>NZ_RCZA01000009.1 GCF_006438925.1 Pseudomonas mandelii | reverse complement strand
AGCTTTCAAAGTTTCCTTTGCAACTTCAACCACTTGCGCTTCCGATCTCTCGTTAGCGGGAGGCGAATTCTACAGCGTTAGTCGCTGCTGTCAACACCTCTTTTACACCGCTTTCGACCGAGAAGATCGAATCGTTAAAAGAGCCAAACAACCTCGCTCTTTCAACTCCTTCTGGGCTTCGATGACCTGAAGCAACTCGCTGCCGAAAACTGCGTAACTCATTGTTTACCAAGGAGTTTTCCGTTTCGACTGCGCCGGAAGTGGGGCGAATTATAGACTTCCAGAATCTGCCGTCAACCCTTAATTACGCTTTTCGTGCAGAAGGTGTCTTTTTGGCAATTAATCGAGGGATTCGGCGGGTTACAGGGGGTAGTCGCAATACTAATAGCAATGCACCTATAGAGGCGTAAACCGCCCACTCCTTAAGATCAGCGCGCACGATCCACAACATATGCAGCAATCCAAGCCCGAGAACCACATAGGCAAGACGATGTAATTTCTTCCAGCTAGAACCCAAACGCCGCTGACTATAACGATTTGAGGTCACCGCCAAGGCCAATAAACACAGAAACCCAAGCGTCCCGACAATAATGTACGGCCGTTTGCGCAACTCGACACCCAACTGCGACCAATCAAAGCCGAGGATGAACGCCGTATACCCACTCAAATGCAAAACCACATAAGCGAAGCACCACAACCCCAGTTGCCGCCGGACAGCAACCCACCCCGCCCAACCGGTAAGCTTCTGCACAGGTGTCATGCTTAACGTAATGAGCAGCAGGACAAGCGTCCCCAGCCCCAACCGGTCAACCAGCACCTTGCCCGGATCAGGCCCCAGCACATCCTCCCAGGCCTGATACAACCAAAGCAGCGGCCAGACCGCAGCAGCTATAAAGACGCCAATTCGCCAAAACGGAAATCGCATCAGTAGTTCTTCCGCAAATCGAGCCCTGTATATAAGGAGGCGACTTCATCCGAGTAGCCATTGAACATCTGCGTGTCCCGCACATTGGGCTTGAACAGCCCGCTCGGCAGACGCCGCTCACGCGCCTGAGTCCAACGCGGATGGTCGACCGCAGGATTTACGTTCGCATAAAAACCATACTCATCCGAGGCAATGCTCTGCCAGGTGGTTTTCGGCTGCTCACTCACCAAACTGATCCGCACGATGGATTTGATGCTCTTGAAGCCGTATTTCCACGGCACCACCAAACGCAGAGGCGCGCCGTTCTGATTAGGCAGCTCCCGCCCGTACATACCCACGGCAAGAATCGCCAACGGATTCATCGCCTCATCCAGACGCAGCCCTTCCACATATGGCCAATCGATCAAGGCAAAACCGGAACGTTGCCCGGGCATGCTCTTGGGATCTTCCAGGGTTTCGAAGCGAATGAATTTGGCTTTGGAAGTCGGTTCGACTTCCTTGAGCAGGGCCGAGATGGGAAACCCGATCCATGGAATAACCATCGACCAAGCCTCCACACAGCGAAGACGGTAGATGCGCTCTTCCAACTGATAAGGCTTCATGAAGTCTTCCAGTGCGTACCGTCCCGGCTTGCCCACCTCCCCGTCCACCACCACACTCCAAGGTTCGGTTTTCAGCGCGCCGGCGTTGGCGGCAGGATCACCTTTATCGGTGCCGAACTCATAGAAGTTGTTGTAATGGGTTGCGTCCTTGAATGGCGTGATCGCCTCATCCTTGACTTTGACCGCCCCCCATTTGGTAGCAGGCAGTTTTTCGGTAAACCAGGAAGGCGCCGTGCCAGGCTCGACATCCGCATAACGCGCAGCATCTGCAGCACTGACCCAACGCGGCAGGCTGCTCACGGCCAAACCGGCAACGGCGGCACCGAGAACATTGCGACGAGATAGATAGAAGGATTCAGGCGTGACGTCCGACTCATGGCAGTCAGACGTTTTGGGGATTTTGATCAGCATGACAACTCCGCAGCATTGGAGGACAGATGCACCCATAGACTGCGGAGTATGAGGGAAATTACATCACTCGGCGTTTTTGTGCCGACGAAGACGTAACAGATATTGAACCGGGCCAGAGGCTGCATAAGCGAGGAAAACCAGCAGCAGGATGCGCGGCGGATCACTGAACACTACGGCAAACACCAACACCACCGCGAGGATGGCCACGAAAGGTACACGTCCCTTCAAGTCCAGCTCCTTGAAGCTGTTGTACTTGATGTTGCTGACCATCAGCATGCCGGCGGCAGCGACCATCAGCGCAACCAGGAAGGACATCTTCGAGCCCTGAATGCCGTAATCACTGAACGCCCAGACGATGCCTGCAACCACACCAGCAGCAGCCGGACTGGCCAGACCAATGAAGTAGCGTTTGTCCGCAGTGCCGACCTGGGTGTTGAAACGCGCCAGACGCAACGCGGCACCAGCTACATAAATGAAGGCAACCATCCAGCCGACCTTACCCATATCGCCCAAGGCCCAACCGAACGCCAGCAATGCCGGCGCGACACCAAAGGCGACCATGTCCGACAACGAGTCGTACTCGGCACCGAAGGCGCTCTGGGTATTGGTCATACGGGCAACGCGACCATCGAGGCCGTCGAGCACCATCGCGACAAAAATCGCGATCGCTGCAAAAGCAAAATACTTGCTTGCACCTATCGAATCACCGGCACTCAAGGCGCTCTGGGCACTCATCGAGTTGATGATGGAATAAAACCCTGCGAACAGATTCGCAGTGGTGAACAGATTCGGCAGAAGATAGATACCACGATGCCGGACTTTACGACCTTCAGCGTCATGCCCTTCCTCGATGTGCTCATCGATGGGCAGCAGGCTTTCGGCGTCAGAAGCCTGGTTTGGCTCTTCGGGACGTTCGCTCATGGACATTACCTTGCAACGGGGTGGAAAGTTTGGACAGGTGTCTGGGACGACGGTTCGGCCGCAAACGATGCAGCTTTATACCAGAACCAGCCACCCAAACGAAAAAACGCGGCCTAGGCCGCGTTTTTTGTACAAGTGCGCGACTTAGTTTTTAGCTTTGTCGACGATCTTGTTGGCACCGATCCACGGCATCATGGAGCGCAATTGCTCGCCGATGATTTCGATACCGTGAGCGGCGTTGTTACGACGCTTGGCGGTCATCGAAGGATAGCCGGTTGCGCCTTCGCTGATGAACATCTTGGCGTATTCGCCGTCCTGAATACGTTTCAGGGCGTTGCGCATGGCCTGACGGGATTCGGCGTTGATCACTTCCGGACCCGTCACGTACTCGCCGTATTCAGCGTTGTTGGAGATCGAGTAGTTCATGTTGGCGATACCGCCTTCGTACATGAGGTCAACGATCAGCTTCAGCTCGTGCAGGCATTCGAAGTAGGCCATTTCCGGCGCGTAGCCAGCTTCAACCAGGGTTTCGAAACCGGCTTTAACCAGTTCAACGGTACCGCCGCACAGAACGGCTTGTTCGCCGAACAGGTCGGTTTCAGTCTCGTCCTTGAAGGTGGTTTCGATGATGCCGGTACGACCGCCACCAACGCCAGCGGCGTAGGACAGTGCAACGTTTTTGGCGTTGCCGGAAGCATCCTGATAGATAGCGATCAGGTCAGGGATACCGCCGCCTTTGACGAACTCGGAACGCACGGTGTGGCCCGGAGCTTTCGGCGCGATCATGATCACGTCGAGGTCAGCGCGCGGAACAACCTGGTTGTAGTGGATCGCGAAGCCGTGGGAGAAGGCCAGGGTGGCGCCTTTCTTGATGTTCGGCTCGATTTCGTTCTTGTACAGAGCGGACTGGAACTCGTCCGGGGTCAGGATCATGACCAGGTCGGCAGCCGCAACAGCGGAAGCAACGTCGGTCACTTTCAGGCCGTGAGCTTCGGCTTTGGCAACAGTCGCCGAACCTTTACGCAGACCAACAGTAACGTCAACGCCGGAGTCTTTCAGGTTGCACGCTTGAGCGTGGCCCTGGGAACCGTAACCGATGATGGCAACTTTCTTGCCCTGGATGATCGACAGGTCGCAGTCTTTTTCGTAATAAACTTTCATGAAATTCCCCTATATATCCAGGCCGTTCAGGCCATTCGCTAATTTGGTTTAGATGCTGAGTACTTTGTCGCCGCGGGCAATACCGGTTACGCCGCTGCGGACGGTCTCCAGAATCGAGGCGGTGCCAATGGACTGAATGAAGCTGTCGAGCTTATCGCTGGTACCGGTCAATTGAACGGTATACACGCTAGCGCTGACGTCAACGATCTGCCCACGATAAATATCGGTAGTGCGTTTGATCTCGGCGCGCTGGGCACCGGTAGCCTTGACCTTGACCAGCATCAGTTCGCGCTCGATGTGAGCACTCTCCGACAGGTCGACCAGTTTGACCACTTCGATCAACTTGTTCAGGTTTTTGGTGATCTGCTCGATAACTTCATCGTGACCAACCGTGGTCAGCGTCAGACGCGACAGGGTCGGGTCTTCGGTAGGTGCCACGGTCAGGCTTTCGATGTTGTAGTTGCGCTGCGAGAACAGGCCGACTACACGAGACAGAGCACCCGGTTCGTTTTCCAGAAGCAAGGAAATAATATGCCGCATGATTAAGTACGCTCCGTCTTGCTCAGCCACATATCGCGCATGGAGCCGTCTTTGATCTGCATCGGGTAGACGTGCTCGCTGGTGTCGACCGAAACATCGATGATCACCAGACGATCCTTCATGGCGAACGCCTCTTCCATCTTCGTCTTCAAATCTTTCGATTCGGTGATGCGCACGCCGACGTGACCATAGGCTTCCGCCAACTTGACGAAGTCAGGCAGCGACTCCATGTAGGAATGCGAGTGCCGGCTACCATAGCTCATGTCTTGCCACTGGCGAACCATACCCAGAACACCGTTGTTCAGGATGACGATTTTCACCGGCAAGCCATATTGCAGACAGGTGGACAGTTCCTGAATGTTCATCTGGATACTGCCCTCGCCCGTCACGCAGACGACGTCGTCATCCGGGAAGCTCAGCTTGATGCCCATGGCCGCCGGAAAACCGAAGCCCATGGTGCCCAGGCCGCCGGAGTTGATCCAGCGGTTCGGCTTGTTGAACGTGTAGTACTGCGCCGCGAACATTTGATGCTGGCCCACGTCGGAGGCTACAAAGGCGTCGCCCTTGGTCACTTCGCACAGGGTTTCGATCACGGTCTGCGGCTTGATGACGCTGCCGTCGCCCTTGTCATAAGGGAACAGGCCGCGATCACCGCGCCACTCATCAACTTGCTTCCACCAGCTGGCAACGGACTCCTTGTTCGGGGTCTCGCCGATTTCCTTGAGGATCGCGACCATCTCGGTCAGGACACTCTCGACCGGACCGACAATAGGCACGTCGGCCTTGATGGTCTTGGAGATCGAAGCCGGGTCGATGTCGATGTGAATGATCTTGGCATTTGGGCAGAACTTCGCCGGGCCGTTGATCACGCGGTCATCGAAACGAGCGCCGACTGCAAGGATCACGTCGGCATGGTGCATCGCCAGGTTAGCGGTGTAGCTGCCGTGCATGCCGAGCATGCCGATGAACTGACGGTCGGTGCCAGGGTAGGCACCCAGACCCATCAGGGTATTGGTCACTGGCAGGTTGAGCATCTTCGCCAGCTCGGTCAGCGGCGCGGAGCCACCACCGAGAATCACACCGCCGCCTGCATACATCACAGGACGCTTGGCCGCCAGGAGCATTTCTGCCGCCTTGCGGATTTGCCCGGAGTGACCGCGAACAGCCGGACTGTAGGAACGCAGCTTGGCTTTTTTCGGGAAGATGTATTCGAACTTCTCGGCCGGGTTGGTCATGTCTTTCGGGATATCGACAACGACCGGACCAGGACGACCGGATTGCGCGAGGTAGAACGCTTTCTTCATGACTTCCGGGATTTCCGACGCGTGCTTGATCATGAAGCTGTGCTTCACGATCGGCCGGGAGATACCGATCATGTCGGTTTCCTGGAACGCATCGGTTCCCACCATGGTGCTAGGCACCTGGCCGGAAATGACCACCATCGGAATGGAGTCCATGTAGGCCGTGGCAATACCGGTAATGGCGTTGGTTGCGCCCGGGCCGGAGGTCACCAGTACCACACCGGCTTTACCGGTAGCACGGGCATAGCCGTCAGCCATATGGGTCGCAGCCTGTTCGTGACGAACCAGGATGTGGGTCACTTCCGGTTCTTTGAACAGGGCATCGTAAACATGAAGAAGAGCACCACCCGGGTACCCGTAGATATATTTGACGCCTTCGTCACGCAAAAAGCGGACGAGCATCTCACCGCCAGATAAAAGCTCCACGTTGTTCACCTCTAAAACGCCAGAATACCGCCCACATAAAAGGGGACGGGTCTTAATAGGTTTACTTCTCAGCAGAGCATGAGCGACGGTGGTCGCCGACTACGTCAGCACTGACTGAGCAAGTATTGGGATCGTCCCAAGTGTTGCGGGCTTTTCCCACCCAGCGCGAGGTAACGCGTTGCGGGTGTAACAGGTCGGCGCGGATGTGCGCCTCATGATCTGCTGAGCGGGCCTGCTTCTGGCAGTCCCTCTACAGCGGACTTTGGATTCTTCTGTTTCGTCCTCTCCAAGTCAAGTCGTCTATGTGCTTTATTGAACTAAGCACATGAGAAAGCAAGAAAAAACCGCTAAACAGCAACTGTGTTAGCTTCAATTGCGCAACCCAATACAAGGAAATGGCATGCGAACGTTTTTCCTGACCGTCAGCCTGCTGATTGGCATCAGCCCTCCGTGCATGGCCGCTCAGATCTACAAATGGGTCGACGCCCAGGGCGTTACCCACTTCGACGCCCAGCCGCCCCAAGGCCGGGAAGCCACCACCGTGGTCACGCCCTCCTCGCCCGCCAGCAACCAGTCCCCACCGCCACCCAGCGGTGCCATTGGCGATCAACAGGCCATCGACAAAAAAGTGAAAAAGCAGGTCAGCGAACAGCAAGCCCAGCTAAAGGCATTCTGCGAACAGGCGCGGACGAACCTGGCTCAACTGCAGAACAATCCGCGAATACGGGAGGATGTCGAAGGCGAGATGCGCCGCCTGACCGACCAGCAGCGGCAGGAGCGCATTAGCGAAGCACAGAAACAGATTGCGGATAACTGCCAGTAGACAGCTCGTGCAACGGATCGAACTCAGCGAGAGGCGGTGATCAGTAGATCAAACTCTTTGAGCAGCACCTGCAACTGCCGGTCCTTGCCCTGAACATTACGGGCGGCGAAGACCATTTCGGCCATCTCCTGAATTCCCGAAGCGTTTGGCAAGGGCAGATCCTGCTCGAGGATCACCTTCATCCGCGGAAGGAAGATCCATTGCAGCCACTGCTCGAAATCCAGCGTATCGACCGAGAATGGTTCGACACTGGAAAGCGCTTCGGCGGAGGGCGAGACCTCGTCCCACCAACCCTGAACCCGCAGCTCGCGCTCGATCAATAGCAACTGTTCGGCAATCTTCGGAAAGCGCGCATCCATCACAGCGATACCTTGGCCTTCTGACGGGCCAATGCTGCGCCAGCAGAATCACCCTGTTTCTCACGCGCCTGAGCGATCAATCCCCACAGGCTGGCCTGAAGTGCCGGACGACCGTTGGCGAAGGTCAGGCCACGACGAGCAAACTGTTCTGCTTGTGGCGCATCGCCTTGAGCCATACGCACCTGAGCCAGACGATAAAGCACTTGCGGCTCACGCGGCGCAACACGCTGGGCGCGCTCGAGGCTGGAGGAAGCACCGTTGAGATCACCGCTCGCCTGTTGCTGCTGAGCGGTAGTCAGCAAGGCCAGAACCGGACCGTCCAATTGCTCGTCGGCAGACAAGCCACCGGAGCTCGCCGAAGGAATCCCGCTCGGCGTCGACGGCATGCTGTAGCTGCCCTGATTGACCGGTGCCGACTGGACCGGCGCGGTATCGATCGGCCCCGGGGTAATCGGGCCTGGCGTGATCGGCGCAGTGCTGATCGGTGCCGACGTTACTGCCCCGCCACCTGGCACCATCACGACAACGCCGGTATCACCTTGTGGAATTGCCTGTGTCTGGGCTTGCGCAGGACGTTTAGTCGTCGTCTGACGGAAACCGCCATTCGCCGAAACCCGTTCACTGTTCGAAACGGCGCTACCGGAATCCACAACCGGAATCGACCCGCGTTGTACGGAGGAGCAACCGCTGAGCAAAGCCACGGCGGTAACCGCTGGAATCAACCACTTGTTCACTTGAAACCCTCTTTGCTTAATTCATCCAGCCCTTGACCCAATCCATCACCGTTTCGCCGGAAACAGGGCTTTCGCCACCGCAAGCGGCACCGGGAGGCGGTTCGCTGCCGCGAATATACGGCATCTGCACGGCACCTGGGCAGTTGGCATCAGAGCCTTGTCCGGTACGCGAATCGACCCAGGCCTGAACAATGTTGTCTGGCTGCGGCATATCCAGCGGCAACGGATCGGCCTTGCGCATGAAACTGGTCCAGACCTGCAGCGCACCGGTGGCGCCGGTGAACGGAGTCTTGCCGTTGTCATCGCGACCCAGCCAGACCACTGCCAGCAGGTCCTGACTGAAACCGGCAAACCAGCTGTCCCGCGAATCGTTACTGGTGCCGGTCTTGCCGGCCAGGGTCAGGGTTTTCGGCAACACGTTGTAAACCGAACTGCCGGTACCTTCCCGCATGACCCGCTGCATGGCGCTCTGGATCAGGTAAATGGAGGCCGGATCGAAACGCTGCTGAATCTGGAACGGATAACGCTTGAGCGGTTCGCCTTCAGCGGTCAATACGCTACGGATCCCGCGCATCGGCGTATTGAAACCACCGTTGGCCAGGGTCTGGTACATCGTCGCCACTTCGATCGGGGTCAGACCGCCAGCGCCCAACAACATCGACGGGAACGCCGGGAATTCGCGACTCACACCGAGACGCGCCAGGGTCTTGAGGACATTCGGCACGCCCACTGCCAACCCGAGACGCGCGGTCGACAGGTTGTAGGAATGCGCCAGGCCCTGATACAGGAACACGGTGCCATGGGAACGGCGATCGTAGTTCTGCGGCTTCCAGACTTGACCGTCCGCGCCTTTGACCGAGAAGGAATCGTCCGACAGCCAACTGGTCAAGGTGTACTGGCTCGGCTTCTCAAGGGCTGTCAGATAAACCGCCGGCTTGATCAAGGACCCGATCGGTCGTACAGCGTCCAGCGCACGGTTGAAGCCGGCAAAACTCGCCTGACGACTGCCGATCATGGCCTGGACTTCACCGGTTTCCGGGTTGGTCACGACCATGGCCGCTTCAACCTCATCGGAACCCTTGCGTCCGGAGAGTCTCTTGAAGGTGTCGTTGACCGACGCTTCGGCTTTCATTTGCAGGATCGGGTCGAAACTGGTGAAGATCCGCAGACCTTCTTCGGTCAAGTCTTCGTCGCGATAGTCTTCGCGCAGCTGACGCTTGACCAGATCGAGGAAGCCAGGGAACGAGCTGTCCGCCAGCTTGCCGCGAGTCGTCACGCCCAGTGGCATGTTCTTCGCGGCAGCGACTTGCTCGGCGGTGGCAACGCCTTGTTGCTCAAGTACATCGAGCACCAGATTGCGCCGCTCAAGCGCTCGTTCAGGGTTGCGACGCGGGTTGTAATAGGACGGCCCCTTGACCATGCCCACCAGCATCGCGACTTGATGCAGTTTCAGCTCGGACAACGGTTGCCCGAAGAAAAACTGGCTTGCCAAGCCGAAGCCATGCACTGCGCGCTGGCCATCCTGACCGACGAACACTTCATTGAGGTAAGCCTCAAGAATCTCTCGCTTGTCGTAATGCAGCTCAAGCAACATCGCCATCATGGCTTCGGTGAGTTTACGGGTCAGGCTGCGTTCGCTGGTCAGGTAGAAATTCTTGACCAACTGTTGTGTCAGCGTACTGCCGCCCTGGGTCATCTTGCCGCCAGAGGTATTGACGTAGACGGCACGGGCAATCGACTTGGGCGACACGCCCCAGTGGCTATAGAAATCCCGGTCTTCCACCGCAACCAGGGTTTCCAGCAGATAGGGGGGGACCTGATCGATTTTGATCAGAATGCGATCTTCGAGATTCTTCGGGTAAATCCCGCCGATCAGCAGCGGCTCAAGGCGCACCACAGAAAGCTTCGAACCGTTGGTCGCCGAAAGTTCGGCCACGTAGTCGCCGGAGAAGCGCACACGCACGGGCTGAGGTTTCTCCAGGCCTTCATAGAACTGGAAACCACGGGTATTCAAGTCGACGGTATTGCCGCTCACTGCGGCCGCGCCGGGGCCGTTGCTCACGGCTTCGCGTCGGTAGCCCAAGGCATCGAGCTCGGTGAGGAAGTCCTCCTTGCTCAACTTTTGGCCGGTAAACAGCTCCAGCGGGCGCGCGTACACCTTGGCCGGAATGGTCCAGCGCTTGCCGGAGAACTTCTCCTGGACGATCGCGTCGAGGTAAACCGCGAATCCGGCGAGCACCACCAGGCCGACCAGACTGAGTTTAAGGGCCCAGCCCAGCCAGGGGCGCAGGCCCTTGGAAGGTGGTTTTTTTGGGGTGCGGGGGGATCGAGTACGAGTCATGGCGGCGGATTATACGCACTTTATTCATACTCAACAGGAGCCCTCCGAGGTTTGCGTCAGACGGACTTGCGGCCATAATGACGGCCGTGAATTTTCCCCAGACTCTGAAGGATCGCCTGTGAGCCAGTCCCTGATCGCTGCCCTGCAAAACCCGGCCCTCTACCCGCATCCCGTAGACGGGTTCCAGGTCATCGAAACCCATATTTCCTGGGTAATCCTCACTGGCCCCTTTGCGTATAAAGTGAAGAAGCCCGTGAATTTCGGCTTCCTGGATTTCACCAACCTCAACGCTCGCAAGCATTTTTGCGGGGAAGAGCTGCGTCTTAACCAGCGCCTGACCAACGATTTGTACCTCGAAGTATTGCCCATCACCGGCAGCGCCGAAGCCCCACAACTGGGCGGCGAAGGCCCGGTCATCGATTACGCGCTGAAAATGCGTCAATTCCCACAGAGCGGGTTACTCAGCACGCTGCAAGCCAACGGCGAACTGACCACTGCGCACATCGACGAGATGGCCGCGCAGATAGCCCAATTCCACCTCAACGCACCGAAAGTGCCTGCCGAACACGAAGCCGGCACTCCGGATAGCGTGATGGCACCGGTACGCCAGAACTTCGAACAGATCCGCCCATTCCTCAGCGACAAGGCCGATCTGCTGCAACTGGATGCGCTGCAAGCCTGGGCTGAAAGCAGCTTCGAACGCCTCAAGCCACTGTTCGCCCAGCGCAAGGCCGAAGGTTTCATCCGCGAATGCCACGGTGACATCCACTTGGGCAACGCCACCGTAATCGACGGCAAGGTCGTGATCTTCGACTGCATCGAGTTCAACGAACCGTTCCGCTTCACTGACGTTTACGCCGACACCGGTTTCCTGGCGATGGACCTGGAAGACCGTGGCCTGAAGAGTCTGGCGCGCCGCTTCATCAGCCAATACCTGGAATTGACCGGCGATTACCAGGGTCTTGAGTTGCTGAACTTCTATAAAGCCTACCGCGCACTGGTTCGCGCCAAGGTCAGCCTGTTCAGCATGCCAGCCGAGGCCGACCCGGTGCAGCGAGCCACCACCCTGCGCCAGTACCGCAACTACGCCAACCTGGCGGAAAGCTACAGCACCATTCCTTCGCGCTTCATGGCCATCACCCACGGTGTTTCTGCCGTCGGCAAGAGCCACGTGGCCATGCGTCTGGTGGAAGCGTTGGGCGCCATTCGCCTGCGTTCCGATGTAGAGCGCAAACGTCTGTTCGGCGAACAAACCGTGCCAAACGACCCTCAGGCCGGCATCTATAGCGCCGACGCCAGCGCCGCCACTTACACCCGCCTGCATGAAATTGCCGCCGTGATCCTGCGTGCTGGCTTCCCCGTGGTGATCGATGCGACGTACCTCAAACGCGACCAGCGTGACGGCGCAGCGAAAATTGCCGAAGCCACCGGCGCGCCATTCCTGATCCTCGATTGCAATGCGCCGCAAGCAGTGATCGAGAGCTGGCTGGCCCTGCGTCAGGCAGACAAAAAGGACCCGTCCGACGCCACCCTGGTGGTTATCGAAGCCCAACAAGCCACTCGAGAGGCTCTGACGCCAGCAGAGATTCTCTGCAGCAAACGCGTTCAGACCAATGAAAGCGGAACCCTCGACACAGTCGTTGCACAGATTCGCCAGCGCCTGCCGGGCCTGTAAGAAACTATTTCAGCCGTGAAGCCTTCGCCGGCTTCACGACTGCCAAATAGTGGCACTATACTGGCGTCATAAAACCAACAGGTGATCTGACATGAGCCAGCCGAAACTTCTCGACACCCCGCTTTATGCGTTGCTGCACAAAGACGACATCACTGGCTTCAACAACGAGCGCCCAAAAGACGGACCTATCGATATGGTCGGTGGCGATTTTCGGGGGCTGGATCTGCGTGAACTGAACGCCGACGGCGTTGACTTTACCGATGCCTATTTCCGCTCCGCCGACTTGCGCGGCATCGACTTTCGCAACGCCTCCCTGGAAGGCGCGAGCCTTGCTCATGCACAGATTTCCGGCGCCTACTTCCCGCCAGAGTTGAGTGCTGACGAGATCCTGATGTCGATGAATTTCGGTACACGCCTGCGTTATCGCACCCGCTAAAAGCGACTTTTAACTGACCCGTTCGGCGCCCCCGCATTGCGCTGAACGCAGGCATATTTTGCCCGGAATTCTGATTCCACTGCCCTCTCTTCCTCCGCGCTCGCGAACTTTCACGCAGCTTTAAGACTTCGCTTCTTAGAAGCTTTTGCGTCGAAACCGACCAAACAATCACGCTTTTCCTACTGATGGCTACACTCCTGAGAAGCTCGCCCACGCACCGTTCGGCCGTCGCAAGGAGGCTTGATGAATGATGAACTGCAGCACCTGAAGAATCTTGGCAAGACGTCGGCGCAGTGGCTGCATGCCGTGGGCATCCACAGCGCCTCGGACTTGCGTCGCCTGGGAGCGGTGGATGCGTATCGGGCCGTGCGCACGCGCGGGTTTCGGGCGTCCAAGGTGTTGTTGTATGCCATCGAAGGTGCCCTGATGGATGTGCACTGGAATGACATTCCCGCCGAGCGCAAGGACGCCTTGAACAAACAGCTGGAAGCTATCTCGTCACGTCACAAGAACTGAACGGACGCAGCAGCCATGTACCTACTTGGGGAACAACCGGCTTACGCCGACGCGCTGATCAACCGACTGCAACATATTCCCGTCCGGCTGCTGGAAGGTTTGATGCCGTGCGGACCGACCCTGGAGTTTTCAGCCGTCGATGATCTGGCAGCCCTGTTACCCGGCAATCAACTGTTTGTGTTGAAAAATGGCCTGCTGCATGGGTGCATCGACGAGCGGGCATTGTTCTATCTGCACGAGGGAGATCTGATCGGCTTGCGTCAGGGTACAGAGCTGCCGCGTTGCCGCTTTCGCAGCGATAGCCCTTTGGCACTGACGCCTTATCTGCGATCCGAGGTTTTTCAGCATATCTACGCCGACCCGGAGCGTTCGGAACTGTTCCTTCAATACATGGCCGGTCAGTCCGCCCTGCTGTCCGACGCCGTCGCCCGCCTGAAACAACCCGAGTTTCGAAGCACCAATGGTTTTCAGCGCGTGGCCAGTGGCGAAGTGTTGATCCGTCAGGGCGATGAGCCGGATCACGTGTTCGTCATCATCGATGGCCATGCCGAAGCCTTTGTCGACGGCTATAAAGTTGGCGATATACCCAAGGACGAGATTTTTGGCGCCATGGCGGTGTTTACCGGCGAGAAGCGTAACGCCAGCGTGATCACCAGCGAACCCAGCACTGTCATGCTGATTCCCAAGGATCAGTTTCTCAGCCTGACCCAAGGCAATCCGAAGATCGCCCATAGCCTGATCGAGAGCATGGCCCGACGTATCGACCTGCTGAACAAGCAGATCATTCAACTGAGCTCGCTCAACCGCACAGGCTGAAACCCAATGATTACGGGGGTTTCCAGCGAACGGAAAGCACATCTCAAAGAATTGAGAGATCAGTGGTTGACTTGATAATGAGAATCGCTATGATTACCACAGCTGGTCGCGAGACTGGCCGATATTTGAAAAGCCCTTGGTTCGGACTCTCAGATATCTCCTCATCAGGCTAATCACGGTTATTTGACCCGGCTCTTGCCGGGTCTTTTTTTGCCTGCAGAAAAGTCGTTCGATCACTTGCCAAATTGCTTACGCATTTGCGCGCAGTAATCCTGCGGCGGCGTGGCAGGCGTGTACCAGACGTAATCAGCCATGGCCGGTGTGACCTCGCTACCCTGCTCCGCCAGCATCAACACTGCAGGCGCCTGAGGCCCTCCCAGATCAAGCACATGAATCGGCACGCCGACATCCTTGCGCGCATGGTAAGCACCGGCAAACAGCAGTGAAGGCGTGGGTGCCGCCAGCAGGCGCTCGGCCATCCGTCGGTCACGTTGCTGCTGAACCGCCAGCATCGCCGGCATCTGCGATGTCGGCAGCAGGCCGCAGTGGGAGTCGCTGACTTGCTTCAGCAACTCGTCCTTGACTGAAGCAGCGTTGGAGCGCGAACCGCTCAATGTCGGAGGATTAGCGTAAACGGCACGGACTTCAAGCATGTCCAGATTGGCTGCCAGCAACGGGTATGGCTGGGGCAGCGCGAAGCGAACGATCGGCCCGTACAGATTCCAGTCCCACCCCGACTGCCAGGCTAATGCACCGGGTAAATCCGCCGGTGGTGTCGAGGCGTGACGAACGTCATCGACACGCGGCTGCTGATCCGGCGTGAGCATTTCCAGCAGCAGACTGCCTTGAGGTCGCCGCTCACCCAGCGACTGCAATAACCACAACTGCAGTTCATGGTGATCGCGATTGTCATGTTGCTCGCCCACGATCAGCCTCGAGGGCTTTTCCAACCGTTTAACCAGTTCCTCTGCCGTGAGGGTCTGACCGCTGCGTAAGTCCCGGATCTCGCCGACAACCGGCGGCGGAGTCGAAACATGCTGACAGGCACTCAGCATCAGCAAGGCCAGCATCAAAATCCCACGCATGTTTTCACTCCATAAAAAACTCAGCGGGCGATGATCAGCGGATGCCCACGTTCCGGGTGCTGCTGCACGAGCACTTCCAGCCCGAACACTGCCTTCAGTGGTTCCGGGCGCAACACCTGCTCCGGCGTATCGAGTGCCACAGGGCGTCCGCCTTCGAGCAGTAACAGACGATCACAATAGCGCGCTGCCAGGTTCAGATCATGCAGGATCACCAGCACCGCCGCGCCTCTATTGGCGAACTCGCGCACGGCTTGCAACGTGGTGTGCTGATGAAGCGGGTCAAGCATCGACGTTGGCTCATCGAGCAACAACGTTTGTCCTGCTTCGCCCGGCCAGAGCTGCGCCAGAACCCGCGCCAGATGCACCCGCTGACGTTCGCCACCGGACAAGGCCAGATAGCTGCGGCCACTCAAATGTCCGGCATCGGCAGCGTGCAATGCGGCGGCAACGATCTCGTCATCGCGAACCCGACCGCTTTGATGCGGCAAGCGGCCCATGCCGACCACCTCTTCGACACGAAAGGCGAAGTCCAGGGTCGACACCTGCGGCAATACCGCCAAGCGCTGCGCTCGCGCCGTCCCCGTCCAATCGCTCAACTCGCGCTCGTCGAGCCAGACGCTGCCATGATGAGCCTGAAATTCGCCGCACAAGGCGCCGAGCAAAGTGCTTTTGCCGGCGCCATTCGGCCCCAGCACGCCGAGAACTTCGCCCGGTTTGAGCTCAAGCGTGATGTCCGTCAGGACAATCTTTCGGCCCCGACGGATTTGCAGATTTTGCGTTCGCAACATCAGGCACGCCCTCTGAGCAATAAATACAGAAAGAACGGCGCACCAATGAATGCCGTGACAATCCCGATCGGCAATTCGGCCGGCGCCAAGGCCAGTCGCGCCACCAGATCGGCAAACAACAAAAGACTGGCACCCGCCAATACTGACGCTGGCAATAGCACACGATGATCCGGCCCGGCCAGCAGTCGCACCAGATGCGGCACCACCAGACCCACAAACCCGATCATCCCTGCTGCGGCCACCGCGGCCCCGACACCCAACGCCGTGCAAAACACCAATTCGCGCTTGAGCCCTTCGACGTCGATGCCCAGGTGACCGGCCTCCGACTCACCCAGCAACAACGCATTCAAGGCCTTGGCCCGACGCGGCAGCCACAGCGCCACGCCGGCACTGATCAGCAGTAGCGGCCAGAGCCGCGAATAGCTGGCGCCATTGAGGCTGCCCAGGTTCCAGAACGTCAGGGTGCGCAGCGTCGCGTCATCCGCCAGATAGGTGAACAGCCCCACGGTGGAGCCGGCCAGCGCAGTCAACGCAATACCGGCCAACAGCATGGTCGCGACATGGGTCTGCCCATTGCGCCGGCCCAGTCGATACACCAACGCCGTCACGCCGAGCCCGCCGAGAAACGCGCACAGCGATAACAGATATGGCCCGAAGGACTCAGGCAGACCGCCGAACACAGAACCACCGACGATCGCAATTGCCGCGCCCAATGCTGCACCGCTGGAGACGCCGACCAGCCCCGGATCGGCCAGGGGATTACGAAACAACCCCTGCATTGCCACGCCGGACAGTGCCAACACCCCTCCCACAGCCAAACCCAACAAGGTTCGCGGCAAACGAATCTGCCCGAGGATCAGTTCGGCCTGCTCCAGCCCGTCGGGCGCGATCGGCACCCCCACCAGCCGCAGGGCTGCACGCAAGGTGTCGAACAACGGCAAGCTCACCGGCCCAAGCGCCAACGACAGCCAGATGGCCAGCACACACAGCAGGATCAGACCGATGAATAAAGCGCGGGGTTTAACCAGGATGGTCATTGGCCGGCCGAATCGGGGTAAAAGGCGTCAGACAGTTTTTTCAACGAAGGGGGTAGCCGCGACCCCAATCCCCCGACCAACAAAGTCGGATCAAGCTCCAAGACTCGCCCGTCCTTGACCGCGCGGGTCGAGGACAGGATCGGGTTCTCCTTGAACAACGCCGCACGTGCCGCATCGCCGATCAGTGCACGATCAGCAAACACCAGCACCTCAGGGTCCAGACTGACCAGGGATTCGACAGAAAAGGGTTTGTAGCCGGTATGCGTGGCCAGATTGTGCCCACCGGCCTGTTGCAGCAACCAATCGGCGGCGGTGTCCTTGCCGGCGATGAGCAGTTTGCCGCCCGCGTGGCCAAGCAACAACAGCACGCCCGGCGATTTTTGCGTCAGTTGTGCCTGAGTGACCCGACCCCTTTCATGATCGAGCATCCGTTGATAACTCTCGAACAACCGCGCCGCCCGGTCTTCAGCGCCGAGCAACGAGCCCAAATGCTTCAAGTTGTCCTGCAAGGTCATCAGATCCGGTTTAGCCGAAAACAGTTCGATTTGTACGCCGGCACTGCGAATCTGCGACAGCACCGGCGGCGGTCCCATTTCTTCGGTGCCGATCAAAATCTGCGGGCGTAAGCTCAAGATGCCCTCCGCCGACAGTTGCCGCTGATACCCGATTCTTGGCAGCGTCTTGAGGGAGTCAGGATGCTGACTGGTGGTATCGACACCGACCAGTTTTGACGCTCCGCCCAGCGCGATGACCCAATCCGTCAGCGCTCCACTGGCACTGACCCAACGTTGTGGCAACTCGGCCGCTGCGGCGAGGTGGCTGATGAGGAGTCCGACACAGAGCGCAGCAACGCGGGTACTCAGGCGCATAAACAGCTTCCTTTAAGGGTTTTTCCGGGCATCAAAATGACAGGCCACGTATCCTTGGCGCCTGGCATCTGTACCCGAAGGGCAAGGCAGCCATTTGATAATTGCTTGCATTTGAACGTCAAGCTCGGACATATCCAGTCACGAGCCGCAGGACTTGAGGATAGACATGAAGTTTCTTTGTGCAGGCGTTGAGCTGGCCGATGCCAGCAGTCGCGGTTTCGACATCGACGGCCAGAAGCTCTTTGCCGTGCGCCGTGGCGGCCAGGTTTACGTCTACATCAATCGCTGCCCGCACCGTGGCGTGGGACTGGAATGGAAGCCCGACCAGTTTCTCGACCCCAGCAACAGCTTGATCCAGTGCGCGACCCACGGCGCACTGTTTCTGATCGAAGACGGCGAATGCGTGTCCGGTCCTTGCGCCGGGCAGTCCCTGACCACCGTCGCCTGCCGCGAAGACGAGCAAGGGATCTGGGTCAGTCTTTAACCGTTGAGCAACACATCCAGACGCCGATCGACCACCATTTCTTTGTGGGTCAAGTGCACGCCATAGGCCAGCACCTCGACCCCGCACGACACCGCCTCACGCAAGGCTGCGGCGTAGGCCGAATCGATTTCTTCTGCAGGACGCACAGCGTCGATGCCGGTGAGATTGACGCAATACAACTGCACCGCACGAATTCCGTCCCTGGCCAAATGCGCCAATTCGCGCAAATGCTTGGCCCCGCGCTGGGTCACTGCATCGGGAAATGCCGCCACCGAAGAACCATCGAAGCCCAGGGTCACGCTTTTGACTTCTACATAAGCCGGCCCGCTCGGGTAATCGAGGCGGAAATCGATGCGACTGCTCTCCTGACCGTAGGCCACTTCGCGCTTCAGCTCGGTAAAGCCGGTGAGTTCGGTGATGACACCGGCTCGCAATGCTTCTTCGATCAAGCCGTTAGCCCGCCCGGTATTCACGCAAAACAAGCGCCCCTGAGGGGTTTCGCCGACTTCCCAGGTGCCTGGCAACTTGCGCTTGGGGTCGTTGGAACGGCTGAACCAGACCTGCCCCCCTTCGACCTGGCAATTGAGCATCGAGCCGGTGTTCGGGCAGTGAATGGTCAGCAACTCGCCGCTAACGGTTTCGATATCGGCGAGAAAACGCTTGTAACGACGAATCAAACGACCTTCTTCGAGGGGAGGATGAAAACGCATCAGCCTTGCCAACTCTTCAAGCCGCGCGCAATCCGCTCGACCGCTTCCTGTAGGCGCGGAAGACTTTGGGTGTAGGCAAACCGCACATGGTGGCCGGCCTGATAACGACCGAAGTCCAGACCCGGAGTAATCGCCACGTGTTCGGTTTCGAGGAAATGTCGGCAGAACGCGAAGGCATCACCGCCGAACTTGCTGATATCGGCATACAAGTAGAACGCGCCTTCAGGCTCGACGGCGATACCAAAGCCCAACTCTCGCAGGGCTGGCAGCAGGAAATCCCGACGACGACCGAATTCCGCACGACGTTCTTCCAGAATGCTGATCGTGGCCGGTTCGAAGCAGGCCAGAGCGGCGTACTGAGCCATGCTCGGGGCGCTGATGTAGAGGTTCTGGGCGAGTTTTTCCAGCTCACCGACCGCCGCTTCCGGCGCCACCAGCCAACCGAGGCGCCAACCGGTCATCCCGAAATACTTGGAAAAACTATTCAGTACAAAGGCACTGTCATCGACTTCCAGCACGCTGGCCGCATCAGTGCCGTAGGTCAGACCGTGATAGATCTCATCCACCACCAGATGACCGTGACGCTCCTTGATCGCGGCCGACAGGCCCGCCAGCTCATCGCGGGTCAGGATCGTCCCGGTCGGATTGGCTGGCGAAGCCACCAGGGCACCGACGCTGTCGTTATCCCAATGGCGGGCAATCAGGTCCGGCGTCAGTTGATAGCGCACGTCCGGACCTACAGGAACAAGCTGCGCTGCGCCTTCCACCAGCCGCAAAAAGTGTCGGTTGCACGGGTATCCCGGGTCCGCCAGCAGCCAGTGCTTGCCCGGGTCCACCAACAAGGCGCTGGCCAGCAGCAGCGCACCGGAACCGCCAGGCGTGATGAGGATTCGCTGCGGATTGATGTTCAAACCGTAACGTTGCTGATAAAAGCCGGAAATGGCCTCACGCAACTCGGGAATGCCACGCGCGGCGGTGTAACGGGTCTTCCCCGCCGTCAATGCGGCCTGGCCGGCCTGAATGATCGGCTCGGCGGTGGTGAAGTCGGGTTCGCCGATTTCCAGGTGGATCACGTCGTGACCAGCGGCTTGCAGTTCATTGGCCCGCGCCAGCAGCGCCATGACATGGAAAGGTTCGATCGCGCGACTGCGGGCACTGTAGGACTGAGCCATTAGCCTTCCTTCAACGGGGAAAAAAACCAATTCTACCCATGCGCAGGAACGAGCGAGAACCTAAAGCGGTCAGACCGTTATAACGCTGGTCTCAAACGACTCAAGCGTGTGTCTCAGGTTTGACTAAAATCAATAATTGATCAGGTCTCCAGCGCCACCAGACAAGGCTTTGCAATCATTTGCAAGCACTGCGGGCCACTACCTCGACATCCGGGAGTAGCGCGGTCCGATTTGATCTGGTAAGTTCGCCCGCTTGCAGCCGCAGGGCCGGCAGGTGTCGGTGATGGAGCAATCCTGCGCAATGGATTACAAGAGTAGAGGCGGTCCATTTCATGCCCACCCAAGCAAAGCAGCAAAACCAGTCGATCAGCGGCTTCGAACCCTACAAAGAAGTAAAGGGCGAGGAATACATGGGCAAGCCCATGCGCGCTCACTTCACCAAGATCCTGAATAAGTGGAAACAGGACTTGATGCAGGAAGTCGACCGTACGGTTGATCACATGAAAGACGAAGCGGCCAACTTCCCGGACCCGGCAGACCGTGCCAGTCAGGAAGAAGAATTCAGCCTCGAGCTGCGTGCCCGCGACCGCGAGCGCAAGTTGATCAAAAAGATCGACAAGACGCTGCAACTGATCGAAGACGAAGAATATGGCTGGTGCGAGTCCTGCGGCGTCGAAATCGGCGTCAAGCGACTGGAAGCCCGCCCTACCGCCGACATGTGCGTTGACTGCAAGACCCTGGCGGAAATCAAGGAAAAGCAAGTCGGCAAGTAATCTCGACCTGAACGAAAAACGGAGCGTGCGAACGCTCCGTTTTTGTTTCTGAAGTTCGCTTCGATAGCAAAAACTGTGGGAGCGAACCTGCTCGCGAAAGCGGAGTATCAGGCAACAGTAATGTTGGAGCTGATGGCCCCTTCGCGAGCAGGCTCGCTCCCACAGGGACTTGCGTACGCCGGACAACATAGATCGCCTTTATGACTTCCCCCACCTACATCGGGCGTTTCGCCCCCACGCCCAGTGGACATCTGCATTTCGGTTCGCTGGTCGCAGCGCTGGCCTCGTACCTCGACGCGCGCTCGGTGGGTGGCCGCTGGCTGATGCGCATGGAAGATCTCGATCCGCCACGGGAGGAGCCCGGCGCTCAAGCGGCCATTCTCAAGGCCCTGGAAAGCTACGGTTTCGAGTGGGATGGCGAAATGGTCCGACAGAGTGACCGGCACGATGCCTACGCCGAAGTCCTCAATCGCCTGTTCAATCACGGTCTGGCCTACGCGTGCACCTGTTCACGCAAAACACTTGCGCCCTACCACGGGATTTATCCGGGGCTGTGCCGCAACGCCGGTCATGACACTAAAAATGCCGCGATCCGCCTGCGCGTCCCCGAGCTGGAATACCACTTCATCGACCGGGTGCAAGGCGAATACCGCCAACACCTGGGCCGGGACGTCGGCGATTTCGTGATTCGTCGCCGCGACGGGCTCTACGCCTATCAACTGGCGGTGGTGCTGGACGACGCCTGGCAAGGCATTACCGATATCGTCCGCGGCGCCGACTTGCTTGACTCCACGCCGCGCCAGCTCTACCTGCAAGAATTGCTTGGCCTGCCGCAACCGCGTTATCTGCATATCCCGCTGATCACCCAGCCCGATGGCAACAAGCTCGGTAAGTCCTATCGTTCGCCGCCGTTGACCGAAGATCAGGCAACCCCCTTGTTGCTGCGTGCATTGCGCGCACTGGGGCACAATCCCGGCGCCGAACTGGCTTACGCCACCCCACGGGAAGTGCTGAACTGGGGCATCGCCCACTGGGATGCCTTGTTGATCCCGCGCACACTCAACCTGCCCGAAGCGCAACTACAGTGATCACACTTGCAGTGGCGCGCCCATCCGTTACCATCGCCGCACGTTTTCGGGCACGCGCATAAAAAAGAGAGGCCGGGATGTACATCTATCGCTTGGTCCTGCTCCTGGTAGTGGGGATTTATCTGTTCTCCCCGGCCATCATGGATTGGTGGATCGACGCCACTGGCGCCTGGTATCGCCCTTATCTGCTCTGGCTGATTCTGATCGTCGTGACCTTCATCCTGCAGAGCCAAAAAGATGCCGATGAGCTTTAGCCTGACCGAGATGATCCTGATCAGCGCCGCGTACCTGGCGGTGCTGTTCGGCGTAGCCTGGGTCAGCGAACGGGGCATGATCCCCCGGGCGATCATTCGCCACCCGCTGACATACACCCTATCGCTGGGCGTTTACGCCAGTGCGTGGGCGTTTTATGGCACGGTGGGCCTGGCCTATCAGTACGGCTACGGATTTTTGTCCAGCTATCTAGGCGTCTCCGGCGCGTTTCTGCTGGCACCCGTGCTTTTGTATCCGATCCTGAAAATCACCCGCACGTATCAGCTGTCGTCGCTGGCCGATCTGTTCGCCTTCCGCTTCCGCAGCACCTGGGCCGGCGCACTGACCACGATCTTCATGCTGATCGGCGTGCTGCCGCTGCTGGCGTTGCAGATTCAAGCGGTAGCCGACTCCATCGGCATCCTCACCCGCGAGCCGGTGCAACATCGCGTGGCCCTGAGCTTCTGTGCACTGATTACGCTGTTCACGATTTTCTTTGGCTCGCGCCACATCGCCACCCGCGAGAAACACGAAGGCCTGGTGTTCGCGATTGCTTTCGAGTCGGTGATCAAACTGATCGCCATCGGCGGCGTTGGCCTCTATGCGCTGTATGGCGTCTTCGACGGCCCGCAACAGCTGGAACTGTGGCTGCTGCAAAACCAGACCGCCCTCGCCGCTTTGCATACACCATTGCAGGAAGGCCCATGGCGCACGTTGCTGCTGGTGTTCTTCGCCTCGGCGATTGTGATGCCGCACATGTACCACATGACGTTTACCGAAAACCTCAACCCGCGCTCGCTGGTCAGTGCGAGTTGGGGCTTGCCGCTGTTCCTGCTGTTGATGAGCCTGGCGGTACCGCTGATTCTCTGGGCCGGACTGAAACTCGGCGCGACCACCAACCCGGAATACTTCACGCTGGGCATCGGCATCGCCGCCAATAACAAGGCCCTGGCGCTATTGGCTTATGTCGGTGGATTGTCGGCGGCCAGCGGCTTGATCATTGTCACCACCCTGGCGCTGTCCGGGATGGCGCTGAACCACTTGGTGCTGCCGCTTTATCAGCCGCCCGCCGAAGGCAATATCTACCGCTGGCTGAAGTGGACCCGCCGGGCGCTGATCGTCGCGATCATCATGGCCGGTTACGGTTTCTACCTGCTGCTGGGCGCGGAACAGGATCTGGCTAATCTGGGCATCGTCGCCTTCGTCGCCACCCTGCAGTTCCTGCCAGGTGTGCTGTCGGTACTGTACTGGCCGACCGCCAACCGCCGTGGCTTCATCGCCGGTTTGCTCGCGGGGATTCTGGTGTGGCTGGTGACCATGCTGCTGCCGCTGGTCGGCAATCTGCAAGGCTTCTACATACCATTGCTGAACATGATCTACGTGCTGGACGACACCAGTTGGCACATGGCGGCGATCGCCTCGCTGGCGGCCAACGTACTGATGTTCACCCTGATTTCGCTGTTCACCAACGCCAGCAGCGAAGAAGCCAGCGCCGCCGAAGCCTGCGCCGTGGACAACGTGCGCCGTCCGCAACGCCGCGAACTGCACGCCGCCTCACCCCAGGAGTTCGCCACGCAGCTTGCAAAACCCTTGGGCGCCAAGGCTGCGCAGAAAGAAGTCGAACAGGCCCTGCGCGACCTCTATCTGCCTTTCGATGAGCGCCGGCCTTATGCCTTGCGCCGCTTGCGCGACCGTATCGAAGCCAACCTCTCCGGCCTGATGGGGCCGAGCGTGGCTCAGGACATGGTCGAGACATTCCTGCCTTATAAGGCCGGCGGTGAAAACTACGTCACCGAAGACATCCACTTCATCGAAAGTCGCCTCGAGGATTACCACTCGCGCCTGACCGGGCTTGCCGCCGAACTCGATGCCCTGCGCCGCTATCACCGCCAGACCTTGCAGGAGTTGCCGATGGGCGTTTGCTCGCTGGCCAAGGATCAGGAAATCCTCATGTGGAACAAAGCCATGGAGGAGCTGACCGGAATTGCCGCACAGCGTGTGGTCGGTTCGCGCCTGAGCACCATTGCCGATCCATGGAAAGAGCTGCTGCAAGGCTTCATCAATCTGCCGGACGAGCATTTACACAAACAGCACCTGGCCCTCGACGGCCAGACCCGCTGGCTGAACCTGCACAAAGCAGCGATTGACGAACCGCTCGCGCCGGGTAACAGCGGCCTGGTTCTACTGGTGGAAGACCTGACCGAAACCCAAATGCTCGAAGACAAACTGGTGCACTCCGAGCGTCTGGCCAGCATCGGTCGACTGGCTGCCGGCGTGGCCCATGAAATCGGCAACCCGATCACCGGCATCGCCTGTCTGGCGCAGAACCTGCGCGAAGAGCGCGAAGAAGACAGCGAACTGAAGGAAATCAGCGGGCAGATCCTGGAGCAGACCAAACGCGTGTCGCGCATCGTTCAGTCGCTGATGAGCTTCGCCCACGCCGGCAGTCATCAGCACAGTGACGAGCCCGTCTGTCTGGCCGAAGTGGCCCAGGATGCCATCGGTTTGCTGGCCCTGAACCGACGCAATTTCGAAGTGCAGTTCTACAACCTGTGCGATCCCGATCACTGGGTCGAAGGCGACCCGCAGCGGCTTGCACAAGTACTGATCAACTTGCTCTCAAACGCCCGCGACGCCTCGCCTCCCGGCAGTGCGGTGCGGGTCAAAAGCGAAGCCGGCGAACACACGGTCGATTTGATCGTGGAAGACGAAGGCAGCGGTATTCCGAAGAACATCATGGATAGATTGTTCGAACCTTTCTTCACCACCAAGGATCCTGGCGAAGGCACCGGTCTGGGCCTTGCACTGGTCTATTCCATCGTTGAAGAGCATTATGGACAAATCACCATCGACAGCCCGGCTGATGTTCAAAGCCAACGCGGCACCCGTATCCGGGTGACCTTGCCGCGTCATGTCGAAGCGACGTCCGCTGTGAACTGAGACCGTCGAGAGTATCGAATCAATGCCGCACATTTTGATCGTCGAAGACGAAACAATTATCCGCTCCGCCTTGCGCCGCCTGCTGGAACGTAACCAGTACCAGGTCAGCGAAGCCGGTTCAGTGCAGGAAGCACAAGAACGCTTCACCATTCCCACGTTCGACCTGATCGTCAGCGACCTGCGTCTGCCTGGCGCGCCTGGCACCGAGTTGATCAAACTCGGCCAAGGCACTCCGGTGCTGATCATGACTAGCTACGCCAGCCTGCGTTCTGCCGTTGACTCAATGAAGATGGGCGCGGTGGATTACATCGCCAAGCCTTTCGATCACGATGAAATGCTGCAAGCCGTCGCGCGAATCCTGCGTGACCGTCAAGCGGTGCAAGCCAGCGGTGAGCCGGTCGCCGGTAAAGCCGGCAATGGCGCTGCGAAACCGGGCGCCAATAACACCAACGGCGAAATCGGCATCATTGGCTCCTGCCCGCCGATGCAGGATCTGTACAGCAAGATCCGCAAAGTCGCGCCAACCGACTCCAATGTCCTGATCCAGGGCGAATCCGGCACCGGCAAAGAACTGGTGGCGCGCGCCCTGCACAATCTGTCCAAACGCGCCAAGGCGCCGATGATTTCGGTGAACTGCGCGGCCATTCCGGAAAGCCTGATCGAGTCCGAACTGTTCGGCCACGAAAAAGGCGCGTTCACTGGCGCCAGCGCCGGGCGTGCCGGCCTGGTGGAAGCGGCCGACGGCGGCACCTTGTTCCTCGACGAAATCGGCGAACTGCCACTGGAAGCCCAGGCCCGCCTGCTGCGCGTGCTGCAGGAAGGTGAAATTCGTCGTGTGGGTTCGGTGCAGTCCCAGAAAGTCGATGTGCGTCTGATCGCCGCGACTCACCGGGACCTCAAGAGCCTGGCGAAGATCGGTCAGTTCCGTGAAGACTTGTATTACCGCCTTCACGTGATCGCCCTGAAACTGCCGGCCCTGCGCGAGCGCGGCGCCGACGTCAACGAAATTGCCACCGCGTTCCTGGCGCGGCAGAGCGCGCGGGTCAACCGCACCGACCTGAAGTTCGCTCCGGATGCTGAGCAAGCCATTCGTCACTACTCCTGGCCGGGTAACGTTCGGGAGCTGGAAAACGCCGTAGAACGCGCCGTCATCCTATGCGAGAGCCCTGAGATTTCCGCCGAGCTGCTGGGGATCGACATCGAACTGAGCGATCTGGACGATGACGATTTCATCGGCCTGCCCCCACAACAGGGCAGCGCCGCCGGTAACAATAGCCATGAGCCGACCGAAGACCTGTCACTGGAAGACTACTTCCAGCACTTCGTTCTCGAGCATCAGGACCACATGACCGAAACCGAGTTGGCGCGCAAACTCGGTGTCAGTCGCAAATGCCTGTGGGAACGCCGTCAGCGCCTGGGCATTCCGCGGCGCAAGACCGGAGTGGCCAGCGAGAGCTGAACCGTGCCTGTCTGATGCGCGGGTAACACGTGACTTTGTGAAAAAACTGTTACCTCAGCTTTTTCACGTAACAGAAGCCGGGGCTTACGGTAACGAAGCCCCGGTTTTTTTTGGCCTCTGAAAACCTCACCAGCCGGCCTAACCCCTTGTTTTGCTGGCCCTCACAAAAGTTGGCACGCACCCTGCTATATGTTTGGTACAAGAACAATAACAAGCAATGTACAAGACAATAAAAATAAGACGTATCGACTCACGCACAATAAAAACAAGACGGCGAGAGGCGTAGCTAACTGATTCTTTTGGAGAGGCGTTGTATTTGGGGCTTGCCCCACGACCAGGCCGAGAACAACAAAAACTGTCACAAGACAGAGCCTGCACTGGTTGGATCGCAAGATCACTGCAACACAGCGACCAAAGCAATCCGTTTGCTCTTGGCTCCCGATTGGGAGGGTCATGAAGGAAATCTTCATGGCGAGGGCACTTAATAAAAACAAAAAGCCCGAATCAAAAATAAAAATAGAGCATGCAACTACTTTCTTGGGGAGCTTCGGCTCCCCTTGTAGTTTCTGCGATTCGACATTCACGCTGCCCCTGTAGCAGCTGCCGAGCCTGCGAGGCTGCGTTCGACTACGCAGTAGTCGCAATATAGGCAACCGGCTTTCTCCTGACACACCGCAATCTCAGGTTTTACGACTGCTTCGCAGTCGAACGCAGCCTCGCGCTGCTCAGCAGCTGCTACATGCCTATGCGTACCAGCCCCTGCTTCAAGCGCTTGCGCAGCTTCCTACACCATCCCCCGACTAAATGCTAGAATCCCCGCCCATCATGCGGTCATTCTTCGTTTTGGCCGAACATTCCTTCAAACAGTGCATCCCATGCTGAAGAAGCTGTTCCAGTCATTCCGTTCTCCCAAGCGTCATACGCAACACATTCGCAGTACGCCTGAAGTGCTCAACAGCGGCCAACATTCGCTGCAAAAGGCCCAATTCAGTCGCTACGCGGTGAACATCGTCGAACGCCTGCAGAACGCCGGTTATCAGGCTTACCTGGTCGGCGGCTGTGTGCGTGACATGCTGCTCGGCATCACGCCAAAAGATTTCGACGTCGCCACCAGTGCCACCCCTGAACAGGTGCGGGCCGAATTCCGCAACGCGCGGATCATCGGTCGCCGCTTCAAGCTGGTGCACATCCACTTTGGTCGCGAAATCATTGAAGTCGCGACCTTCCGCGCCAATCACCCGCAAAACGATGAAGAGGAAGACAGCAACCAGTCTTCCCGTAACGAAAGCGGGCGCATCCTGCGCGATAACGTCTATGGCACGCTGGAAGAAGATGCGCAACGCCGCGACTTCACCATCAACGCCTTGTATTACGATCCGGTCAGCGAGCGCATCCTCGATTACGCCAACGGCGTACACGACATCCGCAATCACCTGATCCGCCTGATCGGCGATCCGAAGCAACGCTACCAGGAAGATCCGGTACGGATGCTGCGAGCCGTGCGTTTCGCCGCCAAGCTGAACTTCGGCATCGAAAAGCACAGC
This sequence comes from Pseudomonas mandelii, assembly GCF_006438925.1. Lineage (GTDB taxonomy): Bacteria > Pseudomonadota > Gammaproteobacteria > Pseudomonadales > Pseudomonadaceae > Aquipseudomonas > Aquipseudomonas mandelii_C. Next base: position 303,929 of record NZ_RCZA01000009.1, on the reverse strand, counting down.
GCCGCGCCAATCCGTGAACTGGCGCCGATGCTGCGCGAGATCCCATCGGCCCGCCTGTTCGAAGAAGTGCTCAAGCTGTTCCTTTCCGGCCATGCCGCGGACACCTTCGAGATGCTGGTCGACCTGCAGCTGTTCGATCCGCTGTTCCCGGCCAGCGCCGAGGCGCTGGAATACAACCCGACGTACACCCACACGCTGATCAGCGAAGCGTTGATCAACACTGATCTGCGGATCAAACAGAACAAACCGGTGACCCCGGCGTTCCTGTTTGCGGCGTTGCTTTGGCCTGCCCTGCCGGCCCGTGTATTGCGCCTGCAAGAACGTGGCATGCCGCCGATTCCGGCGATGCAGGAAGCGGCTCACGAGTTGATTGCCGAACAGTGCCAGCGCATCGCGATTCCGAAACGCTTCACCATGCCGATCCGCGAGATCTGGGACATGCAGGAGCGTCTGCCACGCCGCAGCGGCAAGCGCGCCGACCTGTTGCTGGACAACCCGCGGTTCCGTGCCGGTTACGACTTCCTGCTGCTGCGCGAAAGCGCCGGTGAGCAGACTGATGGCCTGGGCGAATGGTGGACGGACTATCAGGACGCCAACGACAGCGAACGTCGCGACATGATCCGCGACCTCAGCGGCAAAGATGACGGCACTGGCGCGCCACGCAAACGTCGCCGCAGCGGTGGCGCCAAGCGCAAACGCACCGCAGGCGCACCGAGCGCCACGGGCGAGTAATCCATGGAACGCATCTACATCGGCATGGGCAGCAATCTGGCTGACCCCGCCGAACAATTGCGCAGCGCCGTCGAGGCGCTGGCGCAGTTGCCGCAGACCGAACTGATCGGGGTTTCCGCGTTTTATCAGAGCGACTCGCTGCTGCCCGGTCAACCGCGATACACCAATGCGGTCGCCGCCCTCGACAGCACGCTCCCACCGTTGGACCTGCTCGATGCGCTGCAAGCCATCGAGAACGAACAGGGCCGCGAACGTCTTGAGCGCTGGGGTCCACGCACGCTTGACCTCGATATCGTGCTGTTTGGCGATCGGCTGATCGACGAGCCGCGCCTCAAGGTGCCCCACTACCATATGCAGGAACGGGCTTTCGTTCTCTATCCACTGGCCGAACTGGCGCCTGCGGATTTGCGTCTGGCTGATGGTCGCAGCCTGAGTGATTTGCTCGCTGCCTGCCCGTTCGTCGGGCTGGAACGTCTCCTCCAAAATTGACAAAAATCCCCTGCGGGAGCGAGCCTGCTCGCGATAGCGGCCTGTCATTCAACATTGATGCTGGCTGATCCACCGCTATCGCGAGCAGGCTCGCTCCCACATTGGTTTTGTGTCGAACATGAGATCGGTAGTTGCTGAATCGCATCAGTTACCCCGGTAACACCCCACGCGTAACAATGCGGTAACACACGCAATTGACTTCCCGAGTTCTCCTCACGACTATAGGCGTCCCGCTGCCGCCAACACGGCGTTGAAGGGCGCAATCCAGGCCTTAAAAGCACGACAACAGACCGTGCGCCTGTATTTAACGAAGAATCACGCGCGTTACTCGCAGTAGTTTCCACAGCGCCTGAATGAGGAACTTTTCATGCCAGCCATCACCCTGACCACTCTGCAAGGTCTCAAGCAAAAAGGTGAAAAGATCACCATGCTGACCTGCTATGACGCGACCTTCGCCCACGCCTGCAATGAGGCGGGTGTCGAAGTGCTGCTGGTGGGCGACTCCCTTGGCATGGTTTTGCAAGGTCACGACAGCACCCTGCCGGTCACCACCGCTGAAATGGCTTACCACGTGGCATCCGTCAAACGCGGTAACACCGATGCGTTGATCCTCGCCGACCTGCCCTTCATGGCCTACGCCACCATCGAACAAACCATGACCAACAGTGCTCTGTTGATGCAGGCGGGTGCGCACATGGTCAAGGTTGAAGGTGCGCTGTGGCTGGCGGACTCGATCCGTCTGCTGGCCGAACGCGGCATCCCGGTGTGCGCCCACATGGGGCTGACGCCACAATCGGTGAATATTCTGGGCGGTTACAAAGTCCAGGGCCGTAGCGAGAACCAGGCACGCCAGATGCGCGCCGATGCCATCGCCCTGGAACAGGCTGGTGCAGCCATGCTGTTACTCGAGTGCGTACCGAGTGAACTGGCCCAGGAAATCACCCAGGCTGTGGGTATTCCGGTAATCGGTATCGGCGCCGGCAGTGCCACCGACGGCCAGGTGCTGGTTCTGCACGACATGCTCGGCCTTTCGATCACTGGCCGTGTGCCGAAGTTCGTGAAGAATTTCATGGCCGGGCAACAAAACATTCAAGCGGCGCTTGGTGCGTACGTCACTGAAGTCAAAGCGGCGACTTTCCCTGGTATCGAACACGGATTCTCTGCATGAACACCGTAAAAACCGTACGCGAATTGCGGGCCGCCGTGGCCCGTGCCCGCAGTGAAGGCAAGCGCATCGGCTTCGTGCCGACCATGGGCAACCTGCACAGCGGTCATGTGGCACTGGTGACCAAAGCCACTCAACGGGTGGACTTCGTGGTCGCGAGCATTTTCGTCAACCCATTGCAGTTCGGCGCCGGCGAAGACCTCGACAAGTACCCGCGCACCCTCGCAGCCGATCAGGAGAAACTGCTCCAGGCCGGTTGCCAGTTGCTGTTCGCGCCAACCGTTGAAGAAATGTATCCCGACGGCATGGTTGGCCAGACCCGCGTCAGCGTCCCCCAACTCTCCGAAGGCCTCTGCGGCGCCAGCCGTCCCGGGCATTTCGAAGGTGTGGCGACGGTAGTCACCAAGCTGTTCAACATGGTTCAGCCGGACCTGGCGATCTTCGGCCAGAAAGACTTCCAGCAATTGGCGGTGATCCGCGCCCTGGTGCACGACCTGAACATGCCGATCCAGATTATCGGTGAACCGACGGTACGTGCAGCCGATGGCCTGGCGCTGTCGTCGCGCAATGGTTTCCTCAGCGAAGAACAGCGGGCCATTGCGCCGGTTGTGTATCGCGGCTTGAGCCAGATTGCCGACACGATCAAACAGGGCGAACGGGATTTCCCGACGTTGATTGGCGCGCAGATCAAGCAGCTTGAAGCAGCGGGTTTGCGTCCAGACTATCTGGAAATTCGTCATGCCCAGACCTTGCGCCCGGCAACGGCGGAAGATCGGGACCTGGTGATTCTGGTGGCAGCGTTCCTGGGCACTACGCGGTTGATCGATAACCTGCACCTGAACCTCGACGCTACTGCCTAAAAGCACCGCAATTCCCCTGTGGGAGCGAGCTTGCTCGCGATGGCGGACTGTCAGCCAACATTGATGTTGAATCTGACGGCCCCATCGCGAGCAGGCTCGCTCCCACATTGGGTCGGCGGTGACTTCACACGCCGTATTGCTGACCCTCAAGCCCTTGGGCACAATGCCCGCCGTTCGATTCCGACCAGGGGAAACACTCATGCACGCCATCATGCTCAAAGCCAAGCTCCATCGCGCCGAAGTCACCCACGCTGTACTCGATTACGAGGGTTCTTGCGCCATCGACGGCGAATGGCTGGACCTGTCCGGCATCCGTGAGTACGAACAGATCCAGATCTACAACGTCGACAATGGTGAACGCTTCACCACCTACGCGATTCGTGGTGAAGAAGGCTCGCGCATGATCTCGGTCAACGGTGCCGCCGCACACAAGGCCAAGGTGGGTGATCGCGTGATTATCTGCGCATACGCTCACTACAGCGAAGCCGAGCTGCTCAACTTCAAGCCACGCATGCTCTACATGGCGCCGGGTAATGAACTGAGCCATACCAGCAATGCCATTCCGGTTCAGGTCGCCTGATCCAGTCTTAGCCCCTTCCCCTTCCGTTTGTCGGACCGTTCCCTGCTTGATGTATAAAAAAGTACCGGGAACGGGTCAGACAAAGTCAAGACAGATCGCAGCGCGAGGTTTACTGTATTCGCCCTGTGTCATGAAATCGTGTCGACGCAGTTGACCGGACGCCCACCCACAGCGCTCCGGTATTTTCAGTGTTCAAAAGGCCGTTCAAGTAAAAAGGAAACCCGCAGCGATGGCGTATTACCGCACCCCTCAAGACGTTACCGCTCTGCCCGCCTGGCAAGCGTTGAATGACCACCGCCAAGCCATGCAAGATTTCAGCATGCGCGAAGCCTTTAATGCCGATCCGCAGCGCTTTACCCAATTCACCCTCAGCAGCTGCGGCCTGTTTCTCGATTATTCGAAAAACCTGATCAACGCCCAGACCCGCGACCTGCTGGTCGGCCTGGCCAACGAAGTCGACCTCCAGGGCGCAATCAAAGCGCTGTTCGAAGGCGAAATCGTCAACTCCTCCGAAGGCCGCCCCGCCCTGCACACAGCCCTGCGCCGTCCGGTCGGCGATAAGCTGAAGGTCAACGGCGTCAACGTGATGCCGGAAGTGCACAAGGTCCTGAACCAGATCACCGACCTCGTGGGCCGTATCCATGACGGTTTGTGGCGCGGCTACTCCGAGAAGCCGATCACTGACGTGGTGAATATCGGCATCGGTGGCTCGTTCCTCGGCCCGGAACTGGTCTCCGAAGCGCTGCTGTCCTACGCCCAGAAAGGCGTGCGCTGCCATTACCTGGCGAACATCGACGGCAGCGAGTTCCACGAACTGACCATGAAGCTGCGTGCCGAAACCACGCTGTTCATCGTTTCGTCGAAATCCTTCAACACCCTCGAAACCCTGAAGAATGCCCAGGCCGCACGTGCCTGGTACCTGGCTCAGGGTGGTTCGGAAGCCGAGCTGTACCGTCACTTCATCGCCGTCTCCAGCAACAATGCAGCGGCGGTGGCCTTCGGGATCCGCGAAGAAAACATCTTCCCGATGTGGGACTGGGTTGGCGGCCGTTACTCGCTGTGGTCGGCCATCGGTTTGCCGATTGCCCTGGCCATCGGCATGTCGAACTTCAAGGAACTGCTGTCCGGTGCCTACACCATGGACCAGCATTTCCAGAGCGCGCCTTTCGAACAGAACATGCCGGTGCTGCTGGCGCTGCTCGGTGTGTGGTACGGGAATTTCTGGGGCGCGCAAAGCCACGCGATCCTGCCGTACGACCACTACCTGCGGAACATCACCAAGCATTTGCAACAGCTGGACATGGAATCCAACGGCAAGAGCGTGCGCCAGGACGGCACTCCGGTCTCCACCGACACCGGTCCGGTGATCTGGGGCGGCGTCGGTTGCAACGGTCAACACGCTTACCACCAGTTGCTGCACCAGGGCACCCAACTGATCCCGGCCGACTTCATCGTGCCAATCGTCAGCTTCAACCCGGTGTCCGACCACCACCAGTGGCTGTACGCCAACTGCCTGTCGCAAAGCCAGGCGCTGATGCTGGGCAAGACCCTTGCCGAGGCCGAAGCCGAGTTGCGCGACAAAGGCATGAGCGAAGAAGAGGTGCACAAAATCGCACCGCACAAGGTGATCCCGGGCAACCGTCCGAGCAATACGTTGGTAGTCGAGCGCATCAGCCCGCGTCGTCTCGGCGCATTGGTGGCGATGTACGAACACAAAGTCTTCGTGCAAAGCGTGATCTGGGGCATCAACGCCTTCGACCAATGGGGCGTGGAGCTGGGTAAAGAGCTGGGTAAAGGCGTCTACAACCGCCTGGTCGGCAGCGAAGAAACCCCGGCTGACGATGCCTCGACCCAAGGCTTGATCAACTACTTCCGCGGTCGTCACCGCGGGTGATAGGCTGAAGGGGCGGTTTACCCGCCCCTTTAACTTGTAGCATCGACAGCTCCACGGCACCGGGTTTACTGCAAAATCGGTGGCGTGCGCTATCACTGTAGGAGCTGCCGAAGGCTGCGATCTTTTGATCTTCTAAAAAGCAAGATCAAAAGATCGCAGCCTTCGGCAGCTCCTACGAGGGTCGCGCAGCTCCCCTCTTGTCGCAAAACAAGAATAAGGAACCGTCATGTTCGATATCAGCACGTTCCCCAAAGCCGATGCCGTCCGCCGGGCTGCAAATCTGAGTCAAGACGACTATAAGCGCCTCTATCGCCAATCCATCGAACACCCCAGTGAATTCTGGGCTGAACAGGCCACACGCTTTCTCGACTGGAGTAAGCCGTGGGATACCGTCCAGCGCTATAACCTGAAAACCGGCGAGGCGAGCTGGTTCGCCGGCGGCAAGTTGAACGTCAGTTACAACTGCATCGACCGCCACCTGGAAAAGCGCGGCGATCAAATCGCGATCATCTGGGAAGGCGACGAACCTGCCGAATCCGCGCAGATCAGCTACAAAAAACTTCATCACAACGTCTGTCGCCTGGCCAACGTACTCAAAAGCCGTGGCGTGAAGAAAGGCGACCGCGTGTGCATCTACATGCCGATGATCCCCGAAGCCGCCTACGCCATGCTCGCCTGCTCGCGCATTGGGGCAGTGCATTCGGTGGTCTTCGGTGGTTTCTCTCCGGACTCTGTGCGTGACCGGATTCTCGATGCCGACTGCCGCACCGTGATCACCGCCGATGAAGGCGTGCGCGGCGGTAAAGTCGTGCCGCTCAAGCAGAAGGTCGACAAGGCGTTGCAAAGTTGCCCGAACGTCAGCACCGTCATCGTGGTCGAGCGCACTCAGGGCGAAGTGGACTGGGTCGAGGGCCGGGACATCTGGTATCACCAGGCGCTGCGTGACGTCAGCGACGATTGCCCGCCTGAACCGATGGACGCCGAAGACCCGCTGTTTATCCTCTACACCTCTGGCAGCACCGGCAAACCCAAAGGCGTGCTGCACACCACCGGCGGCTATCTGCTGCAAGCGGCGATGACCTTCAAATACGTGCTCGACTACCGCGACGGCGAAGTCTTCTGGTGCACCGCCGATGTCGGCTGGGTCACCGGCCACAGCTACATCGTCTACGGCCCGCTGGCCAACGGCGCGACCACGCTGATCTTCGAGGGCGTGCCGAGCTACCCGAGCAGCTCGCGCTTCTGGCAGGTGATCGACAAGCACCATGTGAATATTTTCTATACCGCCCCGACCGCCCTGCGCTCCCTGATGCGTGAAGGCCCCGAACCGTTGAAGGAAACTTCCCGCGCGAGCCTCAGATTACTCGGCACTGTCGGTGAGCCCATCAACCCGGAAGCATGGGAGTGGTACTTCAATGCCGTCGGCGAACAGCGTTGTCCGATCGTCGATACCTGGTGGCAGACCGAAACCGGCGGCATCATGCTCAGCCCTCTGGTCAGCGCTCAACGGATCAAACCCGGCTGCGCCACGCAACCGATGTTCGGCGTGCAACCGGTGCTGCTCGATGAAGTGGGCAAGGAAATCAAAGGCGCCGGCAGCGGCGTGCTGGCGATCAAATCCAGCTGGCCGGCGCAGATCCGCAGCGTCTACGGCGACCCGCAACGAATGGTCGACACTTACTTCAAGCCCTACCCCGGTTACTACTTCACTGGCGACGGTGCCCGGCGCGATGAGGATGGTGATTACTGGATCACTGGGCGCATCGACGACGTGATCAACGTCTCCGGGCACCGCATCGGCACCGCGGAAGTGGAAAGCGCGCTCGTGCTGCACGACAGCATCGCCGAAGCGGCGGTGGTTGGTTACCCGCATGACGTCAAGGGTCAGGGCATCTATGCCTTCGTCACCCCCATGAACGGCACCGAGCCCAGTGACGAACTGAAGAAAGAACTGCTGGCTCACGTCAGCGAGGAAATCGGCAGCTTCGCCAAACCGGACCTGATCCAGTGGGCGCCGGCCTTGCCGAAAACCCGTTCGGGCAAGATCATGCGGCGCATTCTGCGCAAGATCGCCTGCAATGAACTGGACAGCCTGGGTGACACCTCGACCCTGGCTGACCCGAGCGTGGTCCAGGAGTTGGTCGATAAACGCCTGAACCAATAACACTCGGACCTGGAACGCCTAGCGTAGGAGCTGCCGAAGGCTGCGATCTTTTGATCTTCGTTTTCAAGATCAAAAAATCAAAAGATCGCAGCCTTCGGCAGCTCCTACAGGGGTATTCCAAGTCCGCCTTTTTTTCGCCACTGAGCCGCCATGGAATTCATTCGAACCCGCATCGAAACCCAGATCATGAGCCTGACCGGTCTGTCTCTGGGCAAACTCGACCTGGAAAACCCCAAGGGTGATCCCGGCCTGTTCGGCCCCGACTCGGTGAGCTGGCAAGTGCATGGCGACTTCAGCAGCATGCTGATCGGCGGCATCAGCGCCCTGATGCTGCAAGCCCTGCATCCACTGGCCCTGGCCGGGGTCTGGGACCATTCGAATTTCCGCGAGGACATGATCGGCAGACTCCGCCGCACCGGGCAGTTCATTTCCGGCACCACGTTCGGTTCGCGAAAGGACGCCGACTGGCTGATCGAGAAAGTCCGCACCATCCACCTGCAAGTGACCGGCACGGCACCAGATGGCCGGCCTTACGCCGCCAGCGATCCCGATCTGTTGACCTGGGTGCACGTGGCCGAAGTCAGCAACTTCCTCGCGGCCCATCTGCGTTACCGCAATCCGAACCTGTCCCTGGCTGATCAGGACCGTTACTACGGCGAGATCGCCCTGGTCGCCGAACGCCTCGGCGCCCGTGATGTGCCCCGCTCCCGGCAAGAGATCGCCGATTATCTTGAACGAGTTCGCCCACAACTGCTGTGCGACGAGCGCAGTCGCGAGGTGTTACGGCTGTTGTTGAACGCCCCATCCCCCAGCCGCTTGGCCAGACCTTTCGGCGGTTTGATGATGAAGGCCGGGATCGACCTGCTACCGGACTGGGCCAGTGACATGCTGGGCGTCAGCCAGAGCCCGCTGCAACGCAAGCTGATCCGTGCCAGCGTTAATCGCAGCGTGCCAATGCTGCGCTGGGCGGTGCGTAACGGCTCGGTGCACCGGGCCAAACGGCGGATGGGTTTGCTGACCTGAAAACCGCTTAAAAGCTTCGCGAGCAGGCTCGCTCCCACAGGGGATTTTCGGTGATTGCACATTTTGAGTTCGACACAAATCTAATGTGGGAGCGAGCCTGCTCGCGAAGGCAGCACCTCGGTTTGGCGCCAAGCTGTTAAACTCCCGCGCCAAATTCCCTCCTGCAAGGCGCCCAGCATGTCTTCCTTGAATCAGGCGCTGCGCGCCGCCCTCGATCGTCGTCAGGACCTGCTGGCCGAGCTGCATCAGCAAGGCACCGATTGCTATCGCCTGTTCCATGGCAGCCAGGAAAGCGCCGGCGGCCTGACGATCGATCGCTACGGTCCTCAATTGCTGGTGCAAAGCTTTCACCAGTCGCTGGAACGAGATGCGCTGCTGCAACTGCACGACACCATCAATCAGCACCTGGGCCTCGAAACGCTGCTGGTCTACAACGATCGCTCCCGGGGCAACTCACGCATCGACCGTGAAGACACTGTCTATCGCGCCGACGAAGCCGCCCTGCAAGACTTGGTCGGTCACGAATGGGGCTTGAATTACCGGGTTCGCGGCCGCCACGCCGGCCAGGACCCGCTGCTGTTCCTCGACCTGCGCAACACGCGCGGCTGGGTCAAGCAGCACAGCAAAAACAAAAGTGTGCTGAACCTGTTCGCCTACACCTGTGGCGTCGGCCTGAGTGCTGCGGCCGGTGGCGCGAGCGAAGTCTGCAACCTCGATTTCGCTGAGGGCAACCTGGCTGTCGGCCGTGAGAACGGCCTGCTCAATCCGCAGTTGCCGACCATGGACTTCATCCAGTCCGACTATTTCCCGGCCATCCGCCAACTGGCGGGCTTGCCGATCAGCCAGCGCCGCGGGCAAAAACTGCCGAGCTATCAACGTCTGGAACAGCGTCAGTACGACCTGGTGCTGCTGGACCCGCCAGCCTGGGCCAAGAGCGCTTTTGGCACCGTCGACCTGCTGCGTGACTATCAGAGCCTGTTGAAGCCGGCACTGCTGACCACCGCCGACAATGGCGTGCTGATCTGCTGCAACAACCTGGCAAAAGTCAGCATGGACGACTGGCGCGAGCAAGTTTTGCGTTGTGCAGAGAAAGCCGGCCGGCCGGTGCGCGAGTGGACAGTGATGAAACCGGGCGGCGATTTTCCGTCAATGGATGAGCAGCCGCCGCTGAAAACGCTGATTCTGCAGCTCTGAGATTCTTCCGAAAAATCAGATAAATCCTATAAAGCATGATCACTTCGGAACCGGAAACGCGTGCCATACTCCAACGCACTCCGATTCAGACAGATGAAGCCGCACATGCCCAAAGGATTGATTCGCGCTATTGGCGCTCTGTTGACCGCTCTAGCCCTCTACAGCCTGCTGGGTTTTCTTGTTTTGCCGGGCATCGCGTTACGGGTGGCCAACCAACAATTAGCCAGTTACGCGACGACGCCCGCGACGATCCAGCGGATCGAACTCAACCCGTTCAGCCTTGAAGTCACCCTTTGGGGCCTGATCATCGGCGAGCCGGGCAAGGAACAGGTCGGCTTCGAGCGCCTGTACGCCAATTTGCAGATCGACAGCCTCTGGACCAAGGCGCTGCACCTGTCCGATATCGAAATCGACAAACCCAAGACCGAAATCCTCTTCGGCAAGGACGGCAAGCTCAATCTGCTTGGCCTGTTCAAAATCCCCGTCAGTGAACCGACCCCGGCCGACCCGAACGCCAAACCGTTCCCGTTGCGCATCGAGCGGATCAAACTGGCCGGCGGCTATGTGCACTTCCAGGACGCACGGCCCAGCGAGCCGATCGAATTCCTCTACGACAAACTCGATTTCGAGCTGAAAAACCTCAGCACCCTACCCGAAGACAGTGCCGACATGACCTTGGTGGCTGTCGGCCCGGCGGGTGGCCAGATCGACTGGACCGGCAACTTCAGCCTGATTCCGATTGCCTCCGAAGGTAAGTTGAAGATTACCGACGGCAAGATGAAAGCCTTTTGGCCCTATGTGCGTGACGCTGTGCCACTGGATCTCGAAGACGGCGTCCTCAACCTCAGCACCGATTACAAGCTCAACCTGAGCAAGGAAACCGAACTGCTGATGAGTAACGTCGCCGTCAGCGTCGCCCCCTTCGCCATCAAGGCCCCGGATGGTCGACCACTGGCGAAGCTCGCACGCCTGGACATCAGCGAAACCACGGTGGATCTGGCCAAGCAGCAAGTGGTGGTCGGCAAGATCCGCAGCCAGAAACTGGAAACCTGGGCCGCCCTCGAAGCCGACGGGCAACTCGATTGGCAGAAACTGTTTGCCAGCCAACCGTCCAAAGCAACCGTCAAAGCCAAGGCCGAACCGGCCAGCACCCCGGCCGCCGCCGATTCACCGAAACCCGACCCGGCGCCACCGAGCAAGCCATGGCAGGTGCTGCTCAAAGACGTGCAACTGCGCGATTACCAGGTGCATCTGGCTGACCGCAAGGCGCAACCCGCCGTGGCGCTGGACATCGGCCCGCTGAACCTGGACCTGCAGAATTTCGACAGCCTCAACGGCTCGCCTTTTAACCTCAAGCTCGATACGGGCGTGGGCAAGCAAGGCAAGCTCACGGCAGACGGCGTGGTCAATCTCGCCCCAATCAGTGCCAAGTTAAAAGTGCAAACCAAGGACATCGACCTGCGCGTCGCCCAGTCCTATATCAACCCGTTCATTCGCCTGGAACTGCGCAGTGGCATGCTCGGCAGTGATCTGGCGGTCGATCTGAAAAGCACCGAGCCGCTGGCGTTCAACGTCACCGGCCGTGCTCAGGTCGATCAACTGCATACCCTCGACACCCTCAAAACCCGCGACTTCCTCAAGTGGCAACAATTGGTGCTTGAAGGCCTGAATTATCAGCACGGCGACAGCCTGTCGATCGACAAGGTCAACCTGTTCCAGCCTTATGCGCGCTTCATGATCAACGATGACCGCACCACTAACATCGATGATCTGCTAATTCCGCAACCGCCCGACTCCGGCGCCAAAACGGCTGAAGCCAAACCTGCCGGCAAGGAAAAACCGCTGGGCATCCACATTGGTGGCATTGCCATCAACGACGGCTCGGCCAACTTCGCCGACTTCAGCCTGACCCCGAATTTCGCCACGGCCATTCAACAGCTCAATGGGCAAATTGGCACCATCGACAGTCGTCAGGCGAAACCGGCCAGCGTCGATATCAAAGGCAAAGTCGACCGCTATGCGCCAGTTACCATCAAGGGCTCGGTCAACCCGTTCGACCCGATGGCCAGCCTCGACATCGCCACCAGTTTCAAACGTGTTGAACTGACCACGCTCACGCCCTACTCCGGCAAGTTCGCCGGTTACCGCATCCGCAAGGGCCGGCTCAATCTCGACCTGCATTACCTGATCACCAAGGGCCAGCTCAAGGCCGAAAACAAAGTGGTGGTCGAGCAGCTGCAACTGGGTGAGAAAGTCGACAGTCCGGATGCCGTGAGCCTGCCGTTGAAACTGGCCATCGCGCTGCTCAAGGACGTCGACGGCAAGATTTCCATCGAGCTGCCGGTGACCGGCGACCTGAACAATCCGCAGTTCAGCATCATGCCGATTGTCTGGCAGACCTTGCGCAACCTGATCGTCAAAGCTGCCGCGGCACCGTTCAAAATGATTGGCGGGCTGGTCAGTGGCGGTGGTTCCGAAGATTTAGGCACTGTGTCGTTTGCACCGGGTTCAAGCGACCTGAGCAAGGAGGCCGAGGGTTCACTGGTCAAACTGTCCCAGGCCCTCAAGGAACGTCCGGCCTTGCGCCTGGAAATCGAAGGCACGGCTGCTGCAAGCAGCGATGGCCCGCTGATTGCCGAGCAACGTCTGGAACGGGAATACCAGTACAACTACTACAAAATGCTCCAGCGTCGCGGTGACAAGGTGCCGGCTCAGGCTTCATTGCTGGAAGTACCGGATAACGAGAAAGGTTCGCTGCTGGAAGGGATCTACCGCACGCGCCTGAAGACGCAGCCGCCCGCCGAGTGGAAGGATCTGGGCAACGAAGAACGCACGGCAAAAATGCGCGAAGGCGTGATCAAGTTCTGGAGTTCCAGCGACGTTCTCTTACGCCAGCTGGGTCAGGAGCGCGCCAGCAGCATCAAGGACTATCTGGTCGACAAGGGCCAGTTGGCCGATGACCGCGTGTACTTCGTCGACGCCAACCTCGGCGAAGCGGAAAGTGACGGTCGAGTGGTTACGCCGCTGCATCTGGACGCCGAGTGATGCGCGCGAAATGGCTGATGAGCCTGGCTCTGGCGATGGCCGCCTGTCAGGCCTCGGCAGCCGATACCCTGCGCTGCGGCAGTCAATTGGTCAGTGTCGGGGACAGGTCCAGCGAAGTGCTGCAGAAATGCGGTGAACCGGTCAGCCGTGATCTGTTGGGCTACAAGCGCAGCGCTAACCGCCGGGAAGAGTTTCAAGTCGAGGAATGGACCTATGGACCCAACGGCGGGATGTATCAGTACCTGCGTTTTGAAGGTAATCGTTTGAAGCAGATCACCAGCAAGCGCGGCAACTGAAAATCAAAAGATCGCAGCCTCCGGCAGCTCCTACAGTGGAATGTGAACACCCTGTAGGAGCTGCCGGAGGCTGCGATCTTTTGCGTTTGCCAAATAGAACAGGCCCCTGACACGAATGCCCGGGGCCTGTAATGGCCACATCCTTATGGCCTTCGCATGAACTCTCCAGAAGCGGCAGACGTATTGCTCGGCCCGTCTGTCGCGCCTTCTCCCAGTCCAGGCGAGAAGTCTTGCCTTACTCGGCTTTCAGGCCGTCAGCGGAAACCGCTTTGACGCCTTTGATTTTCTTGGCGATCGCCACGGCGGTGGTTTTCTGAGCGTCAGTCACTGCAACGGTGGACGACAGGGACACTACGCCTTTGTTGGTTTCGACTTTGATGTCGGTGCCTGGAATGCCTTTTTCAGTCACTAGATCTGCTTTGACTTTGGTAGTGATCCAGGTATCGGAAGTGGATTCTTTAGCCTTAGTCATTTCACCCGCCGCCAGAGTCATCGGGGCTTGGGTGGTGGTGGTCTGTGCAAATGCAGCGTTGGCCAGGGTCAGGGTCAGCGCGGTAGCAGTAGCGGCAGCGATAGCGAACTTCTTCATACGAGTAACTCCTGTTTTTCATAAAGTCTGCTGCGTGTCTTGTCAGCAGGGTTACTGGAGATATTGCGAACGTTGTGCCAACTTTGAGACAGCCAATAAATACATATAAATCAATAGCTTACAAAAACACCTGATTTTCGGAATCATGCAAAATGCATGACTTCCAAATTATCGACATGCAAGTTGCGGGTTTTACCGCAGGCCTAAGGCCATGAATTGTTGGAAGTTTTCTCAATTACTCGATTTTTCCCAAACTGCGAACAAAAAAATGCCCCGTCAAACAGACGAGGCATCAGATCAAGCAGCCAAATTACGCGCCGCTGCCGGGACAGCCTTTTGGTGCAAAGTCAGCGTTAACAGTGCTGGCACATGTCCAGGTGCCCGCCGTGTTCCCTGATGAGCGAGTCAGTGTGATGGTTTTGCCCAACACCGGTCCTGGCGCATTAACCAGCGTACAAGTGATCGTGCCTGCACCTGTTGACGCTGTCCCTGAAGCAGCCAGCGTGCAATTGGAAGTCGTCGCCGTCGCGTTACCTGCAACCAATAGCAATGTAGGGTCGGTGCCTTGGTTGATGGTGTCTTCGAAAGGCACTTTCAACGCGCTGATCTCAGCCAGGCCGGCCGTAACTTTGGCTCGGGCCTGGTACTTGGAATATTGCGGCAACGCAAACGTCGCCAGAATCCCGATGATCGCCACCACGATCAGCAGCTCGATAAGCGTAAAACCTTTCTGAGTATTCATAGACAAGCTCCATGCATGAGTCGAAATCTCATGATCTGAACTAGCCGCAGCACAGCCCATGCCAAACCCTTCGCCCCGTGTTGGCGGGGCGTGCAATCGACAAAAAACCTTTTCCTACCCCCAGAATCCGCACTATCTGACACTTTTTGTCACCTCAACACCGCTGGTTTGGTTCCTTCCCTTGACTAGGCTATAAGTCATGAACTGTCTGCGTCCGGTATCCCAATGAATGACATCGCCCTTAGCGGTCTGGCCAAGCAATTGGTCCTGGCCGAACTGCTCACTGACAAAAGCGCGCAACAGGCGTATCAGCAAGCCCAACGCAACCAAATCTCCCTGGTCAGTTATCTGGTGCAGAACAAACTGGTGAAGAGTCGCCAGGTCGCCGAGATCGCTTCGGAACATTTCGGCATGGCCTTGCTCGACCTCAGCTGTCTGGACAAGGAAACCCAACCCAAGGGTCTGGTCAGCGAGAAGCTGATTCGCCAGTACCACGCCCTGCCCCTCTGGCGGCGCGGCAACAAGTTGTTCGTGGGCGTTTCCGACCCGAGCAATCAGCAAGCCATCAATGACATCCAGTTCAGCACCGGGCTGAATACCGAAGCCATCCTGGTGGAGGACGACAAGCTCAGCGACGCCATCGAAAAATTCTTCGATACCCAAGGCACCGGCCTGGAAGACATGGCCGACGTTGACCTCGATGGTGTGGACATCGAGTCGATCGATGACAACAAACACGACACTATCGCCGGACAGGATGCCGATGACGCGCCTGTGGTGCGCTTCGTGCACAAGATGTTGCTGGACGCGATCAAAAGCGGCTCTTCCGACCTGCATTTCGAACCCTACGAAAAAACCTACCGAGTGCGGATGCGCACCGACGGCATGCTGCGTGAAGTCGCCAAGCCGCCGATTCAACTGGCCAACCGCATCGCCTCGCGCCTGAAAGTCATGGCCAGCCTCGACATCTCCGAACGGCGCCGGCCCCAGGACGGGCGGATCAAGATGCGCCTGTCCAAGAGCAAGTCCATCGACTTCCGGGTCAATACCCTGCCGACCCTATGGGGCGAGAAAGTGGTGATCCGGATCCTCGACCCGTCCAGCGCTCAAATGGGCATCGACGCCCTCGGCTATGAGCCCGACCAGAAAGAACTGTACATGGCCGCCCTCAAGCAGCCACAGGGGATGATTCTGGTGACCGGGCCCACCGGCTCGGGCAAGACCGTGTCGCTCTACACCGGGCTGAACATACTGAACACCGTAGACATCAACATCTCCACCGCTGAAGACCCGGTGGAGATCAACATGGAAGGTATCAACCAGGTCAACGTCAATCCCAAACAGGGAATGGACTTCGCCCAGGCGCTGCGCTCATTTCTGCGACAGGACCCGGACGTGATCATGGTCGGCGAGATCCGCGACCTCGAAACCGCCGAAATCGCCATCAAGGCCGCCCAGACCGGTCACCTGGTGCTGTCGACCCTGCACACCAACAGCGCCGCCGAAACCCTGACGCGCCTGCACAACATGGGCATTCCGGGTTTCAACATTGCCACCTCGATCAGCCTGATCATTGCCCAGCGCCTGGCGCGCAAGCTGTGCAGCCATTGCAAGAAACCCATCGAGATTCCCCGGGATGCACTGCTCAAGGAAGGTTTCCCCGAGGAACGCATCGGCTCATTCACGATCTATGAGCCTGTCGGTTGCGATCAGTGCAACGGCGGTTACAAAGGGCGAGTCGGGATTTATGAAGTGGTGAAGAACACACAGAACCTGCAACGGCTGATCATGGCCGAAGGCAATTCACTGGAAATCGACAGTCAGATGCGTAAAGACGGCTTCAACGACCTGCGCACGTCAGGCCTGCTCAAGGCCATGCAAGGCATCACCAGCCTTGAAGAAATCAACCGGGTCACCAAGGACTGAATATGGCGGTCAAAGCAGCAAAAATCAGCGTCTACGCCTGGGAAGGCACAGACCGCAAAGGCACCAGGATGACGGGCGAGTTGAGCGGTCAGAATCCGGCGTTGATCAAGGCCCAGTTGCGCAAACAGGGCATCAACCCCGGCAAGGTACGCAAGAAGTCCGCCTCGATTTTCAACCTGGGCAAGCGCATCAAGGCCCAGGACATTGCCCTGTTCACCCGGCAGATGGCGACCATGATGAAGGCCGGCGTACCGCTGTTGCAGTCCTTCGACATCATCGGTGAAGGCTTTGATAACCCGGCCATGCGCACACTGATTGACGAGGTGAAACAGGAAGTCGCAGCGGGTAATAGCTTCGCCGCCTCCCTGCGCAAAAAGCCTCAGTATTTCGATGAGCTCTACTGCAACCTGGTCGATGCCGGCGAGCAGGCCGGTGCCCTCGATACCCTGCTGGAGAGAGTGGCGACCTATAAGGAAAAGAGCGAAAGCCTGAAGGCCAAGATCAAGAAAGCCATGACTTACCCGCTGGCGGTGGTGTTCGTCGCGATCATTGTGACCGGGATTCTGCTGGTCAAAGTGGTGCCGCAGTTCGAATCGGTATTCAAAGGGTTTGGCGCCGAATTGCCAGCCTTCACGGTGATGGTCATCGGCCTGTCGGAATTCATGCAGGACTGGTGGTGGGCGATGCTCGGCGTGCTGATCGCGGCCATCTTCGGCGTGCGCCACGCGTTTAAAACGTCGCAAGGCTTTCGGGACCGAATGGACACCTGGCTGCTGAAACTGCCGCTGATTGGCACATTGATGTACAAGTCCGCCGTGGCCCGTTACGCCCGCACGCTGTCGACTACCTTTGCGGCGGGTGTGCCACTGGTGGAAGCCCTGGATTCGGTGGCCGGCGCTACCGGCAACATCGTGTTCAAACGCGCGGTGCTGCGCATCAAGCAGGACGTGGCGACCGGTATGCAGCTGAATTTTTCCATGCGCACCTCCGGTATCTTTCCGAATATGGCGATCCAGATGACCGCGATTGGCGAAGAGTCTGGCGCGCTGGACGATATGCTCGACAAGGTCGCGAGCTTCTATGAGGACGAAGTGGACAACATGGTCGATAACCTCACCAGCCTGATGGAGCCGTTCATCATGGTGGTGCTGGGTGTTATCGTCGGTGGCCTTGTGGTTGCGATGTACCTGCCCATCTTCCAACTCGGCTCAGCGATCTGACATGCCCTTGAACGACATTCTGAACCTCTATCCTTTAGCCTTCGTGATCGCAGCCATGTTGGTCGGTCTGTTGATTGGCAGCTTTCTCAACGTGGTGGTCTGGCGCCTGCCAAAAATGCTGGACCACGAATGGCGTGAGGAGGCTCGTGAAGTGTTGGGCTTGCCAGGCGAAACACCGCTGCCGACCTTCAACCTGATGCTGCCCCATTCCCAGTGCCCACATTGCTGCCATCGAATCCGCGCCTGGGAAAATATTCCGGTGCTCAGCTATCTGTTCTTACGGGGTCGATGCTCGAACTGCACGGCAGCCATCAGCAAACGCTACCCGCTGACCGAACTGGCCTGCGGTCTGCTCTCGGCATTCATCGCCTGGCATTTCGGTTTCGGCTGGCAGGCCTGCATGGCGCTGCTCCTGAGCTGGGGGTTGCTGACGATGAGCCTGATCGACGCCGAGCACCAACTGCTGCCGGATGTGCTGGTGCTGCCGCTGATATGGCTGGGCCTGATCATCAACAGCTTCGGACTTTTCGTGTCCTTGCATGAAGCGTTGTGGGGCGCGGTGGCCGGCTATATGGCGCTGTGGTCAGTGTTCTGGCTATTCAAGCTGATTACCGGCAAGGACGGCATGGGCCACGGTGATTTCAAGTTGTTAGCGATGTTCGGCGCCTGGGGGGGCTGGCAGATCTTGCCACTGACCCTCTTGTTATCGTCGATGGTGGGCGCCGTTGTCGGCGTGATTTTGCTGCGTTTGCGCAACGCGAAAACCTCCACGCCGATCCCCTTCGGACCCTTTCTGGCAATTGCCGGCTGGATTGCCTTGCTCTGGGGTGGTCAAATAACCGACTTCTATTGGCAGTTTGTCGGTTTGAAATGAATACCCCTGTGGAAAAACCCTGGATTCTCGGCCTGACCGGCGGCATCGGCAGCGGCAAAAGCGCGGCTGCCCAGCACTTCATCGACCTGGGCGTACACGTTGTGGACGCCGATCACGCGGCGCGTTGGGTGGTTGAGCCGGGGCGCCCGGCGCTGGCAAAGATCGCCGAACACTTCGGTCCCGGCGTATTGCAAGCCGACGGGCAGCTGGATCGCGCGGCGTTGCGCAAACTGATCTTCGAAGTGCCAGACGAACGCCGCTGGCTCGAAGCGTTGTTGCATCCGCTGATCGCCAAGGAGATCGCCGATCATCTGGCCAAGGCACAATCGCCTTACGCGATTCTGGTTTCACCGCTGCTGATCGAGTCCGGGCAGTACGCCATGACCCAACGGGTTCTGGTGATCGATGCCCCGGAACAACTACAGATCGAGCGCACCCTGCAGCGTGACCAGACCAGCGAGCAACAGGTCCAGGCGATCCTCAAGGCCCAGTCCAGCCGACAGGACCGCGTGAGCCATGCCGACGATGTGGTGGTCAACGACCGCGACCTCGCCTGGCTGCACAGCGAGGTCGAACGCCTGCATCACTTTTACCTTACTTTGCGTGGAGGCCAGTCATGAGCCAAACCCCAACCGTCGATTGCCCAACCTGCGGCGCCCCTGTTGAATGGAGCCCAGAAAACAAATTCCGGCCATTCTGTTCGGACCGTTGCAAGCTGATTGACCTGGGCGCCTGGGCGTCGGAAGAACACAAGATTCCGGTCAGTCCGGATGCCGAAGACGACCTGTTCAGCGAAGACTTCGAGCCGCGTCACTGATCTTCAAGGCCGCATAAAACCGTAGTCCTGGCTGTCATCGAGGTTTTCCGCAAGAAAACGCAACTCATCGGCCAGGTCTTCGGCGCTGCGCACTGCCTTGCTCTGTTGCACCACTGCACTGAGCAAGGCACGCAGGCTCAACCCCGGATCAAAACCCACTTCCTGCGCCACATCCAGACTTTGACGCAACTCCTGCCTTGCCCATTCGTAGACACTCATTTCGATGCTCCTGAAGGTTTTCCAAAGCATGGATTCGTGAGTGATTTTTGCCTTTGATGTGGATCAAGATTTGGGATCGTCGTCTTTCCAGGGCGCTGAAAGGTAGCGCGTGCGATTGAACGTCTCCAGCCACTCGGGGCAAAACACCACCAGCGCACTGACCACCATGCCGTTGATGAACGCTTCCGGAAAAATCAGCAGCCACAAATAACCGACAAAATCTTCCAGCCAATAGGGCATGGCAAAACGTTCGTTGAACCACAGCAGCCACAGTGCCAACACCAGGCACAGCAATGCCGACAGCGCCGCAGCAAAGAAACCGGAAACGAAGATATACACAAAGGGATTACGCGGCTGCTTTCGCTCCACCAGGATGGCGCAGCATTCGGTGACCAGCACCGGCAGCAGAATCAGCAGCGCGCCGTTGACCCCCATCGCCGCCAGATCCTGCCGCCCGAGCAGCACCAATCCCGCTTGCGCCACCAATCCGCCGATAATCGCCAGCGGCCAATCGAGCAGCAAGGTCACCGCCGTCATGCCGATGAAGTGATAAGACACGCCAGTATCGAAATCTCGTCGCACCAGCCACAACATGAACAGCGCGAACACCGTGCCAAACAGTAAATGCTGACGACGGCTGTCGGTGAACAGTTCGACCCACGGTGCTCGCGCAACGGCCCAGATCAGCACCGGCACATAGATCAACCACCCCGCCGTGAGGGTTTCAGGTGACAGCAACTCGGCGCCGATCATGGCTGGGCACACTCCCTTGTCTTGCCGAAAGAGAACAGGCCCTCAGTCTACACCGCCCTTCGCACGCCCTTCGACTTCAGGCCCAATGCCGTGGATCGTTCATCACCGTCTCGTGTTCAGCGAATAGCTTGGGTAATTCGTCCTTGAGAAAGTCCACCCAGGTCCGGACCTTGGCATCGAGAAAACGCCGCGACGGGTACACCGCATACACGTTGCGCTCACGAGGGCGCCAGGCCGGCAGCAAGCGCAACAAGGTGCCATCGCTCAAGGGGCGCGTCGCGGTATAGAACGGAATCAGGCTGATCCCCATGCCGGATTCCGACGCCTTGACCATCGACTCGGCGACGTTGCATTGAAAGGTCCTGGCCGGGCTGACGGCGTGCTCGCCCTCTTCGTCCCGGAACACCCATTCATCGCTGTACAACGGGTCGAGCATACGCAGGCACTGATGATCGTTCAGTGCCGTCGGTGTGTGCGGCACGCCATGCCGTTGCAGGTACTCCGGGGAGGCGCAGGGCACGCTGTAAATCTGCCCGATGGACTGGGCGACCAATTGCGAATCGGCCAGTTCATGGGCAATTGAAATCACCACATCGTGCCCTTCCTCCAGCGGATCGGGATTGCGCTGCGACAGCGTCAGTTCGAACACCACATCGGGGTAAAGCTCGCTGTAACGGGCGATCAATGGCGTGATCAGCACGCCCAGGGCGTTCATGCTGTGAACCCGCAGCCGTCCACTCGGTTTGAGATGGGCGCCGCGGGCCTCTGCCGTTGCCACCTCCATTTCTTCGAGTATTTGCCGACTGCGCACCAAAAAGCGTTCACCGGCCTCGGTCAGGCTCAGTCGCCGCGTGGTGCGTTGCAGCAAGCGTGCTTGCACGTGCTGCTCCAGATCGGCCACCAGTCGCGACACTTGCGCGGTCGACAGGTCCAGCGCATCGGCGGCGGCGGTAAAACTTGCGCAGTCCACCACGCGGACGAACACCCGCAAGTTATTGAGCAGATCCATAAGCCCTCCAAGGGCGGTGACTGTTACGTTTCATGTAAGGCTGCATCAGGCGCTGGCCCCTTTATCGGTCGCAGGCAAAGACTAGAATTCAGGTATCGGAATCAACACGGAGCACGGAAAAATGAAAACCCTGATCAGCCTGTTTCTGACCGTTGTCGCCACCTCGGCCATGGCCGCCGGCAACGAGCTAGCTGCCACTTCTTACAACCCGGCACAGCCGATGGACATCGCCAAGGTCGTTTCAGTGTCGAACACCGCGACCGCCTGCGGGGTTTTGCCGGCGGCCATGGAGTATGTCGATCATCAAGGCCAGACCCATCGCGTGACGTACGAGGTCATGGGTGATTGCACGAGCAACCTGTAATCACTGGCAAACCGCACGACTCACACAATCATTCGTTTCGCCTGCAAGGCCAGATCATGCAGGCCGGCCAGACGCGCCATGATGCGTTCGTCTTTCTCAGGGTTCATAGCAGCGTCCATGTGTAGCTGAGGATCAGGCGGTTTTCGTCGATATCACTGCGGTAGTTGGAGCGAGCCATCGCGTTGCGCACGCGGATCCCGAGGCCTTTGAGGCTGCCGCTCTGCAGCACATAGCCAATGTCCAGGTCACGCTCGCGGTCCTTGCCCTCGAACCCTTTGCCGGTATCGACGTTGTTGCCGGTGATGTAGCGAACGGTGCTGGTCAACCCCGGCACGCCAAGGGCCGCAAAATCGTAGTCGTAACGCGCCTGCCAGGAGCGCTCATCGGTGTAGGCGAACTCGTAGGTCGGCACCTCGTTACCCAGTGGGCTGATGTTGGCAAACACTCGCGGGAAGGCGCTGTCGCCGAACATGCCCTGATAGCCGACATAGAACGTGTGGCCGCCACGCTTGGCCGACAGCAAGGAGAAGAACGCCCGGTTGTCGATGTTGCCCAGCAATTTTTTGCCGTCTTCGCGCGAATCGTAATACCCAAGGTTGGCGCCCAGGATCCAGTCACCTAGTGGCTCGCTGTGTTTGAGGCCGAGAAAACGCTGGTTGTAGATATCTTCCAGTTGCCCGAACCAGGCGCTGACCGAGCTGCGTTTATCGTTGAAGGCGTATTCGGCGCCGGCAAAGTTGAAACCATCACTGC
Source organism: Pseudomonas mandelii (assembly GCF_006438925.1). Classification (GTDB taxonomy): domain Bacteria; phylum Pseudomonadota; class Gammaproteobacteria; order Pseudomonadales; family Pseudomonadaceae; genus Aquipseudomonas; species Aquipseudomonas mandelii_C. Next base: position 281,221 of record NZ_RCZA01000009.1, on the reverse strand, counting down.
TGACCTGACGCTGCGGTACATGACCGAGCATGGCTTGCATCTTTTCGTCGCCAGCCTCGTTGCGCAGGCTGGTTGAACTCAAGTGGCCGCCCTGCACAGTCAGGCCATTGATCTCGTTCGAGCTGATACTTGCACCCTGATAACTGGGCGGCAGCAATCGGATATCACTGAAGACCAGCACTGGCACGTTGGGTTGCAACTCGCCCACCTTCAACTCGGTTTTGGAGACACGCACCTTCAGCGCGCCTTCCAGTCGGCTGTAATCATTCGCCGCGCGCCCGTCAGACTGCACCGGCAGCAAACCGGTATTGACCCGGTCCGGGCTGCTGTCGAGTTTGAGGCCGAGCAGGCCAATGACATCCACACCAAAACCGACGGGGCCCTGGGTATAACCGGATTTGACGTTGAGGATGAAGCCCTGCGCCCACTCTTCAGCCTTCGACTGTTGGTTGGCCCCGACGATGTCGGAAAAGTCCCGGCTGAAGTAGTAATTGCGTGCTTGCAGGGTCGCCGTGGTGTCTTCGATGAACCCGCCCTCGGCCGCCATTGCACCGGCGGAGAAACTCGAGACGACAGCCATGGACAACACTGAACCGGTTGGAAGAATCTGTTTCATCGTTTTTTCTCTTATTTTTATTGATCGACAGGTTGAAGTGCTTCAGCCGCAGCGGTTTCGCGGCGGGGAACGGGACGACGGGCGTTTAACAACAAGTGCGTGACCATGCCGAAAATCAGCCCCCAAAAGGCGGCAGACAAACCCAACAACGACATGCCCGACGCGGTGGTCAGAAAGGTCACCAATGCAGCTTCGCGATCACTCGGCATGGCCATTGCGCCAGCCAATGCCCCGGCAATCGCAGCAAACAGCGCCAGCCCGGCCAAGGCAGCGATCAGCTCTTTGGGGAACGCCGAAAACAGTGAAACCAGGGTGGCGCCGAAGATCCCCAGCACCAGGTAACACAGCCCGCCCACTACCCCGGCTACATAGCGCTTGCCGGGATTTTCATGAGCCTCGCGCCCGGTACAAATCGCCGCGGTGATGGCTGCCAGATTCAGCCCATGGCAACCGAACGGCGCCAACAGCGCCGTGCCCATCGCACTGCTGGCGATGATCGGGCCGGCCGGTGTTGCGTAACCGCTGGCGCGCAGCACCGCCATGCCGGGAACGAACTGACCGGTCAGCGCCACCATCACCAGCGGCAAGGCGATATTCAGGGTCGCGCTCAGGCTGAACGCGGGCGTGATCCACACTGGCGTGGCCAACCCGATCAGCAACGCCTCGCTGTGCAAATCACCGGCGAGAAAAGCCATCGAGCAGCCCACCAGCAGCACCATCAACACCGCATACCGCGGCATCAGCCGTTTGCAGATCAGGTACGTGACGAACATCGCCAGCACCAGCAGCGGCTTGCCCTGCAACGAGACGAATAAGCCGGTGCCGAAGCTGAACAAAATTCCCGCCAGCATCGCTGCCGCAATCGCCGCGGGCAGTTTGCCGATGATCCGGTCAAACGCCCCCGAGACCCCGACCAGAAAGATAATCAGGCTGCTGACCAAGTAAGCACCCACCGCCTCCGGCATGGAGATCCCCGGCAACAGCGCCACCAGCAACGCCGACCCCGGCGCCGACCACGCGATGATCACCGGGACGCGGTAACGCAGGCTCAGACCGATGCCGAGCACGGCGCTGCCGATGGAAATCGCCCAGATCCAGGACGACAACACCTCCCGCGAGAGGTGCGCGGTCTCGGCGGCCTGGAAGATGATCACCAAAGGGCCTGCATAGGAAATCACCGTGGCGATAAATCCGGCGACGGCCGCAGACAGGGAAAAGTCCCGGACTAACGCTCTCATGAAACGTCGCCAACAGCCCCGTCGGGCGAACTGTGGCGCAGGCCCGACAGCGCTTGTCTAGCACTGCGCCGACTGCTGATGGCGAACACGGTCATGGCAATCGCGGCCACCGCACCGGGCAAGGCAAAGGCCATGAAGTTCAGTTGCAGCGGCAGGCTGATCCCGAGCAACGCACCGCCCAGCAGCGGTCCGACGATGGCACCATTGCGCCCGATACCTGACGCCCAGCCCAAACCGGTGGAGCGAATGGTCATGGAGTAGAACTGCGCGGCGCAGGCGTACAACAGAATCTGCGAGCCGATGGTGGTGGCGCCGGCGATGGCGATCAGCAGGTACAACAGCGGCATCGGGCTGTTGAAGCCCAGCAAGGTGATCGACACCGCAGCCACGGCGAAGAACACCGCCAACACCCGCGGCAGGTTGAGCTTGTCACCCAGCACGCCGCCGCCGACCGCGCCGAAAATGGCACCGAAGTTGAGCACCAGCAGGAACGACAGACTCGAGCCCAAGCTGTAACCGGCGTTGGCCATCAGTTTTGGCAGCCAGGAACTCAAGGCGTAGACCATCAGCAAGCAGCAGAAAAACGCCAGCCACAACATCAGCGTGCGCAGCGCACGACCTTCGCGAAACAGTTGCAACACCGGGGTGCCAGTGCCCTTCACTTCGCTCATGTGCAGCTGATCGCTGGTTTGCGCGACGTACGCCGGGTCAATCCGCTGCAGGATGTTGCGCGCCTCTTCATTGCGCCCCTGGCGCAGCATGAAACCCACCGACTCGGGCAGGAAGTACATAATCAACGGCAACAACAGCAACGGCAGCACCGCCACGTAAAACACCGATTGCCAGCCAAAACTCGGGATCAGCACGATACCGAGCCCCGCCGAGAGCATGCCGCCCACCGAGTAGCCGCTGAACATGATCGCCACCAGCGTGCTGCGGATTTTCTTTGGCGCGTACTCGTTCATCAGCGCCACGACGTTGGGCATCACCCCGCCAATGCCAAGCCCGGCAATGAACCGGCAAAGGCCAAACTCGGTGGGGTTGCGGGCAAAACCATTGAGCACGGTAAAACCGCTAAACAGCATTACACAGATCGTGATGGCTTTTTTGCGGCCGATCTTGTCCGACAGCGGGCCGAAAAACAGCGCGCCGAACATCATCCCGAACAATGCATAACTGCCCAGTGCGCCCGCTTGCAGAGGATTGAGCCCCCACTCTTTCATCAGCATCGGCAGCACCACGCCGTAGATCACCAAATCGTAACCGTCGAAAATGATGATCAGGGCGCACCAGAACAGCACCATCCAGTGGAAGCGGTTGAATCGTGCGTTGTCGATAACCTCATGTACGTCGATCTTGCGCATGGCATTTATCTCTTGTTGTTATTTTTTTAAGAGCGTCGGCAACACGGCTAACGTCCGTACAGCCGAGGGTAAAGGCGACAGGCACGGGGCAATATCCGCTTTGCGCAGATCGCTATCCGTTTTGTGCATGGCCCTGAACCGGGCGTGGTATGAGGCGTGTTGCGGGGATGGCGGGCCGCAAATCCGGCAGATCGGAACCTCTCCGATGAACTGCCTTCATTGCGATCACATTTGAACGCTAAGCGCGGGCTGATGGATGACTCAGATGTCAGCGTCTGCGGTCACAGGCGCTTTGCGCCAATCAGGGCAGGGCCTTCTCCAGCGCCTCTCGCAATTGCGCAGCCGTGGCGTATTCATGCTGAGCCACCAATTGACCGTCCTTGAGCTGCAGCCACAGCACTTTATCCACAGGCCCGGGATAGCGCGGCGCCACGCGACCATCACGGTCAAGCATCACTCGGTAGGAATAATCGCGCATGGCCGGTACAGCGAACATTTTCGCGATCAGTCGAGGCATGCGCTGGATGTCCGCGACAAATACCGCGTGCCGAGCCTCCAGGTAGCCCTTGGGCTGGTCCTGCAGAGCGGCGCCGACCAGTTTGGCGGCGTCCATGCTGCGCGCCACCAGCAGCGTCTGAGTCTGGATATCGAGCGTGAAGGCCTGATCGAACTGATCAAGCAAGGTCCACGGCGCCAGCCGCTCACCCACCTCCAGCGCCTGAACCCAAAGAGGCAGAAGACTGAGCAACAACACCGGCCAATATTTCACGTTCTACTCCTCGTTCGAGTGCGTATGCGTAATGGCCATCAGTCTACACCGCCCGTTTCGAGTGCCCAGCGCCCCTGTTTACCGTTTCACGCTTTCTGCTTGTCGCAAATGAACGCTAAGCTTGGGCTTATGGATGACTCAGATTATTTACGCCTGCTGACCATCGCGGCCGAGCAAGCCAACGCGTTCCTGTCCAATGCCCGCAAATGGGAGCGTGAGCGTTGGGTCTGTCAGCGCCTGCTGCAAGGCCTGAACATTCCCTATCGCGCCGACGAATTCGCCCCGGCCGGGGAGCCGCCGGACGTGCTGTTTCGTGACGCCAGTTTCGAAGTGTTTTTCGTGCTTGATGAAGGCCGACGCCTCAACGACGAATGGCGCGATGAGCTGCAACGTCGGCGCAGCGCGTTTTCTCTGAGTTCGTTGGTGCGCCGTGAGGCCAAACCCCGGCGCATCCCGGCCAATGAGTTTCTGCTGAGACTGGCGCCGACCTTGCGCAAAAAAGCGCACAACTATAAAGAACGCGGCATGGACCTGGGTGAACTGGACATCATCGCCTTCGCCAGCCTCAAGCGCGAAGTGCTGGACCTCAACAGCCATTTCCCGCCACCGACCGAATACCTGCGCCAAGGCTGGCGCTCGTTGTCGCTGGTCGGCCCGACCTTCGCCCGTGTGCTGTTCGCGCACCCGGATGCGCCGGATTTCCTGCGCAGCAACCTGGGCCGCAGCATTGTTTTCGACGTCGGGATCAGCCTGTGAGTCCATTGCAGGAGCTGATTGCCGAAGTGCCGCAAACGGGTCGCGTTCGCTGGATCGGCGTGCGCCCGGCACCTCATACTCCGATGATTGAACTGGAGGCCGTGGAAGCGCGGCTTGAGGCCGGTTTGACCGGCGATCGAGCCCGTCCCGGCGTACGCAATGCGCGGCAGGTGACGCTGATTCAGTGGGAGCATCTGGCAGTGATCGGCTCGCTCATGGGCCGCCCGGACGACAAACCGGTCTTACCGAATGATTTGCGGCGCAACCTCGTTATCAGCGGTATCAACCTGTTCAGCCTCAAGGGCCGTCGCTTCCGGATCGGCCAGGCGATTTTCGAAACCACCGGTTGGTGCCAGCCTTGCGCACGCCTGCAAAACAACCTTGGCCCCGGGACGTTTCAGGCGGTTCGCGGACATGGCGGAATCACAGCCCGAGTGTTACAAAGTGGGATCATTCGCCTGGACGATACGCTGAATGTCGAGCCTGTTCCGGACAGCGGCTATGCTCCGTTCAACGTTCGTTAAATCAGCCTGTAGCTTCTACACATTCAGCAACGTCTACCTGACGAGGCCTTTATGACCAGCCGCCTGAACCCCGACGACCAAAAGCATGTCGAAGAGTACCTGCAACTGTCCCAGCACCAAGTCGAGCGCCGGCCTTTCCGGCCGTGGATGCTCCTGGTGGTGGTGTTGGCAGTGACCATTGGTCTGGGCCTGTTGAGCCGACTTATCAGTTACCTGACGCTATGAGCAGCATCGCGCTCGCTCGGGTAATTGCACCGATTTCTTTTAGCCTTGCGAGATATCCCCATGACTCATCGTATTGTCATCGTTGGCGGCGGCGCCGGCGGCCTGGAGTTGGCTACCCGTCTGGGTAAGACTCTGGGCAAGCGCGGCACGGCCAGTGTGATGCTGGTCGACGCGAACCTGACCCACATCTGGAAACCGTTGTTGCACGAAGTGGCGGCAGGTTCCCTGAACTCTTCCGAAGACGAACTCAACTATGTTGCCCAGGCAAAATGGAACCACTTCGAGTTCCAGCTGGGGCGCATGAGCGGGCTTGATCGCGCACAGAAAAAAATCCAGCTGGCCGCCACCTACGACGAAGCCGGCATTGAACTGGTCCCGGCGCGCGAAGTGGGTTACGACTCGCTGGTGATCGCGGTCGGCAGCACCACCAACGATTTCGGGACTCAGGGCGCGGCGCAACACTGCCTGTTCCTCGACACCCGCAAACAGGCCGAGCGCTTCCATCAGCAATTGCTCAACCACTACCTGCGCGCCCATGCCGGGCAGACCGACAAGGTCGAGCAGATCAGCGTGGCCATCGTCGGCGCCGGTGCCACCGGGGTCGAATTGGCTGCCGAACTGCACAACGCCGCCCATGAACTGGCGGCTTATGGCCTGGACCGGATCAAACCGGAAAACATGCACATCACCTTGATCGAAGCCGGACCACGGGTGCTGCCAGCGCTGCCGGAACGTATCGGCGGGCCGGTGCATAAAACCCTGGAGAAACTCGGGGTCAACGTGATGACCAATGCCGCCGTCAGCGAAGTGACAGCCGACAGCCTGATTACCGCCGATGGCAATGTCATCAATGCCAGCCTGAAAGTCTGGGCGGCCGGGATTCGTGCACCAGGTTTCCTCAAGGACATCGATGGCCTGGAGACTAACCGGATCAATCAGCTGCAAGTGCTGCCGACCCTGCAAACCACCCGCGACGAGAACATCTTCGCCTTCGGTGACTGCGCGGCCTGCCCGCAGCCGGGCACCGATCGCAATGTGCCGCCGCGCGCCCAGGCTGCGCATCAGCAAGCTTCGTTGCTGGCCAAATCGCTGAAACTGCGGATCGAAGGCAAACCTCTGCCTGCGTACAAATACACCGACTACGGCTCGCTGATCTCGCTGTCGCGTTTTTCGGCTGTGGGTAACTTGATGGGCAACCTCACCGGCAGCGTGATGTTGGAAGGCTGGCTGGCGCGGATGTTTTACGTGTCGCTGTATCGCATGCACCAGATGGCGCTGTATGGCGCGTTTCGTACGGCGATGTTGATGTTGGGCAGCAAGATCGGGCGCGGGACTGAGCCGCGCCTCAAGTTGCACTAACACCCATCCCCTGTGGGAGCGAGCTTGCTCGCGATAGCGTCCGTACAGTCGACATCAATGTCGCCTGACACGCCGCCATCGCGAGCAAGCTCGCTCCCACATTTGTTATTCATTGCCCTACAGATCTGTGTCTCACTGTATCTCCCCGGTCGTTTCGCCCCTTCGCTTACAAACTCCCCCCTTGCGCGACACAGTAGCGATACACCACGCCCGCTAAATGGCCACACCCGAGCAAGGCACCCCGCCAGCTACGGTTATCGCCGCACTTACGTGGCGTCCTTTATCGAACGGTTGTGTCGTGCAACCCAGGAGTATTGAAATGTCCCGTACCACCAAAAACACTATCGGTTTGCTCGGCGCTGTTTTGGCCGGTGGCATGATGTTGTCCGGCGCGGTGTTCGCCTCGCAACCCCTGACTCAGGGCTACCTGCTGGCCTCGGCCGAACAGGTCGTGAAGACGCCTGAAGGTAAATGTGGCGAAGGCAAGTGTGGCGATGCGTCGATGGCAAAAACCGACACCGATGGCGACGGCAAGGTATCCCGTGCCGAATTCCAGAAAGTCGCGCCGAAGTCCAATTTCGACAAGATCGACACCAACCATGACGGCTTCATCGACGAGCAAGAGGCTTTCGACAACGTGAAGGCCAACTACGAAGCCAATGGCAAGAAAATGCCAAAAGGCCTGTTCGAGCACTTGAAAGACCAAGACGGCGCCTAAGCTTCCGAGACCCAAGCCGCGCTTTTCCGTCGAGAAGCGCGGCTTTTTTTTGCGTCTGGAACATTTAAATCTGGAAGCGCCGCACCATGCCCTGCAAGGCATTGGCCAGCTGAGACAACTCATGGCTGGACGCGCTGGTCTGATCCGCCCCGGCGGCAGACCGCACCGAAAGGTCGCGAATATTTACCAGGTTGCGATCCACTTCCCGCGCCACCTGCGCCTGTTCTTCGGCAGCACTGGCGATCACCAGGTTGCGTTCATGGATCAGATGCACCGACGCGGTGATGGTCTGCAACGCTTCACCAGCACGCTCGGCCAAGGCCAATGTGCTGGCCGCACGGGTTGAGCTGGCCTGCATGGAATCCAGTGCCTGAGTCGAGCCGTTGCGCATGCCCTGAACCATTTGTTCGATTTCCTGAGTCGATTGCTGCGTGCGATAGGCCAAAGCGCGAACTTCGTCGGCAACCACCGCGAAACCGCGACCGCTTTCCCCGGCCCGCGCCGCTTCAATGGCAGCATTGAGGGCCAGCAAGTTGGTTTGCTCGGCAATCGCACGAATCACGTCCAGTACCTTGCCGATGTCCTGAGACTGGTTGGCCAGGGACTGCACCAACCCGCCCGTGATCTGTACATCGCTGGCAAGGGCGCCGATGGCCGTGACTGTTTCGCTGACCCGCTCCTGACCGGCGTGCGCGGACTCACTGGATTGGCGCGTGGCGTCGGAGGTCGACACCGCGTTGCGAGCGACCTCCTCCACCGCGGTGGTCATTTCAGTGACAGCCGTCGCCGCTTGTTCGATCTCATTGTTCTGCTGTTGCAGGTTCTGCGTGCTGTCGAGGGTGACCGCATTCAACTCGTCAGCCGCTGTCGCCAATTGCGCGGCCGAGCCGCTGATACCTTGCAAGGTCTCGCGCAGGTTGCGCTGCATGGTCGCCAACGCCTTGAGCAAGCGACTCACTTCATCGTTGCCATGGGTTTCGATGGGGCGCGTCAGGTCGCCTCGTGCCACGTTTTCCGCGGCATGCAACGCTTCGCTCAACGGCTTGACGATGCTGCGGGTCAGCAGCATCGCCAGGCCGACGGTGGCCAATGCCGCCAATGCGATAAACAGGCTGACGATCATCCGCGATGTTTCGTAATGCGCTGCAGATTTCTGGCTCTCGGCGGCGACTTGTTTGGCGAACAGATCCGCCAGGTCGTTGAGCTGTTTGCCCGAGCCATCAACCACGGTTTTCATATCGATCAGCAGCAGTTGGGTCAGTTCGTCACGACGACCCTGTTCGGCCAGGGAGAACGATTGAGCAATACCGGAACGATAAGCCGCGAAGGTAGTTTTGAACTGGTCATACAAGGCTTTGCCTTCGACTGTGTTGACCAACCTGTCATAAGCCGCAATCTTCTCGCTCAACTCTTTGTCGCGAGTGTCCATCTGGCCGCGGTAGACAGGGATGTTCTTCGGATCCTGATCCAGGGCCATGCGCAGGGAAATGGTACGGATGCGCAGCATGATTTCGCGGATCTCGTCACCGCCGCGAATGCTCGGCAACCATTGTTTCTCCACCGTCACCTCGCTATCGCGAATGCTCGACATCTGCCCCAGGGCAAAAATCCCGAGCAACGCTACCAATACGGCAATCAGGGCAAACCCCAAGGCTGCCCGAGGAGCGATATTTAACTGTCGAAGCACCATAACGAACGCCCTTTTCTTGTAGTGGCTTAGATAAGGGGCGTTGTTTCGGCAGTACCCCGTCGCCTCGTTATCGGCAAGTTATACGATGACTGAAGTGTTATTTCTCGAAGACAAAAAATCGAAGACAAAAAAAATCCCCGTATCTTTCGATACGAGGATTTTTAATATGGTCGGGGTAAGGGGATTCGAACTCCTGACATCCTGCTCCCAAAGCAGGCGCGCTACCGGACTGCGCTATACCCCGGTAATAAAAAGGCGACCTTTAAAAAAGTCGCCTTCTTCGATCAGTGCTTTTGGCCTCTGATCTTAAGATCTGATCCCAGCGTGAACTGGTTTCAAAAATGGTGGGTCGTGTGGGATTCGAACCTACGACCAATTGGTTAAAAGCCAACTGCTCTACCAACTGAGCTAACGACCCAAAAATGGTCGGGGTAAGGGGATTCGAACTCCTGACATCCTGCTCCCAAAGCAGGCGCGCTACCGGACTGCGCTATACCCCGGTTTGAAATTGGCTCCGTGACCAGGACTCGAACCTGGGACCCAATGATTAACAGTCATTTGCTCTACCGACTGAGCTATCACGGAACTGCATATTTCAATTTACAACTGTGAAGCTTGCTTCACCTCTTCGACCCGTTCGCATCGCTGCGTTCGTGTGTCTGAGGCGCGCTATTCTACAATCTTAAGCACCTCTGTCAACCCCCTAAATTGCCTTCAAGTTAATGATTTGCAACTTATTTCAGATTCCTGCTTGGGGAGCAGGAACCCTTCAGGGCGACTTACTGCGGGGCGCACTTTACAAGCCTTTTCCTTAGAGTTCAACAGCCTGGCGAAAAAAAGGCCTCGCAATGCGAGGCCTCTTCAATTTTGCTGCCACCGTGGATCAGACGAATACGATTTCGTCGTTCTCCACGACACCCTTGGCGGTATCGCCCGGCATGAAACGACCGGACAGAATCAGCTGCGCCAGCGGGTTCTCGATCCAGCGCTGGATAGCTCGTTTGAGCGGCCGTGCGCCGTAAACCGGGTCGTAACCCACCGCTATCAGCTTATCCATGGCCTCAGGGCTGAGATCAAGCTTCAGCTCGCGCTCGGTCAGGCGACTGCGCAGGCGACCCAACTGGATCTCGGTAATGCCCGCGATCTGATCCCGAGCCAACGGCTCGAAGATCACCACTTCGTCGACCCGGTTGATGAACTCCGGCCGGAAGTGCGTGGAAATCGCATCCATCACTGCCGCACGCTGAGCCTCACGATCACCGACCAATTCCTGGATCTGCACCGAACCGAGGTTGGAGGTCATGACAATCACGGTATTTTTGAAATCCACCGTGCGGCCATGACTGTCGGTCAGTCGGCCATCTTCCAGCACTTGCAGCAAGATGTTGAAGACGTCCGGGTGGGCCTTCTCGACCTCGTCCAGGAGGATCACCGAATAAGGCTTGCGACGCACCGCCTCGGTCAGGTAACCGCCCTCTTCATAGCCTACGTAGCCTGGTGGCGCACCGATCAGACGAGCCACGGAATGTTTCTCCATGAACTCGGACATGTCGATCCGCACCATCGCCTCTTCCGTATCAAAGAGGAACTCGGCCAGTGCCTTGCACAGCTCGGTTTTACCGACACCGGTAGGGCCGAGGAACATGAACGAGCCGCTCGGGCGATTCGGATCGGACAACCCGGCACGGGAACGCCGCACGGCGTTGGAAACGGCAATCACCGCTTCGTCCTGGCCGATCACACGTTGGTGCAACAGGCTTTCCATCTTCATCAGCTTGTCGCGCTCGCCTTCGAGCATTTTCGACACCGGAATGCCCGTCCACTTGGACACGACCTCAGCGATTTCTTCTTCGGTCACCTTGCTGCGCAGTAACTGGTTTTCAGTTTTACCGTGCTGGTCGACCATTTGCAGGCTGCGTTCCAGGTCCGGGATGATCCCGTACTGCAACTCGGCCATACGGTTCAAGTCGCCTTTGCGGCGGGCAGCTTCCAGTTCCTGACGGGACTGTTCGATTTTCTGCTGGATCTGCGCAGAACCCTGAACTTCGGCTTTTTCCGCGTTCCAGATTTCCTCCAGGTCCGAGTACTCACGTTCGAGGCGGACGATTTCTTCCTGGAGTTTTTCCAGACGTTTTATCGCGGCCTCGTCGCTTTCTTTCTTCAGCGCCTGGGATTCCACCTTCAGCTGAATCAGTCGACGCTCCAGACGATCGAGCACTTCCGGCTTGGAGTCGATCTCCATGCGGATGCGGCTAGCCGCTTCGTCGATCAGGTCGATGGCCTTGTCCGGCAACTGACGGTCCGTGATATAGCGATGACTGAGCTTGGCCGCGGCGATGATCGCGCCGTCGGTGATCGCCACTTTGTGGTGAACCTCGTAGCGCTCTTTCAGGCCACGCAGAATCGCGATGGTGTCTTCTTCGCTCGGTTCGTCCACCAGCACTTTCTGGAAGCGCCGCTCGAGGGCTGCGTCCTTCTCTATATATTGGCGGTATTCGTTGAGCGTGGTCGCGCCGACGCAGTGCAGTTCACCACGGGCCAACGCAGGCTTGAGCATATTGCCCGCGTCCATCGAGCCTTCGCCTTTACCGGCGCCGACCATGGTGTGCAGTTCGTCGATGAACAGAATGATCTGCCCTTCCTGCTTCGACAGTTCGTTGAGCAGGGATTTTAGGCGTTCTTCGAACTCGCCACGGTACTTGGCGCCGGCAATCAGCGACCCCATGTCCAGGGACAGCAGGCGCTTGCCTTTCAGTCCATCCGGGACTTCGCCGTTGATGATGCGCTGGGCCAGGCCTTCGGCGATGGCGGTTTTACCCACGCCCGGCTCACCGATCAGCACCGGGTTGTTCTTGGTGCGACGTTGCAGGACCTGAATGGTCCGGCGAATTTCATCGTCACGGCCGATCACCGGATCGAGCTTGCCTTCTTCGGCACGCTTGGTCAGGTCGACGGTGTATTTATCCAGCGCCTGGCGCGACTCTTCGTGGTTGGCGTCATTGACGGCTTCACCACCGCGCAGGTTGTTGATCGCGTTTTCCAGGGCTTTCTTGCTGACGCCCTGGCCGAGCAACAATTTGCCAAGCTTGCTGTTCTCGTCCATGGCGGCCAGCAACACCAGCTCGCTGGAGATGAACTGGTCGCCCTTCTGCTGGGCCAGACGATCGGCCTGGTTGAGCAGACGCGCCAAATCCTGCGACATGTTGACGTCGCCGGTCGGGTTCTGGATTTTTGGTAGTTGGTCGAGCTCTTTGGTCAGCTCTTTACGCAGGCTGTTGACGTCGAAGCCGACCTGCATCAACAGGGGTTTGATCGAACCACCCTGCTGTTCAAGCATGGCTTGCATCAAATGCGCTGGCTCAATGCCCGGATGATCGAGGCCGACGGCCAGGGATTGGGCGTCGGACAAGGCTAACTGCAACTTGCTGGTTAAACGGTCTATACGCATGGGTCACCTTCCTTTTGAGCAGGCCGGACCTATAAACATCCTGAATGAAGAAACCTGCCAGATACCGTTATAGATGCGGTCGATTCTGGGAGTTTCAAGCGTCGTACAGTTGATGTAGATCAGAGAAGTTTAGCGTTTGTGCCCTGTCTTACGAGTACGTTCCTCTTTTGACGAGTGACTGTTGTCGTCAGGCAAGGCGTCGCGACGAGTCATAGCCCGCTATGGCGAGGAGCGACAACGCAGCATGACGGCAACAGACACCGTCAAAAAGGAACAGTACTCGTGAGACAGGACACTAAAGCCAGATCAGGGAGGCAAACCGACCAGTACGTGGACTGCGGCGGTAAGAAAAGAAGCGTGGATCAGTTACGGTGCAGAAACCGCCACCATAAACAGCGGTGACACCGCGAGCCGCCAGACGTAAGCGCGCAAGCTCATAGATATCAGCCATGAATTTGCCAGCATTTTGACTCGGCACAAAGGCTTTAGCGGCTTCGGGCAATTGCTCGACGAAGGTTTCGCGCACTTCAGGGCCGACTTCAAAGGCTTGCGGACCAATGGCCGGACCGAGCCAGACCAGCACTTCTTCTGGCGGCACGGCCAGACTGTCGAGTGTTGCTTCCAGCACACCCGCCGCCAACCCGCGCCATCCGGCATGAGCCGCCGCTACGCGAGTACCGGCACGGTCACAGAAAAGCGCCGGCAGGCAATCCGCGGTCATAGCCGTGCAGGCAATACCGGGCGTTGCCGTCCAGCTGGCATCGGCAGTGGCCGTAAGGCTTGGGTCTGCGTGGGCCACGGCAATGCCGTGAACCTGCTTTAACCAGGCCGGTTGAATAGAGAAATGATCGGTGAGGCGACGGCGGTTTTCGACAACAGCTTCGGGGCTGTCATCGACGTGATCGCCGAGGTTGAGGCTGTCGAACGGCGCCAGACTGACGCCGCCCGCACGGGTGGTAACGCAGGCTTTCACCCCGGCAGGCGCAGGCCAGTCGGGAATCAGCCAGTCACTCATCCGATGAACGCCTCGCGGTCTTGCTTGAGCAGCGTCAGCAACCAGACGAAATCGTCCGGCAGTGGCGATTCCCAGCTCATGCGTTTACCGGTGGTCGGGTGATCCAGTTCCAGGAACCGCGCATGCAGTGCCTGACGCGGGAACGCCTTCAACGATTCGACCATGGTCACACTGGCTGCCGGCGGAATGCGGAAACGACCGCCGTAGGCAGGATCTCCGACCAACGGGAAGTTAATGTGAGCCATATGCACACGAATCTGGTGCGTACGACCGGTTTCCAGCTTCACCCGCACGTGAGTGTGGGAGCGGAAACGCTCGAGCACGCGGTAATGGCTGACGGCCTGCTTGCCACCTTCCATCACGGCCATGCGCTGGCGTTGCTGACCGTGACGACCGATCGGCGCGTTGATCTTGCCGCCGGCAGTCACCACACCGATCACGATGCACTCGTAGATCCGGCTTACGCTGCGGCTCTGCAATTGCGTGACAAGCTGTGTCTGCGCCTGAATGGTCTTGGCCACCACCATCAGACCGGTGGTGTCCTTGTCCAGGCGATGCACGATACCGGCGCGGGGCACATTGATGATGTCCGGCACGTGGTGCAGCAAGGCGTTGAGCAAGGTGCCATCAGCGTGGCCGGCAGCCGGATGCACCACCAGACCCGCAGGTTTGTTGATCACCAGGATGTCGTCGTCTTCATAGACGATGTCCAGCTCGATGTCCTGAGCGATCCATTCGCCCTGAGCTTCCTGCTCGGCAGTGAGTTCAAGAATGGCACCACCATGAACGATGTCTCGCGGGCGGATAACCGCCCCATCCACAGTCAGGCGGCCGTCTTTGATCCAGGCGGAAAGGCGCGAGCGCGAGTGCTCAGCGAATAATTGTGCGGCGACTTGATCGAGGCGTTGGCCGCCCAATTCGGACGGCACCTCTGCGCGAAGTTCAATTTTATCGGACATGCTCAGACTAGGCGTCGGCACAGCCTTTGGTTTCGGCTGCGCGCTTGTGGTTAAATACGGCGTCTTTTGCCCCGAGGCTATTCAACGGGGCGCTCATCATAACAGGACGGCCCCGCCCAAGACAGCGGCCGTCATAGGGACGCAAGCCGCCATGCAAGTGAAACACCTGCTGCTGATCGCCATCCTCGCATTGACCGCTGCTTGCTCATCGAAGGAAGTCGTAGACGAAAACCTGAGCGAGGTCGAGCTGTACCAGCAGGCTCAGCACGATCTGGACAACAATAGCTACACCGCCGCCACAGCCAAGCTGAAGGCGCTGGAGTCGCGTTATCCGTTCGGTCGCTACGCCGATCAGGCTCAACTCGAGCTCATCTACGCCAACTACAAGAACGCCGAGCCTGAAGCTGCGAAGTCCGCCGCCGAGCGCTTCATTCGCCTGCACCCGCAGCACCCGAACGTGGATTACGCGTATTACCTCAAGGGTCTGACTTCTTTCGACCAGGACGTCGGCCTGTTGTCGCGCTTCCTGCCGTTGGACATGACCAAGCGTGACCCGGGCGCCGCTCGCGACTCCTACAACGAGTTCGCCCAGCTGACCAGCCGCTTCCCCAACAGCCGCTACTCGCCGGACGCCAAGCAGCGCATGATCTACCTGCGCAACCTGCTGGCGGCCTACGAGATTCACGTTGCCGACTACTACCTGACCCGTCAGGCCTATGTCGCCGCCGCGAACCGTGGTCGCTACGTGGTGGAAAACTTCCAGGAAACCCCTTCGGTCGGTGACGGCCTGGCGGTGATGACAGAAGCCTACCAGCGTCTGCACCTGGACGACCTGGCTGCCACCAGCCTCGAAACCCTGAAGCTCAACTACCCGAATCATCCAAGCCTGGTGGACGGTCAGTTCGTGCCATCGGTGGCCGAAGCCGATAACCGTTCGTGGTTGAGCAAGGCGACCTTGGGCCTGATCGAATCCCGTCCACCGCTGCCGCCGGGCGAAACCCGCGCCAACCAGGACGTGCAGAAGCAGTTCCAGGACGCCAAGGACGCGATTCCGAACGATCTCAAGCCTAAAAATGAAAATGGCGACGTGATCGAAGAAGAGCAACACGAGTCCGAAGCCAATAACAGCGACCGCTCGTGGTTCAGCTACATGACCTTTGGCGTGTTCGACTGACACGTCGGGTTGTACAAAAAGGAGCCTTTCGAGGCTCCTTTTTTATGGGCTCGATGATTACGCTGTGCGCTGGTCATGTCCTTGGCTAAACTGGCTCATCACTCGTCAAATAGCAGCTCATCATGCTTCGTTTACTGTTCTGGATCGCCCTGATTGCCGCTGCGGTATGGTTCTGGCGCAAGTTCAAGGGCCAGGCTTCTGTGCCCAAGTCCTCTGCCGAGCTGGAAGCGGCCCCCATGGTCCGCTGCGCCCATTGCGGCGTACACCTGCCACGCGACCGCGCGCTGAGCCTTCAACAACAGTGGTATTGCAGCCAGGCTCATCTTGAGCAAGGCCCGGGCTCCAGTGACCGCTGAGACCTCCAGTCCCGGCAGCAAACAGGCCCGGCGACTGCTGCGCCTCTATCACCTTTACCGTTTGAGCATCGGCATCACCCTGGTGCTGTTGATCTCCAGCAACATGGACAACCAGCTGCTGACGTTCAGCAATGACGACCTGCTGCGCAGTGGCAGCTGGTTTTACCTGGTGCTGAATATCCTGCTGGTGGTATTCCTCGGGAACACCCGGCGCCCGGCGCAACTGTTCAGCCTGGCGCTGACCGACGTCCTGCTGCTGTGTGGTCTGTTCTACGCCGCCGGCGGTGTGGCCAGCGCCATCGGCAACTTGCTGATCGTATCGGTAGCCATCAGTAATACCTTGTTGCGAGGGCGCATCGGCCTGCTGATTGCCGCCGTTGGCGCGCTCGGCATCGTCGGGCTGAGCTTCCTCCTGAGTTTCAGCCATCGCGCCACCCCCAATGATTACCTGCAAGTCGGCACGCTCGGCGCCTTGTGTTTTGCTGCGGCATTGCTGGTGCAAGGGCTGATCCGACGCCTGGAGGTGAGCGAAACCCTCGCCGAACAACGGGCCAGCGAAGTCGTCGGCCTCGAAGCCCTCAACGCACTGATCCTGCAACGCATGCGTACCGGCATCCTGGTACTCGACGACAAACGGCGGGTTCAACTGGCCAACCACAGCGCCTTGAACCTGTTAGGCAGGGAAAATCTTGCAGGCCAGCTGATCGACGACTACTTACCCAACCTGGTCGAACGCCTGCAACTGTGGCTCAACAATCCAACGCTGCGCCCCCAGAGCCTGAAAGTCGCCAGTAGTGGTCTGGAGCTGCAACCGAGCTTCATTGCCCTGGACCAAAGCCCACACCACCAGACCCTGGTCTTTCTCGAAGACCTCGCGCAAATCGCTCAACAAGCCCAGCAATTGAAGCTCGCCGCCCTCGGTCGCCTGACCGCCGGTATCGCCCATGAAATTCGAAATCCACTGGGCGCCGTTAGTCATGCCGCGCAGCTATTGCAGGAATCAGAGGAACTGAACCGCGCGGATCGACGTCTGACACAGATTATTCAAGACCACTCTCAGCGAATGAATCGGGTAATCGAAAACGTCCTGCAACTGTCCCGCCGCCAGCAAACCGTAGCGCAACGGCTTGATCTGAAGCCGTGGCTGGAACAGTTCGTCAACGAAACCCGCGAGGGGGCGACCGAGCGTCAGAAAACTCACCTGCGCATCGGCTCAGGGGACTTCAAGACCCTGATGGATCCAGACCAACTGACCCAGATTCTCGACAATCTGTTGCGTAACGCCTGGCGCCATAGCGCCTTGAATCACGACTTGGCACAGGTCTGGCTCGAGTTGTTTGTCGACCCGGACAGCCAACTGCCGGTCCTCGAGATCCTGGACGATGGCCCCGGAGTGGCACCGGAGCACCACGTGCACTTGTTCGAACCGTTCTTCACCACGAGCACCCAAGGCACCGGCCTGGGGCTTTATCTGTCCCGTGAGCTGTGCGAAAGCAACCAGGCCCGCCTAGACTTCAAACCACGCCAAGGCGGCGGCTGCTTTCGCATCACTTTTGCTCACGGACGGAAACAAAGTTGAAGATGAGCCCACGGCAAAAAGTCCTGATCGTCGACGACGAACCGGATATCCGCGAACTCCTGGAAATCACCCTGGGACGGATGAAACTCGACACCTTCAGTGCCCGCAACCTCGGCGAAGCCCAGGCCCTGCTGTCGCGAGAGACGTTCGGCCTGTGCCTGACCGATATGCGCCTGCCGGACGGCACCGGCCTTGAGCTGGTGCAACACATCCAGCAACGCCACCCAAACGTACCGGTGGCAATGATCACCGCTTATGGCAGCCTGGAAACGGCGATCAACGCCCTCAAGGCCGGCGCCTTCGACTTCCTGACCAAACCGGTGGACCTCACGCGCCTGCGGGAACTGGTCAGCAGCGCGCTTCGGTTGCCTGCGCCGGGCGGCACTGGCATCGCCATCGATCGCCGGCTACTGGGTGATTCGCCGCCCATGCGCGCATTGCGCAAACACATCGACAAACTGGCCCGCAGCCAGGCGCCGGTGTACATCAGCGGCGAATCCGGCAGCGGCAAGGAATTGGTCGCGCGACTGATCCATGAGCAAGGACCGCGCGCCACCCAACCCTTTATCCCGGTCAATTGCGGGGCGATTCCGTCAGAATTGATGGAGAGCGAATTTTTCGGTCATCGCAAAGGCAGCTTCAGCGGTGCCATCGAAGACAAACCCGGACTGTTCCAGGCTGCCCATGGCGGCACCCTGTTCCTCGACGAAGTGGCTGATTTGCCGCTGGCGATGCAGGTCAAACTGCTACGAGCCATACAGGAAAAAGCCGTTCGCGGTGTCGGCGAGCAACAGGAAACCGTGGTCGATGTGCGTATCCTGTGCGCCACCCATAAAGACCTCGACGCCGAAGTCGCCGCCGAACGCTTTCGCCAGGACTTGTACTACCGGTTGAACGTAATCGAACTACGGGTACCGCCCTTGCGCGAACGCCGTGACGACATCGAATCCCTCGCCAGCCATATGCTCAAACGCCTGGCCACCAGCACTGGCCAACCCGCCGCAAAACTCCACCCCCAAGCCCTCGACGCACTGAAAAACTATCGTTTCCCCGGCAATGTGCGGGAACTGGAGAACGTGCTCGAACGGGCGCACACGTTGTGCGAAAACAAACAAATTGAAGCCAGCGACCTGCGACTGGCCGAAGGCAACTGCAACCCGGAAGGCGGTGTGCCGGACCTGACGCAGATCGACAACCTGGAAGACTACCTGGAAAACGTCGAACGCAACCTTATCCTCCAGGCCCTGGAAGAAACCCGCTGGAACCGCACGGCGGCGGCTCAGCGGTTGAATCTTTCATTCAGATCGATGCGCTACAGGCTCAAGAAACTGGGACTCGATTGAGTCTCAGATCCGTCCAGCCGGCGCATACGGTGCCGGATCAATGATCGGCTCACGCCCCAGCATCACATCCGCAAACAACTGACACGACGCCGGCGCCAGCACCAAGCCATTACGGTAATGCCCGCAATTGAGCCAAAGCCCTTCGAACCCTGGCACCCGACCGATGTAAGGAATGCCTTCCGGCGAGCCCGGTCGCAACCCGGCCCAGTGTCCCACGACCTCGGCATCCGCCAGTGCAGGAATCAACTCCACCGCCGATGCCTTCAGGCTCTCCAGGGCAGATTCGGTTGGTGTCTTGTCGAAGCCTTCATGCTCCAGCGTACTGCCGATCAGAATGTGGCCGTCGCGCCGAGGAATCGCATAACGCCCCTTGGCCAGAACCATGCTCGGCAGGAAATCCGCTGCGCATTTGTAGAGAATCATCTGCCCTTTCACCGGTTCGACCGGCAGGTCCAAGTCCAGGCTCTTGAGTAAATCACCGCTCCAGGCACCCGCGGTCAGAACCACCTGATCGCCATGAATCGCTCCTGCCGAGGTCTGCACCCCGACCACCGTAGCGCCTTCACGGATAAACCCGCTGACTTCACACTGCTCATGAATCGTCACGTTCGGCAGGGCGAGCAACGCAGCCTTGAGGGACTTCACCAGCCGCGGATTACGCACGTTGGCCACATCGGCCATGTAGATCGCCCGGGAAAAACCGCTCCCCAACACCGGCATCGCGTCGTGAGCCGCCGAGATATCCACAGCCCGCAACGGACGGTTTTCCCGCTCGGCCCATGCCAGCGCCTCGGCCTCGTCATCGAGGTCCAGCCAGTACAACCCGGTGGTATGCACCTCGGGATCGACACCGGTGGCTGCAAACAGTCGCTCACCCAGCTGTGGATAAAAATCCTGGGACCAATGCGCCAACGCGGTGACCGCCGGGCTGTAGCGCCACGGGTAGAGCGGCGAGACGATGCCGCCGCCGGCCCAGGACGACTCTTGACCGACGTTCGAACGATCCAGCAGCACAACACTTTGCACTTCTGACGCGAGATTGAACGCTGTCAGCAGACCAATCACGCCGCCGCCGACAATCACCACTTGCTGTTGCCTGGTCATGTTCTGATCCAACCGTTAAATAGACAGAGGGCACAAAAGGCACCCGAAAAAGAAACTCAGCGACCCCAGCAATCTTTAGTGACGAGCCCGGCCGTCGCATTGACCATGCTTCTGACACCGGTGTTGGAGATGGTGAAATCCCCACATTTGTCAGTCTCCATGGCTTTGCCAGACTTGCGCACGGCCGTCAGCAGGAAGGTCTGATCGGTCAGTGTCTGGGTAATGGTGTAAAAGTCATTGCCTGGGCTCAGGCCGGCGGCGTTGGTGTAAACATTGTTCTGCGAATAAAAACGCTCGAGGATCTGCGCCTGCTCGGAGAGCAGCCCGGCCACTTCAGTTCGACGGCCCTTTTTTACGTACTCGGTGAGGCTAGGGTAGCCAATGGTGATGACGATCCCGATGATCGCAATCACGATCATGATTTCGATCAGGGTAAAACCTCGGTTGGATCTGCGCATGACTCAACTCTCACTTACTGTATTTGTCGCCACATGATGCGACGGCTACCGCCGCCGCCGGGCTTTTCCACCAGGGAGCTGATGCCACCGCTGGAGTCGTTCACAATCTTGCGGGATGCATTGTTGACGATCGCGTTCAGCGTCGGAATACCGCCGGTGAAAATCACCCCGCTGGAAATCGAATCCTTGATGTCGACCAGCCCGTCGCCATTGGTGTCGAGCACCGCGTAATTGAGCATCTTACCGCTGAATGCATCCAGTTCGACCAGTTTGCCGGTGCCGAAGCTGGCACACGGGTCCGTGGTATCCACACTGGCCGTGGTAAAAACGATTCGCCCCGACACCAGACTGGCCTGATTGATCACCCGCTCACCGGTTAGCACGTTGTTGAACACCAAGGGCAAGTACCAGCCTTTCTTTGCCGGGTAGATTACTTCGTTCTGGCTGGTGGTGATGAGTTGCCCCGTGCTGCCCGAAATAACGCCGGTCACCGCCTGCGCCTGCAAGCTGGAAGTGGTGATTTGCCCCGTACCACCCTCCGCGTCCCATACCGCGTAGAACGCCTGTAGATCCTTGTTGATCTTGTCGGCGGTCTCATTGAATTTGCCGGTGCCGAAAAACACTTCCTTGCCGCCCAATGCGTGATCGGCGAGCAATGGTTGTACGGTGATCGGCTGGCTTGCGCCGCCCGCCGTGGTAAACAACGGCTTGCCGGAAAACGCCACACCCCAGGTGTCGGTGGTGGCGCCACTCAAATCGAACTTCCACAACCGCCCTTTCAGGTCGCCACCATAGGCAGACTGCACTACATTCTGCGAGTTGACCCTGAGCTTCACCGACGACAGGCCATTGGTGGTATCTGTACTGTCGACCACGATTTTTTTGATCAGCGAGCCGTCACGGATATCCACCACATACAGCGCTGCCACGCCGGAGTTGCTGCCATAGCCGTTGGAGATAAACGCCGCCCAGCGACCATCGGCCAAGCGTGCCACTTCGGGGCGCGCATAGGCATAACCCAGATCATTGAAAACATTCTCCGCACTGGCCGTGGCCGGCGCACTGATCTCCCACAATGCCCTTGTCACGTTACCGGCCGATGCGTCGAACAGTTGCAGTGCATAGAAGGTTTTGCCGCCTGCCCCTGTTCCGCCAATCGCCAGCGTTTTCCAGGCACTGTCGAGTTGAGCATCGAACACGCCGACCTGGCCATCCACCAGAAACTTGTGGCTTACCCCATTGATGTAAGTGGGGTCAGCGATGTAGCGCAATGATGGCAGCACACTGGAGGGCATATAGGCGTAACGTCTGACACCCTTGGTCGAGTTGATGACGTTTACAAAACCATCGTTGGCGTTCACCACCAGGCTGGCATTCATGTTGGCGGCTTTGGTGCTCAGGTAGGTGCTGTAGGTAGTATCACCCACCAGATCGGATGCGGTTTTGTCCGTGGGCGCGGCGAGCACGAGTGGCGAATTAATGATGTCGCCGAGCAATACACTGCGCGCTTTTAACCCGGTCTTGTTGGTGCCCTTGCTCCACTCCACCAGATCGCTACCGGTGATGCCGGTGGGCAGCCCCTGGCCGAGGGAAGTCTGTTGGACCGGAGAGAAATTGCTGTAGGCCAGGGTGACGACGGCGTTGGTCAGGGTATTCCAGGACTGGTAGGTCGGCGCGGTGGCACCGGGCAAGATGGTGGTATCGGTCGTCCACAGCGCTGCGGCTGTGTTGACCGCGCCGGCCGATGTGAAGCCAAAGGCTTTGATGGTGCCCCGCCAGTCCTTGGGATCGTAGCTTGTCTGGAAGTAGCTTGAGTTGCTGGCCAGAGTGGTGCCACTGGCCACGCCGCTGCCACCTGAGCCAGCCTTGGAGGTGATATCGCTCAAGGCCGAAGACAGTGCGCTGTTGAGCCCAGTGCCGTCGGTCGCCCGGTAGTACTTACCCTGTCCATAGGCCGCGGCATCCGACAACATCTGGTTTGCTGCGGTGAAACCCACGGTGTAGGTATTCATGTTCTGCCTGGGAAAATCCAGGGTGTCCCAACTTTTGCCCGCGGCATCGGTTCCCGTGGAGCGCATGTCGATATCGAAGGCAAACTTGGCGATGTCATCCAGGAACAGGGTGTCGCCCTCGTTGTCGCCAAAACGGTTGGCGCCATCGTTACTGCTGATACCGTCCCAGTTCGGCAACTGGCTGCCGCCCAGCGGATCGTCGGTCGGAAAGGTTTGGTCGAAGGTCGGCAGACCACCGGTGATTACTACGCCGTAATTTCTCTGGCAGCGGTATTGAATCGGACTGGTGTAGGTGGTGGGCGTCGAGTTGTTGTATGGCGCCATGCCACGGAAATAGCGGGTGATCTCGTAATAGGCTTCCGCCAGCGGCGTATTGGCCTGCGCGCTCAGTTCATCGATTCCGGCGAGCAATGCGTTGTAGTTGGTATCGGCCTGCGCCTGTGTCACGGTGCCGCTGACTGCCGACAAATCACTGACCGAACGGGCGATGTAACCGCCGTCATCCTTATGGTTGCCGACAGCCAGGTTGAACGTTGCCAGGCCGATGCGCAGCGAGCGGTTGCTGGCCACCAACGCCTTGGAAACGTTGCGCGCCACATTCATCCGATAATCATTGGGAATCGAGCCATCGGTGAAATCCCGGTCGGAATTGTTGGCCAGGCTTATCAGATAAGACAGGTAATTCGCCGTATATAGAGTGTCCTCGCTCCCCACCGGATCGGGAAGCTTGAGGCAAAGCGAATCAAGACCGAGAAGGCTGTTTTTATAAAAACCGTACCATCCGGCCTTCGAGCATGTTCCATGATTCAAACTCGACAGGGCAATATTGTTATCGGTCATGTCAAGATCCCGGCCTTTCAAGCACGTACCATTCGAGAGGCAAATAGTCACCGGAGTACGTGCAACCGTCGGATCAAAGCCTGCCGCCCAGATAATGTTGTTCATACTCTCCGAGTCATCGAGTAACAGCATCACGTTGGGAGCCACG
Source organism: Pseudomonas mandelii (assembly GCF_006438925.1). GTDB lineage: Bacteria > Pseudomonadota > Gammaproteobacteria > Pseudomonadales > Pseudomonadaceae > Aquipseudomonas > Aquipseudomonas mandelii_C. Next base: position 257,526 of record NZ_RCZA01000009.1, on the reverse strand, counting down.
GCGGCGGCGTTCAACAGCGGCGAATCCGAGGGCGTGAACGCATAGGCCGGCGCCGACAGGCAAAGCCCCAACACCGCGCCGCAAAACAACCGCCACAACCCGCCACGCCATTCAATCCTTTGCATAAATACTCTCCACCACACTGCGCGAGTTACCCGCGATGCCCACGGCGGTCACCCGGTACAACGTTGTCGAGGTGTTGCTCGGCACATTCACGGCAGTCAAGGTGGTGCCGATGTTCTGCACCCCGTAAAAACCGCTGCCGGAGGCGATCCAGGTCACCCCCGAGGTGGAATTGAAGCCGGCGCCGGTGATTGTCGACGACTCGGCCGGCGGTGCGCATTGGGTAGTGCCGCTGCAGACCAGCAACGAAAAGGTATCCAGTTGCACCGCGCTTTCACCCACGCGCAACGCCGATTCCGCGCCCTGGAACGACTGATTGCGCAAGGTCACACTGGCGGCCATTTTTTCCTGCAGGGTGGCGTTTTGCATGGATGAAAGGCCGATCAGTGTCAGCAACAGAAGAAACACCAGGCTGATCAGCAGCGCCATGCCGCGCTGGGAGTGAGGGATCTCGGGAGAAATACTCATCGGCCCTCCCCTCATGGCAACCGGTTGCGCAAAGCGGCAACCACGTTGAAGGTTTGATTGCGTACCCGGTTGTTCGGGTCCGTGAGAGTCAACGTGAGGCGAACACTACGAATGCGCGCCGGATCAGTGGGGTTGCTGCTGTAACTGGAGGCGGCCACATCAGTGGCGGAACTGGCGAGGCCGAAGCTCACGTTGAAGGCACTGACGTTGTTCACCAGCACCGCCTGAGCCGGCGTGCCGGTGCCGACACCCATCAGCAGTTGATTGTTGCTGAAGCTGTAGATCAAGCGCCGGATCGGAAACGCCAGCTCTCCCGACCCCGGAACCCGGACGCCGGTGTAGGCCGTTGCATTGTTCCGACAATCGGAAACCACCGTCCAGGTCGGTACCCCACCACTGCCGCCGACATCCGCTGTCACCAGGGTCAGTTTGAGGTTGGCGTTATCCCAACTGATGGGCGTTGTCTGGCTGGCATTGAAGTCACCCGCCGAGCTTGAATCGGTGACCGCCCCCAGACATCCGAACATGCCGACCATGCGAATTTCCTGAATCATCTTGCTCAGCACGAAACGCGCATCTTCCTGCATGGCGGCAGCGGTGTTCTGGCTGACATAGGTGTTCTTGGCCGCGATGAAAATCTGCGCCACGCCCAGGACCACGACCAAACTCAATGCCAGGGCGATCAGTAACTCGATCAGGCCGAAACCTCTGTTGGACTGGTTCATGGCGTCGACACCGGATCGACGGTGGCGCGACTGGTCAGGACGAAACTACGCCGCGAATTGGCGATGTTCGCAGCCCGCGAGTCATCCCAGGTGATGGTGATGGTGTACACCCGCTGAATGAGCGTAACGCTACCGGTGGCAGTGGCACCGCCAAAATTAACGATGTTGGTGGTGAAGTCGTAGAGATCCTGATCCCGGGATACGCTCAGGTTGCCCGAAGTCGGTGGCGTGACGGTGTAGTCGGCACCGGTGTTGGCGCGAATGCGGTCCATCATGTCGTAGGCGATAAAACTCGCCTGACTGGTCATCCGCGCGCTGTCCGTGTACTTCAGCGCATTAAGCTGAATCGCCGCAGCCCCCAACAGCCCCACGGTCAGAATCAACAATGCAACCAACACTTCAATCAGCGTCATGCCATCCTGTGCGCGCTTGCTCCATCCCCTCATCCGCAGCTTCCACCCAATAGAATTCGTCCGTTCAAACACACATTCAGCGTCCTGCTTTGCGCCCCCAGTACATAGCTGATCACTACCGCCGTGGACGGTGCTGACAACCCGCCAAGGTTGTTGAAATCGATGGCGGTCACTCCTGAGGTTAGCGTCAGAGTCGCGCCGCTGCTCATCGCTGGAACAACCCGCAATACATTGGCCGGATTGCCAGTACCGTCAAAGACCGTTAATTCTCCGGTCCAGGCACTGCCGCCGGCCGTCGGGCGCAGCCGGGTGGTGACACCACGGTCGATGGCCTCAAGTCGGGCGAAATTGAGTCCGCGTTGCAGATCGCCTATTTCGGTGTCGGCCTTGGTGCTTTGCACCGAACGGGTAAACGCCGGTACGGCCAGAGTGATCAGGACCAGAAACACCGCGAGCGCGATCAGCAACTCGATCAGCGTGAAACCTTTTGTACGATGATCCATCGGTGCCCTCCGTTGCCGTCGGCTATACCTGCTTCTACACGCTAGAACATTCGACCGGCGGATGTACGGTTGTTTTGCCATTACTCGCGCAGGGATCGCGCGGGCCGCAGCACTCCAGGGAGGGAGATGACATGCATCAGCGAGGTTTCAGCCTGATCGAACTGCTCATGGGACTGACAATTGTCGGGATTGTTCTGCTGTTGGTCAGTCCGGCGTTTGCTGCACTGACTGAATCGAACCATCGCGAGCAAGTGGCCGAGTCGCTTATCAGCGGTATACGCAACGCCAGAACCGTTGCCATCACAGGCAACCAGAGCGTCGTGATTCACGCTATCAACGGCGACTGGAGCCAGGGCTGGCGGATTATTCTGGATATCAGTGGTAAAGGGGCGGAGGACGCCAGCAATCCGCTGTTGGTTGAACGCACGAGTGGCACTCAGGTGCCGATTGTCGGCAATTGGCCGGTCAGGCGATACATACGTTTCAACAGTATCGGCGAGCCACAGATGCCCGGACGGGCCTTTCAAGCGGGGACACTGCACATTTGCGCAGCCCGCGAACCGGTCACTCAGCTCCAAGTGGTGCTGGCCGCGACCGGCCGCGTCAGCCTGCGCAGCCATAAGGCTGAGCAGGCGCTGTGCCCAGGGGGCAAAAGCGTTAAAGCAGGGAACGGACGCGCAACTCTTTAGGCATGGAGAAGGTGATGTTCTCCTCGCGACCGGCCAGTTCATCCGCACCGGTAGCGCCCCAAGCCTGCAACTGCTGGATCACGCCACGCACCAGGACTTCCGGGGCGGAGGCGCCAGCGGTGATGCCGATTCGCTCGACACCGTCGAACCAGCTCTTTTGCAGGTCTTCGGCACCGTCGATCAGGTAGGCTGGGGTAGCCATCCGCTCGGCCAGTTCACGCAGGCGATTGGAGTTGGAGCTATTCGGGCTACCGACCACCAAGACCACGTCGCACTCGTCGGCCAGTTGCTTGACCGCATCCTGACGGTTTTGCGTGGCGTAGCAGATGTCGTCCTTGCGCGGGCCACCGATCGCCGGGAAGCGTGTACGCAGTGCGTCGATGACGCGGCTGGTATCGTCCATGGACAGGGTGGTCTGGGTCACGAACGCCAGTTTTTCAGGGTTGTTCACCTGCAAGGCGGCGACGTCTTTCTCGTCTTCGACCAGATAGATCGCGCCACCATTGCTGCCATCGTACTGGCCCATGGTGCCTTCGACTTCCGGGTGACCGGCGTGGCCGATGAGAATGCATTCACGGCCGTCGCGGCTGTAGCGTGCCACTTCGATGTGTACCTTGGTCACCAGCGGACAGGTGGCATCGAACACCTTCAAGCCACGACCGGCAGCTTCGGTGCGCACGGCCTGGGAAACACCGTGGGCACTGAAGATCACGATGACGTCGTCCGGCACCTGATCCAGCTCTTCGACGAAGATCGCCCCGCGAGCACGCAGGTCTTCGACGACAAATTTGTTGTGGACCACTTCGTGGCGCACGTAGATCGGCGGCCCGAAGACTTCCAGGGCGCGGTTGACGATTTCGATCGCCCGGTCCACACCGGCGCAGAAGCCACGGGGGTTGGCGAGTTTGATTTGCATGCTGTGCCTCGTGTCTTGCGCGCAAGAAACAGTGAATAACCACTGTGGGAGCGAGCCTGCTCGCGAAAGCGGTGTGTCAGACGACATCAATGTCGAATATCAGGCTGCCTTCGCGAGCAGGCTCGCTCCCACATTTCTAACCGAGTCCGGTCAGTTACAGCGATTTGACGTTGATGATTTCTACGTCAAAGGTCAATGTCTTGCCAGCCAACGGGTGGTTGAAGTCGATGGTCACTTGCTCGTTATCGAATACCTTCACCACGCCGGGCAACTCAGTATTGGCCGCATCGTTGAAGATCACCAGCAAGCCAGGCGACAGTTCCATGTCCTTGAACTGCGAGCGCGGGATGATCTGTACGTTCTGCGGGTTGGGTTGGCCAAAAGCGTTTTCCGGCTGAATCGTCAGCGTACGCTTGTCGCCAGCCTTGAAGCCGAACAGCGCTGCTTCGAACCCTGGCAACAGGTTGCCGTCACCGACTTTGAAGGTCGCCGGGTCTTTGTCGAAGGTGCTGTCGACGGTGTCGCCGTTCTCCAGGCGCAGTGCAAAGTGCAAGGTGACTTCCGTGTTCTGGCGGATGCGTTGCTCAGCCAATACCTGTTCAGTCATGAACGGCTTCTCCGGTTTTCTTACTTTTGAACATGTCCAGCGCAAGCATTACGGCACCGACAGTGATTGCACTGTCGGCAAAGTTGAACGCCGGGAAATACCAGCGGTTCTGCCAATGCACCAGAATGAAGTCGATCACATGGCCCAGGGCAATGCGGTCATACAGATTACCCAGCGCGCCACCCAGCACCAGCGCCAGAGCGACGGCCAGCCAGGTTTCGTTGCGCCCCAGACGTTTGAGCCACACGACCAGCACCGCACTGACCACGACCGCGATCAGGGCAAACAGCCAGCGCTGCCAGCCGGAGCTGTCGGCCAGGAAGCTGAACGCCGCGCCTGTGTTGTAGGCCAGGGTCCAGCTGAACAAATCGGGGATCACCACGATTTGCTGGTACATCTCGAGCTTGCCTTCGAAGTAGAACTTGCTGGCCTGGTCGATGACCAGGACCAGCAAACTCAACCAGAGCCAGCTCAGCCGTCCGAAACGGCCAGCCGCATTAGGCATAGTGACGAACCTCGCCAGCGCCGCTGATGTTGTCGACGCAACGACCGCAGATTTCCGGATGCTCCGGGTTCACGCCGACGTCTTCACGGCAGTGCCAGCAACGGGCGCACTTGGCGTGGCTCGACTTGACCACTTGCAGTTTCAGACCGGTGACTTCGGTGACCACGGCATCGGCCGGCGCCTGAACGAACGGTGCAACGGTGGCGGTCGAGGTGATCAATACGAAGCGCAGTTCGTTGCTCAGCTTGGCCAGGTCGGCGCTCAGCGCCTCTTCGGCGAACAGCGTCACTTCGGCTTGCAGGTTGCCACCGACGGCCTTGGCCGCGCGCTGGATTTCCATTTCCTTGTTGACCGCAACCTTCACCGCCATGATCCGCTCCCAGTAGGCGCGGTCCAGCTCGACGTTTTCCGGCAGCTCGGTCAGGCCTTCGTACCAGGTGTTGAGCATTACCGATTCGTTACGCTCGCCCGGCAGGTATTCCCACAGTTCGTCAGCGGTGAATGCCAGGATCGGCGCGATCCAGCGCACCAACGCTTCGGAGATGTGGTACAGCGCGGTTTGCGCCGAACGGCGGGCCTTGCTGTTGGCGCCAGTGGTGTACTGACGGTCCTTGATGATGTCGAGGTAGAAACCGCCCAGCTCCTGCACGCAGAAGTTGTGGATCTTGGAGTAGACGTTCCAGAAGCGGTATTCACCGTAGTGCTCTTGCAGCTCGCGTTGCAGCAGCAAGGTGCGGTCCACGGCCCAACGGTCCAGCGCCAGCATTTCTTCGGCGGGCAGGATGTCGGTGGCCGGGTTGAAGCCGGTCAGGTTCGAGAGCAGGAAGCGCGCGGTGTTGCGGATCCGCCGGTAGGCGTCCGCACTGCGCTGCAGGATCTGCTCGGAAACCGCCATTTCACCCGAGTAATCGGTGGAAGCCACCCACAGACGCATGATGTCGGCGCCCAAGGTGTCGTTGACCTTTTGTGGCGCGATCACGTTGCCCAGGGACTTGGACATCTTGCGACCGGACTCGTCGACGGTGAAGCCGTGAGTCAGCAGCTCGCGGTACGGCGCGTGGTTGTCGATGGCGCAACCGGTCAGCAACGACGAATGGAACCAGCCACGGTGTTGGTCCGAACCTTCCAGGTACAGGTCGGCACGTGGACCGGTTTCGTGGCCCATCGGGTGCGAACCGCGCAGAACATGCCAGTGCGTGGTGCCCGAATCGAACCAGACGTCCAGGGTGTCGCTGATCTTGTCGTACTGTGGCGCTTCGTCACCGAGCAGTTCGGCGGCGTCCATCTTGAACCAGGCTTCGATGCCTTCGACTTCGACGCGCTTGGCGACTTCTTCCATCAATTCAGCGGTACGTGGGTGCAGCTCGCCGCTTTCCTTGTTCAGGAAGAACGGGATCGGCACGCCCCAGTTACGCTGACGGGAGATGCACCAGTCCGGACGGTTGGCGATCATCGAGTGCAGGCGCGCCTGGCCCCAGGCCGGGACGAACTTGGTCTCTTCGATGGCTTTGATCGCGCGCTTGCGCAGGGTGTCGCCGGTCACAGGTTCTTTGTCCATGCCGATGAACCACTGCGCGGTGGCGCGGTAGATCAGCGGGGTCTTGTGACGCCAGCAGTGCATGTAGCTGTGTTCGATGATGCTGGTGTGCAGCAGCGCACCCACTTCGGTCAACTTGTCGACGATGGCCGGGTTGGCCTTCCAGATGAACTGGCCGCCAAAGAACTCCAGCGACGGTACGTAAACGCCGTTGCTTTGTACCGGATTGATGATGTCATCGTTGACCATGCCGTACTTCTTGCAGGTCACGAAGTCGTCCACGCCGTAGGCTGGCGAGGAGTGAACCACGCCCGTGCCGGCGCCCAGCTCAACGTAGTCGGCCAGGTAAACCGGCGATAGACGATCGTAGAACGGGTGACGGAAGTTAATCAGTTCCAGCTCTTTACCGGTGGTGGTCGCAACGACCGAGCCTTCCAGGCTGTAACGGGCCAGGCACGACTCGACCAGCTCTTCAGCCAGCACCAGCAGTTTGTCGCCAACGTCGACCAGGGCGTAGTTGAATTCCGGGTGAACGTTCAACGCCTGGTTGGCCGGGATGGTCCACGGGGTAGTGGTCCAGATCACGATCGAAGCAGGCTTGGCCAGCGACGCCAGACCGAAAGCGGCAGCCAGCTTGGCTTCGTCGGCAATCGGGAAGGCCACGTCGATGGTCGAGGATTTTTTGTTCTCGTACTCGACTTCCGCTTCAGCCAGGGCCGAACCGCAGTCAAAGCACCAGTTCACAGGCTTCAGGCCCTTGAACACGAAACCGCCCTTGACGATTTCAGCCAGGGCACGGATTTCGCCGGCCTCGTTTTTGAAGTCCATGGTTTTGTACGGGTTGGCAAAGTCGCCCAACACGCCCAGACGGATGAATTCGGACTTCTGGCCTTCGATCTGCTCGGTGGCGTAGGCACGGCACAGTTCGCGGGTTTTGTCCGCGCCCAGGTTTTTACCGTGGGTCACTTCGACTTTGTGCTCGATCGGCAGACCGTGGCAGTCCCAGCCCGGAACATAAGGCGCATCGAAACCCGACAGGGTTTTCGAGCGGATGATCATGTCCTTGAGAATCTTGTTCAGCGCATGACCGATGTGAATCGTGCCGTTGGCGTACGGAGGACCGTCGTGAAGTACGAACTTCGGACGATCCTTGCCAATCTCGCGCAACTTACCGTACAGGCCAATGCTGTCCCAGCGCTGCAGAATCTGCGGTTCGCGCTGAGGCAGGCCGGCCTTCATTGGGAAGGCGGTGTCCGGAAGGTTTAGCGTGGCTTTATAGTCGGTCATTTAAGGCTCTTCATTAGCGATTGGCGCTAGGTGCGACAGGGCACGGGCGGCGGCAACATCCGCATTGATCGCCGTCTTAAGCGCCTCCAGAGAGGCGAAACGCTGCTCTTCACGCAGCTTGTGGTGGAAAACCACCGTCAAACGCCGGTCATACAGATCGCCGGCAAAATCTAAAAGGTGCACTTCGAGGTGGGCTTTGCCATCACCTTGAACGGTTGGCCGCACGCCGATATTGGCGACGCCTGGCCAGGTCTTGCCGTCGATATCGACGTTGACCAGGTAAACCCCGGTCAGCGGCACGCGACGACGCTTGAGTTGTATGTTGGCCGTGGGTGTACCCAATTGGCGCGCCAGCTTCTGGCCATGCAGGACCCGCCCGGCAATCCGGAACGGACGACCGAGCAGTCGTTCGGCCAAGGCAAAATCGGCAGCGGCCAATGCATTGCGAACCTGGGTGCTGCTGACGCGAATACCGTCCAGCTCGACGGTTTGCGCCGCTTCGACGGTAAAGCCTTGCAGAACGCCAGCCTGTTGCAGGAAATCGAAATCCCCTACCCGGTCACAGCCAAAACGGAAATCGTCACCGACCTCAAGATGTTGCACACCGAGGCCGTCCACCAGAATGGTATCGACGAATTCGGCGGCGCTGAGCTTGCTCAAGCGCTGGTTGAAGGCCAGGCACAGGACCCGGTCGACACCTTCCTCGGCCAGCAGCTGCAGTTTGTCCCGCAGCCGGGCCAGACGGGCCGGCGCCGTGTCCGGCGCGAAGAACTCTCGCGGCTGCGGCTCAAAAATCACCACGCAGCTGGGCACGCCCAACTCGAGCGCACGCTCACGGAGCCTCGCCAGGATAGCCTGGTGGCCACGGTGAACACCGTCAAAGTTGCCAATAGTGGCGACACAGCCCCGATGCTGGGGGCGCAGGTTGTGGAGGCCTCGAACCAGCTGCATAACGCGCTTCTTGCTCATAAAGTGGTCGATTATAACCACACCCGGCGGCCGACGACAGGCAACACCGTAACCCAAAGTGATCGAGCCGACAAAACCGTCGATTCGCCCGTGTTTATCAAGGTCGTGACCTCAGCTCAGCGTTTTGCGATTGAAGTCGCGCAAACGGAAGCCCATCAACAGCAACATGCCGAAATAAGCCACCACACCGGCAACGACCAATGCGCCCAGACGCAGGAACCTCTCCAGCATATGCCCCTGATCCCAGGCTGGCATGAAATGCATCCCGCCCAGTAACACAGCAGACATCACCAACACTGCAATCACTAGCTTGAAGCCGAACTTCGCCCAACCCGGTTGCGGCTCATACATCTGCTGCTTGCGCAGTTGATAGAACAGCAGGCCGGCGTTAATGCACGCACCGATGCTGATGGCCAGTGCTAGGCCGGCGTGAGCCAGCGGGCCGATCAACGCCAAGTTGAACAATTGGGTAACGATCAGCGTGAAAATCGCGATTTTTACCGGCGTGCGGATGTTTTGTTGCGCATAAAAGCCCGGCGCCAGCACTTTGATCACGATTATCCCGAGCAAACCGACCGAATAAGCGATCAGCGCCCGCTGGGTCATGGAGGCGTCAAACGCGCTGAACTGGCCGTACTGAAATAAAGAAACCGTCAGCGGCTCGGCGAGAATCCCCAGCGCCAGGGAGCACGGTAACACCAGCATGAAGCACAGGCGCAACCCCCAATCGAGGATTCGCGAGTATTCCTGGCGATCCTTGCTGGCGTAGGTCTTGGCCAGGGTCGGCAGAAGTATCGTACCCAGCGCCACACCCAGAACACCGGACGGCAACTCCATCAAACGGTCGGCGTAGTACATCCAGGACACGGAACCGGCGACCAGATAAGAGGCGAAAATGGTATTGATGATCAGAGAAATCTGGCTCACGGACACGCCGAGAATCGCCGGCAGCATTTGTTTCATGACCCGCCAGACGCCGCTGTCACGCAGGTTCAGGCGCGGCAGCACCAACATGCCGATCTTTTTCAGGTGCGGCAGCTGATAGAGCAATTGCGCCAGACCGCCCGCCAGAACCGCCCAACCCAGCGCCATGACCGGCGGATCGAAGTACGGCGTCAGGAACACCGAAAAGATGATCATGCTGACGTTGAGCAGGGTCGGCACGAAGGCCGGCACCGAGAAGCGGTTATACGTGTTGAGGATCGCCCCGGCCAATGAAGACAGGGAGATCAGCAATATATAAGGAAAGGTCACGCGCAACAGGCTGGCCGTCAGCTCGAATTTTTCCGGCGTATCGGTGAAGCCCGGCGCGGTCGCCCAGATGACCCACGGCGCAGCGATCATGCCCAAAGCAGTGACCAACGCCAGAACCAGCGTCAGCAAGCCCGAGACGTAGGCAACGAAGGTTCGCGTCGCCTCCTCGCCCTTCTGGCTTTTGTATTCAGCAAGAATCGGCACGAATGCCTGGGAAAAAGCCCCCTCGGCGAAGATCCGTCGCAGCAGATTGGGCAATTTGAAGGCGATAAAGAAGGCGTCGGTCGCCATCCCCGCACCAAATGTACGTGCGATAAGGGTGTCACGAACGAACCCCAGAATCCGGGAAAGCATCGTGATAGAGCTGACGGCGGCCAACGATTTGAGCAGATTCATTGAAAGAGTTTGTGCCTGTCGATAAACAGCAGGCGAACAAAGCGCCTACTTATGCGATACTCCGCGCCGCAGCAGCACAGAGCCAAAGCTCGCGAGTTTACAGGTCAAGCGCCGGAAATAAATATCCCGCCTCTTTATACCTACCACTTAGCGGAACGTCTCAACCGCCCTTGACAAGACATCAACTCATCGGCATGATTCGCGGCCTATTTTGTTTGCTATTTCCTAAAAAGTCTTTCGAGGAGCTCGACGGTGGCCAACACACCTTCCGCCAAAAAACGTGCAAAACAGGCTGAGAAGCGTCGCAGCCACAACGCCAGCCTGCGTTCCATGGTTCGTACCTACATCAAGAATGTAGTTAAAGCCATCGACGCAAAAGACGCTGAAAAAGCTCAAGCTGCTTACGTTCTGGCCGTGCCAGTTATCGACCGTATGGCCGATAAAGGCATCATCCACAAGAACAAGGCTGCTCGTCATAAGAGCCGCCTGAACGGTCACGTCAAGGCTCTGAACCTTGCTGTTGCCGCATAAGCGATAAGCTTGTTAAAAAACCGACCCCAGGGTCGGTTTTTTATTGCCTGCGATTTGGCAAAAGCACCGCAAAAAAATGCGGGAGCGAGCCTGCTCGCGAAAGCGGCGTGTCAGACGACATTAATGCCGACTGACACTCCCTCTTCGCGAGCAGGCTCACTCCCACAATTTGGATCTTCGCTAGCTTATTGAGCGTTCGCCCACGGCAGGATAGGGATGGCGGTGACCGCATTCTGCGGACTACCCTCGATCACTCGATCGCTATAGACCAGGTACACCAGCGTATTGCGCTTCTTATCAAGGAATCGCACTACCTGCATGGTCTTGAACACCAGCGACGTGCGCTCCTTGAACACCTCGTCACCATCCTTCAACTCGCCTTTGAAGCTGATCGGCCCGACCTGACGACAAGCGATAGACGCTTCCGCGCGATCTTCAGCCAATCCCAAACCACCCTTTACGCCACCCGTCTTGGCTCGCGACAGGTAGCAAGTCACACCCTCAACCTTTGGATCATCAAACGCTTCGACGACGATGCGGTCGTTCGGACCGACAAACTTGAACACCGTCGACACCTGACCAATCTCCTCGGCCGAGGCCAGCAGCGGCATCGCCAACAGCAGACCCAACAATCCTTTTGCCACGCGCATTCAGGTATTCCCTCAGACCAGGATCAGGTTATCGCGGTGAACCAGTTCCGGCTCCGCCATGTAACCCAACAGACCGACAATCGCCTCAGACGACTGACCGATGATTTTTTGTGCCTCCAGCGCGCTGTAGTTGGCCAGGCCTCGGGCGATTTCACGACCATCCGGCGCCACGCAAACCACCATCTCGCCACGACGGAAGCTGCCTTGGACCAGCTTGACACCCACAGGCAGCAAACTTTTGTTGCCTTGGGACAGCGCCGTCACCGCACCGGCATCCAGCACGAGCGTGCCGCGGGTTTGCAGGTGCCCGGCCAGCCATTGCTTGCGCGCTGCCAACATGCCGCGCTCAGGCGACAGCAAGGTGCCGATGCGCTCGCCTGCCTTGAGACGATCCAGCACACGGTCAATACGCCCGCCAACGATGATGGTATGCGCACCGGAGCGAGCCGCCAGTCGCGCAGCACGCAATTTGGTCTGCATACCGCCACGCCCCAGCGCACCACCCGTACCGCCCGCCACCGCATCCAGCGCCGGATCATCGGCGCGCGCTTCGTAAATCAGATTGGCGTTGGGGTTGTTGCGCGGATCGGCGTCAAACATGCCATCGCGATCGGTAAGAATCACCAGCAAGTCAGCTTCGACCAGGTTGGCCACTAGCGCCGCCAGGGTGTCGTTGTCGCCGAAACGTATTTCATCAGTGACCACGGTGTCGTTCTCGTTGATCACCGGAATAACTTTCAGCTCGACCAGCGCGCGCAAGGTGCTGCGGGCGTTCAGGTAGCGCTTGCGGTCGGACAAGTCGTCGTGGGTCAGGAGAATCTGCGCGGTATGCCGGCCATGCTCGGCAAAGCTCGACTCCCAGGCCTGCACCAACCCCATCTGACCGATGGCGGCAGCGGCCTGCAACTCGTGCATCGCACTGGGTCGTACGGTCCAGCCCAAGCGGCTCATGCCGGCCGCCACCGCCCCGGAGGACACCAGCACCAGCTCGACGCCAGCCTCATGCAAAGCCACCATCTGCTCGACCCAAACACTCATTGCCGCGCGATCCAGGCCCTTGCCGTCCGCCGTCAGCAAAGCGCTGCCGATCTTCACGACCCAACGCTGCGCACCTGTCACCTTGCTCCGCATCATCTTCAACCTTAGCTTGAGGACAGCGCGACCTGGCACTGCCCGTGACGTTAATCGTGGTTATTGCTGACCAACGATCGATTTCCAGATACTAAAACGCCGCTCGATTGAGCGGCGCTTAAGTTTACTGCAACGAATCAGTCACGCACGTAAATGATTTCCGGACCGTCTTCGTCATCCACATCTTCTTCGTCCCAATCATCGTCCCCGATGTCGTGGACCGACTTCACGCCGCTACGGCGCAGGGCACGCTGGTCATCCAGGGCCTGCAGCTGAGCACGGGCTTCGTCTTCGATGCGCTGATCGAGTTCGGCCAATTCTTCTTTGTAAACCGGGTCGTTAGCCAAGCGATCAGCACGATCTTCCATGTAACGCATGATGTCGTGGCAAAGACGCTCGGTGCCCAGCTTGGAGATGGCCGAGATCACGTAGACCGGACCAGTCCACTCCAGGCGATCAACGATCTCCTTGACGCGCTCATCGTGCTCTTCTTCAAGGATCTGGTCGCACTTGTTCAGCACCAACCAACGATCACGCTCAGCCAGGGATGGGCTGAACTTGGTCAGCTCGCTGACGATCACTTCCGCAGCATCCGGGGCGCTGGCATCATCGAGCGGCGCCATGTCCACGAGGTGCAGCAGCAGACGCGTACGCGACAAGTGCTTGAGGAAGCGAATCCCCAGGCCTGCGCCATCGGAAGCACCTTCGATCAGACCCGGAATGTCCGCAACCACGAAGCTTTTCCAGCGATCGACACTGACCACACCCAGGTTCGGCACCAGCGTGGTGAACGGGTAGTCGGCGACTTTCGGCTTGGCGGCCGACACCGAACGAATGAAGGTACTTTTGCCAGCGTTCGGCAAGCCCAGCAGGCCGACATCAGCCAACACCTTCATTTCCAGCTTCAGATCACGCGCCTCACCCGGCTTACCCGGAGTGGTCTGACGCGGAGCACGGTTGGTACTGGATTTGAAACGGGTGTTACCCAGACCGTGCCAGCCGCCGTGAGCCACCAGCAGTTTCTGGCCAGCCTTGGTCAGGTCGCCGATCACTTCCTGAGTGGCGGAGTCGATGACGGTAGTACCGACCGGAACACGCAGGACCAGCTCTTCACCTTTCTTGCCGGTGCAGTCAGTGCTGCCGCCGTTGGAACCACGCTCGGCATCAAAGTGCCGGGTGTAACGGTAGTCCACCAGGGTGTTGAGGTTTTCGTCGGCGATCATGTAGACCGAGCCGCCATCACCACCATCACCGCCGTTCGGGCCGCCGTTTTCAATGAATTTCTCGCGACGGAAGCTCATGCAACCGTTGCCGCCGTCACCGGCCTTTACTCGAATCGATACTTCATCAACAAACTTCATAACAAAACGCCTCTCGTCATACGGACGAGCCGAAAAACACTAAGACATAAGACTCTTGCAAAAATGAGCGCAGCGACCTCAATCAACGACCGCAAATCCAGCGCTGGAGCCCATCACAAACAGCTTTGCAAGAGACTCACCCCACAAACGAAAAAGCCCCGTCGCGAGACAGGGCTTTTCCAGCAACTACGTAATTATGCCGCGACGACTTCAGTCTTCGGGATAATGCTCACGTAACGGCGGTTGAAAGCGCCTTTTACTTCAAACTTGATCACGCCGTCGATTTTAGCGAACAGAGTGTGATCTTTACCCATGCCAACACCGTAACCGGCGTGGAATTGGGTGCCGCGCTGACGCACGATGATGTTGCCCGGAATGATAACCTGGCCGCCATACATCTTCACGCCAAGGCGTTTGGCTTCTGAGTCGCGACCGTTACGGGTACTACCACCAGCTTTTTTGTGTGCCATGAGTCAATTCTCCTAGTGAGGAATTAGGCTGAAATTAAGCCTGAATACCGGTGATTTTGATCTCGGTGTACCACTGGCGGTGGCCCATACGCTTCATGTGGTGCTTACGACGACGGAACTTGATGATGCGGACTTTATCGTGACGACCTTGGGAGATCACTTCAGCCACAACGGTAGCGCCTGCAACAACTGGAGCGCCGATGTTCACGTCATCGCCATTGGCGACCAACAGAACGCGATCAAAAGTAACGGATTCGCCGGTAGCGATTTCCAGTTTTTCGATCTTCAGGTATTCACCTGGGGCGACCTTGTATTGCTTGCCACCAGTAACAATTACTGCGTACGACATGGTATTTCTCCGATAATCCTGCTCACCCAGCTCTTTATAAGAAGAGGTATTGGCTGGCATGGCTGCATAAGGCTGGAAGGCCTGTTTGCAATTGCGTAAGGCAGGTGCTGCCCAGGAAGTTCAGGGTGCGCGATTGTACGCAAGCTACCGAGGCTATGCAAGAGGCCGTCCATCGTACCTTGACACCCGTCGACGCGGGTCCTAGCATGCCGCGCAACCCTTCTGGAGCAACTGTCGCTGATGCAACCCCAAGCTTTCTACCGCGCGGTGGCGGACGATTTTAGCGCCGTCGACGGCATCATCAAGAAGCAGCTGACTTCCCGAGTGCCGCTGGTATCGAAAATCGGCGATTACATTACCTCGGCTGGCGGTAAACGCCTGCGCCCTCTATTAGTTTTGCTGTGTGGCAAGGCTCTGGGTCGCGAAGGCGATGACCTGCGCCTGCTGGCCGCGACCATCGAGTTCCTGCACACCGCGACCCTGCTGCATGACGACGTGGTCGACATGTCCGGCATGCGCCGTGGCCGCTCGACCGCCAACGCCATGTGGGGCAACGCCCCTAGCGTGCTGGTGGGTGACTTCCTGTATTCGCGGTCCTTCGAAATGATGGTCGAACTGGGCTCCATGCCGGTGATGAAAATCCTTTCGCAAGCCACGCGCATCATCGCCGAAGGCGAAGTGTTGCAGCTGTCCAAGGTCCGTGACGCCAGCACCACTGAAGAAACCTACATGGAAGTCATCCGCGGCAAGACCGCGATGCTCTTCGAAGCGTCGACCCACAGTGCTGCAGCGCTCTGCGAAGCTACATCGGAACAGGCAGAAGCTCTGCGTACGTTTGGTGATCACCTGGGTGTGGCTTTCCAACTGGTCGACGACTTGCTGGACTACAAAGGCGACGCCGAAACCCTGGGCAAGAACGTCGGCGACGATCTGGCCGAAGGCAAACCGACCCTGCCGCTGATCTACACCATGCGCGAAGGCACGCCGGAGCAGGCTGCACTGGTGCGCAAGGCGATCCAGAAAGGCGGCATCGAAGACCTGGAAAGCATCCGCGAAGCCGTGGAAGCGTCTGGTTCGCTGGATTACACCGCCCAGCTGGCCCGCGACTACGTGGCCCGCGCGATCAAATGCCTCGACGCGCTGCCCGCCAGCGAATACCGCGATGCGCTGGTCGAGTTGAGCGAGTTTGCGGTCGCTCGTACGCACTGATTTTTACAGCAAGATCAAAAGATCGCAGCCTTCGGCAGCTCCTACAGGCGCACACAAAACCCTGTAGGAGCTGCCGAAGGCTGCGATCTTTTGCTGCCAGCTCCCTCCTCCGACAAAACCCTATACAATGTGCGCTTTTTAGCGATCCTGAATCCAAGGAGCTTTAGTGAGCACGTTGCCACCCTGCCCAAAATGTAATTCCGAATACACCTATGAAGACGGCGCTCAGCTGATCTGCCCGGAGTGCGCCCACGAGTGGTCCGCCGGCGGCGAAGCCGAAGCAGTGTCCGATGACACCGTGAAAAAGGATTCGGTCGGCAACGTCCTGCAGGACGGCGACACCATCACCGTGATCAAGGACCTCAAGGTCAAAGGCACGTCGCTGGTGGTCAAGGTCGGCACCAAGGTCAAGAACATCCGCCTGTGCGATGGTGATCACGACATCGACTGCAAGATTGACGGCATCGGCCCGATGAAGCTCAAATCCGAGTTCGTCAGAAAAGTCTGAGCCTGCTGTCTTCCATCCCGCGCCCGGCGTGGGATGGTGCTTCACCCTCCCCCGCTTCGCCCAACAATCCCTCGCAATAGCCAAACGCCAGCGGTTTTGACCTTACGCAACCTTCGCCCTTAAAAAAACACAAACCGCCAATAGGTCCTTGCTATTTGATGAATAAGAATTATTCTCATTAAAACCAATCAATGGAGATGAGACCCATGACTTATTTGATCGATGCCTGGCTGGACCGCCCACACCCTTACCTCAGGATCCTGCATCGGGAAACCGGGGAAGTCTGTGCGGTGCTTGAAGAAGAAGCCTTGAGCGAGCTGCAGGATCAGGGTGATCTGGACGTCAACGGCTTGAGTTCCAGCGAGCCGGTGGTGCTCAAGGAACTGGTGCGCAATCTGTTTCTGTTCTGCTATGCCCGGGCATTGCGCCCGACAAGCGAACTGCACCACAAGATCGAAATATGAAAATCAGCGCAAAAAATTGTGGGAGCGAGCCTGCTCGCGAAGGCGGTGTGTCAGACAACATCAGTGTTGAATGTCAGACCGAATTCGCGAGCAGGCTCGCTCCCACATTAGCCCGATGTGATATCGAGCCGGGTCTTACAGAACGTCGAGCAGTTCGACGTCGAATACCAGTACGCTGTGCGGCGGAATGCTGCCAACGCCTTGAGCGCCGTAAGCCAGTTCGCTCGGCACGTACAGACGCCATTTGCTGCCGGCGTTCATCAGTTGCAGGGCTTCGGTCCAGCCAGCGATCACGCCGCCAACCGGGAATTCTGCAGGCTGACCACGATCGTAGGAGCTGTCGAACACAGTGCCGTCGATCAGGGTGCCGTGGTAGTGGGTGCGCACTTGATCTTCACGGGTTGGCTTGGCGCCTTCACCCTGAGTCAGCACTTCGAATTGCAGGCCGGAAGCCAGGGTGGTGATGCCATCACGCTTGGCGTTTTCAGCCAGGAATGCCAGGCCTTCGCCAGCAGCGGCTTCGGCTTTGGCAGCGGCTTCAGCTTGCATGATTTCGCGAATAACCTTGAAGCTCGCGGACATTTCTTCCTGACCCACACGGCTTTCCTTGCCGGCGAAAGCGTCGGTCAGACCCGCCAGGATCGCGTCCAGGCTAACACCTGGTGGCGGGTTGTCGCGCAGTTGATCGCCCAGCTGACGGCCAATACCGTAGCTGACGCGGGTTTCGTCGGTGGACAGATTTACTTCGGACATGACACTGCTCCGCTGTGCGGACGGCCCTGGAACTTGCCGTGCGTACACAGCGCGTCCCGGAGCGCCCGGAACCAAAAGGGCCAGCAGACTAGCACAGATGTCATTGGGTTGATGAGAGCCGTCAGTGCTGCCACGCGATTGGTACCTTCAGGCTTCCCTCGGAGCTAGCACCGAGTCCACACATCTCGTCATGCACCGAAACGTGTACAAGGTT
Source organism: Pseudomonas mandelii (assembly GCF_006438925.1). Classification (GTDB taxonomy): domain Bacteria; phylum Pseudomonadota; class Gammaproteobacteria; order Pseudomonadales; family Pseudomonadaceae; genus Aquipseudomonas; species Aquipseudomonas mandelii_C. Next base: position 239,494 of record NZ_RCZA01000009.1, on the reverse strand, counting down.
GAACGGCAAGCTGGGAAAGGCATGAAGCACTTCACGTGCATGCTCGACCGACCGCAAATGAAACATCTGGCCGCGGGCATCACTCAATGGGTACGCCGCGCCATGCATCCGCGCTTCCAACAGGTAGATCCCACCTTCCATTGAAATCAGATTGAGCTCATCGACCTTCCCTGCGATGGCATAAGCATTCAACTCTTGCAGGTTCATGAACACACCTCACACAGTGGCGAGCCAAGATCCTTACAGGCATAGGCCTCGGCGCATCAAAGTACAAGCCACAAACAACACCGCCCGTCTGTTTCGCAACAGACAGGCGGTTTGGTATAGCGATAAAAAGCGATCAGTGCTTGGTCAGCTTATCCAGATAACCCATGGCAAACGCCGAAATCACGAAGGTCATGTGGATGATGACGTACCACTTCAAATGCTCGGGATCGACGTTCTTGGCGTCCATGAAAATCCGCAGCAGGTGGATGGACGAAATGGCCACGATGGAAGCGGCCACCTTCATCTTCAATGAAGAGGAATCCATGGTGCCCAGCCAGTTGAGCTTTTCCTTGTCGTCGTCGATGTCCAGTTGGGAAACGAAGTTCTCGTAACCGGAAATCATCACCATCACCAGCAAACCGCCTACCAGCGCCATGTCGATCAGCGAGAGCAGCACCAGAATCAGATCCGACTCGGCCATCGAGAACACGTTAGGGATGACGTGGAACACTTCCTGGAAGAATTTCAGCGCCAGGGCCAGCAGCCCAAGGGACAGACCGAAGTAGATCGGCGCCAGCAGCCAGCGGCTGGCGTACATTGCATTTTCGATAAAGCGTTCCATTAAATCTCACACAAGGCCTGGAAATGGCCGCGAGTATAACAGCCGCCCGTTACACCCAGAAACCATTGGGAAATCCGCAACCTGCGCGTGTGTGACAAGGTTTTTCTGCTAGTGTCCAAAGCATTGACAGCTCAGCGACATCGGACAGGAAGACGGGAAATGGATGTGCGATTGCCTTTGACGAGCGCCGGAATTTGCCTGGCTTTGCTGATGAGCGCCTGCTCACCCAGCGATGAGAAGCGCCAGGTCAGCCTCGAGGAAAAGACGGCGCAGTTCGAGAAGTCTCTGGATGCGATTCAGGACCCAAAACTCAAGGATGCCGTGGCTGAACTCGGCGGCTCACTGTTGTTGCTCGAGCGTGCGCAACTCAAGCTCGACAGCAAACCGGTGGAAACAGAATATGGCGAAGACGCCCTCGCCGTCCTAAAGCACTATCCGACGCCCCAGGCCTTGGTCGACACGTACATCAACGGCTTGTTCGTGCTGCACAAAGATTCCAGTTCCGACTACCTGACCGATCTGCAACCGGTGTTCCCCTTCAGCTTCAACATTCCAGTCGCGTTTCTCTTTCCCCATAATCTTGAATGGCAATCGGTGACCTTGAGCAACAAACGCGTCATCCCGTTTCAGCCGGAATGGTCAGAAACCGATCCTGGAATTCAACTGAGCCCATCGAGCTCAAACCTGACCAACCCCGAAGACCTGACGGTGACCTATCCATTCATCGACGGCCTGGACGTGGACAAAAAGAACCAGCCACAACCGGTGAGTCTGCAAGGCAAGGTGGAAGTGATCGCTCCGCGCCGACTCTACAGCTTCGACCTGACGAAAAAGGACGTTGGCCAGACTCGCACCAACGACAACCTCAGCGTCACCCTGCTGAACCTTGCCAACAACTACGCCGAAATCGAATTCAACAACAGCGCACCACTGGCCCCCGAAGTCAGCGAAACACCCGTGAACCCGCTGATCGTCCAGGCCAAGGACAGCACCGGGCAATTTCTCGCGCGCTCAGGCTCGATCAACGAAACCTCTGCACAAATAGCCTTCTATCAAAAGCAATTGGCGAAAATGCAACAGCAGAAAGCCTGGAGCGAGAGCTTCGAGAAACAGATCGATGAAGAGCAGCGCGCCTTTGAGAAGCAGCAGAGCCACCATTATTCAAAGGTGTACTTCAACGGGCCGATCGAAGCTCTTGAGGTCAGCGTACTGGACTATTCAACCGCCACGGTGACCCGCAAGGACCTGAACCTGCCGGTACTTCGCTTCGACCCACACACCACGCAAAAGACCATCCAGCCACTGACGCCGCCGGTGGTGGTGTACGACGATCAGGCCCCGACCTGGCTCAAGGGCGCCACTCTTGGCGAGGAACAACTGAAAAAGAGCGTCAGCATCAGTCAGTCGGTCGAAGACCCCAGCGCCGCGCGTATCGAGTTCGATCACCCCAAAAGCTTCAATGATGAGCTGCTCGGCACCTCCTTCAGCCCCGGTGACAGCCCGGTCAGTTTCTTTACTGAGGACGGTAACGGCAAACGCGATGGGCCGATCGAATTGCCGCCAGAGGCTTATCAGGTCGATTCCCTGCGCGGCATCATCACCTACGACTTGAACCTGTTTCCGGAAACCCCGGCTTTCGCGGTGGGCTCCATGCCGCTGTTTCTCGCCACCGTCGAAAAGAAAACCATCGACGCCCACCAGTTGCCCAAAGGCCTGGCGCTCAAAGGCAATACGCTGGTGGTTGATCTGAAGCAGTTTCCCGCCCAGGACTGGCGTTTCTTCGCCAAGGACGATAGCGGCAATTATCTGAAGGAGATTCTTTCGGTCAGCCACGATGCGAGCGCAGAAGGCCCGGCATTATTGGGGGTGCATTACTTCTACGGGCAGCCTGCCCGCCTGGAAACCTATCAACGAACCGATCTCTCCACCGTGCAATATGGCTTCGAGGTCAAACTCGACAAGGCGGACACGTCCAACCTTGCTCAATAGCCTGTTCAGTGCTCGGGCCGAAACTCGAAACCTCCAGGGTTGCGGCAGCGGCCACCATTGATTTCCCGCAGCTGAGCTTGCAGGTGCAGGCACCAGATTTGCGGATCATCGGCCAGTTCATACCCGTGCAGGGTGAGGCTTTCAACGATGGTGTCGAGGATCGACTCAGCCACAAAGGGACCATGAAACGGGCCCTGGGCTTTGATGGCAGAAGGTTGTTCGCCGGCCATTCCGGCGGCGAAGAGCAAGGTCCACATGCCCGTATCCCCCGCCAATGGGCGGATGGCACACTCGATACGGGTCACAAGGCCCAGGCATTGACGGGTGAGGCAGAGGTTGCGCGACATGGCGGCGACCCTCGGTAGAGCCGGTATTCAGCCCCCACGGGAGGGCTGTCTCGATCCAGTGATTACTGTCGATATCCTTGACCTGAGAATAGAGGAAAAGTCTGACTAGCACGTCAAGTGAGACCAGAAGGCGCCGAATGGTCATTGTGTGAATATTGACGCCAGACTGATGGCACTTTTTCGGAGTGCGCCGGATACAAATGTGGGAGCGAGCCTGCTCGCGAAAGCGGTGTGTCAGGCGACATTGACGTCAACTGGCACTCCCTCTTCGCGAGCAGGCTCGCTCCCACAGTGGATCTATCTGATCCTCAAATTGTTTCTGTATCAGGCGGGCTTGGTTTCCAACAAGGCTTCCTGCGCCATCTCTTTCTCGGCGTCCTTGAGGTCCTCTTCGCTGATCATTTCTGCGATGACCCGCAAGCGTTCCACCACCCGCGCGTTAACGCTGCCTTCAGGGAACTGGCCATCGGCGTCCGGCGCACCGGCCGGCTCGCCGACCAACAGGCTCAAGGCTTCATCAGCCTGGCGCACGGCGTAGACGTGGAACTGCCCGGCGCGCACCGCCGTCAGCACTTTCTCGTCGAGCATCAGCGTGGCAACGTTGGCGTGGGGAATGATTGCTCCCTGCTCACCGGTCAGCCCGCGCGCTTCGCAGAGTCGGAAGAAGCCTTCGATCTTCTCGTTGACCCCACCCACCGCCTGTACTTCACCGAACTGGTTGATCGAGCCGGTGATCGCAAAACACTGCTTGAGCGGGGTTTTCGACAGCGCCGAAATCAGCGTGCAAGCCTCGCCCAACGATGCGCTATCACCATCGACGTAACCGTAGGACTGCTCCAGGGCGATACTCGCGGAAATCGCCAGCGGGAATTCCTGGGCGTATCGGCTGCCCAGATACCCGGTGAGAATCATCACGCCTTTGGAGTGAATCGGCTGGCCAAGATTGACCTCGCGCTCGATGTCGACGATGCCGCTACCGCCCGGATAGACCGTGGCGGAAATCCGCGCCGGTACACCGAACGCCGAGTCGCCGACCTCCAGCACTGTCAGCCCGTTGCATTTACCCACCGCCGCGCCATCCGTGTCGATCAGGATGATCCCGGCCAGCATGTCATCGAGAATCCGCGCCGAGACGCGCCCGGTACGCGTGGCCTTGGCCTTGAGCGCACGTTCGATGTGCCCGGCATCGGTCATTTCGTCACTGGCCAGTTGGCGAATGAAATCCGCCTCGCTGACCAATTGGAACAAATCACCGATCCGCGCCGACAAACGCCCCTGGTGCTCAGCCAGGCGAGCACTGTAAGTCGCCAGACGCGCCACCGCATCGGCGGTCAGCGGCGCCATGCCTTCTTCGGAAGTGCGGGTCTTGAGCAACTGGGCGAATTGCTCCAGGCTTTCGTCGACCATCGGGATGTCTTCGTCGAAGTCCACCAGTACACGGAACATCTCCTGGAAGTCCGGATCGAGGTCCTGCAGCGTGTAGTACAACTGCCGGGCGCCAATGATGACGACTTTGACCTGCAGCGGAATGTGTTGCGGTGTCAGGGTCACGGTGGCGAAACGGCCCATCTCGCCCAGCGGCGATTCCATTTTCAATTTGCGCGATTGCAGCGCGCGTTTGAGCGCATCCCACACGAACGGCTCGCTGAGCATTTTTTCTGCTTCAAGAATCAAGAAGCCGCCGTTGGCGCGGTGCAGCGCACCCGGACGCAACTGTCGATACGTGGTGTAGAGCGCGCCCTGATCGGTGGTGTACTCGATGCGGCCGAACAGGTTTTCGTAAGTCGGGTGCGGCTCAAAGACCACTGGCGCACCGCCGCTGAACGGATGACCGACCACCAGGCTCGGTGCGTATTGCTCTTCCAGCAGCTTGCGGGCGATGGCGTCCGTCTTGCTGTCGTCCACCAGTTGCTCGACCACGGTCTTGAGCAGATATACCTGCATCGCTTGCAGGTAACCGCAAACGCCGGCGTTTTCCGCGTACTTTTCCGACAGCGGCGCGAGCAAGGGTTGCAAGGCCAGGGTGATGGTTTCTTCGTTGAGCTGGCGCAGTAGATTGCTCGACTCACGCTTCCATTGCGGCAGGCTGGCGAGTTCTTCGTTCAGCCGCTCTTCCAGCCATGAAATGTCGTCGTGAAAACGCTCGCGATCGGCTTCCGGCAACTGGGCAAATTCGGCTTCGTCCACAGCTTTGCCTTCGCTCATCGGGGTGAAGGCGATATTGGTGCTGTCGCGGTACAGCGCAACGTCCTTCTCCAGCGCCAGGCGCTCGATCACGTCCAGCGCCTTGTCGTAACGCTGGTTGAAGGCGCGGTCGATGGCGCTTTTCTTCTGCTGGTAGGACGGGTGCTCGAACACGGCCGGAAAAGTCGCCAGCAGGTTGTCGATCAAGCCGTTGATGTCATCGATAAAGGCGCCGGCGGTACCCGACGGCAATTCCAGGGCACGAGGCTCGCGAGGATCATCAAAATTGTTGACGTAGACCCAGTCCGCCGGGGTCTGCAGGCGTTTGCCTTCGGCCTTCAGGTAGCGTTTGACGAACGAAAACCGGCCGGTGCCGGGCTCGCCCATGACGAATACGTTGTAACCGGGGCGTGGCATCGCCACACCGAACTGCAGCGCTTCGACCGCACGTTCCTGGCCAAGCACACCGCGGAAGGGCTCCAAATCATTGGTGGTAGAGAAGCTGAACTGTTCAGCGGAAAACGGACGGGTCAGCGCTTCGGGCGCTAGACGCAAGCTGGCAGCAACAGGATCAGGCATCGGGCTTCCTTACATCAGGCGGGGCAGATAGCGGCATTCTGGCGCTGCCCATACCTCACTTGCAAGGCGCGCCTCTAGCCAAAGCATAGACAAAGCGACATCCCCAGGCGGGCCGGGGCCAAATCAATGTTTTCAATGAATGTTTTGCAAAAAATCACGGAACCCCGGGATCGTGCCTAAACTCCAAACTGCGCGGCTGGATTAATAACTGGCCCACTGGCGCCGGATTGGGCCAGACCCCTTGTCCATTGGTATGCACATAAAGAGAACAAAGCTATGAAACGGATTCTTCTCGGTACTCTCTTCACCGCTGTATCCATCAACGCCATGGCTCAGGCGCCAGGCGGCCCGGATTGCGGTTGGGGCAACATGCTGTTCGAAGGTCAGCGTGGCACCCCGGCTCATTTCCTGGCATCCACCACCAACGGCACTTCCGGCAACGCAACGTTCGGTATGACCTCCGGTACCAACGGTTGCGCGACTAATGCGTCGCTGACCTATGGCGGCAAATCCTGGATTGCCATGAATGGCATGATGAACGAGCTGTCCGAAGACATGGCCAAGGGTCAGGGCGAAGCGCTGACCACTTACGCTGTGGTACTGGGCGTGGCGCCGGAAGACCGTGCGCATTTCGCCGCTGTCACTCATGAGCACTTCCAGCAGATCTTCAGCAAGGCTGACGTGACCGCTGACGACGTGCATACCAACACCCTGGCCGTCCTGAAGAGCGATCCTCGTCTGGCCAAGTACGCCACTCAAGCTTAAGCTCGACCCGCCCGCTCCTTTCGGGGAGCGGGTTTTGTTTTTTGAACCTGGCCCTTTTGGCCTGCCCCTTTGGGTCTTTGTTTCTTTCGACTTAAGTTGCCCACTATGCTCAAACGCCTTGCCTGGCTGGCGCTCTGTGTCTGCGCCCCGCTGTCTGCCACGCCCAAAATCGACAATCAACGTTTGCAGCAACTGGCCAATGACCCCTTCTGGATTTCCCTGGGCCACTACGAAACCGCCAAACTCGGCGGCTGGCGCAGCTATGTCAGCGACAAGAAATTCTTCCTCGCCGCCGACGGCAATGAACATCCTGACCGCGAGCTGGCGGCGACCGTGCAAGCGCTGTACGCCCCGGCCAGTGCTGGTGAAAAACATGCGCAATGCGTCTACCCGGCTCGCACCCGCTGGCTCAAGGCACAGCTCAACCTGACCGATCTGCCGACGCTCGACTGCACTGAATTCAAGCAATGGTTCAAGGATGTTTCGCCCCACAGTGCGGTGATGATTTTCCCTGCAGCGTATCTGAACAGTCCATCATCGATGTTCGGCCATACATTGCTGCGCATCGACCAGGCCAATGTGCAGAGCGATCAAACCGCCCTGCTCAGTTATGCGATCAACTTCGGCGCGTACATCGAAGGCTCGGACAACAGCATCCTGTATGCCTGGAAAGGCTTGATGGGCGGCTATCCCGGTTTGTTTGCGCTGGTGCCCTATCAAGAAAAACTCTCGGAATACCGCAGCCTCGAGAACCGCGATCTATGGGAGTACCGCCTCAATCTGACCCAGGCGGAAACCGAGCGCATGGTCGAGCACGTCTGGGAGCTCAAACAGATCCAGTTCGATTATTTTTTCTTCGACGAAAACTGCTCTTATCGTCTGCTGGAACTGCTGCAAGTGGCCCGCCCGAGCCTGCGACTGACCGAACAATTCCCGCTGACCGCGATTCCTACGGACACCGTCAAAGCGGTGAAAGAAGCCGGACTGGTGGAATCCATTCAGTACCGACCGTCTCGCGAACGTGAACTGCTGAGCCGCGCCGAGCCGCTGACCACTGAGGAACAGGATTGGGTGCTGAAAGTCAGCGCCGACCAGAAGCAACTGCAAGAGCCGGCGTTCAAGGCTCAACCCAAGGATCGTCAGGCGTTGATCATCGACGCTGCCTATCGCCTGGAGCGCTACCGCGCCAACGGCCAGGAGCGTGATCCGCAACGGGCGCAGCGCAGTTTCGAACTTCTGCGGGCGATCAACCAGAACCCGGCACCGGAACTGGACATCCCGCAACCCGGCCTGCCCGAGGACGGCCATGAATCGCGCACCTGGCAGGCCGGTATCGGCACTCGAGGCGACAAGGCGTTTGGCGAGTATGGCTTGCGTATGGCTTATCACGACCTCAACGACAACGCCGAGAGCTTCCCCCTCGGCGCACAAATCGAAATCTTGCAAATGAAGCTGCGCCAGTACGAAGGCAATCATTGGCAGTTGCAGCAATTGGACCTGGCGACCATCCGCTCCCTGACCCCGCGCAATGAATTGCTGCAGCCACTGTCGTGGCAAGTCACCGGCGGCCTGGAGCGCGTGCCGGGCAAGCATGACGACGAAACCCTGGTCAGCCACGTCAATGGCGGTGGCGGCGGGACCTGGCAACTGGGCGACGACATGCTCGGCTTTGCTTTGGGCACCGTGCGCATTGAACACAACAACGACTTTGCTGGCTTCATCGCCCCGGCGGCGGGTTTCAACAGCGGTTTGCTGTGGAAAAACCCATTGGGCAACCTCAGCCTGGAAGCCAAGGGCGACTTTTTCACCAACGGCGAAGTGCGCCGTAGCGTGAGTCTGAATCAGCAGTGGGAATTGTCGCGCAACCTGGGTTTGCGCCTGAGTGCCCAGCGAGAGTTCAGCCACCTGGCTTCACCCGAGAACGAAGTGATGCTTGAGGTGAAGTGGTATCACTACTAACCCATAAGCTCCGCTATTCCCTTGTGGGAGCGAGCCTGCTCGCGAATGCGCAGTGTCAGTCAACATCAACGTTGGCTGATCCACCGCTTTCGCGAGCAGGCTCGCTCCCACAGTTGTTTTGTGGTGATCAATAGATTTTTCACAGACCTTCCACAAACACCTCACGAATCCACTCCTAGACTTCTCCTATAGGCCGTTGACGGTCGGGAGTCTGAGATGTGGCGTTGCGTGGGTGTGGTGGGTTTGCTGATGTTGATCGCGGGTTGCCAGACGACCCACGAGGATCTGATCGCCAAGGGTTATCCACCGGCATTCGCCGATGGCTTCGATGACGGTTGCAGCAGTGGCCGGCAAGCGGCGGGGGCAATCACCGGAGAGTTTCGTAAAAACGTTGCGCGTTACCTCAAGGACAAGCAGTACGCCGAGGGCTGGAGCGATGGCTTCCGTCAGTGTCAGGCGATGCGCGAAAGCGAGGACCGTGAGGATTATCGCAGCCACCATTGGGACGACCGGGACAAAGCCTGGCAGCAGCAGAAGGACCAGGACGCCGCTCGTGCTTTTCGCTCGCAATAAGTCGCTGACAGATATCTGTCGAAACTAAAAGCCTGCGACCATGGCCCAAACCCTATAACGGGAGAAAACCATGAGTCGTGCCTTCGTCAATGAAGATAACGCCGCCGCGCAAGCCGATCAGCCCGTCGAACGGCAAGTCAGTGCGCAGCCCAATTACGTCACGCCGGCCGGTCTCGCCCAGCTTCAAGCGAAACTCGCCGAGGTGCAAAACCTGCTCAATGAACAAAGTGCAAAAGGTGAACTGGCTGACAAACAGCGCCAGGCCGACCTTGAGCGTGACTGGCGGTATTTCAATCAGCGACTGCAAAGCGCCCAGTTAGTCGTCCCGGCCTCCTCGACCGACAAGGTACAGATTGGCGGCTCGGTGACGTTCGCCGATGAACAGGGCAATGAACAGTGCGTGCAGTTGGTGGGCGAGGATCAGGCGGACGCCGCCACTGGTTTGATCAACTGGGGTTCGCCATTGGGTCGGGCACTGTTGGGCGCGCAGGTCGGAGATGAGGTGGTCTGGAAGCGGCCGGTGGGGGATTTGGTGATTGAGATTTTGAATATAGATATTGAGTGACCATTAAGCCGCCTTCGCGAGCAGGCTCGCTCCCACACTTGAAATGCATTCCCCTGTGGGAGCGAGCCTGCTCGCGAAGGCCGCGCCGCGGTCTCACTGGAAAACCCAAAAAAAACGGAGCCCCGAGGGCTCCGTTTTTTATGCAACCAACCTGATTCAGGCCAGTTTCTTGTGCCGTACACGATGCGGCTGAGTTGCGGCTTCGCCCAAGCGTTTGCGGCGATCGGCTTCGTATTCGGTGTAGTTACCTTCGAAGAACACCGCTTGCGAGTCGTCTTCGTACGCCAGGATGTGAGTCGCGACGCGGTCAAGGAACCACCGATCGTGAGAGATCACAATGGCAGCGCCCGGGAAGTCCAGCAGGGCTTCTTCCAGGGAACGCAGGGTTTCAACGTCGAGGTCGTTGGACGGTTCGTCGAGCAGCAGGACGTTGCCGCCCTCTTTCAGGGTCAGGGCCAGGTGCAAGCGACCGCGCTCACCACCGGACAGGTCCTTGACGAACTTCTGCTGATCGCCACCCTTGAAGTTGAAGCGACCGACGTAGGTGCGCGACGGGATCTCGTAGTTGCCGATGCGGATCTGGTCGGAACCGTCGGAGATTTGCTGGAACACAGTCTTGCTGCCGTCCAGGTCTTCGCGGCTTTGATCGACGCACGCCAGTTGCACGGTTTCGCCGACTTCGATGCTGCCCGAATCCGGTGTTTCCTTGCCCATCAGCATGCGGAACAGGGTCGATTTGCCGGCACCGTTACCGCCGATCACGCCAACGATGGCGCCTTTAGGCATGGAGAACGACAGGTTGTCGATCAGCACGCGATCGCCATAACCCTTGGAAACGTTTTTGAATTCGATGACCTTGTCGCCCAGGCGTGGACCGGCCGGGATGTAGATCTCGTTGGTTTCGCTGCGCTTCTGGAATTCCTGCGATTGCATTTCTTCGAAGCGTTGCAGACGAGCCTTGGATTTGGACTGGCGGGCCTTGGCGCCTTTACGCACCCACTCCAGTTCTTCCTTCATGGCTTTTTCGTGAGCCGACTGCTGCTTGGATTCGGCAGCCAGACGATCGGACTTGGCTTCGAGCCAACCCGAATAGTTGCCCTCGTACGGGATACCGGCGCCGCGGTCGAGTTCGAGGATCCAGCCGGCAACGTTGTCCAGGAAGTAACGGTCGTGCGTGATCGCTACCACAGTGCCCGGGAAATCGTGCAGGAAGTGCTCCAGCCAGGCGACGGAATCGGCGTCCAGGTGGTTGGTTGGTTCGTCGAGCAGCAGCATGTCCGGAGCAGACAGCAGCAGGCGGCACAGTGCCACACGACGCTTCTCACCACCGGACAGGAATTCGATCTTGGCATCCCAGGCCGGCAGACGCAGCGCATCGGCGGCGACTTCCAGTTGGCGATCCAGGTTGTGGCCGTCGCTGGCTTGCAGAATGGCTTCGAGCTTGGCCTGTTCGGCGGCCAGTTTGTCGAAGTCGGCATCTTCATCAGCATAAGCCGCGTAGACCTCGTCCAGGCGAGCCTGGGCGTTCTTGATCACGCTGACCGCTTCCTCAACCACTTCACGCACGGTCTTGGTCGGGTCCAGGATCGGTTCTTGCGGCAGGTAGCCGATGTTCAGGTCCGGCATCGGACGGGCTTCGCCATCGAACTCGGTATCAACGCCCGCCATGATTTTCAACAGGGTGGATTTACCCGAACCGTTAAGGCCGAGTACGCCAATCTTGGCGCCCGGGAAGAACGACAGCGAAATGTTTTTCAGGATTTCCCGCTTCGGCGGAACAACTTTACCCAGCCGATGCATGGTGAATACGTATTGAGCCATGGAGAACCTAGGGTCAGTGAACGATGAATGATTGGGGCGCGGGCGATGCCCGGCCAGGCCGTGCGCGTCGTCCGATTGATAGGTATCAATGCGTGCGCGCTAAAAAAGCCTGAGTCTAGGAGCTGGAACGCTCCCGCGTAACCGGCAAAGCTACCTGATTGACGGAAGGCAGTCCAGCCGAGCAGGACTGGCACTTTGCCACAACTCAGGGCATGCTAGCCGCCCTTCGGGCGTCCGGCTTATAGTGCACGTCGCGCCAGTCCAGCCAAACCGCAGGATTACAGTTTGTCTAATGTCTCCCCACCTTCTTCCGTGAGCGCACTCAATCCTGCGACTGGCTCACCCCTGCGTGGCTCCTTGAAGGGCGCGCTGGCGATGCTCGTCCTGCTGCTGCTCGCGCTGCTGTTTTGGCAGTTGCTGGATCAGCTGCGAGAAACCCAGAAAAACCAGCGTCAGTACACCATCGACTACACCGCCGATCTGGCCTCGCAAGTCAGCCTGAACATGGCGCTCAACGCCCAGATCGCCCTCAACCTGCTACCGATCGTCGAACAACCGCAAAGCGCCGACGAACAGCAGGCGCTGTTGCGCAAACTGCAAAAGTCCTTGCCGGACCTGCGCAGCCTCGCGCTGCTCAGTCCTTCCGGGAAAGTCCTCAATGACAGTGCCGACGACAGCGACGACGCCGAGTATCTGAGCGAACTGGTCCGGCGCAGTCACGCCCAGGCCCATTATTTCAGCAACGCCAATGACGGTTCGGTGGTGCATCTGCTCCTGCATCAGGCCAGCGGTAACATTCGCGGCTACTGGGTTCTACGCCTGACGCCGACATTTTTCTCGTCGCTGACCAAACAAAACGAAACCGGTATTCGCCCGCTGTGGCTGGTGGAAAACCGCGTCAATCACCAGATCGTCAGCCGCGACGATGCGCAGCCCTTGGCCACTCCGTCGTTGATGACAGCGGATGAACTGGCCAACAGCGTGCTGACCGTGCCCCTGAGCAGCAGCGACTGGCAACTGCGCGGGTTGTTCGACCGACAACGGGTGATCGAACACTTGCTGCCGGCGCTCATCGGCAAATGCCTTCTGGGCCTGGCTTTCTCGCTGCTGCCGTTCATCGCCCTGCTGAACATGCGCCGCCGCCAACGCCAGGTGCACGAAGGCCGTCGACGCTATCAGGATATTTTCGAAGGCACTGGCGTCGCCCTGTGTGTGCTCGATGTGTCCGGGCTCAAAAGCTTCTTCGACAAGGCTCAGTTGCACAGCAGCGAACACCTGAAGGCCTGGCTCGAAACACCGGAACAACGCCAGCAACTGCTGCAGGAACTGCGCATCACCGAGGTCAACCTGGTCGCCCTGCAACTGCTCAACGTCAACACCTGCGATCAAGCCTGGAAACTGCTGATCGACGGCAACCCGCAGGACGGCACCGCCATCGGCGATCAAGTGCTCGACGCGGTGCTCAACCAGCAGAAACAGCTTGAACTGGAAATCAAACTGCAAGACGCCAATGGCCGCGACCAGCACTTGTGGCTGGTCCTGCGTCTGCCGGAAGACCAGGACGACTATAAAGCGGTGATCCTGAGCATCACCGACATCACCAGTCGCAAGCTCGTCGAACTGTCCCTGCTGGAACGTGAAGGATTCTGGTCCGACGTGGTACGCACCGTGCCGGATCATCTGTACGTGCAAGACGTGATCAGCCAGCGAATGATTTTCAGCAACCACCACCTGGGCCAGACGCTCGGTTACAACCGTACCGAACTGCACCAGATGGGCGAGTATTTCTGGGAAATTCTGCTGCACCCCGAAGATGCCGACTTCTACCACCGCTCGCGCCAAACCCAGCGGCTGGCCGGTTACAGACAATTGATGCAATGCCAACTGCGCTTCCGTCACCGGGACGGCAAATGGCGGCGCTTCGACATCCGCGAACAGGCGCTGGCGCGGGACAAGCACGATCAGGTCACGCGAATCATCGGCGTGGCCAAGGACATCACCGATCAGATTGAAGCCAGTGAGTCCCTGCGCGACAGCGAGCAGCGCTACCGGATGCTCGCCGAAAGCATCAGCGACGTGATTTTCTCGACTGACAGCAAGATGGCGCTCAACTACGTCAGCCCGTCGGTGCAAGCCGTGCTGGGCTACGACGCCGACTGGATTTTCCAGAACGGCTGGCAGTCGACCATCGCCAACCCGCAACAGCTGACCGGCATTTACCACCTGATGGATCGGGTCAGCAAAGCGCTGAATAAACCCGACCAACTGGCGCTGTTGCGCAGCCAGGTGCAGACCCAACTGTTTTTGTTCGACTGCCTGCGGGCCGACGGGCGCAAGATTCCTATCGAACTGCGGCTGGTGCTGGTCTGGGATGAACACGGTGCATTCGAAGGCGTGCTGGGCGTCGGTCGCGACATCAGCCAGCAACGCCGGGCCGAAAAAGACCTGCGCATGGCCGCGACAGTATTCGAGCACTCGACTTCTGCGATCCTGATCACCGACCCGGCCGGCTACATCGTCCAGGCTAACGAAGCCTTCAGCCGTGTCAGCGGTTATGCGGTGGAGCAGGTGCTCGACCAGTTGCCGAACATGCTGACCGTCGACGAGCAGCAGGAAGCCCATCTGCGGTACGTGCTCAAGCAATTGCATCAGCACAGCACGTGGGAAGGCGAAGTCTGGCTCAAACGACGCAATGGCGAGCATTACCCGGCCTGGGTCGGGATCACGGCGGTGCTGGATGACGAAGGCGATCTGGCCAGCTACGTGTGCTTCTTCAGCGACATCAGCGAACGCAAGGCCAGTGAGCAGCGGATTCACCGCCTCGCCTATTACGACGCCCTGACCCACTTGCCCAACCGCACGCTGTTCCAGGATCGCCTGCACTCGGCGCTGCAATCGGCCGAACGGCAGAAGTCCTGGGTAGTGCTGATGTTCCTCGACCTGGACCGCTTCAAACCGATCAACGACTCCCTGGGCCACGCCGCCGGCGATCGCATGCTCAAGGAAATGGCCACGCGCCTGCTCGGTTGTGTCGATGATGACGATACTGTGGCGCGCATGGGCGGCGATGAATTCACCTTGCTGCTGCAACCGCGGGCCAACCGTGAAATTGCCTTGAACCGGGCGATTCATGTGGCCGAACAGATTCTCGCCAGCCTGGTGAAACCGTTTGTGCTTGAAGGCCGCGAGTTCTTCGTCACCGCCAGTATCGGCATCGCCCTGAGCCCTCAGGACGGTAACGAACTCAGCCAGCTGATGAAAAACGCCGACACCGCGATGTATCACGCCAAGGAGCGCGGCAAGAACAACTTCCAGTTCTATCAGGCCGACATGAACGCCAGCGCCCTGGAGCGTCTGGAGCTGGAAAGCGACTTGCGTCATGCCTTGGAGCAAGACGAATTTGTGCTGTATTACCAGCCGCAGTTCAGCGGCGATGGCAAACGCCTGACCGGCGCCGAAGCCTTGCTGCGCTGGCGCCATCCGCGACGCGGTCTGGTGCCGCCGGGAGACTTCATTCCGGTGCTCGAAGAGCTCGGCCTGGTGGTGGATGTCGGTGACTGGGTGATCAGCGAGGCCTGCCGTCAGCTCAAGACCTGGCATCAGGCCAAGGTCCGGGTGCCGAAGGTGTCGGTGAACATTTCGGCCCGGCAATTCTCCGACGGCCAGCTCGGCACGCGAATCGCCAATATTCTCAAGGAAACCGGCCTGCCGCCGGCGTGCCTGGAGCTGGAACTGACCGAAAGTATCCTGATGCGCGAAGTCAGCGAAGCGATGCAGATTCTCGCAGGGCTGAAAAATCTCGGCCTGAGCATTGCGGTCGACGACTTCGGCACCGGTTACTCATCGCTCAACTACCTCAAGCAGTTCCCCATCGACGTTCTGAAAATCGACCGCACCTTCGTCGACGGCCTGCCGTCGGGTGAGCAGGATGCGCAGATTGCCCGCGCGATCATCGCCATGGCCCACAGCCTCAATCTGGCGGTTATCGCCGAGGGCGTGGAAACCCACGAGCAACTCGACTTCCTGCGTGAGCATGGTTGCGACGAGGTTCAGGGGTATCTGTTCGGGCGGCCGATGCCGGCGAACCGGTTTGAAGCGCAGTTCAGCAATGATGCGTTGTTCATGTTCGACTGAAGCTTTGCGGCGGGGCTGATGCCCCCTTCGCGAGCAGGCTCGCTCCCACAGGTTTTTTGGGTGTACACAAGATTTGTGACCACTGAAGATCCACTGTGGGAGCGAGCCTGCTCGCGAAGAGGCCGGCACGATCACCGCTGATCCCGTCATGAAGCCCACTTGTCTGCGACATGATGTCCTTTCATATGCCATCTAAAACCCATTGGGTTAGAATGCCCCCCTTTTCTGCCCCGATCCTTGAGGACCGCCATGTTCAGCCGTGATTTGACTATTGCCAAGTACGACGCCGATCTCTTTGCCGCCATGGAGCAAGAAGCTCAGCGCCAGGAAGAACACATCGAGCTGATCGCTTCGGAAAACTACACCAGCCCTGCGGTCATGGAAGCTCAAGGCTCGGTACTGACCAACAAGTACGCCGAAGGCTACCCGGGCAAGCGCTACTACGGTGGTTGCGAGTTCGTCGACGTGGTCGAGCAACTGGCCATCGACCGTGCAAAAGAACTGTTCGGCGCTGATTACGCCAACGTTCAGCCACACGCCGGTTCGCAAGCCAACAGCGCCGTTTACCTGGCTCTGCTGCAAGCGGGCGACACCATCCTGGGCATGAGCCTGGCGCACGGTGGTCACCTGACCCACGGTGCCAGCGTTTCCTCCTCCGGCAAGCTGTACAACGCCGTTCAGTACGGTATCGACGGCAACGGCCTGATCGACTACGACGAAGTCGAGCGCCTGGCGGTTGAGCACAAGCCGAAAATGATCGTGGCCGGTTTCTCTGCCTACTCGCAGATTCTGGACTTCCCGCGCTTCCGCGAAATCGCTGACAAGGTTGGCGCCTACCTGTTCGTCGACATGGCCCACGTGGCCGGTCTGGTCGCCGCTGGCGTCTACCCGAACCCGGTGCCTTTCGCTGACGTCGTGACCACCACCACGCACAAGACCCTGCGCGGTCCACGTGGCGGTTTGATCCTGGCTCGCGCCAACGCCGACATCGAGAAGAAGCTGAACTCCGCAGTTTTCCCGGGCGCCCAGGGCGGCCCGCTGGAGCACGTGATCGCTGCCAAGGCGATCTGCTTCAAGGAAGCGCTGCAGCCTGAGTTCAAGACTTACCAGCAACAAGTGGTGAAGAACGCCAAGGCCATGGCCGGCGTGTTCATCGAGCGCGGTTTCGACGTGGTTTCGGGCGGTACTGAAAACCACCTGTTCCTGCTGTCGCTGATCAAGCAGGAAATCTCCGGTAAAGACGCCGACGCCGCTCTGGGCAAAGCGTTCATTACCGTGAACAAGAACTCCGTGCCAAACGATCCACGCTCCCCGTTCGTCACCTCCGGTCTGCGCTTCGGTACTCCGGCTGTGACCACTCGTGGCTTCAAGGAAGCAGAGTGCAAAGAGCTGGCCGGCTGGATCTGCGACATCCTGGCGGACCTGAACAACGAAGCGGTGATCGACGCCGTTCGTGAGAAGGTCAAGGCCATCTGCAAGAAGCTGCCGGTATACGGCGCCTAATCAGCCCGCAGAACCGCAGCAATGAAAAAACCGGCCAGTGATGGCTGGTTTTTTTTCGCCTGCCATATAAGGCCATTGAGATCAAAAGATCGCAGCCTTCGGCAGCTCCTACAAAGGCTGCGAAATCACGGGTGTACCCGGTTTCTGTAGGAGCTGCCGAAGGCTGCGATCTTTTGATTTTCAACGGGATCAGCTCAACCGGTCAGACCGGTCATGCCAATTTTTCTATTTCCACTTGTAATCCTGAAAAAACCCAGCGTAGACTGCGCCTGCACTGGACATACCGGTAAGACCACAATAATTAAGTCCTGAATCTGATGCGCTTAAGCGTCGGCAGCCAGGACACCGACCAGGATTCCTCCCATGCTCAGATGGTGCTCGCGTTCAATCTTCCTCCAAGTGGTTCTCGGACTGGTGCTCGGCATCGTCTGCGGGCTGACCCTTCCTGAATACTCCGCCCAGCTCAAACCGCTCGGCGATGGCTTCATCAAACTGATCAAGATGCTCATCGGTCTGATCGTGTTCTGCGTGGTGGTCAGCGGCATCAGCGGTGCCGGCGACCTGAAGAAGGTCGGACGCATCGGCCTGAAATCGGTGATCTACTTCGAAGTCCTGACCACCATCGCCCTGGTGATTGGTCTGGTGTTCGCCTTCAGCACCGGCATCGGCAGCGGCGCGAACATACATCTGGATCAGCTCTCCGCTGCCGACATGGGCGACATCGCCCAGCGCGGTCAGCACATGCACACCACCACGCAGTTCCTGATGGACCTGATCCCGACCTCGGTGATCGGTGCCTTTGCCGACAACAACATCCTGCAAGTCCTGCTGTTTTCGGTGCTATTCGGCAGCGCCCTGAACCTGGTGGGTGAAGCGGCCTCCGGTATTTCCCGGTTGATCAACGAACTCAGCCACGTGATCTTCCGCATCATGGGCATGATCGTGCGCCTGGCGCCGATTGGTGTGTTCGGCGCGATTGCCTTCACCACCAGCAAATATGGCCTGGACTCGTTGCAACACCTGGGCAGCCTGGTCGGCCTGTTTTACCTGACCTGTTTCGCGTTTGTGTCATTGATTCTCGGCCTGGTGATGCGCCTGTCCGGCCTGCGGATGTGGCCATTGCTCAAGTACCTGCGCGAAGAACTGCTGATCGTGATGGGCACCGCCTCTTCCGACGCCGTGCTGCCACAAATCATGCGCAAGCTTGAGCATCTGGGCATCGGCAGTTCGACGGTCGGGCTGGTCATTCCTACCGGTTACTCGTTCAACCTGGACGGTTTCTCGATCTACCTGACCCTCGCCATCGTGTTCATCGCCAATGCCACCGGCACGCCGCTGGCCATGACCGACTTGCTGACGATTCTGCTGGTGTCGCTGATCACCTCCAAAGGTGCTCACGGGATTCCCGGCTCGGCACTGGTGATTCTCGCGGCGACACTGACGGCGATCCCGGCGATTCCGGTGGTCGGCCTGGTGCTGGTATTGGCAGTGGACTGGTTCATGGGCATCGGCCGGGCGCTGACCAACCTGATCGGCAACTGCGTCGCCACCGTGGCCATCGCGCGCTGGGAAAAGGACATCGATATCCAGCGGGCGAACAAAGTACTTTCTGGTCAGGTGGGTTATACCTTCCAGCCGAGAAAGCCTGTCGGCCCGGCGCATCAGCAGGAATTCTGAATAATCGCCGTGCCTGCCCACGGGCAGGCACGGTCATCAATCGTTTTGGATGCTCATGGAGCGAACAGTGATCACCACATCAACCGTCGTCAATTCAGTCGTAGAAAAACTCCGGGCCGCTTTGGCCCGTGGTCAGTGGCGCTCCGGCGAGATGTTGCCCGGGCAGCGTGAGTTGGCCGAACAACTGGGCATCAGCCGCCCGAGCCTGCGTGAAGCCGTCATCGTGCTGGAAACCCTCGGGCTGGTGCGTTCCATGCCGGGTAAAGGCGTGGTGGTGCTGGAGGCCAATCTCAGCGACAGCCAAAGCCACGACAGCGCAGTCGCCGGTGCGAGCCTGGAAGACGTGCTGCAACTGCGCTACACCCTCGAGCCGTTCATTGTCGGTCTGGTGGCGCAGTCGATCAGCAGCAAGGAAGTCGGACAACTGCGCCTGACCCTGATGGACATGCGCGAAGCGCTGGAAGCCAACGACAGTGAAGCCGGCGTGAACGCCTACATCGCGTTCCACGAAGAGCTGTTCACGCTGACCTCGAATCCGATCTTCCAGAGTGTGGTGCAACAGACCAGCAATGCCCTCAAGCAAAGCGCCGACGTGCTGCGCAACTCCCCGGAGCATTTGGCTGAGCGCCTCGAGGAGAACGAGGCCGTGGTGCGCGCTATTCGCAGTAAAAACAGCGCCCAGGCCAGCGCCGAAATGCGTCGGCACATCCTTCGGGAAGGCCAGCGGATGGGCATCGAATTGAATATTCCGGACGACAACCTCGTCAGTTGAGTCCGCTTCGAACTGGAGACAAGCCATGAACAGCTTCGCCTCACCGCAAACCCTCGCTGCCCTGCCCTTCCCCCGAACGAACACCGGGAAGCCATCGGCGGATGATCTCTACTCACGGATATTCGATGCCATTCTCGAACAGCGCATTCATGCGGCCAGTCGCTTTACGGAAGAAAGCCTGGCGCAGATGTTCGGCGCCAGGCGAAGCGACATTCGTGGTGTGCTGACGCAACTGTCCCATCAGCAGATCATCGTCCTGCGGACCAGTCATCGGCCCCGCGTCGCCGCGCTCGACAGCGAGCAAACCCGGCAAATGTTGCATGCACGGCGATTGACCGAAATCACCTTGGTGCACCTGGTCTGCCAGCAATCGCGCACGCAAGACTTGAAACCACTGAGAGCCTTGATCGATAGCGAGCGTCAATGCACCGCCCGTGGTCCGGCGATTCGCTTATCGGGGGAGTTTCATTTGCAGTTGGCGGAAATGGCTGGGAATGCACCGTTGACGCATTTTCTTGGTAGCTTGGTGCCGCTGACTTCGCTGGCGATTGCGCAGTTTGAGGTAGGGTTGGAGGGTTATTGCGTTTGGCATATGCACCAGGCGATTCTGGAAGCCGTGGAACGCGGCGAAGCAGTGAAGGCTGAGAACTTGCTGGGCCAGCATCTGGATCATTTGGAAGCGATGTTACTCAACGCCGGACCGACACTCAGTCAGAATCGTGTTGTCGGTTAGGCCGCTATCGCGAGCAGGCTCGCTCCCACATTTGAAATACATTCCCCTGTGGGAGCGAGCCTGCTCGCGAAAGCGGCATCAAACTCGCTAAAAATGTCGGACTTTATTCCGCCGCTACCCGCGCAAACCCCTCACGGATTTTCTCTTCCGGCAAATCATCGGCAATGAACACGATCACGCTTTCGCGCGTTTCATCGTCCGCCCACTCGGTGTCCCAATCGAATCCGTACAGCTTCAATACGCCCTGAAACACCATGCGCCGCGGCTCGCCAAGGATGTTCAACACGCCTTTGTAGCGCAGCAATTGCTTGCCATGGTCCTCCAGCAGTTCGTTCATGAACTCACTGAGTTTGTCGATATCCAGCGGTTTATCAGTGCGCAGCACCAGGCTGGAAATGCGGTCGATGGACGGCGCTTTGCTCACCGGGCGCAGGCTGACTCCGCCGCCAAGGTCGGCATTGAGATTGAAACCGCGCACGTCGAGCAATTCGGCCAGGTCAATTTTGCCGTGGTCGACCACGCGGATCGGTGCGCGACGGTTGATGCGGGTCAGGCGCTCGCTCAGCGCGGTAAAGGTCGCCTCGTCCACCAGATCACGTTTGCTCACCAGTAAGCGGTCGGCGAAACCGATCTGCGCCTGGGCGATGGTTTGCGTCAGGTGAGTGTCGGCGTGCGCCGCATCGACCAGAGTAATGATGCCGTCGAGGATGTAGCGCTCGCGCAGCTCTTCATCGATGAAAAAGGTTTGGGCCACAGGTGCCGGGTCGGCCAGGCCGGTGCATTCGATCACCAGACGGTCGAAGGCGATTTCGCCGCTGTCCAGGCGCTCGAGCAACAAGTACAAGGCTTTGGTCAGATCGGTGTGGATGGTGCAGCAGACGCAGCCGTTGGACAGCGTCATCACTTGCACCGGTTCGTCGCCCAACAGCTGGGTGTCGATACCGGCGTCGCTGAATTCGTTCTCGATCACGGCGATTTTCAGGCCGTGTTCGGCTTTGACCAGGTGGCGCAACAGCGTGGTTTTGCCCGCGCCGAGAAAGCCACTGAGGATCGTTACCGGGATGGGAGAGGACAACTGGAGTCTCCTGTTTCACAAAGTTAAAAAACAACACAAAACGAATGTGGGAGCGAGCCTGCTCGCGAAAGCGGTGTGTCAGTCAACATCAGTGTCGAATGACCGATTGCCTTCGCGAGCAAGCTCGCTCCCACAGTTTTTTGCTTCACATCATGATCTGACTCAGCAGATCAACAGCACTTCGGCCCACCTTTGCCACCGTAACGAGCCTCTTGGCGTTCCCGGAAGAACATTTCGTAGCTCATCACCGGTTTGTCCGGGTGTTTGGTTTGCATATGCTCGACGTAATTGTCGTAGTCGGGCATCCCGACCATCAGGCGCGCGGCCTGACCGAGGTATTTACCGAGGCGACTCAGGTCATTGAACATGCTGCAATCCTCGATTACGCATCCGGCAGAGCCTGGAATGGCGCTTCTTTATCCGTACGTTCTTTGCTGCCCCAGGCGGAAATACCGACCTTGAGCGCATAGAACAGGATACTGAATACCACGAACAGGAACAGCGCGGTCAGCGTTGCGTTGGTGTAGGCGTTGAAGATCACGTGCTGCATCTGCGTAATGTCCTTGGCCGGGGCGAGGATCTGACCGTTGGCCAGCGCATCGCTGTACTTCTTGGCCAGCGACAGGAAGCCGATCGCCGGGTTAGCGTCGAACAGCTTGATGAAACCGGCGGTGGTGGTGCAGATCAGCAGCCACACGGCGGGCAGCATGGTGACCCAGACGTAGCGCTGGCGCTTCATTTTGATCAGCACGACGGTGCCGAGCATCAGCGCGATACCGGCCAGCATCTGGTTGGAGATACCGAACAGCGGCCACAAGGTGTTGA
The DNA here is from genome assembly GCF_006438925.1 of Pseudomonas mandelii. Taxonomy (GTDB): domain Bacteria; phylum Pseudomonadota; class Gammaproteobacteria; order Pseudomonadales; family Pseudomonadaceae; genus Aquipseudomonas; species Aquipseudomonas mandelii_C. The sequence goes on along the minus strand of NZ_RCZA01000009.1, from coordinate 217,164 downwards.
TGCCGCCCAGTGGATCGATCACGCCCTGGTACAACAACCAGCCCCACATCGCCACGCAACCGGCGGTTGCGATCAGGTTGGCGGTCCAGGATTCGGTGCGTTTCAGCGCTGGCACGAAGGAACCGAGCAAGTCTTGCAGCATGAAACGGCCGGCACGGGTACCGGCGTCGACGGCGGTCAGGATGAACAGCGCTTCGAACAGAATCGCGAAGTGGTACCAGAACGCCATGGTGTTTTCACCCGGCAGGACACTGTGCAGAATCTGTGCGATACCGACCGCCAGGGTCGGCGCACCGCCGGCACGGGCCAGGACGGTGGTTTCACCGATGTCCTTGGCCACCGCTAGCAGGGCTTCTGGCGTAATCGCGAAACCCCAGCTGCTGACGGTTTGTGCCACGGCCACCACGTCACCGCCGACGACTGCCGCCGGGCTGTTCATGGCGAAATACACGCCTGGCTCGATCACTGACGCGGCAACCATGGCCATGATGGCGACGAAGGATTCCATCAGCATGGCGCCGTAACCGATGTAACGGGCGTTGACTTCGTTATCCAGCAGTTTCGGCGTGGTGCCGGAAGCAATCAGCGCGTGGAAACCGGAGACCGCGCCACAGGCGATGGTGATGAACAGGAACGGGAACAGACCGCCCTTCCACACAGGGCCAGTACCGTCGATGAACTGGGTCAGCGCCGGCATTTTCAGCTCAGGCATGGTGATCAGGATGCCGATCGCCAAGGCCACGATGGTGCCGATTTTCAGGAACGTCGACAGGTAATCACGCGGCGCCAGAATCAGCCAGACCGGTAACGAGGCGGCCACGAAACCGTAACCGACCAGCATCCACGTAATCTGCACGCCAGTGAAGCTGAACGCCTTGGCCCAGAACGGATCAGCGGCAATCTGCCCGCCGAGCCAGATCGAACCGAGCAGCAACAGCACGCCGACCACGGAGATTTCACCGATGCGGCCCGGGCGGATGTAGCGCATGTAAATGCCCATGAACATCGCGATCGGGATGGTCGCCATCACCGTGAAAATACCCCACGGGCTTTCGGCCAGGGCTTTTACAACGATCAGCGCCAGCACCGCCAGGATGATGATCATGATCAGGAAGCAGCCAAACAGCGCGATGGTGCCGGGGATGCGGCCCATTTCTTCACGGACCATGTCGCCCAGGGAACGGCCGTTGCGGCGGGTGGACATGAACAGGACCATGAAGTCCTGAACGGCACCGGCCAGCACCACACCGGCAATCAGCCACAGCGTACCGGGCAGGTAACCCATCTGCGCCGCCAGGACCGGACCGACCAGCGGCCCTGCGCCAGCGATGGCTGCGAAGTGGTGACCGAAGAGGATGTGTTTGTTGGTGGGGACGTAGTCCAGACCGTCATTGTTGAGCACGGCGGGGGTGGCCCGTCGCGGGTCGAGTTGCATCACATTGTTAGCGATGAACAGACTGTAGTAACGATACGCAACCAGATAGATGGCCACGGCGGCGACCACAATCCACAAGGCGTTGATCGCCTCGCCTCGGCGCAATGCCACTACACCTAGGGCGCACGCTCCCAGGATTGCCAGCAGCAGCCAGGGTAGGTGGCGTAGCAGGCTATTATTATTTTTCATTTTATGATTCCAGCCAGGGTGGACAAGAAAGACAGCCATCTCGAGTTTAGCGCTAACGGCCGCAAAGGCCATCCCCCCGACATGGGTTGAGCCATCACTGTGCTGGCAGCCTTTGACGATGCGGGTCTATAGTCAGCGAACATTTACGAGGATTGCGCCATGAGCGAGCAACCTGCCGATCGCCGCCGCTTCAAACGTATTGCGTTCGATGCCCGAACCGAGCTGAGTCAGGGGGAATTCATCTGGCCGGTGAAGTTGATCGACCTGTCACTGAAGGGACTGTTGATCGAAAAGCCCGAACCGTGGTTGGGGAATCGGGAGTGGCATTTCCTGGTCGATATTCATCTCAACGAGGACGTCGAGATCAAGATGGATGTGATGTTGACCCACGATGACCATGGCCAGCTCGGGTTCGTCTGCAAACACATCAGCCTGGAATCCATCGAACGCCTGCGGCGACTGGTTGAACTCAACCTTGGCGACTCGCAGGAGCTCGAACGGGAGTTGGGGGCGCTGATCGAAGTTTGAAGGCCAATCCCATACCCATGTGGGAGCGAGCCTGCTCGCGAATACGGTCTGACATTCAACATTTAAGTCGACTGACATACTGCTACCGCGAGCAGGCTCGCTCCCACAGGTTTTGTATCGACCTGAACGTTATTCGAAGAGGGCGTCCAACGCCTGTTCCAGACGCGTTACAGCAATAATCTGCAACCCCGGCGGCGCTTCTTTAGGCGCATTGCCCTTAGGCACGATGGCGCGTTTGAAGCCGTGTTTGGCCGCTTCTTTCAAACGTTCCTGGCCGCTCGGCACCGGACGTACTTCGCCGGAAAGCCCGACCTCGCCGAACACCAGCAGATCGTGCGGCAGTGGCCGGTTGCGCAAACTGGACATGACCGCCGCCATCAGCGCCAGATCGGAGGCCGTTTCCAGCACCTTCACCCCGCCAACCACGTTGAGAAACACATCCTGATCATGGGTCGGAATGCCACCGTGACGGTGCAGCACCGCCAACAACATCGCCAGTCGATTCTGATCCAGCCCCAGCGTTACCCGACGTGGATTGGCCAGGTGACTGTCGTCCACCAGCGCCTGGACTTCCACCAGCATCGGCCGCGTCCCTTCCCACGTCGCCATGACCACACTGCCCGGCACTTCCTCCTGCGCACGGGTAAGAAAAATCGCCGAAGGATTGGAGACTTCTTTCAGCCCCTTGTCGGTCATACCGAACACGCCCAGTTCGTTGACGGCGCCGAAACGGTTCTTCACCGCCCGCAGCAAACGCAAGCGCCCATCGGATTCGCCTTCGAAATACAGCACCGTGTCGACCATGTGCTCCAACACTCGCGGCCCGGCCAATGCACCTTCTTTCGTCACGTGACCGACCAGGAAAATGGCGGTGCCGCTCTGCTTGGCATAGCGCACCAGCAACGCCGCGCTTTCCCTGACCTGGGACACGCCGCCCGGTGCCGATTGCAGTTGCTCGGTGAATATCGTCTGAATCGAGTCGATCACCATCACCTTGGGTTTTTCCTGCCGGGCGGTGGCGATGATGGTCTCGATGCAGGTTTCGGTCATCACCCGCAGTTGATCCTGAGGCAAGCCGAGACGGCGGGCGCGCATGGCCACTTGCTGCTGGGACTCTTCGCCGGTGACGTACAGCGCCGGCATGACTTTGGCGAGGTTGCACAAGGTTTGCAGCAGAATGGTCGATTTGCCGATACCCGGATCACCGCCGATGAGCACCACCGAGCCATCCACCAGACCACCGCCCAGCACCCGATCGAGTTCACTGGAGGCCGTGGAAAAACGCGGGATTTCTTCGACACTGACTTCGGCCAGGGTCTTGATCTGTGCCTGTTGACCGGTCCAGCCGGTGCGACCGCTGGGGGCTGCGGCACCACCGCTCTCCACCATGGTTTCGGTCAGGGTGTTCCAGGCCCCGCACTCACCGCACTGGCCAGCCCACTTGGGGAAGGTTGAGCCGCACTCGGTGCAGCCGTACATGCGCTTGGCCTTGGCCATCTGAACTCCCGGCAAAAACCGCGATGATAGCTCAGCTGGAGCGGATCAGCGCGGCGCCGCGGTGCGGATTTCACCGCTGGCCAGACGCGCGGCGCTATTGCCCATCGGATCCTCGGCGCAAAGGTCCGCCCCCTTGGCTTTGAGCGCGTCGAGCAACTCGACGCGCTTGAACAATCCGGCGTACATCGCTGCGGTCTGCCCGGCACCATTGCGTTGATCGGGGCTGCAATTGGTCGCCAGCAGGGTTCGAGCAATCTGTACTTCGCCCTTGAAAATCGCGCCCATCAGCGCCGTGTTGCCACGAGTGTCCTGAGCACAAGCGTCTGCCCCGGCAGCGAGCAATCGGTCCACCGCTGCACTCTGCCCGTGATAAGCCGCCAGAATCAGTGCGGTGTAGCCCTTGTTATCGCGAGTATCCAGGGAGTATCCAGCCTCGATGAAGGTCTCGAGCATCGGCACATCGCCGCGACGGGCAGCATCAAAGTAGTAGTCCTGCAATTGGGCTTTCAGTGCAGCAGGATCTTTCGTGACTTGCGTGGCCGGCCCGGCGAACAAGCCGAACGGCAAACACGCCAGAAAAAAAAACAGATAAAAACGCATGACAAGGCTCCTTGGCCAGACGGGACCTCGCATGAGGCCCCGCTTCAGGCTGAAAAATCAGTCAACCAGTTTGGCGGCCAGAGCCTTGACCCGGTTCAGATCCCCCTTGGCAACCTCGGTCACCCCAGTCCCGTACTCCGGGTCGGCCTTATAGAGGAAGGACAGCATGATGTGTTTGCTCTCATCATCGGTGGTGACCAGCGAACCACCGAAGCTCTCGATCAGGTCCTTGCGTTCTTTCTTGCTGAAGGAGCGATAAAGATCACCGGCCTGCTTGAAGTTTTGTTCACGCTGAATCTTCGCCTGCTGCGTGCTGCCCGACAGCGCCGATTGGCTGTAGCCCGCGGTTTGCAGCTCTTCACGAGGCAGCAAACGGCTTGGCTGGTAATTCACCCCAGTGCTGCTGTGGCCGATATTCATTGCGCCGTCCTGATTACCGTTGTTTACCGCAATCTTTGGAGCATTGATCGGCAACTGCATCGCATTGGCCCCCAGACGATACAGTTGCGTATCGGCATAAGAAAACACTCGCCCCTGCAACAATCGGTCTTCCGAAGGTTCGATACCGGGAACAAGATTGGCCGGCGCCATAGCAACTTGTTCCGTTTCCTGGAAGACATTCGCAGGATTACGATTCAAGACCATCTGTCCAACTTTTCGCTCTGGAACGCCGGGCCAAATCTTGGTTGCATCCAAAGGATCGAAATCAAACTTGTACAAGTCTTGAGGATTTAAAATCTGAACGTACAAGTCCCATTTCGGAAAATCGCCTTTATCAATATGTGTAACCAAGTCATTAGTCATATGACTGTAGTCTTTACCTTGAACTTTCGTCACGGCTTTCGGATCGAGATTGTTAATCCCTTGCAAACTTTTCCAGTGAAACTTCACGTAGTGAACTTCACCTTTGGCGTTAATTAACTTATAGGCGTGAACACCATTACCATCCATTTCCCGATAACTGGCAGGAGTACCAGAGTTAGAGTACAACTCGGTCAGGGTGCGAGTGGCTTCTGGAACATGAGAGAAGAAATCGAAACGACGGGCGTCATCGTCGAGGTTGGTACGCGGGTCAGGCTTGAAGGCATGGACCATGTCCGGAAACTTGATGGCGTCACGGATGAAGAAGGTCGGGAAATTGTTGCCGACCAGGTCCCAATTGCCGTCCGCGGTGTAGAACTTGGTGGCAAAACCGCGAGGGTCACGCAGGGTTTCCGGTGAATGGTTGCCGTGGACCACCGCCGAAAAGCGTACAAACACGGGAGTGTTCTGGCCAGCGGCGAATACCTTGGCCTTGGTCAGATCAGTCAGGTCGTCAGTCACGCTGAAGATGCCATGGGCACCCGCACCGCGGGCATGCACCACTCGCTCAGGAATGCGTTCACGGTCAAAGCGCTGGAGCTTCTGGATCAATTGCACGTCTTGCAGCAACACCGGGCCGGTCGCGCCGGCGGTTTGCGAGTTCTGGTTGTCGCCCACCGCGGCACCGTTATCGCGGGTCAGGGTTGCTGCGTTGACGGAGAAAGACAGCAGACTGGCGGTCAAAACGCCAAGGGTGCGCCGATGGGAAAAAGTCCCGAGGCCAATGGTCGAATTCATTACAAGTTCCTCTGTTTTTTAAGGCGCAATCCAAGTGCGCTTATCAGAGGCTAGAGGTCGAAGTCGCAGAACATAAATAGAAAGAACGTAATGCGATGATTCAGAATTTTGTGTGGATAATCAGCTTGTTAACGTGTATTTCGCGCGCGAATGATGGCACTTTGCAAACTAATTACTGGCAAATGTGTCGATAACACCGAGCATTGTAAAGAGGTGTTTCGAGCAAGACCCGTTCTGCTGATTTACACTGCGGTCACCAACCTCATCTGTAACAAGGAAATAACCTATGGGCGTGATAAGTGAGTTCAAGGCCTTCGCGGTCAAAGGTAACGTGGTCGACATGGCCGTCGGTATCATCATCGGCGCCGCCTTCGGCAAAATCGTTTCATCGTTTGTCGGCGACGTGGTCATGCCCCCCATTGGCCTGCTGATCGGAGGGGTGGACTTCAGTGACCTGACCGTCACGCTCAAAGCAGCCAACGGCGATATCCCGGCGGTGGTGCTGGCGTACGGCAAATTCATCCAGAGCCTGATTGACTTCATCATCGTCGCCTTCGCGATCTTCATGGGCGTCAAAGCCATCAACCGCCTGAAACGCGAAGAGGCCGTTGCGCCAACGCTGCCGCCGGTTCCGACCAAGGAAGAAGAGCTACTGGAAGAGATCCGCGATCTGCTCAAGGCTCAGAACAATCGGCCCTCAACAGGTCAGTAAAACAAGCAACGGCGCCCTTGAGGCGCCGTTTTTTTACCAGTAGTTTTCCACTGCCACTTGCCCGGGTCGGCGACTGAGGCTCAAGTGCATGTGGCGCTGTTTGAGCAATTTGCGCGTGTCATCAATCATCTGCGGATTGCCGCAGAGCATGACCCTTGAGTGCTCGGCCGTCAGCGCCAGGCCTGCCGCCCGCTCCAGCTCGCCATTTTCGATCAGCGCCGTGATCCGGCCGCTCAGAGCGCCAGGATGCTGCTCCCGGGTGACGGTGGTGATGAACTGCAGCTTGTGCGCAAACTCCGCTAAATAGTCGCGCTGGGCCAACCCGCTGACGAGGTCCTGATAAGCCAGTTCCCGGGCCTCGCGCACACTGTAGACCAGGATGATCCGTTCGAATTTCTCCCAGACCTCGAAGTCCTGCAGGATCGACAGAAACGGCGCCAGGCCGGTGCCTGTGGATAAAAGCCAGAGATCACGGCCGTCGACAAAGCGATCCAGTGTCAAGTAACCAAAGGCCTGACGCTCGACCAGCAGCGTATCGCCGACTCCCAGCCGACTCAGCTCACTGGTGAACTCCCCCCCTGGCACCACAATGGAAAAGAATTCGAGGAACTCGTCATAGGGCGACGACACCATGGAATAGGCCCGCCATACGGTGCTGCCGTCAGCCTTGGTAACGCCCAGCCGGGCGAATTGCCCTGCACGAAAACGAAAACCCGGATCCCGGGTGGTCCGCAGGGTGAACAGACTGGGGGTCAGCGACTGGACGTCGAGCAAGGTCTGGCGAGTGAATTTTTCTGCACTGGCGGTCATGGGGTGCTCCATTCAACAGATAGCCACAGTGTCCCGCAAAGCGAAGGGCTTAAACACCGATGATTTGTAGTGGCTTTAGGAACTCATTCGCATTAACTTCATAGAATGACTTAACATTAACCACCCGGCTAACACACAACTCCAAGCCTGTTTATAGTAAGCCCGACATTCCGTTATCTAAGCCAGTACTCCCAAACGTTAGAACCAGATACTTGATTAAAAATCGCAAACAAAGCCAAAAAGTCTCACACGAACATAGGAAACATCCTACACTCGGCTCGTGCCAGATCTTGGATCCAAAAGGCACCCCCAAGTAACACACATGGAGAGTAACAATGGAGAGGTGGAAGGAGTCACAACTCAACCAATTATCGCGGGCAACGGAGATTGATATTGCCTACCGGATTTCACTGGGTTTCGCGAAAAATATAGGTTTTAAATTTTTCGCCTTTTCAACAACATACCAAACAAAAACTGACCACTTTAATACAGTCCAGCTCAACAACTACCCTACGGACTGGAACATTGAATATGAACAAAAAAAATTCGGCGAGATAGACCCAGTAGTGGCTCACTGCAATCATTCCAGGTTGCCTGTCCTTTGGAGCGAAGAACTTTTTTCCAAGACCCCGTGGTTGTGGGACGCGCTCGAGAAACAAGGATTGCAGCACGGCTGGTCGCAATCGGTCCACGATGAGGACAGTGGTATTTGCAGCATTCTGAGCCTGGCCAGAAGCCATTGCCCGATCACTGCGTTTGAGCTGTATGAAAATCTCGGTTTTTCAGTGTTCATCGGGCGCCATCTGCATGCGCTGATCGCACAGTCACTGCCCAGGAAATCGACCAAGCCACCCGTGCCGCATTTGTCCCCCCGTGAGATCGATGTATTGAAACTGGCGGCTGATGGCAAGACGGCGTATGAGAGCGCCAGAATCCTCAATCTCAGCGCACGCACGGTCAATTTCCATGTGCAAAGCGCGATCCTGAAGCTCGGGGTCAATAACAAAATTTCGGCAGTCATCGCCGCGACCAAGGACGGTATTCTCAACAGCAGCGCGATACGCTGACCCAAAAAACCTGCAAGTAATCCAAAAGAAAAAAACGTACCATTTGCGGTCCTTCTTGAGTGATGACGTGTGAACCTTCGCGACGCAGTACACTCGGACGGTCTCGCCCGCTACAACGCCCCTGGGCCGCGGGACACCCGTTGATGACCCCTGTTGATTACCCAGAGCCCCGCCTCATGCCCTTGCTCGAAACACCCTTCGCCCGACTCGACCTGATCCGCCAGCCCGAACAGCAGAACGAACCGCTGCAGGCGTTTGATGCCGCAGACGAATACCTGCTCACCCATCTGGCTGACCAACAGCCCTCGGCCGACACTCGGGTTTTGGTGCTCAACGACAGCTTTGGCGCATTGGCTGCCAGCCTGGCGGGCAAGGTTCAAGTGACCAGCAGCGGTGACTCGTTCCTTGCTTTTCAGGGACTGGAAAAAAATCTGATCCGTAATGGCCAGGCGTTTGATGTGGTGCCAAGCGTACCTGCCAGTGAAGCCTTTTCAGGCCCTTTCGACCGGGTACTGATCCGGGTCCCGAAAACCCTCGCCTTGCTGGAAGAACAATTGATTCGCCTGCAGGGTCAACTGGCGCCGGGGGCTCAGGTGATTGCTGCGGCGATGATCAAGCATTTGCCTCGCGCTGCGGGCGATCTGCTGGAACGCTACATTGGCCCGGTGCAAGCCTCGTTGGCGGTGAAGAAGGCTCGGCTATTGATCGCGACCGCGGAGGTCAAAGCACCCGTCGTGTCCCCCTACCCGACCCGCTATCGACTCGACGCCCCTGAGATCGAACTGCTGAATCACGCCAATGTGTTCTGCCGCGAAGGGCTGGATATCGGCACGCGAGCGTTTTTGCCGCACCTGCCAAAGAACCTCGGCTCAGCGCGGGTTGCCGACTTGGGATGTGGCAACGGGGTTTTGGCCATCGCCAGCGCCCTGCAAAACCCCGAGGCCCACTACACGCTCGTGGACGAGTCGTTCATGGCCGTGCAATCGGCAGCCGAAAACTGGCGCGCGGCGCTGGGTGACCGGGAAGTGGTCGTACGTGCCGGTGATGGTTTGGCGGGGCAGGAACCTCAGTCTCTGGACGTCGTATTGTGCAACCCTCCGTTTCACCAACAACAAGTCGTCGGCGACTTCCTGGCCTGGCGCATGTTCCAGCAGGCCCGAGAGGCTCTGGTGGTGGGCGGCGCGTTGTACATCGTCGGCAACCGTCATCTGGGGTATCACAGCAAGCTCGCGCGGTTGTTCCGCGGCGTCGAGCAAGTGGCGGCCACACCCAAGTTCGTGATCCTTAAAGCCCGAAAATAACGGGCAAAAAAACCCTCCGTCAGGAGGGTCGTAAATCCGTGCCGCAAGGCAACGGGATGGGATCGGGTGCAAAAAATCAGTGGGTCGTCAGGCCTGCGGCATTCATGAACATGCGCATCAGGCTGGCCACGATGAACAGCGCCACAACGCTGCCCGTCCAGATCATCGCCAGCCAGCCGAGTCGCTGCCAGAGCGGCTTTTTCTCTGCTGCTTCGATTTCCTGCAAGGAATGTTTACCGGCCTTCATCGCAATCTCCTCAGAAGAAATGGCGCAGGTCTCAGCCCTGCGCCACTGTCACGCGTTCTAGTGGTAGCCATCTTCGTGGGTGACCTTGCCGCGGAACACGTAGTAGCTCCAGAAGGTGTAACCCAGGATGAACGGGATGATGAACAGCGTACCGACCAGCATGAAGCCCTGACTTTGCGGCGGTGCGGCGGCGTCCCAAATCGAGATCGACGGCGGCACGATGTTCGGCCACAGGCTGATGCCCAAACCGCTATAGCCGAGGAAGATCAGCACCAGGGTCAGCAGAAATGGCGTGTAGTGCGCATTGCGAGCCACCGCACGGATCAGACCGTACATGGTCACCAGCACCAGAATCGGCACCGGCAGGAACCAGAACAGGTTCGGCAGGGTGAACCAGCGAGCGGCAATCTCGGCGTGGGCCAGCGGGGTCCAGATGCTGACGATACCAATCACCGCCAGTACCACGAAAGCCAATGGCCGAGCCAGGTCATGCATCTGCTCCTGCAACTTGCCTTCGGTCTTCATGATCAGCCAGGTGCAACCGAGCAGCGCGTAAGCCACCACCAGCGCTGCGCCACAGAACATTGTGAACGGGGTGAACCAGTCCAGTGAGCCACCGGCAAACTGACGGTTGACCACTGAAAACCCATCGATGAACGCCCCCAAGGCCACACCCTGGAAGAACGTTGCAGCGATCGAGCCCCCGATGAAGGCCTTGTCCCAGAGGTGGCGCTTGTCATCCTTGGCCTTGAAGCGGAACTCGAAGGCCACGCCGCGGAAGATCAGCCCGATCAGCATAAAAATCAGCGGCAGGTACAACGCCGAGAGCACCACCGAATACGCCAGCGGGAAGGCACCGAACAACGCTGCACCGCCCAGCACCAGCCAGGTTTCGTTACCGTCCCAGACCGGCGCGACGGTGTTCATCATGACGTCACGATCGGTCTTGCCCGGAATGAACGGGAAGAGAATCCCGATCCCCAAATCGAAACCGTCCATGACCACGTACATCATGATGCCGAAGATGATGATCACGGCCCAGATCAGCGGAAGATCAATACCCATGTGTCAAATCTCCTTGGTCAGGCTGGGGCTGTGGTCGCCGTCACCGTTGTCATCGGCGGCGGACAGCGGCCGGGCCGGTGTGCGTTTCTTGCCTGGACCGCCCTCGGGCGTTTCCTTGCCTTCGTCGATCTTCGGCCCTTTGCGCACCAGGCGCATCATGTAGCCAAGCCCGGCACCAAACAGCGCGAAGTACACCACCACGAACAGAATCAGCGTGATGCTCATCTGCATGAAGCTGTGATTGGAGGACGCGTCTGCCGTGCGCATCAGGCCATAGACGACCCACGGCTGACGGCCGATCTCAGTGGTGAACCAACCGGCGAGGATCGCGATCAGGCCGGACGGCCCCATCCACAACGCCAGGTACAGGAACGGACGCGAGGTATAAAGCTTGTCGCGTTTACGCAGCCACAGGCTCCACAAACCGGTGAAGATCATCAGGAAACCCAGGCCGACCATGATCCGGAACGACCAGAACACGATGGTCGAATTCGGTCGGTCTTCCGGCGGGAATTCCTTGAGTGCAGGCACCTGTTTGTCCAGCGAGTGCGTGAGGATCAGGCTGCCCAGGTACGGAATCTCTACCGCGAATTTGGTCTTCTCGGCTTTCATGTCCGGCCAGCCGAACAGGATCAGCGGTGTCGGTTCATCACCGACGTTTTCCCAGTGGCCTTCAATCGCGGCGATTTTCGCCGGCTGATGTTCAAGCGTATTCAACCCGTGGAAGTCACCGATGACGGCCTGAATCGGCGCCACGATCAAGGCCATCCACATGGCCATCGAGAGCATGGTGCGGATTGCCGGGTTGTCCTTGCCGCGCAGTAAATGCCAGGCCGCCGAGGAGCCAACGAAGAAGGCGGTCGCGACGAACGCTGCCGTCGACATGTGTAACAGACGGTACGGGAAGGACGGGTTGAAGATCACCGCCAGCCAGTCCACCGGAATGACCTGGCCATTGACGATTTCGTAGCCTTGCGGGGTCTGCATCCAGCTGTTGGAAGCGAGAATCCAGAAGGTTGAGATCAGTGTGCCGATGGCGACCATGACCGTGGCGAAGAAGTGCAGATTGCGCCCGACCTTGTTCCAGCCGAACAGCATGACACCGAGGAAACCGGCTTCGAGGAAGAAAGCGGTGAGTACTTCGTACGTCAGTAGTGGCCCGGTCACGGAGCCGGCGAAGTCCGAGAAGCGGCTCCAGTTGGTGCCGAACTGATAGGCCATGACCAGCCCGGAGACCACGCCCATGCCGAAGTTGACCGCAAAGATCTTCGACCAGAAGTGGTACAGGTCGCGGTACGTATCGTTATGGGTTTTCAGCCACAAGCCTTCGAGCACCGCCAGGTAACTCGCCAGGCCAATGGTGATGGCGGGAAATAGAATGTGAAACGAAATGGTGAACGCAAACTGCATCCGGGCGAGATCAAGTGCCTCCAAACCGAACATAAGTCTTCCTCTGTCAGGTAATACCGGCTGCGGGGTGGAGGCCCTGCACCCACTGCCCCCACGGATATGGAGTGTGGCGAATTCGAATTCGTTCTTTTTTTACAAACATCACAACGTAGGGAGTCTGGCCATCTGGCCGCCGGATCAATTCCACGAGCGGTCTTGATCTGGATCAAGCAACGTTAAAAGAGTAGTCCCATTTTTGACGATGGACGGTGTGGTCTTTTGCCGCGTGACAGGTTGCCTCACCGATGCGAGCCAGGCATATCGGTGTCTAGCTAACGAAATTTCCCAGCCCTGCAACTTTTGGTTACAGCTTGGTGATAATCTCGACCCTCCCCTCGCTCAAGACCGGCCCTCAGATGCCCAGCCAAGCGCCCTTGCTGTTACGTCATCACCGCCCATTTATCGCGTTTTGGCTGGCTCGGGTGTTTACCGCTAGCGGTTTCCAGATGCTCACGGTGGCCATTGGCTGGAACCTCTACCAACTGACCGGTAATGTGCTCGACCTGGGCCTGGTCGGTCTGGTGGAATTCGCCCCGCGAGTGCTGTTCATGCTGCACACCGGGCATGTCGCGGACCGTTATGACCGGCGCAAGGTCGCGGCAATTTGTCAGTCCCTGCAAGCGTTAATCGCCCTGTCGCTGGCCATCGGTAGCGCGACCGACAATGTCACCCGGGAGATGATCTTCATCCTCGCGTTCCTGCTCGGTGCCGCCCGCTCCTTCGAAATGCCGACCACTCAGGCCCTGTTACCGAGCATCGTGCCCAGCGCGCTGTTCCCCCGCGCGGTCGCCGCCGCACAATCAGCACAGCAATCGGCGACGATCGTTGCCCCGGCCCTCGGTGGGTTGCTTTACGCCTTCGGCAGCGTCTGGGTCTATGGCCCGACGGTGATCCTCTACATCATCGCCTGCATGCTGATGCTCAACCTGCCTGCACGGCAGACCCCGCTGAACAAGGGCAAGGCAACTCTGGATTCGCTGCTGGCGGGCATCCGCTTCATTCGCAGTCGGCCCGACATTCTCGGGGCGATTTCTCTGGATCTGTTTGCCGTCCTGCTCGGTGGCGCGACGGCGTTGCTGCCGGTGTTCGCCAAGGACATTCTGCTGACCGGCCCTTGGGGCTTGGGCCTGCTGCGTTCAGCGCCGGCAGTCGGTGCGCTGCTGATGTCGCTGTACCTGGCGAGATTCGCCGTGGAGCGCAAAGTCGGACGGGTCATGTTTACCGCAGTGGGTGTATTCGGCGTCGCGACCATTGCGTTCGGCCTGTCGACCTCGTTCTGGTTTTCCCTGGCGGTGTTGGTGGTGTTGGGCGCGGCGGACATGATCAGCATGGTGATCCGCGCTTCCTTCGTGCAACTGGAAACCCCGGATGAAATGCGCGGCCGGGTCAGTGCCGTGAACGGTTTGTTCATTGGCGCTTCGAACCAGTTGGGCGAGTTTGAATCCGGCCTGACCGCCCACTGGTTCGGCACCGTGCCAGCGGTGGTCATGGGCGGTATTGGCACATTGGTGGTGACCGGGGCGTGGATCAAGCTGTTCCCGACCCTGGCTAGCCGCGACCGCATGCATGTGCCGGTGGAAGAAGTGAAGGTCTGAAGCAGTTTGTCCGGGGCACTCTCTAGACCACCAACTCCCCCGCAACCGCCGCTCGCCTGGCCTTACCGCAGAGTTGTTCCACCAGCGTCAGGGCGAATTGCAATGCCGCCCCTGAACCTTGGGCAGTGATGCAGTTGCCATCGACCACCACCGGTTGATCGACGAAGTTGCACCCCAACAGTTGATGGCTGGCCGATGGCAGGCAGGTCATGCGCCGCTGACGCAGTACGCCAAAGGCTTGCAGCGCCACCGCCGGGGCCTCGGCGATGCCGGCGAACAGACGCCCGGCCGCCGCCTGATCTTTGATCAATTGTTGCAGGGGCTGATGCGCCGCCAGATGTTGCGCCCCCACGGCACCACCGGGCAGGACGATCAGATCGAACGGCTGTGCCAGCACGTCCACCAGCATCGCATCGGACGTCACTCGGGTGCCGCGTGCGCAGGTGAGCATGCGCCGCCCTTCGATGCTGGACACCACCACTTCAACCTTGGCACGGCGTAGCACATCGATCAGGGTCACTGATTGCAGGTCATCGATGCCCTCGGCGAGGGTAATCAGAGCTCTAAAGGTCATGGGCGCAGTCCACTGGATGATCTTTAAAGCGTAGTCAGCTTTCCTGCCCCTTGTTCGAGCCCGCCGTTACTTGATGTAAAGCTGCGTCGACAGCGTATTGCCTGGCGCGTTGATCGACGTGTTGCTGAAGGTGAACGTGCCTTCCTGTTTACCCGCCAGATCGAAGACGTACAGATAGCCGACGGTTTTTTTCCCGACGGTGCACTCAGTCAGGTTGCCATTATCAAAAGCACAGACCGGGGTCCGGGTGCCGTTCACTTCAAAACCGTCCAGCCCGACATGCGCGCTACGACCGTAACCGACTTCCAGCACGTAGACCTTGATGTTCGGACCGCTGTGATTGCAGCGGGTTTGCTCTTGCCCCTGCGCAATGTCTTCAAAACCACAGCTCGGCGACTCGACCTTGAGTACCTTCACCTGACTCAACGGCGCCGCCGATGCAGCCGAGGCGGTGTGTGCCCCCAGGAACATGGCGATCGCCATTGCGAATACGGCCATCAGACGTTTATTCATGCGATACATAAGTCCCCCCCAAAATCAGCGCGCAGTATGGCGCACTTGGCTTTACCGCAAAACATCGACGACGATCGCAGCCATAAGCAGCCATAGCCCCACGCTGCTGGTATGATGCGCGGCTTTTTCCGACCCACAGAAAATTACCAGGCGCCAGTAGCGGTCTGTGCTTTGCTGTTGAGGTCGATACATTCACGGCGCCTGGCGCGCCACGGGGAGCAGACATGCTGGAAAGGCTGTTTCAACTCAAGGCACACAACACCAACGTGCGGACCGAGATTCTGGCGGGCGTCACGACCTTTTTGGCCATGGCCTACATTCTGTTCGTCAACCCGAGCATCCTCGGTGAGACCGGCATGGACAAGGGCGCGGTGTTCGTCGCCACGTGTCTGGCAGCCGCCATCGGCTCCACGGTGATGGGCCTGATCGCCAACTACCCGATCGCTCTCGCGCCGGGCATGGGCTTGAACGCCTTCTTTACTTACACCGTGGTCCTGCACATGGGCCACACCTGGCAAGTGGCGCTGGGTGCGGTGTTCATTTCGGCAGTGCTGTTCTTCCTGCTGTCGATCTTCCGCATCCGCGAATGGATCATCAACAGCATCCCGTTGCCGCTGCGTTCGGCGATTGCCGCCGGTATCGGCCTGTTCCTGGCCCTGATCGCCCTGCATAACGCGGGCATCGTGGTGAGCAACCCGGCAACCATGGTCGGCCTCGGCGATTTGAAACAACCGGCCCCGATCCTCGCGACCCTCGGCTTTGCCCTGATCGTGGCGCTTGAAGCACTGAAAGTGCGCGGCGCGGTACTGATCGGCATTCTGGCGGTGACCATCGTTTCGATCCTGATGGGTTTCACCCCGTTCGGCGGCGTGATGTCGATGCCGCCGTCCCTGGCCCCGACCTTCCTGCAACTGGACATCAAGGGCGCCCTCGACATCGGGTTGGTCAGCGTGATTTTCGCCTTCCTGTTCGTCGACCTGTTCGACAACTCCGGCACCCTGATCGGCGTCGCCAAGCGCGCGGGCCTGATGGGCAAGGACGGCCACATGCCGAAAATGGGGCGCGCCCTGATCGCCGACAGTACCGCGGCCATGGCCGGTTCCTTGCTGGGCACCTCGACCACCACCAGCTACATCGAATCCGCAGCCGGCGTGAGTGCCGGTGGCCGCACTGGCCTGACTGCCGTTGTCGTGGCGATTCTGTTCCTGTTGGCGCTGTTCTTCTCGCCATTGGCGGCCAGCATTCCAGCCTTTGCTACCGCGCCTGCACTGCTGTTCGTCGCGGTATTGATGACATCCGGCCTGGCCGAAATAGACTGGGACGACATCACCGTCGCCGCACCGGTCGTGGTCACTGCTCTGGCCATGCCGTTCACTTATTCCATCGCCAACGGCATCGCCTTCGGTTTCATCTCCTGGACCGCGATCAAGTTGCTGTCCGGCCGCGGCCGTGAGCTGAACCCGGCACTGGTGATTCTGTCGATTCTGTTCGTGATCAAGTTGGGTTGGTTCAACGCATGACTTTTGATTCCCAGGCTTACGCCGTTCAGCTCGAAGAGAAGGTCACGCGCCTGCGTGACCTGCTGGCCCCCTTCGGTGCGCCAGAACTTGCGGTGTTCGACTCGCCGCTGAAAAACTTCCGCCTGCGCGCCGAATTCCGCCTATGGCGCGAAGCCGGCGAGCGTCACTACGCGATGTTTTCCCAGGAAGACAAGCGCACACCGATCCTGATCGAAGAATTCCCGATCGCCAGCCTGCGCATCAACGAGTTGATGCCGCAGCTGAAGGCAGCGTGGCAAGCCAGTGCGGCCCTCAGCCACAAGCTGTTTCAGGTGGAGTTCCTGACCACCCTGGCCGGCGATGCGATGATCACGCTGTGCTATCACCGCCCGCTGGACGAGCACTGGCACTCGGCAGCGTCGAAACTGGCAGCTGACCTGAACGTCAGCGTCATCGGCCGCTCCAAGGGCAAACGCGAAGTGATCGGTCACGATTACGTGATCGAGCAGATGGACGTCGGCGGCCGCACCTTCAGCTATCGTCAGCCGGAAGGCGCGTTCACCCAGCCCAACGGCACCGTGAACCAGAAGATGCTCAACTGGGCTTACGACTCACTCGGCGATCGCACCGACGATTTGCTGGAGCTGTATTGCGGCAACGGCAACTTCACCTTGCCGCTCGCGACGCGCGTACGCAAAGTGCTGGCCACCGAAATCAGCAAGGCGTCGGTCAACGCCGCGTTGAGCAATCTCAGCGAAAACGCTGTGGATAACGTCACCCTGGTGCGCTTGTCCGCCGAGGAGCTGACCGAAGCCCTGAACGAAGTTCGTCCGTTCCGTCGTCTGCACGGTATCGATCTGAAGAGCTACGAGTTCGGTAGCGTCTTCGTCGACCCACCTCGCGCCGGCATGGATCCGGACACCTGCGAGCTGACCCGTCGCTTCGACAACATCCTCTACATCTCCTGCAACCCGGAAACCCTGGCGGCCAACATCGCCCAGTTGCACGACACCCATCGCATCACCCGATGCGCAATGTTCGACCAGTTCCCGTGGACCCATCACATGGAATCCGGGGTGTTGTTGACCCGCCGGTAATTGCTGGCGCCAGATACAAATCAGCCGTCATCACGACGGCTTTTTTGTGCGTGCTTAAAGGGTGGTATCTGTCTTGCGCGGACGCCCGCCCTTACGGCCATTCGCCCGCGCAGCCTCTGCTTTGGCGGCGCTGCTTTGGCGACCATTACGCGAGGCGATGACCGACGCGGCCATATCCATCAGCGGCTTGCTGGCCGAAACCATCCCGGCGATGGAGACCTGCAGATCCTTACCCTCGTGGCAAAGGGCTGTCCCGGAAAAGCCGACTTTCAGGTCTGCGAAATCCTCGACGTCGAAATCATCGAATTCCGGATAGTGCTGCACGGGCAACAGCACGCCACTGCCATCAATGAAACCGACCGCCAGGCACGGTTCCACAAAGGTCACCGAAGTCGCCTGCAGACCGCCTTTGTGGCGCACTTGCCCACGCTGGATGGCTTCATCCAGCACGGCTTCGGTTACGGGCCGATCCACCAACATTTTTGCTGTTATCGTTTTCATAGTTCGATCTCCACGCCCTCCGGAACGCCCATCAGCGCCAGTAGGGTCTTGTTCGTCGCGGGCTCATAGCAAGCCGAGCCAATCATGCAGGTCGTACTGGCGACCCTTTTTACCACCACCACTTCGCTGGTTTGCCAGTCCCATATCTGATGATCGAGGCAGACCGTGTGCAGCTTGTCCCACCAGAAACACCGAGCGCGGCGCAAATGAGCGGGTTGTCCGAGCGCGTGACGCAACCCTTCCAGCACCGCCACAGGTGGCCTGCGAGAATGAGGAACCACGTCCCACAGCTCGACACTGTTGTGCCAGAAGCTGAATTTGAAGCGCGCACTCCAGGTTCCGGCATCCACATGTGCATGCGGCGGGCAGTGCTCATCGCGCAACATGATCACCATTGAAAACCCTTTGTAGCTGAATAATCTCATGCTAACCCATCCGTTAGGTTAATGAGCCCGAAGACCCGACATTCCCTGGAAAATCCGATAACTGGCGCCGTGTTGAATCATCACTGCGACTTTTGAGACTAGCGCCAAGGCTCGGCTCGAGCCGGTGGATAACACCGCAAAATGGTAAGCAATCCTTTCCTCGCGCCTACAAAAAAGCCGTCCCGAGGACGGCTGTCTTGGCTTGTCAGGAAATCAACCCGACTGGTTTTTTCGATACTCGGTGGTGGTGATGCCCGCATACCCCCAGTTATCCGTGTCGACTTCCTCGATCACAATGTGGGTCAGCTCCGGAGGCTTGCCAAGGACGCGCTTCAAGGTGTCGGTAATTTCAGCGATGACCTGGGCCTTCTGCTCCCGGGTCACACCATCGCGGGTAATACGTACGCTGACGAAAGGCATGCTGGTTCTCCTGCTTGCTGGTTAAGAAAGGCTTACTGCTTGCCGCTGCTCATCACGAACTCACTGTATCTGTGTGCAGGCATCTGATAAATACTGACTCACACACTTTATTTGATCCTCGGTGTAATCAATCATGCAGCGACAATTCGACGATCTTCAACTGGGCAGCATCGAGCTGTTTTGCCTGGCCGCCGAAGCCGGAAGCTTTACCGCCGCCGCGCTGGTCGCGGGCGTGACGCCGGCAGCCGTGAGCCGCTCGGTGTCGCGCATGGAGGAACGCCTGGGCGTGCGGTTGTTCGCCCGCACCACCCGCAGCGTCAAACTGACCGACAGTGGTCGCCGGTACTACGAGGAATGTCGCCAGGCGCTGGCGCAACTGGTCGAGGCCCAGCGTGAGGTCATGGGTCAGCAGCAACAGCCTTCCGGCACCTTGCGCATCAGCATTCCCACCACCTATGCCCATCACCGGATTCTGCCGTTGTTGCCGGCTTTTCGGGCACGCTTTCCAGCGGTGAAGGTCGAGTCGCACATCAGCAATCGCAACATCGATTTCGTCGGTGAAGGCTATGACATGGCGATCCGCGTGCGGGCGATTCCGGATTCCGGCCTGATCGCCCGACAGTTGGAAGACGCCGCGCTGGTGATGATTGCCAGTCCTGACTACCTCAAGCACGCGGGCATTCCACAAACGCTGGATGATCTTAAACAGCACGAGTGCATCCAGTACGAATTGCCCAGCAGTGGTCGGCGGATTGCCTGGCTGTTCAACGACAATGGCGTGCACCGGGAGATTCTGGCCGAGGGCAATCTCAGTTGTTCCGACGACGTACTGGGTGGGGTGACCCTGGCCAAACACGGGGCTGGATTGTTCCAGACCTATCGTTTCATCGTCGAAAACGAATTGGCCGATGGCTCGCTGGTGGAAGTGCTCAAGCCCTATGGCGGTCGCTCGCGGCCGTTCACCCTGCTCTACCCGCAAACTCGCCATATGCCGTTGCGTTTAAGGGCGTTCATCGATTTTCTGGTTGAGCATCTGCCTCGCTGAAAGCCGAAACCGTCCGATCACCGCACACATTAACCCTGATAACCGTCTCTTCAATTGACCAAATTAACCAGCTAGTACAATTTATCTCCACAAGCTGAAACCCTCGGCCAATGCCAAAAATAATAAGTGGAGAGACCCCGATGCCCCCTATCGTTCTGGTGCTCAACGGCCCGAATCTGAACCTGCTCGGCACCCGTGAACCGGCGACTTACGGCCACGAAACCCTGGCCGACATCTCAGCCTTGTGCGGTCGTGCCGCCGAAGAGTTCGGCCTGGCGGTGGAGTTTCGCCAGACCAATCATGAAGGCGAACTGCTCGACTGGATTCACGCCGCGCGCGGCCGTTGCGCCGGGATCGTCATCAACCCGGCCGCCTGGACCCACACCTCGGTCGCGATCCGCGATGCCCTGGTCGCCAGCGAATTGCCGGTGATCGAAGTCCACCTGTCCAACGTTCATGCCCGCGAACCCTTCCGCCACCACTCTTTTGTGTCGGCCATTGCCACGGCGGTGATGGCCGGTTTCGGCAGCCATGGCTATCGCCTGGCGCTGGAGCATTTCAGCCAACGTTTGAAGGGGTGAAGGCGGTGACTCAGACCAACGCTGTACTGGCCGGACTGATCGGCGCCGGCATCCAGGCTTCCCGCACCCCGGCGCTGCACGAGCATGAAGGCGATGCCCAGGGTTTGCGTTACCTCTATCGCCTGATCGATCTGGACCCGTTGAAACTCGACAGCGGCGCCCTGCCCGACCTGCTGTTAGCCGCCGAGCGGATGAACTTCACCGGCCTGAACATCACCTTTCCGTGCAAGCAGACGATCATCCCGCTGCTCGACGAATTGTCTGCGGAAGCCCGCGGCATTGGGGCGGTGAACACGGTTGTGCTGAAGGACGGCAAACGCATCGGCCACAACACCGACTGCCTGGGCTTTGCCGAAGGTTTCCGTCGTGGCTTGAAGGGCGTTGCCCTTGAACGCGTCGTGCAAATGGGCGCCGGTGGCGCTGGCGCGGCAGTGGCCCATGCCCTCTTGAGTGAAGGTGTACAGCTGCTGACCATTTTCGACGTGGAGATCAGCCGTGCCCAGAGCCTGGCGGACAATCTCAATCAACATTTCGGCGTCGGTCGGGCTGTGGCGGGCCATGACTTGCCGAGCACCCTGGCCCAGGCTGACGGTCTGGTGAACACCACCCCCATGGGCATGAAAAAACTGCCGGGCATGCCAGTGCCGGTGGAGCTGCTTCGAGGTGAGTTATGGGTGGCGGAGATCGTTTACTTCCCGCTGGAAACCGAACTGCTGCGCAACGCCCGCGCGTTGGGTTGTCGCACGCTGGATGGCGGCAACATGGCCGTGTTTCAGGCGGTGAAGGCGTTTGAGTTGTTCAGTGGCGTGGTGCCGGATGCGCAGCGAATGCTCGAGCATTTTCAGAGCATGAATGGCTGAACGGAGGTGGCGAGGGGGCAATCCCCTCACCCCACATCAGGCCTGCAGATACCGCAAAACCGACTCGCAAATCATCTCTCGATGACGCTGCTTGATGCTTTCGTCCGGCAAGTCGATCTGAAAGATCTCACCAAAAGTATGGCGGTTCGACACGCGATAGAAGCTGAACGAGCTGATCAGCAGATGCACATCCAACGGCTCGAGCCCCGAGCGGAATACACCTTCCTCAGCACCGCGACGCAAAATCTCGCCCAGTGAATCGAGAATGGTGTTGTTCATCGCCTTGATCGCATCGGAGCGCTTCACGTATTCAGCGTTGTGAATGTTCTCGATGCTGACAATCCGCACAAAGTCGACGTTGCGATCATGGTGGTCGAAAGTGAATTCCACCAGCCGCCGAATCGCTTCCACCGGCGCCAGTTCAGCCAGGTGCAGACGGTTTTCGGTGCTGCGGATATCGCCGTAGAGTTTCTCCAGCACCTCGACGTAGAGCTGTTCCTTACTGCCGAAGTAGTAATAGATCATGCGTTTTGAGGTGTGGATGCGCTCGGCGATCGCATCGACGCGAGCGCCGGAAAGCCCCTGCTGGACGAACTCGACAATCGCCTCTTGAAGGATATTCTCGCGGGTCTTTTCCGGGTTGTTCTTGCGACTCTTGCGCGGCTCGACAATCGGCTCGTCGGGCACGGCGGGGAGTTCTGAAGTTATCGTCATTGCGGGCTCACGGCCATCACTGCACAGGTTGGCGATTATGGGCCGCGCCGCACAGTGAAGGAAGCCGCGCGGCAGCGGTTTGTACCCGTGTTTACGATTTTCCTACAACTTTGCCTGACGTACGGCACCGCTTCGAGACTTGGCCATCGCCGCCAGTCGCACCGCGACGTTGGCTGCGCCGTAACCTGCATAGCCGTTCTTGCGCTGGATGATCTCGAAGAAGAAGCGACCTTCGAACGGTTCGGTATACACATGGAACAGCTCGCCACCTTGAGCATCGCGGTCGTAGAGCACGTTGTAATAAGCCAGTTCGCTGAGGAACTCATCGTCGAAATCGAACCGCGCAGCAAGGTCATCGTAATAATTGAGCGGGATATCCAGCAGCGGTACGCCCGCCTCCTTGGCCCGGCTGACTTCGGCAAAAATGTCGTCGCAATCGAAGGCGATGTGATGCACGCCGGAGCCGCGATAACTCGACAGCGCGTGTGAGATCGCGGTGTTGCGGTTCTCGGAAATGTTCAGCGGCAAGCGGATCGAACTGTCCCGGCTGCGCAGCGCCCGACTCTTTACCAGACCGTACGGGTCAGGCAGCACCACTTCATCGTCGGCTTCGAAATCCAGCAGGCTTTTATAGAACAGCACCCAACTGTCGAGGCTGTCGGCCGGCAGCGCCATCGCCATATGGTCAATGCGCTTGAGGCCGCCACTGGCCACGGCGGCGGGTTGCAGATTGAAGTCGGTGCCGTAGACATCGGCGTCCTGGTCCACCAGATAGATCAGACTGCCATCCGGCGCGCGCACTGCGGCGAGCTCCAGTTCATTGGGGCCGACCAGTCCGCGATACGGCTGACCTTTGTAAGCCACGGCCCGAGCCAGCGCACTGGCGCTGTCCTTGACCCGCACGGCGGTGGCGCACAGCGAGGGGCCGTGAGCTTCGAAAAAACTGTGGGCGAAGGAGTAAGGCTCGGAGTTGAGGATCAGGTTGATATCACCCTGACGCAGCAGGCTCACACTCTTGGAACGATGCTGGCCAGCCTTGACGAAACCCAGCCGCTCCAGCCAATGGGACAGCTTGGCGCCAAGGCTTTCGTCCACGGCGAATTCAAGAAACTCGATGCCGTTGTACTCGCTGGCCTTGGGCGTCTCGAACAGAATGTCGACAGTGGCCGGTGGCGTGGCTTCCTGCGCCAGACGCTCGCGGGTTTTCTCCTCCAGGTACAGCAACGACCGCAAACCGTCGGCGGCATTGGCCCGTGGCGGCGCGGCGCGGAAGCCGTCATTGAAGATCTCCAGCGACAACGGCCCGGTGTAACCGCTCTTAATGATCGGTGCGAGGAAACCCGGCAGATCGAATTCACCCTGGCCCGGGAAGCAGCGGAAATGCCGGCTCCACTCCAGCACGTCCATGGCCAGGATCGGCGCGTCGGCCATTTGCACGAAGAAAATCTTGTCGCCGGGAATCTCGGCAATCGCGCTCGGATCGCCCTTGAGTGACAGCGTGTGAAAGCTGTCCAGCAATACGCCGAGGCTCGCGTGATCGGCCTGACGGACGATGTTCCACACCTGTTGATAAGTGTTCACGTGGCGGCCCCAGGCCAGCGCTTCGTAGCCGATCCGCAAACCACGGGCACCGGCGTGTTCGGCCAGCAGGCGCAAGTCGTCGACTAAAATCTGTTCATCGCCGAGGGCGTCGGCCGAAGCGTTGCTGCACACCAGCACCAGGTCAGTGCCCAGTTCCTGCATCAGGTCGAACTTGCGCTCGGCCCGCTCCAGGTTGCGCGGCAGGCGGTCGCGGCGGCAGCCCTCGAAATCCCGGAAGGGTTGAAACAGCGTGATCGCGATCCCGAGATCGGCGCACATCTGTTTAATTTCCCGCGGACTGCCGTCGTAGTAGAGAAGGTCATTCTCGAAAATCTCCACCCCGTCGAAATCGGCGGCGGCGATGGCTTCAAGTTTTTCCGGCAGGGTACCGCTCAAGGACACGGTGGCAATGGAACGCTGCATATTTCGACTCCCGGTGGTGGAGACAATCTTGTTATCGACATCGCACGCTTTCGCTTTTACGTAGGAGCTGTCGAGTGAAACGAGGCTGCGATCTTTTGATGTCGGTTTTTAAGATCAAAAGATCGCAGCCTCGTTTCACTCGACAGCTCCTACAGGGATCAGGGATCGCGTTTATCT
This sequence comes from Pseudomonas mandelii, assembly GCF_006438925.1. Classification (GTDB taxonomy): domain Bacteria; phylum Pseudomonadota; class Gammaproteobacteria; order Pseudomonadales; family Pseudomonadaceae; genus Aquipseudomonas; species Aquipseudomonas mandelii_C. Next base: position 192,660 of record NZ_RCZA01000009.1, on the reverse strand, counting down.
GTGAGCGAATTATTGGCCGGGGGAATCTGCACAGCAATTCAAAGTGTACTACCCGGTTAGTTTTGTGTTCGATTATCGAACACAATGACCCTCGGCGAATTGACGATTTTTCGTCCACTGCGCAACATCAACGCCACATTGGGTCCGGCCGTAAACAACAGGACCCGGTTACCAAAGACCCAGAACACCACATAAAAATAATCGGTGGCCTACATGACTCCTTCTCAAAGCTCTTCCGTGGAGCGTTCCTCCATGACTCCTGCCACTGGCGGCATCGGCGACAAGATCCGTGGCGCGATGGCGGTCGGCAAAACCCGTTGGGGCATGCTGGCGCTGGTGTTCTTCGCCACCACCCTGAACTACATTGACCGCGCCGCACTGGGTGTGATGCAGCCAATTCTCGCCAAGGAAATGAGCTGGACGGCGATGGACTACGCCAACATCAACTTCTGGTTCCAGGTCGGCTATGCCATCGGTTTCGTGCTGCAAGGCCGGTTGATCGATCGGGTCGGCGTCAAACGCGTGTTCTTCTTCGCCGTGCTGCTCTGGAGCCTGGCAACCGGCGCCCATGGCCTGGCCACTTCGGCCGTCGGCTTCATGGTCTGCCGATTCATTCTGGGTCTGACGGAAGCCGCCAACTACCCGGCGTGCGTGAAGACCACCCGGTTGTGGTTCCCGGCCGGCGAACGCGCCGTGGCCACCGGCATCTTCAACGCCGGGACCAACGTCGGTGCGATGTTCACCCCCATGTTGTTGCCGCTGATCCTGCATGTCTGGGGCTGGCAGGCAGCCTTCCTGTGCATGTCGGCACTGGGCGGGATCTGGCTGGTGTTCTGGGGTTTGAAGTACTTCAACCCGGAAGATCACCCGAGCGTTAAACAATCGGAACTGGACTACATCCAGAAGGAAGTAGAGCCGGAACAATCCCGCGTACCGTTCTCGAAAATCCTGCGCATGCGTGGCACCTGGGCCTTCGCCCTGGCTTACGCGATCACCGCGCCGGTGTTCTGGTTCTACCTCTACTGGCTGCCGCCGTTCCTCAATCAGCAATACAACCTGGGGATCAACGTGACCCAGATGGGTATCCCGCTGATCATCATTTACCTCACTGCCGATTTCGGCAGCGTCGGCGGCGGGATCCTGTCCTCGTTCCTGATCGGCCGCGGCGTCAACCCGATCAAGGCGCGGCTGATGTCCATGTTCCTGTTCGCCTGCTGCATCGTCGGCGTGATCATGGCGGCGGGTTCGAGCAGTCTGTGGGTCGCCGTGTTCGCCATCTCCCTGGCCATCGGTGCGCACCAGGCCTGGACCGCGAACATCTGGAGCCTGGTGATGGACTACACGCCGAAACACATGATGAGTACAGTGTTCGGCTTCGGTGGCATGTGCGCGGCCATCGGCGGGATGTTCATGACCCAGTTGGTCGGCCACATTCTGACGATCACCAACAACAACTACACCGTGCTGTTCACCATGATTCCGGCGATGTACTTCATCGCGCTGATCTGGATGTACTTCATGGCACCGCGCAAGATTCCTACCGTCACCCCGTAAAACCCCTCCCCCCGGCAGGCCTGATTCCAGGCCTGCCCTGCTTCTCTCACCGACGACTCTGCTGCCACGCTGCTGCCAACCCGCTGCAACAAATCACCGCGATTCCGACCACCGTGGTCAGGGTCGGCGTGTGAGAAAACAGCAACCAGCCCAGCAAACCGGCAAAGACAATCTGGCAATAACCAAACGGCGCCAACAACGCCGGGGCCGCGTGGCGGAAGGCTTGCGTCAGAAACAGGTGAGCCGTCATCCCGCAGGCGCCCAGCGCCACCATCATGAATCCATGGCCCAGGCTGGGGACTTGCCAGAAGAAAGGGACCAGCGCGCTCATCACCAGCGTGTTGCACAGCCCGGCGAAGAAGTTGCTGGTGGTCGGGCTGTCGATTTCACTGAGCTTGCGGGTGAGCAACTGATAGAAGCAGAAAAACAGCGCCGAGCAGAGCGGCAGCAACACCGCCGGGGTAAAGAGTTCTCCACCGGGATGGACGATGATCAACACGCCGATGAAGCCGCAAATCACCGCAATCCACTGGCCACGCGTGACGTGCTCGCGCAGCAGTGGCACCGACAGCGCGGTTACCAGAACCGGCGCAAGAAAGTTAACTGCCGTGGCTTCGGCCAAAGGGATGTACTGCAAGCCGGTGGTGAAAAACAGACTGGTGCCCAACAGGCACAAGGCCCGCAACAGCTGAAGTAACGGCCGTTTGGTTCGTAGGACACCCAGCCCGGATTGCGGCAGGAAAATCCCGGCCATCAGTAAGGTATGAACCAGATAACGGGCCCACACCACCATGACAATCGGGTAGAAGCCCGAGAGGTATTTCGAAAAGGCGTCGTGACTGGAAAACAGGAAAGTCGCAACGACGATCAGCAGAATCCCTTTGAAGGGTTGGTTTACGCCGGAGAGCGGAGTGCTGACGGTCATTCGGTATCCCTTGTGTTTTGCATCAACTATTTAAAAGCATCCCTTACAGGAAAGACGAACCCGAATAATTTAGAACCTTGTTCCAGTTTCCTACACAAGTAAACCGAAAAAGTGTGCGAACAGCGCACGGCTTCTGTAGGGGAAGCGATCAGCTGAACAGCTCCGACGCCAGACTGGCCGCCGACAGCTCCTCGGTAAACTTCAACAACAACGGCGCCAACTCATGCAGTCGCGCCCCCGGCATCCGCGCACTGGGCCCGGCGATGCTCAGCACACCGATGACTCGATCATCACTCGGATGTCGCACTACCGCAGCAATCGCCGAGGTGCCCACCGCCGAACTCTCCTCGACCCAGGCATAACCCTGCTCCCGCGCCATACGCAGGCGTTCCAGCAATTCGATGTTGGAACGCGGTGCATTCGGCCCAAGGTCCCTCGGCCGCTCACCACCCTGGCGCTCCACCAGCGACAAGGCTTCTGCATCGCTCATGCACGCCAGCCACGCATGCCCCGACGCGGTGTAAAACAAAGGCGCATCGCGGCCCATGTCCGGGTCGTAGCGCAGGCCGGAACGGGCGCCCTGGGATTTGGCGATCCAGATCTGCCGCTCACCTTCAATCACCCCAAGACGCACCAGCTCGCCGGTTTCCTGGGCGAGGCGATCAAGCACCGGCTGCACAATATCGGCGCCGCTGCCCGAGAGGTAACGGAAACCCATGGCCACCAGTTTGGTCGACAGGTGATAGCGCAGGTTCTCCGGATTCTGCCGCACATAACCCAGCCGAATCAGCTCGGCGAGCAACCGGTGGGTCGCGCTTTTAGGAATATCCAGTTGCTCCGCCAGCGTCTGCATCGGCAAGCCGCGAGGGTCGCTGGTGAGGCTTTCAAGCACGCGGAAAACACGTTCGATCTGACTGCCGGCCATGGGAGGGTCCACACAAAATTTATCCGATTCTAGAAGACAACCGACCGAATGCGAAATCTGGAACCCACTGTCCGAGAACGAAGCAGGCGGTCGCCTGCTCGATAAAAACCCATCGCCTGAAGGAATTAGATGGGTTGTCCGTGTTCAATACGAGTCTGGAAGACTTCCGGCCACCCACCACAGGTTGCCGGGAAGGCTGCTGTGCGCGACAAAAGATGGACGACCGGACTGGCGCCGCTCCCACTCAGCAGCAACACTCATCCCACGGACAATCAGAGGGTTCCCACATGCTATGGAGAAAAGGCCGACGCAGCGACAACGTCGTCGATGCCCGCGGAGATGATGTCGGCGGCGGTGGTGGCGGGATGCGTTTTGGTGGCGCCAAGGGCCTGAGCCTGACGGCGATTATCTTGATCGTCGGGATCGGCTGGATCACCGGCCAGGACCCGATGCAAATTCTCGGGCAACTGACCGGGCAAATGAGCGAGCAATCGGCACCGGCCCCGACTCAAACCCGCAAGGCGCCACCGGCTACTGATGAAGGAGCCGAGTTCGTGCGCTCGATCCTCGGCGATACCGAAGACACCTGGGGTCAGATTTTCCAGCAGGCCGGTCGTCAATATAAGGACCCGACCCTGGTGCTGTTCAGCGGCCGCGTCAACTCGGCCTGCGGTCTGGCCAGTTCGGCGACCGGTCCGTTCTATTGCCCGGCAGACCAGAAGGTCTACCTGGACATGAGTTTCTTCCAGGAAATGTCCCAACGTTTTTCCGCCGCTGGCGACTTCGCTCAGGCCTACGTGATCGCTCACGAAATCGGACACCATGTGCAGACCTTGCTCGGTGTTTCAGCGAAGATTCAGACCGCCCGCCAACAGGGTCGGCAGATGGAAGGCGACGGTGGTTTGCTGGTACGCCAGGAACTGCAGGCCGATTGCCTGGCCGGAGTCTGGGCCAATAATGCGCAGAAACGGCTGAACTGGCTGGAACCCGGTGACATAGAAGAAGCCTTGAACGCCGCCAATGCCATCGGCGATGACCGTTTGCAGCAACAAGGTCAGGGGCGCGTGGTCCCGGATTCATTTACTCATGGTACGTCGGCGCAAAGGGTGCGCTGGTTCAAAACCGGATTCGCGCAAGGCCAGGTCGGCCAGTGCGATACCTTTGCAGCGAAAAACCTATAAATGAATAAGTGGCTGTTAGCTCTACTGATCACCTGCGCAAGCGCCCAGGCTGCCGAGCATGCGGTCAAAGAGGTCAGCTCCGGACGCCTGCTGCTGACTGCCGGTGAAATCTCGGTGGGCATCGGCCCGGCGCCGACGAAAATCGAGCGTGTGCTGATCATCATCCATGGTCGATTGCGCAATGCCGATACCTATCGCCAGAGCGCCGTGCACGCGGCCGAACAGGCCGGGCAAACCGCGAGCACCTTGGTGCTCGCCCCGCAATTTCTCAATGAAACCGACGTCGCGGCCCATCCCGTGGCTGACAGCGTATTGCGCTGGCAGGGCAATGACTGGATGGCGGGCGGTTTATCCACCGCGCCGTTTTCCCTGAGCTCCTACGCGGCGCTCGACGAAATCATCGCCCGAATCGGCGACCGGAAACAGTTTCCGGACGTGAAGCAAATTGTCATCGCCGGTCACTCCGGCGGCGCTCAGGTGGTGCAGCGATATGCGTTGCTGGGCCACGATCAGCCAGCGCTCAAGGCGGCCGACATACAGGTGCGTTACGTCATTGCCAACCCGTCGTCTTATGCGTACTTCGATGAACGACGGCCGGTGGCGTTCAAACACGCCGGTTGCCCGAATTTCAATCGCTGGAAATATGGGCTGGCGGATTTACCCGCCTATGCCCAAGGGCTAACCGCCAAGCAGCTGGAGGAAAACTACGTCAAACGCGATGTCGTTTATCTACTCGGGCAGCAGGACAGCGACCCGAAGCAGCCGGCGCTGGATAAAAGCTGTGAGGCCCAAGCTCAGGGAGCCAATCGATTGGCTCGCGGGCGCAATTATTTTGCTTATCTGAAGCGGCTGCATCCTCAAGGTTTGAATCAGCAACTGATTGAAGTGCCCGGGGTCGGGCATGACGGGGATGGGATGTTTAACTCGCCGCAGGGGCAGAAGGCGTTGTTCGGTCAGTGAGTTTTTGTGGTGGCTGATCTGACGCCATCGCGAGCAGGCTCGCTCCCACTTATGACCGCATTCCAATGTGGGAGCGAGCCTGCTCGCGAAGGGGCCCTCAAGCTGACAACATTTCCCGCAACGCTACGCAATCGGCGGCATGCCAATCCGTCAATTCCGGCCAGGGATTATCCGGCAGGTTCACCAACACCGTCCGCGCCCCTGCCGCCCGACCGCAATCCAGATCAAAGCGGTAATCACCCACCATCACCATCTCACTGGCCGGGACATTCCAGGCCTGGGCCAACTTCAGCAAACCACCGGGATGCGGTTTTGGCGGCGCTTCATCACGGCCCAGTACATCCTCCACCGCAAAGCAGTCGGCCAGGCCGATCGCCTCTAGCGTGACATGTGCCAGTTCGCGCGCATTGCGCGTGAGAATGCCCAGGCGATAACCGCGCCCGGCCAGCTCACGCACCAGCTCTACCGCCCCCGGTGCCGCTTTCGAACCCAGAGCCAGGTCCCGTTCGTGTTCCAGCAACCACGCATGTTTGGCTGCAGCCTCATCGGCCGGCAGCGCGGCGAGGTGGGTCAGGATGTCGTCTTCGGCAGGAATCGCCAACGCCACGCGGATCGCCGCGAAGTCATGCACGGCCACCGTCAGGGTGCCGTCCATGTCGAACACCCAGTGCCGCACCTCGGCCAGGCTCATGCCCAATCCTTGCGGTGGCGAATCAGGCCTTCCTGAGTGACCGACGCCACCAGTTGCCCGGCGCGGTTGAACACGCTGCCACGGGAGAAACCGCGCGAGTTGCCCGCCCAAGGACTGTCCATCGCATACAGCAACCAGTCATCGGCACGCAGATCCTGATGGAACCACAGCGCGTGATCGAGGCTGGCGACCTGCATGTCTTTCTGCCAGACCGATTTGCCATGGGGCTGCATCGAGGTGGTCAGCAGACCGAAGTCCGAGGCGTAGGCCAGCAAGTATTTATGCAGTGCCGGAGAATCGGCCAACGCTCCGTCGGCGCGAAACCAGACGTATTTGATCGGATCGGACGGCTGCGGGTTGTAGGGATCTTTCTCGGTGATCGGTCGGAACTCGATCGGTTTCGGGCACAGAAATTTTTCGCGCATGTGCTCGGGAATCAGGTGCGCGCGCTGCTGAGTGAGTTCCAGCTCCGACGGCAGGTTCTCCGGGCCAACCACCGTCGGCATCTCGGCCTGGTGCTCGAAGCCTTTTTCGTCGTATTGGAACGACGCACTGCAGGTGAAAATCGGGTTGCCCTTCTGAATCGCCGTCACCCGACGGGTGCTGAAACTGCCGCCGTCGCGTACCCGATCAACCTGATAAACCACAGGCAACGCGGAATCGCCCGGACGCAGGAAATAGCCGTGCATCGAATGCACATGGCGGGCTTCTTCGACCGTCTGACTGGCCGCCGACAGGGACTGACCGATCACCTGACCACCGAACAGCTGACGAAAACCCAGGTCCTGGCTGCGGCCACGGAACAGGTTTTCTTCAATCGGTTCCAGGGTCAGCAGGTCAACCAGATCATCCAACACTTGGCTCATTCAGACTCTCCTCACACAACGCATGCCGCGCAGTCTTGGCTGCGACGGTCGATTCAATTTCTGGCCAGGGCCCGTGGGAGCCATTGTAAACGTCCGTGACCGCTTATCCATGCAAGGTTTGCAGCCATTGTTCACGGGTGATGCGGTACAGCGCATGGTGACGCAGGGGATGATCGGCCGCGAGCATCGGGTGGTCGAAATCATCGGCTGAATCATGGTGCATGCCGATGGCCTGCATGACTTTCTGCGATGGCATGTTGGTTTCGGTGGTGAAGGACACCACTTCTTTCAGCGCCAACCGGTCAAACCCGCAGCGCAGAGCGGTCCACGCCGCTTCACTGGCGTAGCCAAGGCCCCAGTGTTCGCGGGCCAGGCGCCAGCCGATTTCGGTGGCCGGGGTAAAGCGCGCGTCGAAGCCGACCTCTGCGAGCCCGGTAAAACCGATAAATGCCCCGGTGTCCTTGCGCTCCAGCGCCCAGAGACCGAAGCCATGTTCGACAAAATGGCCACGAATCCGTCCGATCAGCGAGGCACTTTCCAGACGACTCAAAGGCGCCGGAAAATATCGCATCACCTGTGGATCGGCGCACATCGCCGCAAACTCCGGCAAATCTTCATCGCGCCACTGCCGCAACAGCAGTCGCGCGCTCTCGAGTTCCAGTATCGGTTCCATCGTGCTCCCCCGTTCCCATGCCGCAAGTCTACATCGCTGGTAGGATCCTTCACTCATTCCTACCTACCGTCCTGTATAAATCAGCCATGCCCCTGCCCCTGATCTACCACGAAGACTACAGCCCCGAGTTCCCGGCGGATCACCGCTTCCCCATGGACAAGTTTCGCCTGTTGCGCGATCACCTGGTGGACAGCGGACTGACGCGCGACGCCGATCTCCTGCGCCCCGACCTCTGCCCGCCAGAGATTCTCGCGCTCGCTCATGACCCTGCGTATATCGAACGCTACATGGGCGGCGAGTTGTCCCGCGAAGACCAGCGGCGCCTCGGCCTGCCGTGGAGCGAAGCCCTGGCCCGGCGCACGGTGCGTGCGGTTGGCGGCTCGCTGCTGGCGGCCGAGCAGGCGCTGGAACATGGTTTGGCCTGTCACTTGGCCGGCGGCACCCATCACGCGCATTACGACCATCCTGCCGGGTTCTGCATCTTCAATGACCTGGCGGTGATCAGCCATTTCTTGCTGGAAAGCGGCCGTGTGAATCGGGTGCTGATCTTCGACTGCGATGTGCATCAGGGCGACGGGACTGCACGGATCCTGCACAACACCCCGGAAGCGGTGACCGTTTCCCTGCACTGCGAGAAGAACTTTCCTGCACGCAAAGCCGAAAGCGACTGGGACATTCCACTGCCCAAAGGCATGGGCGATGCCGATTACCTGAAGGTGGTGGACGATGCGCTCAATTATTTGCTGCCGCTTTACCAACCTGACCTGGTGTTGTACGACGCCGGCGTCGATGTGCATAAAGATGACGCGCTCGGCTACCTGAAGCTGACAGACGAAGGCGTCGCCGCTAGAGACGAAAGTGTTATGCGCCATTGCCTGGGCCGGGATATCCCGGTGGTCGGGGTAATCGGCGGCGGCTACAGCAAGGACCGCAAGGCGTTGGCGCGCCGTCATGGAATCCTGCATCACTGTGCGCAACGAGTCTGGCAGTCATCAGGTTGTCATTGAGGTGTGGGTCTTTACCCACAATGTCTGTGGAACTGCCTGTGGATAACCTGAGTGAAAGGTCCTACAGACCAGACCGCGTAGAGCCTACACCGCGGCGGTTACTTTTTAACCAGCCCGTCAAAACAACATAGAACCCCTGTGGGAGCGAGCTTGCTCGCGATGGCAATTTATCATTCAACATAGATGGTGAATGACACTCCGCTATCGCGAGCAAGCTCGCTCCCACAGGGATTTGTGCTGATAGAATGCGCGGCTTATCCAGCCATACCGCAGCGCATTCCATGACCCCATCCTCCTCAGCCCTCCCCCCTCACGTTGCCATCATCGGCGGCGGCCCTGCCGGTTTGATGGCGGCTGAAGTGCTGAGCCAGGCCGGGATCAAGGTTGATCTGTACGACGGCATGCCTTCAGTAGGGCGAAAATTCCTGCTGGCCGGCGTGGGTGGCATGAACATCACCCATTCCGAAGCCTACCCGGCATTTCTCTCACGCTACGCCGAACGCGCGCCGCAGATTGCGCCGCTGCTGCGTGGCTTCGGCGCCGATGCGCTGTGCCAATGGATTCATGACCTGGGCATCGAAACCTTTGTCGGCAGTTCCGGCCGAGTCTTTCCTACAGACATGAAAGCCGCCCCCCTGTTGCGTGCATGGCTCAAACGTCTGCGTGACAGCGGCGTTGTTATCCACACCCGTCACCGCTGGCTCGGCTGGGATGACAGCGGTGGATTGCGCATCGACAGCCCCGAGGGCGAAAAAACCGTCATGCCTGACGCAACCTTACTGGCCCTCGGCGGCGGCAGCTGGGCGCGCCTCGGTTCGGACGGCGCCTGGATGCTGCCACTGGAACAACACGGCGTAGGACTCGCGCCGCTGCAACCGAGTAATTGCGGCTTCGAGGTGCAGGCCTGGAGCGAGTTGATGGTCAGCAAATTCGCCGGCGCCCCGCTGAAAAACATTGCCATTGGCCTCAATGACGACGTGCCGCGGCTCGGGGAATGTGTGATCACGGCGACCGGGATTGAAGGCAGTTTGATCTACGCCTTGTCGGCGCCGATCCGCGAAGCCATCAATCAGCACGCCTCGGCAACCATTCACCTGGACCTGTTGCCGGGCAAGCCTGTGGATAAGGTTCAGGCTGCGCTGAGCAAACCACGCGGTTCACGCTCAATGTCGAAGCACTTGCACAGTCAGCTCGGGATCGATGGTGTGAAAGCGGCTCTGCTGCGCGAACTCACTCCGGCCGAATACTTCGCTGATCCGGCGCTGCTGGCCAAAGCGATCAAGGCGCTTCCACTGACACTGGTGAAAACCCGCCCACTGGACGAGGCCATAAGCAGTGCCGGTGGCGTGCTGTTCGAAGCGATGGATGAGCGCTTGATGCTCAAGCAACTGCCCGGCGTGTTCTGCGCGGGGGAAATGCTGGATTGGGAAGCGCCGACGGGGGGCTATCTGCTGACCGCGTGTTTCGCCAGTGGGCGAGCGGCAGGGCTGGGGATGGTGGAGTGGTTGAAGCACAAGGCTTGAAACCGAGTTAACCCCTTCGCGAGCAGGCTCGCTCCCACACTGGATCTGTGTCGTCCACAAATCCCCTGTGGGAGCGAGCCTGCTCGCGAAGGCGGCCTAACAGACGCCGCGTGTATTCAAGGCTTCTTCTTGCGCGGTCCTGTGTTAAACACCGGCACCTTGCGCACAGGTTTGATCGAAGGCTCCGGCGCCGACGCATCACCGCTCTCAACCCACTTACCCAGATTGCGTTTACCGCCACTGGAGGTCTTCGGCTTCTTCGGTTTTTTCGGCTTCTTGACGACCTGACCGCTGGCATCGGTGTCCGGCACCCGGTGCTCAGGCTCGAAGTCATGTTCCATCTGGCGAGGCAATGTCTGACGGGTCAACGTCTCGATGGCCGACAGCAGATTCACTTCATCAGCGCAGACCAGCGAAATCGCCTGCCCGGTTGCACCCGCGCGACCGGTACGGCCGATCCGGTGGATGTAGTCCTCAGCCACGATCGGCAGGTCGAAGTTGACCACCAATGGCAAATCTTCGATATCCAGACCACGGGCCGCAACGTCGGTGGCCACAAGAATCTGCACTTCACTGGCCTTGAAACGGTCCAGTGCACGCTGACGGGTTGCTTGAGGTTTGTCGCCGTGGATGCCGTCGGCATTGATGCCCAGACCCTGGAGTTTTTCCACCAGCGCGTCCACACCATTGCGGGTCTTGGCGAACACCAGCACCTGCTTCCACTTGCCCTTGCGCATCAAGTGAACGAACAGTTCAGGCTTGCGCTTCTTGTCCACCACCACCACCCATTGCTTGACGGTGCTGGCAGCGACGTTGCGCGGGCTGACTTCGATGCTCAGCGGATCGTTGAGCATTTGTCCGGCCAGCAAGCGGATCGCGTCGGAGAAGGTCGCGGAGAACAGCAGCGTCTGACGTTGCTTGGGCAGCACGCGGTAGATATTCCCCAGTTCCTCGGAGAAACCCAGATCGAGCATGCGATCGGCTTCGTCCAGAATCAGGGTTTGCAGCTGATTGAACTTGAGAGCCTTCTGGCGATACAGGTCGAGCAAACGACCCGGAGTCGCCACCAGCACGTCTACACCCTTGCGCAGCTTCATCATTTGCGGGTTGATGCTGACGCCGCCATACACCGCGTAAGTGCTCAACGGCAGATTCTCGGCGTACTGACGCACGGCTTCGTGAACCTGTTCGGCCAATTCGCGGGTCGGCACCAGGATCAGTGCGCGCACCGAGTTAGACGCCACTTTCGGCCCTTCCATGGCCAGCAATTGCAGGAGCGGCAGCGCGAAGCCGGCGGTCTTGCCAGTCCCGGTCTGGGCGGCGGCCATCAGGTCGCGACCGGCCAGCACCGCCGGAATGGCTTGCGCCTGAACCGGCGTCGGGGTCTGGTAGCCGAGCGTCTCGAGAGAGCGCAGCAAGGGTTCGATCAGGCCAAGGGAGGCGAAAGTCATGGGATTACCGTAGGAAAATTCAGCGCGGGTTTTTCAAAACAAGTGTGCAAAACAAGATGCAATGGCGCGCAGTTTACCCTAATTCACACGGGATTCTGTCTGCACCACGGCAGCAGGTCGTTCCGGCGCCCGGCGCCACTGCGGCAAACCGATCAACACCACGGCGCTGATGATCACCAACATGGCCAGCGCTTCTTCGATCCCGATGGTCTCGCCGACAAACACGATCCCCAGCAACACCGCCACCGCCGGGTTGACGTAGGCATAACTGGTGGCCGCCGCCGGCCGCACGTTTTTCAACAGATACATATAAGCGTTGAAAGCGATGATCGAACCGAAAAAGGTCAGGTAGGCCAAGGCCGCCCAGCCTTCGATCGGCGGCATGGCTTCCAGATGCTCACCACTCAGCGCACTGCCGATCAGCAGCGCTACGCCGCCCACCAACATTTCCACGGCACTCGCCATCGCGCCTTGGGGCAGCGGCAAGTGTTTGCTCCACACCGAACCGAAGGCCCAGGCCGCGGCGGCGAACACCAACAACGCCGCACCTAATGGGCTCGATTGCAGGTTGGAGCCGAGGTTGAGCATGGCGATGCCGATCAGCCCGAGCACAATCCCGGCCCATTCGAGACGGGTATTACGCGCGCCCCAAAAATAGCCACAGAGCAAGGTAAACAACGGCACCGTCGCCACCGCCAACGCCGCAACCCCGGACGCCACGCCCGTGTGCTCGGCCACGCTCACCGCGCCGTTACCAAAGCTGAGCAGCAAAATCCCGATGATCCCCGCCGCTTTCCACTGCGCCCACGTCGGCGCCGGTGCCCCGCGCCAGCGCAGGAACGCGTACATCAGCGTCCCGGCAATCACAAAGCGAATCCCGCCGAGCATCAATGGCGGCCAGTACTGCACGCCGATGCGAATGACCAGATAGGTCGAGCCCCAAATCACGTACAACGCGAAAAAGGCAGCGATCAACGGTAAGGGAAAACGACGTAAGCCAGGCATGGGGCAGCTCGAAAGGCAAGACAAGGAGATCGGATATTCTAGAAAGGCCAGGCCGTAAAAATAAGTTACAAAACCTGTTTATCGCACCGGTACACTTTTCAAAGCACGGAGATCAGCGCGATAAACCGTGTTTTCGAAAGTCATGTCATTTTCAGGAATCCCACGATGGACAAGTACGACCGCATGCTCCTCAGCGCCCTGTTGGAAAACGGTCGGGAGTCCTACGCCGAACTGGCGCGCAAAGTGAACCTGTCGGCCCCGGCCGTGGCCGAGCGCGTGGCCAAACTCGAAGCGTCCGGCGTCATCACCGGTTACCAGGCGAAAGTCGACATGTCGAGAATCGGCCTGCCGATCCAGTGCGTCATCGAACTGCGGCTGAACCAGCACGGCAACCAGAAGGCCTACGACGACCTGATCAAAATCCCGCAATTGACCGAGTGCCATCGGGTGACAGGCGATCCGTGCGTGATCATGCAAGCGGCGGTGGGGTCGATGCCGGAGCTGGAGGAGTTGATCAACCGGATTGCCAAGTTCGGGTTCAGCAAGACGTCGATTGTGTTGTCGAGCGCGATAGAGAAGCGCGTGCCGTTGGGGCAGTTGGAAGGAAATGGTAAATAGCGATCCCGTAGGAGCTGTCGAGTGAAACGAGGCTGCGATCTTTTGATTTTGCTCTTTAAAAACAAGATCAAAAGATCGCAGCCTCGTTTCACTCGACAGCTCCTACAGGGGGTCAGCGGTGTCGTCAGAATCCGCGAACGCCGCTGTATTCCGCGCCCAACAAACACGGCATATCTTTCAAACGAACCCAAGGCTCTGTCCGCCAATGCAGCAGGCTTAACGTCCCCCCCGCCCACTCCATCAAGCGCAAACTTGGCGTTTGATTCGAAGCAACCCCGCCACCGTCCCGCAGCATCGGCACCACGTGATGGGTGAGCCAACGTCGCAAATGCCGGTTCTCCGGGCAGTAGTGATAGACCAGCATCGCGTACACGCCGGATTCGCTCAGCATCAATGTTTCCTGGGGGGCGTCGCTTCCAGACAAACACATCATCCGGCGCTGGTCCGCATCAAGCTTGAGCGCGTACCGGCCGTTTATATCCACGCCCATTAACCGGCCGATATCTCGGGCGCAAAACCACGCCTCGGCATGCAGTAACAGTGCTTTTAGCTGGATGTGATGACGGATGAATGTTTGGGGGACGAAGTGAGCTTCTCTTGAAGCTGGTTGCACTATTTCGGACTGATCTGAGTCAGCACTGCTATCAGGGATATTGAGGGTAGCTTTGACCATGGGCGAATCTCCGAACCAAATATGCCTCCAACGATTCGGGCTTGCAGTCCCGGTTGCTGCATTGGCAGCAACGGTCAAAAGGTTATCGATGCCCCAGATGAGGGGCAAGACAGACATTCCCTAAAATTCGGTAGGACCGATCATCGAATCGGAGGCGTCGTTAAACACGAATCTAACGTCACAGGAGATCCAATGTGGGAGCGAGCTTGCTCGCGATAGCGATTTATCATCCAACATTGATGTCGACTGACACGGCGCCATCGCGAGCAAGCTCGCTCCCACAGGGGATTTGTGGTGTGTCATTCAGAGGATTTGTGGTGTTTTCAGTCAGAACCCGCGATGGCGCTTCAGGTGCTCATTGATCTTCGCCGCCGGCACTTTCTGCAAGCTCACCAACAGATCATGGGACAGCTCGCACAACCCGTGCTTCTGCCGCAACTCCTGGGCCAAATGCGCCGTCAGGTTGGCCGCCATCTCGGCATCGGCCATGGCCCGGTGAGCCTTGCCGGTGTGGGGCAGGTTGGCGAACGTGGTGAGGGTGCCGAGTTTGTGGTTCGGCGCGGCGGGCATCAAACGGCGGGCGAGGAGCAGCGAGCAGGCAAAGTTCTGCAAGCGTGTGCGTTTGATACGCCCCAGCTCAAAGTCCCAGAACTTCTGGTCGAACGCGGCGTTGTGCGCCAGCAGCGGGGTGATGCCGACGAATTCGTTGACTTCGTTCATCACCTGCTCGGCTGATGGTGCGGTGCGCAGCATGGCGTTGCTGATGCCGGTGAGTTGTTCGATGAAGGCCGGGACGCGCACGCCGGCATTCATCAGGCTTTGGTAACGCTCGACGATGCGCCCCTGTTCAAGGATCACCACGGCAATTTCCGTGGCCCGGCAGCTGCTGCTCGGGGAGATCCCGGTGGTTTCAAAGTCGATGACTGCTATGCGTTCCAAACCTGTTTCAACTCCGTAAAAATCAATTCTTGAGCAGCAACGCGCCTTCGATCGGCACGTAGCGGCTGGCGGCGCGGATCAGCGAGTTGGCCGTCAGGCCCGGCACGCCGTATGCCACGGCTTGCACCCCGTGCTTGGTGATGATGCGCTCCAGCAGCATGTCGAAATCACCGTCACCGGAGGCCAGCACCACTTCGTCGACATGATCGGCGGCGTCCATGATGTCGAGAGTGATGCCCACGTCCCAGTCACCCTTGGCCGAGCCATCGCTGCGCTGGATGTAGGGCTTGAGCTTCACAATGAAGCCGAGGTTGCGCAGGATCTGCTGGAATTGCTGTTGTTTGCTGTCGCCACGATCGATGGCGTAGGCATAGGCCTCGACGATCTCGCCCTGTTTGCTGATATCAGCCCACAGCGCCGCATAGTTGAAATGGCAACCATAGGCCTGACGCACGGTGTAATAGAGGTTTTGAACATCGGCGAACACTGCGATTTTTTTCACCGGTCATCCTCGTTGGCGCGCCGCAGCGCAGGCAGGATCAGGCACCAGGCCCGAAAAGTTGCCCAGTATGCCAGCCTGAAGGATTGTTCCGCGAATAATCGGCCCGGAGCGCCATAGCGCTCCGGACGAATGGCGTATCAGACGAAGGAATCGTCGTCGCCGCCGAAGAACGATGAACTGTCATCGCTGTAGTCGGCGTCGGTAAAGCCGCCCTGATCACTTGAGTTGTCAGCCACACGCTGATCATCGCCCGAGCCGTTGTCACCACTCTGATCGTTGACCTGAGCCGGTTCTTCCTTGATCACTTCAACCACTTCCGGCTGCTGATTGTGATGGAACAGGCTGCTGATGCCTTGCGCCAGCATCACGCCACCGGCCACACCGGCGGCGGTTTTCAGCGCACCACCGAGGAAACCGCTGCCGACAGGCTGTTGCGGGGCGTAGTTCTGCTGAGGCGGCGCCGCACCGAAGTTCTGTTGTGGCGACTGCGAATTGAACGACGGCCGCCCCGGTTCACGCCAGCCGCCACCACTCGAGGCGGGTGGGCTTTGGGTGGACGCTGGCTGCGGATCACGGGAACCGCCACCGAAAATGCTCGACAGGAAGCCACCGCTGCTCGGCGCCGGTGCAGCTGGCTGAGCCTTGGCCGATTGCAGTTCAGCCTCCAATTGCTGGACTTGCTGGGCGAGCTGTTTGTTTTGTTCGTCGAGGCTTTTGAGGGCGGCCTCTTGCACCAGAATCGCCTGGGTCATGAAATAGCCTGCCGCGGGCTGGCGAGTCAGGTGTTCCTTGATCCGCGCCTCGGCCTGGGCGTCGCGCGGGGCTGAGTCCGTTTCGGCCTGTTGCAGCCGGGAAAACAGTCCATCGATCAGGGTTTGTTCTTCGCTGTTCATGGCGACCTCGTAGATTGCCGGGAATATCTGCCCTATCCAGTGTGGACAAGGTACACCCCCGTAATGGAGGTTGATGCAGGATGTTTCAATGGTCTTTACCGAACGTTTACGTTTGCGCCCCAAAGCGCTTCATCGGTTAAAGTGGGCCACTGCTTTCAACCTGCGATACCGACTGATGAATTCGTTCGATGTACTGCGTGACTCTCTGTATTTCTTCAAGCGCAATCTGGGCCAGATCGTGCGGCTGTGCCTGCCGCTGGTGATCTTCGAGGCGTTGCTGCAACAAGTGGTCGATCACTCCACCGAGCCGGACAGCTTTCCCGGTATCAGCGTGATAGTCGGCTTGCTGGTTTATCCGCTGTACACCGCCGCGCTGATTCTGTTTCTCGATGCCCGCAGCCGTGGCGAATCACCGCGCAATCGCGACCTGCTGGCCATGTCCGCAACCCTGTGGCCACGCTTCGCCCTGCTCACCGCGCTCAACACCCTGTTGATCCTGATCGGCCTGTCGCTGTATTTCCTGCCGGGCATCTGGCTGATGGTGACCCTGGCGTTTGGCGAGTACCTGCTGGTGCTGCGCGGCTTCGCACCGCTGGCGGCGATGAAGGAAAGCCTGCGCCTGACCCGCGGCCATTTCCTGCGCATTCTGGTGTGCATTCTCTGTGTAATGGGCCCGTTGTGGGTGCTCAAGGGCGCGACCCTGGCGGTCTATCCCGAACCGCAGAACCCGGTGATTTCCCTGCTGATCGACAGCGCCCACAGCTTCCTGCAACTGTTCGTCAGCGTGGTGCTGTTCCGCTTGTTCATGCTGATCGGCGATGTACCGGAAAAGATTGATCGACCTCTCTGAAGAACGACGCGCCCCCCTGTAGCAGCTGGCGAAGCCTGCGTTCGGCTGCGAAGCAGTCGTAAATCCGGCGAGCGCGGTCTACCTGATTCACCGAGAGCACTGATTTTACGACTGCTTCGTCCGAACGCGGCCCGAGCCGAACGCAGGCTTCGCCAGCTGCTACAGGGTGCGTGTTTCGGCTAATTGATGGGCAGGCCGTTTCACTCTTGGGATTAAACCCGACGCTCGGTTATGCTCGGGGTCAACTTTTGTAACGCTATAAGCCGAGCCATGACCCGTCTACTGCGCTACACCCTGCTGGGCCTGTTGACCGTAACCGGCCTGATTGCCTTGCTGATCTACAACCTGACCTGGCGCCCCGAAGCCAAGGAAGCCTTGCCGGTCAGTTGCAACGCCCAGGCACCGACGCTGGTGCCCGGTCAGGCGCTGAAGGTGATGACCTGGAACGTCCAGTACCTGGCGGGAAAACGCTACGTGTTCTGGAATGACCTGGCGGCCGGCAATGACGAAAAACCCACGCCCGAAGACATGGCTTTCAGCCTCGATGAAGTGGCGCGGGTGATCCGCGACGAGCAACCGGACGTCGTGCTGTTGCAGGAGCTCGATGAAGGCGCCAAGGCCAGCGATTACCAAGACCAGTTCAAGCTGCTTCAGGAGCGAGTCGCGGACCTGTATCCGTGCAGCACTCACGCCTTCGACTGGAAAGCCGACTTCGTGCCTGAGCCGCACATTTTCGGCAGCGTCGGCCGGCAACTGGCCACCCTCAGCCGCTACCAGATCGAACACGCCGAACGCCTGCAATTACCGATTGCGCCGGCTAACTTCATCACCCGCCAGTTCAAACCGAAAAATGCCTTGTTGGTCACGTATCTGCCGTTGAGCGACGGCGGTCAGATAGCGGTGCTCAACACCCATCTGGACCGCATCATCCCGCCCGACGAAACGCTGCAATCTCAGGTGACGGCCACGGTCAAAGTCCTCGACAAGTTCGAAAGCCGCGGCACGCCGTGGTTGATCGGTGGGGACTTCAACCTGTTGCCGCTGGGGCAATTTCGACGCCTGCCCGACGAACAACGCACGCCCTACTCCGCCGACAGCGCGCTGCATGTGCTGTGGGACAAATACCCGATGATCCCGACCAACAGTGAAGCCAGCGGCATCGATCGGGCGCGGTGGTTGACCCATTACCCGAATGATCCGGGCTTGAACGGCCCGGACCGGACTGTCGACTACCTGTTCTACAGTCCGCGGATCAACCGGGTCGAGGCGACGGTGAGGCAGGACGACACCTTGCGGATCTCCGATCACCTGCCGGTGATCGCCCGTTTCCTCTTGCCGGCGGCGCCCTAACCTCCGCCCTATGCAAAACCTGTGGGAGCGAGCCTGCTCGCGAAAGCGGTGCGCCAGGCAACATCAACGTTGAATGTACTGCCGCCTTCGCGAGCAGGCTCGCTCCCACAGGGATAGATAGCGCACGGTCAATGTTCCTCTTCAAGCTCATCATGTAGCAGCCCGAAGATCTTGCGCTTCATGTCGATAAACGAGCGCTCCATCACCATGTCCAGGGTCCGTGGGCGTTCGATCGGCACGTCCAGAATCTGTTTGATCCGCCCAGGCCGAGCGCCCATCACGTAGACCCGGTCGCCCAGCAGAATCGCCTCGTCGATATCGTGGGTCACGAACAACACAGTCTTCTTGCTGTTGCCCCAGACCCGCAACAACAGCTGCTGCATTTGCAGGCGCGTCTGGCTGTCGAGCGCGCCGAAGGGTTCGTCCATCAGCAGGATTTGCGGATCGTTGGCCAGCGCCCGAGCAATGGCGACGCGCTGCATCATGCCGCCGGACAGCTGCTTGGCGTAGTTGTCGGCAAACCCGGTCAGGCCGACTTCGTTGACGTAGTAGTCGACGATCTCCTTGCGCTGGGCGGCCGCCATACCGCGACGCTTGAGGCCGAACTCGACGTTCTGCCGCACCGTCAGCCAGGGGAACAGCGTATAGCTCTGGAACACCATGCCGCGATCCGCACCCGGCCCTTGAACTTGCTGGCCACCAACGTAGATCTCGCCTTCCGTGGGCTCATTCAAACCCGCCGTGAGGTACAGCAGACTCGACTTGCCGCAGCCCGAAGGCCCCACCAGCACGGCGAATTGCTGATCCGGCACTTCGAACGACACCTTGTCCAGCGCGGTGAACACGCCACCGTCGGGCTTTTGATAGCGAAGGCTGACCTTGTCCACTTGCAGCCGTGGTGCGGCGTGCACCGGGGCGGCCTGTGACGTGACGAAACGAGGGTTGACGGCGCTTACTGAGCCCATGCGGCGATCCTCAGACGGAGAAAACGGAACAGTTGATCGGTGACCAGGCCCAGCAGGCCGATGATCGCGATTGCCAGGAAAATCACATCCACCTGAAAGCCGCGCATGGCTTTAAGGCTCAAGTAACCCAGACCACTTGAAGCCGCGACCAGCTCAGCGACCACCAGGTAAGTCCAGGCCCAGCCCATGGTCACGCGCAAGGTGTCGAGCACACCCGGTAATGACGCCGGAGCGATCACATGCAGCACCGCATCGCGACGGTTCGAGCCAAGGGTGTAAGAGGCGTTGATCAGGTCCTTGGAAATGCCTTTGGACACGTCCGCGATCATCACCAGTTGCTGGAAGAACACGCCGAAGATGATCACCGACACCCGCTGCTCCAGTCCGATACCAATCCACAGAATGAACAACGGTACGAACGAAGTGACCGGCAGGTAGCGGATGAAATTGACCATCGGCTCAAGGAACGCCTGAACGATACGGAAGCTGCCCATCAGCAACCCCAGTGGCACCGCCACCAGCGACGACACGATGAAGCCGACCATTACCACTTCGAGGCTGGCCCACACATGCAGACCGAGCGTGCCGTCGCGGCCCAGGCGCACGGCGGCCTCGACCACCGCACCCGGTGTCGGCAGGAACATGCCCGGCACCACGCCGCCGTAAGACAACCCGGCCCACAGGCCGACCAACAACACCCAGGCCAGACCGCTCGCGCTCCAGATCACCGACACCGGCAAACCGGTCTTGGGCGTGATGCAGCGGCTCAGCCATGAATTGCGCTTGAACATGCAAACCTCCTAGAGCGGGCTGACGAAGCGGTTGTCGATCAGGTCGTCATTGCTGACGTTGTAGGGTTTGCCCTGCAATTCACTGGCGGTCTCGTTGGCCAGTTTGATCAGCGGTTCGCTGTCGCCCGGCTTGCCCGGCGAGCCAAGGAGTTTCTCGCTCATGGCCTGATCGTAGAAGCGCACGCCCTGCGCGGCAGCGGCCAGTTCCTTCGGATCGGCGAGGTAACCGCCGACGCCTTTGGCCATGATTTTGTAAGCTTCTTGCGGATGATCCTTGGTGTACTGCACCGCCTTGTACAGACCGGCCACCAACGCCTTGACGTCTTCCGGCTGCTTCTCGATGACCGTGCAGTTGAGCGCGACCACGTCGACAATCACCCCCGGCGTGCTGCTGCTGTCGATCAGCACCTTGCCTTGTTGCTTGCTGCGAACCATCGACAGGTGCGGTTCCCACGTCACGGCAGCTGGCACGCGACCGGCGATGAACGCGGTGGCGGCGTCGTCAGCCGTCATGTTCTGCACGGTGATGTCGCTCATGGTCATGCCGTGCTTTTTCAGCAGGTAAGACAACCAGAACTGCGAGGTCGAACCTTCGTTCACCGCCACGGCTTTGCCTTTCAGCTCCTGCAGACTCTTGACGTCCTTGCCCACGAGTACACCGTCGCCACCATGGCTGTCGTCCAGTGCGGCCACCGCTTTGAAGCAGAATTGCGGGCGGTACTTGAGCACCTCGTCGATGGTCGACGCCGAGCCCGACAATTCGCCCGAGGCCTGCGCGGCCATGTACATCGACGCTTCTTCGACGACGGGTAATTCAACGGTCAAACCGTTTTCCTTGAAGTAGCCCAGGTCCTGAGCCAGGTAGAGCGTGCCGTAGCCGACCCATGTGGTGTGGCCGATAGAGAGGGTGCCGGCCTGGGCGCTGGTGGCGACCGTCGCGGCGATGGCGGTGACCGCCAGTGGATGTGCGAAGCGGGTAAGCAAGGACTTGATCATGGAGCACTCCCAAAGCTGTTGATTTAGTTTTGTCATGGGCAGTACGGCCAGCGGCCATGGAAATCGGCTGTCACCTGAGGTCTCTGATGGACCTTTCGGCGAGCAGCGTTTGGCTGACTGGCGAAGTCGATGTTGGCCCAAGGCCGGGATTAGGAAAATTAGGAAATATGTCGAGGCGAGCGATGAAAAAACTGGGTAGCGTGCGCCGTAAAAGGGCGGGATTGGCGGGGGTGCACGGGGAGAGTGCAAAGCGCTATCAAAAGCAAAAGATCGCAGCCTTCGGCAGCTCCTACATAGGAATGCGATCTCCTGTAGGAGCTGCCGAAGGCTGCGATCTTTTTAGGATCACACTAATTTCAGATCAGAGCCGGTCGTATTCCTGCGCCGTACGATCAACGGCTTTCAGGGTTTTGCCGACCAGTTCATCAACCTCTTCCCGACTGGCAATCAACGCCGGCGCCATGATCATCCGCCCCAACGTCGAGCGAATGATCACCCCCTCTTCAAAGCCAATCGTGCGGCAACGCCAGGCAATGTCGTTCTCATTGGCAAAGCGCTTGCGACTGGTTTTGTCCTCCGCCAATTGCAGCGCTGCCACCATGCCGACACCCTGAATATCGCCCACCAACGGGTGATTGCCGAACACCTCGCGCAAGCACTGTTGCAGGTACGGCCCGATGTCATCCTTGACCCGCGCCACCACCCCTTCATCGCGTAATGCCGTGAGGTTGGCGATGGCCACCGCCGCGGCCACCGGGTGCCCGGAGTAGGTCAAGCCGTGGGCAAACACCCCGCCCTGCTCCACCAGTACCTGAGCCATTTTCTTCGACAGAATCAGACCGCCCATGGGGATGTAACCCGAGGTCAAACCCTTGGCAATGGACAACGTATCCGGCTCGAAACCGAAGTGCTCGTGGGCGAACCATTCACCGGTACGACCGAAGCCGCCGATCACTTCGTCAGCGCACAACAGCACGTCGTATTTACGGCAGATCCGCTGAATTTCCGGCCAGTAACTCTCGGGTGGAAAGATCATCCCGCCAGCGCCCTGGAACGGTTCGGCGATAAACCCGGCGACCTTGTCCGCGCCGAGTTCGAGAATCTTCGCTTCCAGCTGCTGCGCCGCCCGCAGGCCAAATTCAGCCGGGGTCAGGTTGCCCTCGTGGGCGAAAAAGTACGGCTCATCGATGTGTTCGATGTCGGGAATCATGCCGCCCATTTCGTGCATGAATTTCATGCCACCGAGCGCCGTCGCCGCCAGGGTGGAACCGTGGTAACCGTTCCAGCGACCGATCATGATTTTCTTCTCGGGCTTGCCGAGGATCGTCCAGTAACGACGCACGGTGCGGATCAGCACCTCGTTGGCCTCGGAGCCGGAGTTGGTGTAGATCGCGTGGCTGTAGTGCCCCGGCAACAGGCTGAACAGCAACTCCGACAGCTCGATCACCTGCGGGTGAGTGGTGTGGAAAAACATGTTGTAGTACGGCAACTGCTCCAGTTGTCGGGATGCGGCGGCGGCCAGGTCCTTGCGCCCGTAACCGAGGTTGGTGCACCACAGCCCGGACATGCCGTCGAGGTAACGCCGACCATCGTTGTCCCACAGGTGCAGACGCTCGCCACGGACCATCACTCGAGGCCCTTCATCGTTGAGCGCTTTTTGATCGACGAATGCGTGGATGTGGTGCGCAGCATCGGCGGCCTGGTAGTCGCGGGTTTCACGTGGTGTGGTCATCGCCAGTTCTCCGTTTTGTTATTAGCGGCTGTTATGAGCGCAGCTGAAACCAGGTGGTCTTCAACTGGGTGTATTTATCGAATGAATGCAGCGACAGGTCGCGGCCGAAACCGGATTGTTTGCCGCCACCGAAAGGCACGGTCACATCCAGCGCATCGACGCTGTTGACCGACACCGTGCCGGCTCGCAATTGCCGCGCCACGCGGTGGGCGCGGTTGAGGTCGTCGGTCCACAGCGACGCGGCCAAACCGTAGACGCTGTCGTTGGCCAGTTGCAAGGCGTGGGCCTCATCATCGAACGCCGTGACCGCCAGCACCGGGCCGAACACCTCATCGCGAAACAGCGGCATGTCCGGCGTCACGCCGGTGAAAATGGTCGGCTGAATGAAGTTGTCGGAGCCGTTGAAAATCGACTGTCGACCGCCACAAAGCTTCGTTGCACCTTGGCGTTCGGCCTGCTGGATAAACTTCATGATGCGTGCCGTCTGGCGGCTGTCGACAATCGCCCCGGCACGGCTCGACGGGTCCAGCGGATCACCCGGTTGCCAACGTTCGGCCTGCACTTTGAGGCGCTCGACGAACTCGTCATGAATCGAACACTCCACCAACAACCGCGAGTTGGCCGAGCACACTTCACCCTGATTGAAGAAGATCCCGAACGCAGCTTTCTCTGCAGCGAGGTCGAGGTCCTGACAATCAGCAAACACCAGATTGGCGCTCTTGCCGCCGCACTCCAGCCACACCTGTTTGAGGTTCGATTGCGCGGAGTACTGCATGAAATATTTGCCGACTTCGGTGGAGCCGGTGAACACCAGGCAATCGACGTCCGGATGCAGACCGAGGGCTTTGCCGGTCTGCTCGCCCAGCCCCGGCAACACGTTCAACACGCCTGCCGGCAGCCCGGCTTCCAGCGCCAGCTCGGCCAGACGCAGGGCGGAAAACGGTGACTGCTCGGCGGGTTTGAGGATCACCGAATTGCCCGCTGCCAACGCCGGTGCGAGTTTCCACGCGGCCATGTCCAGCGGGAAATTCCAGGGCACCACGGCAGCGACCACGCCCAGCGCTTCGCGGGTGATGGTCGCCAGCACGTTCTGTGCGCTCGGGGCGATCTGGTCATAGAGTTTGTCGAGGCTTTCGGCGTACCAGCGAAACACCCCGGCGGCGCCCGGTACGTCGATGTTGTAGGCGTCCATCACCGGTTTGCCCATGTTCAGCGAATCGAGCAGCGCCAGTTCTTCGCGGTGGGTCATGATCAGATCGGCCAGGCGCAACAGCACTTGCTTGCGCTCATTCGGCGAACGCGCCGACCAGGTTCCGGCCTCGAACACTTGCCGCGCATTGCGCACCGCGGCGTCCACGTCTTCATCGCCGCACGCGGCCACGTTGGCCAGGCACTGGCCGGTGGCGGGATTGATCGCGGCGAAGGTCTGCCCCGACTGCGCCGCACAGGGTCTGCCGTCGATCACGGCCTGATCGGGAAACCGCAGCGCAGCGGCTTTGTTTTGCCAGAATGTAAGCTCGAACACGTTCAGATGCTCCATGGGCTTTCTTGTGGATTGGATGGTGGCCCAGGCCTGTGTCCAGTAAAAATAGTAAAAATGTCTTCGCAGACCATGAAAAAACTGGGCAGCCGATCTCCCCGGTGGCGCGGTATGTGGTTATTGTTCAGGCACAACAACACCGTCGTCAGAACGGATGCAGTCGGCGCGAAAATTGCCTGGATGTCGACATCATCCACCCCGAGGTTTGCCGTGGCTGCCTACAACCTGCGTCAATTGAAGTACTTCATCACCACCGTCGAATGCGGCAGCGTCGCCGAGGCGTCGCGCAAGCTATACATCGCCCAACCGGCGATTTCCACGGCGATCAAAGGCCTGGAAGACAGCTTCGGCGTGCAACTGCTGATCCGGCATCACGCCCAAGGCGTGTCCTTGACCCCCAGCGGCGCACGCTTCTACCGCAAGGCCCAGGAACTGCTGCGCATGGCCAAGGAGTTCGAACAGAACGCCCTCGCCGACAACGACGTGGTGGCCGGGCAAATCGATATCGGTTGCTTCGAAACGGTCGCGCCGCTGTACCTGCCGCAGTTGATTGCCGGGTTCTCGGCGCTGTATCCGGGGGTGAAAATCCGTATCCGCGACGGCGAACAGCAAGAGCTGGTGCAAGGCCTGACCTCGGGCACCTTCGACCTGGCGATCCTGTATGAACACGACCTCGACGCCACCATCCAGACCGAACCCCTGATGCCGGCGCAACGACCTTATGCGTTGCTGCCGGCGGATCATCGTTTTGCTCAGCTCAAGCAAGTGTCGCTGCGTGATCTGTGCCTGGAGCCGATGATTTTGCTGGACGTGCAACCGAGCCGGACCTATTTCGTCAGCCTGTTCGAAGAGTTGGGGCTGACGCCGAATATCGCCTTCAGCTCACCGTCGATCGAGATGGTCCGGGGCATGGTCGGGCAAGGGTTCGGCTTCTCGATCCTGGTCACCCGGCCGCACTCGGAATGCACCTATGACGGCCAGAAAGTGGTGTGCGTGGACATCGTCGAAGACGTCACCGGCTCAGGGCTGGTGGCAGCGTGGTTGAAGCGCGGGCAGTTGACCAAACCGGCGCAGCTGTTTGCCGATTATTGTCGGGAGCAGTTGACGGCCAAGGCTGCCTCTTGAGCATCAACGTCAAAAGATCGCAGCCTCGTTTCACTCGACAGCTCCTACAAGGGATTCGCGGTACATGTAGGAGCTGTCGAGTGAAACGAGGCTGCGATCTTTTGATCTTCAGCTTTTACGGGGTTTGATCCGCGCGGTCGCTTCGGCCACCAGCGGATCATCCGGCCAGTAGTGCTTTGGATACCGCCCTTTCAAATCCTTCTTCACCTCGGCATACGTGCTACGCCAGAAGTTCGCCAGATCCTGTGTCACCTGCACCGGCCGTCGCGCCGGGGACAGCAGATGCAGTTTGACCACCTGCCGGCCACCGGCAATCCGCGGGGTCTCGGCCAGGCCGAACAACTCCTGCAACCGCACCGCCAGAATCGGTGGCTGCTCGCTGTAGTCCAGACGAATCGACGAACCGGACGGCACGCTCAAATGATGCGGCGCCAGCTCATCGAGCCGCTGCGGCAGCGGCCACGGCAACAGGTTATGGACGATGCTCGACAGGTCCAGATTGGCGAAGTGACTGAGCCGCGAGACTTTGCCCAGATACGGCATCAGCCAATGTTCGAGGCTTTTGAGCAGGGCGGCGTCGCTGACATCTGGCCATTCGCTCTCACCCTTGCTACCGAGATCCAACTGCCGCAACAACGCCACCCGCGCCTGCCATTGACGCAGCTCCGGGGTCCACGGCAACAGCTCCAGACCTTTACGCCTTACCAGATTGATCAACGCCTGACTGCGCGCGGTTTCATCGAGACCGGTCAACGGCTCGCGGCTGAGGATCAACTCACCGACCTTACGCTGACGCTCGGCCCGCAACACGCCTTCACGCTCATCCCAATCCAGTTGATCGACGCAGCGTACCTGTTCGGCCAGCACTGAATCAAACAGCGCCGGATCGAAATCCGCCGCCAGATAAATCCGCTCTTCACGCTGGCCCTGACGGCTGCCGAGATCGGCGATCACCAGCCACGGTTGCTTCATCAAACTGTCGGCCTCGGCAAACAACGCCGCACGGCCATTGGCCAACCGATACTCCGCGCCACCGGCCCGGCGCTGCTGGGCAACGCGGTCGGGATAGGCCAACGCCAACAGCGCGCCGAGCCAGCGCGGATGATCCGGATCGCTGACCGGTTCCGACGCTTTACCCCGCAGGTAACCACGATACTGCCGCGCCAATTGCCGGGCACGTTGCACGCCGCCCTGAGCGCCGCGTGTGGCGCGTTCTTCGCCGGACAACAGCACCAATCGGCTGTGCAGATCCGCCCCGGCGCCCCGCAAAATATCTCGCTCGCCGAGCAAGGCCGCGACGTCGCAGGCCATGTTGGCCAAGCCGAGCGCCTGACCGCGCAACAGCAAATGCGCGATACGTGGATGCGCCGGCAGTTCGGCCATGGCCTGACCGTGACGGGTCAGCGCTTCGCCGTCCAATGCGCCCAGGCGATCAAGCAGGTCCTGAGCCTGTGCATAAGCGGCCGCGGGCGGTACGTCGAGCCACACCAATTGCCCCGGTGTCACGCCCCAGCGGCCGAGCTGTAACGCTAATCCGGCAAGATCCGCCGAGAGAATTTCCGCGCTGGCGTAGGCCGCCAATTGTTCGTGCTGATCCTGCGACCACAACCGATAACACACGCCCGGTTCCAACCGCCCTGCCCGGCCCGCGCGCTGAGTAGCACTGGCTTTGGAAATACGCTGAGTATCGAGGCGGGCCATGCCGCTGCCGGGGTCGAAACGTGGCACCCGTGCCAGCCCGGCATCGATCACCACGCGTACGCCGTCGATGGTCAGACTGGTCTCGGCAATGTTGGTCGCCAGCACCACTTTGCGTTTGCCGGCGGGGGCCGGATCGATTGCGGCGCGTTGGGCGGCGAGGTCCAGTTCACCGTGCAACGGGCAGAGCAGAACTTGCGTGCTCTCGCCCAGTGCGTCGGCGAGTTGCTGATGCACCCGACGGATTTCCGCCTGCCCCGGCAGGAACACCAGCACGCTGCCGGTTTCGTCATTCAGTGCTTCGAGAATGGTCTGCACCAGACGCGGCTCGATGAATTCACCGGGCTGGAACGGCCGACCCCAGCGCATCGCCACCGGGTACATGCGGCCTTCGCTGCGCAGGATCGGCGCGTCATCGAGCAACCCGGCCAGGCGTTCGCCTTCCAGGGTTGCCGACATCAACAGAATCTTCAGCGGTTGATCGTCACGAAACAGCTCGCGGCCATTCAGGCTCAAGGCCAGCGCCAGATCGGCGTCGAGGCTACGCTCGTGGAATTCGTCGAAGATCAGCAGGCCAACGCCTTCGAGCGCCGGGTCGTCCTGCAAGCGTCGAGTCAGAATCCCTTCGGTGACCACTTCGATGCGGGTGTTGGGGCCGACTTTGCTGTCGAGACGAATGCGATAGCCGACGGTTTCGCCGACTTTCTCGCCCAGCTCACTGGCCAGACGCTCCGCCGCCGCCCGCGCAGCCAAACGGCGCGGTTCAAGCATCAGAATGGTCTGCCCGGCCAACCAGGGCTCATTGAGCAAGGCCAGTGGCACGCGGGTGGTTTTACCGGCGCCGGGCGGTGCTTCGAGCACGGCTTCGTGGCGTGTAGCCAAGGCTTCACGCAGGGCGGGTAAAACTTCATCAATCGGCAAAGAAATCATGCTGGCTCCAAAACAGAGCGGCGAGTATAACGGCGAACTGCTCGGCGTTAATGACGGTCCTAATTCATACAGGCGTCCTTTCGTTTTGAAATTACCCAGGAGATTTCATATGCGTGTTCCCTTTCGCTTGATTGGCGGTGTACTGGTCGCGACGTTGCTGACCCAGGTGACCGCTTGCGGATCGATTTTCTACCCTGACCGTCGTGGTCAGATTGACGGCAAGATCGACCCGGCCATCGCCGCGCTCGATGCCGTGGGCCTGCTGTTCTACATCATCCCTGGCCTGATCGCGTTTGCCGTGGACTTCGCCACTGGCGCGATTTACTACGCGCCGGGCGAGACCGCTCAGGTGGCCCCGGAAAAACTCAAGGAAGCCATCGGCGCCGACGGCAAGGTCGATAACCACAAGTTGCAGACTATTCTCGAAACCGAACTGGGCCGCAGTTTCCCACTGGATGACCCGCGCTTGATCCAGCACAAGGGCAGTGCGCAGCAACTGGCCATGTTCGGCCTGCAACCTGCCGCGTAATCCATGCACTTAAAGGAATAGCCGCACTTATGATCTCCAGCTCCGAACATGCCCGCCTGCTGCGGCTGGCGACCCGTGCCTCGGTGGCAGTGGCGTGCACGCTGATCGTCGCCAAAGCGATCGCCTGGTGGTTGAGCGGTTCGGTGAGCATGCTCGCCGGGTTGACCGACTCCGCGCTCGACGGCATCACCTCGCTGCTCAACCTGCTCGCGGTGCATTACGCCTTGCGTCCGGCCGACGATGATCACCGTTACGGGCACGGCAAGGCCGAGTCGCTGGCGGGCATGGCTCAGGCGCTGTTCATTGGCGGCAGTGCAGTGCTGATTGCCTTGCAGGCGATTGATCGACTGAAACACCCGGAACCGGTGGGGGCGCCGTGGATCAGTATCGGGGTGATTGTGTTTTCCCTGGTGCTGACCGTCGCCCTGCTGATGTTGCAACATCGGGTCGTCAAGGCCACCGGTTCCAACGCGGTGCGCGCCGACTCCCTGCATTACCGCTCGGACCTGCTGCTCAACGGCAGCATTCTGGTGGCGCTGATACTCGCCGGGTTTGGCTGGCATCAGGTCGACCCTTGGTTCGGTTTGGGGATCGCCGCCTACATTCTCTGGAGCGCGATTCAGATCGCACGGGAAGGTTTTACGGTGCTGATGGATGAAGAGCTGCCGTCGGACGTCAGCCAGCACATGCTCGAACTGGCCTGCAGCGTACCGGGAGTGTTGGGGGCGCACGACCTGCGTACGCGGGTTTCCGGCAACCAGTGGTTCGTGCAGTTGCACCTGGAATTGCCGGGGAATTTGACCCTGTCAGTCGCTCACGGCATCAGCGACCAAGCCGCCGATGCGATTCACGCGGCTTATCCGCGAGCCGAAGTGCTGGTGCACGCCGACCCGCAGGAAGTGGTGCTGGCAGACAGGACTCAGTAAGAAACCTGATAGCCGCGACTGCTCAGGCAGTTGCCCTGGGCCTGACGGTAGGCTTGCACCACCGACGGGTCCGGCTGGTAGGTGGCCGTGCGCGGATCGAAGCCACTCTGCTGCACCGCGTATTGATAGCACTCGTAACCGTCCTGGCTGACCTGCTCCGGCGACTGACCGTTGGCCGGATACGCCACCACGTCATAACCATTGCTGACCGGTTGCGGCTGCGGTTGTACGGGCGGCTCGACCACGACGTAATCCTGAGTGCTTTCCTGATAGGCGTAATAAGCACCGGCCGCCAGGAACAACAGCGCACCACCGATCCACACTTCACGCGCGTAATCGGGCAAGTAGCTGACGCGAATCCCGCGTGGTGGCTCAACCACCACGTAGCGCGGGCCTTGTGGGCGATACCAGTAGCCGCCGGAGTAGAAGTAGTCCTGACCACGGTACGGCACACGGTAATCACGGTCGGGGAAGCGATCGATCACATGACCGGGACGGTACTGCGGGCCCGGTCCCCAGCCATTACCATGCCCATCCGGGCGACCGGCCCAGCGATGGTCATCGGGACGCGGACCGTTGTTCTGCCAATGCTGGTTGTTATCGTTGCGTCGCGGCACGTCCTGATAGTAGCCACGCTGCGGCTGCTGGGTCTGGCGCACGGTGTCGGGCCGGCCCTGAATCGGCAGGTCATTGGCCGGTAGTTGCGGCGGTGGCGGCGGTGTTCGAACCGGATTGTTGTAGTCGTGCGGCGCACGGTTCTGCCGTTGTCCGTCGTTCTGATTCTGGCCGTTGTGCTCGAACTGGCGACTGTTGTCGCCACGAATGATGTCGTTATTCTGCGCACGCGGCTGGTTCTGCTGCGGATTGTTCTGCTGCGGATTGTTCTGCGGGCGCGGCTGGTTATTGCCGCCGTGGCCCTGATTGTTTCCCTGATGGCCATCCGAGCCGCGTTGCCCGCCATCGGGGCCACGGTTTTGCGGCTCATCTGCCAGCGATTGCGCAGTGACACTTACACACAGCAAACCAACACCGGCCAAACGCCAGATGCGCGACTTCATGCTTTTCCTCACTGCGGGTTAGGGCCTGTACGTAAGACTGGGAAAGCACAGGCCGGTTCTGCAACAGGTTATCAGTCGCGCAACTTATTTATTGAGGGACACTTTCCAAAGGCATGAAAAATCGCGGGCAAAAGAAAAGGGAGACCCGTCGGCCTCCCTTTGAGAACTTCGTCCGTGCTCGACGCTTTTGACGTCGGCTCACCTCACGCCGTCTTCTGGACAGTGTGTAGCTCGGGGGCCGGCTCATCCCCGGTGGGGGTGGCGACCGCAGCTGGCCTGATTGGGCGAGCCGCACTGGACTGTTTGTCCGAGCAGTGATTCTGGTGATAAGAATAGGCTCGCGGCGCCGGCAGAGGATTGCGAAGATTGCTCAAATAAACATCACTTGCGCAATTTTTAACCCTGGATAGATAATCCACCGCAATAGTTATGACAAAGGCCTGATTGATGAGCAAACTCGACCGATACGACCTGAGCATTTTGGCGGAATTGCAGCGTGACGCGCGCATCTCCAACCAGGAGCTGGCCGAACGCATCGGCCTGTCCCCTTCGCCATGCTCGCGGCGGGTCAAGCAGCTGGAAGATGACGGTTATATCTCCCGCCAGGTGGCTCTGCTGGACCGCAAGATGCTCGGTTTGAGCCTGACGGCTTACGTGTTGATCGGCATGGACCGCCATACCCCGGAGCGTTTCGAAAACTTCGAAGCGGCGATTCGTACGTTGCCGCAGGTGCTGGAATGCAGTTTGGTGACCGGGATGGATGCCGACTATCAGCTCAAGGTCGTTGTGCCGGACATGGACCATTATCAAAAATTGCTGCTGGGACACCTCACCCGGATTGAAGGGGTGACGAGTGTGCGGTCGAGTTTTGTGCTGAACCAGGTATTGAACAGTACTGAGCTGCCGCTGACTCATTTGCGTAGCTGAGACCCGCTTCTGCAGGAGCTGTCGAGTGAAACGAGGCTGCGATCTTTTGATCTTGTTCTTAAAAGCAAAATCAAAAGATCGCAGCCTCGTTTCACTCGACAGCTCCTACAAGAGCGAGCCCGGCGTCGATCAGGGCGACGAATGACTGCGACACACCGACGCAGGTCAATACTCCGCCAATTCCCCGTGGCGTATACTCCAGCGCCTTTTAGCCCCGCCCGCGCTGGAGATGTTCGATGGATCCTGCCGTATTCGAAGAGTGGATGATGACCGGACTGGTCAGCATTCTGATCATTTTCATGGGTTTCATCGTCTGGGATCTGGCGAAGAAGTCCAACGCCGGCCGCTTTGGCTCGTTCATCCTGTTCTTTGTACTCGGCCTGGGCGTGGCCGCGTTCGTGATCAAAAGTGTGGTCATCGGCCTGATTGAATCCGGCACGTTATAAACGCGCTGGCACTTCCTTCCACTGGCCCTGATCGAGCCCTTCGATCGTCCAGTCGCCGATTCTGACCCGCACCAGACGCAACGTCGGCAAGCCAACCGCCGCGGTCATGCGCCGTACCTGACGGTTTCGCCCTTCACGAATCACCAGCTCCAGCCAACTGGTCGGCACGCTTTTGCGAAAGCGTACGGGCGGGTTGCGTGGCCACAGTTCAGGTTCTTCAAGCTGCCGCGCTTCAGCCGGTAGCGTCATGCCATCGTTCAGCTCCACGCCATCGCGCAAACGCTGCAATTGCTCGGCACTCGGCTCGCCTTCCACCTGCACCCAATAGGTCTTCGCCAGTTTGTGTTTCGGGTCGGCGATCCGCGCCTGAAGCTGGCCATCGTTGGTCAGCAGCAGCAAACCTTCACTGTCGCGGTCCAGCCGTCCTGCCGGATAAATCCCGGGAATCTCGATGTAATCCTTGAGCGTCGCCCGCCCTTCGCCATCGCTGAATTGCGTCAGCACATCGAACGGCTTGTTGAACAGAATCAGCTTTGGCTCGGCCGGCGGCGCTTTGGCGACACGGCGCGGGGCTGAGGACGATGGCGCAGGTTTCACGCCAGGGCGGCGGGAAACGGGACGTTGAGGACGAGACATGGGAAAAGGAACATCTAACGGTCAGGGCTGCTAATGCTAGTGCCCTGACCGCTAAATGACCATGACAACTATTACCGGAACGGCGGCTCGTCGAAGCTGCGCAGTTTGCGCGAGTGCAACGAGTTGAGTTCGGTGCGCAACAGATCCACAGCCTCGATACCGATCTTCAAATGCTGGCTGACCGCGCGCTCATAGAAGGCGTTGGCCGAACCCGGCAGTTTGATTTCGCTGTGCAGCGGCTTGTCCGAAACACAGAGCAACGTGCCGTACGGAACCCGCAAGCGATAACCTTGCGCCGCGATGGTGCCGCTTTCCATGTCCACCGCCACGGCGCGAGACAGGTTGATCAGCGGACGTTCCTGCGCCCAGCGCAATTCCCAGTTTCGGTCGTCGTAAGTCAGCACCGTGCCGGTACGCAGGCGTTTTTTCAACTCGTCGCCCTTCTCACCGGTGATATTGGCCGCCGCTTGCTGCAACGCCATCTGCACTTCGGCCAGGGCCGGAATCGGAATATTCGGCGGCACGACCCGATCGAGAATCCCGTCGCGGCGCATGTAAGCGTGCGCCAGCACGTAATCGCCAATCGTCTGCGACTGACGCAAACCGCCACAGTGGCCGATCATCAGCCAGCAATGCGGACGCAGCACCGCCAGGTGGTCGGTGATGTTCTTGGCGTTGGACGGGCCGACGCCGATGTTCACCAGGGTCACACCGTGGCCGTCGCTGGCGATCAGGTGATAGGCCGGCATCTGGTAGCGGTGCCAGACCACGCCGGCGGCAATCGCCGAGGCTTCGCCGTGGTCCATGCTCTTTTCGATGATCACGTTGCCCGGCAAGACCATGCGCACGAAACGCGGATCGCTGCGCAACTGTTCCAGGCCATGGACGATGAACTGGTCAACGTAGCGGTGGTAGTTGGTCAGCAGAATCCATGGCTGCACATGACGCCAGTCGCTGCCGGTGTAATGCACCAGACGGCGCAGGGAGAAATCCACCCGCGCAGCGTCGAACAAGGCCAACGGCAGCGGGTCGGTGTTTTCCCAATCGTACAAACCGTCGGCGATGCCATCGGTCGCGGCAGACAGGTCGGTACTCGGGAACACCCGCGCCAGCACGGCAGCGGTGACGCCGGAGCCGGCCAGCTCATCGCCCTGCTCGACCACGTACGGATAAGGAATGTTTTGCTGGCTGATGCCGACTTCCACCGTGACGGTGAAGTCGTGCATCAGCGGCACCAGTTGTTCCAGCAAGTATTTACGGAAGGCCGCGGGATGAGTGACGGTGACGCTGTAGGTCCCTGGCAACTGAACCTTGGCGTAGGCGCGAGTAGTCTGTGGGACTTCGCCCTGGCAAAGGTAGGTCAGACGCAGTTCGGGATAACGAAACATCGCACGCTGTTCGGCGTCCGGTTCCACTCGATCCTTGAGATAACGCTTGAGCGCCTGGTTCAGCGCGGTGGTTGCACGATTGTGCAAGAGCGCAAGCCGGTCCACGGCTTGCTCGGCGGTTTGAACGACAATAAAAGCTTCGGTCACGATCAGCATCCTGTGTTCTGACTTGCAGGCCTTCATCTTGCCTGTATCGTCGCTTCACGGGAACAGCGGTTGCTACACAAATGCCAAGTCCACCCTAGATCCAATGTGGGAGCGAGCCTGCTCGCGATAGCGGTATGAAAGTCGACATAACTGTTGAATGTTGAACAGTCATCGCGAGCAGGCTCGCTCCCACAGTGGATCGGTGTCGATCATAGAAGTGGCGTAGACCTCGCAACAATCGCCTCCACCTCCAGCCCACGTGGCAACGCGCCATACACCCGACCAGCGGAACCGAGGCGGCTGGCGATGAAAGCATCACTGACGGCCGCGTTGCCCGCCTCCAGCAACAGCTTGGCCTGAAGGCCCAAGGCGATGTCTTCGGTGAGCTGACGGGCGCGGTATTGAATGTCGCTGGTGTCTTTGAAGGCCGCCTGCAATTGAGTGATGTGTGCAGCCAGGCGTTTGTCGCCATGACCATCGCCCAATTCGCTGAACAGTACGTCGAGCACACCAGGTTCCTTGGACAACGCTCGCAACACGTCGAGGCATTGCACGTTGCCGGAACCTTCCCACGTCGAATTGACCGGTGCCTCACGGTACAACCGCGGCAGGATGCTGTCTTCGACATAACCGGCGCCGCCCATGCATTCGGCGGCCTCGTTGATCATCCCGGGCGCGCGTTTGCAGATCCAGTACTTGCCTACCGCCGTGACCAGCCGCGCGAATTTGGCTTCATGGACGTCATCCAGATGATCCAGCGCCTGGCCCATGCGCAGGCTCAAGGCCAGGGCGGCTTCGCTTTCCAGGGCCAGGTCGGCCAGTACGTTCTGCATCAAGGGTTGTTCCCTGAGCAATTTGCCGCCGACCTTGCGGTGAGCGCAGTGATGGCTGGCCTGGGTCAGGGCCTGGCGCATCAGCGAACTGGAGCCGACCATGCAATCGAAGCGGGTCATGGCGACCATTTCGATGATGGTCGGAACGCCCCGTCCCTCCTCGCCGACCATCCACGCCAGCGCACCACGGAACTCCACTTCGCTGGACGCGTTGGAGCAATTGCCGAGTTTGTTCTTCAGGCGCTGTATGTAGAACTGATTGCGCGTGTCGTCCGGGCGATGGCGCGGCAGCAGGAAACAGGTCAACCCCTTGTCAGTCTGGGCCAGGGTCAGGAACGCATCGCACATCGGCGCGGAACAGAACCACTTGTGGCCCACCAGTTCATACGCCTGGCCCGGACCACTGGCGCCGACCGGATAAGCCTTGGTGGTGTTGGCCCGCACGTCGGTGCCGCCCTGTTTCTCGGTCATGGCCATGCCGATGGTGACCCCAGCCTTGTGGGCCATGCCGACGTTGCGCGGGTCGTATTCGGTAGAGAGGATTTTCGGCAGCCACTGCTCCGCCAGATCCGCTTGCAGGCGCATCGCCGGGACGCTGGCGAAGGTCATGGTCAGCGGGCAACCACTACCGGCCTCGGCCTGGCTGTGCAGGTAGGTCATGGAAGCGCGGGCGACGTGGGCGCCGGGCTGCGGATGCGCCCAAGGCAATGAGGTCAGACCGTGTTCGACCGCCGTGCGCATCAGTTCGTGATAGGCCGGGTGAAACTCCACCAGGTCGATGCGATGGCCGTAACGGTCATGGCTGCTGAAAATCGGCTTGTTCTGATTGGCCAGGAACCCCGCTTCCATCAGCGGCCCGCCGGCCAGTGCGCCGTAAGCGTCGATCCGCGACTCGGCCCAGCCGGCCCCGAAACGCCGCGACCACTCCTGCAACGGCAGGTCGATGCGATACAGGTTGGCGCCGTCCAGCGACGGTGGCTGGTTGGTGACTTCGTGGGTTTCGGCGAACTGATGCAGGTTCATGACGGGGCTCCTTTGGTCAGCCAAGGGACTTCAGTTAAGCACCGCCCCCCGGCCGAACAAAGTGTCATATCCGCCTAACTGTCGGCGCTTTCGCCTTGCCTTGGGCACAGCACCCGGCGATAGAGCGCTGCCTGCAGGTCCTCGAATTTCACCGGTTTGTTCAGATAATCGATCAAGGCACCGGTCGGGCAGCGCTCCCGATCAATGCTCAAGGCAATCACGAATACCGGCAGTTCGGCGCAGCCCGGCAACGCGCGGATCTGGCAACAGAGGGACGTGCCGTCCAGCGGTGGAAGCTGCCAGTCGAGCAATACCGCATCGAAGGTTTCGCGCTGCAAGTGATCGAGCGCGGTAGCCCCGTTGTCGACGGAACGCACCCGAAACCCCAGCTTGAGCAACATGCCGCGCATCACCAACTGATTGATGCTGTTGTCATCAACCAGCAGGACGGTGCAGTCCTGAGGCAGTCGCAGGCGAGGAAACTCCCGGTTCATCAAGGGCACTGGCGGCCGCTCCACCACGGGCAGTTCGAACTCGACGTCGAGCTGGAAGCGGCTGCCACGACCAGGCTCGGAGCGGTGGGTCAGTTTTCCACCGAGCAATTCGACCAGTTGCCGA
Organism: Pseudomonas mandelii; assembly: GCF_006438925.1. GTDB lineage: Bacteria > Pseudomonadota > Gammaproteobacteria > Pseudomonadales > Pseudomonadaceae > Aquipseudomonas > Aquipseudomonas mandelii_C. The sequence continues at coordinate 155,766 of NZ_RCZA01000009.1, read as the reverse complement.
CAGATCGCCAGGCCGACGCCCAGACCGCCGTATTCACGGGTCATCGAGCCATCGAGCTGGAAGAACCGCTGATACAGTGTCGCCTCCCCCAGATCGGTGAAGCCGATGCCGGTGTCGATCACCGCAAAGGACAGCGCCAGTCGGTTGGGCGCCACGGGTTTACCCGTCACCCGCAGCGCCAGTCCCCCAATCCGAGTGAACTTGATCGCGTTATCCAGCAGGCATTCCAGGCATTGCGCCAACTTGGCGCTGTCGCCGTGCAAGCGATCCGGCAGTCCCGGCGTGACCTCGACTTTGAAGTCCAGCGACTTGCTCAACGCGTTGCCCTCGAACTGCAGGCGCAAAGCCTCGACCACGCCGCGCAAACTGAAAACGGCCGGATAGGTCTTGAGCTTGCCGGCCTGCAACTCCGTCAGGGTGAGGATGCCGTTGACCATGCGCATCATGTCTCGCGCGGAACCGGCGGCCGTTTGCTGATATTGCTCCAGCTCCGGGTCCATCTCGACGGTCTGCATCAGCTCAAGCGAACCGATCACACCGTTCATGGGCGTGCGCAGTTCGTGGGTCAGGGTGGCGAGGAATTCGTCCTTGAGCTTGTTACTGCGAGCCAGTTGCTGGTTCAGCACTTCAAGCGTTTGACCGGCATCGAACAGGGTCTGTGCCTGTTGCTCGCGCATGGCGTTAATGCGATCGGCCAGTGCCAGGGACAGCAGCGCCACTTCAATCGCCGAACCGATCTGGCTGGAATACATGGTCAGGAACACGTTTGGCAGGTAACCCAGCACCATCAGGGTGTTGACGATGCCGCCGAGTAAAAACGCCGACCAGGCAATAATGAAATAACGCGCCACTCGCAGGCCACGCAGCCAGGCGAAAATCCCTGCGGCAAAAATCACTACGGTGAAAGTCAGTGCCAGCGCCGTCGCCAAGCGCAGGGCCAGGGCGTAACTGGTCATCAACGACAACCCGACAACCACCGCGCTAAACGTAATCAACGCCATCAGCAAGCGGTCGAGCCAACGACCATGGGTTGCCGTCTGCAAGAAGCTGCGCGCGAACTGGCTGCCGAACAGTCCTGCGCAACCGATGAAAAAAGGCGTCGCAGCGTTGGCCCACCAGGGATTGTTCGGCCAGAAATACTCCACGGCCGCGCCGTTCACCGACAACTGATACAAGCCGAACGAAGCGATATAGAAGATGTAATAGAGGTAGCTGGTATCGCGCACGCTGAGATAGATGAACAGGTTGTACACCAGCATTCCCAGCAACACGCCGTAGATCAGCCCCAGCACATACAGTCGGGCCGGCTGATCTTCCAGGTAGGCAGTGCTCGACCACAACGTGACCGGCGCCTGGATCGACCCTTCACTCTGCAGGCGCAGGTACAGGGTTTGCGCTTGATCAGGGGTGAAGCTCAGATTGAACAGGTAGTTGTTCTGGCGGATCTCGCGACTGTCGAACGGCAAGGCATCGCCGGTCTGACGTGCCAGTTGATAGCCACCCGCCGCATCGGGCAAATAGAGATCAATGTGATCAAGGGGCGGATAGGCCAGTTCCAGTAACCAGGTGCGTTGCACCGTGGGGTTGTTCGGGCGGTAACGCAGGTCGATTTTCAGCCAGAACACTGAACGCGAGTAACCGGCGTTGAGGGTGGCTTTGTCGTGGGGTTTGAAGTTTCCGACCGCGGCTTGTGCACGGACATCGGCAATGGTCGCCTGACCGCCCACGTCTTCGAACACTTGCAAGGTTCGGCCCAGGGGAAGGCTTTGAGTGAATTCGTCGAATTCGACTGCACTCGCCATGAGGGGCAAGCACAACAGCAACATCAGCAAATAGCGCATTTAAGCCCCAGCGTGGCCTGTCCGGTTATCTCAGGAAGCCCCTCATTCCTTTTGAGTAGACGTAAAACCGGTATTACCTGTTATTGGTTTGGATCCACTCTAGCATAGCCGTTGGTGGCCATTGAACACCATTGAAATTTTTCCTACAAAGGCTCTAGCACGGGCGTTCCAGCTCCATGCATTGGACTAGAGCTGTTTGCCCAGTCAAATTGTGACAATGCCCTATTCCCTGTAGCAGCTGGCGAAGCCTGCGTTCAGCTGCGTAGCAGTCGTGAAGTCAGTCGCTGTGGTGTATCAGGCAGACCGAGTGTTCAGTTTTTACGACTGCTGCGCAGCCGAACGCAGCCTTCGGCAGCTGCTACATGGGCCCGCGTCATGACTCGCTGGGGGCACCCGAAAAACGATGTTTGGTGGTAAGCTCGCGCACCATGAATATCTACAGCTCTCGCCCCGTTGTCCTCTGTCTCTCCGGCCACGACCCAAGTGGTGGCGCCGGCTTGCAGGCAGATATCGAAGCCCTGCTCGCTCAGGGTTGTCATGCGGCCCCGGCCGTCACCGCCCTGACCGTGCAAGACACGGTCAATGTCACTGACTTCCGCGTCCTCGACCGTGAGTGGGTGTTGGCCCAGGCCAATGCCGTGCTCAACGACTCGACGGTCGCGGCGGTGAAACTGGGCATGCTCGGTTCCCTGGAAATGGTCGACACCGTGGTCGAACTGTTGTCGGCGCACCCGCATTTGCCGGTGGTCTGCGACCCGGTGCTGCGCGCCGGTGGCGGCGGACGCCTGGGCAAGGACGAAGTCGGCTACGCCATGCGCGAGCGCCTGCTGCCTCTGTCGATCATCGCCACCCCAAACCTTCCCGAAGCCCGCATCCTCGCCGAACTGCCCGAAGGCACCGCGGACGAGTGCGCTGAAAAACTCCTGCCGTTCGTCAAACACCTGCTGATCACTGGCGGCCATGGCGATGAACACGAAATCCACAATCGCCTGTACAGCCGCGACGGTCATCGCGAAACCTTCACCTGCCAGCGCTTGCCCGGCAGTTATCACGGCTCCGGTTGCACGCTGGCCAGTGCCCTCGCCGGTCGTCTGGCCCTTGGCGAAAGTCTCGCCAGTGCCGTGCAGACCGCGCTTAACTACACGTGGCGCACCCTGCGTGATGCGGAGCAGTTGGGCAAAGGCCAGTTCGTGCCGCGCCGCCTGCCGCTGGATTTCTGTTCGTAACTGTCCATGCGTAAAGCAAAAAGGATTGCCCGATGAAGCTACGTGGCCTGTACGCCATTACCGATAGCCAGCTGCTGGCAGGTAAATTTCTTTCGTACGTGGAGGCGGCGCTGGAAGGCGGCGTCACCCTGCTGCAATACCGCGACAAGAGCAGCGACGAGGCCCGCCGTCTGCGCGAGGCCGAAGCCTTGCGCGATCTGTGTGAACGCTACAAGACCCAGCTGATCATCAACGACGATGCCGAACTCGCTGCACGCCTGAACGTCGGCGTGCACCTGGGCCAGACCGATGGCCCGCTGATGCCGGTTCGGGCACTGCTCGGCCGCCAGGCGATCATCGGCTCGACCTGCCACGCGCAACTCGAACTCGCCGAGCAAGCGGCCAAGGAAGGCGCCAGTTACGTCGCCTTCGGTCGTTTCTTCAATTCCAACACCAAACCCGGCGCACCGACTTGCAGCCTCGAATTGCTCGACCAGGCCCGCAGCAAACTGCACCTGCCGATCTGCGCGATTGGCGGCATCACCCTGGAAAACGCTGCGCCACTGGTGGCCCACGGGGTCGATCTGCTGGCGGTGGTTCATGGTCTGTTTGGCGCCGAGAGCACGGCTGAAGTGACACGCCGCGCCCGCGCATTCAACGAATTACTAAAAATCTGATTTGAGAGCCCGATCATGTCTCGTTCCGAAACGCTGTTTGCCAATGCCCAGAAACACATTCCCGGTGGCGTGAACTCGCCTGTTCGCGCATTCAAAAGCGTGGGCGGCACGCCGTTGTTCTTCAAACACGCGGAAGGCGCCTACGTCACCGACGAAGACAACAAGCGTTATGTGGATTACGTCGGTTCCTGGGGGCCGATGATTCTCGGCCACAGCCACCCGGACGTGCTGGACGCCGTGCGCAAACAGCTTGAGCACGGATTGTCCTACGGCGCGCCGACCGAGATGGAAACCCAGATGGCTGATCTGGTCTGCTCGATCGTGCCGTCGATGGAAATGGTGCGCATGGTCAGCTCCGGCACCGAAGCAACCATGAGTGCTATCCGTCTGGCCCGTGGCTTCACCGGCCGCGACAGCATCATCAAGTTCGAAGGCTGCTACCACGGTCACTCCGACAGCCTGCTGGTCAAGGCCGGTTCCGGCGCCCTGACCCAAGGCGTGCCGAGCTCGGCCGGTGTGCCGGCGGCCTTCGCCAAGCACACCCTGACCCTGCCGTTCAACGACATCGACTCCGTAGCAACCATGCTCGATGAAGTCGGCCAGGACGTGGCGTGCATCATCGTCGAGCCAGTGGCCGGCAACATGAACTGCGTACCGCCAGCGCCAGGTTTCCTCGAAGGCCTGCGCACCCTGTGCGACAAGCATGGCGTGGTGCTGATTTTCGACGAAGTGATGACCGGTTTCCGTGTCGCCCTTGGCGGTGCACAAGCCCACTACGGCGTGACGCCAGACCTGACCACCTTCGGCAAAATCATCGGTGGCGGCATGCCGGTTGGCTGCTTCGGCGGTAAACGCAAGATCATGGAGTGCATCGCGCCATTGGGCCCGGTCTATCAGGCAGGCACATTGTCGGGCAACCCGCTGGCCATGGCGGCCGGCCTGACGACCCTGCGCCTGATCAGCCGCCCGGGCTTCCACGCAGAGTTGACTGACTACACCAGTCGCCTGCTCGATGGCCTGCAACAACGCGCGGATGCCGCGGGCATTCCGTTCGTGACCACACAGGCCGGCGGCATGTTCGGTCTGTACTTCAGCGGTGCCGACGACATCGTGACCTTCGATGACGTGATGGCCAGCGACGCCGCCCTGTTCGGGCGCTTCTTCCACCTGATGCTCGAAGGCGGCGTGTACCTGGCGCCGAGCGCCTTCGAAGCCGGCTTCACCTCGATCGCCCACGGCGAAACCGAACTGAAACTGACGCTGGATGCCGCCGAGCGCGCATTTGCTGCATTGAAATAACACTGTGCCGCTGACGTTGGCGGTTGCCAGCGTCAGCTTTTACCTGCATTCCAGCCCTTATTCCTACGCTTCTGCTCAAAATCCCCAGCAAAGTGGGCGATATATTCCCCGCGCAGCAGAAAAACGAGTAAAGACTTTGTAAGGTTGGCCCTGCTTATTTCATAATGCGCGCTTATTGGATCCCTCGATGGGTCCGCGCGCCCTTCAGAGGTAAGTCGATTCCCATGAACCGCACCGGCCGCGCCCTTGCCTTGGGCTGCCTGTTGCTCCTTCAGCCCCTGCTCGCGCTCGCACAAGCAGGCGGCAACTCGTTGTTAATCCCAGCGATGGGTCGTTGCACCCTCAATACTCAGCCGCAAGACCTGGCACAGGCTCTCGCCGCCTGCCAGAAAGCGTCGGATGAAGGGGATGCGCAAGCGCAATACGAGTTGGGTGAGTTCTACTACGACGGCAAAAATACGCCGCGCGACCTCAAAAAAGCCTTGGCCTACTTCGAAAAGGCCTCGCTGCAAGGCCACGCCCAGGCGCAGTTCAAACTCGGCACCATGTTCTTCCACGGCGAAGGCGTACCGGCCAATAACGTTCAGGCGTATATCGTGCTGAAAATGGCTGCGGTCAATGGCGCTGAAGAAGCATTGGACACCGCCGACGAAGTCGCCGAGAAAATGCCCCGCGAAGAACTGGAAGTCGCTACCCAGGTGTTGGGGCAAATCTTCCGTAAATATCTGATGGAATTGCAGAGCGCCGATGGGCGTACGCCGTTCTCGCCCCTGCCCTGAATCCTGCGTCAATCTTACTGGCCCCTTCGCGAGCAGGCTCGCTCCCACATTTGATCTTTGTGAACACAATATTTGTGAACGCCAGAGATTCACTGTGGGAGCGAGCCTGCTCGCGAAGGGGGGCGACTCGGTCTTGAGGCTTACTTCTCAGGCATCGGCATCGGAAACGGCATGACATTGCCGACCGCGCCGCGGGCTTCGCTGATTTTCGGCGTACCAAGGCGCTCGACCTCGTCGATCCGCACGATCGAATGCATCGGCACAAAGCTGCGCACAACGCCTTCGAACTGAGCCTTGAGCTTCTCTTCGCTCGGATCGACGACCACTTGCGTGCGCTCGCCAAAGACGAACTCTTCCACTTCCAGGAAGCCCCACAGATCACTTTGATAGATCTGCTTGGCATACATTTCGTACACCTGGCCCTGGTTGAGGAAAATCACCTTGTAGATTGGAGCTTCACGTTTGGTCATGGTGGGCGAGCAACACATCGGGGATAAAAATGAGGGCGCGAACTATAGCATAGCCACCGGACGCACAGCGGTAGGAACCTTGGGTCATGTTCCCTATAATGCGCGGTTCTTTGAATCACGTGATGACTCTGTCCATGGCCAAGAAGCTTTACATCGAAACCCACGGTTGCCAGATGAACGAGTACGACAGCTCGCGCATGGTTGATCTGCTGGGTGAACATCAAGCCCTGGAAGTCACCGCTCGCGCTGAAGATGCCGACGTGATCCTGCTCAATACCTGTTCGATCCGCGAACGCGCCCAGGACCGTGTGTACTCCCAACTGGGCCGCTGGCGCGAACTGAAACTGGCCAACCCGGACATGGTCATCGCCGTCGGCGGTTGCGTGGCCAGCCAGGAAGGCGCTGCCATTCGCGACCGCGCCCCTTACGTGGACGTGGTCTTCGGTCCGCAAACCCTGCACCGCCTGCCGGAAATGATCGACGCCGCCCGCGCTACCAAGTTGCCGCAAGTCGACGTCTCGTTTCCGGAAATCGAAAAATTCGACCACTTGCCCGAGCCGCGCATCGATGGCCCAAGCGCCTACGTGTCGGTCATGGAAGGCTGCAGCAAGTACTGCACCTTCTGCGTGGTGCCTTACACCCGTGGTGAAGAAGTCAGCCGACCCTTCGATGACGTGATCGCCGAGATCATGCACCTGGCCGAAAACGGCGTGCGCGAAGTGACCCTGCTGGGGCAGAACGTCAATGGCTATCGCGGGACCACTCATGATGGTCGTTTGGCTGACCTGGCCGAGCTGATCCGGGTGGTGGCCGCCGTCGATGGCATCGACCGCATCCGTTACACCACCTCACACCCGCTGGAGTTCTCCGACAGCCTGATCCAGGCCCACGCCGACGTGCCGGAACTGGTCAAACACCTGCACTTGCCGGTGCAGTCGGGCTCGGACCGAATCCTGGCGGCGATGAAACGCAACCACACCGCGCTGGAATACAAATCCAAACTGCGCAAGCTGCGTGCCGCCGTGCCGGGGATCTGCATCAGTTCGGACTTCATCGTCGGCTTCCCGGGCGAGACCGAAAAAGACTTTGAACAGACCATGAAGCTGATCGAAGACGTCGGTTTCGACTTCTCCTACTCGTTCGTCTATAGCCAGCGCCCGGGCACTCCAGCCGCCGATCTGGCCGACGAAACGCCGGAAGCGCTGAAAAAAGAACGCCTGAACGCCCTACAACATCGCCTGAACCAGCAAGGTTTCGAGATCAGCCGACAAATGGTAGGTTCGATCCAGCGGATCCTGGTGACCGATTATTCGAAAAAAGACCCCGGCGAACTGCAAGGCCGGACCGAGAATAACCGCATCGTCAATTTCCGCTGCGACAATCCGACGTTGATTGGTCAGTTCGCCGATGTGCATATCGACGCCGCACAACCGCACTCGCTGCGGGGCTCGCTCATTACGCAATACTAAATATCCCCCTGTGGGAGCGAGCCTGCTCGCGAAGGCGGCGTGTCAGCTGCATTAATGTCGACTGACATGCCCTCTTCGCGAGCAGGCTCGCTCCCACAAGGAACGGTGTTTGGTGCTGGATTATTTAAGAGCTTTCGCACCCAGGCCACTGGCGTTATCCTTGATTTCATCTTAATTGCCCCAGGGCGGCTAAATACGACCTTGAACGCACCCATAGAACCACATCGTTTTATCCTCGAGCCTTTTGAAGCTCGCCGCTTCGCCAATCTGTGCGGGCAATTCGACGAGCATCTGCGCTTGATCGAACAGCGCCTGACCATCGAGATCCGCAACCGCGGAAACCAGTTCGAACTGATCGGCGAGCCCAAGCACACCACCTCCGCGGAAAACCTCCTGCGCCGCCTGTACCGGGAAACCAAGGGTACCGAACTGTCGCCGGACATGGTTCACCTGTTCCTGCAGGAATCGGCCGTCGAAGAGCTGGACAACGTCTCCCCCTCCGAACCCTCCGTCGCCCTACGCACCAAAAAAGGCATGATTCGCCCTCGCGGCTTGAATCAGTTGCGCTACGTGAAGGAAATCCTCGGTAACGACATCAACTTCGGCATCGGCCCGGCCGGTACCGGCAAGACCTATCTGGCCGTTGCCTGCGCGGTAGACGCGCTGGAACGCGAGCAGATTCGCCGCATCCTGCTGGTACGTCCGGCGGTTGAAGCGGGCGAAAAGCTCGGCTTCCTGCCCGGTGACTTGTCGCAGAAGATCGACCCGTACCTGCGCCCGCTCTACGACGCACTCTACGAAATGCTCGGCTTCGAACACGTCGCCAAGCTGATCGAGCGTCAGGTGATCGAAGTTGCGCCGCTGGCCTACATGCGCGGTCGCACCTTGAACAACAGTTTCATCATCCTCGACGAAAGCCAGAACACCACCGTCGAGCAGATGAAGATGTTCCTGACCCGGATCGGCTTCGGTTCTACCGCAGTCATCACTGGTGACATCACCCAGGTCGACCTGCCGAAAGGCACCAAGTCCGGGCTGCACCATGTGATCGAAGTGCTCAAAGACGTGCCAGGGATCAGCTTCACCCACTTCAAGCCCAAGGACGTCGTGCGCCATCCGCTGGTGCAACGTATCGTCGAAGCCTACGAGCGCTTCGAAAACCGGGTCGCCGACGAAGCGCCAAAGGACAAACGCCACGATGCTTGAGCTTGATCTGCAACTGGCTACCAAAGCGCCTGCCCCAAGCGAAGCCGAGTTCCGCCAATGGTGCGAACTGGCGCTGCGCCAGCGCACAGCCGACTCCGAAATGACCATCCGTTTGGTCGATGAAGAGGAAGGTCGCGAGCTGAACCACACCTGGCGGCAAAAGGATTACGCCACTAACGTCTTGTCGTTTCCTGCCGATGTGCCCGACGAGTTTCTCGACATCCCGCTGCTGGGCGATCTGGTGATCTGCGTGGCGGTGGTCGAGCGCGAAGCCGCCGAACAAGGCAAAGCTCTTAATGCCCATTGGGCGCATCTGGTCATTCACGGCTGCTTGCATCTGCTTGGTTACGACCATATAGATGACGATGAAGCCGAAGAAATGGAAGCACTGGAACGAACGTTGCTTGCAGAGTTGGGCTATCCCGACCCTTACGCGGACGACGAAACCGAAACATCCCCTATCGTTACAACAAAGGATTCAGAGTAATCGCTATGAGCGAAGATCGATCGAGCAACGGGCAAAAGTCATGGCTGGGTAAGCTCACCCAGGCTTTTGCCCACGAGCCGAAGAACCGCCAGGAGCTGCTGGAGCTGCTGCGCGATGCGCACCAAAACAAGTTGCTGGACAGCGAAGCGCTGGCCATCGTCGAAGGCGCCATCCAGGTTGCTGACCTGCAAGTACGGGACATCATGGTCCCGCGCTCGCAGATGATCAGCATCAAGGCGACCCAGACACCCCGCGAGTTCCTGCCTGCCGTGGTCGACTCGGCCCACTCCCGCTACCCGGTGATCGGCGAAAGCCACGATGACGTGATGGGCGTGTTGCTGGCCAAGGACTTGCTGCCGTTGATCCTCAAGGAGAACGGCGACAGCTTCAACATCAAGGACTTGCTGCGCCCGGCCACCTTCGTGCCCGAGTCCAAGCGTCTGAATGTGCTGCTGCGCGAGTTTCGCGCCAACCACAACCACATGGCCATCGTCATCGACGAATACGGCGGTGTGGCGGGCCTGGTGACCATCGAAGACGTGCTGGAACAGATCGTCGGCGACATCGAAGACGAGCATGACGTCGAAGAAGACAGCTACATCAAGCCGCTGCCCAGCGGTGACTTCCTGATCAAGGCCCTGACGCCGATCGAGAACTTCAACGAGTTCTTCGACAGCCAATTCTCCGATGACGAATTCGACACTGTCGGCGGTCTGGTGATGAGCGCGTTCGGGCATCTGCCAAAGCGCAACGAAATCACTGAAATCGGCCCTTATCGCTTCCGCATTTTGAACGCTGACAGCCGTCGGATTCATCTGCTGCGCCTGACACCTATCGCCCGGTAATTCTAAGGATTGAAATGCATCGTCTGACCCGCCCCGGCTGGCCCGGTAACCTGCTGGCCGTGGTGGCCGGTGCAATCACCACCCTGGCGTTGGCGCCGTACGATATCTGGCCATTGGCACTGCTGGCGGTCGGTTTCTTCTATGCCGGCTTACGCGAGCTGAACCCCCGTCAGGCCCTGGGCCGTGGCTGGTGTTTCGGTTTCGGCCTGTTTGGCGCTGGCACCAGTTGGATCTACTACAGCATTCACCACTTCGGCGGCGCTTCGGTGCTGTTGGCCGGTTTCCTGATGCTGATCTTCACGGCGGCAATTGCCTGGTTCTTCGCCCTGCCCGCCTGGATCTGGGCGCGCTGGCTGCGCCGTAACGAAGCGCCGCTGGCCGACGCCCTGGCGTTTGCGGCGTTGTGGGTCGGGCAGGAAGCCTTTCGCGGCTGGTTCCTGACTGGTTTTCCCTGGCTTTACTCCGGCTACAGCCAGCTCGACGGCCCGTTGGCCGGGCTCGCACCGCTCGGCGGGATGTGGCTGATTTCCTTCACTCTGGCCCTGACGGCCGCGCTGATCTACAACGCGTTGCGTCTGGTGCGCACCGGCCGCAAAGGTTTCATCGCCGCGGGTGTGTTGCTGCTGGTCGGCCCTTGGGTGGCCGGCATGGCGCTCAAGGAACACGCCTGGACAACCCCGGCGGGTGCGCCGCTGAGTGTCGCGGCGATTCAGGGCAACATCGAACAGAGCATGAAGTGGGACCCGGCGCAGCTCAACGCGCAATTGGCGCTGTACCGCGACATGAGTTTCAGCTCGAAACGGGTCGACTTGCTGATCTGGCCGGAAACGGCCATCCCGGTGCTCAAGGAGTCCGCCGAGGGCTACCTGAACATGATGGGAAGCTTCGCAGCAGAGCGTAAGTCCGCACTGATTACCGGCGTACCGATTCGCGAGGAAGTCCATCACCAGAAGCGTTTCTACAACGGCATCACCGTGGCGGGCGAAGGCGATGGCACTTACCTCAAACAGAAGCTGGTGCCGTTTGGCGAATATGTTCCGTTGCAGGACGTGCTGCGCGGACTGATCGCCTTCTTCGACCTGCCGATGTCGGACTTTGCCCGCGGTCCCGCCGATCAGCCGATGCTGCAAGCCAAGGGCTATCAGATTGCGCCGTTCATCTGCTACGAAGTGGTTTACCCGGAATTCGCCGCCAGCCTTGCGGCGCGTAGCGATCTGCTGCTGACCATCAGTAATGACACCTGGTTCGGCACATCCATCGGTCCGCTGCAACATTTACAGATGGCGCAGATGCGCGCGCTGGAGGCTGGTCGCTGGATGATCCGCGCCACCAACAACGGCGTGACCGGTTTGATCAACCCGTTCGGTCAGATCACCGTACAGATCCCTCAGTTTGAACGTGGCATTTTGTACGGTGAAGTGGTGCCCATGCACAACCTGACGCCTTATCTGCAATGGCGTTCGTGGCCGCTGATCATTGTTTGCGTGCTGTTGTTTGGCTGGGCGTTGGTGGCTAGCCGGATGGCCAGGACCGTTTAGGTATTGCGGCGCCAGTAAAAAGATCGCAGCCTCGTTTCACTCGACAGCTCCTACACAGCTCCTACAGAGTACGCAATCCCCTGTAGGAGCTGTCGAGTGAAACGAGGCTGCGATTTTTTGATCTTCAGCGGTAAAACATCGAATATCCGATCTGCCCCACCGCCTCATTCAACAACTGCCCGCTCTGCCAGATTGACTTGAATTCCGGCATCCAGCCGCCCAGTGGCCGGGCGTTGTCCACGCCTAAAAACCCCACCGGTGCTGACACCACTTCAAATCCTGCCTTTTTGAAACTCCAGACCGCTCGCGGCATGTGCCAGGCCTGAGTCACGACGACCACGCGCTTGATCCCTTCCGGCAACAATACCTCGGCGCTGAACTGCGCGTTCTCCCAGGTCGTGCGGCTGCGCCCTTCTTGCCAGCGCACTGCCATGCCGAAATCATCGAGCAACGAGTCCGCCATCAACTTCGCTTCGGTCGGCGGGGTGCCGTAATGCAGGCCTCCGCTGGTCAGAATCGGCAAACCGGAGGCCTTGGCCAGGCGCGCCGCATAGCGCTCGCGTTCCAGGCCTACGCCCGTTGGCTGGTCAGCACCCCATGCCAGATCACCCCGCTCACGCCCCGAACCGAGCACCACGATCGCATCGGCGCGCTGACTCAGCGTTGCCCAATCGTCGCGGGCCAGCGGCGCTTCACGCTCCAGCGCCTTGGCGCCCCACTGCACCACCACCGGCAAGCTCATCAGCCAGAAGCCGCCCACGCCCAGCGCAAAGCACAACCCGGCAAGACGCGGTCTTGAGCGACGCAACCACCAGGCAAGCACCAACAGCAGCAAAAGAATGCCGGGCGGCAACAGGAGTTGTTTAACAAAATATCGAAAAGGCATCGAGCATCTCCAAAAAGATGCCCGAAGCCTAAGTGGGTTGACGCAATGCGACAACAAATACGGAAGGACTATGCTTCACAAATACATCAGACATTACTTCCAGTGTCCTTACTTGAATTGCAAAGACCGGACCTTTACCGCGTCCTTGCCGGGAACCTTGTCCTTGAGCCAGATGATCTTGGCCGAACGTGGTGCGTCGAGTTGCTTCACTGCTTCTGACAAGCATCCGTGTGTCTCACGTTCACTGCGATCGAGATACGCCTTGACCAGTGCAAACTCTGCGGGGCTCAAGCCACGCAATTCCAGTTCCAGTGGACGTTCATCGCGTAACCGGTCAGCAGTTTTTGCCGCGTCCAGGGCCATCCCCAGACGATCGATCAGTCTTTCGTACAGCTCCGGTTTTGTAACTTTTCGCCGTGACTCAACCATCCATCACCTCATTGAAGATAAGACTCACTCCCCATTTAGAGCTTAGCTTCCATGAACAAACCGGCTGAGTGCTGCGACCAACGGCCCTCGCAGCGGTTTTTGGGCGACCCGCAGCAGTAATCAGGGTTTCCCTCGGTAGAGTGCGGTCATGTATGCTACGGCGCTTCCTGTAACTCCACTTCCAGCTCGCCTGGGCACCGAAACGCCGATTTGGCGTGATCACCGTCCAGCGTTGCATTGAAGAGGATTAGGCCACCCCTATTCAGTTCAAAAGTAGCCATGCACGAACAATATCAGCCCCGTGAAATCGAAGCCGCCGCCCAGTCGTTCTGGGACGAGCAAAAGTCCTTTGAAGTCAGTGAACAGCCAGGCAAGGAGACTTTCTACTGCCTGTCGATGTTCCCTTACCCCAGCGGCAAGCTACACATGGGGCACGTGCGCAACTACACCATCGGCGACGTGATCTCCCGCTACCAGCGCATGCAAGGCAAGAACGTCCTGCAACCCATGGGTTGGGACGCCTTCGGCATGCCGGCGGAAAACGCCGCGATGAAGAACAACGTAGCGCCCGCCAAGTGGACCTACGAAAACATCGCTTACATGAAAACCCAGCTGCGCAGCCTGGGCCTCGCCGTGGACTGGTCCCGCGAAGTCACCACCTGCAAGCCTGATTACTACCGCTGGGAACAATGGCTGTTCACTCGCCTGTTCGAAAAAGGCGTGATTTACAAAAAAAGCGGCACCGTGAACTGGGACCCGGTCGATCAGACCGTTCTGGCCAACGAACAGGTGATCGACGGTCGCGGCTGGCGTTCCGGCGCGCTGATCGAAAAGCGCGAAATTCCGATGTACTACTTCAAGATCACCGCTTACGCGGATGAGTTGCTGTCGAGCCTCGACGATCTGCCGGGCTGGCCTGAACAGGTCAAGACCATGCAGCGCAACTGGATCGGCAAATCCCGCGGCATGGAAGTCCAGTTCCCGTACAACGTCGATTCCATCGGCGAAACTGGCGCGCTGAAAGTCTTCACCACCCGTCCAGACACGCTGATGGGCGCGACCTACGTTGCCGTAGCCGCCGAACACCATTTGGCCGCACTGGCCGCGCAGAACAACCCCGAGCTGCAAGCGTTCATCGCTGAATGCAAGGGCGGCAGCGTCGCCGAAGCCGACGTCGCCACCCAAGAGAAAAAAGGCCTGCCGACCTCGCTGTTCGTCGAGCACCCGCTGACCGGTGAAAAACTCCCGGTATGGGTCGCCAACTACGTGCTGATGCACTACGGCGACGGCGCGGTCATGGCTGTACCGGCTCACGACGAACGCGATTTCGAGTTCGCCACCAAGTACAACCTGCCGATCAAGTCCGTGGTGCGCACCAGTTCCGGTGACACCAACCCGGCTCCATGGCAGGACGCTTACGGCGAACACGGCACGCTGATCAACTCCGGAGAATTCGACGGCCTCGACTTCGAAGGCGCTTTCGACGCCATTGAAGTCGCGCTGATCAAGAAAAATCTCGGTGCCTCGCGCACTCAGTTCCGTCTGCGCGACTGGGGCATCAGCCGTCAGCGCTACTGGGGCTGCCCGATCCCGATCATCCACTGCAACACCTGCGGTGATGTGCCGGTCCCGGAAGATCAGTTGCCAGTCGTGCTGCCGGAAGATGTCGTACCGGACGGCGCTGGTTCGCCACTGGCACGCATGCCTGAGTTCTACGAGTGCAGCTGCCCGAAATGCGGCGCACCGGCCAAGCGTGAAACCGACACCATGGACACCTTCGTCGAGTCCTCGTGGTACTACGCCCGTTACGCCTCCCCGCACTATGAAGGCGGTCTGGTGGAAAAAGCGGCGGCCGACCATTGGTTGCCGGTTGATCAGTACATCGGCGGTATCGAACACGCGATTCTTCACCTGCTCTACGCGCGTTTCTTCCACAAGCTGATGCGCGACGAAGGCCTGGTGAGCTCCAACGAGCCGTTCAAGAACCTGCTGACCCAGGGCATGGTGATCGCCGAGACTTACTATCGTCGCGAAGCCAATGGTGCTTACACCTGGTTCAACCCGGCGGACGTCGAACTCGAGCGCGACAGCAAGGCCAAGGTTATCAGCGCCAAGCTGATCGCGGACGGTCTGCCGGTGGAAATCGGCGGCACCGAGAAGATGGCCAAGTCGAAGAACAACGGCGTTGACCCTCAGTCGATGATTGACCAGTTCGGTGCAGACACCTGCCGCCTGTTCATGATGTTCGCCTCGCCACCCGACATGAGCGCGGAATGGTCCGACTCCGGAGTGGAAGGTTCGCACCGCTTCCTCAAGCGCGTCTGGCGCCTGGCTCAAGCCCACGTCACTCAGGGCCTGCCGGGCAAACTGGACGTCGCCAGCCTGAATGACGAGCAGAAAGCCATTCGCCGTTCGATCCACCAGGCCATCAAGCAGGCCAGCCACGACGTCGGCCAGAACCACAAATTCAACACCGCCATCGCTCAGGTGATGACGCTGATGAACGTGCTGGAAAAAGCCCCGCAAGGCACCGCACAGGATCGCGCGCTGGTTCACGAAGGTCTGGAAACCGTAACGCTGCTGCTGGCTCCGATCACGCCGCACATCAGCCACGAGCTGTGGAATCAACTGGGTCACGCTGACCCGGTGATCGACGCAGCTTGGCCGGTGCTGGACGAAAGTGCTCTGGTGCAAGACAGCCTGCAACTGGTGATTCAGGTCAACGGCAAGCTGCGCGGCCACATCGAAATGCCCGCCAGCGCCAGCCGTGAAGAAGTCGAAGCAGCCGCACGGGCCAACGAGAACGTGCTGCGCTTTGTCGACGGCCTGACTATTCGTAAAGTGATCGTAGTGCCCGGGAAACTGGTCAATATCGTCGCCAGCTAATTGGATCAGGCGCCAGGTCATGCCTGGCGCCGAGTAAAACCTTTCGGGCCGCACGATCGGCCCACATGGTTTCAAGGGGAGCAACAAGATGATCAAACGCAATTTACTGGTGGTAGGCCTCGCTGTTCTGCTGAGCGCCTGCGGTTTCCAGCTGCGTGGCACCGGCACCACCGAACTGGCAATCAAGGAACTCGACCTGAGCGCCCGCAACGCCTACGGCGAAACCGTGACTCAACTGCGCCAGGTACTCGAAAGCAGTGGCGTCAAGGTTTACACCGGCGCTCCCTACAAACTGGTGCTGACCGATGAGCAGGAAAGCCAGCGCATCCTCAGCTATGCAGGTGCCGGTCGCACTGGTGAGTATCAGGTGACGACGGTGCTGAACTACGATATCCGTGGTGGGCACGACCTGTCGCTGCTGAGCGACAAGCTCGAAGTGCAGAAGGTCTTCATCCACGACGGCAACAACCTGGTGGGTTCCGACCAGGAAGCCGGTGATGCGCGCAAAGACACGCGTCGTGAGCTGGTTCAACGCATGATGCTGCGCCTGCAACAGCTCACGCCGGCCCAGCTGGATCAGCTGCAACAGACCGCCGAAGCCAGAGCCAAGGCTGAAGCGCAGGCCCTGGAAGCGGCGCAGAAGGCTGAAGCGAACACTCCGCGTCAGTCGCCAATCCAACTGCCGCAGCAGTAAGACTTACGGGGCGCTCAGGCGCCCCGTTTGTCCTCGCCTATGAAACTCGCCCCCGCCCAACTCGCCAAACACCTGCAAGGCGCCCTTGCGCCGGTCTACATCATCAGTGGCGATGACCCACTGCTGTGTCAGGAAGCCGCCGACGCCATTCGTGCCGCCGCCCGCCAACAGGGATTCGACGAGCGCCAGGTCTTCGCCGCCGACGCCAGTTTCGACTGGGGAACGTTGCTGCAAGCCGGCGCAAGCATGTCGCTGTTCGCCGAAAAACGCCTGCTGGAACTGCGTCTGCCATCCGGCAAGCCCGGTGACAAAGGCGCTGCCGCGTTTATCGAGTACTGCTCGCGACCCGCCGAAGACACGGTGTTGCTGATCAGCCTGCCGAAACTTGATGGCAGTGCGCAGAAAACCAAGTGGGGCAAGGCGCTGGTCGAAGGTCAGCACACTCAGTTCGTGCAAATCTGGCCGATAGAGGCCAACCAGTTGCCAAGCTGGATCCGTCAAAGGTTGTCCCAGGCCGGGCTTTCCGCCAGCCAGGACGCCGTCGAACTGATCGCCGCACGGGTCGAGGGCAACCTGCTCGCGGCTGCCCAGGAAATCGAAAAGCTCAAACTGATGGCCGAAGGTGGTCAGATCACTGTTGAAACCGTGCAAGCGGCAGTGGCCGACAGTGCGCGCTTCGATGTCTTTGGCCTGACCGATGCGATTCTCAACGGCGAAGCGGCTCATGCCCTGCGCATGCTCGAAGGGCTGCGCGGCGAAGGCGTCGAACCCCCCGTGATTCTCTGGGCGCTGGCCCGGGAGCTGCGTCTATTGGCCAACCTGTCGCTGCAGTACAGCCAGGGCGTGCCACTGGACAAAGCCTTCAGCTCTGCCCGACCGCCGGTCTGGGACAAACGCAAACCACTGATGAGCAAAGCCCTGCAACGCTACTCGGCGCAACGCTGGGCGCAGTTGTTGCTCGAAGCACAGCGGATCGACGCACAGATCAAAGGCCAGGCGGCGGGTTCACCGTGGATGAGTTTGAGTCG
This sequence comes from Pseudomonas mandelii, assembly GCF_006438925.1. Lineage (GTDB taxonomy): Bacteria > Pseudomonadota > Gammaproteobacteria > Pseudomonadales > Pseudomonadaceae > Aquipseudomonas > Aquipseudomonas mandelii_C. The sequence continues at coordinate 138,027 of NZ_RCZA01000009.1, read as the reverse complement.
GTTGTCGTTGCTGATGGCCGGGCAGAGATTGTCGTTGCCCGCTGAATAAGATCAAAAGATCGCAGCCTCGTTTCACTCGACAGCTCCTACATTGGAATGCGTCCCCCTGTAGGAGCTGTCGAGTGAAACGAGGCTGCGATCTTTTGATCTTGCTTCCTACAAATCAAATCTGAATTTCCCCTCTAGACAGCCCCCAAACTTCGGCAGATTATTTCCCACGCAAAACCCACCTAACCGAGAGATCTCATCATGAGCAAAAAGCCATCCAAGCATGGCCCCAACAAGGCCAAATCCATCATCGCCCAGCCTCTGTTCCGCAGCCGTCAGGAACCAGCCGGCAAGGGCAAAGGCAGCTACCGCCGCGAAGCCTTCCAGTCTAATAGCTGGGAGGCTTCTTACTTTCTGGCGGCCTGAAAGGCAAGCGCTCGCTCAACATGTTAAGGTCTGCACCTGATTCGTACTCCCTGGACCCGTGCATGCCCCTTTGTATTTCCCGTCGTTGGCCCCTGCGCCAACTGATCGCTGCCTCCAGCCTCGTTTTGCTAGTCGCCTGCGCGGAAAAACCGACCGCCGCCGACGCCCAACCGCTTCAGACCCTCCCCGTAGCGACAGCCCCTGCGGTCATTCCGCCCGTGGTTCCGACCGGTGAAAACCTCGACATCCAGCCCACCCAGACCTTCGCCGAATGGCAGGCGGGTTTCCGCAAGGACGCTCTGGCCGCCGGTATCCGCGCCGACCTGTTCGACCGCGCCTTCGCCAATGTCAGCCTCGACACCAGCGTGATCCGCGCCGACCGCAGCCAGCCGGAATTCTCCCGCCCGGTATGGGAATACCTCGACGGCGCCCTTTCGCCGCTGCGGGTACGCAATGGTCAAGCACTGGTCAATCAGTACGCCGACATCCTGCAAAGCATCGAACAGCGCTACGGCGTTGATCGTCAGGCACTGGTCTCGGTGTGGGGCATGGAAAGTAACTTCGGGCAGTTTCAGGGCAACAAGTCGGTGATTAATTCCCTGGCGACCCTGGCCTATGAAGGTCGGCGTCCCGGGTTTGCCCACGCGCAACTGATCGCCGCCCTGCAGATCCTGCAACAGGGTGATATCGAGCCTGAGAAAATGCTTGGCTCCTGGGCCGGCGCCATGGGCCAGACCCAGTTCATCCCAACCACCTACAACACCCATGCTGTGGACTTCGATGGTGATGGTCGCCGCGATATCTGGGGCAGCCCGGCCGACGCGCTGGCCTCGACGGCGCACTACCTGCAAAGCTCGGGCTGGCAGAAAGGCCAGCCATGGGGCTTTGAAGTGCAGCTGCCGGGCAGTTTCAACTACGTCCTGGCCGATGGCACGATTCGCAAGAGCGTCGCTGAATGGCTGCAACTGGGCGTCACCCTGCCCAATGGCCGCCAGGTTCCGCCAGGCTCCGAACAGCTGTCAGCCGCCCTGCTGCTGCCGGCCGGTTACCGTGGCCCGGCGTTCCTGGTCCTCGACAACTTCCGCGCGATCCTCAAGTACAACAATTCGTCTTCCTACGCATTAGCCGTGAGCCTGTTGTCCGAGCGTTTTAACGGTGCCGGCCTGATCAACGGCATATGGCCCAAAGATGATTTGCCGCTGAGCCGTACCGAGCGGATCGAACTGCAAAGCCTGTTGAGTGCTCAGAACTACGACGCGGGCACCGCCGATGGCATTATCGGCGCCAACACCCGCAAGGCGATCCGCAGTGCCCAGCAGTCGTTTGGCTGGCCGGCGGATGGGTATCCGACGCACAAGTTGCTGGAAGGCCTTCGTAACCGCTGAAAAAGCTTTCGCGAGCAGGCTCGCTCCCACAGGAGATTTGTGAACAACACAGATCAAATGTGGGAGCGAGCCTGCTCGCGAAGACTGACTATCAGACGACCAAACTCTAAGCCTTGACCACCACATCCTGCTCCAACACCAATTCCTTATTACCCGCATCGAGCCTCACCAGCGCGCCCATCGGCAACGTCAGGTTCGGATCGCAATGCCCGCTGCGCCAACCGGACAACACCGGTATCCGCAACGGCTCGAAGGTCTGCTTGAGTAAGCGCTCCAACGCAACCGAATCAACCCCCGCCACATCCCCCACCAAAACCCCGCGCAGCTTGTGCAGCGTACCGGCAAGACGTAGATGGGTCAGCAGCCGGTCGATACGATACAACGGCTCGTTGATGTCCTCGATGAACAGGATGACGCCCTCGGCATCTATCTCATACGGCGTACCCATCGTCGCGGCGATCATCGACAGATTGCCCCCCAGCAAGCGCCCGTGAGCGACACCCGGCTCAATCGTCGTCAACGGGTAGGCGACCGGGTGCGGCAGCACGCTGCCCGCCTTCACCTGTCCTCTGAGCATGTTGAAGAATGAAGACTCAGTAGGTTTTTGCTTGTCACCTAGCAGGTCGGCGTTGAGCATCGGGCCATGGAAGGTCACGAAGCCCGCATAACGGCTGATTGCCGAGTGCAGCGCGGTGATGTCGCTGTAGCCGATGAACGGCTTGGCATTGTTGCGCAGCAGTTCAAAGTCGATGCGATCGAGCAACCGTGGCGTACCGTACCCCCCACGCAAGCAAATGACGGCGTCGACCTCACTGTCGGCGAACGCTGCGTGCAGATCATTGAGGCGTACATCATCACTGCCGGCCAGGTAATCGGCTTTCTCATGCACGCCGGGGAAAATCCGCAGTGAATATCCGCGAGCGCACATCCAGGCGATGGCTTTATCGGTGTCCAGCGCTGCGGGACCGGCGGGCGCAATAACGCCGATCAGCCCTTGCGACGGCAAGGCCGGAACGGGGGCATGAGGACAAAGGGTGTGAGTCGGTCGAACGGTCATCCATGAATCTCCCTGCGTGAATGCGTCAAGCACACAGTAGTCAGGAACGGGGACAAACAGAAGAGGGTCAGTCGCCCCGCAGGTTGCAGGAAAAGACTGTAGTGGCCGTAGACACGGCCAACAAAAACGCCCGCAAGGCTGAAAAGCCTTGCGGGCACTTTGTTACAAGGACGACATCAATTCAGCTTTAACCAGTTTCGCCTGCTCGTCGGCGTGGTACGAGGAACGTACCAGCGGGCCGGAAGCGACGTTCTTGAAGCCCATTTTGTAACCTTCCTCGGCGAACCAGGCGAAGGTATCCGGATGCACAAAACGCTCCACCGGCAAGTGACTGCGCGATGGTTGCAGGTACTGGCCCAGGGTCAGCATGTCGATGTCGTGCTCGCGCATGCGCTTCATGACTTCGATGACTTCTTCGTCGGTCTCGCCCAGGCCCAGCATCAAGCCGGACTTGGTCGGGATGTGCGGCATCATCTGCTTGAAGCGTTGCAGCAGGGTCAGCGACCACTGGTAATCCGACCCTGGACGCGCGGCCTTGTACAGGCGCGGCACGGTTTCCAGGTTGTGGTTGAACACATCCGGCGGCTCGGCAGCGGTGATTTCCAGCGCGACGTCCATGCGGCCACGGTAGTCCGGGACCAGGGTTTCGAGCTGCACGTTCGGCGACAGCTTGCGGATCTCGCGGATGCAGTCGGCAAAGTGCTGGGCACCGCCATCACGCAGGTCGTCGCGGTCAACCGAGGTGATCACCACGTACTTGAGTTTCAGGTCAGCGATGGCGATGGCCAGGCTTTCCGGCTCATTGACGTCCAGTGGCTTCGGACGACCGTGGCCAACGTCGCAGAACGGGCAGCGACGGGTGCAGATGTCACCCATGATCATGAAGGTCGCGGTGCCGCCGGAGAAACATTCGCCCAGGTTCGGGCAGGACGCCTCTTCGCAGACACTGTGCAGCTTGTGTTTGCGCAGCAGGGCCTTGATGCGGTCGACTTCCGGGGAAACCGGGATACGCACGCGAATCCAGTCAGGTTTCTTCGGCAGTTCGGTGGTCGGAATGATCTTCACCGGGATACGTGCAACCTTCTCGGCGCCGCGCAGCTTCACGCCGGCTTCAACCTTGGCACGCGGGGCCGGACGCTCGGTGACATCCAGCGTCGGGATCATGGTTTGCACTGCATCAGTAGTCATATCAGTCGATTCCGCCCGTTAGGGTCGTCTGCTCAGCATAGTCGAGGTGTTTGACGAGCTGCGCGCGCAGCCGGGCACTTACCTCGGCAAATTCAATCGATCCTGCGTGATCGCTCAGCTGGGTCATCGCCAGCCCGGCGTAGCCGCAGGGATTAATCCGTCGAAACGGTTCCAGGTTCATGTCCACATTCAGGGCCAGGCCATGAAAGGAGCAACCGTGGCGGATCCGCAGACCCAGAGAAGCGATTTTCGCCCCATTGACGTAGACACCCGGCGCATCGGGCTTGGCCACGGCAGTAACGCCGTAGCTGGCCAGCAACTCGATCAGGCATTGTTCCATGCGGCTGACCAGGTCACGCACGCCGAAACCCAGCTTGCGCACATCGAGCAACAGGTAGGCCACCAGCTGGCCGGGACCGTGATAAGTCACTTGACCACCGCGATCAACCTTTACTACCGGAATATCTCCCGGGAGTAACACGTGCTCAGCCTTGCCGGCCTGCCCCTGGGTGAACACCGGTGGGTGCTCGACCAACCAGATCTCGTCCGCTGCATCGCTGCCGCGTTCGTTGGTGAAGCGTTGCATGGCATGCCAGACCGGCTCGTAAGCCATCTGGCCGAGCTCGCGAAAGCCCACCGTGCCAGACATCACAGCACCATGTGCACGAAACCGGTAGCCCGCAACTCGCTGTTGATGTCGTACAGCTGTTCTTGACCGGTGGCGATGATGTGCAGCTGGATGGTCGTGTACTTGCCGTTGGTGCTCTGACGCTCGGCCAGGGTCTTGTGATCAACGGTCGCGTGTTTCTCAAGGATCGCGATGATCTTGTCCTTGAAGCCCACGCCGGTATCGCCGATCACCTTGATAGGGTAATCCGCGCAGGGGAATTCGATTTTTGGCGCCTTTACATCGTTGTCTGTCATGGCGTAACGGCCTCGTAAGCCGTGGCAACGGACATGGCCCCGGTCCGGATTGGAACAGGGCCATGCAAGTCCACACTAATTCAGTTGAACAAGCCGTAGAAGAATAGACGGATGCTATCCCACATGCGGCGGAAGATACCACCCTCGTCGACCGCGTCCAGAGCGATCAGATCAGCGCTATGCACGACTTTGTCGTCCAGCTTCACGTCGACTTTACCGATTACGTCGCCCTTGGCGATTGGCGCAACCAGTTGCGGGTTCATGGTCATGCTGGCGGCGAGCTTTTTCAGCTGGCCTTTTGGCAGGGTCATGGTCAGGTCTTCAGCCAGGCCGGCCTTGACTTGATTGGTGGTGCCTTTCCAGACAGGAGCCTGAGCCAGCTCGGCGCCTTTCTGATAGAACGTCTGGGTTTCGAAGAAGCGGAAACCGTAGGTCAACAGCTTCTGGGTTTCAGAGGCGCGAGCCACTTCGCTGTTGGTGCCGAACACCACAGCGATCAGGCGCATGCCATCACGTACTGCCGAAGACACCATGCAGTAGCCGGCTTCGTCGGTGTGGCCGGTTTTCAGGCCGTCGACCGTCTTGTCGCGCCACAGCAGCAGGTTACGGTTAGGTTGCTTGATGCCGTTCCAGAAAAACTCTTTCTGCGAGTAGATCGCGTAGTGAGCCGGGTCTTCGTGGATGATCGCGCGAGCCAGCACCGCCATGTCGTGAGCCGACGAGTAGTGCTCAGGGTTCGGCAGACCGGTCGGGTTCATGAAGTGGCTGTTGGTCATGCCCAGATCGGCCACGGTTTTGTTCATCATGTCAGCGAAGGCATCTTCGCTGCCGGCGATGTGCTCGGAGAGCGCAACGCTGGCGTCGTTACCCGACTGAATGATGATGCCGTGCAGCAGATCGCTGACAGTGACTTGCGAGCCGACCTTGATGAACATCCGCGAACCGCCGGTACGCCAGGCGTTTTCGCTGACGGTCACCGGGTCGTTTTCGCCGATCTGGCCACGACGGATTTCCAGGGTCGCGATGTACGCGGTCATCAGCTTGGTCAGGCTGGCCGGAGGCAGACGCTGGTCACCGTTGTTCTCCACCAGCACGTTGCCGCTGCTGGCGTCCATGAGGACATAGGCTTTGGCGGCCAGTTGCGGCGGCGACGGCATCATCTCGACCGCGAAAGCGGCAGGCGAGAGGAGCAGCGGGACTAGCAGACACAGGCGTTTGGCAAAGGTGGTGATGTTCATCCGTCTCTCGAAATCGCTAATGGAAACTGCCCTAAGGGGCAAAACTAATCAGACAGCTTTCTAACGAGCTGTCGCGTGTTCAGCTGTTCACTCAGAACCCTTGCCGGGCTTTTGTTCTTTAACGAGCCAACAACCAGGTCCACCCCCCAAACCGCAAGCGAACCGTCAATCAAGTACTACGTATTACTCGGCAGTGACCAGGCTCGGCGAACCGAGATTGGCCAGGCGCACACTGTTCTGCACTTGCTGGATTTCACCCGGCGAGCCGATCGGCCCCAGGCGCACCCGATGCAGCGTCTGTTGATTGCGCACGATCGAACTGATGAACACCGGAGCGCTCACCATCCCGCTGAGCTTCGATCTCAGGAGTTCTGCAGCGTCCGGGTTGGCGAACGCGCCCACCTGCAGATACTGGCCAGAGGCTGGTACAGAAGCGTTTTTTTTTGCACTGATCGGCACAGGCACGGTGTCCGAAGCGTGTTGCTGCGGCGGTGGCGTCCATTGCTCGACCGTCCCCGCCGAAGCGGTAATCGTCGGCGCGGCATTTTGCGCTACTTGAGGCTCATTGAGCATCAAAGGCGCCGGACGGCCTTTCGCGGCCCACCACTGTTGTGGATCGATACCTTCAACCTTGACCCGCGCGGTGCCGATTTCGGCGTAGCCCAGTTTCTTGGCGGCGGCATAGGACAAGTCGATGATGCGGTCCGAGTAGAACGGCCCACGGTCGTTGACTCGCAAAACCACGCTCTTGTTGTTGTCCAGGTTGGTCACCCGAACGTAACTTGGCAGCGGCAAGGTCTTATGCGCGGCACTCATGCCGTACAGGTCATAGACTTCGCCGTTGGCGGTGTTCTGGCCGTGGAACTTGGTGCCGTACCAAGACGCCGTGCCCGAGGCGACGTAGGTCTTGGAGTCTTGCAGCGGGAAGTAGGTCTTGCCCAGCACGGTGTACGGGTTGGCTTTATAAGTACCGCTGTGCAGGGTCGGCGTGGCATCCGGGATACGCGAAACATCCACGTCCCACCACGGCGCGCCATCTTTGTGCGCGCGGTTGATGTCCAGGCCTGGCGTTGCGCGCACGGCGGTAGAAGACTTTGGGGTCGGCGAACGGCTGGTCGAACAACTGGCGAGCAGCACCGCCAACGCGGCGAATGCCATCAGCTTCAGGGGTTTATTCATAGGCAATGCCCGCATTACTTGACGCCCCGTGCTTGGACCAGCTGTTCAGACAGTTGATGTACGGCCATGGCGTACATCACGCTGCGGTTATAACGCGTGATCGCGTAAAAATTGTTCAGGCCCATCCAGTATTCGGGGCCATTGTCACCTTCCAGGCGGAAAGCCGTGACCGGCATATCATCGCGCAGCGCATCATGACTTGACCACCCCAGCGCCCGCAACTCCCCGACGGTTTTAGTCGGTTCGATGCCCGTGGTCAAACCTTCGTCCACCTGGTCGCCACGCACATCGGCGCGGCTGACCACCGGTTCGCCGGCTACCCAGCCGTGACGCTTGAAATAACTGGCGACGCTGCCAATGGCATCGTCCGGATTGGTCCAGATATTAATGTGGCCGTCACCGTCGAAGTCCACCGCATAGGCGCGAAAACTGCTCGGCATGAACTGCGGCAAGCCCATGGCCCCGGCGTACGAGCCTTTGAGGGTCAACGGATCGACCTGCTCTTCCCGGGCCAGCAACAGGAACTCACGCAACTCCTTGCGGAAAAATTCGGCACGGGGAGGATAGTCGAAACCCAGGGTCGACAAGGCGTCGATTACCCGAAAATTGCCGGTATTACGACCAAAAAAGGTCTCAACGCCGATGATCGAAACAATAACCTGCGCCGGCACACCGTATTCCTGCTCGGCGCGGGCCAGTACCGCCTCGTGCTGACGCCAGAAGTCCACACCACGGGCGATGCGCGCGTCGGTGATGAACATCGGGCGATACTCGCTCCACTGCTTGACCCGTTCGGCCGGTTTCGAGATCGCGTCCAGAATCGACTGCTTGCGCTCGGCTTCGCGGAACACGCCCATCAGCTGTTCACCGGCAAAACCGTAGTCGCGGGTCATTTCACCGACGAATTCGGCCACCTGGGGTGAACCTTCGTAATCGCCGGCCAACGCTTCCTGCGCTGTGCCAAGGATGCTTACCAGGCCGACCCATGGCGCATATCGAGTCGCCCAGCCACGCATTACTTGCATTGAAATCTTCACCTTATTCAAACCTGAGCGATCCACTTACGATGGGTATGGATCGACATCAAAACCCCAAACGCTGACAGCAGCGTCACCAGCGAAGTTCCTCCGTAGCTAATGAACGGCAACGGCACCCCCACAACCGGCAACAGGCCACTGACCATACCGATGTTGACGAAAACGTAAACAAAAAACGTCATGGTCAGGCTGCCCGCGAGCAATTTGCCGAACAATGTCTGGGCTTGAGCGGTAATCACCAGTCCGCGGCCGATCAACAGCAGATAAATCAGCAGCAGCGCGCAGATACCCACCAGGCCGAATTCTTCGCCCATGACCGCAATAATGAAGTCGGTGTGGCTTTCCGGCAGGAAGTCCAGGTGCGACTGGGTGCCGAGCAACCAGCCCTTGCCGAACACACCGCCGGAACCGATGGCGGCTTTCGATTGAATGATGTTCCAGCCAGTGCCCAACGGATCGCTTTCGGGATCGAGGAAGGTCAGGATTCGCTGCTTCTGGTAGTCGTGCATGATGAAGTACCACATGCCGACCGCCACCGGCACAGCCGCGGCAATCACGCTGAGAATCCAGCGCCAGCGCAGGCCGCCCATGAACAGAACGAACGCGCCACCGGCGAGGATCAACAGCGAAGTGCCGAGGTCAGGCTGGCGCACGATCAGGATAAACGGCAAGCCAATCAGAAACAGACTGACGCCCACATGCTTGAGCTGCGGCGGCAAGGTGCGCTTGGACAAGTACCAGGCGATGGTCGCGGGCATCAGAATCTTCATGAATTCCGAGGGCTGGAAGCGGATCACCCCGGGAATGTTGATCCAGCGCGTGGCGCCCATGGCGTTGTGGCCCATGACGTCCACCACCACCAGCAACAGCACACCGATCACATAGCCGACTGGCACCCAACGGGCCATGAACCGCGGTTCGAACTGCGCAATGACGATCATCGATACCAGGCCGATACCGAACGAAGTGGCTTGCTTGGCCAGCAGATCCCAGCTTTTGCCGCTGGCCGAATACAGCACGAACAGGCTGCCGGCAGCGAGGGTCAGCAGCAGGATCAGCAACGGGCCATCAATGTGCATGCGTTGCAACAGCGTTGCGCGGCGACGCATCACATCCTCGCTGGAGAGGATGCGATCAAAATTACTCTTCACGGGCCGTAGCCTCCGCACTGATAGGGCTGGCGTATTCGGCCTTCAACCGACCGTCCTGGTCCAGAAGCCAGGCGTCCATGATTTGACGTACCACGGGCGCTGCAACGCCGGAACCGGACTCGCCGTTCTCGACCATCACCGACACCACGATTTGCGGGTTGTCGGCGGGTGCGAAGCCGACGAACAAGGCGTGGTCGCGATGGCGCTCCTGAACCTTGGAGCGGTCGTACTTCTCACCCTGCTTGATCGCGACCACCTGAGCCGTACCACTTTTGCCCGCGATGCGGTATTGCGAACCGATCGCCGCTTTGCGTGCCGTACCCCGGGCACCGTGCATCACCTGTTGCATGCCGTGGTTGACCTTGGTCCAGTCGGACGGGTCACGCAGGATGATATCCGGCATCGGGTTTTCATCCTTCGGCCGCTCGCCTTCGACAGTTTTGGCCAGGTGCGGACGGTTCCAGACACCCTTGTTCGCGACCAGCGCGGTGGCCTGGGCCAGTTGCAAGGGCGTTGATTGCATGTAGCCCTGACCAATCCCGAGAATCAGCGTTTCGCCCGGGAACCAGGCCTGACGCCGGGTTGCACGTTTCCATTCACGTGTAGGCATCAGCCCCGGCGACTCTTCGAACATGTCCAGCGAAACCTTCTGGCCGATGCCGAACTTGCTCATGTACGCCGACAAGCGATCGATTCCCAGTTTGTGGGCCAGATCGTAGAAGTAGGTGTCGTTGGACCGCATGATCGCCGTGTCCAGATCGACGTAGCCGTCACCGGTACGGTTCCAGTTACGGTATTTGTGATCGTAGTTGGGCAACTGGTAATAGCCGGGGTCATACACCCGACTCGACGCGTTCACAACGCCAGAATCCAGGCCGGCAATTGCCACAGCCGGTTTGATGGTCGAGCCCGGCGGGTACAGGCCGCGCAGCACGCGGTTGAACAGTGGCCGGTCGATGGAATCGCGCAGCTCGGAATAGGCCTTGAAACTGATGCCGGTGACGAACAGGTTCGGGTCAAAACTCGGCTGACTGACCATCGCCAGGACTTCGCCGGTTTTCGGGTCCAGCGCCACCACTGCGCCACGGCGACCGCCGAGTGCAGCTTCGGCGGCCTCCTGCAGTTTGATGTCCAGGCTCAGGACGATGTCCTTGCCGGAAATCGGTTCGGTACGTTTGAGTACCCGCAGCACGCGGCCACGGGCGTTGGTCTCGACTTCTTCGTAACCGACCTGACCGTGCAATTCGGGCTCGTAGAAGCGCTCGATGCCGGTTTTGCCAATTTGATGGGTGCCGCTGTAACTCACCGGGTCCAGAGACTTGAGCTCTTTTTCGTTGATTCGCCCCATATATCCCACCGAGTGCGCAAAGTGCGCGCCCTGCGGATAGTGACGAACCAGCTGCGCGACCACTTCCACGCCCGGCAGACGGAACTGGTTCACCGCGATGCGGGCGATCTGTTCTTCGGTCAGCTCGAACAGGATCGGCACCGGCTCGAACGGCCGACGCCCCTGACGCATGCGTTTCTCGAAGATCACCCGGTCCTCGGGCGTCAGCTCCAGCACTTCGACAATGACGTCGAGCACTTGCTGCCAGTCGCCGGAACGCTCGCGGGTCATGCTCAGGCTGAAGCTGGGCCGGTTATCCGCCACCACCACGCCATTGCGATCGAAGATCAAGCCCCGGGTCGGCGGAATCGGCTGCACATGGACGCGGTTGTTTTCCGACAGGGTCGAGTGGTACTCGTACTGGATCACCTGAAGGAAATACAGCCGCGCGATCAGCACACCGATCAGCGTCACGACCGCAATTGCCCCGAACACGACGCGGCCACGCACCAGACGGGCGTCTTTTTCGTGGTCCTTGATGCGGATCGGCTGGGGCATGAGGGCAGAACTACTTGTGGTAAGGGTGGCCGGACAAGACTGTCCAGGCACGATACAGCTGTTCGCCGATCAGGATTCGCACCAGCGGGTGCGGCAACGTCAACGGCGACAATGACCAGCGCTGATCGGCTCGGGCACAGACTTCCGGCGCCAGCCCTTCGGGGCCGCCGACCATGAAATTCACCGTGCGCGAGTCCAGCCGCCAGCGATCGAGCTCGACCGCCAGTTGCTCGGTGCTCCAGGGCTTGCCGTGGACTTCGAGGGTCACAACGCGCTCGTTCGGCCCGACCTTGGCCAGCATGGCCTCGCCTTCCTGACGGATGAAGCGCGCCACGTCGGCGTTCTTGCCACGGGTGTTGAGCGGTATTTCCACCAGTTCCAGCGCCAGCTCGGACGGAAGACGCTTGGCATATTCATGCCAGCCTTCTTCCACCCACTTGGGCATGCGTGAACCGACGGCGATCAGTCGCAGTCGCACAGCGGTCCCTTATTGCTGGTCTTTATTGAGCTTGACGAAGTGCTCATGGGTGTTTTCCGGGCTGTGGTGAGCCGCGTTCAGAGCACGGCTCTGTTCCGCACCGGACCACAGGCGCTCCAGGTCGTAAAACTGACGAGCCGAAGCGGTCATCATGTGCACGATGACATCATCCATATCCAGCAGGACCCAGTCGCTGTCGCCCTTGCCTTCTTCACCCAGCGGCTTGACGCCCAGGGCTTTGACCGCCTCGCGGACCTTATCCAGCATCGCGCCGATCTGGCGGTTGGACGTACCGGTAGCGATGATCATGAAGTCAGTGATGCTCTGCTTTTCACGAACGTCGATCACCTGAATGTCCTGGCCCTTCACGTCTTCCAGGGCCGCTACGGCAACCTTGACCAGCTCTTCGCCGCGCAGCTCAGGGCCGGTTGGAACCTCTACTGGCAGTGGGGCGCTCTTGAACGTGCCTTTGCGCTTTACTTTAGTTACGTCTTTGTCAGTCATATAAAACTCGTTTTGCTCGTATGTTCGGGCGCTTCGGTACACGCGTTCACGTGTTTTGAAGCGCTCCCTTTTTCAGTTCGACGCACGGTAGAGACCGTGCGCATCGATGTAGGCCAGGACCGCGTCGGGCACCAGGAAACGTACCGACTTACCGCTGGCCAGCAGTTGACGGATCTGGGTGGCGGATACCGCGAGCGGTGTCTGCCAGACGAATGCAATCTGTCCGCTCGGCCCTTTGAGGGCCAGCGGGTCGCTCACCGAGCGTGCCGCCAACAGATTGCGCAAGGCATCCGGCGGTTCGCTGTCGGCATCCGGGCGTTGCAGCACCAGGATGTGGCAATGCTGGAGCAACTCTTCCCAGCGGTGCCAAGTGGGCAGGCCGCAAAATGCGTCCCAGCCCAAAAGTAGAAAAACCTGGTCTTCAGCGGCCAGTTCGGCACGCATCAGTTCCAGGGTGTCAATGGTGTAGGACGGTTTGTCCCGCTGCAATTCGCGGGCGTCCACCACCAGCGGCGCCACACCGGCCACCGCGCACTCGACCATCGCCAGACGGTCTTTCGCCGAGACCTGCGGCGTACCGCGATGAGGCGGTCTGGCACTGGGTGTCAGACGCAGCTCATCGAGCGCCAGCGATTCGGCGACTTCCAGCGCACTGCGCAAATGGCCGATGTGCACCGGGTCGAAGGTTCCGCCCAGCATTCCAATGCGTCGAGGCGCAGGCTCGCTGGCGGTTACCGGGGCTGAGAGGTCGAGGTCGCCCAAGTCAGACCGACGCCTGGCCGCGCAACTGGCCATCACCGACCACGATGTACTTCTCGCAGGTCAGACCTTCGAGGCCCACCGGGCCGCGGGCGTGCAGCTTATCAGTAGAAATGCCAATCTCGGCACCCAATCCGTATTCGAAGCCATCGGCGAAGCACGTCGGGGTGTTGATCATTACCGACGATGAATCGACTTCCGCGACGAAACGCCGGGTGTCAGCAAGGTTTTCGCTGACAATCGAATCGGTGTGATGGGAGCCGTACTTATTGATGTGTTCGATGGCCTGGTCCAGCCCGTCGACCACGCGGATCGAAAGAATCGGCGCCAGGTACTCGGTGTTCCAGTCTTCTTCGCTGGCGGCAACAGCCTCGATGATCGCCCGGGTGCGTTCGCAGCCGCGCAGCTCGACGCCTTTTTCACGGAACTGTGCAGCCATCGATGGCAGGAAATCCTTGGCGACCGATTGGTCCACCAGCAGGGTTTCCATGGCACCGCAGATACCATAGCGGTAAGTCTTGGCGTTGAACGCGATGCGCTGGGCTTTCGGCAGATCGGCATGAGCACTCACGTAAACGTGACAGATGCCATCCAGATGCTTGATGACCGGCACGCGGGCGTCACGACTCACGCGCTCGATCAGGCCACGGCCGCCACGGGGCACGATAACGTCGACGTATTCAGGCATGGTGATCAGTGCGCCAACGGCGGCACGGTCAGTGGTTTCGACCACTTGCACCACGGCGGCAGGCAAATCGGCTTCGGCCAGACCGCGCTGGATGCAGGCGGCAATGGCACGATTGGAATGAATCGCTTCGGAGCCGCCACGCAGGATGGTCGCGTTGCCGGACTTCAGGCACAGGCTGGCGGCATCGATGGTCACGTTCGGCCGGGATTCGTAGATGATCCCGATCACGCCCAACGGCACGCGCATCTTGCCGACCTGAATGCCCGACGGCCGAAAGCTCATGTCGCGGATCGCGCCGACCGGGTCCGGCAGAGCCGCTACCTGACGCAAACCGACGATCATGCCGTCGATGCGTTCCGGGGTCAGCGCCAGACGCTCAAGCAATGCAGGCTCAAGACCATTGGCGCGGCCAGCGGCCAAATCCAGTTCATTGGCAGCCGTCAGCTCGGCGCGTGCAGCGTCCAACGCATTGGCAGCAGCCTGCAAGGCGCGGTTTTTCTGCGCGGTGCTGGCACGGCCGATGACGCGAGAAGCTTCGCGGGCAGCGCGACCCAATCGGGTCATGTAGTCAAGAACGGACTCAGTCATGGTCTGGAGTGGTCTTTGCTAAGGTCTTGGTAAAGAGTAAAGCGGCAGATTATAGCTGTCGCGTCCCGGGACTAACAGCGGTGACGGGCGGATGGTCGAAATGGAGGGCAATTTGCCGACGTTCAGCCGTGATTAAGCTGCAAATTGTTATCATCGCGACTCAATCAGCCTTGATAAACGCCGTTCATCATGACCAACCTGACTGTTCGCACGTCCGCGACGAGCCTGCCCAAGGGGCTCGCGGATGCATTTTTCGACAGAGATGCCCAAACGCTGGCCCGGGAATTACTCGGCAAAGTCATCCGTCACCGGGTCGGCGACCTGTGGCTCAGCGCCCGGATCATCGAGACCGAAGCCTATTACTGCGAAGAAAAAGGCAGCCACGCCTCCCTCGGCTACACAGAAAAACGTAAGGCTTTGTTTCTGGATGGCGGCCACATCTATATGTACTACGCCCGTGGCGGCGACTCCCTGAACTTCAGCGCTCAGGGGCCGGGCAATGCGGTGCTGATCAAATCCGCCTATCCGTGGGTCGACGACTTGAGCGGGCCGGCGAGCCTGGCGCAGATGCTGTTGAACAATCCCGACGCCCAGGGTCGCCCTCGCCCCTCGCAAAAGCTTTGCGCCGGACAGACGTTGCTCTGCAAAGCGTTGGGCCTGAAGGTGCCGGTCTGGGACGCCAAGCGCTTCGACCATGAAGTGCTGCTGGTGGAAGATGTCGGCCCGGCGCCCGCTCACATCATACAAACCACGCGTTTGGGCATTCCCCACGGCCGCGATGAGCATTTAATGTACCGTTTCATCGATGCGGCTTACGCGCCGTATTGCACGCGCAACCCGCTGCGGCGGGGGCAGATCGAAGGTCGCGATTATTTTTTGCTGTAAACACAATCCCCTGTAGGAGCTGCCGTAGGCTGCGATCTTTTGCCCTTAAAGGATAAAGATCAAAAGATCGCAGCCTTCGGCAGCTCCTACGCCGGGGTCAATTCGTAAAATGGAGTTGTTTTTATGGGCCCATGGCTCGATAGCGTGACCGGTTGGTTGACGGTCAACCCGCAATGGCTGGCCGCGGCGGTGTTCATAGTGGCTTTTGTGGAATGCCTGGCGATTGCCGGGTTGATCGTACCCGGCACGGTGCTGCTGTTCGCCGTAGCGGTACTGGCCGGCAGTGGCGCGCTGTCGTTGGGTGAAACGCTGCTGCTGGGGTTTCTCGCCGGTGTGCTGGGGGACATCGTTTCGTACTTCATTGGACGACATTTCCATCAGAACATCCGGCGCCTGCCGGGGCTGCGCCATCATCCGGAATGGATCGCCGGGGCCGAGGCATATTTCCAGCGTTACGGCATCGCCAGCCTGCTGGTCGGGCGCTTCATCGGTCCGCTGCGACCGATGTTGCCGATGGTCGCCGGGATGTTCGACATGCCCTTCCCGCGCTTCGCCGCCGTCAGCCTGCTGGCCGCCGCTGGTTGGAGCGTCGCTTATCTGCTGCCCGGCTGGGCCACGGGGGCGGCAATTCGCTTGCCGTTACCGGAAGGGTTCTGGCCCGAGGCCGGCATCGTCGCCGGCAGCATCGCCCTCATGGTGGGCTTGAGCATCACCAGCAGCATGCGCCGTCATCGCAAAGCGACGATGCTGATTACTGGAATGAGCTTCCTGATTTTGGCCGGTCTGTTTATCGGCTACCCGCACCTGGCCGCCCTCGATCAGGGCGTGATGACCCTGGTCCAGGAGCACCGCAGCCCGCTGCTCGATGAGGTGGCGGTGACGTTCACGCTGATCGGCGAGTTCCGCAACATGCTGGTGTTCAGCGCCCTGCTGACGGGGTTGCTGTTGCTTACCCGGCAATGGCGCCAGGCGATTTTCGCCGGTAGCACCCTGCTGTGCACCGCGCTGGGCAACACCGTGACCAAACACTTTTTCGCCCGCGTACGACCGGAAGTGTTGAGCGATCCTCTGACCAGCTACAGCATGCCCAGCGGCCACGCCTCGGGCTCTTTTGCGCTGTTTCTGACACTGGCCGTGCTGGCCGGCCGCGGACAACCGCCGCGCATGCGCCTGACCTGGCTGCTATTGGGTTGCTTGCCCGCACTGGCGATTGCCCTGTCGCGGGTGTACCTGGGCGCGCACTGGCCAACGGATGTGCTGGCCGGCGCGATGCTGGCGGCGTGCGTGTGTGCGGCGAGCTTGTGGCTGAATCAGCGCCCGGCACCGCTAAACGCCATGCCACCGAAGGTCTGGTGGCTGGTGATGCCGGCGATGGTAGCGCTGTTCGGGTTCTTTGCATTGCGGCATTTGCCGCATGCGATGTTGCGGTATGCCTACTAAAGATCAAAAGATCGCAGCCTGCGGCAGCTCCTACAGGTGTACGCCTTATCCATGTAGGAGCTGCCGCAGTCTGTGATCTTTTAGCGGGAGTCAGGCAAACAACTCACCCTGCAACTCATCCAGCAGCGCCTGAATCGCATCCAGTCGCTGCTGCGGATCATCGAGTTGCAGCAGGTCGACCTTGTCCACTTCGGCAAACGGCAACAGGTACGCCAACTGATTGGCCAACGACTGCTGCCCGGTTGCTTCGGTACCCATGTTCAATGCTTCGACCATCGGGTGTTCGGCCAAGGCTTTGAGCAGCGCAACCAGGTCGGCGTCCTCGTCCTGTAGCGGTTGCTCAGGCTCGTCTTCCAGCCACTCGACCTCGGCGACGGTCAGTTGATCGCGCTGAATCTCGGTGCGCAACACGTGGAAACGCCGTCCGCCCTGCACCCGAATCCCCAGCAAGCCATTGTCCTGCTGTTTGAAATCAGTGATCAGCGCCTCGCACCCGACCAGCGCGTAGCCCGCCGGAGCGATGCCGACTTCTTCGCCGTCGAGGATGCACACCACGCCGAAGCCGCCGCCCTGCTTCATGCAGCGACTGATCATGTCCAGGTAGCGCGCCTCGAAGATCTGCAAATCGAGGATGCAGCCAGGAAACAACACCGTATTCAGCGGAAAAAGCGGCAAGCTCATAGACATTTCCTTACACCACCATCGACACCGCCAACGGCAGGAAAACTGCCGTGGCCACGCCCATCAGACTCATCGCCAGCGCCGCGAAGGCGCCACATTCTTCATTTTCCTGCATCGCCACCGCCGTGCCGACCGCATGGGCGGTCATGCCCAGTGCCATACCGCGCGCCTCAGGGCTGTGCACACCCAGCCGGGTCAAAAGACTCGGCCCGAAGATCGCCCCGATCACCCCGGTAATCAACACGAACACTGCCGCCAGCGCCGCAACACCACCGATCTGCTCCGCCACCAACATGGCAATCGGCGAAGTCACCGACTTCGGCGCCATGGTCATCAGGATCATGTGTTCGGCACCAAACGACCAGCCCAGCAATACACCCATACCGGTGGCGACGACGCCACCTATCACCAGCGTAGTAAATATCGGCCAGAACAACTGCCGAATGCGTCGCAGATTGAGGTACAGCGGCACAGCCAGCGCCACGGTCGCAGGCCCGAGCAGGATGCTGAGGATCTCGGTGCTCTTGCGGTACTCGGCATAGGTCAGGCCGCAACCCACCAGTACACCGATCACCAGCAGCATCGAGACCAGCACCGGCTGCAGAAAAATCCAGCGGGTTTTCTCGAACGCCGCCAGCACCAGCTGATAAGCCCCCAGCGTAATACCGATGCCAAACAACGGATGATGAATCACCGACGCCCAGGCGCCGTGCCAGTCGAAGATCATTGGCTGTCCTCACGATGAGCGTGACGCTTGACCATGCGCTGCATCAGCACGCCGGCGAAGGCCAGGGACAGCAACAGTGACAACACCAGCGCGCCGACGATGGCCCAGAAATCCGCGGCAATGTCTTTGGCGTAAACCATCACACCCACGGCGGGCGGCACCAGCAACAACGGCAGGTAACGCAGCAGACTGCTGGCCGCGAGGTTCAGCGGTTCGCCGACCTGGCCACGGCTGATCAGGAACACCAGCAGTAACAGCAGGCCAACAATCGGTCCCGGCAGTATCGGTAAAAACAAATGGTTGATGGCTGTGCCCAGCAATTGGAACAGCACCAGCCAGGTCAGGCCACGTAACAACATCCGTCTTCTCCCGCCAATATCATCCCGCACAAGCGGGCCGAGCATTATAAGCACGCCAACGCTATAGACCGGCATTCGCCAAAATCATGGTCAGTTGACCGGAGCCATTTGCCATGTTGATCTAAAGTGGTAATCCGGGAGGTCAAATCCCCCCACCTCAAAACTATAAAACCGATGAACCCAAGGAGAGTCTCAATGCCCTATGTTCCAGTTGCAGAGCTCAAAGATTATGTCGGCAAGGAACTCGGACGTTCCGAATGGCTCACCATCGATCAGGAGCGCATCAACCTGTTCGCCGAAGCCACAGGGGATTATCAGTTCATCCACGTCGACCCGGTCAAAGCCGCGCAAACGCCATTTGGCAGCACCATTGCACACGGTTTCCTGTCGCTGTCGCTGATCCCCAAACTGATGGAAGACATCCTGATCCTCCCTGAAGGGGCGAAGATGGTGGTCAACTACGGCTTGGATACCGTGCGTTTCATCCAGCCAGTGAAGGTCAATTCCAGGGTACGACTCAAGGTCGACATGAACGAAGTCATCGAGAAAAAGCCCGGCCAATGGCTACTCAAAGCCACCGCCACGCTTGAGATCGAAGGCTCGGATAAACCGGCCTACATCGCCGAGCCACTGTCCCTCTGCTTCGTGTAACCCATCCCGGATGCGAAGCAGCTCGCGCTGTTTCGCGCCCTCTTCTGTTTCCTGGCTATATAAGGTCAAACAGCTGCGGCATACTCGGTCGCCTAATTGCCCGGATCCCGCTATGCGCCCACTTGCACTCCTCGCTCTGACCCTATTGCTCACCGCTTGCGGCGACGGCGAATCGCTGTTGCCCCCCGACGCCCGGTTGCCGGACGGCGGACGCTATCGCGGTGAACTGGTCAACGGATTGCTGCAAGGCCAGGGCCGTATCGATTACCCGAACGGCAGCTGGTACGCCGGCGATTTCGACAAGGGCCAATGGCATGGCCAGGGCGAATGGCACGGCAGTAACGGCGAAGTCTATCGCGGGGGATTCAATCTAGGGCTGTTCGACGGCAAGGGCACACTGACCACCAGCGGCAGCAGCTTCACCGGCAGTTTCAAAGCCGGTCGACGGGACGGCGAAGGCACCCTCAAAGAAAACGGTATGACCTACCGCGGTGAATTCAAGGCCGATCAATATTCAGGGCTCGGTCGTCTCGAACTCGAAGACGGCAGCTCGTATCAGGGCCAGTTCGCCCACGGCAAACCCAACGGCGAAGGCCAACGTAGCGACGCCAGCGGCAATCAGTTCACCGGGCATTTCGTCGACGGTCAGCTTGAAGGTAACGGGACTTTTAACAGCGCCGAGGGTGATATTTATGTCGGCGGCTTCAAGAACAACCAACTGCACGGCAAGGGCCGCTACGAGAACGCCGACGGTGATGTCTGGCTCGGTCTGTTCAAGGAAGGGTCGCTGAACGGCAAGGGCGAGTTGATCGGCGCCGACGGCAGCCATTACATCGGCCAGTTCAGTGACTGGCGCTTCACCGGCCAAGGTCGATTGAACCTGTCCGACGGCAGCTTCTACATCGGCCAATTCGACGGTGACAGTTACTCGGGGCACGGCACCCTGGTGCTGACTGACGGCACGGTGCAAAACGGTACGTGGGTCAATGGCCAACGTGTTCGCGATGCCGATGGCAAGCTGCTGCCCGACAGCCTGGAACTCGGTTTGCTGGCCCAGGGCCGTTTGCTCGACGACGCACTGTCCAGCGTGCCGGCTTCGACCCCGGCGGTCGAGTTGTACACCCTGACACTCGGCGGTGACGGCAAGCAAAGCGTGTTCCTGCGCGAATCCGATTACGTCAGCAACATGCTCAGCAGCCGCTTTGGTGCGTTTGGCCAGATCCGCCTGGTGAACCATCGCGACCACCTCGTCGACCGGCCGATGGCCACCCGGGAAAACCTGCGCCGCGCCGCCGCCACCCTGGCCGAACGCAGTGGCCCGGAAGACTTGATCTTCATCTACATGACCAGCCACGGCACCAGCGAACACGAACTGGTGCTCGACCAGCCGCGCATGGAACTGTCCGATCTGCCGGCCGACGAACTCGCCGCGGTTCTCTCTCCGCTGAAAAACCGCGACAAGATCATCGTGATTTCGTCCTGCTACTCCGGTGGTTTCATTCCGGCGCTCAAGGATGAACGCACCCTGATCATGACCGCCTCGCGCGCTGACCGCGTGTCCTTCGGCTGCTCGGAAGAAGCGAACTTCACCTACTTCGGCGATGCGCTGTTCGCCCAGGCACTGAACCAGACCGACGATCTGGAGCAAGCCTTCAAACTGGCCAAGGCCACCGTCGCCGAACGCGAGCTGGCGGACAGCTTCGAAGCCTCTGAACCGCAGATCTGGGCGCCGAAAACCGTTCTCTCTCACTGGCAGCTGTTACGCAAACAGCAGGCACGAAAAGCACTACAAAGTGTCTCTATCAGCAACAAGGATGCAAAGAGCAACTAAGCTGAATAGTATCAAGGGGGAAACACTATGTACTTGACACCTCAGCACGTACTGCTTGCCGGAGCTACCGGGTTGACCGGTGAACATTTACTTGATCGCCTGCTCAATGAACCCACGATCTCACGAGTATTGGCGCCCTCACGCCGGCCATTGGCCGAGCATCCCCATCTGGAAAACCCGGTCGGTGACCCTGCGGTGTTTCTGCCGCAATTGAATGGTCGCGTCGACATCGCCTACTGCTGCCTTGGCACTACCATCAAACAGGCCGGCTCGGAACAAGCGTTTCGCGCGGTGGACCTGGACATGGTGGTTGCCTTCGCCAAACGTGCCCGAGAGATGGGCGCACGGCACCTGATCGTGATCAGTGCCCTGGGGGCCGATCGAAGATCCTCGATTTTCTACAACAAGGTCAAAGGTGAGATGGAACACGCATTGCGCGCGCAGGACTGGCCGCAACTGACCATTTGCCGCCCTTCGCTGCTGCTGGGCGATCGCCTTGAGCCGCGTCCGGCCGAGCAATTCGCCGGGCCATTGTCCCGCTTGATCCCCGGCAAATACCGCGGCATCGAAGCCTGCCAACTGGCCCGCGCCATGTGGCGACTGGCGCTGGAAGAGCAGGATGGGGTGCGGATTGTTGAGTCGGATGAGTTGCGCAAGCTAGGTAAATAATTCTGCGGCGCCTGAAGTGACGCCTTCGCGAGCAGGCTCGCTCCCACATTGGATCTGTGGGGTTCACAAATCCAATGTGGGAGCGAGCCTGCTCGCGAAGGGCGCGACACCGATTTAATGCCGAACGCTACAACCCGCCCGTCGCCTGAAAACTTACCCCGATCACCGTAAGCACCGACAGCGGCAACAGCAGCGTGTCAAGCAACGCACTGGCCGGCAGGTCGACGCCGGGGTAGCTCGGGGCTTCGGCGCCGAAGCGGTCCATGGCGCAGCAGCCGCCGTTCATGGCATACAAATCCAGACGTGTCCCCGAATACACCACCGGTGCACCAGGCTTGGCGGCATCAAGCGTTCGCGCCGTGGCGCAACCAGCCAATTGCAGCGCCAGCACAATCGCCAGCAGTTTATTCATCGCTGGTCAGATGGTGTTCGCCCCAACGCGGCAGCATGTCCTGGGGAATGTTCAGCAGATTGAGAATTCGCGCCACGACAAAATCGATCAAGTCGTCGATGGTTTGCGGCTGATGATAAAAACCGGGCGACGCCGGCAAAATCGTCACGCCCATGTTCGACAACTTGAGCATGTTCTCCAGATGGATGCTCGAATACGGCGCCTCACGCGGCACCAGAATCAGCTGACGACGCTCCTTCAGGGTGACGTCGGCGGCACGCTCGATCAGGTTGTTGCAGGCTCCCGTCGCGATGGCCGACAAGGTCCCCGTGGAACACGGCACCACCACCATCGCTGCCGGCGCGCCTGAGCCCGAAGCCACTGGCGACATCCAGTCTTCCTTGCCATACACCCGAATCTGTCCGGCGGCAGCACCGGTGTATTCGGTCAGGAAAGCCTGCATCATCTGGGTTTTCGGCGGCAACGTAACATCAGTCTCGGTGGCCATCACCAGTTGCGCAGCCTTGGAGATCATAAAGTGCACCTCGCGGTCTTCACGAATCAGGCAGTCAAGCAGACGCAAACCATATTGGGCGCCCGAAGCGCCGGTCATCGCCAGCGTGATGCGTTCCGGGCCGTTGTTCATTGCAGCGCCTCGGCGAGTTTGCCGTGCAGGCCGCCGAAGCCGCCGTTGCTCATGATTACCACGTGAGTACCGGGCTGGGCCTGGCTCTTCACGCGCTCGATGATGCCTTCCAGCGAATCACTGACGATCGACGGCACCGTACACAACGCAGCAGTAGCCCCCAGATCCCAACCGAGGTTGGCCGGCGCGTACCAGATCACCTGATCGGCATCGACCACGCTCTCCGGCAAGCCGTCGCGGTGAGCACCGAGCTTCATGGAGTTGGAGCGCGGCTCGATGATCGCAATCAACGGTGCATCGCCGATGCGCTTGCGCAGACCGTCGAGGGTCGTCGCAATTGCCGTCGGGTGGTGAGCGAAGTCGTCATAGATGGTGATGCCGCGAACCTCGGCGACTTTCTCCATCCGGCGCTTGACGCTTTTGAATGCGCTCAACGCAGCGATGCCCATGGACGGCACAACACCGACGTGGCGCGCCGCAGCCAACGTGGCCAACGCGTTGGCGACGTTGTGTTGGCCGGTCATGTCCCACTCGACCACACCTTGAGCGACACCTTCGAACATCACTTCAAATTTCGAACCGTCTTCGCTGAGCAGTTTGACCTGCCACTGACCGCCGGCACCGGTGGTTTGCACCGGGGTCCAGCAACCCATCTCGATCACACGCAGCAACGCAGGCTCGGTGGTTGGATGGATCACCAGGCCTTCGCTCGGGATGGTCCGCACCAAATGGTGGAATTGCCGCTCGATGGCTGGCAGATCGGGGAAGATGTCGGCGTGATCGTATTCCAGATTGTTCAGGATCGCCGTGCGCGGGCGGTAATGAACGAACTTGGAGCGCTTGTCGAAGAACGCGCTGTCGTACTCGTCGGCTTCGATCACGAAGAACGGTGTGTCACCCAAGCGGGCGGACACCGAGAAGTTTTGCGGCACGCCGCCGATCAGGAAACCCGGGCTCATGCCCGCGTGTTCCAGCACCCAGGCGAGCATGCTGCTGGTGGTGGTTTTGCCGTGGGTACCGGCGACGGCCAGCACCCAGCGACCTTGCAGCACGTGATCCGCCAGCCATTGCGGGCCGGAGACGTACGGCAGGCCTTTGTTCAGCACGTATTCGACAGCCGGGTTGCCGCGGGACATGGCATTGCCGATCACCACCAGATCCGGTGCCGGATCGAGCTGCGCCGGGTCATAGCCTTGGGTCAACTCAATGCCCTGAGCCTCAAGCTGAGTGCTCATCGGCGGATAGACGTTGGCATCGGAGCCCGTCACGTGATGGCCCAGCTCTTTGGCCAGAACCGCCATCGAACCCATGAAAGTGCCGCAGATACCAAGAATATGAATGTGCATTAGTCGACCTCGTAAAACATGGCCGCAGGTTAGCGTAGGGTGGGAAAATTCGCACTCTTTAGGTGAAGGCTTAAAATCCACCCCTCACCCCAGCCCTCTCCCCAGAGGGGAGAGGGGGAAAGGGAGCCGATCTTGGTGATGTTCAAAACCTGAGCTCGACTCGGAGTTTCAGGTCGCCGTATCCCGACCAAACACCTCGGTCAGTCCCCTCTCCCTACGGGCGGTCCGACGTTTCGGGAGGGTTAGGGTGAGGGCTGGATCTATCGGTCTACCGCTCAATTCCATGTTTACGCAATTTTCTATAAAGGGTGTTACGACTGACACCCAACTGTTCAGCCGTGTGAGTCATATGCCAGCGCGTCTGTTCCAGCACATTCAGCAACGCCAACCGTTCAGCGTCATCCAGCGGATGCTCCGACGGCTCTTCAACGGCAACAAGCGGAACCGGTCGAGCCTGACGAATCATCACCGGCAAATCTTCCAGCCCGATCCGCCCGCCGTCGCACAACGCCGCCAAGGTGCGCAGCACATTGCGCAACTGCCGCACGTTCCCCGGCCAGGCGAAGGCCAGCAACGCCTGGCGTGCCGGACCGTCGATCAATACGGTTTCCCCGCCCGCCTCTTCGGCCAGTAAAAAGTCGAGCAACTGAGATTTATCACTGCGATCACGCAGCGCCGGTAGTGCAACTTCCAGCCCGTTGAGCCGGTAATACAAATCCTCGCGGAAGCTGCCATCCTGCACCCGCTCCAGCAGATTGCGGTGAGTGGCGCTGATGATCCGTACGTTGACCGACTCCGGCTCGCCGCCGATCGGCACTACCTGACGATCCTCCAGCACCCTTAATAGCCGGGTCTGCAAAGCCAGGGGCATGTCGCCGATTTCATCGAGGAACAGAGTCCCGCCATCGGCCTGCTGCAACTTGCCGCGCATGCCTTCCTTACGCGCACCGGTAAAGCTGCCGCCGCGATAGCCAAACAGTTCGCTCTCGATCAGGCTTTCGGGGATGGCTGCGCAGTTGAGGGCGACGAAGGCTTTTTCTGCTCGCTGGCTGGCCTGATGGACGGCTTTGGCAAACGCTTCTTTGCCGGATCCGGTTTCGCCGTTGATCAGTAGCGGTACGTCCCGCTCGAACACGCGCAAGGATTTGCGGAAGTCTTCCTGCAACCCCGTGTCGCCCAGACAAATGCCCGATAAGCGCGAAGGTTCGGCGATCACCGCACTTTGAATCACCGGCACCGGAATGCTGCGTGGCTGCCCGCGCAACACCGCAAACAGGCTCCGTCCGTCGCGCGTGCGCAACGGCCAACTGGCGCTGGCATTGACGCTGGCGCGGCCGAGCAATTCATCCAGCGAGCAATCGAAAAACGCCTCCACCGGCTTGCCCAGCAACCCACCGCGAATATGCCCCAGCAGGTTCAGCGCACTCTGGTTGACCGCGCTGATCCGCCCTTCCCCGTCAAACGCCAGCAACCCTTCGCTGAACAGCCCAACGGATTCGGCCTGAAGATGAAAACGCAGCAACCACTGATTGTCGAAGTAGCGCAGGAAATAGCAGCTTTCGATCATCTTCGCCGAAAGATTGACCAGGGCCATGGTGTGGAATTGGCTCTGACGCGAGACCTCGTGGCGCGCCGAGGACACGTCGAGCACCGCCAGCAGTTCGCCGTGTGGGTCGAACACCGGGCTCGCCGAGCAGGTCAGGCCGGTGTGACGGCCGCGAAAGTGCTCGTCCTGGTGGATGGTCAGGGACTGACGCTCCACCAGACAGGTGCCAATGCCGTTGGTGCCTTCGCAGGCTTCGCTCCAGTCAGCACCGAGCCAGAGGCCGGCGCGTTCGAAAATCTTCCGCTCGGCAGGCGCGGTGACGCAATTGAGGATCACGCCGCGGGCGTCGGTCAGCAGGACCGCGTGGCCGGCGCCGGAGAGTTGCTGATGAAGGCTGGTCATTTCGCTGCCGGCGATGTGCAGCACCTGCTGCAAGCGCTCGCGGCTTTCCAGGACGCGGCCATGTTCCAGCACCGTCGGGGCCATGGTCAGGGCCGGGTCGAGGTGATAGTCCTCAAGACAGCGCAGCCAGGAACGGGCGATCGACGGGTCGCTGCCGGGGCCGTGCAGGTGGGATTTTCCCTGAGTAACGGTCAGGACCTGCTGGGCATGGCGACTCAAATGGTTGTCGTGCATTTCTTATTGTTCTCCCCGAAAGGTGTACACGGCCCTGTAGGAGCTGCCGAAGGCTGCGATCTTTTGACTTTGATGGTTCGAGATCAAAAGATCGCAGCCTTTGGCAGCTCCTACGGTCCATCACAGGCACCGAGCATCCTCCAGCCATCCATGCTTTGCAATGCTGGCGAGACCGACCCGTCACACGTTGTGCCAGAAGCGGTACAAAGTGTCACGGGGACCGTACCGAAACCGTCACAGATGGAGTCCGCCGGTCCGACAAAAACCGCGTAAGGCCTTGATTTGCCTGACCTGCAAGGCAGTGGCCCGACCTTTGCTCTACGCTTATAGCAGGCGCACATGCGCTCTCCCTTATAAGCACAAAAGCCAAGGAGAAATCACCATGCGTTACGCTCACCCCGGTACTGAAGGCGCTATCGTTTCGTTCAAGAGCAAATACGGTAACTACATCGGCGGCGAGTTCGTCGCGCCTGTTAAAGGTCAGTACTTCACCAATACCTCGCCAGTGAATGGCCAACCGATTGCCGAATTCCCCCGCTCCACGGCCGAAGACATCGAAAAGGCCCTGGACGCTGCCCACGCGGCCGCCGATGCCTGGGGCGCCACGTCCGCCCAGGCTCGCTCGCTGGTGCTGCTGAAAATCGCCGACCGCATCGAACAGAACCTCGAAGTCCTGGCGATCACCGAATCCTGGGACAACGGCAAAGCCGTGCGTGAAACCCTCAACGCCGACATCCCGCTGGCGGCCGACCATTTCCGCTACTTCGCTGGCTGCATCCGCGCCCAGGAAGGCAGCGCTGCAGAGATCGACGGCAATACCGTGGCGTATCACATCCATGAACCGCTGGGCGTAGTCGGGCAGATCATTCCGTGGAACTTCCCGATCCTGATGGCTGCCTGGAAACTCGCCCCGGCCCTGGCGGCCGGTAACTGCGTGGTGCTCAAGCCTGCCGAGCAAACGCCGCTGGGCATCACCGTGCTGATGGAGCTGATCGGCGACCTGCTGCCACCCGGCGTGCTGAACGTGGTGCAAGGCTTCGGCAAAGAAGCCGGCGAAGCACTGGCCACCAGCAAACGCATCGCCAAGATCGCCTTCACCGGCTCGACCCCGGTCGGCTCGCACATCATGAAATGCGCCGCCGAAAACATCATTCCGTCCACCGTGGAGCTGGGTGGCAAGTCGCCGAACATCTTCTTCGCCGACATCATGCAAGCCGAAGAAACCTTCATCGAAAAAGCCGCCGAAGGCCTGGTGCTGGCGTTCTTCAACCAGGGCGAAGTCTGCACCTGCCCATCCCGCGCCTTGGTGCAAGAGTCGATCTACGACGACTTCATGAAAGTCGTGATGAAAAAAGTGTTGTCGATCAAACGTGGCGACCCGCTGGACACCGACACCATGGTCGGCGCCCAGGCGTCCGAGCAGCAATTCGACAAAATCCTTTCGTACCTGGAAATCGCCAAGGGCGAAGGCGCCGAGCTGTTGACCGGCGGCAAGGTGGAAAAACTCGAGGGCAATCTGTCGACCGGGTATTACATCCAGCCGACCCTGCTCAAGGGCACCAACAAAATGCGCGTGTTCCAGGAAGAAATCTTTGGCCCGGTGGTGAGCATCACCACCTTCAAGGACGAAGCCGAAGCCCTGGCCATTGCCAACGACACCGAGTTCGGCCTGGGTGCCGGCCTCTGGACCCGCGACATCAACCGCGCCTATCGCATGGGCCGCGCCATCAAGGCCGGTCGTGTGTGGACCAACTGCTATCACCTGTACCCGGCGCACGCCGCGTTCGGTGGCTACAAGAAGTCCGGCGTCGGTCGTGAAACCCACAAGATGATGCTCGATCACTATCAGCAGACCAAAAACCTGCTGGTGAGCTACGACATCAATCCGTTGGGCTTCTTCTAAAAAGCGTGGGCGATGCAGATGTCTCTGCGTCGCCCTTCAGATGGCCATCGCGAGCAGGCTCGCTCCCACATTGAATTTGGGTCAGCCCCCAAAAGTGGATTCACCACCTAACTCTGTGGGAGCGAGCCTGCTCGCGATGGCGTCCTCAATGACACACCAAACATCGCCCTGCCGCTCTGGCACGGGCTTTGCGTGCCCGTTCCACACGAAACGTCGTACCCGAAAGTCCAACAGATCAAAAAATAATAAAGACAGCGAGGACTTATGACTTCTACTACACAGCTCAAACCCACACTCGGCACCCTGCATTTATGGGGCATTGCCGTCGGCCTGGTGATTTCCGGTGAATATTTCGGCTGGAGTTACGGCTGGGGCACCGCAGGGACCCTGGGTTTCCTCGTCACCGCGTTAATGGTGGCGACGATGTACACCTGTTTCATCTTCAGCTTCACCGAATTGACTACCGCGATTCCCCACGCGGGCGGGCCGTTTGCCTACAGCCGGCGGGCCTTCGGTGAGAAAGGCGGACTGATCGCCGGCATCGCCACCCTGATTGAGTTCGTCTTTGCGCCCCCGGCGATTGCCATGGCCATCGGCGCCTACCTCAACGTGCAATACCCGGAACTGGACCCCAAGATCGCCGCCGTTGGCGCCTATTTCGTGTTCATGGGCTTGAATATCCTCGGCGTCAGCATCGCCGCGACGTTTGAACTGGTAGTCACCGTGCTGGCGGTCGCCGAATTGCTGGTGTTCATGGGCGTCGTTGCGCCGGGCTTCAGCTTCAGTAATTTCGCGCTTAACGGCTGGTCGGGCGCCAACGAGTTCACCATGGGCTCGATTCCCGGCATCTTTGCGGCGATCCCCTTCGCGATCTGGTTTTTCCTTGCGATTGAAGGCGCGGCGATGGCGGCCGAAGAAGCCAAGGACCCGAAACGTACGATTCCCAGGGCTTATGTCAGTGGCATTCTGACCCTGGTGTTCCTGGCCATCGGCGTAATGGTGATGGCGGGCGGCGTTGGCGACTGGCGTCAACTGTCGAACATCAACGATCCGTTGCCTCAGGCAATGAAAGCCGTAGTCGGCAACAATTCGAGCTGGATGCACATGCTGGTGTGGATCGGCCTGTTCGGTCTGGTGGCGAGTTTCCACGGGATCATTCTCGGCTACTCGCGGCAGTTCTTTGCGCTGGCCCGGGCCGGTTACCTGCCTCGCAGTCTGGCCAAGCTCTCGCGTTTCCAGACTCCGCACCGGGCGATCCTGGCCGGCGGCGTGATCGGCATCGCGGCGATCTACAGCGACGGCCTGGTCAACCTGCAAGGCATGACCCTGACGGCTGCAATGATCACCATGTCGGTATTCGGTGCCATCGTGATGTACATCATCAGTATGCTGAGTCTGTTCAAACTGCGTAAAACCGAGCCGAACCTTGAGCGCACCTTCCGCGCGCCGGGTTATCCGATCGTGCCGGGAATTGCGCTGTTTCTGGCGGTGGTGTGCCTGGTGGCGATGGCCTGGTTCAATACGCTGATCGGGTGCGTGTTCCTCGGCTTCATGGCGGTCGGTTACTTGTATTTCCAATTGACCGCCAAGCAGCGCTTCGACGCGCCGGCGGATGCGATGCTCGAAGGCGTCTGAGTTGCACCGGCGCCGGGCCTGTTGCCCGGCGCTTGCCATATTGAAGTGCACGTCGCCCCCTGTAGGAGCTGCCGAAGGCTGCGATCTTTTGATCTTGTTTTTAGGAGGCAAGATCAAAAGATCGCAGCCTTCGGCAGCTCCTACACATGTTAGCCGTGAGTTTGAGTCATAAATAGAATCAGGAGGACCCCGTCCCATGGCCGCATTTGCCCATTCCGTCGGCGCCCAGACCTATCGCTTCGAGAGTCTCAAGGACGTCATGGCCAAGGCCAGTCCGGCGCGCTCCGGGGATTTTCTCGCCGGCGTCGCCGCCCTCAACGATGGCGAGCGTGTGGCCGCGCAGATGGCCCTCGCCAACATCCCGCTCAGCCACTTCCTGCAAGAAGTACTCATTCCTTATGAGTCCGATGAAGTCACCCGACTAATCATCGACACTCACGACAAACAAGCCTTCGCCGCCGTCAGCCACCTCACCGTCGGCGGCTTTCGCGACTGGCTGCTCAGCGATGCCGCCGACGAACAGAGCCTGCGCGCCCTCGCGCCAGGCCTGACCCCGGAAATGGCCGCCGCCGTGTCGAAGATCATGCGCGTGCAGGATCTGGTGCTGGTCGCGCAGAAAATCCGCGTGGTCACCCAGTTCCGCGGCACGATGGGCCTGCGCGGCCGGCTATCCACCCGCCTGCAACCCAACCACCCCACCGACGAACCGGCCGGTATCGCCGCGAGCATTCTCGACGGCCTGCTGTACGGTAACGGGGACGCGATGATCGGCATCAACCCGGCCACCGATAGCATCGCCTCGATCTGCGCCATGCTGGAAATGCTCGACGCGATCATCCAGCGCTACGAAATTCCTACACAAGCCTGCGTGCTGACCCACGTCACGACCTCCATCGAGGCGATCAATCGCGGTGTTCCTCTGGACCTGGTGTTCCAGTCGATCGCCGGCACCGAAGCGGCGAACGCCAGTTTTGGTATCAACCTGAACGTGTTGCAAGAAGGCTACGACGCCGGATTGAGCCTGAATCGCGGCACGTTGGGGCAGAACCTGATGTATTTCGAAACCGGTCAGGGCAGCGCTTTGTCAGCCAACGCCCACCACGGCATCGATCAACAGACCTGCGAAACCCGCGCCTACGCCGTGGCGCGCCATTTCAAACCGTTTCTGGTGAACACCGTCGTAGGATTCATCGGCCCGGAATACCTCTACAACGGTAAACAGATCATCCGCGCCGGCCTCGAGGATCACTTCTGCGGCAAGCTCCTGGGCGTACCCATGGGTTGCGACATCTGTTACACCAACCACGCCGAAGCCGACCAGGACGATATGGACACCCTGCTGACCCTGTTGGGCGTGGCCGGGATCAACTTCATCATGGGCATCCCCGGCTCCGACGACATCATGCTCAACTACCAGACCACTTCGTTCCACGACGCGCTTTACGCCCGCCAGACGCTGGGCCTGAAACCGGCGCCGGAATTCGAACAATGGCTGGCGAGAATGGGCATTTTCACCCAGGCAGACGGCAAGATTCACTTCGGCGACAGCCTGCCACCGGCCTTCCGCCAAGCGATGGGGCAACTGGGATGAGTGTTGAAATGGATAAACCACCTGCTGATCCAGAGAACCCGTTACTGGAACTGCGTCGCCTGACACCGGCACGGATCGCTTTGGGTAGAACCGGCACCAGCATGCCGACCAGCGCGCAGCTGGATTTCCAGTACGCCCACGCTCAGGCACGGGATGCGGTGCACTTGCCGTTTGACCATACGGGGCTCAGCTCACAACTGGCTGAACGCGGGCGTGCCAGTTTGTTGCTACACAGCGCCGCTACGGACCGGAACAGTTATTTGCAACGCCCTGATTTGGGGCGAAAGCTCAATGATGAGTCGGCTCAGACACTGCGCGATTACGCATTGGCCAATCCTGGCGGTGTCGATCTGGCAATTGTCGTTGCCGATGGGTTGTCGGCGCTGGCCGTTCATCGCCATACCCTGCCGTTTCTGACGCGGATGGAAGATCAGATTGTGAATGACGGCTGGTCCGTCTCACCGGTCATTCTGGTGGAACAGGGTCGGGTCGCCGTAGCCGACGAGATCGGTGAGCTGCTGGGTGCGAAAATGGTGGTAATCCTGATCGGCGAACGCCCTGGCCTCAGCTCCCCGGACAGCCTGGGGCTGTATTTCACCTACAATCCAAAGGTCGGGCTGACGGATGCCTATCGCAACTGCATCTCCAACGTCCGACTCGAAGGCCTGAGTTACGGCATGGCGGCACACCGTTTGCTGTATTTGATGCGCGAGGCCTGTCGGCGGCAGTTGTCAGGGGTCAATCTGAAGGACGAAGCCCAGGTTCTGACACTGGAGTCGGACGCAGGAGCGGACATGAAAGGTAATTTCCTACTGAGTCTGCCGGATGCCTGAACCGTTTCCGCATTGCGTTTCTGATTCAGTTTCAGGCAGGATCGAAACACGGCTGCCCGAGTGAGAACCGTTCGCCGTCACAGTACGTGAAGACAGCCACTTGAAGACGAGACCTACCATGCGGATTATTCAAGCGACCCTCGAACACCTGGACCTGTTGACCCCGTTGTTCGTCAAATATCGCGAGTTTTATGGCTCCCTGGCTTATCCGGACTCGTCCCGGGCGTTCCTTGAAAAGCGCCTGCGTCGCAAGGAGTCGGTGATCTACCTGGCCCTGGCCGATGACGACAGCAACAAACTGATGGGTTTCTGTCAGTTGTATCCCAGCTTTTCGTCCCTTTCGCTGAAGCGTGTGTGGATCCTCAACGACATCTACGTCGCCGAAGAGGCCCGCCGCCAATTGGTCGCCGACAATCTCATCCGCACCGCGAAAAAAATGGCCAAGGAAACCAACGCGGTACGCATGCGCGTTTCCACCAGCAGCAATAACGAAGTCGCGCGCAAAACCTACGAATCCATCGGATTCAAGGAAGACACCGAGTTCAAGAACTACGTGTTGCCGATCAGCGACGAGCTCTGATCCGCCTCAATACCTGTGGGAGCGGGCTTGCTCGCGAAGGCGGCCGGACATTCACCATTGATGTCGACTGACAGTCCGCCTTCGCGAGCAAACCCGCTCCCACAGGTCCACACCAACCGTTGATCCTGTCGACATCCCCCGCTACAAACTCAACGCGTTTTTCACTTCTCAGCCCGTATAATGCCGAGCTTCCGCGCTTGTAAGAAAAACTACACCCGCTTGTAGGCTTACATGAAGTCATCCGCACGGGTCTGCTGAGTCGGACCATCACCACAGGTGCCCCCCATGGATTTCAACCCGCTCGACATTATTCTGCATCTCGATGTGTACCTCGATTTGCTGGTAAACAACTACGGGCCATGGATTTACGCCATTTTGTTCTTGGTGATCTTCTGCGAAACCGGCCTGGTGGTAATGCCATTCCTGCCGGGCGATTCCCTGCTGTTCATCGCTGGCGCAGTAGCCGCCGGCGGCGGCATGGACCCGGTGCTACTGGGTGGCCTGCTGATGCTGGCGGCAATCCTTGGCGACAGCACCAACTACCTGATCGGACGAACGGCCGGCGAGCGTTTATTCAGTAACCCGAACTCGAAAATCTTCCGCCGCGACTACCTGCAACAAACCCACGACTTCTACGACAAACACGGCGGCAAAACGGTGACGTTGGCGCGTTTCATGCCGATCATTCGCACCTTTGCACCGTTTGTCGCCGGCGTGGCCAAAATGCCCTACCCGCGTTTCTTCGCCTTCAGTGTTTTTGGCACGATCCTCTGGGTGGGCGGCCTGGTGACCCTCGGTTACTTCTTCGGCAACGTACCGTTCATCAAAAAGAACCTGTCGCTGCTGGTAGTGGGCATCATCCTGCTGTCGCTGGTACCGATGATCATCGGCATGATCCGCAGTCGCCTTGCTAACGCCGCGTCCAAAGCCCAATCGCGCTAACTCACGATGTGGTCCCTGAGCGCCTGGCATCGCCGGCGCACCTTGGCCAAACACCCGATTGCCGACGACATGTGGCAGCGGGTGCGTCATCACTTGAGTTTTCTCGATGGCCTCAGCGCCGCTGAAGACCGGTGGCTGCGCGAAGCCAGCGTGCTGTTCCTCCATGACAAACACCTGACCGCCCTGCCCGGTGTCGAACTCCACCAGGAGCAGCGCCTGCTGCTTGCCGCCCAGGCGCAATTGCCGTTGCTACATCTGGGCGATCTGAACTGGTATCAGGGTTTCCACGAAATCGTCCTCTATCCCGACGACTTCCTCAGCCCCCAGCGCCATCGCGACGCCAGCGGTGTCGAGCACGAATGGGACGGCGAACACAGCGGCGAAGCCTGGCAGCAAGGCCCGATCATCCTCGCGTGGCCCGGCGTGATGGCCAGTGGTGGCTGGGAAGGCTACAACCTGGTGATCCATGAGCTCGCGCATAAACTCGACATGCTCAACGGCGACGCCAACGGCCTGCCGCCGCTGCACGCCGACATGCGGGTCAGCGACTGGGCCAAGGTCATGCAAGAGGCCTACGACGACCTTGATCGGCAACTGGACCGCAATCCCGACGCTGACACCGCCATCGACCCGTACGCTGCGGAAAACCCGGCCGAATTCTTCGCGGTCACCAGCGAATACTTCTTCAGTGCCCCGGATTTGCTACACGAGGCGTATCCTCAGGTCTATGAGCAACTGAAGCTGTTTTATCGTCAGGACCCGCTAACCAGGCTTCGGCAACTTCTAGCCGAAGACCCGGTCTATCAGGCACGCGACTAAGGTCTACACGACCTCTGGTCCATAGCAACGGCGGCGGAATATGCCTATAATCGCCGCCACTTTTTGGTCAATCCGGCCAAGTGTTTTTGGTCAACTAACGGGGGCACCGCCCAATGAGCTACAGCAAGATTCCGGCTGGCAAAGACCTGCCGAACGACATCTACGTCGCGATCGAGATTCCGGCCAACCACGCCCCGATCAAATACGAAATCGACAAAGACAGCGATTGCCTGTTCGTTGACCGTTTCATGGCCACCCCGATGTTCTACCCGGCCAACTACGGCTTCATCCCGAACACCTTGGCTGACGACGGTGACCCCCTCGACGTGCTGGTCGTGACCCCTTACCCGGTTGCTCCAGGCTCGGTCATCCGCGCCCGTCCAATCGGCATCCTGCACATGACTGACGACGGCGGCGGCGATGCCAAAGTGGTTGCAGTACCACACGACAAGCTGTCCCAGCTGTACGTCGACGTGAAAGAGTGCAGCGACCTGCCTCCATTGCTGATTCAGCAAATCGAGCACTTCTTCGCGAACTACAAAGACCTCGAAAAAGGCAAATGGGTGAAGATCGAAGGTTGGGGCGACTCAGAAGCCGCTCGCACCGAGATCATGAAGTCGGTTGCTGCCTATAAAGGCTGATAGCCGCTTCTCATGAACGGCTATAACGAAGAACCCCGGTTGATCCGGGGTTTTTTGTGGGCGTTTGAATATCATGTTCAACAGCACATTTAACGGGTAGGCAAACCGGTTTTTTCTTGTTTAATTTTTACAAAAGACGTCTTACATCAGGACTTAAATTTCACGCCAGATTTGAACGTTTTGTTGAATCAAAGCCTTATGCCGCACGGCTAGACTCGTGTTTATGAAAAAGAACAAAACCTGCGGCCCACGATTCAGAATGCTCCTGAAAGAGTTAAAAATCACGACAACGAGATTTGCCGAATTCCTGGGTATTTCCGATCCTCAAACTGTCCATAACTGGTATACCCGCGGAGTTCCTGACTACCGCATGGAAGATGTCGCCAGAAGACTGTCCGTGAACACTGAATGGCTGAAAACCGGCGAAGGACCGCAAGACGCCAGGGAATTGCATCTGATCGACGCATCCGGCAACACCTTCGACGCCCAGTCAATCCGGGGCACCTATCGGGTCATCGACCCGGTCGATATCGAACTACCCTTTTACAAAGAAGCGGCCACTGCCCCCGGCTCCGACAAAACCCATGTCATCAAAGACCCCAGCGAATCGATCCGCCTGCCGCGCAGCGATCTTGATTCCCTGGAAATCAACCACGCCGATGCCATCTGCGCCCGCATGGTTGGCAACAGCATGGCCGAAAGAATTGAAGATGGCTCCATCGTCGCCATCGACCGCGGGCTCACGCAAATTGTCGACGGAGAGATTTACGCAATCGAGCACGACGGCATGTTGCGCATCAAATACCTGAGCCGGGTACCAGGCAACGCGATACGCATGCGCAGCCACAACAGCTCCGAATACCCGGATGAAGTCTTCAGACCTCCGCAAATCGAAGAACAAAACATAAGGGTGCTGGGATGGGTGTTCTGGTGGTCGACCCTGAATAAACGCAGGCCGCCCGTACCTTTTCTGTAAACACATAACGTTGTAGCAGCTGGCGGAGCCTGCGTTCGGCTGCGGAGCAGTCGTAAAACCATGCAACGTGGTGAATCAGACAGACCGTGCCTGCAGGATTCACGACTGCTCCGCAGCCGAACGCAGGCTTCGCCAGCTGCTACACGTAACCGCAATCGCTCTAGGTCGCACACCATGCTGGGAATTCCCCCAAAAAATCAGTATGCTGCGCCCCACATTTGCGCATAGACCCGCCTCGCGGCGGAGAATCGCACCGACAAGGCAGATGATTTTCTCGCCGAGTCCCACAGCCGGACGCAAGATCCGGGTGTACGTTTTGAAGGCTGGCGCGGTTTACCAAAAATGAACCAAGCCAGTCCCCGAGAAGCCGGCCACAAGCCGGCTTTTTAATGCCTGCGTTTTGAGTCAAGGTCACCATTCAAGCAATTGGTCAGCAACCTGCTGACCAATTTAATAGTCTCAGCACTGCTGAAACTATTTCCCTCACGGATAACTAAACCCCTTAACCAACGTCAATTCCCCCACCGCCCGCATCGGCACCAGAAACGTCTCCATCTTCTCGTTCGGCGTCCCTTCCTCCGTAATCACCGTTACCTGGGCGGTCGTCAGCGGCTGAACCGCCTCCTCCTGCCCCTCATCATCACTGCGATACCCGCCCCCAAAGTAGTTCACATAGACGAGGTATTGGCCTTTGATCGGCGCCGGCATGGCGAATATTTCCGGCCCATAGCCCGTCGTCACGTCAACATCGAGCGCCGCGCCATTGGGCGCAACACGATCGCCGTACCAGATGTGCGCGCCGTCGGGGGTGATGAGGTGCAAATCCAGATCCGTGCCATCGCTGTCCCAGGCCAACAAAACCCGCAACTTCGCCGGAGTGGCTCCGCCGCGGGCGTTGAGGAATTGCGTGCGATGCCGTTGCTGGCCATCGGGGCTGCGGACTTCGACGCTGTTGCTGCCATTGGGGAATGAGAACGGACGATCAAAGCGACCCGCGGGGTCAATCTTCAGTGGCATGCTGACGCCGTTGACGATCAACCGGCCCGGCTCACCAGACTTGGGCGTCGCGTTGATTTGCCCGGTGATGCGTGCAGTGTTGGCCTGCCCCACCGGGGTGTTCACCGAGGAGGCCGGGTAGTTGACGATCTGGCGAAAGTTTTCGCCTTCGCCTTCAGGCGCACCGGTGCGCCAGCCGCCAACGGGTGTATCGAGTTTGGCGGCGAACGTCGTCGGCCATACGCAAAAAGAGCAAAGGAACAGGAAGACCTGTGGATAACGGAGTTTCATGGCCTATTCCAGCAAGAGGTGGCGGGCGAGCCCTTCGATGTAGGTTTCATCCTGGCCGTTGGGGTGTGCTTCGAAGGCCAGGTGCAGGTATTCGTGGGTCAGGTCGAGGCGGTCTTGCAGCGACAACACGCCGCGCACGTAGAGGCGCTGGCGTTCGCGGTCGACATAGGGGCGGCCGAAGGCCAGACGGCAGACGGCGAAGGTGCTGACTTCGTTGTAGCCAACCTCGTTTTCCAACCGCGGACGCCAGCCGAGGCGTTGGTTCAGCAGCCAGTCTTGCGCGGCGGGGAGCGCTTCGCAGGAAGCGACTGGATTGTCCCAGCGGCTGAGGCTCGCGCGGGGGTAGGCGTGTAGCAGGATGGCGTCGTAGCGTTGGCCGGCGTTGGCTTGTTCGACGGCTTGCTGCCAGGAGAGCTTGTCCGGGCCGGGCTGGTCGGAGTGGTAGGTGACGGTGCTGCCGGCGAGGACCAGGTCGCTGGTCCAGGCGGCGATGTGGCGTGATTCGGCCGTGGCTGGACGTGGTGCGACGCGTTGCCGGCTGCTGCTGTCGTCGATGCTCAGGCAGTCGCCGTGGCGGGTGGCGTTTTGCAGCAGATACGTGCGGATGGCGATGGCCAGGGCTTTGGCGGCCTCGGCGGGTTCGGGTCTGGCTTCGCGTTGCAGGACGCGGGCGACGTATTCTTCGCGGTCCAGACGGGCGATCAGTGTGTCTTTCAGCAAAAACAGTTCGCCGTCGCTGTGGATATCGAGTTGGTTGCCGTTGGTGAATTCGACGCGGTAATCGCCCAGCAAGGGCCCGGACTCAACAACACGATCCCCCGCCAGAACGCGCCCGATGGGATAGCGTGAAAACAGCCCCACCTCGACACACCGTCCCGCATCCAAAGGCCAATCCACCGGCAACACCGAAGCCAACGCCCCACCGTAGTGACGCAAGACCATTTGACTGGTCCCACGCCCACCCGCCCAAACCGGCGTGCCATCCACTGTCCACCCGGCAAAACCACCCTGACGCGACGAAGGGTCCTGATCCCCCAACCAGCTCCAGGTTTTCACCCGCAACCGGCCACCGAGTTCGCCCACGACATTGCCGTCAGCCGCATTCAACACCACATCCAGCAACACCCGCCGCGCTTGATCCTGCGCCGGCATCACGGCCAGCATTCGCAGCAACTCAGTCACTGAAACTCGCGTGGAAGGCTGCAACGAAGCCAAATCCAGCAACCACTCCGGTGCCTGCCGCGCCTGCCAATACGTGCGCCAGTCAGCGCCAGCAATGCCCAACCGCTGCGGCTCAAAGTACAACCCGCACGACTTCACCAAGGCCTGATCGCGCTCAATCTTGCCGCCCGCCGTGCAGCAGTAAACTTCCTCTTTCGACTGACCGCGACATTCATAAGCCGGCTCATGGGCATTGGTATCCAACAGCCAGCCGTACACAAACAACTTCCACACACTGCCCAACGGCGTCTGCACATCAGCAGGCAACGGCTCGCGCGCGATCACCTGGGTCCGGCTCAACGACAGTAACTCACCTTTAAAAGCCAGCCGCAGCGGCTCCTCCTGCGCTGTCGCCAGCGCAGGAATCAAGCACAGCAGCCACCAGACCAGAGGTCGGGTCATGTCAGTTGACCGTGACCTGGCCGAGGGCCGGTTTTTGCTCTTGCGCCTGATGCTGTGGCGCATAGACCTGAGTGAAACGCACCGGCGGCAGGTTGAACTGGCCCTTCTGCGAGAAGCGCACCAAATGACGCAGACGCAATTCACCACTCAAGGCATCAACCGGAATGGCATAGGCCATCTGCCCCGGCTCGAAACGCGCCTTCTCCAAAGCGGACGGTTCAGTGCCGGCCTTGCCCATGAGCTTGATGCCCCACGTGGTGCGCTCGACATCGGCGCCCGGTGGCAGCGGCACTTCGAGCATGCCGTAGCGCAGCGGTTTCGCGGCTTTGCTGGTGATGATCACTTCGTCCAGATACAGGCTGTCGCTGGACAACGGATTGGTGCCGACCGCTTCCAGTTTGAAGGTGAAGGCTTCGTCGCCCGGCACCAGACGCGACAGGCGACGGGTGATGGTCACGGCCATCGGATCAACCAGCGGTTGTTTGGTCTGGAAGCTCAAAGCCGCTCGCAACGGACGCTCTTGCACTCCGGTCAGCGACAGCACTGCTGGCACTGGCGAAGCCCCCTGCCACGTCCAATAAGTCTCCCCGGTATCACCGTATTTTTTCTTCCAGCCTTCACCCGGTGCCAGTGCGACAGTGGGCGAAGCCTGCTCGATGCTGCGCTGCAACCAGGTCAGCGCCAATGCGCGTTCCAGGGTCGATTGCTGTGGCAACAGTCGTTGCAACAATGCTTGCGCGTGAGCCTGATCGAAGGCTTGCAGCGACAGGTTCAAGGCTTCGGCAAACGGCTGCGAGCTCACGGCCAGACGTTGTTGCGCATCCGCCAGTTGACGATTGAATGCATCCGGCAGAATCACCTTCGATTGCTTCGCCAACGACGCCGTCAGCGCACGAGCGGCCGCCAGACCCAACGCCGAATCCGGATCGCTCATGACGATGCTGTCTTCGCCATCGTCCATCAGGTTCGCCGCATTGCCTTCGCCCGCTTTCGACAGATCCTCCATCAAACCGCTGAGCAAGGTGTTCACCGGCAATTGCATCTGTTTGGCGAACGACAGAATCAACGCTCGCTGCAACAGCGGCGTGTTTTGGGCCTGCTTCGAATAGACCTCCAGCACTCGCTGCCAATGCTCCGGCGGCAGGCTCAGTTCCAAGGCTTTGCTGGCGTGCCAGTCGGCGTAGTAAGCGTAAGCAGTGAGGAACGCATCCGGTTCACCGTCCATGCCCCACCATGTGAAGCTCGCCGAAGGCCCCGCCATTTGCACCAGGCGCAGACGGCTGTTCTGCATGATCAGGCGCAAGCGATCGCGAATCTGCGGATTCGACGACAAGGTCGGATACGCGATGCTCAGCGGCAGCAAACGACTGGCCGTTTGTTCGACGCCGCCGTACGGATAACTCAACAGATCGTCGAGTGCCGAGCGGAACAGCGCTTGCGGACTGTCATCCAGACGCAGACGAATATCCGTCGCGTCCGCTGGCAGGGTCAGCGGCGTATCACCGCTAGCCACGTCCAGGCTTTGGCTCTGAGTCACCTGCCAACCTTCGCCGGTAGCGATCAGCCGCACAGCCAAGGCATCAGCCGTTTTTCCGTCCTGCACCAGCTCAGCCGCCCACTCGCCACTGGCCAACGCGAACGCTGGCAGCGCGATGTAGTTGATGCCGTTGTTCAGCGTCACGGGGACGCGTTGTTCGGCGCCAGCGTAATGAATCACCAGCTCAGCCTTGACCGGTTTCTCGGCCTGACTGAAAGCGAACACGCCGAGATCCGGTTTGTCGCCTGTGCGGAATTTGGTCGGGCCGCTCCACTTCAGGTACAGCGGTTTTTCCGAGCGTACGAATTGCTTCTTCTGCCCGACCTGACCGTCATCGGCGATGGCCCGGGCGGTGATGCGCCAGCGGGTCAGCGAGTCCGGCATCTTGAAGGTGAAACGGGTTTTGCCGCTGGCGTCGGTGATCAATTCCGGCTGCCACGCGGCAGTGTCGACGTCTTCACGACGCGGCCGCTCCAGCACTTTCACGCCCCGCTCGCTGCGATTGGCTTTGCCCGGCGCGCCAGGGCTGCCCGGCAATGCCACGTCGTAGCTGATGAACGACAGACTGGCGCTGGTGCGCACGTTGTTGCGGCGCGGGTGGTAGAAAAACTGGTCGATGGTCGGCGCGACTTCCGGTTGCAGCGCGTAGACCATTTCGTCCACCACGCTGACCGTCAGGTGCGCTGGAACAGGCTTGCCAGCGAACTGCGTGGTCAAGTCCACCGACACGGTATCGCCCGGCTGATACGCCTCTTTGTCCGTGGCAATCGCTACGTCGATTTGCGGCGCGATCACTTTGATACCGGCGTTCTGGAAGCTGTACTGACCGCCCTTGGTGTAGAGCACGGAGAACGTCAGGTTCGGCGCAAAATTGTCCTTCACCGGGATCCGCGCGCGGTATTGGGTCTCGCTGAGTTTTTCCATCTTCAGCCAGTCGCCGCCCTTGGACAGCAGCGCTGTGGCCTCGACCTTGTCGCGCTCCAGCGACAGCAGTGCATCGCTGATCGGCTCAGGGAACGTGATCAATGCCAGGGCTTCGTCGCCCGCCTTGTACTCGGGTTTATCGAGGACGATTTCCACGGTGCCCGGCACGGCTTTGACGCCGTCGCCCGTGACCGAATGACCGGTGGCGCCCACCACGCGGCCATGGTCATCCTTCAACGTCAGGTTGTAAGTACCCGGACGGTCGAAGGCCAAGGTGAAACCTTTGTCTTTCGCGGCGAGTTTGCCTTCGCCGGTGCTCTGGTCTTCCAGGCGCACCCAGCTATAACTGCTCGGCGTGACCGCTTTGCTTTGCTCGCTGCCGCCTTCATTCAAATAACTGAACGCAACCTTGTCGCCCACCGCGCTAAAACGCTGAGGCACGCGCAGGCTGAAACTCGCCGCGCCGCGATCGATGAGGATTTCCTTGGTGGTCTTGACCCGATACGCCGCGCCATCACTGGCGAACACGGTGAGCATGTAGCGACTCGGCTTCTCGGCCGCCGGCAGATCCAGCGTCGCGTTGCCCTTGGAGTCGGTGGTCAGTTCGGTGCTGGTCAGCTCAACCGGGAATTGCCCGAGGTATTGCAATTCGTTGTCGACCATCGACAGTTGTTGAGCGCGCAGGCTCAGGCTCAACTTGGCATTGGCCACCGGTTTACCGTCCGGGTACAGCAGCACGAGGCTGCCCTTCACGGGTTCGCCGGTGCGGTAATCCTGCTTGGCCAAATTCAGGGAAATTTCGAAGTGCGGCTTGATGTATTCGGCAACACGGAAGGCGCTGCTGTAGGCCTGATCCTTGTAGCTGAAACGCAGCTCGTAACCGCCCGCTACCGCGTTATCCGGCAACTGGAAACGGCCTTGAGTGCCGGCCTTGGAATCGAGTTTCAGCGCCAGCGATTGCAGCGCCGTGCCGGTGGCATCGAGCACGGTCACGTTGACGTCGGCTGCAGTCGGCAGCACAGAGTCGCGGGCGTTCTTGAACTCGCGACCAACGATTTTCAGCGACACCCAATCCCCCGGCCGATACAGCGGCCGGTCGGTGAAGGCATAGAGTTTGGTGTCGTAGATTTCGCTGTCGTAATAGAAGTTTTCGGAGACAAACACCCCGCCCTCTTCGTCCTCGCCAATCACGAACGAACGCTCAGGGCTGACGTGTTTCAGACGCAGCAAACCATCGGCATCGGTGGCGCCACTGCTCATCACGCCGAGGCCATCGGTCCACAGCACATTCACCTTCGGCACCGAACTGCCTTCGTGTTTGCGCGCGGCCCACACCAGCAATTCATCACCGGCAATCTTGCTCACGGCCACGGTGTTGGAGACGAAGACCATGGTGGTCGCACGGTACTTACCGATCAGCGCTTCCACCAGGTACAGACCCGGTTTCAGATTGCCCAACGGGATGTACACGTTGCCCGGTGCAACACTGACGAACTCACTGGAAGATCCGGCCAGGTTCACGCCTTCCGGTGGCTGGATCGGTTTGGCTTGCCACAGCGGATAGCGGAATTGGCTGACCACCGGCAAGCCCGGAATCAGCGCGAATTGCGGCTGAGCATCGTAGGGCGTTGGCGCGACCATCGCGGTGCCCATCTTCAGCTCAGGCACTTCTTCGGTGACTTGCTTACGCGATTCATAGGAGAACGCGCGCTGCATCACCCGACGGGATTTGCGGTACCAGTTGTCCCACAGGTACGCGAGGGTGTTCGACAGGCCTTCACCCTTGAACTGGCCGTCGCTGACCACGCGGTGCAGGTTCTTCTGACGCTTGAGGAAATCCAGCGGCTTGTCGATGCGGTACACGCGAATGTCGGCGCCGCCGTAAGGCTCCATGCGGAACCGACGATAATCGCGACCCGGCGCTTCGAGGCGAACCATCGCCTGTTCGTCGCTGGCAAAACTGCTGTCGGCCAGCAGGAAAAAGCTTTCACCGGCCACCGGCGTGTAGCCACTCGGCTCGACGGTGTCTTCGGCGTTGACCGCCGAAACAGGCAGCACCAAGACCAACAGCAGAGACAGAAAGCGCAGCATGCGGGCACCGATCATTGGGAGAGAAAATTCAGTCGATAGACGCCGATGAAGTTGGGGTTGGCTGCGTCGGGTATCCATCGGGTGTCCTTCCATGTCATGAGTTGCTGCAGGCTTGCGGAGCGCATGCCGTTGTCAGTCGGGGTGGTGGTGCCGGTGTGATAGGCGATGTAGCGGCCCATCCAGATCATCAGGTGCTGGTCATCGCCCTGATCGAAAAACATCAGGTCGCCGGGCCGGGCTTGCGCCAGATCGCGGCCGATCAAATGACTGTTGAACTGAATCAGTTTGATTGCGTTGACGTACGGCCCGACCTTGCCGCCGCCCTGCTGCCATTGCTGGGCGAGGCCGCGTTGGGCCTCGCTCAGTTGCAGCTCTGGCGGCAGATAACGGTTGGACAGGCCATTGCTGCGCAGCCATTTGTCGTCGTGGACTTTCAGCGCTTCGTTGGCGGCGAAACGGACCAGGCCGGCGCAGTCCTGCTGATACCAGCGCGGGCTCGGGCCTTGGGTCAGTTGTTCCTGGGCGATGCGCACGAACCAGGCGCGGAACACCTGGGATTGCTGCACGTCCAGCGGCGGCGCCTCAGTGGCAAAGGCTCGGGTGCCCAGTAGCAACGCCAGCAGGCCGAGGCCTCGGATAAGTGCTGTCACAGGGCTTTCCATTCCAGCGGCAGCCACTGCCAGTGGCCGTCGGGTTCGCTGCCTTCCGGCAAGGTCAGGGCGTATTTGCCGTAGCCGCCGAGCTTGCGCAGTTTCGGGATCAGGTAGGTCTGCGCGGCGTTGTAGAACACCGGCTCCATGTCCTGCGGCAGGCTATCGAGGGTT
The DNA here is from genome assembly GCF_006438925.1 of Pseudomonas mandelii. Lineage (GTDB taxonomy): Bacteria > Pseudomonadota > Gammaproteobacteria > Pseudomonadales > Pseudomonadaceae > Aquipseudomonas > Aquipseudomonas mandelii_C. The sequence continues at coordinate 93,538 of NZ_RCZA01000009.1, read as the reverse complement.
TCCTGTTGCATCAGTTGCGCCATCGAATCCGGACCGAAGTAGACCGGCATCAGCAGGTCTTTCGGCACCACGTCGGCCATCGGCGGGAAGCGTTTGTCGAGGGTGCCGAGGGCTTTGTCCACGAGCTTGTCGTCGAGGGAAAACAGCAGCGTCGAACCGTGGCGCGCCAGGCTGACTTTCATGAACGCCTTGCCGGTGATCGCGTCCGGTTGCTCGGCCTCTTTGGCCTTGTAAGGACCGAAGTTGGAGCTGACCTGACGCTGCCATTGGTGGGTTGGGCCTTCCTGTTTCTCGATCACCGGGAACGCGTGCTCTTCGACGTTGCCTTCGTAGGCGCCGACCATCGAGCCGAACAGGTTGCCCAGGTCGCCGTCGAGTTTGGCGCTGTCGTCATCGTTCAGGCTGGCCACCAACAGCGGCGTGTACAACCGCGAATCAGCGTACCAGCACAGGCCCGCGGCACCGGCCATGTGTTCGGTCAGGGCCTGAGCCACCGACTCTTCGGCACCGAGTTTCACCAGCAGCGGTTTTTGTTGTTCGGCGGCGAGCGGCAAGGCGACACAGGCACTGGCGCCCATCGGCATGGCTTGCCAGATCGGCTTGAAATCGAAGTCCGGCTGGTTGTCCAGTTCGTCCATGGCAAGGAAGCTGTGCCAGCCCTTGTCGTCCATGTCGAAACGCAGCCCGGCGAAGTTCGGGATGAAACGCTGATACCCCATGGCCAGAACGCTGGAATTGACCGACAGGCGTTGTTTCACCTCAGGCATGCGCGGTGGCAGGCCGAAGGCTTCGGGGAACAGTTTGTCGCCGTTGAGCAAGGCGGCGATGGCCTTGGTCGAAACGCTGCCCGGCTCTTCCGATAAGCCGCTTTCCGGATCGTAGAGTTTGGTCGGGTTGGACAGCACCACCAGTTTGTCGCCATGGGAGGCGAACACCAGGGCTTTGCTGGCGTTGTAGGTGAGTTGATAGAGCGCCACGTCGTCAGCGCCGACCTTCACGTCGCCGAGCTTGGTCAGCTGTGAATCATCCAGCGCCACTTTGGCCAGCGGCTCCAGCACCTTGGCCAGTCCACCGCGATCCATCACCAACAAAAAGTCTTTCAGGCGACCATCCGCCCCACGCCACAGCGCCACGTCTGCCGGTTGATCGAAGAGCTGCTCGATCAGGCTGTCCTGCAATTTCAGGTCATGTTCGTAAATGATCCGCCGCAGACTGCCGATCAAGCCGAGGCGATCGGCATGCGCTTCGTAATAGAAGACGAAATCTTCAGTCAGGGTTTCCTTGAGGAACGGCACCGCCAGCAAGTCCTTGGGCAACTGGCTCAAGGAGTGGGTTTCAAGCAGACCGTCCGGGCGGCTCATGCCCAGTTTGTCGCTGGCCAACTCCGCCGGCGGCGCCTTGGGTTTGTGCATGAACCAGCCCAACCCGGCCACGACGCCAGCCACCAGGACCAGCCCGACCAGCAGCGCCGGCCAGCGGCGAGGAGTTTTGGCTGCAGGCGTTTCGGCGGCCGGAGAAACAGTGTTATCGCTCATGTTCACAAAACCCGATGTCATCCGTGGAGCGGGATGCTTAATAGTTGAAAGTCTTGACCAGCAGCAGGTCACCGATGGCCCGCAGGGGCACGATGAAGGTCTCGCGTTTTTCGTCGACGGTGTTTTCGTTGAGCACCAGGTTGATCTGCGAGGTGATCACCTCGTTCTGGTTGCTGGTCTCATCGAAGTTATAGCCGCCACTGCCGAAGTTGCCCCAATAGTTCACGTAAACCAGATAGGTGCCATGCATCGGCGCGGTCATGGTGAACATTTCCGGGCCGGGGCCATCAACGCCGTCCGGGTCCAGACCGCCACCGTTGGTCAGCGCCGAGTGAGCCCAGAACGCGTGTTGGCCGTCGGGGGTAATGATGTGCAGATCGAGTTCGGCTTTCGGGTCATCCCAACCCAGCACCACGCGAATCCGCGCCGGGGTGCGCAGGTTGTTGGCTTCATAGAATTGAACGCGCTTGAGCGATTGGCCTTCGGAGCTGCGTACTTCAACGCTGTTGGAACCGGCGCCGAACGCATACGGCCGGGCGAAACGCCCTTGGTCGTCGGTGTACAGATTCAGAGGATTGCCGTTGACGGCCAGGGTGTGCGGCCCTCGCTGAGTGCCGATGTCCTTGAGCTGGCCCTGGATCATGGTGCGATTGCGCTGCACACCGCGATCGATCGGTGGCGTGGGATAGGCGACTTGAGGGTTTTCACTGCGGTCCAGCAGGCCGGAATAACGCCAGCCACCCACCGGTTCCGACACCTCGGCCGACGGCTCGGCCCAGGCAGAGGTCGCACAGACGAGCCCCATCAGCAATAGAAGAAATGAACGCATGTGACGCCTCCTGCCATGCATAACGAAACCTTGCGCCCGATCCTCGGCGCATTACAGATCCAGAAACTGCGTTTCGTCAGAAAGACCCATGACTATCGGGTCGTAGAAGGCGCGAAGATTAGCCATTCGGCGGTTTTTTAACAATCGGATACATCTATATTTGCGGTGGCAATCACGGTGATTGTTGGGCGTGAGCCGAATAGCGAGGTTATTCGGCTCACCAAATGAGCCGAATAAACCGTTCCGTTAAACCGTAATGCGATTTGTAGCAGCTGGCGAAGCCTGCGTCCGGCTCGGGCCGCGTTCGGACGCAGCAGTCGTAAAACCAGAACTCGCGGTACATCAGGCATACCGTGCACGCAGGATTGACGACTGCTGCGTCCGAACGCGGCCCGAGCCGGACGCAGGCTTCGCCAGCTGCTACATAGAGTGTGTTGCGGCTGAAATCAGTGGCCGAAACACCCCGCTGATTTGCCCATACCCCCCATGTCTGCTAGTGTCGCGCCGGTTTAACGTCAACCGGAAATAGCCGCCATGGCCCGCAAAAAAGCTGCACTGGATTTCGAACAATCTCTCGCTGACCTGCAAACGCTGGTGGAGCGTCTGGAGAACGGCGAATTGTCGCTGGAAGACTCGCTGACGGCTTTCGAGCAAGGCATCGGTCTGACCCGCGATTGCCAGGCGGCGCTGGCCCAGGCCGAGCAAAAGGTTCAGGTGCTGCTCGAGCGTGATGGCGAACTGGCCGAGGAACCCTTCGACGCGGATCAGCCAGAATGATTGCAGCGTATTCGGCGACCAGCCAGGCCCGCGTCAATGCTGCACTGGAAACCCTGTTCAACGCGCCGAGCCCTGAGCTCGCGCGTCTATACGAAGCCATGCGCTACAGCGTGATGAATGGCGGCAAACGGGTCCGCCCGCTGCTGGCCTACGCCGCGTGCGAAGCGCTGGGCGGCAAGGCCGAGGACGCCAACGGCGCGGCGTGCGCGGTGGAGCTGATTCACGCTTATTCCCTGGTGCACGACGATTTGCCGGCGATGGACGACGACGATCTGCGTCGCGGCCAGCCGACTACGCACAAAAAATTCGATGAAGCCTGCGCGATCCTTGCCGGTGACGGCTTGCAGAGCCTGGCCTTCAGCGCCCTGCTCGACCCGCGCCTGAGCACCTCGGACGCCGAAACCAAGCTGCAAATGGTCAGTGCCCTGGCGTTGGCGGCGGGCCCGGCGGGCATGGTCGGCGGTCAAGCCATCGACCTCGGCTCGGTTGGCCTCAAGCTTGATCAGAAAGCCCTCGAATACATGCACCGGCACAAGACCGGCGCGCTGATCGAGGTCAGCGTCAAACTCGGCGCCCTGGCCAGTGGTCGGGCCGAGAAAGATGAACTGAAGTCATTGCAGACTTATGCACAGGCCATCGGCCTGGCGTTTCAGGTGCAGGACGACATTCTCGACGTCGAAAGCGATACCGAAACCCTCGGCAAACGCCAGGGCGCCGACATCGCTCGCGATAAGCCGACCTACCCGGCCCTGCTCGGTCTCGATGCGGCCAAGGCTTACGCCCTGGAACTGCGCGATCAGGCCCTGCATGCGCTGCGACCGTTTGACGCGGCAGCCGAGCCATTACGCGATCTGGCCCGCTATATCGTCGAACGCCGCAGCTGACAGCGTATCCGCCAAAAAAGAGCAACGCGTGGGCAGGGGCCGATGCATCAGGTAAACTGCCGCCTCTTCTATACCTATAACGATTCGCCTGATGCCCACGACGTTTCATGAGATTCCCCGCAAACGCCCGACCACGCCCCTGCTCGACCGTGCCAACACGCCGGATGGGCTGCGGCGGTTAGGCGAAGCCGAGCTGGAAACCCTGGCCGATGAGTTGCGCCTGGAATTGCTCTACACGGTCGGTCAGACCGGTGGGCATTTCGGTGCCGGCCTGGGCGTCATCGAGCTGACCATCGCGCTGCATTACGTGTTCGACACCCCGGACGACCGGCTGGTGTGGGACGTGGGTCATCAGGCTTATCCGCACAAAATCCTCACCGGCCGTCGTGAGCGCATGGGCACCCTGCGCCAGAAGGACGGCGTCGCGGCCTTCCCGCGTCGTTCCGAGAGCGAGTACGACACCTTTGGTGTCGGCCACTCCAGCACCTCGATCAGCGCAGCGCTGGGCATGGCCATTGCCGCCCGCCTGCAGAACAGTGATCGCAAGGCGATTGCCGTGATCGGCGACGGCGCATTGACTGCCGGCATGGCCTTCGAGGCGCTGAACCATGCGCCGGAAGTGAACGCCAACATGCTGGTGATCCTCAACGACAATGACATGTCGATCTCGCGCAACGTCGGCGGGCTGTCGAACTATCTGGCGAAAATCCTTTCCAGCCGCACTTACGCGAGCATGCGCGAAGGCAGCAAAAAGGTCCTGTCGCGCCTGCCCGGCGCCTGGGAAATCGCCCGTCGCACCGAAGAATACGCCAAAGGCATGCTGGTTCCCGGCACGCTGTTTGAAGAGCTGGGCTGGAACTACATCGGCCCGATCGATGGCCACGACCTGCCGACCCTGATCGCCACCCTGCGCAACATGCGCGATCTGAAAGGCCCGCAGTTCCTGCACGTCGTCACCAAGAAAGGCAAAGGCTTCGCCCCGGCGGAAGTCGACCCGATCGGTTACCACGCGATCACCAAACTCGAACCGCTGAACGCTCCGGCCGCCGCGCCGAAGAAAGCTGGCGGACCGAAGTATTCCGGTGTGTTCGGTGAATGGCTGTGCGACATGGCCGCTGCTGATCCGCGCTTGGCCGGGATCACCCCGGCGATGAAGGAAGGCTCCGATCTGGTGGCCTTCAGCGAACGCTTCCCGCTGCGCTACTTCGACGTGGCGATTGCCGAGCAACACGCTGTGACCCTCGCTGCCGGCATGGCCTGCGAAGGCGCGAAACCGGTGGTGGCGATTTATTCGACGTTCCTGCAACGTGGCTACGACCAATTGATTCATGACGTCGCGGTGCAAAACCTCGATGTACTGTTCGCCATCGACCGCGCGGGTCTGGTGGGCGAGGACGGCCCGACTCACGCGGGCAGCTTCGACCTGTCGTTCCTGCGCTGCATCCCCGGCATGCTGGTGATGACCCCGAGCGACGAAAACGAACTGCGCAAAATGCTCACCACCGGCCACCTGTTCAACGGCCCGGCGGCGGTGCGTTATCCACGCGGCTCTGGCCCGAACGCGACGATCGAGAAAAACCTCGAGCCGATCGAAATCGGCAAAGGTGTGGTTCGTCGCCAGGGCAGCAAAGTCGCCCTGCTGGTGTTCGGCGTGCAACTGGCCGAGGCGCTGAAAGTCGCCGAGACGCTGGATGCAACCGTGGTCGACATGCGCTTCGTCAAACCGCTCGATGAAGCACTGGTTCGCGATATCGCCGGCAGCCACGAGCTGCTGGTGACCATCGAAGAGAACGCGATCATGGGCGGTGCCGGTGGCGCCGTCAGCGAGTTTCTCGCTCGCGAAAACATTCTCAAGTCGATGCTGCACCTGGGCTTGCCGGACAGTTACGTCGAGCACGCCAAGCCCGCGCAAATGCTGGCCGAATGCGGGCTGGATGAGGCCGGGATCGAAGCTTCGGTGCGTGAGCGTTTGCAACTGCTCAACATCTGACCTTCTGGCTACATACAAAACCCTGTGGGAGCGAGCCTGCTCGCGAATGCGGTCTGACAGTCAATTTAGATGTTGACTGACACACTGCCATCGCGAGCAGGCTCGCTCCCACAATGGTTTTTGTGCCTTTCAAAATTTTGTTCGCTTCAAAGCGCCAACGGGTTGCCCATGAAACTCTCTCCCCTCGCCCTGACGCTGACTATGCTGCCGGCCGGTCAACTGCTGGCCGACACCTTCGAACGCGATCAGGCCCTGAAGCTTCCCGACGTGCTGATCAGCGCCAACCGTCAGGTCGAAGCGCGCAATGACAGCAGCGCCGCCAACACCGTGTTCACCCGCGAAGACATTGATCGTCTGCAACCGAGCAGCGTCACTGACTTGCTACGTCGCGTGCCGGGCGTACAGGTCGGGCAAACTGGTGGGCGCGGGAGTCTGCCGGGGATTTACATTCGCGGCACCAAATCAGCCCAAAGCCTGGTGTTGGTCGACGGCCAACGCATCGGCAACTCCACCTCCGGCGATAGCAACCTGCAACACATCAACATCGAACAGGTCGAGCGCGTGGAAGTGTTGCGCGGCTCCCGCTCGGTGATTTATGGCAGCGACGCGATTGGTGGGGTGATCCAGATCTTCACTCGTCGCGGCGGCAAGCAAGGCCTGCAACCGCGAATGCACGTGGGCTTTGGCAGCAACCAGACCTGGGAACGCAGCCTCGGGCTGTCCGGCGGCGACGAGCAGACCCGATTCAACCTCGGCGCCAGCCTCGATGAATCCGCCGGAATCAATCGCACTCACGAGTCCTATCCCAGCGACGGCGATCATGACGAATACCGCAACAAATCGATGAGTTTGAGCCTGAGTCACGCCCTCACCGACGACATCGAAATCGGCGCCAACCTGCTAGATAACCGTGGCAAAAGTGAGTTCGACAATCCGTTTGGCCGCTTCGACATGGACACGTTCGAGTCAGTCCAGCAGCAGCCCTACAGCGACTTTGCGGTGAGCAGCGTCAGCAGCTACGTCGATGCACGTATCAATGACCTGTGGAAAACCCGCGTCGAGTTCGGCCACAGCGAAAACCGCGAGAAGACGCTCGACAAGCTCAGCGCGGAGCGCAGTGTGTTCAACACCTATCGCGACTCGGTGAACTGGCAGAACGACCTGACCCTCGACGAGCGCAACAGCCTGATCCTCGGCGGCGACTGGTACGAGGACCGGATCAACAGCAGCACGCCATTCGACGAGGACAGCCGCTGGAACCGTGCGGCGTTCATTCAACATCATTACCAGTCGGAGAGTTTCTCCACCGAACTGGGCCTGCGCCGTGATCAAAACCAGCAGTTCGGCGGCCAGAACAGCTGGAGCGGCACCTTCACCCTGCCGCTGAATCCGGACAACGATGTGCTGCTGACCTACAGCGAAGGCTTCCGCGCGCCGACGTTCAATGATCTGTATTACCCCGACTTCAGTAATCCAGACCTGAAACCTGAGACGTCGAAAAGCTATGAGCTGCAATGGCGCAGTCAACTGACCGACACCGCTCGCCTGGAAGCTTCTCTGTACCGAACGGACCTGGAAGACGCGATTATTTTCGGTAGCAACTCACGGCCGCAGAACGTCGCCTCGGCACGGATCAACGGATTCGAAGCGGCATTGAAACAGGAACTGTTCGGCTGGCAGAGCAACCTCGGCGTGGCGATCATCGACCCGCGGGATCGCGACAGCGGCCACACCCTGGCTCGGCGTGCGCGGCGGACCTTGAGCCTGGATCTGGATCGCCAGTTCGACCGGCTAGGGCTCGGCATCAGCTGGCAAGCGGTGAGCAGCAGCTATGACGATGAGAACAATCTGCAGCCGTTGGGCGGGTACGCGTTGCTGGGGTTGCGCAGCAGCTGGGAATTGAATCGTGAGATCAAGCTTGAGCTGAAGGTCGATAACCTGCTGGACAAGGGTTACAGCCGGGCGCTGTACAGCCATGACGACAGTCAGTATGGGTATCGTGAGGAAGGTCGGGTGTGGATGTTCGGGGTGACGTGGACGCCGGAGCTCTGATCTGAAACCAGCGGTGTTTGGGCTGGCCTCTTCGCGAGCAGGCTCGCTCCCACAGGGGGGGGGTGTGTCGCACAAAGATCCAATGTGGAAGCGGGCTTGCTCGCGAAGCAGGCACCTCGGTCTCAGCGCTCAGGCGCGATCAGCTGGCACAACTTGGCTGTCGCCTCGACCATCTGCCCGCTCGGCCGCTCCAACCCTTTATCCGTCACCAACAACAAACGCCTCTGCGCCACCGCTGCCACCTGCGGCCAGGTTTTCCAGGCATCGAGCTGCGCCTGATCACTGGCCAGAATCACCTCGGGATTACGCTGCAACACCGCTTCGACACTGACCTGCGGCGCTGGCAGCGTCAGGTCGGCAAACACATTGCGCGCTCCGCACACCTCAAGCGCATCGCTGATGATCTGCCCGCCGCCGACGGTGTACAGCGGTCGATCCCAGATCTGATAAAACACCTGCAATGGCTTGTCCCGTCGATAGCGCTGGCGCAGGTTATCCAGTTTCTGGCGTAAATCAGCCGCCAACGTTACGCCCCGCTCTGGCCGTCCAAGCTGGATGGCGATCGCTTCAATCTGCGCAGTGAGTTGTTCGAGGCTGTGAGGTTCGACCACGTAGGTGGGCATATTCAACCGTTTAAGCTGCTCACGCTGGGCCGGGCCGACGCTGCCGGGCCAGAGCAGCAACAGATCGGGCTTGAGGCTCAGCAAACGTTCCATATCCAACTGACCGTAGCGGCCAACGGAAGGAAGATCCTTTAGCGCGGCAGGACGCTCGCCCGCATCCAGCACACCGACCAACAAGTCGGCTGAACCCAGCTCTACAACGATTTCAGAAAGGGACGGCGCCAGGCTGACAACGCGTTCGACCGCAGCCGCCGGGACACTGATGGCCAGCAGCAAAACCGCCAGCCAGACGGGTCGCATCAGCCGAGTTGACGCGGAATACGATAGAGGTAGAAAAGCACCAGGGTCGACAACGCCAGCAGCATCAACGGTACGGCTTCGAGGCCGACGAATACCGCCAGCGCACCGATCCAGGCCGGCAAGCCGGCAGCCAGGAACGCCGTGCGGCGCTTGGCAGCCAGGGCGATCCAGGCGGCAGGCTCTTCAGGGGTGTCGAGGGCTTTTTGAGTGGCGATCAGTGCGTGTTTGTAGCCGCCAAAGAATTTCAGGCTGACAAACATCGACGCCACACCCGCAATGAACAACGGCATCGCCAGCACCGGCAGGATCGCCTCGCTCTGGCCAAATACGCCGTTGATCACAAACAGCGGCACCAAGGCCAGCGCCAGGTATTGCCACCAGTTGACGGACAGTCGCCGCCGCACCTGACCGCGAGTCACGCCCGGTCTGCCTCACCCTGATGCTCATTGCCCATCATGTGGTCGAGCTTGCTGGCCTTGGTAGCCAGGTAGAGTTTGTTGTGCGGATTATGGCCGGTGTGCAGCGGCACGCGCTCGGCGACCACGATGCCCATGTCGGTCAAGGCTTTGACCTTGCGTGGGTTGTTGGTCATCAATCGCAGGGATTTCACGCCCAGGTGCTCCAGCATCGGCAGGCACATGGCGTAGTCGCGTTGATCGGCGGCAAAACCCAACTGTTCGTTGGCTTCAACGGTATCGGCGCCGCCATCCTGCAATTCATAGGCGCGAATCTTGTTCAGCAGGCCAATGCCGCGACCTTCCTGACGCAAGTACAGCAACACACCACGACCTTCACGGGCGATAGCCTGCAAGGCAGCCTCGAGTTGCGAGCCGCAGTCGCAACGCTGGCTGAACAAGGCATCGCCGGTCAGGCATTCGGAATGCAACCGGCCGAGTACCGGGGCACCGTCGACGAACTCACCCAGGCTCAGCACAACGTGCTCGCGCCCGTTTTCTTCATCGAGAAAGCCGTGCATGGTGAATTGCGCAAAAGGCGTTGGCAGCTTGGAAGCGGCGACAAAAACGACAGGCACCGGTGTGCTCCTGATCAATAAGTACTGGAGATTCGCAGACGCGGCATTGTAACAGCACGTTCCGACAGACGCTTAGGCTGAATTATGGGGCATAACAATCAAAAAGTTAGATCTCAAGCCACCACAGCCCCCTGTGGGAGTGAGCCTGCTCGCGATAGCGGTCTGTCTTGAACCATTGATGTCGACTGATACACCGTCATCGCGAGCAGGCTCGCTCCCACAAGGTTAATCAAGCGCTACAGGGTTCGCGCTTAGTTCGGGTCAAACGGATAGGGTTGTTTCCAGCGCTCGAAGATCGGTTTCAGCTGGCCGTTTTTCACCAGTTGCTCCATGCGTTGGTCGAAAAGCACCATCAGTGTCCGGGCCTTGGCGGTCTTGGCAAAGCACAGATACAGCGGCAATTCCGCGATGTGAGTGCGACGGAACTGCGACGGATCCTTGGCCCATTTGAGGACATAGTCGACCTCGGTCAGTGCGTCGATGTAAAAGTCGGCGCGGTTGCGGGTCAACATCGACAAAATCCCGGTACGCCGCAGTACTTCGTTATAGCGGCGCACGTTGGGCAGGTAATCCTGGTAGTCGTAGCCGCGAACCCAGGCCAGTCGATAGTTGCCCAGGGTTTCCGGGGTCGGTGCGGGGTTGCTGGCCAGCCCTAGGGCATAGATGTGATCGGTATCGAAGTTCCAGCGCGGATAGAGCAGATCGCTGGACTCATCAAGATAGGAGCCGACACAGGCATCCACTTCGCCGCGCTGGGCCAGGCCCATGGAGCGCACGTACGGTTCGCTGCGGATGTCCAGTTTGACCCCCGCTGGCTCGAAGACTTCCCGCAACACGTCCCAGCCCAGACCGTGACCATCGGCGGCGGTGTAGTCTTCCCAGTCTTCGCTGGCCAGATGAATCACCGACGGCGTTGTACCCTCGTCACTCGCCTGGGCGAGCGAGCAAAATATCGCGAAAACCATCACAGCCAACCAGCGTCGAGCCATCCCTAGTCCCCTGTTTTGCCCGTCAGGCAAAAATCCATACCAGCCCCTGCATCGCCAACCACGCAAACACCCCGGCCAACACGTCATCGAGCATGATCCCGACGCCGCCATGCACATGCCGGTCGATCCAGCGAATCGGCCACGGCTTGAGGATGTCGAAGAAGCGGAACATCAAAAATCCCGCCAGCAACCAGTACCAACCTTCTGGCACCAGCCACAAGGTGATCCACATCCCGACCATTTCATCCCAGACGATGCCTTCGTGGTCGTGCACCCGCAAATCGTCGGCGACCTTGCCGCACAGCCAGAAGCCAAACAGCATGGTGATGCCGAGCATCAGCCAGTAACCCCAATCGGGCAGCATCTGCCACAACGGGATAAAGGGTAGCGCAACTAACGAACCCCAGGTGCCCGGTGCTTTTGGCAAAGTGCCCGAGCCGAAGCCGAACGCCAGGAAGTGCCACGGATTGCGCCAGACCGACGGCGGTACGAATTCCGCCGGAACCTGTTTGGGATGATCTGTCACGGTGTCTCCCGAAAATGTTGATAGCCCCGGGTTTGCGGGGTGATGTCTTGTCCATCGGCGTCCAGCAGCACCACGCCCTGCCCCGTCACTACACGCCCAACCACATGGATCGGCCAGCCGTCGCTCAACAATTGCGGCAACTCGACGGACGGCAAGGTAAAGGCCAGCACGTAATCATCACCGCCGCTCAGGGCCGCGATTTCTGCACCCGATTGACCGAGGAAGGCGACCAAAGCGTTCGACAATGGCAGCGTGTCCCGTTCAACCTGAATGCCGACCTGTGACGCAAGGGCAATATGCCCGCAGTCCGCGAGCAGGCCGTCGGAGATGTCCAGCGCCGAGGTGGCTTTACCGCGCAGCGCCATTCCCAGCCCAAGCTGCGGCTGCGGCGACCAGTAATGCGCCAGCAGCGGATCGGCGATGGCGGCTTCAGCCGTCCGCTGACCGAGCACCAGCGGCAATGCCCCCGCCGCGTTGCCAAGCTCACCGCCAACGCACAGCAAGTCGCCAGGCTGCGCACCGCTGCGGGTCAACGCCAAACCTGTCGGCACACGACCGAACACGGTCATCGTCAGGCTCAATGGCCCACGGGTGGTATCACCGCCCACCAGCGCCACACCGCAGCGCTGCGCCATGAGGTTCAAACCACGGGCGTAGGCGTCCAGCCAATCGGCGGTCACCGTCGGCAAGGTCAGGGCAAGGGTAAAGGCAATGGGGGTGGCGCCCATGGCAGCCAGATCGCTGACAGCCACGGCCAGCGAGCGCTGACCGAGCAGAAACGGGTCGCAAGGATCTGCGAAATGCACACCGGCAACCAGTGTGTCGGTGGAAATGGCCAACTGCTCCCCGGGGGGAACAGCCAGCAAGGCGCAATCATCGCCAATCCCAAGGGCAACGCCCTCGCCGCCTTGCGCACAGGGCGCGGCGGCGAAGAAATTGCGGATCAGCTCAAACTCGCCCATTGGGTGTCCTGTCTCACCAATACTGTTCATTTTTTAGCGGCGGCTGGTGTCGCCATACTGCGTTGCCGCTCCTCGCCATAGCCAGCTATGACTCGTCGCGGCGCCTTGTCTGGCAACACCAGCCACTCGCTAAAAAACGAACGTATCGGCGAGACAGGACACTGCAAACGCCGATCAGCGCTTGAACGCCTTCACTTCAGCTTCACGCAGACGCGGGGCCAGCTTGTCGAGTACACCGTTGACGAACTTGTGGCCGTCGGTGGAACCGAAGACTTTCGCCAGCTCGATACCTTCGTTGATCACAACGCGGTACGGCACGTCGACGCGCTTGAGCAGTTCCCAGGTCGACAGGCGCAGAACGGCCAGTTCAACCGGGTCCAGCTCTTCGATGGTGATGTCCAGGCACGGCGTCAGTGCAGCGTCGATTTCCGGCTTGTGAGCCGGAACGCCGTGCAGGATATCGTGAAAGTAAGCGGCATCGACATCGCTGAAATCGTTATCGACCCGAAACTGCGCTTCGATCTCGTTCAAAGATTGCTTGGCCATGTGCCATTGGTACAACGCCTGAGTCGCGAGCTGACGGGCTTCGCGACGCTTGACGCTTTTCGATGGCTTGCCGGCATCCGCAGGCTTTGGATCGCGCGGGTTGAAACGATCGCTTTCGTCGCTAATCACTTGGCCTCCAACTGCGCCAGCAGGCTGACCATTTCCAGAGCGGACAGGGCAGCTTCAGCACCTTTGTTACCGGCCTTGGTGCCGGAACGTTCGATGGCTTGCTCGATGGAATCAACGGTCAGCACGCCAAATGCGACTGGAACGCCGAACTCCATGGACACCTGGGACAGGCCTTTGGTGCATTCGCCAGCCACGTATTCGAAGTGCGGAGTACCGCCACGAATGACCGCGCCCAAGGCGATGATTGCCGCGTACTCGCCCTTCTGAGCGACTTTCTGCGCAACCAGCGGGATTTCGAAGGCGCCAGGTGCGCGGATGATGGTGATGTCGCTTTCGCTCACGCCGTGGCGAACCAGGGCATCAACTGCACCGCTGACCAGACTTTCAACGACGAAGCTGTTGAAACGGCCTACTACCAAAGCGTAGCGGCCTTTAGGGGCGATGAAGGTACCTTCGATGGTCTTCAGGGTCATTCGTTAGATCTCTTAAAGAGCCGGGACGCGCTTTCTACGCGTCCCTCAGTGATGTGTTAACCGCGAATCAAGGACTGGAAACAACCGGTCATTATTCGGAGGGCACGTATTCTACAACTTCCAGATCGAAACCGGATATCGCATTAAATTTCATTGGCGCACTCATCAGGCGCATTTTGCGCACGCCCAGGTCCCGAAGGATCTGCGAACCGGCACCGACGATGCTGTAAGTGGTCGGTTTTTTCGCCGGTACGTGCTCCGCGGTTTCGCGGATATGCGCCAGCAACACGTCGCCATCGAGCGGGTGGCCGAGCAACAGCACCACGCCGCTGCCAGCCTCGGCAACCGCGGCCATCGCGGCGCGCAGACTCCAGCGACCAGGCTGCTTGACCATCAACAGGTCGCGCAGCGGGTCCATGTTGTGCACGCGAACCAGGGTCGGCTCTTCGGCGCACACGGTGCCCAGGGTCAGGGCCATGTGCACGTCGCCTTCCACGGAATCACGATAGGTCACCAGGTTGAATTGGCCCAGTTCGCTGTCCAGTGGCTGCTCGGCAATCCGCTGAACGGTACGTTCGTGGATCATCCGGTAGTGAATCAGGTCGGCGATGGTGCCGATCTTGATGTTGTGTTCGGCAGCAAACGCTTCCAGTTCCGCGCGGCGGGACATGGTGCCGTCGTCGTTCATCACTTCGCAGATCACGCCGCTCGGTTCGAAACCGGCCATGCGCGCCAGGTCGCAGGCGGCTTCAGTGTGACCGGCGCGAGCGAGGGTGCCACCGGCCTGGGCCATCAGCGGGAAGATGTGGCCGGGGCTGACGATGTCTTCAGCCTTGGCGTCTTTTGCGGCAGCGGCCTGCACGGTGCGCGCACGGTCGGCAGCGGAAATGCCGGTGGTCACGCCGGTGGCTGCTTCGATGGACACGGTGAACTTGGTGCCGAAACCGGAACCGTTGCGCGGCGCCATCAAGGGCAGCTTCAGCAGTTCGCAGCGCTCGCGGCTCATCGGCATGCAGATCAGGCCACGGGCGTGCTTGGCCATGAAGTTGATGTGTTCAGGCTGGCAGCACTCGGCGGCCATGATCAGGTCACCTTCGTTCTCGCGGTCTTCGTCATCCATGAGGATGACCATCTTGCCTTGGCGGATGTCTTCAACCAGTTCTTCGATGCTATTGAGCGCCACAAGGCACCCCCTTGGGTCAGGATTTGAGGTAGCCGTTGGCGGCCAGAAAGCTTTCGGTGATGTTACTGGACGTAGGCTCTGCAGCCTTATCGCCCAACAACAGGCGTTCCAGATAACGTGCCAGCAAGTCAACTTCAAGATTCACCCGGCGACCTGGCTGGTAAGACGCCATGATGGTTTCGCTCAGGGTGTGCGGAATGATCGTCAGCAAGAACTCGGCGCCATCGACCGCGTTCACGGTCAGGCTGGTGCCGTCGACGGTGATCGAGCCTTTATGGGCGATGTACTTGGCCAGCTCTTTGGGGGCGCGGATGCGGAACTCCACCGCGCGAGCATTCTCGGTGCGGGCGACCACTTCGCCCACGCCATCGACGTGACCACTGACCAGATGCCCGCCGAGGCGAGTGGTCGGAGTCAGGGCTTTTTCCAGGTTGACCGGACTGCCGCTTTTCAGATCATTCATCGCGGTGCAGTCGAGGGTTTCGCGACTGACGTCCGCCGCAAAGCCGTTGCCTGGCAACTCAACTGCGGTCAGGCACACGCCGTTGACCGCGATGCTGTCGCCCAGTTTGACGTCGCTCAGGTCGAGCTTGCCGGTTTCTACGTGTACCCGCACATCTCCGCCTTTTGGGGTCAATGCACGAATACTGCCGATGGATTCGATGATGCCGGTAAACATGGAGTCCTCCTCGAGAACAGGGCCGTCGCGTGGCGCAGGCCCGGAATTATACGCTCGCCGCTGGCGAAGGAATGGCGATGACTCGCCAGTCATCGCCAACAGCGCGAATTTCGGTGATTTTGAGTTCAGGCGCATCCTTCATTTGCGCGAGCGGCCAATCCAGCAACGGACGCGCAGACGAACCTAAAAACTTGCCAGCGATGAAAATCTGGAACTCGTCCACCAGCCCTTGCTGAGCGAAAGCCCCGGCCAGACGCGGTCCCGCTTCAACCAGCACCTCGTTGACCCCACGGGTGGCGAGTTCGACCAGCAGTTTGCGCAGGTCGACCAAGCCGTCCTCGCCCGCGACAATCAAGCATTCCGGACCGTTGGCGTATTGCTCCTCGATCGCCATGCACGTGGCGACCAATGCAGGCCCGGCCTTGAAGAACGGCGCGTCCAGCGGCACGCGCAGACGACCGTCGATCAACACACGCAGCGGCGGACGGCTCATGGCCAAGGCAGTTTGCTCAGGATCCAGGCCCAACTCATCGGCACGCACGGTGAGACGGGCGTTGTCTGCCAGCACCGTGTCGGCGCCGGTCAACACTACGCTGGCCTGAGCGCGCAGGCGTTGCACCGCCGAACGCGCCGCGGGACCGGTGATCCATTGGCTTTCGCCGCTTTCCATCGCCGTACGACCGTCGAGGCTCATGGCCAACTTGACCCGCACGAACGGCAAGCCGTGCTCCATGCGCTTGAGGAAACCTTCATTGAGCTTGCGCGCTTCGCCTTCCAGCACGCCGCTTTCGGTAGCGATACCGGCCTGGGTCAGGCGCTGCATGCCACGACCGGCAACCGACGGGTTCGGGTCTTGCATCGCCGCCACTACCCGAGCCACACCCGCATGTACCAGCGCATCCGCACAAGGCGGCGTACGTCCGTGGTGGCTGCAAGGTTCGAGGGTCACGTAAGCGGTGGCGCCTCGAGCCTTATCGCCGGCAGCGCGCAGGGCGTGGACTTCGGCATGGGGTTCGCCGGTGCGCACGTGCCAGCCTTCGCCGACAATTTGCCCGTCACGCACGATCACGCAGCCCACCCGAGGGTTGGGGTGTGTCGTGTAATGACCTTTGCGCGCCAGTTCCAGGGCACGGGCCATGTAATGGGCGTCGAGGATGGCAAGTTCTACAGAGGTGGTCATTCTTTCACCGGCTCTCTGGCCAGGCGATCGATCTCTTCGCGGAACTCGTTGAGGTCCTGGAAGCGCCGATACACGGAGGCGAAACGAATGTAGGCGACTTCGTCGAGCTTTTGCAGCTCGGCCATCACCAGTTCACCGACGACGAGGGATTTAACCTCTCGCTCACCGGTGGCGCGCAGTTTGTGTTTGATGTGCACCAGCGACGATTCCAGGCGCTCGACACTCACCGGGCGCTTCTCCAGCGCACGCTGCATGCCGGCGCGGAGTTTTTCTTCGTCGAACGGCTGGCGGCTGCCGTCGGTTTTGATCAGGCGCGGCAACACCAGTTCGGCCGTCTCGAACGTCGTGAAACGCTCGCCGCAGGCCAGGCATTCGCGCCGGCGGCGCACCTGTTCGCCCTCGGCGACCAGACGCGAGTCGATGACCTTGGTGTCGTTGGCACCGCAGAAGGGACAGTGCATGGTGGCAGGCAACAAAAAAAGGGAGGGCCATGGTAGCGCATCCCCGTGGCAAGACAAGCCATAGGGTTTGCGGTATACAGACGGGCTATAGAGCTAGATCCATGGATTTCACCTTGCTGGAGCCGAAAATGTCCCTAAGACCGCTCGTTTTGCTCAGTCTTTTCAGCCTGCTGGTGGCCTGTAGCAGCGATGCGCCCAAGCCCCAGCCACCGACGCCAGGGCCTGCCCCGCAGGCGGCACAGAAGAAAGCCAAGGAGTCGGCCAACCTCGGCCCGCTGCCCGCCTATCAGCGTGAGTTGAGTGGCACCCTGCAAGGCGTGCCGACCGGCGCCGAAGTCGAACTGGCGCTGCTGGTGATCGATGACAAGGGCCGCCCGCAACAATTGTTGGCCAGCTCCAGCCTGATCGGTACCAATCAGGTTCTGCCGTTTCACCTGCGATTCAACCCGGAATCCTTTCCGGTCGGTGCCCGCGTTGAACTGCGTGGCCGCGCCAGCCAGTCCGGCCAGCTGATTTTGCATCTGCCGTCGCAGGTCGTCACGCAGCCAACGACGCAGGTGCTGGGTCAACTGCAATTCGTCAAAGCGCCATGATTGCACCGCTCGACCTGCAACAGGCGTTAGGCGAACTGCTTGGTGACGCACAGCTGGTTGCCTGCGAATTGCCGGACACCGATCTGAGTCTGTGGCTGATCGACGGCGACAACATGGACCGCGCGTTCAGCCCGGAAGAAACCCGGCGGATTCTCCATGAGCCGCCCTATTGGAGTTTCTGCTGGGCCAGCGGCCTGGCGGTCGCCCGTTATCTCGCCGAATTCCCTGAGTGGGTCAAAGGCAAACGGGTACTGGATTTCGGCGCCGGTTCCGGGGTGGCTGGGATCGCAGCCGTCAAGGCCGGAGCGCTGGAAGTGGTGGCTTGTGACCTGGACCCGCTGGCGATTGCCGCGTGTCGGGCGAATGCCGAACTCAATGACGTACACCTCAACTACTCGACGGATTTTTTCGCCGAGGCGGATCGGTTTGATCTGATTCTGGTGGCCGACGTGCTGTACGACCGGGCGAATCTGCCGTTGCTCGATGAATTCCTGAGTCGCGGCCAGGAAGCGTTGGTGGCGGATTCCCGAGTGAGGGATTTCAGGCACCCGCTTTATCAACGCATCGAGATGCTGGAAGCAATGACCTTGCCCGATCTGGCCGAGCCCGAAGAGTTTCGGCATGTGAGCCTGTACCACGCGCGGCGCGCTTAAAAGCTTCGCGAGCAGGCTCGCTCCCACAGGGGATTTGTGACCGCCACGGATCAATGTGGGAGCGAGCCTGCTCGCGAAGACGGACTGCGAGGCGAAACACCTCTCAACCGCCACCCCGCTTCCGGCCACACCCCGCCAAGTCGTATAGTTGCCCCATTAACGCTTTTACGAGATCCCCCATGAGTCAGGAAACGCCGTACATCTTCGACGCCACGACTGCCGATTTCGAGCAGTCGGTGATCGAGAACTCTTTCCACAAACCGGTGCTGGTGGATTTCTGGGCCGAATGGTGTGCGCCGTGCAAGGCCTTGATGCCGATGCTGCAAACCATCGCCGAGAGCTATCAGGGCGAGTTGCTGCTGGCCAAGGTCAACTGCGACGTCGAGCCGGACATCGTTTCGCGCTTCGGCATTCGCAGCCTGCCGACGGTGGTGCTGTTCAAGGACGGTCAGCCGGTGGATGGTTTCGCCGGTGCACAGCCTGAATCTGCGGTACGCGCAATGCTCGAACCTCACGTGCAAATGCCGCCGCCCGCTGCTTCCGACCCGTTCGAACAGGCTCAGGCGTTGTTCGATGACAACCGCTTTGCCGACGCAGAAGCCACACTGAAAGTGCTGCTGGGCGAAGACAACACCAATGCCAAGGCGCTGATTCTCTACGCCCGCTGCCTCACCGAACGTGGCGAGCTGGGTGAAGCGCAAACCGTCCTCGACGCGGTCAAGAGCGACGAGCACAAGGCCGCCCTCGCCGGCGCCAAGGCGCAGATCCAGTTCCTCGGTCAGGCCAAGGACCTGCCGGATGCGGCAGACCTGAAAGCGCGTCTGGCAAAAAATCCGCAGGACGATGAAGCGGTTTATCAGCTGGCGATCCAGCAACTGGCCCGTCAGCAGTACGATGCGGCGCTGGATGCATTGCTCAAGCTGTTCGTGCGCAATCGCAGCTACAGCGAAGGCCTGCCGCACAAGACCTTGCTGCAGGTGTTCGAACTGCTGGGCAACGATCACCCACTGGTGACCACGTACCGCCGCAAGTTGTTTGCCGCGCTGTACTGATCGGATCGGGCCGTGTGAACCCAATCCGTAGGAGCTGCGGCACGCTGCGATCTTTTGATCTTGTTTCTGCGACGCTGAAACGGCCTGAAGAACAAAAGATCGCAGCCTTCGGCAGCTCCTACGCTGGCTCGACCCAGCTGTAGAGCGGCGTATCCCCGCCGCTCGTCACCTTCACATCAGTGCAATGACGCAGGCGCACCAACAGGCGTTTTCCCGACGCCGCGCTGCCGGTCAAACCTTCCAACTGATCGAGCAAGTCCGGCCCGCTCAATTGCCCGGCCTTGCGCAGCAAATCCTTGGCGATCTGCCACAGCGCATCATCCTGATTGATCGGTTTTGCCGGCGTGGCACTGGCCTCGGGGTTCACCACCTGCAACTGCGCACCGAGCCGTGCCCAGTCGCTGTCATCCATCTCCAGCGTCAAATCCACCGGCCAGTCGCCGATGCTTCCGCGTATACGCAACATAAGTCTGCTCCTGCACATTTCTGATTCGCATGCTCCCATGGGACTTGTGCAACGCCAAGCAGGCGGTCAAACTCTCGGCACTTACGTTATAAGATCACATAACAAATTCTTCATTTTACTTTCCGGAGATCCGCCATGCGCCGTCTGCTTCTCGCTCTGCCGTTTGCCCTGTTGCCGCTGGCCGTCGCCCACGCGGCCGATGAACACGACCATGAGCACGGCAGCCTCGGCGCCCACGAACATGGTGTCGGTCGCCTGAACGCAGCGCTGGACGGTCAGACCCTGGAGCTGGAACTGGAAAGCCCGGCGATGAACCTGGTGGGTTTCGAACACGCCGCCACCACCGACGCCGACAAAGCCAAAGTCGCCGCCGTTCGTGCGCAGCTTGAGAAACCGCTGGTGTTGTTCAACCTGCCCAAAGCCGCCGGCTGCGTGGTCGCGACTCAGGAACTGGAAAGTCCGCTGTTCGGCGACAAGCCCGGTGCCGATGATGATCACGATGAGGAAGGCAAGGACGAGCATCACCACGACCACAGCGAAATCCACGCCCATTATCAATTCAGCTGCTCGGCACCTGGCGCGCTGAAAACCCTGGACCTGGCTAACATCTTCAACACGTTCCCGGCGACCCAGAAGATTCAGGTACAACTGATCAGCCCGAGCGGGCAGCAAGGGGTTGAAGTGACGGCCAAGGCGGCAGCCCTGAAATTCTAATCCCCCCGATCCCTGTCGGACTGTAGGAGCTGTCGAGTGCAACGAGGCTGCGATCTTTTGATTTTAAAGATCCAGATCAAAAGATCGCAGCCTCGTTGCACTCGACAGCTCCTACAGGGTCCTCAACATTCATGAAATCGGCGCTATGACCCAAGCACTCATCGAACTGTCCGACCTGGGCTTCAGTTGGCCCGGTCATCCGCCGCTGCTGGATATCCCGGCGTTTCGCCTGGAGCCCGGCGAAACCCTGTTCCTCAAAGGCCCCAGCGGCAGCGGCAAGACCACCCTGCTCGGCCTGCTCGGCGGTGTGCAGAAGCCCAATCGCGGCAGCATCCGATTGCTGGGCCAGGAACTGACCGAACTCTCGGCCGGTGCTCGCGACCGCTTCCGGGTCGATCACACCGGCTACATCTTCCAGCAGTTCAACTTGCTGCCGTTTCTCTCGGTGCGCGAGAACGTTGAGTTGCCTTGCCACTTTTCCAAACTGCGCGCTGAACGGGCGATCCAGCGTCACGGCAGCGTCGATCAGGCGGCGGCCACCCTCCTCGCCCACTTGGGTTTGAAAGACCAAAACCTGCTCGGCCGCCGCGCCGATTCGTTGTCCATCGGCCAACAGCAACGGGTGGCCGCTGCGCGCGCGTTGATCGGTCAGCCTGAATTGGTGATTGCCGACGAACCGACCTCGGCCCTGGATTACGACGCCCGCGAGAATTTCATTCGCTTGCTGTTCGCTGAATGCCGCGAAGCCGGGTCGAGCCTGCTGTTCGTCAGCCATGACCAGAGCCTGGCACCGCTTTTCGATCGCCACCTGTCGCTGGCCGATCTCAATCGCGCCGCCACCCCGTCCGAGGTCTGAGATGTATTTGTTTCGTCTAGCCATGGCCAGCCTGGCTAACCGCCGCTTCACCGCGATCCTCACCGCGTTCGCCATTGCCCTGTCGGTCTGCCTTCTACTGGCCGTGGAACGGGTGCGCACCGAAGCCAAGGCCAGTTTCGCCAGCACCATCAGCGGCACCGACCTGATCGTCGGCGCACGTTCCGGCTCAGTGAACCTGTTGCTGTACTCGGTGTTCCGCATCGGCAATGCCACCAACAACATTCGTTGGGACAGCTTCGAACACTTCGCCAACAACCCGAAAGTGAAGTGGGCAATCCCGATGTCCCTCGGCGACTCTCATCGCGGTTACCGCGTGATGGGCACCACCGAGGCGTACTTCGAGCATTACCAATACGGTCATCAGCAACACCTGGAACTGGCCGACGGCCGCGCCTTCGCCACCGATCCGTTTGAAGTGGTACTCGGTGCCGAAGTGGCCGATGCGCTGCACTACAAACTCGGCGACAAACTGGTGCTGGCCCACGGCGTGGCGGTGATCAGCCTGGTCAAGCACGACGACAAGCCCTTCACCGTGGTCGGCATTCTCAAACGCACCGGCACCCCGGTGGACCGCACGTTGCACATCAGCCTCGGCGGTATGGAAGCGATTCACATCGACTGGCACAACGGCGTGCCGGCGCGGGGTAACGGTCGGATCAGTGCCGATCAGGCACGCAACATGGACCTGACGCCGCAAGCGATCACCGCGTTCATGCTCGGCCTCAACAGCAAGATTTCGACCTTCGCGCTGCAGCGTGAGATCAACGAATTTCGGGGTGAACCGATGCTGGCGATCCTGCCGGGCGTGGCGCTGCAAGAGCTGTGGAGTTTGATGAGCACGGCAGAAAAGGCCTTGTTCGTGGTCTCGCTGTTCGTGGTGCTGACCGGGTTGATCGGCATGCTCACGGCGATCCTCACCAGCCTCAACGAACGACGTCGGGAGATGGCGATTCTGCGTTCGGTGGGTGCCCGGCCGTGGCACATCGCGACGTTGCTGGTGCTGGAGGCGTTTGCCTTGGCGCTGTCGGGCGTGATTGCCGGGGTGGGTCTTTTGTATGTGGGCATCGCCCTGGCCCAAGGTTATGTGCAAGCCAATTACGGCTTGTACCTGCCGCTGGCCTGGCCGAGCGAATATGAATGGACGCTGCTCGGTGGCATCCTGATCGCCGCGTTGCTGATGGGCAGCGTGCCGGCCTGGCGTGCGTATCGCCAATCCCTGGCCGATGGCCTGTCGATCCGTTTATGAGGACGTTGAACATGCCCCGCGCTGTACTTGCGCTGTTGATGCTGGTCGCCTTGCCCCTGTGGGCGGCTGAGCCGAAAGACCTGACGTGGTCGGAAATGATCCCGCCGGACGCCGCACCGGAAGTGCCGAACATGACGCCGCTGCACGACCTGTCGCAGATGGGCAACGCGTTGGCCGCCGAGTCGGCGCCAGCGGCCAAGCAAGACATGCCCAATGCACCGGTGGTGAAAAGCCTCGACGGTCAGAACATTCGTTTACCGGGCTACATCGTGCCGCTGGAAGTGAGTGAAGAAGGTCGCACCACCGAGTTTCTGCTGGTGCCTTATTTCGGCGCCTGCATCCACGTGCCGCCACCGCCGTCGAACCAGATTGTGCACGTCAAAAGCGAGGTGGGTGTGAAGCTCGACGAGTTGTATCAGCCGTACTGGATCGAGGGTGCGTTGCAGGTCAAGGCCTCGACCAGCGAGTTGGCGGATGCCGGGTATCAGATGGAGGCGGACAAGATTTATGTGTATGAGCTGCCGGAGTGAAACCGGTAGTTATTCTTACCGTTGATATCGCCAAGATCGCGGCCTTCGGCAGCTCCTACCTTGACCGCGTGCAAACCCGATCCTGTAGGAGCTGCCGAAGGTTGCGATCTTTTGGGGCCATCACTGTTTCATTGAGCTGAGTCAAAAGACCGTATCAGACGCCTCCGTACCATTGGACATCGAACATTTTTAACGTCCTTTGGAGCCTCCATGCACAAGTCCTTGCTCAGCGCTTCGCTGTTTGCCGTCGCGCTCGCAGCCCCACTCGCTTACGCCCACGAAGCGGGTGACATCATCCTTCGCGCCGGTGCAATCACCGTCAACCCAGAAGCCGACAGTTCCAGCGTCAAGGTTGATCAAGGCCCGCTGGCCGGTACGGACCTGGGTGGCAAGGCCACCATGAGCAGCGACACGCAGCTAGGTCTGAACTTCGCTTACATGCTCGACAGCCACTGGGGGATTGAGCTGCTCGCGGCCACCCCGTTCGAGCATGACGTGAAGATCAAAGGCACCGCCCTGCCCGCGGCCAACGGCAAACTCGGTTCCCTGAAACACCTGCCGCCGACCTTGAGCGTTGTGTACTACCCATTGGACGCGAAGTCCGCATTCCAGCCGTATGTCGGCGCCGGTATCAACTACACCTGGATCTACGACGAGCACGTTGGCAGCGAAGCCAGCGCCAACGGCTTCAGCAATTTCAAGGCGGATAACTCCTGGGGCATGGCGTTCCAGGTCGGCGCCGACTACATGCTGACCGACAACATCCTGATCAACGCCCAGGTGCGTTACATCGACATCGACACCACCGCGACGGTGGACAATAACGCAGTGGCTCCGGGCACTCGCGCCAAGGTCGATGTGGACGTGGACCCGTTCATCTACATGGTTGGCCTGGGTTACAAGTTCTAAACCCCTTCGCGAGCAGGCTCGCTCCCACATTGGAATGCGTACTCCTGTGGGAGCGAGCCTGCTCGCGAAGACTTCAGCCCAGACAACAAAAAATCGGGAAACAAAAAAGGCGCCTCGACAGGCGCCTTTTTTATGATCAGCGCCCCAACAACCGCGCCAGGCCGACATGCATCGGTGTCTGCTCCGGGTAGGTAAAGCGCTCCAGCAAACGCTGATTGTTCGCTCGCGAGTGGCGGATGTCACCGGAGCGCGCCGGGCCATAGCTCACCGGCGGCAATTGACCGACCACCGCTTCAAGGGCTTCAAGCATTTGCTTGAGGGTCGTGGCCTGGTTCCAGCCGACGTTCACCGCGCCGACTTCGACCTGCGGTTTCTCGATGGCTTGCACCAGCAAGTCGACCAGGTCTTCGACGTAGACGAAATCGCGAGTCTGCTCACCGTCACCGAACACTGTGATCGGCAGGCCCTTCTGCGCACGCTCGCTGAAAATGCTGATCACCCCGGAGTACGGCGAGGACGGATCCTGGCGTGGGCCGAAGATGTTGAAGAAGCGGAACACCACCGGCTCCAGACCATGCTGGCGACGGTAAAAATCGAAGTAATGCTCGCTCGCCAATTTATCCGACGCGTAGGGCGTTAACGGTGCCTTGGGCGTGTCTTCATCGATCGACTCGCCTTCGCCATTGTTGCCGTAGACCGCTGCACTGGACGCATACAGCACACGTTTGACGCCGCCCTGGCGCATGGCTTCACAGACATTCAGCGAACCAATGAAATTGCTCTGGTGGGTCTTCACCGGATCATCCACCGACGCCTGCACCGACGCCACCGCGGCCAGGTGCGCCACAGCGCTGCAACCGACCATCGCCTGCGCGACCAGCGCGGCATCGGCGACATCACCCACGATCAGTTCGACGCCGGGATTGTCCAGCGGCAAATTGCTGCGCTTGCCGGTGGAGAGGTCATCGAGAATGCGCACCGAATGGCCCTTGGCGAGTAAGGCATCGGTGAGGTGCGAGCCGATGAAACCGGCGCCGCCGGTGATTAAAACAGGGCCGTCAGCCATGGCGATAAAACCTATCCAGTAAGCCCGGGAGTGCCGCGCGCCAGGCGCGGGGCTTGATCCCGAAAGTGTGCAGAATTTTCTTGCAGGCCAGCACCGCGTGTTGCGGCTCTTCGGCGGCGTCGGGCCGGGCGGCGTGAGCCTGGGCGGTCGGCGCTTCGATGGCCAGCGGGTGCAGCGCGCGTGCTTCGGTGAGGATCGCCTGCCCAAGTGCCAGCGGCGTGGTCGCCTCATGCCCGGCGTAATGGTAGGTGCCCCACAGCGGCGCCGAGCAATCGAGTTGCTTGAGGACCGAGATGATCACCCGGGCGGCGTCATCCACCGGCGTCGGATTGCCCCGACGGTCATCAGCCATCAGCAATTCTTCAGGCAGTTCGGCACGACCGAGGAAACGCCCGAGGGTGCCGTCGGGGCTGTCATCCAGCAGCCAGCCGAATCGCAGCAACACGTGTTGCGGGCAAGTGGCGCGGACGCTTTGTTCGATCCGCCACAAGGCCTGACCGCGCAGGCCCAAGGGCACCGGTTCGTCTTTTTCGCTGTAGGCTGTCGCCCGGGAGCCATCGAACACGCGATAGCTCGACGGTTGCAGCAGCACGATGTTGTGATGCTGGCACAGTTCGGCCAGACGCTCGATCGCCCGCTCCTGCCCGGCCAGACGTTGTTCGCTGACCGTCTCCGCCTGAAACCAGTCGAAGTAATAGGCGAGGTTGATCAACGCGTCTGGACGAGTGTCGTCGAGCAGTTGCGTCAGGCTCGCGGCATCCCAGCCGTCTTGCGGTGGGCGGGGGGCGAGGAAGCCGATGTCTTCCTCCGCACCGAGGCGAATCAGCGCCTGCCCAAGGGCATTTCCGCCGCCCAGTAACATAAGGCGCATTCGCATAGAGTCAGCAGGCCCAGTCTGATTGAAACAATGGCTTTATCGACACCGCTCGCGGGCGATGCCGTCGATAGTTGCCGGAATCGTTGCATTTTGCGGGTTTAGTGCGCAACCGTCATCCGTAAAGTGTAGATCCCTGAGATATGCGCCGCCTGTTCCGGCCCCTTCGCGAGCAAGCCCGCTCCCACATTGGATCTCCTGTGTACACACATCTAGTGACCGACACAGATCAAATGTGGGAGCGGGCTTGCTCGCGAAGGGGGCCTAAAGACCACCAGAGGTCTTGAGCGGTACTTGCATCTTCCCCGCCCCGCCCGCATAAATTACAGCATGAACCTGCCCATCCCCGCAGACAGTGCCCTGGCAGGCTTCCACCCCGCCGTCAGCGCCTGGTTCAGCAGCACCTTCCCGACGGTCACCGCCGCCCAGGCCCGGGCGTGGCCGTTGATCCGCCAGCACCGTTCGACCCTGGTCGCCGCACCCACTGGCTCCGGCAAGACCCTCACCGCATTCCTCGCGGTCATCGACGACCTGGTCCACCGCGCAATGGCCAACGGCGGCCATCTGCCGGATGAAACCCTGGTGGTCTACGTTTCGCCGCTCAAGGCCTTGTCCAACGACATCCAGATCAACCTGCAAAACCCGCTGGTCGGCATCACCGAGCAGTTACGCGTGATGGGCCTGCCCGAACTGCAGATCAACACCGCCGTGCGCACCGGTGATACGCCGCAAAAAGACCGCTCGGCGATGCGCAAGACCGCCCCGCACATTCTGGTGACCACCCCGGAATCCCTTTACGTGCTGCTCGGCTCCGACTCCGGTCGGCAAATGCTCAGTACCGCCCGCACGGTGATCGTCGACGAAATTCACGCGATCGCCGCCAGCAAGCGCGGCAGTCACCTGGCCCTGAGCCTCGAGCGACTGCAAGCGTTGTGCGTGCAACCGCTGATGCGGATCGGCCTGTCTGCCACGCAAAAACCCATTGAAGCCGTCTCGCAATTTCTGGTTGGCCGTGATCGCGCGTGCGAAATCATCGACATCGGCCACGCCCGCCCGCGGGATCTGGACATCGAAGTGCCGCCCGTGCCGTTGTCGGCGGTGATGGCCAACGACATCTGGGAACTGGTCTACGACCGCCTCGCCGCCCTCGCCCGCGAACACCGCACCACGCTGATTTTCGTCAACACCCGACGCCTCGCCGAACGCCTGAGCCGTCACTTGAGCGAACGCCTCGGCAAAGACGCGGTGGCCGCCCATCACGGCAGTCTGGCGAAGGAGTTTCGTCTCGACGCCGAACAGCGGCTCAAGCGCGGTGAGCTGCAAGTATTGATTGCCACGGCGTCCCTGGAACTGGGGATTGATATCGGCGATGTCGACCTGGTCTGCCAGATTGCCTCGCCACGCTCGATCGCCGGGTTTCTGCAACGGGTCGGCCGTTCCGGGCACCAGGTCGGCGGCACGCCCAAGGGCCGTTTGTTCGCCACCACCCGCGACGACCTGATCGAATGCGCCGCCCTGCTCGACTGCGTGCGGCGCGGCGAACTCGACACGTTACTGATCCCCAAGGCACCGCTAGACGTACTCGCGCAACAAATCATCGCCGAGGTGAGCTGCCAGGAATGGCAGGAGCAGGCATTGCTGGAGATGTTCCGCAACGCCTCGCCTTACAGCGAACTCGACGAAAAACACTATCAAGCGCTGCTGCAGATGCTCGCCGAAGGCTACAACGGTCGCCTGGGCATCCGCAGCGCTTACCTGCACCGCGACGCCGTGACCCGCACCTTGCGCGGTCGTCGGGGCGCCAAGCTGACGGCCGTGACCAGCGGCGGGACGATCCCGGACAACGCCGACTACAGCGTTTTGCTCGAACCCCAAGGGCTGAACATCGGCAGCGTCAACGAAGACTTTGCAGTGGAAAGCATCGCCGGGGATGTCTTCCAATTGGGCAACACCTCCTACCGAATTCTGCGGGTCGAAACCGGCAAGGTCCGGGTCGAAGACGCTCAGGGCCAACCGCCGACCATTCCATTCTGGCTCGGCGAAGCGCCGGGCCGCAGTGCGGAACTGTCATTCGCCGTGGCCCGCCTGCAAGCGCAACTCGATGAGCTGCTCGGCGCCACCCCCGGTCACTTGCAGCCCGCGATCGACTGGCTGACCGACACCCTCGGTCTGAACCTGGCCAGTGCCGAACAATTGGTCGATTACCTGGCCCGTGCGCGCCTGACATTGGGCGCCCTGCCGTCACAAGACACGCTGCTGATGGAGCGTTTTTTCGACGAGTCCGGCGGCACGCAATTAATCATCCACACGCCGTTCGGCAGCCGCATCAACCGCGCCTGGGGCCTGGCCCTGCGTAAGCGCTTCTGCCGCACCTTCAACTTCGAATTGCAGGCCGCCGCCAGCGAAGACGCCATCGTCCTGTCGCTGTCGACCAGCCACAGTTTTGAACTCGATGATGTCTGGCGCTACCTGCACAGCAACAGCGCCGAGCACACCCTGATTCAAGCCGTGCTCGATGCGCCGCTGTTCGGTGTGCGCTGGCGCTGGAATGCCGGGGTCGCGTTGGCGCTGCCACGCTACAGTGGCGGACGCAAAGTCCCGCCGCAGATCCAGCGAATGAAAAGCGAAGACCTGATCGCCAGCGTATTTCCCGACCAGATGGCCTGCGTGGAAAACCTCGGCGGCGAACGGGAAATTCCCGACCATCCACTGGTGGAGCAAACCCTCGACGACTGCCTGCACGAAGCCATGGACAGCGAAGGCTGGCTGGCGTTGTTGCGGCGCATGGAACGTGGCGACATCCGCTTGATCAGCCGCGACTTACCCGCCCCCTCGCCGCTGGCAGCGGAAATTCTCAGTGCCCGCCCCTACACTTTTCTCGATGATGCGCCGCTGGAAGAGCGCCGCACTCAAGCAGTGCTCAACCGCCGCTGGAGCGATCCCCAGTCCACCGACGACCTCGGTGCGCTGGATGCGGACGCGATTCAAGCCGTGCGTGAGGAAGCCTGGCCAACGCCGACTGCCGTCGATGAAATGCATGAGGCGTTGATGAGCCTCGCCTGCATCTCCGACGCCGAGGCCCTGGCTAATCCAGACTGGCTCGATTGGCTAAACGCCCTGGCTGACAGCGGTCGCGCCAGCCGCCTGTCAATCAATGCCGGGCAAGCGTTATGGCTGGCACTGGAGCGACTGACTTGCCTGCAAGCGATTTATCCACAGGCGATTTTGCAGCCACCGTTGGCGGCGTTACCCGGGTTCGATGACGTCTGGGAAACGGATGAAGCGGTGCTGGAGGTGATTCGTGCGCGGCTCAGCGCGTTCGGTCCGCTGCCGCTGAACGCGATTGCCGAACCGCTCGGACTACCGGCGACTCAAGTCACCCAGGCGTTGGCGCAACTGGAACGCGAAGGCTATGTGCTGCGCGGTCAATTCACGCCCGGCTCAGCGGAGGAAGAATGGTGCGAGCGGCATCTGCTGGCGCGAATTCACCGCTACACCGTCAAGCGTCTGCGGCGCGAAATCGAGCCCGTGGCGTTGCAGGATTTCATGCGTTTCCTGTTCGACTGGCAGCATCTGTCCACCGCGACCCAAGGTCAGGGCAGCGCAATATTGCCCGCCATAGTCGGTCAGTTCGAAGGGTACCCCGCCGCCGCTTCAGCCTGGGACAGCGATATTTTGCCGGCGCGAATAAAAGACTATTCCGCGAGTTGGCTGGATGACCTGTGTCGCAGCGGAAAACTGGTCTGGACTCGCCTGACCGCGCGCAACAAGAGCGCCAGCACGGCGCTGCGCAGCACACCGATTCTGCTGTTGCCACGCAGTCAGGTCGGGTTGTGGAGCGGGTTGACCGAGCAGACGCCGGTCAGCGAACTGTCACCCAAAACGCAAAAAGTCTACGAAGCCCTCAGCCAACACGGCGCGTTGTTTTTCGATGAGCTGACTCACGAGGCTCATCTGCTGCGCTCGGAACTGGAAATCGCCTTGCAGGAATTGGTAGGCGCCGGGCTGGTGAACGCCGACAGCTTCGCCGGTCTGCGAGCGCTGATCACCCCGGCCAGCAAGCGACAGAATCGCAGCAGCCGACGCGGGCGCGGAGCGTTTGTCGGCGGCATGGACGATGCCGGGCGCTGGGCCTTGCTGCGACGCGGGGCGCCTGCACCGGTTGTGGATAACAAACGACCGGCGCCCACGCCGACTGACACCCTTGAACATATCGCCATGACCTTGCTCCGGCGCTACGGCGTGGTGTTCTGGCGCTTGCTGGAACGTGAAGCGGAGTGGTTGCCGAGCTGGCGAGAATTGTTGCGCACGTTCCATCGCCTGGAAGCTCGAGGCGAGATTCGCGGCGGGCGGTTTGTCAGTGGCTTGGCCGGTGAACAGTTTGCGTTGCCCGAGGCCATACCGTTACTTCGTGAGGTGCGACGACGGCCGCATGACGGGAGTTTGATTGCCGTGTGCGGGGTGGATCCGCTGAACCTCGCCGGGACGCTTTTACCGGGCGCGAAGGTGCCGGCGTTAGCGAGTAATCGATTGGTGTATCGCGATGGACTGCCCGCCGCTGCAGAGATTGCCGGCAAACAGACTTTCTGGCTGGAGCTGGATCAGCAATCAACTGCCGAACTGCACAACAAACTCACCCGACACTGATGTTGTCGGCACCGGCCTCTTCGCGAGCAGGCTCGCTCCCACAGGGAATGCGATCAAATGTGGTAGCGAGCCTGCTCGCGAAGAGGCCAATAAGCGCACCAAAATTATTGAGTGCGCGGCTGATCCGGCAAGAACACCGATGAATGCTCCGATACAAGCCCATCGCTTTGCGGCGGTTCAACAGCCTGCCTGGGCATCAAGACCTGCTGTGGATAAGTCTGCGCGAAATGCACCCACGGACTGTTATCCACAAGCTTTTTCAAACGCTGATTGAACGCCCGACTCACCGCGTATTGCCCACCTGACACGGTGCGGAACTGTGCCGTCAGCACCACGCCGTTGAGGTCCATCTTGTCGACACCAAACACATCCAGCGGCCCTTGCAGGTTGTACTTGAGGAACGCATCGTCGCGGATGGAATCCCCTGCCTCGCGGATCAACTCGATAGCCTTGTCGACATCGGTGTCGTAGGTGAATTGCACCGAAAAGAACGCATAGGCGAATTGCCGCGATTGATTGGTCACGGCCTTGATCTGACCGAACGGCACCGAGTGCACAAACCCCTTGCCGTCGCGCAGGCGCAAGGTGCGAATAGTCAGGCCTTCAACGGTGCCGGCGTGGCCAGAGTCGAGCACCACCCAATCGCCAATCGACAACGTGTCTTCGATGATGATGAACAACCCGGTGATCACGTCCTGCACCAATTGTTGGGAACCGAAACCGATGGCCAGCCCCACGACTCCGGCACCGGCCAAAAACGGTGCAACGTTGATCCCCAGGTTCGCCATGGTGGTGATGGCGCAGATCACCACCAGGATGATTTTTATTGCGTTGCGCAGCAGCGGCAGGATGGTTTTGGTTCGGGTACTGGGTTGGCGCGCCGAGCGTTTGTTAACGGGTGGTTTCAGGGCTTCCTGAATCGCCGTGTCCAACACCACCCAGCCCATCCAGGTCACCAGGAAAATCAAACCGATACGGCTCAGGGAATCACTGATCGCCCGGCCGACCGAATTGCTCACCGCAAATTCAAACAGCGACACGCCCCAGATGCGCCCCAGGACATCGATGAACACAATCGCCAGGGCGATGCGCAGCAACGCATGGGACAGGCTGAGAAAGCGTTCTTTGTAGGCACTGCTGCGGCGCACGGCCAACTCACTGCGCGACTTGAACAGGTGATGAAGCGACGTGCTGAGAAACACCGTCGCAATCAGCAACACCGTGGTAAACAGCGCACAGCGCAGTACTTTCTGGTTGTCATCGCCAATGCCGATCAGGTTGATCACCGACACCAGCACCATCAACAAAATCGGCCAGTACCAGAGCCCGGAAAAGATCCGCAGCATTTCACGCAAGGCCGGCTGACTGAGGCGCTGGGATGACGGCAAAATGCGGATCAGATGGGCGACCGGACGGCGCATCTTGATCACCAAAAAGCCAAAGGTGACCGAGGCCGCCACCCCGGTGAACACCGCGACGCTGCTGGTGAGATTGCCACCGAGCAGGCGGGCGATCTGCGGGCTGGTCAAGGCGTCGCTCAGCGCCACGAGGAAGCCCATCAAAAAGAGCGGTCGTGGGCTGTATTGACGAATAATCTGCACCGCCCGACGCTTGTGGCCGGCATTGAAGAGCACCACCAGCGACAACAGCAACGACGCGGCGAAAATGCCGCTGCTGGTGGCATAGGCGAAACACAATGCCAGCGCCCGGCCGGCGGACACTTGCAGGAAGTGGCTGACATACAGCGTCAGCGGCAGACTGATCAGCGCCGGAACGGTGTAGGGCAACACATAACCCAGTAATGCCTGACCGCGCTCGCGAGTGAGCAGCAGGCGGTTCTGGCACAGACGTTTGGCGAGCAGTCCGCCAAGCAACCAGAGCAGCGCGAAAACGCCGATCCACACACCGGACAACAGCAGGAAATCCCCCGCCACGCTCCAGCTCGAGCGGGACGACGGATGATTGACCAGTTGATCCACCTCAACGGCCGCCCGGTCTGCACGCAGACGCCATGCGTCCAACAGGTCCTCGTTGAGATCGAGTTTTCCCTGGACTTGATCAATGCTCGAACTGATGGCCCCCAGCAAACCACCCTGTACCAGCGGTTCGGGGTGGGCCAGTGGTGTCGTGGCGGTGGCCGGCACACCCGGCAGTGCGGCAGCCTCCAGCTCGTTGCTACCCAGAATCAGCAATGCCCCCAGTAGTATCGCGGTCTTGAACTTGAACAAACGCGGCGCTCCTGCATAAGGGTCTGTAAGGAACTGATCGGGGAATTGTAGGCAAGTTCGGTTTTAGCCTGGAGATAACCAGCTAACGCGGCCATAACGCAATCCGTGTAGCAGCTGGCGAAGCCTGCGTCCGGCTGCGCAGCAGTCGTAAAGTCAGACACTGCGGTGTGTCAGATTCACCGTGCACTCAGGGTTCACGACTGCTGCGCAGCCGGACGCAGGCTTCGCCAGCTGCTACCTGGTCTGCGTTGCAGCTGAAAAACCTTTAACCCTTTCGATATTTGATCTATACGCAAATATCAAATGCCCATCCCTCTATTTTTCCACACAACCCAAACCCGGACACTGCGCTCCATCAATCAATCCACCGGAGTTGCAGCCATGCCCATTGCCTTGCTCGCGCTGACCCTCAGCGCCTTCGCCATCGGGACGACCGAGTTCGTCATCGTTGGCCTGTTACCCACCATCGGCGCCGACCTTGGCGTCAGCCTGCCGTCCGCCGGCCTGCTGGTCAGCCTTTACGCATTGGGCGTTGCCATTGGCGCCCCGGTGCTGACCGCCCTCACCGGCAAAGTCCCGCGCAAAATGCTGATGTTGTCGCTGATGGTGCTGTTCACCCTCGGCAACCTGCTGGCCTGGAAAGCGCCGAGTTACGAGTCGCTGATCATTGCGCGGATCGTCACCGGCCTGGCCCACGGGGTGTTCTTTTCGATTGGCTCGACCATCGCCACCAGCCTTGTGCCGAAGGAAAAAGCCGCCAGCGCGATCGCCATCATGTTCACCGGCCTGACCGTGGCACTGGTCACCGGCGTGCCGCTGGGGACCTTTATTGGTCAGCATTTCGGCTGGCGTGAAACCTTCCTCGCGGTGTCTGCACTGGGTGTGATCGCGTTCATCGGCAGTCTGCTTTACGTGCCGAAAAACATTGCCCACAGCAAACCAGCTTCACTGTTGCAGCAATTGCAGGTGCTCAAGCAACCCCGTCTGCTGCTGGTGTACGCCATGACCGCGGTCGGTTACGGCGGCTCGTTCATCGCGTTCACCTTCCTGGCACCGATTCTTCAGGATATTTCCGGCTTCAGCGCCAGCACCGTCAGCCTGGTGTTGCTGGTCTACGGCATCTCGGTGGCCGTCGGTAACCTCTGGGGCGGCAAACTGGCAGACAAACGCGGCCCGATCAGCGCCCTGAAAATCATCTTCGCCCTGCTCGCTGCCGTGTTGTTCGTACTGACCTTTACCGCTGGCAACCCATGGCTGGCCCTGGCCACCGTGCTGGTCTGGGGTGCGGTTGCGTTCGGCAACGTGCCGGGCCTGCAGGTTTACGTGGTGCGTCAAGCCGAACATCACACGCCGCATGCGGTGGACGTGGCGTCGGGCCTGAACATCGCCGCGTTCAACCTCGGCATCGCCGGTGGCGCGTGGGGCGGTGGCTTGATCGTTGCGCACCTGGGCCTGATCCACACCGCATGGATTGGCGGTCTGGTGGTGTTGGTCGCGTTGGCATTGACCATGTGGAGCGGTCGTCTTGATCGGTTGGGCCCGGTGTATGCCGAACCCGCTGAAGGTTTAACCCGAGTAGTCACAGGCCACTGATGAACCCTGTGGGAGCGAGCTTGCTCGCGATAGCGGACTTTCAGTCGATTGAGATGCTGACTGACACTCCGTCATCGCGAGCAGGCTCGCTCCCACATTTGATTTGTGTGGTCTATTGAGCATTAACCGTCCGTAGTCCCGTCGAAACTTTCTCGTCCGCCCCGCAGTCATCAAAAGACAGGGGCAGTCCGAAGACCATTAGACGGGAGGCGACATGGCGGCGATCCACATCGGTATTTCAGGCTGGCGCTACACGCCCTGGCGGGGGGATTTCTACCCAAAGGGGCTGACCCACAAGCGCGAATTGCAATTCGCCTCTCGGGCGGTCAACAGCATCGAAATCAATGGATCGTTTTACGCCCTGCAACGGCCCGAACGTTATGCCCAGTGGTACGCCGAAACCCCAAGGGGCTTCGTTTTCAGCGTCAAAGCCCCGCGTTTCATCACCCACATCAGGCGACTGCGAGACATCCGTAAACCTTTGGCAAATTTCTTCGCCTCCGGGGTGCTTGAACTCAAAGAAAAACTCGGCCCGATCCTCTGGCAATTCCCGCCCAACTTCAAATTCGATGCCGAGTTGTTCGAGACCTTTCTGGAGCAGTTACCCCACAACACCGAAGAGGCTGCCGCCCTCGCCCGCCAGCATGATTCCCACGTGAACGGTCACGCCAGCCTGAAGGCCTACGGGAAAAAGCCTTTGCGCCATGCCGTAGAAATCAGAAACGAGAGCTTCGTCGACCCCGCCTTCATCCGCCTGCTCAAACGCCACAATGCTGCGCTGGTTATCGCCGACACCGCCGGTAAATGGCCGTACCGCGAAGACCTCACCAGCGACTTCGTTTACCTGCGCCTGCACGGTGCCGAAGAGCTCTATGCCAGCGGTTACACCCCCGAGGCGCTGAAGCGTTGGGGTGACCGGATCGAAGCCTGGTACCACGGCCAGCAACCGCCCGACCCGCAGCTGATCGCCCCCCGGCAAAAGCCCAAGGCGCGCAAGTCCCGTGAGGTGTTCTGCTATTTCGACAACGACATCAAAGTCCGCGCGCCCTTCGATGCCCGCCGCTTGCTGGAGCGCTTTCAT
Source organism: Pseudomonas mandelii (assembly GCF_006438925.1). GTDB lineage: Bacteria > Pseudomonadota > Gammaproteobacteria > Pseudomonadales > Pseudomonadaceae > Aquipseudomonas > Aquipseudomonas mandelii_C. The sequence continues at coordinate 57,858 of NZ_RCZA01000009.1, read as the reverse complement.
CTGGATAAAGACCTCGCTACCCGACCCGGTGAACGGGCCGCCGAAGGAGTGCTGTCATGAGCATTTCCGAACCGGTCGGCACCACCGACGAACAGCAACCCATCATCACCGCCGTGCGCCGCTTTACCGTGCTGACGGTCAATACGCACAAGGGGTTCACCGCGCTCAACCGGCGTTTCATCCTGCCCGAATTGCGCGAAGCGGTGCGCAGCGTGTCCGCCGACGTGGTGTTTTTGCAGGAAGTCCACGGCACCCACGAGCATCACCCCCAGCGCTACAGCAATTGGCCGGCGATGCCGCAATATGAGTTCCTCGCCGACACCCTGTGGCCGCAGTTTGCCTATGGCCGCAATGCGGTATATCCGGCGGGCGATCATGGCAATGCACTGCTGTCGAAATTCCAGATCATTCGCCACGACAACCTCGACGTCTCCATCAGCGGTCACGAGAACCGCGGCATCCTGCACTGCGTGCTACGTCTGCCCGGTGACGGCCAGGAAGTGCATGCCATTTGTGTGCATCTGGGCCTTCGCGAAACCCACCGCACCGAACAACTCAAGTTGTTGGCCCAGCGCCTTGAAGAACTGCCCAGCGATGCCCCGGTGATCGTTGCCGGTGACTTCAACGACTGGCGCCAGCGTGCCGACGCACTGCTCAAACCCTGTGGTTTACGGGAAGTTTTCGCCGAACTCCACGGCAAACCGGCGCGCAGTTTTCCAGCGCGCTTGCCGGCGTTGCGCCTTGACCGCATCTATGTGCGCAACCTCAAGGCCAGTCAGCCGCAAGTGCTGGCCGCGCGACCCTGGTCGCACCTTTCCGACCATGCACCGCTATCGGTGGAGATCGAGCTATGAGCAGCCCGCCGATGGATAAAGCCGATGTGGAGCACTTATCCACAACCCCGCCGATCCGTGAGCCGGGCGTGGTCGACGTCGAATATGGCTGGCAAGGCAACAACCGCTTAGAGCTGCTGGAAAACGGCGAAGCGTATTTCCCTCGGGTGTTCGAGGCCATGCGTCAGGCGACGACTGAAATCCTGCTGGAAACCTTCATTGTGTTTGAGGACAAGGTCGGTGATGAGCTGCAGGAAGTCCTGATTGCCGCCGCTCAACGCGGCGTGCGGATCACCGCCAGTCTCGATGGCTTTGGCTGCGGTGAACTGAGTACGGGGTACCTCACCGCCCTGAGTGAGGCCGGCGTGCGCATCCAGATTTTCGACCCGGCGCCCAAACATCTGGGCATCCGCACCAACTGGTTCCGCCGCCTGCACCGCAAGATCGTGGTGGTCGATGGCACGATTGCGTTCATCGGCGGCATCAACTTTTCGGCCGACCATCTGGCTGACTTCGGCCCTGAGGCCAAGCAGGATTATTCCGTTGAAGTGCAAGGCCCGGCGGTGGCTGACATCCATCACTTCGCCTTGCTGCAAAGCGGTCGCCCGGCTCGCGCCAAATACTGGTGGCAACGCCGCACGCAACGGCGCTCGGAGCTGGCGTTCACCGATCATGACGGCCAGGTTCGCCTGGTGTACCGCGACAACGGCGAACATCCGACCGACATCGAAGAGGTTTACCGACAGGTGCTGCGCAGTGCCCAGCGCCGGGTGGTGATCGCCAATGCCTACTTCTTTCCGGGCTATCGCCTGCTGCGCGAGATCCGCAACGCGGCGCGCCGTGGCGTCGATGTGCGACTGATCCTGCAAGGTCAGCCAGACATGCTGGCGGCCAAACTCGCCGCGCGCATGACCTATGACTACCTGCTCAAATCCGGCGTGCAGATTTACGAATATTGCGACCGTCCGCTGCACGGCAAAGTCGCGCTGGTGGATGAGGATTGGAGCACGGTCGGTTCGAGCAACCTCGACCCGTTGAGCCTGTCCTTGAACCTGGAAGCCAATGTGTTGATCCGCGATCGCGCCTTCAACCGCGACCTGTTCGAGCGCCTCGAAGACCTGAGTAACAACCATTGCAAGGTCATGTCCACAGAAAAGTCCCCGCGCGGGCGGGTCTGGCACATGACCGTCGGCTTTCTGGTGTTTCACTTTCTGCGGCACTTCCCGGCCTGGGCCGGTTGGCTGCCGGCGCACAAGCCGCGCCTGAAACCCTTTTCCCATTCCGCCGGGAGTGACACCCGATGAGCCACTCTGATACACAACCGGCGACCCACGCCGACAACCCGACCAAATCCCGTTGGAGCCGCTGGAAACGGCCGCTGACAATGCTGTTTTTCCTGGCGCTGATCGTACTGTTCACGATGCTTGCCCAGCGCATCGAATGGGATGAAGTGTTCGACAACCTCGCAGATTTCAAAGTGCGCACGCTGATCATCGCGTCCGCTCTGACTTTGGTGAGTTTTCTGGTCTATGCCTGCTTCGACCTGATCGGCCGTACCTACATTCGCCAGGACCTGACGTGGAAGCAGATCCTGCCGGTGGGGATTATCAGCTATGCCTTCAACCTCAATCTGAGCGCTTGGGTCGGTGGCATTGCCATGCGTTATCGCCTGTATTCACGACTCGGGGTGAGCAAGGGCAACATCGCGAAAATTCTCGGGTTGAGCCTGGCGACCAACTGGTTCGGCTACATGGTGGTTGCCGGTGCGGTGTTCAGCAGCGGGCTGGTGCGAATGCCGCCAGGCTGGAAGCTGAGCAGCGACGCCTTGCAAGGTGTAGGCGTGTTGCTGTTGCTGCTGAGCGCGGGGTATCTGGCAGCGTGTCAGTTTTCCAAGCGACGGGAGTGGGCAATACGCGGGATAGAAATCGACCTGCCCTCCCTGCGCATGGCGGTGCTGCAACTGGCCCTCGGGGCGCTGAACTGGTCGCTGATGGCGGCGGTGATTTTCACCTTGCTGCCGAGCAAGCTGGATTACCCGCTGGTGCTTGGGGTGTTGTTGATCAGCGCGATTGCCGGGGTCATTACGCACATCCCGGCAGGGCTCGGCGTGCTTGAAGCGGTGTTCGTGGCGCTGCTGCAACATGAAGCGTCCCGAGGCAGCCTGGTGGCGGGATTGCTGGCCTATCGGGCGATCTATTTCATCTTGCCGCTACTGATTACCCTGGTGATGTACCTGATCGTGGAAGCCAAGGCCAAGTCGTTGCGGATCGAGAAGAAACCTTCTTGAGCAATGCGCTGAAGCAGATGCCGCTATCGCGAGCAAGCTCGCTCCCACATTTGATATCTGGTGCTCACCAATACTGTGCTCACCTCAAATCCAGTGTGGGAGCGAGCTTGCTCGCGATTGATCGCAAGAACACCGCAGATCTTAACTGGATTGGATAATGCTCAACCGCTCACCCACCACCATCTCGGTGATCCAGCCCACCAGGATCGAGGTGTATGCCTGTTGCGAAACAGGCTCGCTCAAGGCGTGATCGGCGCCGTCGATAATCCGGTGGGTCAGCGAGTGAGTCTGCTGACAGGCCGCGCGGTAACTCATGATGGTGGCGTGGGGCACATAGTCGTCGGTCTCGGACTCCACCAGCAGCACATCCCCGGTAAATTGCGAACACGCATGCAGCGCACGATTGCTGTCGGCGCGGACTAACGTGCGGCGGTAATCACGTAAATCGAGCTTGTCCAGGTCACGTTTGGGTGTGTGCCATTGATCATCGCGATACAGCGCCGGCACCCGCAGCGCCAGCCAGCGCACCGGACGCAATGACGTCAGGATCGACGCCAGGTAACCGCCATAACTGGTGCCGACCACGGCAATCGCCGATGTATCGAGCGCCGGGTGCGCGAGCAAGCGGTCATACGCCGCCAGCAGGTCGCGCAGATTGTCTTCCCGTGTGACTCGATTCAGCGCAATACCGGCCCCGCCGGTGTGTCCGCGCAAGTCGAACGTCAGGCAAACACAACCCAGACCGGCGATGCCTTTCGCCCGCTCCAGGTCTCGCTCCTGACTGCCGCCCCAACCATGCACAAAGAGCACGCCGGGGACTTTCGATTTGGGACTGAGAAAGGTCCCGATCATCTGTTCATCGTCGATGTCGATCTGAATGGTTTCGCTTCTAGCCGTCATAGGATTTAACCGTTACGTACTTGAGAAGAAAGTCACTGTTTTGCGCCGGCCCGCGATACACCTCGATGGCGTCCGCCGGCAGCGGCTGGTCGATGTAGGTCTCGACCGACGACACGCGAATCGCACGCATCCCGGGGTCGTTGACGAAGCTCTGCAAGGCGGCGACTTCGGCGCTGCTGGCACCGCCCATCCGCCAGGACTGCTCGAGCACGCCGCTGCGCTGTTTGCCGTTACTGTCCACACCTTGGGCGATGTCGTAGTTGCGGCGGGAGGCGTAAAAACCGGGATAAGCCTCGTCCGCGGCACTGTCGAACACTTGCGCCTGGTGGATCGCCAGCCGTACATCGTCCGGCAGATCCAGTTCGAGCAGATCGTCGTAGTACCCCTGCACCACCAGCAGGTTGGACCCTCCATAAACCTGCTCGCCCTGACCGTCTTCGGTCAAGTATTGATCACCGCAATAACTCAGCACCTGGTCGCCGATAAAGCTCTGACCGACGCTGTGGGTGATCACCTTGTCCAGGTCTTGCTCCAGCACCACACCTTCAGTGAACAGCGTTTTGGCATCGGGCCTGGCGAGGATGGCGTCGAACTGGTCGAGGCTTTTGATCACTTCCTGACCACGGCCGGCGCAGGCATGAATCGGTTTGATGCGAATCGGGCCGCTGTAGAGCAGGTGTTCTGCCGCGGGCCGCGCATCGTCCATGGAAAAAACACTGAGACCATCGAGCACCACGCTGCGCACACGTTCGGAAAACAACGGCGACCAGCCTTCCGGTGCATGAGCATTTTTGTTGCGTAACCCGTGGCTGATGGCTTTGGTGCAGATGAAATCATGGTCGACGTAACCGCCCCACAAATCCTCCGGCCCTTTGACGCCCAATCGCCGGGCAGCAGCGACGCCAACAAGCGTCTGGGTTGGCAACAGATACAGGTCTCGACCGTTGTGCAGTTCCGGGTCGTAACTGCCGCCGTATTTAAGCCCCAGGACCTGTGCCAGCCAACGGGCCAGCGCACGATTGGTTTCCACTTCGTGCAACGGAGCCTCGGGGCGCACGGAGTGGGCGACCACCAGTTTTTTGCGGCTTGCTGGGGTCATGCGTCCCCCTTCAATCTGCGCTTGATGAATGTAGTAGAAGAGGTGCAGAGATCAGGCCAAGGGGGGCCAAAGACAAACGTTTTTCAAATCAGCCAGTTACGAAAAACATGATGGCACCGTGCCTGCTTGATTCTGCACGACAAGGGTATCAACTATGGCATTTTGCACGACTGACGCTCATCCCTGACTCGCTCCCACCCCGAACCGTGTCCGGTAATCACTGGGCGCCAACCCGGTAATCTTCTTGAACGTCGCCCGAAAGGCACTCGGATCCTGATAACCCACCGTCCAGGCAATGTGATCAATGGTGCCGTTGGTGAACTCGAGCATTTCCCGGGCCTTGCCGACCCGCAGGTGCTGGCAGTACTCGGTGGGTTTGAGCCCGGTTGCCGCACGAAATCGACGCAAAAAAGTGCGCTCTTCCAGCCCTGCCCGCTCGGCCATCGTCGCCACCGACACATCGGTCGCTCCGGTGCTTTGCAGCCAATGCTGGACCTTGAGAATCGAGGCGTCGCCATGGCTGAGAATGGGTGAAAAATTGCTGCCGCATTCACTTGCGCTGTCGCTGTGTTCCACCACCAGAAACCGTGCGGTACTGGTGGCGATGCTCGGCCCCAGCAGGCGGTTGACCAGGCGCAAGCCCAATTCGGACCAGGCCATCAGCCCGGCAGTGGTGATCAGGTCGCCGTCGTCAATGATGGGTGTGTCGGCCTTGAGCTTGATCGCCGGGTAACGCTCGGCGAAGGTTTTGGCCGAGGTCCAGTGGGTGGTGGCGCTGCGACCGTCGAGCAGCCCGCTTTCGGCCAACAGAATCGACCCCACACAAACCCCTCCGAGTGTCGCGCCATTAGCGTGTTGCTGACGCAGCCAGCGAATCAGCCCCTGCGGTGCCTGGCCTTCGGAAAAACCGGCAATCGACGGCGGGATCAACACCGCCACCAGCGCGCTGTCTGGAGCGGGATGACTGTCGTAGACCCGCTCGGGTGTCTGTTCGCCAGCAACCTGCCAATGGCTGACCCGCAGCAACGGCAACTGCGTCGCCTGATGCTCGGCGGCAATCCGGTTCGCCACCCCGAACAAGTCTGTCAATCCATGCACCGCCGCCATCTGCGCACCGGGATAGATCAGCACGCCCAGTTCGACGATTGGCCTTTCTGCGTCCATTGTCAGTTTTCCCCCTTCTATTGTCGGTGCGGCCAATCCTCGGACGGCCTGCGAGACCCAATACTTCATTCCACTCCAACAAGCACTTCGAGGACACAGTCATGGCCAAGCAAGCACTCATCGTAGTTGATATCCAAAACGACTACTTCCCCCAAGGCAAGTGGCCGCTGGTCGGCGCCGATGCCGCGGCGGACAACGCCGCACGGTTGATCAAAGCCTTCCGCGATGCCGGTGATTCGGTGGTACACATCCGCCACGAATTCACCTCCGACGACGCCCCGTTCTTCACCCCGGGTTCGGAAGGCGCGAAGCTGCACTCCAAAGTCCTGAATCGCGCCGATGAGCCTGTGGTGCTCAAGCATTTCGTCAACTCGTTCCGTGAAACACAACTGAAATCGATCCTCGACGAACAAGGCATCAAGGAACTGGTGGTCGTCGGCAGCATGAGTCACATGTGCGTCGACGGCATAACCCGCGCCGCGGCTGATTTCGGCTACACCGTCACCGTGATCCACGACGCTTGCGCCTCTCGCGACCTGGAATTCAACGGCGTCACGGTGCCCGCCGCCCACGTTCACGCCGCCTTTATGTCGGCCCTGGGCTTCGCCTATGCGAGCGTGATTTCCTCTGACGAATTCCTGGCGGCCACCCATTAACCACTTAACGCATTGATCAAATTCCAAAAAGGGCCCGCCGCGCTTGAGCGCTGCGGGCCTTTTTCGTGGGGCGAAAAATGTATGACAAAAAATCTCACGCGTGAGCTATTGAGCGTGACAAAAATTGCCTGTAGTGTTTCTCACGCGTGAGTTTTTCACAACGAGGTCAGCCCCATGAAAAGCAGCTCTCCATCGAGTCCTCCCACGGGGCCCGATAACGATTCGGCAAGCCGCAAGGGAGAGCGCTCGAAACCGTCCGCGAAGAAGCCATCGAGCTTTTACATGAAGCAGATGCGCGCGGGCCTGGGTGCCGCCGGTTATGTGAAACACGAGACTTGGGTGCTTCCCGAAAACCGAAGCCTGCTCAAGCAGATGGAGAAACAGCTTCGCCAACCGATTCTGGCTGGCTCATTCATGTCGGAGAATTACATGAGCGCAGGTACTAACTGGAACATCGATCGCCTCTACAGCGCCCTCCAGGCCCTGGATGAAGTGGTTTCGAACGACATTACGCTTTCTCTCGTTCAAGGCTCTGAATCCAGTATCAAGCTGGAAATGAACGATTTCGGTGGCTTGCCGATTTACATCGCGGTGGTGGGCGAACAAATCATCGTCGATACCGTTCTGGTCGACGTTGAGTCCATCAACGACATTCCGGCTTTCAACGACGCCGTGCTGCGCAGCCGGGAGATGTTCCCGCTGTCCTCGATCGGTATCGAGTCCATGCCGAACGGGCAGATTGTCTACAACATGTTCGGCGCTTTGAGCTCCGACTCCAGCCTGACGAACATCGTGACCGAGGTCAAAACCCTCGTCGACAACGTCCAGCGCGCCAGCGAAGCCTTCGAACGTTTCTTCAATTAATTACTCGGGAACAGGAAATATCCAATGACTCAGTCCATCTGGAGCAAATTGTTCACCGCGCTGCGTGGCGGTGCCAATGAAGTCGGCGAATCGATCGTCGACCAACAGGCCCTGCGCATCCTCGACCAGGAAATTCGCGATGCTGACAGCGCCCTGGCCAACGCCAAGCGTGAGCTGGTCACCATCATGGCCAAGCACAAACTCTCGGCTGACCGCGTCAGCGAGTACAACGCCAAGATCAAGGACCTGGAATCCAAGGCCCTGGCCGCAATCCAGGCCAACCGCGAAGACCTGGCCATGGAAGTGGCCGAAGCCATTTCGACCCTGACCAATGAGCTGGACGTCGAGCAAAAGCAGGCCACCGAGTTTGGCGGTTATGCGGACAATATGCGCAAAGACATCACCAAGGCTGAAAACCGCATCAAAAGCCTGCGTCAGCAAGTGGACATGGCCAAGGCGCGCGAAAGCGTACAGAAAGCCCAGGTCAGCGCGTCCATCGCCAGTGGCGGCGCCAATGGCAAGCTGGAAACCGCCGTCGGTACGCTGAACCGCCTGCAGGCCAAGCAGCAGCAACGCGCGGCTGAACTGGAAGCTCAGGACCAATTGGCCGATGCGTCGACGGGCACTGACCTGGAACGCAAACTGCGCGAAGCCGGCATCACGCCGAACGAAGGCAGCGCCAATGCGATTCTGGAACGCCTGAAGCAAAAATCGGCCGAGTAACTTTGCCGGACGCATAACCTGTGGGAGCGAGCCTGCTCGCGAAAGCGGTATGTCAGACAACATTGATGTCGACTGACACTCCCTCTTCGCGAGCAGGCTCGCTCCCACATGGAATGCGCCCAACTGACGGACATTCAACTGTCGAGGTCAAGGATGGATGCCCTGAAGGGTTTCAAGACAATCGCAGGCCTGGCCCTTTTCATGGTCGCGCTGCAACTGTTCAATGTAGCGACCGGCTACAGCCTCATGTCCTTCGGCCTGATCCCGAGAACCGTGCACGGACTGCTCGGCATCATCACCTCGCCTTTCCTGCACGCGTCCTTTGCACACCTGAGCGCGAACCTGGTTGCCTTCTTGACCCTGGGCACCCTGGTCATTGTCGAAGGGCTCAACCGGTTCATTGCCGTCAGTGCGATCATTATTCTGCTGGGCGGCTCACTGGTCTGGCTGTTCGGTTTTACAGGCGTCCACATCGGCGCCAGCGGCTGGGTATTCGGGTTATGGGCGTACCTCCTGTCCCGCGCCTGGTTCCACAGGAGCTGGGGCAACCTGATAACGGCCGGCGTCGTGGCCCTGCTCTACGGCGGTCTGATTTTTGGCTTCCTGCCTCGCCAGGGCGTTTCCTTCGAAGGCCATCTGTTTGGTGCGCTCGCCGGATTTATTGCAGCCAAGGTACTTTTCTCGGCACCGCGCAGCAGGTTAAATGCCGCCGGTTAAACGCACTTGCGCATTCAGACGCCGAGGCGATGAAGTCGCCAGGAACAAGTACCCACGGAGTCAGGGACGAAATGTCGATTTTCCTTTTATTGCGCCTGTACGCTTCCTCCCTCTTCCACCGATTCGGTTGGGCAGGCCTGGTCATTGCCTTGGGCGTACACCTGATCACCGCTTACCTGGGCCTGGTGCTTCTGGGCGAACAACACCTCACCGCCCCCGCCACGTTTACTTACTTCTATCTGACCACCACACTCACCGTCGGCTATGGCGATCTCGCGCCGCAGACAGCGGCGGGACGGATTTTCGTGGCCACCTGGGTGATGCTCGGGGGCATCGCGCTGCTGACGGCAGCCATCGGCAAAACCACCAGCAGCGTCATCGATGCATGGAGAAAAGGCATGAAGGGCAAAGGCGATTTCACCGGCAAGGTCGGCCATACGGTTCTCATCGGCTGGGAAGGCGCGTCCAGTGAACGGGTCATTGAGTTGTTGCTTCAGGACGAAACCTCGAGCGACAACCTGATCGTCATTTGCGATTGCACCCTCGAAGAAAATCCGATGCCGGGCAAAGCGAGCTTCATCAAAGGTGAAAGCCTGTCCTCTGTGGCCTTGCTGCTGCGCGCAGGGGTTCCCGGTGCCGAACGCGTTCTGGTGCGAACCTATTCAGACGACCTGACCCTGGCCACTGTGCTGGCGGTCAATCAACTGAAGCCTGTCGGGCATGTGGTCGCCCATTTCAATGACAGTGAAATCGCTGCGCTCGCCAGCGCCTACGCGCCCAGCCTGGAATGCACTTCAAGCATGGCCATCGAGATGTTGGTGCGCGCCTCTCAGGATCCGGGCTCGTCAGTGGTCATCAATGAACTGCTGTGCGTGGGCCAGGGCGCCACTCAATACCTGATGAAGCTGCCCGAAGCGTTCGAAGCCACGTTCGGCGACCTGTACTCGCGGATGAAAGAACACCACAACGCCACCCTCATTGGCTATCGCGCCAAAGGTGCCACACAACCGTCGATCAACCCGCCCAGCGCCACCCGCGTTGAGGGCGGCGAACTCTTCTACATCGCCTCCACTCGCCTCAAGGAAATCTCCAATGGGATGGTTTAAACAGTTGATGGGGCTTGAGGCCCCGAACGCGACGACCGAATCGAAATGGACCGCCAGCGAAACCCCGCCACCGGCCACTGGCCCATTGGGCCTGGGATTGGGCAAAGGCGTGATGTTCGACACCACCCTGAAATTGTTGCTCGACGGAAATACCACGGTGACCATCCCGGGCTCCCAGCAGATCTGGAGCAACGGCACCGTTGATCTCGGGCAGTCGACCTGGCTGTCGCGTTATTACATGAACGACGAAGACTACTGGCTGCAGGTGCACACCACCGGGGACATTGCCGGACAGGTCGAGTCGGTGATCCTGTTCAATTACCTCAGTTACATCACCATCAGCAGTGAAGCGGAGCTGCGCCGGTTGGCCGGTCCGCAAAGCCTGATCGGGCTGCCGACCTACACCCATAACAGCGTCGAATACACCCGTGAATGGGGCACCGAGAATGGCCAGACAGAGTTGGTGGCGCTGAGCGAACAGCTGAAGAATCCGGACGAGTCCTACAGTATCGAACACCGTTCGATGCTTTACGCTCGCGAAACCGGCCTGACCGATCGCCGGGAATTCCTGCTGTTTTCCGTCGAAGAAGACGCCGAAGGCACCATCAGTTTGAGCACGTCGCTGGGCATCTCGCTGTACACAACCGACCTGAACACGTTTTAAAAAAGGAAGAAGTCCATGCTAGAAGCACTCTCCATCTCCCTGAACAAAGCCGCCGTGTTCGGGTTTGTCACGTACCTTCTCGGCGCTGCCGTGTTGTTCGCCCTGTTCCAGTTCATCTACACCCGCATCACGCCGCACAAGGAATTCGAACTGATCCGCTCGGGCAACGTTGCCGCTGCGATCGCCCTGGGCGGCGCCATCATCGGTTTCGCCATTCCGGCCAGCAATGTGATTGCCTACTCGATCAGCATCCTCGACTTCGTCGTCTGGGCGGTGATCGCCGCCCTTGTACAACTGCTGGCGTTCCTGGTGACCAGCCTGGTGCTCAAAGGCACCTCCGAGCGCATCAAAAAAGGTGAAATCGCGGCCGGCATCTACGTGGCAGCCGTGGCCATCAGCGTCGGCATGTTGAACGCCGCGTGCATGACTCCTTCCCAGAACTGATTGCGCCCGGAGCTCCCGATGAAACGAAGCAAGTACGTTCAGCTTTCGCTGGCAGCGTCGGTCGCCATGGCGATATCAGGCTGCGGGCCGACGGAAAAAACCTACGCGGTGCAGAAGAAGTACAACTTCCAGTCCGTCCAGCAATGTGCCGATGAAAAGCTCCCGGTGGATGTCTGCTCGGACGCCTACATGACGGCCATGGCCGAGCACCGCCGCATAGCGCCGGTGTACGACAACCAGGCCGATTGCGATGCCGACTTTGTCGCCGACTGGTGCCAGCAGGACTCCGCTGGCAAGTTCATCCCCAAGCTGGGCGGTTTCGAACTGACCGCCGATGGCCAGGTCACGCAATCCCAGGTAGACGCAGCCAAGGCGCAATTACCGGCCTCGGAAGCGAACAGTGGCGGCTCGGGTTTCTCCACCAGCAGCCTGCTGACCGGCCTGCTGATCGGCAACATGCTGAGCAGCAACCGCAACAGCTACTACTCCGAGCCGGTGTACCGCTATCGCGATGATCGTGGCAGCTATTCGAACTCGACACTCAGCCAGCGGATTGCCAAGGGCTCGACGTTTACCAAGTCCAATCAGGCGAGGTACGGCAGCAGCAATTACGCCGACTCGGTCCGCTCTTCTTCCAGCAAGCCGGTCTCCGTTGCCTCGTCCACTTCCCGTGGCGGCTTCGGTAGCAAGGCCAGCGCACGCAGCGGCTGGGGCGGCGGCGGGTCGAGCAGTTAAGGAAACCGGGCCATGAAGAAAATCCATTGTGCAGAGCGTGCTGACTGGAAACAGACCGCCGAGAGTCTCGGCTTTCTGTTCCACACCATCGACAACGAGCCCTACTGGGACGAGAGCGCGTATTACCAGTTCTCGCTCAAGCAGATCGAGAACGATCTCGAAGACCCGACCACCGAGATCCATGATATGTGCATGGACCTGGCGGCCCGCGTGGTTCAGAGCGAGGAGTTGCTGGAGCGCCTGAGCATTCCCGCGCCATTCTTCGACATGGTTCGCACCTCCTGGCTCGAAGGTCACCCGCACCTGTACGGGCGCATGGACTTTTCCTACAACGGCACCGGACCCGCCAAGTTGCTGGAACTCAACTACGACACGCCAACCAGCCTGTATGAGGCCGCGGCGTTTCAGTGGGGCTGGCTGGAACAATGCATCGAACGCGGTTTGCTGCCCAAGCATGCCGACCAGTTCAACAGCATCGACACCAAACTGCATCAGGCCTTCGCTCAATTGCAGCTCAAGCAGCCCTTCTACTTCGCCTCGATGAAAGATTCGGTCGAAGACAAGGGCACCACCGATTACCTGCGGCTGGTGGCGGAAAAGGTCGGCATCGAGTCACGCCATATCGACATCGAAGACATCGGCCTGACCAGTGACGGACGTTTCGTCGACCTGGAGGATCGCTGGATTCCTCACCTGTTCAAGCTGCACGCCTGGGAGTTCATCTTCCACGAGCCCTTTGGTGCCGCGATTGCCCAGAGTGATACGCAGTTTTTCGAACCGGCCTGGAAATCCATCATTTCCAACAAAGGCATCCTGCCGCTGTTGTGGGAGTTCAACAAAGGTCACCCGAACCTGCTCGCGGCGCACCTGGATACTGACCCGGGGAAAGCGGTGCCGAAAGGCTGGGTGCGCAAGCCGTTCTTCTCGCGGGAAGGCGCCAACATCGAGTTGCAAACCGCTGACGGTCTGATCGTGAAAGAGGACGGGCCCTACACCGATGCGCCGTTTATCCTTCAGGAGTTCGCGCCGCTTCCGCAGTTCGGCGACAGCTTTACTTTGATTGGCTCCTGGGTAATCGGCGATCAAGCGGCAGGGATCGGCGTGCGTGAGGACAACAGCTTGATCACCAAGGATTCGAGCCGGTTCTTGCCGCATCTGATACTCGACTGAGCCCTCCGTCGCCCACTAAAAAGACCCTGTGTGGACATATCGACAGACGCCCGCAAGACTTATGGCTGAAATGCCGGATAATGGCCGCCAAATCGTCTAGCCGTTATTCTGGTAATCCCCCATGGAAATCAAGGTCAACTTTCTCGACAACCTTCGACTTGAAGCCAAGTTCGACGACTTCACGGTGGTGGCCGATCAACCTATCCGCTACAAGGGCGATGGCTCGGCACCGGGTCCGTTCGACTACTTCCTGGCTTCGTCGGCGTTGTGTGCGGCTTATTTCGTGAAGCTGTACTGCGACACTCGCAGTATTCCCACCGAAAACATCCGCCTGTCGCAGAACAACATTGTTGACCCGGAAAACCGCTACAACCAGATTTTCAAGATCCAGGTCGAGTTGCCGGCGGACATCTCCGACAAGGACCGCCAAGGCATCCTGCGTTCCATCGACCGTTGCACCGTGAAAAAAGTCGTGCAAGCCGGGCCTGAGTTTGTGATCGAAGAGGTGGAAAACCTCGACGCCGATGCCCAAGCGTTGCTGATGCCTGCTTCTACCTCAGAGGCGAGCACGTATATTGCGGGCAAGGATCTGCCGCTGGAGCAGACCATCGCCAATATGTCGGCCATTCTGGCGGACCTGGGCATGAAGATTGAAATCGCCTCGTGGCGCAATATCGTGCCCAACGTGTGGTCGCTGCATATCCGCGATGCGCACTCGCCAATGTGTTTTACCAACGGCAAGGGCACAACCAAGGAAGGCGCGCTGGCGTCGGCGTTGGGCGAGTTTATCGAGCGACTCAACTGCAACTTCTTCTACAACGACCAGTTCTGGGGCGAAGAGATCGCCAACGCGCCGTTTGTGCATTACCCGGACGAACGCTGGTTCAAGCCTGGCCGTAAAGATGAACTGCCGGCCGAAATACTCGACGCGTACTGCCTGAAGATTTACAACCGAGAGGGCGAGTTGCGTGGTTCCCACCTGATCGACACCAACTCGGGCAATGAAGAGCGCGGCATCTGCTCGCTGCCCTACGTGCGCCAGTCGGACGGCGAAGTGGTGTATTTCCCGTCCAACCTGATTGAAAACCTGTTCCTGAGCAACGGCATGAGTGCCGGCAACACGCTGGCCGAAGCCCAGGTGCAGTGCCTGTCGGAGATCTTCGAGCGCGCGGTCAAACGCGAAATCATCGAAGGTGAATTTGCCCTGCCGGACGTGCCGGCCAACGTGCTGGCGAAGTACCCCGGGATACTGGCCGGTATTCAGGCGCTGGAAGAGCAAGGGTTCCCCGTATTGGTGAAGGATGCGTCCCTGGGGGGTGAATTCCCGGTGATGTGCGTCACGTTGATGAACCCGCGTACCGGCGGTGTGTTCGCCTCGTTCGGCGCGCACCCGAGCCTGGAAGTGGCGCTGGAACGCAGCCTGACCGAGTTGCTTCAGGGCCGCAGCTTCGAAGGCCTCAATGACTTGCCCCAGCCGACGTTTGAAGGCCATGCGGTGACCGAGCCAAATAACTTCGTCGAGCACTTCATCGATTCCAGCGGCGTGGTGTCGTGGCGCTTCTTCAGCTCCAAGTCCGATTACGAATTCGTGGAGTGGGACTTCTCCGGCCAGGGTGAAAACTCGAATGCCGAGGAAGCCGCGACCTTGTTCGGCATTCTCGAAGGCATGGGCAAGGAAGTGTACATGGCGGTCTACGAGCATATCGGCGCGACGGCATGCCGCATCCTGGTGCCGGACTATTCGGAAATCTATCCCGTGGACGACCTGATCTGGGATAACACCAACAAAGCGCTGTTCTTCCGCGCCGATATCCTGAACCTGCATCGCCTGGACGACGACGAACTGCAAGCACTGGTTGAGCGGCTGGTGGAAAGTGAGCTGGACGACTACACCGACATCACCTCCCTGATCGGCATCGAGTTTGACGACAATACGGCCTGGGGTCAGCTGACGATCCTGGAGTTGAAGCTGCTGATTTATCTCGCCTTGCAGCAATTTGAAGAGGCGAAAGAGGCGGTGGAGATGTTCCTGCAGTACAACGACAACACCGTTGAACGTGGCTTGTTCTACCAAGCCGTCAACGCGGTGCTGGAGATGAAGCTGGACGAAGACCTGGAGCTGGAAGACTACGAGGCCAATTTCCACCGGATGTTCGGCAACGAGCGAATGGATGCAGTGATCGGCTCGGTGGACGGCAGCGTGCGCTTCCATGGCTTGACGCCGACCAGCATCAAACTGGAAGGCCTCGATAGACACCTGCGCCTGATCGACAGCTACAAAAAACTGCACGTGGCGCGGGCCAACGTGACGACGTTATCCAGTTAATAGCGCCCACAAAAAAGCGAAGCCAGATGGCTTCGCTTTTTTGTTACTGACTGGATAGCTGCTTTTTAGAACGGGATATCGTCATCAAAGCTGTCGAAATCCGGAGCCGGCTGCGGAGCGGCCTGCTGTGGAGCTGGAGCCTGACGCGACTGCTGCGGTGCCGACTGCTGCGGGCGCGGAGCCTGCTGGCGTGGAGCCGGGGCGGACTGCTGGTAGTTATTGCCCCCGCCTTGTTGGTCGCCCTGCTGTGGACGGCCGCCGAGCAGTTGCATGGTGCCTTGCATGTCGACCACGATTTCAGTGGTGTAACGCTTGATACCGTCTTTTTCCCACTCGCGGGTCTGCAGCTTTCCTTCGATGTAGACCTGCGAACCTTTACGCAGGTATTCACCGGCGATCTCGGCCACCTTGCCGAACATCGACACACGGTGCCATTCGGTCTTCTCGACCTTCTGACCGGTTTGCTTGTCGGTCCATTGTTCGCTGGTCGCCAGACTCAGGTTGGTCACGGCGTTACCGTTAGGCAAGTAGCGAACTTCGGGATCCTGGCCGCAAGTGCCGACCAATATGACTTTGTTAACCCCACGGGCCATAACGTTCTCCTAGGCTACGCACGCTGCCCCGGCCGGGTTGTTCACCAGGCGCTCAAGGGTGGTGCGATCCAATAGTTCTGTGTCCAATTTGATGTAAATCGCCGCCTCATCAGCAACGATTACCGCATCTGTTACCCCTACGACGGCCTTCAGGCGCTCAACCAGACCCGCTTCGCGGATCGCCTCGGGCGACAACGGCAAGCGCAGGCTCGTGACATAAGGTGGTTCGCGCATGGTAACAGCAAAGGCCAGCCAGAGGGCAGCCAGGCCGGCGCATCCGAGGAATACAACCGACAAACCGCCGTGCTGGAACATCCAGCCGCCGAGGATCCCGCCGAGCGCCGAACCGAGGAACTGGCTGGTGGAATAAACCCCCATCGCCGTGCCCTTGCCGCCTGCCGGTGAAACCTTGCTGATCAGCGATGGCAACGAAGCTTCCAGCAGATTGAACGCGGTAAAGAACACCACCGTGCCAATCACCAGAGCCCGCAGGCTATCGCCGAACTGCCAGAAGAATAGCTCAGTGAGCATCAGCGTCGCGACGGCGCCCAGTAAAACTCGTTTCATTTTGCGTTTCTTCTCGCCGTAGATGATGAACGGGATCATGGCGAAGAAGGAAATCAGCAGCGCGGTGAGGTAGACCCACCAGTGCTGTTCTTTGGGCAACCCGGCTTTTTCGACCAGGGCCAATGGCAATGCAACGAAGCTCGACATCAACATCGCGTGCAACACAAAAATGCCCAGGTCCAGGCGCAGCAGGTCCGGATGCTTGAGCGTCGGCATCAGCGCCGAACGGGCGACGCCGGACTCACGGTGCTGCAACGGGCCTGTGGAACGCGGCACCATGAACATCACGATCACGATACCGAACAGCGCCATGCCGCCGGTGGCGAGGAACAACCCGGACAGACCGAACGCACGAGTCAGCAACGGTCCTACAACCATGGCGACAGCGAACGACAGACCAATCGTCATGCCGATCATGGCCATGGCTTTGGTCCGGTGCTGTTCGCGGGTCAGGTCTGACAGCAACGCCATCACCGCCGCGGAAATCGCCCCGGCGCCTTGCAGGATTCGTCCGGCGATCACGCCCCAGATCGAATCGGCATTGGCTGCCAGCACGCTACCGAGGGCGAAGACGATCAGCCCGAGGTAAATCACCGGGCGACGACCGATGCGGTCGGAAATGAAGCCGAAAGGAATCTGGAAGATCGCCTGGGTCAGGCCGTAAGCGCCAATCGCCAGCCCGATGAGGGCCGGGGTCGCTCCTGCCAGATCCATCCCATAGGTCGCCAGTACCGGCAACACCATGAACATGCCAAGCATACGGAAGGCAAACACCAGGGCCAGACCGCTTGCTGCTCGGGTCTCGCTGCCACTCATGCGTTCGCTGTGGGGATCGTGCATGGAAAAACCTCATGTGAACCGGCGGCGATTCTACCAGTCCCATCGATTGACGGGGTATATCGCGACGCTTTGACGCGCTCCGCTGACAGACTCTTCATGTAAGACACCCATCCGCTCGTTTGATAGTGTGCATCCATCCAGTATTTGGCCGTATACTCCTACGTTTTCGACGCCCGCCAAGCGAGGCCACTTTGGACAAGATCCTGATTCGTGGGGCCCGAACCCACAACCTGAAGAACATCGACCTGACCCTGCCACGGGACAAACTGATCGTCATCACCGGCCTGTCCGGATCCGGCAAATCGTCCCTGGCGTTCGACACGCTGTACGCCGAAGGCCAGCGCCGCTACGTCGAATCGCTGTCGGCCTATGCCCGGCAGTTCCTGTCGATGATGGAAAAGCCTGACGTCGACACCATCGAAGGTCTGTCGCCAGCCATTTCCATCGAACAGAAGTCGACCTCGCACAACCCGCGCTCGACGGTCGGCACCATCACCGAAATCTACGACTACCTGCGCCTGCTTTATGCCCGCGTGGGTATTCCGCGTTGCCCAGATCACGACATTCCGCTGGAAGCGCAGACCGTCAGCCAAATGGTCGACCTGGTCCTCGCCCAACCGGAGGGCAGCAAACTCATGCTGCTGGCCCCGGTGATCCGCGAGCGTAAAGGCGAACACCTTTCGGTCTTCGAAGAACTGCGCGCCCAGGGCTTTGTGCGAGCCCGGGTCAACGGCAGGCTCTGTGAGCTGGACGAATTACCGAAGCTGGATAAGCAGAAGAAGCACTCAATCGATGTGGTGGTCGACCGCTTCAAGGTGCGCGCCGACCTGCAACAGCGTCTGGCCGAGTCGTTCGAGACCGCGCTGAAGCTGGCAGACGGCATCGCCCTGGTCGCGCCGATGGACGATGAGCCCGGCGAAGAAATCATCTTCTCCGCGCGCTTCGCCTGCCCGATCTGCGGTCATGCCATCAGCGAACTGGAACCCAAGCTGTTCTCCTTCAACAACCCGGCTGGCGCTTGCCCGACTTGCGATGGACTGGGTGTTAAGCAGTTCTTCGACATCAAGCGATTGGTCAATGGCGAACTGACGCTCGCGGAAGGCGCGATTCGTGGCTGGGACCGGCGCAACGTCTATTACTTCCAGATGCTCGGCTCGCTGGCTTCGCACTACAAGTTCAGCCTGGAAGTGCCGTTCAACGAACTGACGGCCGATCAGCAGAAGTTCATCTTGCACGGCAGCGGGTCGCAGAACGTCGACTTCAAATACCTGAACGACCGTGGCGACATCGTCAAACGTTCGCATCCGTTCGAAGGCATCGTGCCGAACCTGGAACGACGCTACCGCGAAACCGAATCCGCCTCGGTGCGTGAAGAGCTGGCCAAGTTCCTCAGCACACAACCTTGCCCGGATTGCCGAGGTACTCGCCTGCGGCGTGAGGCGCGGCATGTGTGGGTGGGCGAGAAGACGCTGCCGGCGGTGACCAATCTGCCGATTGGCGATGCCTGTGAATATTTTGGCGTGCTGAAACTCACCGGCCGTCGCGGTGAAATTGCCGACAAGATTCTCAAGGAAATTCGCGAGCGACTGCAGTTCCTGGTCAACGTTGGCCTGGACTATTTGTCGCTGGATCGCAGTGCCGACACGTTGTCCGGTGGTGAAGCGCAGCGTATCCGTCTGGCCAGCCAGATCGGCGCAGGCCTGGTTGGCGTTCTGTACATTCTCGACGAACCGTCGATTGGTTTGCACCAGCGAGACAACGATCGATTGCTCGGTACGCTCAAGCACCTTCGGGATATCGGTAACACGGTGATCGTGGTCGAGCACGACGAAGATGCGATTCGCCTGGCTGACTACGTGGTGGACATCGGTCCGGGCGCGGGTGTACACGGCGGGCATATCGTCGCTGAAGGTACGCCGGCCGAGGTCATGGCTCACCCGGATTCGCTGACCGGCAAATACTTGTCGGGCCGGGTGAAGATTGCAGTCCCAGCCAAACGCACGCCGCGTAACAAGAAGTTGTCGCTGTCCCTCAAGGGCGCTCGCGGCAACAACTTGCGCGATGTCGATCTGGATATTCCAATCGGCCTGCTGACCTGTGTAACCGGCGTGTCCGGCTCGGGCAAGTCGACGCTGATCAACAACACCTTGTTCCCGCTTAGCGCTACAGCTTTGAACGGTGCGACGACGCTCGAAGCGGCCGCTCACGACAGCATCAAAGGTCTGGAGCATCTGGATAAGGTTGTCGACATCGACCAGAGCCCGATCGGTCGAACGCCACGCTCCAACCCGGCGACCTACACCGGGTTGTTCACACCGATTCGCGAACTGTTCGCCGGCGTGCCGGAGTCCCGCTCCCGCGGTTATGGTCCTGGACGCTTCTCCTTCAACGTGAAGGGCGGACGTTGCGAAGCTTGTCAGGGCGATGGCCTGATCAAGGTGGAAATGCACTTCCTGCCGGACATCTATGTCCCATGTGACGTCTGCAAGAGCAAGCGCTATAACCGCGAAACCCTGGAGATCAAGTACAAGGGCAAGAGCATCCACGAAACCCTCGAGATGACGATCGAGGAAGCGCGAGTGTTCTTCGACGCGGTTCCGGCCCTGGCGCGCAAGCTTCAGACGCTGATGGATGTCGGCCTGTCGTACATCAAGCTCGGGCAATCAGCGACCACGCTGTCGGGTGGTGAAGCCCAGCGGGTGAAGCTGTCCCGTGAACTGTCCAAGCGCGATACCGGCAAGACGCTGTATATCCTCGATGAGCCGACGACCGGCCTGCACTTCGCGGATATTCAGCAACTGCTCGACGTGCTGCATCGCCTGCGCGACCACGGCAACACCGTGGTGGTGATCGAACACAACCTCGATGTGATCAAAACCGCTGACTGGTTGGTGGACCTGGGACCAGAAGGTGGTTCCAAGGGTGGCCAGATCATTGCAGTCGGTACGCCGGAAGAAGTGTCGGAAATGAAGCAATCTCACACGGGCTTCTACCTCAAGCCGCTGCTGGCTCGCGACAAAGCCTGAATCAGGCCCACGAAAAAGCCCCTGTCACTTCATCGGTGACAGGGGCTTTTTTTGTAGCCGCCGGAATTAGAACTGCGATTGCAGGTAATTCTCCAGACCGATCAACTTGATCAGACCCAACTGTTTCTCGAGCCAGTAGGTGTGATCTTCTTCGGTGTCGTTCAGCTGAATACGCAGCATCTCGCGGCTGACGTAGTCCTTGTGCAGCTCGCAGAGCTCGATGCCCTTGCAGAGTGCGGCGCGGACTTTGTATTCCAGGCGCAGGTCAGCGGCGAGCATCTCAGGTACGGTGGTGCCGACATCCAGGTCGTCCGGACGCATCCGCGGCGTGCCTTCGAGCATGAGGATCCGGCGCATCAGGGCGTCAGCGTGCTGCGCCTCTTCTTCCATCTCGTGGTTGATACGTTCGTAGAGCTCGGTGAAACCCCAGTCCTCGTACATCCGCGAATGGATGAAATATTGATCACGCGCCGCCAGTTCGCCGGTCAGCAACGTGTTGAGGTAATCGATTACGTCTGGGTGGCCTTGCATCGCCCTACATCTCCCTGCTTGAAAGTCAGCAGTTTGAACCAAGCCGGCTGCCTGGTCACTTCGTTTGCGCGACAAAAGCGAAGAAATCCTGAGAAATGTGGCTTAAATAACGCAAAAACCGCCCAAATAAGGGCGGTTCTGCTTCTCGTTTAGACTTCGTTAAGCTGTACGTCCAACGCCGTTGCGATTGCTTCTCCGTACGCCGGGTCGGCCCTGAAAAAATGCTGCAATTGACGATCAATCACGTCGCTGGAAACCCCTGCCATGGCGCCGGCAATGTTGTTGATCAGCAGCGTTTTCTGCGCATCGCTCATCAGACGGAACAGCGCACCCGCGTGACTGTAGTAGTCAGTATCTTCGCGATGATCGTAACGATCAGCTGCACCACTCAGCACCAGCGCCGGCTCTGCATAGCGAGGTGCTTGTTTCGGCGAGTCAACGTAGCTGTTCGGCTCATAGTTAGGTGTCGCACCTCCATTGCTGCCAAACGCCATCGAACCGTCGCGCTGATAGCTGTTCACCGGGCTGCGAGGCGCGTTCACCGGCAATTGCTGGTGGTTGGTGCCAATACGGTAGCGGTGAGCATCGGCGTAAGCGAACACTCGACCTTGCAGCATGCGATCCGGCGACAAACCGACACCCGGAACCATGTTGCTTGGCCCGAACGCCGCTTGCTCGACTTCAGCAAAATAGTTCTGCGGGTTGCGGTTAAGCTCCAACTCGCCCACTTCGATCAGCGGAAACTCTTTCTGCGACCAGGTTTTGGTCACGTCAAACGGGTTCTCGTAGTGCGCTGCGGCCTGAGCCTCGGTCATGATCTGGATGCACACGCGCCATTTCGGGAAATCACCGCGCTCGATCGCGCTGAACAGATCACGCTGTGCGTAATCTGGATCGGTACCAGCCAGGCGCGCCGCTTCTGCTGGCGCCAGGTTTTTGATCCCTTGCTTGGTCTTGTAGTGCCATTTCACCCAGTGACGTTCGCCATTGGCGTTGATCAGGCTGTAGGTGTGGCTGCCGAAGCCGTGCATGTGACGGTAGCCATCGGGGATGCCACGGTCCGAGAACAGAATAGTGACCTGATGCAACGCCTCAGGTGAGTGCGACCAGAAGTCCCACATCATTTGTGCGCTTTTCAGATTGCTTTGCGGAAGACGTTTTTGGGTGTGAATAAAGTCCGGGAATTTGAGCGGATCGCGAATGAAGAACACTGGCGTGTTGTTGCCGACGATGTCCCAGTTACCTTCTTCGGTGTAGAACTTCAGGGCAAAGCCACGTGGATCGCGCTCGGTGTCGGCCGAACCACGCTCACCGCCCACGGTGGAAAACCGCAGGAAGGTTGGGGTTTGCTTACCAACAGATTCAAACAGTTTGGCACTGGAGTACTCGGTGATGTCCCGAGTTACGGTGAACGTACCGTAAGCACCCGAACCTTTAGCGTGTACGCGGCGCTCAGGGATGTTTTCACGGTTGAAGTGGGCAAGCTTCTCGATCAGGTGAAAGTCGTCGAGCAGCAGCGGGCCACGAGGGCCGGCGGAACGGGAATTCTGGTTGTCGGCGACAGGAGCGCCACTGGCGGTCGTAAGTGTTTTATTTTGGCTCATGCGATCTTCTTCCTCTGTCAGTTTTGGAACTGCTGGCTAATCGGCTTGGGACGGAGTATTGACCATTGATCAGGAAGGCTACAAATTCATTAATTTGTGGAGATCAATAGAAAAATACTACCAACAATCCCGTTCGCATCATGACGGCATGAACCGCAGGGAAGCTTGTATAAACAGTGCGTTTTCTTACAGGCACAAAAAACCGGGCACTAGGCCCGGTTCTTCGTTTCAGACTGACGTCTTACTCAGCGGATACAGCTTCACCACCGGCAGGACGATCAACCAACTCGACGTACGCCATAGGCGCGTTGTCGCCAGTGCGGAAACCGCACTTGAGGATGCGCAGGTAGCCACCCTCACGGGTAGCGTAACGCTTGCCCAGGTCGTTGAAGAGCTTACCAACGATAGCTTTCGAACGAGTACGGTCGAAAGCCAGACGGCGGTTAGCCAGGCTGTCTGTCTTGGCCAAAGTGATCAGCGGCTCAGCAACGCGACGCAGTTCTTTAGCTTTCGGCAGTGTAGTTTTGATCAGCTCGTGCTCGAACAGCGACACTGCCATGTTTTGAAACATGGCCTTGCGGTGCGAGCTAGTGCGGCTCAGGTGACGACCACTTTTACGATGACGCATGGTTCATTCCTTACCAAACACAACGTTCGGTGATTACGACGATCAGGCAGTCGCCTTGTCGTCCTTCTTAAGACTTGCAGGCGGCCAGTTGTCGAGGCGCATGCCGAGGGACAGACCGCGGGAGGCCAGAACGTCCTTGATTTCAGTCAAGGATTTCTTGCCAAGGTTCGGAGTCTTCAACAGCTCTACTTCGGTACGCTGAATCAGGTCACCGATGTAGTAGATGTTTTCCGCCTTAAGGCAGTTAGCCGAACGTACAGTCAGTTCCAGATCGTCAACCGGGCGAAGCAGGATCGGATCGATCTCGTCTTCCTGCTCGACAACCACTGGCTCACTGTCACCTTTGAGGTCGACGAACGCAGCCAACTGCTGTTGCAGAATGGTTGCAGCGCGGCGAATTGCCTCTTCAGGATCCAGAGTACCGTTGGTTTCCAGATCAATAACCAGCTTGTCCAGGTTAGTACGCTGTTCGACACGGGCGTTTTCCACCACGTATGCGATACGGCGAACCGGGCTGAACGAAGAGTCAAGCTGCAAGCGACCGATGCTGCGGCTTTCGTCTTCATCGCTCTGACGCGAGTCTGCCGGTTCATAACCACGACCACGAGCTACGGTGAGCTTCATGTTCAGGGCGCCGTTAGACGCCAGGTTAGCGATTACGTGATCGGGGTTAACGATCTCGACATCATGATCCAGCTGAATATCGGCAGCGGTAACCACCCCCGAACCCTTCTTCGACAAGGTCAGCGTAACTTCGTCACGGCCGTGCAGCTTGATAGCCAGACCTTTAAGGTTCAACAGGATTTCAATTACGTCTTCCTGTACACCTTCGATGGCGCTGTACTCATGGAGCACACCGTCAATCTCGGCCTCGACTACTGCGCAGCCGGGCATTGAGGACAACAGGATGCGTCGCAGCGCGTTGCCCAGGGTGTGGCCGAAACCACGCTCGAGAGGCTCGAGAGTGATCTTGGCGCGGGTTGGACTGACAACCTGCACATCAATATGGCGGGGTGTCAGGAACTCATTTACCGAAATCTGCATGGATGCACCTATTTTCTAGCCCTTACTTGGAGTAGAGCTCGACAATCAGGCTTTCGTTGATGTCGGCGGACAGATCACTGCGAGCTGGAACGTTCTTGAAAACGCCCGACTTCTTCTCAGTGTCTACTTCTACCCATTCTACGCGGCCACGTTGGGCACACAGATCGAGAGCTTGGACAATGCGAAGTTGGTTCTTTGCTTTCTCGCGAATCGCGACCACGTCACCAGCACGAACCTGGTACGACGGCACGTTTACGGTCTGACCGTTAACGCTTACGGATTTGTGCGATACCAGCTGACGGGATTCGGCACGAGTAGAGCCAAAACCCATACGGTATACAACGTTGTCCAGACGGCATTCGAGCAGTTGCAACAGGTTTTCGCCAGTTGCGCCTTTCTTGCCAGCAGCTTCTTTGTAGTAGCCGCTGAATTGACGCTCGAGAACGCCGTAGATACGACGGACCTTCTGCTTTTCACGCAGTTGGGTGCCGTAATCGGATTGGCGACCGCGGCGTTGGCCGTGGATACCAGGTGCTGCTTCAATGTTGCACTTCGATTCGATCGCGCGCACGCCGCTCTTCAAGAAGAGATCGGTGCCTTCGCGACGAGCGAGTTTGCATTTTGGACCAATGTAACGAGCCATTCTTTACAATCTCCTGGATTACACGCGGCGCTTCTTCGGCGGACGGCACCCGTTGTGCGGGATTGGCGTCACGTCGGTGATGCTGGCGATCTTGTAGCCACAGCCGTTCAAAGCGCGGACTGCAGATTCACGACCTGGGCCTGGACCTTTGACGTTGACGTCGAGGTTTTTCAGGCCGTATTCCAGCGCAGCTTGACCAGCACGTTCAGCAGCTACTTGAGCAGCAAACGGGGTGGACTTGCGGGAACCGCGGAAACCCGAACCACCGGAGGTAGCCCAGGAAAGAGCGTTACCTTGACGGTCGGTGATGGTCACGATTGTGTTGTTAAAAGACGCGTGGATGTGGGCGATGCCATCAACCACTGTCTTTTTGACTTTTTTACGAGGACGAGCAGCAGGTTTAGCCATGATTAATTTCCTGTCGATTCGCTGGGGCGATTACTTGCGGATCGGCTTACGCGGACCTTTACGGGTACGCGCGTTAGTCTTGGTACGCTGACCGCGCACTGGAAGACCACGACGATGACGCAGACCGCGATAGCAACCGAGGTCCATCAAACGCTTGATTTTCATGTTGATTTCGCGACGCAGGTCACCTTCAGTGGTGAACTTCGCCACTTCGCCACGCAGCTGTTCAATCTGCTCGTCGCTCAGATCTTTGATCTTTGCGGCTGGGTTTACCCCAGTCACTGCACAGATCTTCTGTGCAGTAGTGCGACCAACACCATAGATGTAGGTCAGCGAGATAACAGTATGCTTGTTATCTGGAATGTTAACGCCTGCAATACGGGCCATTCAGTGGGACTCCAATTGACAGCTACCTACGCCCCGGAAGCCAAGAAATAGGGCGCGAGATAATATCGCTGTAATAACAAATAATCAACCCGGTAGCGCACTAGCTACCGGGCTTGAAGCACAATCACACTCAGCCTTGGCGCTGTTTGTGACGCGGTTCCGCGCTGCAAATTACTCGAACAACACCTTCGCGGCGAATAATCTTGCAGTTACGGCACAGCTTTTTCACCGATGCACGAACTTTCATCACCAACTCCTCGAACCTTATGGGTACTCAGCGCAACATGCCGCTGCCGTAACCCTTCAGGTTGGCTTTCTTCATCAGGGATTCGTACTGGTGCGAAACGAGGTGCGATTGTACTTGGGACATGAAGTCCATCACAACCACGACGACGATCAGCAACGAGGTCCCGCCAAGGTAGAACGGTACGTTTGCTGCAACCACCAGGAACTGGGGCAGCAAGCACACGGCCGTCATGTAAAGAGCACCGAACATGGTCAAGCGAGTCAGAACGCCATCAATATAGCGCGCAGACTGCTCACCTGGACGGATGCCCGGAATAAAGGCACCGGACTTCTTCAGGTTTTCCGCTACGTCTTTCGGATTGAACATCAACGCCGTATAGAAGAAGCAGAAGAAAATAATCCCTGCACTAAACAGCAGAATATTCAACGGCTGACCAGGAGCGATCGACTGCGAGATGTCCTGCAACCAGCCCATACCTTCAGACTGGCCGAACCAGGCACCCAACGAAGCCGGGAACAGCAAAATGCTGCTCGCGAAAATGGCCGGAATAACACCGGCCATGTTCACCTTCAGCGGCAAGTGGCTAGTCTGCGCAGCGAAGACCTTGCGGCCCTGCTGACGCTTGGCATAGTGAACAGCAATACGGCGCTGACCACGCTCAATGAACACCACGAAACCGATAATCGCTACTGCCAGCAAACCGATGGCAACCAGGGCGAAGATGTTGATATCACCCTGACGCGCAGACTCGAAAGACTGCCCGATCGCTCTCGGAAGACCGGCGACGATACCCGAAAAAATCAACATCGAGATACCGTTGCCAACACCACGCTCAGTAATCTGCTCACCCAGCCACATCATGAACATCGCACCAGCCACAAAAGTGGATACCGCGACGAAATGGAAGCCAAAGTCACCAGTGAACGCAACGCCCTGCCCCGCCAGACCAATGGACATGCCAATTGCCTGAACGAGAGCGAGGACGACAGTGCCGTAGCGGGTGTACTGGCTAATCTTGCGACGGCCAGCTTCACCTTCCTTCTTCAACTGTTCCAGCTGCGGGCTCACGGCGGTCATCAGCTGCATGATGATCGATGCCGAAATGTACGGCATGATCCCCAGTGCAAAGATGCTCATCCGTTCCAGCGCGCCGCCGGAAAACATGTTGAACAAGCTAAGAATGGTCCCCTCATTCTGTCGAAACAGGTCCGCGAGTCGGTCCGGGTTAATACCTGGAACCGGGATGTGTGCGCCTATTCGGTAGACGATAATCGCCAGGAACAGAAAACGCAGACGAGCCCAGAGTTCAGACATACCGCCTTTGCCGAGCGCAGAGAGAGCACCTTGCTTAGCCATTTATTCCTCGAACTTGCCGCCAGCTGCTTCGATAGCCGCACGCGCACCTTTGGTGGCGCCGATTCCCTTTCCGATGGTGACAGCGCGAGTAACTTCGCCGGACAGCATGATTTTCACACGCTGAACGTTGACGTTGATCACGTTGGCATCTTTCAAGGACTGCACGGTGACGATGTCGCCTTCCACTTTAGCCAGCTCGGACAAACGCACTTCTGCGCGATCCATGGCTTTCAGGGAAACGAAACCGAATTTCGGCAGGCGACGATGCAGCGGCTGTTGACCGCCTTCAAAGCCTGGAGCAATGGTGCCACCGGAGCGGGAGGACTGACCTTTGTGGCCACGGCCACCGGTCTTACCCAAACCACTACCGATACCACGGCCCGGACGATGCTTTTCGCGACGGGAACCCGGCGCTGGACTCAGATCATTGAGTTTCATCGATTAACCCTCGACACGCAGCATGTAGTAAGCCTTATTGATCATCCCGCGATTCTCGGGAGTATCAAGTACTTCTACAGTGTGACCGATGCGACGCAGACCCAAACCCTTAACGCACAGTTTGTGGTTAGGGATGCGGCCGGTCATGCTTTTGATCAGCGTAACTTTAACGGTAGCCATGATCAGAAGATCTCCTTGACGCTTTTGCCACGCTTGGCGGCAATGGATTCAGGAGACTGCATAGCTTTCAAACCTTTGAAAGTGGCGTGAACCACGTTTACCGGGTTAGTCGAGCCGTAGCACTTGGCCAGAACGTTCTGAACGCCAGCAACTTCGAGGACAGCACGCATAGCGCCGCCAGCGATGATACCGGTACCTTCAGAAGCAGGCTGCATGTACACCTTCGAAGCGCCGTGACCGGACTTCATTGCGTACTGCAGAGTGGTGCCGTTCAGATCAACTTGGATCATATTGCGACGAGCAGCTTCCATTGCCTTCTGGATCGCAGCAGGCACTTCACGTGACTTGCCACGGCCGAAGCCAACACGCCCTTTACCATCACCCACCACGGTCAACGCGGTGAAAGTGAAGATACGGCCGCCTTTAACGGTTTTGGCTACGCGGTTAACTTGAACCAGCTTCTCAATGTAGCCTTCGTCGCGCTTTTGGTCGTTATTTGACATAACTTAGAACTCCAGCCCAGCTTCACGAGCAGCATCAGCCAGCGCCTTGACGCGGCCATGGTACTTGAAGCCAGAGCGGTCGAAAGCCACCTGCGAGACGCCAGCGGCTTTAGCACGCGTAGCGACCAGCTGGCCAACCTTAGTGGCCGCGTCGATGTTGCCAGTGGCGCCATCACGCAGTTCTTTATCCAAAGTCGAGGCAGATGCCAGGACTTTGTTGCCGTCGGCCGAAATGACCTGGGCGTAGATGTGCTGCGACGAGCGGAACACGCAGAGACGCACGACTTCGAGTTCGTGCATTTTCAGGCGTGCTTTGCGAGCGCGACGCAGTCGAGTAACTTTTTTGTCGGTCATTTGCTATGCCCTACTTCTTCTTGGCTTCTTTACGACGGACGACTTCGTCCGCGTAGCGCACACCTTTGCCTTTGTACGGCTCTGGTGGACGGAAGTCGCGGATCTCGGCGGCCACTTGACCTACCAGCTGCTTATCGATACCCCGGATCAGGATGTCGGTCTGGCTAGGAGTCTCAGCGGTGATGCCTTCCGGCAGTTCATAATCCACTGGGTGCGAGAAGCCAAGAGCCAGGTTCAGCACTGTGCCTTTTGCTTGCGCTTTGTAACCAACACCGACCAGCTGGAGCTTGCGCTCGAAGCCTTGGCTTACGCCTTGGACCATGTTGTTTACCAACGCACGAGTGGTACCAGCCATTGCGCGAGTTTGTTGATCGCCATTGCGAGCAGCGAAACGCAGCTCACCAGCTTCTTCAACGATCTCAACGGACGAATGGATGTTCAGTTCGAGAGTGCCCTTGGCACCCTTCACCGAAAGCTGTTGGCCTGCGAATTTTACTTCGACACCGGCTGGCAGCTTAACGGGGTTCTTAGCGACGCGTGACATGCTTATCCCCCCTTAGAACACAGTGCAAAGAACTTCGCCGCCGACACCGGCAGCGCGCGCAGCACGATCCGTCATCACACCTTTGTTGGTGGAGACGATAGACACACCGAGACCGCCACGAACTTTTGGCAGATCATCGACGGACTTGTACTGACGCAGGCCTGGACGGCTAACGCGCTTCACTTCTTCGATAACCGGACGGCCTTCGAAGTACTTCAGCTCGATGGACAGCAGTGGTTTGATTTCGCTGCTGATCTGATAACCCGCAATGTAACCTTCGTCCTTCAGGACTTTGGCAACAGCTACCTTCAAAGTAGAAGATGGCATGCTTACGACGGACTTTTCAGCCATCTGGGCATTACGGATTCGAGTTAGCATGTCCGCTAACGGGTCCTGCATACTCATGGGCTAGACGCTCCTAATACAAAAAAATTAGCCTTGCGGCTACTACTTGTCGCCGAGCTCATCCATGCGGAAAAAGCACGGGCTCAGGCGAGCCGGGTATTCTAGACACACCCCACAAATGAATCAAGCCCCAATAGGGGCTTGATTCAAGTTCAAGGTCACCGGTGGTCAGGATCTTGCGATCCCGAGCACCGAGACTTTGATAGTGCTTACCAGCTGGCTTTAACCAGACCAGGTACGTCACCACGCATTGCAGCTTCACGCAATTTGTTACGGCCGAGGCCGAACTTGCGGTAAACGCCGTGTGGACGACCGGTCAGGCGGCAGCGGTTACGCATGCGCGAAGCGCTTGCGTCACGTGGCTGCTTCTGCAGAGCTACTGTAGCTTCCCAACGCGCTTCTGGACTTGCGTTCAGATCAACGATGATAGCTTTCAGTGCTGCACGCTTTTTGGCGTACTTGGCAACCGTGAGCTGACGCTTCAGCTCGCGGTTTTTCATGCTCATCTTGGCCATTTTCCTACTCCAATCAGTTGCGGAACGGGAATTTGAAAGCACGCAATAGGGCGCGACCTTCATCATCGTTCTTGGCAGTGGTGGTCAGGGTAATGTCCAGACCGCGGAGAGCATCGATCTTGTCGTAGTCGATTTCCGGGAAGATGATCTGCTCTTTAACGCCCATGCTGTAGTTACCACGACCATCGAAGGACTTGGCATTCAGGCCGCGGAAGTCGCGAACCCGAGGCAGGGAGATCGACAGCAGACGATCCAGGAACTCGTACATACGCTCACGACGCAGGGTCACTTTGACGCCGATCGGCCAACCTTCACGGACTTTAAAGCCAGCGATGGATTTCCGAGCGTAGGTCACAACGACTTTCTGGCCGGTGATCTTTTCCAGGTCGGCAACAGCGTGCTCGATGACTTTTTTGTCACCGACCGCTTCGCCCAGACCCATGTTCAGGGTGATTTTTGTAACGCGTGGAACTTCCATCACGTTCGAAAGCTTAAGTTCTTCCTTAAGCTTCGGTGCGATTTCCTTCCAGTAAATCTCTTTTAGTCGTGCCATGGTCTTCTACCTAGCAGTGTTCAAGCATCAACCGCTTTTTGGGTCGACTTGAAGACACGAATTTTCTTGCCGTCTTCTACTTTGAAACCAACGCGGTCAGCCTTGTTGGTTTCGCCGTTGAAAATGGCGACGTTAGAAGCGTCCAGTGGAGCTTCTTTTTCGACGATACCGCCTTGTACGCCCGACGCCGGGTTAGGCTTGGTATGACGCTTAACCAGGTTCAGACCACCAATAACCAGACGGTTATTAGCGAGAACCTTAAGCACCTTACCGCGCTTACCTTTGTCTTTGCCGGCGATCACGATGATCTCGTCGTCACGACGAATCTTTTGCATGTCGGATCTCCTTACAGCACTTCTGGGGCGAGCGAGACGATCTTCATGAACTTCTCAGTACGAAGTTCACGGGTCACTGGCCCAAAGATACGGGTGCCGATCGGCTCTTGCTTGTTGTTCAGAAGAACAGCAGCGTTGCCATCAAAGCGGATAATGGAGCCATCAGCACGACGTACGCCGTGACGAGTGCGGACTACAACAGCAGTCATCACTTGGCCTTTTTTCACTTTACCGCGAGGAATTGCTTCCTTCACGGTAACTTTGATGATGTCACCGATACCAGCGTAACGACGATGGGAGCCACCCAGCACCTTGATGCACATAACACGGCGAGCGCCGCTGTTATCGGCCACATCGAGCATGGATTGAGTCTGAATCATATAATTTCTCCGACCCCTAGTCCTTAGACTTCCACAGCGCGTTCGAGAACATCAACCAGCGCCCAAGACTTTGTCTTGGCCAAAGGACGAGTTTCACGAATAGTGACTTTGTCGCCGATGTGGCACTGATTGGTTTCGTCGTGCGCGTGCAGCTTAGTCGAACGCTTAACGTATTTACCGTAGATCGGGTGCTTAACGCGACGCTCGATCAGAACGGTGATGGTCTTGTCCATTTTGTCGCTGACAACACGGCCAGTCAGCGTACGGACGGTTTTTTCGGCTTCAGCCATGATTACTTACCTGCCTGCTGTTTGAGCACAGTCTTCACGCGAGCGATGTCACGCTTAACTTGCCGGAGCAGGTGAGACTGCCCCAACTGGCCAGTTGCTTTCTGCATGCGCAGATTGAACTGGTCGCGCAGCAGGCCGAGCAATTGCTCGTTAAGCTGCGGCGCGTCTTTTTCACGAAGTTCGTTCGCTTTCATCACATCACCGTCCGTTTAACGAAGGCAGTGGCGAGCGGCAGCTTTGCAGCAGCCAAGGCAAAAGCCTCACGCGCCAGCTCTTCAGTAACACCCTCGATTTCATACAGGACTTTGCCTGGCTGAATCTGGGCAACCCAGTACTCCACACTACCCTTACCTTTACCCATCCGAACTTCGAGTGGCTTTTTGGAAATAGGCTTGTCCGGGAATACACGGATCCAGATCTTGCCGCCACGTTTAACGTGACGGGTCAGAGCACGACGCGCTGACTCGATCTGACGAGCGGTGAGACGACCACGAGCTACAGACTTCAGCGCGAACTCGCCGAAGCTGACTTTGCTACCGCGCTGTGCCAGACCACGGTTGTGGCCTGTCATCTGCTTGCGGAACTTCGTACGCTTTGGTTGCAACATTTGGCGTACCCCTTACTTAGCAGCTTTTTTACGAGGCGCTGGTGCTTGTGGTTTCAGTTCTTCTTGGCGACCACCAATTACTTCGCCTTTGAAGATCCAAACCTTTACACCGATCACACCGTAAGTGGTGTGAGCTTCGTAGTTGGCATAGTCGATGTCGGCACGCAGGGTGTGCAGTGGCACACGACCTTCGCGATACCATTCAGTACGTGCGATTTCAGCACCGCCGAGACGACCGCTCACTTGGATTTTGATGCCTTTGGCACCAATGCGCATGGCGTTCTGTACAGCGCGCTTCATAGCGCGACGGAACATTACGCGACGCTCCAGCTGCTGAGCTACGCTCTGCGCAACCAACATACCGTCGAGTTCCGGCTTGCGGATTTCTTCGATATTGATGTGCACAGGCACACCCATTTGTTTGGTCAGGTCCTGACGCAGTTTCTCAACATCTTCACCTTTCTTCCCGATAACAATACCTGGACGAGCGGTGTGGATGGTGATACGTGCAGTCTGAGCCGGACGATGGATATCGATACGGCTTACGGACGCGCTTTTTAGTTTGTCTTGGAGATACTCACGCACCTTCAGATCAGCGAACAAATAGTCCGCATAAGTCCGACCGTCTGCGTACCAGACGGAGGTGTGCTCCTTGACGATTCCCAGGCGAATGCCAATGGGATGTACTTTCTGACCCATCTCTTCGACTCCGTTACTTGTCAGCAACCTTGACAGTGATATGGCAAGACCGCTTGACGATGCGATCAGCACGGCCTTTGGCACGTGGCATGATTCGCTTCAGCGAACGCCCTTCGTTGACGAAAACGGTGCTGACTTTAAGGTCATCAACGTCTGCGCCTTCGTTATGCTCGGCGTTGGCTACGGCCGACTCCAGCACTTTCTTCATGATCTCGGCGGCTTTCTTACTGCTGAAAGCCAACAGGTTGAGCGCTTCGCCCACCTTCTTCCCGCGGATCTGGTCGGCGACCAAGCGGGCTTTCTGGGCGGAGATTCGAGCGCCCGACAACTTAGCGGCTACTTCCATCGTTCCTTACCCCTTAACGCTTGGCTTTCTTGTCTGCCACGTGCCCACGATATGTGCGGGTACCGGCAAACTCGCCCAGTTTGTGGCCGACCATGTCTTCGTTCACGAGAACTGGAACATGTTGACGACCGTTATGCACTGCAATGGTCAAACCGACCATTTGTGGCAGGATCATCGAACGACGCGACCAGGTTTTAACTGGTTTGCGATCGTTCTTTTCCGCCGCCACTTCGATCTTCTTCAGTAGGTGAAGATCAATAAAAGGACCTTTTTTCAGAGAACGTGGCACTGTCGTATCCCTCTATTTACTTGCGACGACGGACGATCATTTTGTCGGTACGCTTATTACCACGAGTCTTCGCGCCCTTAGTCGGGAAGCCCCATGGCGATACCGGATGACGACCACCAGAGGTACGACCTTCACCACCACCATGTGGGTGGTCAACCGGGTTCATGGCAACACCACGAACGGTTGGGCGAACGCCACGCCAGCGTTTGGCACCAGCTTTACCCAGCGAACGCAGGCTGTGCTCGGAGTTCGAGACTTCACCCAGGGTCGCGCGGCATTCAGCCAGCACTTTACGCATCTCACCAGAACGCAGACGCAGGGTCACGTAGACACCTTCACGAGCGATCAGCTGAGCCGAAGCACCAGCGGAACGAGCGATTTGCGCGCCTTTACCTGGCTTCAATTCGATGCCGTGTACGGTGCTACCAACTGGAATGTTACGCAGTTGCAGAGCGTTGCCCGGCTTGATCGGTGCCAGAGCACCTGCGATCAGCTGGTCGCCAGCACTCACGCCTTTAGGGGCGATGATGTAGCGACGCTCGCCATCTGCGTACAGCAGCAGAGCGATGTGAGCAGTACGGTTTGGATCGTATTCAATACGCTCGACAGTGGCAGAGATGCCATCTTTGTCGTTGCGACGGAAATCGACCAGACGATAATGCTGCTTATGGCCACCACCGATGTGACGAGTGGTAATACGACCATTGTTGTTACGACCACCAGTCTTCGATTTTTTCTCGAGCAGCGGTGCGTGAGGAGCGCCTTTATGCAGCTCCTGGTTGACCACCTTGACCACAAAACGGCGGCCAGGGGAAGTCGGTTTGCATTTAACGATTGCCATGATGCACCCCTTCCTTACTCAGCACTGCTGCTGAAATCGAGATCTTGGCCTGGCTGAAGGGAGATAACTGCCTTCTTCCAGTCATTACGCTTGCCCAGACCGCGAGCAGTGCGTTTGCTCTTACCCAGAACATTCAGGGTAGTAACACGCTCTACTTTCACGCTGAACAGGCTTTCGACGGCCTTCTTGATTTCCAGCTTGGTTGCGTCAGTTGCAACCTTGAAAACGAACTGGCCTTTCTTGTCAGCCAGAACCGTAGCCTTCTCGGAAACGTGCGGGCCAAGCAGAACTTTAAATACGCGTTCCTGGTTCATCCCAGCAGCTCCTCGAATTTCTTCACGGCCGACACGGTGATCAACACCTTGTCGTATGCGATCAGACTAACTGGATCGGAACCTTGCACGTCACGTACATCAACGTGTGGCAGGTTACGAGCAGCCAGGTACAGGTTCTGATCAACTACTTCAGACACGATCAAGACGTCAGTCAGGCCCATGCCGGTCAGTTTGTTCAGCAGATCTTTGGTCTTCGGTGCATCAACAGCGAAGTCCTGAACCACAACCAGACGATCAGTACGCACCAGCTCAGCAAGGATGGAACGCATTGCTGCGCGATACATCTTCTTGTTCAGCTTCTGGGTGTGATCCTGAGGACGAGCTGCGAAAGTGGTACCGCCGCCACGCCAGATTGGGCTACGGATAGTACCGGCACGAGCACGGCCAGTACCTTTCTGACGCCATGGGCGCTTACCGCCACCACGAACGTCGGAACGGGTCTTTTGCTGCTTGCTACCTTGACGGCCGCCGGCCATGTAGGCCACGACTGCTTGGTGAACCAGCGTCTCGTTGAATTCGCCGCCAAATGTCAGTTCGGAAACTTCGATCGCTTGAGCGTCATTTACATTTAATTGCATGTCAGCTTCCCCTTAACCGCGAGCCTTGGCTGCTGGACGTACAACCAAGTTGCCGCCAGTAGCGCCAGGAACAGCGCCCTTGACCAACAACAGATTGCGTTCAGCGTCCACGCGCACTACTTCGAGGGACTGCACGGTCACGCGCTCAGCGCCCATATGACCGGACATTTTTTTGCCCTTGAATACACGACCAGGAGTCTGGCACTGGCCGATAGAACCTGGAACGCGGTGGGATACGGAGTTACCGTGGGTATTATCTTGCCCGCGGAAATTCCAACGCTTGATCGTACCCTGGAAGCCTTTACCTTTGGACTGACCGGTTACATCAACCAGTTGACCAGCGGCGAAGATTTCAGCGTTGATCAGATCGCCGGCCTGGTACTCGCCTTCTTCAAGGCGGAATTCCATTACGGTACGACCAGCGGCAACGTTCGCTTTAGCGAAGTGGCCAGCTTGAGCAGCTGTAACACGCGAAGCACGACGCTCGCCTACAGTGACTTGCACTGCACGATAGCCATCGGTCTCTTCAGTTTTGAACTGGGTGACGCGATTCGGTTCGATCTCAATGACCGTGACCGGAATGGAGACACCTTCTTCGGTGAAAATACGGGTCATACCGCATTTACGACCGACTACACCAATAGTCATGTTGTAAACCTCATGAGTGTACGGGGCTTTCACCCGCTATGGCCGCCCATTTCAGAGCGTTACACGACTAAGACCGAGTCTTAGCCGAGGCTGATCTGCACTTCCACACCGGCCGCAAGATCAAGCTTCATAAGAGCATCAACGGTTTTATCCGTTGGCTGGACGATGTCCAGAACGCGCTTATGAGTACGGATCTCATACTGGTCACGCGCGTCTTTGTTGACGTGCGGGGAGACCAGAACGGTGAACCGCTCTTTACGGGTAGGCAGTGGAATTGGACCACGCACTTGAGCACCAGTACGTTTCGCGGTTTCCACGATTTCCTGGGTGGATTGGTCGATCAGGCGATGGTCAAAAGCCTTCAACCTGATACGGATTTGCTGATTTTGCATTGGATTTCAGACTCCGGCTGCTATTCCCAGCGAGCGCAATACGCCCGTTAAAAGGAGGCGCAATTCTATAGACGGGCTACTACAGTGTCAACCCAATAAAAAAGCCCCCGCTAGGCGGGGGCTTTTTCAAGTCATCACTTATTAAGCGATGATTTTGGCTACGACGCCAGCGCCGACGGTACGACCGCCTTCACGAATAGCGAAACGCAGACCATCTTCCATTGCGATGGTTTTGATCAGGGTGACAACCATTTTGATGTTGTCGCCCGGCATTACCATTTCAACGCCTTCCGGCAGTTCGCAGTTACCGGTCACGTCAGTGGTCCGGAAGTAGAACTGTGGACGGTAGCCTTTGAAGAACGGAGTGTGGCGACCGCCTTCTTCTTTGCTCAACACGTACACTTCAGCTTCGAAGGTAGTGTGCGGCTTAACCGAACCTGGCTTGACCAGAACCTGGCCACGCTCAACGTCGTCACGCTTGGTGCCGCGCAGCAGCACGCCGCAGTTCTCACCAGCACGACCTTCGTCGAGCAGCTTACGGAACATTTCAACACCGGTGCAGGTGGTGACGGTAGTGTCACGCAGACCAACGATTTCCAGTGGATCCTGAACCTTGACGATACCGCGCTCGATACGGCCAGTTACAACAGTACCGCGACCGGAGATCGAGAATACGTCTTCGATTGGCATCAGGAACGGCTTGTCGATAACACGAACTGGATCTGGGATGTAGCTGTCCAGAGTTTCTACCAGGCGCTTAACAGCGGTGGTACCCATTTCGTTGTCGTCTTGGCCGTTCAGGGCCATCAGAGCCGAACCGATGATGATCGGAGTGTCGTCACCTGGGAAGTCGTAAGTGCTCAGCAGATCGCGCACTTCCATCTCAACCAGTTCCAGCAGCTCAGCGTCGTCAACCATGTCAGCCTTGTTCAGGAAGACAACGATGTACGGAACGCCAACCTGACGGGACAGCAGGATGTGCTCACGGGTTTGTGGCATCGGACCATCAGCGGCCGAGCAAACCAGGATAGCGCCGTCCATTTGAGCAGCACCGGTGATCATGTTCTTCACATAGTCAGCGTGACCTGGGCAGTCAACGTGAGCGTAGTGACGGATCAGCGAGTTGTATTCAACGTGTGCGGTGTTGATGGTGATACCACGAGCCTTTTCTTCCGGAGCGCTATCGATTTTGTCGAAAGCAACAACGGCCGAACCGAAAATTTCGGAGCAGACGCGAGTCAGAGCAGCGGTCAGCGTGGTTTTACCGTGGTCGACGTGACCGATGGTGCCAACGTTGACGTGCGGGAGGGTACGGTCAAATTTTTCTTTAGCCACGACAATTAACTCCTAGCCTAAAGGGGCTGAATCAGCCTTGTTTTTTGGTAACGGTTTCGACGATGTGCGACGGAGCCGTATTGTATTTTTTGAATTCCATAGAGTAGCTTGCGCGACCTTGGGACATGGAACGGACGTCGGTTGCGTAACCAAACATCTCACCCAACGGAACCTCGGCGCGAATCACTTTGCCGGAAACCGTGTCTTCCATACCCAGGATCATGCCGCGACGACGGTTAAGGTCGCCCATCACGTCACCCATATAGTCTTCAGGCGTAACAACCTCTACCGCCATGATCGGCTCAAGCAACTCACCACCGCCCTTCTGGGCCAGTTGCTTGGTCGCCATGGAAGCAGCCACCTTAAACGCCATCTCGTTGGAGTCGACGTCGTGGTAGGAACCATCAAACACGGTAGCCTTCAGGCCGATCAGCGGATAGCCGGCAACTACGCCGTTCTTCATCTGCTCTTCGATACCCTTCTGGATAGCCGGGATATATTCCTTAGGAACCACACCACCCACTACTTCGTTCAGGAATTGCAGACCTTCCTGACCTTCGTCAGCAGGAGCAAAACGAATCCAGCAATGACCGAACTGGCCACGACCGCCGGATTGGCGAACGAATTTGCCTTCAATTTCGCAGCTCTTCGTGATGCGCTCACGGTACGAAACTTGAGGCTTACCGATGTTGGCTTCGACGTTGAACTCACGGCGCATCCGGTCAACCAGGATGTCCAGGTGCAACTCGCCCATGCCGGAGATGATCGTTTGACCAGTCTCTTCATCAGTCTTGACGCGGAAAGACGGGTCTTCCTGAGCAAGTTTGCCCAGAGCGATACCCATTTTTTCCTGGTCGTCCTTGGTCTTAGGCTCTACGGCAACCGAAATAACCGGCTCCGGGAAGTCCATGCGAACCAGGATAATTGGCTTGTCAGCGTTGCACAAAGTTTCACCAGTGGTGACGTCCTTCATGCCGATCAAGGCCGCGATGTCACCAGCGCGAACTTCCTTGATTTCTTCACGGGCGTTTGCGTGCATTTGCACCATACGACCCACGCGCTCTTTCTTGCCTTTAACCGAGTTGATCACGCCGTCGCCGGATGCCAACACGCCCGAGTAAACTCGAACAAAGGTCAAGGTACCCACGAATGGGTCGGTAGCGATCTTGAACGCCAGAGCCGAGAACGGCTCGCTGTCGTCTGCGTGACGCTCCATTTCCTGGGTCTCATCATCCGGGTCAGTACCCTTGATGGCAGGAATGTCGCTTGGAGCAGGCAGGTAGTCGATAACGGCGTCGAGAACCAGGGGAACACCCTTGTTCTTGAAGGAAGAACCGCAAACAGCCAGAACGATCTCACCAGCGATAGTACGCTGACGCAGAGCGGCCTTGATTTCGTCGTTGGTGAGTTCTTCACCTTCGAGGTACTTGTTCATCAGCTCTTCGCTGGCTTCGGCCGCAGCCTCAACCATGTTGCCGCGCCACTCGTCAGCCAGTTCCTGCAGTTCAGCAGGGATAGGCTTGCGAACTGGAACCATGCCTTTGTCAGCGTCATTCCAGTAAACAGCTTCCATGGCCATCAGATCGATCTGACCCTGGAAGTTGTCTTCGGAACCGATAGCCAACTGGATTGGAACCGGAGTGTGACCCAGACGCTGCTTGATCTGACCGATCACGCGCAGGAAGTTGGCGCCAGCACGGTCCATCTTGTTTACGTAAACAAGACGTGGAACGCCGTACTTGTTGGCTTGACGCCATACGGTTTCCGACTGAGGCTCAACACCCGAGGTGCCGCAGAACACAACGACCGCGCCATCGAGTACACGCAGGGAACGCTCAACTTCAATAGTGAAGTCAACGTGGCCCGGGGTATCAATAACGTTGAAGCGGTATTGGTCTTTGTGCTGCTTCTCGGAACCCTGCCAGAAGGCGGTAATAGCAGCAGAAGTAATGGTAATACCACGCTCCTGCTCCTGCACCATCCAGTCTGTGGTCGCGGCGCCGTCATGCACCTCGCCCATCTTGTGACTTTTGCCAGTGTAAAAAAGGACGCGCTCGGTGGTGGTGGTTTTACCAGCATCCACGTGAGCAACGATACCAATGTTACGGTAGCGATTAATCGGTGTAGTACGAGCCATAAAGCCCTCGCAAAATTAGTGACGCTAAAATTAGAAGCGGTAGTGCGAGAAAGCCTTGTTGGCTTCAGCCATACGGTGCACGTCTTCACGCTTCTTAACTGCAGCACCTTTACCTTCAGCAGCGTCCAACAGTTCGCCAGCCAAACGCAGGGCCATAGACTTCTCGCCGCGCTTGCGGGCGAAGTCTACCAACCAGCGCATTGCCAGGGCGTTACGACGGGACGGGCGAACTTCGACCGGAACCTGGTAAGTAGCACCGCCTACACGGCGCGACTTCACTTCGACCAGCGGAGCGATGGCGTCGAGAGCTTTCTC
The DNA here is from genome assembly GCF_006438925.1 of Pseudomonas mandelii. Taxonomy (GTDB): domain Bacteria; phylum Pseudomonadota; class Gammaproteobacteria; order Pseudomonadales; family Pseudomonadaceae; genus Aquipseudomonas; species Aquipseudomonas mandelii_C. The sequence continues at coordinate 17,277 of NZ_RCZA01000009.1, read as the reverse complement.
GAAGATTTCCAGGGGATCGCTGTTCTTACGTTCTTTAACCTTTTCCAGCGCGCCATAAACGATACGTTCGGCAACGGCTTTCTTGCCGCTTTCCATAACGTGGTTCATGAACTTGGCCAGGATTTGGCTTCCGTATTTTGGATCGTCAAGCACTTCGCGCTTGGCTGCTACGCGTCTTCTTGGCATGGATAAGCCCTCAAACGGTCTTCAGGTTCGCTCGGAATCGGTGCCCTTTCGGGACGCCTCCGACCTTACTCTTATCGACTCAGAAAAATAGAAAATCAGTTTTTACAAAAAGCCACTACTACTTAGGCTTCTTGGTACCGTACTTCGAACGACCCTGGTTACGACCTTTAACGCCGGAAGTATCCAAAGAACCGCGTACGGTGTGGTAACGAACACCTGGCAAGTCTTTTACACGACCGCCGCGGATCAGTACCACGCTGTGCTCTTGCAGGTTGTGGCCTTCACCGCCGATGTACGAGGAAACCTCGAAACCGTTGGTCAGACGCACACGGCATACTTTACGCAGTGCCGAGTTAGGTTTTTTCGGCGTGGTGGTATACACACGGGTGCATACGCCACGACGTTGCGGGCAGTTCTGCAGCGCAGGCACGTCGGATTTCTCGACGATACGCTTACGCGGCTGACGTACCAGCTGGTTGATAGTTGCCATCTACTAGCTCCACTGTTGTCTTGCGACGCTATTGTCTTGCAAGAAAAGCAAAATGGCAGGAACGAATTCCCGCCAAATTTAGGGGTACAAGAGTCTAAAGAGGATCTTGTCCCCAGTCAAGGCAAGGCCCCGACCTCCCCGCTCATCCAACCTCGACAATTTGTCTCGATTCGATGAACGGAACGGCCGGGGCCCCACGCTCATTTACCGCAGAACTCAGTTACCGCTCGAGTTCAATGCTTCGGTCAGTGCAGCTTCCACTTCACTGGCGCTTACGCGCAACGGTTTGTCAGCATCACGGCGGCGCTTGCGCTCGCTGTGATAAGCCAGACCGGTACCCGCCGGGATCAAACGACCCACGACCACGTTTTCTTTCAGGCCGCGCAGGTAATCGCGCTTGCCGGTTACCGCCGCTTCGGTCAGTACGCGAGTGGTTTCCTGGAAGGAAGCCGCCGAGATGAACGATTCGGTGGACAACGACGCCTTGGTGATACCCAACAGCACGCGAGTAAACTTGGAAACGAATTTCTCGTCGCCAGCCAGACGCTCGTTCTCTACCAGAACGTGAGTCAATTCCATCTGGTCGCCCTTGATGAAAGTTGAATCGCCGGACTCAGCGATTTCAACCTTACGCAACATCTGACGCAGGATGGTCTCGATGTGCTTGTCGTTGATCTTCACGCCTTGCAGACGATAAACGTCCTGGATCTCGTTCACGATGTACTTGGCCAGCGCACTCACACCCAGCAGACGCAGGATGTCGTGTGGATCACTCGGGCCATCGGAGATAACTTCGCCGCGGTTTACCTGTTCGCCTTCGAAGACGTTCAGGTGACGCCACTTCGGAATCAGCTCTTCGTACGGATCGCTACCGTCGTTCGGGGTAATGACCAGACGGCGCTTGCCTTTGGTCTCTTTACCGAACGCGATGGTGCCGCTGACTTCAGCCAGGATCGAGGCTTCTTTCGGACGACGGGCTTCGAACAAGTCGGCAACACGCGGCAGACCACCGGTGATGTCGCGAGTTTTCGAAGTTTCTTGCGGGATACGAGCGATAACATCACCGATCGCGATTTTCGCACCGTCCGCTACACCGACCAGGGCGTTAGCAGGCAGGAAGTACTGAGCAATTACGTCGGTACCCGGCAGCAAGAGATCCTTGCCGTTGTCATCAACCATCTTCACAGCAGGACGGATATCTTTACCGGCAGCTGGACGGTCTTTGGCGTCGAGTACTTCAATGTTGGTCATACCGGTCAATTCGTCAGTCTGACGCTTGATCGTGATGCCTTCTTCCATGCCCACGTAGGTCACGGTACCTTTCATTTCGGTAACGATTGGGTGAGTGTGCGGATCCCACTTGGCCACGATTGCGCCAGCGTCGACCTTGTCACCTTCTTTAACCGAAATCACAGCACCGTACGGCAGCTTGTAACGCTCGCGCTCACGACCGAAGTCATCAGCGATCGCCAGCTCACCGGAACGGGACACAGCAACCAGGCAACCATCCACTCGCTCAACGTGCTTCAGGTTGTGCAGACGGACGGTACCGCCATTCTTCACCTGAACGCTGTCGGCTGCGGAGGTCCGGCTTGCCGCACCACCGATGTGGAACGTACGCATGGTCAGCTGGGTACCCGGCTCACCGATGGACTGGGCAGCGATAACGCCGACCGCTTCACCGATGTTCACCTGGTGACCACGAGCCAAGTCACGGCCGTAGCACTTGGCGCAAATGCCGTAGCGGGTTTCGCAGCTGATCGGCGAACGCACGATCACTTCATCGATGCTGTTCAGCTCAATGAACTCGACCCACTTCTCGTCTACCAATGTGCCGGCAGGAACGATGATTTCTTCGGTACCTGGCTTGAACACGTCACGGGCAATGACACGACCCAATACGCGCTCACCCAGCGGCTCAACAACGTCACCGCCTTCAATGTGCGGAGTCATTACCAGGCCATGTTCGGTGCCGCAGTCGATCTCGGTTACTACCAGATCCTGCGCCACGTCTACCAGACGACGAGTCAGGTAACCGGAGTTCGCAGTTTTCAACGCGGTATCCGCCAAACCTTTACGAGCACCGTGAGTGGAGATGAAGTACTGAAGTACGCTCAAACCTTCACGGAAGTTCGCAGTAATCGGCGTTTCAATGATGGAACCGTCCGGCTTGGCCATCAGGCCACGCATACCGGCGAGCTGACGGATCTGCGCAGCAGAACCCCGTGCGCCCGAGTCGGCCATCATGTACATCGAGTTGAAGGATTCCTGGTCGACTTCGACGCCATGACGATCGATGACTTTCTCTTTCGAGAGGTTGGCCATCATCGCCTTGGAAACTTCGTCGTTCGCCTTGGACCAAAGGTCGATCACTTTGTTGTACTTCTCGCCCTGGGTTACCAGGCCGGAGGCGTACTGACTTTCGATCTCTTTCACTTCATCAGTAGCAGCATTGATGATGCGGGCTTTTTCATCAGGGATAACGAAGTCGTTAACGCCGATGGAAACGCCGGAAATGGTCGAATAGGCAAAACCGGTGTACATCAACTGGTCAGCGAAGATCACGGTCTCTTTCAAACCAACCACGCGGTAGCACTGGTTGATCAGCTTGGAGATCGCTTTTTTCTTCATCGGCTGGTTGACGACGTCGTACGACAGGCCAGGTGGAACAACCTGGAACAACAGCGCACGGCCGACAGTGGTGTCGACGATACGGGTGTTCTTGACGCTGCCGCCATCACGATCGTTAACGGTTTCGTGGATCCGCACTTTGACTTTAGCGTGCAGTGCGGCTTCGCCTGCACGGAACACACGGTCAACTTCTTGCAGATCCGCGAACACACGACCTTCGCCTTTGGCGTTGATCGCTTCACGAGTCATGTAGTACAGACCCAATACAACGTCCTGCGAAGGAACGATGATTGGCTCACCGTTGGCTGGCGACAGAATGTTGTTGGTCGACATCATCAACGCACGCGCTTCCAACTGGGCTTCCAGTGTCAGCGGTACGTGCACGGCCATTTGGTCGCCGTCGAAGTCGGCGTTGTACGCAGCACAGACCAACGGGTGCAGCTGGATAGCCTTACCTTCGATCAGTACCGGTTCAAACGCCTGGATACCCAGACGGTGAAGGGTCGGTGCACGGTTGAGGAGAACCGGGTGTTCACGGATCACTTCAGCGAGAACGTCCCAAACCTCTGGCAGCTCGCGCTCGACCATCTTCTTGGCAGCTTTGATGGTGGTAGCGAGACCACGCATTTCCAGCTTGCCGAAAATGAACGGCTTGAACAGCTCGAGAGCCATTTTCTTCGGCAGGCCGCACTGGTGCAGACGCAGGGTCGGACCTACGGTAATTACCGAACGACCGGAGTAGTCAACACGCTTACCGAGCAAGTTCTGACGGAAACGACCTTGTTTACCCTTGATCATGTCAGCCAGGGATTTCAGAGGACGCTTGTTGGAACCAGTGATAGCGCGGCCACGACGACCGTTGTCGAGCAGTGCATCGACGGCTTCCTGCAACATACGCTTTTCGTTGCGCACGATGATGTCCGGAGCGGACAGATCGAGCAGACGCTTCAAGCGGTTGTTACGGTTGATCACTCGACGATACAGATCGTTGAGGTCGGAAGTCGCGAAGCGACCGCCATCCAGCGGGACCAGTGGACGCAGATCTGGCGGCAGAACCGGCAGAACGGTCAGCACCATCCATTCTGGAAGGTTGCCGGAACCCTGGAAGGCCTCCATCAACTTCAGACGCTTGGACAGCTTCTTGATTTTGGTTTCGGAGTTGGTTTGCGGAATTTCTTCACGCAGACGGCCAATCTCGTGTTCCAGGTCGATAGCGTGCAGCAGTTCACGGACAGCTTCGGCACCCATGCGTGCATCGAAATCGTCGCCGAACTCTTCCAGCGCTTCGAAGTACTGCTCGTCGTTCAGCAGCTGACCTTTTTCAAGGGTGGTCATGCCTGGATCGATAACGACATAGCTCTCGAAGTAGAGAACGCGTTCGATATCACGCAGGGTCATGTCCATCAGCAAGCCGATACGGGACGGCAGCGATTTCAGGAACCAGATGTGGGCAACTGGCGAGGCCAGTTCGATGTGCGCCATGCGCTCACGACGAACTTTTGCCAGCGCGACTTCAACGCCGCACTTCTCGCAGATCACACCGCGGTGCTTCAAGCGCTTGTACTTACCGCACAGGCACTCGTAATCCTTTACCGGGCCAAAGATCTTGGCGCAGAACAGGCCGTCACGCTCTGGTTTGAACGTACGGTAGTTGATGGTTTCCGGCTTTTTAACTTCACCGAACGACCACGAACGGATCATCTCAGGCGATGCCAATCCAATACGGATGGCGTCGAACTCTTCGACTTGACCCTGGTTTTTCAGCAAATTCAGTAGGTCTTTCAAGGCCTTTCCTCCTGGCGGAGCAGAGAGCGGGCAATCCTGCCCCGCTCTCGATTCGCGTCACGTGTTATTCGGTTTCCAGATCGATATCGATGCCGAGGGAACGAATTTCCTTGATCAACACGTTGAAAGACTCGGGCATGCCCGGCTCCATACGGTGATCGCCATCCACGATGTTTTTGTACATCTTGGTACGGCCGTTCACATCGTCCGACTTCACTGTGAGCATTTCTTGCAGAGTGTAAGCGGCACCGTATGCTTCCAGTGCCCAGACCTCCATCTCCCCGAAACGCTGACCACCGAACTGCGCCTTACCACCCAGCGGCTGCTGGGTAACCAGGCTGTACGAACCGGTAGAACGAGCGTGCATCTTGTCGTCTACCAAGTGGTTCAGCTTCAGCATGTACATGTAGCCAACAGTAACCGGGCGCTCGAACTTGTTGCCGGTACGGCCGTCGGTCAGCTGCATCTGGCCGCTTTCTGGCAGGTCAGCCAGTTTCAGCATGGCCTTGATTTCGCTTTCCTTGGCGCCGTCGAACACTGGAGTGGCCATTGGAACGCCGCCACGCAGGTTCTTCGCCAGATCCAGGATTTCCTGGTCAGAGAAGCTATCCAGATCTTCGTTACGACCGCCGATCTGGTTGTAGATCTCGTCGAGGAATTTACGAAGCTCAGCGACTTTGCGCTGCTCTTCGATCATCCGGTTGATCTTCTCGCCCAAACCTTTAGCCGCGAGGCCCAGGTGGGTTTCAAGGATCTGACCAACGTTCATACGCGAAGGTACGCCCAACGGGTTGAGGACGACGTCGACCGGGGTGCCATTGGCATCGTGCGGCATGTCTTCAACCGGCATGATCACGGAGACCACACCTTTGTTACCGTGACGACCGGCCATCTTGTCGCCCGGCTGGATGCGGCGACGGATTGCCAGGTAAACCTTGACGATTTTCAGCACGCCTGGAGCCAGGTCATCGCCCTGCTGCAGTTTGCGCTTCTTGTCTTCGAACTTGTCGTCCAGCAGACGGCGACGATCAACGATGTAGGCCTGGGCCTTCTCGAGCTGCTCGTTCAGAGCATCTTCAGCCATGCGCAGTTTGAACCACTGACCATGCTCAAGACCGTCGAGAACTTCGTCGGTGATGTCCTGACCTTTCTTCAGACCGGCGCCGCCTTCGGCTTTGTGGCCGACCAGAGCGGAACGCAGACGTTCGAAAGTTGCGCCTTCTACGATACGGAACTCTTCGTTCAGATCCTTGCGGATCTCGTCGAGTTGAGTCTTCTCGATCGACAGTGCACGAGCATCACGCTCAACGCCGTCGCGGGTGAAGACCTGTACGTCGATGACGGTACCCTTGGTGCCGGTAGGCACACGCAGGGAGGTGTCTTTAACGTCGCTGGCTTTTTCACCGAAGATGGCACGCAGCAGTTTTTCTTCCGGAGTCAGTTGAGTCTCGCCTTTCGGAGTGACCTTACCAACCAGGATGTCGCCTGCGCCAACTTCAGCACCTACGTAAACGATACCGGCTTCGTCCAGTTTGTTCAGTGCAGCCTCACCCACGTTCGGGATGTCTGCAGTGATTTCCTCTGGCCCAAGCTTGGTGTCACGTGCCACACAGGTCAGTTCCTGAATGTGGATCGTGGTAAAGCGGTCTTCTTGAACAACTCGTTCCGACAGGCAGATGGAGTCTTCGAAGTTGTAACCGTTCCAGGCCATGAACGCGATGCGCATGTTCTGACCCAGCGCCAGTTCACCCATGTCGGTGGACGGGCCGTCAGCCATGATGTCGCTACGCTGAACCCGATCACCTTTACGCACCAGCGGACGCTGGTTGATACAGGTGTTCTGGTTGGAGCGGGTGTATTTGGTCAGGTTGTAGATGTCGACACCAGCTTCACCGGTTTCAACTTCATCATCAGCAACACGAACCACGATACGGCTGGCGTCGACGGAATCGATAACGCCACCACGACGAGCCACGACGCAAACGCCGGAGTCACGAGCTACGTTACGCTCCATGCCAGTACCGACCAGCGGCTTGTCAGCGCGCAGGGTTGGTACAGCTTGACGCTGCATGTTCGAACCCATCAACGCACGGTTGGCGTCATCGTGCTCGAGGAACGGGATCAGCGACGCTGCAACCGAAACTACCTGCTTCGGAGAAACGTCCATCAAGGTGACGTCTTCCGGCGCCTTGACGGTGAACTCGTTCAAGTGACGAACAGCTACCAGCTCGTCGATCAGCATTTTCTTGTCGTTCATCGTGGCCGAAGCCTGAGCGATCACATGATCAGCTTCTTCGATGGCGGACAGGAATACGATCTCGTCGGTGACCAGAGCGTCTTTCACCACACGGTACGGGCTTTCGAGGAAGCCGTACTGGTTGGTGCGCGCATAGGCGGCCAGGGAGTTGATCAGACCGATGTTCGGACCTTCCGGCGTTTCAATCGGGCATACACGACCGTAGTGAGTCGGGTGTACGTCACGAACTTCAAAGCCAGCACGCTCACGAGTCAAACCGCCAGGGCCGAGTGCAGAAACACGACGCTTGTGGGTGATCTCGGACAGCGGGTTGTTCTGGTCCATGAACTGGGAAAGCTGGCTGGAACCGAAGAACTCCTTCACCGCCGCAGCCACTGGCTTGGCGTTGATCAGGTCTTGTGGCATCAAGCCTTCGCTTTCAGCCATCGACAGACGCTCTTTGACCGCACGCTCAACACGTACCAGGCCAACGCGGAACTGGTTCTCGGCCATTTCGCCTACGCAGCGAACACGACGGTTACCCAGGTGGTCGATGTCATCGACGATGCCTTTACCGTTACGGATGTCGACCAGAGTCTTCAGCACCGCAACGATGTCTTCTTTGCACAACACGCCCGAACCTTCGATCTCGGTACGACCGATACGACGATTGAACTTCATCCGGCCGACCGCAGACAGGTCATAGCGCTCAGGACTGAAGAACAGGTTGTTGAACAGAGTCTCGGCAGCGTCTTTGGTTGGCGGCTCGCCTGGACGCATCATGCGATAGATCTCGACCAGCGCTTCCAATTGGTTGCTGGTGGAGTCGATCTTCAGAGTGTCGGAGACGAACGGACCGCAGTCGATATCGTTGGTGTACAGAGTTTCGATGCGAACAACCTGGGACTTGGCGATTTTCGCCAGGATCTCGGTGTTCAGCTCGGTGTTGCACTCTGCCAGGATTTCGCCGGTTGCCGGATGCACGATGACCTTGGCGGTAGTGCGACCCAGGACGTAGTCCAGAGGCACTTGCAGCTCTTTGATCCCGGCTTTTTCCAGCTGGTTGATGTGGCGAGCAGTGATACGACGACCTTGCTCGACAATAACCTTGCCTTTGTCATCCAGGATATCCAGGACAGCAATTTCACCACGCAGGCGGTGAGGTACCAGTTCCAGGCTGAGGTTTTCACCTTGCACGTGGAAGACGTTGGTGGTGTAGAACGCGTCGAGCACTTCTTCAGTGGTATAGCCGAGCGCGCGCAGCAGTACCGATGCAGGCAGCTTGCGACGACGGTCGATACGCACGAATACGCAGTCTTTCGGGTCGAACTCGAAGTCCAACCACGAACCGCGGTAAGGAATGATACGCGCCGAGTACAACAGTTTGCCGGAGCTGTGCGTCTTGCCACGGTCGTGGTCGAAGAACACGCCCGGGGAACGGTGCAGCTGGGAAACGATTACACGCTCGGTACCGTTGATTACAAAGGTACCGTTCTCAGTCATCAGGGGGATTTCACCCATGTAGACTTCTTGCTCTTTGATGTCCTTGATCGCTTTATTCGACGATTCTTTGTCGAAAATGATCAGGCGCACTTTTACCCGCAAAGGTACGGCGTAAGTTACACCGCGCAATACGCATTCTTTGACATCAAATGCCGGTTCGCCCAGGCGATAACCGACGTACTCCAGCGCAGCATTGCCGGAGTAGCTGATGATCGGGAAAACGGATTTGAAGGCCGCATGCAGGCCCACGTCGCGGAACTGATCTTTAGTCGCTCCCGCTTGCAAGAATTCACGATACGAATCCAGCTGGATGGCCAGGAGGTACGGCACATCCATGACGTCCGGCAACTTGCTAAAGTCCTTGCGGATACGTTTTTTCTCAGTATATGAGTAAGCCATCAGCGTTCCCCAGCTTGGTCACCTGCTTGTTTGGCCCCTCCCGACGGGAGCAGCCAGAAAATCGTGCAAACCCCATGGTTTGCGCCACCGCATCGGGTGGTTACAGCTCGTTATCAGCACCGACCCAGTCGGCTGCCAATAACGGAAAAAGGCCGGTGGCAAGAGCCACCAGCCATCAGCCTTTCGCTTAACGCTCGGGCTGGAGACGCAAAGTCGATGCTTACTTCAGCTCGACTTTAGCGCCTGCTTCTTCCAGAGTGGCTTTTGCTTTGTCAGCTGCGTCTTTCGAAACAGCTTCCAGAACAACGCCAGGAGCGCCGTCAACTACAGCCTTGGCTTCTTTCAGGCCCAGACCGGTCAGTTCACGCACTGCCTTGATCACGTTAACTTTCTTCTCGCCAGCTTCCAGCAGCATGACGTTGAATTCAGTTTGTTCTTCAACAACGGCAGCGACAGCAGCTGGACCAGCGGAAGCAGCGGCAGCGGAAACGCCGAACTTCTCTTCCATGGCCTTGATCAGCTCAACGATTTCCAGAACGGATTTTTCGCCGATTGCTTCGATGATTTGGTCGTTAGTCAGAGACATGACTATAAATTCCTGTATTGGGGTGACAGCCTACGCGGCCATCGAAATAAACAATAAACGCTGAAAGGAGTCGCTCAGCCTTAGGCTGCGGCAGCTTCTTTCTGGTCGCGAAGAGCCGCCAGAGTACGAGCCAATTTGCTGGTTGCGCCTTGAATCACGCTCATCAGCTGGGAAATTGCTTCGTCACGGGTCGGCAGGCTTGCCAGTACGTCGATCTGATTAGCTGCGAGGAACTTGCCCTCGAACGCAGCTGCCTTGATCTCGAACTTATCCTGACCTTTTGCGAACTCTTTGAAGATACGAGCAGCAGCGCCCGGATGTTCTTTGGAGAATGCAATCAAGGTCGGGCCGGTGAACACGTCGTTGAGCACGTCATATTGAGTGCCAGCAACGGCGCGCTTGAGCAGGGTGTTACGTACAACACGTACGTAAACGCCAGCTTCACGAGCCTCTTTACGGAGTCCGGTCATAGCGCCTACTGTTACGCCACGGGCATCAGCCACGACAGCGGACAGAGCAACTTGGGCAGCCTTGTTGACTTCAGCGACGATGGCCTTCTTGTCTTCAAGTTTAATTGCCACGGGAAAAACTCCTGCTTGTTACCGTTTCATCCAACCGAGGCCAGATGTCGTTTTGGTGTCTGATTCGGTAAGGAACCGGGAGCACCATCTGCGTAGGCTTAAGGTTTAAGACTTGCGTCGCCTACGGTCTTGGATAGCCCCCGCCAGGCAGGGACCCCAATCTTTCAATTGGCGCAATCGCTTGCGCCAACCTGCGTCTTACGCGTCGAGCGAGCCTTGGTCGATGACCAGGCCTGGACCCATGGTGGTGCTCAGGGTAACGCGCTTGACGTAAATACCTTTCGAGGAAGCTGGCTTGATACGCTTCAGATCAGCGATCAGGGCTTCAACGTTTTCCTTCAGCTTGACGGCGTCGAAGCCAACCTTGCCAACGGAGGTGTGGATGATGCCGTTTTTGTCGGTGCGATAACGAACCTGACCAGCCTTGGCGTTCTTAACCGCGGTAGCTACGTCTGGCGTTACGGTGCCGACTTTAGGGTTAGGCATCAGGCCACGTGGGCCCAGGATCTGACCCAACTGACCAACAACGCGCATTGCATCCGGGGATGCGATAACTACGTCATAGTTCAGGTCGCCGCCTTTCATTTCGGCAGCCAGATCGTCCATACCTACACGGTCAGCGCCGGCAGCCAAAGCGGCCTCAGCAGCTGGACCTTGGGTGAACACAGCAACGCGAACGGTCTTGCCAGTGCCGTGTGGCAGCACAGTAGCGCTACGAACGACCTGGTCGGATTTACGCGGGTCAACACCCAAGTTTACAGCAACGTCAAACGACTCGCTGAACTTGACGGTCGACAGCTCAGCCAGCAAAGCAGCCGCGTCTACAAAGTTGTAGGACTTGCCTGCTTCAATTTTGCCGGCGATAGCCTTTTGACGCTTGGTCAACTTAGCCATTACACACCCTCCACGTTAAGGCCCATGCTACGAGCAGAACCGGCGATAGTACGCACGGCCGCGTCCATATCAGCTGCAGTCAAATCCGCGTTTTTGGTTTTCGCGATTTCTTCCAGCTGAGCACGGGTAACGGTGCCAACCTTAACGGTGTTCGGACGAGCGGAACCGCTAGTCAGACCAGCAGCTTTCTTCAGCAGAACCGAAGCAGGTGTGGATTTGGTTTCGAAAGTGAAGCTACGGTCGCTGTAGACAGTGATGATCACTGGAGTCGGCAGACCTGGCTCAATACCCTGAGTACGGGCGTTGAAAGCCTTGCAGAATTCCATGATGTTCACGCCATGCTGACCCAGAGCAGGACCAACAGGTGGGCTTGGGTTAGCCTGAGCGGCCTTCACTTGCAGCTTGATGTAAGCGGTAATCTTCTTGGCCATGAGGCACTCCAATTACGGGTTCGAACGCCTCGAAAGGCTCCCCGGTTACTTGCGCGTTTATCCCAGTGACGACAAAACCCCACAGCCTAGGGCTGCGGGGTTGGGATGCTTGCTCAGCTAGACTTTTTCGACCTGGCTGAACTCTAGCTCTACCGGAGTAGAGCGACCGAAAATGAGCACTGCCACTTGAATCCGGCTCTTCTCGTAGTTAACTTCTTCGACCGTGCCAGTAAAGTCGGCAAACGGGCCGTCATTGACACGTACCGACTCACCTGGCTCGAACAACGTCTTCGGCTTCGGCTTGTCGCTACCATCAGCAACGCGACGCAGAATCGCTTCTGCCTCTTTATCTGTGATAGGTGCAGGCTTATCAGCGGTACCGCCGATAAAACCCATCACCCGAGGAGTATCCTTGACTAAGTGCCAAGTACCCTCATTCATGTCCATCTGAACCAGCACATAACCTGGGAAGAACTTGCGCTCGCTTTTGCGTTTCTGGCCATTACGCATTTCAACCACTTCTTCAGTGGGAACCAGAATTTCGCCAAAGCCATCTTCCATGCCAGCCAGCTTTACGCGCTCTACCAACGAGCGCATGACATGCTTCTCGTAACCGGAGTAAGCATGCACAACGTACCAACGCTTAGCCACGGGACACCCTTAGCCGACAATCAAGGAAACAAGCCAGCCGAGCAGGGAATCAAGCCCCCACAACAGCAACGCCATAACCAGTACAACAGCCACAACGATCAACGTGGTCTGCGTGGTTTCTTGGCGAGTTGGCCATACGACTTTACGAATCTCGGTGCGAGCTTCCTTAACCAGTACAAAGAAAGACTTGCCCTTGACTGTTTGCAGGCCTACAAAGGCAGCTACAGCAGCAATGGCGAGCAAAGCTAGTACGCGGTACAGGATCGGCGAAGCAGAGTAATACTGATTGCCAACAACGCCAACAACCACCAAAGCGACTACTACTAGCCACTTGAGCAGATCGAAGCGAGAGCCTTGAGCTTCAGCTTTAGGAGTCATCTATGAAGATCCTGTGAAAAGAAAGCCAGACACACCAAGTGAATCTGGCAGGTCAGGAGGGAATCGAACCCCCAACCTACGGTTTTGGAGACCGTCGCTCTGCCAATTGAGCTACTGACCTAAAACAAAATCAGGCCGACCATTATGCCGGCCCGAAAAAGACATTACAACAACTTACTCGATGACTTTAGCTACGACACCGGCGCCGACGGTACGACCGCCCTCACGGATAGCGAAGCGAAGCCCATCTTCCATCGCGATGGTTTTGATCAGGGTGACAGTCATCTGAACGTTGTCACCCGGCATTACCATTTCAACGCCTTCTGGCAATTCGCAGTTACCGGTCACGTCCGTGGTACGGAAGTAGAACTGTGGACGGTAACCCTTGAAGAACGGAGTATGACGACCGCCTTCTTCCTTGCTCAGAACGTAAACCTCTGCAGTGAACTTGGTATGCGGCTTGACAGTGCCCGGCTTGACCAGAACCTGGCCACGCTCAACATCATCACGCTTGGTACCACGCAGCAATACGCCGCAGTTCTCGCCAGCACGACCTTCATCGAGCAGCTTGCGGAACATCTCAACACCAGTGCAAGTAGTTTTGACAGTGTCACGAAGACCAACAATCTCAACTTCTTCCTGAATGCGGACAATGCCACGCTCAACACGACCAGTCACAACAGTACCGCGACCGGAGATCGAGAAAACATCCTCGATCGGCATCAGGAACGGCTTATCAATAGCACGCTCAGGCTGCGGAATGTAGCTATCCAGTGTCTCGACCAACTTCTTGACGGCAGTAGTACCCATCTCGTTGTCGTCTTGACCGTTCAACGCCATCAGCGCAGAACCAATGATGATCGGAGTGTCATCACCTGGAAAATCATAAGTGCTCAGCAGATCGCGCACTTCCATCTCAACCAGCTCCAGCAGCTCAGCATCGTCAACCATGTCAGCCTTGTTCAGGAAGACAACGATGTACGGAACGCCAACCTGGCGGGACAGCAGGATGTGCTCACGGGTTTGCGGCATCGGACCATCAGCGGCCGAGCAAACCAGAATCGCACCATCCATCTGGGCAGCACCGGTAATCATGTTTTTTACGTAGTCAGCGTGACCTGGACAATCAACATGTGCGTAGTGACGCACGGCCGAATCGTATTCAACGTGAGCGGTGTTGATGGTGATACCACGAGCTTTTTCTTCAGGGGCGCTATCGATCTTGTCGAAGTCAACCTTTGCCGAACCGAAAACTTCGGAGCAGACACGGGTCAAAGCAGCAGTCAGAGTGGTTTTACCGTGATCGACGTGACCAATGGTACCAACGTTGACGTGAGGCTTATTACGTTCGAACTTTTCCTTAGCCATCAAAATCACCCCTAGGAGAAGAATTGAGCAGGTCAAACAAGCCATTAAAACAAAGGCAGATATTTTCATATCTGCCTTGTTATATGGAGCTCTTGAGCGGATTTGAACCGCTGACCTCACCCTTACCAAGGGTGTGCTCTACCAACTGAGCTACAAGAGCGTAACGCTATGCAGGATCTGCAAACTTGGAGCGGGTAGCGGGAATCGAACCCGCATCATCAGCTTGGAAGGCTGAGGTTCTACCACTAAACTATACCCGCGGAGCTTGCAGCTCTCGCTAAAAATGGTGGAGGGGGAAGGATTCGAACCTTCGAAGTCGTAGACGTCAGATTTACAGTCTGATCCCTTTGGCCGCTCGGGAACCCCTCCTAAGCGAGCCGGCATTCTATATCATGCCAGCCTTCTGTCAAGCATTTTCTCATTAAAAACCTGAGGTTAGCTGCGTTGACATCACTTTGCGGTGTTAACCATCAAAGGTCTTCACTGCGAAGCGGGCGCCATTCTATGCAAACTATTCGGCGGGTGCAACCCCCTCGCACGGCATTATTTTATGTTTTAACTCATTGAATTCTCTAGAAAGGTTTTTCAGCTGCGAGTCATCTAGCCAACGCCGGCTTTCTGGTGCCACACGCACCCAGTAACCATCAGACCCGGCGGGGGCCCTCAGCAAGGACTCGAACTTGATTTCCATGCCACTCAATCGCCGCTCAACCGCCTGAGCCGCTTCCTGACGAGTAAAACCGCCAAGATAGAGACATCCATCGTCTGCCTGGGCAGGCTTTCCTTTATCACGAGCCGCGTCAGTCGTTTCACTCAACAAGCGAATGTCCTGCTGCGAACCCCGATACAAACTCAAAGGGGTTACATCCTTTGCGCGCAGAGGAGCCTCTTGTTGGTGCCAGATGTAATAGAACACATTGAGAACAAGCAGCAGCAGAAACAACCAACGCATAAAAACCTCACGACAAGGGACACGCCATAGCCAAACCTACAAACACCAGATCTGGAACCACCCTGGCCTCAGGCACGATCCCGGAAACCAGGTCTGCATCTCCTCCAGTGAGGAACACAGCAAAATCATCCCCCCAATAACTACGCGCCAACTCTAGCTGTGTCAGGACAAAGCCTCTCAACATCAACGAGCATCCCCGCTCGACCGCTTCGACAGTTGTCCGACCAGGAACGAGACTTTCCAGAGCGCGCTCGGCTGCTAGATCGCCATAACGAATTCTACGGGTGTGGGTACGCAATTGGTTACGCATCAGAGGCATTCCTGGGCATATAAATCCTCCGAGGTGCTCTCCATCTCTAGAGATGAAGTCCGCAGTAACAGCCGTACCAAAATCAAGCACAAGGCACGCACCCGAAGCCAGTTGGAATCCCCCAAGCATCGCCAGCCAACGGTCGAGCCCTAACCGCTCGAACTCCTCATAACCATTGCGAACCCCAGACATTTCGCGGGACGGCGCTGCACACACCACCGAAACACCAAAAGCTTCTGTCAGCAGAGAAATCAGTGCACTGGTTTCTTCGGCGGTCCTGACACTGACCAACCGACAAAACTTGAGCGTGAGACCCTTGAGCGTTTTCAAGCTCTCCAACAAAGCGAGATCCGATTCAACGACACCCTCACCAACCACCCGCCGAACATCCGCATCGAGCACACGCCACTTGATAAAACTGTTTCCGCAGTCGAGCTCAAGAATCATCACGCAACCTCAGACTGAGCTCACCACCACTAAAGACTTTTTCCACACCACCCACCCTCAAGCGCAGAGCACCCTGACTATCAATTCCCAGCACTTCGCCTTCTATATGGTTAACACCTGCGATCAACGACACGGCCCGCCCCTGCCAGAGATGATTTTGCTCCCACTCTGCCTGGATAGCTGAAAATCCGTCGACTTGATGACGACACAGATATGCCTGGAGCATCGCGCCCAACTCCCCGACCAAGTGATTTCGATCAAACACCTTGCCCGACTCTAGCCGCATGGACGTCCACTGCTGATCTACCTCATCGGTAATCTGCATGTTCACATTAATTCCCACACCCAGCACAACGTGACACACATCAGCAGGATCTCCCACCAGCTCGAGCAATATCCCGGCAATCTTCTTCTGACCAACCAGAACATCGTTGGGCCACTTCAATCCAGCCCCCGAAATACCGAGTTCACGCAGGGCCTGCATGACCGCAAGCCCAACAACAAGACTCAAGCCTTCCAGCTGACGCATTCCACCTTCAATACGCAGCACGAGGCTGTAATAGATGTTTTCCGCGAATGGACTCGCCCATTTACGTCCACGCCGCCCACGACCTGCAGTTTGCCGTTCGGCAAGCACCAGAAAGGGTGCCGCCTGCCCCCGCTCTATGGCGCGCAAAGCCTCGGCATTAGTGGAGTCAATTGAATCGAAAACCAGGATGGGCCAATCACAAGAAGGCGCTTGCTCTCTTATCTCGACAGGATCAAGCAGCGTCAATGGCGCAGCCAGTTGATAGCCGCGCCCCCGCACCTTATGAATAGATAATCCCAGCTCAGCTTCTAAATGCTGAAGCTGCTTCCAAACGGCACTACGACTGACACCTAAGGCGACGCCCAAGGCCTGACCCGAATGGAATCGGCCATCTTTAAGAAGCTTTAACAATGTCAGCATGCAAGTCTCGCCTCACAATGAGGCCCGCATGATAGCCATGCCCCGCGCCATTGCATAGAAACCCTACAGGTCAGTTTTCCTGCGGGCAAAACAAAACCCCTACCTGCATACGCAGATAGGGGTTTCGGAATTTAATCTTGACGATGACCTACTCTCACATGGGGAAACCCCACACTACCATCGGCGATGCATCGTTTCACTRCTGAGTTCGGGATGGGATCAGGTGGTTCCAATGCTCTATGGTCGTCAAGAAATTCGGTAGCCAGGTCGTTCTCCTTACGGATCACGCTCCAGCGAATGGGTATGCGATAGATTTGTGTGTTTCGTTTCGAATTTTCGACTTGTATCGTCTTCACACACCGCAATCTGGTGCCTTTTCAGGTCAGCAAATTGCTTGGGTGTTATATGGTCAAGCCTCACGGGCAATTAGTATTGGTTAGCTCAACGCCTCACAGCGCTTACACACCCAACCTATCAACGTCGTAGTCTTCGACGGCCCT
>NZ_RCZA01000008.1 GCF_006438925.1 Pseudomonas mandelii | reverse complement strand
TGCGTTGGCCGTCGAATCCGCTTTCCTGTCGGATCAAGCCATTGGACGTGTAGTCCAGGAGATATTTTTCACCGGATTCGTTTTCAATTTCCGTGAGCAACAGCTGGGCGTTGTCGTAGCGGTACTTCAGCTGGGTGCCGTCGGCATTGATGCGGCGGCTGACCAGGTGCAGGTCGTCGACGTATTCGTAGCGGGTGACGCGACCCAGTTCATCGCGTTCGGCGGTGATCTTGCCGTAGGCGTTATAGCTGAACGCGCGGCTGGCGCCTGTGGGAAGCATCGTCTGGATCAGTCGGCCGACGGCATCCCATTGGTACTGGGTAACGGCGCCGTGTTCGTCCTGACGGGTAATCTGCCGCCCCATCGCATCGTAGGAAAACCGCCGCACACCACCATCCGGCAGCGTTTCCTCAACCAACTGCCCCAAGGCGTTCCAGACAAACACATGCCGGCTGGTGTCCGGGTAGCGGATCGACAGCAGCTGACCTTTTTCGTCGTAGTGATAGTGGCTGACATGACCGTCAGGATCGGTCGCTTCGGTGATATCACCCTGGGCGTTGCGCTGATATTTCCACACGGCTTTGCCGCGAAACCGTGCGTGCAGGAAACCGTTGCGATACTCGTAAGCCGTCGGTTCGTCTTCCGGCGGAATCAGCGTGATAAGCCGTCCGACCTCGTCGTAACGGTATTCGGTGACGGCGCCGAGCGGATCCTGCTCAGCAAGCAACCGACCGTTGTCGTCGTAAGCCTTGAGGTGCTCGCCGCCGTCCAGCTCGACCTTGCGCACCAGCCGCGCCCAGTCGTCATGGACGTAAACCTCTTCGCTGCCATCGATGTTCTGAACGGTGACGCTGCCCTCGTCATCCCAGACGTAACGCGCGTCCATCTGCGCAAACGACGCCCAGTGTCGGATGCATCGGGCCGCCTTGCCGGACCGCTCCCACTCCCAGAAGAAACTCGCCCCACCGGTCAGTTGCCGCTGCAGGATGACGTGCTGATCGTCGTAGTCGTAGCGCTCGCTTTCGCCGGCGGCATTGGTTGCTGCAATCAGTTGATCGCGTTCGTCGTAGCTGTAACTGACCAGTGTCTGCTCGGTGTGCCAAGCCTCGTCGAGGGTCTGGGCCGGGACAAAAACCTGATAGTCGACGGCGACCAAATGGCTGCGGTCATAGCGCAAGCGCAAGGCACGGCCGGCGCCATTGTCGAGGCGGTTGATGCGGTCTTGCCGGTCGCGGGTGATGCGCAGGCGGTTGTCGTAAGCGTCGCTGATGGTCGTCAGCCGACCGTTTTGAAAGTGATAGAAGCGCGCATCGTCGCCAGCCTGGGCGAGTATCAATTCTTCGGGTTGATCGCCCAGATAAATCGCCGCCCGCGACAGGCTGTTGTGGATCGCCGGGCGTTCACTGTTTGGCAGCGGGAAAGTGGTGCGACGGTTTTCGTGGTCGATCCAGATGACAGTGTCGCCGTCGATTTCCAGGCGATGGGCGAGGCTGTGACTCCAGCCGAACCCGAGGCCGATATCGATCTCGGCGGCGCTGGTGCGATAGAGCCGGGTGAAGTCGAACGGCAGGATGCCGTCCAGCGCACCGTCGGTCAGCGTGAGCAGTTCTTCGCCGGTGACCATCGACACCGGGCATTTATTGGTCGCGGTTCTATCAACGGAATCGGCGCTGTCGCCGTTGGGGTTTTTCGCCTGATCCGGGGCGTTGTCGTGGTGTTCGTCTTTTTTCAGCGTGGTGTTGCGCCTGGCATCCCACCGCAGCTGCATGCGGCCTTTTTTCATACCGGCCGCGATGCCTCGGGCAGCGACTTTTTTGTAGCGGTCGACGTAGCTGATGAAGCTGTTGATGATCGTGAAAATCGCTTTGACGAGGCGCAGAACAGCGCTGAGTAATTGCGCAGCTCGATTAGCCAGCCGCATCGTCAAATAGGCGATACCGGCCCCTGCTGCAGCGAACGTCAGAACGATGCCAATCAGGATGTCGATCAACAGCTGCACCACCACCGTCGACACGGCTTCGGCAGTTTTGCCGGCGATCTCGCCGGGCGGCAGCATGTCCAACCAGAGGCTGGCGGTGCGTAACAGCAGGCACAGCGCCGCTTCGTCACTGGCTAGCAGCTGGGCTTTTTCCATGACATCGGGGGCGGTTTGCGCGAGGTTCTTCAGCTCTGTGGCGCTCTCGCCCAACCGCTCACCAAACTTCCCGGGATCCTTGAGGATGTCCGAAAGCAGGCCGATGCCGTCCCACACGCCCTCGATCGCCGCCCAACTTCCCGCGAGCAATCCATTGCCTACAGCAACCGAAGAAGATTCCGACCACTTCGGCTTAAACGACTTCCATTCATCACGCAGCCACTTCTCAAGTTCCTTCGTCAGCCCGTTGTAGGAAGAGAAAAGATCTTCAACGTGCTGCGGTGTGACTTCGTTGTGGACATGAATGCGGTAGAACTTGCCCTCGTCCCCCTTGAACGTCCCTTTGCCATTTTCATCAAGCGTGACAAGCGTCGTCTCTCCGCTCTCAAGCGCAATCACATCTACCTGAATATTCCCCACGGGGATGTCATAAACCGATTCAAACTTGCTCTCTATCTCTAGCTTTCCACCCTTTGGGCACTGCACCACGGAGGAGAGAAAATCGTCGTCGCCACTGCTCACCGCTGTGCTGGTGCTGCCGAATCGAATGATCCGTTCCATGCCCATCAACGAAGGCAAATCAGCCGCGTGACTGGCCTTGTCCGCCGCCCGACTGAACCAGTGCTTCAACTGTTCGCGATAAAGAGAAAGGGTGCTTGGGAAACTGTCGAGCTCCTGCTCGATACGCACAATCTGATCCATCAGTTCAGCTCCGCCATCAGGTAGTCCACCAAGGCTGTTTTGGGTGCTTGAGGCAGGTCCGGTGTTTCAAGAAAGATCGCAACCTTGTGGCGCAAGACGCTTTCGGAAAACGCCTCAAAAAGATCAGGGCGCTCCTCGCTAAGCCACTTCACCAAGTTGTTGATGCGGGTTGTTGCGGACTCTTCGGCGAGGTGTTTGAGCAGCGATTCGGAAACTTCCCACCATGGAAAAACACGAGAAGTTTTCAGCGCATTACCGCCGATTTCGACCGACTGGCCATTGATCAAACAGCGCCCGATCACCGGCATCAGCTGCATAGCGTTGACCTCGGCCGACCGAAGAATCGGCAGCAAATAACGCCCGTCCCAGAAGCGGAAAAACACCGCATTACCGTTTGGCAAAAGGACATGAGTGAGGGAGCGAAGATGCTCGATCAACACCTCCTGAGGGGCAGAAGAAATCGCCAGCCAACCCCAGTCGCGAAACTCGGTGTTGGCAACCCACTGCAGAAACTCACTGCCAGCAGCGACGATTCCGACATAGGGCATTACCGGTTCCCACTCGGCGTAAGCGGTGTCAGCCCAGATCGGACTGGGCGCTTGAGCGGCAATCGAACGCTGCCAGGCTTTGAACGGTTCAGCGCCGCTCGCGTTGCTGAAAACCGCGAACAACTGCTCGGAAGGTTTGAGCGGTTGGCGATCCAACCAGGCGTGGGGTGACAAGGCATCAGGCTGCACAGACACCCTCCTTGCAGCGCTCACATTCCTCACAGAACGGCGCGTCGCTTTTCAGGCTCAGAATCTGTGCGGCACTTAGCAGTGCCGCCGGGACGGCGGCGAGTTTCAACGGCGTATCCGGCAAGGACGGTGCGGCTGCCATGGCCGGCATCAACGCGCCGCCGACCTGAATCGGTACGCTGCTGAAGATCCCTCCCGGCCCAATGTTGATCCACTGCCCGCCCGCCTGAATCGTCGCACTGGACCCTCCGTCGATCACCACTTGCTGACCGGCGCGGACATGGAATTGTTGACTGGCATTCAGCGCCTGGCTGGTCACCCGAATGTGTCGGTCACCGACCACCACCAGGTGATCATCCAGTTTCACTTCGGTCTGGCGCTGGCCATGGGTGATGCGCTGCTCGTCGGCCTTCAGCTCATGGCGAGCGGTGCCGGTGACGACGATGCTGCGGGCGTTATCAACCTGCACTTGTTGATCATTCAGTACGTGTTGGGTCCAATTTCGCTGGGCGCGCAGGTAGATTTCCTCGGCGCCTTTGCGATCTTCGATGCGCAATTCGTTGTAACCGCCACCACCGGGACTGCTCTGGCTGCGGAAAATGCTACGGGTTTTGTCAGCGGGAAGATCGAGCGGCACTGGGGTTGCGGCGTTAGGCAGGCAACCCATCACCAGCGGTTTGTCGGCATCGGCGTCGACGAATCCCACCAGCACTTCCATGCCGACTCGCGGGATCATCACGCTGCCATAACGGTCGTGCGCCCAGCCGGTGGCGACGCGCAGCCAGCAACTGGAGTGTTCATCGAGCTGACCGTCACGGTCCCAGGCGAGCTGAACCTTGACTCGACCGAACTCGTCGCAATGGATTTCACTGTCGGTCGGGCCGGTGACCACGGCAGGTTGATAGCCGAGCATGCGTGGTTTTTCCGGCCCGAGTGGAGGGCGAAACGAAACGTCCCACGGTGTTGCCAGAAAGGTATTGCGATAGCCCTGGAAATCATCCGGACTGTCGCTGGTAACCGACTCTTCCAGCACTTGCGGCTGGCGGCCACGGTGTTCGATTTCGGTGATCAACCACAGGTCATTCCATGCCAGACGCGGATGCTCGGCCAGGTGTAGGAAATGCCCGCTGACCAATGCCGATTCGTCGCCACGACCTTCGGCCTGACGGAAGTCGGCGTTGTGGCGTTCGAGTGCTCGTTGGGCCAGATGCTTGCCGTGTTCGCGGTCGGTGAATTGGCCCGGGAAGTGGTAATCCTCGAGTACCGGTCGCAGCTCGCTGTCGAGGCGGCTTTCAAGTTGCAGGCGAGGTTTTTTGAAGTCGTAGTCGCGACGGGTTACCGCTGTCGTCCGGGTTTCCAGTCGCACGTTGAAACGTTTGATGGCCGGCGCATCCGCCGCCATTCCGCTGCCCGGCAGGTATAGCGTCGGCTCGGGCAGACGAGGAAAAACCGTCTGGTCATCACCAAACACCAACAGATGCCCGTCGAGGCTGTGCTGAAAGTGGTAGTGAATGCCGATCTCGGCACTCAGCCGCTGGATGAACGCCAGATCGCTTTCGGCGTATTGCACGCAGTACTCACGCGGGGAGTAATCGCTGCCGAGCCGGAACTCGAAGGCATCGCGCTGGATGCCGTGGTCCTTGAGGACCTGCGTGATGATCGCCGGCACGCTTTTGTGCTGGAAGATCCGCTGATTGATGCGCTGACCAAGGTAGGCCAGTCGCGGTACGAGACTGATTTGGTAGCCCGTCAGGCGTTGGCCGGAATCGCTTTGGCCAACGCGAAAAATCTGACCATGAATGCCGGAACCCTGCGCATCAAAACTCAGAAATGCCTGACGATGCAGCAGGCTTTCAAGCTCGATGTCGGGCCGTTCGCTGACCAGTTCCAGGTCAAAACGGTAGGGCTGGCTGATGGCTTCCGTGCCCGTGAACTCAAGTACCTTGAGCTCATTCTGGACGCCGTCGATCGTCAACGTGAAACGCGGTTGATTGGCAGGAGCGAACATCCGATGTGTCTCTGCAGAATGAAGGCGGGCGATTCTGCATGAGCGACAAGGGGCATTGATGGAGGGACAGGGAAATCAGATTTGTCCTGCTTTTTTAGAGATTTCTCCTTCACCAATCGGCGTATATGGCTACAGACATTTCCCTCAAAACCACCACCAACCCCTGTGGGAGCGAGCCTGCTCGCGAATGCGGTTGTTCATTCAACATTGATGTCGACTGACTCGACGCCATCGCGAGCAGGCTCGCTCCCACAGGGGACCTTCAACATCTCAGGTCTGGCGCCAAACCAAAAAAAAACGGCCCGCCTCCATAAGGAAGCGGGCCGTTTTCATGTTCGACGAAAGATCAGAGCCTTAGCTCATCCCGATCACTTGTTCAGGCGGAAATCTGCCTCGGCAGCCGCAAAGCGCTGGAGCATGCCGTGAGTCGGCTCGCCCAGTTTGCTGACGATGTAGATCGCCAGGCTGGCGAAGATGAAGCCCGGGATGATTTCGTACAGGCCCAGCAGTTCGAAGTGTTTCCACACGATCACGGTGATCGCGCCGACCAGGATGCCGGCCAGTGCGCCGTTGCGGGTCATGTCTTTCCAGATCACGGAGATCAGGACAACCGGACCGAACGCAGCACCGAAACCGGCCCATGCGTAGCTGACCAGACCCAGTACACGGTTTTCCGGGTTAGCAGCCAGAGCGATAGCGATCAAGGCAACCAGCAGCACCATGGCACGACCGACCCAGACCAACTCGACCTGGGAAGCGGTTTTACGCAGGAAGGTTTTGTAGAAGTCTTCGGTCAGGGCGCTCGAGCACACCAGCAATTGGCAGCTCAGAGTGCTCATCACCGCAGCCAGAATGGCCGACAGCAGCACACCAGCGACCCATGGGTTGAACAGGATCTTGGCCAGTTCGATGAACACACGTTCGTGGTTTTCGCTCACTGGCATGGCCACGGCAGGGTTTGCCGAGAAGTAGGCAATACCGAAGAAGCCGACAGCCACGGTGCCGCCCAGGCACAGGATCATCCAGGTCATGGAGATGCGACGTGCTTTGGCAATCGACTTGACCGAATCCGCGGCCATGAAACGCGCCAGGATGTGCGGCTGGCCGAAGTAGCCCAGGCCCCAGCCCATCAGCGAAATCACGCCGATGAAGGTGGTGTTTT
Organism: Pseudomonas mandelii; assembly: GCF_006438925.1. GTDB lineage: Bacteria > Pseudomonadota > Gammaproteobacteria > Pseudomonadales > Pseudomonadaceae > Aquipseudomonas > Aquipseudomonas mandelii_C. The sequence goes on along the minus strand of NZ_RCZA01000008.1, from coordinate 367,535 downwards.
TCAGCATGTCGAAGTTGCTTGGGTCTTGCGCTTCGATCGCCAGGAACGTGGTGTCGATGCCGCCAGTGGCCAGCAGCACAATGATCGGCGTCAGCAACAGGGCGAAGATCATCAGCGTGGCTTGTACGGTGTCAGTCCAACTCACTGCCAGGAAACCGCCAACGAAGGTGTAGGCAATCGTCGCCGCAGCACCGGCCCACAGCGCCGTCTCGTAGGACATGCCGAAGGTGCTTTCAAACAGACGGGCGCCAGCCACGATGCCGGAAGCGCAGTAAATGGTGAAGAACACCAGGATCACGACGGCGGAGATGATCCGCAGCAGGCCGCTTTTGTCTTCGAAACGGCTGGAGAAGTAATCCGGCAGGGTCAGCGCATCACCGTTGTGCTCGGTCTGCACGCGCAGACGGCCAGCAACGAACAGCCAGTTCAGGTAAGCACCGATGATCAAACCGATGGCGATCCAGCTTTCGGAGAGACCGGACATGTAGATAGCGCCCGGCAGGCCCATCAACAACCAGCCGCTCATGTCGGAGGCGCCGGCGGACAATGCAGTCACGACGCTGCCCAGGCTGCGACCGCCCAGAATGTAGTCAGAAAGGTTGTTGGTGGAGCGATAGGCCATGAAGCCGATCAGCACCATTGCTGCGATGTAGATCACGAACGTGATCAAGGTTGGATTGCTTACGCTCATTAAGTGTCGCCCTGGCTTTGTTTTTATGTAGCGGCGGCTGGTGAACCGCGCACAAACGATGACGTTTGACAGACGATTCGGGATCCCGCGCATTTATGACTGATGTTTCCCCAGGAAAGCCATCAGCCGGTGCACCGGTCTTTTATGACCGGTTGCACCTTGGGCGCGAATGCTATTCAACAAAGCAAATAAGGTGCAACCCATTTTTTGAGAATAAGTTGCACCTAGTCGGATTTACCTGAAAAAGCCCTGTTTTTGCTCCCTTTTAGCGCAGTCCTGGGGGTTTACTAGAAGCAAAAGCACCAAGCAGGAGCGGTACGTTTGTACCGGAATTTATTTCCTGACGAGCTGCGTATTATTCCGACAAAAAAAGGGTTGCACCCGGTTGCACCTCGACGATTGCACGGCTAATCTTGCCGCCAGCTGATGCCACGCGGTCGTGGCAAACATGAGGATAAAAATATGGCTACCACCACCCTTGGGGTCAAACTTGACGACCCGACCCGCGAGCGCCTCAAGGCTGCCGCGACCTCGATTGATCGCACGCCGCACTGGCTGATCAAGCAGGCAATTTTCAATTACCTGGAAAAACTCGAGGGTGGTGCAACCCTGACCGAGCTGAGCGGTTTGATCAGCAAAGATGCTGACGACGCTGGCGAAGTCCATGCCGACCACGCGCACCAGTGCTTCCTCGAATTCGCCGAAAGCATCCTGCCGCAATCGGTGCTGCGCGCTTCGATCACCGCCGCTTACCGTCGCCCTGAGCCGGAAGTGGTGCCGATGCTGATCGAGCAGGCTCGCCTGCCGATCGCCATGGCCGAAGCCACCAACAAGCTGGCCGCCTCGATTGCCGAAAAACTGCGCAATCAGAAGAGCGCCGGCGGCCGTGCCGGAATTGTTCAGGGCCTATTGCAGGAGTTTTCCCTGTCGTCCCAGGAAGGCGTGGCGCTGATGTGCCTGGCCGAAGCGCTGCTGCGCATCCCGGACAAAGGCACGCGTGACGCACTGATCCGCGACAAGATCAGCACCGGCAACTGGCACCCGCACTTGGGCAACAGCCCGTCGTTGTTCGTCAACGCCGCCACGTGGGGCTTGCTGCTGACCGGCAAACTGGTCGCCACCCACAACGAAGCCGGCCTGACTTCGTCCTTGAGCCGCATCATCGGCAAGAGCGGCGAGCCGATGATCCGCAAAGGCGTCGACATGGCCATGCGCCTGATGGGCGAGCAGTTCGTGACCGGCGAAACCATCGCCGAAGCCCTGGCCAACGCCAGCAAGTTCGAAGCCAAGGGCTTCCGCTATTCCTACGACATGCTGGGTGAAGCCGCACTCACCGAGCACGACGCCCAGAAATACCTGGCCTCGTACGAACAAGCCATTCACTCGATCGGCAAAGCGTCCCATGGTCGTGGGATTTATGAAGGTCCTGGCATTTCGATCAAGCTGTCGGCCCTGCACCCGCGTTACAGCCGTGCCCAGTACGAGCGCGTGATGGACGAGCTGTACCCGCGTCTGCTGTCGCTGACCTTGCTGGCCAAGCAATACGACATCGGCCTGAATATCGACGCCGAAGAAGCTGACCGTCTCGAGCTGTCGCTGGATCTGCTCGAGCGCCTGTGCTTCGAGCCGCAACTGACCGGCTGGAACGGCATCGGTTTCGTGATCCAGGCGTACCAAAAGCGTTGCCCGTACGTGATCGACTACGTGATTGACCTGGCTCGCCGCAGCCGTCACCGCCTGATGATCCGCCTGGTAAAAGGCGCGTACTGGGACAGCGAAATCAAGCGCGCCCAGGTCGAAGGCCTGGAAGGCTACCCGGTCTATACCCGCAAGGTGTACACCGACGTTTCCTACATCGCCTGCGCCCGCAAACTGCTGTCGGTGCCGGAAGTCATCTACCCGCAGTTCGCCACGCACAACGCCCACACCCTGTCGGCCATTTACCACATTGCCGGTCAGAACTATTACCCCGGCCAGTACGAGTTCCAGTGCCTGCACGGCATGGGCGAACCGTTGTACGAACAGGTTGTAGGTAAAGTTTCCGAAGGCAAGCTGAACCGTCCGTGCCGCGTGTACGCTCCGGTCGGGACTCACGAGACACTGCTGGCCTACCTGGTACGTCGCCTGCTGGAAAACGGTGCGAACACCTCGTTCGTCAACCGCATCGCCGACCAGTCTATTTCGATCCAGGAGCTGGTGGCCGATCCAGTGGCCAGCATCGAGCAGATGGCGACGCTGGAAGGCGGCTTCGGCCTGCCGCACCCGCGTATCCCGCTGCCGCGTGATCTTTATGGTGCCGAGCGCGCCAACTCCAGCGGCATCGACATGGCCAACGAACATCGTCTGGCTTCCCTGTCCTGCGCCCTGCTGGCCACCGCTCATAACCACTGGAAAGCCGCGCCGATGCTCGGTTGCGCCTCCAGCACCGAAACCCCTGCGCCAGTCCTGAACCCGTCGGATCTGCGTGACGTGGTCGGTCATGTGCAGGAAGCGACTGTCGAAGACGTCGACAACGCGATCCAGTGCGCCCTGAACGCTGCACCGATCTGGCAGGCCACTCCGCCCGCCGAGCGTGCCGCGATTCTGGAACGTGCCGCCGATTTGATGGAAGGCGAGATCCAGCCGCTGATGGGCCTGCTGGCTCGCGAAGCCGGCAAGACCTTTGCCAACGCCATCGCCGAAGTGCGTGAAGCCGTGGACTTCCTGCGTTATTACGCGGTGCAGGCGCGCAACGATTTCACCAACGACGCCCACCGCCCATTGGGTCCGGTGGTGTGCATCAGCCCGTGGAACTTCCCGCTGGCAATCTTCAGCGGCCAAGTCGCTGCGGCATTGGCTGCCGGTAACCCGGTACTGGCCAAACCTGCGGAACAAACTCCACTGGTGGCTGCTCAAGCCGTGCGTTTGCTGCTCGAAGCCGGGATTCCGGAAGGCGTGCTGCAACTGCTACCGGGCCGTGGCGAAACCGTCGGTGCCCGCTTGGTCGGCGACGATCGGGTCAAAGGCGTGATGTTCACCGGCTCCACCGAAGTCGCTCGTTTGCTGCAACGCAACGTCGCCGGGCGCCTGGATGCTCAAGGTCGCCCGATTCCGCTGATCGCCGAAACCGGTGGCCAGAACGCGATGATCGTCGACTCCTCGGCACTGACCGAACAGGTTGTGATTGACGTGGTGTCCTCGGCCTTCGACAGCGCCGGTCAACGTTGCTCGGCCCTGCGCGTGTTGTGCCTGCAGGAAGATTCCGCTGACCGTGTCATCGAAATGCTCAAAGGTGCCATGGCGGAATGCCGTCTCGGCAACCCGGAGCGCCTGTCCGTAGACATCGGCCCGGTGATCGACGCCGAAGCCAAGGCCGGCATCGAGAAACACATCCAGGGCATGCGTGACAAAGGTCGCAGCGTGTACCAGGTGGCGATTGCCAACACCGAAGAAGTCAAACGCGGCACCTTCGTGATGCCGACGCTGATCGAACTGGAAAGCTTCGACGAGCTGCAACGGGAGATCTTCGGCCCGGTGCTGCACGTGGTTCGCTACAAGCGCAAAGACATCGATCAACTGATCGGTCAGATCAACGCTTCCGGCTACGGCCTGACCTTGGGCGTGCACACTCGCATCGACGAGACCATCGCCAAGGTGATCGACAACGTCAACGCCGGTAACGTCTACGTGAACCGCAACATCGTCGGTGCCGTGGTTGGTGTACAACCTTTCGGCGGCGAAGGCTTGTCGGGCACCGGTCCGAAGGCCGGGGGTCCGCTGTACCTGTACCGTCTACTGTCGACGCGTCCTACGGATGCGATCGAACAATCCTTCGCTCGCGGTGATGCCATCGCGGCACCGGACGTTCGTCTGCGTGATGCCATGAGCAAACCGCTGAAAGCCCTGCAAGCCTGGGCTGACAGCAACAAGTTTGCCGGCTTGAGCACCCTGTGCGTGCAGTTCGCGGCGCAATCGCAAAGCGGGATCACCCGTGTTCTGGCGGGCCCGACCGGCGAACGAAACAGCTACGCCATCCTGCCGCGCGAACACGTGCTGTGCCTGGCGGAAGTTGAAGGCGATCTGCTGACGCAACTGGCGGCGGTATTGGCCGTCGGCGGTTCGGCGGTATGGCCGGAAGCTGAATTGACCAAGGCCGTGTTCGCACGTCTGCCGAAGGAAGTTCAGGCGAAGATCAAACTGGTCTCCGACTGGAGCAAGGACGAAGTGCTGTTTGATGCGGTTCTGCATCACGGCCATTCCGATCAGCTGCGTGCGGTCTGCCAGCAAGTGGCCAAGCGTGCCGGGGCGATTGTTGGGGTTCATGGCTTGTCGCAAGGCGAGACCAACATTGCGTTGGAGCGCCTGGTGATTGAGCGGGCGTTGAGTGTTAACACTGCTGCGGCGGGTGGTAATGCGAGCTTGATGACCATTGGTTAAACAGAAATAGGACCGGGCATCCGCAATGGATGCCCGGGCTTTAAAAGCAAGATCAAAAGATCGCAGCCTTCGGCAGCTCCTACAGGGGATCGTGTTTCTCTGTAGGAGCTGCCGAAGGCTGCGATCTTTTGCTTCTCCATCACCAAGATCAATCATCCTGTTCACCCCGCCCTTCCCACGCCTAGACTCGGCCCATTCCAAAAAAGGTAGGCCGCCATGTCCGAGACGTTGCTCAGTTCCCGCAATCTGGCTTTCGAGCTGTATGAAGTCCTCGATGCCGAGGGCCTGACCCAGCGTGAGCGTTTCGCCGAGCACAACCGCGAGACCTTCGACGCCGCCATCGGCACCGCCCGCAACATCGCCGAGAAGTTCTTCGCCCCGCACAATCGCAAGGGTGACGAGAACGAGCCGCGCTATGAGGACGGTCAGGCAATTCTGATTCCGGAAGTGAAACCAGCGGTGGATGCCTTCCTTGAAGCCGGTTTCCTCAACGCTGCGCGCAGTTTCGATGCGGGCGGCATGCAACTTCCTACGCTGCTGTCCCAAGCCTGCTTCGCACATTTTCAATCGGCCAACGCGGCGTCGACCTCTTATCCGTTCCTGACCATGGGCGCGGCGAACCTGATCGAAAGTTTCGGCACCGAGGAGCAGAAACAGCGCTTCCTGCAACCGATGATTGACGGTCGTTTCTTCGGCACCATGGCGCTGACCGAACCGCATGCCGGCTCGTCGCTGTCGGATATTCGTACCCGCGCAGAGCCTGCTTCTGACGGCACGTATCGACTCAAGGGCAACAAGATCTTTATTTCTGGCGGTGATCACCCGCTGTCGGAAAACATCGTGCATATGGTGCTGGCCAAGCTGCCGGATGCACCGGCCGGAGTGAAAGGGATTTCGCTGTTCATCGTGCCCAAGTTTCTGGTCAACGATGACGGCAGTCTGGGCAAACGTAACGACGTGCTTCTGGCCGGCTTGTTCCACAAGATGGGCTGGCGCGGCACCACCTCCACCGCGCTGAATTTCGGCGATAACGGTGAGTGTGTCGGCTATCTGGTGGGCAAGCCGCACCACGGCCTTAGCTACATGTTCCAGATGATGAACGAGGCGCGGATCGGCGTCGGCATGGGCGCGGTAATGCTCGGTTACGCCGGGTATTTGTATTCCCTGGAATACGCCCGCGAGCGTCCGCAAGGTCGCGTGCCAGACAGCAAGGACCCGAACACCGCGCCGGTAGCGATCATTCAGCACGCCGACGTCAAACGCATGTTGCTGACTCAGAAAGCCTACGTCGAAGGCTCGTTCGACCTTGGGTTGTACGCGGCGCGACTGTTTGACGACACCACGACGCTTGAGACTGAAGCCGAGCGCAAGCAGGCCCATGAGCTGCTGGATTTGCTCACGCCAATCGTCAAATCCTGGCCGTCGGAGTTTTGTCTGAAGGCCAACGAACTGGCGATCCAGATCCTCGGCGGCCACGGCTACACTCGCGAATACCCGGTGGAGCAGTATTACCGCGACAACCGCCTGAACCCGATCCACGAAGGGACTCACGGTATTCAATCGCTGGACTTGCTGGGCCGCAAACTGGCGCAGAACGGTGGTGCGGGGCTCAAGCAATTGATCCGTCTGATCGCCGATACCGCCGAGCGCGCTCACGCGTATGAATCGTTAACCGCGTTGCGTGAGCCGCTGGAGAAACTGGTGGCGCGGCTGCAAACGGTGACTATTGGTTTGCTGACGGATTTGGGGCAAGGCAAGGTTAATAGCAGCCTGGCGAACTCGGCGCTGTACCTGAAAGTGTTCGGGCACACGGTGATTGGCTGGCGCTGGTTGGAGCAGGCGATTCGCGCTGAGGAAGGGCTGGCCAAAGGGAATGTGGCGGATGTGAGCTTCTATAAGGGCAAGTTGCAGGCGGCGCGGTATTTTCTGACGTGGGAAGTGCCGGGTTGCCACCATGAACTGGCGATTCTTGAGGCTCGGGATGATGTGTGCCTTGGGATGCAGGATGAGTGGTTTTGATCAGCAGTAGATCGGTGTAACGGCCACAAAAAAGATCGCAGCCTTCGGCAGCTCCTACATGAGAATGCGTTTCCCTGTAGGAGCTGCCGCAGGCTGCGATCTTTTGATCTTGAGCTTTTAGCTCAGACGAAACCCACCCATCTGCCGCGCCAAATCATCCGCCAACCGCTGCAACGTCTGACAGTCTTCACGGCAAGCTCTGACCTCCCCTGCCGTCTCCCGAGCCAGATCAGAAATCCCCTGCACATTGCGGTTGATTTCTTCCGTCACCGCCGACTGCTCTTCCGTCGCCGCCGCCACCTGATGGTTCATGTCGCTGATGCGCTCCACCTGGCCGGTAATCGCCGTCAACGACGCCCCGGTGCGTTGGCTCGATTCGACACCCGTGCCGGTCGCCGCTTGCCCGGAATGCATCGACGACACCGCGTTCTCCGCGCCTTGCTTGAGGCTGCCAATCATCTGCTGAATCTCATCAGTCGACGATTGCGTGCGCCGCGCCAACGTCCGCACTTCATCCGCCACGACCGCAAACCCACGCCCCATGTCCCCGGCCCGCGCCGCTTCGATGGCCGCGTTGAGCGCCAGCAAATTGGTCTGCTCGGAAATCCCGCGAATCACTGCCAGCACCTGATCGATGGACGCCACCTGATGGGCCAACTCGCCCACCGCACTGGCAGCGAGGCCGATTTCATCGGACATGCTTTCAATATGCCGGATCGACCCGCCCACCACTTCCCGCGCCTGCATCGCCTCATCGCGGGCAGTTTGCGAAGCCACCGCTGCATTGCCGGCGTTCTGGGCGATTTCCTGCACTGTCAGGCCCATTTCATGAACGGCGGTGGCGACCATGTCGGTCATTTCCTGCTGGCGGCCGGAGCGTTCTGCGGTGTTGTCCACCACCCGCGCCACCTGGCCGACTGCCGTGCGTAAACGCTCGCTGGTGGTCAGCACTTCGCCGATCATGTCGCGCTGGCTTTCCAGGAATCGATTGAAGCCGCGAGCCAGGTCACCCAGTTCATCGGCGCGACTGGAATCTAACCCGTGGGTCAAATCTCCACCACCGCTACCGATGGCTACCAGCGCCGCTGTTACCTGACGGATCGGCCGCACCAATCCACGGGCCAACAACACCACCAGCATCAGGCAAACCAGCGCCACCACCAGGCCGATGCCGCTGCTCATCCACATCGCGCGGCGGGCTTCAGCGTAGATCTGCGACTGCGGCACTTCGGCCACCAGGGTCCAACCCAAGTCCCGCAAGGGCAGACTCAATGCCAGAAAATCTTCACCCTCGCGCTCGAAGCTGCTGTGGGTGGCAGCTTGTTGTCCCATGACCGCTTGCGCTGCCGGGGCGCCAATCTGTTCGGCCAAGGAGCGTTTGCCGCTGAACTGCGCCTCGGGGTGAACCTGGATCAAACCGTCGGAACGCACGAGATAGACCCTGCCGCGCTCACCGAAGTTGAAGTTGTGGATCAGCTCCGACAGCTCTTTCATGCTCAGGCCGAGCCCGGCAACGCCCACGACTTTGCCGGCTTGCTCGACCTTGAGGTCGATGAACAGCGCCAACTCTCCGGTCGCGGTGTCATTGTCGATATTGAGGGTGCGCGGCTGATTGCTGTCGAGAAACGAATAGAACCAGGCGTCTTTGGGGTTGGAACGGCTGAGGGTCCGGTCCAGGCCTTTTTCCGTGAAGTAGTGGTTGGAAGCAGTGCCGACGATCAGCGCGGTAAAGGCTTTGTGCTCGGCGCGGATGCCTTCCAGATAGGTGACGAAGGTGTTGGTCTGGGCACTGTTTTCACTCCCGGCCAGCCAGTCGCGCACCATGCTATTGCTGGCGATGTCCTTGGCGGCGGTGAGGGGTTGAACGAGGATTCGCTCGATGTCGTTGCGCATCGCTTCGATGCTCGACGGTAGCGCTTGTTCGACCAGATAGCGCTCGGCGAGACGGTTGACCACGAGGGTATAAATGCCAACCACGATCAGAATACTGACCAGCAGGGCGGTGCCCATGCTCAGGATCAACTGCCATTGAATACTGCGTCGCCAGAACTGCATGGAGCACCCCCAAAGAATAAGAGGCTGAAACACTGCAACAGCCGTGCCGATTGTATACAACGCAATCGACAATTTATTCTTTGGTTGTGCGCAAAGCCGATCAGGCCTGATTGATCGTCTTGGAGATCACTTCAACCGTGGCGCTGACTTGCTCTTGGTAACGGTCGAGTTCCTGCTTGTGCTGTTTTTGCATTTCGATCTGCTGGGAGCACAGATTCATCGCGGCCAATACCAACAAGCGGTCACCGATCAGCGTCGGGTACTTCCTTTTGGTGTCGGCCAGCGCAGCCTTCAGCATTAATGCGGCGTCCAGCAGGGTTTGCTCTTCCCCGGCCGGCGCCTTGATCGAATAGTCCTCCCCCAGGATCGAGACGACTTTTACCCCTGCGGCGCCGTGATTCATGCGCTGACTGGGCCGGCGCTAACGCGCTCAACCAGGGCCTGAATGCGCGCCGCGGTGGCACCTTGTTTCTCTTCCTGTTCCATCAGGTTCAGCTGCAGGCTTTCGTTTTCATCCTTGGCCTGGGCCAGTTCTGCGCTCAGGGTTTGGTTAGTGCCGAGCAGGGTCTGGTTCTGTTGCACCAAGTCGCTGACCAGCTGTTCCAATTGGCTTAGGGATGCTTCCAACATTTTGATTTTCCAAGCATTTTCAAGGGGCGCGTACGATAAAGAAAAGTCACCACGGATGCCAGGGTTATTGGGGCGCAAGGCCTTGATTTTCCTGGCGGGCGACCTTCCTCGCGAACTTTAAAGACTGTGAATGGCGAATCTGGTTCCTGCACTTCGTCGCCGGAGCCTTTGTGCGACAAAAACGCGCAGGGCCTCAAGACTTTAGTCGTATGACCGATAAGTCACCCATACGTCAGTCTCAGCGCCGCACGGATGCGCTCTTTTTGGTAAACACCATGTCCCTTCGTAATATGAATATCGCACCGCGAGCGTTCCTCGGTTTTGCCCTGATTGGCGGCCTGATGCTGATTCTGGGTGTGTTTGCCTTGAACCAGATGAGCAAGATTCGCGCGGCCGGTGAAGACATCACCTTGAGCAGCGTGCCGAGCATCAAAAGCCTCGACGAGTTCACGCAACTCACCCTGCGCCTGCGGGTGTTGTCCTACCGTTTGCTGGTGAACCGCGAGCCGGACGTCCAGCAAAAGACCATGGATCTGCTGGAAACCCGCAATCAGCAGATTCGTGCCGCTCAGGCGACTTACGAAAAACTGATCACAAACCCGCAGGAGCGTTCGGCCTACGACCAGTACGTGCAGTTGCTCGGCCAGTACCGTCAGATCGAAGACCGGATGAAGACCCTGTCGCGCAACAATCAGGTCGATGAATTGCGCACCCTGCTCAACACCGATTTGCTGACCAACTCCGAAGCGGTGAACACCGTGTTGAACCGTTTGCTGGAGATCAATACTCAGCAGACCCTCGACACCAATCAGCAAGCCGAAGACCAGTACTCCTCGGCCTTCAACCTGGTGGTCACCCTGCTGGTGATCGCGACCGGCCTGACCCTGCTTTTCGCCTGGTTGCTGACCAACAGCATCACCAAGCCGATCGCCAACGCCCTGAGCGCTGCCGAAGAAATTGCCGAAGGCAACCTGACCCGCCCGATCACCGTAGACGGTGAGGACGAAGCCGGCCGCTTGCTGCTGGCCATGTCGAAGATGCAGGACAAGCTGCGCGACACCCTGCAACGGATTTCCGGTTCCGCCACGCAACTGGCGTCCGCCGCTGAAGAGCTCAACAGTGTCACCGACGAAAGCGCCCGTGGCCTGACCCAGCAGAACAACGAAATCGAACAAGCCGCCACCGCGGTCAACGAAATGACCAGCGCCGTGGAAGAAGTCGCGCGCAATGCCGTCAGCACGTCCGAAGCCTCGAAAAACGCCACCACCTCCGCCGGTGATGGCCGTGACCTGGTGCAGGAAACCGTCAGCGCCATCGAACGCATGAGCGCCGATGTGCAGAGCACCGCGACACTGATTGGCGACCTGGCCAACGAGTCCCGTGACATCGGTAAAGTGCTGGACGTGATTCGCGGCCTGGCTGACCAGACCAACTTGCTGGCATTGAACGCGGCCATCGAAGCGGCCCGTGCCGGTGAGGCCGGTCGTGGTTTCGCCGTGGTAGCGGATGAGGTCCGTGCCCTCGCGCATCGCACCCAGCAGTCGACCAGCGAAATCGAACGCATGATCGGCAGCATCCAGAGCGGTACCGAGCACGCGGTGGATTCGATGCGCAACAGTACCGAGCGTGCTGAATCGACCTTGAACATCGCCCGTGGTGCAGGCATGTCGCTCGACACTATTAATAGCGCCATCGTCGAAATCAACGAACGCAACCTGGTAATCGCCAGCGCTGCCGAAGAGCAGGCACAGGTGGCCCGCGAAGTGGACCGCAATCTGGTGAATATTCGTGATCTGTCGGTGCAGTCGGCGACCGGGGCTAACCAGACCAGTGCCGCGAGCAATGAGCTGTCGCGATTGGCGCTGGACCTGAACAACATGGTTGGGCGGTTTAGCCTCTAAACAAAGATCGCGTCACTGCCGAAAAGATCGCAGCCTCGTTTCACTCGACAGCTCCTACAGGTTTACGCGGATCCTTTGTAGGAGCTGTCGAGTGAAGCGAGGCTGCGATCTTTTGATCTGCAAAAGCTTTTTGACAGCATCACATTTCAACAGGTTAGAATCGCTGGCACGCAGACTGCATGGTCAGTTTGCGCCCGCCTTTCAGCTTTCTGGAGTACTGCCTTTGAATGCGACGACCATCAACAGCCTGTTCTTGATCGGCGCGTTGCTGGTAGGTGCAAGCATTCTGGTGAGCTCACTTTCATCGCGCCTTGGTATCCCGATTCTGGTGATCATCCTCGCGGTGGGCATGTCAGCCGGCGTCGATGGCGCCGGCATTATTTTCGATAACTACCCAACGGCTTATCTGGTCGGCAACCTCGCCCTGGCAGTCATCCTGCTCGACGGCGGCTTGCGCACCCGGGTTTCCAGCTTCCGCGTGGCGTTATGGCCGGCGCTGTCGCTGGCGACGGTCGGGGTGTTGATCACCACCGGGCTGACCGGCATGGCCGCCGCGTGGCTGTTCAACCTGAACCTGATTCAGGGCCTGCTGATCGGCGCTATCGTCGGTTCCACCGACGCCGCGGCGGTGTTCTCGCTGCTCGGCGGCAAAGGCCTGAACGAACGGGTCACCGCCAGCCTCGAGATCGAGTCCGGCAGCAACGACCCGATGGCGGTGTTCCTCACCGTGACCCTGATCGACATGCTTGCCAGCGGCCAGACCGGCCTGCATTGGAGCCTGCTCGGGCACTTGATGCGTGAGTTCGGTATCGGTGCTGTCATCGGCCTGGGCGGCGGCTGGCTCATGCTGCAACTGGTCAACCGTATCCACTTGGCCACCGGCCTTTATCCGATCCTGGTCATTGCTGGCGGATTGGTCGTGTTTGCCCTGACCAACGCCTTGCACGGCAGCGGCTTTTTGGCGGTTTACCTGTGCGGCCTGGTCATCGGCAACCGCCCGGTGCGCAGCCGCCACGGCATTTTGCACATGCTCGATGGCATGGCCTGGCTGGCGCAAATCGGCATGTTCCTGGTGCTGGGGCTGCTGGTGACGCCCCACGACTTGTTGCCGATTGCCCTGCCCGCTCTGGGCCTGGCGCTGTGGATGATTCTGTTTGCCCGGCCGTTGTCGGTGATGGTCGGTCTGCTGCCGTTCAAGGCGTTCCATGGGCGCGAGAAGGCGTTCATTTCCTGGGTTGGGTTACGCGGCGCGGTCCCGATCATTCTGGCGGTGTTCCCGCTGATGGCCGGCCTTCCCAACGCCCAGCTCTATTTCAACCTCGCCTTCTTTATCGTGTTGGTGTCGCTGCTGGTGCAGGGCACGAGCCTGCCGTGGGTGGCAAAGCTTTTGAAAGTGACCGTTCCGCCGGAGCCGGCGCCAATCTCCCGCGCAGCCCTGGAAGTGCACGTCACCAGTGAGTGGGAGCTGTTCGTTTATCGCCTCGGTGCCGAGAAATGGTGCATCGGCTCGCCCCTTCGCGAACTGAAAATGCCCGAAGGCACCCGCATTGCAGCCCTGTTTCGTGGCCAGCAACTGCTCCACCCGTCGGGTAGTACGGTGCTCGAAGTCGACGATTTGCTGTGCGTAATCGGCCATGAACACAATCTTCCGGCCCTCGGAAAACTCTTCAGTCAGGCACCGCAACGGGGCCTCGATTTGCGCTTCTTCGGCGATTTCGTACTCGAAGGAGACGCCCAGCTGGCTGCGGTTGCGGCGCTTTACGGGTTGAAAGTGGAAGGCATCGATCCGGACATGTCGCTCGGCCATTTCATTGCCCATAAAGTGGGCGGTGCGCCCGTCGTCGGTGACCAGGTGGAGTGGAACAACACCATTTGGACCGTCGCGGTCATGGAGGGGAACAAGATCGGTAAAGTGGGCGTCAGATTCCCCGAAGGAAGTCGCCCCGGTCCGGGCTTGTTCCTCTAAACTCCATTCTTCGTCTCGTTTTCGATCGGTCTCTATGTCAACCCTGCGCACCTTTTTCATCATGGCCCTGCTGGGCTTGAGTCTTTCTGTCGGTACATTGCAAGCGGCCGAACCGCCGTCCAGCGAAGCCGTGCAGGCGAACCTGGACAAGATCGCCGAACGCAAACTGCCGGAAGCCGATCAGAAAGCCCTGCAGAGCATCCTGCAAAGCACGCTGACACAGCTCAACAACAAGCGTGATTACGAGCAGAAACTGGCCGATCTCAAGCAGCAACTGGCCAACGCCCCAAAGCAGAACATCGAGAACCAGCGAGAACTGGCCAAGCTCAAAGCCTCCAAAGTGCTGCCAGTACCGCAGCGCTATGCCAAAGAGCCTATTCAGCAACTGGAGCAGATGCTCACCGAGCGCTCCACCCAGCAAAGCGATCTGCAGAAAGCCCTGGCTGACGCCAACAGTCTGGTGATTACCGCCCAGACCCGCCCCGAGCGCGCACAGGCCGAAATTTCCACCAGCCAGACACGCATCCAGCAGATCAACAACATCCTCAAGGTCGGCAAAGACGCCGGCAAGACCTTGACCCCTGAGCAACGCGACCTGCTCAACGCCGAACTCGCGGCACTGAACGCCCTGATCCCGTTGCGTCGCCAGGAACTGGCCGGCAACAATCAACTGCAGGACTTGGGCAACAGCCAGCATGACTTGCTCTCGGAAAAATCCGACCGTCTGGATCAGGAAATCCAGGAGCTGCAAAACCTGATCAACCAGAAGCGCCTGGCCCAGTCCCAGGAGACGGTGACGCAGCAATCCATCGAAGCGCAAAAGTCCGGCGGCAGCACCCTGCTGGCTACCGAAAGCGCGGCCAACCTGAAACTCTCGGACTATCTGCTCAAAAGCACCGACCGCCTCAACGAAGTCACCCAGCAGAACCTGCAGACCAAGCAGCAACTGGACAACGTGACCCAGAGCGATTCGGCGCTGGACGAGCAGATCAACGTGCTCAAGGGCAGCCTGTTGCTCTCCAAGATTCTCTACAAACAGAAACAGTCCCTGCCACGCCTCAGGCTCGACCGTGACCTGGCCGACCAGATCGCCGACATTCGCCTCTATCAATTCGAAGTCAGCCAGCAACGGGAACTGCTCAGCAACCCGGCGACCTACGTCGACAACCTGCTGTCGACTCAGCCTCCCGAGCAAGTCACCCCGCAACTGCGCAAGAGCCTGCTGGAACTGGCCACGACCCGCGCCGACCTGCTGGAGCGGCTGAACCGCGAACTCAGCGCGGTGCTCAACGAATCCATCACGTTGCAGCTCAATCAGAAGCAACTGCTCAGCACCGCGCAAAGCCTGCGGGCGACCCTCGATGAGCAGATGTTCTGGATTCCCAGCAACAAACCGCTGGACCCGGAGTGGATGCGCGCCGTGCCGGAGCGCCTGGAACGTCAGGTCACCACGCTGCCGTGGGCTTCCAGCCTGAGCGAATTAAGTGACGGCCTGACCCAACGGCCGCTGCTGTTCCTGCCCCTGGCGCTGTTGATCGGTGCCCTGCTGTGGCGGCGTAAAAGCCTGTATGCCCGACTGAGCAAGGTTCACCAGGACATCGGCCACTTTAAACGCGACAGCCAGTGGCACACGCCGCAGGCAATCCTGATCAACATTCTGCTGGCGATGCCGGTCTCCCTGGGCCTGGCCTTGTGTGGCCTGGCCTTGCAAATCGACGCCCGCGGACAGAACGCGAACATGGGCGCGGCGCTGCTGCAAATGGCCCAGGCCTGGTTAGTGTTCTACACCGCTTACCGGATCCTCGCGCCGGGCGGCGTGGCCGAACTGCATTTCCGCTGGGAAAAACCTCAGGTCGAATTCCTGCAGGGCTGGGTCCGTCGACTCGGGCTGGTGGTCATGGCGTTGGTCGCGGTGGTGGCAGTCGCCGAGCTGCAACCCGCGACCCTGGCCGATGACGTACTCGGCATGCCGGTGGTGCTGACCTGCTATGCGTTGATGGCCTGGCTGCTCAGCCGCCTGCTGATCAGCAGCCCGACTCACCAGAACGCTTCGCTGTTCCGCAAGTCCGTGGGGATCCTGTTCACCGTCCTGCCGGTCGCGTTGTTCGTGGCGGTGTGCTTTGGCTACTACTACACCGCGCTGAAGCTCAGTGACCGGTTGATCAACACCCTTTACCTGCTGATGTTCTGGCTGGTGATCGAGGCCACCTTCGTGCGCGGCCTCAGCGTTGCGGCACGCCGTCTGGCCTACCAGCGCGCCCTGGCCAAACGCCAGGCTGCGAAAGAGGCCGGTGACGGTGAAGCGGTGATCGAAGAGCCAACGCTGGATATCGAGAAGGTCAACGAACAGTCCCTGCGCCTGATCCGCCTGGCACTGCTTGGCGGTTTCATCGCGGCGCTGTACTGGGTCTGGTCGGACCTGATCTCTGTGTTCTCGTACCTGGATAACGTCACCCTCTACGAATACACCAGCGGCACCGGCGCCAACATGAGCATGGTGCCGATCAGCATTGGCGACATGCTCGGCGCGCTGATCATCATCGGCATCACCTTCGCCCTTGCGCGTAACTTGCCGGGGTTGCTGGAAGTGTTGGTGCTGTCAAAGCTGAACCTGGCTCAGGGCAGTGCCTATGCCACCACCACCTTGCTGTCTTACGTGATCGCTGGCGTCGGTTTCGTCTCGACCCTGTCGACACTCGGCGTGAGTTGGGACAAGTTGCAATGGCTGGTGGCGGCACTGTCGGTGGGTCTCGGTTTCGGGATGCAGGAAATCTTCGCGAACTTCATCTCCGGGATCATGATCCTGTTCGAACGTCCGGTGCGGATTGGCGACACCATCACCATTGGTAACCTGTCCGGTACGGTGAGCAAGATCCGCATCCGCGCCACGACCATCACCGACTTCGACCGCAAGGACATCATCGTCCCGAACAAGACATTCATCACCGGGCAACTGATCAACTGGTCCCTGACCGACACCATCACCCGAGTGACCCTCAAGCTCGGTGTCGATTACGGCTCGGACCTGGACCTGGTCAAGGAGTTGCTGCTCAAAGCCGCGCGCGATAACCCGCGAGTGCTGAAAGACCCGGAACCCCACGTGTACTTCCTGAATTTCGGCGAAAGCACCCTCGACCACGAGCTGCGCATGCATGTGCGTGACCTCGGTGACCGAAACCCTGTGCTGGATGAGGTCAACCGCTTCATCAATCGCGAGTTCAAGAAACAGCACATCAACATCTCGTTCCGGCAGATGGAGGTTTACCTCAAGAATCTTCAGGGCCAGGAATACAAAATGGTGCCCATCGAGCCGGAAACCAAGACCATCGTTCCCATGGCCGATGGCAAACCTGTGCAAGAGCCGCCGGCCGCCAAGCTCGACTAAGCGGCTTATCCCTAGCAGAATGCTCGGACATTCTGCTGGAGATGGCCCTTGAAAGCCCTCGACGAACTGACCTTCGATAATCGTTTCGCCCGCTTGGGCGATACGTTTTCCACCCACGTGCTGCCCGAGCCGATCGACAACCCGCGCCTGGTGGTGGCCAGCCCTGCCGCCATGGCGCTGCTCGATCTCGACCCTACCGAGGCCCAAACCCCGGAGTTCGCCGAACTGTTCAGCGGCCATAAGCTCTGGGCCGACGCAGTCCCCAGGGCGATGGTCTATTCAGGTCATCAGTTCGGTTCCTACAACCCACAGTTGGGCGATGGTCGCGGTCTGTTGCTGGGCGAGGTCTACAACGAGGCCGGCGAGCATTGGGACCTGCACCTCAAGGGTGCCGGCCAGACGCCCTTTTCGCGCATGGGTGATGGGCGGGCGGTGCTGCGGTCCTCGATCCGCGAATTTCTTGCCTCCGAAGCGCTGTATGCCCTGAACATCCCGACCACCCGCGCGCTATGCGTGATCGGCTCCGACACGCCGGTGTGGCGCGAGAAGCAGGAACGCGCAGCCATGGTCCTGCGCATGGCGCCGAGCCATGTGCGTTTCGGGCATTTCGAATATTTCTACTACACCAAACGCCCCGAGAAGCAGAAAGAACTCGGCGACCACGTGTTGGCCATGCATTTCCCGGAATGCCTGGAACAGCCGGAACCGTACCTGGCGATGTTCCGCGAAATCGTTGAGCGCAACGCCGAGCTGATCGCCAAATGGCAGGCTTATGGCTTCTGCCACGGCGTGATGAACACCGACAACATGTCGATCCTCGGCATTACCTTCGACTACGGCCCGTTCGCCTTCCTCGACGACTTCGACGCCCACTTCATCTGCAACCACTCCGATGACCAGGGCCGTTACTCCTTCAGCAACCAGGTGCCGATCGGCCAGTGGAACCTCAGCGCCCTCGCCCAGGCCCTGACGCCGTTCATCAGTGTCGAAGCCCTGCGTGAAACCCTCGGTCTGTACTTCCCGTTGTACCAGGCCCATTACCTGGACCTGATGCGCCGCCGCCTCGGCTTCACCACGGCCGAAGACGATGACCAGAAACTGCTGGAGCACCTGCTGCAACTGATGCAGAACAGTGGCGTCGACTACAGCCTGTTCTTCCGCCGTTTGGGGGAAGAATCACCGGAACTGGCCGTCGCCCGCTTGCGCGATGACTTTGTCGACATCAAAGGCTTCGATGCCTGGGGCGAGCTCTACATCGCCCGGGTGACGCGTGAAGGCGAGGCTGATCAGGAACAACGTCGCAAACGGATGCACGCCGTCAATCCGCTCTACATCTTGCGTAACTACCTGGCGCAGAAAGCCATCGATGCGGCGGAAGGTGGCGACTATTCAGAGGTTCGGCGGTTGCATGCGGTGCTGAGCAATCCCTTCAACGAACAACCGGGGATGGAGAGCTATGCCGAGCGTCCGCCGGAGTGGGGCAAGCATTTGGAGATCAGTTGCTCTTCCTGAACCCGATCAGATAAAGGTTTCCACCGACACTCCGAAGCGCTCGGCCAACCAGCGGATCTGCCGCAGGTTGAGCTGACGCTTGCCGCTCAAGATCTCGGATACCACCGATTGGGTGCCGACCCCGGGCAGGTCACTCTGAGTCAGGCCGTGTTCGCGCATCAAGTAGCCGAGAACGTCGACGCCGCTGGGCTTCGGCATTGGGTGATGCTTGTGATCCCATTCCTCAATCCAATCACCAATGATGTCCACCAGACTCATCAGGGGGTGCGATTCATCTTCGCCCACTAATTCCAGCAATTCGTCGAGGGACAGGACTAAGTTGTCGTAGTCGTCTTCACTCTTTGGTTTGCGCAGCAGTGGCGAGACAAACTCCCAGTGCTCGACCGCATTTTTAATCAAAACACTCATCCCTTCTCCTCCTTCCATTTTCCCCGGTCATACTCGCGATGATCCAGCACATGCTTGATGTACAGCTTCTGCGACCGGTATCGGACAAAAGCAATCAAGCGCAGCTTGTTTCCCCCGATATCGAATATGTGAAATTCCCCTACCTTGTCGGCCGCAGGAAACATCGCTTTCATTGCCGCAAAGTCCCCTGGATTGTTGCGTTTGACGAGTCGATACCATTGATCGAGCGCATTCGCTGTCTGAGGCCATTTTTCCTTGGCTTCCCAGATTCGTTTTTCAATGAACACATGCATGCAATCTCCTTATCGCATTTTGCTATGGAAGAGTTAAACACAGACGGCGAATATCGCAAGATGCGATATTCGTGAGCAGACCAATGGTCCAACCGGCGCCCTCTCAGCCTAGATATACCGTGTCCTTCTGCACGATTGAAAATATGAGCAAACGTCTCCACATAGAGATGATCGGCTTCTTTACAGGACCATCCGCATGACTGACCTACTCCTCATCCCCTGCCCCCACTGCAACGGCCTCAACCGCATCCCCGCCAAGCGCCTCAACGACAATCCAAAATGCGGCCGCTGCAAGGCCGAGGTCCTGCTGAACAAACCCTTCGAACTGAAGCAAAGCGATTACGCCAGCCAGATCAAAGGTGATCTGCCGTTGCTGGTGGACGTTTGGGCGGATTGGTGTGGGCCGTGCAAGTCGTTTGCACCGGTGTTCGAGCAGGCGGCGGTGCAATTGGCGGGCAAGTGCCGACTGGCCAAGCTGGACAGTGAGGCAAACCAACAGCTGTCGGCGCAGCTGGGGATCCGTTCGATCCCGAGTCTGATTCTGTTCAAGAACGGTCGGGAAGTGGCGCGTCAGAGCGGCGCCTTCCCATTACCGCAGTTGATGAGCTGGTTGCGCAGTCAGGGCATCTGACCCTGAGTAGTCAGGCGTTTTCCAGCAGGTTGTGCAGATCGACGAATTGCTGCGTGAGCTTATGACGTGGGTCGAGGTGGATCAGCGGCGTGTTGGCCTGGTGGGATTCACGCATGCGCACCGAGCTGCCCAGGTACACCGGTAATACCGGCAGGCCTTCGGCGATCAGTTCGTCGAGGATTTGTTGAGGAAGACTGGCGCGAGCCTGGAACTGGTTAACGACAATCCCTTCGACTTCCAGCCCTTCGTTATGGTCGTCCTTCAATTCTTCTATTTCCGCCAACAGGCCGTACAGCGCCTGACGCGAGAAGCTGTCGCAATCGAAGGGAATCAGCACACGATCAGCGGCAATCAATGCAGATACCGCGTAGAAATTCAGCGCTGGCGGGGTATCCAGGTAGATCCGGTCGTAATCGCCGTCCAGTTCCTCGAGCAATTTGCGCAGCTTGTTGATCTTGTGTTTGGCCTCAAGCTTGGGCTGCAAGTCCGCCAGCTCGGCAGTAGCGGTGATGACATGGAGGTTGTCGAACGGGGTTTCGTAGATATCGACCTGGTTTTTCTTGGAGAACGGTCCGGCAGACAGGGTCTGTTTGAAAAAATCGGCGATTCCCATCGGAATGTCACCACCGGTGAGCCCCGTCAGGTACTGAGTGGAGTTGGCCTGGGCATCGAGATCCACCAAGAGGGTGCGATAGCCCTCGCTGGCGCTGACCGCCGCCAGATTGCAGGCAATGCTGGATTTGCCTACGCCACCTTTCTGATTGAACACCACGCGCCGCATGTCAAACCCCCCGGGTCTCAAAGAATGACCGAGTGTAGTAGTCCACAGCGTCGCTTAGCTACCTCGCTGGCATAGGGACTACACAGTCAGGTGCAATCTCACGCTAAAAAAGCCGTGAACTCGTGCACTGCTTGCTGACTGAGCCGGCAGATCGGCCGGCCGACATGTGGATAATGGCCAAACGACAGTCATGTGCGAACCAACCGGTACATTTCATTGAGCAAAATGTAACCATCATTTGCTACACGCCCGCAGCAACGGGATAATGCGCGCCACTCGGCGCGAAGCGCCACGTAAGGTAGTTCGCGTTTTTTGCGACTCACCGCGTCAAGGAAGCCCGCAGGGGCGGGATGAATGTCTGTGATCAATTTCAACATCGCCCAATGGCGCGCGTGGGCCCCTGGGCTCGAAAGCGTGGACGATTGGCAAGCCTGGAGCCGACAACCGGTCGTGCTTGCGAGCAGCGATGCCGCACCCGACGTCTCGTTTCTGCCGGCCATGCAGCGCCGGCGACTCAGTCGTCTGGCGCGGATGGCGTTCAGTGTCGGCTGGCCCTTGGCCGATGGCCGCCAGGATCTACCGTTGGTCTTTATTTCTCGCCACGGCGAAACCCCGCGCACCTTCGATATCCTCAGCGATCTGGCTACCGATCAGCCGCTGTCGCCGACTCAATTCAGCCTGTCCGTGCACAACGCGATCATCGGCCTGTGGTCGATCATGCGCGGCGAAACCAGCGAAATGACGGCCCTCGCTGCAGCCGGCGACGGCCTTGAACACGGCATGCTAGAGGCCGCGGCTTTGCTTTCCGAGGGTGCTCCCGCGGTACTGCTGATCGTCACCGAAGAGCAACCGCCCGAAGCCTACTCGACCTGGATCGACGACGTGCCGTTCCCTTACGCGGTCGGGCTGCTGATCACCCCCGGAAACGACTGGCAGTTGTCCCTGAACAGCGCCGCGGATGCGTTGTCCAAAGCCCACTGGCCCCATGCCCTGAACCTATTGAGTACCCTGCTCGGCCAGCAGACAACCTGCCAACATGCCTGGAAAAATCGTGTATGGACCTGGCAACGCAACCTGTAACCGAAAAAAACCGCGACGCCTATTACTGGCGTCTGCTGGCTACCGCCGCAAGCTTCACCCTGTTCGGGTTGGGCGGGCTGTGTCTGCGATTGGTGGTTTTCCCGCTACTGAACTGCCTGCCCGGCGATGCCCGGACACACCGGCGGCGAGCGCGGCACACCGTCGCTCGTCTGTTCTGGTTTTTTGTACGATTCATGGCCCGTACCGGCGTGTTGACTTACGACATCCAGGGCGCCGAAAAACTCGGTCGGCCGGGGCAAATGATTGTCGCCAATCACCCGTCGTTGATTGATGTGGTGTTCCTGATCGGCCTGGTGCGCCATGCCAACTGCGTGGTCAAGAAAAGCCTCTGGGAGAACCCTTTTACCCGCGGCCCGCTGCGCTGCATCGAATACATCAGCAACGACGGCAGCATGGACATGCTCGATGCCGCTGCCGACGCGCTGAAAAGCGGCCAGACCCTGATCATCTTTCCTGAAGGCACCCGCACTCAGCCCGGTCAGGCGCCAGCCTTTCATCGGGGTGCTGCGGCAATCGCACTGCGCGGTGCGAAAATCCTCACCCCGGTGATCATCAAGGTCAGCCCGACCACATTGACCAAGGCCGAGCCCTGGTATCGGATCCCCAAACGCCGTGTGCACTTCAGTTTCCGTGTCGGGGCCGATATAGATCCACAAGCCTTCGCAGCGTGTGGCCCAGCTCCTCAGGCCTCGCGCAAGCTCAATGACTATTTGCATCATTACTACATTAAGGAGCTCGCCGAAGATGAGCGATCTACACCGTGAAATCAAAGAACTGATCATCGAGGCCCTCGGCCTTGAAGACATCAGCGCACAAGACATCGGCGACGACCAGACGCTGTTCGGCGAAGGCCTGGGCCTGGATTCGGTAGACGCTCTGGAACTCGGCCTGGCCATCCAGAAAAAGTACGGCATCAAAATCGACGCCGACGCCAAAGACACCCGCAATCACTTCAGCAACGTGGCGAGCCTTGCGGCGTTCGTCACTGCAAAACAGGCAGCTTGAGACCGGACCATGCAAACTCGTGACGACATTTTCAACACCCTGCGCGATGCTCTGGTCGAACTCTTCGAGCTGGACCCCGAGCGCGTAAGCCTCGAATCCAACCTGTATCAGGACCTGGAAATCGACAGCATTGACGCGGTCGACCTGATCGATCACATCAAACGCCAGACTGGCAAGAAAATCGCTGCCGAAGAGTTCAAATCGGTGCGCACCGTCAGCGACGTGGTCGAGGCGGTCTACCGTCTGGTTCAGCCGGCCGCATGAGCCGACTGATCGGCCTCGGCCTGCTGCTGGCGGGCCTGCTGTACCCCTTCGCGGTGTATTTCGGCATGGAGCACTTTGCCCCGTGGCAGTTCGGTCTGCTGCTGGGCAGCCTGTGGCTGGCCCGGGCACTGCTCGGTACGCGCAAGCCCGGCAGTTTGTGGATGGCGGTCACCGCGATTGCTTTTTGCCTGTTGCTGGCGTTGTTCGACAGCCCGCTGCTGCTGCGCTGGTACCCGGTGCTGATCAGCGCGTTCATGCTCGGGCTGTTTGGCCTGAGCTTGATCGTTGGCCCGCCGATCATCGAACGCCTGGCGCGTATGCGTGAACCGCAACTGCCGGCCAAGGCGATTGTTTATACCCGCCAGGTGACGATCGTCTGGTGCGTGTTTTTTCTCTTTAACGGTTTGCTCGCCGCCGCCCTGACCCTCTGGGCGCCGCTAAGTTGGTGGATGTTGTACACCGGACTGATTTCCTACGGATTGATGGGCCTGCTGTTTGCCATTGAATGGCTTATACGACAACGGGTACGAGGCCACCGATGAATTGGATAAAACTTGAGCACCTGTTGCTCAAGGCGCAACCGGAACGTGCCGTGACGGCCGAACCGGCGCTGAATCACGCTCAGCTGTGCGAACAGGCATTAAGCCTCGCCGCGGGCCTGCAAGCCCAGGGTGTGCGGCGTATTGCCGTGCACCTTGAGGACGCCGCTGACCTGGCGATTGCCCTGCTCGGTGCCTGGCGCGCCGGGGTCAGCGTGCTGCTGCCCGCAGACCTGCAACCCCAGACTCGCCAACGCTGGTCGACCGAAGTCGATCTGTGGCTGACCGATCAGGCCGATGACGCGCACCTGAGCGATTACCGGCATCCGCCGTTGATGGCGGCCGCACTGGATATGGATCACTGTTCGCTGAGCCTGTGCACGTCCGGCTCCAGTGGCGAGCCCAAGCGCATCGACAAAACCCTGCGCCAACTGGTCAATGAAGTCGAAGCGCTGGAGCGGCTCTGGGGTGCCGATCTTGGCGCGGCTTGCATCATCGGCAGTGTCGCCACTCAGCATATTTACGGATTATTGTTTCGAGTGCTGTGGCCGCTGTGCGCCGGGCGCTCGTTTGTGCGCAAGCAGCTGGCATTCCCTGAAGACCTGCAGCGCGCCAGCCGCGAACACCCGGCGTTTGCCTGGGTCGCCAGCCCGGCGCTGCTCAAGCGCATGGGCGACAACCTCGACTGGCCTGCTTTAAGTGCGGTTCGCCGGGTATTTTCCTCCGGTGGCGCATTGCCGGCCGAGGCCGCACAAAGCCTTCAGCAACGCCTGCAGCAATGGCCGACGGAAATCCTTGGCAGCTCGGAAACCGGCGGCATCGCCTGGCGTCAGGGCCACGCGCTCTGGCAGCCCTTTGCTGATATCGAGCTGAGCCAGGACAGCGACGGCGCCCTGCTCATTGCTTCGCCGTACTTGCCGCCCGGGCATATCGAACACACCGCGGATGCCGCGAAAATCGCTGCCGACGGCCGATTCGAACTGCTCGGACGGCTGGACCGAATCGTCAAACTGGAAGAAAAACGTATCTCGCTACCGATGCTGGAACAGGCACTCATGGCCCACGACTGGGTCGCCGAAGCGCGTCTTGGCGTGGTTCAGGAAAACCGCGCTTCATTGGGTGCGCTGCTGGTGCTGACCGAGTCAGGCCTGCACGCCTTGCGCAATCAGGGTCGACGCACCCTCACGCAAGAACTGCGTCAGCATCTGAGCCAACATTGTGAAGCCCTGGCCTTGCCACGACGCTGGCGCCTGCTGCGGCAACTGCCGCTGAACGCTCAAGGCAAACTGCCCCAGGCCAACGTCGAAGCCCTGTTGCTGGCGCCGCGTCCAAAAGCGCCGCAAGTGCTGGAGCAGGTCGAAGTCGATGGCGAGTGGAGCCTGCAACTGGCGGTACCACCCGACCTCGCCTATTTCAGCGGCCACTTCCCCCAGGCGCCGGTATTGCCCGGTGTGGTGCAAGTCGAGTGGGCGCTCACCCTGGGTCAGCAATTGATGGACCTGCCGGAAAAATTCGCCGGTATGGAAGTGCTGAAATTCCAGCAACTGGTACGCCCCGGCGATGAAGTCCAACTGCACCTGCGCTTCGATCCGACGCGCAGCAAGTTGTATTTCACCTATCGCAACGAGACCGCAACCTGCTCCAGTGGGCGGATCTTGCTGGAGGCCTCAAGCGATGCATAACTATGGTGAGTGCTGCGCACTCAATCGCGAGCAAGCCCGCTCCCACACTGGATCTGCGCCCTACACGAATCCCCTGTGGGAGCGAGCCTGCTCGCGATGCAGGCGCCTCGGTGCTTCAGGCGAAACCCAACATGCATAACCCCTGCGCCGTCATCCCGGTCTACAACCACGAAACCGCCATCACCACGGTGGTTGATGCGGTGCTCGCCAGTGGCCTGCCGTGCATTCTCGTGGACGATGCCAGCAGCCCGCCCTGTGCAAAGGTGCTTGATCAACTGGCCCAGCGCGACAAGGTGTTCCTGATCCGACTCGCCGCCAACCAGGGCAAGGGTGGCGCGGTCATGACCGGTTTTCGCGAAGCCTCGCGCCTGGGTTTCAGCCATGCCTTGCAGGTGGACGCCGACGGTCAGCATGATTTGCAAGACGTCCGGACCTTCATCGAACTATCACGCGCCCATCCTGAAGCGGTAATCTGCGGCTATCCGCGATACGACGCCAGCGTGCCGAAAGGTCGCTTGTACGCCCGTTACCTGACTCACGTCATGGTCTGGATCAACACCCTGTCCTTGCAGATTCGCGACTCCATGTGCGGCTTCCGCGTCTATCCGTTACCACCGACCCTGGCGCTGATCGATTCGGCGAAGATCGGCAAGCGCATGGACTTCGACTCGGACATTCTCGTACGCCTGGCCTGGCGCAATCTGCCCATGCAATGGCTGCAAACCAGAGTCCATTACCCGCTGGATGGCGTCTCGCATTTCCGCCTGTTCCACGACAACGTGCTGATTTCGAGCATGCACACGCGGTTGTTCTTCGGCATGTTGCTGCGTGCTCCGGTCATCCTCTGGCGACGGTGGCGGACATGAGCACTGAAACGGACAAAAAACACTGGGCCGACCGCGAGGAGCGCGGCAGCTTCTGGCTGATGAAATTCACCGCACTCTGCGCCAAATTGCTCGGCCGTCGGCTGCTGAGCCCGCTGCTGTATGGCATCGTTCTGTACTTTTTCCTGTTCGGTCGCAGCGCCCGTCGTAGCGCCTGGCAATACCAGCAGCGGCTCGCCGACTGGAGTGGTCGCAACGAATTGCGCCCGACCCATTGGCGGGTGTTCGGCCAGTTCATGGCCTTCGCCGACTCCATGCTCGACAAACTCGACGTGTGGAACGGCAAGTTGAGCATCGAGCAGATCGAAATCATCGACCCGGCCTTGCTGCGCAATCAACTGCGCGGCACCCGCGGGCAGATGCTGGTAGGCGCGCATTTAGGCAATCTCGAGGTCTGCCGTGCGCTGGCCGAGATTGGCGAAAAAGTCACGATGAACGTGCTGGTGCACACCAAGCATGCTGAGCAATTCAACCGCTTGCTGGGTGAAGCAGGCGCGACCAATCTGCGGCTGATTCAGGTCAGCGAGCTGGACCCGCTGATCATGCTGCAACTCCATGAACGCCTTGAACGCGGCGAGTGGCTGGCGATTGCCGGCGACCGCGTGCCGCTGCATGGCGGGCGCAGCGTGACGGTGGATTTCCTTGGCCATCAAGCCGCATTCCCTCAAGGACCGTGGTTGCTGGCCGGTCTGCTGAAATGCCCGATCAACCTGATGCTGTGCCTGAAGAAGCCGACGGGCGACTATCGACTGACCCTCGAACCGTTCGCCGAGGCCGTGGTGTGGAAGCGCAGCGACCGCGAACAGGTCATTCATCAGTGGGCCTCCCGCTATGCCGAACGCTTGGGTCACTATTGCCTTGAAGCGCCCCAACAATGGTTCAACTTTTACCCTTTCTGGAAGACCGATGACGACGCCAACGCTTGAGCCGGTAACCTTCGGCGAACTCCCTTTGCGCATCGAAGACGTGCTGGCCCTGGCCAACCGTCAGGTGCCGACGCAGTTGCAAAGCGACCCTGCGTACCGCGAGCGGATCGCCAAGGGTGCGCGATTCCTTGACTCCCTGCTGGACAAGGAAGGCGTGATCTACGGCGTGACCACCGGTTACGGCGACTCTTGCGTGGTCGCGGTGCCGCTGCATCACGTCGAGGCATTGCCCCGTCATCTGTACACGTTCCACGGCTGCGGGTTGGGCAAACTGCTTGATGCGCAGGCCACTCGCGCGGTGCTGGCGGCACGTTTGCAGTCGCTGTGTCACGGCGTTTCCGGGGTGCGCGTGGAGTTGTTGGAACGCCTGCAAGCCTTCCTCGAACACGACATTCTGCCGCTGATTCCGGAAGAAGGTTCGGTGGGTGCCAGCGGTGATCTGACGCCGTTGTCCTATGTCGCCGCGACCTTGTCCGGCGAGCGCGAAGTGATGTTCCGGGGTGAACGCTGGCAAGCGGCCGACGTACACCGCGAACTGGGTTGGGAGCCGCTGGTATTACGCCCCAAAGAAGCCCTCGCCTTGATGAACGGCACCGCCGTCATGACCGGCCTCGCGTGCCTGGCCTACGCCCGCGCCGATTACCTGCTGCAACTGGCCACCCGCATCACCGCGTTGAACGTGGTCGCGCTGCAAGGCAACCCCGAGCACTTCGACGAGCGCCTGTTCGCCACCAAACCGCATCCGGGGCAGATGCAAGTCGCCGCGTGGCTGCGCAAGGATTTGGCGATCGACGCGCCGACCGCGCCACTGCATCGCCTGCAAGACCGTTATTCCCTGCGTTGTGCACCCCATGTCCTCGGCGTATTGGCCGACAGCCTGAACTGGCTGCGCTCGTTCATCGAGATCGAGCTCAACAGCGCCAACGACAACCCGATTATCGATGCCGAAGCCGAGCGCGTGCTGCACGGCGGGCACTTCTACGGCGGCCACATCGCGTTCGCCATGGACAGCCTGAAAAACCTGGTGGCCAACGTCGCCGACCTGCTCGATCGTCAACTCGCCCTGCTGGTGGACGAGCGTTACAACCATGGCCTGCCGAGCAACCTGTCCGGCGCCACCGCTGATCGCGCGATGCTCAATCACGGCTTCAAAGCCGTGCAGATCGGCACCAGTGCATGGACCGCCGAAGCGCTGAAAAACACCATGCCGGCCAGCGTCTTCTCGCGCTCCACTGAGTGCCACAACCAGGACAAAGTGAGCATGGGCACCATCGCCGCCCGCGATGCGATTCGTGTGCTGGAGCTGACCGAACAGGTCGCTGCCGCCACTCTGTTGGCCGCCAACCAGGGCGTCTGGCTGCGCAGCAAGGCCGAGGACGCGCGCCCGCTGCCGCCAGCCCTGGCCGCCATGCACGAAGAACTGGCCAAGGACTTCCCGCCGGTCATCGAAGACCGCGCGCTGGAAGGTGAACTGCGCCTGTGTCTGCACCGCATCGCCGAGCAACACTGGAGGCTGCATGCGTAGCAAGGGAGTGCTTCACACCGATACGGAAATCCTCGTGCCGTTCTTTGATGTCGACACCATGAACGTCGTCTGGCACGGCCATTACATCAAATACCTGGAAGTCGCCCGCTGCGCACTGCTGGACAAGATCGGCCACAACTACACGGCCATGGTCGAGTCGGGTTACGCGTGGCCGGTGATCGATCTGCAATTGCGTTATGTGCGCGGCGCCGTGTTCGGCCAAAAGCTCAACGTACGCGCCAATCTGGTGGAATGGGAGAACCGTCTGAAGATCAGCTACCTGATCAGCGATCTGCAAACCGGCGAACGCTTGACCCGCGCCAGTTCCGTGCAGGTCGCCGTCGACATGAGCAGCCGCGAGATGCAGTTGGCCTCACCCAAGGTCTTCACCGACGCTGTTGAAAGGATGCTCGCATGAACCCGCTGAAAACCCTCTGTAGCAGCTGGCGAAGTCTGCGTCGGCCGGTCCGCGCTCGGGCGCAGCAGTCGCCATCCGATTTCCCTGATGCACCGCACGCTCAGGTTTTACGACGGCTTCGCCGCCGGACGCAGCCTCGCGGGCTCGGCAGCTGCTACGGGATCGTGGCGGGCATGATTTTGATGTTTGGTTTCGCATCGCTGGCGCAGGCTTTTGATTTGCAGCAGTTGAGCGATCAACTGGCCAAGCCTGACGTGATCCACGGCAACTTCATCCAGGAAAAACACCTGCGCGCCCTGCCCCAGCCGCTGACCAGCAAGGGCACTTTCATCCTCGCTAAAAACCACGGTCTGCTGTGGCTGCTGAAAACCCCGCTGCAACAGGATTACCGCATCAGCGACAAAGGCATTGCCCGGCGTGACGCCAACGGTTGGCAAATGCTGCCGAGCAAGAGTGCCGGCGCCGAGCAGAACCGTTTGTTCCTCGCCGTGCTGCAAGGCGACAGCAGCGGGCTGCAACGGGATTTCGAGCTTTCACTGAGCGGCGACGCACAGAACTGGAAGCTGACGCTGACCCCGCGCTCCATGCTGCTCAAGCAGGTGTTCACTCAGATCAACATTGACGGCGGCGAACTGGTGCACAGCATCGAACTGCTGGAAACCCAGGGTGACAGCACCCTCTTGCGCATGCAGGACAGCACCAGCGCCCAACCGTTGAGCGACGCGGAGCAACATGACTTTGCCGAGTGAACGGAGTCTTCCACGGCTGTTTCTAATCCTGCTGCTGGCGGTGCTCGCGCTCGCCGGTTGGCAATGGCGTGACGGCGCACCGCTGTCGGCCAACCTGATGGAACTGGTACCGGGCACGGCGCCAGATGCGCTGGAACTGCGCGCCGAACAACGCATGCAAGAACCGCTGAACCGCGAAATGCTGGTGCTGGTCGGCCACACCGATCGCCAGCAAGCGGTTGCCATGGCGCAAAAACTGGGTGAGCAATGGCAAGCCAGCGGCTTGTTCGAGAAGGTCCAGTGGAACCTGCAAGCCGACTTGCCGGCGCTGCGCACGCAACTGCTGCAAGGCCGACTGGCAATGCTCTCAGCGGCTGACCGACAGCAACTGATCGAGCATCCCGACGCCTTTATCCAGCAGCGAGTACAAGCACTGTTCGACCCCTTCACCGGTTTCAGTCTTGTGTCGAGCCAGGATGACTGGCTGGGCCTGACCGGGCGCATCCAGAACAGCCAGCCGCAGCACGGTTCGGTGCAATTGGACATCGGCAGCGGTGCGCTGGTCGCCGATGCCGACGGCAAGAGTTGGGTGCTGCTGCGCTCGCGCACCACGGGCAACGCCTTCGACATGAACCTGCCACTGCAAGTGGCCGACCTGCTCCAGCACAGCCGTGAAGAAGCCGCCCAGGCAAACGTTCAATTGCTTGCCGCCAGCGGCTTGCTCTATGCGGCCAGTGGGCAAAAGCAAGCCACCCGGGAAATGACCTGGGTCGGTGGCGGCGCCACGGCGGGTATTCTGTTGCTGTTGCTGCTGGCCTTCCGGCGCTGGCGGGTTTTGCTGGCCTTCGTCCCGGTGCTGGTGGGCATGCTCTTCGGTGCGGTGGCTTGTGTGGCGCTGTTCGGCCATATGCATGTGATGACGTTGGTGCTCGGCTCCAGCCTGATCGGCGTGGCGGTCGATTACCCGCTGCATTACCTGTCCAAGAGCTGGAGCCTGAAGCCCTGGCACAGTTGGCCGGCCCTGCGCCTGACGTTGCCGGGCCTGACGCTGAGCCTGATCACCAGTTGCATCGGTTACCTGGCCCTGGCCTGGACACCGTTCCCGGCGCTGACCCAGATTGCCGTGTTCTCTGCCGCCGGTCTGCTCGGCGCTTATTTGTCCGCGGTGTGCCTGCTGCCGGCACTGCTCAAGGGTACAGACCTGCGTCCAGCGCAGTGGCCGCTGCGGGTGGCCGAGTATTTGCTGGGGCGCCGTGAAGCGTTGCTCAAACTCGCGAGTACGCCGGTGCTGCTGGCGCTGCTGATTGCCTTTTGTGTGGGCGGCCTGTTGCAGCTCGACACCAAAAACGACATTCGCCAGTGGGTCGGTGCACCGCAGCAACTGACTGACGAAGCACAAACCATTGCGCGCATCACTGGCTATCAGCCGACCAGCCAGTTCTTCCTGGTGCGCGCGGCCAATCAGCAGCAACTGCTGGAACGCCAAACCGCGCTGAGCGAGCGGCTGGATCAGTTGGTCAGCCTGGAAAAACTCCAGGGTTATCTGTCGCTCAATCAATTGGTCAGTCAACCCACCGAACAGCGGAAAGTGCGTGAAGCGCTGAACAAATTGCCGCAGTTCTGGCAACCACTGCTCGATGTCGGCGTGCCGGCCGAGGCGCTGCAAGCAGAGCTCACGAAGTTGCAGGCACTGCCCACCGAAGACATCGACGCTGCGCTGGTCGGTCCGTTGGCCGAGCCCTATCGCACGCTGTGGCTGGGACCGACCGATGACGGCGTAGCAGCGATGGTCAGTCTGCAAGGCCTGAACAATCCCTCTCTGCTGCGAGTCCAGGCGCTGGATTTACCGGGTGTGGAACTGGTGGACCGCCTCGGTGAGTTGAACAAGGTGTTCGCGGACACCCAGATCAGTGCCGCAGAGTTGAAACTCGCTTCCTGTGTGCTGATCGTGCTGGTGCTGATCCTGCCGTTCGGCTTCGGCGGCGCGCTGCGAATCGTCGCCCTGCCGCTGCTGGCCGCGCTGTGCAGCCTGGCCAGTCTCGGCTGGATGGGGCAACCGCTGACGCTGTTCAGCCTGTTCGGCCTGCTGCTGGTGACGGCCATCAGTGTCGATTACGCGATCCTCATGCGTGAACAGGTCGGCGGCGCTGCCGTGAGCCTGCTGGGCACCTTGCTGGCGGCGCTGACCACCTGGCTGTCGTTCGGTTTGCTGGCCGTGTCCAGCACACCGGCGGTGAGCAATTTCGGTCTGTCGGTGAGCCTCGGCCTGGCGTTCAGCTTTATCCTTGCACCTTGGGCCGGACGCCAGGTTCACGCCGCCCCGGTCACGGAGTCGGCAACATGATGATCGCCGTGTTCTGGGTCATGGCCCTGGCGCTGTTCGCCGTGGCCACCCGTGTCGGTCGTCACTTCGGCGTGATCCCGATTGTCAGCCAGTTGCTGCTGGCCACCTTCGGCCTGCCGCTGCTGATGTACTTCTGGATCGAACCCCAATGGCAATTGAGCGGCGCCGCACTGGTCGCGCCGGGCTGGCTGAAAAACGTCTACAGCCTGAGCTTTGCCTTGTTGCTGGGGCACATTCTCAGTGACGTGATTGACCTGCGACTCGACCGTCAGAGCCTGAAAATCGCCCTGCCGAGTTTCTGTATTCCGTTTGCCTGCGGTCTTGCGACAGCGGTGTGGCTGCTACCGCCGCAACCCTGGATCAGTTCATTGGCGGTCGGCCTGCTGTTCGCCATCACGGCGATTCCGGTGTTGTATCTGTACCTGCGGCACATCAAATACCCGCCTGCCGCTACCCGGCGACTGGTGCAGACCGCGATCCTCATCGACCTCACCTGTTGGACCCTGTTCGCCATCGCCCAGGGCAGCCTTCACCTGAGCAGCCTCTTGCTGCCGCTGGCCGGCGCCTGCCTGCCGTTGCTGCTGCGTCTGCTCCGCTTGCGCCAACCGTTGCTGCACAGCGGTTGCTTCTTCGCACTGCTGGTCGTGGCGGAACACTTCAAACTCAATGCGCTGATTTTCGGCATCGGTTACCTGCTGTGGATGGCCGCACTCAAAGTGCCGCTGGTGCTGCCGTTGCCGGTGATCTGGATGAGTCACTTGCAGACGTATATCGCGATCCCGCTGATCCTCACGTTCGGCATCGTGCAAATCAACGTCCACGCGGCCATGGCCAGCCTCGGCTGGGTGCAACTGGCCGCACTGCTGCTGTTCCCGATTGCCAGTAAACTGCTGGGCAACTGGCTGGGCCTCGGCTGGGCCGGCGCCTCGTTTGAAGGCGCCAGTCGCTGGCGGGAAAGCGTCTTGCTGAATATTCGTGGCTTGAGCGAGATCGTCTTTCTCAACCTGCTGCTGCAACAACAACTCATCAGCCCGGCGTTGTACTTCGCGCTGATGGTGATGGGCCTGATCGCGACACTGCTGCCGGCACTCGCCGGCATGCACCGAACCCCTCTGAACATCGCCGTCCCGGCAAGGAGCCCCCGTGCCAACAGTTGAAATGGAACATCGCCAGGTCGTGGTTATCGGTGCAGGTCCATCGGGCGCCATCGCCGCCGCGCTGCTCAAGCGCAAAGGTCACGACGTATTGATGATCGAACGCCAGCATTTCCCAAGGTTTTCCATCGGTGAAAGCCTGCTGTCCCACTGCCTGGATTTCGTCGAAGAAGCCGGCATGCTCGAGGCGGTGAACGCCGCCGGCTTCCAGTTGAAAAACGGCGCGGCATTCGCCTGGGGTGAGCAATACAGCGCCTTTGATTTCGGCGAGACGTTCAGCAACGGCAAGCCGACCACCTTCCAGGTCCAGCGTGCCGATTTCGACAAGCTGCTGGCCGATCAGGCCGCACTGCAAGGCGTCGACGTTCGCTACGGCGAAGCCATCGTCAGCGCCGATTTCACCCTGCCGAAACCGCAGCTCGACGTGCTTCGCGAAGACGGCAGTCAGTACCGCGTCGAAGCTGATTTCGTGCTGGATGCCAGCGGCTACGGCCGTGTGCTGCCGCGCTTGCTCGACCTTGAAGCGCCGTCGGATTTCCCGGTGCGCCAGGCCGTATTCACCCACGTCGAAGACCACATCGACAACCCGGCTTTCGAGCGGGAAAAAATCCTCATCACCACCCATCCGATCCACCGCGATATCTGGTTCTGGACCATCCCGTTCAGCAACGGCCGTTGTTCGGTGGGCGTGGTCGCGGCAGCCGAACACTTCGACGGTCGCATGGAAAATCTGGACGAGTGCCTGCGAGGGTTTATCGCTGAAACCCCAAGCCTGGCCGGTGTGCTGAACAACGCCGTGTGGGATACGCCTGCTCGAACCATCGGCGGCTATTCGGCCAACGTCAAAACCCTCCACGGGCCAGGCTTTGCCCTGCTCGGCAACGCAGCGGAATTCCTCGACCCGGTGTTCTCCTCCGGCGTGACCATCGCCATGCGCTCGGCGAGCATGGCCGCCGGGGTTCTGCATCGCCAACTGCAAGGCGAACATGTCGACTGGCAGACTGAGTTCGCCATCCCGCTCAAGCGCGGCGTCGACACGTTCCGGTGCTACGTCGAAGGCTGGTACGCCGGGACGTTCCAGGATGTGATTTATCACGAGGGCGGCTCGCCCGATATTCGCCGCATGATCAGTTCGATTCTGGCCGGGTATGCCTGGGACGAGCGTAATCCGTTCGTCGCCGAACCCAAGCGCCGGCTGCGGATGCTCTCGGAGCTCTGTGCAAGGGACGTCACATGAGCTACTTGAGCGACACCTACGTCGAAGAAACCCGCTTTGGTTTCTGGTTCCTGCGCAGCCACACCTGGCAGCACCATGTACTGCGAGTGGCAATCACCGATTTGCGCAGCCTGTTCAGCGAAACACTGCCGAACAACCCGGTGCTGCTGGATGCCGGTTGCGGTCAGGGCAAGTCGTTTCAGTACTTGCGCCAGACCTTTGCCCCCCAGCGCCTGATCGGTCTGGACGCCGACCCTCACAGCTTGAACCTGGCCAGCGAAGAGGCCGTTCGTCAGGGCATGGAGGTGGAGTTGATCGGCAGCGACTGCGCGAGCATCAACGTCCCGGACGCCAGCGTCGATTTGCTGTTCTGTCACCAGACCTTCCACCATCTGGTGCAGCAGGAACAGGCACTGGCCGAGTTCTACCGCGTGCTCAAGCCCGGTGGCTATCTGCTGTTCGCCGAATCCACCGAGGCTTACATTGATACCTGGGTGATCCGCTGGTTGTTCCGCCATCCGATGCACGTGCAGAAGAGCGCCGCCGGGTATCTGGACATGATTCGCCAGCAGGGTTTCGAACTCGGCCCGCAAAACGTGTCTTATCCATACTTGTGGTGGAGCCGCGCCAAGGATTTCGGCCTGTTTGAACGCTTGGGTCTGCGCCGGCCAAAGCCCTTCGGCCAACGGGAAGAAACCCTGGTCAATGTGGTCGCGCGCAAACCCCTTGAAGGTGCCGTGTGATGTTCAGTGCAACTCAACCTTGTGGGAGCGAGCCTGCTCGCGAAAGCGGTGTGTCAGTCAACAATAGTGTTGGATCTGCTGACGCATTCGCGAGCAGGCTCGCTCCCACAGGGATAGCGGACATTCTGCGATTTCTGCTACTTGGCGCTGTCCTGTTGCTGAGCGCCTGTGCCAGCCGGGCGCCGCTGCCCGAGCAAACCCCGAACCTGTCGTTGCCGCTGCAATTGCACATCCAGCGCCTGGTGGCCGACCAACGGCAGGACTGGGTGCTGGTGATCCAGCGTGAAGGCCCAGGCATTCGCTGGTCGATGATGGACTTGCTGGGCATTCCCCAGGCACGCCAGAAACTGGTCAATGGCGAGTGGCAGGCTGACGGTCTGCTGCCGCCCAATCCGGAAGCGCGAGAACTGTTCGCCGCGCTGCTGTTTGCGCTGACCCCCAAAGATGAACTGTCGGGCAACTATCCCGCCGCGTGGCAGCATGGCTCGCAACGGTCCTTGCCAGCGCACTGGGAAGTCCGCTACTCACAACCCATGAGCTTTGAATTGAACCTGCCCAAAGGCCCGAAATATCAAGTCACGCCGCTCAGCGGGGACGCGCCATGACGGCCTACCTGAATGCCCTCGGGGTGATTTGCGCCCTGGGCCGTGACAAGTCCGAAGTCGCTCGCAACCTGTTTGCCGGTGACTGCTCGGGCATGCGCAATGAGGCCGGCTGGGTGGCGGAACGGTCATTGCCCGTGGCCGCCGTTCGCGGCGAACTGGCGCCGATCCCGACTGAGCTTGCGCCGCAAGACACTCGTAATAATCAATTGCTGCTGGAAGCCGCGCTGCAAATTCGCGAAGACATCAACCAGGCGATCCAGACCTACGGCCGCGACCGCATCGGTATCGTTCTGGGCACCAGCACCTCGGGCATCGACGAGGCCAGTCGCGGCCTGGCCCATTACATCCGCGAGCATCAGTTCCCGGCCAATTACGACTATCAGCAACAGGAACTCGGCGCTCCGGCAAACTTCCTCGCCGACTGGCTGCAATTGAGCGGCCCGGCCTATGTGATTTCCACGGCCTGCACCTCCAGCGCCCGGGCGCTGATGAGTGCTCAGCGACTGTTGGATCTGGGCATTTGCGATGCGGTGCTGTGCGGCGGCGTCGACAGCCTGTGCAAGCTGACCCTCAATGGGTTTTCGGCGCTGGAAGCGGTGTCCGGGCAACGCTGCAACCCGTTTTCGGTGAACCGTAACGGCATCAACATTGGCGAAGCGGCGGTGCTGTTTTTGATGAGCAAAAGTGTCGGCGACAGCCAGCCGATTGCCCTGCTCGGCAGTGGCGCCAGCTCCGATGCACATCACATTTCCGCACCGGAACCCAGCGGCCAAGGCGCCCTGCAAGCGATGCGCAAAGCCTTGAGCCGAGCAAATCTGCAACCGCAACAGATCGATTACCTGAACCTGCACGGCACCGCCACCCAACACAACGACGCCATGGAAAGCCTGGCGGTGGCGACGTTGTTCCCGGCGGGGGTGCCGTGTTCGTCGACCAAACCCATGACCGGCCACACCCTCGGCGCGGCTGGCGCTCTGGAAGCGGCGTTCTGCTGGTTGAGCCTGAGTGCAGACAACCGCGAGCACGCCCTGCCGCCCCACGTCTGGGACAGCCAGCCCGACCCCGAATTGCCAGCCCTGAAATGGGTGACCCCGGCCGATCGCCTGACGTCCATTGCACCTCGCTATCTGATGAGCAATTCCTTTGCCTTCGGTGGTAACAACGTCAGCCTGATTATCGGAGACGCCCCATGATTGACTGGCCGATCGCCGAGCTGCTGCCGCACGCTGGCGACATGATCTTCATCGAACAGATCCTGTCGTTCGACGACGAGCAGATTTACACCCGCCTCACGGTCAAACCCGACGGCCTGTTCAACCGCCCGGACGGCAGCCTGCCGGCCTGGGTCGGCATCGAACTGATGGCCCAGAGCGTCGCCGCCTACGCCGGTTGCCATGCGCGCCAACGTGGCGATGCGGTGGAGCTGGGGTTTCTGCTCGGCACCCGCAAATTCGAATGCGACGTCGAGCACTTTCCCGCCGGTACCGAGCTGACCATCCACGGCATCCGCTCGCTGGAGGACGACAACGGCATGGGCGTGTTCGAATGCCACATCACCGCCCCCGGCATTCACGCCACCGCTCGTCTGAACGTGTTCCGTCCGCCTCAGGCCGCTCAATACCTTCATGAAACCCAAGGAACCCAACCATGACTGAATCCGTACTGATCACCGGTTCCAGCCGTGGCATCGGCCGCGCCATCGCTTTGCGTCTCGCTCAGGCCGGGCATGACATCGTGTTGCATTGCCGCAACGGCCTGGCGGACGCTGAAGCCGTGAAGGCCGACATCGAAGCCTTGGGGCGCAACGTGCGCATTGTGCAATTCGACGTGTCCGATCGCGCCAACTGCAAAGCCATTCTCGACGCCGACGTGGAAACCCACGGCGCCTATTACGGCGTGGTGCTGAACGCCGGCCTGACGCGCGACGGTGCTTTTCCAGCCCTGAGCGAGGATGATTGGGACGTGGTGATGCGCACCAATCTCGACGGTTTTTACAACGTGCTGCACCCGGTGATGATGCCGATGATTCGTCGTCGCGCCGCCGGACGGATTGTTTGCATCACCTCGGTGTCCGGGTTGATCGGCAACCGTGGCCAGGTCAACTACAGCGCCTCCAAGGCCGGGTTGATCGGCGCGGCGAAGGCGTTGGCGATTGAATTGGGCAAGCGCAAAATTACCGTTAACTGTGTCGCACCCGGCTTGATCGACACCGCGATGCTCGATGAAAACGTGCCGGTGGAAGAAATGATGAAAATGATCCCCGCACAACGCATGGGCACCCCGGAAGAGGTGGCCAGCGCGGTGAATTTCCTGATGTCGGCGGAAGCGTCGTACATCACCCGGCAGGTTCTGGCCGTTAACGGAGGCCTGTGTTGATGAAGCGCGTCGTCGTCACCGGCATGGCCGGCATCACCTCACTGGGCAGCGATTGGGACACCATCGCCGCCAACTTCGCGGCCAACCGCAGCGGTATCCGCCGGATGGACGAGTGGGATCGCTTCACCGAACTCAACACGCGCCTGGCGGGGCCGATCGACGACTTCAAAGTACCGAGCCACTGGACCCGCAAGCAATTGCGCAGCATGGGCCGGGTCTCGCGCCTGGCGGTCGGCGCGGCGGAACAGGCATTGGCCGATGCCGGTCTGCTGGGTGACGAATCGATCAAGGACGGGCGCATGGGCGTTTCCTGCGGCTCATCCACCGGCAGCACCGACGAGATCAAGGCGTTCGGCAACATGCTGCTCAACTCGGTGGCCGAGGGCCTGAACGCCAACTCCTATGTGCGCATGATGCCGCACACCACGGCGGCGAATATCAGCATCTTCTTCGGCCTCACCGGCCGGCTGATCCCGACCTCCAGCGCTTGCACCAGCGGCAGTCAGGGCATCGGTTACGCCTACGAGTCGGTCAAGTTTGGTCGCCTGCCATTGATGCTCGCCGGCGGTGCCGAAGAACTGTGCCCCACCGAAGCGATGGTCTTCGATGCGCTCTACGCCACCAGCCTGAAAAACGATGCGCCGCAGACTTCCCCACGCCCCTACGACAGCGGCCGCGATGGCCTGGTGATCGGTGAAGGCAGCGGCATGCTGGTGCTCGAAGAACTCGAACACGCCTTGGCTCGCGGTGCGCACATCCACGCCGAACTCGTCGGTTTCGGCAGCAACGCCGACGGCCAGCACGCCACCCGCCCAGAGCAGGTCACCATGCGCCGTGCCATGGAACTGGCCCTGGAAGATGCCGGGCTGCAACCTTCAGACATCGGCTACGTGAATGGTCACGGCACAGCCACTGAACAGGGCGACATTGCCGAAACACTGGCAACGAGCGCGTTGTTCGGCGAGCACATGCCGATCAGCTCGCAAAAGAGCTTCCTCGGTCACACCCTCGGAGCCTGCGGTGCGCTGGAATCCTGGTTCAGCATCGAAATGATGAACCGCGACCTGTACGTCCACACCCTCAACCTCGACGACGTCGACCCGCACTGCGGCAAACTCGATTACCTGCGCGGCGAGTTCCGGCAGATGAGCAATCAGTACGTGATGAACAATAACTTTGCTTTTGGTGGGGTTAATACTTCGCTGATCTTTCGGCGCTGGTCGTAAAACACATCAAGATCAAAAGATCGTCCGAACGCGGCCCGAACCTTCGGCAGCTCCTACAGGAGAGCGTGTACACCTGTAGGAGCTGCCGAAGGCTGCGATCTTTTGATTTTCAAGGTATTCACTAAGCCAGGTCGAGGTTATCCAGCACCCGGTTCACCGCCAGCTCCCCCAGCATTATCGACTGTTGAATACCCAGGAGTGTGTTGCTTTGCGATCCTTGCAGATACCTCGCGAAATCGCTCGCCATGACGTTGGCTGATGCCAGGGATTCACAGGCGTATTCCAGCAGGGTGTGGTTGTCGATATCGGGGGCGATGAGGAAGATTTTGCTTGGTTGGCGTGGGGCATCCGGATCGGTGTCCGGTAGGTTTGTTGTTGTATTCGTCATGTTTCGGCTACCTACAAAGTGGAGCCACCGAGTCGCTACTAATCAAAAGGGTGGCAGCCGTACGCAGGTTAGTAGACCGGGAAACACGAACCGGCGCGCCCGAGAGCGCCCTACGCACAGCTACCATCAACGTGCAGGCATGAAATTACCTGACTGTCCGGCATGCAAATACGCATCGTGTAAACACGGGCTACTAAACCCGATCACTGGGAATCAGTGATGCGAACGAAGTTACCGATGGCCCCCAAGACGCACAAGCCGGCGGATTCTGGAGTAGTTGTAGGCAATGCCGCAAGGCGCTGTGGCCTGTTCAAGGTAGTTCGGAAATGTCTTACACCCTTCAGCGAAGCGTCCGCCAAGGCATAGGCAACTGCACCTTTTTTGGTGGACTTGCGGACGCTTTCGCGAGCAGGCTCGCTCCCACAGGGATTTGCGGTGTGAACCGATTTTTGTTCCACCACCCATCCACTGTGGGAGCGAGCCTGCTCGCGAATGACTGCGAAGCAGTCACGTCTTCAGCGGCTCAACCTTACGCGTCAACAACTCCACAAACGCCTTGGCCATCGGCGACTTCTGGTCCTTGCGCTGCACCAGCCACACCGCCGACACCGCCTCTGGATCGAGCAGAGGCCGATAGACCACCCCTTCGATGCGCATCCGCTGATAAGACGCCGGCAGCACCGAAACACCCAACCCCGCCGCCACCAGACCAATGATCGTCATCGCCTCGCCCGCCTCCTGGGCAAAGTGCGGACTGAAACCGGCATCCCGGGCCAGGCTGAGCAATTGTGCGTACAGACCACTGCCATAGCTGCGTGGGAAAAACACGAAGGGTTCGAGGGCCAGGGCTGACAGAAACAAGCCTTCCTCACTATCGTTCACCAATGGATGCTTGGAGCTGAGCACCGCCACCAGCGGCTCACGCATCAGCTCCACCACGCTGAGCGAGTCTGGCAACCCAAGCGGCCGCATGATCCCGACTTCAATCGACTCATCCACCAACGCTTCGGCGACCTGGGTGCTGCTCATCTCCCGCAGGTTCAGGTGCACCGCCGGAAATCGCTGGCGAAACGAAAAAATCGCCTGAGGGATCGTTGAGTTGAACGGCGCCGACGAGGTGAAGCCAATCTTCAGTTCGCCCAGCTCACCCAACTGCGCCCGCCGTGCCACGTCTGCCGCTTTGTCGACCTGCGCCAGCACCAACCGCGCCTCTTCCAGAAACAGACGGCCGGCTTCACTCAGTTCGACCCGACGATTGGTCCGCTCGAACAACCGCGCACCTACCTCTTGCTCCAGCGCCTGAATCTGCTGGCTCAGCGGTGGTTGCGAGATGCCCAGCACCTGGGCGGCGCGGCCGAAATGCAGTTCTTCGGCGACGGCGATGAAGTAGCGCAGGTGACGCAATTCCATGAAAACTCCATTAGGTCGTCAAACCTATCAAACAGGTCGAACAATATATTGGATTGAATCATTAGGCAGCTATATGCTTTTTTCATTGCCTGACCGGCTGCGTCCTCCGAGGTCCGAAGTGAAAACTGCTGTCGCTCCACTTGCCCATGAAGTTCCGCCCGCAGCGGTGGACGATGTTGTCGCCGAACTGAAGGAGATCTACATCGAAAAAGGCACGCCGATGTTCATGCGCACGGTGCTGGCGCTGTTCTCCGGCGGTTTTGCGACCTTCGCTCTGCTTTATTGCGTGCAACCGATGATGCCGCTGCTGTCCCATGAGTACTCCATCAACGCCGCCCAGAGCAGCCTGATCCTGTCGGTAGCCACTGGTATGCTCGCCATTGGCCTGCTGATCACCGGACCGATCTCTGATCGCGTCGGGCGTAAACCGGTGATGGTCGCCGCGTTGTTCGCCGCCGCGCTCTGCACAATCGCCAGTTCCATGATGCCGAGCTGGGAAGGCGTATTGATCATGCGCGCGCTGATCGGGTTGTCTTTAAGCGGCTTGGCAGCGGTCGCCATGACTTACCTGAGCGAAGAGATCCACCCGCAGCACATTGGTCTCGCGATGGGCTTGTATATCGGCGGCAACGCGATTGGCGGGATGTGCGGACGCTTGATCACTGGTGTGTTGATCGACTTCGTCAGCTGGCACACGGCAATGCTGGTGATTGGCGGCCTGGCGCTAATTGCCGCGACGGTGTTCTGGAAAATCCTCCCCGAGTCGCGCAACTTCCGCGCCCGCTCGTTACACCCGCGCAGCTTGATTGACGGCTTTACCATGCAGTTTCGCGACGCCGGCCTGCCGCTGCTGTTCCTCGAAGCTTTTGTGCTGATGGGCGCGTTCGTCACGCTGTTCAATTACATCGGCTATCGCCTGCTGGCCGAACCGTACCACATGGATCAGGCCTTCGTCGGGCTGCTCTCGGTGGTGTATCTGTCGGGTATTTACAGCTCAGCGAAAATCGGCTCGTTGGCCGACAAACTAGGCCGGCGCAAAGTGTTGTGGGCAACCATCGTGCTGATGATCGCCGGCCTCGCCCTGACCATGCTCACGCCGCTGCCGGTGGTGATCATTGGTATGTTGATCTTCACTTTCGGTTTCTTCGGCGCCCATTCGGTGGCGAGTAGCTGGATTGGGCGTCGGGCGGTCAAG
Organism: Pseudomonas mandelii; assembly: GCF_006438925.1. Lineage (GTDB taxonomy): Bacteria > Pseudomonadota > Gammaproteobacteria > Pseudomonadales > Pseudomonadaceae > Aquipseudomonas > Aquipseudomonas mandelii_C. The sequence continues at coordinate 325,118 of NZ_RCZA01000008.1, read as the reverse complement.
GCCAAGGGGCAGGCGTCGTCGCTGTACTTGTTCAGCTACTACGCAGGGTCGAGCATCGCCGGGACGGCGGGCGGGGTGTTCTGGCACATGGGCGGGTGGAACGGAATCGGGTTGTTCATTGGCGGGTTGCTGGTGATTGCGTTGCTGGTGGCGTTGAAACTGGCGAAGTTGCCACCGCTCGGCGGTGTAAAGGCTTAAACACAAATATCCAGGCAACCATAAACAACTGTGGGAGCGAGCCTGCTCGCGATGGCGGCATAACAGCCAACTTAGATGTTGAATGTTATGGCCTCATCGCGAGCAGGCTCGCTCCCACATTAAAGCCGGGTGTCTGTTAACCCGTCACGATCACTCGTGATACTGCGCCGACAGTTCATGCACCGCGCGCAGGAAGGCGCCAGCGTGTTCCGGGTCGACTTCAGGCGTGATGCCATGGCCGAGGTTGAACACGTGGCCGCTGCCCTTGCCGTAGCTGGCGAGGATGCGGCCGACTTCGGTGCGAATGGCTTCTGGCTTGGCGTACAGCACGGTCGGGTCCATGTTGCCTTGCAGGGCGACTTTGTTGCCGACACGCTGGCGGGCTTCGCCAATGTCGCAGGTCCAGTCCAGGCCCAATGCATCAGCGCCCGCGTCGGCGATGCTTTCCAGCCACAGGCCGCCGTTCTTGGTGAACAGAATGACTGGCACCTTGCGGCCTTCATGTTCGCGGATCAGGCCGCTGACGATTTTGCGCATGTAGGCCAGGGAGAACTCCTGGTACGCCGCCGCCGAAAGGCTGCCGCCCCAACTATCGAAGATCTGCACCGCTTGCGCCCCGGCCATGATCTGGCCGTTGAGGTAGCTGGTGACCGTCTGCGCGAGCTTGTCCAGCAGCAGGTGCAAGGCTTGCGGGTTGTCGTAGAGCATGGTTTTGGTCTTGCGGTAGTCTTTCGACGAGCCGCCTTCGACCATGTAGGTGGCCAGGGTCCATGGGCTGCCGGCGAAGCCGATCAGCGGCACGCGGCCGTTCAGTTCGCGGCGGATGGTGCTGACCGCGTCCATGACGTAGCCGAGGTCTTTGTGCGGATCAGGAATCGGCAGCGCTTCGATGTCAGCCATCGTGCTGATGACTTTCTTGAAGCGCGGACCTTCACCGGTTTCGAAGTACAGGCCTTGGCCCATGGCATCGGGAATGGTCAGGATGTCGGAGAACAGGATCGCCGCGTCCAGTTGCGGATAGCGGTCGAGCGGCTGCATCGTGACTTCGCAAGCGAACTCCGGGTTCATGCACAAGCTCATGAAGTCACCGGCCTTGGCACGACTGGCGCGGTATTCCGGCAGGTAGCGGCCGGCCTGACGCATCATCCAGACAGGCGTGACGTCTACGGGTTGCTTGAGCAGGGCGCGAAGGAAACGGTCGTTCTTCAGGGCAGTCATGTCGGCATCCGGAAAAAAAGTGCGGGCATTTTCTCAGAGCGCGACGCAAAAGGCACGGTTGCAGGTCAGCCTTTTGTCTATCGGGTCAATTTGTCGCGCCAGTCAAACGCGACGCCACGCCTCCTGAACCCTTGCCGGAGGCGCAAACAGACGTGTTATTGAGGGCTCGTCACATCTGCTCGCACTCTTCCAAGCCCCGCTTAACAGCGAATTAACCGTCCCTTCCTAGCATCCGCGCCTCTTTAAGGAGGGGTGTCGATGTATAGAAAACTGCATTTCGCGTCAGGTTCACTGGTACTGACCATTATTGTCAGCGGTTGTACTCAGGCATCCGACACGCCGGAATCCGCCCCTGTAAAGCTCAACATCGAAACCCTGGAAGCCAGGCCCCTTTCCGTCAGCAGCGAATTGAGTGGGCGGGTTGCGGCACCGCGAATCGCCGAAGTACGCGCCCGCGTGGCTGGGGTAGTGCTCAAAAGTGTGTTCGAGCAAGGCAGTGAAGTGAAACAGGGTGACGTTCTGTTTTACATCGACCCTGCGCCCCTTCAGGCCAATCTGGACAGTGCCGTGGCCGGGCTGAAAAGAGCGCAGGCCGATGCGACGCGCGCGCGCCTGCAAGAACAGCGCTACCGCCGATTGATCCCGGGCAATGCGATCAGCGCCCAGGAGTATGACAACACGCGCGCGGCGGCTCAGCAGGCCGAGGCTGACGTCGCGGCCAATCAGGCGATGGTGCAACGCGCGCGCCTTAGCTTGAGTTATTCCACCGTGACCGCGCCCATCTCCGGGCGCATCGGGCGAGCCCTCGTCACCGAAGGCGCCCTGGTCGGACAGAACGAATCGACACCGCTTGCGCTGATTCAGCAACTGGACCCGATCCACGTCGACCTGACTCAATCAACCCGTGAGCTCAACGAACTACGCCGTTCGTTCCGCTCCGGCCAAGTACAACAACTTGGTCAGGACCAAGCCAAAGCCACGCTGATTCAGGACGATGGCAGCCTCTATCCGTTGCCCGGCAAGCTGCTTTTCAGCGACATCACCGTCGACCCCGGCACTGGCCAGATCATCCTGCGCAGCGAGTTTCCCAACCCCGACCTCGACTTGCTGCCCGGCAGTTTCGTGCGGGTGCGGCTGGAGCAGGCTATCGATCAACGCGGCATCAGCGTCCCGCAGCGCGCCATCGTGCGCAACAGCGCGGGATTACCCCAAGTAATGCTGGTCGATGACGAGCTGCGCGTGAGCCTGAAAACGGTGCAACTGGGTGCGGTGAATCATCACCGATGGGTCGTCACTGATGGCCTCAAATCAGGCGATCGCATAATCGTCGAAGGTCTGCAACATGCTCGTCCCGGCGAAAAAGTCGAGATCGACAACTCCCCTCTTCCACTTGCCCAGGCGACTGGTCAGTAAGCAGGACGCTTTTTTATGCCGCAGTTCTTTATCGACCGTCCGGTGTTCGCCTGGGTGATTGCGCTGTTCATCTTGCTCGCCGGAGCACTGGCGATACCGCAGTTGCCAGTGGCGCAATACCCCAACATTGCCCCGCCGAAAATCGAAGTTGTCGCCACCTATCCTGGGGCTTCGGCGCAGGCGATGGATCAAAGTGTCGTCAGCCTGATCGAGGAAGAGCTCAGCGGCGCTGATCATCTTCTGTATTTTGAATCGCGCAGCAGCCAGGGCTCCGCCACGATCACCTCGACCTTCAAACCCGGCACCAATCCCGAGCTTGCGCAGGTCGACGTACTCAATCGCCTCAAAGTCATCGAGTCGCGCCTTCCCCAAGCGGTGATAGAACAAGGGTTGCGCGTGGAGAAAGTCTCCACCGGTTTCCTGTTGTTCATCTCTCTGATCGGCACCAGCGCGGATGTCGACAACGTCGCCCTCAGCGATTACCTGGCGCGCAATGTGGTCAACGAAATCAAGCGGCTGGACGGTGTCGGCAAGGTCCAGATGTTCGGCTCCGAGCGAGCCATGCGCATTTGGGTCGACCCGCAGAAACTCATCGCTTTCAACCTGACACCGGCTGACGTCAACGCTGCGATCGTCGCGCAAAACGCGCTGATAGCGGCCGGCAGCCTCGGGGAATTACCGGTGAGCAGCAGCCAGGAAATCACCGCGACGGTCCTCGTTGAAGGCCAATTGTCCAGCCCCGAAGCGTTCGCCGACATCGTGCTGCGCGCCGAGACCAATGGCGCCGTCGTGCGTCTGGGCGATGTCGCCCGGGTCGAAATCGGCAGCCAGGAATACCAGTTCGGCACGCGCCTGAATGGCCAGCCGTCCAGCGAACTGGGCGTGCAACTGACGCCCGGCGGCAACGCCTTGAGCACGGCTACACTGGTGCGCGCGAAGATGGATGAATTAACGCGTTATTTCCCGGCGGACATGAAGTACCAGATTGCGTATGACACCTCGCCCTTCGTCAAAGTCTCGATCACCAAAGTGGTTTACACATTGCTCGAGGCGATGGTGCTGGTGTTTGCGGTGATGTACCTTTTCCTGCAAAACATCCGCTATACGTTGATTCCGACGTTGGTGGTGCCGGTGGCGTTGATGGGCACTTTTGCGATCATGCAGGTGCTGGGATTCTCCATCAATGTGCTGACCATGTTTGGCATGGTGTTGTCGATCGGCATCCTGGTGGATGACGCCATCGTGGTGGTGGAGAACGTCGAACGAATCATGCTCCAGGAGCGGCTCTCGCCCAAGGAGGCAACGCGCAAGGCAATGAAGCAAATCAGCGGCGCCATCGTCGGTATTACCGTGGTGCTGGTTGCCGTGTTTATCCCGATGGCGTTCATGCAAGGCTCGGTTGGCGTCATTTACCAGCAGTTCTCCCTGACCATGGCCACCTCGATTCTGTTTTCGGCATTCCTTGCCCTGACCTTGACCCCGGCGCTGTGCGCCACGCTGCTGAAGCCCTTTGAACCGGGTGACCACGCTTCCCGCGGGTTCTTCGGATGGTTCAACCGCCGATTCGAACAACTGACCGACCGCTATCAGGACGGGGTCGCTTATGCGTTGAAACGCAGCGGGCGTTATCTGTTCATCTATGGCGGGCTGCTGATTGTGCTGGTGGTGACGTTCAGTCGCCTGCCCTCCTCATTTCTTCCGGTCGAAGACATGGGCTACACGATCACCGACATTCAATTGCCCCCCGGGGCGAGCCAAAATCGTACGGTCGAGGTCATCAAGCAGATCGAAGCGCATAACGCCACCGAGCCGGGTGTGGATAACAGCACGTTCGTTCTCGGTTTCAGTTTTTCCGGCAGCGGACAGAACGCCGGGTTGGGTTACACCGTGCTCAGGGATTGGTCGCAGCGGGGCAGCAATGACACGGCGTTAGCCATCGCCGATCGCGCGAATGCGGTTGTGAGCCAGATCAAAGGGGCAGAAGTGTTCGTTGTTCTGCCGCCGCCGATTGACGGTCTCGGCACGTCCAGCGGTTTCGAATTCCGCTTGCAGGACCGTGGCGGGCTTGGCTATGCCACGCTGATGAAGGCGCGCAGCGATTTGCTGGAAGCCGCACAAGCCAGCCCGATCCTGATCAACGTCCGCGAAAGCGCCTTGGCCGAAGCGCCGCAGGTAAAACTGGATATCGACCGCCGGCACGCCAATGCGCTGGGCGTGTCTTTCGCCGATATTGGCAACGTGGTGTCCACGGGCATCGGTTCGGCCTACATCAATGACTTCCCCAATCAGGGGCGGATGCAACGGGTGGTGGTCCAGGCTGAGGGCGAGCAGCGCGAGCAGGTCGATGATCTGCTGAAAATGCACGTGCGCAACAACGAGGGAAAAATGGTGCCGCTTTCAGCCTTCGTCCAGGCCAAATGGATTCAAGGACCGGCGCAATTGAACCGTTACAACGGCTACCCGTCGATCAGCATTTCCGGCGAACCGGCCCCCGGCTACAGCACGGGTGAAGCCATGGCGGAAATCGAACGTCTGGTGGCGCAAGGGCCGGCGGGATTGGGGCAGGAATGGACTGGGCTATCGTTGCAAGAGCGCTTGTCCGGCAACCAGGCGCCGATTCTGCTCGGCTTGTCGCTGCTGGTGGTGTTCCTGTGTCTGGCGGCGTTGTACGAGAGTTGGTCGATTCCAACCTCGGTGCTGTTGGTCGTGCCTCTTGGCGTGCTCGGCGCGGTCCTGGCGGTCACCTTGCGCGAGATGCCCAACGACGTATTCTTCAAGGTCGGATTGATCACCATCATTGGCCTGTCGGCGAAGAATGCGATTCTGATCATCGAATTTGCCAAGAGTCTCTATGACGAAGGTCACGATTTGATCGACGCCACGCTGCAAGCCGCGCGGTTGCGGTTGCGGCCGATTGTGATGACGTCGCTGGCGTTCATTCTTGGTGTGGTGCCGCTGGCAATTGCCACGGGCGCCAGTTCCGCGAGCCAACAGGCCATCGGCACGGGCGTGATCGGCGGGATGATCACCGCGACGCTGGCGGTGGTGTTTGTACCGGTGTTTTTTGTGGTGGTGATGCAACGGGTGAAAACCCGCCGTCGCTGATGATCAATTGCAGGAGGGGGCTTGTTCGTACAGAACAAGCCCGCTGCCACATGTTGACCGTACCGCAGATCAGGACCGAACGTTAAACGCCCAGGTAATCCAGGATCCCTTCGGCGGCGTTGCGGCCTTCGAAGATCGCCGTTACCACCAGGTCGGAACCGCGAACCATGTCGCCACCGGCGAAGATTTTCGGGTTGCTGGTCTGGTGCTTGTACTGACCTTGTTCCGGGGCCACAACGCGGCCCTGGCTGTCGGTCTGGATGCTGTGCTGTTCGAACCACGACGCAGGGCTTGGACGGAAACCGAACGCGATGACCACGGCATCAGCCGGGATGATCTCTTCGGAACCCGGGATCGGCTCGGGGCTGCGACGGCCACGGGCGTCCGGTTCGCCGAGACGGGTCTCGACCACCTTCACGCCTTCGACGCGGTCTTCACCGACGATCGCGATTGGCTGGCGGTTGTAGAGGAATTTCACCCCTTCTTCCTTGGCGTTCTTCACCTCTTTGCGCGAGCCCGGCATGTTCGCTTCGTCACGACGATAAGCACAGGTCACCGACTTGGCGCCCTGGCGAATCGACGTACGGTTGCAGTCCATCGCCGTGTCGCCGCCGCCCAGTACAACCACCTTCTTGCCTTTCATGTCGACGAAATCTTCCGGCGACTTTTCAAAGCCCAGGTTGCGATTGACGTTAGCGATCAGGAAGTCGAGCGCGTCGTGCACGCCCGGCAAATCCTCACCGGCAAAGCCGCCCTTCATGTAGGTGTAGGTGCCCATGCCCATGAACACGGCATCGTACTCTTCGAGCAGTTGCTCGACGGTCACGTCCTTGCCCACTTCAGTGTTCAGACGGAACTCGATGCCCATGCCGGTGAAGACTTCGCGACGATTGCTCAGCACGGTCTTTTCCAGCTTGAACTCGGGGATGCCGAAGGTCAGCAGCCCCCCGATTTCCGGGTTCTTGTCGAACACCACCGGGGTCACGCCGCCGCGTACCAGCACGTCGGCACAGCCCAAACCTGCCGGGCCTGCGCCGATCACCGCAACACGCTTGCCGGTCGGTATGACCTTGGACATGTCCGGGCGCCAGCCCATGGCGAACGCGGTGTCGGTAATGTACTTCTCGACCGAACCGATGGTCACCGCGCCGAAACCGTCGTTGAGGGTGCAGGCACCCTCGCACAGACGATCCTGCGGGCACACCCGGCCGCACACTTCCGGCAGGGTGTTGGTCTGGTGCGACAGCTCGGCGGCCTGAAGGATGTTGCCCTCGGCCACCAGCTTCAGCCAGTTGGGAATGAAGTTGTGCACCGGGCACTTCCATTCGCAATACGGGTTACCGCAACCCAGGCAGCGGTGGGCCTGATCGGCCGAATGCTGGGGTTTGAAGGGTTCGTAGATCTCCACGAACTCTTTCTTGCGTTGACGCAACAGTTTCTTCTTCGGATCTTTGCGCCCGACATCGATGAACTGGAAGTCGTTATTCAGACGTTCAGCCATTGTTAAAACCTCATCAAACTCTTCAGGCGCATATCACTGCGGGTTGGCACGGGTGCTGGAAAGCAACGATTTCAGGTTGGCAGCCTTGGGCTTGACCAGCCAGAAACGACGCAGATAGTCATCGAGGTTTTCAGCGAGGTTACGACCCCACTCGCTGTCGGTTTCCTCGACGTATTCGTTCAGCACGCGTTGCAGGTGGCTGCGATAGGCTTCCATCGCCTCACCGCTGATCCGCTGGATTTCCACCAGTTCGTGGTTGACCCGGTCAACGAAGGAGTTGTCCTGGTCGAGCACGTAGGCGAAACCGCCGGTCATGCCTGAGCCGAAGTTGTAACCGGTCTTGCCCAATACACAGACGAAACCACCGGTCATGTACTCGCAGCAGTGATCGCCCGTGCCTTCCACCACGGTGTGAGCACCGGAGTTACGTACCGCGAAACGCTCGCCCGCGGTACCGGCGGCGAACAGCTTGCCACCGGTGGCGCCGTACAGGCAGGTGTTGCCGATGATGGCACTGTCCTGAGTCTTGTAGACGCTGCCCTTGGGCGGAACGATGACCAGTTTGCCGCCGGTCATGCCTTTGCCGACGTAGTCGTTGGCATCGCCTTCCAGGTACATGTTCAGGCCGCCGGCGTTCCACACACCGAAGCTCTGACCGGCCGTCCCTTTGAAGCGGAAGGTGATCGGCGCATTCGCCATACCTTGGTTGCCGTGTTTGCGAGCAATTTCACCGGAGATCCGCGCGCCGATCGAACGGTCGCAGTTGCAGATATCCAGAGCGAAATCGGCGCCGCTCATGTCGTTGATGGCCGAGGTGGCCATGTTGACCATTTTCTCGGCCAGCAGGCCTTTGTCGAACGGTGGGTTGCGGTCGACCTGGCAGAACTGAGGTTTGTCTGCCGGGATGTGATCGCTGCCCAGCAACGGGGTCAGGTCCAGGTGTTGCTGCTTGGCGGTCTGGCCTTCGAGGATGTCCAGCAGATCGGTACGACCGATCAGCTCTTCGAGGGAACGCACGCCCAGCTTGGCCAGCCACTCACGGGTTTCTTCGGCGACGTAGGTGAAGAAATTCACCACCATGTCGACGGTGCCGATGTAGTGATCCTTGCGCAGCTTCTCGTTCTGAGTCGCGACGCCGGTGGCGCAGTTGTTCAGGTGACAAATACGCAGGTATTTGCAGCCCAGGGCGATCATTGGCGCGGTGCCGAAGCCGAAGCTTTCAGCGCCGAGGATGGCAGCCTTGATCACGTCGAGGCCGGTTTTCAGACCGCCGTCGGTCTGCACCCGGACTTTGCCGCGCAGGTCGTTGCCGCGCAGGGTCTGGTGGGTTTCGGCCAGGCCGAGCTCCCAAGGAGCGCCCGCGTATTTGATCGAGGTCAGCGGCGATGCACCGGTGCCACCGTCGTAGCCGGAGATGGTGATCAAGTCCGCGTAGGCCTTGGCCACACCGGCAGCGATGGTGCCGACGCCTGCTTCCGCAACCAGCTTCACCGAGACCAGCGCCTTCGGGTTGACTTGTTTCAGGTCGAAAATCAGCTGCGACAAGTCTTCGATCGAATAGATGTCGTGGTGCGGTGGAGGCGAGATCAGGGTCACGCCCGGCACTGCGTAACGCAGCTTGGCGATCAGACCGTTGACCTTGCCGCCTGGCAGTTGACCACCTTCGCCGGGCTTGGCGCCCTGAGCGACTTTGATCTGCAGCACTTCAGCGTTGACCAGGTACTCCGGGGTCACACCGAAACGGCCAGTCGCGACTTGTTTGATTTTCGAGCTCTTGATGGTGCCGTAACGCGCCGGGTCTTCGCCGCCTTCGCCGGAGTTGGAACGCGCACCGAGGCGGTTCATCGCTTCGGCGAGGGCTTCGTGAGCTTCCGGCGACAAGGCGCCGAGGGAGATGCCCGCGGAGTCAAAGCGCTTGAGCACCGATTCCAGCGGTTCGATCTCGCTCATGTCCAGCGGCGTGTCCAGGGTTTTGACCTTGAACATATCGCGAATCATCGACACCGGACGGTTGTCCACCAGCGCCGTGTATTCCTTGAACTTGCTGTAGTCGCCCTGCTGCACAGCGGCTTGCAGGGTGTTGACTACGTCCGGGTTGTACGCGTGATATTCGCCACCGTGGACGAACTTCAGCAAACCGCCCTGCTGGATTGGCTTGCGAGGGCTCCAGGCTTCAGCAGCCAGGGCTTTCTGCTCGGCTTCGATGTCGACGAAACGCGCACCTTTGATGCGGCTTGGCACGCCACGGAAGCTCAGGTCGCAGACTTCTTCAGCCAGGCCAATGGCTTCAAACAGCTGCGCACCGCGGTACGACGTGATGGTCGAGATACCCATCTTCGACAGGATCTTCAGCAGACCTTTGGTGATGCCTTTGCGGTAGTTCTTGAACACCTCGTAGAGGTCGCCCAGGACTTCACCGGTACGGATCAGGTCGCCCAGCACTTCGTAGGCCAGGAACGGATAGACCGCCGAGGCGCCGAAACCGATCAACACTGCAAAGTGGTGCGGATCGCGAGCCGTCGCGGTTTCCACGAGGATGTTGGAGTCGCAACGCAGGCCTTTTTCGGTCAAACGGTGGTGCACCGCGCCGGTGGCCAGGGAAGCGTGGATCGGCAACTTGCCCGGGGCAATGTGACGGTCACTCAGCACGACCTGGGTACGACCGGAGCGCACAGCTTCTTCAGCCTGATCGGCAACGTTGCGGATCGCCGCTTCGAGGCCGACGCTTTCGTCGTAGTTGAGGTCGATGATCGCGCGCTCGAAGCCCGGACGATCGAGGTTCATCAGTGAGCGCCACTTGGCCGGGGAAATGACCGGCGAGCTGAGGATCACACGCGAGGCGTGTTCCGGCGACTCCTGGAAGATGTTGCGCTCGGCACCGAGGCAGATCTCCAGCGACATGACGATGGCTTCGCGCAGCGGGTCGATCGGCGGGTTGGTAACCTGCGCGAACTGCTGGCGGAAATAGTCGTACGGCGTGCGCACGCGCTGGGACAGCACGGCCATCGGCGTATCGTCGCCCATCGAGCCGACGGCTTCGTAGCCTTGCTCGCCGAGCGGACGCAGCACCTGATCACGTTCTTCAAACGTGACCTGGTACATCTTCATGTACTGCTTGAGCTGGTCGACGTCGTAGAACGCCGAACCGTGGTCGTTGTCTTCCATGGTCGCCTGGATGCGCAGGGCATTCTTGCGCAGCCATTGCTTGTACGGATGACGGGACTTCAAGCGGTTGTCGATGGCGTCGGTGTCGAGGATCTGGCCGGTTTCAGTGTCCACGGCGAAGATCTGACCCGGGCCAACACGGCCCTTGGCGATCACGTCTTCAGGCTGGTAGTTCCAGACACCGATTTCCGAGGCCAGGGTGATGAAACCGTTCTTGGTGGTGACCCAACGCGCCGGACGCAGACCATTACGATCGAGCAGGCACACCGCGTAGCGACCGTCGGTCATTACCACACCGGCCGGGCCGTCCCACGGTTCCATGTGCATCGAGTTGTACTCGTAGAATGCACGCAGGTCCGGGTCCATGGTTTCGACGTTCTGCCACGCAGGCGGAATGATCATCCGCACGCCACGGAACAGGTCGATGCCACCGGTGACCATCAACTCGAGCATGTTGTCCATGCTGGAGGAGTCGGAACCGACGCGGTTGACCAGCGGGCCGAGCTCTTCCAGGTCCATCAAATCGTTGGTGAACTTGGTGCGACGGGCCACGGCCCAGTTGCGGTTACCGGTGATGGTGTTGATCTCGCCGTTGTGGGCGAGGAAGCGGAACGGCTGAGCCAGTGGCCATTTCGGCAGGGTGTTGGTGGAGAAGCGCTGGTGGAACACGCAAATCGAGGTTTGCAGGCGCTGGTCGCTGAGGTCTGGATAGAAGGCGGTCAAATCCGCCGGCATCATCAGGCCTTTATAAATGATGGTCTTGTGCGAAAAGCTGCAGACGTAGTGATCGGCGTCGGCGGCGTTGGCCACGGACGAGCGACGACGGGAGGTGAACAGCTTGACGGCCATGTCCTGATCGCTCAGGCCATCACCGGCGATGAACACTTGTTCGATCTGCGGCAGGCGCTCAAGGGCCAGGCGACCGAGGACGCTGGTGTCGATCGGCACTTTGCGCCAGCCGACGAGGGTCAGGCCAGCAGCGAGGATCTCGCGGTTCATGTTCTCGCGAGCGGCTTCGGCTTTGAGCGGGTCCTGGTTGAAGAAGACCATGCCCACCGCATATTGCTTGGGCAGTTCGACGCCGAAGGTTTCCTGGGCGATGGCTCGCAGGAACACATCCGGCTTCTGAATCAGCAGACCGCAACCGTCACCGGTCTTGCCGTCGGCGTTGATCCCACCGCGGTGGGTCATGCAGGTCAGGGCCTCGATGGCCGTTTGCAAAAGGGTATGACTGGGCTCGCCCTGCATATGGGCTATCAGGCCGAAACCGCAGTTATCCTTGAATTCATCTGGTTGGTACAGACCTGCTTTCATAGACACTTTCTCACCAGGCTGCCTCTTGTCGAGGCAAATTTCTTTTCAATTCAACCACTTACCATCCGCGCCGAACGTACGCCAGCTTTGCGGGGGCAAAAGGGAGGTCATTGTACACACCGACACGGAGGCTCACAAATTTGACGACGAAATGTCGCAAATCTATGTCGCATTTGTGAAAGGTTTAAAGCGATATGCTGTGCTAGTCAAAACTTTTTTAATTTTGACCGCAACGACTCAAAGACTACTGTGACGCAGACACCACAAGGCACGCGGCCCAAGGGTCTGTTGGTGCTTGCTGACGAACCGCGTTGTGATGCCAACGTGCGTGAGGCAAGGCGCGGGATGCCGCCAATGGCTCTTCCCTTGGCAAGTCCCGCAACGCAGCCTCGCGCGCGTTGGCGCGCAACGCGGTCGTCAGCAAGCGCCAACAGACCCTAAGGGCGGCATGCGCTTGTAGAAATTTTGAGGTGCCGGGAGAGGCGGCCTGGGTAAGGCCGCCGAATCTTCAGCGAGTTGTTGCCAGTTCCTGTTGGACGCTGGCGACAGTGCGAGGCCAAGGTTTACCAGCCTGAACCTTCGCTGGCAAGGCCTTGATGGCGCTAAGGGCTGCATCACGGTTGGCGAAGCTACCGTAAGTGATGACGTAAAGCGGCTTGCCGTTGAGGTCTTTCTTGAAATAACGGTACTCGCCGCCCTGCTCCTTGACGAAGGATTGCGCGGCCGCTTCAGAGCTGGTGCCGAGGATCTGCACCACGTAGTTGCTCGTCGGTTGTCCGGCGTACCAGGTGCCACCGGCGCCTTTCGCGGGAGCGGCGGCTGGTTTCTCGGCAGGCTTGGCGGTGGCCACGGCGGCTGGCTTGGCTGGCGCTGGAGCCGGCTTCACGGCAGGCGCAGTCGGGACTGGCTTGGCGGTCGCGACCTGGGTCGGCGCTGGGGCCGGCTTAGCGGCAGGCGTTGGCGCAGGGCCAGGCTGAATGCCCGCCGGCGGCGCAGTCGTGGTCACGGTCGGCGGTGTAGCGCTCGAACCTTCGACCGGCACACCGTCATCGCCTTCGGTGATGCCACCGGCGGCTTCAGCCAGCGGACCGCGCATGACCGGTTGCGAGTTGCCGACCAGCGGCAACGGCATCGGCTGCGAGTTACCGGCGAATTCGACGGCAGGCGCGCCGCCGCTGTTTGGTTGTGGCGTGCCCTGGCCAAGCGGCAGTTGCGCCTGTTCGTTGACAGGTGCACCCGTGGTCGGTGCTTTGCTGCGACCCGGCATCAACCAGGCGGCGGCTACCGCGACCACGACAACGGCAGAAATCGCCAATACGTGTTTCTTCGGCATGTTGAACCCCATACTTGGACGCTTCACCGCTGAGCGGCTGGCAATCATGGCTTCGATCATTGCATCGCGGGCAACCTGGTTGATGGTGCCAGGCCAACCGTCGGAGCTTTCGTGAATATCAGAGATCTGATCTGCGGTGAAAAGTTCGATACCCCGGCCGGCGCCTTCGAGCCGCTGGTCCAGATATTCGCGGGTTTCTTCTTCGGTGTAAGGCTGCAATTCGATGACGTGGAAACGCTCTTCCTCGAGGCTCAGCGCCTCCAGTTGAGCAATCAACGACGACTCGCCGAACAGGAACACATGCGGGCGACCTTCCGGTGCACCGGCAGCCAGGGCCAGCAAGGCTTCCAGCGCGGACTCGTCAAGTTGCTCGGCGTCATCCACCAGCAAATAGACTTCCTGCCCCGTCAACGCAAGTTGCACCACTTGAGCCAGAATCGCGCCGACCTCGGGCTGGGCGACGTTCAGCGCCTGAGCGACCTGACGCAGCACGCCGGCCGCATCACCGGCGCCACGGGCGGAAACCACCACGCTCTGCACCGACTGTTTGTTGGTGCTGGCCACCAGGGCCTGACGCAACAGCGTCTTGCCACTGCCTTGCGGGCCGGTGACGACCAGCAACAACTGACTGTAGCGTGCCAGGTGATGCAGTTGCCCCAGCACCGGTTTGCGCTGGGCCGGGAAGAATTTGAAGCCAGGCACCCGTGGAGAAAAAGGGTCATGACTCAACTGGTAATGGCCGAGGAAAGCCTCGTCGGCGTGCAAACTAGTCATCGGGATCTTATTAACCTTTAAGCTGAGCCAGAGCGCGGTAATCCGCTCCCAGCGTGGCCTGTAAAACCTCTTTCGGATAATCGTCGGTCACCACCGCTTCGCCCATGTGGCGCAGCAGCACCAGGCGCAAACGACCGTCGATCACTTTCTTGTCAATTGCCATGTGTTCGAGAAAATCGGCTTCAGTCATCTCTTCAGGCGGGATAACCGGCAGGCCGGCACGCTGGAACAGACGAATGCCGCGATCGCGCTCTTGCTCGCTGATCCAGCCCAGGCGCGCGGACATTTCCAAGGCCATTACGGTGCCAGTAGCGACCGCCTCACCATGTAGCCAGACACCATAGCCCATGTGGGTTTCGATGGCGTGACCGAAGGTGTGACCCAGGTTGAGCGTGGCGCGAACACCGGTCTCCCGTTCGTCGGCACCCACCACCGCAGCCTTGGCCGCGCAAGAGCGCTCGATGGCGTAAGTCAGGGCGACCTGGTCCAGGGCGCGCAGGCGATCGACATTGTCTTCAAGCCAGGTCAGGAACGGTTCGTCGCAGATCAGCCCGTATTTGATGACTTCAGCAAGCCCAGCGGACAGTTCGCGGGCCGGCAGGGTATTGAGGGTAGCGGTATCAATCAGCACCACATTCGGCTGATAGAAAGCGCCGACCATGTTTTTGCCCAGCGGATGGTTGATCCCGGTCTTGCCGCCCACCGAAGAATCGACTTGCGACAGCAGCGTGGTCGGGACCTGGATGAAATCGACACCACGCTGATAGCAGGCGGCAGCAAAACCGGCCATGTCACCAATCACGCCGCCACCGAGGGCGATGACCGTGGTACGGCGGTCGTGCCGCGCGGTCAGCAGACCGTCGAAAATCAGTTGCAGGGTTTCCCAGGTCTTGAACGCTTCGCCGTCCGGCAGCACCACGGAAACCACCGAGAACTGTGCGAGGCTGCGGGTCAGACGCTCGAGATAGAGCGGTGCAACGGTCTCGTTGGAGATGATCGCCACTTGCCGTCCGCGGATATGCGGGGCCAGCAGCTCGGGCTGATCCAACAAACCTTCGCCAATATGAATCGGGTAGCTGCGCTCGCCTAGATCGACCTTGAGTGTCTGCATGTGTCCCCACAGTGAAGATGGAATCAGGCGTCCTGCCTTGAGTTAACGAATGTCCACGGCGTCTGCTGGTGTGACGCCGTTCGGTAGCCATCTGCCACAACCTTGAGCGACCATGACAGGACGCCGAGGATAGCGCATTTCGCGCCGCGCTTTAACGGGGAGGTAGCTGCTGCAAGCGTTCGAGAATATCGAGCACCACCATTCGCGGCGGCCGCTCATCGGTTTCGACCACCAGATCGGCGATTTCCCGATAAAGCGGATCGCGGATCGCCAGCAGATCCCGGAGGGTCTTGGCCGGATCGGCAGTACGCAATAGAGGTCGATTGCGATCACGGGAAGTGCGGCCCACCTGCTGCTCGACAGACGCATGCAGATAGACCACCCGCCCCCCGGCATGAAGCGCCCGGCGATTGGCCTCGCGCATCACCGCGCCGCCACCGGTCGCCAGCACCACGCCGTCGCACCCGCACAGTTCGGCAATCATCGCCTGCTCGCGGTCACGAAAGCCCGGTTCGCCTTCCTTATCGAAAATCCACGGGATATTGGCGCCCGTGCGCAATTCAATTTCCTTATCGGAATCTTTGAACGGCAGGCGCAGCTCTTTGGCCAGCAACCGGCCGATGGTGCTTTTTCCAGCCCCCATCGGTCCAACAAGAATCAAATTTCGCACAGAATCAATGACTCACAGCAATCGCCTGGTTATTCATGATACGCGGAGTGAGAAATACCAGCAGCTCGGATTTTTTCTCCGAAACCACGTCACGCCGGAAAAGGCGGCCAAGATACGGCACATCACCGAGAAATGGCACCTTATCTACAACCTTGCTCTGAGTATTTGAGAAAACCCCGCCAATCACGATGGTCTCGCCGTCGTTGACCAGGACCTTGGCATTGACCTCGTTTTTCTTGATCGGCGGCACATCCTGCACCTTGTTCAGGTAGTCCGGTTCGTCCTTGGTGACCTTGACCTCCATGATGATCCGGTTGTCCGGAGTGATCTGCGGCGTCACCTCCAGCGACAGCGAGGCCTCCTTGAACGACACTGAGGTCGCGCCGCTGGAGCTGGCTTCCTGATAGGGAATCTCCGTGCCCTTGAGGATTTTCGCGGTTTCCTTGTCGGAGGTGACCACCTTGGGCTGCGAAACAATTTCGCCGTTGCCGGTCTTCTCCATGGCCGTGAGCTCGAGATCCAGCAGCACATTGTCGGTGATGAAGGCGATACCGAGCCCCGAGGTGTTGGCGGCGGTACCCAGGTCGACGAACGGCGAGTTGGTGCTGGTGCTGCCAGGTGTACCGATGGTCGAAGAAGCATTAGCCCCATTATTGCTGACGCCCGAGGTGTTCCAGTTGCCCTTGTTCTGCAACGAACCGCCCCAGCGCACGCCGAGGCTTTTGTCATAGTCGACGTTGGCTTCGACGATGCGCGCCTCGATCATCACCTGACGCACCGGGATATCCAGTTGCGCGACGATACGGCGCAGTTCGTCGAGGCGATCCTGAGTCTGGTAGGCAATGATGTTGTTGGTCCGCTCATCCACCGTGATCGATCCCCGCTCGTCGGCTTTCGCCTCGGCACTGGTCACCGACTGGAACAGCTTGGCGATATCGGCAGCTTTGGCGTAGTTGACCTGCAACAACTCGCGACGCAGGGGTGCCAGGTCGGCGATTTGCTTCTGCGACTCCAGTTCCTGGCGCTCGCGGGCGGAGATTTCATCGGCCGGCGCCACCAGCAAAACGTTGCCGATCTTGCGTTTATCCAGGCCCTTGGTTTTCAACACCAGATCCAGCGCCTGATCCCACGGTACGTTCTGCAAACGCAGCGTGATGCCGCCCTGCACCGTGTCGCTGGCCACCAGATTGAGATTGGTAAAATCGGCGATCAGTTGCAGCACCGAACGCACATCAATGTCCTGGAAATTCAGCGAGAGCTTTTCACCGGTGTAGGCGAAGCGTTCGGTGTTGCGTTTCTGCAAGTCATCGACGGTCATCGGCCGGATGCTGACGGTCAGCTTGTTGTCGGTCTGGTAAGTCGAATAATCGAAGGCACCGCCGGGTTCAATGCTGATCGTGGCCCGATCACCCGTGGCACTGGCGTTGACGAACTGCACCGGCGTGGCGAAATCCTTGACGTCCAGACGTACACGCAACGGTTCAGGCAACTGGGTCTTGGCGAAACCGAGGATGATCTTGCCGTCGCGCTCCTGAATGTCCGGGGCGATGGAAGGATCCGACAGATCGATGACCACATTGCCTTCGCCCTGAGTGCCGCGCTGAAAATCCACACCCCGAATGGCCTTGCCTACCGGCGCATAGGCTTTCGCCGGGGCTGGCGTTGCAGTCGCTGCGCGCGGCGTTTTGGACGCCGGGCTGGAGGCCGTTTTGTTGGCGCCTTGCCCGACCACCACGAACAGAGTATTGCCTTCGACCCGTGCGTTGTACGGCGTCAACTGGGTCAGATTGATGATCAGTCGCGTACGGTCCTTGGCTTCCACCACCGTGGCGCTGCGGGCATTTCCGCCGCCCAGGTCACGATTTTTGCTTTTTAGCTGACTGACGACGCCGGGAAGATCCAGCGCAATTCGTGCAGGCGATTCCGTGGTGTAACCGTGGGGCGGCGGCGGCGGCCCATCGAATGACAACTTCAACTCGACGCGGTCCCCCGGCAGCGCGGCGACATCCAGCGCTTTGAGGTTGGCCGCTAGTACCATCGGCGACAGCAACGCTATCCATAGCGAAATACCGAAGGTTGAGAAAATCCTGTTCATTATTCGAGTTCCACTATGAGTGCTCTTTCAAAGGGATGGTCCGCGGCCGCTCCAGCCAGGCGCCTTCGCCGTCAGGAACGATTTCGACCACATCGACCTGCGAGCCACTGATGGCGACGATCCGCCCATCGTTACGCCCCAGGTAATCGCCGACTTTCAACCGATGCACCCCGCCCGCCCCGCGCAACAGCGCAAAGGAGCCGGTCGCATTGGCGATCGTTCCGACCATTTCAAACTGCTCGATGTTGAAACCTTCGAGGTACTGCTTGACCCGATTCGGGTCAGGTTTGACGTTGCGCGAGCCGTGTTTCTGGCCGGCCAGATCGACTCTGATCTGTCGGGAAAACGGGCTTCGCAGGTTGGCGGCACTGTAGGTGAATGTTGGGTAAGACCGAAATGTCGGCGTTGGTTCAATCTTGCCGGGCGCACGCAAACGCATTTCGTTCATGTATGCATCCAGGTCGCTGAAGTCATTGTCGCTGCCGCAACCAGCCAGGCTGGCGACCAACACAACCATCGAAAAGCAACGGATCGGGCTCATTTTTGCAGCCCCTTGTCGTTGTAGCGGTAGGTCTTGGCAAGGATGCTCATGCGCAACTTCGGGCCACCTTCCGGGTTGGCCGGCGCAAGGTCGAAGTCATGCAGGGTGACAATCCGGGGCAGTCCGGCCACGCCGCTGACGAAGGCGGCCAGGTCATGATAGGCACCGGTGACGGTGATCTGGATCGGCAGCTCGATGTAGAACTGCTGCGTGTTCTCCGGCAGCAGTTTGATCTCTTCGAACTCCAGGCCACTGCCCAGGCCGGTGCGAGTGATGTCCTCCAGCAGACCGGGCACTTCGGTGTCACTGGGCAATTGCCGCAGCAGCACGCCAAAGGAGTTCTCCATTTCCTTCATCTGCTGCGTATACAGCTCCAGATTCGCCGCCATGCGGGCTTTGTCGGCGAATTGCTCCTTGAGGGTCGACTCTTCCTCGCGCTTGAGTTCGAGATGGCTCTGAAGGTCGCTGAGGGAAAAACTGTAGCCCAGTGAAAGCACCAGAATCATGAGCAGGATACCCGCCAGCGCCTTGATGGCTGGCGGCCAGGAGCCCATGTTATTGGTGTCCAGGTCATTGATGTCGATCTTGCGCAGGCCTTCGAACCAGTCAGACAGCCTCATTTGCCGCCCTCCGCAGCGGCGGGCTGAGTCTGACGAACGGTCAGCTGAAAGACGTTGGTCTGATCCAGCTGACCGGCGGTCGTCGCTTTGACTTCCGTGAGGCTGGGCGCATCAAACCAGTCGGACGCATCCAGATTGCGCATCAGGTCTGACACACGATTGTTGGACTCCGCCGCTCCAGTGATGGACAAGGACTTGCCGGCCATTTTCACCTCAGTGAAATACACGCCGTCAGGCAGCGTCCGCGCCAGTTGATCGAAAATACGCCCGCTGATCGGCCGGTTGCCTTGCAGGTCCTGAATGATGCGCATGCGCTCGACCAGTTGCTGGCGACGAGCCTTCAAATCGCTGATCTGTTTGATCCGCTCGTCGACCACGGCAATCTGTTTGCCGATGTAATCGTTACGAGCCACTTGCCGATCGATAGCGCCACTGATGACCTGGTTCGCGATCAGCACCGCGCCCACGGTCCCCACCATCACAGCGACCAGCGCCAGCAAAAAGCGTTTGCGGCGCGCTTCACGCCGCTCTTCGCGCCAGGGTAAAAGATTGATCCGTGCCATCAGTCGAAACTCCTGAGGGCCAGCCCGCAGGCGATCATCAGTGCCGGCGCATCGCTGGCCAGGGCACCGGCGTTGACCTTGCTGCTCAGGGCCATGTCGGAGAATGGGTTGGCCACCTGCGTCGGCGTACCCAATCGTTGCTCGATCAACCGGTCCAGCCCCGGGACCGATGCGGTACCGCCGGCCAACAGAATGTGATCAACCGAGTTGTACTGACCGGAGGCGAAGAAAAACTGCAACGAACGCGACACCTGCTGCACCAGGGCATCGCGAAACGGCTGCAACACCTCACTGACGTAATCGTCCGGCAAACCACCCTGTTTCTTCGCCAGCCCCGCCTGCTCAACGGTCAGGCCATAACGTCGCTGGATTTCCTCCGTCAGTTGACGACCGCCGAACAATTGCTCGCGGGTGTAGATGATCCGCCCCTGGTGAAGCACGCTCAGAGTGGTCATGGTGGCGCCGATATCGACCACCGCTACCGTCAGACGCTCCTGAGAAGCAGCCAGTTGGCTCGCCAGCAATCCGTAGGAACGCTCCAGCGCATAGGCCTCGACGTCGACCACGCGTGCTGTCAGGCCGGCCAGGGCCAGGGCCGCTTCCCGGACCTCGACGTTTTCCTTGCGACAAGCCGCCAGCAGCACATTGACTCGCTCGGGGTTGCGCGCAGAAACGCCCTGGACCTCAAAATCGATGGCCACTTCGTCCAATGGATAAGGGATGTATTGATCGGCTTCAATCTTCAGCTGGTTTTCCATTTCATCGTCGGAAAGACCGGCGTCCATCTCGATGGTCTTGGTAATCACCGCCGAACCGGCCACGGCCACGGCGACGTTCTTGAGGTTGGTCCTGGCCTTGAGGAGCACGCGCGCGAGTGCCTGCCCTACGCCTTCGAGCTCGGCGATATTTTTCTCGACCACCGCGTTGGTGGGCAAAGGTTCCACCGCATAGGCCTCGACCCGATAACGGTCGCCCTGGCGGCTTAGCTCCAGAAGCTTGACCGACGTGGAGCTGATGTCGATCCCCAGAAGCGTATTGGCCTTTTTATTGAAGAGTCCTAGCACTACCAATTCCCTATGACTATCCGTGTCTTACGGACTCTGTAATAGCCGTTGCGTTCAAACCACCCGTCTTGACAGCAGCGCAAATGACGCCCTCGCCGGAAAAATGCTTATAATGCCCAGCGTTTTTTTCCGGTTTTTACTTCAAGCGCGGGTCGTTCCCTGTTTATCTGAACCCTGATGCCAAATTCATTCTTTGCCCTGGATGTCCAAAAGCCTTGATTCGTCTGCTGAAATTTTTCGGTTGGTCCATCGTCGCCGTTTTCTGCGGACTGCTCCTCGGTCTTAGCGGCGCCTTTCTCTACCTTAGTCCGGGTTTGCCATCCGTGGAGGCTCTGAGAAGCATCCAGTTGCAGATTCCTTTGCGGGTCTATAGCAGCGACAACAAGCTGATCGCAGAATTTGGCGAAATGCGCCGCACACCGATCCGGTTCGCCGATATTCCGCCCAATTTCATTAATGCGTTACTAAGTGCTGAAGACGACAACTTCGCCAATCACTACGGTGTCGACCCCAGCAGCCTGATGCGCGCGGCCACCCAGTTGGTGAAAAGCGGACACATTCAGTCCGGCGGCAGCACCATCACCATGCAGGTAGCCAAGAACTTCTTCCTGACCAGCGAACGTAGCTTCTCGCGCAAAACCACCGAAATCCTCCTGGCCCTGCAGATTGAACGGCAGCTGACCAAGGACGAGATTCTTGAGTTATACGTCAACAAGATCTATCTGGGTAACCGCGCCTACGGCATCGAGGCCGCCGCGCAGGTTTACTACGGCAAGTCGATTCGTGATGTCAGCCTGGCGCAGATGGCGATGATCGCCGGTCTGCCAAAAGCCCCTTCGCGCTTCAACCCGCTGGCCAACCCGGCCCGCAGCAAGGAACGCCGCGACTGGATCCTTGGGCGCATGTACAAGCTCGGCAAAATCACCGAAGCCGACTACACCACCGCGATCAACGAGCCGCTGAACGCCAGCTATCACGTGCCGACCCCGGAAGTGAATGCACCGTACATCGCTGAAATGGCCCGCGCCGAAATGGTCGGCCGTTATGGCAGCGACGCTTATACCGAAGGTTTCCGCGTCACCACCACGGTGCCGAGCAACCTGCAGGAAATGGCCAACACCGCGGTCCACGAAGGCTTGATGACCTACGACCAGCGTCATGGTTATCGCGGCCCGGAGTCGCGCCTGCCGGGCAAGACTCGCGAGGCCTGGACAACCGAGCTGACCAAGCAGCGCACCATCAGCAGCCTTGAACCCGCCATCGTCACCCAGGTCGACAAAACGGGCCTGCAAGTGATGACCCGTACCGGTGACGAACACGTCGGCTGGGATAGCATGAAATGGGCGCGCCCATTCCTCAACACCAACAGCATGGGCGCCAATCCGAAGCAGCCTTCGGACGTCGCCCAGGTCGGCGACCTGATTCGTGTGCAACGCCAGCCGGACAACTCGCTGAAATTCAGCCAGATCCCCCAGGCTCAAGGCGCACTGGTTTCCCTCGATCCGCAGAACGGCGCCATTCGCTCCCTGGTCGGCGGCTTCGCCTTTGAACAGAGCAACTACAACCGCGCCATGCAGGCCAAGCGCCAGCCGGGTTCGAGCTTCAAGCCGTTCGTCTACAGTGCCGCGCTGGATAACGGCTACACCGCCGCCAGCCTGGTGAACGACGCACCGATCGTGTTCGTCGATGAGTATCTGGACAAGGTCTGGCGTCCAAAGAACGACACCAACACGTTCCTCGGCCCGATCCGTATGCGTGAGGCGCTCTACAAGTCGCGCAACCTGGTGTCGATCCGCTTGCTGCAAGCGCTGGGCGTCGACCGCACCATCGACTACATCAGCAAGTTCGGCTTCAACAAGCAGGACCTGCCACGCAACCTGTCCCTGGCCCTGGGTACCGCGACGCTGACACCAATGGAAATCGCCACCGGCTGGAGCACCTTCGCCAACGGAGGCTACAAGATCAGCCCCTACATCATCGACAAGATCGAAAGCCGCAATGGCGACACGCTGTTCGTCGCCAACCCGCCGAGCGTCCCGAAAGGCAACGTCGCCACCGACGGCATCGCCGCCCCTGCCGCGGCCAACGCCTTCACCGTCAACGCAACCCCGGGCGAAGCGCTGACTGCCCAGCCAGCGCCACAAACGCCGGCCGTGGCCGAGCGCATCGTCGATGGTCGCACCACTTTCATCCTCAACAGCATGCTCGAGGACGTGATCAAACTCGGCACCGGCCGCCGCGCCCTGGCCTTGGGCCGCAGCGACATTGCGGGCAAGACCGGTACCACCAACGAGTCCAAGGACGCCTGGTTCTCTGGGTACAACGCCGATTATGTGACCACTGTCTGGACCGGTTTCGACCAGCCTGAAAGCCTGGGTCGCAAGGAGTTCGGCGGTACCGTCGCCCTGCCGATATGGATGAACTACATGGGCGCCGCACTCAAAGGCCTGCCGCCCCATACGCAGCCAGAGCCAGAAGGCATCCTCAGCCTGCGAGTCGACCCGGTCAGCGGCCGTGCAGCCACCCCAGGCACGCCAGGCGCTTACTTCGAGCTGTTCAAGGCCGAAGACACGCCACCGTCGGCGAACGAGCTGGGCAACGGCACTGCGCCGGGTAGCCCACTGCCTGCGGATGAAGCGGCGCCGATCGATTTGTTCTGATCGCCTGAAGCTGCAAAAAGCCCCGCCTTCGAAAGAAGAGCGGGGCTTTTTTGTATCTGCAATTTCTACACCGCCTGTGACGGCCTCTTCGCGAGCAGGCTCGCTCCCACAGTGAATTTGGGTGTACTCGGGATTCATGTACACATCGGTCAAATGTGGGAGCGAGCCTGCTCGCGAAGAGGCCATCACAGTCACCCACAAACCTGCAGGCAAAAAAAAACCCCGACTCGCAAGAGCCAGGGCTTTGTGTTGAAGCGCTACAACGACTTAGCCGTTGAACACGTCATCCACGCTTTTCAGCGGGTAGTTCTTCGGATACGGCAGGGTCGCTACGCCGGTCTCGATCGCAGCCTTGGCCACGGCATCGGAGATCACGGTGATCAGACGGGCATCCATTGGCTTCGGAATGATGTACTCACGACCGAATTCCAGTTTGATGCCGCCGTAGGCGTCGCACACTTCCTGAGGAACCGGCAGCTTGGCCAGTTCACGCAGGGCGTTGGCCGCAGCCACTTTCATTTCTTCGTTGATGCGCTTGGCGCGAACGTCCAGGGCACCGCGGAAGATGAACGGGAAGCCCAGCACGTTGTTGACCTGGTTCGGGTAGTCCGAACGGCCGGTGGCCATGATCACGTCGTCACGGGTGGCGTGAGCCAGCTCCGGGGCGATTTCCGGATCAGGGTTGGAGCACGCGAACACGATCGGGGTGGCCGCCATGGATTTCAGGCCTTCAGCGCTCAGCAGGTTCGGGCCGGACAGGCCAACGAACACGTCCGCGCCTTTCAGGGCGTCGGCCAGCGTGCGTTTTTCAGTCGCGTGAGCGAAAACAGCCTTGTACTGGTTCAGGTCGTCACGGCCGGAGTGGATCACGCCGGTACGGTCAACCATGAAGATGTTTTCGATGTTGGCACCCATGCTCACCAGCAATTTCATGCAGGAGATGGCGGCAGCACCGGCGCCCAGGCAGACGATCTTGGCGTCGGCGAGGGTTTTGCCAGCGATTTCCAGGGCGTTGATCATGCCGGCCGCAGTAACGATCGCGGTGCCGTGCTGGTCATCGTGGAATACCGGAATGTCGCACTGCTCGATCAGAGCGCGTTCGATCTCAAAGCACTCAGGTGCCTTGATGTCTTCCAGGTTGATGCCACCAAAGGTGATGGAGATGCGCTTGACGGTGTCGATGAAGGCTTGCGGGCTTTCGGAGTCGACTTCGATGTCGAAAACGTCGATGCCGGCGAAGCGCTTGAACAGCACGCCTTTACCTTCCATCACTGGCTTGGAAGCCAACGGGCCGAGATTACCCAGGCCAAGAATTGCGGTGCCATCAGAAATGACTGCAACCAGGTTGCCTTTGCCGGTGTATTTGTAGGCCAGTTCAGGATCGCGGGCGATTTCGCGTACTGGTTCGGCTACGCCGGGGCTGTAGGCCAGCGACAGATCGCGGGCGGTAGCGGTGGCCTTGGTGAGCTCGACACTCAGCTTCCCTGGACGGGGATGGGCGTGATATTCGAGAGCGGCAGTTTTCAGATCAGACATAGGGGCATTCCGCTTTTTACTGTTGGACAGACGGACCGCCGAGGATACTCGCCTCGCAAAGTCCTCACAAGACTGACCAGTCACCCCTGTCAAGCGCCCGGCCCTACGACTTTGGACCAAGAGCCGCGGAACACAAGGGATAGACTGTTCACAATCAGCATAAAAAATGTCTACAGTTTTTTATCACGGAGCCATCTGAAGCATCGCCGGGTCGGTCAATGGCAAAAGCCAGCGTGCCTGTCCTTCTTTCAGGCCGCCGCGCCGCGAACGGTCCAGCACCCAGCCACGGGCTTCGATCTGCCTGCCCTTCAGCCGCTCGAGATTCGCCACATCGAACTGCCCCAGCAAATTGGGTGCAACGCGCAGTACAACCGAATCCTGCAACTCGATCCAAACCCCGCCGCGATTGCGCTGAACCTTGCTCACACGACCGCTGAGCACAGCGAAACCGGACGTGTTGATCTGCTCCGCTTTCAGTACAGGGGATTGACGCCACAACCCGAGTCCGGCCTGACGGGCGCTGTGTTCCGCCGCTTGCTGGCAGTCGACCAGATCGACATTCGGCGCGACCGCTACCTGGAAACCGAGTCCTTCAGCGAGCATCTGCGCTTCAAGGTTGGCGCCATCGGCGCTGTAGACATGAGCCAAGGTGCGACCGTAATGGTCTTTGCTTTCTTTACCAGGCAATAAACCGACCCGTCCGTCGCTTGCAGCCACCAGCGCTTTCAGGCGCTGGCGTGCCGCCACCGCGAACGGCTCGTCGGAGCGACCTTTCTTGCCCAGCTCCGGCGTATTCAAACCGATCATGCGCACGCTACGGCCATCGCTCAGGCGCAGCGTGTCACCATCCACCACCCGTTGCACCACAACGGGTGTCAGCCCGCTCGGCGCCGGGCAGAAGGCCTGGGCACCGGAAAGCCAAATCGCAGACACAAAAAAGGCGCCCACGAGGGACGCCTTTTTCATCAGCAAGGTAAAGCCCATGGGGCTTTGCAACCTTACTCTGCAGCAGCAGGAGCTTTCTTGCCGAAAGCACCGAAACGGTCTGCGAAGCGCTGTACACGGCCGCCAGTATCCAGAGTCTTCTGCTTACCGGTGTAGAACGGGTGGCACTCGTTGCATACGTCAGTACCCAGTGGCTTGCACAGGTTCGAACGAGTTTCGAACTTGTTGCCGCAGCTGCAAGTTACTTCGATGGTTTCGTACGCTGGATGGATATCGGCTTTCATGGTGTATTCCTCAGGCTAGTGTGCCGCCACTCAACACTATTGTTGAATACCGCACATAATTAGGCCGCGGATTCTACCAGACCTTTGCAATCACGCAAGCTGTCGCTTACACCAGTCGTCTGCTAGGCTCCCGGCCCAAAGCATACTCCCTGTGGGAGCGAGCCTGCTCGCGAAAGCGGTGTATCAGATGACGTGAGTGCTGACTGATATGCCCTCTTCGCGAGCAGGCTCGCTCCCACAGGTGGCATCCCCGCTGTTTATTTCCTGTTTATCGAGATCCCCCCGCGTGCCCGACGCCATTTTGCGCCTCGCCCTGCCTTCGCCTCTGCGCCGCCTGTTCGATTACCGTGCTCCGGCCGGGATCCTGCGTGCCCAGTTGCAGCCGGGCATGCGCCTGCGGGTACCGTTCGGCCGACGGGAGATGATCGGGATTCTGGTGGAGGTGACCGATCACAGCGAAGTGCCGGTAGAAAAGCTCAAGCCGGCCCTGGCCCTGCTCGATGCCACGCCGCCCCTGCCACCAGCGCTATTCAAACTGTGCCTGTGGACGTCTCAGTATTACCAGCACAGCCTCGGCGACACTTTGAGCTGGGCGCTACCGGTACTGTTGCGACAAGGCGAACTGGCCGAAGCACGGCAGGAGCGCTTCTGGTCCGCCGCGCCCGGCGCCAGCCTTGATGACCCGCGCATCGCTCGCGCCCCGCGTCAACGGGAGGCCCTCGCGACCCTGGCCCAACATCCCCATGGCGTCGCCCATCAGTTGTTGAGCAAACTGATGCTGAGCAAGGACAGCCTGGATTTGCTGCTGGCCAAGGATCTGGTGCAAGTCGAAATCCGCAAGCACGCCCCCGACGCCCGCCACGAACACTGGCTGGCGCAGCCGGAATTGCCGCTCAACCCGGAGCAGCGTGCGGCCTATGAGGCGATTCGCGCAGGGTTCGACAGTTATCACGCGTTCCTGCTGGCTGGCGTCACCGGCAGCGGCAAGACCGAAGTCTATTTGCAGCTGATCCGCGAAACGCTCGAGGCTGGCAAGCAAGCGCTGGTACTGATCCCGGAGATCAACCTCGGCCCGCAGACCCTGGCGCGCTTCGAGCAGCGCTTCAATGCACGCATCGCGCTGATCCACTCGGCGGTCAACGATCGCGAGCGCCTCGAAGCCTGGCTCGCCGCCCGGGACGGTGACGCCGACATTATTATCGGCACCCGTTCCGCGCTGTTCACGCCGATGAAGAACCCCGGCCTGATCATCATCGATGAAGAGCACGACGGTTCCTATAAACAGCAGGAAGGCCTGCGCTATCACGCCCGCGACCTGGCATTGGTGCGCGCACGCCAGGAAAACATCCCGATTGTCCTCGGCTCCGCCACGCCTTCGCTGGAAAGCCTGCACAACGCCTACACCGGTCGATACGGACTCTTACGCTTGAACGAGCGTGCCGGTGGCGCCAAACAACCGCGGTTCCTGCGCCTGGACGTGAAAAGCCGTCCACTGGACAGCGGCATTTCCGGGCCGATGCAGCAGGCCATCGGCCAGACGCTGGCCGCTGGGCAACAAGTGTTGGTGTTCCTCAACCGTCGCGGTTTTGCGCCGACCTTGCTGTGTCACGACTGCGGCTGGATGTCCGAGTGTCAGCGCTGCGATGCGCGCATGACCGTGCACCAGCGCTCCGGCGAACTGCGCTGCCACCATTGCGGCTACGTCGAACGCGTCCCTCGACATTGCCCGAAGTGCGGCAAGGTCGATTTGCGACCAGTCGGTGCCGGCACCGAGCGCGCCGAAGAACGATTGGGGATTTTGTTTCCAGACGTCCCGGTGCTGCGGGTCGACCGCGATAGCACTTCGCGTAAAGACGCCATGAATCAGCTGTTCGCGACCATTCAGAAGGGCCAGCCCTGCATTCTGGTCGGCACGCAAATGCTTGCCAAAGGGCACCACTTTCCACGGGTGACGCTGGTGTCGATTCTCGATGCCGACGGCGGGCTGTTTTCCGGCGACTTCCGCGCCAGCGAGCGCATGGCGCAGCTGATCGTCCAGGTTGCCGGGCGCGCGGGCCGGGCTGAAGAGCCGGGCAAAGTGATCATCCAGACGCACCTGGCCGACCATCCGCTGCTGGTGCAATTGACTGAACAGGGCTATTTCGCCTTTGCCGAACAGGCGTTGAGCGAACGTCGCTCGGCGGGCCTACCGCCGTTTGCGCACTTGGCGCTGCTGCGGGCCGAAGCGCACAAACCGGGGCAAGCTGAAGGCTTTCTTGATGAGGCGTGCAGCGAGGCCGAGCGTTTGCTGGCCGAACAGAACCTGACCGGGATTGAACTGCTAGGGCCGGTGCCGGCGCCGATGGAGCGCCGGGCCGGGCGTTATCGTGCGCAGTTGTTGCTGCAAGCGACGGCCCGGGCGCCGCTGCATCGACTATTAAGCAGCTGGCTGCTGGTGTTGGAGCAGATGCCGAGTGGGCGGGCGGTGCGCTGGTCGCTGGATGTGGACCCGGTCGATTTGTATTGATTGGAAGATCGCTTTCGTCGGAACGCCGCCCGGAGCCGGCTCGCTCCCACAGGGGATCTGCGGCGCTCACCAGGTCAATGTGGGAGCGAGCCTGCTCGCGAAGGTGGTTGATTAGTCACCACATATCCATAACCTGCCCGCTATAGTTGGCAAGCCCGTCTTCGCAACGGATAATGCCCAGTTTTTCCACTAGCGCATCCAGGCGCCGCCGCGCTTGCGGTCGAAAGAGAACACCATGAAAGACACCATTCGCCAGCTGATCCAACAAGCCATCACCCAACTCGTCAACGAAGGTGTGTTGCCTGAAGGCCTGTCGCCGGCGATCCAGGTGGAAAACTCCCGTGACAAGACTCACGGCGACTTCGCCAGCAACATCGCCATGATGCTGGCCAAACCGGCCGGCATGAAGCCGCGCGACCTGGCAGAGAAAATCATCGCCGCGCTGCCGGCTGACGAAAACGTCACCAAGACCGAAATCGCCGGCCCCGGCTTCCTGAACTTCTTCCAGAACACCCAGGCCCTGGCCACTCGCCTGGACGCCGCCCTGGCCGATGCCCACATCGGCGTGCGCAAGGCGGGTCCGGTGCAGCGCACTGTCGTCGACCTGTCGGCACCGAACCTGGCCAAAGAGATGCACGTCGGCCACTTGCGCTCGACCATCATCGGCGACGGCGTGGCGCGCGTACTGGAATTCCTCGGCGACGAAGTGATCCGTCAGAACCACGTCGGCGACTGGGGCACCCAGTTCGGCATGCTGATGGCGTATCTGCAGGAAAACCCGATCACCAGCGACGAGTTGTCGGACCTGGAAAACTTCTACCGTGCAGCCAAACAGCGCTTCGACGAATCCGAAGAGTTCGCAGATCGCGCCCGTGGCCTGGTGGTCAAGCTGCAAGCCGGCGACCCGGACTGCCTGGCGCTGTGGACCAAGTTCAAGGACATCTCGCTGTCGCACTGCCAGAAAATCTACGAACTGCTGAACGTCAAACTGACCATGGCCGACGTGATGGGCGAAAGCGCCTACAACGACGACCTGATCAACGTAGTCAACGACCTCAAGGCCGCTGGCCTGCTGGTCGAGAGCAACGGCGCCCAGTGCGTGTTCCTCGACGAGTTCAAGAACGCCGACGGCGACCCGCTGCCGGTGATCATCGTCAAGGCTGACGGCGGTTACCTCTACGCCACCACCGACCTGGCGGCCGTGCGTTATCGTAGCGGCAAGCTGAAGGCTGATCGCGCGCTGTACTTCGTCGACCAGCGTCAGGCCCTGCACTTCCAGCAAGTGTTCCAGGTCGCGCGCCTGGCCGGTTTCGTGACGCACCCGATGGAAATGGAACACATGGGCTTCGGCACCATGAACGGCGCCGATGGCCGTCCGTTCAAGACCCGTGACGGCGGCACCGTGAAGCTGATCGACCTGCTGACCGAAGCTCAGGAACGCGCCTACACCCTGGTGAAGGACAAGAACCCTACACTTGCCGAAGACGAACTGCGCAACATCGCCAAGGTCGTGGGCATTGGCGCGGTGAAATACGCCGACCTGTCCAAGCACCGCACCAGCGACTACAGCTTCAACTTTGACCTGATGCTGAATTTCGAAGGCAACACTGCGCCGTACCTGCTGTACGCCTACACCCGCGTGGCCGGCGTGTTCCGCAAACTCGGCAAGGACTTCAGCGAAGTCGAAGGCCAGATCGTCCTCGAAGCCACGCACGAACACGAATTGGCGGCGAAGCTCGCGCAGTTCGGCGAAGTGCTGAACAACGTTTCCGACAAAGGCACGCCGCACATCCTGTGCACCTACCTGTACGATGTCGCCGGCCTGTTCTCCAGCTTCTACGAGAACTGCCCGATCCTCGGTGCCGACACCCCGGCGCAAATGCAGAGCCGTCTGCGCCTCGCCGCGCTGACCGGTCGCACTCTCAAGCAAGGCCTGGAACTCTTGGGTCTGGAAACTCTGGAGCGTATGTAAGTTGGCTGCCAAGAAAAAACCAGCACCCAAGCGTGGCGCCAGCCGTTACCAAGCTCCTGCAAAGCAACCGATCCCGGGCTGGCTGTGGATGGCCATCGGCCTGACGGTCGGCGCGTTTATTGTGTTCCTGATGAAGCTGGAACCGGGCAAGGGCAGCGAGAGCGTCAAGCGCGAGAAGATCGAGCAGCAGAAAGCCAAGATCGTCGAGGCCAACAAGACCCCGCCGAGCCCGACGCAACCGGTGAAGCCGAAGTACGACTTCTACACGTTGCTGCCGGAATCGGAAGTGATCGTGCCGCCGGATGCCGTGCCGGAGAAAACCCTGCCGACGCCACAAGTGCCGGCCATTCCGACAACGCCGGTCACACCAGAGCAAGCGGCGAAGATCGATACCGCGCGGGCTCAGGCCGCACTGGCCGGGATTACCCCGCCGCCAGCCCCACCGGTGTCCAAAGCGGCGCCAGTGACCAAGTTCTTCCTGCAGGCCGGCTCGTTCCGCAAGGAGGCTGATGCAGACAAGGTTCGGGCCCAGATCATCCTGCTCGGTCAGGCTGTGGCAGTTGAATCCGGCACCGTGAAGGACGAAACCTGGTATCGGGTATTGGTCGGACCGTTCAGCAACCGCGAGCAACTGACCACCGCCCAGAAACAACTGGCCGGCAGCGGGTTCAGCAATTTGTTGTTACAACAACGCCAAAGCCGCTAACCCTCTGCCACCGCAGCTCCCGCAGGAGACACGAATCCTGTAGGAGCTGCCGCAGGCTGCGATCTTTTCAAGGTTTGCAGGGTGTTCCGTCTTACCCATCATCAAGAGCAAGATCAAAAGATCGCAGCCTTCGGCAGCTCCTTCTCGCCTCGCACCGCTCGTCCCCTCTCCCTTCCTACAGTTGAAATACGCTCCACCACCCCCATATGAGTTGGCATAAGGCATTTTCGCCCCGCTGCGTGGAGACTCTCCCTTGACCACCATCGTTTCAGTTCGCCGCCACGGCAAAGTCGTCATGGGCGGCGACGGCCAGGTTTCTCTCGGCAATACCGTGATGAAAGGCAACGCGAAGAAAGTTCGCCGCCTGTACCACGGCCAGGTGATCGCCGGTTTTGCCGGGGCCACCGCTGACGCCTTCACCCTCTTCGAGCGTTTCGAAGGCCAGCTTGAGAAACATCAGGGCCACCTGGTTCGCGCCGCTGTCGAACTCGCCAAAGAATGGCGCACTGACCGCTCCCTCAGCCGCCTCGAGGCCATGCTCGCGGTCGCCAACAAAGACGCCTCTCTGATCATCACCGGCAACGGCGACGTGGTCGAACCTGAAGAAGGTCTGATCGCCATGGGTTCCGGCGGCGGTTACGCCCAGGCCGCCGCCAGCGCGCTGCTGAAGAAAACCGACCTGTCGGCCCGGGAAATCGTCGAAACCGCCCTCGGCATCGCCGGCGACATCTGTGTATTCACCAACCACACCTTCACCATTGAGGAGCAGGACCTCGCTGAGTAAGCCTGTTTTGGCCACTACGCCACGGCTCACTTTTACCTGAGGACCGCCAATTACTATGTCCATGACTCCCCGTGAAATCGTCCACGAACTCAATCGCCATATCATCGGCCAGGACGATGCCAAGCGCGCCGTCGCCATCGCGCTGCGTAACCGCTGGCGCCGGATGCAGCTGCCTGAAGAGCTGCGCGTTGAAGTGACCCCAAAGAACATCCTGATGATCGGTCCGACCGGTGTCGGTAAAACCGAGATTGCTCGTCGTCTGGCCAAACTGGCCAACGCGCCGTTCATCAAGGTCGAAGCGACCAAGTTCACCGAAGTCGGCTATGTCGGCCGCGATGTTGAATCGATCATTCGTGACCTGGCCGACGCAGCGATCAAGCTGCTGCGCGAACAGGAAATGACCAAGGTTCGCCACCGCGCCGAAGACGCCGCCGAAGAACGCATCCTCGACGCCCTGCTGCCACCGGCACGCATGGGCTTCAGCAACGACGACGCCGCACCGTCGGCCGACTCCAACACCCGTCAGCTGTTCCGCAAGCGCCTGCGCGAAGGTCAGCTGGATGACAAAGAGATCGAAATCGAAGTCGCCGAAGTGACCGGTGTCGATATCTCCGCGCCGCCGGGCATGGAAGAGATGACCAACCAGTTGCAGAGCCTGTTCGCCAACATGGGCAAGGGCAAACGCAAGAGCCGCAAGATCAAGGTCAAGGTCAAGGAAGCGCTGAAACTGGTGCGCGACGAAGAAGCCGGTCGCCTGGTCAACGAAGAAGAGTTGAAGGCCAAGGCGCTGGAAGCGGTCGAGCAGCACGGCATCGTGTTCATCGACGAAATCGACAAGGTCGCCAAGCGCGGCAACACCGGTGGCGTCGACGTGTCCCGCGAAGGCGTACAGCGCGACCTGCTGCCGCTGATCGAAGGCTGCACCGTCAACACCAAACTGGGCATGGTCAAGACTGACCACATCCTGTTCATCGCGTCCGGCGCGTTCCACCTGAGCAAACCGAGCGATCTGGTGCCTGAGCTGCAAGGTCGCCTGCCGATTCGTGTCGAACTCAAGGCGCTGACGCCTGAAGATTTCGAACGCATTCTCAGCGAGCCGCACGCGTCGCTCACCGAGCAGTATTGCGCCCTGCTGAAGACCGAAGGCCTGGTGATCGAATTCCTGCCGGACGGCATCAAGCGTATTGCCGAGATCGCCTGGCAGGTCAACGAGAAGACCGAGAACATCGGTGCCCGTCGCCTGCACACGCTCCTTGAGCGTCTGCTTGAAGAGGTGTCGTTCAGCGCCGGTGACCTGGCCAGCGCCCACGACGAAAAGGCGATCCTGATCGACGCCGATTACGTCAACAGCCACTTGGGCGAATTGGCGCAGAACGAAGACCTGTCCCGTTATATCCTGTAGGTCACCTGTTCCCCTGTAGGAGCTGCCGCAGGCTGCGATCTTTTGATTTTTCCTTGAAAAAAACAAGATCAAAAGATCGCAGCCTTCGGCAGCTCCTACAGGGTGCTCCACCAAGACGGATGACCTGTCATGACCCAACTCCCCACCGACATCAAACTGCACAAAGCCTCGAAAACCCTGTCGCTGAAATATGCGTCCGGCGAGGAACATCACCTGCCCGCCGAGTTCCTGCGCGTGCACTCTCCTTCCGCCGAGGTCCAGGGCCACGGCAAACCTATCCTGCAATTTGGCAAGATCGGCGTAGGCCTGACCAAGGTCGAACCGGCCGGTCAGTACGCACTGAAGTTGACCTTCGACGACGGCCACGACAGCGGCCTGTTCACCTGGGAATATCTGTACCAGCTGGGCGTGCGACAAGAGGATCTCTGGAACGATTATCTTGCCGAACTCAAAGCCGCCGGAAAGACCCGCGATCCGAACGAATCCATCGTCAAGCTGATGCTCTAGCTCGGGCCTTTCGCTCATTAGAAGGCATTTTCTAATTCCATCTGTTTGAATGCTCCGCTTCCGGGCCGAGGATTGGCATGCTTGCGAAAAAAATTAAACTCGGGTAACCAATGGAGCTGGCAAGGTACCTGCAGTGCTCTCTGAACTAAAAAGCAGCGATGCAGAATTAACGGTCACCCGAGCAGTAGTACCTGGCATTTGCTGTGGGAATGCACAGCTGGGCTCAGGTACTCGTCTCAGGACAATGGAGCGTCGTAGATGAGTAACAAGAATAACGATGACTTGAAGTATCAGGCCTCGGAAAACACCTTGGGGCTGAATCCTGTCGTTGGGCTGCGTGGAAAAGATCTACTGGCTTCTGCTCGAATGGTGCTTAGGCAGGCCATCAGACAACCGATTCACAGCGCCAGGCATGTCGCTCATTTTGGTCTTGAACTGAAGAACGTGTTGTTCGGTAAATCCGAGCTCCAACCGACAAGCGATGACCGTCGCTTCGCCGATCCGGCCTGGAGCCAGAACCCGCTGTACAGACGTTATTTGCAAACTTACCTGGCGTGGCGCAAGGAACTCCACGACTGGATCGGCGACAGCAACCTCTCGCCCAAGGATGTCGCACGCGGGCATTTCGTGATCAACCTCATGACCGAAGCCATGGCCCCCACCAACAGTGCGGCCAACCCGGCGGCGGT
The DNA here is from genome assembly GCF_006438925.1 of Pseudomonas mandelii. Lineage (GTDB taxonomy): Bacteria > Pseudomonadota > Gammaproteobacteria > Pseudomonadales > Pseudomonadaceae > Aquipseudomonas > Aquipseudomonas mandelii_C. Next base: position 290,442 of record NZ_RCZA01000008.1, on the reverse strand, counting down.
CAAACGCTTCTTCGAAACCGGCGGCAAAAGCCTGCTCGACGGCCTCTCCCATCTGGCCAAGGATCTGGTGAACAACGGCGGCATGCCGAGCCAGGTCAACATGGGCGCGTTCGAGGTTGGCAAGAGCCTGGGCGTCACCGAAGGCGCGGTGGTGTTTCGCAATGACGTGCTGGAGCTGATCCACTACCGGCCGACCACTGAGCAGGTGCACGAGCGCCCACTGTTGGTGGTGCCACCGCAGATCAACAAGTTCTATGTTTTCGACCTGAGCCCGGACAAGAGCCTGGCGCGCTTCTGCCTGCGCAACAACATGCAGACGTTCATCGTCAGCTGGCGCAACCCGACCAAGGAGCAGCGCGAGTGGGGTCTGTCGACCTACATCGAAGCGCTCAAGGAAGCGGTCGACGTGGTCACCGCGATCACCGGCAGCAAAGACATCAACATGCTCGGCGCCTGCTCCGGAGGCATCACCTGCACCGCCTTGCTGGGCCACTACGCCGCGATCGGCGAGAACAAGGTCAACGCCCTGACGCTATTGGTCAGCGTGCTGGACACCACCCTGGAGAGCGACGTGGCACTGTTCGTCGACGAGCAGACGCTCGAATCCGCCAAGCGCCACTCCTATCAGGCCGGCGTATTGGAAGGCCGCGACATGGCGAAAATTTTCGCCTGGATGCGCCCCAACGACCTGATCTGGAATTACTGGGTCAACAACTACCTGCTGGGCAACGAGCCGCCGGTTTTCGACATCCTGTTCTGGAACAACGACACCACACGGTTGCCCGCAGCGTTCCACGGCGACCTGATCGAGATGTTCAAAACCAACCCACTGATCCGACCTGATGCACTGGAAGTGTGCGGCACACCGATCGATCTGAAGCAGGTCACTGCCGACATCTACTCCCTGGCCGGCACCAACGACCACATCACCCCTTGGAAGTCCTGCTACAAGTCGGCGCAACTGTTCGGTGGCAACGTTGAATTCGTGCTGTCCAGCAGCGGGCATATCCAGAGCATTCTGAACCCGCCGGGCAATCCGAAATCGCGCTACATGACCAGCACCGAGATGCCGGTCAAAGCTGAGGAGTGGCAAGAAAACTCCACCAAGCACACCGATTCCTGGTGGCTGCACTGGCAGGCATGGCAAGCAGAGCGTTCCGGCAAACTGAAAAAGTCTCCAAGCAGTTTGGGCAACAAGGCTTATCCGGCGGGTGAAGCTGCACCAGGCACTTATGTGCATGAGCGATAACTGACACACCTCGCGCCCCTGTGTGGGAGCGAGCCTGCTCGCGATGGCGGCGGCAGCTTTGGCAAATGTGCTGGCTGACACACCGCTATCGCGAGCAAGCTCTCTCCCACAAGGGATTGGGATGAATTAAAGACAGTGACCCACAGGGCCTGAAGCATGCCGCAACCGTTCATATTTCGTACCGTCGACCTGGATGGCCAGACCCTCCGTACGGCGGTACGCCCCGGCAAGCCTCACTTGACGCCCTTGCTGATTTTCAACGGCATCGGCGCCAACCTGGAGCTGGTGTTTCCGTTCGTCGCGGCGCTGGACCCGGACCTGGAAGTCATCGCCTTCGACGTCCCTGGTGTCGGCGGTTCGTCGACGCCACGGCGACCGTATCGCTTTCCGGGCCTGGCGAAACTCACGGCGCGGATGCTCGACTATCTCGACTACGGGCAAGTCAACGTAATCGGCGTTTCCTGGGGGGGCGCCCTCGCCCAGCAGTTCGCTTACGACTACCCCGAGCGCTGCAAGAAACTCGTTCTGGCGGCCACGGCGGCTGGCACGGTGATGGTGCCGGGCAAGCCGAGAGTCCTGTGGATGATGGCCAGCCCACGACGCTACATCCAGCCGTCTCACGTGATTCGCATTGCGCCGATGATCTATGGCGGTGCGTTCCGTCGCGATCCGACCCTGGCCGCCAGCCATGCCGCCAAGGTCCGCTCGGCCGGCAAACTCGGTTATTACTGGCAGCTGTTCGCCGGCCTCGGCTGGACCAGCATTCACTGGCTGCACAAGATCAACCAGCCAACCCTGGTACTGGCCGGTGACGACGATCCACTGATTCCGTTGGTCAACATGCGGTTACTGGCCTGGCGGATTCCCAACGCCCAGTTGCACATCATCGACGACGGGCATCTGTTTTTGATTACCCGGGCCGAAGCAGTGGCACCGATCATCATGAAGTTTCTCGAGGAAGAACGTCAGCGTGCCGTGATGCATCCGCATCCGTCGCCATTGGGCGGCTAATCGGCCCTGGCTTTTGTTACAAAAAGGGGTCGGGAAGACGCAGCGCCGCGCAACATTCCGCAACAGCGTCTATGGTGTTCTGGTTCGGTGTATCTGTATTTGGCCTGAAGACGAAGGAGTGTTGATTCATGCGCGAAAAACCAGCGAGGGAATTTTTGCCCACTCCCGCCGCGTTCATCAACGCACAGAGTGCGATTACCGGCCTGCGTGGTCGGGATCTGTTTTCTACCCTGCGCAGCGTTGCCGCCCATGGTTTGCGCAACCCGGTGCACACCGCCCGACACGCCTTGAAGCTGGGCGGTCAACTGGGCCGTGTACTGCTGGGCGAAACCCTGCACCCGACCAATCCACAGGACAAGCGCTTTGCCGATCCGGCGTGGAGCCTCAACCCTTTTTATCGCCGCAGTTTGCAGGCCTACCTGAGCTGGCAGAAGCAGGTCAAACACTGGATCGACGACAGCAACATGACTCCAGACGATCGCGCCCGTGCCCACTTCGCGTTCGCCTTGCTCAACGACGCCATGGCACCGTCCAACAGCCTGCTTAATCCGCTGGCGATCAAGGAAATCTTCAACTCCGGCGGCAACAGCCTGGTGCGAGGGATCAGCCACCTGGTCGACGACTTCCTGCACAACGACGGCCTGCCCAGACAAGTCACCAAGCAAGCTTTCGAGGTCGGCAAAACGGTCGCCACCACTACGGGCTCCGTGGTGTTTCGCAATGAGCTGCTGGAGTTGATCCAGTACAAGCCCATGAGCGAAAAGCAGTATTCCAAACCGCTGCTGGTGGTGCCGCCACAGATCAACAAGTACTACATTTTCGACCTGAGTCCGCACAACAGCTTCGTCCAGTTCGCCCTGAAGAATGGTTTGCAGACCTTCATGATCAGTTGGCGCAATCCGGATGTACGTCATCGCGAATGGGGGCTGTCGACGTACGTCGAAGCCGTGGAAGAAGCGATGAATGTGTGCCGGGCGATCACCGGTGCTCGTGAGGTCAACCTGATGGGCGCCTGCGCGGGCGGGCTGACCATTGCCGCGCTGCAAGGCCATTTGCAGGCCAAGCGACAACTTCGGCGGGTGTCCAGTGCGACCTATCTCGTGAGCCTGCTCGACAGTCAGATGGACTCGCCTGCGACCCTCTTCGCCGACGAACAGACGCTTGAGGCGGCCAAGCGTCGCTCCTATCAGAAAGGCGTGATGGATGGCCGCGACATGGCCAAGATCTTCGCGTGGATGCGCCCCAACGATTTGATCTGGAGCTATTTCGTTAACAACTACCTGTTGGGCAAAGAGCCTCCGGCGTTCGACATCCTCTACTGGAACAACGACAACACACGTTTGCCGGCAGCCTTGCATGGCGACTTGCTGGACTTCTTCAAACACAACCCGCTGAGTCATCCGGGAGGTCTGGAGGTGTGCGGCACGCCGATCGACTTGCAGAAAGTCAACGTCGACAGCTTCAGCGTCGCGGGCATCAATGACCACATCACCCCGTGGGATGCGGTGTATCGCTCGGCCCTGCTGCTGGGTGGCGAGCGACGCTTCGTGTTGTCCAACAGCGGGCATGTGCAGAGTATTCTCAACCCACCCTCAAACCCGAAAGCCAACTTCGTCGAGAGCACGAAGCTGAGCACTGACCCACGGGCCTGGTATTACGACGCCAAGCAAGTCAACGGCAGTTGGTGGACTCAGTGGCTGGGCTGGATTCAAGAACGTTCAGGCGCGCTAAAAGAAACCCACATGGCGCTTGGCAACCAGAACTATCCACCGATGGAAGCGGCACCCGGCACTTATGTGCGCGTGCGCTGACTGACAACGAACCACGGCCGGCGCCGGCCGTGGCATGACTCGACCATTAAGAAGACTGGATGAAAACCCGCGACCGGATTCTCGAATGTGCTTTGCAGTTGTTCAATCAGAAGGGCGAGCCGAACGTCTCCACCATGGAAGTTGCCAACGAAATGGGCATCAGCCCAGGCAACCTCTACTACCACTTCCACGGCAAGGAACCGTTGATTCTCGGACTGTTCGAGCGCTTCCAGGCCGAACTGGCGCCCCTGCTCGATCCACCGGCCGATGTGGAACTGGCACCGGAAGATTACTGGCTGTTTCTGCACCTGATCGTCGAGCGCCTGGCCCATTACCGGTTTCTGTTCCAGGACCTGTCGAACCTCGCCGGGCGCTTGCCGAAACTGGCCAAGGGCATACGCAACCTGCTCAATGCGTTGAAGCGTACGCTGGCTTCGTTGCTCGCACGATTAAAGGCTCAGGGGCAATTGGTCAGCGATACCCAGGCGTTGGGGCAGTTGGTGGAACAGATCACCATGACGCTGCTGTTCTCGCTGGACTATCAGCGGATACTGGATCGCGAGGGTGAGGTGAGATTGGTGGTGTACCAGATCATGATGCTGGTGGCGCCGCATTTGTTGCCGCCGATCAAGGTCGCGACGGAGCAACTGGCCCTTCAATACCTCGAAGAACACGACTAACCCCTGTGGGAGCGAGCCTGCTCGCTCCCACAGTGGATCTGCGGTGTTCATTAATTCGTGCATAAAAAAACGCCCGACCTTTGCAGGCCGGGCGTTTTCTTGAGCCCTGAAAATCAGGACTGACTGGTTGGCGTCGAAGGAGCTGGCGCGACAGTCGGGGTTGCAGCAGGGGTCGGCGCAGTAGCGGAGTTCGATGCACTGACCGGGGCCGGGGTTGCCGGTTTGGCGGCAGCCACTGCTGGTTTTGGTGCCGCCGCTTTCGGAGCTGCCGGCTTTTTCACCGCTGGCTTCTTCGCTGCGGCAGGTTTGGCCGCTGGCTTGGTAGCGGGTTTGGCTGCTGCAGTTTTGGCAGCCGGTTTAGCGGCTGGTTTAGCGGCTGGTTTTGCTGCTGCTTTGGCCGCTGCAGGTTTCGCTGCGGCAGTTTTGGCCGCTGGTTTGGCAGCCGGTTTAGCGGCAGCTTTAGCCAGTGGTTTGGCAACGGACTTCGCTACCGGTTTGGCCGCCGCGGTTTTCGCCGCAACAGGCGCCACCTTGGCACCAGTGAGTCTTTCGATTTGCTTGGTCAGGGTATCGACCTTGCTGTGCAGTGCTTTGACTTCGTTGCGGCTTGGTACACCCAGGCGCGAAATGGCGCTGTTCAGGCGCTTGTCGAAAGCCCCTTCCAACTCATCCCACTTGCCCAGCGCACGATCTTTCACGCCGCTGATGCGCGACTTTGCCGACGTGGCAGAGTCCTTGGCAGCATCGACTTTTTTGCCGACAGCGCTCTTGGTGAGCTTCTCGGCTTTCTCGCCGTCTTTGACCAATGTATCGAAGAGCTTGCTGCCGTCAGTGTCGATCTTCGAGTACACGCCTAAACCAGCCAGCCAGATTTTGCGGGAGTAGTCTTCGACTTTCCCGATCCACGAGCTGCCTTCTTTCTCGGTGTTCTTTTTACCAGCCATCCCGTTCTCCTTAAGATTTACGCGCGACGCGTTCGAGCAATGCCGTCAGCTCATCGAGCTTGGCAGAGAGTGTCTCAACGTCATGTTTAGACGGAATGCCGATACGATTCAAGGTACTTGCGACACGCGAGTCAAAAGCCTTCTCGACCTTGTCGAGTTGAAGTTCGACTTTGCCTTTGAAAGTGCTCACTTCACTCTTGGCTTCATCGATCTCGGCATTGGCCGCTTCAAGTTTCTCGGAAACTACTTTTTTGCCTTTCTTTTCAACAGCTTGACCCGCCTGGATCAACTCTTGAAAGTACTCGCTGCCCTCTTGGCCGACCTTGGTGTAGGCACCCAGGCCTGCCAGCCAGATCTTGCGGGCATAAGATTTAACGTCGCTCAGAGCAGTCGTCGAAGCGTCGATTTTTTTCTTCAAAATAACTTTGGCCATGGTGCACCTCACGCGCAGAAGGTTTGAGGAACTGCCCGCGAAAGAGTCGGGCTCAGGCACAAAGTAGTGAGAATAATTAGAAACGGCACCCTAACAACTGACATGAATCGGTGGTGCCTTTGGGAAAAAGATCGCAGCCTCGTTTCACTCGACAGCTCCTACAGAGGATGGCGGTGCTCACCTGTAGGAGCTGTCGAGTGAAACGAGGCTGCGATCTTTTCGGCATCACGCCAACGCTTTGTCGAGGGCCTTCTCGATTTCCGATTTGATCGTGCCGCTCATGGCCGACATCAACAGGCCCAGTTCGACATCGACCTTGATCGAATCCTCACCCACATACACCGCGCCTTTCACACCGGAACGCTTGAGGTTCAGGGTGTCGCCGGACCATTGCGGCTCCAGGCCATATTGATCGGACAGTTTCTGCGCCAACAGATCGGCCTTCTCGCGGGCCGCTTCCTTACCCAGGCCATGGGCACGCTCAACACTAATACGGGCCATCGAATGACTCCTGCTTTATGAATACTTTCCCGAAGCATCCTGACCGCTACTGCGGCAAAACGTCCCGGTGGTTACCTATCTTACCTGCAGCCTTGCCAAGACAAAGCAGGCCACCGGGATTAGAATGTCCCGCATTCTCTTCTGGTGACAGCGATATGACTGATCAGCGCAAAGGCAGCGATGCCGAACCCACCACTCACTTCGGTTTCAAAAACGTTCCGGAAAGCCAAAAAGCGGAAAAAGTCGCTGAGGTGTTCCACTCGGTAGCCGCCAAGTACGACTTGATGAACGACCTCCTGTCGGGCGGCATGCACCGTCTGTGGAAGCGTTTCGCGATCGAGCTGTCGGGCGTTCGCACCGGTAACCGCGTGCTGGACATCGCTGGCGGCACCGGCGACCTGACCAAGAAGTTCTCGCACCTCGTTGGCCCGACCGGCCAGGTCGTATTGGCCGACATCAACGAATCCATGCTCAAGGTCGGTCGTGACCGTTTGCTGGACCTGGGTGTGGCCGGCAACGTCGAATTCGTCCAGGCCGATGCTGAAAAGCTGCCGTTCCCGGACAACCATTTCGATTGCGTGACCATCGCCTTCGGCCTGCGCAACGTTACCCATAAAGAAGACGCCCTGCGCTCGATGCTGCGCGTGCTGAAACCGGGCGGCCGCTTGCTGGTGCTGGAGTTCTCCAAGCCGACCAATGCGCTGATGTCCAAAGCCTACGACGCCTACTCGTTCGCCTTCATGCCGCTGATGGGCAAGCTGATCACCAACGACTCGGAAAGCTATCGCTACCTGGCCGAATCGATCCGCATGCACCCGAATCAGGAAACCCTGAAGTCGATGATGGTCGAGGCCGGTTTCGACCGCGTGACCTACCACAACATGACCGCAGGCATCGTCGCCCTGCACCGTGGCATCAAACCCTGATGTTGCTGGCCGGCCTGCTCGCCAGCGTTGAACTCGGTCTGAACCGAGTGCTGCGTCTCGACAGCACAGCGCTGCCGCGGCTGGCGCATTTGAGTGGCAAGGTGATTGCCGTCGACTGCCGCAGCCCGGCGCTGCAAGTGTTCATCCTGCCCAGCGACGAAGGCTTGATGCTGGCTTCCCACTGGGAAACCGGCGCCGACTGCACCTTGCGCGCACCGGCCTCCAGCCTGTTGAAACTGGCCATGAGCAAGGACAAGACTTCGGTCCTGCATGCTCCTGAAGTCGAGCTCGATGGCGACAGCGGCGTGCTGCTGGAACTGGCGGCGATCCTTCAGGACCTTGAGCTGGACTGGGAGTACGAACTCTCGCGCTGGCTGGGACCTGTCACCACGCAACTGCTCGGCGGTCACCTGCGCAGTCGCGCACGCTGGTATCAGCAAGGGTTCGCCAGCCTGAACCAGAATCTTGGCGAGTACCTGGCCGAAGAATCGCGCACCCTCGTCGGTCAGCGCGAAGCCGAAGCCCGTTTCAGTGAACTGGACCAGATCAAACTCGATCTGGAACGTCTCGAGGCGCGTTTTGAGCGCCTCTCCCGATCCCTCGACCCAAGCGATAACGCATGAAGCTGCTTGCCGTCCGCCGTTTGTTGCGCATCCAGCGCGTTGTGATTCGCTACCGCCTCGATGACCTGTTGTTCGCCCTGCCACTGCCGTGGTTTCTGCTGGCGCTGCGCTACGCCTTGCCGTGGCGCTGGTTCCCGCGCAAGACGCTGGACCTGAGCCGCGGCGCCCGATTGCGTCTGGCGTTGCAGGACCTGGGACCGATTTTCATCAAGTTCGGGCAAATCCTGTCCACCCGCCGCGACTTGCTGCCGGAAGACATCGCCGATGAGCTGATGAAGCTGCAGGACCGCGTGCCGCCGTTCGATTCGCAAGTGTCGGTCAATCTGATCGAAGAACAGCTCGGCAAAAAGATCAGTGAAGTCTTCAGCCGCTTCGACGTCGAACCGCTGGCCTCGGCCTCGGTGGCACAAGTGCATGCCGCGCAGCTGAAAACCGGTGAAGAAGTGGTGGTCAAGGTCATCCGCCCGGGCCTCAAACCGATCATCGCGCAGGATCTGGCGTGGCTGTTCATCCTCGCCCGCGCCGCCGAAAAGCTCTCGGCCGACGCGCGCCTGCTGCACCCGGTGGACGTGGTCCAGGACTACGAAAAAACCATCTACGACGAACTCGACCTGCTGCGCGAGGCGGCCAACGCCAGCCAGTTGCGACGTAACTTCGACGGCTCGCCGCTGCTCTACGTGCCGCAAGTCTATTGGGACTGGTGCCGGCCGAAAGTGCTGGTGATGGAGCGCATCTACGGCATTCAGGTCACCGACCTGACAACCTTGGCCGACCAGCGCACAGACATGAAAATGCTCGCTGAGCGCGGCGTCGAGATCTTCTTCACCCAGGTGTTCCGCGATAGCTTCTTCCACGCCGACATGCACCCCGGCAACATCTTCGTCAGCACCGTGAACCCGTGGAGCCCGCAGTACATTGCGATCGACTGCGGCATCGTCGGCAGCCTGACCCCGGAAGACCAGGATTACCTGGCGCGCAACCTGTTCGCGTTCTTCAAGCGTGATTACCGTCGTGTCGCGCAGCTGCACATCGATTCGGGCTGGGTGCCGGCGGAAACCAAACTCAACGAATTCGAGGCGGCGATCCGCACCGTGTGCGAGCCGATCTTCGAAAAACCGTTAAAAGATATTTCTTTCGGCCAGGTGCTGATGCGCCTGTTCCAGACCGCTCGACGCTTCAACATGGAAGTGCAGCCGCAGCTCGTTTTGCTGCAAAAAACCCTGCTGAACATTGAAGGCCTGGGTCGTCAGCTGTACCCGGACCTCGATTTGTGGAACACCGCCCAGCCATTCCTCGAACGCTGGATGCGTGAGCGCGTCAGCCCCAAAGCCTTGATCGGCAACGTGCAGAGCCAGTTCGAACAGCTGCCGCACCTGGCCAACATGGCCCGCGACCTGCTCGAACGCATGTCCCAGCCCCACGCCTACGACCCGCCGCCACCGTGGCACCGCCGCAAGGACGATTGGCTGCTGCGACTGCTCGGCTGTGCGCACCTGGCCGGCGGCACAATACTCGCTGCCGGTGGGCCGCTGAACGAACTGGGACATTGGCCGGCCGGCATCATGGTGGCGGTTGGTTTGTATCTGGTCGTTCGCCGATAGCCAGCGCCCCCGCACGCTGGCACACTGTTTCAACGCTTGGGTTCTACTCATGAAGTGTGGAACCGCTGTCGGAGTCGAAGATGAAAAACTGGCTGGACGAGATCAAGTGGGACGCCGATGGCCTTGTGCCGGCGATTGCCCAGGATCACAAGACCGGGCGCGTCCTGATGATGGCCTGGATGAACCGTGAAGCGCTGGAACTGACCGCTGCCGAGAACCGTGCTATTTACTGGTCACGTTCCCGTGGCAAGCTGTGGCGCAAGGGCGAAGAGTCCGGCCATGTGCAAACCCTGCATGAGATGCGCCTGGACTGTGACGCTGACGTGATCATCCTGATGGTCGAGCAGATCGGCGACATCGCTTGCCATACCGGCCGTCAGAGCTGCTTCTACCGCGTCTTCGAGAACGACGACTGGAAAACCGTCGACCCGGTGCTCAAGGACCCGCACGCCATCTATTCCGCAGGACACAGCCATGAGTGACACGTTGACCCGTCTGGCCCAGGTGCTGGAGGAGCGCAAAGGCGCCGCCGCCGACAGCTCGTATGTCGCCAGCTTGTACCACAAGGGCTTGAACAAGATTCTGGAAAAAGTCGGCGAAGAGTCGGTCGAAACCATCATTGCCGCCAAGGACGCCGCCATCAGCGGTGACTGCAGCGATGTGATCTACGAAACCGCCGATTTGTGGTTCCACAGCATGGTCATGCTCGCCCAACTGGGGCAGCATCCACAGGCTGTACTCGATGAACTGGACCGTCGTTTCGGTCTGTCCGGACACGCCGAGAAAGCCTCGCGCCCGTCCGCCTGAACAATTATTAGAGAGGAGCAGCAACATGGGCATTTTTGACTGGAAACACTGGATCGTCATCCTGGTTGTTGTCGTACTGGTGTTCGGCACCAAAAAACTGAAAAACCTGGGCACCGATGTCGGCGAATCGATCAAGGGCTTCAAGAAAGCCATGAACGACGACGAAAAACCGGCCGATCCGACCGTGACGCCGTCCCAACCGGTACCGCCGGTTCAGCCGCAGTCCTCGGTGAACCAGCCGCACACCATCGACGTGCAGGCGCAAAAAGTCGAAGAGCCGATCCGCAAAGACGTGTGAGCACTGACTAATGTTTGGTATCAGCTTCTCTGAACTGCTGCTCGTCGGCCTCGTGGCCCTGCTGGTGCTGGGCCCCGAGCGTCTGCCGGGTGCTGCGCGCACCGCCGGCCTGTGGGTCGGCCGTCTGAAGCGCAGCTTCAACGCGATCAAACAGGAAGTTGAACGTGAAATCGGTGCCGACGAGATTCGTCGGCAACTGCACAACGAGCACATTCTGTCGCTGGAGCAGGAGGCGCGGAAGATTTTCACGCCGACTCAGCAGGAGGCTACGCCGGTTCAGCCGGTTGAGCCTGTGGCGGAGCAGACGATTCATGCTCCAGCCGCTGCCGAACCTGCACCTGTTGTAGCAGCCGTTGAACCTGCGCCCGTTGTTGCAGTAACACCGGTTGAACCTGTTACGCCTGCGGCTGCGCCTGTTGCGCCGGCCCCTCATGACCCAACACTGCCGCCGCGAGCCCCATGAGCGAACTCCCCGAAAACGACCAGCACATGCCGCTGGTTTCGCACCTCACCGAGTTGCGTACCCGCCTGCTGCGTTGTGTAGCGGCGATCTTCATCATCTTCGCCGGGTTGTTTGCCTTCACCCAGCAGATCTACACCTTCGTCTCCACGCCGCTGCGCGCGTACCTGCCAGCCGGCGCGACGATGATCGCCACCGACGTGTCGTCGCCGTTCCTGACGCCACTGAAGTTGACCATGATGGTTTCGCTGTTCCTGGCGATTCCGGTGATCCTGCATCAGATCTGGGGCTTCATCGCACCGGGCCTGTACAAGCATGAGAAGCGCATCGCGGTGCCGTTGCTGATGTCCAGCATCGTGCTGTTCTACACCGGCATGGCGTTCGCCTATTACCTGGTGTTCCCGTTGATCTTCAAGTTCTTCGCCGCCGCCACCCCGGCCGGCGTGGAAATGATGACTGACATCACCAGCTACCTCGATTTCGTCATGACGCTGTTCTTCGCCTTCGGCGTGGCGTTTGAAATTCCGGTGGCCGTGGTGTTGCTGGTGTGGATCGGCGTGGTCGACGTCAAATACCTGAAGAAAATCCGCCCGTACGTGGTCATCGGCTGCTTCGTGGTCGGCATGATCCTGACGCCACCGGACATCTTCTCGCAGACCCTGTTGGCCGTACCGATGTGGCTGCTGTTTGAAATCGGCATCCTGTTCGGCAGCCTGGTCAGCAAGCGCGGCGAGCACCCTGACGACCAGCCGGCCGACGATCACAACGACCAGCCGCCAGCGACTCAACCGTGAACCTGCTGCTGCTCGAAGAGGCCGACTTCATTGCGGCCGACCGGGCCATCCTGCGTGATCGCCGGTTAACGCACATGCAAGAAGTCCACCGCTCCGTTGTCGGCGACAGCCTGCGAGTCGGGCGTATCGGCGGGCTGATGGGCTCGGCCGAACTGCTGCGCCTGGACGCCGACGAAGCCGAGTTGCGCGTCACCCTCGACCAGCCGCCACCGGCCAAGCTGCCGCTGACCCTGGTGCTGGCCCTGCCACGGCCGAAAATGCTGCGCAGGGTGTTTCAAACCGTAGCGGCCATGGGTGTGCCACGAATCATTCTGGTGAACAGCTATCGCGTCGAGAAGAGCTTCTGGCAAACCCCGTTCCTGGGCCCAGAGGCGATTCGCGAGCAACTAATCCTCGGCCTTGAACAGGCCCGGGACAGCGTGCTGCCGGAAATCGTCATCGAGAAGCGCTTCAAGCCGTTCGTCGAAGACCGTCTGCCGGCGATCACCGAGGGCACCCTCGGCCTCGTCGGCCACCCCGGCAACTACCCGCCCTGCCCTCGCGGCCTGAACGAACCGGTAACCCTCGCCATCGGCCCCGAAGGTGGCTGGATTCCTTACGAAATCGACCTGCTCGGCAAGGCCGGCCTGCAACCGGTACAGCTTGGCGACCGCATCCTGCGGGTCGAAACCGCCGTCACTGCGCTGCTCTCTCGCCTCTTCTAAACACCGCAAACCTGTAGCAGCTGGCGAAGCCTGCGTTCGGCTGCGCAGCAGTCGCAAATCGGGCGCCGCGGTCTTTCAGGTTTACCAAGTACGCCGGATTGACGACTGCTTCGTCCGAACGCGGCCCGAGCCGAACGCAGGCTTCGCCAGCTGCTACAAGGAAAGCGCCCTGGCATCTACAGAATGTCGCCACACGGCCGATACAGCCCCTATAAAACCAACAAATGGTTCGAGGGAGTTGCAGCATGTACCGATGGCTAGCCGAGAAACTGGGGAACGTCAGCGTCAATCGCAAACTGGGTGCCGGCTTCGGTCTGGTGCTGCTGCTTACCTTGTTGATCACCTTCACCGGTTGGACCGGCCTGAGCGGTGTGATGAGTCGCGGCGATAAGCTGGGGTTTATTGCCAGCCTCAATGACCTGACCAAAGACCTGCACCTGGCCCGCCTGGAATACGAAATGCGTCGCGGCGAACAAGGCCCCGGTGCGGTCAACGACCTGCTCGGCCAACTCGATACTGGCCTGAAAACCGCGCGCACGTTGATCGAGCAACCGGCCGACGTGGCTATGATCGACCAGCAACTGGCCGCCGTCAGTGAGTACAAACAAGCCTTCACGGCCATGACCCAGGCCGGCGCCAACCGCGAAGACGCCCGTGGCAAACTCGGCGCCACCGCCGACAACGCCGTGGCCCGTGTCGCCGAAGTCGAAAAATCCATGCTGCAAGGTGACAGCGTCGCCGATTTCAACAGCGTGATCGACCTGAGCAAACTGATCCAGCAAGCGCGCTTTCAGGTGCGCGGTTACACCTACAGCGGCAAAACCGAGGCCGAGCAACCGGCGCTGGACGCCATCGACAACGCGTTGAAAAACCTCGAAAGCCTGCCCTCCAAACTGCCGGAACAGCACATCGCCAACCTGCAGCAGGCCACTGACTCGCTCAAGGCCTATCGCGCCGCCGTCAGCCAGTTCCGTGACTCTCAGGTTGCCAGCGCCGCGGCCCTCCAACGTATGGCCGATCAAGGCCAGATCCTGCGCGACACCAGCAAAAAACTTACCGTGTCGCAAACCATCGTCCGTGACACCGACGCCGCGCACGCCAAAAACCTGCTGCTGCTGGCCACCCTCCTGGCGCTGGCCTTCGGCATGCTTGCCGCGTGGGCCATCACTCGCCAGATCGTGATTCCCCTGAGCCAGACTCTCAAAGTGGCGGAGCGCGTTGCTGCCGGTGACCTGACCCAAAACCTTATCTCTGAGCGTCAGGATGAACTCGGTCAGCTACAGCGTGCCATGCAGAGCATGACCCTGGGCCTGCGCGAATTGATCGGTGGTATCAGTGACGGCGTCACGCAAATCGCCAATGCTGCCGAAGAACTGTCGGCAGTTACTGAGCAGACCCGCACCGGGGTCAACAGCCAGAAGGTCGAGACCGACCAGGTGGCCACCGCCATGAACGAAATGACCGCCACCGTGCAGGAAGTCGCGCGTAACGCCGAAGAAGCGTCCGAAGCCGCCGTCGCCGCTGACCAGCAGGCCCGCGAAGGTGACAAAGTGGTCGCCGAAGCCATCGCCCAGATCGAGCGCCTGGCCAAGGAAGTCGGCAACTCCACCGAAGCCATGGGTCATCTCAAACGCGAAAGCGACAAGATCGGCAGCGTGCTCGACGTGATCAAATCCGTGGCCCAGCAAACCAACCTGCTGGCCCTCAACGCCGCCATCGAGGCCGCCCGTGCCGGTGAGGCCGGACGTGGTTTTGCGGTGGTCGCCGACGAAGTCCGCAGCTTGGCCCAGCGTACCCAGAAGTCCACCGAAGAAATCGAAGAGCTGATCGTCGGCCTGCAAACCGGGACCCAGCAAGTGGCGACCATCATGGACAACAGCCGCAGCCTGACCGACAGCAGCGTCGAACTGACCCGCCGCGCCGGTGGCTCGCTGGAAAGCATTACCCGCACCGTCTCGGCGATTCAGTCGATGAACCAGCAGATCGCCGCCGCTGCCGAGCAGCAGAGCGCGGTGGCCGAAGAGATCAACCGTAGCGTGCTGAACGTGCGCGACGTGTCCGAGCAGACCTCGGCAGCCAGTGAAGAGACCGCGGCGTCCAGCGTTGAGCTGGCACGGCTGGGGACGCATCTGCAGATGCTGGTGGGACGGTTCAAGGTTTAAGGTGATGTGAGTGCCTCAGTCCGCTTAGGACCGAGGTGATGCATTCGCGAGCAGGCTCGCTCCCACAGAGGTTAGGCGTCGGACACAAGTTTTGTGTGCGCCGCCGGTCAATGTGGGAGCGAGCCTGCTCGCGAATGCGGTTCGTCAGGCGCAGAGGTTAGAGGACCTGGCGCAAAAAGGCCTGAGCCCGCGGATCCTTCGGCGCATCGAAGAATTCGGCCGGTGAAGCGTCTTCCAGCAATTTGCCGTGATCGAAGAACAGCACCCGATCCGCCACTTCCCGGGCGAAGCCCATTTCGTGGGTGACGCAAACCATGGTCATGCCTTCCACCGCCAGGGTTTTCATCACGTCCAGTACTTCGCCGACCATTTCCGGGTCGAGCGCCGAGGTCGGCTCATCGAACAGCATGACCTTCGGTTCCGTCGCCAGTGCCCGGGCGATGGCCACGCGCTGCTGCTGACCGCCGGACAGGCGCGACGGAAACTCGTTGGCCTTCTGCGCAATACCGACCTTCTCCAGCAACGCCAAGGCCTTGGCCTCGCGCTCCTTCTTGCCGCGCTTGCGCACGACTTTCTGGGCCAGGCAGAGGTTTTCCAGCACGGTCATGTGCGGGAACAGGTTGAAATGCTGGAATACCATGCCGACTTCGCGGCGGTAGGCATTCACATCGGTTTTGGGGTCGGCCAGTTGCAAGCCGTCGATACTCACCGAGCCCGAGTCAAACTCTTCCAGGCCGTTGAGGCAGCGCAGGAAGGTCGACTTGCCGGAACCGGACGGGCCGATCACCACCAGCACTTCGCCC
The DNA here is from genome assembly GCF_006438925.1 of Pseudomonas mandelii. Classification (GTDB taxonomy): domain Bacteria; phylum Pseudomonadota; class Gammaproteobacteria; order Pseudomonadales; family Pseudomonadaceae; genus Aquipseudomonas; species Aquipseudomonas mandelii_C. Next base: position 274,635 of record NZ_RCZA01000008.1, on the reverse strand, counting down.
TTGGCCACCTGTGTGGTGACGTTATCCACCGCGCGAACCACGTGGCCGCGGGTGTCGAAAACTTTTACCAGATCGCGGACTTCAATCACTTTGCGCGAGCCTCCGCTCAAGCCGGCTGGCGATTTTCGACAGCGGCAGGTTGATCAACAGGTACAGACCGGCCACGCAGAACAGGATTTCGAACGGCGAGAACGAGGTGGTGATGACTTCGCGACCGCTTTTGAGCAGCTCGGTGATGGCGATCACCGACACCAGCGAGGTGTCCTTGACCAGACTGATGAACTGACCGGCCAGCGGCGGCAGCACCCGTTTGAAGGCTTGCGGCAGCACCACGTGGCGCATCGACTGACCAGCGCTCAGGCCCAGGGAGCGCGCGGCTTCGTTCTGGCCACGGGCAATGGATTGCACGCCGGAACGGATGATTTCCGCCACATAAGCGCCGGTGAACAGCGACAGCGCGGCGATCCCGGCGAACTCCCGGGAGAGGTTCATCACGGTGCCGATGAAGAAGTAGAAAATGAAGATTTGCACCAGCAGCGGCGTACCGCGCACCAGTTCGACGTAGATCGTCGAGAGATCGCGCAGGGTCGGGTTGCTCGACAGTCGGCACAGGCCTGTCGCCAGGCCGATCAGCAGACCGAGCACACCTGAAACCACGGACAACCATAAGGTGGTCCAAAGTCCCCACATCAGCGGTCCGGCGGCCCAATGACGGGTCACGCCGATCACGTCGCCTTCGGCCACATCATCACCCTGGGCGACTTGCAGGCTGTTGTCGTCGACGGTCAGGTGCTGCTCGACGCCCGCATCATTGCGCAGGGTGACTTCAGCCTTGTCGCCCTTGCGCACCAGTTCGCTGACGGTGGAGATGTCGGCGGCACGCTGGGATTCTTCGGCGTGGTAGGCGAAGTATTGCGGCACACGGTTCCAGCGCCATTCGTAGGACATCAGCGAGGTAGCGTAATACAACGCGCCGGCCAGGCCGATCAGCAGCAGCACGGTTAACACGTGCCACGGCCATTGGGCTTTTTTCTGTTTCATGGGTTTAGCAAAATCCGAAAGTTGTGTCGCCAGGAAGGCCGTCATCGCCAGCAGGCTGGCTCCCACACTGGATCAGTGGCGTACACAAATCCCCTGTGGGAGCCAGCCTGCTGGCGATGGGAGCGGCGCGGTCTAACTGACCGGGCCTTATTCCATGTCCTTGAGCCAAGCGGTGTCTTTGAACCACTTGTCATGGATGCGATCGTAGGTGCCGTCTTCGTGGATCTGGCGCAGGAAGTTATTGATGAAGTTGATGCTGTCGTAGTCACCCTTCTTCAGGCCGAAGGCCAGCGGCTCGTAGGTGAACGGCTTGTCGAGGAACACCAGTTTGCCAGCACCGACCTTGTTCACGGCCACGACGTTGTAAGGCGCGTCGTAGATAAAGGCGTCGGCCTTGCCGTTGACCACGTCAAGCACGGCTTCCTGCTCGTTGTCGTAGCCGTGGTAGTTGGCTTTGGAGATAAGCTTTTTGGCCACCATCTCGCCAGTGGTGCCGAGCTTGGAAGTGATGCGGTAGTCGGCGGTGTTCAGGTCTTTATAGGACTTGATGGTGCCTTCCAGTTCCTTGCGGATCAGCAGGGTCTGGCCCACCACGATGAACGGTTCGCTGAAGTTCAGGCGCAGGTTGCGCTCCTGGGTCAGGGTCATGCCGCTGCCGATCATGTCGAACTTGTCGGTGAGCAAGGCCGGGATAATGCCGTCGTAGCCGGTGGAAACCATCTCCAGCTTGACGCCCATGGCCTTGGTCATGGCTTTGAGGAGGTCGACTTCGAAGCCGATGATTTCACCGCGCTTGTTGGTCATTTCGAACGGCATGTAGGTCGGGTCCATGCCGACTTTCAGCGTGCCGCGCTTGACCGCGTCATCGATGGCGCCGGCGTGCGCCGCGTTGACTGCAACCAATGCCGTGACGCCGACCAGCAGCATCGAGAGATACTTCTTCATCATCAAGTCCCCAAAACCATCGCGTTGTGAGGCGCGCAAACTGCGGGTTTTCCTTGGAAAACCGGCAGATACGAACAGAAAGTTGTCCGGGCGCACCAATTCGGGGACGGATGCTAACGCACTCGTTCGTTTGCACAAGGGTTTGGGTGGGATTTGTTGTTTCGGTGGGCGGAAAGCAAAAGATCGCAGCCTTCGGCAGCTCCTACAGATGTACACCCTGTAGGAGCTGCCGAAGGCTGCGATCTTTTTGAAGCGCCCCCGATCCCAAAGGATGCGGGGGGATTTCATCACGCCAACTGAGGCTGCGCACTCAGCGGTTTGAGCGGCAACAGCGGTGCATGGGGATCGGCTTTCACCGATTTACGCCACGCTTCCAGCCACTCGGGGTGACCTTCGCTCCAGATCTGCTCATGCAGACGACCCAGTGCTACCGGGTCACTGAGCAGTTGCACGCGCTCATTGTTGTTCAGACCCTCAGGCCCGGCTTTCAGCGCATGACGAACCCGTTCGATCCGCAGCCATTCGATCGGCTCGGCCTCACGGTGGCGGGACGTCGCCAGCGAGCACGCCAAGGCGTTCTGCTGTGGATCGACCACTGCCCGGACGAAGCCGTCGTTCAGCGCATGCCAACGGTTTTCGTGGGTGTACTGGTCGGTCGCCAGCAACGCCTGTGGCGGATTGTATTCCTCAGGGATCAGGAACAGGCTTTCGTCACGGGACTTGAGGCCCAGGCCAACTCGACTGGAGATCACCGATACCGGAATCGACAGCATCAACGAACCGACGATCGGCACCAGCCACCAGAGGAAGCTCGGGTTCAGCCAGATCACCAACAGGGCCCAGAAGAAGCCCAGCAAGGTTTGCGGACCGTGGCGTTTGACCGCTTCGCTCCATGGCGTGGAGTCGTCGTCACGTTGCGGCGAGTTCCAGGTCGCAGCCCAGCCGAGGAACGCGGCGAGCACGAAGCGGGTGTGGAAAATCATCCGTACCGGCGCCAGCAGCATGGAGAACAGCATCTCCAGCAGCATCGACAGGGTCACCTTGAACTTGCCACCGAACTCTTTCGCGCCCTTGGCCCAGATCAGGATGATGCTCAACAGCTTCGGCAGGAACAGCAGCACGACGGTGGTCGAGAACAGCGCGATCGCCTTGTCCGGGTGCCATTGTGGCCACAACGGATAGAGCTGACGTGGCTCAAGGAAGTACTGCGGCTCCATCAGCGTGTTGACCGCCAGCAGCGCCGTCGACAGCACGAGGAAGAAGAACCACAACGGCGCCGACAAGTAAGACATCACGCCCGTCAGGAACACCGCACGGTGCACCGGGTGCATGCCTTTTACCAGGAACAACCGGAAGTTCATCAGGTTGCCGTGACACCAGCGACGGTCACGCTTGAGTTCGTCCAGCAGGTTCGGCGGCAATTCTTCGTAGCTGCCCGGCAAGTCGTAGGCAATCCACACGCCCCAGCCGGCACGGCGCATCAGCGCCGCTTCAACGAAGTCATGGGACAGAATGGCACCGGCAAACGCGCCTTTACCGGGCAACGGCGCCAGGGCGCAGTGCTCGATGAACGGCTTCATGCGGATGATGGCGTTGTGGCCCCAGTAGTGGGATTCGCCCAACTGCCAGAAGTGCAGACCGGCGGTAAACAGCGGACCGTACACGCGGGTGGCGAACTGCTGCATGCGTGCATACAACGTGTCCATGCCAGACGCGCGCGGCGCGGTCTGGATGATCCCGGCGTCCGGGGTGGCTTCCATCAAGCGCACCAGACTGGTCAGGCAATCGCCGCTCATCACGGAGTCCGCGTCGAGCACGACCATGTACTTGTAATCACCGCCCCAACGACGGCAGAAGTCGTCGAGGTTACCGCTTTTACGCTTGACGCGACGGCGACGGCGGCGATAGAAGATCTTGCCGAAGCCCTTGGCTTCACGGCAGACGTCCAGCCAGGCTTGTTGCTCGGCAACGCAGATATCGGCGTCGTTACTGTCGCTGAGGACAAAGAAGTCGAAGCGATCCAGGTCACCCGTGGCCGCGACTGACTCGAAGGTCGCCCGCAGACCTGCAAATACCCGCGGCACGTCTTCGTTGCAGATCGGCATCACCAGTGCAGTGCGCGCGTCCTTGGGGATCGGCTCGTTACCGGCGCTTTTGCCGGAAATGCGGTATTTGTCATGGCCTGTGAGCAACTCGAGAAAGCCCATCAGCGCTGTCCAGAAACCGGCCGACACCCAGCAGAACAGAATCCCGAACAGAATCAGGATGCTGGTTTGCAGCGCATACGGCAGCACTTGCGTGACGGTTTGCAGGAACGGCTGGTGCAGGACTTCGTTCAGGTCGACGAACGACCAGCCCTGGTACGGCATGATGCCTTTCATGTACCAGCCGGCGACGATGGTCTGACCGAGCATCAATACCAGCAGAATGTAGCGGCGGATCGAACCGACGGTGCGCCAGCGAGCCGCCGGCAGCACATTTTCATCCTTCGGCGGGGCCGGTGGATTGGTGCGACCGGTCAGACGACGCCAGCCACGCACCAGAATGTTGGTGCGCCACGGCTCCGGCACGACTTTGGTCCGACGAATCGGCGGGGTTGCCCGCAGGCAGACCCGACCGCTGGCGTCGAGCACCAGCATTTCAGCGTCGGCCAGTTCTTCGGCGGTGTTCAGGGTCAGGCGACGACCCACCGAGGCTTGAGCAGCCTCGGTCGGCGCGTCGAACGTCGAGGACGAAAGGCGCTCATGCAATTCGCTGAAAGACTGGCAGCCCGCGAGTTCCGCGCGCTGCTCGTCGGTCATTGGTAGATGCGCCAGATACTCGGCAAGAGTCTCTGGCTGTACTTGAGAATTACTCATCGGCAGGCAACTGGTAGCTCCAGGTCTCGGTCAGGACTTCTTCAGTCGGTACCGATTCCGGTGTGGCTGGGGCCGCTTCGGCAGCAACTGGCTGCTTGGCGTCTTTGTTGTCCTTGTCCTTGGAAACTGCGGCTGGCTTGGCTTCGACCTGCTTGGTTTCAACCTGCTTGGCTTCAGCTTGCTTGGTTTCCTTGGCTTCCTTGTCCAGCTTCTCCTGCTGCCGAGCGGCAATCTTGTCAGCCTTGGCGACGGAAGAATTGGATGCCGGATACGATGTTTTGGCCAGGTCGGCAGGCACGATGTTCTCGACCAGTGCAGCACGCATCTCGGTAGGCTTGCCCGGATCCTTGATCTTCATCCGTAACGTCAGGCGCCAGCCTTTGGTTTCAGGGTTGTAACGCACACTGTTCTCGACCAGCTCGGCATTGTCGCCAACGCTGACCTGGCTACGAACGTCCGCAGTTTCCGGCAATGCCGCAAGGGACGGGCCTTCGAAGTCCACCAGATAAGCAACGCTGCCGTCCGGCTGACGGATCAGGTTGGACTGTTTCACGTCACCCGTGGAACGCAGGGTCTGTTGAACCCAGGCGCTGTCCGGTGCGTGAAGTGCGGCTTCGTCGATGGTCCAGTGCATGCGATAAGCGACGTCCAGCGGCTGACCAGGCTCAGGCAGTTTTTCCGGACTCCAGAACGCAACGATATTGTCGTTGGTTTCGTCGGCAGTCGGAATCTCTACCAGATCGACGGAGCCCTTGCCCCAATCGCCTTTTGGTTCGATCCAGGCACTTGGGCGCTTGTCGTAGCGGTCGTCGAGGTCTTCGTAGTGGCTGAAGTCGCGGCCACGTTGCAGCAGGCCGAAACCGCGCGGGTTCTCGATCGAGAAGTTGCTCACCGCCAGGTGTTTCGGGTTGTTCAGTGGGCGCCAGATCCATTCGCCATTGCCGGCATGGATCGACAGACCGCTGGAATCGTGCAGTTCGCGACGGTAGTTCAGCACTTTCGACGGCTGATTGGCGCCGAACAGGAACATGCTGGTCAGCGGCGCAACGCCAAGCTTGGTGACCTTGTCACGCAGGAACATCTGGGCCTTGACGTCGACAACGGTGTCGCTGCCCGGACGCAGGGTCAGGCGATAGGCACCGGTCGCGCGTGGCGAATCCAGCAGCGCAAAGATCACCAGGTGCTTGTCACCCGGTTTTGGCTGTTGAATCCAGAATTCGGTGAAGCGCGGGAATTCTTCGCCGGACGGCAACGCGGTATCGATGGCCATGCCGCGAGCGGACAAGCCATAGGTGTGACCCTTGCCGACAACGCGGAAGTAACTCGCGCCGAGCATGGTCATGATTTCGTCTTGCTTGTCAGCCTTGTTGATCGGGTACAGCACACGGAAACCGGCATAACCCAGTTGCTCGGTGGCTTTAGGATCGAACTTCAGATCGCCGAAATCGAAACGACTTGGGTCGTATTTGATCTCTTCGACGGTGTTAGCTGTGATTTCGTTGATTTTCACCGGTGTATCGAAATGCATACCCTGGTGATAGAACGACAGCTTGAACGGGGTTTTCTGATCGGCCCACTCGGCTTTTTCGGTCAGGAAACGAATTTTTTGATAGTCCGCGAATTTCATTTCGCGGAACTCGTTCGGCAGGTTACTGCGCGGAGCTTCGTATTTCTGCCCGGCCAGCTCTTTTGCCTTGACCGATACATCATCCAGATTGAATGCCCAAAGCTGACCGGCGCTGAGCAGGCAGAGCAGTGCAGAGCCCGCTACCAGAGCGCTTCGTAACCGTTTGGCAGACAATTTTGCATTACAGGGACTAACAATCACGAGCAACCCTCGCCGAAAACAGATCAAAAAACCAACGGCCAGTTAAAGTGCCTGTGAGGTGTACGGCATGAAAAAACCGACCCTACAGACCACTCTTGCCAAGTTGGCGAGCATTGTTCCGACTCCTATGGGGCTAAATGATTCCCCAAGAGGTCCAGGACAAGTCTCTACCTAAGTCAAAATGGACCAACGAACGCTGATCCCCGTAGCGCGCGATTATCTAGTAGGCCGCGTTACAACGCATCAGGGGTAACAAAGTATTTATCGCGAAAAACGCCTGTTTTCAGTCGAAAAGCCCTTAAAAACATGTTTCAAGCGCTTTCAGGTCTGTAACAGGAAGGTTACCGGGCCGTCATTGACCAGGTGCACCTGCATATCCGCGCCGAATCTACCTGATGCCACAGTGCCATGCACCTGTTTCGCCTTACCTAATAAATAGTCGAAAAGCTCCTCGCCCAAGGCAGGAGGGGCGGCGGTCGAAAAACTCGGACGCAACCCGCTCTTGGTATCGGCGGCCAGGGTGAACTGTGAGACCAGCAGCAACCCACCGCCTACATCCGCCAGGGACAGATTCATCTTGCCCTCAGCGTCACTGAACACTCGATAGTTAAGCAGTTTCTGCAGAAGTTTGTCGGCGCTGGCCCGAGTATCCTCGGGCTCGACCGCCACCAGCACCAGCAATCCCTGATCGACGGCGCCAACCACCTCCCCCGCTACCTCGACTCGCGCGCCACGCACGCGTTGCAGCAGGCCCTTCATGCTTCTTCAGGGGCCAGGTCGAGCAGACGATGGGCCATCAGATCGGCGGCGCGAACCAGTGCGTCAGTAATGCCAGGTTCGGAGGCGGCATGGCCAGCATCTCGGATCACCTGCAATTCACTGTTCGGCCAGTTCTGATGCAGTTCCCAGGCGTTGTCCAGCGGGCAGATCACGTCGTAGCGACCGTGGACGATCACGCCAGGCAAATGGGCGATCTTGCCCATGTCGCGGATCAGCTGGTTTGGCTCAAGGAACGCATTGTTGGTGAAGTAGTGACATTCGATGCGGGCGATGGACAACGCGCGCTGTGGCTCGGAGAAACGATCGACCACCATCGGGTTCGGGCGCAGGGTGGCGGTCCGGCCTTCCCAGGTGGACCAGGCTTTGGCCGCGTGCATCTGGGCAATCTGATCGTTGCCGATCAGGCGTTTGTGGAAAGCCGAGAGCAAGTCTTCGCGCTCGTCCAGCGGGATCGGCGCGATGTAGTCCTGCCAGTAATCGGGGAACAGACGACTGGCGCCACACTGGTAGAACCACTCGATTTCCTGCGGGCGGCAGAGAAAAATCCCGCGCAGAATCAGACCGTGCACACGCTCCGGGTGGGTTTGCGCATAGGCAAGCGCCAGGGTCGAGCCCCATGAACCGCCGAACAACACCCACTTATCGATGCCAAGGTGCTGGCGAATTCGCTCAAGGTCGGCGACCAGATCCCAGGTGGTGTTGTTTTCCAGGCTGGCGTGGGGCGTGGAGCGACCGCAACCACGCTGGTCGAAGGTCACGATGCGATACAGGTTTGGATCGAAATACCGACGGCTCTGGGCATCACACCCGGCGCCGGGGCCGCCGTGAATGAACACGACCGGCAAACCTTCCGGCGAACCGCTTTCGTCGACATACAGCGTGTGGGTTTCATCGACGGCCAGATCGTGCCGGGCGTGGGGTTTGATCTGCGGGTACAAAGTCTGCATTGAGCGCTCCGTAAGGGGTCGAGGTCATCCCTGGGGGGACTTCTATTATTCTGCCGTCCGGCATCATAAACCCGAATTACGCCAATGAGCATGCCTTGCAGAATCAGAGTTTTTCAGCCTGTTTTTTCAGACAAATAGCCGAGCAGCGTTTCATAGAGTGCATCGACCTCGGCGACCTGCCCCCGGGCCCGCAGACAGCCGTGAACCAACCCCTCGCCGTAGTAAAGCGTCGCGGTCACATCTGCTGCGTTCAGTCGCTCGGCGTAGAGCATGCCGTCATCGCGTAACGGGTCGAATTGCGCCACGGCGATCATGGCCGGCGGTAACCCCCTGAAATCCTCGGCGAGCAACGGCATCGCATAGGCATTCGGCTGTCCAGTGCCGCGCAAGTACAGGGTGTGATAACAATCCACATCGCTGCTGCTGAGCAAGGGAGCGTCGCTGCACTCGCTGCGCGACGGCAATCGGTAATCACCGCCCAGCCCCGGGTAAATCAGGACCTGCGCCGCTGGCAATGGCTCGCCCGCATCGCGCAACGCCAGGCACAACGCCGCCGCCAGGTTGCCGCCGGCGCTGTCCCCGGCCACCAACGTTCGCTCGGGATCGAGCCGGAATGGCCCGGTCCGTAGTGCGCGCCAGACACCCAGGCAATCCTCGAACGCCGCTGGAAACGGATGTTCCGGCGCCAGCCGATAATCGACCGCGATCACCAGCACGCCGAGCGTCGACGCCAGTTCGGCGCAAATGAAGTCATGGGAATCCAGGTCCCCCACCACCCAACCGCCGCCGTGCAGATAAACGATGCACGGGCAACCGCCGGTCGGTGACGAAACCGGCGGTTGATAAGACCGCACCGGCACCCCGGCCAATTCGAAATCCACCACATAAAGCCCGGCGGGACGAGACGGGGTGAATGCCAGGCACATGTCGCTGTAGGCCTGACGCAAACCGGCGAGGCTGCTGTTGGTGCTGTTGGTGCTGTTGGTGCTGTTGGTGCTGTTGAAGCTGACGGTTTTCTCGACGAAAGCCATCATCTGTGCAGAAAGCGGGTAAGTAGCCATGAGCCGGTGCCCGTTCAAGGAGACAAGTAGGGTCAACCCCCTGTGGGAGCGAGCCTGCTGGCGAAGAGGGCGTGTCATACAAATTGATGTTGCCTGACACACCGCCTTCGCGAGCAGGCTCGCTCCCACAGGGTTTTGCGGTTACGGTCAGTTTTTCAAACGGGTCTGAACGGTCGCCACGCCATCCTTGCCATCAAAACTGCTGACACCGGCGAGCCAGCGCTGCAGATCCTCGGGATGATCACGTAGCCATTGTCTGGCAACATCCTGCGGCGTCTTGCGCTCCATGATCGGCACCATCAACTGGCTTTCCTGGGCGGCGGTGAAGGTCAGGTTTTCCAACAGACGGTTTACGTTGGGGCAGCGCTGGGCGTAGTCCGGGGCGGTCACGGTGGAGACGGTGGCGGCGCCTTCGTTCGGGCCATAAACGTCTTCACTGCCAGTCAGGTAGGCGATTTTCATGTTGATGTTCATCGGGTGCGGGGTCCAGCCGACGAACACCACGAATTCCTTGCGATTCACCGCCCGCTGAACGGCGGCAAGCATGCCGGCCTCACCCGACTCGATCAGCTTGAAATCCTTCAAGCCAAATTGATTGGTCTCGATCATGGTTTTGATGGTGGTGTTGGCGCCGCTGCCCGGCTCGATGCCGTAGATCTTGCCGCCGAGTTGATCCTTGAATTTGGCGATATCGGCGAAAGTTTTCAGACCCGCTTCGGCGACATATTCAGGTACGGCGAGGGTTGCCTGAGCATCGGCCAGGCTCGGTTTGTCCATGACCTTCACCTGATTGGCAGCCAGGAACGGCGCGATGTTTTTGTCCATCGCCGGTTTCCAGTAACCGAGGTAGATGTCCAGACGCTTGTCGCGGATGCCGGCGAAGATGATTTGCTGCACGGCGCTGGTTTGCTTGCTTTCGTAGCCGAGGCCATTGAGCAGTACGTCAGCCATGCCGCTGGTGGCGATCACGTCGGTCCAGTTGACCACGCCCATGCGCACGGCCTTGCAGGAAGCGTCGTCACTGGCCAGAACGCTGGTGCTCAGCAGAGCAGTGCCGCAGAGGATTGAGAGACAGCGGGTAAACAGTCTTTTCATTGGGAGGATCTCGTGCGGCAGCGGATTATTGTGGGCCGGTGTCTTTGTGCACCGTGCCCGGAACATTACGCAGCGTCGAGAGGGTAAAAGCGAACTGTAGCGACCGTGTTTTGCACGGTGGCGACTGTCGTGATCGAACACCAACCTGTGGGAGCGAGCCTGCTCGCGAAGAGGGAGTGCCAGCCGACATCAATGTTGACTGACCCACCGCTTTCGCGAGCAGGCTCGCTCCCACAGGGTATGCGTCAGGGGTCAGGGGTCAGGGGTCAGGGGTCAGCGGTTGTAGTGCTTCTCGGCCCAAGCCAGCAGGCCTTGCAACAATTCCTTGAGCACCACCTGAGTCGGCGCCGCCAGATCCGGGCGATAACGGAACGGCTCGAACTCTTCCATGTACGTGCACTGGCCCAACTCCAGTTGCACGGCATGGATGTTCTCGGCCGGGTTGCCGTAATGCCGGGTGATGTGGCCGCCCTTGAAGCGACCGTTCAGCACATGGCTGTAATCGGTGTGCTTCGCGCAGATCGCCTCCAGTTCATTGGCCAGCTGTGGATCGCAACTGGCGCCGTTGAAGGTGCCGAGGTTGAAGTCCGGCAGCTTGCCGTCGAACAGGTGCGGGATGATCGAGCGGATCGAGTGCGCATCGAACAGCAGCGCGTAGCCGAACTCGGCCTTCAGGCGCGCCAGCTCGTTCTGCAACGTGCTGTGATACGGCGTCCAGACTTGCTTCAGGTAAGTCGCGCGTTCTGCGGCCGATGGCTCATGCCCTTCGCGGAACAGCGGAATGCCGTCGAACAGCGTCGCCGGGTACAGGCCGGTGGTCGCGCCGACGTACAAAGGCTTGTCGTCAGACGGTCGATTCAGGTCGATGACAAAACGCGAGTACTCGGCGGCCAAGGTACTGGCACCCAGCTCGGCAGCAAATTCGTAAAGCTGCGGGATATGCCAGTCAGTGTCGGGCAGGCTTTTCGCGTCGGCGATCAACCCGGCTTCAACCGCAGGGGTCAGGCGCAGGCCGGCGTGGGGCATGCTGATCAGCAGCGGTACGCGGCCTTGTTTAAAGTTCAGAACCTTATCCACAACTGCTCTCCTAAACGCTTGTTTCGACGCCGTGACGCACGACGCGTTTTTCCAGGTCACCGCCCAGCCAGTACGACAGGTCGGCGGGACGATCGATTTGCCAGGCGACGAAATCCGCGACCTTGCCGACTTCCAGCGAGCCATGAGTTTCGGCCATGCCCAGCGCTGTGGCGGCATGCAGGGTTGCACCGGCCAGCGCTTCTTCCGGGGTCATGCGGAAACAGGTGCACGCCATGTTCAACATCAAACGCAACGACAGCGCCGGTGAGGTGCCTGGGTTGAGGTCGGTGGCGATGGCGATTTTCACGCCGTGTTTGCGTAGAGCCTCCATCGGCGGCAATTGGGTTTCCCGCAGAAAGTAGAACGCGCCGGGCAGCAGCACCGCGACGGTGCCGGACTTGGCCATGGCGATGGCGTCGTCTTCGGTCATGAACTCCAGGTGATCGGCCGACAGTGCGTGGTAACGCGCGGCCAGACTCGAACCATGCAACGACGACAACTGTTCGGCGTGCAGTTTCACCGGCAGACCGAGTTGTTGCGCAGTGATGAACACCCGCTCGACCTGCGCCGGCGAAAACGCCAGGTATTCACAGAACGCGTCCACCGCATCCACCAGCCCTTCGGCGGCCAGGGCCGGGAGCATCTCGGCGCAGATGTGATCGATGTAGTCGTCGGCACGGTCCGCGTATTCCGGCGGCAAGGCGTGAGCGGCCAGGCAGGTGCTGCGCACGCTGACCGGCAGTTCGGCGCCGAGACGGCGGATGACCCGCAGGATCTTGCGTTCGCTGGCCAGGTCCAGGCCGTAGCCGGATTTCATTTCGACCGTGGTCACGCCGTCGCGCATCAGGCTCTTCAGACGCTTGGCGGCACTGGCGAACAGTTCATCTTCAGTGGCCGCGCGAGTGGCGCGCACGGTGCTGGCGATGCCACCACCGGCCGCTGCGATTTCTGCATAGCTGACGCCTTGCAGACGCTGTTCGAATTCACCGCTGCGGTTACCGCCGAACACCGTGTGGGTGTGGCAGTCGATCAGGCCCGGCGTCACCCAGGCCCCTTTAAGATCATTGACTGCCGGGTACTCGCCCGACGGCAGTTCAGCGCGCGGGCCGATCCACTCAATGTGCGCTCCTGACGTCACGATGGCCGCATCCTCGATGATCGAGTAGGCGCCTTGCGCCATGGTTGCGACGTGGCAGTGTTGCCAGAGAGTTTTCATCCGTGGCCTCCGTTAGGTTATCGATGAGAAAAAGATGGTTCCCGCTCCACCGGTACTGCCTTCCCTGCCGCCGGTTTCACCCACGTCAGGTAGGCCAGCACCAGCAATACAATCCAGACCACGCCGACGATCAGAGCCGCCTGGGTATCCGGGAAATAGCCCAGCACGCCAAAGATGAACAGCATGAAGGCGATCGCCGCCATCGGCGCATAAGGCCAGAACGGTACCGGGAACTTCAGTTGGGCGACCTGTTCGGCACTCATGGAGCGACGCATGGCCACTTGGGTGAACAGAATCATCAACCAGACCCATACAGTGGCGAAGGTTGCGATGGACGCGATCAACAGAAATACGTTTTCCGGAATCAGGTAGTTCAGCAGCACGCCCAGCAGCAGCGCGGCACTCATCACCACTACCGTCATCCATGGCACACCATTGCGCGACAAACTCGCGAAGCCCTTGGGCGCATGCCCTTGCTGGGCCAAACCGTACATCATGCGGCCAGCGCCGAAGATGTCACTGTTGATCGCCGACACCGCCGCCGAGATCACCACGATATTGAGAATGGTCGCCGCCGAGCTGATCCCCAGGTTGTCGAAAATCTGCACGAATGGGCTGCCTTGGCTGCCGATCTGCTGCCATGGAAAAATCGACATCAGTACGAACATCGTCAGCACGTAGAACAAGAGGATACGCAACGGTACGGCATTGATCGCCCGGGGCAGCACGTGTTGCGGGTCTTTGGCTTCGCCGGCCGTTACGCCGATGATTTCAATGCCGCCAAAAGCAAACATCACCACCGCGAACGAAGCGATCAGGCCGCCCACGCCGTTGGGCATGAAGCCGCCATGGCTCCAGAGATTGCTGATGTCGGTCGCCTGGGCGCCAGGCGCCGTGCTGATGCCGAACAGCATGATGCCGAAGCCACCGAGGATCATCGCAACGATGGCCGCGACCTTGAGCAACGACAGCCAGAACTCCATTTCACCGAAGACTTTGACGTTGCACAGGTTCAAGCCGCCAACCACCGAAACGATGCCCAGTACCCAGATCCAGCGGGCGACTTCAGGAAACCAGAAGCCCATGTAAATACCGAACGCGGTGACGTCGGCCATGCCGACGATGACCATTTCAAACGCGTAGGTCCAACCGAGGATGAAGCCCGCCATCGGCCCCAGGTAGGTACTGGCGTATTGACCGAATGAGCCGGCCACCGGGTTGTGCACCGCCATCTCGCCGAGGGCGCGCATGACCATGAACACCGCCGCGCCACCGATCAGGTAAGCGAGCAGGACCGCAGGACCAGCCATCTGAATGGCCGAGGCAGAACCGTAAAACAGCCCGGTGCCGATCGCCGACCCCAGTGCCATGAAGCGAATATGTCGGGCAGAGAGCCCGCGTTTCAAACCTTTTGCTGGCTGTTGCATTGCTCGTCCTTAATTATTCTTATTCGACGCTAAATCGAATCGCGAGCAAGCTCGCTCCCACAGGTCCAGCGCAATCCAATGTGGGAGCGAGCCTGCTCGCGAAGAGTTCATCACAGGCTAGGCAGCAACTTCGCCGATACCAGTTCGTTCAGGCAGCGGGTCGCCAACAACTCGCTCGCCGCATTGATATCCGGCGCAAAGAAGCGATCCTTCTCATAGAACGGCACTTCAGCACGCAGGATGGCGCGAGCCTTTTCCAGCTTCGTCGAGGTCTTCAGACCATCACGCAAATCCAGACCCTGGCAGGCCGCCAACCATTCCACCGCAAGAACGCCGCGCGTGTTTTCGGCCATTTCCCACAGACGCTTGCCGGCAGCCGGCGCCATGGAAACGTGGTCTTCCTGGTTCGCGGAAGTCGGCAGGCTGTCCACCGAGTGCGGATGGGACAACGCCTTGTTCTCGCTGGCCAGTGCCGCAGCGGTCACCTGGGCGATCATGAAGCCGGAGTTCACGCCGCCATTGGCCACCAGGAACGGCGGCAGTTGCGACATGTGCTTGTCCATCATCAGCGAGATACGACGTTCGCTCAGGGAACCGATTTCAGCGATGGCCAAGGCCATGTTGTCGGCGGCCATGGCGACCGGTTCGGCGTGGAAGTTACCGCCGGAGATCACGTCGCCTTCAGCGGCGAATACCAGCGGGTTGTCCGAAACGGCGTTGGCTTCGATGGCAAGCACTTCGGCAGCCTGACGGAACTGGGTCAGGCAGGCGCCCATGACTTGCGGCTGGCAGCGCAGGGAGTACGGGTCCTGGACCTTTTCGCAGTTCTGGTGCGAGTCGGACACTTCGCTACGCTCGCCCAGCAGATCGCGGTAAGCGGCGGCGGCGTCGATCTGGCCTTTCTGGCCACGAGCGGCGTGGATGCGCGCGTCGAACGGCGAGCGCGAGCCCAGCACGGCTTCAACCGTCATACCACCAATGGCCAGGGCGCCAGCAAACAGGTCTTCGCCTTCGAACAGACCACGCAACGCATAAGCGGTAGACACCTGAGTGCCGTTGAGCAGCGCCAGACCTTCTTTCGCGGCCAGGGTCAGCGGGGTCAGACCGGCCACTTTCAGCGCTTCGGTCGCTTCCATCCATTCGCCTTTGTAGCGAGCCTTGCCTTCGCCCAGCAACACCAGGGACATGTGGGCCAGAGGCGCCAAGTCACCGGAGGCACCGACCGAACCTTTCAATGGAATGTGCGGGTAAACCTCGGCGTTGATCAGCGCGATCAGCGCGTCGATCACAACGCGACGAATGCCGGAGAAACCACGGCTCAGGCTGTTGACCTTGAGCACCATGACCAGTCGAACCAGCGCGTCGCTGATCGGCTCGCCAACACCGGCGGCGTGGGACAGCACCAGCGAGCGCTGCAGGTTTTCCAGGTCTTCGCTGGCGATACGGGTCGAAGCCAGCAGGCCGAAACCGGTGTTGATGCCATAAGCGGTGCGGTTCTCGGCGAGGATCTGTTCCACGCAGGCAACGCTGGCTTCAATCTGGGCCGAGGCACTGTTGTCCAGGGTGATTTTGACCGGCTGCTGATACACATCACGCAGTTGGGCAAGGCTCAGTTGGCCGGGAATCAGGTTTAACGCAGTCATTTCGTGCTCCTTTTGAGAGTTTGTCATTAACTCACCAGACGCTCCGGAGTTGTCCGTTGTCCGTCGCGTCTCGCCTTCTGGGGAGCCGCGCCTTGGCACGCTGGTGTGGTGGAAATCAGTTCAGGTTCGGTAACGCGTTGTGCAGCAAAATCGGGTCTTTCAAAACGGCGGCAGCACTGGCGATGTCCGGTGCCAGCCAGCGGTCCTGGTCGTAGGCCGGGACTCGCTCGCGCAGCAGACGCCAAGCGGCATCGGTACCGGCGCCGAAGCGTTGCTCTTTCAAGAACTCAAACGCCTGAGACGCCAGCAGGTACTCGATGGCGAGGATCTGGGTGCAGTTTTCCAGGGCGCGATGCAGCTTCAACGCGGCGTTGGTGCCCATGCTCAGGTGGTCTTCCTGCAGGCCCGAGGTGACGTAGTTGTCGAGTACCGCCGGTTGTGCCAGTTGACGGTTTTCCGCACACAGCGAAGCGGCGACGTACTGGACGATCATCATCCCGGAGTTAACCCCCGGATTGGCCACCAGGAATGCCGGCAAACCGCTGACATGCGGGTTGATCAAGCGGTCCAGACGACGTTCGGCGATGGAGCCGATTTCCGCCATGGCGATCGCCAGCAAATCCGCGGCGAGCGCGACCGATTGACCGTGCGGGTTGGCTTGGGACATGACGCGGAAGTTGTCCGGCGTGCCCAGCAGCATCGGGTTGTCGGTGACCGAGTTGAGTTCGGTTTCGATCTGCTTTTTCGCGTGCTCAAGCTGATCGCGAGCGGCACCGTGAACTTGCGGAATCGAGCGGATGCTCAATGCATCCTGAGTACGAATGCCTTTGCTGCTGGCAATCACTTCGCTGCCATCAAGCAACGCACGCAGGTTGATCCCGACTTGCTGCATGCCTGGATGCGGTTTGAGCGCGATGATCTCGGCATCGAACGCGGCAATCTGACCGCGCTGGGCTTCGAAGCTCATGGCCCCGATCACGTCAGCCCATTGCAGCAGACGCGAGGCGTCGGCGAGGGCCAGGCAGCTGAGGCCGGACATGCACGGCGTGCCGTTCACCAGGCACAGGCCATCTTTGGCGCCCAGTTGAACCGGTTGCAGACCTTCTTCGGCCAGGGCTTGCTGCGCGGAAACGATCTGCCCGCGATAGCTGACATTGCCGACACCCAGCAGCGCGATGCTGATGTGGGCCATGTGGGTCAGGTAACCCACCGAACCCTGGGACGGCACCTGCGGGGTGATGCCGCGATTGAGCAGCGCCAACAGGGCTTCGACCACCCGGCGATGAATACCGGATTTGCCGTGGCTGTAGTTGCGAATGGCGGCGCAGATGATTGCGCGGGTCTGTTCGTCGGCCAGTGGCGCGCCAACGCCACAGGCGTGACTGAGCAGGGTGTTGCGCGACAATTGGCTGAGTTGCTCGTCTTTAAGCGAGACATTGCACAGCGCGCCGAGGCCGGTGTTGACGCCATAGGCGCGCTCGCCGCTGACGACGATGCGCTGGACGATGGCCTGGGCATTGTCGATCCGCGCCCAGACCTGTGGTGACAGCTCAAGCTGTGCGCCATGGCGAGCGACGGCCACCACATCCTGCCAACGCAACGGGGCGTCGGCGATAACGATTTTTTCAGCCTGGGACATCTTCAACCTCGTGCGTACAACTTGAATATTGATGCAGCTTTGCCGACGCTATCGCGAGCAGGCTCGCTCCCACAGGGTACGCATTCCAATTGTGGGAGCGAGCCTGCTCGCGAAGAGGCCGGCACAACCACCGCAAACCTTTAAACCACTGCCGCCCGACGCTGGACGAACCGATCCACATACTCATCCGCCGGCGAATGCAGGATCTCTCTTGGCGTACCCACCTGAATCAGGCGGCCATCCTTGAGAATCGCAATGCGGTTGCCGATGCGCACGGCCTCGTCGAGGTCGTGGGTGATGAAGACGATGGTCTTGTGCAGGGTCTTTTGCAGCTCCAGCAACTGGTCCTGCATTTCGGCGCGTATCAGCGGGTCGAGGGCGCTGAAAGCTTCGTCCATCAGGATGATGTCGGTGTCCGCCGCCAAGGCGCGGGCCAGGCCCACACGCTGACGCATGCCGCCCGAGAGCTGATGCGGGTATTTGTTTTCGTAGCCCTTGAGGCCCACGGTGTTGATCCAGTGCAGCGCGCGCTCGGAGCACATTTGCTTGGTCTCGCCACGCACTTTCAGGCCGTAAGCGACGTTATCCACCACGGTCTTGTGCGGCAGCAGGCCGAAGCTCTGGAACACCATGCTGATCTTGTGCCGGCGAAATTCGCGCAGGGCTTCCATGTCGTATTGCAGGATGTCCACGCCGTCTACCAGGATCGCGCCGCTGGTCGGGTCGATCAGGCGGTTGAAGTGGCGCACCAGGGTCGATTTGCCGGAACCTGACAGGCCCATGATCACGAAGATCTCGCCGGTGCCGATGCTCAGAGACAAGTCGTTCACGCCGACCACACAGCCGGTTTCGGACAGTACCTGATCTTTGGTTTTGCCCTGACCAATCATGGCCAGCGCATCCTTGGAACGGTTGCCGAAAATCTTGAAGACGTTTTTGACTTCGATCTTGCTGATGGCTTCGTTGTTCATTTGCTCACCTCATGCCGTGGCCGACCATACGCCTGAGTAATACGGTCGATAACCACTGCCAGAATCACGATCGCCAGACCCGCCTCAAGACCACGTCCAACGTTGAGGGTCTGAATCCCCACCAACACGTCTTCGCCCAAGCCACGGGCACCGATCATCGAGGCAATCACGACCATCGACAGGGCCATCATGGTGGTCTGGTTAATCCCGGCCATGATGCTCGGCAGGGCCAGCGGCAGTTGCACGCCAAACAGTTGCTGCCAGCGGTTGGCACCGAAGGCGTTGATCGCTTCCATCACTTCGCCGTCGACCTGGCGAATGCCCAGATCAGTCAGGCGGATCAGCGGTGGTGCAGCGTAGATCACGGTGGCGAAAATCGCCGGGACCTTGCCCAGGCCGAACAGCATCAGCACCGGGATCAGGTACACGAAACTCGGCATGGTCTGCATGATGTCCAGCAGCGGCATCAATATCGAACGCAGGCGATTGCTGCGCGCCGAAAGAATGCCCAGCGGAATGCCGATCATCACCGAAATGATGGTCGCCACCATCATCAACGCCAGGGTCTGCATCAGCTTGTCCCAGAGGCCGACCGCGCCCACCAGGAACAACAAGCCTACGATCACGGCGGTGGTCACGACTTTGCGGGTCGCGTGCCAGGCAACGCCCGCCACGATCGCCAGCATCAGCCACCAGGGCGCCGCACGCAGCAGCCCTTCAAGATTGACGATGGCCCACAACAGAGTGTCGGAGATGTGCCGGAACACGTCGCCGTAGTTGGTGACCAGCGAATCGACCCAACTGTTGACCCAGTCGGCGATGGAAAAAGTAAAGCTTTCGGGAAACATAAGAGACTCTCAATCAAGGGGTTGCGATCAAGCATCCGACTGCCGCTCAGGGCAGACGGAGAGGCTCAACCTACAAGGCCGCGTCGATCTTTTTGGCTGCGTCTTCGCTCACCCACGCGTGCCAGACTTCAGGATGTTCCTTGAGGAAGATTTTCGCCAGTTTTGGTGACTCGATCCGCTCTTTGGCCATGCGCCCGAGGTTCTGGTTGAGCAGGTCGATTGGCAGGTTGACCTTTTCCAGCACAGCCACCAGTTCCGGGGCTTGCTCGTGGAAGGTCTTGGACAGGCCGACCTTGATGGTCACTTGCTTGTTCACGCCTGGTTTCTCATCGAGTTTGACCAGATCGACCTGGCCCATCAGCGGAGTTGGCGACCAGTAGTAGAACAGGATCGGCTCGCCACGCTTGTAGCTCGACAGCACCGCGGCATCCAGCGCCGGGCCGGTACCCGGACGGAAGTTGGTGTAGGTGCTTTCCAGGCCGTAGCTTTTCAGCATTTCGCTGTTGTCGAGTTCACAGGTCCAGCCGGCCGGGCAGTTGTAGAAACGGCCCTTGGCTGGTTCTTCGGCGTCCTTGAACACTGCCGCGTATTTACCCAGATCGGCGATCGCTTTCAGGTCCGGAGCTTTAGGCTCCAGCTTGCGCTTGGCGTCGCCTTCGATCACGTAACGCGGCACGTACCAACCTTCGACAGCACCCACGACAGGCGCGCCAACACCGACAACCTTGCCGGCCTTCTCGGCCTTGTTCCAGACTTCGCTACGACCAACCCACTCTTCGGCGAAGATTTGAATATCGTTGCTGCTCAGGGCGTTTTCCATGGTGATGGAGTTGCCCGGCAGGCTGTCGGTCTTGCAGTCGTAGCCTTTCTCCAACACGACTTGCAGCACGTCGGTCAGCAGCATGGCGCTTTCCCAGTTCAGGCCGGCAAATTTCACCGGTTTACCCGACTCGCACCAACCAGCCGCCTGAGTGGCGCCGGCACTGGCCAGCAGGCCCATGGAAAGCAATGTGGTCAGCAGGGTCTTGTTCGATTTCATTGTAGTGACGCTCCTAATCATGAGTTGGCTTACGGCAGTCAAGAGGCATCCAGCCCTGTCCACGTCCAATCAGGCCTGCGCCGCAGCGCGACCAGCCCCGCTATTTTTAGGTTGTACAACGCTGTCCTGCTCGACCGGCAGGATCAGGTGATCGGGTACTGCGCTGTGCCATTTTTTCGCGCACACGTAATACAGGGCTGCGGGAAGCACCAGACCGATGATCCAGGAAATATCCACACCACCCAGAGCGTCCACCAGCGGACCGGTATAGAACTTGGTAGAGATGAACGGCAGTTGCACCAGCACACCGAAGACATAAACGCTGATACCGAGAGGGTTCCAACGGCCGTAGCGACCGTTCGGATCGGCCAGCGCCGGCACGTCATAGCGCTCGCGAGTGATGCAGTAGTAGTCCACCAGGTTGATCGCGCTCCATGGGGTAAAGAACGCCAGCAAGAACAGGATGAAAGATTTGAACGCACCAAGGAACGAGTGCTGACCGAGCAACGCGATCAGGGTCGCAGTGCCGACGATGACCAGCACGAAGACCAGACGCTGCAAGCGCGTTACCCGCAGGTCACCACGGAAACCGCTGATGACGGTCGCAATGCACATGAAGCTGCCGTAGGAGTTCAGCGTGGAGATGGTGACCTTGCCGAACGCGATGCTGAAGTACAGCAGCGCAGCGGTGGCACCGGTACCGCCCAGACCCACGATGTAGGCCACTTCGTGGCCGGCGAACTGCCCGTTGGCCGAGGCGGCGGCAAGCACGCCGAGGATCATCGCCACCTGTGCGCCAATGACCGAACCCGCGCCTGCGGCGAAAAAGGTTTTCACCGAGGAAGTCTTGCTCGGCAGGTAGCGTGAATAGTCAGCCACGTAGGGGCCGAAGGCGATCTGCCAGGACGCCGCGAGCGACACCGCGAGCAGGAAGCTGGTCCAGCTGAAGTGGCGGATTTGCAGGAGTGCGCCAACGTCAGTCTGGCTCATCAAACGACTGAACAGGTAAACAAAGGCAATCACGCCAATGACGCTGGCGACACGGCCGATGAAATGAATCACCCGATAACCAAGCACCGTGACCAGCACGATGACACTGGCGAAGATGAGGATACCGACGCTGTCGCTGACGCCAAACAACTGGCCCAGCGCCTGGCCGGAAAGCACAGTGCCCGTCGCGGTGAAACCGAGGTACATCAGACAGACCAGCACGATCGGGATGGCCGCGCCATACACGCCGAACTGTACCCGGCTGGAAATCATCTGCGGCAGGCCAAGCTTGGGCCCTTGCGCCGCATGCAGCGCCATTACGCCACCGCCGAGCAGTTGACCGATCAACAGACCGATCAACGACCAGAACACGTCACCGCCCAGCACCACGGCCAGGGCCCCGGTGACAATCGCGGTGATTTGCAGGTTGGCACCCATCCACAGGGTGAACTGGCTCAACAGACGACCGTGTCTCTCCGCTTCCGGGATGTAGTCGATCGAACGTTTCTCGATCAACGGTTTACTGCCTGCACGATCGCTGTTAACAGCCATGATTCAACCTCTGTGGATTGTTATTCGGTGTTGGTTAGATCTCTGTAGGAGCTGTCGAGTGAAACGAGGCTGCGATCTTTTCAATGATCAAGATCAAAAGATCGCAGACTGCGGCAGCTCCTACAGGTTTTGCATCAAGCCATGGCCCGTTTTATTTACCGGTGATCATCGGCAGGTTCAGACCCTGTTCCTTGGCGCAGTCGATTGCGATCTGGTAACCCGCATCGGCGTGACGCATGACACCGGTAGCCGGGTCGTTGTGCAGGACGCGAGCGATACGCTCGGCCGCTTCGTCAGTACCGTCGCAGACAATCACCATGCCCGAGTGCTGGGAGAAGCCCATGCCGACGCCGCCGCCGTGGTGCAGGGAAACCCAGGTCGCGCCGCTCGCGGTGTTGAGCAGAGCGTTGAGCAGTGGCCAGTCGGACACGGCATCGGAACCGTCTTGCATGGATTCGGTTTCGCGGTTCGGGCTGGCTACCGAACCGGAGTCCAGATGGTCACGACCGATCACGATTGGCGCGGACAATTCACCGCTGCGCACCATTTCGTTGAACGCCAGACCGAGCTTGGCGCGCAGGCCCAGGCCCACCCAGCAGATACGTGCCGGCAGACCCTGGAAGCTGATGCGCTCGCGCGCCATGTCCAGCCAGTTGTGCAGGTGCGCGTCGTCCGGGATCAGCTCTTTTACTTTGGCGTCGGTTTTGTAGATGTCTTGCGGATCGCCCGACAGTGCAGCCCAACGGAACGGGCCGATGCCGCGGCAGAACAGCGGACGGATGTAAGCGGGTACGAAGCCTGGGAAGTCGAATGCGTTTTCCACGCCTTCTTCCTGGGCCATCTGACGGATGTTGTTACCGTAGTCGAAGGTCGGAATACCCATTTTCTGGAATTCGAGCATCGCTTTAACGTGCACGGCCATGGATTGCTTGGCGGCTTTGACGACAGCGGCTGGCTCGGTCTTGGCGCGAGCGCGGTACTCTTCCCAGGTCCAGCCGGCTGGCAGGTAACCGTTGAGCGGGTCGTGGGCGCTGGTCTGGTCGGTGACCATGTCCGGGCGCACGCCGCGCTTGACCAGTTCCGGCAGGATTTCCGCCGCGTTACCGAGCAGGGCGATGGAAATCGCTTTGCCTTCCTTGGTGTATTTGGCGATGCGGGCCAGCGCGTCGTCGAGGTCGGTGGCTTGCTCATCGACGTAACGGCTGTTCAAACGGAAATCGATGCTGACTTGTTGGCATTCGATGTTCAGCGAGCAAGCACCGGCCAGGGTCGCGGCCAGAGGCTGAGCGCCGCCCATGCCGCCGAGGCCTGCGGTCAGGACCCAACGACCTTTGAGGTCATCGTTGTAGTGTTGGCGACCGGCCTCGACGAAGGTTTCGTAGGTGCCTTGAACGATGCCCTGGCTGCCGATGTAGATCCAGCTGCCGGCGGTCATCTGGCCGTACATGGCCAGGCCTTTGGCGTCGAGTTCGTTGAAGTGCTCCCAGCTCGCCCAGTGTGGCACCAGGTTGGAGTTGGCGATCAGTACGCGCGGGGCATTGCTGTGGGTCTTGAACACGCCGACCGGCTTGCCGGATTGCACCAGCAGGGTCTCGTCGTCGTTCAGGTTGGTCAGGCTTTCGACGATCTTGTCGTAGCATTCCCAGTTACGCGCCGCACGACCGATACCACCGTAAACCACCAGTTCTTTAGGGTTCTCGGCGACTTCCGGGTCGAGGTTGTTCATCAACATGCGCAGCGGCGCTTCAGTCAGCCAGCTCTTGGCGGTCAGCTTGTTACCGCGAGCGGCACGAATTTCAACGTCACGAAACTTAGTAGGTTTCTGGGTATTGTCAGTCACGAAAAAGACTCCTCAGCGATCAATCCAAACCAACCCTGGCGGTGGGTAAGCCAGCCTGTGTGCGTCAAAGCGACACAAGCGAATCAGTGGACGTTGCGAGGAGTCTCGATCGACTCATACGCATACGTCTTTACTTGTACATACAAGCATATGCAATCAAGCGGCCAACTTGCTGGATGAGTGTTCAATAAAAGTTTTGAAAGGGCTGGAAGGCGCCTGGATCAAGGGTTTTGGCAAAGATGAAATTTTTTGGGGGGATTTTGCGAGGAGGGTTGCAGCTGTTACTTGATCGGGGTTTTGTGCCACGCTGGGGCATTCGGTAACAAAGTGGTGCGCGTTGGGGAACGTTGAAAAGCAAAAAGATCGCAGCCTTCGGCAGCTCCTACAGGTTCGATGCCCAACCGCAACATTTGCGGCGAACACGATCACTGTAGGAGCTGCCGAAGGCTGCGATCTTTTGGGGATTTTGAATCAGCGTGCAGTCAGTTCGATCACACAGCACGGGCCATTGCTGGAGACTTCCAGCAGGTCAACGTTACCGTCGAGTTGCAGGCAATCATGGCGACCCAGTTGTGAGGCACTGTTACCGACCTTCACTTCAAGCTCGTCGGTGACACTAAATACGAGCACGGTGCCTGCCGAGCTGAAACACCGCTGCTCGCCGTCCAGCCACTGCAACCGCGCGCGATAACGCTGCGGCGCATAAATCAGGTTGAAGTCGCGGATCGGCCCACCGAGCAATGTGCAGGAAACCTGGCTCTCGCCGCTGAAAGCAAACGGGTCCAGCGGTAACAATGGCCGAGTGTCCTGACCATCAACCCGCAAGGTCATGCCGTCGCCTTGCAGCACAGTGATCACTCGCTCATAGCCGGCGAATGTCGAGAAGCCGCCCGACTCGCCGATATCGGCAATCGACAGGCGCCAGCCGAAACCCTCAAGACCGGTGCCCGCATCACGGGTGATTTCTTCGGTACTGCCGCCGCCGTTTTTCCATGGCATACGCGGGTAATCTTTTGCTCGTAAAACCTTCACTTCACTCATTTATGAAAGCGCCCTTCCAGACGATGACGGGAACCGGGGTGGATCAAACGGGCGGCGGTCACTGGCTGACGGCCGGACCAGGTGCGGCGACGAATCAGCAGGCACGGCTCGCCCTTTTCAATCTGCAGCAACTTGCATTCGCTGGCCTCGGCCAGAATCGCCTCGACCACGTGTTCGCCTTCGGTCAGCGGCGCGACCTGGTTCAGATAGGCGTATGGCGTTTGCACGGTGAAGTCCTGCTTGAGGTAGTCCGGCGCCACCAGTGCGTTGACGAAACGGTCTTCGATTTGCACCGGGATATCATTTTCGAAATGCACGATCAGCGAGTGAAAGACTTTCTGGCCTTCACGCATGTCCAGGGCCAGTGCGCGCTCGGAACCGGCGGCCTCTTCTTCGAGGGTGATGACCTTGCAAGTGTGGCGATGGCCACGGGAGGCGATTTCGTCGGCGATGTTGTGGACTTCAAACAGCGCGGACTGACTTTTCGGCTCGGCGACGAACGTGCCGACACCCTGCATGCGCACCAGCAGACCGTCGGCGGTCATTTCGCGCAGGGCGCGGTTGATGGTCATGCGGCTGAAACCCAGCTGGTTGACCAGCTCGCTTTCCGACGGAACGCGGTAGTGCGGCGGCCAGTTTCCACTGTCGATTTGCTGGGTGATCATCTGTTTGACGCGGGCGTACAAGGGCGCCGGACTGTCGCCCAGATTGGCGCTCAGATTGGCATTCGGCGGCAATGTGGCAGACGGAGTTGGCACGGTTAATCCTTGTTCATTTGTTGAGGGCTACTAGCTTGCCGGAGTTTACCGAGCAGGCAAACGTCTGTATATGTATATACAAATAACACACGATGGGGTGCTGAACCATGTCCGCCTTCTTTGCCGAACGCGCGCTGCTGCCTAGTGGATGGGCCAACAATGTACGTCTTGAGGTCAGCGCCGATGGCGTATTGACCCATATCCAGGCCGATTCCAACGCAGATGGCACCGAACGGCTTAGCGGTCCGCTGCTGCCGGGAATGCCGAATCTACACTCTCACGCCTTCCAGCGGGCCATGGCCGGGCTGGCGGAAGTGGCGGGTAATCCGAATGACAGTTTCTGGACCTGGCGCGATTTGATGTATCGCCTCGTCGGAAAAATCAGCCCGGATCAACTCGGCGTCATCGCCCGTCAGCTGTACATCGAAATGCTCAAGGCCGGTTACACCTCGGTTGCGGAATTTCATTACGTACACCACGACACCAACGGCCAGCCTTACGCGGACCCGGCCGAACTGGCGCTGCGCATCAGCC
The DNA here is from genome assembly GCF_006438925.1 of Pseudomonas mandelii. Lineage (GTDB taxonomy): Bacteria > Pseudomonadota > Gammaproteobacteria > Pseudomonadales > Pseudomonadaceae > Aquipseudomonas > Aquipseudomonas mandelii_C. The sequence goes on along the minus strand of NZ_RCZA01000008.1, from coordinate 248,505 downwards.
AGGCCGCCAGTTCCGCCGGGATCGGCCTGACCCTGCTGCCAGTGCTCTACAGCCATTCCGGTTTCGGCGGCCAGGCCCCGAACGAAGGCCAGCGTCGCTTTATCAACAGCACCGAAAACTACCTCAAGCTTCAGTCGCGCTTGCAGCCGATCCTGGCGCAGCAACCGGCGCAGTCGCTGGGTTTGTGTTTCCACTCGTTGCGCGCGGTAACACCGCAGCAGATCAGCGAAGTGCTGGCGGCCAGCGACCAGCAGTGTCCGGTGCACATTCACATCGCCGAGCAGCAGAAGGAAGTCGATGACTGCTTGAGCTGGAGCGGTCGTCGTCCACTGCAATGGCTGTACGAGAACACCGAAGTCGATCAGCGCTGGTGCCTGGTTCACGCAACCCACGCCAACCCGGAAGAAGTCACGCTGATGGCCAAGAGCCGCGCCATCGCCGGCTTGTGCCTGACCACCGAAGCGAACCTGGGCGACGGCATATTCCCGGCCGTGGATTTCCTCGCTCAGGGCGGCCGCATGGGCATCGGTTCCGACAGCCATGTGTCATTGAGCGTGGTAGAGGAATTGCGTTGGTTGGAATACGGCCAGCGTCTGCGCGACCAACGCCGTAACCGTTTGTATGGCGCGGATCAGCCGATGGTTGGCCGTACGCTGTACGACGCGGCGCTGGATGGTGGGGCTCAGGCGCTGGGTCAGCCGATTGGTGCACTGGAAGTTGGTAAACGTGCGGATTGGCTGGTGCTGGATGGCAACGATCCGTACCTGGCGACAGCCAGCGGCGACGGGATTCTCAATCGTTGGTTGTTTGCCGGTGGCGATCGCCAGGTGCGGGATGTGCTGGTCAATGGCCAGTGGGTTGTGCGTGATGGGCGTCATGCCGGTGAAGAAGAAAGTAACCGCGCGTTCACCCAAGTCTTGCGCGACTTGCTCGGTTAAAAGCAAAAGATCGCAGGCTGCGGCAGCTCCTACAGAATCACTCGATCCCTGTAGGAGCTGCCGCAGGCTGCGATCTTTTTTTCAGCCGCACCGTTAGTTCGAAGTCTTGGCCATCTGCGTATCTGTCGCGCGCCAGATCAGCCGCGTAGTGTCGTAACCCTGCTGACGCGCCTTGCTCAGCAGTTCCTCACGCACTACGCCATTGACCGTCGGGGTCCGTGACAGCAGCCATAGATACTTGCGGCTCGGGTCGCCAACAATGGCAGTCTTGTAGTCATCGCTGACGTACAACACCCAGTACTCTCCCTTCGCCGCACCCGGAATCAGCCGCGAAAACCAGGTATCGAACTCGACCCACAGCTTGTCGGTTTTGCCCGGGTCCTGTGGCCAGGCCGTGCCTTTGGCCTCTTCCCACTGCCAGTCCGCCGTCAGGCAGCGATTGAGCACCAACACCTTGCCGTCAGGCTTGAGTGTGTAATGGGCTTCGGATTGCGCGCAGTTGCGCTGGAAATACATCGGCAGACGGGCCAACTCGTACCAGGTCCCTTGGTACTTCTTGAGATTGACGCTATTGGCGGTTTTGGGTGCCAACGGATCTACGCCAGACGTGGCGCAGCCGGCCAATACCAGGCCGGCTAAAAGGACTATCAATAACCGCTTCATTGTTTTTCTCCCGTGGGCGCATAGCCCCGGATTACTTCAGGCCTTGGCCGGAAAACATCAGCACTTTGTCACCGGCGTACTGCACGCTGATAAAGCTGTTCTTGTCGCCCCAGGTACAGCTGGACATGCCGAGCGCGCCCGAGCAATCGGCGGGTTTGCCCAGCAAGGTTTCTACCTCGGCCTTGGGCATGCCAGACGACAGCTTCGAGTAGTTTTCCTGATTGATCTTGCTGCAAGCGGCCAACAACACGCAGAACGAAAGCAGGGCGATAGAACGCAGCGACATGGTGTAGCTCCTGGGGCGAAGGGGAATGGCATGGCTGCCAAGCAGAAGCTTAGAAGAGAAAACCCCTATCTGGTTCCGTGGCCGGCCGGCTATTTTTGGGCCGGTCGTCCACCTTTCGTGAAATATAAGGAACTTTTGTTTGCTGTTGACCATTTCGTCGGTATTCGCAAAAGCCGCCTAATCTTTGGCGCCGCTCAGTCGACATAAAACCAGCGCAAAGCCCACGACTGTGGCAAATTGACGCCCCCCTTGTTGACCAGCCTCTCCGCGGTAGCTCATTTAATGACCAGAAACATGAAGTTCAGCCACAAGATCTTGTTGGCTGCCGCCCTTGTGGTGGCCGTTGCATTCGCTTGTTTCATCCTCTTCAACGACTACCGCCAGCGGCAAACCCTGCGCAGCAGTACCGAATCCTCGATGCAGGAACTCGGCAGCCTGACCACCAGCAACATCCAGACCTGGCTGGAAAGCCGCATTCAGTTGCTGCAATCGCTGTCCCAGCAGATCGCGGTGGACGGCAGCGCCCAGGCCAACCTCAAGCGCGCCATCGACCTGCCGGCCTACACCAGTAATTTTCAGCTGAGCTACTTCGGTGGCACCGACGGCGTGATGTTCTCGGTCCCGGCCGGCAATCGTGCCGCGGATTACGACCCCCGTGCCCGTGGCTGGTACAAGGCGGCCAACGGTGCGCAACAGACCATCGTCACCGAACCTTATATCGCCGCGTCGTCGGGCAAACTGGTGATCACCGTTGCCACCCCGGTGAAACATCAGAATCAAATGATCGGCATCGCCGGCGCAGACATCGACCTGTCCAGCGTCAGCGCGATCATCAACTCGCTGAACTTCGGCGGCCACGGCCATGCGTTTATCGTCAGCGCCGACGGCAAGATCCTGATTCACCCGGACAGCAAACTGGTGCTCAAGAGCCTGACCGACGCCTACCCGAATGGCGCGCCGAAAGTCAGCCCGGGCATGAAAGAAGTCGAGATCGACGGCAAGACTCAATTCATCTCCTTTACCCACGTCAATGGTGTGCCTTCGGCAGACTGGTACGTGGCGCTCGTGCTGGATCAGGACACCGCGTTCTCGATGCTCAGCGAATTCCGCACCTCGGCGATCATCGCCATGGTCATTGCCGTGGTGATCATCATCGCGTTGCTGGGCATGCTGATCAGCTTCCTGATGCAGCCGCTGCTGACCATGGGCCGCGCCATGCATGACATCGCCGAAGGCGAAGGTGACCTGACCAAACGCCTGACCATTCACGGCCAGGACGAATTCGGTGCACTGGGCACCTCGTTCAACCGTTTTGTAGAGCGTATTCATACGTCGATTCGCGAAGTGTCCTCGGCCACCGGCCAGGTCAACGAAGTCGCGCTGCGTGTGGTTGCCGCGTCGAACTCATCGATGTTCAACTCCGACCAGCAAGCCTCGCGCACCAGCAGCGTGGCAGCAGCGATCAACGAACTGGGTGCCGCTGCACAGGAAATCGCCCAGAACGCCGCCCTCGCCTCTCAGCATTCGAGCGATGCTCGCGCATTGGCCGAGGACGGCCAGCAAGTCGTGGATAAAACCATCGCGGCGATGCAGCAGCTCTCGGCGAAGATCAGCGATTCGTGCGGCAACATCGAAACGCTCAACAGCAACACGGTCAACATCGGGCAGATTCTGGAAGTGATCACCAGCATCTCCCAGCAGACCAACCTGCTGGCACTCAACGCCGCCATCGAAGCGGCCCGTGCCGGTGAAGCCGGTCGCGGTTTTGCCGTGGTAGCGGACGAGGTGCGCAACCTCGCGCACCGTACTCAGGATTCGGCGCAGCAAGTGCAGAAGATGATCGAGGAGCTGCAAGTCGGCGCCCGGGAAGCCGTGATCACCATGACCGACAGCCAGCGCCAAAGCGAAAGCAGCGTCGGCATCGCCAACCAGGCGGGCGAACGTCTGGGCAGCGTGACTCAGCGTATCGGTGAGATCGACGGGATGAATCAGTCGGTGGCCACTGCGACAGAAGAGCAAACGGCGGTGGTGGAGTCGATCAACGTCGACATTTCCGAGATCAACACGCTGAACCAGGAAGGCGTGGAGAATTTGCAGTCGACCTTGCGCGCGTGTGCGGATCTTGAGCAGCAGGCGGCGCGGTTGAAGCAGTTGGTCGGCAGCTTCAGAATCTAAGTCATTCTTGCGGGCCCCTTCGCGAGCAGGCTCGCTCCCACAGGGGATTTGTGAACGACACAGATCAAATGTGGGAGCGAGCCGGCTCCGGGCGGCGTTCCGACGAAGGCGGCATCAGCAACAACAAAGAATCAGAACCGTGACCCAGGTCCCGAAAGAAACGCCAACTCCTCAGCTGTAGACGCCCGCCCCAACACCGCATTGCGATGCGGAAACCGCCCAAACCTGGCAATCACCTGCTGATGCTTCTCGGCGTAGTTCAGATAATCGGAAAACAGTGCTCGATCGCCCCCCGGCTGCTGCGCAACCAGATCGATGTACCTTGAAACCGCCTCGTTCTGCACCATCAGATTCTCGCAATGCTCAAACACCAGATAGATGAATACCCGCTGTATGGGCCGCAACTGCCGATCGAAATCCGCAGCAATGCCTTGCGCCACCATTGCCTGAGCCCTGAGATCGCCGGAAAAGGATTTGGGAGTGTCGCGATAGATCATTCGTGGCAGTTGATCGAGCAGCAGCACCAGGGCCAGCCAACCTTCGGGACGTTGCGCCCACTCGGTCAATCCGCCGGCCAGTGCCTGCTCGACGCAGTCCCCGAAACGCGTGCGCGCTTCGAGGTCCTGGCTGTCACGCTTGCCGAACCATAACTTGCCCTTGTCAGCCGCTATTTCGCTGGAGGATTCGAGGGTTCCGAACCACCATTCGAGCAACGGCTGCCAGGGCGCGGTCATGGTTTATTCCTTGTGGTAAGCCGTAACGCGTTCGACTTCTTCTTTCGAACCGAGGAACACGGCGACACGCTGGTGCAGGCCGTCAGGCTTGATGTCGAGGATGCGCTGATGGCCATCGGTGGAAGCGCCGCCAGCCTGTTCAACCAGGAACGACATCGGGTTGGCTTCGTACATCAGACGCAGCTTGCCCGGCTTGGACGGCTCGCGGCTGTCGCGTGGGTACATGAACAGACCGCCACGGGTCAGGATGCGGTGCACGTCCGCGACCATCGCGGCGACCCAGCGCATGTTGTAGTTCTTTTTCAGCGGGCCTTCTTCGCCAGCCAGCAATTCGCCGACGTAGCGTTGTACCGGCGCTTCCCAGTGACGCTGGTTGGACGAGTTGATCGCGAACTCCTGAGTGGAGGTCGGGATCTTGATGTCTTCATGGGTCAGGACGAAGCTGCCCATTTCGCGGTCCAGGGTGAAGCCTTTTACGCCGTCGCCCAGGGTCAGGATCAACATGGTCTGTGGACCGTAGATCGCGTAACCGGCAGCCACCTGCTCGGTGCCTGGCTGCAGGAAAGCCTTTTCGTTCAAGGGCTCGTTTTGGCTCAGGTATTCGTTCGGGCAACGCAGCACCGAGAAGATCGTACCGACCGGCGCATTGATATCGATGTTCGACGAGCCGTCCAGTGGGTCGAAAACCAGCAGGTACGCGCCTTTCGGGTATTTGCCCGGGATCTGGTAGGCGTTGTCCATTTCTTCGGACGCCATGCCGGCCAGGTGACCGCCCCATTCGTTGGCTTCGAGCAGGATCTCGTTGGAGATCACGTCGAGTTTCTTCTGCACTTCACCTTGGACGTTTTCAGTGCCCATGCTGCCCAGAACACCACCGAGGGCGCCTTTGGACACGGCGTGGTTGATCTCTTTGCAAGCACGCGCCACCACTTCGATCAGGAAACGCAGATCGGCAGGGGTGTTATTGCTACGGGTCTGCTCAATCAAATAGCGACTCAGGGTAACGCGGGACATGGAAGGCTCCGGTGGAATGGGGGGCTAAAAACCCGCGCAGTTTAACGCGAGTCGGGGCGCATTTCCTCCTATCAGACGTGTTACACCCAATAGAGTTCATGCGCCCGGTTGAGCGTAGTTCGAAACCGGCATTTTTACCGACCTAGAAACCGCCATCGCGAGCAAGCTCGCTCCCACAGAGGAATGCGGCCCCTGTGGGAGCGAGCTTGCTCGCGATTGGGGTGCGCAGCACCCGCCTTCAGGGTTTGACTGGTGGCTTGCGCAACAGACTGAACGCCATCGCGCCCAGGAACAAAACGCTCAGCAGCAACACCGCCCACAGCCCAATTTTCTTCCAGTTTGTGTCGATCGTCGCCGCCGTGGTCACGGTCGACGCTGGTGTGGCCACCGCCCCGCCGTCCACCGCAGCCTTGCCCAATGTCGCCAACTTTGCAGCGCTGTAATCCGGAATCAGCGTCGACAGCGGCAGGCTCGCCGCCTTCACCGTGGCACTTCCCAGCGCGAGCGTATAAGGCCCCGCCCCGCGCGCCAGGAACACCAACTGAATGGAGCGCACGGCGAATCGCACAGTCGGTGCCTCGGCACCCAGACCGCCGCCGCGCTCGTCCACCGTCAGCTTCAACTGCTGAACGGTTTGCCCCGACAGCTGCAATTCGTTCTGCACCACGTCCTGGCCACTCTGGGTCAGGCGATAGAGCAAACCGCTGCTCATCGGCTGCCACGGCAGGCTGCTTTCCCGACGACCGGACAAGGTCACGGGCGCCAAACTGTTGGGCTGACTCAACTCGACCTGCAAGCGCTCGACATTCAGCCCCATGGGTAATTGCCAGGTGTATTCACCGGCCTTTACGCTGCTGCCGGCCAGCGGTTGCGACCAGACAAGCGGTAGCGGCAGGCTGCGGGTCTTGGCGCTTTGCAGTTGAGCCGAGGTCAACGTCGGTGCCGATTGCGGCGTGTTCCATAGCAAGCGCAGATAACGGGCCGACTGACCCGGCAGGGTGACTTCATGTTGCTCGACCTGCTCGTCGGCAAACGTCAGGCGGGCCACCTGCCCTTCGCCCCATGCCTGCCAATGCTGCAGGTCGTCGCTGGCTTCGATGGTGAAACGCTGAAAGCCATCGCGTTCGCTGGTCCAGTCGAGAATCAACTGCTGCAACGGTGCCTTGATGCTGCTGGCGTCGAGCAACCAGCCGCGCAGCATTTCTTCCCCCGCCTCCAGCTGACTGGACGGCTGCACTTCGACCAGCGTGCCATTGGCGCTCGATTGCACCCGCACGCTCGGCGCGTGCTCGGTGGAATCCGCCGAGTTGTACAGCGGGAACCACTTCACGTCAGTCAGGGTGCGGTTTTCGCTGGTCTGCGACGGCGCGCGCGCCAAGGAATACGCCTGAGCCTCACCGGCGGCATTGAACACACGCACATCGCTGAGATCGGTTTGCCGCGCATTCAATTGCACGTTCAACGGCATTTCGAGGCGATACCACGGCCCTTCGCCGCTGACCGACAACGGCACCTGCGTGGCGAAGTCCGCCGGTTTTTCCTGAGCGCTGGCCGACAGCGCCACACCCAGCGCAACGGCGCCCAACCAGACAAGGTTCAGCTTCTGACTCAAGACGACACTCCTTCGGTTTGCGGGGCCGGTTTTTCAGCCTCCGGCTCAGCATCAGCGCGCTTGGGCGGCAATGGGGCGAAATAGCCCACCACCAACAGCAACACGCCAACGCCGATAAACGAGACGATCCGGGCGAGTCCGCCGCGGTTACTCAACTCAACAAAGAACAGTTTGGCCACCACTACACCGATCAGCGCCGCACCGATCAGCCAGACTTCGCGGCGATGACGCAAATGGCCGCCGATCATCAGACTCAGGGCCATCAAGGTCCAGACTATGGACAGACCGGCCTGCACCAGCATGGATTCGAGCAACGCATCCAGCTCGTACGGCACGCCGCCCCAATGAAGGGCCGTGCGCATCACCAGCGCCGTGAAGAACACAAACAGCGAGGCGCCAGCGATCAGTTGCGTGGCGTGTTCGGCATAGTCTTTGCGAATCGCCAGTTGCGCCACGGCGCTGCGAGACCAGACATAAACCCCGAACAGCGCAAACAGCAGGCCCAACTCCAGCGGGTTGATCAGCGGCACGTAAGGCAATGGCTCGGCGGTGCCATCGCTGACGACGTTGGCCAACCAGAACCAACCGAGCATCAGCAACGCCAGCGGTGCCGCCGCGTACACACGGTATTCGCGCGAATAAGCCGACACCGGCCATGGCCAGGCACGGGGTGCCGCCATCAGCACCAGATACAGGCTCGGCAGAATTGCCCAACCCAACCAGCGCCACGCGTTGTACTGCTCAGACAACAGCAGCAGGCCGTAACGCAGCTCCAGGGCCAACACACCGATCAACAGCCAGCAGCCGAGCACATGGGCAGTACTGAGGGCACGCGCCGGCAACATCGGTGCCAAACGCCGCACAGAGATGAAGTGCACAACGAACACGCCCGCCCATGCCAGCCAACCTATGTTGGCCGCCGGGTGATAACGCGAGTGCCAGGCTGCCAGCAACACCAAACCGGCCGCAGGTATCAGCAAGGTGCAGAGCAAGCCCAGCGACGACCAATTCAAACGCAACGCCAACCCCGCCCACAGCGCAACGCTCAGCGCCGCGACCGCCAGCAATAACGTCGCTTGCAGATTCAACGGTGCGAAGCGCAGCACTTCACTGACCCACGCCAGCGCGCACCAACCCGCGCCCCACACCAGCAATACTTCGGACAAACGTTGCAAGCTCAGCACATCGAAGGCCGAGGCATGGTTGCCGAGCTGCAAGCGCCAAGCGCCAACCATCGCGGCCAGGCCCAACACCAGCGGCGTCCAGAAACCGCTATGAGCCAACGGGCGCAAACCTTCGCTGCCCAGCGGTCCGAGCAAATCAGGCCCGGCCATCAGGAACGCCGCGCCGCCGATGACCTGCAACAACAAACCGAAGACAAAACTCACGCGCTGCTTGAGGTACAGACTCAGCCAGATAATGAACAGACCGCTGGCCGCCCATACCGCACTCGCCGTTTGCCACGGCAGGACGAACAGCACCGCCAGATTGATCAACACCAGACCGGCGAGCAACACCACCGACAAGCCGCGAAGCAATCGCACGTCGCTTCGGACCATCTCATCGCGCGCCGCCAGCAACATGCCAGCGATCAGCGCCAGGCCGATCAACGACGCGCTCAGCAGACCGCTCCAACCTGCACTGAACACGGCGCCGGACTCACCGTTCGAACCCTGCAGGTGCAGCAGGAACAACGCACCGCCAAGCAATTGCACGGCGAACGCGGTGAACAGGAAGGTGCGCGATTGCAGACGCAAGCCAACAAACAACGTCGCCAACCCCGCCAGCGCCCAACTGATCGCCGTGCCGTGAGTGAAGAAGAACAACGGCGCCAGCAGATAGAGGAAGGTCAGACCGAGGCAGGCCAATATCGGCAACCCTTTGCGCTCCCATTCCGACGTCTGCTCGGGCACGGCTTTGCGCAACTGGTAGAAGCTGAACAACAACGCCACGCCAAGCATCAACGCACCGAGCGGCGCACCGTCGAGCAGGCTGCTTTCACCGATCCGCAGCTCGCTGATAAACGCCAGCGCCGAGCCCAATTGCAGCAGCAAGGCAAAGGCTCGGGCCAGCGGTCGTTGCTGACGCAGGCCCAGCCAGAAGATGCCGGCGCCTTCGACGGCCCAGGCAGCAGCGGTCCAGCGGGCATCGAGCCCTAACGGAATCGCCAGGCTGGCGAAGATCACCCCCAACGCCAGACAGGTTTCCGCCAGCAACAACGCTCGTCCGCCCATCAGCAGCCGCGCCAGGCCCATGTAAATCATGCCCAACGCCAACGCGCTGAAGGCTGCGGCGAATTCAAAGTGCTGGACCAATGCGAACTGCAAACCGAAGCCCACCAACGGAGGACCGAACAGCATTGTGCCGTCGACGTAATCGCCCTTGCGCGCCGACCAGTGCAGAAGCGCTTCACGACTGTCGTCCTCGGGGGCGTCGCTCATTTCCAGCAACTTGCGCCGGGCGAACAGCAGACCAATGGCCAGGTACATCAGGAAAAACACAATCAGGAACGGCTCAGTACTCCATAACAATTCCGGGGTATAGGAGCGCAGGCCCCAGGCGAAACCGATGCCGAAGGTGCCGACGAAGCCGATCAGGTTGAGCAGCCGCCAGGCCTTGAACCAGGCGATGGCGAGGATGCCGGCGTTGAGCAGGGCGAAGTAGCTGAACAGCGCGACATGGTTGCCGGCACCGGTGGAAGTCAGGATCGGCGCGGCAAAACCGCCCAACGCTGCAGCGGCAGCCAGGCCCAAGGCATCCTGGGTGATGGCAAGAATCGCCGAGAACACCGTCACCGCGACCAGCAGGCCTAACGCCGCCGTAGGATCGAGCAGCGGATGCAGGCGCATTGCAGCAAACACGGTCAGGTACAACACCGCGATCCCGGTGCCTTGCAACATCAACGCGTAATGGCTGTTGCGTGTCCTGAGCCACCAACCCAGCCCCAGAAGACCCAATGCCGCCGCCGCAACACCGGCGTAACGCAACTCGATCGGCACCACCATGCCTTCGGTGGCGTAACGCAGCAGGAAGGCCAAGCCGAGAAACAACAGCACCACACCGACCCGCAGCACAGTGTTGCCGCCGAACAGCCAGTTGCGGGCGCCACTGATGGCGCGGTCGATGAAATTCGGTCCACGCGGGATAGCGGGTTGTTGCGGCTCGCGGGCGACCGGTTCGGGTCTCCAGGCATCGACGGGCACTGGACGGCTGGTTTCAGCGGCGGCCGCGGTGATCGGTTCGAGTTCGGGAGGGAGTTCCCAGATCAACTCCGGGGCTTCGACAGGGATTTCGTCGAGCGTGAATTCAGGAGGTGCAGCGGCTTCACTGGCAACTGGCTCACTGGTTTGTGGCGCCCTGACGCCTGATACCTCCAGCAATGCCAGACGTTGCTCGACCGCATTCAGCGCCACCTGCGCCTGTTCAAGCAGCCGGCGCTGCTGGCCAGCTTGTGAACCCAAGCTGCCAATGCGAATGGCCTGGCCAATACCCAACCCGAGCAGCCCGCCCAGCAGCGCATCGCTGAACGACTCGTCGAGTACCCAGCCCAGCACCAGCCCAATCAGCATGAACATCCATTGCATGGTCGATATCCCTAAGCGCAGTGGCCAATCCAAGAAGATTAGCGCAGCCCGTACAGCAAAGATCGCAGCCTTCGGCAGCTCCTACACCGACCGCGGTTACCCAATGTTAGGTGAACGCTGACTGTAGGAGCTGCCGAAGGCTGCGATCTTTTCCGGGGCGCCAGTATATCGACCCGAACGAAGGCTTACTCCAGCGCTTTCCAAATATCCGTGGCGTACTCGCGAATGGTCCGGTCGGAGGAGAACCAGCCCATCCGGGAGGTGCTCAACACTGCCGAACGCCACCATTCCTTCGAATCGTGCCAATGGGCTTCTACCCGCATCTGCGCCTCCCAGTAAGAGTCGAAATCGGCGCAGACCAGGAAGCGATCGTAGTCGATCAGCGAATCGATCAATCCTGTGTAACGGGAAGGATCATCCGGCGAGAACACCCCGCCGCGTATCGCTTGAAGCACGTCATTAAGCCGATGGGATGCCGCAATATCCGGCGTCGCGTTGAACTCATGGTTCTGCTTGCGCGCTTCAACCTGCTGAGCGGTGAGGCCGAAGATGAACATGTGTTCGGCGCCGATGAACTCGCACATTTCCACGTTGGCCCCGTCCAGGGTGCCTATGGTCAGCGCGCCGTTCAGGCCGAACTTCATGTTGCTGGTGCCCGAGGCTTCGAAACCTGCGGTGGAAATCTGCTCCGACAAATCCGCTGCCGGGATGATGCTTTCCGCCAGGCTGACGTTGTAGTTGGGCAAGAACACCACTTTCAGCAAACCGCGCACGGTCGGGTCGTTGTTCACCACCCGGGCGATGTCGTTGGTCAGCTTGATGATCAGCTTGGCCTGGTGATAACTGGCCGCCGCCTTGCCGGCGAAGATCTTCACTCGCGGCACCCAATCGATTTCCGGTTCGGCGCGAATGGCCTGATACAGCGCAACGGTGTGCAACAGGTTAAGCAACTGACGTTTGTATTCGTGGATCCGCTTGACCTGTACGTCGAACATCGCCGCCGGGTTGACCGCAACGCCCAGTCGTTCGTGAATGATGTACGCCAGGGCTTTTTTGCTGTGCAGGCGCTGCTCGGCGAAAGCTTTGCGGAACGCGGCTTTCTCGGCAAACGGTTCCAGGTCGCGCAAACGTGCTTCGGCGTTGTCCAGCAGATCCGGGCCGAGGGCGTCGACCATCATCGAGGTCAACTCCGGGTTGGCCTGGTAGAGCCAGCGGCGGAAGGTGATGCCGTTGGTCTTGTTGTTGATCCGGTCCGGGTAGATTTTGTGCAGTTCGGAGAACACGGTTTTGCGCATCAGTTGCGTGTGCAACGCGGACACACCGTTGACACTGTGGGAGCCAAGGAACGCGAGGTTGCCCATGCGCACGCGGCGGCCGTTGTCTTCCTCGATCAGCGACACCGCACGCAGGACCTCGAAGTCATGGATACCCTTGGCCCGCAACGAATCGATGTGCTGGGCGTTGATCAGGTAAATGATCTGCATGTGCCGCGGCAGCATCCGCTCCATCAAACCGACGGGCCAGGTTTCCAGCGCTTCCGGCAGCAGCGTGTGGTTGGTGTAGGACAGCGTGTCGACGGTGACCTGCCACGCCGCATCCCACGCGACGTCATAGACATCGACCAGTTGCCGCATCAGTTCGGCCACGGCAATCGAGGGGTGGGTGTCGTTGAGCTGGATCGCGGCATGATCGCCCAGGGTCAGGACCGAGGTGTGCATGTTGCGATGGCGGCGCAGCAAGTCCTGCAAGGACGCGGCGACGAAGAAATACTCCTGACGCAGGCGTAGCTCCTGGCCCGCTTCAGTGCTGTCCGCCGGGTAGAGCACCCGGGAAATACTTTCGGCCCGGGCGACTTCTGCCACGGCGCCCAAGTGGTCGCCGGCGTTGAAGCGTTCCAGGTGCAAATCTTCCATGGCCCGGGCGCGCCACAGCCGCAGCGTGTTGACGCTCGCTCCGCGCCAGCCGACGACCGGCGTGTCGTAAGCAATGGCGCGAACGGTTTCCGCTGGCGTCCAGACTTGCTTGGACTTGCCTGCTTCGTCGGTGACGGTTTCGACACTGCCGCCGAAACCGATCGGGTAAACGACCTCTGGCCGTTCAAACTCCCAAGGGTTACCGAAATCCAGCCAGTGTTCGGTCTGTTCCTGTTGCCAGCCGTCGACGATGGCCTGGCGGAACAAGCCGTGTTCGTAACGAATGCCGTAACCGTGGCCGGCAATGCCGAGGGTCGACATGCTTTCCATGAAGCACGCGGCCAGACGACCGAGGCCGCCGTTGCCCAGCGCTGCGTCGGGCTCCAGCAGGCGGATGCGCTCAAGGTCGACGCCGAGCTCAGTCAGGGCCTCGCGGGCGACGTCCAGCAGGCCAAGGTTGCTCAGGCTGTCGTAGAGCAGACGGCCGATCAGAAATTCGAGGGAGAGGTAATAAACCCGCTTTTGACCTTTGCGGTAAATCTGCCGGGTGTGATCCATCCAGTGCTCGACCATGTGATCGCGCGCCGCCAGGGCAATGGCTTCGAACCAGTCGTGGTCGAAGGCGTGATCCGGGTCTTTGCCCACCGCGTAGGTGAGTTTGGTCAAGACGGCGTCGCGGAATGCGGCCACCTCTGCTTCGCGAACAAGTGGTTCTTGAGTCATTGATAGGACCTCGAGCGAGCGTGGAGTTGTTGAGCCTAGACGGTCTGACAGGCCGTTGGAACTCTGGTTCGGCAGTTTTTCCCGTTAGTGTGAGATAGATCGACATTACCTTGTCGCGCACCGGAAAGAATGCAGGGGCCGTGCCGGGTTACAGGTGTTATTGGGCGGCATACGAAAAAATCTGGCGAAAGGTTGTTCAAAAATCCACCAGTCCCGGTATGATCGCGCGCCCTGATGCACGCTGGTAACAACCGATGATGAAGTCCAACCTGATCGCCGCCGCGGAGATCGATCGCCTCGATACCTGGGCCAAGTACTCCGCCCCGATGTGTGGTTCGTGCGTTTCCAGCTGCTGCACCCTGCCGGTCGAGGTCAAGATCAAGGATCTGATCCGTATCGGCATCGTCGATGAGTTCGAGCGCGGCGAGCCGCCGAAGAACATCGCCAAGCGTTTGCAGAAGGAAGGGATCGTCGAGCGTTACAACCAGAAGTCCGAGATCTTCACCCTTCAGCGCATGAGCAACAACGATTGCCTGTACCTGGATCGTAAGAGCCGTCTGTGCACTATTTATGAAAAGCGCCCGGATACTTGCCGCAACCACCCGAAAATCGGGCCGCGGCCGGGGTATTGCGCGTATAAGCCCAAAGAAGTGGCGCGCGAGACCAGCGCCAGCCGTCGGACGCTCGAAAAATTCTAAAGCCGAAAAGATCGCAGCCTTCGGCAGCTCCTACAGGACCGCGTTATACCGCGCTTTTGTAGGAGCTGCCGAAGGCTGCGATCTTTTGCTTTATACCCCAGACAAACAAAAACGCCCCCGACCTTGCGGTCGGGGGCGTTTTTTTTAAGCGCTAACTAAGTCGAAACTCAGTTACCGGCTTTCTTGGCAGCGCGGGTACGCTCGCTTTCGCCCAGGATCTTCTTACGAAGACGGATGGACTTAGGAGTGACTTCGCACAGTTCGTCTTCTTGCACGAACTCAAGCGCTTGTTCCAGGGTGAAACGGATAGGCGGAACCAAAGCGATGGTTTCGTCTTTACCCGAGGCACGCATGTTGTCGAGCTTCTTGCCTTTGGTTGGGTTAACGCCCAGGTCGTTGTCGCGGCTGTTGATGCCGACGATTTGACCTTCGTACACGTCTTCACCGTGACCCAGGAACAGTTTGCCGCGAGCTTGCAGGGTTTCCAGCGAGTAAGTCAGAGCCTTACCGGTAGCAACCGAAACCAGCACGCCGTTTTGACGGCCGGACATGTCGCCGGACTTCATCACGTCGTAACGGTCGAAGATCGAGGTCAGGATGCCTGCACCGGAGGTCAGGGTCAGGAACTCGTTACGGAAACCGATCAAGCCACGAGCCGGGATGTTGTACTCAAGGCGCACACGGCCCTTGCCATCCGGAACCATGTTGGTCAGGTCGCCCTTACGGATACCGATCTGTTCCATGATCGAACCTTGCGATTCTTCCGGCAGGTCGATGGTCACGTTTTCGTACGGTTCGTGCTTGACGCCGTCAACCATGCGGATGATCACTTCCGGACGACCAACACCCATTTCGAAGCCTTCGCGACGCATGGTTTCGATCAGTACCGAGAGGTGCAACTCACCACGGCCGGAGACTTTGAACTTGTCGGCGGTGTCGCCTTCTTCAACGCGCAGAGCAACGTTGTAGAGCAGTTCTTTGTCCAGACGTTCCTTGATGTTACGGCTGGTGACGAACTTGCCTTCACGACCGCAGAACGGCGAGTCGTTAACCTGGAAGGTCATGGAAACGGTTGGTTCGTCAACGGTCAGCGGCTTCATCGCTTCGACGTTCAGTGGGTCGCACAGAGTGTCGGAGATGAACAGCTGGTCGAAGCCGCTGATGCAGACGATGTCGCCGGCAGCTGCTTCGTCAACGTCGATACGGTGCAGACCGTGGTGACCCATCAGCTTCAGGATACGACCGTTACGGCGCTTGCCGTCGGCGTCGATAGCCACAACTTGAGTGTTCGGCTTGACGCGACCACGGGCGATACGGCCAACGCCGATAACACCCAGGAAGCTGTTGTAGTCCAGTGCCGAGATTTGCATCTGGAACGGACCGTCACGGTCAACCTTTGGAGCCGGTACGTGGTCAATGATCGCCTGGTACAGCGGGGTCATGTCTTCAGCCATGTCGGTGTGTTCCAGACCGGCAATGCCGTTCAGGGCCGAGGCGTAGACGACTTTGAAGTCCAGCTGTTCTTCGGTAGCACCCAGGTTGTCGAACAGGTCGAAGATCTGGTCCAGAACCCAGTCCGGACGCGCGCCTGGACGGTCAACCTTGTTGATGACCACGATTGGACGCAGGCCGGCTTCGAAAGCCTTCTTGGTCACGAAACGGGTTTGCGGCATAGGGCCGTCTTGAGCGTCAACCAGCAGCAGAACGGAGTCAACCATCGACATTACGCGTTCAACTTCGCCGCCGAAGTCGGCGTGGCCCGGGGTGTCCACGATGTTGATGTGGTGGCCGTTCCAGTTGATGGCGGTGTTTTTCGCCAGAATGGTAATACCGCGCTCTTTCTCCTGGTCGTTGGAGTCCATCACGCGCTCGTCGTTGAGCTCGTTGCGCTCCAGGGTGCCGGATTGACGCAAGAGTTTGTCTACCAGGGTGGTCTTACCATGGTCAACGTGAGCAATGATGGCGATGTTGCGTAGATTTTCGATCACTTGTGTATCTCGATCAGAGGATTCGGTGTGCTGACAAGTCTTGGCAGCGATTAACAGTAGAGTCCGGCAAAGCCGTTACAGCTTGACGGCGGCGTCGGGGGGCCGGTGACGCAGGCCACAGGCAAACAGCCCCGGGCACTTAGCTCGGTCGATAAACGCGCACATTGGCATGCCCCTCACTGAGCAAATGGTGGGCATGCAGGCGACTCATCACGCCTTTGTCGCAATACAGCAGGTACTGGCGAGTAGGGTCCAGTTCCTTGAAACGAGCGTTCAATGCATAAAACGGCATCGCTTGTACCTCAATGCCAACGAGGCCCAGCGGGTCGTCTTCAGCGGCATCCGGATGACGGATATCGATGACGATCTGACCAGCCAGCGCTTCACTGACTTCTTCGATCTGCAAGTCCTGGCCCAATTCGTCGATCACACGATCGATCGGCACCAGTTTGGCGTTCTCGAGCGCACGCTCAAGTACTGCCATGTCGAACTGTTGTTCTTCGTACTCCACGCGTGGACGCTTGGCGTGGGTCTTGGGGTTCACCGAGATGACCCCGCAGTATTCCGGCATGTGCTTGGCGAAGTCGGCAGTACCGATTTCGTTGGCCAGGTCGATGATGTCCTGCTTGTGACTGGCGATCAGCGGACGCAAGACCAGCTTGTCGGTCACGCAGTCGATCACGGACAGGTTCGGCAGCGTCTGGCTCGACACCTGGGAAATCGCTTCGCCGGTGACCAGCGCATCGATCTCCAGCCGATCGGCAATACGGGAAGCAGCGCGCAACATCATACGCTTCAAAACTACGCCCATATGACTGTTATCGACTTTACCGAGAATTTCTCCCAGTACTTCCTCGAACGGCACACTCACAAATAACACGCGTTGAGAGCTGCCGTACTTCTTCCAGATGAAGTGCGCGACTTCCATAACGCCCAGTTCATGGGCTCGTCCGCCCAGATTGAAGAAGCAGAAATGGCTCATCAGCCCGCGCCGCATGATCTGGTAAGCAGCCACAGTGGAATCGAAGCCGCCGGACATCAGCACAAGCGTCTGTTCCAGGGCACCCAGCGGATAACCGCCGATGCTGTTGTGCTGGCTGTGGATCACAAACAACCGTTTGTCGCGAATTTCGAGGCGAACTTCGATTTCCGGCTCTTTCAGCGAGATTCCGGCGGCGCCGCACTGACGACGCAGTTGGCTGCCGACGTATTTCTCGACGTCCATCGAACTGAATTCATGCTTGCCGGCACGCTTGCAGCGCACCGAAAAAATCTTCCCGGCCAACGCATCACCAAAGTGCTGCTTGCACTTGGCGACGATGTCGTCGAAGTCACCCAGCGGGTATTCGTCGACTTGCAGGAAATGCGCGATGCCCGGCATGCAGCTCAGGCGCTCGGTCATCTCCTTCAGGGCTTTGGGCTCGCTGACGCGGGTTTCCAGCTCGAGATTGTCCCACACACCGTTCACCACCACAGCCGGGTCCAGGTCGCGGAGCACGGTACGGATGTTTTTGGCCAACTGGCGGATGAAACGCATCCGTACCGGGCGGCTCTTGATGGTGATCTCGGGGAAGACTTTTACGATTAGTTTCATGAAAACAGCGCGCGCTGGGCCAGCCGAAAAAGGGGGGCGCGGATTATAGCGGAAATTGCTCAAGGTTTAACCAGTTAATGTGCAGAAGGTTTTGCGCGCACCAAAACAGGTCATTTGTTGAATTTAGCGCTACATTACGGGGCGCTATTTCCCGCATTGCGCCGCTTTGTACCTTTATAAGCGTGAAATTGGGGCAAAAAACCCATGGTGGGGCACTGGCATGCAATTTGCTCCCTTGTGAGGCAGGTTGCCTTGGCAGAGTATTCGCGCCGGCATCACCCACATTCTAAGGGCATCCACTACTAAGCCCGAAGCCACCCGGAGGACACTATGTCGAAGTCGGTTCAACTCATCAAAGATCATGACGTCAAGTGGATTGATCTGCGCTTCACGGACACCAAAGGCACTCAGCACCACGTGACCATGCCGGCTCGCGACGCGCTGGATGAAGCTTTCTTCGAAGAAGGCAAAATGTTCGACGGTTCCTCCATTGCTGGCTGGAAAGGCATCGAAGCCTCCGACATGATCCTGATGCCGGACGACAGCACTGCCGTTCTCGACCCGTTCACCGAAGAGCCAACCCTGATCCTGGTTTGCGACGTGATCGAGCCTTCGACCATGCAAGGCTACGACCGTGACCCACGTGCGATCGCCAAGCGTGCCGAGGAATACCTGAAGTCGACCGGTATCGGCGACACCGTATTTGTTGGTCCAGAGCCTGAATTCTTCATCTTCGACGAAGTGAAGTTCAAGTCCGACATCTCCGGCTCCATGTTCAAGATCTACTCCGAACAAGGTTCGTGGATGTCCGACCAGGACGTGGAAGGCGGCAACAAAGGCCACCGTCCAGGCGTCAAAGGCGGCTACTTCCCGGTTCCGCCGTTCGACCACGACCACGAAATCCGTACCTCCATGTGCAACGCCATGGAAGAAATGGGCCTGGTTATCGAAGTTCACCACCACGAAGTGGCCACTGCCGGCCAGAACGAAATCGGTGTGAAGTTCAACACCCTGGTGGCCAAGGCTGACGAAGTTCAGACCCTGAAGTACTGCGTACACAACGTTGCCGATGCATACGGCCGCACCGCGACCTTCATGCCTAAGCCGCTGTACGGCGACAACGGCTCGGGTATGCACGTTCACCTGTCCATCGCCAAAGATGGCAAGAACACCTTCGCTGGCGAAGGCTATGCCGGCCTGTCCGACACCGCTCTGTACTTCATCGGCGGCATTATCAAGCACGGTAAGGCCCTGAACGGCTTCACCAACCCGTCGACCAACTCCTACAAGCGTCTGGTCCCAGGTTTCGAAGCTCCGGTAATGCTGGCCTACTCGGCTCGCAACCGTTCCGCTTCGATCCGTATTCCTTACGTGTCCAGCCCTCGCGCTCGCCGTATCGAAGCTCGCTTCCCGGATCCGGCAGCCAACCCGTACCTGGCCTTCGCTGCCCTGGTAATGGCCGGCCTGGACGGTATCCAGAACAAGATCCACCCTGGCGATGCTGCTGACAAAAACCTGTACGACCTGCCGCCTGAAGAGGCGAAAGAGATCCCACAAGTTTGCGGCAGCCTGAAAGAAGCCCTGGAAGAGCTGGACAAAGGTCGTGCGTTCCTGACCAAAGGCGGCGTTTTCAGCGACGACTTCATCGACGCTTACATCGCTCTGAAAAGCGAAGAAGAAATCAAGGTTCGTACCTTCGTACACCCACTGGAATACGAGCTGTACTACAGCTGCTGATCCGGTAGCGCCTGCGCAAGCGGCGTGACAAAAAAGAGGCCTCCTTCGGGAGGCCTTTTTTGTGGGCAAATCAAAAGATCGCAGCCTTCGGCAGCTCCTACATTGGAACGCGTACACCCTGTAGGAGCTGCCGAAGGCTGCGATCTTTTGATCTGGCTTTTCCATACCAAAATGTTTACAACTTGGGTCAACCACCGCCCCTGACCTATGCTGCAACCCAACGCCTTCGCTTCCGGTCAATTTTATGGGTCGTGGTTTTCTACTGATGTTGCTGTTGATCGCCCTGCCCGCCGCAGCGCAGATCTATAAGTACACCGACGCCGACGGCAACACCGCCTACAGCAATCAACCGCCCGATGGCGTGAAGGCTCAGCCGGTCGAGTTGCCACCGCTGAACAGGGTTGAGCCCCAAGCCCCTCCTGCGCCACCTGTCGAAGCCACCAGTGGCGAACAACCGAGCAGCGCTTACGAGGTGCTGGAGCTGACCAACTTACCCACTACCGAAGCGCTGCGCGCCAACAACGGCACCTTCACCGTCAACGTGCTGATCAAACCCCGCCTGCAAGGCCCTCATCTGTTCAGGCTGTTGCTGGACGATCAACCTTACGGCCAGCCGAGCAACGTGCCGATCCTGCAACTGGTCAATATTGATCGCGGCACACACAGCCTCGCGGTGCAGGTGATCGACGGGGAAAACATCGTTCAACAAAGTCCCTCCGTGACGTTCACCGTACAACGGGTGCATAAGCCGTGAGGCTGTGGCTGCTGATCACATGCTTGATCGCCCTGCCGGCGACGGCCGAGGTGTTCACCTACGTCGACGCCCAGGGCAATCGGGTCTATACCGACCAGCCAGGCTCCGGCAACGCCAAGCGCGTGCCGATGGCGACGAGTAACCGCATGTCCGCCAACCCAACCGGTGCTACGCCGATGACAGCGCCGAAGAAACCCGAAGCCAAAGCGCTTTTCCACTACGACATGCTGAGAATCCTGGTGCCGGAGCCAGACGCCACGGTACGCAGCAGCGCTGGCGAAATAATCGTCAGCGTTACCAGCGAACCCGGCCTGCAACATGGCCATCGCTACCGATTGCTACTCGACGGCCAACCTACCGCAGATCCCGGCCTGAGCCCTGTATTCGCCCTGAGCAACATCGATCGCGGCAGCCATAATCTCTCTGTGGAAATCCTCGACGAGCACGGCCGCACGGTCGAACGCACAGCCAACCAGCCGTTCCACATGCTGCGCATCTCCCTCGCGCAGAAGCGTCAGGTCAAACCCTGCGCCCTCCCCGATTACGGCCAACGGCCGGAATGCCCACTCAAAGACAAACCCGTAGAAGAAAAAAATCCCTTCCTGCGCTTCTTCTAACGCCGTTCAGGTTTGCGCACTATATTGGTGCAATTGGTTGCACCATACTCACATCCCATCCCATTTTGGTTCGAAAGTACCCGCGAAAGCTGGCAGAACGCCACGCAAATGAGCGTCAAACGCCCGTTTCAGGCCTTAAACGCTTCTTTTCGGAGCCTTGGTTTGGTTTTTGCATTTTCCTCGTATCGGCGCGTTATTCACGCGCATGCCCTGCTCCAAAAGAGGTCCTGATGACCATTAGTGACGCACTGCATCGATTGCTACTCGACAACCTGACCACCGCCACCATTCTGCTCGACGCCGAACTGCGCCTCGAGTACATGAACCCGGCGGCGGAGATGCTCCTGGCCATCAGCGGTCAGCGTAGCCATGGGCAGTTCATCAGCGAGCTGTTCACAGAATCTACCGAGGCGCTGAACTCCCTGCGCCAGGCGGTCGAGCAGGCACATCCGTTCACCAAGCGCGAAGCGATGCTCACCGCCCTCACCGGCCAGACGCTGACCGTCGACTACGCGGTAACACCGATCCTGGCCAACGGCGCCACGATGCTGCTGCTGGAAGTTCACCCCCGTGACCGCTTGCTGCGGATCACCAAGGAAGAGGCGCAACTGTCGAAACAGGAAACCAGCAAGATGCTGGTGCGCGGCCTCGCTCACGAGATCAAGAATCCTCTCGGCGGGATACGCGGCGCGGCGCAATTGCTCGCCCGCGAATTGCCGGAAGAAAGCCTGCGCGACTACACCAACGTGATCATTGAAGAGGCCGACCGCCTGCGCAATCTGGTCGATCGCATGCTCGGCTCCAACAAACTGCCGTCGCTGGCGATGTGCAACGTCCACGAAGTTCTGGAACGCGTTTGTCATCTGGTGGAGGCCGAAAGCCAGGGCTGCATCACTTTGGTGCGCGACTACGACCCAAGCATTCCCGACGTGTTGATCGACCGCGAACAGATGATTCAGGCTGTGCTGAACATCGTGCGCAATGCGATGCAGGCCATCAGCAGCCAGAACGAGCTGCGCCTTGGCCGCATCAGCCTGCGCACCCGCGCCATGCGCCAGTTCACCATCGGCCACGTGCGCCATCGTCTGGTGACCAAGATCGAAATCATCGACAACGGCCCGGGCATTCCCGCGGAGTTGCAGGAAACCATCTTCTTTCCCATGGTCAGTGGCCGCCCGGACGGTACCGGGCTGGGCCTGGCCATTACCCAGAACATCATCAGCCAGCACCAGGGCCTGATCGAATGTGACAGCCATCCAGGCCACACCACCTTCTCGATCTTTCTGCCACTGGAACAAGGAGCCACATCGACATGAGCCGTAGTGAAACCGTGTGGATCGTCGATGACGACCGTTCTATCCGTTGGGTCCTGGAAAAAGCCTTGCAGCAAGAAGGCATGACCACGCAAAGCTTCGACAGCGCCGATGGCGTGATGAGCCGCCTGGCGCGCCAGCAGCCGGACGTGATCATCTCCGACATTCGCATGCCGGGTGCCAGCGGTCTGGACCTTCTGGCGCGGATTCGCGAACAACACCCACGGCTGCCGGTCATCATCATGACCGCTCACTCCGATCTGGACAGCGCTGTCGCGTCCTATCAGGGCGGCGCGTTTGAATACCTGCCAAAACCGTTCGACGTTGACGAGGCGGTGTCGCTGGTCAAACGCGCGAACCAGCACGCCCAGGAACAGCAAGGCCTGGAAGTCCCAGTCGCCTTGACCCGCACCCCGGAAATCATCGGTGAAGCGCCGGCGATGCAGGAAGTGTTTCGCGCCATCGGGCGCTTGAGCCACTCCAACATCACCGTGCTGATCAACGGCGAATCGGGTACCGGTAAAGAGTTGGTGGCGCACGCGCTGCACCGTCACAGTCCGCGTGCGGCTTCGCCGTTCATTGCGCTGAACATGGCGGCGATCCCGAAAGACCTGATGGAATCCGAGCTGTTCGGCCATGAAAAAGGCGCGTTCACCGGCGCGGCCAACCTGCGTCGCGGGCGTTTTGAGCAGGCTGACGGCGGCACGCTGTTCCTCGATGAAATCGGCGACATGCCGGCAGACACTCAGACTCGTTTGCTGCGGGTGTTGGCGGACGGTGAGTTCTACCGCGTCGGCGGCCATGTGCCGGTGAAGGTCGATGTGCGAATCATCGCCGCGACTCACCAAAATCTGGAAACCCTGGTGCACGCCGGGAAATTCCGTGAGGACTTGTTCCACCGCCTCAACGTGATTCGCATCCACATTCCACGGCTGTCGGACCGTCGCGAAGACATCCCGACCCTGGCCAAGCACTTCCTCAGCCGCGCCGCGCAAGAACTGGCGGTGGAGCCCAAGCTGCTGAAAAGCGAAACCGAGGAATACCTGAAGAACCTGCCGTGGGGCGGCAACGTGCGTCAGCTGGAGAACACCTGCCGCTGGATCACGGTGATGGCTTCGGGTCGCGAAGTGCACATCAGCGACCTGCCGCCGGAGCTGCTGAACCTGCCGCAGGATTCGGCACCGGTGACCAACTGGGAGCAAGCGCTGCGCCAGTGGGCCGATCAGGCGTTGGCTCGTGGCCAGTCGAGCCTGCTGGACAGCGCTGTACCGGCGTTCGAACGGATCATGATCGAAACCGCCCTCAAACACACCGCCGGCCGCCGCCGCGATGCCGCCGTTTTGCTGGGCTGGGGGCGTAATACCCTGACGCGCAAGATCAAGGAATTGGGGATGAAGGTTGATGGTGGGGATGATGATGAGGGGGATGAGGGTTAACTTTTAACCCTGTGGGAGCGAGCCTGCTCGCGAAGGGGCCATCAAATTCGACATTGATGTTGACTGAGCCACCGCTTTCGCGAGCAGGCTCGCTCCCACATTTAGAGTTCAGTGCACCGCCGCAATGCATCGTGAACCGCAATCGCGCACGGCAACAGATCCGAAATCCCGCCTGCGTTCGCAACCGAACCCCTATCGAAAAAACACGAAAGCCCCGGAATACGGGGCTTTCGACGCTTCAGCGCGACACTCTGTTTCAACTTGTTAAAACCTGGCACGCCCCCTGCAATAGTCCATTCAGTGATTCGATTCACTACCCAGTTTCGGGGACCTTGGTACAGGCAGGCCGGGGATTCCCCTCTTTACACCGGGCTCACACCGCACAAGCGACGAGCCCAAGCAGTTTTGGGGCCCTTGATACAGGCAGGTCAGGGGTTCCTTCTTTACACCGGGCTCACGGCGCAATGCGCGAGCCCTGCCGTTTTGGGGACCTTGGTACAGGCAGGCCGGGGATTCCCTCTTTTATTGCTCTCGGAGATGGATCTCCAGCCGCCAGCGGTCATCGACCTCGCTACCGGCCCACTCGCCCTGCAGTGGCCGGGCCGCCACCACCGTCAGCAACAACCCCCCATCACTCAAACGCACACGCCAGTTCACGCTCTTGTCGTTGATTTTTAGCTGACCTTTCTGTGCCTTTCCTTCAGCCTCGAACAGCAACGCGAGGCTACCGTCGACGAACTCGCCGTGAGCCTTGGGTTCGTTGTTGAACCACACCACCAGCCCATCGTTCGTGACCTCGACCTGCTGCAATTCGCTGGGGTCGGGAGTGGTCAGGCGACCGATCATCAGCCCCACCATCACCCCGACAATCGCCAGCGAAGCCATCACTCGCGGGAATAGCTTCGAACGTGGGTCAGCTTCAGGCGTAGAATGCCGCTCATCTTTACCTTCGGAGCCGTGCATGTTTCACGTCATCCTTTTCCAACCAGAAATTCCGCCGAATACCGGCAACGTTATCAGGCTGTGCGCCAACAGTGGCTGCCACCTGCATTTGATCGAACCGCTGGGCTTCGAGATGGACGACAAGCGCCTGCGCCGGGCCGGCCTCGATTACCACGAGTATGCCACCCTGCAACGCCACGCAGACCTCGCCAGCTGCCTGGAAAGCCTCGGTCATCCTCGGCTGTTCGCTTTCACCACCAAGGGCTCGCGGCCGTTCCACGACGCCAGCTTCGCCGAGGGCGATGCGTTCCTGTTCGGCCCGGAAAGTCGCGGCTTACCGGCGGAAGTGCTCGATGCACTGCCCGGCGAACAACGTTTGCGCCTGCCGATGCGTGAAGGCTGCCGCAGTCTGAACCTGTCGAACACCGTGGCGGTTGCCGTGTACGAAGGCTGGCGCCAGCTCGGTTTTAAATAACACCGCAATTCAATGTAGGAGCTGCCGAAGGCTGCGATCTTTTGATCTTCAAAACAAAATCAAAAGATCGCAGCCTTCGGCAGCTCCTACAGAGGTCGGCGAGTCAGCGCACATCCAGCCGTTTCGTTTGCCCCATGAAAAAAGCGCCTGTTACGGCGCTTTTTTCGTTACTGCATCGAAAGCTTATTGAACGGTCGGAGTCTCGCCAGCCGCCTGCATGCGTTGCAGTTCTTGTGCGTACAGCGCGTCGAAGTTCACCGGGGCCAGCATCAGCGCCGGGAACGAACCGCGGGTGACCAGGCTGTCCAGGGTTTCGCGAGCGTACGGGAACAGGATATTCGGGCAGAACGCGCCGAGGGTGTGGCTCATCGAAGCGTCGTCGAGGTTCTTGATCAGGAAGATCCCGGCCTGTTGCACTTCAGCAATGAACGCCACTTCGTCGCCGTTCTTCACGGTAACGGACAGGGTCAGTACGACTTCGTGGAAGTCGCCTTCCAGAGCCTTTTGACGGGTGTTCAGATCCAGACCGACGCTCGGTTCCCACTGCTGGCGGAAGATTGCCGGGCTTTTCGGGGCTTCGAAGGACAAGTCACGTACGTAGATGCGCTGCAAGGAGAATTGCGGTGCGGTTTCTTCTTCGCTAGCTGCAGTGTTCTGTTGGTCAGTCATCTCAGATCCTTTCTGATCTTGGGGTCTTATAGGGAAGGCATTCAGGCCTTGAGCATGGCGTCGAGCTTGCCGGCGCGCTCAAGGGCAAACAAATCATCACAACCACCCACGTGGGTGCTGCCGATCCAGATCTGCGGCACGGACGTACGTCCGGCCTTCTGAGCCATGGCGGCACGCACCTGCGGCTTGCCATCGACCTTGATCTCTTCGAAGGCCACGCCTTTGTTCTCGAGCAGGTACTTGGCTCGCGAACAGTAAGGGCAGTAATCGCTGGAATAGACGACGACGTTGCTCATATCACTTCACCAACGGCAGGTTGTCGCCTTTCCAGCTGGAAATACCGCCGGAGAGCTTGGCGGCGGTGAAGCCGGACTTCATCAGTTCGCGGGCATGAGTACCGGCAGTCTGGCCCATGGCGTCGACCAGGATGATGGTCTTGGCCTTGTGCTTATCCAGTTCGCCGACGCGAGCGGTCAGTTTGTCGTGAGGAATGTTCACCGCGCCAACAATGTGACCGGCGGCGAAATCCTTGGTCGAACGAATGTCGATCACAACGCCCGCGTCCTTGTTGACCAGCCCGGTCAGTTCACCGGTGCTCAGGCTGCGGCCGCCGCCTTGCATCTGATAGGCCAATAGCAGGGCCGCCAGTACAACGAAGATACCCACGAGAATGTAGTGGTTGGTGGCGAATTGAATCAGATGATCAACCATCGAAGGAGGTTCCAGGGCGTTAAAATGTCGGCCAGTATACACAGCCACTATGGTGGGCCAAACCCCGTCCGGCGGTGACGCCGTCGGAACTTAGCTTTAAACTGCCACTCCCTTTTCCATCGCCCTCTTTTTAACTCAGCCACGAGTGGAATCCATGACTACCACGCCTAAACCTTTGGTCCTGATTATTCTCGACGGCTTCGGTCACAGTGAGAGCCCTGAATCCAATGCCGTGTTTGCGGCGAAGAAGCCCGTACTGGACCGTCTGTGGGCCACCGTGCCGAACGGTCTGATCTCGGGCAGCGGCATGGACGTCGGCCTGCCGGATGGCCAGATGGGCAACTCCGAAGTCGGTCACATGAACCTCGGCGCCGGCCGCGTGGTGTATCAGGACTTCACACGCGTGACCAAATCGATCCGCGACGGCGAGTTCTTCGAGAACCCGACCATCTGCGCCGCTGTCGATAAAGCCGTCGCTGCCGGCAAAGCCGTGCACTTCATGGGCCTGCTGTCCGATGGCGGTGTTCACAGCCACCAGGATCACCTGGTTGCCATGGCCGAACTGGCTTTCAAGCGCGGCGCCGAAAAAATCTATCTGCACGCCTTCCTTGATGGTCGCGACACGCCGCCGAAAAGCGCTCAGTCGTCCATCGAACTGCTGGATGCGGCCTTCCAGGCCCTCGGCAAAGGCCGGATCGCCAGCATTGTCGGCCGTTACTTCGCCATGGACCGCGACAACCGTTGGGATCGCGTGTCCCAGGCTTACAACCTGATTGTCGATGGCAACGGCGAATTCAACGCCGCCACCGCTCAGGAAGGCCTGCAAGCCGCGTACGAACGTGGCGAAAGCGACGAATTCGTCAAAGCCACCAGCATCGGTGAGCCGGTGAAAGTCGAAGACGGCGACGCCGTGGTGTTCATGAACTTCCGCGCTGACCGCGCCCGCGAACTGACCCGCGTGTTCGTCGAAGACGATTTCAAGGAATTTGAACGTGCCCGCCAGCCAAAACTGGCCGGCTTCGTCATGCTGACCCAGTACGCCGCCAGCATTCCCGCCCCATCGG
The DNA here is from genome assembly GCF_006438925.1 of Pseudomonas mandelii. Lineage (GTDB taxonomy): Bacteria > Pseudomonadota > Gammaproteobacteria > Pseudomonadales > Pseudomonadaceae > Aquipseudomonas > Aquipseudomonas mandelii_C. Next base: position 220,865 of record NZ_RCZA01000008.1, on the reverse strand, counting down.
CCTTCGCCGCGGGCAGCCTGGAGAACGTGCTGGGCGACTACCTGGCGAAAAACGGCAAGACCCAGTTGCGCATTGCCGAAACCGAGAAGTATGCCCACGTAACCTTCTTCTTCTCCGGCGGCCGCGAAGAACCGTTCCCGGGTGAAGAGCGCATCCTGATCCCGTCGCCAAAAGTCGCCACCTATGACTTGCAGCCCGAGATGAGCGCCCCGGAAGTCACCGACCGCATCGTCGACGCCATCGAAAACCAGCGTTACGACGTGATCGTGGTCAACTACGCCAACGGCGACATGGTCGGCCACAGCGGCGTGTTCGACGCAGCCGTAAAAGCCGTTGAATGCCTCGACCTGTGCGTCGGCCGCATCGTTGACGCGCTGGAAAAAGTCGGCGGCGAAGCGCTGATCACCGCCGACCATGGCAACGTCGAGCAAATGTCCGACGCATCCACCGGCCAGGCGCATACCGCGCACACCACCGAACCGGTGCCGTTCATCTATGTCGGCAAGCGTGACTTCAAGGTTCGCGACGGCGGCGTGCTGGCGGATGTGGCACCGACCATGCTGATGTTGATGGGCCTGGAAAAACCTGCGGAAATGACCGGGACTTCGATACTGGTCTGATTAGGTCCTTCAAACGCCACCAAACCCTGTGGGAGCGAGCCTGCTCGCGATAGCAATCTGACAGCCAACATCACGGTTGAATGTTCAGGCGCCATCGCGAGCAGGCTCGCTCCCACATTGGTTTTCGGTGTTTTTCAGCCCGGTTATCACACAACCCCAATTGGGCGTTTTTTTTGCAGCGCTTGGCGGGCATACTAGGCCCGTCCCTTTCCCTGGTGTCGCCCGCCTCTATGCTTCGCGTCCTGATAGCCCTTGCTCTGACATGCCTGCTCCAACCGGCCTTTGCTGACGAGCGCGCGCAAACCCAACAACAGTTGGACGCCACGCGTCAGGACATTGCCGAGCTGAAAAAACTGCTGGGCAAACTCCAGGAAGAAAAATCCGGTGTGCAGAAAGACCTCAAAGGCACCGAGACCGAGATGGGCAAGCTCGAGAAGCAGGTCGAAGCCCTGCAAAAAGAGCTGAAGAAAAGCGAAGCCGAGCTGCAGCGACTCGATGCCGAGAAAAAAAAACTCCAGAGCGCGCGCATTGAACAGCAGCGACTGATCGCCATTCAGGCCCGCGCGGCCTATCAGAACGGCCGTCAGGAGTACTTGAAGCTGCTGCTCAACCAGCAGAACCCGGAAAAATTCGCCCGCACCCTCACCTATTACGACTACCTGAGCCAGGCCCGCCTGGAGCAGCTGAAGAATTTCAACGAAACCCTGCGCCAACTGGCCAATGTCGAAAAAGACATCGCCATGCAACAGGCGCAATTGCTGGTGCAGAAAAGCAGCCTCGACAGCCAGCGTGATGAACTCGACAAAGTCCGCAAGGAACGTCAGCAAGTCCTGGCCAAGCTCAGCGACGACGTGAAAGCCCGCGATCAGAAGCTGGCAGCCCGCGAGCAAGATCAGGCAGACCTGTCTAAAGTCCTTAAAACCATTGAAGAAACCTTGGCCCGTCAGGCCCGAGAGGCAGAAGAAGCGCGGCAAAAAGCGCTGATCGCCCAGCAGGAAGCCGAAAAAAAGCGTTTACGTGAGGCTCAGGCTGCAGCAGATGCAGACGCCACTGATGCCCCACGCAAACCCGTTAAATCGACACCCGGCGCCCTGGTATCAAGTTCAGGTGAGACCTTTGGCGGCCCCTTTGCTTCAAGCCGGGGAAAACTTCCCTGGCCCGTTGATGGTCGACTGCTTGCACGCTTTGGCGAAACCCGTGGCGACGACGCCCGCACCAAATGGGACGGCGTGATGATCAGCGCCTCCGCCGGCAGCCAGGTGCACGCCGTGCATGGCGGTCGCGTGGTGTTCGCCGACTGGTTGCGCGGCGCCGGGCTGCTGGTGATTCTCGACCACGGCAACGGTTTTTTGAGTCTTTATGGTCACAACCAGACGCTGCTCAAGTCTGCGGGTGACGTGGTAAAAGCCGGTGAGTCCATCTCCACTGTGGGTAGCAGCGGCGGGCAGGACACACCAGCGCTGTATTTCGCTATTCGTCAGCAGGGTCACCCGAGTGATCCGGCGCAATGGTGCCGCGCGCAAGGATAGGCGTTGAGTCACCTACATTAGGAGTTCGTTCGACATGCTGCATTTGTCCCGCCTTACCTCGCTGGCCCTGACGATCGCCCTGGTGATCGGCGCGCCTCTGGCGTTCGCCGCTCAACCGGCCCCGGCGGTCGCGCCTGCGGGCACGGCTGCGACCACCAAGGCGCCGTTGCCTCTGGAAGAGTTGCGCACCTTTGCCGAGGTCATGGATCGGATCAAGGCCGCGTATGTCGAACCGGTGGACGACAAGACCCTGCTGGAAAACGCCATCAAAGGCATGCTCAGCAACCTCGACCCGCACTCTGCCTATCTGGGCCCGGAAGACTTCGCTGAGTTGCAGGAAAGCACCAGCGGCGAATTCGGCGGCCTGGGCATCGAAGTTGGCGCCGAAGACGGTTTCATCAAGGTCGTTTCACCGATCGATGACACTCCGGCCTCCAAGGCTGGCATTCAGGCCGGCGACTTCATCGTCAAGATCAACGGCCAACCGACCCGCGGCCAGAGCATGACCGAAGCCGTGGACAAGATGCGCGGCAAGATCGGCCAGAAAATCACCCTGACCCTGGTGCGCGACGGCGGTACACCGTTTGACGTGACCCTGGCCCGCGCCATCATTCAAGTGAAGAGCGTGAAGAGCCAGCTGCTGGAATCCGGCTACGGCTACATCCGCATCACCCAGTTCCAGGTCAAGACCGGCGAAGAAGTCTCTAAAGCCCTGGCCAAGCTGCGCAAGGACAACGGCAAGAAGCTCAAAGGCATCGTCCTCGACCTGCGTAACAACCCGGGCGGCGTGCTGCAAGCGGCGGTGGAAGTGGTCGACCACTTCATTACCAAGGGCCTGATCGTTTACACCAAGGGCCGTATTGCCAACTCCGAACTGCGCTTCTCCGCCACCGGCAAGGACGAAAGCGAAGCCGTGCCAATGGTCGCGCTGATCAACGGCGGCAGTGCCTCGGCCTCGGAAATTGTCGCCGGTGCCTTGCAGGATCAGAAACGCGCGGTGGTCATGGGCACCACCAGTTTCGGCAAAGGTTCGGTACAAACCGTGCTGCCGCTGAACAACGAACGCGCACTGAAGATCACCACGGCGCTGTATTACACGCCGAACGGCCGCTCGATCCAGGCTCAGGGCATCGTCCCGGACATCGAAGTGCGCAAGGCCAAGATCACCAACGAGCAGGACGGGGAGTACTTCAAGGAAGCCGATTTGCAAGGTCACCTGGGGAATGGCAACGGCGGCGCCGACAAACCGACCAGCGCCAGCGGCAAAGCCAAGGCGATGCCGCAGGATGACGACTACCAATTGGCCCAGGCCCTGAGCCTGCTCAAAGGGTTGAGCATCACCTCCGGCCGCTGAGATGCGCCTGCGGTTGCTCCTCGGCCTGCTGTGCTGTCTGGTGGGTGTCGCTCACGCGGCGCCTGCCCCTCAAAAGGCTTACATCACTCTGATCATCGATGACCTGGGGCAGAACCTGCCCCGGGATCGTCGCGTGTTGGCCCTGCCCGGCCCGGTCACCACGGCGATCATGCCCGACACCCCCCACGCCACCGAATTCGCCCGCGAGGCTCACCGCGCCGGCAAGATCGTCATCCTGCACATGCCCATGGACCCGGCCACCGGGCCGTTCGCCTGGCATCCCGAGTTACCCATCGAAGAACTCGAAAAGCGTCTGAACGCGGCGTTCCAGGCTGTGCCGTATACCGCAGGCATCAACAACCATATGGGCAGCCGCATGACCGTTCAGCAACCGGCCATGGCCTGGCTGATGGCGGACTTGCAGCGTCGGCACAAGCTCTTCGTCGACAGCCGCACCAGTGCGCAAACCGTGGCGGCCGCCGAGGCGCAGAAGATTGGTCTGGCGAGCGTTTCGCGGGATGTATTCCTGGATGACGAGCCCACTGAAGCCGCGATTTTTACTCAGCTACAGACGGCTATCAGCCTGGCGCGCAAGCAGGGTTCTGCGGTGATGATCGGGCATCCGTATCCGCAGACATTAGCGGTGCTTGAACGTGAATTGCCCAAGCTCAAGGCTCAGGGCATTGACTGGATCGATATCAAACAGATGATCAGTGTGCGCGGCAATCGTGCAACGGCAGCGCACGGCAAGGATGGCCAGTACCGTCTCCCGACCGCACGGTAATTCCTCGCAGCCCACTCCATTTCGCGATAACTATTTATACCTGCCGGTACACCGCCGCGTGCCACGATAGCGCTCACCCTGAATTTCATCACCAAGGAATGGACATGAAATACCTCAGCTTCTTGTGCTTCGCCGGCCTGATTGGCCTGCTGGCTATTTCCGCAGTGCAGGCCCGCGACCTAGGCGAAGGCGCTGTCAACGACTCACCGTCAAGGGCACTGCAAAACAGCGAACATTTTTATGAAATCTGGAGCGGCGTGGGACGACTCAGTCTCCAATCGGGCGAGACTTGCAGCGCCGTTCTGCTGGACACGCGAAACAGACACGGCCAAGCCACTGGCCCTGCTTACCTGCTCACCAGCGGTCATTGCGTGCTCTTTCAGTACGGTTCGGCGCGGACCAATCTGCCTTTGGAAGCCAGCGTCACCTTCCACTACTTTCATGACATGCCACAGCGTAAGCGCCGATACGCCATCCGAACTGCCCGATGGAGCAGTCTGGTCGGGACCGATCTTGCAGTACTGGAGGTCGACGCGACATTGGCGTCGCTGATACAGGCCGGGGTCAACCCGCTCAAGCTGGCGTCCCATCAAACCTACGAGAGTCAGGATGCGCTTAACGTTGGCGCGCCGGGTGGCTTTACCGAACAAGGGCTTCGATTGAGCGCCTGCGCTGAACAAACCGCCGGAACATTCATCGATCATCCTGGGGTGTTCCCTTTAGCCATGAAAAACAGCTGCGACCTTTACGCTGGCAGCTCCGGTAGCCCGATGCTGAACCGCCGCACCAATGAAATCACCGGCATCGTCAGTAAAGTCGCTATCTCGCGCAATACCCCAGCGCCGCCCGATTGTGAGCACTCGACGTCTTGCAAGGCCGCCCGTTTCAACTACAGCTACTCCGCCAACTTTCTTCACAAGTGCTTTATTGATGGGGTCTTTACCAGTGATGGGGCGGACTGTTCATTGGAGCCGGTCGAGCTGACTGTCACGGAGCCCTGGAAGCTCAAGTCATACGTGCATAGAACGCAAAACGCAGATGGGCAGATCGTATTGCCTACGTGGGATTTCAGGTTCTCCCTCGAGGCGCCCTTCTATCGCTACAAAACGGTCCATAACGCCAGGGACTGCAAAGCTTCCGACAATTACAGCGCCGCCATCAGCGCTGAAGAGGCTTACATCAATAGTGAAATCGGGCCACAAAGCGGCGCACATGCGCTCTGTATTATCGGCGTCGCCTCAGGGGAACAGCAGCTGACAAGGGCGAGGTTGAATAACGTGTTTACAAGTGCCGTGTACTTGAGCGCGACGCCGGCCGCTCCGTCTCAGGTTGTATCGAAGTGATGGCTACAGATACTTCGCCATGATGTCGTCCACCACGCCTTCCTTGCGTAGCTGATCCAGCGCGGCTTGCAGCTTGGCGACGGTTTCATCCGGAACGTCTTTATTCAACGCCAGGTACAACTCGGCACTATTGAAGCGCAGCACGGTCTTGAGCCCTGTCACCCCGTCCTGACGCGCCAGATAGCGGCCTGCCGGGTCACCAGTGGCCCACAGGTCGATCTGGCCGTTGACCAGTTTTTTTGCGTTGTCCTGATCCCGCAGCACAACGATCGGCTTCAGTCCTTGCTTGGCTAGCGTCTCGGCAATCGCATCGCCCTTGTAGGCGCCGATCTTGTACTTGCGCGCCTGATCCAGCGTCTCGAGTGTGATCTTGCTGTCAGCCTTGGCCAGCATGATCCAGTCGTCCGGACCAATCGGGCCAACCCACTTGAACAGTTTCTCGCGGTCCGGCAACCGCGCCATCACAAATACGCCGTAACCGGGTTTCTCCAGGGCGAGCTTATAGATTCGCTCCCAAGGGAAACGCAGCGTCAGGCTATAGGTGACTTCGGCGCGCTTGAATATCTCGCGGACGATGTCCACGGCGATGCCATTGATGTTCTCGTCCTGAGCGAAGTTCTTGCCGTTCTTCGCCATGTTGTAGGGGGGGAAATTTTCAGTCAGCAACACCAGACCGGTGTCGGGATTTTCTGCGGCATGCGCTCCATTGATGAGCAATAGAGAAGCGCTGGCGAGGACAAGAAGAAGGCGTTTAAGCATGTCTGGCTACCTGAATCCATGGCGTACCCAAGAGTGCCTTGAGCCCGCCATGATGTCCACTGGCCTGTATCGGTTTGTTTACCGCATCACGATGCCGCGATGGGCCATGTAGGCCTTGGCTTCCTGCACGGTGTATTCGCCGAAGTGGAAAATACTCGCCGCCAATACCGCGCTGGCGTGGCCTTCGATAATGCCGTCGGCCAAGTGCTGCAGGTTGCCGACACCGCCGGACGCGATTACCGGAATGCCCAAGGCATCGCTGATAGCGCGAGTCACGCCCAGGTCGAAGCCGTTTTTCATGCCGTCCTGGTCCATGCTGGTCAGCAGGATTTCACCGGCACCAAGGCCTTCCATCTTCTTTGCCCACTCAACGGCGTCGAGACCGGTTGGTTTGCGACCACCGTGGGTGAAGATTTCCCAGCGTGGGGTTTCGCCCGGACCGGAAACTTTCTTCGCGTCGATGGCGACGACAATGCACTGCGAGCCGAAATGCTGAGCCGCTTCGCCGACGAATTCCGGGTTGAACACCGCAGCGGTGTTGATCGAAACCTTGTCCGCGCCGGCATTGAGCAAGTTGCGAATGTCCTGCACGGTACGCACACCGCCACCCACGGTCAGCGGGATGAACACCTGGCTGGCCATGCGTTCGACGGTATGCAGCGTGGTGTCGCGACCGTCGACGCTGGCGGTGATGTCGAGAAAGGTAATCTCGTCGGCACCTTGCTCGTCGTAGCGACGGGCGATTTCCACCGGGTCGCCGGCGTCGCGAATGTTCTCGAACTTGACGCCCTTGACCACCCGGCCGTTATCCACGTCCAGGCAAGGGATGATGCGTTTGGCCAGCGCCATGGTGAGTCCTCAGCCTTTGTACGAATCGCAGAAAGCTTGCGCTTCAGCGACATCGAGGGTGCCTTCGTAGATCGCCCGGCCGGTGATGGCGCCGATGATGCCTGGCGCCTTCGCGTCGAGCAGCGACTTGATGTCACCCAGATTGTGGATACCGCCGGAAGCGATCACCGGAATCTTCGTCGCAGCGGCCAGAGCGGCGGTGTACGAAACGTTGCAGCCCTGCATCATGCCGTCTTTGGCGATGTCGGTATAAACGATCGCGGACACGCCGTCGGCTTCGAATTGCTTGGCCAGGTCGATCACCTGAATGGTGCTGATTTCAGCCCAACCGTCAGTGGCGACAAAACCGTCTTTGGCATCCAGACCGACGATAACCTTGCCCGGGAACGCGCGGCAGGCTTCAGCAACGAAAGCTGGATCTTTCACAGCTTTGGTGCCGATGATCACGTAGCTCACGCCCGCCTTCACGTAGTGTTCGATGGTTTCCAGGGAGCGGATACCGCCGCCGATCTGAATCGGCAGGTTCGGGTAGCGCTTGGCGATGGCGGTGACCACTTCGCCGTTGACCGGCTGGCCTTCGAAGGCGCCGTTCAGGTCGACCAGATGCAGACGGCGGCAACCGCCTTCCACCCACTTGGCAGCCATGCTCACCGGGTCATCGGAGAACACCGTGGAATCTTCCATGCGGCCCTGGCGCAGACGAACACAGGCACCGTCTTTAAGATCGATAGCGGGAATAATCAGCATCTGGCAAACCTTCAAATTCGATTGTTCAGCTTCGCTCGAAAATCAGTTTTTCTCGAGCGCCCACAGGTCGCTTTCGATGCTTTCGAACCTTTCTTTAAGGTGCGTCTGCACATCGAAAATCGCCCTGTTGTAATAGTGCGGCGCAATTTCGCGGGTAAACAGCTCAAGAATTTCAGCCGCTTCGAACGAACCCAGGTCCAGTTCGAAGCGATCTTCCATAAAGCGTTTGATCTTGTGATTGGCCTCGTTCTCCTGTTCGGGAGTGAGGGTCAGGATCGGCGGCTTCTTCTTGACGGCCATTTACCAGCGACCATCCCACGCGGCGAAGTTCTGCAGCAATTGCAGGCCATGGGTATGGCTCTTCTCCGGGTGGAACTGCACGGCGAAACGCGAGCCATCGGCCAGCGCTGCGGCGAAATCGACACCGTAGTGACCGCCGCCCACCACTTGCCGCGGGTTGCCGGCAGCGATGTAGTAGCTGTGCACGAAGTAGAAACGCGCCAGGTCCGGAATGTTGTGCCACAGCGGGTGACTTACCGTCTGCTTCACTTCGTTCCAGCCCATGTGCGGGACTTTCAGGTGTTCGCCGTCTTCGTGCAGGTCTTTGCCGAAGAACTTCACCGCGCCCGGGAACAGGCCGATGCAGTCGACGCCGTCGTTCTCTTCACTGCTGTCGAGCAAGGCTTGCATGCCGACGCAGATGCCGAGGAACGGGCGGTCCTGGCTGACTTCGCGCACCAGCGAATCGAAGCCCAGGCGACGGATCTCCGCCATGCAGTCGCGAATCGCGCCGACGCCGGGGAAAACCACCCGGTCGGCTTCGCGAATCACGTCGGCATCGCTGGTGATCAAGACCTTGCCGGCACCGACGTGCTCGAGGGCCTTGGCCACCGAGTGCAGGTTGCCCATGCCGTAATCGATAACCGCGACCGTCTGCATTACAGAACGCCTTTGGTCGACGGCATCTGACCGGCCATGCGGTCATCCAGCTCTACCGCCATGCGCAGTGCGCGGCCGAATGCCTTGAACACGGTTTCGATCTGGTGGTGGGTGTTGGTGCCGCGCAGGTTGTCGATGTGCAGGCTGACAAGCGCGTGGTTGACGAAGCCCTGGAAGAATTCCTGGAACAGGTCAACGTCGAAGCCGCCAACGGTGGCGCGGGTGTAGGGAACGTGCATCTGCAGGCCAGGGCGGCCGGAGAAGTCGATCACCACACGCGACAACGCTTCATCGAGCGGCACGTAGGCGTGGCCGTAGCGACGGATGCCTTTCTTGTCGCCGATGGCTTTGGCGAAGGCCTGACCCAAAGTGATACCGACGTCTTCCACCGTGTGGTGGTCGTCGATATGCAGGTCGCCCTTGCTGACAATATCCAGGTCGATCAGCCCGTGACGGGCGATCTGGTCCAGCATGTGCTCAAGAAAAGGTACACCGATATCAAATCGGGCCTTTCCGGTGCCATCCAGGTTGATCGAGGCTTTGATCTGGGTTTCCAGAGTATCGCGCTCGACTGACGCCTTACGTTCGGCCATCACCAGCTCCGCAAAATCATTGGGCGAAAAAGGCAACCATTATAGGGGCGCGGGCGCCAAACAGAAACACGGGAGGTGATATGACTGACGGAGTGAATCCCGTGTTGTCGGGGATAGACATGTCCATACAAGCCATTTTGGGCACTGCAAAACAACTGTGGGAGCGAGCCTGCTCGCGAAAGCGGTGGTTCAGCCAACACTGATGTCGACTGACACTCCGTCTTCGCGAGCAGGCTCGCTCCCACAGGGTCGGTGTTTATTCAGGGCTGGATGTTGTCAGCCCATGAACACCTTAGTGGAACAAGACTGCCGTTTTCTGCAGGGTCACCCAAACACCCCACGCCAACGGAATACCCACCACCAGCCACGCCGCAATCGCCAGCGGCTTGCTGCCCGGCGCCGCTTTCCATTCCAGCACGGTGCTGCTGTCAGCACCTTTGTCATGGCCCAGCGCCTGTTCGGCGGCCAGTTCAGCGTCGGTCATGAAGTACTTGTCAGCCACCGGACGCACCAGCAGGTTGCAGATGAAACCCAGCACCAGCAGGCCCGCGAGGATGTACAGGGTGATGTCGTAAGCCGCGGCGCGTTCAACGCCGATGCTCAGCTGATACTCACGCAGGTAGTTCACCAACACCGGACCCAACACACCCGCCGCCGCCCAGGCCGTCAGCAGACGACCGTGGATCGCGCCGACCATTTGCGTGCCGAACAGGTCCGCGAGATACGCAGGGACAGTCGCAAAACCACCGCCGTACATCGACAGGATGATGCAGAAGGCCGCCACGAACAGCGCAACGTTGCCCAGGTGACCGAGGTTCGGGATCAGCGCGTACAGCGCAAAACCGAGAGCGAAGAACACGAAATAAGTGTTTTTGCGGCCCAGGTAATCCGAGAACGAGGCCCAGAAGAACCGGCCACCGATGTTGAACAGGCTCAGCAAACCGGTAAAACCGGCAGCAATTGCAGCGATCGAGGCCAGTTGCGAAGCGTCGAGCTGACCGAAAGTCAGACCGTTACCCAGCAATTTACCGGCAAACACTTCCTGCAACAGCGGTGAAGCCATGCCGAGGATGCCGATACCCGCCGAAACGTTCAGGCACAGCACCAGCCACACCAGACGGAATTGCGGGGTTTTCCACGCCACATTCACGTGGACGTGACGGTGGGTGATCATCGCGTTGGAAGCTTTCTTCGCCGGGGCGGTCCAGCCTTCAGGCTTCCAGCCGGTTGGCGGAACGCGGTAGGACAGTGCGCCACCGATCATGAACACGAAGTAGATCGCGGCCATCACCAGGAAGCTCTGCCACACGCCGACGCTGGTTGGCGAAGCGAAGTGGCCCATCAAGGCTGCGGCCAGCGGAGCACCGACCATCGCGCCACCACCGAAACCCATGATTGCCATGCCGGTCGCCATGCCGCGCTTGTCCGGGAACCACTTGATCAGGGTCGATACGGGCGAGATGTAACCCAGGCCCAGGCCGATACCGCCAATGACCCCGGAGCCGATCCACATCAGCCATATCTGGTGGGTATAGACCCCCAGCGCTGAAATCAGCAGACCGCCACACCAGCACAGTGCCGATACAACGCCAGCCTTGCGTGGCCCGGCGTGTTCCAGCCAGCCGCCCCAAATGGCGGCCGAGCAACCGAGGAAAATGAAGAACAGGGTGTAGATCCAGCCGAGCATCGAGATCGGCCAGTCACATTGGGACGAGAAGACTTGCGAGATGAAGCTCATGTCCGGCGCGCAGGCCACTGCCTTGGTCACGCCCAGCGCTTTGGACAATGGCAACCAGAACACCGAAAAGCCGTAGGCCATGCCGATGCACAGGTGGATGGCCAGGGCGGCCGGTGGTACCAGCCAACGGTTGAAACCGGGCTTGGCGATGATGCGTTCCTTGGACAGGAACGCGGGCTGGTCGGCTTTGAGGCCGTCCGCCGTGATGCTCGTGGTCATTGTGTATCCCCCAATTATTAGTATGGTTCGCCAGCCACTCCTCACCCCCAGCCTTTATGCGCACGCATGACTGTTTTTTCAGGCTGAAGCTCCGTTTTGGTGCGACTTCACGTCGCAGAAGGACGGACGAACCGGCAGAGGTTACCATCTGTACGTGACAGAAAAATCAAAGTGATATCACCTTTTGTATGTCATCAGTTCTCGTACCACTGAAGGAGCCCTCATGCCGATCATTGTCGAGCCGCTAAACGAAGCCACTTATCAGGATCAGCAAGATCTGCAGAAGATCTACCGCGATGCACCGGACTGGCTGTTTGCCCCGTTTGCCGGAGATTTGCAGCTGATCGAAGCCTGCCTGCTGGACGGCTCGCTGATCGCTGGCCGCTTCAACGATCGACTGTTAGGCGCGGCACGCCTGCAACGACACCAGGATGTCTGGCACCTGTCCCAACTATGTGTACGAAAAATTACCCGTCGTCGTGGCGTGGCCGAGCGGCTGGTGAACGAAGCGCAGAAAATGGCGTCGCAAGCGGGTGCGACATTGCGTCTGTTGGCGCCTGCCGGGCATCTGGAGGCACAAGCGCTGGCGGCCAAACTGAAAATGCCGCTGGATGAGTTGCCGACGTGATCGCTGACCGGTCGTCCGCTGCGGAGCGCTATACTCCCCGGCTAAATTTCGAATTCGACTAACTACAAGGACTCGCCCATGAAAGCGTTCGGCAAAATCCTGGGTCTGGTACTTCTCGGGCTGTTGCTGATCATTGTGGCGCTGGGCTTTGCCCTGACCCACCTCTTTGATCCCAACGACTATAAAGACGAGATTCGCCAGATAGCCCGCGACAAGGCCCACATCGAGCTGACGCTCAATGGCGATATCGGCTGGAGCCTGTTCCCGTGGCTGGGCCTGGAATTGCACGAAGCCAGCGTCGCGACCCTGGCCAAACCCACCGAGCCGTTCGCTGACTTGCAGATGCTCGGCCTGTCGGTTCGCGTGCTGCCGCTGCTGCGCCGTGAAGTGCAGATGAGCGATGTACGCGTCGAGGGCCTGAACCTGCGCCTGACCCGCGACAAGGACGGCCACGGCAACTGGCAAGACATCGGCAAGACACCGGCGCCAGCCACCCCCGCTACACCGCCCGCGACCACTGGCGAACCCGCGACTGAGACCACCGTCCAAGCGGAAAAACCGGCCCAGCCGATTCGCCTGGACATCGACAGCCTGACCGTCAACAACGCCCGCGTTGAATACAGCGACGAGAAAACCGGCAAGCAATTCAGCGCCGAAAGCATCCAGCTGAGTACCGGGCCGGTGCATGACTCCACCAACATCCCGATCAAACTCACCGCGTTCCTGGGCACCAACCAGCCGGTCTTGCGTGTCCGTACCGAGCTCAACGGCGAGCTGCGTTTCGAACGCGCACTGCAGCGCTACAAATTCGAAGACATGAAACTCTCTGGCGAAGTGGCTGGCGATCCGCTGCAAGGCAAAACCATGACCTTCGCCGCCCAAGGCCAGTTGCTGCTGGATAAAGCGGCGAATGTCGCCGAATGGACCGGCATCAAGATCTCCGCCAACCAACTGCGTGCATTGGGTGAACTGAAGGTCAACGACCTCGATAAAACTCCGCAAATCAGCGGCGGCCTGTCGATCGCCCAGTTCGATCTGGCGAAATTCATCGACAGCATCGGCCAGAAGCTTCCGGCGATGGCTGAAGGCAGCCTGAGCAAAGTCGAACTGGTCAGCCGTCTTGCCGGCACACCGACCAGCGTGATCCTGGACAACATCAACCTCAAAGTCGACGACAGCACCTTCAGCGGGCGCATCGCCGTCGAGGACTTCGCCAAGCAATCGCTGCGGGCGACCCTCAAGGCCGACACCTTCAACGTCGACCGATATCTGCCACCAAAATCCGCCGAAGCCAACAGTGCGACGCAGGTGCGTCAGGCCGAAGTGGCCAGCACCGAAGCCGACGCCATGGCTGGCCCGGGCAACACCCCGCTGCCGAACGCACCCACCAAAGATGCCTGGAGCAACGAGCGCCTGCTGCCGGTGGAACGCCTGAGCAAACTCGATGTGGACGCTGACCTGACCTTCGGCCAACTGACCCTCGATAAATTGCCGATCCAGAACGCTGCGCTCAAGGCCACAGGCCAGGGCGGTCTGCTGACGCTGGAGAATCTGCGCGGCGACCTGTACGACGGCAACTTCGACGCCAAAGGTACGCTCGACGTGCGCCAACAGGTGCCAGCGCTGAACATGCAGACGAGCATCACCAAAGTACCGGTGGAAAAAATCCTTGAAAGCCAGGGAAAAAACCCACCGGTCAAAGGTCTGGTGACACTCAACAGCAACCTGACCGGCAGCGGCAACAGCCAGAAAGCGCTGATCGAAACCCTCAACGGCAACGCCAGTTTCATCATCAACAACGGCGTGCTGCTCAATGCCAACCTGGAACAACAGCTGTGCAAAGGCATCGCCACCCTGAACCGTAAATCCCTCAGCGGCGAGCCACGGGGCAAGGACACACCCTTCCAGGAGCTCAAGGGCAACCTGACCTTCCGTAACGGCGTGGCCAGCAACCCGGACCTGAAAGTGCGCATCCCGGGCATGACCGTCAACGGCGACGGCGATGTCGATCTGCGGGTGCTGGGCATGGATTACCGCGTGGGCGTTATCGTCGAAGGCGACAAGAGCGACATGCCGGACCCGGCCTGCCAGGTCGGCGAGAAGTTCGTCGGCATCGAGTGGCCGCTGCGCTGCCGTGGCCCGCTGGAACTGGGCGCCAAGGCTTGCCGTCTCGATAACGAACGCATGGGTCAGGTCGCGAGCAAACTGGCTGGCGAAAAAATCAGCGAAAAAATCGACGAGAAGCTTGGCGACAAAGTCAGCCCGGAACTGAAAAATGCTTTGAAGGGGCTGTTCAAGCGATGAGAGCCGAGCAGTTTTCATCGGCGGTGCTGGACTGGTACGACCGCCACGGCCGCCACGACTTGCCTTGGCAACAGGGCATCACACCGTATCGGGTGTGGGTTTCGGAAATCATGCTGCAACAAACCCAGGTCAGCACCGTGCTGAACTACTTCGACCGCTTCATGGCCTCGTTGCCGACGGTCGAAGCCCTGGCCGCTGCGCCGGAAGACGAAGTCCTGCACCTGTGGACCGGCCTCGGTTACTACACCCGCGCACGCAATCTGCAGAAGACCGCGAAGATTGTTGTCGCCGAATACGGCGGCGAGTTTCCGCGGGATGTCGAAAAACTCACGGAGCTGCCGGGTATCGGTTTGTCCACGGCGGGCGCCATCGCCAGCCTGAGCATGGGCCTGCGGGCGCCGATCCTCGACGGCAACGTCAAACGGGTGCTGGCGCGCTTTACTGCGCAAGAGGGTTATCCGGGCGAGCCAAAGGTCGCCAAACAGCTGTGGGCGAACGCTGAGCGCTTTACGCCGCATGATCGGGTCAACGCCTACACCCAGGCGATGATGGATCTGGGCGCCACGCTTTGCACCCGTAGCAAGCCGAGTTGCCTGCTCTGCCCGCTCGAAAAGGGCTGCGAAGCGCACATGCTTGGCCTGGAGACGCGCTACCCGATCCCCAAACCGCGCAAAGCCGTGCCACAGAAGCGCACGCTGATGCCGATGCTCGCCAACGGTGACGGCGCGATTCTGCTTTACCGTCGCCCTTCCACGGGCTTGTGGGGCGGTCTATGGAGCCTGCCGGAACTCGACGACCTCGACGACCTGCAACATCTGGCTTCGCAGCATTCGCTGGAGCTTGGCAGCCAACAGGCGCTGCCGAGCCTGGTACACACCTTCAGTCATTTTCAGTTGTCCATCGAACCCTGGCTGGTTCAGGTCCAGGAGGCCGGCCATCACGTGGCCGAGGCCGACTGGCTCTGGTATAACCTCGCCACCCCGCCGCGCCTGGGCCTTGCCGCCCCGGTCAAAACCTTGCTCGAACGCGCGGCCGCCGTATTGAACGCAGGAGAGTCGTCATGACCCGCACCATCATGTGCCGCAAGTACAAAGAAGAATTGCCCGCCCTGGAGCGCGCTCCATTTCCAGGCGCAAAAGGTCAGGACATTTTTGACCACGTCTCGGCCAAAGCCTGGGCAGACTGGCAAAAGCACCAGACTCTGCTGATCAACGAAAAACGCCTGAACATGATGAACGCCGAAGACCGCAAATATCTTCAGGGCGAGATGGACAAGTTCTTTTCCGGCGAGGAATACGCCAAGGCTGACGGCTACGTTCCGCCGGCTGAATAATCCCGCTTTTTCGAGGGTCGGAACGTAAGCGACGGTAATAATTAAAATTTTTTTGAAAACTTTCTTGACGACCCCCTGAAAAACCAGTTTAATGCGCCCCGTTGCCCAGATAGCTCAGTCGGTAGAGCAGGGGATTGAAAATCCCCGTGTCGGCGGTTCGATTCCGTCTCTGGGCACCAAATACCGAAAACCCTGAATCGCAAGATTCAGGGTTTTTTTATGTCTGCGATTTGATGAGGCACTGTTCCAGCATTATCGAAGCGCCGGACGAAGCATCAATTCCCCACCACCTGTCGACGCCAGCACGCGCCTGTAACGCTTGCCGAGACCGAATCCCGACAAGCATTACAGGCATTGGTGATCGGCCCTTCTTGATAGTCTCTCGGGCCTGTCGGAACGCTCCGTATGCTTTAACGGAAATGGATGACATACGCTGATCATCGGATTGGGCAGAATCGGAACAGGAGCTGCCGCATAACCGGGAGCAGATACATAACAGGATGTTGACAATGATTGACGCTATTAAACCGGACGTCGAAACCGCTGAGCTTACTGAACAGGAAATCAGAACGTTCAGCTTTGATCATCGGCAGTCAACATTGCTTCACTACTTCGCTGAAGCGCTGGCCGCCATCGGCGGGCCGCAGGCACCAGGAGCCAAGTCCAAAGCCTCTCTGGCAGCCACCGAATTAAAGCGCTCGTTTTCGAAAGACCAATGCGAACTGCTGGGTGCCTACTCCGATGGCCTTGTTTGCGTGTTGATCTTTGAAGGGCTGCAAAAAATCACCGATGTCAGCCCTCCAAATGAACTACCCGACCTGACATCCCTGGAAAATCGATACGACGTCCTTTGCCTGGCCGCCCGTAATCAGATCTTGTTGAAACTGGTGGATAACAGTGCCTTTGCCTATGACATGGACAACGAAGGAAAACTGGTTCGATTGGTGGCCAACTTCAAGGGTGGCGGGCTCATCAAAATCAATGCCGAGCCGGAAATCAACGAACTGAGTTCCCATTCCGGCCTCGCTCTTGGTCCGCATACCGAGGCGCCTTACTGGTGCGCCGTGAGCGCGAAAGACGGGCACTCGCCCTCTCCGTCGTCGCTCATACTTTCCGCCTTGTGGAACCCGAGCCTGGAACCTACGCGGGTCATTCCACTACCTCCCATACTCGAAAAAATTGGCGTCACCCACTGCCTCGCACTGACCACGGATAGCTTCCAGTTCACTCGTAGTGACTCCTTTGTCAGTGGCAAAGGGGAAGATGGGCGCAACGTTTCGATTCTGGAGTTCGACGACAAGGTCGGGTTCGCAGCCCGCTTTAACTCGTATCGCTTTTCGGTCAATGACAACGTCTCGACCTTTGTCAAAACGGCTTACACCGCCCTTTGCCTGGGCGTGGGCGAGGCAACCCCGATTGAATACACGCTGACCCAGGAGTCGGCCATGGCCATCAATAACATCCGGGCCTTGCACTGTCGCGATGTCATCAAAGACAACAGACGAGTCCTTGTTCGCATTTTCGGACTTTCAAAATTTTCTTCCCCTCTCGTTATTTCAGAGGACCCGTTACTGCTGCAGGGCTGATTTTTCAAGTATTCAGGCCGTTGAACGACCCGTCATTTGATGACTGGCCAATAACGAAAAAGAGGGAATGTAATGTCTTGGGATGTCATTGGCATGTTGGCGCTCGTCGCTTTTTGCGCCGGTTTTTTTGATGCGATTGCCGGTGGTGGCGGCTTGATCACCTTGCCGGCCTTGTTTCTGGCGGGCGTAGATCCGATCAGTGCAATTGCAACGAACAAATTCCAGGCCGCGTCGGCAACTATTTCGGCAACTGTAACCTTTGCTCGCAAAGGAATGATTGAGTGGCGCGAAGGCCGCTTCCTGGTTATCTGCGGATTTATTGGCGGTGCCAGTGGTGCATTGCTGGTCAGCTCTATTGATAAGCGCTATCTGGAAGTTTGCGTGCCTATCATGCTGATTCTGGTAGCCATCTATTTTTCGTTTTCTCCAAAACTGGCCAATGAAGATCGACGCAAGAGAATCGGTATTCTGCTTTTTTCGTTTACCGTGGCGCCGATCCTGGGCTTTTACGACGGCATATTTGGCCCCGGTGTGGGCTCTTTTTTTATTGTCGCGTTTGTACTTCTCTGCGGCTTGGGCATGATGCGGGCCATGAGTTTCACCAAACTTGCCAACGCCTCATGCAACCTGGGCTCTCTGGCGGTCTTCATTACCAAGGGTGTGATTATCTGGCCGATTGCCATAGCCATGGCTTTGGCGGCCTTCATCGGTGCTCAATTGGGTGCACGAGCCGCTGTCCGGGTCGGTCCACGGTTGATTAAACCCATGTTGATCGTGGTCTGCTGCGCCTTAGCCATCAAGTTGCTGAGCGTAGAGACCAATCCTTTGCGCGTTGCGGTCATCAACTCATTGGCTTCGTTATGATTACCGGTCGGCGCTGATCAGCGCTTATTGCCTTCAATTTTGATTGCAGCCGACCGGCCCCGCCCAAATACCGAAAACCCTGAATCGCAAGATTCAGGGTTTTTTTATGTCTGGGATTTAGTTGATGACGCTACGCAGTCGTCGCTAGTTCTCAGTCCCCCAGTGGAAGACCAGGTTGCGAGCGGCGCCGCTGCCTACATCCGCCGTTTCACGCCGCACCTCACCTTTATGCGTGGCGACAACTGTGTACTTGCCGGGAGGCAGCTGAACGTAGACCAGCGGACCCGCCTCACTCAGTGTCAGCACGGGCTGCCCCTCGACTTTCTGGATGATTACATCCACGTCGGGAATGTATTGGCTCGCAGGCCCGGTGGAGAAGGTCATGTGCAGGTTGTACCCAGTGGCTTGCTGGATGGCCTTTGACTCATCCTCGCCAACACCGCCGGACAAGTAAGCGATCCCGTTTTGCTCTTGCCTCTGGACTTGCACGCCCGAGCTGTCGATAGGCTCCAGGCTGGCGGTCGGTGAAATGGCTGGAAACATCAACACGCCGACTGCGGCGATGGGCAACATGAGTGAATGGACGTACTTCATGATGGCGACTCCCGGGCTCCACAGAGCCCTATCGTTACTCCTTTTAGATTTCTCGCTGAATGCTCAAGTTTTAGATTGATTAGTACTTGGGTTCACTGCGAATCGGACTACACGTTGTATTCTTCAAGCGCGGATTGCCGTCGCCGTGATCCCGCAAAACCAGTCGGACTTTCCTTCCGGTTTACCAGCCGCGCCCGGCATCGCCGACCGACCCACACCTGCAATCCTCTTCTGCCTGTTCATCCAGCCGCGGAAGATTTCATGAGCGCACTCAAACCCGATAACACCCAAGACCCGCAACTCGCCTCACTGCTTGGCAATCTTGGCGAATTGATCCGTCAGGCGCGGCAGAAGGTGCTACGTGCGGTCGATACCGTCCAGGTGCAAACCTGCTGGCAGATCGGACGGCATATTGTGGAGTTCGAGCAGGAGGGGGCCCGGCGGGGGGGCTATGGAAAGCAGCTACTGTCGACGCTGGCGAAAGTACTGACGTCGGGGTTCTGGAAAGGTTTTGACGAACGCAACCTCCGATACATGCGGGACTTTTATCAGACCTTTCCAATTTGGAACGCAGTGCGTTCCGAATTGAGCTGGACCCACTACCGCAGACTGCTACGAGTCGACAACGACAATGCTCGCCATTGGTACATGAACGAATCAGCCCTGCAGAACTGGTCAAGTCGCGCCCTCGAGCGCCAGATCAATACCCTCTATTACGAACGCTTGCTGGCGAGCCGCGACCGGGCCGCCGTCAAACAGGAAGCCGCCACCAATATCCAGCAAATGAACGCCAGCCCTCGGGATTTCATCCGGGACCCAGTGCTACTGGAGTTTCTCGGCCTGCCCAATGCGGGCTTGATCCAGGAAAGCGAACTTGAACAAGCCTTGATCAATCAACTCCAGGGCTTCCTGCTCGAACTGGGCAAAGGCTTCGCCTTCATCGCTCGCCAGCAACGTATCAGTACCGAGAGTAAAGACTTCTACATCGATCTGGTGTTCTACAACTACCTGCTCAAGTGCTTCGTCATCTTCGACCTCAAGCGCGGCGTACTGACCCACCAGGATGTCGGCCAGATGGACATGTACGTGCGCATGTACGACGACCTCAAGCGCGGACCGGAGGATGGTCCCACCGTCGGCCTCATTCTCTGCGCGCAAAAAGATGAATCGGTGGTTCGCTATTCAGTGCTGCAAGGCAACGAACAACTGTTCGCCAGTACCTACAGACTGGTACTGCCGAGCGAGGAGGAACTTCGCACAGAACTGGATCGGGAATGGGCGGTGCTTGAGGAGCGATTACTCAAGCAGATGCCCCGATAAGCACGGGTGGATTGTTCATAAACGACGTGAAGACTATGGTGATTGGCTAACCGTAAAGGTCCAAAGCCGATGAATTTGCAGGACATGCCTTCACTGGCCCCGACACAACTTGAACTGCCGTTACCCACCGGCACACCCGGTGACTCTTTCAAGGAGCCCGCCGCAGACGGCTTCATCCTTGGCGGCTTTACCTGGAGGCACCCCCGTCAGGACGCTACCCGCCCGGTCGTCATCATCAACGCCGCCACCTCAGTCCGCTGTCGCCACTACTCACGCTTCGCCGATTACCTGTACGCCAACGGCTTCGACGTGATCACTTACGACTACCGTGGCATCGGCGAATCGCGACCCGCGTCGCTGAAAGGGCTTCGGGCTTCATGGTCAGATTGGGGCGCGCTGGACTTTGAGGCGATGCTCAAGCGCGCTCAGCGTGAATTTCCCGGGCAACCCATCGATGTTGTAGGCCACAGCTTTGGAGGCTGTGCAGCGGGCCTGGGAGCTTCCGGGCATATGATTCGACGTCTGGTGACCGTCGGTGCGCAATTCGCTTACTGGCGCGATTACGCGCCCGCCCATCGCTGGCGGATGTTCGGCAAGTGGCATCTGGTGATGCCGTTGATGACATTGCTTTGCGGTTACTTCCCCGGCAAACGTCTCGGCTGGCTAGAAGACACCCCCGCTGGCGTGGTTCGCGACTGGAGCATGCCCACCGCGCACTACGAGAAACGCCCCAGCGGTCGCGTCCTTCACGCAAAATCCGGGCGACTGCCCTTCTCATCCGTCACCGCACAAAACCTGGCCATCAGCATCAGCGACGATCCTTACGGCACGATTCCAGCCATCGAACGGCTGCTGGGTTACTTCACCAACAGCACGAACGCCCACTTGCGGATCACCCCCGAAGACATCGGCGAAAAAGAAGTCGGACATTTCGCCTTTTTTCGTAGCCCATACCAAGCCACACTATGGCCCATTGCATTGTCCTGGTTGCAGACCGGCAAACTGGCCCCCGACACACCTGGGCGGCTAGTGCCACGCAACTGACTGATGCGCCCACTCAACGGAATACGGAACGACGCCCATGGCATCCGCCAACAAGCAGAACAAACGCGCCACACGCGCTAAAGCCAAGGCCAAGCAAAACCGCACCCAACGGGCCGCCGCGCCGGTCGAGCTGGACCCGAACGACGACCGCATCGACTTCGAATCGGTGGACCTTACCGACCTGTTCAAAGAAATGATCGACGCGCAAAAGATCAGCCAACAAGCCATGTGCGCGGCGTTTCTTGAACACCCGCTGCTCGCGCTGGTGCTGGAGCAGGAAGGCGAAGAAACAGCGACAGACTTTATCGTCGCAGCGCTGATCGAATATCGCCAATGGTCCACCGAAGTCGACGAAGCCGGCGCATTGGCGTGGATCGAATCACCGGCCTTCCAGGCCGACTACGTGGCGGCGTCCGACGCCATCGCGGCTCAAACCCAACAGAAAGCAAACTGAGTTCCCATGGCCTCCCTGAACAAGCAACAGAAACGCGCCAAACGCGCCAAGATCAAAGCCAAGCAAATCAATATCCACGGTAGAAAACCCGTCGCACTGGACGATGATCTGGGTGAAATCGGCGAGCAGGTCCCGGAATACACCCTGGCAATGTTCAGCAAAATGCGCGACGCAGAAGCCACCAGCCGCAACGACATGTTGCTGACCTTGCTGTCGAACCTCGCCAGCATCATCAGCGACCATCCAGAACTGCTGGACATGGAAAACGCCGACAACGAAGCCATGGCCGCCACTCACCTGGCCGCCGACATGCTGATCGATTACCGCATGTGGGCCGACGGCATGGACCGCGACACCGCCCAGGCCTGGCTGACGGATCCGCAGTTCATCACTGACTTCGGCACGGCGCTCGACAGCTATCGCGAGTCGCTGGATGCTCTGGAAGAAAAGGCTGAGTAAACACCGGTCAAGCCATAACGCAATCTGTAGCAGCTGGCGAAGCCTGCGTTCGGCTGCGAAGCAGTCGTGAAGTCAGACAATGCGGTCCTTCAGAATTACCTCGTGCGCAGGTTTTACGACTGCTTCGCAGCCGAACGCAGGCTTCGCCAGCTGCTACAAGGTGTGCGCTACCAGGAAGAAACAAAAACGGCCGCTTGTCATCACTGACAGCGGCCGTTTTGCGTTATGCGGTACGAATTAGTTCAGCACCACCGCACCCATCTTCTGCAGCTTGCGACGACGAGCCACAAACAAACCGGCAGCCACCACCAGCAAACTCAGCAAACCGGTCGCGAGGATCTCCACGCGATGCGCTTCCTGGAACAGCATGATGGTCAGGGCCGCAACGATGAAGATGATCACCGCGTAGGTCAGGACCGGGAACAGCCACATGCTGAAGGCGATTTTTTCACCGCGTGCCACGCGCTGCTTGCGCATACGCAATTGCGAGATGGCGATCACCAGGTACACCAGCAGCGCGATAGCGCCGGAGCTGGCCAGCAGGAATTCGAACACGGCGGCCGGGGCCACGTAGTTGGCGAAAACCGCGATGAACGCAGCACCAGTGGACAGCATGACGGCCCAGTACGGCGTGCCGCTCTTGTTGGTGCGCTGGGAAACGGCCGGTGCATCACCGCGCTTGCCCAGGGAGAACATCATGCGTGAGGCCGTGTACAGCGCCGAGTTCAGGCAGCTGGTCACAGCAACCAGCACCACGATGTCGACGATCAGCTTGGCATTCGGGATGCCCATGCGTTCAAGCACGGTCTGGTAGGAGCCGACGGCGGCCAGTACCGGGTCGTTCCATGGCACCAGGGCCACAACGATGAAGATCGATACGAGGTAGAACAAGCCAATCCGCCAGATCACCGAGTTGGTGGCCTTGGAGATTTGCTGGCCAGGGTTCTTCGATTCCGCGGCTGCGATGGTCACGATCTCGGTGCCCATGAAGGAAAACATGGTGGTCAGGATCGCGCCCAACACTGCGCCCATGCCGTTTGGCAGGAAGCCCTGGGTATCAAACAGGTGCGAAACGCCGCTGACCTGGCTGTTCGGCAGGAAGCCGAAGATCGCCAGAATGCCGAGACCGATGAAACCGATAATTGCGATGACTTTGACCAGGGCGAACCAGAATTCGAACTCACCGTAGTTCTTCACGCTGAACAGGTTGGTCACCGTCAGCAGCAAGGTGATGATCAAGGTGAAGGCCCAGATCGCCACATTCGGGAACCAGGCGTGCAGGATGGTCGCGGCGGCGTTGGCTTCCAGCGGAATCACCAACACCCAGAACCACCAGTAGAGCCAACCGATGGTGAAACCGGCCCAGTGACCGATCGCGCGATCGGCGTACGTCGAGAAGGAGCCTGTGTCCGGCGAAGCCACGGCCATTTCGCCGAGCATGCGCATCACCAGCACCACCAGCATACCGGCGGCAGCGTAGGCCAACAGCACGGCCGGGCCTGCAGCGGCGATGGCGTGGCCGGAGCCCACGAACAGGCCGGCGCCGATAACCCCGGCGATCGACAACATGGTCACATGACGCGGTTTGAGCCCCTGTTCGAGGCCATTGGAGCTTGGGGTACTGCTCATTGAAACTACCTTTGTAAGGGAAAGCGATTTGCATCCATCCCGTCTGGCGTTCCTTCTCGTAAAAAGAAACCAACGGGGCGTTCCGGATTCTGCACGCAATAATTGCGCCAAAATGTTTCAAAACGCCCAAGCATGGGGCTCTCCGCTTGACCGGACAGTCATCGCAACTCATTGAGATTAATGGCAATTCGCCAGAGCGTTACCCTGCGACCCACTTTAAGAACGAAACAGCGCACCAGAAACACGGCCAAAAATATAGCGACGCACAATAAAAGTGCGGTTCAGGAACGTTTGGCCGGTTAGCGCTTCCAACCCCCCGTCAAAGCTGGCAACATCGCGCCCTTTTTTACGGGACAGCCGCGGGGCGTCTGGTTCAAACGGCTGTTCGGTTGATAGCAGCGCGACAGTCTGCTGTACCGATGCGACAACCTGCCACAGGTCACCCGTTTACCGCCCGTAGCGCTGTTGGCTGGCATTCAGACGCTATGCTAGCTTGGCCGCCTCGCCAGGAAGGCCGCCAACAGCAGGAGCGAAATACTTATGAGGAACGCACATGGCTGAGGCCACGCCCGCGCTTGAAATCCGCAACTTGCACAAACGCTACGGACAGCTTGAGGTGCTCAAAGGCATCTCGCTGACCGCCCGCGACGGCGACGTGATCTCGATCCTGGGTTCTTCCGGTTCCGGCAAGTCCACCTTCCTTCGTTGCATCAACCTGTTGGAAAACCCGCATCAGGGACAAATCCTGGTGGCCGGCGAAGAACTCAAGCTCAAAGCCGCCAAGAACGGCGAATTGGTTGCTGCCGATGGCAAGCAGATCAATCGCCTGCGCAGCGAGATCGGTTTTGTGTTTCAAAACTTTAACCTCTGGCCGCACATGAGCGTGCTCGACAACATCATCGAAGCGCCGCGCCGCGTCCTCGGTCAGAGCAAGGCTGAAGCCATCGAAGTCGCCGAAGCCTTGCTGGCCAAGGTCGGCATCGCTGACAAACGCCACGCCTACCCGGCGCAACTCTCCGGCGGCCAGCAACAACGCGCGGCCATCGCCCGCACGCTGGCCATGCAGCCCAAGGTGATCCTGTTCGACGAGCCCACCTCTGCCCTTGACCCGGAAATGGTCCAGGAAGTACTTAATGTCATCCGCGCATTGGCCGAAGAAGGCCGCACCATGCTGCTGGTCACCCATGAAATGGGCTTCGCCCGTCAGGTGTCCAGCGAGGTGGTGTTCCTCCACCAGGGCCTGGTAGAAGAGCAAGGATCGCCACAGCAGGTGTTCGAAAACCCGCTTTCGGCGCGCTGCAAACAATT
Source organism: Pseudomonas mandelii (assembly GCF_006438925.1). GTDB lineage: Bacteria > Pseudomonadota > Gammaproteobacteria > Pseudomonadales > Pseudomonadaceae > Aquipseudomonas > Aquipseudomonas mandelii_C. Next base: position 195,868 of record NZ_RCZA01000008.1, on the reverse strand, counting down.
CATGTCCAGCAACCGCTAACGGAGCTACCCGCATGCAGAACTACAAAAAAATCTTCCTGGCTGCTGCCGTCACTCTGGCCTTCAGCGCCGGTGCTGCCGCCGAGACCTTGAAGATGGGCATCGAAGCGGCCTACCCGCCGTTCAACAACAAAGATGCCAGTGGCAATGTCGTCGGCTTCGACAAAGAAATCGGCGACGCTCTGTGCGCCAAGATGAAAGTCGAATGCACCGTGGTCACGTCTGACTGGGACGGCATCATTCCGGCCCTGAACGCCAAGAAATTCGATTTCCTGATCTCCTCGATGTCGATCACCGACGAGCGCAAGCAAGCGGTGGACTTCACCGACCCGTACTACTCCAACAAGCTGCAGTTCATCGCCAAAAAAGACGTCGACTTCAAAACCGACAAGGATTCCCTGCAAGGCAAAGTGATCGGCGCACAACGTGCGACCCTCGCCGGCACCTGGATGGAAGACAACATGGAAGGCGTTGAAGTCAAACTCTACGACACCCAGGAAAACGCCTACCTCGACCTGACCTCAGGTCGTCTGGACGGCATCCTGGCGGACAAGTACGTCAACTACGAGTGGCTGAAAAGCGACGCCGGCCGACCTTACGAATTCAAAGGCGACCCGGTGGAAGAAAGCGACAAGATCGGTATCGCTGTACGTAAAGGCGATGAGATTCGTACGAAGCTGAACACCGCACTGAAAGAAATCGTCGCTGATGGCACCTACAAAAAGATCAACGACAAGTACTTCCCGTTCAGCATCTATTGATTCTGACCTGCCGGGCCGGCGCCGTTATTTGACGGCGCCAGTCCCTGGCATTGCCTGCCGCGATTTGAAAAGAAATCCATGACTATCGATCTCTACGGATTCGGCCCGGCGCTTGCCGCTGGCGCGCTGATGACTGTGAAACTGGCACTCTCGGCCTTGTGCCTGGGGCTGGTGCTCGGTCTGCTCGGCGCCTTGGCCAAGACTTCCCCGTACAAGCCGCTGCAATGGCTTGGCGGCACTTATTCAACCCTGGTTCGCGGCATCCCTGAATTGCTCTGGGTGCTGTTGATCTACTTCGGCACGGTCAACTTGATGCGTGCCCTGGGCGAGTTCTTCGGCAACCCCGACCTCGAACTCAATGCCTTCGCCGCTGGCGTGATTGCGCTGGGACTGTGCTTCGGCGCCTACGCCACGGAAGTATTTCGTGGTGCGATTCTGGCTATCCCCAAAGGTCACCGCGAAGCGGGTGTGGCGTTGGGTCTGTCGAAATTCCGTATCTTCACCAAACTGATCATGCCGCAGATGTGGCGCATCGCCCTGCCCGGGCTGGGCAACCTGTTCATGATCCTGATGAAAGACACCGCGCTGGTGTCGGTCATCGGCCTGGAAGAAATCATGCGCCATGCACAAATCGGCGTGACCGTGTCCAAACAGCCGTTCACCTTTTATATGGTGGCCGCGTTCATGTACCTGGGCCTGACGATTCTCGCCATGACCGGCATGTACTTCATGGAAAAACGCGCCGCTCGCGGCTTCGCGAGGAGCACCCAATGAACTGGGAAGTCATCATCAAGTGGCTGCCGAAACTGGCTCAGGGCGCGACGCTGACCCTGGAACTGGTGGCCATCGCCGTGATCGCCGGTTTGCTGCTGGCAATTCCGCTGGGCATCGCCCGCTCATCACGACTTTGGTACGTGCGGGCCATTCCCTACGGCTACATCTTCTTTTTCCGTGGTACGCCGTTGCTGGTTCAACTGTTCCTGGTCTACTACGGGCTGGCGCAGTTCGACGCGATCCGTAACAGCTCGATGTGGCCGTACCTGCGCGATCCGTTCTGGTGCGCCACGGCGACCATGACATTACACACCGCGGCCTACATCGCCGAGATCCTGCGTGGCGCGATTCAGGCGATTCCGCCAGGCGAGATCGAAGCGGCGCGCGCCTTGGGCATGTCCCGGGCAAAAGCGCTGGTCTACATCATCCTGCCCCGTGCCACACGCATCGGTCTGCCAGCCTACAGCAACGAAGTCATCCTGATGCTCAAGGCCAGCGCCTTGGCCAGCACCGTGACCCTGCTGGAACTGACCGGCATGGCCCGCACCATCATTGCCCGGACCTACCTGCCGGTGGAGATCTTCTTCGCCGCTGGCATGTTCTATCTGCTGATGGCTTACGTGCTGGTACGCGGCTTCAAGCTGCTGGAGCGCTGGCTGCGCGTCGATGCCTGCCAAGGGCGTTGATTGCTGCGTGCTGACGGGCGAGGCGTTACTCGCCCGCTTCACGGCGCTGGATGCTTTTCTGATTGAGCATGAGGCGCTGTGGAAGCCTCGGCCGTTTACTCATCTGCAGCTTCCCTGGGAGGCGTCCTACCCCGAGTTGTCTGTATGGCTACGCGGCAGGTCGTTGGAGGATGCGGAAAATGCTCATAACCAACCTGCTCTTCTGGATGCGCCGGAGCCCTTCGCTTCACTGGCGGCGTTTTCCCTTGAACTGAGCGCTGTAGGTGGATTGCCGGCTCATGCACTCGAAGCAGCTGGCCATCGGCTGAATGTCGATGTGCCGGGGCGCAAGTGGCAGCAGATCGAGGCGTTTGCCAGTCGGCTGAAATTTTCTGACGCGCCGAAGCATTGGCTGGATTGGTGTTCGGGCAAGGGCCATTTGGGGCGACGACTGTTGCAAACCGGTCAGCAGCTCACTTGCGTGGAATACGACCCGGCGCTGGTCGTCAGCGGCCAGGCCCTCAGCCAGCGTCATCATTTGCATGCGCTTCATGTCGAGCAAGACGTGCTCGCGCCCGGTGCTGCCTCTTTATTGAATGCTGACCACACACCAGTAGCGCTGCACGCCTGCGGTGATCTTCATGTGCGGCTAATGCAACTCGCGAGCGCCACCGGTTGCAAGCAGCTGGCCATCGCCCCTTGCTGCTACAACCGGATCAGTGTGAGCGAGTATCAGACGCTTTACGCTGCGGGCATGCGATCCAACCTACAACTGTCGCTCGAAGATCTCTCGCTGCCGATGAGCGAAACCGTCACCGCTGGCGCTCGCGTCCGACGCCAACGCGATACTTCCATGGCCCGGCGCCTGGGTTTCGACCTGCTGCAACGGCAACTGCGCGGCGTTGACGAATACCTGCCCACCCCTTCCCTACCGAGCGCCTGGCTGGATAAATCCTTCGCCGATTACTGCCATCATTTTGCCTCGCTAAAGGAGTTATCCACAATCGGACCGCAAGATTGGCCAGCGCTCGAAGCTACCGGTTGGCAGCGACTGGCCGAAGTGCGCAATCTCGAGCTGCTGCGCGGACTTTTCCGACGCCCGCTGGAGCTGTGGCTGGTACTCGATCGAGCCCTTTTCCTCTCCGAGCAAGGGTATGCGGTTCGCCTCGGCACCTTCTGCGAAAGCGCGCTCACCCCGCGTAACTTCCTGATCCTCGCTGAGCGCCCTAAAAGCGCCTCAACCTGTGGATAACTCTGTTGATGAAATTATCGTGGATCCAATATATACGGCTGTTTAGGGGCTGAAACACAACTGTTCAATTTTCGTACACCTGTAAAAAAAGCGGAAAAACAGGCATTTGCGAGCAAATGAGAACGGGTCCGCAAATTTGCCTCTAAGTAGATGCGGAACAGATCCCGTTGTGCATAAGCATTCAGCCAAAACAACATAACAACCTGCGAAACCTCAACTATCTTTGCCAAACGCCAGAATTGCCTGGCGTTCAAACAGCAAGGAGCTGGGAAAAACATGAGCACATTGAACAGTGCGCAGGAAGCCGTAGATGCCGTCGCCAACCAAGCCATTGATGCTGCGCTGCAGCAAACTTTCGCGGTGGGTGGTGCCATCATCAACAACGCAACTGGCGAAGTCATCGCCGCGCTGCACAACAACGTGCTGATGCCTTTCCCCGGCAGTGGCACCACGTACTTCCTACCTCATGACCCGACCGCCCACGGCGAGCGGCAATTGGTGGACTGGTACTACGAAAACGTCGCGCCATTGAACCTGCCACCGCCCAATCAGTTGACTGTCGTTACCACGCTTGACCCGTGCGCCATGTGCGCCGGTTCACTGCTGACTGCAGGATTTAACGTCGCCGTCAGTGCGATCGATGACTACGCAGGCATCAACTACAACAGCCAGTTCACCTTTCCATCGCTGCCGCCGCAGATCCGCCAACAGGCGCAGGACACTTGGGGTTATTACGCGATTGCGGCACCTGTCAGCCGGACCTATCAGGGCTCGACCAGTCCGGTGTTTGCTGGCCAGACCATCGACTCAGCGGCTTACTTCCTCACCAGCTCGATCTTCTCCGCCAGCGTCAACACCGTGCGCGAGGCCAGCAATAACAGCGGTCTGCCGCCGGATCAACTGCAAAACCCGGCAAACCTACCGGCCAACAGCAAAGTCCGCCAAGCGCTGACTGCGCTCAGCCCGTTTGCGTTGACCGTGCAATCGGCGAACCCGCGCGACCCCGGCGCAGAACTCGCCCCGCCACTGTTACAAACCGCACAGCACAGCCCGGTGTTCAACTCGGTGGCCCTCATCGATCCATTCGGCAACCTGCTGGTGTGTCTGGGAGGCGTCGAGAACCAGTCGCCCATTCGTACAGCGTTCATGGAAACCACCCGCAACTACGCGGTCATGCGCTGGACCCTGATGAACGACCCCGACCCGGCGGTTCGCGCCCAGGCCGAGCAATACCTGACGCATCCGAAGTACGGCACCTTCGTCTTCCTCTACGCCCCCGACCCCACCACCCCGCAGGCCGTGATGACCTTCGGCGCATACGGTTCGACCATGGAAGGCCCGGTGCCGCAGAGCTATCCGTCCAACCTTCAATACGTGCTGCTGCCGGGCAACACCACCGCCCAAGCGTTGTCGACACTGGCCCAAAACCTGCCGCCGTTTTACACGCAAAGCGTGCAAGTAGCGCCCGCGCAGGTGCTGAGTCAGGACTTGATTCAAGCGGTTAAAAACGGCGTGTAATGCTTTAAAGCAATCGCATTGGCCGGCCCCGCAGAAGCCTCCGCGGGGCCGGCCTGACGCCTATGCAAAAATAGTCTGAATTCAGGGGTTTACAGAACCAACCCAATCGCTATAATCGTCGCCCAACACGCCGGTATAGCTCAGTTGGTAGAGCAACTGACTTGTAATCAGTAGGTCCCGGGTTCGACTCCTGGTGCCGGCACCATACAAAACAAAGCCCTCGTAGAAATACGAGGGCTTTGTTGTTTCCGGGGTTTGAGTTTCTATGCCCCAAGGGTTTCGATCAGTCGAACTCCGTCGACTCCGAAAGGTGCTCCCAAGCGTCAATTTCCGCCTGAAGCTGCGCAATCTTTTCGCGCACCAGCCTCACTGCATCCTTACCCAGTAACAAATGAACCGGCGGCTTTTCAGCAGCCACCAGGGTCAACAACGCCTGCGCCGCTTTGTGCGGATCGCCGGCCTGCTTGCCGCTCTTTTCTTCACGCGCCTTGCGGACCGGATCGAACACCGCGTCGTACTCACTCAATGTGCGACCCGAACGGATCATCGAGCGGCCTGCCCATTCGGTACGAAACGAGCCGGGCGCCATGGCGGTCACGTGGATGCCCAGACTTTCCACTTCTTTGGCCAACGCTTCACTCACGCCTTCGAGGGCGAATTTACTACCGCTGTAATAGGCGATGCCCGGCAACGTGATGAAGCCGGCCATGGAGGTAATGTTGACGATATGCCCGCTGCGCCGCTCACGCATACCGGGCAGAACTGCCTTGATCATTGCCACCGCGCCAAACACATTGACGTCGAACTGGCGCTGCATCTCCGTCAGCGGTGACTCCTCGAGGATGCCCTCATGACCATAACCGGCGTTGTTCACCAACACGTCGATCTGGCCCACCTCGCGCAGGATGTCGGCCACCAGCGGCTCGATCGCCGGAAAATCGGTGACATCGAGCACGAACGCTTTGGCGCGATGGGCGTCCAGTGCTTCGAACGCCGCACGCTCGGATTCGCGCCGCACCGTACCCACCACCGTGTGCCCCGCCGCCAGCGCTGCTTGCGAAAAAGCCAGGCCGAAGCCTGAACTGACCCCAGTGATCAGGAAAACCTTGTGAACATGGGTGGTCATCGTGCGCTCTCCAATGAAAACGCCGTCGACATTGATCGACGGCGCTGTGGACAGATCAGGTCAGGTCTTAGTGACCCGCGCTCTGACCACCATCAACGTGCAGGATCTCGCCGGTGACAAAGTTGGCGCCGTCCAGATACACAACCGCCTGAGCAATGTCGCTGATCTCGCCCATGTGCCCGACCGGGTGCAGATTGCCCAGCGCTTCATGGGTTTCTTCGCCGTGCATTGGCGTCTTGATGATGCCGGGGCTGACCGCGTTCACACGAATACCGCGTTTGGCGTATTCAATGGCCAGGGATTTGGTCGCCGAGTTCAAGCCACCTTTGGTCAGCGAAGCCAGTACCGATGGCACACCGTCAATTGCGTGGTCCGTCAGGCTGGTGGTGATGTTGACGACGTGGCCTTTGCCCTGTTTTTCCATCTCGGTGATCGCGAGTTGGGTGATGTAGAAGAAACCGTTCAGGTTCACCGACAGCACGGTGGCGTAGTCTTCAGCGGTGTACGCGGTGAACGGCTTGGCAACGAAGATCCCGGCGTTGTTGACCAGGGTGTCGATGCGGCCAAAGCGTGCGATGGCTTCACGGATGACTTGCTGGGCGACTTCCGGGTTGCCGATGTCGCCCGCCACGGTGAGGATGTCCGGGTCGGTGGACGGTTTGATCGAGCGCGAAGTGGCGACAACCTTGTAATCCAGATCACGGAACGCCTTGACCATGCCTGCGCCGAGACCTTGGGAGGCGCCAGTAATAACGATGACTTTCTTCGAATTGCTCATGATGAACCTCTACTAATAAATGATGGTTTGAAAAAGTAAGTAATCAGGCTTCGGCGGGGGCCTTCGCCATTTGTCTCAACATCTGTTCGTAGTACTCGACCGACTGCGAACCGGACACCAGGTGACGACCGTTCAGCACCATGGCCGGAACCGAATTGATGCCGCGCTGGCGGTAAAACTCTTCCAGCTCACGCACTTCTTTGGCGAACGCACCGGACGCCAACACCTCTTGAGCAGCCGCCGCATCCAGTCCCGCTTCAGCAGCCAGACCCACCAGCGTCTCGCGATCGCTCGGGTTCCGGCCGTCGGTGAAATAAGCGCGCAGCAGGATCTTCTTCAGTGCGACCTGCCGCCCTTCCTGCAACGCCCACATCAACAACCGGTGAGCATCAAACGTGTTGTAGAAGTGGCTGCGCTTCTCCAGATCGAACTTGAAACCGATGGCCGCGCCACGTTCGATCTGCATCGCCTTGCCGGCGGCGACGTCTTCGGCGGTTCGTCCATATTTGCGCATCAAATGCTCAACCGCTTTTTCGCCGACTGCCGGCATGTCCGGGTTCAACTCGAAGGGCTTGTAGGTCAGTTCCACCGAAACCTCACCGGCCACGTTCTCGATCGCCTGCTCCAGCGCCGTCGCACCCAAGGCGCACCACGGGCACACCACGTCGGAGATGAAATCGATGGAGACGGACGCGGTCATGACTTGTCCTCCGCCTCTGCCAGCTGCCTGCGGTACTGGGTGGTGGTGATCCCGGCATAGCCCCAGTTATCGGTGTCGACTTCTTCGATCACGATGTGGGTCAGGTGCGGATCCTTCTTGAGAACGCGTTCCAGGGTTTCAGTGATTTCGGCGATCACCTGAGCTTTCTGCTCAGAGGTAACGCCATCGCGGGTGATGCGAACGCTTACGAAAGGCATGAGGAATCTCCAGTGACCTTCCCTTCGGAATGAATGGGTAGGCGTTGGAGTTCAATGTAGGGAGTTAGCTGGAGGGGATAAAGGTGGGGGCGGGAACATCATTAGTTACTTGGTGTAATGAGTTATGTCTCGCAGACACAATACGTTTTCATCAAAAACGATCAATCGACTAGCCTGCGTTTATCGCAAATTTTAGATAACTCAAAGGAGGGAGGCATTCATGGCAGTTCAATTTTTCGACAGCCCATTCCATGTCACGCATGACAGCGAAGTCGCTAGCAAAAAAGCGTTGAAGATGGAGCTATCGATATTCATCACTGACTACATCAAAACCCTGGGCCTCAAACAAAGTGAGGCTGCAGCCAGGTTGAACGTGACCCAATCACGCGTTTCAGAGCTCACCACTGGCAAGATCGAGAAATTTACGATCGATGCAATGATGGACATGCTGGATAAACTCGGCTTTCGAACGACTTTTACGTTGCCATCCAACGATGCCGGGGCTTTGCCTCAGATCGTCATTTCACAAGCTAACGCCTGCTAGACGTTGTGCGATTTTGCAGTAGGACTCAGTCCCTTCTGATGTAGTCCGTCTTGTTACGTGTCGCTTTTTTTCACTTTCAGCGACACGTTATTAGAACGTGTCGCTGGAGACGACATAGGCGAGTCGATGCGTTTCTTCGTTAACGGCCTCCCATCAACGATTGGAAGCGTTTGGCTCTCATTCATTTCGCGTACAGATTCCAGCAAATCCTTTTGAAACTTATCCAATTCGATATCCATTCCTGATGCCTTCTTCAGCAAGTCGACAAGGCCTCAACAAGCCTTTTTCAAATTATGAAAATTATGGCTGGGCAATAATTATTGCCCAGCCATAAAAACCACTAAAACCTTCAACCCACGCCACCACCTAGCCACGATTGTGCATTCTTTCCCCTCCAGCTACCTTCAACCCGTCGCTGCCAATTCAGCGACCGGGCCTGAGAACTCGAATTCGATGCAGGAACCAACCGGAGTTCTCCTTATGCATGCCCGCAATCCATTCAAAATTTTCGCTACTGCCACACTGGGTCACCCGCCACCACCGCCCAAAAACCGGAGGTGCCCAATGACCAACCCCCAAGATCTGAAAACCATCGGCCTCACCCCTTTCTCCTTCCACGGCAACCAACCACTGTTCCGCATCAACGCCGGTGTCCCGGTGATCAAAGCCCTCTCCCACGCTTCCGATCTGCTCCACATCGCCAAACTTCTCGCATCTGACGCCGCCATGGTTCGTGACACTGACCGGCATGCCTGGGCGTCGCACTTTTTGCAGGATATGAGTAAGGCGATCATCGATGACGTAGCGAAGGTGCTCGATGCACCGGGTAACAACCGAGCCAGTAACGTCGCGCCATAAACAAATCGCACACAAGAAAAAGCCCCGAATCAATCGGGGCTTTTTAGTTTCCGGCTCACACCTCGCTGACTTCAAACACAAACGAAATCTTCCGACTGCTCGCACTCCACACATAACGAATGTGCTTGCCTTGCTTCGGAATAGACACGGCCGGCGGACGAAACGCAGCGACACATTCATGCCCAGGCAGCCGGACGCTGTTGTATAGCAGCCCCCACGACAAGGTTTCACGCAGTTGCCGGGCAAAGGCTTGTGACGGCCCGTAAGCGTCAGGATTCGGGTGGTGCAGGTCCGGATAGTTTTGGCGGATGTCGTGCATCGGTTTGACGACTTTGTTGACGTAGGTGCGCAGGGTCAACTCGATGTCGGGTTCGTTGGTCGCGGCGAGGAAGCGTTCCTGGTGATAGCTCGTTTCGGCGATGGCGGCGGCCTGGCTGCTGGCGGCGTAGTAGACGCCATAGGTGCCGTCGGTGAAGCGGCTGGTTTTGCCGATGTGGGTGAACGCGGCCATGACCGGTGATGAGCCGGGGCCGGAGATTCGGTCTTCGGGCAGCACGCGGGAGAGCACGCCGGCTTCTTGCACCAACCGGTCGTTGGTCAGGGCTTCCAGGGCGTAGGCGGTTTGCAGGTCTTCGGGGTCGAGTACGTCCTCAAACAGGGTGATCGGGGGGAACGCGCTATTGATCATCCGGTAGGCACGGTTCCACTCGGGGAGCACGACTTCCGGGGCCATCAGCCGCGGACGCCATCGAGGTAGCGACGCACGTCAGCGATGTCCACCACCCGGCCGGCCAGCATATAGCTCAACGCGGATTGACCATTGAACGGCGCAGCGGTGTTCGGACTGCTGACCCATTTGTAGGCGCGGTCGCGGTTGTTGCTGAAGATGATGCTCAGGGCTTTGTGGATGCCCATCAAGTAGGAGATGCGCTCCAGGGTGTCGTGAGGGAGACGCACATTGGGCGGCAAGTGTTTGTATTTATAGAAGGTGGTGTTGCCGACCTTGCCCAGTAGCGTGCGCTGTTCTTCGGCGGTGCAGCCCCAACGCTCCATCAGGTTGAAGAAGAACTTGAGCGCCACACGGCCGGCTTCCGGGGTGTCGAGCTCTTGGGGAGCGGTGCGGACGGAGGATGAAGTGGCCATTGGAAGGACTCCTTCGGGCAAAGGGATGTGCCTTCAGAGTAGTACAGATCCGAACATGTTTTAAATTTTTGTTCGTTTACGGATTTTCTAAGGCTTTTCGACGATCACGGTTTCCACGGTGATTTGCTTATTTGTGCGTACTTTGGGCAGCTCAGCGCGCTTTTGCTTTTTTTCCGATTTCACCATCAGCGTCCCTCAGCATGTCGTCTATCGAGTCGAACCGCTGGCGAATATCTCGTGCTTCCATCATGGCGCGGGCCGTCTTCTCCGAAGGGACGTGTACCTCAAACGGGAGGCCCTGAGTTGCTACAACCTGACGAAGAAAAAGACGCATGGCATCACTGATGCTCAGGCCGCAAGTACCCAAGACCTCAGTAGCCCGCGCCTTCAAATCCTCATCAATGCGGCAACGCACTGTAGTTTTCAGCAATATGCCCATGGTAGTAACCAAAGTCAGCTGGATTTCTCGCCCAATATTTCAACCGTTTGAGCGCGCGATGAATATCAGCCTGATCCCTTTCCTACTCAAGAACCGTCCCGGTTCAACGCAGGAAATAGCTGAGCGCGTTGAGCTCTAAATCGCGCCCACAAAAAAGCCCCGAACCAGTCGGGGCTTTTCCTTTCTCAGCCTTGCATCAGGCCTCGATAGCGCAACCGATCATCAGAAAATGTTGATCGGGTAATCCACGAACACACGCACTTCATTACCGCTGGAGTTGTACTCACTCGATTTCTGCGACACACGCAGGATCGAGCTGCGCAGTTTCACGCTCAGGTCTTTGGCCGGGCCACTTTGCACGACGTACTTGAACTGGTTGAAGATTTCGCGCTCGGTGCCGCCTTCGCTGGTGGAGGTGGTGATGTTGTCGCCGCGCACGTAGGCAAAGTTGTAACTCAGGCCTGGAATACCGAAGGTGCTGAAGTCGAGGCCGTAGCCCAGCTGCCAGCTGCGTTCGTCTTCGGCGTTGAAGTCAGACCAGTAGGAGTTCGCCAGGTAGATGGTGTTGCCGCCGTCGCCGACGCGACCTTGATCCTTCTGGTAGCCGCCGTAGGGGTAGCCCAGGTTGCTGTCGCCGGTGCTGCGCTGGTGGGCGAGCGTGAACGAGTGCGCGCCGGTGGCGAATGTGGCGGCCAGGCTCCAGATCTTGTTGTCGTCGCCGGTCGCACCGCTTTCGCGAACGTAGGAATCGTCCAGCTTGGTCCGGTAGCCGTTGAAGTCCAGGGTCAGGGACTGATCCTTGTCGATCGGGAACACGTAGTTGGCGTTCACGTATTGCTTCTTCAACACGTCTTCGACGTCGGAGGCGTACAGCGCAGCCTTGAACTGTTCGGTGAACTGGTAGCTACCGCCCAGCACGTTGATCGACTTCAGGCCAGCGCTGTCACGGCCTTCAGCGCTTTTGCGCGATTCGGCGGTGAAGCGACCGGCGTTCAGCTCCAGGCCTTTGATCTCCTTGGAGGTGATCAGGGTGCCGGTGTAGCTTTCCGGCAGCAGACGCCCGTTGTCGTAGCTCAACACCGGCAGGACCGGCATCTGGTCGCCATAAGTCAGAACGGTGCTGGATACGCGGAATTTTACCGCGCCACCGGCTTTGGCCAGGTCGCCGGCGGGGTTACCGCTGTCGCCTTCCTTGAAGAAGTCGATGCCTTGGCCACCGCTGTGGCTACCACGGTCCAGACGCAAGCCGTATAGACCGAAGGCATCAACGCCCACGCCGACGGTACCTTGGGTGAAGCCCGAGGTGTAGGTGCCGATGGCAGCCTGACCCCATTCACGCTGGTCATCGTTACCGTCTTTTTTGTCGCGATTGATGTAGGCATTGCGCAGCAGCACTTTGAGGCTGCTGTCTTCAACAAAACCCTTGGATTCGGCCTGGTCGTTAGCCATGACCTGTGTAGCGCTCAACATCCCCAGAGCGATCAGGCTGATTCGCTTGTTCAACATTTTGTTCTTTTCCTTATGACCGGTTGATACGCGCTGTGTCGAACGGCTGAAACGGCGCTATCGCACTCTTTTTTCACCCCAAACAAAAAGGCCCGCGCACGAAGAAATCGTGGCGGGCCTTTTTGTTATTTTAGGATCATGGCGGTTAGCCACAGGCGTGGGGCGAATCCTAGCCGCGCCCTTAACGATGTGTCAATTTCATGAATCGTCTGTAAATATGTGGAAACGTCTAAGAAATCACTTGTCGACGTCAGTGGGCGCAGCCGTTCAGGCCACAGGCTTGAAGCTCCAAAGATGACGCTTGTCCGGGAAGCGACTGACTCAGCCATGCCACGAAGGCTTGCGGCTTGCCGAGCCACGGGCTGATATCGATCAGGTTGAATTGGCCGTTGTGTTCCAGGGCGAAGGTCGGGAAACCCTGACCGCCCACCTCGGCCAGGAATGCTCGACTGTCCTTGATGTGGCGATCGGTTTCAGCTTTGTTGAAAGCAGCCTGGAACGCCTGGGGTTCCAGACCGATGTCTTGTGCGAGTTCAAACAGGACCGCTTCATCGGCAATGCGTCGACCTTCCTCGTAGTGAGCACACTGCAAACGCCCCAGCAACGCCAGTCCTCGGCCGGCGATCTGCTCGGCTGCCAGCACCGCGGCAATCGGCGGTGCGGAATCGAACACCGCTGTCTCATCGCGCAGCAATCCTTCGAAATACGCCTCGCCGAACGGCTGGCCGGTGTACTCGGCAATGCGTCGGTCGTGGGGTATCACGTAGTTGCGCAGTTGTGGCGAAACGGTCTGGCGGTTGGCGCCGGTCATCATGCCGCCGCCGTGGGCGATCACTGGCAACACAGCCTGAGCGGCTTGCACCAACGGTTTTGCGCCATAGCACCAGCCGCATAACGGGTCGTAAATGTAGTGAAGGATCATGAGAAGACTCCGGCAAAAGCGTAGGAAAAACAGATGCCGGCAGATTAGTCCTCCTCCCGTTTCTGAAAAACGCTGCAATGGCTTTCAGTCTGTTTCAGGAATCGGTCGAATGGCCTCACGGCTCCACTGTAGCCATCTCGACACAATTCGAAATAATCAAACAGCGAAACCTTTCAAGAATAATTAACGGAAGTAAATAACAAGCATTACCATTCGCACCCTCGAGTTTCTCCACCCTTTCGGATGCGCTTCAGATGCCCGCCCCCTTTCGCCTCACGCCCGTCACCCTTGGGCTTTCTGCATTTCTCTCTGCCGGTTTTACCTGCGCCGCCACCACTGTTTTACCCGAGACGTCGATCAGCGCCGAAGTTGAAGCCGATGACACGCGCGTGAAGGAAACCAGCACCGCGACCCGCACCGCCACGCCGGTGCGCTACGTTCCACAAGCCATCGACTCGATCAAAACCGCGAACGTCGTGGATTACGGCACCAACGATCTGGGCACCGCGCTGAGCGGCATCCCCAACGTCAGCAGCGGCGCCGACACTCGCTTCGACAGCCTGCGCATCCGCGGTTTCGACGCCAGCAACGACTTCTACCTCGACGGCATCCGTGACGACAGCCAATACGTGCGCGATTTGCACAACATCGAACGCATCGAAGTCCTCAAAGGTCCGGCCGCTGTTTTGTATGGCCGTGGCAGTCAGGGCGGGATCGTCAATCGGGTCAGCAAACTGCCCGAATTCGGTCGCCGCTCGACCCTCGAGGCCCAGGGCGGCAGCGATGATCTGCGCAGCCTCTACGCCGACCTCAGCACCGACCCGAGCGAGAACATCAGCCTGCGCCTGAACATGGGCAACATGGATCAAAACAGCTTCCGCGACGGCGTGAGCGGCAATCGCCAACTGTTCGCTCCGTCGATGAGCTGGCAACTGACGCCGGACCTGAACTGGCTGGTGCAGTACGAATACAGCCGCTACAACCGTACGCCGGATCGCGGCATCCCCGGTGTAAACGGACGCCCTGCGGACGTAGGACGGGATACGACCTACGGTAGCGAACACGATTTCATCGACGACAAGTCACAATCCCTGCGCTCGAAGCTCAGTTATGAGCTCAGCGATAACTGGCAGCTGCGCCACACATTGGGCGTGTTCAAGCTCAACAGCGATTTCGACAACACCTACCTGACTGGCTACACCCCGACGACCAACAAGGTGACGCGCCAGCACTGGCAACAGGACCTGACCACACGCAACGTCTACAACAACGTCGAACTGGAAGGCGGTTTCGACACGTTCGGCCTTGAGCATCGCTTGCTGACCGGCATTGAAATCGGCAGCCAGCGGCGCGACCCTACGTTGTACAACGCGGCCACCGGACGCGGGACTCAGCCTGTACCGGCACTGGACCTGTACAATCCCGACCGCAATTTGCGCCACACCGGGCGGATGCAAGTGTCCAGCAGCACTCACACCGAAGTCGAAAGCCGTGCAGTGTACGTGCAGGATCAACTGCGCCTGAATGATCAATGGCAACTGTTGGCCGGCTTGCGTTACGACACCTTCGACATCGAGTCGACCAACAAGCTGCGGGACATTTCCGAAGATCGCGACAGCCATAGCACCAGCCCGCGTGTAGGACTGGTATGGACGCCGCTGCAGAATCATTCCTTCTACGCCTCCTGGACCAAGACCTTTTCCCCGGTCGGCGGTGGTTTGATCGGTATCACCCCCGGCGCCACCGGCAACAGCAACGACCTGAGTCCCGAGCTGACCAAGCAAAAAGAAATCGGGGTGAAGAGCGATTGGCTCGATGATCGCCTGAGCACCACGCTGGCGATCTACGAACTGGAACTCTACAACCGCCGTACCAGCGATCCCAACGATCCGACCGTCACCTTGATGACCGGCGTGCAACGTTCCCGCGGGATTGAGCTGACCGGTACCGGCAAGATCGCTGGCAACTGGTACGTGCGCGGTGGCGTGGGTGTGCAGGACGCGACGGTCGAAAAGGACAACAACGGCTTTGAAGGCAAACGCATCAGCAACGTGGCCAAGCATAACGGCAGCCTGTTCCTGACCTGGAAACCGGAAATGGGCTGGTACGCCGAAACCGGTCTGACCCTGGTCGGCCAGCGTTATGCCGACAACCTCAACACCACCGTGCTGCCGGGTTATGGCCGTTGGGATGCACTGGCCGGGTTCCGGCAGAAGGATTGGGATTTACGCGCGGCGCTGAACAACATCAGCGACAAGACTTATTACTCGTCGGCCACCAGTGCGGCGCAGATTCAACCGGGCGAACCGCGTAGCCTGGTCGTGACCGGGACCTACAGCTTCTAAACACCGCAAAACCCTGTGGGAGCGAGCTTGCTCGCGATGGCGGCTGGGCAGTCAACATCGATGTCGACTGATCCACCGCCATCGCGAGCAAGCTCGCTCCCACATTGGGTCTGCAGTGATCACAAAAAACCTACAGGCATAAAAAAGCGCCGCCATCCCGGCAGCGCTTTTATCAATCCGTTGTTTTTCTTCTTATCCTTCCATCACATCCCACAACGCTTCCAGCTCCGCTTCGCTGAATAAACCAGCGGGGTAGCGTTCGATCATCATCCGGCGCGGATCAGGTTCTCTGATCTGACGCGTTCCATTGGACTTCAACCAGTGCGCCAGGACCTGGAGCGATTCGCTGTTTACTGCCAGGGGATGCAACGCCCGCTCGCTCACCACATTCATTTCGGCGTTCATTTCCGCGCTCTCTCCTGGTTTGTGAGCGGCTAACTTATCCAAGGTTTATGACAGAACATCGCAGTTCTCCCCTCCCTGTTTTGCACCATGAGAGATACAAGAGCTGTGCCAAGGTTTCGCAACTGTCGACAAGCGGATACAAAAAAGCCCGCAGTCCTGTAGGGCTGCGGGCTTTCTGCTAGACCGTGAGTGAAAACGTTTGCCTGAATTATTTTGCAATCAACTCAAGCTGTTACAACCCCACTCACTCCTTGTGCGGTGCTGGCTGTTGTTGGGTAAGGCAGTGGATATTTCCGCCTCCCAGTAACAGTTCGCGGCCGGGCACCATCACCACTTCGTGCTGCGGGAACAGCGCCTGCAAAATCTCTTTAGCCGGACCGTCCAGCGGATCGTCAAAGCTCGGCGCGATGATGCCGCCGTTAACGATCAGAAAGTTCACGTAGGAACCGGCCAGACGCACGGTCGGATTACGTTCCTGAGTCCCGTCCACCGGATCAACACCCGCGCACTCTTCTTCGGTCGCATACAGCGGCCCCGGAATCGGCATCTTGTGCACCGTAAATGGGCGACCCTTGGCGTCGGTGCTGCTTTCCAGCACTTTCATCGCCGCCTGGCAGCGCGGGTAGTTCGGGTCCTGCGGGTCATCGGTCCAGGCCAGCAACACTTCGCCCGGACGCACGTAGCAGCAGAAGTTATCCACATGGCCGTCGGTTTCGTCGTTGAACAAACCGTCCGGCAGCCAGATGATTTTATCCACAGCCAGATTCGCGCTGAGCACCGCTTCGATCTCTGCACGGTTCATGTGCGGATTGCGATTGCGGTTAAGCAGGCATTCTTCGGTGGTGATCAGCGTGCCTTCACCATCGACGTGAATCGAACCGCCTTCAAGCACAAAGCCCTCGGTGCGGTAGCGCTGGCTGCGCTCGATCTCGAGGATTTTGCCGCCCACCTGCGAATCGCGATTCCACGGCGAGTACAGCCCCCCGTCGAAACCGCCCCACGCGTTGAAGTCCCAATTCACACCACGGACTTCGCCACCGTTATTGATGACAAACGTCGGGCCAGTGTCGCGAACCCAGGCGTCGTCGCTGGACATTTCCACCACACGAATATTCGGCACGTCCAGACGGGCACGGGCGTTTTCGTATTGGCCGGCGGAAACCGCCACGGTCACCGGTTCAAAACGCGCAATGGCTTTGGCTACCGCGACGTGCGCGGCTTGCGCCGGTTTGCCACCCAGACGCCAGTTGTCCGGGCGCTCGGGCCAGATCATCCAGGTTTGGGTTTGTGGCGCCCATTCGGCGGGCATGTAAAAGCCGTCGGCGCGAGGCGTACTGTGCAAAGTGGTCATACGATCAGGACTCCAGGGAACCGTCGAGGGTTTTGATGGCGCCGTACAGGTTCGGGCGACGATCACGGAACGAACCCCACGCGCTACGGATGTGCTCCAGCTCGTCGAGGTCGAAACTGTGAACCAGTATGCCTTCTTCGGTTTCGTTGAGTTCTTGAACCTTCTCGCCGAACTGGTTGGCGATGAACGACGAGCCGTAGAACGTAATGTCGTAACCGTCCTGCTCTTCGTTGCCGATGCGGTTGCTGGCGATCAGCGGCATCAGGTTGGCGCCGGCATGGCCTTGTTGCACGCGCTGCCAGTGATCACGGGACGAAATGGTCTTGTCGTGTGGCTCGCTGCCGATCGCGGTTGGGTAGAACAGGATTTCTGCACCGAGCAACGCCATGCTGCGGGCGCATTCCGGGAACCACTGGTCCCAGCAGATACCCACGCCGATTTTCGCGTAACGGGTGTTCCAGACTTTGAAACCGGTATCGCCCGGATTGAAGTAATACTTTTCGTGGTAGCCAGGGCCGTCCGGGATATGGCTTTTACGATAAATCCCGAGGTTGCTGCCGTCGGCATCGATAATCGCGATGCTGTTGAAACGCGCGCGGCCCGCCAGTTCGTAGAAGCTGATCGGCAGAACCACTTGCAGCTCTTTGGCGACTTTCTGGAAGTGCTTGATGGCGACGTTGTCTTCAACGGTCGTGGCCAGCTGCAGGTAATCCGGGTTCGGCTTCTGGCAAAAGTACGGAGCCTCGAACAGTTCCTGAATCAGGATGATCTGCGCGCCTTTCGCCGCGGCCTCACGGACCAGCTTCTCAGCGGTCTCGATGTTGGCTTCAAGGTCCCAGGAACAGGCCATCTGGGTGGCGGCGACGGTAACGATACGGCTCATGAATCATCTCCGGGGAATTGCTTGAGGGTCGAGTGTGGCATCGACCAATGACAGAAATGGGAAGCACCGGGCGTGGTGAATCCACACCGGGGCAGCGGTGACTTTATAGCCGATAAAAATCGGCTTTTAAAGCTTAAAACAATCCACCTGTCGAAATTAATTCAAGAAACCCAGATAATAATCGAACTTTACACTATCCCTGTGGGAGCGAGCTTGCTCGCGATAGCGGACTAACATTCAACATTGATGTTGACTGAAAAGGCCTCATCGCGAGCAAGCTCGCTCCCACAGTAGATAGATGTTTACAGACCCTCTGCGAGCACCCTCGACAGCATGTCGACAAAGAAATCCACGCTCTGACGCGAGGTCACCATCGGCGGTTTGATCTTGAGGATGTTCAGGTAATCGCCAGTCGGCTGCATGAAGATCCCCAGCTCGCGCAATCGATCACACAGCGCCGTTGTTTCTTCGGTTGCCGGTTCCAGGGTTTCGCGATTACGGATCAACTCGACGCCTAGATAGAAGCCGGAACCATGCACCGCGCCCACCAGCGGATGAATATCGATCAGCGCTTCAAGCCGCTCCTTGAAATAACCGCCCACGACCTGAGCGTTTTCCCAGAGCTTTTCTTCCTCCATCACATCCAGCACTGCCATGCCGATCTGGCAACTGACCGGGCTGCCGCCGGCCGACGAGAAGAAGTAACCCTCGGCCTCCAGCGCTTCGGCGATTTCCCGACGGGTGATCACCGCGCCCAATGGCTGGCCGTTGCCCATGCCTTTGGCCATGGTGATGATGTCCGGCACCACGCCCTGTTCTTCGAAACCCCAGAAAAACTTGCCCATGCGGCCGTAACCGACCTGCACTTCGTCGGCGATGCAGACACCGCCCTGAGCGCGAACCAGCGCATAAACCTGCTTCAAATACCCCGGCGGCAGCGAGATACCACCGGCGTTGCCATACACCGGTTCACAGATGAAACCGGCCAGCTGACGTTTCTGCTCGGCAATTTTCGCCAGGTTGTGTTCGACGCTGCGCACGTAGTCCGGCGCGCTATCCGGTCCACGGAATTCGCCGCGATAGGTGTTCGGCGCGGTAACCGGATGCACCCAGTCCGGACGGCTGCTCAAGGCCTTCGGGTTATCGGCAATCGAAGTCGAGACCGCGTCCGCGCCTACTGTCCAGCCGTGATAGGCCTCCAGCACGCTGAGCATGTCGCGACCGCCGCTGTAGGCCCATGCCAGACGGATTGCCAGGTCATTGGCCTCGCTGCCACTGTTGACCAGAAACACCCGGTCCATGGAATCCGGCGACAACTTCAGCAAGCGCTCGGAAAACTCAGCAACCGCTGCGTAGTTGAACCGCGAGTTGGTATTAAGCAGCGACCACTGACGGCTGGCGACAGCGGCCATGCGCGGATGACCGTGGCCAAGCACCGCAACGTTGTTGAGCATGTCGAGGTAGGAACGGCCTTGCATGTCGATCAGGTGATTGCGCCAGCCGCGTTCGATACGCGGCGGGTCGACGTAATAGTGCTTCTGGGTACGGGCAAAACTGGCGTCACGGCGCGCCAGCAACGTCTGCGAATCGAGTTCTTCTTCAGCGTCACAGGCCAACCCCAGCAGAGCAGCTGGGGACGGGCACAACGCTTGCCAGGCCGCCGCGCGGGACGGCGTGCAAAACATCGGCGCCGTGAACGAAGCGCCGCGGCACAACTGTACGATCAACGGCCCGCTGGCGGAACCCAGCACCTGGCCTTTGACCAGCGCCGCGCCCGTGTGCAGCGACGGCGTCACGCCCCATAGGCGCACGCTCAGTTGCGGGCCGTCCAGTTGCAGCACACCCGCCGCTGGCTGATGCACCACCCCGGCAAACGGTGATTCGACCGCCGTGCCGTGGGGCACGCGCAATTCGACGTGCAATGGACACGTGTCCGGCTCAGTGGCGCTGTCCGGCCGGGTGCGGGACAAGCGATATTGCCCATAACGACTGGCCGCCAAACCGTGAGCCGCGGCGGCTTCGGTCAACAGACGTTGATCGATCCCTTCTTGTTCCCAGTTGCCGGCCTCAAAATGCGGACTGAGCACGCCCAAATCGATCAACGCAAACTCACGCCCCACCAGACTCGGCAGTAGCGGCGCGAAGCCTTCGCTGCCGATGCTCGGCAGACTCTGACCGACCGAGGTCAGGATCGCCGCTTCCATCAACGCCAACGGCACCGATGTAGCGACGCGGAAAATCTCCCACTCGTGGATGAGATTGTCGCGGCTGTAGTCGTTGCCAGGATCGATGCTGACCTGCTGTTCGCCGCTGAGCACCAACACCGCCGCACGGGCGACGATCAGTGGCCAGAGCGCCAGTAGCTCTTCATCCGTGAGCGGATTGACAGCGTGATAGGCCTGAACCGCCGGCAAAATGTAGAACGGATCGCCATCAGCGTGGTGCAGCAGCGCCGCGCAGGTCACCGACAGATCAGTGATGCGCCAGGTACGAACCAGGTCGCCGAAATCGATCACACCCTGCAATTGCCACTGGCGTTGCGAATCTCGCTGCCACACCACGTTGTCGTCGGTGATATCCATGTGAATCGCTTGCACCGGCAACTTATCCACCAGCGGCTGCAGATGGCGTTCGGCCTGTTCAGCCGCATCGGCGATCAGTCGGCGTTGCTGCTCGTCCTTGATGACCGGCAGCAAATGCGCGATCAGCGCGTTGGCGTGGCGGGCGTCCCATTGAAGGGTGCGCTCAAGGCCCGGATGGTCGAAACCAGCCAGCGCCAGGTCCATTTCACCGCAGAGTCGACCAAAACCGGCCACCACTGAACCGGGCAGATGATCCAGGTGTGTGAGCGACTGGCCTTCGATGTAATCGAGCAGGCGCACATGCACCGTTTGGCCGCCGACTTCCAGGGAGAGAAGGTCTGCACCGTTTTTGGCGGGAATCACTCGTGGTACATGCACATCGGGGTGTTCACCCAAATGTTTGAGCCCGGCGTGCTGGGCGTGCAGCTCCTGCGCCGAGTAATCGCCACGGCAGATTTTCAGGACAAAACGCCCCTGGTCGCTGTCGACCCGATAGTTAAGATCCTGCTGGCTGCCGAGGGCCTGCAATTTTCCACTCAGCCCGTAATGTGCTATCAGCAGCTCAAGCGCTTGCTCCGCAGACACTTGCGGGCTGGGCAAACTGGCGCGATGAATCAACGTGGCGAGCGGCATACAACGACCCCTGAAATTTTATTAGGCGCTTATATCGCCACTGCTTGGGGCGATACGCAACCCCCTTTCAAGCCAGCGACCTCTCTATTGAATTTTCCTACGCCCATCCCGGATTACCTTCCGCTGAAGGGGGGGAACAAACTACAGCGGCTGTACTCAAAGAATGCGCCCAGCAGAAGATCCACGTAGCCCTTCTGACAAGGCCTTTTTTCATCGTGGATGAAGAAATTTTTGTTCACGTCAATAAAGAAAGAGGGACAGTGTCTATAGTCCAAGTACCGGTACTTCGGTGAGGTGAATGTAGCGAACGATGGCTCGTATTAAGACCATTGGAGATACAAAACCTTCAGCGCCTTGCGCGTCGAAAACCTCAAACTTTCAGGACTGCACCCAGAGTTTGATTACCGTGAACCACGGTTCACTCGCGCCCGCCGCTACTTTGCGCAAGAATGACGCTCATCAACGCCTATTGCTGGAGAAAGACCATGAAAGTAGTCACCACCGACCTTCCCGGTGTTCTGATCATCGAACCCAGGGTATTTGGTGACGAGCGCGGTTTCTTCTATGAAAGCTTCAATGCCAAGGCTTTCAAAGAAGCGACTGGCCTGGAGACGAACTTCGTTCAAGACAACCACTCGCGCTCGCAAAAAGGCGTATTGCGCGGCCTGCATTACCAATTGGAAAACACTCAGGGCAAACTGGTTCGCGTCACAGCCGGTGAAGTACTCGACGTGGTGGTGGACATTCGCCGCAGTTCGCCACATTTCGGCAAGTGGGTGGCCGTGCGTCTGTCTGCCGAGAACCATCGTCAAATGTGGGTCCCGGAGGGTTTCGCCCACGGTTTCGTGGTGCTGAGCGAGTTCGCCGAATTCCTCTACAAAACCACCGACTACTACACCCCGTCCGCCGAGCGCAGCATTCGCTGGGACGATCCGGACCTGGCCATTGATTGGCAACTGGACGAAGCGCCACAACTGTCCGGCAAAGATCAGGCCGCCGCGTTCTTCAAGGATGCTGACGTCTTTTCCTGAAACACCGTCTGAATCTTCACCGCGCAAGCGTGCCTGACCCACGGCGCGCAGACTGCGCACGCAAGCCTAGGCATAATGCGCCTGTACCCACAGGCGCTCGATGCTCATGACTCCGACCCTCCCCCGCAGACCCCGCTGGCGCAGCCTGGCCCTGCTCGCGCTGTGCCTGGCTCCGTTGCTGTGGCCGCTGCAGCATCTGGCCGAGCGGTACTACCGCAGCGAACTGGCCGGGCAGAACCGTCAGACCCTCGATCTTTACGTCGCCAACCTGCTGGGCACCCTGCACCGTTATGAAGTGTTGCCGCAGATCCTCGGCGATCTGCCGGCCCTGCGAGCCGTCCTCGGCGCGCCCGACGATGGCGTCACCCAGGGCAACGCCAATCGCTTGTTGAAAAATATCAGTGCCCAGACCGGCGCCGAAGTCATGTACCTGATGGACACCACGGGCAAGACCCTGGCCGCGTCCAACTGGGACAAACACGACAGTTTCGTCGGGCGTAATTTTTCCTTTCGTCCGTACTTCAGCGAAGCCATGGCCGGGCGGCTCGGGCGTTTTTTCGGTTTGGGCACGACATCGGCCAAGCGCGGCTATTTCTTCGCCGCGGCCGTGCGTAACGGCGAAAAGATCATCGGCGTGCTGGTGGTCAAGGTTGACCTGGACCACACCGAAAGCCTCTGGGGCAAAACCCCGGAACAACTGCTGCTGACCGACCATAACGGCGTGGTCATTCTCACGTCGCGGCCCGAGTGGCGATTCCGCTCGACCCGCCCGTTGGGCGAAGAGGAAAGTAAAGCGATCACCGCGATTCAACCTTATCCGACCCGTGATCCCAAACCATTGCGGCTCAACCCCAACGCCTGGCTGACACAAACCCAGTCCATCGCAGAAACCGGTTGGAACGTCAGCATTCTCGCCCCACGCACTTTGATCGATCGCCCGGTACGCACGGTCGTCGCCATTGGCGGCGCGACGTTGTTGGTGTTGATGCTGCTGCTGGGTCTGATGATGCAGCGCCGCCGCCATTACCTTGATCGAATCGCCTTCGAAGCCAAGGCCCGTCGCGAGCTGGAAGGCCGGGTAGCCGAGCGGACCAGCGACCTCGAAGGCCTCAACCGTCGACTGAAACAGGAAGTGCTGGAACGCGAACAGGCCCAGCAAGAGCTGGTTCGTGCTCAGGATGATCTGGTGCAGGCCGGCAAACTGTCGGCCCTTGGCACCATGTCGGCAAGTATCAGCCACGAATTGAATCAACCGCTGGCGGCGATCCGCAGCTACGCAGAAAACGCCGAGGTGCTGCTCGATCATCAGCGCACCGACGATGCGCGCGGCAACCTCAAGTTGATCAGCGAACTGACCGGGCGCATGGCGTCGATCATCGCCCACCTGCGCGCCTTCGCCCGGCGCGATCGCCACGCCCCGGAAAGCGTCGGCTTGCAACCGGCGCTGGACGATGCGCTGGCGCTGCTGGCCAAGCGTCGACGCAGCATGGAAGTCGAGCTGATCCGCGACTTGCCGGCCGCCACCCTGTGGGTCGAGGCCGGGGAAACCCGTCTGCGCCAGGTGCTCGGCAATCTGCTGGCCAACGCCTTGGACGCCCTGACGGAGAAAGGCCCACCGCGTAAGCTCTGGTTGAGTGCCCAATCCACTGCCGACGGCGTCAATCTGTACATTCGCGACAATGGCCCCGGGTTCTGCCTGGAGGCACTTGGCCGCGCCAGCGAGCCCTTCTACACCACCAAAACCCGCACTCAGGGGCTTGGGTTAGGGCTGGCGATTTGCGAAACCCTGATGCGCGCCTTCGGTGGTGAACTGTCGTTCGCCAACCATAAGGAAGGTGGCGCCCTGATTACCCTGAAGTTGCGTGCAGGCGCACCGGGTGTGAGCCTGCAACCGTCCGAGGACCGAAGTGCATGACCATCGACAACCGCATCCAGGTCGTGCTGATCGACGACGATCCGCACCTGCGTCAGGCGCTGAGCCAGACCCTGGACCTCGCCGGCCTGAAAATCCTGCCGCTCGCTGAAGCCAAGGGCCTGGCCGCGCAACTGGAACGCGACTGGCCCGGCGTGGTGGTCAGTGACATCCGCATGCCGGGCATGGACGGTCTCGAACTGCTGACTGAACTGCATGCCCAGGACCCGGAGCTGCCAGTGCTGCTGATCACCGGTCACGGCGATGTGCCGCTGGCGGTGCAAGCCATGCGCGCCGGGGCTTATGATTTTCTGGAAAAACCCTTTGCCAGCGACGCCTTGCTCGACAGCGTGCGCCGCGCCCTGGCCCTGCGCCGGCTGGTGCTGGACAATCGCAGCCTGCGTCTGGCCCTGAGCGATCGCAATGAACTGAGCACCCGACTGGTCGGGCAATCGGCGCCGATGCTGCGCCTGCGCGAGCAGATCGGTGCATTGGCGGCGACCAAGGCCGATGTGCTGATCCTTGGCGAAACCGGCGCCGGTAAAGAAGTTGTCGCACGTGCATTGCACGATCTGTCTAGCCGTCGTAATGGTCCATTCGTAGCGATCAATGCCGGCGCCCTGGCCGAGTCGGTAGTAGAAAGCGAGCTGTTCGGTCACGAGCCCGGCGCCTTTACCGGTGCGCAAAAGCGTCGCATCGGCAAGTTCGAATTCGCCAATGGCGGCACGTTATTTCTTGATGAAATCGAAAGCATGAGCCTGGATGTGCAGGTGAAATTGCTGCGTTTGCTGCAAGAGCGGGTCGTCGAGCGCTTGGGCGGTAATCAACTGATCCCGTTGGACATCCGCATCATCGCTGCGACCAAGGAAGACCTGCGTCAATCCGCCGATCAGGGCCGCTTCCGTGCCGACTTGTATTACCGCCTGAACGTCGCACCACTGCGTATTCCGCCGCTGCGTGAGCGCGGCGAAGATGCGCTGATGCTGTTCCAGCATTTCGCCGATGAAGCCAGCGCTCGTCACGGTCTGCCACCCCACGAGTTGCAACCGGGACAACGCGCCCTGCTGCTGCGCCACACCTGGCCGGGCAACGTGCGGGAATTGCAGAACGCGGCCGAACGCTTTGCTCTGGGCCTGGAGCTGGCCCTGGACAATAACGCAGCGGATGGCGCTGTCGGCATGACAGTCGAAGTGGTCAGCGGCGGTCTCAGCGAACAAGTTGAAAACTTCGAGAAGAGCTTGATCGCCGCCGAACTGGCGCGTTCTCACAGCTCGGTGCGCAGCCTCGCCGAAGCCCTTGGCATCCCACGCAAGACCTTGCACGACAAACTGCGCAAACACGGGCTGAACTTCGCCGACGGTGGCAGCAGCCACACCGACGAACTCGATTGAGCTACCGTCAATTCATCATCTTCAAACAAGAGATCCGTGCATGAGCCGCGACAGCCGTCATCTGGAATCAGTCCTCCATCGCGACATTCCCCTTACTCGGGACATGGGCCTCAAAGTGCTCGATTGGCACGACCAGCAACTGCGCCTGCACTTGCCGCTGGAGGCCAACGTCAATCATAAAAGCACCATGTTCGGCGGTAGCCTGTATTGCGGCGCCGTGCTGGCCGGTTGGGGCTGGCTGCATTTGCGGTTGCGTGAAGAAGGGGTTGAAGGCGGGCACATCGTGATCCAGGAAGGACAGATCAGTTATCCGCTGCCGGTGACCATGGACGCGACGGCGATTTGCCATGCGCCGAGTGCGGTGGTGTGGAAGAAGTTTTTGGCGATGTATAAGCGGTATGGACGGGCGCGGTTGACGTTGCATTCGCGGATCGTCAATGCCGACAGTGATGACGATGCGGTGAAGTTTACGGGGCAGTACGTACTCCACCGCTAAAGCAGAAGATCGCAGCCTCGTTTCACTCGACAGCTCCTACAGGGGCGCGCGTGTCTCTGTAGGAGCTGTCGAGTGAAACGAGGCTGCGATCTTTTAACCTTTACGCCCGCGCCAACGCCAACAGTTTTTCGCGCCAAGCCGCCTTCGCCGGCAGCGCCAGGAAAAACTCATTCAACAACGATTCCCGCGCCGGATAACTGAACGGCGCACCGCTCAAATCCAGCACCTCACCGCCCGCTCCTTCCAGCACGCCTTGCGCCGCCGCCGTGTCCCACTGCGAAGTCGGCGCCAACCGCGGATAACAATCCGCCGCCCCCTCCGCCAACAAACAGAACTTCAACGAACTGCCGATGTTAGCCAATTGCAGTTCACCCAGACTGTCGCTCAACCCGGCCAGCAGGCGCTCCTGCTCAGGGCTCGAATGCCGACGACTGGCGACCACGGTAAACGCTTCACCCTCAGCAGGAACCTCGCGAACCTGAATCGGCAAAGGCTGCGCGTCTTGATCGCCACGCCACGCGCCCAGACCCGCACCACCGACGTAGAAGCGCCCGTTGGTCGGCATCGACACCACGCCAAACACCACTCGGCCTTGTTCGATCAGCGCGATATTGACGGTAAATTCTTCGCTACCGGAGATGAACTCCTTGGTTCCGTCCAGTGGGTCCACCAGCCACCAACGCTGCCACCCGGCGCGCACGCTCTGGGGAATGTTGGCGTCTTCTTCGGACAGCACCGGGATGCTCGGGTCCAGCGCCGTCAGCCCGGCCAGGATCAAATGGTGAGCGGCCATGTCGGCGGCAGTCACCGGGGAATCATCGGATTTTGCAGTCACGGCAACGTTGGCACGCCAAAACGGCAGAATCGCTTCACCGGCTTTCAGCGCCAGTTCAACCACAGGCGCCATCAACGGATGGGGGAAAATCATGGCTGGAACACTCCACGCTGAGTCAGTAGATCACGGGCCAGATACAGTGCTGCCAATGCACGGCCCTCAGTGAATCGCGGGTTCTGGGCCAGGGCCGACAACTCTCGCAGGTTGATTTTGTCCACGCCCATCGGCTCGGGCTCATCGCCTTCAAGGCTTTCTTCGTACAGATCAGTGGCCAACACCACCTGGATCTTCTGGCTCATGTAACCGGGCGACAACGACAACTCAGTCAAATGCTCCAGTTGCCGCGCGCCGTACCCGGCCTCTTCCTTGAGCTCCCGCTCGGCCGCCGCCAGCACGTCCTCGCCCGGCTCGATCAAGCCTTTGGGCAAGGACAGCTCGTATTCATCGGTGCCGCCGCAATACTCTTCAACCAGCACCGCGTGGTCCGCATCCAGCATCGCCACGATCATCACCGCGCCATAACCGGCGCCCTTGCCCACCAGTCGCTCATACGTGCGCTCCACGCCATTGGAAAAGCGCAACTTCAGCTCTTCGACGCAGAACAAACGGCTGGTGGCGACGATCTCGCGGGCGAGGATGGTGGGTTTCTGGCGCATGAGCGGCTCCTTGGCGATAGCGCGTTACTATACCCGGCCTATCCTGATTGTTTACGTCGGATATCTTTTTTACCGCTGGAGAAGTTTTTATGTCCCTGCTGCCCTGGCGCGACATCGACACCGTTCTGCTGGATATGGACGGCACGCTGCTGGACCTGCATTACGACAACCATTTCTGGATGGAACACCTGCCCCAGCGTTACGCCGAGTTGCACGGGGTGAGTCGGGCCATGGCCGAGATGGAATTGCAGCCGTTATTCGAACGCAACGCCGGCCAGTTGCAATGGTATTGCCTGGACTTCTGGAGCGCCGAGCTCAAATTGCCGGTGCGCGAACTGAAACTGGAAACCGCGCACCTGATCGCCTTGCGACCGGATGCGGACACCTTCCTGGCCGCCATCAAACAAGCCGGCAAGCGCGTGGTGCTGATCACCAATGCACACCGCGATTCGCTGTCATTGAAACTGGAAAGAATCGAACTGGCGCCGTACTTCGAGCGGTTGATCAGCTCACATGATTACGGTTTCGCCAAGGAGAATCCGCAGTTCTGGGAGGCGTTGCAGGCGGACATCGGTTTCGACCCGGCGCGCAGTCTGTTTATCGACGATACGTTGCCGATTCTGCGTAGCGCGCGGAATTTTGGCGTGGCGCATCTGTTGGCCGTGAGTGAGCCGGACAGCCGTAAAGGTCCGAAGGACACGGCCGAGTTTGCGGCGGTGGGGGATTATCGAGAGCTCATCGAAGGCCTTTAATCCACTGTAGGAGCTGCCGCAGGCTGCGATCTTTTGATCTTGGCGGTTTCGAAGCTGCCGAAGATCAAGATCAAAAGATCGCAGCCTTCGGCAGCTCCTACGGACCTCACATTATTCGGGAATCCGCAACGACTGCCCCGGATAGATCTTGTTCACGTCCTTGAGCATCGGTTTGTTGGCCTCAAAGATTTTTTGATATTTGTTGGCATCGCCATAAACGCGCAAGGAAATCGCGCTGAGGGTGTCGCCTTTCACAACCGTTACAAACTTCGCGGCCACAGCCACTGGCCCGGTCACGGTGATCTGGTCATCCACACTACCGACACCGGCAATATTGCCCACCGCCAGCAGGATTTTTTCCTTCTCTTCCTGACTGCCGACTTCGCCGGTCACGGTGACCTTGTCGCCATCCACCGTCGCCTGCACATTCGGGCTACCCAGGCCGACCTTGCTGATATGTTCCTTCAACTGCTCGCTGGCATTGGCGTTGCCTGGCGTCAGCAGATCGATAAGTTTTTCGCCTGCTTCTTTCACAAAGCTAAAAATACTCATGGTGCGCTCTCCTTGGGTTTTGGGTTTTGGGTTCCAGACGCAAAAGACTAGACCAAGGTTGCAATACACGGTTCCAACCCGACCAATGACGCCGCTTCCCCCCAAGCGCTAGAATCCGAGCCTTCCCGCGCCCTGGAGCGAAGATGGACATCAAGCAACTGAAATTCCTCATCGCCCTCGACGAAACCCGGCATTTCGGCCAGGCCGCTGCGCGTTGTCACATCACCCAGCCGACCCTGTCCATGCGCCTGCGCAGCCTCGAAGAAGAACTCGAGTTGCCGCTGGTCAATCGCGGTCAGCGCTTCGAAGGATTCACCGCACCGGGTGAACGGGTGCTGGCCTGGGCGCGCACCGTGTTGGCGGCCTACGACGGTTTGCAGGCCGAGGCGGCTGCCTGTCGCGGTAATCTGGTCGGTACGTTGCGTCTGGGCGTGGTGCCACTGTCGAGCTTCGATCCGCTGCCGCTGATGCAACGCTTGCACGCCGAACACCCAAACCTGCGCTTCGAACTTTCGGCCCTGAGTTCTGAACAGATCCTCGAACAACTGGCGAACAATCGTCTGGATCTGGGCGTGTCGTACCTGGAGCGACTGGACGGCGAACGCTTCGATTCCCTGGCGTTCAGCGAAACCCGCATGGGCCTGCTCTATGATCAGCGTTTCTTCAGTTTCGGCGAGGCGCCGCTGAGTTGGGAGTCCCTGATCGAACTGCCGCTGGGCATGCTCACCAGCGGCATGCATTTTCGGCAGTCCATCGACCACAACTTCCACAGTCGTGGCCTCACTCCGCAGCCGTTGCTGCAAACCGATGCCGTCCACCAATTGTTACAAGCGGTGCACGGTGGATTCTGCTGCGCCGTGATGCCGCTGGACGGAGGCCTGGAAAAACTCACCGATCATTTGCGCCTGCAACCCATCGAAAATGCCCAGACCGTCGCCCGGCTGGGGCTGATCATGCGTCGCAGCGCCCCACGTTCGGCGCTCGCGGAAGCCTGTTTCGCGATTCTTCAGCAATCGCCGCCGAGCTCTTGATCGACGCCATCTATCGGTAGATCAGTATTAGCGATTAGACGCGACAAGTTGACGCGCCTAGGCTTAAAGCAGCCCAAACCGTCGGTGATACCTCATGAACGCCAAGCGCCCTGCCTGCGCGGCGCCAGCCCTCGAAACGCCAGCGCCCGCCGCAAGCCAGACGTACAGTTACTGCGACCTTCAAGACACCGAATCAGCCAGCACCGCGCTGGCCGAAGAAGTCGCGTTGGCGATCGCCTATAACGGCATCAGTCAGGCGGTCATGTTGGTGACGCCGACCGACCTTGAAGACTTCATCGTCGGCTTCAGCCTCGGCAGCGGCATCATCGAAGACGCTTCCGACATTTATGACCTGCAACTCAGCGGCTCGGGTTCAGCGCAATATGCGCAAGTGACCATCGCCAACCGCGCCTTCTGGAACCTCAAGCAACAGCGTCGGCAAATGGCCGGCACCAGCGGTTGCGGGCTCTGCGGCGTGGAAGCGGTGGAACAGGCACTGCCAGATCTCAAGGTGTTGCCCGGCGCACCCTTGCCGCCCGCCGAATGGCTCGATGGTTTGCGTCAGCGCATCGGGGCGTTTCAGCCTCTTGGCCAGTACTCCGGTGCGGTGCACGCCGCCGTGTTTATGAACAGTCAGGGCCAATTGCTGCTGGGTCGCGAAGACATCGGCCGCCACAATGCCCTCGACAAGCTGATCGGCGGGCTGATTCGCCAGAAGATCCCGACCACCGGCGGGCTGGTGATTGTCACCAGCCGTTGCAGCCTCGAATTGATCCAGAAAGTGTTGCGCGCAGGTATCCAGACCCTGGTCAGCCTGTCGTCGCCCACGGGCCTTGCCGTGCAATGGGCCCGTCGCCACAACCTCAATCTCATCCACCTGCCGCAGAAAAATGCGCCGCGGGTCTACAGCCCTGCGACGGAGAACCAAGCGTGAGTCAACACCAACAAGCCGACCAGAAACCCGTTCCGCGCTATAAGCCCTACAAAGGCCCGGCCGGTGGCTGGGGCGCGCTGGCCAGCGTTGCCCGGGCCTGGTTGACCAGCGACAACGCGCTGAAAAACCTGCGCATGATGCTCAAAACCAACAAGAACGGCGGGTTCGACTGCCCCGGTTGTGCCTGGGGCGACTCCAAGGAAGCCGGCATGGTGGCGTTCTGCGAGAACGGCGCCAAAGCAGTGAACTGGGAAGCGACCAAACGCCGTGTCGACGGTGCGTTCTTTGCCAAGCACAGCGTCAGTTCGTTGCTGGAACAAAGTGACTATTGGCTGGAGTATCAGGGTCGTCTGACCGAGCCATTGAGCTATGACGCCGAAACCGATCGCTACAAGCCGATCAGCTGGGAAGCTGCGTTCTCCTTGATCGCCAAACATTTGCAGGGCCTGTCGAGCCCGGATCAGGCCGAGTTCTACACCTCTGGCCGCGCCAGCAACGAAGCGGCGTACCTGTATCAATTGTTCGTGCGTGCCTACGGCACCAATAACTTCCCCGATTGCTCGAACATGTGCCACGAGGCCAGCGGTGTGGCCATGGCGCAAAGTATCGGCGTCGGCAAAGGCACCGTCACCTTCGACGACTTCGAACACGCCGACGCGATTTTTGTCTGGGGGCAGAACCCTGGCACCAACCACCCACGGATGCTCGAACCGTTGCGCGAAGCGGTGAAACGCGGCGCTCAGGTGGTATGCATCAACCCTTTGAAGGAGCGCGGCCTGGAACGCTTCCAGCACCCGCAACACCCGATCGAAATGCTCACCAACAGCGACAAGCCGACCAACACCGCGTACTTCCGTCCGGCATTGGGCGGCGACATGGCGATCATGCGCGGCATGGCCAAGTTCCTGCTGCAGTGGGAGCGTGACGCACAGAAGGCGGGTGAGCCTGCCGTATTCGACCACGACTTCCTCAATGAACACAGTGTCAACGTGCTGGAATACCTGGGCATCGTCGACGATACCTCGTGGGAGCAGATCGTCGAACAATCCGGACTGACGCTGGTTGAAATCGAGCAAGCGGCGCAGATGTACGCCAAAGGCAAGAACGTGATCATGTGCTGGGCGATGGGCATCACACAGCATCGCCATTCGGTGGCGACCATCCAGGAAATCGCCAACCTGATGTTGCTGCGCGGCAACATCGGCCGGCCCGGCGCCGGTCTGTGCCCGGTGCGCGGCCACAGTAACGTGCAGGGCGACCGGACCATGGGCATTAACGAGCGTCCGCCGGTGGCGTTCCTCGACGCCCTGGAGCGTCGCTTCAAGTTCAAGGCGCCACGTGAAAACGGTCACAACGTGGTCGAGGCAATCCATGCCATGGCCGACGGCCGCGCGAAAGTCTTTATCGGTCTGGGCGGCAACTTCGCCCAAGCCACTCCGGACAGCTCACGGACCTTCCAGGCCCTGAGCAACTGCGACCTGACCGTACAAATCAGTACCAAGCTCAACCGCAGTCATTTGGCACACGGTAAAGAGGCGCTGATCCTGCCGTGCCTGGGCCGCACCGACATCGATATCCAGACTGAAGGCCCGCAAGCGGTGACCGTCGAAGACTCGTTCAGCATGGTTCACGCCTCCAACGGCCAGTTACAGCCGCTGTCGAACCAGATGCGCTCTGAGCCATCGATCATTGCCGGCATCGCCGCCGCGACACTGGGCAGCAAACCGGTGGACTGGAACTGGCTGGTGGCCGATTACCGGCGCATCCGCGACCTGATCGCCGACACCATTGTGGGTTTCAAGGACTTCAACGAGAAGATCCAGAACCCGGGCGGGTTCTACCTCGGCAACAGCGCCGGTGCTCGCCGCTGGAATACCGCGTCGGGGCGCGCCAATTTCCGTCCGAACGTCCTGCCTAAAGATCTGGTGCACGAACGCACTCGCGCCACCGGCGTATTGCCGGACCTGATCATGCAGTCGATGCGCTCTCACGATCAGTACAACACCACGATTTATGGGCTTGATGACCGCTATCGCGGCGTGAAAGGTCAGCGTGATGTGTTGTTCGTCAACGAAGCCGACATCATTCGCCTGGGGTTCAAGCCGGGGCAGAAGGCTGACATCGTTTCGATCTGGGATGATGGCCGTGTGCGTCGGGTGAAGGGCTTTACGCTGCTGGCGTTTGATATCCCTGCCGGGCAAGCGGCGGCTTACTACCCGGAAGTGAATCCGCTGGTGCCGCTGGAAAGCATCGGGGATGGCAGCCATACGCCGACATCGAAGTTTGTGGCGATCCGGTTGGAAGCGGCGAGTGAAACCGGGTTGATTATGGCGAAGTCGGCTTGACGCGGTAGCAGGTTTGGCCCCTTCGCGAGCAGGCTCGCTCCCACATTTGATCTGCGTTGAACACAAATCCACTGTGGGAGCGAGCCTGCTCGCGATAGCGGTGGAACATTCAACGAATCTTCCGGATCAGTCACTTTCCAAACGCCCACAAAAAAGGCCGTTTTGCATGAAAACGGCCTATCCGAAGTAGCTAAAGACCGGCGAAAAACACTTAAGTTCCAGCTAAAAAACAGTAACTTATAGAAATGTGCTCAAGTCGTGTTACTCGTCGGATTTCGATTGTCACAACCATGACACAGCCTCAGGATCGCGCCGTCATCCCCTTGAGGTTCCTCTATGAAGTTCTCCTCGATTCTCTTGTTGTCCCTTGGCCTGGTCAGTGGCTTCGCTTCTGCTGGCGGCACCACCGAAGCTGGTGTGGGCGGCGCATTGGGCGGGGTTCTGGGCTCGGTCGTCGGTCAGTCATTAGGCGGCAGTACAGGTTCCACCATTGGCGCAGCCCTGGGCGGCGCGGGTGGTAGCGCAGTTGGCGCAGACAAACACAGCCGTGGCGAAGCCGCCATTGGCGGTGCGTTGGGCGCAGCAGGAGGTAACGTGGTCGGCCGCAGCATGGGCGGCACCACCGGCAGCCTGATCGGTTCCGCAGCAGGCGGCGGCGTCGGTGGCGCGCTGGGTAATCACATGGGCAACAGTAGCAATGACGATGATGATGATCGTCGTTCCTATCGTGGTGACCGTGGTGATCGTCGTTACTACCGTGACGACCATCCGGGGCGTGGTCATGCCTATGGCCACCGCAAGCATCACCATCGCTATCGCGACTGAGGCTTGAATCGCCTCGTTTACCGGTAGATCAAAAAATCGCAGCCCAAGGGCTGCGATTTTTTTTGCCCGTCAAACCACCAACCGCTCCAGCGCCCCGCGCAACCCGGCAGGAATCGCCACCGGCTGATTCGACGCCCGGTCTACAAACACATGCACAAAGCGCCCTGCCGCGCAGGCTTCGTCTTCCCCGGCCTTGAACACCGCCAGTTCGTATTGCACCGAGCTGTTGCCCAACTTGCCCACCCGCAAACCGATTTCTATCCGGTCAGGGAAGGCAATGGAAGCGAAGTAATCGCAAGCCGAACTCACCACAAAACCCACCACCTCGCCGTCATGAATATCCAGGCCGCCGACTTCGATCAGGTAGGTGTTCACCGCCGTGTCGAAGAAGCTGTAGTAGGTCACGTTGTTGACGTGACCGTAGGCGTCGTTGTCGTGCCAGCGGGTGGTGATGGGTTGGAAGTGGGGATAGTCGGTGCGTTGAGTCATGGGTTCTCGCCTTGAGGATCGTTTCCACGCTCTGCGTGGGAATGCAGCCTGGGACGCTCCGCGTCCCAACAGCGGACGCAGAGCGTCCATAGAGGCGTTCCCACGCGGACGGTTCGACGCCTCGACATGGGAACGATCGAACAGGTGAAGTCTACCGATCCGCAAACCCTTTACCCACCGCCGCCAACTCCCCGATCAACCGCGCCGGGTTCCATTGATCACCCTGCTTCGTCTCAAGCGCCAGCAACCGTTGGTGAATATCCGCCAGCCCTTGCTGATCCGCCCAGGCCATCGGCCCTCCCTTGTCCGCCGGGAAGCCGTAACCGTTGAGGTACACCAGATCGATATCGTGCGCCGACTCGGCGATGCCTTCCTGAAGAATCTTCGCACCCTCGTTGACCAGTGCCAGCAAGCAGCGCTCCAGAATCTCCTCGGGGCCGATCTCGCGACGCTGGAAGCCCAACCCTTCGCTAACCTTCAGCACCAGCGCATCGACTTCAACATCGTGCTCAGCCTGGCGACTACCCGGCTCATAGTGGTAATAGCCATTGCCACTCTTTTGACCGAAACGACCCAACTCGCACAGACGATTGTCCACCTGAACTTCAGGCGCATCCTGCCCTTCGCCGGCCAACTGCCGAGCGCGCCACTCCAGATCGATGCCGACCACGTCGTACATGCGGAACGGCCCCATGGCGAAACCAAAACCTTGCAGTGCCGCATCGACCTGATAGGGATAAGCGCCTTCGAGCAACATCTTGCGCGCTTCGAGCACATACGGATGCAGCATGCGATTGCCGATGAAACCGTGGCAATTGCCCGACACCACGCTGACCTTGCCCATGCGCTTGCCCAGTGCCAGAGCAGCCTCAAGCACCACCGGTAAAGTCTGGGCACCGCGAACGACTTCCAGCAGCTTCATGATGTGCGCCGGGCTGAAGAAGTGCAGGCCCAAGACCTGTTGCGGACGGCGAGTAGCCGCAGCGATGGCATCG
Organism: Pseudomonas mandelii; assembly: GCF_006438925.1. Classification (GTDB taxonomy): domain Bacteria; phylum Pseudomonadota; class Gammaproteobacteria; order Pseudomonadales; family Pseudomonadaceae; genus Aquipseudomonas; species Aquipseudomonas mandelii_C. The sequence goes on along the minus strand of NZ_RCZA01000008.1, from coordinate 160,203 downwards.
ATATCCAGCGCCGAGGTATTGCTGGCCAGAATGGCTTCGGGTTTGAGCAGACCGTCCAGTTCACGGAAGATTTTCTGCTTGAGCTCGAGGTTTTCGTACACCGCTTCAATGACCAGATCGACATCGCAGATCGCCGCGTAGTCAGCAGCCGCCATTACCCGCGCAATGCGAGCGTCCGCCTCGGCCTGATCGATTCGACCCTGACTCACGTTGTGGGCGTAGGTGTCCGCCACGGTAGCCAGCGCCTGTTCAAGCATTTGTGGGTTGTTATCGACCCACTGCACCGGGACGCCGGCGTTGGCCAGGCACATGACAATGCCACGGCCCATGGTGCCGGCGCCAATGACGGCGGCGCGCTGAATATTGAACGGTGTCTGGCTCATAGTTGTTCTCTTGTTGGCGATCCAAAGACAGCCTTCACCATAGTCAGCCACCGCGCATTTTTGAAATTTATTCCTGTGATGAGCAACATTCAGCGGATGGATGTGCTTCGAAAACACCGACTCCCCCCCGTAGGAGCTGCCGAAGGCTGCGATCTTTTGATCTTTGGCGGTGCTGAAATTGCCGAAGATCAAAAGATCGCAGCCTTCGGCAGCTCCAGTTAGAGGTGCGACTGGGACCAGTCGCGGACTTCGCCATACGGATAATCCTCCAGCGCCGCAAACCCGGAAATCGACCGTGCCTTGAGCTTGGTGAACAGCGGCACGCCGATGCCGCATAAAAACCGCGTCACGCGTTCCGCCGACGGAACGTTACCGGTGTGCTGCTCATGCCTGTGGATAAAATCACCGCACAACGCCTCGAAGTTTTTATCCACAAGCGCCGGTAATTCCGGTGGCGCCGGCAATCGCGCCACATCTCCGTGACACACCGAACAATGCCCGCACTGCTGCGGCGCGTTTTCATCGCCGAAGTACTCGGCCAGGCGATAACCCAGGCAATGGTCCGTGGCGAACAGATCCAGCATGGCGTGAATCCGTGCGATCTCAGTTTGTTCGTGGCGGGTGAAGTAGGCGTGCAACTCTTCGCTCAGGGCTTGGGCATCAAAGTCCGTTTGCAGCAGGCTGTAGACCTCGGTCATCTGCTTGCTTTCAAGCTCGACCCAGCCCTTTTCCTGGAAATAATCCAGCGCCTTTACCACGCGATTACGCTCGGCCTGATGCTGTTCATACAGCGCGTCAAAATTTACCGTGGCCCAGGTCCGTGCGCGGCTCGAGGTCTGGATGATCGCTGCGACGAAGTCCTTGCGCTCACCCTCGAAGCGGGCCAGCAAGGCCTCGGGCTCCTGCAAGTATTTGAAGCGGTATTCGGCGTAATAGGCGTAGCGCGGGGCGATGATCCCGCGCAGTTCCAACTGCACCAGTAAGGTCTTGAGCGGCAATTGGCGGATGTTGCTTTGGTCCGCCAGTGGTCCCAACAGAAACTCCCACTGCCCCTCGGGCGCGGCGGCTTGCAACTCGTCGAGCACATAGCGGATGCCATCCAGCTCAGGCGTGTCGCCGTAGACGAAGTTTTCCAGCACATTGAGGCTGTCGCGGTTGGCCAATACCAGGCAGTCGGACGGCTGCCCGTCACGCCCGGCGCGGCCGATTTCCTGGCTGTAGTTTTCGATGGATTTGGGCAGGTCAAAATGCACTACGTTGCGGATGTCGCTCTTGTCGATGCCCATGCCGAACGCGATGGTGGCGACGATGCAATTGGACTGCCCACCCATGAATCGGCGCTGGATTGCTTCGCGTTGTTCGTGGGGCAGACCGGCGTGATAGGCCTCGGCCTGAATACCGTTGCGGGCCAGATGTTCGGCAATGTGCTCGGCGGTTTTCTGCAGGGTGACGTAGACAATGCTCGGCTGGTCGGGACGCTGGCTCATCCATTCGACAAGGCGTCGTCGCTTGTCCTGCCCGCGCACCGGCTCCACCAACAGATTGAGGTTCGGCCGATAGAAACCGGTGGTCACCACATCGTCGGGGGCAATGGCGAACTTGGCCTCCATGTCGGCGATCACTTTGGGTGTCGCGGTGGCGGTCAGCAGCAGCGCCTGAGGGATGTTGAACTGTCGCTGATAGTCGGGGAGCTTGAGGTAGTCAGGGCGAAAATTGTGGCCCCATTCCGAAATGCAGTGCGCCTCGTCCACCACCAGCAGCGAGATCGGCACCTGCTGCAAGAAATTACGGAAACGCTCGTTCTTCAAGCGTTCCACGGAGATCATCAAAATCTTCAGCTCGCCAGACTTGGCCCGAGCCATCACATCGCTGGCGTCATCGCGGCTCTGGGCCGAATCGATACTGCCTGCTGCGATGCCGTGGCGCTGAAGGAACGCCAGTTGATCCTGCATCAACGCCAGCAGCGGCGAGACCACCAGCGTAAGGTGCGGCAGCAGCAAGGCTGGCAATTGATAACAAAGGGACTTGCCCGAGCCGGTGGGGAAAATCGCCGCCGCCGAGCGCCCGGCCAACACCGCGCTGACCGTCGCCTCCTGGCCGGGCCGAAACTGTGGAAAACCGAAAACCTGTTCCAGGGTGTTGTGCATAAGCTGTCACTCCGTTGACCGCTGCGAAGCCCAAAGCCTAGCCGGCAAACGCAGCGAGTCGAGAAAAGGTCGGGGACCAAAACGATACGGGATGATACAGCTTCGAACGATCGTCAGCAGACGATGAGGCTACGGCACCAGCACCGCCACCCGCAGCTGCTCATTCAGCGCCTGTTCATGAAACACCTGGCTCTTGCTCGCCCAAATGGCATGGGCCGGGCTGATTTCGCCGGTGAACGCCGCCGCCAGCTGACGCAAATCAGCGACGCTTCGCACGCGGGGGCAGAAGGGTTCACCGTCGCAGTTCTGGCTGGCGCTGCGATAGGCGGTCAGCAGCCGGTCCCACAGCCCGTCACGCACTTGCCTGACCGACTTGAGCTTCACATCCTGCACGCCCAGTCGTTGTTTCAGGCTCTGTTCGTCCAGCGCTTCGCTGGCCAGCAATGCCTTGCCGAACATCAGCACTTCAGCACGCAAAGCGGTGTCCATGCTCGCCTGACTGGTCAGCGCATCTGGCCAACCAGTGCGGTCCATGTTGGCCAGGGCCATCGAGTTACCGGCGTCAGCAGCATCTGCGGCGCGACAAATCCCGGCCCACAGCAACAAAATCGAGGCCATACGTAGCCATTGCATACTTAATTCCCTTTAAGCGTTGGACGGACGTTTCGAAACGTCCTACTGATTCTGGCGCGCACCATACAGTGGTTTGATGCGTTGCGCCTGACAAACCCGTAGGAAATTTGCCGTCTAAGGGTTTAGGCGTAAAAAACCTCGGGAAACGCGTAGGTTCGGTCCGAAAAGGCAGGTAAAAACCCTACAAAACCTGTCCATTGCGGCCGTATTGCCGCGCGGCGCCGTGCCCTTCTATAGTCTGCGGCGCGGCTGAAAACAGTGTCTCGGCCTGCCGGGAGCACCTCCCGATTTCGCACAGGACGAACCTCGATGTTTACAGAACGCTATCGCCCGCTCAAATCCCGCTACAGCGACACCCCCGTGCTGGTCATCGATACAGAAGCCGACCCTCACGAAATCCTCGACGCCGCCCGCCAACGCATCCGCGCCGCCAGCGAACTGCTCGAAACGCTGTATTGCCTGTGCTTCAAACAGGCGGATGCGAGCGATATTCCCAACATCGTCAATGCGCTGTACCTGCTGACGCAGGATGGTAGCGAATTGCTCGACATCGCCCGGCAACGACTGCCGAAAATCACCGCAACCTGATGCCATAAACCAATCCACCCCAGACCACATTCCCCTGTGGGAGCGAGCCTGCTCGCGAAGAACGATGACACGGTGTACCTGATGAAAAACGAATCGCCCGACACTCAACACCAACTTGGTAAAGCAACCTACGACGCATGGTTCAAAGCTCAAGTACAAACCAGTCTCGACGACCCTCGCCCAAGCATTCCAAATGAAGAAGCCAAACACCTGATGGCAATCAAACGCCAGAAATTGCGGAAGGCATAAGTCCGTAGGCAACGCCCTATCAAAGCTTCATCCCGGTCCTACAACCGAAGACACCTTGTCGCCTATCGCCGGCCGGCGACTTTTTTCTATAGTCCTTACTGTCGCTGCCAAATCAGCGACTCGGGCTTGGTCACCTGAAAAGAGAACTCATTCCGCTTCCGTTGTATGCTGCGGCACTTCAAGTGCCTGCACGCTATATGGTGGCTGTGTTCGGGACGCCTTCGGGCGTACCGGCAAAGTGAGTTCTCACCGGTTTGACCAACCCGAACACAGTCCGCCTCCCATCGCTTGGTCACGATGGTGGTGGTTTCTCCTGATGCACTTGAGAATTCTCACTATGAATAAATTGAACCCGTTCCCCGATCGCTACCGCCCCCTCCAAACGAACCTCACCGATTCCCCACCCCTGATCATCGACACAGAAGCCAATCCGCAAGACATCCTCGAAGCCGCCCTCCAGCGCATCCGAGCCTCCGGCGACCTGCTCAAAACCCTACATTGCCAATGCTTCAAAAACGGTGACGTGGAAGACATCCCGCATATCACCCACGCCCTCTACCTGTTGACTCAGGACGGCTGCGACCTACTGAAAGTCGCGCAACAACGCATGATGGGCTGGAAAGCACCAACCTGACGCTGAGCGAAGATCGTTCCCACGCTGCGTGGGAACGATCAAAACCCTGGGATAACCTTGAGCAAATTTTTTGATGAGCTGATGGAAAGCGTGCAACAAATGAACGAGATCGTACGGAGTGAGCGCCAGCCTTCCCGCGACCTCCATGCTTGCAGCTCTGATCGACATCCAACACATCGCAAAATCAGGCTTAATCCGTCTCACGAAATGGCCCTGACAGAAGACGCCCCATGAATCTCGCCTCCAACTTCCCCGACGACCACACCATGCACCTGCTCATGCAGCTGCTGCACGAAGAGCTCGGCCTGCCTGAACGCAAAACGCTCAGCCTCACCACTTCGATCAACTTTGACCTGGGCTGCAACGGTGCTGATGCACGGCATTTGATGGAAGCACTGGAAGAACAGTTCGGGATCGACCTCGTGGACTACGACGCCTATCGCTACTTTCAGCCGGAAGGGTTTGACGTGCATCTCAAGCGAAGAGCAAAGGGTCGCGGCGACAAAGTCCTGCTGACCATCGGCATGCTTTATCAAGCGGTCAAGGTGCAACGGTGGGATACAAAAGCTCTGGAAGGGATCTCGCAAACCACTTAAGTGGCAATATTCTGGCTGTTTTTATCGATTTAAGTTGGAATAATGGCAGTTTCAATAATCCGCCTCCCACGTATATCTGGAGCGGCCGGACTGGCAGAGAGAGTCTTACCCCACGTTGGGGTAGCCCAGCAAACAATCACATAAGTGCTATTATTCTGGCTGTTAAAGCCAAAAAACGAAGGAATAATGGCACATGGCTAAAAAAACAGCCCCCCTGCTGCCGGCTGCATCCAGGTTGCTCGCCGAGTTTGGCGAACGACTCAAACTCGCTCGGCTACGTCGCAAGCTGACAGCCAAGCAGGTTGCCGAAAGGGCTGGCATGTCACTGACAACACTGCGCTCTCTAGAGTCAGGCGGATCAGGCGTGACAATGGGGGCTTATTTGTCAGTGATGCAGGTGCTGGGCTTGGAGAAAGACTTGAGCAAACTCGCCGCAGTGGATGAGCTGGGGCGCCAACTGCAAGACGCTCAATTAACCCCAAGAGCAAACATCGCAGCCAGTAAACGCCAACGAGTACGCGGCGTAACGCCAGCGAAGGTATCGTCACCGATTCGCGACAGGGAGACGGGGGCATATGAAAGCCCCAGCTCTAAATCGGAGCTTGCGGCTGATTTCCCATTGAACACGCATTCTTTATCTAATTTGTTAACCAAGAAAAACCCCAAGCCTACGACGGGTAAAAAATGACATTGATCTCGGTGTATGCGGATTGGGAATCCTTGAACGGACCAAGGCGTCTTGGGTTCCTCCATGCCAGAAAGGCTCGTGCCACCAACGTGTTCGAGTTTGAGTACGACGCGGCGGCGTTGGCCGATCCCGAGTTGAGCTTCACATCCCTGGACCCCCGAATCGGCCTTTTTGAGGGTCGGCAGTTCCCTGGCCAACATCAGACCCGGTTTGGCGTTTTTGCCGATTCAAGCCCGGATCGATGGGGCCAAATGCTGATGAAGCGGCGGCTGGAACGAGACATCCGTGACGGGCTGACCCCTAAAGGCACCAAGCTGTACGAGTCAGATTTCCTTTTAGGTGTTCATGACCTCTTTCGGGTTGGAGCTATCCGCTACAAGCTCAATGACGAAGGCAATTTTCTGGATGATCGCGATGGGTTGGCCGCCCCACCCTTTGTTGAGTTACGCGCGTTGGAGCAGGCAAGCCGAGCCTTGGAAAACGATCCAGACAATACGTCACTCGACGGGCGCGAGTGGCTGAGGATGCTGATAGCGCCTGGTGGCTCACTAGGTGGCGCCAGACCAAAAGCCAGCGTTGCTGACGAGCATGGTCATTTATGGATCGCCAAGTTCCCGAGCACTCGCGATGACTATGACGTCGGTGGCTGGGAAATGGTGGTGAATGCCTTGGCGAATCATTGTGGCTTGCGGGTCGCGACCGGTACGGCGCGCCGTTTCGCGAGCGATCATCACTGTTTCATGGTCAAGCGCTTCGACCGCACCGAACAGGGTGCCCGACTGCATTTTGCTTCAGCCATGACCATGACCGACCGTGTTGACGGTGACGATGCATCGGTAGGCGCCAGCTACCTTGAGTTAGCAGAAGTGCTCATGGAACACGGCTCGGAAGCCAACGCAGATCTTCGGGAGTTATGGTCTCGTATCGTGTTCAACATCTTGGTCTCCAATACCGATGACCACCTACGCAACCATGGTTTTATCCTCGACTCCGGCCGGGGATGGCGCCTGTCTGATGCCTACGACATGAACCCGGTAGCACACGCCGATGGATTGAAGCTCAACATCACCGATGCCGACAACGCTTTGGATCTCGAACTTGCTCGCGAAGTGGCGGAATACTTTCGGGTCAGTCGTGCAGATGCGGAAGAAATTATTGAAAGCTTCCAAGGAGTCGTCAGCCAATGGCCAACGCTGGCTGGGGCTTTGGGGTTGTCGAGGCGTGAACAAGACAAAATGGCGCCGGCGTTTTGGCTCTCAGGCAAATAGCTGAGCGGAGATAGGAAGTCATTTCCCCTAATCATCGAATAGGACGCCTATCACTTCCAAGAGCTCCGATGCGGTTCTTCAAACGAAGAGTCAAAGGTCGTAGCGGCAAAGTCCCGCTAACCTCAGCACCGATGCACAAACGCCTCTCGTTAGCGACTAAAGTCCGAATCTCATTAGGCCTCCGTACTGGCAACGTGATGCCATACAGTCTAATCTCAAGCAAATTGAGAAACCCAAAAGCTCCGCAGCAAACACGAGAGGAGTAAAGAATGGATACTGCAACAAATCTAATACAACACACTCATTCTTGTTCAAGCCTAAAAAATACGAGCAAGAAAAATATAAAAGTATCGCAATACGAGAAAAGCCAGTTTCCGAAATCAATCACGCACGTAAAAATAATCGGAAACTAATCCCCCCCAAAAAACCATAAATTCGCGACTAAACATAAAAATATAAAAGCCAAATAGAGCAAACCATGACAAGCATTGAATTACTTGAAGAAGAGATGGCGATAAATTCAACCTCTACAGTAGAGCGCATTATATTTCACATAGTGGGGCCAAAGCTTAAGACGCCTTTGCTACTTACGGAAGTCGATGATCCAAGCACCCACTCAGATTTTTTTATCGACCGACTTATAGAAACAGCGAAGGGCACAGCCTACACTTTCAATGTCGCGTCTGGCGTTAGAGATCAGGTTTCCTTAGCAATTAACAGCGAACATGCATTCGTCGACTGCTCCGAGATTCTCGCACTAAGATTCCAGGAATTATATGAAAACGATAAGCGTCTTATTCCTGGTGTATTAATGTTTCTAAAAATAAAAAGTGGAAATAAACACTACGCAGCAATTATAAAATATGACGACATAAAAGTTATCTCCTACAAAACACAAGCAACTTTAGATGGAAAAGTAAAACCTATTCTTGACTTAATTCTAAACACATTCGTCCAAGACAAGAAAGCGTTACAAAAATCCGCCCTTATCAATATAAATAACGGAGCAGGACAACTTGTCTGCATTGATCGAAGCGGTAAAAACGGCGACATAACTGACATGTTTAAGAAATATTTGGACGCCAGCAGGAAGTTCACTCATGAAGTATTGGTGGAGCGTTTGCTGCTTGCACTGACTGAGACTGCAACCGCTAATAAAGACATCGTTCCAACGGAAATTTTCAGAAGAATAAAGACTGCGGCAAAAGATGCAATATCAACCATAGAAAACTTCAATCCAAAATCTCCCAGTGCTTTATTAAACGCTCTTTTTGGCCCACTTCATACTAATGAAAAGATAAAATCCATTTTCGAAAAAGCGCTAAAAAAGCAAAAAATAGCCAATGAAACTATTAAAATCCCCACCGAATATTTCAAAAAGGCCGCAAGAAAAGTAAGAGAAACTCAGGAAGGTGTTCGCGTTATTTATACCCAAGAACACGTCGACGCAGGTGCAATTGAGTTCACAGACGAAAACGGCTATAAAACGTTTAAGGCTACGACTATTGAGTATCGAATCGACGACGAATACCATGGAAAAATTTAACTCATTACTTAAGTCCTCAAAACTAACAAACGAAAATCTTGAACAGGCATTATTTTCTATAGGCCAACTATCCCTGGCAGACAGCGAAGCTTTAAACAAATTTTCTATTGAAAACTCGAACAAATTTTTACTAACACTAAAAACCGATTACGGTGACGAATTCATACTACCTTGCGTAGACAGAGAACAATTAGAAAAACCAATAGATCTGCTAATAAAAAAACACAACTCACCGCATTCTGTATATTTTTTCTCATTGCAAGGCTTTGAAAACGGACTAGCTCATACAACAATAGATACTCGGAAAACCATTTTCATAAACGACGAATTCGAAGAATTCTGCTCACGAACCTGCGAATTCAAACGATGGCAAGACGACAAAGATACGTATCTTGCTGAAGAAAAAAACATCGATGTTAGGAAGCTTGTTAAAGATGCAAGCGCTGGCGAACTGACTAAAAATATTGAATTCTGGATAACCAATAAAGCACCACCAGTCAAAAGTGATGTTTACGCCGTATGGCTTAGAAAATCCGTATCAAAATCATCTCTAATTTTTTGCTCCGAAATATGGAAAGAAGATTCCACACTTAAGTTAATAGTCAGCGGCACTAAAAAACTTGAAACGACCTTTAACGTAAAGGACAACCCACCAGCGTCTATAAACGAAACCAACATATATGAAGCCGCAAACTGGGTACTGGATCTTGATAGAGAAGTAGAAATCAGACACCAACTTCTAAGTGCAAGACTATCAAGTCAGCAGCTTAAAAAAAATGAAGGATGGTTGTCCTTTTTAAGTCGAACCTTATCAAAATGTCTTGAAAATTCTAAAAACGACTATAAAGCTCATGTACACAGTAAAACCTCTGACACACTCAAAGCTATTGCAGACATTCGAAAAATAATTGCTGAAGAATCATCAAAAGTAATCGATCGAACTCACGCGCTTTCTGCAGTTCTTTTCCGAGATATAGCCATAGCATTTAGCGCTATAGGCATACGGATAATATCTATACCCGGGCAGAACAGCCTAGAAAATGAAAAAATAATACTTCTTATTCTTTCCGCATGCTGGCTCGCAACAAGCCTAAAGATTACAACAAAAACAAACTATCTTTATATAAAATCACTCACAAAATCTAGATTTTCCTGGAGCAGAAAAGTCAACACCACTATCCCCATATCCGAGTTCAAAGAACTCTCCGAAAAGCCTTTTAAAGATGCCGTAAACGCATACAACCAAATACGGAAACTAGCTGAACATACTTATTTCCTATCAATTTTTTTACTTCTATTTTTTGCATTTTACAAACCGATTTTCAACTTCATTGCATTGGTATTTTCAGCAACCTGCTAACCAATAAAATGTTTGGTGTAAGAAAATCAATTTATTTTCACCTAGACTGGTTTTTCAATAAAAAAGCCGCCCCAAAGGGCGGCTTTTTCATTCGCTAAATCCAAGCCTTACAGCTTAGGCCCAGCAGCCTTGATCGCGTCGCTCACTTCAAATTTCTTGAAGTTCTCAACAAACAACCCAGCCAGTGCTTTAGCGGCTTCATCGTAAGCAGCCTTGTCAGCCCAGGTGTTACGTGGGTTCAACAGGCCAGTTTCAACGCCCGGTACGGCCAGTGGCACGTCGAGGTTGATGGTGTCGAGGTGTTCGGTTTCAGCACCGATCAACGCGCCGCTCTGGATCGCTGCGATCACGCCGCGAGTGGTCGGGATGTTGAAGCGTTTGCCGACGCCGTAGCCACCGCCGGTCCAGCCGGTGTTGACCAGGTAGACCTTGGAGCCGAAGCCGCGGATGCGCTTGATCAGCAGTTCTGCGTATTCGCCAGCCGGACGCGGGAAGAACGGTGCGCCGAAGCAGGTGGAGAAAGTCGACTTGATGCCGCTGCCGGAACCCATTTCGGTCGAGCCCACCAGTGCGGTGTAGCCGGACAGGAAGTGGTAGGCCGCTTGTTCTTCGCTGAGGATCGACACTGGCGGCAGCACGCCGGTCAGGTCGCAGGTCAGGAAGATCACAGCGTTTGGCTCACCACCGAGGTTCTTCTCGGAACGCTTGGCGACGTGCTCCAGCGGGTAGGCGGCGCGGCTGTTCTGAGTCAGGCTGACATCGGCGTAATCGGCGTGCTTGGCGTCATCGATAACGACGTTTTCCAGGACTGCGCCGTGCTTGATGGCTTTCCAGATGACCGGCTCGTTCTTCTCGGACAGGTCGATGCACTTGGCGTAGCAGCCGCCTTCGATGTTGAAGACAACGCCTTCGCCCCAGCCGTGCTCGTCGTCACCGATCAGGTAACGGCTTTCATCGGCGGACAGGGTGGTTTTGCCGGTGCCGGACAGACCGAAGAACAGGGTCACATCGCCCGCTTCGCCGATGTTGGCGGCGCAGTGCATTGGCAGCACGTCGGCAGCCGGCAGCAGGAAGTTCTGCACCGAGAACATGGCTTTCTTCATTTCACCGGCGTAACGCATGCCGGCGATCAGCACTTTCTTCTGAGCGAAGTTAAGGATCACGCAACCGTCGGAGTTGGTGCCGTCACGCTCTGGCACGCACTCGAAGTTGGCAACGTTGAGCACTTGCCACTCATCACGGCCAGCCGGGTTGTACTTTTCCGGGTTGATGAACAGGCAACGGCCGAACAGGTTCTGCCAGGCAGTCTGGGTGGTCATCTTCACGGCCAGGTAGTGGTCTTCAGACGCACCTACATGCACGTGGGAAACGAAATGCTCTTGTGCATTGTTGAACGCTTCAACGCGGTCCCACAGGGCATCGAACTTGTCGGCCGGGAACTTGCGGTTGATCGGGCCCCAGGCGATGGAAGCCGAAGTGGACGGCTCGTCAACGATGAAACGATCGACTGGCGAGCGGCCAGTGCGGTGACCGGTGCGAACAGTCAGCGCGCCGGTATCGGCAAGCTCGCCCTCACCGCGACTCAGAGCTTCTTTTACCAGATCATCAACACTCAGATCGGTGTACACGGCGTTATTGGCTTGCGTCATGAGATTCCCCGTCGGCCAGTGGCCGAGTGTGCTCCAAACGTTTTGTAGTAGAAAGTCGTGCACTACTACCGCGACAAAAAGTGGGCCGGATTATGCCAGAAAAGCCCAAAAATAGTAGGGCCCTCCCGTCAGAACGGCGTTATTCCGGCACAAACCAGTGAATTTACCTGCGCTGAACCGTTTTAGTGACGGGTATCTGACGGCGTATCGACACCCGCTCCAGCGAATAATTGAGCGATATCGGCAGCGTCAAACAGGTAGCGTTCGTTGCAGAACTGACAGTCAATCTCAATATTGCCACCGTGTTCGATCACGAGTGACTGAGCATCTTCCAGACCCAAACTGACCAGCGCATTGGCAGAACGTTCGCGAGAGCAGCTGCAACGGAAGCGCAGTTTCTGCACATCGAACAGACGAACCTGCTCTTCGTGGTAGAGACGATGGAGGACGGTTTCGTTGTCCAGGCTCAGCAATTCATCAGCGGTCAGGGTGCTGCCCAGCGCGGTGATGTGCTGCCAGCTGGCGGCGCGTTCTTCTTCGTCTTTCAAACGATCAGCAGGCAGTTGTTGCAACAACAGGCCACGGGCGCGACGGCCATCGGCGTACAACCAGAAACGCGTACCGACTTGTTGGGACATCACGAAGTAATTAGTGAAGCACTCCGACAGGGTTTCGCCATCGAGGTCGACGATGCCCTGGTAACGCTGGCCTTGGGTCGGGTCGACGGTCAGCGCCAATACGCCGTTGGGCATCAGGTCGGCGAGGGTCGCGTCGGGGGCGATCTGGTCGGCTTCGTATCGGGCCAGGCCACGGATTTCGCGCTCGCTGGAACACTCGATCATCAGCAGCGGGATCGGGCCTTCGGAACGGGCCTGGAGAATCAGCAAGCCATCGAACTTCAAGGTGCCGACCAACAACGACGCCGCCGCCATCAGCTCGCCGAGCAGTTGTGCAACCGGCTCCGGGTACGGGTGTTTAGCGAGGACTTCGGCGTAGCTACGCTCCAACGCAACCAGCTCGCCGCGGGTGTCGCTGTCATCGAAGATGAAGCGTTGGGTGTAGTCGGTATCCGGTAAATCGGTCATAGGTCTGGGTATCTGAAGTAATGACAAAATGATTTGAAACAGCGAGAAATTGCGCCTCTGCAGCACCATTTGTGTGCACGATGTTCGGCCATGGGAGGCATTTTATGAACAATCCGGGTTTGTTCCAAGCAAGGTGGAACCTCCGCCGGTTGGCTGATGCAATTTCTTACCTCTGACGCTGCTGGCCTTCTGGTTATGGCCTACGGGTCAGAGGCTGTGTGTGGTTTTCGACGAGTGGCGCTTTCACCCATCCAACGCGCTGCTGGCGATTAACCCGATATGGCTACACGTTTGGGCAATTGCAAGCTCGCGCCCAAAAGGACTGCGCAATACCTGTGGGAGCGAGCGTGCTCCGGGCGGCGATTCGACGAAGGCTGCTTCACAGGCAACACAGAAGCAACGGACTACTCGTCGTTGCTGCTTCCACGAAACTTGAACAAATCCCGTCGCTGCTTCTTGCTCGGTTTGCCATCGGTGCTCACGCCCAGCGCACCGGCCTTACGCATGGCCGCAGCCGCCTCGCGCTTGGCGATGCTGGCGTCGGTTTCGGCGTAGAGCGCCTGAGCCTCTGGCGCACCACGGCGTACGATCGACAACGCCTGAACCACCACCGTGCGCTCCTCGAACCCTGCGCGAATCTGAAACTCGTCGCCGATCCTCGGCTCCTTGCCCGGTTTGCAGCGCTCGCCCCGGCAATGCACCTTGCCGCTTTCAATCGCCGCCTTGGCCAAGGCACGTGTTTTATAAAAACGCGCGGCCCACAACCATTTATCGAGACGGACTTTGTCGTCCTCTTCCTGTTTTTGTGCCACTTGAATTCCTCTCTCAGCCAATAGTCGGAACTGTACTACCGTTTCTGTCGGGCGCAATAACTCGGACCTCCAGCTAGAATGCGAACTTGGCCGGATCACCGGCATGGAGTGATCGAGTGACTACATTTCCGTCATCATTGACCTCGCCTCAGGGCGGGTGCCAGGGTTGTCAGCAAAGCGAGCCACTGGGCTTCGATTTTGCCTTCGCCTACCAACCGATCGTTGATTTGCGAGACCAGTCGATTTTTGCCCACGAAGCATTGGTACGCGGCCTGGCCGGTGAAGGTGCGCTGTCGGTGCTCGATCAGATCACCGAGGACAACCGCTACCGTTTCGACCAGCTCTGCCGGACGCGAGCCATTGAAGGGGCGGCGAATCTAGGGATGCAGACACTCCTGTCGATCAACTTCATGCCCAACGCCGTGTACCGCCCGGAACTGTGTATTCGCAGCACGCTGGAAGCAGCGAAAAAACACAACTTCCCCATCGACCGGTTGATTTTCGAAACCCTGGAAAGCCAGCACGTAGATAACTATCGCCATTTGACCAATATTCTGCGTGAATACCGCGAATTCGGCTTCAAGACTGCCATCGACGATTTCGGCGCGGGCTACTCGGGGCTCAATCTGCTCGCCGACTTCCAACCGGACCTGATCAAACTCGACATGGCACTGATCCGCGATGTCGACCGTGATCGTGTCCGTCAGGCTATCGTTCGAGGGATTGTCACAATCTGTGCGGAGCTGAACGTTACAGTCATTGCCGAAGGGATCGAAAGCGCCGGAGAACGGGACTTCCTGGCGGACTGTGGAATTTTTCTGATGCAAGGTTACTGGTTCGCCAAACCTGCATTCAAAGCGTTGGCTCAGGTAACGCCTGAGGCCTGGACGCGTTAATCGCTGGTTTATTCCTATTGAAGACATTTGACCATTTGACCGTTGTCGGTCTGCGCGAGTGGGTGGCGCTCCCGGATTTGGGAGTCGCGGGCCTGCGCGCAAAAATCGACACCGGCGCCAGCACCTCCAGCCTGCATGCCACCGATATCCAACCGTTCGAGCGCGACGGGGAACAATGGGTGCGCTTTACTGCTCACTTGGGCACGGTGGTGCAACTGCGTCACCGGCGCTGCGAAGCACCCCTGGTGACGATGAAAACCATCAAAAGCTCCAATGGCCACGCGCAGATGCGTTACGTGGTCAGCACCACCCTGGCCCTCGGTGATCGGGTCTGGCGGGTCGAGTTCACCCTCGCCTGCCGCAAGTCCATGCGTTATCGCCTGTTACTCGGTTCCAAAGCCTTGATCGACGGCCAGTTGGTGGTCAATCCAGGCATTAAGTACGTACAAGACAAGCCGGTGTTCCCGGTATCTACCTCCTCCACAGGTGTTGCATGAAGATCGCTGTGCTGTCGCGGAACCCGCGTCTGTATTCCACTCGTCGTCTGGTCGAAGCCGGTACCGAGCGTGGCCATGAAATGGTGGTGATCGACACACTGCGCGCCTACATGAACATCGCCAGCCACAAGCCGCAGATCCACTACCGCGGCAAGCCGCTGGAGGGTTTCGATGCGGTGATCCCGCGGATTGGCGCGTCGGTAACGTTTTATGGCTGCGCGGTGTTGCGTCAGTTCGAAATGATGGGCGTTTTCCCACTCAATGAATCGGTGGCCATCGCACGCTCGCGGGACAAACTACGCTCGCTGCAATTGCTGTCACGCCGTGGGATCGGTTTGCCGGTCACCGGGTTTGCGCACTCCCCGGATGACATTCCCGACTTGATCGAGATGGTCAACGGTGCGCCGCTGGTGATCAAGGTGCTGGAAGGCACTCAGGGCATCGGCGTCGTGCTGTGTGAAACGGCGACGGCGGCGGAGTCGGTGATCGAGGCGTTCATGGGCCTGAAGCAGAACATCATGGTTCAGGAATACATCAAGGAGGCCGGCGGGGCGGACATTCGCTGCTTCGTGGTGGGCGACAAAGTGATCGCGGCGATGAAACGCCAGGCGAAGCCTGGGGAGTTTCGCTCCAACCTGCATCGCGGCGGCAGTGCCAGCCTGATCAAGATCACACCGGAAGAACGCATGACGGCGTTGCGCGCGGCGAAAGTCATGGGGTTGTCGGTGGCAGGTGTGGATATCCTGCGCTCCAATCACGGGCCGTTGGTGATGGAAGTGAACTCGTCGCCTGGGCTTGAAGGGATTGAAACCACCACCAGCAAGAACGTGGCGGGGATCATCATTGAGCATCTGGAGAAGAATGGTGGGCCGAATATGACGCGCACCAAAGGGAAAGGTTAAACCCTGAAAAGATCGCAGCCTCGCTTCGCTCGACAGCTCCTACAGGAAAATGCGATCCCCCGTAGGAGCTGTCGAGCGAAGCGAGGCTGCGATCTTTTCAGCCGTTAAACCGCATCCCTTGGCAGCATCAATCCAAGCGGCAACCGCACCCGCGCTTCCAGCCCGCCACCAGATCGGTTACGCAGTTCAACATTCCCGCCATGCATCGAAGCAATCCGCTTCACGATCGCCAAGCCCAACCCGGTCCCCTTCCCGCCCCGGGCTCGATCACCCCGAGTAAACGGGTTGAAGATCGCCTCCAGCTCCGATGGATCAATCCCCGCCCCACGGTCCATGACACTCAGCACCACATACGGCGCGCTGGTGTCCCCGGACACATAAGCCGCCACCTCAACCCCGCTGCCCGCGTGATGCAAGGCGTTGCCAATCAGGTTGTTCAGCAGCCGCTTCATCGACACCCGACGCAATGGAAACGGCTGAATCGGCTCCAGGCGCAGGCGCACTTTCTCTTCGTTCTGGTTGTACGGCGCCGCGACTTCGCGCACCAGATCGCTCAGGTCCACCTCTTCCACCGACTCGTCGCGACCATCGCGAATGAACGCCAGGAACTGGTCGAGAATCGCGTCCATGTCTTCGATATCGCGGACCATGTCGTCGGTCAGGTCGCTGTGGTCGCCCATGAGTTCCAGAGATAGCCGTAACCGGGTCAACGGTGTGCGCAGGTCATGGGACACCCCGGCCAGCATCAACTCGCGCTCACGCCCCGCCTGTTCGACGTCTTCAGCCATCTGGTTGAAGGCGCGATAGACCTCAGTCATTTCACTCGGCGTGTCGCTGATCGGCAGGCGCACACTGCGGCCCTGGCCAAGTTGTCTCGCGGCATAGACCAGACGTTTCAACGGTTGATTGAGCTGGCTGACGAAGATCCACGCCGAGGCAGTGGACAGCAGACCGATAGCGAGGAACCAGCCGAGTACGTTCCAGATTTTCTGGCCGCGCAATGGATGCGGGTAAAGCGGCACTTTCAACCAGCCATCACCCAGGCTTGGCGCCCGAACCCACAGGGCCGGCGGCGAGTGCATACGTAATCGGACTTCAGTGTCGGCACCCAGCTCCGCCTGCATCTGCCGCTGATAGATCTCGCTGTAAGGCCAGTGTTGCTCACCTTCCGGCACGCCAGCACCCACTACCCGGATCAGGGTCGCGGCATCGGCAATCTTTGTGCGGTTTTCTTCATCGGCCGCCCAATAGGCGCGTAGCGTCAGGGCGACGCCGTGGCTGTATTGGCGATCTACCAGCACGTCTTCGTTCATCAACAGATAAACCAGGGTCAGCGCCTTGGAGAACAAGACGACGATCAGCACCAGCCAAAGGGTGCGGGAGAAGAAACTCTGGGGGAACCAAACGGGGGTTTTCATGGATAACCGCTACACACTTGCAGGAGCGAGCGATGCTCGCATATTGCGGATCGCGAGTCTGCGAACAAGGTCATCTGACCCGTTGTTCGCAAGACCCGCTCCTACAAATCACCGATCACTTGGTGGCGGCGCCATCCGGAACGAACACGTAACCTACGCCCCAGACTGTCTGGATGTAACGCGGCTTGGATGGATCGGGCTCGATCATCCGGCGCAGACGGGAAATCTGCACGTCGATGGAGCGCTCCAGGGCGTCCCACTCGCGGCCACGGGCCAGATTCATCAGCTTGTCGCGGGTCAGTGGCTGACGGGCGTTCATGACCAACGCCTTGAGCACCGCAAACTCACCGGTGGTGAGCATGTGCACTTCGTCGCCGCGTTTGAGCTCGCGGGTCGCCAGGGACAGTTCGTAGTCACCGAAGGTCACGCTTTCGTCTTCGCTGCCCGGAGCGCCCGGTACTGGAGCCAACTGGCGACGCAGGACTGCTTTGACGCGAGCCATCAGCTCGTCCGGGTTGAACGGTTTGGCCAGGTAATCGTCGGCGCCCAGCTCCAGTCCCTTGATGCGGCTCAGCTCATCGCCCTTGGCGGTCAGCATGATAATTGGAATCTGGTTGTTCGCGGTGCGCAGGCGGCGGCAAGCGGTCAAGCCATCTTCGCCGGGCAGCATCAGGTCGAGGACGACCAGGTTGAACACTTCACGCGCCAGCAGGCGATCCATTTGTTCAGTGTTCGGCACGGCGCGGGCGCGGTAGCCCTTGCTGACGAAAAAACGTTCCAGCAGGCTGCTCAGCCCTGGATCGTCGTCAACAATAAGAATTTTTTCGCCTTCAGCAATGTTTGCAGTGCTGCTCATTAGATGCTCCTTTGATCTCGGCGCGCATTATGGCGTAGCTGCCGTTATACGCACCGTGTGCATTGTTAGCAGATTTTTCCTTGATCGCCAGAAATCCGGCCTTTATGCCTACAACCTGCGATGCCCCCCGAATGACAGAACGCTGGTTATAATGCGCGGCCTTTTGTGTCAGGCAACGTCTGATCATTACTGTAGGTGGCCGTTTTTTATTTTCATGGCGCAGGCAGTAATTGTTCGATTTCACGGGTCAACGGGATACCTGTTGATCCAGGTAGCGGCGCAGGCCAGGCCGCTCAACCAGACTCGCCGAGCCCTTATCTCTGCGCCTGCGAGCCTGCTTTCACAATTTGTCAGGTGGTTTTATGGACAGCATCAACAGCCGCATCGCCGAGGAACTCGGCGTACGCCCACAACAGGTCGAAGCGGCCGTCGCGCTACTCGATGAAGGCTCCACGGTGCCCTTCATCGCCCGCTACCGGAAAGAAGTGACCGGCAGCCTCGATGACATCCAGTTGCGGCACCTGGAAGAGCGTCTGCGCTACCTGCGAGAACTCGACGAACGGCGCATCAGCATCCTTGCCAGCATCCAGGAACAAGGCAAGCTGACCCCGCAACTTGAACGCGACATTAAACTCGCCGACACCAAAACCCGCCTCGAAGACTTGTACCTGCCGTACAAGCAGAAGCGCCGCACCAAGGGCCAGATCGCTCTGGAAGCCGGCCTCGGCGAGCTGGCCGACGGCCTGTTCAACGACCCGACCCTGACGCCAGACGCCGAAGCCGCGCGCTTCGTCGATGCCGAAAAAGGCGTCGCCGATGTGAAGGCGGCTCTCGAAGGCGCCAAGTACATCCTGATGGAACGCTTCGCCGAAAACGCCGGCCTGCTGGACAAATTGCGCAGCTACCTCAAGCAGGAAGCCACCCTCAGCGCCCGCGTGATCGCCGGCAAAGAAGAGGAAGGCGCCAAGTTCCGCGACTACTTCGAACACGATGAACCGCTGAAAAGCATGCCGTCGCACCGCGCGCTGGCGATTTTCCGTGGCCGCAACGAAGGCATTCTGAGTTCGGCGCTGAAAGTCGGCGATGAACTGCCGGGCACCATGCACCCTTGCGAAGGCATGATCGGCCAGCAATTCGGCATCCAGAACCAGAACCGCGCCGCCGACAAATGGCTGGGCGAAGTGGTGCGCTGGACCTGGAAGGTCAAACTCTACACCCACCTCGAGACCGACCTGCTGGGCGAACTGCGCGACGGCGCAGAAACCGAAGCAATCAACGTGTTTGCCCATAACTTGCACGACTTGCTGCTGTCGGCGCCGGCTGGCCCGCGCGCCACATTGGGTCTCGACCCGGGCCTGCGCACCGGTTGCAAGGTGGCCGTGGTCGATTCCACCGGCAAGCTGCTGGATCACGCCACGGTTTACCCGCACGTGCCGCACAACAAATGGGACCAGACCATCGCGATTCTGGCCGCCCTGTGCGCCAAGCATGCCGTGGACCTGATCGCCATCGGCAACGGCACCGCCAGCCGTGAAACCGACAAGCTGGCCGCTGAACTGATCAAAAAATACCCAGCCATGAAGATGACCAAAGTCATGGTCTCCGAAGCCGGCGCATCGGTTTACTCGGCATCGGAACTGGCTTCCAAGGAATTTCCGGACCTCGACGTGTCGATCCGTGGCGCGGTGTCGATTGCCCGTCGCCTGCAAGATCCACTGGCTGAGCTGGTGAAGATCGATCCGAAATCCATCGGCGTCGGCCAGTACCAGCACGACGTGTCGCAGCTGAAACTGGCGCGCGGCCTGGACGCGGTGGTCGAAGACTGCGTGAACGCCGTGGGCGTCGACGTGAACACCGCTTCCGTGGCGCTGCTGGCACGGATCTCCGGCCTCAACGCGACCCTCGCGCAAAACATCGTCAGCCACCGCGACGAACACGGCGCGTTCAAAACCCGTGCTGCGTTGAAGAAAGTCGCTCGTCTGGGCGAGAAAACTTTCGAACAGGCCGCTGGCTTCCTGCGCGTGATGAACGGTGACAACCCGCTGGATTCGTCTGCGGTTCACCCGGAAGCCTATCCGCTGGTCCAGCGCATTGCTGCTGAGACCGACCGTGATATTCGCTCGCTGATCGGCGACGCCAGCTTCCTCAAGCGTCTTGATCCGAAAAAGTACACCGACGAAACCTTCGGTCTGCCAACGGTCACCGACATTCTGCAAGAGCTGGAAAAACCTGGCCGCGACCCGCGTCCCGAGTTCAAGACTGCCGAGTTCCAGGAAGGCGTCGAAGACCTCAAGGACCTGCAGCTGGGGATGATCCTCGAAGGCGTGGTGACCAACGTGACCAACTTCGGTGCTTTCGTCGATATCGGCGTGCATCAGGACGGTTTGGTGCACATCTCTGCGCTTTCGGAGAAGTTCATCAAGGATCCGCGTGAAGCGGTGAAGGCTGGTGATGTGGTAAAAGTGAAGGTCATGGAAGTCGACATCCCGCGCAAACGCGTTGGCCTGTCGATGCGCATGAGCGACACCCCGGGCGAGAAAATCGACGGTGCCCGTGGCGCGCGTCCAGGTTCGTCTTCGCGCCAATCGCAGAACACTGCACCGCGCAAGGAAACCACAGCGCCAGCCCCGGCCAACAACGCCATGGCGTCGCTGTTCGCCAACGCCAAGCAGTTGAAGAAACGCTGATGGAAATCCCTGCCGGGCTGACCGAAAGCGCGTTTTTCAAGTTGCTGGGGTGTCGCTTGCACAGTCTGGAGACCGGGGTGGCGCAAGTCGCCCTCGGGCTTGCGCCAGAACTGCGCAATCGCGGCGGCAAGCTGCACGGCGGGGCCTTGTTCAGTCTGGTGGACATTGCCATGGGGCTGGCCTGTTCCAGCACCCACGGCTTTGACCAGCAGAGCGCGACCATCGAGTGCAAGATCAATTACATTCGCGCCGTCGCAGACGGTGAAGTGATGTGCACGGCGCGGGTGATCCACCCGGGCCGGCGCACGCTGGTGGTTGAAGCCGACGTGATGCAAGGCGACAAACTCGTCGCAAAAGCACAAGGCACGTTCGCTGTCCTGTAGCTACCTCCCCTCGATTTGAGTTAATTTCAGCGCAAAGCAACCTGTGGGAGCGAGCTTGCTCGCGATGGCGGTGTGTCAGACGACGTTAATGTTGACTGACACGCCCTCATCGCGAGCAAGCTCGCTCCCACAAGGTTTGTGCAATTCCTGACTGACCGGCATTAGGCCTGTGCGGCTCAAAAACCAGGCGACAACGCCAGTTTCAACTTCACCCTTGTAGACCGTCTTGCCCACCCCCATATTGGGGCGACTGACGCGTGAAGGAATCCAACTTGAGCGAACTTCTCAACCGCCGCCTGGCTCTGCTCGGCGAGCGCGCTAACCTCTCTCTGCTCGAACAGTGCCTTCACGGCATCGAACGTGAATGCCTGCGCGTGACCGGCGAAGGTCGCCTGGCGCAAACGCCGCACCCGGAAGAATTGGGTTCCGCGCTGACCAACGAACAAATCACCACCGACTATTCCGAGTCGCTGCTGGAGTTCATCACGCCCGCCCTGCCCGACCCGGCGGACACGCTGGCGAGCCTGGACAAGATCCACCGTTTTGCCTACAGCAAGCTCGGCAACGAGTACCTGTGGAGTCCATCGATGCCGTGCCCGTTGCCGGCCGAGGAAGACATCCCGATTGCCTATTACGGCACCTCCAACATCGGTCAGCTCAAGTACGTCTACCGCAAGGGCCTGGCCCTGCGCTACGGCAAGACCATGCAGTGCATCGCCGGGATTCACTACAACTTTTCCCTGCCGGAAAAGCTCTGGCCGCTGCTCAAGGAAGCAGAAGGTTTTGTCGGCACCGACCGTGACTATCAGTCATCAGCCTACATCGCGCTGATCCGTAACTTCCGCCGCTACAGCTGGCTGCTGATGTACCTGTTCGGTGCTTCGCCTGCGCTGGACGCCGGTTTCCTGCGTGGTCGCTCGCATCAACTGGAGCAACTGGACCCGGACACCTTGTACCTGCCGTACGCCACCAGCCTGCGCATGAGTGACCTGGGTTACCAGAGCAACGCCCAGGCCGGTTTGACGCCGTGCTACAACGATCTGGCCAGCTACACCGACAGCCTGCGCAAAGCGGTCGCCACACCGTATGCGCCGTATGTCGAAATCGGCACGCATCAGGACGGCGAGTGGGTTCAGCTCAACACCAACATCCTGCAGATCGAAAACGAGTACTACTCCAACATCCGCCCGAAACGCGTGACCTACACCGGCGAACGGCCGATCCAGGCGCTGGTGGCTCGCGGCATTCAGTACGTCGAAGTGCGCTGCCTGGACATCAACCCGTTCCTGCCGATGGGCATCGACCTGCCGGAATCGCGGTTCCTCGACGCGTTCCTGCTGTATTGCGCGTTGAACGACAGCCCGCTGCTGACCAATACCTCGTGCGGCAACGCGACCTCGAACTTCCTCAGCGTGGTCAAGGAAGGTCGCCGTCCGGGCCTGCAACTGCAACGCGACGGTCATCCGGTGGACCTGAAAGAGTGGGCCAGCGAGTTGCTGGAGAAGATTGCACCACTGGCGGCGATGCTGGATCAGAGTCATGGCGGCGATGCGCATAGCAAGGCGCTGGATGCGCAATTGGCCAAGGTCAAGGATCCATCGCTGACGCCATCGGCCCAGGTGCTGGCGGCGATGGCTGAGCACAAGGAGAGCTTTGCTCAGTTCTCCCTGCGCCAGAGCCAGGCGCATGCGGAGTTTTTCCGCAGCGAGCCGCTTTCAAGCGAAGACCAAGCGAAATTTGAAGAGCGGGCGCGTTCGTCGCTGGCCGAGCAGATTGAGCTGGAGCAGAACGAAGTCGGCGATTTCGATGTGTTTGTCGGGTCGTATCAGGCGAGCATTCTGGCAATTAGCAACTAAGCTTCTGAAGGTCCTGCGGACCTTAATCGCGAGCAGGCTCGCTCCCACAGTGGATTTTTGGTGTGATTACAATTGTGTAAACACCCTAAAATCCACTGTGGGAGCGAGCCTGCTCGCGAAAGCCGCACTGCGGTCTCCCTTAGAATTTTCCGCTCATAAGCTCATTCGAAAAAGTTATTTATTTTCGGATTCTTAGATCATTTAGTCTCCTTTCACGCCGACTCTTCTCGGTCGCCTGACAAGGAGCTTCTCAATGAAACTGACTTTCCCCCTTCGCCTCCTGGCGGCCGCGTCTCTGGCTGCGGTGAGTTTCTTTGCCCAGGCGGCTGACGTCACCGTCGCCTACCAGACCACCGTAGACCCGGCGAAGGTTGCCCAGGCCGACGGCGCGTACGAAAAAGCCACCAACGCCAAAATCGACTGGCGCAAATTCGACAACGGCGCCGATATCATCGCCGCCATCGCTTCCGGCGACGTGCAGATCGGTTACCTCGGTTCCAGCCCCCTGACGGCAGCAATCACCCGAAAAGTCCCGGTAGAAACATTCCTCATCGCCACGCAGATCGGCGCCGCTGAAGCCCTGGTTGCCCGCGACGGTTCCGGGATCAAAACCCCGCAGGACCTGATCGGCAAGAAAATCGCCGTGCCGTTCGTTTCCACCGGCCACTACAGCCTGCTGGCCGCGCTGAAGCACTGGAACATCGACCCGTCGAAAGTCACCGTCCTCAACCTTGCCCCGCCAGCCATCATTGCTGCGTGGAAACGCGGTGACATCGACGCCACCTACGTGTGGGACCCAGCCCTCGGCGTGGCCAAGGAAAACGGCAAAGTACTGATCACCTCCGGTGAACTGGCCAAGTTCGGCGCGCCGACCTTCGATGCCTGGATCGTGCGTAAAGACTTCGCCGAGAAGCATCCGGAAATCGTCACCGCGTTCGCCAAAGTGACCCTCGATGCCTACGCCGATTACCGCAAAGACCCGAAAGCCTGGCTCGCCAACCAATCCAATGTCGACAAGCTGGTGAAACTCTCCGGCGCCAAGGCCAGCGACATTCCATTGCTGCTGCAAGGCAACGTCTTCCCGCTGGCGGCTGATCAGGTGATCACCCTCGGCGCACCGACCACCAAGGCCATCACCGACACCGCCGCGTTCCTGAAAGAACAAGGCAAGGTTGAAGCCGTACTGCCGGATTACGCCCCGTACGTCAGCGCCAAATACATCACCAACTGATCGGAGTTAACCGCGATGGCTTTGCTTCAGCTGGAGCGCATCAGCGCACAGTACCCAGGCAGCCCCGAACCGGTGCTGGCGGATATTTCCCTGAGCCTTGGGCCCCAGCAGTTGCTGGTCGCCCTCGGCCCGTCCGGCAGTGGCAAGACCTCGCTGTTGAACCTGATTGCCGGTTTCGTCGAGCCCAGCGCCGGGCGCATCACCCTCGATGGCGTGCCGGTCAAAGGCCCGAGCGCCGAACGCGGCGTGGTGTTCCAGGACGACGCCCTGCTGCCCTGGCAGGACGTGCTGGCCAACGTCGGTTTCGGTCTGGAACTGGCCGGCGTTTCCCGAGACAAGCGCGAAATCCGCGCTCGGGAAATGCTCGCTTTGGTGGACCTTTCCGGTTTCGAAAACCGTCGGATTTGGCAACTCTCGGGCGGCCAGAAGCAACGTGTCGGCCTGGCCCGTGCCCTTGCTGCTGATCCTCGCGTTTTGCTGATGGACGAACCCTTCGGCGCCCTCGACGCCTTCACCCGCGAACAGATGCAGGAACTGCTGCTGCAAGTCTGGCAGCGCACCGCAAAACCGGTATTTCTGATCACTCATGACATCGAAGAAGCGGTGTTTCTCGCCACGGACCTGATTCTGCTGGCGCCGAATCCAGGGCAAATCGTCGAACGCCTGAGCCTGGATTTCGGTCAGCGTTATGCCGCCGGTGAGTCCGCCCGATCAATCAAATCCGACCCGCGCTTTATCGAAACCCGCGAACACGTGCTCGCCAAAGTGTTCTCCCAACGCAGCGCCGCCCAGCGGCAGGAGACCGTATGAGCAGCTATGAGATTCCGGCCGTCACGGTCAAACCGCACTCGACCGTGATTCCTGTTCGACGCAGGCTCAGTACTCGCTGGATCAGTCTGCTGACGCTCGTCGCACTCGTGGTTATCTGGTGGGCCGTCACCGCCACTGGAATGATCGAACCGCTGTTCCTGCCGCCACCCTCCGCGGTGCTGCAAAAAGGCTGGCTGCTGGTGACCACCGGCTACATGGATTCAACGTTGTGGCAGCACCTTGGCGCGAGCCTCAGCCGAATCGGTCTGGGCCTGGGCTTCGCAGTGCTGACCGCCGTGCCCGTTGGAATCGCCATCGGCCACAACCGCATTGCTCGCGGCATTCTCGATCCGCTGATCGAGTTCTACCGCCCTATTCCACCGCTAGCTTATCTGCCGCTGATCGTGATCTGGTGCGGCATCGGTGAGCTGTCGAAAGTCTTGCTGATCTACCTCGCGATCTTCGCCCCGATCGCCATCGCTACCGCGACCGGCGTGCGTAACGTCGACCCGGCCAAATTGCGCGCCGCGCAATCGTTGGGCGCGACTCGGGCGCAGTTGATTCGCCATGTGATTCTGCCGAGCGCGTTGCCGGACATTTTGACCGGAGTGCGCATTGGCTTGGGTGTGGGTTGGTCGACGCTGGTCGCCGCCGAATTGATCGCCGCCACCAGTGGTTTGGGGTTCATGGTGCAGTCGGCCGCGCAGTTCCTGGTCACCGATGTGGTGGTGCTGGGGATTCTGGTGATCGCCCTGATCGCCTTCGCCATGGAGATGGGCTTGCGCGCCCTGCAACGCAAACTGGTGCCGTGGCATGGCCAGGCTCACTGAAGCATTTGAATGTGGAGCAACTGCCTTGATACCCCCTTTTTTTGGATCAACCCTGTAGGAGCTGTCGAGTGAAACGAGGCTGCGATCTTTTGATCTTGCTCTCTAAAAACAACATCAAAAGATCGTCCGAACGCGGCCCGAGCCTTCGGCAGCTCCTACAGGTGCGGTGTCCCCCCCCAGAATTGAAGAGAACACCATGAGCAACCTGACCATCGTCCCCTTAAGCTACGCCCTCGGCGCGCAAATCAGCGGCGTCGACATCAGCCAACCGCTGAACCTGGAGCAGCGCGACGCCATCGAGCAAGCGCTGCTCAAACATCAAGTGTTGTTCTTTCGCGATCAGCCGATCACACCGCAGCAACAGGCGCGGTTCGCCGCCAATTTCGGCGACCTGCACATTCACCCGATTTACCCGAATGTGCCGGAACAGCCCGAAGTGCTGATCCTCGACACCGCCGTCACCGACGTGCGCGACAACGCGATCTGGCACACCGACGTGACCTTCCTGCCGACCCCGGCCCTGGGCGCGGTGCTCAGCGCCAAGTTGTTACCGGAGTTTGGTGGCGACACGCTGTGGGCCAGCGGTATCGCGGCGTATGAAGCGCTGTCCGCGCCGATGAAGTCCTTACTCGAAGGGCTGACCGCCACCCACGATTTCACTCGTTCGTTCCCGCTGGAGCGCTATGGCAACACACCTGAAGCGTTGGCTCAGTGGGAAGAAGCGCGCAGGAAAAACCCGCCGCTGTCACACCCGGTGATCCGCACTCATCCGGTGAGCGGACGCCGGTCGTTGTTCGTCAATGAAGGCTTCACGTCGAAGATCAATGAGCTGTCGGAAACCGAAAGCGAGGTGATTCTGAAGTTTCTGTTTGCCCACGCGACACGGCCGGAATTTACCATTCGCTGGCGTTGGCAGAAGGACGACGTGGCGTTTTGGGATAACCGCGTGACACAGCATTACGCCGTGGATGATTACCGGCCGGCGCGGCGGGTGATGCAACGGGCGACGGTATTGGGGGATGTGCCGTTTTTCCGGTAACCCCTGGGAGTGTCTACTGACATTGATGGCCCCCTTCGCGAGCAGGCTCGCTCCCACAGGTGACCGAGGTCTAATGTGGGAGCGAGCCTGCTCGCGAAGGGGCCGGAACAGACGCTAGGTCACACGGCGCCGAACACTTACTCAGCCGTCGAAGGCTTCTCCCAAAGATTAACCCCACCCTCTTGGGCAAACCGGTCAATTTCCGCCAATTCCTCCGAGCTAAAGCTCAGATTCTTCAACGCCCCGACGTTCTCGATAATCTGCTCCGGCCGGCTCGCACCGATCAGCGCCGACGTCACGCGCGGATCGCGTAACGTCCACGCCAATGCCAGCTGCGCCAGACTCTGACCGCGACGCTTGGCGATCTCATTCAGCGCACGCACATGAGCGATGTTGGCTTCGGACAGGTGCGCCGCCTGCAACGAACCACCCCCCGGACGATTGACCCGCGCGTCGGCCGGCACACCGTTGAGGTACTTGTCGGTCAACAACCCCTGAGCCAACGGCGTAAACGCAATCACGCCCGTACCGAGTTCGTCTGTGGTATCCAACAGGTCTTTTTCCACCCATCGATTGAGCAGGTTGTAAGCCGGCTGATGAATCAGCAACGGGACTTTCCACTCTTTCAGCAGCGCGGCCATTTCACGGGTTTTAACGCCCGAGTACGAGGAGATACCGATGTACAACGCCTTGCCCTGTTGCACGGCGGTGGCCAGTGCGCTGGCGGTTTCTTCCAGCGGTGTGTCCGGGTCGAAGCGGTGGGAATAGAAGATGTCCACATAGTCCAGGCCCAGGCGCTGCAGGCTCTGATCAAGGCTGGCCAGCACGTATTTGCGCGAACCGCCGCCCTGACCATAAGGGCCGGCCCACATGTCCCAACCGGCCTTGCTGGAGATGATCAGCTCGTCGCGATACTGCTTGAAGTCTTCACGCAGCAAACGACCGAAATTGATCTCGGCGCTGCCATACGGCGGGCCGTAGTTGTTGGCCAGGTCGAAATGGTTGATGCCAAGATCAAACGCGGTATGTAGCAACGAACGCTGGGTGTCGATCGGCGTGCTGTCGCCGAAGTTGTGCCACAAGCCCAGAGACAGTGCCGGCAGCACCAGCCCGCTGCGACCCACGCGGCGGTAAGGGATGGAGTCGTAGCGGTTTTCGGCAGCGGTGTAGGTCATCGAATCCTCTCTTGTCTGTCTTGAAGTTGGTATCGACTGTTTCGCAAGTTGCCCAGCATACGCCCAGACAAACGCCGATAAACCTCGGACTCGAGAAAATGCTGAAACGTTTCACATATTTACGCCGACAACTCACGCAGGGCAGCGGCAGCCAAAAAGCCGGACCTAGAGCTGTACCGCTGATCCCGCCTGACTGTTTGATCGATACGCTCAAGCAACTGCTCGGGCAGTGTGGCATTGAAGCGCACCGACTTTCCGAAGTAAGGCGTGATATCAAATTCGACCACCCCCCACACGCCGCCCGCGTAGTCAGGGTTATCTAGATGAGCGTCGATCTCATGCACCTGCGGCAGTGGATCGCCATCGGCCACCAAGCCTTCGTAGTGCAACGACAGCGCTTCCTTCACGTTTTCAAATGCCTGCGCCACAGTACCGCCTGCGGAGAAGCAACCCGGCACATCCGGGATAATTACTCCGTATTCTGAGTCGGCATCCTTGTGTAGAACGACCGGGAATTTCATTTCGGTAAGTCCTTCCTGTGATGTGGCCCGTTCGGGGCTTTCGTATCCGGTGTCGGGTCTCATTTCAGACCCGCCTGTTTCAATATGCTGTTGATCGTTCCTTTTGGAAGATCCGAATCCGGGTGCTTTACTGTCACCCTCCCTGGTTTGCACGGATGCTTGTACTGATGATGGCTGCCTTTCACGGCCACCAGATACCAACCATCCTCCTCGATCATCCTGATCATTTCCCGACTTCGCATCACCTTCGTCCTTGCGGGCAGCATCTGCTGCGCACACTACGCGACGAAGCTTCATGCCAATACACACCATACACACCCGGATAAATATTAGCCTATCGTGCAGAGACCTGATTTCCCTATAGACCACCGGCTACTGCGCCCCAGCAAACACTTCCCCCAGCCAATCCACAAACACCCGAACCCGTGGCGACATGTGTCGGTTGTGCGGATACAACACCGAAACCGGCATCGGCGGTGTGAAGCCGTCACCCGCCTGAACGCTGGCGGGCGGATCATCAACTTCTCCAGCAGCATGGTTTAACTATGCTCACTTGACACCGCAGCGCCCCTATCGCGAGCAGGCTCGCTCCCACAGGATTGCGACGACCTTGTGGGAGCGAGCCTGCTCGCGAAGGCGGCACCAAAAGCAACACACATTTGAAGGGCGGAACACACCATGCACACCACGATCATCATCACCTTTGGCCTGATCCTGCTGGCGCTGATGCTGTTCATCGGCGAAAAAATCGGCTTTAGCCAACAGACACTGACCTACAGCTTCGTGGTCTTGTGGCTGGCGCTGACGATGATCAACGGCGCCGTTGGCATGGTCACGGCCGGCCAGCCACTGAGTTCGGAACTGATGATTGGCACGGTGGTGTTCAGTGTGCCGGTGGCGGCGCTGGTGCTGTTCATGGTGTTGAGCGCCGAGACCTGAAAAGGCCCGGCGCCATCGGCTCTCGATCAACGCACCAAATGCAAGAACTGCAGGTGCCGCTCGTACTGATCAAGAATGTCGTTGATGATCTGCTCCTTGGTGTAACCCACCAGATCGTAGTCCTGACTGCCCTCGCTCAAATGCACTTCGGCCCGGTAATAGCGACGGTTATTGAGTTCCTTGGAACCCATGCCGCCACGGGCAAACGACGGTGTGAAGTAGCCGCGCATCTGCACCTGATAAATAAACGGATGCTCCTCGCCATGACCGATTTCCAGGCTGACGCTGTCGTTGGTCGGGTCCGGCTGAGTGACCACGTTCAAGCCCTTCTCGACGAACACCGCCGAGACTTCTTCAATCCCCGGACGCACTGTCGTATCGAGGAAGCGATAGACCTCATCCCGTGACGGGAAATGCACGGCCTGACTCAGGCGTTGACGCCAGCCGCCACGCCGCGAGCCGGACACCGGTGCCAGCGAATGCAGTTGCGCGATCTGCTTCTGCGACTCCAGGTAAAACGCCTTGTGCAGCCCCCACATCATCAGCAGCAAGATCATCGAGAACGGCAACGAGGTCAGCACCACCGCGGACTTCAGCGCATCGATACTGCCGGAGAACAACAGCGCGCTGGTCACCAACGCGGTCATTGCGCCCCAAAACACTCGCAGCCATTTCGGCCCGTCCTCGTCGGGATTGCCGCCCTTGGCGGACAACGTCGACAGCACCACGGTGCCGGAGTCGGCAGACGTCACGAAGAACACGAAGCTGATGAACACCGTGACCGCGATGACGGTTTTGCTCCACGGGTAGGTTTCCAGCAGCAGGTAGAGGGTCATCGACGGGTTATCGACGGCCGACATGCCGAGGGCGCTCATGCCATGGTTGAGGACTTGATCGATGGCGCTGTTGCCAAAAATCGACATCCACGCGAGGGTGAAGCCGAGCGGAATCAACAGCACGCCGAAGACGAATTCGCGGATGGTCCGGCCACGGGAAATCCGTGCGATGAACAGGCCCACGAATGGCGACCATGCGATCCACCAGGCCCAATAGAACACCGTCCAACCGCCCAGCCAGTCACTGGGTTTGTCATAGGCGTACAGGTCGAAACTCTTCATCGGCAACGCACCGAGGTAGTCGCCGATGTTCTGGATCAGAGTGTTGAGCAAATGCTGAGTGGGGCCGGCGAACAACACGAACAGCAGCAGCGCGCAGGCCAGCAGCATGTTGATGTCGGACATCACGCGCACGCCTTTATCGACACCGGACACCGCGACGATGATCGCCGCGCCCATCATCAGCGTGATCAGGCCGACCTGAATCCACTGGGTGTGAGCGATGCCGAACAGGTAGTCCAGACCCGAGTTGAGGTGCAGCACGCCAAAGCCCATGTCGGCACCGAGGCCGAACACCGTGGCGATGATGCCGAAGCCGTCCACCGCGTAACCGATCGGGCCATTGATGCGCTTGCCGATCAGCGGATAGAGCGCCGAACGCAGGGCCAGCGGCAGGTTATGTCGATAAGCGAAGTAGGCCAGTGCCATGCCGACAAAGGCGAACACGCCCCAGCCGTGCAGGCCCCAGTGCAGAAACAGAATCTGCATCGCCTGACGCGCTGCATCCGCCGTGCCGGCTTCGCCTTGCGGCGGTTGCGCCAAATGGGTCAGCGGTTCGGACACGCAAAAGAAGAACAGCGTGATGCTGATCCCGGCGGCGAACAGCATGCCGGCCCAGGACAGGTAACTGAATTCGGGTTCGTCGTGGTCGGCACCGAGCTTGATCTTGCCGTAGCCGGACAAGGCGGTGACCACCACGAAGACCAGATACAGGGTCATCGCGAGCATGTAATACCAGCCGACCGTGTTGGCCGCCCAGTTTTGCGCCGCCAGAAGCCAGGCGCCGGCCTGTTCAGGCATGGCGATGACGATGATGCCGAACAGCAAAATGAACGTCGCCGAGAAGTAAAACACCGGCGGATTCATGCGGACCTGACCGCTGGCGGGGGTGGGCGATGCACTCATGAAAGGTGCACCTCGAGGGGGTGAAACAGGGCAATCAATAACGGACTCGGCAAAGGCAAGCCTCCTGTTGTGAGCGGGCAGCAAACCGGCGGTTTAACTTGAATGAGCGTTCAAGTTAAACATGAATAGGGTGCTAAGGACTAATCGCAAGGCTCGGCGGTACTGTTCGCACGCTAGCTCAAGGAAGGGTATGACGCGGGGTTTGGGGGATTTTGTAGGAGCTGTCCGTAGGAGCTGTCGAGTGAAACGAGGCTGCGATCTTTTCAAAAACACCACAAAAACCAAAGTCAAAAGATCGCAGCCTCGTTTCACTCGACAGCTCCTACAGTCAGCGAAGACAGTTTATCTGTCACCAAAAAGCCGGGGGGCTTACTTCTGCGTCCCGTCATCATGCTGCAGATTCGCCTGAGTCAGGTTGCTCCCCGCCGGCACGCTGCGGGTCAGCCAGACATTGCCGCCAATGGTCGAGCCCTTGCCGATAGTGATTCGCCCCAGAATCGTCGCTCCGGCATAGATCACCACGTCATCCTCGACAATCGGATGTCGCGGCTGCCCTTTCTGCAGCTGACCGTCTTCATCCGCCGGGAAGCGCTTGGCGCCCAACGTCACGGCCTGATAAATCCGCACACGCTCGCCAATAATGGCGGTCTCGCCGATCACCACACCCGTCCCGTGATCGATGAAGAAGCTGCGACCAATCTGCGCGCCAGGGTGAATGTCGATGCCGGTGGCCGAGTGCGCGATTTCCGCGCTGATCCGTGCCAGCAGGGGCAATCCGGCGCGGTACAAATGATGGGCCAGGCGATGGTGAATCACCGCCAGAATCCCCGGATAGCACAACAACACTTCATCGACGCTGCGAGCCGCCGGATCGCCGTGATAGGCCGCCAGCACATCGGTGTCGAGCAGACTGCGCAGCCCCGGCAATGCGAGGGCGAAGTCCTGAATGATCTGAATCGTTTTGGCCTCGACTTCAGTGTCGGCCTGGGCACTGTGGCGAGCGGCGTAGCGCAATTCGAGTCGCGCCTGAGCCAGCAACGCGTTCAATGCAACGTCCAGCGTGTGGCCGACGTAGAAGTCTTCACTCTCCTCGCGCAAATCCACCGGTCCCAGGCGCATCGGGAACAACGCGCCACAGAGGGCCTCAAGAATCTCTGCCATGGCCGCTCGGGAAGGCAACTCGCGACCGCCCTGTTCGGTGCTGGCGCGGCCATTTTGTAGGCGCCACTGGTCACGCGCCGTGCGCAGTTGGCTGACGATGGTCTGCAGTTGCCAATGACTGGAACGCTCGCTCACGGTAAAAACTCCTCACGGGCGGCCGGACTGTCTGGCCGCGTTAACCGCGATTACTTTACGGCATGGTCTGGAAGCCGAATTAAGAACCGATTGTGCTGTGCTCAGCACTTTTTGGCATAAGGCCGATTGGCAGTTGCCCCGCTAAATAGGCGTGCCTATAGTCCTGTCATCTCCCTCCGCCAGTACGGACCCCATGATCAAACAACAGCTTGCCCGCTTTAACCGCCTCGACCTGCTCGGTCATCCTACCGCCCTGGAAAAACTCGAACGTCTGTCGACCTGGCTGGGCCGCGATGTGTACGTCAAGCGTGATGACCTGACGCCGCTGGCGATGGGCGGCAACAAGCTGCGCAAACTCGAATACCTGGCGGCCGATGCGTTGGCACAAGGCGCCGACACCTTGATCACCGCTGGCGCGCTTCAGTCCAACCACGTGCGCCAGACCGCCGCCATTGCGGCCAAGCTTGGTCTGGGCTGCGTTGCGTTGCTGGAAAACCCTCTCGGCACCGACGACGCTAACTATGTCGGTAACGGCAATCGACTGTTGCTGGACTTGTTCGACGCCAAGGTCGAACTGGTGGAAAACCTCGACAACGCCGACGAACAATTGCACGCCTTGGCCGAGCGTCTTCGCAACAACGGCAAGAAGCCGTATCTGGTGCCGATTGGTGGCTCCAATGCATTGGGCGCTTTGGGTTATGTGCGCGCCGGGCTGGAATTGGCCGAGCAGATCAAGGACACCGGGCTGACATTCGCGGCCGTGGTTCTGGCTTCGGGCAGCGCCGGGACCCATAGCGGTCTGGCGTTGGCGTTGAGTGAAGCACTGCCGGATTTGCCAGTGATTGGTGTCACGGTTTCTCGCAGCGACGAAGACCAGCGCCCGAAAGTCCAGGGCCTCGCCGAACGCACTGCCGAGCTGCTGGGCGTAAGCCTGCCAGCGAGTTTCAAGGTCGAGTTGTGGGACGAGTATTTCGCCCCGCGCTACGGCGAACCGAATGCCGGGACGTTGGCTGCCGTGAAGCTGGTGGCGAGTCAGGAAGGTTTGCTGCTGGACCCGGTTTATACCGGCAAGGCCATGGCGGGTTTGCTCGATGGCATCGGCCGCCAGCGCTTCAATGACGGCCCGATCATCTTCCTGCACACCGGCGGGGCGCCGGCACTGTTTGCCTATACGAATTTTCTGTAAGTATCGAAGATCAAGAGATCGCAGCCTTCGGCAGCTCCTACATTGATCGGCGTTACCCGGAATTTACGCCGGGCATGATCCATGTAGGAGCTGCCGCAGGCTGCGATCTTTTCGAAGGCAACTTATATTCTAAAAAAGAATATCAAACTTTATATTTATTATTTTCCAATCTAAAAGCACCGTCATATAGTCGCGCCGCAGGCGAATTTGCAGCGAGACGCATACGCTGCTTTAGGGCAGGATATCGCAGTCGTCCAAATCCCGATTTTGCCAACATTCCTAAAAGCGTCTTCATAAGAAAACACAGGGGCTTGTCATGAATTTTTCCGCACTACGTCGAAACCTGCTGGTTGGTTCGCTGGGCCTGGCGCTGAGCGCCGGTCTGCTGGGGCAAGCGGTTGCCGGTGAGCAGCTGCAAAAAATCAAAGACGCTGGCGTGATCAACGTCGGTCTGGAAGGCACTTACCCACCGTTCAGCTTCGTCGATGCCGACGGCAAACTGACCGGCTTCGAAGTCGAGTTTTCCGAAGCCCTGGCCAAAGAGCTGGGCGTGAAGGTCAAACTGCAGCCGACCAAATGGGACGGCATCCTTGCGGCGCTGGAATCCAAACGTCTGGACGCGGTGATCAACCAGGTGACTATCTCCGAAGAGCGCAAGAAGAAGTATGACTTCTCCGAGCCGTACACCGTTTCCGGGATTCAGGCGCTGGTGCTGACCAAGAAGGCTGCGGAGCTGAACATCAAGTCTGCCGCCGATCTGGCCGGCAAAAAAGTCGGTGTAGGCCTGGGCACCAACTACGAGCAGTGGCTCAAGGACAATCAGCCAAAAGCCATCATCAAGACCTATGACGATGATCCGACCAAGTTCCAGGATCTGCGTGTCGGCCGCATCGACGCCATTCTGATCGACCGTCTGGCCGCGCTGGAATACGCCAAGAAGGCCAAGGACACCACCGCCGCCGGCGAAGCGTTCTCCCGCCAGGAAGCCGGCATCGCCCTGCGCAAAGGCGAGCCTGAGCTGCTGGCCGCGGTGAACAAAGCCATCGACAAGCTGCGTGCCGACGGTACGCTGAAAAAGCTTTCGGAAAAATACTTCAGCGCTGACGTCACTAAATAATGGAAGAAGCTTTCCAACTCGCGCTGGACTCCGCGCCCTTCCTGCTGAAGGGCGCGTACTACACGGTCATTCTGAGCCTGGGCGGGATGTTCTTCGGCCTGGTGATGGGCTTCGGCCTGGCATTGATGCGCCTGTCGCGCTTCAAACTGGTGAGCTGGATCGCCCGCATCTACGTGTCGTTCTTTCGCGGCACGCCGTTGCTGGTGCAACTGTTCGTGATCTATTACGGTTTGCCGCAATTGGGCATCGAACTTGATCCGCTGCCGGCGGCCCTGATCGGCTTCTCGCTGAACATGGCGGCCTATGCCTGCGAAATCCTGCGAGCCGCGATCAGCTCCATCGAGCGCGGTCAGTGGGAAGCTGCCGCGAGTATCGGCATGACCCGCGCGCAGACGCTGCGCCGGGCCATTCTGCCGCAAGCGATGCGCACGGCTCTGCCACCGCTGGGCAACAGTTTCATTTCGCTTGTGAAGGACACCGCACTGGCAGCCACCATTCAGGTGCCGGAACTGTTCCGTCAGGCGCAACTGATTACTGCCCGTACCTTTGAAATTTTCACCATGTACCTTGCCGCCGCGCTGATCTACTGGATTCTGGCCACGGTGCTGTCGCACCTGCAGAACCAGTTGGAAGCACGGGTCAATCGGCACGATCTGGAGTCCTGACCCAATGATTGTCGTGGAAAAACTGACAAAGCAGTTCAAGGGTCAAGTGGTGCTCAACGGCATCGATCTGGAGGTGAAGGAAGGCGAGGTGGTGGCGATCATCGGGCCTAGCGGCTCGGGCAAAACCACGTTCCTGCGTTGCCTGAATTTTCTGGAAGAACCCACCAGCGGCCGGATCAAGGTCGGTGACATCGAGATCGATGGCAGCCGTCCGCTGAACCAGCAGCAGAGCCTGGTGCGACGTTTGCGCCAACACGTGGGCTTCGTGTTCCAGAACTTCAACCTGTTCCCTCATCGCACCGCCCTGGAAAACGTTATCGAAGGCCCGATCATCGTAAAGAAGATCCCGCACGCCGAAGCCGTTGCCCTGGGCAAAAAGCTGTTGGCCCGGGTTGGCCTGGCGGGCAAGGAAGACGCGTACCCGCGACGCCTTTCCGGTGGCCAGCAACAGCGTGTGGCGATTGCCCGCGCGCTGGCGATGGAGCCGGAAGTGATTCTGTTCGACGAACCCACCTCAGCCCTCGACCCGGAGCTGGTGGGTGAAGTGCTGGCGACCATCCGCAGCCTCGCCGAAGAGCGACGCACCATGGTCATCGTCACCCACGAAATGGGCTTTGCCCGGGACGTGGCGAACCGCGTGGTGTTTTTCGACAAAGGTGTGATCGTCGAACAAGGCGAAGCCAAGGCGCTGTTTGCCAATCCTAAAGAAGAGCGGACGAAGCAGTTTCTCAGCAAGTTCCTGAATAACGCTCACCCCTGAAACATCGCCTCACTACTTGTCAACTTCCATGGATGGAAGTGACAACTACCCCTACTAAGAAAATCCCTCGCCACGTTCTCTTCGTTTATTCACCCACCTGAACAATAGATAATTTTTCATGGCTGCGTGCGGTACATATATATGTCCTGCAACAGAATAACCCCGCCTAAAATTCGCCAAACCCAGCGCCCTCAACAAACCGGTCTTCGCCGTCAGTAACGCACTGAAAGCCCATAAAACAAGGTCAAGTTCGACAGAGCGGTGCAGCTTATTAACTTCAACGCGTAGGATTTTTCTGAATAACACTAGATCCCATACTTAACTATCCATCTCTATTGACACCTATTCAAGCGCACTCTTATCTAGTCTCAACAGGCGTTTAACCTTGCACTCATTCATTATTTAATTTCACACATAGTGAACAGTTTTGTTGCTCGGTAATTCACGCCTTTCGAACTTTCAGGAACGGACTTTCGCTGCAAGGCCTCAAGGAGAAACCCCATGACAAGCACTTCGAACAAACCCGAACTTGCGGCCCCGACTCTGGCGCAATCTCACAAGACCTGCATCAACATCACCTCGGCGGCGCGCCTGCTGATCGATGTGGCGCCCTACTCCGGCATGGACGAAGGCGACCTGATCGAACTGTTCTGGGATAACTGCTACGTGGCCTCCAGAGTGCTGACGGCCGACGATGTCGGCCAGCCGGTCCAACTGCGCGTGCCCGAGAGCTTCATCGCCAATGGCACCTCGCGCGTTCACTACCGGATCATGCAGATCGGGCAAGGACCCACCCTGTCAGCCACCAGACGGGTGCAGATCAAACTCGACTGCCCCGGCGGCCAACCGTCGGCGCTGTGCGGCGATGAAAACCAGAGTCTGGAGCCCGTGAATATCCCCGAGATCATTCGCCGTCAGGGCGTCAATCCGAACCAGATCAAGCGCGGCGTTCCGTTGACCATCGAGCCTTACCTGAACATGGCCGCCGACGACGAAATCACCCTGCGCTGGGGCGATGTGCGCATGGATCTGCCACGACTCAAGGCCAGCGATGTCGGCCAGCCGATCCAGGTCTGGGTGCCGCCGGCGATCATTCTCGAAGCCGGCGAAGACCTGCGGCTGGAAGTGACTTACTGCATCCTCGACCGGGTGGGTAACAACTCCCGCTGGGCGCCACCGCGCTGGCTGAAGATCGGTTGCGCCAATCCCTATTTGAAGGCCCGGCCGAAGGAAATGCTCATGGCCGCCGAACCCCGCAAACGCTGAGATCCCTGTAGCAGCGTGCGAAGCCCTGTGGGAGCGAGCTTGCTCGCGATAGCTGAGTGTCAGCCAACATTGGTGTCGATTGAAGCGCCGCAATCGCGGGCAAGCTCGCTCCCACAGGGCTTCGCCAGCGGCTACACGAATCTGTGGCACCCCCCCTTCTATGCATATTCCTAAAAGTTAGTTTATTAATTTTTTATACACGCTTAGGGTATATGCACCGGACCACCGGACATTCTTGATTTCGTTCGCCGCAACCCTCGCGGCGTTTCCATGAGATGTGAGGTAGGTATGGTCCGGAACACAATCACCCCAGTGCAGATCGCCAGGGCATTGCGTGCAGCCAAGGAGCGGCACTGATGTCCAGTCTGGCAGAAGCAACCCTCCAGAGTGATCTGGACATCGCGCCGTTGTTGTTGCCCGCGCAGGTCTTGCGTAACGACGCACAAGCCATCAAGGCCGCCCATGAGCTGGCGCAAGTCGCCCGTCTGCAAGCAGCCAAACGCGACCAGCAGCGCAAGCTGCCGTGGTCGGAAATCGAACAGTTCACCCGCAGCGGTTTAGGCAGCATTGCTATCCCTCGTGAGTACGGTGGCCCGCAGGTTTCGTTCGTCACAGTTGCCGAAGTCTTCGCGATCATTTCCGCGGCCGACCCGGCACTGGGACAGATCCCGCAGAACCAGTTCGGCATTCTCAACCTGGTGCTCGGCAGCGCCACTGAATCGCAAAAAAAACAGCTGTTCAAAAGCGTGCTCGACGGTTGGCGAATCGGTAACGCGGGACCTGAACGCGGCACCAAAAACACCCTTGAACTCAAGGCGCGAATCACCGCCAGCGGCGACGGCTTCGTCCTCAACGGGCAGAAGTTCTATTCCACCGGCGCCCTGTTCGCCCACTGGGTCGCGGTCAAGGCGCTGAACGACGACGGCAAGCAGGTGCTGGCCTTCGTTCGTCGCGGCACTCTTGGCCTGCGCATCGTGGATGACTGGTCGGGCTTCGGCCAACGCACCACCGCCAGCGGCACCATTTTGCTCAACAACGTGCAGGTCGACGCCGAGCTGGTGGTGGACAACTGGAAGATCAACGACAGCCCGAACATTCAGGGTGCCGTGTCGCAGCTGATTCAAGCAGCCATTGACGCCGGCATCGCCCGGGGCGCCATCGACGATGCGATCGAATTCGTGAAAACCCGTGCACGGCCGTGGATCGACGCCAAGGTCGAAAGGGCCAGCGACGACCTCTATGTAATCGCCGACATTGGCAAACTGAAGATCGAACTGCACGCCGCCGAAGCGCTGCTGCGCAAGGCCGGGCAAGTGCTCGATCAAGTCAATGCCGCGCCGCTCACCGCCGAGTCCGCCGCCCGCGCCTCGATTGCAGTGGCCGAAGCCAAAGTGCTGACCACCGAGATCTCGCTACTCGCCAGCGAAAAGCTCTTCGAACTGGCCGGCAGCCGCGCCACCCTCGCCGAATTCAACCTCGACCGTCACTGGCGCAACGCCCGCGTGCACACGCTGCACGACCCGGTGCGCTGGAAGTATCACGCGGTCGGGACGTATCACCTGAACGGCACTTTACCCGCTCGCCACTCCTGGATTTAACGACCAGATCTCTGGAGAAACACATGACTCTTTCTCACCACGTCGCGGTCATAACCAGCGATGAGCAAGCCCTGATCGTCGCCAGTGACCTGGCCGAAGATTTCAAACGCGACAGCGCCCTGCGCGATCGCGAACGCCGTTTGCCACACCCGGAACTGGAAGTGTTTTCCCGCTCGGGTCTCTGGGGCATCAGCGTGCCAAAAGAATACGGCGGCGCCGGGGTTTCCAACGTCACCCTGGCCAAGGTGATCGCGCTGATCGCCCAGGCTGACGGTTCCCTCGGCCAGATCCCGCAGAACCATTTCTACGCGCTCGAAGTGTTGCGGGTGAATGGCAGCGAAGAGCAGAAAAAACGCCTGTATGCAGAAGTGCTGGCCGGCCAACGATTCGGCAATGCCCTCGCGGAACTGGGCACCAAAACCGCCCATGACCGCGTCACCAGCCTGACCCCTGATCTGCATGGAGAACGTGACGGCTATCGCATCAACGGCCGCAAGTTTTACGCCACGGGTGCTATTTATGCCCAGCGCATTCCGACGTCGGTCGTGGATGAACACGGCGTTCAGCAACTCGCTTTCGTCCCTCGTAATGCCAAGGGTCTGACGGTAATCGACGACTGGTGCGGTTTCGGCCAACGCACCACCGGCAGCGGCTCGGTGGTGTTTGAAGATGTCTACGTCGCCGCCGAAGACGTGATCCCGTTTCAAAGTGCGTTCGAGCGCCCGAACCCCGTCGGCCCGCTGGCGCAGATTCTTCACGCTGCTATCGACACCGGTATCGCCCGCGCCGCCTATGAAGATGCGCTGCATTTCGTGCGCACCAAGACCCGACCGTGGATCGATTCCGGCAACGACAAAGCCACCGAGGACCCGCTGACCATCAAGAGCTTCGGTCACTTGAGCATTCGTCTGCACGCCGCCGAAGCCTTGCTGGAACGCTCCGGCGAATTTCTCGACAAGGCCCAGGCCAACACCAACGCCGAGACCGTCGCCGCCGCGTCGATTGCCGTCGCCGAAGCTCGCGCCCTCAGCACCGAGATTTCCCTCGCCGCTGGCAGCACGCTGTTTGAACTGGCCGGCA
Source organism: Pseudomonas mandelii (assembly GCF_006438925.1). GTDB lineage: Bacteria > Pseudomonadota > Gammaproteobacteria > Pseudomonadales > Pseudomonadaceae > Aquipseudomonas > Aquipseudomonas mandelii_C. The sequence goes on along the minus strand of NZ_RCZA01000008.1, from coordinate 119,536 downwards.
GCCAGGCAACCCTGATCGAACATGGTCTGGATCGCCACTGGCGCAACGCCCGGGTTCATACGTTGCATGACCCGGTGCGCTGGAAATATCACGCGGTCGGCAATTACTACCTCAACGATGAAAACCCTCCATTGCGAGGGACCATCTGATGGCCGATGCCAAAAAGAAAATCCTGCTCAATGCGTTCAACATGAACTGCATCGGGCACATCAACCATGGTCTGTGGACGCATCCACGGGACAACTCCACTCAGTACAAGACGCTTGAATACTGGACCGAACTGGCGCAGTTGCTGGAGCGCGGACTATTCGACGGTCTGTTCATCGCTGACATCGTCGGCGTGTACGACGTCTATCAAAACTCGGTAGACGTGCCGCTCAAAGAGTCAATCCAGTTACCGGTCAACGACCCGCTACTGCTGGTTTCGGCCATGGCCGCGGTCACCAAAAACCTTGGCTTCGGCCTCACCGCCAACCTGACTTACGAACCGCCGTATCTGTTCGCCCGACGCATGTCCACGCTCGATCACCTGAGCCGTGGCCGGGTCGGCTGGAACATCGTCACCGGCTACCTCGACAGCGCCGCCAAGGCCATGGGTCTGAGCGAACAGGTGGAACACGACCGTCGTTACGACCAGGCCGATGAATACCTGCAAGTGCTCTACAAACTCTGGGAAGGCAGTTGGGAAAACGGGGCGGTGCTTAATGATCCGCAGCAGCGGATCTACGCGCAGCCCGAGAAAGTGCACAAGGTCGAGCACAAGGGTGAGTTCTATCAGGTCGAGGGTTATCACCTCTGCGAACCCTCGCCGCAGCGCACACCTGTGCTGTTCCAGGCGGGCAGTTCGGATCGTGGATTGCTGTTCGCCGGGCGACATGCCGAGTGCGTGTTCATCAGCGGCCAGAACAAACCGTCGACCAAGGTTCAAGTGGACAAGGTGCGCGCCAGTGCCGTCGAGGCCGGGCGCAACCCCGAGGACATCAAGGTGTTCATGGGGCTGAACGTGATTGTCGGCGCCACCGAAGAGCTGGCCTGGGCCAAGCACGCCGAGTACTTGAGCTACGCCAGTGCCGAGGCCGGCGTGGCGCATTTCTCGGCCTCCACCGGGATCGATTTTTCCGAGTACGAAATCGACGAACCGATCCAGTACGTGAAGAGCAACGCCATCCAGTCCGCCACCAGGAATCTGCAAAACAACGACTGGACCCGCCGCAAATTACTCGAGCAACACGCCCTCGGTGGTCGCTACATCACCGTGGTGGGGTCGCCTGAGCAGATCGCCGACGAGCTGGAATCATGGATCACGGAAACCGGGCTGGATGGCTTCAACCTGACGCGAATAGTCACGCCGGAGAGCTATGTGGATTTCATCGATTGGGTGATCCCGGAGTTGCAACGGCGCGGGTCGTACAAGACCGCTTACGACAGCGGCAGCCTGCGAGAAAAACTGTTTCACGGCGAGGCGCATTTGCCTGAGCAACACACTGGCTCCGCGTTCCGCCGCTAAAAGCATCGCGAGCAGGTCGAATCGTCGCACCGTCGCTCCCACAGTGGATTTTTGGTGTTCACACAATCCCTGTGGGAGCGACGGTGCGACGATTCGACCTGCTCGCGATGAGGCCCTACCAAACACCAAAAATTCAATGCCCTGACTGGAAGACTCATCATGACCAAAAAACTGTTCAACCACCCAGTCAAAGCACTGGCCCTGGCCCTCGGCCTTTTCAGCTCCATCACTTTCGCCGCCGACGCGCCGCTGAAAGTCGGCACCACCGCCGCTTTCGCCATTCCCCTGGAAGCCGCCGTCGAAGAAGCCAAAAAGCAAGGCCTGCAAGTCGACCTGGTGGAGTTCAGCGACTGGATCGCGCCCAACGTCAGCCTCGCTGCCGGGGACATCGACGTGAACTACTTCCAGCACGTCCCGTTCCTGGAAAACGCCAAGGCCGCCGCTGGTTTTGACCTCGTGCCATTCGCTCCGGGGATCATCAACAACGTCGGCCTCTACTCGAAGAAATACAAAAGCTTCGACGAGCTGCCTGAAGGCGCCAGCGTGGCGATCGCCAATGACCCGATCAACAGCGGTCGTGGTCTGCAACTGCTGGCCAAGGCCGGGCTGATCACACTCAAACCGGGCGTCGGCTACAAGGCCACCGAAGAAGACATCATTGCCAATCCGAAGAAAATCAAAATCCTTCAGGTCGAAGCCGTGCAATTGGTACGCGCCTATGACGACGCCGATCTGGTCCAGGGTTACCCAGCCTACATCCGCTTGTCGAAGACCTTCGATGCCGGCTCCGCCCTGCTGTTCGACGGCCTCGATCACAAGGAATACGTGATTCAGTTCGTGATCCAGCCGAAAAGCAAAACCGACCCGCGCCTGATCAAATTCGTCGACATCTACCAGCATTCGCCGGCCGTGCGCGCGGCCCTGGATAAAGCCCACGGCAAGCTCTATCAAGCCGGTTGGGAAAGCTGAATATGACGGCAGCCACTCAACTGCGACTGGAGATTCCAGAGCCACATAAAGCCGAACAAACCGAACTGCATCCGGATTTGAACCGCGCTCACGTGCGCTTCATCGGTCTGGGCAAAACCTACAACGGTCAGCAGGGTCCGGTCGCCGCGCTGCACGGCATCGACCTGGCGATCCAGCGCGGTGAAGTGTTCGGCATCATCGGCCGCAGCGGCGCCGGCAAGTCGTCGCTGATCCGCACCATCAACCGCCTGGAACAACCGAGCACGGGGCGCGTGCTGATCGATCAGGTCGACATCGGCGAGTTCGATGAAGACCGCCTGGTGGTGCTGCGTCGGCGCATTGGCATGATCTTCCAGCACTTCAACCTGATGTCGGCCAAGACGGTTTGGCAGAACGTCGAGTTGCCGCTGAAAGTCGCCGGTGTGCCGAAGGAAAAACGCGAGCAGAAAGTCCGCGAATTGCTGGAACTGGTAGGCCTGCAAGAGAAACACAAGGCCTACCCTGCGCAGCTGTCCGGTGGTCAGAAACAGCGCGTCGGCATCGCTCGGGCACTGGTGCATGACCCGGCGATTCTGCTGTGCGACGAAGCCACTTCGGCACTGGACCCGGAAACCACGCAATCAATCCTCGGCCTGCTGCGCGAGATCAATCAGCGCCTGGGCCTGACCATCGTGCTGATCACCCACGAGATGGCGGTGATTCGCGATATCTGTGATCGAGTCGTCGTGCTGGAACACGGACGAATCGTCGAGCAAGGCCCGGTCTGGGAAGTCTTTGGCGACCCGCAGCACGATGTCAGCAAAACCTTGCTGGCGCCGATCCAACACGGTTTGCCGGAAGAATTGCAAAGCCGCTTGCAGCCACACCCACAATCCTCGGACGCCGCAGTTGTGCTGCGTTTGCAGTTCACCGGCAGCGCAAGCGATGAACCGGATCTGGCCGCACTGTTCACCGCCCTCGGCGGACGTGTGCGCTTGCTGCAAGGTGGCGTGGAACGGATTCAGGGCCATGCCCTCGGGCATTTGCTGCTGGCGGTGACCGGCTCGTCCCTCGGCGCAGAGGAATTGCGTCAACGCGCCGGCAACTGGGCGCAACAGGTGGAGGTGCTGGGTTATGTGGTTTGATCGCTTGCTGCAAGGTTTCATCGACACCTTCCTGATGGTCGGCGTGTCGTCATTGATCGCGCTGCTGGCGGGCATTCCGCTGGCGGTGATTCTGGTCACCAGCTCCAAGGGCGGAATCTATGAAGCACCGGCGCTGAATCGTGCGTTGGGCGCGTTCGTGAACCTGTTTCGCTCGATTCCGTTTCTGATTTTGATGGTGGCGCTGATTCCATTTACCCGATTGATCGTCGGCACCACCTACGGCGTTTGGGCGGCCGTGGTGCCGCTGACCATCGCCGCTACACCGTTCTTTGCGCGCATTGCCGAAGTCAGTTTGCGTGAGGTTGATCATGGGTTGATCGAAGCGGCGCAGGCGATGGGTTGCCGGCGCTGGCATATCGTTTGGCATGTGTTGTTGCCCGAGGCGTTGCCGGGGATTGTCGGTGGTTTCACGATTACGTTGGTGACGATGATCAACTCATCGGCAATGGCGGGAGCGATTGGTGCCGGTGGGTTGGGCGATATCGCCTATCGGTACGGGTATCAGCGGTTTGATAGTCAGATCATGTTGACGGTGATTGTGTTGCTGGTGGTGTTGGTGGCGGCGATTCAGTTGGGCGGGGATCGGTTGGCTCGGGGGCTCAATAAGCGTTGAGCCTGGCTGAAGTTATCGGTTGTCAGTGATACCGCTTTCGTCGGAACGCCGCCCGGAGCAGGCTCGCTCCCACAGTTGATCGCGTCCGTCTGGACATCTCGATCGAATGTGGGAGCGAGCCTGCTCGCGAATGGCTGCGAAGCAGCCACCGGCGCCTTGGCGTATATTCGGCAAATCCCAATTGCCTGCGCAGCCCACCATGAAACAGACCCCCACCGACCTTGAGCAGATCACCTCCACCACCCTGGGCCATTACAACTCGGTGGCTGAAAGTTTTCGCGAAGGGACTCGCGATCATGATGTCAGCCAGAACATTGCTGCGTTGCTGCGGCATATTCAGGGTGAGGCGCCGTTCGACATTCTCGATTTTGGCTGCGGGCCGGGTCGTGATTTGCAAACCTTCACGCGCATGGGCCATACCGCTGTCGGGCTTGATGGCTCGGAGAAGTTTGCGCAGATGGCGCGCGAAGACAGCGGCTGTGAGGTCTGGCAGCAGGATTTTCTGAAGCTGGATTTGCCGGCCGAGCGCTTTGACGGGATCTTCGCCAATGCGGTGTTGTTTCATATTCCGCGCCAGGAACTGCCTCGGGTATTGAAGGAGTTGCGCGGGGCTTTGAAGCCGGGTGGGGTGTTGTTCAGTTCCAATCCGCGTGGCGAGAATCAGGAAGGGTGGAATGGGCCGCGTTATGGGGCTTATCACGATTTGCCAGCGTGGCAGGAACGGCTGACCGAGGCCGGGTTTGTGGAGTTGGAGCATTACTATCGGCCGGCGGGGTTGCCGCGCGAGCAACAGCCTTGGTTGGCGAGTGTCTGGCGTCGGGTTTGATTTTAGCGGTGTGTCAGCTAGATCGACCCCTCACCCCAGCCCTCTCCCCAGCGGGGAGAGGGGGAAAGGGAGCCGATCTTCAAGTCTTTCAAAACCTGGGTTCGGCTTGATTTCCCCGGTCGCAGAATGCCTCAGAAACGACTCGGTCAGCCCCCTCTACCCCCTGGGGAGAGGGTTGGGGTGAGGGGTGGATTTCAAGCCGAGCACACACTCGTGTAACACCCTTAATCTTTCTTCGGCTCCCGAATCTTGTACCAAGCCACATATAGCGCCGGCAAAAACAGCAATGTCAGCAACGTCGCAATAATAATCCCGCCAATCATCGCGTACGCCATCGGCCCCCAGAACACTTCCCGGGCGATCGGGATCATCCCCAGGCTCGCCGCCGCAGCCGTCAGCAGAATCGGTCGGCGACGATGCTCCGTGGCTTGCACCACCGCATCCCACGGTGCATGACCGTCCTTCTCCAGGGCGTCGATCTGCGTCACCAGAATCACCGAGTTGCGGATGATGATGCCGATCAGCGCCAGTATCCCGAGGATCGCCACAAAGCCCATCGGCGTGCCCGTCGGGATCAACGCCAGCACCACGCCGATCAGCCCGAGTGGCGCGACACTCGCCACCAGGAACAGCTTCTGCACGCTGTGCAACTGGATCATCAGGAAGGTCGCCATCAAAAACAGCATCAACGGCACGACCTTGGCAATCGGCCCTTGGGCCTTGCCGCTTTCCTCGACGGTGCCGCCAGTGGCGACCTTGTAGCCCACCGGCAAACTGGCGGCGAATTTATCGATGTCGGGTTGGAGTTGTTTCACCAGATCGGTCGGTTGAATGTCGTCGCGCACCGCAGCCTTGATGGTGATGGTCGGTTTGCGGTCACGGCGCCAGACCAGCGGTTGCTCAAGTTCATAGCGCACGGTGGCGAACGCCAGCAGCGGAATCGACGTGCCGCCCGGCGTGACGATCTGCAAATTCTGCAGGGTTTCCGGGGTGCCGCGTTCGGCGTCTTCCGCGCGGCCCACCACGTTGATCAGGTAGATATCGTCATCGACCTGAGTCACGGGTGCGCCGACCACGATGCTGTTCATCAGGTTGGCCACGTCTTCTGACGACAGTCCCAATTGCCTTGCCTTGTCCTGCGCGATGTCGATGCGCAGGACTTTGCCCGGTTCGTTCCAGTCGTAAATGATCTCGCCAATGTGCGAGTTTTTATCCAGTTCGGTGGCCAGGGCGATGGCGTGTTTGCGCACCTGATCGATGTCCTTGCCGCTGACCCGGTACTGAATCGGCCGCCCCACCGGCGGGCCCATTTCCAGCGCCTGGACGTAACTGCCGATACCGACAAAATCCTTGCGCAGGCGCTCGCGCAAGCGTTGGCTAAGCGCGTTACGCGATTCCAGCCCTTTGCTGACGATCACCAGTTGCGCGTAATACGGGTTCTGCAATTGCTGGTCGAGGGGCAGGTAGAAACGGATCGCACCTTCGCCGATGTAAGTACTCCAGCGCACGATGTCCGGGTCGCCCTTGAGTGTCGCCTCGAGCTTGTCCACTGCCTTGCGGGTTTCGGCGATCGAAGCGTTTTGTGGCAGGTTCAGGTCGACGAGGATTTCCGGGCGGTCCGAGGACGGGAAGAACTGGTTCTGCACAAACTGCATGGAAAACACCGACGCCACGAACAGCAAGAGGGTGATGCCGATCGCCCACCAGCGATTGCGCATGGCCCAGAGCATGCCGTAATTGAACGTTCGGCCAATGCGCCCCGGTTCTGCTTCGTGAGGTTTCACGTTGGTGCTGAGGATGTGCACGCCGATCACCGGGGCGAACAGCACCGCGACAATCCACGACACGATCATGGCCACCGCGATCACCGCGAACAACGTGAAGGTGTACTCGCCGGCCGAGCTGGCATTGAGGCCGATGGGCACGAAACCGGCCACCGTCACCAACGTACCGGTGAGCATCGGGAACGCGGTCGAGGTGTAGGCGAACGTGGCCGCTTGCTCCTTGGTCTCGCCCATCTCCAGGCGCGTGACCATCATCTCGACGGTGATCATCGCGTCATCCACCAGCAGGCCGAGGGCGATGATCAGCGCGCCGAGGGAAATCCGCTGCATGGTGATGCCGCTGTATTCCATGAAGACGAAGACCATCGCCAGCACCAGCGGAATCGAGCAGGCCACCACCAATCCGGCACGTACGCCGAGGCTGATGAAGCTGACGATCAGCACGATCACCACCGCTTCGAACAACGCACTGGTGAAGCCGCCGACGGCTTTTTCCACCACTTCGGCCTGGTCGGAAACGTTGTGCACGCCGACGCCCACCGGCAGATCGGCAGTCAGGTCGGTCATGCGCTGGTGCAACGCCTTGCCGAACACCTGAATGTTGCCGCCCTTCTTCATCGCAATGGCGAGGCCAATGGCAGGATGGCCGTTAAAGCGGAATTCCGGGGTCGACGGGTCGACATAGCCACGGCTGATGTCGGCGATGTCGGCCAAACGGTAGAAACGGTCGTTGAGTCGCAGGTTGACGTTTTCCAGGTCCTTCTCAGAGACAAACTGCCCCGACGTGCGCACGGAAATCCGCTCGGGACCTGCCTCGATCACACCGGCCGGGGTCACCGCGTTTTGCGATTGCAGGCTCTGCACCACCTGACGCTGATCAATGCCCAGCGCCGCCAGTTTGCGAGTGGAGAAGTTCAGGTAGAGGACTTCATCCTGCTCGCCGACCATCTCGACCTTGCCCAGCCCCGGCACTTCGCGGATCTCGGCGCGGACTTGCTCGACGTAATCGCGCAATTGGCGCATCGACAAACCGTCGGCGGTAAAGGCGTACACCGAGCCGAACACGTCACCGAATTCATCGTTGAATCCCGGCCCTTGCAGGCCTTGAGGGAAGTCGCCGCGAATGTCATTGATCTTCTTGCGCACCTGGTACCAGATTTCCGGGATGTCCTTGGCGCTGGTGGTATCACGCAAATTAACGAAGACCGTCGACTCGCCGGGGCGGGTGTAGCTTTTCACGTAGTCGAGCGAGTCGAGCTCTTCGAGTTTTTTCTCGATCCGGTCAGTGACCTGCTTGAGGGTTTCTTCCTGGGTCGCGCCCGGCCACCGGGTCTGGATCACCATGGTTTTGATGGTGAACGACGGGTCTTCCTCACGGCCGAGGTTCAGGTACGAGAACACGCCCATCAGCAGCGCGATGAACATCAAATACCAGACAAACGACTGATGCTTGAGGGCCCATTCGGACAAGTTGAAACTCCCTTTCATTGCGGGCTGTCCTCATCGATTTTTACTTTCTGCCCCGGTTTCAGGCTATTCACCCCGGCACTGACCACCCGCTCGCCGGACTTCACCCCGTTCGCCAGGACCATCGTTGAGTCAGTGCGGCTGACCAGGCTGACATCTCGCGGGGAAACGGTCTGGGTCTGCGGGTCGATGACCCAGATCCGCGGTTTGCCATCGACCTCCTGGAGCGCAGTCAGGGGCAGTTCGATACGCGGTTTGATCGCGGAACTGAGGGTCACGCTGATGGCCGTGCCCAGGCGAAAACCCGGTGGTGTGTCGGTCAGTGTCAGGCGGGCGCGACGGGTACGGGTCGCGCTTTGCGCCTGGGGTTCGATTTCGCGAATGATGGCGGTGGTGGTGATGCTCGGGTCGAGCTGGACGGCCACCTGAAACACCACGTCTTCCGGCAACTGGTCGACCAGGGTGTCCGGCAGGTCGATCACCGCTTCCTTGATGTCCGGCTGCGCCAGGGTCACCACTTGCTGGCCGGCGCTGACGACTTGCCCGGCTTCGGCGTTCCACGCGGTGACCACGGCTTTGTGGTCGGCGCGCAGTTCAACGTAGTTGAGCTGGTCCTTGGCCTGATCGACCGCAGCCTTCGCTTGATCGAGGGAGGCCTGGGTGGTTTTGAGATCGGTCTGTGCGATGTCGAGTTGCGCCTGGGCGCCCACGCCACGATCGAACAACTCTTGCTGACGCCGGGCGTTGGCCTGGGCGTTGATGAGTTGCGCCTGGACGCTGGCCAGATCACCCTGAGCGGAGCGCAACTGGTTCTGCTGATCGGTGGGGTCGAGCGTGGCGAGCAACGCGCCCTTATCGACTTCGGCACCGACATCGACGTTACGGCTGGCAATACGCCCCGGCACCCGGAACCCGACATTGCTTTCATACCGGGCCTGGATGTTGCCAGCGAAGCGGCCCAGGCTTTCTTCGTCCAGAGACTGGACCTTGATGGACAGCACCGGACGCACAGACTCCGGCGGCGGTTCCTTTTTCGAGCAGGCCACCAGCATCACACCGGCGCATACCAGTAACAGACGCTTCATGGCTGGGCTCCCGCGGATAAATCCTTATAGGTGTTTTCGGCGATTTCCACCTTCACGCCGGGGTGCAGCAACTGTCCGCCGGCGATGACCACTTTTTCGCCACCTTTCAGGCCGTCGCTGATGATCACTTTGCCCGTCAAGTAGCGGCCGACCGTGACGGTGTGCAGCTGTGCCTTGCCCTCGCCGTCCACCAGCCACACCGCCGGGTCGCTGAGATTTTTCGTCAGAGCCGACCAGGGCAGTTCGACCGCCGATTTGCCTGGCGTCTTGGCCGTGGCACTCACCACCGAACCGAGCTGCATGCCTTCCGGTAGTCCGTTGAGAGTGACTTTGACCTGCACCGTGCCGGTCTGCGCGGAGACGGCCGGGGTGATTTCCCGAACGGTGCCGGTGGTTTTGATCGCGGGGTTGTCGAGCAGGCTGACGACCACCGTTTTATCCTCTGGAGGCTCTTTCAGCAGCGATTCGTAGACGTTGAACACGGCGTCGCGCTCACCGTCCCGGGCCAGGCTGAAAATCGGCACAGTGGCCTGCACCACCTGGCCGACCTCGGCCTGGCGCGCGGTAATCACCCCCGGCGCGTCGGCAATCAGCGCGGTGTAGCCCAGTTGTTCCCGGGCGTTGGCCAGCTGCGCCTGTGCGGCAGTCAGCGCACTCTGAGTGCTGCGCAAGGCGGCCTGGGCGGAATCGAACTCGCTCTGGCTGGTGTAGCCCTTGGGCAGGAGTTTTTGCTGGCGAACGAATGCGGCGGCGGTCTGTTTGACCCGGGCCTGCTCGGCAACAACCTGCGCCTGAGCCGAGTCGACGCTGGTTTGCAGGTCCTTGGGATCGAGCTTGGCCAGCACTTGTTTGGCCGATACCCGGTCACCGACATCGACCATGCGCTGGATGATCTTGCCGCCAACGCGGAACGACAGGTCAGTCTGGACCCGCGCCTGAACATCACCGGTCAGGGTCACCGTCGCCGCGTAATCCGCAGGTTTTACCTCTTGCACGAATACCCGCGGACGGTCCTTTTCGACCGGTTTTTTATCGCCACAGGCGCTCAGCAGAACAAGGAGGCTCAGGCCAACCACTGTTTTCAATCCGGGACCCACCATGCAGACTCCTTTGCGTTGTACGAACGTGCCAATGGCGATACGACTGTGAGCGTAGAACAGGGTTCCAAGGGTGCGCCTCACGGTTTGAAATAAAGCCTGGCGCACGATGACGTCGACAATAAGGCAGAATCGCGCACCACGCAGCAGGAAGCTTCCCATGCTCAAAACCCTCGCGGTGGCCAATTACCGCTCGATCAATAAATTGGTGATTCCGTTGGGTCGGTTGAACCTGATCACCGGCCCCAACGGCAGCGGTAAATCCAACCTCTACCGCGCGTTGCGCCTGCTGGCGGAAACCGCTCAGGGCGGCGTGGTCAATGCGTTGGCCCGCGAGGGTGGGCTGGATTCGACCTTCTGGGCCGGGCCGGAAAAAATCAGTCGGCGGATGCGTAATGGTGAAGCCCCGATCGAGGCGACCGTTCGACACAGTGCCAAACGCCTGCGCCTGGGGTTTGCCGGGGAAGATTTCAGCTACTCAATCGCGCTGGGGCTGCCGGAGCCGAGCCTTTCCGCGTTTTCTCTGGACCCGGAAATCAAGAAGGAATGCATCTGGTCCGGCCCGTTTTACCGCCCGGCCAGTCTGCTGGTGGATCGAAACGGCCCGATGATCCGGGCCCGGGCCGGGCGCGGCTGGGAGGTTCTGGCCCAACACACGCCGAATTTCGACAGCCTGTTCGATCAGGTCGGCAGCTTTCGCACCTCGCCGGAAGTCATGCAGTTGCGTGAGTTCATCCGCCGCTGGCGATTCTATGATCACTTTCGCAGCGACGCCGATGCGCAGGTGCGTCAACCGCAATTGGGCACCCGCACGCCGGTGCTGCATCACGATGGTCGGGATCTGGCGGCCGCGTTGCAGACGATCCGCGAAATTGGCGACCCCGAGGCCTTGCAGGCCGCCGTCAGCGACGCCTTCCCTGGCGCGCGATTGAACATCGCGCCGCTTCAGGGTGGTCGGTTTGCGATCGAGTTTTACCAGGAAGGATTATTGAGGCCCTTGTCGGCGGCCGAGTTGTCGGACGGGACGTTGCGCTATTTGCTGCTGGTCGCAGCGCTGCTGACGCCTCGGCCACCGACGCTGATGGTGCTGAACGAGCCGGAAACCAGTCTGCACCCAGACCTGTTGCCCGCGTTGGCGCGGTTGATTATCCGCGCGTCCGAGCAGTGTCAGGTGTGGGTGGTTTCTCATGCGCGGCGGTTGATTTCGGCGCTGCAGGAGGACCCGGAGTGCAATTGCATTGTGCTGGAGAAGAACCTGAGCCAGACCGGGATTGTCGGGCAGCGGATGCTGGATGAGCCGGCTTGGTATTGGCCGGACTAACCCCGACCCACGCACTGAGTGGGAACGATCATCCATATCGCGCAAAAACTATCCTCCGAATTTGCTGAGGCAGCAGAAGACGACTATTTTTCTTTGCGTTGTAGGAAGGATCTTTTTTTCGTAATCCCCCTCCAAGGACGCACAGCTTTTGGCCAGACTCCCCGGCCGAACCATCACAAGGAAGAGAAAATGGCTGACGTAAAAGTGCCACAGCGGCTGGATCCGCAGGACATCGTGAAGTTGCTGGTGGCGTTGCGCAGGGCGTTGAAGGCCAGGGTGGCCTGAACGAGTAGATTCCCCTGTGGGAGCGAGCCTGCTCGCGAAAGCGGCGTATCAGCAAAAGTAATGTCGACTGACACTCCCTCTTCGCGAGCAGGCTCGCTCCCACATGAATTGCGTCCATAAAAAACGCCGACGCTATATCAGCCGTCGGCGTTGAAACCTTGAAGGGGTTTACCTCGCGAATCAGAACGCCGGCAATACCGCGCCGCTGTACTTCTTCTCGATGAATGCTTTCACTTCCGGGCTGGTCAAAGCCTTGGCCAGTTTCTGGATGGCTACGCTGTCCTTGTTGTCCGGACGCGCCACCAGGAAGTTCACGTAAGGCGAATCTGCACCTTCGATCACCAGCGCGTCTTTAGCCGGGTTCAAACCGGCTTCCAGCGCGTAGTTGGTGTTGATCATATCCAGGTCGACCTGGTCCAGAACACGCGGCAGCATGGCCGATTCCAGTTCCTTGAACTTGAAGTTGTGCGGGTTCTTGGCGATGTCTTTCGGGGTGGCCAGAGCGTTTTTCGGGTCTTTCAACTCGATCAGGCCAGCCTTCTGCAACAGGATCAGGGCACGGCCGCTGTTGCTGCCTTCGTTCGGGATTGCGATGGTTGCGCCGTCTTTCAACTCAGCCAGGGTTTTGACTTTCTTCGAGTAGCCGCCGAAAGGTTCGACGTGCACACCGATCACGGTCACCAGGTTAGTGCCTTTGCCTTCATTGAAGCTTTTCAGGTACGGCAGGGTCTGGAAGTAGTTGGCGTCCAGACGCTTCTGGTCGACCTGTACGTTCGGCTGAACGTAGTCGGTGAATACTTTGATTTCCAGGTCCACGCCTTCTTTGGCGAGGGTTGGTTTGATCAGTTCAAGAATCTCGGCGTGTGGAACCGGGGTCGCCGCCACCACCAGTTTCTCGCCAGCCTGGGCCAGGCCCGCGGTCAGGGCAGCCGCCAATGCGGTGAACAACAGAACCTTTTTCATGCAGTGTCCTTATCGAAAATCACGGTCGTGCTCGACGACGGCTTGTTTATTACGAGTGGTTTTTGTAAGTGCTAATGAAGTGCTATCGCTGGCGTGACGCGGACAATACCGGGATTTTTTATTCCCGAACAATATCTTTTATTCACTTTCATATTCCATTTTGTTCATACAGCGTAGGAGCTGCCGAAGGCTGCGATCTTTTGATCTTGATCTTCGGCAATCTAGAAGATTGCCAAGATCAACAGATCGCAGGCTGCGCCAGCGCCTACACAAACGCGGTGTTTTTGAGGAGTTGTTTCAAGGCTTCTCTCTCTGCGGTGGAACCGCTGCCGAGAATCTGCTTCAGTTGCCGCTCGATCTGCACCAATGACGGCGGCGCCTCGGGCAGATTCAAATGCTCCGGCAAAATCTCATCGCCGGTGCTGACCAACAATGCAAAGTGAATGACGTTTTCCAGCTCCCGGGTGTTGCCCGGCCAACTGTGTTGCTCTAACAGATGCTGCGCGGCTTCGCTGATCAGCGGCACCGGCAGGTCCAGGCGCTGGCTATAGATGCCGAGGAAATATTCGGACAGCGACAGAATATCGCCCACCCGCTCACGCAAGGCCGGCAGTTCGAGCTGGCCTTCGCTGAGGTAGTGGTAGAGACGCTCATGGAATTTTCCGGCGGCCACCGCTTGGGCCAGGTCGATGCTGGTAGCCGCCACTAGGCGCACGTCCACCGGGCTTGGTTGGTGAGCGCCGACCCGCGTGACTTCGTGGTTTTCCAGCGCCGCGAGCAATTTGATCTGGATTGGTAGCGGCAAGTCGCCGATCTCATCCAAATAGAGCGTCCCGCCGTTGGCAGAACCGAACCACCCCGCGCGACTGCTGGCTGAACCGCTGTAACTGCCGGCGGCATAACCGAACAATTCCGCATCAGCGTAAGTCGGGCTGATCGCGCCGCAGTTGACCGAGACGAACAACCCACCGCGATCACTTGCACGATGGATGTGCCGCGCGAGCAACTCCTTGCCGCTGCCGGTTTCGCCACGGATCAACACCGAGATCGAACGCGGCGCCAATAGCTCCAGCTCCTGGCGTAACTGACGCGAACGCGGATCGACAAACACCAGCGCCTTGGCGCGAATGCTCAGGGGACTTTTTTCTGCGTCGGGGAAGGTCAGCAGCGGCTGACCGAAGGTTTCAAAACTCATGGCAGACTCCCGCCCTGAACCGCCGGGAGACGGGGGGCGTTGTTTTAAAAAACAAAAGCAAAAAATAAAAGGTTCAAGCGCGGCGCAGGGCGTGGTGTTCCATTCGGTTTTGCAGGCGATAGAGATAGGCAAAACCCTGCTCCCAGCGTTGATGACCGGACTTCACATTGATGTGCCCGGCGCCCGACAAAATCCCCGCCTCGGCGCCCCAGTGACGTGCCAGTTCCAACGCACGCGGTGTGCTCACGGCGCCGTCATTGTCGGAGCTGACAACCTGACTCGGGAACGGCAGCAGGTGGGTCGGAATCGGTGCGAAATTGCGCAGGGCCGGTGCGCAGGACGGACGCTCGACGTCCGCTGGGGCGACCAGCAAGGCGCCGCGGACCTGACGCAAAAACGGCACGGGCGCCGTGGCAGCCCAATGCGCGACAGTGATGCAACCCAGGCTATGGGCGATCAGGATCACCGGCGTGCTGTCGGCGGCAATCGCCTCAGCCAGTGCCGCGACCCAGTCTTCACGACGTGGTGTCAGCCAGTCGGCCTGCTCCACCCGCGCGCTGTTCGGCAGGCTGTTCTGCCAGTGGCTTTGCCAATGATCTTCTGGCGATCCTTGCCAGCCCGGCACAATCAGATAGCGAATTGATTCGTTGCGCATGGGGGAGCTCTCCTGCTGCTTGTCTGTTCCCGAGCAAGTATAGGGAGGAGAGTTATATTCGTTAAGGAATAAGAAGCTATTTATTAAGACCTATATCGAATATAAAATCGATCACCTGTGGGAGTGAGCCTGCTCGCGATAGCGGTAGATCAGTCACCATCCATGTTGGATGTAGCGACGCCATCGCGAGCAGGCTCGCTCCCACAGGGTTTGGTGTTTGTCCGGAATAAAAAAGGGACCGCACCCTGCCAAGGAGACGGCCCCGGAAACTCAAAATTTGAAAGCGCGATGATTGGCTGAAATTGATATCCAATAAAGGAATATTTAATTACTTTATTAGGCCTAAAACGCATATATCAATCAGCGATACCGTAGCCACCCAGCAACCCTGCTTGTGCCATAACGTATCGCCCTTTTGGGTCAGATTGATGACGGGCGCCTTTGCCGTTTTGAGTTTCCGGACACATCGATCAAACCTGAGCCGCACGAACCTCCTGTGCCTCTGTTGTTTCCTTGCGCACAAATCGATTCGCCCGCCCAAACGTCCCGAAATCATTAAACCGCACGCCCATCTCGCGCATCACTTTATGCGCCACCGGCACGGTCATCTGACGGATGTAAAACGGTTCCTTCACCACAAAATGATGGATGCCGTGGCTGCTGCCGAAGTTGAAGCAGAACGCCTGCAACGGCCACATCCACCACGGGTTCAGCACCTGGGTCTGCTGGATGACATTGCCCGGCTCCACGTCACCGTAGTAGTGCATGTTCGAGCTGACGAAATGCAGGCAAAAGGTACGCAAGACGTTCGGACCGATGATCACCACGGCAGCGATGTCGATCACCTGCATCACCGACAGCGTGGTCGCCGACCATTCGATCGACGTTCCCATCAGATAGGCGATGCCATTGGCCGCATGGAAGCCGAGAAACAGGTACCACGCCCCCCAATGCACCAGCGCCAGCGGCGCGTAGACATTCAGGGTGCGCTTGATGATGCTGATCTTGTGAGCCCAGGTCTTGGCCCGCAGCATACGAATGAACGCCGACATCACATTGTCGCCGACCATCAGCAACCGCGCGAAACCCCAAGGCTCGCCGTTGGTGATGGCGCGCTCTTCCATGTCGGATTCCGTGCCGGAGACTTTGTGGTGATTGAGGTGCAGATGCCGGCGAATCCACGGATTGATCGTGCTCGGACGCGCCAGCCACACCAGGCCCATCATCAGGTTGTGCGGCACGCGCTGTTTGCGGAAGTACATGCTATGGATCAGGTCGTGTTCCAGCTCGTGGGTCAACGAGGCAAAAAAGGCGTTGAGCAACAGGCATGCCCACCAGGCCATGTGCCCGGTCGTGTAGAGCGTCGCCGAGCCGATCATCCCGATCAGCGCGAAGGCCAAAATACCTGCGCCCAAAGCGTCCTGATGGTTGAGAATCGGGTAGCGCTGACGCAGTTCGCCCCCCTTGGCCAGCACCACTTGGCGAATATGCGCTGATCGCTGAGCTACATTCAGTCGCTGGGGACTTGCAGAAGTACCGTGCATGCTTCCATCCTCTGGTTATTGATGTTCGCATCCTGCCTTGTGAACCCTCGCAACGCGGTAGCCGTGAACGCCAACCTGTTGACCGGAAGCGCCAATCAGCATGACTGAACCGACCTCCCTCGCCAGCTGGACCCGCGCCCTGCGCAAGCAACTCGATGCGCTGGGCCTCGACAGCACCGCCCTGTGCCAACAGGCGGGGCTCGACCCGCAACTGATGGACGACCCGAACGCCCGTTACCCGTTGTCCGGCACCACGCGCCTGTGGGAAATCGCAGTGCAGGTCAGCGGTGATCCGGCGATTGGTTTGCGGGTATCGCGCTTCGTCAGCCCCACCACGTTTCACGCACTCGGCTATGCGCTGGTGGCCAGCGGCAGTCTGCGAGAAGTGTTCGAGCGCATCGTGCGTTATCACCAGGTGGTCAGCGATGCCCTGGACCTGGAACTGACCCGCACCGAGGACCGCTACCGCTTCCGCCTGAAAATCCCGCCAGGCAATCCGGCCCCGGCCTTCGAAGCCATCGACGCCTTCACAGCGATTTACGTACGCACCTGCCGCAATCGCCTGGGCCGCGATTACGCCCCGCTGGCGGTGTACCTGCGTCGCCCGGAACCGGCGGACCCGCATCAATGGCACAAAGTCTTCCGCTCACCGGTGTACTTCGCCGCCGATGAAGACCGACTGGAATTCGCCGTCGTGGACTTCGACAGCCACCTGGACGACGCCAATCCGGAACTGGCCGAACACAACGAAGCCGTGCTCAAACGCACCCTCGCCCAGCTCAAACCCCTGACCTGGGAACGCAAGGTTCGCGACGCCATTGAGGAGCAATTGCCGGAAGGTGAGCCCAGCGCCGAACACATCGCCCAGGCTCTGCATCTGAGTTTGCGCAGCCTGCAACGGCATCTGGCGGACGAGGGTTGCCGGTTCGATACGCTGCTCAACGAAAGTCGCGAGAACCTGGCGCTGCTGCATTTACGCGATCAGCAATGCTCATTGAGCGAGATCAGCTATCTGCTGGGATTTGCGGACACGAGCAGCTTCAGCCGCGCATTCAAGCGCTGGACCGGGATGACACCGGGGCAATTTCGAGATGGGTTGCGGTAACAGATTCTGAAAGTGGGTTGTCTGGTCTTGCCTCTTCGCGAGCAGGCTCGCTCCCACAGTTGACCGCATTCCAATGTGGGAGCGAGCCTGCTCGCGAAGAGGCCAGACCAGACGCTACAGAAACGCCTCAGCGCCCCCGATCCCGCCGCAACAACTTGCGCACCCGCTTCACCAACTCGCTTACGGCAAATGGCTTGAGCAGGTAATCATCCTCATGCAACTCCAGATCGCGCAGGCGATCCTCGATGCCGTCCCTGGTGGTCAGGAACAGCACCGGCGTTTCGCCGAGCTTGCGGATCTGCTGCAGCAACTGCCAGCCATTGAGCCCGGGCAGCATCACGTCGAGGATGATCAGCTCGTATTCGCCGGACTCGATAAAGCGTCGGCCGTCCATACCGTTGACCGCCACATCGACTGAGTAACTTGCCTCGCTCAGGCCTTTAGCCAGGAGTTTGGCGGTCTCGGGTTCGTCTTCCACTAACAGCACACGCATGGCACACCTCGATTGTCGTCATCACAGGCTAGGCGCCTTCGCGTCCAAAGCCCACCACTAACGCCGGGTTTTAGATAATCGCCAACATCCGCAATCGTTGCGCATCCAGAATCTCGATCTCGCCGTACTTGAGATTCACAATCCCCTGCCCCTGCAAGTCGTTGAGAATCTGGTTGGTGGTCTGGCGCGACAGCGACAGCATCGACGCCAATTGTTCCTGGGGCAGTTGCAACACCCGTCGCGGCGGGTCGATCTCGCCATAGCCCTCGGCGATCATCAGCAAGCGATGCGCCAGTCGGGCCGCTGCCGGCATGAGGCTCAGCTGTTCGAGATTGATGAACGTCAGGCGCAGCTTGTGGCTCATCAGCAACGCCAGTTGTCGCCAATACACCGGTTGTTCATCAAGCAACGTCAGCAGCGCGGTTTGCGAAATGTGCAGCAGGGTGCAATGACCCACACCGAACGCATCATGAGTGCGCGGCTGGCCATCGAACAGACAGATTTCGCCGAACCAGTGGGGCGACTCCACCAGGCTCAACAGCGCCTCCTTGCCCTGCTCGCTCACTGCGCCGATGCGCACCGAACCTTCGAGCACCGCGTACAGCCCGCACGGTGGATCGCCGCGCTTGAACAGCCGCTGGTCCGGCGACAACCGCCGCACCCGGGCGGCAGACAGCAGACTATCCTGTAAGGAAACAGGTAAATGGCTGAACCACTGGCCGCTCATCAGGCGTGGACGCCAGACCTGCATATCCATGAAAACTCCTAGAGATTGTCGCCTGCCTGACAGAGCGAAATGTGGACCCGGGGCATGATCCATCACCCAACAGGAGGAACAACAATGAAAAGCCTCGTCGACCATCTCAGTCAATACGCCGCCTACCACCGTGACCCGCGCAATATTGCCACCCACTTTATCGGTATTCCGCTGATCGTTGTCGCCGTTGCGGTGCTGCTGTCACGGCCCGAGTGGTCGCTGGCCGGGGTTTGGGTGTCACCGGCGGTGCTTTTGGCGCTGGCTTCGGCGTGGTTTTATCTGCGATTGGAGTTACGGCTGGGCGTGCTGATGACCGTGCTGCTGGGTCTTTGTGTTTGGCTGGGTCATGTGCTCGCGCAGCAAAGCACGCTGGTTTGGCTGGTGAGCGGCATCGGGATGTTTGTGGTGGGTTGGGCGATTCAATTTGTCGGTCATCACTACGAAGGACGCAAACCGGCGTTTGTCGATGATGTGACGGGGTTGATTGTCGGGCCGTTATTTGTGGTGGTTGAGTTGGCGTTTTTACTGGGGTTGCGGCATGACCTCAAAGAGCAGATCGAGGCGCGGGTGGGTGGGGTGCGTTTGCGTCAGAAGAACGCTGCAGCGTAGGACGCTTTAAAAGATCGCAGCCTGCGGCAGCTCCTACAGGTTTTTCGGTTGGCCACACATGTGTGCTTAACCCAAATCCACTGTAGGAGCTGCCGCAGGCTGCGATCTTTTGATCTTAGATGTTGGCGAGTTTCTGCCAGACCTTCGGCTTGAAAAACAGCGTCTCGCCCTTCGCCAACCCGATCAGGCTGTCGTGATCTTTCACCACTTCTGCTTCGATCAATTCGCTCTGGCCTTCGACCTTCAACGTCACCCGTGTCGTCGCACCCAACGGACGAATATCCCGCACCTCGGCCGCGTGGTGATCCTCCAGCTCATGACGCGACAGCGACACTTCGTGAGGACGGAACAGCACATGGTTGTCTTCACCCAGATGCAACCGGTTCGAGTCACCCAGGAAGTGATAAACGAAATCGCTGGCCGGGTTTTCGTAGACGTCGCCCGGTGAGCCGATCTGCTCGATCACGCCCTTGTTCATCACCACGATGCGGTCGGCGACTTCCATCGCTTCTTCCTGGTCGTGAGTCACGAACACCGAGGTCAGGTTGATGTCTTCGTGCAGCCGCGCCAACCAGCGACGCAGTTCTTTACGGACCTTGGCGTCGAGGGCGCCGAAGGGTTCGTCGAGCAGCAGGACTTTCGGTTCCACCGCCAAGGCACGAGCCAAAGCAATACGTTGACGCTGACCGCCGGAGAGTTGTTCCGGGTAGCGATCCGACAGCCAGTCCAGTTGCACCATGTTCAGCAGCTCGTGGACTTTCACCGCGATCTGGCTTTCGCTCGGGCGCTGGTTTTTCGGCTTCATGCGCAGGCCGAACGCGACGTTGTCGAACACCGTCATGTGGCGGAAAAGGGCGTAGTGCTGGAACACGAAGCCGACGTTGCGATCACGCACGTCGTGGCCGGAAACGTCTTCACCGTGGAACACGATATTGCCCTGATCCGGGGTTTCCAGGCCGGCGATGATCCGCAGCAACGTAGTTTTGCCGCAACCGGACGGGCCGAGCAGCGCCACAAGTTCGCCGCTTTGAATGTCCAGGCTGATGTTGTCCAGCGCCTTGAACGCGTGAAAATTCTTGCTGACGTTACGCACTTCAATCGACATGACTTATTCCTCCGCGGCGCTGGCGCGCAGGCGGTTAATACGGTTTTCGCTCCACTGCTTGAGCAGCAGGATGAAGAGCGCCAGGATCAGCAACAGGCTCGCCACGGCGAACGCGGCCACGTGGTTGTATTCGTTGTAGAGGATCTCGACGTGCAGCGGCAGGGTGTTGGTCACCCCGCGAATGTGCCCGGAAACCACCGATACCGCCCCGAACTCACCCATGGCCCGCGCCGTACACAGCACCACGCCGTAGATCAAGCCCCATTTGATGTTGGGAACGGTGACGTGCCAGAACATCTGCCAGCCATTGGCCCCGAGCAGGCGCGCGGCCTCTTCTTCCTGCGTGCCTTGTTCCTGCATCAGCGGGATCAGCTCGCGCGCCACGAACGGCACAGTGACGAAGATCGTCGCCAGCACGATGCCCGGCAAGGCGAAGACGATCTGGATGTCATGGTCCTGCAACCACGGACCAAACAGGCCCTGAGCACCGAACATCAGCACGTAGACCAGACCGGCGATGACCGGCGACACCGAAAACGGCAAGTCGATCAGAGTGACCAGCATACTTTTGCCACGGAACGAGTACTTGCTCACGCACCATGCGGCGCTGACACCGAACACCAGGTTCAGCGGCACTGAAATCAGCACGGCGATCACCGTGAGTTTCAGGGCCGACAAAGCGTCGGGTTCGAAGATCGCGGTGAAGAACGCACCGATTCCGAGCTTCAGGCCCTGAGACACCACGATCACCAGCGGCAGCAACAGGAACAGGGTGAACACCAGCCAGCCAAGGCCGATCAGGATTCGCCGCGATGAAGCACTGCCACGGCGGGCGGCGTTCGAGGAAGCAGCAGCAATAGACGATTGGGACATTTCTGCGCCTCCTTATGGGGTTTCGATGCGCCGCTGCAGCAAGTTGATCAGCAGCAACAGGACGAAAGAAACCACCAGCATCAGTACACCAATGGACGTGGCGCCGGTGTAATCGTACTGGTCGAGCTTGACCATGATCAGCAGCGGCAGGATCTCGGTTTTCATCGGCATGTTGCCGGCAATGAAAATCACCGAACCGTACTCACCGACCCCGCGGGCAAAGGCCAACGCGAAACCGGTCAGCCAGGCTGGCAGCAGCGCGGGGACCAGAATATGGCGGAAAACCTGCAACGGTTTCGCACCCAGGCACGCCGCCGCTTCTTCCACTTCCCGAGGGATATCAGCCAATACTGGCTGTACGGTACGTACTACGAATGGAAGTGTCACAAAAGTGAGGGCAAGGGTGATGCCGAGGGGGGTATACGCGATCTTGAAACCCAGGTCCGCTGCAAACTGACCCACCCAACCATTGGGCGCGTATAGCGCAGTCAGCGCGATACCGGCCACGGCGGTGGGCAATGCGAAGGGTAAGTCGATCATCGCATCGATGACTTTGCGTCCAGGGAAGGTATAGCGCACCAGCACCCAGGCCAGCAGCGTGCCGATGATGCCGTTGATGATCGCGGCATAGAGCGCGGTGCCGAAGCTGAGCTTCAACGCCGCCAGCACCCGTGGCGCCGAGATAATCGCCCAGAACTGGTCCCAGGTGAGTTGAGCGGCATGCACGAACATCGCCGCCAGTGGAATGAGCACAATCAGGCTGAGGTACACCAAGGTGTAGCCCAGCGTCAGCCCGAAGCCGGGTATGACGGGGGAGATACGACGCGACATAAAAGTCCTTGGTTGAAAAAATCAATCAGCTCAACGCATCCATGTGGGAGCGAGCCTGCTCGCGAAGAGGGAGCATCAGTCAACAATTACGTCGCCTGAAACACCGCCTTCGCGAGCAGGCTCGCTCCCACATGTTCCGCGCCCAAGCTTAAGGCTCGTTGTGTGGCTTATTTCAGGTTATTGCGCCTGATAAATCTGGTCGAACACGCCACCATCGTTAAAGAATTTCGGCTGTGCGGTTTTCCAGCCGCCGAAGTCCTTGTCGATGGTCACCAGGTCCAGTGTCGGGAACTGTTTGGCGTACTTGGCGGCAACATCCTTGTCACGTGGACGATAGAAGTTTTTTGCCGCGATTTCCTGGCCGGCCGGGCTGTACAGGTGCTTGAGGTACGCTTCGGCGATCTCGGTGTTGCCCTTTTTCTCGGCGTTCTTGTCGACCACGGCTACCGGAGGTTCGGCGAGGATCGACAGCGAAGGCACGACAATGTCGAACTTGTCAGCGCCACCGTCTTCTTTCAGGGCCAGGAAGGCTTCGTTTTCCCAGGCCAGCAACACGTCGCCCTGACCGTTGTTGACGAAGGTAATGGTCGAACCGCGAGCACCGGTGTCCAGCACAGGAACGTGCTTGAACAGGGTTTGCACGTATTCCTTGGCTTTCGCTTCGTTACCGCCATTGGCTTTCAGGCCATAGGCCCAGGCGGCGAGGAAGTTCCAGCGTGCGCCGCCGGAGGTTTTCGGGTTCGGGGTGATGACTTCCACGCCGTTCCTGGTCAGGTCGCCCCAGTCCTTGATGCCTTTAGGATTGCCCTTGCGCACAAGGAACACGATGGTCGAGGTGTAAGGTGTACTCGCTTCCGGCAGACGCTTCTGCCAATCCGCTGGCAGGGTCTTGCCGAGTTTGGCGATTTCATCGATGTCACCGGCCAGGGCCAGGGTCACCACGTCGGCACGCAGACCGTCGATCACCGCTCGGCCCTGTTTGCCCGAACCACCGTGGGATTGCTGGATTTTCACGGTGTCGCCAGCGTGGTCTTTCTGCCAGAACTTGACGAATTCGGCGCTGTAGTCCTGATACAGCTCGCGAGTTGGGTCGTACGATACGTTAAGCAGTTCGTAATCCTTGGCAACCGCGGAACCAGCAAAAAGGGCACTGGCCAGGGCGGCCAAAGCGAAATGACGAATCGACGACATGGTGAAAGCTCCTGGAATTCTGATTGTGTTGGCTTTTTATGGTCTGGAATCGGGGTTGCCTGTCAAAGATCGCAGCCTTCGGCAGCTCCTACACAAAGCCCCCGTAGGAGCTGCCGCAGGCTGCGATCTTTTGATCTTTGTTTCAGCTCGGTTTGTTGCTTGGGTTCTGCAACCGGAATTTCTCTTTGCGTTCGATCTGGACCACCTGGGCGTTGTGCACGGTGATTTCCACTGCGCCAAAACGCAGATCGCGCAAGGCGCTCTGGATCTCACGCAAAATGGTTGCTTCGTCCTGGCCGTCAACGCTACGCAGGGATGCGCTCATGGTGCTGCTCCTTCAACTAGAGGTTGCCTGGCAGTGGCGAGACTGCTTGCGGCGTGAGGGCAATAGTAGATAGGCGTGGTTATTCTTAAAAAGACTATTTAAGAATGTTTATATAACCAAATTAGATTATCTGACGGGACAAGGGTTTGCGGAGGGTTATTGGCCCAAAGATCAAAAGATCAAAAGATCGCAGCCTTCGGCAGCTCCTACAGGGGTACGCATCCCCATGTAGGAGCTGCCGAAGGCTGCGATCTTTTTGCTTTCATAGAATTTCTGGCGCTTTGGCCCAATCCAACTGCAGTGCCTGCACCGGCCGTCCAAACCAGTACCCCTGCCCCAGATCGCAGCCGTGTTCGAGCAGGAAACTCGCCTGCTCGACCTGCTCGATCCCCTCGGCGTGAACCTGCATCCCCATGCTCTGGGCCAGCGCAATGATCACCCGCACAATCGCCGCGTCATCCTCATCCCACGGCAACCCGGCAACGAAGCCCTGATCGATCTTGAGTTTCTGTACCGGCATTCGCTTGAGGCGCAGCAACGACGAATAGCCTGTACCGAAGTCATCGATGGCCAGCCGAACGCCTAATTCACGCAACCTGTGCATCTGCTCCAGCGCGACTTCCGGGTCATCCATCACAGCGCTCTCGGTAACTTCCAGCTCCAGACAGGCAGGATCCAGCCCGGTTTCGTTCAGCACCTTCGCCACCTGCCCAAACAGCTCGCGGCGGGCGAACAATCGAGAAGAAACATTCACCGCGACAAACGACAACACCACCCCGGCCTGCTGCCACTGGCACATCTGCTCACAGGCCTGGCGCATCACCCAGGCATCAATTTCGGCGATCAGACCGGTGCGCTCGGCAATGGGAATGAATTCTGCCGGCGACACCAACCCTCGCTGTGGATGCTCCCAGCGCACCAATGCCTCGACGCCGATCAGGCGGCTGGTCTTGAGGTCGTGAACCGGCTGGTAATAAACCCGCAACTCCTGCTGCTCCAGCGCACGGCGCAATTCGAATGCAGTCTCGACCCGTTGCTGGGCATGGACGGTCAATTCTTCGGTATAGAGGGCGTAGCCGTTACGCCCGGCGCTCTTGGCCTTGAACAGCGCCGAGTCGGAATTGCGCAACAACTGCTCCGCGCTCAAGGCATCGCCAGGGAACAGGCTGATGCCGACGCTGATATTGACGAACAACCGATGCCCGTCGATCTGGAACGGCTCTTTGAGGCCATCGATGATCCGCTGAGCCAGCGCCGCCGCGTGCACCATTTGCGGACAGCTTTCAGCCAGCACGGCGAACTCGTCACCACCCAGGCGCGCCAGGGTGATTCCCGGACCGACCATCGCTTTCAAACGCTCGGCCACGCCCTTGAGCAACTGGTCCCCAATGCTATGCCCGAGGCTGTCGTTGATCATCTTGAAGTGATCGAGATCGATCAACAGTAACGCGCAGCCGCGCTTGTGGATCTGCGCCGAAGCCAGGGCCTGCCCGGTGCGGTCGGTGAACAGCAAGCGGTTGGGCAGATCGGTCAGCGGATCGTAATGAGCCAGACGCGTCAGTTCATGCTCGGAGTTTTTGATTGCGCTGATGTCGGAAAACACTGCCACGTAATGGCTGCGCCGCCCCCTCTCGTCGTCAATGACGCGGATGGTCTGCCATTGCGGGTAGATCTCGCCGCTTTTGCGGCGGTTCCAGATTTCCCCGCTCCACTCGCCGGTGCTGTTGAGTGTCGCGAACATCGCCTGGTAGAAAGCCGGCGGATGATGACCGGACTTGAACAGACTGGGGCGCTGGCCGAGCACCTCCTCGCTCTGATAGCCGGTGATTGCCATGAAGGCCCGGTTTACATGGACGATCAACCCTTTGTTGTCGGTGACCAGCACCCCTTCACGCGTGCAATCGAACACCGCGGCCGCCTGACGCAAACGCTCGCGATCTTCAGTGCGCTCACGCAATTTTGCGCCGATCCCCAAACAACGGAACAATCGCGCCCGGGCGAGGAAAATCAGACCGGCACTGAATACCACCCAGGCATAACCGTTGATCAGTTGCCATCGTATTAGCTCAGCAGAGCTATCGAAGAAACTGTTCAATAAATAACCGCTGAACAGCAGCCAACCTATAGAAACCAGAAGGTAAAGCAGTGCAGCACGCAAAGCATCGCGATAGGTGGCAGACATTCGGCTATCCATGTCCCTTCAAAAAGGATGGAACTATAGTTTAAAGAAACATCCGGCCACTCTTATCTGAAAGGGCGACTGGTTTTATCTGTGGGCTAAGTGATAATGCAACGGCTGTTTTTTTCTTTATCGAGGGCCCAATAGCCTATGTGGTACGAAGGTTTTCTCGGCTTGTCGCCCTGGTCACTGGTGGCAGTCACCCTGCTGATGACCCACGTGACGATCATCGGCGTCACGGTCTATCTGCATCGTTATTCAGCCCATCGCTCGCTTGAGCTCAATGCTGGCCTGAAACATTTCTTCCGCTTCTGGCTGTGGCTGACCACGGCACAGAACACCCGCGAGTGGACCGCTATCCACCGCAAGCACCACGCCAAATGCGAAACCGTCGATGACCCGCACAGCCCGGTCATCAAGGGCCTGTCCACCGTTCTGCGCAAAGGCGCCGAGCTGTACCGTGCCGAGGCGGAAAACCCCGAGACCCTGCGCATCTACGGCAAGAACTGCCCAGACGACTGGATCGAACGCAACCTGTACAGCCGTTTTCCGCTGCTGGGCGTGGCGATCATGGGCGTCATCGACCTGCTGCTGTTCGGCACCATCGGCATCACCATCTGGGCGATCCAGATGATGTGGATCCCGGTCTGGGCCGCCGGCGTGGTCAATGGCCTGGGCCATGCCATCGGCTACCGCAACTTCGAATGCCGCGATGCGGCGACCAATCTGGTGCCGTGGGGCATCCTGATCGGCGGCGAAGAACTGCATAACAACCATCACACCTACCCTAATTCGGCAAAACTGTCGGTAAAGAAGTGGGAATTCGATCTCGGCTGGGCCTGGATCCAGGTCTTCAGCTTCCTGCGCCTGGCCAAGGTTCAGCGGGTCGCGCCAATCGCCCATCGGGTCGAAGGCAAAGGCAACCTGGACATGGACACCGCCATGGCGATCCTCAACAACCGCTTCCAGATCATGGCCCAGTACCGCAAATTGGTGATCGCACCGCTGGTCAAACAAGAACTGG
The DNA here is from genome assembly GCF_006438925.1 of Pseudomonas mandelii. GTDB lineage: Bacteria > Pseudomonadota > Gammaproteobacteria > Pseudomonadales > Pseudomonadaceae > Aquipseudomonas > Aquipseudomonas mandelii_C. The sequence goes on along the minus strand of NZ_RCZA01000008.1, from coordinate 92,588 downwards.
AAAAGGTCGATCACTCGGTCCGTCACCAGTTCCACCGCGCCAAGCGCCTGCTCTCGCGGGAAACCAGCCTTCTGGATGACAAACACCACATTCGCATCCAGACCATGCTCGAGCACAGTCAGGCGCTGAAGGTAATTTACGAGAAACGCCTGGCCTTGCAGCAGATCTGGGTCAAGACCAGCTCAAATGGTCACGACATGCTGGCCGCCATCAAGGATTGGGTACACGAAGCCGAAGCCAGCGGGATTCAATCCTTGCGCGACTTCGCCGATCAGTTGAAAACCTACTCCCTGCGCCCCGCCGCTGTCTGACGCCGTTGATCGGTGCGCCCCGTTCGTGGGCGCACCCTTCGGAACTAAGCTCCAAATCCCCTATCTCAAAGACACTTCGCCATCCAGGCGGGCTCTGGTATTGGCCGCTTTCGAACCTCGAGCGGCACACGCCCTTTGAGATTTTGTGTCGATGGTCAATAAAAGCCTACAAGACTCATCCCTCCCGCTGTGGCCCGAGGCCGCGCAAACGCTGCTGGCGCTAATGCATGCACAAGGCGAAGTGGCGCGCCTGAGTGAACGCGAGCAGCTGTTCAGCGCTCTGCTGGTGAGCGTCAACGCGGTGCTTTGGGCCTTCGACTGGGAATCCCGTCGGGTGCTCTATGTCAGCCCTGCGTATGAACGGATTTTCGGCCGCTCTGCAGGCTTGTTACTGTCCGACTACAACCATTGGCGCGACAGCATTTACCCCGACGATCTGGACTATGCCGAACGCAGCCTGGCCGAAGTACTGGTGAAAGGTGCCGTTGAAGACCGCGAATACCGAATCATTGCCGCCGACGGCCAGGTTCGCTGGCTCAGTGACAAGTGCTTCATCAACCGTCAGGCCGAGCCGGGGCAACCGGTGATCATCGTTGGCATTGCCGAAGACATTACTGACAAAAAGCAGATGGAAACCGAGCTGCAACGCTTGGCCACCACCGACGTGCTGACCCAGAGCAGCAACCGCCGACACTTCTTCGAATGCGCCCACCGTGAATTCCAACAGGCACGGCACCAAGGCACGCCGCTGGCATTCCTGCTGCTGGACATCGATGATTTCAAAGTGATCAACGATTCCTACGGCCACCAGGAAGGCGACAACGTGCTGCAACGAATCGCCGAGAGCGGTCGCGCGGCGTTGCGTCGCGGCGATGTGTTCGGGCGAGTTGGCGGTGAGGAATTCGCAGCGGTATTTCCCGGCTGTGCGCCAGACATGGCCATGCAAGTGGCCGAGCGCCTGCAACGGGAGATTCAGCGATTGAGTTTCAGCCATGGCGACCAGACGTTCGGCATCACCGTCAGCCAGGGCCTGACCAGCCTCACCGCCGAGGACGAAAGCGTCGACAGCCTGTTTGCCCGCGCGGATGCGGCAATGTACAAAGCCAAACACCAGGGCAAGAACCGCATCATCTGCGGCTGACAGGTCCAACACAGACCCCATGTGAGAACGGGCTTGCTCGCGAAGGCGTCGGGTCAGGCAACTCAATGTCGACTGGATGTCCGCCTTCGCGAGCAAGCCCGCTCCCACATGGGGAATTGTGTGATGCCTATTTCTTGCGCAAACGCATCAATTCCGGCAACCCGATCTTGAGCAACCGCGCCGTCCGGCTCTTCGCCAGGTCCTCAATGCCCTCATGCTCGGTCAGACGCGCCAGTTGCGCAGCCATGTTCATCACCAGCGCTTCGCGCGAATAAACCCCACCACCGAGCTGGTAGACCGCCGCAATCAGCTCTCGCAGCTCCAGCGGCAGGCGCCAGCGAGTGCGAAGCGCCGAACCATAACCCGCGCCGAATTCGGCCAGCGCCTCGCCAACCTCCTCCCATTCATCCAGCTCGCCACCGGCCTGCTTCCATTCCTGCAAACACCGCAACAGCGCAAGGTCACCGAGGCGATGCAGCATACCGGCGCAATAACAACGCTCCTGATCCAGATCCAGCAAGCGCGCCAGGGTCCGGCCATATTCGGCGGTGCGCAGCGACAGCTCCCAATAGCGCTCGGCATAGTCGGCCAGACACGGATCGCTGAGTCGGGCACTGCGCTTGAGGGCCAGCCCCAGAATCAGGTTCATGCTTTGTCCGGTGCCGAGGCGGTGCAGCGCCTGGGACAGGGTTTGTACGGCAGCGCCATGGTGCTGGGCCGCGCTATTGGCAGCGGCGATCAGCACGGCGGTCACCTGCGGATCGGTGCGGATCTCGTCTTCCAGCACTGTCAAATCGAGGCCGTTGGGATTGAGGCTGCGTTTGACCGCCAACTGCACGTCGGTCATCAAAGGCGCGCCATCAGCAAACTCACGACGACGCTCCAGGTACGCCGACAAGGTCATGCCCGGCGCCAATGAAGGCACCTCGCAAGACACTTCCTCACCGGCATTGAGCAGCAGATCCTGCAGACGCAGGGTCAGGCTTTCCATGTTCAGGGGTTTGGTCAGGTACGCCGCAGGCGCCAGGGGCAAGACTTCGCGCACACTGGCGCTGTCGTTGCGGCTGCCCATCAGAATGAACGGCAGCGGTGGATTCCGTTTGCGTTGGCGGACATTGCGCAAGACATTCAAACCATCGACGCCGGGCAACTCCCAGTCGACGATCACCAGGTCGTAAGGATTTTCCGCCAACAGGTGCAACGCTGCCTGACCATTGGCACACAGATCCAGCCGTGCGTCGCAGCGCACATTCAACAACACCTGCTTGAGCAGGTCACGGGACCAGGGGTCGGCCTCGGCAATCAGCACACGCGGCGCAGCGGGTAACACCACAGCAGTCATTTACACACTCCAGAGTAGTGCTTGCACCTTAGTCAATGCTGGCCATTCGATACAGCGCATTTGCCATCGATGGGTTCCAGGGACACAAAAAAACCCGCCGAAGCGGGTTTTTTTGTTGATCAGTTCACACATTCATCGGAGCACTTTAAATCAAAGCTCAGAGAAGCACTCTTCGATGATCGCCAGACCTTTGTCCAGTTGCTCATCCGGGGAAGTCAGTGGTACCAGGACGCGCAGAACGTTGCCGTAAGTGCCGCAGGACAGCAGGATCAGACCTTTGTCGCGCGCCTTGGCCACAACGGCGGCTACCGCTGGAGCGTTCGGCTTGTGGCTGTCGCCATCAACGAACAGCTCGACCGCGATCATCGCGCCCAGGGCACGGACTTCGCCGATCACCGGGTACTTGGCCTGGATGGCTTTCAGGCCAGTGACCAGACGCTCGCCGACAGCCTTGCAGCGGTCCAGCAGGTGCTCTTCTTCGAACACTTCCATCACGGCCAGTGCTGCGGCGCAAGCGATCGGGCTACCGGCGTAGGTGCCGCCCAAGCCGCCTGGAGCAATGGCGTCCATGTATTCGGCCTTGCCGCACACACCGGCCAACGGGAAGCCGCCAGCGATGGATTTGGCGAAGGTGGTCAGGTCGGCAGCAACGCCCATCTGTTCCATGGCGAAGAAAGTACCGGTACGACCAGCGCCGGTTTGTACTTCGTCAGCGATCAGCAGGATGCCGTGCTGGTCGCACAGCGCGCGCAGACGCTTCATGAACTCTTTAGGCGCGACGTAGAAACCACCTTCGCCCTGAACCGGCTCGATGATGATGGCAGCGATGTCACGCGGCTCGGCGTCGTTCTTGAAGATGCGTTCGATGCTGGCGATCGAATCGTCGATGCTCACACCGTGCAGTTCGTTCGGGTACAGCGCGCGGAAAATGCCGCCTGGCATCAGGCCCATGCCGGCCGAGTAAGGCACGACTTTACCGGTCAGGCCCAGGGTCATCATGGTGCGGCCGTGGTAAGCGCCGGTGAAGGCAATCACGCCGGCACGGCCAGTGGCGGCACGGGCGATTTTCACGGCGTTTTCTACCGCTTCGGAACCGGTGGTCACCAGCAGGGTTTTCTTGGCGAAATCACCTGGCACCTTGGCGTTGATTTTTTCGCACAGCTCTACGTACGGTTCGTAAGCCAGTACCTGGAAGCACGTGTGAGTCAGCTTGTTCAGCTGCGCGGTCACGGCGGCGATGATTTTCGGGTGCAGGTGACCGGTGTTCAGTACGGCGATACCGCCGGCGAAGTCGATGAACTCGCGACCTTCAACGTCGGTCACGGTGGCGTTCTTCGCGGACTCGGCGAAGATCGGGTGAATCTGGCCAACACCGCGTGGTACAGCGGCTTCGCGGCGTTTCATCAGGGATGCGTTAGTCTTGCTCATATAGTCCTCATTCACCGCTCATCGGGCGGCGTGGTTCAAGGAAAATGCGGCGGGGAGGCAACTACGGCAGCATGCGATGATCGACTGCCACAGCTTTCCCGACCACAGAGAAAATTCCGTTTGAAGCGCAGAAAGGGACAGCGCTCTCGTGCCCTTTCCGCTTGAAGCAATGCCTAGCCGGGCTTAGATGCCCAGGCAGAGGTATTTGATTTCCAGGTAATCTTCGATGCCGTACTTGGAGCCTTCACGGCCCAGACCCGACGCCTTGATGCCGCCGAACGGCGCGACTTCGTTGGAGATCAACCCGGTGTTGACGCCAACCATGCCGTATTCCAGGGCTTCAGCCACACGGAACACACGACCCAGGTCGCGAGCATAGAAGTACGAGGCCAGACCGAACTCGGTGTCGTTGGACATCGCGATCACTTCGGCTTCGTCTTTGAAGCGGAACAGTGGAGCCAATGGACCGAAGGTTTCTTCCTTGGCCACGGCAGCGTTTTTCGGCACGTTGGTCAGGATGGTCGGCTCGAAGAAGTTGCCTTCCATGACCTTGCCACCTGCCAGAACAGTTGCGCCTTTGCTGATGGCGTCAGCAATGTGCTCTTGAACCTTGGCCACGGCTTTTTCGTCGATCAGCGGGCCAGTGGTGGTGCCTTCTTCCAGACCGTTGCCGATCTTGAGTTTGGCCACGGCCACTTTCAGCTTCTCGGCGAACGCGTCGTAGACCGAATCCTGAATGTACAGACGGTTGGCGCAGACGCAGGTCTGGCCGTTGTTGCGGTACTTGGAAATGATCGCGCCTTCGACGGCCTTATCCAGGTCCGCGTCGTCGAACACGATGAACGGCGCGTTTCCGCCCAGTTCCAGAGACACTTTCTTGATGTCCTTGGCGCATTCAGCCATCAGCTGACGACCAATTTCGGTCGAGCCGGTGAAGGACAGTTTGCGCACGATCGGGTTGCTGGTCAGCTCGCTGCCGATGTCGCCGGCACTGCCGGACACAACGCTGAACACACCGGCAGGAATGCCGGCACGCTGGGCCAGTTCAGCCAAAGCGAATGCGGAAAACGGAGTTTGCGAAGCAGGCTTGAGCACCATGGTGCAACCGGCGGCCAATGCTGGACCAGCCTTGCGGGTGATCATCGCGGCCGGGAAGTTCCACGGGGTGATTGCAGCGGTCACGCCGATTGGCTGCTTGATCACGATCAGGCGCTTGTCTGGCTGGTGACCTGGAATCACGTCACCGTAGACGCGCTTGGCTTCTTCGGCGAACCACTCGATAAAGGAAGCGGCGTAAACGATTTCGCCCTTGGCTTCGGCCAATGGCTTGCCTTGTTCCAGGGTCATCAGGCGAGCCAGGTCGTCCTGGTTCTCGATGATCAGTTCGAACCAGCGACGCAGCTTGTTGGCCCGGTCCTTGGCGGTCAGTGCACGCCAGGCCGGCAGCGCTTTGTCAGCGGCTTCGATCGCACGGCGGGTTTCGGCAGCGCCCATTTTCGGCACGGTGCCCAGAATTTCGCCCGTTGCCGGGTTGTTGACCTTGATCGTCTGACCATTGTCCGCATCAACCCAAGCGCCATCGATAAAGGCTTGCTGGCGGAACAACTGGGTGTCTTTAAGCTGCATGTCGGCTTTCCTTAACAGCACCGCGGCAAGCGCGGAGCGAATTATGATTGTAGAAAGGCGCCTTATAGGCTGCCGTCAGGGAAATCATTCACCGGGCTGAAGCACATAAATAGCGCACTGATTGAATCTCGTGCGGTTCAGCACCCAGACAAGAGCGTTTGAAATCTCAAACGAATCCTAGGATCAAAGGGGGTAAAGGACAATAGCCTGTTCGAAAAAAAGAACGAAAACGCCGCATTTGCCTAATTTTTCTGATCAACGTAGCAAACACAGGTTACGCTTTGGAAAACCGCAGGCGATTCAGCAGCATGGACGCCCGCAGTGCATATGAGTATCATGGCGCCCGCATTGCACCAGTAGCTCAGCTGGATAGAGTACTGCCCTCCGAAGGCAGTGGTCGTGGGTTCGAATCCCGCCTGGTGCACCATATAGCAGTCTAGGCCTGTCTCAGACAGTCTACGAAACACCCCAAGAAGCCCGCCCCGTGCGGGCTTTCTTGTTTCTGGCTATCCATCCCTGTCTACCCCTATAACTTCACGCCGTGTATGCCCACGTGTATGCTTTGAGATTCATTGAACTGGAGGCATACACGCAGTGAAGCGTACTGAAATCAAACGCCGCCCACTGGCCGACACTACTCTCGCAGGCTTGGAGCCGGAGAATGCGACGTACCGGGAGCAAGACGGCAACGGCTTGTATTTTCGGGTGAAGGCAAATGGGCAGAAGTCGTGGGAGTTGCGCTACAAAAAACCAGACGGGAAATGGTCCTGGCTGGGCCTAGGCGGTTACCCCGAAATCAGTGGTTCGCTAGCCAGGCAGAAGGCGGCGCAACTGCGGGATGACGCATCGACTGGTAAAAATCCTTTAGTCAGTAAGCAGGCTCGTAAGATTGCTGACCGGGTGGCTGCCAACAACACTTTCGAAGCATTAGGCCGCGAATGGTTTGAGGCTAGGCGTTCAAGCTGGGAAGCCGGCACGTCCCGTCGAGTCCTTGGAGCCCTGGAGCTTCACGTATTCCCTGTTTTCGGCAAACGCATCTACACAGAAATACTGCCCCTTGAATGGATGGAGTTTCTGCGCGGCATGGAGCAGAAAGGGATCATTGAGCAAATGGGCAGAGTTCGGGCCTTCTGCAAAGAGATCTATGACTTGGCACGCGTGACAGGTCGAGCGATCCACAACCCCCTTGAAGGCCTCAATAAATTTCTACAAACGCGCAGTGCTGAAAATTATGCACACGTATCAATAGAAGAGTTGCCTGCATTACTTCGCGCCATCAACTCTTACCCTCACGCGAAGGACGTCCGTCTAGGTCTCCGACTGCTGGCCTTATTAGCGGCACGCCCGAGTGAGATTCGAGAAGCACGCTGGTCAGAGATCGACCTCAACAAAAAGCTATGGACGATTCCAGCCGAGCGAATGAAGCGTCGTCGCGAGCATGTGGTGCCTCTATCTCGCCAGGCCATTGAAGCGATAACGGAGCTGCGCACGCTAACAGGGGCATACCCCCTTCTCTTCCCAGGAAGAAAAGATCGAACCATCCCCCGTAGCAATACCGTCTTTCTGATGGCGCTGCGCAGACTGGGATACGCGGGCCGGCAAACTGGCCATGGCTTCCGCCATATCGCGAGCACGATCCTTAATGAACAAGGCTTTGATGAGAACCACATTGAGGCTCAGCTTTCTCATGTCAAAGAGGGAATTGCAGGGGTGTACAACAAGGCGGTGTACCTGCCTCAGCGCAAAGTCATGATGCAGTGGTACGCAGATCATCTTGATGAGCTAGTAGTTGGCAATGTCGTGCAAGGCCAATTTGGAAAGGTGATATGAGGCTCATCATCCACCCCCCCAAAAAAAACGGTGTTACGCGTGTTACAGGTGTAACGCAAATCTATAACTCATTGAATATAAAGAACTTATATCGCGCTACACGAAGAAATGGTCAGCGCTACACGACGTGTTGCGTGGTCGAATCGTGTAACAACATTTGCCCAGCCACCTCACTGTTGGTCGAGGAGAACCGTGTCGTGAACCGCTGTATTCATGACGCCAAGCGGGGCCAAGGGGCAGTGAATGGACGATGAGAGCATGCCGATTGGCCGCCTAGAGATTGCTGGCTTCGATGTCAGTAATTTGCTGTGGGAACTAGACGACATCGAACAGGCCGTGCGTGAGTTAGCGTTGTATTCGCAGTTTCGGGAGTATTTCAAAGAGGCGCTGGAGCTGGCCAATTACGCCACCTCATACTGGCTTGAGGATGGCCGTTATCCTGATCGAGCAGGGTCGGTGGTCGCTACGATGTTTCAACTCCGCGACGAGATCGAAGAACATGCCAGCTACGCCGATGCAGCCTCACTGCCGAGTGTCATACGACGGTTTCATGGCATTGATCACAACGCTGCGGACTCGCAACTCGTGGCGACTTACACCCTAGTGCAGAGCATTCAAGCCATTCAAGTTCTCGCCAACTGGCTCTTTGAAACGGAACTCTACGTCTTCGACCTTGACGCAGATCTCATAGCCCAAATGCAAATAACAGATCCTAAGAAATATTGCGCACTGGCCGAAAAGGAGCGACTAAAGGATCCAGGCGGGGAAATTGATGCTCGTGAATCCTTCCGCACATTCATGGGCGATGCCGACAAGACGATCATGCTGGCGAGCCTCTACAGACAAGTTGAGGACATCGACGTATCGAAGGGTAGCTTCAATGTGGCCAATTTTCTAAGCGAGGCGCTGAGTAAAGCGTTTTCCGCCAAGGCCTCGCAAAGAGGCGCGGCTGCGGGTAAGGCCAACAGGAAGCCGGAGTCGGTAAAGCAGCAGAATGCAGCGGATCTCCGCGAGCGCATCCGCAGTGCGGCTGACCGTCACATTTTGGCCAATCCGACTATTTCAGAGCGAGAGCTGAAAAAAGCATTGGTAGAACAGGAGGGCATAGCGTCTGAGCCTACCGTCAAAAAATATCTGATTATGGGTGGATACCTACCCCGATAATTTCAATCAAAAGCAAACCGTGTTTGCTTTTTTTTCCCTCTCTAGTCTGTGCCTGTCTCTCACCATATAGGCACGACTATGACAGCTTCCGTCCAAGCAATTGATACCAAATCCCCAGCTCGCGACCCCTATACAACCCTCATTCGTATCAACGAAGTCATTGCGATGGTAGGCCTTGCTCGCCCCACCATCTACAAGCTCATGCAGCGCCCTGACTGCAACTTTCCCCTGCCCGTCAAATTGAGCAACAGCAACGCGCGCGGCGCCCCTGTCGCCTGGGTTCTTTCCGAAGTACAGGCATGGACACGCAGCCGCATTGAGGCGCGTGACCAGGTGGCAGCATGAAGCGCAACTACAGTCTATTCAAAGGGCCGTTTCTCGACTCCTACAGCATCGGATTTCGCCTCTATCAAACCGGGGCAATCAACTGGCGGCACCGCACGATTGCGGGTGTGAGCTGGAATGGGGAGGAACAAGATGCCTTCTTTTTCAACCCTGATGGCCTGGTCCTTCCGCTTAAACCCAATCCGTGGGAATTGCCTGAACTGCTCCGCAAAAACGCGGTACGCAGGGAGTTTTCCAGCATCCACGGTACGGGCCATTTCGCGATGAAGGAGGGCCGTCGCACCGCCCTGAAATCGCTGGGCTTGACCGACTGGGTCACGTATTGGCTGGTCGATCAATCGGCAGGATTTGCGAACGATCCGGCGGTGTGGCAACAGATCACCGAGCGGGATCTTGCCGAGGAAAGGACCGCTAGCGAACGCCTGCACCGTGAAATGCGCATGACCTCCGATCTGTCCAGCTATGTGGATGAATGCCTGGCACAGCAACGCGATCGGCTCACGGTAGAACACCGCCGGCGGTGCGCCGAGGACAGCAAGATCCTGGCTTGGCTCAAAGGCGAAACACCACTGCCGCTGTTTGCCAACGTGCAGGAGGCAGCATGACCCCGACCTTTCTTCACCACCAAGCATTGGATCTTGTCGGTGTACTTGAAGCGTCTCTGACTTCTACCGCAGAGATCAAAGGTCGCCAGCGCTTGCTGACCCTTCGCGATCAAGCGATCTCGGCCGGCGCTCAGGTGCTAATCGTGCTGTGGCATGACCTGGAGTGGACGTTGTTAGCGATTCAGCCGCCCGCAGACGTGGTGATCAGCGACGCTTGCGAGCTGATTCCCAACCTCCTGCGCAATCCCGAAGCGCTACAGCAGATGCGGCAACGCGCCGGCCAAGGCAACCACTTGCAGTGGCTCACCCTCGCCCGTCCCATCACTACCCAGCACTAACGAAAACGCCCCCGGGAGCGATCCGGAGGCGTTGAGGTAAATCTACATGCCCACACAATTTATGCCGCATCAAAAAAATGCGCAAGATCTCCGCACGGTTGCACTTTGCAAAACAGGACGTTACTCTTTGGCCGTCGCTGCAAATTCAGCGACCGGGTTTGACGGCCCGATCAACAATAGGCGCACAGGCGCCCCCATTACGATTGCAGGCGCTTTTTTTGTGCCCGCATTCCCGTTTTATGGTGGCTGTGCGTGGGAGACCTTCGGGTCTGCCGGGTTCCTATTGTCCCGGTCCGTCAACCTGCGCACAGCTGCCACCCCAATTCGTTTGACGGCGAACGGTGGTAGCTCCTCAACAATAGGAGTTTCGCCCCATGCACGCCCTCAATCCGTTCAAAATTCGCGCCACTGCCCATCGTGCAATGGCTCTCGCCGCTTTACACGCCAACTCCAGCCTCGCTACACGCCTCACCCGATACAACGCCCATATGGCCAAAGCCCGCGCGCTCGAAGCCGCAGGCGGTGCCCAATGAACCAAGCCCTGAGCTTCTCCCTACCCGAGGACCTGCTTTGCGTCCACAAAGGCGCCGAAGCCGGTGTGCCGATTGACGCCATCACCTGCGCAGTGGATCGAGCCAACTCCGTGCTTTTGCTTCTTGAAGACCAGTTCGAGTGCGACGGCCCACGTCTGGCCAACCATGTCATCGCGGCGGCGCTGTGGGATGTTCGAGGAACATTGGGACTGATCCGCACCCTTGCCGTGCACGCTGACAACTCCACTCGCCCACCCATGAGTGGAGGCGCCCAATGAGCCCTTCTATGTTGATCAATACGGTGGGCGGCGCCACCTTTGCCAAGTGCAACGCTCAGAGTCAGCCACTGTTCCGTATCAATGCTGGCATTTCGTGCGAAGAAGCGCTCGAACAAGCCTCTCTACTCATGGATTGTGTAAACAAGCTCACTTTCCTGAGCGGAATGGAGAATGACAACGACGCGATGGTCTGGGCTTCACACTATTTGAGCGAGATGGCGAAGGCGATCATCGATGACGTCACCAGCGGGTTGCAATTGGCCCAAGGCGGTGGCGTATGAATGCACCTACATCTCATACCCGTCGCCCCACGTTCGCCCAAGTCAAAGCCGTTGCGTTGCAGAACATTGATCGCGTGCTTGCTCACTGGCTGCCCAACGGTAAACGCGTCGACAGTGGCAAGGAATACACCGCTCCTAATCCGACTCGCACCGACAAACATGCCGGCTCCCTCAAGGTCAGTTTGGCCAAAGGCACCTGGGCGGATTTTGCCACCGGCGACAAAGGTGGCGACCTGATCGATCTGGTGCGCTATCTCGACGGCGGCACCGACGTCGAAGCCTGCAACAAGCTGGCGGATCTGCTGCGCGTTACCGCTGGGGCGGCTGAATCGAAACCAAGCCCTAGCAAAAGCAAAACACCGGAATGGCTGGCCATTCAGCCGATCCCGGCCGAGGCCATGAGCAAGTGCCCGGCCAAACACCGGCAACACGGTACGCCGTCCAAGGTTTGGATTTATCGCGACGCTCAAGGCCAGCCAGTCATGGCCCTCTATCGCTTCGACTTGGGCCCGGATGAAGATGGCAAACCGCGCAAGGTGTTTGCCCCGTTGACCTGGTGCCAACGGGCCGAAGGCCAAACCCAACAATGGCGCTGGCAGGGCCTGCCTGAGCCGCGTCCTCTGCTGCGTCTGGATGAACTGGCGCAGCGCGCAGAGGCACCGGTCATTCTATGCGAAGGCGAAAAGGCCGCCGACGCCGCGGCGGGGTTGCTGCCCAGCTACGTGGCCACGTGCTGGCCGAACGGCTCGAACTCCTGGCACAAAGCCGACCTGACACCGCTCAAAGGTCGGTCCGTGGTGTTGTGGCCAGACAACGACGCCAGTGGCAAAAGCTGCATGGACGCCGTCGCCGAACATCTGCAACAGATCGGCGCCGCGTCGATGCGCGTGATTGCCCTGGACGTCTTCAAGCGCAAGCCCACCCTCAAGAATGACCAACCGACCTTCGCCAAGGATGGTCAATGGGACGACGGCGACGACGCGGCCGATGCACGGTCCAAAGGTTGGACGGCGGCGCACTTCGCCGAGCTGGAGCGTAGCGGTGAATTGTTCGGGGTTGAGCCGGAGAAAGCACCGGCCGAACAACCCGAAGTCAAAGCCAAGCCAACGACCAAGCGTGCCGCAAAACCCAAAAACGATCTGCTGCCCGGAGGCTTCCGCCTGACGCCCGAAGGCGTGTTTTATTCCGGTGACGATGGCGAGGCACGCCCGGTGTGTTCGCCACTGGAGATCCTGGCACGCACCCGTGATGCGCAGGGGCATAACTGGGGATTGCTGGTCGAATTCGACGATCCCGACGGTGCGAAAAAGCGCTGGAACATCCCGGCGCGGACCATGACCGGCGACTTCGGCAAGGACGTGCTAGGCCCACTCGTGGACATGGGTTTGCGTCTCGCCGGCAGTCGCTCCGGTCGCAATGCCCGCAACGACCTACAGAGTTACCTCGGCGGCTTCGACAGCGCCCAGCGCGCTCGATTGGTCACTCGCTTGGGCTGGCACGACAGCGCCTTCCTGCTGCCCGAACAACAGGTCGGCTCGCACGTTGAACACCTGCACTTCTATGAGGCCGGCGCCCAGCTTCCACCCATCAGCGAGGCCGGCACTTTGGAGCAGTGGCAAGAACAAATCGGCGCCTTGTGCATCGGTAATCACCGCTTGGCGTTTGTGGCCAGCGTGGCGTTTGCCGGTCCGCTGCTGCACATGCTCGGCCATGAGTCGGGCGGCTTTCACCTCTATGGTGACAGCTCGGGCGGCAAGACCACCCACCTGCAAGTGGCCGCCTCGATTTACGGCGGGCCGCGTTTGGTGCGCTCCTGGCGCTCGACGGATAACGCCTTGGAATCCATCGCCGCCGCGCATTCAGACGGGCTCCTGGTCCTAGATGAAATCGGCATGTGCGACCCGCGCATCATTGGTGAGACGGTGTACATGCTCGGCAACGGCACCGGGAAGGCTCGCGCCAATGATCGAGGACAAGCAGGCCGACAGGTGCAGGAGTGGCGCTTGCTGTTTCTCTCGACCGGCGAGAAGACCTTGGCGCAGCACATGGCTGAAGCCAATAAGGAACTGAAAGCCGGTATGGAAGTGCGCATGCTTGCCGTACCAGCGGATGCCAGCAAGGGCCTGGGCATGTTCGACGTACTGAACGGTTTCGATGACGCCGCCGCCCTCTCCGATGCACTCAAGGCACGGGTGGCCAAGTACTACGGCACACCGCTCACCGCCTTCCTGTCGGCCCTCTGTGAGCCCGGTAAGCGACATGGTTGGTCGGCGATCCTGCGCCACACCTTGGAGGGGTTCATCGCCAAGGCGCTACCTGCCTCGGCCAGCGGTCAGGCGCATCGTGCAGCGGCCCGTTTCGGTCTGGCCGCAGCAGCCGGCGAACTGGCCACCGCGATGGGGATTACCGGCTGGCCCGATGGCGCCGCCACCACCGCAGCTAGGGTGTGCCTCAGTGCCTGGATGAATGAGCGCGGCGGTGCTGGCAACTTGGAAGGGGACGCGATCTTGGCGCGCTTGCGTCAGGTCATCGAGCGCTTCGGTGAAAGTCGTTTCACCCGCTGGGAGTCGGCCGCCGCGAAGATTGATGAGCACGGTCCACGCACCATTGACCGGCTGGGTTTTCGCAAGACGCTGGAGCACGGCCTCGGTGACGCGTTGCACACCACCAACACCTACTACGTGTTGCCGGAGGCTTGGCGCTCCGAGGTGTTCAAAGGCATGAACATCAACGCCGTGAACAAGGAGCTGATACGCCGAGGTGTTCTTGAGCCCGGGCCGGACGGCAAAGCCTCCTGCGCCGTCCGCTTGCCCGGTCTAGGCACTCAGCGTTGCTATGTGGTGAAGACGGTACCGGGGACGGATGAAAGCGAGGCACAGGCCGCCTGACGGTGAACCTGCTGACTGAGGTAGAGCCGGCTTAATCGGCCTCGCCAGCCACTGCGACCCCCCATTAATCATCAGGACAAAACTCATGAACCGAATTGAACAACTGAAAAACGCACGCGCCAATAAAGTCATCGAAATGGAGGCGCTCAAAAAAGAAATACCACCTTTTGAGTCAGCGCTTCACAGCGAGGACGTCATTAACAACGGCCGAGAGAGCGACGTCAGGCATGAAATCAGCAGTCGCCAAATCAAGATCGACTCGATCGATCATCAGATCTTCCGACTCGACCAAACGCTGGACCGCCTGGAGAAGCTGGCTAACCGAGAAAGCCTGATGGAAGGCTACATTACCGACATGGCTAACTGGATGGCGGATGAGCTGGAGCTTAACGATAAACGGCAAAGCCTGAGCACTCGCCTGGAGGAAATTCGCCAGCAAGCGCAGGAAGAGATGGCCAGCGCACGGCAGGCTGAGACTCAGGCGGCTACCGCATACGCACAGGCCGTGGCGTGGGGCGACGTCGACGGCGAAAAAGCAGCCAGCACCGACGCTCAGAAAGCCGCAAAAAACCTCACTACCGCCACCGAACAACATCGCCGCCAGCTCCTAATCATCACCGCCTTGGAGCAAGAGCTGGCCATCGTAGACCGACACATCAGCGAGGCTCAGGTAGAACACCAAAAAATTGAGGACACAGCCTTGCGGCTGGCCCACAACGCCCTGGAGGAAGCATGGAATGAAGCCGCCCAAGCGCTGCTAGATGTGGGAGGCAAGCTGTACGCCGCAGCTCGGCTGATAGGCCGTGACCCCGTGTCCTTAATGAAGCTCGACATCCCCGAGCAAGGTGAAAACTTCGGCAGTTGGAGGTGGAGCGAACTGGCGGACCGTGGCCGTCAGCATCGCACGCGCGATCTGCTCGCGATGTAATTGCCGCCTCTACTGAAACAGCCTGCTTTCGCGGGCTGTTTAAATCACTCCAAGGAACGAAGCCATGAGCATAGCGACGCAAAACAGCTCAACTATTTCCGAGACACTTAAAGCGAGAAAAGCCCACCTGACCGCCCTACTCAAGATCCTAGATACTAAAATTGGAGGAAGCACTGCGATGCAGAAGCTCACCATCACTGCGATCAAGGCAGAAATGGGGCTTATCGAGCATAAGCTAAAAAAACGGCCGTAGAACAACGCGGAAGCTTGCCAAAGTTTCCGCTGCACTAAAGAGTTCTTGGTACTGGCTGTCGCCCAGCGACGCATCAAGAAACGTCTCTACAGACCATCCGGTAAAAAATAATGTGCGGCGAAGCTGCGTTGGATAGCCCCGGAATCCTCTTAACAATCTCAAGGAGCACAGGGAGTACACGGGAGCACACCGAGTACATGGATAACCATGGAGTACACAGCAATCAGCCAAACCCATTGTTTTATTTGGCTTTTTATTTATTTTTTTGCATGATTCCGCGCAACTTAACTATATAAATTGAGTTATATCTATCAATTGAAGCTGATGTATTGATCGGCAAATATCATCAATTTGCATGAAACCGTGCGTCTTCACTCATTGCTTGGTTGCCCCAGCTACCCCAAAATGTTCCTCATTGAACATTGGGGGATCCAAAAAATGAAAGAGCAAACCAAAGCCGGAGCAACGAAAAAAGCCCCGACACCTAAAGCAAAGGCATCGGCAAAAGCACCTTCTAGCGACTCGAAGATTGATGGCAAGTCTCTGACAGACAAGCAAAATACTGCTAGAAAAAATGGAATGGCGGAGCGCGCAGCAGAGCAGCTTAAAGAGTATTTCCCTGATGTGCCGACCGAGCAGTTGTGGCTCCGTCAAAAGAACAAGGGGTTCAGCACTATCCCACGCACGCTTCCGATTGCCATGGAGGTGATCGATAACCTTTCCAAAGGACAACCTGCGGGGCACGCATATTTTGCTCTGTGGTGCCGTGCACCTGACAGCCCTCTTGTGGTGGTGCAAAACCCTATTGTTTTCGCAGCAGAGGCCGGCTTCAGTGGGGAGCGGACTGTGGATACCTGGCGTCGACGGATGAAACGGCTTAAGGAGCTTGGTTTCATCCAGACAAGGAAGGGAGTGTCGGGAGACTTCCATTACATTTTGCTGATGAACCCAAATGTCGTTATCGAGTTGATGCATAAAAGCGGTAAGCATCCTATCCAGGAGGAGCTTTATCTGAAATTTCGTGACCGCATTATGGATATCGGGGCCCGAGCAGATATTGCTACCGCAGCCGAGATCTTTGAAGCGAGCCGCTAGGATCTGCAGGAGGTGGTCCCATGGGCGGGCTAGTAGCAAAGAAAATTTTTGGTCAGAAAAACTGGAAACTGATTGGGCTCCCTGACATTCGTGACATTGACGTGAGATTGCAGGCTCTTGCCCTTCCGGAAATGGACGGCGCGCCTGATATGGAAAGCGCGCTGAGCCAGGTTGCCTTGGGGTTCGGGCTACAGGAAGGTATCGATGCAGTACTGATCGAGACACCTTGTGGGGCTGTTGCAGTGCAGCGTAAAGGACTCGCGCACATTGTGAAGAAGCGGCCTAACTCGCGTGAGCGTTTCACAGCATTCGCGGTTGACACTGTGAAAAAACCTTTAGAAGTCTGGCGTACTAAGTACGATGATGGATCGTCCAGACTCGTTTTCATTGGTATCTATCAGGCTAGGTACCAAATGCTGGTGATCGTCCATTTGGAGCATGGTCGAGCGCTTTGGAACTTTATGAACTGCGATAAAAAAGCACTGAACAAGCATCGCAATGGAGAGCTCGTTTATCGGAGCTACGAGACCCAGAAATGAAAAAAGCAGCCGTTTGGCTGCTTTTTTCAGGATGTGTTGCTTGATATTGTGCTCCCTCAAGCGGGGGAGAAGAGGTCTCACCCGTGCGCTGATATCTAGGTCATCAACGGGGTTCCTAACGCCGACTATTGCCACCTAGATGCAGTCGGTTTCGCGCTCTCAAGAGCAATTCTCTGCCACAGTTGACGCTGGTGTCAACTGCCTACGCTTACCAACCGATGACTGCCGCTCTTGCATGTTGACCACAGGATCGCCAACGGCAGCTCTTCTCCCGTGCATAAAGCCATCGCGAATCTGAATCGGTCAGCCTAGTCGACTTCGACATCAATGCCTTAAAGGATCGCCTGACAGCAACAAGACTCTTTGACCACCAGGGCCTTCCCCAGCAGCAGGGGTTAAGTGAGTGCAGGCTGGAAGCAGCGTTTCATGAAAGGCAGATATCGGCCAGAAACGGACGGTCGGCCTAAGTCCGCTTTCGGCTGTGGAATCAACCGGTCCGCTTCCGGCCCAATAGCGGTCATTGAATCGTGCCTACAAAAGTGGGAGGCGACTCAAATTGAGGAAGAATCCGACCTATTCGTGGGCTGTGCAACGTTAAAAAAAGTGTGTTTTACTCAGCGAAACAGGCCTGATTAGCAGTGACGAAAGGATAAGAATGATTCAGGATACGGATTTCATACCCTTGGTTTCGCCTTCGAGCGAAGATCATATTCCCCTTATTGATAAGGGCGAAGATCTAAGCAAATGGCTGAGTGAAAAAGAGAATGAAGGGCAAGTTGTTCGCACGAGATTGAAGGCAAGCGAACGTGTAATTGCACGTGTCACTGATGGTATTTACCGCCAACCTGCCTCTGCCCTCCGAGAACTGATATCTAACGCATGGGACGCTGATGCCAATAACGTAGACATCATCACCGATGCTCCTCGATTTTCGCGCATGTATATCAGAGATGATGGCGCAGGAATGTCCTACGCAACTTTGGCTAGGTTACTTCACTCAATAGGTGGCAGTGCAAAAAGGACAGAGGTCGGCCAAGAGCTTGGGGTGACGGATAAGCTAGATAGCGAAAAAACTCCCGGCGGACGACTTCTAATAGGAAAAATAGGCATCGGCCTATTTTCGATTAGCCAACTTGCTCGCAGGTTTCGAATAGTCACTAAAGTAGCCAATGAGAACTATCGATTAATCGCAGAAGTAAAGGTTCGTGCCTATTCTGAAGATTCAGATGATGAGGCCTCGCGCGACGAGGATGATAACTTTGTAAATGGCGAAGTTTTAATAACTCGCGAATTTGTAGAAGACCTTGCCGCGCATGGCACCGACATCATACTTTATACATTAAAGCCTCGCGTCAGAGATATGTTACGTAGTGCGGACCGCTGGAAAGCACTAGATGAAAAAGAAGCGGCATTGGCTGCCGATGATCTAGAAGCGGCACAAAGCATTAGAGTAGAAGAGCCGAAATACCACTCTGGCTGGATAGAAAATCCCCCTAAAAAGAAAAGCGACCCGACAGTTCTCACAAAGATACCAAAATTCCCATGGGACGCAAACGCTCCAGCTGATTCACGCATGTCGCTCTTAATGGATGCCATAGAAAAAGAATCCAGCCGCACTGAAAGGCCTGATCTTGCGAGTACACTTGATACATATTTGGAAACCTTGTGGACACTATCTCTATCGGTCCCGGTCGAATATGTTGAAAAGCATCCCTTTGAGTTAACCGCTGATTCTGGTGTGAGCATCTATTGGTTGTCGAATGAGAATCGTGGCCAAGCGATAGAGGTAAAACTAAACCCTGGTCAAACTGTTCGTGATGCGGTGAAAGAACAAATCGCAGGACACCCTGAGCTTACGGAAGGAAAGATTTCGCCAAGTGGCGGCTTCAAGGTAACCATTGATGGCTTTGAATTAAAACGCCCGATTAGATTCAAACACCCAACAAATGATGCAAAAAAAGCTAACAACCCTATGCTATTCGTTGGTCGGTATTCTCCTAATTTGGCCAACGTTAAAAGCGATGTGCGCGGCGGTAATCTTTCATTAGAAGCGTACTTATTTTGGAACTCAAAAATTGTCCCTAAAGAAAACAATGGAGTTCTAGTTAGAATCAGAGGCGCAAGCAGTGGCGTTTTTGACACTACCTTCTTCAAATATCAAGTCTCGGAACAAACGCGACTCAGACAGATAACTACAGAGCTTTTCATTGGCAGGGGGCTGGACGCTGCCCTGAACATAGACCGGGAGTCGTTTAACTTTTCACATCCTCATGTGCAGCTTGTCGGGCAATGGTTACACAAAGCAATTCGCCAGTTAACAAATAAGCACAAAGATCTTAGCAAGCGCGCACGAACTGAAAAAAATGAAGCTCAAGCCGAGCAGGTTCGCGATGCATTGACCGTGCATTCGGAATCGGTATGGAATTCACGCCGTATCGGTGATCCCCTGCCAGAAATTACTATTGCTCAAGATAGAGCAAGCGCAGAACAATCTCGCTCAGATGGATTCATGACCATCGTCCGAGAAGATATCCCATCCCTAACCGGGGCGATGACTACAGCAGAACGGAAAGACAAGGAAGCGCAAGCTAGTGCACTCATGCGAGTCCTAGACGCATATGGAATGTTGGATGATCGCCCTTATGACGAACAACAAAAAATTATCGATGCTATTTTCAAAGTTTTCTACGCGGCAAATATCAAATGAATGAAACTAATGCAATGCCGGAAGCCGCGTATGAGTCTGAAGAAGAAAACTTTGAAGATGTTTACGGAGAGGAAGATGAAACCGTTGATGACCAAGCTACGTTAAATCGTTTTCATCGTCGTGACTATAGCCCCTGGCACCACCCAGTTAAGCAAATTGTTCGCTCTCATCAATGGGCAGCTTTGACGGAAAGATTCATTCAAGCACGCCCCCAGGCGAACGCTTCCGATGTGCTAACTTACTTTACGCTGCCTGGTGCCGATCTGTTTGATGTTCAAACTCTCTCAAACATCTGCGAACCATTAGGAGTGAAAATTAAATACTTTGGGTTCAATTCTGCATTTCCAGATGAAGAAGCCGGAGAAGGAAATGATTCTTCAGATGCACCTTGGGTCACTGCGGAATCGGCTCTTAGACAGGCGGGGCGCATTACTTCAGATGCAGTTGTATTGTCTGATCGGTTGGAAGACATAGCAAATACTACTTCCCAAGCATCGCTTGAGCTTGGAAAACGCCCGCCTTTCGACATCATAAATATTGATGCATGTGATCATCTTGCATACAACCCGAAAGGCCGACCTCAAAGTATATTTGATGCACTACAGCACTTATTAGGCCATCAACTCAGAGCAACTTCCCCCTGGCTTCTTTTCATCACTACAAGAGTACAACCCGATTTGATTGGAGATCCAGGGTCCCGATTCCAGCAAGCCATTAATGAAAACTTATCCGTTACTAATAGCGGCTTCGGCGCAGCCCTAGCGGATTGTCTATCTTTAGATGAAGAGCGACTTAGAGAGGAATTATCATCATGCTGGGATATACATGATGAGCGATTTCTTAAATTATATACGATTGGCTTGGGCAAATATCTTCTTCAGTTCTTCCATGGACAACCTTCACTCCCTGCAAATGTTGAACTCGCAAGCGTTTATTCATACCGGGTGTTTGGCGAGCAGGCAGATATGTTGGCGCTCGCATTCCGAGTGACACCAGATCCTATGCGAGTTTTTTTACCTATGACTGGTGGGTCTTTTATCATCCCGGACTTAGAGCCACGACGCGCCACAAGAGTCGCGCGTCAAGCAGTTAAAATTCAGGATTTGGATAAAGCACTAGCTGAGGATGAAGACATCCGTGAGGCAGCCATTAATGGCACTGTTAAATTACTTGAGGGAGCAAGATTCGATATAGCAGGCTGGTGCGAATGGCTGGCCAACCACAGCCAACGCCCCCTAGTAGTGTCACTTTAGGAGGTTTCAATTACTGCCGCAGTTAGCTGAATTCAGAGCGAACTTAACTGCGGCAGCTATACTCTGAGCCAAAGGAGGTGGAACAGCATTAGAAACCTGCTCAACCTGCTCCGACAAGTTTCCCTTTAACACAAAGCTAACTGGAAACCCTTGAAGTATCATCGCTTCAAAAATACTTAAACGTCGAGTACCATTCGGATGTACGTGTATCTCACGATTTCCAAATGCCACTGTCGGACTAGCTTTATCCCAAACCAAACGCTTGAAGCTTCTTCCTTCTGCGTAGTTTGATTCCGGACTTAAAAAGCGAGCTGATTTCGGCTGCATTGTCCAATGATTTGGATGGACAGGAATATCTGCAGGCGTCAGGGCCCTGTTAAAAAAAACAGGCTCAGAAAGATGCGAAATAGCCTCTCTAACTGTTTTTAATCCTGCCTTCTCTAAAGGTTTTACGGGCAAGTAGCCCTGCCCTATACGCATAGCGGACAATATAACTCGACGGCGATTTTGAGGAACACCGAAATCGAGAGCGCACAACTCTTTCTCTGTAACGTCAAAACCTAAATCGATAAGGCCGTCCACTAATGCCTTATATGTATCAGCGTGCTTTTTGTCTCTGATACCTAATACATTTTCCAAAACTACAAAATCAACTGTGTAGTCGATTTGTAATCGTTTAACGATGTCCAAGTAGAGACGAGGAAGCTGATTCCGCGGATCATCCGCTTGAGATGTAGTGTTGGCTCGCGAGAAGCCTTGGCAAGGCGGGCCCCCAATCAAACCTATCCGCTTTCCAACACTCACTTTTTCTGTAACGAGCCCATGGACACCTTCAGGCTGTAATTTAATAAGATCCGCCGCAACGCTATGCGTTTGTGGGAAATTAGCTTTGTGCGTGCGAACTGCCGCTGCAGAAATATCAATTGCTAACGGAATCTGAAAACCTTCTTGATGGAACCCCCAGTCCAGGCCCCCAGCCCCACAGAACAAGCTGATGACTTCCGGATACTCAGTTTCACCAGTAACAGACTGCATCGGCGGGATGGACTCACGTTCGGGAGCTTCATGGCAACGTGCAGCGCTAGCTGAGGACATTAATTTCGCCTTTGGAGATGCATACAGGTGATTCTTGGGATAACACGGTCAACCCGATGCAAATGCACGGAGGACGAGTCTTGTACCTATGGGGCTCACCTCACAGGCATCAAACGAGGCAGTATATCAGTTAGCACCATCGCTACGCCCACCAAGGCTCTCTTTTTGGCATCGCTGAGGACCTCTGAGAGTAGCTATGACCGAGCTCGAAAGGGGTTGGAACAGCTGGAAGCATTCTATTATTTCCAAAGATTTTGTAACACCGCAAAGGCTGATCGCTTGGGGGTGTAACGTATTTCAGCCTTGACGTGTAACGGACATAAAGCCAATGAAATCAACGAGTTGAACTATTAGCAACACCAGTAACACCTGTTACACCACCATTTTATCGACCAAGAACAATCCTCCCCCTTTCCCCCATTTCAGGACGCCTACAGCGGCCGAGCACCGGCGAATGATGTTGAAATCTCCCGGGGCCCCTGCGGATATCTGAGAGGTACGGGGTCGGAAACCCGCGTGATCGTGTTAGCGGAAAAGTGCACAGCTTAGTGAACAGGTGAACCTGGTGAACTGCTATTCACCTGTGCATTTGCCCTATCGCATGGTAGCTCGCCGGGGACCCTGGGCATTTCGAATGGGTACGGGGCAAAGAACCCGCGCGTTCGTGTTAGCGGCTAGATTTTTGAAGTTGGTTGACAGGTTGACGGAGTTGACTCGGTTGACGAACGCCATGCGTGCGTTATCAGCAACACAAAGGAGCATCTTTACCAACACGGTAACGATGCCCTTTTTTCTTCAAGATCCTTTCAATTTCAACGTTGAAATTTCAGTAAGCTGAGGAAACTACCGCTAACAAGATCTCGCGGGTTTCCGACCCCGTACTGTTACGAATCTCTCAGGGTCCCCAGCAGTTTTCACGGTGTAAGTTCGACGTCAAACACGAGCTTCGTGCCGGAGGTAGGCTCATACACCCAGAGCTCTCGTTCTTCAAAAAGGACATGGAGTCGAAAGTCTTTATCGGCAAAACCCAGCGAGTGCTGGATGGAATCTTCGGTCAATCTGCACACACTCTCGAGGTGATCTAGCTGTGCATACAGTTTCTGTAAGCTCATGAAATCTGCCATGGCCGTCTTGTTACTCATAAATCCACCTCCTGGAGGAAACACAACCTCCCCCGATGGCTTCGCGACAGTGGCATTGACTGACTTCCGCCTTAAAGTGATGCGCTCACGAGGTGTCAGGCGCTCAGAGGTCATCCTTGTCCCATTGCTTGGAAGCAACGAAGGCCAATTCTCAGCGATTGTGCCTATTAGCTGCTCTTTGGCCCAAACGTCTCCATGACCTATGCCATGGGGATAGGCTTCAATGAAATAAACACAATCTGGCGTGATCAGCACGAAAGCAACAATCTGTGTCGACTCAATCATTCCGTTAGGTTGCATTTGCTCGCCTAAATGCAAATGCAAAATCCCCCAATCATCGAGTAGCTGATCGTGTCGTTGGGTGTTGAAGGTACTGCGACTTAAATAGGGGCCAAGGCTGCCTCCTAGGTGGATGACACCACAAAGCTTACTGAGCCCAGCTTTCAGATCGTCTGGTACTGAAAATGAAGATGAGAATTTTGTATCCCGGCGAATCGCCTCAGGGCAACGACGCCGTAACTTGAAGAGCAGGAGAGTGCAATCAGTCGTATCGTTTGACGGAGCTTCAACACCCAAACCTGAAAGCTCAGCTTGAGCGTACTTAAGCAAATCAGCTCTAAAATCCATATCCATGCGGCAGCTCCAAACTGGATGACAAGTGCACGGAACAGTAGATCGGCCGACGAGAGGTCGTAAACAATTAACAAATCAATAGAGCGGCCAGTGCTCCGCACCGTGTATGCCCACGTGTATGCCTAACTGAAACCATGCCACCATAGACCCGTAAATAGGGCACTTGAGCCTCCAGTTCAAACGACGCCTGGGCACCATACGTAGAAACGAGAAAGCCTCAGACCGCAGGGTCTGGGGCTTTTTTGTGTTTGAGATTTCGGCGAGCACTCAGCTCTAGTTCTATTGGTAGCTGCGCTCAATCAGTACTTTGGCCCTTTCCAGATCAGCCTGAGTACGCAGGCTCAACTCCAAATCGCCGGTACCCCAGTGACCTATGCCGCACATCACGGCTGAAGCCTTCTATAAGCTCGACAGAATCAGGATTAAGTTTGAGGTAAAGCTGTAGCCGCTTGGATTGCACCAACAAGCTGGCGAAGTTTTTCAGACGACGGAATGCGAGGTAGAGCTTCAAGGGCTTCTCCTGAACATCATCGCCTAGAGACTGCAGGTAGCTGGTGGTCTGCTCAAAGAGCGCGGAGATGTCCAACGGCGCCTGGGCCAGTTGTTCCTGCCAAGTCTTATCCTTAGCGGCGGAGGTAGGTTTGTCTGCTCCGCTTTCTACAGACTTTGCTGATGCCGATGCATCAGCCACGCTCACCACATTGACCAGCTCAAACAGCAGCAGGTCATCTGCGAACAATTTGTAGCGGATCAGCTCAATATTGCGCTGGATCAGTTGTACCGCATGCTGATCGTAACGGGTGAAATCGGCGGCTATACACAGCAGTCGCGTGCCGCTCCACTCAATCTGTTCGGCGGCCTCCTTCCCCAATTTTTCCATCACCAACCAGCGAAACTCGGCCTGATGATCCAGCAACCAATCGAGATAGAACAGACCCTGATTAATCACATTCTCGTTGCTATGACGCTTGTATTCGATGATTACAGGACAGCCATTCTCGTCGAGCCCAAGCGAGTCGATACGACCCTTGTGGGTTTTACCGGTGGCGTATTCGGTGGCGAGAAAACGCACACCGAGGAAGGTTTCCATCTGCGCTTCGATTAAGCTTTGTAGCTGTTTTTCTACCGCCACTGCACGACCAGGTAATTCACAGGCACCGTTTGCGGTGTTCAATCGAAAGAGTTGGATATCGCTCACCCTAGCATCCCTCGTATATTTCCCTGCAAGGTTGACTTGAGTGCAGCATCGCTAGCCACCAATCGGTACAGCTCAAGATCCTCGCGCCGGCGCCTCAGCATTACTTCATCAAAGATTTTGTCGAAGGCCAGTTTGCGATGGTCTTCGTCCTGGCTCTTCTGATACTTGGTATCGAAATCGGGATGCTCTTGAATGCCCTTAACAATACTCAGGAACTTCACGCGCTTTTCTTCGTTCGTTACTCCCCAGGCCTGGAACCAGCGGTCGTTGAAGGACTGGATGATCTGATCCAACGGGTCAGTTTCCTGATCGCCACCGTGCACCCCTCGCGGATTGGGGTTTGCCGGATCCTGCGTGGTCTCGGAGTCGTCCAACACAATTGAGTGATTGAGCTTTACCCGCTCCAGCCCATACGAGGAAAGATCCACTGAGTTCAGTAGGGCGTCGATCTCGTCGGCGTGCTTATCCTCGACCTTTAGCTTCGGTATCAGGAACTTGAGGAACCAGAAGAGCTTTTCCCAGGCAACGATCTCATAAGGCATGATCGAAGCCATCTGCCCGTAGATCTTTACGAACTGCTTTGCCTTAATTTTGAAATCAATTTTCTCCTCATCCTCCAGCTCCAGTTCAACGTCGTAACGCTCGACGGCAATATCAATCAGCACAGCCAACCGCTCAGCGTCGACATTGTCGAAGTACTGCGCAGCAAAAGACTCCACCTCCGGCCACTCGTAAACTCCCACCTCGTCCAATTGATCCTTGAGCTCATGAAGCACATTGATGTCCGTGGCGCCGGAGAGACTGGTGGCTGTGTAGAAAGGATCGAAGGACGTCTTGATCTCCTCTACCAGGTTGAAAAAGTCGAGAACGAACAAGTCTTCGGTCTTCTTGCCCCATTTCGGCGCAGCGCGGTTGAGGCGTGACAGCGCTTGCACGGCGAGCACGTCCTGCAACTTCTTGTCGACATACATGGCGCATAACTTGGGCTGATCAAAACCGGTCAAATACTTGTTAGCTACAACGAGTAAGCGGTACTCCTCGGTATCGAACTTGTCCCGGGTGTCTCCTTCGGCGAAGCCGTTGATCTGAGCCTCACTATATTCGATGCCGTCCACCAGCTTGTCGCCGGAGAAGGCGATCAACACCTTGAACGGGTTGCCCCGCGCCTCCAGCAAACGGCAGATGGCCTTGTGATAACGGATGGCCGCCTCAATGTTCTGGGTGATGACCATGCCCTTGGCCAGACTTTTGAGTTTTTTCGGGATGACCACCTGCTCGATGAAGTGATCCAGCATGATCTCGGCCTTGGCGTTGATGGTCTGCTGGTCGCGCTCAACATAGGTACGTAACTTCTTCTGTGCCTTTAGCTTATCGAACAGCGGGTTGTCCTCGATGGACTTGCGGATTTCGTAATAGCTTTTGTAGGTGGTGTAGTTCGCCAGTACATCAAGGATGAAACCTTCCTCGATGGCTTGCTTCATTGAATACAGGTGGAACGGCTCGAAGCGGCCATAAGCCTGGAGTTGCCCGAACTTCTCCAAGGTGCTGTTCTTCGGCGTAGCTGTGAAGGCGAAGTAAGAGGCGTTTCCCTGCATCTTGCTTTTCTTGATAGCTCCAAGAATTTTCTCTTGTGCGTCATCCAGCTCATCACCCCCCATCACCCTATTCATGTTTCCGTGGGAGCTGCCATCCTGCGAGCCGTGAGCTTCGTCAATAATCACGGCAAAGCGCTTGCTACTCATATCGTCGATACCTTCGACGATCACTGGGAACTTCTGAATGGTGGTGATGATGATTTTTTTGCCCTGTTCCAGCGCGTGCTTTAAATCCGAAGATTTCAGCGCTGGAGCGATGATGTTCTTAACCTCCGAAAAATCACGAATGTTTTCGCGCAACTGCTTGTCCAGCAAGCGCCGGTCTGTCACCACAATGACCGAATCGAAGAGCGGCACATCCAGACCCCTAGCCCCAGCCACATCCAGCGAAGCCGGGTAGGTTTCGATCAACTGATAGGCCGCCCAAGTAATGGAGTTCGACTTGCCCGAGCCGGCCGAGTGCTGGATCAAGTAGCGCTGGCCCACTCCATGCGAGCTGGCATGCGCCACAAGTTCCCGCACTACATCCAATTGGTGGTAGCGCGGGAAGAAAAGCGTCCGCTTGGTCAGCGGTGTTTTGCTGCTGCCGTCCAGACGAACGAAGTGCTGGATGATGTTGGCCACGCTCTGTCGGCTGAAGATTTCCCGCCACAGGTAGGCACTCCTGTGGCCATCGCGGTTGGGCGGGTTGCCGGCACCATGATTGTGACCCTTGTTGAATGGTAGGAAGAAGGTAGCGTCACCGGCAAGCTTGGTGGTCATATAGACTTCATCGGTATCTACCGTCATATGCACCAAACAACGACCGAATTGCAGCAGGGGCTGACTGCTGTCGCGATCCTGCTTGTACTGTTTCTGTCCGTGATAACGGGCGGTCTGGCCGGTCCACGGATTCTTCAGCTCCAGGGAGGCAAAGGGCAACCCGTTGATGAAGAGCACCATATCGATCTCTTCCAGGGTATTGCTCAGGGAGTAACGCACCTGACGGCTGCTGCTGAAGATGTTCGTCGCAAAGTGGAGCTTGACCCGTTCTGAGCTGCTGGCCAGCGGCGCGGGATACATCAGGTTGAAGTGAACGTCGTCTATAGCGAGGCCACGTTTAAGGAGATGAAGTAAGCCATACTTCTTCGCCAACCGGTCGAAACGCTCCAGGATGCGCAGATCCCAATCGTCGTAACGCTGCTTAAGACGCTCCAGTTCATCGGGCTGGCTGTCATGAAGGAATTGCCATAACCAGCGGGTATCCACCGCATAACGGGCATTGAAGTCCTGGGGGCGGCCCCGCCGGTATCCGTGATTGGGGCCAAAGGGACATTCAGCCGCGCCCTCGCGTACCATTAATTGCTCTTCTGAGCAGGTACCGGTTAGGTATTTCTCAATACTCGCTTCCAGCGCTTGTTCGTTGGTCTTGCTTACCATGCTGGCTTCCTTGTGCCGTGCATTCCTGTCGGCACCAGGCAACCCCCGGCACGACGCGCGAATGTCTAAAAATGTCTAAAAACGTCTAATAATGTCTAGAAAATCAGCCTTTAGACATTTTCCACAGCTTGCCCTTGACCTCGATAACGCCCTGAATCTTAAGCGCCTGCAGCAGATTTTTGATCTTGTTGGCTTTCTGCTGACGGTCTAGAACCTCAGGTAGTTTGTCTACCAGTAGCTTATCGATGTCGATCCGTTTTGCTGAGCCAGACTTTTGGATCAACTCGCAAATAAGGCGCTTGTAATGGGTATCGTCGATGCCCCGGTTAAGGATGTACTGCGCCAGATCGTCGCTGTGCCGCGCCACTTGGGCGGAAATATGAAAATTGGGCTTACGTCCTTCAATCAACCCCTGCGCCTTGAGATGGAGAGACTGCGCATCGGTCAGCGGTTTGCGCTTCTGCACCCGATCCAAGAGCAGGATGTCCTCCAGCGACAAGTTGGGCAGCTCAGCCAACTTGCGCGCATAGCTCATATCCAACACGCGTCCGGTGATAGTGACCTGCACGCGATTCCGCTCAAGCTGATACTCAGGCAGTGGAAAGAAGCGGTTCTTCTGGATCAGAAACATCTTGCGGATGCCGCTGCCGATGGTGTCGATCATGTTCAGGTTGACCATTGCATCGGTGAGGAAGCGATTGCGGTAGCGGGTTTCTGGGGCGTCGGCCTGGATCACTTGTTCCACTGAGCCGGGAATGAAGTCGCCGGGGTTACTGAAGCAAAGACGCCCGTCTTCGAATTCGACCACTGACACCTTACCGCCCAGCTCGTAGTCTTGGTGAGCAATGGCATTGTTGAGGGCTTCGCGGATGATGAAAGGGTCATACTGGTCGACCTCTTCGGGGAACAACGAGCTCTCGGACATATAGCGGTATTTCAGGTTGCGGATTTTACGGTAGACCTCATCCGCACTGACTAACAATGGGCAGGAGAAGTGCTGGTAATCCCGCTCAAAACCGTCGCGGTCCTTGAGAATCCAGCTGAGAGTGGGCGAGGCAGGATTGAGCCAGTGTGCCGCCTCCGGTTTGCCCAGCAACAAGATGGCGGTCCGAGTGATCTGCCCCTGGATGGTTACCTTCGCCTTGTTGAGAAAAGTCTCATCAGTCCAGTCCGTCAGTTCAGCGGCTAGCTTGGGGTGTTTGGTGGCATATTCGCGCCGGGCCAGCGCGATAGCCTCTTCACTCAAGTCGGCCAGGCATGCACCGGGACAGAGGCCCGCGCTCCAGTCTTGAAGTCGGTTCTGGCGGCGAATTCGCTCGATCTCTTCGAGTGACAGTGGCCCGAGAGATTCGCCGTCACGGCCGTAGTAGTGTCCTTCCCAGCCCACCGGTAGCCCTTGTGGTGCTGCGGGAATCTCGAACAACAGCACCCGACCGGAGGGATGCTGAACGGTATGAATCTCGATAAAGGTCAGGCGCTGACTAACTTTGTCGGCCACTTCCTTTTTCAGCGATTGCAACTGCTTGGGTGTCTCTCGAAAGCGCGTGCCTACCACCTGCTGGCGGTCATTGACGCCGAAAACCAGCCAGGCACTGTGCAACCCTTTGAGGTTGGCCTCGTTGCTTAGCGCCGAGAAATAGCGGCCGAGCTTGTCGAAGTCGTAGTTGCTCTTGGCTTCCTTGAACTCGACAACTTCGCTCTCGCCACTACCGGCCAGCAAACGCTGCAGTTGCTGCTGGACATCCATCAGGCCATCTCCAAGTCCTGTCGCTCAGGCTCCACTACGCCAGGCACCTTGATCTTGCCGGTCACGGCGCTGTTGATCATGGTGGATTTGTACTCTTTGAGTTTGGTGATTTGCTCTTCAAGCAAAACGATTGCCTTGTCTTGCTTTTCAGAGACCTTCTCGATAAAGCGTAGAATCTCTCGCTGCTCGTCTGAGGGTGCAACGGGCACAGGCATATCAAACAATTCGCTTGTATATAGGCGAATTAACCCTTCAACAATCCCAGTTGCACGGACAACAAATTGAGAAATATAAGATGGATTTCTAAACAAGTATTCGAGAAGCTTTAGATCATCAATATAAGCCTTACGCTTATATACTGCATAATCAGGGCTAACAATTCCCTTTTCTGGGATGCAGCTCTTGAAGAAAACCCCCAGATGGGCTTTCAACTTATTGAAAACCAAGTCACCTTCAAAAACAATTTTGTTGTCTACATTGCTTGCAGCAACTTCAGCTTTTTCATGATATTCCGAGCGAACAACGAGACCATGCACCTGACTGACCATAAATAATGGTTCTTCGCCAGTTTTTGACCGTTCATTTCGCTCTTCAAGCACGTATTTCAGACGTTTGATTACCCAATGCGCTGGAATCTCACCAATCCATTCAATACCGGAATCCTTCATGGATACATTAGGGTCAAGGCCAAGCATTACGGCCTTCTGCACTAGTATCTGCTTGCGCTCTTTAAGCAGTTCAATCTGTCGTTCCTTGACGCTCAAAGCCTGGTCAATTAGACCTACTTTTCGGTCTAAAAAATCGGCAATTGCAATCTGTTCGCAATATGGAGGAAATATCAAGTCTACTTGTGAGAAATTATAAAAATTTAGATCCTGCCCATCCCGTATAAAGCTTGCAGTTGACTGCAGGGCCTCAATATATCTTTTTGACTTGAATAGATAACCATAATAGCTGGAATCTAATTCTTTCAATGGGCGAAGAACAACATAAGACGATCGAATGCATCCCGCAGCCCAAGCACGTTCCAATCCGCCCTGGAAGCTCCGCATGCTAATCACGAAGTCGTTGACTTCTACATGTTTTCTTTTGTCCAAGTGCAAGGTTATCTTAACTACTTTTCGCCCCACCATGGATTCAAATTGATCTTGAGGTATAACGCCATATGCCTGAGTTGCCGAGAGTTGAACATCTTCCTTTTTTGCTCGCTCAATTCTTTGAGAGAAAAGGTGTTTGCTACGGCTTATCCCCCAGTGACTAGGAATTTTTTCAAGCCAACGAATTGATGAGCATTTATAAGCATCATATGCAGAAGAATTTGGCGGCGCCGTCATGACCACGTCCTCTGTACAAGGTCAACCTCAATCCCTAAAATCTCCGCAATCAATCCCTCCGCCTGATGCTCCAGCGTCACGATTTCCCGCGCCAACTCTTCCATGCTGCGCAATGGCTGGTGCTTGTAGAAATACTTGTTAAAGCTAATCTCGTAGCCGATCTTCACCGACTCCAAATTGATCCACGCTTCCTCGACATGGGGCTGCACTTCAGCCTTGAAGAAACGGTGGATAGATTCAGCCAACGGGATGCTTTCGCTATCGCGCAGCTCGCTACTGGATTCATAAGTGATGAACTCACCGGGCTTGCCATTAGGGTAGTAGCCATAATCCACAAGCTCGTGCTCGCTGCAGTTCAGCCGCTGCCGCAGGACCGCCAGATGTGCGCGGTCAAACTTCTCGACTTTGCGGATCACCTTAGCGGCTTTTTCGTCGTACCAACTAACGGCATTCAGCAATTGGTTACGCTCGCTGGCACCGAGCTTAATACCGGATTCGCGGCTCAACTGCTTGAGCACCTTGTCCACCTGTTTGGCGAACCAATTGAAGTCGTCGAACTCGTTGGTGCCGACTGCCTGCATCAAGTAGTTGGCCACGGTAACCAGCAGGGACTGCTTCATCCAAACTTCGAGGTTCAGCACCTTCTTGCGTTGTTTGGCGTTGAGTTCCAGGCCCTGATCCTCGCACCAAGAGAGAATGGCCTTTTCGTTCTTGGCCAGAGTCTGATCCTGGTACACCGCCTCGCCCCACTGGCGGTAGATCCATTCCATGGGCTCGCGCAGTGCCTTGTCAAAACGCAAGGTTTCGATGCGTTCGGCGCTGAACTGCGCCTTACGTCGGTCCGGCCGCTCGATATTGACCTTGTGGTAGCCGAAGTCACGGTTTTCGAATACTCGGGCAGCGATGCCGTCGCTGCCGCCCTGACGGTCGATGCTGTCCAGATTGAGGTAAGCCTGAGTAATCAGCTCGATATGTTCGGCAGCGAACTCGCAGTTCTTATTGCCCAGGTTCTTGCGCAGCTTGCGGTACAACAGGCTGGCGTCGATCAGTTGCACCTTGCCCCGTCGATGTGCCGGCTTGTTGCTGGACAGCAACCAGATATAGGTGGTGATGCCGGTGTTGTAGAACAGGTTGTTGGGCAACTGGATGATGGCGTCCAGCAGATCGTTTTCGATGATGTGACGGCGGATATTGCTTTCGCCACCGCCAGCGTCGCCGGTGAACAGGCTGGAGCCGTTGTGCACCGAGGCGATGCGCGAACCAAGACCTACTTCACCCGGTGCCTTCATCTTGTTGACCATTTCCATCAGGAAAAGCAGCTGGCCGTCGCTGGAGCGCGGGGTAGCGTCTTGCTCCTCTTCGTTGCCCCAGTAGTCCCTGAGCGTGACTTTGAA
Organism: Pseudomonas mandelii; assembly: GCF_006438925.1. Taxonomy (GTDB): domain Bacteria; phylum Pseudomonadota; class Gammaproteobacteria; order Pseudomonadales; family Pseudomonadaceae; genus Aquipseudomonas; species Aquipseudomonas mandelii_C. The sequence continues at coordinate 60,146 of NZ_RCZA01000008.1, read as the reverse complement.
GCGCGGATCAATGACGTTGCCATTCTCCTTGATGAATTTCTGCTCACTCGCCCAGCTCTTGCCATAGGGAGGATTGGACAGCATGAAGTCGAAGCGGCTACCGGCAAATTCGTCGACGGACAGGGTGGAACCGGGTCGGATGTAGGCGGGGTTATTGCCCTTGATCATCATGTCCGACTTACAGATGGCATAGGTCTCGTCGTTGATTTCTTTGCCGTAGAGGTAGACGTCACGTCGTGTAGTCGGGTCCGGGTATTTCTCTTCGATGAAGTTCTGCGACTCGGTAAGCATGCCGCCACTGCCGCAGGCCGGGTCGTAGATGGTCATGACCGTAGGCAGGCGATCCTTGATCGGGTCGAAAACCAAGTGGGTCATCAGCTCGATCACTTCGCGCGGGGTGAAGTGTTCACCCGCTTCCTCGTTGTTCTCTTCGTTGAACTTACGAATCAGCTCTTCGAACACATAACCCATGCCCAGGTTACTCAAGGCAGGCAGGCGGTTGCCCTCTGGGTCCTCGATATCCTTCGGGGTGAGGTTGATGTGAGGAGAGGTGAATTTTTCCAGTACGTCGAGCAGCACGTCTTTAGCGGCCATGTGGCGCACTTGAGCCTTGAGATTGAAGCGCCGGATGATGTCTTTGACGTTGCCGCTGAAGCCGTCGAGATACTCCTCGCAGTTGGACAGGAGAATCTGCTGATTGTTGGTGGCCGTCTTCTGTAGCTGACTGAGCGTCCATTTACTGATGTTGTAGAACACATAACCAGAAGCAGCTTGCAGGGCGCTCTCGTCCAGTTCGGTCAAACCCATCTCACGCTGAAGTGCCAACTCATCCATCACTTTGGATTTGGTCGGCTCCAGCAAAGCATCCAGGCGACGCAACACCACCATGGGAAGAATGACGTCGCGGTACTTGCCGCGTACATAGATATCGCGCAGGCAATCGTCGGCAATGGACCAGATGAAAGAAACCAGTTTGTTGTGGACCGCGTGGTTCACTGCAGATACTCCGTATCGAAGACGCTGGCCAACCGGGCGACTAGGCAGCCCAAGGGTTGACGAAACGCAGCATCTTAACCAAATGGGGCCGAGACCGGGCTGAAATCTGGCCCATGGAACAGCCGTCGATCACCTCGTCCCGGCTCTTTCGGATAGGGATACCTCGCGGCTTACTCCTAGGGTTGAGCGGACGCTCCAGTCGAATGCGAGATTACTGCCATGACCAGGGCTGGCGGAACCTCAAATGGCAAAAAGAAAAATCCAGATAATAAAAAACCCCTGAGCAGTCTCAGCGCCGGAGCGCATCAACCGACAGGGGCCGTGTTGTTGGTGATTATAAGGAATGAGAACTTCTCGGCAACAGCTGGTTAATCCGATGCAACCGTCAAGGAAAACTTGACGGTTCGATTTGAGTGCAGCCGCCAGACTCCGACGCCCGCTGGCTTTCCTATATTTCCTGGATGGTTTTTAGCGGTACCTGGATGACTCTTGGGTAGTCAGCGGCCATTGCTGCTCCGACACTCGCGGTTGCCATTCACCCAATATCAGAGGTTGCATCGTGCACCACACGCGAAGGGAGCGGAGCCTGTTAGGCCTGAATCAATCGACCGGTTCGGACAAATGCCGCAAAACTATTTTTTGCCCGGTGCGCCTCACGCTCTCCAGAATGCCCCTAGGACTTAATCAAAGGGAATTTCATGCGCTTGATAAGGAATGCCGACAAGGGTTTCAAACAAACCGAAAGCCCCAGCAATGCTGCACGATTGGTGAAGGACGCGCTGATGCGAGGTCGACACAACATCGACGGACTTGCCAATTTTGGGAGCCATTCCCGCATCAGCGACAGCGAAATTGTCGAGTCCGTCCGCAAGGGTGATTTGCTGTTGGTAAAGGAACGCATTACCAGTTCAGGCAGTGGCTTCGTAGCTAGATCAGCGCCAGCGCCTGAACCGGTCTACATCCCCCAAAAAGATCCATGGCCACAGACCAAGCCTCGCGACGATCAGGTCTTTGCCAAATCTTGCATCCCCGATAACTGGTGTCGCACCGACGCCGGCACCGCCTTGGAACCCGCTTCGAACTTCGGCAAGGTAATGGTCGCAGGCGCCATGCTTTTTCCGTCGGACAGTACCGCCGTAGCGACGGCACTTGGCGCCGATCTGGCACTAGGTCGCATGGCCGGTGGCGGCATCCTGCAGCAGCGTCTCAATTGGGCGATACGCGGTGCGGGTGGGCCTGTCAGTGTTTTCATACTGGGCATGCTCCCGACCAAGATGGATGACGGGACGCTCCATACCGACACTCAATTGCGTAGCATGACCCACGCACCTACCCGTGTGCGCTTTCAGTTTCGTCGCGATGCCAAGGGCGCATTACAAGTCTACGGCATCCATACAACCGCATCAGGCGACGATACGGTACGCACGGTGCAAGCCACGTGGAACGCCGACAAAACCGCCTTGGAGGCCAAGCTCAACGGCATCACTATTCTGTGGACGCCCCAGCGCGGGCCACTGGGAGAAATGCCGCCGCTGATCTATCCCGACAGCAGCGGAGAACAACTTGGCACCATCCTGGTCCACCCGATTCCGGACAACACCGACAGTCAGCTCGAAGGCCTCCCCGGTGAAGACATCACCACCGACGACTGTATTCTGGTGTTTCCAGCAGACACCGGGCTGAAGTCGCTGTACGTAGTGTTTGCTCGGCCTATTGGCGGCGACTACAGCTACCATCCCGCCCCCAAAACACTGACAGCCTTCCCAGACGCCACACGCGCAAAACAAATGTCGAGCGTCCAAGGCGGAGGCAAAAAACGAAGTCGTTGGAAAGATCGCAAGGGCAGAATTTATGAATGGGATTATGAGAACGGCAGAATTGAACTCTACGACAAGCAAGGTAAGCATTTGGGAGAGTTCAACCCCGATACAGGAGAACGTACAAAGGCTGCTGAACCAGGGCGAACCACATCAAAGTGATATCGGAGAGCAATAATGTTTTTAGAGATTACGGGCTTTCTTGCAGGCGACAACGAAGACGATTCGATCAAATTTGAGCTCGACGTAAGCCCTGAATTTGAGCAAGCGGTTATGGACGTTTTGGGTTGGGACAGCTTAGCGGCGGAGGCTAATGGCGAGCTTCCATTAACCGGCGGGCAGGTCCAACAATTGGAAATTGCGATCCAACAGTCATTACCGAAAGAATTGGAGCTGTTCATCGGTGTACGGGCATAGCAGGGGTTGATAGCGGAAGTTCGACGAAGTGCGCACCTCACCAGGCCGATGACCGTCAAACCACGTTTAGATCGTCGGTCGCGGGGCGCTTATGATCAACTTCTGGGTAGTTTCTTGGGTAGTCGGCATTTTTTTGGTCAATCTCCCCGGCCCCTCGGGCGATGTTGGTAAGAATTTCAGTTGCTCGGTAATCCCGAACTACTGCCGCTGATAGACGATGCACAAAAAAACCGCCGAAGCGGTTTTTTTATTCAGTCGTCCAGTCGAACTCGTCGTACTCATCATCGTCTTCTTCATCCTCGATCAACTCATCATCAAGAACGTCTTCCTCAAACGCTTCTTCTGCCTGCTTCGCCAGCAGAAACTCCTTACGACTCTCAGTCACCGCGCGCCGTAATTCCTCGCCCTTCTCCGGGCAGTTGAGCATTTGGGCGATGCGGTCGATTTTTTTCGCCATGGCTACCTCCAACGCATCGGCTATGGGCCGATAGTGCGCGCTTTCGGGTGTCGATGCCAAATGACTGACCGCTCTGCCTCTCAGTTTTTCTGCAAATCCTTGAGTCTGGCTGTGAGATTTTCCTTGGGAAAGCGTTTATGCAATGTCGCCATCAGGTCAGCCGCCGCTTGAGCCTGACCAGCCTTTTGCAGGCGGATCACTTCCCTTAATTGATCGTCGATAAACGTTGCCGGAGCTATCGCCGGGCGTTTGCTGACCTTCGCTTCGTCAGCCATTTCGACATTGATCGATTCGCTCTGCGCGGGCGCGGCAAAATCGGCCATTGGCGCCGCAGGCGCGGGGGTGGACATGGCGCCGGCCGGGGCAGCCAGAGAACGCGCAACCGATGACGGTGCTTCTTTTTTGGCGGCCGGTGCAGACGCTTTGGGTGCAGGCGCGAAGTCGTAACTCGGCGGTTGCTCCTCCGTGCGTTGCACCAGTGCAAGCATCAGGGCCACACCGACGAGGCTGGCAAATGCGACCTGCCAACGGGGTTTCTGGCAGGCCTGAACCCAGCGTTTCCACAGACCTGGCTTCTGCACAGGGACTTCGCGCTGTGCGGCAGCCAGGAGGAACGCGTCGAGATGGGCCGGCGGTTCGCTGGTCGCGTGTTCACGATAGTGCTTCAACACTTCGTCTTCTGGCGTAGGACGGGCGTCAGTCATGTCAGTACCTCCTCGGCCAGCAGCCGACGCAGTTTTTGCTGGGCGTAGCGCAAACGACTTTTGACGGTTTCCAGCGGTGTTTCGGTGAGGGTGGCGATCTGCGGCAGGTCGAGATCGCCATGGGTGCGCAGCAGGAATACTTCGCGCTGGTCAGCGGGCAGGTTTTGCAGGGCCGCTTCGAGGCGCTGGCTGTCGCGGCTCAGGCTCAGCAGTTGTTCGGGATCGGCAGCGTCATCGCTCAGCGCGTGGATCTGTTCGTCGTAGCTATCGTGCAAGGGGTTGTGGATTCCGTGTTTGCGCCAGTGATCGATCAGTCGATTGCGGGCAATCTGGTAAAGCCAGGTACGAAAATTCGCCCGGCCTTGTGGCTGACTGGTGCTGCGGATCAGGCTCAGCCAGGTGTCCTGGTAAACCTCTTCGGCCAGCTCGGGCTTGCCGCTCAGGCCGAGCAGGAATCGGTAGAGCCCTTGGCGGTGGCGGGCGTACAGAATCTCGAACGCCGGCCCGTCGCCTGCGCGATAACGGGCCAGCAGCGATTCGTCGCTCGATTCAGGAGCTGACATTTCAGTTGTAGCCTCCTTTAAGCGGCTCACTATTCGATGCGGTCGTGGTTCGCAGACTTTGCGCCAACTCCACCAATTGCACGAACTCTGCCCGCAGACCAAATCGATCCTCGCCCCGCGCACCGCGCGCCAACGCCTCGGTGTCCTTGAGGCTGAAATCGCCGGTATAACGCCCGTCCTTGAGCTGCTGGGAAAACGCTGCCACGGCCGCCGCAAATCGCAGGTCTTCACTGGCTGGCGCAGCATTGTCAGTGATCGGCCGCTCGATCAAGCGACTGTTCCCACCTTCGGGCAACTGATATCGCACGCGCAGAATGGCCATTTCCCCAGATTTCCCGGAAGCAACTGCCCCGGAGTTGCCATAGCGCAACGGCTCCAGCCAGCCCTTCTCGCCCGTGGGCACAATTTCGTACAACGCCGTCACCGTATGTCCTGCGCCGATTTCACCGGCATCGACCTTGTCGTTACTGAAGTCTTCACGCTTCAACGCGCGATTCTCATACCCCAACAGCCGGTATTCGCTGACCTGCGCCGGGTTGAACTCCACTTGCAGCTTCACATTTTTCGCCACGACGGCGAGGGTCGAGCCGAGTTGATCCACCAGCACCTTGCGCGCCTCGCGCAGGTTGTCGATGTAGGCATAGTTGCCGTCGCCGGCATCGGCCAACTGTTCCATCAGGTGTTCATTGTAGTTATCCACACCAAAACCCAATGTGGTCAGGGAAACGCCGGTCTTGCGTTTATCCACAGCCATTTGCTTGAGGCTGTCGAAGTCGCTGATACCGACGTTGAAGTCACCGTCGGTGGCCAGCAGGATGCGGTTGATGCCCTTGGGAATAAACGCCTGCTGCGCCATTTGATAAGCCAGTTCGATACCTGACGCTCCTGCGGTCGATCCGCCGGCGGTTAATTGATCGATGGCCGTACGAATTTTCGCTTTGTCGCGTCCGGAGGTCGGCTCCAGCACCACACGCGAATCACCGGCATAGACGACCAATGAAACCCGGTCCTGCTCGCGCAATTGATCGACCAGCAATTTCAGGGTGCTTTTGACCAGCGGCAAACCCTCGCGCCGGTCCATCGAGCCGGACACGTCCACCAAAAACACCAGGTTCGCCGGGGCCAGTTCCGCGACCGCGCGGTCCGAGGCCTTGATGCCGATGCGCAGCAATCGGGTATGCGGGTTCCACGGCGACGGCGCCAGCTCCGTGGTCACGCCGAAGGGCGAGCCATCGGTGGGCAATGCGTAATCGTAGGGAAAGTAATTGACCATTTCCTCCAGTCGCACCGCACCTTCCGGTGGCAAGCGCCCCTGATTGAGCAAGCGGCGGACGTTGGCGTAAGCGCCGGTGTCGACGTCGGCGCTGAAGGTCGAGACAGGCGCTTCGGCCACGCTGTGAATCGGGTTATCCGCCAGCGCTTGATACTGCTCCCGCTGCTCATCCCGATATCCCTGCGGATACGCCTCGCTCGCGGGCATCGGCGCATAGCTCGCCGTCGGTGCGGGGCGAACGCTGCGCTTGGCCATCGAGGTGTCCGCCATGACAGCCTCGCTGCGCACCAGTACTTCAGCCGGCAGCGCACCTTGAGCCGGTGGCGGAACCGAGGCGGAATCAGGCTTGGATGAAACGCCGCAACCAGTAATCGCCAACAGCAACCCGGCGGCGAAACCCTGGGCGGCCGGGCGGAGGAAATGCAGAGGGAGGGACATGGGGGCTGACCTCAGGAGGAAATTGATCCATTCATCCTCTGAGACGAGCCCCTCTTCAGCTTCGGGTTAAACCGGCCGAAATTAATTTCAGCGGTGATAACGCCGCACCACACTGCTGTTTTTCAGCACATGGCCTTTGATTTTTTCCAGTAACTGCGCGCGCGTCAGGCCCGCAGGCAAAGCGTCCGGCGCCAGATCCAGGGCGTAGAGCTGGATGATGTAGTGATGCGCACTGTCACCGACCGGCGGGCAAGGGCCCATATAACCTGTGGTGCCTTTGCTGTTGGTGCCACTGACACCTTCCAGGGCGGATTTTGCGCCGACGCCGGCGGCAATCTGATGAGTCGTGGCTTTGATGCCGTAATGCACCCAGTGATCGACGCCTTGGCCTTTTTGGCCGTCGGGATCGTGCATGACAATGGCGTAACTGAGGGTGCCCGCCGGGCCGGCGTTCCAGTTCAAGGCCGGCGACTGGTTGTGCCCACCACAATTGGGCGCATCGCTGGCGGAAGCCGAGAGGAACAGTCGATCGTCGGTGACACCTGGGATGTTCAGGGTGAAACGCTCCTGGGCCTGCGCCGGAATTTGCACGCAAAGGGCGACTGCAACGGCCGCCAGCCAAGGATTCAGAGAGGTCAATCGGGTCATACCGGAGCACCTTGTGCGGGTGGGGCCGTCGTCGGCGTGCAAACTATAGCCGGACCGTTCACTCGGTGGCAGCGGGAATTGGCTGAACCTCCAGATAAGCGCCAAACTCTTAAGTGAAACGCTTGCCTGGAGAGTGATCATGGCACTGCACCGCGTCGCCCGTTTCGCCGATGTGTCCGAAAACCGGGGCCTTGAGGTCCAGATCGCGGACACGAAAATTGTCCTGCTGCGGGTGGGCGATCATCTGCGCGCTTTTCAGGGCGAATGCCCCCATGCCGGGGCGCCGCTGGCTGAAGGCGCTCTGTGCCACGGACGTTTGATCTGCCCCTGGCACAAGGCCGCGTATCGGATCGAGGACGGTGCGCTGTGCGAACCGCCGGCCCTGGACAGCCTCAAGCGCTATCCGCTGGAAGTGCGCGATGGCGAGGTCTGGGTCGACGATCAGCCGATGTCCGACGCTCACACCCCACCAGCGGACGACGAGCGAACGTTTGTGATCATCGGTGCCGGTGCGGCAGGCACGGCGTGCGCGGCAGCATTGCGCGAAAAGGGCTTCGGTGGGCGGGTGCTGTTGATTGACCGTGAAACCGACGCCGGTTACGACCGCACGGTCTTGAGTAAATTCGTGATTGCCGGGGAGATGCCGCCGGAAGAAGTCCCGCCGCTGCGTGATGAGCACTTTTACCGCGAACAGCGCATTGAGCGAATAAACGCAGAAGTGGCGAGCCTGGACGCCGCGAACAAGACCTTGCACCTGGCTGATGGTCAATCGCTGAGCTACGACGCTGCCCTGCTCGCCACCGGTGGCACACCCAACCCGCTGACGCTGCCTGGCGCCGACCTGCCACAGGTGTTCGTGCTGCGTTCGAAGGATCAGGCGCAGCGGATTCTGCGCTCGGCACAACCAGGCCAACGAGCGGTGATCATCGGCGACAGTTTTATTGCCATGGAATCCGCGTCCTCCCTGCGTCAATACGGTCTGGACGTCACCGTTCTGGCCCGCCATGCAGTACCTTTTGCCAAACAGTTTGGCGAGGCCGTCGGCAAGGCGATTCGTGCCCTGCACGAGGCCAACGGCGTGGTGTTTCATACGGATGGCAACGCAACGCACGTCGAAGGAACGACCAAGGTTGAAGCGGTACGCCTGGACAACGGTCAACGTTTACCGGCGGATCTGGTGTTGGTCGGCATTGGCGTCAGCCCGGCAACCGGCGCATTTACCGGCCTTCCCCTGGAAAAAGACCAGTCGCTGAAGGTCGACGGCGGGATGCGCGTGACCGATGGGCTTTGGGCCGCCGGCGATATCGCGACCTTCCCGCTCAACGGCCAGCCCCAACGAATCGAACATTGGCGCCTGGCACAACAACAGGCACGGATCGCGGCGATGAACATGCTTGGCGGCGACGAGCATTACCTCGACATCCCCTATTTCTGGACCTGGCACTTCGGTAAAAACTACGACTACCTTGGCCACGCCGCGACCTGGGATGAGGTCGAGTTCAAAGGCGACCCTGACCATCCACCCTTTATCGGCCTGTTCGGCAAGGAGGGATTGGTGGTCGCCGCAGTGGCATGCGATGAAGAACGTGCGATAGCGATGCTCGCCGAACGGATGAAACAGCCGTTGACGGTGGACGAGGCGTGGCGGCTGATTAGGGACCTGAATTGACGGCTGTTCCCCCCATTTCAAACGCCAGACAGCAAAACGCCCGGCGTCTGCGTTGTGCAGAGGCCGGGCGTCGGTGTGTAAGCCCTGGTTTTACTCGACGGTGACATTCCCGCCGAATTTGCTCATGACAAACCCGACAAACTCTTCGACGGTCATCTTCTGGCCGTTGAATTCCACCTGATTATTGGCGTAGTGCAGTTTGGAAACGATGTTGTTGCCATCCAGTTTTGCCAACTGCGTACCGATTGCCATGCTGCCAAACATGTCGGCGGTAGCCGTGGCCTGATCGGCGATGAGCTTGGCGTCGGTCTGACCGTCGATTTGCGACTGCACGCTCAGCAGGTCAACGAGCATTGGTTTGGACACTTTCACGTTGACGACCAGCAGCGCGATCAATTGTTGGGTCAGTTGATCGGGCGGCAGGTCCATGGATTGTGGTTTGGTCAGGTCGAGCACCAGGTTGGCGCGGCTTTCGCCATTGGGGGTGTTGAACGACAGATTCTCCAGGGCGACCTGCGGGCCGGCGGCCAGCAGTTTCTCCAGGCCTGTTTTGACCTGCGCCTCTTCGGCCGGGGTCAGGACCAGCTCTGGCGCCGGTTCACCCGCAGCCACGGCCTCAGCGGCGGCCCTCTCGTACGGTTGCAGTTTGGTCTGGTAAATCTGCATCAACGACAGGGTTGCCGGGATGTCGAGGTTCTTCAGGCTCATGACCATCTGCGCAGAGCCGACCGTCTTGCCGTTCAGGGTCACCTCTCCCACCTTGTAATCGGCACGCCCCGAAGCGCTGGTGCCGGATTCCTCGGTCTGGTTCTTCATTTCAAATTTCTTGAAACCCAGGACCGACTGCTTGGCGCCGAAGGTGGTCTTGCTGTCAGTCAGCTCGACGGTGTTGTCGCCGGTGTAGTAGCCATAGGTACTTTTTGTCAGGTTGCTGGCCAGGGTCAGACCGTTCAGTTCGACCTTCACCGGCGTCTGATCTTCAGCCACCGTGCTCAGTGTCAGGCTATCCATGTAACCGTCGGCCTTGAGCTTCTGCGCTTGTGCGCTGGCGGCGACATCGAGGTTCAGCCCGGAGAATGTCAGGTTGGACTTGTCGTCAAGCGCGACGTCCAGCGGCAGCAATTGCAGGGTGCCGTTGGTGGCATTGTCGTAACCGATGTTGACCACGCCCGTGAGTGGCGATTTGTCCTTGGCAGCGACGAACCATTTCTCGGTGGTCGGGGTTCTTTCCAGTTCGTAGTGACTGGTAGCCAGGACCGGCAGCCACTTCAGCGACACCAGGCGCGAAAACGGCAGCGGACCGTGTTCGATGCGATCGACGAACAGCAACTCCACCGGTGCTTCACCGAACATCTCGCCTTCGCCCTTGAGGCGGTAGTGCGCGGTGCTGCTGAACACATGGCGCTCCAGCGACACCAGCTCCAGCGACGCCGTGCCGTTGGAACCGACCAGCGCGGCTTGCAACTCTTTGTTGGCGTCGGCGATCGAGGTGTTCAGCACACCTTCGAGTTTGGTGCCGGTGTACCAGGCACCGCCGGCGCTGATTGCACCGATGGCAACGACGATTCCAAGAAGCACGCCTGCTGATTTATTCATGAATGACCCGATCAATGTCCGTTGTTTGAAGGTGTGGTCGTCTTCCCTGAACCCGACGGGTTACGGTCACGACTGCGATAAAAGTGCGATGGAGATTAGCATCAGGCGCACCAGGCGACCCAATGTTTAAAGGTTAAAGAGTGTCTATGGAGTGTCACTGCTTGTGGACAACTGGCAGGTGGTGAGAGTTTCGGCGGATATGAAATCGCCATCGCGAGCAGGCTCGCTCCCACAGGGTGTTGTGATCGACACATAACCCATGTGGGAGCGAGCCTGCTCGCGATGGCGTCAGCCCTGCAAACACAGATCAGGAATACTGAACCTCGATCTCATCAAGTTGATGATCAAAGCTCTTGAGCCGTGCGGTCCATGTATAGACCAGCACTTCGAAGTCACGATTGATCACCGCCGTGCCGCTTGGGGATTCCGAGCGTGGGTCGCAAAAATCCAGCTGATAACGTTCGCGGGCCATGGCGGTGGCGACATCGGAGAGTTCACGGGCGTTATTGAGCCAGTGCCAGCCCTCCTCCGACACTTGCTTGTCCAGCGCCTGGCATTGTTTTTTCAGGGTTTCGAGGCTTTTTTCCAGCGGTGTGCCGGTGAGTTCGCCCATGACTTCCTGGAACGTACGCCCCGGTTGCCAGTAACTGCCCCAGAAATACCGATCGAACACCGTTTCGACACGGCGCAGTGCGACCTTGGTGTCCCAGATCAGCACCAGGGTCTTGCCTTGTTCGAGCTGTCTTTTTTTGATCCGCTGACCCTGGACCGACGCCCAGGCCACCACCACGATTGCCATCACGGCAATCAATGCCGCGGCGCTGTCGAGGAATACCAGCGCCTTGTCGATCTGGTTGGCCAGCATGATGCCGTAGAAATAGGTGGCCGACAGCAACACCAATGCCGCTATAGCGCACCAGAAGCCGGGAGCATAAGGGTTTTTCATTATTGGAATCCCCATGACCAACGCGAGCCTTGATTGATGAGTTCGACGCGCGACCTCATCAAATCAAAGCATAGCAACGGCCTCAGGGTTTGCCGGAGTTCGTGCCTTGCGTTCGTCCGCTTTCCCAGCCGCCGCCCAATGCCAGGAACAAATCGATCTGGCTCATGGCAACCTGCGTGCTGGCGGAAGCCAGTTGCGCCCGCACGTCGGTGTAGGTGCGGGTCGCTTGCAAGTCCGCCAGGAACGATGCGCGGCCGGCCTGGAAGAAGCGGTGAGTCTGGTCTGCGGCCAATTGCGCTGATTGCTCGGCGTCGGCCAACGCATCGCGGCGCTGCAGCAACGCGGAGTACTGCGCCAGGCCGGTTTGGGTTTCGCGGATGGCGTTGAGCACCACGCCATCGAAATGTGCCAGCGCGCCTTGGGTGGAGGCTTCGGCCTCGCGGATTCGCGCCCGGGAGCCGTTGGACGGCACGGTCCAGGTCAGCAACGGCCCGAAGCCCCAGCGATTGGTCGCCGGTTTGCCGAGGTTTTCCAGGATGCCGACGGTACCGACGGTCGCGCCGATGCTGATGTCCGGGTACAACTCGCCGGTGGCGATGCCGATGCCGGCGGTCGCGGCAGCCAGTCGTCGCTCGGCCTGCCGCACATCGGGACGGCGCTTGAGCAACGTCGCGCCGTCACCGACCGGTAATAATTGCGCAATCTTTGGCAGCTCCGCACAGCGGTCGGTGCCGGCTGGCAGTTGCTCCAGCGGTTTGGCCAACAGCATCGACAAGCGGAACAACCCGGCCTGACGGGCCGCCTCATAACGCGGCATGTCGGCGCGCAAGGATTTGAATTGGGTTTGCGAGCGGGTCACTTGAGTTTCGTCACCGCGCCCGGCGTCACGCAGACGTTGGATTAGCGTGGTGCTCTGGGCTTGCAGGTCGAGGGAATGCTGGGCGATTTCCTGCTCTTCGTTGGCGGCGCAGACTTGGGTGTAGGCCCGAACCACATCGGCTACCAAGGTGATTCGTGCGGTATCCGCCGCGGCTTGCGTCGCATCGGCATTAGCCTTGGCCGCTTCGATGCCGCGCTGCAACGTGCCAAACAGGTCGAACTGATACGAGGTGGTAATGCCAATGTCGCCGACGTTGGCCACCGGCACTTTCTCCGGCAGCAGGAATGCTTCGCCGGACTCCTGCAAACGTTGGGCGCCCATCTTCACCCCGCCGCTCCAGCCACCGGCCGCTTGAGCTTCATCGACCTGCGCGCGCGCTCGGGAAAGGTTCGCCGCTGCCACGCGTAAATCGGTGTTGGAGGCCATGGCCTGCTCGACCAATTGATCGAGGCGCGGATCTTGATACAAGCGCCACCAATCGCTGGGCACCGGCGCCGAGACGACATTTTTGCCGTTCACCGCCAAGTCGCCCTGCAAGTCTTCACGGTGTACGGCGGCCTCGTCCGGCAAGTGATAATCCGGCCCGACCACCTGGCAGGCCGACAGCAACAGGCCTAACCCGGCGATAGCCAAACCCGAGGCCCTGCTCATTTCGCGGGCTCCTGGGTTTGATCGTCAATGATCGACACTGTGGCGGTACGCCCAGCGATCATGCGGAAATCCGCCGGCACATCGTCGAAGGCGATCCGCACCGGAATCCGCTGGGCCAGCCGTACCCAGCTGAACGCCGGGTTGACGTTGGGCAGCAAGTTGCTGCCGCTGCTGCGGTCACGGTCTTCGATCCCGGCGACGATGCTTTCCACATGCCCGCGCAGGCGAGCCCGATCGCCGATCACCCGAATATCGACGCTCTGGCCGACATGAATGCCGTCCAGTTTGGTTTCTTCAAAATAACCGTCGATGTGGAACGAATTGCTGTCCACCACCGACAACACCGGACGCCCGGCGGTGACGAATTCCTGGTTGCGCGGTGCACGGTCGTTGACGTAGCCATCCACCGGGCTGCGGATGGTCGAGCGGTCAAGGTTGAGCTGGGCGCTGTCCACCGCCACCTGAGCTTCCATCAACGCCACTTCGGCGCGGGCCACCCGGGACTGGCTCTCTTCCAGTTGCTCACCGGGCACCAGATTGCCGAGGCCACGGTTACGCTTGGCTTCGCGTTGCGCCTGCGCCAGGGTTTCCTGCCGGTCGGCGACTGCCGCCTTGGCCTGACGCAGGGCCAGTTTGAAACGGTCCTGGTCAATGCTGAACAGCACTTGACCACGTTTGACTAATTGGTTGTCACGCACGTCGACTCGCTGGATCAGCCCGGACACGTCCGGCGCGATCTGCACGATGTCGGCGCGAATGTGGCCGTCGCGGGTCCAGGGCGCGAACATGTAATACATCACCATGCGCCAGACCACGACAACGGCGAAGGTCACGATCAGCAGAGTCAGCACCACGCGACCGATGGTCAAAAAAGGTTTTTTCATGTCATCAGGTATCGACTGAGTGAGTCCACGGCGCCGAGCAGCACAGCGTAGAGAGCCACGTTAAACAATGCCCGGTGCCAGACCAGACGGTAAAAGTGCAGACGCGTCAGCAACCCGTGCACCAGCAGGAACAACACATACGTAATGCCCATCAGCACGAGCAGCGTGGGCAGAAACACCCCGCTGATATCCAGGTCACCGATCATAAAGGCGCTCCATCGATGCCATGGGGAAGCGGTTCTTCGAGCTCGCCGGCGCCGACGAATTCCACCCCTGGCAGCAGCGACAAACGCAGGCCGCTCAAGGCGTGCAGCAGATGCAGACGCGCACCTTCATCGCACTCCGTGTTGAGAGCACGGCGGGTGCGATCCAGGGTCATCAGCAACGGGCTCGGCGCCGGCAAACGCTCGCCGGCCTTGAGGCAGGCCTTGAAATACTCGCCGACCTCGGCCACCACCTGGTGCAACAGCACTTGCGGTACGCCGAGTACTCGCGGCGTATAGGCGAGCAAATCCAGCAGGTTCAGCGCCACGCGCACTTCCCGCAGGGCGATGCCCGTGTCCTGGCCGGTCATGGCCAGGCGCGGCAAATGCTGCATCAGGCGATCGAGCATCTGCACGCCCAGGTGCCGGTGATCGGCCAGCGAGGCCGGTTCAGTGAGGCTGACAATGTCGCGCCAGCTGAAACGGGTCAGGCGCTTGGCCGCCAGTTCGGCGCCGAACGGCCGGGCGATCAGGGTCCAGACGAAGGCGAACAACAAGCCCACGGGACCGGCCAGGTTGGAGTTTACGAAGCTGAGGAAATCCGCGTCGTAGGCGCCCTGAATACTGATGAACGATGACGTGTTGACGAGGGTCAGCAGCATGCCCAGATAGAACTGCGGTTTTACCGTCAGAGTGCCGATGCAAATGAACGGCACGGCAAACGCCAGCACCAGCATCGGGAAGTCATGCAGGTTGGGCAGGACCAGAAACAGGTAAAGACTGGCGAACAACACCGACATTGCCGTCCAGAAAAAGAATCTGAAAATCTGCGGTGCCGGGTCGTCCATCGAAGCGAAAAAGCTGCACGCCACCGCCGCCAGAATCACCGCGGCGCCACCGTCGGTCCAGCCGAGCAGAATCCACAGCACCGAAGCGACGATGATGGCGGTGACCGTGGACGCCGCCGAATAGAGCATCAGCCCACGGTCGAGAAACGGCGACAGCCGACCGAGCCGCCAGTGCCGATACACCGCGCGCCAGCTGTCCTGGCTTTCGCACTCGATGGCGTACTGCAGGCTGCGGCAGTCCTGCCACACATCGATCCACTCGCCGAGGCGATACAGGGCGTTGGAGAACAGCAGCTGTTTGCGATCATCCAACGCTTCGGCGGACGGTTGCAGCGCTTCGAGTTGATCTTTCAGCGCTTGCCAGCGGGCGAGGTCGGCGTCTTTGTGGTCGAGCCATTCGGTGGTCGCCGCCAGCAGCGGCGCGAACTTATCCACAAGCTCCGGCGTGCGCCGTTCAAGGGCATACAGCGCGTCATCAAGAGCATCAATCACCGGCAGCAAATGAATCATTCGCCCGCGCAGTTCCTTGGTGTTGCGCACCGTTTGCGGCCGCGCGCCTTCGTGGGGCAACTGGCCGATCATCAATTCCAGCGTGTTGAAGGTCGCGACCATCGACGAACGCAGCGCACTCACTTCGTCCGGCTGCACGTTGCGGCAGAGGAAACGCAGGCTGTAAGTCGAGGCATCGGCAAACCATTTGTTCACCGAATCGTTGAACACCGGCGCCAGCCGCCGAGGCCAGAACATGGCGCCGACCACCGCGGCCACGGCGATGCCGAGGAAGATTTCTTCCGTCCGCGCTTCGGCCACGTCCCACACCCCCAACGGGTTATCCACCACCGGCAGGGCGATCAGCGGCAAGGTGTAACCGGCGAGCATCAGCGCGTAACTGTTGGCCGTGCGCAGATGCAGCGACAGAAACAGCAGAATCCCGGTCCACAGCGCGATGACCACCACCAGTACATAGGGGCTCTGGACAAACATCGGCACGAAAAAAACCGCGGCGGCGGCACCGAGAAGGGTGCCGACCGCGCGGTACAGCGCCTTGGAACTGGTAGGGCCGAGAAACGGACTGGAAACGATGTAGACCGTGGCCATCGCCCAGTAAGGCCGGGGCATTTGCATGAGCATGGCGATGTACAACGCGATCATCGATGCCGCGAACGTTCGCACACCGTAGAACCAGTCCCGCGCCGGGGGCATGCCGGTAAAAAATCCGCTCAAGGGTAGATCACCGGCAGGTGATTGGCCGATTCAAAAGCCTTCAGCACCCGCAATGCCGCTTCCAGATCACTCTGATCGATCCCTTCGAGCACTTCATGGCGCAAACGCACCAGCTCGACTTCGACGGCTTGCACCAACTCACGACCGGTCTCGGTCAGGCTCAGGCATTTGGCGCGCCGGTCATGGGCGTCTTCGGTACGGCAGACGTAGCCGGCATGACACAGCTGATCCAGCAAGCGCACCAGGGACGGGCTCTCCATCCCGGCCGCCTGCGCCACCGTCACCTGCCGCACACCCTCGCCCAAACGCCCGATCATCAACAACGGAACGGCGCAGGCTTCGGAGATTCCATAGTTCACCAGCGTGGTCTGGCAGATCTTCCGCCAATGCCTGGCGGCCACCACCATGGAGCTGCTGATGTTCATCTGGAGAGCGTCGAGGTTTTTCGGCACGAGGGGAAACACACACTGTTAGTTTGCTAACTATCAATATGGCATTGGAGGGGAAAGTTGGTCAAGTTTTGAAACAATTCAATTATCAGACGAATGCTTGCCCCCTTAGACATCACTCAACAATCTTCCCGCTTCTCCCTCAATAAAATCTAAAACCTCCTCCGGCACGCTGTACTGAAACTGCTTGCGTCGGTGCTTCGAGACCTTGCCGTCGTTGTCCAGGCACATCATCACCAGCTTCGACAGGTCACTGCCCCGCACATCGAAACGCTGATTTACCGCTTTGACTACACGGTCGTAACGGTCCAGAAACTCAGTTTCCTCACGCAGTTCGATTTCCAGCGCACGTCGCGCCATCTGCAATGTGAATTCGACGCAGGGGGTGGCGTCCCAGAAGCGATAAATGGACGGGTGGCCGATGAACTCGAAAACCATCTGATCAGCGTCCAGCCAAGTGACATTCCAAAAATCACGAGCAGGTTTTGAGAAGTCCTTCAGCGCTTCCAGGTAATTCGCCTCTTCGTGACGTATCCAACCAATGGCATTGGTGCGCGTCCACACAAAAAGTTCACAAACGCGATTAAAGGCCAGATTTCTTCAACACTTCTAAGTTTTTTGCATATTTCAGCCATTTCACCCAGATTTTTACACCCCACCCTTTCCTCATCAGCACATCCAACTGACCCCGTTATTTGAACGGGGAAGGCAGACGGTGGGAGATCGAACTGAATATGCCGCAAGGCAGACGCTGGCGGCAGAATAAGAAAGGTCGAGGGCTATCAGCGTTTCTTGGCTCGATCATAAACAGCGCTTCGCTCACGCTTACCCACTGCCACCACGGAAACGACTACACGCTCATCAATAACCTCGTACACCAACCTGTACCCCGATGACCGCAGCTTGATTTTGTAGCAGTCAGGCATTCCATGTAGTGAATCTGAGGGCACTCGCGGGAGCTCAAGTCGCTCTGCCAGTTTCTTTTTGAATTGCTCGCACAATGTATGACCCAGTTTGTCCCACTCCTTGCGTGCAGACGGCAGGAATTCGAGCTTATAGGTCATCCAGATTTACCGGGATCGGCGTTTCATGCCTGCGTGAGCGAACAATTTCCGCCAACTCAAGGTCATCGAGCCGCTCCATCATGGCCTCGAAAACATCGGCCGGGACCATGTAGCCCATCACTCGATTGTGATTCAGCACCGCGACAGGCCCACCATGGGCGCCACTCAAGACCGCTGATGGGTTTTTCTTCAACTCAGACACACTGACAGCCATGTCGGCCAGAACATTTTGCATAATTAAGACCTCAATTCAGGTCGTAATTCTGGTCTATTTAGACTTTATGAGCAACCTAGAAAAAATCCTGAAATTGGACTTCCATCCAGATTTTTTTACCACTCACCAGTTTTTTTTACATTTCGCCATTTTCACTCAGATTTTTTTACACCCCCCGCCCCTTCCGCAGCAGCACATCCAACTGATCCACCACCTCCGCCCAATCGGCGTCATCCAGAATTTCGTCACGCAGAAGCTCCGCTTGGCTCTCGCTCCAGAAAAACGCATCAGCCAAATGCAATTCAGGCTTGAGCGGTGAATGGGTGGCGATGAATTTGTCGATGCTTTCGGCGTCGTCAGGCAGGCCGAGTTGTTTGAACAGGGAGGGGAGGCTGTGGGTTGGGGATTCCATGTCGGGCTCCTTTTTCATGGCAAATGATTGGGTGACTGCTGCGCAGTCAATCGCGAGCAGGCTCGCTCCCACATGGAATCGCGCTCAACTGTGGGAGCGAGCTTGCTCGCGATGGCGGTGTTACTGGCGCCGCAAATACTACTGACTCAACTCGCACACTTCAGCATGCGGCACCATTTTCAGATATTCCGGCACGCTCATGTGCACCAGGTTGTTGTGGTTACCAGCCTCCAGGTAGATGTCTTTTTGCCGGGTCAGCAGCGGGTCGATGACCATGTCCAGACCATAGGATTCGCCCAACGCAGGCACCGCTCCGCGTTCGCAATCCTGGAACAGATGCGCCAGGGTGCTTTCCCGGGTGATCTGCCATTCGCTACTGCCGCGTACTTTGCTCAGGTCCAGGTGACGGCTCGCTGGCAGCACAGCCATCAGGTAATGGCCGTGGTGGTCGTCGAGGATCACCGATTTGGCCACCCGTTCGGCAGGAATGCCTGCGACCCGTGCCGTTTCAAGGCTGCTGGCCGAGTGCGGATGGGTGACGACGTCAAATTCGCAGTGAGCCTTATTCAGGCTGTCCTGCACTGTTCTTGCCATACGCATGATGCACCTCGGTGTCCGCAACAACTGTTCGCGGACGATGGTTAAACTTTTTCTCTCCACTAAAAAGTCTAGGCCCGCTGGCGCAATCGCGCGGGAAATCTGCCCGCCGGAACACGGTCAACAACTGATCAAAATTCGTACAATCAAGAGCTCAGCTAGACTGTATAAAGAACCATCAATGACTCTCCCGGAGGGTCACGTGAACATTCGTTGTTGTGCGGTTGCGCTGCTGTTGGCCTTGAGCGGATCTGTATTCGCGGCGGACACCGTCGTCCTGCTGGTGCCCAACCCCGTCGGGATCTGGCTGATCACGTTCGGCATCGCGTTTCTGATCGCCGAGGCGGCCCTGCCCAATTACGGCGTGATTGGCCTGGGCGGCATTGTGATGTTCGTGATCGGTGCGGTGATTCTGACCAACACCGAGGTGCCGGTTCCATTGATGATCGGCCTGGGACTTGTCAGTGCCCTGCTGCTGATCTTCCTGCTGATCCGTGCCCTGAAAACCCGACCGCGCCACAACGTCAGTGGTGATGCCGAACTCATTGGCAGCGTGACCCCGGTGATGTCGTTACAAGCCGGCAACGCCTGTAACGGCTGGGTGCACCTGCAAGGAGAACAGTGGCAAGTACTCAGCGCCACGCCACTGCGACCCGGGCAACAGGTCCGGGTGGTGGCACGCAAGGGATTATTGCTGCAAGTGGCCGCGGCTGACGCGGCGCCGGGTGGAGAATAACCATGGGCCTGCAACTGGGTTTTGCCGCGCTGCTGTTACTGGTGATTGCACTGGCGGGGTCGACCTTCCGCATCCTGCGCGAATACGAGCGCGGGGTGGTCTTTCAGCTCGGGCGCTTCTGGCAGGTCAAAGGCCCTGGCCTGATCCTGCTGATTCCGGTGGTGCAGCAAATGGTTCGCGTCGACTTGCGTACCGTGGTCCTCGACGTGCCGCCACAAGACGTGATCACCCGCGACAACGTCTCGGTCAAGGTCAACGCTGTGCTGTATTTCCGCGTCCTCGATCCGCAGAAAGCGATTATTCAGGTCGAAGACTTTCTCATGGCCACCAGCCAATTGGCTCAGACCACGTTGCGGGCAGTGCTCGGTAAACACGAACTCGATGAACTGCTGGCCGAACGGGAGCGGTTGAACATCGACATCCAGCAAGTGCTCGACGCCCAGACCGACGCCTGGGGCATCAAGGTCGCCAACGTCGAGATCAAGCACGTGGACCTCAACGAATCGATGATCCGCGCCATCGCCAAACAGGCCGAAGCCGAACGGGAACGCCGGGCGAAGGTAATTCACGCCGAAGGCGAATTGCAGGCCTCGGAAAAGCTCATGCAGGCCGCCGAAATGCTCGGGCGTCAGCCTGGGGCCATGCAGCTGCGGTATATGCAGACATTGAGTTCGATTGCCGGGGACAAGAGTTCGACCATTGTCTTTCCGTTGCCGATCGAGTTGCTCAAAGGGATGGCGGATTTGTCGTCAAAACCTTGAAAAGATCGCAGCCTTCGGCAGCTCCTACAGGGGCGCGGCGTACACCTGTAGGAGCTGCCGAAGGCTGCGATCTTTTGACCTTCCCCACAGACACCAACGTCCGGTAACCGCGTCGGAGATTTCCTTCAAGTTGTAGCGGTGTTGGTGAACTTGTTCCGGTCCGAACCCAGGTCTAGTCTGGCCTTGTCACTGAAAAAACGGTGACACGGACGTGCAAGTCCGACGAAACTGTTTAGGTCGCAATTGCCATGGCTCACTGCTTTATGGCGGCTGCGCGCAGGAGATCCTCGGATCTGCTGGGTGTCCTAAACAGTCCCGGTCTTGCACACCTGCGCACGGCCGCCACCCAATTCGCGTGCAAACGAACGGTGGCGGTTCCTACTTACTGTTTAGGGAATTTTATATGTTCAAAGTAACGCCCAATCCTCCAGAGAACTCTGGAATCGACTCCGAAGATCCACTCGAAACCGAAAAACTCAAAGAAGCCGCCGAACGCGCCTTCGCCCACTACTTCCCCCCGACCACCGAAAAGCCGCCCAGGCACCGCAAAGGCAACCTCTTCACCGTCGCCCCCGAGGTCAACACCGAAACCCTTCTGGCCAACGCCTCCGAGGACCTGCTGTCCATCAGCGCCATCGCTGCCAATCTGGCAGACGATGTGGACGGGACACGGCGCTCGGTCGCCCTGGCGCTCAGCCGCATGGCCGATGGCGTGCAGTTGCTCGTAGAGCGAGCGCTGGATCATTGGGAGGAGTCAGAGATCATGCAGGCTCGAGTCAAGGTTTAGCCGGGTAGATTTGTGGTGAATTGACCACCGCCTTCGCGAGCAAGCCCGCTCCCACAGTTGATCTTCAGTGAACACAACCTCTATGTACCACTGAGATCCAATGTGGGAGCGAGCCTGCTCGCGAAGGCGTCAGACCCGTCGATACATGACCTGGCAACTGCCACGCTCTCTTTCAAGCGCTTCATAAGGCGCTCGCGCCCAACGCTCTACCTGCTCACGCAACAGCACCGAGGCTTCGCGGCGCTTGCTGTCACTGTCCCCGACAAACACGTCTGAAGGCCGTTTGGCATGCTGCCCCACCGCCGCAAACACTTGCTTACGTTGCACGTCATCCAACCCGAAAAACTCAGCCAATCGCCCCGCCATGACATCTGGCAATTCGCTGTAATTCACCGCCAACCCGCCAAACGCCCGGCATTGCGCCAACCCTGCTTGCAGCAACCGCCCCAACCGCCGTGCGATGAAGTCCTCTCGGCCAGCAAACGGCAACTCATCATCGAGCACACTCGCTCCGATCATCCACGGCACCATGTGCATGCCCGGACGGCGTAGATGTGAAACGGCAATTTCCAGCGGATCGCGATAAAGAAACAGCCACGGCGTATCGGGAAAACACTCACGCAGCAACGGCAGTTCACCGATGTTCCAGGCATCGAGTTTGATCACCAAACGTTGCTCGACACCGAGCCGACGCTGTCCGTAGGCGGACAGCAATCCTTCGATGGCAGCGCGACGCTCGACGGCGGGCAAGTCGCTGCGCAATAGCGCATCCAGCGGCGGTGCTTCGCTGATCACGATGTGGTTATCGAGCTGCGCGAGCATTTGGCTGATGAGGGTCGAGCCGCAGCGGGACGCGTGAAAGATGAACGCACTCGGGGCCAAACCGGGACTGCACATTTGCCAGTCAACGAGGGTCGATAAAGGCGTTTCCCGGCGAAACGCCTGATTGAACGGCAATCGCAGCGCCGCTTCCACGGCATCGCGAAAAAACGGCTGATGCAGCGGGGTGTCACCGAACCAGCACCAGTCGACGCGCCATTGCCCGGCCTCTTGCCAGGCCCGGATCGGCAACCAGCCTTCGAGGCTCATGCCTTCCATTGTTTGTTCCATTGTCGGCGGCCGTCGCGCATGGCTGCGCGCAGTTCTTCGCGGGAGAGCGGCAGGCCTCGCGCAGCCGCCAATTCCAGGGCTCGGGTGATAAAAGCTTCGCTGTCCTGCAACGCCTGCAAGGTTTTGCACAGCGGCGGATCGCTCTCTACCAGTGCCCTGAACTGCGCAAGGCATCCGTGAAAAACATCGGGATTTGGCGTGGTCAATTCGCCGTCGATAATCGCCTGCTCCAGCCAGGCGTCGGGCCGACAATCAAGCACCAGATGAATGCGCGCCCGAGTATCACGATTGTCCACACGATGCGGCCGCGACAGGTCGAGAAACCAGCATTCACCGACAGCCATCGGCATGCGCTGGCCGTCCAGCAGAAAGTCCACTTGAGGCGCGCTGACCAGCGGGATGTGCAGACGCAGATCAGCGTCTGGCCCGCCAAGGTCGTAGTCGCGATGTTCGTGAATCTGCCCACCCGGACCCAGCCGCAACAAGCGCGCGCTGACGATGTCCAGCGGCAGATCGCGCAAGCCTTGCTGCCATCGGACATCCCGCAACCAGGGTGCGCGCAAGAGCGGTTGACCGCGACCCGGCGCCAGTTCAGTCAACGCATCCGCCGCCGAAATCAGCGCGACACCGCTCCAGTCGCCAGCGTAATAAGCGTTGTTGAAATGCCCCTGCCACCTGTCCTCGTCAACGGCGGCCAACGCCTGCAACAGCAGCGGCAAATCCACGGCCACCGGCAAGCGGGAAAACGCCGGTCGGTTCATCGCTTCGGCAACACCGCGCACTCGCCGAGCCAGGTCAGCAAGTGATCTAGACTGGCCTCAACCGACTGCACGCCGGTATCGAGCACCAAGGAGGCGGACGGCGGCGGTTCATACGGCGCAGACACGCCGGTAAAACCTGGTAAATCACCCCGTCGTGCACGGGCGTAATGACCTTTCGGGTCGCGCTGTTCGCAGACGGCGAGGGAAGCGCTGCACCAGACTTCGCGGTAATCCTCACCCAGTCGCCGGGCGAACACCTCACGCAACTCCATCAGCGGCGCGATCATCGCGAGGATGACGATTTGCCCGTTCTCCACCAACAGTGCCGCGACTTCGCTGGCGCGACGGATGTTCTCCAGACGATCACTGTCGGTAAAACCGAGATCACGATTGAGCCCGACCCGCAGCCCGTCACCATCGAGCACGATGCTCTGCACGCCGTGCTCGAAAAGCTCGGCGTGCAGCGCCTGGGCCAGGGTCGATTTGCCCGCCGCCGGCAAACCGGTCAGCAAAATCGCCGTGCCGCGATGGCCGTTGCGCACCTCCCGTTGTGCGCGGCTGATGCTCGACGTCGGTGCCAGCAGATTATTGGGCCTGGACATGGGCCACCGGCGTCGTGATGTTCCCGGCCGCCCACGCCGATTCGCGGTTGGCCAACGCGGTGGCAATGGATTGCACTTCGGTGGACTGCACCTGATCCGGCAGCGGATCGAGCCCCGCACTGGCGAAGATCTGGCCGTAAGCGTTACGCAGATCGGCGTATGACAGATCGCGACGCAAATCGGCCTGCAAGGTGTTCAGTTCGCCCTGGATGAGGTCCAGTTCACCCAGCCCGGCCGCCTGATAACGGTTGCGCAGCTGGCCAACGATCTGACCGTCGATGTCCGACAGTTGCTGATTGGTCTTGAACTGCCGCAACGCCTCGCGGTAGTTGGCGTTGGCCACATAAAGCTGCGCCAACACCGCGATCGACATGGCCTGGCGGCGCGCCGTGGCGACTTCTTCGCCAGCCTTGGCAACGTTGATCGCCGCCGGTGCGGAGATCACGTTGAACAGGTTCCACGTCACTTTCACGCCGTAGTCGGCCCAGCCCTGCTCCACCAGGAACGAGTTGCTGTCGTAATGCCCGCCGGCCGAGAACTCCAGCCCCGGCAGCAGCCGCAACATGGCTTTGCGGGTTTCGGCCGCGCTGATGCGGCTTTGGTAATCCTGTTCGCGCAGTTCTGGACGGCTGGTCAGGGCTTCCTGTTCCAGGCTGGCGAGGTCAACTTTCAATTCCGGAATGACATAGTCGTCCGGGGTCGCCAGGGTCAGGTCGGTGCCCAGCGGCAGGTTGATCAAAGTCGCCAGTTCGGTTTTCGCCAACGACAGCGCACGTCGCTGCTCTTCCAGTTGACGCGTGGCTTCGATCAGCGAGCGTTGATAACCCAGCGCCTGAATCGGGTCGCCGATTCGCTGCTGGCTCATGCTCTGGCTGTTGCCGCGTGCGGTGTCGACCCGGGCCATGAGGCTGTCGATCTGCTTGAGCAAACGCTCGGCGGCCATGGCCCGCCAATAGGCCGAGCGCACGTCCTGAACGATGGTGTTGATCACCTTGCGCCGACGCTCCTGAACGATCAGTCGCTGGTCGCCCTGTTGCTTGGCGCTGATGTAGCTGACGCCAAAATCGAGCACGTTCCAGACCATGGTCAGGTCGGCGACTTCACGGTCGCGGTCTTGTGAGGTCGATGGCTCCAGTGACTGGGTTCCGGTCCGTACACTCTGGCTGCTGGAGGCGTTGACGTTGTTGCGGCCGACATACCCGGCGTCCAGCGCCATGCGCGGCAACATGTCGAAACTGGCGAGGTCGAGTTGGCGCTTGGCCAGGGCCTCTTCCATGATCTTGAGCCGGCCTTCGAGGTTGTACTTCACCGCGCGGGCCATGGCCTGATGCAGGGTCAGCGGACCGCTGAGGGGTTCCTGATCCTTGTACATGCTTTGCAGGTCGCTCCTGGCGCGCTGTTGGCTGACGCTGCGTTCGATCGGTTCACTGGTGACTGCACATCCGCTGACTGCAAGCACCAGCAGGCTGGCGCCGAACAACTTAGAACTTCTATTCATCCTTGACTGCCCCTGGACACAGCATTGTTTTAGGTGTTTTTTCAGGCCTGCATTTCGCTGATGCCGACCTGTCGCAAAGCGGCGGCCAGGCTGTCGACCTGCCGTTGCTCGGTGTCTTTGAGCTGTTGCAATTGCTGGACGAGACTCGGCGCGCCAAACACGCCGCGCAGCCCCTGTGAAACATCCCCGGCCTTGATCGAATGACTGCCGAATGAACTCAGCGAGTCTCGTTCGTTGCCGGTGTCCTGATTGAACAGGCTCGACAACGTGCTGGTGCTGAACACCCCGCCATCGCCACCGCCAAAGCCGAGGAAGCCGTTGCCCGAGCCATCGCCACCGCTGTCACTGCTGCTGAACACCTGGGCGATGAAGCTGGGCGCCAGCGCACCGTGGTTCATGAAGATGTCGCCCAGCGGCCGGATGCCATTGCCGATCACGCGGCTTTCGAACAACGGAGTAAAGGTCAGCGGTGAGCCGAGATCGCCGGTCGGAGGAGTGAAAATGATCGGTTGCAGTGGCACGTTGGGCTGATCGGAAACGGTTACCGGTGGTGGGATCCGGGCCAGCGGGTCAGGCGTCACGACCACGGCAGGCGTCTGCACCGGCACGGTGTCGATGGTGTAGTTATTGGACACCGCCACACCAGTGCCGGTATTGCCCGAACCGTCGCTGACGTTGCTGGTGTCCAGCGCGATGAAATTGCTCGGGTCGGCGATGCTCGCGGTCGGGGTGAAGGTCGCGGTCCAGGTCTTGCCGCCGTCGCTGCTGGCCAGGTGGGTCAGCTCGCCGTTGGTAACGCTGAGGTCCGACAGATCGAAATCGCTTACCACTTCGCTGAAGGTGATCGTCACCAGCGTGGTTTGACCCATGCCCAGGTTCGGATTGGCGACCACGATGGTTGCCGTCGGCCGGGTGGCATCGAGCGCGTAGTTGTTGGAGATCGCGATCCCGACACCGGCGTTGCCCGCGGCGTCCGCCACATTGCTGCTGTCGAGCAGGACCAGGTTGGTGGTGTCGTTGATGTTGGCGGTCGGGGTCAGCGTGGCGGTCCAGGTCTTGCCACCATCGCTGCTGAGCAGGTTGGACAAAGTGCCATTGGCGACGCTGAGGTCCGACAGGTCGAAACCTGAAACCGTCTCGGTGAAGGTGATGGTGACCGTGGTCGTCTCGCCGATGCCCAAGCGGTTATCCGCCACCACGATGGTCGCCGTCGGCCGCGTCGTGTCGATGGCGTAGTTGTTGGAATCGGTCACGCCCACGCCACTGTTGCCCGACGCGTTGGTCACACCGCTGTTGTCGAGGCTGATCAGGTTGGTGGTGTCCGTCACGTTGACGGTTGGCGTGAACGTCGCGGTCCAGGTGATGCCGCCGTCACTGCTACTGACGTTGCTCAAGGTGCCGTTGGCAATGGTCAGGTCGGCGTTGGTGAAACCGCTGACCGCTTCGCTGAAGGTGATGGTCACCCCTGAGGTTTCACCGGCCTTGAGGGCGTTGTCGGCCACCACGATGGTTGCGGTCGGCACCTGGGTCTCCACCACATAGTTGGCGGAGTTGGTCGTGCCCGAGCCCGTGTTACCGGCCAGGTCCGAGACGCCAGTGTTGTTCAGGGTGATGAGATTGGTGGCGTCGGTCACGCCGAGGGTCGGCGTGAACGTCCCGGTCCAGGTAATGCCGCCGTCGCTGCTGCTGACATTGCTCAACGTACCGTTGGCGACGCTCAAATCACTGTTGTCGAACCCGCTCACCGCCTCGCTGAAGGTGATGGTCACCAGCGCGGTTTCGCCCGGTTTCAGGGTTGTATCGCTCAACACAATGGTCGCGGTCGGGCGTTGACTGTCGATGGCGTAATTGTTGGAGTCGGTGGTGCCGCTGCCGGTGTTGCCGGACAGATCCTGGATGCCGGTGTTGTCCAGCCGGACGATGTTGCTGGTGTCGGTGATGCCGGCCAAAGGCGTCAGGGTCGCGGTCCAGGTGATCCCGCCGTCGCTGCTGGTGACATTGCTCAGGGTGGCGTTATCGATGGTCAGGTCGCTGTTATCGAAACCGCTCACGGCTTCGCTGAAGGTGATGGTGACCAACGAGGTTTGGCCAACGCCCAACGCCGAGTCGGCCACCACGATGGTTGCGGTTGGACGCACGGTGTCGATGGCAAAGTTGTTGGAATCGGTAGTGCCGCTGCCGGCGTTGCCCGAGGCGTTTTGCATACCCGCATTGTCCAGGGTGATCAGGTTGCTGCTGTCAGTGATGGCGTTGGTCGGGGTGAAGGTTGCCGTCCAGGTAATGCCGCCATCACCGCTGGTTACCGCCGTCAACGTACCGTTGGCGATGGTCAGGTCGGCGTTGCTGAAACCGGTCACTGCTTCGGAGAAGGTGATGGTCACCAGCGACGTTTCACCGACGCTCAGCGTATTGTCGGCGACGACGATGGTGGCGGTCGGCAGCACGGTGTCGATGGTGAAGTTGGCCGAATTGGTGATGCCGCTGCCTGCGTTGCCGGCAATGTCGGCCACGCCGCTGTTGTTCAGGCTGATCAGGTTAGTGGTGTCCCTGACGCCGACCGTCGGGGTGAAGGTCGCCGTCCAGGTGATGCCGCCGTCGCTGCTGCTCACCGCGCTCAAGGTGCCGTTAGGGATACTCAGGTCACTGTTGTCGAAACCGCTGACCGCCTCGCTGAAGGTGATGGTCACCAGCGAGGTTTCGCCGGCACTCAGGGTGGGGTCGGCGACAACAATGGTGGCGGTCGGACGCAGGCTGTCGATCGCGTAGTTGTTGGAATCGGTGGTGCCCGAGCCAGTGTTGCCGGCCGCGTCCACAATGCCGGTGTTGTTCAGCGTGATGATATTGGTCGCATCGTTGATGCTCGCCGTCGGCGTGAAGGTCGCGGTGTAGGTGATGTTGTCGCTGGTGCTCAGGCCGCTCAGGGCGCCGTTGGCGACCGTGAAGTCGGCAAGGGTCAGACCGGTCACCGCTTCGCTGAACGTAATGGTCACCAACGAGGTTTGGCCCAAGGCCAGTGTTGGGTCCGCCACGACGATGGTCGCGGTTGGGCGCACGGTGTCGATGGCGTAGTTGTTCGAATCGGTAGTGCCGCTGCCGGCGTTGCCCGAGACGTTTTGCACACCGCTGTTGTCCAGGGTGATCAGGTTGCTGCTGTCAGTGATGGCGTTGGTCGGGGTGAAGGTTGCCGTCCAGGTAATGCCGCCATCGCTGCTGCTCACCGCCGTCAACGTGCCATTGGCAATCGTCAGGTCGGCGTTGCTGAAACCGCTTACCGCCTCGGAGAACGTAATGGTCACCAGCGATGTTTCGCCGACTGCCAGCGCGTTATCGGCGACCACGATGGTGGCCGTCGGCAGCACGGTATCGACGGTATAGTTGCCGGAGTTGGTCGTGCCGCTGCCCGTGTTGCCAGCCAAGTCAGCCACGCCGGTATTGGCCAGGGTGATGACGTTGGTCACGTCTTTCACGCCAACGGTTGGGGTGAAGGTCGCCGTCCAGGTGATGCCGCCGTCGCTGCTGCTCACCGCCGTCAAGGTGCCGTTGGCGATGGACAGGTCGGCATTGGTGAAACCGCTCACCGCTTCGCTGAAGGTAATGGTGACCAGCGACGTTTCGCCGGCACTCAGGGTCGGGTCGGCCAGAACAATGGTCGCCGTAGGGCGCACCGTGTCGATGGCGTAGTTGTTGGAGTCGGTAGTGCCGCTACCGGCATTACCCGCCAGGTCGGCGACCCCAGTGTTGTCCAGCGTGATCAGGTTGGTCGTGTCGTTGGTGCTGGCGCTCGGGGTAAAGGTCGCCGTCCAGGTAATCCCGCCGTCGCTGCTGCTCACCGCCGTCAATGTGCCGTTGGCGATGGTCAGGTCGGCGTTGGTGAAACCGCTGACCGCTTCACTGAAGGTGATAGTCACCAATGAGGTTTCGCCGATTTTCAGCGCGGTGTCCGCCACCACGACCGTGGCCGTCGGGCGCACGGTGTCGATGGCGTAGTTGTTGGAATCGGTGGTGCCGCTGCCCACGTTGCCGGTGGCGGCAGCCTGCACGCCGCTATTGTCCAATGTGATCAGGTTGGTCGCATCGGTGGTGCTGGCAGTCGGGGTGAAGGTGGCGGTCCAGGTGATGCCGCCGTCACTGCTGCTCACCGCGCTCAACGTGCCGTTGGCGATGGTCAGGTCGGCGTTGGTGAAACCGGTCACGGCCTGGTTGAAGGTGATGGTCACCAGTGACGTTTCACCGATTTTCAGGGCGTTGTCGGCCACTACGATAGTCGCGGTCGGCGGGGCGGTGTCGATCGTGTAGTTGCCGGAGTTGGTGGTGCCACTGCCCGCGTTGCCGGCGATGTCGGCCACGCCGGTATTGGCCAGAGTAATAACGTTGGTGGCGTCGTTAATGCCTGCGGTCGGCGTGAAGGTCGCTGTCCAGGTAATGCCGCCGTCGCTGCTGCTCACGGCACTCAGGGTGCCGTTGGCGATGGTCAGATCCGCGTTGGTGAAACCGCTCACTGCTTCGGAGAACGTAATGGTCACCAGCGAGGTTTCGCCCTGAGTCAGTGTCGTATCGGCCAGCACAATCGTGGCGGTCGGGCGCACGGTGTCGATCGCGTAGTTGTTCGAGTCGGTGGTGCCGCTACCGGCGTTACCGGCCAGATCCGCGACGCCAGTGTTGTCCAGGGTGATCAGGTTGGTGGTGTCGTTGATGCTTGCGGAAGGCGTGAACGTGGCGGTCCAGGTGATGCCGCCATCGCTGCTGCTCACCGCCGTCAAGGTGCCGTTGGCGATGGTCAGGTCGGCGTTGGTAAAACCACTTACCGCCTCGGAGAAGGTAATGGTCACCAGTGAGGTTTCGCCGATTTTCAGCGCCGTGTCCGCGACCACGATGGTGGCCGTCGGGCGCACGGTATCGATGGCGTAGTTGTTGGAGTCGGTGGTGCCGCTGCCGGCATTGCCTGCCAGATCGCTGACCCCGGTATTGTCCAGGGTGATCAGGTTGGTCGTGTCGTTGGTGCTCGCGGTCGGGGTGAAGGTTGCCGTCCAGGTGATGCCGCCGTCGCTGCTGCTCACCGCGGTCAACGTGCCGTTGGCGATGGTCAGGTCTGCGTTGGTGAAACCGGTCACCGCCTCGGCGAAGGTGATGGTCACCAGCGAGGTTTCGCCGATTTTCAGCGCATTGTCCGCCACCACGATGGTCGCGGTTGGGCGGAGTGTATCGATCGCATAGTTGTTCGAATCGGTGGTGCCGGTGCCGGTATTGCCGGCCAGATCGCTGATCCCGGTGTTGTTCAGGGTGATCAGGTTGGTGGTGTCGTTGATGCTCGCGTTCGGAGTGAACGTGGCGGTCCAGGTGAGGCCGCCGTCGCTGCTGCTCACGGCCGTCAACGTGCCATTGGCAATGGTCAGGTCGGCGTTGGTGAAACCGCTGATGGCTTCACTGAAAGTGATGGTGACCAGAGAGGTTTCGCCAATTTTCAGCGCCGTGTCCGTCACCACGAGGGTCGCCGTTGGCCGCACGGTATCGATGGCGTAGTTGCCCGAATCGGTGGTGCCGCTCCCGGCGTTACCCGCCAGGTCGCTGACCCCGGTGTTGTCCAGGGTGATCAGGTTGGTCGCGTCCGTGATGCTGGCGGTTGGTGTGAAGGTCCCCGTCCAGGTGACGCCGCCGTCGCCGCTGCTCACCGACGTCAAGGTGCCGTTGGCAATCGTCAGATCCGCGTTGGTGAGTCCGGTGACTGCTTCGTTGAAGGTGATGGTCACCAGCGAAGTTTCGCCGGCCTTGAGGGCCGTGTCGGTAAACACGATGCTGGCGGTCGGGCGTACGGTGTCGACGATGTAGTTATTGGAGTTGGTGGTACCGACGCCGGCAGTGCCCAGACCGTTGATCACCCCGGTGTTGTCCAGGGTGATGACGTTGGTCGTATCGGAAAGACTGGCGGTCGGCGTGAACGTTGCCGTCCAGGTGATGCCGCCATCGCCGCTGCTCACCGAGGTCAACGTGCCGTTGGCGATGGTCAGGTCTGCATTGGTGAGACCGGTCACGGCCTCGGAGAAGGTGATGGTCACCAAGGACGTTTCGCCGATGCTCAGTGTGGTGTCAGCGACCACAATGGTCGCGGTCGGCGGCGGCGAATACGCGGTGTTGAGTACACCACCGTCGTTGTAGATTGTCGCGACGGAGGTTGGCGAAGTGCCGGTCGTACCCCCGCCCAGTGCGGCACCACCGGCACCACTGCCCGCGGCATTGCCGGCCAGGGCCGCGAAGTTGGCTGCCGTGATCAACAGCGTGCCTTTGTTCCAGATCGCACCGACGCCCCTGCCGCCCGCGCCGCCATTGCTGGCATTGCTGCCATAGCCACCCCCGCCGCCGCCACCGCCGCCGGAACCGATGTTGTTGGTGATGGTCGAGGTGCCGACGATGGTCATGGTGCCGGTGCTGGCGTTGTAGATCCCGCCCACCGCGTTGCCGCCAGCGCCACCCACCTTGTCCCAACCGGCCCCGCCGCCACCGCCACCAATGGAAATCGTGCCATTGGTGGCCGTCGCACCGTTACCGCCGTTGCTGTAATAGGAAACGCCTATGCCGCCAGCCCCGCCAGTGGTGGTACCGCCGCGACCGCCCATGTGGGTCGCGTCATAACCGCCGCCGTAACCACCAACGCCACCGCCGCCTGCACCGCCGCCCAACGTGCCGGTGCCCGGTCCTGCCGAACCGCCATGCCCGCCACCCTGGCCGCCCAAACCACCGCCACCGCCACCACCACCGCCGTAGAAAGCGCCCGTGACACCGCCGCCGCCACCGCCACCGGAAGCGGCGTTGGACGTCACGCTGACGTTTTTCAGGGTCAGAATCCCTGCGTTGAAAATCCCCCCGGCCATCGCGCCAGTGGCACCGTAGCCACCGTTACCGCCCGTGCCCGACACCAGGCCTCGGGTGATCACCAGACCATCGAGGGTCACGATGCTGCCAGACGTCACTTCAATTACTCGGGTCTTGTACTGACCATCGAGAATCACATCAGCCGCGCCGTCGTTGTTCAAGTCGCCATCTACGTAGATGTTCTTGTTGATCAGCAGATCGGACGTCAGCTGCACCGTCATGCTGCTGCTGAAGGTGACGAGATCGCCGTTCTGCGCCGAGGCGATGGCGGCACGCAGTGAGCCGACGCCCGTGTTGGCATTGGTGGTGGCCGTCCAAGTGGCCAGGCCCCACTGATACTCGCTCATGGCCTGAGTCGACAGCACGTTCGCGCTTTCGATATTGCCGGTGGCAATTTCCAGATTCCAGTCGCCACCGATCCCGGTGCGGTTGCTGGAAGCGGCCACATCACGGCCGGTCAGTTGTGCCAGCGAGTCGACAAAACTCAAGCCCCGCTGGCCTTCGGCGGTATAGCAGCCGTAGATCAGGATGTCCCCGCCGACGTTCATGTCCTTGCCGATTTCCGCCAGCACGGCGCTGCGGGCCGCGACGTTGTCGGCCGACAGGTAACTGTTGCCCAGCCACAGATCGCCCGCGTTGCCGTGGGCAATGATCTGTACCGAACTGACGCCCTGATGGTGATCCAGGTAGTCGGCAATCTGTTGCAAGCCGTCCCTGCTCGCATCCAACTGAACCACTTGGGTGCCAGGCGCCACGCCCTTGAGCAGGCTGTCGGCGTCCTTGACGCGGGAATCGACGAACACCACGCTTTGGCCCGGCACTGCAACGGGGGCTGTTGCAGGCGTGGCATCGGCCTGGCCGTGGGTGTCCTTGCTGGCGACCGGTTGGTCGGTCGTCGGCGTCTTGGCGGCATCAGCCGTGCTGTGGCTGTCCGCCTGAGCGGTATCGGCCACCGTGGCCGCCACCGCGCCGTCGAACAGCATTCGCGGCTCCAGGGACATGATCATGGGTGAGGCCAGCGCCCGTGCGCCTTCGGTAACTCGCGACTTGCCTTTGCTCAACCACATGCTGCTCACCCGGACTCGAACTTTCTTGAGGCATCAATGAAAACGCCGCGATCAACTGATCGCGGCGTCGGCCTTCATACGAATGACATTGGCCGCGCTGGCTGAGCCATCGAGCCAAAAGGACAATTCTGCGTATTGCTTGAACAAATCCGGTGGCAGGATCGTACGCCGCGATTGCCGCTCGACCTTGGGTTTGACTTTGTGCAGACCGGAGACGCCGAGGGCTTGATCGAACTCCGGCGCGTCGTAGGCCAGGTTGTCGAAATTGTGTTCGAACCAGGGTTCGCCGATGAAGTCATAGACCAGCCGCATGACCCGATCAGGGGCCTGGGTCAGCAAGTCGTAATCGACAATCAGCAACGAATCGGCGTGTTCGCCGTAATAGGCTTCCTTGAGCGCTGCCCAGGCAAACCCCACCAGACGATTGCGCTGCGCCAGGGTTTCGCAACGGCTGTAGACCGTGTTGCGCTCGACCGCGTCGCCGAACAGCTTGGTGTTTTCAAAGGGGTTGGCGCGATACAAACGCTCGATGCTGTCCATGACCCAGGCGACATTGCGCACGCAGGCAATCACCTTGGCTTGAGGGAACAGATCGCTGATGGCCGGCAGGCGCGAACTCCATAACCGATTGGTGTCGAACACCACCGGTTTGTCGGCCTTGTCGGCGTAGAAGGAGTCGAACAGACCGCGAAGCAAACGACGGCGCAGATCGGTATCGATCACCGCACCGAACTCGCTGCCAGCGCTGCACTGCTCCAGAACACCGGAAAACAGGGCGCCAACGGGGCTGGTCATGCCGGCATGAAAGCGCGGGTTCTGCAAAAGGATCGCAGAAAGCAGGGTCGAGCCTGAGCGCGGCAAGCCGGAAATAAAATGGAACTGTGACAATCCCTTCACCCTAGTCATAAGTCCTTTATGTATGACGGAGCCTAGACCATGAACAGCCTTACGGGTAATGGTGTTTTGATATCAAATCGAAGCTAAATCGTCTGAAAAACGCGTTTTTTGTTACAAACTCAATGCAACACGAACAAGCGCGCGTTGGCGCCTCCCGCCTGCGTTACGCCAACGTTCTGCCAGCCTGCGGGCAACGGCACGAATTCGTTCGGCATATCGACGGTGCCGATCAACCACACCCGGCCGGTGCCTTTGGGCAAATCGCCGAGGCTGTCGAGGTAAATATCCTGGGTCACCAGCGTGCCGAAACCATAGGCATTCGGCCGGCTCGAAACACCCTTGGCCGACGGCGGGGTGTACAGCAGCGGTTTGGCGTCGGTGCGGTTGTAGTAGACGTAACTGAGGTACCAGAGCATGTCGCTGGTGACGATCCGGTCACCGGCAACGAAGTGCTGGTTCACGTAGTCGACCATGACGCTGATTTGATCGTTGGCATCGACCGTGGCGTTGTTGTTCAGGCCCGCCAGCTCGACGCTGACAAACAACACCAGCACCGTCACGGCCAGCACCCGGAAGACCGCGTACAGGCGATCAATGGCCAGCGCGGCAATCATCGGCAGGCCGAGGGCGTACGCGGTGAGGTAACGCTCGATGAACACCGGCGAGATAAACGACACCGAAAACACCAGCAACAATGGCAAAACTGTGTAGATCACCACTAATGCACTGCCACGAATGACACTGCGATCCCGCGCCAGCGCCACCCACACCAAGGCCAGCGACGCCAAAGGCAACGTGATGAAAATCCATGTGGGCAGGTTCTCGCCATCGTCCTGGATCAGGAACGACAAGATCATCGAAGGCAAGGAGCCGAACGTGACCGGTGTCTCCCATCCCACATCACCATTGGCTTTGAGCTGGTCCATGTGCTGCATCAGATCGATCAGGCTGGGCACCCACGGCAAGTAAACCAACACAATCGCCACGTTCGCCCACCACCAGCCGGGCTGCTGGATATGCCGCAAGCGATAGCCAGGCTGTACGCGGATCAGCCCCAGATACAGCCAGTGACACAGCACGCACAGGGCGGTGAAGTAATGGGTGTAGAACGCCAAGCTCATCAGCAGTGCGTAAATCACCAGATAGCGCATACGCTCGGGGTGTTTGATCCAGTAAACCAGGGCAATCGTGGCACCGATCAGCCACAACCCCAGCAACGAATACATGCGTACTTCCTGGCTGTAACGCACAGCGGTAGGCAGCAGCGCCAACAGGACGCCGGCCAACAACGCGGCGCGGCGAGTGGCGAGCAAGTCCACCAGCCAGACGCCCAGCGCAACAGTGGCAATCCCCGGTAGCGCGCTCAGGCTTCGAATCGAAAAAATGCCATTGCCGAACAGCTCGATCCAACCATGCAGCAGCATGAAATACAGCGGCGGATGCACATCATGGGCGGCATGCGTCCAGATCTCGGCCAGCGAATACTGGCTCAGCAGCAGACTGGAACCTTCATCGCCCCAGATCGCCGCCGCGGTCAGGTCATAAAAACGCACCAGCGTGGCCAATGCCAGGATCGGCAGCAGCCAATGCTCGCGCACCCATCGAAGCAAGCGTTGAACACTCGCCCAGGTGCCGGGTGACGCGTGGGGGCCTTGGGTGCCGTCAAGCGGTGTTTCTCTACGTGCCTCCATTGCCTCCCCTCAGACTGCCGGTAAAAAACCTTGATGCTTGCAACCACTGTAGGACAGCGACAGCGCCGTCGTCGATGCTGGCTTTGCGACCAACGACATTCGGCGGCCATGCGGATCAACTACGCTCTGGCGTGGCGTGACCCAGCCACGGAGATGAACGGAATCGGCAACTCGCAACGATCTGCCCGGATGCCCGGGCCACCCGCGTGGCGCGCCAGACAACTAACCTGAGGGATGAGGACTTATGGAAGTTTTTATGGGCACTATCCAGCCTTTCGCCTTTAACTATGCGCCCAGCGGCTGGGCCTTGTGCAATGGCCAGACGCTGGGCATCTCGCAATACAACGCGCTGTTCGCCCTGCTTGGCGTCAACTTCGGAGGCAATGGCACCGTCAATTTCATGCTGCCCAACCTGCAAGGCCGCATGCCGGTGTGCATGGGCAACGGGCTGAATCTGACCCCGCGCGTCATCGGCGAGTTCTCCGGGACCGAGAACGTCACCGCCACCATCACCAACCTGCCCAACCACACCCACGCCCTGTCCGGGCTCACGGCCACCACCACCCTGCAACTGGCCAGCCCGGCGAGCAGCCCGGTGACCAACCCGACCGCGACCAACTCGTACATCGGTGCCTCGGGCGGCGGCCCGGGTTCGGCGAGCATCTACTCCGATGCGCAAGGCGCTTCAGCCGTGCCACTCAAAGGCGTGGCCACCACGGTCACGGGAGAAATCTCGTCCGCGGGTAACGGCCTGCCGATGGAGACGATGAACCCGTTCCTGGTGCTCAACTTCAGCATCGCCCTGAACGGGTTGTTCCCTTCGCGCAACTGAGAAGCCGCCGGGGGGTTCAAATCCCCCGGCCACTTTCGATTCTTGGAGTGACGCCATGCTGCAACAGGTTCAAAGCCAACACTTTCAGGCGCTGCTGGGCAAGACGGGGACCCTGCGACTGCCGGATGGAAGTGAATTGCCGATCCATATCGACAGCCTTGAAGAAACACCCCGCTCGCGGATGCCCAAGAGCGAGCGCATGCCGTTCAGTGTCGAGTTCAACAGTTTGAAACCCACAGAGTTTGTCGATGGGTTGTGTGCGCTGGCGTTGCCGGAACTGGGTCAGGTGGAAAACATCTTTGTCTCCCGGGTGCCGGCCATGGGACGTGACCCCGGCGTGGGGTACTTTTACATCGCATTTAATTGATAGCCCTTAGAAGATCGCAGCCTTCGGCAGCTCCTACAGGTGTCCACAAAACCCCGTAGGAGCTGCCGAAGGCTGCGATCTTTTAGGTTCGACAAGGCCTAAGCGGGATACCACACCAACCGCTCCGCCGCCGGGTTGCGCTCTTCGACATGAAACCCCAGCGCCAGGTAATGCTGGCGCGCATGGGGATTATTAGCCCAGACCACCGTCGCTACCGGGCAACGAACCTGTTGCGCGGCTTTCTGCACACCTTGCAGCACCTTGCGGCCATAACCCTGGCCGCGAGCCTTTGGAATGAACGCCAGGTACAGCACACGAATTTCATTAGGGCCAAAATCAGTCGTTAGCGCACCGATGGCCGTGTCGAGCTTCTCGATCACGTAATGCATCGCGTTGGGGAAGCGTTCCCCCAGACCTTGCTCCTGCACTCGAAATTGCTGGGCCACTACCTGCTCAATCACCTCTTGCTCACCGTCAATCCATTGCAGATCCGGCCGCGCCGATTGATAGAGGCTATGCAGAAAAGCCCCATCGCTGGCCCGTGAAGGCCGAACCACCAAGCCGTCGGCCGCCACTGAATCGGTATTCGCCATCGTTGCTCTCCCTAAAAACCGCTTTCCCTTACGCCCAACGCCGCCAGCCGCCGCCAGGCGACACCCAGCAACGACTCGCCGCGCCCCTGCAACACCACAATGCCGCGCAAGGGTTGCACCGGCGTCGGCACTTCCTCGAGGACGCTCAACCGAGCCCCATATTGAGCCTGCACCGGCTCCGCTCTTTGATGCTGATCCCGGCGCACGGCAATCGGTCCATGGTGATCGGAGGTCAACGCTTCCTGATCGACAAAGGCTGCTCCGTTGGTGTCGATTTCGCTCAGTTGCACGGCGATCGCCGGGTGCATCGGATCGTCAGCGATGAAGCGCCCGTTGGCACCCGTGGCGACACGCCAGAGCTCGACCTCAGCCAGATAACCGCGCAACCGCGCGCCGTCTTCGACCACCCGCGCCAGCGGATCTTTGGTCGACAACCAGCGACCGACCGCCAACTGCGGCAACAGATCGCGCACCTTGCCGGCGTGGGGTGCCCGCAGCAACAGGCGCTCACGCTGGGCGGCCAGGCCTCGGTATTCCGCTACCGCTTCGGCCAGGCGCTGCTCGACGATACCGGCGTCGGCGGCGGTTTCACTGCGGCTGGCCTGGCGGCGCATCTGCAACTGCTGGATCTGGATTTCGCGGCGGACGATGGCCTGACGCGAATCCAGATCCGGGGATTCCAGTTCGATCAACACCTGGCCTTGGGCTACCGCTTCACCATCGTGAACATTCACCGTTTTGACCCGCGCCGCGACTGGCGCGTGCAAGGCACTGGCGCGGCCAGCCTCCAGCATCGTCGGCAACTCCACGGCGCTGCGCCACGGCACGACCAGCATCAGCAACAACCCAAGCAATACCAGGCCACTGAGCAGCACCCGAGGCGCATGCGCCTGTTCGCGGCGAGTCCACCATTGCCGCCACTCACTCATGATCGGCAGGAAGATGAACCACACCAGCTCCACCAGCATCAGGAAAATCCCCAACACCTTGAAGAACAGGTGGTAGACCGCCAGTGCAATCCCGAAAAACAACGCCGCACGCCACAGCCACGAGCCGTAACCCCAGATCAGCAAACGCCGTTGCATCTTCGTCGACCACGGCTCCGGCGCCGGCGCGCCGTAACCGAATAAAAACTCACGCAAGCGCCAGCGACAAAGGGCAAACGCACGCCCTTGAAGGTTGTCGACTTGCCAAAAATCGCTGAGCAAAAAATAGCCATCAAACCGCATGAACGGGTTGAGGTTGATCACCAGCGTGGTCATCCAGGTGGCGCTGGCGAGCATGAAGGCCGCCGTGCGTCCGGGACCGTCTGGCAGCAGCGACCAGGCGAGCAGCGCGATGCTCGCCAACAGCAATTCCGCCAACACGCCACCGGCGCCGATCAGCAGCCGCGCGCGACGATCATTGACCCGCCAGGCGTCGCTGACATCGGTGTAAAACATTGGCAGCAACACCATGAACGCCACGCCCATGCTCTGCACTCGACAACCGGCGCGCTTGGCCATGAAGGCGTGACCGAACTCGTGGCAGAGCTTGGCGAAGAACAGCGCCACGCCGAACGCCAGCGCGCCGCCAAGACTGAACAAATGCGGGAAGGTCGCGATAAAGCGCTGCCAGTCCCGTGACACCAGAAACACGCCGAGCCCCAGCGTCGCAGGCAGGCCATAGCGCAACGCGCGCGGACCGAAGCGCTCCAGCCATGGCCAGGCGCGATTGAGAAAAGCGTCCGGGCGCCACAGCGGAATACGGAAAAACAGGTATTGGTGCAGCAAGATCTGCCACAGCGACTGGCGTTGCGCGGCCGCTTTGAGGCTGTAACTGGCGCGCTGTTGCGGATCGAGGGCGGCGATCAGGTCGTGGCTGCGCAAAAAGCCCAGCAATTGCTCAAGCTCCGCGCCATCGAGCGGTAAACCCGGCTCGCGGTTGGCTGCACGTAACACCTGTTCAGGATCACCCAAGGACCAGTGGCGCAGCAGGCGCATCGCCGCCACGCCGAGTTTGAAATAGCGACCACGCACCGGATCGGCCAGGGTCCAGCGCGGCGAGCCATCGAGCGCCGGTGATGCAGGCGTCAGTTGCAAGTCTGCGCGCAGGTTCGGCAGGCTCATCTAAAACCCCACGCTCTGGCGCAAACCCGCCAGGGGTTTACGTAACAGGTACAGCGCCAGCGGCGCACGGTCACCGAAGACTTTCGCCGTCCCTCGCAGCCCGATACGCGGTGGCGTCTGCTGGAAACTGGCGTCGAGCCGATACGCCAACTGTCCGCCGGCCGTGGGTTGTGCTTCGTAAGCTGCGCGTTCAAGTCGAGCCAGATGCCGTTGCAACGGATCACTGTCGAGGAACAGCGCGACTTGCGCGCCCGGCTCCAGCGCAATCGCATCGCCCACCGCCAGTTCGATGCGTAACTCAGCCTGGGTCGGGTCGGCGATTTCCATCAGCCGCTCGCCGGTCTGCACCGGTTTACCGGTCCAGCGTTCCGCGTCGGCGAACACCGCAATACCGCCCCGCTCGGCGCGCACTTCACTGCGTTTGAGCAGTTCGCGGGCGTAATCCCGTTCAGCGCGTTTTTGCTCGACTCGTGCGGCCAGCAGATCGATTCTCGAACTCGATTCAGCGTCGGCGAACGAGCGCTGGGAATTGGCCTTCAGCTCAGCTTCAGCAACGCCCAAGGCGCGCTCGGCCACGTCGGCCTGAGCCCTGAGCGTGGTGCTTTCAAAGCGCAACAACAGGTCGCCGGCTTTCACCGTCTGATTGGGTTTGACCAGAAACTCGGCAATCACTCCGTCCAGCGGCGCCGCAACGACTCGGCCGCCCAGCGGAACAACTTCGGCCGGTGCCAACACCGATTGGCGCACCGGAATCAGCAACCCGAGCAACAACATCGCGAGCAGCGCCACCTGCCGTTTTCGTGTCCAGCGCAGTCGCCACGGTTTGCGTGGTTGCAGCGCCAGCCAGGCATGG
Source organism: Pseudomonas mandelii (assembly GCF_006438925.1). Lineage (GTDB taxonomy): Bacteria > Pseudomonadota > Gammaproteobacteria > Pseudomonadales > Pseudomonadaceae > Aquipseudomonas > Aquipseudomonas mandelii_C. The sequence goes on along the minus strand of NZ_RCZA01000008.1, from coordinate 19,666 downwards.
CTGTAGGTGTCACCCAATTGCGACAGCAACACTTGCTCGGAAGGATTCCACGGCAGATCCCGCGCCAGCCACAGACCGCCAAACACCTCGCCTTGGTGATCGATCAGTGGCAGCCAGAACACCTGAGCCGCGGAAAGACTTTGCCAGTCCGCCTGAATCGATTCGCTGAGAACATTCGCCGGAATCACCCGCGCCTGTTTCAGCACCTCGAGCTTGAACAACTGCGCCACGGCTTGCTCGACAAACGCCACGAACGGCGCATTTGGCTCCACCGCACTGACACCCGTCACGGCCTGCACCTTGCCGGCAATCACCAGCGCCGCATGGCGAAAGCCGAACAGTGCCTGACCCTCATTGACCAGGCTGTAGGCCAATTGCGAAGGCGTACGCGCTGCACGGGTAAGGCGTTCGAGATCCAGAAACCTTGCGAAGACCTGTTCGGCGCCGCCCGCAACGGGCGCGTTCATTTAAGCTCCGCGAAACGTGCGGTGCCACTCATGCCGGCCAGCAAACCGTTGGCGCTGGGAAGCGTCGCGACCAACAGCAAGGTCTGACTGCCTTCGTCAATCCGCGCGCCGAGGCGTTTGATCGTGGCATCCAGTGGCTGACCGGTTTCATCGGGAACAAAACTGAAGGTCTGACCAGGCTTGAGCCGGGCCATCCAGCGTGACGGCACCAGCAGATGGATTTCCAGGGTGCGGTTGTCGACCACGTCCAGTAACGGCGCACCGGCGGCAACGCTTTCATAGCGCTTGACCTTGCGCTCGACGACCTGGCCATCGAACGGCGCCAGCACGCTGCAACGTTTGACCTGAACCTGATAAACCTGGGATTGCGCCTGAGTCTCGCTGACCTTGGCCTCGGCCCGCGCCACTTCAAAACGCCCGACCGAATTCAACGCCGCCAGTTGCTTGTTGTGGGACAGCTCTTCACCGGCGCCACGGCTTGCAGCCTGGGCCGCATTGAGCTGAGCCTGATAAGCCGAGCAATCAAAACGCGCCAGGGTGTCGCCCTTCTTGAACGACTCACCTTCACTGAACGGCAACTCGACAATACGCCCGGACAACTCACTGGCCAGCACCGCCTGATCCCGGGCACGCAACACACCACGGGCCTCACTGCTGGCATTTGCACTGCCGCTGCTGTCCAGCAGCGGATCATCTGGCGCAGGCGTTTGCGCCTGTACTACGCACGTTACAAAGGTCAATCCAATAACCCACACACGAACACGCCGCATAACCGTAACTCCCTGACGGATGAGCGGAGTCTATGACAGCGTGGGTGGGCGTCAAGCGGATGGCCTTCATTGGATAGAAATGTAATGTTTCAAAATAGCCAAATTTCTCAGCACAGATACTTAGGCTTTCCTTCAGTACCCCTCGGTAATAAATCCCACATCAAATTGGGAACATACACTTCAAACTTTTATCGAAATGCAGCACCTCAACACTCTTCCTGTAGCAATCACTAATAACTCAGGTCAACAACGCCTTGACCATAACCTAGGTCGGTGATCAAAACTGACTCGTCGGCGCTGGAGTGCATGCCGTCGTGTAGCTCCTGGTCAATCGGTGGTTGACGTGCGTGGCGAGCACGACTTAGGATTGCTCCAACTCAACCCCGTACGCAGAGATTCAGTTCTCTGGCAGTTGGGGTGAAGAAACCGGCCTAGGCCGGTTTTTTCGTTTTTGAGGATTAAGTTCGTGCGCACCGCTTTTTTTGTTGATGGCTACAATCTGTTTTACGGGTTGCTCGCGGGCACTCCCTATTAAGTGGCTCAACCTCAAAGGCCTGCTGGCCCATGTCACATATATCGAAAACCCGCAAAGCTCAATCATCTCCGTTGATTACTTCACTTCTTCCGTAAAACCGATACTCGCCACTCGGGGAAAAATCTCGAAAGAGGCTCAAGACTCCTATGTGCGAGCACTGAAAGCTACCAAAGTAGCAGTGCACTATGGCCGGCACTCGCTCGAACCGGCGAAAGCTCCGCGCTTCATCGACAGGAAAACAGGTGCTTCCCGTCAAGACAAGGTCGACATTTGGAAGCTTGAAGAGAAAGAAACGGATGTTCACATCGCGATCAGCATGTACCGCACTGCTACCAAGCAAGCCGCTCTTGAAGTGCATGACCGTATTGAACAACTCGTACTGGTTTCCAGCGACACAGACATGACTCCAGCCCTTAAAGCTATTCGCGAAGATTTTCCTGACATAACTATCGGGGTCATTCTTCCTCATCGAGCTGAATTGAACTGTCCTTCACCAGGTTCGCTGAAGGAACATTCCCATTGGATGCGTCGAGTCATCTCTGCAGAAGAGTTGCAGTCACACCAGTTCCCGGAACGCGCGCCTACCCGTAAAACGCCTGCCATCAAACCGGATTACTGGTAACTACGTTTGCCACTGGATACACCGACTCCCACCCCCCACCCAACGCCTTGTACAACCCGACCATTGCCAGCGACACCCCGGTAGAGCTCTCCACAAACTGCTCCTGAGTCGCCAACAACGCGCCTTGCACCGTCAGCACGTTAACGAAATCCACTACCCCTTCCACATATTGCTGTTGCGCGGTTCGCAGGGCGATCTGGTTTTGGCGGACGGCTTCGGCAAGGCTGTCGCGACGCAGTTGGCTGGCGTTGTAGGCCGTCAGTTGATCGTCGATTTCATGCCAGGCGCGCAGCACGGTTTGCTGGTAGGCGATGGCGGCTTCCTGTTGTTGGGCTTCGCGCAAGTGCAGTACGCCGCGCAGGCGACCGCCGTCAAACAGCGGCAGGCTGAATTGCGGGCCGATACCGAAGGAACGCGAGCCCCAGGAGCCGAAATCGCTGAGCTGCATGGCTTGCGATCCGATGTTGCCCGACAGGGTGATCCGCGGATAGAAATCACCCTTGGCCACACCGATGCTCGCGGTCGCGGCATGCAGGCGGGCTTCGGCCTGGCGGATGTCCGGGCGGCGTTCGGCCAGTTGCGACGGCAGGCCGATAGCAACCTGACGCGGGGTTTGCGGCACCGGGGCGTCTGTGGATAACTCGGCAGACAGCGATTGCGGCGGCTCGCCCATCAACAGGCTCAAGGCGTTGATCAGTTGCGACTGACGCTGCTCCAGAGCGGGCAGACGCGATTCGATAGCCGCTACCTGAGCGGCCGCTTCGGCGACATCCAGGTCGGTGGCGACACCGTCGGCCAGGCGCAGCTGCGAGAGTTTCAGGCTGTGGCGGGCGACGTCGAGGTTCTCCTCGGTGACGGCTCGCGTACTTTGCACACCGCGCAGCTGAATGTAGTCCTGAGCGGTCTCGGCGAGCACCGACAGCAGCACACCGCGCCGGTCGTTTTCCGCGACTTCCAGGGTGGCGTCGGCGGCTTCGGTTTCGCGACGCACACGACCCCAGAAATCCAGTTCCCAGGACGCGGAGAAGCCTGCGTCCCACAGGTTGTACGCCGAGTCGCCGTTGTGTCCCGACGGATCGTTCAAGCCTTCGCCGCTGTTGCGTTTACGCCCGTAGCTGCCAGTGGCGGCGGTATTCGGGTAACGGTCGGCGGTGATCACCTGACGCACAGCGCGGCTTTGCTGCAAGCGGCTGCTGGCGAGTTTCAGGTCGAGGTTGTCGGTGAGGGCTCGCTGAGTCAGGGCTGAAAGTTTCGGGTCGTGGAACGCTTCCCACCAGCGTTCGTCCATGGTCTCGGCGACGGCTTGGCTGGCGGCAGACCTGGACGGTGTCGACCACTCGGCGATTGGCTGTGCCTGAGGCTTTTGAAAGTCCGGGCCGACGGTGCAGGCTGAAAGGCTCATGACTAACAAGGCGCAAAAAGTTAGTTGAGGCCACCGGCCTCTTCGCGAGCAGGCTCGCTCCCACAGGGGATCTTTTTCTGCGCCATGAATCTGTGCATTACCTAAATCTAATGTGGGAGCGAGCCTGCTCGCGAAGACGTCAGCCCTATCAACGAAAACCTTCATCGTTGAGCGACCTCATGCTCATCGGTGGTGGCACTTGCCGTATCAATACTCGCCTCAACTGACATCCCCACGCGCAACCGTTCGGCCAATGCCAGACCCGGATCAAGGACGATTTTCACCGGAATCCGCTGCACCACCTTGGTGAAGTTGCCGGTGGCGTTGTCCGGCTTGACCGAGGCGAACGTCACACCCGTGGCCGGTGCGATGCTCTCGACTCGACCGCTCAGGGCCTCACCGCCGAGGCTGTCGACACGCACTTGCACGTCCTGCCCCGGCTGCACGTCGGTCAGTTGAGTCTCCTGAAAATTGGCGACCACATAGGCCTGCGCAAGCGGCACCACCGCGAGGATTTTGCTCCCCGGCGTGACATAGGCGCCGACCCGAACGGCGCGCTCGCCGACCATACCGTCCTGAGGTGCAACGATGCGTGTGTAGGACAGCTCGTAGCTGGCCATTTCCAGCGCCGCTTGCGCCCGTTTCAGCCCACCTTCCGCCGCGTCACGCTGGGCGGTGAGGATCTCCACCTGTTTGCGTTCCGCCGCCAGCACCGCCGTCACGTTAGCCAGCCGCGCGGTGGCCTGATCGATGCGAGTACGCGCTTGTTGGGCGTTCTGCACCGTGCCCGCGCCCACTCCGGCGAGATGGTTGTAGCGGTTCAATTCATGCTCGGCGAAGGCCATTTCAGCCTTGGCCGACACGGCCGTGGCCTGGGCTTGAGCGATCACCGAAGCCTGGCGTTCAAGGGTCGCACGGGCATTTTGCAGTTGCGCCCTGGCCACCAGGGTTTCAGCGTCTGCCGCTTGGGCGGCGGCACGCAAATCCCGGTCATCAATCAACGCCAGCAGCTGCCCGGCCTTGACCTGCTGGTTGTCCTCCACCAGCACTTCCTTGATGAACCCGGCCACGCGCGGCACCACCAGCGTGAAGTCCGCCGAGACAAAGGCGTCATTGGTGTTCTGTTGCGTGCGCTTGCCGAACAGGCCGGGCGCCAGCCAATACACCAGCACACCGAGCGCCACCACCGCGGCGACGCCAACAGCCACTTTTTGCTTTGATTGAGTCGTCATAAAAACCTTCTGTTTCAGCGAAGCATTCAAGTCGGCGCGCGCGGCGGATAGATCCGCGTCGGCAGCCAGAAAATCAGCAGGATCAGCGCCAGTGCGACGCCAGCCATGCACAGATAAAGATCCGATGCCGTCAGCACCACGGCCTGCTCATGCAGCCGGTGGGCAAGGCCCGCGCTGTCGGTGTCGACCAGGGGTGAGTTGCCGAGGTTGTCCACCAGCATCACCGAGTGGAAATGCAGCCTTGAGGTGGTCAACGCCTCCAGCACACCGGTGGCGATCACCGCCGCCAGGCCTTTTACGGTGTTGAACCAGGCTGAAGCGAAGGGCCCTTCCATCGGGCTGATGCTGCCGGTGGAGAGCATCAACAGCGGCAGCACCGCCATCGGCTGACCGAAGATTTGCAGCAGTTGCAGCACATAGAAGTCGTCGCGATTCCACACCGACGTCAGCTGCGACCCACCGATGCAGGACAGCGTCAGCATGCTCAGGCCAATCCCCAGCACCCAGCGGCAATCGACCCAACGCAGGTTGCACAACGCCGCCACCAACGGCAGCGCGATCAACTGCGGCAGCGCCGCCAGCAACATGATCGGCGCGGTCTGAACCGGGCGATAACCCTGGACCTGCGCCAGGTAACTGGACGGAATAATGATCACCGCCAGCAGCACCACCAACACCCCGGCCAGGGTCAGCAAGGCGAACGACAGATTGCGGATGCCGAGCATCTGCAGCTTGAAAAACGGCATCGGCTGCGACCATTCGTTGATCAGGAACAACACCAGCAACAGCAACCCACCACCGAGCAATCCGCAGATCAGGCTCGACTCGAACCAGTCCAGCCGATTGCCTTGCAAAATGCCGATCACCAGCATGCAGATCGCCGGAAACCCCAGCAGCAAGCCGCGCCAGTTGAATTGCTTGAAGCGCTCCAGGCGCAACGGGTCCTGGGGCAAGCCATACGCCACCGCGAGCATGGCGATCAGGCACGGCGCGATGATTTGCCAGAAGGTCCATTGCCATCCGACGTGTTCGGTCCACAACCCGGCCAGCGGAGTGCCGAGCCCCGGACCGAACGTCGCGGTCAGGGCATAACCGGCCAGCCCATAAAGCTTCACGTTGGCCGGCAAAAAGCGCAGCGCGACGGTCATCAGCATCGGCGGCAACGCACCGCCCGCCAGGCCTTGCAAGGTGCGCATGACCAGCAGGCTTTCGTAGTTTGGAGCGAACGGGCACAACACGCCCAACAGGGTGAATGCGCTGATGGCGCAGAGGGTGAACCGGCGCAGTGAGAACGTCACTGAGCACCACGGCGCGAAAGCCATGGCCGCCACCGAAGTCGCGGTGTAACTGGCAACCAGCCAAGTGCCTTCGTCGTAGCCGATGGCCAACGCGCCGCGGATGTCGGCCAGGGCAACCTTGGTCACCATTTCGTTCAGGCCCGACACCAGCACCGCCAATAACACGCCCACCAGGCCGATGATGATCCGTGGACCAAAGACCGGTGGCGTAACGGCAGCCGGGCTGGCCGCGGCGAGAGGCGCCGTGACCGTGAGGGAAGTCATGTACTGCAAGCTCCGGGGTTTGAATACCGAAGCATTTTAAGAAGCGCGGGACCTTACGAAAATTGACTTATTGGCAGCTTATAAATGCGCTGGACGCAGCAATACAAAACCCCTGTGGGAGCGGGCTTGCTCGCGAAAACGGTGTATCAGTCGCCATAGATGTTGAATGTGATGGCCCCTTCGCGAGCAAGCCCGCTCCCACAGGGGTAAGTGATCAGCTTCAGGTAGGTTGTGCGGCCAGCCACGTCTCGTCGCAACAGGCCTTGAGTGTTTCGCGCAGCCAGCGATGCGCCGGATCCTTGTCGAAACGCGGGTGCCAGGCCTGGGTCAGCATCAGGGTGGGCAAGGGAATTGGCAGCGTGAAGGAACGTAGCTTCAGACCCAGGCGCTGGACGCTCAGCAATGCCTCCTTGGGTACCGGCAGAATCAAATCGGAATCAGGCAAGGCAAACATCGCCGCATGGAAACTCGGCGCAATCACCGCCACCCGCCGTTCCAGCCCCAAGGCGTTGAGCGCGGTATCGATCGGGCCACGGGCGATGCCGCGACGGGACATGCTGATATGGGAAAACCCGGCGAAACGTTCGGCCGTGATCTCCTCGTCGAACAGCGGATGGTCTTCGCGAACCAGGCCGACGAAATGAGTAGAGAACAGATTCTGAATCTTCACTTCCGGGGTCAACGGCCGGGTATTGCTGATGCTCAGGTCGATCCGCCCTTCGCGCAGCGCTTCGTCATCGCCATCGCCTTCCGGCACAAAACGCAGTTCGCAGTGCGGCGCCTGACGATCCAGAGTGTCGAACAGCTTTCCGCCGTAAACGCCGACGAAAAAGTCATTGGCGCGAATACTGAACCGACGGCGCAATGTGCCCAGCTCCACCGCATCGGCCGAGCGAAACAACAGCGCAGCCTGTTCCACCACGTCACGCACCTGCTCGCGCAACGCCAGCGCCTTGGGCGTCGGCACCAGGCCACGACCGGCGCGCACCAGGATCGGATCGCCGATGGCCTCGCGAATACGCGTCAGCGTCCGGCTCATCGCCGCCGGGCTGAGGTTCATCCGCCGTGCGGCGCCCACCACACTGCCCTCGTCGAGCAAGGCGTCGAGGGCGACCAACAAGTTCATGTCCGGGAGTTGCATGCTGAGCACTCGTGTCTGATCTGGATTAATGCAGACGCAATGCTAGCAAACATCCCCCGGCTGATGTGTTGGCTGATCTGGCCCCTTCGCGAGCAGGCTCGCTCCCACAGTGGATCTTGAGCGGATACAGATTTTGTTTTCGACACAAAACCTGTGGGAGCGAGCCTGCTCGCGAAGGGGCCAGACCAGACACCATAGAACTTTACCGCTGCATCCCCCACCGCTTCACGGTGACCCGCTCCAACGTATCAAACACCAGGTTTTCCACCAGCAAGCCGATCAGGATCACCACCGCCAACCCGGCAAACACCTTGTCGGTGTACAACTCGTTGCGGTTCTGGAAGATGTACCAGCCCAAGCCGCCCTTGCCGCTGGTGGCACCGAACACCAGTTCGGCGGCGATCAGCGTGCGCCAGGCGAAGGCCCAGCCGATTTTCAGTCCGGCGAGAATCGATGGCAGCGCTGCCGGGATCAGGATGAACAGCACGAAACGCATGCCTTTGAGGCCGTAATTGCGCCCGGCCATGCGCAGGGTTTCCGAAACGCCAAGAAACCCGGCATAGGTATTCAGCGCCAAGGCCCAGAGCACCGAATGCACCAACACAAAAATAAGGCTGTTCTGCCCCAGGCCAAACCACAGCAGCGCCAACGGCAACAACGCAATCGCCGGCAGCGGGTTGAACATCGAGGTCAACGTACTCAATAGGTCGCGACCGAACTGCGTCGACACCGCCAGCGTGGTCAGGGCAAACGCCAGGACGATGCCGATCAGGTAACCCTTGAGCAACACCACCAGCGAAATCCAGACTTTGCCCAGCAACTCGCCACTGAGCAAGCCGCCATACAGCGCGCTCCCGGTTTGCAGAAAACTAGGCAGCAGCAGATCGTTGTCCTGAACACGGGCAACCACCTCCCACAGGACCGCGAGCAAAATCAGGATCAGGCTTTTGCGTAACCAGCCTTGTTGCCACAGGCGCTGACCGAGCGGCAATTCACGCTCCAGCGGCACACTCGTCAGTGGCTGCAACACTGTTTCAAATTCTTCACGCGGGGATGGTAAAAGGCTCATCGGGCACTCCTCTCAATGGCTCAATAAGCGATGCGGATGTCGGAGAAATCCAGCTCACGCTCGGTTTGCGGGGACTGACCTTCATCGAACAACAACCGATGAATGCGCCGCGCCGACTCCTGAAAGGCCACGCCGCCAAGGCTGTGCAAGTCGTATTGATGCCTGTGGACTTCCGCCCGCACCCGCCCCGGATGCGGCGACAGCAGCAGGATTCGATTGCCCACCACCAGCGCTTCTTCGATGGAGTGCGTGACGAACAGCAGCGTGAAGCGCACTTCTTCCCAGAGCAGCAGCAATTCTTCCTGCATCTTGCGGCGGGTCAGCGCATCGAGGGCGGCGAAGGGTTCGTCCATCAAGAGGATTTTCGGCTGCATGGCCAACGCCCGAGCAATCGCCACCCGCGCTTTCATGCCGCCGGACAAGGTGTGCGGATAAACATCGGCAAACGCCGCCAGACCGACCTTTTCCAGGTAGTGCAGCGCCCGCTCCTCGGCCTCTTTACGCTTGAGGGTTTTCGAGGCAAGCAGCGGAAACATCACGTTCTGTTTGACGGTTTTCCACGGCGGCAGTTGGTCGAACTCCTGGAACACCACGATCCGGTCCGGCCCCGGGGCATGAACGGTTTGCCCCTGAAGACGGATTTCCCCTTCACACGGCTGGATGAACCCGGCGACCGCCTTGAGCAACGTTGATTTGCCGCAACCGGACGGCCCGAGCAGTACAAAGCGGTCTGCCGGATCGATTTCAAAACTGACCTGATGGGTCGCACGAACCACACGCTGTGGCGTGCGGTATTCGAGGCTGACGTTGTCGACCGACAGCAGCGCTTGGGCTGCCGCGATCGGTTTGCTGACCGTGTGGCCTTGCAAAGGGGCGTTCATGTCGGTCAGCTCCCTTGCAACGGTTTGGCGTCCTGGAAGAAGTAGTCCTTCCACGAATCCGGTTTGTTTTTGATCGCGCCGACGCGGTAGAGGAACTCGGCCAGCGGGTAAGTGTTTTTCGGCGTGACGCTGAATTCGAACTGCGGGTTATCAATGATTTTCAGCAGCGCGGCACGGTCGATTTTGGCCTTGGTGACACGGATGTACGTGTCCGCCGCCGCGCCTTTATCGTTCTGGGCAAACTCGGCCGCCTCAGTCAGCGCCTGGACGAACGCCTTATAAGTTTTCGGGTTCTCGTCGCGGAATTTCTCGGTAGCGAACAGTACTGTCGGCGAGTTCGGGCCGAGCACGTCATTGGAATTCAGCACAACGTGGACGTTAGGGTTGGCCAGCTCTTGATCCTGAAATGGCGGGTTGGAAAAGTGCCCGGTCAACTCGGTGCCGCCGGCAATCAGCGCCGCCGTGGCGTCGGGGTGCGGAACGGCGATGGTGTACTTGTCCAGGCGATTGAATTCCTTGTCGCCCCACTGCTTGGCGGCCGCGTATTGCAAGAGGCGCGACTGCACCGACACGCCGACCGCCGGTACCGCGATGCGGTCCTTCTCGGTGAAGTCAGCGATGGTTTTGACCTTGGGATTGTTGCTCACCAGGTAGTACGGGAAGTTGCCGAGGGAGGCGACGGCTTTGACGTTCTGCTTGCCGCGGGTGCGGTCCCAGATGGTCAGCAGCGGACCGACGCCGGCGCCTGCAATGTCGATGGAACCGGAGAGCAACGCATCGTTGACCGCCGCACCACCGGAGAGCTGGGTCCAGTCGACCTTGATGTCGATGCCTTCCTGCTTGCCGTACTTCTCGATCAGGTTTTGATCGCGCACCACATTGAGCAACAGGTAAACAATGCCGAACTGCTCGGCGATGCGGATTTCACCTTCAGCGTGGGCCACGGTCGGCGCCACCAGGCTGCCGGCGATCAGGCTGAAACCCAGGCCGATGGCCGCGGCCAGCGGTGCAAAGGGAAGACGTTTGGACATGAGAGTTTCTCCGACAAATCAGAAAGGCGCGTCGCCCTGGATGGTGGTGCGATACAACTTGCGGCGCAGGTAGCTCGGGCATCCGGCGGCGAGATGAATCAGCGAACGGTTGTCCCAGAACACCAGGTCGTGGGCCTGCCATTGATGGCGGTAGATGTTTTGCGGCAGCACGCTGTGGGCGTAGAGCTCGTCGAGCAGTTGCTTGCTTTCGTCTTCCGGCAAACCAACGATGCGGGTGGTGAAACCCTCGCTGACGAACAACGCCTTGCGGCCGTTTTCCGGGTGAGTGCGAACAATCGGGTGGACCACTTCAGCCACCTGAGCAAGCTGCTCAGGCGTCAGCGTCGGGCGCCAGTTGCCTTCGAATTTGGTCTCGCTGTAACGCGCCGTGTAGGAGTGCGCGGCCGAGCGACCTTCGACGGCTTTACGTAGCGCTTCGGGCAGGTTGTCCCAGGCTTTGTGCATGTCGGCGAACAGCGTGTCGCCGCCCTCGGATGGCAGCTCCTGGGCGTGCAGCATCGAGCCCAGGCTTGGCAGTTCTTTATAGGAAAGGTCGGAATGCCAGAACTTGCCGGCGTCGCCGAGGCCGATGGAATGGCCGTTTTCGATGATGTTGGAAACGATGAGGATTTCCGGATGCCCGGCCAGCAGGAATTGCTTGAGCACGTGGATCTGCAACACACCGAAACGGCGGCTGAAGGCAATGTGTTGCTCGGGGGTAATGCGCTGGTCGCGGAACACCACGACGTGATGATCCAGGTGCGCGCGGTGGATGCGGGCGAAGTCCTGATCATTGATCGGGCGGGACAGGTCGAGGCCGATGATTTCGGCACCGACAGCGCCGCTGAACGGGCGGATGTCGAAGGTTTGCGGCGCGATGTTCGCGGCGCTTGGGGAAACCGTTGCTGCAGACATAAATCACTCCCACGCACGGCACGCTCAAGGGCGCGCGCGTCGATCAAGAAACTCACGGAGGTCCCGTGTTGGTTCGTGTCGTGCGGCGCGCCGATTGGTCGGCAGGTACGCAGGAGAGTGACTTTATAGATATAAGAACTTAAATTTAAATACCGTTAGCGAATAACGATATGGCTTTTGAGTTGCAGTGCATTTGATGCCGCCATCGCGAGCAAGCTCGCTCCCACATTGGTTCTGTGTTGTTCACAAATCCCCTGTGGGAGCGAGCTTGCTCGCGATGAGGCCATCAGCCCCGGCAGAGATCTACCGCTCGTGCAAAGCTTCAGCCCGAGCCCGGATAATCGGCTTGAGCAGGTAGCTGAGAATGGTCTTCTTGCCCGTGATGATATCCACCGAAGCCACCATCCCCGGGATGATCAACAACGGCTTTTCATCCGTCCCCAGGTGACTGCGATCAGTGCGCAGTTTGATGATGTAGTAAGTGGTTTTCTTGTCTTCATCGGTAATGGTGTCAGCACCGATCTGCTCAAGCTTGGCCTTCAGCCCACCATAAATGGTGTAATCGTACGCCGTGAACTTCACCGTCGCTTCCTGCCCCGGATGCAGGAAGGCGATGTCTTGCGGGCGAACTTTCGCTTCCACCAGCAAGGTGTCGTCCAGCGGCACGATTTCCACCAGGTCGCTGCCCGGCTGGATTACGCCGCCAATGGTATTGACCAGTAATTTGTTGACGATGCCGCGCACCGGTGAGGTGACCAGCGTCCGGCTGACGCGGTCTTCCAGGGCTTTGCCGGTGGCTTGGGCCTTGTTCAGATCAGTGCGTGCTTCATTGAGTTGAGTCAGTGCTTCACTGCGGAATTTGCCACGCGTCTCGTCGATCTTGCGCTGCACTTCCTTGATCGCCGATTGGGCGCGAGGAATGGCCAGGGTGGTCGCGTCCAGTTGCCCGCGGGTTTCAACCTCGGCGCGCTTGAGTCGCAGAACTTCAACCGGTGATACCGCGCCCTGGGCCACCAACGGCTCGGACATGTTGATTTCCTGACGCTGCAACGCGAGACCGCTGCGGTACTGCGACTGTTTGGAGGTGAACTCGCGCAGCTCTTGCTGACGCTGGATCAACTGCTCCTCCAAACCGCCAATTTCATCGTGCATCTGCTGACGGCGACTGATGTACAGCGACTCTTCGCTGGCGGCCTGGCCAGGCACGGCTTTCAGAACGTCAGGGGGGAAGTTCAACGGACGATCGTCGACTTCCGCGCTCAAGCGTTCTACTCGCAACAGCATCGAGCGTCGATCGGCTTCGGTTTCGCCGACGTTGGAGGCGAATCGCGTGTCGTCCAGGCGAATCAGTGGCGCGCCGGCTTCGACGATCTGCCCTTCGGTCACGAACAACTCGGAGACGATGCCGCCCTCAAGGTTCTGGATTTTCTGGATCTTGGACGAGGGAATCGCCTTGCCGTCGCCCTTGGTGACTTCGTCGATCACGGCGAAGTTGGCCCAGAGCATCAGGAACACGAAGAAGCCGATGATCGCCCAGATGGTCAGCCGCACCACACGTGGGGCGTCTTCGATCAGCGCTTTGTTGACCTCGGGCAGTGGCTGGCCATGCAGCGAATCGGATCCTTTGAAATAACGGCCGATCGAATTCTTGAAACCCGACTTAAGCAACACTGATCTGCCCCTTCTTCAACGCTTCCATTACCGCGGCTTTCGGGCCGTCGGCGAGAACCTGCCCGCGGTCGATGACGATCAGACGATCCACCAGCGACAACAGCGAAGCCCGGTGCGTCACCAGCACCACGGTTTTGTTTTCAACCACCGCCGCGAGGCGTTGCTTGAGGCGTTCTTCGCCGGTGTTGTCCATGGCGCTGGTCGGTTCATCGAGCAGCAGGATCGGCGGGTTGAGCAACAACGCACGGGCCAGGGCGACGTTCTGACGCTGACCGCCAGACAGGTTCTGCCCACGCTCGCCGACTTGCAGCTCATAACCCTGCGGGTGCAGGCGGGCGAATTCATGCACACCGGCCAGTTCGGCAGCTTGCAGCACCATTTCGTCTTCGACATAACGCGCGCCCGACACGAGGTTGTCGCGCAGGGTCCCGGCCAGCAGCTGGATGTCCTGGGCCACGTAGCCAATGTTGTGGCGCAATTCGCTGACGTCGATCTGACGGATATCGACGCCATCCACCAACAGGGCGCCATCGTCCGGCTGGTAGAGGCCGACGAGCAGTTTGGCCAGGGAGCTTTTCCCCGAGCCGCTGCGCCCGATGATGCCGATCTTCTCGCCAGGCTTGATGATCAGGTTGATGTTCTTCAGCGCCGCGTTCTGTTGGTTCGGGTAGGTGAAGTTCATCTGCCGGCATTCGATGGCGCCTTGCAGCACTTTGCGGCTCAGTGGACGCTCTTCGAAATTGCGCTCTTGCGGCAGCTCCATCATCTGATCGACCGAGGTCATGGTCACCCGCGCTTGCTGGTAACGCGTCAGCAGGCCGGACAGCGAGGCCAGCGGGCTGAGCGCGCGGCCGCTGAGCATGTAGCAGGCGATCAAACCGCCCATGCTCAGGTGACCGTCGATGATCTGGTACACGCCGAAGACGATCATGATCACCCCGGCCAGTTGCTGGATCAGCAAGGTGATGTTCATCGCCAGACCGGAGAGCATTTTCACCCGCAACTCGAGGCGGCTGAGGGTGCCGATGGTCTGCTCCCACTGATATTGGCGCTCGCTTTCGGCGTTGTTGACCTTCACTGCATCGAGGCCGGCGAGGGTTTCGATCAGGCTCGACTGACGCTCGGCGCCCAGCGCCATGGTCCGCTCCATGGTCGCCACCAGTGGCTTCTGCAAGGCATAGCCGATGAGCAGGGCAATCGGGAACGCCAGCACCGGAATCCACACCAGATGCCCGCCGAGAATCGCGATGACCATGAAGATCAGCAGCGTAAACGGCAGGTCGATCAGGCTGGTGAGGGTCAGCGAAGCCAGGAAATCCCGCAGGCTCTGAAACTCATGGATGTTCTGGGCAAAGCTGCCGACCCGTGCGGGACGGTACTTCATGGCCATGCCGACGATGCGCTCGAACAACGTGGCCGAGATGATCAGGTCGGTTTTCTTCCCGGCCAGATCCAGGCAGAGGCTGCGCAGGCTCTTGAGGATCAGGTCGAACAGGTACGCCCCGGTGATGCCGATGGCCAATACCCACAAGGTCGATTCGGCCTGGTTCGGTACGACGCGGTCGTAGACGTTCATCACGAACAGCGGCGCGGCCATGGCAATGATGTTGATCAGGAAACTGGCGGCGATGGCGTCGGCGTACAGCCAGCGCGAACGCTTGAGGGTGTCGCGGAACCACGAACGCGCACGCGGGATCAGCGTGCCGTGATTGACGTCGAATTTGTGCTGGGGTTGAGCGAAGAACACTTTGCCGATGTAGTCATCGGCCAGCAGTTCACGGCTGACAACACTTTCGCCGCCATCGCTTTCGCTGAGCAGCAGGCGCGCCTGGTCGTCATCTTGCCAACCGAGCAGGACGGCACTGCGACCATCCTTGAGCAACAACAGCGCCGGCATGGCAATCGCCGGGATCTGTTCCAGTTTGCGTACCAGCACCCGCCCTTGCAGGCCGGCGCGAGCGGCCGCGCGGGGCAGCAATTCAACGCTCAGGCGCTGCTTGGGCAACGGCAGGCCGGTGGTCAACATCGCGGCGCTGGCCGGTTTTTGATGCAGGGTGCAAAGAGCCAGCAAGCCGTCCAGTAATGGATCGTCGTGCAGCGCGCGTGGATCATGAATGAGTTGAACTCGACTGACTTCTGATTCCACGCTCGGCACTCTTGGCTAACAATTGAACAACGAAGGTTCTGCTCAGTTCATACCGGGCAGTTGAACCTTGGGCTTCACGTCGTTTTGCACGACGGATGCCAACGGTGCGACCACTCCCTGGCTCTTGAGCAACTCGCCCATGGTCGCCTTGATTCGGTACTGAGTAAATAACTGAATGTTCTTGATCTCCGCCAGGCGACGAGAAGCCGAGAACAGCTCGTTTTCACTGTCGAGCAGGTCGAGCAAGGTGCGTTCGCCCAGACTGAACTGCTTCTGGTACGCGGTGCGCACGCTGGTGCTGTGATCGACATATTGCTGGGCGATCGGCACTTGGGCATTGGCGTTGTTCAAGGCATTCCAGGCCAGGCCCAGTTCTTCGTTCAACACGCGCAAGGCATTGTTGCGAATATCCAGTGCCTGGGTGGACAGGTAGGACTTGGATTCCAGTTCCGCCTTGTTGCTTCCGCCGGCATACAGATTGAAGCGCATGCGCAACATGGCCTGCCATTCGTTGCTGTGACCGTTCTGGCCGTCGATGTCGTTGTCGGCGGTGCGACCCAATTCGGCATCGAAGCGCGGGTAGAAGGTCGACTTGGCCGCCGCGTACTGTTCCTCGGCAGCGGCGATGTCCGACTCGGCGGAACGCAGGATCGGGCTGTTTTCCAGCATCTGCGCCCGGGCTTCATTCAGGTTGGCCGGCAACAGCGCCATGAAATCGGCAGGACGCTCCAGCTGATCGGGCATCTGGCCGACGGCGCTGAGGAAGGTGGTCTCGGCGTCAGCCAGGTTGGTTTGCTCGGTGATCAGATTGTTGCGGGCCTGGGCCATACGCGCTTCGGCCTGATCGAGGTCGGCGCCGCTGCCCACGCCGCGCTGGGTGCGCAGTTTGATCTGGTCGAAAATCCGTTCGTGGCTCTTCAGGTTGTCAGTCGCCAGGCGCACGAATTCGCGGCGGGTCAGTACGTCGAGATACACCTGAGCGACGGTGAGCGCGGTGCGTTCGGACGTGCCCAGCAAAGAGTAGGCGCGGGAATTAACAGTGGCTTGTTGACGCCCCACTTCACTCGACGTCGCAAAACCGTCAAACACCATTTGCGACAACCGCACGCTCGATTCGCTGCGATTCAAGTTTTCCCAGTGATTGTTGTTGCCACCGGCACGCGTGGTGACATTGTCAGTGCCTTCGCGACCGTAACCACCCAGCAGATCGACCCGTGGGAGGTATCCACCTTTTGCTGCCTTTAACTGATAATCCGCGGCCAATCGACTGTTAACGCCTGCCTGGATCTCCGGATGGACATCCAGTGCCTGTTGCATGGCCTCCGGGAGGGACTGCGCCTGAACAAAACTGGCGGCAAGGGCGAAGGGTAAAGCCTTGAGCAGGTGCAAACGCATGGTTGGAGTTTCCAGGATTTACTTGTCTTGAATCACTGCAGAACGTGCCGCTGCATCGGATGATGACAACCGGAATGACCGTGTGTCGGAAAGTTGCATTTTGGAACTGCGTCACACTCTCTGGCACGGGCCAGCGCTTAAATATCAATGTGACATTACGGGGGGGAGTGTTTAGGATGGCGTGCACAAGGTCAATAGTTTGGCATAAAGTTTATATCGAAAAAATATAGCCAATTTATTGACGATTAACCGCGTCAAAGTTGTGCCTCTAAAATCTTGAAAGTACGTCCAGACTGATTTGGCGAACACGCCATCAGGTCCATGGAAGTCAACTGAACGTGACACCCGGAGAGTCTTCAATGAGCAGTGTTGTGGCCATCGTCAAAAGCATTGTCGGTCAGGTTTTCGCTGTGTCCCCAGAGGGCGTGCGACGCGTACTCGTTGAAGGCGATCGGTTGTTTGTCGGCGATCAGGTAGATACTGGCGCGGCAGGTGCTGTCACGCTCGAACTGGCTGATGGCCGAACCCTGGACCTTGGCCGTGACACTCAGTGGAGCGGCAGCGACCCGGATTCTAGCGCTGACCTTGCACAAGCCACTGCACAAGCCGCGCCATCGGTTGAAGAGCTGCAGCAAGCCATCGTTGCCGGTGCCGACCCGACCAAAGACCTTGAAGCCACCGCAGCCGGCCCGACAGCTGCCGGCACAGGCGGCGCGGCAGGTGGCGGCCACAGTTTCGTGATGCTGGATGCAACCGCTGGCCGGGTCGACCCGACTATTGGTTTCCCAACCGGCGGTCCTGATTCCACTGCCACAGCCACCACGCTCGATATCGGCAATCAGAACACCACAGCCACCAACGCTCCGGGCGTACTGACCGCTGATACGGGCACACAGGCCGAAGACAGTGTCGCGACCGGCAACGTGCTGACTAATGACAGCGATGCCGACACGCCACTCAGCGTCGCCAGCTTCACCGTCGCCGGCATGGCCGGCAGTTTCACCGCAGGCCAGACGGCGACCATCGTCGGTGTCGGTACGTTGACCATCGGCAGCAATGGCGACTACAGCTTTACTCCGGACGCCAACTACAACGGCGCCGTACCGCAAGTCACGTACACCACCAACACTGGCTTGACCAGCACGCTGGATCTCACCGTGACGGCGGTCGATGATCCGAGTGTCTTGACTGCAGACACACAAACCATTGCAGAAGACGCTACAGCGACCGGCAACGTGCTGGGCAATGACAGCGATGTGGATAACACCCTGAGCGTGACCGGCTTCACCGTCGCCGGTGTCACCGGTTCCTTTACTGCGGGTCAAGTCGCAACGATCGCCGGCGTTGGCACGGTGACTATTGCCGCCAATGGCGACTACAGCTTCACCCCGGTCGAGAACTACAACGGCGCGGTGCCGCAAGTCAGCTACACCACCAACACCGGCGCCACCAGCACCCTGGACCTCAGCGTCACCCCGGTCGATGACGCGAGCGTACTGACCGCTGATGCCCAAACCATCGCCGAAGACACCGTTGCCACCGGCAACGTGCTGGGCAATGACAGCGATGTCGATAACACCCTGAGTGTTGCGACTTTCACCGTCGCTGGTGTGACCGGCAGCTTCACCGCCGGTCAAGTCGCAACGATCGCCGGCGTCGGCACAGTGACTATCGCCGCCAATGGCGACTACAGCTTCACCCCRGTCGAGAACTACAACGGCGCCGTGCCGCAAGTCTCTTACACCACCAACACCGGTTCCACCAGCACCCTGGACCTGAGCGTCACCCCGGTCGATGACGCGAGCGTGCTGACGGCTGATAGCAACACCGTCGCCGAAGACACCACGGCCACCGGCAATGTGCTGACTAATGACAGCGATGTGGACAACACCCTGAGCGTGACCGGCTTCACCGTCGCCGGTGTGACCGGTTCCTTTACTGCGGGTCAAGTCGCAACGATCGCCGGCGTTGGCACGGTAACTATTGCCGCCAACGGCGACTACAGCTTCACCCCGGACACCAACTACAACGGTGCCGTGCCGCAAGTCAGCTACACCACCAACACCGGCGCCACCAGCACCCTGGACCTGAGCGTCACCCCGGTCGACGACGCGAGCGTGCTGACCGCCGACGCCCAAACCATCGCCGAAGACACCGTCGCCACCGGCAACGTGCTGAGCAATGACAGCGATGTCGATAACGCCCTGAGTGTTGCGACCTTCACCGTCGCCGGTGTGACCGGTTCCTTTACTGCGGGTCAAGTCGCAACGATCGCCGGCGTTGGCACGGTGACTATTGCCGCCAATGGCGACTACAGCTTCACCCCGGTCGAGAACTACAACGGCGCGGTACCGCAAGTCAGTTACACCACCAACACCGGTTCGACCAGCACCCTCGGCCTCAATGTCACCCCGGTCGACGACGCGAGCGTGCTGACCGCCGACGCCCAAGCCATTGCCGAAGACGCCGTTGCCACCGGCAACGTGCTGACTAATGACAGCGATGTGGACAACACCCTGAGCGTGACCGGCTTCACCGTCGCCGGTGTCACCGGTTCCTTTACTGCGGGTCAAGTCGCAACGATCGCCGGCGTTGGCACGGTAACTATTGCCGCCAACGGCGACTACAGCTTCACCCCGGACACCAACTACAACGGTGCCGTGCCGCAAGTCAGCTACACCACCAACACCGGCGCCACCAGCACCCTGGACCTGAGCGTCACCCCGGTCGACGACGCGAGCGTGCTGACGGCTGATAGCAACACCGTCGCCGAAGACACCACGGCCACCGGCAACGTGCTGACTAATGACAGCGATGTGGATAACAC
>NZ_RCZA01000007.1 GCF_006438925.1 Pseudomonas mandelii | reverse complement strand
GACCTGAAAAGGCACCAGATTGCGGTGTGTGAAGACGATACAAGTCGAAAATTCGAAACGAAACACACAAATCTATCGCATACCCATTCGCTGGAGCGTGATCCGTAAGGAGAACGACCTGGCTACCGAATTTCTTGACGACCATAGAGCATTGGAACCACCTGATCCCATCCCGAACTCAGCAGTGAAACGATGCATCGCCGATGGTAGTGTGGGGTTTCCCCATGTGAGAGTAGGTCATCGTCAAGATTAAATTCCGAAACCCCTATCTGCGTATGCAGGTAGGGGTTTTGTTTTGTCCGCAGGAAAGTGGCGTGACGACAAGGGACAGCCCATCGACTATCCCTGGTTCCAGCAGCATCGTTAGTGAAACTTTGGTAGAACGTATTCAGCTATTTCTTCAATAACCTCGGCAACTGGTCGTTCGCTACGACGCAGATGCAAGCCAACGTGCTGCACACCGGCTTCACGCAAAGCCTGAAGCTCATCAATCAATGCCAGCCTCCCGCAGCTGCCGCCAAAACGTACGCGTCGCATCGGTGCATGAGGATTGGCCGCCAGATCCAGGTGAACGAAGCTGATGTAGGGTTTATCGCCACCGACCTCTCGCCACAGTCCCACTCGGCGCCGATGCTCATCCGGAGTGCCGGGGTAGGCGAGCCAGCCGTCCATGTGTTGGCCGATCCACGCTGGGGATTGCTGACCAAGACCTGCGACCAACAATGGTACTGGCTGATCTCGCTCTGGTAACAGGCGAGCACCTTCCGGCAAGCGTCCTTCACCTTGGCTGCGCAACAACTCGACCGTATCGCGAAAGATCTCTCCCCGCTGATCGTAGTCCACACCAAACAACGGATACTCCATAGGTCGGTCGCCACTGGCCACACCCAGTAGTAGACGTCCATCACTCAGTTCATCAACACTGTTGGCTGCCTTGAGCGTTAACCAAGGTTGACGTAGCGGTAATACAACCGCCGCCGTACCCAGCATGACGTTGTCGGTGATCCCTGCCAGGTAGCCAAGGTAGGAAAAGGTTTCGAACACCTGTGCCGCATCACCAAAATTGGGATCATAAACCGGCACATCGCGTACCCACAGAGCGCCGAAACCAGCCTTGTCGGCGAGGCGCGCCATAGCGGCGTGCTGCTTCAGGTCCGGGACACCAAAAGGCCGGTCTTCGGCAATCCGCAGTCGCTGCCCATCGCTGGACCAATCGTTATCCAGCGGCAGTTCCAGCCCAATGGAAAATCCAGTTGAGCCCAGTAAACGTTGAAATCGTGGATGCATGAAAGACTCCAAAAAACAAAACGGAATGACATGCGCCCAGTATCTACAGGCCCTCCTTCAAGAAAAATGCACGAATGGGAATATCAATTTTGAGCTAAAAGCACGAATCATAAAAAAAACCGACCGTCGTTTTGGCCCTCAAGGACAACCGTTAGAGGAAATCGCACTAAAGTGACCGCCCGGTTTTTGGTATGGTGCAGCTCGTTTTTTAACGGACTGATTTCAAGCCTACGGATTGGCGCCCCCTTTACAGTCAAAGAGCTGCTGCAGAAATGCCCCAACCGATACCGATCAAGGACCACGAAAAAGAGACGCGCCTGGTCAACAAAAGACTGATGGCTTGCGCCCTGTTCGTTGTCGCCATTACCTGCGCGCTGGTCGTGCGCATGTATGTCCTGCAGGTGGTCGAATTTGACTACCACTCGACGATCTCAGAAAACAATCGCGTCCATGTCCTGCCGATCACCCCCACGCGCGGATTGATCTATGACCGCAACGGCGTGGTTCTGGCGGACAACCGTCCCAGCTTCAACCTGACCATCACCCGCGAACGCGCCTCCGATGTTAAAGAGGAACTGGATGAGGTGGTCAGCCTCCTGCACTTGCCGACCGAAGACCGCTCGTTGTTTGACAAGGCAATGAAGCAGGCGCGCCATCCATTCGTGCCGGTCACCTTGTTCTACGAGCTCAGCGAAGAACAGATCGCCGTGTTGGCGGTCAACGAGTTCCGTCTGCCGGGGATCGATGTAGAGCCACAATTCGTTCGCCACTACCCGATGGGTGCGCACTTTGCGCATTCGATCGGCTATGTCGGCCGCATCAACGAGAAAGAGTCCAAAGCCCTGGACACGGTGGAATACCGTGGCACTCAATCCATCGGCAAGACAGGCATCGAAAAATTCTACGAGTCGCAGCTGCACGGCCAGGTGGGTTACGAAGAAGTCGAAACCAACGCTCAGGGCCGGGTCCTGCGAGTGCTCAAGCACACTGATCCGATCCCGGGCAAAAACATCGTACTGAGCCTCGACGTCAACCTTCAGAAAGCCGCCGAGGAAGCCTTGGGTGATCGTCGCGGTTCGGTGGTCGCACTTGATCCGTCGACCGGAGAAGTGCTCGCGATGGTCAGCAAGCCAAGCTTCGACCCGAACCTGTTCGTCACCGGAATCAGCTTCAAGGAATACGCAGCGCTCCACGACTCGATCGACCGACCGCTGTTCAACCGCGTGCTGCGCGGCCTCTATGCACCGGGTTCGACCATTAAGCCGGAAGTGGCCATTGCCGGCCTCGACGCCGGCGTCGTTACCCCGCAGACCCGCGTCTTCGACCCCGGTTATTACCAACTCCCGGACTTCGATCACAAATACCGCAACTGGAACCACAGCGGCGATGGCTGGGTGGACATGGACGCGGCGATCATGCGCTCCAACGACACCTATTTCTACGACCTGGCCCACAAGCTGGGTATCGACCGACTGCATGACTACATGGCTATGTTCGGCCTCGGCGAGAAAGTCTCGCTGGACATGTTCGAAGAGTCTGCCGGCCTGATGCCATCGCAAGCCTGGAAGCGTGCCACGCGCCGTCAGGCATGGTTCCCGGGTGAGACCGTGATCCTCGGCATCGGCCAGGGTTACATGCAGGTCACTCCATTGCAGCTCGCCCAGGCCACTGCACTGATCGCCAACAAAGGTGTCTGGAATCGCCCGCACCTGGCCAAAACCGTGGACGGTGTTGCGCCAGTGGATGAGCATCCAATGCCAAACATCCTGTTGAAAGACCCGCGTGACTGGGAGCAAGTCAACCACGGCATGCAAATGGTGATGCACGACGCTCGCGGGATTGCGCGGGCGGCAGCGCAGGGCGCTCAGTACCGCATCGCCGGCAAGAGTGGTACCGCGCAAGTGGTGGCGATCAAGCAAGGCGAGCGCTACAACCGGGCGAAAACCCTGGAGCGTAACCGCGACAACGCCTTGTTCGTCGGTTTTGCCCCGGCCGAACATCCGAAGATTGTCATCTCGGTGATGATCGAAAACGGCGAGGCCGGCGGTCGCGTCGCAGGTCCGGTGGTACGGCAGATCATGGATGCCTGGCTACTCGATCAGGACGGTCACTTGAAGCCGCAATACGCTACACCGAGCAAAGCACCGGGCGACCCTCACGTCTAAGCGATCAAGGCTTCACAACACAGGCTCACGAATACTGAGCATGTGCTGGAAGCTTTCGAGGAACACGGTTTCGGCCTGACTCATCTTCTGCTCGCGATTCCACAGCAGCTGGATATCGAAATCCACCACCCCATCTTCCGGCGGCAAACGCCAGAGCAAACCTTGCTCGACATCCCTTCGTACCAGGTGCGTCGGCAAACAGCCAATGCCGAACCCTGAACAGATCAAGCGATAAATCTCTTCGAAACTCGTCGATGAAGCGACGATCTTGCCGGTAAAGCCTTGCTGGTCGCGGAACAATGTCAGGGGTGAAAGATTGCCCCCGAGTTGGTCACTGGTGAAGCTGACAAAGTTCTCCGCCGCGAGCTGTTCCAGGGTCAGATTCTCTTGCCCGAACAGTCGATGACGCTGCCCACAAAAGTACGCATAAGTCTCACGAAACAGTACTCGCTGCTCCAATCGCGGCTGCGGTAAACGGCACAGGCCGACGCCAATGGTCGCGGTCTTTTGCAGCAGTGAACTGATGATGTTCGAGCTGCCCATCACTTCGACTTCAAACTCGATTTTCGGGTGCGTTTCGTGGAAATCGGCGAGAAATTCATCGTAATGCCGAGCTTGCACACCGCTGACGGTAAGGATGCGAATCTTGCCGACCACATCGTCGTTACGACTCTCCACCACCGTGCCCAGTCGTGAAATATCGCCGTAAATGTCCGCCGCAATGCGCAGGACTTCCTCCCCGGTTTCCGTCAGATCAAACCGTCGCCCGCTACGGGCAATCAACACACATTCCAATTGTTCCTCCAGCCGTTTCAGTGCCTGGCTGACGGCTGACTGCGTGATGTGCAATCGCGCGGCGGCCCGGCTCATGCTGCCTTCCTGACCGATCACCAAATAGGTGCGTAGCAGGTTCCAGTCGAGGCGGTCATTCAGAAAGCGGCGACCGACCCAAGGGTTAGAAGTGGAGGGCATAAAACTCCTGGTAGTAGCAAGGCTAATAGTAAAGATAAGAATTTGAAAATTGACTAATCCTGGCACGGAAGCGATAAAGCTAACAAGCGCCACAGAGTGCAACCCGTAAACAGCCTTCAGTACCTGCCCAAAACTATAAATACACAGGGTCCTTGCATGCACACTACCCCTCAACCGCGTCGAGCGGCGGCGGCAGCCTTCATTGGCACGACCATCGAGTTCTACGACTTCTACATCTATGCCACGGCGGCGGCGCTGGTGCTCGGGCAAGTGTTCTTTCCCAGCCACGACCCGGTGATGAGCACCCTGGCAGCGTTCGGCAGTTTCGCCGTCGGCTTCATCGCTCGCCCAATGGCCGGCATGGTTTTCGGTCATCTGGGTGATCGCCTCGGTCGCAAGAAAATGCTGCTGGTGACCATGGCCCTGATGGGTTTGGCGACCGCCGGCATCGGTCTGTTGCCCAGCTACGCCAGCGTCGGCATCTGGGCACCGGTCGGTCTGATTGTGCTGCGTTTGATCCAGGGCATTTCAGTCGGTGGCGAGTGGGGCGGGGCGGTGCTGATGGCCAGCGAGCATGCACCGGCCAAGCGCAAGATGTTCTATGCATCGTTCGCTCAACTCGGCAGCCCGGCCGGTTTACTGCTGGCGTTGATCGCCTTTCGTCTGGTCACCTCCCTCGAGTCTGAGGACTTCCTCGCCTGGGGCTGGCGTCTGCCATTTCTCGCCAGCGGTGTGTTGATGATGGTTGGCCTGATGATCCGTTCCGGCGTTCATGAGTCGCCGGAGTTCGCCAAGGCCCGGGACAACAACGAGACTTCCAAGTACCCGGTGAAGGACGTGATCCGCACCTGCTGGCGGCAAATCCTGTTTGCCGCCGCCGCCGTGACCATCGGTTCGGCCGGGTTCTTCTTTACCAACACTTTCATGATCACCTATGTCACCCAGTATCAGGGCATCGCACGTTCGACGATTCTCGATTGCCTGTTCCTGGTGACCGTCATTCAGCTGCTCTCGCAACCGCTCTCCGCGTTGCTGGCCGAACGCATCGGCGAAGGCCGCTTCCTC
Source organism: Pseudomonas mandelii (assembly GCF_006438925.1). Taxonomy (GTDB): domain Bacteria; phylum Pseudomonadota; class Gammaproteobacteria; order Pseudomonadales; family Pseudomonadaceae; genus Aquipseudomonas; species Aquipseudomonas mandelii_C. Next base: position 411,372 of record NZ_RCZA01000007.1, on the reverse strand, counting down.
AAACTCGTCGCGCTGCTGTGCATGGTCACGCCGTACCCGATGTTCCTGCTGGTGGGTACGCAGAACATTGTGCTGATGACCGTCGGCATCGCGCTGGCGGTAGTGATTCTCTCGGCGCTGTATGCGGTGATCGCCGGTTACATGACCCAGGCATTCCCGGTGCACCTGCGCTACTCGGGCATTTCTATCGCCTACCAACTCAGCTGCGCGCTCGCCGGTGGTACTACGCCGCTGATCGGCACGCTGCTGGCGAGCAAGTTTTCCGGACAATGGCTGCCGTTGGCGGTGTACTTCACCTTGCTCTCGGCCTTGTCCTTGATCGGTGTTTGCGGGCTGGCCCGCCTGCGCGCCAACCCGGTCGTCACCCACGCTGCTAAAGAGGTGTATTCGTGAGTAAACCTGAACACATCGGCCCGGTTGAATGGCAAGCCCGTTGCGAATTGGCTGCCCTGTATCGCCTGGTCGCGCACTTTCGCATGACCGACCTGATCGACACCCACATCACCTTGCGTATTCCAGGGCCGGAGCACCATTTCCTGATCAACCGCTACGGGGTGATTTTCGACCGCATGCGTGCTTCGGACCTGGTGCGTATCGATCAGGACGGGCGAGTCGTTGACCCGGAATATGAAGGTCATCGGGTCAACGCCGCCGGCTTCGTCATTCACTCGGCGATCCACATGGCTCGCCCGGATCTCAACTGCGTGATTCACACCCACACGGCCGCCGGCATGGCGGTCGCCGCCCAGAAGCAAGGCTTGCTGCCGATCAGTCAACACGCGTTGAAGTTCTACGGCAAATTGGCGTATCACACCTATGAAGGCATTGCGCTGTCGCTGGATGAGCGCGAGCGTTTGATTGCCGATCTGGGCCCGCACCGGGCGATGATCCTGCGCAATCATGGACTGTTGGTCGGTGGTTCTGGTGTGGCCCAGGCGTTCCAGGAGATTCACTTTCTGGAGCGTGCCTGTCAGGCGCAAGTTGCGGCGTTGTCCGGTGGTTCGGCGTTGCATTACCCGTCCCCGGAAGTCTGTGCGCACACCGCCGAGCAGTTTGACCGCGATGAGCAGGACAACATCATCGACCTGGCCTGGGAGGCCGCCCTGACCCTGATCGAATCCCAGCGTGAGTCCTACTTATCGTGAAAACCGTCACCAACACCGTGGTTCTGCTGTCCCGCGACAGTCTTCTGCTCAAGCAATTGCAGGCTGCATTTGCCCGCAGTGCGTCGCAACTCACCACCGTGCTGGCGGATGATCCGTTGGCCAAGAATGCGCAGATTGCCGCGTGCTGGTTTCCCTTGCCAGGCAGCCTCGCCGCATTGCCGAATGTGCAAGTCATTCACTCGGTAGCCGCCGGCATCGATCACCTCGATCACGACCCGTCGTGCCCGGATCTGCCGATCTGCCGAGTGGTTGATCCCGGTCACCGCCAAGGCATGACCGAGTACGTGCGCTGGGCGGCGATTCACTATCACCGCGGCTTCGATCAAGTGCTGTTGCAGCAACAGGACCAGCGTTGGGAGCGGCCGCTGCAACGGGCGGCGGGGCAGTTCAAGGTCGGTGTGATGGGGCTGGGGTCGTTGGGCAGCGCCATTGCCCAGGACCTGGCCGCCGCCGGTTACGACGTTCGTGGTTGGGCACGTCGCAGCAAAGACTTGCCGGGCGTACAGACGTTCGCCGGTGCGGAAAAACTGAACCCGTTTCTCGATGGATTGGAGTTGTTGATCAACCTGTTGCCGCTGACCAGCGAAACCCGCGGCATCCTCGGCAGCGCAACGTTTGAGCGGCTCGCCAATGGCGCCGCGCTGGTCAATTGTGGTCGCGGCGGTCATCTGAATATCGATGACCTCGAACAGGCCCTGGCCCGAGGGAAACTGCGCGGCGCGTTGCTGGATGTTTTCGAACAAGAACCGCTGCCGGTCGATCACCGTCTCTGGGCAATGCCCGGCGTCACCATCACCCCGCACATGGCGTCCGCAGCCTCCCATGACTGTATCGCCGAACAAGTAGCAGAGAACTTTCGTCGTTTAAATACCGGTGAACCGTTATTGAATTGTGCGGACCGAACACTCGGTTATTAATAAGAAAGCGCCTTGCAAACTCGCCCATTGAATTGGGCGACTTATAACAATAATCCCTTATCTCGAACGTTTTACTGCCAGTTAAAACAATTAAATACGAGTTCTTGATGAACTCCTGGAGACAGTAATGAGCGATCTATCGCCTGTAGAAAAGTCCGGCGCACCTCCTGAAGTTGCAATCAGCATGAAGAAAGTTGCCGTGGCCAGTGTGATTGGCACCACGGTGGAATGGTACGACCTGTTTGTTTTCGCCACGGCTTCGGCGCTGGTGTTCAACAAAGTGTTCTTTCCGGATTTCGATCCGTTGATCGGTACATTACTGGCGTTCGGTACGTTTGCTTCGGCCTACCTGGCCCGGATTGTTGGTGCGGCCCTGTTTGGTCATTTCGGTGACCGTTTGGGACGCAAGTCGATGTTGTTGGTTTCGCTGTTGACCATGGGGGCCGCTACGTTCGCCATCGGGTTATTACCCAATTACGCGGCCATTGGTATCTGGGCGCCGATCTTGTTGTTGCTGCTGAGGGTGATTCAAGGCCTGGCGTTGGGTGGCGAGTGGGGCGGTGCGGTGCTGATGGCGGTGGAACATGCTCCCGCCAACAAACGCGGCTTGTACGGCTCGTGGGTACAGATCGGCGTCCCGGCCGGGACCATGATTGCCAACCTGGCCTTCTTGCTGATTGCCGCGTGGCTGTCCCCAGAAGACCTGTTGGCCTGGGGCTGGCGAATTCCGTTCCTGGCCAGCGTGCTGCTGATCGCCGTGGGCTTGTACATCCGCTTGAACATCGCGGAAACCCCGGCCTTCAACAAGGTCAAGGAAGCCGAAGTTCAAGTGAAAATGCCGCTGGCGGAAGTGTTTCGCAAGTACTGGAAACAAGTGGTGCTGGGCGGGATCGCCACCATGTCGACCGGGGCGTCGTTCAACATCATCGTTGCCTTCGGCCTGACGTACGGCACGCAGAATCTGGGGTTCAGCCGCAGCGTGATGCTTGGCGTGGTGTTGCTGTCCTGCGCCTGGTGCATCGTCATGTTGCCGGTGTTCGGCGCGTTGTCGGACCGCTATGGACGCAAGCCGATCATCGTGGCCGGCATCGTGGCCGAAGCGTTGGTGGCGTTCCCGTTGTTCTGGTTGATGGACACCAAAGAGTTGCCCTGTGTGATCTTCGGCTACCTGCTGTTGATGACTGCCTTCGCGGCCAATTACGGGCCGATCGCGACCTTCCTCGCCGAACTGTTCGGCACTCGGGTGCGCTATTCCGGGTTATCGATCAGCTACATGTTGTCCGGCCTGCTCGGCAGTGCGGCGACGCCCATCGTCACCACCGCATTGCTGGCGGCGACCGGCAAAGGCTCTTCAGTGGCCTGGTACATGATCGGTGCGGCGTTGATTTCGTTGGTGGCGCTGTTGTTGCTGACCGAGACCTTCAAGCGAGACATCAGCGAAGTCCCAGTTGCGGTTCCGGCCGACGATCCTGCCTTCGGCAAACCTGTCAAATCGGCTGCGGCCTGATCCATGGAGTTCAATAGCATGCGCAGAATTCAGTCAGCCCCGGGCTTCATCGGCCCGGTCGGCCCTTACTCCCAAGCGGTGGTCAGTGGCCACCTGGTGTTCACCGCCGGGCAGATCCCGGCGCAGAGCGGGCTCGATGACCAGCCCGCCCATTTCACCGAACAAGTGCGGCAAACCTTGCGCAATCTGGAGGCGATCCTGATTGAAGCCGGGTCTGACTTCAGTCATGTGATCAAGGTCAACGCGTACCTCACCGATCCCGCGCAGCTGGAGCCGTTCAACGCGGTGTATCGCGAGTTCCTCGGCCATGCGCCGCCGGCCAGGACCACGGTGTGTGTGGCGCTGTGGGGTGTGTCGCTGGAAATCGATTGTGTTGCCGAGTTGATCGCCAAGGAGGCGCAACATGGATGAATCGCAGCTGATCGAGCAGCTCAACGCAGTGAGTTTTCCGACCCTCGGGCATTTTCTCGAAGAGGGCTTTGCCGACTCGCAACTGCGGGCCATGGTGCCCAATGTGAAACTGGTCGGCCGGGCGCTGACCCTGAAACTGGTGGGCGCCGATGCCATCGCGGTCAACCAGGCCCTGGCGCTCATCCAGCCCGGCGATGTGCTGGTGATCGACACCGATGGCGACTGGCAACACGCACCTGTCGGCGCCGTCACCAGTTGCGCGGCACGTTGCGCGGGGGCGGTGGGCATTGTGGTGGACGGCGCAGTGACCGACTTGCTGGAACTGCGCGAGTCCGGGCTGCCGGTTTTCGCCCGCGGCACCAGCCTGCTGACCACCAAATTGCATGGCCGTGGCGACAGCCAGATCAATCAGCCGATTCACTGTGCCGGCGTCACGGTACATCCCGGTGATTGGGTGCTGGCGGACGACAACGGCGTACTGTTTCTCGATCCGGCGACCGCGCAAAACGTCATCGAGCGCGCGCTGGCATCGGACCGGGCAGAACCGCAACTGATGACCCGGTTAATGGCCGGCGAGCCGGTGTCCAGTGTCTTGAATATCAAACTCTCTTAATGACCGGCAGCCAGTCCAAAAACTGGCTGCTCAGGAACTTCAAAATAAATGAACAAACAACCGTTGGCACTTATTGCGATCGGCAGTGCTCTATTCAGTTCGTTAAGCATGGCGGACTTTATTAAAGACAGTAAAGCGACCCTCGGGATGCGTAACTTTTACTTCAATAACGATAATCGCGATGGCGCCGCGAACCCTTCCAGAACCGAAGAGTGGGCGCAGGGTTTCATGCTCAACTATCAGTCCGGATTCACCGAAGGCACTGTCGGCTTTGGCGTCGATGCGTTAGGCCTGCTGGGTATTCGCCTGGACAGCGGTGACGGTCGCCATGTCGGCAGTTCGATGATCCCCGACGATGGAAACGGCGCCGCCGAGCAATGGGAGCGTTTCGGGGCGACGGCGAAGATGCGCTTTGCCCAGACTGAAATGCGTTACGGCACGCTGACGCCGAAGTTGCCGATTCTGCAGGCCAACGACGGACGGCTGCTGCCGCAAACGTTCGAGGGCGGGCAGATCGTCTCCAATGACTTCGAGCACCTGACCCTGACCGGTGGCCATCTCGAACACGCGACGGGCCGTGGTTCCAGCGACAGCACCGGACTGGCCGTGGCTGGTGGCACCCGGGAAAGCAACGTGTTCAATTTTGCCGGTGTCGATTACAAGGTCACCGATGCGCTTCTGGCGCAGTATTACTACGCCAATCTCGAAGACTATTACCAACAGCATTTCGCTGGTCTGGTTCATAACCTGACACTGGGGGATTTCGGTGCGCTGAAAACCGATCTGCGCTACTTCAGGACCTCCGCCGACGGTGCCAATGACTCGGCCGCCGGGCGGGCCAGCGGCTACCGCACCAGCGGTTATACGCAGAACGGCGACGGCAAGATCGACAACAATACCTGGAGCCTGGCGTTCACCTGGAGCATCGGTGCTCACGCGCTGATGGCTGGTTATCAGCAGGTGTCCAGTGACAGCGGATTCGTGCAGCTCAACCAGGGTGGTTTGCCGGACAAAGGCGCTGGCGGCGCAAGCGTCTACCTGCTGACCGACCGCTACATCCAGAACTTCACCCGCGCCGGAGAGCGTACCGGTTTCGCCCAGTACAGCTACGATTTTGCTGCCCTTGGTGTGCCGGGGCTCAAGGCTTCGGCGATGTACCTCTCAGGCAGCGGAATCAAAACGGTGGCCGGACCTGAGCAAGAGGAATGGGAGCGGGACTTGAGCCTCGACTACGTGATCCAGAGCGGACCGTTGAAAAACGTCGCACTGGGTTGGCGCAATGGTGTGTCGCGCAGTGAAGCATCGCGCGATGCGGACCAGAACCGCTTGGTGGTCAGCTACAGTCTGCCGTTGTTCTGATCGGGCTACTCAGTCCAGCAAGCACTGTTGCAGGCTCTCGAGAAAAATCGTCTCGGCCCGGCTCATGCGCTGCTCGCGGTTCCACAGCAAATGAATGTCCACATCGGCAATCCCTTCGTGGGGCGGCAGGCGCCAGAGCAATCCGGCGTCGACGTCCGCCGCCACCACGTGCTCGGGTAAACAGCCGATCCCGTACCCGGCGATCACCAGTCGCCGGACTTCTTCCAGGCTCGGTGACGAGGCGACGATCCGTCCGCTGAAGCCTTGCTGATCACGAAAAATCGTCAGCGGCGAGAGCATGCCGCCGATCTGGTCGCTGGTGAAACTGACGAAATTCTCCCGCTGCAAATCCCCTTCGGCGACATTCTGCTGGCCGAACAGCGCATGGTGCTTGCCGCAGAAAAACGCATAGCGTTGACGCAGGAACAGTCGTTGTTCCAGGCGCGGTTGCGGGCGGCGATTGAGGCTCAGGCCGAGGGTCGCGGTTTTTTCCTGTAGGGCGCTGACGATGTCGGAGCTGCGCATCACGTCGACTTCCAGATCCACTCGCGGGTGCTGGCGATGAAAGTCCGCGAGGAAGTCATCGAAGCGCTCCGAAAAGATCCGGCTGATGATCAGCAAGCGAACCTTGCCGATCACTTCGTCGGCCGGTTGCTCCAGCACGCTGCTGACCTGGGACATCTGCCCGTAGATTTCCCCGGCCAGTTCGAAGATCTGCTCGCCGACTTCGGTCAGGGCAAACCGTGGCCCGCGACGGGCGATCAATTGTCGGCCCAATTGCTCCTCCAGACGCTTGAGCGCCTGGCTCACCGCCGGTTGCGTCAGGTGCAGTCGAGCGGCGGCGCGGCTGATGCTCAGCTCCTGACCGATCACCCGGAAGGTGCGCAGCAGGTTCCAGTCCAGACGGTCATTGAGCAGGCGTTGTACATCGCGTTCGGCCATGGCGGCTCTCGATTATAAGCTGGCGTAATAGTCCGCATAATAAATAGAAAATTGACTAATCATAGCCCCGAGACGATAAATCATCCCCAGACAGGCGCCGTCAGAGCGCCTTGATTTTGCAGTTTCACTCCTGCCAAAAAAATAACCAAAGGAGCCTGACCATGAAGCCTAACGCTTCGCCCCAGCCTCGCCGTGCTGCGGCTGCCGCATTCATCGGCACCATGATCGAGTGGTACGACTTTTACATCTACGCCACCGCCGCCGCGCTGGTGTTCGGCGCGCTGTTCTTCCCCTCCGACGACAAACTGTTCAGCACCATGGCCGCCTTCGGCACCTTCGCCGTGGGCTTCTTTGCGCGGCCGTTGGGCGGGATTATCTTCGGCCATATTGGCGACCGCATCGGCCGCAAGAAGTCGCTGATCATCACGTTGCTGATGATGGGCGTGGTCACGGTCTGCATCGGCTTGCTGCCGACCTACGCACAAATCGGCGCAGCCGCGCCGGTGCTGCTGATTCTGTTGCGCATCGTCCAGGGCATCGCCGTCGGTGGCGAGTGGGGCGGGGCGGTGTTGATGGCCGGCGAGCATGCGCCGAAAGGTCGACGCAACTTCTTCGCCTCCTTTGCGCAACTGGGCAGCCCGGCGGGTTTGATCCTGTCGTTGCTGGCCTTCAGCGTAGTCACCCGTCTGCCGGAAGAAGACCTGATGAGCTGGGGCTGGCGTCTGCCGTTCCTCGCCAGTTCGCTGTTGCTGCTGGTGGGCCTGGCGATTCGCCTGGGCGTGAATGAGTCGCCGGAGTTCCTCGCCAGCCGCGAACTGGCGCGCAAAAGTACACGCAAGGAGCAGGCACCGGTCATGGAAGTGCTGCGCACCGCATGGCGCCCGCTGCTGCTGTGCATCGGCGCCAATACTCTCGGGATCGCCGGGGTGTATTTCACCAACACCTTCATGATCGCCTACACCACCCAGCAACTCGAATTGCCGCGCTCGCTGATTCTTGAGTGCCTGTTTGTGGTGGCGATCATTCAGTTCTGCATTCAACCGTTGGCCGCGTGGGTCGCCGAGAAAATCGGCGCGACGCGATTCCTGTGCCTGATGTCGTTGCTGGCCATGGCCTCGCCGTACCCGATGTTCGTGCTGGTCAGCTCGGCCCAGGCGCCGCTGATCATCCTCGGCATCGCCCTGGCGGTGGTGTGCATGGCGTCGTTCTACGCGGTGATCGCCGGTTACGTCAGCGGCATGTTCGAGACCCGCGTGCGCTACACCGCGATCTCGTTGGCCTATCAGATTTGCGGCGCCGTGGCCGGTGGCCTGACGCCGCTGATCGGCACCTTGCTGGCGCATAAGTTCGCCGGCCAATGGTGGCCGCTGGCGGTGTTCTACAGCCTGATTGCCGCGACTTCGCTGATCTGTGTCCTGTCCCTTGCCCGTCGCCATGCCAGCGCTGAACGCCTCGAAATGGCCAACGCTTAATCAAAGTTTTTCAGGAGTAACTCATGTTGAAGATTAATGGCGAACGCCTCTGGGCGAGTCTGATGGCCATGGCCGAAATCGGCGCCACCGCCCGTGGTGGCAGCTGCCGCCTGGCCCTGAGCGATGAAGACAAGGCCGGCCGTGAACTGTTTTCCCACTGGTGTCGCGAAGCCGGCATGACCCTGAGCGTGGACGCCATCGGCAACCTGTTCGCCCGCCGCGCCGGCACCGACCCCGATGCCGCGCCCGTGATGATGGGCAGCCACCTCGACACCCAGCCTGAAGGCGGGCGTTTCGATGGCGTCTACGGCGTACTCGCCGGCCTGGAAGTGGTCCGTTGTCTCAACGACCTCGACATCCTGACCCGCAAACCACTGGAAGTGGCGGTCTGGACCAACGAAGAAGGCGCACGCTTCACCCCGGCGATGTTCGGCTCGGCGGTGTTCACCGGGATCATGCCACTGGACGCAGCGCTGGCGGTGCGTGACATCGACGGCATCAGCGTTGCCGAGGCGTTGCAGCGCACCGGTTACGCCGGCGAGCGCCCGTTTGGCGGCGCGGTGGATGCGTACTTTGAAGCGCACATCGAGCAAGGTCCGATCCTCGAAGACAACGCCAAAAGCATCGGCGTGGTCAGCGGCGGCCAGGCGATTCGCTGGCTCGACGTGCGGGTCGAAGGCATGGCCGCCCACGCCGGTACAACGCCGATGCCGTTGCGCAAAGACGCTTTGTATGGCGTGGCGCGGATGATCCAGGCCATCGAAGGTTTGGCCACCGATTTCGCCCCCGAAGGCCTGACCACCGTCGGCGAGTTGAGCATCAACAAATCGTCGCGCAACACCATTCCGGGGCTGGTGAATTTCACCGTCGACCTGCGTCATCACCGCGACGAAGCGATTGAGGCCATGGAGCAGCAAGTCCGCGAGCGGCTTCAGGCGATTGCCGATAGCCGAGGCTTGAACCTGACGATTACACCTCACTGGATCAGCCCGGCAACCCCGTTCGATGCCGATTGCGTGGCGGCCGTGCAGCAGGCGGTGGATGCGCTGGGCTACGCTCAGCAATCGATTGTCAGCGGTGCCGGGCATGATGCGATTCATCTGGCGCGGTACTGCCCGACGGCCATGGTGTTCATTCCATGCGTCGGCGGCTTGAGCCATAACGAAGCTGAAGACGTACTGCCCGAAGACGTGCGTCAGGGCACCGATGTGTTGCTCAACGCCGTGCTGAGCCGTGCTGGCAAAGTCGAATAAAACGCAATCCATGTGGGAGCGGGCTTGCTCGCGAAGAGGGAGTGTCAGTCGACATCATTGTTGAATGACACACCGCATTCGCGAGCAAGCTCGCTCCCACACTGACAGGTATTAATCCATGCGCAGTTTTTTCCACCCTGAACAATTGCTTCACCATCCACGCAGCTACTACTCCCGTGGGCAGATGCGCACACCACAAGAAGTGCCGGAGCGCGCTCAGCGGTTGGTCCAGGCGTCGCACTCGCTGGGCTTTAACGTCGAGCAGCCGGTCGATGCCGGGCTCGATCCGCTGCTGGCGGTCCACGGCGCGCCGTACCTGACGTTTTTGCAGGAAGCGCATCAGCGCTGGAAAGAGATCCCTGAGGATTGGGGCGACGAGGTGATGTCGAACATCTTCGTGCGCGAGCCCAATGCCCTGCGCGGGATTCTCGCCCAGGCTGCCCGCTATCTGGCGGATGGCAGTTGCCCGGTGGGTGAGCAGACCTGGCGTTCGGCCTATTGGTCGGCGCAAAGCGCCATTGCCGGCGCTCAGGCGTTGCTCGATGGCGAGCCGGCCGCTTACGCCTTGTGCCGTCCACCGGGACACCATGCCCGGGCCGAAGCGGCGGGTGGTTTCTGTTATGTGAACAATGCAGCGGTGGCGGCGCAGGTTCTGCGTGCCGGTTTTGAGCGAGTCGCGGTGCTCGACACCGACATGCACCACGGTCAGGGGATTCAGGAGATTTTCTACGAGCGCGATGACGTGCTCTACGTCTCGGTGCATGGCGATCCGACCAACTTCTATCCGGGGGTTGCCGGGTTCGCTGACGAGCGTGGTGTCGGGAAGGGCGAGGGCTTGAACCTCAATTTGCCGATGGCGCATGGCGCCAGTGAGGCGGATTTCCTGGGGCAATTGGACGTGGCATTGGCGGCGGTGAAAGACTTCGGCGCCGAGGTGCTGGTGTTGTCTTTGGGGTTCGATATTTTCGAGCTTGATCCGCAGAGCAAAGTGGCGGTGACCCGTGAAGGGTTTGCGCGGCTTGGGGAGCGGATTCGCAGCCTTGGGTTGCCGTGTCTGATTGTGCAGGAGGGCGGGTATCACCTGGAGAGTCTTGAGGATAATGCGCGGGCGTTTTTTGTGAACGCCGAGGTGTGGCAGCTCTGAGATCTTTGGTGTCTGGTAGATTACTATCGCGAGCAGGCTCGCTCCCACAGTTGACTGAGTTGAACCGCAGATTTGTGGACGACGCAGAACTTGTGGGAGCGAGCCTGCTCGCGATGAACGATAACGCGGTCCACCTGACGGAACACAAGCGCCGTAAGGCACTTGCCATCGCCCTGACGTTAACGTAAAGATTGCGGCAGGGCGCTGATCTTAAAAAAGCGCAAAGCGGACCGATCCGGAGCGCTTGATGACGCTAATAAAAACAACACCTCCCAAACTGCACCGCGAAGCCCGGCTGGCCCGGGAAAAGCTCCATCTCGAGGGCGAAGTCCCCGATGGCGTGTTGCGGGCGGAAATCGATGCGTCGTGGCGGCGTAGCCTGAGCCATGGCGTGCATTTCAATGCCAAGCACGAGTTGGCGCTGGAATCGAGCGCGAGCCTCGACGTGCTGTTGGCGAGCAATCGGCTGCTGATTGACGCGGCATTGCCGGCCATCGATTACCTGGCCGAACGTCAGGGCAAGGAAGGGCTGATCATCCTCGCCAATTCCGACGCCACCATTCTCGCCGTCGAAGGCCGCGCCGATCGCCTCAAGGGCAGCGGCCTGCAGGACATCACCCTCGGCGCCTGCTGGAGCGAAGCCGCTCGCGGCACCAACGCGCTGGGCACCGCACTGGTGGAAGCCCGGCCAACGATGATCGATTGCGGCGAACATTACCTCGATCGCCTGACTGATTTCTCCTGCACCTCGGTGCCGATCCATTGCCCTCAAGGCGACATCCTCGGCGTACTCGACCTGACCCGCGAAGGCCCGCTCGGTCGTGTCCACGACAGCACTGCGTTGCTGGCCATGGCCGTCAGCCAGATCGAAAGCCGAGTGTTCAACGCCAGTTATCCGGACGAGATCGTCCTGGCCTTCCACAGCCGTCGGCAATACCTCGAATCCCCTTGGCAAGGCCTCTTGGCGGTGAGCCTCGGCGGGCAGATTCTCGCCGTCAGCGCCCAGGCCTGTCAGTTACTCCACGCCGAGCGCTCGGCGCTGGTCGGTCGACGCTGTGAAGAGTTTCTGGGCGTCGATGGCCTGCAACTTCTGTCGCGTCTGCATCAGGGCGGTGTTGGCAGTCTGCAAACGGCCAAAGGCGAGTTCTTCTACAAAACCCTGCGTGCGCCGCAGCGTTCGATCAACGTCAGCACGCCGCCGCGCAGCACCGCGAAAACCGCCAAAGCACAACCGGATCTCGAATCCCTGGCCGGTAGCAATGTCCGTTATGCCCGAGCCTTGCGCATGGCCCGTCAAGGCCTGGCCAATGAGCTGCCGGTGTTGCTGCTGGGCGAAACCGGCACCGGTAAGGAAGTCATCGCCCGCGCCCTGCACATGGCCGGCACCCGCTGCGACAAACCCTTCGTCGCCGTGAACTGCGCGGCGATCCCCGAAGGCCTGATCGAGTCGGAATTGTTCGGCTACCGCGAAGGTGCGTTCACCGGCTCCCGTCGCGGCGGCATGATCGGTCGGCTGCAACAGGCCCATGGCGGCACCTTGTTTCTCGATGAAATCGGCGACATGCCATTGGCCTTGCAGGCCCGTCTGTTGCGGGTGTTGCAGGACCGTAAAGTGGCACCGTTAGGCGCCGGCGAAGAGCAAGACATCGACGTCGCACTGATCTGCGCTACGCATCGCGACCTCAAGCGACTGGTCGAAGAAAAACACTTCCGGGAGGATCTGTTTTATCGGGTCAACGGCATCAGCGTGATGCTCCCGGCCTTGCGCGAACGTGAGGATTTCAGCGGTCTGGTCGCTCGCCTGCTGGCCAAACTGGATGCGCCGGCGATGGTCCTGCATGACGATTTGAACCGCTTGCTCAGCGGCTATCACTGGCCGGGCAACATTCGCCAACTGGAAATGGTTTTACGCACGGCGCTGGCCATGCGCGAGCCGGGGGACACCGTACTCACCCTCGACCACTTGCCCGACAGCATGCTCGACGAGTTGAGCGCGACCGAGCGCCCTCAGTCAGGCAGCATCCGCGAAAATGAACTGGAGCTGATTCGCCAGTCCCTGGACACTCACCAGGGCAACGTCTCGGCCGCCGCCGACGCCTTGGGCATCAGCCGCGCGACCTTGTATCGCAAGCTCAAACAGTTGCGCTCGTGATGCAGCGCTTGATCGTTCGGCTGATCGACAGCCAAAACCCCGAAGCCCTGCAAGCCGCATTGCGCTGGCTCTACAGCTTCGTGCGGCCCCATCGTCTGGCGATTGCCGGGCTGCTCGGGTTATCGGTCTGCGCCTCGTTGCTGGTGTTGGTCCAACCTTGGCTGACCAAACTGCTGATCGACGATGGTTTGCTCGCACGCAACTTCCCCATGCTGGTGCTGATTGCCGGGTTGATGATCGTGGCCGGCCTGCTCGGAACGGGGTTGTCGGGGATCAACCGTTACCTGCACACGCGGCTATCCGGGCGGATTCTGTTTGCCCTGCGCGATGACCTTTATCGACATCTGCAAACCCTCTCGCCGAGTTTCTACGGACAGCGCCGAATCGGTGACCTGATGTCGCGCCTCGATGGCGACGTCGCGGAGATCCAGCGCTTTGCCGTGGACTCGTTGTTCTCGGCGGTATCGAGCGTGATCGGTCTGGTCTGCGCCGTGGCGATGCTGCTGACCCTGTCGTGGAAACTCTCGTTGCTGGCGCTGGTGCTGATTCCCCTCGACGTGCTTTGGCTGCGCTGGATGCGGCGCAAGGTCGAGCGCGATGTGCGGCAATTGCGCGAGCGCTCGGCGGACATGTCCTCGTTTATGGTCGAGACCTTGCCGGTGATGAAATTCATCCAGTCTGCCGGCCAGCAACAGCGTGAATCGCGGCGTCTGGAGACGTTGGGCCAAGGCTATATGAGCCAGTTGCTGCGCCTGCAAGTCACCGAGTTTTTCACCCAGGCGGTACCGGGCACACTGACGTCCCTGTCCCGCGCCTGCGCATTCCTGATCGGCGGATATTGGGTAGTGCAGGGGACTTGGCAACTGGGCGCGCTGATTGCGTTTTCCACCTATCTGGGGATGGCCGTTGGACCGGTTCAGAGCCTGCTGGGCCTCTATGTCGCGATTCAACGGATGACTGTCAGCCTCGGGCGCGTGATGGAGTTGCGCGGCGAAGAACCCACCGTTCTGACGCCGGTTACGCCGCAGCCGATGCCGACCTCCGGCGACCTGCGCTTCGACGACGTGCACTTCAGCCATCCCGGTCGCCCGACAACCCTGCGCGGCATCGAGGCGCGAATTCCTTACGGTTTGAAAGTCGCCCTGAGCGGCGGCTCCGGGGTCGGTAAATCGACCCTGATCGACCTGCTGCAACGGCACCACGACCCACAATCCGGCCGGGTGTTGCTGGGAGAGGTCGATCTGCGCGAACTGGACCTGTTCCAGCTGCGTCGGCGGATTGCCGTGGTCAGTCAGGACATCGTGCTGTTTCGCGGCAGCCTCGCCGACAATCTCGCCTACGCGGTGCCGGACGCCAGCCGTGAAGCGATTGCCGAAGTCGCACGGCTGGCGCAACTCGACAGCCTGATCGAATCCTTGCCCGAAGGCCTCGACAGTCCGTTGGGCGAACGTGGTCAGCAATTGTCCGGCGGGCAGAAACAGCGCATCGCCATCGCCCGGGCGCTGTTGCAGGACCCATTGATTCTGGTGCTGGACGAAGCGACTTCGGCGGTGGATGAAGCCACCGAGCGCGAAGTCATCGAAGCCATCGATCGACTGTTTGCCGGGCGTACGCGGATCCTCATCAGCCACCGTCCTTCAACTTTGGCGGATGCCGATTTGCGCTTTGAATTGCTCGACGGCGTCCTCACTTCAAAAACGGTGCTGCATGAAGCCTGAGCTGCGAATTGGTGTGGTGGACAGCGGTCACTCGGCGGCACAGCGGGTGCAGGTTATCGCCGGGCGGCGCTTCTCGTTGCTGGCAGATGGATTGGCCGAAGGCGACTTGCGCGACGATCCGCTGGGCCACGGCAGCGCGGTGATCGAGGCCATTGGTCGGCGGGCGCCTTCGGCGGTATTTTGCGTGGCTCAGTTGTTCGACCAGCGTGGGGTCACCAGCGCGTTGCAGATCGCTACGGCGATTGACTGGCTGGTGGCGCAGGACGTTCGGCTGATCAATTTGAGCCTCGGTCTGCGTCAGGATCGCAGCCTGTTGCGTGAAGCCTGTGCCGCGGCGGTAGCGCGCGGTGTTTTGCTGTGTGCGTCCAGCCCGGCGCAGGGCGAGGGCGTGTTTCCGGCGAATTATCCACAGGTGCTGCGAGTCACTGGCGATGCACGTTGCGCTGAACAGGAATGGTCGTGGCTCAACAGCGCTCAAGCGGATTTCGCCGCGTGTGTGCATGGCACCTATCCGGGGCAGTCCGGCGCCAGTCTCGGCTGTGCGGCGTTGAGCGGGCACATTGCGGGTTTCCTGGTTGCACATCCTGAGGCGAGCAACGAACACATCATCGAATGGCTTCGGGAGAATGCCCGCTATCGCGGCCCTGAACGGCGCTTCGGAGCATGATTTTGATTCTTGGCGCAGGGCCAGCGGGAGCGGCGGTTGCCTTGGGTTTGCGTCGGCTCGGTTATCCCGTGACGCTGGTCAGCGAATGGCGGCGGTTTGCGGCGCTGGAAGGTGTTTCCATTCGGGTGCTGGAGGCCTTGCGTGGTGCCGGGCTTCATCAGGCGCAGGCGGATGCGGCGCTGCCGTCCCAAAGACAGGTGTCATGGAACGGCCAGCAGCATGCGCAGAACATCGAATTTTTACTGGATCGCCCAAGCTTTGATCGAGGTTTGCGCGAGGATCTGCGCCTGGCTGGCGTTGAGCTGATCGAAGGCCGAGTGCTGACGGTGCAGTCATCGGTTTCGGGGCATCGGGTCGAGGTCGAAGGGCGCGAGGCGCTGCTGGCGGATTTTCTGGTTGAGGCGCGTGGGCGTCAGGCACCTGCGCTCGGCAAAGGGCTGCGCGGGCCGGAGACGGTCAGCCTGCTCAATCGCTGGCAAGGCACGCCGGGCAACACCGCCAGCGCCGTGGAAAGTCTTGAGGACGGCTGGGCGTGGATGGCTCGGCGAGCCGACGGTCAGTGTTACTGGCAGTGGACGGTGGACGTGGCCAGTGCTGAATTGCCGGGCAAGGCGATGTTGCTCGACTACTGTCGTCAGCGACGCCAAGGCTCGGCATTGGCCCGGGCGTTTTTCGGCGAAGAACCTGAGGTCGATCTACAGCTGCATGCCCGCAGCAGCACGGCGATTTTGTGCCCGCAGGTGTGTGGCGATAACTGGATTCGGGTCGGCGATGCGGCGATGGCGGTGGATCCGCTGTCGGGCAATGGGATTTTTCAGTCATTGTCCTCGGCGTTACAGGCGCCGACGGTGATTAACACGTTGTTGCGTAAACCCGAGCGAGCGGCGCTGGCTCAGCGCTTTCATCAGCAACGGGTGGAGCAGTTGTTTTTGCGTTTTGCGCGGATCGGGCGGGATTTTTATGCCGATGAGCAGCGTTGGTTGCAGCAGCCATTCTGGCTTGCAAGGCGGCAGTGGCCGGATGCTGAAGTGGCGCATGCCGAGGCGGATTTTTCCTCGTTGAGGATTGAGCGCGCGCCGGTGCTGCGCGATGGATTTGTGGATGAGGCCGAGGTGGTGATCACGGCGGATCAGCCGCTGGGGATCTGGCATGTGCAAGGGGTTGAGCTGGCGCCGTTGGTGCGGCGGTTGGGCTGCGAGCCTGCGGATCAGGTGTTGGCGGGGTTGACGGTGGAGCAGGGGCGGGTGATCAGGGGTTGGTTGTTGAGTCAGGGATATCGACCCCTCACCCTAACCCTCTCCCCAAAGGGGCGAGGGGACTGACCGAGGTGTTCTTAGAGCTACATCGACCTGAAATATCGAGTCGAACTCAGGTTCTGAAAACCATGAAGATCGGCTCCCTTTCCCCCTCTCCCCTATTGGGAGAGGGCTGGGGTGAGGGGTGGATTTTGAACCCACCCCAAAATCAAAAGATCGCAGGCTTCGCCAGCTCCTACAAAAGCTGATTCACAACTTGATCAACACCGACTTCAACTCGGTGTAATGCTCAATCGCCGCATACCCCATCTCACGTCCAACCCCGGACATCTTGTACCCACCAAACGGCAACGCCGGGTCCAGCGCGCTGTGGCAATTGACCCACACCGAACCCGACTTGATCCGCGGAATCATCCGGTGCACCGCCGCCAAATCGTTCGACCAGATACTCGCCCCAAGCCCATACGGACTGTCATTGGCCATGCGCAACGCATCGGCTTCATCATCGAACGGAATCGCCACCAGCACCGGCCCGAAGATCTCCTCCTGCACCAGCGAATGTTTCTGATCGACATCGACGATCACCGTCGGTTTGACGAAAAACCCTGGCCCGAACTGTTCGCCACCACAGGCGATCGTCGCGCCACTTTCCCGGCCCTTTTCGATGTAACCGTAAACCCGTTCCTGTTGGCGTGCGGAGATCAGCGGGCCCATGTCGACACTCGGGTCCATGCCGTTGCCGAGCTTCATGGCGTTGGCGATGTCGGCGATGTCCGCCACCACATTGTCGAAATGCTTACGCTGCACATACAGCCTGGAGCCTGCGCAGCACACCTGGCCCTGATTAAAGAAAATCGCGCTGGCGGCGCCCGCTGCGGCGGTCTTCAGGTCGGCGTCGGCCATGACGATGGTCGGCGATTTGCCGCCCAGTTCCAGGGTCACCCGGGTCATGGAATCCATGGCGATCTTGCCGATCTGCTTGCCCACGGCGGTGGAGCCGGTGAAGGTCAGCTTGTCCACCAGCGGATTGTGGGTCAGGGCGGAGCCTGCGGTGATGCCGGTGCCGGTGACCACGTTGAACACGCCTTCGGGGTAACCGGCTTCCAGCACCAGCTCGGCAAGCTTCAGCGCGGTCAGCGGGGTTTCGTCGGCGGGTTTGAGCACCACGGTGCAACCGGTGGCCAGGGCCGGGCCGAGTTTCCAGCAGGCCAGCAGCAGCGGGAAGTTCCAGGCGACGATGGCGCCGACCACGCCCACCGCTTCGCGACGGATGAAACTGTGGAATTGATCGTTAGGCATCAACGGCAACGACACTTCAACGCTGGAACCTTCGATCTTGGTCGCCCAACCGGCCATGTAGCGCAGGAAGTCGATGGACAGTTGCACATCCATCACCTGGGCCACCGCCGCACTTTTGCCGTTGTTCAGGCATTCCAGTTGCGCCAGCAGTTCGGCGTCGCGTTCCATCAGGTCGGCGAGTTTCCACAGCAGGTTCTGCCGCTCCCGAGGCCGGGTGCGGGTCCAGGCCGAATCATCGAAGGCCTGACGGGCGGCGAGTACCGCGCGGTCGACATCTTCAGGCGTGGCCCGCGGCACGACGCACAGCACTTCACCGGTGGCCGGGTTGTGCAGGGGCATGGTCTGGCCGTCGGCGGCCTCGACCCAGTCGCCGCCGATGAGCATGCGTGGGGCGCGCTGGATGAACGCCGAGGTGGCGGGAAGCAAATAAGGGAGGGGCATGACGAAACCTCTTGTTGTTCGTGAGAACAGGGCTTTCGCAATGGCTGTGCCAAGTGCCCACAAAGGCGGACAGCCCTCGGCTGACGGGGTTTTGGGGCACTCAAGGGCATCGCGGACGCTGTGAGGTTGTTGCAAATTGCGACAGCTGTGAGACGACGAGCAACCGAGTTGCGACCTTGAGGTAGCCAGTATTGAGGACTAGAATTTTTTGGGATCGGTGGGTGAAATGACGGACCGTTCATCCGGCAATATATCTGGCGTGAGGGAGGTAACGATGTTCCTTTCAACCCTGGAAATTCAAAACATCATTGAACACAGTTTTCTGCCGTCCGTTTGCACCTGCACCATGGCGGCGGACCAGTCCCTGACAATTCGGGTCTGCGACTGCATGACCGGCAAAGTGGATATAGTGGCCACCCACGTTCCCCTGTGGACACTGGACAGTCCCCATGCGATCGCGTCGCTGGTGGCGGACATGCAGCACGAGATCGACGTACACAAAAGCGTTCCCCCCACCTATGACATCTGAACCGGCGTCACGCCGCACCGTGGGAACGCGGTGCGGCCTGCGCCGATTACTCAGGCTGCAAATTCCCGGGAAATTTCTTCGAACGTGTTGCCATCCACGGCGGCCAACAGCTTTCTGTCGTCCTTGAGTGTCGCCAGGAAGGTCACTTCGGTTTCCTTGCCGGCCAGCATGAACCCGGCAATTGCGCCGATGGGCCCCAACAGCATGGCCCCGGCCACGCCAAAGCCGATGGCATCCTTGATGTTGTTGATCGAATCCTCGTCGGCCACTTCCACGCACTTGAACGATGAGAGCGGCAGGGTAATGCCGGGCCATGGGTGAAGCGACGTTCTGAGGGTGAAAACGCCGTCTCTGTACTCTCCATCACCCTGCAGAAAGTCCCCCGCCAGGACAGTGATGCTTGCCATTTTTTTATCCCCTGGTGGCAATCGGTGAACAACCATTTCGCGCTTGCAGAGGATGGGCGTCAATCGTCGGCCGATGAGCTGTTCCGGTCAGGCCATCTATGCTGTCTCAGACTGCAACACGTGTCGCGTTATTAGACGCAGGCGATCTCGTTCAGCGATGCCGAAAAGCAGTAATCTTCACGCAACGGCTTGATTTAAAAGGTAATTGTTAAGCTGGCACGCTCCGTGTATTGCTCATTGCAGACGTTTCTCTTGCCTCCGTCAGCGGTGCGCCGCCGACGGCAGAAACCATAAAAACGATAAGCCACAAAAATAAGAAAGCACTGTGCGAGGTTCGACGTTGATGAAGAGAAAACTCCGATCAGGCCTGAGTGCCAGTCTGCTGGCTGTGGCCGCTTGTGTGGCGCTGCATTCGCCTTACAGCCTGGCAGCCCGCGACGCTCAGACCATCCTCAAGGAAACCTGTCAGGGCTGTCATACCCCCGAAGCCGATAACGCCCTGAGCCGTATCAGCCACCAGCGCAAAACCCCTGAAGGCTGGCTGATGAGCATCGCCCGCATGCAAACCATGCACGGTTTGCAGATCAGCGATGACGACCGTCGCACCCTGGTCAAATACCTGGCCGACACCCAGGGCCTGGCCCCAAGCGAGACCGACGGCGTGCGTTATGCGCTGGAGCGTCGACTCAATACCGTCGAGAAGTTCGACGACCAGACCAGCCAGATGTGCGGCCGCTGCCATTCCGGTGCGCGGGTCGCCCTGCAACGGCGTCCGGCCCAGGAATGGGAGCGTCTGGTGAACTTCCACCTTGGCCATTGGCCGTCCCTGGAATACCAGGCTCTGGCGCGTGACCGCGACTGGTTCGACATTGCCCGCAAAGACATGGTGCCGCTGCTGGCCAAGCGTTATCCGCTGGACAACCCGGCCTGGAAAAAATGGCTGAGCACCGCACCGAAAGCTGAAGCGCTGGTCGGTGACTGGAGCTTCAGCGGCCACTTGCCGGGCAAGGGGGAAGTGGCCGGTGTGATGAGCGTCACGGCCGATGGCAACGACACGTTCAAGGTCAGCGTCAAAGGCCAATACGCCGACGGCAGCCCGTTCAATGGCGACGGCAGCGCGATTCTCTACACCGGTTACGAATGGCGCGGCAACGTGACCATCGATGGCGTGACCATGCGTCAGGTATTCGCCGCCCAAGGCAACGCGATGCAAGGCCGGATGTTCGAGGCCGAGCACGATGAGCGGGGTCTGGACTTCGTCGCCGCCAAGCAGGGCAGTAGTCGTCTGCTGGCGGTGCAGCCGGGTTACCTGAAGGCCGGCAGCGAAACTGAAGTAACCCTTGTCGGCAGCGGTCTCACCGGCAAACCGAACTTCGGCAAAGGCGTGGAAGTGGTCGAAGTACTGGAGCAAAGCCCGGAGCGCATACGCGTCAAGCTCAAGGCTGCCGCCAATGCTCAACCGGGTTTGCGCAACGTTACTGTCGGCACGCTGAAAGGCCCGACCCTGTCGGTCTACAGCAAAATCGCCGAAGTCAAAGTCGTGCCCGAGTTCTCGGTGGCGCGGATTGGCGAGGGCGGTGGTTCGACGCCGAAAGTCCAGGGCCGTTTTGATGCCGAAGCCTGGGGCAAGGGCGCTGACGGCAAGCCTTATCGCATCGGCGTGTTCCCGGCGCAGTGGTCGGTCGAAGCGTTCGACGACCGCGCCAAGGAAGACGAGGACGTCAAGTTCGCCGGCACCATGCAGGCTGACAGCGGCGTGTTTACACCGGGCGATGCCGGGCCAAACCCACAGCGCAAAATGTCCACCAACAATGCCGGCAATCTCAAGGTGATCGCCGCCGTCGACGACGCAGGGAAATCCCTGACCGGCGAAGGCCACATGATCGTCACTGTGCAACGCTGGAACAATCCACCCATTCCATGATTTTGAAAACGTGAGCTGGCTGACTTCAACGGCTTCAGACATTTTTTTGGAATGACCGTGAGCCCCGTAGAACGGGGTTTGCACAGGAGGTTGCAATGGGCGCTATTTTGAATCTGGTCGAGCGGAATCTGCACGAAGTGCACGTCGATGCCGACCGCATGCTGTTTCACATCCCCAGCAGTTCGCTGTTCGCCAGCGATGAGCTGACCGGCACCATCATCGATACCTTGCGCGGTCCCGGCTGTTCGTCGGACGACCTGATCCAGCGCCTGGCCGCTCGCTTCAACGGCGAAGAAATCACCGAGACCCTGCGTGAGCTGATGGCCCTGGAACTGGTCAGCGACGGCTCGCCGTTGACCCCGGACATCGGCACCAAACGGGTCGAGCGCACGGCGATCAATACCGTGGTACTCAACGTCAACACCGGCTGCAATTTGAGCTGCACCTATTGCTACAAGGAAGACCTGGACAAGCCGTCGGCCGGCAAGAAAATGGACGTCGAAACGGCGGTCGCCTCGGTGGAGATGCTGCTGCGCGAGTCCCCAGACGAAGAGCGTTTCACCGTGGTGTTTTTCGGTGGCGAGCCGCTGAGCAATCGCAAGCTGATCGAGTACATGGTCGACTATTGCGAAAAGCGTTTCCGCGAGGCGGGCAAGTTCGTCGAGTTCGTCATGACCACCAACGCGACGCTGCTCACCGAAGAAACCGTGGACTACCTCAACGCCCACCGTTTCGGCCTGTCAGTCAGTATCGACGGACCGAAAACCGTGCATGACCGCAACCGCATCACCGTGGGCGGGCAGGGCACATACGACGTGGTGCGGCGCAAGGCTGAAATGCTGCTGTCGCGCTACAACAGTCGTCCGGTCGGTGCCCGTGTGACCCTGACCACCGGCGTCACCGACGTCGAAACCATCTGGGATCACCTGTTCAATGAACTGGGTTTTGCCGAGGTCGGCTTTGCCCCGGTGACCTCCGGTGACATCAGCACCTTCAACCTGTCCAGCGACGAGCTGATCGAAGTCTTCGCCAACATGAAGAAACTCGGCCGGCGTTATCTGGAAGCGGCGCTGGAGCACCGCAACATCGGTTTCTCCAACCTGCACCAGCTGATCACCGACATCCACGAAGGCCACAAAAAAGCCCTGCCTTGCGGCGCGGGCCTGAAGATGCTGGCGGTGGATCACAAGGGCGAATTGAATCTGTGCCACCGCTTTACCGGTTCGAGTCTGCCGACGTTCGGCAACGTCCATAGCGGTGTGAAGCAGGTGGAGTTGAATGACTTCCTGTCCCAACGCCTGGACCGTACCAACACCGGTTGCGAGGATTGCCAGATCCGCAATCTCTGCTCCGGCGGCTGCTATCACGAGAGCTACGCCCGTTACGGCGACCCGACCCACCCGACCTATCACTACTGCGAACTGATGCGTGACTGGGTCGACTTCGGCATCGAGGTCTACACCCGGATCATGGCCCACAACCCTGCGTTTATCAGCAGCTACATCACTCCGCGCAAGGCTCACTGATATGAAACATCTCAAGGCAATCAATAATAAAGCGCTGAAACTGGATGAGGCCGCGGCCGAAAACCGCATCGAAGAAGTGGTGGCGATGAGTTCCGTCGCCGGCTGTGCCTCGACCACCGACCCGGGTTGGGAAATCGATGCATTTGGCGGTGTGTCGTCGCTGTGCCAGCCGATGGAAGCCGACCTTTACGGTTGTTCCGACCCTTGCTGGTGGCCGGCCCAGGTGCCCGACATGATGAGCACCTACCCGGACTGGAACAAGGATGCCCAGGCGTCCAACGAAAACTGGCGCAACCTCGGCACGGTCTTCCCTAAAGACAAGTAATCGGACAGAGAAGAAGGATTCCAGCATGCATTGCATCAAAGCCTGCGGCCTGGCCGCATTCGCCGTCCTGAGCGTCTGTTCGCTCACTGTTCTGGCCGATGAAAATACAGCACTGCAAGACGGTCACGAGTACATGTTGACCACCAACTACCCGAACAACCTGCACGTCATCGACGTGGTTACCGACACCTTGTTCAAGACCTGCAAAATGCCGGATGCGTTCGGTCCCGGCACCGTTCAGTTGTCGCCGGACCGCAAGACCGCTTACGTGCTGAACAACCACTACGCGGATGTCTACGGCGTTGAACTCGACAGCTGCAAGCAGGTGTTCCACGCCAGCATCACCCAGAAGCCGGGTGAGAAAGCGAAGTCGATGTTCGCCTTCACCCTCAGCCACGACGGCAAGGAATTGTTCACCATTGCCAACCCGACGCTGATGCTCAGCGACCGCTACGAAGTGCAGCAACCGCGGCTCGATGTGTACGCCACCGACGCCGGCATGGACGCCAAACCCGTGCGCAGTTTCCCGGCGCCACGGCAGTTGACCATCATGCAGAGCGGTGACGACGGCACGCTGTACGTGGCCGGGGCGGATGTCTACAAGGTCGATGTGAAGACCGGCAAGTTCGACGTGCTGATCCCCAGCCGCCACTGGAAGCGCCCGAACTACAGCGCGCCGGACGTGCTCTACGTGTGGAACCAGCAGACCTATCGCCATGACTTTTCGCTGCTTTACACCGCCGCGAAATTCAAGGACCAGAAGCAGGACCCGTTGACCGCCGAATACCTTTACGGGCTGTTCAGCATCGACCTGAAAACCGGCAAGACCGAAACCACCGACTTCGGCCCTCTGACGGAAATCTACTTCAGCGGCATGCGCTCGCCGAAGGATCCGAACCTGATGTTTGGGGTGCTCAACCGTTTGGCGAAGTACGACATCAAGGAGAAGAAAATGCTCCAGGCAGCGACGCTGGATCATTCCTACTACTGCATTTCGTTCAACAAGGACGGTAGCAAGATCTACCTGGCGGGGACGTTTAACGATGTGGCGATCTTTGATCCCGAGAGCATGAAGCAGATCGGCAGCATCAAGTTGCCGGGCGGGGATATGGCGATCACGACCGCGCAGATATTTATTCGGTAACGGCGCAGTCTGAGCTGGCGCTTTCGCGAGCAGGCTCGCTCCCACAGTGGATCTCAGTGTGATCACTATTGTGTGAAGATCATTGAGCCCTGTGGGAGCGAGCCTGCTCGCGAAGAGGCCCTCGAAGAAACCGAAGCATCAAGCCCCAGGCACCGGGCAGCTCAAATCCCCCTCCTGACACTTCAAGTAGTTCTTGAACGTCTCAACCCGCGCCTTGGTCAACTCAGTGATGCAGTTGCTGTAGATCAGCGGATACACACTCCCACCTTCCACGGCAGACGCCGAAAACGTGCACTCGGCATCCCGAAACGCAATCCACGCACGCTGCGCACTGACCATGAGTTTTTTGCTGTCCGGGTTACTCTTCAAACGCTCATTGATCTGCTGGTAAAGCGCATTCAACTCCTTGTCCGCCGTCTTGTGCTGCTGCGCCGCGCACTCATTCATCGTGGCCTGATCGGTGGCGTTGTCGCAGTCCACGGCATAAGCAGCGGCGGTAAACAGCAGAGGCGTCAGAGCCAGGAGAAAGCGTGGGTGCA
This sequence comes from Pseudomonas mandelii, assembly GCF_006438925.1. Lineage (GTDB taxonomy): Bacteria > Pseudomonadota > Gammaproteobacteria > Pseudomonadales > Pseudomonadaceae > Aquipseudomonas > Aquipseudomonas mandelii_C. The sequence goes on along the minus strand of NZ_RCZA01000007.1, from coordinate 386,661 downwards.
TGGGGATTCTCTCTTTGACGTGGGAAATTGGGGGGCCGTGTAGCGCTACGTATTGGCCTGCTATGCCTGCCATTCAAGGTGTTTTTCGATCGACTCATCGTTGAGCCACGGCACATCATGTGATGTCCAGATATGCACCTGAGGCGTCATTTTCGGATCATCGTCCAGTGTCGCCACACGAACAATGACGTGGGGCTGGGCCAAGCGTTCGGCCATCAAATGTGAACCGCAGACCGAACAGAAATGCCGCAGCTTGCCCGGCGACGATTCGTAGCTGCTCAGGTGGTCCTGGCCTTTGGTCCAGCGAAAATGTTCGCGCATGACCCCGGCTGTCGAGGCAAACGCCGCCGCGTGTGCCTTGCGACAGGTTTGACAGTGGCAATGGCTGATGGGCATGTCGAGGCTATCGACGTGGTACTCGACGGCTTTGCACAAGCAACTGCCTTGCAGGCTATTCATCGCGTGCTCCTGTTTGCGTGAGGGTGGCTGCCCGCAGCAAAGCGTCAGCCGTGGCTTCGATGTCTTCACGCAAATGTAACTTCTCCAGCCAACGGTCGGGAATGGCCTGCACGCCGTAATGAGCCCCGGCCAACTGGCCAACAATGGCGGCGGTGGTATCGGCGTCATCGCCCAGGTTGGCGGCTTTCAGGATGGCGGCTTCAAAGCTGTCAGTCTGATGAAAGCACCACAGGGCCGCTTCCAGTGAAGCAACGCAGTAACCGCTACCATGGATTTCGCGTTCAGGTTTGCCGAAATAATCGCCTCGCGCGATGGCGGCCACTTTGGGTTCCAGGCATGTCGTTTCTGACAAGCCGAGCACTTCTGCCTTGGGCGCGCCTTGTAACGCTCGGTGGATCAGCTCGGCGAACAACTGACAGCATTCGATCGCTTCCGGTGCGGCATGGGTGGTTCGCGAGCTGTTGGCGGAAAATGCCAGGATCCGGTCGCGATCGGGAAAGTAATACAGCGCCACTGGCACCAGGCGCATCAGCGAGCCGTTCCCGGCCGTGCGGGGATCGGTGGAGCCGGCGAACGGTTCGCCGGTTTGCTGATAACGCGTCAGGGCGTCGCGTACGGTCATGCCAATGTCGAAGCATTCACCCGTTGAGCTCAGATAACCCCATTTCCACCAATTCAAGTAACGACCCATCTGATCGGCCGCCTCGAAGCCGTTTTTTTTCAGCAAGCTTTCGGCCAGGCACAGCGCCATCGAGGTGTCATCGGTCCATTGCCCGGCTTTCAGATTGAAAGGGCCGCCACCCACCATGTCGGTCAGGGGCTTGAACGAGCCGCGTGGCTGGAATTCGACGCTGGTGCCAACGGCATCACCGCAGGCCAGGCCCAGCAGGGCCCCGCGATAACGTTCCGTAAGTGAAGGCTGCATGAATCGTCCTTGTCTGAGTCAATTTCGCGTTTAACGTTAGCAGTTTCGGTCTACTCGTTTTGTCTTCAAATCAGCAGTTACACTTGGACATGCAGCTGAATATTTCGTCAGGGTTGATTGCGATGCCCGATTGATACAACTTTAGGGTTGGTCTTGTGGTCTTACAGGCCTACTGTTCAGTACAGGAGGTGACTTATGAATCCAGCATCAGATCGCATCGAAAGGAAGATCCTGCTCAAAACGCCGCGCTCGCAGGTCTGGCGTGTGCTGGCCAATGCCGAAGCTTTCGGACAGTGGTTTGGCGTGGCGCTGGAAGGCAAGCGTTTTGTCGCCGGTGAGTGGACCCAGGGGCAGATTACGTACCCGGGTTATGAGCACTTGCTGTGGAATGTACTGGTAGAGCGGGTCGAGCCCGAACGGGTGTTTTCGTTTCGCTGGCACCCTTATGCCGTGGAGCCGGAGCTCGATTACTCCCAGGAACCCACCACGCTGGTGAAGTTCGAGCTCGAAGACATGGATGAAGGCACGTTACTCAAGGTCACCGAGTCCGGTTTCGATCACATCCCTCAGACGCGCCGGCTCAAGGCGTTCCGCATGGACAGCCGCGGTTGGGATGAACAGATGAACAACATCGAAGAATTTCTCAAAGTCAGTGCCAAGGAACGCGAGCGCCAGGAATAGTGATGGCCGCCTGTTTGAACCTGGGCTGAAACGCTGGGCGTTTCTCGAGGACGGCGATCTGAGGGCCGAAGGTCAGCTGCAGTTCGCTAAATTAGCGGCCTCAATGCTTGAAACCTTACCTGTCTAAGGGTTTTCGGAAGGGCGGCTATAGCGAATGTCCTACACGCGATGGTAGCTATGTCGTCTATTGCACATTGGATCCGAAGCGTAATCTAGCTTCATCAACCGAAGCACAGGAAGTGCTCGGGATCACGGATGATCGACCATAAGCAAGGAATCGCTGCCGACAGGGAGTCGTAATGGTCTTGGGAAAAAACCCGCTTCGGCGGGTTTTTTTGGGTCTGTCGAAAAGACCTTGGCAGATGAGTTTCGTGTAGCAGGAGAGGGCTTCATGGCTGAATGGCCAATGGCTTACACCAGAGCGCTGGTATGTCCTCTGTTTACGCTTCACCGATGTGTTTAATCTCGGTCCATCAACTGAGTCGCAGGAAGCGCTCAGGATCAAGGATGATCGACCATTGGCCAGGATGGCTGCCGACAGGATGTCGAAATGGTCTTGAGAAACCCGCTTAGGCGGGTTTTTTTATGGGCGATGGAAAATCCTCGGCGCATCATTTTGGCCGGGGGAGCGGCAGCCTGGCACTGGCTGCCGATCAGGATGGATCAGCGTGCTGACAACTGATCGAGTTTCGCCGCTACACGCTCAGTGATTTCCGAGCGCAGTTTCAATGACCCGGCAGCACGTTTGCGGGCCTCCTCCAGCACACTGACCGGAGCCGTCTCAGGGCTGCCCGATGCAAACGGAGGTGCCGGGGCGTATTCGAGCTGCAACTGCACCAGCTCTGCCGTGTCCTTATCGAACAACTCCGCGGCCAGGGTCAGGGCAAAATCGATGCCCGCCGTGATCCCGCCACCGGTCAGCAGATTACCGTCGCGCACCACCCGATCCTTCACCGGGATCGCCCCCAAAGGCACCAGCAATTCGTGATAAGCCCAGTGAGTGGTGGCGCGTTTGCCCTTCAGCAGACCCGCCGCGCCAAGCACCAGCGCGCCGGTACACACCGACGTGACGTAACGCGCGTTGGCGGCTTGCGCCTGGATGAAGGCCAGCGTCTGTTCATCCTCCATCAACGGCCCGACGCCACTGCCGCCGGGAATGCAGATCACATCCAGCGGTGGGCAGTCGTCGAACGTGGTGGTCGGTTTCAGCACCAGGCCCGTGCTTGCGGTAACGGGCATCAGGTCCTTCCAGATCAAATGCACCTTCACGTCCGGCAGCGAGGCCAGTACGTCGTAAGGGCCTGTGAGGTCCAGTTGCTGAACCTGTGGAAACAACAGAAAACCGATCTGCAACGTCATGGCATTTTTCTCATGAAGTGGGTGGACGGCTTCACTTTAGGCTCGTAGGATTTGGCGTATACGCCAATCACCCCACGAATTACGCCAATCATGCCGAAAACCATTCACGTGCTCGCCTTTGCCAATGTGCAATTGCTCGACGTCACCGGGCCGTTGCAGGTGTTCGCTTCGGCCAACGATATTTCCCGCGAGCAAGGTTTTCCGCCACCTTATGCGCCGTCGGTGATTGCCAGCGGCGGCGGGGCGGTGATGTCGTCGGCGGGGCTGGCGGTGTTGGCCGAGCCGTTGCCCGAAGAGGGCAGTGACACATTGATCATTGCCGGTGGCTGGGGCGTTTACGACGCGGCGCGAGATGAACCGCTGGTGGCCTGGGTCCGTGAACACGCGACGGGGTGTCGCCGGGTATCGTCGGTGTGCACCGGGGCATTTTTGCTGGCGGCCAGCGGCTGGCTCGATGGCCGGCGGGTGGTCACTCACTGGACCCGTTGCGAGCAGTTGGCGCAGCAGCATCCGCGGCTGCAGGTTGAGCCCAATCCGATTTTCATCAATGACGGCCCGGTCTGGACCTCGGCCGGGGTCACCGCCGGTATCGATCTGGCGCTGGCCATGGTCGAAGAGGACCTCGGCCGCACGATGGCCCTGGACGTCGCCCGGCAACTGGTGGTGTTCCTGAAACGTCCCGGCGGCCAGTCGCAGTTCAGCGTGACCCTCTCTTTGCAAAAGGAAGGTAACCGTTTCGACGAACTTCATGCCTGGATCAGTGAAAACCTCACCAAGGATTTGGGTATCCCGACCCTGGCCTTGCAGGCCGGCATGAGCGAACGCAGCTTCGTCCGCCATTACCGCGCCGACACCGGCCAGACTCCGGCCCGGGCGATCGAACTGATTCGGGTCGAGACCGCCCGACGTTTGCTCAGCGATACCGGCGTGCCGATCAAACGGGTGGCGGTGCAATGCGGTTTTGGCAGCGAAGAGACGCTTCGACGCAGTTTTCTGCGGGCCATGGGCGTGACCCCGCAGGCTTATCGCGAGCGTTTCAGCGTCAGCCTTCCAGCAGATCCAGTAACGCTCTGACCGTTGCCTCGGGCGCTTCTTCGGGAATGTTGTGCCCCACGCCCGCCAACACTCGCCGCTCATAACGTCCGGTGAAATGGGCGATGTCTTCGTCTATTTCCGGTGCCGGTCCGACGCCATCGTCGGCTCCGCACAGGGAAATCGTCGGTACGCTGATCGGCGGCTGTCGGGTCAGTGCTTCTTCGATCCACTCCAGCGCCGGGTCGCCGGGCGCGTACATGAACCGGTGGCGGTAGGAGTGAATCACCACCTCGACGAAATCCGGGTTGTCGAAAGCCGGGGCGCTGAGGGGATACCGCTCAGGACCTTTGGTCCAGGTCGGAGACCACAACGTCCAGAGTAATTCACACAAGGCTCGATGATTTTTCGTCAGGCCTTCGACCCCGCGTGGCGTGTGGAAGTAGTACCTCTACCAGAGGCGGTGCTCGGTTTCCGGGTCCAACGGTTCGGTGGAGAGGGGAATGTTCTGTAGGTTGTAACCGTCGCCGGTCACCAGGCAACGAACCCGCTCGGGCCATAGCGCCGCCACAATACACGCCGCCCGACCGCCCCAGTCGTAGCCGCACAGGGCGGCTTGTTGAATGGCCAGCGCGTCCATCAGATCCAGCAAGTCCTGAGCGAGGGCGGCTTGTTGTCCGGAGCGCAGGGTGTCGGGGTGGTTGAAACGGGTCGGGCCGTAACCGCGCAGGTACGGGACGATGACGCGGTAGCCCTTGGCGGCGAGGACTGGGGCAATTTCGTCATAGGCGCGCGGGGAATAGGGGAAACCGTGGAGGAGGAGGATCGGGTCGCCGGTGGTGGGGCCGTGTTCTTCGTAGGCGAGCGACAACCCTGGCGTTTGGGTGAAGTGGATCAGCGCTTCATTGTTCATTCGACACTCCAGACAGGGTTGTTTTTCGCCTGGTTCCTAGACTTCGATTTCTGCCACCTGATTAAAGTATTTCGACCGATCCGGCGTGAACGTCACCACCATGTTGGTCCGCGAACAGGTCAAGGCCCGTTCTTCACTCAAATCAATATCCAGATCTTCCCCGCGCATCCCCTGCCACTCGGCGAGGTATTTGAGGGATCCGTATTTTTCGAGTTTCTTCAGGCTGCGGCTGACGCCACCTTTCCAGCCCAGCACCGGCAGTTCGCCGGCAAGGCAGCGTTGCGCGAGTTCGGGGAAACGGGCGGCGCGTTGGCGGCCGATTTCCCAGCATTTGATCAGGCCCTTGTCGTGGGCTTCCCACAATTCGTCGCGGTTCAGTCCGGACCTGAGTGGGGTATCGATGCTGCGGTGGATGCGTTGGGTCATTCTGGTTCCTTGAATTCGGGTTTTGTTGGACAGCTCCGCTGTACCCGTTGAGGGGGGATGGTAGGTGGGGATGTAACGGCTGGCAACAAACGTTTTCAGGCTATAGAAATCAGGTGCTTCGTGCGATTGAACAGCTCTGTTTAGCAGTTGTAGGAGCTTGGCCTATACCGGCCACCGTTTCTTTCGCCGGTGTTCAGTCGGCCTTGTGTTGTGGCTGATGGCCCTATCGCGAGCAGGCTCGCTCCCACATTTAATCTCGGTCGAATACAAATTTCCTGGCCACTAAAGATCCAATGTGGGAGCGAGCCGGCTCCGGGCGGCGTTCCGACGAAAGGGGCTACGCGGTTTCACGGCTGCCAGAAACTCTTCTCCCTACTCAATTTCCGATCCAGAAAACTGGCCGCACTGATCAGTGCCAAATGCGTCAGCGCTTGCGGCGTATTGCCCAGATGCCGCGCATGGCTGTCGAACTCTTCGGCGTACAACCCCAGCGGGTTGGCGTACCTCAGCAGCTGTTCAAACTCCAGATGTGCCTTTTCCACCCGTCCGGCGCGAGCCAGGCATTCGACGTACCAGAATGAGCACGCGGCGAAGGCGCCTTCGGTGCCGTCGAGGCCGTCGATTCGGGTGTCGTCATTGCGATAGCGGTAAACCATGCCGTCGCGCACGAGGTTTTTTTCGATGGCGTCGAGGGTCGCGAGCCAGCGCGGATCTTTGGCGCTGACGAAGCGCACCAGCGGCATCAGCAGCATCGAGCCATCGAGCGCGGTACCGCCGATGTACTGGACGAAGTGCCCGCATTCTTCGTTCCAGAAGTTTTCCCAGATGTCAGCGTAGATCGCTTGTCGGGTCTGGTCCCAGCGGGCGAACGGGGCGGGCAGTGAGCGTTTTGAGGCGAGGCGAATGGCTCGATCCAGTGCGACCCAGCACATCAGCCGGGAGTGCAGAAAGTGATGCTGCTCGCCGCGCATTTCCCAGATGCCGACGTCCTCTTGCTCCCAGGTTTCGCAGACCTGATCGACCACTTCCACGGTATGTTTCCAGCCTTCATGGGAGATGGCGTCGCCGTATTTGTTGACCAGGTACACCGCGTCCATCAGCTCGCCGAAGATGTCGAGCTGGACCTGGCCGTAAGCCTGATTGCCGATCCGTACCGGTGTTGCGCCACCATGACCGGAGAGGTGCGAGAGTTCGGTTTCCGGCAGTTCCTGGCGACCATCGATGGCGTAGAGGATGTTGAGCTTCATCGATTTTCCGTGGCAATCACTGACCCGCCCGCGCAGCCAGCGCATGTAATCGTTGGCCTCCTGGACGAAGCCCAGGCGCATGAATGCGTAGACGGTGAACGAGGCGTCGCGGATCCACGTGTAGCGATAATCCCAGTTGCGCTCGCCGCCAGGTGTTTCCGGCAGGCCGAAGGTCGCGGCGGCGAGGATTGCGCCGTGTTTGCGCGAGGTCAGCAGCTTCAATGCCAAGGCCGAGCGATTGACCATTTCCCGCCAGCGACCGCGATAGTTGGACTGGCCGATCCAGTCGCGCCAGAACTTCAGGGTCCGCTCCAGGCAGATCGCGGCGGCGCCTTCCTTGAATCGCGGATCGTCGATACCACCCAGCATGAATTCGGCGGTCTGGTCCTGTTCGAGGGTGAATTCGGCGACTGCCGCATGGCCGTCTATGCGTAAAACCTGGTCCGAAAACAAGCGCAGGGAAGGCTGGTCGGCGGCCTCGAAGGTCACGTCTTCTTCATCCATGCGCGCGCGGGTCTTGGCGCGCGCATAGTCATGGCGCACGGCGCAGCGCATGTGAAACGTTGCCTGACCACTGACCACACGAACCCGGCGCATCAGCACCGACGTGTCATCTTCGCTGTCGCCGATGGGCAGCAGGTCGGTGACTTCGACGACTGCGCGATCGCTCAGCCAACGGGTTTGCAGCACATTGGTGTCGGGCAGGTAAATCTGCTCGCGGCGAGCGTCGGGTAAATCCGGGGACAGTTGGAAAATCCCGGCCTCAGGGGTGTCCAGCAGCGAGCAGAAGATCGACGGGCTGTCGAATTCCGGCCAGCAGAAAAAATCCACACTGCCCTTGTCATTGACCAGTGCCGCGCTGCGCATGTCGCCGATGATGCCATGGGCATCGATAGCGCTTTGTCGTTCGGGATGATGATCAGCCATTGCCGCGAAACTCCGGATAAAGGCTCATGCCGCCGTCGATGAACAGGGTGGTGCCAACGATGTAGTCGGACGCATCGGAGGCGAGGAAGACCACCGCGTTGGCGATGTCCTCGACATCGCCAACGCGGCCGTAAGGAATGAGTTTGAGCAGCTCCTGCTCGGCGACGCCTTCGGTGTCGGCGCGATTGATCGCCGTGCGAATGGCGCCCGGCGCGATGCCGTTGATGCGGATGCGCTGGTGACTGACTTCCTGGGCGAGGGTTTGCATCAGCATGTCGACGCCACCCTTGGACGCGGCGTAATTGACGTGACCGGCCCAGGGAATGCGCTGGTGCACCGAACTCATATGGATGATCTTGCCCGCGGCCCGCGAGATTCCATCGCGAATGCCTTGCCGGTTGAAAATTCGCAGGGCGGCGCGGGCGCAGAGGAACTGGCCGGTGAGGTTGACGCCAATCACCTGGTTCCAGTCGTCGAGACTCATGTCCACGGCCGATGCGTCTTTCTGCATGCCTGAGTTGGCGACCAGAATGTCCAGAAAACCGAAGGCTTCGAGGGTTTGTGCGAATAACCGTTCGACGTCTGCTTCTTTGGAGACGTCGGCGCCAATGGCGATGGCGCGACCGCCTTCAGCATTGATCGTCCGGGCCAGCTCCTCGGCGGGGGCGGCCTGGGAATTGTAGTTGATCACCACGGCGGCACCGGCGGCGGCCAGGGCCTTGGCCGCGCCGGCACCGATGCCGGAACTGGCACCGGTGATCAGGGCGACTTGTTGGTCGAGGGAAATCTGCATGAACGTCAGCGCCTTGAGTTGAGGGCTTAATTAGCTGACTGGTTTGAGTTGCAGAGAGTTCAGCTGCAAGATCAAAAGATCGCAGCCTTCGGCAGCTCCTACAGTGGAATGCGATCTTCTGTAGGAGCTGCCGAAGGCTGCGATCTTTTGATCTTCAAGGCCTTCACATTCAACCAACAATTGCCTGCTTTCCCCTCAATCAGGCTTATGGCAACTTGCAGGCCCTTGTTGAGACCGGCACCCATGGCAAACCCTTACCGCGAGCTGTTCAAAGCCCCAGGCAGCAGTGCTTTTGTGCTGGCCGGGATGATCGCGCGCATGCCGATTTCCATGACTGGCATCGGCCTGATTACCATGCTCTCGCAACTGCAGGGCGGGTATGGATTGGCTGGCGCAGTGGCGGCGACGTTTGCCTTGGCCACGGCGTTTTGTGCGCCGCAGGTTTCGCGGCTGGTGGACCGCTTCGGGCAGCGTCGGATCTTGCCAGTCTCGGCGCTGATCGGTGGCGGGGCGTTGTTGCTGGTGTTGCTTTGCACTCGCTTGCAGGCGCCGCACTGGACGTTGTTTGTGTTCGCAGCGTTAGCCGGTTGCATGCCGAGCATGTCGGCGATGGTGCGGGCGCGCTGGACCGAGTTGTATCGCGGCCAGCCTGAGCTGCAAACGGCTTATGCGCTGGAATCGGTGCTGGATGAAGTCTGCTTTATTGTCGGGCCGCCGCTGTCGGTGGGGTTGTGCGTGGTGGCGTTCCCCGAGGCCGGGCCGTTGGCGGCGTTGCTGATGCTGGCGATCGGGGTGACGGCGTTTGTGCTGCAACGTGACACCGAGCCAGCGATTCATCCTCATGAAGAACATCATCAGGGCTCGATCATTCGCTCCAGCGAGATTCAGTTGCTGATGCTGTTGATGGTCGCCATGGGCACCATCGTCGGTGTGGTGGACGTGGTCAGCGTGGCGTTCGCCCAGCAGCAGGGCCAGCCGGCGGCGGCGAGTATTGTGTTGTCGGTGTATGCCATCGGCTCGTGCCTGGCCGGTTTGGCGTTCGGGGCGTTGCGCTCGAAACTGCCGTTGCCGCGACTGTTCCTGTACGGCGGAGTGGCGACGGCGGTGACTACGTTGCCGTTGCTGCTGGCGACGAACATTCTCGGGCTGTCGCTGGCGGTGTTTGTCGCCGGGTTGTTTTTTGCGCCGACCCTGATTGTGGCGATGGCGTTGGTGGAGCGCATCGTGCCGCCGGCCAAACTCACCGAAGGCCTGACCTGGCTGGTGACCGGATTGAGCATTGGCGTGGCGATGGGTGCGGCCAGTTCGGGTTGGCTTATCGATGCATTTGGAGCCCAGAGCGGATTCTGGGTCGCCGTCGCCGCTGGCGCCGTGGTCCTCGGTTCCGCAGTGCAAAGCTTCCGCCACTTGAAATGATGACTAAATGTGGGAGCGAGCTTGCTCGCGATAGCGGTCTGGCAGCCACATTCATGTTGACTGATACACCGCTATCGCGAGCAAGCTCGCTCCCACAGGGTTATCTGTACGACTAATTCTCGTCGGCGCTCATCCGTTCTCTTGATAGACAACTTTTGAGGTAAACCCGGTGACCCAGCTGACATTGCTCTGCCTGCCCTATTCGGGCGCGAGTGCCATGGTCTACAGCCGCTGGCGGCGCAAACTGCCGGAGTGGCTCAAGCTGCAACCCGTGGAATTGCCGGGGCGTGGTGCGCGGTTTGGCGAACCCTTGCACACCGACATGCGACGCCTGGCGCTGCAACTGGCGCAGGAACAAAAAGCCACGCTCAAGGCGCCGTACGCGCTGTTCGGTCATAGCCTTGGCGCGTTGCTGGCCTGTGAGATGGCCCATGCGTTTCGCTCGCTGGGCTGCCCGGAACCGGTGGCGCTGTTCGCTTCAGGTACCGCCGCACCCACAATGCGGGCCGACTACGACAGGGGGTTCGCCGAGCCCAAAACCGATGCTGAATTGATCGAGCAATTGCGCACCCTCAACGGCACCAGTGAAGAGGTGCTGGCCAACGAAGAGCTGATGAACCTGACACTGCCGGCCCTGCGCGCGGACTTTCTATTATGCGGACGTTTCGAACCGCAACAGCGCCCGTTGCTCAAGTGCCCGATCCATGTGCTTGGCGGCAAGGCTGATCGCGCCACCACCGAGCAGCTGATCGGTTGGCGCAAGGAAACCCATGGCAGTTTCTCGGTGGACATGCTCGCTGGCGGACCCTTCTTTATCCACGAGCACGAAGCCAAGGTGTTGCGGGTGATCAAGGATCAGCTGGGCGTTCATCATCGGCGGCATGCCATGGCCGTCAGCGCCTGACCCAGTCTCAGCATCACTCAACACCTGTGGGAGCGAGCAAGCCCGCTCCCAAATTTTTTCCTGTGAACGCAGGCCCATTGTGGGAGCGGGCTTGCTCGCGAAGAGGCCCTGAAGAACAGCACAAATCCAAAATCCTGAACCCTTCCTGAAGAACCCCGCGATTCCCCCTCCACACGGCTTTGCATCGTTTACTCTCCAGAAATCGGGGCGTAAGCTTCGCGCGTTTTCAATCAATAGCGGAGACCCACAGTGGGTACTTGTTCGAGTGACAGTAGTCGGCCGGTTTCGATAACCGGCACCTTCCCGGCAAGATAACGCGCCACTTTTTTGTGCCGTTGTCTCGCCGAAAAGCGAGCAGCGGCATCCTGATCGCGGCCGGTCCTGGTCCGTGTCCCGACGTCCCTCTCATCGACGCTGAACCGTGCGTGATGTTCGACTTGTTGTCGTCATCGCGGCGCATCGACACGCCTGCTCGACGGTTTCCCGGCTGACCCTGGGGGAACTGTCATGAACCTGACCCTGCTCAAAGAATTCTTCGCCGGATTCCTGCGCACCCGCCACATCGCCCGACACTTCCGTCGCCTGGCGCTGCTGGAAAACTTCACCGACACCACGGTCAGCCGCGAGGTGCCGCCCACCCTGGCGCAAACCCTGGTGAGCGCTGCCAACAGCGACACCGGCCAACTGCTGAACAACCTTGGCAGCCACACCGATGGCCTGAGTGAACTCGAAGCCGATGCACTGCGCGTGCAATACGGCCTTAACGAAGTCGAGCACGAACAACCTCTGCCGTGGTGGACCCACTTGTGGCACTGCTACAAAAACCCGTTCAACTTGCTGCTGACGTTGCTCGCGGTCATCTCCTGGCTGACCGAGGACATGAAAGCCGCCATCGTGATTTTCTCCATGGTGGTGCTCTCGACCTTGCTGCGCTTCTGGCAGGAAACCAAATCCAACCAGGCCGCCGACGCGCTCAAGGCGATGGTCAGCAACACCGCTACGGTGTTGCGTCGGGATGCGCAACGTACCGAGCTGCCGATCAAGCAACTGGTGCCAGGCGACCTGATCGTGCTCTCGGCCGGCGACATGATTCCCGCCGATTGCCGGGTGATCGGCGCCAAGGACTTGTTCGTCAGCCAGGCCGCGATGACCGGCGAATCGATGCCGGTGGAAAAATTCCCCCGTCAGCAGGACAGTGACACCCGCAACCCGTTGGACCTCGACAACATTCTGTTCATGGGCACCAACGTGGTGTCCGGCACGGCCATGGCGGTGATCCTGACTACCGGCAACAACACTTATTTCGGTGCACTGGCCCAGCGGGTTGGCGCTACGGATCGCGCACCCACTTCATTCCAGACTGGCGTCAACAAAGTCAGTTGGCTGCTGATCCGCTTCATGTTCGTCATGGCGCCGCTGGTACTGTTCATCAACGGCTTCACCAAGGGCGACTGGACCCAGGCGCTGCTGTTCGCGCTGTCGATTGCCGTGGGCCTGACCCCGGAAATGCTGCCGATGATCGTCACCTCGACCCTGGCGAAGGGCGCGGTGTTCCTGTCGCGTAAAAAAGTCATCGTCAAACGCCTCGACGCGATCCAGAACTTCGGCGCCATGGACGTGCTGTGCACCGACAAGACCGGCACCCTGACTCAGGACAAGATCTTCCTGGCGCGTAACGTCGATGTCTGGGGCAACGATTCCGATGACGTATTGGAAATGGCCTACCTCAACAGCTACTACCAGACGGGCCTGAAAAACCTGCTGGACGTGGCGGTGCTCGAACACGTGGAAATCCACCGTGAACTGAAAGTCGGCACGGCGTTTCGCAAGGTCGACGAGATCCCGTTCGACTTCACTCGCCGTCGGATGTCAGTGGTGGTCGCCGAGCGCGATCATTCGCACCTGCTGATCTGCAAGGGCGCGGTGGAAGAAGTGCTGGCGGTGTGCACTCGGGTGCGTCACGGCGAGGTCGATGAAGCACTGAGCGATGAATTGCTGGCGCGGATTCGTCAGGTCACCGCATCGTTCAATGCCGAAGGCTTGCGCGTGGTGGCGGTTGCAGCGCGGCCGATGATTGAAGGGCGCGATACCTACAGCCTGGCGGATGAACAGGCGCTGACGCTGATCGGTTACGTGGCGTTTCTCGATCCACCCAAGGAAAGCACCGCGCCGGCCCTTAAAGCCCTTGCCGCTCACGGCGTGGCGGTGAAAGTGCTGACCGGAGACAACGAACTGGTGACCGCGAAGATTTGCCGCGAAGTCGGCCTGGAGCAACAAGGCCTGTTGATGGGCAACGACATCGAGCGGATGAGCGACGCCGAACTGGCGGTGGCGGTGGAGAGCACCAACGTCTTCGCCAAACTCACCCCGTCGCACAAGGAACGCATCGTGCGTTTGCTCAAGGGCAACGGTCATGTCGTCGGTTTCATGGGCGACGGTATCAACGACGCGCCAGCCCTGCGCACCGCCGACATTGGCATTTCGGTGGACAGCGCCGTGGACATCGCCAAGGAAGCGGCGGACATCATCCTGCTGGAGAAAAGTCTGATGGTGCTGGAGGAGGGCGTACTGGAAGGGCGTCGGACCTTCGCCAACATGCTCAAGTACATCAAAATGACCGCCAGCTCGAACTTCGGCAACGTGTTCTCGGTGCTGGTGGCCAGTGCCTTCATTCCGTTCCTGCCGATGCTGCCGATGCACCTCTTGGTGCAGAACCTGCTCTATGACATTTCGCAGATCGCCATTCCGTTCGATAACGTCGATGAAGAAATGCTGAGCAAACCGCAGCGGTGGCAGCCAGCGGATGTTGGCCGGTTCATGCTGTTTTTCGGACCGATCAGCTCGATCTTCGACATCACTACGTTTGCCTTGATGTGGTACGTCTTCGACGCCAATACCCCGGATCATCAAACCCTGTTCCAGTCCGGCTGGTTCGTGGTCGGGCTGCTGACCCAGACGCTGATCGTGCACATGATCCGCACACCGAAAATCCCGTTCCTGCAAAGCCGCGCAGCGATGCCACTGATGGTAATGACTGGAATCATCATGGCCGTCGGCATCTTCCTGCCGATGGGACCGCTGGCGCACTACTTCAAATTACAGGCGCTGCCGTCGCTGTACTTCGTGTTCCTGCCGGTGATTCTGCTGGCCTATATGGCGCTGACCCAGGCCGTGAAGGGATTCTATGTTCGCCGGTTTGGCTGGCAGTAATGCTGCCAGATGTAGGAGCTGCCGCAGGCTGCGATCTTTTGATCTTGATCTTCGAGCGAAATTGTCGAGCAGCCAGATCAAAAGATCGCAGCCTGCGGCAGCTCCTACAGAAGTACCGTGTCCGGACGGTTTTTTGACTTTAACTTCCCAGGTCACCGGACGAGGGTTGCAGTTTTTAGGAAAAGTCCTACAGAAAGATCGACGGGTCTTCCGTAGCCTTGCGCCCTCACGAATTCGATACCCTCCTGGGGGCCCACGTTGTCGAACAAAGCCTTACGTATCCTGATCGCCGACGAGTTGCATTTTCACCGCATGAAGGTCGAGCGACTGTTCAATCAACTCGACTACTACCGGATAGCACCGGTGCACAGCCTTGAAGAGCTGTTGACCCTGGTCGAATACGGTTGCGAGCCTTTTGATCTGGTGGTCATCAATGCCTCGCTGGCGGGCGGGGCTTTGAACCTGTTCGATTTTTTCCTTGATAACCAACAGGTTCATCACGCCTTGATCTATGACGGTCAGCAGGCGCAACTGCCGCCCATTCCTGCCTGCGTTCAACAGACCGTTGAGGTGAGCCACGCAATGCTGCCTGATCTGGCGTCTATTGCGCGGCTGATGGCGATCATCGACCCTCGTCTACCGTTCGTCGGCACTGTCATTTCTGTCAGGTAGTTGCGCCCGGTTTTCCATGCAAAAGTCTTTGCGCAGCCGGCGCGTTCAACCGGGCCGGGCTCATGGGCATTGATTGTTCAATCGTCGTTTTTGTTGCACAGGAGTTGCCATGAAGTCAGTGCTGATTGTGGACGATCATCCGGTGGTTCGCGCCGCAGTCAAAATCGTACTGGCGCAGGAGGGTTTCAAGCAGATATACGAAGCGGCGAGTGGTAATGAAGTCTTGCCGATGATCCGCGAACACAAGCCTGATCTGGTGGTACTGGATCTGGTGATGCCCTCGCTCGACGGGCTGGATGTACTGGCGCGGATCAAGACCAGTGGGGTGCCCTGTCGAGTACTGGTCTTCACGTCCCAGGAACCCATGTTTTATCAGGATCGTTGCATGCACGCCGGCGCCGCGGGCTATGTTGCCAAGTCCAATGACTTGCAGCACTTGCACAGAGCCGTGCATGCCGTGATGGGCGGTTACACCTATTTCGCCCAGCTACCCTCGGCGTCGGTGTCGCTGAACTCGATACAACTGAGTGAAAAACAGATGATCGATCAACTCTCCGACCGGGAACTGACGATCTTTCAGCATCTGGCCCGGGGCATCAGTAACAAGGCGATCGCTGAAATCATGCACTTGAGTCACAAGACCGTCAGCACCTACAAGACCCGTCTGGTTGGAAAACTCAACGTGGATTCGTCGGTACACCTGAGGGACTTTGCCAAGCGTAATCATCTGATCTGAGTGAGCCCGATCATGCGCGATTGTTTGTGGGCCCTGTTGCTGTTCTGTGGACTGGCAGCACCGGTGACGGCGGCCGATGAGCCAAAGCTTTTGCATGTGCTGGGGCGTTCCGCGGTGGAGGGTTATCAGGTCCAGCTGGGTGAAAAAGACTGGCAGTGGTTGCGTGGCAAACGAGTCTTGCGCCTCGGGGTGTCGGGGCCGGACTACCCGCCGTTCGAGATCACGCGAAACGTTGATGAGCTGGAAGGCATTACCGCAGACTATGCCGCGCTGTTGGGGCAACTGCTGCATGTAAAAATCGACGTGCTTCGTTATCGCACGCGCGAGGCGGCCATGGATGCCCTCAAACACGATGATCTGGACCTGCTCGGCACGTCCAACAATTACGAAGCGGCCGATCCCGAGCTGACCCGATCCACTGCTTATGCTGAAGATCAGCCAATGCTGGTCACGCGGCTGGACGAACAGGTGCCCGTCGACCTCGCCGGCAAACGCATCGCCATGGTCGATGACTATCTGCAGGCGCAGACTGTCGAAGCCTTCTATCCCGATGCGAGCTTGCAACGCTACCCCTCGGCACTCGATGCGATCGGGGCGGTGGCGTTCGGGCAGGATGATGTGTACCTCGGGGACTTCATCAGCGCCAATTACCTCATCAATAACAACTACCTCAGTAACGTACGCCTGGTAGGGCCTTCCGGCTTGGACGCCAATCCGTTCGGCTTTGCCTTCAGTCGGGGCAACCCTCGTCTGAAGAGCATTGTCGATAAGGCTCTGGCGGCGATTCCCATGGATCAGCGCACGGCCATCGAGCAGCGCTGGAGTGCCGGAAGAGCCAACATGGCGGGTCAAGAACGAGTACGTTTGAGCGCCAGTGAACAACGTTGGCTGGATCAACATCCGACGGTGGAAGTGGGTGCCGTCGAGAGCTTTGCACCGCTGACTTTTTACGATGCACAGGGACAACTCAGCGGGTTGACCGCGCAATTGCTGACGCTGATCAGCCAGCGCAGCGGCTTGACCTTCAAGGTGCAGCGGGGTGACTCCCTCGATCAGCAGATCCAGCAACTCAAGGACGGCAAGATCGACGTGTTACCTGTGGTCACGCCCGGTATCGAACGCGAAGTCGAAATGCGTTTCACTCGGGCCTACTTGAACAATCCGTTTGTACTGGTCAGTGCGACCACCCCGGGAAGCCCCAGGACCCTGGATGACATGGCCGGTAAACGCCTGGCAATTTATCGCGGTCATCCGTTGCTCGGGTTCATCCGCGCTCGGGCGCCCAATGTACGTCTGGTCGAAGTGCAGAGTCCGGCGCAGGGTATGGAATGGGTGATCAAGGGCCAGGTCGACGGGGCAGTCAGCTCATTGATCGTGGCTCGGTATCTGATCACCCGGCAATACCGCGAGCGTCTGCGGATCAGCAGCACCGTGGGTGATGAACCGGCGCGTATCGCTCTGGCCACCAGCCGTGGTGCGCTGGAGTTGCACTCGATTCTGAACAAGGCACTGCTGAGCATTTCGCCCCAGGAGATGGATGAGCTGTTAGCCCGCTGGAGCAATGATGTGGTAGTCGATGACAGCTACTGGCTGCGTCATCGCCAAGGCATTCTCCAGGCGTTTGCCGCTGCGGGCGCTTTGCTGTTGCTCGCACTGGCCTGGATTGCCTGGCAGCGTCGGCAGATAACTCAACGCCAACAACTGCTCGGGCAATTGCAGGATGCCAAGAACGCCGCCGATGATGCCAACCGCGCCAAAACCACCTTTCTGGCGACCATGAGTCATGAAATCCGCACACCGATGAATGCCCTGATCGGCATGCTCGAACTGGCGCTGAAGCGAGCGGAAGAGGGCTTCACTGATCGCTCCGCCATCGAAGTGGCATCCAATGCTGCGCAGCAATTGCTGGCGTTGATCGGCGATATCCTGGACATCGCCCGCATCGAGTCCGGGCATTTGTCGCTGACCCCTGAGCGGGCCAATCTACGCACGCTGGTGGAGTCGGTGTGTCGGGTTTTCGAAGGCCTGGCACGGCAGAAAAACTTGCAGTGGCGGGTCGAATTGGCCGAACACAGCGATCGTGACGTGTTAGTCGACCCCACGCGCTTCAAGCAGGTGCTGTCCAATCTGCTGAGCAATGCGATCAAGTTCACCCGTGAAGGTGAGGTGAGTCTGACACTGCGAGTAGAGCCCGGTGTGTCGGGGCATCTGGCCGTCAGTGTGCGTATTGAGGACAGCGGCATCGGTGTCAGTGTCGTCGATCAGCAACGACTGTTCAGCCCGTTCGTGCAGGCCGGCAACAGCCAGCAGTCAGGCCACACTGGCTCCGGTCTGGGACTGGTGATCAGCCGCACTCTGTGCGAAAAGATGGGCGGCCGATTGCAGTTCGACAGCATCCTCGGACTGGGTACGCAGGTCGACATCAGCTTTGATCTGATTGCGTTGCAACCGTTGACCTGCGGCGAGTGGGTGGATAGCGGATTGCAGGTGGCCACTCGGCTACTGACGATTCTGGTGGTCGACGATTACCCGGCCAATCGATTGTTGCTCTCACGGCAGCTGAGCTACCTGGGGCATCGGGTGCTGGAGGTTGAGGATGGCGAGCGTGGTCTCGCGAAGTGGCGCGAGCATGAGCTCGATCTGGTCATCACCGATTGCAACATGCCGGTGGTCAATGGTTATGAATTGGCGGGTGCGATACGCGATGAAGAGCGCGCTAATGGCTTGCCACCCACGCTGATTCTTGGGTTTAGCGCCAATGCGCAGCCGGAGGAAAAGATCCGCTGCCTTGAAGCGGGCATGGACGACTGTCTGTTCAAACCGATCCGGCTGGCAGATTTGAGTGCCTGGCTGGCGTCCCGATTTGTGAATGAGCCGCCAGCGCCGGTTGAAGAGCAAGCAACGTCCGAGATCGACTTGACCGGCCTGGAGCTCTACGTCGGTGAAGACCGGACGCTGATCAATCAGTTGTTGCGCGAACTGGCCGAGACCAATCGCTACGATCGCGATGATCTGCTTGCAGCGCACGTCAGTGGCAATCGTCACCGGCTGCAAGACCTGGCGCACCGCATCAAAGGTGGTGCGCGGATGGTTCGTGCAAAACGTTTGATCGAGTGCTGCGAACATCTGGAGCGTGCCTGCGCCGAAGGGCGCGCGCCGTTGATCGACGAGGCCGTCGATCAATTGCAACACGCCATGGCACGCCTGGATCAGGGCCTCAAGCGAGACTGACGCTTAATCCCACTGGGGCGCGATGCCTTTGGGGCTGGTCAGTCGATGGTCACGATCCAGGCCCGCGATCAGCGCCATGTCGGCGTCGCTCAAGGTCAGTGTGCGAGCGTGCAGGTTACTTTGCAGGTTGGCGCGTTTGGTCGACGAGGGGATCACTGCGTAACCCAATTGCATGGCCCAGGCCAGGGTGACTTGTGCCGGCGTCGCCTGCAGGCGATCGGCGATCTGCTGGATCACCGGGTCTTTCAGCACTTCGCCGTAAGCGAGGGTCATGTACGAGGTGATCTGGATGCCCTGGCTTTGCGCGAATTCGACGACCTTGCGGTTTTGCAGGTAGGGATGCAATTCGATCTGGTTGGTCGCGATGTGTTCGGCACCGACCGCGGCGATCGCCTGTTTCATCAGGTCGACGGTGAAGTTGGACACACCGATCTGCCGGGTCAGGCCCAGTTGTTTGGCTTCGAGCAGGGCGCCCATGAATTCCTCGACCGGCACCTGATCTTCCGGGGACGGCCAATGGATGAGGGTCAGGTCCAGGTAATCGGTTTGCAGCTTTTGCAGGCTTTCCTTGAGGCTGTCGATCAGGCGATCCCTGGCGAAGTTGGCAACCCAGATCTTGCTGGTGATGAACAACTCGTCACGGGCGATGCCGCTGGCGGCAATGGCCTCGCCGACCTCGGCTTCGTTCTCGTAGATTTGCGCGGTATCGATGACTCGATAGCCCAGTTCCAGGCCGGTGCTCACCGAATCGATGACCACCTGGCCTTGCAAGCGAAAAGTACCAAGGCCGAATGCGGGAATAGACATCAATGACTCCAGGGTTGCAGTGGGAATGGGCACGAGTATCCGCGTCCGCACCCATGGGAAAAACCGCTGGTGGGGCAAAGCAATGTTTACCGCAAGTCATGAGTCGAAAGATCGCAGCCTCGTTTCACTCGACAGCTCCTACAGAGTACGCAAACCCTTGTAGGAGCTGTCGAGTGAAACGAGGCTGCGATTTTTTGATCTTAAGCTCTATCCCCGATTCTCAAGAATCATGCAGGTGGTCGACCCCGTCGCATACAACCGCCCATCCACGTCATAAATCCGCCCCTCGGCCAACGCCGTCGAGCGCCCCAGATGAACAATCTTGCCCTCGGCCCGCACCGGTCCGCTGGCACCGTTCAGCGCACGAACATAGCTGATTCGCAAATCCAGCGTCGTATAACCCTGACCCTTCTTCAGCTGCGTATGAATCGCACAGCCCATGCACGAATCCAGCAACGTCGCGGCATAGCCGCCATGCACGCTGCCCAACGGGTTGTAATGCCGTGAATCCGGCGTGCCCTGAAAGATGAACATTCCGGCGGACCATTCGATCGGTATGAAGTCCATCAGCGTGCCGATGGGTGGCGAGGGCAGTTCACCGTTGCCGATGCCTTCGAAAAACTCGGCGGGTGACAGGGCGCTGACCTCGGCCATGGACAAACTGCCGGGGCCGGCGAGACGGGCGCGCATGGCCTGTTCCTGGGCGATCCATTGGGCGAGCGTGGCTTCGCGGGTCGGGCTTTGCATGGGAATGTCCTCGGTTGGGAGTGAATATTATGTTTGTAATCTCGATCGATATTATGTCCGAAATAAAAACTCCGCCAGCCCTCTGTCGTTACGCAACCTGTAGCAGCTGGCGAAGCCTGCGTTCGGCTGCGAAGCAGTCGTGAAACCAGACAACGGGGTGTGTCAGGAAAACCTAGTGCTCAGGATTCACGACTGCTGCGCAGCCGAACGCAGGCTTCGCCAGCTGCTACATGGAGTGTGTACGGGCTTCTAGGCAATATCGCTGTGGCTGAATTCCTCTCCCAGAAAGTCGATCAATGCGCGCACCGACGGCAGCAGCCCACGGCGTGACGGGAAGATGGCATGCACGATCCCGCACTTGGGGGCCCAGCCCGGTACCAGTTCCACCAGGCGTCCTGCGGTAATGTCATCGCGCACCACCACGCTGGGCAGGTGAGCGATGCCGATCCCGGCCACCACGGCATGCCGTAGCGCCAACAGGTCATCGGTGACCATTCGTGGCGCATGTCGGATCACCGCGCTGGCGCCGTCCGCCCCAAACAATTCCCACTGATATTCACGCTGCGCCGCACCCCAGTGCAGGCTCGGCAACCCGCTGAGGTCAGCCGGGGAGGCCGGTGATGACAGGCGCGGCACGAAGGCCGGACTGCCCACCAGGCATTGGGTGCTGTTGCCGAGCACCTTCATCACCATGTCGGTGTTTTCCAGCGGCGGAAAGCGCACCCGCAGGGCGATGTCGAAACCCTCGTGGATCAAGTCGACTCGGCGGTTGGTGCTCTCGATGAACAATTCCACCAGCGGGTACTTGAGCATGTAGCGGGTCAACATCGGCCCGACCCAGGAGTTGAGCAGCGCGGTCGGGCAACTGATGCGCACCAGGCCCTGGGGTTCGGAGCGGTTGCGTTCGATCAGTTCGGCAGCGCTTTCCGCTTCCACGCGCATCGCCAGGCAACGCTGGTAATAGGCCTGACCGATTTCCGTCAGTGAACAATGCCGGCTGGTGCGATGTAGCAGGCGTACGCCGAGGCGCTCTTCGAGCTCGGCAATGCGCCGGCTCAGCTTCGACTTGGGCATGTCCAGCGCCCGACCGGCCGGGGCGAAACCGTGGTGTTCCACCACTTGGGTGAAGTAGTAGAGGGTGTTGAGGTCTTCCACCATCGTTCTCCATATAGAACGCTAAGGCTGATTTTTGCAGTCTAGTGCATCAAAGGGTTCAGTTTTAAGCTTTGTCCATCGCGTCACACACCAGATTCGGAGGCGGAATGAAAAACATCATCGGTATCTACACCAGCCCACGGACCCATTGGGTCGGCGACGGTTTTCCGGTTCGCACGCTGTTTTCCTACGACAACCTGGGCAAACACATCAGCCCGTTTTTGCTGCTCGATCACGCCGGTCCCGCTGAATTCACCCCGACCACCGAGCGTCGTGGCGTTGGCCAGCATCCACACCGCGGTTTCGAGACGGTGACCATCGTCTACAAGGGCGAGCTGGAACACCGCGATTCCACCGGCAGCGGCGGCAAGATCGGGCCGGGCGACGTGCAATGGATGACCGCAGCCTCGGGGATCCTCCACGAAGAGTTCCACTCCGAAGGTTTCGCCAAAACCGGCGGCACCCTGGAAATGGTTCAGCTGTGGGTCAACCTGCCGGCCAAGGACAAGATGGCCGACGCCGGTTACCAGACGATTCTCGATGGCGACATCCCGAGCATCGCGCTCAAGGACCAGGCCGGCAGCCTGCGCTTGATCGCCGGTGAGTTCGACGGCCACACCGGCCCGGCGCGTACGTTTACCCCGATTGACGTCTGGGACCTGCGCCTCAACGGTGGCAAGTTGCTGACCCTGGACCTGCACGAAGGTCGTAACACGGCACTTGTAGTGTTGCGTGGCACGGTTCAGGTCAACGGTGTGGAACTGGTGCGCGAAGGGCAGTTGGCGTTGTTCGAACGCAATGGCCAGCAGCTCAGCCTGGAAGCCAATAACGATGCCGTCGTATTGCTGCTCAGTGGCGAGCCGATCGACGAGCCGATCGTCGGTCACGGTCCGTTCGTGATGAACAGCGAGCAGGAAATCCACCAGGCCTTTGCTGACTTCCAGTCAGGCCGGTTCGGTCGGATGAGCGGTTGAGCTCATTGTTGTAACGCTGTGGCGTGACGGACGAGGGCGACTACCCTTGCTTGGTCGCGTTTTAACGAACTATCAGGTTTCTCTAACGCCGGCCCGTTCGGCATCGATAAAAAGCGAGGATTACTCCCATGACTACCTCTTACAAACGTCTCGACAAGGATAACGCCGCCGTTCTGTTGGTCGATCACCAGGCGGGTCTGCTTTCTCTGGTGCGCGACATCGAGCCGGACCGTTTCAAGAACAACGTGCTGGCCCTGGCTGACCTGGCCAAGTACTTCAAGTTGCCGACCATTCTCACCACCAGTTTCGAAACCGGCCCCAACGGCCCGCTGGTGCCCGAGCTCAAGGCGCTGTTCCCCGACGCGCCGTACATCGCCCGTCCTGGCCAGATCAATGCCTGGGACAACGAAGACTTCGTCAAGGCGATCAAGGCCACCGGCAAGAAACAACTGATCATCGCCGGCGTGGTGACCGAAGTGTGCGTGGCGTTCCCGGCGCTGTCGGCACTGGCTGAAGGCTTCGAGGTGTTCGTGGTGACAGACGCCTCCGGCACCTTCAATGAACTGACCCGTCAATCGGCCTGGGACCGCATGTCGGCCTCCGGCGCGCAATTGATGACCTGGTTCGGCCTGGCCTGTGAACTGCATCGCGACTGGCGCAACGACGTGGAAGGCTTGGGCACCTTGTTCTCCAACCACATCCCGGATTACCGCAACCTGTTTACCAGCTACAACGCGCTGACCAGCAGCAAGTAACCCCGACGCACATCGCCCCTTGTAGGAGCTGCCGAAGGCTGCGATCTTTTGATCTTTATAGATCGCCAAAAGATCGCAGGCTTCGCCAGCTCCTACAATCCGTGCGAAGTTTGCGCCACTGGTCCTTGCTGGAGTTGCTTGATGCTGTCACTGCTCACCGATCACCCGTTGTTCTGCGCGATGGCTTTGATCCTTATCGATCTGGGGCTGTGGCGCCTGCTCAGTGCCAATGGCAGCCAGTGGAAACTGGCCATACGACTGGTGATTTACTCGCTGTTCAGCGTGCTGCTGTTCAACGAGGGCATGAATCCCATGGAGCCGGCGCCTTGGGCCGACAATATCCCGCTGCATCTGGCGGCCACCGGTTTGCAGATCGGCTGGTGGCTGTTCGGCGCACGAACCCTGACGGTGCTGATCGGCGCGGTGATGATGCAACGGGTCGGGCACACCGGGCGCTTGTTGCAGGATTTGCTCGGCGCGGTGATTTTCCTGATCGCGATCATCGCGGCTCTGGCGTATGTCCTCGATCTGCCGGTCAAAGGCGTGCTGGCGACCTCTGGCGCATTGGCGATCATCGTCGGCCTGGCCTTGCAAAGTACTCTCAGCGACGTGTTCTCCGGGATCGTCCTCAACACCACCAAACCCTATCAACTGGATGACTGGATCTCCATCGACGGCACCGAAGGCCGGGTCATTGACATCGACTGGCGCGCGACGCGCCTGCAAACGTCCCAAGGCAGCATGGCGGTGATCCCCAACTCCCTGGCGGCCAAGGCCAAGATCATCAACTTCAGCCGGCCCAGTGACATTTTCGGCGTATCCATCAGCCTGCAACTGAGCCCGCACGCTCGTCCGCAAACGGTGATCGACGCGCTGGAACGGGCGATGCAAGGGTGCCGCTATCTGTTGAACAAACCGGCGCCGTGTGTCGCGTTGAAAGGCTCCAGCGCCACCGGCGTGGAATACGAAATCAGTGGTTTCGTGGTCTCCATGGACCAGAAGCGCATGGTCCGTAATCTGCTGTTCGACCTGGCGTTCCGGCACTTGCAGGCCAGCGGCGTCAGCCTGTTGTCGAACGTCGAACCCAATGCACCTGCCAACCTGTCGCGGCCACGGGCATTGCTGGATGCGTCGAATATTTTCTCGACCCTGCGTCAGGAAGAGAAAGAAACCTTCAGCCAGAACATGACCCTGCAAAACTTCCGCGCCGGTGAAATGATCCTGCCGGGGGGGGAGGTCAGCGATCATTTGTTCATCATCGAATCCGGTGTCGTGTCGGTGGAGCTGAGCCGTGGCGGGGTCAAGTTCGAGTCCGGGCGCATGGGGCCGGGTGAGGTGATCGGCGAGGGCGGTATTTTGTCCGATACGGCGCTACCGGCGGACTTCAGCGCCAAGACGTTCTGCAGCTTGTACCGGATCGAGAAGGAATACCTCAAACCGTGTCTGGATGCGCGGCATGACATCAGCGAAGCGATGAAGGCGTTGCTGGATTTCCGCTTGAACAAGGCTCAGACGTTGACTCAGGAAGCGCCTAGGGTTGTGCAGAAGAAGGGTTTTTTGCAGTGGCTGCGCAATCGAGCGTAGGGGCTCGGAGATCATGGGAACGGGTGCAATCGAGTGCGCCGTCAGCAGGCGTCCCATTGGCATCCTCAACTTCCCAATAATTGGCTATTTTCTGCCGGTCAATGCGGGATTAACGTAGCTCCACATCCCTTGTGACTGGAGCTCACCATGCAACCGCGTATCGATTTCTACACCGCTTCCCCCGATGCACTCAAAGCCATGATCGCGCTGGAAACCGCGGTTTCGAAGTTGCCGCTGGAAAAGACCTTGATCGAACTGGTCAAGCTGCGTACCTCGCAAATCAACGGCTGCGCCTTCTGCCTGGATATGCACAGCGCCGATGCCCGCAAGGGCGGTGAAGACGAGCGCCGCCTGTACACACTGTCGGCCTGGCGTGAAACGCCGTTTTTTACCCCACGTGAACGTGCTGCGCTGGCCTGGACCGAATCCCTGACGCTGCTGAGCCAGACCCATGCCCCGGACGAAGACTACGAACTGGCCACTGCGCAGTTCACCCCCAAGGAAATGGTCGATCTGACCGTGGCCATTACCACGATCAACGCCTGGAACCGCCTGGCGGTTGGTTTCCGCAAAATGCCTCAAGCCTGATCAGTGAGCGTCTGCTGACGGCGCGGCCGGTGGTTGCACCTTGCGCATCAAGGGCACCATCGCCGTGGCGATGATGAAGCAGACCATGATCATCAGGAACGTATCGCCATAGGTTTGTGTCTGCGCTTCGCGGTAGGTCAGCAGCCATAGCTGATGCAGGCTGGCGGTGACACCCACGTCACCGCTTTGGCCGAGGGCGGCGAAGTTGTTGCCGACCTGGGACAGCCACTGATTCAGTGCTTCGTTGGTGCTGTTGAGGTTTTCCGCCAACCGGGTGAAGTGCAGGTTGGTGCGGTCATTCAGAATGGTCGCGCACGCGGCAATGCCGATGGCACCCCCAAGGTTTCGCATCAAATTGAACAATCCCGACGCGTGTTTAAGCCGTGCTGGCGCCAGTCCGCCGAGGGTCAGGGTGACCGCGGGCGGCACCGCCAGTTGCTGGGCAATCCCGCGCAGCGCTTGCGGCAGCATCAATTCCTTAGCCCCCCAGTCATGGGTGATCGGGCTGAAATCCCACATCGACAACGCGAACAACCCCAGGCCGAACATCATGATCCAGCGCAGATCGATGCGGTTGGCCAGAAAGGCGTACAGCGGAATCGCCATGATCTGGAACACCCCGGTGGAGAAAACCGCCAGACCAATGTCCAGTGCGCCATAGCCACGCACCCGGCCGAGAAACAGCGGCGTCAGGTAAATGGTGGCGAACAGGCCGATCCCGGTAACGAACGAAAAGAAGCAGCCAAGGGCGAAGTTACGGTCTTTCAAGGCGCGCAAATCGACGATCGGGTTGGCGACGTGCAAGGTTCGACCGATGAACGCCAGGCCGGCCAGTCCGCTGATCCAAGCCGTGGTCAGAATCGTGCTGTCGCTGAACCAGTTCCAGCGCGGGCCTTCCTCGAGGGTGTATTCCAGGCAACCGAGAAACAGCGCCATGAACACCATGCTCACGTAGTCGGCACCTTTGAGCAGCGACAACTCCGGCTGATCGATTTTCACCAGCATCGGCACCGCCACCGCGACGAAAATTCCCGGCACCAGGTTGATGTAGAACAGCCAGTGCCAGGATGAAATGTCGGTAATCCAGCCACCGATCACCGGCCCCAGGGTCGGTGCCAACGAGGCCACCGCGCCGATGGTTGCAGCAGCGATCACCCGTTGCTTGCCAGTGAAGAAAAAGAACGCGGTGGTGAACACCAGCGGGATCATCGAACCACCGAGAAACCCTTGCAGGGCGCGGAAGGCGATCATGCTCTGAATGTTCCAGGCTGCGCCGCAGAGCAGGCTGGCCAGGGTGAAACCCACCGCCGAAGCGCAGAACAGCCAGCGTGTCGAGAACACTCGGGAGAGCCAGCCGGACAGCGGGATCACGATGATTTCGGCAATCAGGTAACTGGTTTGTACCCACGCCGTTTCGTCGGTGCCCGCCGAGAGCCCGCCGCCGATGTCACGCAGCGAGGCCGAGACGATCTGGATATCCAGCAGCGCGATGAACATGCCGATGCACATGGTGGCGAACGCGAACACCTTGGTCGCCGTCGCCATGTCGGCGGCATTGAACGGCTGCGCGGGGGCGGCGAGGGCGCGGCTCATGGCGCGCTGGCCACGGCCGGGGTTGCAGGTTCCTTGCGAGTGTCCACTTCAGCGGTGACCGACAGGCCCGGACGCAGATGGCCGAGCACGCCATCGGCCGGATCAAGCACGATGCGCACCGGCACCCGCTGAACGATTTTAGTGAAGTTGCCGGTGGCGTTTTCCGGCGGCAGCACGCTGAACTGCGAACCACTGGCCGGCGCGAGGCTGTCCAGATGACCGTGGAATTCCTGCCCCGAGAGCACGTCGGCATGAATGATCACCCGTTGCCCCGGTGTCATTCGCGATAGCTGATCTTCCTTGAAATTGGCATCGACCCACAGCCCGCTGGCCGGTACCACCGACAGCTGTTGCGAGCCGGCCTGGGCATAAGCGCCGACCCGCGCCCGGCGATTGCCGATCACGCCGTCCACCGGGGCCTTCAGTTCGGTGTAACCCACGTTCAATTGCGCCAGATCACGTTCGGCACGAGCCTGCATCAATGCGGCGCGGGCTTGCTGCTTCTGGGTTTCGATCACATTCAACTGACGTTGTGCGGCGAGCAATTCAGCCTGGGCCCGGGCGCTGAGGGCTTGGGCGGTCTTGAAGGTGGCGTTGGCGCGTTGGGCGCTTTCCACCGAGACGGCGTTGCTGCCGACCAGTTTTTTGTAGCGAACATCGTCATCCCGTGAACGGGCGGTTTCGGCACCGGCGGCATCAATCCCCGCGCGGGCCTGGCCGATCACTGCGTGTTGCAATTGTTCGGTGGCATCGAGATTAGCGAGCAGCGCCTCTTCGGCGGCCACCGCACCTTCGGCCTTGGCCAGGTTGGCGCGGTAGTCGCGGGAATCGAGACGAATCAACACATCACCGGCCTTGACCTTCTGGTTGTCGGTGACCAGCACCTCTTCGATGTAACCCGCCACCTTCGGCCCGATCACCGTTACATCGCCGCCGATGTAGGCGTCGTCGGTTTCTTCGATGAAACGGCCCGCGGTCCACCAGTGAGTCGCGTACAGCCCGGCGAACACCAGGGCAGCGATGACCGCCGTCAGCAAGATCAACCGTTTGAACAGGGGAGGCTTGGGTGTGCTCACCGGGACAGCAAGGTCGTGTTCAAGGCTGGGCATGCTGGTCATGGAGATTACCTGTGGGAAACGGGTCTTTATTACGCGTGTAATATGACGTAGGTAATATTTAGTGGCAGTTGATTTCTGTTGCCGGTCGTCAGGTGCTAGCGGAGGAGGGCTGGTTGTTGAGGCTCGGGTATCAACAAAGAAATGACACAAACGGAAATCGGATACGGTCATTTCGGAATCCTCCCACACCCAGAGTTTGAGCTTCCCGGTAGGGTCAACGGCCCCGGCACCCTGCCGAGACACCCCAAGGAAGAACGAACCATGACCAGAAAGGCCGTTATCGTTTTCAGCGGCGGACAAGACTCAACCACCTGCTTGATCCATGCATTGCCGATGTACGAGGAAATCCACTGCATTACCTTTGATTATGGCCAGCGCCATCGTGCGGAAATCGAAGTGGCGCAACAGCTTTCAAAACAACTCGGCGTGAAGGTGCACAAAGTATTAGACACTTCATTGTTGAGCGAACTGGCCATTAGCAGTTTGACGCGCGACCACATTCCAATTGCAAGGAGTACGGGGGATGGCGTGCCTGATACGTTCGTGCCGGGCAGGAATATTCTGTTTTTAACGTTGGCTTCTATTTATGCCTATCAGGTAGACGCTGAAGCTGTCATTACAGGTGTTTGTGAAACAGAGAGCTCTGGTTATCCGGATTGTGGTGATGAGTTTGTTAAGGTGTTGAACAGCGCCATTCACTTGGGTATGGACTATAAGGTACGAATCGAGACGCCGCTTATGCGGCTCAATAAAGCTGAGGCCTGGGCTTTGGCTGATTACCATAAGCAGCTGGATTTGATTCGGCACCATACATTGACTTGCTACAACGGGATAATGGGGAGTGGATGTGGTGACTGTGATGCTTGTAGTCTTCGTTCAAAAGGGTTGACTGAGTTTTTGGAAAATAGAGCAGAGGTTATTCACAGTCTAAAAATTAAATTAGAACTATAGGCAGTAATGCACAACGGGGGAGGGTCGATTTGCAGCTGGTTCACACTCCCCTAGGTCTTATGCGGTTGGCGGGCTGTGATGCCTGCGGGACTTGCCGGAAACCCGACCACAGAATGTGACAGCACCTGCTCTGTTCGAGACGTTGTGGCAAATGCTCAAGGACCGCGATGTCTGGCGCTCGACGCTGTTGGTGGCGCTATTCAACATTGCCTTGTTCAGGTACTACAGCCTCGGTCCTTTCGTGTTTCAACGCCTGGGTTTGAGTACGCAAGGGTTCGGCTACAACGGGGTGATCCTGACCTTGGGCTCTGGCCTTGGCGCCTGGCTCAACAAACGCCTGTTGCAGCGAGGGTTCAATGGTTTGCAACTGAACGCTGGCGGCGATGTTGGCATTGGTGGGCGGTGTCGGGACTCGAAGGGACGAGGACATTCTATGTTGCAACGCAACCTTGCCTTCAGGTGCCGTTCTTGAGCAACTGGCTGAGCGCCTCCAGCTCACTTTTTTCCAAATCGGAAACCAGCACAAATCGCATGTGGTTTTCTTGCCAGAACACGACGTTAAAGCCGCGGACCGTCTGACTCTGTCGCGGCTTGTCCGCCTCCTGCGTGGGCAGGATGAACACATTGATAATGTGCTTGGCGCGCCCATAGCTCAGGGCCGCCGTGGTCTGATGTTGCAGGTAATCCAGCCGCCCACCCAACAACGGAAAACCTTGCGCCGAGTAATCGAATACGGGCGGCGAGAAGTCGAGCTTGCCGGTGAACCAAGGTTTCACGGTATGGCGGTCGGACGAAACCACATCGTTCAAATGTTCACCCATCAACGAGCGGACATGGCTGGAGACCGCCTCATCCATCAACGGCTGTTCACCGCCCGGCGTGACGACATACAGCATCACAGCCAAGGCCAGGGCTGTCGCTGAAAAAACAGGCGCGAACCACTTCCGCCAACGTTCCACGGCCCGGGGTTGAGGTGCAACAGGGGCGAATAGGTTGGCGGTCAACGACGCCGGTGCCGAGTAATACGGCGCATGTCGCTTCACGCTGACCTTTAATAGCCGCGCCTGATCATGCAACCGCGTGCATTCGGCGCATTCGGCCAAATGCCCGGCGACCCGGGCAGCCATCACCGTATCCAGTTCTTTGTCCAGATAGCCATGAACCAGCGTCTGGCAAGCCGTGCAGTCGAGTTCATTCATGATCATGTAACTTCAGTAGTTCGAGTTTGAGCATGGCGCGAGCCCGGGCCAGTCTCGACATGACGGTGCCGATGGGGATGTCGGCCACCAGGGCGATGTCCTTGTAGGGCATGTCTTCGAGCTCCTTGAGAATAATCACCTCGCGAAATACTGGCGGCAGGGCGCACAGGGCCTGTTGGACAAGCGCCGCGTTTTCCGTGTGAATGGCCAGCAACTCCGGGGTTTGGCCGTGACTCAACGCGGCATCGTCTTCGGGCAGTTCATCGCCGATGGCCACCCAGTGGTGGCCGGCCGAGGCCTTGAGCCAGGTGTAGCTTTCGTTACGCACGATGGTCAGAAACCAGGCCTTGGCATTGCCGTCGGCGAAACGGTGCAAGAATCTGAAGGCCCGCAGGGCGCTTTCCTGCACGACGTCGCGCGCGGCGCTGTCGTTACCGGTGAGCCAGCGCGCGAGGTTGTAGGCGGCGTCCAAGTGGGGCGCAAACAATTCCTCAAATCGCTTCATAGTGATTCCCGTAACGTCCCACCCCTATAACTGTCATTCGCTGTGTTTTATTCCCGAGGAAAAAATAATTTTCCGACGTGGAATAAAGACTCGTCCCGCAAGGTTGTATCTCGTGTCAGCTACATCACTGTAGTCCGCTAACGAGGGCACACCGATGGACATACATACGAAATACGAACGACGCACCGACGGTCCGCTGAACCCCGACCGCCGGACACTGCTCAAGTGCTCCGCGTGGGCCGGAGCCGGCGTGATCTGGGCCTTGAGCGGCGGCATTCCACGGGCCTTTGCGCTGGACGATTCCGGCAACGTCTCCGACCCAAAAGCGCTGGCCAGCACCTTCCACTTTGTGCAGATCAGCGACTCGCACATCGGTTTCAATAAAGAGGCCAACCCGGAACCGTTGAAGACCTTGCAGGTGGCCATCGACAAGGTCATCGCATTGCCGAAACGGCCATCGTTGATCCTGCATACCGGCGATATCACCCACCTGTCGAAGCCGGAAGAATTCGATACGGCCGCGCAACTGCTCAAGGGCCTTCCGTCCAACGTGCATTACGTGCCGGGCGAGCACGACACCCTCGACGAGGGCGGCGGAAAACTCTATCTGGAGCGTTACGGCAAGGGCACCAAAGGCAATGGCTGGTACAGCTTCGATGACCACGGCGTGCATTTCATCGGGCTGGTGAATGTCTTCAACTTCCAGGCTGGCCATGAAGCGACGCTTGGCGCCGATCAACTGGCCTGGCTGGCCGATGACTTGCGCGCCGTGACGAGCAGCACGCCAATCGTTGTGTTTACCCATATTCCGTTGTGGACGATTTATCAGCCGTGGGGTTGGGGCACCGAGGATGGCGATCAGGCGATTGCCATGCTGCGCAAGTACGGTTCGGTGACGGTATTGAACGGGCATATCCATCAGGTCATCCAGAAGGTGGAAGGCAATATCACCTTCCACACCGCCCGCGGCACGGCTTATCCACAACCTGCACCGGGTACGGCGCCGGCACCGGGACCGATGACGGTGGCGGCTGATCAACTGCGCAATTATTTAGGGCTCACCGATGTGCGAGCGACGCAGGGCGAGCATCCGCTGGCGCTGATCGATTCGACACTGGTTTAGCGGAGGAACTGGGATGAAAACGCGACTGTTGGCTGTTGTCTGCCTGATGCTGTCGATGCCGGTGTGGGCTCAGGAGGTGAAAATCGATATCAAGGAGTTCATGTTCGGGCCCAAGGATTTGAACGTGGCCGTGGGCACCAAAGTGACGTGGGTGAACGACGACCAGATTCCGCATACGGTGGCGGAAACCCACAAGGTGTTTCGCTCTGGGGCGCTGGATACCAATGACAGCTTTTCCTGGGTATTCAACACGCCGGGGGAGTTTGAGTATTTTTGTGCGCTGCACCTGCAGATGATCGGGAAGATTGTGGTCAGCCAGTGATGCCGCAAGAACTTTGCGATAGATCCAGCTGAAGAAACCCTAACCTCCTGGGAGTAGGCTCGCTCTCACATTTGATCCATGTCGTTCACACATTTTGTGTTCACTGAAGATCCCTTGTGGGAGCGAGCCAGCTCCGGGCGGCGATCCGACGAAGCTTTCAGACTTTCAACACCTTCCCGCCGATAGCCACCGCCACCAGCAACACCGCCATCAGCCCGAAGGCAAAACTCAAACTGCTGCCATGGGCGATAAACCCGATCAACGCAGGCCCCGCAAGAATGCCCGCATAACCCAGCGTGGTAATGGCCGGCACGGCGACGCTTTCGGGCATCACCGTCTGTTTGCCCACCGCGGTGTACAACACCGGCACAATGTTCGAACAACCCACCCCCAACAATGCATAACCCATCAGCGCCGCTTCCCAACTCGGGGCGAAGGTCGCCACAAACAGGCCCGCTGCGGCCGTTAACCCACCGAACACAATCACCCGGGTAGCGCCGAGACGACGCACGATCGAATCGCCGGTCAAACGGCCGACGGTCATGGTCAACGCAAACGCCGCGTAACCCAGCCCCGCGTAAGCGGTGTCGATCCCGCGTTCCTGCGCCAGGAACACCGCGCTCCAGTCGAGCGCCGCGCCTTCGGCGAGGAACACGATGAAACACATTCCGCCGATGAACAGCACGATGCCATGGGGAACGGCAAACGCCGGCCCCGAACTTTCGCTGCCGTAAGGCAAGAGGTGTGGCGCGGCCTTGGCCAGGGCGATCAGCAGCATCACGATCACCACCAGCGTTGCCCCCAGCGGTGAAACCCCGAAGCCGAGCAGGGCGCTGACACCCGCCGCACCGACAATCCCGCCGAGGCTGAACAACCCATGGAAACCCGACATCATGGTCTTGCCGCTGGCCCGTTCGACGATCACCGCTTGCAGGTTCACCGTCGAATCCACCGTGCCCAACCCCGCGCCGAACATGAACAACGCAGCAATCAACGCCGGAATCGACGACACCGTTGCCAACAGCGGCAGGGCCGCACAGATCAGCAACACCCCGGCGCTCACCACCCGGCGACAGCCAAAACGCGTGGCCAGAAGCCCCGCCATCGGCATCGCCAGAATCGACCCCACCCCCAGGCACAACAGCAGCAAACCGAGCGTCCCTTCATCCAGCCCGGCCCGAGCCTTGGCGTAGGGCACCAGCGGCGCCCACGCGGCGATGCCGAAGCCGGCAATGAAAAAGGCGATGCGCGTGGACATCTGCTCCAGGCGTCCGGGAACAAATGCGGTTTGGGTGTTGAGGTTGGTCATATCAATCCTTGGCAAAAAACGTCGCGTATCCAAGGGACAGTGATCGACCTGCGAGGGTTCGATCAGCGTACGCGCAAGTTCGCGGTCAGGCAGGGTGACATCCTTGCACAGCCTGACCCTCCATCGCGAGTGCGGCTGTCAGTGCCCTTCGCACAATCCGCGCAGGTGTTCGTCGCGCACTTGCAGAATCTCGAACAAACCCAGCGCCCGTAACGCCGGCAAAGCCTCGACGATGTCGTGCTCGGCCAGCCGCCGCTGTTCTTCGCTGCCACCCGGATCGGCCAGCCTGCGTGCATTGATCAAAAAAGCCCCGACCGTGCCTTTGCGCACAGCGATGCCATTGAATTGGCCTTGGTCGAGATGGTCGGGAAGCAGGTCTTCAGCGCGCATAAGGGTGTCCCTCTGTTGAATGAGTGTTCAGCCTAAAGCGATGTTCATGGCTAAACTGCGTCATCCAGGTCATTCGATAACGTAGAACTGCCAATGGTTAAACCGCTGATATCCACCGAGCTGGCGCAGTCTTCCACGGCGGCGCGGGTGATCGCCGTCACTCAGGACAGCCCGGTCGAGCGCCAAAGTGCCTTGCACCAGCATGCCCGCGGCCAATTGCTGGGGGCACGGCGCGGTTTGTTGTCCGTAGATGCGGCAGATCATCATTGGGTGGTGCCGGCCACCCACGCGGTGTGGATTCCGCCGGACTGCCTGCACGGCTTGCGTTCCCACGGCCCGTTCCATGGCTGGAGCGTTTATGTGGCGACGCCGGCCTGTGCCGAGTTACCGGAGCAGCCGTGCATCATCGCCACCTCGGGCCTGCTCCGAGAGGCCGTCGACCGGGCTGCGACTTGGAGGGAGGGCGCAATTGATGAGCGACAGGAACGGATCGCCCAACTCATTCTCGATGAAATCGCCGCGTTGCCCGCCGAGCCTTTCGGCCTGCCGCTGTCCCACGATCCGCGATTGCGCCGGATCACCCAGGCGCTGGTCGATGACCTGGCAGACAACCGCGCACTGGAACAATGGGCGCAGTGGGGGGGTGTGTCGGCGCGAACCCTGGCCAGACGCTTCGTTAGCGAAACCGGCTTCACCTTCAGCCAATGGCGCCAGCGCGCTCGGTTGTTGCGCGCGCTGGAGCTTTTGGCGGCAGCGGTGCCGGTGACGACCATTGCGCTGGAACTGGGTTATGAAAATGTCAGCGCGTTTATTGCGATGTTTCGACGAACGTTCGGGGTGACGCCGGGGCGGTATTTCATCGCCGGACATTGACGCCTAAAGTACAGGCACTTTCTGGCTGACTTCAGGACCGATCCATGACGCCGTTCTACGATGCTCGAGGCAATATCTATGCGGTTGTGGCGCCTGACGCCGTGCGCCGGGGAGGTATCGATCTACCCGTGCAGGCCAGTCGCGCTGCGCAAACCCGTGCGGCATGGACGGTTTCGGCTATCGAGGCCTTCTGTGGCTGGGCACCCGGTACACAACCGCCAGGCAGCAAGGATCATCGCTGCGACGGTTTATTGGTCGGTCCGTTTCAAGCCTCGCCACCGTTTGACCTGCTGATCGTCAACACCGACGGCACGCTCGCCGAGCGCAGTGGCAACGGGTTGACGATTTTCTCTCAGGCCCTGAGTGAGCAAGGGCTGCTGCCGAGGGACGAGGTTTGTTTGCTCAGGGTTCATCACGATAAGACTGATGCGGTTTCGCCTGTGGACACTTCGGTGAAACCGGTCGAGATCGAGGGTGTGAAAGGGTTCTGGCTGGATCTGGGCAAACCCTCGTTCGGGCCTGACGCTGTGGGGGCTAAAGGGGTTGAAAGCGTGCGGCTGAACGGTCGCGACGTCAGCCATGTGCAGCCGTTATCGGGGCTTGATCCTGCCTGGTCTCGAAGCCAGTTCGTACGCATCGGCAATCCACATTGTGTGACGCTTTTAGAGAACGCCGATGCATTGCCGAGCAATGAGCAGATGCGCGAACCGGGGTTGTCCGAAGGGCTGACGCGTATCGCTTACGCCATGCCGGCCGGGGCGGGGGAGCCGTGTGCTGCTGGCGTGAATCTGCAATGGGCGATGCTTGAGTCTGAAGGGCGAGTCGTCGCGCGGGTATTCGAGCGCGGAGAGGGGCCGACGGCGTCGTCGGGCACCAGCGCCAGTGCGGTGGCTTGCGCGGCGTGGCGGGTGGGGTGGGTCAGAGCAGGGGAGGTAAATGTGGTTATGCCCGGCGGTACTGCACCGATTCTTCTGGAGGAAGAGCAGGGTGAGTTGAGTCGGGTCAGGTTGTTCGGCACGGCGCGGTTGATGGGGTGAGTTCAAGATTGCCTTCGCGAGCAGGCTCGCTCCCACAGTGGATCTGAGGTGTACTCAGCGTTTGTGTCCACTGGAGATCAAATGTGGGAGCGAGCCTGCTCGCGAAGGCGTCAGCCCAATCAACGCAAATCTCAGCTCAAATCACCATAGAACTCGACCTCCGGCATCTGCCGCTTCATCAACACCTTGCCATCGCGCACCGAATACAGCGGCAGGCCCTGACTGCGGATCACCTCGTAATCGCAGTCCTCCGACAGAATCAGCAAATTCGCTGGCCGCCCGCGTTCCAGTCCATAACGGTCACCCAGGTTCATGGCCTTGGCGCTGTTGTCGGTGACCAGGTCTAGCGCGCTTTGCAGGTTGCGGTAACCGAGCATGTGGCAGATGTGCAGGCCGGCTTCGAGCACCCGCAAGATATTGCCGTTGCCCAGCGGATACCACGGGTCGACGATCGAATCCTGGCCGAAACACACGTTCATCCCGGCTTCGAGCAGCTCGTTGACACGGGTCACGCCACGGCGTTTCGGGAAGTTGTCGAAGCGCCCTTGCAGGTGAATGCTTTCGGTGGGGCAGGAGACAAAGCTGATCCCCGAATGCCCGAGCAGACGGAACAATTTGGCGCAGTAAGCGTTGTCGTAAGAGCCCATGGCGGTGGTGTGACTGGCGGTCACCCGCGAGCCCATGTCGCGGCTGCGGGCTTCTTCGGCCAGCACCTCTAGAAAGCGTGAGTGCGGGTCGTCGGTTTCATCGCAGTGCACGTCCACCAGGCAACCGGTGCGCTCGGCGAGGTCCATCAGGAATTTCACTGAACTCACGCCTTGATCGCGGGTGTACTCGAAATGCGGAATGCCGCCGACCACATCGGCCCCCATGCGGATCGCTTCTTCCATCAGCTCGCGACCGTTGCGGTACGACTCGATGCCTTCCTGCGGGAACGCAACGATCTGCATGTCGATCAGGTGACGGCTTTCCTCGCGCACTTCGAGCATCGCCTTGAGCGCGGTGAGCTGCGGGTCGGTGACGTCGACGTGGGTACGCACATGCTGGATGCCGTGTGCGGCGAGGGTCTGGATGGTTTTCTTGGCGCGGGTTTTGGTGTCCTCTTCGGTGATCGTCACCTTGCGCTCGCCCCAGCACTCGATGCCTTCGAACAGCGTGCCGCTCATGTTCCAGCGCGGCTCGCCGGCGGTGAGCGTGGCGTCGAGGTGGATGTGTGGCTCGACGAAGGGTGGCACCACCAGGTTGCCGCCGGCGTCCAGATCATCGGGCCCCAGGGTCGGCGCTTCGGTCTGTCGGGCGATGTTGCTGATCAGGCCGTTTTCCAGGTGCAACTCATGCAGGCCATCTTGGTTGCGCAGGCGGGCGTTGATGATGTGCATCAGGCGAATCCTTTTATAGATCTTGTAATGGTGCGTTGGCAGTACGGGCACCCAGCACGCCGGTCAGTAACACATACGTTAACGCGGCAGCGGCAATCCCTACCAGCGGCGCGACCCACGGTGAACTGAACGCAGCAACGGTGCCGACCGCGTAGGCGCCCAGGCCAGACCAATTGAACGCCGGCAAGCGGGCATCGGCCAGACGTGGATATTGACCACGATAGCGGTAGAAGAAGTCCGCCATGATCACGCCGCCAATCGGCGGGATCACGGTGCCCAGCAGAATCAGATAGGGCACCAGCATGTCGTACATACCCAGCAGCGCCAGCAGGGTGCCGATCACCGCGCCCGCCAGGGTCACGGTCTTGCGACGGCCGGTGCGCAGCAGGTTGCAACCGGCGACGGCGAAGTTGTAGATGGTGTTGTCCTGGGTGCTCCAGATATTGAGTAGCAACATCGCCATCGCCGCCATGGCGAAGCCTTGCAACAGCAACACTTCGACCACGTCCGGTTGCTGGTAGACGATTGCGCCATAGGCACCGATCAACACCATCAGGCCGTTGCCGATGAAGAAGCCGATCAGGCTCGCCAGCACCGCCACGCGTGCCGAACGGGAGAAACGCGTCCAGTTGGTTGCCTGGGTCGCACCACTGACGAAGGTGCCGAACACCAGGGTAATCGCGGTCGACCAATCCAGTGTTCCCGTCGGGACTACTGCGAGCAAACCGTCGAGCCCGCCGATCTTCACCGTGGCCACCCACATCGACAGCATCAGCAGCAACATCATCGCCGGTACGGCGATGTACGACAGAATCTCCAACCCGCGATAACCGATGTACGCGGTCGCGCAAAACATCAGGCCGAACAGCACCATCAACCCGAGAACGGTGCCCTCGGCCAATTCGAAATACTTGCCCAGCACCACGGCGGCAGTGGCCGTGCCCCAGGCGTACCAGCCGATCTGGGTAAAACCGAGGATCAGGTCGCTGAGCTTGCTGCCCACTTCACCGAAGCAAAAGCGTCCCATCAAAACCGAATTCAGACCGCTCTTGAAGGCGATGTAACCCAGGCCGGCGGCATAGATCCCCAGCAGCAGATTGCCGATGACAATCACCGCCATCATCTCGCCGAAACTGAACGCCACACCCAGCTTGCCGCCGGCAAACATGGTCGCGGTAAAAAAGGTGAAACCCAGCAGCACCATGGCCGTTGAGGCCAGGCCTTTGCGGGCATGCATCGGGACTTCGCTGAGGGGGTAATCGTTGCCGGGATCGTTCTGCGTCATGGGGCGTTCCTTGCTGAATGAGTGACGCGGGGGCATGTTGCAGTGGTCGTGCCAAGCGTGGGGTGGTGGAGTTATTTATAGCCGAGCGGGGGGATTTGGCGCGGGGAGGGCCCGAAAGCGGTGCACCTGAAGGATCACAGAACCCATGTGGGAGCGAGCCTGCTCGCGAAAGCGGTTAAACATTCAACACTGAGGTCGACTGACCCGGCGCTTTCGCGAGCAGGCTCGCTCCCACAGGGGTGTTGGTTTCTTCAGGGGGATTTGTGTTGCGGTAAAAACCGCAGCAACGCCGCGACAATCGCTTCCGGCGCATCTTCCTGAACCAGATGCCCGGCATTCGGAATCGCCTGGAACCGCGACCCCGGAATCATCTGATGCAACGCCTGCCCACGTTCAATGGGAATCCACTGATCGTCTTCGCCCCACAGAATCTGCACCGGACAACGAATCGTCGGGTACAGCCCTTCGGCCTCACGGGTATAACGCTCGTCCATCTGAGCGATCTGCCGATAGAACGCCGCTTGCCCCGGATCGCCGAGCCACGGCTGCACGTAAGGCGCGAGTTCATGATCAGGAATCTCGCGCTTGATCGCCCCGCGAATATAGGTCGGTACAATCGCCCGCTGAATGTAATCGGGCAGGCCACTGAATGCCGCCTCATGCTGACGTACATGCTGCACAAACGGCGAACCCCAAGGCGTCAGCGCCACCGGGTCAATCAGTGTCAGGCTGCGGTAGTCCTTGCCGTTCAGCAGATGGGCCCGCAATGCGGTGGCGCCGCCGAAGTCGTGAGCGACGACGTCTGGTCGCTGCAGACCCCAGTGATCGAGCAAGTGAGCCAACAGGTCGTTCTGCACACCCAGCGACACATCGCCCTCGATTTTCTCCGATAGCCCATAACCCAGCAGGTCAAAGTAATGCACCCGATGGGTGGTGATGAAGTGCGGCGCAATCCGGTGCCACACGTAAGAAGAGAAGGGCGTGCCATGCACGAACACCAACGGCGGACCGTCGCCCCGCACGGCGTAG
Organism: Pseudomonas mandelii; assembly: GCF_006438925.1. Lineage (GTDB taxonomy): Bacteria > Pseudomonadota > Gammaproteobacteria > Pseudomonadales > Pseudomonadaceae > Aquipseudomonas > Aquipseudomonas mandelii_C. The sequence continues at coordinate 347,007 of NZ_RCZA01000007.1, read as the reverse complement.
CGAACGGAGTGCCCGTTGAAGCGATAGGTCTGAGGCAGCGGCCAGTCAGTCATTGGGGGTGTCCTCTTGGCGTGGGGGAGCCAAAAAGCATAGGCATAAAAAAACAGCCATTGAAGGCTGTTTTTATATTCACTGACGAAACGCAGTTCACTGTGGGAGCGAGCCTGCTCGCGAAAGCGGTGTGTCAGTCATGCATTTGGCGACTGATAGATGGCTTTCGCGAGCAGGCTCGCTCCCACAGGAATTTTCATCGGCCTTTAGATCGGCTTATTCGCCGTGATAGATGCAGCCGCTGGTGCACGTCTCGTGAATGCGGATCGCGCTGAGTTCCGGCAGCAGAGGCTTCAATTCCTTCCAGATGAATTTGGCCAGCACTTCACTGGTCGGGTTTTCCAGACCGGGAATGTCGTTCAGGTAGTTATGGTCCAGGCGTTCATAGAGCGGCTTGAAGATCGCCTTGATTTCCGAGAAATCGCGGATCCAGCCCGTGTGCGGATCGAGGTCGCCGCTCAGGTGGATCGCCACTTTGAACGAGTGACCGTGCAAGCGACCGCACTTGTGGCCTTCCGGCACGTGGGGCAGGCGGTGGGCGGATTCGAAGGTAAATTCTTTGAAGATTTCCACAGTGATTTCAGCTCTGTCAGGTGGCGATCGCCGCGGCGATGTGGGCAGGCGGCGAGTTTAACAGTTTGCGTTTGGCGTTGCGGGAAAACACTGACTAAAGGGTCAGCAAGCGCTCCCCGAGGCGACCGCTGGCAGCCAGTTCGAGGAACTCATCGCCCATACGACGGCTTTCATCCATCGTCGCGCGCCAGTATTTCTGCCGGCTCGGGGCATCGCCCATGAAGCGTTTGAAGTCGTTGCGGTCCGGGAGTTTGCCGTAGGGCAGGCGCGCCAGGTAATCCTTCGACGGCGCCAGCAACAAGACATCCTGCAAGCGCGCAGGGCACGCGCGGCGCCATGGCAGGGTCTTGTCGAACCAGCCGGGAATCACCCGGTCTGTGAAATGCGGATAGAGCACTATGTCGTTGCCGCTGTAGGGCAGGTCGAGGTGATAGTCCAGCAGACCGCCATCGCGAAACGTCCCGGCACCGGCCCCCGGCAAATCACGCACGCCTTCCATCACCATCGGGATCGAGCCCGACGCAAGCAAGGCCTGGCGCAGGTTGCCGGCCTCCAGCGTAACGAAGCGCGAGGGGAAATCGTTGAGTGCATTGACCGGCGGTGCCAGGCGCGGATCGTGAATGATCAGCCGTTCGAAATGTCGCGACAGCCGCGCGCGGCCCCGCAGGTTGTCGGCGATCACCGATGACAGGCCCAGCCCCAGTCGGCCGCGATGATCGTCCGCCAGCAGGCCGTGGCTTTTGACCACCATGATGTTCAGTCGGTAATGAGCGTTGTCCAGAATCGAGGCATCGCGGCCATCAAGCAGCTCATCGAGCATGCGCCGGGAGCTCTGGCTGATCTGCGCCATGGTCACGCCCTTGGCGAAGTTCTGTTCGGTGTAGAGGTGACCGAGGCGGCGGATACCTTCGGCGGCATCCGGCAGACACGCGCTGGCAAAGCGCCAGGAACCCACCGAGGCACCGATCAACGAGCGCTCCCGCGGTGCCGCCGGCAGCCATTCACCGAACAACGCCAGGTCCAGACCTTGAATCCCCAACGCCTTGGGACCACCGGCGGCACCCGGCAGTGTGCCGACATCGGCGGCGCTCAAACCGTTTTCACGGATGCGCGCCAAGGCGCGAGGGCCGGCCTTGAGGATTAAGGAGGGGAACTTGATGTGGATAGCGGTCATACCGGTCTCGATGTCTGGCAAGCGGGGGATTATAGACATGCACAATCAATGTGGGAGCGAGCCTGCTCGCGATTGCGGTAGGTCAGCCAGCATTAATACCGACTGATACACCGCAATCGCGAGCAGGTTTTGTGCAGGGCGGTGATGTCGTGTTGCCATCCCCAATGATGGCAATTCAGTTTCAATTAAGTTCGCCCCGTTAAGGTGCACTCCCTAGGCAACACATAAAAAAATACGGAGACACCCCCATGAAAACCCTTACTGCCCTGTTCACCGCGTCCATCATCGGCATGACCGCCAGCATCGCCCACGCTCGCGACCTCGGTCCCGACGAAGCCCTGAGGCTGCGCGACGCTGGTACCATTGTGTCTTTCGAGAAGCTCAACGCCACCGCTCTGGCCAAACATCCCGGCGCCAAGATCACCGAAACCGAGCTGGAAGAAGAGTACGGCAAGTACATCTATCAGGTGGAATTGCGCGACCCTCAGGGCATTGAGTGGGACCTGGAATTGGACGCCGTCAGCGGGCAGGTTCTCAAGGATCATCAGGATACGTAATGAAGGTGTTTTCTTTTTCACAGCGGTGCACGAGAGGTCGAATGGCCCTGGTGCTTCTGGCTTTTTGCTCGGTGGCCATGGCCCGCGACCTGGACCAGGACGAAGCCCTGCGCCTGCGTCAACAGGGTGTGATCCTGCCGCTGGAGCAGATGTTGCAGCAGGCGCTGGACCGCTATCCCGGGGCCAAATTGCTGGAAGCCGAGCTTGAAGAGAAACACGACGTCTATGTTTATGAAGTCGAGTTGCTGACCACCGAAGGCGTGGTCCGCGAACTGGACCTCGACGCCACCACCGGCCAGTTACTGAAAGACAAGGAAGATTGATCGATGCGTTTGCTTCTGGTGGAAGACCATGTGCCGCTGGCCGACGAACTGATGGCCGGCCTCAACCGTCAGGGTTACGCCGTGGACTGGCTGGCCGACGGTCGCGACGCGGTGTATCAGGGCAGCAGCGAGCCTTATGACCTGATCATCCTCGACCTCGGCCTGCCGGGTTTGCCAGGGCTCGACGTGCTGACGCAATGGCGGGCCGCTAACCTGTCGACGCCAGTGCTGATCCTCACCGCCCGTGATTCCTGGGCCGAACGGATCGAAGGTCTCAAGGCCGGTGCCGACGATTACCTGACCAAGCCCTTCCACCCCGAAGAGCTGCACTTGCGCGTCCAGGCGCTGTTGCGCCGTTCCCATGGTCATGCCAACCAGCCGACGCTCAAGGCTGCCGGACTGCACCTGGACGAAGGCCGCCAATGCGTGACCCGCGACGGCGCCGACATCCAGCTCACCGCCGCTGAATTTCGCCTGTTGCGTTATTTCATGCTGCACCCCGAGCAGATCCTGTCCAAAAGCCACCTCGCCGAACACCTCTACGACGGTGAAACCGAGCGCGATTCCAACGTGCTCGAAGTCCACGTCAACCACCTGCGGCGCAAACTCGGGCGCAGCGTCATCGAAACCCGTCGCGGCCAGGGTTACCTGTTCGGCGGGCAAGCCCAATGAGGTCGATCCAGCGCCGCTTGAGTCTGGGGCTGATCAGCGTGATGGTGATCGTCGGCCTGGTGCTGGCGCAGACCAGCCTGTGGCTGTTCGAAATGGGTTTGCAGCGCTACCTCGAAGCCGGGCTGCGCGACGACAGCGAAAACCTGTTGGTGGCGTTGGTACGTGGGCCGCAGGGTTTGCAGCTGGATGAGCGGCACCTGTCGCCGGCCTATCAGCGACCGTTTTCCGGGCATTACTTCCGCATCGATTTTGCCGACAGCCATTGGCGCTCCCGTTCGCTGTGGGATCAGGAACTGCCGCGTCTCGACCATGCCGGCCTGCACAGCAACCTGCAATTGGGGCCGGAAGGCCAGCAATTACTAGTGCTGCGTTCAGACTATCGACGGCTCGGCCAATCGATTTCCATCAGCGTGGCCCAGGATTACACGCCGGTGCGCGAGAGTTTCCAGCGCATGCGGCAAGTCGGATTGGGCCTTGGGCTGGCAGGACTGCTGCTGATTCTGCTGCTGCAACGGATTACGGTTCGCCGAGCCTTGCGCCCGCTGGAAAAGGCGCGTGAGCAGATCGCCCAGTTGCAGCAGGGCCAGCGCTCGCAACTCGATGATCAGGTGCCGGTAGAGCTTGAACCGCTGGTGGCGCAGATCAACCATTTGCTGGCGCACACCGAAGACAGCCTCAAGCGTTCGCGCAATGCGCTGGGCAACCTCGGTCACGCCTTGAAAACCCCGCTGGCGGTGTTGTTGAGCCTGGCCTCAAGCGAGAAGCTCGATGCGCAGCCGGAACTGCGCAAGGTCATCAAGGCGCAGCTGGAACAGGTCCAGCAGCGACTCAATCGCGAGCTCAATCGCGCACGGTTATCCGGCGATGCGTTGCCGGGGGCGTTGTTTGATTGCGATGCTGAATTGCCGGGGTTACTGGCGACGTTGAACATGATTCATGGTGAGCATCTGGGCCTCCGCTACGGTGCACCGGCCGGTTTACAACTGCCTTGGGATCGCGAGGACTTGCTCGAACTGCTCGGAAACCTGCTGGACAACGCTTGCAAGTGGGCGGACGCCGAGGTTCGGTTGAGCGTGGTCGAGACCGCCGAAGGGTTTGAGTTAAGCGTGGAAGACGATGGGCCGGGGATTCCGGAAAACCAGCGCGATCAGGTGTTCGGCCGGGGTACGCGACTGGATGAACAAACTGAAGGACATGGGTTGGGATTGGGAATTGTGCGGGACATCGTCGATACGTGGGGCGGGGTGTTGCGGTTGGAGGAGAGTGAGTGGGGCGGGTTGAGGGTTGTCATCGAATTACCCAAACGCTGAGTAACCTGTGGGAGCGAGCTTGCTCGCGATAGCGCCGGAACATCCAACATCAATGTGACTGACAAATCGCTATCGCGAGCAAGCTCGCTCCCACATTGGATCTTCAGTGGGTAATGAAATTGGGTTACACGCGAAACTGATCCATCAAACTCTGCTGCTGATTCGCCAGGCTATTGAGCGACTGACTCACCCGCGCCGATTCATTCGCCTGCCCCGACAGCGACTCCGTCACATCCCGAATCGTCGCCACGTTGTTGTTGATCTCCTCGGCCACGGCGCTTTGCTCTTCCGCAGCACTGGCGATCTGCAGGTTCATGTCGCTGATTACCGTCACCGCCTCACCAATCTGCCGCAGAGCCGTCACCGCCTGACCCACCTGTTCGACACTGCCCTGAGCCTGACGATGGCTACTGTTCATCGAACCGACCACGTCCTGAGTGCCGCTCTGCAACTGCTCAATCACCAGACGGGTTTCTTCGACAGACTCCTGGGTCCGGCGTGCCAGGTTGCGCACTTCATCGGCCACCACGGCAAAACCGCGCCCGGCTTCACCGGCACGAGCGGCCTCGATGGCGGCGTTGAGCGCCAGCAGGTTGGTCTGTTCGGCGATGGCCCGAATGACTTCCAGCACCGAACCGATCTTCTCGCTATTGGCCGCCAGGCCTTCGACCTGGACCATCGCCGCGCTCATGTCGGCGGCGAGGTTGTCGATGCTGGTGGTGGTGCGGTCGATCACGGTCAAACCGCGACGGGTGGCCTGATCGGCATCCCGCGCCGCCTGTGCCGCTTGTGCTGCACTGCGCGCGACGTCTTGAGCGGTGGCGCTCATTTCGTGGGAAGCGGTAGCGACCTGATCCACCTGACGGTATTGCTGCTCCATGCCGGCGCTGGTCTGGGTGGCGATGGCGGACGACTGATCCGCCGTGCTGCGCGCGTCCTGCACCGAGCGTTTGACCTCGGCAATGATCGGTTGCAGCTTGTCGAGGAAGCGGTTGAACCAGCCGGCCAATTGGCCGAGTTCGTCCTTTTTGTCGTAGGCCAGGCGGCGGGTCAGATCGCCTTCGCCGCTGGCAATGTCTTCGAGCATGTGCGCCACACCCAGGATCGGCCTGGTCACGCTGCGGGCCATCAGCCACACCAGCAACAGGCCAATCAACGCGGCCAGCACACCCAGGCCGAGTTCGACCAGGGTGTCGGCGGTGTTGCTTTCATCGAGTTGCTTTTTCAACGCTTCGGCGGGGCCGACCAAGACTTTCTCCGGCACCTCGAGCAACACGCCCCAGGACTTGCCACCGGGAATCGGTTGGAACGGCGACAGCACTTTGAGCTGTTGATTGTTGTGCAGGCTTTCGGTCTTGCTGCTGGCGGCGAGCATGCGGATCAGCTCGGCACCGTTGGTTTTGTCCACAGTGTCCAGGCGCTGGCTGAGTTTGCTGGCGTCCGGGCTGTAACCGGCCAGCAAACCGACCGGGCTGATGATGCTGACGTTGGTCTGGCCGTCATAGAGCTTCTTGCTCGCACCTTGGCTGACGGCTTGCAGGCTGTTGAGGTTGATGTCCACCGACAGCGAAGCGATGACTTTGCCATTGACCATCAACGGGAAAACGATGCTGGTCATCAGCACGTTCTGGCCGTCGATCACGTAGAAGTAGGGTTCGATCACGCAGGGCTTGAGGGTCGTGCGCGGGCAGGTGAACCAGGCGTTGGCCGGTTCGCCGCTGGGGCCGGTGCTGGTGTCGGCCATGTCGCTTTCCGGTAGCGCCATCGACGTCACCTTGCCAGGCACAGGTTGCGACCAGTACAGGGCAAAACGGCCCTTGTCGTTGCTGCCCAGCTCGGCCTGGCCGGCGAACAGATCGTCCTTGCCGTCCAGCGCGTTGGCTTCGAACACCAGCGAGAGGCCGAGCAGTTCCGGGTTGGCTTGCAGGGCTGACTTGACCTGACGCGTCAGGTCTTCACGCAGGTCAAAGGCATCGAGGAAGCGCTTCTCGGCCTGGTCGCGCAGGAACAGCACCTGACGCGAAAAGCCGTGGCCATATTGATAGGCATCCATGAACTGCTGGCGAATCCCCAGCGCCTGGTTTTCACCCTGGGATTCGATCCGGGCCTGGGCCGCTTCGGTGAGCATCTCCATGCTGGAGGCTTTCACCATCTCGGAGCTGTGCTCCATGCGATACAGCGAAAGACCCACCAGCAGGGTCACGATGCCGGCCAGGCACAGCCCGGCCAGCAGGGTGATTTTCCATTGAATGGAAAGTTGTCTGAGCGACATGGAGACGTCCTTTATTCGATAAATATCTGAGACTTTGCACTGTAGCGGCCGCGATTCGGCTTTCTTTATGCAGTTGTCTGAATATCGACTCTCACCCCGTAGGAGCTGCCGAAGGCTGCGATCTTTTGATCTTTACGTTCTTGATGGCGCCGGAAGATCAAAAGATCGCAGCCTTCGGCAGCTCCTACTGGGATGGGTGTTGGCTTTGACAAGGTGGCAGCGGTCCGGCACAGTGCGCGCCCTCTAATAAAACCCTCTCATTTAATCCGCTGGCGGCTCTTTGCAGACTGCCGGCCGGACTCTTTCCGTTTGCCTTGAGGTAACGATGATTAATGCTGTAATTGCCGCGGTCGGCGTCATGCTGATCCTTAGCCTGTCCCGCGTGCACGTCGTAATCGCGCTGATCGTGGGTGCCCTGGTGGGTGGTTTGACCGGTGGCCTGGGCATCGACGCGACACTCAAAGCCTTCAACAGTGGCCTCGGTGGCGGCGCGACGGTCGCGTTGTCCTACGCATTGCTCGGCGCTTTCGCCGTGGCCATTGCCAAGTCCGGCCTGGCACACGCGCTGGCAGACAAAGCCTTGCTGATGGTCGACCGCCAGCACGCCAGCGGCGGCGGTCAGGTCAAATGGCTGTTGATCGGTTTGCTGTGGGTGGTGGCCATCGCGTCCCAGAACATTCTGCCGATACATATCGCCTTTATTCCGCTGCTGGTGCCGCCACTATTATATGTGCTGACCAAGTTGCAGCTGGACCGCCGACTGATTGCCTGCGTCATGACCTTCGGCCTGATTACGCCGTACATGTTCTTGCCCGTGGGCTTCGGCAACATCTTCCTGAATGAAATCCTGCTGGCCAACGTTGCCCGTAGCGGGGTGGACATCAGCGGCATCAACGTCACCCATGCCATGGGGATTCCGGCCTTGGGCATGGTCGTCGGGCTCGTGGCAGCGTTCGTCAGCTACCGCAAGAAGCGGGTTTACGATCTGGAAAAGATCGAGCAAGTCGAACAGGTCGCGGTGCAGTACAACCCGCTGAGCCTGATGGTCGCCGGTCTGGCCATCGCGGTGGCGTTCATCATTCAGCTGTTGTTGGACTCGATGATTATTGGTGCGCTGGCAGGCTTTCTGATTTTTTCGGTGTCGGGGATCGTGAAGTGGCGTGAAACCGACGACCTGTTCACCGAAGGCATGAAGATGATGGCGATGATCGGTTTCATCATGATCGCCGCGTCCGGTTTTGCCGAGGTGATGAAAGCCACCGGCGAGGTGCAGACACTGGTCGAAGCCTCGGCTTCGTGGATCGGCCACAGCAAAGGCATTGGCGCGTTGCTGATGTTGTTGGTCGGCCTGTTGGTGACCATGGGCATCGGTTCGTCGTTTTCCACTGTACCGATCCTGGCAGCGATTTTTGTGCCGTTGTGCGTGCAACTGGGCTTTAGCCCGATCGCGATCGTGTGCATCGTCGGGACTGCCGGCGCGCTGGGCGATGCCGGTTCGCCGGCGTCGGACTCGACCCTCGGCCCGACTTCGGGCCTGAACATCGACGGCCAGCATCACCACATCTGGGACACCGTGGTCCCGACCTTCCTGCACTACAACATTCCGTTGCTGGCGTTCGGCTGGGTGGCGGCGATGGTGCTCTAAACACATTTCCCCTGTGGGAGCGAGCCGGCTCCGGGCGGCGTTCCGACGAAGGCGGCGGCACATTCAACATCCCGGAGCCGGCTCGCTCCCACAATGACCGCATTCAACTTTTGATCCTGCGTGCCGTTAAAGCCTTTAACCACGCCAATAAAATCAAAAGAGTGAACCGTCATGCGCATGAGCCTGAAGGCTAAAGTCCTGTCCCTTGCCGTTCTCCCGGTGTTGCTCTTTGCGCTGGTCATCAGCCTGACCACGTTGTTCATTCTGCAGGAGCAGGCCCGCAAGGAAGTCGAGGAAACTCGCCAGCGCCTGCTCAGCGATGCCAAGGCAACGCTGCAAAGCTACGTCGCCGTGGCCATGACCACAATAAAACCTCTTTACGATGCGGCCGCCCCCGGTGATGACGCGGCGCGGGCCCAGGTGGTCAAATTGCTGTCGAGCATCACCTACGGCAAGGACGGCTACTTCTTCGGCTACGACTCCAACACCGTGCGTCTGTTCAAGGCCAGCAGCCCTGAAGGCGTGGGCCAGAGCTTCAAGGACAACCGCGATCCGAATGGCGTCTACGTCAACCGCGACCTGGTGAAAGTCGCCAAGGACGGCACCCACTACCTGCAATACAGCTCGCCGCTGCCCGGCAACACCCAAGTGCTGGTGCCGAAACTGGGCTACACCGAATACCTGCCGAAGTGGGACATGGCGGTCGGTACTTCCGTGAACCTCGACGGTATCGAAGCGCAAGTCGCGCTGGTTCAAGCCAAAGTTCAGGAGCGCATGGAAGGCGTGGTGCTGAGCATCGTCGGGATTGCCGCCGTGGTGCTGTTGGTGATTGCCGCTGCCGGGATGCTGCTGGCCAACACGATCCTGCGTCCGCTGAACCTGATGAAAGCCAATCTCGATGACATCGCGGCGGGCGAGGGTGACCTGACGCGTCGCCTCACCATTACCAGCCAGGATGAACTTGGCGAACTGGCCGGCTCGTTCAACCGCTTCGTCGACAAGATCCACGGCCTGGTGCGCCAGATCACCGAAATGACTTCACAACTGACCGGGCTGGTGAATCAGGTCTCCGACCAGGCGCAGCGCTCGGATCAGGCCATGGAGCGTCAGCGTCACGAGACCGATCAGGTCGCCACGGCGATCAACCAAATGTCCGCCGCTGCTCAGGAAGTGGCGAAAAGTGCGCAAAACGCCGCGGTGGCTGCCCAACAGACCGACGAAGAAGGCCAGGCTGCCAAGCGAGTGGTGGCCGGCAGCATTGTGAAGATTCATGCGTTGGTGGACGACATTCGCAGCAGCGGCGTGTCTCTGGACAGCCTGCAAAAAGACGTCTCGTCGATTGTCAGCGTGCTTGGGGTGATCCGTTCGATTGCCGAGCAGACCAACCTGCTGGCACTCAACGCCGCCATCGAAGCCGCCCGTGCCGGTGAAGCCGGTCGTGGTTTTGCCGTGGTGGCCGACGAGGTTCGAGCGCTGGCCAGTCGCACACAAATCAGCACCCAGGAAATCCAGGGCATGATCGATCGCTTGCAGGCCGGCACTCAGTCGGCGGTGGAAGCAATGCGCCGTTCCAGCGAGGCCGGCGATGGCACGTCGGCTCAGGCCAACGAAGCGGGTGCATCGCTGGACACCATGGCCCAGCTGATCGGCACCATCAACTCGATGAACGCGCAGATCGCCAGCGCCGCCGAAGAGCAGACCGCCGTGGCCGAAGAGATCAACCGCAGCGTGCATCAGATCGCTGTGGCCGTAGACAGTGTCGCCGACGAAACCCAACTCGGTGCCCAGACGTCCCGCAGCCTGGCCGACCTCGGTCAGCGCCTGGGCAAACTGGTGGGGCAGTTCCGCATTTGATTGCACCGGTACAGAACCTGTGGGAGCGAGCTTGCTCGCGATAGCGTCGGCACATCCAGCATCAATGTGACTGATTAACCGCTATCGCGAGCAAGCTCGCTCCCACAGGGATTGTGGTGCCGACAGGTATTACGGTCTGTCCCAGTACGGCACGGTCCCGAAGCACTCCACGAAGAAATCAATCACCGTCCGCACCTTCACCGACAACCGTCGGCTCCCGGGCCACAGCACCGCAATCTGCTGCGGCTCAAGGCTGTTGGACACTTGATACGCCCCGAGCACCGGCACCAGCGTGCCGTTGCGCACCGCCTCACCAATCAACCACGACGGAAACATCACCAGCCCCAAGCCTTGTTCGGCGGCTTGGGTCAGGGTGTCGGCGTGGTTGCCGGTGATCGGTCCCTTCACCGACCAGGGCGTCCAGTCCTGCTGATCCTTGCGGAAAAACCAGCGTTGCTGGCCGGTCACGCCCTTGTAGGCCAGGCACTGATGCGCGGCCAGTTCTTCGGGATGTTGCGGCGTACCGTGACGTTCCAAATAGACCGGGCTCGCGGCGACTTGAAAACGCTGGGGCGCCAGAATCCGCGCCTGCATGCTCGAATCGTGCAGCGGGCCGATGCGAAACAGCAGGTCGGCGCCTTCCTGCAGCGGGTCGACGTAGCTGTCGGTCTGCTGGATATCCAGTTGCAGTTTCGGGTAGCGCTCGCAGAGCCGTCCCAGCCACGGCGTCAGGTGCCGCTGACCGAACACCACTGGCGCATTGATCCGCACCAGTCCGCTCGGTTCGCTTTGCTGTTCCTGCAGGGCCTGTTCGGCCTCTTCGAGTTGCACCAGCACCAGCCGTGCGTGATGACCGAGCATGCGCCCGGCTTCGGTGGGTGAGACGGCGCGGGTGTGGCGATACAGCAATTGCTGGCTCAGGGCTTGCTCCATCATTTGGATCTGCCGCGAAATCGACGAGGGTGCCAGGCCCTCGCGGCGAGCGACTTCGGAAAAACTGCCGTGATCCAGCACCGCTACAAACAGCCGAAGCGCCTTGAATCCCAGTTCGTTGAGGCCATGCATGAGGAATCCTGCTGTGCGAGTTGCGCAAAAGTGTTGTCAGGATGCTCCCATTTATCGCAAAGCGGCGCCACCCGATAATGCGCGCCATTCCAACTGAAATCCGACCCCCTCTGTAGGAGCTGTCGAGTGCAACGAGGCTGCGATCTTTTTATCTTGATCTTTAAAATCAAAAGATCGCAGCCTCGTTGCACTCGACAGCTCCTACAGGGGGATGCGAGGTGCTACTTATGCAAGCTGCGTTAAATGAACAAGCGGGTGTCATCGCGACGCCTGTCACCAAACCGGGGCTGCGACTGTTGCTGCTGCCGCTGGTGATTCTGGCCGGCATGGGCCTGTCCGTGGAGGCCGGTTTGCTCGGGCCGCTCGGGGTTCAGGTCGGGCACTTGTGGGCGACCTTGAGCATCTTCGGTGTCGGCTCGGCGATTCTGTTTTTGCTGTTGCTATTCAGCGGTCCGCAACAAGGGCCCGCTTTGAATGAGCTGCCGCGCTGGCAGTTGATCGGCGGGTTCCTGGGGCCGATGTACGTGATCGTGCTGACCTTGGCCACGCCGCACATCGGCATTGCCATGACGATGATCGCGATCCTCTCCGGGCAGGTCGGCAAAAGCGTGTTGATCGACCATTTCGGCTGGTTCGGCGCTACCCGCAAAAAGGTCAACGGTGAACGTTGGCTGGCCTTGCTGCTGATTGTCGCGGCACTTGTTCTGATCGCTCGGGGTTGATGATGAATCTGATTATTTTGTTGGCGGTGGTCGTGGCGGCCGGTGCGGTGCTGAGTGTTCAGGCGGCGATCAATGGCCGGTTGGGCGAAACGGTGGGCGTGTTGCGCAGCAGTTTGTTGACCTTCGTGGTTGGTGCAGTGATCACCGGGCTGCTGATCCTGTTTTTCGAGCCGGCCCATGCCGTGAGTGTGCTGGACGTGCCGAAATGGCAGCTCAGCGGTGCACTGTTCGGGGTGGTGTACATGATGGTGATGGTTGGCGCGGTGCCGCGGGTCGGCACGGCGGTGGCGACGGTGGCGGTGATCGTCGGGCAACTGGGGATGGGGATGTTGATCGATAACTTCGGCTGGCTGGGCAACCCGGCGATCGAGTTGTCCAGCAGCCGGATACTGGCGATGGTGTGTCTCGCGTTGGCGTTGCTGTTCATGTACCGCAGCAACACCCGACAGGCATAACGCTGATCCTCATGTAGGAGCTGCCGCAGGCTGCGATCTTTTGATTTTTTGTTTCCAAAGCAAGATCAAAAGATCGCAGCCTGCGGCAGCTCCTACACTGATAAGACGGTGCACATCGGCGGCACCAGACGACCACAACCAATGGAGTCAGACACATGATCAGCAGTGACAGTAAATGCGACTGCCCCAAATGTTCCTGCAAACTGGGCGAACATCCGATCGCGCGCCACGGCAAGCACTATTGCTGTGAAGCCTGCGCCAAGCACCACGAACATGGCGAAGAATGCGCCAGCAAAGGTTGCAAGTGCGCCAAGGGCTGACACCCGTCACGCACAAAACGTGGAGCCTATTCGGGCTCCACTTCCAGTTTCAGGCTTTGATCTTCCAGCCGTTCGGTATGGCGGATGATGCCATTGAGTCGTCGCCCATCCACCCTCACCAACACCGTTTTTGCCTGTTCCAGATCTTGCGGTATAGGTGACTGGACGCGTAGCGCGAAGCGGGTCGGGTCATGCTCGACTTGCTCAAGTCCAACCTGACACTCGGCGCTTTTGGTGATTCGACCGAACAGCGTATCGATACCGTAGTCGAGGTGTGCCGTGCTGGTAAGTTGCGTCGTTGTCATGCGCCGTTCCCTCCAAAGGTCCAAAGCTGCGCCATCCGTTAATTCGCCGGCCGCCACTTGACGTTTTCCACGCCGAATTTCTCCGCCATCGGCTTGCTGGTTTTTTGCACCTTCTCTCGGCCGAAGCGAGGGATTCTTCCGACCCCCGCGTCGCAACTTGCCCAATGCCAGGCCTCCGCGTTATCCATCTTGTCCAGGCGGATGATGAAAGACTTGGGCGCGCCATGAAGGGTGTATTCAATGACGAAAAGTTTTGCGTTGTTCATAGAGCCCGTATTCCTCCCTGTGGTAATACAAAGATCGTTGGGGTTACGGAAAATTCAGTCGAATTGTCAGATGGATGCCGCCCGTAGCGACAACCCCCGTGGCTCGTTACCATGCAATCTCTGAAACGCTCAATGATTGCTGCCCATGGCCCTTGCCACCCCTCCAGACCTGAGTGACACCGATGTGCCCGTGCAACCACTGGCGCGCACCTATCCGCGCGGCGTGTATATCGAGCCGCATGAACATGTCTGGGGGCAGTTGCTGTATGCAATGAGCGGGGTGATGTGGGTCGAGACGCCCCATGAAGCGCTGGTGGTGCCGCCGCAACGAGCGGTGTGGCTGCCGCCAGGTGTGCCCCACGGGATTCGCGTGGTTTCGGATTTACAGATGCGCAACATCTACTTGCGGCCCTCTTTGGCGGCGACGCTGGACGACACGGTTCAGGTGATCGAAGTCGGCGGACTGCTGCGTGAGCTGATCGTCGGGTTGGTGGAGCAGGGCGACGATGGCGCGCCCGAGTATTACGAAGCGCTGGTCGGCCTGGCGCTGCTGGAGCTTAGGCGAGCCAGGCGCTCGCTGCTGAAAATCCCCTTGCCGGATGATTCCGACCGACGCCTGATGAACCTGTGCCAGGCGGTCATGGCCGCGCCATCGCTGGACATTGCCTTCGAACAACACGCCGAAAACGCCGGTGCCAGCGTGCGTACGCTGGCGCGGCTGTTCAAGGACGGTTTGGGCATGGGCTTCGCCGAATGGCGGCGCCAGGTGCAATTGGCGACGGCGGTGGCGGAGTTGATCCAGGGCGTGCCGGTCAGTGCGATTGCCCGGGAGCTGGGTTACTCACCGAGCAGTTTCAGCGACATGTTTCGGCGGGAACTGGGTGTCGCGCCTTCGCAGTTTTCGGCGAGCCAGCGCAAAGCCGAGGCATAACAAAACCTGTAGCAGCTGGCGGAGCCTGCGTTCGGCTGCGCAGCAGTCGTGAAATCAGGCAACGCGGTGCTTCAGTTATACCGTGCATGCAGGTTTTACGACTGCTGCGCAGCCGAACGCAGGCTCCGCCAGCTGCTACAAGTTGCCTTGTGGCCGGCATTAGCGCTTTGGCCGATATTCGGAAGTACTTGGCCGGTGCTCGTCGCTACCGATCTTTAGACTCCGGGCATACCCTAACTAGCCACGGAGTCTGCCATGAGCTACCTCATCTCATTGGTCATCGGTCTGGGCGTCGGTTTGCTCTACGGCGCTCTGGATTTTCGTTCCCCCGCACCGCCGGCCATCGCGCTGGTAGGGCTGCTCGGCATGTTGGCCGGTGAGAAGTTATGGCCAATGGGCCGGCAACTGGTGGCTGGCTGGATCTCCTGAACCGTTTATTCATTCGAGGGAAACGCTCATGAAAGCACTGCAATTCGACAAGACCGGGGACCTCTCGGCCCTGCGCTACGTTGAGGTTCCCACCCCTGTCCCCGGCTCCGATGAAGTGCTGGTCCAGATCAAAGCCGCCGGCCTCAACCCCAGCGATGTGAAGAACGTGCTGGGGCGCTTTCCCTACACCACACTGCCGCGGATTCCCGGTCGTGATTTCGCCGGTGTGGTTGTTGAAGGCCCGCAGGCACTGATCGGCCAGGAAGTCTGGGGCACCGGCCGTGAGTTGGGTTTTTTCGCCGATGGCTCGCACGCGCAATTCGTCAAACTGCCGGCCAATGGTGTAGCGAATAAGCCGACCCATCTGAGTTTTGCCCAGGCTGCAAGCCTCGGCGTGCCGTACACCACGGCGTGGGATGCGTTGGAACGCAGTCTGGTGACGGCCCAAACCCGTTTGCTGGTGATCGGCGGCGGGGCGGTGGGCAGCGCGGCGTTGGCGTTGGCCAAGGTGCGTGGCGCTCAAGTACTGGCCGCGGCGCGGCGGCCGGAGCAGGTCAAGGATTTACAGGCCCAGGGGTATCAGACGCTGCAACTGGATAAGCCCGAGGATCTCGGTGCACAGGTAAATGCCGTGTATGCCGGCGGCGCCGATGTGATTTTCGACACCACCGGTTTCTGGCTCCCAGCCTCGGTTCCGGCGCTGGCCGCGTTCGGTCGCATCGCGATCATCGCCGCGCCTGTGGACGGCCTGGTGCAGTTGCCGGCCCTGGCGCTGTATCGCAAGGGCGGTTCGGTGGTGGGGATCAATTCGTTGTTGTACGGCGTCCAGGCGTGTGCGGCGATGCTTGATCAGTTCGGCACGTTCTTCGATCAGGGCTTGTTGCCGTTGCCCGAGGGTTTGTTGGAATCGCCGCTGGAGGAAGGGCTGGCGCGGTATGCCGAAGTCAGTCAGGGCCGCGGTGACAAGGTGATTTTGTTGCCGTGATTTGAAGGGCAAAAGATCGCAGCCTGCGGCAGCTCCTACATTGCATCGGCGTACACCTGTAGGAGCTGCCGCAGGTTCGGGCCGCGTTCGGACGATCTTTTGATTTTGCTTTATGCCTCGGGAACGCCGTTCTCCCACGCCGACCAGTTCTTCAAAATCTCCTGCACCAACGGATTCCCCGTCCGGTACAGGTTCTCCAGCGCCGGCACAAACCCGCCCTGATCCGCATACTTGAGCAGGTTATCCACCTCACTCTGGCCCGGCGCCGGCCGGTCAAAATCGGAACCGGCCCGCACCACCGCCAGCCGCTGGACATCGACCAAACCTTCACGACTCGCCCGCAGCAGCGCTTCGTAAGTGGAGTTGTCTTCCTGCTGCGTCGTGCAGTACTCACCGTTGTTATCGGTCAGCAGTTTGGTCCAGACCTCGGCGCGCTCACTCAACCGCGTCCCGGAATACCAGGTATTGCCCGCGAGCGTGTCGCACTGAGTCACCACCGGCGGCTGATTGGCCGGGGCCGACGGATACTTCATGCGCCACGCGGCCGATTCCTTGCTCTCGCTCAGCTCGACTTTGTGGCTGAGAGCAAAGGCCTTGGCCTGCAACTTCGGGTTGAGTTCGAAGACTTCGGTCTTGTAATCCAGTGGCGGCTTTTCATTCGGGCTTTTGGTGTTGATGCCGATATAACCGGTCGGCCAGTCTGCCGGCGCGTCCCGGGAATCCAGCTCCCATTGGGTGCCGAACTCCACCAGATAATGCGCCCACGCGGTGGTGCCAATGGTCCCGTGTTTTGGGCTGATACCGGCAATCCCGGCGATCAGAAAATAACTTTTACGCAGGTCGAATTTCGACGACAACGCCAGGGACAGCGTCGACGCCGCGGCGTTGGTCTGGCCCATTCCGGTGACCATCAGGCATACCTGCTGGCTGTTGCAGCGAACGGTCGGGTACTCGGCGGACAGCCCCGGCACCCGCACTTCCTGTTTGAGTTCCAGTCGATCAATCCAGTTTTGCGCCTCGGGGGCGAACATGGTGATCAACATCACTTTCGGCTGGATCGGCGCTTCAGTCGCCCAGGCCGTTGAGGAGAGCAGGGCGGCACAGGCCAGGGAAAGACGCGTCATTGCATGCATAAAAACTCCTGATTCAAACAAGACTTAAAACTGATAACCGACGCCGGCGTAGTAACCCCAGCCGTCGGAACGGGCGCGGAAGTTACCGTCGCCAAAATTCAACTCGCTGCCATCCTCCCAGTTGCCGCCGTTGTGGAAATAACGGCCGACCAAGGTGAACCGCAAGTGGGTGAACGAGTACAGCAAGACGTTGGTGGCGACGGTGGCGTTGGCGGTGCGAGCCGGGTTGTCCTTGTGCAAATCCGAGCCGAAGTCGAAGTTGGTAAACCCGATGTAGGTCAGTGACGCGCCGTTGCTGAAGCTGCTGATCGGCACGATGTATTTGAGTTGGGCGCGATAGCCATCCCACGAATACTCGTTGCTGGCGCCGTAGTTTTCCCACTGGTAGCGCCCATAGAAGTTGGCCGACAGGTTGACCCGCGAATGGGTGTCGATGTCGGTGCCCAAACCGCTGTACAGCGTATTGGCGCGGTTGGCGCTGTTACTGCCGTGGTCGTAGATCCAGTCGAAGGCGACGTACCATTCCTTGAACGGCCCGATGGCCAGGCTGCGGCCGGCGAGGTAATCGATGGAGATCCGCGGTTCGTGCTCCATGAACACCGGCGAGCCGTGGTCCCACACGCCTTTGTCATGGCTGTTGCCGATGTCGAAGATCTTCGGGATGTCGATGTAGCCGTACAACTCGAATGGCCCCTTGCGCCCGAAGTACTCGTATTCCAGGTAGATATCGTCGGCCGGTTGCGGGCCGAAACTGATGTCTTTGCTGCCAATGACAGTCAGGTCCTGATTGAACCAGTCCGAGAGGTACACGCCTTTTTTCGGTGGGCTCGCTTCGGGGCTGAGGCTTTCGCCTTGGGCGGATTCTTCGGCGGGGGCGGGTTGCGCCAAAACGGTGCTGCTGAGTAGTCCTGTAACGCTGGCCAGCAGCAAGGAAACAGCAAAAGTGCGCGAGCAAGTCACGCGGCTGGACGTGCGGTGCATTAAAAGTCCCTTTTCGTGCGGATCGAAGGCCCGGTTCTGCGGGCGTGCGCGGTTATGTAGCGAAAACGCTTGTATCAGCGACTCGCAAACGTTTGCACAAGACATACCAATTTTGCTCAAGACACGGAAAAGACTAGTGAATTGATGGTTTAACTGTCCTTTCGGTCAAGGATTCGCGGGGCCTCGGCGACGATGACGTTGATGTAGACTCTCGGGCAATGACTTCACAAGGTGTGTCCCCATGAGCGAACCGATTCGTTTGACCCAATACAGCCACGGTGCTGGATGTGGCTGCAAGATTTCTCCCCAAGTGCTGGAGGTGATTCTGGCCGGCAGCGGGGCGCAGAACCTTGACCCGAAACTCTGGGTCGGCAATGCCTCGCGCGATGACGCGGCGGTGTACGCCATCGATGAAGAACGCGGCGTGGTGTCGACCACTGACTTCTTTATGCCGATCGTCGACGACCCGTTCGATTTCGGCCGCATCGCTGCCACCAACGCCATCAGCGACATCTACGCCATGGGCGGCGATCCGTTGATGGCGATTGCGATTCTCGGCTGGCCGGTCAACGTACTGGCGCCAGAGATTGCCCGGGAAGTGATTCGCGGCGGGCGTTCGGTCTGCGATGAAGCCGGAATTCCGTTGGCCGGTGGACATTCCATCGACGCGCCGGAGCCGATCTTCGGCCTCGCCGTGACCGGTCTGGTGGAAAAGCGCCACATGAAGCGCAACGACACCGCCACCGCCGGTTGCCTGCTCTACCTCACCAAACCGCTGGGCATCGGCATCCTCACCACCGCCGAGAAGAAGGGTAAATTGCGCCATGCCGACATCGGCCTGGCCCGCGACTGGATGTGCACCCTGAACAAACCCGGCAGCCGCTTCGGCAAACTCGAGTGCGTCACCGCGATGACCGACGTCACCGGTTTCGGCCTGCTGGGGCATTTGGTGGAAATGGCCGACGGCAGCAACGTGACCGCTCGCATCGAGTACGACCGCGTACCGCGTCTGCCGGGTGTCGAGTATTACCTCGACCAAGGCTGCGTGCCGGGCGGGACGCTGCGCAACTTCGACAGCTACGCCAGCAAGCTTGGGCGTCTTCAGGAAATGCACAAACGCGTGCTCTGCGATCCGCAGAC
The DNA here is from genome assembly GCF_006438925.1 of Pseudomonas mandelii. Classification (GTDB taxonomy): domain Bacteria; phylum Pseudomonadota; class Gammaproteobacteria; order Pseudomonadales; family Pseudomonadaceae; genus Aquipseudomonas; species Aquipseudomonas mandelii_C. The sequence goes on along the minus strand of NZ_RCZA01000007.1, from coordinate 327,844 downwards.
CAGCGGTGGCCTGCTGGTTGCGGTCACCCCCGAAGGCAACGAACACTTCCTCAAAGTAGCCGCCGAGCTGGGCCTGACCCTTGAGCCGATCGGCGAACTGATCGAGCGACAGACGAACGCGGTTGAGGTGTTTTGATGTCCATCGACTTCACCGATTACCGCGACATCTTCCTCAACGACCGGCCGATGATGGATACACGTGCGCCGGTCGAATTTCTCAAGGGCTCATTCCCCGGCGTGGTCAACCTGCCGCTGATGAATGACCTCGAGCGTGAGCAGATTGGCACCTGTTACAAGCAACATGGTCAGCAGGCGGCCATTGAGCTCGGGCAACGGCTGGTCTGCGGCGACGTCAAGGATCAACGCGTCCGGGCCTGGGTCGAGTTTGCCCGGGCCAATCCTGATGGCTACTTGTTCTGTTTTCGCGGCGGCTTGCGTTCTCAGATCGTCCAGCAATGGATCAAGGAGGAGGCCGGCATTGACTATCCACGAATCGGTGGTGGTTATAAGGCGATGCGGACCTTTCTGCTGGATACCGTCGATCAGGCGGTTGCCCAGTGTGACTTCGTCTTGCTGGGCGGCATGACCGGCACCGGCAAGACCGAGGTACTCACGCAATTGAGTAACAGCCTGGATCTGGAGGACCATGCTAATCATCGAGGTTCCAGTTTTGGCAAACGGGCCACAGGCCAACCGAACAACATCGATTTCGAGAACCGACTGGCCGTGGATGTGTTGAAGAAACGCGCCAACGGTATCGAGCAATTCGTCCTGGAAGACGAGAGTCGCATGGTCGGCAGTTGTGCCTTGCCGCTGCCGTTGTACAAGGGCATGCAAGAGTTTTCGATGGTCTGGCTGGAGGACAGTGTCGAAGGTCGGGTTGAGCGGATTCTGCAAGATTACGTGATCAACCTGTACGCCGAATTTGTCGCTGTGTACGGCGAGCAAGGGTTCGCGCTGTATTCCGAACGGCTGATTTCAAGTTTGAACAATATTCACCGACGCCTGGGCGGCGAGCGTTACCAGCGCATGCTTTTGCAAATGGAAAGTGCCCTGGAAGAGCAGGCGCGCTCCGGATCTGTCGAGCAGTTTCGGGACTGGATTGAAGTGTTGCTTCGCGAGTATTACGACCCGATGTATGCGTTTCAGCGGGAGAAGAAAGGGGATCGCATTGAATTCGTCGGGGAGCGGGCTGCAGTGCTCGAATACTTGCGCGAGCGGGTCAGTCAACGAGATTGATGGTGTTTTTTCCGGCCCCATCGCGAGCAAGCTCGCTCCCACATTAGATTTTCAGTGAACATGGATTTTGTGTATCACCGAGATCCAGTGTGGGAGCGAGCTTGCTCGCGATGAGGCCCTGGCAGGCGCCAAATCTCTTAAAGCTTACGTCGGGCAGGTCTGCGAACCGTTATTCAGACCTTGCTTGTAGCTGTGGCTCACCAGGCTGGCCTTGCCGTTGTGCCAGGTCAGGGTGAGCACGTACAGCGAGTCGTAGTCGCTGGATTCCCAGTCATCGGTGATGGTTTGTTTCTTGCCGACGGCATCCCCGGCAACCTTGTTGATCAGTTCGGGCAGGTAGCCGTGGGACCAGGCGGTGTAGATGACCGAGTTGTGGTACTTGTCTTGCAGCAATTCATCCGCGAGGTCGCTGGTGTCATTGGCCGAAAAGTTGATGTTCACCGGTAAACCGAGCTTGATCGCGCTGGGGCTGATGGTCAGCAGGGGGCGGATGTAACTGTAGGAATTGTCCTGTTCGCCTTCTTCGACATTGCGCGTCGGGTTGGCGGCAAACACGTAGTTGGCCTTGCCGAATTTTTCCGGCAGCAAGGTGGCCAGGTCGATGGCACGGTTCAGGCCCTGGCAGTTGAGTTGGCCGAGGCCGCCTTCGGGTTTTTCCGCGTGGCGCAGGAACACCAGCGTCTGGGTGCCGTCCGCCGGTTGCGCGCGGCTTTCGCGGGACTCCAGCACCAGAAACAACGCACCAGCCGCCAGCAGGGCGGGCAGTAACAGAAAAGCGCGATGTTTGAAGCGGTTGGCGAATTTCAGAGGGTTCATCATGGAATTAAGGGTTCTTCAGCACATTCGGTTAAGGCTGACAAACCTTTACACCGCGAAATTCCTGCGTCGGGTGTTTTCCATGTCGTTAAGCCGGTCAGTTTCATAGTGGGCAGAGCTCAGAGTCCCCTAATAACCATTTGGTTCGATTCCGGCGGGTGCGCAGCAATGTACCGGTAACCTTGAACGGTTTGGAGCTTAGGTTATTAACAGGATGTTGCGAATTTGTGGACACGTTACACGTAGTGGGGGTGGACGCAGGCTGCAATCTTTTGATCATGTTCATCAGCGATATCAATAACACCAAAGGGTCGCCGTTCTTCGGCCGCTCACATTATGATCGTCACTCTCAATTTTCTCGTGGATCCTTTCTCATGACCGATCTGTCCGCGTTCCCGATTACCCAAAAATGGCCGGCTCACTATCCCGAGTGGATTCAGCTTTACTCCTTGCCGACACCCAACGGCGTCAAGGTGTCGATCATGCTCGAAGAGATCGGACTGCCCTACGAACCGCATCGTGTGGGCTTCGACACCAACGATCAGATGTCCCCCGAATTCCTGTCGCTGAACCCCAACAACAAGATTCCGGCGATACTCGACCCCCACGGTCCAGGGGACCAACCCCTGGCGCTGTTCGAGTCCGGGGCGATTCTGATTTACCTGGCGGACAAGAGCGGGCAACTGCTGGCCCAGGAATCGGCGGCCCGATACGAGACCATTCAGTGGCTGATGTTTCAGATGGGCGGTATCGGGCCGATGTTTGGCCAGCTCGGCTTTTTCAACAAATTTGCCGGCAAAGACTATGAGGACAAGCGTCCCCGCGACCGCTACGTCGATGAAAGCAAGCGCTTGCTTAATGTGCTCAATAACCGCCTGGAAGGGCGCGACTGGATCATGGGCGAGCGCTACACCATCGCGGACATCGCGACCTTCCCCTGGGTGCGCAACCTGATCGGCTTCTATGAGGCCGGTGACCTGGTGGGCATAAAGGACTTCACCAACGTCACGCGGGTGCTGGAGCGCTTTCTGGCGCGGCCGGCGGTGATGCGAGGGCTGGAAATCCCCAAGTAAACGCTTCGATTTGATCAAGACCAGGGCAGGCCATGCACTCATTCGATTTCAAGCAAGTAGATGTCTTCAGTCGTGTTGCGCTCAAGGGCAATCCGTTGGCGGTGGTGTTCGGCGCCGATGAGCTCAGTGATGAGCGCATGGCGGCGTTCGCCAGCTGGACCAACCTCAGCGAAACCACATTCATACTCGAACCGCGCGATCCTCGCGCCGATTATCGCGTGCGGATCTTCACCACCCTGAAGGAATTGCCGTTCGCCGGCCATCCGACATTGGGCACCTGCCATGCGTGGCTGGAGGCCGGTGGCGTGCCCAAGGGTGAAGAGATTATTCAGGAGTGCGGCGTGGGGCTGGTACGGGTTCGTCGACAAGGGGCAGAGCTGGCCTTTCTCGCGCCGCCATTGCTCAAAACCGGGCCGGTGGAGGCGGATGTGGCGGAAAGGGTGCGGCGGGGGCTCGGGCTGGAATCGGGGGCGATTGTGCGCACTCAGTGGGTCGACAACGGTGCCGGATGGCTGGCCGTGATGGTCGAGGATCGCCAGCAGGTGCTGGACCTGCAACCGGATCATTCGCAAATGCTCGGCCTGGCCGTCGGTGTCATCGCACCATGGCATCCCGAGCGCGATGGCGATGACGCACAGTTCGAAGTGCGAGCGTTCATCTCCGGTGACGGTATGCCGGAAGACCCCGCCACCGGTAGCCTGAACGCCGGAATTGCCCAATGGTTGCTCAGCGAAGGACTGGCGCCGGCGTCCTATGTGGTCAGCCAGGGCCTGACCATGGGCCGCGCCGGACGCATTCAGGTCGAGCAAGTGGGCGACGAGATCTGGATTGGCGGCGCGGTCGTGACCTGCATCAGCGGAACCTTGACTCTCTAGCAGAACTTGCCGCAAAACCCTGTAGCAGCTGCCGAGCCCGCGAGGCTGCGTTCGGCCGCGAAGCGGTCGTAAAACCTGCAACCGTGTTCTTTCAGTAGATCGCGTTCACCGGACTACGACCGCTTCGCGGCCGAACGCAGCCTCGCGGGCTCGGCAGCTGCTACAGGCTTGTATCGCGGTGATTATTGCCGAACCGGTAAGGGCTTATTCCGCGTCTGAGGTTTGTGCCCTGCAAGGTCCAGGGCATAAGCTTCGCCCCCTTACGACTTTCGTCTCGTCCTCCGTTTTCAGGAACCCCTCATGTCCAGTCAGTTCCCCGAAGCACGTCCACGCCGTCTGCGCCGCAATGCGAGCCTGCGCAGCCTGTTCCAGGAAACCGAGTTCAGCTTGAGCGATCTGGTGCTGCCGATTTTCGTCGAGGAAGAGATCGACGACTTTGTACCGATCAAAAGCATGCCCGGTGTGATGCGTATTCCGGAGTCGAAACTGGCGGGTGAGATCGAGCGTTATGCCCGCGCCGGGATCAAGTCGGTGATGACGTTCGGCGTGTCGCACCATTTGGACGGCAACGGCAGCGACACCTGGAGCGACAACGGTCTGGTGTCGCGCATGTCGCGCATCGCCAAGGACGCCGTGCCAGACATGATTGTGATGTCCGACACCTGCTTCTGTGAGTACACCGACCACGGCCATTGTGGCGTACTGCACAACCATGAGGTCGACAATGATCAGACCCTGATCAACCTCAGCAAACAAGCGGTGGCCGCAGCCCGTGCCGGTGCCGATGTGATCGCCCCGTCGGCCGCCATGGACGGGCAGGTTCAGGCCATTCGCCGGGCGCTCGATGAAGCGGGTTTCAACCAGACCGCGATCATGGCCTATTCGACCAAGTTTGCCTCGGCGCTCTATGGACCGTTCCGTGAAGCCGGCGGCAGCGCACTCAAGGGCGACCGCAAAAGCTATCAGATGAACCCGATGAACCGCCGCGAAGCCGTGCGCGAATCACTGATGGATGAGCAGGAAGGTGCCGACGCGCTGATGGTCAAACCGGCCGGCGCATACCTGGACATCATCCGCGACATCCGTGAAGCCTCGCGTTTGCCGCTGTCGGCGTATCAGGTGAGCGGCGAGTACGCGATGATCAAATTCGCCGCCCAGGCCGGGGCGATCGATGAGGCTCGCGTGGTGCGTGAGAGTCTTGGCGCGATCAAGCGGGCAGGGGCGGATCTGATCTTCACCTACTTCGCGATGGACCTGGCGCTGGCCGGGATCTGATCAAGATCAAAAGATCGCAGCCTGCGGCAGCTCCTACAGGAATTTGAGTCCACCTGTAGGAGCTGCCGCAGGCTGCGATCTTTTGATCCTCAGCCGAAAAACGGCCTGATCCCGTGGTCCCGGAAGTACCGCTCGATCACCTTGGGATCGGCAGAGTTGTCGGCAATCGCCACATACGTATCCGGCCGCAACAGGTAAAACCCGTTACGCCCCAGGCCAGCCGCTTCAAACGCCGGCCGCCAGTCAAACACATGCAACGGCAAATGATGTTCGTGGCACCAGGCGATCATTTCGTCGCTGGTATCGCCGTACACATGCACCTGCCAGGTCGGACACTTCAGCGATTCGAAATTGTCCCCCTCACCATCGTGAGCCCAAGGCAGGCGGTCGCCACCGTGAACATGACCGGCAACGCCCGTGCTCAACGGCATTGCGCGATAATTCAGGGTGATCTGCGACACCGTGCGAAACAGGAACTCGCGGGACGCCTCAAACGATGCCATTTTCGGAATCACGAACGGCGCCAGACGCGTGCGCAGCAAATCGGCCATGCGCCCTTCGGCCGTGACGAAACTGAACACCCTATCGGTGGTGGCGACCAGTTTGCGAGCAAACGCGATGCGCTCGGTTTCGTAAGTGTCGAGGAGTTTGGCCTCAGCGCCGCCGCTCAACACCGCCGCGAGTTTCCAGGCGAGGTTGATGGCATCGCCAATGCCGGTGTTCATGCCTTGGCCACCGGCGGGGCTGTGGACGTGGGCGGCATCACCCAATAGAAACGCACGCCCGGTGCTAAAATGATCCGCCACACGATGATGCACGCGGTAGGTCGAGAACCAGTTCAGTTGCTCGATCTTTACTTTCATATGCTCGATGGCCCGGCTGCTGACGTCTTCAAATTGCAGGGTGTCGGCCTGGTCGGCGCGCTCGTCGCGTACGGTGCCGATCAGACGGGCGCGGCCTTCACCGGCCAAGGGAAACACCGCGAGAAAATCCGCTTCATCGAGATCCACGTGCAGTTCGCCGTTAAATGTCGGCCCGCTGGCCTGCACGTCGGCGACGTAGAAAATCTGCTGGTAGGTGCCGCCGGGAAATCCGGTGTCCAGGGTCTTGCGCACGATCGACCGGGCACCGTCGCAACCCGCCAGATAGCAGGCCTGGCAGGTTTCCTCCTGACCATCGGCCAAGCGCAGATAGGCGGTGATGCCGTCACCGGTTTCCATGAAACTCTCCAGCGTCGTGTTGCGCTCGACCTTGATGCCAAAGGCTTCGAGGCGGTCGATCAGCAGCCGTTCGTGTTCATCCTGAGGAAAGATTTCGAGGAACGCATAGGGCGTCAGGCCTTCGCCGATGCGGGTCAACGGCAAGCGCGCCACGGGTTCGCCCTTGACCCAGAAGTTCGCCGCGGCCACTCGATGACCGTTCTGCACAATGGCATTGCTGAGGTCGAGCTGGCGATACAGCTCCAGCGTCCGGGCCTGGACGGCCAGCGCCCGCGACGTGGTTCCGGGTGCCGACGTCTTGTCGATGATGCGCACTTGCACGCCAAGCTTGCTCAGCCACAGCGCCAACACCAGTCCGGTCGGGCCGGCGCCGATGATCAGTACGTCGCTACGGTTCATGAACTGTCCTCCTCGGTGTGTGGCTCAAGTATGGTTCAGCCGCGACAGACGGGCAGGTTGTCTGCCAAACGGAAAAAGGCCCCGCAGCCCTGCGTTATTTCAGGTAAACCTCATTCATCGAACTACGACTGCGACGTCCGAACGCAGCCTCGCAGGCTCGGCAGCTGCGGAACAGTTGGGGGCGGCGAGAGTCATAGCCTGCGCCATGCCATTGATCGTATGGTTACCCCGGCTCAACGGATTTGATGGAGCAACATGCAAGCCAATCGATTGATGATGAGCGTCGCCGCGCTGCTGTTGCTGGCAGGTTGCGGCACTCAGCGCACGCAAGAGCTCCCTGTGCGCAAGCCTGCCGAGGTCAAGGCTGAGATCGTGAGCCTGCTGCCGGCCAAAACCGCCGATCGCCAGGGCTGGGCTACCGATATTTACGCAGCATTTGCTGCCCAGAACATTTATCCATCCACCCAAAATTTGTGCTCGGTACTGGCGGTCACCGAGCAGGAGTCGACTTTTCAGGTGGACCCGCCGGTACCGGGCCTGGGCAAAATCGCCCGCGAGGAGATCGACCGCCGCGCCGACAAAGCCCACATTCCCGGCTTGCTGGTGAGCGGTGCGCTGCAGGTGAGTTCATCCAACGGCAAAAGCTATCGCGACCGACTCAATGCGGCGCGCAGCGAAAAAGAGCTCAGCGCGATCTTCGATGATTTCATCGGCATGGTGCCCATGGGCCGGACGCTGTTTGGTGGGTTCAACCCGGTGCACACCGGTGGGCCGATGCAGGTCAGCATCGATTTCGCCGAGCAACAGGCGAAGGCGTATCCGTACCCGGTGGACAGCTCGATCCGTCATGAAGTGTTCAGTCGTCGCGGCGGCCTGTACTTCGGTATCGCCCACTTGCTCGGTTATCCGGTGAGCTACAAACAACCGCTGTATCGCTTTGCCGATTTCAATGCCGGTTGGTACGCCAGTCGCAATGCCGCGTTTCAGAACGCGGTGAGTCGCGCGTCGGGCATACCGCTGGCGCTGGATGGTGACCTGGTCCGCTACGATTCGATCATGCCTGGCACTACGGAATTGGCGGTGCGCACCCTCGGCAAGCAACTGGGCATGCGCAATCCGACCATTCGGGACCAATTGGAGGAGGGCAAAAACTTCGAATTCGAGGACACCCAGCTCTATGCACGGGTTTTCGCCCTGGCCGAAAAGGCGGAAGGTCGGCCATTACCGCGTGCGGTGTTGCCGGGGATCGTGCTGCAAAGCCCGAAAATCACCCGCAAACTCACCACGGCGTGGTTTGCCAAGCGGGTCGATGAGCGTTATCAGCGTTGCATGGCGCAGGCCGGCAAGTGACCGACCGCAAAAAACAGGCGTAAAAAAACCCGGCTGATGAGGCCGGGTTTTTCATTGAGTACTGCGGTAAAACCATTCATTTATGCAGCGCGGCTTTCGATCAAACGATCCGAACCACCTTCAGCGACGCGGTTTTCGATCAGGCGATCAGAACCACCTTCAGCAACGCGTTTCTCGATCAAACGATCCGAACCACCTTCAGCGACGCGTTTCTCGATCAGACGATCTGAACCACCTTCAGCGACGCGGTTTTCGATCAGGCGATCGGAACCACCTTCAGCAACGCGTTTCTCGATCAGACGATCCGAACCACCTTCAGCGACGCGGTTTTCGATCAGACGATCGGAACCACCTTCGGCAACGCGTTTCTCGATCAGACGATCCGAACCACCTTCAGCCACGCGGTTTTCGATCAGGCGATCGGAACCACCTTCGGCAACGCGTTTCTCGATCAAACGGTCGGAACCACCTTCAGCCACACGACTTTCAATCAGACGATCCGAGCCGCCTTCAGCGACAACCGGGTGAACAGAGGTAGCGGCGAAAGCGTTAACTGCAAAAACCGAGAAAGCGATGCTGAGGATAGTTTGGCGTTTCATGATGGTGTGCTCCGGGGTGTAGTTGTTGGGTCTGGAGCTGATGTTACGCCGCGGATTTTTTATGAGAACTTCATTGCCGTGATGGTGAACATCGACGGCAATGATAGGAAGGACGACGCACCCCACGCGAGCGTGATGTTTCAGTTCAACGACTCAGGTGCGCCGGCGAACAAACTTGCGCCACAGCCAGACCCACAGCATGAACAGCGGGAAGGCCAGAATCAGGAAGGGCAGGGCATAGCTGAGTTTTTCCAGTGCATCGGCGGCGCCATCGGCCAGGTTGTCCAGCAAATTGCCGAACGCTTGACTCAGGTGCGACGAGCGACTGCTGGCGCCGGTCGGCAGGAACGACAGCGTGACCCGATTGGTGTCCAGACGGCGCTGGTGTCCGGCGGCGATCTGGGCCAGGGCTTGGAGGTCGTTTTCGATCCCCGCCTGCTCTTTGCTCAAGGTAATCAGATCCGTGACGCTGATGTCTTTGCGGGTCGCCAACTCATCCAGACGTTGCTGCTGAGCCTTGAGCCGCTCTTGGCGCCGACGAGTGTCGTCCACGGCATCGGCCAGGTCTTCGGCGCTGGTGATCCGTTGACCCAGTTCCCCACCCTCGGCCGCCATCGTGACCAGCGGTTCGACGCCCGCGGGGGCAATGCGCAAAGTGATCTCGGCGCGGCCGGCGCCTTGCTCGATACGCAGAACGTTACAGACCCCGAAGCGTGCGGTTTCGCAGGCCTCGCGTGTGGCCAGCAAGCGCGGCGCGATTTGCGCCTGGGGCAGCAACAGTTGCAGTTCGTGCTCATAGGCGAGCATGGCGCCACCGCGCCCTTGTTCACCGGCTAGACTGGCCGATGACGAGTGTTCGCTCGGCGAGCAGCCACTCAAGGCCAGGCCTGCCAGTAGAAACCCATAGAGACGAAGAAACGGGGCGAGACCGCCATCCTGTTGGCGCATGTTCTTTCCTTGAAGTGTGCAGTAGAGCTTGAGCCGCGACGGGTAGTCATGAGTGCGGTCCGGGAGGCGTATCTTACCTGTATCGCCCGGCCCGATGGCAGGGAACGTGCCTCGTGCCCACTCGTCTGCTGACTCAATTTTCGTTTCGCCAGGAGCGTGCGATATGTACCAGCTATACGGACACCAGAACTCCGGCGCTGCCGCGATAGAAGCGGCATTGGAGCTTTGCGAAATTCCTTACCGCTTCATCGACGTTGAATCCTCTCCCGAGGCGACCCACGCGCTGGAGAAACTCAATCCGCTCAAGCAGATCCCGACCCTGCAATTGCCCGATGGCAGCGTTCTCACCGAGAGCGCGGCGATTCTGATTCACCTGGGGCTCACGTTCCCCAAATCAAACCTGCTGCCGACAAACACCGCCGCGCGGGATCAGGCCATTCGCGGCCTGGTGTACATCGTCAGCAATTGCTATTCGGCGATTGGCATCATCGATTACCCCGAGCGTTGGTTGGCCGAGGCGGATGAATCGTCCAGGCAAAACCTCATGGCCGGCGCCCGCGTGCGACTGCACAGGAGTTGGGAGGTGTTTGCCGATCAGTTTTCGGGCGATTTGTATCTGGGCGATGAGACGCCGGGGGCGCTGGATGTGCTGGCGGCGGTGGTTTCCAGATGGGCGGGCAGCCGGGAGTATTTACGCAGTGCAAGACCCGGGTTTTTCGCGTGGCTTACGCGCATCGACCGGCACCCGACATTGGCACCGGTCTTCGCGCGGCATTGGCCGGATTGATCTATTCGCCGCGGATGTACTGCTCCAACTGGCGAATCAGCTCAGCCTGTTCGGCGATGGCCTCCTTGACCAGGTCGCCGATCGACAGCAAGCCGATCAACTGGCCGTTTTCCACCACCGGCAAGTGGCGCAGGCGTTTGTCGGACATGATGCCCATGCAGGTTTCGACGGTTTGATGGGTGTCCACGGTGATCACCGGCGACACCATGATGTCTTCGACCGGTGTACCGACGGAGGAGCGGCCCTTGAGCACGAGTTTGCGCGCATAGTCACGCTCGCTGATGATGCCCACGACCTCGCCATTCTTCAGGACCGGCAAAGCCCCGACGTTTTTGGCGGCCATGACCATCAGCGCTTCCAGCACCATTTGATGCGGTGCAATGGTGTGGACTTCATGATTCTGTTCAGCCTTTAACTTCAGCAGTTGGGCGACGGTTTTCATGGCAGTTTCTCAGGTGTTGTCGTTGTCCTTGAAGAATCGTAGACACAGGCGCTGAGGGCAAGGCAGAAAGCGGCAGATAACGCGCAAAAAACGCCATTCAGCGGTTTTTCTTTCGAATATCTCCGTACCAGGTCGATAAACACCTGCAATCTGGCAGCGACTTCAAGAGCCACCCCTCACCCCAGCCCTCTCCCCACAGGGGAGAGGGGAAAGGGAGCCGATCTTCATGGTTTTCGAACTTGAGTTCGACTCAATTTTCTCGGTCGCAATATCTCTTGAAAACAACTCGGTCAGTCCCCTCTACCCCGTGGGGAGAGGGTTAGGGTGGGGGGTCGAGCCAAAGGCTGCCAAATCCATAAGCCACCACGCTCTCCCTCCCGATCCCGCGTAGAATCTCCCTCTGAATCAGATTCGAGGTTGCAGTGGTGGATTTACAGCGGGGCTTCGTCCTGACCCGGCATTGGCGCGATACCCCGGCCGGTACGGAAGTCGAGTTCTGGCTGGCGACCGACACCGGTCCCCAGCGGATCCGCCTGCCTCATCAACCGTCGGTGGCGTTCATCCCCGCAGCCCAGCGCGAGCAGGCCGAAGTGCTGCTGCGCGGCGAAAAGAACGTCGAGCTGCGGCCGTTGGCGTTGCTGGATTTCGAGCACCGTCCGGTGCTCGGTCTGTATTGCCAGCAGCACGGTCAGCTTATGCGTCTGGAAACCGCGCTGCGCAAGGCCGGCGTCGACATGTTCGAAGCCGATGTGCGTCCGCCGGAACGCTACATGATGGAGCGTTTCATCACCGCGCCGGTCCGGTTCAGTGGCACGCCGAACACCGAGGGCCTGCTGCTCGATGCGCAGATGAAACCCGACCCCGACTATCGCCCGAGCCTCAGGCTGGTCTCCCTGGACATCGAAACCACCGCTCAGGGCGAGCTGTACTCCATCGCCCTGGAAGGCTGCGGCGAGCGCCAGGTCTACATGCTCGGCCCGCCCAATGGCGACGACAGCGAGGTGGATTTTCAGCTCGAATACTGCGATTCCCGAACCCTGCTACTGAAAAAACTCAACGAATGGTTCGCCCGCCATGACCCCGACGCCATCATCGGCTGGAACGTGGTGCAATTCGACCTGCGCGTACTGCACGAACACGCCCGGCGCCTGGCGGTGCCGCTGAAACTGGGGCGTGGCGGTGAAGAAATGCAGTGGCGCGAACACGGTAGCCGAAACCATTACTTCGCCTCGGCCACCGGCCGGCTGATCATCGACGGCATCGAATCCCTGCGCTCGGCGACCTGGAGTTTCCCCTCGTTCAGCCTGGAAAACGTCGCACAAACCCTGCTTGGCGAGGGCAAGTCGATCGACAATCCGTACCAGCGCATGGACGAAATCAACCGCATGTTCGCCGAGGACAAACCGGCCCTGGCCAAGTACAACCTCAAGGACTGCGAGCTGGTGACGCGGATTTTCGCCAAGACCGAGCTGCTGACCTTTCTGCTGGAACGGGCCAGCGTCACCGGTTTGCCGGCGGATCGCAGCGGTGGCTCGGTGGCGGCGTTCACGCACCTTTACATGCCGCTGATGCACCGCCAGGGTTTCGTTGCGCCCAATCTCGGCGGCAAGCCCGCTGAAGCCAGCCCCGGCGGTTTTGTCATGGACTCGCAACCGGGCCTGTACGAGTCGGTGCTGGTGCTCGATTACAAAAGCCTCTATCCATCGATCATCCGAACCTTCCTCATCGACCCGGTGGGCTTGATCGAGGGGCTTAAACATCCCGATGACAGCGAGTCGGTGCCAGGCTTTCGTGGTGCGCGTTTTTCCAGAACCCGGCATTGCCTGCCCGCCATCGTCGCCCGGGTCGCCGAAGGTCGCGAAACCGCCAAACGCGAACACAATGCACCGCTATCCCAGGCCCTGAAGATCATCATGAACGCCTTTTACGGCGTGCTCGGTTCCAGCGGTTGCCGCTTCTTCGACACACGCCTGGCGTCGTCCATCACGCTGCGCGGTCACGAGATCATGCTGCGTACGCGACAGCTGATCGAAGCCCAGGGCCACACGGTGATTTACGGCGACACGGACTCAACCTTCGTCTGGCTGCGCCGTGCCCATGGTCAGCAGGAAGCCGCGCAGATTGGCCGCGCGCTGGTGGATCACGTCAACCAGTGGTGGCGCGAGCATGTGCAGCAGCAATACGGTCTGGAAAGTGCGTTGGAGTTGCAGTTCGAAACCCACTACAAACGCTTTCTGATGCCGACCATTCGCGGCGCCGAGGAGGGCAGCAAGAAGCGCTATGCGGGGCTTGTGACTCGCGCCGATGGCACCGACGAAATGGTCTACAAAGGCCTGGAAACCGTGCGCACCGACTGGTCGCCGCTGGCCCGGCAATTCCAGCAGGAGTTGTACCTGCGCATCTTCAATCGCAAACCCTATCAGGAGTATGTGCGCGACTACGTGCGCAAGACGTTGGCGGGGGAGTTCGACGATCGCCTGATCTACCGCAAGCGCCTGCGCCGCACCCTCGATGACTATCAGCGCAACGTGCCGCCCCACGTGCGGGCCGCGCGGATGGCCGATGATTACAACGACCAGCAGGGCCGCCCGCGGCAATACCAGAACGGTGGCTGGATCAGTTACGTGATCACCGTCGCCGGGCCCGAGCCGCTGGAAATCCGCAGCGCGCCCATCGACTACGACCACTACGTCACCCGGCAACTGCAACCGGTGGCGGATGCCATTCTGCCCTTCGTGGACGACGACTTTTCAACCTTGATGGGTGGGCAATTGGGCCTGTTTTGAGTCCAGCAGCAACAACGTCCAGTCATCCAGGATGCCGTGGAAATACTGGTCCAGTGCTTGATGAAAGTCGCTGTTAGCGCCAGCAACCTGGGCGAACAGCGTCATGGAAGAGTGAAACTTGAGATTGTCGGGGTGACCGAAGATGGCCGCAATTGAGCTGTTTTCGATGTTCAGCACCAATTGCGTGCAGGTGCGCAGCCGTGAACCCAGCAGCGGATGATTGAGGTACGCCGCGGCTTCCTCTTTGGAACGTATGGCAAAGTGGCGGGACATCTCGCTGCCGCCCAATCCTGAGAGTTGCGGAAAGATGAACCACATCCAGTGACTGCGCTTGTGGCCGGCGTTCAGCTCGGCCTGGACCCGTTTGAACACCGGGTCCTGTGCCTGGATAAAGCGTTGCAGATTAAAGGAATCGTCCTGATCAGTGCTTCTCATGCCGAAGCCCTCTGACAGACTGCGATGGCTCAGACCATGGCCAACCGCTGTTTGCGTTGTGGCGCGCGAAACGCCTGGTCCAGCGCCTCCAGATCCCCAGCCTCCAATTGCAATTGCGCGGCTTGCGCGTTGAGTTGCACGTGCTCGGGTCGGACCGCTTTGGGGATGGCGATCACACCTTCCTTACGCAGCATCCATGCCAGCGCTACCTGGGCCGGCGTCACACGGTGACGGGCGGCTATTTGCTTGAGCGTTGTATGGTTCAGCATAGGCCCACCCTGACCGATCGGACAGTAGGCCATGACCGGCATTTGATGCTGGTGGCTCCAGGGCAACAGATCAAACTCGATGCCGCGTTCTTCCAGGTTGTAGAGCACCTGATTGGTGGCACAGGCCGGTGAGGCCAGTTCTTCCAGGTCGTCGACATCAAAATTGGAGACGCCCCAGCGACCGATCTTGCCTTCTTCGCGCAGGTGTTCGAAGGCTTCGACTGTTTCTTCAAGGGGGTACTGGCCGCGCCAGTGCAGCAGGTAGAGATCGATGTAATCGGTATCCAGCCTCCGCAGACTGCGTTCGCACGCCTGGGGGATGCCTTTGCGGCTGGCGTTGTGCGGGTAAACCTTGCTGACCAGAAACACTTCGTCACGTCTGCCGGCGATGGCTTCACCGACCACTTCCTCAGCGCCGCCCTCGCCGTACATTTCAGCGGTGTCGATGAGGGTCATGCCCAATTCGATGCCCAGGCGCAATGCCGCCACTTCCTGGGTGTGCCGGGAACGGTCTTCTCCCATGCGCCAAGTGCCTTGACCGATGACCGGTACGTTGACACCGGCCAGTTCGAGGGTCCGCATTCAAACCTCCATATTTTGAATCGATAAGTACTCAACGGTTGGCAACAGAATAGCCCGAGGGTTCCGCCGCCAAATCAAAAGATCGCAGCCTTCGGCAGCTCCTACACCGGCCCCGTCCATCCGTGATATTGCGGGTGGACCCTGGCTCGGTAGGAGCTGCCGAAGGCTGCGATCTTTAGATCTTTTGCTCTTTTTTATTGGGCAGAAAACTTCATCACCGTGCTCTGGGTATAGGTCTTGCCCGGGTCCAGGCGCGTGGACGGAAAGGTCGGCTGATTCGGTGAATCCGGATAGTGCTGAGTCTCCAGCGTGAACGCGCCCCAGTGCGGATAGACCTTGCCAGCCTTGCCCTTGACCGAACCGTCGAGGAAGTTGCTGGTATAGAACTGCACACCGGGCTCGGTGGTATAGAGCTGCAATCGACGACCGGATTGCGGATCGCTGACCTCGGCGGCGAGTTGACCCACATCACCCATGGCGTTCAGCACCCAGTTGAAATCGAAGCCACCCTGTTTCGGTTCGGCAAATTTCAACTGTGGGTGATCGGCTTTGATGTTTTTGCCAATGGCGGTCGGTTGGGTGAAGTCCATCGGTGTGCCTGCCACCGGGGCCAGTTCGCCGGTCGGGATCAATTTGCCGGTGACCGGCGTGTAATGGCTGGCGTGCAGGGTGGCAAACTGTTTCAGCACATCACCGTTACCGGCGCCGGCGAGGTTGAAATAGCTGTGATTGGTCAGGTTCAACACCGTGGCTTTGTCGGTGGAAGCTTTGTAGTCGATGCGCAACTCGTTTTGCTCATTGAGGCTGTAGGTGACCTCGGTTTTCAGGTTGCCGGGGAAGCCCATTTCACCGTCCGCCGACAGGTACGTCAGGGTCACGCCGACCGAATCCTTGCCGTTGCTCGGTTGGGCTTTCCAGACGTCTTTG
Organism: Pseudomonas mandelii; assembly: GCF_006438925.1. Taxonomy (GTDB): domain Bacteria; phylum Pseudomonadota; class Gammaproteobacteria; order Pseudomonadales; family Pseudomonadaceae; genus Aquipseudomonas; species Aquipseudomonas mandelii_C. Next base: position 311,822 of record NZ_RCZA01000007.1, on the reverse strand, counting down.
TCAAAACCCTGTGGGCCGCCGTGCAGCGAATTGGAACCGTCGTTGAGCGGTACCTGATAGCGCTTGCCGTCCAGTTCGAAAGCACCGTTGGCCAGGCGATTGCCGAAGCGCCCAATGGTCGCACCGAAATACGCCGTGCCGCTCTGATAGCCCTGCACGTTATCGAAACCGAGCACCACATCGTCCAACATGCCGTTTTTGTCCGGCACTTTCAGCGACTGCAAAATGCCGCCGTAAGTAATGACCGTGGCAGTCAGGCCATGGCTGTTGCGCAAGATGTATTGCTCGACGGGCGTGCCGTCATTGGTTTTGCCGAAGGCCTTGTGTTCGCTGGACAGGCCGGCGGCCTGGGCGGAGAGGGTGGCGATCATCAGGGACAGTCCAAGGGCGCAGAGTGGGTGTCGGGATTGAAGCATGGTTGACCTTCCTTCTTGTTGTTTTAGGCTAAGTAGTAATACTAATAATCGAGTTTTAATGCGATCAAGGAAGGATTTATAGCTTATGTATAGACTGTTGCAATTATAAAGTATGACTAATGCGGTAGTGCCTCTTAACGGGTGCCAATGCTTACGGACCATCGGCACTGCACTTTTCCAGGATTCACGGCTCTATCCTTGGCCAGCCTGCGGCGAATCCCCGCCGCCGGCCCATGCCCAAGTTCAATAACCCATGGCTCGAGTTTTACCCCGCACCACCCCGCCAATCCGCCGCCGTTGCCTGCTGTTGGCCTGCTTGTCGATGCTCGCAGCCTCCGGGTGCAGCCAGCAGCAGGGCAGCGACATCGTCAGCCAGTTCCGCGAAGGCAAACCCCAGGAATTCCTCCAGACCAGCGTCGATCGCATGGCGACCCTGACGATGCGCGACAACCTCGACAGCCTCTACCTGCTGATGAGCAAGCTTTACCTGCGCAACCCGGACGAGCTGAAAAAATCCGGCTTCCTCGACGCCCGCACCGCTGGCAAGCAAGTGCGCATGGCCATCGAACAGCAACAACCGCTGCCAACCCTGGGAGGCAAAAAAGACCTGGCAGCGCTCAGTTATGCCATGAGCCCGGAGTTTCTCGGCGACCGGGTCGGTGCTTTCATCTATGCCATTGGCAGCATGCTCGTCACCGCCCAGGGCAATCGGATCGAGTTCTACATGACGGATGCGATCAATCCGACGTTCGTCAGCAACGCTGCCCGCAACATCGAGAAAGCCACCTGGATACTCAGCCAGCGGCAAAACAAGAACGGCGAGCCATTGCTGTTCTCCAACGAAATCTCGGAGGAGGGCAGCAACCTGAGTTTTGCCGTGGAGTTCGGCAAGATCGTCGCGCGGCTGGACCTGCTGACGCAGATGCTGGACGAGCGCTACCGACGGATCGGCTTGAATTACGCGCAGAGTTTGCTGTTCCTGAATTTCCTGCCCGTGCAGTGAACCCACCTTGTGGGAGCGAGCCTGCTCGCGAAGAGGCAAGACCGACAGCTTTGCAGTGTCTGCCAAACCGCCTTCGCGAGCAGGCTCGCTCCCACAAGGAACTGTCTGCACAGGAGATGCTGCGTACTTCAGGCATAACGATAGTTCGCATCGATATAACTGGTTATAAGAAAAATCGCTATGCTGCGGGGCAGATTTTTCATGCGTTTTTTGTGGGCGTGTTAATGGAATTCGGTAATTTCGGTTTAGTCGTAGCAGGTCTGGTAGTCGGCTTTATTGTCGGGATGACTGGGGTTGGTGGCGGTTCGTTGATGACCCCCATTCTGTTGTGGTTCGGTGTCAATCCGGCCACCGCAGTGGGGACGGATTTGCTGTACGCGGCGATTACCAAGTCCAGTGGTGTGCTGGTTCACCGAAAGAACAAGAACATCGACTGGGCCATTACCGGTTGGCTGACCCTTGGCAGTGTGCCGGCGGTGGCGCTGACGCTGTGGTTCCTGAGCACCTTGCAAACGTCGCCCGAGGCGATGAACGCGGTCATCAAGCAGGCCTTGGGCTTTGTCCTGTTTGCCACGGCGCTGGCAATTTTCTTCAAGAAACGCCTGCTCGATTTCGCCCATAAACGCGCGGGCGGTCATTACAACCCCAGCGGCAAACGATTGAATGTACTGACCGTGATCACTGGCCTGGTCCTCGGCACCATGGTTGCCCTGACCTCCATCGGCGCTGGCGCCCTGGGCACCGTCGCGTTGTTCATTCTCTATCCGCTGCTGCCTACTCGCCGCCTGGTGGGCACGGAAATCGCGCACGCCGTACCGCTGACCCTGGTGGCCGGCCTCGGCCATGCGAGCATGGGCAACATGGATTGGCACGTGCTGGGTTATTTGCTGGTCGGTTCGCTGCCGGGGATTTACCTGGGCAGCCACCTCACTGGCCGCATCTCCGATGAAGTGCTGCGTCCTTGCCTGGCCACGATGCTGGTGCTGATCGGGTACAAACTGGCGTTCTGATTCCGCCCGTTGCAGAAACAACCCCAAAAACCTGCCGCTGATTCTCAGTGAGCTGCGCACCGCCACGAAGGTTGGTTCGAGCACTGCGAGCGATTGGCGGGCACGGCTTAGGGCCGAGTCAGAATTACCAGCAGGTGCCCGTCCGGGTCATCGAAATAAACCCGCCGGCCACCGCCGTAATCGTTGATCTCGTTCGGTCGTTGTTTGCCGGGGTCGGCCCACCAGGGTTGCTGTCGGGCTTGCAGGCGGGCGAAGGCCGCATCGAAATCGTCGTCACCGATCAAAAACGCGTAGTGCTGGGAGGCAATCGGCGGGTCATTGTCGTAGAAGTCCAACGACACACCGTTGTCGAGCTTTACGATCAGCATCGGGCCGAAGGTTTCGGGGCTGGGCAGGTCGAGGATATCTGCCAGATAGTTGGCTGATATTTGCTTGTTGCGGCACCAGACGATGGTGTGGTTCAACTGAGCGCTCATGCAGCGGTCCTCACGGCGGATCAGGGCGTTGGTGTTCAGCGATGAGATTAGCTCAGGCTGTTGCGCAATGACCGCCCTGACCTAAGCTTGGGGCAAGGCGAGACATAATTGCGGTGCGTCACCCGGAACGAACGCCGCGATGCGCAATCATTAGAGCGTGGATATCAAAAGGAGATGCGCATGCTCATCAGGTCATTGACCCTGACTACCCTGCTGGCTTTCGCCGGCCCCTTGTTCGCTGCCGATGACGGCTCACCGCTGGATATGGACAAGGGCAGGGCCCGGCCACTGATTGTTATTGCTCCCAGCACCGCTGACCCGGTTTGGGTGGGCCTGAAAAAGTCGCTGGGCGATCCGGCCAACAAGGAAGGTATCGCCCAGCGCAATATCAGGGTGTACAGCGTGCTCAACATGTTCGGTCAGCTCGACGGCAAGGATCTCGGCCAACAGGACACGATGGCACTGATCCGCTCGCTGAAACTCGGTGCGGGGGCGTTGCCCAAAGTCATCCTGGTGGGTAAGGATGGCGAGAAGAAGTTTGAGAGTTCGGGGGATGAATCAAAATCGGTCGATTTGAAGAAAATTTTCGACACGATCGACGCCCTGCCAGCGACCGAGAAAGAAGCCGCAGCGCCGACGGTCGCGGCGCCTGTTGAAGCGGCTGAACCGGTCAAAGGGGCGAAGGGCGCCAAGGGCGCAAAACCAGGCAAACCGGCGAAGCCCGCCAAGCCGCCTGAAATGCCCGACGATTAAACGCAGCTTTTGTAGAGCAGGCTGCGCCAGCTGCTACAAGTCAGTGTTGCGCCGCATAGGCCTGGCTTTTCAGCCCCGTATGCACCAGCACCCGAGCCGGACTGCCACCGATGCGCAACCGGTCGATGACGGCCATGCCATCGAGCTGCGGAATGTCCAGGTCGAGCACGATGGCGTCAGGCTTGAGCTCGAACGCCTTGCTGAGGGCGTCCACGCCGTTGTCGCACTCGCCGACGATCTCATGGCCTTCACGGGCCAGAATCATCCCGATCGCCATGCGCACCACCGCGTGATCATCGACCAACAGCACTCTCATCGATCAGCCCTCATGCCCTGATTGAGCATAGTCCCTGAGCCAAAAGCGGTTTGGAGGGGCGGATGCGTGGCGGGGTGGGTTAAAAAGGGCGCGATCGTACGCGGTTTGTGCAGCGATGTAATGGTATCCACTGGTTACCCCATTGAAATCGACATCCAACGTAGCAGCTGCCGAGCCTGCGCAGCAGTCGTAAAACCTGTATCTGCGGTCTACCTGAAGCACCGCATAGTCTGATCTCACGACTGCTCCGCAGCCGAACGCAGCCTCGCAGGCTCGGCAGCTGCTACAAAAAAAACGGGGGTTCCGGGGGGAGATGTATCGGCTTCTATTGGTCTCGGAAATTTCCTGCAAGTCCTGTCGGTCTTTATGAACTGGTTTCTGTCAGAGCGCACCGCTAGCCTTCGTCAGCCACCGCGAAATCGCGGTCGGACGTGGGAATCCGCGACACTGAGGGATCCAGGGACGAAAACACCAATGGCACAAAAAGGAGCCTCGTCTGTGAAAAAGTTCAGCAAGCATCAACCGCAAACCCTGACCGACGCCGATCATCTCGATACCGCGAAGCCGTGTGAAACCGCAAAAGGCGCAGTCAACCCGAGCCCCAGGCGTACCGCCACGACCCAGCAGATTTTCACTGTTGCTCCTGGTGTCGACACACTAACCCTGCTACATCAGGCCTGCGAAAACCTTGCCTCCCTGAATGTTCTGATTGCGAATTTTGCCGGGAAACTGGAAGGCTCGAACCGCGATGTGCTGCTGTCGATTCAGCAGTTGGCGGCGGTCACCGAGTTGTTGGTGAATCAGGCACGGGAAAATCTTTATCCGAGAAGCGATGCACCTGACGCTCAGCCGCCGACTCGGCATTGAGCTGACGCAGTAACGACAATGGGCGACCTCAAAGGGGTCGCCCATTTTGTTTGCCCGCTAGAGATCTGTAGCAGCTGTCGAGCCTGCGGGGCTGCGTTCGGCGGCGAAGCCGTCGTAAAACCTGCAACCGCGGTCTTTCAGGAAAACCGCACTTGCCAGATCACGACCGCTGCGTCCGAACGCGGCCCGAGCCGAACGCAGCCTCGCAAGCTCGACAGCGGCTACGAAAAATCGTGTTTCTCAGCTACTTGGCCAGTGCACTCAATATCGTATGAGCAATCTTGATCCGCTCAGGGTTCGGGTAGTTTTTGTTGGCCAGGATCACGATGCCGATGTCTTTCGACGGCACGTATGCCACGTAAGCACCGAAGCCGCCCGTTGAACCGGTTTTATTGATCAGCACGTTTTCCGGTTGAGGTTGCGGCGGGGTCAGCCACTGGACTTCGTGAGCCTCCATCGTCATCTGCGTCGAATTGCCAGCAAGCAACTTATCGAGGCTGACCGGATAGTGGTAGAACTCCCAACCCAGCCCCTGAGTCATCTCGCCCACCTTGTAGTAACCGGTATGCGTCGCGGCGATTGCCCGTTGCATCGGATCTTCCAGGCGGGTCGGTTTCATGTTCGCTTCAACATAACGAATCAGGTCTGCGGCGCTGGTTTTCACCCCATAGGCCTCCGAATCCAGTGCCCCCGGCCCAACTCGTACAGGCTTGTCTTCCTTGTTGTAACCCTGAGCGTAAAGCCCCATTTGAGCTTGCGGCACCTTGAGGTAAGTGTGTTTCAGCCCGAGTTTCGGCAGCAGCGTCTTTTCCATCACCTCATCAAACGGTGCGCCCATGCTTTTGGCTGCCAGGTAACCGAACAACCCCAGGCTCGGGTTCGAATACAGCCGATGGGTGCCCGCGGCATAAGTCGGTTTCCACTGCTGGAAATAGCCGAGCATCTTGTCCGGTGCATCGGCATCGTCGGGGAATTGCAGCGGCAGGCCGCCTGCGCTGTAGGTGCCCAGTTGCAGCACGCTGATGTTATCGAACGCACTGCCACGCAGTTCCGGCAGCAGGCTACTGGCCTTGTCCGACAGGGACAGTTTGCCGGTGGCCTGAGCATAGGCGGCGAGAGTGGCGGTGAAGGTTTTGCTCACCGAGCCGATTTCGAACAAGGTGTTTTCAGTGACGGGTTGTGCGCTCTCTTTCGACGCTACCCCGTAGTTGAAGTAATACGGCTTTCCGTTGACGGTCACAGCCACGGCGATTCCGGGAACGGCCTGGGCTTGCATGACCGGTCGTACGGCGGCATTCACCACCGTCTCGATTTGATCCTGTGCGACGCATTGGCCGGTGGCGAGCAGCGCCACGCAAACGGCGAGAGTTTTCAGCCTATCCATGTTGGTTTGGTCCGTCATTGATTCGATTGCGCGCCATTTTAGAGTGTTAACCGCTACGCTCCGAGCGGTTTTTTAAATCCGGCCCCTATAGGCGGGCCGGACTGATGGTTAACAGGTCAGGCGCGACCGCTGAATCAGCGCATCAGACACGGCCGCTTGTTATCGAACTTCCAACCCGGAATCAGAAACTGCATGGCCACGCTGTCGTCCCGCGCGCCCAGTCCCATGCCTTTATACAACTCATGAGCCTTGGCCAACTGATCCATGTCCAATTCGACGCCCAACCCAGCCTTCTTCGGCACCTGCACGCAGCCGCCAACGATTTGCAGCGGCGCTTGGGTCAGGCGCTGGCCGTCCTGCCAGATCCAGTGGGTGTCGATGGCGGTGATTTCACCCGGCGCGGCGGCCGCGACGTGGGTGAACATCGCCAGGGAAATATCAAAGTGGTTGTTGGAATGCGAACCCCAGGTCAGGCCCCACTCATGGCACATCTGCGCCACGCGGACCGAGCCCTGCATCGTCCAGAAGTGCGGGTCGGCCAGCGGAATGTCCACTGATTGCAACTGGATCGCGTGGCCCATTTCCCGCCAGTCGGTGGCGATCATGTTGGTGGCGGTTTTCAGACCCGTGGCACGACGGAATTCAGCCATGACTTCACGTCCGGAATAACCGTTTTCCGCGCCGCACGGGTCTTCGGCGTAAGCCAGTACGTGATGCTGATCCCGGCACAGGCGAATGGCTTCCTTGAGTGACCATGCGCCATTCGGATCAAGGGTAATGCGCGCGTCGGGGAAGCGTTCGGCCAGGGCGGTGACGGCTTCGATTTCTTCATCGCCACTGAGCACGCCGCCCTTGAGTTTGAAGTCCTTGAAACCGTAGCGGGCGTGGGCGGCTTCGGCAAGGCGGACCACGGCGTCGGCGGTCATGGCTTTTTCGTGACGTACGCGGAACCAGTCGTTGTCGGCGTCCGGTTCGCTGCGGTAGGCCAGATCGGTTTCGTTGCGATCACCGACATAAAACAGATAACCGAGCATCTTCACTTCATCGCGTTGCTGGCCTTCGCCGAGCAGGGCGGCCACCGGCACGTCAAGGTGCTGACCCAGGAGATCAAGCAGGGCGGCTTCCAGGCCGGTGACGGCGTGGATGGTGATGCGCAAATCGAACGTCTGTAACCCGCGACCGCCGACATCGCGATCGGCGAAGGTCTGGCGCACTTGATTGAGGATCTTCTGATAGGTGCCGATCGGACTGCCAACCACCAACGAGCGAGCGTCTTCGAGGGTCTGGCGAATGCGCTCGCCGCCCGGTACTTCACCGACGCCGGTGTGACCGGCGTTGTCCTTGAGGATCACGATGTTGCGGGTGAAAAACGGCCCGTGAGCGCCGCTCAGGTTGAGCAACATGCCGTCGTGGCCGGCCACCGGAACAACCTGCATGCTGGTGATGATCGGGGCTTTGGCGGTTTCTTGTGTGTTCATTTTCATGTCCTTCAAAACAGATGTTCAGGCGTGGTTGGACGCTGGTTTGGCCGATGCAACGGCAGGTGCGGATTTCGGTTTATTGCGTGCGGCGAAGACGATGATTGCGGCAATGATCGAGGTTGCGGCCAAGCCGTACAGCCCGCCCTGAATCGAACCGGTGCGCTCTTCCAGCAGACCGAACGTGGTCGGTGCGACAAAGCCGCCGAGGTTACCCACCGAGTTGATCAGCGCGATCACACCCGCCGCGATCCGTGCGTCCAGATAGGCCTGTGGAATCGGCCAGAACAGCGACGACGCCGATTTGAAACCCAACGCAGCAAAGCAGATCGCAACGAAAGCGAAGATCGGCCCACCGGTGGTGGACATGAACATCCCGGCTGCTGCGATCAGCAGGGCCGCGGCGACCCAGGCTTGCTGGTGTTTCCATTTGGCCGACAGCGAAGCGAAAGCGTACATGCCGACGATCGATAGCAACCACGGAATCGAGTTGAACAGCCCGACTTGAATATCGCTCAGGTCGCCCATCTTTTTGATGATGCTCGGCAGCCAGAAGGTCGCGGCGTAGATGGTCAATTGGATGAAGAAATAGATCAGGCAAAACAGGATGATCTGGCGATCCTTGAGCAGCTTGCCCAACGACGGTTTGATCGGCGTCGCGGCTTCGCGGGCCAGTTGCTCATCGTCGATGGCTTTGACCAGCGCGTCTTGCTCTTCGCGGCTCAGCCATTTGGCGTCGTGGGGTTTGGAGTCCAGCCAGAACCAGACGAACACGCACAACCCGACCGAGAACATCCCTTCAATGAAGTACATCCATTGCCAGCCGTTCATCCCGAAACCGCTGATTTGCAGCAGTAACCCGGACAGCGGGCCGGAGATCAGCGAAGCAATCGCCGAACCGCTGAGGAAGATGGCAATCGCCTTGCCGCGTTCAACGCCAGGCAACCAGCGGGTGAAGTAGTAAATCACTCCGGGGAAGAACCCGGCTTCGGCCACGCCCAGCAGGAATCGCAGGATGTAGAAGTGGGTTTCGTTCTGGATGAACGCCATGCAAGCGGCGACCAGGCCCCAGGTCAGCATGATGCGGGTCAACCAGATTCGCGCGCCGACTTTTTGCAGGAGGATGTTGGAGGGGACTTCGAACAACGCGTAACCGATGAAGAACAGCCCGGCGCCGAGGCCGTAGGCGGCAGCGCCAATGCCCAGGTCATGTTCCATGTGGGCGCGGACGAAGCCGATGTTCACGCGGTCAATGTAGTTGACGATGAACATGATCACGAACAGCGGCAGAACATGGCGTTTCACTTTCGAGATGGCGGACTTCAGGACCGAATCGGCGCCATCGTTCATCCCGGATATGGATGTATTCAATGCGTTATCTCCCACTGATTATTTTTATGCGGGGTGTGACGGGGTGTTGCGATGTTGATAGACATCATACAACTACGTTTTTTCATACTGCAAGAGTCTTCGCCCAACAAAATGGCGCTTGATGGAGGGTTTGTTATTAATTTTGCATTAATGGATGACCTTCGCGGAGTCTCGTCTGCCCGGTTTGTTGAGTGTTGTCATACAAGTTGATCGGCGTTTTCCTGAGATTCCCGTCCAGCGCAGTGCTACGATTCCGGTAGCCCTGCTCCGGATGATCGCCATGCAAGAAGACCTCGACGCGCCTGCCCGCAAGCGCACCCACAACCTGGCCCATGACCTGGTCGCCAAGCTGACCCAGAGCATCTTGCTCGGCCAGATGCTGCCCGGCGACAAGCTGCCATCCGAGAACACGATTGTTCAGGAGCACGGCGTCAGTCGCACGGTGGTGCGCGAGGCGATCTCGAAATTGCAGGCGTCCGGTCTCGTGGAAACCCGCCATGGCATCGGCACCTTTGTTATCGAGCGAGCACCGGAGCAGGGTCTGCGGTTGAACGTCGATACCGCGCTGGGGGTGCGCAGCATTCTGGAGTTGCGCATGGGCCTGGAAACCCAGGCCGCCGCACTCGCTGCAACCCGTCGCACGGATCATCAATTGGTGCAGATGCGCGAAGCGCTGGACGACTATCAAAGCCTGCTGGCCAACAACGACAGCTGCGTCGAAGCCGACAAGCGCTTCCACTTGCTGATCGCCGAAGCCACCGGCAACGTGTGCTTCACCGAAATCATGCAGCACCTGGGCAGCGCCATGATCCCGCGCACCCGCGTCAATGCCGCCGAGCGCGGCGCAGTGGACTTGAGCAAGCTCGGGCAACTGGCCAATCTTGAGCACGAGGCGATTCTCAACGCCATCAAACGCCAGGATCCGGATGCGGCGCGGGCGGCCATGTGGCTGCACCTGACCAACAGTCGCGACCGTTTTTCGGCCGATGGCTGACCACCGTTTGTCTACTCGATAGCACCTCATCCGCGGCCCTGCTTCCAACGAGTACGGCCCAGATTTGCTGGACCTCATCAGTGAGGTGCGTCATGGCTAACGATTCGATGTTCCAGGGTGGAACGCCCAATATCGACCCAACCCGACCCATGCCCGGCACCGACGAGCCGCGCATGGATCACGACGCGCCACCCGGCATGGACCCTTCGCGGGACCCGGCCGAGGCCGACACGGATCGACCTGAAGACTTGATGGACCCTGATGCGGCCGAGGACGTGCCTCCGGCAGATGAACCAACACCGCTGTCCGATGACAGGCGATAAAAACAACCGGCGCAAGGCCAATGCCAGTCAGTTAAGGCGCAGAACCTGTGGGAGCGAGCTTGCTCGCGATGGCGGTCTTACATTCAACACATACGTTGTCTGCCAGTCCGCCATCGCGAGCAAGCTCGCTCCCACAGGTTCTGCGCCTCAACACAGATCAATCATCAGACGCTAGCCACCTGAACCATCGGCCTGCGCTCCAGATTCAATGCCAACACGCTGACCAGCACCACCAGTGCGCCCCCAACGATCATCAACGTCGGCCGCTCGCCCAGCGCAAAAGAGGCAATCGCCATGGCGGTCGGTGGAATCAGATACAGCGTCATCGTTGCACGGCTCAGATCCACATGAGTCAGCACATAGGCCCAGGCGAGATACGCAAGGGCACTTGGGAAAATGCCCAGCCCGATGACCGCAAACTGCACTTCAACCGGAGCGGTGATGACCTGGCTCACCAGCCCCGGGAGATAAACCAACAGCAGCAGCGTCCCGAACCAAACCGTGTAACACACCAGCATCAGCCCGTCGTAGCGCCGCGAGTGATGCTTCTGCAAGGCAAAGTAGAAACTCCATGACACCGCCGCCAGCAGGATCAACAAACCATGGGCGTCGATGCTCCCCAGTCCGTGATCCCCGGCCACCACAATCACCACGCCGATCAATCCCAGAAAAACGCAGCCCCAGCGCCACGCGCTAACCCGGTCCTTGAACACGAAACGCGCCAGCAGCGTGCTGAACAACGGCGTCGATTGCGCCAACACGCTGGAGGCGCCGGCGCTGACACTTTGCTGGCCGAAATTCAGCGCGACATGGTGCAGGCTCACGGCAAAGAAACCGAGCGCGAACAGCAGCGGCAGGTCACGCCTGTTCGGCAGGCTGATGCCCCGGAATACTGCGACCACCGCCATGAGTGCCGACGCCAGCAGAAACCGCAGCAAGGCCAGATGACCAGGATCATAGGCCTGCAAACCGATGTGAATGCCGGTCGGAGAGTAACCCCAGCAGGCGACCACAAATGCCATGGCCAGGATGAGTTTGACGGGAGAACCGGGGGAGGGCGTGAGTGGTTTCATGTGCGGGCACCTATAGGCGGATGCACCCAGTATCAGAAGCCTGACTGTTCTCCACAACTGACTTATAGTGCGTCAACTCTTCACTTTGGGTGATGTATGGAGCTGGCACAGATACGCATGTTCAAGACCGTCGCCGAGGTCGGCAGCATCGCCCGGGCGGCAGAGATGTTGCATTGCGTGCCGTCGAACATCACGGCACGGATCAAGTCTCTGGAAGCGGAGCTGGGTGTCGCGCTGTTTCTGCGCGAAGGCCGAGGGCTGCGAATCAGCCCGGCGGGGCAAACCTTTCTGGCGTATGCCTCGAAAATTCTCGCCCTGACGGCTGAAGCCAAACGCGCGGTGGACCCTTCGGCCGAGCCGTCCGGGCCGTTGCGCATTGGCGCCATCGAGTCGTCGGCGACCGGTCGATTGCCGCGGCTGCTGGCGAAATTCCACAAACGTTTCCCGGCGGTGGCGCTGGAGCTGACCACTGGCGCCTGGGGCCAATTGCTCGACGACACCCTCAACCACCGGCTCGACGGCGCGATCGTTGCGGTGGATGTCGAGCGCTCACACCTCAAGCGCACGCCGATGTACCGCGAGGAGCTGCTGCTGATTGCCTCGACGTCCCTGGGGCCGGTACGAAACATCGCGGACTTGCTGGACAAGACCGTGTTCATGTGGCCTCAGGGCTGTCCCTACCGGGCGGCGCTGGAGCATTGGTTGCTGCGGCAGGGGCAGGCGTTGCCGATTGTCAGCCTGGCCAGTTACGGGGCGATTGTCGGCTGCGTCAGTGCCGGGGCGGGTGTCGCGCTGGTGCCAAAAGGCGTGTTTGATCAGTACGCCAAAGGGGCGGGTTGCGCGGGGTATGAGTTCCCCGAGCTGACGGCGATCGACAACCTGTTTTACTGGCATGAAAACGCCGGGGTTCACCCGGCGCGGGAGGCGTTTGTGGGGATGTTGCGAGAAGAGTTTTTGCCGGGATAGGTGGTGAAGCTGGAAAACACCCCTAACCCTCCCAAAGCGTCGGACCGCCCCAGAGGGGCGAGGGAACTGACCGAGTTGTCGAGTCGAAATCGACCTGAAATTCCGAATCGAACTCAGGTTTGAAAGGCTTGAAGATTGGCTCCCTTTCCCCCTCTCCCCCGTGGGGAGAGGGCTGGGGTGAGGGGTGGATCTAAGCGACACCCACATCCCGCATCAACAACCCAAACTGCAAATCCACCGCATCGGGAATCGGCAGATACACCGTATGCCCATCCCCCGGTGCCACTTCTATCGGCTCGCCTTTGGCGTTTTGAAGTTGCTGCAAGTCGAATTGGAAGTTGCCCTTGGGCGTCATCAGTTCCATGTGGTCGCCCAGGCCAAATCGGTTCTTTACCTTGATTTCCGCCATCCGGTCACGCCGCTCACCGGTCAGCTCGCCGACAAACTGCTGCCGTTCCGACACCGAACTGCCGTGTTGGTAGTTCTGGTATTCGTCATGCACATGCCGCCGCAGAAAACCTTCGGTGTAGCCGCGCTGGGCGAGGGATTCCAGATCCGTCATCAGGTTGCGGTCGAACTCGCGACCGGCCACCGCGTCGTCGATCGCCCGGCGGTAAACCTGAGTGGTGCGTGCGCAATAAAAATGGGATTTGGTCCGGCCCTCGATTTTCAGTGAGTGCACGCCCATCTGCGTCAGGCGCTCGACATGCTGCACCGCACGCAGGTCCTTGGCGTTCATGATGTAAGTGCCGTGCTCGTCTTCGAAGGCCTGCATCAGTTCGTCGGGCCGATTGGCTTCCTGCAACAGAAACACCTGATCGGTCGGGGCACCGATGCCCAGGGTCGGTTCAGGCTGGAAGGTCTGCACGATTTCGCCGAGCTGGTTTTCCGTGGCCTGCTGCGCCGAGTACTTCCAGCGACAGGCATTGGTGCAACTGCCCTGATTAGCGTCGCGCTTGTTCATGTAACCCGACAACAGGCAGCGGCCGGAGTAGGCCATGCACAACGCGCCGTGGACGAACACTTCCAGTTCCATGGCCGGCACCTGTTCGCGGATTTCGGCGATTTCTTCCAGGGACAGTTCCCGCGACAGGATGATCCGGCTCAGGCCTTGTTGTTGCCAGAACTCGACACTGGCCCAGTTCACCGTGTTGGCCTGTACCGAAAGGTGAATCGGCATCTGCGGATAATGCCGGCGGACCAGCATGATCAGGCCTGGATCGGACATGATCAGCGCGTCCGGCGCCATAGCAATGATCGGCGCCAGGTCTTTGAGGAAGGTTTTTAGCTTGGCGTTGTGCGGGGCGATGTTCACCACCACATAGAAGCGTTTGCCTTGAGCCTGGGCCTCGTGAATGCCGAGGGCCAGATTGGCGTGATCGAATTCGTTATTGCGCACCCGCAGGCTGTAGCGCGGTTGACCGGCGTACACCGCATCGGCGCCGTAGGCGAAGGCATAACGCATGTTTTTCAGGGTGCCGGCGGGGGCGAGCAGTTCTGGAGGCAGGAGAGTCATGGCAGAGTCGGTCACAAAAGCCGCCGAGAATAAGCGGCTTGCCCGCGGGGTTCATTGATCTGGATCTATGCTTGATGAACAAACGGATGGCACTCGCGCGAACCGTGGCGGACTAAGCATCAGGAAGGCTCTTCAGTACAAGAGCATGCGCCCCTGCGGACTGACATGGATCGGAAATGAACGAAGAGAAGCTACAAGACAAATCACTGGTGATCTTGCTGGGGCTGGTCACCGCCGCTTTCGTATGGATTTTGCTGCCGTTTTACGGCGCGGTGTTCTGGGCGGTTATCCTCGGCATCCTCTTCGCGCCCTTGCAGCGACGACTGCAACTGAAGTTCGGCTGGGAGCGCAACCTGACGGCGCTGCTCACCCTGAGCATCTGCCTGGTGATCGCGATTCTGCCGGTGATTGTCCTCAGTATCTTGCTGGTCCAGGAAGGGGCCGCGCTGTACAAGAGCATTGAAAGCGGTGAATTGGACATCGCCGGGTTTGTGACGCATTTCAAACACAGCCTGCCGCCGTACTTCCAGCACTTGCTCGACCGGTTCGGGGTAGGCGGCCTGGACGGGCTGCGGGAGAAAATCATCAAGAGTGCGGTGACGGGCAATGAGTTTATCGCCACGAAGGCTTTCAGTTTTGGCCAAGGCACGTTCGAGTTTGTGGTGAGCTTTTTCATCATGCTCTACCTGTTGTTCTTCTTTTTGCGGGACGGTGCTGAGCTGGCCCGTAAAGTTCGCGCCGCGGTGCCGCTGCAGGAGCACCAGAAACGCCGTTTGCAACTCAAGTTCAATCGTGTGGTACGGGCGACAGTGAAGGGCAACCTGTTGGTGGCGATCACGCAAGGCGCATTGGGCGGTTTGATTTTCTGGTTTCTGGATATTCCGAGCGCGTTGCTCTGGGCGGTGCTGATGGCGTTTCTGTCGCTGTTGCCAGCGGTGGGGGCGGGGATTGTCTGGGCGCCGGTGGCGGCATTTTTCCTGTTCGCCGGGGCGATCTGGCAGGGCGTGGTGCTGGGGCTGTACGGGATTTTTGTGATCGGCCTGGTGGATAACGTGCTGCGACCGATCCTGGTGGGCAAGGATACCAAGATGCCGGACTATCTGATCCTGATCTCGACCTTGGGCGGTCTGGCGATCTTCGGCCTCAATGGCTTTGTGATCGGACCGCTGATCGCCGCGCTGTTCATGTCGAGCTGGGCAATCTTCATTGAAACCAAGCCGCGGGTGCAGCTGCCTTAAGCGCCGATCTGGCCTTGGCCGATGCGTTGCGACAGTGCCTGGGCGGCCGGCAGCGAGGTGAGCGGACCGCTGATCGGTTCGCCGTCCTGCACCAGGTACCAACAGGCGAGCAATCCTAACTCTCTGAGCGGTGCGGGAACGGCGCTGCCGATAACGGACATAATCTGAACCTGGGACATAAGTACCTCCATCAATCTGTGGAGCTACCTTACGGACTGGACACTTGAACGGACAATCAACGCTTTCGATAGTCGTCATTGATGCCAATGAGTCATCGGTTCAGTCGACCACCAGATCCAGCATATGAACCACTTCCTGCTCGTTGAGCAGGCCTTTTCGCACCAGGTTTTCTGCCAGCAGCGAAAGAAACTTGGCGCTGCGATGGCCTTCCAGGTGCTTGAGTTCGGTCAGTGCGTTGTACACCTTGCTGGAAGTGCACAAGCCGACAATGCGGTGCGGGTTTTGCGTGGGCATGAGGTCGTCCTTGTTTTTATCAACCTGTTGTTAACGGACAGATCCAAGAGTGCGGACCCGACATGACAAAAATATGACCGTTTTCCCCAGCGAGGGGGAAGGATGGCGAGTCAATCTTGCCAACTTGCGCCGCAAAGACTGTCCCGACAGCGACCTTGGCGAGATTTATCCAGACCTCTGCCGACGGACGGTCACAAAAAGGCCCCGCTGTTGAGGCGGGGCCTGATGATTCCGTTACCAGCGGCCATAACCGTGGGGAGGGCCGTAGTAACCGCGCGGTGGACCGTAATAACCACGTGGCGGGCCGTAGTAAACTGGTGGCGGGCCGTAATAGACCGGTTGTTGCACGTAGACCGGTGCCGGCTGGTAATAAACCGGTGGCGGTTGCACATAAACCGGTTGTGGCTGAGCGTAAACCGGTTGCTGTACATAGACCGGGCGGTTGCTATTGATGATGGCCGAACCAACGATGGCCGAGCCAACGATCGCGCCAAATACCGCCGGCCCTTCCCAACCGTGACCGCCGTGACCGCCGCCAGCCTCTGCCTGCCCTGCGATAGCAAGAGCACCGATCAGCAAGGCTACTGTGGGGATTTTACGGATCATGATAGTTCCTCGGTTCTTCGCCCCGACGCTTGTGTCTGCAATAGACCCAAGGATTGTCGCGGGGATACTTCTAAGACAGCATTTTTTTCAAAATCAACACAGCCGTTGGGTAAATTTTGTGTAAGGTCTGTACTCGCTTCTTTACGGTTCAGTGAGGCCGCGCGCAGACACACCGTTATGATCGATCAGACCCGATGGATTGGCTAATCCCGTCCATCTGAAAGTGTTATTCGAGGAGATTTTTCATGCAGATGAACCCCAACAAAGACACCCAGCTGTGCATGTCGCTTTCCGCACGTCCGGGGAACTTCGGTCTGCGGTTTCACAATCATCTGTATGAGCAACTGGAGCTGAATTTTTACTACAAGGCCTTCAGCAGTCAGGATCTGCCAGGCGCCGTTGGCGGTATTCGCGCCTTGGGGATTCGTGGCTGCGGCGTGTCGATGCCGTTCAAGGAGGCCTGCATTGCCCTGGTCGATGAACTGGACCCCTCCGCTGCGGCCATTCAATCAATCAACACCATCGTTAACACAAACGGCCATCTCAAGGCTTACAACACCGATTACATCGCGATCGCCCAGTTGCTTGACACCCACCAGGTGCCGAAGGAATTGACCTTTGCCCTGCGCGGCAGTGGCGGCATGGCCAAGGCGGTGGCCAGTGCCTTGAGCGACGGTGGCTACAAAAATGGCCTGATCATCGCCCGTAACGAGCGTGCCGGACGGGCGTTGGCCGAATCGCTGGGCTATCGATGGCAAGCGGAGCTGGGCTCGGAGCGGCCGCAGATGTTGATCAACGTCACACCGATTGGCATGTCCGGCCCCGAGGCCGATCAGCTGGCGTTCGATGTTGAAACCATCGCTGCTGCCGAGACTGTCTTCGATGTAGTGGCCGTCCCCTCGGAAACACCGTTGATTGTGCGCGCTCGTGCTGAAGGCAAGCGAGTGATCACCGGGCTGGAAGTGATCGCGATCCAGGCGCTGGAGCAGTTCGTGCTGTACACCGGGGTGCGGCCGACCGATGAGCAGTTTCGCAAAGCCGTGGAGTTTGCCCGCAGTGGCCTGGCTAATCCTGCTGCCCGGCAAGCGAAACCGTGACTGAGGTGACTCATGCATCCTGCCATTCTTAATCTGGATCAGGCCGCGCTTGAACCGCTGCCCGAAGCGTTTGCCCCGACGGGAGACACCGCCGACCGCTATCAGCAACGACAGGCGCGCATCGGCCAGCAACTCGGCGCGCAGAAGCTGGGTTATCGCCTGTACGCACTGGAGCCGGGGATGCGTGGCAGCCCGTTTCACAGTCATCGGGTCAACGAGGAGATGTTTTACATCGTGGCCGGGGAAGGGGAGATTCGCTTGGGTGCCGAGCGCTTTCCCGTTCGCGCCGGTGATGTCATTGCCTGCCCGTCGGGCGGCCCTGAAACCGCGCACCAGATCATCAACACCAGCAACGCTGAACTGCGCTACCTGGCGGTCAGCACCCAGCAATCACCCGAGATTTGCGAGTACCCGGATTCCGGCAAGTATGCGGTGATGGACGACTTCAAGGTCGATGCCGAGGGCAATACCTCGGGCTTCGTCGCCGTCGCCAGGCCGGCCGACGGCGTGGATTATTGGGACGGCGAGTAGAAGCACCGCGAACCTAATGTGGGAGCGGGCTTGCTCCGGGCGGCGTTCCGACGAAAGCGGTATGACAGTCACCCAAGATGGTGAATGTTATGGCCCCTTCGCGAGCAAGCCCGCTCCCACATTCGATCTTTGTTGTTAATTTATTCGAGGCGGGCTAGACGCTCTTCCAGCGCCGCAATTCGCGCCTCAAGCTCTTCGATCCGCTCAACCGATACACCGCCACCCGTACCACGTTCGATCGGGTTCTGCCGTGCTGCCAGGATCACTTCGATGTCCGCCGGGTCACCCAAGGCGTGCATATAGCGGTCTTCACGCTGACCGGCCTGGCGCGGGATCAACAGCGCCAGACCTCGAGCAATCAAGCGTTCCAGCTGATGCACCACCTGCTCGGCATCTTCAAAATCGTGCATGCGGCCGCTGCGGGTCAGCAGTTCATTGACCGTTTGCGGACCGCGCAGGAACAGCAGCCCCGCAAGAATGACCTGAGCGGGCACCAGTTCCAGTGCCTTGTCGACTTTGTGTTCCCAGCGATCCGCCCGACTGCCCATCACCAGTTTGGTAAAGCCGCGTCCTTCGAGGGCGCGCAGGCTTTGGCCGACCTGACCCTGGGTCAGGTTCATCACCGGCTCGCGGCTGGTTTTCTGGTTGCAGGCAATCACCAGCGCATTGAGGGTCAGCGGATAGGTTTCCGGGCTGGTGGCCTGTTTTTCGATCAACGAACCCAAAATGCGGATTTCCGTGCTGTTGAGTCGCGGCTCGTCGAAGGTCGTTTCTTGCTCAGTGCTCATGATTCTGCATTCCTTCCCGGGTTCATGATTTTCTCCTGCTGGCATGCACTTTAAATTGACGTGTGCCAATGGCAACTGAATTCGTCACGCTATATTGGCAATTGTCACAAAACCCAAATGAATTATTAACGCTATTTTTACAATCCGACGAGCAACGTATGCATGGCCGAGAACTGCCGGGACTCCTTGTGGGCATTTGAGAGCTCTGCCATCGACGATACAAGCCTTATTGACTGGACTATGGAGCAAAGCATGAAGCTGACGTGGGTATTGGCCAAGAACAGTGCGCTGACCGGCGCGTACTCCCTATGACCGTTTTGGTCACTGGCGCTGCCGGTTTCATCGGGTATCACACTGTCAAGCGTTTGTGCCTGGAAGGTCTTGACGTCATCGGTATCGACAACCTCAACGACTATTACAGCGTTGAGCTTAAGCGCGCACGGCTCAACGAGCTTGCATCCTTGCCAGGCTTTCGTTTTCAAACCCTGGATATCGTCGACAAACCAGCATTGATGGCGTTGTTCAAAGAACATCGTTTTACCGAGGTTGTGCACCTGGCGGCCCAGGCGGGTGTTCGTTATTCACTGGACAACCCGGACATCTACGCGCAATCGAACCTGGTGGGTTTTCTGAATGTGCTGGAAGCGTGCCGTCACTATCGCCCCAAGCACCTGATCTATGCATCAAGCAGCTCGGTGTACGGTACCAACAGCAAAATGCCGTTCAGTGTCGAAGACGCTGTCGATCACCCCATTTCACTGTACGCGGCCAGCAAACGTGCCAATGAGTTGATGGCTCACAGCTACTGTCATTTGTATGGTCTGAAGGCCAGCGGCCTACGCTTTTTTACCGTTTACGGACCTTGGGGGCGCCCCGATATGGCGCTGTTCAAGTTCACCGAAGCGATCCTCAACGGTTTGCCGATCGATATCTATAATCACGGCCAGATGGCGCGCGACTTCACTTACATCGACGACATTGTCGAAAGTGTCGCCCGTTTGCGCCTTCGGCCGCCGATCCCGGACGGGGAGGGCGACGGCGTTAACCGGATTTTCAATATCGGGCGTGGCAAGCCGGTAGCACTGCTGGAGTTCGTCGATTGTCTGGAATCGACACTGGGGATCAAAGCGCAACGCAACTTTCTACCACTACAGCCTGGCGATGTGGTCAAGACCTGGGCTGACGTGTCGGCATTGACCCAATGGGTCGACTTCCATCCTCAGGTGACGGTGGAAGCGGGTGTAGCGGAATTTGTGAAGTGGTATCGCCACTTTTATCAGAGATGAAATGTTCGCCCTTGATAATAAGAAACCAAGGATTAAAGGGGGGACCCTATGAGTCATGAAATATTTGTATCTGTACTGATTCCGGCAAAAAACGAAGCGAACAACCTGAAGCCCTTGATTGAAGAAGTTCGCGCGGCCTTGGCCGACGAGGCGTACGAAATCATTGTTGTGGACGATGGCAGTACCGATGCCACCTTGCACGAATTGCGGCAGATCAAAAACAATGGCCTGAGCACGCTGCGTATCCTGCGTCATGAGCGTTCGCTTGGGCAAAGCACCTCGCTTTACCATGCGGCACTGGCTGCCAAGGGGCAGTGGTTGGCCACGCTCGATGGCGATGGCCAGAACGATCCTGCGGACATCCCCGGGATGTTGGCGTTGGTGCGTGGCGAGCAGGGGCTGGCCGGCATTCAGTTGGTGGCCGGGCACCGGGTCAACCGCCGCGACAACGCGAGCAAGCGCTGGGCTTCGCGGTTCGCCAATGGTTTACGCAGCCGTATGCTCAAGGACCGGACACCGGACACCGGTTGCGGATTGAAATTGATCGAGCGGGCGGCGTTTCTGCGCCTGCCGTACTTCGATCATATGCATCGGTTCATTCCTGCACTGATCCAGCGCCATAACGGCCGAATGATCACTCATCCGGTCAACCACCGTCACCGCACATCCGGGGTCTCCAAATACGGCAACCTCGACCGTGCCTTGGTGGGCATTCTTGACCTGATCGGCGTCTGGTGGCTGATCCGGCGCACGCGCCTGAACGCCAATGCGCAGGAAATCGAAGGATGAATCTCTCTCGTGAAACCCTGTGGCTGGTGGTCGGCTTCGCCGGCCAGATAGCCTTTACCGGTCGCTTCGTCTTGCAGTGGCTTTACAGCGAATACAAGAAACGCAGCGTGATTCCAGTGAGTTTCTGGTACCTGAGCATCGTCGGTAGCGCACTGCTGCTCGCTTATGCCATTTACCGGGAGGACCCGGTATTCATTGCCGGTCAAGCCTTTGGTTCGATCGTTTATCTGCGCAATTTGCAGTTGATTGCTCGCAGCAAACACTTAAAGGACTGAGTCATGCGCAGAACGTTATCACCCCGGGTCGAATGCCTGGGTTTGATGTTACTCGCCCTGGTTTTGATCGGTGCCGGGCTGGGGCTACGTCAGCCGCAGAATGTCGACGAGGAGCGATTCCTTGGCGTTGCGCTCGAGATGTTGCAGCACGGCTCGTGGCTTATTCCGCACCGTGCGGCCGAGATCTATGGCGACAAACCGCCGATTTTCATGTGGACGGTGGCGTTCTTCGCCTGGCTCACCGGGAAACCCTCCATCGCTCTGTATCTGCCGGGTCTTCTATCGGCCGTGACGGTCACCGCCGTGGTCTATGACCTGGCGCGCAGGTTATGGCATCAACGTGCCGGTCGGATAGCGGCGCTGTTGTACCTGGCGACGTATCAGACGTACAGCATCCTGCAGACCGGCCAGATCGACAGCTTTTTGATTCTGTTCACCTCCGTGGGTATGTACGGTCTGGCGCGGCACCTGTTGCTCGGGCCGGCCTGGCGCTGGTTTTACCTGGGCTGCGCCGCCATGGGCATTGGTGTGATCACCAAAGGGGTTGGCTTCGTCCCGGCCCTGATGCTGATTCCGTATGCCTACGCGGTGCGCAAAGGTTGGCCCGGTGTGGTGGCCATGCCGGGCGAGGCGCGCAAGTGGCTGCTGGGACTGTTGGTCATGCTGGGCGCCATCGCGATCTGGTTACTGCCCTTGGCCTTGTCCATCGCGCTCAATGGCACTGCTGACGAGGTCGCCTATGCGCGAGAAATTCTGCTGCGCCAGACCGCGGGACGTTATGCCGCCGCCTGGGACCATCGCGAGCCGTTCTGGTATTTCTTCGTTCACGTGATCCCGCAATATTGGCTGCCGCTGGTGCTCGTGTTGCCGTGGCTGGTACCCGCTTGGCGTCGACAACTGCGCAAGCACGACGGCCGAGTGCTGGTGCTGCTGGGTTGGGTCGTGCTGGTAGTACTGTTTTTCTGTATCAGCAGCGGCAAGCGCAAGTTGTACATCTACCCGGCGTTGCCCGGGCTGGTGCTGGTGGCTGCGCCGCTGATTCCCTGGTTGCTCAAGCGCTGGTTCAGTCAGCGTCCGCGGGGTCGGCGAGTATTCCAGGCGCTGGTCGTGACCTGGTTTGCGCTTTGGATTGCCCGCGGTTTCATCGAACCGATCAAGGACGGTCCCAACCCTCATGAGGCGATCATGGCGCAGGCGGCGACCATGACCCAAGGTGCCGACCTGGTGTTGGTCAATTGGCGCGAGGGCCATTGGCTGTTCGCACGACAACCGATCGTGCACTTCGGGATGGTCGGCTCCACAGTCGAGCAGGCGGCACTGTGGTTGCGCGAACACCCTCAGGCGTACGCCTTGGTCCCCGACGAACTGTTGAGCCAGTGTTTCAATCCTCAGGCCGCGCGTGAGTTGGGCGAAACCTCCCGAGCGCACTGGTCGATCGTCGGCGCCGATGCCGATAACGGCCAATGTCATCCGGGGCAACCCGTCAATGTCTATCGATTTACTTGGGACCGAGAAAAAGTATGAGCAAGGCAAGGAAGGCTGGAATTGTTCTGATCGCGGCGCTGGTCGGCGTTAGTGGGGTTTTCGTTCATTTTGGCTGGCCCGGGCAGTTGTACGCGCACTGGCATAACAGTTGGTATGGCAATCAGGCGCCAGGCAAAAATATCTGGCTGCCAGACTACAAGGTCATGGTCGAAGCCAAGCCGATCCCGGGCATCACCGATTTGTCCGGTATCGCCTATGACCCTGATCACGACCGCATGTTGGGTATCACCAATGGTGCGCCGATGGAAATTCTGGCGCTGACCCGTGACGGCGATTTGATCGAACGCTACCCATTGATCGGTTTTGAGGACACCGAAGGCATTGCTTACCTGGGCAAAGGGCGAGTGGCCATCGTCGATGAAAGGTTGCAGCGGCTGCACATTTTCACCCTGCCGGACACCGCTGGCCCCATCCGTGTGGAGCAAACCGAGTCACTCGCCATTGAGATCAACCTGAGCGAGCATAACAAGGGGTTTGAAGGTGTGACCTATGACCCGGCCAATGACCGCATCTTCGCCATCAAGGAGCGTGATCCGCGGCAACTGTACTCAATCACCGGCATGCTCGGCTCCATTGGCAACCGAATGCAGATCCGTATCAAGGACTTGACGACCTGGGTCGACCGCGGCGTTTTCAGCAAAGACCTTTCCGAGGGTTACTACGATCCTCGGACCGGCCACTTACTGTTGCTAAGCGAACAGTCCAGCAACCTGACCGAACTGGACCAACAGGGTAACTTCGTCAGTATTCTCTCCCTGCGCGCCTTGGCGGGTGACCTCAAGCATACGCTGCCGCAAGCCGAAGGCATGACTATGGACAATAAAGGCGAGCTTTACATTGTGAGCGAGCCCAACCTGTTTTACCGGTTCAGCCAAACGAAGGCCGGTCTCTCGGCGAGCGCAGAAAATCACTGATAACGTTGAAGTTTTCATGCCGGCGGGGGACTAACTTACGCAGATCGTTCAGAGCTTGCGCTGCGTTTCCCCTACCGGATAAAAGACCCGCCGCAGGGGGCTGAGCATGGCTATAATCGCCCCACGTTTCCCTCCTGTCACAACACGAGACTGCCATGACTATTTCCCTGTACGCCGCTTCCGTCCCGGTTTTCAAACAAATGCTCAACGCCCTGAGCGACGTTTTGAACAAGGCCGAAGCCCACGCCACTGCCAAGAACATCGACCCAAATGCTTTCCTGCAAGCCCGTCTGTACCCGGACATGTTCCCGCTGGTCCGTCAGGTGCAGATCGCCGTTGATTTCGCCAAGGGCGTTTCCGCGCGTCTGGCCGAAGTTGAACTGCCAAAATACGACGACACCGAAACCACCTTCGCCGAGCTGCAAGCGCTGATCGCCAAAGTGCTGGCCTTCATCGGCGAGATCAAGCCTGAGCAGATCGACGGCAAGGAAGGCATCGAAATCATCACCCGTCAGGGCACGCCGAAAGAGAAGCGCTTCACCGGCCAGGCTTACCTGCTGAGCTACGGTCTGCCGCAATTCTTCTTCCACGTCACCACCACCTACGCACTGCTGCGTCACAACGGTGTGGAAGTAGGCAAGCGCGATTACATGGGCGCGTTTTAAACCTTCCGGATATACAAAAGCCCGCCAAGGTTCGCACCTTGGCGGGCTTTTTTTTATGAATCAAAAGATCGCAGCCTCGTTTCACTCGACAGCTCCTACAGGGGCAAGCATCTCAATGTAGGAGCTGTCGAGTGAAACGAGGCTGCGATCTTTTGATCTTTGTTACGCCAGACGCTGAGCTTTTTCGTCTTCCCCCAGGCAAGCGGCGGCAGTGAACAGCACGTCGGTGGAGGAGTTCAGCGCGGTTTCCGCCGAGTCCTGCAGCACACCGATGATGAACCCGACGGCCACCACCTGCATGGCGATTTCACTGGGGATGCCGAACAGGCTGCAGGCCAGTGGAATCAGCAGCAACGAGCCGCCCGCCACGCCCGAAGCGCCACAGGCACAGATCGCGGCGACGATGCTCAGCAGGATGGCGGTCGGAATGTCCACGGCGATGCCCAGCGTGTGCACGGCCGCCAGGGTCAGCACGGTAATGGTGATCGCCGCGCCGGCCATGTTGATGGTTGCGCCCAGCGGGATCGAGACCGAGTAGGTGTCTTCGTGCAGGCCCAGGCGCTTGCTCAATTCCAGATTGACCGGAATGTTCGCCGCCGAGCTGCGGGTGAAAAACGCCGTGATGCCGCTTTCCCGCAGGCACATCAGCACCAGCGGATAAGGGTTGCGACGCAGTTTCCAGAACACAATGACCGGGTTCATCACCAGCGCTACAAACAGCATGCAGCCCAGCAAAACCGCCAGCAGATGCACATAGCCGATCAAGGCACCGAAACCGGAGGTGGCGAGGGTTGAAGCCACCAGGCCGAAAATGCCCAGCGGCGCAAAACGGATCACCAGGCGCACGATCAGGGTCACGCCGTTAGACAAGTCGCCGAGTACTTCGCGAGTGGTGTCACCGGCATGGCGAATCGCAACGCCCATGCCAATCGCCCACGCCAGAATGCCGATGAAGTTGGCATTCATCAGCGCGCTGACCGGGTTGTCGACCACGCTCAACAGCAGACTTTGCAGCACTTCACTGATACCGCCCGGTGCAGTGACCGCAACGTCGTGAGTCGCCAATGCCAGGCTCGACGGGAACAACGTACTGGCGACAACGGCCACCACCGCCGCCGCGAAAGTCCCCAGCAGATAGAGAAACAGAATCGGCCGGATGTGGGTTTCCTGGCCGTGCTTATGGTTGGCGATCGAGGCCATGACCAGCACGAACACCAGAATCGGCGCGACAGCTTTAAGCGCCGATACGAAGACTTTGCCGATGAACGCTGTGGACTTCGCCAGCTCCGGCGCGAACAGCGCGAGGGCAATCCCGGCGATCAGGCCGATGATGATTTGTGTGACCAGGCTTGAGCGTTTCAGGCGTAACCATAGGGAAGGGGATGAAGCAGTCATAAAACGGCATCTCTGATTTTATTAGGTGCGGGGTATCGCGACATCAATGCCAATCAATGGCCGATGAACAGGGTGTACGTATCGCAGGGCGCGGACTTTATCACAGCGTAGTCTTCATCCTTCAGACCTGTGACGATCTGCCGCCTGCGGAGGCAACGAGATCGGCAGGTTCGTGCAACCCTGATCGGAAACACTCTGTTAAGATTCGCCATCCTCATTTTCAAGTCATGCCAGTGGGCCTTCGGGCTATCGCTGGTGTCGTCGTTTTCTGGAGTTCTGCATGCTGTTGCCCATCCTTCTGTTGTCTGCCGCCGGTTTCACGGTGCTGACCACGGAATTCATCATCGTCGGCCTATTGCCGGCGATCGCTCGCGACCTTGAAGTCAGCATCCCCCAGGCGGGGTTGCTGGTGACCTTGTTCGCCTTCACGGTCGCCGCATTCGGGCCGTTCCTGACCGCCTATTTCGCCCGGTTCGAGCGCCGCAAATTGTTCATCTCGGTGCTGATCATGTTCGGCCTGGCCAACACCCTCGCGGCGTTTGCGCCGAACATCTGGGTAATGTCCGTCGCCCGGCTGATCCCCGCGTTGGGGTTGCCGGTGTTCTGGGCGCTGGCCAGTGAAACCGCGGTGGACATCGTCGGCCCGGACTATGCCGGTCGCGCCATCGCCAAGATCGGTTTCGGCATTGTCTGCGCCACTGTGTTCGGCATTCCGGTGGGTACACTGATCTCCGATGCGTTCGGCTGGCGCAGTGCCTTCGGCATTCTGGCGGTGATCGCGTTTGCCAAGGCGTTGCTGCTGTTTATCTACCTGCCGAAAACCAATCTGCATCAGCATCAGGTGAGCTTTCGCTCGCAGTTCAGAATCCTGCGCAGCCCGCTGATGGTGGGGCATGTGCTGCTGTCGATCCTGGTGTTCAGCGGCATGTTCACCGCTTATACCTACCTGGCGGACATTCTTGAGCGACTGGCCGGTTTCAACGGCACGGTGGTCGGCTGGTGCCTGATGGGCTTCGGCGCGGTGGGATTGATCGGTAACTCACTGGGCGGTCGCGCGGTGGATCGTCATCCGTTGATCGCTTCGATGATGTTCTGCGCATTCATGATCGCCGGCCTGGTGGCGTTGGTGCCGAACATTCATTCGCCGCTGGGTCTGGCAGCGGCGATGGGGATCTGGGGCGTGACTCAGGCGGCGTTGTTCCTGGTCAGCCATGTGCGATTGATGAAGGCTGCACCCGAAGCGCCGGCGTTCGCGGCATCGCTGAACATTGCCGGGGCTAACCTCGGGATCGGTCTGGGCGCCATGATCGGCGGTAGGGTCATCGACGGTGTAGGCCTGCAAGGTCTTGGTTTCGCGGCGGCCGCTTTTATCCTCGCCTCGATCCTCCTGGCCATCGCGCTGATGACCTTCAAGCCTCGCGAAGTCTGCGCCTGACACCTCACATCTCGGTGAACAGCTCGCGTCGGGCACCTTCGGTAATGGCGACAATGCCGGGGTGCTTGACCTTGCGTTCCACCGAAATGGCGTAGAACGACTCGGTCACAGCGTCGGTCTGGCCGATCAATTCCACGCCGTATTGGCGTATCACTTCACCGGCAATCACGCTCGGGCCGATGAAGATCCCGCTGCCGGATTGGCCGAAAGCCTGCATCAAGGCGCTGTCGTCGAACTCGCCGACGATGCGCGGCTGGATCTGCTGCTCGGCAAACCAGCGCTGCAAGCGACTGCGCACCACGGTCTCCGGCCCTGGAATCAGCATCGGTGCGCCGTGCAGGCTGCGGGGGAAATCCTGACCGTATTGCGCCGTCAGCTCAGCAGTGGCGAAGAAGCTGATTCCGCATTCTCCGAGTTTCTGGCTATAGCCCTTGATGTCCAGGTGCGAGGGCATCGGGCTGTCGGAAATCACCAGGTCGAGCCGCTGGATCGCCAGGTCGGCGAGCAGGCGTTCGAGTTTGTCTTCGCGACAGGTGATGCGCAGCGGCTCGCTCAATTCCATGGTCGGCGCAATCAGGCGATAGACGATGGATTTGGGCACCACGTCTGCCACACCTACCCGAAACAGAATCTGCTGTTCGTTGGGCTGTGCTCGCAGCATCAGCTCCAGTTCGCCGCCCAGCTGAAACATTTGCTCGGCGTAGGGCAGGGTCTGGCGGCCGGCTTCGGTGAGTTCCAGTTGTCGGCCGACCCGGCGAAACAGCTCGATGCCATAGGTTTGTTCGAGCAGGGAAATCTGCCCGCTGATGGTCTGCGGCGTCAGGTTCAGCTGCTCGCAGGCGCGCACGATGCTGCCGGTCTTGGCCACCACCCAGAAGTAATGCAGCTGTCGATAGTTGAGCATGTTGTTGAATTCCCCTGTTCCTATCATCTGTAGGAGCTGTCGAGTGAAACGAGGCTGCGATCTTTTGATGTTGCTTTAAAGCGCAAGATCAAGAGATCGCAGCCTCGTTTCACTCGTCAGCTCCTACATGCTCACGCAAGTTTTCAAGTCCGGATTCGTTAAAACCGAAGTATAACCGCTAAAAATACGAATTTTCCTGAAGTGTTTGCCTCCTTAGAATGCCCCGCTATCGACGGGTGGCCTTTTCGGCCCTGTCTGTTCTATCGAGGAAAGCATCATGAAGCTTAAAACCACGGCACTGCTGATCACGTCTTTACTGGTATTGGCCGGTTGTGACCAGGCCGAAAAAAGCGCTCAGCAACTGATGGGCAAGGCTGCCGAAACCGCCAAACAAGCGATTGACGACACCCACAAAGCCGCAGAGCAGGCAATCAGTGACGCCACTGGCGGGCTGATCAGCAAGAAAGAACAACCGGCCAAAGAATCGGACAAAACCGAATCTACGTCCCAGGAAATCTAAACCGTCTTAAAAGAGTCAGGACTGACCCATGGAATACCTTTTAGAACTTGCTGCAAGCCCTACCGCCTGGGTCGCCCTGGCTACGTTGATCGTCATGGAAATCGTACTCGGCATCGATAACCTGATCTTCATTTCGATCTTGACCAATAAACTGCCTGAGCAGCACCGGCAGAAGGCGCGGCGCATTGGTATCGGCATGGCGCTGATCCTGCGATTGGCGCTGCTGAGCACCATTGCGTTCATTGTCCAGTTGACTGAGCCTGTGATCGATATCTTCGGCCAGACGTTCTCCTGGAAGGACATGATCCTGATTGCCGGCGGCCTGTTCCTGTTGTGGAAGGCGACCACCGAGATCCATCACAGCATGGACCCGGCGCCGGATGATCCGACGTCGGCCACCTCGACTGTGACCCTGGGCTTTGCCGCCGCGATCGGTCAGATCCTGCTGCTGGACATGGTGTTCTCCATCGACAGCATCATTACCGCTGTCGGCATGACCGAGCATTTGCCGATCATGATCATCGCGGTGGTGGTGTCGGTACTGGTGATGTTGCTGGCGGCTGATCCCCTGGCCAAGTTCATCAACGACAACCCGACGGTGGTGATGCTGGCGCTGGGCTTCCTGATCATGATCGGCATGACGCTGATCGCCGAAGGCTTCGGTGCCCACGTACCGAAAGGCTACGTGTATGCGGCCATGGCGTTCTCGGCGACGATCGAGGGTTTGAACATGATGTCGCGACGGGCGAAGCAGAAGCGTTTAGCCGCTGAAGCTTAATCTGCGTTAAACGAAACGGTCGCCTGTGCTCGAAAGAGCCCAGGCGGCCGTTTTTTGTTTGGAGACAAGGGTGTCGGTCAGTGCGCGGTAGCGTGCTGTTCAGCGGTTTTATCGGGTTTTGCCACTGGCGCCGACTGAGCCGGATGATGGTGCCGGCGGGTAATGCGCAGGACCCCCCATAGCATGGCGGCGGCAACGGCCAGCCAGCCAGAAATCAACATCACAATGGTCATTGTCAGGCTCATCAGTGCCTCCTCTTCGCCCTGCTGCGGGCACATACTCTTTGCACATGAGAGTCTAGTCGCTGCTGTGTTTCAGACTATGGACCAAAGGTCGGCTGTCACCAATCAGTTCGCTCTATCGTATGCCATCATCTGCCGGTTAAGGCTATACCGCTGCCGCGCGGCGTCCTATGATCGACGGCCAAGCCGGGAGCGTGAATGCCTGGCGTCTAAATCAAGTGAGTGATGATGGTGCGGGTATTTTCTCGAATTCGATCTTTAGTGCTGGTCGTTGGCTGCGTTGCTGGTCTGGCTGGCTGCGCGGGGAGTGTGGCACCTGAAATCAAGCGCCTGCCGGAACGAGTCGAGCTCAGTGGTACGTTCTACCGTGGCGTGGCGAATCAGAGTGGGCCGCAAGTGCTGGCCAGCATGTTGTCCCAGCAAGGCATTGTGATTACGCCAGGTTTGCTCGAAAAACCGTTGCATTTGCCGGGCGCAGAAGCCCAGTTGCAGCAGAACATGCAGAACCTCGCTCGTGAGTACGGCATGGTCGTCTATCCCCTCGACAGCAATTTGCCTGCACTGTTGACCCAGGTTGCGGCCGGTTACCCGGTAATGGTGCGTTTCACCGAAGGCTCGGCGTTCTGGGCTGAACCGCGTTACGCCATTCTTGCCGGGTACAACCGTCAGAAGCAGACAGTGCTGCTGCGCTCGGGCATGAATCGACGGGAGTTGATGGGCTTCGGTTCGTTTGAATCGGCGCTCAAGGATGCCGGTGGCTGGGCCGTGCTGATTCAGAAACCGAATCAACTGCCGGCCAATGTCGATCAGCAGCGATGGCTCAAGGCAGCGAGCGACCTTGCCCAGGCAGGTCAAGAACAGGCGGCCGCCAGAGCGAAGAAAGCGCTGAACGCGCAATAAGTCCGTTCGTCATCTGTCGGGCACCCTTGCACGTTGCCGACCTCTAACAAAGTAGGGCCCGGATTTCTCCGGGCCAGACTCAAAGGAGGCGTCCATGGCTCATTCCACTACCCCCGTCGGCCCGCACTCGTCTGAGCATTCTTCGGGTGATGAGTTGGGCTTCGATCCCGATTCGCCGGACCTCGCCGATCCTCAGGTCGACCCCATCGGACCTGCCAAGGCGCCCAGGGATGTGAAGCCGGGCGACAATCCCAAGGCTCCCGCGAAGCCTTATGATCCACTCGCCGATCTGAAACCCTAAGCCTGAGTGAGGTGCGTATGTCTACCGATTCGAGTTTCAACGACAAACGTCCGGACAGCGTTCCAACCACGCCGGAAGAGGGTATTGACCCCGTGATGGATCCGAACGATCCGTTAAGGGATCCCTTGGCGCGTCCGATGGTAGTGCCAACGGAACATCCCCACGGCACGAGAGATCCGAGTGCCGGGGACGGTATTCCAGATGACGACCAGATGCCGCTGCCCAATGACTGACGCTGGACGAAAAAAAGCCCCGAATAGTCGGGGCTTTCTTTTATCTGTAGTTATCTGTAGTTAATTATTTCGACGCTTCAACCACGCCGCTTTGACGATGCTTGAGATTCTTGTCGGATTTGTACTGCAAGGCTACAGACGGCACGTCCGCGCCCCTGCCGGTTTCAACCCAGCTGCGGATGCGAGTGGCATCGGCAAAGTGTGTGTACTTGCCAAAGGCATCGAGGATGACCAGCGCAACGGGGCGATTGCCCATGCTGGTGACCAGCACCAGGCAGTGACCTGCCTCGTTGGTGAAGCCGGTTTTCGTCAGCCTGATGTCCCAGTTCGGCTTGTTGATCAAATGGTCGGTATTACGAAAACCCAGGCTGTAGTTGGGTTTACGGAACGAGACGGTTTTTTCCTTGGTGGTGCTCAGCTCGGTCAACAATGGGTATTTGTGCGCAGCGATCAGCAGTTTGCTCAGGTCGCGGGCTGTGGACACGTTGCGAGGGGAGAGACCGGTGGGTTCGACGAAGTGCGTGCTGGTCATGCCCAGTGCTTTCGCTTTGGCATTCATTGCGGCAATGAACGCGACGTAGCCACCCGGATAATGATGGGCCAGGCTCGCGGCAGCGCGGTTTTCAGAGGACATCAGGGCAATCAGCAGCATTTCCTTGCGCGGCATTTCGCTGTTGAGTTTCACCCGGGAAAACACACCTTTCATTTCCGGGGTGTCGCTGATGTTGATGTTGATGTATTCGTCCATGTTCTGCCTGGCTTCAACCACGACCAGGCCGGTCATCAGTTTGCTGACGGAAGCGATCGGCACAACCACGTCAGGATTGCTGGCAAAGATGACTTTGTTGGTCTGCAGATCCATCAGCAATGCGCTACCGGAAGCGATTTTCAGTGTTGACGTATCTCGCGGCGCCGAAGTGGTGTCGGCAGCGTTGACCATTGGTGTGGTGAAAGTCCCTGTAAATGCAAAAAATAGGCTCAGGATGGAAAGACGGATTTTCACGCTGGCGAACTCATAAGGGTGGATATGCCGTTTTGTTACGGGCTGTTTCTTAAAAACGACGCATTTTAGGAGTATGAGCCACGAAAGCGCTAGGCGCCTGTATGGCGAGAGCATTATATGAAAAAAAATTTACGGTTTTTGATGCCTGCCCCTTGGTGAGCAGGCGCCGGATTGACTTACTTTTGATCGTTGCGCCGTGGGTCGGGTTTACGTTTGGTCAGAGGCACCAGCATTGCGACGTTCTGCTGATAGCGTCGGTATTGCTCCCCAAACAGATCCACCAGATCTTTCTCTTCAAAATGCACCCCAATCAGGATGTAGAAAGTGTTGAGTAGCGCAAAAAGTAGATGTCCGGCTGTCATGTCGGGTGTCGCCCAGAACACCATCACAAACCCCAAGTACATCGGGTGGCGAACCAGCTTGTAGAGTAAAGGGGTTTTAAAGGCAGGGTTCTCGGGTCTGGCGGGGTAAAAGGCGTTGAGTGCCTGCTTTATGCCGAACAGTTCGAAATGGCTGATCAGGAACGTCGCGAGCACGACCAGGCCCAGGCCCAGCCAGAATAAAGCCATGAGTAATCCGTGGCCCCATACAGACGTTACGCGCCAGATGGACGTTTCCATGGGTTGCCACAGCCAGAACAGCAGCGCGAGCGGCAGGCACGTGGACAATACGTAGGTCGCGCGCTCGATGGGGGGCGGGACGAACCGGGTCCACCAGCGCTTGAAGCGCTTTCGCGCCATGCCGCTGTGCTGTACGGCAAACAGCGTAATCAGCAAGGTGTCGACGAGGATCGCCACGGGCCAGTCGAGGCTGGAGCCGGAGTTAATGTCTTTGGGCACTCCGATGCCTGAGAGAAAACCTGTCAGGTAAAGCGCGGTGAGCAGAAAACACAGGTAACAGAAGAGGCTGTAAAGCAGGCCAGCGAGTTTTCCAGTGAACACGAAAAAGCGATGTTGAGTCAGGCCGCGGGGGCTCATAAATGATGCCTTTTCAGCGTCGCGCGTACTTCCCGATTCGCGTCTACGGTTTATGGGATGTTTCGATAATCAGTCTAGGACGATTTAAGGTTTTCGCCGTTGCTCTGTCCGGCAGTCCTTCAGGGGTATTACTTGTTCCATGGCTGAAAACAAGAAACCCCACCAGAGGCGGGGTTTCTTGTTTGTTCGGCGTGGCGTGGAATCAGCTGTGCAGTGTTTCGGCTGCGTACAGAGTGTTTTCCAGCAGGCAAGCGCGGGTCATCGGGCCAACGCCACCCGGAACCGGAGTGATCCAGCCGGCGCGGGGCAGGGCGGTGTCGTAGATCACGTCACCGACCAGTTTGCCGTCTTCCTGACGGTTGATGCCAACGTCGATCACGATCGCGCCTTCCTTGATCCACTCGCCTTTGACGAGGCCCGGCTTGCCGGCAGCGACGACAACCAGATCGGCACGACCGACGTGGCCTGCCAGATCCTTGGTGAAGCGGTGGGTGACAGTCACGGTGCAGCCGGCCAGCAGCAATTCCATTGCCATCGGGCGGCCAACAATGTTGGAGGCCCCGACAATCACTGCGTCCATCCCGTAGAGATCGACACCGGTGCTTTCCAGCAGCGTCATGATGCCTTTAGGGGTGCACGGACGCAGCAGCGGAATACGCTGTGCGAGACGGCCGACGTTATAAGGGTGGAAACCGTCGACGTCCTTGTCTGGACGAATGCGTTCCAGCAATTTGGAGGCGTCCAGGTGTTCAGGTAAAGGAAGCTGAAGCAAAACGCCATCAATCGCCGGGTCGTCGTTCAGGCGATCGATCAGATCGGTCAGCACTTCTTGAGTGGTTTCGGAAGGCAGGTCGTAGGCTTGGGAAATGAAGCCGACCTCTTCACAGTCTTTACGCTTGTGCGAGACATAAACCTGAGAGGCGGGATCGCTGCCGACCAGGATCACCGCGAGACCGGGCGTGCGCAGACCTTGCTGGCGACGCTCGTTGACGCGTTTGGCGATCTGCTGGCGCAGGCTGGCGGCGATCGATTTGCCGTCGATTAGTTGTGCAGTCATTGCGCGTGATTAACCATCGAGAGGGGAAAAAAAGAGAACGCATTCTCGCATGTCATGAGGTGAGGGCAAAGGCGCTTGGTCTGC
The DNA here is from genome assembly GCF_006438925.1 of Pseudomonas mandelii. Lineage (GTDB taxonomy): Bacteria > Pseudomonadota > Gammaproteobacteria > Pseudomonadales > Pseudomonadaceae > Aquipseudomonas > Aquipseudomonas mandelii_C. The sequence continues at coordinate 277,839 of NZ_RCZA01000007.1, read as the reverse complement.
AAATTCCCCTAACCCCTTTAATTAAATGAATTTTTTTTAAAAAAGAGTTGACGACCTTCAGGGTCACCTATAACATTCGTCGCACTTGTCGGGCACAGCCTAGCACTGGTTAAGAAGGTCGAGCAGAGTTGATGTTTAATTCGGTGAGACTGAAAGCACTTAGTTTGTAATCGTCCAAGAATACAGATTAACAAGGCGCCCGTAGCTCAGCTGGATAGAGCATCCGCCTTCTAAGCGGATGGTCGCAGGTTCGAGTCCTGCCGGGTGCGCCATTAGGCAGCTTTGGCACAAGTAGCAACATGGCAATATGGTGGGCGTAGCTCAGTTGGTAGAGCACGGGATTGTGACTCCCGTTGTCGAGGGTTCGATCCCCTTCGTCCACCCCATATTTAGAAAGGCGCCAGATTAACAGTCTGGCGCCTTTGCTTTAAAAGCTTGATGCGGATGTGGTGGAATTGGTAGACACACTGGATTTAGGTTCCAGCGCCGCAAGGTGTGAGAGTTCGAGTCTCTCCGTCCGCACCATTACAAGTAGCTATTTAATAGCAGAAAACGGCGCAGCACCTGAAAAGGGCTGCGCCGTTTTTGTTTTAGAAGTCTGAATTTTCAAAGCGGCCGCAGGTTCTGGGTCGAGAGGGCGGCTCGGATCGTCGGATTTATGTTTCTCGATGATGCTGATTCGTCCGTTGGTCCCCTTGTGGGGTCGACTGTCAGGGATGGATTGCCGATGCCTTCTATATATAGAAGGATTGGTGCAGAGTCTTGGCATGATTGGCTGTATTTGCTAACAGGGCGAGGCACAACCGTTTGTCCCCGCCTATAAATTGCCTGCTGCTTTTTTACCCGTTTTCAGTAGGGTGACTTCTTGAGTTTGACCCACTAGAATGCATGCCCTTGATTCTGGGGTCGGAAACGGCCGGCTAACGTCTGTGCAACGAGGAATATCCATGCAAGTTTCTGTTGAAAATACTTCTGCTCTTGAGCGCCGCATGAGCATCACCGTGCCGGCTGAGCGCATCGAGACTCAGGTCAACAAGCGTCTGCAGCAGACTGCCCAAAAGGCCAAGATTGCTGGCTTCCGTCCAGGCAAAGTGCCAATGAGTGAAATCAAGCGCCGTTTTGGTGCTGATGCACGTCAGGAAGCGGTCGGCGACGTGATCCAGTCCTCTTTCTACGAAGCTGTCGTTGAGCAGAAGCTGAACCCGGCTGGCGCTCCTTCGATCGAGCCGAAATCGCTGGAAGCAGGCAAAGATCTGGAATACGTCGCGATTTTCGAAGTGTTCCCTGAGTTCACCGTTGCCGGTTTCGAAGGCATCGCGGTTGAGCGCCTGAGCGCTGACGTGGCTGATGCCGATCTGGACAAAATGCTGGAAGTGCTGCGCAAGCAGAACACCCGTTTCGAAGTGGCCGATCGTGCTGCTCAAAACGAAGACCAGCTGAACATCGATTTCGTTGGCAAGGTCGACGGTGAAGTGTTCGCTGGCGGTTCCGCCAAAGGTACTCAGCTGGTTCTGGGTTCCGGCCGCATGATCCCTGGTTTTGAAGACGGTCTGGTTGGCGCTAAAGCCGGCGAAGAGCGCGTTCTGAACCTGACCTTCCCAGAGGACTATCAGAACCTCGACCTGGCAGGCAAAACCGCTGAGTTCACCGTAACCGTGAACACTGTTTCCGAGCCAAAACTGCCAGAACTGACCGAAGAATTCTTCGCTCAATTCGGCATCAAGGAAACTGGTCTGGAAGGCTTCCGCACCGAAGTTCGCAAGAACATGGAGCGTGAACTGCGTCAGGCGATCAAATCCAAGGTCAAGAATCAGGTAATGGACGGTCTGCTGGCCACCAACCCGATCGAAGTGCCTAAGGCTCTGCTGTCCAACGAAGTTGACCGTCTGCGCGTGCAGGCTGTTCAGCAGTTCGGTGGCAACATCAAGCCTGAGCAACTGCCGGCCGAGCTGTTCGAAGAGCAAGCCAAGCGTCGCGTTGTGCTGGGTCTGATCGTGGCTGAAGTGGTCAAGCAATTCGACCTCAAGCCTGACGAAGCCCGCGTTCGTGAAATGATTCAGGAAATGGCTTCGGCTTACCAAGAGCCTGAGCAGGTTGTGTCCTGGTACTACAAGAACGACCAGCAACTGAACGAAGTCCGTTCGGTTGTGCTGGAAGAGCAAGTTGTGGATACTGTTCTGCAGAAAGCTAGCGTGACCGACAAATCGGTCTCTTACGAAGAAGCAGTCAAGCCGGTAGAAGCTCCACAAGCCGACTGATCGTTTTTGCGGTAAGAAGTACACACCATAAGCCAGCCTTCGTGCTGGCTTATGCGTATTCAAGACATAACTATTTGGGAGTGACTGCAGAGCATGTTCCGTAATTCGTATATTCAGCAGAACTCTGATATCCAGGCCGCAGGCGGCCTGGTCCCGATGGTTGTCGAGCAGTCTGCTCGTGGCGAGCGCGCCTATGACATCTACTCGCGCCTTCTCAAGGAGCGAGTGATCTTTCTGGTTGGCCCGGTAGAGGACTACATGGCCAACCTGATCTGTGCGCAACTGCTGTTCCTTGAAGCGGAAAACCCGGACAAGGACATCCATCTCTATATCAACTCCCCGGGCGGTTCGGTGACGGCGGGCATGTCGATCTATGACACCATGCAGTTCATCAAGCCAAACGTGTCGACCACCTGTATCGGTCAGGCGTGCAGCATGGGTGCGTTCCTGCTGACGGCCGGTGCTGCTGGCAAGCGTTTCTGCCTGCCGAACTCGCGTGTGATGATTCACCAGCCATTGGGCGGTTTCCAGGGCCAGGCTTCGGATATCGAAATCCATGCCAAGGAAATCCTCTTCATTCGTGAGCGTCTCAACACGCTGATGGCCAAGCATAGCGGGCACACTCTTGAAGAAATCGAGCGCGATACCAACCGCGATAATTTCATGAGTGCAGAAGCAGCGCGTGAATACGGGTTGATCGATGAAGTGATCAGCCAGCGCCCCGCTTAAAATAAGCAGCTCAAAATAGGCTTGGTCGGCGCGTCTGATCACTAGCGGGCTTGAAAAAGCCCGCAATAGCCTTCATCTTGTGTTGCAAGCCTATCGGATTTGGATCGAACGAATGACTGACACCCGCAACGGCGAGGACAACGGCAAGCTGCTCTATTGCTCCTTCTGTGGCAAAAGCCAGCATGAAGTGCGCAAATTGATTGCCGGCCCCTCGGTCTTTATCTGCGACGAGTGCGTCGACCTGTGCAATGACATCATCCGTGAGGAGGTGCAGGAAGCCCAGGCCGAAAGCAGCGCGCATAAATTGCCTTCGCCTAAAGAAATCAGCGGCATCCTTGATCAGTACGTGATTGGTCAGGAGCGTGCGAAAAAGGTTCTGGCCGTAGCGGTGTACAACCACTACAAGCGCCTGAACCAGCGTGACAAAAAGAATGACGATGTCGAACTCGGCAAGAGCAACATTTTGCTGATCGGCCCGACCGGCTCGGGTAAAACCCTGCTTGCCGAAACACTGGCCCGCTTGCTGAACGTTCCGTTCACCATCGCCGACGCAACCACCCTCACCGAGGCAGGTTACGTGGGTGAAGATGTCGAAAACATCATTCAGAAGCTGCTACAGAAGTGCGATTACGACGTAGAAAAGGCCCAAATGGGCATTGTCTACATCGATGAGATCGACAAGATCTCGCGCAAGTCTGACAACCCGTCGATCACCCGGGACGTTTCCGGTGAAGGCGTGCAGCAGGCCCTGCTCAAGTTGATCGAAGGCACGGTCGCTTCCGTTCCACCTCAAGGTGGTCGCAAGCATCCGCAGCAGGAATTCCTTCAGGTTGACACCCGTAACATCCTGTTCATCTGCGGTGGTGCGTTCTCCGGTCTGGAAAAGGTTATTCAAAACCGTTCCACCAAGGGCGGCATCGGTTTCAACGCGGAAGTGCGCAGCAAGGAAGAAGGCAAGAAAGTCGGTGAGTCCCTGCGTGAAGTCGAGCCTGACGATCTGGTCAAGTTCGGTCTGATCCCGGAGTTCGTCGGTCGTCTGCCGGTACTTGCCACGCTGGACGAGCTTGATGAGGCTGCGTTGATGCAGATTCTCACCGAGCCGAAAAATGCTCTGACCAAACAGTATGCCAAGCTGTTCGAGATGGAAGGTGTGGACCTGGAATTCCGGGCCGACGCTCTGAAATCGGTCGCCAAACGTGCCCTGGAACGCAAAACCGGTGCCCGTGGACTGCGTTCGATTCTCGAAGGTGTATTGCTCGACACTATGTATGAAATTCCCTCGCAGTCCGAGGTGAGTAAAGTAGTGATCGACGAAAGCGTTATAGAAGGCAAGTCCAAGCCACTGTATATCTACGAAAACAGTGAGCCGGCTGCCAAGGCAGCGCCAGACGCCTAAGCGTCACGCTGCTGGAATAAAGAAGGGGCCTTCGGGCCCCTTTGCTTTTTGCGCGTTTTAACACCTTCTTTAAGCTTGTTTTTTTTGAAGGTAGCCCCCATCTTGGTTTCAAGCTCACTTCCATCTGTTTACGGCCTTATGGCCGCCGTAGAGGCGAAATCATGAAGACAACCATCGAATTGCCTCTCCTGCCATTGCGTGATGTTGTGGTTTATCCGCACATGGTTATCCCGCTGTTCGTGGGGCGCGAGAAATCCATCGAAGCCCTCGAGGCCGCGATGACGGGCGACAAGCAGATCCTTCTGCTGGCTCAGAGAAACCCTGCTGACGACGATCCCGGTGAAGATGCACTTTATCGCGTAGGCACCATTGCTACCGTTCTACAGCTGCTCAAGCTGCCTGACGGCACGGTCAAGGTCTTGGTCGAAGGTGAGCAGCGGGGCGCCGTTGAGCGTTTCAGCGAAGTGGACGGCCACTGCCGCGCCGAAGTCTCATTGATCGACGAAGTCGACGCGCCAGAGCGCGAGTCGGAAGTGTTCGTACGCAGCCTGCTGGCTCAGTTCGAACAATATGTGCAACTGGGCAAGAAAGTCCCGGCTGAAGTCCTGTCGTCGCTCAACAGCATCGACGAACCAGGCCGCCTGGTCGACACCATGGCCGCACACATGGCCCTGAAGATCGAGCAGAAGCAGGAAATCCTCGAAATCATCGATTTGTCTGCCCGGGTCGAGCACGTTCTGGCGTTGCTGGATGCCGAGATCGACCTGCTGCAAGTCGAAAAACGCATTCGTGGTCGCGTCAAAAAACAAATGGAGCGCAGCCAGCGCGAGTACTACCTGAATGAGCAGATGAAGGCCATTCAGAAAGAGCTCGGCGACAGCGATGAAGGCCACAACGAAATTGAAGAGCTGAAAAAGCGCATCGATGCCGCCGGTCTGCCGAAAGACGCCTTGGCCAAAGCCCAGGGTGAACTGAACAAGTTAAAACAAATGTCGCCAATGTCTGCGGAAGCGACTGTGGTGCGCTCGTATATTGACTGGCTGGTTCAGGTGCCGTGGAAGGCACAGAGCAAAGTTCGCCTGGATCTGGCGCGCGCTGAAGACATACTCGATGCAGACCACTATGGTCTGGAAGAAGTCAAAGAGCGGATCCTCGAATACCTCGCCGTGCAAAAGCGAGTGAAGAAAATTCGTGGTCCGGTGTTGTGCCTGGTCGGTCCTCCAGGAGTGGGTAAAACCTCTCTGGCGGAGTCAATTGCTCACGCCACCAACCGCAAATTCGTGCGCATGGCGCTCGGCGGTGTGCGTGATGAAGCGGAAATTCGTGGTCATCGCCGTACTTATATCGGTTCGATGCCAGGAAGATTGATTCAAAAGATGACAAAAGTGGGCGTCCGCAACCCGCTGTTCCTGCTCGATGAAATCGACAAAATGGGCAGCGACATGCGTGGCGATCCGGCGTCGGCGTTGCTGGAAGTGCTCGACCCTGAGCAGAACCACAACTTCAACGATCACTATCTGGAAGTCGACTACGACCTGTCCGATGTGATGTTCCTTTGCACCTCGAACTCCATGAACATTCCACCCGCCTTGCTGGACCGGATGGAAGTGATTCGTCTGCCGGGTTACACCGAAGACGAAAAGATCAACATCGCCGTCAAATACCTTTCGCCAAAGCAGATTACTGCCAACGGTTTGAAAAAAGGCGAGCTGGAATTCGACGCCGAAGCGATCCGCGACATCATCCGCTACTACACCCGCGAAGCCGGTGTACGTGGGCTGGAGCGCCAGATTGCCAAGGTTTGCCGCAAGGCGGTCAAAGAGCATGCAATGGAAAAGCGCTTCTCGGTGAAGGTCACTGCCGAGATGCTGGAACACTTCCTGGGCGTGCGCAAATTCCGCTATGGTCTGGCCGAATCGCAGGATCAGATCGGTCAGGTCACCGGGCTGGCGTGGACTCAGGTGGGTGGCGAATTGCTGACTATCGAAGCCGCCGTCGTGCCGGGTAAAGGCCAGTTGATCAAGACCGGTTCCTTGGGTGACGTCATGGTCGAATCGATCACAGCGGCCCTGACTGTTGTTCGCAGTCGCGCGAAGAGCCTGGGGATTCCCCTGGACTTCCACGAGAAGCGCGACACGCATATCCACATGCCGGAAGGGGCGACCCCGAAGGACGGCCCTAGCGCCGGTGTGGGCATGTGCACGGCTTTGGTGTCGGCATTGACCGGGATCCCTGTGCGCGCGGACGTCGCCATGACTGGCGAAATTACGCTGCGTGGTCAGGTGCTGGCGATTGGTGGTTTGAAAGAAAAACTGCTCGCTGCTCACCGTGGCGGAATCAAGACGGTGATCATTCCTGAAGAGAACGTACGCGATCTGAAGGAAATTCCTGACAATATCAAGCAAGATCTGCAGATTAAACCGGTTAAATGGATTGACGAGGTCCTGCAAATTGCGCTGCAATACGCGCCGGAGCCCTTGCCAGATGTAGCTCCAGAGATAGTCGCAAAGGATGAAAAACGCGAGTCTGACTCTAAGGAAAGAATTAGCACGCATTAGTACGCATTTGCCTGGGTGGCTTGTTGACAGCTTTTTAGAGCCCTTGTTATAAAGCGGCTCTTAAGTGTCTGTAGGCCATTCAGCACTCGTTTTTGCTTTCACCAAAAAACTTAGAATCATACTCAAATAGATATAAGGGGACTTAGAGTGAACAAGTCGGAACTGATTGATGCTATCGCTGCATCCGCTGATATCCCGAAAGCTGCTGCTGGCCGTGCGCTGGACGCTGTAATCGAATCCGTCACTGGCGCTCTCAAGGCTGGTGACTCTGTTGTTCTGGTTGGTTTCGGTACTTTCTCCGTAACTGATCGTCCAGCTCGCATTGGTCGTAACCCACAGACCGGTAAGACGCTGGAAATCGCAGCAGCCAAAAAACCAGGTTTCAAAGCCGGTAAAGCACTGAAAGAAGCTGTCAACTAAGTTCGATTCAGGTTTTTGCCTATCCGGGTCGGGGTCATGCCTGACCTGGCAGCGGAGCGGTAGTCCAGTCGGCGAGTCGCCGATTCGAGACGCCGAGGCTCGCAAGTTCGAGTCATCGGTCCGCTCCGCCAGTTACGAGAAGGCGCATCCTCGGATGCGCCTTTCTTCTATCCGGATTCTACCCACGCTCCACGGTTGCCTAATTTTGAAGTTCAACCGTTTCTGGGGGACGCATGCTGCAGAATATCAGGGACAATTCACAAGGCTGGATTGCCAAGACCATTATCGGGGTCATCGTTGCACTGATGGCTTTGACCGGTTTCGACGCCATCTTCAAGGCCACGACGCACAAAAATGATGCGGCCAAGGTCAATGGCGAAGAAATCAGCCAGAACGAGCTGAGCCAGGCGGTCGATATGCAACGCCGTCAGCTCATGCAACAGCTGGGCAAGGATTTCGATGCTTCCTTGCTCGACGAAAAAATGCTGCGTGAATCGGCTCTCAAAGGCCTGATCGATCGTAAGCTGCTGCTGCAAGGCGCAGAAAAATCGAAGTTCGCATTTTCCGAAGCTGCTTTGGACCAGGTGATCCTGCAAACGCCTGAATTCCAGGTTGATGGCAAGTTCAGCTCTGAGCGTTTCGACCAGGTTATTCGCCAACTCGGTTACAGCCGCATGCAATTCCGCCAGATGCTGGCTCAGGAAATGCTGATCGGTCAGTTGCGCGCTGGTCTGGCAGGTAGTGGTTTCGTCACCGATGCACAGGTTCTGGCATTCGCCCGTCTGGAAAAACAGACCCGCGACTTCGCTTCCCTGAACGTCAAGGTTGACCCGGCGGCTGTGAAGCTGACCGACGATGAAGTCAAAGCCTACTACGACGAACACGCCAAGGAATTCATGACGCCGGATCAGGTGGTCATTGATTACCTGGAGTTGAAGAAGGCTTCCTTCTTTGATCAGGTCAGCGTCAAGGACGAAGACCTGCAAGCTGCGTATCAGAAAGAAACCGCGAACCTGTCTGAACAACGCCGGGCCGCGCACATTCTGATCGAAGTGAACGACAAGGTGACCGAAGCGCAAGCCAAGGCCAAGATCGAAGAGATCCAGGCACGTCTGGCAAAAGGCGAGAAGTTCGAAGTTCTGGCCAAGGAGTTCTCCCAGGATCCTGGTTCGGCGAACAACGGCGGTGACCTCGGCTATGCCGGTCCTGGCGTCTACGATCCAGCCTTCGAAACAGCGCTGTATGCGCTGGCCAAGGATCAGGTCTCGGCGCCGGTCCGCACCGACTTCGGTTTCCACCTGATCAAGCTGTTGGGTGTCGAAGCGCCTGAAGTGCCGACGCTCGCCAGCCTGAAAGACAAGCTGACCCATGAACTGAAAACCCAGCAGGTCGAGCAGCGTTTCGTCGAGGCGACCAAGCAACTGGAAGACTCGTCGTTCGAAGCCTCCGATCTGGCTCAGCCGGCGCAGGACCTGAAGCTCACTGTTCATACGTCCAAACCGTTCGGCCGTGAAGGTGGCGAAGGTGTTGCGGCCAACCGTGCCGTGATTACTGCTGCGTTCAGCCCTGAAGTGCTGGATGAGGGTGCCAACAGCACCGCCATCGAGCTCGATCCGGAAACCGTGATCGTGCTGCGCGCCAAAGAGCACCTGAAGCCTGCGCAACTGCCGCTGGAAAGCGTTGCTGCAAGTATTCGTGCGCAATTGACCAAGGAACACGCCAGTGCCGCCGCCAAGACCAAGGCTGAAGAGCTGATTGTCAGCCTGCGCGATGGCAAAACGCCGCTGGACAAAGCGATCGACGGCCAGAACTGGAAAGTGACCCAGGCAGCTACTCGTGGCCAGGAAGGGGTAGACCCAACCGTGCTGCAGGCGCTGTTCCGCATGCCGAAGCCCGCCGCCAAGGACAAGCCGACCTTCAGCAGTGTGACCCTGGCCGATGGTAGCCTGGTGATTGTGCGTCTGAACGGCGTGAATGAAGCGGCTGCGCCGACCGAAGAAGAGAAGGCTCAATACCGTCGCTTCCTCGCTTCGCGCATTGGCCAGCAAGACTTTGCGGCCTACCGCAAACAGCTGGAAAGCGAGGCTGAGATCAAGCGCTTCTGATGCCTGACTAAGCTTTGCGCTACACAAAAAACCGGCCGAAAGGCCGGTTTTTTTATGGGTGAAACGAAAGCAGCGCGGGTTACCCGTCGCCTGAGTATTTACCGTGCGACTTTTTCCTGTAAATGACAGTCAGTACACTTGTAACTGTTTTAAGACACTAATCGATGCTCCGCTAAGCATCGATCTGTTGCACAATACGCCCCGGACCGTTTTCCTCAGGATGTTCAATGTTTAAATCATTTCCCATGCGTGTTGCAGGGCTGGCGTTGGTGCTGGCCGCCGCGGCCGGCTGCTCGTCGAAGAAAGCCCCTATCTACGAGCATGAGAATTTCGCTGACTCCGGTACGTTTTCGCGCAGCTACCCAGTGACTGACGCACAGACATGCGAAGCCGCCCGTCGGGCGTTGCTCAGCCAGGGCTACATCATCACCAGCTCCGACCCGAAACTGGTCAGCGGACACAAAAGCTTCCAGCAGACCGGCGAGAGCCACATGGAGATCAGCTTCAGTGTGGTCTGTGCCGATGACGGCAGTGAGGGGCACCACGCGACCATGTTCGCCAACGCCCTGCAGGACCGTTATGCGCTGAAGAAGACCAACAACTCCGCCAGCGTTGGTGTGGGCGTGTTGGGCTCGGTGTCGATGCCGATCGGCTCGTCCGACGACTCGATGGTCAAGGTTGCCAGCGAAACCGTATCGTCGCCCAAGTTCTACGAGCGTTTCTTCACCCTGGTCGAGTTGTTCCTGCCGCCGGAAGCGAAAAAGGCCGCGCACATCAAGGATAAGCCGAAACCCGATCTCGGCGTGCCTGAAGCCAAGACCGCACAGGCTCCATTGGCACCGCCTGCGGCAGAACCTGCGCCGGCACCTGCCGAAGCTGCTCCAGCAGCCTCTGAACCTGTTGCACCGCCGCCTGAAGCCGCTCCGATTGCTCCGGCCGAGAATGCCGAACCGGCACCGACCACGGAAACCGTTACTCCACCGCCCCAATCAAGCCTGCCTCCACCCACCGAGCCTATTTCGGCCATTCCTGTTTCAGGCGAGTAATCGGGTTCCTGCACTACGGGATCGGGTCAGATGACACCGATTCCGCAGCGTCTTTAAAGATTGATCCACGTCAACCCAGGCCGTTGTCCTACGGACTGTATCGAAAAAATCCTGTGATAAATTCCTGACTGCCTGCTACGTTTTATCAAGTAGCTGCTGAGCGGCGTGCCTGCGTCATTTTTCTTTCACGTGGGCACTTTATGCTCGGGGCGCTGGTCATTTATTCAGGCGTTTTTTCAACGAGCTGTGGGGGATTCAAAATGGACGAATATCAAGAAGAGCTGCTCGAGTATCAGGCGTTTGAACTGGACCCGCTGGAACCGGCCGAAGACGCTACCGAGCTGTAAGCGTCAAGCGGATTGGCGATGACTGCGGCGAAACTCGCCGGGAGTCTGGCCGTTCCAGCGTTTGAAGGCCCGTTGAAAGGCTTCGGCTGAGGCAAAGCCCAGCAGGTAGGCGATTTCTCCGAACGCCAGTTCGGTATCGCGGATGTAGGTCATGGCCAGGTCGCGACGTGTGTCATTGAGGATCGCGCGAAATTGCGTGCCTTCCTCGGCGAGTTTGCGGCGCAAGGTCCAGGTCGGTAGCTTCAGGCGTGCCGCCACTTCTTCCAGGTCGGGTTCCCGGCCACCATTGAGCAATGGCCCCAGTAACTGAGTGATGCGTTCACGCAGGCTGCGGGTGCGTGTCAGTTGCTCCAGTTCCCGCTCACACAGTTGCAGCAAGTGTCGCCAGGTGCTCGGGCAGTGTTCCGGGTTGCGCTGGGCGAGGCTGGCAAGGCTCAGGCGCAGTTGATTGTGCTCGCAGCCAAACTGGATCGGGCTGTCGCCCAGCACTTCATAAGCCGTGCGGTAATCCGGCTCTTCGAACTCGATCTCTATGCGTTCGGCCCGCAACGGGGCAGGGCTGACGCTGGACAATTGCTGCAACCAGCCCGCGATGATCGAATCCACCACGAAGCGGTTATAGGCGTTGTAAGGGCTGATGGAATAAAACCGCAGCCAAGCACCTTGGGCGTCTTCGTGAAAGCTCGATTGACCGCGATAGTTGGAGCCATACAAGGCTTCGAAGCGAATCAGGCACCGCGCGGCTTCGCGTACCGTTGGCGCCTGAGCGGCCGTGACCCCGGCCAGGCCGACCTGGCTCAGGCGACTGAGCTGACCCATGCGCAAGCCAAGTGCCGGGTTGTCGGTCAGTTGAATGGCGCTGTGGCCCAGGCGCATGTAACGCGGGATCGAGAGCCGGGCGCCCGCTTCGCTGAGGCGAGCCGGGTCGAGGCCGTATTGTTCGAGCAGCGGCTGAGGGTCTGCACCGTGGCTGCGCACGGCGTCGGCCAGGCTGTGAACAAAGCCCACCGACAGATCGCCGAGGCGCATCGGCAACGGTTTCATCGGTTACAACCAGAGGTTCAGCAAACGCGCGCCACGGGCATTGCCGTCGGCGAACTGCTGCCCGTTGCTGCTGAGAAAACTTTGACCGGCGCTACCCTTATCCCAGAACTGACCACGCAGGAACACGCTCATGCCGGCGATTGCCTGGCTGCTGGGCGGTTGAGCGGTGAGTGTCAGACGATGCCAGGCCTGGCCCTCGCTGAGCTCCCCGGCCTTGAGACTGACCGAGCCAGGCGTCGACAGCCCCTTGTAACCGCGCCACGGTTGGTCCCAGGTGCCGCGCCCGACCACAAACGCCGGGACCGCGACGAACTTCGCACCCTGGTCGTCGAGCTTGCGGTAATTGTCCGGGTACCAGCTGTCGCTGCCGATCAGCACGCCCAGGCGTCCGGCCGGGGTGTCGACGACGTTGAGCGTATGCTCGCCATTGGCGGCGATGACGTCATGTTCATCGAAAATCGGGTGCATCTGGCGCTGGGGTTGGCCGATCGGAAAGCCATCGCGACCGAACACCACGCTGCTGTTGTACAACGCGCCGCGGCCGATTTTCAGGGTGCCGTCGATGATGCTGGGCTCGGGTAGCACGATGGAGCCCGCCACCAACGTCACGTGGAATTCTTTCGCCAGACCACCAAACAGCGCCTGGTAGTCCTTGGCCATGCCTTTGGCCTTCATGCGCAGGTGCGCGTCGTCCAGACGTTTGTCGCCCTTGGCGTTGATCAGTGCGCGGACGAACTTCAAGGGATTGCTCACCGCCAGCCAGTTCATGGCCTCCTTGAGCGTGGTGGCCTGATACAGCTCATCTTTCTCGCCGCTGACCATCAACCAGGTGCCGACATGTTCGGGCAGGACGACGATGGTTTTTTCATTCAGCAGGCCCTGGTCCTGGGCCTGCTGCAAGTAAGCCGCCAGCTTACGGTGCAGGCGCTCGGGGCTTTGATAGTCGGTGGGAAACAGCTCGGGCTGGATGCCCAGCAAATTGCCGCGATCAGCGGGTGTGCCTTGGTCGACCGCGAGGTTGATACGCAGGTCCGACAGGTAATGACCCACCGGGCGGTCCGCGGCCCACATGGCGTAGGTCGTAAGGGCGGCAATCAATGCCATGGAGAAGGTCAGGTACAGAAGTTTGCGCATGGGGAAACAGTCAACGGCCGTGTGCAGGATTCGCGACTAGGGTAGGGCGCATGCCCGCACTTGCCAAGGGGCGCTGTACATTTGGATCAATAAGTTGTCAGTTACGGTCATTGAGTGACGGCGGCGCGACTCTTAGTCTGTCCAACATGACTGACGGGGGCCGAAGAGCTCCTGCACTTTTTCCGTGATCGCTCGATGTGGAGTTACCGATGGCCGCCGCTCATTACCCGCACCTGTTGGCCCCGCTGGACCTGGGTTTTACCACGCTGCGCAACCGTACCCTGATGGGGTCGATGCACACCGGTCTTGAGGAAAAGCCCGGCGGTTTCGAGCGCATGGCGGCGTACTTCGCCGAACGTGCCCGCGGCGGCGTTGGCCTGATGGTCACTGGCGGTATTGGCCCGAACGACGAGGGCGGGGTGTACTCCGGCGCAGCCAAACTGACCACCGAGGAAGAAGCGCTCAAGCACCGGATCGTCACTCGCGCGGTGCACGAGGCGGGCGGCAAGATCTGCATGCAGATCCTTCACGCCGGGCGTTATGCCTACAGCCCGAAGCAGGTCGCGCCGAGTGCCATTCAGGCACCGATCAACCCGTTCAAGCCTAAAGAGCTGGACGAGGAAGGCATCGAGAAGCAGATCAGCGATTTCGTCACCTGTTCGACCCTTGCGCAACAGGCCGAGTACGACGGCGTCGAGATCATGGGCTCCGAAGGTTATTTCATTAACCAGTTCCTCGCCGCCCATACCAACCACCGTACTGACCGCTGGGGCGGCAGCTATGAAAACCGCATGCGCCTGCCGGTGGAAATCGTCCGCCGGGTGCGTGAAGCGGTAGGCCCGAATTTCATTATTATCTTCCGCCTGTCGATGCTCGATCTGGTGGAAGGCGGCAGCAGCTGGGAAGAAATCGTCCAGTTGGCCAAGGCCATCGAGCAGGCCGGTGCGACCATTATCAACACTGGCATCGGCTGGCACGAAGCGCGGATTCCGACCATCGCCACCAAAGTGCCGCGCGGCGCGTTCAGTAAGGTGACGGCCAAACTGCGCGGTTCGGTGAGCATTCCGCTGATCACCACCAACCGTATCAACACCCCGGAAGTGGCCGAGCAGATTCTGGCCGAAGGCGATGCCGACATGGTCTCCATGGCGCGGCCGTTCCTCGCCGATCCGGATTTCGTCAACAAGGCCGCGGCGGGTCGTGGCGATGAAATCAACACCTGTATCGGCTGCAACCAGGCATGCCTCGATCACACCTTCGGCGGCAAGTTGACCAGTTGCCTGGTGAACCCGCGCGCCTGTCACGAAACCGAACTCAATTACCTGCCGGTGCAACAGATCAAGAAAATCGCCGTCGTCGGTGCCGGTCCTGCCGGCCTGTCGGCTGCCACTGTGGCAGCCGAACGTGGTCATCAGGTGACACTGTTTGATTCGGCCAGCGAAATTGGCGGCCAGTTCAACATCGCCAAACGCGTGCCGGGCAAGGAAGAGTTCTTCGAAACCTTGCGTTATTTCAACCGCAAACTGCAGACCACCCATGTTGAGGTGTGCCTGAACACTCGCGTCGACGTCGCACAGCTGGTCGAAGGCGGCTACGACGAGATCATTCTCGCTACCGGCATCGCCCCAAGAACTCCAGCGATTCCGGGTGTCGAGAACGCCAAGGTGCTGAGCTACCTGGACGTGATCCTTGAGCGCAAACCGGTGGGCAAGCGCGTCGCGGTGATTGGTGCCGGTGGTATCGGATTCGATGTCTCGGAGTTCCTGGTTCACCAAGGCGTGGCCACCAGCCAGAATCGCGAGGCGTTCTGGAAGGAGTGGGGCATCGATACGCATCTGCAAGCGCGCGGCGGTGTCGCGGGCATCAAGGCTGAACCTCACGCACCGGCGCGTGAAGTGTTCCTGCTGCAGCGCAAGAAATCCAAGGTCGGCGATGGTCTGGGTAAAACCACGGGCTGGATTCACCGCACCGGTCTGAAAAACAAGCAGGTACAGATGCTCAACAGCGTCGAGTACCTGAAGATCGACGACGAGGGTTTGCACATCCGCATCGGCGAAACCGGCGAGCCGCAAGTGCTGCCGGTGGACAACATCGTGATCTGCGCCGGACAGGATCCGCTGCGTGAATTGCAGGAGGGTCTGGTGGCGGCTGGGCAGAACGTGCATTTGATTGGCGGCGCGGATGTGGCGGCGGAGCTGGATGCCAAGCGCGCGATCAACCAAGGGTCCCGGTTGGCTGCTGAGTTGTAATAAGCAGGCTCAGCGTGCCAATGGCTTTCGCGAGCAGGCTCGCTCCCACACTCGATCCATGTCGCACTGAAGATCTACTGTGGGAGCGAGCCTGCTCGCGAAGGCGTCCACAGAGCGACTAGAATGCCGGCTCTTCACCCAGAGCCGGTATCGATGCTTCTCCCGCCCAACGAATGGCTACCCCAAGCCCCCCTCGAACCCCTTCATCTTGATTGGCTCACCCGATCAAGCATCGAAGTCGCGATCCTGCGCCTCGACCAGATCGATCCACTGATCAGCGGCAACAAGTGGTTCAAACTCATCGAGCACCTGAAAGCCGCTGACCAGATCGGTGCCAAAGGCATCATCAGTCTCGGCGGTGCCCACTCCAATCATCTGCATGCACTGGCCGCGGCGGGTAAACGTTTTGGTTTTCGCACCGTTGGCCTGCTGCGTGGACATCCACAAGAAACGCCGACGGTGAAAGACTTGCTGGCGTTCGGTATGCAGCTGCATTGGCTCGGTTATGGCGGTTATCGAGCGCGGCACGAGCCGGGTTTCTGGTTGCCATGGCAGGCGCAATATCCCGATCTGCATCCGGTGCCGGAAGGTGGCGGCGGTTTGCAGGGAGCCAAGGGTTGCCTGCAGCTGAGGACAATGGTCAGCGAGCAGTTGAACGGTCTGGGCTGGAACGGCTACGACGGCTGGTGGCTGGCCTGCGGAACGGGTACCACCCTGGCTGGTCTGGTGCTGGCCGAGGCGGGTGAACACCCGGTGTATGGCGCACTGGCCGTGCCCGACGATCATGGTGTGGCGCAGCAAGTCGAATCAATTGTGCAAGAGGCGGGTTTACAGGATCGCGCTTATGAATTGTTCGACGCCAGCCGTGGTGGCTTTGCCAAAGTCGATCCGCTGTTACTTGAATTCATCGATCAGACCGAACAGGCCAGCGGCATTCCCCTCGAACCGCTGTACACCGGCAAAGCACTGTTGGCACTCCAGCAGCAAGTAGAAGCGGGAAGATTCGAAAAGGGCACGCGCCTGATCTTCGTCCATACCGGCGGTTTGCAGGGCCGCCGGGGTTTCCACTGAGCGGCGGGATTCACCCGCGCTTGGGCATCATCCGCAGCAAGGTGTTATCGCCCACGACATAGTGGTGATAAATCCCCGCCACGGCGTGCAGGCCGATCAGCCAGTAACCAATGGTGCCGCCGAGTTCATGCCAACCCTGAATCTGCTTGGCCAACGCCTTGTCTTCCTCGATCAGCAACGGCAAGTCGAAGCCGAAGAACATCACTTGGTGACCCTTGGCGCTGGTGACCAGCCAGCCCAGAATCGGCATGGCGATCATGAAAATGTACAGCGCCCAATGCATCAGTTTGGCCACCACGATCTGCCACTGAGGCGAAGCCGGGAAGATTTTCGGTGCCGGGCCCAAGCTGCGAGCGAACAGCCGCAGCCAAACCAGAACAAACACCAACAAACCCAGCATGAAGTGCGATTCGGTGATCAGCGTCCGGCCGCCACTGCCTTTTGGAAAGCCCCCGCGAAATTCGATACAGGCATAAACCAGCGCCAGCAGGACCAACATCAACCAATGTAGCGCGATCGATACGGTGCTGTAGCGTGAGTCCGAATTCTTCCAGGGCATACAGTGTTCCTCACAGGTCAGGTCGAACCACCGTTCTTGTTTGACGGTGTGCTTTAACTGTAATCCGCTTTGGTGGATTTGCCTGTGGCTATTTGGATGTTCAATGCTCTGGATCAGATGGTCGCCCAAAAAAAAGCGCCAGTTCCGTTAAGAAACTGGCGCTTTTTTATGAGACGACAGGCGCAATTAGTTGGTTTGCGGCATCTCGCCCTTGGCCAGGCGCTTATTGATATCGGCGATCACTTCCGGCAAATCGGTGATGGTGTCGATCATGTAGTGCGGACGCGAGCCTTCGAACATCCCGTGGATGCGCTTGCGTTCGCTGGCCAGTTGGTCGCTGCCCAAGGCACGATAACCTTCGTAGTCCAGGCCCAGCGCGTTGCCCGAGCAGATCAACGCCACGGTCCACATGCCGGCGCGACGACCTTCAAGAATGCCCGGCACGGTATCGTCGATCTTCACGCAGGCTGCGACATCATCGATCCCGAGGGCGATCACGTTGGCCAGCGCCTGGGCCGGCCATGGGCGGCCGTTGGGCACTTCGTCGGTGGCGACCACGTGGTCGGCGACGTAACCGTTAGTGGCGGCCAGCTCGACAACCTTGTCCATGACCTGTTTTGGATAGCCGGAGCAGGAACCGATTTTGATTCCTTGCTGGCGCAGATTGGCGATGGTGTCCAGCGCGCCCGGAATCAGCGCCGAATGCTCGGCGATTTTCTCGATTTGCAGGGGCATGAAGCGTTTGTAGATAGCGGTGACGTCATCATCGGTCGGCGTGCGGCCGAACACCTGGCGATAACGTTCGGCCACTTGCGGCTGATCGCACAGGGTGCGGATGTGGTCCCACTTGCCCATGCCCATCGGGCCGCGGGCTTCTTCGATGGAAACCTGGACGTCGAACTCGGCGAATGCTTCGACAAAAATCTGCGTCGGGGCGAAGGAGCCGAAGTCGACCACGGTGCCGGCCCAGTCGAGGATGGCGGCTTGCAGCTTGGTTGGGTTTGCGTAGTTCATGTCTCAAATCCTGTATTGGGGAATGAAGAGCCGTGTAGCAGCTGTCGAGCCCCAGCGAGGCTGCGTTCGGCTGCGCAGCAGTCGTTAACTATGGCGACTCGGTTCATCTAAAAACACCGAGGTGGATGGCTTTTACGACTGCTTCGCAGCCGAACGCAGCCTCGCTGGGGCTCGACAGCTGCTACAGGTCGTCGTGAATCAGATTTCGAGGACTTCCATCTCGCGCAGTACGTCGGCGACCGCCGCCACGGCCGCGTGCATCTCGGCCTGGTTGACGTGGCCGATGCAGCCGACGCGGAAAGTTTCGACCTGGGTCAATTTGCCGGGGTAGAGGATGAAACCCTTGGCCTTGACGCGTTCGTAGAACTCCTTGAACTGGTAACGCGGATCTTTCGGCGCATGAAAGGTGACGATGATCGGCGCCTGGATCTCTGCGGGCAGAAAGCTGCGCAGTCCGAGCTTGGCCATGTCTTCGAGCAGCACCTGGCAGTTGTTGGCATAGCGCCGATGCCGGGCGGGCAAACCACCTTCTTCGTTGTATTGCAGCAGGGCTTCGTGCAGCGCGGCGACCACGTGGGTCGGCGGGGTGAAGCGCCATTGGCCGGTCTTGGCCATGTAGGTGTGCTGATCGAAAAGGTCCATCGCCAGCGAATGCGAGTTGCCGGCGGCATTGGCCAGCGCTTCTTTGCGAGCGAAGACAAAGCCCATTCCCGGCACACCTTCCAGGCATTTGCCCGAAGCGGCGATCAGCGCGTCGAACGGCACCTGTTGCGCATCGATCGGCAACGCGCCAAAAGAACTCATGGCGTCGATGATCAGGCGTTTGCCGTGTTGCGCGATGACGTGGGCGATTTCCGGCAGTGGGTTGAGGATCCCGGTGCTGGTTTCGCAGTGAATCAGCGCGACGTGGGTGATGCTGGCATCGGCGCGCAGCAGGCGGTCGACGTCGGCGGCGGTGGTCGGCTCGTCTTCGGCGGTTTCAAAAGTGCTGAAGGATCGGCCGAGCACTTCGCAGATTTTCGCCAGGCGTTTGCCGTAGGCGCCGTTGATCAGCACCAGGACTTTGCCGTCCCGAGGCACCAGCGTACCGATCGCCGCTTCGACCGCGAATGTGCCGCTGCCTTGCAGGGGCACGCAGTGGTGGCTGTCGCCGCCGTTGATGATCGCCAGCAATTGTTCGCACAGGCTGGCGGTCAGTTGATTGAAGCGGTCATCCCATGAACCCCAGTCGACCATCATCGCCTGACGGGTGCGGGCCGATGTGGTCAGTGGTCCGGGGGTGAGCAGGATGGGTTCGGCAGTACTCATTCTCGTGTCCTCGCAATCGATGGGATGAAGCTACGGGGCTTAAATTGCAATTTGCCGTGCTATCAATCAAATTGTTTGTTGTTATGCCAGCCATCAGTGAGGGTTATTCATGAACCTGTTCCAGCTCCGCGCCTTCGATGCGGTGGCCCGCGAGGGCAGCTTCACCCGGGCCGCCGCACGACTGTTCATCAGCCAGCCGGCGGTCACCGGGCACATCAAGGCGCTGGAGGAGCATTACCAGATCACCCTGTTGCGGCGCACCGCGCGACGGGTGGAGCTGACGGAGGAGGGCACCAAACTGGCCGCGATCACCTGGGCAATGTTCGGTCTGGCTGAAGAAGCGCAGGTGATGCTCGAGGCCAACCGGCAGTTGCTGACCGGGCGTTTGGAGGTTGCGGCGGACGGGCCGCACATGGTCATGCCGATGCTTGCCAGTCTGCGCGCGCGGTATCCCGGCATTACCGTGAACCTGCGGCTGGGCAATGCTCAGGAAACCCTGGCGGCGTTGTTGTCGGAGCATGCCGACGTGGCGGTGCTGACCGAGGTCGAGCCGCGCAAGGGCCTGCATTTGCAAGCCTTAAGCGAATCACGGATTTGTGCGCTGGTGCCCGACGGTCATCCCTGGGCGCAGATGTCCAAGGGGGTGCCGCTCAAGGCGCTGGATCAGGTGATCATGGTGTTGCGCGAGCCAAGTTCGATCACCCGGCGCACCTTCGACGAGGCGTGCGCGATGGCGTTGGTCAGTCCACGGGTGTTACTGGAGCTGGACAGTCGCGAGGCGGTGACTGAAGCCGTCGCCGCAGAGTTGGGGGTCGGCGTGGTGTCGTCGGTGGAGGTCAGCCACGACCCGAGGGTGGTGGCGGTGCCGATTCTTGGTGACGGGTTGGTCAATCGGCACATGATTGGCTGCATGGAGCGGCGGCGGGATTTGCGCTTGATACAGGCGTTTTTCGAGTTGGCGCCGAATCTGAATTGACCGCGCAGTCTCTGTAGGAGCTGTCGAGTGAAACGAGGCTGCGATCTTTCCCGGTTCACTTGAGTCTCAAGCGAAAGGTCAAAAGATCGCAGCCTCGTTTCACTCGACAGCTCCTACAGGGGGAGACTCTCGCGGACCATCTCCAGAAACGTCGCCACCACTCGCCGCGAACTCTGCTCGCGCAAGCACACCAGGGTTTCAGTTAGTCGCCGTTTGCAGTCGGTAATCGGCAACGCACACACCCGTGAATCCGCACCGAACTCGGCAGCAGAAACAACACCAACGCCAATCCCCACGACCACCGCCTCACGCGCCGCTTCCCGACCTTCAACCTGAATCGCCGGGCGAATGCGAAAGCCTGCCTGAGCCATTTCTTCTTCCAGCGTCTGCCGCGTCACCGAGCCGATTTCCCGCAGCACCAACGGCGTGTCATCCAGATCCGCGAGGCAAATCGACTCACGGTCGGCCCACGGATGATTGCGCGAAACGAACGCCACCATCGGGTCGTTGCGCAGCGGCAACGAGATCAGACGCTCGTCACTCACCTCCCGGCCCAGCAACGCCAGATCGGCCTGGTAGTTGAACAACCGGAACAGCGATTCGTCGGTGTTGCCAGTTTCGATCTTCACGCTGATGCCGGGGTAGCGTTCGCAGAACCGCGCGATCTGCGGCAGCACATGTACCGGCGCATCGACGGCGAGAATCAGAGTGCCGGTCTGCAGTGCCTGAGACTCTTGAAGTAATTCCTGCGCCTCGGCCTCGATGACGAACAGCCGCTGAGTGATGCTCAACAAGCGCTCGCCCAAATCCGTCAGACGGACCGAACGTTTATTGCGGTGGAACAGCAGCACACCGAAACGCTCTTCGAGCTTGCGCACTTGGTCGGAAATCGCCGGTTGCGTGAGGAATAGCCGCTCGGCGGCTTTGGTAAAGCTTCCGTGCACGGCCACGGCGTGGAAGGCTTTGAGCTGGGCGTGGGAAACCGACATCGAAACCTCCAGTAACAAGCTGAGCTTATATTGGAAATACGATAAATCGATTTCACTTATTAATCAGTAATTGTTTTTATCCACCTCAGCCCCGGTGACTGGTCAGTCGAACAGCGTCGGCGGCCATGAGCCTGTGCGTGCAACAGCAGGACTCATCTGACCGATATCGCCAAAGGGAAGCCGCGATATCGAAGTGCTCAACAATAAAAAAACAGGCGTTATTTCTCAATTTCTGCCGGCACACTCACACCCTGAGGTCAGAACCACCATGAACAAGCACATCGGCACCATCAAGCGTTGGCGCGTGCAGATCTTCGCGATCACCTGGCTCGCTTACGCCGCGTTCTACTTCACCCGCAAAGCTTTTTCCGTGGCAAAACTGGGGATCGCCGAAGACCCCACCTTCATGCTCGACAAAATGGCCATGGCCAACCTCGACGCCATCTACCTCACGGCTTACGCCATCGGGCAATTCACCTGGGGCATTCTGGCCGACCGCTTTGGCCCAAGGGTCGTAGTGTTTGGCGGGTTGTTGATTTCAGCGGCGGCCGCCTTGGTGATGGGCAGTTTTGCGACGTTGCCAATCTTCGCTACGTGCATGTTGATTCAAGGGTTTGCCCAGTCCACCGGCTGGTCCGGGCTGTGCAAGAACCTCGGTAGCTTCTTTCCCGCCGAACAGCGCGGGCGGGTGCTGGGGTTGTGGAGTTCCTGCTACGCCTTTGGTGGGTTGGTGGCTTCGCCGTTCGCTGGCTGGTGGGCGTATACGCTGATCGGCACCTGGCATGCGGCGTTCTTTTCCAGTGCGGCGGTGGTTGGGCTGGTCGCCGTGCTGTTTTTTATTTTTCAGCGCAACAAACCCGAAGACGTTGGCTTGCCGGCGGTGGAACCGGAGCCGCAACTGACGGCGCAAGAGGCCGATGCGCAAAGCAAGATCAGCATTCTGGAACCGTTAAAAGAAATTCTGCGCAACCGCACCGTGCTGGTTCTGGGCCTCGCGTACTTTCTGCTGAAACCGGCGCGCTACGCGATTCTGCTCTGGGGGCCGGTGATCGTCTTCGAGCAGATGCCCTCGGTGGGCAAGGTCGGCGCGGCAATCATTCCGACCGCGTTTGAACTGGCCGGGTTGCTTGGGCCCATTCTGCTGGGTCTGGCTTCGGACAAACTGTTCGGCGCCCGACGCATGCCGGCGTGTGTGCTCAGCCTGTTGGCGCTGACGGTGACCCTGGCGTTGTTCATGGGCGCCCTGCATACCGGCAGCGTGATGCTGGTGGTGGCGCTGCTGTTCGTCATGGGCCTGACCCTGTACGGACCGGACTCGATGATCAGCGGCGCGGCCGCGATCGATTTCGGCACCGCCAAGGCGGGCGCCACAGCGGCCGGTTTCGTCAACGGTTGCGGCTCGGTCGGGGCGATTCTTGGCGGATTGCTGCCGGGCTACTTCGACTCGGTCACCGTGTTCATCGTCTTCGCCGGTTGCGCGATGTTTTCAGCCCTGGTGCTGATCCCGCACTGGAACAGCCGCCCGGCTGGCCTGCGTGCCGAAAGCGCTTTCGTGCCTAACCAACGGATGACTGTAAAACCTCTGCGTAGCTGAACCCCTTTCCCTCGCGGCTTGCTGCGCCTGCGGCAGGCTAGCGGGTGGACATCTGACTGGAGATTTCCAATGAGACCCTTTTGGCTGGACCAGGCCCTGAAGGCCGATGTATCCGACACCTGTCCGGCACTGGAAGGCGACACCCGGGCCGACGTCTGCATCGTCGGCGGCGGCTACACCGGGCTGTGGACCGCGATCATGCTCAAGGAACAGAACCCCGAACTGGATGTGCTGCTGATCGAGGCCGATATCTGCGGCGCTGGCGCCAGTGGTCGCAACGGTGGTTGTGCGCTGTCGTGGTCGGCCAAGTACTTCACCCTTGAACGGCTGTTCGGCGTCGAAGAAGCGGTGCGATTGGTCAAGGAGTCCGAGCGCAGCATCCATGCCATCGGCGCCTTTTGCGAGCAGTACGCGGTGGACGCCGATTACCGCCTCGACGGTACGCTCTACACCGCCACCAACCGTGCCCAATGCGGCTCGACCGATGCCGTGATCGCGGCGCTGGAGCGCAATGGCATCAACTCTTTCACCCAACGGCCGGTGGCCGATGTGCAACGCATGGCCGGTTCCAGCAAACATCTGGAAGGCTGGTTTTCCCCGGCGGCGGCAAGCGTGCAACCGGGCAAACTGGTGCGCGGCTTGCGCCGGGTCGCCTTGCAACTCGGGGTGAGGATTCACGAGCACACCGCCATGACCGGGTTGCAGGAGGGCAAGCCTGCGGGGATACAAACCCCGAACGGCACCGTTCGAGCGGATCGCGTGGTGCTGGCGATGAACGCCTGGATGGCCCGGGCGTTTCCACAGTTCGAGCGCAGTGTGGCGATTGTTTCCAGCGACATGCTGATCACCGAACCGCGACCTGATCTGCTCAACGAGATCGGCTTGACCAGCGGCGTCACCGTGCTCGATTCGCGGATTTTCGTGCATTACTACCACAACACTCCGGACGGCCGAATCATGCTCGGCAAGGGCGGCAACACCTTTGCTTACGGCGGTCGAATGTTGCCGGTGTTCGATCAGCCATCGCCCTATGCCGGATTGTTGCAGCACAGCCTGAGCGAGTTCTTCCCGGCGTTTGCCCAGGTCAAGGTCGAGGCGACCTGGAACGGTCCGTCTGATCGCTCGGTCACCGGTTTGCCGTTTTTCGGTCAGATGAGTGCCAGCGGCAACGTGTTTTATGGTTTCGGATACTCCGGCAGCGGGGTTGGCCCGTGTCATATGGGCGGGCAGATTCTCGCCTCGATGGTTCAGGGACTGGACAACGCCTGGACCCGTTCGCCCCTGGTCAACGGCCCGTTGGGCTTGTTTCCGCCGGAACCGATTCGTTACCTCGGCTCATTGATGGTGCGCAACGCCATCCGCCGCAAGGAACGCGCCGAGGATCACGGGCGCCGGCCACGGCATCTGGATGTGCGTCTGGCGAAGTTCGCGGCGGCGGCAGGCAAGGCCGACAAGGTCTGAGTGTCAGGGCGTGAGGTCCGAGCGATTGACCAGCCAATCGAGCAGCAAGTGGCTATCGCGGCGTGGCTCGGGAACAGGCCGAGTGCGCGGGTGATGGCCCATGCCGACGCACAGCACCGGTCGGTCCGGGTCGCTGTCGAGAAAACTGATCAGGACGTCGCTGCCGGCCTTTGGCAGGCTGGACGGGTCAATCCGGCCGTCCGGCGCTGCAAAGGCCACCGGTAACCAGATACCGGCAGATTCAAGCGGATCCGCTTGCGCTGTTGGCCACAGCCCAACCTGTATTCGACCTCGATCATCCAGCGTCGCCGGCTGCCCGGCAGGGCCCAGCACCCGGGCGGGCTGATAGCCCGGGATGCTCGGCCTGGTCTGTCTGAGCGCCGGCCTGAAGACCGTTGACCAGGGAATGGCGGTGAACCGATTGCGGTAATGGCGGACAGTAACGGGTTTGTCGGTGGCAAGAATCGAAGGTTGTTGCCCCTGATGTCGGGTTTCGGTGAGCAGCCATTGATCGTTGAAATTCGGCATTGGATGTTCTGACACTTGCACTATCCGTGCGCTGCGCAGTGCACTCTGGTTGCTTTGGCCGTGGATCTGCAGGTGCTGGCAACGCAGACGTTCCAGTTGTCGTCGGCTCAACTGATCGTGATGGATGTGCTCGGGCGCGGGGCGGACCATCACCGGCAATGGTTTGCTGAAAGCGTGGTTGGCCGCTCCCTCGTCGGTTTTTTGCGAACCACGGTTCCTGGCCTCCAGTCGTGAGGGAAAGGGCGGCGAGTCATGGCGCTGGAACAACTCACTGATCACGGGCACGTCACTGTCTTCGGGCGCGTTGCCCTGGAAAGGCGTAAGGACGGGGTCCTGGGGGAAACTCAGGCTGTCATCCGCCAGGACCAACACATGCCCCTCGCGCTGATGTTCGAAATGATAGTGAATGCCTTCTTCTTCGCACAGCCGTTGCAGCAATGCCAGATCGCTCTCCTCGTACTGAATGCAAAAAGGCCGGACGGGATAGCGTCCGTTGGATAATTCGAAACGATAGCTCCCCTCGGGCACATCATGTTCTTCCAGCAGTTGGCGCAGGATCATGGGTACGCTGAGGTGATGAAAGACTCGGCGTGAACGCTGCCGGTCGAGCCATTGAAGGTAGGGCACCAGCACCAGTTTGTAGCCGATCCGGTGTGGGCCGCGATGCTCGCGACTGGCACTGTGAAGGATGCCATGAATACCCTGGCCCTCCATCAGACTGAGGAACACCGGCTGTTGCAGCAATCGGTCGAGGTTCATGGCCGGTGCGAGGCCGATCACTTCGATGTCGAATCGATAGGGCTGGTTGAGGGCTTCTCGGCCACTGAACTGCAACACCTGCAAACTCAAATCGCCGTCGAGAAGTGTCAGGGTGAAGGGACTTTCCTTGTCGTTGTGCATCGAACGCGCTTCTGCCATGGAATTCGGGCGCAGAGGGTACGAAACCACAGCCCTTTATGGTCACCGCAAATCGAAGTTTCAGAATCGCCCTACAACTGCCGGTGAAGATGTCGATTCGTCATGCGGGTGAACAGGGTGGATTTTTTGGTCGATTGCCAACTTTAGGGCGTATAAACTTGCGCCATGCGTCGGCCAATAGATGTCTCGGCGCCACAGATCAAGAGAGTGAGTAATGGGCGCACAGTGGAAGGTTAAACACAAAGAAGCGGCATCTAACGCCAAGGGCAAGATCTTCGGCAAACTGGTAAAAGAAATCACCATCGCTGCCCGTAACGGTGCCGATGTCACCACCAACGCACACCTGCGTCTGGTGGTTGAACAGGCTAAAAAAGCTTCGATGCCCAAGGAAACCCTGGATCGCGCGATCAAGAAAGGCGCGGGCCTGTTGGGCGAAACCGTGCAATACCATCGCGTGACCTATGAAGGCTTCGCACCGCATCAGGTGCCGCTGATCGTTGAATGCGTGACCGACAACATAAACCGCACCGTTGCTGAAATCCGCGTCGCGTTCCGCAAGGGCCAATTGGGCGCTTCCGGTTCGGTCGCGTGGGACTTCAACCATGTCGGCATGATCGAGGCGTCCCCGGACAGCCCGGATGCCGATCCGGAAATGGCCGCCATCGAAGCCGGCGCCCAGGATTTCGAGCCGGGTGACGAAGAGGGCACGACCCTGTTCCTGACCGAGCCTGCGGACCTGGACGCCGTGCAGAAAGCCCTGCCGGAGCAAGGTTTCACCGTGTTGTCGGCCAAGCTGGGTTATCAGCCGAAAAACCCGGTCAGCGGTCTGAGCGATGAGCAGATGGCTGAAGTCGAAGCCTTCCTCGAAGGCCTCGATAACCACGATGACGTGCAGGACATGTTTGTCGGGTTGGCGGGGTAATTTGATTTTTCAGTGATACCGCCATCGCGAGCAGGCTCGCTCCCACAGTAGGTTGTGTTGAATAAAAATTATATGTTCGACACAAAACCTGTGGGAGCGAGCCTGCTCGCGATTGACCGCGCCGCGGTCACCAGCGATTCAACGCCTGCACAATCTCGCTGAACCCCGGTCGCGCAAGCACCTGCGACTGACAGCAGCGCTGCTGCAATTGCTCCAGCTGCAAACGACCTTCATCGCTCAACCCCGAGTCGATCCGCTCCAGCAATTCCCCCAGCAAAACACCAAACGCCCGTACCTCGATCCGTTGCAGCGCACGGCTTTCAAGGCTGTCCGAGGTGGCATGGAAAGACGCCGCACCAAAATCCCCCAGCAGGCAATCACCGTGCTCGTTCCACAAAATGTTGTGGCCGTAGAGGTCGCCGTGGGTGATGCCATGCTGGTGCAAATGCTCGGCTGCCGAGGCGATGCCACAAGCGATGCGCAATGCCACGCCAGCGCTGAACCGGGTGTCGTTGGCGTAAACATCGCGGGTACATGACGCCAGGCTCGGCAGGCTGGCCAGATTGCGATAGCTCGGATCGATCAATTGCATCACCAGCCCGGCCTGGGCTTCTGGATGCCCGACGACTCGTCCTTCAACCCGGATCAGGTTGGGGTGACTACCGGCGGTGATGCAGGCGTTCATCTCGTGCAACGGCGAGCCATCGCTGGTCATTTCGCCTTTGTAGAGTTTGACGGCGACCTGAGTGGCCGGCTGGCCCGGTCGATCCCAGATAGCCCGATGAATCACTCCTGAGGCGCCTTCGCCCAGTTGCTGCTCCAGACGCAGTTCAGACCAGGGAATGCGAGGCGTGGCTTCGAGGGCGGCCGCATCGGCTTCGGTCTCCAGCGGATTACCGGCGTACGCCAGCCAGGTCAGGCTCGGCAGGGACATCAGCCACTCGGGTAACTCGCTCAACTGGTTGGCGGCGATGCGGATCAGTTCGAGTCGATGGCAATGACGCAAGCTCTCCGGCAAACGTTGCAAGCGGTTGCCAGCAAGCATGAGTTTTTGCAGGTGCGGGCGTTCACCCAGCTCGACCGGCAGTTCAGTGATGCAGTTATCGGTCAGGATCAGCCAGCGCAGCAACGGTGGCAGGGCAGCGCCTGGCACGCGCTCGATGCGGTTGGCCTTGAAGCCGACCATCGTCAGTGCGGCGCATTGGCCCAGGCAGTCGGGCAGTTCGGTGAACAGATTGTCCGAGCAGAACAACACGCGCAAACGGGTCAGGCGGTGCAAGTCGTCCGGCAGGCTGCTCAAGGCGTTGCCGCTGAGGTTGAGGACTTCCAGCGAGTCCGCCAGGTCGAAAATTTCTCGCGGAAACTCCGTCAGGCCGCCGGAGAGGTCCAGGCGGGTGATGCCCGACAGTTGGCCGGCGCGTAGTTGGGCAAGGGTATCCATGAACAGATTCACTTTGATCGGGAGGAGGCTCGGGGGCCAGAGAAAGGGCGACATGATAGCGGGAAACGTGTGGTGTCTGTCAGAACGCCTTCGCGAGCAGGCTCGCTCCCACAGTTGACCGAGTTGTCTGGATGGACGCGATCTAATGTGGGAGCGAGCCTGCTCGAGAAGGCGGTCTGAACTGCACCACAAAACCTACGGATCACTGACTTCGACCAACTGCCCCAACCGGCTGCGCGTGCGCGCCAGATCGATGGCATCACCGCCCAGGCTGTCACGCAAAGACTGCTGGCCGAGCAGAATCAGGTGCTTGTCCTGGTCGTACAGGACGTCGACCAGGTTGATGAAGCGCTGCTGGGCGGCGATGGAACAATCGGCGAGGTTGGGCAGTTCATCGATAAACCAATGATCGAAACGTCGGCACAGCTCCAGGTAATCCATGACCGCTGTGGGGTGGTCGCACAGATCGCCGAAGGTGAAACCGATGGTTCGCCCTTCGCAGTGTCGGGCCTGAAGGTTGCGTGTCCCGACGGGCAGTTGAATGGCCGGCGCGTCGCGTTCGGGCAGGTTCAACGACTGACGCTGCGCCAGCGTGGCCGGCCAGATGTACTGGCCTTGGGTAAACAGCTGCTGGGCGTGGGTTCTCGCCTGACTGCGGTAGTCGTGAGGGCCGCCGACCTCCATGACCTGCATGCGAGCATTGATCAGGTCGATCACCGGTTTGAAGCGCGCGTGGTACAGCGGGTTGGACAGCAGTCCTTCCGGTGGGTAGTTGGAAGTGACCAGCAGCAGGATGCGTCGGCGGAACAATGCCTTGAACAGCCGGGTAATGAGCATTGCATCGCCGATGTCATGGACGTGAAACTCGTCGAAACACAGCACCCGGCAATCGCGCAGCTGTTCGTCGAGGGTGGTTTCCAGCGCATCGGGCTGATCGCGATGACTGAACATTCCTTGGTGTAGCTGCGCAAAAAACTCATGAAAATGCAGGCGCTGTTTTTCCGCGATGGGAAGGGCCTGGAAAAACCCGTCGAGCAGCCAGCTCTTGCCGCGACCCACGGCGCCGTGCAGGTAAAGGCCGGGAAGCGTTTTTGCCAAGGTGCCCGACAGCGCTGCGGCGTGTTGCGCCATGCAGTCGATGACGCGCAGTTGGCTATGGCTGAGGGTGTAACCCTGGGTGTGGGCCTTGCGGTGGAAGTAGTCGTGGATGACTCGACTGGTCGCGGTGTTACCGGCGGATGTCGCCGATGACTTGCCGAACAAGCGGCGTAGCGCAGGCCAGCGTGGTGTGAGTCGCGAACGGTTTGGCGGTCGAACGGCCACTGTGATTTCACCCCGTAATTTGCACGCCGGCTCCCCCGAGCGGCGGCATAGTGTAACCAGAGGGGGAATAGCCCGACCACTCCGGACGGTGTGGTCGTCGTAAAGGTCGCAGCCTGCGCCAGCTCCTACAGGTGCGCATACACCTGTAGGAGCTGGCGAAGCCTGCGATCTTTTGACTTTGATTTTCAGCAACTTAATCAACTACAACCGCACCCAGGATCAAAAGATCGCAGCCTGCGGCAGCTCCTACCGCTCGATACTGCGATTCCACCGCGCATTCCATGCCGGGCGCTGTTCGTTGACCTGATCCCAATCGATCGCAATGGCAGTGGTCAGGTACTGCTTCATCGCCTCCACCTGACCGCGAGTCTTGTCGGTGGTCGGGGTATTGGGGTTGGACGGGATCTGGTCGCCGTCTTCAAGCGCGGTGGCCTGCGCTTCAGGTGTCAGCAAGAAAGCAGCGAGTTTCTGCGCCAGTTCCGGCTGAGTATTGTTGGCGATGGCACATTCGGCCACGTTGAGCACCACGGCGCCTTCCTTCGGTTGCGCATACTCCACCGGCATGCCTTTGAGTTTCAGGGCGGTGACCTGGGTCGGCGTCAACGGGAACAGCGCGGCTTCGTCGGTCTGAAGCATTTCGGAAATCTTCGCCGAGCTCGGAATGTACTCCAGCACGTTGCGCCCGACGGTGTTCGGCCAAGCCTTGAAGCCTGGCTCGACGTCGGTTTCGCTGCCGCCCTGAATCCGGTTGAACATCAGGAACCCGTGCAGGCCAAAGGTCGAGGACGCCATCGACTGGAACACCAGTTTGTCCTTGAAGCGCGGGTCGGCCATGTCCATCCACGAGGTCGGTGCGGTCCAGCCTTTCTCCTTGAACAGACGCGTGTTGTACGCCAGCCCGGTCACGCCGAGGCTGACCGCCACCGCTTGATCCTTGATGCGGCCCTTGGCCGGAATCTGCGCCAGCGATGCGCTGTCTTCGAGTTTGTCGCACAGGCCCATGGCGATGGCGCGGTACATGATGCCGTCGTCGAGGAACATCACGTGCATCTGCGGGTTGCCTTTGCTGGCCTGGACCTTGGCCAGAATATCGGCAGAGGTGCCGGGCACAATCACCACTTTGACGTTATTGGCCTTCTCGAAAACCGGCAGCACCTTATCGGCGTAGAGCCGCTCCATGGTCCCGCCGTTCATGCCCAGGTAAAGCGTCGGTTCGGCCTGGGCCTGGGTGACCGTGAGCAGGGCGGTCAGACAGGAGAAACCGAGCAGTGCAGTGCGTTTGACGTTATTCATTGGCGCGACCTTCCTCTATCAAGCAACGGAGATGGAGTGAAACCGGGTGATGGAAAACGCATCCAGCGACGTTTTTGAAGCGCCGCTGCAGATGATTTCGGTGAGCGCCTGGCCCACCGCGGGGCCGATCTGAAAGCCCGCACCGGCAAAGCCGAATGCGTGCAACAGACCGGGTTGAGTGCCACTGTGGCCGATCACCGGTTGGCGATCGGGCAGGTAACCTTCGGTGCCGCTCCAGGTGCGAATCGCCTGGGCGCCTTCAAGAAACGGATAAAGCTCGACCGCCTGACGCAGGATCTCGATGACCGCGTGCTGGCCCGGCCGGGCGCGGGCACCGTCGAGGGCAAAACCCTGGCCGCCACCCAACACGCAATTGCCGCGCGCGACCTGACGGGCATAGATACCGCCGCCCTCGACCCCGGTGCTGGCATTCATCACCAACGGCAAGGGCTCGGTGACCAGCATCGCCGGGTGCCCGGCGTGCATCGGCACGCCCTCACCGAATTGTTCTGCCAGGGTGTCGGCCCAGGCTCCGGCGCAATTCAGCAGCCAGGGCGCCTGCAGCTCCAGACCGGTTTGCGTGCTGACGCGAAAGCGCTGACCGTCGTGTTCCACCGCCGTCACCGCGCATTGTTCATGGACCTGTGCGCCGTGCCGACGCGCCGCCCGGGCAAACGCCGGGGACACCAGGCGCGGGTTGGCATGACCGTCATCGGGGCAAAACGAGGCACCGACCGCCACCTCACCGACCCACGGAAAACGTGCGCGTAACTCAGCGCGATCGAGTACCTGCAAATCCAGGCCAAAACCCCGACTGCTGGCGGCATAGTCTTGCAAGGCGTGCAGATCGTTGAGGCTGCGGGCCAGTTTCAGGTGGCCGCTGCGCTGATACTCACCGTCGATGCCAATCAGCTGCGGCAGCTGCCCCCAGATGTCGTGGGCCCGTTGCGACAGCGGCAGTTGCGACAGCGGTCGCCCCTGGCGCCGCACGCCGCCGTAGTTCACGCCGCTGGAATGCGAGCCACAGAAGTCCCGCTCCAGTAGCGCCACGCGCCGCCCGGCCTTGCTCAGAAACAGCGCGGCGGAGGCGCCGACAATTCCTCCACCAATGATGACGGCATCGACTTCGATCATGACTCGACCTCCAGACCAAACGGCAGGGGTTTGATGGGGGCCTGAGCCCGAAGCCTGCCGATGTCGGACACGCAGCGCTGACTTTCGCAGGCAATGATTTCCGCGGCGGCGGCGCCACACATCCGTCCCTGACAGCGCCCCATGCCAACCCGGCAATGCGCCTTGACCCGGTTGATCTCCCAATGACCCTCGCGCACCACTTGGCGGATGTCGCCGGCCCGCACTTCTTCGCAGCGGCAGATCATCACCTCATTCGGGGCATCGGCGGCCCAATTCTCGGGAAAGATGAAGGCCCGTTCCAGACCTTGGCGGAAGGTATCGATCCGTCCCAGCGCCTGCTCCAATTGCGCCCCACGTTGCGGCGGGATCAGGTAACCGATGTCTTCGAGCAACGCCAGGGCTGCGCGTTCGCCGGCCATTTCGGCCGCGTCGGCGCCCATGATGCCGGCACCGTCGCCGGCCAGGTAAACCTCGGCGACACTGCTGCGACCGGCGCTGTCGCGTTGCGGCAGCCAGGCGCGGTTGAGCGGGTTCCAGGCGAATTCACAGCCGAGCAGGTCGGCGAGTTGGGTTTCACTGCGCAGGCCGTGGGCGAAGGCGACGGCGTCGCACTCCAGAGGCTGAGTGCCCTTCGTGTTGCGCCAGGTCAGCGATTGCACACGCTGTTCGCCATTGATGCCTGTGAGGCTGGCGCCCTGATGCACCGGGATGCCGTGGGCAGTCAGCCAACTGCGGTAATAGATACCTTTGGCCAGGGTGGCCGGTTGCGAGAGCAGGCCGGGCAGGGCGCGGGCCTGAGCGCTGAAGGGCGAGCTGTCGAGCACCGCGACCACCTTGGCGCCGGCCTTGGCGTATTGATACGCCACCAGGTACAGCAGCGGCCCGCTGCCGGCGAACACCACGCGTTCACCGATGGCGCAGCCTTGAAACTTGAGGGCGATCTGCGCGGCACCGAGGCTGTAAACCCCCGGTAGGGTCCAGCCCGGCACCGGCAGAATCCGGTCGGTGGCGCCCGTCGCGACGATCACTCGCGAGAACGCCAGCCGTGCAGCGCGGCCTTCATGCAAGGTGTCGAGCGCACCGTCCTCGGCGTTCCATACCAATGTCTCGGGACGGTAATCGAGTTGCTCGCGCAGCTCATCGATCGTCTGATGCAGCGCGTTGGCCTTGCCGGCTTCGAAGCCATACAGCTTGACCGGCGAGCGCTTGAAGTTTGCCGGTTGGCGACGATAAATCTGCCCGCCACCGCGTGCTGCTTCGTCCAGCAGGACCGGGCGAACGCCATGGGCGACCAGGGTTTGTGCGGCACGAATACCGGCCGGACCGGCACCGATGATGATCACGGAATTCATATCGACCCCATGAAATTCAAGATCAAAAGATCGCAGGCTTCGCCAGCTCCTACAGGAGACCGCGTTCGGCGTAGGAGCTGCCGAAGGCTGCGATCTTTTGGGTGCACCGGATAAATGACGGTCATACGCAACGTCCCGGTTCGCGGCTGATCTGCTGCCCGGCTTCGAGCAACGTCGAGCAGGCGCGCACGCGTCGGCCATCGCCCAGTCGAACCCAGCAGTCCTGACACGCACCCATCATGCAAAACCCTGCGCGGGGTTCGGCGCTGAAGTCGCTGCCGCGCAAGTGTTCGCTGCAGGTCAGCACCGCCGTCAGTAAGGTGTCGCCGAGCAGGCCGGTAGCCGGTGTGCCGTCGAGGGTAAAGTCCAGGGCCGGGCGGTCGCCTTCGGCCAGTCGTTTCAGCAGAGCCATGGCGCCCTCATTGTTTGCCCACCAGAACCCGATCGAGGCCGTAGACCCGGTCGAGCAGAATCATCGTCAGCGCGGTCAGCGCAATTACCAGTGCCGACACCGCCGCCATCATCGGATCGATGGATTCGGTGGCGTACACGTACATCCGCACCGGCAGGGTTTGCGTGGCCGGCGAGGTGACGAAAATCGACAGTGTGACCTCATCGAAACTGTTGATGAACGCCAGCAGCCAGCCACCGGCGACCCCCGGCAGAATCATCGGCAAAGTAATTTCCCGAAACAGCGTGAAGCGCCCGGCACCGAGCGATTGCGCGGCGTGTTCGGCGCTGCGATCCAGGCCGATGGCCGACGCCAGCACCAGCCGCAGCACGTACGGCGTGATCACCAGCACGTGGGCGAAGATCAGCCAGGCGAAGCTGCCATTCACGCCCATCAGCGCAAACAAGCGCAGCAATGCGACACCCAGCACCAGGTGCGGAATGATGATCGGCGACAGGAACAGACCGTTGAAAAAGTCCCGTCCGGGGAACTCGAAGCGGGTGATCGCCAGCGCTGCCGGCACCGCGATCAGCGTCGCCAGACTGGCGGCGCAGAATGCGAGAATCAGGCTGTTGTAGAACGCATCGACAAAGTCAGCACGCTCGAACACCGCGCGGAACCAGCGCAGGGAAAACTCGGTGGTGGGCAGGCTCAGGGTGTTTTCCGGGGTGAAGGCCACAAGGCAGACCACCACCAGCGGCGCCAGCATGAACAGCACCACCAGGGTATGGAACAGCAGGGCGAAAGGACCGTTCTTGGACATGACGAGTTATCCCAATGACTTCTTGTAGCGGCCTTCGATCATCCGGTTCCACGACAGCATGATCAGCAGGTTGAGCAACAGCAGAGCCACGGCGATGGCCGCACCCATCGGCCAGTTGAGCTCCGACAGGTACTGGTCGTAGATCAGCGTGGCGACCATTTTTATCCGGCGTCCGCCGAGCAGGCCGGGGATGGCAAACGAACTGGCGGCGAGGCCGAACACGATCAAGGTGCCGGAGAGCACGCCGGGCATGATCTGTGGCAGCACCACTTGGCGCATCACGGTGAAGTGGCTGGCACCGAGGGACATCGCGGCTTGCTCGGCGGCCGGGTCGAGTTTTTGCAACGAGGTCCAGACCGGAATGATCATGAACGGCAGCATCACGTGGACCAGCGCAATCACCACCGCGAACGGCGTATAGAGCAGCTTCATCGGCGAGCCGCCAAAGGCTTGGAGGGTCTGGTTGACCAGGCCGTCGGCACCCAGCAACAGGCTCCAGCCGAAGGCGCGCACCACCACCGAAATCAGCAACGGGGTGAGGATCAGAATCAGGAAAATCGAGCGCCATGGCGCGCCCATGCGGCTGAGGATGTAGGCCTCGGGCACGCCGATCACCACGCAGAGCAGGGTGGTCAGGGCGCTGATCCACATCGTGCGCAGAAAGATTTCGTAGAAGTACGGATCGCCCAGCAGGCTGCTGTAGTGATCGAGGGTGTAGGCGTCGCCGTTGATCCCCGAGCTGTAGTCGAAGACGTTGAACGACAGCACCAAGGTCAGCAGCAGCGGGATAACCAGCAGGCCGAGGTACAAGGCCAGGGCCGGTGCCGACAGCCAGTAACCCTGGCGTCCGTGGCGAATGGCGACAAGCGTACTCATGCCGGCACCTCGTCAACACTCAGCACCCGCAACAACGCTGCGTCCCAATCGAGCCCGACCGCGGTGCCTTCGGTCAGCGGTGCCGAACCGTCGTTGCGGCGTACTACGCTGAGTTCGCCCAGGGTCGTCGATACGCCGTACAACCATTGGCTGCCGAGAAAGAAGCGACTGACGATGTTGCCTTGCAGACGGCCCTGACCTTTGTCCCGCAGATCGATTTTTTCCGGACGCAGGCTCAAGGTCAGTTCTCCGTCGCCGCGGTTGCACACCTGAACGACACCGGCGCTGTCACGCTCGCCCGGCAGCAGATTGGCCTTGCCGACGAAACCGGAAATGAACTCGGTGCGCGGGTGTTCGTAGAGGGTGTAAGGCGCGTCGATCTGGGTGATGCGCCCGGCCTGCATCACCACCACCCGGTCGCTGATGGACAGCGCTTCGGACTGGTCATGGGTGACCATCAGCGTGGTGATCCCGACTTCGCGCTGGATGCGGCGGATCTCGAATTGCATCTCTTCGCGCAGGTTGGCGTCGAGGTTGGACAGCGGCTCATCGAGGAGCAGCACCGGCGGCTCGATCACCAGGGCCCGAGCCAATGCAACACGCTGACGCTGGCCGCCGGAGAGCTCCCGGGGGTAACGCTCGGCATGCTGGTTGAGGCGCACCAGTTTCAGCACCCGGTCCACCCGCTGCTGCAATTCGGCACCAGGCACTTTGCGCATGCGCAGGCCGAAGGCGACGTTGTCTTTGACGGTCATGTGCGGGAACAGCGCGTAACTCTGGAACACCACGCCCAAACCACGACTGGCGGGTTTGGCGTGAGTGATGTCGCGACCGTCCAGCACAATGCGTCCGCTGCTGACTTCGACGAAGCCGGCGATCATTTGCAGGGTGGTGGTTTTGCCGCATCCGGAGGGGCCGAGCAGGGAGACAAACTCGCCTTTCTCGACCGAGAGGTTGGTGGCAACGACGGCGTCGATCTCGCCGTAACGTTTGCCGAGTCCTTCAAGTTGCACAAAAGCCATAACTGCGCTCCACCTGAGATTGTTATGCGTCGCCCGAAGGCGCGCTTTTTTGTATGGGCAGATACGAAAAGGTCTGGCTGGGTGCGTTGGCGCTCGACTTCTGTCGGCTGCCGCTGTTGTTCGAATCGCCCCTGTCTGGACGCAGAGTAGGACGAAGAATAGGATGGGCTCAATGGCCTATTTCACTGAAGCGATGACTATTTTCAGTTTCATTCGGTGAGTAAATTATTTCTCGAGAAAACCCATGACAGATTCCATTGAGCGGAATGAAAACAAAAGTGATGTCGGTGTTGGCGCGGTCTCCAGACTGTTTGCCGTGCTGCGCAGTCTGGGTGACACCGTCGAGGGCGGGGAGCGGGTGACGCAACTGGCCCAGCGCATCGGGTTGTCGCAACCGACCACCCACCGATTGCTGCGCAGTTTGATGGATGAGGGCATGGTCGAGCAGGATGCGCGCAGCAAACGCTATCGTCTGAGCCTGGAGTTTTTCGCCCTGGCGGCCCGCGCCGGGAACACCGGAAACCTGCGCGAACTGGTGCGTCCGGCGCTGCTGCGGCTGTCGGC
Organism: Pseudomonas mandelii; assembly: GCF_006438925.1. Taxonomy (GTDB): domain Bacteria; phylum Pseudomonadota; class Gammaproteobacteria; order Pseudomonadales; family Pseudomonadaceae; genus Aquipseudomonas; species Aquipseudomonas mandelii_C. The sequence continues at coordinate 240,994 of NZ_RCZA01000007.1, read as the reverse complement.
GTCGTTGGGGGATTCGTTGTTCTTGCTGGCGCGCAGTGGTTTTGATGCGATCTGCCTGGATCGCAGTGAAGGGCCGTTTCCGATCCGCACGTTTACCGGTGACATCGGCGGGCGGGTGGCGCTGGGCGTGGGGCAGGGCAGCCTGGCGATTCTGGCGTTTTTGCCGGAAGAAGAGCGCGACACGGTGATTCACTACAACTTGCCGAGGCTCAAGGATTTCCACCTGTACGACGAGGTGTTCCTGCGTTCGGAAGTCGAGAATGTGCGCAAGCTGGGTTATGCCGGACGCAACACGGGCGTGTTGCAGGGCATGGCCGGGGTGGCGGTGCCGATTCTGGATCGTGAAGGGCGGGCAGTGGCGGCGTTGAGTGTGGCGACCGTGAGTGATCGGCTGGGGCCGGATCGCTTGCCGACGGTGGTGGACATGCTCAAGCGCGAAGCGGCGCTGATCGGACCGCGGATCAATCCGTTCGACCCGTTGCTGCGCCGGCCTTCGCAGGTATTTGGGCAGGGTTGAACACGGTCCACAGGCCTCCATAAATCCCCTGTGGGAGCGAGCTTGCTCGCGATGAGGCCTGTACATTCAACATTGATGTCGACTGATACACCGCCATCGCGAGCAAGCTCGCTCCCACAGGGAATGATGGTGCTCAGAACTGCTCGGTTTGCTTGAGCATCTGCGCCGCCGGCGTATCCGTCGGGCTGACCATCGCGTAGTTGTACCCGCCCCCCGACCAGTACTCGGCCTGCAACTCACCATCGCTGCGACTGCCCCTGGGCAACAGGTAGTTTTTCGGACCCGGTGGACGGACGTAGAAGCTGACCTTATGGCCGCTTTGATCCTCGTAGACCACCATCGCCGCCGGCCCTTGTTCGGTGCTCAGCAAGCGCCCGCTGACCGGTTTGAAACCGGCGCCCGAGAGGTCAGGCAAGCGATTGGCCTGAGTGAAATAGCGGTCGAGCCAACCCTGCATGTCGCCGTCATCGCTGACTTTGTAGTCGGCCGGCAGGATGCCTTGCTGGGCAATCAGGCGATAGGCCTGCAGGGCATCGGTCATCGGCGGCGTGGCACTGATGAGCGTCATCTCCCGGGCTTGCCAACCGCTGAATCCGCCGACGCTGACCGCGATCAGCAACACGGCGGCGCTGGCCAGGTGCCGGCGAGATTGTCGTTTGAGGCGTTGGCGAATCAGCGCCGGGTCGAGGTCCGGGTTGGCCGGTTGCTGCAGGGCGCCGCTCAATGCCGCGCGCAATTGCTGGGCGTCCTGCTGCCAGGCACGCACTTTGGCAGCCACTCCTGCATTGCTGGCCAGAAAAGTGTCCACCAGACGTCGGTCGGCATCGCTGAGTTGCTGGTCGACATAGGCGTGCAGGTCACGCTCGCTTGGGGGCAGGCTGATCATTTGAGTCTCCGCAGAGAAGGGCGGGTGATTTCGCCGTCGCTCAACTGGCGCAAGGCTTGGCGGGCACGGGACAGGCGGGACATCACGGTGCCGGTGGGGACGTCGAGAATCTCGGCGACCTCTTTATAACTCAAGCCTTCGACCGAGACCCAGAGCAGCAGGGCGCGTTGTTCGGTGGTGAGTTGATCGAAGGCTTTCAGGGTTGATTGGGCGATCACGGTACGTTCCACCGACGGCTGCGCATCGTCACGTCCGGTAAAGAATTCGAGCATTCGTGCATAACGTCGTGAGCGCCGGTGAGCATCGAGAAACTGACGATAAAGAATCGAAAACAGCCAGGCGCGCAAGTCGCCCTCGGGGCGTTTGTCGCCCCACCTCGACAGCGCGCGCTCAAGGCAAGACTGCACCAGGTCGTCGGCGCTGCTGGGATTGCGCGTCAACGACACGGCAAACCGGCGCAATCTGGGAATGATTTCTCTCAGCTGTTCGTCGATATCGTTCATGGAAAAGGACGTGTTCTCTGTCAGTGAAGGGCGGCAGTGACAAGGAAGACGCCGGCTACTGCAGATTATTCCCTCTGCCGGAAAAGAAAATCCCACGGTCAATTTCTGTAGGTCATTTCCCTGTTGGTTGTAATCCATGTAATGGAATCAAGCATCGTGGCTCAACCCTCATAGCAAGCGCAAACGGCATTCAGCCCAGCCTATCAACAGGCTCGGCAGAACCGTCCGGACTTGAGCTTTCACATTGAGCCCGATGAGATTTTTGATATGCAAGAGCACGCAATTACCCTGAAACCGGCATTGACCTATTCCTCGATGCCTGCGTCCCCTGTTGATCAGGACCGTTGGCAGCAATTCGGTCATGGGCCGACGGTTACGCCGACGTTTTCCTTGATTCATCACGCAATTGAAGCGCAAGCCGCGACCAACCCTCAAGTCGTTGCGGCCCATTGGATGGGTGAAACCATCACCTACAACGAGTTGAACAGGCAGGCCAATCGACTGGCTACGCTGTTAATCAGCCAAGGCGTCAAACCAGGCGATCACGTTGCTTTATTTGTAGAACGCTCGATCCCCATGCTGGTGGGCATGTTGGCAGCGTTGAAAACGGGCGCAGCCTACATCCCTCAGCACGTGGGGATTACACCGCCCCCACAACTGCGCCACATCATGGAGGTTGCCGCTACACGGGTGGTGCTGACGCTGTCGCGCCTCGAATCACGGCTTCCCCTGATACCGGCGCAGCACTGCATTTGCCTCGATGAGTTCATGAGGTTGCCGTCAACACTATCAGACGATTTGAACGTGGCCGGTTCGCTGTCATCGACCCCGGATCAACTTTGCTTCGTTTTATTCACTTCCGGTACCACCGGGTTGCCCAACGGGGTTCGGGTTACCCACCGCAATGTCTGCAATATTTTGCTGACGGAGCCTGGCAACCTCGGTATGAGGCCTGGGATGAAGGTCGGGCAGATTCTGAACATCGCCTTCGATATGGCCGCTTGGGAGATTCTGGGCTGCCTGGCCCATGGCGCGACGTTGATGATCCGTGACAAGGACATTGATCAGACCGCCGAGCAATGCGATGTGCTAATTGCCACGCCGTCGATTCTCGGCACCCTCGATCCAGCGCGCTGCCAGCAGGTTAAGGTCGTGGCCGTTGCAGGGGAGCCGTGCCCGCAACCCCTGGCCGATCGCTGGTCGTCGTTCTGCACTTTTTTCAATGCCTGCGGCCCGACCGAGACCACCATTGTCAACACCATGCAGTGCTACAGGGGCGGAGAGGCCCTGACCATCGGCAAACCCACGCCCAACAACACCGTGTACGTACTCAATGAAGCCGGTCGACCTTGTGCGGTGGGCGAACAAGGGGAGATGTGGGCCGGCGGGGATTGTGTGACGGCAGGTTATCTGGGCAATGCCGCGCTGACCGCCGAACGGTATCGCCTCGATCCATTTCTCGGTAAGGGTCGGATGATGTTTCGCACTCGCGACCTGGGGCGCTGGACGGCGGAAGGCGATCTCGAACACTTGGGGCGCGTCGACGATCAGGTCAAGGTGCGGGGTTTTCGCGTTGAGCTCGATAGTGTTTCAGCGGTACTGGAGTCGTGCGACTCCTGCGAGCGGGCGGTTACGCTAAAACTCGACAATCGCCATCTGGTGGCCTTCGTCAGTCCCGCGACCACGAACATCGATGATGCGAGACGTCGCTGCGAGGAGCGGCTTGCCTACTATTGCGTACCTTCGTTGATGATCGCCCTGGACCTTATTCCGCTGACTTCACGGGGGAAAGTCGACAAGCGGCTGCTGCTGGAACTGGCGTTGGCGCACCAGGTCAGCCTTGGCGCCAACACCGGACCGAAGGTGATCGCATGAGCGCCACTAGCGGTTTACCCGCCAAGCATGCGCTGTGGCGACGCCTTGGAACGCTGCCAGTTTTTTCCCATTACAACCGTCTTGTGGCGTTGGTGCTGGTACTCAATGGTGCAGCGCTGGCGCATGGGCTGAATGCCGGGCAATGGTGGACAACCTCCGGTGTTGCCCTGGAAACGTTAGCGGGGCTGGTGTTGGCGAATCTGTCGATGGCCATTTTGATTCGCCAGCAATACATCATCAATCTGCTGTTCTGGTTAGCGACCCTGGCTCCCACCTGTTGGCCGCTGGCGATTCGTCGCTCACTGGCCAAGGTTTATCACTTCGGCGGTCTGCACAGTGGCGCAGCCGTGGCGGCCATTGGTTGGTTCGTGGCGTTACTCGGCTCATTGAGTTGGCATTGGATGGAGGATAAGGGCGGGGTTTCACTCGCGCTTCTGTGGGTGAACGGCGGGCTGCTGGGGGTGTTGTTGCTGGTGGCGACCATGGCTCATCCGCGGATTCGCTCACGCTTTCACAATGGATTCGAACGAACACACCGCTTCGGTGGCTGGATAGCGCTCGCGTTATTCTGGGTATCGACCCTATTGTTTGCCCAGGATCAGAACCCGCAAACGCCGTTGCAGGAAGTACTGGTAGCGTCCGTGCCATTCTGGATGTTGATGGGCTTGACGTTCAGCATCGCCCTGCCATGGCTGCGTTTGCGCAAAGTGCCGGTGCAATTGGTCAGGACTTCATCCCATGCAGTGATTGCCCGGTTCGGGCATGTCACGCCGTTTGCAGGTTCGTCCAATGCCATCAGTCTCAATCCGCTGTTGGAATGGCACTCGTTTGCCAACATTCCCACGCCGGGAGAGGCCGGTTTTCGCCTGATTATTTCCCGTGCCGGAGACTGGACCGGTGAGTTTATCGAGCACATGCCGACTCACGTCTGGGTCAAAGGCATCACCACCGCCGGCGTTGCGCACATTGAAACCCTGTTCAAATCGGTGGTGTATATCGCCACCGGCAGCGGTATCGGCCCGGTGCTGCCCCATCTGCTGGCCAGACAGGTACCGATACATCTGATCTGGTCGACCCGCAGTCCACGAAAAACCTACGGTAACGAACTGGTGGAGGAAATCCTGCGGGCCGAGCCCGATGCCTTGATCTGGGACACCGATCTGCTCGGCAAACCCGACCTGGTGCAATTGGCCTATGACGCAGTTCAAACGTTCGGTGCAGAGGCCGTGATCTGCATTTCCAACCAGGCACTGACTCAGCGGGTGGTCGAGGAAATGGAAGGGCGGGGCATTGCGGCCTATGGCGCGATCTGGGACTCCTGAGGTGTGAGTGAGCGCTCGTCATTCAAGCATTCAAATTATTCAATGAGGTCAACATGTACACACTGATCGAACGTCATGATCGAGTCGTATTGATTCGTCTCAATCGCCCGCAAGCCCGCAATGCCCTGAGTTGCGAGGTCATGCGCGAACTGCTGGACACACTGCAACGGTTGGACCGGGATCCGGGGGTGGGGTGTTTCGTCATTACCGGAACGGCGGATTTTTTCGCTGCTGGCGCCGATATCAAGGAAATGAGCGAAAAGTCATATCTGGACATGGTCCACGAGGACTTCTTTGCCGAGTGGGAAGACTTTGCAGCTTTACGGACGCCCAAGCTGGCCGCTGTCGCCGGTTATGCCTTTGGCGGCGGCTGTGAGTTAGCCATGATGTGCGACTTGATCTTTGCTGCCGATACCGCCCGATTTGGTCAACCGGAAATCAAGTTGGGTGTGATGCCCGGGATGGGCGGCACCCAGCGTCTCACGCGTCTGATCGGTAAATCGAAAGCCATGGACATGATATTGACGGGGCGCTCGATGTCAGCCCTGGAAGCTGAGCGGGCAGGGCTGGTGTCAAGAGTTATTGCCGCACCCGATCTGCTGGAACAATCCCTGGCTGCGGCGCAAACCATCGCCGGTTTCGCCAAAACCGCCACCGTGGCTGCGCGTGAAGCAGTTGATCGCGCGTTGGAGCTTGGGTTGCGCGAAGGCCTGCTGTATGAGCGAAGGATGTTTCATGGGTTGTTTTCCACTCCCGGGCAAAAAGAAGGCATGCAGGCTTTTTTGGATAAACGTGAGGCGTGTTTTAACCCAGTGTGACGGGATTCGGGCATTCGTCGCTCGCGGTGCTTTGAAAGAAACTACAGTTCAGAGGGAATAATCCTACGCGACGTTCGTCTCATAGCTCCTTCCCCCTGTGGCCGATGGCCCTGGAGTCTTTCATGGTAGATCGCTCATCACCGCCCACCCGGCCACCTTTGAGTGCCGCGAGCCTGACATTACGTCTGGCCGGTATCGCTGTGGTGGTTGCCGCAGTGGCCGGGGCTTTTGCCTACGTTAACGGCACCTTTGACCCACAGCGCCTGACGCCGAAAAAGCTGATCAATGTGCTGGAGACCAACAACGGCGTGCACCCGGGATTCCGGCGTAACCACTCCAAAGGCGTGTGCGTGATCGGGCATTTCGAGAGCAGCGGTGAGGCGCGCAGCTATTCCAGCGCTCAGGTGTTCAATGTCGCGCGGACCCCGGTGGTCGGGCGTTTCGCATTGCCGGCTGGCAATCCTTATGCGCCGGACAACAGCGTGCCGATCCGCAGCCTGGCCTTGCGATTCACCCAGGCCAACGGTCAGCAGTGGCGCACCGGGATGAACAGCATGCCGGTGTTCCCGGTGGGTACGCCCGAAGCGTTCTACCAATTGCAGCAGGCCCAGTCGCCGGACCCGGCCACCGGCAAGCCGAACCCGGCTGCGGTGCCAGCGTTCTTCGGTTCGCATCCGGAAGCAGCACCGTTCCTGGCCTGGATCAAAACTGCCAAGCCGTCGGCCAGTTATGTGACGGAAACCTACAACAGCGTCAATGCGTTTTACCTGGTGAACGCTGCGGGACAACGGCAGGCGGTGCGCTGGAGCATGGTGCCCGTCGCTCAGGATGCAGCGGGTGCTACGGCGCCTGAAGGGGGTGAATTCCTGGAGAAAGACCTGGTTCAGCGCCTTTCTGCAGGACCGCTGCGTTGGCAGTTGAACATCACGCTGGCCAACCCTGGCGATCCGGTCAACGACGCCAGCAAGGCCTGGCCCGAGGGTCGCAAAGTGTTGAACGCCGGCACCCTCGTACTCGAAAGCACCCAGCCGCAACTCAATGGCGAATGCCGGGACATCAACTACGACCCGCTGGTACTGCCCGCCGGCATAGAAGGTTCCGACGACCCATTGCTCGCCGCTCGTTCAGCGGGGTACGCCACTTCCTACTTGCGTCGTACCAGCGAAGTCAGCCAGTTGCCCTCTGCTAATAAACAGGAGTCTCGTCAATGAGCGCTCAACCGAACCACTTCGCGCCTTTAGCGCGACTGCTGCACTGGCTGATGGCGCTGATGATCATTGCCATGCTGTTTATCGGCGCGGGCATGGCCGCTTCGGTGTCCGAGCGTCATGAGTGGCTGATTCATCTGCACAAACCTTTGGGCGTGGCGATTCTCCTGCTGGTGATCGTGCGCCTGGCCGTGCGTTTTTCCACTCAACAGCCACCGCTGCCGGCGGATCTGCCGGGTTGGCAAGCACTGGCGGCCAAGGCTTCGCATGTTTTGCTGTACGCCTTGATGCTGATCCTGCCGCTGCTGGGTTGGGCGATGATTTCGGCGGCGGGGGATCCGGTGATGCTCAGCAGTTCGTTGCAGTTGCCGTCGATCGTACCGGCGAATGCGCAGGTGTTTGCGTTCCTGCGCAAGGCTCACGGGTATCTGGCGTACTTGCTGTTCCTGACGGTACTGCTGCATTTGGCGGCGGCGCTGTTTCACGGCTGGGTGCGCCGCGATGACGTGCTGGACAGCATGTTGCGGGGCAAGGATCGCGGCTGATCCCCTACGGGTCAGTGTGAAGCAGCTTCCACGGTTGGACCTTCGTGGCCAGCGTTCGCCACCAATAGATCAACGCCACAGCATTGATGCCTGCGCCCAGCAGGCATACACCGAGCCACCCGGCCCACGCGTACATCGCCGTCGAACCGATTGACCCCAAGGCGCTGCCAATTGAATAGAACAGCATGTAGCCGGCGGTGAGTCGGCTTTGGGCTTCGGGGCGCACGCTGTAGATCATGCTCTGGCTGGTGACGTGCACGGCCTGCAACCCCAGATCCAGGGTAATCACGCCAAGCAGCAATGCCCACAATGAGGACTGGGTGAAGGCGATCGGCAGCCAGGAAACCAGCATCAACAAGAGTGACAAACCGCTGGTCCATTGGCCCAGGTCACGATCAGCCAGATGCCCGGCGCGAGCGGCGGCCAGTGCGCCGGCAGCACCTGCCAGTCCGAATAATCCGATTTGTGTGTGGGACAACGATAGCGGCGGGGCGCTCAGCGGCAGCACCATGGGCGTCCACAACAGCATGGCGCTGGCGAAGGTCAGTAGCGCGAGCACCGCCCGCTGGCGCAGCACCGGTTCTTCCTTGAACAGCGTGAATACCGAGCCCAGTAAGGCGCCGTAGGAACTGGCGGGTTGCGCATCTTCATGTTTGGGCAACACACGAAACAGCAGCAATGCCATCACCAGCGTCAAACCCGCTGACAACAGATAAATCGAACGCCAACCGGCGAGGTCAGCCATGCCGCCGGCCACTGTCCGGGCGAGCAGAATACCGACGACGATGCCGCTGGTGACCACACCGACCACACGCCCTCGCTGTTCCGGGATGGCCAATGTTGCGGCGTAGGCCACCAACACTTGGGTCACGACAGCTAACAACCCGGTCAATGTCATGCCGATCAGCAGCCAGATGTTGTCAGGCGCCAGTGCGATCGTGAGCAAGGCCAGCGCCGACAGCACAGTTTGCGTAACGATCAGGCGCCGGCGATTGAGCAGGTCACCCAGCGGCACCAGCAACACCAGGCCTGCGCCGTAACCGATTTGCGTCAGCGTGACGACGATGCCGATGGTTGCGGGGTCCATGACGAAGGCCTCGGCCATGGCATCGAGCAGCGGTTGTGCGTAGTAAACATTGCCGACGGCCAAGCCGCAGGCGATTGCAAACAGCAGCACCACGGCGCCGCTCAATGGATGCTCAGGTTTCATGACGGGCTTCCTTGTGTGGTTTCTAAGTGAAACCAGTTGTACGGTAAGGAAGCTGGTTTTATATTGCAACTACATTTGATGGATGTGAGCGCGCTCATGGCTAAACGTACAAGCATGGAAAACGCCGAATGCCCGGTTGCCCGTTCCCTGGATGCCATTGGTGATTGGTGGTCGTTGCTGATCGTGCGCGATGCATTTGACGGCATACGCCGATTCGGGGAGTTTCAGCGCAATTTGGGCATGGCCAAGAATATTTTGTCTGCGCGGCTGCGCACCTTGGTGGCCCACGGTATTTTCGACCTGGTGCCGGCGTCGGACGGCAGTGCGTATCAGGAATATGTGCTGACCGAAAAGGGCAAAGGCCTGTTCCCGTTGATCATCGGATTGCGCCAATGGGGCGAGGCGTTTTTCTATGAGGCAGGGGAGGCGCACTCGCGGGTGGTTGACCGAGAGAACGGCCGACCGGTGCAGACGCTGGAATTACGTGCCGAGGATGGGCGCTTGCTGGGACCTGAGGATTGCGTGCGGATCGCTGCCGAGTGAGGCATGGCTGCATGCCGGGCATGCAGCCATCGAGCGTGATCAGCGCAAGGTATCGACCATGTCAGCCACGGTCGTCAGCACATCCTTGCCCAATTGCTTCGAGCGTTTTCCGGACCAGCCGGTGAGCGGATTCGGCGCATCGTTGTTGTCCTTGAAGGGCATTTCGAGGGTCAGCGACAGGCAGTCGAATTTCTCGCCAACGCTGTTGCACGCCAAGGTCATGTTGGCCTTGCCGGGCTCGTCGCGGGTGTAGCCGTGCTTGGTCTGGAAGTCCTTGGTCAGGTGCTTCAGATGACTGCGGAAGTGCTCTTCGAGTTTCTCGATCCGTGGCGTGTACCCCGGGTTGCCTTCGCAGCCGGCGGTGAACACGTAGGGGATTTCTTCATCGCCATGGATGTCGAGGAACAGGTCCACGCCGTACTTTTCCATCTGCTGTTGTACGAAAAAGACTTCCGGGCTGGTTTCCTGGCTGGCGCTCTGCCAGGCGCGGTTCAGGTCCTGGCCCATGGCGTTGGTGCGCAGGTGACCGTGGAAAGCGCCGTCCGGGTTCATGTTCGGCACCAAATACAGATCGGCGCTGGTCAGCAGTTTGTTCAATATCGGATCGTCGTGTTTTTCGAGACGTTCGATCACGCCTTCCATGAACCATTCGGCCATGTGTTCACCGGGATGTTGCTGGGCGATGATCCAGACTTTGCGTTGACCTTCGGCGCCCGTGCCTTTACGCAGCAGCTGGATGTCTCGACCTTCGACGCTTTTGCCGGTGGCCAGCAGTTCGGTGCCAGCCTTGGTCAGCGCTTGCTCGATCAGCCAGTCGTGACGGCCACGGCTGTAGGGTTCGAAGTAAGCAAACCAGGCGTGGGTGGCGGTGGCTTCAAGGCTGAAGCGCAGGCAGTCACCTTCGAAAATGGTCGGCACCCGGAACCAGTTGACGTGGTCGTAGGACGCCACGGCCTGATAACCATCCCAGGCTTTGTTGTAGGAGGACTTGCTGGCATTGTTCAGACGAAACCAGTGTTCCTGACCGACGTGCAGACCGCTGGCCTTGAAGTGGAACCACTGAAAGTGCTGGCTGCGGGTGTCTGGCTTGATGGCCAGCAGGGCTTGCAACGGATTGCTGATGTCCAGCACTTCAATGTTGCCACTGTCGAAGTTGGCACTGATGTCGAAAGAGGATTTAGCCACGGTCATAGTCGATTCCTGAATATGATTTTATGGCTGTTACTTTACACGCTGGGAAGGGAAAAACCGGGGGAAATTCTGGGGGGGGAAGCGGGGGGCGTCCTCCTTGACGCCGACGCAGCTTAGAGACTGCGCGATTGATTCTCAAGCGCTATTTTTGATTAGTTTGGGCCAATGATGCCGGGCTTCTCTTGGCTACGGATATTCTTTTGATATCATCCGCGCCATTCGAATTTGCAGCACCTAAAGACTTCATTAGCCTGAAGGTAAAGCCAGAATAACTGGCAAAAAAAAGACCCGGCAAAAAGCCGGGTCAAAAACCGTGATTAGCCTGATGAGGAGATCGTCCAGGAGACCGACCTAAGGCCACTTGGACAATCGACTGATCTCGCGACCAGCTGCATGCAATAATAATCATTCTCGTTTGCAAGTCAAATGCTTTTATCTGCGCGATTGGAAAAATCTTTCCCGTCCTCGCAAGCACCCGTGTCTCACCCGTTCTGATCGCCCTCCAGGGATCGATCCACCATCGCCTTGGCCATGTCGATCATGTGCACCGCTGAAAACGCCAGGTCCCGACTTGCGCCCTGCAAATTGCTGGCTGACTCGTACGCGATGGCGGCGGCACAACGTAGCAAATCCGTGGCATGGACCAGCGCCTCTTCGCAGCTGATGTTGCGGTTTACGTCAAAGAAACGTTCTTCGACCACTTCCTCTGAAACAGCTGGTTTCAAGTAATAGTCCAGTGCTCGTTGCGCGGCGGCAGAGCCTTTTGGCGAGGTGAGGGAAGTGTCGATTTGCATGTCAGGCAGGTCGTTGCAGGGGATGGACATGGCGATGGCAAACTCCGTGATAGATTCAGATCCGTGAACCAATCCTAGTACGTACTGTATTTATGACGAGAGATTAAATACTACAATTTGTGTTTTGACGGCCGGAGGCGCCCACGTATCGTGCCGCACATGGATAAATGGATTGAATTGGTCAAGGCCAAGATGAGTGAACTCAAAATCACTCAAGAAGAACTCGCAGATCGCCTCGGGATGTCTCAGGGCGGCGTCGGCCACTGGCTGAACAAACGCCGCGATCCTGGCGTCGTCAACATGAACCGTGTGTTGAAGGCGCTGGGCATGGACTTTCTCGAAGTGGCGTTGGTGATCCGCGAACCACTCGTCTTGGAAGAGGAGGAAATGCCCCTGGCGCTCAAGTACAACCCGTACTTCCGCTACCCGGTCAGTGACTGGAAGGAGCCGGCGCAACTGCGCGATGGCGAGCTGACGGTGTACCGCAAGGAGGAACGCTTCGAGCTGACCGACTATCACGCCCAGGGCCCGGCTTTCTGGCTGAGTGTGGTAGGCGATGCGATGACCGCGCCTACTGGCATCAGCGTTGCCGAGGGCATGATGATCCTGGTGGACCCGGCCATTGTGCCGGAACCCGGTAAGTTGGTGATCGCCCAATGGCCCGACAGCGCCGAGGCAACCTTTCGCAAACTGATAGAAGAGGGCGGGCAGCGTTACCTGGTCCCGCTCAATCCGACGTATCCGAAAGCCCTTTACACCGAGGAGTGCCGAATTATCGGCGTGGTAGTTCAGGCTACAGCCAGGTTCTAATCAGATCGGTCCTCGCAAGACGTAGGACCGATCTTCATTTCACGCTTCTTCAAACTCGACCAATGCACTGCCTTCACTGACCATCTCGCCTTCCTGGCAATACAGTGCCTTGATCACCCCGGCGTGTGGTGCACGAATGCTGTGCTCCATCTTCATCGCCTCCAGCACCACCAGCTGCGCCCCGGCTTCGACCGTTTGCCCGGCTTCCACCAGTACCCGCACGATGCTGCCATTCATGGGGGCGGTCAGCCCGCCGTGATGGCTGTGACTGGCCTCGACGGCGCTGATCGGGTCGTAGGACTCGATGCGGCGCAATTCACCTTCCCATTGCAGATACACAACGTCGCCCCGGCGGATTGCCCGATGCTGGCGGCGCAGGCCGTTGTGCTCGGTCAGCAGTTGCTCGCCCTTGAGTTGAGCGGTGTGGGCATCAGCGTCGCCCAATGTCAGCGCGCGATCCTGGCCTTCACAACTCAAATGCAGCGTGATTTCTGTCGGCAGTCCGGCACGGAAACCATTGCTGTTGGCCCAAGGCGAAATCGGGTCATCGGCACGGGTCGTACTCGGCTGGCTTTGGGTAAACGCCTGGGCGGCGGCTTGCCAGAATTCGTCACTGAGGTCCGAGGCGACCGGCAGCAGTTCTTCCTGATAACGCGGAATGAACCCGGTATCCAGTTCGGCCGCAGCAAACGCCGGATGACCGACGATCCTGCGCAGGAAGTTGATGTTGGTCTTGAGCCCGCCAATGGCAAACTCATCGAGCATGCTCAGCAGCCGCAGTCGCGCCTGTTCACGATCCTCGCCCCAGGCAATCAGTTTGCCGAGCATCGGGTCGTAGAACGGTGAAATTTCATCGCCTTCTTCGACGCCACTGTCCACCCGCCGTCCCGGACCTTGCGCGGATTCGCGATACAGCTCCAGTCGACCGGTCGCCGGCAGGAAATCATTGCCCGGGTCTTCGGCATACAACCGCACTTCGATGGCATGGCCGATCAGCGGAACCTCGGCTTGAGTCATCGGCAGCGCTTCGCCACGGGCCACACGAATCTGCCAGGCGACCAGATCGAGGCCGGTGATGGCTTCGGTGACCGGGTGTTCGACCTGCAGACGCGTGTTCATCTCCATGAAGAAGAACTCACCCCGCGAATCCAGCAGAAATTCCACGGTGCCGGCGCCGACATAACCGATGGCCTGTGCCGATCGCACGGCGGCCTCACCCATGGCGCGACGCAGTTCCGGGCTCAAGCCTGGAGCGGGTGCTTCTTCAACGACTTTTTGGTGCCGACGCTGGATCGAGCAATCACGTTCGTTGAGGTACAGGCAGTTGCCATGCTGGTCGGCGAAGACCTGGATTTCCACGTGGCGCGGTTTGAGCAGGTACTTCTCCACCAACATCCGCGAATCACCGAACGAGGATTTCGCTTCACGTTGGGCCGAGGCCAAGGCTTCGGCCAACTGGCTGACATCCTCGACCACTTTCATGCCTTTGCCGCCGCCCCCAGCGGTGGCCTTGAGCAGCACCGGATAACCGATGCGTTCGCAGGCGTCGCGGAAGGTGTCGAGGTCCTGAGCCTCACCGTGATAGCCGGGCACCAGCGGCACGCCGGCGGTTTCCATCAAGGCCTTGGCCGCGGATTTGCTGCCCATGGCATCGATGGCTGAGGCGGGCGGGCCGAGGAAAATCAGGCCGGCTTCTTCGATCGCACGGGCGAACCCGGCGTTCTCGGAAAGAAAGCCATAACCCGGATGAATCGCCTGAGCGCCGCTGGCCTTGGCGGCGGCGATCAGTTTGTCGATTTGCAGGTAACTGTCAGCGGCTTTGCTGCCACCGAGGTCGACGCGGATATCCGCTTCGCGGCTGTGTCGGGCTTCACGGTCAGTGGCGCTGTGAACGGCCACGGTGGTCAGACCCAGGGCTTTGGCGGTGCGCATCACCCGGCAAGCGATTTCGCCGCGGTTGGCCACCAGCAGGGTGGTGAGGACAGGTGCGCTCATCAACGCGGCTCCTTGGTGGTGGTTTCGGCTTGCCAGCTCGGCGGACGTTTTTGCAGAAAGGCCCGCAGGCCTTCCTGACCTTCGGGGCTGACACGGATGCGGGCGATGGCGTTTTCGGTGTAGCGGCGTAGGGCCGGGGTCAGCGCGCCGTGGCCGACTTCGCGCAGCAATTCCTTGCTGGCGCGCAGGGCGGCCGGGCTGTTGAGCAGCAGGTTGTCGATCCACTGTTCGACTTTTTGCTCCAGCTCAGCGATCGGATAACTCTCCGACAACAAGCCGATTTCCCGCGCTCGTTGTCCGCCGAAACGCTCGGCAGTCAGCGCGTAGCGACGTGCCGCGCGTTCGCCGATGGCTTGCACCACGAACGGACTGATCACCGCCGGGGCCAGGCCGATACGCACTTCCGACAGGCAGAACTGCGCGTCATCGGCGCCGATGGCCATGTCGCAGCAACTGATCAGGCCCAGCGCACCACCGAATGCAGCGCCTTGCACCACCGCCAGCGTCGGGACTTTCAGCTTGGCGAGGTTGTACATCAACTCCGCCAGTTCCCGGGCATCGTCGAGGTTGGTGTGGTAATCGAGTTCGGCCGATTGCTGCATCCAGGCCAGATCCGCGCCGGCGCTGAAATGCTTGCCGCGTCCACGCACTAACAGGAAACGCAGACTGGCATCGCTCGACACTTTGTCCAGTGCGAGGATCAGTTCGCGGATCATTTCGGCGTTGAAGGCGTTGTTCTTTTCTTCACGGCTGAGCCACAGGGTCGCGAAACCACGCGGGTCGCTCAGCAGTTCGAGGGTATTGAAGTCGCTCATGATTTTCTCCCGATCACATCCGGAACACGCCGAAGCGGCTCTGTTCGACAGGCGCATTCAGCGACGCCGACAAGGCCAGGGCCAATATATCGCGGGTTTGCGCCGGGTCGATGACGCCGTCGTCCCACAACCGGGCACTGGAGTAGTAGGGATGACCCTGTTCTTCATACTGGTCGAGAATCGGTTGCTTGATCTCGGCTTCCTGCTCGGCGCTGAAACCGTGACCACTGCGTTCGGCCTGCTCGCGTTTCACCTGCACCAAAACACCCGCCGCCTGCTCGGCGCCCATCACGCCGATGCGTGCGTTCGGCCACATCCACAGGAAACGTGGATCGTAAGCCCGGCCGCACATGCCGTAGTTACCGGCACCAAAACTGCCGCCGATGATCACGGTGAATTTCGGCACCTTGGCGCACGCCACGGCGGTCACCAGTTTCGCGCCGTGCTTGGCGATGCCGCCGGCCTCGTATTTCTGGCCGACCATGAAACCGGTGATGTTTTGCAGGAACAGCAACGGAATGCCGCGCTGACAGGCTAGCTCGATGAAGTGCGCGCCTTTCTGCGCGGCTTCGGCGAACAGAATGCCGTTGTTGGCGAGGATCGCGATCGGGTAACCGTGCAAGTGGGCAAAGCCGCACACCAGGGTCGTCCCGAACAACGCTTTGAATTCGTCGAACACCGAACCGTCCACCAACCGCGCAATCACTTCACGCACGTCGAACGGCTGCTTGGCATCCGCCGACACCACGCCGTACAACTCGTCGCTGTTGTAGAGCGGGGCGATGGGCGTGCGCTGTTGCACTTCACCGAGCTTGCGCCAGTTGAGGTTGGCGATGCTGCGCCGCGCAATGGCCAAGGCGTGTTCGTCGCTCTCGGCATAATGGTCGGCAACCCCGGAAATCTTGCAGTGCACATCGGCCCCGCCGAGGTCTTCGGCGCTGACCACTTCACCGGTCGCGGCTTTCACCAGCGGTGGCCCGGCGAGGAAAATCGTCGCTTGCTCGCGCACCATGATCGCTTCGTCGGCCATGGCCGGTACGTACGCACCACCGGCGGTGCAGGAACCCATGACCACCGCTATCTGCGGGATGCCCATGGCGCTCATGTTGGCCTGGTTGAAGAAGATCCGTCCGAAGTGCTCACGGTCCGGGAACACTTCATCCTGACGTGGCAGGTTGGCGCCGCCCGAGTCCACCAGGTAAATGCACGGCAAGCGGTTCTGCTGGGCGATGGTTTGGGCGCGCAGGTGTTTTTTCACGGTCAGCGGGTAATACGAGCCACCTTTTACGGTGGCGTCGTTGGCGACGATCATGCATTCGACGCCTTCCACACGGCCGATCCCGGCAATCACGCCAGCGGCCGGAACGTCTTCGCCATACACCTCGTAGGCTGCCAATTGGCTGATCTCGAGAAACGGCGAACCCGGATCGAGCAGGCGATTGATCCGTTCACGAGGCAGCAGTTTGCCCCGCGAGGTGTGGCGCTCTTGCGCCTTCGGGCCGCCACCTTGCTGCACTTTGGCGAGCAGGGTGTGCAGGTCGTCGACCTGTTTGAGCATCGCCGCGCTGTTGGCCGCGAACTCCGCCGAACGGGGGTTTAGCTGGGTATGCAGGATAGCCATGGACAGCTCCGTTTAGCGGGTTTCGTTGAACAGTTCGCGACCGATCAGCATGCGACGGATCTCACTGGTGCCAGCGCCGATTTCGTACAGCTTGGCGTCACGCAGCAGACGACCGGCCGGGAATTCGTTGATGTAGCCATTGCCACCGAGAATCTGGATCGCGTCGAGGGCCATTCGGGTCGCGCATTCGGCGCTGTAGAGGATTACTCCGGCGGCGTCCTTGCGGGCGGTTTCGCCGCGTTCGCACGCTTGCGCAACCGCATAGAGGTAGGCACGGCTGGCGTTGAGTTGGGTGTACATGTCGGCGACCTTGCCCTGGATCAGCTGGAATTCGCCGATGCTTTGGCCGAACTGCTTGCGGTCGTGGATGTACGGCACGATCAAGTCCATGCAGGCTTGCATGATCCCGGTCGGGCCGCCGGACAGGACAACGCGTTCGTAATCGAGGCCGCTCATCAGCACTTTCACGCCGCCGTTGAGTACGCCGAGGATGTTTTCTTCCGGCACTTCCACGTCATCGAAGAACAGCTCGCAGGTGTTGGAACCGCGCATGCCGAGCTTGTCGAATTTGTTGCTGCGGCTGAAGCCTTTGGAATCACGCTCTACGATGAACGCGGTGATGCCGTGGGGGCCTTTTTCCAGGTCGGTCTTGGCGTAGATCACGTAGGTGTTGGCGTCCGGGCCGTTAGTGATCCAGGTCTTGCTGCCGTTGAGCACGTAGTGATCGCCGCGTTTATCGGCGCGCAGTTTCATCGACACCACGTCGGAACCGGCATTCGGTTCGCTCATGGCCAGGGCGCCGATGTGTTCGCCGCTGATCAGCTTCGGCAGGTATTTGGTTTTCTGTTCGTGATTGCCGTTGCGGTTGATCTGGTTGACGCAGAGGTTGGAGTGCGCGCCGTAGGACAGGGCGACCGAGGCCGAACCACGGCTGATTTCTTCCATGATCACTACGTGGGCCAGGTAACCCAGGCCAGCACCGCCGTACTCTTCCGGGACGGTAACGCCCAGCAGGCCCATGTCGCCGAACTTGCGCCACAGGTCGGCGGGGAACAGGTTGTCGATGTCGATTTGAGCAGCGCGTGGTGCGATCTCTTTGGCGACGAAGGACTGAACCTGATCGCGCAGCATGTCGATGGTTTCACCGAGGGCAAAGTTCAGGGATGGGTAGCTCATGGGTCACCTTTTGGCTTTTTTGTAGGGTAGGGAGGGCCGTGATTTGGTTCTCACCTTTACGTTAACGTAAGCCTGTGACGAATGGCTGTCAATCACCCTTTACGTTAACGTCAACTTGAGCGAGAGTAGAGCCAGTTCTGAATGATCGGGGCTAGCCATATGCCTCGTTCCAACAACCCACTAATAAAGACAATAGGGGTCGTCATGGATCAACCCAGTGCAAGCCCGCAGCGCAGTTACACCCGTGGTTCCCAGGACAAAGCCTTGCTGGCGATGACCATCGGCCAGGCGTTCGATAACACTGTCGCGCAGTACCCGACCGGGGAGGCGCTGGTCGTGCGTCATCAGCAGTTGCGTTACACCTGGCAGCAACTGGCCGAAACCGTGGATCTGCATGCCAAAGCGCTGTTGGCGCTGGGTTTGCAGACCGGTGATCGTCTGGGTATCTGGGCACCGAACTGCGCCCAATGGTGTATCAGCCAGTTCGCCAGCGCGAAAATCGGCGTGATTCTGGTCAACATCAATCCGGCCTACCGCAGCTCTGAACTCGAATATGTGTTGAAGCAATCCGGTTGCCAATGGCTGGTCTGCGCAGGCGCCTTCAAGACCTCCGACTATCACGGGATGCTGCAAGGCCTCGTTCCCGAGCTGACTGAGCACTCCATCGGAAAATTGCAGAGCGAACGACTGCCGGAGCTGCGCGGTGTCATCAGCCTTGATGCACAGCCGCCATCGGGTTTCCTGCCGTGGTCGCAATTGACCGATCTTGCGGGGAGCGTGTCGGTCGAGCAGTTGCGTGAACGCCGGGACAGCCTTCATTTCGATCAACCGGTGAACATTCAATACACCTCCGGCACCACCGGTTTTCCCAAGGGCGCGACCCTCAGCCACTACAACATTCTCAACAACGGCTACATGGTCGGCGAAAGCCTGGGGTTGACCGCAAGTGATCGTCTGGTCATCCCGGTGCCGCTGTATCACTGCTTCGGCATGGTCATGGGCAACCTGGGTTGCATGACCCACGGCAGCACCATGATTTACCCCAACGATGCCTTCGATCCGCTGCTGACCCTGACCACGGTCGCCGAAGAAAAGGCCACCGCGCTCTATGGCGTGCCGACCATGTTCATCGCCATGCTCGATCAGCCCAAACGCGGTGAATTCGATCTGTCGAGCCTGCGCACCGGGATCATGGCCGGGGCGACCTGTCCGATTGAAGTGATGCGTCGGGTCATCAGTGAAATGCACATGAGCGAAGTGCAGATTGCCTACGGCATGACGGAAACAAGTCCGGTGTCGTTGCAGACCGGTCCGTCAGACGAACTGGAATTGCGCGTCACCACCGTCGGTCGCACCCAGCCACAACTGGAAAGCAAGATCATCGACGAGGCGGGCAACCTGGTGCCGCGCGGCACTATCGGTGAGCTGTGCACCCGCGGCTACAGCGTGATGCTCGGTTACTGGAACAACCCGCAAGGCACCGCGGAAGCCATCGACCAGGCAGGCTGGATGCACACCGGTGATCTGGCGAGCATGAACGACGAAGGCTACGTATGCATTGCCGGACGTAACAAGGACATGATCATCCGCGGTGGTGAGAATATTTACCCGCGGGAGCTGGAAGAGTTCTTCTTTACTCATCCGGCGGTGGCGGATGTGCAAGTGATCGGGATTCCGTGTTCGCGGTATGGCGAAGAGATTGTTGCCTGGATCAAATTCCATCCGGGCCACAGTGCTACCGAGCAGGAGCTGCAAACGTGGTGCAAGGAACGCATCGCGCACTTCAAGACACCGCGTTACTTTAAATTCGTCGATGAGTTTCCGATGACCGTGACCGGGAAGATCCAGAAGTTTCGGATGCGTGAGATCAGTATCGAGGAGCTCAAAGCGATACCGTAGGAGCTGCCGGAGGCTGCGATCTTTTGGGCTTGGCGCAAAAGGTTCAGATCAAAAGATCGCAGGCTGCGCCAGCTCCTACAAGACTGCGATATTTTGGAAAAACCCAAACACCAGAAAGCACAAAGGGGAGCCGAAGCTCCCCTTTAATTTTGTCGTTGCGCGTGCTCTTTTTTTATTATTGAGGGGCGGTCTGTTGTTGTTTTTGGAAACCGTGACCCTTTACCGCTGTTTTTGTCGATCCCCATCCGGGATCAAGAGCAAACGTATTTTTTTGAGCGCTGATCTACTTTTTCGCTAAGCGATCCAACCAGTTCGGGAGCTACCTGAAGGTAGTTTTATTGTTCTCTGCCCGGTTGCGGGTTACTCCGAAAAGCACCCTGAAAAGCACATCCTCTCCAAAAAAATCTGTTAGCTGCGTCTCTGCCGTGTTGTTTTTGTTATGTCAGAGTCGTTACGTCTTATTTTTATTAGGTTTGCCGCTTTTTTTGTTCTTGTTATGCCATAGAGATAGCAGAAGCCGTGCCAACTTTTAAAAATTCTTTAAAATCAATAAGTTGTGATTTTTTCGGTTTTTTCGTTCAGTCAAACCCCGACAGTTTGTTTCCGTGTTACTCGCTTGCGCCCCACGTTTCAGACGCGGCGGTAACACCCGGTCACATCCGCGCACTCACTGTGCGCTACGAGCCTTGGCCACTCGCGAACCGGTCGCTCGCCCCAGCACCGTGCAAATCTGCTGACCGGCCAGAATCAAGGCGTCCAGGTCGATACCGGTCTGGATACCCAGGCCATTGAGCAGGTAAACCACGTCTTCGGTAGCGACGTTACCGCTGGCGCCCTTGGCGTACGGGCAGCCGCCGAGACCGGCGATGGAGCTGTCGAACACCGAGATGCCTTCCAGCAGACTGGCGTAAATGTTGGCCATGGCCTGGCCATAGGTGTCGTGGAAGTGCCCGGCCAGTTTTTCACGGGGGACGTCGGCTGACACCACCTCGAACATCTTGCGGGTCGCGCCAGCGGTGCCGGTGCCGATGGTGTCGCCGAGGGAAACTTCATAGCAGCCCATCGCGTAGAGCTCGCGAGCGACCCGAGCGACTTGTGCAGGCGCAACGTTACCTTCGTAAGGGCAGCCCAGCACACAGGACACGTAACCGCGCACGCTGACACCGTGTTGCCTGGCGGCGTCCATGATCGGCACGAAGCGCTCCAGGCTTTCGCTGATCGAGCAATTGATGTTGCGCTGGGAAAACGATTCCGACGCGGCAGCGAAGACCGCGACTTCCTTGACCCCGGCTGCAATGGCGTCTTCAAACCCGCGCAGGTTGGGGGCGAGTGCACCATAAGTCACGCCCGGCTTGCGCTGGATCTGCGCGAAGACGTCGGCGGAACCGGCCATTTGCGGTACCCATTTGGGCGACACAAAACTGCCGACTTCTATATAGCCGAGACCGGCGGCGGTCAGCGCGTCGACCAGTTGCACCTTGTCCGCAACGCTGATGGGTTGGGCTTCGTTTTGCAGACCGTCGCGTGGGCCGACTTCGACCAGGCGTACGTGAGTGGGTAGGGACATGGGATTGACCTATTGTTATGGACGAACACTGTTCAAATGTGGGAGCGGGCTTGCTCGCGAAAGCGGACTTACATTCAACATTGATGTTGGCTGACTGATCGCCTTCGCGAGCAAGCCCGCTCCCACATTAGATTTGTGTAGACCTACTGAATGACCTGCTGGTTTTTGATCGTCTGTTCCAGCGCCTGGGTGCAGCGCTCCTGCGCGGTGTCCAGCTCCAGCTTCATCTGTTCGATGTCGAGCATCTGCTGCTCGAGCTGTTCACGACGCTCAGCGATTTTGGTCAGCATGGTTTGCAGCTGTTTCTGATTGCCGCCGGTGGGGTCGTAGAGTTCGATCAGCTCGCGGCATTCGGCCAGGGAGAAACCAATGCGCTTGCCCCGCAGGATCAGCTTCAGGCTGACCTTGTCACGGGGCGAGTAGATGCGTTCCTGGCCGCGTCGCTCGGGGCTGAGCAGGCCTTGCTCTTCATAAAAGCGAATGGCCCGGGTGGTGATGTCGAGCTCGCGGGCGAGGTCGGAAATGCTATAGGTCTGGCTGCTCATGGAAGCGCTCGAAAAAGGTCATGGCGCTAAGCTAATGGCAGGTTGACGTTTACGTCAAGGGGCGTGGATTTTTGCTGTCATTGCCGGCCCCTTCGCGAGCAGGCTCGCTCCCACATTCGACTGCATTCTTTCTGGAAGAACCGGGTTAAATGTGGGAGCGAGCCTGCTCGCGAATGAGGCGCCTCGGTGCAAAGTCCTACATTTTGTCGAGCTTCTTCTCATGCGCCGTCACCTGCTGGCACAACTCGATCATCTGCTCGCGCATCCAGCGGTTGGCCGGGTCCTGGTCGGTGCTTTCGTGCCAATAGAGGTGGGTTTCTACCGGCGGCACATCGTTGACCGGCAGGTTCACCGAGTACAAATCATGGCGACGGGCGAAGCGTTCCGGCACGGTCATCACCATGTCGGTTTGCTGCAACACCTGAGATGCCATCAAGTAATGCTGGGATCGCAGGGCGATCTTGCGCTGGATGCCCATTTTGCCCAAAGCCAGGTCGACATGGCCCAGACCACTACGACGGCTGGAAATATGGATATGGGTCAGCGACAGATAATCATCTAGGGTGAATTTCTCTTTGCCTGCCAGCGGATGGCCCTTGCGCATGGCGCACACGTACCGGTCTTCCATCAACTTGACGTGGCGCACTTGCGGGTCAGTGTTGAGGGGGGCATCGACGGCGAAATCAAGACGCCCGGCCGCCAGCTCCTTGGTGGTTTCCCGGCGCTTGGACAGGAAGCTTTCGATGATCACCGTCGGCGCCAGGCGCCGCAGGCGCTGAAACAGCGGCGGCAGGATCACCGCTTCGGTGAGGTCGGTCATGCTGATGCGGTAGGTCTTTACCGCCTGCAACGGGTTGAAAATACGGCTTTCCTGCACCGACACCCGCAGCAGGGAGAGGGCGTTGCGTACTGGTCCGATAATGTTCTGCGCCATGGGCGTCGGGACCATGCCCTGAGCGGTACGCACGAACAATGGATCATTGAAGGTCTCGCGCAGACGGGCCAGAGCGTTCGAGACCGCCGGTTGAGTAATGCCGACAATCTGCCCTGCACGGGTCAGGTTGGCTTCGGTGTAGATCGCGTCGAAGACGATGAAAAGGTTGAGGTCGACCTTGCTCAGATTCATTGCGCTGCACTCTTATTGTTGGGCTCTCGATCAGCCGATCATATATCGGTGATGAATGTTAATACACGCCGAGAATAGGCTAGGTAAATTTTCGTAGCTGTTCTAGCATCGATTGCATGACCTGAACAACTCATCAAAACCCTCCGTTAAAAGGTAGAGCTGCCCATGGATTTCGCTTATTCGCCCAAGGTGCAAGAACTGCGTGAGCGCGTGACCGCGTTCATGGATACCTACGTTTATCCCGCCGAAGCGGTGTTCGAGCGCCAGGTCGCCGAGGGCGATCGCTGGCAGCCGACCGCAATCATGGAGGAGCTCAAACTCAAGGCCAAGGCTGAAGGTTTGTGGAATTTGTTTCTGCCTGAGTCCGAGCTCGGCGCTGGCCTGACCAACCTCGAATACGCGCCGTTGGCAGAAATCATGGGCCGTTCGCTGCTGGGCCCCGAGCCGTTCAACTGCTCTGCGCCAGACACGGGCAACATGGAAGTGCTGGTGCGTTACGCCAACGGAGAGCAGAAGCAACGCTGGCTCGAACCATTGCTGCGCGGCGAGATACGCTCGGCGTTCGCCATGACTGAACCCGACGTGGCCTCGTCCGACGCCACCAACATGGCCGCCCGCGCCGTGCGTGATGGCGACGAGTGGGTGATCAACGGCAAAAAATGGTGGACCTCAGGCGCCTGCGATCCACGGTGCAAGATTCTGATCTTCATGGGCCTGAGCGATCCTGACGCGCCGCGTCATGCGCAGCACTCGATGATTCTGGTGCCG
This sequence comes from Pseudomonas mandelii, assembly GCF_006438925.1. Taxonomy (GTDB): domain Bacteria; phylum Pseudomonadota; class Gammaproteobacteria; order Pseudomonadales; family Pseudomonadaceae; genus Aquipseudomonas; species Aquipseudomonas mandelii_C. The sequence goes on along the minus strand of NZ_RCZA01000007.1, from coordinate 217,260 downwards.
GTGGATGCCCCGGGCGTGAAGATCGTTCGTCCGCTGCCAGTGTTCGGTTACGACGACGCACCCCACGGCCACGCCGAAGTGCTGTTCGAAAACGTCCGCGTGCCGTACGAAAACGTCCTGTTGGGCGAAGGCCGCGGCTTCGAAATTGCTCAGGGTCGCCTTGGCCCGGGACGGATTCACCACTGCATGCGTTCAATCGGCATGGCGGAACGTGCATTGGAACTGATGTGCAAACGGGCGGTAACCCGTACTGCGTTCGGTAAACCTTTGGCACGTCTGGGCGGCAACATCGACAAAATCGCCGACTCGCGGATGGAAATCGACATGGCACGCCTGCTGACATTAAAAGCGGCGTACATGATGGACACCGTCGGCAACAAGATTGCGAAAAGCGAAATCGCTCAGATCAAGGTTGTCGCGCCGAACGTGGCCTTGCGGGTGATTGACCGGGCGATCCAGATCCATGGCGGGGCAGGGGTGTCCAACGATTTCCCACTGGCCTACATGTATGCGATGCAACGCACCCTGCGCCTGGCCGACGGCCCGGACGAAGTGCACCGCGCGGCGATCGGCAAGTTCGAGATCGGCAAGTACGTACCTAAAGAGATGATGCGCAGCAGTCACTAAGACAGCGACGCTTGTATCGCGGGCCTGGATCAGGCTCGCGATAGCGTTGACGCTGCATCAATCAACAGAAGGCAACCCGTAGAATGCTCGCGCACACGCCGTGCTGTGAGCAGCCAGATCTTCCTCGCTCTCCCCGCGATGCAACGCCACTTCCCGCAACACTTCAGTCAGATACGCCGGTTCGTTGCGACCATTCTTCGGCTTGGGTCGCAGACTGCGCGGCAACAGATACGGCGCATCGCTCTCCAGCATTAACCGTCCCCGCTTGATCTCTTTCACCAACGGATGCAGGTGCGTGCCCCGGCGCTCATCACAAATCCAGCCGGTGATACCGATGTGCAAATCCAGATCGAGGTAACTGAACAGCGCCTTCTTTTCGCCCGTGAAGCAATGCACCACGGCGGCCGGCAACTGATCGCGGTAATCGCGAAGGATTTCCAGCAAGCGCTGGCTGGCATCGCGCTCGTGGAGGAACACCGGCAATTGCAGCTCGACCGCCAACTCCAAGTGCTTTTCCAGGACTTTTTCCTGTTGCGGCCGCGGCGAGAAATCACGATTGAAATCCAGCCCACATTCACCCACCGCCACGACGTTAGGCTCCTTGAGCAAACTGCGCAGATGCTGGGCGCTGTCGGCGTTCCAGTCGCTGGCGCAGTGGGGGTGAATGCCGGCTGTGGCGAACAGCCGTTGAGCCGTTTCGTCCAGTTGCCGGCACAGTTCCAGCGCCTGCTCGCTGCCCTCGACACTGGTGCCGGTGAGCACCAATTGGCAGACCCCGGCAGCGTAGGCGCGGTCGAGTACAGCCTGGTGTTTGTCGGCAAAACTGGGGTTGGTCAGGTTGACGCCGATATCGATGAGTTGCATGGTGCTACCTCGGACCAAAGGCCGGAAAGCATATCAGAGCTGTAGATTTATAAGAAAAGCCAAGAACTACAACGAGTTATAGCTGTCTCTTGATGCCGCGAGACAGGTCAGGGTGGCTTGGGTGCCATCACTGTGCCAGTCTTTCGCACTTTGCCAGCGCTCACGGCGCTCTGTTTCTGTCGTTCGATTTCATGAAAATTCTTGAGATCGGCCCAGTATTCTTTCTGGAGAGTGGATGATACGTCCCTCGGTTTTGCTACTGCTGTGTTGTTCGTTGCTGCTGCCGATGCCGGCGGTAGCACGTCTGGCCGGGCCGCTGCAAGCCGTGCCTTCGACCAAAGCGCGCGACTTGGCGGAAATCCGCAGCAGTCGTGTGTTGCGGGTGCTGGTCAACCAGAGCCGCAACAGCTCCGGCGAAGTTGAGGGCCAGGCCATCGGTGTTGAATACCACCGATTGCGTGCCTTCGAGCAGTACCTCAACGGTCACGCCCGTGACGGTCAGGAAATCACCCTCAAGATCATTCCCAAGGGCAAGGATCAACTGATCGGTGCTTTGCAGCGCGGCGAAGGTGACCTGGTCGCGCCGGGGGAACTGCTGGACCTGCAACCGGGCCACGCGGTCAGCACCAGTGAACCGATTGCCAGCAACATCCCGTTGATATTGGTCGGGATCAAAGGCGAGCGACGTTACACCCGTCTCGAACAACTCTCTGGCAAAACCCTGGCGTTGCCCACTGGCAGTGCCGCCGGGGACGCGGTCAGCCAGATCAATCAAAAGCTCGCGCTGCTTAAACTGCCACCGGTGACCATCGAGTGGGTCGATCCCAGTCTGGCGGTCGAGGATGTGCTGGAGATGGTCCAGGGCGGAATCTTTCACCTGACCATCGTCGAGCAACCCATTGCCGAGCGCTGGGGCAAGATTTTGCCCAAGTTGCGTTTCGATCGGCAGGTGCTCATCAGCGAACCGGGCGAAGAGTTCTGGTTCGTGCGCCGCGACGCCTCAATGTTGCGCGCGAGCATTGATCGCTTCCTGACAGGTTACAAAAAACCATCGGATCAGGATGCCGCGTTCATGCGGATCTATCGACGTCTGTATCAAGTGCACTATCCATTGGCCAAGGCTGATCGACAGCGCCTCGAGAAACTTCGGCCGGTGCTGCAGAAACACGCCGAAGCCCAAGGCATGGACTGGTTGAATCTGGCGGCCCTGGCGTTCAAGGAATCGGCCCTGCAACCCAATGCCCGCAGTGGCGGCGGCCCTACCGGCCTGATGCAGATTACCCCGTCCGCCGCTCAACAGGTGGGGGTCAACAACATTCAGAATCTCGACGCCAATGTGCAGGCCGGGGCGAAGTACCTGGCGATGATTCGTCGCAAGTTCTTTGCCAGCCCCAAACTCAACGAGCGCGAGCGCATGGCGTTCGTGCTGGCGGCCTACAACATGGGGCCGGAGCGGGTTCAGGGCATGCGTGCCGAGGCTCGTCGGCGCGGTTTGAATCCCAATCAGTGGTTCTTCCAGGTCGAACGCATCGCCATGGAGCAGGTGGGAATGGGCGCCGTCAGCTATGTTAATAGCGTGAACAAGTATTACCTGGCGTTCGATCGGGAGCGGGAGTCGTTGGAGCCCCAGGGGCAGAAAGTTGCCTCACGTAAATAATCGAATAAGCTGATTGTTATGGCGCATTAATTGCGCTTTTAACATGAGATTTACTGATTAATATAGCGGCCAACCAACACACACTGACAACGGATGACACAGCATGAGCACACTGATCAACAAGGTACTGTTTACCCGCGCTGGCTACGGCCTGACTGTCTTGCGGATCTTCGTCGGCATCATCTTCGCTGCCCACGGCTCGCAGAAACTCTTTGGGGCGTTCGGTGGTTACGGCCTGGCGGGCACCGCGCAGTACATGGAAAGCATTGGCCTGGCGCCGGGCTATCTGATGGCGACGCTGGCGGGCGGTACCGAGTTCTTCGCCGGTCTGGCATTGATCATTGGCTTGCTGGTTCGCCCGGCAGCCCTCGGCCTGACCATCCTCTCACTGGTGGCGATCTTCTCGGTGCATCTCCCTCACGGTCTGTTCATGGTCAACAACGGTTATGAATTCGCCCTGGCGCTGCTCGGTGGCACTATCGCGGTGTTGATCGAAGGCGCCGGCAAGCTCTCGGCTGACCGCGCTATCGCTGGCTGACCGCTCTGGCTCAATGAAAAGGCCCGCATTGCGCGGGCCTTTTTGTTGCTCGTCATTCTTGACACTGTCCGGTCAGCTTCTCTAGGATGTTGCCCATGCGCCGATTTAAACAGCTACTTGCGGGGCGCCATGTGACTCATTCAGTTGCCGATAGAAGCTTGAAACAGGCTTCGAAATACCGCTAAAGCGCTGGTTCGGTGTTGCCTCTCACCTGCCATGCAGACTTTTGAGGCAGAGACACGACACAATGAATGCACTAAGCCCAGTTATACGCCCCGCGCCGATCACGGCACACCTCACCCAGCGCAATCCAAAAATCCTGCTTGGCGGCAAACATCAGCCGACACTCTTGCGTTATCTCGATGGCTGGCCACGTCGTACCGGTGGGCCTGCGGCCTTCCTGATCCAGTTTGTCGAAGAGGGTGAATCGCTGGCTCGATTTGCCAGTGACAGTTTCGATCTGGCGGTGATTCAATCGCCCAGCCTCGAGGACGCCCCCGAAGTGATCAAGCAATTGACTCGCGTTGCCCGACAGGGGCTGATTACCCGCCGTTGAGGCTTAGAGCGCTGCGGCTCAAAGGTAGTCGATCGCCACGATATACACGCACTGCTCACCGGTCGGTGTCTGGACCCGAACTTCGGCGTCCAGCGCTTTGCCGATCAGGGCGCGTGCCAGTGGCGAGTCGATGCTGATCAGACCCAGCTTCAGGTCCAGCTCATCCGGCCCGACAATGCGATAGCGCGACTCTTTGCCGTCCTCGTCTTCAATCGTGACCCAGGCGCCAAAATAAACTTTGTTCGGGTCGCTCGGTTTTTCGCTGACGACTTTGAGCGCTTCCAGCCGCTTGGTGAGAAAACGTACGCGACTGTCGATCTCGCGCAGCATCTTTTTGCCGTAGGTGTATTCGGCGTTTTCCGAGCGATCGCCCTGTGCCGCGGCCTCGCTGACTGACTGTGTCACCTGCGGCCGCCGAACATGCCAGAGCTCATGAAACTCGGCCCGCATCCGCGCTTCACCTTCGGGGGTGATCAGCGCGGTGCCAGCGGTGCGGGGAGGGCGATAACGGCTCATGGCAACTTCTTGTGGTAGAGAGAGCTTGAGTCTATCAACCCTCGCGCAAGACTGTCAGGGGGCTGGCGTTCAGCGCACGGCGCGTACCAAACACACCGGCTCCCCCGATCAGCACCGCACCGATCAGTGGCAGCACCAACAACCACGGATGCGGGTGCCACGGTAGGTCGAAGGCGTAGCGGTAGAGCACCATACTCACCAGTTCCGAACCCAGCGCTGCCAACAATCCGCTGACCGCTCCAAGCAAACCGAACTCGATCCGCCGGGCCTTGACCAGCAGTTGCCGCTCGGCTCCTAGTGCTCGCAACAAGGCGCCTTGGCGAATGCGTTCATCGAGCGTCGCTTGCAAGCCTGAAAACAACACCGCCATCCCCGCCGCCAACACGAACAACAGCACGTATTCCACCGCCAGGGTGACTTGGGCGAGGATGCTGCGCAGCTGTTCGAGCAAGGCTTCGACTTGCAAGATGGTCACCGCCGGAAACGCCCGGGACAGATCCACGATCTGCTGATCATGACCGGCCGCCAGATAAAAACTGGTCAGGTAGGTCGCCGGCAGATCCTTCAGTGTGCCGGGCTGGAAGATCATGAAGAAGTTAGGCTGGAAGTTGTCCCAGTTGATCTCCCGCAGACTGGTGACTTTCGTTTCGCGATTGACGCCACCCACGGTAAACACCATGTGATCGCCGAGCTTGAGCTTCAGGCTTTCGGCGACTTTGCCTTCCACCGATACGCCGGGAATTTCGTCCGGTGTCTGTTCGGCCCACCAATTACCCGCAGTGAGTTTGTTGCCCGCCGGCAAATCCGCCGCCCAGGTCAGGCTCAGGTCGCGCTGTATCGCTCGGTCACCGGCCGAATCCTTGCTGACGATTTCCTGTACCGGCTCGCCGTTGATGCTGATCAGCCGTCCAGGTACCACCGGGTATAGGGGCGCCGATTGCGCCGACAATTTGATCAGGCGATCGATGAACGCCTGTTTGTCCGCCGGCAGGATGTTCAGCGCGAAATAGTTGGGCGCGTTTTTCGGTAGCTGGTTCTGCCAGGTGTCCAGCAACTCGCCGCGCAGCAATGCGATCAGCGCCATGGACAGCAGAATCAAACCGAACGCCAGGGATTGTCCCGCTGCCGCTAGCGGATGACGCAGCAATTGGCCCAAGCCGAGGCGCCACGGCAAAGAGGCGCGCGCCAGCATTCGGCGCAGGCTCTTCAGAAGCAATAACAGCAAGCCGCCAAGCACCAATGCTGCGATCACACCGCCACCGAGCAGGGCGAAGGTCAATACCAGGTCCAGGCTCAGACGCCACATGATCAGCCCGAGGGCGCCCAATGCTGCGCCGTAAACCATCCAGGTGCTGGAAGGAATCGGCAGCATGTCCCGACGCAATACCCGCAATGGCGGAACCCGGCCCAGTGCAGCCAGTGGCGGCAAGGCAAAACCGGCCAGCGCCACCAATCCGGTGCCAATCCCGGCAATGGCAGGAAACAGACCGCCCGGTGGAACGTCGGTCGGCAATAAATCATGCAGCAGCGCGAACAGTCCCAGCTGCGCGAACCAGCCGATGAGGGCGCCGCTGATGCTGGCGAGCAGCCCGAGCACCGTTAGCTGCAAACTGAACAGCACCATGGTTTCCCGTCGGGACAGCCCCAGGCAACGCAGCAATGCACTGGCATCGAATCGGCGGGTGGCGAAGCGCGTCGCCGACAGCGCCACCGCCACACCGGACAGCAGCACCGCCACCAGACTGGCCATGTTCAAGTAACGCTCGGCCTTGCCCAAGGCGCCACCGATCTGCCGGTTGCCATCACGGGCATCCTGCAAACGCTGGTTGGCGGCCAGGCCGGGTTTGATCAATTGACGATAGGTTTCCAGCGTCTCGGCTTTTCCGCGCCAGAGTTCGCGGTAACTGACCCGGCTGCCGGGTTGCACCACACCGGTCGCCGCGAGATCGCTGAGGTTGATCAGCACCCTCGGCGTCAGGCTGTAGAAATTCCCGGCGCGGTCCGGTTCGTAGGTCAACACTCGCGCCAGTTTGAGGGTTCGCATGCCGACGTCGATGCTGTCGCCGATCTTCAGGTCCAGCGCGGTCAGCAGTCGTGCTTCGACCCAGGCTTCACCGGGTTTCGGTCCGCCACCGGGTTCTTCCGGGGCGAAGGGCTCCGGGGCGCTTTTCAGTTCGCCGCGCAGTGGGTAGACGTCGTCGGCAGCTTTGATGCTGGATAGCTGAATGCCATTGTCAGTGGCGATGACACTGGAGAATTCCACTACCTGAGCGTGTTCGAGCCCAAGCTCCGTGCCGCTTTTAATCTGTTCGGGCCGTGCCGGTGAACTGCCTTCGAGCAGCAGGTCGGCACCGAGAAACTCGGTGGCGCGCAGCATCATGGCGCCGTTCAGACGGGCGCCGAAGTAGCCAATGGCGGTACTTGCCGCAACGGCCACCAGCAAGGCAAAAAACAACACGCGCAACTCACCGGCGCGGGCGTCGCGCAGCAGTTGGCGGATGGCAAGACTGAACAGGCGCAACAGCGGCAGGCGTGCCATCAAGGCTCCAGAGGGGCGACCAGCAGGCCGGCTTCAAGGCGGATCAGACGCCGGCAGCGATGTGCCAGACGTTCATCGTGGGTCACCAGCACCAGGGTCGTGCCACGTTCCTGATTGAGTTCGAACAGCAGATCGCTGATGCGCTCGCCGGTGTGGCTGTCGAGGTTACCGGTGGGTTCGTCGGCAAACAGCACATCGGGTTCGGCGGCAAACGCACGGGCAATCGCCACGCGTTGCTGTTCGCCACCCGAAAGCTGGCGTGGCGAATGGGTCAGCCGCTGGCCCAGGCCGACCCGTTGCAGCAGCTCGGTGGCGCGTTCACGGGCGTCCTTGCGGCCATCGAGTTCCAGCGGCAGCATGACGTTTTCCAGGGCATTGAGACTGTCCAGCAACTGGAATGATTGAAAGACAAAACCCACGTGCTCGGCGCGGATGCGCGCGCGCTGGTCTTCATCGAGATTGCTCAGGGCTTGCCCGGCGAGCGTGACTTCACCGCTGCTCGGCAGATCGAGACCGGCGAGCAGGCCCAGGAGGGTGGATTTGCCGGAACCGGAGGCGCCGACGATGGCCAGACTGTCGCCCTTGTTCAGTTCCAGGTTGAGTTCGTGCAGGATAGTCAGTTCACCTTCCGCGCTGGGAACCACTTTGCTGAGGTTCTTCGCGGTGAGAATGCTTGCGCCCATGGAGAATCCGATGCGTGTGTGGTTTTTGAGTGCTGGCCTGGCCTTGATGTGCATGGCCCAGAACGCAGCGGCGGGTACTGTCCTGATCGTTGGCGATAGTATCAGCGCCGGTTTCGGACTGGATACCCGCTTGGGGTGGGTGTCGCTGCTTGAGCAACGGCTCAAGCGCGAAGGTTTCGACGATAATGTGGTCAATGCGTCCATCAGCGGCGACACCAGCGCCGGAGGCCAGGCGCGCCTGCCAGCGCTGCTTGCAGAGCATAAGCCTGAGTTGGTAATCCTCGAGTTGGGCGGCAACGATGGCCTGCGCGGATTGCTGCCAACGCAATTGCAACAAAACCTTGCAGCAATGATCGACAGCTCCCGCGCCAGTGGAGCGAAGGTGCTGCTGCTGGGCATGCAATTGCCACCCAACTACGGCGTCCGTTATACCGAGGCCTTTGCGAAGGTCTACAGCACGCTGGCCGAGGAGAAAAAGATCCCGCTGGTGCCGTTTTTTCTCGACGGCGTGGGCGGTCATCCGGACTTGATGCAAGCTGACGGCTTGCACCCGGCTGCCGGAGCTCAGGACAAGTTGCTGGAAAATGTCTGGCCTACACTGAAACCGCTGCTTTGACGCTTTTCTAGCGGCGGTGTTTCGGCTAAGGTGGCGCCCCCGATTTGGAGCCCCCGATGCCGCGTCCTGCCTGGTCACTTTTTGCCTACCAACTGATCGAGCCTGACGAACAGCTGGATCTGTTCGCCTGCCAGGAAGTGCGGGTACATCTGGTGACCCGTCAACTGGAGTTGGGCGGGTCGGCGGACCGGACCTTGTGCGGCAGCCTGTTGCCAGCACAACCGCGCTGGTCGAGCGTCGATCGCCGTGTGTTCCAGGATCAGCGCCTGTGTTCGCTGTGCCGGGCCATTCTGGAATCGCAAAAACGCGGCACATCGCCGATCTGGCCGGAACTGCGTTTCGAGCTTTAGAAGCCGATAGATTGCTTGCTATCGGTCAACTCCCCGATTTTCCAGACGCCGGTGTACAATCCCGTTTTTATACCCTTGTCGATCATGCGAAGGATTTTCCGGATGTTGCCGCGCTTTCCTGCCGTCACCCGCTACCTGTCTCTCGCCGCCCTCTGTGTGGCGGGTCCCGTAGCAGCATTGGAGCTGCCCCTGCCACCGCCCGGTGAAGACATCATCGGTCAGGTCCAGGTGATCAAGGCCAAGTACGAAGATACCTTCGCCGACCTTGGCACCACCTACGATCTGGGCTATTTGGAAATGGTCGCGGCCAACCCTGGGGTCGATCCATGGCTGCCGGGTGCTGGCACCGAAGTGGTGCTGCCGACGCGTTTCATCCTGCCACCAGGCCCGCGTGAAGGCATCGTCATCAACCTGGCCGAGTACCGCCTCTATTACTTCCCGAAAGGCCGGAACGTGGTGTACACCTTCCCGCTGGGTATCGGCCGTGAAGGCTGGGGCTCGCCGATTGCCCATACCAGCATCACCGCCAAGACGCCGAACCCGACCTGGACCCCTCCAGCGTCGATCAAGGCCGAGCACGCCGCCGATGGCGATCCACTGCCAAACGTGGTGCCGGCCGGCCCGGACAACCCGCTGGGGCCGTTCAAGTTCACGTTGGGCACGCCGGGCTACTTGATCCACGGTTCGAACAAGAAGTTCGGCATCGGCATGCGCACCAGTCATGGTTGCTTCCGCATGTTCAATAACAACGTGCTGGAAATGGCGGGCATGGTGCCGGTAGGGACGTCGGTGCGGATTATCAGCGACCCGTACAAGTTCGGTGTCAGTGGCGGCAAGGTGTATCTGGAAGCGCACACTCCGCTGGACGACAAGGGCAACCCTTCTGTGGTCGACAAACACACCGCGGTGATCAACGCGATGCTCAAGCGTGAGGACATCACCAACAACCTGCGCATGGACTGGGATGTGGTCCGCGACGTGGTTGCCGCCGAAGATGGTCTGCCGGTGGAAATCGGAGTGCCGAACTCCTCGGCGCCGATGGTGACGAGTGCGCCGATCGACCCGTTGCAGTAATGCTTGAAAGGAACCCGCCGATGCTGTCCGCATCGGCGGGTTTTTTATTGCCTGTACGAAATAGCGGGCAATAAAAAAGCCGACCCAAAAAATGGGTCGGCTTGATAACAATCCCGAAGGATTATTACTTGCGGCTAGCTTTGTCCAGCATGCGCAGAGCACGCTCGTTAGCTTCGTCAGCAGTCTGTTGTGCTTTTTGAGCAGCAGCCAGTGCTTCATCAGCTTTACGGTAAGCTTCGTCTGCACGAGCCTGGGAGCGAGCTGCTGCGTCTTCAGTAGCGGTCAGACGTGCTTCGGTTTCTTTCGATACGCTGCTGCAACCGGTAGCCAGAACTGCGGCCAGAGCCAGAGCAGAGAATTTCAGAACGTTGTTCATCGTGTTCCCCTTCAAGGACTTTCTATTAAGTTAGCTGTCTCCTCAGAGTGAGGAAATAGCCGGCGTACATACTACCCATTACTTGTCGTAAGTAAACTGACGTAAAGCAGGAAGCCAAAAAAATTGTAGGCGTTGATTCTTTTTCGAGCAACTTTTAACTGCATTGTTTAAAAAATATACAGCTGGGAGGCCCGAGCTGAGCGAGCCGCCGAAGAAAAGTTCAGCGCGCTCACAGCTCTTTTCCGAGTCTTGGCTAAAGTCTGTCTAGATGGATTCGTCCACACTTTTGTTCGGATTTTGCGTGGCGCCTCTCATATCTTTCTCCATGTTCAGGTGACTTTAACAAAGGGCGCTCGTCTTAAGTCTCAACATCCGGCAATGTTCAGGCTGTCGACCTTCAGATATCTTGGTCGAGCCGTCTCTGCGCAACCCGGAGCAGCACCCCGCCCCCAGCGTGATGACGAGCGTACCTTGAGCATTTCTGCCAATGGTGCCTACTATTTGATACGTGCTCGGTTGCGCGAGATGGGTGCAGTTCTTCTCGGTGTCCATTCAGGCACGGGGTGGCGTAGATGTTCCTTCGCCGGAAAAACATCGGTAAGGTAGGGGTCAGAATTCCAGACCCGCGAGGAGTAGTGATGAGCGAGGCGTTGTCCATCCACCATGACCAGGCTGGTCATCAGTTCGAGACCAATGTGGACGGTCATCGTGCCTACCTGACCTATATGGATCTGGGGAAACAGACCCTGGATATCTATCGCACCTTTGTGCCCAACGCGCTGCGTGGTCGCGGCATTGCGGCAGCCTTGACCGAGAAGGCGTTGGAGTACGCTGAAGAAATGGGTTACACCGTCATTCCATCGTGTTCCTACGTGGAACGCTACATGGAGCGCCACCAGCGGCATGCAGCCAAGCTGAGCCAGTAACCTTTCAAAGAATCGAACGCATAAAAAAACGCCGGGTTAAGCCCGGCGTTTTTTTATGCGGCGAAAAGTGATCAGCTGCGATCGCGTTTCGGCAGCACGTCCTTGAGCTTGGCATGCATGCTGCGCAAGGTATTTTCGGTGGCGGTCCAGTCGATGCACGCATCGGTGATCGACACGCCGTATTGCAGGTCGGCGAGGTCTTTCGGAATCGCCTGGCAGCCCCAGTTCAGGTGACTTTCGACCATCAGGCCGATGATCGACTGGTTGCCTTCGAGGATCTGGTTGGCGACGTTCTCCATCACCAGCGGTTGCAGGGCCGGGTCCTTGTTGGAGTTGGCGTGGCTGCAATCGACCATGATGTTCGGCTTGATCTTCGCTTTGTTCAGCGCTTGCTCGCAGAGCGCGACGCTGACCGAATCGTAGTTCGGCTTGCCGTTGCCACCGCGCAGTACCACGTGACCGTAGGCATTGCCCTTGGTGGTGACGATCGACACGCCACCTTCCTGGTTGATACCCAGGAAGCGGTGAGGGCTGGAAACCGATTGCAGGGCGTTGATAGCGACCGTCAAGCCGCCGTCGGTGCCGTTCTTGAAGCCGACTGCCGAGGACAGGCCGGAGGCCATTTCACGGTGAGTCTGGGATTCGGTGGTGCGCGCACCGATGGCCGACCAGCTGATCAGGTCCTGCAAGTACTGCGGGGAGATCGGGTCGAGGGCTTCAGTTGCGGTTGGCAGGCCCATCTCGGCCAGGTCCAGCAACAATTGACGACCGATGTGCAGGCCGTCCTGAATCTTGAAGGAGTCGTCCAGGTACGGATCGTTGATCAAGCCTTTCCAGCCGACGGTGGTGCGTGGCTTCTCGAAATACACGCGCATGACCAGATACAGGGTATCGGACACTTCTGCCGCAAGCGCCTTCAGTCGCTCGGCGTATTCGTGGGCAGCCTTGATGTCGTGGATCGAGCAAGGCCCGATGACAACAAACAGGCGGTGGTCGGTGCCATCAAGAATGTTGCGAATGACTTCGCGGCCCTTGGTGACAGTGCGCAGGGCAGCGTCGCTCAGAGGGATATCACGCTTGAGCTGATCGGGAGTGATCAGCGTCTCGTTGGAGGCGACGTTTAGGTCGTTGATCGGTAAATCAGCCATCGTTTACTCGTCAGGTCACGGGTGCCGGCCGCCAGCGAACCCGCGCGGCGGAGCACAGCAAATTAAGCGCGTCGGGGAGCAGAACCTTAGCGCGTTACACCGTGGCTCGACAATGGGCAGACACCGGTTTAAGGGGCATTCTCAATTAGTTTCCACGGGGGAACCCATTGAGAATGCCCCTCCTAATCCAGCACAACCTGCGCAAATGCCCTGCGAACCGTGTCGTGAGAGAACTCGTCGGCATGTTCCTGGACCCATTCGAGGGCCAGGGCCTGAGTTTCCTGCAGACCATCATGCGCGTCATGCAGGCGGCAGTAACGTTCGATCTGGCACACCTGCTCGCCCATCCGGGCACTGAACATCATCTGTTCGTCAACAAAGGCAATGCCTACCAGATAGCCGCGCTTGCGTCGCAGGCACCAGGCGACATAGCCCAGAAAACGCATGTCGGGGTTCAAGGTCGGCATGCGAACTTCCAGCGCCGTACCGTGGCGCCACGCCCGGTGATAATTGCAAGCCATGCCCCCGAGGCTGATAGTGTGCAGCTGTTGCCGTGAAATACACTCAGGTTTGAGCAACGTTAATTCGACGGGCACATCGTCAGGGTGAGGAATAAAACGTCCCATGAACACGGACTCCATGTGTCGGCCATCTGACATTGTTCCACCCAGTATAGTGGTCGAATTGGAACTGACTGATTTCGACGCCGACCAACGGCTGCTGGCGATGAGCGGTGTGTCGCTGGTCATTTTCACCAGCGTCGGCTGCGCCAGTTGCCGTTTTGCCCGTGAGCAACTGCCACGACTCGATCTGGACGTCGATCGGCTGTGCTGGATTGATGCCGGGAACAATGGCGGGGTGGTCGAGCGTTATCAGGTTTTTTATTTGCCGGCGCTGTTTGTGGTGCGCGACGGTGAATTCTTCGGGGCACTAAAATCGCGCCTGACCCGTGCCGAGCTCAATGCAGCCGTGGGTCAGGCGTTGAGTCGAATTGCAGAGGAGTTGCCATGATGGGGGCAGTGACCAAACCGACAATCGGTATTATCGGTACCGGCGCGATCGGCGGTTTCTACGGATTGATGCTGGCGCGTGCCGGTTTCGATGTGCATTTTCTGTTGCGCAGTGAGTTTTCGGCGGTGGCCGAGCAAGGGTTGAAGCTCGACAGTGCGGTGCACGGCGCGCTGACGTTGAATCCGGTTCAGGCGTACTCGACGGCCGAAGACATGCCGCCCTGTGACTGGTTGCTGGTGGGCGCGAAAACCACCAGTAACGCGCAACTGGCGCCGGCCATCATTCAAGCGGCCGCGCCCGGTGCCAAAGTGCTGCTGTTGCAAAATGGCCTGGACGTCGAGGACAGTCTGCGCGAGTTGCTCCCTGATTCGCTGCATTTGCTTGGCGGGCTCTGTTTTATCTGCGTTCATCGCGACGGACCAGGCGTCATCACCCATCAGACGCTCGGCGCGGTGAATGTTGGGTATCACAGTGGCCCTGCAACTGATGAGCAGGCGCGCATGGCGATTGTCGAGGAGGGCGCCGGACTGTTCCGCACCGCCGGCATCGATTCCCAGGCCATGGCGAACCTGCATCAGGCGCGTTGGCAAAAACTGGTCTGGAATATCCCCTACAACGGTCTGTCGGTGCTGCTCGGGGCAAGCACCACGCCGTTGATGACCGATGCCGACAGTCGGGAACTGATCAAGGCTCTGATGGCTGAAGTGGTTCAGGGAGCAATCGCCTGCGGTCACGACGTACCGGCCGGTTATGCCGATCATCTGTTCATGGTGACCGAGAAAATGCCGGACTATTGGCCGAGCATGTACCACGATTTTCTGCACAAACGACCGCTTGAACTGGATGCGATTTACGCCCGGCCACTGGCGGTAGCCAAGGCCGCAGGGTGCGAGTTGCCGCGAATCGAAGCCTTGTATCGCAGTTTGAGTTTTATCGATCGACGTAACACCTGAGTCGATCATCCTGAGGGGGAAGGGCATGGCAAAAACTATCGACGACAAACTGGTGCTGGCGATTTCTTCGCGTGCGCTGTTTGACCTGAGCGAAAGCCACAAGGTCTATCTGTCGAGCGGTGTCGAAGCCTATCGGCAATATCAGATTGAACACGAAGACGAAATCCTTGAGCCCGGTGATGCATTTCCGTTAGTACAAAAACTCCTCAACCTCAATACCAGCCTTGGTCGCGCCCGAGTCGAGGTGATTCTGGTGTCGCGCAACAGTGCCGACACCGGCCTGCGGGTTTTCAATTCGATCCACCACTATGGCCTGGCGATTTCCCGCGCGGCGTTTGTCGGCGGGCGCAGTCCTTATCCGTACCTCAAGGCGTTTGGCTGCGACCTGTTTCTTTCGACGCATGCCGAAGACGTGCGCAGTGCGCTGGATGCCGGTTTCGCCGCGGCGACCATTCTGTCGGGTGGCGCCAGCCGTGCGGCCAGTGATGAATTGCGTATTGCCTTCGATGGTGACGCGGTGCTGTTTTCTGACGAATCGGAGCGCGTCTATCAGTCCGGCGGTCTGGAAGCGTTTCAGGCCAGCGAGCGTGAAGCCGCCCGCGAGCCTTTGCGCGGTGGACCGTTCAAAGGCTTCCTCGCCGCCCTCAATCTGTTGCAGCGCGAGTTCCCGGAAGACGCCTGTCCAATCCGCACCGCGCTGGTAACAGCGCGATCGGCACCGGCCCATGAACGAGTGATCCGTACCCTGCGCGAATGGGACATTCGACTGGACGAGTCGCTGTTTCTGGGCGGCCTGACCAAGTCGGCGTTTCTCGAAGCCTTTGCCGCCGACGTGTTTTTCGACGATCAGGCCGGTCATTGCGAGTTGGCCCGTGAGGTGGTCGCCACCGGCCACGTGCCGCATGGCATAAGCAACGAGCAAAAGGTTTAAGCCCACGGTTCAACGCGTTACGCGGGACGTCGTACTCGCCAAGGCACTGCTAAGCTGAATCAATCTCCGCCATGTTGGCACTCAAGGAGGTCATATGATTCATTCGATGCTGTACGCCACTGACCTCGGTCTGTACGCGCCTTTGGTGATGCAGCATGCCTTGGCGCTGGCGCGAACATTCAATGCCGATCTCTACGTGGTGCACGCCGTTGAACCGATGGGGCTGTTTGCCGAGTCGGTGCTTCAGAGTTATCTCGATGAGCAGGCGTTGAATGAGTTTCACAGCCAAGGCTTGAACACGGTGATTGCCAACATCGAGCAGCGGGTACTCGACAGCTTTCGTGAAGAATTGGGGGATGAAGGGTCGCAGGATCTGGAACGGATCAAAGCAGTGCGGGTGCTTCAGGGCGATCCGTCACAGGTGATTCTCGACCAGGCGCAGAAACTCTCCGTGGATTTGTTGATCGTAGGTAGTCATAGCCATGGTGCTGGCGCAGAAACGCCTTTGGGCCGGACGGCGGCGCGGGTGTTGCAACTGTCTCGGGTACCGGTCTATCTGGTGCCGCTGGTGGAACGTCGTCGCCAAGGGGATCGCTAGTGTCCTGCCTCGCAAATACTGTTCCTCCTTTGACGGCGTCTGTTTCAGCCATGCTGCGTTGCCGCTCCTCGCCTGGCATCAACAGCCACTCGTCAAAAGAGGAACGTATTCACGAGGCAGGACACCAGAACACGAATAGTGGCAGTTTGATAAAAAAGTTCTAGATTTATTCTTCAAACCATTAATATAGTTATATACCGTCGCTGATGCCCGTGGCGTCTACCTGCTTTGAGGGATTCATATGAAGCTTCAACAATTGCGCTACATCTGGGAAGTGGCGCACCACGACCTCAACGTTTCCGCTACAGCCCAAAGCCTTTACACGTCGCAACCGGGCATCAGTAAGCAGATCCGTCTGCTGGAAGACGAATTGGGGGTTGAGGTTTTCGCCCGTAGCGGCAAGCATCTGACCCGCGTCACCCCGGCCGGCGAGCGCATTATCACCACCGCCGGCGAGATCCTGCGCAAGGTTGAAAGCATCAAGCAGATCGCCCAGGAATTCTCCAACGAGAAGAAAGGCACCCTGTCGATCGCCACCACGCACACCCAGGCGCGTTATGCGTTGCCACCGGTGATCAGCAATTTCATCAAGCAATACCCGGACGTTGCCCTGCATATGCACCAGGGTTCGCCGATGCAGATCGCTGAAATGGCCGCTGACGGCACCGTCGATTTCGCCATCGCCACCGAAGCGCTGGAGCTGTTCGGTGATCTGGTGATGATGCCGTGCTATCGCTGGAACCGCTGCGTGGTCGTGCCTCAGGGCCACCCGCTGACCAAACTGTCGAAGTTGACCCTCGAAGCCCTGGCCGAATACCCGATCGTGACGTACGTATTCGGTTTCACCGGTCGCTCGAAACTCGACGAAGCGTTCAGTCATCGCGGCCTGACGCCGAAAGTGGTGTTTACCGCCGCCGACGCCGACGTGATCAAGACGTACGTTCGCCTGGGTCTGGGCGTGGGTATCGTGGCGAAAATGGCGGTCGATGCCAAACTCGATAGCGACCTGGTCATGCTTGATGCCAGCGACTTGTTCGAGTCCAGCATTACTAAAATCGGTTTCCGTCGTGGCACGTTCCTGCGTGGCTTCATGTGCGACTTCATCGAGAAGTTCGCCCCGCACCTGACCCGCGAAGTCATGGCCAAGGCCATCCAGTGCCACAACAAGCAGGAGCTGGAAGAGCTGTTCGACGGCGTCGAACTGCCGGTCCATTAATCTCCCGCTTTAAACCACTTCGGTAACAGAAAACTGTTGCCGAGCACCCGCCACCAGAATCTCCACCTCGTCCCCTTCGAACTTGCCCAGCAGGCTTTTACCCAGCGGTGAGCGGGGGGTGATGACGGTAATCCATTGCCCCACCAGGTCGACCTTCAAACCCGCCGCGTCGGGGGCCAGAAACAACCATTGCTCACGACCCTTTTTGTCTTCCAGGCCGAGCAGGGCGCCCACTTCAATGCCACGCTGATCGTCGTAAGGTCGCAGCGTCAGGTTCTGGCAAAGCGTCAGTGACTGCCTGATTTCTTCCACTCGTTTGGCCTGCCCGGCTGCCAGATAAGACGCCTCCAGACCCAGCGTGTCGTACTTGTTCTCAGCGATGTTTTCTTCGTGGGTCGCGGTTTCGTAAGCGGTTTGTGCGGCGCGTTCGGCGATGTCGAGGTCGATCCGCAGCTTGTCGAGAATCAGTTGGTGGACGGTCGGCTTGTGCATAGAGAGCTTCTTGATCAATCGCAGAATTGCTGGACGTTGGCGCGGCTTTTTTCGCTGGGTGCAGTCTGGTCCTGTTGCAACCAGAACTGGCATTTGGGGTTCGATAAATTGCGGTTGTTGCTGCGCGCCTGATCAAGCCTTTGCTGCTGCTCGTTCTTGCGCAGGTTCTCTTCGTACCGTTCAAACAACGGGCTCTGCGGTGGAGTATCCGGTGCCGGTTGCACCACCACCGGTGGCTTGGCCAGTTGCTGCACGGCTTCAGCCACGGGCGCCAGCTGCTCGCTGAACAACAGTCGAGAGGCGAGCCAGCACGTCAGCGCGATCGCAATAAACCCCAGCCACACACCCAGGGCAATGCTGCCGGTCAGTTGCACGGCGTTGAGCTGGATCGGCAACGGGCGGCGCGGGTTGGGACGGTAGGGCATGGCTGCCTCCTGGCGGGTGGTCGCGGGCGAGTGGCGATTGTCGCATGAAGATTAATCGCCGTCGGCTCTTCTGCACGGGGTAATTTATGAGGACAATCGGCGCCTTTGCCAACGGGAGCCTGGAATGCCTGAAATGAAAGCCCGCTGGGATATCTTCTGCGCGGTGGTCGACAACTTTGGCGACATCGGCGTGACTTGGCGTCTGGCCCGACAACTGGTGGCCGAACATTCGGTGGCGGTGCGTTTGTGGGTCGATGATCTGCGGGCCTTCGAGCGCTTGTGCCCGGAAATCGACATCAATGCCTCACAGCAATGGCAGCAGGGCGTCGAAGTGTGTCAGTGGACGGCCGACTGGCAGCCCACTGAAGCCGCTGATGTAGTGATCGCAGCGTTTGCCTGCCAATTGCCGAGTGCTTACATGGAGGCCATGGCCGAGCGGGAAAAACCGCCGCTGTGGATGAATCTCGACTATCTGAGTGCCGAGGACTGGATCGTCGGCTGCCACGGCTTGCCGTCGGTGAAGTACAAGAGCGTACAAAAATTCTTCTTCTTTCCGGGGTTTCAGAAGGGGACCGGTGGCTTGCTGCGTGAAAGCGGATTGCTTGAGCGTCGTCAGCAGTTTCAGCAAAACCCCGAGGCTCAGCGAGAGTTCCTGCAAGGCTTAGGGATTGATCGTGCGCAAGGTGCGCAGTTGATCTCGCTGTTTGCCTACGAAAATAACGGGCTGGCCAGCTGGCTCGAGGCAATGGCTGCCGACTCGACGCCCACTCATCTGCTGGTACCCGAAGGCCGGATTCTTGGGGATGTCGAACGTTGGCTCGGTGTGGATGGTTTGGCGGCCGGCGCGGTGTATGTGCGCGGTGAATTGACCGTGCAAGTGCTGCCGTTCGTCCGACAGGATCAATACGATCACCTGCTCTGGTGCTGCGATTTCAATGCCGTGCGCGGCGAAGACTCCTTTGTCCGCGCCCAATGGGCGGGCCGGCCACTGCTCTGGCACATCTATCAGCAGGACGAAGACATCCATCTGGACAAGCTCGACGCCTTCCTCGCGCTGTACACCAAAGGCCTGTCCGAGCCTGCCGGCGAGGCGATCAGCGGTCTTTGGCGGGCGTGGAATGCGGGTGACAATATGACCGGGCACTGGCAATCGACCCGAAATCACTGGCCAGAACTGCAAAAACACGCCGAAGCGTGGTGTCTGGAACAAGCTTTGCAGGCGGATCTTGCCGCAGCGCTGGTACAGTTTTATGTAAATTGGATATGATACGCGGCCTAGATTTTTGTAAATCCCATCCAAATTCGGATATTCGCAATGAAAACTGGTAAAGAACTGAAACCCGGTACCGTGATCCGTCTCGAAAACGATCCTTGGCTGGTTCAGAAAGCTGAATTCACCAAGTCTGGTCGTAACAGCGCGATCATGAAGACCAAGCTGAAAAACCTGCTGACCGGTTACAAGACCGAGATCGTTTACAGCGCCGACGACAAGCTGGACGACGTAATCCTCGACCGCAAAGAAGCGACCCTGTCCTTCATCAGCGGCGACACCTACACGTTCATGGACACCACCGACTACACCATGTACGAGCTGAACGCTGAAGACATCGAAGCCGTTCTGCCTTTCGTTGAAGAAGGCATGACCGATGTTTGCGAAGCGATCTTCTTCGAAGAGCGTCTGGTTTCCGTAGAACTGCCGACCACCATCGTGCGCGTAGTTGACTACACCGAAGGTTCGGCTCGCGGCGACACTTCCGGCAAGGTGATGAAGCCTGCCAAGCTGAGTAACGGTACTGAGCTGCAAGTTGCTGACTTCATCGAAATCGGTGACAGAATCGAGATCGATACCCGCGAAGGCGGTTCCTACAAAGGCCGTGCTAAATAAGCACTGCTTGAGGAATGAAAAAGCCCGACCATTGAGTCGGGCTTTTTTGTGACCGAAGATTAATATCAAAAGATCGCAGCCTCGTTTCACTCGACAGCTCCTACAGGGGAATCCAAAACCCATGTAGGAGCTGTCGAGTGAAACGAGGCTGCGATCTTTTTGCTTTATTTCAGGTGTTGCTTGAGTTCTTCAGACGCCTGCAACATCGCCGAGCGCACGGCCGGCACCTGGCTCACCACGTTGAGCAAACCATAGTCGTGGATCATGCCGTTGTAGCGCACCGCCGTGACCGGCACACCAGCCTCGTCCAGTTTGCGGGCGTAGGCTTCACCTTCATCACGCAACACGTCGGCGCCGGCAGTTTGCACCAGGGCCGGTGGCAGGCCCTTGAGTTGCGCGGTGGTTGCCCGCAGCGGCGACGCGTAGATCTCGTTACGCTGCTTGGCGTCGGTGGTGTAGTTGTCCCAGAACCACTTCATCATGTTTTTGGTGAGGAAGTGCCCCTCGGCAAACTGGTTGTAGGACGCCGTCTCGAAGCTGGCGTCAGTCACCGGCCACAGCAGCACCTGGAACCTGATCGCTGGTGTGCCTTTGTCTTTGGCCATCAGCGCAACCGCTGCCGCCATGTTGCCGCCGACGCTGTTGCCGGCTACGGCCAGACGTTTGCCGTCGACGTTGATCGCTTTACCGTGCTCGGCCACCCATTGGGTTGCGGCGTAAGCCTGGTTGATCGCCACCGGGTAATGCGCTTCCGGTGACGGGGTGTAATTGACGAACACCGCCGCCGCCCCCGAACCGGTAACCAAGTCCCGAACCAGACGTTCATGGGTCGGGAAATCCCCCAGCACCCAGCCACCACCGTGAAAGAACATGAACACTGGCAACTCACCTTTGACCCCGGCCGGCCGGACGATGGTCAGGTTGAGCGGTTGGCCGTCGACTTGAATGGTCTTCTCGCTGACATCGGCTTTTGGCAGCGTCAGTTTCACCCCGTCCTGCGCGCCGACCAGCACGGCGCGGGCTTCTTTAGGCGTGAGTTGTTCCATCGGTTTGCCGGTGCTGGCGTTCAGAACGTCGAGGAACGCCTGGGTGTTGTGTTCAACACCCCCACCTGCAAACGCGCTGTTAATGGACAAGGCGAGAAGGGTGCCGGTCAAGACTTTGCTGAAAGTGCGCATGTTCGTTTCCTGGTTCGGGCCTGGGAATCAGCGGTTAGACGGTAACGTGCAGGCGCACATCGACGTTGCCACGGGTGGCGTTGGAGTACGGGCAGACTTGGTGTGCAGCGTCGACCAGGCTTTGTGCATCGGCTTGTTCAAGACCCGGCAAGCTGATGTGCAGGTCGATGTCGAGGCCGAAACCGCCAGGGATCTGGCCGATGCCGACATGGGCGGTGATCGAGGCGTCGTTCGGGATGATGCCTTTGGTCTGGCTGGCGACGAATTTCAGCGCGCCGATGAAGCAGGCGGAGTAGCCGGCTGCGAACAGTTGCTCAGGGTTGGTCGCTGCACCGCCAGCACCACCGAGTTCTTTGGGTGTGGCGAGTTTGACATCGAGGATGTTGTCGCTGGAAACCGCACGACCGTCACGGCCGCCAGTGGAGGTTGCGATAGCGGTGTAGAGAGTTTGCATGATGTAAGCCTCATTCGGGGTTTGGTTTTTTTGCGCTAAATGTTTGCGCGCTAAGTAAGTGCGAAATAAATGTAGCTCGCGAATATTTAGCGCGCAATATAAATTTTTGAAGAGATTTTGGTTTGAGGGGTGGACGATGATTGGATGTGTTGAATTAGAGCGGTCGCGGCAGGATTTTCAGCGGAGAATTTTTTGGAATGGAGGGCGAATAAGGTTTGAAGGACACCACAAAAACAAATGTGGGAGCGAGCAGGCTCGCTCCCACAGGGGATTTGTGGTGGTTTGACGATTAGAGGTTGTCTTGCAGATTACTGCGCAGCTCTTGGAGTTCGTTTTGCAGGTTCTGCAGATGCTCCAGCGTCTGACCACTGGCGGCGAGGATGCACTGCGGAATGTCACGGGCCTTGTCCCGCAGCGCACGACCTTTTTCGGTCAACTCGACAATCACCACCCGTTCATCTTCGCGGCTGCGAGTGCGGCTGAGCAGGCCTTCGACTTCCAGGCGTTTAAGCAGCGGCGTCAGTGAGCCAGGATCGGTCAGCAGTTGTGCGCTGATTTCGCCTACGGTCAAACCATCCTTTTGCCACAGCACCATCATCGCCAGGTATTGCGGATAAGTCAGGCCCAGCGCTTGCAAGAGCGGCTTATAGACCTTGGTCATCAGCAGCGAAGTGGAATGCAGGGCGAAGCAGATCTGGTTGTCCAGCAGCAGCTCTTCGTAGTTATCCGGGGTGTTGCGCTCGGTGGTCATTTCGAAGCCTTGATCAGTGATCGTCATAAATCTAGCGGGCGAATCTTTAATGCACCAGACAATTCTAGCCTAGTGCCGGTCGAGGGTACTTTGCAGCGCCAGATCCCACGGCGGGATCGGGCTGAAGCGGGTCTTCAGGTACTCCAGCAATAAGCGGCTACGGGGATTGGGTTGTTGCTCAAGACGCAAGGCATAAATGCCGGTCGTTTCCGGTGGTGGCAGGCCGTGTTCGCAGAACAGCGGAAGCAGTTCACCGCGTAACAGGTATTCGCTGGTCAACCAGGTTGGCAAGTGTGCGATACCCAGCCCGGCCAATGCGCCGCAGACCAAAGCCTCGGCATTGTTGGCACTCATGCGGATGCGCGCAGGGCGGTGCAAATGCATCTGCCCGTCCCGCTCGAAACGCCAGGCGAACGGCGGAGCCAGGCCATCCCAGTCGAGGCCATCATGCTCAATCAGCTGCGCCGGATCGGTCGGCACACCACGCCGTTGCAAATACTCGGGGCTGGCACAGGCGATGCGCACCATGCTCGCCAGCGGCGTGGCCACCAGCCGGGTATCGGCCATTTGCCCGGCACGCAGCACCAGATCGACCTTGCCCAGATTCAAACCCTGCATGTCGACGAAACTGTCGATCAGGTGCAACTGCACATCGAGGCCGGGGTAGAGCATCAGAAAGTCGGCAATCACCGGCGCCAGATGTCGTCGCCCGAACGCGGCCGGTGCATCGATCCGAATCAAGCCTTCCGGTGCGCTGCTCAAGGATACTGCCTCAGCCCGAGCCAGCCGCAGTTCAGCAACGATCCGCCGCGCGCGCTCGGCAAACGCCAAACCCGCCGGGGTAGCGCGCACTGCGTGGGTGCTGCGAATGAACAACTGGCTGCCGACGGCATTTTCCAGGCTGTCGATGCGCCGGGCCACCGCCGAAGGGGTCAGCGGGTGGCGGCGGGACGCAGCGGAGAAACTGCCGGTTTCCAGCACGTCGAGGAACAGACCCAGTTGTTCGGTCAATTGATTGGGGTTCATAGTGTCGGCTGCGCTTGTGCGAAGTTGGCACAACCATTGTGCGTTGCTGTGCGTTTCCCCGCCAGCGCCGACTGCGTAGGATGAATAGCCTGACGTGAAGGGAAAATCGCCTGTGATTGAGTTTTTGATGTATCTGGTGTTTGGCGTTGCCTTGGGCACCCTCGGTGGGTTATTCGGCATTGGCGGTGGTTTGATCGCGATCCCGTTGCTGGGTGTGTTGTTCGGCCTCGATCAGCAGATTGCCCAAGGTACGGCGCTGGTGATGGTGGTGCCCAACGTGATGCTGGCGCTGTGGCGTTATCACCAGCGTAATCGCATTGAATTACGTCACGCGCTGCCATTGGCGTCGATGGGATTCTGTTTCGCCTGGATCGGTTCGATCTGGGCGGTGGGCATTGATGCGCAAACCATGCGCGTCGGATTTGTCGCGTTCCTGATTGCTCTGTCAGCCTACAACCTGGTGCGAATGTTCTGTGCCAACGCGCCAGTGTCTGCGCAAATGAATTACTCATGGCCATGGCTGGGCGTGCTCGGCGCCGCCTCCGGCACCATGGGCGGGTTGTTTGGCGTGGGCGGCGCGGTGGTGGCAACGCCAGTGCTGACCAGTCTGTTCGGTACCAGTCAGGTGGTAGCGCAGGGGTTGTCGCTGGCGTTGGCGCTGCCGAGCACGGGCGTCACGCTGGTGACTTACGCGGTGCACCATCAGGTGGACTGGATGATCGGCCTGCCCTTGGCGGTCGGTGGTCTGATGAGCATCAGCTGGGGCGTGAGGATCGCCCACGCACTGCCAGAGCGACTGCTGCGTGGGTTGTTCTGTGGGTTCCTGGTGTTCTGCGCGGTGATGCTCGCCCTTAAAGTTTGAAACCTTCGACGATGTGATCGGCCAGGCACTCGGTGATCGGTGAGGGGTTATGCAGGTTGCGCACCAGCATGATGCTGGCCTCGGGCAGGATCGGCAGGTCTTCGGCCTCACCGAGTATGCGCATGTCGGGCGTGATCAGGCTTTCGAGTTGTGCGGTGACGGCCAGTCCGGCGCTGACCACCGCCATGATCGCCGACAGGCTGTCGCTGTTGTACGCCACGCGGTAATCGCGACCCATGGCGTCCAGCGCATTGCAGGCCCATAAGCGGCAGAAACAATCACTGTTGAACATCGCCAGTGGCAGCGGTGTTTGCTCATGGGCGCTGAAACATTGTGCCTCGGCCCAGACAAAATGCTCCTTGCGCAGTAACTGGCCGATTTCGTTGCCCGGTTCGCGGGTGACGATGGTCAAGTCCAGGTCCTGGCGCAGCAGCAATTGTTTTGATGATTCGCAGTGCACTTCAATCTGGATCAGCGGATACGTCTGGGCAAATCGCCGCAGAATCCCCGGCAAAAAACGCATCACGTAATCGTCCGGCGTTCCGATGCGCACCATGCCGACCATGTGCGGCTCGCGTAGCGTATTGAACACCTCGCTGTGCAGCTTGAGGATGCGCCGGGCATAGCCGAGCAACACCTGACCCTCAGCCGTCAGCCGCACCTGCCGTCCGTCGCGCTGGAACAATTGACGCTGCACCACATCTTCTTCCAGCCGCTTCATCTGCATGCTCACGGCGGACTGAGTGCGGTTGACCAACTCGCCGGCACGGGTAAAACCGCCCTGGTCGGCGATGGCGACAAAGGTGCGCAGCACTTCGGTGTCGATACTCGGGTAGGCAGACATTCATCAATCTCCGAGATGTATTACATCAGAAACATTCGTTGGATTGATCTTAGCCCCGGCGCGACACTTGAGCCATCCAAACGGAGGGCAACAAGATGAAAGGTCAACATGAACATCCAGTCGTAGAAAAACACTCGATCCACCTGGTATCCGATTTGCTGCACAAATTCAGCCGCTGGTACGAACTTCACCGGGAGCGCGAGCTGCTGGCGAGTCTGAGTGACGAAGCGCTGAAGGACATTGGCATGAGTCGTGCGGATGTGGAGTTCGAGTCGGTCAAACCATTCTGGAATGACCCGATGCACAAATGAGTCATACACAACTACACAAACCGTCTCCCGGTGAGGTAGGTTGCGAGCAGACAAGGAGATGCTCATGCGCGCAACACTGTCCTTTTCCATCAAACAGGCTCGGCGTCTGGCGCTGGCCGCCCAAGGGTTCAACGGGCGCCAGCCGCCAGCGGCGATCAAACCGGTTCAGCTCAATCGTCTGATCGAGCGGCTGGGCATTCTGCAGATCGATTCGGTCAATGCGTTGGTGCGTTCGCACTACCTTCCCTTGTTTTCCCGCCTCGGCAATTACTCATCCGACTTGCTCGACCAGGCTGCCTGGAGTTCGGGCCGGCGGCGCACGCTCTTCGAGTATTGGGGGCATGAAGCCTCGTTGCTGCCCTTGTCGATGTACCCGTTGATGCGCTGGCGCATGCTGCGCGCGACCCGTGGCGAAGATATCTATCAGCAATTGGCACGTTTCGGGCGTGAGCAGCAGGACACGATTCGCCGGGTGCTGGCCTCGGTTCAGGAGCTGGGCGCGCTGGGTGCCGGAAGCCTGTCGACCCGTCAGGAACGGGCAGGGCCCTGGTGGGACTGGAGCGCGGAAAAGCATGCGCTGGAATGGTTGTTCGCTGCCGGTGAAGTGACCGTGGCCGGCCGGCGCGGGTTCGAGCGGCTTTATGATCTGCCGGAGCGGGTGATTCCTTCGGCGATTCTTGCGCAGCCGCTGCTGAGTGAGGCCGAGGCCCAGCGCGGCCTGTTGCTGCATGCCGCGACAGCGTTGGGCGTCGGAACAGAAAAAGACCTGCGGGATTACTTTCGCCTGAGTCCCGGTGATGCCCGTCCGCGCTTGGCGGAACTGGTGGAGGCGGGTGAATTGCTCGCTTGTGAAGTCCAGGGCTGGCGGCAACCGGCCTATTGTCTGCCTGCGCCGACAGTGCCGCGCAAGGTCGAAGCCAGCGCCTTGCTTTCACCCTTCGACTCACTGATCTGGGAGCGCAGTCGCACCGAGCGTCTGTTCGATTTCCGCTATCGGTTGGAGATCTATACGCCGCAGGACAAGCGGGTCTATGGCTACTACGTGTTGCCGTTTTTGCACAATGAACGAATTGCCGCTCGGGTGGATCTGCGTGCCGAGCGGGCGTTGGGCAGGCTGGCGGTACACGCGGTGCATGAAGAAAAGCCGGGGCTGGATGACGAGGGAATGCTGGCGTTGGCGATCAATCTGCGGCGGATGGCGGATTGGTTGGGGCTTGAGCGGGTTCAGTTGAATTGCCCGCGGGCGAGTGCGGCGCGGTTGGGGGTGGCATTGGCTCAGATTGATAGTGACTGAGCTGGCCCCTTCGCGAGCAGGCTCGCTCCCACATTGGTTCTGTGTTGTTCACAAATCCAGTGTGGGAGCGAGCCTGCTCGCGAAAGCAATCTATCAGGCAACCCAAGATTTACAGATTCACCGCCGGACTTGTTTCAACGTCTCGGCAATCAAAAACGCCAACTCCAGCGACTGATCGGCGTTCATCCGCGGGTCGCAATGGGTGTGGTACCGGTCCGACAACCCGTCTTCGGTAATCGGCCGCGCCCCACCAATGCACTCAGTGACATTCTGCCCGGTCATCTCGATGTGGATGCCGCCGGCATACGTGCCTTCCGCTTCGTGAACCTGGAAGAATTGCTTCACCTCACCAAGGATCTGGGCAAAGTCGCGAGTCTTGTAGCCGCTGCTGGCCTTGATGGTGTTGCCGTGCATCGGGTCGCAACTCCACAGCACTTGCTTGCCTTCGCGCTGCACGGCACGGACCAGTTGCGGCAGGTGATCGCCGACCTTGTTCGCACCCATTCGCGCAATCAGGTTCAGACGCCCCGGATCGTTGTCCGGGTTGAGCACGTCGATCAGGCGAATCAGGTCTTCGGTGTTCATGCTTGGGCCGACTTTGACCCCGATCGGATTGTTCACGCCACGCAGGAACTCGACGTGAGCGCCGTCGAGCTGACGGGTGCGGTCGCCGATCCACAGCATGTGCGCCGAGCAATCGTAGTAATCGTTGGTCAGGCTGTCGCGACGCACGAAGGCTTCTTCATAGTTCAGCAACAGCGCTTCGTGGGCGGTGAAGAAACTCGTTTCGCGCAGTTGCGGCGAACTGTCCATGCCGCAGGCGCGCATGAACGCCAGGGTTTCATCGATGCGATCGGCCAGGTGGCTGTACTTCTCGGCCAGCGCCGAGTTGGCGATGAAGTCCAGGTTCCACTTGTGCACCTGATGCAGGTCGGCAAAACCGCCCTGGGCGAAGGCACGCAAGAGGTTCAGGGTCGCAGTGGACTGGTGGTAGGACTGGAGCAAGCGCTCCGGGTCCGGCACGCGGCTTTTTTCGTCGAAGCCGATGCCGTTGACGATGTCGCCACGGTAGGCCGGCAGGGTTACGCCGTCGATGGTTTCATCGTTGGCCGAACGCGGTTTGGCGAACTGCCCGGCCATGCGCCCGACCTTGACCACCGGGCAACCGGCGGCGAAGGTCATGACAATCGCCATTTGCAGCAGGACTTTAAAGGTGTCGCGGATTTTCGCGGCGGAGAACTCGGCGAAGCTTTCGGCACAATCGCCGCCCTGCAGCAGAAACGCGCGGCCCTGGGTCACTTCGGCAAACTGACGGCGCAACTCCCGGGCTTCACCGGCAAACACCAGCGGCGGATAACTGGCTAGTGTTTGCTCGACGTGCAGCAAATGCGCTGCGTCGGGGTAATGGGGTTGTTGCTGGATCGGCAGGGCGCGCCAGCTGTCAGGGCTCCAGGGTTGGCTCATCACGGTCTCTAGTGTTTTACGCTCGGACTGTCATGTTATCAGCAATTAGTGCGTGACCTGTTCCCGTCGCTTCGCGGACAATCGCGCTTTTGCCGCGCCACTACGCGGTTTTAGTACGTTGCCGGGCACGGCGACGATCAGGAGACGAAATGACTGAGGAGCGCGTCGAGCATCTGCTCGCCGAGGTACAGGATGAGTTCGGCGTGATTCGCGTGCTGGAAGTGGCTGATTACCGTTTTCTCGAGTTTGGTGATGCCATCGAACAGAGCTGCGTGTTCACGGCTGACCCGAGCTGGCTCGAATACGATTACACCCGGGCGATGCTGATTGGCGCGTTGTGCCACGAGCAGCCGGAAAGCGCGCTGTTCCTCGGCCTTGGTGCTGGCACCCTGACCCAGGCCTGCCTCAAGTTCCTGCCGCTGGAAGACGTCGAAGCCATCGAGCTGCGCCCCGACGTACCGCGCCTGGCTATTGAATTCCTTGGGCTGGATGACGATCCGCGGCTGTATATCCGGGTGGGCGATGCGCTGGAGCTGCTCGATACCGCTGAGCCGGCGGATCTGATTTTCGTCGACCTGTATACCGATGTCGGGCCGGGTGTCGGGCATCTGGCGTGGAATTTCCTGGAAAACTGTCAGAAACGCCTGAACCCGGGTGGTTGGCTGGTGATCAATCAGTGGGCCACCGACGATGGCAAACCGTTGGGCGCCGCATTGTTTCGCGGCCTCTATCACCGGCATTACTGGGAACTGCCGGTGAAGGAGGGCAATGTGATTCTGCTCGTGCCTTCGGAGCTGGATCAGGAACTGGACATGGACGGCTTGATCGCCCGCGCCGAAGGACTGGCGCCGCGCTTGGGGTATTCGTTGCAGTCATTGATCAAGGCAATTCGCCCGGCGACGTGATGTTGTCGCCTGTGATGGCCTCTTCCGAGCAGGCTCGCTCCCGCAGGGGAATGCATTTCAAATGTGGGAGCGAGCCTGCTCGCGAAGGGGCCATCACAGCCAATACATCTCTCAAAGCCCTTTGAACACGCCTTGCCGCTTCTCGATCATCGCCCGCACGCCTTCCTGGGCATCCTCACTGGCCAGCAACTTCTTCACCATCGGCGGTAACGCCTGAGCCGCCGCGGTTTCCCCTTCATAACGCGCCTGTCTTGCAGACATCAACGTCGCCTGAACCCCAAGCGGCGCCTGCCGGGCAATCCGCTCAGCCAGCTCAATCGCCCGTGGCAGTAAATCCTCGCTGGCCATGACTTCCTGCACCAACCCCAGGTGCAACGCCTCATGGGCATCGAATTCATCGCCGGTCAGCAGCCAGCGCATGGCATTGCCCCAGCCAGCGACCTGATGCAGGCGCAACGTGGCGCCGCCGAACGGGAAGAGCCCGCGTTGCACCTCTTTCTGAGCGAAACGGGTGTTGCTGGCGCACAGGTTGATATCGGCGGCCAGCATCAATTCGATACCGATGGTCAGGCAGTAGCCTTGCGCGGCGACAATTACCGGTTTGCTCACTCTGGGGCCGGCGAACACCCCCCACGGATCGCAGCCTCCGGGCGGGGCCTGCCAGCCTTCAGCCAGGGCCGCGCTGGCGCTGACCAGGTCCAGCCCTGCGGTGAAATGCTCACCATGGCCGAATACCACCGCCACCCGCGCTTCGCTGTCGGCCTCGAACTCGCCATAGGCCAGGCTCAATTCATTGAGCAGGTCGAGATCGAAGGCGTTGCGTTTGGCCACCCGATCCAAGCCGATCATCAGGACATGACCGTGCCGTTCACGGCTCACACGACTGGAGCAGGGCTGATTCATGGTGCATTTCCTCGGGCGGGAAGGGATGGGTAGGGGTATGTGAGATGGCAGGTCGGCGTCACAAGGGTGAACCGTTTTAGCGCGATCGTCAGCAGGGCAGGGCCTTGGAAAAATAGACCGTTACCCGATTATCCGCAAAGCGTGTGACAGAACGCTGTAAACGGCAGTTTTCCGACAAATAAAGCTCCCTTTTTGAGCGAATTCCGGTATAGTGCGCGCCGGCCTTTAACCGGGCCGCGTTTAGGTAGCGCAATTCCCCGAAGTCAGCTTCGGCTGCACGTCCGCACAGCGGACTCTCCCTTGACGAATCTTTTTCATTCATTCGTTTTCGCAAATCCCCGCCGACAAAGCAGCCAGGGCGACTCTTGAGTCTTACACGGCATGCGCAGCTTTGGAGCATGGGTCTTTGCGGATGCACTTAGAGGCAGACCCATGACCCAGGAAACCGGCGGCTTCGCCGCTTTTAATCTTAATCCGAACATTCTTGCAGCCGTCATCGCGACTGGCTACGAAGAACCTTCGGCTATTCAGCAGCAATCGATCCCGATCATCATGGCCGGTCACGACATGATTGGTCAGGCGCAAACCGGTACGGGTAAAACCGCTGCGTTCGCCCTGCCGATCCTGCATCGCATCGATCCTGCTAAGCGCGAGCCGCAAGCCCTGATCCTGGCGCCAACCCGTGAGTTGGCGCTGCAAGTAGCAACCGCTTTCGAAACCTACGCCAAGCAAATGCCAGGCGTTACCGTTGTGGCCGTTTACGGCGGCGCCCCTATGGGTCCACAACTGAAAGCAATCCGTAATGGCGCACAGATCGTTGTCGCCACTCCGGGCCGTCTGTGCGACCACCTGCGTCGCGACGAAAAAGTTCTGTCGACCGTGAACCACCTGGTTCTCGACGAAGCGGACGAAATGCTCAAACTGGGTTTCATGGACGACCTCGAAGTTATCTTCAAGTCGTTGCCTCCAACCCGTCAGACCGTATTGTTCTCGGCCACCTTGCCGCAGTCGATCCGTGCCATTGCCGAACGCCATCTGCGCGATCCGCAACACGTGAAGATCCAGACCAAGACTCAGACCGTTACCGCGATCGAACAGGCTCACCTGTTGGTTCACGCTGACCAGAAGACCTCGGCTGTATTGAGCCTGCTGGAAGTTGAAGACTTCGATGCCCTGATCATGTTCGTGCGCACCAAGCAAGCGACCCTGGACCTGGCCAGTGCCCTGGAAGCCAAAGGCTACAAAGCCGCTGCGCTGAACGGTGACATTGCTCAGAACCAACGTGAGCGCGTGATCGAATCCCTCAAGGATGGCCGTCTGGACATCGTTGTGGCGACCGACGTTGCTGCTCGTGGTCTGGACGTTCCGCGCATCACTCACGTATTCAACGTTGACATGCCGTACGATCCAGAGTCCTACGTTCACCGTATCGGCCGTACTGGCCGTGCCGGTCGCGAAGGTCGTGCACTGCTGCTGGTGACTCCACGTGAGCGCCGCATGCTGCAAGTGATCGAGCGTGTAACCGGTCAGAAAGTGGCCGAAGTTCGCCTGCCGGACGCTCAGGCTGTTCTCGATGCTCGCATCAAGAAACTGACCAACAGCCTGTCGCCGCTGGTGGCTGATGCCGAATCGACCCATGGTGATCTGCTGGATCGCCTGACTGCCGATATCGGTTGCACCCCGCGTGCCCTGGCCGCTGCTCTGCTGCGCAAGGCTACCAATGCTCAAGCATTGACCTTGGCTGCCATCGAGAAAGAACGTCCACTGGTGCCGAACAACGCACCGCGTGGCGATCGTCCAGAGCGTACCGGTGATCGTCCCGACCGTGGTGATCGTGAGCGTCGTGCTCCGGTTCCATTGGCCGAAGGTCGTGCTCGTTGCCGTACCGCGCTGGGTGCGCGTGATGGTATCGCTGCCAAGAACCTGCTGGGCGCTATCCTCAATGAGGGTGGTCTGGCTCGCGAAGCAATCGGTCGCATCCAGGTGCGTGACAGCTTCAGCCTCGTTGAGCTGCCGGAAGATGGTCTGGAGCGTCTGCTGACCAAGCTGAAGGACACTCGCGTTGCCGGTAAGCAGTTGAAGCTGCGTCGCTATCGCGAAGATTGATCCGCTCTCGGGCTGATTGATCGAACATAAAAAATCCCCGACTGGTTCGGGGATTTTTTTTGTCTGCGTTTTAGGGGGCGAGGTTTCTGACTCAGGGTTTGGCGTTAGCGTAGAGATAGTCCGTGGCCAAAGACGCCAACGTCCGCACGCCCACCACCAGCGCCGCCTCATCCACGAAGAACCCCGGATTATGATTCGGCGCAGCCTTGCTCATGTCCTGATCTTTGGGCGTGACTCCCAAAAATACAAACAGCCCTGGCGCCTCTTTGGCGTAGAAGGAAAAATCTTCCGCCCCGCCCACCAACGGCCCTTGCACCACGTCGTCCTTGGCCGCCCAGCGCAAGGTCGGCAGCATTTTCTCGGTCAGCGCCGGGTTGTTGATCGTCGGGTCATACTTTTCGATGATCGTCACTTCAGCTTTGGCACCGCCGCTTTCGGCGATTTTCTCGACGGTCTGGCGCACGTCTGCGTGCAGCTTCTGGCGGATGGCGTAGTCGTAGGAGCGGATAGTGCCGCTCATGTCCACGGACTCGGGAATGATGTTGTAACGGGTGCCGCCGTTGATCGTGCCAATGCTGACCACTGATGGATAAGACGAGATGTCTGTCCGGCGGCTGACCACTGTTTGCAGGCCGACGATGGTTTGCGCGCCGACGGTGATCGGGTCGATACCGTCCCACGGGCGCCCGGCGTGGGTCTGCTTGCCGAGAATTTTAATGCGCAGGTCATCGGAGCTGGCCAGGGTCGGGCCGGGGCGATAGGCGATCCGGCCGGCGGGGATGCCGGCCCAGACGTGCAGGCCGAAGACCGCGTCCGGTTTCGGCGATTTCATCACGCCTTCTTCAATCATCATTTTTGCCCCCCAGGTGTTTTTGCCATCGGGGATAAAATCGCTTGGGCCTTCTTCTGCCGGTTGGAAATAGAACACCACCGTGCCGGGCAAGGTTTCGCGCATGCCAGTAAGAATTTTCGCCGTGCTAAGCAGGATTGCGGTATGAGCGTCGTGGCCGCAGGCGTGCATCACGTCGACTTCTTTACCGAGGTAGGTGCCTTTGGCTTTCGAGGCGAAAGGCAGGTCCGAGACTTCCTTGACTGGCAGTGCATCCATGTCGGCACGCAATGCTACGGTCGGTCCGGGCAGAGCGCCTTTGAGGATGGCGACGACGCCAGTGCGGGCTACGTCGGTTTTCACTTCCAGGCCCATGGCGCGGAGTTGTTTGGCGACCAGTTCCGACGTGCGTTTTTCGGTGTTGCCCAGTTCCGGATGGGCGTGGATATCGCGGCGGGTTTCCAGCAGCTCGGGTTCCAGGGCTTTGGCCTGTTCGGCGATGTGCGTGCGGGCGCCTTCCAGTGTGTCGGCGCTGGCGTGGCCGGCCAGTGCGCCGAACAAGGTCAGCAAACACGTTTGTGCAATGCGGGTCAGCTGCATCGATACTCTCCTTGGCTATTGTTTTTTGGCTTCAGTGCCTATGACTTTAGCGCCGCAGTTAAGTGCTATTCCTGCACTTGGCCGCCACCTGCCGCGATGACTTGCACGCTCATGCGTGGCGTCGCCAGATCGAGCCCGGCTTCGTCCAGGTGCCGCTTGAGTGACAGGTTGAACGCTCGGGACACTTCCCATTGCTTGATCGGTGCGGTCTTGAACCGGGCACGAAGAATCGCGTTGCCTGACTCGAAACTCTCGACACCCTGAATCTCCAGTGGCGACCAGATGTTGCGCCGTTGCAGTGGGTCGTTGCGCATCTTCTGGCCGACGTCGCGCATCAGTTTGATCGCGTTATCGATGTCCATATTGGAAGGTATCGCCACCCGGAAAATCGCGTAGCCGAACTCCCGGGAGTAGTTCTTGATGCTTTTGATTTCGCTGAACGGAATGGTGTGGACGATGCCGTCGATGTCCCGCAGGCGCACGGTACGAATGGTCAGCCCTTCGACGGTGCCCAGGTGGCCGCCAACGTCCACGTAGTCGTCGATGGCCAGCGAGTCTTCGATGATGATGAACAGCCCGGTGATCAGGTCCGCCACCAGCGACTGTGCACCGAAACCGATGGCCAGACCGATCACGCCGGCACCGGCCAGCAAGGGTGTGACGTTCATGCCCATGTTCGCCAGGGCGACGATCAGCGCAATGATGAAAATCGCCACGAACAACACGTTGCGGATCAACGGCATCATTGTCTGCGCGCGGGCATTTGCCAGGCCTTTGCGCGAGCGTGTGAGGGCGTGATGCACGGCGGTGTCGCTGAGAATCCAGATCAGCCAGGCAAAAATCAGCGTGCCGCCGAGGCTGAACAGTTTGACGCTGACTTCATGGCCTTCGCCTTCGGTGAATCGGATCAGCGACATGCCCCAGACCCGCAGGCCGAGCTCGATGAACGCCAGCCACACCACCAAGTGGGCGAGTGTGTAGAAGAAGCTTTTCAGGCGATCCGAATACAGTGCATGACGCTTCACGCTGCGCTGAGGTTTGAGTGAATGGCGGCGCACCAAGCCGTTGATGACCATGCACAACACCAGCAGCACGGTGCAGATCAGCGACTGACGCAGTGCGGTGCTGGTATCGCCGGCCGAGACGAACGTGGCGAACAGCGAAATACCCACCAGCACCAGCGCCGGCATGTACCAGAAGGTCCCGAGGATCTCGATCGTGTCGCTGAGGGCGCGGCGGGTCAGGCGTCGGGACAGCGGTTGGTTGCGGATCAAGTGGGCGATGGGGCGACGGAACCGCAGGATGAACAGCCCCGTGGACAATGCCGCCAGTACGTTGGCGACCGTCGCGGCGGTGTGCGCCAGATGAATACCAAGGCTTTCGACCAGTCGCGGATCGCTCAGGGCTTCACCGAAGGCGGCGAAACTGCCGATCAGCCACAGCGGTCGAAAGGCTTGATGCCGCAGGATGTACAAGGCGCGGTGGCGGTGTGGGCCGTCGAGCACCGAAAAGGCGATCACGCAGATTGCCGAAAAACAGGTGCCGACCACCAGCGCATAAGCCAACACCATCGCCAGGCTTTTGCCCAATGACGAGGGCAGGGCGTAGCTCATGTAGACCGTCATGACCAAAGCAATCAGCCACGGCCCGAGTTTGCGCAGGGCGAAGCGCAACATGTCCAGGGCCTTGGGGTGCTGCGGCAGTTCTTCGGTCAGGCCAAAGCGCATCCGCACCCGGTGGCTGACCCAGATTAGCGCGGCGGCCAACAAGCTCCAGAGCATCAGGATCATGGCAAAGGCAAAGATGATCGGCAGCCATTCATTGGCCGGCAGCACCAGCGCTGTCAGTTCATCCTCAGCCAGTTTGAACTCTTCGGACCAGCGAGTGAGAGGGCTGTCCGCGCCGGAAAACTGTTTTTCGAAACTGGCGAGGGTGCCACCGATCAGTCCCAGGACGCCTTCTTCGGCGACTGGCTGGGCCTTTTTGGTGGCATCGCGCAGCTTCTTCAAATCCGCCAGCAATTTGGTGCGTTGCTGATCGTTCTCCAGCGACTTGATCACTTCGTCCAGGGATTGCCCCAAGGGCTCTTGCGCCTCTGGCTGTTTTGCCGAGCTGTTGAGCAGGCTGGGCAGGCCGACCGCCTGAGCGGGTGCCATCGGCAGCAGCGTCATGAGGCAGGCAAGGAGCAAACACGGCAGGGCAAAAAGACGAGCGAACACTAGGCGGTCAACCTCGGGATGAGCAGATCGACCGAGTGTACGAGCCCGTCAAAATCAATGCGAGCCAGGGGCGAGGATTTATTCGTTGAGTTTGGCGAGGATCTTGAAAACCACGGTGGCGAGGATCATCAACATGCCGATCCACATCGCGAACACGCCGGCGTTCTTGTCGCGAAAATTGAAACCGATTGCCAGCATGATCATCCCGGCAAGAATCGGGATCAGCATGGCATGAAACGAAGACAACGAGATCATGAGCGACTGCCTTGTCGTAGGGGATGTTTTAAAGTTTAGGTCGATTTTGAATTGTAGGAGCTGCCGAAGGCTGCGATCTTTTGATTGTTGCTTTTAAAAACAAGATCAAAAGATCGCAGCCTTCGGCAGCTCCTACAGAGGCGCGATTGTTTTAGGGATTACGGCAGTTCGCGGCAGGCGTAAAACGCGCTCAGCACTTTGACCAGGTGCGCCAGATCATGGCTGCCGCACAGTTCACGGATCGAGTGCATGGCGAAGGTTGGCAGGCCGATGTCGACGGTGCGCACGCCCAGGTGACTGGCGGTGATCGGGCCGATGGTCGAGCCGCAACCCATGTCGCTGCGCACCACGAAGCTCTGTACCGGCACTTCTTCGGCCATGCACAGGTGACGGAAGAACCCGGCGGTTTCGCTGTTGGTGGCGTAGCGCTGGTTGCTGTTGACCTTGATCACCGGGCCGGCGTTGAGTTTCGGGCCGTGATTGGCATCGTGCTTGTCGGCGTAGTTGGGATGCACGCCGTGGGCGTTGTCAGCCGAGACCAGCAGGGATTTCTGAATGGTGCGCACGAACTCATCGCCTTCAGGCAGCAGGCGACGCAGCGTCTGTTCCAGCATCGGGCCATCGGCGCCGCAGGCCGAGCAGGAACCGACTTCTTCGTGGTCGTTGCAGACCAGCACGCAGGTTTCGTCGGTTTCGGTGGTCAGCAAGGCTTGCAGGCCGGCATAGCACGACAGCAGGTTGTCCAGGCGCGCCCCGGCAATGAAGTCGCCATGCAGGCCGATGACCGCAGCGCTTTGGGTGTCGTAGAAGCTCAGCTCATAGTCGAGCACCACGTCGGCGTTCAAGCCATGTTCGCGGGCGAGTTGATCGGTGAGCACGGCACGGAAGTCCACACGCTCGTCACCGGCAAATTGCGCAAGGATCGGCGGCAGTTCGGTCTGGGCGTTGATCGCCCAGCCCATGTTGGCTTCACGGTTCAGGTGAATGGCCAGGTTCGGGATGATGGCGATCGGCGCCTTGAAGTCGACCAGCTGGCTCTCGACTTTGCCGTCACGGCGGAAGGTCACGCGGCCGGCCAGGGACAGGTCACGGTCGAACCATGGTGCCAGCAGTGCGCCGCCATAGACTTCGACGCCCAGTTGCCAGAAGCCCTGACGTTGCAGTTCCGGCTGGGGTTTGACCCGTAGGCACGGGCTGTCGGTGTGCGCGCCAACCAGGCGAATGCCGCCGTGCAGGGGCGAATGACGGCCCATTTTGAACGCGACGATCGACGAGTCGTTACGGGTGACGTAGTAACGACCGTTGGCTTCGGTGGTCCATGGCTCGCGCTCGTCAAGGCGTTGATAGCCCGCCGCTTCCAGGCGCTGAACAAGGCTGGCGGTGGCATGGAATGGGGTAGGGGAGGCCTTGAGGAAATCGATCAGGCCTTGGTTCAACTCTTCGCGCATAAGTAGCTCCAGACAGCAATGGCGCAAGTTTAACGTATTGGCTCCTGGCATTGCAGAGTCAATGCCATTCGACGTACGCCGGCTGCCGATTGGCGAAGAGGATGAGTCAACCGGTGATCAGCTTGCCATTGAGGAACACTTCGCGACGTTGCTTGCGGCCCACATATTCATGTTTGCTCGCGAGGTATACCTCGTTGAATTTTTCCTTCGAGATACCCGGGATCTGTCGAATGTACTCGTCCACCAGTCGGTCATAGGTGGCTTCGGTGATGAGCTTGTAGATGTCCCGGCGATAGAAGAAGCCCAGTTGAAAACCGAGGGTTTCGCTTTGATGGTTTGTCTGGCCGGCAAAGCAGTTTTCAAAGTCGATGGCTTTGAGCGGGGTCCGCGGCGTTTCCGGGATCATAATGTTTCCAGCCCAGAAATCCATGTGCGTGATGCTCTTCCGGGACAGGGAGCTCAGCAATTCGAAGGCGTCGAGAATGAATGTTTCGACACTGTCCGGGTTGCGTTTAAGCCATTGCACACCGTCGATATGATCGTCGAGCAGGCGCGTGATAATGAAATATTCCTGGGTCAGCCCCAGTCGGTCCTTGGTGTAACCGAACCCTTGCAGCGGCGGCATTTGTACGCCACGGCGTTGCGCTTCGAGCGTATTGATCAGCTCTTCCAGCGGCCAGTCGAATCGACCATTGCGCTGTGGCTTGCCAAAGGTCACACGCACTTTTGCCTTCAAGGTATCCAGCGGCTGGACCTTGGCGAACAGCGGCGTGTCGCCGGAGGCCAACGGTGCACTCGCGCGGGTGAGCTTGCGGGCGCGTCGTTTGTGTATGAGGTGTTCGAGCGCCTGTTGTGCTTCGGCTGAAGGCTGCTCGCTAAGGTGTAGCGTGGTATTGAAAAGGCAGAAGGTGAATGGAAAGTCGTCTTGGAATGTCTTGTTGCTGAGCACGAGAGCTTCCTGCCTGCTTTCAAAGTGCCGGCATTTTACGTTTCATTACAAATTCATGACAATTTTCTCACGTCATTTACATGGTGATTTGTAACAAGAAATAAAAATGCCCTTCAGTGGAAGGGCGTTTTTTGGGTTCGGCGGTTACCTAAAAAGGAGCAGGACACTCGAAGCGCAAGCGTTCACCGCTTTGCGGGTGAGTGAAGCTAAGCATGCTCGCGTGCAAACAAAGTCGTGGCCAGGCGGCCAGTGCTTGCTCGTGGGCATACAGCCCGTCACCCAGTAGCGGATGACCGATGGAGAGCATGTGCACGCGCAACTGATGGGAGCGGCCGGTGATCGGCGTCAATTCGACACGACACCAGTCGCCGCAACGCTCCAATACCCGCCAGAAGGTCAGGGCATGTTTGCCGAATTCATGGTCGACCACATGGCGAGGCTTGGTCGGCGGGTCGTAGCGCAAGGGCAGATCGATGCTGCCACTGTCCAGTTCCGGTTGTCCCCAGCACAGGGCGGTGTAGGCCTTTTCGGTTTCGCGGTCGTGAAATTGCCGAGACAGTTCGCGATGCGTGTCCGGATCACGGGCCAACAGAATAATGCCGGAGGTTTCCCAGTCCAGACGATGGACGATTCGCGCTTCCGGGTAGCCGTTTTCTTGCAGGCGGGTAATCAGGCAATCCTTGTTGTCATCAGCCCGGCCAGGGACAGAGAGCAGCAGGGTCGGTTTGTTCACCACCAGTACGGCGGCGTCCTGATGGATGATGCGGATGTTGGACAGCGGCATTAAAACAGCCTCGTAACAAACGCCAACGGCGGCTCAGAACCTTCATTGTCCCGTGTAGGAGCTGCCGCAGGCTGCGATCTTTTGATTCTGCTTTAAAAACAAGATCAAAAGATCGCAGCCTGCGGCAGCTCCTACAGGGGCTCAAAGATTCTGAGCCGCCGTGGCTCCTGTCTGATCGACTAGCGGTCAGGCAGGGTGATATTGAGTTCCAGAATCGAGCAACTGCCCTGGTTTTCCAGAGCGACGTGCACGTCATCGGACCCGATATTGACGTACTTGCGGATGACCTCGACCAATTCCTTCTGCAAGGCTGGCAGGTAGTCCGGTGTACTGCGCTGGCCGCGTTCGTGCGCCACGATGATCTGCAGACGCTCTTTCGCTACCGACGCGGTGCTGACCTTTTTGCTGGCACGAAAGAAGTCAAAAAGATTCATTATCTACCTCCAAACAGGCGCTCGAAGAATCCCTTCTTCGTTACATCGAGAAAACGATGCTCCACGGTTTTGCCCAGCAGACGATCGACCGCATCGCTGTATGCCTGACCGGCATCGCTCTGGTCGTCGAGAATGACTGGCACGCCCGAGTTGGAAGCTTTGAGTACTGCTTGGGATTCCGGAATGACACCCAGCAGGGCGACCGCCAGAATCTCTTTGACGTCTTCGACGCCGAGCATCTCGCCGTCACTGACTCGTTGCGGGTTGTAGCGGGTCAGCAGCAGGTGTTCCTTGATCGGGTCTTCGCCCTTTTCCGCGCGGCGGGACTTGCTGGCCAGCAGGCCCAGCATACGGTCCGAGTCACGAACCGAGGACACTTCCGGGTTGGTCACGATAATCGCTTCGTCTGCGAAGTACATGGCCAGGTGGGCGCCTTTTTCGATGCCGGCCGGAGAGTCGCAGACCACGTATTCGAAGTCTTCTTTCAGCGCCATCAACACTTTTTCCACGCCTTCCACAGTCAGCGCGTCTTTGTCGCGGGTCTGACTGGCGGCCAGTACGTAAAGGTTTTCCAGGCGTTTGTCTTTGATCAGGGCTTGTTGCAGGTTGGCTTCGCCGTTTACCACGTTGACGAAGTCATACACCACACGGCGCTCGCAACCCATGATCAGGTCGAGGTTACGCAAACCGACGTCGAAGTCGACGATAACTGTTTTGTGACCGCGCAGTGCGAGGCCGGTACCGATAGCAGCACTGGTGGTGGTCTTACCCACACCACCCTTGCCGGATGTAACCACGAGAATCTTGGCCAAGGTGTTTCACCCCTAAGGAAAAAGGACATTTAGCCCCTGAAAAACATCTCTAGAAAAACTACTGCAGTCGGACAGCCTTGGCTGGAATTCGGTGCAGAACGGCGCTTACCTCGGGTAAACACTGCTTATGACCTTTTTCCTACTTCGTTTGAGCCGTTTTCGCTACGTTTTAGAGATGTTTGGAAAATGCGGCAGTATCCGTTAAAGCCGAATGATGTTCAACACATCGCCCGACAGGCTGACCTGTACGCCCGCGCCCCACAAAGGGTCGCGACGCAGATCCTCCGAAACCTTGTAGTGGCCTGCGATGGAGACCAGTTCAGCGCTCATTTGCTGACAGAAAATCCTGGCTTTCGTGTCGCCTTTGACGCCGGCCAACACTCGACCGCGCATCGGGCCGTATACATGGATGTTCCCATCGGCGAGAAGTTCCGCCCCCGGGCTGACCGACGAGATCACCACCAGATCGCAGCCCTGGGCATAAATCTGCTGCCCGCCGCGGACGGGCGAGGTGATGATCTTCGTTGGCTTGATCGTCGGCTCCGGCGGTTTTTCCGGCTTTTTCTTGACTTGGCCTTCGAGCGGGTCCAGCGGACGCTCACGGGCGCCGGACGGTGGCAGCACCGGCAGGTCGACCGCGATGGCCGCGGCGATGTCTTCAATGCGACTGGCACGGATTGCCAGGGTGCGCAGGCCATGCTGGCGGCAGACGCGCATCAGGCCTGGCAGATCAACTGCGCCTTCACTGGCCGGGAGTTTGTCCAGTGCCAGCACCAGTGGCGCGTTACTAAAGAAGTTAGGCGCCTGGGCGACCTTGGCGGCCAGTTGACGATCGAGGTTCTCGAGGTCGTTACGGGCCAGTTCCAGCACCGTAATGGCGAGCATGCTGCCCTTCAGCTGGAACACGGGATCTTGGTCTAGCGGTTCGGTTTGGCTCATGGTCGGCATACAACGACTTGTCACTAAAAGTGCCGAGACTTATAACGAGAACGCCCGCGAGCCGCAAGCCGGGTCGAACGATGTAGAATGCGCGGCCATTGTCTTTCCGGAACCTTTAATGGATCGCCCGCGTTTTCGAACAGCATTTCTTTCTCCGCGTTTCTGGCCGCTGTGGTGTGGCTTGGGGCTATTGTGGCTGATTGTCCAGTTGCCGTATCCGGCGTTGCTGTCGATCGGTCGTGCCCTGGGTGCATTGATGTATCGAGTAGCGGGCGACAGACGGCGCATTGCCAAGCGCAATCTCGAACTGTGTTTCCCTGAAAAAACCGCTGCCGAACGCAAGCGCCTGCTCAAGGAAAACTTCGCCTCAAC
Organism: Pseudomonas mandelii; assembly: GCF_006438925.1. GTDB lineage: Bacteria > Pseudomonadota > Gammaproteobacteria > Pseudomonadales > Pseudomonadaceae > Aquipseudomonas > Aquipseudomonas mandelii_C. The sequence continues at coordinate 175,540 of NZ_RCZA01000007.1, read as the reverse complement.
GGGCATCGCGTTTTTCGAAATGGCCATGAGCTGGTGGTGGTCGCGGGAGCGTCTGGCAAAGCTGGCCCATGTCGAAGGGTTGGAGTATTTGAAAAAAGCCCAGCGTGACGGCAAGGGCGTGATCCTGATGGCCGTTCATTTCACCACGCTGGAAATCGGCGCGGCGTTGCTTGGCCAGCAGCACACCATTGATGGCATGTACCGCGAACACAAAAATCCGTTGTTCGACTACGTCCAGCGCCTGGGGCGCGAGCGGCACAACGTCGATTCGCTGGCGGTGGAGCGCGACGACGTGCGCGGCATGCTCAAATTGCTGCGCGCAGGTCGGGCAATCTGGTACGCACCGGATCAGGACTATGGCGCCAAGCAAAGTATCTTCGTGCCGCTGTTCGGGATTCAGGCCGCTACCGTTACTGCCACCAGCAAGTTTGCGCGGTTGGGCAAGGCGCTGGTGGTGCCGTTCACTCAGGAACGTCTGGCGGATGGCAGCGGTTATCGACTGGTGATTCATGCGCCGCTCGAAGGTTTTCCCGGCGAAACCGAAGAAGCCGACTGCCTGCGGATCAACCAATGGATCGAAGGTGTCTTGCGCGAATGTCCGCAGCAATACCTTTGGGCTCATCGTCGCTTCAAGAGTCGTCCGCCGGGCGAGCCGAAGCTGTACGCAAAACGCGGTTGAACCACCGCCCTTATAAGCACCAAGGAGTGTTGCGATGAGTCCTGCTGAACCGGTTACAGGGTTGATTCTTTCCGGCGGCGGGGCCCGGGCGGCCTATCAAGTGGGTGTGCTGGCGGCGATTGCCGAGCTGTTACCGGTCGGTGCGAGCAATCCGTTTCCGGTGATTGTCGGCACCTCGGCCGGCGCAATCAACGCGGTCAGCCTCGCCAGTGGGGCGATGGATTTTCGTGGTGCGATTCAACGTCTGACAGCCTTCTGGCAGGGCTTTCGCAGTCATCTGGTACTGCGCAGCGACTGGCCGGGCGTGATCCACCAGGCCAGCCGTTTTGTCAGCCACAGTTTGCTCGGGATTGGTGCTCAGGTGCCGGTGGCTTTGCTCAACAGTTCGCCGCTGCGCGGATTGCTCGACGACAAACTGCAGATGAGCGGGATTGCCGAGGCCATTGCACAGAAGCAGTTGCAGGCGGTTGCGGTGACCGCGTTCGGCTACGAGTCCGGTCAGGCGGTGACCTTTTATCAGGGCGGCGGCACCATCAATGCCTGGTTGCGCCATCGGCGAATCGGCGTCCCCACTCAATTGACCGTCGATCACTTGCTGGCCAGTTCCGCCATCCCGCTGTTGTTTGCGCCAGTCAAAATCGGTGAAGAGTATTTCGGCGACGGCGCGGTACGTCAGTCGGCACCGATCAGTCCGGCGCTGCACCTGGGCGCCAGCCGAGTGCTGGTAGTGGGCGTCAGCGGCAACCCCCGCGGCATCGACCCGGAACAACCGCTGCAACGCGCCTACACCGGCCAGCAGCCGAGCCTGGCACAGATCGGCGGACACCTGCTCAACAGCACGTTCATTGACAGCCTGGAAAGTGACATCGAGCTGTTGCAGCGTCTAAACCAGTTCAGCCACTTGATGCCTGATGGCACGCCGACGCGCGCACTGGGAGTGGCGCCGGTGGAAGTGCTGGTGATTTCGCCCAGTCAGCCGATCGACGAAATTGCGGCGCGGCATCGGCAGGAGTTGCCGGCGGCGCTGCGTCTGTTTCTGCGCGGGCCAGGGGCGACCAAGACGAGCGGGGCGGGGGTGCTGAGCTATCTGCTGTTCGAGGCGGGGTATTGCAGCGAATTGATTGATTTGGGGCGGCGGGATGCGTTGGCCAAGCGCGGGGAGTTGTGCCGGTTTCTTGGGATAGCCGAGGCAGCGGTCACTGCTTGAGATTTGCAGTGCGGCCATTCGCGAGCAGGCCCGCTCCCACAGTTGAAATGCATTCCAATGTGGGAGCGAGCCTGCTCGCGAAGACGTCCTTACAGACGCCGCCGGATCAGAAGTGAACCTTGACCAGGAAACTGGTTACGCTCTGATCGGTTTTGAAGCCCTGACTGTCTTCAATACCGTACTTGTTTTTCCAGTAGTCATACTCGACGCCGACGTACAACTGCTTTTCGCCAAGGTTCAGCGCTTTGCCCAAGTCGTATTTGACCTGTGGATTGAAGTGCAGGTTGGCGTGGTACTCGCCTTTTTTGTTGACGTCGTTGTCGACCACCCAGTCCATGAAACCGTCGATCAGGATGTTCGAATCGCCCACCGGGATGGTGTAGGACCAGACCGGAGTGACCTGCCAGATATTGTCACCTGGGCGGTCGCCTTCGGTATGACGGTTGTAGAAGTTCAGCTGGAAGTAATCGAAGCCCGGGATCGCCAGGTCAAAACCAGGTCCGATCAGGTAGGACTCGGTATCGTTTTCACCGAACTCGTAAGTCATGGCCAGCAGTACGTCTTTGATCGGGCCGAATTCGAGCTTTTGGTCGAAGATCTTGCCGAACGACAAGCGTGGGCTGATCTCGCCGTAGTAGGTGTTCGAGCCAGCGTAGCTATCGTCTTTGCCGTTGTAGAAGATCTTGTCGACGAACATGAAGTTGTCGCCGTATTTCCAGCCATCGACGTGTTCGAAGGTCACCGTCTGCTGAATGCGCGGGTTGACCTGGAAGTCCTTGCCATACAGGTAGGTCAGGCTGTTGTTCTGCCATTGCAGCAAGTCGCCGGCCATGGCCTGGCCCCCGGCCAGCAACGATCCCGCCAGCATCAGGCTAGTGCACGTACGTTTCATTCGGTTGCTCCCAAAAAGTAGGTGGTTCCACGTTATTTTTCTAAGGTCGGCGCTCTGGTGTGGCGCCTTTTTCTGTAGCTGTAAAAAATCATCCAGTCGGTCAGCTTCAGTGCTGTTAGCAAGAGCTGAGCCAAGGCTTTTGAAAAGCCAAAAAACTCCCGCTCGGCTGCTCAAGAGCAGTCGATTGAGAGAGGTTTTGGAGTGCCTTGGTACCGTCCAGCGCCGGGATAAGTTGGCTTTCTGGTCAGGAATTAAATCCGGGCTTTTTTTTAGACCAGATTCGGGCGGCCGCGGAGAATACTGACTCCTTGGCCAGGTCTCAAGTGCCCCGCAACAGCGCACCGACGACAGGTTTGGAGCACGGTTGCGGATCATCTAGAAATGCACCTTCACCAGCAGGCTGGTGGTGTTCTCATTAGTGTCGAGGTTGGCGTTGTTTTCGATGCCGTATTTATTTTTCCAGTAGCTGTATTCGACGCCGACGTACACCTGTTTCTCCCGCCAGCCCAAGGCCTTCCCCAGGTCATATTTGATCTGGGGGTTCAAGTGCAGGTTGGCGTGGTAGGTGCCCTGTGAGTTCTGGTCGTTATCCACGACCCAGTCGATGTAGCCGTCGATCAACAGGTTCGAGTTGCCCAATGGCAGGGTGTAGGACCAGGCCGGCGTGATCTGCCAGACATCGTCGCCGGGACGCGAGCCTTCGGTCTGGCGATAGTAGAAGTTCAAGGTGAAAAAATTGAAGCCCGGTACCGCGAGGTCGAAACCGGGGCCGATCAGATAGGCCTCGGTGTCGTCTTCGCCATTCTCGTAGGTCATGGCCAGCAACACGTCTTTGATCGGGCCGAATTCGAAACGGCGCTCGAGGATTTTTCCGAAAGACAGGCGCGGACTGAACTCGCCGTAATAGGCGTGAACGCCTTTGTTCCGGTCTTGCTCGCCGTTGTAGTAAGTGCTGTCGACGAACAGGAAGTTGTCGCCGTACTTCCAGCGGTCGGCGTGCTCAAAGGTTATCGTCTGCTGGATCGACGGGTTGACCGCGAAATCCTTGCCATACAGATAACTCAGGCTGTTGGTCTGCCACAGCAGTAAATCGCCGGCCATGGTCTGACTGGCGGCCAGTAGACCACCGCCTAACAGCATGTTTGTCTGTGTGCGAATCATCTGTTGCTCCCTCTTGTTTTTATTGTTTGAGGTGCAGGCTGCCGCTGACCTGTGGGAGCGAGCTTGCTCGCGATGGCGTCAGTTCAGTCAACACTGATGTTGAATGTGATACCGCCATCGCGAGCAAGCTCGCTCCCACAGGTTCTGTGGTGCTGATGTATTAGTGCGGGTGCGCGTGGCAGTCGTTGATGGCCGCGCGTTCGGCGCCGCCGAGGATGTTGAACAGCAGGTTCAGCGACAGCGCACTGAGCGTCGCCATGGCAATTCCGCTGTGGGTGATCGGACTCATCCACATCGGAAGGTGGGCGAAGAATTCCGGACGGACCACCGGGATCAGCCCCATGCCGATGCTCACCGCCACCAGCAACTGGTTGCGGCGGTCACCGATGTCGGCTTCCTGAAGAATCTTGATGCCGGTGGCGGCGACCATCCCGAACATCGCAATCGCTGCGCCGCCCAGTACGGCGGGTGGAATCGATGCCACCAGAAACGCCGCTTTCGGCAACAAACTCAACACCACCAGCAAACCGCCGGCGACGATGGTCACTGAGCGGCAACGTACGCCGGTCATCTGCACCAGGCCGATGTTCTGCGCGAAAGAGGAGTGGGTGAAGGTGTTGAAGAAACCGGCGAAGAACGAGGCGCCGGCATCACACAACAAACCGCGACGCAGCATCCGTGGGCAGACGTCCTGACCGGTGATTTTGCCCAGCGCCAGGAACATCCCGGTGGACTCGACGAAGATGATCACCACCACCAGGCACATGGAAAGGATCGGTGCGAGTTCGAACTTCGGCATGCCGAAATGCAGCGGGGTCACGAATTGCAACCAAGGCGCCTGGGCCATGCCGCTCAGGTCGACCATACCGATCAGGCCGCAGAGCACGTAACCCAGGCACATACCGATCAACACGGAAATGTTGACCCAGAAACCTCGCATGAAGCGGTGGACCAGCAGGATGGTTGCCAGCACCAGCGCGGCGATGGCCAGGTAAATTGGCGAGCCGAATTGAGCGGCGCCCGCACCGCCGCCGGCCCAGTTCACGGCCACGGGGAACAGCGACAAACCGATCGAGGTGATGACTGTGCCGGTCACCAGAGGCGGGAAGAAGCGTACGACTTTGGACATGAATGGCGCGATGATCATGCCGAAGAACCCGGCGGCGATGGTCGCGCCGAAGATCCCTTGCAGGCCGATGCCTGGCATGCCGGCCATGGCGACCATGCTGCCGACAGCCGCGAAACTGGCGCCCATCATCACCGGCATACGGATGCCCATGGGGCCGATGCCCAGCGACTGCACGATGGTTGCGATCCCGGCCACCAGCAGGTCGGCATTGATCAGGAAGGCGATTTCTTCACGACTCAGGCCTGCGGCCTGTCCGATGATCAGCGGCACCGCGATGGCTCCGCCGTACATCAGCAGAACGTGTTGCAGACCGACCAGGATCAGTTGCAAAAGGGGTAAGCGCTGAATGGCGGGTGCGTCGGGGATGCGCGCTTCGGATAGCTCGGACATGCAACACCTCGGATCTTTTTTATTCTTGTGATTTTGTGCATCAGGCAAACCTGTGGGAGCGGGCTTGCTCGCGAAGAGGCCATTACTGACTGACCTGACGCTTTCGCGGGCAAGCCCGCTCCCACACAGGCGATACAAATCCTGTGGGAGCGAGCCTGCTCGCGATGCTTTTCAACGGTTAATTGGTTGGAGCTCCCTGAACAATCCACGCTCCGATCAGATCACGTTCCTGCTGGGTCATCTGGGTGATGTTGCCCAGTGGCATGATCTGGCTGGTGACGGCTTGAGCCTGGATGCGTGCAGCGTTCTGACGGATCTGCTCGGGGGTATCGAACATCACACCGGCCGGTGCAGCACTGAACAGCGGGCTGGTCGGTTTGGCCGAATGGCAAACCGCGCAACGCTCCTGGATCACACTGTGAACCTTGTCGAAACCGGGGCCGGCGTTGGACGCCTGAGCCGGTGCAGCGACAGGCGCGGCAGGTTTCGCCGCTTCAGGTTTGGCACCACCACCGAGGGCAGTTTCCGGCAGCGGCTGGTACTCGATGGTGCCAGGCGCCTTGGCTACTTCAGGCGCGCTGGGCATCTGCGCCGGGCCAGTCACGTAAGCCAGACAGATCATGCCCACTGCCGCAACGGGCAGGGTCCAGGCAAATTTGTGGCTGTCATGACGGGTGTTGAAGTAGTGACGCACCAACACCGCCAATACCGCGATCCCGGCCAGGATCAACCAGTTGTATTGGCTGCCGTAGGTGCTCGGGAAGTGGTTGCTGATCATGATGAACAGCACCGGCAAGGTGAAGTAGTTGTTGTGACGCGAACGCAGCAAGCCTTTGGCCGGCAGCGCCGGATCCGGCGTGCGGTTCTCGGCAATCGCGGCAACCAGTGCGCGCTGGGCCGGCATGATGATGCGGAACACGTTGCCGACCATGATGGTGCCGATGATCGCGCCGACGTGCAGGTACGCACCACGACCGCTGAACACTTTGCTGAAGCCGTAAGCGGCGCCAATGATCAGCACGAACAGGATTCCGCCTAGCAGGGCAGGGCGTTTGCCCAGGGCCGAGTCGCAGAGGAAGGAGTAGACGAACCAGCCGACGAACAACGAGGCGATGCCCAGTGCGACCCCTTCAGGGCCGGTCAGGCTGCTGCCCGGTGCCAGAAGGTACAGCGTCGGGTTGGAGTAGAACACCACGCACAGCAGCGCGATCCCCGACATCCAGGTGAAATAGGCTTCCCATTTGAACCAGTGCAGGTTGTCCGGCATGGTCGGTGGGGCCAGTTTGTATTTTTCCAGGTGGTAGATACCGCCGCCGTGGATCGCCCACAGATCGCCCGCCAGACCACTTTTCGGGTTAACCCGATTGAGGTTGTTTTCCAGCCAGACGAAATAGAACGACGCACCGATCCAGGCCACGCCAGTAATCATGTGAACCCAGCGCACGCTCAGGTTCAGCCATTCCAACAGATGTGCTTCCACAGTCTTTACCTCTCGCCTGTCACTCTGTTGTCGAGTGATCAGACCTTCTCTTATTGGTGGGGGGCAAGGATCAAACGCTCATCCTCTTTGAAAAAATGCTCATCGCAGTTATTGCCTGTGCCACTGCGATCAACCACCAGGAAGTCATCCCGCTTTTCGATCGTCAGCACCGGATGGTGCCAAACGCCGCGATGGTAATTAATGCCCTGCCTGCCGTTGGTGACGAAGGCGCGGACCAAGCCTGATACAGGTTCATCGCCAAGTGGCGCGACCACGATCAGAAAGGGGTTGCCGAGCAGCGGAATGAAAGCCTGGCTGCCCAGCGGGTGACGCTCCAGCATGCTGACGGTCAGCGGCATGTCCTGCGCGTCGGCGCGGAAGATGCTGATGATCGCGTTGTCCTCTGGCGTGGCGGTTTGCACCGTCGCCAGTTTGTGAAAGCGCATGGTCGAACCGTTGTTGATCATGAAGTGATCGCTGCCGTCGGTTTCGATCACGTCACCGAAAGGGGCGAAGGCTTCTTTGGTCAGCGGTTCAATCGTTAATGTGCGCATGCTGGTCTTCTTTTCTTTGAAATTTGATTTCGGTTCACTGCGTTCCCTGTAGGAGCTGGCGAAGCCTGCGATCTTTTGACTTTGCTTTTTAAGATCAAGATCAAAAGATCGCAGCCTGCGGCAGCTCCTACAGGCTCAGCATTACTTCGCGACCTTGCCCAAAACGCGCAGGCGACTCACACCACCATCCGGGAACACGTTCAAACGGATGTGGGTGATCGGCCCCAGCGCCTTGATCTGCTCGGCGAAGGTGTGTTCGGCGTGCATTTCCAGTTTCTGCGCCGGTAGCAATTCGCGCCAGAACAGCGATTGGGTTTCGATCTGGCTGTCGGTGCCGCCCTTAACGAATGCGCCCTGGATCGAGCAGGTGTCCGGGTAGTTGCCCTTGAAGTGCAGGGTGTCGACGATGACTTTCTCGATTTCGCCGGCATGACCCAGCGCGACAATGACCCAGTCATTGCCTGGCGTGCGACGGCGCGCGGTTTCCCAGCCATCGCCCATGTTGATGCCACGGCCCGGGTTGAGGATGTTGCTCATGCGACCGAAATGTTCGTCGGAGCAGGCGAGGGCGCGGCCACCGTTCAGGGCTGCTGCCAGATCAACTTGCTCGTTGTCGCCCACAGCGGACCAGTCGCGGAACGGAATACCGTAGACACGCAGACGGGCCACGCCACCATCCGGGTAGATGTTGAAGCGCAGGTGGCTGAACGCCTGGGCGTTGTTGATTTCGTGGTAGTGGTGGCTGTTGCCTTGCAGCTCGACGGCGGACAGCACTTCAGTCCACTGGGTATTTTCGTCCGGCTCGCCCGAGGCCAGGAAGCACGCTTCCAGGGAGGCCGACGGCGGGAAGTTGCCGGTGAAGAATGAAGTGTCGATGTCCACGCCCTTGATCGAGCCCGGAACGCCCAGACGGATCACTGCGCTGTCGTAGCCTTCGAAGCGCTTGCGGCGCGACTCCCAGCCGTCCATCCACTTGCCGTTGTCATCGAACACGCCCTCCTTCCACACAGCCGGGGTCGGCTGGAACAGACGGTTGGCATCAGCGAACCAGTCATCGGTGACCGAGATGATTTTGGTGCCCAGGCGGGCGTCGGCCAGGTTGACGAACTTCTCGAAAGGTACGGCGTAAGCTTTCATTCTTCTTGTCTGCCTTTAATTAGTTGGCTTGGGATGCTCTCAGGGCCCAGGGCTCGTTCTGCGTTCGGAAACTTGCTCGGGCCAAGGTCGCTATAGGGTCAGTAATCGGAACAGGGCGATCTTGTTGATCTCCGCCAGCGCGCATTTGAACTCGGTGTCTTGCGGGTTGTGAATGCGCGTTTCGAACGCCGCGAGGATCTGATGCCGGTTGCTGCCTTTTACCGCCATGATGAAGGGAAACTTGAACTTGGCTTTGTAGGCGTCGTTCAGCTCGGTGAAGCGCTGGAACTCTTCGGCCGTGCATTGGTGAATACCGGCGCCAGCCTGTTCATTCGTGCTGGCTTCGGTCAGTTGGCCCTGGACGGCAGCTTTGCCGGCCAGGTCCGGGTGAGCGTTGATCAATGCCAATTGACTGGCGTGATCGGCGCTCAACAGGATGTCGCTCATGCGCTGGTGCAGGGTTTCGATCTCGTCGATCGAAGCGTCCTGGCCCAGGTCGAAGCCCTTTTCGGCCACCCAAGGCGAATGTTCGTAGATGTCCGCGAAGGCGGCGACAAACGCGTCGCGGCTCAGGGTCGACGGCTTCAGGGTTTGGAAGTGACTCATTTCGCGGCCCCTTGGTACGGGTGGGTTTCGTGCCAGTGGCGAGCGATGTCGACGCGACGGCTGAACCACACCTGTTCATGACTTTTAGCGTATTCGATAAAGCGTTTGAGCGAGGCCAGACGCGCCGGACGGCCAATCAGACGGCAGTGCAGGCCGATCGACAACATCTTCGGCGCTTCGGCGCCTTCAGCGTAAAGCACGTCGAACGCGTCTTTGAGGTATTCAAAGAAATCGTCGCCCTTGTTGAAGCCCTGAACCTGGGTGAAGCGCATATCGTTGGTGTCCAGCGTGTACGGAATCACCAGGTGCGGCTTGCCGGTCGGATTGTTCGGTTCCCAGTAGGGCAGGTCGTCGTCGTAGGTGTCGCAGTCGTAGAGGAAACCGCCTTCTTCCATCACCAGTCGACGGGTGTTCGGACCGGTGCGGCCGGTGTACCAACCCAGTGGACGCTCTCCGGTGATTTCGGTGAGGACGCGGATCGCTTCGAGCATGTGCTCGCGTTCCTGCGCTTCGTCCATGTACTGGTAGTCGATCCAGCGATAGCCGTGGCTGCAGATCTCGTGGCCGGCATCGACCATCGCGCGGATCACGTCCGGGTGACGCTGGGCGGCCATGGCCACGGCGAAGATGGTCAGCGGAATGTCGAATTCCTTGAACAGTTTCAGAATCCGCCAGACGCCGGCACGGCTGCCATACTCGTAAAGGGATTCCATGCTCATGTTGCGCGCGCCTTGCAACGGCTGCGCCGAGACCATTTCCGAGAGGAAGGCTTCGGATTCTTTATCGCCGTGCAGGATATTGCGCTCGCCACCTTCTTCGTAATTGAGCACGAAGGACAAGGCGATGCGGGCATTGCCCGGCCAGTGTGGGTGAGGAGGGTTACTGCCGTAACCGATCAGGTCGCGTGGGTAGTCAGCGCTCACTGCAGTCTTCCTTCTTATTCGTTCGACTTGTTCAAGGTCAGGTTTGTGAGGCGGCCAGCAGTGTGATGACAGGCTGGCGTCACAGCGATGGGCTGATTGTATACAACTTTATATCCACTTTGTAAGCCTGTTTTTTTGCATTTTTCACTGACTGTCATCTTTACATGTTATTGCAAGAAACCTGCCCGATTGGTCAGCTAATGGATGGAAGGTCCTCTGGCCCTATGGCTCGGCGTCAGATTCGGTGGGAATCCCTGAATGATGGATCTAACGGTAAATATGTTGTTTTTATTGTGTACAATTTTTTTGAAAAGTGTCTTAATCAGTCGCTCGCCGCAGCTTTTCGTGCTCCGAATCGGTGCGGTCTCCTTTTCAACTGACTTCGGGAGGCGCGAGGTCTGACTGCTCCACGCAGGCAGGCGCGCAGAATCAATGGGACGTTTGACTACACACGTTTTGGACGCTGCACACGGTTGCCCGGGCAGCTCGATCAAGGTCGAGTTGTACCGCGTTGAAGGTTCGCAGCTGGAATTGGTGGCCACAGCAGTCACTAACAGCGACGGCCGGGTCGATGCACCGCTGCTGCAAGGCGATGACTACCGTTCCGGGGTCTATCAGGTTCAGTTTCATGCGGGCGATTACTACCGCGCCCGTGGCGTTCAGCTGCCAGAACCCGCGTTCCTGGATGTGGTGGTGCTGCGTTTTGGCATCTCTGCGGAACAGGATCACTACCATGTGCCGTTGCTGATTTCGCCGTACAGCTATTCGACCTACAGAGGAAGCTAGGACTTTCCCCCCAGAATCCTGCGCATATAGCTTCTTTGGTCTTTCGCCCGCTCACACTGCGGGCTTTTTTTTGCCTTTGGGAAAGTCAAAAGATCGCAGCCTCGTTTCACTCGACAGCTCCTACAGGAAACCGCGATCCCTGTAGGAGCTGTCGAGTGAAACGAGGCTGCGATCTTTTGATCTTTAACGGCTCAACAAGGATGCTGCACCCGCACCACTGAACAACCCCGCACTCACCCGGTTAAACCAGCTCTGCCCCTTGCCACTGCGCAAATACCGCGCCGCACCGTGGGCACCCAGCCCATAAGCCAACTTGCACAGCAAATCCAGCACGGTCCAGGTCGCAATCATCACCAGCAGCTGCGGCAGGAATGGTTGCTCTGCGCTGAGGAACTGCGGGAGGAAAGCGGCGAAGAACAGAATGTCTTTCGGGTTGCTGGCGCCCAACATAAACGCGCGCCCGAACAGTGCGCGAAAGCGTGGCACTGGCGCAGCCTGGGGCACTTCAGCGCCGTGGGAGGGCAGGCGCGATTGCTGCCAGCTCTGCCAGGCCAGATAGAACAAGTACAGCGCACCGACGATCTTCAAGGCACTGAACAGTTGTTCCGATGCCAGCAGCAAGGCGCCCAAACCCAGCGCCGACGCACTAAGCAAGCAGATCGAGGCAATCACGCCACCCAGAAACGCCGGGTAAGAACGGCGCAAACCGTAATTCAGACTGTTGCTGATCATCAGCAAAGACAGTGGCCCCGGGATCAGGATGACCACCAGCGCAGCGCCGCTGAACAGCAGCCAGGTTTCCAGACTCATCACTTTCCTCCATTTGTGCAAAAGCCCCACCCGACGGGGTGAGGCTGTTTTGAAACACTGTTTTTGAATCGTAAACGGCTTACAAGAAAACGAACTTGGCGATGAAGATCGCGCAGAGCACCCAAAGACTGACGGAAATTTCCTTGTGCTTACCGGTGAAGGCCTTCAGCACCACGTAAGTGATAAAGCCCAGCGCGATGCCGTCGGCGACCGAGAAGGTCAGGGGCATCATGATCGCGGTAACGATCGCCGGAATGCTGTCGGTCGCTTCGTCCCATTCGATGTGCGCCATGCCGCCCATCATCAGCATCGCCACATAAATCAGCGCACCGGCGGTTGCGTAAGCGGGGATCATGCCCGCCAGCGGTGCGAAAAACATTGCGGCAATAAATAGCACACCTACGGTCACTGCGGTAAGACCAGTCCGACCACCAGCGGCTACACCCGCGGCACTTTCCACGTAGCTGGTGACCGGCGGAACACCGACCATCGCACCGAATACGCTGGAAGCACTGTCGGCTTTCAGGGCGCGGGAGAGGTTTTCGATCTTGCCATCCGCGTTCACCAGGCCGGCGCGCTGGGCGACGCCCATCAGGGTGCCGGCGGTGTCGAACATGTGCACGAAGAGGAAGGCCAGCACCACGCTGATCATGCTGACGTTGAATACGCCTGCGATGTTCATGGCCATCCAGGTCGGTGCCAGGCTCGGCGGGGCGGACATGAGGCCCTCGTAGTGCACCAGGCCCAGGCCCCAACCCGCCAGGGTGACGGTGATGATGCTGATGAGAATCGCGCCAAACACTTTGTGGTAGCTGAGTACGGCGATCATCAGGAAACAGATGGCGGCCAGCAGCGGACCAGGCTCGCGCAGGGAGCCGAGCTTGATCAGGGTGGCCGGGCTGTCGACCACGATGCCCGCGGTTTTCAAGCCGATCAGCCCCAAAAACAGGCCCACACCGGCGCCCATGGCAAAGCGCAAACTCACCGGGATGCTATTGAGCAGCCATTCGCGGATCCGGGAAAAAGTCAGAAACATGAACAACACACCGGAAACAAACACCGCGCCAAGGGCGGTTTCCCAGTTGTAACCCATGGTGCCGACCACGGTGTAGGTAAAGAAGGCGTTGAGGCCCATGCCCGGCGCCAGGCCGACCGGCCAGTTGGCGTAAAGCCCCATCAACAGGCAGCCGAGCGCGGCGGCGATGCAGGTGGCGACGAACGCGGCACCGTGATCGATCCCGGCGTCGGCCATGATGTTGGGGTTGACGAAGATGATGTAGGCCATGGTGATGAAGGTTGTCAGACCGGCAATCAACTCGGTCTTCACCGTGGTGCCATGCAAGCTGAGTTTGAAGATGCGCTCCAGCCAGCCATTGCGTAACGGCGGCGAGAGTTCCAGCGTCGGGGCTTCGGATTTGCGGCTTTCCACAGCGAGTACTCCTCAAGAGTTTTATTGTTATTTCCAGGGCCGGACCCATGAGGGTGGCAGCGACCCTTTGAGGCACTTGCGAATTTGTTGACCGCTTGGTCAGGAACTCGCACGAAGTGGATTATGCTTTTGTATACAAATAAAGCAAATAATGTTTTTGATTTTGTAGACGAAAAGTTTGGCAATAGAGATATATCGCCAGATCAGTTACGGCAAATGCAACTGACAGACGAGTCAGCCCTGGAAACGCATTTTGCGGATTTGGCGAACTGGAACGTGCCGCAGGGCGGGTTGTTTTTCTGGCTGACACTCAAGCAGCCGCTGGATACGCGTACGTTGCTCAAGGCTGCACTGGCTGCGGATGTGGCGTTCATGCCGGGCGAACCGTTCTTCCCTGAACCGGACAGCAATCCGGGGCATTTGCGCCTGAATTTCAGCCACATCGACCCGGCACGGCTGGACGAAGGGCTTAAGCGTTTGGCTGCGGTGCTGCGTCAGGCTCAGGCGGCGGAAGTGGCTTGAGGGGAGGGTAGAAATGAATAAACCGGCGCAAGGGCCGGTTTATTTTTGTCTGAAATTTGCAGTGATTGTGCCGGCCTCTTCGCGAGCAGGCTCGCTCCCACAGTTGACCACATTTTAATGTGGGAGCGAGCCTGCTCGCGAAGGCGTCACTCAGAACACCGCAAATCCTTCAGGCTGCGGCAAACCGCTTGTCCAGATAATCGATGATCACCTTGGACTCATACATCCAGGTCGTCTGGCCATTCTCTTCGATGCGCAGGCACGGAACCTTGATCTTGCCACCGTGTTCCAGCAGGGCCTGGCGATCCTGTTCGTTGTTTTTCGCGTCGCGCAACGCCACCGGCACGTTCAAGCGGCGCAGGGTGCGGCGGGTTTTCACGCAGAACGGGCAGGCGTGGAACTGATACAGGGTCAGGTCCCTGGCGGCCGTGTTGACCTGAGCCTGAACCTCGGCAGGGCGCTGCTTTTTGCCGGGGCGGGTAATGAAGTCGGTGAAGATGATCAGTTGGCCAAGGCCGACACGAAGCGCTTTAACGAACACGGTATAAGCCTCACAGGGGCAAACAGAAGGCGCGCAGCTTACCTGATTTTTCACAGACAAAAAAAACCGGCGATGAATGCCGGTTTTCTTCTGCTGCGAATTACTTGATCAGGCTGAGAAACTCACTGCGGGTGGCCGCGTTTTCGCGGAACTCACCCAGCATCACCGAAGTGATCATTGACGAATTCTGTTTCTCCACACCGCGCATCATCATGCACATGTGTTTGGCCTCGATCACCACTGCAACGCCCAGGGCGCCGGTGACTTGCTGGACCGCATCGGCGATCTGGCGGCTGAGATTTTCCTGGATCTGCAGGCGGCGGGCGTACATATCGACGATCCGCGCGACTTTCGACAGGCCCAATACCTTGCCGCTCGGGATGTAGGCGACGTGAGCCTTGCCGATAAACGGCAGCAGGTGGTGTTCGCACAACGAGTAGAGCTCGATGTCCTTCACCAGCACCATTTCGCTGTTGTCGGAGCTGAACAAGGCACCGTTGGTGACCTCTTCCAGTGTCTGTTCATAACCGCGGCAGAGGTACTGCATGGCTTTGGCGGCACGTTTTGGCGTGTCGAGCAGGCCCTCGCGGGAGACGTCCTCGCCCAATTGGCCGAGAATCGCGGTGTAGTTCTGTTCCAGTGTCACAGAGGCTGATTCCATAAGGGTTTCAGAGGGGTACTGTTTCTGTCTGTACCAATTGTGTACCAATCAAACTCTTTTCAAGCGTCCCGAGCTCACACCAGTCGGTGCTGGGGTTGATCCATCGGGCGTAGGTCGATAGCAACATCTGAACGCTATGACCGAGCTGAGTGGCAATAAACGCAGGGTTCATCCCCGACATGAGGCACATGGTAGCGTATGTGTGCCGGCAGTTGTATTGCCGGCGGGCGCGAAGCCCCAATTCGGTCAGTGCGGCCTGGAAGTGTTTGTCGGTCACGCTGGCCTGCTGGATTTTATCCGCATCCCGCTACACCCTGTCGCCAAGGTGCAGCAGTGATGCTTTCCTGAAGCCGGTATTGCTCATCAAACCGAGCAGTTCGTATCAGGCGTGAGTGATCGACAGATCGCTGATGATGCAGACAGAACCGTCTAGCGGGTCGGTGGTGTCGGAGTAATCGATCTGGTTGTACACGCCGCCGTGAAAGGCGAGTGTTTTCGTGTCCCAGGTGTTGTCGAGGCGCATGATCGCGGAAGTGGATTTGACGCCGTTACAACTAGCCGATACAGAGACGGCGCCGCTCGAATTGGCGTGAATGTTGATTTTGAAAAGTGCTCCGAGCGGCACGTTCTCCAAAATCGTCGAGTTGACCGGATCGTCCTGGAGGTAGCTTGACCGGAACCCCATGGTGATTTTCCCTTTGTTCCAGAACACCTTTACCGGAGGTCGTTCTGAGCCCTGCACATGAATCTGACCGATCACGACTTTCTGCAGCGAGTTGACTTTGGTCACTCGCATTTCTTGCCGGTTCCAGTGGTCCGCTGCGCTGGAGAACAGCCAGTAACCTGGCTCCTTCCACTCGCAGCGGGTTCGTAGCGTGCTCTTGCTCGAGGCGCCAAGTGTCGGCGCCGTCATCTGCAGCGAACCATCCTCAAGCATTGAGATGACGTCGGGGCATTCGATCAGTGCGCGCCAACCGATGAGCTCAAGCGCAATCGGGTTGGTGTCGGAGATTGGAAGCGGGGTAGCGATGGTGAAGTTGCTGATGTCTACAGTCATGGTTTTTACCTCAGTCCATTGATGTCGCTTTTTGCTCTGGTGAGCCTTGCGTTTGATGCAGGCCTACATCCCACTGCCCACTCGGTGAATGGGCAGAAGTGATGCTTGGCAGCTCCCGATCGATTTCCAGTTGGGTTGAATACAAATATGGGAGTTCCCATATTTTGTGTCAATAGGTATTCCCATATTTTATTCCGCGCCTATATTCCAGGTACAAAAAAAGCCCGCGCTTGGCGGGCTTCTCTTGAGTTCACCGTGAATACATCGCCCACCAAAAGACATGACCCAAGATCGCAAGCTGCTGCTCCTGGATCTCGGCGAAGGTGTAGTCCTCGTCCGGGTGCTCGTCGCGGTTGAAACTGCGTAGGCGGATCCCACTGGGCAGTCGGTAGACCTGTTTCACGCGGAGCTGGCCGTTGTGGTTGATCGCGTACATGTCGCCGTCGACGATGTCGCCCAGCGAGTTCTTTCCGACGTTCATGCCAACGGTAGCGCCGTCGCGCAGTACCGGGAGCATGCTGTTTCCGCTCACCACCACGCACCTGGCGTTGTTGAACTGCACGTTGTTGTGACGCAGGTCTTTCTTGAAGAAACGCAGCCTGGCGCTGTCGTTTTCTGCGATCACGAAACGGCCTGAACCGGCCGCCAGCTCAACTTCACGCAGGAAGGGGACATAAACCTCGTCGTCATCCAGGGGCGTGCTGTCGTCCCAGGGCTGGATGTCTGACATCGAAACGTTTGGAGGGGGGCGATTCAACGGAACAGCATCGGACACACCTTTAAGCATGTCACCGACACCTTCGGCCAGCCACATCGGTGAAACGCCACACACTGTAGCGATCTGGGCAGCAAAGGCTGTTGCCTTCGATTTCCCGCGCTCGAGGTCGGAGATTGAGGTTTGTGTCAGGCCTGCGCGTTCGGCAAGCTCGGTCTGATTGAGCTTGGCGTGTTGGCGGGCTGCTTTGAGTCTTTCTTTGAATTCCATCTGCGAAGTATTACGGGAGCTCCCATATCATTGCAAGTCGGCATACCTATACTGAGTGGTCGGCCAGTAGCCAAACCAGTGCGGTGGCGGACACGATGCTGCAAGCGTGGCGCACCGCTTTACTCGTCGCGACCTTCCATCATGGTCCGTTTGAGCATCACATAAACTGCTCCGGCGCCGCCGTGTTTCGCTTGGCACGAGGTGAAGCCAAGCACTTGTGAATGTTGGCGCAGCCAGGTGTTGACGTGGCTTTTGATCATCGGCCGCTTGCCGTCCAGACGCACAGCCTTGCCGTGGGTGACGCGCACGCAGCGGATTTCGAATTTGGTCGCTTCGGCCAGAAACGCCCAGAGGGTTTCCCGAGCCTTTTCCACGCTCATGCCATGGAGGTCGAGGCTGCCTTCGAACGGGATCTGTCCGATCTTGAGCTTGCGCATCTGGCTTTCCTGAACACCGTCACGCGCCCACATCAACTCGTCTTCCGGGCCAACATCGATGACGAACTGATCGGACAGCCCGTCAACGGTGGTGGCATCGGTGCGCACAGTGGCGGCCTGACGCAACTTGGCGATTTGCGCGCGGTCAGCTTTGGGTTTGCCGGTTTCGGCGCGATCGTGTTTGATCGGCTTGACGCCTTGGATCGCGCTTTTGAACAGGGAAAAATCGTCGTCTTGCATGTCAGCCTCCGCGAAGGGCGGCCAGTTTACCCAACTCGAGGCGAATGAGGCGCGAGAAAACGCGCAACGCTCGGCTCAGTCGTGCTTTTTCATCAAATGCGGGGAGATGTTCAACTCTTGCGACTGCCGCGAGCGGCGACGGCAGCGACGCCACAGCCACACGCCGAGGTACAGCACGAACAGGCCGATCGCCAGAATCACTGCCGAACCGACCCGGTTGGTATTCAACTCGCCCAGGGCGGGTGCGTGGCCAAGCAGGCTGGCTATGCCTGCCATCGCCAGCAACACACCGCTCATCGACAGCAAGGCAGCAAATGCCGCGCCGATTCGAAAACGCCAGTTGCGTTGGCCTTTGGGCCGCAAGCGGCGAGCGTCAAAACCATCGGATAACTTCATTCCGACCTTCCTCATTGGGTATCGGCCCTTCGACCGGGAGTTGACCGGGATGTTCCTGAGGCTAAGACAATTACAGCAAATGATTGGCTTTTGTGGATGAGCGGCGGCATGGACCGCTCATCGAGCGTCGATCAGATCAGTTCATGAGTCAGCGCGAGGGTGGCAAAGTTGTCCGCCATGATCGCCATTTCGGTCTGCTGTACGTGATCTGCGCTCAATACGCCGCCCTTGTAAGGCAGGTCGCGAGTCGCGCAGGCGTCTTCCACCAGCGTGCAACGAAAGCCCAGGTTCTTCGCGGCGCGCACCGTGGTGCTGACGCTGGAGTGGCTCATGAAACCGCATACGATCAGGTCCAGCGAACCGAGATTCTGCAGGCGTTCCAGCAGTTCGGTGCCGTGGAACGCACTCGGCAGCAATTTACCGATGATGGTTTCGTCGCCTTGTGGTTCCAACCCCGGGATGAACTCACCGCGCTCACCTTGTGGATCGAACAGCCCGCCGACGGTGCCGAGGTGGCGGACATGGACGATCGGCCGGCCGGCTGCACGGGCAGCGGCCACCAGTTGCTTGATGTTCGCGACGGCAGCATCCATGCCGCTCAAGGCCAACGGGCCGCTGAGGTATTCTTTCTGGGCATCGATGATGACAAGGGTCGCATGGCTCAGAACGGCAGCTGCATAACCGCGGCCGCTGAGTTGAAACATCGTTTTTGGAACGGACATTCTGGGGCTCCTTCGGGTGGGGCTTTTGCGACATTGTCCTCTGGCTGAGCGCTTCTGTGAATCGCTACCATCGTAGGCGCCGTCTTTGCTGGCTCGCAGCCTTGTCAATAGGCCCGTTTTGTTCAATAGCCGGCCGTAAAAATAGAATAGTCCTACATTCGCCCCGGTAGTTTTCCCGCGTCGTCGAGACGCGTTTTGGCTGTTAGAATCGCCAGTCGTTTTTTTTGGAGTTTGCCCCGTGATCACTTCCCGACTTCGTACCCTGCGTGACCATATCCGTTGGGCCGTCAGCCGCTTCCATGGGGAGGATCTGTTTTTCGGCCATGGAACCGACAACGCCTGGGACGAAGCGCGTCAGTTGGTGTTGGGTGCCTTGCACCTGCCGTGGGAAATCGCCGACAGCTACCTCGACTGCAATCTTGAAGAAGACGAGCTGGTCAAGCTGCAACGCATGCTCAAACGCCGTATCGAAGAACGCATTCCTACCGCCTACCTGTTGGGTGAAGCGTGGTTCTGCGGCATGTCGTTCATTGTCGATGAGCGCGTATTGATCCCGCGCTCGCCGATTGGCGAACTGATCGAAAAGCGTTTCGAGCCGTGGCTGGGCGCCGAACCTGCGCGGATTCTCGACCTGTGCACCGGTTCCGGCTGCATCGGTATCGCCTGTGCCTACGAGTTCCAGAACGCCGAAGTGGTGCTGGCCGACCTGTCGTTCGAAGCACTGGAAGTGGCCAACCAGAACATCGAGCGACACGGCGTCGATGAGCGGGTGTACACGGTGCAGGGCGATGGGTTTGATGGTTTGCCGGGTCAGCGTTTTGACCTGATCGTGTCGAACCCGCCTTACGTCGATGCGGAAGATTTCGCCGACATGCCGGACGAATACCAGCACGAACCGGAGCTGGGCCTGGCTTGCGGTGATGATGGTTTGAACCTGGTCCGTCGCATGCTCGCCGAAGCGGCGGATCACCTGACCGAGAAGGGTTTGCTGATTGTCGAAGTGGGCAACAGCCAGGTTCACGTCTCGGCGCTGTACCCGGAAGTCGACTTCGCCTGGCTTGATTTCGAGCGCGGTGGACATGGCGTGTTCATGCTGACGGCGGAACAGTGCCGTGATCATCAGGCGCTGTTCGCTTCCCGCGTTTAACCCTTAAAAGCAAAAGATCGCAGCCTGCGGCAGCTCCTACACAGGTGTACACATAACCCTGTAGGAGCTGCCGCAGGCTGCGATCTTTTTTGGGTTCGACACTGATTACCGATGTGTGGCAATCCAGATCAACAACCCCGCCTGAAACACCGCAAACGCCACCAGGCAGGTAATGGTAAAGCGCAGTCCGGTGTCTTCGCGCTTGTACTTGCTGACTTTTTCTTCGTGTTTCTTGAGTTTGACTTCCTGCTCGGCCAGATTTTGCTCGGCTTGCTGGAGCATCTGCGCCGCCTCAAGAATTTCCACGACCTGCAGTTTTTCGGTACTCCAGTCACCCAACAGGTCACCGACCTGCACTTCTTTGACGCTGCCCTTCAAATGCTGGGCGTCGGCGTAGATCACATCAAAACCATGCATCCGCAAAAAGTGATCGCGGCGCAGACGAGTGTCTTCGTTCAGCGCATCCTTGTTGTTCAGGTCTGTGCCGTCGACGGTGTAGCCGGGCCATCTCTTTTTCGCCCAGGTAATGCCATGAGCGGCCATGAAGCGACCGATGCCACGGTTCATCGGTTCGATCTGCAAACCGCTGTCAGGCCCGAAATGCACGCGCTTGGTGGCGTGATCGACCCACACGTCCAGATGATTCTGTTCCTTGCGCACGCGCTGGCCGGGTAGCGCAATGCTCATGCGCATCAGGCTGTGTTCCTTGTTGTTGCGCTCGGCGTAACCGAATTCAACAAAGCGTAGCGGCCGTCCACCGGTGTTGCGGTCGGTTTTCAATGGTGCCAGACGGAGCATCTTGTGGTGCTCGGCGTGGACGTCCGCCCACGGTAGCTCGACCACTGGTGGTGCGTCTTTTTCAGCAGTGGTGTCGGGTGAAGTCTGGGTATCAGTCATAACGGCGAGATCCTGTCCAAGCTCTGCTTGCCGCCAGTCATGGCGCTGGCGACAAAGGCTTATCGGCCGTTTTTTTCAGGACTGGAGGGTTAGGGGGCGTTCTCAACCAGTTTTCACGCCCCTAACACCGCTTAACTGGTGCGAAGTCCGTCAATAAACCCGAGGATTCGCGTGCCGAGTTCGGCCGCCAGTGGCAATTGCGGATCTTTGTAAGAGGCCAATTGCCGTTTTACATCGTTGGGCACGATGCGCATCACGTGGTTCATGCCTTCGATCAGCGCCAGCTCGGCGTCCGGTTTGGCGGCCTTCAACAGCTTGGCATCACCGACGCCGACCTGGATGTCGTTGCTGCCCTGGATGATAAGAGCCGGCATCTTCAACTTGGCGAACGCCGCCGCCGGGTCCTGGCGGAAAAGCGAAATCAGATACGGCTGCACGCTCGGGCGGAAAATCACCTGCAACTGCGGCGGCACGTTGTCGTCGGTGTGGCCGGCCTTGAGGCTGTCGAGCAGTTCATTGCTGCGCAGCATCAGCGGTGGCGGCAGGCGATTGCTCAATTGTTGGCGCAGCACCTGATCGATTGGCCGGGCGCTGCCGGACATGGAGATGACCGCGGCGGCGTCCAGGCTCGGCGCCGCGAGGCTGGCGATCAATGCGCCTTCGCTGTGGCCCAGCAGGATCAACTGGCCAAAGCGCGGGTCGGTTTTGAGCTTCTGGCCCCAAGCCTCGGCGTCGGCCACGTAGGCTTCCACCGACAGATTGCGTTCATCCGGGGTCGCCGCAAGGCTCGCCGCCACGCCGCGTTTGTCATAACGCACGCTGGCGATGTTGTGTTTGGCCAGTACCCAAGCGAGACGCTTGAGGCTGTCGTTGCGTCCGCCGTCGGGGTTGTTTCCGTCACGATCTGTAGGACCGGAGCCGGAAATGATCAGGACAACCGGTACCGGCGTGTCGGACTTGGGCAGCAATAACGAGCCGAAAAGCTCGCCGGTGCCAGTGTCCAACGTGATCGGGCGTTGCAGGACAGTGGCCTGTACAAAGCCGGTAAAGAGGGTAAGGCTCAAGGCTATAACTCGCAGCATCATCACGCCATCATGAACAAGATGCCGGTTGGACTCGCAGGCACCCATAAGGTTCGAGGATGAACTAGTTGGGTAGCCTGCGTATACTGGCGCGCATTACGTATTTGGTTCGAATTCACGGAGCGTCCTGCATGTCCGGCAATACCTACGGCAAGCTGTTCACTGTCACCACCGCGGGCGAAAGCCATGGTCCGGCGTTGGTCGCCATTGTCGACGGCTGCCCGCCGGGCCTGGAGATCTCTCTGGAGGATCTGCAGCGTGACCTGGATCGCCGCAAACCCGGCACCAGCCGCCACACCACCCAGCGCCAGGAGGCCGACGAAGTCGAAATCCTCTCCGGCGTGTTCGAAGGACGCACCACCGGTTGCTCCATCGGCCTGTTGATCCGCAACACCGACCAGAAGTCCAAGGATTACTCGGCGATCAAGGACCTGTTCCGCCCGGCCCACGCCGACTACACCTATCACCACAAATATGGCGAGCGCGATTACCGTGGCGGCGGTCGCAGCTCGGCCCGTGAAACGGCCATGCGCGTGGCAGCCGGTGCGATTGCGAAAAAATACCTGGCCACTCAGGGCATCGTCATTCGTGGCTACATGAGCCAGCTCGGCCCGATCGAAATCCCGTTCAAGACCTGGGATTCAGTGGAGGAAAACGCCTTCTTCAGCCCTGATCCGGACAAGGTCCCGGAACTGGAAGCCTATATGGACCAGTTGCGTCGCGACCAGGATTCGGTTGGCGCGAAGATCACCGTAGTCGCTGAAGGCGTAATGCCGGGCCTTGGCGAGCCGATCTTCGACCGTCTCGATGCCGAACTCGCTCACGCGTTGATGAGCATCAACGCGGTCAAAGGCGTGGAAATCGGCGCCGGTTTCGCCAGCGTTGCCCAGCGCGGCACCGAGCACCGCGATGAAATGACCCCGCAAGGTTTCCTCAGCAACAACGCGGGCGGCATTTTAGGTGGCATTTCGTCGGGTCAGCCGATCGTCGCGCACCTGGCGCTCAAGCCAACCTCGAGCATCACCACGCCGGGTCGTTCCATCGACATCCATGGCAACCCGGTGGAAGTCGTCACCAAGGGGCGCCATGACCCGTGCGTCGGCATCCGCGCCACACCGATCGCGGAAGCGATGATGGCCATCGTGCTGATGGATCACCTGTTGCGTCACCGTGGGCAGAACCAGGACGTGCGCGTGAGCACGCCGGTGCTGGGTCAGCTTTAATGGCTGACCTCACAGTCGCTGCGGCCTGATGGCCGTGGCGGCGCTCCCGTACTGGCGGCTCTCCAGTTTCTATCTGTTCTATTTCGCCTTGCTCGGTTCGACGGCGCCATTCCTGGCGCTGTACTTCGATCACCTGGGTTTTTCCAGCGCGCGCATCGGCGAGCTGGTGGCGATCCCGATGCTGATGCGCTGCGTGGCGCCGAACATCTGGGGCTGGCTCGGTGATTACACCGGCCGACGCTTGGCCATCGTGCGCTTCGGTGCAGTCTGCACGCTGCTGACGTTTTCGCTGATCTTTGTCAGCAAGACCTACGCCTGGCTGGCGATGGTCATGGCCTTGCACGCGTTTTTCTGGCACGCGGTGTTGCCGCAATTCGAAGTCATCACGTTGGCGCACTTGCAGGGCCAGACTAACCGTTACAGTCAGATCCGCCTGTGGGGTTCCATCGGTTTCATCATCACTGTGGTCGCCCTTGGCCGATTGTTCGAATGGTTGAGCCTGGATATCTATCCGGTGGCGCTGGTGCTGATCATGGCCGGGATCGTGGTCAGCAGTTTGTGGGTGCCGAACGCCCAACCGGCTCAGGGCAATCGAATTGCGGGAGATGGTTTTCTCAAGCAATTGCGCAATCCCGGGGTGTTGGCGTTTTACGGTTGCGTGGCGCTGATGCAGATGAGCCACGGTCCTTACTACACCTTTTTGACCTTGCACCTGGAGCGACTCGGGTACAGCCGTGGGCTGATCGGCGTGCTCTGGGCGGTCGGCGTGGTCGCCGAAGTCTTGATGTTTCTGGCCATGAGCAAAATCCTCGCGCGATTCTCCGTGCGACGGGTGTTGCTGGCGAGTTTTCTGCTGGCGGCGTTGCGTTGGTTGCTGCTCGGTTCGTTCGCTGAGCTCCTTTGGGTGCTGTTGTTTGCCCAGGTGCTGCACGCGGCGACGTTCGGCAGCTTTCACGCGGCTGCCATCCAGTTCGTGCAACGTAGCTTCGGCGCGCGCCAACAAGGGCAGGGCCAGGCGTTATACGCCGCACTGGCCGGCACCGGCGGCGCACTGGGCGCGTTGTATTCCGGCTATAGCTGGAATGCTCTCGGCCCTGCATTGACCTTTAGTATTGCCAGCCTCGCAGCCTTCGCGGCAGCCGTTATCATTGCCACACGTATGCAAGAGGACAGGCCATGAGCCTCACCCGTGAGCACCTCGCCCAGGAAATTATCGATGCCGGGCGTTTTCTGTATGGCCGCGGCTGGTCGCCGGCCACCAGCAGCAACTACTCGACGCGCCTGTCGCCGACTGAAGCGCTGCTGACGGTGTCCGGCAAGCACAAAGGCCAACTCGGCCCCGACGATGTGCTGGCCACCGATCTGTCCGGCAACAGCCTGGAACCGGGCAAAAAACCGTCCGCCGAAACCCTGTTGCACACCCAGCTCTACAGCTGGCGCCCGGAGATCGGCGCGGTACTGCACACGCATTCGGTGAACGCCACGGTGCTGTCGCGCCTGACGCCGCAAGACTTCATTGAATTCGAAGATTACGAACTGCAAAAAGCGTTTAGCGGCGTATCGACCCACAAAACCCGGGTGCGCGTGCCAATTTTCGACAACGACCAAGACATTGCGCGCCTGGCCGCCAAGGTGCAGCCTTGGCTGGACGCCCATCCCGATTGCGTCGGCTACCTGATCCGCGGCCATGGTCTCTACACCTGGGGTGCGCGCATGAGCGATGCACTCCGGCAGATCGAGGCCTTTGAATTTTTGTTCGAGTGCGAGTTGAAGACGCGCTCGCTCTCGAACCATAAAGCATGAACCGTTAAGGAGTTGCCCTGATGAGCAGCCTGTCCGTTTACCACGTCTCAAGCCCCGACTTGCCTAACAAGGTGCTGACGCATTTCGAAGACATCGCCTCGACCCTGGCCGAGCAGGGCGTGCGCTTCGACCGTTGGCAAGCCACGGCGAAAATCCAGCCCGGCGCCAGTCAGGAAGAAGTGATCGCCGCGTATCAGGAGCAAATCGACCAGTTGATGACCGAACGCGGTTACATCACCGTCGACGTCATCAGCCTGAACAGCGATCACCCGCAAAAAGCCGAATTGCGCGCCAAGTTTCTCGACGAACACCGGCATGGCGAAGACGAAGTACGATTTTTCGTCGCCGGCCGTGGCTTGTTCACCCTGCACATCGACGATTACGTCTACGCAGTGCTTTGTGAGAAAAACGACCTGATCTCGGTACCGGCCGGCACCCCGCACTGGTTCGACATGGGCGAGCATCCGCATTTCGTCGCGATCCGTCTGTTCAACAACCCTGAAGGCTGGGTGGCCAATTTCACCGGCGAAGACGTCGCCAGTCGCTTCCCGCGTCTTGAGGACTGAGGCGATGCCGATCAAGGCGATTCTCACCGACATCGAAGGCACCACCAGCGCGGTGAGTTTTGTGTTCGACGTGCTGTTTCCCTACGCCGCCAAACACTTGCCGGATTTTGTTCGCCAGAACGCCGCGCGTGCGGATGTTGCCGAGCAACTGGGCGCCGTTCGCCGGGATACCAACGAGCCGAACGCCGACGTCGAGCGGGTGATCGACATTCTTTTGAACTGGATCGCCGAAGACCGCAAAGCCACGCCGCTGAAAGCGTTGCAAGGCATGGTCTGGGAACAGGGTTATCAGGCCGGGGAGTTGAAAGGCCACGTTTACCCGGACGCCGTTGAAGCGCTCAAACGCTGGCATCAGGATGGCTTCAACCTGTTTGTTTATTCTTCGGGGTCGATTCAGGCGCAAAAACTGATCTTCGGTTGTTCGCAGGCCGGTGATTTGTCGCCGCTGTTCAGCGGCTATTTCGACACCACCTCGGGGCCCAAGCGTGAAGCGAAGTCCTACGAGCGCATTACCCAGGCCATTGGCCTGGACGCTTCGCAGATCCTGTTTCTGTCCGACATCGTCGAGGAACTGGACGCGGCGCACACGGCGGGAATGGCGACGTGCGGGCTGGCCCGAGAGGGCGGGGAGCTGGCGGGGCATGTGACCGTCGACAGCTTTGAGCGGATCGAACATTCCGCGTTTTAAGCGTCGGTACACAAACCCTGTGGGAGCGAGCTTGCTCGCGATAGCGGTGTGCCAGGCGACATTTCTGTTAACTGATCCACTGCAATCGCGAGCAGGCTCGCTCCCACATGGATCGGCGTACCGTCAGAAACAACTCAGGCCGTGAAGCGAAAGCTTTCACGGCCTGTTTGTTTACAGCGTTTGAACAATTTAAACCGAATGATACGTCGGCAGGGCAAACCGCTGCTGGCTTTGCAGCATGGAAATCTGCGGCAGTTCGCTGGCCTGTTCGGCGATGTCACGGCGAATCGCACTGATCACCCAGGACAGCTGATCACCCGCATGTAATTGCTGGTACGAAATCGAGCGTTTGAAGACTTTGCCGTCGGTGCTGCTCAAGGTCAGCAGAATGCCGCCGTCCGGACGTGGCTGGGTGGTCACTTCGAAGTTGGAGAACAGGGACGTAAATTTTTCTTGGATCAGGTTCATGTCTATCGGCTCCGTTAGCTCTTGAATGGCAAGCATGCAGAGGTAGTTGCAGTGATTGTGCCAGCACCTGATTTTTTAAAAATCCTTATATATCAGTTAGTTAGTTTTCAGGTGTTTTTGCACTTTCGTGCAATCTGCATGAATGGCCATCGTGCATCCTGCATTTTGCGTGGTCGACATCGATTCGATGGAACCAATTGCCCGGCGCAAGCTCGCGATGTCGAATGCCGCAGTCGTGGATACAAATCATTTCAAAAACCGCGTGTACAGCTCAGGAACCGCTGACGTATTTTCGGCCTCAATCAACGCCGCCCGAACAATAAAAAGATCGACCGGGAGCAACCATGAGCCGCACGCCGAACGACACGATTACCTGGGGCATGATGCTCCGCAAGCTGCCTTCCATTGCCAAAGCCATTCCTCGCGTGGTGAAAGGCATGAAAGCCGCCAACGTCAAGGACCCGACCCAATCGTGTGGCCTGGGCTGGAGCTTCGAGCAAGCGACGTTGCGCAATCCCGATGGCCCGGCATTGCTGCAGGGCGAGGTGGCGCTGACGTATGCTCAGGTCAACCAATGGGCCAATCGCATTGCCCATCATTTGATTGCCCAAGGCATCCGCAAGGGCGATGTGGTGGCGGTCTTTATCGAGAATCGCCCGGAACTGCTGGTGACGATTCTGGCGGTGGCCAAGGTCGGCGCGATCAGTGCCTTGCTCAATACTTCGCAGACCCGCGATACCCTGGCTCACAGCCTGAACCTGGTGGCACCCGCGGCGATCATTGTCGGAGAAGAGCTGGTGCCGGCGTTTTCGGCGGTTCGCCAACGGGTGTCGATCGAGGCGGCGCGCACCTGGTTCGTCGCTGATCGAGACACCTTCAGCCATCCGGGCATTGCACCCGACGGGTTCATCAACCTGATGACCGCCAGTGCCGACAGCTCCAGCGCCAACCCCGCCAGCAGTCAGCAGGTTTTTTTCGACGACCCTTGTTTCTACATCTACACCTCAGGCACTACCGGCTTGCCCAAGGCAGGGGTGTTCAAGCACGGCCGCTGGATGCGCAGCTCTGCAAGTTTCGGGCTGATCGCTTTGGATATGCGCCCGGAGGATGTCGTCTATTGCACCTTGCCGCTCTATCACGCCACCGGGCTGTGCGTGTGCTGGGGCTCGGCGATCAGTGGCGCCTCGGGCTTTGCCATTCGCCGCAAGTTCAGCGCCAGTCAATTCTGGAACGATGTGCGCAAGTACCGCGCGACCACCCTTGGTTACGTCGGTGAATTGTGCCGCTACCTCGTGGATCAACCGCCCAGCGCCGAGGACAGCAAGCACCGCGTGACGAAGATGATCGGCAATGGCCTGCGTCCCGGCGCGTGGGGCGAGTTCAAGACGCGCTTCGGGGTGAACCATATCTGTGAGCTGTACGCCGCCAGCGACGGCAACATCGGCTTCACCAACATCCTTAACTTTGATAACACCGTCGGTTTTTCCCTGATGTCATGGGAGTTGGCGGCGTACGACCACGACAGCGGCGCGCCGATTCGGGATGCCAAGGGCTTCATGCGCAAAGTCGCCAAAGGCGAGCAGGGGCTGTTGCTGGCGAAGATCGACGACAAGGCGCCGCTGGACGGCTACACCGATCCGCAGAAGACCGAAAAGGTTGTGCTGCACGACGTGTTCGAGAAGGGCGACCGTTACTTCAATACCGGTGACCTGCTGCGCAACATCGGTTTTGGTCACGCGCAGTTTGTTGACCGGTTGGGTGATACCTACCGCTGGAAGGGCGAAAACGTCTCGACCACCGAGGTCGAGAACATCCTTTTGCAACACCCGAATATTTCCGAAGCCGTGGCCTACGGCGTGGAGGTCCGCAACACCAACGGCCGTGCCGGGATGGCGGCGATTACGCCAGCGGAGTCCCTGGCGACCCTGGATTTCAGTGAACTGCTGGCCTTCGCCCGTAAGCAAATGCCCGCCTATGCGGTGCCGTTGTTCCTGCGGGTGAAGGTGAAAATGGAGACCACGGGCACCTTCAAATATCAGAAGACCCGGCTTAAGGACGAAGCCTTCGACCCCGGCAAAACCGGCGATGATCCGATCTATGCCTGGCTGCCAGGGACCCAGACTTACGTGCAGGTCACTCCGCAGTTGCTGGCGGATATTCACGACGGCGCTTTTCGTTATTGAATGCAGCGCTATTGAATGTGGCTATGGCCTTCCATGAGAAAAAAGAAGTGACAGCCTCGGGGCTGCTCGGGAAACTGTCGGCTTTGCGAATAACAGAACGTGGAGTCCCCAATGTCAGACCAAAGCCGCCAGATGTCCCCCGAAGAAGCCGCTGAATTTGCCGAACAGGTATTCAACAAAGCGCGCGAGGGCGATGCGGCCATGATGGCTGCGCTGTTGACCAAGGGCCTGCCGCCGAACCTGCGTAACCACAAGGGCGACACCTTGCTGATGCTGGCCGCTTACCACGGCCATGTGGAGACGGTAAAAGTCCTGCTCGAACACAAGGCCGACCCGGAAATCCGCAACGACAACGGCCAGAGCCCGATTGCCGGTGCGGCGTTCAAAGGTGACCTGGCGGTGGTCAAGGCTCTGGTTGAAGGCGGCGCGCAAGTGGAAGGTTCGTCGTTCGACGGTCGCACTGCGCTGATGATGGCGGCGATGTTCAATCGCGTGGAAATCGTCGACTACCTGATCAGCAAGGGTGCCGACCCGAAAGCCAAGGACGCCAATGGCGTCTCGGCGCTGGATGCCGCCAAGACCATGGGCGCGGTGGACACCACGGCGCAGTTGCAGAAACTGCTCGGCTGATTTGCACCCTGTAGCAGCTGTCGAGCTTGCGAGGCTGCGTTCGACTGCGCAGCAGTCGTGAAATCAGGCGATGTGGTCTTTCAGGTAGATCGCATGCGCAGGGATTACGACGGCTGCGTCCGAACGCGGCCCGCGCCGAACGCAGCCTCGCAAGCTCGGCAGCTGCTACACACACACACCATCAATACACCCACACCTCAACCCGCCGATTCTTGATTCGCCCCTCATCCGCGCTATTGGCCGCTACTGGCATCTCTGCGCCAAAACCACGAATCTCGCGAAACACCACACCGCTTTTCACCAGTTCCCGCCGCACCGCCATGGCGCGCAGTTTCGACAGCAGGTCGGCCCGGGCCGGATCACTTTTGGCGTCGCCAAACCCCACCAGCGTCACCTGCCGATTGGTCTTGTCACGCTGCTTGATATAGTCGAGCACCCGTGACAAGTCCTGCCGGGCCTTGTTGTCCAGCGTCGCACTGCCTTCTTCGAAACGGAAATTCACGGTCAGTCTCTGCGCGTGACGGCTGAGCGCCTGATAACCCTCCGGCATCAATGCATTCGGCGTGACCGTCATGGCCTGGACGGTCTGGGCGATAAAACCATTGGCCGCAACAATCGCCTGGCCCTTGCTGCTTTGGGCGAACGCCACCAATGCGTCGGCCCAGGGATTTTTCCCATTGGGCGGCAGGTAAAAGAACAGCCGGCGCGACAACGGATAATCTTCCGTAGCAATCAGGCTGTTGAGCGGCAACATGGCTTGGGATTGGCCATCGGCAATCGCCACGGCTTTGGCCTGACGCACGTAAGGCAGGCCGATGAAGCCGATACCTTGCGGGTCGAGGCTGACCGCGTCGGACAATTGCTCGCTGGATTCGAACCGTTTCGCAGCGCTGCTCAGCGTTTTCCCACGACGGCTGAGGACCAGTTCCTTGAACGTGTCATAGGTGCCCGATTGGTCATCTCGCGTATAGAGATGAATCGTCCCACCGGTGCCGCCGAGTTCTTCCCAGGTTTTTGCCTCGCCGCTGAAGATTCGCGCCAGTTGTTCGGTGTTCAGTTCGCCCAACGGATTGTGCGGATGAACAATGATCGCCAGGCCATCGATGGCGATGACTTGCTCGGCACCGGGGCTTTTAAAGTCGCCCAGGCGGGCGAGGTCTGCCCGTTCGCTATCCTTGATCGGGCGCGAGGAGGCGGCGAGGTCGGCGGCGGCGGTTTTCAGGGCGGTGAAACCGGTGCTGGAACCGTGGGCCGCGACGTCTACCGCGACCCGGCGGCCCTCAACGGTTTCGCCGATGACGCGCAGTTCGTTGGCTTTGTCCGGGGCCTCGCTGTGAATCTTGAGCAGGCCCTGTTCGCGCATCAACCCTTCAACCAGCGCCGGGCCCAATGCCGCGCCAATGGTGTTGGAGCCCTGGATGCGCAGCACCGGGCCAGCCTCGGGCGTCGGCAAATCGCCAGCCGACGCGGTTTGCGGCAGCCAGGCGCACAGCATCAACAGGAACAACACGCGCAGCGTCATGCCGGCACCTTATAAGCCAAAGGAAGTGCCGGGAGAATAAGTCAGTAAGGTTTCTGAAAGATGACAGTTACTCAATGTGGGAGCGAGCCTGCTCGCGAAGAGGGTGTAACATTCAACGCAGATGTTGAATGTCAAACCGCTTTCGCGAGCAGGCTCGCTCCCACAATCGATTCAGGTCGACAGGTAGGGATCAGCTCAGTTCAAGCCAGATCGGCGCGTGATCCGACGGTTTTTCCATTCCGCGCAGG
Source organism: Pseudomonas mandelii (assembly GCF_006438925.1). Lineage (GTDB taxonomy): Bacteria > Pseudomonadota > Gammaproteobacteria > Pseudomonadales > Pseudomonadaceae > Aquipseudomonas > Aquipseudomonas mandelii_C. The sequence goes on along the minus strand of NZ_RCZA01000007.1, from coordinate 144,339 downwards.
TCGTAATCCACTCCGGCATCCTTCACCCGTGGCAACAACCCGTGGGACGCCATGATCAAGTCAATCCGCAGCCCACGCTTGGGCTCATCCTCAAAACCACGGCTACGGTAGTCGAACCAGCTGAAACGGTCGGCCACCTCCGGGTTCAAGTGACGGAAGCTGTCCACCAGGCCCCAGTTCTTCAAGCGGGCCATCCACTCGCGTTCTTCCGGCAGGAAGCTGCATTTGCCGGTTTTCAGCCAGCGTTTCATGTTGTCCGGGCCGATGCCGATGTCGCAGTCTTCGGGGGAAATGTTCACGTCGCCCATCACCACCACTGGCTGATCGTTGCTGAACTGGCTTTCCAGCAATTGCTGCAGATCGCTGTAAAAGCGTTCCTTGGCCGGGAACTTGGTCGGGTGATCGCGGCTTTCGCCCTGTGGGAAATAGCCGTTCATGATGGTCACCGGCACGCCATTGGCGTCGGCGAACGTGCCCCAGATGAAGCGGCGCTGAGCGTCTTCTTCATCGGTGGCGAAACCTTTGTGCAGCGCGATAGGTTCCTGACGCGAGAGCAGGGCCACGCCGTAATGACCTTTTTGACCATGGAAATACACGTGATAGCCCAGCGCCTGAACCTCGGCCAGCGGGAATTGGTCGTCGTGAACCTTGGTTTCCTGCAGTCCGATCACATCTGGCTGATGCTTTTCGATCAGCGCCGCCAGCTGATGGGGGCGAGCGCGCAGCCCGTTGATGTTGAAGGAGACGATCTTCATGGTCGGCAGTCCTGGCAAAAGGGCGATGCTAGCTGACATGTAGGATCGGGGCCAGCGTGGGGTGAGGGGATTCTCGATTGTCCATCAGCTTTGTATTGGTAGTAATGGCCTCATCGCGAGCAGGCTCGCTCCCACAGGGGACGAGTCTGGTCTATACCTTGTGGGAGCGAGCCTGCTCGCGATGACGGCTTATGCAGCAACACTGATTCGGATCAGAAAGGAACTGTGCCAGCGCTATAGGCTCGTAACCAGAAGAGCGCCGTCATTTGAACAGCGCCCCGGGGAGAAATATCGTTATGCCCGAAACCTCGACCGCCATCGCCGATATTCACATGCTCGACAGCGGCTATTCCCGCGAAGCACGTTCATTGCTGTACCAGGCTTACCGGCATGAGCCGACGTTCGGCTACCTGTTCGAAGCGGAGCGTCCCGGTTATGAACAGCGGGTCCGCGCCACCGTGCGCGAGCTGGTCAAACAACACTTTCTTCAGGACTTGCCGGCCATCGGCCTGCTGGTCAACGACCGGTTGATCGGCATCGCGTTGATCGCGCCGCCGCAACGTCGCCTGGGCATCACAGAGAGTTGGGCCTGGCGTTTGCGCATGGTGCTCAGCACCGGGTTTCGCTGCACCCGACGCTATCTCGAGTATCACGATGCGGTGATGGCTTGCGTGCCGTCCGACTCGGTTCACCTGCTCCCATTGCTGGGGGTTCATCCGCAATTCCAAGGCAAACACTTCGGCGAACAATTGCTGCAAGCGGTGCACAACTGGTGTGCGGTAGATGAGCATTCCGAGGGCGTGATCCTCGATACCGGGAATCCTCGTTATCTGGAGTTCTATAAGCGCCAGGGCTATGAGGAAATCGGTGAGGTCGCCGTAGGACCGATTCGCGAGCACGTGTTTTTCCACGCCAATCCGCAGGTGTTACAAACAGCAACGGCATAAAGGTAGAACTTTCACCGCACGCCAGGCTCTATCACGCTCCCAAGCTCGTGATAGCATCCGCGCCTATGAAGTTTCCAGGAAGAATTACCAGTGGCGTGCTGATGCTGATTACCAGCTGCGCGGCGCTGGCGCAAAGTGAATTGGATGTGCGGATCAAACCGTCCAACGATGAACTGAAAGCCAATATAGAGGGCTATATTGGCAGCCTCGGCGATCGAGACGAAGAAGCCTTGCTGCGCTTCAGTCGGGGCGCCGAAGAACAGGCGCGCAAGGCCGCCCAGGCCTTGGGTTATTACCAGCCGCAGATAGACTCGGATGTGAAGGGCGGCAAAACACCGCGCCTGGTAATGAACATCGATCCCGGCGAGCCGGTGCATTTGCGCAATGTCACGATTCGCATTGACGGCCCGGCTGGCGACCTCAAATCCTTTCGTGTACCCAAAGGCGCTGGGCTGAAAACCGGCGCAGTGCTCAACCATGGCCGCTACGAAGACGCCAAGCGCCTGATTCAGAACCAGGCCTCGCGTTATGGTTTTTTCAGTGGTTACTTCAGCAGCCAGAAACTGTTGGTCGACCCGCGAGCCGGTGTCGCCGACATCGAACTGATCTATAACAGCGGCCCGCGTTATTCACTGGGCAAGGTCAGTTTCGAAGGTGATACGCCGTTCGACGAAGACCTGCTACGGCGCATGGTGCCCTTCAAGGAAGGTGCGCCTTACGACTCCGAGCTGATCGCCGAACTCAATCAGGCCATGCAATCGAGCGGCTATTTCGAAAGCGTGCGGGTGGATGCGGCGCCGACGGCGTCGAAGAACGATGTAATCCCGGTCGACGTCAAACTCGAAACGCGCAAACCACGGACCATGGGGCTGGGGCTGGGTTTTTCCACCGACGTCGGCCCACGGGTCAAGGCCAACTGGACCCGGCACTGGGTCAACCCTCAGGGGCACAGCTATGGCTGGGAGACCGAAGTTTCGGCGCCCCGGCAGAACGTCGGTGTGTTCTACGACATTCCCCTGGACCCACCGCTGACCGACAAACTGCGGTTCGCCGGTGGCTATCAGAATGAAGAAATCGCCGACAAGGACTCCCTCAGCAAACTGCTGACCCTCGGCCCCGAGTGGCACAGCAAGTTGCCCAGCGGTTGGCAGCGCGTGGTGTCGCTCAAATGGCAGCGCGAGGAATACAGGCTCGGCGACGACTCGGGGCTCAGCACGTTGCTGATGCCTGGCGTCAGCTATTCCTACCTTAAAAGTGACAACCGCATCGACCCGCACAACGGTTATCGCCTGGAATTCGCAACCAAAGTGGCCAAAGAAGGCTTGGGCTCGGACACCAATCTGATCTACGGCACCGCGCTGGTGAAAGGCTTGACCACGGTCTTCGACAAACACCGCTTCCTCGGTCGGGTGCAGGTCGGCGGCAGCGCCACCAACGGCTACAAATCGGTACCGCCGTCGTTGCGCTTCTTCGCCGGTGGCGATCAGAGCGTGCGCGGTTACGACTATCAAAGCCTGTCCCCGGAAAACTCCGAGGGCGACCGCATCGGTGGCCGCTACATGATTGCCGGCAGCGTCGAGTATCAATACTCCATCGCCGAAAAATGGCGGGTCGCGACCTTCATCGACCAAGGCAACTCCTTCAATACCCTCGAACTGCCGGACCTCAAGACCGGCGTCGGCATCGGTGTGCGCTGGGTTTCTCCGGTAGGGCCGATACGCCTCGACCTGGCCCATGCGATGGACGACGACGGCGGCATTCGATTGCACTTTTCCATGGGGCCTGAACTGTGAGTCGTGGTTTGAAAATAACGCTGCTGGCGATTCTGGCGCTGCTGATGCTGGTCGTTTTGACCGTGGCCACAATGCTGGGCACGGCAACCGGCAGTCGCTGGGCGTTGGGGTTTGTGCCCGGTTTGACCGTCGAGAACTTCCAGGGCCGTTTGGGCGAACAGTGGAGTGCCGACCATGTGCTGTGGCAGCAGGACAGCAGTCGGGTTGAGCTGAACAAGGTGATTTTCGCCTGGTCGCCGCTGTGCCTGACGCGCCTGACTCTGTGCATCGAGCAATTGAAAGCCGATCAGGTCAGCCTGCAATTTCCGCCAGGTACGCAAGAAGAAAGCAGCGGGCCGATCAGTCTCCCGGATCTGAAGTTGCCCTTGGCCATCGAGCTGGGCGATGTCCAGGTCGGCAGCCTGCTGTTCAACGGCAGCGAAGAGCTCAAGGGCCTGCAACTGGCGGCGCATTGGACGGCCAAAGGTTTGCAGATCGACTCGGTGCAATTGCAACGTGATGAGCTCAGCCTGAACCTGTCCGGCCTATTGCAACCCACCGGCAATTGGCCGCTGAAAGCCGAAGGCAAACTGACCTTGCCCGCGCCGGGCACCGAGCCTTGGGCGCTGGCCTTGAAGGTCGACGGCGATCTTCTCAAAACCCTGAACCTGAAAGCCGACAGCAGCGGTTACCTCAACGGGCAGTTGACCGGCGAATTGCAACCGCTGGTGGAAAACCTGCCGGCCAAGGTGCGGATCACCGCCGACGGCTTCAAGCCTAGTGCCGGTCTGCCGGACACCCTGCAACTCAACCAACTGGAACTCACCGGCGACGGCGACCTGAAAAATGGTTACCAGTTGCTCGGCAAAGCCACGTTGCCCGCCGAACTTGGCCCGGTCGCGTTGTTGCTGCAAGGCAAGGTCGACGCCAACGGCGCTCAGATCGCCGGGTTGGACCTCACGGCCAACGACAAGCAAAGCCTAAAACTCACCGGCAATCTCGATTGGAGCAAAGGCCTGAACGCCGACGCAAAAATCGACTGGCTGGATTTCCCGTGGCATCGCCTCTATCCGCTGATCGATGAGCCAGAAGTGGCGCTGCGCAGCTTCAACGGTGAAGTCTCCTACACCGACGGCAAGTACATGGGGCACTTCAACGCCGCACTCGACGGCCCGGCCGGGGCGTTCAGCCTGACCAGCCCGTTCAGCGGCGACCTGACGAAAATCTACCTGCAACAAATTCAACTCCAAGCCGGACAGGGCAAGGCCGAAGGGCACCTGAACCTGCAATTCGCCGACGGCATTGCCTGGGACACCGCGCTGGACCTGTCGGCGATCAATCCGGCGTACTGGGTCGCGGAGTTGCCGGGAACCCTGGCCGGACCGTTGCGCAGCAAGGGCGAGATGAAGAATGAAAAACTCAGCCTGACCGCTGATCTCGACTTGAAAGGCAAACTGCGCGGCCAACCGGCAGTGATCCAGGCCAAAGCCGATGGCGGTGGCGAGCAATGGAATCTCAGCGCGTTGCAAATTCGCCTCGGCGACAACAGCATCAACGGCAAGGGCAGCCTGCAACAGAAACTTGCCGGCCAGATTGATATCAAGCTGCCGCGCCTGGCTCAGCTGTGGCCGCAACTGCGCGGTCAGCTCAATGGTCGCGTCGATGTCGCCGGGACACTCAAGGCCCCGCAAGGCAAGCTCGGGCTGCAAGGCACGCAACTGGCCTTCGAAGACAATCGCCTGCAAAGCCTGAATCTGGACGCCACCCTCGACAGCGCGCAGCGCGCGAAAATTGACCTCAAGGGCAGTGGCATTCAGGCCGGTGAGACGTCACTGGGGACGCTGACCGCCAGCGGCCAGGGCGATATAAAAAACCAGAAACTCATCCTCGACCTGCAAGGGCCGAAGCTGAAACTTGCGCTCGGCCTCGACGGCAATCTGGACAAAGGCAATTGGCGTGGGCGCCTGGCCAGCGGCGATATCCAGGCCGGCGGTCAAGACTGGAAGCTGCAAGATCCGGCGAAGCTGGAGCGGCTGGCGGACGGCAAAATCAACTTCGGCGCCCATTGCTGGACGTCCGGTCCGGCCAGCCTGTGCGGCGAGGATCAGCGCCTGATGCCTGAGCCGAAGCTGCGTTATCACCTCAAACAGTTCCCGATCGACAGCCTGGCGCAGTGGTTGCCCAAGGATTTCGCCTGGAAGGGACGACTCAACGCCGACCTGCAACTGGACCTGCCGGCCAGCGGCCCGAACGGCCAGATCAGCGTCGATGCCAGCGGCGGCACGTTGCGCATAAAGGAAAAGGACCAGTGGCTGGACTTCCCGTACCAGACCCTGAAACTGAACAGCAAACTCACGCCCAAGCGCATCGACACTGACCTCAATTTCGTCGGCGGCAAGCTCGGTGAGCTTATGCTCCAGGCGCAGATCAATCCTTTACCAAAGGACAAGCCACTGACTGGCTCATTCCGTTTGAATGGGCTGGACCTGTCGGTAGCGCGGCCGTTTGTGCCGATGGTCGAGAAACTGACCGGACGCTTGAATGGCAGCGGCACGCTCGCAGGTACGCTGCTGGCGCCGCAGGTCAACGGTAATCTGTCGCTCAGCGACGGCGAGATTTCCGGGCCTGAACTGCCGATGGACCTCGAAGCGCTGCAACTTCAAGCCGTGATTGCTGGCGAAACCGTGCAATTGAACGGCGGCTGGAAAAGTGGCAAGACCGGGCAGGGCACCTTGAGCGGCAACATCGCCTGGGGTCAGGTATTGGTGGTGGATCTGGCGCTCAAAGGTACGCAATTACCCGTCACCGTCGAGCCCTACGCCAAGCTGGAAGTGGCGCCGGACCTGAAGATTTCGGTGAAGGACGACAAACTGGCGATCGTCGGCAAGGTGCTGGTGCCAAAAGGCGAGATCACCGTACGTGATTTGCCGCCGTCGACGGTCAAGGTGTCCGATGACACGGTGATCGTCGGCCAGCAGACCGAAGAGGGCAAACCACCGATGGCCATGGCGATGGACATCGATGTGGTGGTCGGCCAGGACAAACTCAGCTTCGCCGGGTTTGGCCTGACCGCCAACCTGCAAGGTCATGTGCACATCGGCGACAACATGGACACCCGCGGCGAGCTCTGGCTCAACGATGGGCGATACCGTGCCTACGGTCAGCGATTGACGGTGCGCCGGGCGCGTTTGCTGTTTGCCGGCCCGATCGACCAGCCGTATCTGGACATCGAAGCGATTCGCCAGACCGACGACGTGATCGCCGGTATTCGCCTGAGCGGCAGCGCCGAGCAGCCGACGACCCAGATCTTCTCCGAGCCGGCGATGAGCCAGGAGGAGGCGTTGTCCTACCTGGTGCTGGGGCGTCCGCTGAGCAGCAATGGTGAGGACAACAACATGCTTGCCCAAGCCGCCCTCGGGTTGGGCTTGATGGGCAGTTCCGGTGTGACCAGTGGCTTGGCCAAGGACCTGGGCATTCAGGACTTCCAGCTCGACACCCAAGGCAGCGGCAACGCAACCAGCGTAGTGGCCAGCGGCAATCTCTCCGAGAAGCTCAGCCTGCGTTATGGCGTTGGCGTGTTCGAGCCGGCCAACACCATCGCCTTGCGTTACAAGCTGAGCAAAAAGGTCTACCTCGAAGCCGCTGGCGGCGTGGCCAGTTCGCTGGACATCTTCTACAAGCGGGATTTCTAAACTCCCGCCCCCCTCTAAAACCGAGTCGCTCCCTTCGCGAGCAGGCTCGCTCCCACAGAGATCACACCGAACCTGTGGGAGCGAGCCTGCTCGCGAAGGCCGCGACTCGGTCATCGATCCGAAGCAACTTTCCCGCGCCATTTATCAACTAAATAGAAAGCATCCTAACTATTACGTTGACATTCGCTGCCTAGGCAGTAACATCTCGACATACATTCTCTGCCTAGGCAGCTAATTGGTGGTCAGATGAAACATTTCACCCCAGACGCATTCCACACTTGCCATCTCGGCCTCCTGCTCGGGCGCGCGGCGCTGCTCAAGGACCGGATCATCGACACGCACATGGAACCCCACGGCATCACCGCCGCGCAGTTCAAAGTGCTGATCATCATGGCCCAGTTCGGCGTCGATACGCCGGCCGAGCTGTGCCGTCATCTGTCGCTGGACAGCGGTTCGATGACCCGCATGCTCGACCGTCTGGAACAGAAAGGCTTCCTCGCTCGCCAACGCTCCGAAGCGGATCGCCGTCAGGTTCAGCTGGTGCTGACCGCACAAGGCCAGCAGTTGACTGATCGCCTGCCGGAGATCGGCGCCGACGCCATGAATGAACTGGCTGGCGCGATCACCCCAGAGGAATTGATAACCCTGGAACAGATCTTGAAGAAAATTTTGGTGGCAGCTGGTGACTCGATCACCCTGCTGCGGGTAGGTGACAAATGAGCAGTAAAACCCTGCGTACCGGCCTGAGCCTGGTGCTGGCAGCCATGACCCTCGCGGGTTGCGCCAGCTACAGTGGCTTGAACACCGAGGGCAAAAGCCTCGATGCGAAAACCCTCAAGGCCGGGCAATCCCTCAGCGGTGTGACCCTGTCGCCCGCGGCCTGGCCGAAAAGCGACTGGTGGAAAAGCCTCGGCGACCCACAGCTCGACGGCTTGATCCGCGAAGCCCTGCACGACAGCCCCGACATGCAAATCGCCGACGCCCGCGCCCACCAGGCCAGCGCCGCCGCTTATGCAGCGGATGCCGCCCGCATGCCCACCCTCGATGCCAGTGCCGGCGTCAGCCGTTCGCGTCTGGCCCGGGATCAGGACCCGAGCGGGCAGGGTGGAACCTACTCCACCGTGCGCAACATCAACGCCAGTTTCAATTACAACTTCGACCTTTGGGGCGGTCAGCGTGACGCCTGGGAAGCTGCACTGGGTCAGGCTCGCGCTGCCGAAGTCGATCAACAAGCCGCTCAGCTGACGTTGTCCGCCGACGTGGCTCGCGCCTACAGCGATCTGGGACAGGCGCATATCGTCTACGACCTGGCCAGTGAAGACCTCAAGCGCACCAAACAAATGCTCGACCTGAGCCAGCGTCGCCTGAGTTCGGGGATCGACAGCCAGTACCAGTTCCAGCAAACCGAAAGCCTGGAAGCCACCTCCGAAGCCAGCCTGATCGACGCCGAAAAACGCCTGCAAAGCGCGAAAATCGCTTTGGCTGTGCTGCTCGGCAAAGGCCCGGATCGCGGCAATGAAATCGCCCGGCCGAAAATCCTTCAGGCCAGCGCAGTGGCTCTGCCATCGGTGTTGCCGGCCGAGTTACTGGGCCGTCGTCCTGACCTGGTGGCCGCCCGCTGGCGGGTCGAAGCGGCGAGCAAGAACATCGCCGCCGGCAAAACCCAGTTCTATCCCAATCTGAACCTTAGCGCCGCGGCCGGTGCCGAATCGTTATTGGGTGACGCAATGTTCGGTTCCGCCAGTCGCTTCTTCAACATTGCGCCGACGATCTCTGTGCCGATTTTCGACGGCGGCCGACTGCGTGCCAACCTCGATTCCCGCGACGCCGATTACGACCTCGCGGTGGCGCAGTACAACAAAAGCCTGGTGAAAGCCCTGGGGGATGTCAGCGACACCATCAACCAGTTGCGAGATATCGGTCGGCAGATCGGCGCTCAGCAGCACGCCACCGACATTGCCCGGGATTCTTACAACACCGTGGTCCAGCGTTACGGTTCCGGCATCGGCAATTACCTGGACGTGCTCAGCATCGAGCAGCAGTTGCTCCAGGCCCAGCGTCAGCTGGCCAGCCTGAATGCCGAGCAGATCGACCTGTCGATCCAATTGATGCAGGCGCTGGGCGGCGGCTTCCAGGGCGAGACCCTGACCGCAGCCAACGCAACCCCAGACACGCAGCACAACTAATTCAAGGTACTTGTCATGGCTACTGCCGAAACAACACCAACCCCTGACAACGCACAAGACACCAGCAATTCGCGTAAACGCAAAGTCATGCTGGTGGTGCTCGCGATCGTGGTGATCCTCGCCGGTATCGGCGTCTGGGGTTATCACGAATTCTACGGGCGCTGGAATGAAAGCACCGACGATGCCTATGTGAACGGCAACGTGGTGGAAATCACTCCGTTGGTCACCGGCACCGTGGTCAGCATTGGCGCCGACGATGGCGACCTGGTTCACGAAGGCCAGGTGTTGATCAACTTCGACCCAAACGACGCCGAAGTCGGTCTGCAAAGTGCCCAGGCCAATCTGGCCCGCACCGTGCGTCAGGTTCGCGGTTTGTACAGCAACGTCGACGGCATGAAAGCCCAGGTCAACGCCCAACAGGCTGAAGTGCAAAAGGCTCAGGACAACTTCAATCGCCGGAAAAACCTCGCCGCTGGCGGCGCGATTTCCCAGGAAGAACTGTCCCACGCTCGCGACGACCTGACCTCGGCGCAAAACGCCTTGGCCAACGCCAAACAGCAACTGAAAACCACCAGTGCTTTGGTGGATGACACCGTGGTGTCGTCGCACCCGGACGTGATGTCCGCTGCCGCGCAATTGCGTCAGGCTTACTTGAACAACTCCCGCAGCACCTTGATCGCGCCGGTGACCGGTTACGTCGCCAAACGCTCGGTACAACTGGGCCAACGGGTCCAGCCGGGCACCGCATTGATGGCGGTCATTCCGTTGGATCAGCTGTGGATCGACGCCAACTTCAAGGAAACCCAGCTGCGTGACATGCGCATCGGTCAGCCGGTCGACATCGAAGCCGATCTCTACGGCAGCAGCGTGAAGTACAGCGGCACCATCGACAGCCTCGGCGCCGGTACTGGCAGCGCGTTTGCCCTGCTGCCGGCGCAGAACGCCACCGGTAACTGGATCAAGATCGTCCAGCGGGTGCCAGTGCGGATTCACATCAACGCCGAAGAACTGGCCAAGCACCCGTTGCGGGTAGGCCTGTCGACTCAGGTCGATGTGAACCTGCGCGACCAGAGCGGCCCGGTGCTGGCGCAACAGCCACCGCAAAAGGCCTCGTTCAGCACCAACGTCTATGACCGTCAGTTGGCCGAGGCCGACGCGATGATCGCTCAATTGATCCACGACAACAGCGCTGCGGTCAGCAAAACCGTTCAACGCTGATTGGTCATCACACCGACCCTGTGGGAGCGAGCTTGCTCGCGATAGCGGTGGATCAATCAACAAAGATGTTGAATGTTAATCCGCCATCGCGAGCAAGCTCGCTCCCACAAGGGCAGCTGCGTCTGTAACAGGCGCCGCGCCAGCCATGTTTCAAAGGATTCGCGATGAGCAATAACGCGTCTTTCACGCCGCCCAGCCTGGTGCTCAGCACCATTGGTCTGTCGCTGGCAACCTTCATGCAGGTACTCGACACCACTATCGCCAACGTGGCGCTGCCGACGATCTCCGGCAACCTCGGCGTGAGTTCGGAGCAGGGCACTTGGGTGATTACCTCGTTCGCCGTGAGCAACGCCATCGCGCTGCCGCTGACCGGTTGGCTCAGCCGGCGTTTCGGCGAGGTGAAGCTGTTTCTCTGGGCGACAGTCCTGTTCGTGCTGGCTTCATTTCTGTGCGGTATCTCGACCTCGATGCCGGAGCTGATTGGCTTTCGGGTACTTCAAGGTCTGGTGGCAGGTCCCCTGTACCCGATGACTCAAACGCTGCTGATTGCCGTCTATCCGCCGGCCAGGCGCGGCATGGCCCTGGCGTTGCTGGCGATGGTCACGGTGGTGGCGCCGATTGCAGGTCCCATCCTCGGCGGCTGGATTACCGACAGCTATAGCTGGCCGTGGATCTTCTTTATCAACGTGCCGATCGGTGTTTTCGCGGTGATGGTGGTGCGCTCGCAGCTTAAGGCACGGCCGGTGGAAACCAGCTATCAGCCGATGGATTACGTCGGTTTGATCACCCTGATCATTGGCGTCGGCGCGTTGCAGGTGATCCTCGACAAGGGCAACGACCTGGACTGGTTCGAGTCGAACTTCATCCTCATCGGCGCGGCCATTTCAGTGATAGCGCTGGCGGTGTTCGTGATCTGGGAAATGACCGACAAGCACCCAGTGGTCAATCTGCGGCTGTTCGCTTACCGCAACTTCCGCATCGGCACCATCGTGCTGGTGTTGGGTTACGCCGGGTTCTTCGGGATCAACCTGATTCTGCCCCAATGGCTGCAAACCCAGATGGGTTACACGGCGACCTGGGCGGGGCTGGCGGTGGCGCCGATCGGGATTCTGCCCGTACTGATGTCGCCGTTTGTCGGCAAGTACGCGCACAAATTCGACCTGCGGCTGCTGGCCGGCCTGGCGTTCCTGGCGATTGGCCTGAGCTGCTTCATGCGGGCCGGGTTTACCAACGAAGTGGACTTCCAGCACATCGCCCTGGTGCAGCTGTTCATGGGGATTGGTGTGGCGCTGTTCTTCATGCCGACCTTGAGCATTCTGATGTCGGACCTGCCACCGAGCCAGATCGCCGACGGCGCGGGCCTGGCGACGTTCCTGCGGACGTTGGGCGGCAGTTTCGCGGCGTCGTTGACGACGTGGATCTGGATTCGCCGGGCGGATCAGCATCATGCGTATTTGAGTGAAAGCATTACGACCTATGAACCGGCGACCCGGGATGCGTTGAACAGTCTGGGCGGGGCGGGGAATCCGGCGTATGCGCAGCTGGATCATGTGCTGACCAGTCAGGCGTACATGCTCTCCACCGTGGATTACTTCACGTTGCTGGGGTGGGCGTTCATGGGGTTGATTGTGCTGGTGTGGCTGGCGAAACCGCCGTTTGCGGCGAAGGCGGGGCCTGCGGCCTCAGGCCACTAAGCCCAACACGCTGGATATGTGTCTGGCTTAGATCTTGAAAAAATCACAGAACCCCTGTGGGAGCGAGCCTGCTCGCGAAAGCGGTGGATCAGTCGATATTAATGTTGAATGACACACCGCTTTCGCGAGCAGGCTCGCTCCCACAAGGATTTGTGTATGGCGGTTAGGTATTGGGTGCTGCCAGTTGCGGCGGCGGGGCGAAGTCGAAAGGCGCCAACGCAAACCCTTGCTCATCCACCTGCAACGCCCACCCCTGACGATCCCAATCCCCCAGCACAATCCGTTTGGCCGCCTGCTCGCCAATCTGCAATTTGTGAATGGCCGGGCGATGGGTATGCCCGTGGATCAAGGTCTTCACGCCATAGGCCTGCATGATCCGCGGCACTTCTTCCGGCGTGACATCCACAATATCGTTGGCCTTCATCCGCGTCTGCGCACGGCTTTCACTGCGCAGCTTGCGCGCCAGTTTATGGCGAGTCCGCAAAGGCAGGTGCCGCAGGATGAACAGGGTGATCGGATTACGCAGATAGCGACGCAGCTTCATATAAGCCTCGTCGCGGGTGCAGAGGCTGTCGCCGTGCATCAATAGCACCGGCTCGCCGTAAAACTGCACGACACTCGGGTCTTTCAACAACGTGCAGCCAGCCTGTTTGCAGAAGGCCTGGCCGAGCATGAAGTCGCGATTGCCGTGCATCAGAAAAATGGCCGTGCCGCTGTCGCTGAGTTCGCGCAGGGCCTGGCAGATGGAGCGCTGGAACGGCGTCATGGCATCGTCGCCAATCCACGCCTCGAAAAAGTCGCCCAGGATGTACAACGCACTCGCCGAGCGGGCGCGTCCGGCAAGCAAATCCAGAAACGCCCGGGTAATGTCCGGGCGCTCCTCTTCCAGATGCAAGTCTGAAATCAGCAGTATCACTCAATGATCTCGGCTTTCTCGATGATCACGTCTTCTGCTGGTACGTCCTGGTGGCCGGACTTCATGGTGGTGGAAACACCTTTGATCTTGTCGACCACGTCGGTGCCTTCAACTACCTTGGCGAACACGGCGTAACCCCAGCCCTGAGTGGTCTTGGCGCTGTGGTTCAGGAAGCTGTTGTCAGCCACGTTGATGAAGAACTGGGCGGAAGCCGAATGCGGTTCCATGGTGCGGGCCATGGCAACGGTGTACTTCTCGTTCGGCAGGCCGTTGTCGGCTTCGTTCTGGATGCTTGGGCGCTTGTCTTTCTTTTCTTTCATGCCTGGCTCGAAACCGCCGCCCTGGATCATGAAGTTACCGATGACGCGGTGGAAAACGGTGTTTTCGTAGTGACCGGCTTTGACGTACTCGATGAAGTTGGCCACGGTGATCGGGGCTTTCTCAGCGTTCAGTTCCAGGACGATGTCGCCATGGTTGGTGGTCAGTTTGACTTGGGTCATGATCGGTACTCTTTCTAATAATTCGTGGGTTTCGGGGCATTGAAGCCCTCAACCGGTCCGGCCAATTTTGGCCAAGATGCGCAGTTTAGCGTGCCGGGCGCGAATTTCGAGGCTGTTTTTCATTTGCATCCGATTAAATGCAGCCGTTTTTTGCCCTGCGCTGTCAGCGACTTGACGGCATCGGCTATGATAAGCCCCTTTGTTTTAACCGCCGCTTTGATTTGGCCAACTGGCCGCGCACTTGTACGTTCAAGGATCCTATGAGCAAGCCCACTGTCGACCCTACCTCGAATTCCAAGACCGGCCCTGCCGTGCCGGTCAATTTCCTGCGCCCGATCATCCAGGCGGACCTGGACTCGGGTAAGCACACGCAGATCGTCACCCGTTTCCCGCCTGAGCCCAACGGCTACCTGCACATCGGTCACGCCAAGTCGATTTGTGTGAACTTCGGCCTGGCCCAGGAATTTGGCGGCGTCACGCACCTGCGTTTCGACGACACCAACCCGGCCAAGGAAGACCAGGAATACATCGACGCGATCGAAAGCGACGTCAAATGGCTGGGCTTCGAATGGTCCGGTGAAGTGCGCTACGCCTCGCAGTATTTCGACCAGTTGCACGATTGGGCCGTTGAGCTGATCAAGGCCGGCAAGGCCTACGTTGATGACCTGAGCCCTGAACAGGCCAAGGAATACCGCGGCAGCCTGACCGAACCGGGCAAGAACAGCCCGTTCCGCGATCGCTCCGTGGAAGAGAACCTGGACTGGTTCGCCCGCATGAAGGCCGGTGAATTCAAGGACGGCGCACGCGTGCTGCGGGCCAAGATCGACATGGCCTCGCCGAACATGAACCTGCGCGACCCGATCATGTATCGCATCCGTCACGCGCATCACCACCAGACTGGCGACAAGTGGTGCATCTACCCGAACTATGACTTCACCCACGGTCAGTCGGACGCCATCGAAGGCATCACCCACTCGATCTGCACCCTGGAGTTCGAAAGCCATCGTCCGCTGTACGAGTGGTTCCTCGAGAACCTGCCCGTGCCGGCGCAACCGCGTCAGTACGAATTCAGCCGTCTGAACCTGAACTACACGATCACCAGCAAGCGCAAGCTCAAGCAACTGGTCGATGAAAAGCACGTTCATGGCTGGGACGATCCGCGCATGTCCACGCTGTCCGGCTTCCGCCGCCGTGGCTACACGCCGAAATCGATCCGCAACTTCTGCGAAATGATCGGCACCAACCGTTCCGACGGCGTGGTCGACTTCGGCATGCTCGAATTCAGCATCCGTGACGACCTCGACCACAGCGCCCCGCGTGCCATGTGCGTGCTGCGTCCGCTGAAAGTCGTGATCACCAACTACCCGGAAGACCAGGTCGAGAACCTCGAACTGGCGTGCCACCCGAAAGAAGACATGGGCGTGCGCGTTCTGCCGTTCGCCCGTGAGATCTACATCGACCGTGAAGACTTCATGGAAGAGCCGCCAAAAGGCTACAAGCGCCTGGAACCGGCCGGCGAAGTGCGTCTGCGCGGCAGCTACGTGATCCGCGCCGACGAAGCGATCAAGGACGCCGATGGCAACATCGTCGAACTGCGTTGCTCCTACGATCCGGAAACCCTGGGCAAGAACCCTGAAGGCCGCAAGGTCAAAGGCGTGGTTCACTGGGTGCCGGCCGCGGCCAGCGTCGAGTGCGAAGTGCGCCTGTACGATCGCCTGTTCCGCTCGGCCAACCCTGAGAAGGCCGAAGACAGCGCCAGTTTCCTGGACAACATCAACCCTGACTCGCTGCAAGTCCTCACCGGTTGTCGTGCTGAGCCTTCGCTTGGCAATGCACAGCCGGAAGACCGTTTCCAGTTCGAGCGCGAAGGTTACTTCGTCGCGGATATCAAGGACTCGAAACCAGGTGCTCCGGTATTCAACCGTACCGTGACCTTGCGTGATTCGTGGGGCCAGTGATTCAAGGAACCTAAAGTGCTTACGATCTACAACACGCTCACCAAGAGCAAAGAAGTCTTCAAGCCGCTGGATGGCAACAATGTGCGCATGTACGTCTGCGGGATGACCGTGTACGACTACTGCCACATTGGCCACGGCCGCAGCATGGTCGCGTTCGACCTGGTGACCCGCTGGTTGCGGTTTAGCGGTTATAACCTGACGTATGTGCGCAACATCACCGACATTGAAGACAAGATCATCAATCGGGCCAAGGAGAACGGCGAGCCGTTCGACGTGCTGACCGAGCGCATGATCACCGCGATGCATGAGGATGAGGCGCGCCTCAATATCCTCAAGCCGGACATGGAACCACGGGCCACCGATCATATCGCTGGCATGCAGACCATGATCCAGACCCTGATCGACAAGGGTTACGCCTACGCCCCGGGCAATGGCGACGTTTATTACCGCGTCGCCAAGTTCATGGGCTACGGCAAGCTGTCGCGCAAGAAAATCGAAGACCTGCGCATCGGTGCGCGGATCGAAGTCGACGAGTCCAAGCAAGACCCGTTGGACTTCGTGTTGTGGAAGGGCGCCAAACCGGGCGAGCCGAGCTGGCCATCGCCTTGGGGCGACGGTCGTCCGGGCTGGCACATCGAGTGCTCGGTGATGTCGACCTGCTGCCTGGGCGAGACCTTCGACATTCATGGCGGCGGCAGCGACCTCGAGTTCCCGCACCACGAAAACGAAATCGCCCAGAGTGAAGCGGCCACCGGCAAGACCTACGCCAACGCGTGGATGCATTGCGGCATGATTCGCATCAATGGCGAGAAGATGTCCAAGTCCTTGAACAACTTCTTCACCATTCGCGACGTGCTGGAAAAGTACCACCCGGAAGTCGTGCGTTACCTGCTGGTGTCGAGCCACTACCGCAGCGCGATCAACTACTCGGAAGACAACCTCAAGGACGCCAAGGGCGCACTCGAGCGTTTCTACCATGCGTTGAAAGGCCTGCCGAACGTTGCGCCTGCTGGCGGCGAAGCCTTCGTCGAGCGTTTCACCCAGGTGATGAACGACGACTTCGGCACGCCGGAAGCCTGCGCGGTGCTGTTCGAGATGGTTCGCGAGATCAACCGTCTGCGTGAGAGCGATCTTGATGCGGCGGCGGGCCTGGCGGCTCGTTTGAAAGAATTGGCCAGCGTGCTCGGTGTGTTGCAGCTTGAGGCGGATGACTTCCTGCAGGCCGGTGCCGAAGGGCGGGTCGATGCGGCTGAAGTCGATGCACTGATCCAGGCTCGTTTGACGGCTCGTGCTAATAAAGACTGGGCCGAATCCGACCGCATCCGCGACCAGCTCACCGCCATGGGCGTGGTGCTGGAAGACGGGAAGGGTGGAACGACCTGGCGTTTGGCTGACTGATTGCTGCGTTCGCTACAAACAAAACCCGCCTTGTGCGGGTTTTTGTTTGTTTGGTTGAAGATCAAAAGATCGCAGCCTTCGGCAGCTCCTACAGGATTTCGTTTGCCCACAATGATGCGGTTGGACGCGGACCTGTGTAGGAGCTGCCGAAGGCTGCGATCTTTTGATCTTCGCTTTTAACCTTCCAACTGGCGCAATCGCTTATATAGGGTATTGCGGCTCACCCCGAGCCTGCGGGCGAGATGCGAAATATTCCCCCCAGCCGCCTGCAACTGCCGATTCAAATCCTCGGCATCATTCAAATCCACCGCCAACGGCTCCGGTAAATCCACCGGCTCCATCTCCAAATCAACAAAAAAGTCATCGGGCAAATGCTCCGGCCGCACCGGTTGTTCCTCGGCCATGGCCAGCGCGACCTGCATCACGCTGCTGACCTGACGCAAATTCCCCGGCCACGGATGACGGCTGAACAACTCCATCACCTCACGGCTCAGCCCGGCCCATTGCGAGGGCTCCCGGTGCTGTTCCCACAGACGTTTGAACAAGGCCTCTTTATCACTGCGTTCTCTTAACGGCGGCAGTTCCAGGGTCAAACCACCAATCCGGTAATACAAATCCTCACGAAACCGCCCCAACTGAACCTGTTCGCGCAACGAGCGGTTGGTCGCCGAAATAATGCGGATGTCCACCGGGAACAACTCGCTGCTGCCCACCGGTTGCACGCAGCGTTCCTGCAACACCCGCAACAAACGGGCCTGGGTTGGCAGCGGCATGTCGCCGATTTCATCGAGAAAGAGGGTGCCTTTATCGGCCTTGCGGATCAGCCCGATGCTGCCTTTCTGGTTGGCGCCGGTAAACGCGCCTTTCTCGTAGCCAAACAGCTCGGATTCCACCAGTTCGGCGGGGATCGCCGCGCAGTTGACGGCGATGAACGGTTGTTTGCTCCGGGAGCTGGCCTGGTGCAGGGCTTTGACGAAGACTTCCTTGCCGACCCCGGTTTCGCCGTGGATCAACAACGGAATGTCTTTTTCCAGCAACCGCTCGGCCTGACGCACGGCTTTTTCCACGCGGCTGTCGCCGAAGTGCAGGGTGTTCAGGCTGATTGCGGCTGGCGTTGTCGCAGCACTCGGCTCAGCACCCTTGGTTTCAGAAAACAGTCGCGCCCGAATCGGCGCCTGTTTCGGCCGCTTCAACAGGCACTGGAAGCGGTTGCGCCCGGAGGCTTGCAGGGCAAACGGCAAACCATCGGGTTGATTCAGCAGCTCCAGCAATGAAACCTTGAACAAACTTTCCACGCTGACCCGCGACAGGCTGATGCCCAGCAGGTTGTCGGCCCGGCGATTGGCGGACAGCACCTGCCCGGTCTCGTCAAAGATCAGCAACCCGGCCCATTGACTGTCGAGGTTGTTCAGCCCGGTATTGAAGGTCAGCTGGAAATGCTGTCCATGGAACAGGTTGAGGATCAGCCGGTTTTCCACGGTCTGACTCATCATCTTGACCATGCCGAGGGTGTGGGACGGCGGCAGGTAGCTGTCGCTGGACACATCCAGCACCGCGATGACCTTGCGTTCGGCATCGAAAATCGGTGCGGCGGAACCGGTCATGAAGCGGTTGGCCTTGAGGAAATGTTCATCGTGCTCGATGTGCACCGCCTGTTCGCAGGCCAGGGCGGTGCCGATCGCATTGGTGCCGCTGCAGCGTTCCATCCAGCTGGCACCGGCGTTGAAACCGCGGGTCAGGTTCGGCTCGATAAAACGCTGGGTGCCCCAGGACGTCAGCACCTGGCCCTGATTGTCGGCGAGCATGATCAGGCAGTTGGAGTTGCTGAGGATGTTCTCGTAATACGGCAAGACTTCCTGGTGAGTGGTTTGCACCAGTGAGTGCTGGCTCTCCAGCAATTGCGCAATGCCCTCGGCCGGCAACTGATCGAACGCCGGTGCGCTCTGATGATTGAGGCCGAACGCGCGGCAACGGGACCAGGAGTCCTGGATGATGGCGTCGTGGGAGAGCGGCAAGGCGGGTGCGGCCATGGCAGTCGATCTCTGAGCATTATTATTTTTGTTATGAGTAACGCGAACCTGTAGCAGCTGGCGAAGCCTGCGTTCGGCGACGCAGTCGTCGTAAAACCTGTAGACGCGGTAATCCTGATACACCGCGACGCCTGATTTCACGACGACTGCGTCGCCGAACGCAGCCTTCGGCAGCTGCTACAAGGGCGTGCGCAATTCAGAATTTTCCGCAGCAAAAGCATCCGTAGAGTGTTGTTCACTATTGTTCATTGTCAACCGCCGAATTGTTCAATTGTTCAGCCACGGTTGTTCATTTCTGTTCAGCAACGAACGCGGTTTTTCTTCCATTTGCAGGATTCTCAAGCCGGATCAACGGTTTGCAGTTTCTGGCACGAATGTCGCTCTGTAGCTCCGGTCGCTTGACTCCAATAATAAAAAGGCCGAGCCATGTCATTAACCCTGGAGCACGTCAGCCGTACCGTCGAGGGCCAGACCTGGATCGACGATGCGTGCCTTAATTTCGAAGCCGGATCTTTCAACGTTTTGCTCGGGCGCACGCTGTCCGGCAAAACCAGTCTCATGCGCCTGATGGCCGGTCTGGACAAGCCCGACAGCGGTCGGATCCTGATGAACGGCGTCGACGTCACCCAGCGCCCGGTGCGTTTGCGCAATGTGTCGATGGTCTATCAGCAGTTCATCAACTACCCGACCATGACGGTGTTCGAGAACATCGCCTCGCCATTGCGCCAGGGCGGCGTGTCCAATGAGCTGATCCAGAGCAAGGTGCTGGAAACCGCGAAGATGTTGCGCATCGAGAAATTCCTCCAGCGCCACCCCCTCGAACTCTCCGGCGGTCAGCAACAGCGCACGGCGATGGCCCGGGCGCTGGTCAAGGATGCCGAGCTGATTCTGTTCGACGAGCCGCTGGTGAACCTCGACTACAAACTGCGCGAAGAACTGCGTCAGGAAATGCGCGAACTGTTCAAGGCTCGCCACACCATCGCCATCTACGCCACCACCGAACCCAACGAAGCCCTGGCGCTGGGCGGCACCACCACCATTCTTCATGAAGGCCGGGTGATTCAGAGCGGCAAGTCTTCCGAGGTGTATCACCAGCCGCAATCCGTGCTGGCGGCGGAGCTGTTCTCCGAGCCGCCGATCAACCTGATGCCGGGGCGTATCGCCGGCAACGAAGTCAGCTTCGCCAATTTCGTGCACTTCCCGCTCAACGTCGATCTGCGGCCGGTGGGCGAGGGCGAATTCCGCTTTGGCGTACGGCCCAGCCATATTTCGCTGGTGCCGAGCAACGATGATGACCTGGAACTGGCAGTCACCGTCGAGGTGGCCGAGATCAGCGGGTCGGAAACCTTCCTGCACGTGCGCAACGAACATTTCCTGTTGGTGCTGCACTTGCCCGGCGTTCACGAATACGACGTCGATGCGCCGATTCGCATCTATATCCCGACCCATAAACTGTTTGTCTTCGATACGCAGGGGCGGTTGGTCCAGGCGCCCGGTCGCCGTATCGCGAGGGTTGCCTGATGGCCGAAATCCGTTTGCAGCACCTTGCCCACAGTTACACCCGCACGCCGACCGGCCCCGAGGATTATGCGATTCGCGAGATGGACCACGTCTGGGAGCAGGGCGGTGCTTACGCGCTGCTCGGGCCTTCGGGCTGCGGCAAGTCGACCTTGCTCAACATCATTTCCGGATTGCTCAGTCCGTCTCAGGGTCAGGTACTGTTCGACAGCAAAGTGGTCAACGACCTGACCCCCGAGAAGCGCAATATCGCCCAGGTTTTCCAGTTTCCGGTGGTCTACGACACCATGACGGTGTTCGACAACCTGGCCTTCCCGCTGCGTAATCAGGGCATGGCCGAGGCGAAAATTCACAGCAAGGTGCAGGAAATCGCCGAAGTCCTCGACCTCCAGGCGCTGCTGAGCAAGAAGGCGCGCAACCTCACCGCCGATGAAAAGCAGAAAGTTTCCATGGGCCGTGGGCTGGTGCGCGATGACGTGTCGGCGATCCTGTTCGATGAGCCGCTGACCGTGATCGACCCGCACCTGAAGTGGAAGCTGCGGCGCAAGCTCAAGCAGATCCACGAGCAGTTCAACATCACCATGGTCTACGTCACCCACGATCAGCTCGAAGCCTCGACCTTCGCCGACAAGATCGCCGTGATGTATGGCGGACAGATTGTGCAATTCGGCACGCCGCGAGAACTGTTCGAGCGACCGAGCCACACCTTTGTCGGCTATTTCATCGGCAGTCCGGGGATGAATCTGATCGAGGTACAGCCGCAGCCCGGCGGTGTCGGTTTCGCCTCGACTCATTTGCCGCTTTCCGATGCTCAGCAGAAACGCATCGCCGAGTCCGAGTGGAAAACCTTGAAGGTCGGCATCCGTCCGGAGTTCGTGCATGTGTGGGACGAGCCGTTTGATGAGGCGATGCAGGCACAGGTCGTACACGTCGAAGACCTCGGCACCTACAAGATCATGACCCTGAACCTCGACGGCACCCCTTTGAAAGTGCGCCTGGCCGAAGACAAGCCAGTGCCTGAGGGAACCGCCTACATCAGCTTCCCGGCTCAATGGTTGATGGTGTATGCCGACGAATATCTCTTGGAGACGTAGCCATGAACAAGGTGCAGAACAACAAGGCCTGGTGGCTGGTGTTGCCGGTGTTTTTGCTGGTGGCGTTCAGTGCGGTGGTCCCGATGATGACCGTGGTCAACTACTCGGTGCAGGACATTTTCGACCAGTCCAGCCGCTACTTTGTCGGCGCCGACTGGTACAGGCAAGTGCTGCTCGATCCGCGCCTGCATGACTCGTTGCTGCGCCAGTTCATTTACTCCGGCTGTGTGCTGCTGATCGAAATCCCGCTGGGCATCGCCATCGCCCTGACCATGCCGACCAAGGGTCGCTGGTCGTCGCTGGTGCTGATCATCCTGGCGATTCCGTTGCTGATTCCGTGGAACGTGGTGGGGACGATCTGGCAGATCTTCGGTCGGGCGGACATTGGTCTGCTCGGCGCCAGCCTCAAGGCCATGGGTCTGAACTACAACTATGCGGCCAACACCATGGACGCCTGGGTCACGGTGCTGGTGATGGACGTCTGGCACTGGACGTCGTTGGTGGCGCTGTTGTGTTTCTCGGGGCTGCGGGCGATTCCGGACGTGTATTACCAGGCGGCGCGGATTGATCGGGCATCGGCCTGGGCGGTTTTCCGACACATCCAGCTGCCCAAGCTCAAGAGCGTATTGCTGATCGCGGTGATGCTGCGGTTCATGGACAGTTTCATGATCTACACCGAGCCGTTTGTGCTGACCGGTGGCGGTCCGGGGAATGCCACGACTTTCTTGAGTCAGACCCTGACCCAGATGGCCGTAGGGCAATTCGACCTCGGCCCGGCGGCGGCTTTCTCGCTGGTGTACTTCCTGATCATTCTGTTGGTGTCCTGGTTGTTCTACACCGCCATGACTCACTCTGACGCCAACCGCTGAGGCCCGCCATGAGCAAGAGAAAGCTGATTCCACTGCTGATCTACATCCTGTTCCTGCTGGTGCCGATCTACTGGCTGCTGAACATGTCCTTCAAGAGCAACACCGAAATCCTCAGCGGCCTGACGCTGTTTCCGCAGGATTTCACTTTCGCCAACTACAAGGTGATCTTCACCGACCCGAGTTGGTACACCGGTTATCTGAACTCGCTGTACTACGTGAGCCTGAACACGGTGATTTCGCTGAGCGTGGCATTGCCGGCCGCGTATGCGTTCTCGCGCTATCGGTTCCTTGGTGACAAGCACCTGTTCTTCTGGCTCCTGACCAATCGCATGGCGCCGCCAGCGGTGTTTTTGCTGCCGTTCTTCCAGTTGTATTCCTCGATCGGTTTGTTCGACACCCACATCGCGGTGGCCCTGGCCCACTGTCTGTTTAACGTGCCGCTGGCGGTGTGGATTCTTGAGGGCTTTATGTCCGGCGTGCCGAAGGAAATCGACGAAACCGCCTACATCGACGGCTACAGTTTTCCCAAGTTCTTCGTGAAGATTTTCGTTCCGCTGATTGGCTCCGGGATCGGTGTGACGGCATTTTTCTGCTTCATGTTTTCCTGGGTCGAGCTGCTACTGGCGCGAACGCTGACGTCGGTCAACGCCAAACCGATTGCGGCGGTGATGACGCGCACGGTCTCCGCGTCCGGTATCGACTGGGGCGTGCTGGCGGCGGCGGGGGTGTTGACTATCCTGCCAGGCATGCTGGTGATCTGGTTTGTTCGCAATCACGTGGCCAAGGGCTTTGCCCTGGGCCGGGTCTGAGGAGCTGATGATGGAATGGATGAGTTGGACCGGCCCTACGGCGGCATTCTTCAGCGTCATTGCCTTGATCCTGGTGGGCATGACGACCTGGGAACTGCGTTCGCCGAGCATTCTTCGGCGTGGTTTGTTGCCGATTGCCACCACCCGTGGCGATCGGTTGTTTATCGGTCTTCTCGGCAGCGCCTACCTGCATTTGCTGGTAATCGGCGTCACCGACTGGAGCATCTGGGTGGCGTTCGCGTTGTCCCTGGTGTGGCTGTTGGCTGTGATGCGTTGGGGCTAGTCGAATCGCTCGGCAAAGTTGCTCCGAAACCCTAAAAGGAGGTCTCTATGTTCGACAAAAACAATAAGCTGCGACATAGCGTTTCATTGGCAGCCATGCTGGCACTCAGCGGGCTGAGCGCTGCAGCCTGGGCCGATGCCTATGAAGACGCTGCGAAGAAATGGATTGGCGCCGAGTTCAAACCGTCCACCCTGACGGCCGACCAGCAGCTCGCGGAATTGAAGTGGTTCATCAAGGCGGCCGAGCCGTTTCGCGGGATGGACATCAAAGTCGTCTCCGAAACCCTGACCACTCACGAATACGAGTCCAAGGTGCTGGCCAAGGCCTTTACCGAGATCACCGGGATCAAGGTGACCCACGACCTGCTGCAAGAAGGCGACGTGGTGGAAAAGCTGCAGACCGTGATGCAGTCGGACAAGAGCATCTATGACGGCTGGGTCAACGACTCGGACCTGATCGGTACGCACTTTCGCTACGGCAAGACCGAATCGATCACCGACCTGATGGCCAACGAAGGCAAGGCGTATACCTCGCCAACGCTGGACATCAAGGACTTCATCGGCATTTCCTTCACCACGGCTCCGGACGGCAAGATCTATCAGCTGCCTGACCAGCAGTTCGCCAACCTGTACTGGTTCCGCGCCGACTGGTTCGAACGCGCGGACCTGAAAGCCAAGTTCAAGGAAAAATATGGCTACGAATTGGGCGTGCCAGTGAACTGGTCGGCCTATGAAGACATCGCCAAATTCTTCAGCGAAGACGTCAAGGAAATCGACGGCAAGCGGGTCTTCGGGCACATGGACTATGGCAAGAAAGATCCGTCCCTGGGCTGGCGCTTCACCGATGCCTGGTTCTCAATGGCCGGTGGCGGCGACAAGGGCTTGCCCAACGGTTTGCCGGTGGACGAGTGGGGCATTCGTGTCGAAGACTGCCACCCGGTCGGTTCCAGCGTGACTCGCGGCGGCGATACCAACGGCCCGGCAGCGGTGTTTGCCACCACCAAATACGTCGACTGGCTGAAGAAGTACGCGCCACCGGAAGCGGCAGGCATGACCTTCTCCGAATCCGGTCCGGTACCGTCGCAGGGCAACATCGCCCAGCAGATCTTCTGGTACACCGCGTTCACCGCCGACATGACCAAGCCGGGTCTGCCAGTGGTGAATGCCGATGGCACGCCGAAATGGCGCATGGCTCCATCGCCGCGCGGGCCATATTGGGAAGAGGGCATGAAGCTTGGGTATCAGGACGTGGGTTCCTGGACGTTCATGAAGTCCACGCCTGAGAAACAAAAACTGGCGGCCTGGCTCTACGCGCAGTTCGTGACTTCGAAAACGGTATCGCTGAAGAAAACCATCGTCGGTCTGACACCGATCCGCGAGTCGGACATCAACTCGCAAGCCATGACCGACCTGGCACCGAAACTCGGTGGTCTGGTGGAGTTCTACCGCAGCCCTGCCCGCGTGCAATGGACCCCGACCGGGACCAACGTGCCGGACTATCCGCGTCTGGCACAACTGTGGTGGAGCCACATCGCCGAAGCCGCCAGTGGCGATAAAACCCCGCAACAGGCGCTTGATGGCCTGGCCAAGGATCAGGACGCAATCATGAGCCGCCTGGAACGCTCCAAGGCTCAGGCCACCTGTGCGCCGAAAATGAACCCGGAACGCGACGCGCAATACTGGTTCGACCAACCTGGCGCGCCGAAACCGAAACTGGCCAACGAGAAGCCGAAGGGCGAGACCGTGAGCTACAACGAACTGCTGAAGTCCTGGGCGGATGCGCGTAAGTAAAGGCTGAACCGCGGAAGGCGAACGGCACCGAGAGGTGCCGTTTTCTTTGGCGCCTGATCCATGGCCATCGCGAGCAGGCTCACTCCCACAATGATCGGCGGGGTTCACCGCATGGGTGACTGGCACAACGCCTGTGGGAGTGAGCCTGCTCGCGATGGCAGTGTGTCAGTCAACAAGGTATCGACTGACCTGACGCCTTCGCGGGCAAGCCACGCTCCCACAGTGATCCGGGGTGGCCACAGAATTAGCGAACGGCACACAACCTGTAGGAGTGAGCCTGCTCGCGATAGCGGAATGTCAGGCAATGACGATGTTGAACATGCCGACGCCATCGCGAGCAGGCTCGCTCCCACATTGGTCAGGGTGGGTCTGATAGATCCATGTGCGCAGATGTGGCTTCTACCTTTCGTAGGTATCTAGCTGGCTGTCTGACAGAGAGGTATCGATGTCATTTGGAAATACGAGTTTGCCCTTCATGGCGCCGATCCGTTTAACACGCGTTTTTTTCAAGTTGATTTTGCCTTGGCGTTCTTTGGCTAACGCATCGAGGCCATCCATCAACTCTGAAAAAATAGTCCGCTTCATGGTTCTTGGATCTCCACTCGATAGGTGATCTTCAAATTTAGCGGCAAATGCCTTCTGCGAAATGTCAGCCATTGCTCACCGCTTTGCAGGCAAATTCCTAGAAAGGAGAGGGCATTGAAGATCAAAAGATCGCAGCCTGCGGCAGCTCCTACAGGGTGTACGCCCTCCCAATGTAGGAGCTGCCGCAGGCTGCGATCTTTTGATCTTGAATCCCCCAAAACAAAAAACGGCACCCGAAGGCGCCGTTTCTGTTTTCTACCGAGTGTCGCTTAAGCGATCAACCCGCCAACCCCGCTTGCTGAACCAGCACCAGCAACGGCTGCGGATACAGCCCGAGGAAGAACGCCAGTGCAGCGATCGCCAGCAGCATCACGCCGCCTGCACGTTGTTCCCAGTGCAGTTGCGCATCGTGACGACGCAGGTTCGGTTCGATCAGGTACAGGGTGACCATGACGCGCAGGTAGTAGAAGACGCCGATGGCGCTGCCCAGTACCAGGGAACCGACCAGCCACCATTGGTGCGACTCGACACCGGTAGCGATGATGTAGAACTTGCCGATGAAGCCCGCGGTCAGCGGGATGCCGGCGAGGGACAGCATCATCACGGTCAGTACGGCGGTCAGGTACGGACGGCGCCAGAACAGGCCGCGGTATTCGTACAGGGCATCCGCGTCACGGCCGTTGTACGGCGAGGACATCAGCGTGATCACGCCGAACGCGCCGAGGCTGGTGATCACGTAGGTGACCAGGTACACGCCGATGGCTTCCACGGCCAGACCCTTGCTCGCCACCAGGGCGATCAGCAGGTAACCGAAGTGAGCGATGGACGAGTAACCCAGCAGACGCTTGAGGTTGCTTTGGGTCAGTGCCAGCAGGTTACCGAACAGGATCGACGCGATGGCGATGATGGTCAGCACGTCGCTCAGTACACCGCTGCTCGCCGCTGGCGAGATCTGGAACAGACGCACCATCACTGCGAACACAGCGACTTTCGAAGCGGTGGCCAGGAACGCCGCCACCGGTGCCGGAGCACCTTCGTAAACGTCCGGAGTCCAGAGGTGGAACGGTACCAGCGACAGCTTGAACGCCAGACCGATCAGCATCATGCCCAGGCCCAGTTGCGCCAGCGAACTTGGCAGGCCAGTGGCCGCCAGGGCCTGGCCGATACCGACGAAGCTCAGGCTGCCGGAGTCGGCGTAGAGCAGGGCCATGCCGAACAACAGGAACGCGGAACCGGCGGCCGACAGCACCATGTACTTGATACCGGCTTCCAGCGAACG
The DNA here is from genome assembly GCF_006438925.1 of Pseudomonas mandelii. Lineage (GTDB taxonomy): Bacteria > Pseudomonadota > Gammaproteobacteria > Pseudomonadales > Pseudomonadaceae > Aquipseudomonas > Aquipseudomonas mandelii_C. The sequence continues at coordinate 117,046 of NZ_RCZA01000007.1, read as the reverse complement.
CTTGTTGAAGAAGGCATACGCCACCAGACCGTAGACCGGTACCGAGAGCAGTTCCAGACCGATGAACAACCCGGCCAGGTGCTGCGCGCTGACCAGTACCAGGCCACCAGCGGCGGCCATCAGGATCAGCAGGTAAAGTTCTTCACGGTTGCCCGGGTAACCCGAACCGCCATCGCCGAGGTAGGCGTGGGCGAGGGTGACACAAGCGAGGGTGGCGACCAGGATCAGCGCCATGTACAAGCAAGCGAAGGTGTCGATTTGCAGCAGTGGAGTCACGGCCAGAGGCGCGACTTTCAGGGCTGGCAGGATCGACAGCAACGCCAGGTTCAGACCCGCCACGGAAATCAGGAAGGTCTGCGAGTGGTTGCGGCGCCAGGCGATCGCCAGCATCACCACGATGATCGTGGCGCTGGTGATCAACAACGGCGCAAGCGCAATAAAGTGTTGAGTCGTGAATTCCATAGCGCTCTTACCGGGCCGAAGCGAGTTGAGTGAAGGCGGTGCCGAGCCATTGCTGCACGCCATGCATCGTCGCAGCAGAGGTATCGAGGAACGGTTGCGGGTACACGCCGATGAAAATCAGCAACGCAGCCAGACCGACCACCATGATCAGTTCGCGACCATCCATGCCATGCAGCACCGCATCCGATTTGGACGGGCCGAAGTAGGCACGGTGGATCATGATCAGCGAGTAGACCGAACCGAACACCAGACCGGACGTCGCGAGGATAGTGATCAATGGAGCGCTCGGGAACGTGCCGATCAGGATCAGGAACTCACCCACAAAGTTACCGGTAGCCGGCAAACCCAGGGACGCGGCGGCGAAGAACAGGCTGACGGCCGGCAGGTAAGCGATTTTCGACCACAGGCCGCCCATCTCACGCATGTCACGGGTGTGAGTGCGCTCGTACAGCTGACCACTGAGGATAAAGAGTGCCGCCGCCGACAGACCGTGCGCCAGCATCTGCATGACCGCGCCCTGCAGCGCCAGTTGGCTGCCGGAGTAGATGCCGATCAACACGAAGCCCATGTGGGAAACGGAGGAGTAGGCGATCAGACGCTTGATGTCGGTCTGGGCGAAGGCCAGGAACGCACCGTAGAAGATCCCGATCAGACCCAGGGTCATGGCGATCGGCGCGAACTCGGCCGAGGCATTCGGGAACAGCGGCAGGGCGAAACGCAGCAGACCGTAAGCCGCCGTCTTCAACAAGATACCGGCCAGGTCGACCGAGCCCGCTGTCGGCGCCTGGGCGTGAGCATCAGGCAGCCAGGAGTGGAACGGCACCACTGGCAGCTTCACCGCGAAGGCGATGAAGAAACCGAGCATCAAAATGTACTCGGTGGTCAGCGACATCTTGGTTTTCAACAGATCGGCGTAGTTGAAGGTAATCACGCCAGTGTCGTTGAAGTTGACCAGTACCAGACCCAGGATCGCCACCAACATGATCAGGCCGGAAGCCTGAGTGAAGATGAAGAACTTGGTCGCCGCGTAGATCCGGGTTTTCTTGCCGTCCGAAGAACTGTGACCCCAGAGCGCGATGAGGAAGTACATCGGCACCAGCATCATTTCCCAGAAGAAGAAGAACATGAACAGGTCGAGGGCGAGGAACACGCCGACGACACCGCCCAGGATCCACATCAGGTTCAGGTGGAAGAAGCCAACGTGACGCTGGATCTCTTTCCACGAGCAGAGTACTGAGAGGATACCCAGCAGACCGGTCAACAGGATCATCAACAGCGACAGGCCGTCGAGGGCCAGGTGCACGCTGATGCCAAAGCGCTCGATCCAGATGTGCTTGAACTCAAGCACCCAGGTCGGATCGGCGCCAGGTGCCGGGGCAAATGAATAATTACCGTGGGCCCACAGCCAGAGGCCGAGCGCGAGTTCCAGGGTCATGGTCAACAGCGCAATCCAGCGGGGGAGGGTAGCGCCGAAGCGCTCACCCATCCAGCACAGCAGGCCGCCGATGAAGGGGATCAGGATTAGCCAAGGCAGAATCATGACGGGCTCAATTCCTTTCGCAAGTTCGCAAGGTTCATATCAGACCGCTACCAGCACGATGGCGCCGATGACCAGCACGGAGCCGGCTGCCATCGATGCCGCGTACCAACGCAGTTGACCGGTTTCGGTACGGCTCAGGGCGGTGTGACCGCCTTTGGCCATACGCGGGATCAGACCGATGGTCTGGTCGAGCGGGTCTCTGCGCAGTGCGTGGCTGATCGCAAGGTATGGCTTGACGAACAGTTTGTCGTAGATCCAGTCGAAGCCCCAGGCAGCGAACCACCAGGCCGAAAGGAAGCGGCCAATGCCGCTGTTGGCGATTGCAGTGACGAAACGACGCTTGCCGAGGAACAGCAGCGCGGCCAGCAGGATACCGGCCAGGGCGATGGCACCCGAGGCGATTTCCAGACTGTGCTTGGCTTCGCCGCCAGCATGGCCGACGCTTTCCGGCAGCACGCCGTGCAGTGGCGGAACGATCATCGCGCCAATGGCGGTAGACAATACGATCAGCACCGACAGTGGCAGCCAGTGAGCGATGCCGTGACCGGCGTGCGCTTCGGTCTTCGCTTCACCGTGGAACGTGATGAAGATCAGGCGGAAGGTGTACAGCGACGTCATGAACGCACCGACCAGACCTGCGTAAAGCAGACCGTGATTGCCGCTGGCGAACGCTTCCCAGAGGATTTCGTCCTTGGAGTAGAAGCCTGCGGTGACCAGCGGCAGGGCAGACAGCGCTGCGCCGCCGACGATGAAGCTGGCGTAGGCCAGTGGCAGTTTCTTCCACAGGCCGCCCATCTTGAAGATGTTCTGCTCGTGGTGGCAGGCAACGATCACCGCACCGGACGCAAGGAACAGCAGCGCCTTGAAGAAGGCGTGGGTCATCAGGTGGAAGATCGCACCATCCCAGGCACCAACGCCCAGGGCCAGGAACATGTAGCCGATCTGGCTCATGGTCGAGTAGGCGAGGATACGTTTGATGTCGGTCTGAACCAGTGCGGCAAAACCTGCCAGCACCAGGGTCACACCGCCGACAACGCCGACCAGGTGCAGGATATCCGGCGCCAGGCTGAACAGACCGTGAGTACGGGCGATCAGGTAGACACCGGCGGTCACCATGGTTGCGGCGTGGATCAGTGCCGAAACCGGAGTAGGACCGGCCATCGCGTCCGCCAGCCAGGTTTGCAGCGGCAGTTGCGCAGATTTACCGACAGCGCCGCCCAGCAGCATCAGGGTCGCCATGACCATCCAGAAGTCGCCGGCCTGGAATTTCTGTGGCGCCAGCACCAGCAGTTCCTGGATGTTCAGCGTGCCCAGTTGCGCGAACAGGATGAACAGGCCGATCGCCATGAACACGTCGCCGATCCGGGTGACGATGAAGGCTTTGAGTGCCGCGTTACCGTTGTTGCGGTTGCTGTAGTAGAAACCGATCAACAGGTACGAGCACAGGCCCACACCTTCCCAACCGAAGTACAGGAACAACAGGTTATCGCCCAGCACCAGGAACAACATGCTGGCAATAAACAGGTTGGTGTAGGCGAAGAAGCGCGAGTAACCGGCTTCACCGCGCATGTACCAGGACGCGAACAGGTGGATCAGGAAGCCGACGCCGACCACCACACCGAGCATGGTCAGGGACAGACCATCCAGGTACAGCGCGAAGTTAGGCGTAAAGCCTTCCACCGCCATCCACTGCCACAACACTTGCGTGTAGTGACCGCCTTCAGGCGGCGCAACGTTGAACTGCCAGATCACATAAGCCGACACGATGGCCGACAGGCCAATGGAACCGACGCCGATCAGCGCCGACAGGTTTTCCGAAAAACGGCCGCGTGAGAACGCCAGCAGCAGGAAACCTATGAGAGGGAATACGAAAGTCAGATAGAGAAGATTCATCCGCGCATCTCGCTGGCAGCGTCGATATCGAGAGTGTGGAAGCGGCGATACAACTGCAACAGAATCGCCAGGCCAATACTGGCCTCGGCGGCTGCCAGGCTGATCACCAGGATGAACATGATCTGTCCATCCGGCTGCGCCCAGCGGCTACCGGCAACGATGAAGGCCAGTGCGGAGGCATTCATCATGACCTCCAGGCTCATCAGCACGAAGAGAATGTTGCGGCGGACCATCAGGCCGACCAGACCGAGGCAGAACAGGATGCCGGCGACCGCCAGACCATGCTCCATAGGGATAGCAGGCATCGTCATTGCTCCTTGGCTTCGTTGCGGCCCAAGTGGAACGCCGTGACAGCTGCGGCGAGCAGCAACATCGAGGCGAGTTCGACCACCAGCAGGTAAGGACCGAACAGGCTGATGCCCACGGCCTTGGCGTCTACGGTGGTGTGGCCGATGGCCTGACCGCTGTCATGGCTGAACAGTACGTACAGCAGTTCAACCAGCAGCAGGGTGCCGAGCGCGACCGGGCCGAGCCAGATGCCGGGTTTGAGCCAGACGCGCTCTTGCTGAACCGAGGCGGGCCCCAGGTTCAGCATCATCACCACGAACACGAACAGCACCATGATGGCGCCAGCGTAGGCGATCACTTCCAGCACACCGGCAAACGGTGCGCCGAGGGTGAAAAAGGTCATCGCCACGGCAAGCAGCGAAATGATCAGGTAGAGCAGGGCGTGCACAGGGTTGGTGTTGGTGATCACGCGAAGCGTGGACACAACAGCGATACCCGATGCGAAATAGAAAGCGAATTCCATCTTTCTTCCTTAAGGCAGCAAGCTCTTCACGTTGATCGGTTCGGCTTCATTCTGCGCGGCGCCTTTCGGCTTACCGGCAATCGCCATACCTGCAACACGATAGAAGTTGTAATCAGGGTTTTTGCCGGGGCCGGAGATCAGCAGATCTTCTTTCTCGTACACCAGGTCCTGACGTTTGAACTCGGCCATCTCGAAATCCGGTGTCAGCTGGATCGCGGTGGTCGGGCAGGCTTCCTCGCAGAGGCCGCAGAAAATGCAGCGCGAGAAGTTGATACGGAAAAACTCCGGGTACCAGCGACCGTCATCGGTTTCAGCTTTCTGCAGCGAGATGCAACCGACCGGGCATGCCACGGCGCACAGGTTGCAGGCTACACAACGCTCTTCGCCGTCGGGGTCGCGGGTCAGCACGATACGGCCACGGAAGCGCGGCGGCAGGTACACGGCTTCTTCCGGGTACTGCAACGTGTCGCGCTTGCGGAAGGCGTGGCCGAAGATCATCACCAGGCTGCGAAGCTGGGTGAAGAAGCCATGCACGATGTCAAATATGTACTTCATGATTCTCTATCCTCACTGAGCCGCGACGGCGGGCGTGTTGAGCAACACGATCGCAGCGGTCACCAGCATGTTGACGAGGGTCAGCGGCAGGCAGAACTTCCAGCTGAAATCCATCACTTGGTCATACCGTGGGCGCGGAATCGAGGCGCGCAGCAGGATGAAGAACATGATGAAGAACGCGGTTTTCAGTGCGAACCAGATGAACGGGATCTGCGGCAGAATGCCGAACGGACCGTGCCAGCCACCGAAGAACAGGGTCACCAGCAGCGCCGAAATCAATACGATGCCGATGTACTCACCGACGAAGAACATGCCCCATTTCATGCCGGCGTATTCAATGTGGTAACCGTCGGCCAGTTCCTGCTCCGCTTCTGGCTGGTCGAACGGGTGACGGTGAGTCACGGCGACGCCGGCAATGAAGAAGGTCAGGAAACCGAAGATCTGCGGAATGACGAACCACAGGTTCTGCGCCTGGTATTCAACGATGTCGCGCATGTTGAACGAGCCAACCTGGATCACGATGCCCATCAGCGACAGGCCCATGAACACTTCGTACGACACGGTTTGTGCCGAGGCCCGCAAGCTGCCCAACAGGGCGAACTTGTTGTTACTCGACCAGCCGGCGAACAGCACCGCGTAGACCGACAGACCGGCCATGGCGAAGAAGAACAGGATGCCGATGTTGATGTCCGCCACACCCCAGGTCGGGGTGATCGGGATGATCGCGAAGGCAATCAGCAAGGCGCTCATGGCCACGACCGGTGCCAAGGTGAAGATCACCTTGTCGGCGAACGGCGGGGTCCAGTCTTCCTTGAAGAACATCTTGATCATGTCGGCCGCAATCTGGAACGCGCCGAACGGACCGACGCGGTTCGGACCGTAACGGTCTTGCCAGAGGGCGAGCAGACGACGCTCGACCCAGCTCAGCAGCGCGCCGCACACTACAACGGCGAGCAGAATCACGATGGCCTTGAGGACCGCGATGATCACGTCAATCACTTCAGGCGTGAACCAGATCATTGAGCTGCCTCCTGCAGACCGTCAACGGATTTGCCAAAGATCGCTGGCGGAATGCCGGCGATACCGGCCGGCAATGCGACCAGACCGGCACCCAGCTCTTCGTTGATGCGTAGCGGCAGACGCAGGGTCTGGCCGGCCACGCTCAAGCTCAGCAGGGCACCGTCATTGACCCCCAGACGGTCGGCTTCGGATTTGGCCAGCGACACGTAAGCGGCCGGGATGCGCTCCTGAACCGGTGCGGCTTTGGAAGAGTTCTCTTCGCTGCCGAACAGGTGGAAGAACGGCACAACCTGCCAGGTGCCCGGAGCCGGGTTGAACGCACGTGGAACAGCAGCGAACCAGTTCAGCGAATCACCGGTGCTTTCGATCAGGCGGGTGCCCGGGTCGCCAGCGCGGATGTGTCCACCGACTTCGTCCTGGAACTTGTTCCAGGCTTGCGGCGAGTTCCAGCCCGGAGACCAGGCGAATGGCACTTGCTGACGCGGTTCGACCGAGCCCGAGTAACCTTCCATGGAGAACGAGAACGCGGTGTCGTTGTCCTGGGAAGTACGCGGTTCGTGCACGCTGATGTCGGCGCGCATGGCGGTACGACCGGAGTAACGCAGCGGTTCGCGAGCCAGTTTCAGGCCTTTGATACGGAACGCAGCGGACGGTGCAGCGCTGACGATGCCGGCCAGTTGCGGAGTGCTTGCGGCACAGGCAGCAGTGACGTGGTCCAGTTGGGTCCAGTCGATTGGCTGGTTCAGCAGGGTCGAACGCAGAGCATGCAGCCAGCGCCAGCCTTCGTGAACCATGATGCTCGCATCCAGGTAAGTCGGGTCGAAGACCTGGAAGAAGCGCTGGGCGCGACCTTCCTGGCTGACCAGCGTACCGTCGCCTTCCGCGAAGCTGGCGGCTGGCAGAACCAGGTGCGCGCGATCGCTGGTGGCGGTTTTCTGATGGTCCGCCACGATCACCACTTTCGCGGCGTTCAGGGCAGCATCGACCTTGGCTTTGTCGGTGCGGGTGTACAGATCGTTTTCCAGCACGACGATGGCGTCGGCCTTGCCATCGATCACGGCTTGCAGCGCGGCATCGACCGAGTCGCCACCGAGCATGGCCAGGCCGAGGCTGTTGGCCTCTGGCACGATCAGGCTGATGGAACCGTTCTTCTCGCGCAGCTTCAGGGCTTTGGCGATGTTTGCCGCGGCTTCGATCAGCGCCTTGGAACCCAGCGAGGTGCCGGCAATGATCAGTGGACGCTTGGCGGCGAGCAGGGCGTCGGCAATGCGCTTGGCCAGCTCAAGAGCTTCAGCGTCCAGGCCTTCAACGGCAGGTGCGCTGGCGTCGAGGGCGTGAGCCACGGCGAAACCGATGCGGGCCAGGTCGTCTGGCGCGGCGTGTACGCATTCTTCAGCGATGTCATCGAGCTTGGTTTCAGCCAGGCTGGCGATGAACAGCGGGTTCATTTCGTGCTGACCGATGTTCTTCACCGCAGCGTCGAGCCAAGGCTGAACGCGCATGGCATCGGCCATGTCTTCGGCCTTGCCCTTGACCGATTGACGCAGGGACAACGCCATACGGGCAGCGGTCTGGGTCAGGTCTTCGCCGAGGACGAAGATCGCATCGTGGTCTTCGATGTCGCGCATGTTCGGGATCGGCAGCGGGCTGTCTTTGAGCACCTGCATGACCAGACGAATGCGTTCCAGCTCAGCGGCTTCGATCCCGGAGTAGAAGTGCTCGGCGCCGACCAGTTCGCGCAACGCGTAGTTGCTTTCGAGGCTGGCACGCGGCGAACCGATACCGACGATGTTGCGACCGCGCAGCAGGTCAGCCGCTTTATCCAGCGCTTCGTCGAGGGTCAGCTTGGCGCCGTTGGCCAGCTTTGGCTGACGCGGGCGGTCTTCGCGGTTGACGTAGCCATAGCCGAAACGGCCACGGTCGCACAGGAAGTACTGGTTTACCGAACCGTTGAAACGGTTTTCGATACGACGCAGTTCACCGTAGCGCTCGCCCGGGGAGATGTTGCAACCGCTGGAGCAGCCATGGCAGATGCTCGGAGAGAACTGCATGTCCCACTTGCGGTTGTAGCGCTCGGAGTGAGTCTTGTCGGTGAACACACCGGTCGGGCAAACCTCGGTGAGGTTGCCGGAGAACTCGCTTTCCAGGGTGCCGTCTTCAACGCGACCGAAGTACACGTTGTCGTGGGCGCCGAACACACCGAGATCGGTGCCGCCGGCGTAGTCCTTATAGAAGCGCACGCAGCGGTAGCAGGCGATGCAGCGGTTCATTTCGTGACCGATGAACGGGCCGAGATCCTGGTTCTGGTGGGTCCGCTTGGTGAAGCGATAACGGCGCTCGTTGTGGCCGGTCATCACCGTCATGTCTTGCAGGTGGCAGTGACCGCCTTCTTCACAGACCGGGCAGTCGTGAGGGTGGTTGGTCATCAGCCATTCGACGACGCTGGCGCGAAACACTTTCGCTTCTTCGTCGTCGATGGAGATCCAGCTGCCGTCGGTAGCTGGCGTCATGCACGACATGACGATCCGACCACGCTTGTCGTTTTCGTCGGTGTACTGCTTGACCGCGCACTGGCGGCAAGCGCCAACGCTGCCTAGGGCTGGGTGCCAGCAGAAATAAGGGATATCGAGGCCTAGCGACAGACATGCCTGTAACAGGTTGTCTGCCCCATCGACTTCGAGCTCTTTGCCGTCTACGTGGATAGTGGCCATGGTTCAAAGTTCTTCGTTGGCCCGGTGTCAGCGGGCGTGGCTAATGGAATCTTGTTATTCGCGTGAATCAACACAGCCGTTTACGGCGTCATCACACGACAAAGCGAAGGGCACGGACCCTTCGCTTCTTTAAGCGTTTACGCGCCGACTACGATCGGCCTTGCCAGAGGCGGGACGACAGCGCTGGTAGGCGCGATGCCGGCTTCGAACTCATGGCGGAAGTATTTGATTGCGCTGCCCAACGGCTCCACGGCGCCCGGTGCGTGAGCACAGAAGGTCTTGCCTGGGCCGAGGAAGCCGACCAGACCCAGCAGGGTCTCGATATCGCCGGCTTGCCCTTCACCGTCCTCGATGGCGCGCAGAAGCTTGACGCTCCACGGCAAACCGTCACGGCACGGGGTGCAGAAGCCGCAGGATTCGCGGGAGAAGAACTCTTCCATGTTGCGCAGCAGGGAAACCATGTTGACGCTGTCGTCCACCGCCATGGCCAGGCCGGTACCCATACGGGTGCCCACTTTGGCGATGCCGCCGGCGTACATTTGTGCGTCCAGGTGTTCCGGCAACAGAAAACCGGTACCGGCGCCGCCAGGCTGCCAGCACTTGAGCTTGTAACCGTCGCGCATGCCGCCGGCGTAGTCTTCGAACAATTCGCGACCGGTAACGCCGAACGGCAATTCCCACAGGCCCGGATTCTTGACCTTGCCGGAGAAGCCCATGAGCTTGGTGCCCATGTCTTCGCTGCCTTCGCGGGCCAACGATTTGTACCAGTCCACGCCGTCGGCAATGATCGCCGGCACGTTGCACAGGGTTTCAACGTTGTTCACGCAAGTCGGCTTGCCCCATACGCCAACGGCGGCAGGGAAGGGCGGCTTGGAGCGCGGGTTGGCGCGGCGACCTTCGAGGGAGTTGATCAGTGCGGTTTCTTCACCGCAGATGTAACGCCCGGCGCCGGTGTGGACGAACAGCTCGAAATCGAAGCCGCTGCCCAGAATGTTTTTACCCAGCAGGCCGGCTGCCTTGGCTTCTTCCACGGCACGGTTCAGGTGCTTGGCGGCGGTGGTGTATTCGCCACGCAGGAAGATGTAGCCACGGTAGGTTTTCAGCGCGCGAGCACTGATCAGCATGCCTTCGATCAGCAGATGGGGCAGTTGCTCCATCAGCATGCGGTCTTTCCAGGTGTTCGGCTCCATCTCGTCCGCGTTGCACAGCAGGTAGCGGATGTTGATGGATTCGTCTTTGGGCATCAGGCCCCACTTGACACCCGTGGGGAAGCCTGCACCGCCGCGACCTTTAAGGCCGGAGTCTTTCACGGTCTGGACGATGTCGTCCTGAGCCATGTCGGCGAAGGCCTTGCGCGCGGCGGCGTAACCGTTCTTGGCCTGGTACTCGTCGAGCCACACAGCCTCGCCGTCGTCACGCAGGCGCCAGGTCAGCGGATGAGTCTCGGCCGACCGCTTGATGCGGTTGGCAGGACCGAAGGAAGTCAGGGTCATACGTAGCCCTCGAGCAATTTGGCAACGCCGGCAGGCTGCACATCACCGAAAGTGTCGTCGTCGATCATCAACGCCGGCGCCTTGTCGCAGTTGCCGAGGCAGCAGACCGGCAGCAGGGTGAAACGACCGTCGGCGGTGGTCTGACCCAGGCCGATGCCCAGATTGCTCTGGATTTCGCTGACCACGGATTCATGGCCGCCGATGTAGCAGACCATGCTGTCGCAGACGCGAATGATGTGACGGCCGACCGGCTGACGGAAGATCTGGCTATAGAACGTCGCTACCCCTTCAACGTCGCTGGCCGGAATGCCGAGGATCTCGCCGATGGCGTAGAGCGCGCCATCAGGCACCCAGCCACGTTCCTTCTGGACGATCTTCAGGGCTTCGATCGACGCCGCGCGCGGGTCTTCGTAGTGATGCAGCTCGTGCTCGATGGCCGAGCGCTCGGTTTCGCTCAGGGCGAAACGGTCTGTCTGGATAAGCGTGCTGTTCATGCTTAGCGGTCCACGTCGGCCATAACGAAATCGATACTACCCAGGTACGCGATCAAGTCCGCGACCATGCTGCCTTTGATCACCGAAGGGATCTGCTGCAGGTGCGGGAAGCTTGGGGTGCGAATCCGGGTGCGGTAGCTCATGGTGCCGCCATCGCTCGTCAGGTAATAACTGTTGATGCCCTTGGTCGCTTCGATCATCTGGAAGGATTCGTTGGCCGGCATGACCGGGCCCCACGAAACTTGCAGGAAGTGCGTGATCAGGGTCTCGATGTGCTGCAGGGTGCGCTCTTTCGGTGGCGGCGTGGTCAGCGGGTGATCCGCCTTGTACGGGCCTTCCGGCATGTTGCGCATGCACTGCTCGATGATCTTCAGGCTCTGGCGCATTTCTTCGACACGCACGATGCAACGGTCGTAGGCATCGCCATTGGCCGCCAGCGGCACTTCGAATTCGAAGTTCTCGTAACCGGAGTACGGGCGAGCTTTACGCAGGTCGAAATCGCAACCGGTCGAACGCAGGCCGGAACCAGTGACGCCCCATTCCAGGGCTTCTTTGGTGTTGTAGGCGGCGACGCCGATGGTCCGGCCACGCAGGATGCTGTTGTCCAGTGCGGCTTTCTGGTATTCGTCCAGACGCTTTGGCATCCAGTCGATGAAGTCTTTCACCAGTTTTTCCCAGCCGCGCGGCAGGTCGTGAGCGACGCCACCGATGCGGTACCAGGCCGGGTGCAGGCGGAAGCCGGTAATGGCTTCGATCACCGTGTACGCCTTCTGACGGTCGGTGAACGTGAAGAACACCGGAGTCATGGCGCCGACGTCCTGGATGTAAGTCCCCAGGAACAGCAGGTGGCTGGTGATCCGGAAGAACTCGGCCATCATGATGCGGATGACGTCGACCTTCTCAGGGACCTTGATGCCGGCCAGCTTCTCGACCGAGAGCACGTACGGCAGGTTGTTCATCACGCCGCCGAGGTAGTCGATACGGTCGGTGTACGGAATGAAACTGTGCCAGGACTGACGCTCGGCCATCTTCTCGGCACCACGGTGGTGGTAACCGACGTCCGGCACGCAGTCGACGATCTCTTCACCGTCCAGCTGCAGAATGATGCGGAATGCACCGTGCGCGGAAGGGTGGTTAGGACCGAGGTTGAGGAACATGTAGTCCTCGTTCGCACCGGAACGCTTCATGCCCCAGTCTTCAGGCTTGAAGCGCGCGGCCTCTTCCTCAAGCTGTTGCTTGGCCAGGGTCAGGCTGAACGGGTCGAACTCGGTGGCACGGGCCGGGAAGTCCTTGCGCAGCGGGTGACCTTCCCAGGTCGGCGGCATCATGATGCGGGTCAGGTGCGGGTGACCGGCAAAGTTGATGCCGTACATGTCCCACACTTCACGCTCGTACCAGTTGGCGTTCGGCCAGATGCCGGTCACGGTCGGCACGCTGAGGTCGCTCTCGGACAAGGCGACCTTGATCATTACGTCACTATTACGTTCGATCGACATCAAGTGATAGAACACAGTGAAGTCGGCGCCGCTTGGCAGCCCTTGACGCTTGGTGCGCAGACGCTCGTCCACGCCGTGCAGGTCATAGAGCATGACGTACGGCTTGGGCAGGTTACGCAGGAAGGTCAGGACTTCGACGAGTTTGGCACGGGCAACCCAAAGCACCGGCATGCCGGTGCGGGTAGGCTGGGCGGTGAACGCCTCGGGGCCAAAACGGTTGTTCAGTTCGACGACCACATCCTGGTCGTCTGCCTTATAAGGCGGGATGTACAGAGCACTGCCTGTAGTCATGGTTATTTATCGCTTTCGGTCAACGTAAAGAATGAAGCCAGTTTCTCGTTCTATAAAAGAAGCAGGTCTGGATCAGACTTCGTCGGGGCTGCGCAGGTTGGTGACTGCGATTCGCTGTTCGCGGCGCTGTTCCTTTTGCGAAGGCATCTCGGCGCGGTACACGCCTTGATCGCCGACGACCCAGGAAAGCGGACGACGCTCCTGTCCAATCGACTCCTGCAAGAGCATCAAGCCTTGCAGAAAAGCTTCAGGACGGGGCGGGCAGCCAGGCACGTAGACGTCCACGGGCAGGAACTTGTCCACCCCTTGAACGACGGAGTAGATGTCGTACATGCCACCGGAGTTGGCGCACGAACCCATGGAGATAACCCATTTAGGTTCGAGCATTTGCTCGTAGAGACGCTGGATGATCGGCGCCATCTTGATGAAGCAGGTACCGGCGATAACCATGAAATCCGCCTGACGCGGCGATGCCCGGATAACCTCGGCGCCAAAGCGCGCGATGTCGTGGGGCGCCGTGAAGGCGGTGGTCATTTCCACGTAGCAGCACGAAAGACCGAAGTTGTACGGCCACAGGGAGTTCTTGCGCCCCCAGTTGATCGTGCCGTTAAGCACGTCTTCGAGCTTGCCCATGAAGATGTTTTTGTGGACTTGATCTTCTAACGGATCGGAAACGGTTTCCCGTTCGCCAATCGGATACTGCTCGTTAGGAGCATCGGGGTCGATCCTGGTGAGATTGTATTGCATTGCCAAAGCCTCATTGTTTCAGCTTCGCCTGCCGCTTGCGACGAGCTTCCGGAGCCCAGTCAAGGGCGCCCACTCGGAACAGGTAGACAAGACCTGCCAACAGAATTGCTATGAAAACGAGAGCTTCGACGAATCCGGTCCAGCCGCTTTCGCGGACGGACACAGACCAGGCAAAGAGAAAGAGGGCTTCGATATCGAAGATCACGAAGAGCATCGCGACCAGATAGAATTTGGCTGAGAGCCGTAAGCGGGCGCCACCTGTAGGTAGCATGCCGGACTCGAACGGTTCGTTTTTGCTGCGGCCCCAGGCTTTTGACCCGAGGAGGCTGGAGACACCGAGCATGAAGGCACAAAGGCCGACGACGCCCAGAAGGAAAATGGCAAAGCCCCAGTTGTGGGCCATGAGTCCTGTCGCTTCGGGCATGCTGGTAATCCTTAACAGAGAGCAAAGGTCTCTGAGCTTGAAAAGAAACAAAGCAGTGACGATATGTCGCAGCAATCAATCCCGCTGATTTTATGGCACAACACCGTGCAAGTAAAATTCCTATAGCGAAATTATTTACAGGAATAAGGACATAGCGCACCTCCAAAGCCCCGCAGCCCATGCGGTTCGGGCATTAGCCGGCATTTCATCAATTATGTTTTGTAGAGAATGTAACGAACATAGTTGCGGCTAAATGATAATCAATATTGTTTGAGGTGGTTTTTAAACAGTTTAACGGGTAGGGGGCCGGGAAGTTGTCTTATATGCGCGCTACTGCAAGTAGCGAGCGAGGTCGTTTTACCTTCTTTTCCTGATCGAGAAACTGCTCTGGATCAATGATTTTGAGCGCGTTGTGTGAGAGTGAGCGTGTGAAATCGCAGGCAAAAAAAACGCCCCGAACCAGTCGGGGCGTCAGATGTGCGGCGTTGCGGTTAGCTTTCTATTCGGTCCGCAACGGCCGTTTGCTCAGGCGAATCGGATCAGTGGAACTGTTCTTCTTCAGTCGAACCGGTCAGCGCGGTTACCGAAGACGAGCCACCTTGAATCACAGTGGTCATGTCGTCGAAGTAGCCGGTGCCCACTTCCTGCTGGTGAGCCACAAAGGTGTAACCCTTGGCGGCGTCAGCGAACTCTTGCTCTTGCAGCTTCACGTAGGCAGTCATGTCGTTGCGGGCGTAGTCGTGCGCCAGGTTGAACATGCTGTGCCACATGTTGTGAATGCCGGCCAGGGTGATGAACTGGTGCTTGTAGCCCATGGCAGACAGTTCGCGCTGGAACTTGGCGATGGTCGCGTCGTCCAGGTTTTTCTTCCAGTTGAAGGAAGGCGAGCAGTTGTACGACAGCAGTTGGTCCGGGTATTCCTTTTTGATCGCTTCGGCGAAGCGACGAGCTTCGTCCAAATCCGGCTTGGCAGTTTCGCACCAGATCAGGTCGGCGTACGGAGCGTAAGCCAGGCCGCGAGCGATGGCCTGGTCGAGACCGGCGCGCACTTTGTAGAAGCCTTCCTGGGTACGTTCGCCAGTCACGAAAGGCTGGTCGTACGGGTCGCAGTCGGAGGTCAGCAGGTCAGCCGCGTTAGCGTCGGTACGAGCCAGGATGATGGTCGGAGTACCGGCAACGTCAGCCGCCAGGCGAGCAGCGGTCAGCTTCTGTACAGCTTCCTGGGTAGGAACCAGTACCTTGCCGCCCATGTGGCCGCATTTTTTCACGGAAGCCAGTTGGTCTTCGAAGTGAACGCCGGCGGCGCCTGCTTCGATCATGCTCTTCATCAGCTCGTAAGCGTTCAGTACGCCGCCGAAACCCGCCTCAGCGTCCGCCACGATTGGAGCGAAGTAGTCGATGTAGCCTTCGTCGCCCGGGCCTTTACCGGCTTTCCACTGGATCTGGTCAGCACGACGGAACGAGTTGTTGATGCGCTTGACCACGGTTGGAACCGAATCCACCGGGTACAGCGACTGGTCCGGGTACATCGATTCGGCGGAGTTGTTGTCCGCAGCGACTTGCCAGCCCGACAGGTAGATCGCCTGGATACCGGCTTTAACTTGTTGTACAGCCTGGCCGCCGGTCAGGGCGCCCATGCAGTTTACGAAATCTTTCTCAGGACGGAAGGACGGCTTGGCGCCCTGGGTCACCAGGTTCCAAAGCTTCTCGGCGCCCAATTTTGCAAAGGTGTGCTCAGGTTGAACCGAGCCACGCAGGCGGACGACGTCAGCAGCGGAGTAAGCGCGTGTCACGCCTTTCCAGCGTGGGTTTTCAGCCCAATCTTTTTCGAGGGCTGCAATTTGCTGTTCGCGTGTCAGTGCCATGGGGATAAACCTCGTCGCGTCTTTAATCGAAAGTGGTTCTGGGTGGACAATTCCTGCGTGCCAAGTACGCCTTTCAAAGGGGGGCGTAAAAGGCTGCTCGCTGACCAGAAGCTTAGGTGGTCAAGTCGGATTCGGCGGGGATGGCGACGGGATGAACGATGGGCTCGAGGGGAAGTGAGCAGGTAAGGGCGAACTGGCGAGCGCATTCGGGCGTCGTGGGCCTTGGTGCGAACTTCAGTGTGGAGCCGGGTTACCTAATTACGCTTCCGTCCCTCGGGACAACTTCGTTCCAGTCGGCAACCTCGTCAAACACACCTTGTGGGCGGTACAGACACGAAGCGGCTCGCGGGGTAGTTGCGAGCGTCGCCTCGAAGGCCCTTGCCAGGGCCCCTGATTAGCGGGAGCGAGGCCATCATGCCTTTGCTTTTTTGTATCGTCAAACGTTTTGTAGTGCTTTTTTTATGGCACTACATCTTTGGTCTAATACGACTAATCAGTCAGTTTTCGGTGGTTTAGTCCAAAGTATCGACTTTCACCCGCAGGGTCATGTCATCTCGGCCCTGAGTCGAGTAGCTGCGGGTCTGGCCCTGTTTGTCGGCCTGAGTCTGGCGGTTCACGCCGGCCAGGGTGATCCATTCACCCAGTCGTCCCGTGACAGTTGTGTCGGTACTTTGCACATTCACTACATCGGGACGTTCCTGGCTCATGCGGTCACGATTGGTGCTGATCGCCAGGTGAACGATGTCGCCGGTGACGCTGGCGGTGACGTAGAAACCCTGGGTGACGTTGCGGTATTCGGTCTGGCTGCGCAGATCGCCGTAGGAATCGGTCTGAGTGCTGGTGAGCGGAACGCTCTGGCCGACCTGGATCAGTGCCGGTGCGCCTTCGCTGGCCTGAATCTGCTGAATCCCGCCGTCACGGCTGTCGGTGCTGCGATTGATGATGCGAGTCTGGCTCGGTTTGGCGCCATTTACCGAGTAACCCTGATCGCCCTGGAAGTTGTTTTCGTTGGTGTCGACAGTAATCAGCAGGCGCTTGGGTTGGGTGTCGAGTTGGACGATAAGGGCTTTAAGTTCGTCGATCTTGCGCTGATCGGCATTGACAATTAGCTGGTTGCCGTAGGCGCTGACCTGGCCGTCCTTGCCGATAAAATCCTGGGCCATCGGCAGCATGTCGGCACTGGTGTGGTAGTTCAAGGGCACGATCTCGGTGGCGGCCATGACCGAAAAACTGCAGGTCAGCAGCAGCGTGGTGAGCAGGGTGCGTAGGGACATATCCGTTATCTCCGACATCTTGAAGTGTTGATATTGCCAGTTTGTCGGCCCGGCGTGGGGCAAGTTGAATCGTAGACAGCAAAACGCCCCGGCATCCGAAGATGGCGGGGCGTTTGTGGTGTTCTTCAGGGCCTCTTCGCGAGCAGGCTCGCTCCCACAGGTTCAGCGCAATCCTTGTGGGAGCGAGCCTGCTCGCGAAGGGTGCGACTCGGTATTAAGCCGAATGACGCACCATGTCCACATGCGGAATGCCTGCTTCCAGGAATTCTTCACTGACCAGGCTGAAGCCCAGGCGCTCATAGAACGCCGTGGCCTGTACCTGTGCGCTCAGCATCTGCTGCTTCAGTCCGCGCTTTTCGGCTTCACCGATCACTGCTTGCATCAGCGCATCGCCGACTTTCAAGCCGCGCCAGTCTTTCAGCACCGACACCCGGCCGACGTGGCCGTCGGGCAGCAAGCGAGCGGTGCCAATCGGAAAGTCGCCTTCAAAGGCCAGAAAATGCACCGCCGTTGCGTCATCAGCATCCCATTCCAGTTCAGGTGGAACAGATTGCTCGGCGATGAACACCGTCTCACGAATGCGCCGAATCTCGGCGTTGTCCTTTTGCCAGTCTGCGACACGTACGTGAATTTTATTCATCAGCAAACCCCAGGCTGCCTTGCTTGACCAGTTCACACAGCAGGCCGCGGCCGTCTTCGTCGCTCAACCAGTCGCCAAGGTTATCGGTGTGCAAGGCGTCGGCGGCGCAGATCATTTTCAGCAGCTCGCGCAGTTTGCCCGGCAGGTAACGGCTCTGACCGCTGGCGAACAGCAGCAGGTCGTCATCCACTTCAGACCAGGCCATGCGGGCGCTCGGGTTGCGGATCAATACCGCGCCTTGCTCAAGACTGGCGAGCAGGTCTTCTTCTTCCATTTCTTCCGGGCCAGCCACCAGTTCTGGATAGCGCGGTTCGGTCATGAACTGGCCAAACCAGGTCAGCAGCAGGCGCTCGTCGCTCATGTGTTCGGCCAGCAGGCCTTTCAAGCGATCAAGAGCGTCGTGCTGGATCTGATGCGGATCGACAGCAGGCAGAGCGTCGGCGTCGGTGTAGCGTTCTTCGTCCGGCAGGAACTGGCTGAGGAAGTCGGTGAAGTGAGTCAGCACTTCAGCGGCGCTCGGCGCACGGAAACCGACCGAGTAAGTCAGGCAGTCATCAACGGCAACGCCGCAGTGGGCCAGGCGCGGCGGCAGGTAGAGCATGTCGCCCGGTTCCAGAACCCATTCGTCGGTCGCTTCGAAGTCGGCAAGGATGCGCAGGTCGGCGTGTTGCAGCAGCTTGCTCTCGGAGTCGCACATCTGGCCGATTTTCCAGTTGCGCTTGCCGTGACCTTGCAGCAGGAACACGTCGTAGTTGTCGAAGTGCGGACCGACACTGCCACCCGGGGCGGCGAAGCTGATCATCACATCGTCGACACGCCAGCTCGGCAGGAAGCGGAAGTTTTCCAGCAACTCGGCAACTTCCGGCACGAATTGGTCGACGGCTTGAACCAGCAGGGTCCAGTCGCGTTCCGGCAATTTGCTGAATTCGTCTTCGGCGAATGGGCCGCGGCGCAGTTCCCAAGGGCGCTCGCCGTGCTCGATCACCAGGCGCGATTCAACTTCTTCTTCCAGCGCCAGGCCGGCCAGTTCGTCGGCGTCGATCGGGCTTTCGAATTCAGGAATCGCCTGACGGATCAGCAGGGGTTTTTTCTGCCAGTAGTCGCGCAGGAATTCGCGCGCCGTGATGCCGCCCAGAAGTTGAAGAGGAATGTCAGGATTCATGTGTAACCTATTGAAAAAAAGTACTTTTCAGACGGGAATAAAAACGCCCGGCGCTGCCGGGCGTCTCAAAAGGGTAAAGCGGTCGATCAGATGCGTTTGGCTTGCTCTACAGCGTTACCAATGTAGTTCGCCGGGGTGAGCAGTTTCAGCTCGGCCTTGGCCGAGGCTGGCATGTCCAGGCCGTCGATGAAAGTTTGCAGTGCTTCAGGGCTGATGCCCTTGCCACGGGTCAACTCTTTCAGTTTTTCGTACGGGTTTTCGATGTTGTAGCGACGCATCACGGTTTGGATTGGCTCGGCCAATACTTCCCAGCACGCGTCCAGGTCAGCAGCAATCTTCTGAGCGTTGAGCTCCAGTTTGCTGATGCCTTTGAGGCTGGCTTCGTACGCGATCACGCTGTGGGCGAAGCCGACACCGAGGTTGCGCAGAACGGTGGAGTCGGTCAGGTCACGCTGCCAGCGGGAGATCGGCAGCTTGCTCGCCAGGTGCTGGAACAGTGCGTTGGCGATGCCCAGGTTGCCTTCGGAGTTCTCGAAGTCGATCGGGTTGACCTTGTGCGGCATGGTCGACGAACCGATTTCGCCCGCGATGGTGCGCTGTTTGAAATAGCCCAGGGAAATGTAGCCCCAGATGTCGCGGTCGAAGTCGATCAGGATGGTGTTGAAGCGCGCGATCGCGTCGAACAGCTCGGCGATGTAGTCGTGCGGTTCGATCTGCGTGGTGTACGGGTTGAAGCCCAGGCCCAGCTCGTCTTCGATGAAGGCGCGGGCGTTCTCTTCCCAATCGATCTCAGGGTAGGCCGACAGGTGAGCGTTGTAGTTGCCGACAGCGCCGTTGATCTTGCCCAGCAGCGGAACGGCAGCGACTTGAGCGATTTGACGCTCCAGACGGTAAACCACGTTCGCCAGCTCTTTGCCCAGGGTGGTCGGCGAGGCCGGTTGACCGTGGGTGCGCGACAGCATCGGCACGTCAGCGAAACGGATGGCCAGTTCGCGGATGGCTTCGGCAGTCTGGCGCATCAGCGGCAGCATCACGTCATCACGGCCTTCACGCAGCATCAGGGCGTGGGACAGGTTGTTGATGTCCTCGCTGGTGCAGGCAAAGTGGATGAATTCGCTGACAGCAGCCAGTTCCGGCAGCTTGGCCGCTTGCTCTTTGAGCAGGTACTCAATGGCTTTGACGTCGTGGTTGGTGGTGCGCTCGATCTCTTTGACACGCTCGGCGTGCTCCAGAGCGAAATTTTCCGCCAGGGTGTTCAGCACAGCGTTGGCTTCGGCGGAGAACGCCGGCACTTCGCTGATGCCAGGGTGAGCGGCCAGGCGCTGGAGCCAGCGCACTTCAACCAGAACGCGAGCACGGATCAGGCCGTATTCGCTGAAAATTGGGCGCAGGGCCTGGGTTTTGCCGGCGTAGCGGCCGTCAACAGGGGAAACCGCAGTGAGCGAAGAAAGCTGCATGGGGTGTTCTCGGACAGTCGGGCAACGAAATGGGGCGCGTATCATACATGAAAAAATCCGCCGGTCCGTTGCCAACTGACCAGCGTCTTACGCGTTACAAATTACAAAAGGTCTTGCGGGCGCGGTTCAGCTGCTGCGCATCAGCGGGTAAAGCTCTTTGAGCAACTTGCGGCGGCTGATCACCAGCTGCCAGCGATGACCGCCCAACTGCCGCCACAGGCGCGCCGATCGAATCCCGGCCAGCAACAGGGCGCGGATTTTCGAAGCGTTGCTCGGTTGCTGCAGGTTGCGCATGTCGCCATGGACCTGAATCCGTTGGCGCAAGGTGCTCAGGGTGTCCTGGTACAGCGCACCGCAGGCAGCAATGACGTTTTCGTGAGCCGGGCCGAAGTGCTCGACCTGGGATTGAATCTGCGGCAAACGCTTGCCGATCACGTCTAGCATGTCGTTGCGCTTGGCCAGCTGACGCTCCAGGCCGAGCATTGCCAGCGCATAGCGCAGTGGTTCGCGCTGAAGGGTGCTCGGGTCGCGTTCCAGGGCGCCGATCAATGCGCGGTAACCTTCACGCAGATTGATGTCGTCGCCGCCGTAGACTTCCAGGGTGTCTTTGGGGTCGCGAATCAGCAGGCTACCGAGCATGCACGTCAGGCCGGCTTCGGCGGTCTGGCCGGTCTTGGCGATCTTGTCGACCAGCACGGCGGCGAGAAACACGCCGCCCAGAGCCGTCAGTTGCTCCTGAGTCGGGCTCATTGCTGCTCGCCTTGAGGAGTGCCTTTGCTGGTCCACGGCTCTGCGACTTCGATCACGCCGCCACCGAGGCAGATTTCGCCGTCATAGAACACCACGGACTGGCCTGGGGTGACCGCGCGTTGCGGGTCATCGAAGGTCGCGCGGTAGCCGTTGGCGGTCTTTTCCAGCGTGCAGGGTTGATCGCTCTGGCGATAACGGACTTTGGCCGTCAGTTTGCGCGGCTCGGTCAAGTCGATCGGGTTGACCCAATAGATGTCCGAGGCGAGCAGGGCGCGGGAGAACAGGTACGGGTGGTCATTGCCCTGGCCAACGATCAATTCGTTGTGCTCCAGGTCTTTGATCAGCACGTACCACGGCTCGTCGCTGGCGTCTTTCAAGCCGCCAATGCCCAGGCCCTGACGCTGGCCGATGGTGTGATACATCAAGCCGTGGTGACGGCCGATGACTTCACCTTCGGTGGTCTTGATCTCGCCGGGCTGGGCTGGCAGGTATTGTTTGAGGAAGTCGCTGAAGCGGCGTTCGCCGATAAAGCAGATTCCGGTGGAATCCTTTTTCTTCGCGGTGGCCAGTTCGTGTTTCTCGGCAATCGCGCGCACTTCGGGTTTTTCCAGCTCGCCGACCGGGAACAGGGTCTTGGCGATCTGTTCACCACCGACGGCGTGCAGGAAGTAACTCTGGTCCTTGTTCGGGTCCAGGCCCTTGAGCAGCTCGGTGCGGCCATTGATGTCGCGACGGCGCACGTAGTGGCCGGTGGCGATCAGGTCGGCGCCGAGCATCATGGCGTAGTCGAGGAACGCCTTGAACTTGATCTCGCGGTTACACAGGATGTCCGGGTTCGGCGTGCGACCGGCCTTGTATTCGGCCAGGAAGTGCTCGAACACGTTGTCCCAGTACTCGGCGGCGAAGTTGGCGGTGTGCAGCTTGATGCCAATTTTGTCGCACACGGCCTGAGCGTCCGCCAGGTCATCCATGGCGGTGCAGTATTCCGTTCCATCGTCTTCTTCCCAGTTCTTCATGAACAGGCCTTCCACCTCATAACCCTGCTCGATCAGCAGGAGAGCGGAAACGGAAGAGTCCACGCCGCCGGACATGCCGACAATGACGCGCTTCTTTTGTGTGTCAGAAGGGGCTGGATCACGCATAGGGATTCAATGAGTGTCTTTAAAAAGGACGCGATTCTAACAGGCTGAAGCCCGCAAGGCTAAAGAGAAGGGCGGATCAGTTCGAGACCGAAGTGTTGGCCGTCCAGATAATCATCGATACAGCGGATGATCAGCTCACTGCGCCAGTTTGCGCGCTGTGCCATGAGTTCGTCACGCGTCAGCCATTTTGCGCCGACGATGCCGTCGTCCAGCTGATAGTCGGGGTGATGTTTGAGCGGTTTTGCAGTGAAGCAGACCCGCTGATAAGTCACGCCGTTGCTCGGAGCGGTGTAGAGGTAAATGCCCACCACGCCGGTCGGCTCGACGTCCCAGCCGGTTTCTTCGAGGGTTTCGCGTACAGCGGCTTCGATCAGGGTTTCGTCCGGGTCGAGGTGACCGGCGGGCTGGTTGAGCACCGTTCGTCCGCCCTTGGATTCTTCGACCATCAGGAAGCGGCCGTTGTCTTCGACGATGGTCGCGACGGTGATGTGGGGTAGCCAATCCATGAGACTTCCTCGATTTTTTATGTTGGAACAAAGATCAATGTGGGAGCGAGCCTGCTCGCGAAAGCGGTAGGTCAGTCAATACAGGATTGAAGGATATACCGCATTCGCGAGCCGGCTCGCTCCCACAAGGGCCGGGTCAGGCAGATAAATTTGTGTGAATGCCACAAACAGAAACCCCGGCGCAGGGCCGGGGCTTCTTTGCATCCTTACAACCTTAAACCAGCGCAGCGATCGCGGCGTTGAAGGTGTTGCTCGGGCGCATGGCCTTGCTGATCAGCTCGGCATTGGCGTGGTAGTAACCGCCGATGTCCACTGGCTTGCCCTGAACGGCGTTGAGCTCGGCAACGATGGTTGCTTCGTTCTCGGTCAAGCTTTTTGCAAGCTGGCCAAACTGCGCTTGCAGTGCAGTGTCTTCGGTCTGGGCGGCCAGGGCCTGAGCCCAGTACAGCGCCAGATAGAAGTGGCTGCCGCGGTTGTCGATGTTGCCGACTTTGCGCGATGGCGACTTGTTGTTGTCCAGGAACTGGCCGGTGGCCTGATCCAGGGTCTTGGCCAGCACCAGCGCTTTAGGGTTGTTGTAAGTAACACCCAGATGCTCAAGGGAGGCGGCCAGGGCCAGGAACTCGCCCAGGGAATCCCAGCGCAGGAAGTTTTCTTCCAGCAGTTGCTGAACGTGCTTCGGTGCCGAACCGCCAGCGCCGGTTTCGAACAGACCACCGCCATTCATCAGCGGCACGATCGACAGCATCTTGGCGCTGGTGCCCAGTTCCATGATCGGGAACAGGTCAGTCAGGTAGTCGCGCAGTACGTTGCCGGTCACCGAGATGGTGTCCTTGCCTTCGCGAGTGCGACCCAGGGTGAAGGCCATCGCGTCGACTGGCGACATGATGCGGATGTCCAGGCCGGAGGTGTCGTGATCCTTCAGGTAAGCCTGAACTTTCTCGATCACTACGCCGTCGTGGGCGCGCATTGGGTCCAGCCAGAAAATCGCTGGAGTGCTGCTGGCGCGAGCACGGTTGACGGCCAGTTTGACCCAGTCCTGGATCGGCGCGTCTTTGGTCTGGCACATGCGGAAGATGTCGCCGGCTTCAACCGACTGCTCCAGCAAGGTGCGGCCAGCGCCATCGGAAACCCGAACCACGCCGTTTGCCTTGATCTGGAAAGTCTTGTCGTGCGAACCGTACTCTTCGGCTTTTTTTGCCATCAGGCCAACGTTTGGCACGCTGCCCATGGTGGTTGGGTCGAAAGCGCCGTGCAGCTTGCAGTCTTCGATCACCGCCTGGTAGATGGTGGCGTAGCAGCGATCCGGGATCACAGCCTTGGTGTCGTGCAGCTGGCCGTCGGTGCCCCACATCTTGCCGGAGTCACGGATCATCGCCGGCATCGAGGCGTCGACGATAACGTCGCTCGGCACGTGCAGGTTGGTGATGCCTTTGTCGGAGTTGACCATGGCCAACGACGGACGAGCGGCGTAGACCGCCTGGATGTCCGCTTCGATCTGCGCTTGTTGCTCGGCCGGCAGGGCTTTGATGCGAGCGTACAGGTCGCCGATGCCGTTGTTCAGGTTGAAGCCGATCTGCGCCAGCACGTCAGCGTGCTTGGCCAGTGCGTCTTTATAGAACTCGGCAACGATCTGGCCGAACATGATCGGGTCGGAGACCTTCATCATGGTGGCTTTCAAGTGGACCGACAGCAGCACGCCTTTTTGCTTGGCGTCTTCGATCTCGGCAGCGATGAAGCTGCGCAGGGCGTTTTTGCTCAGTACCGCGCAATCGAGGATCTCACCGGCTTGCACGGTGGTTTTTTCTTTCAGGACGGTGGTGGTGCCGTCTTGAGCGATCAGTTCGATTTTGACGGCGTCAGCGGCGTCGATCAGGGCAGCTTTTTCGCTGCCGTAGAAATCGCCGGTGCTCATGTGCGCGACGTGGGACTTGGAGTCCGCAGCCCAGGCGCCCATTTTGTGCGGGTGCTTGCGTGCGTAGTTCTTGACCGACAGCGGTGCACGGCGATCGGAGTTGCCTTCGCGCAGAACCGGGTTCACGGCGCTGCCCTTGATCTTGTCGTAACGTGACTTGGCGAGCTTGTCGGCGTCGCTGGTCACGGTTTCCGGGTAGTCAGGCAGTGCGAAGCCCTGGGCTTGCAGTTCCTTGATCGCGGCTTGCAGTTGCGGAACCGAGGCGCTGATGTTCGGCAGCTTGATGATGTTGGCTTCAGGCGTAACGGCCAGGTCGCCCAGTTCAGCGAGGTGGTCGGCTACGGCTTTGTCACCCAGTTGCTCGGGGAAGCTGGCCAGGATGCGCCCTGCAAGAGAGATATCGCGGGTTTCCACGGCGATATCAGCGGAGGCGGTGAAGGCCTCTACGATAGGCAACAGTGAATAAGTGGCGAGGGCGGGAGCTTCGTCGGTGAAGGTATAGATGATCTTCGAGCGGGTGGGCATATTCGGATTAACTCTCTCTTCTTTGCTAAAGCGTGCGCAGAAAAACTCGAGGGGCGCCGGGTAAGCGCGTTCGTTCAAAGTCATCCATGAGCCGAATGTCGAGATTTGTGCGCGGTGATGTTGGGTGCATCAGTCGAGCGTCAAGCGGGTGGACTGCGGTAACAGCCCTGCTTTTTCGGGCTCAAAGTCTCGTAGTAGAGAGATCGGCCGTCGTGACTCTGTGGTCAGCGGGCGGCATTATACATAGGAAGCTGGCAATCTGCCGATGGTTCATATGCAACGATTGTCGTCCATTGGTCTAAAGGTCGCAGGGGCGAGTGGGGCGTAGAGTCTTGCACCGTGCTTGAGTTTGGCGCTTTTCCCTTTGCTTTCAGGCTTGTACGTCGCGAACTGTGCAGCTTTGCGGCCGATGGTTGGAACATAGGGTTTGCGTGCCGATTTAACTGGGGTACGCTCGAACGAAGCCAGATGTTCAATCCAAACAATGGAGTTCAGCATGGGATACAAGAAGATTCAGGTTCCAGCAGTCGGCGACAAAATCACCGTCAACGCGGACCATTCTCTCAATGTTCCTAACAACCCGATCATCCCCTTCATCGAAGGCGATGGTATTGGCGTTGATATCAGCCCGGTCATGATCAAGGTTGTCGATGCTGCTGTTAAGAAGGCTTACGGCGGCGAGCGCAAAATTTCCTGGATGGAAGTCTACGCCGGGGAGAAAGCGACTCAGGTTTACGATCAGGACACCTGGCTACCCCAGGAAACCCTGGACGCAGTCAAGGATTACGTGGTTTCCATCAAGGGCCCTCTGACCACCCCGGTCGGCGGCGGCATCCGTTCCCTGAACGTGGCCCTGCGTCAGCAGCTCGACCTCTATGTCTGCCTGCGCCCTGTGCGTTGGTTCGAAGGCGTGCCTAGCCCGGTCAAGAAGCCAGGCGACGTCGACATGACGATCTTCCGTGAGAACTCGGAAGACATCTACGCCGGTATCGAGTGGAAAGCCGGTTCGCCGGAAGCGACCAAGGTCATCAAGTTCCTTAAAGATGAAATGGGCGTCACCAAGATCCGTTTCGACGAAAACTGCGGTATCGGCATCAAGCCGGTTTCGCTGCAAGGCACCAAGCGTCTGGCGCGAAAAGCGCTGCAGTATGTGGTCGACAACGACCGCGACTCGCTGACCATCGTGCACAAAGGCAACATCATGAAGTTCACCGAAGGTGCCTTCAAAGAATGGGCCTACGAAGTAGCGGCTGAAGAGTTCGGCGCGACCCTGCTCGATGGCGGTCCGTGGATGCAGTTCAAAAACCCGAAAACCGGCAAGAACGTCATCGTCAAAGACGCCATCGCTGACGCCATGCTCCAGCAGATCCTGCTGCGCCCGGCCGAATACGATGTGATCGCGACCCTGAACCTGAACGGCGACTACCTCTCCGACGCTCTGGCGGCGGAAGTGGGCGGTATCGGTATCGCGCCGGGTGCCAACCTGTCTGACACCATTGCGATGTTCGAAGCGACCCACGGTACCGCACCGAAGTACGCTGGCAAGGACCAGGTCAACCCGGGTTCCCTGATCCTGTCCGCAGAGATGATGCTGCGTCACATGGGCTGGACCGAAGCAGCTGATCTGATCATCAAGGGCACCAACGGCGCGATTTCCGCCAAGACCGTGACCTATGACTTCCACCGTCTGATGGAAGGCGCGAAACTGCTGTCTTCGTCCGCGTTTGGTGATGCGCTGATTTCGCACATGTAAGCGAACCGGCACAAAAAAACCGCCTTCGGGCGGTTTTTTCATGACTGGATGACCGGTGCTATCAACTCGACGCTGTTTCTTGCTGAGTGACAGGTGCGGTTTGATCATTCCCCGTGGCGACAGCCCCGATCTTCACTGCATGCAGCCCCTTGGGGCCCTGAATGATTTCGAAGCTCACTATTTGCCCGGCCTTGAGGGTCTTGTATCCGTCCATCTCGATGGCTGAATAGTGGGCAAAGAAATCAATAAGATGGCCGTCATCGTCGCGACCTTCCCTGGCCTCGGTGTTAATGAAACCGAAACCCTTGGCATTGTTGAACCATTTCACCTTGCCGACAGCCATGCTCATATCCCTCTGCAACAGACTCCATCACTGGAGTATCATCCAGTACATCCGCAGTCATTTCCTGGAAATAAGATTGACTCAGCGGACCTTTTTTACCCACTGTGGGCTCTATTGGTTGTAACACCGTTTTGCCGATAGTCAAGGTGACCAGGCAGTCGGAGTTGAAATCGACGATGGTCGCCCCCACCACTGTATTCGCACAACTGACGAACCTTTCTTTCCATGCATGCAATCAGCCAGATTCGACTAACATTCAATCAGGATCGCCCGGCTCTCCAAAAAGATCACCCGGGGGCTCACGAGGACGATTCCGCAGGCATTGCTGTTCAGGAGGCAAAGCCTGCTTTACAGGCGCCGCCGATGTACAAGGTGGTTTTGTTCAATGATGACTACACACCGATGGATTTCGTCGTCGAAGTGCTCGAGGTGTTTTTTAACCTGAATCGCGAGCTGGCGACCAAGGTCATGCTGGCCGTCCACACAGAAGGACGGGCAGTATGTGGAGTGTTTACCCGCGACATCGCCGAGACTAAGGCCATGCAGGTCAACCAGTACGCCAGGGAAAGCCAGCATCCGCTACTCTGTGAAATCGAGAAGGACGGTTAATCGCCGACCACTTGGGTATGAGGTGAAGCTATGTTAAACCGCGAGCTCGAAGTCACCCTCAATCTTGCCTTCAAGGAGGCCCGTTCGAAGCGTCATGAATTCATGACCGTCGAGCACCTCCTGCTGGCCCTATTGGACAATGAGGCTGCCGCCACCGTTTTGCGTGCCTGCGGCGCAAACCTCGACAAACTCAAGCATGACTTGCAGGAGTTCATCGACTCCACCACGCCATTGATCCCCGTTCATGACGAGGATCGTGAGACCCAGCCAACCCTGGGCTTCCAGCGTGTTCTGCAACGTGCTGTCTTTCACGTACAGAGCTCGGGCAAACGCGAAGTGACTGGCGCCAACGTACTGGTCGCGATCTTCAGTGAGCAAGAGAGTCAGGCAGTGTTCCTGCTGAAACAGCAGAGCGTTGCGCGTATCGATGTCGTCAACTACATCGCACACGGCATTTCCAAAGTGCCGGGGCATGGCGATCACTCTGAAGGTGAGCAAGATATGCAGGACGACGAGGGCGGTGAGTCTTCTTCTTCAGGCAATCCTCTGGATGCTTATGCCAGCAACCTCAACGAGCTCGCGCGCCAGGGTCGAATCGATCCATTGGTAGGCCGTGAGCTGGAAGTTGAGCGCGTCGCGCAGATCCTGGCGCGTCGTCGCAAAAACAATCCGCTGCTGGTGGGCGAAGCGGGCGTGGGTAAAACCGCGATTGCCGAAGGCCTGGCCAAACGCATTGTCGACAATCAGGTGCCAGACCTGCTGGCCAACAGCGTGGTGTATTCCCTCGATCTGGGGGCCTTGCTGGCCGGGACCAAATACCGCGGTGATTTCGAGAAACGCTTCAAGGCGTTGCTCAATGAGCTGAAAAAACGTCCGCAGGCGATTCTGTTCATCGACGAGATCCACACCATCATCGGTGCGGGTGCCGCGTCCGGTGGGGTCATGGATGCCTCGAACCTGCTCAAGCCGCTGCTGTCGTCGGGTGATATCCGTTGCATCGGCTCGACCACGTTCCAGGAGTTCCGCGGGATCTTCGAGAAGGACCGTGCTTTGGCCCGGCGCTTCCAGAAGGTCGACGTGTCGGAACCTTCGGTGGAAGACACCATTGGCATCCTGCGCGGCCTGAAAGGTCGTTTCGAAGCGCACCACAACATCGAATACAGCGATGAAGCGTTGCGTGCGGCGGCCGAACTGGCCTCGCGCTATATCAATGACCGGCACATGCCGGACAAGGCCATCGACGTCATCGACGAGGCGGGCGCCTACCAGCGTCTGCAGCCAATCGAGAAGCGCGTGAAACGCATCGAAGTGCCTCAGGTCGAGGACATCGTCGCGAAAATCGCGCGGATTCCGCCTAAGCACGTCACCAGCTCCGACAAAGAGCTGCTGCGTAACCTTGAGCGTGACCTGAAGCTGACGGTATTTGGCCAGGATGCCGCAATCGACTCGCTGTCGACCGCGATCAAACTGTCCCGTGCCGGCCTCAAGTCGCCTGACAAGCCCGTCGGTTCGTTCCTGTTCGCAGGGCCTACCGGTGTCGGTAAAACCGAAGCGGCGCGTCAGCTGGCCAAGGCGTTGGGGATCGAGCTGGTTCGTTTCGACATGTCCGAGTACATGGAGCGCCACACCGTATCGCGTCTGATCGGTGCGCCTCCAGGTTACGTCGGGTTCGACCAGGGCGGTCTGCTGACCGAAGCCATCACCAAGCAGCCTCACTGCGTGCT
Source organism: Pseudomonas mandelii (assembly GCF_006438925.1). Taxonomy (GTDB): domain Bacteria; phylum Pseudomonadota; class Gammaproteobacteria; order Pseudomonadales; family Pseudomonadaceae; genus Aquipseudomonas; species Aquipseudomonas mandelii_C. The sequence continues at coordinate 87,444 of NZ_RCZA01000007.1, read as the reverse complement.
GTTGCTCGATGAGATCGAGAAGGCGCATCCGGAAGTCTTCAACCTGCTGCTGCAGGTGATGGACCACGGTACGCTGACCGATAACAACGGGCGCAAGGCGGACTTCCGTAACGTGATCGTCATCATGACGACCAACGCCGGTGCCGAAACGGCAGCTCGCGCTTCGATCGGTTTCACCCATCAGGACCACTCGTCCGATGCGATGGAAGTGATCAAGAAGAGCTTCACGCCAGAGTTCCGCAACCGTCTGGACACCATTATCCAGTTTGGTCGCCTCAGTCATGAGGTCATCAAAAGCGTGGTGGACAAGTTCCTTACCGAGCTTCAGGCGCAGCTGGAAGACAAGCGCGTGCAGCTGGAAGTGACGGACGCGGCGCGCAGCTGGCTGGCAGCGGGTGGCTACGACACGGCAATGGGGGCTCGACCAATGGCGCGTTTGATTCAGGACAAGATCAAGCGTCCGCTGGCGGAAGAGATCCTCTTTGGCGAACTGGCCGACCATGGTGGCGTGGTTCACATCGATCTCAAGGACGGCGAGCTGACCTTCGACTTCGAGACCACGGCTGAAATGGCCTGACGTTAAACCGCAACAAAGCAAAAAGGCGCTGAAAAGCGCCTTTTTGCTGTCTGTCTATTATACGCCGATCCCCCTGTAGGAGCTGCCGAAGGCTGCGATCTTTTGATCTTGCTGTTACCGGTCATAGGCAAAAGATCGCAGCCTTCGGCAGCTCCTACGCAAGCAGGTTTCGGCGTTGTTAAATCGCAGACAAACAAAAACGCCCGGCATAAACCGGGCGTTTTGTATTGACTTGATTAGCGAGCGCGGTAAGTGATGCGCCCTTTGCTCAAGTCATAGGGCGTCAGCTCGACGCGCACTTTGTCACCGGTAAGAATACGGATGTAGTTCTTGCGCATCTTGCCGGAAATATGCGCGGTTACGACGTGCCCATTTTCCAACTCCACACGAAACATGGTGTTGGGCAGGGTGTCGACGACAGTGCCTTCCATTTCGAAGCTGTCTTCTTTCGACATGCAGTAAAGCCCTCGGTGTCCAATGAATGGCCCGGTGCAACTGCGCCAGGCAAAAGCGGCGTGCATTGTGCCCGAAAAATGGGGTTTAAGCCAAGGGGTTTACGGCTTGCTCTAGTTCAGGATGACCCAGCGCTGATTAATCAGCAGTTCGATAGGGCGATATTGAGTCTTGTAACTCATCTTTTTGCAGTTTTTGATCCAATAGCCCAGATAGACCGCTTCCAGCCCCAGACGCTGAGCCTCGGCGATTTGCCAGAGGATCGCGTAACGCCCCAGGCTGCGGCGTTCTTCGGTGGGCTCGTAGAAGGTGTAGACCGCCGACAGACCGTTCGGCAGCAAGTCGGTGACGGCCACCGCCACCAGTCGTCCTTCGAGGCGGAATTCGTAGAATCGGGAAAACGGCAGGTCACGTACCAGGAACGTCGCAAACTGATCGCGACTCGGCGGGTACATATCGCCATCGGCGTGACGCTGTTCGATATACCGCTGATAAAGGTCGAAATACTCTTCGCTGAATTGCGGCCTGGCAGGGCGCACCTGCAGGTCGACGTTGCGTTTGAAGATGCGTTTCTGCTGGCGGTTGGGTGAAAATTGCGCCACAGGGATGCGCGCCGGTACGCACGCATTGCAATTCTGGCAATGAGGCCGGTAAAGATGATCGCCGCTACGACGGAAACCCATTTCAGACAGGTCTGCATAGACATGCACATCCATGGGCTGACTAGGGTCGAGGAACAGGGTCGTGGCCTGCTCCTCGGGCAGATAACTGCAAGAGTGGGGCTGAGTGGCATAGAACTTCAAACGCGCCAACTCGGTCATGATCAACCCTCGGGATAAGGTTTTGAATTAAGTGTAAGCCACTGGCGCAAAAGTCGCTCAGCAAACCCAGGTGGCGCGGCTGGGCCGGTCCAGATGCTGCGCAAGGTAGTCGGCAAACTCGCGGCGGGGAATCGCTCGGGCGCCGAGGCTGTGCAGATGGTCGGTCGGCATCTGGCAGTCGATCAGCACAAAGCCTGAGTCTTTCAGGTGTCGGACCAGTGTGGCAAAGCCATATTTCGAGGCGTTGTCGGCGCGGCTGAACATGGACTCGCCGAAAAACAGCTGACCCATCGCCAGGCCATAGAGCCCGCCGACCAGTTCGCCCTGGTCCCAGACTTCCACCGAATGGGCGTAGCCACGCCTGTGCAGCTCGAGGTAGGCGTTCTGCATGGCTTCTGTGATCCAGGTGCCGTCGGCGTAATCCCGAGGCGCGGCGCAAGCGCCGATGACCGCGGCAAAATCCTGATCAAAGGTCACTTGATAGCGTTGCTGGCGCAGCAATTTGTTCAGGCTGCGCGAGACATGCAGTTCGTCGGGAAACAGTACGGTGCGTGGATCCGGCGACCACCAGAGAATCGGCTGGCCTTCCGAGAACCACGGAAAACAGCCGTGGCGATAGGCCTGAATCAGACGATCGGCGGACAGATCCCCGCCCGCGGCCAACAGCCCGTTGGGATCGCGCATGGCTTTTTCCAGGGGCGGGAAGGTCAGGGTGTTGCGTTGTAACCAAGTCAGCATGGCATCCGGGCTTGCAGAAGGGGAGGGCGGTGGTGGGCGGGTGGGCCCACCGTGAAGTGTGCCGTCAAACGACTGGAATGTCGTCGAGATACTTCTCGGCGTCCAGCGCAGCCATGCAGCCGGCCCCGGCAGACGTCACGGCCTGGCGGTAAACGTGATCGGCCACGTCACCGGCGGCAAACACGCCTGCGATTTCGGTGCTGGTAGCATCGCCTTCGCTGCCACCCTTGACCAGCAGATAGCCGTCACGCATTTTCAGCTGACCCTCGAACAGGTCGGTGTTGGGTTTGTGGCCAATAGCGATGAACACGCCAGTTAGCGGCAATTCACTGGTTTCGCCACTGTGGCTGTCCCGCAGGCGGGCGCCGGTCACACCGCTGGCGTCGCCCAGCACTTCATCCAGATTCTGGTTCCAGTGCAGGCGGATATTGCCTTTGGCGGCTTTTTCGAAGAGCTTGTCCTGAAGAATTTTCTCCGAGCGCAACTTGTCGCGGCGGTGAATCAGGTGAACTTCCTTGGCGATGTTTGACAGGTACAGCGCTTCTTCAACTGCCGTGTTGCCGCCGCCAACGACTGCGACCACCTGATTGCGGTAGAAGAAACCGTCGCACGTCGCGCAGGCCGACACCCCTTTGCCGGCAAATGTCTCTTCCGATGGCAGCCCCAGGTATTGCGCCGAGGCGCCGGTGGCGATAATCAGCGCATCACAGGTGTAAGTGCCGCTGTCACCGATGAGTTCGAACGGGCGCTGTTGCAACTTGGCAGTGTGGATGTGGTCGTAGACGATCTCTGTGTGAAAACGCTCGGCGTGTTTTTGCATGCGTTCCATCAGCACCGGGCCGGTGAGGCCTTCGACATCACCGGGCCAGTTGTCGACTTCGACGGTGGTGGTGAGCTGGCCACCTGCCTGTATGCCGGTAATGACAACGGGATTGAGGTTGGCGCGGGCGGCATAAACGGCAGCGCTGTAACCGGCAGGGCCGGAACCCAGAATGATCAGGCGGGAATGCTTCGCTTCGCTCATAAAAACACCTCATAAGCCTTTGTCACAAAAGAGAATGCATGCTCAAATTGAACCGCACGTAATGTGCTGTTGGCTATGCTACACCTTGGGTTTCAAGCATGGCATCGGACGAACAAACCCGTACAATGCCTGCCTGTAACAGCGTTTGTAATAAAATGAGCGCGACACGCCGTGTTTATAAAAACCGGAGCGTAGTGTTAAAAGTAGTCCCAGTTACACCTGTTAACTTTTTTACCTGCCTGGATTGGGCAGTTTTTTATAGTCATTCAACAGATGGACGCGCCATAGGCGCAGGAAAAGAAGCGTTTTGAAGAAATCCACCGCAGCACCTAAACCAGCCGTCGTTCCGCTCTGGCGCCAGCAACTGCACTACCGACTCAAGGAAGGTGCATTGATCGCCATCGGCGGCTTGTGCCTGTTCCTGATGATGGCCTTGTTGACCTACGGCAAGGACGATCCGGGCTGGAGCCATAACAGCAAAATCGACGATGTGCAGAACTTCGGCGGACCGGTCGGCTCCTACAGCGCCGATATCCTGTTCATGGTGTTGGGTTACTTCGCCTACATCTTCCCGCTGTTGCTGGCAATCAAGGCTTTTCAAATCTTCCGTCAACGCCACGAGCAGTGGGAGTGGAGCGGCTGGCTGTTCTCCTGGCGCCTGATCGGCCTGGTGTTTCTGGTGCTCTCGGGCGCGGCGCTGGCCCATATCCATTTCCACGCTGCGACCGGTCTGCCGGCCGGCGCTGGCGGCGCGTTAGGCGAAAGCCTCGGCGACCTGGCCAGGAACGCCCTGAATATCCAGGGCAGTACGCTGTTGTTCATCGCGTTGTTCCTGTTTGGCCTGACAGTGTTCACCGACCTGTCGTGGTTCAAAGTGATGGACCTCACCGGCAAGATCACCCTCGACCTGCTCGAATTGTTCCAGGGCGCGGCCAATCGCTGGTGGGCCGCCCGTGTCGAGCGCAAACAGCTGGTTGCGCAGTTGCGTGAAGTCGACGACCGCGTCCATGACGTGGTGGCGCCGACCGTCACCGACAAACGCGAGCAAGCCAAGGTCAAGGAGCGCCTGATCGAACGTGAGCAGGCCCTGAGCAAACACATGTCGGACCGCGAGAAGCAGGTGCCGCCGGTGATTGCCCCGGCGCCGCCCAAGCCAGCGGCGCCCAGCAAGCGCGTGGAAAAAGAGAAACAGGCGCCGTTGTTCGTTGACAGCGCCGTCGAAGGCACCTTGCCGCCGATCTCGATTCTCGACCCGGCAGAAAAGAAACAACTCAATTATTCGCCTGAATCCCTGGCCGCGGTTGGCCACTTGCTGGAAATCAAGCTCAAGGAATTCGGCGTCGAAGTTTCGGTGGATTCGATTCACCCGGGCCCGGTGATTACCCGTTACGAAATCCAGCCAGCGGCGGGTGTCAAGGTCAGCCGCATCTCCAACCTGGCGAAAGACCTGGCACGTTCCCTGGCCGTGACCAGCGTGCGCGTGGTGGAAGTAATTCCGGGCAAGACCACCGTCGGTATCGAGATTCCTAACGAAGACCGCCAGATCGTGCGCTTCTCCGAAGTGCTGTCGACCCCCGAGTACGACAACTTCAAGTCGCCGGTTACTTTGGCCCTGGGTCACGACATTGGTGGCAAGCCGGTCATCACCGACCTGGCGAAAATGCCTCACTTGCTGGTAGCCGGTACGACCGGTTCCGGTAAATCGGTGGGCGTGAACGCGATGATCCTGTCGATCCTGTTCAAGTCCGGCCCGGAAGACGCCAAGCTGATCATGATCGACCCGAAAATGCTTGAGCTGTCGATTTACGAAGGCATTCCGCACCTGTTGTGCCCGGTCGTGACCGACATGAAGGACGCCGCCAACGCCCTGCGCTGGAGCGTGGCGGAGATGGAGCGTCGCTACAAGCTGATGGCGAAAATGGGCGTGCGTAACCTGTCGGGCTTCAATGCCAAGGTCAAGGAAGCCCAGGACGCCGGTACGCCGCTGACCGATCCGTTGTACAAGCGCGAAAGCATTCACGACGAAGCGCCGCTGTTGACCAAGCTGCCGACGATTGTCGTGGTGGTGGACGAATTCGCCGACATGATGATGATCGTCGGCAAGAAGGTTGAAGAACTGATCGCCCGTATTGCCCAGAAGGCGCGTGCGGCCGGTATCCACTTGATCCTCGCGACCCAGCGGCCGTCGGTTGATGTGATCACCGGTCTGATCAAGGCCAACATTCCGACGCGTATGGCGTTCCAGGTGTCGAGCAAGATCGACTCCCGGACCATCATCGACCAGGGCGGTGCCGAACAACTGTTGGGTCACGGTGACATGCTTTACATGCCGCCGGGCACCAGTCTGCCGATTCGTGTCCACGGTGCCTTCGTGTCCGATGACGAGGTTCACCGGGTGGTCGAGGCCTGGAAACTGCGTGGGGCGCCGGAATACAACGACGAGATTCTCGCCGGTGTCGAAGAGCCGGGCAGTGGCTTTGAAGGCGGCAGTGGTGGCGACGAAGACAGTGAATCCGACGCGCTCTACGACGAAGCGGTGCAGTTCGTACTGGAAAGCCGTCGTGCGTCCATCTCTGCGGTTCAGCGCAAGCTGAAAATCGGCTACAACCGCGCCGCGCGCATGATCGAAGCCATGGAAATGGCCGGTGTCGTGACGTCCATGAATACCAACGGTTCGCGTGAAGTCCTGGCTCCAGGCCCGGTACGCGACTGAATTGATTGAAACGCGGTGGCGTAATGACGCGCCATCGCACCCCCACGAATGTTATGAGGACTCCCATGCGTCTTATCCGCATGCTGTTGCTGCCGGTTTTGGCTTTGACCACGCTCTCGGCCCACGCCGATGACAAGGACGTGGCGCGCCTGACCCAATTGCTGGAAAAATCCCAGACCCTGACGGCGCGTTTCTCCCAGCTGACCCTCGACGGCAGCGGCACCCAGTTGCAGGAAACTGCGGGTGAAATGTCCTTGCAGCGTCCTGGCTTGTTTTACTGGCACACCAACGCGCCGGCCGAACAAACGATGGTCTCCGACGGCAAGAAGGTGACGTTGTGGGATCCGGACCTGGAGCAAGCCACCATCAAGAACCTCGATCAGCGCCTGACCCAGACTCCGGCGTTGCTGCTGTCCGGTGACGTGTCCAAGATCAGCCAGAGCTTCGACATCAGCGCCAAGGAAGCCGGTGGCGTGATCGACTTCACCTTGAAGCCGAAAACCAAGGACACTCTGTTCGACAGCCTTCGCCTGTCGTTCCGTAACGGCCTGGTCAATGACATGCAGATGATCGACAGCGTCGGTCAGCGCACCAACATCCTGTTCACCGGCGTGAAGGCCAACGAGCCGATTCCGGCGTCCAAGTTCAAGTTCGACATCCCGAAAGGGGCGGACGTCATTCAAGAGTAAGACGCAAAACCTGTGGGAGCGAGCCTGCTCGCGATAGCGTCGGGTCAGTCAACATTGATGTTGAATGTAATGCCGCTATCGCGAGCAAGCTCGCTCCCACAGGGATCGGCAGTGTTCAGATTATTGACTGATAGTCAGTGAGGTTTCATAAGTAGTGATGGACCTGTTTCGCAGTGCCCCGATTGCTCAGCCCTTGGCCGCCCGTTTGCGCGCGGCCAATCTGGACGAGTACGTCGGTCAGGAACATCTGCTCGCTCGCGGCAAGCCTTTGCGCGAAGCGCTGGAGCAGGGTGCCTTGCACTCGATGATTTTCTGGGGCCCGCCGGGTGTGGGCAAGACCACCCTGGCGCGGCTGCTGGCGGAGGTCTCGGATGCGCACTTCGAAACGGTTTCGGCGGTACTGGCCGGCGTGAAGGAAATCCGTCAGGCGGTGGAAATCGCCAAGCAGCAGGCCGGGCAGTACGGCCGGCGGACCATCCTGTTCGTCGACGAAGTGCATCGCTTCAACAAGTCCCAGCAGGATGCGTTCCTGCCGTACGTCGAAGACGGCACGCTGATTTTTATCGGCGCCACCACCGAAAATCCCTCATTCGAACTCAACAACGCGTTGCTCTCCCGGGCCCGCGTCTACGTGCTCAAAAGCCTCGACGAAGCGGCCCTGCGCAAGCTGGTGCATCGCGCGCTGACTGAAGAGCGTGGCTTGGGCAAGCGGCAACTGACCCTAAGCGATGAAGGTTTCCAGATGCTGCTGTCGGCCGCCGATGGCGATGGCCGGCGTCTGCTCAACCTGCTGGAAAACGCCTCGGACCTGGCTGAAGACAACAGCGAGATCGGCGTCGACCTGCTGCAAAGCCTGCTCGGTGATACCCGTCGGCGTTTCGACAAGGGCGGCGAAGCGTTTTACGACCAGATTTCCGCGCTGCATAAGTCGGTGCGCGGCTCCAATCCCGACGGTGCACTGTACTGGTTCGCCCGAATGATCGACGGCGGTTGCGATCCGCTGTACCTGGCCCGGCGCGTGGTGCGCATGGCCAGCGAAGACATCGGTAACGCCGACCCCCGCGCCCTGAGCCTGTGCCTGGCGGCGTGGGAAGTGCAGGAACGCCTCGGCAGCCCGGAAGGCGAATTGGCGGTGGCCCAGGCCATTACTTATCTGGCTTGCGCGCCGAAAAGCAATGCGGTGTACATGGGTTTCAAAGCCGCGATGCGCAGCGCCACCGAACACGGTTCGCTGGAAGTACCGCTGCACCTGCGCAACGCGCCGACCAAGCTGATGAAGCAACTGGGTTATGGCGACGAATACCGTTACGCCCACGATGAGCCGGACGCTTACGCCGCTGGCGAAGACTATTTCCCGGAGGAGCTCGAGCCACAACCGTTTTATCAGCCAGTGCCGCGTGGCCTGGAGCTGAAGATCGGCGAGAAGCTCAATCACCTCGCGCAACTTGACCGTCTCAGCCCCCGGCAGCGGAGAAAATAGTGCTTCCATTAATCGTTGCGGTTTCCGTCGGCGGGATCGCCGGCACGCTTTTGCGCTTTGCCACCAGTAATTGGGTCAACGCTAATTGGCCGCGGCACTTCTATACCGCGACGCTGGCCGTTAATATCGTCGGCTGTTTGCTGATCGGCGTTCTATACGGTCTGTTTTTAATACGCCCGGAGGTGCCGATCGAGGTGCGCGCCGGGTTGATGGTCGGCTTCCTCGGGGGGCTGACGACTTTTTCATCTTTTTCACTGGATACGGTGCGCCTGCTTGAAAGCGGGCAGGTGCTGCTGGCCCTGGGCTATGCTGCCATCAGCGTATTCGGCGGGCTGCTCGCCACCTGGGCTGGCCTGTCCTTGACCAAACTTTGATAACGAGAGACCGACATGCTCGATTCCAAACTGTTACGTAGCAACCTTCAGGACGTAGCGGACCGCCTGGCATCCCGTGGCTACACGCTGGATGTTGCGCGCATCGAAGCGCTGGAAGAACAGCGCAAGACCGTCCAGACCCGCACCGAAGCACTGCAGGCTGACCGTAATGCGCGCTCCAAATCCATCGGCCAGGCCAAGCAGCGCGGCGAAGACATCGCGCCGCTGATGGCCGACGTCGAGCGCATGGCGAACGAATTGAGCGCCGGTAAAGTCGAGCTGGACGCGATCCAGACCGATCTGGATTCGATCCTGCTCGGCATCCCGAACCTGCCGCACGAATCCGTGCCGATCGGTGATGACGAAGACGGCAACGTCGAAGTGCGCCGCTGGGGCACCCCGACCGCGTTCGATTTCCCGGTTCAGGACCACGTCGCCCTGGGCGAAAAATTCGGCTGGCTGGACTTCGAAACCGCCGCCAAGCTGTCGGGCGCCCGTTTCGCCCTGTTGCGTGGCCCGATTGCTCGGATGCACCGCGCCCTGGCGCAGTTCATGATCAACCTGCACACCAGCGAACACGGTTATGAAGAGGCCTACACGCCTTATCTGGTTCAAGCGCCGGCGTTGCAAGGCACGGGTCAGCTGCCGAAGTTCGAAGAAGACCTGTTCAAGATCACTCGCGAAGGCGAAGCCGATCTGTACCTGATCCCGACCGCCGAAGTGTCGCTGACCAACATCGTCGCTGGCGAAATCGTCGATTCGAAACTGCTGCCGATCAAATTCGTCGCCCACACCCCATGCTTCCGCAGTGAAGCCGGTGCGTCGGGTCGCGATACGCGCGGCATGATCCGTCAGCACCAGTTCGACAAGGTTGAAATGGTCCAGATCGTTGAGCCGTCGACCTCGATGGAAGCGCTGGAAGGCCTGACTGCCAACGCCGAAAAAGTCCTGCAATTGCTCGAGCTGCCTTATCGCACTATTGCGCTGTGCACCGGCGACATGGGCTTCAGCGCGGTCAAGACCTACGACCTGGAAGTGTGGATCCCGAGCCAGGACAAATACCGCGAGATTTCGTCGTGCTCCAATTGCGGTGATTTCCAGGCCCGCCGTATGCAAGCGCGTTTCCGCAACCCGGAAACCGGCAAGCCTGAACTGGTTCACACCCTGAACGGTTCCGGCCTGGCGGTCGGTCGTACCCTGGTGGCGGTGCTGGAAAACTACCAGCAAGCCGACGGTTCGATCCGTGTGCCGGACGTGCTGAAACCGTACATGGGTGGCCTTGAGGTCATCGGCTAAATGGACTATCTGCCGCTGTTCCATAACCTACGCGGCAGTCGTGTCTTGGTCGTCGGCGGCGGGGAGATTGCCTTGCGCAAATCCCGCCTGCTGGCCGAAGCCGGTGCGCTGCTGCGGGTGGTCGCACCTGAAATCGAACCGCAACTGCGCGAACTGGTTGCCGGCAGTGGTGGCGAGTGTCTGGTGCGAGGCTACGTTGAGTCGGACCTGGACGGTTGCGGGCTGATCATCGCCGCCACCGACGACGAACCGCTGAACGCGCAAGTCTCAGCCGATGCCCATCGGCGTTGTGTGCCGGTCAACGTGGTGGACGCACCAGCGTTGTGCAGCGTGATCTTCCCGGCGATCGTCGACCGTTCTCCTTTGATCGTAGCGGTCTCCAGCGGCGGCGACGCGCCGGTGCTGGCGCGGTTGATCCGCGCCAAACTGGAAACCTGGATTCCTTCCACCTACGGTCAACTGGCCGGCCTGGCCGCGCGTTTTCGCAGTCAGGTCAAACACCTGTTCCCGGATGTGCAGCAGCGTCGGGCGTTCTGGGAAGACGTGTTCCAGGGCCCGATTGCCGACCGGCAACTGGCCGGGCAGGGCGCCGAAGCCGAGCGCTTGATGCTGGCGAAAATTGCCGGTGAAGCACCGACTGCAACGGGCGAAGTCTATTTGGTGGGCGCCGGCCCGGGTGATCCCGACCTGCTGACCTTCCGTGCCTTGCGTCTGATGCAGCAAGCCGATGTGGTGCTGTATGACCGCTTGGTGGCGCCGGCGATTCTGGATTTGTGCCGTCGCGATGCCGAGCGGGTTTACGTCGGCAAGCGTCGCGCCGATCACGCAGTGCCTCAGGATCAGATCAACCAGCAATTGGTGGATTTGGCCAAGCAAGGCAAGCGGGTCGTACGGTTGAAGGGCGGTGATCCGTTCATCTTCGGTCGCGGCGGCGAAGAGATCGAAGAACTTGCGGCCCATGGCATCCCGTTCCAGGTGGTGCCGGGTATCACCGCGGCCAGCGGTTGCGCGGCGTATGCCGGGATTCCGCTGACTCACCGCGATTACGCGCAGTCTGTGCGTTTTGTCACCGGGCACCTGAAGGACGGTTCCACCGATTTGCCGTGGGCCGACCTGGTCGCGCCGGCGCAAACCCTGGTGTTTTACATGGGGTTGGTGGGTTTGCCGATCATCTGCGAGCAGTTGATCAAGCATGGTCGCGCGGCGGATACCCCAGCGGCGTTGATCCAGCAGGGCACCACGGTCAATCAGCGGGTGTTTACCGGCACCTTGGCCGATTTGCCAAGTCTGGTGGCGGAGCATGAAGTGCATGCGCCGACGCTGGTGATCGTTGGGGAAGTGGTGCAATTACGCGAGAAACTGGCGTGGTTCGAGGGCGCTCAGGCGCAAGTCTAGAGACCGCGTCGCCCCCTTCGCGAGCAGGCTCGCTCGCACACTGGATCTGTGTCGTTCACAAATCCCCTGTGGGAGCGAGCCTGCTCGCGATGGGGCCTTAAAATCCAGCCCAAAACCTCAGGCCCTGCGCCAAACCCCTTTCCCGCTCAACCGCTCCCGATCATGGGGCGCGGTGAAGTCCTGCGTCGGCCCTTTAGGCACGATCCCGGTCGGATTGATGGTCTTGTGGCTGCCGTAGTAGTGATTCTTGATGTGCTCAAAATCCACCGTCTCGGCAATCCCCGGCCACTGATAAATCTCCCGCAGCCAATTCGACAGATTCGCATAATCGGCAATCCGCCGCAGGTTGCACTTGAAGTGCCCGTAATACACCGCGTCAAAGCGAATCAACGTGGTGAACAGCCGAATATCCGCTTCCGTCAGATATTCCCCGACCAGGTAACGGTTCTCGCCTAACAGCAACTCCAGCCGATCCAGTTCGGCAAACACATCATCGAACGCCTCTTCATACGCCTGCTGCGACGTGGCAAACCCTGCGCGATATACGCCATTGTTCACCGCCGGATAAATCCGCTCGTTCAGCGCGTCGATCTCGCCCCGCAACGGCGCCGGGTAGAAATCCAGGTCATTACCGGTCAAATCATCGAAGGCGCCATTGAACATGCGGATGATCTCCGCCGATTCATTGTTGACGATGCGATTCTGCTGTTTGTCCCAGAGCACCGGCACCGTGACGCGGCCGGTGTAGTCGGCGGTATCGGCGGTGTAGCGCTGGTGCATGAAATTGAAGTGATCGAGTTTGTCGCCGGTCGATCCGAGGTTCTTGTCGAAGGTCCAGCCGTTTTCCAGCATCAGCCAACTGACCACCGAGACGTCGATGAGGCTTTCGAGGCCTTTGAGTTTGCGCAGGATCAGTGTGCGGTGAGCCCATGGACAGGCGAGGGACACGTAGAGGTGATAACGGCCGGTGTCGGCCGCAAAGCCACCGACACCGGTCGGGCCGGGCTTGCCGTCGGCGGTCAGCCAGTTACGACGCTGCGCTTGTTCACGCTGGAACGTACCGTCCTTGCCGCTTTCGTACCACTGGTCATGCCAGCGACCTTCAACTAACAAACCCATGTTCAAGACTCCTCAACCAATAAGCGTTGGAGAGGAGTCTATTCGCATAGGTTCGATAAAAAAGCGCAAAGGTTGGGCGCTTATGATCGGTTAAATCGATTTGTCCCGAGCGTCCCAATATTGCTGGGCGGTTTCGAAGGCGTGTTCGCGGGTTTGGCCGAGGCCGCGCAAGGCCAGGGCTATGGTCGAGATCAACGCCATTTGCGGATAGCTGTCGACTACGTCGCCACGCCACACGGCTTTCAAATGCTCGGGATCGAGGGTGGCTGGTTTGACGTGGCGTTGTGCCGACAACTGTGGCCATTCCTCGTCCCAGCTTTCGCCGCCAGTGGTGCCGTACAAGTGACTGTCGGCGTCCGGGTTGATCTCGATTTCGCCGCCGTCGCCTTTCACCACGATCGCGGTATCGCCGAGCAAGCCGCTGGCATCGCGATGCACAGCCTGGTAACCGGGGTGGAAAATGCTTTGCAGGCCACAGCGAGCACCCAACGGATTGAGAATTCGCGCCAGGGAGTGGATCGGCGAACGCAGACCCAATGTATTACGCAGGTCGATCATTCGTTGCAGCTGCGGTGCCCAATCCACCAGCGGCATGAAGGCCAGACCGCCGTTATCCAGTGCGTCGCCGACCTGCTGCCAGTCGCGGCACAACGGGATCTTCAACTCATCCAACAGTTGCTCGCTATAGAGCCGACCCGCCGTGTGTGCGCCGCCACCATGCATGAAAATGCGCAGACCATTTTGCGCCAGGCATTTGGCCGCCAGCAGATACCACGGAAGATGACGCTTCTTGCCGGCGTAGGTTGGCCAGTCCAGATCCACATTCAACGTCGGTGCCTGTAAACGTTCGCGCAACGCTTCGGTAAAACCCGCCATCTCCTCAGCGCTTTCTTCCTTGTGCCGCAACAGCATCAGGAATGCGCCGAGCTGGGTGTCTTCGACCTTGTGGTCGAGCACCATGCCCATGGCTTCGCGGGCTTCGACCCGGGTCAAGTCACGGGCGCCGCGTTTGCCCTTGCCGAGAATGCGCACGAACTGGGCGAACGGGTGTTCGGGGGGTGTTTCGAGGGTCAGCGCAGGGTAGTCGGTCATAAGCAATTCGTCGGTTTGGGCAGGCCCGCCAGTTTCGCGGCGAGTTTGGCAGGGGTGCCTTTGAACAGTCGGTTCAGGTGCAGGCTGTTGCCCTTTTCCGGGCCCAGCTTCGTTGCGGTGTACTTGATCAGCGGACGGGTGGCCGGCGACAGCTGGAATTCGGCGTAGAAGCTGCGCAGCAGTTCGAGGATTTCCCAGTGTTCGGGGCTCAACTCGATGTCTTCGGCGGCCGCCAGGGCGCTGGCCACCTCGGAGGACCAGTCGCTCAGTTCTACCAGGAAACCGTCCTTGTCCAACTCGATGGCGCGTGCGCCGACCGTCAGGGATTTCATAGCCAACTGTTGACCTTGTCGTAGTGAATCGACAGCTCGACGAAGGCCGGGTAATCGATGGCCTTGGCCGTGTCAGGAATCTCCAGCGCGCGAGCCTGGACGTCTTCGGCCAGTACGAACAGTTTCAGAGTGCGGGCGTTCAGCGCATTGAATGGCGCGGTGCCTGGTTGCAACGCATAAACCGCGTCGCCAGTCAGCAGAAGCGCATCGTCAGCGCCCATCAAGCGCAGGCAACTGGTCAGGCGATCGTCGCCGAACGGGGAATGAGACAACACATGCAAAGTCGACATCAGAGGGTGATCACCTGGTCGTAACGGTCAATAAGTGCGGTGATTTCGTGGGCGGCCAGCACCTGCGCTTCTTCCAGCGACAAGCCAGCCGGGTTCAGACCCCGTTCCGCAACGCTGTCGCCACAGACAAACAGCTCGTCGACACCGAACATCGGCAAGGCTTGCAGGTTGGCGCTCAGGTCCTTCTGCTGAAGGGCCTTGGCATCCTGTTTCGCGGCGAGCTGGAACACCCCGTCATCGAGAAACAGCAGGCCGATCGGCAGATCAAAGGCACCGCCGGCCAGCACGATATCCAGCGCTTCCCGCGCACTCGGTCCGGACCAGGGCGCCTGACGGCTGATAATCAGCAAGGATTTAGCCATCTCACGCGCCTCCGAAACAAATCAGGCGGTCGGCGTCCTGCACCGCGTCATGCAACTGGCCCAGACCAGACAGTTCCCACGGCGCGCCCACCGCAACGGCTTCACGCTGATAGCGCCCGGCTTCTTCTTCGTTCAACACGCCACGACGCAGGGCGGCCGCGATACACACGACACCATCCAGTTGATGCTCGGTGACGAAGTTGCGCCATTGCTTGGGAAAATCCTGCTCATCCTGCGGCGTGACCACGCTGCCGGAGGCGTTGTAGACGCCGTCCTGATAGAAAAACAGCCGGACAATCTCATGCCCACCGGCCAGCGCAGCCTGGGCGAACAGCAAGGCGCGGCGCGAGGAGGGCGCATGGGCGGCGGAAAACAGCGCGATGGCGAACTTCATGACGGACTCGATCAGTAAAACTGCGGCCATGATAATGCTTTATGGCCGGGGCGGCTAAATCGATGTTGTCTGTGCTGGCCCCATCGCGAGCAAGCTCGCTCCCACAAGGGATTTGTGTCGTACACAAAATCGGAATCCACCACAAAACCCCTGTGGGAGCGAGCTTGCTCGCGATGGCGGACTGGCAGGCGCCGCTCAGCGCGGCATATACCCCAACTGCCAGCGCTGCGGGATTTTCAACGACAGCAGCCCGACCAAGCCGGCCAGCAGACCGCTGACAAACAGGGCACTGAGCCCCAAGTGATGTTCCAGCACGGCGCCGAGTATTGCGCCGGCAAACATCCCGGTCCAGGGGATCAACTGAACACGCCAGCCATTGCGACGTTCGCCGAGTATCCAGCGTCCCAGCCCACGGCCGAAGCGCGAAAGGGCGCCGGTGACGTAGGTCAGGCCGACCGGCAGGCCGTTCACTTCTTCCACGGCGGCATTGAGCATGCCCATGGCGATGATCGCCGCCAGCAGCGCTGGCAATTGTTCGTCGTAGGGCCAGGCAGCGGCGCCGCAGAGCAGCGTGGCGATGCACAGCAGCAAGGGCAGCGCCCGACGGCCGCCGAGGCGGCTGACGACAATCCCCAAGGCGTTGCCGACGATGAAGGTGCCGACGAGGATCACCAGGCGCATGGTCAGGCCCAGGTCGCCGTCGCTGATGGCGACGGCGAGGCGGGTGGTGTTGCCGCTCATGAACGAGACGAAATCGCCGCTGGCCATGAAACCGATGGCGTCGGTCATGCCGGCGAGCACGGAGAGGCTGGCCACCAGCGACATGCCGATGCGTCCGCGCCATTTGCGGGTATGCAGGTGGCCAGGACTGGCGCGGTCAGTTGAGAGGGATGGCAACATCAGCGAAGGTCGTCCTCAGGCAGCGACCGAAATGGTCACTTACTCAATCCGTATAACTCGCAGTACTCCAGCCAGTCCATGCCTGCCATCTCGGCCACTTCCTTGTGCACTTCCATGCGCTGCGCCTGATAGTCCTCGGACGTCGCCGCAGTCAGTTGCAGCGTCAGCTCCCAGGCAAACAATCCCAGGCGTTCGGCCTCGGCTTCGAAAGCTTCATGCAAGCGCTCGTCGCGGTACTGCGCCGCGGTTTCGCCCTTGGCCTGAGCCAACAACGGGTTGAGGTTGTCGAGTTCTACGCGCAGCTCAGGGCGCTCATCGAGAAACTTCTTCAGCGCTTGCTCGTGTTGCTGTTCGGTTGCCGCCATGGTCGCTCCTTGAGGCTGGATTACGAAGACTGCTTCTTGCTGGCCTTGGCTGCTGCTGCCAGGCACTCGAGGGCAAACTGCTCGGGATACGTCATTTGAATCGGCGTGGTTTCACCTTTGACGGTTCTTTCGCCGTCGAGGATGTAACGAATCCGCTTGTCGGTGACACCAATTCGCTTGGCAATCCAGGACGGCGTCTGACCGATCTGGCTGATCAGCTTGTCGGCGTATTCAGCGGTCGGTTTGTAATATTCGGCGTTGGGTGTCATGACCTTTCCAGAAAATGAGCCCGGAAAACGGGCGATGCGGTGTTAATGGCGCGACAGGGTGCGCGAATCGTCACTCGGTGTCGCGGTATAAATGAAGTAAAGCAGAACGATACGCCGTGCCGCGGTGATACAGTCCGCTTTTTCTTGATGAGCGAACGCAATGCGAATTCTGATGGTGGCGCTGGCCGTAACGTTGCTGGCGGGATGCGCCGGCTCGGCGATGAACGACGCCCGCACTGGAACCCCGTACAAAACCCTGACGTCGGATAAGCCGGAAAAAGTCGTCGCCCAGTGTGTGCAGTTTTCCTGGCAGGACGAGGCGGTGTTCGGTGTCGATGCTGGTGCGTATTTGCAACCTGGCGAGAAGGGCGGCACCACCGTTTACACGCGCTCGGCGGAGTCTTTTGTGGACGTGAAGACTGACGCTTCCGCCACCGTGCTGAATTACTACGCGCAGCATGACGACTTTGTCGCCAAGCGCCGACTGGCGGCGTTGGCGACCTGCTTGTAAGCAGGGATCAAAAGATCGCAGCCTGCGGCAGCTCCTACACTGGGCAGGTGTACTCCCTGTAGGAGCTGCCGAAGGCTGCGATCTTTTGGCGGCGCCAGGGATTAAATATTTATCAGGCGCTTCTGGAAAAAGAAGCGCGTGTGGCCCGGCGGGTAGTCAGCGATCTGGCCTAACTCGCTGTAGCCGAGCTTCCTGTAGAACTCCGGCGCCTGGAAGTCGAAGGTGTCGAGCCAGATTCCGATGCATTCCTTTTCCCGTGCCAGGTCTTCAGCCATCTGCATCAGCTTCGTGCCCATTCCCTGTCCCCGGGCTTGCTCCGGTACCGACAGCAGGTCGATGTACATCCATTGGTAAAACACTCGACCGTGAAGCCCACCGAGAATCTCGCCGCTTTCGTCACGCACCAGCAAGGCAACGGGCTCCTGAGTCGAGACACCGGCTTTTGCGGCGTTATAGGCGCGCAACGGCAGCAGGATCGCCTGGCGCTCTTCATCCGTGGGGTTTTGCGACCGTTCGATTCGCAGGGTCATCAGCTATTTCCTTATGGCCAGGGTGAAAAACAGTTCCAAGCCTATCGCGGCACCTGGTCATTGTTCCAGCCCTCAGGTGGAACCGTCGTTCGCGCGCAGATGTCTAGCCTAAACAGCGTCATTCCAGAACGCGGCCTATGAGGACCCTCCGTGAATATTTTCGAAGCCTTGCGCGAAAGCCACGACCGCCAACGTACCTACGCCGAGGCACTGATCCAGACCAGCGGCGACACCCCCGAGCGAGTCGAGGCTTACAAGCAACTCAAGTCCGAACTCCAGGCCCACGAAACCGCTGAAGAGCGGCATTTCTACATCCCGCTGATGGAGTTCGATAACGGCGTCGACCTCAGCCGTCATGCCATTTCAGAACATCACGAGATGGATGAAATGATGGAGGAACTGGACGAGACCGAGATGTCCAGCCCTGCCTGGCTGGCGGTCGCGAAGAAGCTTGCCGAGAAGGTCAATCATCACCTGGAGGAGGAAGAGCAGAAGTTCTTCCAGATGGCCGGCAAGCTACTCGACGACAAACAGAAAGAGACGCTGGCGGGCCAGTATGAGAAGGAATACAAGGCGCAACTGTCTTAGCGCCAGGCTTTCGTTTTCGCCTAAGATGTGCGCCTTCTGACGAAAAAAGGGATGCATTGTCATGTCGAACACAGCCGAGCGGGTCAACCTCATCGAGTCTCAGGTGTTGTCCCACGACTGGTACCTGCTCAAGAAAATCACCTTCGATTACCTGCGCAACAACGGCGAATGGCAACGCCAGACCCGCGAGGTCTACGACCGGGGCAACGGCGCGGCGATCCTGCTGTTTAACCGTGACAAGAAGACTGTGGTGCTGACCCGGCAATTCAGATTGCCGGTGTTCGTCAACGGCCACGATGGGTTGCTGATCGAAGTGGCGGCGGGGCTGCTCGAAGGTGCGGCGCCTGAAGAGCGCATCCGCGAAGAAGCCGAGGAAGAAACCGGTTATCGCGTGCACCATGTGCACAAGGTGTTTGAGGCCTACATGAGCCCCGGCTCGGTGACTGAGAAGCTGCACTTCTTCATCGCTGAGTACGATGCCGCTTCCAAGGTCAGTGATGGCGGCGGACTGGAGGAGGAGACCGAGGAACTGGAAGTGCTGGAGTGGAAGTTCGATGACGCGCTCGAGGCGTTTTATCGCGGGGAAATCTGCGATGCGAAGACCATCATGTTGCTGCAGTATGCGGCGATGAAAAACATCTTCACCGCAGCCTAATCAAGGTAGCAGCTGTCGAGCCTGCGAGGCTGCGTCCGGCTGCGCAGCAGTCGCAAAACCATTCACCGCGCTGTTCCGGATAAACCGTGGCGCCTGAGTTTGCGACTGCTTCGCAGCCGAACGCAGCTTCGCAGGCTCGGCAGCTGCTACAGGTCGCGTTACGGCTGATCAGAACAAATCGTCTGTCCTGCCGGCCCCTGACCATTCGCATCCTTCCAGCGTCAGCAGCTGCTCCTTCGCCTCAAGTCCACCGGCAAACCCGGTGAGTTTCCCCGAAGCGCCGATCACCCGATGACACGGCGCAACAATCGAAATCGGGTTCTTGCCATTCGCCGCACCCACCGCCCTCACTGCACTGGGATTGCCGATCTGCCGGGCTATCTCGCTATAACTGCGGGTCTCGCCAAACGGAATGGTCAGCAGTGCTGCCCAGACCTTCTTCTGAAATTCCGTGCCGGCAAACTCCAGATCCAGGTCGAAACGATTGCGCGTGCCCGCAAAGTATTCCCGTAGCTGCTGAGCGGTGCGCATCAGGATCGGATTATCCGGCGCCTCGCGCATCGGCCCAAGCCGCACCCGGTCGGGTTTGTCGTTTTCCCAGAGGATGGCTGCCAGTCGTGAGCCGTTCGCGACCAGCTTCAACTCGCCCACCTTCGATGCGAGGGTGATGAAGGTGTAACTCATGCCGGTGGACTCCGTAAAAGTGCTGAGCAGAGGCCAAGCATACTGCCTCGACGGGGAGGCGCAATACGCAATCCCAGCCATACTTGCCTCTGCTCTTGAAGCCTTCCCTCTGTTTTTGTACAGAGCCTAAAAACAAAAAGAGACCGACTCATGAAGTTCGAACCTTTTGCCAAATCGTTGATTGCGACCTCATTGGCGCTCAGCTGCCTCAGTGCTTACGCGGCCTCCGTGGCGCCGGTCGCGGCCGAAAACGGCATGGTCGTCACCGCCCAGCATCTGGCCAGTCACGTGGGTGTCGATGTGCTCAAGAACGGCGGCAACGCCGTTGATGCCGCGGTAGCGGTCGGTTATGCGCTGGCGGTGGTTTATCCCGCAGCGGGCAACCTGGGCGGCGGCGGTTTCATGACCATTCAGTTGGCGGACGGGCGCAAGACGTTCCTCGACTTCCGTGAAAAAGCACCGCTGGCCGCCACCGCCAACATGTACCTCGACAAGGAGGGCAACGTCGTCCCTGACCTGAGCACCCGTGGCCATCTGGCCGTTGGCGTGCCGGGCACCGTGTCGGGCATGGAGCTGGCGCTGAAGAAATACGGCACCAAACCGCGCAAGGAAGTGATCGCCCCGGCCATCAAGCTCGCCGAAGACGGTTTTGTGCTGGAGCAGGGCGATGTCGAGTTGCTGGAATACGCCACTGACGTGTTCAAGAAGGACATCAAGGATTCCGGTGCGATCTTCCTGAGCAACGGCGAGCCGATGCAAGTCGGTCAGAAACTGGTGCAAAAAGACCTCGGCAAAACCCTGCGGGAAATCTCCGAAAAGGGCGCCGACGGCTTCTATAAAGGCTGGGTGGCGGATGCCATCGTCACCGCCAGCCAGGCCAACAAAGGCATCATCACCCAGGCCGACCTCGACAAATACAAGACCCGCGAACTGGCCCCGATTGAATGCGATTACCGCGGCTACCATGTGGTCTCGGCACCGCCGCCAAGCTCCGGCGGGGTAGTGATTTGCGAGATCATGAACATCCTCGACGGTTACCCGATGAAAGACCTTGGCTACCACTCGGCCCAGGGCATGCACTACCAGATCGAAGCCATGCGCCACGCTTATGTGGACCGCAACAGTTACCTGGGCGACCCGGACTTTGTGAAAAACCCGATCGCCCATTTGCTGGATAAAAACTACGCCACCAAAATCCGCACCGCCATCGACCCGCAAAAGGCCGGTGTGTCCCGCGAGCTCAAACCCGGCGTAGCGCCCCATGAAGGCAGTAACACCACCCATTACTCTATCGTCGATAAATGGGGCAACGCGGTCTCGGTGACCTACACCTTGAACGACTGGTTCGGCGCCGGCGTCATGGCCAGCAAAACCGGGGTCATCCTCAACGACGAAATGGACGATTTCACCTCGAAAATCGGCGTGCCAAACATGTACGGCCTGGTGCAAGGGGAGGCCAACGCCATCGCGCCCGGCAAGGCACCGCTGTCGTCCATGAGCCCGACCATCGTCACCAAGGACGGCAAAGTGGTAATGGTGGTCGGCACCCCCGGCGGCAGTCGCATCATCACCGCAACCTTGTTGACTATGCTCAACGTGATCGACTACGGGATGAACATCCAGGAAGCGGTCGATGCACCGCGTTTCCACCAGCAGTGGTTGCCGGAAGAGACCAACCTTGAGACCTTCACTACCAGCCCCGATACGGTGAAGATGCTCGAAAGCTGGGGGCACAAGTTTGCCGGGCCACAGGACGCCAACCATGTGGCGGCGATTCTGGTCGGTGCACCGTCGCTGGAAGGCAAACCGGTGGGCAAAAACCGCTTCTATGGGGCGAACGATCCACGTCGTAACACTGGGTTGTCGCTCGGTTATTGAGGGTTGTTTTTCAAAGGGGACGGATCTATTTTTCGTCCCCTGATCCACTGACTTTTCAAGGAAGGGACCATGGCTACCGCACTGCTGATCATCGACGTCCAGCGCGCCCTGTGCACTGGCGAGTACGAATGTTTTGAGATCAAGCGCGTTATCGAGAACATCAACGGCCTCAGTGCCAATGCTCGCGAAGCAGGCATCCCGGTCATCCTCATCCAGCACGAAGAAAAGGGCGACCAGCTGCAACACGGTTCCGAAGGCTGGCAACTGGACGAAAGACTGAAGACTTCGCCGCAAGACCTTCGCGTGCGAAAAACCAATCGAGACTCGTTCTACCGGACCCACTTGCAAGCCCAATTGCAGGATTTGGGCACTGACCGCCTAATCATCTGCGGGCTGCAAACCGACTATTGCGTCAACGCCACTGTCCGCCAGGCCCTGAACCTGGGCTATGACGTAGTGCTCGCCGCCGATGCGCATTCCACCGTCGACAACGGCAACCTCGCCGCCGAAGACATCATCACCGAGCACAACGCAGAGCTGGCGCACTTGACGGGGCCCGTGGCGCGGATCGACGTTGTTCCGACCAGCGAAATCCGGATCTGAAACGGGTGAGGGGCGTGCTCCCGTTGACGCTTACACGGCTCCGAAAATGTCGATCAATTCAGTCAAAAAAGCACTCACCAAATCCCGCTGACGCGCCGAATGCCTGACCGCCGCATGAAAGCCCACCTCATAGCGCAACAGCTCAGGATTCAGCGGATGCAACTGCCCCAGTTGTTCATGCTTCGCCGCATAGTGCTGCGGTAGAAACCCCAAATGCTGGCCTGACAGAATGAGCAGGGCGGCGCCGTCCATGCTGTCCGTGAGCACCGTCAGGCGTTCTATCGAAGTGGGCGCCGGCATTTCCGGCAAAGGATGGCTGGGCCATACCCAATCGTAATCGCTGACGTCGTCCCGGGTCAGCTCGCCCACTTGCTCGAACAGCGGATGAGTGGGGGCGCAGTAGGCGATCTGGGTTTCCTGGAACAACGCAAAGTAATCAATGTTGGGCAGGCGGTGCCAGAAATAGCCGATCGCCAGATCGATATGGCCGTTGATGATTTTCTCTTCCAGCAGCGATGACGATAGCTCCGTGAAATGGAAATACAGCCCTTCATGTCGGGACCGTAATCGCGCAATGGCCAAGGCGATTTTCTTGTTGGCAACCGGATCGATTTGACCGAGCAGGCCGATGTTGATGTTGCCCGACACCTTGCGATTGATGTGCTGGACTTCAACCCGGAACCCCTCGGCAGCCGCCAGTAACCGACGGGCCGCCTCGACAAACTGGCTGCCTTTGGGTGTCACCGAGAATCCGCCGCGCCCGCGTTCGCAAAGACGAAACCCCACCAGCGCTTCCAGTGTCGCCAATTGCGCACTGATGGTGGGTTGAGTGGTATTGAGCGCCGTTTGCGCGGCCGAGATCCCGCCCGCCTCAACGACGGTCAGAAATACCCGGATCAAACGCAGATCCAGCTCCGATACAGTGCCCAGCATGCGTGCCCCGCGATATTCACTCACATAGACGTGGATCTATGTAAACAGTGTGCCTGCGATATTTCACAGCCCTGATCAACGCCCTACATTGCAATGAAACCGGCGCTTTGCCCATAAAAACAACAATCACCAGCATAGGAACACTCATATGTCAGGGTCCCCTCAATCTGCGCACGCCATCGAGGCGAGCAGCGGGTTGGCCATCGAAGGCCACTCGATCGATTACATCCCGGAAAACGAACGTCACGCCAAGCTCAGCAGCCAGGGCCCTTTCTGGTTTCTA
The DNA here is from genome assembly GCF_006438925.1 of Pseudomonas mandelii. Lineage (GTDB taxonomy): Bacteria > Pseudomonadota > Gammaproteobacteria > Pseudomonadales > Pseudomonadaceae > Aquipseudomonas > Aquipseudomonas mandelii_C. The sequence continues at coordinate 64,096 of NZ_RCZA01000007.1, read as the reverse complement.
GGCAACTTCCACTTCTTCACCATCTCCATCGGTTTTGTCGGCCCAAGCCTTGGCTTGTCGGCGCTGTGGACGATGTTGGCCGGTGCGCTGGGCATCATGTTCGGTACTATTTTCATGGCGTTTCATGGCTCGCAAGGTCCGGAAATGGGGCTGCCGCAAATGATCCAGTCGCGTGCGCAGTTTGGTTATCGCGGGGTGATCCTGGCCTTGATGGCGACGATGTTTGTGTTCGTCGGATTCAACGTGGTGAACATCTCGTTGATCATGAACGGCCTTGAACACGTGTTTGGCATCGACCCGACCATCGTTGCCATTGCGGTGGTGCTGATCGGCGCGCTGCTGTCGATTTACGGCCACGACCTGATGCACAAAGCCTTCAAGTGGGCGTTGCTGGCCACGTTGCCGCTGTATGCGCTGGTCACCATCGCCTTGATGTTCGGTGCGGGGCAGGAGGGTGTCACCCAGGCGACCGACCTGGGTTTCAGCTGGATTGCCTTTGCCACACTGTTTGCCATTGGCGCGAGCTACAACATTTCCTATGCGCCTTATGTCTCTGACTATTCCCGTTACCTACCGAAAAACACCAGTCGACCAAAACTGATCGCCGCCGTTTTCATCGGCGCGTCGTTGTCGGGCGGCTGGATGATCGGCCTCGGGGCCTGGCTTGCGCAGCAGTTGAAAGCGGCGGATGCGCTGGTGGCGCTGAATCAGGTGGGCTCTTCGATGATTCCCGGCCTGGGTAATGTGTTGGTGATCGTTTCGGTGGCAGGCTTTCTGCCGATCATCGCGCTCAACACCTACAGCGCCATGCTGACGTTGCTGACGGGTGTGGATTCGATCAAAAAAATCACACCGACACCTCGTGCCCGAGTGATGTCGATCTCCACGATCAGCGTCATTCTGTTGACCTGTGTGCTGTCGATCAAAGGCGATGGCATCGCGCTGTTGAACACATTCCTCGTGCTGCTCCTGTACTTCCTCGTACCGTGGACCGCGGTCAATCTGGTGGACTACTTCTTCGTGCGCAAAGGCCGCTACGCGATCCCTCATTTCTTCACGCCAAAGGGTATTTACGGCGCCTGGCAATTTCGCGGCATCGTCTCTTATCTGATTGGCTTCGCCGCGATGGTGCCGTTCTTCTACATCTTTGATGCGGCGGCCGGCAAAGAGGTGTTCGTCGGGCCGCTGGCGCGGATGCTGGAAGGCGTGGATATCGCCTGGCTGGTTGGCCTGGTGGTCTCGGGCCTGACTTATTACCTCCTCAGCCGTTCGATAGACCTTGAGTACGAACGCCGGATTATCGATTCGATTACTGAGAGTGACATTGTTTCCATGGCTCATCAGTCTGTGGAGGAGGGGCGTTGAACAGCACAAAAAGTACTGTGGTGGCTTGTTGCCAACTGGCGCCGAAAATAGGCGACCTCGCTTACAACCGGAAGCTGACCGAACGGGCGATGCGTTCGGCGGCTTACCAGGGCGCCCAGGTGGTGGTGCTACCTGAACTGGTCCAGAGCGGCTACTTGTTTGCCGACCGCAGCGAAGCCCTGTCCCTGGCGGAAACCGTCGAAGGGCCGACCTTGCTTCTGTGGACGGCGCTGGCCCGGGAATTGAACATCGTCGTGGTGGGTGGATTCTGCGAGCGGTTAGACGGCGATGGACTGGCCAACAGTGCGGCGATGATCGATGCACAAGGCCTGCGCGCCGTGTACCGCAAGGCGCACCTCTGGGATGGCGAGAACGAAATCTTCAGCGCCGGAAACGACGCGCCGCCGGTTGTAGAAACCGTTCATGGACGGATCGGCATGCTGATTTGCTACGACCTGGAATTCCCCGAGTGGGTGCGACTCCCGGCGCTGGCCGGCGCAGACCTGCTGTGCGCACCGGTCAATTGGCCCGATGGGCCACGGCCGCAAACCGAGCGTCCGGCCGAAGTTGTGCGAGTCCAGGCCAACGCCTCGGTCAACCGAATGTTCGTCGCCGCGTGTGATCGGCATGGTCATGAACGTGGGGTCAGTTGGGTGCAAGGCTCGGTGATCGTCGATGCCGATGGCTACCCTGTGGCAGGGCCGGCGGAGCAGGGTGGCGAGCAGATTTTGCTGGCGACGCTGAATCTTGCTGAGGCGCGCAATAAACGAATCAGTGCGCGTAATGATTTGCATCGGGATCGGCGGTCGCAGTTGTATGGGTTGAATCGTTTGGTTGAGTAATGCAGAGCCTCTATCGATAGGCTTTTGCGAACACCCTCACCGGCACCGCAGTATGGCCGATGCAACAACCGTCACTGCCACAGACTTCATTCTCGCCACTTGATATTCCCGGGCTGACTCCACCCACCTGGCGGTCTGTACTGGATGATGAGTATGAGGCGTGGGATGAAGCTCCCATTTAGCATAGACACCGCCTTGACGTCCCCGGCGCAAGCTGTGGCGATGATCACCAAATGATTTTTGTCCAGGCAGTAGTGTCGGCGAAGCCCAAGGTTGCAAGGTGTGATTCGCGTACGCTGACTTTTCTACAGCCTTGGCTACACTTCGTTTTCGTTGGAAACTTGCTGGAACTTACGTGAAGGCGCAATACGTTGTTATTAGTTCACGAAAACACGATGAGCTGACCCGTTGGGCAGACTCACGCATTCTGGTGCATCTTGGGGACGGAGTAAGGCGTGTATGAGTACAGTAGGCGAGGCATTCCTGCCGACGCAAGCCGCGCGGCGCGCGCTGGACTGGCCAACCCTGGGCGTGGTGGTGTTGCTCCTGCTGCTGTTTTACTGGGGACTGGGAAGTTTGCCGTTCCTGAGCGTCAATGAAGCCCGGCGCGCCGTTACGACACGGGAAATGCACGAGGCTGGCCAATGGCTGTTGCCGTACATGAACGGCGAGCTGTACCTGTCCAAACCGCCGCTGTTCTATTGGCTGGCCCTCGTCAGCACCTCACTGCTGGGCAGCCTCTCCGAATGGAGCGTGCGCCTGCCTTCGGCGCTGTTTGCGACGCTGTGTTGTCTGACCTTGTATCGCCAGGCCTGTACATTCGCCGGGCGACAAGTGGCGCTGCTGGCTGTGGTGTTCCTGGCGGCGAATGCCGGGTTCAGCCTGTTTGCCCGCCGGGCAGAAATAGAAATGTCTTTGACTGGCCTGTGTCTGCTGGCGCTGTTTTGTGCATGGCGCTTTCTGTTCGCGCAAGGCAGTCGCAGCTGGGTCTGGCTCAGTTACGGGCTGCTCGGCTGTGCCTTGCTGACCAAGGGGCCGGTCTGCCTGTTGTGGGTGACCGCACCGATACTGGTCTATGCGTTGATCAGCCGTGATCGTCTGGCCCGAGCTTTTCTGTGTGACAGCTGGGGCTGGATGCTTGCGGTGCTGGTCGGGATTTCCTGGTATCTGGCGGTGTCCATGCAGGAGGGCTGGGGCGTCTGGTCGGTCATCCTCAACGAGGACATCGTCAAGAAAATCAATGGCCAGGGGGCAGAAGCCTGGTATGCCTATCTGTTGTATCTGGGTGGGGATTTCTTTCCCTTCTGGCTGATATTACTGGTGCGGCCGCGGCAACTCTGGCACGCCATCCGCCTGAGCCCGCAGCTGACCCTGTTGTTGTGCTGCATTCTGGTGCCACTGCTGCTGTTCTCGCTGTTCACCGAAAAGCACGCCAAGTACCTGTTGCCTATCTACCCGGCCATCGCCCTGCTGTTGGCCTGGCACTGGAGCCAACTGCTGACCCAGGCCCGGCACCCTTGGCAGCGCTGGAGTCTGCGCGTTGTTCCGGCCGTGGTACTGGCGGGATACACGCTGTTCTACTTGGGTCTTGAAGGGCGGGTGTTCGCCCATCGGATCGACGGATTTGCGCAGATAAAGGCCGCCACCGACGCGTACCCAAACTACCCGGCCTATAGCTTGGGAGCTGCGGACATTCGTCTGGCCTATTACATGGGGCGGCCCGTCAGTTCGATCACCGAGTCGCAGGCCAACAGCGTAGCCCGTACGCCGGGCCTGCTGTTTGTCCAGGAACCCCTTTCTGCGGCATTGCAAGCCCTGGCGCCTTGCACTCTGACGCAGATTGAGTCGTACCTGAAACCCAAGCGTTCGGCCCTGCTGCTCGGGCTGGGCTCTTTGTGCGCCAATCAGGGCCAGATCAAGCCTTGAAACTGCGGGCGGCGATCATGAGCTTGATCCAGTCTGCGCGCCTCAACGGGCATGATCCGTATGCTTATTTGAAGGACGTGCTGACGCGTCTGCCGACGCAGCGGGCGAGTGAAATTACAGAACTACTGCCGCTTGTGCGGCACCCGGTTTAGTGCGCAAGCACGAGACCCCAAGGCGCATACCGCTCTTCGCATAATTCACGGGATTTTCACAAAAACCAACGCGGCCTTTCTGAACTGGCTATTCTGGTTTTGCACCCTAAACATGACATGGAGAGTCCGATGGAAAAGCGAAGGCCTATGCGAGGCACCGACGCGATCAGAATCAACATCCAAGACAGCACAGAACTCAAGTATTGGGCTGAAAAATTTGGGGCGTCCAAGGATGAGATCAGATCTGCTGTCAAAGAGGCTGGTGATTCGCTAACCGCAGTCAAGCGACATATCAAACACATGCAACACGCTTAAGCAGACAGGCCCTGCAAATTGCGGGGCTTGTCGTTTCTGTCCCCCCGCCTGTCCATCCATGCACCAGTCCCGCCAGACACAAAGTACGCTTGCGGTCCGTTTTGCTTTGCCTGGACGTGTTTGCCGGACGCTTATGGATCTAGAGCAACAGGCAGCGATCCAAATTGGCCAAATGCGGTCTTCGACGGATTATCAGCGAATGACTGTCGCGCAACTCCTTCCCACTGACTTTTAACTGCTGAACAAGCTGAAAAGACTCCAGGCTGCCCCTATCGCAAAAATGAAAAGAATGAGTACCAGCGTGAGGATTAGCGGCTCGACGCGCATCAAAGTGACTCCTCAGAAGGGCTAGCAATGCGCGCCTGATCTGTGGCGCAGGTGTTTTTCGAGGCAACGGTTGCATGTATAGGGAGTGCCCCAGGAAAGTTGTTTTTCCAGTGGTAACAGCGCTTCAAACTCTCAATTAATGCGCTAGTGAACTCACAGCATTCTCTATGCCAAAAAACTAAACAGCCTATAATTCCCCGCCGGCGAGGCAGCCTGATTCTGTGGCTGGTTCTCCATCAAAAAAGTTGAAACAGGATGCGGGTAATACAGCCCATTCATGGGGGATTTCTCTCAACGTGGGTACGGCAATATTACAGATAGCTTTGGTTGGTATTGGAGGCCGGCTCTGGAACGCTCTGTCCGCTTATCGCCGGGATACGTGCTTGCGCCTTTCGCGACCTGCTGATATCGACCTGATGCGGACACCGAAAAAGGAACTGCAGTTGAACGAACAGACATTGTCCATGCGCCTGGAGCGCGTGGCGGCGCATGTGCCAGCAGGTGCTCGCCTGGCCGATATCGGCTCGGATCATGGCTACCTGCCGGTGGCGTTGATGCGCCGTGGCGCCATCTCGGCGGCGGTGGCCGGCGAGCTGGCATTGACGCCGTTCCGCTCGGCCGAACGCACCGTGCGCGAGAACGACCAAGACCTGCGGATCACCGTGCGCCTGGCCAATGGCCTGGCGGCGATCGAACCGGGTGACGGGATCACGGCGATCAGCATCTGCGGCATGGGCGGCGAGACGATCCGCGACATCCTCGACAGCGGCAAGGCGCGTCTGAGCGGCCAGGAGCGCCTGATTCTGCAGCCTAACGGCGGCGAGCAGCCATTGCGCCAATGGCTGATGGAAAATGGCTACCGCATCCTCTGCGAGGAACTGCTGCGGGAAAATCGCTTCGACTACGAAATCATCGTCGCCGAGCGCGCCGGGCCGGTGATGTACACCGCCGAGGAGCTTTACTTCGGCCCGCTGCAGATGCAGGCACGCAGCCCGGCGTTCCTGATCAAGTGGCAGCGCATACTGCGCGAGAAGCAGAAGACCCTGACTCACTTCGCCCGTGCGCGGCAGGCCGTGCCCGAGGAGAAGGTGCAAGAAATCACCCGGCAGGCTCGGTGGATCACCGAGCTGCTGGCTTGAGCCCGGACCAGGGTTTGTACGAAAAAGTCGATGCGCTCGGCTATCGGTCCAGCAGAGGGGCCAGCAGTGCACACATGCCGCGCCAGTGCGAACCCTCCCAGTAAATCCGCTGGCAGGCGTCGCAGCGCAAGAAGTGCGAATAGAGGGCGCCAACGCTTGGCGGCACCTGCGGCCGGGCCAGTTCCGGGCTGATCTCGCGCAGCGGCAGGTTGCAATGAAGGCACAGGCTGAATGGTCGCGCGCTACGCGCCAGGTCGAGGCGCTCGTACAATTCGCGCAGCTGCAGCGACGGTTTCAGGGCATGCACGTAACAGCCGTGGCTGATGATTCGCCGCTTGAGCAGATCGCGGTCGCGGGTTAGCACGATGCGTCCTTGCTGCGCAGCGATCTCGGCGATCTCGCCATCCTCGAAGCCATTGTCGTAGAGGGTGTCGAAGCCGCTCATGCGCAGCAGGCTGGCCAGCCCGCCCAGGTGCGCATCAGCGACGAAGCGCAGCACCCGTAAAGGATGCGCACGAACCTTTAGCAGCGGGCTGATGTCCAGCGCTTCGAACTTGGGATACACCGCCAGCCGGTCACCGTCGAAGATCACCCGCTCGAGGCCCACCGACTCGCCGTTGAGCAGCACCAATTCGACCTCCGTGTGCGGTATCCCGAGCGCCTCGATCATGTGCTTGACCGTCGCCCCTCGTGCGCACTCGCAAGTGAATGACTGCCGCCGCCGTTCGGCCGGCAGGAAATCGTTGAGCTCCTCGTAGAAGCGGAAGGTTGCACGGGTCATGCTGAACAGTATGGCAGGGCTACAGGATGAGCGAGTCTAGTCCGGACATCGTCTGCGCCTAGCGACGATAGTAGCGGGGATCGTCCTCGTAGCGGTGCCGCATGGCCCGATCCTGGTGGCGGTCCCAATCACGATCGCGTTCGGCTTCTCGGCGGGCTTGCTCTCTACGCCACTGGTCTCTACGCCAGTCGTCTCGGCGCCAATCGTCTCTACGATCGTGCCAACGGCCGTCACGCCAGTATCGGTCGTCATGGGCAAGCAACGGCCCTGGCTGCTTGCCGGCCATACTGGCCAAGGTCGGCCAAGGGTTGCCGGCGGCCTGGGCAGGAGCCTCAACGGCTGTGACTTCTGTTGCGAAAACAGGGGTTGAGGTCTTCATCTGTGTTGCTGATGCCGAGCCCACTGCCGCGAACGCGGCGAACAGGCCGAAGAGCACCATCCGTGGGTCATGAAATTTCATGAGCGAAGACAACCTCTGATAGACAATCGGACGTGTGGCCATCTGGCTGCGGGAAGCCTGCGGGTTCGCGCTTACCGAGCGGATGTGCCTATCCACATAGACAGATAAATAGGGAAAAGTTCTAGGGAGCCACTGCTTAAATAGCCAACGTTGTACGTCCAGAACTGTGCTACAGCAGCGCGCCCTTCGGTGATCGACGGGCGCGCTGTGCCGATGATCTATTTGAGTATTCAGGTGCCGTAACAAGCGGCTATAACAATGAGCGCTAGAAAACAGACCAACTGCACGCAAAAGAAGGTAAACCGAACCGCCACGAACGTATCGGTTTGCACATGGGATACGTGAACCAGAGACTGGCACACGCGAGCGATCAGGACGATTATGGACAAGTAGCTCACTGCAGGGCCGTCGACACCAAGGGCTGAAATCACGAACACGATGACGCCAAAGACCGGCAGATTTTCCACACAGTTTGCGTGTGCTCTTGTCCCGCGCTGATACCAATCCTCGCCTTCGAGCTGATCGCTTCGGAAAGAAGCAATCGGAACATTCGAGAACAGGATTCTGACCCAGCGATACACCCCGACGGTTGCCATCAACAACAGTAAAGTCCAGGTCGCAAATCCAAGCAGCATCCACATCGGAATCGTCATGGCTGCCATCCTCAATCAATCATTTTCGGCACGTCATCCCACTGTCGCGCGACCGACGCGCGGTCGGTCGCCCCTGTCGATCAATTGCTCATGATGGGTGCCAGTGCGGCCTGAATCCTGGACATCTGTGCGGGTGTTGTCATGCGCGTAAGCAGCCGGCCAAAGTGTGGATGCTGCACGCCCGAAATAATGTATTGCCAGCGGTAGGCGCTCAGCACGCAGGCTTTGATTTGCGCTGTCTCATCGACACTGAACGATCGTGAAACATTTCGAATAAAGTAGTCGGCATCGGACGCCGATTGTGCCTGCAGGATTGCGTCGACGGCTGCCACCAGCGCAATCAGATCGCTCACTGCCTGCTCGTGCTCGGCTGGCGAGAGTTTTGCGTGTTCCGCCTTCCACTCCAGCTCATCGAGTACGACGTGCCGGCTTTCATCCTTCCAGTGAAATTTGAAGACATCCTTGAACAGTGGGCACAACTCCTCCCGCGGGGCGATGCTTTGCGTGTAGTGCGCCTGAACAAACAGCTCGATATGACAGGTCAGCGCCAGCACCGACCAGGTACTGGCCTCAAGTACCGAGCGCGCCACATCGTTTGGATCGGCAACCTGGCGATATCCGGCTGGCAATTGCGAACCAATCATTGTCTCCATGCGCCGGAACAGCTCCTGGTGCTTGATCTCGTCGTTGGAAAAGCGCACCAGCGCTTCGAGTGCGAGCTGATCGTCAAACACATGGGCTCGGCCTTGATCGAGCATTTTGGCACTGATAAAACGCTCGACCAGGCCAAAGATATACGCATAGGTTCGGCCCTGAATCTGGCTAAGCAGGCGCGCCTCGTCCGCAGTAAGAAAGGTCAGGCGGTCGATCCGCGATAGTCCGTCGGGCAAGAATTTGCGCGAGAAGTCGAAGCTGCGCTCCTGTAGCAAATCGCGATCGATCTGCCATTCCGCTTTTTTCGATGATCTGACAAGTTGAGCATAACGGGCGGCGTTGCCCGAATCTGAGCTGGTTATGGTAGCGACGGTGTTCATATCGATCTCCTGCTTCCCTGGTCGAGTTGGAAGGGGCCATTACGGTTAACGTCGGAGCCAATGAGCATGGGTTAAGCCTCTTGGGACAGCTTCGATCACCGAGTCCGCGTTGGTGCTAATCTAGGCCTTGCAGTTCAGGCGGCGAATGACCAGTGCGCCTGATTACATGCTCCGGACTCCGGAAAGGAGGGCTGGCAATTGTTGGATGCGCTTTCTGATGTCTTGCGTGTGATTCGGCTGTCTGGAGGGGTCTTCCTCGAGGCGGAGTTCACTGCGCCCTGGTGCATCAGCGGAAGAATCTCAGCAGACGATTGCAAACCGTTCCTGGCGGCACCTCGACATGTCATTGCGTCGCATTTTGTCGCCGCGGGGCACATGCAATTACGAATCGACGATGGCGCCACCCTCGACGTGCGGGCAGGCGAACTCATTCTGCTTCCTCGCAATGACGTTCATACTTTTGGCAGTGACCTAAGCATTGCGCCCATGTCGGGGCGCGAAGTTATTCAGCTGCCGGAAGTCGGCGGCATTTCAAGAATCAAGTACGGCGGGGGCGGCGAGGCCACACAGTTATTGTGCGGATTCCTCGGCTCTGAAACACCGTTCAGTCCGCTGCTTTCGTCGCTGCCTTCCTTATTGAAGTTAGATGTCCGCGCGACGGCTTCGGGAGCCTGGATTGAAAGCTCATTCCGTTTCGCTGTCAGTGAGATTGCGGCGGGGCGAGTCGGCTCGGCTACGGTCATTGCCAAGCTATCCGAATTGCTGTTCGTCGAAGCCATCAGCCAGTATGTCGCGAGCCTCCCGGCTGAGCGGCGCGGGTGGCTGGCGGGTTTGCGAGATCCGCATGTCGGGCGCGCACTGGCGCTGCTCCATGCTCGTCCAACCGAGGGCTGGACGGCAGAAGCCCTGGCGCTTGAAGTGGGCATGTCGCGCTCGGTATTCGCGGAGCGATTCACGGCATTGGTCGGACAGCCACCGATGCAATACCTGACGCTCTGGCGTATGCATGTGGCGGCTCAACACCTGCTCGAAGGTCGCGGTAATGTGGCGCAAATTGGCTTTGCGGTTGGCTACGAATCCGAAGCCGCGTTCAGTCGCGCATTCAAACGCCAGTTCGGCACATCACCCGGCACCTGGCGCAGACAATCCGCGTGAGCAGGCTGCGGATTCCACGCCTTCGGCAGTGGCCGTTGCAGCGGGAACTTAAGGGTACTGGCCAGGTCAACAGGGGCCCTGTATCGGCGATGCCGAGCAGCGCTGGTGGCCTGTTTATGGCAGTGCCGTCCTAGATCAGCCGAGTCCGCCCCCCTGATGCCAACCAAGAGTTTTCTGCCGGGTCTCATCCTGGTGTTCTGCGCCGTCGCGTCGCTTTGCTCGGTTGCTGCCGAGCGAAAGGCGCCCTCGCAAAGTAACAGCGCATCAACCACGCTAATCGAAACCGCCTCGCGGCAGTATGAAAATGGCCAGTTGGATCAAGCCGCTGCCACGCTGGAGCGTGCCCTGCATATCCAGCCGAACAATCCCGCGACGCTGCATTACCTTGGTGTGTTGCGTCTTCAGCAGGGGCAGTACCAGCAGGCGGAAACGTTGGCGGCGCGCTCGAACATGCGGGTTGGTCGCAACGTCGAGTTACGCAACCGCAACTTCCAATTGATCCAGGCGGCGCAGCAGGCCAAGGCTTCGAGTACCTCACCCAACGCCAAAGAGGACCTGGTCGCCGTACAGAAGGGGCTCGAAGAGGATGCTCAAAAGCGCCGCGAAGCAGAAATGGCCGCTGCTGAACAACTCAACGCTGGCAACTTCGCTAGCGCAAAGGCAGAGAGGGTATCGGATTCGCCGACGGCTGGCAGGCCACGGCCCGAAGGAGAATTGCCAGTGGCTTCCGTCGAGCCAGAGCCCGCGTACGATGAGGTTGAGATTCCCCGCGGCCATTGGCCGCCTCCGGGTAAATGCCGAATCTGGTTTCCTGATCGCCCGCCCGGGCATCAGCCCAAACCCGGCAAATGCAAGAAGCTGCGATATCGGGTTCCGTCAGGAGCCTACCTGGTGCACGGTTGAGTTTCTGAGTGTCCTGCGCATTACCTCCCAGTACTAAAGGAGGTGCCAATGAAAGCTAAAGGACCATTCCAGTCTGGCGTCATAGGTTTAGGGTTAATCCCATGATCAAAAGATACCGGCTGCGATGGCCCATTCACCTCTGCATCTTAAAACACTGTTCGCCTGAACACTTGATGTAGCACGTCTCCCGCTGAACGTCGTCAATGATGACAATCAGACCCGCCTCACAGCCTGCGATATGAGTAGAAGACCTCACCTGATTTCCGGGTTTCCAGAATAAAAGAGGATTTATCATGAGCAGCACCTTCTTCATTCCATCCGTGAACATGATGGGCATTGGCAGTCTCGACGAAGCGATGCTCGCAATCCGCAAATATGGTTTCCGTAAAGCCTTGATCGTCACTGATGCAGGCCTGGCCAAAGCCGGCGTGGCCGCCAAGGTAGCCAGCCTTCTGGCCCAGCAGGACATCAACTCCACCCTGTTTGATGGCGCCAAACCGAATCCGACGGTCAGCAATGTCGAGAAAGGCCTTGAGCTGCTGGGTCGCAGCGACTGTGATTTCATTATTTCCCTGGGCGGCGGTTCACCCCATGACTGCGCCAAAGGCATTGCTCTGTGCGCCGCCAACGGCGGGCACATCAGTGATTACGAAGGCGTGGATCAATCCGCCAAGCCACAGATGCCGTTGATCGCGATCAATACCACCGCCGGCACGGCGAGTGAAATGACCCGTTTCTGCATCATTACCGACGAAGTCCGGCACGTGAAAATGGCCATCGTCGACCGTAACGTCACCCCACTGTTGTCGGTCAACGATCCTTCGCTGATGGCGGGCATGCCCAAAGGCCTGACCGCCGCCACCGGCATGGACGCGCTGACCCACGCTATCGAAGCCTACGTGTCGACTGCGGCAACGCCGATCACCGATGCCTGTGCACTTAAGGCCGTGGAATTGATCTCGGCCAACCTGCGCACTGCCGTTGCCCAGGGTGACGACATGACAGCCCGGGAAAATATGGCCTACGCTCAATTTCTTGCCGGCATGGCCTTCAACAATGCTTCGCTGGGCTATGTCCACGCCATGGCGCACCAACTGGGTGGGTTCTACGACCTGCCCCACGGCGTCTGCAATGCGATCCTGCTGCCCCATGTCGCCAGCTTCAACGCCAGCGTATGCCCGGCCCGGTTTAAAGACATCGCCAACGCAATGGGTGTCGACACCCAGCATCTGGATGCGGAAAAAGGCGCCGCCGCGGCCATCACCGCCATCCGTAAACTGTCTTCGGATGTCGGTATTCCGAGCGGCCTCGCCGAACTGGGCGCCAAGGCCGACGATATCCCGATCCTGGCAACCAATGCCATGAAGGATGCCTGCGGCTTTACCAATCCGCGTCCTGCGAATCAGGACGAGATCGAGCAGATTTTCCATACCGCGATGTAACCGGTGTGAAGTGACGCCAGCCAGATCAAAAGCCCCGCCTTCGGTTGAAGTGCGGGGCTTTTGTTGGTACGCCTTGGACGAAAGCTGCCTCTGGCTATCATGCTTGAGTGGGCGCCTGTATCTCATAAATGCGAGGCATCTGTGGGGTTTGTTGCTTCCTGCGATTATCTTGGGGGCGCTTCGTTCGGGACTACGCTAAAGCCATGCGGATCGTCGATTAACTGTGACCCACTGTTCGCGCTGCGTCCGTCCCTGGAGCGCCCAATGTCGCCCATCACCACGCGCCTGGTGGCGCTGTTTGTTCTTTGCCTGACTCTTGACGTGTCAGCCCAGACCAACGCCTGCCCACCTGGCGAGAAACAAGTGTGCCTGGACGGCTGCATCTGCCTACCAGACCTGGTGCCTGATGGTATCTACCAGATCGCGGCACCTGCCCTGACGCTGTGGCTGACCCAAGCCCGCGCTGAAGCAGCCAGCGCCGGCATCCAACCCATTCCACCGCACATCCGGGAACAACTGCTGCGCTGGTACGACCCCAGCGTCCTCGACGCCGCGAGCTACAAAGTGAGCGACAACGGCCAATTCAGCGCCGCCAATGCCATGCTGCAAAACCCCGATGTCGGTGCCGTGACGCTGATCGACATCATCCTCTTCCGGGACGCTCAATCCGCAGAGCAGGACGTCGCGCTCTGGGCTCACGAATTAAAGCATGTGCAGCAGTATCAGGAATGGGGGGTAGATGGATTTGCCCAGCGGTATACACAGGATTTCAATGCTGTGGAGGCGCCGGCTTATGCCATACAGGCTGAGGTCAGGCGGTTGGTGAGGGAAGGGAATTACTGAAGAGTAGCGAGCCCCGCTGCTCGGCCACCAACAGCAATGACTGTGGCACAGGACTTTGCGGGTGCTGCGGCTCCTGCAGGGCGGCCAGCTGAAAACCGGCCATGTCCAGCGCAATGAGCCAACTGGACAAGGAGCGGAAATACCACGGCATGGGTTGCCATTGCCCCTTGAACCCAGTGAAGGTCTCTTCCCGCCAACCATCCTGATAGTCGCCCGCGGCCGCGGTCCACGGATGCAGCGTCTGGATCACCAGCGCGCCGCCCGGGGCGAGCAGGGCGTTCATGGCCGCGAGCAGAGGGATGATGTCCTGGTGCAGCAGCGCGAAGTTGGCGCAGATCAGGTCATAGTCGCGGCCGATGTCCACCTTCGCTTCCACCAACGCTTCATAGCTCGCCAGATGCACCTGCGCAGAGCCCGCCGCCCGCGCCGCCTCGACCAGCGTTGCATCGCCATCCACACCGACCGCCTCGATGCCCCGTTCAGCCAGCGCACGCAACAACCAGCCCTCGCCGCAGCCCAGGTCGAGCACGCGCTCGGGCTGGCGGCCCAGCACCGCCAGCAGGATTGCCTGGTCGGTGACCTTGAGGCGGCTTTCGATGGCGCCGGTGCGGATGGCTTCGATCCAGGATTGGGCGTTGTGGTGCCAGCTGTCGAGGAGGGTGGATTCGGGGGCGGGCATATCGGTGACCGGAGTTGTTGGTTGGATAGAAGGATAGGACAAGTGCGGGTGGATCGCAGACGCTTTACTGGCTTCATCCCAGCTTTCAAATCGACCGTTGATTCACCCGCTGAGTCAGTTCTTCCGCTGACTCCTTGCGTTCGGAGTAGCGATCAACCAGGTCCGGGCGCTCGCGCAGCAGCAGCGTGAACTTCACCAGTTCTTCCATGACGTCTACCACCCGGTCATACAGCGAGGACGGTTTCATGCGGTTGCCTTCGTCAAACTCCAGATAAGCCTTCGGCACGGAAGATTGATTAGGGATCGTGAACATACGCATCCAGCGTCCCAGCACGCGAAGCTGATTCACCACGTTAAAGGATTGGGAACCGCCGCTGACCTGCATGACGGCGAGCGTTTTTCCTTGGGTCGGGCGAACGGCGCCCAGGGCCAGCGGCACCCAGTCAATCTGCGCCTTGAATACGGCAGACATTGAGCCGTGGCGCTCGGGCGAACACCAGACCTGTCCTTCAGACCATTGCATCAGCTCAAGCAATTCCTGAACTTTCGGGTGATCGTTGGGTGCGTCATCCGGTAGCGGTAGTCCCGATGGATTGAAGATCCGCGTCTCTGCACCAAAGTGTTCGAGCAGACGGGCTGCTTCTTCGACCAGCAACCGACTGAATGACCGTGCGCGGGTCGACCCGTACAGCAACAGGATTCTTGGCTTGTGTTGGCCGTCGTCACTGGCAATGGACTGAATCAATGACGCGTCGAGATTAGGCAGTGAGTGGGTCATAGGGGGCTCCAGTTACAGGGTGCTGATGCGGTCGAGTTCGCGTTTCAGTGCATCGCGATCAAGTTGGGCGAAGGGCAGGGCGAGGAACGCCCGGCAGCGCGTTTCGATGCGCGCAAGCGTCGAGTGGAATGCAGCGGCGACGACGGTCTCATCACCCTTCACCTCTGATGGATCCTCCAATCCCCAATGGGCCTTCAAAGCCGGCCCGAAGTAGACCGGGCACGCCTCACCGGCGGCCTTGTCGCAGACGGTGATGACAATGTCCGGCGGGTTGGCCTCGAAGGCGTCGTTGCCTTTGCTGCTTAACCCGTCGATCGCAATCCCGGCCTCTTGCAACGTGGTCAGGCTGCGCGGCAGAACCTGTCCTTTGGGGAAGCTGCCGGCGCTGATCGCCTGGAAGCCTTGCGGTGCGAGATGATTGAACATCGCTTCGGACAAAATGCTGCGACAGCTATTGGCGGTACACATGAACAGAACGCGCATGGCGACTCCTCTTTCCAGACGGGCAAGTGCTAAACGCCCAGGCGCAAGGCCAGGGCAGATAAGGTGATGAACAGAATCGGCAGCGTCAGAACGACACCCACCTTGAAGTAAGAACCCCAGGTGATGCGGATGCCCTTGCGCTCCAGAACGTGCAGCCAGAGCAGTGTTGCCAGGCTACCGATAGGCGTGATTTTCGGGCCCAGATCGGAGCCGATGACATTGGCGTAGATCATGGCCTCACGCACCACGCCGGTGGCGTCACTGGCCTGAATCGACAGCGCACCCACCAACACCGTAGGCATGTTGTTCATGCCGGATGACAGCAACGCCGTGAGAAAACCAGTCCCCAACGCGGCGCCCCAGATGCCGAATTCGGCAAAGTAGTTCAGGGCTACCGTCAGATAGGTTGTCAGGCCAGCGTTTTTCAGCCCATAAACCACCAGGTACATGCCTAGCGAAAAGGTTACGACCTGCCATGGCGCTTCACGCAACACACGTCGGGTTGAAATCACATGCCCACGCGCCGCAACGGCGAACAGCATCGCGGCGCAGACAGCCGCAATGACACTGATCGGAATGCCCAGAGGCTCCAGCGCAAACAACCCAATCAGCAACAAACCCAGAACAATCCAGCCGACGCGAAACGTCAGCGGGTCTCGCACGGCACGTCGTGGATCTTGTAGGTCATCCAGTGAATAACGTTCGGGTATGTCACGACGGAAAAACCAATACAGCACCCCCAGAGTGGCGCCTACGGCAACGAAATTGACCGGGACCATGACCGAAGCGTACTCGCTGAAACCCAGGCCGAAGTAGTCGGCTGAAACGATATTGACGAGATTCGACACCACCAGGGGCAGGCTGGCCGTGTCGGCAATAAAGCCCGCCGCCATGACAAACGCCAGGGTAGACGCGGGCGAAAAGCGTAATGCGAGCAGTATTGAAATTACGATGGGGGTCAATATCAGCGCCGCACCGTCATTGGCAAACAGGGCGGAAACGGCTGCGCCCAGTAGCACCGTGAAAGCGAACAGGCGACGACCATCGCCCTTGGCCCAACGTGCCACATGCAGTGCGGCCCACTGAAAGAAGCCTGCTTCATCAAGCAACAAACTAATGATGATGACCGCGATAAACGTAGCGGTGGCGTTCCAGACAATGCCCCACACCAGTGGAATATCGTCCAGCGTCACGACGCCTGCAATCAGTGCAAGAGCAGCCCCCAAGGAGGCGCTCCAGCCGACACCCAGTCCCTTGGGCTGCCAAATGACCAACACAATGGTGACGAGAAAAATGGCGAACGCAGTAAACATGAGCAGTCTCGACGAGTGATGGGTCAGCAGCAGGCGGCAGTGTTGAGAGGGCGGTCGCCCATCGCTTCGAGTCGAGCGCAATTGTCCTCAAGCCAGTCGGCGTTGGCTTCCAGGGTTGTCTCAAGAAGGGTGCGAACCCACTTTGGCAGTTCGGGGTTGAGCCGGTAATACACCCACTGACCCTGACGGCGGTCTAGCAGCAGGCCACATGCCCGGAGCTGCGCGAGGTGGCGGGAGATTTTGGGCTGACTGTCATTCAGGGCGCAGACCAGTTCGCAAACGCATAACTCCCCCTCACGGGTGATCAACAAGGTGGCCCGCGTGCGAGTTTCGTCGGACAGGCATTTGAATACGGCGGCAGGGTTCAGCATGGAGGCGTCTTCAAGACATGTGGTTATCCGAATATACGGTTATCCATATGTATCGAGCAAACCAAATCAGATCGACGTCAGGAAGACGATCTGTCGGAAGTGACTTTGCAAAGGGGCTTGAATCAGTGAATGGCTGCTTCTGGGCCTTTTGCTGTCTGTCGCGACAGTTGTGTCGCGGTCGGTGCCAGCCTAGGAATGAATGCTCATCTTGAAAATGCAATTGCAAATTTGTATCATTCGTTTTCAATTAAGCGAAGCAGGGAACGCAGCGCCAAAACAATAATAAGGTCAAGGCAATGCTCAAAATGCTTCTCGTATACGGTCATCTGCTCGCTACGTGTATTGCCCTGGGGAGGGTGTTGCAGGCGGATCACAAGCTTTGGAGTTGGCGCAAGGAAATACTGGACCAGGCGAGGCTTGAGTACCTTGATGAAACTCAGAGGATCGTCAGCCTCGCACTGCTGGCCCTTTGGGTAAGCGGACTGTTGCTGGTGCTTCAGGGTTATCTCAATGAAGGCGACGCGTATCTGCTCAATCAGAAACTCTGGGCCAAGGTAACTGTCGTCGCGCTGCTTAGCCTCAACGGTGCATTACTGCATCGAGTCGGCTTCCCGTTGCTGCAAAAGGCTCCATTCGTCGCACTGCGCAGTGCAGGCCGCACGCGGCTCGCCTTGTTGGGTGCGCTTTCCATGAGCGGTTGGCTATTCGCCGCTTTCCTGGGGGTGGCTCGAGCCTGGAATCACGTGTTGCCTTATCTACATGTGATGGGCGCATTCGCCGCATTCTCGTTACTGGCTTGTTGCGTGGCACTTGCAGTTGCCGGTAGGGCGGGCAGTGTCGGTGCACAAAAATCCTCGGTACCGGGTAGCTATCAATAATGTGCAGCTGGCTCTGAGGGATCGTACGGAAACCGCAGTTGCTCGTTATTGCTGCAGATTTATGGCCGTGCCGGTTGGCTGGCCGCTCCAATGGGCGGCCGGGAATTCACTGGACATTGCATTCGATACGGAGATGACTGCGCAACTCCAAGCGGAGGTGCATCATGCTGCTCAAGAAATGTTTGTTGGCTCTGGCAATTGGCGTGTTAGTCAGATGCCTTCGGTCATGACGCGACTGGCGTTCGGTCAAGTGGTTGACCGCGAACCGAACGATCCGCTTCACTGCCGCTCTATTAATTTTTGCACTCCGCCATCACCACTTTGCAGGTATCGGGCGTGCCACCGGATCGGCCGGCATAGCGTATGCAATTGTCCAGGGATTTTTTGCGTGCCATGTTCAAGCTGGAGCCCCAAGCCAGGCCGCCCTCGCCGGCGGTGGGTAGCGCTTTTGCATAGCAGCTGTCGCCTATGTTTGAGGCCGAATAGCGAGCCGTGGCAGCTTTGCCTGCACATCCCGCTGTCAGCGCCAGGTTAATGGCGAGCAGGGAGAGCAGGACCCATGACGAGCAGTGGCGCGCAGTTTTTCCGGTCATCCCATCTCCCCTGTATCAAGAGGCTAGAGGCATGTTTGTGGTCGTGTTCTATTCAGATTAGACGGTGTTGTGCCTGCCCTTGGGTCGGTTTAGCGGAAATAGCGCATTTGGGTCATTCTTGCTGACAGCCGGAGTAAACCGTACGACAGCGAGCGGCGATCCGTTTGCGCACGGCGTGGCCTTCCGGCGCTATTGCCAAAAGCTGCCAGTCACCAGAATTCTCCCGCAACAACACCGCTCGCTGGACGCCATAACCGCGCCTATGGC
The DNA here is from genome assembly GCF_006438925.1 of Pseudomonas mandelii. Taxonomy (GTDB): domain Bacteria; phylum Pseudomonadota; class Gammaproteobacteria; order Pseudomonadales; family Pseudomonadaceae; genus Aquipseudomonas; species Aquipseudomonas mandelii_C. Next base: position 45,397 of record NZ_RCZA01000007.1, on the reverse strand, counting down.
ATCGTCTAAAAAATACGCCATGTAGTAAACAGGATAAAAACAATGGAGGAGGGTGATGAGGTCGGCGCCAAGGCGTCGATGGCCACGCTGACAGCGTTCAATCGTTGCGTGTTGCACCTGGGGCGCCTTGCCCGAGATCGCGGCGCCTCCCAATTTATTGCCGACGGCCTGCAGGCATTTAGCCAACTGGTGCCCTTCGCTTCGGCATGGTGGGGCGAGATGTCTGCGTCAGGCGTCAATGCGCCTCCCAAAAGCTGGATGCACGGGCGAATCAATCTGCCCGAATCGTTTGCCACCGAATGGCACAAGAGTGCGGGTGACGACAAATTCTCCCATGACACCTTGAGTCGACCCGGTGAGGTGGTGCGCGACAGCGGGTTCACCGACCCTAATGAAGAAGTGGACGCGTTCGCTCGGCGCCACGACCTCTACCACGTGATGTGCATCACCTTCGAGTTACCCGAAAGCGGCTTGATGTTCTTCGTCTGTCTCTACCGTGGCGGTGATGCTTGTGCGTTCAATGACAGTGAGGACGGATTGTTTTCGGCGTTCTGCGACCATCTGTTGCAGCTGTGGCGGTTCCAGGTGCAGGACATGATTCGCTGCGACACGGGCAACGGGGCGAGTGACTTCGGGGTCGCCCGGATGGACGGCAGTCTGCTGTATGTGGGCGCAAGTCTGTGCGCCGTCATTCAGCGGGAGTTGCCCGGGTGGAGCGGTTCAATGCTTCCCTTTGATGTCATCGCACAACTGCAAAAGGCGCCCTGCGTGATTCGCCTGGGTCGCACTGCAATGACGCTTAGCCCCAACGCCGAGCACGTCATCCTGTCACTCGAAACACAGTCGCACGGGGCAGTGCTGGCGCCACGCGAGCGCACGGCGGCGATGCTGTTCGCCGCCGGCCATTCCTATAAGGAAATTGCCAAAATCCTTGCACTGAGTCCGGCCACAGTGCGCACCTATCTGCGCAACTGCTACTTGCAGCTCGGCGTGAAGAGCAAAGTGGAACTGGGTTCTGCCCTGCGTTCGCCGACTTCGCTTGCGCAAACTGCACGTCGTAATTAAGCGCAGCGACTTAAGCCACAACGCAGCTGCTACAAAGTATGCGTTGCTGCTCAACTGACCGGTATTTGCCTTACCCCTCCTCATTTGTGGAGGTCCATCCGACCGCCGCGCTCTATAGGGTATGCCCTGCATATCAGGGGCTTGCGGCCGTCCGTTCGGGCCACTTCCAAAACTATAAAAACAGAGGTGAGGCAGTTGAAATTTTCCAGGCTATTTATCGCCGTTGCCGCGACAACGGCATTTTCCTGTGTGGCGCTGGTCGGGTGTCAGACACACGCTTCGACAGGCGCCGACATGGTCATGCGCAACGGCTATGTCTACACCGTCGACGGCAAGAATTCCGTGCAGCAGGCGATCGCCGTCACGGGCGGGAAGATCGTTTATGTCGGCAGTGATGCAGGGGTTTCCTCTTACATCGGCACGCAGACACAGCTGATCGATCTGACCGGCCGCATGGTTATGCCGGGCTTCATTGATGCACACATGCATCCGGGAGACGGCGGTCGCGCCATGACCTTGTGCGACCTGAAATACCAGACGATGACCCGCAAGGTTTTCCAGGAAACCATTCAGGCGTGCCTGGATGCCGACAAGGACAAAGGCCCCGATGTCTGGCTCGAAGTGGGCAGCTGGGACCGCATTGGCATGACCGGACTCGACGGCGATCCCGACAAGTCGACACTGGACGCGCTCAAGACCAACCGTCCGATTCAAGTCCGTTCCACCGACTTCCATACGGTGCTGACCAACTCGCGCGGTCTGCAAGTGGCCGGCATCAACAAGCAAACGGCCAATCCCGGCGATGGCAAGTACGTGCGCGACAGCGCCGGCAACCCGAACGGCATCTGCGAAGACGGAGCCGCCGAGGCCATGGCCGCCGTGGTGCCGCCCGCCACCGACGCCGAGAAACTCAATCAGACCCGCGCGGCGCTCGACGCCATGCGCCAGCAAGGCATCACCAGTTTCTTCGATGCCTTGTCGGGGCCGGAAAACGGCAAAGCGTTTACCACCCTGCAGCAATCGGGTGAGCTGACGGCCCGGGCCTTGTTGGCGATCAAACTTGACCCTGCGGCCGCCGCTGCCGATCCGGACAAAACCATCGCCGAGGCCAAGGCACTGGCCACCACTTACGACCAGGGCGAAGCGAAACCGGCGCCGGGCGTGAGCATGCGCCACGTCAAATTGTTCATGGACGGCATCATCAATGCGCCGGCGGACACTGGTGCCATGTTGACGCCGTACCTGCACAACGCCGGCACCGATACGGCGCCGAAGTGGACACCCGGCAAGAACACCGGTGAGCTTTACTTCCCGCCGCAAGTGCTCAACCCGCTGCTGCTGAAGGCCGTTCAGGCCGGCCTCGATCCGCACCTTCACGCCACCGGAGATCGCGCGGTCCGTGACTCACTGAACGGCATCGAATACGTGCGCCAGCAACTGCCTGGCAATGGCTTCCGCCCGACCATTACTCACAACGAGTCGGTGGACCCTGCCGACTACGCGCGCTTCAAGGCGCTCGACGTGACCGCCAATATGTCTTTCCAGTGGGCCCAGCAGGCACCCTCTACGGTCGACGGTACCAACGAGCATTTGGGGGCTACGCGATTTGCCCGCATGGAGCCTTCCGGCAGCATCGCTCGTGCCGGCGGCCGCGTTGCGTATGGCAGCGACTGGCCCGTCGACCCGCTCGACGAGTTCCTGGCGCTGAAGATCGGTGTTACCCGCTCAGGCGATCCGCTGAACCCGCACAGCTACGGCCCCAAGTATGCGGGGAGGCTGAATGCCGCCCCGGCGCTGTCGCGCTCTGAAGTGCTGCGCACCATCACCATGAACGCTGCCGAGCAGCTGAAACTGGACGCTGTGGTCGGCTCAGTCGAGGTGGGCAAGTTCGCCGACTTGATCGTTCTGGACAAGAACTTCATGCAGGTGCCCGAGGAGGAGTTGGCCCGCAATGACGTGCTGCTGACGGTCGTGGGCGGCCAGGTCGTATGGGCCAAGGCGCCGTTCGTTGACCTTGATCCGAAGGCGTTGTCCCAGGCATCAGCCGCCCGCCCAGCCCAATAAAAACAAGAGAGTGTTCCGATGCAGCGATTTATTCCAAACCTGTTGGCCGCAGCCCTGGCTTTTTCTTCGGTGCAAGCCATGGCCGCCGCTGACCTGGTGTTGTTCAACGGCAAGGTCTTCACCGCCGAACCCGGTCAGGGACTGGTCCAGGCGGTGGCCGTGCAAGACGGCAAGATTCTCAAAGTGGGCAGTAATGCCGAGATCAACGCCCTGGCCGACACCGGCACGCAACGGATCGATCTGGCGGGCAAGGTGCTGATGCCGGGAATGATTGATACCCCACAGCCACCCGGTGGTTGCCGCCTTCAACAGCATGGGGGCCAACCTGCTCGACGAGGTCAAGCCATTGCCGGCGCTTGAACAGTGGATTATCGAACAGGATCAGGCGGGCATTGCGCGGGCCGGTGACGTGATCAGCATCGCCGGGGTCAGTTCGGCCTATTGGGACAAAAGCCGTGAGCTGGGCCAGCGCTTCAATCAGGGACGCTGGGTGGATCAACCGGTGGTCCTCAGCGGGATCGACGGCCACACCGGCTGGGCCAACAACGCCATGCTCAAGCGTCTGAAAATCGACGCGACATTGGTAAAAGGACTCTCGGAACAGGATCGCAGCTTTGTGGGGCACGACGGGGATTTCACCCCCAATGGATATTTTGCCGAGTCGCGCTGGGACCAGGTACGCAGCCAGATCCCCGCGCCCAGCGACGAGGTCATGTTGAAAGCCGCCCGCGAGGCAGTAAGGGTCAACAATCAATACGGCGTCACCGCCTGGATGGACGCGGCGGCGAATGCCGGCAGTGGCGATTCGTTGTTCGATTTCAAGGCAACCGAGCAGAGTTACGGCGTGCTGCCGCTTTACCGCGAACTGGCAGAGAAGGGCGAGCTCAATGCCCACGTCGCCGCGCTGCTGTTGGCCAACCCGAAAAGCCGGCCGGCCGACCTGGAAGTGCTGGCCAAGGTGATGAAGAAATTCGAGGGCGTACCCAACCTGAGTTTTCCTGGCATCAAGGTCTTCGCTGACGGCGTTCTCGAGTTTCCGGGGCAGACCGCCGCGGTCATCGTTCCCTTCAAGAACAGCCAAAAGAACGGTCAATTGCTGATCGACCCCGCGCACTTCGGTGAGTTGGTCGTGGCAGCAGAGAAGCGTGACTGGATTGTGCACATGCATGCGGTCGGCGACCGTGCGGTGCGTGAATCACTCAATGGTTTTGCCTACGCGCGCAAACTCAACCCGACACCGGTGGCTCATAGCATCAGTCACCTGCAATTGGTCAACCCGAAAGAGTTTCCGCGCTTCAAGCAACTTGGCGTGATCGCTTCCATGCAATTGCTGTGGGCCACCGGCGAGAGTTACACCGTCGAGCTCGTCAAACCCTATATCAGTGCATTTGCCTACGGTTATCAGTATCCCGCCAAGTCCCTGCATAACGCCGGTGCGGTCATCGCCGGTGGCAGTGACTGGCCGGTGTCCAGCCCCAATCCATGGAACGCCATCGCTCAGGCCAGCACGCGCAAAGGGCCGCTGGGTGTGTTGAATGCCAAGGAAAGCATCGATCGCCAGACCATGTTCTACGCCTACACGCTCAATGCCGCCAAGGCCCTGCGCCTGGAGCAGCAGATTGGTTCGCTGACACCTGGCAAACAGGCCGATCTGATCATCCTCGACCGTGATGTCTTCAAGGTCAGCGATGACGAACTGTTCGACACCAAGGTCCTGAAGACCTTCTTCGCCGGTAAAGAGGTGTACGCGCCCGCGTCCTGACCCTCCGTTCACCCGCACCACGCAAAAGACGCCTGGCTCCTCGTATGACGAGGGGCTCGGCATCGCCGTGGCTGAAATAACCCGCACCTCCATAAAAATAAGAGACTTGTATGAACGCACGCTCAGTATTGACCCTTGCCACGCTTGTATTGGCACCCCTGACCACCCAGGCACTGCCACTTAACGATGACTTCAGCCTGGACATGACCCTGGGAGTCGTCAGCGACTACCGCACCCGTGGCATTTCGCAAACCCTGGGTGATCCGGCGGCTCAGGCCGGCGCCACGCTGCTGCACAGCAGCGGCTTGTACATCGGCGCCTGGACCTCGAATGTCGATTTCGGCGGCGAGTTCAAGACGCGCCAGGAACTCGAGTATTACGCGGGCTACTACTGGCAGGCGACCGAGGCCATCAGCCTCGATCTGGGGTACATCAAGTACGACTATCCAAAAGAGGGCCAATTCAACCTGAGTGAGGTCTACGCCGTCCTTGACGTGTATGGCGTGAAGCTTGGCGCTTACTACTCAAACGATACGCCGAACTTCTTCGGCGAGGACCAGGACACCCTTTACACCTACCTCAGCTACAAAATCGAATTGCCGGCCGACATCGGCCTGAACCTGCGCGTGGGTCGCAACGATGTCAAAGACCCGGCTTTCTGGTCCGCCAGCGGCGAAAGCCGTGATGCCTACCGCGAGTGGGAAGCCAAGTTGACCCGTGACTTCGTGGGCGTGACCTGGGGCCTTAGCTACATTGATACCGACCTGTCGAAAAGCGAATGCACGAGCTGGTACGGCTATGGCGATTTGTGCTCCGCCACTGTGGTTGCCAGTGCCAGTAAGGCGTTCTAAGCGTTCGAGTCCACACCATAAAAACAAGCGCCTCAAAGGAAAACAGCGTAATGACCAAGGTCAGCGATAGTCAGCAGCGAAGTCCCCTGATCGAGACACGTTCGATCGATTACATCCCCGAGGCCGAGCGTCATGGCAGCCTCTACAGTCAGTTCACCCTGTGGCTCGGCGCCAACCTGCAGATCACCGCGATTGTCACCGGTGCCCTGGCCGTGGTGCTGGGCGGCGATGTGTTCTGGTCGCTCATCGGCTTGCTGATCGGCCAGGTGCTCGGCGGGGCGGTGGTGGCCCTGCACGCGGCGCAAGGACCGAAGCTTGGGCTGCCGCAGATGATCTCCAGTCGTGTGCAGTTCGGGGTCTATGGGGCGGCCATCCCGATTGTACTGGTGTGCCTGATGTACCTCGGTTTCAGCGCCACCGGCGCAGTGCTGTCAGGGCAGGCCATTGCTCAGTTGATTCATGTCAGCGACAGCGCGGGCATCCTGATTTTCGCCTCCTGCATCGCGTTTCTGACGGTCTTCGGTTACCGGGTCATCCACGTGGTCGGCCGGGTGGCCAGCGTGCTGGGCATCATCGCCTTCGTCTATCTGTTTACCCGGTTGATGACCCTCAACGATATCGGCCTGTTGCTGGAAAACCGTCATTTCGGCTGGAGTACTTTCCTGCTGGCGGTGTCGTTGTCTGCTTCCTGGCAGATCGCCTTTGGCCCTTATGTGGCGGACTATTCACGCTACCTGCCGAGCAAGACTTCGTCGTGGAAGACGTTTGCTGCCGTCGGGCTTGGAACGGTGCTGGGTGCCCAGGCGTCCATGGTGCTGGGAGTGTTCGCCGCGGCGTTGGCCGGTGCGAACTTCCGCGGTCATGAGGTGGCGACCATCGTCGGGTTGGGCAGCACCGGTGTGATGGCGTCCCTGCTTTACCTGAGCGTGGTGTTCGGCAAGGTCACGGTGTCCACGCTCAACGCTTATGGCAGCTTCATGTGCGTGGCCACCATCATCAGTGGTTTCCGTAGTCGTCTGGAGATCTCCGCCCGGCAGCGGATGGTGTTTGTGTTGGTGATTGTCGCGGCGTCCACCACGCTCGCGCTGCTGGGCCAGTACTCGTTTCTCAACACCTTCAAGTACTTCATCCTGTTTTTGCTGACCTTCTTCACACCGTGGAGCGCGATCAATCTGGTGGATTACTACTTCATCAACAAAGAACGCTATGACATCCCGGCGTTGTCCGACCCGGCGGGCCGTTATGGTCGCTGGAACATGCGCGGGATCAGCGTGTATGTCGTGGGTGTATTGATCCAGTTGCCCTTTGTCGATACGCACTTCTACTCCGGGCCGATGGTCGCGCAGCTCGGCGGTGTCGATATTTCCTGGATCGTTGGTCTGGTGGTGCCGGGGATTCTTTATTACGGGCTGGCCAGGACATCAATGCCGGCGGTGGCTCCTGCGCGGAACTGAAAGGCCTTAAGGATTGGGTGAATCCCAAAAGATCGCAGCCTGCGGCAGCTCCTACAAGGGACGGCGTACACCTGTAGGAGCTGCCGCAGGCTGCGATCTTTTGATCTACATTCCCTGTTCCCGTACATCAAATCAATCCGCAAGGAGACGGTCAACATGGACATCCAGGCCCTGCGCGCCGACGCATCCCACCTCGATAAAATCGCCAGCCTGTTCGACGCCTATCGAGGTTTCTACGGCCAGCCGTCGAACCTGCCGCAGTCTCGCGACTTCATCGCCGAGCGCATTGCCCGGGATGAATCCGCGATCTTCTTCGCCCAGGCCCCCAGCGGAGAGGCGCTGGGTTTCGTCCAGTTGTTCCCGACGTTCTCCTCCATCGACGCGCACCGCACCTGGCTGCTCGGCGACCTCTTCACAACACCCGCCGCCCGAGGGCAAGGGGTCGGCAGGTTGCTGATGAACACTGCGCGAGCCTTTGCATTGTTGACCGGCGCAAAAGGCATGGTGCTGGAAACGGCCACGGACAATGTCGGCGCGCAACGGTTGTATGAATCCTTGGGCTATGTGCGCGATACGGGTTACTACACCTACTGCCTCGATTTGAAACAAGGCTGAGGCAATCGCTGCCGGTTACATCAGTTCGCGCAGGGATGCCGCTTGGGCCTTGGGGCACGTGAGGATGCGGTAACGGGTGCTTCGGGAAACATCACGGTCCCGAAAGCGTTCATACACCGCCTGGAAAACTGCACGGTTCAATGCTGGGTGCTGATGCTTCAGGTAGCGTTCACAGCACGCGTTGTAGTGTTCAACCGATATGAACTTGTTGAACCAGAAGCGATAGAAGTAACCCAGCAGAAAACCCAGCCTGCCATCGGGGCCGATCAGGATATTCTTGGGGTGCGGGTACATGTGTAAAAACCCCTCGACCAGCGTCCGCCCAAACAGTTGGAAAATGTCCGACAGCAGCGTTTGTGTCTGCTCGGGTTGGGCGATCAGTCGATCATCGACGCTGCAATGGTTGTCGAAAAAACTGACCAGCAAATACTCTTCCTTGAGAAAAGGAAAACGTCCGACATGGCCGAATTCAGCCACTCTTGGCGACGATTCTGACTTGGCGGACACAACGGACAGATTGATGAATTCGTTGGTCAGGTCATGCAGCCCGAACACACGCTTGAGGCCCAGGAAATTCTGCAGCTGCTTTTTCCAGTGGGTCAGACGGTTGTGTTTCAACACCCATTTACGCTCACCTTCAAGCAGGAACACGCTGCGGGTTTTTTCGGGAATATCCAGCAAGGCATGTTGATCCGGCTTGGCAAAAAAACGCTGAAGCACCGTCACCAGTTCGTTCTGATCAGATGGATCTAAATGGAACGTGACGTCAGCAATCTTTTGCTGATTCATAGGGGAAGTAAGGTGTCTGAGGTGACGCATGTAAAGTCCCTGCTAAATGCTTTGCGGTCCATAAAACGCCGGCAAAAGAGCGCGACGCTTTGTCGATATCGGCAGGGCGCTGCAGACCCTTACTCACGGAGTTGATTTTTTACCGCTGGGTTGGCTGCACGTACGCCGCATCGGTGCTTTCCGAGACGCCAAAGGTTGACTTGCCATAGGCCAACAGGACGGCACCGCGTGGGTGGTTGAAGCGGTATTTACCGGCGACTTTGGCCTGCATCTGGCCCAGCGAGTTGTCGGTGCCGGCCAGCGGCGTGGCCTTGGAGCGGGGCCAGCCGGGGCTAACTTCGACCTGCAGCAAGTCGCCCAGGTCTTTGGGTTGGGTGAATGTGGCCATGGGCTGTTCTGGTTGGCGGGCGGTGTCGGCGAGGCTGTCGATGGCCCACGACGGGGCGACATGGTCGGCGGTGTCTTTGTTGAATTGGCTGATGAGCCATTCGCGGAAGCGGCGCCAGAGGTCGGCGCTGAGGTAGTGGCCGTGGTCGCTGAATTCGATGACGCCTTGTTCGTCGTCAGCGAGTTCGATGGGGCGTAGGCCTTTTACTGATGGCGGTTGGGCGCCGAGGAACCCGACGTGGCGCAGGTAGTAAACGCCGGGCACGGGGTTGTTGGCGGCGTCTGGGTGGTAGAAGGAGGCGGAGATTTTTTTGTAGCTGCCTTTGGCGATTTGTTCGGCGAAGGTGGCGTCGACTTGTTGGGGCTCGGCGATGAGGCCTTGAGTGGTGGCTGATAGGGATTTGATCCAGCCGGCGGCTGGGGCGTCGTGCTGAGGATGGCCGATGCCCATGGGGGCTTCGTGGAGCGATGGGTTGTAGGCGGCGACGGTGGCGGATAGGTCGGATTCGGTGAAGTTGAAGCTGGTGCCACACATTGCGGTGTGGGTGCCGGGTTTGAAGATGTGGAGGGGTTTCATGGTTGAGCGCTGCACTGGAGTAATGAGCAGAGCTTGGGCTTGAAGGTGGCTTGGGGCTTTTAATCGGGTTTAAAGGGTTTGGGTGGGAGTGCCAGGCGAGATTCGCGGCGGGTGTGATGGTTTTGATGAGCGAGATGAGATGGGAAGTGATGATGAGGAGAGCCAGTGGTGCGCAATGCGGCTGACTGGCTTTATAAAGCATTTACGTCGTATTGTTCGCTCAACCGTGAGCCGACACGCAGTGTACCGTTGCTTGTGCCTTCTAAGACGACTGTGTAAAGCCTTCGGGTCTGGTCTTGGTCTGAGCTATAGCTAACGGGGAGAGCCATTGGTTTCAGTGGTGGAAACTGGGCGATTACTGCTGGTTACAATGGACGGCTGTTGACCCGAAGCGGGCCGTGATGGAGGGCACGAGTCGGCCAATAGCTGCCAGTTGTATCCGGTAGCAACCGGCCAAAAGCAGGCATTAGACGCGTGTACGAACCCAGCGGCTATTCACTGCTCTAAATCCCGCTGTCTGCCGAAGACGTTCACGGCGCCAACGCCCTATTGCATCGGTCTCGCTGATCCCGTCTCGCACCACCCCGAAAGCATGTGAGGTCAGGGTACGGGGGTCGCCGGTGTTGATTCCGTACGTCGCACTATCCGGCCATCGACGTCCAGGCCTTCCCAAGGGCTGCCCTGGCTACAGGTAAACTCGAGGCGTAAAAAAGCCCGCGTTGAGCGGGCATCGGAAATCATCCGAACTAATTCAGGCACCTGATTCAGGGTCACTCGCAGGCATACCGCGAGCTTCCTTATCGTTTTCGTCCTGATCGTCCATCTGTGGGTCGGCGTCAGGGTTATCGACTCGACCGCTCTGTCCAGCTTCTGGATGCTCACTCGACACCGAGTTATTTGCATCCACGTCAGTCATGTCTTCGTCGACAGGAGCCTCGTCGTCTGGAGGCAGCGGAACTTCGGGCTCGTCCCTCTTGGGGTCATGGCCGGTTTCGTTGTCCGTCGTGCGCGTTTCGGGCTGCTGTGATTTGTTGCCAGGTGCGTTCTCGTCAATGTCCATGCTGAACCTCCGTACTGATGCGCGGGATGTCCGTGCTTGAACATGAGAAACGGCAAAGCGTTACAAGTGCAGCGCAGTGGACGAACGGAGAAGAAAAACCCGGCTCACTGGCCGGGCTTTCTCTCCTATCTCCTATCGTCAGAAAGCGGTGTCTGTTCATCCGCCTCTGGGGTAGTCCTCTCACCAGGATCCTTCCAGTCTTCTGGACGATCATCGCTTGGATTTTTCAACGGATCGTATTTGTTCGGATCGTCTGGATCTAGCGTCGGCTCATCTGAACCTGGCTCAGGCTTGGATGGAACAGAACCTTGTGTTTGGTTTTGAAAACTCGAATCGGTAGACATACCCACCTCACCAATGAGGTCCAGCTTTTCTGGGCCGTAATAGTTTGAATTTGGCAGGTGGAAAGTGTGCGACTGAGCAGATGAGCGGGCAGTAAAAAGCCCAGCGGGCGGCTGGGCTTTTGGAGTTGCACGGACTTGCCCCCCATCTGCATCACAACTGACCAGTCATTTGCAGCCGACTTGACCAGCGCACGTGGGAATGACGACCGGCAGAGAACGGCCAGAAGCAGCCACTCGGCTGGATCCTTTCGTTTGATTATCGGATGGGGTTTATCCCGTCCCCGGCGAGCGAAGCGAACGCTTGAACCGTAGATTCGGCTCTAGGAGTACACGGTGCCGGCCGGCATTTTTATGCCGCACAGTGCGCGGTAGCAAACACCATTTCCATATACCAAGCATTTATCCTGGGCTTGAGCTTTAAGTATTAACGCTCGCAACCTTTGGACAATCCGAACGGCTCGACGTCTGAATAACAGCGGTTTGATTGGCCGCTTTTCTTGCCTTGGGTGTTGGATTTCCCCGAGATACTCCTGCCAACTTGTTGGTTGCTGATAGAGCTGTGTTTCGAGATCGTTCAAAATTGCCAATGCGTCAGCTAGATCGTCAGTTCTCAAGCGGAACATTACATTCATTGATGTAATGCTTATCCGTGCATCTCTTTGTGCATATCGTTCAAAAGCAGGTGCTATAAGGGAAAAATATCCAAACGCATGAAAGCAGTCAGATCTGAAAACAATTCGGTCTTCTGGGTCTAGCGGCCATAAACGCTCTGTTTTTTTCGAGGTATATAAGCCGATAATATGATGCATGGTGACTGTACCTGACTACTGACATGCTTATGGGTGAAGGCTGGCTCACACTCCTGCGAGGACGCAGCGTAGCAGGTTCATGCCATCCATTGGCCACTGCTTCTGGCCGGAAGGTGCCGCTATGCTCTATGCCACACACGCCCATCATTTCGAGATTCGTGCGAAATTGGTGCTGCTGATAAGTCCTTCCGATGCCAGGCCTCGGAGCTGCTCAATCAGTTTCCCCCGCTCGGACCTGGACGTGACCGGATCGACAATTTGATATTGCTCTTCGCACCACAGGTTGACCTTTTTTGCCCAAAACACTTGTACAGTGGGCTCTGTAGTCAACCGTGCCAGCAGGTAAGCTACTTGTTGCCATTTCGGACGCAGTCGCATGAGGGCATGACGGCGCTTATCGGATAGCTCATGCCAATCCCTGTCCAGTTTGGCGTCCAGCCCGGTATGCAATGAAGCCCACGATTGTTTGTTCAGTTGGGCGACAGCTGCAAGAAATACGGTGTCCGATGGATCGTCGAGTGCCGCAAACAGCTCAACCGATTGTCCCTCGCTCAGTTGACCCATAGCGGCTTGTCGCACGGTGGGATAATTGGATCGTGCAGCTGCCATCAACCAGCGTTGTTCGAGTTCGACATCAAGCTCTGCTGCCAGCCCGAGGATACCCAGCCAACCGCGCTTTGCTTTGGGGAAGGCTTCCGTCAGTCGTCCTGCCAATATGGCCCGCGCATCAATATCGTGCTTCGGTGCTACCCAGCGCGCCAGACTGCGGATGGACCGCGAGTCATCCAGCAAGGCCGCGCACAACAACGGTTGTGGATTTTCCAGCAACGGCAGCAGGGCACGCATCACGCAGACTCGTACCTTCGCCCCTGGACGTGGAAGGGCTTCTCGTAGCAATTGCAGTGCTTGCGCATCTGGCAGCGCCTGGCAAGCAGCCACGCCCGCCACGCGTACAGTTAATTCTCGATGGGCCAGCGCGTCTCGCAGAAGCGTCTGTTTATCGATATCTTTTTCCAGCAACAATTTAAACAGGTAGCGTGCCGCGCTGCCTTGTCGCGCCAGGAAGTTTGCGTAGACATCAGAGTGAACCTCGGTCGCCTGAAGGGTGTTGCGCACTGCCCTCAGCGTAGGGCCGTGGTCTGCACGGTGACGCGAAGCCAGCGCCATGAGGGGTTCGAGCGCGAACAACAAGGCCTGAACATGGGAGGGCGATAGATAATGATTTAGACTTTCCGTTGCCAGATCGCGAATTTGTGGCACCCAATCGTTCAACCGCTCGATCAATGCTACTAATGCTTCGGGAGAGGGTTGGTCACGTAGCGCCCTGATGGCGACTTCGCGAATGAAGCCGTTGTAGTGGATAGTCAGCGCTATCCAGTCTCCACTCTCCTTTGCTTTGCCGAGCAGATGCGCAGCTTCGTCACGACGCTGAGCCGCCCATTGCGTGACGGGCGCCTGATGATTTTGCAGTCGAGCTAACCATTCCCGTATTACTACCACGCTTCAATCCTTTCGCAACATTTCCATCTGAGCCGAAATATACAGTAGATCGTGGTCACGGATAGCGGGGCGGCAGCTGTAGCATTCTGAGTGACTGCTTCTGGCCGGAATCAGACTGATTCAAGAGTTCACACTACCCACCACACCTGCGACGCTCAACCTTAAAAATATGTCGGATGCGTCCACGATTTTCTCAAGGTTTCACCTCGCGGAAGAAGCGTGCATCAGATTATTAAACATCTCCACAGGATGCTTGTTTAAGATCCATCAAGGTTACTTCCTGAAAGCCACAAGACCTTGCGCCGTTGCCTACGGCTGCGCCAGAATCCGCCGGCTTGTGCGCCTTGGGGTCACTCGGTAACTTGATTCGTGTCACTGCCCATCAGTGATCGGGTTTAGCAGCCCGTGAACAACCTAAGTCGTACGACGCTTCTATCAGTCAGGTTTTGCGCCTGCATTTTGATGGTAGCTGTACGCAGGGCGCCCTTGGGCGCGCCGGCTTCTTAGGTTTCCCGGTCTGCTAACCTGCGTGCAGCTGCCACCCTCTTCGTTTAGCAGCAGGAGGGTTGGCACACCATTAGGAACCTAAGATATGTTCAAGGTCACACCCAACCCACCGGACACCGATCCGGTTTCCCCGTACGAACCCGATTCAAAAAAACTCAACGAAGCCGCCGAGCGGGCTCTCAATTACCACTTCCCGTCGATTGCCGACATCAAAGCCACCCCGCGAACACGCAGCACCCTGTTTTACGTGGACCCAGAGGCCACGACCGAAACCCTGGCGGTTTTTCTGGTCGAAACCCTGGCCTCGGTTGATGTGATGGTCCACGAGTTGGCGGACCTCTTGGAGGGTTGCTCGCGCTATTCCCTGTTGGGCATTTCCAACAGCGTCATGGTGGCTGAAATCACGGCAAACCGATTGCTGGATAAAATTGAACCACCTGCGTAAGTGCGGTCTGCTGGGGTGAGTGGGTGACTGACGTTGGGTTGGGCAGTTTTTCCCTTTTGGGGGCCGCTGCGCGGCCCAGCGGAAGCACGCTCCCTCGCCACAGGTTTCTCGGTTGCCGTTGCTGACCGGTGATTGGTTTTGTGTCAGGCCTGGGATGTCGCGTCATCGTTCATCGCGAGCAAGCTCGCTCCCGCAGGTATTGCGGCGACTTCATGCCCGAGTACAAGCCCTACATCCTCGACGGCAAAACCATCATTGCTTCACCGCACATGGTTTATGGCCCGGAAACCAATGACCTGGCGCTGCAGCCGCGCAAGCACGGCGTGTCGCAAATCATATTGGCGGGCATGGCGGCGAACCTGTGGAGTTTCTAAAGGCCAAATAGGTCAAGCGCGACCAGGCTGTGCCTCGCGGTGCGGGGTACAGCCTTGTCAATACGAGACGCTCTTCGATTCTATGCAAACCCGAGAAACGACAGGATAACCACGACAATCACAACTACCCCGACGATGTAGATGATGTTGTTCATGAATTCCACCTCTCAACCTGAATGGATTGCGAAACGTGGCCGTTACAACCACAAGGTACTGCACCTTTACTGGCAATTCCATTGCGCAACACACCTGGCTCCGTTGCTCATTTGCAACCGCGCGACCCGACTTATAGCCAGTATCCCCACAGTCGCCCCATCTGCTCCTTGGCTCTCGAAGCGAGCGAGCGGCGCTGCCACTTTTCCAGCTTGATTTCCTTCGACTTGGCCAGGTCAGCCATGAATGCCGCCTGCATCTTTTTTCCAAATCCGGTGCCCAGCACAACGACGTTGACTTCATCGTTGTGCAGGAAACTGCGCCAGTCGAGGTTGGTGGAGCCGACAGTCGACCACACACCATCGATGACGGCAGTCTTGACGTGGAGTAGCGCATCACGGCGTTCGTAAAGCTTGACGTTGGCCTCCAGCAGTTCTCTGTAGTAGGCACGTCCGGCATGGAACACCAGCCATGAATCGGTGCTGCTGGGCAGCACCAGCTTGACGTCGACGCCACGTGCTGCCGCCTCCTTGAGTGCCGCCAACAACTGCGGATCGGGCACAAAGTAGGCGTTAGTCAGCCATATCTCGGTCTGCGCGCTATGCAGCGCCGAAATCAACGTCGCATAGATCTGGCTGAACGGCTCATCTGGCGAGCTACCGATGGCGCGAATCACTTCGGTGCCTTTGCGCTCCTGTGGCGGAAAGTAGTGGCGAGCCGCGAGTGGCTCACCTTTCTGGGTCGTCCAGGTTCCGATGAACAGCTTCTGCAGGTCCGCAACCACGGGCCCCTCGATGCGCAAGTCGGTATCTCGCCAGGGTAATTCACCCGTTGGACGAGTTTTCGAGTGAGCGCTGAACGAACCCCCCGAATAGACGCTGCTGATGTTGATCCCGCCGAGAAAGGCAATACGGCCGTCCACTATCAGCAGCTTTCGGTGGTCGCGCTGGTTCACGTCCCAACCCACTTTGGCCGTCGCCGGATTGACTGGGTTGTACTCCAGCACTTTGATGCCCGCGTCGGTCAATCGAGAGAAAAACGCTGAGGGTGTTCCAAGGGTTCCGATGCTGTCACGGATCAGATTGACCTGTACGCCTTTTTGTTGCTGAGCGATCAGTGCGGCGGAGAAACGCTGACCGACTTCATCATCGTCGAGGATGTAGGTCTCCATGTTGATGTGGTCGCGCGCAGCTTCAATGGCTTTGATCATCGACTGGTAGGTGCTGGGACCGTCCTGCAGCAAGTCGATCTTGTTTCCTTCCGTTAGCGGGCTACCGGCAACGGATTCTTCGATTGCGAGGTGCACATCGAAGATGTTGGTCTCTGCTCCGGTGGACTTGAGTCGGTCGAGAATGGCTTTGCTGCGCTCGGCTGACAGAGGTCCGTTTATCCCGTCGAGTTGCACTGGCGCAGAAGGAGCGCGAGCCATGTCGGGCACTATCCTCGGCAAAGCACTGGAGCCAATCACAAATGTCAGGAGCACAACCACGCCTAGCACCAGAGCGATACATGCACCCTTACATCGGGTTAGCAGATTCATCAGGGCCCCTCTTGGCGAGGACGGTGATAGCGCTCTGTCCGGGCGTCTTGCGGATTACGCAAGACGCCTTGATGGACGGGTTTCAGCGCTTGATCAGGGAAATCTTCGTGCCCTCGATGCTGACCCCGGCCATTAACCCTTGCTGGTCGAAGATGAACGCGTAGGCGTCGTCCTTGAGTGTCGAACTCGACAGGTTCTTCGCGACCCCTGCGTCAACCACGACAACGGTTGGCCCCACACCGACTTCCCAGCCCTTGGTCTCACGAACATAGTTCACGGCTTTGTCAGTCATCAGGAACAACGCATAACCGTACGATTGGGCGCCTGCCTGCAGCCCCCATGACCCGGTTACGGAGTTGTAATAACTATCCACTTTCGAGCCCTTCATCAGCACGCCTTCGCCATAGCTGCCACCAAACACAAGGCCGGCCTTGATGATTTTCGGGAAGACCAGCACCGCTTTGGCTTTCTGCGAAATGTCTTTGGCAACGGGTGAGGCCTTGTAAAGCGTTTGCAACGCTTGCTTGGAGTCGGCATTCAGGTCCTCGGCGGTTGCCGCACCTGCAGTGTTCAGGAGGCTCGCTGATGCCAATGAGGCTGTCGCGAGGAAGATCGATAGGAAGAAGCGCATTGACTGAGTCATTTTCGTACTCCGGTAAGGGAGCAGGGGATGGGAGCAGCAGTCAGCACCTGCACCAGACAGGATCCGAACCTACTGAACGTTATCCGGCGCACCCTGATGTGTGTGAATTGCAAAGCGTCGCTTTTGAATGAACCAGGCCCAAGGCCTTTGATCAGTCGCGATGCCATCAGTTGGTTGGACCACTGCGCAAGAGCCGGGTTCGTCGTCAGAGGCAAAGTGGTCGATGCCCCCCAAAGAAAACGCCAGGCAACGACAGACTCAAACGCCCCATCCCTCGCGCACGGCCCTTCGAATGCCTTCCAGCAACATCGCAAATGCCGGGTTGTCATTGTTCTCGCGCCAGATCAAATGCAGCTCGCTCTGCACACCTTCGCCCAAATCGATATCGCGAAACACCACGTTCTTGAATACCACGCTGGTGGCGCAGCGAGGCACCAGGGCCAGGCCCATTCCGGCGTTGACCAAGGCCAGGATGGTCAACGATGAACCGAGCCATTGCACGTATTCCGGAGCGACGCGGGCAGAGCGGAGCATGCCGGTCAGCAGTTCGTTGAACGGCGGGTAGGCGGCGTGGGAGTACATCAGGAACGGTTGCGTATCGAGGTCGTTGACCGAGACGGTTTCTGCGCTCGCCAGCCGATGATTGCTCGGCACCGCCAATACAAACGGTTCACGCACCAGGCATTCGGTGGCGTATCCAGGCTCCAGCAACGGCGCTCGAACGATGCCCAGATCGATACGCCGCGCACGCAGGGCTTCATGCTGCTGGTAGGTGTTCATCTCCGTCAGGTCGATTTTCACATGCGGCTGTTTGAGCCGTGCTTCGGCGATGACTTTGGGCAGGAATTCATACACTGCGCTGCCAACGAAACTGATGTTGACCGAGCCGATGTCGCCCTCGGCAAAACGGCGGGCGGTGACGGCGGCTTGCTGGGCGCGCTCCAGCAGGTTCTGCGCTTCGATGAAGAAGGCGCGGCCGGCGGCGGTCAGGGCGACGCTGCGGGTGGTGCGGGTGAACAGCTCGACGCCCAGGTGGTGTTCCAGCAGTTGAATCTGTCGACTGAGGGGCGGTTGAGTCATGTTCAACCGTTCGGCGGCACGGCGGAAATTCAGTTCAGTCGCCACGGTGGTGAAACAGCGCAGTTGGGTCAGTTCGAACATTGATCTAATTCCGGTATCAATCGAATGCCAAGTTAGATTAGACGGGATCAATACCTGCGTCCATCATCGGCCTGTCCCTAAAAAAACAATGATTGGGAGTTGCCCCTTGAATACCGTCCAGAGTCCGCCGGACCCGAATGTACTCGCCCGCGCAGCGGCCAAGGTGAAGCGCCATGTGTTGCCGCTGTTCGTGGTGATGTTCATCGTCAACTACATCGATCGGGTCAACATCGGCTTCGTGCGCAGCCACATGGAAACCGACCTTGGCATCGGCGCAGCCGCCTATGGCCTGGGTGCCGGGTTGTTCTTCATCGGTTACGCGATCTTCGAAGTTCCCTCCAACATGCTGCTGCAACGCTACGGCGCTCGCGCCTGGCTGACGCGCATCATGTTCACCTGGGGCGCGGCAGCAATGGCCATGGCGTTTGTGCGCGGTGAAACCAGCTTCTATGTCCTGCGTTTTGTTCTCGGTGCAGCCGAAGCGGGGTTCTTTCCCGGCATCATTTACTACTTCACCCAATGGCTGCCGTCGACCGAGCGCGGCAAGGCCATGGCGATTTTCCTCAGCGGTTCGGCCATTGCCTCGGTAATCTCCGGTCCCGTCTCCGGCGCGCTGTTGAATGTCAGCGGTTTCAGCCTGCATGGCTGGCAGTGGATGTTCCTGATTGAAGGCTTTGCCTCGATCGTGCTCTGTGGATTTGTGTGGTTCTGGCTGCAATCCCATCCCCGCGAGGCGAAATGGCTGAGCGCCGAAGAAAAGGACGCACTGGTTGACGCCATCGCCCTGGAACAACAGGCCCGCGAAGCCACACAGACCGTCAAGCCGTCGATGTTCAAGCTGCTGGCCGACAAGCAAATCGCACTGTTCTGCTTCATCTACTTTTCCATCGCCCTGACCATCTACGGCGCCACGTTCTGGCTGCCGAGCATGATCAAGAAAATGGGCAACCTCGGCGACTTCCAGGTGGGCCTGTTCAACTCGATTCCGTGGACCATTTCGATCATCGCGATGTATGGCTTCGCCGCCATGGCCAGCAAATGGAAACACCAGCAAGCCTGGGTGGCCTTGACCCTGGTGATCGCCGCGTTCGGCATGTTCATGTCCACCACCGGCGGGCCGATTTTCGCTTTCGTCGCCATCTGCTTTGCCGCCATTGGTTTCAAGGCCGCCTCGGCATTGTTCTGGCCGATTCCGCAAGGCTATCTGGACGCTCGCATCGCCGCCGCCGTGATCGCCTTGATCAATTCCATCGGCAACCTCGGTGGTTTCGTCGCCCCGACGGCGTTCGGTTTCCTGGAGCAAAAAACCGGCTCCATCGAAGGCGGCCTCTACGGTTTGGCGGCCACGTCACTGGTCGCGGCCGTGGTGATCTTTTTCGCCCGCACGGCACCGCGTGGCGATGCGCTTCGGGCGCTGACCGGCAATCCTGCCGCCGACGCGGCACCACAAAAATCTATAAGTCACCCAGCTTTGAAACCTGATCCAAAGGGAGCAGCCTCTTGAAAATCAAACGAGTCACCGTCACCCCAATCGCCTTCCGTGATCCGCCGCTGCTCAACGCCAGTGGTATTCACGAACCCTTTGCGCTGCGCTCGATCATCGAGATTGAAAGCGACAACGGCTACATTGGCCTGGGTGAAAGCTACGGCGACGCCCCGGCACTGTTGATCCAGCAGCAACTGCAAGACCAGTTGATCGGCCTCGACCCGTTCAACCTCAATCAACTGCGCCGCATCGTGCAGGCCACTGTGGCGGCGAACAAACCGGCGAGCATTGCCGGTGCGGAACTGGCGCCCGGCTCCCATGCCAGCAAAGCAGTGAGCAACGCGTATTCGGCGTTCGAAGTGGCGTTCCTGGATTTGCAGGCGCACTCGTTGAACGTGCCGTTGGTGGACTTGCTGGGCGGTGCGATTCGCGACGAGATTCCGTTCAGCGCCTACCTGTTCTTCAAGTACGCCCAGCACGTCGACTCACCCTACAAACCCGACAGTTGGGGCGAAGCGCTAAACGAAGAACAGATCGTCGCCCAGGCCCGACGCATGATCGAGGCCAACGGTTTCAAGAGCATCAAGCTCAAGGCCGGCACGCTGCCACCGGAGCACGAAGTGTCGTGCATCAAGGCGCTGAAAAAGGCTTTCCCCGGTTACCCGTTGCGCATCGACCCGAACGGCAACTGGTCGCTGGAAACCTCGATCCGCATGGCCGAACTGCTGGGCGATGACCTGCAATATTACGAAGACCCGACGCCGGGCCTGGACGGCATGTCCGAACTGCACAAACGCACCGGCCTGCCGCTGGCGACCAACATGGTGGTCACCGACTTCGATGAGTTCCGCCGCAGCGTGGCGTTGAACAGCGTGCAGATCGTCCTCGCCGACCACCACTACTGGGGCGGCCTGCGCGACACCCAGGCGCTGGCGAAAATGTGCGACACCTTCGGTCTTGGCGTCTCGATGCATTCCAACTCGCACTTGGGCATCAGCCTGATGGCGATGGCGCATGTCGCCGCCGCAGTGCCCAATCTGGATTACGCCTGCGACACGCATTACCCGTGGCAGGAACCGGATGAAGAAGTGATCAAGGGCGGCAAAATACCCATCGTCGATGGCTGCGTGAAAATCACCCGTGCGCCCGGGTTGGGCCTGGAACTGGATCACGATCAACTGGGCAAGCTGCATGACCAGTACCTGACGTGCGGCATTCGTCAGCGCGATGACGTGAAACAGATGCAGCATTACAAGCCGGAGTGGAAGGCGGTCAAACCGCGGTTTTGATCACCTGAGCTGTGCCTCCGGGAATACAGAAAAACCCTGGCAACCCAAAGGAGCGATCCGTGGCCTATGCTGGTGGCTTTTCAACGAGTCGGTTTCGACGGGGGCATAGATGGATCTTCGGTGTGAAGTAGCGGTTCTCGGCATGGGCGCGATGGGGGCCGCCACCCTGTATCAACTGGCGAAATCCGGCGTCAAGGTAATTGGCGTCGACCGCCACCATCCTCCCCACGATCAAGGTTCAAGCCATGGCGATACGCGCATCACCCGGCTTTCGGTAGGGGAAGGCGCCGAGTATCTGCCCATCGTCCGTAACGCTCATCGAATCTGGCGCGAGCTCGAAGCGCTGTCCGGTGAGTCATTGTTCGAGCAGTGTGGCGTGCTGGTCATGACCTCCAGCCCCGCGTATGACGTTGACGATGAAAGTGACTTCACCCACCGCACCCTTCATCTCGCGAACACCTATGACATCGAGCACGAGGTGTTGTCGGCCCAACAGATTCGTCAGAGATTTCCGCAGTTTTCACCGGTGCTGGACACGGCAGTCGGCTATTTCGAACCGGGGGGCGGTTATGTCCGGCCCGAACGCTGCATCGCGGTACAGCTCAAGCTCGCCGAGGAACTGGGCGCGACGCTGCTGAAGGGCGAAACCGTCATGCAAATCACCTCGGACGAGCAGGGCGTCACCGTCATTACCGATCAGCGAACCATCCTCGCCGACAAGGTGGTGATCAGCGCCGGCATGTGGTCCAAGGGTTTGCTCGGCGAGCCTTTCGACCGGCTGTTGAGGGTGTGTCGTCAGAAGCTGTTCTGGTTCGAGCTGGAGGAGAACGCCCGATTCGCACCGGTGTCACCGACCTTTATTTATTCTCACGGGCCGGGCGATGAAGACTCTGTCTATGGGTTTCCGCCGTTGCCCGGCGAAGGCAGCCTGAAGGTCGGCACCGAGCAATACAGCGAAGAGTCTTCACCCGACACGCTGGACAGAACCGTCAGCGACGCCGAAGCACGCGAGATGTTCGACACCCATGTGCGCGGCAAGATGGCGGGCGTCAGCTCGCGGGTCGCCAAGTCGGCGGTGTGTGCTTACACCGTCACACCGGACGGCAATTTCATCATCGACGAGCACCCGACACTGAAAAATACCCTGGTGGTGTCCGCCTGTTCGGGGCATGGCTTCAAGCATTCCGCTGCGCTGGGCGAGGCGCTGGCGCAGTGGTGCGTGCGGGGCAGCAGTGATCTGGATTTGTCGGCGTTTTCGTTGAAGCGGTTTTAGGGCGTTATTGAGTGAGAGCAGTGCTCAGGCGCTCGATCTGCGCCAGCTCCCAGGTGCTGAGCAAACTGACCGGGTCGGTGCCGTAACGTTGCCAACTGTCGAACTCACCCTCGCGGCCGTCCGGGCTCTGGCACCGTTGGCAGTGGCGCAGGTGATTGCCGTCGAAGTCGAGGGTCAGACGCCAGCCCTCGATTTCGACCTGTACCTGGCCCGGCTCGGATTGTTCGTCGAGGCGCTTCAGAAGCCGAACTTCCAGCGCGGCGTCGCGCAATTGCTGGTAAACCTCGCGGGCGGTCAGGGGTAGCACAGGTGTCTCCGGTGAAATCGTGGCAAGCGTAGATTCGGGGTGCACAGGATAGCGGGAGCGTCGAGTTTATTCGACGGTCTGCGGACGCCGTGCAGGCTGACCTTCTTCCTCTCGAAGCTCACGGCTCATGTCGTTGCAGCTTTGCGACCAGTCTGTCAGCCACGTCGGCATCGGCGGCGATTGTTCTGCCAAGCTCAGCTCCCGGGCGTACTCGCCAGGTGCAACCGTGCCTTTGGCAGAGCGGAACAGACCCCGCATCACCACGACGCCGACCACGCGTCCCTTGCTCACGAAGCGGTGCTCCATAAAGCTCCACTTGTCGTCCCAGCCGAGCATCCTGGTGTGAATCTCGAACGCTTCGAACAGTTTCAGCTCACGCCGGAACTTGCCCCAGGTGTCCCCGACGATAGGCACGGCCTTATTGCGTAGCGCCACCCGGAATGCACCGCTGCGCAACACGTAGTCCATGCGTCCTATATCGGCCAGGGTGAAATACCGGCCATTGGTAACGTGTCGGTTGAGGTCGAGATCAAGCGGCCAGACGCGCATGTGGACGATGGTGGTGGCCAAGGCGTCAACCGGCTTGCGCCACGGACGACGGAACAGCATGAAGAAAAGTCGGAACCAGAGATTCATAAGTACGCCGATGATTGAATGACGCGTGCACTTTAGGGAGGAAGGATCGGGTAAGGTAGGTGCGCAAATGACTTTTTTCATGCGAAAAGCGCAACAGGATCATTTATGCACGTCACGCTTTTACTGGCGGATCAATGTTCCGCCGCCAGCGCCACGATGGCCCTGGAAGTGCTCAGCGCCGCCAACCTGTTCGCAGACACTGCCGGCGCGCCTTTTGAGGTGGTCATCGCCTCGCTTGAGGGTGGGGATGTCGCCGCGTGGGGAGGGCAGACGCTGCGCGTGGACCTGTCCACCGTCGACATCCCGCGAACCGACCTGGTGTTGATCCCCGGATTCCTCTTCACCCTGAAGGACGCCTTGCCGGCCTTTTCAGCTTATGGACCATGGCTGCGTCAACAGCATGCGCAGGGTGCCGTGGTGGCGTCGATGTGCACGGCGGCATTTATGCTGGCCGAAACGGGCCTGCTGGAGGGCGTTCGTGCCACCACGCACTGGGCCTTTGCAGATTTCTTTCGTCGTCGGTATGCCGAGGTCTGCCTGGAGGAGACGCAGATCCTCTGCGAGGACAATCGCGTGATCACTTGCGGGGGCGCGAGTGCCGCCATGGATCTTTTACTCCACCTCGTGCGCCGGTTCGCTTCGCTGGAACTGGCGCAAAAGTGCGGCAAATACTTGCTGGTCGACGCTGTGCGCAGCGAGCAATCGGTGTATGTCATGTGCTCATTACCGAAGAACCATGGGGATGGCGACATCCTGCGGGTTCAACACTGGCTGGAGGAACACTTCGAACAGCCGCTGCTGATTGATGACGTCGCCCAGCGATTCGGGTTCGGCGTCAGGAACTTCAAACGGCGTTTCAAGGAGGCCACCGGTTACACGCCCATTACCTACCTGCAAACCCTGCGTCTGGAGAAGGCCAAACAGCTTCTTGAATCCACCCGCATGACACTCGACAGCATCACTTACGCCGTGGGCTACGAAGACGGCAATTCGTTCCGTAGACTGTTCCGCCAGCGAGTGGGTTTGCTGCCAGCGGCGTACAGGAAGAAATTTCAAGCGGGTGCGAGTTGATTCACTGGCGCCAAGCCACAGATGATTGGGAGCAGAACATGCAGAAAGCCGCCGTACTCACCTTCACCCTGATGCTCAATGCAGGATTATTCAGCACGCAAGCACAGGCAGCCGGCGATGCTGAAGCGGGTGCGACACTGTTCAAGCGGATATGCGGCGGCTGCCATCAGGTCGGAGAGTCGGCACGCGGTTCATTCGGGCCGCAGCTCAATGGCATTTTTGGACGCCCTTCGGGCAGCACCACGGATTACCAATATTCCGATGCGATGAAATCAGCCGGTATCGTCTGGACCCGCGAAACACTGACCGCGTACCTCGAAGCTCCAAAAGAAGTAGTACCTGGTACTCGCATGATTTTCTGGGGCCTCAGCGATCCGGAAAAGATCGAAAACCTGTTGGCGTACCTTCAGACATTTCAGCCGCAATAGGACTTTGTGACGTTCCAAAGGCAATCGTTCGACTCGGAACACCCGCTGATTACGATCTGAATTACAATCCCCTCCCTTTGACGGAGGGGAGCCGTTAATGGATGTTCTCGCGCTTCTATATGACGGCCTGATGAAGTGGGTGATCGAGCCAGTCACGGATCAGGTTCTTGGCATTTTCGATCTGAACGGCCGCTTCAGCATCGTGTTTCTCTGCGTGTCCTACAGCATCGCCTACGGCCTTTACCGCTTCAGAACATATCGCGGGCTGACCGACGCACGTTCTTTCTGGCAGTTCATCGGCGGACACCGGGTTCATTTTCATCCCTCGGCGTTGCTGGATTACCGGTACTACTTCGTGCGGGCCATCCTGAAGGTCGCACTGGTGCTGCCCATTGTTGGCCTGGTCGATCCGTACGTCCTGCGTTCCGGCGACTACATCTCGTTTTTCAACAATCTTTGGGGCGCGCGCGCAGGTGGGGGAGAACCTCTCACTTTCCTTGCTCTACGGGATGGGCGTGTTTCTGGTGCAAGACTTCATCCATTACTGGGGCCATCGCGCCTTTCATTCCCGGTATCTGTGGGCGTTCCACAAAGTCCATCATTCCGCGCCCGTCCTGGTGCCGGCGACGGCAAGCCGGATTCACTTTGTGGAAAAAATGCTCGAAAAACTGACTGACACCGTCTTCCTCGGCGCTTTTGCCGGTGTCTTCTGGTACGCCTGTGGCGGGGAGATCAGCCGGTACACCTTGTTCGGCGTGACGTATATGGTCTTGATCCTCAATGCCTTGGCGGCCAATTTGCGTCACAGCCATGTCTGGTTTTCTTTCGGGCCCGTGGTCGAGCATGTGCTGAACAGCCCGGCGCAGCACCAGATTCACCACAGTGACGCGCCCCGACACTTCAACAAGAACTTCGGTATCAACCTGTCACTCTGGGACTGGATGTTCGGTACGCTCTACGTCACACACTCGACGCCCGAGCCTATTCAGTTTGGCACCGGCAAACAGGACCACGACCGTTACCTGACGCTCTATAGCCTGATCGTCACGCCCTTTGTGGACATCGCCCGCAAGATTCCCGTCAGACGTTCAACCACTGGACGGGATTGGAGCGTGTAAAGCCCCAATCCCGCTCTTTCTATTGTTTGCCAACCGGCAAGGATGGGGTTCGAGGCGGGATCAATCGTTTTGACCCGATCGACTCGAACGCTGAAGCCAGGCGCAGCAGCGTCGAATCGTCATAGGCACGACCGGCAAATGTCAGCCCGACGGGCATGCCGATGTCCGGCATGACGCCCATCGGCACCGTGACTGTGGGAACGCCCAGGTGCCGGATGGCGAGGTTGCCGTTGGCGACCCAGATGCCGTTGCTCCACGCGATATCCGCAGACCTCGGATCGACATCGGCATTCGCCGGCCCCACGTCGGCAACCGTCGGGAACAGCACCGCATCGAGCCCCAACCGATCCATCCAGTCCTCAAGATCGATTCGACGCGTCTGTTCAAGTCCGCGCAGTCCGTCAGGAACGGTGGTGATCTGGTCCCACGGGGTAATGCCGCGCTCGGCCATCTTCACGTACTCGTCCATGCCCGCGGCAAGGTCGTCCTCCCGGTTGGGGAGAGTGCCCGGGTCGTGGGGGAAAATCAGCGGTCCGTCGACATCGGCCAGGCAGTTCAACTTGGGATCGCCATTGGCCCGCAGAAAATCATCGAACGCCCAGGCCGACAGGTCCCACAACTCATGATGCAGGAACTCTTTGGACACCAGGCCCCGCGTAAATACGGTCGGCGCACCAGGGCGATCACCTTCGCAATTGGAGACCAGCGGGAAATCGACTTCGATCACTTCCGCACCGGCAGCTTCGAGTGCCTTGCGCGCCTCTGCCCAGAGCCCGATCACGGAAGGGCGGGTGACGATTCGCTGCCCCGTCGGACCACCGATGCCAGGCGCATCGCTCGTGCCGGCATCCGGATCCGCGTTGATGTACATGCGCGGAACGCCAAAGCGTTTTCCAGCCAGTGCATCGGACTTCACCGCCAACTCGGCATAGGAAGCGGGGCGCACCGAAGCGACGCTCGGAATCGGCACCCAGGGTTGCATCCGCCACAGATCGCCACGGGTGTCGGGATCATCCGCCACCACCACGTCGAGCACTTCGAGCAGGTCGGCCATGGTTCTGGCAAACGGCACGACAACGTCCATCGTCGGCGTCAACGGCCAGTTGCCGCGCACCGAGATTACCCCGCGCGAAGGTGTATAGGCACACAAACCATTGTTCGATGCAGGGCCGCGTCCGCTCGACCAGGTTTCTTCCGCGAGGCCGAATGCCGCGAAGCTGGCGGCAGTTGCCGTACCGGCGCCGTTCGATGAACCCGAGGCGAAGGGGGCGGTGAGATAGTCAGCGTTGTACGGGCTCTCCGCCCGGCCGTAGACCCCGCGCTGCATGCCGCCGTTTGCCATGGGCGGCATGTTGGTTTTGCCCAGGCAGATCGCGCCAGCAGCGCGAAGCCGTTCGATCGTGAACGCATCGCGATAAGCGATCAGGTTCGCGAAGGCGGGACTGCCAGAGGCAGCGGTGAGCCCCTTTACCAGGTAACTGTCCTTGGCCGTATAGGGAATGCCATCGAGCGGACCCAGCGTCTCGCCCTTGGCCCGACGGGCATCGGACGCCTGCGCCTCGTCGAGCGCCTCGGGGTTTCGAACCACCACCGCGTTGAGGGCGGTCGGCGTGTCGGGTCCGTCGTAGGCATCGATCCTGGCGAGATAGGCCTGGACCAGCTCAACCGCAGTGGTTCGACCAGATTCGAGCGCAGCACGCAGTTCGGCAATGGAAACTTCGGTGACCTCGATCATGCTGTTACCACCGTCTGCTGATGGGCGACGCGATGAATGTTTCCATCACGCTGAATGTTGGGCTCAGGGACATCATTAATCTCAAAAAGGGTATTCATCGGTGTTCTCGTTGCGCTGCTTTACGCGCTCTATTTAACACCAAGCCGGGAGCAGAGGCATCGCCAAGGCGATGCAACGTCTTCAAGCTTTGCTGGCCGCCAGGTAAGCGCCAAGGCGTTGTCCCATTTGCTCGCCCAAGGCTTGCAGGCCACTCAAGGGACGGACCATCACTTCAAACTCAACGATTTTTCCTTGTTCGTTGAATCGGATCATGTCGATGCCCTTTAACGCTTTCCCGCCGACGTTGGCGCTGAACTCCAGGACGACATTCAGGCCGTCTGCGGTCGACAGTTTCCGGTGGTAGACAAAATCCTCAAATACTTCGATGACCGTGTTGAGAATCATCGATACCACGGCCGCACCCGAGTAAGGCGTGTGAGCCATCGGGGAGCGGAATATCGCCTGTGGGTCCAACAAACCGGGCAAGGCGCTCAAGTCACCCTTGCTGATCATGTCGTGCCAGTGGTTCAGGGATTCTGCGGCTTTTGGATGCAATTTCAGTTCAGACATTTCAACTCCGATGGTTTGCCGTGTGACATTCAATAGTGCCGCCAGGATCGACTTGCGACCCTGCGGATGCACTAAAAGTAGCTCACAAAAAAAAGCCCGGCTGATCGGGCCGGGCTTCTTTTCAGAGACCGCTTTAAAGCTACTCAGTCACTGATCAGCGACACACAGCTCCCCGGTGGCGCGTATCAGTGCCTGACCATGCAGGCCGTCCTTGATCAGGCTGGATCGTTCTTTGGCTAGCCAGTTCGCGCATTCCGGGTCATTGCGATAGGGCGCGAAGGCGGCGTATTGCTGCAACAGGCGGTTTTGCAGCTCATCAAGCTGTGGCCGGATTTGATTGGCGAGGTCTGGTCGCGGCGTGTCAGGCGCCTTGCCAGCCGCTCGCCATTGGGCCACCAGCCCGTACTGCACCAGCTTGTTGGCTTCAATCTGGGCGGCGATCAATTCGGCTACTTCGTTCGGGTCCAGTTTGCGCTCAACGGCCAGCTTCCTGGCGTTGGCGATGACTTGCGCTTCCCGGGCACTGTCCTGGATCGGTTTGCCACTGTCCCACTTGGTCAGCGCCACAAGATCAGCAATGCTCAGACGTTCGTTCAACGTCACCAGCAGCGGTTGCAAGCTATCGGGTACCGGGGGGGGCACACTGGCCTGTGCGCTGCTGGCGAGTAAACCGACGACGGCGCAGATCAGCAGTTGCGGTAAATGTGGGGAACGGGGCATCGGTAAACCTCATCGGGTACGGGACTCACAATCAGGTGTTATGTATCACAGGTGTGGCGGAGGCATTAAGCAGGGATCGATTTATTTTGTGCACGAAAAAGCCCGGCTTGTCAGGCCGGGCTTTTCGTTGAGTGCTTCGGTAATGCTATTCATTTATGCAGCGCGGCTTTCGATCAGACGATCCGAACCACCTTCAGCGACGCGGTTTTCGATCAGAAGGTCGGAGCCACCTTCAGCGACGCGGTTTTCGATCAGGCGATCCGAACCACCTTCGGCGACGCGGTTTTCGATCAGACGATCCGAACCACCTTCAGCGACGCGGTTTTCGATCAGACGGTCGGAGCCACCTTCAGCGACGCGGTTTTCGATCAGACGATCGGAGCCACCTTCGGCCACACGATTTTCAATCAAACGATCCGAACCACCCTCAGCCACACGACTTTCAATCAGACGATCCGAGCCGCCTTCAGCGACAACCGGGTGAGCAGAGGTAGCGGCGAAAGCGTTAACTGCAAAAACCGAGAAAGCGATGCTGAGAAGGATTTGGCGTTTCATGATGGTGTGCTCCGGGGTGTAGTTGTTTGGTATGGGGCTGATGTTACGCCGCGGATTTTTTATGAGAACTTCATTGAGGTGATGGTGACTATCGACGCCGGCAATGATCCTCCTGTCGTCGGCTCTACCGCTCAGCCAGAACCGCGGGGAGCAGGTTTTACAGTCAGAACCGGAACAAAAAACGCGCGCCTACGCAAATTTCAGGCCTGGCTGATTAACCAAACGCCAGCAGATTTTACGTAGCAACGCAGACTTCAAAACGGCGCATGCGTTTTCACACAGCCTGACTAATTGATCAACGGATGATCTCGGCCAGCGCTTGGCGCATCGGCTCACCGGAGACATGGACGAGGCCGGAGAAGGGTGAGTCCAGCTCCAGTATCATCGTGATGCCTCCTGAAACCGCAATCGAACAGAGGCAGAAAACGGCGATAGTCGTGGCATTGCGAGGTGCGAACAAACCGAAGCTGGCGAAAACCAGGCTAAGCCAAAAGATCAGCAGGATCAGGAACGGCATCGGAATGTTGCTGGCACGCTGTTCCGCCAGTAGCCAGCGCGCCTGTAAAACATCGTCTGAAAGCGTAAGAGCCTGCGTGCGTAGCCAGCGCTGTCTTGGGTCCGTCGGAACAAGCAATAGAATCGATTCTTGTGTCGCCTCCATCATCTCGACAGTCGCTTCGCTTGACTGTGATGGTTCCCCTGCCGCCGGGAACAACTCCTGCATTTTCGCCCTCGCGTAGTTGCGCAGCTCAACGCGGGCATCCTCCGCCTCTGGTCCGTAACGCAGCAACACTCGGTTAATGCGGACGATGTCGACGGCGATCCTGGATACTTCACTCGACCGTGTCGAGAACGAACTGTTCGCCGTCGAGATCATCAGGCCGATTACCAAGGCCGAAAGCGTGCCGACAATCGCCGCTGAAACGGAGATTGCATTGCGCGACTCATTGCTGAGGTGATGCTCGGGCAGAGCTCGCGCAGCAAAGACGCCAATAAGAGCGCCGCCGAAGATAGCGACGAAGGCGATGAGTCCGATAGCGATATGGTTCATGAGAAAAAATTGCGCATCGCTGCACCTTGGAATTCCTGCCG
This sequence comes from Pseudomonas mandelii, assembly GCF_006438925.1. Lineage (GTDB taxonomy): Bacteria > Pseudomonadota > Gammaproteobacteria > Pseudomonadales > Pseudomonadaceae > Aquipseudomonas > Aquipseudomonas mandelii_C. The sequence continues at coordinate 14,978 of NZ_RCZA01000007.1, read as the reverse complement.
TCGTGAGGAAGGCTCGCGCCGCATGCGAGTAGTGCGCCGGCCATGGACTGCAGCCCGTTCGAACCGCGTTGCGAGCGGCGCGTACAAATCGTTTGTTGAACGGGTGGAGTGTAGTGCGATTTCAGCGCCCAACCTGCCATGCCCGCTTCTGGCCGGATAGCCAGTGAAGGAACTCAACCATGCATCTGTCGATTCGAAAGGAGAGGCACACCCCTAATGAACCCAACAGATAAATCTTCGTGCGATACACGCTCGAAGAACGAAACCCGATCCTGAGGCAGGCTATTTTCTTGACTGCAAAGCATGGCACCCGCGTGCATATTGCAATCAGCGATTCTTTTCCCATTGGTCATTGCTCATCGCCAGGCGAAATCCGAGATGTGACATGGAATTCATTGGATCTGCGCCCTGCCTGGCACTGGTTCGAAAGCTCGTGCAGTAGCTGTCGCTACACAGAAAAGAGCCCCCTCGAATCACACGTTGCGGTGCATTGGCCGTTACCCCGAGATCCGGGTCATAGCTGTCGGATGGACCCACTGGGTTAAACACCACTTCACCCGCCGACTGACGCTTGAGCCCTACTCTGAACGCATCAACACGATACCAATCGGCGACCCACTGCCAAACGTTTCCGGACATGTCGTACAGCCCATAAGCGTTGGGTCTGTAACTGCCTACCGGTTTGGTGCCGATTTTGAATTTGTTGCTGGCCCCGGACACGGGAAACGGTTGCACCTCATCCCAGGTGTTGGCCATCTTTTCGCCATCCGGCGAAAAATCATTTCCCCACGCATAGTTCGCCTGTTCCAGGCCGCCTCTCGCGGCGTACTCCCATTCGGCCTCGGTCGGCAGGCGCTTATGAGCCCACGCTGCATACGCCTGTGCATCCTCGCGTGAAACCTGAACAACTGGATGGGTTTCCTTGCCCTCGATTGTACTGTCAGGGCCCAACGGGTGGCGCCAGTCAGCGCCCGGGACAAATGCCCACCACTGACTGAAATCATTCAGTGGAATGGGTCTGTCTGTGCCCACGAAAACCAAGGCCCCAGGCACCATGAGGCTGTCGTCCGGCTCAGCAGTACCCGGCGGCAACTGCACTTTCAGATCGTCCCATTCAGGTTTGCGTTCGGCGGTGGTGACGTAATGCGTTTCAGAAATGAAACGGGCGAAATCGGCATTGGTGACGTCGTAGCGGTCGATCCAATAGCCGTCGAGTCGAACCTTGTGGGCCGGCCCCTCATTGGGCCGTGCCTGCTTATGATCGCTGCCCATCAAAAATTCGCCAGCAGGCAGCCAGACCATCTCCGGGGGGCCATTTTTTCCATCACCCAGTGTCAACGGTTCTGGACCGCGAAGGTGCTGATACACAGCAAAAGCCAGGCTGGCAGACACTATCCCGACTGCGACTAACGCGATGCCCAAGCGCCGTTTCCTGATAAGCATTTGCGCTCCCCTTGTTTCAGGCTGCGACCATTACCATTGCTGAGCCTTCCTGGTATCAGGATCAGTTATAGGCGCCACGACTCTATTGTCAACGACCACTCAGGTTATGATCCGGGCGCTGAATTGGCTGGCGAGAAAGAAAAGTGGTTCTACACTCCAGAGCCTGGGGTGTGGGGATTACGGGAGCTGGCCATGGCCAATGCACACTGGGATCGACCTTCAAGACTGCACACGCAAGTCGGTGCAGGGCTGGCATTTGCCATGCTTGTGCTTTCGTCCGCCGACGCAGCGACTCCGCAAGTTTACGGGACGCCTGGGTCACCGAGCGCGACCACGACCATCGACGGCAGATATCTCCCCAACCCTCCCGCAGCATTCGGCGGCGTTATCAACCTCGACGCCACGACCTCGACGCCCTACTGGTCCCCGACCGTCGTACCGCCCAAAGACGCGCCGAATATCTTGTTGATCATCACCGATGACGTCGGCTTCGGTGCGCCCAGTACGTTCGGCGGCCTCATCCCGACGCCGACCATGGATCGCGTTGCGGCAGCTGGATTGCGCTTCACGCAGTTCAATTCGACGGCGCTGTGCTCGCCGACGCGGGCGGCCTTGATTACCGGACGCAATCACCATTCCGTCGGCTTCGGCGTCATCACGGAAATTTCAACGGGGTATCCCGGCTACAACAGCGTCATCACCAAGGACAAGGTGACCGTTGGCAAAATCCTCAAGGACAATGGCTATGCAACGTCGTGGTTTGGCAAAAACCACAACACCCCGTCTTTCCAGATCAGCCAGGCCGGCCCGTTCGACCAATGGCCCATCGGCATGGGCTTTGATTACTTCTTCGGGTTCATGGGGGGCGAAACCAATCAGTGGCAACCGGGCAATCTGATGCGCAACACCACGCCGATCCATCCTTACGTCGGCAAACCGGGTTGGAACCTGATTACCGCGATGGCAGATGATGCCGTCGGTTACGTCAATGAATTGAACGCGCTCGATCCGAAGAAGCCGTTCTTTCTTTATTACGCGCCCGGCGGCACCCACGCGCCGCATCACCCGACGCCCGAATGGATCGACAAATTCAAGGGCAAGTTCGACATGGGCTGGAACGCTGCGCGCGAGCAGATCTTCACCAATCAAAAGCGCCTCGGCGTCATCCCGCAGGAAGCCAAGCTCACGCCGTGGCCGGACTCACTGAAGAAATGGGACGAACTGCCGGCGGACGAGAAGCAACTGTACGCCCACCAGATGGAGGTCTATGCGGCCTATCTTGCGTACACCGACCATGAAATCGGCCGGGTGATCCAGGCGGTCGAGGATATCGGCAAGCTCGATAACACGCTGGTTATCTACATCAGCGGCGACAACGGCGGTAGCGCAGAAGGCACACCCAATGGCACCCCCAACGAGATGACCACCTTCAACGGCATCAACGTGCCGGTGGCCGACCAGATGAAATACCTCGACGCCTGGGGTTCGGATCAGACCTATCCGCATATGGCCGTGGGCTGGACCTGGGCCATGGACACCCCCTTCAAGTGGACCAAGCAAGTGGCGTCACATTTTGGTGGCACGCGCCAGGGCATGGCCATTTCCTGGCCGGACCGGATCAAGGATGCCGGCGGCATCCGAAACCAGTTTCACCACGTCATTGACATCGAGCCGACGATCCTCGAAGCCACCGGGATTGACGCGCCGCTCCAGGTAGATGGCATTGCGCAAAAACCCATCGAAGGCACGAGCATGGCTTACCTCTTCGACAAGCCGAATACCGACAAGCCGTCCACGCGCACCACCCAGTATTTCGAAATGTTCGGCCTGCGCGCGCTCTACCACGAGGGCTGGATGGCATCGACGACGCCTTATCGCGCACCTTGGGACATCACCTCGCAGCCACCCAAGGACATCGTCAATGGCGTCAAATGGGAGCTGTACGACATTAGCAAGGACTGGACGCAGAACGACGATGTCGCAGCAGCCAACCCTGCCAAACTCAAGGAACTCCAGGATTTGTTCTGGGTGGAAGCGAACAAGTACCAAGTGTTACCGCTCGACGCCTCCGGTTTCACCCGCGTGGTTGCGCAGCGCCCGAGCATCGTGGCCGGACGCACCGAGTTCAATTACTTGTCGCCAGTCACCGGCATTCTTCCGGGCAACGAGCCCAACATATTGAACAAATCCTACGTCATCTCCGCTGACGTCACCGTTCCGCAAAACGGCGGCGACGGCGTGCTGGTGACGGACGGCGGCCGCTTTGGTGGTTATGCCCTCTACCTCCTGAAAGGCAAGCCGGTTTTCAGCTACAACCTTGAGGGTGTGGCGCAATTCCGTTGGGAAGGGACTGAGGCACTTACTCCCGGAAAGCATGGCATCAGCTTCGATTTTAAATACGCTGGTCCGGGGTTCGGCAAAGGCGGTACCGGCGTGCTCTCGGTGGACGGCAAACAAGTGGCGAGCCGTACGATCCCCAACAGCGTTCCATTCGTCTTCGGCGTGGATGAAAGTTTCGACGTCGGCTCCGACACCGGTACCCCCGTCGATGACAAGGATTACCAGGTGCCGTTCGCGTTCAACGGCTCGCTGCACAAACTCACCGTCAAGCTCGAACCGTCGCAGTTGAACGTCGCGGGCAAGGAGACTGCCCAGAACAAGGTTGGCAACAAAGACTAGGAACGCACGTGGGGTCAACTCGCACGAGACAACCCACGTCGTGAATCCACCTACAACTGGGAGTGAATCGCCCCGGATTTTCTAGACACCCTGAAAGCTCATTGCGTAACGCTTTTCAAACTCTACCGGTGTGCTGTCCATTTGAACCTCTGTCCTTGGTGCTTGGGTGGAGGCAACCTACCGACTATGAGCAACGGCTGCCAGTTGCTCGGTATCTACGCGAACAAAAACGGAGTCTCCAATAGCCGTGAGCACATCCCCCGCATAGACCTCACAGATGACGCGAGTTTTGCGTCCGACTTCACCGTCGACTTTCGCACGCAGGGTCAGCGGTACACCCATCGGGGTCGGTTTGATGAATTTGATGCCAAGGTTGCCAGTGACGCAATTGATGCGTGGGAGGCTTCCGACTTCGCGGTGTTCCATACGGTAGTGATAAGCCATCGCCGTCCAGTTTGAATGGCAATCAACCAGCATCGCTATCAGCCCGCCGTAAACCAGATCCGGCCAGCCGCAATACTTGGCATCAGGCACGTGTTCGGCCATGACATGCACGCCGTCCTCATGCCAGACGCTCTTGATGTGAAGCCCGTGCGGATTGCTGCTGCCGCAACCGTAACAAACACCTTCAGGTGCGGCGGTGTCTTGCAGGGAGATGTCGAGCCTGGACATACCGTGGTCATCCTCAAAAATGTGAACCAAACCGTCGGATTTTAACGCTGCAATCGGCCGCGGTCACTCGGGCAAGCCGGCCAGCCGCAAACTCATTCTCAGCAACGCGGTCAGTCAAGCCCTCGTCGATGAAAGCGATGCGGCGCGATTGAGAGCCGAGGCGACGGTGTCCGGCGCTTCCGCAACGGTCGAGGCGCAACAGCAACGCATCGCCGTCCTCCTGGCGCAGCGCGAAGCTGCCGTTGCTGCGGTGACGCAGGCGCAGGCCGCACGCGATCTCGCCCAGATCGATCTCGACAGCACCGTGGTACGTGCGCCGGTTGATGGCGTGGTCGGTAATCGTCAGGTCCGCATCGGCCGCTTTGTTACGACGGGCGTTGCCTTGCTCGATATCGTGCCGGTCAACAACGTATGGGTTGTGGCGAATTTCAAGGAAACCCAGCTCGAACAAATTCGCCCCGGTCAGCGTGTGCGCATCACGGTCGACGGCTACCCCAGCGGGGCACTTGAAGGCGTGGTCGACAGCTTTGCACCGGGTAGCGGGTCGGCATTCAGCTTGCTCCCCACCGACAACGCGACCGGCAACTTTGTGCGTGTCGTGCAGCGCGTTCCGGTGAAGATCCGGCTTGTCCACAACCCGTTGCCGGGCCGCATCGTGCCGGGCCTGTCCGCCCGTGTCGAGGTTGCGCACGGGGAGGGATCATGAGCGCGGATGCCTGCGCGACGCGGAGCAACACCCGTACTACGTCCGGTGTGTTGCTCATGGTGGGCATCGTGCTTGCCACGCTGACGGAAGCGATCGCCAGCACCGTCCTGTCGCTCGGACGCGGCGACATCATCGGCGACACCTATGCAACGCCGGATGAGTTTGCCTGGCTGGATATCGGCTACACCGCGCTCAAGCTGATCGGGTTCATGACCGCGCCTTGGCTGCTGACGCGTTTTAATCCGCGTCATGTGATCATCGGCTCAACCCTGGTCATGGGCACGGCATGCGGCATTGCTGCCATCACGGCTCGGCTGGACCTGCTGATCGCGCTTCGAATTGTTCAGGGCTTCGCTGGCGGCACCCTGCTGGTCGGGGGGCAGACAATCATATTTCGCGCCTTTGCGCGATCTCGCCAACCCATCCTTCAAGCCCTGTTTGCCATGGGCGCCGTTGTCGCGTCCGCGACGCTCGCTCCGGCACTTCAAGGGTGGTTGATCGATAGCCAGTCCTGGACATGGATTTTCTTCAGCGTTGTTCCGGTGGCCCTGGCGGCGACCGGATTTCTGCTGATCGCAGATGGCCCGATGTCAGCCACGGCCCGGCACCGTCCATTCGACTGGGTCGGCTTCGCGCTGATCTCTGCCACGCTGTTCTGCTTCACCTACGTTCTCAGCCAGGGCAGCCGATGGGACTGGTTCGAAGAGCCACGCATCCTCTGGCTGAGCGTGATCGGCACAGCTGCGCTGCTGGGATTTCTCGGTCATCAAGTGTTGGCCAAGGGCCAAGGTCTGTTCGACTTCACCCTGTTCAAATCGAGCGATTTTTGCTTCGCCTTTATCGTCAGTTTTGTCGCCGGCGCCGCCTTGTTCGGCAGCGCGTTTCTGATCCCGGCGTTCGCCCTGTCGGTCCTCGCGTTCACGCCTACCGATGCCGGCCTGCTCCTGTTGCCCAGTGGTGGGTTTTTTATCGGCGGACTGCTCATATCGGCTTATCTCATGCAGGTCCGCCGCGTTCCGCCGGTCGCTACCGTGCCCTTTGGAATCCTGATGATCATGGTTGCGATGTGGATGCTGTCCGGTTCGACCAGCGAAAGCGGCACGGACGACATGATGGCAGCCATCCTGTTGCGCGGTCTGGGTCTTGGCTTCCTGTTTCTATCGATCACGCTGATCGCTTTCAGCGACCTCAACAGCCGAAACCTCGCCTGCGGAATAGGTCTCTTCAATACGGGGCGCCAGTTGGGCGGTCTTATGGGCGTCGCAGGGCTCCAGACACTGATCGACCATAACGTCTTCGCCAATGCCGTGGTCCTCGGCGCCAATGTCACCCCGGGAGGAGTTGCGGTCATCGAACGGCTGACGACCACGACAGCCATGCTGATGGGGAAGGGGATGGATGCAGCGGCCGCTGGCCGGGCAGCGGTGAGCCTCCTGGGCCGGGTCGTGTCAGGTCAGGCCACTGTGATTGCCTTCGACACAGCGTTCATCGCTGTTGCCCTGCTTTTTGTAATCGCCGCCCCCATCCTGGTTGGCATCAAGATCGGGCTCTCGCGATATGCGAAAGTGCGCGCTGCGCGAACCGTAGCGTGAGGCTTAGTCTGGATCAACGCTTTGCCATCCGGTTCTGCGAAGCCGTCAGGCCTTGACCCAGCGTTGACGGCTCCAACTGCTCAATGTGTCGACAGCAAATACCAGCAACAGCATCGCCAGAATGACCGTGCTGGCTTGAGCTTCCTGGAACAGGCTTAGGCTGACATAGAGCATTTGCCCCAAACCACCGGCACCGACGAAGCCGAGCACACTGGCCATGCGGATATTGTTTTCCCAGCGGTACAGGATGTAGGCCAGTAGTTGTGGCAACAGGTTGGGCAGTGATCCGTAACAGAAAGCCCAAACGGCATTGCCACCCTGCAGGCGGATGGCTTCGGCCGGTTCGGGTGGGGTGTTTTCCAGTGCTTCGGCGAACAGCCGGCCGAGCACGCCGGTGGTGTGCAAGGCCAAGGCCAGGGTGCCGGCATTGGGGCCGAGCCCGGCGGCCAGGACCATCAGCGCCGCCCACACCAGTTCCGGAACCGCGCGCAAAGCGTTGAGCACCAGACGCGACGCGCTTTGCAAAGGCCAGCCGAAACGCCCGGCCGCGGGCAATGCCAAAAACAGGCCGAGTACCGCCGCGAGCAGGGTGCCGAGGGCGGACATGGCCAGGGTTTCCAAGGCGCCGTGGCCGATGGCTTGCAGATGGCCTGCGCTCAGGTCCGGGCTGAGAAAACGCTGCGCATAAGCGCCCATCTGCTTCAGGTTACCGCTGCCACCGAGCTCGCCGAGGTCGATGCCCAGGTAGATGAACGAGGCGACCACCGCTGCGCCGATACACAGGAGCAGCACCAGATTGATCAGGCGATTCATGCCAACCTCCAGCGCAGCAGGCGGCTGAGTTGATCGGCGAGCAGTACCAGGACGAGAAACGTCAGTAACAAACTGGCCACTTCTCCGCCGGCGAACATGCGCAACGACAGGTCCATTTGCTGGCCCAGACCGCCGGCACCGACGAAACCCATCACCACCGAGGCGCGGATTGCGCACTCCCAGCGGTACACCGTGTACGACAGCAGTTCCGCAGCGACATTGGGCAGAATCCCGTAGAAAAAGGCTGCGAGCCGACCGCTGCCAGCCTGCAGCAGTGCGTGGGCCGGGCGCTGGTCGACCGACTCGAAAATTTCCGCGTAGACCTTGCCCAACATCCCGCTGTAGGTAATGGCAATGGCCAGCACTCCGGCCGTCGGGCCGAGGCCGACGGCGCGCACGAACAAAAGCGCCCAGACGATTTCCGGCACGCTACGCAGGAAGATCAGTAAACCGCGGACCGGCCAACGCAGCAATTGGCCCCAATAGCTTGGGTGGCCGGCTCGGGAGGCAGCAGACAGCGACAGAGCACGACTGGCCAGCAGGCTGGCGGGGACGGCCAACAGCAACGCCAGGGCCATGCCGGCCGTGGCGATGGCCAGGGTCTGCAGAGTGGCTTGCACTAACAGCTCAATGAATTCCTCGCCATGGGCCGGTGGCCAGAAGGCTGAGACAAACCGGCCCATCTCGCTCTGACTGTCACTCGCCACCAGAACACTGAGGTCCAACTCGCTGAAGTGAATACCCGGCCACAGCAAGGCCAGGGCCAGCAAGATGAGCAGCAGGCGGGGCAGGGTAGCCGGGTCTCGGGTATCACGGGTCAGCATCGGGGAATCTGCACACTCAAGGGCGCCGGAGTAATCGGTGGGGATTGCAGTTGTTCGTTGGCGTAGAGCTTGTCGAGCAGCTCGCGGTCGACTTCGCTGGCCGCAAGGTCGAACAGGATCTGTCCATCACGCAAGCCGATGATGCGCGAAAAGTGCGCCAGGGCCAGCTCCACCGCATGCAGGCTGGCGACCAGGGTGACGTTGTGCTGCCGGGCATGGCGGCAGAGTACCGACAGCGTGTGCTCGGCCAACACCGGGTCCATGGCCGAGACCGGCTCATCGGCCAGCAACACCTCGGGCGCTTGATACAACACGCGGGCAATGCCCACGCGCTGTAGCTGTCCACCGGACAGTTGCTGGCAATGCGCGAACAACTTGTCGCTGAGGTCCAGCCTGGCCAGCGCCGCACGTGCGCCCGGAATATCCACCGGACGCAACAAGTTCAGCAGACTTTTGCCCAGCCCCCACTGACCCAACTTTCCAGCCAGAACCGCAGTGACCACGCGCTGGCGCGGTGGCAGCGGGGGCGCTTGATGGATCAGGCCGATGCGCGCGCGAAGACGCTGACGCTGACGGGCAGACAGTTGCCAGGCGCGCTTGCCGAGCACCTGTAGCTCACCGTTGTCCGGTCGCAGGGCGGTGGCCAGCAGGTTGAGCAGGCTCGACTTGCCAGCGCCGGACGGGCCGATGATGGCGACTTGTTCGCTGGCGCCGATGTGCAGGTCCACCCCACGCAACGCCTCGACGCCGTTGGCGTGGGTAAGGCTGACCTGGGTCAGGTGCAACGTCATTTGAGCAGATCGGCGGCGCGTGCTGCTTCCTCGATGCCCTTGTAGTTCTCGGGTTTGGTTTCGATGAATCGGCTGGCAGCCTGCAGATCCAGAATCTCCTTGTCCTTCGGGTTCGCCGGATCGAGCGCCAGAAAGGCTGCCTTGATCTTGGCCGCCAGCGCCGGGTCGAGGGTCCCGCGCACGGTCCAGTTGTAGTCGAAGTAGGCCGGGGTGGTCTCAAACACTCTGACCTTGGTGGTGTCGACCTTGCCGGCGGCGACCAGTTTTTCCCACACGCTGGCGTTCAGTACCCCGGCGTCCACCTTACCGGCCTGGACCCAGGCGACAGTGGCGTCATGGGCGCCGGAATAGCCCACGCGACTGAAGTATGTTTCCGGCTTGATGCCGTCCTTCAGCATGAAATAACGCGGCATGAGACTGCCCGACGTGGAGGACACCGAACCGAAGGCGAAGGTCTTGCCCTTGAGATCAGCGAGTGACTTGACGGCCGGGTCGGCGGTGATGAATTTGCTGGTGAACTGGGCGTCCTGTTCGCGCTGTACCAGCGGAATGGCATTGCCGGTTTTCAGGCGGGCCTGCACGAACGTGAAGCCGCCCAGCCAGGCCATATCGATTCGGTCGGTGGCCAGTGCCTCGACCACGGCCGGATAGTCACTCACGGGAACGAACTCGACTTTCATGCCCAATTTTTGTTCCAGGTAGGTGCCCAGTGGCTTGAACTTGCGGAGCAGTTCGGTCGGGGCTTCATCGGGAATCGCACTGACTTTCAGGGTGTCGGCGGCCTGCGCCAACAGGGTGCAAAAAGACAGCGTCAAGCCGACAGCCAATGCCAGGGTACGGTTGAGCATGAAAAATCTCCGGTGCATTAAGGCAACAATGTCGATACGCCAAGGGGCAAGCGGGTTGCTGCATGGCGCATTGTGAGGGTAGACGAAATGGAGTGAAATTGACCGTTTTGGCCCAATTGTTAGTGTGACAAGCCTGAAGTCGATCCGGCCAGGATAATCCTTGGGCTAGCGCTTTTAGCAGCCCGAAATCGCCATGTTTCATGACCGCCCGTAACCTGGCACGAGGGTTAGCTCAGGCTTCGCTATTCTTGATGACACTACAGGGTTGCATGTTGAACAGAGGATCGAATGATGAAGATGTTACTGATGGTCGAGTGCCCTAATGAACCCTTCAACACCCTTGTCAAAGCTGGGAAGGTGGGCGAGGTTATTGAGCGCATCCTGAACAGCATCAAACCGGAGGCGGCGTACTTTACCGAGCAAGATGGCATGCGTGGTGGGATTTTTGTGGTCGACGTACAAGACCCCTCCGACATCCCCGCCTTGGCGGAGCCCTTTTTTCTAAACTTCAACGCCAGCTGCAAGTTCCGTATTGTGATGAGCGCGCAGGATCTGCAAAAGGCCGGTCTGGAGACGCTGGGGCAAACGTGGGCGTGCTGAGAGGCCAGCCACGTCTGATTAGTCAGTTCCGTACAGTCCACAGCATGGTCTGAACCCTGATATGTGGATGACTGACCAAAGGTTCCCATTCATCGATGAAAGGTAAGCGATCCACCGTACCCACATTCAAAGCCGCCAGTTGAAGCCTGATGCTGTGCTCTTGATCTCTTTCAGGAGCCCGCAACCATGATGCGTCCCGACGCCAAAGTCGAAAAAGTTTATCTGTACCCCAAACCCGTGGACTTCCGAAAATCCATCGACGGCCTGTCCGCCCTCGTCGAATTGGATATCAAGGTCGCGGTGTTCGATCCCGTGCTTTTCGTTTTTCTGAATCGCCACCGTAATCGAGTAAAAATCCTCTATTGGGAGCGCAACGGCTTTTGCCTTTGGCTCAAGCGCCNGTAAGCGATCCACCGTACCCACATTCAAAGCCGCCAGTTGAAGCCTGATGCTGTGCTCTTGATCTCTTTCAGGAGCCCGCAACCATGATGCGTCCCGACGCCAAAGTCGAAAAAGTTTATCTGTACCCCAAACCCGTGGACTTCCGAAAATCCATCGACGGCCTGTCCGCCCTCGTCGAATTGGATATCAAGGTCGCGGTGTTCGATCCCGTGCTTTTCGTTTTTCTGAATCGCCACCGTAATCGAGTAAAAATCCTCTATTGGGAGCGCAACGGCTTTTGCCTTTGGCTCAAGCGCCTGGAGTCCGAACGTTTCAAAACATCGCCTGAGCTCAGCGATGAAGCTATCGTGCTGAGCGTGCAAGAGTTGAACTGGTTACTGGACGGCTTCGACCTCTGGCGCAACCGCCCACATCAAGTTTTAACCCCTCGATTCGTCGCCTGATCGGATATAATCCGGGCATGAATTTGATGCCCGAAATGCTCCCTGATGATCCTGTTCTGCTCAAGCAAATGCTTGTGCAGATGCTCAGTGAGCGTCAGTTGGACAAGGGCCAGATTGTTGATCTGAAAGAACAGATCAAGTTGCTACGTGACCGTTTATTTGGCCGCAAATCCGAGCAGACGGTCGACGCTGAGACACCGCAATTGGCGCTGTTCAACGAAGCCGAAAGCGTTGCCATGCTGGAAGAAGGTATTGCTGAAGACGAAGAAGTCGTTGCCCCGACCCAGCGCCGCGGTAAACGCAAACCGCTATCCGCCGACCTGCCGCGCATTGAAGTCATCCACGAACTGCCCGAACACGAACTGACTTGCCTTTGCGGTTGCCGCAAACACGTCATCGGCGAAGAAACCAGCGAACAGCTGGAAATCGTGCCGATGCAGATCCGCGTCATCAAACACATCCGCAAGGTCTACGCTTGCCGTGGTTGTGAAACGGCACCGGTCACTGCTGACAAACCGGCACAACTGATCGAAAAGAGCATGGCCAGTCCCAGCGTCCTGGCGATGCTGCTGACCACCAAATACGTCGACGGTTTGCCACTGTATCGGTTCGAAAAAGTACTTGGCCGACACGGCGTCGATATCCCCCGCCAAACCTTGGCGCGCTGGGTGATCCAGTGCGGCGAACACTTGCAACCGTTGCTGAATTTGATGCGCGACCGATTGCTGGAAAGTCCGGTGATCCACTGCGACGAAACGCGGGTACAAGTGCTGAAGGAACCGGATCGAGATCCGACCAGCCAGTCTTGGATGTGGGTCCAAGCCAGCGGCCCGCTTGAGCGCCCGGTTGTCCTGTTTGACTACACCACCAGCCGAGCGCAGGAGGTGCCGCTGCGCCTGCTTGCCGATTATCGCGGCTACCTGATGACCGACGATTACGCCGGCTATAACGCCCTGGGCGCGCAGCCAGGTGTCGAGCGTTTGGGCTGCTGGGCACATGCGCGCCGTAAGTTCGTCGATGCGCAAAAAGTGCAGCCCAAGGGTAAGACCGGGCGAGCCGACATCGCGCTGAACCTGATCAACAAACTCTACGGCATCGAGCGCGAGTTCAAAGAAGCCAGCGATGGCCAGCGCTTTAGCGCTCGACAGGAAAAAGGCCTGCCGGTACTCGCAGAACTGAAAAGCTGGCTGGAGAAAACCCATCCCCAGGTGACGACGCAAAGTGCTTTGGGCAAGGCCGTCGGTTATCTGGCCAGCAACTGGAGCAAGCTTGAGCGTTACACCGAGGCCGGCTTCTTGCCCATCGATAACAACAAGGCCGAGCGAGCGGTAAAACCCTTTGTGATTGGTCGCAAAAATTGGATGTTCAGCGACACGCCCAAGGGCGCGACGGCCAGTGCGCAGATCTATAGCCTGGTCGAAACTGCCAAAGCCAACGGCCAAGAGCCCTATACGTGGCTGCGCCACGTACTTGAACGCCTGCCACAAGCTACTTCGGTAGAAGACTTCGAAGCCTTGCTGCCGTGGAACTGTTCCCCGACTATCTCGCGCTAAATGCACACATCGGTTTTTTGCCATGTGTGGTTTATGGGTCGCTTACNCGATAACAACAAGGCCGAGCGAGCGGTAAAACCCTTTGTGATTGGTCGCAAAAATTGGATGTTCAGCGACACGCCCAAGGGCGCGACGGCCAGTGCGCAGATCTATAGCCTGGTCGAAACTGCCAAAGCCAACGGCCAAGAGCCCTATACGTGGCTGCGCCACGTACTTGAACGCCTGCCACAAGCTACTTCGGTAGAAGACTTCGAAGCCTTGCTGCCGTGGAACTGTTCCCCGACTATCTCGCGCTAAATGCACACATCGGTTTTTTGCCATGTGTGGTTTATGGGTCGCTTACGAACGAACCCGCAACGCAGGCGGGTTGTACACCGCGGCCGGTAATTTCACCGACCAGTACTGGTACGAAAGCGCCAGCTATACCCCCAACGATTTGGGCGGTCTTGAGGCCGGAATGGCCAACTTTATTGGCATGACCGAAGCTGAGCTGCCTCAGTTCGGCACGACCACAAAAATCTCGTCCAGCGACCAAAGTTACGCCGCCGTGATCCAGGCTGCGGGTGCGGTCAACATCAACGCCCAGAACAACATCGACAACAGCGTCGTACGCCCTGGCTACACCTACGTGGGCAGTGGTCCGCGCACCGGCACCAACGCTTCGGGCAGCCAGTTCTCCACCCGCATCACCGTCAATCAGCAACTGCCGCCCAACCTGGCCCAGCAGCAAGTCAACCCGCTGACCTTACCTGGCTTCAGCCTGCCCACCGGGCAGAACGGCCTGTTCCGCCTGAGCGGCCAAGACAGCAGCATGCCAGTGGCCAGTGCTCCGCAAAGCTGGACCATGGGCGGCGGCAGCGTCACCCCGACCCAGCGTCAACAATCGCTGCCCAGCACCCAGCCACGTAACATTCTACTGGGCAGCAACACTCAGGCCTCGGCCAGCAGCGTTGACCTGAACCCGGCGGATCATCAGGCGTTGAACGTGGGCGTCGGTGCCAGCGCGATCGATGTCAGCACACCGACGGCCAATTCAACCGGCTCGGCACTGCCGGGTCGTTCCACAGCCTTTACCGTCAATCGTGTCCAAGGGGTGCCGGCCAACAGCGGCCAGTCCAAACCCCAGAAATACCTGATCGAAACCAACCCGGTCCTCACCAACCTCAAGCAATTCATGAGCTCGGATTACCTGTTGTCGAACCTGGGTTACGACCCCGACCAAAGTGCCAAGCGCCTGGGCGATGGCCTTTATGAACAACGCCTGATTCAGCAAGCGGTAGTGGCTCGCACCGGCCAGCGCTTCATCGATGGCCAGACCAGCGACGAAGGCCTGTTCAAATACCTGATGAACAACGCCATCGCCAGCAAGCAGGAACTCAACCTGTCGCTCGGCGTCAGCCTGACCTCCGAGCAAGTCGCGGCCCTGACCCACGACATTGTCTGGATGGAAAACGCCGAAGTGAACGGCGAACAAGTGCTGGTGCCGGTGCTGTATCTGGCCAACGCCAACAACCGCCTGGCCGCCAACGGCGCCCTGATCCAGGGCAGCGACGTAACCCTGATCGCCGGCAAAGACCTGAACAACGCCGGCACCTTGCGCGCCTCCAACAAC
>NZ_RCZA01000006.1 GCF_006438925.1 Pseudomonas mandelii | reverse complement strand
GCGCTTGAGCCAAAGGCAGAAGCCGTTGCGCTCCCAGTAAAGGATTTTCACTCGATTACGGTGGCGATTCAGAAAGACGAAAAGTACAGGGTCGAACACCGCGACCTTGATATCCAGCTCGACCAAGGCGGCCAGGCCGTCGATGGATTTTCGGAAGTCCACGGCCTTGGGGTAGAGGTACACTTTTTCGACTTTAGCGTCGGGTCGCATCATGACGTGCTGGCTCCAGAGAGAAATCGGAGTACAGCTTCGGGGATCAACTGCTGGCTTTGAATGTGGGGTTCATGGAGCGGTTACCCTCCACGTAACGCTCCAGCCGGCTCCAGTTGCTGGCCAGATAATTAACGGCCTTGCCCAGTGCGCTTTGCGAAGTGACCTGCGGCTGTGTTTTTTCCAGCCAGCTTTTCAGCTGGGCCAGGATTGGCTCTTTAAGTACCTGGACGCGGGTTTGGGCTTTCCAGTAATCAGTCGCGCATCAGGTTCAGCAGTGGTTGAAAGTGTTCGCTGCACTGGATCACCCCGCGCGCCAGTGTTTGCCTCGGTATATCGATACCGTGTCGGCTTAACACCGTCTCGAAATGCCTCAAGCAACATTTGCTTGAGCAGAACAGGGTCATCGGGGAGGTTTTCGGGCATCAAATTCATGCCCGGATTATACCCGTCAGCCGACAAATCCTGGAGTCAAAACCTGATGTGGTCGGTTGCGCCACAGATCAAAGCCGTCGAGCAACCAATTCAGTTCCTGAACGCTTAACACGATGGCTTCCTCGGTGACGTCGGGTGATGTTTTGAAGCGCTCTGACTTGAGATGCTTGAGCCAAAGGCAAAAGCCGTTGCGCTCCCAGTAGAGGATTTCACTCGATTACGGTGGCGATTCAGAAAAACAAAAAGCACGGGGTCGAACACGGCGACTTTAATATCCAGCTCGACCAGCGCAGCCAGGCCATCGATAGACTTTCGGAAGTCCACGGGCTTGGGGTAGAGGTACACTTTTTCGACTTTTGCATCGGGGCACATCATGAGGTGCTGGCTCCAGAAAGAGTTCGGGAGCACAGCTTCGAGCATCAGATTTCGACTTGGAATGTGGGCTTCATGGAGTGCTTACGCTTCTTGAGCACGTTCCATGATAAAGAAGGATATTAGATGAGGACGTGAGTCTAGTAACTTGGGATGAATGCGCGCGGCCTGAGCCGCCGCGCACACGTTTTATCTACTTCCCGGAATATCTCTAAACGCGAATATTTTATAGAAAAGGAAAGTTGTGATAGTCGGCAGCGTAACCGCTATTGCGTGGGCAATTGATTCAGTATAGGCGTGGTAGCCGAGTGCCTGCAGGCCCTCATTTATTTTTATCGCGGAAAACCAAACAATCGGAAATGACAGCAGGTTCATAAAAACAAAGCCTTTTGCTTGCTCGATGACTGACTTTTCCGATTTTTTGAAAATGAACATCCGATTTAACGAAAATGCTGTTGCCATTCCCACTACGTAGGCAAGCACGATTGCCCATGAGAACGGCATCCAGAGACTGAATATTATTCGCGAAAGCCAATTCAGGAATGCGGCGAACCCGCCGGCTGCCGCAAAACCTACAAACTGCTTAGTGAATAGATACCTGATCATTGGCTCGCCTGTTTCGCTAATTTTCTACCAAAACCGATACTTTCCGAAATACCTCGATCCTCAGGATAGTAGTAGGAGGTGTCGGCAACCCATAACCCTTTAACGGGCAGCGATACAGAGGGAAGCTTGTCCAGATATTCCGGGTCGCAGATCGGCTGAGCATAGCGGTAACGGCTGGCGCGTAATTCAACGATGTCTTCAGCTTGTAACTCTGGATTTATTTTCTTCAAGTAATAGCGAACCTTTTCGAAAAAGGTTTCGTCCGAGTCTTGAAACTTAGGGTGCTCGCCGGGTAGGTAGAAAGGAATGTAAACGATGTGTTGATCCAGCGGTCTCAAGTTGCTGTATTCCACTAACCCGGGAATGTCCATCTCCGGGTCGTTGGTGTTGAGCCAAAAATTTTCGGTCAGCGGCTTTTTTAACTTGACGATTACGCAAACGACAGCGATATTTTTCAGTGATTTAAAGCGGTTCTGAACGTCTTCAGGCAAGTCCGGTATCAATTTTGGTACGTAGGGCAACGGTACGGTACTGATTACCTTATCGAACTTCAAAAACTCCCCTGCCACGTTCAAGCCCTGAATCATACCGTTTTCAATGACGACTCGTTCGACTGGGGATTTCAGTTTAATCTCACCGCCGTGTGCTTCGATACTGGCTTTCAATGCATCAAGAAGCGTCTGAGAGCCACCCTCAAGATAACCAAGTTTTTCCTTGAACAAGCTGTAACGCGATCTTCCGATACGGCGGATTCGACTCCAGATCCAGGCAGCGGATAAATTGTCGCTGTACTCATAGAATTTGTAATCAAACAAGCGGCGCCAAAGTACTTCCCAAGCTTCAGCCCCCACCCATTTTCGAATCCAACCGGTGGCTTCGACAGAGTCCAAAGGCTTCCAGTCATTACGTTTGGTGCACAGGAATGCAAACAGTCCGTAGCGGAATTTGGCCTGAAAACTGAGCCCTTTAAACTTCAGCAGTGCTGCCGGATTTCCCCAGGATTGCAGCCGGTCTTGGTACCAGTAACCCATTTTTGTTTCAACCCAGCGCATTTTTTCAGCCAGGTCAAGTTCGTCCAGAATGGTCAGAAAATCGCTGTCAGAGATGCAATGGAAATGATAATAGCGTTCTATGGTCAGACCCGAAAAATCGAAAGACGCAGTCATCCCCCCGATACGATCGTCCGCTTCGAACAAAATAGGAGTGTGCCCGTCTTTGGCCAGTTGATAAGCAACTGCCAATCCCATTGGTCCTGCGCCTAATACGGCGATTCGCTGTCCCATCATTAAAATTCCAGCACAATATTGCTATAGATTGGATGATTAAATGTTTCGTCTATGGCGATGGCAAAGGGGGTGTAGGGAACCCCAAAGATTGAAGGCCAGTCGATGACTTCAAACTCATCTTTTGTACTCAGGGCCGCTAACTGTTGCGTTGTAAAGGGCGGGTTTTTATCAAAGAGTGCCCACATCCAAAGCAAGGCATAAAAAAGTGTATAGGGTATTTTCACGATTTTTGTTTTCGAGTGAGTCACTCGTTTTATTTCGCGAATGATATCAATGTAATCAATTTTTTCATGTCCGGAAATATTGAAAATACCTTGTTTTTTTTGCTGCTCGATACAACTGATAATGATGTTGGAGAAATCACCGGCGTAAAGAGGCTGGCGCATAAACTTACCGTCGCCGGGGATTGGGTACACTGGCGTTTTTTTCATGAAGCGGGCAAGCCAGCCGAGGTGCTTGCGGTCAAACCAGCCATACATAAGGGTTGGTCGAAGAATCGGGCAGGAAATATTGCTGGCTAATACCAACTCCTCTTGTTCACGCTTTGTTTGCGTATAGAAGTCGTCGGCTTTAGATTCCAGTACAGACGAGCTAATGTGAACAAGGTGCATGTTCGGATTGGCCTTTATCAAGTCCAGTATTAGGCGTGTTGAAATCACATTGTTTTGTACGAATTCTTGATAGATATTGCCACCGATTTGAGCTTGTAGCATGACGACCACTGCCGAGCCAACAAAGTGTTCGCTCCAACTACCTTTTTTTGAAAGGTCCGCATACTCAATAGTCAGTTCTGGGTGAACAGACTTTAATATGGCGAGGTTCGTTCGGTGTTTGTCGAGCACCACGATGTCAGTGTATCCGCGGCTTTTTAAACGTGCCACCAAATTTTGCCCGACCAAACCTGCTCCGCCTGGAAGAATTATTTTCATTTTGGCTCTCCATTTAAGCCCAGCATACTTAAGTTGGATCTTCGTTTCAGGCAGTAATTGATGCAGCTAGAAAAACCAAAACTGAGAAAGATACTTGCTATGGGCAACAGTGCAAGCATTTCCTTGGATCGAACAGTCAGTAGCATCAACGAAGAACTAACCAGTAATGCTGTAGACAAGACTAACAAGCTTGCCTGGAAGGCTTTTCTGATGTTTTGTGTTTTAGATATAGCGATACATGAGACGAACGCCAGCAAGGCATAGACCCAAGGTGGCGGAGTCAGAAAATTCATCCAACCAAAAAACGCCATGCCTTGGTGTTGTGCTTTCTCGGCAGGATTCCAGTACAGCAAGTGTTGAGGTATACGGCCCGGAGGGGGGGTCAGTTTAACGCTGCCATCTGCTTGAATATTGTCACCAATAAGCAGATCCAAGCTATTTGATTTTAAAGGTGTGAGTTGGAATGGTTTTTCGATGAAAAAAGCTAACCACCCCGTGATCAATTTCGCGATGTAGGCGGCGGGTATCGCCAGCACCGATTCTTTATACACGGCTATACCTAGGGCGTCTGTTTGCGGAAGCCCGATATAGTAATAGCCGGGAATGGCCGAAACATGAATGTCAAATGTTTCAGGCAGGGGATGCTTGGTCGTGAAATCAATCAACTCCGAGCGCGATGCGTTCATCAGATAATTATATTGTGCGAGGTAGGGGGCTCTTACTTCTTTTGGTGCGCCCCAATCAACGTCTTGATAGGCTGCAGCCCTGAAATATTCCGGTGGTAAAATTGCGCCAAGGGCCCGCCACCTCAAACTGTTGATTCCCAGCTTGTTTGGTTCCTGAGTGATGTAGTTGTTTGGTATTGCGTCAATTAGAACCCAAGCATGATCGTAACTCAGTTGCCGTGAATTGGTCGTCGGGTAGTGAAAGGTTTCGACAAATACAAATATAATTGTGGTGCTCGCCGATAGGGTGACGATGGCTGTCGCGATTTTCCAAGTCCAGTCCTTGCTGTCAAAAATTACTAACATCGCAATGACAGGGGCGATTACCAAGGAATTGAACTTTACAAGGTAGGCAACCGTAAGAATAACTGCGGACAGTACATACAAAATTATTTTTGCATCATTTTTTACATCGAACGCCCAGAGAGCGGTCAGCAGTGCGATGGCAAGAAAGTCTCCTTGTAGCCAGTCCGGTCCGATGGAATTGACCCCGCCCATGAAAAACAGACTGCCACCCCACGCTAGGCACATAAGTGTGGCTGAGATTTTACCAAATACTTTATTGCACATGAATGTGCTAATTGCGATGGCGAACAAGTGGACGTAAAAATGAATGTGCTGTAAGTGTCGCAACCATTTAAAATTATAGATGTCTACTCCGTTGGGTACGCCAGCAAAATCGAGTGCGAAGCGTGCGGCCAAAGTATATCCACTGGCGTGGATAAGATTGGATACACTGGAGAAAATCATCTGAGCATAATTTGGATAGTCAAAGGCAGCAATATTGATAGGGTACGTCTTCAGGTAGTACAGGTTCAACAGAATGACAATGACTAGGGCAATTAGTAATAAATGCCTTTGAAGCAGATTGCCTAGGGTATTTAAAGCTGACATTGAAGAGCCCTGTTATCGATGAAGCTGGATGTATACAGTTTTATCACTTGCAGTAAATCTGACTATAGATTTATCCGCTTGAATATAAAGTTTGGTAAATGTTTGATAATAAGCATTATCAGTGCCCAGAATGTTGGGGTGTACAGCGTGTTGGTTTTATTTTGCACCGCTTTGACAATGCTAAGTGCTACCTTTTCAGGTTGTGCTATCAGCAGGGGAGGCAGGTTGAGCCCCTTGGTCATAGGTGTTTGAACAAAACCGGGTTTGATGGTAGTCACCGAAACGCCGACTTTGAACAGTCTTGCGCGCAAACCCTCGCAGAATGTGGAAACGGCAGCTTTTGCTGTGCCGTATAAATAGTTGGAGGGTCGGCCCCTGTCGCCAGCTACCGAAGAAATGACCGCCAATGAGCCATGTCTTTGAATTTCAAATTGATTGCCCAGCAACGTGAGTAACGCGATGACAGAAATAGCGTTGTTGGACAGCTCTTGCAGCGCTAGATTAACGTCGTTTTCACACGCTTTTTGATCGGGCAGTGTGCCATGGGCAATGAGTGCGATATCAATCTGTTTCAGCGTGGTCAAACAGTTTTTCATCATCACTGAGTGTGCCGCGATATCAGTGGCGTCCAGACGGTAAGAACTCACTGCTGTTGCGCCATGAACTTTCAGGTCGTTGGAAACCTGTTCAAGTTTTTCGGTATTACGTCCTACCAGAAAAAACTCAGCGCCGTCTTTTGCCCAGAGCCGGGCGCACGCTGCGGCGATGGCGGACGTAGCGCCAATTATTAGTATTCGCTTCATGACGTTACTCTTTTCCAAAATCGGGATTTGAGGGCTGGGTCGCGTAATGCTTCCACTTTTTCCCACGCAGGATAGAAGCTTCTAAAATGTTCACCACTCATATGAGCGTCTTTGGCTGGATAGAGCCTGCCCCCTGACTCCGCGACGATGATATCAAGTCGGCGAAACAAACCTGACTCCAGTCCAGCGTGTTGTGAGAAGTCGAGTGCCAAAGAAGTGCCGGGCATTGGAAAAGACAGCAATCCTGGAGAAGGCATTTCCCCGCAGCGTTTCAAGACGGCCAGAAATGAGCCTTGACCTGCTTTCGCGATGGCGCTGAGCAGTTCATGGACTGTCGCCTCTGCATGCGTATCGGGTATGACGCACTGGAATTGCTGGAACCCTTTGGAGCCATAAATTCGGTTCCAGTTAAGAATTCCGTCCAAGGGATAGAAGAAGGGCTCGTAGTGAACATTTTTACGCGTTCTTTCAGCGGGCTGTGCGTGCCAGTACATGTTGTTAAAACACTTTAGCGTGTGTGGGGTGATCGGAGATATAAATGGCGCAAAGGGGACGTTGAGTTTTGATTTTTTGGTGAGCGTCAGCTCGCCATAGGGTGCATGGTCGCCCACAATGAAAACGCCTCTCCCAACATCACTTCCTTTCGCCAGGCAATCAATCCAGGCGACGCTGTATTCGTGTTGATGATCAAGCTCTTCCGCCAATAAAAAGAACTCTTTCAGGTTGCTGAAACGCACTTTTGTACTGTCGATAGCACTGGAATTTATAGAGATCAAGTTGATTTCGCCCCACGTGATGATACCCGTGAGGCCAAGCCCGCCGATGGTTGCCGAATACAACTTGGGATTTTCATATGAGGAGCAAACCAGTGCACCCTTATCGCTTCGCAGTAGCCCGAAACGCGTGACATGGTTACCGAAAGTGCCACGTCGGTGGTGGTTTTTACCATGGACATCATTGGCAATGGCACCGCCAACCGTCACGAATTGAGTGCCGGGAGTGACGGGCAGGAACCAGCCGTTGGGGATGGCAATATCCAGAATCTGCGCCAGTGTTACCCCAGCTTCAACGATAATGCGGCCTGTCTGCCAGTCAGCCTTTATGAATCGATCCATCAAGCGTGTTTGAATCACCTGATCACTGGTCGCCAAGCAACTGTCGCCATAACTACGGCCATTTCCGTATGGTAAGGTTTCTTCGTAAGTGTCCCGCAAGCTTGTCAGAACGCCCTGTAGTTCGGATCTCCAGCTGCATGGCGTGGCTGTCTGTGCATGTTTTGGATATCGGCCCCATGAGTAAAGATCTGAAGTCATGCTGCTGCCCAAAAAACAACACAAAATAATGCGCCGACTATTAGACTGACCCGGTCACGAATTGCGAATACAACGGGGTCCTCATGAATTAGACCCCGGTGTGTCAGCATCCAGACACGTGTGATCCAAAATAGCAGCAGGGGACACGCCAGCCAGATGATCTGGGGGCTTGAGTAGAGGGCGATGGTCGCTTGGTCATGTATGTAGAGCGCCAGCACCATCACGGCGAGGTATCCGGAGGATGCCCCTAAAGAAGAAATCATTTCGAGGTCACCGGGGTAATAACCGCGACCCCGGGTTTTCTCTTTTTTCCCTTTTACTCTGGCATCACGCAGCTCTGCGTAGCGTTTGACCAGTGCCAAGCTTAAAAACATAAACATCGAGAAAGCCAGCATCCAAAAGGTTAGCTGAAGCTGGAACGCTGCCGCACCGGCTATG
Organism: Pseudomonas mandelii; assembly: GCF_006438925.1. GTDB lineage: Bacteria > Pseudomonadota > Gammaproteobacteria > Pseudomonadales > Pseudomonadaceae > Aquipseudomonas > Aquipseudomonas mandelii_C. Next base: position 454,662 of record NZ_RCZA01000006.1, on the reverse strand, counting down.
ATCCTCAATGTATACAGAGCTGCAAGGGCAATGACGTCAATAGACATGCGGCGCTTTAGATCAAGTGAGTAGGCAAGTGTCAGTGCGTAATACGCCAGTAGCACTGCCGAGAACTGCCAGGGTAGAAATAACGCGGCGCCGGCGAAGGCAGCACACAACAAGAGCGGGAACGCCACAATTCCGGTTATGATCGACAGGTCACCAGAGGCAAAGGCTCTACATTTTTTTGAATGATGATGACGATCATCCGCCAAATCCAGAAGGTCATTCAGAATGTAAACGCTGGATGCACACAATCCGAATAACAGGAACGCAAGTATTCCCTGCCGAACCATCATTGGATTCATTACTTGGTGCGCCGCAAGAAGTGGGACGAAAATCAGGGCGTTCTTCATCCATTGGTGGATCCTGATTGCAGAAACCCAGCTTTTTAAAGGTACTACACTCGACAGAAGCGTTTGTTTAACGTTGCCCATCGCTTGTGCTTTACGCAAAACGCCTCGTTCAGGCTCAACCACATAAGCATGTCTTGCTGCCGACCATACCGGGATGTCGTCATGAGAATTACCTACATAGTCGAACCCGGACTCGCCAAAGTGTTCAATCAATAAATCCCGCTTGGACTCTGCTGTCAGATTGCGTTCTTCATTGGTCGCCAGTACAAGATCAAAAAGTTGCAGGTACTCTGCAATTTTCTCGGCCAGAGTGTAATGGCTGGCGGTGGCAAGTACGATGAGTCTATTTTCGTTTTTTGCAATTTTTATCAACTCCAGCACGGCTGGGTTGTAAGGTAAAACATTAACATCTATATCGGTTGCAGAAGCCAGTTGCGACTTCAGCACAGTTTTACCTTGCGCCAGCCAGCCTACCGTTTTATAGAGCTGAAATGGATGGCGACGGATAAATGCCATGCCGGTTTCTACTAATAGGTCCGAACGCAACAACGTTCCGTCGAGGTCAACCACGAGGGGGAGGGTCACAAGAACTGTCCTTGAATGCTGGACTAACAAATCAGTTTGTTAGGTCGATGGAGGCCGCCGGAGGCGATATAGTTGCTCCTGTGATGGCTAGCCAACCATCCACACTAAGTTTTACGGGGCACGTTACCATAGGGAGGGCTTGTCGTCATGGATCCAGTGCCAATGAGACGCACCCGGATAGACCTTATGGCATAACCATAGACGGTGAGTATTTTTCATTGCAAAGTCCTTTATTCCGCTCAATAGTCTTTAACTACTGGTGGCTAAGCCTCGTCATCATCGGCGGTCTGCGCCTGTGCATGCGTCAATATTTCATGGGCGACTGGTTCACCGCCGCGCAGCATGTACCGTTCGCCAACCGGGATGATGGCCTCACCAAAGTCGCCATCTACGGTGCAGGCGTAGCCGGCAATCAGCTGGTTGCAGCACTTCGCATGGGCCGAGTCTTGCGTCTGTGCTGGGGTCTTCCGGTTCAGTGATCCCGCTTTTCCACAGCCAGATCAAATCGGGTGGCCCATTGACGGTCACGCACCCGAAAATCACTCGCTATTTCATGACTATCCCTGAGGTCGCGCAACTGGTGATCCAGGCGGGTTCCATGGGGCCGGGCGGTGATGTGTTTGTCCTGGACATGGGCGAGCCGGTGAAGATTGTCGAGCTGGTGGAGAAGATGATCCACCTGTCGGGCTTGAGCGTGCGTTTGGAGAAGAATTTGCAGGGGGATATCTCCATCGAGTTCACCGGGCTACGTCCCGGTGAGAAGCTTTATGAGGAGTTGCTGATCGGCGACGACGTGGCAGCGACCCAACATCCGATGATCATGACGGCCAACGAAGATCATCTGCCCTGGGATGTGCTCAAGGGCCGTTTGAGGGAGTTGCTGATTGCCGTTGATCATGACGATTACGCTCGCGTCCGCCAGATCCTGCGCGAAACCGTCAGCGGCTACGCCCCTGATGGCGATATCGTTGACTGGATCTACCAGCAACGTCGCCTCGAACCCTGATTGTTTCACATCCTGTAACGGACACATTTTTGACAGGCTCCAGACATCGCCTAAGTTTGGAAGGCAGCTTCGGAAAAGCTGCTTTCTCAATCGATGTCATGGAGCTTCATTTATGCGTACTGGCTATTTCTACTCTCTGGTTTTCGCCCTGCTCACCAGCGCCTCTATTGCGGCCATTGCTGCGCCGACGGTCAAGCCAGAGTCTGGCAACGCACCCTTGGTGCTGGAAGTTTCTCCCAAGGCACAGTCTGGCAAGATCGATCTGAATCAGGCCGATGCGCCAACCCTTCAGCGCGAGTTGTCCGGTGTGGGCGAGGCCAAGGCTAAGGCGATTGTTGCCTATCGTGAGAGTAATGGGCCGTTTGCGTCCGTGGACGAATTGCTCGAAGTGAAGGGAATCGGTAAAGCGATTCTGGATAAGAATCGCGAGAAGCTTGAGGTGAACTAAGCTTATACGTCAGCGCCAGGGGCCGGTCATTGATCGGCCTTTTTGCTTTCTGGGGAACGCTGTGATGGTGCGCCTTTCGTCGATATGAGAAAAATTACGGCTATCATATACAGCTAAGATTATGCCTATAATAAACTGGTTTCCGCCAAGCGTTCTGAGCCTCAGGCGCTTGTCTTTCCCTTAGGCATCTCCCAGGAGCACAGTCATGAACTCTGTCCAGTCTCAAGGTACGGCCCTCGTCACCGGTGCTTCTTCCGGTATCGGTGCGATTTACGCCGAGCGGTTGGCGGCGCGTGGTTTTGATCTGTTATTGGTTGCCCGTGATCAAGAGCGGCTGGACGCTGCGGCGAGCAAGTTGCGCGCCGAGCATGGCGTTCAGGTCGAGGTGCTCAAGGTGGATCTGACGCAAAAGGATGAGGTGCTGAAGCTTGAACAGCGTCTTCGCAGTGATTCGAGTATCAGCCTGTTACTGAACAACGCCGGGGTTGCAACGGATGGTTTGTTGGCCAATGCCGACATGGATCAGCTGGAGCGTTTGATTCAACTGAACGTGACAACGGTCACGCGGTTGGCCTCGGCAGCGGCCGCCAGTTTTGCCAAGGCGGGCCGCGGGACGATTATCAACATCGCATCAGTAGTTGCGTTGTTCCCAGAGCGCTTCAATGCAACTTACAGCGCCAGCAAGGCTTATGTGTTAAGTCTGACTCAATCGTTGAATGCCGAATTGGAGGGCACCGGGGTCAAGGTGCAGGCCGTGTTGCCAGGTGTAACACGCACCGAAATCTTCGAGCGCTCCGGTATCGATGCTACCCAGATTCCGGTGGATATGGTCATGGAAGCCGATGATATGGTTGATGCGGCGTTGTCGGGTCTGGATCAGGGTGAGTTGATCACCATTCCTTCGTTGCCGGATGCGGCCGATTGGGATGCCTTCGTTGCGGCGCGTCTTGTCATGGCACCGAATCTTTCCAAAAGTAAGGCCGCCGCGCGTTACACGTGAGGCGTCATGAATCGGCTTGAGGTATTTGCGGTATGAGTGATCGTCGAATAGTTGTAACAGGCATGGGCCTGGTGTCGCCATTGGGTTCTGGTGTCGAAGCCGTTTGGTCGCGTCTGTTGGCCGGGCGTTCCGGGTTGCGCAATTTGCCGGACGAGGTGGTTGCCGATTTGCCGGCCAAGGTCGGGGGTGCAGTGCCGACGCTGGCTGACGATCCCCAGGCGGGGTTTGACCCGGACCGGGCGACGGCGCCCAAAGAGCAGAAGAAGATGGACCGCTTTATTCTGTTCGCCATGGAAGCGGCGCGTCAGGCGCTGGAGCAGGCCGGTTGGCAAGCGGCGGACGCCAATGCCCAGGAGCGTACGGCAACCATTATCGGTTCCGGCGTGGGTGGTTTCGGTGCGATAGCGGATGCGGTGCGCACCACGGACAGCCGTGGGCCGCGACGCTTGTCGCCGTTCACCATTCCTTCATTTCTGGTCAACCTCGCCGCGGGTCATGTGTCGATCCAGCACGGTTTCAAGGGCCCATTGGGTGCGCCGGTGACAGCTTGCGCGGCCGGGGTGCAGGCGATTGGTGATGCGGCGCGGTTGATTCGTTGTGGCGAGGCAGACATCGCGGTATGTGGCGGCGCGGAAGCGGCGATCGATCGCGTCAGTCTCGCCGGGTTTGCCGCTGCTCGCGCCTTGTCCAGCGGATACAACGACACCCCGGAGCGAGCCTCGCGGCCGTTCGACAGTGATCGCGATGGCTTCGTCATGGGGGAGGGCGCTGGCCTTCTGGTGATCGAATCCCTGGAGCATGCCCTGGCCCGCGGTGCTCAACCGCTGGCGGAATTGGTCGGTTACGGCACCAGTGCCGATGCCTATCACCTGACGGCAGGTCCCGAGGATGGCAGCGGTGCGCGACGGGCGATGTCGCTGGCATTGGCCCAGGCAGGCATTTCGCCGGCGCAGGTGCAGCATCTCAATGCTCACGCAACCTCGACACCGGTCGGGGACTTGGGAGAGTTGGCGGCCATCAAGGCGTTGTTCGGCACGGATAACAAAATCGCCGTGACATCGACCAAATCGGCCACCGGGCATTTGCTCGGTGCAGCGGGCGGTATCGAGGCGATCTTCACGCTGTTGGCAATTCGCGATCAGGTCGTGCCGGCCACCCTCAACTTCGATACCCCGGACCCTGCCGCCCAAGGCGTGGACATCGTCCACGGCCAGGCACGGCCGATGGCAATCGAGTACGCGCTGTCCAACGGCTTCGGGTTTGGAGGGGTGAATGCCAGCGTGCTGTTCAAGCGTTGGGAGGGTTAGTCCCGGGGTTGTTTGAGATAGGCGCGAGTCACGTCGAGAATCCGCTGCGCCAGCTCGGGGTTCTCGACACTGCGTGACAGCAGTAGTGCCCCGACCAGCGTCGACATGATGACGACGCTGTCGTCGGCAGCGTTGTCGCCTTCAAGGGTGCCTTGCACTTGTTCAAGCCGTGCGTTGAGCACCACGTCAGTGGTCGGGCTTTGCTGCCCGCGCAGGCCGAGTTCCGACGACATGGTCGGCAACGGGCAACCTTCATCGGGTGAGGTCTGGTGCCATTCGGACAAATAGGCGTCGATGAACGCTTCCAGCGGACGATCCTGGGCGAAGAGCTCGGCGCAAATCACATCGACCTGCTCGCTCGCGGCTTGCAAAGCCTTTTCCACCAGTTCGTCTTTGGATTTGAAGTGCGAGTAGAAACCACCGTGAGTCAGGCCCAGTGCTTTCATCAGCGGTTGCAGACCTGTCGCGCCAATGCCATCGCGGCGAAAGCGCGCTGACGCTTCCTTGATGATGCGTTGGTGGGTCTGGGCTTTATGGTCCTGCGAGTAACGCATCGGGTATCTCCGCAACAATGCGCCATATTAACCAATGAAAATGGGATGGTGGGTGTACTTCTACTTCTAAAAAGCATGCAGATGCGTCGATCTTGGTAGAACGTTGTATCAACAGGTGGCACGAATAGTGATTACTCATTAACTGACGATTGTTGAACAATCACGAGGCAATGAGTATGAACAGCGGACTGTCCCTGGCCGACCACATCACACTTGAGTTGCGCGCCGACATCATTGGCGGCCGTTTGCTGCCCGGTATGGCGTTGGTGGAAAACGATCTGGTGTCTGCCTATAACGCATCCCGCAATACCATTCGCGAAGCGCTGCATCGCTTGGGTCAGGAAGGTCTGACCCGTTATGTGCGCAACAAAGGCGTGATGGTGCGCAGGCTGGGCGTCGAGGACGTGCGGGATCTGTTCAACGTCAGGCGCACCCTGGAGCTGCGGGCCATCAGCGCGAGTCAGCCGCTGCGCGACTATCAATCCGACCGGATGCTCGAAGCCCTGGAAGCCACCGAGCTTGCCCGGGAGCGCGAAGACTGGCGCGCCGTCGGCACCCACAGCCTGGCCTTTCATCAACACATCGTCGGATTGCTGCGCAGTCCGTTGTTCGACGAGTTCTTCACCAACGTCGTGGCGCAATTGCGTCTGGTGTTCTGCACTGCCCCCGATGAATCACGTTTTCAGGCGCCCTGGCTGGCGCGGGACCGGCAGATCCACGAGTTGTTGGCCGAGGGCGACAAACGCGCGGCCGAGGACGCCATGAGCCTGTATCTCGACGATTCCGAACACCTCTTGTTGCAGATGCTTACCCGTTCTTCCCATCACTGATCGAGGATTCGTGCCATGTACAAAGACTATCCGGCGGCCTATCAAGTCAGCAAAGGTTCCGCCTTGCAGGTGGACAAAGCCTTCTACGAACGGATCCGCGACAAGAAGGACGGGCGCACGCTGATCGAGGAGTTCGAGGTCCCGATCCGCACCGGTCGCGCCTGGAAAGTGCCGGCCGGGCATGTGTTCCGGGTGACCACGCCCGTCGGCCCGCAAGTCGGGGATTTCAACGTCTGGAATGCCAACGATCCACGGGAGCGTTTGTGGGCGGCGCGGACCCGACAGTTACAGGGCGCACACGTCAGCACCCATGACCGGCTCTGGTCGAACCTGCCTTTTCTGCGGCCTCTGGTGACCATCACCGATGACAGCCTGGCCGGTTACGGCATCGACGAACATGGCGGTCGCCTGCACGACTTGCTGGGCACTCGCTGCGATCCTTATGTGAACAAAATGCTCACCGGCGAAGATTTCCATCATCACTGCCACTCGAACCTCACCCGTGCAGTGCTACCTCATGGGCTGACCGAGTTCGACGTACATGACGTGCTGAACATTTTCCAGTGCACGGGCCTGAACCACGACGACATGTACTTCATGAAAGCCTGTCCGGCGCAGAAGGGCGATTACCTGGAGTTCTTTGCCGAAATCGATCTGCTGTGTGCGCTCTCGACCTGCCCGGGCGGCGATCTGTCGCTGGCCATGTGGGGGCCGGATGCGCAGGATCCGCTAAGCGTGTGTCGCCCGCTCGGGGTGGAGATTTATCGGTTGGAGGATTCGTTGCTTAAGGGCTGGAGCCAGCCGGAACGCGCGGCTTACAAAGGGCTGCATGGCCTGCACATCGCCAAGGCCGATTGGGAAAAGTAGAAACGCAAAACCCCGTCATTTGATGAGAATGACGGGGTTTGTTCTGTTAGCGGTCCTGCGCATCCTTGGCATCCGCTTGTGCGTTGCGTTCAGCGACGCGTTTGCGTTGCTCCTCGGTCAGTTCGACCTTGTCGGCGGTGTCACGCAACATCATCAAACCACCAACGATCGAGCCAATTGCAACGATCAGAATCAACCAGGCATACCAGGGCATAGGGCTCTCCTTGAGGGCAGGCCGATGGGCGGGTTTCGCCAATCGATCGTGCATACCACTTTGAGCGATTAATTTTCGCAGTGGTTCCATTCTATGCCTGATCTGCCGAAGACACCGTACATCCTTGCAGGAGCTGCCGCAGGGGAGGTTAGAGCCCGGTCAGCATCGCGTCCGCCGGTGCATCGGCACGCAGTTGCGCCGTCAGCATGAAGTACACGAACCCTACCGCCATGAAGGCCAGGAAGATCAACCCGATCAACGTGTTGAACCAGGCCATCGCCACCAGGCAGACCACCGCCAGCACCAGCGCAATGAACGGCACCAGCGGATAGCACGGCGCGCGAAAGGTGCGCTCCAGATTCGGTTCGGTTTTGCGCAGTTTGAACAGGCTGAGCATGCTCATGATGTACATCACGATCGCCCCGAAGACCGCCATCGTGATCATCGCCGCTGTCAGCGTCATGCCGCCCAGGTTGATCAAACCATCGCTATAAATCGCGGCAATGCCGATCACGCCGCCGGCGATGATTGCCCGGTGCGGTGTCTGAAAACGTGACAACTTGGCCAGGGACACCGGGAGGTAACCGGCCCGGGCGAGGGCGAAGAACTGCCGCGAGTAGCCGAGGATGATTCCGTGGAAACTCGCTACCAGGCCGAACAGGCCGATCCACACCAGCATGTGCAACCAGCCCGAACTTTCGCCAACCACGGTTTTCATCGCTTGCGGCAGCGGGTCGTTGATGTTCGACAAGGTGCGCCAGTCACCGACGCCGCCGGCTAAGAACATCACGCCCATCGCCAGCAAAACCAGGGTCAGAATGCCGCTGATGTAGGCCTTCGGAATGGTGCGTTTCGGATCCTTGGCTTCTTCGGCGGCCATGGCCGCGCCTTCGATGGCCAGGAAGAACCAGATCGCGAAGGGTATAGCCGCGAACATCCCGGCAATCGCCGGCGCACCGAACACATCGGAACCGGCCCAGCCGTTCAGCGCGAAGTTACTGAAGCTGAACGCCGGTGCGACCACGCCCATGAACACCAGCAGTTCGGCCACTGCGAGAACGCAGACCACCAGTTCGAAGGTTGCGGCCAGTTTCACCCCGAGGATGTTCAGGCCCATGAACACGATGTAGGCACCGACCGCGGCGTGTTTCGGGTCGAGTGCGGGGAATTGCACGTTGAGGTAGGCACCGATGGCCAAGGCAATGGCCGGCGGGGCGAAGACAAATTCAATCAGTGTCGCCAGCCCCGCGATCAGTCCGCCTTTCTCGCCAAAGGCGCGGCGGCTGTAGGCAAAGGGACCACCAGCGTGAGGAATCGCGGTGGTCAGCTCGGTGAAACTGAAGATGAAGCACGTGTACATGGTGGCGACCATAAAGGACGTCACCAGAAAACCGAGTGTACCCGCCACGCCCCAGCCGTAACTCCAGCCGAAGTATTCACCGGAAATCACCAGCCCGACCGCAATGCCCCACAGGTGCAGCGTGCCCAGCGTGGGTTTGAGTTGTGTGTTCATGCGTTGCTCCCTGAACGGTTTGGAAAGCTCGGGAGAGGGCGTTTGCAGTGGGCGTGCCAGTGTTGTGATGGCGGTCGTAAAGTGCAGAAAGGCGTCGTATCGGGAATGTTTGCCCCCGAATGATTGTTTTTTGTGCGCCAGTTGAGAGCGTTGTTGGCCGTAATGCCGCCTTCGCGAGCAAGCCCGCTCCCACAGTTGGAATGCGTCAGGCCAGACAACTCGATCCCCTGTGGGAGCGGGCTTGCTCGCGAAGGGGCCCGCAAAAACACCAATGTAACGAAGGCATAAACCCACTCTTTACGCTTTCTTTATGCACAGCCAACACCCTCGATCTCGTTCCTTTACAGCCTTCCTTCCGACAATGACTCCACACGCGGCAATACGCCGTAACACGGAGAACTTCCATGAGCGTTCTGGACGGGGTGTCACTGCTACTGGCAGTGGGGCTGTTCATTTATCTGTTGGTTGCGCTGTTGCGCGCGGACCGGAACTAGGAGCGGCTATGCACAGTTATGACTATTGGCTGATCCTCGCCTTCTTCGCCCTGGTGCTGATTCCGGCACCGTTTCTGGGGCGCTTCTACTACAAGGTGATGGAAGGTCAGCGCACTTGGCTTTCGCCGATTCTCGGCCCGGTGGAGCGTGGATGTTATCGGGTGGCCGGCGTTGATCCGCAGGCCGAACAGAGCTGGCAGAAGTACACCCTGGCCTTGCTCGCCTTCAACCTCGCGGGCTTTTTGCTGTTGTTCGCGATCCTGTTGTTCCAGGACCACTTGCCACTGAACCCGCAAAACCTGCCGGGTCAGGAATGGACGCTGGCGTTCAACACCGCCGTCAGCTTCATGACCAACACCAACTGGCAGGCCTACAGCGGTGAAGCGTCGCTCAGCTACCTGAGTCAGATGGTCGGCCTCACCGTGCAGAACTTCGTCAGCGCCGCTACCGGTCTGGCCGTGTTGGTTGCGCTGTGTCGCGGCATCGGTCGCAAGTCGACCAAGACCCTCGGCAACTTCTGGGTCGACATGACCCGCGCCACCCTCTACGGCTTGCTGCCGCTGTGCCTGCTGCTGGCGCTGTACCTGGTCTGGCAGGGCGTGCCGCAAACCTTCGCGCACTACGTGAATGCGGTGACGATGCAAGGCGTCGATCAGGTGATCCCGCTCGGCCCGGCCGCCAGCCAGATTGCGATCAAGCAACTGGGTACCAACGGCGGTGGCTTCTTCGGCGTCAACTCGGCGCACCCGTTCGAGAACCCGACGGCGTGGAGCAACCTGTTTGAAGTCGGCTCGATCATTCTGATCCCGGTGGCGCTGGTGTTCACCTTCGGCCATTACGTGAAAGACCTGCGTCAGAGTCGCGCGATCATCGCCTGCATGCTGGCGCTGTTCCTGATCGGCGGCGCGACGTCGCTGTGGGCTGAATACCAGCCGAATCCGACCCTGAACAATGTCGCCGTCGAACAGACCGCGCCGCTGGAAGGCAAGGAAGCACGCTTCGGCACCACGGCCACGGTGCTGTGGTCGGTGACCACCACCGCGGCGTCCAACGGTTCGGTCAACGGTATGCACGACAGCCTCAACCCGCTGAGCGGCATGGTCGCGCTGGTCAACATGATGGTCGGCGAAGTGATCTTCGGCGGCGTCGGTGCCGGGCTCTACGGGATGTTGCTGAACGTGTTGATCGCGGTGTTCCTCGCCGGCCTGATGATCGGTCGTACCCCGGAATACCTCGGCAAGAAACTCCAGGCGAAGGAAGTCCAGTTGCTGGTCGTGACCTTGTTGGTGATGCCGGTCGGCGTACTGGTACTCGGCGCGATTGCCGCGAGCCTGCCCGGCCCGGTCGCGGCGGTGAGTAACCCCGGTGCCCACGGCTTCAGTCAGTTGCTGTACGCCTACACCTCGGCCAGCGCCAACAACGGTTCGGCGTTCGGTGGCTTCGGTGCCAACACCGCGTTCCACAACCTGATGCTGGGCCTTGGTATGTTGATCGGTCGCTTCGGTTACATCCTCCCGGTACTGGCCCTGGCCGGCAGCCTGGCGATGAAGAAAACCGCACCGATCGGCCAGAACAGCTTCCCGACCCATGGCCCGCTGTTCGTGACCTTGCTGACCGTGACCATTTTGCTGGTGGGTGGTTTGACCTTCCTGCCGACATTGGCGCTGGGTCCTATTGCTGAACATTTGAGTATGGGCTTCTAAGGAATCCATCATGAATATGCCTGTAAGCAAAACCGCCGTCGCCAAAGCGCCGGAACAACCGAAAACCGCGATCGCCGCCCTCTGGCGTCCGGCGCTGGTGCAAGCCTTCGTCAAGCTCGACCCTCGGCAATTGCAACGTGCGCCGGTGATGCTGGTTGTCGAACTGACCGCTATCCTGACCACCGTGCTGTGCTTCATTCCCGACAGCAGCGTGCCGACTTTTGTCGCCGCGCAAATCGCCTTGTGGTTGTGGTTCACCGTGCTGTTCGCCAACTTCGCCGAAGCACTGGCCGAAGGTCGCGGCAAGGCCCGCGCCGACAGTCTCAAGGCCGGTAGCGAAGGCCTGAGTGCTCGGCGCAAAACCAGCAACGGTGCCTTTCAAGTCGTGCCGGCCACCAGCCTGCGCAAGGGCGATGTGGTCCGCGTTGAAGCGGGGGAAATGATCCCTGGTGACGGCGAGGTGATTGAAGGTATCGCAGCGGTCAACGAAGCCGCGATTACCGGTGAATCCGCGCCGGTGATTCGCGAGTCCGGCGGCGACCGTTCGGCCGTCACCGGCAACACCCGACTGGTGTCCGACTGGCTGTTGGTGCGCATCACCGCCAACCCGGGCGAGTCGACGCTGGACCGCATGATCGCCCTGGTCGAAGGCGCCAAACGCCAGAAAACCCCGAACGAAGTGGCGCTCGACATCCTGCTGATCGGCCTGACCCTGATCTTCCTGCTGGTGGTCGTCACCTTGCAACCGTTCGCCCACTTCGCCAACGGCAGCCTGCCGCTGGTGTTCCTGGTGGCGTTATTGGTCACGCTGATTCCGACCACCATTGGCGGTCTGTTGTCGGCCATCGGTATCGCCGGGATGGACCGTCTGGTGCGTCTGAATGTGATCGCCAAATCCGGTCGCGCCGTGGAAGCGGCGGGGGACGTACACGTCCTGCTGCTGGACAAGACTGGCACCATCACCTTCGGTAACCGTCGTTGCACCGCGGTTTACGCGGCACCTGGCATCACTGCCAAGGAGCTCGCCGAGGGGGCATTGTTCGCCTCGCTGGCCGATGACACGGCTGAAGGTAAATCCATCGTTGAGTATCTGCGCGGTACTCAGCCACAACCTGAGCCTGCCGCCGAGTTGCTCACCGCCGTACCGTTCAGTGCCGAGACGCGCCTGTCTGGAGTCGACTATCGGGATCGTGTTTATCGCAAGGGCGCGGTGGATTCGTTGCTGGCCTTCGTCGGCCTGAAACGCGCCGATCTGGCCGCGCCGCTGTCCCGGGAAATCGACAAGATCGCCCAGAGCGGCGGCACCCCGTTGCTGGTCTGCGCCGACGGTAAATTGCTTGGCGTGATCCACCTCAAAGACGTGGTCAAGCCTGGCATCCGCGAGCGTTTTGCCGAGCTGCGCAAATTGGGGATTCGCACGGTCATGGTGACCGGCGACAACCCGCTGACCGCCGCGGCGATTGCGGCCGAGGCGGGCGTCGATGACGTGCTGGCTGAAGCCACACCGGAGAAAAAACTGGCGCGCATTCGCCACGAGCAGAACGACGGTCGCCTGGTCGCCATGTGCGGCGACGGAGCCAACGACGCCCCGGCCCTGGCCCAGGCGGACGTGGGCATGGCGATGAACGACGGCACGCAAGCGGCACGCGAGGCGGCGAACATGGTCGACCTCGACAGCGATCCGACCAAGCTGCTGGACGTGGTGCAGATCGGCAAGGAATTACTGGTGACCCGTGGTGCGCTGACGACGTTTTCCATCGCCAACGACGTGGCCAAATACTTCGCGATTTTGCCGGCGCTGTTCGCCTCGATCTACCCGCAATTGGGCGTGCTGAACGTCATGCACTTGAGCAGTCCGCAGAGCGCGATTCTCTCGGCGATTGTGTTTAACGCCTTGATCATCGTGGTGCTGATTCCACTGGCATTGCGCGGTGTTCGCGTGCAGGCGGCGAGTGCGGCGGCGTTGTTGCGACGCAATCTGTTGATCTATGGATTGGGCGGGATTGTGGTGCCGTTTGTGGGGATCAAGGCGATCGACATGCTGTTGACGGCGTTGCATTTGGTTTGAGGCTGAAATCGACCCCCTCACCCTAACCCTCCCGAAACGTCGGACCGCCCGTAGGGAGAGGGGACTGATCTCGGATGTCTTGCGAAATTTAGCGACCTGATATTCCGAGGTGAATGGAAGATTTGAGAGCAACGCAGATCGGCTCCCTTTCCCCTCTCCCCCATGGGGAGAGGGCTGGGGTGAGGGGTGGGTTTCCCTGACACCCCACAACTTCTCCAATTTCGAGGATTTTGAAATGTCCACAATGATACGCCCGGCCCTGAGCCTGCTCGTCCTGATGACCCTTATCACCGGCGTCGCCTATCCACTGGTGGTCACCGGTGTCGCCCAGGTCGCGTTCCCCGATCAAGCCAACGGCAGCCTGGTGCGCGACGCCGACGGCAAGGTCCGTGGTTCCTCCCTGATTGCGCAGGATTTCGTCGGCGACGCCTGGTTCCATCCACGGCCATCGGCCGGTGCCTTTGCCACCGTGTCGAGCAGTGCCAGCAACTTTTCGCCGAGCAACCCGGCCCTGGCCACTCGGGTGATCGACGATGCCAACAAACTGCTGGTGCCGGGCCAGGGTCCGGTGCCATTGGCGATGGTCACCACCTCTGGCAGCGGGCTCGATCCACACTTGCCACCGGCCGCGATTGCCTATCAACTGGCGCGTGTTGCGGCCGCGCGCAATTTGCCGGTGGCGACCCTTCAACAACTGATGGATGCGCACATCGAGCAGCCACTCGTTGGCCCGCCGGTGGTGAATGTACTGGCGTTGAACATGGCGCTGGAAAACCTGTAGATCAAAAGATCGCAGGCTTCGCCAGCTCCTACATTGGATTGCGTACACCTGTTGGAGCTGCCGAAGGCTGCGATCTTTTAAGGCAACACCCCAATTCAAAATCGAACAAGGCTATGACAGATGAGTGACTCCGGCCGCGCCGACGCGCTGTTAGCAGACCTGCCCCGGGACGGCCGTGGCCGGCTCAAGGTTTTTCTCGGCGCCGCGCCCGGTGTCGGCAAGACCTACGCCATGCTGCAAGCGGCCCACACGCAATTGCGCCAAGGCGTGAAAGTGATTGCCGGCGTGGTCGAAACCCACGGTCGCGCCGAGACCGAAGCGCTGCTCGGCGGCTTGCCGCAGCAGCCGTTGGTGCGCTCGGAATACCGTGGCGTGATGCTCGAAGAAATGGACCTCGACGGCCTGCTCGCTGCCAAACCGAAACTGGTGCTGGTGGACGAACTGGCCCACAGCAACGCGCCCGGCAGTCGCCACACCAAACGCTGGCAAGACATTCAGGAACTGCTCGCGGCAGGCATCGACGTGTACACCACGGTCAACGTCCAGCACCTGGAAAGTCTTAACGACAAAGTGCGCGGCATCACCGGTGTGCAGGTCCGCGAAACCCTGCCGGACTGGGTGCTGCAAGAAGCCTATGAACTGCTGCTGATTGACCTGCCGCCGCGCGAGCTGCTCGAGCGTCTGCGCGATGGCAAGGTTTACGTGCCGGAGCAGGCGAGGGCGGCGATCGACGCCTTTTTCACCCAGACCAACCTCACGGCCCTGCGGGAACTGGCGATGCAAACCGCCGCCGCTCAGGTCGATGATGATTTGGCCCAGGGCTATCGCCAGCTCGGCCAAGCGGCGCCAGCGGTACGCGGTCGCCTGTTGGTCGGCGTCGATGGCGATGCACAGGCTGAGCGTCTGGTGCGTCACGCCAGTCGCGTCGCCCAGCGTCGGCATTTGCCTTGGAGCCTGGTGCATGTGGACAACGGCAGCGTGCGTGACGAGCAGTCGCGGCTGCGTCTGCAAAGTGCCCAGCAGTTGGCCGAACGCCTCGGCGGCGAAGTGGTGTTGTTGCGGGCCGGTGAGGTGGCAAAAACCTTGATTCAGCACGCCGCCGAACGCCGCGCGAGTCTGGTGTTGGTCGGTCAGTCCCGGCAGCGTTTGCGTCGACGGTTGTTCGGCGGCGGTCTGGCGTCACGTTTACTGCGCGATGCGCGCGGGCTGGAAATCAACGTCCTCGACAGCGATCAGGAACAGCATCAGCCGCGTCAGCGTTCGGCGCAGGCACTGGTGTGGTTCGACTACGCGCTGGCGCTGGTGGCGACGGTGCTCGCCAGTGCGTTGGCCTGGGCGGTGGCAAGTGTCTTGCCGCTGCCCAATATCTCGCTGGTGTTCCTCGCCGCGGTGTTGCTGGTGGCGGTGCGCAGCAGCCTCGGCCCGGCGCTGGCCTGTGCGGCGCTGTCGTTTCTGACCTATGACTTTCTGTTCATCCCGCCGAATTTCTCGTTCGCCATCCAACGCGAAGAAGATGTGCTGACCTTGCTGTTCTTCCTGCTGATGGCGGCGCTCACCGGTAACCTCGCGGCCCGGCAACGGCGGCAATTGCAGGCGCTGCGCGACACTCAGGAAGAGACCACCGAACTGCTCGACCTGTCACGCAAACTCACGGCCGCCACCGACCGCCAGGCAGTGGTCAGCGCCGCGGCCCAGCACCTCGATGGCTGGAGTGATCTGCAACTCTGCTTGCTCAATCAAGACGGGCAGGGCGGCTGGAAAGTCGAAACCGGTGGCCCGCTGGAATTTTCCGAAGCCGAGCGCGCGGCCGCCGATTGGGCCTGGCATCACGATCAACCGGCCGGCGCCGGCACCGGCACGCTGCCGTTCGGGCGTTGGTGGTGGTGGCCGTTGTCGGTGGAAGACGGGCCACTGGCATTGCTCGGTGTGTGTGCCAAAGAGGGCCAGACCTTGAGCGGTCAGCGTCGGCGCTTGCTTACGGCATTGAGTCAGCCGCTGGCCCAGGCGCTGGCCCGGGCGCAATTGGCCGAAGACCTGGAAGCCGCCCGGCTGCATGGCGAAACCGAGCAACTGCGCAGTGCCTTGCTGGCCTCGGTGTCCCATGATCTGCGCACGCCGCTGACCTCCATGCGCGGCAGCATCGACAGCCTGCTGGCCCTCGGTGAAGCCATCCCGCTGGAGGATCGCCGCGAACTGCTTGAAGGCACTCGCGATGAAGCCGAGCGCCTCGATCGCTACATCCAGAACCTGCTGGACATGACTCGCCTCGGGCACGGCGCCCTGAAGCTGGCGCGGGACTGGGTGTCGCCGGCCGACATCGTCGGCAGTTCGCTCAATCGTCTGCGCGCCGTGCTGGCGCCGTTGCAAGTGACTACCGAAGTGCCGCCGCAGTTGCCGCTGCTGTACGTCCACGCCGCGCTGATCGAACAGGCGCTGGTCAACGTGCTGGAAAACGCCGCGCGGTTTTCACCGGCTCACGGTCGCCTGCAATTGCGCGCCGGAGCCGACGACAGCGAGCTGTTTTTTTCGGTGAGCGATGAGGGGCCGGGGATTCCTCAGGAAGAGCGGGCGAAGATTTTCGACATGTTCTACACCGCCGCGCGCGGTGATCGTGGCGGGCAGGGGACCGGTCTGGGGCTGGCGATCTGTCAGGGCATGGTCGGTGCCCATGGCGGGCGAATCAGCGTTGCCGATGGTATCGAAGGGCGGGGCACCTGCATCACCTTGCACCTGCCGTTGCAGGCTCAGCCGGCCTTTGAAAATTAAGAGCTGAAAGTGAAGCCTGATCGCGCTTGCGCTACTCTCTTGCCACTTCTTTGTGTTGATGTGAATTCATGAGCCAGACCGCGACCATTTTGGTCATCGACGACGAACCGCAGATCCGTAAATTTCTGCGTATCAGCCTTGTTTCCCAAGGCTACAAAGTGCTGGAGGCCGGTACCGGCACCGAAGGTCTGGCCCAGGCTGCACTGAATAAACCGGACCTGCTGGTACTCGACCTCGGCCTGCCGGACATGGACGGCCAACAAGTGCTGCGCGAATTTCGCGAGTGGTCGACGGTGCCGGTGTTGGTGCTTTCGGTGCGCGCCAGTGAAGGGCAGAAAGTCGAAGCACTCGACAACGGCGCCAACGACTACGTGACCAAGCCGTTTGGCATTCAGGAGTTTCTTGCGCGGGTGCGTGCCTTGTTGCGTCAGGCTCCGACGGGAGAAGCGCAGCAAGCGGCGCTGACGTTCGGCCCGTTGACCGTGGATCTGGCGTATCGCCGGGTGTTGCTCGACGCCACCGAAGTCGCGCTGACCCGCAAGGAATACGCGGTACTGGCGCAACTGGCGCGGCATCCGGGGCGGGTCATCACTCAGCAGCAACTGCTCAAGGATATTTGGGGGCCGACCCATACCGAGGACACTCACTATTTGCGGATTGTGGTCGGGCACCTGCGCCAGAAACTGGCGGATGATCCGACTCAGCCGCGGTTTATCGTCACCGAGGCTGGGGTCGGGTATCGGTTGTTGAGTGAGGACAGCCTTTAGTTTTGTATTGAATGATCCGGCCCCATCGCGAGCAGGCTCGCTCCCACATTTGATCGCATTTCAATGTGGGAGCGAGCCTGCTCGCGAAGGGGCCCTGACATTCACCCGAGAACTTCAGGAATCCCGCTCATTCTCATACCGATCCAGCGTATCCCGCGCAATCTCCCGCCCCAGCGCGATCAGTTCCGGCGCCTTGTAAAACTCGAAAAACCGGCACACTCGCTTTGGCACGTTGATCAAAATATCCGGCGGATAACCGGCGATCTTGTACTGCGCCAATGAGGTTTGCATCACCTCGAAACTCTGGTTGATCAGGTCCAGCAAAGACGCCGGTCCGACGTTGTCGATGATGAACGAGCCGGTGGCGGACTTCGGTGCGCCGGCGCGTTCAGGGGCGGCGGCCGGTTGCTGGGCTTCGGGTTCGGCGGATTCGATCCACGGGTTGATCTCGGCCGCTTCTGCCATCAACGCTTCCTTTTCCAGCAGCAGCAATTGTTCCGCCTGTTTGCGGCGAAATGGCAATTTTGAACCGAGCGAGCTGATCAGGCTGTCGAAGCGGGTCTTGAACGCCGCCGGGCGCTGGATCACCGGCAGTTGATAGTGGCGTTGGTTGGTGGAGTTGAGGTTGACCGCGATGATCAGGTCGCAATGACTCGACACCACCGGCACGATCGGTAAAGGGTTGAGGATGCCGCCGTCCACCAGCATGCGGTTGCCCTGCATCACCGGGGTGAACAGGCTGGGAATCGCCGCCGAAGCGCGCATGGCCTGGTGCAGGCAGCCTTCCTGAAACCAGATTTCCTGTTGATTGGTCAGGTCGGTGGCCACCGCCGTATAGGGGATGCGCAAGTCTTCGATATTGATCTCGCCGACGATCTTGCGGATTTGCCCGAAAACCTTCTCCCCGCGAATCGCACCCAGACGAAAACTGACGTCCACCAGACGCAAGACGTCGAGGTAGTCCAGGCTTTCAATCCAGTTGCGATATTCGTCGAGTTTGCCTGCGGCATAGATCCCGCCGACCACCGCGCCCATGGAACATCCGGCGATGCAGGCGATGTCATAGCCACGCCGTTCGATTTCTTCAATGACCCCGATATGGGCGTAGCCCCGGGCCCCACCTGAGCCCAGCACCAGCGCGACACGCTTTTTCATGAATCGCCCTCGTCTGACAAGGTTCAACAATGCACCCATCGAGGGGCGCGCTTCAATCGCTAAGGTCGTTCCGCGAGGCGAGGGCGTCGTTTTTTCGACACTCTTTGGCGGCAGATGGGTATTCTCGCGAGCGCTAGAGTTTCCGAGGCGGGGCCAAGGCACTTTTCACGCGCCAGACCGTCTTAACTGCACGACTGTTTACCTATCTTTGAGGTGTGAGTAATGAAAGCATGGATCTGTGTGCCTTTGATGGCCCTGGCACTCGCCGGATGTGCGGGCAAAACCGCTTACCGTGACAGCTGCGGTAGCGGGATCGATGCCGCGTGGCGTGAACTGGATCTGGCCAAGGCTGAAGGTTTTGCCGGAACTGTCAGCTATTCCAAGGCCCTGTCGCTGCTGACCGGCGCCAAGACCCAGCAGCAATTCGAAGCGTTCGAAGGCTGCGCCAAGAAGGCAGAGAAGGCGCGTTTCTATATTCGTGAATCGCGCGCGGGGCGCTGAAAGCAGCTCTAAGCTGCAAGCAATCAGTCGGTCGCCCCGGATTTCGGCTGACGGCTTGCAGTTGTTTACGGAGTAAACCCCCATGATTAACCGGTTGGTGGCTCATGTCCTGGGCCTGGAAGTTCGTTTGCTGGCCTGTCAGGCACGCTTGAGTGCCCGCACCGACCCTGAAGCGCTGCACGATCTGCGTACCACGGTTCGCCGTTTGCGCAGTCTGCTGCGGCCATTGCGCGGCTTGCCCGGGGTCGAACAGCTGGAAGCGGCGGCGTCCCGGGTCGGCGACTTGACCACGCCATTGCGCGATCGCGAAGTGCTGGCGGCGTACCTGCTCGAGCATGATCAACCCGAGGCTGCCCATCGGCGTATGGCGCAGATGGCCGAGGCTTACCCGGCGGTCGCGACGAGTCCTGAAGTGGCGCAGTTGCTGATGATCCTCGACGCTTTTCCGCGTTTTCTGCGGGCCTCCCAACGTCAGGGCTTGCTCAAGGGCTTGCGTCAGAGCATCGAAAAACGTTTGGCCAAACAGTGGGGAAAACTCGACGAAGCCCTGCACGATCCGGCACATGATCGCCACCGTTTGCGCCTGCTGATCAAGCGTGTGCGCTATGGCATCGAAGCCTATCCCGAACTGGATCGATTGCCGAAAGCGGCGATGCCGCGCTTGAAGTCCGCGCAAGGTGCCTTGGGCGATTGGCACGATTGCTTGCAATGGCTGGCCATGGCCGAGCAGGAAACCGATTTGCAGCCCTGCGTCGCGGCCTGGAAAACCGCCATGGCCAAGGCCGAAGGCCGTGCCGACCGCGTCCTCGACAAACTCAGCGCTGCCTGTTTCAAATCCTGATACTACCTCGGCCCTTGTAGGAGCTGCCGAAGGCTGCGATCTTTTGATTTTCGGCGTAAGTGATGACGCTAAAGATCAAAAGATCGCAGCCTTCGGCAGCTCCTACGTAGAGCATGTGCATCCGGCTCATCTGTCAGTGCTTTTGGCCGGAATAAGCGCTGTGCCATCCTCGCGGGCTGGTTAAGATTCCTTCATCCTTTTCCCGCTCTGAGGTTTCCATGCGCTTTTCCGATCTGCTCGACGCTGTCCGCAGCCAGCCGCTGGAGCTGTCTATCCCGGCCGAATGGGCTCAGGGGCGTGCCAGTTTCGGTGGCCTGGTGGCCGCTTTGCAGTACGAAGCCATGCGCGCAAAAGTCCCGGCGGATCGTCCGGTGCGCTCGCTGGCGATCACCTTTGTCGGCCCGGTCGAGCCTGAAGTGCCGGTCAGCTTTGAAGTCGATGTATTGCGCGAAGGCAAAGCGGTCAGCCAGGTGCTGGGGCGGGCGATGCAGAAGGGCCAGGTGGTGACGTTGGTCCAGGGCAGCTTCGGCGCCTCGCGGCCGTCGGAAGTGGCGGTGATCGCCGAACCGGCACCCGAGATGAAGCACTGGGATGATTGCCAGGAATTGCCTTACATCAAAGGCGTGACCCCGGAATTCATGCAGCATCTGGCGATGCGCTGGAGTGTCGGCGGCCTGCCATTCACGGGTAACAAATCCCGCGAGATGGGCGGCTGGGTGCGCTTGCGTGGGGACGTGAAGGAAGAGGCAGTCAGCGAGTCGCATATCCTGGCGCTGGTCGACGCCTGGCCTCCGGCGCTGTTGCCGCACCTGAAAAAACCGGCGATGGGCAGCACCCTGACCTGGACCATCGAATTCGTCCAGCCGTTGCTCGAACTGAGCACGCTGGACTGGTGCAAATACCTCGTCGAGATCGAGCATGCCGCTGACGGCTACGGTCATGCGGCCGCGAAATTGTGGAACGCGGACGGTCAGTTGATTGCCATGAGCCGGCAGACAGTGACGATTTTCGCCTGATCAGTGACGACGGTGGCGCTCACGCCAGGCGCGCCACCAGCCGCCGCTAAGGAAGAACCGTGGGAAGGTCAGAAACTGCTCGACCAGCAAGCGCGACACGGCATCTTTGCGATCACTGAACGGCTCGGAAGCTTGTGCCTCCAGGCGGTGACCGTGGCGTTGCAGGCCGAGGGCGGCGAGCAGGCCGATGACGCCAATCGCGACATTCGCGAAACTCAGACTGAACACGCCCGAGACAATCAGCAGAAACGCCACGACGAACAGCGGCACGGCAATCAGGTGCAGCACCAGATTGGTTGGGTGCTGGTGATTGTTCGGGTACGCTCGCCATTGCCAGGCGGGGAGGTTGGGGTGACGTTTGCCCATGATGGTAATCCTCGATCCATGTTGAACACATGATTGAAGAATAGGCGGGGCGACGGCAGGTGGCGAATCGAGGTTGGCTATCGGAGTGATAGGTGGTCATGGTCGGGATTGATGTTGGTCGAACTGACGCTATCGCGAGCAAGCTCGCTCCCACAGGTGATCTTCAGTGACCAATATTCTGGGTACAACACAGATCCACTGTGGGAGCGAGCTTGCTCGCGATGAGGGTCTCACAGCTTCAGCTGACCGATAGCCTTGCTCAATTCCCCGGCCAACGCCGCCAGCTCATTGCTGGTAGTCGCTGAATCCACGGTCTGCTGCACGGTGTTCTCGGTCACATCCCGAATGCTCACCACCGCCCGATTCATCTCTTCCGCCACATGGCTCTGTTGCTCGGCCGCCACCGCGATTTGCGTATTGCTTTCGCGCATCTGTGCCACGGCGCTGGTGATTTCCGCCAACGCTGCGCCGGCTTCCTGAGCCTGCTGCACACAATCGTCGGCCTTGAACGAACTTTCCTGCATGAAATCCACCGCGTCCCGAGTCCCGGCCTGCAACGCGGAAACCATGATCGTTATCTCGTCAGTGGAGGTCTGGACACGTTTGGCCAGGTTACGCACTTCATCGGCGACCACCGCAAAACCGCGACCCATTTCACCGGCACGGGCCGCTTCAATCGCTGCGTTCAGCGCCAGCAGATTGGTCTGCTCGGCGATGCTGTGAATCACACTGACCACGCCGTTGATCTTCTGACTGTCCTCGGCCAGACGCTGAATCATCTCGGCAGTCTGTTGCACCCCGCTGGACAGGCCGGCAATTGACTTCTGCACCCGACTGACCACTTCCTGCCCGCTGCCGGCCAGGGTGTCGGCGGTTTGCGAGAGGTCGCGGGTGGCGCCGGCGTGCTGGGCAATGTGATAGACCGTGGCGGTCATTTCGTTGATCGCCGTGGCGGCCTGATCGGTTTCGCTTTGCTGGCCGAGCATGCCGTGACGTACCTCGTTCATGCTCGACGCCAGCCGCGCAGCGCCGACATCCAGTTGCCGGGCGGTGCTGGCGACGGTGTTGACCACCCGCTGGTAACCGGCCTGCATGGCGTTGAAGGCATTGGCCATCTGCCCGACTTCGTCAGTGCAAGCCAGCGGCACACGGGCGGACAGGTCACCGGTTTTCTCGACGTGGAGCATCACGTCCTTCAGCGTATTGAGCTGGCTGAGCAGGAAGCGGATCAACAATTGCGAAGCGCCGAGCATCGCCAGCATCAGGATCGCGACCGCGACGGCATAGTTGGGAAAACGCTCGCCAAATACCTGGGTCAGGCTCGGGCCATGGGCAATCACCGCGACCTGGTTGCCATCCGTACGCGTAAACACTTCGGCGCCCATCAACGGGTTGTTGCCGAACAGCGGCATGGCATTGATGCCGACCCAGCCGTTGGTATCGGCCAGTTCCAGAACTGGCTGCCCATTCAGCAACGGTGCCTGCCCGCGACTGAACGTCAGCACGTTTTCGGCTTTGGGGAGCGGTTGCCCGGCAGGCCAGGCGTTGAGCAGTCGCGCCTGGGCCTGTGCCGAGGCCTGATAAGCATGGCTGCGGGCCTGTTGTTCGAGCTGCACGGCGTACAACACCAACAACAAGGTCGTGACAAAGGCGACGGCGTTGACCGCCCAGAATTTGTATTTCAGCGAGATATTGCTAAGCCACGCACCCATCATGGAGGTCTTCTCTGATAGCGGAAACAGTTTCGGCAAGGTGCCATTATTGTGCCGCTACTCAGGGGGCTGGATCTTGATGTGGGTCAACAATCCCGGCCATGCTCGCGCACAGGAATTGCAGGGCGTAATGCGCTATCCTTCGCGCCTTCGAAATTCCCTCGCTACAGGATTCCGCCCCATGAAAGCCGCACTCGTCGAACTCATCAGCAAAATCAGCTCCGGGTGCATGAGCGATGACGAAATCCTGAAAGTCGCTGACGAAGCGGCCCAGGCCTACGCCGATCCCGAGGCTTTTCTGACGGCCAATCCGGATATCAACTACGACGAAACGTTCCCGATTCCGCTGGGCGAGTGGGTCGTCGTCGGCAGTCTTCCGGAGACCGTCCTGTTCCAGGCCGACACCTATGTGGACCTGTTCGCCCAGATCGTTTCCTCGTTCGGGCCCGGGGTTGATTTCAATATCAAGCCCAAGCAACTGGCCAAGACTGAAGCCCTGACCGCGCTCAATCGCATTCAGGTGCAGATGGGCAGCATGAACAAGGAAAACGGCGGTTACACGCTGATGAACTTCAGTCAGTTGCTCGACGACGAACTGCAAGTGGTGCTGGTCTACGGCAACGACGTGCCGCGCGTACTCGAGTTGTGCGCCAAAGTCGGCATCGCTGCCGCACCCTCGCTGGAAGCCCTCAAAATCGCCGTCCACGTTTAAAAAACGGAACCCTCGCAAGGCCCGGCTATCCTAAGAGTGCACACCACTCTTAGGGAGCGACACCATGGGTTCCACGTTCAACGGTCTGATTGGCCTGATTATTCTTGCCCTGGACATCTGGGCAATCATCAACGTGCTCAAAAGTGGTGCCGACACAGGGATGAAAATCATCTGGGTGCTGCTGATCCTGCTGCTGCCGGTACTGGGCCTGATCATCTGGGCCATCGCCGGGCCACGAGGCAACGTACGGATCTGAATACGCACCCAAAGCCGACACCTTTCCCCTGTGGGAGCGAGCCTGCTCGCGATGCAGACGCCGCGGTTTCCCTGTAAACCGCGTTATCGTTTATCGCGAGCAGGCTCGCTCCCACACCGTTCTATGCCTACCCGACAGACGAAGGTTCGACCTGTCATGTCCCGCGACGTAGAATTCGCGGCTTGCCACCCGCATTCATCGGAGCACTTCCCATGAGCAACACCCCGACCAGCGAGTATCTGGAAACCCTCTACGAAGGCTACGGCCAGCGTTTTCGCATGGAAAAACTGCTGCACGAAGTGCGCACCGAACACCAGCACCTGGTGATTTTCGAAAACCCGCGCATGGGCCGCGTCATGGCGCTGGACGGCGTGATCCAGACCACCGAAGCCGACGAATTCATCTACCACGAGATGTTGACCCACGTGCCGATCCTGGCGCATGGCACCGCCAAGCGCGTGCTGATCATCGGTGGCGGCGACGGCGGCATGCTGCGTGAAGTGGCCAAGCACCGCAGCATCGAGCACATCACCATGGTCGAGATCGACGGCACCGTGGTCGACATGTGCAAGGAATTCCTGCCGAACCACTCCAAGGGTGCGTTCGCTGATCCACGCCTGAACCTGGTGATCGACGACGGCATGCGTTTCGTCGCCACCACCACCGAAAAATTCGACGTGATCATTTCCGATTCCACCGACCCGATCGGCCCGGGCGAAGTGCTGTTCTCGGAAAACTTCTACCAGGCCTGCCGTCGCTGCCTGAACGAAGGCGGCATCCTGGTGACCCAGAACGGCACGCCGTTCATGCAAATCGAAGAAGTCAAAACCACCGCCGGGCGCCTGCGCAGCCTGTTCCCGGACTGGCACTTCTATCAGGCAGCCGTGCCGACCTACATCGGCGGCGCCATGACCTTCGCCTGGGGCGCGACCAATACCGCCTATCGCAAATTGTCCCGCGAAACCTTGCAGCAGCGCTTCGCCGGCAGCGGCATCATCACCCGCTACTACAACCCGGAAATCCACATCGGCGCGTTCGCCTTGCCGCAATACGTCCTGCAGGCTGTGAGCAAGCCTAGCAACGACTGATATCGAGCAAGCCAGAAAGGGCCCTTTCAGGTTGTGTGAAAACACGCCGGAGACGGCCCTTTTTTCGTGCTTCACTTATAGAAGGTCCGGTTGAACGATTGGCCGGGGAAGAATGTCGAGATACATGTAAACCCATCCATGGGTTTTATCGAGGAGGCACCTGATGCAAAAGTGGAAAGTCACTTTCGTTGATGATCACGGTGAGCAAGTTGACGAGGTGTTCGAGAGCGAGGAGTGCCCGAACAACGAGCAAGCCGCGAAACTTATTCGCGCCCGGCGTCTGCCTGTGGCTGCCGAACTGGACCTCAACGATCTGGAAGGGCGCGCCGATGATCCGACTGTCAAAAGTCTGAAAACCCAGAACAGCATTGAAATTCTCAGCATCACGCCAATCTGAACATCTCCTGTCACATTCCTAACCAGGCCTTGGCAGCGGCTCTATCTTGAGGCTACTCTGCAATCGAGATCAGCGAACGGATCGCTAAGGTCTGGTCTTGTCAGCTACATGCTTGCTTCCCACCGGCAACGTTGTTGCCGCATCGCTCGCCCCATTCGGTTGCGAGTGCCGGGAATACGGAAAGTCTATCCATCGGTCTGAGGGGGACGTTTCATGAGCACAGCCTATCAAGAAGACATCAGCACCAGCGTCTTGCGCCGCATGAAAGAAGGCGGCTTCGACTTTTCACGATTCCATCCCATCGAGTTCTACGCCATTTTTCCGGACGAGGAGCGGGCGCGCAGGGCGGCAGGGCATTACTGCGGTGAATCCTTGAATGCACAAATCAGCGTGCGCGACGACGGCGCGTGGTACCTGGAACTGAGCAAAGTGATGTACGCCACTTATGACGGCATCGGCGATTTTGAGCAGGATTTCGAGGCGGTGGTCGAGCCTTTGGGCGGCATCATCGAAGGATGGGGCGTCAAGCAGGAGGTACGAGGGCGACTCGCATAACTTATGAACAGTGACAACATTCAGCAACGGCTGACCTTCGGGTTGGCCGTTTTCGTTTGTGGGGGTAGAAAAGATCAAGAGATCGCAGCCTCGTTTCACTCGACAGCTCCT
This sequence comes from Pseudomonas mandelii, assembly GCF_006438925.1. Classification (GTDB taxonomy): domain Bacteria; phylum Pseudomonadota; class Gammaproteobacteria; order Pseudomonadales; family Pseudomonadaceae; genus Aquipseudomonas; species Aquipseudomonas mandelii_C. Next base: position 428,654 of record NZ_RCZA01000006.1, on the reverse strand, counting down.
ACAGGTGAAACGAGGCTGCGATCTCTTGATCGTGTTTTTGATTCATAACGTTTCAAAAATGCAAAAAAAAGCCGCCTAAACCGGCGGCTAAAGGGAAGTTCGTCAAGATTTTCAGCGAATGCGCGGATTATCCGCGTCGACTCCCGGGCAGTGAAATCAACTCTGGCTATGCTGCTGATAGGCGACAACATTGCTTCGCAATGAAGCGGGGGCGATCAGGTGGGGGCATTTACCGCACAGGATTGGTGCGGTGCGTGCAGTGCGATTATCCAACTGATTGATATCAAAGCGTTTATGCCGATGGCACGGGCTTTGCGAAGCCCAGATGTCCGGGTGACAAGGAGTACGGCATGATCCGCACCTATTTTGATGAGATGTACGATGCCGGCGGCCAGGTCCGCCCGCATTATCGGGAGTTTGCCCGTTGGCTGGCCGAAACGCCTGACGAGCTTTTGGCACAACGGCGACGCGAGGCCGATCTGTTATTTCATCGCGCCGGGATTACATTCACGCTCTATGGTGATGAGCAAGGGACAGAGCGCCTGATTCCCTTCGACACCATCCCCCGCAGCATCCCCGCCAGTGAATGGCGAGTTGTCGAGCGCGGCTGCATTCAGCGGGTCAAGGCGTTGAACATGTTCCTCGCCGACCTCTATCACGAGCAGCGCATTATCAAGGCCGGCATCATTCCGGCCGAGCAAGTGCTGGCCAACGAGCAATACCAGTTGGCGATGCAAGGGCTGGATTTGCACCGCGATATCTATTCCCACATCTCCGGTGTCGATCTGGTGCGCGATGGCGACGGCACGTACTACGTGCTCGAAGACAACCTTCGTACGCCGAGCGGCGTCAGCTACATGCTGGAAGACCGCAAGATGATGATGCGGTTGTTCCCCGAGTTGTTCGCGGCCCAGCGCATTGCCCCTATCGACCACTATCCGAACCTGTTGCTCGACACCCTGAAAAGCTCCAGCCCGATCGATAACCCGAGCGTGGTGGTACTGACGCCGGGTCGTTTCAACAGCGCGTTCTTTGAACATGCGTTTCTGGCGCGGGAAATGGGCGTTGAGCTGGTGGAAGGCGCGGACCTGTTCGTGCGCGATGACAAGGTGTTCATGCGCACCACGGACGGGCCGAAAGCCGTCGACGTGATCTACCGTCGCCTCGACGATGCGTTCCTTGATCCGCTGGCGTTCAACCCGGACTCGATGCTTGGCGTTCCAGGGCTGCTGTCGTCATACCGCTCCGGCAATGTCGTGCTGGCCAATGCCATCGGCACCGGGGTCGCGGACGACAAGTCGGTGTATCCATTCGTCACGGACATGATCCGTTTCTACCTGGATGAAGAGCCGATCCTGAAGAATGTGCCGACGTGGCAGTGTCGTAATCCCTCCGAACTGTCCCACGTACTGGCCAATCTTCCGGAACTGGTGGTCAAGGAAACCCAGGGCTCCGGCGGTTACGGAATGCTGGTGGGGCCGGCGGCGACGGCGGCGGAAATCGAGTCTTTCCGCGCGCGGATCAAAGCCAAGCCCCATGCGTACATCGCGCAACCGACGTTGTCCCTGTCGACCTGTCCGACCTTTGTCGAAAACGGCATCGCTCCGCGCCACATCGACTTGCGTCCGTTTGTATTGTCTGGCCGCGAAACCCGGGTTGTGCCCGGCGGCTTGACCCGTGTTGCCCTGCGCGAAGGCTCCCTGGTGGTGAATTCATCCCAGGGCGGTGGAACCAAGGACACCTGGGTGGTCGAGGATTGAAGGAAGCCTGCCATGTTAAGTAGAACTGCCTCGGATTTGTATTGGATGTCGCGTTACCTGGAGCGGGCGGAAAACCTCGCACGGATGCTCGACATCAGTTATTCGCTGTCGCTGATGCCACAGGATGGTCGTGGTGATGGCCTGCATGAACTCGCCATGCCGTTGTTGATCACCGGCACCCTGGACGATTACCTGGAGCGCCACGGCGAATTGCACGCTGAACGACTGCTGCATTTCTTCGCCCTGGACGCGGCCAACCCGGCGAGCATCTACAGCTGCCTCGGCGCTGCGCGGGCCAGTGCCCATGCGGTGCGTGGGCGAATCACCGCCGACATGTGGGAAAACATCAATGCCACTTGGCTGGAAATCCGCGGGATTGCCGATCAGGGCTTGAGTCGCTACGGCATGAGCCGATTCTGCGAGTGGATCAAGGAACGTTCCCACCTGTTCCGGGGCGCGTCCTACGGCACGATCATGCGTAACGATGCGTTCCGCTTTATTCGTCTGGGGACGTTTATCGAAAGGGCGGACAACACGTTGCGCCTGCTCGACGCCCGCTACGAAATGGCTGGCGATCAGGCCGAGGCGGTCAGTGATGGCACCGCTCACGCGTATTACCAGTGGAGTGCTTTGCTGCGGGCGTTGTCCTCGTTCGAGGCCTACACCGAGATCTACCGCGATGCGCCCGGCGCCCGGCATGTGGCCGAGTTGCTGTTGCTGCGCGCTGACGTTCCGCGTTCATTGCGTGCCTGTACCGAAGAAATCGACCAGATCCTTGCCCAGTTGCCGGGGGCCAATGGTCGTCCCGCGCAACGCCTGGCAGCGGAAATGGACGCACGCCTGCGCTACACCGGCATCACCGAAATTCTCGACGAAGGCCTGCACGCCTGGCTGACCGAGTTCATCCCGCTGGTGCGCCAGTTGGGTAACGCCATACACAGTTCCTACCTGGAGGCTGCATGAGACTTTCCATTAGCCACGAGACCACCTATCACTATGAAGATCAGGTGCGGGCGAGCATCCAGTACCTGCGACTGACACCCCACGACAGCGAGCGCCAGCACGTGCTCAGCTGGCAGCTCGACTTGCCGCGCCCGGTGCGCGCGCAACTCGATCCGTTCGGCAATATCCTGCACGTGCTGACCCTGGACGAGCCTCACGAGGCGATCATCATCGGCGCCCGGGGCCAGGTGGACATCGACGAATTGCGCGAGGCGGAACATGAAAGCCAGTCGGCGCTGCCGTTCCTGCGTTTCACGCGCCTGACCGAAGCCGACGAAGCCCTGCGTGCGTTCGCCGAGAAAGAATGTAAGCAGCGCCGGGATCGCACGGCGCTGATCGACTTGATGCATGGCCTGAACCAGCACATGACCTACACGCCGGGCTCGACCGAAGTGGACACCAGCGCCGCCCAGGCCTTCGCCGGGCGTTCGGGTGTCTGTCAGGATCACACCCACGCGTTTCTCGCCTGCGCTCGCAGCCTGGGCATTCCGTCGCGTTATGTGTCGGGTTATTTGTACAGCGAGAACAGCGAACACCTGGCCAGTCACGCCTGGGCGGAAGCCTGGCTCGATGACGCCTGGTACAGCTTCGACGTGACCAATGAATTGGCGCGGCCTGAGCGTCATCTGAAACTGGCGGTGGGCCTGGATTACCTGGATGCCTGCCCGGTACGGGGTATGCGCCGGGGCGGTGGGTGCGAGCAGATGCATGCGAAGGTGTTTGTTTCGCCAACGCCGATACCGATTATCTCAGTCCAACAGCAATAATCCGGAACACCACAAATCCCCTGTGGGAGCGAGCCTGCTCGCGATAGCGGTGTGTCAGTCGCAGCAGTTCTGACTGAACAGGCGCCATCGCGAGCAGGCTCGCTCCCACAGGGGGGTAGTGTCAGGGTTTAACTTTGCGCCCCGCCATATGCTTCAAATACCCCACCAACCTCTCCAGATCCCCGTCCGGCAACACCGTCTCCGAGAACCCGGGCATCTTCGCCTGAGGCCACTGGCGCAAGCTCTGCGGATCACGAATGTAGCGTTTGAGGAAATCCGCACCGAAGTACTCGGTCGGGTTAAACGGAATATTCAGGTCCGGCCCAAACTGCGCATCCCCGGCGCCGTTCAATCGATGACACGCCAGGCAATTTTTCTGAAACAGCGCAAAGCCCTTGTTCACCGGATCGTCAGCCTTCAACGCCGGATCAGGCAGCAGGGCAGGGAAGCGCTCGGCCACTGGTGCCATGCGCTTGATGCTCGCCACTTGAAAGGGCCATTGCTCGGGGCTGATGTCGCTCGCCTGTGGATCGGTCCAGACCAGATAGAACGGCCCGGCGCCGGGTTTGCCTTCCGACAGCGGTGGCCACGGCTTGTCGGGTTCTTCAATCGCCAACCATGCGCGCGCACCCTGGGTGTTGAGCAACGGCGCGGCTGACAGTTCTGCGGCAAAACCATCCAGGGCTACTGCCTGTAAATGGTCTTCAGACTTGATGCCCGTCAACAACGCAGCCAACGGAACAGCGCGATAGCTCATGTCCCGTTTGTAGGAAACGTCGTTGCTGATCGTGAGGGTCTGAACCTGAGGATGCTTGAGCAACTCCTCGGTTTGCCAGGTGCGACTGCTCGCGCCCAGCTCGAGGTTCAGCTGTGCGGCAGACAGAGGCGTGCTGAGCAGCAAGGCCCCGAAAAGAATGAGCGTTTTCAAATGATCGCCGTCCATGTCGTGGTAGTGCCGCAAAGGGTGGCACACCCACGCTGGCCCGGGTAGCGAGCCAGTCACATTTTTAGAGGGCGATAAACCCTGGCGCCGTATTTTTTATTGACCGACTAGCCGATCACCTTGGTCAGGTTCGGCAAAATCAACAACAGCGTAGTGGCGAAAAGAATGAGCCCGGCTTGACGTACTTTCGATTGTTTGAACATGGCTTGACCGCCTTTATTGTTATTTCCTGATGCCTGCCTGCATTTCTCCATGACGGCAGAGCGTTGCACTTCCTGTTTGACGAGCGCCTCGGCAAAACCCGACGACAACTTCGTACAAGTTCACCTTAGAGCCCGCGTCACGCTTGGTTTAGATCCATTTCGTATGGACTTCACATAAATTGCTCTTAAAAAGGCATGAGGCCTATTGCCAGCTTCTTGGGCGCCCGTTTGCTAGACAGCTTGGTGTCACGAAACGATTAATCCGGTGGTTGCCTACCGTCCGTCTGAGCGTGACCGTCAACGTCAGTGAGCGCTGCGGTCATTGAATCCACGGCCGCCGGGCCTAAGAGTGGAGACTCTGCATTTACACCCCCGCCCAGGTTCGAGGACGTCATGACCCACGCTTTGATTTTCGACGCGTTACGCACGCCCCGCGGCAAAGGCAAGGCAAATGGCGCCTTGCACAGCGTCAAACCGGTGAACCTGGTAGCCGGGCTGCTCACGGCGCTGCAACAGCGCACGTCTCTCGATACCAGTCAGGTCGACGATGTGGTACTGGGCTGCGTGACGCCCATCGGCGACCAGGGTTCCGACATCGCCAAAACCGCGACCCAAGTGGCGGATTGGGACGTCAGCGTGGCGGGTTTGCAGATCAACCGCTTCTGCGCCTCGGGGTTGGAGGCGGTGAACCTCGGCGCGATGAAGGTGCGTTCCGGCTTCGAAGACCTGGTGGTGGTCGGCGGCGTCGAGTCCATGTCTCGCGTGCCGATGGGCAGCGATGGCGGCGCCTGGGCACATGACCCGGAAACCAGTTTTCACAGCCATTTTGCCCCTCAAGGCGTGGGCGCTGACCTGATCGCCACGATCGAAGGCTTTAGCCGTCAGGACGTCGATGCCTATGCGCTGCACTCTCAGCAAAAGGCAGCGCGGGCAAGGGCTGACGGTTCGTTCAACAAATCGCTGGTGCCGGTGCAGGATCAGAACGGCATCATCCTGCTCGATCACGATGAATTCATCCGCGCCGGATCGACCATGGAAGGCTTGGGCAAGCTCAAGCCGAGCTTCGAGATGATCGGGCAAATGGGCTTCGATGCCACCGCGCTTCGGGTTTACAGCCATCTCGAGCGGATCAACCATGTGCACACGGCGGGTAACAGTTCCGGGATCGTCGATGGCGCGGCGCTGATGCTGATCGGCTCCGAAGCCAAGGGTCGGGCGCTAGGGTTGCAACCGCGGGCGCGGATCGTCGCCACCGCCATCACCAGCACCGACCCGACCATCATGCTCACCGGCCCCGCGCCGGCCACTCGCAAGGCACTGGCCAAGGCCGGGCTACGGATTGAAGACATTGACTTGTTCGAGGTCAATGAAGCTTTCGCCTCGGTGGTGCTGAAATTCATCAAGGACATGGCGATCGACCCGGACAAGGTCAACGTCAACGGCGGCTCCATCGCCATGGGCCACCCGCTGGGTGCCACTGGCTGCGCGATCCTCGGCACGCTGCTCGATGAACTGGAAACCCGGCGCCTGCGCTATGGCCTCGCGACACTGTGTGTCGGCGGCGGCATGGGCATTGCCACCATCATCGAACGCCTCTGAGCCCCGACTTCAAGGAAACCTTCCATGACTGAAGCCATTCGTTACGAAAAAGGTCAGGACCAGATCGTCGTCCTGACCATCGACATGCCGGGCCAGAGCGCCAACACCATGAACGCGGTTTACCGCGAAGCCATGGCCGCGTGTGTTGCCAGACTCGTTGCCGACAAAGACACCCTCGCCGGCGTGATCATCACCTCGGCCAAGAAAACCTTTTTCGCCGGCGGCGACCTCAATGAACTGATCAAGGTCGGCAAGCCCGAAGCCATAGCCTTTTACGACATGGTGCTGACACTCAAAGGGCAGCTGCGCACCCTGGAAACCCTCGGTAAACCGGTGGTCGCCGCGATCAACGGCGCCGCGTTGGGCGGCGGTTGGGAAATCTGCCTGGCGTGCCATCACCGGGTTGCGCTGGACGATTCTTCGGTGCAACTCGGCTTGCCGGAAGTGACCCTCGGCCTGTTGCCGGGCGGCGGCGGAGTGGTGCGCATGGTGCGGATGCTTGGTATTGAAAAAGCTTTGCCGTACCTGCTCGAGGGCAAGAAAGTCCGGCCGCAGCAGGCGTTGCGGGCAGGTTTGATTGATGAGTTGGCGGCGGATCGTGATGAACTGCTGGCCAAGGCTCGCGCCTGGATTATCGCCAATCCTTCGGTTGTGCAGCGCTGGGACGTGAAGGGTTACCGGATTCCGGGTGGCACGCCGTCGAACCCGAAAGTCGCGCAAATGCTGGCCATCGCGCCGTCGATCCTGCGCAGCAAAACCCAGGGCTGCCTGCCCGCGCCAGAGAAAATTCTCTGCGCCGCGGTGGAAGGTGCTCAGGTGGATTTCGACACCGCGCACTTGATCGAAACCCGTTACTTCACCGAATTGACCACCGGCCAGGTGTCGAAAAACCTGATCGGCACGTTCTGGTTCCAGCTCAACGAAATCAATGCCGGCGGCTCGCGGCCCCAAGGCTTTGCACCTTACGTGACGCATCGTGTGGGCGTGCTGGGCGCAGGCATGATGGGCGCCGGAATCGCCTTTGTCAGCGCGTCAGCCGGCATCGACGTGGTGCTCAAGGACATCAATCTTGCGGCCGCACAGAAGGGCAAGGCTCATTCGGCGGCGCTGCTGGACAAGAAGGTTGCTCGTGGCCAATTGAGTGCCGATCAGCGCGATGCAACGCTGGCGCGAATTCACCCCACTGACAGCGATGCCGACCTGGCCGGTTGTGATCTGATCATTGAAGCGGTGTTTGAAGATCGCGATTTGAAAGCCAGCGTCTCTTCGGCGGCGCAAAAGGTCGTTGGTCCGGATGCGGTGATTGCTTCCAACACGTCGACCTTGCCAATCAGCGGCCTCGCGACCGCGGTGCCGGATCAGAGCAAGTTCCTCGGTCTGCATTTCTTCAGTCCCGTGGAGAAAATGCCCTTGGTGGAAATCATCAAAGGCGCCCGCACCAGCGACGAAACCCTGGCTCGCGGGTTCGATTTCGTCCTGCAAATCAAGAAAACGCCGATTGTGGTCAACGACAGTCGCGGTTTTTTCACCTCGAGGGTGTTCGGCACATTCACCAACGAAGGTATCGCCATGCTGGGCGAAGGCGTGAGCGCGCCGATGATCGAGACCGAAGCGCGCAAGGCTGGCATGCCGATCGGACCTCTGGCGATCTCCGACGAAGTTTCCCTCAGCTTGATGAGCCATATCCGCCAGCAAACCGCCAAAGACCTGCAAGCAGAAGGGAAACCGCTGATTGAGCACCCGGCGTTCGCCGTGATTGACTTGCTGCTCAACGAGTACAAGCGTCCGGGTAAGGCAGCGGGGGGTGGTTTCTACGATTATCCAACGGGTGGGCAAAAGCATCTGTGGCCAGAGCTGAAAAACCGTTTCGAGAAGGCTGACGGGCAGATTTCGCCGAAGGACGTGCGTGATCGGCTGCTGTTCGTGCAAGCCATCGAAACCGTGCGCTGTGTGGAGGAGGGGGTGTTGACCTCGACGGCGGACGCCAACGTCGGCTCGATCTTCGGCATCGGCTTCGCCGCCTGGACTGGCGGCGCGCTGCAGTTCATCAATCAGTACGGCGTGAAAGATTTTGTCGCCCGCGCCCAGTACCTGGCGGAGCAGTATGGCGAGCGATTTGCACCCCCTGCGCTACTGCTGGAGAAAGCGGCTAAAGGGGAGGCGTTCTAGGGGACGGGTGACGCATTCCGGGGCTTGCCTTGCCACTGTGTTTCAAGGCAGGCTCAGGGGTGTGCATTATTCCCATCAAGTGTCAGGTATTTTTTATGTCGTTACGCATCTGCATTCTGGAAACCGACATCCTTCGTCCGGAACTGGTCGATCAATATCAGGGTTACGGGCAGATGTTCCAGCGTCTGTTTTCGCAGCAACCCATCGCTGCCGAGTTCACCGTGTACAACGTGATGCAGGGCGAATATCCCGGTGATGAGCTGACGTTCGATGCCTACCTGGTCACCGGCAGCAAGGCCGATTCCTTCGGCACCGACCCGTGGATTGAAACCCTCAGGACTTACCTGCTGACCCGCTACAAGCGCGGCGACAAACTGTTGGGCGTGTGCTTCGGCCATCAACTGTTGGCGCTGCTGCTGGGTGGCAAGAGTGAACGCGCGACCCAAGGCTGGGGCGTCGGCACCCACAACTACAAACTCGCTGCCAAGGCGCCGTGGATGAGCCCGGTGAGGGAAGAGCTGACCTTGTTGATCAGCCATCAGGACCAGGTCACCGCGCTACCGGAAAACGCCACGGTCATTGCTTCCAGCGATTTCTGCCCGTTCGCCGCGTACCACATCAACGATCAGGTGCTGTGCTTCCAGGGGCATCCGGAGTTCATTCACGATTACTCGCGCGCGTTGTTGGATATTCGTCAGGAAGCGCTGGGCGAGCAGATTTATTCGAAAGGTATGGCGAGCCTTGACCAGGAGCATCACGGCACTACCGTTGCGGAGTGGATGATGCGGTTTGTGGCGCACAAGCCTGAAGCTGGTGCGGTTTAAAGGATAAAAGCGTGCGAACAAGCCCGCCCCCACAGTGGATCTCCGGTGTTGCAGAGATCATTGTGGGAGCGGGCTTGCTCGCGAATGTCACAGGCACCTCGGTAATGGCTACAACCACCCCGATTTCTTGAAGCTCGCCCACAAACTTACGCACCCCACCGTAATGACCCCCAACACCCCGAAATATCCGTAATGCCAACTCAACTCCGGCATGTCCTGAAAGTTCATCCCGTATATCCCGGCCACCGCCGTCGGGAACGCCAGAATCGCCGCCCACGCCGCAAACTTGCGCTGCACCACGCTTTGGCGTGACGCCTCCAGTAATACCCCAACTTCAATGGTCTGGCTGGCAATGTCCGCCAGGGTCGTCAAGTCTTCCATCTGCCGCGTGACGTGGATCTGCACATCGCGAAAGTACGGGCGCATGTTCTTGTCGATAAACGGAAAGTTGAGCTTTTGCAGTTCCTCACCAATCTCTACCATCGGCGCCGCATAACGACGCAAACGCAAGACATCCCGACGCAGACTATGGAGTTTTTGAATGTCGCGCTCGTTCAGAGAACTACACATCACGTTGCTTTCCAGCTCATCGATCTCTGCATGGATCGCTTCACCCATGGGCTGGTAGTTTTCGATCACGAAGTCGAGGATGGCATAGAGTACGAAATCTTCCCCATGCTCCAGCAACAGCGGACGCGCCTCACAGCGTTGTCGGACATGGGCGTAGGACGCCGAGTGACCATTGCGTGCGGTAATGATGTAGCCCTTGCCGGCAAAGATATGAGTCTCGATGAACTCCAGTTTTCCTTCATTCCGGATCGGCGAATACGTGACGATGAACAGCGCGTCGCCGAAGGTTTCCAACTTCGGTCGACTGTGTTTTTCCAGGGCGTCCTCAATGGCCAGTTCGTGCAGGTTGAACTGGCGTTGCAGATTGAAAAGTTCCTGGGCATTCGGCTCTTCGAGGCCGATCCAGACAAAGTGGCCAGGCTTGGCAGCCCAGGCAGCGCCTTCGTCGAGGGTGATATTGGTGACTTTCTTACCAGCGCTATAAACCGCAGCAGCAACAACTCTACCCATGATAGTGATTCACTTCTTATTGGCAGCTTTCTATTAGCAAAGATGGCAGTGGCAGGCAGTCTCCAGCTTAGCCCTGTCTGCTGCTTGAGAGTCAGTGAAATCTGTTGAGTTCGCAGGCAAAAGCTCGCAGGCAAAAGAAAACCCGCACATGGCGGGTTTTTTTACGCGGCTTGCAGTTGCCGATCCATCGAAGCGATGCACTCGCGCATCTGCTCGCGGCACTGGGCAATCAGCAGCGGCATGTCTTCCAGGCTCATTCCAGTCGTAGGAATCGCCGGTAACGAGCGGATCAGAATCTTCCCACTGCGCCAACGGTTCAATCTCATGTGTTTAACGTAACTGCTGACACACACCGGAACAATCGGCACGCCGGCGGCAATGGCCATTTGAAAGGCGCCTTTCTTGAACGGCAGCAACTCTTCGCCCAGGTTGCGCGTGCCTTCCGGGAAGACCCAGATCGAAGTGTCTTCATTCTGTAACGTGTGGGTAGTGGTCAGCATCGACTGGCGCGCTTTCTGCGCATTGCCGCGATCGATCAGTACATTGCCCGCCAGCCAGAACAACTGACCAAACAGCGGCACCCACTTCAGACTCTTCTTGCCGATACACACGGTGCGGCGGGGCACCACGTTGCCGAACACAAACAGATCGTAGTTGGACTGGTGGTTGGCGATGATCACGCAGCTGTCGGGTTTATCCATCAGCGGTCCGACGTCGGCCTTCACCCGCAGACGCAAAATGCACATCGCCGGCCATGCATAAAGACGCGCACACAAACGGCTGTTGTCCGGGTTGAACGGTCGGCACAGGCCGAGAATCACCCCAAGCACACCGGCCAGGATAAAGTGTAGGCCCATCAATAACATACGAAACACAAACAGCATTTACAGGCCCCACCGGGACAAAAGGTGGCGCAGTGTACGGATGTGCACTGTTTTCGGCAATTACCACTATAGAAGTGGGAGATAGGCGATGTTTGAGCGCATGTTTCCGACTTATGGGTCAGACGCGATCTAGAGCGGTTGTAGGCTTTTCAACGGAGCGCGTAAGAAAAAGCCCGACACGACGGTCGGGCTTTTCGGTGCGGCACGTTTGGGTTTAAACCAAAAAATCCTGATCCTGGATGATCGCGTTGTCCAGCCTCTCCAGCAGCGCTTTGCGCACTTTGAGCTTGGTGTTCTTGTGAGCGGTCATGTTGATCTTCTTCAACTGACGAGCCGCCGCCAGCGCCGCGCCTTGCAGCTCTTCGGCCGACACCACCAGGTCGAAGAACCCGGCATCCACGGCACTTTGCGGATTAAACATCTCAGCGTTGATCACCGAGCGATGGAATGCCGACTTGCGCAGACGATCACGGGCCAGCTCGATACCGGCGTTGTGCATAGTCATGCCGATCTGCACTTCGTTCAAACCAATGGTGAACGGGCCGTCGACACCAATTCGGTAATCGACCGACAACAACAGGAACGCGCCCTTGGCCACCGCATGCCCAGGGCACGCGACGATCACCGGGAACGGGTGCGCCAACAGACGACGGGCCAGGGTCGAACCGGCAGTCACCAGCGCCACGGCTTCTTTAGGGCCGGAGGTCATCACCTTCAAGTCATAACCTCCCGACAACATCCCGGGCGTACCGGTAATGATCACCACCGCACGATCAGTCACCGCCTGATCCAGCGCGGCGTTAAACGCAGCAATCACGTCCGGAGAGATGGCATTGACCTTGCCATTGCTCAAGGTCAGGGTCGCGATACCGTCTTCGAGATGGTAAGAAATCAACTCACTCATGACGCTATTCCTTTCAATAAAGTAGCGCAGACGTTACCCACCGCCGCAGGCCAGGTAAAGCGCCGTGACTGACCGCCCAGTCACCCTTTCCCCGCCCGGCAAGCGTCGCCCGCCACGCCGGCCGCGCATTCCCCTCTATATAGAAGAGGGCGCGAAGCCGGAGATTGGCGGGTTTGCCATGGACTGGAACCTGCTCGAACGACTAAAACGCTAAGCGCATGAAAATTCTGCAAAAAAAGTTTGCCATCGGAAAAGCTTTCGACTACATTAGCGCGCCTCGACAGACAGAACATGTTTGACGAGATACGGTGAAGTGTCCGAGTGGCTTAAGGAGCACGCCTGGAAAGTGTGTATACAAGAAATTGTATCGAGAGTTCGAATCTCTCCTTCACCGCCAAATTCGATGTAACCAAAACCCCTGATTTCGAGAGAAGTCAGGGGTTTTGTGGTTTCTGGCGTCTGGATTTTGTGGATGCTGATGTTATTGACCCAAGACCATTGGCGAAGGCGCTTCCGAAATTGATGTAGGACGGGTGATAGGTATGTGGGAAGTAATGTTGGAAAGCCAGGTAGTTGGGTGCTTTCATAGGTTTCGGCACCTGACACGAGCCGTTTCGTGAGGGGTATTCGCTTTGCGCCTTTAAGGGACACAATGAATCAACGGGCAAGGCACATGACGCAGCCCATTATCTGGATGGACGCACGCACGTTATGCAGGAATTCACCATGAAACAGGCCGAACTGGAAAAGGTTCATGTGGAGATCGTCAAGCTGATGGCTGAGCAGCGCAAGCTGAACGCCGAGGCCGGGAAGATGACCCGTGAAACTTTTTGGTATCCGGTGGCTGTGGCGACTGGGTTGATAGGCACGGTGGCCACTGTCACAACTGTGTTGGTCAAGCTGCTCTAACTTTTTAGGCAATAGTCAATGAACAAAGAGCTCCGCATCACGGCTGCGTTGTTCAACGACTTTGCAGCTCTCCCGCAAACCGAGGCTGGATGGTCGGCTCTCCACCGCCTGCAGATCTCACCGTGCGTTTCGAAGATGGCAGTTATTTCCAGTTCCCGGCGATGCGCTGAAGTGTCTCGAACTTCCGTCAATTGATGCCTACGACGATTTGTTGAAGGGACGGAGCTACCGTTCAATGTAGTGGGTCTTGAGTAATTATCCCTGGGCCATGAAGAAGGAAAATTAATGATCACCACCACAACCCACACCATCGAAGGCCGACAAATCACCGCCTATCTGGACATCGTCAGTGCCGAGTCGGTGCAGGGGGTCAACGTTATCCGCGATATGTTCGCCGGGATGCGGGATTTTTTCGGTGGGCGCTCTCAGACATTGGAGCGGGCGTTGAAGGAAGCACGGATTCAGGCCACCGACGAGTTGAAGGATCGGGCGCGGGCACTTCAAGCTGATGCGGTGGTGGGGCTTGATTATGAGATCAGTATGCCGGCCGGGAAGGGCGGGATGGTGGTGGTGTTCGTGACCGGGACGGCGGTCAAGTTGAGGTGAATGTGTCACGAGGCCGTTCGTCGGGGATGCAATAATCTGAACTACAAGTCCAGTCATGACTGACTAGTCTCAAAAGCGTTGAAGGTCGATATTTTTCAGGCAAATAGGGCTTGCCGGTGTCGACCCTTTTTTGAGAGGGGAAAGGTATGGCTGATTCGTATATCGAAGACGACGGGTCTGAGTTTCCGATCAACAATTGCGTGCAGTGTGGTCAAGCGGAGTATGTGTCGGGCTTTGGTGAAGACCGGGCCCAGGTCGCCAAAGTGAAATCCAAGAAGCCCCGAACCGAAAAGGCGAATTTCTTGCCCAAGAGGGTGACGGCGTCTTCCAGGAAGTAAGCGTCAACCGGACAGTCCCCGCCATTGAGCGGGGTTTTTATTTCCACAAGGTCGGCTGTTGGGATTTGGACTACAGATACACAACCCGCTGTTGGTGTTTTATTTCACAAACTTTTCACACCGACCTACGTAGGCTCAACTCATCCGTTAGAAAGCAGTACCTGGCCCGTTCCCCAGCGGGCTTTTTTTTGCCTGTCATAAAACCTTTTCTAAAAACGCTGTCCAACCGTCGCCTATTGCGAGGTTGTACCCGTGCGTGTCTGGACTTTGTCTCCTTTAAAGCATTCAATCTCGCCCCTTTCGGTTACCCCTTTTTTTGAGGTTCTTGTCATGCGTTTAACACTGCCTGCTTTGGTTCTGGGGCTTTTGGTTGCTCAAGGTGCGATGGCTGCGGGTGATGGCACTGCCGCCATCGGTGGTGGTTTGGGTGGCGCGCTGGGTAATGTGGTCGGCCAGAGCATGGGCGGCAGCACCGGTGCAGCGATTGGTGCGGGTGTAGCGGGCGCGGCCGGCAGTGCTGTTGCAGCACGCAAAGGCAGCCGCACTAAAGCAGCCATTGGTGGTGGTGTCGGCGCGGCCGGCGGTTCGGTGATCGGCAACAGCCTGGGCGGCAAGACCGGTTCCACCATTGGCGCAGGCTTGGGCGGCGCATTGGGCGGCGGCGTGGGCAGCAACCTGGCCAAAGGTCACAAGCGTCACTGATCCCGATTGATCAGCTCAAAAAGCCCGGCTTGATGTCGGGCTTTTCGTATCTGAATATTTCTTCTTCGCGCTCTTCGAATTTTCAGCTGTCCAACGATCAGCGCTGGCGTGATGAAAAAGCTAAACTCACGCCATCCGTAACGCGTTCTCTTACCCCCGATACGGAATTTAGAGGTTCATATCATGCGTTTGACATTGTCCACGTTGGTTCTGGGACTTTTGGTCGCTCAAGGTGCAATGGCCGCCGGTGACGGCACCGCTGCAGTTGGCGGTGGTATTGGCGGTGCGCTAGGTAACGTGGTCGGCCAGCAAATGGGCGGCAGCACGGGTGCCGCGATTGGCGCCGGTGTAGGCGGCGCGGCAGGTAGCGCGGTCGGCGCGAAGAAAGGCAGTCGTACAGAAGCGGCTATTGGTGGTGGTTTGGGCTCGGCCGGTGGCTCGGTGATCGGCAATAGCCTCGGCGGTTCTACCGGTTCGACCATTGGCGCAGGCCTGGGCGGCGCGGCGGGTGGCGCGGTAGGCAACAACTTGGGCAGCGACAGCGGCAGTTCGCACTCCGGTAACGGCCACAACAATAAGCATAAAAACAAGCACAGAAACAAACATCACTGATTCGACATTGAGTTACAGCACAAACCCGGCCCAGCGCCGGGTTTTTCGTTTCTGGTCGTAGGATTCTGGAACGTTTGGTCGTGGGTCACCTCGAACTTCATACACCCCCGAATGTTGTGAGGTATGCCATGACTCCTGAAACCAAAGGCAAGGAAGAAAAAGGCCCGAGCGGGCTTCCGTTCATTAACGATCCAGGAAACGAAGACCCAGGCTCACTGATGGATGACGCAACAGTGCCGCTCAATGATTCCGATGATGCGGGCGACGTCGGAAATATCGAGTTCGAAGACGAGGAAGAGGACGAGGACGAAAATTGACCCTGCTTTGCGACGGACTTGACCGATCGTCTCCCGGATCGAACGCAATGCAGGGCGCAATCCTCGAAACTTCAGGACCTGCTTTTCACGCCCCCCGAGAGGTGCCATATGAACGCTGATCCGAAAGACTCCGACATCGACGATACCCCCGAATATCCGCTGCCTTCACCGACCGATTCCCTGAGTCGTGATCAACGTCCGCCTGATGACGACACCGCTGTAGAGCAGTTGCCGTCTGATGAAGTGAAGCGCGGGGATGTGGAAGCTCACCCTGACGACCCGGACATTGCCGGTGAAGACGGCTCAAACGAACCGAGCTGACATACGCTGTGGCGCAGGCCACTCGTCGATTGTGCGGCACCTTTAAAAAGCGATGACTGCCAGAAATCAGGTACGCACCTTTTAAAGGAGATACACCATGATCAGGTCAAAATTGACGACCGTGACGGTGATCGGCGCGTTGTTGGCCGGCTCAATGTCGGCGTTTGCTCAGTCCTCCGGCACCGATGCACCTGTGGATAAGGGCGGGATGCCGCCTTATTCAGAAATGAATGCTGGCTCAGCAGACGAGAAGGCGCTGCCGCCTGGCACTATTAAGGGTGGGAATGGTGGTGATGCAAACGGAAGTAGCACCAGCCCGGAGAAGGGAAGCGGGGCGATGAGTGGTGGAGGTTCGAGTGGGAGCGGTTCTGGGAGTGGGTCTGGAGGCTCTGGTAGTTCTGGAAACTCGGATGGAGGAACTGGTAGTGCAGGCAGTGACTCCGCTGGCGCGGGAGGTTATTAGTGAAGCGTGAATATTGATAAGCCCGGACATAAACCGGGCTTTTAAAGTTTGTGGATCACACGAATAAAACTAATTGGATTTTTCTGATTCAAACCAGCGTTTATAAAAATTTCGCTGTTCATTTGGATCATTCGTCAGATTGGATTCGTCATAATCAAATATATAAATCACATCGTTAATTGACGATGCTTTACCCAGTGTCAACTCATACGCTTTTAGTCCAAGCGACATTTGAGATGACATACTGGATGGATGGACATTGATCTTCGACCCCTTGCAAAGAAAAAGTATGTTGGGATTGTCTTCTCTAACCCGGCCAAAGCATCTATAAAAATCGCTGTCTGTATAGGTT
The DNA here is from genome assembly GCF_006438925.1 of Pseudomonas mandelii. Classification (GTDB taxonomy): domain Bacteria; phylum Pseudomonadota; class Gammaproteobacteria; order Pseudomonadales; family Pseudomonadaceae; genus Aquipseudomonas; species Aquipseudomonas mandelii_C. The sequence continues at coordinate 411,899 of NZ_RCZA01000006.1, read as the reverse complement.
TTGTTAAAGCCGTTTTTCATCTTGAAGGTTATAGAGACTGTTCGGTTGTCGCAGATCAATTGAGCGACTTCTTTTACGCCGGCGATGCTGATCGTCAATTTAACGGTTGATATCATTTTTTTATTTTCCTGTATGGGTTTGGTATGGAGTAGCCGAGTTCCCGACCGTCATCAATAATCAGCGTCGCTCCCAGCACGTCCTCGTTTTTTATCCGACCTTTTATGGCGATTTCTTTCTCATCTCCAAATTGATACATGCCTCCAAGCTCCTTTTTCAAGTCATACCCGGGGATTTTTTGAAGTGTGAACAGGTAACCTACTCTCGTATGAAAACCGGTAGCAAAAAGCTTTCCTACATCCCTGGAAGTTGAAGTGCTTATGAAGTTGCTCGGTGGGTTATCACTGTCGATGGAGTGGCGCAACAAGTCATTACTTCTGCCTTTACTTTTGAATCCATTTTCAAATACATCATCGGGCTCGCGTTTGTCTCCGCGGTATAGGTAATCTTCCTCTCCTTTAGGCTTGGGTGGCGTTGGCTCACCCTCATCAACCTTCGCCGTCCCCGCCGGATCCTCATCCCCAAACGCCGGCCGCTTACACCCATCCCCACCCGGACACTCACTCAACCCCAACGGATCAACCCACCCCGTCGGGTTCCGCGTGTACTGATACCCGTTTAACCCACCCGCCAACTTGCTCGGATCCGGTGTCAGATACCGTCCAACATCCGGATTGTAGTAGCGATGCCGGTTGTAATGCAGACCAGTCTCCGCATCGAAATACTGCCCCTGAAACCTCAACGGTTGATCCAGCACCTGGTGGGTGTCGCGGTTGAGTCGAGTCAGGCGGCCATACGCTGCGTATCGGGCGGCCCAGATGATGTCGCCGCTGTAGTCGGTGAGTTCTTGCGGTGTGCCGAGGTGATCGAGTTGGTAATAAAACGGACAAGCCTTGCGCGGGCCTTTGCCGTCGAGCATGGCCAGTGGGCGGAAGCTGCCGGGTTCGTAAACGTAGCTGCGGTGGTGGTCCTGGCTGTGTTCGGCGATGAGGTTGTCGCCCTGCCAGAAAAATTCGGTGGTGTTGCCGTCGACGGTTTTGCTGATGCGGCGGCCGAAGGCGTCGTAGCGGTAGGTCGCCTGGCTGCCGTTGGGCAGGGTGGCGCCGATCAGCCGATGTTGGCAGTCGTAGCGGTACTCGGTGACCAGTTTTTGCCCGGTGCCGCGGCGCTCGCGGATCAGGTTGCCAAAGGTGTCGTAGTCGTAATGGCGGTCGCCTTGCATCAGCAGGCGGTTGCCTTTGACGGTGGCCGGGCCTGGACGATCCTGCATCAGCAGGCTGCCCGCCGGGTCGTGGGCGAAGCTTTCCGGTTGTTGATCGCGGGAGTGGCGGACGCGGATCAGGCGGTTGAGCGGGTCGTACTGGTAATTGCGTTGGCCGTGACGGGTGTCGGCGATGCTGTCGAGATTGCCATTGGCGCTGTAGGCATAGTCGCGGCGATACAGTGTTTGGAGGTGTTGGCTGACAGCGTGGGCTTTCAGACGGCCCTGGTCGTCATACTGATAATCGCTGAGCAACAGGCCTTGTTGGCGGTTTAGTTCGCGGCCGGCGAAGAACGTATGCGACGTCAATCGGGTGCCGTTGAGGTCGATGGCCGTCAGCGCACCGCCCTTGGCGTGGTGGTAATCGAGTTTGCTGYYGTCCGGCAGGCGCAGGCGRTTGAGCTGGCCGCAGGCGTCGTAGCCATARCGCAGCGTGCCCCAGCCTTGGTGTTCGGTGATCAGSCGGTCYTGCTGGTCGTATTCGAACTCCAGCGGATGGTCGWGGCCRTCGTCGACGCTGACCAGTCGGCCGAGGCTGTCGTAGCGGTATTSAACCTTGATGCYGTCGGGSAGGGTTTTGACCAGCAGGCGTCCGGCCGAGTCYCGCTSRTAASCSGTMAYCAGCTGCGARCCRTCMTCRCCGAACTCGGTTTTCYCCAGCAGWTGGCCRTTGAGGTCGTAGGCGTACGCCGTRCGYTGGCCGTCGAATCCGSTTTCCTGTCGGATCAAGCCRTTGGRCGTGTARTCCAGGAGATATTTTTCGCCGGATTCGTTTTCGATTTCCGTGAGCAACAGCTGGGCGTTGTCGTAGCGGTACTTCAGTTGGGTGCCGTCGGCATTGATACGGCGGCTGACCAAGTGCAGGTCGTCGACGTATTCGTAGCGGGTGACGCGGCCCAGTTCATCGCGTTCGGCGGTGATCTTGCCGTAGGCGTTGTAGCTGAAGGCGCGGCTGGCGCCGGTGGGAAGCGTCGTCTGGATCAGTCGGCCAACGGCATCCCATTGGTACTGGGTGACGGCGCCGTGTTCGTCCTGACGGGTAATCTGCCGCCCCATCGCATCGTAGGAAAACCGCCGCACACCACCATCCGGCAGCGTTTCCTCAACCAACTGCCCCAAGGCGTTCCAGGCAAAAACATGCCGACTGGAGTCCGGGTAACGGATCGACAGCAGCTGACCTTTTTCGTCGTAGTGATAGTGGCTGACATGACCGTCAGGATCGGTCGCTTCGGTGATGTCACCCTGGGCGTTGCGCTGATATTTCCACACGGCTTTACCGCGAAACCGTGCGTGCAGGAAACCGTTGCGATACTCGTAGGCCGTCGGTTCGTCTTCCGGCGGAATCAGCGTGATAAGCCGTCCGACCTCGTCATAACGGTATTCGGTGACGGCGCCGAGCGGATCCTGCTCGGCAAGCAACCGACCTTTATCGTCGTAGGCCTTGAGGTGTTCGCCGCCGTCCAGCTCGACCTTGCGCACCAGTCGCGCCTGTCGGTCGTGCTCGTAAATCTCTTCGCTACCGTCAGCGTTTTTAACCAGCACACTGCCGTTGTCATCCCAGGCGTAACGCGTGTCCATCTGCGAAAAAGTCGCCCAATGCCGAACGCACCGGGCCGCCTTGCCGGCACGTTCCCACTCCCAGTAGAAACTTGCTCCGCCGGCCAACTGCCGCTGCAGAATCACGTGCTGCTCGTCGTAGTCGTAGCGTTCGCTTTCGCCGGCGGCATTGGTTGCTTCGATCAAGCGATGACAAGCGTCGTATCGGTACGCAACCAGCGTTTGCTCAGTACGCCAGGCGTCTTCCAGGGTGTCGGCCGGATGAAAACGCTGATACTCGACGGCGACCACGTGTCGGCGCTCATAGCGCAATAGAAGGGAGCGCCCTGCGCCGTTATTGAGGCGCTTGATCCTGTCAGAAGAGTCCCGCTGCACCGTCAGCCGATTGCCGTAGGCATCGCTGATAGCCGTCAGACGTCCTGCACGAAAGTGGAAAAAACGCGATTTTTCGCCAGACAAAGCGAGGATCAGTTCTTCTGGCTCGTCACCTAGATAAATTGCCGCCCGCGACAGGCTGTTGTGAATCGTCGGACGCTCGATATTCGGTAGCGGAAAGGTCGTGCGGCGGTTTTCGTGGTCGATCCAGATGACGGTGTCGCCATCGATTTCCAGGTGATGGGCGAGTGAGTGACTCCAGCCGAATCCGAGCCCGCAATCGATCTCCACCGCACTGGTGCGATAGAGCCGGGTGAAGTCGAACGGCAAAATCCCGTCCAGTACACCGTCGGTGAGGGTGAGCAGTTCCTCGCCCGTGACCATCGATACCGGACAGCCATTGGTACAGGTCAACGGTCCGCAATCGGCGCTGTCACCGTTGGGGTTTTTCGCTTGCTCCGGGGCATCGTCGCGATGTTCCTGCCTGCCAATCCTGGTCATGGCTTCAGACTTGTCGCGAGCAATGGCCACCGGATTTTTCACCAACAGAACCGGCGCAACCCCCGCGGTGATTTGCAACGACACGGCGGGCGCAGGTTTGATCGGTGCATTCCGGGCATTGACCATCAGCGGTTTGAGCGCGCCAGCGTGGACTGTCAGGTCGGACTTGGCGGTGAGCTCAGCCAATCGCAAACTGGCGACCGCCAGCCATTGTCGGGTCTGCGGGGACTTGATCCTGGACAGCACCTTCTCACTCAGACGCAATTCCAGTCCTGCAGGACCGGTGAGGCACATGAGCAGGAAACTGATCAATAGCTCCGTGCGAATTTCCGCCACGACCTCGGCGATGTACTGCGGCGGTAACATCCTCAGCCAACTGGTGAACGCCGCGAGATGAATGAACATCAACGGCTCGTCGCTCAGCATTAGCAACACCTTGGCGATGGACTCGGCCGAAGCGTTCAGCAGCGTTTCAATCTCGGATTGGGTCAGGTATTCAAGGAGTTTTTCGCTGTTGGCCTGCAGGTCCGCGATCAGGGCATAAATCTGTTTCACGTCATCCCACAAACCGTTCAGCGAGTTCTCGAAACCGCGCCAATCGGCCTGTTGCAGCATGCCGTAGCGCTTGATGAAGCCGGCTTGGGAGAACCCGGCCCACGCTGGTTCGAACTCGGTCGTCCACTCGTTGCGCAACCAACCTTCCAGCTCGCCGATGACGCCCTGATAGGAGGCATAAAGTGCTTTGACGTGATCAGCGGATACATCGGGAAAGAACGTGATGCGATAACGCTGGCCGCGCTGGCAATCGGGGATTTCCAGGATGCCGCTGGGGCCGATTTCGTTGTGGATCGGCTCGCCAAACATCTGCTCACCCGCCATGTCGGAAAGCAAAGGTTCAAGCATCACCGGCGTATTGCCGATCGGCACGAAACGCGCCGCCTCAAACATATGCACCAGAGTCAACGGACCGCTGGCCGGGCACTCGGTGACTGTCGCACTGACTGGTGTGGTCGAATGCTTCGGCGCGCTTAGACGGACTTCGTTGCCGACCTTGAAAACTTGCTCGACATCCAGGGCCTTGCCGGTCCAGAAACTTTCAGCCCAGGCGTCGTAGTCATTGAGGCAGAGCCGAAAGTCATCGAGCAGCGCTTCGACATTCGGCTGCTCAGGGTCCATGGCGGCGACTACCAGCAGCCCGATGGTGTTGTTCAAGGCCAGGAGGTTGTCAGGTACGAACATTCGCAGTCCCTCGCGCGGATCAATTCAGAGCGCGAGACTTTGCGGGGGATCGGCGGGGAAAGAAGTCGGGAAAGTAAGTGTTTGGTGTAGGGGAAATCGCTAAATGACGAAGAGCACTTCGGCCAGGTTTTAGTACCGGTCAGGCATTGCCCGTTGCCCTATGCCCATCGCGCTCGTTATGCTGCTGAATCCTTTAATCGATCGCGGACCCGGCCGTACCTGAGCCGCCTCTGGGATGTCATTAGAAAACGGATCAGATGCGATGAATGCACCGCTGAATGAATTCGGCCCGATCAAGGCCGTGATTTTTGATATGGACGGCTTGTTGCTGGACACCGAGGGCATTTACACCGAAGTCACGTCCGTGATTGCCGCGCGTTACGGTCGGGTTTTTGACTGGAGCGTCAAACAGCACATCATCGGCCGTGGCGCGGGTGATCTGGCGCGTTATGTGGTCGAGGCGCTGGATCTGCCGATTACCGCCGAAGAGTTTCTGGTGATCCGCGAACCGCTGATGCGCGAGCGTTTTCCTACAGCACTGGCGATGCCTGGCGCACAGGAGCTGGTTCGGCATCTGAAGGCCAACAACATTCCGATCGCAGTGGGCACCAGTTCTTCGCGTCAGTCGTTTGGCCAGAAAACCACGTTGCACCGCGACTGGTTCGCGCTGTTCGATTTCATCGTGACGGCCGATGATCCGGAAGTCGGCGCGGCCAAACCGGCGCCGGACATTTTCCTCACGGCGGCGCGGCGCCTGGGTGTTGCGCCTGAGGATTGCCTGGTGTTCGAGGATTCGCCGTTCGGTGTCACGGCGGCGAAAGCGGCGGGGATGACCGCGATTGCGATCCCGGATGCGGCGATGGCTGATGAAAAATACGCACACGCCGATGGCATTCTTCGTACGCTGAAGGCGTTTAAGCCAAGCGCCTGCGGTTTGCCAGCGCTCGAATGGGCTTGATGCAGAAAGTGTGGGAGCGAGCCGGCTCCGGGCGGCGTTCCGACGAAGGCGGTGTGTCAGTCAGCATTGATATCGACTGATACTCCCTCTTCGTCGGAACGCCGCCCGGAGCCGGCTCGCTCCCACATTTTTGGATTGCGTTTAAGTCATCAGGCGCCGAAACCACCGTCGATGGTCAGGCTGGCGCCGGTGATGTAGCCGGCCTCGGGACCGACGAGGTAGGCGACGAAGCTGGCGATTTCTTCCGCTTTACCGTAACGACCCACCGCCATCAACGGGATCAGGCTTTCGGCGAAGTCACCACTGGCCGGGTTCATGTCAGTGTCGACCGGGCCCGGTTGCACGTTGTTGATGGTGATGCCGCGGGGACCGAGGTCACGCGCCAGGCCTTTGGTCAGACCGACCAGCGCCGATTTGCTCATGGCGTACGGGCCACCACCGGCGAAGGGCATGCGGTCGGCGTTAGTGCTGCCGATGTTGATGATGCGACCGCCTTCGGTCATGTGTTTGGCGGCGGCCTGGGTGGCGATGAATACGCTGCGCACGTTGATCGCGAGGGTCTGGTCGAAGTCTTCGAGTTTGAAGTCTTCCAAGGGGGCAACGGCCAGCACGCCTGCGTTGTTGACCAGAATGTCCAGGCGACCAAAGGCTTTTACGGTGGCGGTCACGGCGTTGCGAATGGCCTCGGCGTCGGCGCTGTCAGCCTTGATGGCGAGGGCTTTGCCGCCGTTACCGGTGATGCTGTTTTGCAATTCTTCGGCCTTGGCCGTGGAACTGACGTAGGTGAAGGCGACTGTCGCGCCTTCAGCAGCCAGGCGTTTGACAATGGCGGCGCCGATACCGCGGGATCCGCCTTGAATCAAAGCCACTTTGCCGCTGAGGTTCTGAGTAGTCATATCGATCTCCAAAGTCCCGAGGCGAGATGTCTCGGTTGATGGAGCCTAGTATCGATTCAGGATTACCGGCTGTGTAGACGGTAATTGCGATAGTCTGTGTAAACCAAAAGTTTACAGTGGCGCTTATGGAAACCTTCAGCAGTATCGAATGCTTCGTGCGCAGTGCCGAGGTCGGCAGCTTCGCCGAAGCGGCGCGTCGCCTGAGTCTGACCCCGGCGGCGGTGGGCAAGAGCGTCGCCAAACTTGAGACGCGGCTGGGTGTGCGGCTGTTTCAGCGCAGCACTCGCAGCCTGACGCTGACTGAAGCGGGTCATCGGTTTCTCGGCGAAGTGAGTTCCAGTCTTCACACGATCCAGAATGCCGTGGCCAATCTGGCCAGCGCCGAGGGGCTACCAGCAGGGACGTTGAAGGTCAGCATGGGCACGGTGTTTGGGCGGTTGTACATCGTGCCGTTGCTCGGGGAGTTTCTGCGGCGCTTTCCGGCGATCAACCCGGACTGGCATTTCGATAACCGTCAGGTCGATCTGATCGCTCAGGGTTTCGATGCGGCGATTGGCGGGGGATTCGAGCTGCCGCAGGGGGTGGTGGCGCGCAAGCTGACACCGGCCCATCGGGTGTTGGTGGCGTCAGCCGAGTATCTGGCGGGGCGCGAAGCCATTGTCGAACCTGACGACCTCAAGCAGTGCGACGGAATTCTGATCCGCTCCCCGCAAACCGGTCGCGTGCGCTCCTGGCAATTGACCAGTCGCACCCAGCAACACAGCCCGCTGGTGCTTAAGGCACGGATGACCATGAGCGATTCGGAGGCAGCGTGTGCCAGCGCCGCGCAGGGTTTGGGCATCGCGCTGGTGAGCATGCCGTTTGCCGTGGGTTATCTGCAGGCGGGGACGTTGCAGCGGGTGTTGCCGGACTGGTATGTCGACGATGGCAACATTTCGATCTATTACGCGGAGCACAAACTGCTGCCCGGCAAGACCCGGGCGTTTGTGGATTTCATTATTGAGCAGTTTGCGGAGCAGGGGTTGGGGCAGCGGTTTAGCGCGCTCTGAGTCTGGCTTTAGACCGAGGTGTGGCCTTCGCGAGCAGGCTCGCTCCCACAGGGGATTTGTGAACGACACAGATCAAAATGTGGGAGTGAGCCTGCTCGCGAAGAACGATGACGCGGTCTACCTGCCAAACTGCCCCGACCAGCCGATAATTTTCTTCGGTCGCGGCGTTGCATAGGTCCGCACTTTGGACGTCGACAATCCCAATCGCACCAACGACTCGGCAATCGTCACCGCCGCCGTCACACCATCCACCACTGGCACGCCAGTGCGCCGGCGAATCTGTTCATCCAGCCCGGCCATGCCGCCGCAGCCCAGGCAAATCACCTCGGCCTTGTCTTCAAGCACGGCCAATTCTGCCTGACGAATAATTGCCTCCAGCGCACGCTCAGGATCGGATTCCAGTTCCAGCACCGCCAAACCACTGGCCCGCACCGACGCGCAACGGTCCCAGAGTCCGGACAGTTTGAGGCGATCCTCGATCAGCGGCACGGTGCGGTCCAGCGTGGTGACCACCGAGTAGGCATGGCCGAGGAACATGGCGGTGCTGGCCGCCGCATCGGTGATGTCCACCACCGGCACGTTGAGCAACTCCTGCAAACCCTCGCGGCCGTGTTCGCCGTAACCGGCCTGGATTACGGCGTCGAAGGGTTGGTCGTAAGCCATAACCCGATCCATCACCGCGATGGCGGCCAGGTAACTTTCGAAATTGCCTTCGATGGAGTCAGCACCGAAGTAGGGTGTCAGGCCGATGATTTCCGTGCCCGGCGAGGCCACGGACTGAGCCGAACGCGCGATGGCCTGGGTGATGGATTCGGTGGTGTTGACGTTGACCACGAGAATTCGCATGGGAAGTCCTTATAGCGGGTGATTCTGCGACCCGACGGTGCCGGGCCGCCTAGGGGTTAATGGCTGACGTTATCGACGGCGATGGCTTCGCCGCTGACGTCTGCGTAATGGGGCTGCCGTTTGGCGATGATCAGGTAGAGCATCCCGGCAATCCCGGCCCCAATCAGCCAGGAGAAGGGCGATACGCTGTCGAAACCCGGTACCAGCGCCAGGACAATGGCGATCAGTGCGGCAGGAATGAACGCCGCGACGGCGCGTAAATTGACCCCTCGGCTGTAGTAATAAGCGCCGCTGGGATCCTCGCTGTACAACTGCGGCACGTTGACCTGACCTTTTCGTACGAGCCAGTAGTCGACCATGATCACGCCGTACAACGGGCCGAGCAGGGCGCCGAGGCCGGACAGGAAATAAACGATCACCAGCGGGCTGTTGTAGAGGTTCCACGGCAGGATCAGCACCGCGATGGTTGCGCTGATCAGCCCGGCGCGGCGGAACGTCAGGTATTTGGGCGCCAGGTTGCTCAGCACAAAGGCCGGGGCGACGAAGTTGGCCATGATGTTCACCGCCACAGTGACGATCAGGAACGCCAGGCAACCGAGCACCAGAAAGAAGGTGTTGGGAATCGAGGCGATGATCTCGGTCGGACTTTCGATAATCCGGCCATTGATCTGAAATTGCGCGCCGCAGAGCAGGACGGTGATGCTGGCGAATACCAGAATATTCACCGGCAGGCCCCAGAAATTGCCGACCTTGATGGTCTTGCGGCACGGCGACGAACGGGCGAAGTCGCAGAAGTTGAGGATCAGCGTGCCGTAGATCGACAGCCACAACGCACCACCGGCAAAGATGTTGCGCCACATCTCGCCGCCGGTCAGCGGTTCGCGGATCGACCAGGCGATGGTCGCGTTGGCCTGAAAGTACATCCATGCGGCGAGGGCGGCGACGGTCAGCAGAATCACTGGCCCGGCGAACGCCTCGTAACGCCGCACCATCTCCATGCCATAGGCGAGAATCGCCAGTTGCACGAACCAGATCGCCACGAAGCACACCCAGCCCAGGCTCGATAGACCGAGGATCGAGTTGTGGTCGTAGTCGGCGAAGCCTGGATGAACCGCTGTCAGCAGTACGCGAAAGACCACCGAGGCCAGATACGTCTGAATCCCGAACCAGGCAATGGCGATAACGGCACGGATCAATGCAGGAATCTGCGCCCCGTGAATGCCGAAACTGATCCGGCTGATGACAGGAAACGGCACGCCGGTCTTCTGCCCCATGTAGCCGGAGAGGTTCATGAAGCAATACACCAACGCCGCGCCGATCCCCAGGGACAGCAGGATTTGCCAGCCGCCTAGTCCGAGGGCGTACAGCCCGATGGCGAATGAGTAATTGGCGATGTTGTGAACGTCGTTGGTCCACAGGGCGAAGATGCTGTAGCGGCCCCAGCGTCGACCTTCGGCTTTGGTCGGCGCCAGGTCCTTGTTGTGCAGGCGAGGGCTGAGTACGACGGGTTCTTGAAACGTTTGGTCGTGAGGGGTTGAAGTGGGTGGGAAGGAGGGCAGATCCAGCGCGATGTTGTTATTGGAGAGGCTAGTACGCATTCCGGCAGGCTCCGAGCTTGGCGTCGCGATGACTGTGCATGAGCGTGGGCTCGACAAATCTTCGTCGCGGGCAGTCAGCATCATTGGTTACGGGGCATCTGCAGCCTGTACGGGATAGGGCGCTTCAGGCTTGCGGATCTAAAGTGTGTGTATGTTTTGACATGATTGTATACAAAACATGTATGCACTTAAGCCAGATCCATGCCAGTCAGCGATCTATGAATTCTGCTGCTAATTTCGTTTTGTTATCTGTTCGCGATAAGTGTCTGAAATAAAGGCGATATAAATTGACTGTTTGAACAGGTATTTATTTTTCAGCGGGATTTGAAGAAAACATCGACTGAGGAAGTCAGGGCGGGAGCGTGTAACTTTTTGGGGCGCGGAAATGAAAAGTGCACACATAAATGGCACCTATGGTGACATTCGTGTGTACACATTTTTAAGATCAAAAGATCGCAGCCTGCGGCAGCTCCTACAGGTGTACATCACACCCCTGTAGGAGCTGGCGAAGCCTGCGATCTTTTAAGCTTTGGACTTGCTGATGATATTGCCCGCATGCAGACCGCATTCTTTCTGCGTCGCTTCTTCCCACCACCAACGACCTTCGCGCTCGTGCTGGTTCGGCAGCACCGGGCGGGTGCAGGGCTCGCAGCCGATGCTGATGAATCCGCGTTCGTGCAGGCTGTTGTACGGCAGCTCCAGCATGCGGATGTAACCCCAGATCTCTTCACTGGTCATTTGCGCCAGCGGGTTGAATTTGTACAGGGTGCGTTCCGGGGTGGAGAACGCGGTGTCGATTTCCAGCACGGCGACGGCGCTGCGTGTTCCGGGGCTCTGATCCCGACGCTGACCGGTGGCCCAGGCTGTCACACCGGAGAGCTTGCGACGTAGCGGCTCGATCTTGCGGATGCCGCAGCATTCGCCATGGCCGTCCTTGTAGAAACTGAACAGGCCTTTTTCCTTCACGAAAGGTTCGAGCTTGGTGTAGTCCGGCGACACCAGTTCGATGTCGATCTTGTAGTGCTCGCGCACCTGATCGATGAAGCGGTAGGTCTCGGGGTGCAAGCGGCCGGTGTCGAGGCTGAACACTTTGACGTTCTTGTTCAGCTTCCAGGCCATGTCCACCAGCACCACATCTTCGGCACCGCTGAAAGATATCCACAGGTCATCGCCAAACTCGGCGAACGCGAGTTTCAGGATGTCCTGGGCGGATTTGTTGGCATAGGTCGTGGCGAGTTCCACGACGTCGAACGTTGGGCTCATCAGGGCGGCTTCCTACAGGTCGGTGGCGCTGGGCGCTCTATATGGCTCTGATGGTAACAAAAACCTACGGCTGCTGGCGCGCCCTCTGCGTTGCGCAGGCTTGCCTGAGTCGCTAGAGTTCGGCAGTCCTTTTGCTCGCTCGACTCAATAATCAATACAAATGGGAGTGTCTTGTGGAAATTGCCTGTCTGGATCTTGAAGGTGTACTGGTCCCGGAAATCTGGATCGCCTTCGCCGAAAAAACCGGGATCGAGTCCCTGAGAGCTACCACCCGGGACATCCCCGACTACGACGTGCTGATGAAGCAGCGTCTGCGGATTCTCGACGAGCACGGCTTGAAACTCACCGACATTCAGGAAGTGATCGCCACGCTCAAGCCGCTGGATGGCGCCATCGAGTTCGTCAACTGGCTGCGTGAGCGCTTTCAGGTGGTGATTCTGTCGGACACGTTCTACGAGTTCTCCCAGCCGTTGATGCGTCAACTGGGCTTCCCGACCTTGCTCTGCCATCGTCTGATTACTGACGATTCCGGTCGGGTGACGAGCTATCAATTGCGTCAGAAAGATCCCAAGCGCCAGTCGGTTTTGGCCTTCAAGAGCCTTTACTACCGGGTGATCGCGGCGGGGGATTCCTACAACGACACCACGATGTTGGGTGAGGCAGATGCGGGGATCCTGTTCCATGCGCCGGACAATGTGATTCGCGAGTTTCCGCAGTTCCCGGCGGTGCACAGCTTTGATGAGCTGAAGCAGGAATTCATCAAGGCCTCCAACCGCGCCCTGACCTTGTAAACCCAACCCTGTAGGAGCTGTCGAGTGAAACGAGGCTGCGATCCTTTGATCTTGCTCTTAAAGATCGCAGCCTCGTTTCACTCGACAGCTCCTACAGGGGGCGGTGTTGGTTGTTACAGGTTTTGCAAGGTATCGAGCAATACCTTCACCTTGGTAATCGATTCCTGATACTCAGCCTGCCACTCCGAGTCCGCGACAATCCCGCCACCACCCCAGCAACACACCTGCCCATCCTTGACCAGCAAGCTGCGAATGGCGATGGAGCTGTCCATCTCGCCGCGCACGTCCAGATAGAGCAAAGACCCGCAGTACAACCCGCGACGCGTCGGCTCCAGCTCGTCGATGATCTGCATCGCGCGAATTTTCGGTGCACCGGTAATCGAGCCGCCAGGGAAGCTGCCGGCGATCAGGTCCAAAGCGTCCCGGTCATCCGCCAGTTCTCCGGTCACGCTGCTCACCAGGTGATGCACGTTCGGGTAGCTTTCCAGGCTGAACAACTCCGGCACTCGTACCGAGCCGATACGGCAAGTACGGCCGAGGTCATTGCGCAGCAGGTCGACGATCATCAGGTTTTCCGCGCGGTCCTTGGGGCTGGCCAGCAGTTCGGCGGCGTTTGCCGCATCTTCGGTAGCGGTCAGTCCGCGAGGGCGAGTGCCTTTGATCGGGCGGGTTTCCACATGGCGTTCGCTGACTTTGACGAAGCGTTCTGGCGACAGACTCAGTACCGCACCGCCGTCGGGCAAACTCTGAAAACCGGAAAACGGCGTCGGGCACGCCGCCCGCAGCGCGCAATACGCGGCCCATGGATCGCCCTGGCACTGAGCGCGGAAACGCTGGGCGAAATTGACCTGGTAACAGTCGCCAGCCTGGATGTAGTGCTGAATGCGTTCTAGCGCGTGGCGATATTCGTCAGCGCTCAGGTCGGCCTTCATCGGGGCTTTCAACTTGAAAGACTCGACTGCTTCAGCTGTAGGCTCACTGAATAGCGTGATCAGACGCTGACGTTCGCTGTCGATCAGTGACGGGTGGAAGACCAACTGACTTGTACTCAGTTGGTGATCGGTGATCAGTGCCCAGTCATACAGCCCAAAACGTGCATCGGGCAATTGCAGATCGTCCTGCGCCTGACTGGGCAGGTGTTCCAGATGGCGACCGAAGTCGTAGCTCAGGTAACCGATGAGGCCGCCGGCGAAGGGCAAATCGTAAGGAACAGCCGCTTCACCGAGTCGTGTCAGATTGTCGCGAAGGCGTTGCAGGAAATCGCTGCCACTTTCGTCAGGCAATACTGCTATTTGCTCCAGCGGCCAGGCACTGAGCAGGTCATAACATCCACGCTCGGCACTCGGCCGGCCACTGTCGAGCAGCACGGCACCGGGGGCATGACGAATCGCCGCGAAGTACTCGGCGGGGTTGGCGCAATAGGGGAGCGGGTGTACGGAACAGGTCAACATGGGCGGGGCAGATCAGCCATCGAGGCGGGGGTGGCGATTGTAGTCTCCTCGGGGAATTGCTCCTAGAGGGGATGTCGGGGAATGGCAGATTGGCGGCAGGTTGGGAGCCTTAGTGGCTGTCAGGCCGCCTTCGCGAGCAGGCTCGCTCCCACAAGGATTGCGCTGAACCCTGTGGGAGCGAGCCTGCTCGCGAAGGGTCGCCGCGGTTCAAGATCAGCCCTCAACCGCGGGAATATGCCCAAACATTTCCTGAACAAACTCAACCCGTTCCCGCACCGTCTCAACAACCCCACGAGCCTTCAACTCTTCCAGGCGTGCTTCAACCGCGTGGGTGCGCAACGTCAGCCCGCAATCATTGGCAATCTGAATGTTCAGCCCAGGCCGGGCATTGAGCTCAAGAATCAGCGGTCCTTTCTCCTGGTCCAGCACCATGTCGACACCGATGTAACCCAGCCCGCACAACTCATAGCAGCCTGCGGCGAGTTTCATGAAGCCGTCCCAGTAGGGCAGTTGCACGCCATCCACCGCGTTGGTGGTGTCTGGGTGTTTGTTGATGATGTTGTTCAGCCAGGTCCCGCGCAACGTCTGCCCGGTCGCGAGGTCGACACCGACGCCGATGGCGCCTTGGTGCAGGTTGGCCTTGCCGCCGGACTGGCGCGTCGGCAAGCGCAGCATGGCCATCACCGGGTAGCCCATCAGCACAATGATGCGGATGTCCGGCACGCCTTCGTAGCTGATGCTTTTGAAGATCTGGTCCGGGATCACTCGGTATTCGATCAGCGCGCGGTCGCGGTGCCCGCCCAGGGAATACAGACCGGTGAGGATGCTGGAGATATGGTGCTCGAGCTCCTCATGGTCGATGATCCTGCCGGACACTGTGCGATAGCGCCCCTCGAACCGGTCGGCAACCACAATGATGCCGTCACCGCCGGCGCCCTGGGCCGGTTTGATCACGAAGTCGTTGCGCCCGCCGATGATCTCGCCGAGGTTGTCGATTTCTTTTTCGGTGGAGATCACGCCGTACAGTTCCGGCACATGAATGCCGGCGGCGATGGCGCGTTCCTTGGTGATGATCTTGTCATCGACGATCGGGTACAGACTGCGCTTGTTGTACTTGAGCACGTAGTCCGCGTTACGCCGATTGATCCCCATGATGCCCCGGGCTTCCAGGGCCTTCCAGGTCTTCCAGAAGCCGAACATCAGGCGTCAGCCTTTTTCAGGAACGCCTTGAAGCGCACCAGTTCGGTCAGGCGGTAGCCGCGATAGCGACCCATCGCCAGCATGAAGCCCACCAGGATCAACAGGGTCGCCGGGAAGGTGAACACGAAGTAAACCAGCTCCGGAACGCTCATGATCAGGTGCGCCAGCGACGCGGCGAACAGCGTACCGATCGCCACTTTCATGGCGTGGCCGGAACCGCGTTCTTCCCAGGTAATCGACAGGCGTTCGATGGTCATGGTCAGAATCACCATCGGGAACAGCGCCACCGACAACCCGCGTTCCAGGCCGAGTTTATGGCTGAACAGGCTGATCGCCGCGATCAGCACCACCACGAAGGTCAGCACCACCGACAGCCTCGGCAGCATTTGCAGCTTCAAGTGTTCAAGGTAGGAGCGCAGCGACAGGCCCAACGCCGTGATGATCGTAAACAGCACGATACCGAAGCCGAGCTGGGTTTCCCGGAACGCCAGGGCGATCAGCACCGGAGTAAAGGTGCCGAGGGTCTGAATGCCGATCAGGTTGCGCAGGATCAAAATCACCAGCACGCCGATCGGGATCATCACCATGATCATGAAGGTTTGCTGGGTTTGCAGCGGCAGGCCGTACAGCGAGTATTCGAGGAAGTTGGCGTCGGTGTTTTCGTCGGTCAGCTTGGCCAGGCGAATGGCGTTCATTTCGCTGTTGTTCAGGCTGAAGGTCACGTTGGCCTTCTTGCCGCCATCGACGGTGATCAGGTTTTCGTCGCCGGTCCACCACAGCAGGCGGTCGGTCGGCAGGCCCTGTTCACCGGTTTCCGGGTTGAAGTACAGCCAGTCGGTGCCGTTGAAACTGCGCAACCAGAGTTCCGGAGTTTGCGGCTGGTCGGCCACCAGACGAATGGTGTGGACCTTTTCCACCGGCACGTGCGCGATGGACAGCACCAGCTCGACGATTTTCGCCTTGTGCCCGGCGGACGGATCGCCGCCCAGCAGCAGTTTCACGTTGTCGTCGTTGAGATTGTTGACACGCTTGATCGCTTCGCCGATGAAGGTTTCGACGTCGGCCGAGTGCTGGCGGATCGGTGCGAGCAGGGCTTCGGCGGCGATTTTTTCCGCACCTTCGACGGCGATGCTGTCGCGGAAGGTAGGCCCTTTGATCTTGGATTTTTCACCGGTGTAGCGCTTGGTCAGCACCAGGCGGTAATAAAGGGTCTGATTGCCCTTGGCCCGACGTGCCGACCAAGTGACTTTGCGGTTGCCGTCGGCACGGTTCACGGCCACACCGTAGTTATTGGAAATGAAGCTCTCGTTGAGACTGACGTAATCGCGGCTCAGCGGCGGCACGAACATCTGGATCTTGACAGGGTCTTTGGCACTGGCGACGAACTCGACCTTGGCGTCGATGTTCCATAAGTCGTCGGTGGCGTCTTCGGTCACGGGGATGCCGAGCACGAAGATCTGATAGGCCGTAACTGAAATACCCAGCACCACCAGGATGGCGATCAGGAATTTCAGGTGAAGGGTAAGAGAGCGCATTGGAATTACTCTGCGGTATGAGCGTCGGTGGCGCAGGCGGGTTTGCCAGCAGCGTATTTAAGACTGGGGTCGACCAGCGCATCGAAGCGTTTCAGCGCTTCGGAGCCGATCAGGAGCGGGTATTGGAAGGCGCTGCGGTCGGTCAAGTTCACTTCGATACTGCGTAAAGCCGAACCCATGCAGATATTCAGCTCGATCACCGGACGGGCGGTGTACTTCTTGCCTTCTTCCGGGTCGTAGTCGCCGGCCCTGCGCTTGATCTTGCTGACGCGGGCCAGTGGCCGTTCGATTGGGTGCGAGTGCGCAGCGTCAATTGCCAGATAGAAGCGTACCCAGGACTCGCCATTGCGTTTGAAGCGTTTGATGTCTCGGGCACTCAGGGACGCGGTTTTCGCCCCGGTGTCGAGTTTGGCGGCGACTTCCAGGTCAATGCCGTCCAGGGAGGCGTACTCGTTGAGGCCGTAAACGGTCTTTTCCCCCGCCGCGGCGAAACCGGGCAGGCAAAGAAGATAAAGGAAGGTGGGGAAGGGCTTGAGTCTCATAAATCCTGGTGCGCAGCGGTCCGTACTTCTATTCAAGGCCCTGGCATTGCTGCGCAAGCTCCCTCGTATGCCTATCAACTGTTTATGACAAGCAGTGCAGATGTCACAAACAAATGCGGCCGGCATTCTAGCACGGTCGTTTTATGGCGCCAGCGCCGGGGGGCGGCTATAAACAGAGGGACTGCCTCGTTAAGGTGCAGTCGGTTATTAGACGATTGTCGACAATACCTATTTATCCTTTGACTAAAAGGTCTGTATTCGCTAGTTTTTGCGGCATCAGCTTTCAAGGTGTCGACAATATGCTGGATCAACTCGATCCCCCGGTCATTGCCCAAGACGATTCAGAGACACTTTCCGAGAACGTCTTCCGGCGCATCCAGGCGGCCATCGTCAAGGGCGAAATCGCCCCGGGCAGCAAGATCTCCGAGCCGGAACTGGCGCGCACCTATGGCATCAGCCGCGGGCCGCTGCGTGAGGCGATCCACCGTCTGGAAGGCCAGCGCCTGCTGGTTCGCGTGCCGCACGTCGGGGCGCGGGTGGTTTCGTTGAGCCATGCCGAGCTGCTGGAGCTCTACGAAATCCGCGAATCCCTCGAAGGCATGGCCTGCCGTCTGGCGGCCGAGCGCATGACCCTCGAAGAAATCGACGAACTGCGCCGGGTCCTCGAAACCCATGAACGCGATGCGGCGTTTCAGGCCGGTGTCGGCTACTACCAGCAGGAAGGCGATTTTGACTTCCATTACCGAATCATCCAGGGCAGCGGCAACCGCACCCTGACGCAGATGCTCTGCGGCGAGCTCTATCAACTGGTGCGCATGTACCGCATCCAGTTTTCCACCACGCCCAATCGCCCGCGTCAGGCCTTTGCCGAGCACCACCGAATTCTCGACGCCATCGCCGACCGTGACGGTGAACTGGCCGAGTTGTTGATGCGCCGTCACATCGGCGCCTCCAAACGCAATATCGCCCGTCACTACCAGGACGGCGCTAACCAGACAGCCACTGAACGAGGTGAGTCATGAGTTCCAACAAGAGCACTCCAGGCCAGCGTTTCCGCGATGCGGTCGCCAGCGAACATCCGCTGCAAGTGGTCGGCGCGATCAACGCCAACCACGCGCTGCTGGCCAAGCGCGCCGGTTTCAAGGCTATTTATCTGTCGGGTGGCGGGGTGGCTGCCGGCTCCCTCGGCGTGCCGGACCTGGGCATCACCGGTCTGGATGACGTGCTGACCGACGTGCGTCGCATCACTGACGTTTGCGACCTGCCGCTGTTGGTGGACGTGGACACCGGTTTCGGCTCCTCGGCGTTCAATGTCGCGCGTACCGTCAAGTCGATGATCAAATTCGGTGCGGCGGCGATTCACATCGAAGACCAGGTCGGCGCCAAGCGCTGCGGTCACCGTCCTAATAAAGAGATCGTGTCCCTGCAGGAAATGGTCGACCGCATCAAGGCAGCCGTCGATGCGCGCACCGATGACAGCTTCGTGATCATGGCCCGTACCGACGCCCTCGCAGTGGAAGGTCTGGAATCCGCTTTGGATCGCGCCGCCGCGTGCATCGAGGCCGGCGCCGACATGATTTTCCCGGAAGCCATCACCGAACTGGACATGTACAAGCTGTTCGCCAGCCGCGTGAAAGCGCCGATCCTGGCCAACATCACCGAATTCGGCGCGACGCCGCTGTACACCACCGAGCAACTCGCCGCGGCTGATGTGTCGCTGGTGCTGTACCCGCTGTCGGCTTTCCGCGCGATGAACAAAGCCGCAGAAAACGTCTACACCGCGATCCGCCGCGACGGCACGCAACAGAACGTCATCGACACCATGCAGACCCGCATGGAGCTTTACGATCGCATCGATTACCACACCTTCGAGCAGAAGCTCGATGCGTTGTTTGCTGCCAAGAAATGAAGATCAAAAGATCGCAGCCTCGTTTCACTCGACAGCTCCTACAGGGTTGTTGCCGAACGAGGTCCATGTAGGAGCTGTCGAGCGAAGCGAGGCTGCGATCTTTTCGGCAACACCCAAAGAACCTGATGAATCACAACTTGCCGATTCCCTAACAAATTCAAGATTGGAGACAGCAATGGCCGAAGCAAAAGTACTCAGTGGCGCCGGGCTCCGTGGCCAGGTTGCCGGGCAAACCGCACTGTCCACCGTGGGCCAGTCGGGCGCAGGTCTGACCTATCGTGGCTACGACGTTCGCGAACTGGCGGCTGACGCACAATTCGAAGAAGTGGCCTACCTGCTGCTTTACGGTGAACTGCCGACCAAAACACAACTCGCCGCTTACATCAGCAAACTGGGCAAGCTGCGCGACCTGCCGCAAGCGCTGAAAGAAGTGCTGGAACGCATCCCTGTCGACGCCCACCCGATGGACGTGATGCGCACCGGTTGCTCGTTCCTGGGCAACATCGAGCCGGAGAAAGACTTCTGCGAACAACACGACGTGACTGATCGTTTGCTCGCCGCGTTCCCGGCGATCATGTGCTACTGGTATCGCTTCAGCCATGACGGCAAACGCATCAGCTGCGTGAGCGATGAACAATCCATCGGCGGCCACTTCCTGCACCTGCTGCACGACAAGAAGCCGAGCGAGTTGCACGTCAAAGTGATGAACGTTTCGCTGATCCTCTACGCGGAGCACGAGTTCAACGCCTCGACCTTCACCGCACGGGTTTGCGCCTCGACCCTGTCGGACATGTATTCCTGCGTCACGGCCGCCATTGGCTCGCTGCGTGGTCCGCTGCACGGCGGCGCCAACGAAGCGGCGATGGAAATGATCGAGCGCTTCTCGTCGCCGGAAGAGGCCGTCGAAGGCACCCTCGGCATGCTGGCGCGCAAGGACAAGATCATGGGCTTCGGCCACGCGATCTATAAAGACAACGATCCGCGTAACGAAGTGATCAAGGGCTGGTCGAAAAAACTCTCTGAAGAAGTGGGCGACACTGTGCTGTTCCCGGTTTCCGAAGCCATCGACGCAACCATGTGGGAACAGAAGAAACTGTTCCCGAACGCCGACTTCTACCATGCGTCGACGTACCACTTCATGGGCATCCCGACCAAGTTGTTTACACCGATTTTCGTCTGCTCACGCCTGACCGGCTGGGCGGCGCATGTGTTCGAACAACGGGCCAACAACCGCATCATCCGCCCGAGTGCCGAGTACGTCGGCGTCGAACAGCGCAAGTACGTGCCAATCGAACAACGCTGACCGGGAGGGCGCTGACGCTGGTTACTGAAGGAACCTGAAACCCTGTGGGAGCGAGCCTGCTCGCGATGACGGACTGACATTCAACATCAATGTCGACTGATACACCGCTATCGCGAGCAGGCTCGCTCCCACAGTGGAATGTGTTTACTTCAAATCCGCGCCGGGTGCCCCCCTTTGTAATTACCGTGACCGAGTCCTGACGATGAACACTGAATTCCGCAAACCGCTGCCCGGCAGCCATCTGGATTACTTCGACGTCCGCGCGGCTGTCGAGGCCATCCAGCCTGGCGCCTACGACACTCTGCCGTACACCTCCCGCGTGCTGGCGGAAAACCTGGTGCGTCGCTGTGACCCGGCCACGCTCACCGAATCCCTGAAGCAATTCATCGAGCGCAAACGCGACCTCGACTTCCCATGGTTCCCGGCTCGCGTGGTGTGCCACGACATTCTCGGCCAGACCGCGCTGGTCGACCTCGCCGGCCTGCGTGACGCCATCGCCCTGCAAGGTGGCGACCCGGCGCAAGTGAACCCGGTGGTGCCGACACAATTGATCGTCGATCACTCCCTGGCCGTCGAGCGCGGTGGTTTCGATCCGGAGGCGTTCGAGAAGAACCGCGCCATCGAAGACCGTCGCAACGAAGACCGTTTCCACTTCATCAACTGGACCAAAAAGGCCTTCAAGAACGTTGATGTGATCCCGCCGGGCAATGGGATCATGCACCAGATCAACCTGGAGAAAATGTCTCCGGTGATCCAGGTGCGCGACGGCGTGGCGTTCCCCGACACTTGCGTCGGCACTGACAGCCACACTCCGCACGTCGATGCACTGGGCGTGATCGCCATCGGTGTCGGCGGCCTGGAAGCTGAAAGCGTGATGCTCGGCCGCGCGTCGTGGATGCGTCTGCCGGAAAGCGTCGGCGTCGAACTGACTGGCAAGCTGCAACCGGGCATCACCGCCACCGACATGGTGCTGGCGCTGACCGAGTTCCTGCGTCAGCAAAAAGTCGTCGGTGCGTGGCTGGAGTTCTTTGGCGAAGGCGCCTCCGCGTTGACGCTTGGCGACCGTGCGACCATCTCCAACATGGCCCCGGAATACGGCGCCACCGCAGCGATGTTCTACATCGACCAGCAGACCATCGACTACCTGAAACTCACCGGCCGTGAAGACGAACAGGTGCAGTTGGTCGAGAACTATGCCAAACAAACCGGCCTCTGGGCTGACAGCTTGAAGAATGCACAATACGAGCGCGGGTTGACCTTCAACCTGTCCTCGGTGGTGCGCAACATGGCCGGCCCGAGCAACCCGCACGCCCGCGTTGCGACCTCGGACCTCGCCGCCCAAGGCATCTCCGGTCAGTGGGACGACGTTCCTGGCCAGATGCCGGATGGCGCGGTGATCATCGCCGCCATCACCAGTTGCACCAACACCAGCAACCCGCGCAACGTCATCGCCGCCGGCCTGCTGGCGCGCAATGCCAACAAGCTCGGATTGACCCGCAAGCCGTGGGTCAAATCGTCCCTGGCACCGGGTTCGAAAACCGTGGCTTTGTATCTGGACGAAGCCGGCCTAACCACCGAACTGGAGCAACTCGGCTTCGGCGTCGTGGCGTTTGCTTGCACCACCTGCAACGGCATGTCCGGCGCGCTGGATCCGGTGATTCAGCAAGAGATCATTGACCGCGACCTGTACGCCACCGCTGTGCTGTCAGGCAACCGCAACTTCGACGGCCGGATTCACCCATACGCCAAGAACGCCTTCCTCGCTTCGCCGCCGTTGGTGGTGGCTTACGCCATCGCCGGCACCATCCGTTTCGACATCGAAAAAGATGTGCTGGGCCTGGACGCCGAGGGCAAGGAAATCCGCCTGAAAGACATCTGGCCGAGCGACGAAGAAATCGACGCGGTGGTCAAGGCTTCGGTCAAGCCGGAGCAGTTCCGTCAGGTCTACATTCCGATGTTTGCCATCCACGAAGACACCGGCCCGAAAGTGACGCCGCTGTACGACTGGCGCGAGATGAGCACCTACATCCGCCGTCCGCCGTACTGGGAAGGCGCGCTGGCCGGGGCTCGTCCGCTCAAGGGTATGCGCCCGCTGGCGGTGCTGCCGGACAACATCACCACTGATCACCTGTCGCCGTCGAACGCGATCATGCTCGACAGCGCCGCCGGTGAATACCTGGCGAAAATGGGCTTGCCGGAAGAGGACTTCAACTCTTACGCAACGCACCGCGGTGACCACTTGACCGCGCAACGCGCCACCTTTGCCAACCCGAAACTGTTCAATGAAATGGTTCAGGAAAACGGCAAGGTCAAACAGGGTTCACTGGCGCGTGTCGAGCCGGAAGGCAAAGTGATGCGCATGTGGGAAGCCATCGAAACCTACATGGAACGCAAGCAGCCGCTGATCATCATTGCCGGCGCCGACTACGGTCAGGGTTCGTCTCGCGACTGGGCGGCCAAAGGCGTGCGTCTGGCGGGTGTGGAAGCGATTGCAGCCGAAGGCTTCGAGCGCATTCACCGCACCAACCTGGTGGGCATGGGCGTGTTGCCGCTGGAATTCAAACCGGGCACCGACCGCAAGACGCTGGGCATCGACGGCAGCGAAACCTACGACGTGATCGGCGAGCGCACCCCGCGTGCCGATCTGACGCTGGTGATCAATCGCAAGAACGGCGAACGCGTCGAAGTGCCGGTGACCTGCCGTCTCGACACCGCCGAAGAAGTGTCGATTTATGAGGCGGGCGGCGTGCTGCAACGCTTCGCTCAGGACTTCCTCGAAGAATCGGCGGTTGCCGTTTAACACGATGAGTTCGGGCGGGGCCATGCGGTCCCGCTCGATCCTAAAAGGAACATCATGGCTCACGCACCTCAAATTAGAATCCCCGCCACCTACATGCGCGGCGGCACCAGTAAAGGCGTGTTCTTCAGCCTGAAAGACCTGCCTGAAGCAGCACAGGTTGCAGGCCCGGCGCGCGACGCTTTGTTGCTGCGGGTGATCGGCAGCCCCGACCCGTATGACAAGCAAATCGACGGCATGGGTGGCGCGACCTCCAGCACCAGCAAAACCGTGATCCTGTCCAAAAGCATCAAGGCCGATCACGACGTCGATTACCTGTTCGGTCAGGTGTCTATCGACAAACCTTTCGTCGACTGGAGCGGTAACTGCGGCAACCTGTCGGCAGCGGTCGGTTCGTTCGCCATCAGCAATGGTTTAGTGGACGCCAGCCGCATCCCGCATAACGGCGTTGCCGTGGTTCGCGTGTGGCAGGCCAACATCGGCAAGACCATCATCGCCCACGTGCCGATCACCAACGGTGAAGTGCAGGAGACCGGTGATTTCGAACTCGACGGCGTGACCTTTCCGGCGGCTGAAGTGCAGGTCGAGTTCATGGACCCGGCGGCGGAAGAAGAGGGCGGCGGTGGTTCGATGTTTCCTACCGGCAACCTGGTCGATGACCTCGAAGTGCCTGGCGTCGGAACGTTCAAGGCGACCATGATCAATGCCGGTATTCCGACGATTTTCGTTAATGCCGAAGACATCGGTTACACCGGCACCGAGCTGCAAGGCGCGATCAACAGTGATCCGAAAGCGTTGCTGATGTTTGAAACCATTCGGGCTTACGGCGCATTGCGCATGGGCCTGATCAAGGATCTGGACGAAGCGGCCAAGCGTCAGCACACGCCCAAGGTTGCTTTCGTGGCCAAGCCTGCGGACTACGTTGCTTCGAGTGGCAAAGCGATTGCGGCGGGCGATGTCGATCTGTTGGTGCGGGCGCTGTCCATGGGCAAATTGCACCACGCGATGATGGGCACGGCGGCGGTGGCTATCGGTACGGCGGCGGCGATTTCCGGCACGCTGGTGAACCTCGCTGCGGGTGGTATTGAGCGCAATGCCGTGCGCTTTGGGCATCCGTCCGGCACCTTGCGTGTGGGGGCTGAAGCCAGCCAGGTGAACGGCGAGTGGACCGTGAACAAAGCCATCATGAGCCGCAGCGCACGGGTGTTGATGGAAGGTTATGTCCGCGTGCCGGGTGACTGTTTCTAACTAGCGCATACCCCCGTAGGAGCTGCCGAAGGCTGCGATCTTTTGATCTTGCCTTTAAAAAATCGAGATCAAAAGATCGCAGCCTTCGGCAGCTCCTACGGGATCGCATTTCAATAATAAGAATGAGATTGCCCTGAACCGAGGTCCCATTAACGAACCACTTCAAGAGTGAATCGAACATGAGCACCAACGTCGACCAGAACAACCGCCCCGACTACGACACGGTCCTGCAGGACATTGCCGACTACGTCCTCAACTTCAAAATCCAATCCGCCGAAGCCCTCGACACCGCCCGCAACTGCCTGATGGACACATTGGGCTGTGGCCTGTTGGCCCTGCGCTTTCCCGAATGCACCAAACACCTCGGCCCCATGGTGGAAGGCACTGTCGTCCCGTTCGGCGCGCGTGTCCCCGGCACCAGTTATCGCCTCGACCCGGTCAAGGCGGCGTGGGACATCGGCTGCATCGTGCGCTGGCTCGATTACAACGACACCTGGCTCGCCGCCGAATGGGGCCATCCGTCCGATAACCTCGGGGGCATTCTCGCGGTGGCCGATCACTTGTCGCAAAAACGCCTCGCCAATGGCGATGCGCCGCTGACCGTTCGCGTGGTACTCGAAGCCATGATCATGGCTCACGAAATCCAGGGCGTGATCGCGCTGGAAAACTCCTTCAATCGCGTAGGCCTGGATCACGTCATTCTGGTGAAAGTCGCCTCGACCGCTGTCACCGCCAAGCTGATGGGCGCCAATCGCGAGCAGTTGTTGTCCGCGTTGTCCCACGCGTTCGCCGACGGTCAGGCGCTGCGCACCTACCGTCATGCGCCGAATGCCGGATCGCGTAAATCCTGGGCGGCCGGCGACGCGTCCAGCCGTGGCGTGCGTCTGGCGGACATCGCAATGCGTGGCGAGATGGGCATCCCCGGCGTACTGACCGCGAAACAATGGGGCTTCTACGACGTGCTGTTCAGTCACACCAACAACGACCTGGCGCTCAAGCCCGCAGACAAACGCGCCTTCAGCTTCTCCCGGCCGTACGGCAGCTACGTGATGGAAAACGTGCTGTTCAAGATCAGCTTCCCGGCCGAGTTCCACGCGCAAACGGCGTGCGAAGCGGCCGTGACGTTACATCCGCAAGTCAGAAATCGCCTGCACGAAATCGACAAAATCGTCATCACCACCCACGAATCGGCGATCCGCATCATCTCCAAGGTCGGCCCGCTGGCCAACGCTGCGGACCGTGACCATTGCATCCAGTACATGACAGCCGTGCCGCTGGCGTTCGGCAATCTGGTGGCCGAGCAGTATGAGGACGACTTCCACGCGGCGCATCCGATCATCGACGTGCTGCGCGAAAAAATGGTCATCGTCGAAGACCCGCGCTACACCCGCGAATACCTGGAAGCCGACAAACGCTCCATCGCCAATGCGATACAGGTGTTCTTCAAGGACGGCTCCAGCACCGAAAACGTGTTGGTGGAGTACCCGATCGGCCACCGCCGTCGCCGCACCGACGGCATTCCGCTGCTGGAAGACAAGTTCAAGACGAACCTGGCGACGCGCTTCACCGCCCAGCGATGCGCCGAGATCTTTGCGTTGTGCAAGGATCAGGCGAAGCTTGAAGCAACACCGGTGAATCGGTTTGTGGATTTGTTCGTCATTTGATCGGATAAACGCCAATCCCCCGTAGGAGCTGCCGAAGGCTCGGGCCGCGTTCGGACGATCTTTTGATCTTGTTTTTAAAAGCAAAATCAAAAGATCGTCCGAACGCGGCCCGAGCCTTCGGCAGCTCCTACAGGGGCCGTGTCAGCCATTTTTCGATGGGCAATTTGGTGATCGCAAACCCCGTCAGCAAAATCGCCGAGTACATCATCAGTTCCCGGGACAAGGTTTGCCCCTCGTACCAGGCACCGATGATCACCGCGAACACCGGAAAAATGATGAACACAAACGACAGAATGATCGGACTCAGGCGTTTGAGCAGTATGAAATAAACAATGAATCCGCCCACTGACGCCACGAGCCCGAGATAGAGCAGGGCGCTCCAGGAACGCAGGCTGATCGCAGCAAACACAGGCGTTTCGAAGTGCAATCCCGCGACAAACAGCATCAACCCGGCGATGCCAATGGGCAGTGTGTTGTAGGTGATGACGCTGATCGCCGTACCGTGTTTTTTAGTCACCACGTAACACAGCGCATGCATCACCGCCGCGCAGAGGATCGCCAACACCCCGAGCAACTCGGCATGGTCCAGATGCAGCCCTTGGCTGCGGATGATCATGAACAGGCTGCCGAAACCGATGGCGATGCCGAGCACTTGCGAGGGATAGATTTTCTCCCGCAGAAACAGCGCGGAGAACAGCAGGATGAACACCGGCATGCAGCTGAACAGCAGCGCCGTCAGGCCAGACGAAACGTGTATCTCGCCGTAGTTGAGCAAGTAGTACGGCAGGCTGAAATACGACAGCGTGACAAAGACAAAAAACCAACGGCTTTCCTTGGGAAACAGCAGCGGCTCACGACGTATCAGGGCGAAGCCGAGAAAGAGCGGGAAGGCGATGAGGAACCGCAGGCCGGCGGCGGTCAGCGGCGGCACGCTTTCAACCGCAATCTTGATCCCGAGCCACGTGGTGCCCCAGCTCAGGCACACGATCAGGAACAGCACGCTGGTGACCAAGGCGGCGAGCCAGGGTTTTGCAGTACATGAAGGTGCACTGACGGTAATGGACATGAGCGAGCTCCTTTTATGTTCGGAATTGACCTTCATCTGCAAAAGGTCTATCCCTGATTGAACCTGTTTCAAGCACGCTATTCGGGGCTGGAATGACTGTCAAAACAAGTATTGCCATGGTGTCAATCCTGCGCGACGGCCTGGCGAACGGTCTGGGTGTGAAATACAAACGCCTCGCCGACGCGGTCGAAAAAGGCATCGCTGAAGGGCTGATCGAG
This sequence comes from Pseudomonas mandelii, assembly GCF_006438925.1. Classification (GTDB taxonomy): domain Bacteria; phylum Pseudomonadota; class Gammaproteobacteria; order Pseudomonadales; family Pseudomonadaceae; genus Aquipseudomonas; species Aquipseudomonas mandelii_C. The sequence goes on along the minus strand of NZ_RCZA01000006.1, from coordinate 384,575 downwards.
CCTGGCTGCAAATTGCCGCCTCATCGGTTGCTGGCGGATAGCCTCGGCGTGACCATCGGTACCATCAGCCGCGCTTACGGTGAACTCGAACGCGTGGGATTGGTGGTCGCTCGCGTAGGAGACGGCACCTATGTGCGTCAGCGTGGGATGGAACGACCGCGGGACGGTGGCTTTCGCAATGTCAGTGATGAGCCTCGGGCGTTTTTTGACATGAGCCGTAATCAACCGATTCCGGGGCAGGAAGCGCTTTTTTTGAGTCAGAGCCTGCAAGCGTTGTCCCTTGATCCTGAGGCGTTGCAACACATCAGCGGCTACACCGTCGATGTCGGTTTGCCACGCTATCGTGCGGCGGGCGCGCACTGGCTCAGGCATAAAGAGTTTGTCCCGAACGCCGAGCAGATCGTTTGCGTGAACGGCGGCCAGCACGGTTTGTTGTGTGCCTTGATGGGGTTGCTCAAGGCGGGCGATACGTTGGTGACAGAGCACCTGACCTACCCGGGATTGATCAGCGTCGCACGCCAGCTCGGGATAAAACTCATCGGCGTCGGGATGGATGACGAAGGACTGATGCCCGATGCGCTGGAGGAGGTTTGCCGTAACCATCGAGTCTCAGCGCTGTATTGCACGCCGACGATCCAGAATCCTACGGCTGCCGTGATGTCCGTCGCACGGCGCGAGGCGATTGCAGAGGTCTGTCGGCAGCACAATCTGTTGATCTTTGAAGACGAAGCCCACGCGGTATTGGCTCAACATCGACCGTTACCCTTGAGCCATTTCGCCCCGGAGCGTTCGGTGCTGATTGGCAGTTTGAGCAAGGCGGTATCGGCAGGTTTGCGGGTCGGTTACCTGCATGCGCCGCAACCGTTGATCGGACGCTTGAGCGCCGCTGTGCGCGGGACGTGCTGGATGGCCAGCCCGCTGTCGCTGGAGGTGGCGAGCCTGTGGATAGAAAATGACATAGCCGAGCAGTTGCTGGGCCAGCAGATTACCGAGATCGGTCGGCGCAAGGCGTTGGTAAGCGGTGTGCTGGAAGGCTTGGCGTACAAAACCCATCCCCATAGCCCGCACTTCTGGATCGAAGTGCCCGAGCCGTGGCGGGCCTCGCAGATTGCTGAGGAGCTCAAGGCGAATAATTATCTGGTGGCGACTGCTGAAGCGTTTGCGGTCGGGCATGGGGCAGTGCCGCAGTTCATCAGGGCGAGTGTTTGTAATTCGGCGGGGGATGATCGGTTGTTGCTGGGCGGGTTTGACGCATTGGCGGCAGCATTGGCAGAGACCGTGTAATCGTTCTTCGCGCGCAGGCTCGCTCCCACAGTGGATCTCTGTCGTACACAAACGTTGTGTCCAATGGAGATCAATTGTGGGAGCGAGCCCGCTCGCGAAAGCGGTGTAACGGGCGCCGCAGAACTACTTGAAGCGCCGCTCCACGCCTTTCTCCACCAGGATCTTCGCCGAAATCTCTTCCACCGAAAAATGCGTGGAATTGATGTGCGGAATGTTCTCGCGACGGAACAGATTCTCCACCTCACGCACTTCGAATTCGCACTGGGCGTAGCTCGAATAGCGGCTGTTGGGTTTGCGCTCGTTGCGGATCGCGGTGAGGCGGTCCGGATCGATGGTCAGGCCGAACAGCTTGTGCTGGTGGGCGCGCAGGGTGGCAGGCAGTTGCAAGCGTTCCATGTCGTCTTCGGTCAGCGGGTAGTTGGCCGCGCGGATGCCAAATTGCATGGCCATGTACAGGCACGTCGGCGTCTTACCACAACGCGACACGCCCACTAGGATCAGGTCCGCCTTGTCGTAATAATGCGTGCGCGCACCGTCGTCGTTGTCGAGGGCGAAGTTGACCGCCTCGATGCGTTCCATGTAATTGGAGTTGCTGCCAATCGAGTGGGACTTGCCGACGGTGTAGGAAGAATGCTCGGTCAATTCCTGTTCAAGAGGCGCCAGAAAGGTCGAGAAAATGTCGATCATGAAACCATTGGACGTTGCGAGGATCTCACGGATGTCCTGATTGACGATGGTGTCGAAGATGATCGGCCGAAAGCCATCGTTTTCAGCGGCTTTGTTGATTTGTTGTACCATGACCCGCGCTTTATCCGCGTTGTCGATGTACGGCTTCGTGAATTTGCTGAAGGTAATGTTTTCGAACTGCGCCAGGAGGCTTTGACCCAGGGTTTCGGCTGTAATGCCGGTGCCATCGGAGATAAAGAAAGCAGATCGTTTCATTTGCACCTTGGGCCTTAAGCTAGTGACGAATCTTGGATATGATAGGCGCGATTTGCTGGCCGCCAGTGGCCCGCATTCTCACTTATTTTCCAGGTCCAGGCCATACAGCTGGCAAACGCTCCATAGAGCAGCCGGCTTCTGAGCTTTTCCAACACAGTTAGTGGAGAGATCACCTTGGTAGAGTACGTAGTTTCCCTCGATAAGCTCGGCGTCCATGATGTAGAGCACGTAGGGGGCAAGAACGCATCCCTGGGCGAGATGATCAGTAACCTTGCAGGTGCCGGTGTATCGGTGCCCGGTGGCTTCGCCACGACAGCTCAGGCTTATCGTGATTTTCTCGAGCTGAGCGGCCTGAACGATCAGATCCACGCCGCCCTCGACGCCCTGGACGTCGACGATGTCAATGCCCTGGCCAAGACCGGCGCCCAGATCCGTCAATGGATCATGGAAGCCGAATTCCCCGAGAAGCTCAACGCCGAGATCCGCACCGCGTTCGCCACGCTGTCGGCCGGCAACCCTGACATGGCCGTGGCCGTGCGCTCTTCCGCTACCGCCGAAGACCTGCCGGACGCTTCCTTCGCCGGTCAGCAGGAAACCTTCCTGAACATCCGTGGTGTCGAAAACGTTATTCGCGCCGCCAAAGAGGTGTTCGCTTCGCTGTTTAACGATCGCGCCATTTCCTACCGCGTCCACCAGGGCTTCGACCACAAACTGGTTGCCCTGTCGGCCGGCGTGCAGCGCATGGTCCGCTCCGAAACCGGCACCGCCGGCGTGATGTTCACCCTCGATACCGAATCGGGCTTCCGTGACGTGGTGTTCATCACCGGCGCCTACGGCCTGGGTGAAACCGTCGTACAAGGCGCGGTGAACCCGGATGAGTTCTACGTCCACAAAGGCACGCTGGCAGCCGGTCGTCCGGCCATCCTGCGTCGCAACCTGGGCAGCAAGGCCATCAAGATGATTTACGGCGAAGTGGCCACGGCCGGTAAATCGGTCAAGACCATCGACGTCGACAAGGCTGATCGCGCACGTTTCTGCCTGAGCGACGCCGAAGTCAGCGAGCTGGCCAAGCAAGCGATGATCATCGAGAAGCACTACAAGTGCCCGATGGACATCGAATGGGCCAAAGACGGCGACGACGGCAAGCTCTACATCGTTCAGGCCCGTCCTGAAACCGTGAAGAGCCGCACCCAGGCCAACGTTATGGAACGTTACCTGTTGAAAGAAACCGGCACCGTGCTGGTTGAAGGTCGCGCCATCGGCCAGCGTATCGGCGCCGGCAAGGTACGGATCATCAAGGACGTGTCCGAGATGGACAAAGTCCAGCCAGGCGACGTGCTGGTCTCCGACATGACCGACCCGGACTGGGAACCGGTCATGAAGCGCGCCAGCGCCATCGTCACAAACCGTGGCGGTCGTACCTGCCACGCGGCGATCATTGCTCGCGAGCTGGGGATCCCGGCCGTGGTCGGTTGCGGCAACGCCACCCAGCTGTTGAAAGACGGTCAGGGCGTGACCGTTTCCTGTGCTGAAGGCGATACCGGTTACATCTTCGAAGGCGAATTGGGCTTCGACATCAAGAAAAACTCCGTGGACGCCATGCCTGATCTGCCGTTCAAGATCATGATGAACGTCGGCAACCCGGACCGCGCCTTCGACTTCGCGCAACTGCCGAACGCCGGTGTGGGCCTGGCCCGTCTGGAATTCATCATCAACCGCATGATCGGCGTGCACCCCAAGGCGCTGCTGAACTACGCCGGGCTGCCGCAGGACATCAAGGACAGCGTCGACAAGCGCATTGCCGGCTACGACGATCCGGTCGGTTTCTATGTCGAGAAACTGGTTGAAGGCATCAGCACCCTGGCCGCTGCGTTCACCCCGAAAAAGGTCATCGTGCGTCTGTCGGACTTCAAGTCCAACGAATACGCGAACCTGATCGGTGGCAAGCTCTACGAGCCGGAAGAAGAAAACCCGATGCTGGGTTTCCGTGGCGCTTCGCGTTACATCAGTGAATCGTTCCGTGACTGCTTCGAACTCGAATGCCGTGCTCTGAAGCGCGTGCGCAACGAGATGGGCCTGACCAACGTCGAAATCATGGTGCCATTCGTCCGTACCTTGGGCGAAGCCAGCCAGGTCATCGACCTGTTGGCGGAGAACGGTCTGAAGCGTGGCGAAAACGGTCTGCGCATCATCATGATGTGCGAACTGCCGTCCAACGCCATTCTGGCCGAAGAATTCCTCGAGTTCTTTGACGGCTTCTCCATTGGCTCCAACGACCTGACTCAGCTGACGCTGGGCCTGGATCGTGACTCCGGGATCATCGCGCACCTGTTCGACGAGCGTAATCCGGCGGTCAAGAAGCTGCTGGCCAACGCGATTCAGGCCTGTAACAAGGCTGGCAAGTACATCGGCATTTGCGGTCAGGGACCTTCGGACCACCCTGATCTGGCCAAATGGCTGATGGAGCAGGGCATCGAAAGCGTTTCGTTGAACCCCGATTCCGTACTGGAAACCTGGTTCTTCCTGGCTGAAGGTCAGGCTCCGGCCTGATGGTGTGAGTGAAAGGGCCGATCAGTGATCGGCCCTTTTAGAGATTCTGTGTCCTATCTCGGCAATGCGTTCAATTTTGATGTGTGGATTTTGCTGGCAGGCAAGGCGCCGTGACGAGTCATAGCTTGCTATGGGGAGGAACGGCAACGCAGCATGCCAGCAAAAGACGCCGTCAAAATTGAACAGTCATTGCCGAGATAGGACTCGTGGGCGGGCTCCTCTGGAAGCCGCCCTTTTTTGTGCAAGAGCATTATGCAAAGCAGCAGCAACCTATTTCCTGTCGCCCTGATCAGCGCCGAGCGGCGCGGCGATCTGAGCGAAGACGTCTATCGTCTGAAACCCGGCAACAGCCCTGATGGCACCGTCGAACTGGCTGTGACGCGCCTGGGCATGGCGGATGGCTCAGACGCGCGTGGCGTTCCGGTTATTTTGCTTCACGGCAGCTTTTCCAATCGCCGGTTCTGGTTTTCCCCGAAGGGGCTCGGACTGGGCGCCTATCTGACGCGTCTGGGATTCGATGTATGGATTCCCGAAATGCGTGGTCACGGCCTGTCCCAGCGCAACCAGAACTACCGCAAGAACCGCGTTGCCGACTACGCCCGTTACGATTTGCCGGCCATTGGCGCGTTCGTGCGCGAGCAGAGCGGCCAGATCCCGCACTGGATCGGTCACTCGCTGGGCGGGATTACCCTGGCGGCGGCATTGGGTGGTGAGTACATCGGCGAGCCGGTGGTGGCTTCCGCGGCGTTTTTCGGTACGCAAGTCAGCCGCACCTATTGGCCGTTGAAAATTCCGCCGGTGGAGTGGAGCGGGCGCTTCATTCTCAAACGCTTTGCCCAGCTGTCCGGTTCACGGCTCAAGCGCGGCCCGGAGGACGAGCCCATTGGCCTGGCCCTGGAAAGCATGCGCTGGTATGGCTTGTTCGGGCGCTTTGGCGATGCCGACAAGGATTGGTGGGCCGGATTGGCCGACGTTCAGTTACCGGTATTGGCCGTGAGTGCCGCAGGTGACCATCAGGACCCGAGCTGGGCTTGTCGCAAGCTGTTCGATCAGGTGGGTTCCGAGCATAAGCAATTCATCAACCTGGGTCGCGAGCAGGGCTTTGGCGATAATTTCGGTCATGTGGAGATGCTCGTCAGCAAAGCCGCCCAGACTGAAGTCTGGCCCCTGGTGGCGCGCTGGCTGGAAGATCAGCAGACGCCATTGCTGGGTGAAAAACCGGATCTGGCCACGGCAGTCTGAGCCCGATGCTCTAACAAGGGCATTTCGCTCTGTTCGGCTTGCGGCTAAGATATGACGCATTGAGCTGTTCTGGTCACGTTTCGACACCCTCGATTGTCTTCCTCTTTACAGGAGTTTCTCGATGAATCATTACCTCACGCCTGACCTGTGCGACGCCTATCCGGAGCTGGTGCAGGTGTTGGAACCGATGTTCAACAATTTCGGTGGCCGTGATTCTTTCGGCGGTGAAATCGTGACCATCAAATGTTTCGAAGACAATTCGCGGGTCAAGGAGCAGGTCGAGCTCAAGGGGAATGGCAAAGTGCTGGTGGTCGACGGTGGCGGTTCCCTGCGTCATGCGTTGCTGGGTGACATGCTGGCCGAGAAAGCCGCGAAAAACGGTTGGGAAGGGCTGGTGATCTACGGTTGCATCCGCGACGTAGATATCATCGCGCAGACCGATCTGGGCGTTCAGGCCCTGGCCAGCCACCCGAGGAAATCCGACCGGCGCGGGCTAGGCGATCTCAACGTTGCGGTCACTTTTGCCGGTGTGACGTTCCACCCGGGCCACTATATCTATGCGGACAACAACGGCGTGATCATCTCGCCAAGTCCGCTTGCGATGCCTGAATAAAGCGCGACACCCACAAAGGGATGAGGATGTTCGAGGAAGAAAACGCGCAGTGGGGGCTGGTGCATGCCCTTGTGCTGGACGGTAAAGGCGGTGCGCGTTCGATAGCCCGGACTGAACTCGATGACTTGCAGCTGCAGGCCCATGAAAGCCTGTGGCTGCACTGGGATCGCAGTCACCCGCAAACCCAGACCTGGTTGCGCAAATCCAGCGGTCTGAGCGAATTCAGCTGTGATCTTTTACTTGAAGAAAACACCCGTCCGCGTCTTTTACAGCTTTCGGACAGCGAGCTGCTGCTATTTTTGCGTGGGGTCAACCTGAACCCGGGCGCCGAGCCGGAAGACATGGTCTCGGTGCGGATTTTTGCGTCAGCCCAGCGGGTTATTTCTCTGCGTTTGCGTCCATTGCGCGCCACCGATGATTTGCTGGTGCAGCTCGCCGAAGGCAAAGGACCGAAAACCGCGTCAGAACTCATCCTTTATATGGCGCAATACCTCACCAACAAGGTGCAGGATCTGATCGGTTGCCTCTCGGAAGTGGTCGATGAGGAAGAAGAAAAGCTGGATGCCGACGAACGGTACACGCCCGAGCACGGAGCCGTTTTACAGATCCGGCGCAGGGCTGCTGCGTTGAAGCGCTTTCTCGCTCCGCAGCGGGACATTTTCGGTCAGTTGACGCGGATAAAACTGCCCTGGTTCGTCGAAGATGATGGCGATTACTGGAACGAATTGAACAACAGCCTGACCCGATATCTTGAGGAGCTGGAATTGACCCGGGAGCGGGTGGGGCTGGTCCTCGAGGCCGAAGATAGACGTTTGAGCGTGCGCATGAACCGCACGATGTACCGCTTCGGGATCATCACCGGGATCTTTTTGCCGATGAGTTTTCTGACCGGTCTGTTGGGTATCAATGTCGGCGGAATTCCGTTCTCTGCAAGCCCCTATGGCTTCCTGATTGCGTGTCTGATGATGGTCTCGGTGGCGCTGGGGCAGTGGTGGTTATTCCGACGTTTGCGCTGGGTCTGAGGGTGAGCCATGTGACCCGAGCAAATTTGACCGCGTCTTTCACAGACATCACGAGAGGTGCGTATGCACGATCCGTTTGAACAGTCTTTGCGTGACATGCTCAAGGCATCACCGTCCACCCGGGACGACGATGCGTGCCTTGGGCGTGTACTGAAAACCGCCAACCGCCAGGTCGGCGCCGGTGATCTGTTCAGCTTGCTGGGCCGTTGGCTGCCCGCGCTGATGATTGCCTTGAATAACGGATCGGCCCATGTCGCTCCGGTTTCCCGTCACCGTAAACCTACCGTTCGCACTGCTGATAAGGCTGATTGAATATGGAACTTGATCTCTGGACTCAGAGCCTCGTCACTGCAATGACTGCGTTATGGACCAAGGTTGCAAATTTCATCCCGAACCTGTTCGGCGCACTGGTTGTGCTGCTGTTGGGTTTCGTCGTTGCGAAACTTTTGGACACTTTGTTGTCCAAGTTGCTCGCCAAACTGGGGCTCGATCGCCTGATGGGCGGCACCGGTCTGACCAAATTGCTGTCCCGGGCCGGCCTTCAAGTGCCCATCTCCACCTTGATTGGCAAGATTGTCTATTGGTTCGTTCTGCTGATTTTTCTGGTTTCTGCCGCAGAATCCCTTGGACTTGAGCGAGTTTCGGCTACGCTTGACATGCTTGCGCTGTATTTGCCGAAAGTATTTGGCGCCGCGCTGGTGCTGTTGGTGGGTGTTTTGCTCGCGCAATTGGCCAATGGGCTGGTGCGTGGTGCAGCAGAGGGCGTGGGGCTGGACTACGCTGCGGGCCTGGGAAGAATTGCCCAGGGCCTGGTGATTATCATCAGTATTTCGGTTGCAATCAGCCAGTTGGAGGTCAAGACTGACCTGCTCAACCACGTGATTGTGATCGTTTTGATTACCGTTGGTCTGGCAGTTGCGCTGGCCATGGGGTTGGGAAGCCGGGAAATTGCCGGTCAGATTCTTGCGGGAATCTATGTGCGTGAGTTGTATCAGGTTGGGCAACAAGTGCGTGTTGGCGAGGTCGAAGGTCAGATCGAAGAGATCGGCACGGTTAAAACCACATTGCTGACCGATGAGGGCGAGCTAGTCTCTCTTTCCAATCGGATCCTCCTGGAACAGCATGTGAGTAGCCGCTAACCCGGCAAACCCTGCTAATGTATGCCGCCGCAAAAATGCCCTGAAAAGGGTTGCGGCGGACATTGACCTGACTGTCGGCCCGACTTGTTTTGAATAAAGCTCAATCGCTGTCCACGCGCTACGACCCCCGCGAGCTCTCTGATGAGGAGTTGGTCGCGCGCTCGCATACCGAGCTGTTTCACGTAACGCGCGCCTATGAAGAACTGATGCGGCGTTACCAGCGAACATTATTTAACGTCTGTGCACGGTATCTTGGGAACGATCGTGACGCAGACGATGTCTGTCAGGAAGTGATGTTGAAGGTGCTGTATGGCCTGAAGAACTTCGAGGGGAAATCGAAGTTCAAGACATGGCTATATAGCATCACGTACAACGAGTGCATCACGCAGTATCGGAAAGAACGGCGAAAGCGTCGCTTGATGGATGCTTTGAGTCTGGACCCCCTCGAGGAAGCGTCTGAAGAAAAGACGCCGAAACCCGAGGATAAGGGTGGACTCGATCGCTGGTTAGTGTATGTGAACCCGATTGACCGTGAAATTCTGGTGCTACGATTTGTCGCAGAGCTGGAATTTCAAGAGATCGCGGATATCATGCACATGGGTTTGAGTGCGACAAAAATGCGTTACAAACGTGCTCTAGATAAATTGCGTGAGAAATTTGCAGGCATTGCTGAAACTTAGTTCGGCGCAAATATCTCTTACGTGTAGGCAAGTTCTGATAGACTTGCCGCCGAGTTGTCCCCCGGTTTGCGGGACTGCTTCACAATCACCAGATGGGGATTTAACGGATGAAACTGAAAAACACCTTGGGCTTTGCCATTGGTTCTCTTATTGCCGCTACTTCGTTCGGCGCGCTGGCACAAGGCCAAGGCGCAGTTGAAATCGAAGGCTTCGCCAAGAAAGAACAGTACGACAGCGATCGTGACTTCAAAAACAACGGCAACCTGTTTGGCGCTTCCGTAGGCTACTTCATCACCGACGACGTTGAACTGCGTCTGGCTTACGACGAAGTGCACAACGTGCGTTCCGATGACGGTCGTAACGTTAAGGGCGCTGATACCGCTCTGGACGCTCTGTACCACTTCAACAACCCAGGCGACATGGTTCGTCCATACGTTTCGGCCGGTTTCTCGGACCAGAGCATTGGCCAGAACGGCGGTGGCGGTCGTAACCGTTCCACTTTCGCCAACGTTGGTGGCGGTGCCAAGCTGTACTTCACCGAGAACTTCTACGCCCGTGCTGGCGTTGAAGCTCAATACAACATCGACCAGGGCGACACCGAGTGGGCTCCAAGCGTCGGTATCGGTGTGAACTTCGGTGGCGGCTCCAAGCCTGCTGCTGCTCCAGTTCCAGCACCAGCTGAAGTCTGCTCCGACAGCGACAACGATGGCGTTTGCGACAACGTTGACAAGTGCCCGGACACCCCAGCCAACGTAACTGTTGACGCTGATGGCTGCCCAGCAGTTGCTGAAGTTGTTCGTGTTGAACTGGACGTGAAATTCGACTTCGACAAGTCGGTAGTCAAGCCTAACAGCTACGGCGACATCAAAAACCTCGCTGACTTCATGAAGCAGTACCCATCCACCAGCACTACTGTTGAAGGTCACACTGACTCCGTCGGTCCTGACGCTTACAACCAGAAACTGTCCGAGCGTCGTGCAAACGCCGTTAAGCAAGTTCTGACCAACCAGTACGGTGTTGAATCGTCCCGCGTTCAGTCTGTTGGCTACGGCGAATCCCGCCCAGTTGCTGACAACAAAACTGAAGCTGGTCGCGCTGTAAACCGTCGCGTAGAAGCGCAGGTTGAAGCTAACGCTAAGTAATTAGCGCGCAGCTCTGAAAAGCCCGGCTCAGGCCGGGCTTTTCTTTGTCTGCGATTTGGGTTTCAGATTGGGGTTTGCGTCGCTTTTAAAAGATCGCAGCCTGCGGCAGCTCCAGGTTGTACGCAGAAGCTGTGTAGGAGCTGCCGCAGGCTGCGATCTTTTGACTTTCTTCGCAGGCCGCGACCGCACCGATCACCAGGATCGCCGGGCTTTTGAGTTCGAAGCTGTAGGCATCTTCTTCCATCGCTGTCAGGTCGCTCCGACATTCCCGTTGGTGTGGCAGGGAAGCGTTTTCAATCATTGCCACCGGTGTATCTGCCGCCATTCCACCGGCGAGCAACTGCTCACGAATCTCGCTCAGTTTTGCGACACCCATATACACCACCAGCGTCGTGCCACCTTGGGCCAGTGCTTGCCAGTTCAGGCTGCTGCCATCCTGAGTGTGGGCGGTGACCAGTGTCACGCCACGAGCAACACCCCGCAGGGTCAACGGAATATCGCATTGCGTTGCACCGGCAAGCCCGGCAGTGATGCCGTTGACCAGTTCGACTTCGACCCCATGTTCGCGCAGCCACTGCGCTTCTTCGCCGCCCCGGCCAAAAATGCACGGGTCGCCGCCCTTGAGCCGCACCACACATTTACCGTGGCGGGCATAACGCAGCATCAGGCGATGAATGAATGCCTGAGGCGTGGAGCGACAGCCGCCGCGCTTGCCCACGGGAATGATCCGCGCCTGCGGGCAATGCTCCAGCACCGCATCGTTGACCAGATCATCGATCAGCACCACATCCGCTTCGCTCAACGCCCGCACGGCCTTGAGGGTCAACAATTCAGGATCGCCAGGGCCCGCACCCACCAGCCAGACTTTTGCGCTCATAGTGTTTTCCTCACGAGGTGACGGCGACCGGCTGCGCAGTGGCGGCCAGCAAACGCTTGATTTCCGGGACGCAGGAGCCGCATTGCGTGCCGCAGCCCAATTCTTGTTTCAAGCCTTGCAGATCCAGGCCGCGGCTAATGCCGGCGCAGACCGCGCTTTGGCTGACGTTTTTGCAGCTGCACAGGGTTTTGTTACCGATGGCCGGCGTATTGGCGTTGCCCGGTGGGGCGCTCAGCGGTGCCAGCAGCCAGCGCCGTAGTTGCTCGTCGGCGCGACCTTCCAGCCACAGGCTTTGCAGCCAGTGTTGGGCAAGGGTTTCGCCGGCCAGGCGAATGGCAGTGATCCGGCCGTTCTCGATCCGCACCCGTTTACCAATAGAGCGCCGTGGGTCGTCGTAGGCCAAAACCGGGCCATCGTTGAGTCCCAGGCATTGATCGATATCACGCAGCAGTTGCGGGTCGGGCGCGACGGCGCTGGCAGCGCGTATCAGCAGCGCGGGGCGTTCACGGCCAGCCAGGCTGAGGCTGACGTAGGAAAACGCCTCACAGAGCGGTCGTAGCGTCTCAAAATTCTGTTGAACATCGCCTTCGATCAGGGCGAATAGCTGCCATGGGAGATTTACAGGTTCGAGACGCACGCCGCTGTGTTTGAGTTCGGGTTGTTTCGACAAAGGGTCGAAAGCCGGTTGGGTGAGCGCATTGACGCCACCCTTGAGGAAGCGGTCACCCCAATGCATTGGTAAAAAGGCCTGACCGGGTCGCACGCTGTCGTCGCCTCCAACGGCGACAATCACCGCGCCACGGCGACTTTTCAGGCTGACCAGGTCGCCAGATTGCAGCCGATGCCGACGCAGTTCATCCGGGTGCAGACTCAACACGGCTTCGCTGACATGGCCGAATAGCTGTGCGGCGGTGCCGGTGCGGCTCATGCCGTGCCATTGGTCCCGCAGGCGGCCGGTGATCAGGGTCAGCGGGAAGCGCGCGTCGCGTTGTTCCTTGGCGGCGCGGTACGGGTCGGCCACGAAGTGCGCACGTCCACTGGCCGTCGGGAAAACTCCGTCCAGGTACAGCCGGGCCGTACCTTCGCTGGCGCCAGTGGGGAAGGGCCATTGCTGCGGACCGAGGTGGTCGATCAGCGCATGACTGATGCCGGACAGGTCCAGATCACGCCCGCGGGTCAATTGCTTGTACTCGTCGAAGACCTGCGCCGGGTTTTCAAAGGCAAACAGGCTGGTTTGCCCTGGACGCAGATATTTTTCCAGGCGCTGTGCGAAATCCACGGTGATCGCCCAGTCAGAGCGGGCTTCGCCGGGTGCGACGATGGCTCGGCGAACGTGGGAAATGCGCCGTTCGGAGTTGGTCACCGTGCCGTCCTTTTCGCCCCAACTGGCGGCGGGCAGCAACAGGTCGGCAAACGCGGCGGTTTCGGTGGTCCGGAACGCTTCCTGCAACACCACGAACGGGCAGGCTTGCAGTGCCGCGCGCACGGCGGTTTGATCCGGCATTGATTGCGCGGGGTTGGTGCAAGCGATCCACAGCGCCTTGATCTTGCCGTTGCGCACCTGTTCGAACAGTTCAATGGCGGTAAGCCCGGTGTTTTCGGGGAGTTGTTCAACGCCCCAATAGTCCGCCACTTCCGCGCGATGTTCGGCATTGGCTGCCTCGCGATGGCCTGGCAGCAGGTTCGACAAGCTGCCGGTTTCGCGGCCACCCATGGCATTCGGCTGACCGGTCAGGGAGAAAGGTCCTGCGCCGGGGCGGCCGATTTGCCCGGTGGCCAGGTGCAGGTTGATCAGTGCGCTGTTTTTCGCGCTGCCGGCGGTGGACTGGTTCAAGCCCATGCACCAAAGCGACAGGAAGCTCGGTGAAGTGCCGACCCATTCGGCGCATTGCTGCAGTTGCTCGACGCTGATCCCGCAGAGTTGCGAAACCATCTGCGGCGTGTAATCGCGCACCAGGTTTTTCAGTTCGGCCAAGCCTTCGGTGTGGGCCTTGATGAAGTCGCGGTCGACCCAGTCTTCCCACAGCAATAGGTGCAAAATCCCATGAAACAAGGCGACATCGGTGCCTGGCAGAATCGCCAGGTGCAGGTCAGCCAGATCGCAGGTGTCGGTACGACGCGGGTCGATGACGATGACTTTCATCTGCGGCCGGCGGGATTTCGCTTCCTCCAGGCGACGGAAAAGTATCGGGTGGGCGTAGGCCATGTTGCTGCCGACGATCATCACGCAGTCGCTCAGTTCCAGGTCTTCGTAGCTGCACGGCGGGGCGTCGGCACCCAGGCTGCGCTTGTAGCCGACCACTGCCGAAGACATGCACAGGCGCGAATTGCTGTCGATGTTGTTGGTGCCCACCAGCGCTCGCGCCAGTTTGTTGAAGGCGTAGTAATCCTCGGTCAGCAATTGCCCGGAAATGTAGAACGCCACGCTGTCCGGGCCGTGTTCGGCAATGGTCTCGGCAAAAACGCTGGCGGCGTGATCGAGGGCGGTGGCCCAGTCGGTGCGGCTGCGGGCCAGGCCTTTGCCCAGGCGCAGTTCGGGATACAACGCCCTGGCTGCGAGGTCGCCGGTGAGGTGCAAGGTAGAACCTTTACTGCACAGTTTGCCGAAGTTGGCCGGGTGGGCCGGATCGCCGCTGACGCCGAGAATGCGCTCGCCGTCATGCTCGATCAGCACGCCGCAGCCGACCCCGCAATAGCAGCAGGTGGAAGCGGTGATCTGGTTCATCAGCTTGCTTCCCGCAGGGCCAGCAACACCCGGCCATTCTCGACCCGTGCTGAGTGGTGGTGAGCGCAACCGATGTCCGGGGCCTGGGCTTCACCGGTTTCCAGGTCGATCTGCCAGTTATGCAGCGGGCAGGCGACCCGTTTGCCGTAGATCAAACCTTGGGACAGTGGCCCGCCCTTGTGCGGGCAGCGGTCATCGAGTGCGAAAACCTCATCGTCGCTGGTACGAAAAATCGCGATGTCGCCTTTCGGGCCGGCAACGATCCGGGAGCCCAGGGCATTGATTTCTTCCAGTGCACAGATATCCAGCCAGTTCATGCCAGCACCTCCAGATTCTTCACTGTGATGACGTCGAATTCTTTCTTCAGCAGTGGTTGTTCCAGGCGTTCCTTCCACGGGTCCTGTTCGAACGACAAGGAGAATTGCAGGCGATCGTTGAGTGCCTTGCGGCGCTCCGGGTCTTCCAGCACGGCTTTCTTGATGTGCTCCATGCCGACCCGTTGCAGGTAGTGCACGGTGCGTTCGAGGTAGAAAGCTTCTTCGCGATAGAGCTGCAGGAACGCGCCGTTGTATTCACGTACCTCTTCGGCGGTCTTGAGCTTGACGAAGAATTCCGCGACTTCGGTTTTGATCCCGCCGTTGCCGCCGATGTACATCTCCCAGCCCGAGTCCACGCCGATAATTCCGACGTCCTTGATGCCCGCTTCCGAACAGTTGCGTGGGCAACCGGAGACGGCCAGTTTCACTTTGTGCGGCGACCACATGTTGAACAGGTCGTGCTCAAGCTCGATGCCCAGTTGCGTGGAGTTCTGAGTGCCGAAGCGGCAGAACTCGCTGCCGACGCAGGTCTTCACGGTGCGGATGGATTTGCCGTAGGCGTGGCCGGACGGCATGTCGAGATCCTTCCAGACGCCTGGCAGGTCCTGCTTCTTGATCCCCAGCAAATCGATACGCTGGCCGCCGGTGACCTTGACCATTGGCACGTTGTATTTGTCGGCTACGTCGGCAATGCGTCGCAGCTCCGAAGGATTGGTCACACCGCCCCACATCCGTGGGACTACAGAGTAAGTGCCGTCTTTCTGAATGTTGGCGTGGGCCCGTTCATTGATCAGGCGCGATTGCGGGTCGTCCTTGGCTTCGCCCGGCCAGGTGGAAATCAGGTAGTAGTTGAGCGCCGGGCGGCACGTGGCGCAGCCGTTCGGCGTGCGCCAGTTCAAATAGCTCAGGGTGCCGGCGATGGTCAGCAGATGCTGCTCGCGAATGGCCTGACGAATTTGCCCGTGGTTCAGGTCGCTGCAACCGCAGATGGCTTTTTCGCTTTTCGGTTTGACGTCGGCTGCGCCGCCCACGGTGTTGATCAGGATCTGTTCCACCAACCCGGCGCAGGAGCCGCAGGAGCTGGCAGCCTTGGTGTGTTTCTTGACGTCGTCGACGCTGAACAACCCGTGTTCCTGAATCGCCTTGACGATGGTGCCTTTGCACACGCCGTTGCAGCCGCAGACTTCGGCGGTGTCGGCCATGCTCATGGCTTTGTCCTGGCCTTGATGTCCTACGTCGCCTAAAGCGTTTTCGCCGAACATCAGGTGATCGCGGATCTCGTCGATGGCGTGGTTCTCACGGATCTGCCGGAAATACCAGCCACCGTTTGCCGTATCGCCGTACAGACAGGCCCCGACCAGCACGTCATCCTTGATCACCAGTTTTTTGTAGACCCCGCCGATAGGGTCGGAGAGGGTGATGGTTTCGGTGCCTTCGCCGCCCATAAAGTCGCCGGCGGAGAACAGGTCGATGCCGGTGACTTTCAATTTGGTCGACGTCACCGAACCTTTGTAGGTGGCGAAGCCCAGTTGGGCGAGGTGGTTGGCGCACACCTTGGCCTGTTCGAACAGCGGCGCCACCAGGCCGTAGGCGATGCCGCGGTGGCTGGCGCATTCGCCGATGGCGTAGATGCGCGGGTCGTAGGTTTGCATCGTGTCGTTGACCAGAATTCCCCGGTTGCAGGGGATGCCGGATTTTTCCGCGAGTTCGGTGTTGGGGCGGATACCGGCGGCCATCACCACCAGGTCGGCGGGGATGATGTCGCCATTCTTGAACTCAACCGAGCCGACCCGGCCATTGCCGGCGTCGTGCAGGGCCTGGGTTTGCTCGCAAAGACGAAAGTGCAGGCCGCGGGCTTCCAGGGCGGTTTGCAGCAACTGGCCGCTGGTTTTGTCCAGTTGCCGTTCCAGCAGCCATTCACCGATGTGCACCACGGTGACGTGCATGCCGCGCAGCATCAGACCGTTGGCGGCTTCCAGGCCGAGCAGGCCGCCACCGATCACAACGGCGTGCTTGTGGGTTTTCGCGGTGTCGATCATTGCCTGGGTGTCGGCGATGTCGCGGTAGCCGATCACGCCGTGCAAGGTGTTGCCGGGGATCGGCAGAATGAACGGAGTCGAGCCGGTGGCGATCAGCAGGCGGTCGTATTCGGCTTCGGTGCCGTCTTCGGCGATGACCCGGCGTTTGACCCGGTCGATCTCCACCACTTTGCGGTTGAGCAGCAGCTTGATGTTGTTTTCCAGGTACCAGTCCAGATCGTTCAGCACGATCTCTTCGAAGGTCTGTTCGCCGGCCAGTACGGGTGACAGCAGGATGCGGTTGTAGTTGGTATGAGGTTCGGCGCCGAAGACCGTGATGTCGTACAGCTCATTGCTCAGCTTGAGCAGTTCTTCCAGGGTGCGAACCCCGGCCATGCCGTTGCCGATCATCACCAGTTTTAGTTTTTTCATCAGGTTCTCCGGGGAGCTCAGACTCGCCTCATCAGGGCTTTCAGGTCTTGCTCGACAAATTCGCGCAAACAAAAAAAGGCGTCCCGCTAGTTGCCTAGCGAGGACGCCTTTGTCCTGGTCCCGTTCTCTCGGGCAGCGCATCCTTCATCGTTGAAGGCTGGGCTTTATGTATGGTGAAGAAGGTAATGCAGTGGTTGTGCCAAGTCGCACAAATGCCGAATTTATGGGCTCTTGTCATAGGCGGAGGGTATTTTCGTGCACCGGTTCAATGCGCGATGCCCGGTTTTGAAGCAGAAAAGTCAAAAGATCGCAGCCTGCGGCAGCTCCTACAGGAGATCGTGGGCACCCGTAGGAGCTGCCGCAGGCTGCGATCTTTTGATCTTTTGGGTGCAGTGAAAAACTCAGCCATGAAACAGTAAAAACAGCAACACCAGGTTCACCAGCAACGACACCAGTGCCAAGGTCCGCCAGACCTTCAACGGTTCGCGCTCCAGCAGCGGTTTGGGTCGCACGCTCAAACTGCGCCGCTCGCCCTGTTCCAGCAGTAGCAACCATTCTTCCGCCGTTTCAAAGCGTTGATCCGGGTCCGCCGCCACGGCGTGCTCCAGACTTTGCGCAATCCATTCCGGCAGATCGGGTCGATAGCGACTGGCGCTGACAGGAACCCCGAACCGTGGGCGCTGGAAGGCTTCGATTTCGCCGTAGGGATAATGCCCAGTGAGCAGGAAATACAAGGTCACGCCGACGGCATACAGGTCCTGTTGCGGTGTCGGTGCATCCCCGCGAAAGGCTTCCGGCGCGATATAGCTGGGTGTTCCGGGCAGGGCATAAGGCTGATCTTCGGACAGGCCGGGGCAATAGGCGAGACCGAAGTCCAGCAGGCGCAATTCGCCGTCGTCCCCCAGCAGCAGGTTCTCCGGTTTGATGTCGCGGTGGAGAATCTGCCGTCGATGCAGCATGCCAACGGCGCGCAGCAGGCGTTCGGCCAGATCTTGCCATTGGGGCAGAGGCAGCAGTCCGACATCGGCGTGCAACTGCGCCAAGGTAGATCCGCAATATTCCCGCATCACGTAGTACAAATGCTGACGCTGACTGGCGGCATGGACTTCAGGGAAATGCCGTCCGGCTACGCGCTTGAGAAACCATTCTTCCGACAGCAACGCCTGCCCTGCGAGGTGATCGTCACGCAGCGCGCCCGGCAAGGTTTTCAGCAGCCAGGGTTGTTGTTGCCCGTCGCGCACCCGATAGAGCAGCGACTGCTGGCTCTGGCCGAGTATCCCTTCGACCTGCCAGCCCTCGAAAGTCTGGCCTGCTTTCAAGGCTGGCGGCAGCGGCCATTGCTGCAAATGAATCAACGCATCGCCGATGCTCGTTTCACCGAGGGCATCGACTCGCACCAGCAAGGCGCTGGCGTTGTCCTGGCTGCCGGCCAGATGCGCCGCACTGACCAAGGTCTGCGCAGCGCTGTTCAGATCCGGTTGATCGCGCAGAATTGCCGCAATCGCGGTGTCGCCCAGCACGGCCCAAATGCCGTCGCTGAGCAGTACGAAACTTTCGTTCAACCGCAGTTCGCCATCGAGAAAATCCAGCACCAAATGCTGGTCGAGCCCAAGTGCCCGTTTGAGCACATGCTGCATGCCCGGCTGGTCCCAGACGTGATCCTCGCTGACCCGTTGCAAGGTGTCGGCGTGCCAGCGATAAACCCGGCAATCGCCGACATGGGCCAAGGTAAATCGCCTGCCGCGCATGACCAAAGCACTGACAGTGGTGAGCAACGGTTGCCCACCGCCATTGGCCTGCAACCAGCGATTTTGTGCCAGTAGCAGGCGATCCAATGCCTGCGCGACGCCCCAGGTTTCCGGCGTGGCGTAGTAATCCAGTGCCAGAGCCTGCAACGTCGAGCGGGCGGCGAGACCACCATCGGCGCACTGGCTGACGCCATCGGCGATGGCGAACAGGTAACCCTTGCTCGCCGCCAGCGCCGGGGCCGGAGTCACCAGACGCAGAGCGTCCTGATTCTCCTCGCGGGGGCCAATGGCGCTCGCTTCGGCAAAACTCAGTTGCAGGCTCATTGAGGCTTCAGACCCGAGCAGCGGTCACGGCTGCCGAACCCCAGGTTGTTCTCCAGCGACGTTTCACGCCGTGCAGACCGAACCAGGCCAGAACGCCAAGGCTGGCGAACAACCACAAGGCCAGTTGATAGCTGCCGGTGCTTTGCTTGATCGCGCCCATGCCTGCGGCCAGTGCAAATCCACCGATACCACCGGCCATGCCGATCAAACCGGTCATCACACCGATCTCCCGACGAAAACGCTGCGGTACCAGTTGGAAAACGGCGCCGTTACCGGCACCCAAACCGAGCATGGTGCAGACGAAAAGTGCCAGTGCCGCGTAGGAACTTGGCAGATTGAAACCCACCGCAGCGATGCAGACCGCCGCCACCGTGTACATCCCCAAGAGGGTGCGAATGCCACCGAAACGGTCGGCCAGAGCGCCGCCCAGCGGGCGCATCAAACTGCCACCGAACACACAGGCGGCGGTGTAGTAACCGGCGGTCACCGGGCTGAGGCCATATTGGTCGTTGAAATAGCCGGGCAGGGCGCTGGCCAGGCCGATGAAGCCGCCGAAGGTCACGCTGTAGAAAAACATGAACCACCAGCTGTCGCGGTCGCCCAAGGCCTTGAAGTAGTCGGACACGGACTTGGCTTTCGGCCGCTCAGGCGCGTTTTTGGCCAGCCAGGCGAAGACGATGATGGTCAGAATCAGCGGGATCAGGGCGAAGCCGAACACGTTGCTCCAGCCAAACGCAGCCGCCAGCACCGGGGCGATCAGCGCGGCGAGCACGGTGCCCGAGTTACCTGCACCGGCGATGCCCATGGCTTTGCCTTGGTGTTGTGGTGGATACCATTGCGAGGCCAGCGGCAGGGCGACGGCGAAGGAGGCGCCGGCCATGCCGAGGAACAGGCCCAGCACCAACGCTTGTTCGTAACTGTGGATGCCGAGTTTCCAGGCACCGAACAGGGCGCAGATGACGATCACCTGGCCAATCAGCCCGGCGGTTTTCGGCGACAGGCGATCAGCCAGCAAGCCCATTACAAAGCGCAATACCGCCCCGGCCAGAATCGGCGTGGCCACCACCAGCCCGCGCTGTTGGGTGGTCAGGTGCAGGTCGGCGGCGATTTGCACCGCCAATGGGCCGAGCAGGTACCAGACCATGAAACTCAGGTCGAAATAGAGGAAGGCCGCGAACAATGTCGGGGTATGGCCAGATTTCCAGAAGCTTGAATTCATCGCGCACCTCAGCTGTTAGGAGTCTCGAGAAGGAGTCATGAGCTTGCAGGTGGGGCGCCGCATCGGCCGCACCACCGGCCCCCGGTCTGTGGGGGCCAAAACAAAAAAACGTCGCCACCGGATTCGCCAAAGGGCAAATGAGGTGAGCGACGTCTTTGTCGTAGGTGGGGCAACCGCCGTTGGTTACCTGTAGCGATTACCTAGCGAGATCTGTGCCAACAGTCGAAACCGAGTTGCGGCCATTCGCGAGCAGGCTCGCTCCCACAAGGGAGTTGCGCCATACACAAAGCAACTGTGGGAGCGAGCCTGCTCGCGATGGCGTCCTATCAGGCGACACAGAGGTTCAGCCAAGCAACTCACTCATGGCAATGATCTGCTCCGCCACCTGAATCAGCTTCTGCTGACGGCTCATGGCCTGGCGGCGCATCAGGGTGTAGGCCTCTTCCTCGTTGCAGTCCTTCATTTTCATCAGCAGCCCTTTGGCCAGTTCAATGCGCTTGCGCTCGGCCAGTTGCTGGTCACGGGCGTTGAGCTGGGCGCGCAGGGCCTGGTCGCTTTCAAAACGCGCCATGGCCACGTCGAGAATCGGCTGCAAGCGCTGTGCGTGGATGCCTTCGACGATGTAGGCACTGACCCCGGACTTGATCGCCTGACGCATCACATTGGGGTCATGTTCATCGGTAAACATCACGATCGGCCGCGGTTGGTCGCGGCTCACCAGCACCACTTGTTCCATCACATCGCGGCTCGGTGACTCGGTATCGATCAAAATCACGTCCGGACGCACCGTTTCGACGCGCGCGGGCAGGTCGATGGTCAGGCCCGACTCGTCGATCACCTCAAAACCGGCTTCGGTCAGGGCCGCCTTCAGGCGACCGACTTTCTTCGCGGTGTCGTTGATCAGCAGGATACGCAACATATTCGTAGCCTCCTGTCAGCGGCTGGCGAGAAGGGGCGAGCTGTCGCTCATGGCGTGCAGCTTGAAACTGCGGGCATAGCCGGCGGGGTCCAGGCCATCCCAGACCTTGCCGTCGATCAACTGGCTGCTGCGCATTTGCTGATCACTCACGGCCACACCTACGGTGGTGGCAGCCTCTCGATACAAGTCTAGTTGCTGGACCTGACGGGCCACGCCCAGGTAGTCCGGGTCGTCACGCAACAATCCCCAGCGGCGGAACTGGGTCATGAACCACATGCCATCGGACAGATACGGCAGATTGACCTCGCCATCACCGTGGAAGCGCAGTGCGTGCGGGTCTTGCCAGCGATTACCCAGGCCATCGGCGTAGTCACCGAGCAATCGCGGTTCGATGCAGTCCAGCGGTGCGTCGAGGTATTGCGGGGCACTCAACAGCTTCGCGGTGCTACGGCGATTCTCGGTGCTTTCTTCGATGAAGCGGCTGGCCTCCAGAATCGCCATCACCAGCGCCCTTGCGGTGTTGGGGTATTGCTCGACAAAGGCGCGGGTGCAGCCGAGAACTTTTTCCGGGTGATCGGGCCAGATGGTCTGGGTGGTGGCCATCGTGAACCCCAGGTTCTGCTGCACCGCGCTGGCGGACCATGGCTCGCCGACGCAGAAGCCGTCGATGCGCCCGGCTTGCAGGTGCGCGACCATTTGCGGCGGCGGCACCACCACGCTGTCGACGTCCTGCAACGGATGAATACCCTGACTCGCGAGCCAGTAATACAGCCACATGGCGTGGGTGCCCGTAGGAAATGTCTGGGCGAAGGTGAGTTTTGGGCGACTTTGGTGCACGTGCCGGTCCAGTGCTTCAGGACTGGTCACGCCCAGCGCCTGCAAGCCATGGGAGAGGTTGATGCTCTGGCCATTCTGATTCAGGCCCATGAGCACCGCCATGTCGGTCGACGCGACACCGCCGATGCCCAAATGCACGGCGTAGATCAAACCGTACAGACTGTGGGCAGCGTCGAGTTCGCCACTGACCAGTTTGTCCCGCAGGTTGGCCCAGGACGACTGGCGCTTGAGGTTCAGGGTCAGGCCGTAAGGTTGGGCGAAGCCCTGCGTGGCCGCGACCACTACCGAGGCGCAGTCGCTCAGGGCCATGAAGCCGAGGTTGATTTCGGTCTTTTCCGGGGCATCGCTGCCGTTGACCCACGCCAGAGGGTTGGCTGGAACTTCAATCATCTGTAAACACCTTCCATAAAAAAGCGCCGTACCGGGCTGCTTGCCAGAGCAAGGCCAAGTGACGACGCCTTTGTCTTTCGACTCATCCCGCCGTTGGCATGAGTGCTTATGTGAGTGACGGTGCAAGGCATATGCCATCGCTCGCTGATTTTGTCGCGCGCCTCGCCTGCAACCCCGATGCCCGGCTATAATCGCCGCCACTTTTCGTAGCCCAGAGTCAAACCCGCCCATGTACACCCTGGCCCGTCAGCTGTTGTTCAAACTTTCCCCGGAAACCTCCCACGATCTGTCCCTGGACCTGATCGGCGCGGGCGGGCGTTTGGGCCTCAACGGCTTGCTGTGCAAGGCACCGGCGAAAATGCCGGTGACTGTCATGGGCCTGGACTTCCCGAACCCGGTGGGTCTGGCGGCCGGTCTGGACAAGAACGGCGCGGCCATCGACGGTTTTGCGCAACTGGGTTTTGGTTTTGTTGAAATCGGCACCATCACCCCGCGTCCGCAGCCGGGCAACCCGAAGCCACGCATCTTCCG
Organism: Pseudomonas mandelii; assembly: GCF_006438925.1. Lineage (GTDB taxonomy): Bacteria > Pseudomonadota > Gammaproteobacteria > Pseudomonadales > Pseudomonadaceae > Aquipseudomonas > Aquipseudomonas mandelii_C. The sequence continues at coordinate 361,624 of NZ_RCZA01000006.1, read as the reverse complement.
TCTGCCGGAAGCCGAGGCGATCATCAACCGCATGGGGTTCAACAACCTCGGCGTCGATCACCTGCTGGCCCGAGTGGCGGCGGCCAAGTACAGGGGCGTGCTGGGCATCAATATCGGCAAAAACTTCGATACCCCGGTTGAGCGGGCGGTCGACGACTACCTGATCTGCCTGGACAAGGTCTACGCCCACGCCAGCTACGTGACAGTCAACGTCAGCTCGCCGAACACCCCGGGCCTGCGCAGCCTGCAATTTGGCGATTCGCTGAAGCAATTGTTGGCCGACCTGGCCACGCGCCGCGCAGAACTGGCGCTGCGCCACGGCAAACATGTACCTCTGGCGATCAAGATTGCGCCGGACATGACCGACGAAGAAACCGCTCAGGTCGCGCAAGCGCTGATCGAAACCGGGATGGACGCGGTGATCGCCACCAACACTACCCTGAGTCGCGTCGGCGTAGAAGGCATGGAGCATGGTGACGAGGCGGGCGGTCTGTCCGGCGCACCGGTTCGTGACAAGAGCACCCACACCGTGAAGGTGCTGGCGGCCGAGTTGGCCGGTCGCTTGCCGATCATCGCCGTGGGCGGCATCACCGAAGGCAAGCACGCGGCTGAGAAAATCGCTGCGGGTGCCAGCCTGGTGCAGCTCTATTCCGGCTTCATCTATAAAGGCCCGGCACTGATTCGTGAATCCGTCGACGCAATAGCAGCCTTGCGCTAAACCCCGTAGGAGCTGCCGAAGGCTGCGATCTTTTGACTTTGATCTTGATTGCCAGGAAGCAAGATCAAAAGATCGCAGCCTTCGGCAGCTCCTACAGTGAGAGAGTGTTTAGCCAAAGAGCGGGCATAAAAAAGGGCTCCTCGAAGGAGCCCCTGGGCCGAAGCCCGCCGCCCGGATGGGGCGTGCGTGGTAAGTCGTTACGTAATCAGATTGTCGTGTCGGAGTGTGTGCCCTGTGTTAGCCGACGGCGTGAAGTTCGTTGAGTCTATGGATTCCCGCAGTGCCGGTCATACCGTCCCAGTTGTCGCCGCGTCCTTCTCGCCAGCCATTAATCCAGGCTTGGCGTACCGACGGTAGAGTAAATGGGCAAAGCTCACGGGATTTGCCACCAACGCCATATTGATATCCGCGCAAAAATGCTCTTTCCAACGGATCACGCTTAAGTCTTCTCATAGGGTGTTGCCCTCACTTGTTGACTGTATTTATCGCGTCGACCTCAATCGAGGTCTGGCAGAAAAACTTCTGCCGTTGGGGCTCGCTGCCGGCGTCGCGAGCCAAGGTGTTGACGTCATTGCGGCGTCAACCTGTGTTGAGTTCTAACCAATGCGTCACATCGAGGGAATGATCGTTTTGTCATAAGGACGTAACGATAAAGATGGTATGGCGATAAGTAACACGATGTTGTCCCGTGTTTATTGGCAAAACCCCGGTATGATCAGCCCCTCGCTGCATGATGGGGTTAATCCTTTACTGAGAATGGCTCGCGTTGCAGTGGGGCATTATTCGACGAAGGGTCGACTTATGACATTTTGTTGCATCAACTTTTTTATCTGTCTTTGCATCTAAGCTCTTTTAACCCGAGCAGCAAGGGTGGGACGGCACACCTTCGTGCCACGCGGGCGCTCTTTTAGAAAAGCGCCTGATTGAAAACCGGGCCGGCAATGCGTTGCCGGTTCACTTAGCTAAAGGCTCTGAAATTCCAATGTCCGATCAATTCGAAATCTTCCTCACTTGCCCAAAAGGCCTTGAAGGCCTGCTCATCGAGGAAGCCGTCGGGCTTGGCCTTGAAGAAGCGCGTGAGCACACTTCTGCCGTGCGCGGCATGGCCACCATGGAAACCGCTTATCGTCTGTGCCTGTGGTCGCGTCTGGCGAACCGGGTGCTGCTGGTGCTCAAGCGTTTCCCGATGAAGGACGCCGAAGACCTTTATCACGGCGTGCTGGATATCGAGTGGCAAGACCACATGCTCAACGATGGCACCCTGGCCGTTGAGTTCAGCGGTCACGGCTCGGGCATCGACAACACTCACTTCGGCGCCTTGAAGGTCAAGGACGCCATCGTCGACAAACTGCGCACGCCGCAGGGCGATCGTCCGTCCATCGACAAGCTCAACCCGGACCTGCGCATTCACCTGCGCCTGGACCGCGGCGAAGCGATCCTGTCCCTCGACCTCTCCGGCCACAGCCTGCACCAGCGCGGCTATCGCTTGCAGCAGGGCGCGGCACCGCTGAAGGAAAACCTCGCGGCCGCTATCCTGATCCGTTCCGGCTGGCCACGCATTGCGGCCGATGGCGGCGCGCTGGCTGACCCGATGTGCGGTGTCGGTACGTTCCTCGTCGAAGCGGCGATGATCGCCGCCGACATGGCGCCGAACCTGCGTCGCGAGCAGTGGGGCTTCTCTGCCTGGCTCGGTCACGTCCCGGCCCTGTGGAAAAAGCTTCACGAAGAAGCCACTGAGCGTTGCGCGGCCGGTCTGGCCAAGCCACCGCTGTGGATTCGCGGTTATGAAGCCGATCCGCGTTTGATTCAACCGGGCCGCAACAACGTCGAACGTGCCGGCCTGAGCGAGTGGATCAAGATCTACCAGGGCGAAGTCGGGACGTTCGAGCCACGTCCGGACCAGAACCAGAAAGGCCTGGTGATCTGCAACCCACCGTACGGTGAGCGTCTGGGTGACGAGGCGAGCTTGCTCTATCTCTACCAGAACCTCGGCGAACGTCTGCGTCAGGCCTGCTTGAACTGGGAAGCCGCGGTATTCACCGGCGCCCCGGACCTGGGCAAGCGCATGGGCATCCGCAGCCACAAACAGTATTCGTTCTGGAACGGCGCGTTGCCGTGCAAGTTGCTGCTGATCAAAGTCACGCCGGACCAGTTCGTCACTGGCGAACGTCGCACCCCAGAACAGCGTCAGGTTGAGCGTGAACAAGTTCAAGCCGAAGTCGAAGTCGCAGACAACGATGTGGCACCCGGCAAGTACGAGAAGTACAACAAGAACGGCAACCCGATCAAACCGGCACCGGTGGTGATCGAGCAGCCGCGTTTGAGTGAAGGCGGGCAGATGTTTGCCAACCGTCTGCAAAAGAACCTCAAGGCCCTCGGCAAGTGGGTCAAGCGTGAAGGCATCGACTGCTACCGCGTCTACGATGCCGACATGCCGGAATACTCGATGGCCATCGACCTGTATCAGGATTGGGTCCACGTCCAGGAATACGCCGCGCCGAAATCCATCGATCCGGAAAAAGCCTCGGCGCGCATGTTCGATGCCCTGGCTGCCATTCCGCAGGCCCTGAACATCGACAAGAGCCGCGTGGTGGTCAAGCGCCGCGAGCGTCAGAGCGGCACCAAACAGTACGAACGCCAAGCGGCACAGGGCAAGTTCGTCGAGGTCAATGAAGGCGGCGTGAAGCTGCTGGTGAACCTCACGGATTACCTCGACACCGGGCTGTTCCTCGATCACCGGCCAATGCGCATGCGGATTCAGAAAGAGGCAGCCGGCAAGCGCTTCCTCAACCTGTATAGCTACACCGCAACCGCCAGTGTTCACGCAGCCAAGGGCGGCGCGCGCAGCACCACCAGCGTCGACCTGTCGAAAACCTATCTGGATTGGGCTCGTCGCAACTTGTCGCTGAACGGTTTCTCCGACAAAAACCGTCTGGAGCAGGGCGACGTGATGGCCTGGCTCGACGCCTGCCGTGACGAATACGACCTGATCTTCATCGATCCGCCGACGTTCTCCAACTCCAAGCGCATGGAAGGGATCTTCGACGTGCAGCGTGACCAGGTGCAATTGATCGACCTGGCCATGGCGCGTCTGGCCCCGGGTGGCGTGTTGTACTTCTCCAACAACTTCCGCAAGTTCCAGCTCGAGGAAAACCTCACCGAGCGTTATGCGGTCGAGGAAATCACCGCCCAGACCATCGATCCGGATTTCGCCCGTAATGGCAAAATCCACCGTGCCTGGAAAATCACGGCTCGTTGACACTTGGCGGGATTGGATCCACAGAGCCTTGATTTTTAAAGGCTCTTGGCTTCTTTCTGTGCTGGTCAAATTGATGGCTAATAGCTATAACTCAACGCATGGCCAATGGGCTTTCCCGCACCTGGCGTTTTGAGTTGCGTCTATGTCGTTGCACGCCGTGCGCCCCAAGATCCTGGGTTTTATCAGTGAAGATGTCTCGGCCTGGCTGGTCGCGCTGCTGGTATTGATCGTCGGCGGGATTCTCACGGGATTGCTGGCATGGTCGACGCTGAATCTGTTTCACCAACAATTACGGCAACGCTTCCAACTGCTGGCCAGTGAGCGTTACAGCCGTATCGAAGAACGCTTCGAAGATCAGGAGCAGCGCCTCGATGGCCTGCGCCGGTTCTTTGCCAATTCCGATTCGGTCTCCCGCGCGGAGTTCGACGGTTACACCCAACCGCTGCTGCACCGGACTCAGGCCTATTCCTTCGCCAAGCGAATCACCCGCGACGAACGAGCGGAGTTTGAACGCCAGGTCCGTGCAGAGGGTTTACCCGACTTCACCCTGCGTGAACTCAATGCCGATGGCCAGCTGCAACTGGCGGCTGAACGGGATGAGTACGTGGTGGTGCTGTATAGCCAGACCCAAAGCAAACTCGGCCCGCCGCTGGGCTACGACTTGTGGGCTCAACCCTTGCGCCGCGCCACCCTTGAACGGGCCGATCAGCACGGCGGCATGGCGGTATCGCAGCCGATGCATCTGGTCAGTATCGAACCGGCCTTCGCCCGCGGCGTGCTGCTGGTCGCACCGGTGTTGCTGCGTAATAGTCCGGCTACGGCGGGGGTGAAACCGTACGGTTATGTCATGGCCGTGATCAGCATGCATCAGTTGCTGGCGGACGGGCTGCCGGAGGCTGGCCGTGACTATCTTTCAGTGCGCATCCTCGACTTATCCACAGACGATCAGCACGAAGTGCTTTATGAATCCCCCAACACCCCAGCCCCCAGTGAGTTGGCCGCGACCCGGCTGCTGCGGCTTGGCGACCATGACTATCAAGTCGACATTCAGCCCAGCGATGCCTTCCTGCGAGCCAATCACTCTTCGGTGACCACCCTGGTGGTGCTGGGCGGTTTGCTCAGTCTGTTGCTCAGTGCCTTGCTCTATGTGCTGGTCAGTCAGCGTCAACGGGCGCTGAAAATGGTCGAGCAACGGACCCAGGAGCTGCGCGCCCGCGAGCAGGAGTTGCGCGGCACCCATGGCCAGTTGCGTGGCGTGCTGAATGCCGCGACCCAAGTGGCGATCATCGCCACTGACCTGCGCGGGGTTATCCAAACCTTTAATGCCGGGGCAGAGCAAATGCTTGGCTACACCAGCACCGAGGTGGTGGGCCATATGACCCTGGAAAACCTGCACCTGCCCCGAGAGCTCCTGGCACGTTCGGCGGAGTTGAGCGCGCGCTATGGCAAACCGATTCCGACCTGCCAGGCGATGTTGGTCGAGGGCGGCGAGGAGGGCGGCCACGAAGCGCGGGAATGGACGCTGCTGCGTAGCGACGGCAGCCATTTGACGGTGAACATGCTGGCGACCCCGGTCCTCGACGAGCAAGGCTTGTGGGTCGGGCACCTGGCGATCTGTATCGACATCACTGAACGCAAGCGGGTCCACGAGGCCCTGGCGGCACGGGACCTGTTGTTGAAGAAACTCAGCGCCCATGTGCCCGGCGGGATCTACCAATTCAAGATGGAGTTCGATGGGCGCTTCAGCGTGATCTACGCCAGCGACGGTATTCGCGAGATCTACGAACTTGAACCGGATGTGCTGTTGCTCAACGCCGAAGCGATTTTCACGCGGATTCATCCGCAGGACACCACCCGGGTCCGCGCTTCGATCCGGGCGTCGGCGGACACCCTCAGCCCTTGGCGCGAGGAGTACCGCGTGCAGCTGCCCCTGCGTGGCCTGCGTTGGGTTCGTGGCGAGGCGACACCGGAGGAATTGCCCGGTGGCGGCGTGCTCTGGCACGGCTATGTCTCGGACATCTCCGACTTGAAACGGGTGGAAGAAGAACTGCGGGCGCTATCGATCACCGACTCCCTGACCGGGATCCACAACCGCCGCTATTTCCAGGAACGCCTGACCACCGAAATGGCCCGGGTCGAACGCGGTGGCGGCGAACTGTCGGTGATCATGCTCGATATCGACCATTTCAAACGTATCAATGACCAGCATGGCCACGCTGTCGGCGATCGGGTGTTGCAGATTGTGTGCGAACGCATCGTCCTTCGGCTGCGGCGCACCGACGTGTTCTGTCGCCTGGGTGGCGAGGAGTTCATGGTGCTTTGCCCGGACATCAACGGCGAGCATGCCCATGTCCTGGCCTTGCAGCTATGGCAAGGGTTGCGCAGTTCGCCGATCGAAGGCGTCGGGACAGTGACCGCCAGTTTCGGGATTGCCAGCTGGCGAGTCGGGGAGGGCGCGGATGCGCTGCTGCTGCGGGCGGACTCGGGGGTGTATGCGGCGAAACTGGCAGGACGTGATCGAGTAGAAGGAGAGATGACCTAACCCTGCCGGGAGATCTTGGGTGAGTTGAAAAGATCGTCCGAACGCGGCCCGAACCTTCGGCAGCTCCTACAGGGTTATGTGTACACCTGTAGGAGCTGCCGTGTTGTGGTCGAAGTTTTTTAGACCATGATGTAGGAGCGTCGATTTAAGGAAGCATCATGGGATTCAGGGTTGTTACGTCTGAGGAAAAAGCAGAAGCCGTTCGGTTGGTTGTGGAGATGAATTACTCCGTTCCAAAAGCCTGTGAGGCTACCGGTGTGGGCCCTACAGCCCTGCGTCGCTGGGTTTTACGCTGGCGCCGGGAACAGGAAGGAATATCCCAGCCTCCACGACTGCAGGATCAGGAGTTGATTGAGTCGCTCCAGGCAAAACTGGCACTACTTGAAGCCGAGAACCAAGTGCTAAAAAAGCAATTGCCCTCTCATCTAAAGGTTCTGTTCGGTCGAACCAAGTGATTGATGGCGTTAGAGGTGCAATGTCGATTCGGCGTATGTGCTCCGTACTTGGCCTTGCCCGCAGCAGCTATTACACCAAGTGCAAACCCAAACAGCAGAAACCTGCCCTGCGTTGGCTGGGGCGCAAGCTTCGTGCGCTGCATAAAGAACATCGAGAGGCGCTAGGTACTCGTGGGCTATCCAAAGAGCTAAGAAAAGAGGGCATTTTCATCGGGCGCTATCGAATGCGCACTTTGATCAAAACCTTTGGCCTTCACCGACGCAGGCCGCGTTATGCCCATTATCGCCGCGCCACGAAGCCGGCGATCGTTGCCCCGAACATACTTGATCGTCGATTTAATCCGTCCCGTCCAGACACGCTTTGGGCGGGCGATATTACCTACATCAGAGTGGGAAATGGCTGGCTTTATCTAGCGGTGGTGATGGATCTGTTTTCACGCAGGATTGTGGGTTGGGCTTGCTCACGAACCGCCGATGCTGAGCTGTCTGCGAAAGCACTGAGACTGGCAGTGTCGCTACGCCGCCCGATGCCTGAACTGCTATTTCACTCAGACCAGGGTTGTCAGTACACCGCTGATCGATTTGTTGCATGCCTAGCGGAAAGCCGGATCGTTCAAAGCATGAGTCGTCGAGGTAACTGCTGGGACAACGCGGTGGTTGAACGCTATTTCAGGACGTTAAAGCACGATTGGATGCCGGAGAACGGCTACCAAAATCATTTCGAGGCCGAGAAGGATGTGATGGGTTTCATCTCCCATTACAACCATCGCCGTTGCCACTCCGCCTCGAACCACTTGCCGCCTGCGCTGTTTGAGGAGCAGGCGGCTTAATACTCCTACGGAATGGTTTAAAAAAACTGAACCACTACACCGGAGGCTGCGATCTTTTGATTTTAAGGCTTAGAGCACCGAAGCCGTTTCCGGCAGTTTCGGCTGGCGATACAGGTCCAGTAGCACCTGATCCAGCACCGACGACGCGCCAAACGGTGCCTTGTCGTTGAGGATCGCCACTACCGCCCAGGTATTGCCGTTGATGTCGCGGCTGAAACCGGCAATCGCCCGCACCGTATTCAAAGTGCCGGTCTTGATGTGTGCTTCACCGCGCATCGCCGTGGTCTTCAGGCGTTTGCGCATGGTGCCGTCGGTGCCGGCAATCGGCATCGAACTGATGAACTCGGCCGAATACGGGCTTTTCCAGGCCGCTTGCAGCATGCCGGCCATTTCACGCGCACTCACCCGTTCCGCACGGGACAGGCCGGAACCGTTTTCCATCACCAGGTGCGGCGCGGTGATGCCTTTCTTCGCCAGCCACTGACGCACCACACGCTGTGCAGCCTTGGCATCGTCACCGTCGGCCTCGGTGCGGAACTGTGCACCCAGGCTCAGGAACAGCTGCTGGGCCATGGTGTTGTTACTGTATTTGTTGATGTCGCGGATGATTTCCGCCAGGTCTGGCGAGAAGGCCCGAGCCAGGACCTTGGCATCTTTGGGTGTTGGCGCCAGACGGTCCTTGCCCTGAATGCTGCCGCCCAGTTCCTTCCAGATCGCCCGCACGGCGCCTGCGGTGTAGGTCGCGTGGTCGAGCAACGACAGGTAAGTCTGGGAGCTGCAGCCCTCGCCCAACTGGCCGCCGACCGTCACGGTCACGCTGCCATCGGCCTGAGTCACCGGGTTGTAGCGCACGCCACCGGTGCATTGCTTGGAGTTGACGGCTTTAACCTGGTTTTCGATGCGAATGGTGGCAATCGGCGGCTCCACCGACACCAGCACCCGGCCGTTGTCGTTACGCGCCACAAAACGCAGGGCCTTGAGGTTGACCATCAGCGAATCGGGTTTGACCAGGAACGGTTTGTTCTCGTCATTGCCATCGTCGTTGAACTCGGGCAGTTGCGGTTGTACGAAGAAACTGCGGTCCAACACCAGGTCGCCGGTGATTTGCGTCACACCGTTGGCGCGCAGGTCACGCATCAGCAACCAGAGTTTTTCCATGTTCAGCTTCGGATCGCCGCCACCCTTGAGGTAGAGGTTGCCGTTGAGGATGCCGCCGCTGAGCGTGCCGTCGGTGTAGAACTCGGTTTTCCACTGGTGGTTCGGGCCGAGCATTTCCAGCGCCGCGTAAGTGGTGACCAGTTTCATGGTCGAGGCCGGATTGACGGAGACGTCAGCATTGAAAATCGTCGGGGTGCCAGGTCCGTTGAGCGGGATCATCACCAGCGACAGGGCGTTGTCCTGCATCTTGCTGGCCTTGAGGGCTTTTTCAACGTTGGGCGACAGCGCGGTGTTGATCGAAGCGGCGGAAACAGAGAAGGCCAGAGGAAGCAGAAAACCGGCCAGTAGCAATGGACGCAAAGATTTGATCATGTGAAATAAAACCCTACAGCCGAGGGGGAAAAAGACGAGGGCATGAAGATAAATTCCCTCAGTGGTCATGAAAGTGTCGGCATTATGCCCCAAGGTGTAGCGGCTTGTGCCGTGCCCTGGCCTTCTAATCCGCTATTTTTTACCGACGGTAGGGCTTGCACCCCAGAGAGACGGGCAATCGGCGCCTTAAACTGCTAAAGTGCCGCCCGTTATTACTTATGAGGATTGTTCCAATGGCGACTAACCGTTCCCAGCGTCTGCGCAAAAAACTGTGCGTCGATGAATTTCAAGAGCTGGGTTTCGAACTGAACCTGGATTTCAAAGAAGATTTGGCCGATGAAGCCATTGATGCTTTCCTCGACGCGTTCCTGAAAGAAGCCATGGAAGCCAACGGTCTGGGCTATGTTGGCGGCGACGACTTCGGTCTGGTTTGCCTGCAGAAGCGTGGCTCGGTGTCCGAAGAGCAGCGTGCCGCTGTTGAAGCCTGGCTCAAAGGCCGCAGCGAACTGACTGAAGCGACTGTCAGCCCGCTGATCGACGTCTGGTACCCGGAAAAGCCGATCAATCCGGTAGCTTGATGTTCTAAAAAACGGCGACCCAAGGGTCGCCGTTTTTTTTTGTGACGATCAAAGGATCGCAGCCTCGTTTCACTCGACAGCTCCTACAGGATGAACACATTCCAATGTAGGAGCTGTCGAGTGAAACGAGGCTGCGATCTTTTGCTTTTCAGGCTTTACGCCAGTTCAAGATCACCAACGTCAACACCCCCGCCACAATCCCCCAGAACGCCGAACCGATGGAAAACAGCGTCAACCCCGACGCCGTGACCATAAAGGTAATCAGCGCCGCTTCACGTTCCTTCACTTCATTCATGGCAATGCTCAAGCCATTGATGATCGAGCCGAACAGTGCCAGTGCCGCAATCGACAGCACCAACTCTTTCGGTAACGCGGCAAACAGCGCCGCCAGCGTCGCGCCGAACACCCCGGCAATCCCGTAGAAAATTCCGCACCAGACGGCCGCCGTGTAGCGCTTGTTACGATCCTCATGGGCATGAGGTCCGGTGCAAATCGCTGCGCTGATGGCTGCCAGGTTAATCCCGTGGGAACCGAACGGCGCCAGCAGCAACGAGGCGATGCCGGTGGTGGTGATCAGCGGCGAGGCCGGTACGGTGTAACCGTCGGCGCGCAGCACGGCGATGCCGGGCATGTTCTGCGAGGTCATTGCCACGACAAACAGCGGAATGCCGATGCTGATGGTCGCGGCCAGGGAGAAGTGCGGCGTGGTCCAGATCGGCGTCGCCACTTCCAGATGGAAGCCGCTGAAGTCCAGCAAGCCCATGAACCCTGACAGCGCCGTCCCGATCAACAGCGCGGCCAGTACGGCATAACGCGGCGACAGGCGTTTGACCACCAGATAAGTGAAGAACATGCCCAATACCAGCGCGGTGCGATGCTGCGCGGCGACGAAGATTTCGCTGCCGATCTTGAACAGAATCCCCGCCAGCAGGGCAGCGGCCAATGACGCCGGAATCTTTTTCACCAGCCGTTCGAAGCTGCCGGTCAAACCACAGATCGTCACCAGCGCCGCGCAGGTAATGTAGGCGCCAATGGCTTCGCCGTAGGTCACGCCGCCCAGACTGGTGATCAGCAACGCTGCGCCGGGCGTCGACCAGGCGATGGTGATCGGCGTGCGGTAACGCAGAGACAGGCCAATCGAGCACACCGCCATGCCAATCGAGATCGCCCAGATCCACGAGGAAATCTGCCCGCTGGTCAGACCCGCCGCTTGCCCGGCCTGGAACATCAGGACCAGCGAGCTGGTGTAACCGGTCATCATCGCAATGAAGCCGGCGACGATCGCAGAAGGCGACGTATCGGCAAAAGGGCGGAGCTGCGTGTGCGTGACGTCGTTCATGACAGCGGTGTTCCTTATTACGTACGAAAATATCCGAAGCGAAGTCGTCCAACGTAGGAGCAGCCTCGTTTCACTCGACAGCTCCTACAGGATTCTGCGTTCAAGCCTAAACTCAAAAGTAACCAGTCGTTGCAATACAGCGGAAGTGACAAACAGCCGTACAGTCGTGTTGCCACCCTCCATTGTGTACAATCGCAGTGTTTTTTACGCGATACTTGCCAGCGACCCACTGTGCCGTATTACAGTCACGGTCAATTCGCCGCAGTTCTTCCGACTCGAGTGCCCATGAACGAACAGTTGCAACCCCTAAAGAAACAACCGCGAGCAGGCAAAGCCGGCCGCAGCGGTACTCAGGACGATATTGTCTATGCGCATATCTTCGAGGCCATCCTCGAACAGCGTCTGGCGCCCGGTACCAAGTTGAGCGAAGAAGCGCTGGGGGAAATTTTCGGGGTCAGTCGCACCATCATTCGCCGCGCGCTGTCGCGCCTGGCCCATGAAGGCGTTGTGCTGCTGCGGCCGAACCGTGGCGCTGTCGTCGCCAGCCCGAGTGTCGAAGAGGCTCGCCAGGTGTTCATGGCCCGGCGTCTGGTGGAGCGTGCGATCACTGAATTGGCGGTGCAGCACGCCACTGCCGAGCAGATTGCCGAGTTGCGCCAGATGGTCAACGACGAACGCGACAGCTTCTCCCGTGGCGATCGCGGCGCCGGTATTCGTTTGTCGGGCGAGTTCCACTTGAAGTTGGCCGAAGCGGCGAAAAACGCGCCGCTGATCAGCTTCCAGCGCAGTCTGGTGTCCCAGACGTCGTTGATCATTGCCCAGTATGAAAGCGGCAATCGTTCGCACTGTTCCTACGACGAGCACACCCAGCTGATCGACGCCATCGAAGCGCGCAACGCTGAGCTGGCGGTGGACCTGATGATGCATCACATGGATCACATCGACAGCAAACTCAACCTCGACGAAGAAAGCGCGTCGGATGATTTGCATGCGGTGTTCTCGCATTTGTTGCAGACCAAGAAGCCAGGACGGCCGGTCGCCAAGCTTTAAGTCAGACCGAGTCGCGCCCATCGCGAGCAGGCTCGCTCCCACATTGGATTTGTGTTGAACGCCAATCTTGTGTCCATTAGAGATCTACTGTGGGAGCGAGCCTGCTCGCGATAGCAATCTGACAGGCAATAAAAATCCCCCGGACTGAAGAGTACGGGGGATTTTTTATGGCCGAAGAAAACCTAGCGCTGATGCACCTGATTCCCCGCCGCATACGTCTGCAACACCGTCCGGTCATCCCCCAGCGTCATCAACACAAACAACGTCTCGGCAATGTTGTTGGCCTGCTTCAAGCGATAGCTCAGCAGCGGTGTGGCGTTGTAGTCCAGCACCAGGAAGTCCGCGTCGGTGCCCGGTTGCAGGGTGCCGATCTTGTCTTCCAGGCGCAGCGCACGAGCGCCGCCGAGTGTGGCCAGGTACAGCGATTTGAACGGGCTCAGTCGCGCACCTTGCATCTGCATGACCTTGTACGCTTCGTTCAACGTTTGCAGCAGCGAGAAACTGGTGCCGCCACCGACGTCCGTACCGAGGCCGACATTCAACTTGTGCTTCTCGGCCATCGGCAGGTTGAACAGGCCGCTGCCTAGGAAGAAGTTCGACGTCGGGCAGAAGGCGATTGCCGAGCCGGTTTCCGCCAGTCGCGCGCACTCGTCATCGCACAGGTGCACGCCGTGGGCGAATACCGAACGTTCGCCGAGTAGTTTGTAGTGGTCGTAGACGTCCAGGTAGCCCTTGCGCTCCGGGAACAGCGCCTTGACCCACTCGACTTCCTTCAGGTTTTCGCTGATGTGAGTCTGCATGTACAGATCAGGGAATTCGCTGAGCAACTGGCCGGCGAGGGTCAGCTGTTCCGGGGTGCTGGTCGGGGCGAACCGCGGGGTGACCGCGTAGTGCAGGCGACCCTTGCCGTGCCAGCGCTCGATCAGCGCCTTGCTTTCGACATAGCTGGATTCGGCGGTGTCGGTCAGGTAGTCCGGCGCGTTGCGGTCCATCATCACCTTGCCGGCAATCATCCGCAGGTCCAGCTGTTCGGCGGCTTCAAAGAACGAGTTCACCGATTGCGGGTGCACGCTGCCAAACACCAGCGCCGTAGTGGTGCCGTTGCGCAGCAGTTCCTTGATGAAAATGTCCGCGACTTCGTCAGCGTGAGCCTTGTCGGCAAACTGGCTTTCGCACGGAAAGGTGTAGGTGTTGAGCCAGTCCAGCAGCTGCTCGCCGTAGGCGCCGACCATGCCGGTTTGCGGCAAGTGAATGTGGGTGTCGATGAAGCCTGGGGTGATCAGCGCGTCCTGATAATGGGTGATTTCGATATCGGCCGGCAGGGTCGGCAGCAAGGCGCTGGCGTGACCAAGGGCGCTGATCTGGCCGTTATCGACCACCAGCAAGCCGTCTTCGAAATACTCATAAGAGGCTTCGATGCCCACTTCGGCGGGGTCGGCGATGCTGTGCAGAATGGCGGCGCGGTAGGCTTTGCGAGTCAGAGGCATTGTCGTTCTCAATTCGTGGCTTTTTAGTTCGAAGCGTGGCTGCGGCGTGAAGCAGGCAGCAGTTTGGCGATCGACGATCCGGCGCTGGCGGTGTGCTGGCCGAAATTGGCGTTATAGGTGGCGATGATTTCGCCGGCGATGGAGATGGCGATTTCCACAGGCAACTTGCCTTTGACTTCGCCGATGCCCATCGGGCAGCGCATGCGTTGCAGCACGGCGCTGTCGAAACCACGATCACGCAAGCGGTGTTCGAATTTCACCCGTTTGGTCTTCGAACCGATCAGGCCGAAGTAGGCGAAGTCGTTGCGCTTGAGGATCGCGGCGGTGAGTTCGAGGTCGAGCTGGTGATTGTGGGTCATGACGATGCAGTAGCTGCCGGCGGGCAGGTCATCGATTTCGTCCACCGGTTCTTCGGCGACGATTTTACGGACGCCGTGGGGGATCTGTTCCGGGAATTCGGCTTCCCGCGAATCGATCCAGCGCACCCGGCAGGGCAGGCTGGCGAGCAGCGGCACCAGCGCCCGGCCGACGTGGCCTGCACCGAATACGGCGATTTGCGCCTGGACCTGGCCCATCGGTTCGAACAGCAACACCGTCACGCCGCCGCAGCACTGACCCAGGCTGGCGCCGAGGCTGAAGCGCTCAAGGTGGGTGTCCTGCTTGCCGCTGGCAAGCATCTCGCGGCCGATCTGCATGGCCTTGTATTCCAGATGCCCGCCACCGATGGTGTCGAAGGTCTGGTTGGCGCTGATGACCATCTTCGAGCCGGCGTTACGCGGCGTCGAGCCGAGCTCTTCGATGATGGTGACCAGCACGCAGGGTTCACCCTGGGATTGCAGGTCGGCGAGGGCGTCGATCCAGTTGTACATGTTTCACCTCAACATTTCTGTTGTCTGTTCGGGCCTCTTCGCGAGCAGGCTCGCTCCCACATTTGGAATGCATTCCCCTGTGGGAGCGGGCTTGCTCGCGAAGGCCGCGACTCGGTCTTAAAGCGAAGCCAACTCCGGCTCAGCCTCGACAGCCTTCGCCACCGTCAACTGGCGCATCTGCTCACAACCCCACAACACCCGCTCCGGCGTCGCCGGTGCGTCGATTTTCGGTTGATGCTTGTAGTCGCCCAGACTGGCCACGGCGTCCTTGATCGCACACCACGCAGCGATGCCGAGCATGAACGGCGGCTCGCCCACTGCCTTGGAGTGGAACACCGTGTCTTCCGGATTTTTACGGTTTTCCACCAGCTTCACCCGCAGGTCCAGCGGCATGTCCGCCACCGCCGGGATCTTGTAGCTGGCCGGGCCGTTGGTCATCAGTTTGCCCTTGTTGTTCCACACCAGTTCTTCCATGGTCAGCCACCCCATGCCCTGGATGAAACCACCCTCGACCTGACCGATGTCGATCGCCGGGTTCAGTGAGTCGCCGACGTCGTGGAGGATGTCGGTGCGCAGCATTTTGTACTCGCCGGTGAGGGTGTCGATGATCACCTCGCAGCACGCTGCGCCGAAGGCGTAGTAGTAGAACGGCCGGCCCCGCGCCTGGCTGCGGTCGTAGAAGATTTTCGGGGTCTTGTAGAACCCGGTGCTCGACAGCGAAACCTGAGCGAAATACGCCTGCTGGATCAGCGATTCAAAGGTCAGGATGTGATCGCGAACGCGTACATGGCCGTTGTGGAATTCCACGTCTTCTTCGCTGACTTTGTACTGCCGCGCAGCGAATTCAACCAGGCGTTTCTTGATGATTTCCGCTGCGTTCTGCGCCGCTTTCCCGTTCAGGTCGGCACCGCTGGAAGCGGCGGTCGGCGAGGTGTTTGGCACCTTGTCGGTGTTGGTCGCGGTGATCTGCACGCGGTCCATTTCCACCTGGAACACTTCCGCCACGACCTGCGCGACTTTGGTGTTCAGGCCCTGGCCCATTTCGGTGCCGCCATGGTTCAGGTGGATGCTGCCGTCGGTGTAAACGTGGATCAGCGCACCGGCCTGGTTGAGGAAGCTGGCAGTGAAGGAGATACCGAATTTCACCGGGGTCAACGCCAGGCCTTTTTTCAGGATCGGGCTGTTGGCGTTGTAGCGACGAATCGCTTCGCGGCGCTCGGCGTACTGGCTGCTTTCTTCGAGCTCGGCGGTCATTTCCTCGAGCATGTTGTGCTCGACGGTCTGGTAGTAATGGGTGACGTTGCGCTCGGTCTTGCCGTAGTAGTTGGCCTTGCGCACCGCCAGCGGATCGAGGGCCAGATGACGGGCGATGGCGTCCATCACTTCTTCGATGGCGACCATGCCTTGCGGGCCGCCGAAGCCACGGTAAGCGGTGTTTGAGGCGGTGTTGGTTTTGCAGCGGTGACCGTTGATGGTCGCATCGCCCAAGTAGTACGAGTTATCGGCGTGGAACATCGCACGGTCGACAATCGATGCCGACAAGTCCGGCGAGCAACCGCAGTTACCGGCCAGTTCCAGGGCAATGCCGTGCAGCCGGCCAGTGCTGTCGAAGCCCACGTCGTATTCGACGTAGAACGGGTGACGCTTGCCGGTCATCAGCATGTCTTCGACCCGCGGCAGGCGCATTTTGGTCGGCTGGCCGGTGAGGTGCGCGATCACTGCGCACAGGCACGCCGGGCTGGCGGCCTGGGTTTCCTTGCCGCCGAAACCACCGCCCATGCGGCGCATGTCGACGACGATTTTGTTCATCGACACATCGAGCACTTCGGCCACCAGTTTCTGCACTTCGGTGGGGTTCTGCGTCGAGCAGTAGACGATCATGCCGCCGTCTTCGGTCGGCATCACCGAAGAGATCTGGGTTTCCAGATAGAAGTGTTCCTGGCCGCCGATGTGCAACGTGCCCTGGATGCGATGCTCGGCGGTGGCCAAGGCACCGGCCGAATCACCGCGCTGATGTGTGTGGCTGTCGAGTACAAAGTGGCGTTTGCGCAGCGCTTCAACCACGTCCAGCACCGGCTCCAGATCTTCGTATTCGATGATCGCGGCCATCGCGGCTTTACGCGCGGTTTCCAGATCTTTCGCCGCCACGGCGAGCACCGGTTGACCGACGAACTGCACGTCGTCGATGGCCAGTAGTGGATCGCCCGGAAGCAGTGGTCCGATATCTTTCAGGCCCGGCACGTCTTCGTGGGTAATGGCGATGCGCACGCCTTCGAAGGCGTAGCAAGGCTTGGTGTCGATGCTGATGATTTTCGCGTGGGCGCGGTCCGACAGGCGTGCGTAAACATGCAACTGGTTCGGAAATTCCAGCCGGTCGTCGATGTACTGCGCTTCACCGGACACGTGCTTGGCGGCGCTGTCGTGCTTGACGCTGCGGCCGACACCGGTGGTCAGGTCCTTGGCGAACAGTTCTGCCAATTCGGCCTGGGTCTTCTCTACGGCGTGATGATTAGACATAAGCGGTCACCCGAGTCTCGATGTGCGGTGTTTGCAGTTCGATGAAGTATTTACGCAGCAGGTTTTGCGCACTGAGCAGGCGGTATTCCTTGCTGGCACGGAAGTCCGAGAGCGGCGTGAAATCTTCGGCCAGTGCGGCGCAGGCGCGTTCGACGGTGTCGTTGTTCCAGGTGGCACCGAGCAATACGGCTTCGCAGGCCTTGGCGCGTTTTGGCGTTGCCGCCATGCCGCCGAAGGCGACGCGGGCGTCGGCGATCACGCCGTTGTCGATGCGCAGGTTGAACGCGGCGCAGACAGCGGAAATATCATCGTCCAGACGTTTCGATACTTTGTAGGCGCGGAACAGTTGTTCGGCGCTGGCACGCGGCACGATGATCTTTTCGATGAACTCGCTTTCCTGACGCGCGGTGACCCGGTAATCGATGAAGTAATCTTCCAGCGCCATCGTGCGGCGGACTTCGCCTTTGCACAGGACAATCTGCGCGCCGAGTGCAATCAGCAGGGGCGGGGAGTCACCGATCGGCGAGGCGTTACCGATGTTGCCGCCGAGGGTGCCCTGGTTGCGGATCTGCAGGGAAGCAAAGCGTTGCAGCAATTCGCCGAAGTCCGGGTACTCGGCTTTCAAGGCCTCGTAGCAATCGGAGAGGGCGGTGGCGGCGCCGATTTCCAGGCGATCGTCGAAGCGTTCGATGCGCTTCATCTCGGCAACATTGCCGACGTAAATCATCACCGGCAGGGTGCGGTGGAACTGCGTGACTTCCAGCGCCAGATCGGTGCCGCCGGCCAGTAGGCGAGCCTGTGGATAGGCGTCATAGAGGTCAGCCAGATCGGCAACGGTCAGCGGCACCAGGCAGCGCTTGTCGCCACTGTTGAGTTCGCCGATGTCGGTGGGGGCGATGGCCTTCAGGCGAGCGATGGTGTCGGCTTCACGGGCGTCGAACTGGTCCGTTTGCTTGCCGCAGCAGGATTGTTCGGCGGCAGCCAGAATCGGCCGATAGCCGGTGCAGCGGCAGAGGTTGCCGGCCAGTGCTTCGTGGGCTTTGTGCGAGTCCGGTTGATCGCTGTTCTTTTGCAGCGCGAACAGCGACATGACGAAGCCCGGCGTGCAGAAGCCGCATTGCGACCCGTGGCACTCGACCATGGCTTTCTGCACGCTGTGCAGTTCGCCTTGGTGCTTGAGGTCTTCGACACTGATCAGTTGTTTGCCGTGCAATGACGAAACGAACGTCAGGCACGAGTTGAGGCTGCGATAGCGAATGTGTTCGCGGCCATCGTCATCCGTTTGCAGCTCGCCGACTACCACGGTGCACGCGCCGCAGTCACCGCTGGCGCAGCCTTCTTTGGTGCCGGGTTTGCCCACATGGTCGCGCAGATAATTGAGCACGGTCAGGTTTGGGTCCAGGGCGTGCTCGCTACGGAGTTCCTGGTTAAGTAAAAACTGGATCACGGAAGGCCTCGCAGACTCATTATTGTTGTTAACCGACTTGAACCGAATTTATCAGGTCTGACTTTCCGGTCAATGATTTTCTGACTTAAGGGTCAGGAAATAGCATTTTGTCGATAAACGACTCGTTCCTTTATTATTGACCCTCACGGGATAGCCTGCTTTTTGCTTGAATCGTGCCAAAAACCGCCGAGTGGGCACTCCGCCATGACCCTTCATGTGCGCTACACTGCGCCGCTTGTGCAAATCGAAGAGTTTGAAGGACAACCATGACGTTCAAGGCGCCGGACAGCCTCGCCGAGCAAATTGCTCACCACCTCGCCGAACGCATCATTCGTGGCGAAATGAAGCCCGGGGAGCGCATCCAGGAACAGAAGGTCACGTTGGCCCTCAATGTCAGCCGCGGTTCGGTCCGTGAAGCCTTGCTGATCCTCGAGCGCCGCCACCTGATCGCAATCCTGCCGCGACGTGGCGCCCACGTGACCGAGCTCACGGTTCACAAGGTCCAGAGCCTGTGCACGCTGATGAGCGAGCTTTACATCCTGCTGGGCAATGCAGTGGCCAGCGGCTGGCAAGTCCAGGCCGACATGGCGCCGTTCGTGCAAATCCAGCAGCGTCTGACCGCCAGCTACGAGCGTCAGGACATTCGCACCTTCGTCGACGACAGCTTCAGTGTGATGCGCGCCGCGTATCCGTTCGCCAACAACCCGTACTTGCAGGAAACCGTCGAGAATCTGCAGCCGGCCATGAGCCGCGCGTATTTCCTCGCCCTGGAACAGCGCAAGGCCTCGATGAGCGAGTTCCTTGAACTGTTCGAACGCTTGCTCGCCGCCGTGCTGGCCCGTGATTTTCCGCAGATCCGCATTGTGCTGACGGCGTATGCCCAGCGCAGCAGTGATCTGGTGGTTTCTGCCCTGACGGACGCTTAAGCGTGCGGCTAAAGTGCATCAAACTGGCGGGGTTCAAATCCTTCGTCGACCCGACCACGGTGAACTTCCCCAGTAACATGGCGGCGGTGGTCGGGCCCAATGGTTGCGGCAAGTCGAACATCATCGACGCCGTCCGCTGGGTGATGGGCGAGAGTTCGGCCAAGAACCTGCGCGGCGAGTCGATGACCGACGTCATCTTCAACGGCTCGACCAGCCGTAAACCGGTAAGCCAGGCCAGCATCGAGCTAGTGTTCGATAACTCCGACGGCACCCTGCTCGGCGAATACGCGGCCTACGCGGAAATTTCCATTCGCCGCAAAGTGACCCGCGACAGCCAGACCACTTATTACCTCAACGGCACCAAGTGCCGTCGTCGCGATATCACCGACATCTTTCTGGGTACAGGCCTGGGCCCGCGCAGCTACTCGATTATCGAACAGGGGATGATCTCCAAGCTGATCGAGTCAAAGCCCGAAGACCTGCGCAACTTCATTGAAGAAGCGGCGGGCATCTCCAAGTACAAGGAGCGCCGGCGCGAGACCGAAAACCGCATCCGCCGCACCCACGAAAACCTGGCCCGCCTGACCGACCTGCGCGAAGAGCTCGAGCGTCAGCTTGAACGCTTGTACCGCCAGGCCGAGGCCGCCAAGAAGTATCAGGAATACAAGGGCGAAGAGCGTCAGCTCAAGGCCCAACTGTCGGCCCTGCGCTGGCAGGCTTTGAATGAACAGGTCGGTCAGCGCGAAGCGATCATCGGCAATCAGGAAGTCACCTTCGAAGCGTTGGTGGCCGAGCAACGCAATGCCGATGCGGCAATCGAACGCTTGCGGGACGGGCACCACGACCTGTCCGAACGATTCAATCTGGTGCAGGGGCGCTTCTATTCGGTCGGCGGCGACATCGCCCGGGTCGAGCAGAGTATCCAGCACGGTCAGCAACGCCTACGCCAGCTGCAAGACGATCTGAAAGAAGCCGAGCGCGCGCGTCTGGAAACCGAGTCTCACCTGGGCCACGACCGCACCTTGCTGCTGACCCTGGGCGAAGAGCTGGACCTGCTCACCCCTGAACAGGAAGTCACCAGCGCCGCCGCCGAAGAGGCTGCCGCCGCGCTGGAAGAGTCCGAAACCACCATGCACGCCTGGCAAGAGCAATGGGACAGCTTCAACCTGACGGCCGCCGAACCGCGTCGCCAGTCCGAAGTTCAGCAGTCGCGCATCCAGCAGCTGGAAACCAGCATGGAGCGCCTGGCCGATCGTCAGAAGCGTCTTGGCGAGGAGCGCACGTTGCTCTCGGCAGACCCGGAAGACGCGGCGATCATGGAACTCAGCGAGCAACTGGCCGCGAGTGAAGCGACGCTGGAAGATTTGCAGGCCAGTGAAGAAGCGCAGGTCGAACGCCTCGAGCAACTGCGTCAGGAATTGCAATTAGCGCTGCAAAATCAGCAGCAGGCTCAGGGCGACTTGCAGCGTCTGAACGGTCGCCTCGCCTCCCTTGAAGCCTTGCAACAAGCCGCACTCGATCCGGGCACCGGCACCGCTGAATGGCTGCGCGAACAACATTTGGCGGACCGTCCGCGTCTGGCCGAAGGCCTGAAAGTCGAAGCCGGTTGGGAGCTGGCGGTGGAAACCGTGCTTGGCGCCGACCTGCAAGCGGTGCTGGTGGATGACTTCGGCGATTTCGATCTGGCCGGTTTTGCCCAAGGCGATTTGCGCTTGCTCAGCCCGGCCACTGATGGCGTGCGCGTGCCCGGCAGCTTGCTCGATAAAGTTGAAGCGCAGATCGATCTGGCGCCGTGGCTGGGGCAGGTTAAACCGGTCGACAGCCTCGAACAGGCTTTGGCCCTGCGCAATCAATTGACCGCCGGCCAGAGCTTGATCAGCCGCGACGGTTACTGGGTCGGTCGGCACTTCTTGCGCGTACGCCGGGCCAGCGAAGCGGAAAGCGGTGTGCTCGCTCGTGGTCAGGAAATCCATCGTCTGGGCCTTGAGCGCGAAGAGCGCGAAGCCACGGTCGAAACCCTGGAAACCCAACTTCAGAATCTCAGGGCGCAGCAGCGTCAGCAGGAAAACGGTCGCGAACACCTGCGCCGTCTGCTGCAAGACGAAGCCCGTCAGCAAGGTGAGTTGAAAGCCCAGTTGTCCGCCGGCAAAGCCAAGGCCGAACAATTGACCCTGCGTCGTACACGCCTGGACGAAGAACTCACCGAATTGGCTGAGCAACGCGCTCTGGAGCACGAAAATATCGGCGAGGCGCGTCTGCAATTGCAGGAAGCCCTCGACAGCATGGCGCTGGACACCGAGCAGCGCGAGTTGTTGCTGGCTCAGCGCGACAGCTTGCGCGAGCGACTCGATCGGGTGCGGCAGGAAGCCCGGCAGCACAAGGATCACGCTCATCAACTGGCGGTGCGTCTGGGTTCGCTCAAGGCACAACACGACTCGACGCGTCAGGCGCTGGAACGTCTGGAAATGCAGTCCGAGCGCCTGACCGAGAAGCGCGAACAGCTCAGCCTCAATCTGGAGGAGGGCGAGGCACCGCTGGAAGAGTTGCGCCTCAAGCTCGAAGAGTTGCTCGACAAACGCATGACCGTCGACGAAGAACTCAAGACGGCGCAGATCGCTCTGGAAGACGCCGACCGCGAACTGCGCGACGCGGAAAAACGTCGCAGTCAGGCGGAGCAGCAATCGCAATTGATTCGCGGCCAGATGGAAACCCAGCGCATGGAATGGCAAGCCCTGACCGTGCGCCGCAAAGCGCTCGAAGATCAGTTGCTGGAAGACGGCTACGACCTTCATGGCGTGCTCGCCACGCTGGTAGCCGAGGCTAACGAAAAGGATGCTGAAGAAGAACTCGAACGCATTGCCGCGCGGATTCAGCGCCTCGGTGCGATCAACCTGGCGGCCATCGACGAATACCAGCAACAATCCGAGCGTAAACGTTATCTGGATGCGCAGAACGACGATCTGGTAGAAGCGCTGGATACGCTCGAGAACGTGATTCGCAAGATCGACAAGGAAACCCGAAACCGCTTCAAAGATACCTTTGATCAGATCAATGGTGGTTTACAGGCCCTTTTCCCAAAAGTTTTCGGTGGAGGACGCGCCTATTTGGAACTGACGGGCGAAGATCTACTCGATACTGGGGTAACGATCATGGCGCAGCCGCCAGGAAAGAAGAACAGCACCATCCATTTGCTCTCCGGTGGCGAAAAAGCCCTGACTGCCTTGGCTCTGGTTTTTGCCATCTTCAAGTTGAATCCGGCGCCGTTCTGCATGCTCGATGAAGTTGACGCGCCATTGGATGACGCTAACGTTGGACGCTACGCACGGCTGGTCAAAGAGATGTCGCAGACGGTGCAGTTCATCTATATCACCCACAACAAGATCGCCATGGAAATGGCCGAGCAACTGATGGGGGTGACGATGCACGAACCGGGTTGCTCGCGTCTGGTGGCAGTGGATGTGGAGGAGGCGATGGCGATGGTGGATGCCTGAGTCGACGCTTGAAGGAGAGGTATTTTTGAGTTGTAGGACTTATTTACCTGCCCTGACTTGCTGGCCAATCGACATATTCGCGCAAGCCGTTGTGACAGACGGTGTAAAGTTGCCTTTGGTCGTGCTAGTTTAATGTCAATTTTTCGTATACGTGGGCAAAACGCCTGTCAGAACATAGAGTTGGCGCCACGTTTTAAAGCGGTTTGCGAGTTGTAAACCTCTTATTTTTCAGCATTTTTTATAGAGGCACGGGATTACATGGAAATCGGTCTGCGCGAGTGGCTGATCGTCATCGGCATTATTGTCATTGCCGGTATTCTTTTCGATGGCTGGCGTCGCATGCGCGGCGGCAAGGGGAAACTGAAATTTCGTCTCGACCGAAGTTTGTCCAACTTGCCGGACGAGGACACCAGCGCCGAGCTGTTGGGCCCGCCCCGTGTGCTGGATACGCATAAAGAACCGCAACTGGACGAGCACGATCTGCCGTCGGTGAGCATGCCTGCCCGTGAGGCGCGTGAGTCGGGTTCCAAGCGCGGCAAGCGTGGCCATGGCGAGCCTTCCCAGGGCGACATGAACCTGAGTCTGGATCTGGACGGCGGCCCGAGCTTCAGCAGCCGTGACGACGATTTCCCGGATGACACCAAGTCTTCGGGCTCGGTCAGCGAGAAGGAACAACCGCAAGCAGAAGAAGTGCTGGTGATCAGCGTGATCTGCCGCGACGCCGCCGGCTTCAAAGGCCCGGCGCTGTTGCAGAATATTCTGGAAAGCGGTCTGCGTTTTGGCGAGATGGACATCTTTCATCGCCACGAAAGCATGGCTGGCAATGGCGAAGTCCTGTTCTCCATGGCCAATGCGGTCAAGCCGGGCGTCTTCGATCTGGACGACATCGACCACTTCAGCACACCGGCAGTAAGCTTCTTCCTCGGTCTGCCAGGCCCACGTCATCCGAAGCAAGCCTTCGACGTGATGGTGGCCGCGGCGCGCAAACTGTCTCAGGAGCTGAACGGTGAACTGAAAGACGACCAGCGCAGCGTGCTGACCGCCCAGACGATTGAGCATTACCGTCAGCGCATCGTCGAGTTCGAACGTCGCGCCCTGACCCAGAAGCGCTAAGGTCAAAAGATCGCGGCCTCGTTTTACTCGACAGCTCCTACAGGGGTCGCGATTTTCTGTAGGAGCTGTCGAGTGAAACGAGGCTGCGATCTCTTGATCCTGATGATATGAGATTGAGCAGCCTCGGCTGCTCTTTTGCTTTATGAGAGAACACCCATGACCGCCGTCAAAAACCGCATTCTAGAGCTGCGTGCTGAGCTGGATCAGCATAACTATCGCTACCACGTGCTGGACGAGCCGAGCATTCCGGACGCCGAATACGATCGGTTGTTCCACGAGCTCAAGGCCCTCGAAGCGGCCCATCCCGAACTGATCACCAGCGACTCGCCAACCCAGCGCGTCGGCAGTGCGGCGCTGTCGGCGTTCACACAGGTGCGTCACGAAGTGCCGATGCTCAGCCTCGGCAACGCCTTCGAAGAAACCGACATGCGCGAGTTCGATCGCCGGGTAACTGAAGGTCTCGACCTGCCGGTCGGCGACTTGTTTGGTGGCGGTGCCGCGGTGGAATACAGCTGTGAACCCAAACTCGATGGCCTGGCGGTCAGCTTGTTGTATCAGGACGGCGTGTTGGTGCGCGGCGCGACTCGCGGCGACGGCACCACCGGCGAAGACATCAGCGTCAACGTCCGTACCGTGCGCAACATTCCGCTCAAGCTGCACGGTACGGGCTGGCCGGCGACCCTGGAAGTGCGCGGCGAAGTGTTCATGTCCAAGGCCGGTTTTGAGCGTCTCAACGCCACGCAGCTGGAAGTCGGCGGCAAGACCTTCGCCAATCCGCGCAACGCGGCGGCCGGCAGTTTGCGCCAGCTCGATTCGAAGATCACGGCCAACCGTCCGTTGGAATTTTGCTGCTATGGCATCGGTCAGATTTCGGCCGATATTGCTGATACACACATTGGCAATCTCAAGCAGCTCAAGGCTTGGGGCATGCCGATCAGTCATGAGTTGAAACTGGCTCATGGCATCGATGAGTGCCTGGATTATTACCGCGACATCGGTGAGCGCCGAAATTCGCTGCCCTACGAAATCGACGGCGTGGTGTTCAAGGTCAACAGCATTGCCTCTCAGCGTGAGCTGGGCTTCCGTGCTCGTGAACCGCGCTGGGCGATCGCGCACAAATTCCCGGCGATGGAAGAACTCACTGAATTGCTTGATGTGGAATTTCAGGTCGGTCGTACCGGTGCGGTGACGCCGGTGGCGCGCTTGAAGCCGGTCAAGGTGGCCGGTGTGACCGTGGCCAACGCGACGTTGCACAACATGGATGAAGTGGCGCGTCTGGGCCTGATGATTGGCGACGCCGTGATTATTCGCCGCGCTGGCGATGTCATTCCGCAGGTGGTGCAAGTGGTCATCGAGCGCCGTCCGGACAACGCACGGCCAGTACAGATTCCCGAGAAATGCCCGGTCTGCGGTTCCCATGTCGAGCGCACGCAACTGGTCAAACGCAGCAAAGGTCGGGAGACCGTCAGCGAAGGTGCGGTGTACCGCTGCGTTGGTCGTCTGGCCTGCGGTGCGCAACTCAAGCAGGCAATCATTCACTTCGTCTCCCGTCGTGCCATGGACATCGAAGGCCTGGGCGAGAAGAGCGTCGAGCAACTGGTGGACGAAGGGCTGGTGAGTTCGCCAGCTGATTTGTACGCGCTGACGTTTGAACAGATTGTCGATCTGGAAGGCTTTGCCGAGTTGTCGAGCAAGAACTTGCTCAGCGCCATCGAAGACAGCAAGCAGCCGAGCCTGGCTCGCTTCATCTACGCCCTCGGGATTCCCGATGTCGGTGAAGAGACGGCGAAGGTGCTGGCGCGTTCTCTCGGCTCGCTGGAGCGGGTTCAGCAGGCGTTGCCGCAAGTGCTCACGTACTTGCCGGATGTTGGTCTGGAAGTGGCTCACGAGATTCACAGCTTCTTCGAAGATGCGCATAACCAGCAGGTGATCAAGGATCTGCTCAAGCACGGTATTCAGATTCAGGATCAGGGCGAGCTTGGCGCCGAGTTTGCCGCCAGCACCACGCTGGGTGGCTTCCTCGATAAGTTGCACATACCTTCGGTGGGGCCGGGCGGCGCGCAGAAGCTGGCGGACAAGTTTGGTTCGCTTGAAGGTGTTTTCAACGCCGACTGGCTGGATATGCGTCAGGCGCTGCCGGAGAAGCAAGCCACTTCGGTTCGCGAGTTCTTTGCGGTTGCACAACATCGTCAAATTGCTGAAGCCGCCGAGAAACAGCTGCGCGATTTCGGCATGCACTGGCAGAGCGAGAAGAAAGTCGTTGAAGGCTTGCCGCTGGCCGGGCAGACCTGGGTGCTGACCGGCTCGCTGGAGCTGATGAGCCGCGACATCACCAAGGACAAACTTGAAAGCCTCGGTGCCAAGGTAGCGGGCTCGGTGTCGGCCAAGACTCATTGCGTGGTGGCAGGACCGGGTGCCGGCTCGAAGTTGGCGAAGGCTAATGAGCTGGGGTTGAAGGTTCTGGATGAAGAGGCGTTTGTCGAGTTTCTGATGAAGTACGGTATCAACGTTTAAGGTCGCCAAGATCGCAGCCTCGTTTCACTCGACAGCTCCTACATTGGAATGCATATCCTCTGTAGGAGCTGTCGAGTGAAACGAGGCTGCGATCTTTTGGTTTTGCCCACGCAAAACGCGGGAACGATCACGGCGCGGTAATGATCTAGTCTTGGCAAGCCCCAGGGAGAGATCGTCATGTACCGCTTCTTCGAACAGCTCAGTTCACGCATCGCCGCGCCCTTCATCGGCGAAAGCTCGCGTAACAGCAAGGTCTGGCAGTGCCGCTGCGGGCAGTCGCTGTTTTTTCGCAACAGCCAGTGCCTGGCGTGTTCGGCGGCGTTGGGTTATCAACCGGACCAGAGTCGCCTATCGTCGCTGCAGCCCGGCGTGCAGGCTGATACCTGGTTGCTCGACGCCGATCCCGAAGCAGGTGTCTTGCGCCGCTGCGCCAACCTCGATTCCCCGGCCGCGTGTAATTGGCTGTTGCCCGCCAATGACCATGATGCGTTATGCATCGCCTGTAGCCTGAACCACACCATCCCCGACCTGTCGATTGGCGAAAACCACGAACGCTGGTGCAAGGTCGAAACGGCCAAGCGGCGGCTGGTTGCACAGTTGGTCAGCCTGGGTTTGCAGGTGATTCCCAAAACCGTGGACGAAGAGGCTGGACTGGCTTTCGATTTCATTGGCGTCGACCTCGAAGGCAAGCCGCCAACCACTGGTCACACCAACGGTCTGATCACCCTCGATATCAAAGAAGCCGACGACGCCCATCGCGAGCAGCTTCGGGTGCAGTTGCACGAACCTTACCGCACGCTGCTCGGGCATTTTCGTCATGAAGTCGGGCATTATTACTGGGACCGTCTGATCGCCAACAGCCATTGGCTGGAACCGTTCCGCGGCCTGTTCGGCGACGAGCGCGCCAGCTACACCGACGCTCTCGAACGGCATTACCAGCAAGGCGCACCGCTTGACTGGCAGCAACATTACGTCAGCGCCTACGCGACCATGCATCCGTGGGAGGATTGGGCCGAAACCTGGGCTCACTACCTGCACATGATGGACGCGGTGGATACGGCGCTTGGGTTCGGAATGAGTGCCAGGGAGATGGATTTCGACTATCAGCCGTTTCCCCCAAGCGCCCTCTACGATCCACAGCATCCCGGTGGCGCGGCGTTCCTGTCGTTCGTCAATGCGTGGATCGAACTGGCCGGGATGCTGAATGAACTGTCACGCAGCATGGGGCAGCCGGATTTCTATCCGTTCGTCCTGCCGCCGGCAGTGATCGCCAAGCTGCACTTCATCCACTTGGTGATCCAGCAGGAGGGCGGCCGGGCGGATGAGGTGTTGCAGGATTTGTAGAGTCTGCTGAACGCTGCATTTACTTGTAGCAGCTGTCGAGCCTGCGAGGCTGCGTTCGGCTCGGGCCGCGTTCGGACGAAGCAGTCGTAAAATCAGGCAGCGCGGTTTTTCAGGCAAACCACGATCACCGTATTGACGACTGCTGCGCAGCCGAACGCAGGCTACGCCAGCTGCTACAGGTAGCGATCTTTTCTAGAGATATGCATGTCCTTGAAGCAGCACATGTTTTTAATCCGCTCGAACGGTTGTAACTTCGTCTCAGATAGGTACAATGGCGCGGCTCGCCGTCAGGCGGGCGTCGTTATGGTGACCCCATCGGTCCCCCCGCAACGATTACCCGTGAACCTGGTCAGATCCGGAAGGAAGCAGCCACAGCGGGAACATTGTGTGCCGGGGTGTGGCTGGTGGGGTTGCCTCCTATCTCTAAGTCCTTGATTTTACAAGGGTTTATCAGTCAAAAATCTCGAAGTGTGACAGCGTTTAGGTACACCTAAGTGGT
Organism: Pseudomonas mandelii; assembly: GCF_006438925.1. Lineage (GTDB taxonomy): Bacteria > Pseudomonadota > Gammaproteobacteria > Pseudomonadales > Pseudomonadaceae > Aquipseudomonas > Aquipseudomonas mandelii_C. Next base: position 333,116 of record NZ_RCZA01000006.1, on the reverse strand, counting down.
GCACTTTACTGCGCATTCTAGTCGGCCGATATTTGATCGCCAAGTCTATTCCTTAAAGCCTCGCTTCAATTGGTTGATGCCTTAGCACTGATCTCCTTGGGCTATGGGTCGCATTTGCATGATTAGGGTGCCTATAGGCTCGCTCATGGCAGGTCTTGTCGTCCTTTTCGGTGGGTGTGTAGCTCGTTCTCGGACTGTCGAACTGATCGAGAGGAGGGCGCAGGTTATTTAATGGTTCCGCTTGGATTTTTCCTAATGACCCCGGTAGTTGTTTGCTAAGCATGCAGTCGGTTTCAAGTAAATTTCCCAAGCAGGCCTAATCATTATTTTCGGCAAGATCCACTGGATCGCTCCAAGAGTTGCACTGCGTTTTAGGTGGCGGGGCCGCTCTGGCTGGACGGGTGTGAAGTCGTAATGCCATTATGGTCGAATCCCAACTTATCCTAGGGTGGGGGGGCGCGGTTTAATGCTGAATGGAGATTTTTATGCAGTGGATTTGCGACACGTGTAGTACGCCAATCAGCGAAGTCAAAGATGGTTGGGTTGAATGGCAGACTCGCAACGATGACGGCGTTTGGATCAAGCATTCGCCAAGAATAGTGCATCACCGTCCAGCATCACCAAGGGCTCATGGCTGTCAGTACGATCAAGATGCTATCTATGCGAACGGCCGGAATATTGTCGGTGATTTGCCGTTAGATCTCCTTGTTGGTGCTGATGGTCTGATCACCCTTTTGAGTTTCGTATCCGATGGCTATTTCGGATTAGAGCCTAGCCTCGACCTTATTCAGAGATTGCAGGTGCCAGATTACGACTTGGTACGCCGCCACTTCGATGAGGCGATTGGGGAGGGTGTTTTCGAGCCCAACAGTAAGCCTGGCTACTATGATGTCCATCAAATTGAAGCGGTGAAGGATTGGCTGAAAACTAGAGGCTGATTTGATTGCTTGCTGATCTAGTGACGTAGTTGGTGAGCCACTTAGCTCAATCAGACTTGGTGGTTCGTCGTCAGCTCTTACCGTACGGAGCAGAGAAGAGGCGTTGCATGTCTACTAACCAAGAGCGGGCGGATGGGGTAACGGAAGAGCATAGGAGAGTGCATCTTGTGTGACTATCACATCAAGCTTGGCATCAATGGTGAGGCCCGCCATGTGTGACTCAAGCGGGGCAACGGTTGGACGGTGGATGGAGGTTGAAACGCTTGCGGAGCATCTGACGCCGCTGCTTGAGCTTTATGACGTCAAATGGCGTGGGCATGGGGTCATCTATGTCGACCATGAGCAATACAACATCATCACCGCCCACAGAATCCTTGCGGACTTAAGTGCCAGTCTCGGTGTGCCCATTCAACTGGTCCGCTCCAGGTTGGTCGATTTAGGTTGGTTCAACGATGTCCGCAGTACCTTACCGGTCCGTGATGGCATCGCGCGCATCATTGACAAACTGCCGTCATGGGAGGCGGATGAACCAGGGGAAGATGACCCTGAAACGAATGAAGAGTATGACTAGGATTAATCTTTTGATGTGCCTGTTTTGGCTATGAGGTTGCATGCTCCCGGAACATTTTGATTTATCCAGCCCTGTTTTCTTGCCCATTACAGATGAAACCTGTGCGGGCTTGTTGCTTGCCGATGGCGTAAAAGCGCTTAGCGTCCTCACGGAACCAGAGCTGGCAGCAGTGTTGGTCATTCAGAATTTGGCTCAAGCGGCAGAAAAAGATCTTAATGCTGGTGCGGCAGAGAAGGTTCTGTCCAAGCTCATTGCGTGGGCCGTCGATTCCCGACAGTCAGCTACCGTAGGGTTGTTGTCAGAGGCGCAGCGGCTGTTCGACCCCCGGAAGTTGTACTTCGGTCTAAACGTCATCAAAAATTTGAACCTGCGTTTTCTTCTAGCCGAAGAAGTATCGGCGCGGGATTACTTGTTACCCGATGGCAAGTGGGATGTCGGGTACAGGGTTCGCCACCATTTGGGCAACAACCCATTCAGTCAGCAGATGGTGACGCCCAAGCACCGTGAGCACTGGTTGACCACTGCACAAGACAAGCTGGTCAGAACCTTCCGGGCCAATCTGGACGAAGATCTGCATGTTCAAGGTTACGCGGGGATAGGCAAGAGTCACTTGATAGGTGCCTTGATGGAGTGTCTGCGACCCGGAGGGGCGCTGGTGCTGGCATACACGTCTGAAAAGCTGGCGACTCTTCAAAAGCGCATCGGGGTTGCGCGCGACAGGAACACGGGTACGACCTTCGAGGCCTTTGCGAGGGCCCTATTGCACGGTCCTAGGCCTCAACTCGCGACTAAGTCGCTCAGGGAGCCGAGCAAGCAGGCCCTGTCGCAGGAGCTGAATATCCTCGGTTTTCGTGGCCACGATGCGCAGACGACATTTGAAGCCTGTCTTAGGGTGCTCAAGCGGTATTGCCATTCCAGGGATCACAGCTTATCGGCCAAGCATCTACCTCATTTCAAGCAAGCCTTGTCCAACCTGGACGCCAGGGTGCTTCTTGAGTATTCGAGTCGACTGTGGTCTTACCTTGAGGTAAACCCGGCATGGGGTAGTCGGACTGGGTTCGAAGAGTTATTGATGATAAAGCGGGCATGTCTGGCGGGTTGCGTCGTGCCTGCTCGTTATACGCACGTCCTCATTGACGAAAGCCAGGATGTTCCCCCGTCGCTGCTACAGATCATCGAGAGGGGCCGCCAGGTGTTGATTACCCTGGGTGATGAGTATCAGCAGGCTAGTGGCGAGATTGTCAAAAGAAAGCGTGCGGTACGGCAAAGTGATGTTAGCTACTCCGTTCGTTCAGGCCGCAATATTGAGCGTTTGGTCAACCCGTTGATCTGCCTGCACTCGGAGAAGAGCAAAGTCCCGTTCGAAGGTGCTCGTGATGCAGACGTCGGTATCGAGCACTATCCGGAGGGCTTCGTTCCGCCCGAGGGCTGCGTGGTCCTGACTGCGTCCCGCTGGGACACGATGAAGTGGATGATCGAGCTGCAAGCTGCCAACTGTCCGTTCAGTTTCTCGGACAAAAAGGCGGAGTCGGATCTCAAGCGCTTCATGACCACTGCCATCGCGCTGTTCAAACCAGAATACTATGGAGCCGAGAACATCGCGGATGGGTCGCATCCGTATTTCATCGAGATGGCCGGCTGGCAACAGGTGCGTGATGCCAATCAGTTCGATGAGTCGTTTCTCTGGGTTGAATCCGAGTTGGGAAAAGGCTTCAAGATTGCCGATGTGACCCGGTTGAACAGGATGATTGGTAGCCCTGGCAAGAGCTGCATGCTTATGATGGCAGAAGATGCGGGGGGGATGGAGTTCGACCGCGTGCTGCTGACGCCCGAGCTACTCTCAAATGCAAAGTTCAAGGACGCCTATGAGTTCGATCAGCGGATCTGTCTCGTGTACATCGCGATTTCCCGTGCCAGGCACCAGCTTTACCTTCCTTACGATGTGATCGAATGGGTCAAGTATCACGACTACCAGAAATACCGTGAGTCGCACGGCTACTGATGGACGTCACCCTTGCTGCCATCGGGTGACTGTAATAAGAATCAGCCCCAAATTCTCAAGCAACCACAATCCCGTTTTGCATCTAATTGGCGGCGGGATGTGACAGTACTGGATGTACTGCCGCGAGGACCTGCGCAAGCTCAAGCGGATCACCCTGTTGTGGGATTACATCCGCGCGGTCACCGAGAAGAATCAGGGTCTGTTGATGGGCGAAAGTCGGGAGATGCTGTTCGCCGATTAACAGTTTTTCAAGGAATCAGGTGGCGGAATCGTAACGAGGTTAGCGAGCCTTTTCCAACGGTTTGTAACAGGAGTTGGTACTCAACTTGTAACACCTCGACGTCAACTTTCAGAGACGTACAGGCACGCGATAAGACCCCATGCGGGCACCCATGAAGAGATGCTGAAGCCCAAGGCTTAGCCCTAGGTCAACGGTGTGACCTGTTGATACAAGGAACCTCAGCGAAAAGTCGGTACGTACGGTTGAGACCTCGGGACAGCCCGAAGTACCATCCTTTGGCACGCACCAATCAACCGAACTCTCAGATGCCCCCATTAGCACCACCGACAACGCTAGCCAGCCCTACAAGGACGAAACGAGATGGCATTCAAACAGAAAGCGCTGCAAACCCCTGATCAAATCAAAGTCCTCATGAGCAAGGAAACATATGAAGCGTTGCTTGATAGCGCTGAGCGCCGGAAACAACAACGCAGCCCGCTTGGGAGAATGATCATCATGGCTTCCCTCAAGGCCCTGCGTGAGAGCAACGCGCCGTTTACGCAAGCCTTAAAGGTAGCGGCAGAGATGGCTACGGGAATCCCTGAATACCGAGCGTGCGAAGTCAAAGTGCGGCTCACCACAGAAGATTTCAAAGAGTGGCGATTGATTTCCAAGAAGCTGAATGTCCGACACAGCGTCTTGGCTCGTGTAGCGATCAAAGAGTTTCTCAAGGCTGAAGGCGACGGGACGGAGCTGCCTTTAGATATGGGCAGTGTTGATTTGCCGGAGCAAAGTGACGTCCCCCCCCGAAGCGAGACACTGACGCCTGATCAGCAGAAGATTCAAGAACTTGAGGCCCGGATTGACTGCCTTGAACGAGAGAGGTCGATTTTAAAACAGGCCGCCACGATCCTGATGGCCGGGTAGCACTGGCTTTCACACTGAGTGCAACCAGACCGCTTTCCACAGGATTCATGCCCTCCTACACGGCGATGCTGAAGCACCACTGTGACCTGTTGTGTGCGGAACTGGAGACGACACGTCGAGACTTACGGAAGGCTCACCAGAACATCGCCGTGTTGATCGTCATGCACCGGGATAGCTCTACCGCCCTCTCCTCATTGAAGGTTGAACACGAACGGTTGAAGTGGACACTTAGTGACATGTACAACCGGGAACGTGAGTGGGATTCGTCACGGATGGGATATGCGTATGGCGATCACACGAAGGGCAGCCAATCAGAACACTCGGTAAGCTCGCACCTCAAATCCACTAGGGACGGACGATTATGAGCATTTACGATATCGATGATTACCTTGCACGAGCAAAGACGTTCATCGAAGCTGGAGACGAGAATTCATTACGACACGCTTGCCTTGAACTGCGACTGGCCCTCGAACGTATCGTCTATCAGAAACTAGAGCAAATTGGCCCAAAATTGCCTCCCGCCATCTTTCGGAAATGGCAACCAGACAAAGCATTGAAGATGCTTCGCAGCTTCGAGCCAAAAGCCGATCTGAACATGTCAATCGAGTTCACTGGCCCAGACGGTGTTCCATTCCCCATCGGCGACTACAAGATGTTTTCGGTCGATTGGCTCAACAAGCACTACCAGAAGCTAGGTAGTTTCCTGCACGCGCCCGCTCTCGCTGATACACGCAACCTCAAGCTCACTCCGACTACCGTTCAAGAAATTCTGGACGAGATAGAGCGTGTTGCGTCAGCCACGTTAGTGATGTCGATAAACAAAATCGACACGTTCACTTGCGATGCATGCGGGAAAGAAATGTACGCAAGCCAATCTCAGGTTGAAGCCAGTGCCACGGTCGAATGTCCGACGTGCGGCAATAAACACCTCGTTAGATGCGAAAACGAAGAAACCTACATAGTCGAACCATCGAACCTTTGCATCGCGCCTTGCATGAAATGCAAGAGCCCAATGGCGATAGAGCATCTCGAAGTGAACGAGAGGAAGGCGTGTTGGAACTGCGGTCAACTGCACCATTTCGACTGGGTATATACGATGGTCCAGCCCGACTCGGAAGCCTCAAGCAAAATAGAGGCATAAGGAAAGACCGCTTCCCAAGGAGCCACGAAAATCACGCCGAAGCAATACGTGGACCCGGTTCGCCGAAGGTGAAAGACTGAAAGCCCTAGAGCTGACTCAGGACCAACACAGAATGGATGTGAATTTTCGGCTGCCACCCATCAACGGCGAAATCGTAATCGTCGAAGATGAGTCCCTGTTGCGGGAACTCATGAGAGAAACCTTGAGCGAGGTTGGTGCCGAGTGTGTTGCATTCTCGAACGCTGATGATGCACTGATCCACATGCTCGCGTCGGACACCCGATGCGCACTCATCATCGCTGCCCATGGCCTACCGGGCCAGATTCAAGGTGCTGAACTGGCAGAGCTTGTCCGTGGTAGATGGCCCGAGATGCCGGTGGTCATCACAAGCGGCTGGACTGACACCTTCATTGGGCTGCCCGCCACCACCCAATTCCTCGCAAAACCGTGGTCGCTGGAAGGTTTGGTGATGACGGTTGCCAATTTGCTTCAACCCGGTGTTCCGTCTACGGATACTCCAAAGCACTGAAGCGTTTCCCACACATTTCAAAGCCCCCGTCTCTGACAGACTCGGCATGGGGTGGGGGTCGATCTGTACGCCAGCCAGATAAACAATGACGGGGCTCACCCGGCGTGACGTACTGCATCCAGCGAAGACGGGCACTGTCCACGCCGGGCGAGCGGGACAGATTATAGGTTGCTACTCTCTGGCTGTCAGCGATTAAAGGCGTAGTCGCATGATGGCGTCAGTGATGGCTTGTGCATTCGTGTCGAGTGTTTCCATGGCAGCCATGGCGTTAGCGGCGACACTCCCCACACCGTTCTCTGAGAGCCACTTGGTGATCTCTTCTATGGCAGCACCTAAGGCGTGCTGGTTATGCAGGAGCAACGTTAGAGCGTCCGCAGTGGCGATCTTGGCTTCTGGGTTATCTGACATGGCTATCGTCCTTGATTGATGGTGCGGAAGCTTAGATCATCTTACCGCTGGCTGGGGCTGGGTAAGTAATTGCTAAGGCCAACCCAATTGTCTGCATTCGACATGAACAGTCCTTTGAACTGGATTTGACCAACACTCTTCATGGTTATGACCGGCAGAAGGCGACCCATAGAAGACGTTCAAACCAGAGATGATAGATCCGTCCCCGCCGGGTGATTGCCCGTGAATCTAAGCGTCAGATTGTTTTTTTGCCAGCCTGATGGCTGTAGTCATATGCGGTACAGCGTAGGCCTTGTACCAATGATTCATTCCTGCAATAGCTTTCTGAGCTGGTGCCGTGTCTGCTGCTCCGACCAATTCCGCACAAGCCTGCGCCATTGAGACAAGAATGCGGGCTGCTTCGGGAACGTAGGGAAGGTCATTTCCAGCGTCATGACGTTCACGAATGATCTGGTAGCGAATGTTCTCCGGGAGTGTCCAGGCGCTGATTAAAAACTCCTGAACGGAGTAATCGACGCCATTGATTTCCACGGTCGCTGAGCGATGTTCCTCACGGAATCCTGCCGTTTCGATCTGCTCACAGCTATCGATGACAGTGTTCATCATTTCTCGAATTTGTTGCCAATCAGTTTTCATTTGAACTCCTTTTCATTGTTGTCTTTCAGCAGGATACGTTGAGCATGTTTCTGTGGGCAGTGTTGAAAGGCAGCTTCTGGCCGATTACTGCCTGCTGCGGACGGCTGAAAACGACCCAATATAGCCGGTGAGCAACGATGGTAGGCGCCACGAACGTCAATAGTAGGGAAAACAAATCTGCCCCCCGTTTACTACGATCCGCGCCACCTCTGCACGCAGCTTATCTGCGTATGGGATGGGGCACTCCGGCTTTTTATGTTTGCTGCTTAAAGCTGGCGCATTACTTCACGCACCAGCTTCTCAAACTCTTCAACCGACGAGGCCTTGGCGTTCAGGGGCCGGATGCGAATGAGCTTGGTGTTTGCTGCTCGGAAAATAGAGTCCTTTAGCTGATCATTGGCCTGGGCCTGAGCCTCATCATGGAAGCTACTATCCAGCTCGATGAAGTATCTCGGCTCATACCCACTGCCCACATCAAACACCACACTATCGATGATGGCCCGGAAGAAATATGACCTAGCCTTTTCGGACAACTGATCTTTGATGGCTTGGTAATCCAATACACAGCTTAAGGCGACGTTGGGGTAGGGATGATAGGTCGGAAAAACCCGACGCACCGCCTCATAGAAGTGTTCTTCTTGCTTAGACTTGAACAGGCGAATGGTTTTGGCCTTGCCGGCTACCACTTCTGTTGCGCGGATTGTCAGGTTCTCACGCAGGCTAGCAGCAACCGTTTCTGGTTTTGTCTGCAAAAAAGACTGAATGATTTGCTTGGCCAAGGGGCGGTGTTGATACGACTGGGCGTAGTTGAGTAGTGCAGAGTGCTTGGTTTCCTGCATTAGCTTCAAACGCTCATCCACAAAACGATCCACAAAGGCCTGGCTAAAGCCGTGCTGACCTAGTTCGATAATCAAGTTAGTGAACTCAAACTGCTTCGCGCGCGCAGCAGGTGCCAATGGCTCTGCGAAGGTAAAAAACTCAGCCTCAAAGAACGTAGTAACCTGGGACAAAAAGGGGTCTTGCGTCCTCGCCTTCTTGTTCTTGTAGATGATTTTACCTATCGCCTCCCAGTCTTTTTGGGCCAGCAATGCGTACAGCTGCTCTCTATCTTCCATGCCCGCGCTCCGCAGCTAATCCTGATCGTGCGCCTAAGATAGGACCGAAGTGGCTTGGTGACAAACGCCATGTCGAGTTGAGTCGTGGCAAGTCGCTTGGTTCAGTGCGTAGCAAATGGGGATAGATTTATTTTCTCCTAGTTAGACGTCCGCTTCTGGCCGTTCTCTGTCGGTCGTAAGCCACTCTTTGAAGTCCACTGATACCCAAGTTTTCAAAATCGACATTAGCCCTTGGCCGAATATTGCCTGTGAATCTGTGGCGGAATATCAGGGCGGAGAATCTGGCAGATCGGCGGATCTCCCGCACAGGATGGGTCGAGGTTAAGAGCCATTCCCATGCCACCTCGCTGCCGGCAACTATAAATTTAAAATATCAAGTTTCAAAGAAAAGCCCCGCACTTGGCGGGGCAGCGGTATTCGCTAGAAGAGGATTAGGCCTTGTTCCAGTGTCGTTTGACTGTAGCAATGCCGATCTTCAGGACAGCTGCTACCTCTGCCTGCGTCATATTCAATGCCTTGTGATGAAACACTGCTTTTGTGGTGCCCTTTGCCTCTGGTCTTCCCAGCTTTTTACCTTCGGCCTTGGCACGAATCAAACCCTGCTGGGTACGCTCGATCAGCAAGTCACGCTCAAACTCTGCTACCGCCCCAAGCACCTGCATCGTCATCTTGCCTGCTGCACTAGTCAGGTCCACGCCCCCCAAAGCGAGGCAGTGAACACGGATGCCAGCAGACGCCAAGTGTTCAACCGTCTGGCGTACATCCATCGCGTTACGGCCCAGCCTATCCAGCTTGGTCACGATCAGCACGTCACCTGATTCCATCTTGCCCAGCAAAGTCTGGAAGCCTTTACGCTCCTTGGCAGGAATACTGCCTGAGACAGTTTCTTCCACCACCCGGCCCACATGTACGTCGAAGCCAGCAGACTTCACTTCCTGTACTTGGTTCTCTGTGAACTGGCCGGATGTGCTGACTCGGCAGTAAAGGAAAGTGCGGGACATGGCGGTTAACTCCACTAGTATCACTTAAGGTGGTATCAGCGTATCAAGGTATCGACAATTCTAAAATGCTATTTTGATGATACCAAATACCGCTCGTCAGGAAGGTATCGTTTAACGGTCGTTTGTTGGTGCTAGCCGCAACCGTTGTCCACCTGGTGGTGAGGGGATGCAAGTAGGGTTAGCCGCTTACGATTCTCATCACCTCGTAAATTTGTGGATTATCCAATTTGATCGACCTCAGCCCCACGTGGAGGCAAGGTCATTGATACTCATTCATTCAGCAAATCGCCAGTGTTCAGGATTGCGTCTATTCGTAATTCGAACCCGAGCCACCCATGGAGTGAAACCGAGTTTCCGAGCCACATCAACAGCCTCTTTCTCGGTTCTATAGCGCAAGTTGGTAACAAATTGGCCATTGATATGCTGTAGCACGTAGAAAGTTATTGGGGCGGATTCAAGGCGGGCTGAGGGTTGAGGTTCAACGTATACGTGGTTCATAAATTTCCATTTGTAATGCCAGAGTTGGCTTGTTAGTTGTAGGTAATACTTGAAGAGGTCGCAAGTGACCGTATTTATTAACGCTGTCGGTCATGTCTATTCCAAACCAATACGGATAATGGTGATGGCATATTTACCTGTCATTCAGCGTGCATTAAATTTTGTGCATCTTGAAGATCGCTATCGATGAAAATTTGTTTCTTGATTCTCTCAAATGAGTGAAAGGTAACGCAAAGCATTGAATAAGATCATTCCGCCGGTAATGCAGTAGATGATCATTGAAGGATATATAGAATTCATGGGTATTTTGATGCTCTTCAGTATTGGGTGTCGACGGGTATGAATGATTGTCCCTTGGCTCAAACTTCCATAAAAAACCTGGAAGTACATATATATTTAATATGATGGGTTTACTATGTTTAATCCATTGCCTGGTAGGGAGCGTTAAAGACTACCTTGAATATTAATAACCAAGAGCTCATGCAGTCTGGTATTCAATTGCACTGTAGTCGATACAAAAAGTATTAAGTGCACCGCCCACAGTATATAACCAGCGCCCGATAATACGCGGGCTTGGGGGTGTTTTGGTGTTTGCAAATCGAGCTTGATTAGTCCGAAGGGCCGACACGGGAAATAGCAGTTTTTAATGATAGAAAATTATTTGCCCGGGACGCGACCACTCCAGCAGAAAGCTAGAAATTCCGTATTTTGTAGGGTGGTATACGTTCCATTATACAGCATGGCCTACCCTGATCTAAACACTTTGAACAGTAATTTTTAAAGCGGTGTTGCTTGCATGGGTACGATTACATTCAAGCTACATCTGGGTTTTTGATTTCCATGGCAAAAGTTGAATGGATCCGAAATAGCGCCATTGGCGACTAGGACGGATTGTGTTCTCGGAACTATATATCGTTAAAAGCGTTATGATAAACAGATAGAGTTCTGTGCGGTTAATTAAAATCGCACGAGCCCGCGAGTGCACCCGTAGGGTGAAGGTAGATCCATATGAACCGATTGTTACTTTTAAATTCGATAGAGTTTAAATGTTTTTAGTGTTGTTGATGGTGTCTGAAGGTAAAAGCCGAAAGCTGAGAAATTATGGTTCTATTGATTTTGGAATCTAGATGTATTGTACTGTTCAAATGGTGTTGTTGGGCGCTTCGCGACTTCATGCCCTGCGGGCATTCCGTTTGTCTTTGTGATTGGAATAGCTGTTTTTGTTCTAGAATGACCTTGAGTTTTTCGAAAACGGTCACATCTCTAAGTTATACTCTTAGGGATATGATCGGTTTTGCAATGTAGTTTGACAGCCCCATCTAAATGGGGCTATATCTATTTAGACAAGGAATTGTTCGAGCCCTTCAGCGGGTTTTGGATTAACCCCTTGAAGAATGTTTCTAGTCCATCTCCGAGCGGTGGTCTCGGAGATTTCCCACAGTTCAATCAAAGCTTTATTAATGTCTAGGCGCCGCATTCCTTTTTCAAAGGAAATTTTGATGAAATTAGCTACTTTGTTTTTTTCATCTGCTGTGACAGCGCACCGATTGTCTTTTTGTTTCGGTGGGGTCAGCGCTAAGCTTGTATCAATCATTGCATTAATCATATGAGTGCTTTTTAGATACTCGGCTACCTGTAGGTCCTGTACGTACAGGAAAACAGGTTTTTTGTTTTCTCTATCTCGAACTGCTGTCCTAGTAGCAGCTTGAAGGCTGGCTTCTAATTTGTTCGTCACAATCCATGCGTTGATCAAGTCGATGAGACTAATACCGTGTTTGTCAGAAAGAATCTGCAAACTTTTTTGATCATTAGGTGAAGGACGACCGCTGAATAGCAGGCTCGCTGCGGTTTTGCCCTTATAAACATTCAAGCCACGGCAGTCAATGGAGCTGTAATCAATACCATTTTTTTTGTTGGGGATATCGTAGTTCGGGCCAAAATCGGCCCAGCTATTGGCAATCACCAGGAAATCTTCTTCTGGTGTGTTATTGATTGCGTTTGCCAGTACTCTGTCGATCATCTGGCAATCGCGCATGGCCAAGTGAAACCAGTAATGGTCACCACTATTATTTTTCAAAGCCTGGGTCTTTGACCACATGCCATTCATCATTGGGAAAATAGTGATGTCACAGCTGTACTCAAAAGGTGCAGGAGTAAGCGGCGAGCGCTTGTACTGAAATCCAAACTTTTTGGAAAACAAGTCGAACAGGCCACCTTGAATCGTCGCCGATAAAATATGGGTTTCTTTGGCATGTTTGATATGTTCGAAAATGTTACTTTCAATAATGGTGTGAAAGTGAAAGACCACCTTGCCTTTTTTAAGTCCTTCTTCAACGTAGATAATTTGTTCGCTCAGCAAGGCGTCAAAGAGCTTGTACTCAAGCCCAGAGAGGGTAGAGGCTTTGATTTGGTCCTTTTTAGACGCCTTGTAAGTGGTTACCCGCTGCTTCATCTCCGTAATCATGCCATTTTTGATGGTCAAAAAATTATCGTTGATATCGGTCATGCGGAAGATTTGCTGAGCCTCAAGAGCTCCCAGTGTATCGTGGTGAAATTTCAGTGTTGAGGGGCTCTCATCGATAACCAAAGTCCACTCGCGAAGAAGCTCTGGGTTGGTCAGTTTCAATCCTTCATGTGTTACAAGAATCAAGTTTTCATTACCGTTTCGAAGGGTTCCCTCGATGGATTTGGATACGGACTTGTTGTTAACTTCGTCACTATTGATGACTTTTGGAGTTAAATCTAAATCCTTCATGCGAGAAAGAATCTCTCCGTTCAACCGGCGAGTGGGAAGTGCGAGAATTACTTTCTCGCCTAGTTTGATGTAATCAGGCAGCTTTTCGATCATTGCTTGGGTTTTGCCCGCTCCTGGCGCGGCAATGGCTGTGTGAATGAATTTCTTGGACATTACTAATATACCTTTTTGCGGTTGAGTTAATCCTTGCTGACAATGACGGTAGTCGTCGATGTCAGTTGGTGTTTCGTTTTTGTTGAGAGAAGCATACTACGAGTTTTGGCCAATCTAAACAAAATCCAAATTTTTTTTTGTTGGAGTGTTGCTTTGGGAGTTGTCTTGTGTTGATTAATAATTGCATCAAATCGTTATGGGCAATTATGTATTGGGGCTGTGGGGTGGCATTGGTTTTTGTTATAACTTTGATGCTATTTTTTTGGGTGCCTTCATGGGTTTTTAACGCATCGCAGGCCCCCTTTTTTGTTATTCGCCGAGGAATAATCCAGCGGCCTTCGCAATGTTTAGAAAATTCTGTATTTCCTCTGCAGTCGGGGACAACGGATTCACCCCATAACGGTCACCTTCATTCGTGCAGGCGTGACCGGTGATCAATCGCTGACCTCTTTGGGAATCCCAGCCTGTCTGGCAGTGGTCTTGAAGGTATTCCTGCAACAACAAGCGAACCCTGCTGATCGATCCTCAAGGAAATCTCGTTAGCAGTAACGGCTAGGGCCTATTAGTTTTTCAAGCCGGGCGATTATGTCAGCCAGCAAGCAGATGTCATTCATCGCTGGTCTCCATGCCCATGGATGTTTGGTTTGTATGGCCTAGATCTGTTGCTTGGGCTTGAGGTGCAAGTTCAATGTGTCGCAGTGCGTCCGCCATTGCCTTCAATGGGCTGCGACTGCCGTAAATGCTAAACGTCACTGCACCATCTTCGTGTCCTGCTATTCGCTTGATTAGAGAGTCCTGGACTCCGGAGTCCCGAAGATCATCGATTAGCGTATGTCGAAAGCTGTGGAATGTTTTCTTGGGGTCGGTGATCCCGCGTTTCACCTTGTAACGTCCGAACCATTTGGATGGTGCATGGCCCAGCTTTCCTCGTACGGGTTCAAGTTCAGGGAACAGGCGATTTGCCCCGGTAGCCCTGACAGACTCAACATGCCGCTGTAGGCCGAGTTCGACCAGAGTAGGGTGGATGGGTAGTAAACGGCGGCTGCTGGCGTTCTTGAGGTTCTGCTCTTCACTGTTGTCATCAATACGGATGCATTGAATACCCTGTTGCTGAATGAAGTCGTCAACACGTAGTTGGCATAACTCTTCCAAGCGAGCCCCGGTGGCTCGCCCCATGAGCGGTAACCAGTATCGCCAAGGATGCTTGCGTGCTTCGACTTGGAGGGCGTTCAGGTCTAGGAGTACGCGTAGGTCGCTATTGTCGAATGACAAACGGGCTTCCTTGGATGCACCGGTCATCATCTTGAGTCCAACCAATGGATTGTTTGTGATGTAACCGTTGGCCTTGCACCAACTGAGAAAGGCAGAAAGTTTGCGTAGCCGGTTGTTCACCGTTACCGCCGAGATCGTCTTGTACGTGCCAGCCGATTCAACGACCTGTCTCAGGGCCTTACCCTCATATTCGGGGCGTATGCCGAAGTATTGCGGGCAACGGCTTAACCGATCCTTCAGCAGTCGGGCTTGGTTTACGTCGAATGCTTCAACGGGCATGTCGCCCATCAGTTCGAACAAGTCTCGTAATGAGCGTTCGACTTCGTGGGTGCTGACCTCCCGCCACGTGCCACCGCGTTTTCCCTCTTCTATATAGAGCTTGGACAAGCTGGCGAGCGTATGACCGTCAATGTTCCTCATCACGGTAGTCGCTGGTGCCTTCCTTGTAGCAGTCTGAATCGTTGGGGAGGGGGCATTGTCTCGCCATTCCGAACACAGCCTACGTAGGGTCTTAACGTCTGCCATGGGATGTGCGTTCAGGTGGTTGTGGACTTGCTGGGCGAGCGAAGAGGCGAGGAACTGGGCGCTCTGGCGCTGTCGGATGTTCAGGCTCAAACGCAAAGTGTTACAGCGTGGGAAGAGGTGCTTGGGTAGCCGGAGGTTCAGGTAATAGAAGGCTCCGCGTCGGATCAGGTAGGCCATGTGTGTGACACCCATGTGTGACAGCAAAGTGTGACAATGCTGGCTACACCCCGAGTGCTGACAGTCCGTGCTGAGTGCTGGGACGGATGATTTGAAGCGACCTCAACAGCCTGAAACCCCCGTAATACATGGCCCCGCAACGATTACCCGTGAACCTGGTCAGATCCGGAAGGAAGCAGCCACAGCGGGAACATTGTGTGCCGGGGTGTGGCTGGTGGGGTTGCCTCCATAACGCACCGCGAATCCTCTCTCGCGTTATCTGTCTAAAATTACATTCTTGTTGCTCTGCCACGGATCTTGTCCAGGGCGGTGTTTTTTTCGTTTCCGGTTTTCAGAGCGCACACATAAAAGGAGGCCGAGCTGTCGAATGCGACATCTCGGCCTCCTTTTTTATTTCTGGCATCAAGGCTTGGACAAGGCCTGGTCAACCGCTGCAATCAGCTTTCCCAGATCCTTCGGGGTGGCTTTATGTATGACACCGAACAGATACGCCCGCTGTTCATCTTCATCGCCTAAATCTGCGAAAAAGGCTTTCAGCTTCACACCCAACACATCGGCAAACAGGAACAAGGCTTCCACGCTGGGGGTGTAGGTGCCGGTTTCGAAGCGGCTGATGGTTTTGGGGTCAAAACCGGTTTTTTCGCCGAGTTCAGCCTGAGTAAGCCCAGCGACCTTGCGGTAGCGCCGAATGGCCGCACCCAAACTTGAAATTTGCATCGCTTAATTCCCATTTAGAATCAAGAACTTAACGATAGATTTTTGCATTAGACAACTGCATGGTCCATCACCTTGCTTTGCAAAATGTGATGCGTTTCGTAGAATCGCCGCACAAAAAGGGTATTTGGGGTCTTTAAGGTTAGTTGATCTCTGCTGTCAGGAGGCCATCAAACGCTGTTCATGGAGTGATAACGTTTTGCTGCGCATTACCTATAAAAACATCTCTACCGGGCATCCCGCACGGGTCGAGCGGTACCACCGCTAGCCACAGCGAGCCTGACTCATGGATGAGAAATACCGCAGGGCCGTGGATGCCGCCGCGATTTTTTCCGAGACCGATCTGAGCGGCCGGATCACCCACGTCAATGATCAGTTCTGTGCCGTGTCCGGCTATAGCCGCGAAGAACTGCTCGGGCAGAACCATCGTCTCCTCAATTCGGGTCTGCACTCCGCCGATTTCTTCGCGACTATGTGGCGCACCATCGCCTTGGGCAAGGTCTGGAAAGGCGAGATTTGTAATCGCGCCAAGGACGGCAGCCTGTATTGGGTCGACAGCACTATGGTGCCGGTGCTCGATGACGCTACCGGGCGGGTTGACCGTTATCTTTCGATTCGTTTCGACATCAGCGAAAAACACCAATTGCTGCATTCACTGCAATGGCGGGTGGGGCATGACGTGCTGACCGGGCTGCCGAATCGCGCGTTCCTCTCGGATTTGCTGGATCAGGCGCTGGAGTTCTCCCGTCACGAAAACATCCCGCTGGCAGTGTGCATGCTCGACCTCGACGGCTTCAAAGCGGTCAACGATGGCTATGGGCATGCCAGTGGCGATCAGCTGTTGGTCGAGGTAGCCAAGCGTTTGCGAACCATTGTTCGCGGCGAAGATGTGGTGGCACGGTTGGCCGGCGACGAATTTGTGCTGGTGTTGCGATACGTGCGAGATCTGCCGGAACTGCGTGCGGCGTTGAACCGGGTGCTCGGCGCTATTTCGGCGCCGTACTCGCTGCATGGCAAGGGCGTCAATGTATTTGCCAGTATCGGCGTCACCCTGTTCCCCGACGACAATCACGATGCCGAAACCCTGCTGCGTCATGCCGATCAGGCCATGTACGTGGCGAAACAACGCGGTCGCAATCGCTTTCATTTGTTCGACGTGTCCCGGGATCAGGAGGTCAAGGCCACTCACCAGACGGTCGAGCGAGTGCGCCAGGCGCTGGCTGCCGGTGAGTTGCGTGTGCATTTCCAGCCCAAGGTGAACATGCGTCGTGGCGAGGTTGTCGGCTTCGAGGCGTTGTTACGTTGGGAGCATCCGCAACACGGCATGGTGCCGGCCCGGGAGTTTTTGCCGCTGGTGGAAGAAACGGACCTGATCATCGATATTGGTGAGTGGGTAATGGATCAGGTCCTGTCGCAGTTGCACCATTGGCAGCAAGCGGGGCAGGGCTGGCCAGTCAGTATTAATATTGCGGCACGACATTTCCAGCGCGCGGATTTTGTCGACCGGCTCAAATACGTGCTCGCCCGGCATGCCGAGGTGGCCCCGCAGATGCTCGATCTGGAAATCGTCGAGTCGGTGGCGATTGAGAATATTCAGCATGTCAGCACCTGTTTACAAGCCTGTCAGGCGCTGGGGGTGCAGTTTTCACTGGGGGACTTCGGCACCGGTTATTCGTCCCTGAGCTACCTCAAGCGTTTGCAAACCCAAACCATCAAGATCGACAAGTCGTTTGTGCGCGGCATCCTTGAAGATCGTGATGATCTGGCCCTGACCAAGGCTGTCATTGGCCTGGCTCGGGCCTTTGGTCGGCAGGTGATCGCCGAAGGGCTGGAAAGTATCGAGCACGGTATATTGCTGCTGCGCCTGGGCTGCGAAGTTGCTCAAGGCTGTTTCATTGCCCGGCCGATGCCGCCCGCAGAAGTACCGGGCTGGGTTGCGGGGTTTGTCGCGCCGGCGCAATGGCAGGCGCTGGATCAAGCAGGCTGAAGTTTTGTGATCAACACCGAACCCATGTGGGAGCGAGCCTGCTCGCGATAGCGGTCTGACATTCTACATTGATGGGGACTGACATACCGCTATCGCGAGCAGGCTCGCTCCCACAATGGTCTCGTGTCGATCAGAGGAATCGCTTAGGGTGTGCTTGGCTCGGAACCTATATAGAGCCGGATGATGTCATCAATTTCTCCAGACATTTTCATTCGCACCAAGGTGCGCAAAATGCGCTGCACGGGCACCTTGGGGTCGTTGCGCGTAGCAGCCGACACTCTGTTCCTGCAGCACCGCGACACCTTTCAGTTGCCGATCAGGCAGCAGGCGCTGATTGAACCAATCCAACGTCCATTGATTGCTCACGGCGTAGTGATAGCGTCCGGCCAGGAGTTTTTCCAGCACCTGTTCCTGGTTGCGCGCGTCTTCGCGATGCAGGCGGTCGGCATCGAACAGGGGTTGCAACGTGGGGTAGGTGTAGCCAAGCACCGTGCCAACGGATTGTCGCGGCAAGTTTGCAGGCACAACCGAGGGTAGCGGATCTGACCGGCTGATCAACATATCGCGCTGGAACCAGAGCGGAATGCTCCAGATGTAGTCTCCGGACTGATTCGGCTGCCAGGACTGCGCCGCATAGCAGCGGATATCGACTTCGCCGTGCTCCATCGCGTTTTGCACCCGTGTGCGAGGCAGTACGTGAAATTCGGCCGGTACGCCGACCTGGGTCGCGAGGCTGACCATCACGTCGTGCAGGATGCCCTGGGTCGGGTGGCCGCGGTCCAGTTGCACCATCGGCATCGCCCAACTGTCGGGCACCACAAAGCGCAGCGGCGCCTCGGCGCCAGCGACATTCAGGCTGATCAACAGCAGTGCCCCCAAGGCCAGCCGCATAAACGCTCCGGCACTGATAAAACCCGAGCCGATAAAAGCCCCCAAAGACCATCTTAGCCAGATTAGACGAGCGCACCGGATGCAATTTTGGCCTTGCTCCGATAGCATTAGCCGCTTCTGTTCCTTCGTTGCGACGGTTTTCGATGAGTTATCAGGTTCTTGCACGTAAATGGCGTCCGCGCTCGTTCCGCGAAATGGTCGGCCAGACCCATGTGCTCAAGGCTCTGATCAATGCCTTGGACAGCCAGCGGCTGCATCACGCCTATCTGTTTACCGGTACCCGCGGGGTCGGCAAGACCACCATCGCGCGGATCATCGCCAAATGCCTGAACTGTGAAACTGGTATCACTTCAACGCCTTGCGGCGAGTGCTCGGTGTGCCGCGAGATCGATGAAGGTCGCTTTGTCGACCTGATCGAGATCGACGCCGCGAGCCGGACCAAGGTCGAGGACACCCGCGAACTGCTCGACAACGTGCAGTACGCGCCGAGCCGCGGGCGCTTCAAGGTCTACCTGATCGACGAAGTGCACATGCTCTCCAGCCATTCCTTCAATGCGCTGTTGAAAACCCTTGAAGAGCCGCCGCCCTACGTCAAGTTCATCCTGGCGACCACCGATCCGCAGAAACTTCCCGCAACGATTCTTTCGCGATGCCTGCAGTTCTCTCTGAAGAACATGACGCCGGAGCGTGTGGTCGAGCATTTGACCCATGTGCTGGGTGTCGAGAACGTACCGTTCGAAGACGACGCGCTGTGGCTGCTGGGCCGTGCTGCCGACGGTTCGATGCGCGACGCCATGAGCCTGACCGACCAGGCGATCGCCTTCGGTGAAGGCAAGGTCATGGCCGCCGACGTACGGGCGATGCTAGGCACGCTCGATCACGGTCAGGTCTACGACGTTCTGCATGCGCTGATCGAAGGCGACGCCAAGGCCGTGCTCGAAGCCGTCCGTCATTTGGCTGAACAAGGCCCGGACTGGAACGGCGTGCTCTCGGAGATTCTCAATGTGCTGCACCGTGTCGCCATCGCCCAGGCCCTGCCTGAAGGCGTCGACAACGGTCATGGCGACCGTGATCGGGTGCTGGCGCTGGCCCAGGCCTTGCCGGCCGAAGACGTGCAGTTCTATTACCAGATGGGCCTGATCGGTCGCCGTGACTTACCGCTGGCGCCGGACCCGCGCGGAGGCTTCGAAATGGTCCTGCTGCGAATGCTCGCGTTCCGACCGGCAGACACTTCGGATGCCCCGAGGCAACCGCTAAAGCCAGTGGGGATCAGCCAGGCCACAGTTGATTCCGCAAATTCAGTGGCTGCCGCGCCCGTTGTTGCGCCGGTAGTCGCTGCGGCAGTTGCACCCATCGCGCCTGCGCCAGTTGCGGCGGTGGTTGCTCCAGTGCAAGCGCCCGAGCCTGAGCCGGTCGCGCCCGTCGTTGCGCCCGAGCCTGTTGTTGTAGCAGCAGCGGTCGAAGTCGTCGTCGATTTGCCCTGGAACGATCCGATAGAACCCGAAGTCGTTCAGCAACCCGCCGTCGAGCCGGTGCTGGAAACCGCCAGCGAACAGCCCGATTTGGCGCCGATGCCATTGCCGACCCCCGACAGCGTAGTGCCGGACGCACCGGAGTGGGCCGCTGCGCCGATTCCGGAGCCGTCGGTAGCCGAGGTCGATGCCGCGACGCCGGGCATGGAACTGGACGATGAGCCGCCGCTGGACGAGGACTACATCGAGCCAGATATCGAGTCGGCCTACAGCTACCTCGATGAACTGGCCAGCGAACACACCGCCGAGCCAGCGCCGGAAGCCGAGCCTGAACCGGCCGCCATGCCGGCCACCGGGTTGGCGCTGCAATGGCTGGAGTTGTTCCCAAAACTGCCGATCTCCGGCATGACCGGCAGCATTGCCGCCAACTGCACGCTGATCGCCGTCGACGGTGACAATTGGCTGATGCACCTGGACCCGGCCCACAGCGCGTTGTTCAACGCGACTCAACAGCGTCGGCTGAACGATGCGTTGAACCAGTTTCACGGGCGTACGCTGACCCTGCGCATGGAGTTGATCAAGCCCGAGCAGGAAACTCCGGCCCAGGCTGCGTCCCGCCGTCGTGCGAACCGTCAGCGCGAGGCCGAAGAGTCGATTCACGGTGATCCGTTCATCCAGCAAATGATGCAGCAGTTCGGTGCGGTGGTCCGTAACGATACTATTGAACCTGTCGAGACCCTGGTTACTCAGGGCTAATAACTGAAGGTGTTCGGCCGAAAGAGCCGGGCGCTGTATTTATCCAAGTACTTTTGAGGTGATTCCCATGATGAAAGGTGGCATGGCCGGCCTGATGAAGCAGGCACAGCAGATGCAGGAAAAAATGGCCAAGATGCAGGAAGAACTGGCCAACGCCGAAGTCACCGGTAAAGCCGGTGGCGATATGGTCACCGTGGTGATGACCGGTCGTCACGACGTCAAGCGCGTGACCATCGATCCAAGCCTGGTCGAAGGCTTGAGCGAAGACGACAAAGAGATGCTGGAGGCTGTGTTCGCCGCCGCCGTCAACGATGCCGTGCGCAAGATCGAAGCGAACAGCCAGGACAAAATGTCCGGCATGACCGCTGGCATGCAACTGCCACCGGGTATGAAACTGCCATTCTGATTCGCCAAAGCGCTTCGGATGGGCTACAAAAAAATGCCAGGCATCGCGCCTGGCATTTTTGTTTCTGGCTATTGGATATGTAGTGTCTGTGAGGCCGCTTTCGCGAGCAGGCTCGCTCCCACAGGGGGCGGCGTTCCAATGTGGGAGCGAGCCTGCTCGCGAAGCAGTCGACACGGTCTCGGACAGAAACATCGAACGTGATAGCGCCACAACGGTCTGCTCCCTATACCGCCGAATTCATCGATCAAAGGAGACGCTCACATGCCACAAGCATTGACCCTCAACCAACGTATCGTCCTGGCGTCCCGCCCGGTAGGCGCGCCGACGCCGGAGAATTTCCGTCTGGAGCGCGTTGCCCTGCCGGACCTGGCCGACGGTCAGGTGCTGCTCAAGACTCTTTACCTGTCACTCGATCCCTACATGCGCGGACGCATGAGCGACGCGCCGTCCTACGCCGCACCGGTTGAAATCGGTGAGGTGATGACCGGTGGCGCTGTCAGCCGGGTCGAGCGCTCGCTGAATCCGAAATTCCACGAAGGTGATCTGGTGGTCGGTTCTACCGGTTGGCAGAGCCACAGCCTCAGCGACGGCCGCAACATCATTCCGGTGCCGTCCGGGCTGCCGAGCCCGTCAATGGCGTTGGGCGTGTTGGGCATGCCCGGAATGACCGCGTATATGGGCCTGATGGATATCGGCCAGCCCAAGGCCGGCGAAACCCTGGTGGTTGCGGCTGCATCCGGCGCCGTGGGTTCGGTGGTCGGTCAGGTAGCGAAGATCAAGGGCTTGCGCGTGGTCGGCGTGGCGGGAGGCGCGGACAAGTGCCGTTATGTGGTCGATGAGTTGGGTTTTGATGCCTGCATCGATCACAAGAGCCCGAACTTCGCCGATGAATTGGCCAAGGCGTGCTCGGAGGGCATCGACATCTATTACGAAAACGTCGGTGGCAAGGTGTTCGATGCCGTGCTGCCGTTGCTCAAGCCCAAGGCGCGAATTCCACTCTGCGGTCTGATCGCGACCTACAACGCTCACGAAGCACCGACCGGCCCGGATCGACTGCCGCAATTGCAGCGCACGCTGCTGACCAAGCGCGTGCGAATCCAGGGCTTCATCGTGTTCGACGACTACGGTGATCGTCAGCCGGAATTCGTCAACGCGATGGCGCCGTGGGTGCGCGATGGCAAGGTGAAGTTCCGCGAAGACGTGGTCGATGGCCTGGAGCAGGCACCTGAAGCGTTCATCGGTCTGCTGGAAGGACGCAACTTCGGCAAACTGGTTGTGCGAGTCGCCCAGGACTGAGTAATTGACGCTAAACAGAGGCGCGGGTATAAACCGCGTCTCGTTGTTTTGTCGGACTTTTCCCCATGAGCTTCAGCCCTTTGATTCGCCAACTGATCGACGCCCTGCGAATTTTGCCAGGTGTGGGTCAGAAAACTGCTCAACGCATGGCGTTGCAGCTGCTCGAGCGTGATCGCAGCGGCGGCTCGCGATTGGCCCTGGCCCTGAGCCAGGCCATGGAAGGGGTGGGTCACTGCCGGTTGTGCCGCACGCTGACCGAAGACGACCTCTGCCCGCAATGCGCCGATACCCGTCGCGATGACACCTTGCTCTGCGTGGTGGAAGGGCCGATGGACGTCTACGCGGTGGAGCAGACCGGTTTCCGTGGTCGCTACTTTGTGCTCAAGGGCCATCTGTCGCCACTCGACGGACTCGGGCCGGAAGCCATCGGTATTCCGCAGCTGCTGGCGCGGATCGAAGAGGCGGGCACGTTCACTGAAGTCATTCTGGCGACCAACCCGACCGTGGAAGGTGAGGCGACAGCGCATTACATTGCCCAGTTGCTCAGCAACAAAGGCCTGATCGCCTCACGCATCGCCCACGGCGTGCCATTGGGTGGCGAGCTGGAATTGGTGGATGGCGGGACGTTGGCGCATTCGTTTGCCGGGCGTAAGCCTATTGCTCTGTAATTGTTAAAAGCAAAAGATCGCAGCCTTCGGCAGCTCCTACACGGGATCGGTTTACACCTGTAGGAGCTGCCGAAGGCTGCGATCTTTTGATCTTCCACACCTCCTTCACTTGAAAACCAAGCAAGCGCTCGGTTAACTTCCCTGAACCTTCAGTGGAGCTCGCCGATGCCTGCCTTTCAGGAATACTTCGACCCCAGCCACCAATTGGTCCGCGACAGCGTCAGACGCTTCGTCGAGTGCGAGATCTTGCCGGACATCGACCAGTGGGAAGAAGCCGAAAGCTTTCCCCGCGAGCTCTACCTCAAGGCCGGCGCGGCGGGGATTCTGGGGATCGGTTACCCCGAAGCCCTGGGTGGCAGCCACGAAGGTGATCTGTTCGCCAAGGTCGCCGCCAGCGAAGAGCTGATGCGCTGTGGCTCCGGCGGTCTGGTGGCGGGACTTGGCTCGCTGGACATCGGCCTGCCGCCGATTCTCAAGTGGGCCAGGCCTGAAGTTCGCGATCGCGTTGTGCCTCAGGTGCTCGCCGGCGAGAAGATCAGCGCCCTGGCCGTGACCGAGCCCAGCGGTGGCTCTGACGTCGCCAACCTGCAAACCCGCGCCGTGCGCGATGGGGAGTTCTATCGGGTCAGCGGCAGCAAAACCTTTATCACCAGTGGTGTCCGCGCGGATTACTACACCGTCGCGGTGCGTACCGGTGCGCCGGGTTTTGGTGGCATCAGCCTGCTGTTGATCGAGAAGGGCACGCCCGGTTTCACTGTCGGCCGTCAGTTGAAGAAAATGGGCTGGTGGGCGTCGGACACTGCCGAACTGTTCTTCGACGATTGCCGGGTGCCGGCAGGAAATCTGATTGGTGCTGAAAACATGGGCTTCGCCTGCATCATGGGCAACTTCCAGAGCGAACGCCTGGCGCTGGCGCTAATGGCCAACATGACTGCGCAACTGGCGCTGGAAGAGAGCCTGAAATGGGCTCGCCAACGGGAAGCATTCGGTAAACCCATCGGCAAGTTTCAGGTGCTCAAGCATCGCCTTGCCGAAATGGCCACGGCGCTGGAGGTGTCACGGGAATTCACCTACCGCCAGGCGGCGAAAATGGCGGCGGGGCAGAGTGTGATCAAAGAGATTTCCATGGCCAAGAATTTTGCGACTGACACGGCTGATCGAATCACCACGGATGCTGTGCAGATCCTCGGTGGTCTTGGTTACATGCGCGAGAGCCTGGTGGAGCGGCTGTATCGCGATAACCGGATTTTGTCGATCGGCGGCGGGACGCGGGAAGTGATGAACGAGATCATCAGCAAGCAGATGGGGCTTTGATCGGAGGTGTAGCGGCTGACGCTATCGCGAGCAGGCTCGCTCCCACAGTGATCTTTGTCGTATGCAAGATTTGTATCTAACAACAATCCCCTGTGGGAGCGAGCCTGCTCGCGAAGGCGTCGGTGCAGACGCCGCCTTTTACTTATCGCTCAACGCAAACTGCGTCAGGCAAAAGGTCGGAATCCCCATATCTTCCAGGCGCTGCGACCCGCCCAACTCCGGCAAATCAATGATCGCCGCCGCTTCGTGAACCCGCGCACCCATGCGTCGAATCAGGTTCGCCGCCGCAATCAGCGTACCGCCCGTGGCGATCAGATCATCGAACATCACCACCGAATCGCCCTCGCACAGGCTGTCGGCGTGGACTTCGAGGAAGGCTTCGCCGTATTCGGTCGCATAACCCTCGGCCAGAACGTCGGCCGGCAGTTTGCCTTGCTTGCGGAACAGCACCAGCGGCTTGTTCAACTGATAGGCCAGGACCGAACCGATCAGAAAACCACGCGCGTCCATCGCACCGATGTGGGTGAAGTCGGCCTCGACATAACGATGGGCAAAACTGTCCATCACCAGGCGCAGGGCCGTGGGCGACTGGAACAGCGGGGTAATGTCGCGAAAGATCACGCCCGGCTTGGGAAAGTCGATCACAGGGCGGATGAGGGATTTGATGTCGAAGGAGTCGAAGACCATCGTCGAGGTGTCCTGGCAGGCTGCAAACGACGCAGTATAACGGCGGCTGAACCGTTTCGCTCAGCCGCCATCGCCGAAATCAGCCGTCTAGCGAGCCGCCGGCCAGGGCGCAGAGCTGGATCGGGTCGAGGATATGGATTTCCTTGCCTTCAGCCGCAATCAGTTCGTTTTGCTGGAAGCGCGTGAATACCCGGGACACGGTTTCCACCGCCAGGCCCAGGTAATTGCCGATTTCGTTGCGCGACATGCTCAGGCGGAACTGGTTGGCCGAGAAACCCCGGGCGCGGAAACGGGCCGACAGGTTGACCAGGAACGTGGCGATGCGCTCGTCGGCGGTTTTCTTCGACAGCAGCAACATCATTTGCTGATCGTCGCGAATCTCGCGGCTCATCACACGCATCAACTGACGGCGCAGCTGCGGCAGTTGCAGCGCCAGTTCGTCGAGGCGTTCGAAAGGGATTTCACACACCGATGTGGTTTCCATGGCTTGCGCCGAGACCGGGTGTTTTTCGGTGTCCATGCCCGACAGGCCGACCAGTTCGCTTGGCAGGTGAAAACCGGTGAGTTGTTCTTCGCCGCCATCGCTCAGGCTGAAGGTCTTCAGGGCGCCAGAGCGTACTGCATAAACGGAATCGAAGGTGTCGCCCTGGCGGAACAGGAATTCGCCCTTTTTCAGCGGGCGGCCACGTTTAACGATTTCGTCCAGCGCTTCCATGTCTTCCAGATTCAAAGAAAGTGGCAAGCAGAGGGGGGCCAGGCTGCAATCCTTGCAATGGGCCTGACTATGAGCGCGCAGTTTTACTGGCTCGGACATTTCTTCAATCCTTGTGGGAAAAAACACACATAAGCCGTAAGGGTAACCCACGGGAGGACATTCAGGCACGCGGCGATTTTGTCGCAGGGTCGTAAAGTCAGCGATTCGTAGACCGGCCAGTGAGGTGATGGCTAGATCACCCGCGAAAACCGCTGACGATTGTGCTGTTCCAGGTACGCGTCGAACACCATGCACACCGAACGCACCAGCAATCGTCCGGCGGGCATTACGGTAATCCGCTCGTTATTAAGTTCGATCAGACCGTCGTCGGCCATTCCCTGCAACTGTGGCCAAAGTTCGCCGAAGTAGCCCCGAAAGTCGATATTGAAGGCTTGTTCGATCTGCGCGAACTCCAGGCTGAAAGTGCAGGTCAGTTGCTGGATGACCGCACGTCGCAGGCGGTCATCGGCGTTGCACAGCAGTCCACGGCTGGTGGCCAGTTGCGAGCTGGCCAGGGTGTTCTGGTACTGATTCAGGTCGCTGCTGTTCTGGCAATACAAGTCGCCGATCTGGCTGATGGCCGACACGCCCAGGCCAATCAGGTCGCAATGACCGTGGGTGGTGTAGCCCTGGAAGTTGCGTTGCAGGGTCGATTCTTCCTGAGCAATCGCCAGTTCATCGTCGGGCAGCGCGAAGTGGTCCATGCCGATATAGCGATAACCGGCCTTGGTCAACTGCTCGATGGTGCCCTGGAGCATTTCCAGTTTTTGCGCCGGTGTCGGCAGTTCGTCGCTGTTGATTCGCCGTTGCGGCATGAAGCGTTCCGGCAGGTGGGCGTAGTTGAACACCGAGAGGCGGTCCGGTTGCAGGTTGATGACTTCATCGACGGTGCGGGCGAAACTCTCGGGTGTCTGCCTCGGCAAGCCATAGATCAGGTCAATGTTGATCGAGCGAAACTGCAGCGTGCGGGCAGCGTCGATCACCGCGCGGGTTTCTTCCAGGCTTTGCAGGCGATTGACCGCTCGTTGCACTGCCGGGTCGAGGTCTTGCAGGCCAATACTGACCCGATTGAAGCCCAGTTCACGGAGCAGGCCCATGGTCGCCCAGTCGGCTTCGCGAGGGTCGATTTCGATGCCGTAGTCGCCGGAATCGTCGTCCAGCAAGTTGAAGCTTTTGCGCAACTGGGCCATCAACTGGCGCAGTTCGTCGTGACTGAGAAAGGTCGGGGTGCCGCCGCCGAAATGCAGTTGCTCGACTTTCTGCGCGGGGTCGAGGTGGCAGGCGATCAGCTGGATTTCCTGCTCAAGTCGCTGCAAATAGGGCTGGGCCCGGCCGCGGTCCTTGGTGATGACTTTATTGCAGGCGCAGTAGTAGCAAATGTTCGCGCAGAACGGCACGTGAACATACAGCGATAACGGGCGCAGGGCTTTACGGCTGTCGCGCAGGGCGTGGAACAGGTCAAACGTGCCGACCTGACCGTCGAATTGCACCGCGGTCGGGTAGGAGGTGTAGCGCGGTCCCGCCAGGTCGTAACGGCGGATCAGATCGGTGTCCCAACGAATGGCGTCGAGCATCATGCGGGCGTTCCCCCGGATAGGCTGGCAGTGTCAGCGAGTCTAGGGGGAGGCGCGGAGGGGCATCTTGATTTGCATCAACGGTCAGGATTTGTGTCGTTGGTGAGGACTTCTTCGCGAGCAAGCTCGCTCCCACAGGGGAATGCATTTCAATGTGGGAGCGAGCCTGCTCGCGATGGGGGCGACGCCGATCTAATGGCCCATTAGCCAATGCTGATGCGGTCCCGGCAAGGTCCAGATGCCGAACAGGATCACCAGTAATCCGCCCGTCATCCGCACGCTACGTTTGCGCAACAACGCCGTGACCCGCTCAGCCGCCAACCCCGTGGCGAGTAACACCGGCCAGGTGCCGAGCCCGAACGCGAGCATCAGTAACGCACTGTCCAGCGCATTACCCTGACTCGCCGACCACAGCAGGGTGCTGTAAACCAACCCACACGGCAGCCAACCCCAGAGCGCGCCCAGCAGTAGCGCGCGGGGGACGCTCGACACCGGCAACAGTTTGTTGGCTACGGGCTGGATGTGCCGCCACAGGCCGCGACCGAGGCTTTCGATGCGGGTCAGGCCGCTCCACCAACCGGCGAGGTACAGGCCCATGGCGACCAACAGCAATCCAGCGATGACGCGCATGAACATCGCTGCCGGGCTGTTGGCCACCGCCCAGCCCGCCAGACCGATCAGCAGGCCGGCCGTTGCATAGCTGAGAATTCGCCCCAGGTTGTAGGCCAGCAGCAGTCGAAAGCGTCGGCTGCGTTGTTCCTTGGGAATCGCCAGGGTCAACGCGCCCATCAAGCCGCCGCACATGCCCAGGCAATGCCCGCCACCGAGCAAGCCGAGAATCACCGCAGACACCAGCAGCGGCGCCAACTCAAGCATGAGGTGGCGCCTTGTCGTCCGGTTTGGCCGGATGGCCGCTGGCTTCGTCGACGGCGGCTTTGTGGTTCGGGTCCTGGTCGTCGAACAGGATGCTGTGGGCCGGGCCGTCGAGGTCGTCGTACTGACCGCTGTCGACTGCCCAGAAGAAGATGTAAATGGCGATGGCCACGATCAGCAGCGCGGCCGGGATCATCACGTAGAGAGCTGGCATCTGGACTCCATGCCCGCGCGGCTCAAGCCGGCAGCGGACGGGTTTCTGGCGTGGCGCTGACCGCAGGCGTGTTTGGCATGCGAGTCAGGCGCAGGGCGTTCAGCACCACGGTCAACGAACTGATGGACATGCCGACCGCAGCCCATACCGGAGTGATCCAGCCGAGGGCGGCGAACGGCAACATGAGGCCATTGTACAGCCCGGCCCACAGCAGGTTCTCGATGATTACCCGACGGGTGCGCCGAGCCAGGCTGAAGGCTTGTACCAGTGCGTCGAGGCGGTTCGACAGCAATACCGCGTCGGCACTGGTTTTTGCCAGGTCGGTGGCCGACCCCATGGCCACGCTGATGTCGGCGGCGGCCAGCACTGGCACGTCGTTGACCCCGTCACCGAGCATCAACACCTTGCGGCCTTCCTTGTGCAGCTGTTGCAGGACTTGCAATTTGTCGTCCGGACGCAAGCCGCCGCGGGCTTCATCGATGCCCAGTTCGGCGGCGACACTGGCGACCATCGGCGAGCTGTCGCCGGACAGCAGCAGCGTGCGCCAGCCGCGAGCCTTGCAGGCGGCGAGCAGGGTGGGGGCGTCGGCACGCAAACGGTCATCGAGAACAAACCATGCCAACGGTCCCTGACTGTTACCGAGCAGCAACCATTGGCCGGCTTCATCCGGTATCAATGGCACGGCAGCGCCACTGAGTTCACAGACAAAACCCGGTTGGCCGATGCGCAGGCGTTGTTCACCGACCAATCCTTCAAGGCCAAGCCCCGGCGTGCTGTGGACTTCTTCAGCGGCCAGCGGCGCCCGGCCAAACGCATGGGCGATCGGGTGTTCAGAGCGGTTTTCCAGGGCGGCGGCCAGGCTCAGGCATTGATCGCTGTTGAGTGCGCCGAGTGGGCGAATCGATCGCAAGGCCAGGCGACCTTCCGTCAGCGTGCCGGTCTTGTCGAAAATCACCGTATCGATCTGGTTCAGGCCTTCCAGCACATGGCCGCGAGTCAGCAGCAAGCCGAGTTTGTGCAGTGTGCCAGTGGCGGCGGTGAGGGCGGTCGGTGTGGCCAGGGACAGGGCGCACGGGCACGTCGCAACCAGCATCGCCAACACAATCCAGAAGGCTCGCGACGAATCCAGTTCCCACCAGATCAGGCCGATGACGGCAGCGGCAATCAGCGACAGCAGCAGGAACCATTGCGCGGCGCGGTCGGCAATTTCCGCCAGTCGGGGCTTTTCGGCCTGGGCGCGATCCAGCAGGCGGACGATGGCGGACAGTCGGGTGTCTTGACCCAGCGCCAGGACTTCCACGGTCAATGCACCTTCGACGTTCAGGGTGCCGGCGGTGACGGCATCGCCCGGCGTGCGCGGTTGCGGCAGGTATTCGCCGGTGAGCAGGGATTCGTCGATGCTCGACTGGCCGTCGAGGATCTTGCCGTCAGCCGGGAGGATCGCGCCGGGATGCACCAGCACCTGATCGCCGACGCGCAGTTCGCTGAGCAGGATCCGCTCGCTCTGGCCGTCGGCACTCAGGCGCAAACACGAGGCGGGTAACAGATTGACGAGTTGCGCGGTGGCAGCAGCGGTGCGTTCGCGGGCGCGACGTTCCAGATAACGCCCGGCCAGCAGGAACAGCGCGAACATGCCCACCGCATCGAAATACAGTTCACCGACACCGGTGATCGAGGTCCAGATCCCGGCGATGTAGGCGCTGCCAATCGCCAGCGACACCGAAACGTCCATGGTCAGGTGGCGGGTGCGCAAGTCACGCATGGCGCCTTTGAAGAATGGCGCGCAGCTATAGAAGACGATCGGGGTGGTGAGGAACAGCGCGACCCAACGCAGGATGGTATGCAGCTCGGGGCTGAGGTCGATGTTGAATTCCGGCCAGGTGGCCATGGTCGCCATCATCGCCTGGAACCACAACAGCCCGGCCACGCCGAGTTGGCGCAGGGCCAGGCGGTTTTCGCTGGCCAGTTGTTCACTGGCGCGGTCGGCCTGATAGGGGTGCGCGGCGTAACCGATGTGGCGCAATTCGCTGAGTACCTGACTCAGTGGCAGTTGCGCATCGGCCCATCGTACGTGCAGGCGATGGTTGGACAGATTCAGGCGCGCTTCGGCTACCGCCGGCAAGCCACGCAGGTGTTTCTCGATGAGCCAGCCGCAGGCGGCGCAACTGATGCCTTCCATCAACAGGGTGGTTTCGGCGAGTTCGCCTTCGTGGCGGACGAAGGGGGCTTGCACGTCGGCGCGGTCGTAAAGCGCCAGTTCGTCCACTAACTGCACCGGCAAGGCTTCGGGGTTGGCCGATGATTCGCTGCGATGCTGGTAATAGGTTTCCAGTCCACCGGCCACAATGGCTTCGGCCACGGCCTGACAACCCGGGCAGCAGAACTCGCGGGTTTCACCGAGGACGGCAGCGGTGAAGCGGCTGCCGGCCGGGACGGGCAGGGCGCAGTGGTAGCAGGGGGTTGGAGTACTCATGAGCTCGAATCTATATCGTCCGGGAGGGCCTCATCGCGAGCAGGCTCGCTCCCACATTTGATCGATGTCGTGCACAAAATTCATGTACACCGCAGATCCACTGTGGGAGCGAGCCTGCTCGCGATGCGCGAAGCGCGACTTTATTTTTTCAGGTCTTCGGCGCCTTGAAGTGGCTCGTCACCCAGCAGCAGATCCTTGTCATGGCTGACCTGTTCTTCTTCGAACATGCGCCAGGTCTTGTCATCCTGCACGCCCAGCAGTTCTACAAAGCGGCGACCGTCGACCTTGTCGTTCAACTGGCCGATGTAGCGGCCCTGTTCGGTTTCGCTACGCGCCAGGGTGATTTTGCGATCTTTCTGGGGCTGGGTCGGCGAGATCAGGTTCAGTTCCAGGGTTTTCGGTTGGCTGTTGCCGCTCAGGCGCAGGTCGACTTCACCGGTCACGTCGTCCAGATGAACGCTGGCTCGCAGCAGCAGGGTCTGCGCCAGCAGCTCACGGTCGAGGGAGCGGTTGATGCCTTTACCGGCCTCGTAATAGTTGTCGTTGACCAGGTTGTCCGGGTTTTTCACCGCGATCGTCACCATGGATAAGGTCAGGGTCACAGAACACGCCAGGATGGCGATGATGATCCACGGCCAAAGGTGCTTGTACCAGGGACTTGCGGCATTTGCTGCGGGCATGATCACTTCTCTCAACGAACTTGTGGGCCGATGAACCGGCTCTTGGCTTCAATGTGGACGCTGTTGTCATCGGCATCCTTGAGGATGAATTTCACCTCGTTGGTGCTCGATGGCAGTTTTTCCGGAGCGATGGACAGTTCGACCGGCTGACTGAAAATCTCCCCGGCGGCGACCTTGATCTCGCGCTTACCTTGCAGCTTGAGGTCCGGCAGGCCAGCGGCTTCGAGCACGTAGGTGTGGTCGCGCTGATCCTTGTTCATGATCTTCAGGCTGTAGACGTTTTCGATTCGGCCTTCAGCGTTCTCGCGGTACAGCACGCGGTCCTTGCTGACGTCGAATCCGACCAATGAGCGCATGAAGAACGCGCCCGCCAGCAATCCCATCATTGCCAGCAGCACCAGGGCATAGCCGATCAGGCGCGGGCGCAGTTTATGGGTTTTTTGCCCCGACAGGTTGTGCTCGGTGGTGTAGCTGATCAGGCCGCGCGGATAGTCCATCTTGTCCATGATGCTGTCGCAGGCATCGATACACGCGGCGCAGCCGATGCATTCGATCTGCAGGCCGTCGCGGATGTCGATACCGGTCGGGCAAACCTGGACGCACATGGTGCAGTCGATGCAGTCACCCAGGCCCATGGCCTTGTAGTCGGCGCCTTTCTTGCGCGGGCCGCGGCTTTCACCACGACGCGGGTCGTAGGAAACGATCAGGGTGTCTTTGTCGAACATCACGCTCTGGAAGCGCGCGTACGGGCACATGTAAATGCACACCTGCTCACGCAACCAGCCGGCGTTGCCGTAGGTGGCGAGAGTGAAGAAGCCGACCCAGAAATACGACCAGCCATCGGCTTCGCCGGTGAAGAAGTCGATGGTCAGTTCGCGGATCGGCGAAAAGTAACCGACGAAGGTCAGGCCGGTCACCAGGCCGATCAGCAACCACATCGTGTGCTTGCTGAACTTACGCACGAATTTGTTGGCGCTCATGGGCGCTTTGTCGAGCTTGATGCGCTGGTTGCGGTCGCCTTCGGTGACCTTCTCGCACCACATGAAAATCCAGGTCCAGACACTTTGCGGGCAGGTATAACCGCACCAGACCCGCCCGGCATACACGGTAATGAAGAACAGGCCGAAGGCGCTGACGATCAAGATCCCGGAGAGCAGGATGAAATCCTGAGGCCAGAAGGTCGCACCGAAAATGAAGAATTTGCGCTCCGGCAGGTTCCACCAGACGGCCTGATGGCCGCCCCAGCTCAGCCAGACCGTACCGAAATACAGCAGAAACAACCCGGCACCGCCCATCATCCGCAGGTTGCGGAACAGGCCGGTGAAGGCGCGGGTGTAAATCTTTTCTCGAGAGGCGTAGAGGTCGACGCTGTTGTTCGCGTTCTTGGCAGGCGGGGTAACGTCGTGTACCGGAATCTGATTGCTCATCATTGCATCCCACGGCAGTGGAAAAATGCCTCGGTCAGTACATGCCGACCGCGGTCAAAAAGAGGTGTTGCAGTGGCGCAATGATACGCCTGTAGCTCTGGCTCAAGGGTGCGACCTTTGGTCACGTTGGTAGAAATCAACTGACGGTGTAATGACTTGAATCAATTGACTTGTGAATTATGGACGGTTTTTCGTGATGCAGAATGGGAGGTGGTGCGATTCGTGGCCGAAGCAGTAGGGAGAGTTTGTAGACCCGGCCGCCCTGCATGCCGATCACCAGAGTGAATTGCATAAACGGCTTCCTGGTTGGGCCCACTAAAATCTGAAACATCAAACACACAGAGCAAACCAGGTTTAAGTTGGGGAGAAGTTGTTCTTCAATTTTATCTTGTGTGGTGGAAATATATTTATTTAATTGGTTTTAGTTGAGGGTTTGAAGTTTTTGTTCGTTTCCAATAAGTTGCTCGGGTGCGGTCTTTTAATCGCACTTTGTTTAATACTAATGGAAACGGAATTCTATGATTTCTAAGAAAGTTAAGCGGTTTGTACTGGGCTTGTGCCTGTTGTCTATGGCGCCTTTGGCCTATTCAGTGGAGGGGGCTCCACGCCATATGATCTTCGCTTCGGATACGCAATACCCGTGGACGGATAAGCTCGACCGCAGAGAGCCTGAGTCGGATGCGGATTTCAAAAGTCGTTCAAAATGGCTGGTAGAGACCCAGTTTGCGAGTATTGCCGACTTCCGGAAAAGTAATGCGCAATCCCATGTACCGCTGATGATCAATGGCGATATCACTGCTTTCGGTCACGGCTGGCAGCGCTCTTACATGAATTCGACATTGAAAAAATACTTCAAGGACGATTATCTGTATGGGTTGGGTAATCACGATTATGAGAATAACGTAAATGATTGCTTCAGCAATAATTGCGCGGCCGGCAGTATCGTGGAGTTTAAGGAGCACCATGAAGGCAAGGTTGATAATTTTGATTTGAAAATTACGGGCAGTTTCCTTAGCAGGCTGTATTCGGGCAGTCTCGCCTATTCCAAGAACATCGGTGACGTCCATATGGTGCAACTCAATAATGAGCCGACCTATGCGACCAGAATTGCTCATGCGTTAAACCCGACGACCTTTGATATCACCAGCACACTGGATTGGCTTGAAAACGATTTGAAACACGCTCGGATTCAGGGTTACGCCATCATTATCAACATGCACAAGCCCGAGGAAATGATGGGTAACAGTGAGCAAGTGAGGCGCTTCTACCAAATGATCAGAAAGTATGAGGTCACTGCCATTTTTGCCGGTCATTACCATCAAAATGGCGGCGATGCCTATGAAGTGAATGGCGTGCCAATGTATCTCAGCGGCGCCACTTCCCAGCAAACCTACCTGATTGCCAGCTTCTCGGATGATCGCAAGCAATTGCACATCAACCTTGTGAAGAACAATCAATGGCAGACCCGAGAGCTGCTGGATACGGTACCGGTGAAATCGATCTGGGCCAGTCGCCCATGAAAAAGGCCCCGTCAGATCACTGGCGGGGCCCTCTTTATTGCATCAAGCGCTTGCCTTGCTGAGCGGCTTCCGCCGGCGTTTTCTCACCGTGAGACAGGCTGTAGGCGTAAGCCGCCAGCAGGTGAACCTTGTCGTTGCATCACGCTCTGGAAGCGCGCGTACGGGCACATGTAAATGCACACCTGCTCGCGCAACCAGCCGGCATTGCCGTAGGTGGCGAGGGTGAAGAAGCCGACCCAGAAATACGACCAGCCGTCGGCTTCGCCGGTGAAGAAGTCGATGGTCAGCTCGCGGATCGGCGAGAAGTAACCGACGAAGGTCATGCCGGTCACGAAGCCAATCAACAGCCACATCGTGTGTTTGCTGAGTTTGCGCAGGAATTTGTTGGCGCTCATGGGCGCTTTGTCGAGCTTGATGCGCTGGTTGGGGTCGCCTTCGGTGACCTTCTCGCACCACATGAAAATCCACGTCCAGACACTCTGTGGGCAGGTATAGCCGCACCAGATCCGCCCGGCGTACACGGTAATGAAGAACAGGCCGAAGGCGCTGACGATCAGGATCCCCGAGAGCAGGATGAAGTCCTGAGGCCAGAAGGTTGCGCCAAAGATGAAGAATTTGCGTTCCGGCAGGTTCCACCAGACGGCCTGGCTCAGCCAGACCGTACCGAAATACAGCAGAAACAACCCGGCACCGCCCATCATCCGCAGGTTACGGAACAGGCCGGTGAAGGCGCGGGTGTAGATTTTTTTCGATTCAATGAGTGTTATGAGTTTGTTGTTTTAATCTTCGTATTATTATTGTTGGAGTGCTTATTTAAGGGGGCTTGTGGGTGGTTCGGTAGGTGCGTTAATTGTTGGTTGGAAATATTGTTAATTAATTGTCGGGTGTTGGATGTTTGTGTGTATTCGAGGTCTGTTATATGTTCGTGTTCGGGCAAGTTGCCTGTCGCTCTATTATTAATGTTAGATGGAAATGGAATTCTATGAGCTTATCAAATTCTGGCAGTTTGCTGGCGTGTCTGGCCTTTGCTGTCATGACGCCTTTTGCACATTCAGCAACAACAGTATCTCCGGATGACATGGTGTTCACCTCCGATCCGCAATATCCGTGGACTGAGAAAACCGATGCAGGTGAAACCCAGACCGACTCGGATCGGGATTCGCGTTCTAAATGGCTGATCGAAACCCAATATAATGATATCGCCAATTTCAGGCAGAACTTTGGCGGCGCCGCGCGAGTGCCGGTGATGATCAATGGCGATATCACTGCCTTTGGTCATGGTTGGCAGCGTTCGGTGGTCAAGCCGATTCTGGACCGCAAGCTGCTCGGCCTGTATGACTATGGCCTGGGTAATCACGACTATCAGAATAATGTTGATGACTGTCTTTTTAATAATTGTGCCGCAGGGAGTGTTGAGGACTTTTTGGCACGCTATACCGGTAAAGATGGCAGGGCCGACAGCATTGATGTTCAACTGATGGGTGAGGGTAGCTTAAATAAAGCTGTGACGGGCAGTCTGGCTTATTCCAAGAACTTTGGAGATGTTCATATGGTGCAGCTAAATAATGAGCCTACTTACTCGGTCAGCTTCACCGCTTATAACTGGCTTGTGCCGAAGACCTATCACCTGACGGACGCACTTGACTGGTTGGAAGTGGATTTGAAGAACGCCCGTGAAAGAGGCCAGATCATTATCCTGAATATGCATAAACCCAGGTGGGATGGCAGTGACCAGCAATTGAGTCGCGTCAGTAAGATGATCAAAGATTACAAGGTGACTGCGGTGTTTGCCGGGCACTTCCACCGGTTTAATGGCCAATACGGAAGCGCCACTAGCGAGTTTGGTGACGTGCCATTGTTCCTGAGCGGGGCGGCTTCGCAACAGACGTATCTGATTGCGAGTTTCTCCAAGGAAAGGGACAAGTTGATGGTCTACCGCGTGAAGGGCAACAACTGGCCTAGTCGAAAGCTTGAGGCAACTATTGCGGTCCAGCGCTAAGTCGAACCGATCGTGAAATGAAAACGGCCCCGCCAGTATTATTGGCGGGGCCGTTTGGTGTTGCAGTCAGGCGTTTGCCTTACTGAGCGGCTTCCGCCGGCGCTTTCTCACCGTGAGAGAGGCTGTAGACGTAAGCGGCCAGCAGGTGAACCTTGTCGTTGCCTTGCAGCTGTTCTTGCGCAGGCATCTGGCCCTGACGGCCGTAACGGATGGTCTGCTGCAGTTGAGCGAAGCTCGAACCGTAGATGAACGCTGCCGGGTGGGTCAGGTTAGGTGCGCCCATTGCTGGCGTGCCTTTGCCTTCCGGACCGTGGCACACCGCGCAGTTGGCGGCGAACAGCTTCTGGCCGGCTACCGGGTCAGCCTTGGTGCCTTCCGGCAGTTTGCGGCCATCGAGGTTGGTCAGTACGAACGAGGCAACGTTCGCGACGCCTTGCTCGCCGATCACTTCTGCCCAGGCCGGCATCACAGCATGTCGACCGCCCATGATGGTGGTCTTGATGGTTTCCGCTTCACCACCCCAGCGCCAGTCGGCGTCGGTCAGGTTCGGGAAGCCATAAGCGCCTTTGGCGTCGGAGCCGTGGCAAACCGAGCAGTTGGAGGCGAACAGACGGCCACCCATCTTCAGGGCTTGCGGGTCCTTGGCGACTTCTTCAATCGGCATGGAAGCGAACTTGGCGAAGATCGGGCCGAACTTGGCGTCCGACTTGGCCATTTCCTTTTCCCACTCGTGAACGCCGGTCCAGCCGCTCTGGCCGTTGGCGAACGCGGTCTGCTTTTCGTTATCGAGGTAGTTGTAACCCGGCAACAGGCCTTTCCAGTTACCCAGGCCCGGGTACAGAACCAGGTAGCCCAGGGCGAAGATGATGGTGCCCACGAACAGCATGAACCACCATTTCGGCAGTGGGTTGTCGTACTCCTCGATCCCGTCGAAGGAGTGGCCAACCGTTTCTTCGGTGGCTTCGCTGCGCTGGCCCTTGCGGGTGGACAGCAGCAGCCAGGTCAGGGCGAAGATCGTGCCGAGACTGAGGACTGTGACGTACAGACTCCAGAACGTAGTCATTCTTTGTTACTCCTAGAAGCTTGCTCGACGTGCTTGATGGCTTCGGGATCATCCGCGAAGGGCAGCAAGGTCGCGTCTTCAAACTCCGACTTGCGCTTGGGGCTGAATACCCACAACGCCAGACCGATGAAGGCCACCATCACAACAACGGTGCCCAGGCCACGAATCATCCCGATATCCATCTAAATCACCGTTTGCTTTTGATGATGGTGCCCAGGCCTTGCAGATAGGCCACCAGCGCGTCCATTTCGGTTTTGCCCTTCACGGCATCCTTGGCGCCGGCGATGTCTTCGTCGGTGTAAGGGACGCCGAGCATGCGCAAGACTTCCATTTTCTTGGCGGTGTCTTTGCCGTCGAGCTTGTTTTCCACGAGGAACGGGTAGGCCGGCATTTTCGATTCAGGCACGACGTTGCGCGGGTTGTACAAGTGCGCACGCTGCCAGTCATCGGAGTAACGACCGCCAACACGGGCCAGGTCCGGACCGGTACGCTTGGAACCCCACAGGAACGGGTGGTCCCAGACGCTTTCACCGGCGACCGAGTAGTGGCCGTAACGTTCGGTTTCAGCACGGAACGGGCGGATCATCTGCGAGTGGCAGCCGACACAACCGTTGGCGATGAAGATGTCGCGGCCTTCCAGTTCGAGGGCGGGGCGAGGCTTCATGCCTTCGACCGGCTTGTTGGTGACGTCCTGGAAAAACAGCGGAACGATCTGGGTCAGGCCGCCGATGCTGACGGCGATAACCATGAAGAAGGCCAGCAGGCCAATGTTCTTCTCGACTGCTTCATGCTTCATCAGTGAGCTCCAACTACAGCAATCTGTTCAGCAGCTTTGGCTTCAGCCGGGTTCGAGGCACGTACGGTACGCCATACGTTGTAGGCCATGAACAGCATGCCGCTGGCGAAGAACGCACCGCCCAGGGCGCGAACGATGAAACCAGGATGGCTGGCTTGCAGCGCTTCTACGAACGAGTAGGTAAGGGTGCCGTCGTCGTTGATTGCACGCCACATCAGACCCTGGGTGATGCCGTTGACCCACATCGAAGCGATGTACAGAACGGTACCGATGGTCGCGAGCCAGAAGTGCGTGTTGATCAGGCCGATGCTGTGCATCTGCGCACGACCGAACAGTTTCGGGATCATGTGGTAGATGGCGCCGATCGAGATCATCGCCACCCAGCCCAAGGCACCGGCGTGTACGTGGCCGATGGTCCAGTCTGTGTAGTGAGACAGCGAGTTGACGGTCTTGATGGCCATCATCGGGCCTTCGAAGGTCGACATGCCGTAGAACGCCAGCGACACAACGAGGAAGCGCAGGATCGGGTCGGTGCGCAGCTTATGCCAGGCGCCCGACAGGGTCATCATGCCGTTGATCATGCCGCCCCAGCTTGGTGCCAGCAGGATGATCGACATCGCCATGCCCAGCGACTGAGCCCAGTCCGGCAGAGCGGTGTAGTGCAGGTGGTGCGGACCGGCCCAGATGTACAGGGTGATCAGCGCCCAGAAGTGCACGATCGACAGGCGATAGGAGTAGATCGGACGCTCGGCCTGCTTCGGAACGAAGTAGTACATCATCCCCAGGAAGCCCGTGGTCAGGAAGAAACCCACCGCGTTGTGGCCGTACCACCACTGGATCATCGCATCAGTCGCACCGGCGTAGGCCGAGTAGGACTTGAAGAGGCTGACCGGCAGGGAGGCGTGGTTGACGATGTGCAGCATCGCCGTCACAACGATGAAGGCACCGTAGAACCAGTTACCCACATAGATGTGCTTGGTTTTGCGCTTGGTGATGGTGCCGAAGAACACCAGACCGTAAGTAACCCAGACGATGGCCAGCAGAATAGCCAGGGGCCATTCCAGTTCCGCGTATTCCTTGGTGGTGGTGTAACCCAACGGCAAGGTAACGATCGCGCCGACGATCACCGCTTGCCAACCCCAGAAGGTGAAGGCGGCGAGGCTGTCGGAAATCAGTCGCGTTTGGCAGGTTCGCTGCACGACGTAATAAGAAGTGGCAAACAGTGCACAACCACCGAAGGCGAAAATCACCAGGTTGGTGTGCAACGGGCGTAAGCGTCCAAAAGTCGTCCACGGCAGACCGAAGTTCAATTCCGGCCATACAAGCTGTGAGGCGATGAAGACACCTAGCCCCATGCCAAGGATCCCCCAGACCACCGTCATGATGGCGAACTGGCGGACTACCTTATAGTTATAAGCAGTCGGACTGATTGCTGTGCTCATTCTAAGGTTCCACGGTTTGGGTGTTTTATTAGGAGTAAAAATCGGCCGCAAGTATGGAGAAAGCGGGG
Source organism: Pseudomonas mandelii (assembly GCF_006438925.1). Lineage (GTDB taxonomy): Bacteria > Pseudomonadota > Gammaproteobacteria > Pseudomonadales > Pseudomonadaceae > Aquipseudomonas > Aquipseudomonas mandelii_C. Next base: position 293,174 of record NZ_RCZA01000006.1, on the reverse strand, counting down.
GGTCATTGCAACGCGCCATGACCTGGGTCAATGCTTTCAAAAGCTGATTCTGCGGCCTTTCCATGCGCCGCGTAAGGACAAAATTGCCCAAGGACAAAATGTCGCAGCAGACGAAAATGGTGAGAGGGTCAGGTCGGATGTAACGGGGTGTGTTCAAACACAACGATCGGGTGACAGATGGCAATTGGCACGACAGCCGGTATCTACCAGCCTTTGCGGCTTGTCATCGAGCAGATTCGTCGAACACATCGGGTTGGGTCGACCTGGAACCGGCTCATGCCAGTCCGCATCGGGGGAAGCTTAGACCCGAAACTGGGGAACCGAAAGGAGGACTAACGGAGAGGTGCGACACTTGGTCGCAAAGAAGCAGGGAACTGCCGCATCCGGAAGAATGCGGCAGCAGAGCGGTCGAGATTTATTCGTGTTTGCCTTCAGCCTGCAAACGCTCGGTGCTCAGACCGTGAGACAAGCTGTAAACGTAAGCGGCCAGCAGTTGCACCTTGTCGTTGCCGAGCAGTTCGTTCTGCGCCGGCATATGGCCCTGGCGGCCATGACGAATCGTCTGTTGCAGTTGCGCCAGGCTTGTACCGTAGATAAAACCGGCCGGTTGCGTCAGATTCGGCGCGCCCATGGCTTCAGTGCCCTGGCCGTTTGCCCCATGACAGGCTACGCACATCGTGCTGAACGCTTGCTGTCCGGCGTGCAGGTCGGCACCGTTGTCGGCAGCCAACGGCAGGCCGGCCAGGTCATGGCGCACATACGCCGCGACGTTCTTCACGCCAGCATCACCAAGGATTTCACCCCAGGCCGGCATCGCGGCCATGCGACCACCCATGATCGTGGTTTTGATCGTGTCGGCGTTGCCGCCCCAGCGCCAGTTGGTGTCCGCCAGGTTCGGGAAGCCAAAGGCGCCCTTGGCATCCGAGCCGTGGCAGACCGCGCAATTGGAGGCAAACAGGCGACCGCCCATTTTCAACGCTAGCGGGTCTGTGGCCACTTCTTCCACGGGCATCGCCGCGAATTTGGCGAAGATCGGCCCGAACTTCGCATCGGCCTTGTTCATCTCCTTTTCCCACTCGTGGACGCCGGTCCAACCGTCCTCGTAACCCGGCAGGATGCCTTTCCAGTTGCCCAGGCCGGGGTAAAGCACCAGATAACCCACGGCGAACACCAGCGTGCCGGCGAACAGCATGAACCACCACTGCGGCAGCGGGTTGTCGTACTCCTCGATGCCGTCGAAGCTGTGGCCCATGGTCTGGTCGACACTGCCCTTGGTTTCGCCCTTGCGGGTGCCGATCAGCAGCCAGGTCAGGCCGATCAGGCTGCCAATGGTCAGTACGCAGATCCACGTACTCCAGAAGGTGGTCATGGCCGGGTACTCCTTGTTTCAGGTTCTTGGGTGGCGTCGTCGGATAGGGGTTCATCGGCGAACGGCAGCAAACGCGCTTCGGCGAATTCCGGATTGCGCTTGCTGTTGAACACCCACAGCGTCAGGCCGACGAAGGCTACGAACACCACGACCGTGCCCAGGCCGCGGATCATTCCACTGCTCATTTCGCTTACGATTTCAAAGGGCATGGCCATGGCTCACCTCTTGCTCTTGATGGATGTGCCGAGCACTTGCAGGTAAGCGACCAGCGCGTCCATTTCGGTCTTGCCCTCGAGCGAGGCGACTGAGCCGGCGATGTCATCGTCGGTGTACGGCACGCCGAGGGTGCGCATCGCCTTGATCTTGCCTTCGGTGTGGCTGCTGTCGAGTTGATTGGCGACCAGCCACGGATAGCCGGGCATTTTCGATTCCGGCACCACGTTGCGCGGGTTGTACAAGTGCGCGCGGTGCCAGTCTTCGGAGTAGCGACCGCCGACCCGGGCCAGGTCCGGACCGGTACGTTTCGAGCCCCACAGGAACGGGTGATCCCAGACGCTTTCACCGGCCACCGAGTAGTGGCCGTAACGTTCGGTCTCGGCACGGAACGGCCGGATCATCTGCGAATGGCAACCGACGCAGCCTTCGCGGATGTAGATGTCGCGACCTTCCAGTTGCAGCGCGGTGTAGGGCTTCATGCCTTCCACCGGTTTATTGGTCACGTCCTGGAAGAACAGCGGGACGATCTGGGTCAGACCGCCAATGCTCACGGCCAGCACCATCAGCAACATCAGCAGGCCGACGTTTTTCTCGATTGTTTCGTGTTTCATGGCGGCCTCCTCAGGCGATCTGCGCAGCAGCGGCGGCTTCGGCAGGCTGCGAAGCCCGCACGGTGCGCCAGGTGTTGTAGGCCATCAGCAACATGCCGCTGAAGAAGATCGCACCGCCTACCAGGCGCACGACGAAGCCTGGGTGGCTGGCCACCAGGGTTTCGACGAAGGAGTAGGTCAGCGTGCCGTCGTCATTGACTGCGCGCCACATGAGGCCCTGGGCGATGCCGTTGACCCACATCGAAGCGATGTAGAGCACGGTGCCGATGGTCGCAAGCCAGAAGTGCGCGTTGATCAGGCCGATGCTGTGCATCTGCGTGCGACCGAAGATTTTCGGGATCATGTGATACAGCGCGCCGATGGAGATCATCGCTACCCAACCGAGGGCGCCGGCGTGAACGTGGCCGATGGTCCAGTCGGTGTAGTGGGAGAGGGCGTTGACCGTTTTGATGGCCATCATCGGCCCTTCGAAGGTCGACATGCCGTAGAACGCCAACGAGACCACGAGGAAGCGCAGGATCGGGTCGCTGCGCAACTTATGCCAGGCGCCCGACAGGGTCATCATCCCGTTGATCATCCCGCCCCAGCTCGGCGCCAGCAGGATCAGCGACATCACCATGCCCAGCGACTGTGCCCAGTCCGGCAGCGCGGTGTAGTGCAAGTGGTGCGGACCGGCCCAGATGTACAGGGTGATCAGCGCCCAGAAGTGCACGATGGACAGGCGATAGGAATACACCGGGCGTTCGGCCTGTTTCGGCACGAAGTAGTACATCATCCCGAGGAAACCGGCGGTGAGGAAAAAGCCTACGGCGTTGTGCCCGTACCACCACTGAACCATGGCATCGGTCGCACCGGCGTACACCGAGTAAGACTTGGTGAAACTCACCGGCAGCTCAAGGTTGTTGACGATGTGCAGAATCGCCACGGTGATGATGAACGCACCGAAGAACCAGTTGCCGACGTAGATGTGCTTGGTCTTGCGCTTGGCCAGCGTACCGAAGAACACGATGGCGTAAGCGACCCAGACGATGGTGATCAGGATGTCGATCGGCCATTCCAGTTCGGCGTATTCCTTGGAGCTGGTGTAACCCAGCGGCAGGCTGATAGCGGCCAGCAGAATCACCACTTGCCAGCCCCAGAAGCAGAACGCGGCGATTTTCGGCGCAAACAATTGAGTCTGGCAGGTACGTTGCACCGAATAGAACGAACTGGCGAACAGGGCGCAACCGCCGAAGGCGAAGATCACTGCGTTGGTGTGCAGCGGGCGCAGACGCCCGAAACTGGTCCACGGCAGATTGAAGTTGAGTTCAGGCCAGACCAATTGAGCCGCGAGAAAAACCCCGAGCCCCATGCCGACGATGCCCCACACCACCGTCATAATGGCGAATTGGCGGACCACCTTGTAGTTGTAGGCGGTACTGATAGAAGTGTTCATGGTTCCCCATCCACGGTTCAGCCGAAGTGAAGGCCTGTCTTTGCGAGTAAGCCGCACGGCAGACGCTCCCTTCGCCTGGAGTTATAGGCAGACTAAAAGCGAGGCAAGCATGGACAAAGAGCACAAGGCCAGTATTGACGGGGATCAATGGGCGCGGTGTGTGCGGGATCATGGATGGTTGTGGAATGAGGCGGCTTCAAAGGCCTCGGCGGAACCTGTGACGCTGATTCTCGCCCATGGCGCGGGCGCACCAATGGACAGCGGCTGGATGAACGACATGGCTGCGCGCTTTGCAGCTCAAGGCGTCAATGTTCTGCGCTTTGAGTTTCCCTACATGGCGCAACGCCGCATCGATGGTGGCAAGCGTCCTCCGAACCCGGCCACGAAACTGCTTGAGTGCTGGCGTGAGGTCTATGCGGTGGTGCGACGCCATGTCGCTGGTCGTCTGGCCATTGGCGGCAAGTCCATGGGTGGGCGGATGGCGAGTTTGTTGGCGGATGAATTGGGGGCGGATGGTTTGGTGTGCCTGGGGTATCCGTTTTATGCGGTCGGTAAGCCCGAGAAGCCACGGGTTGAGCATTTGGCCGCGCTGATGACGCGGACGTTGATTGTTCAGGGCGAACGGGATGCGTTGGGGAATAGGGAGGCGGTCGAGGCTTACGCGTTGGCGCCGAGTATCGAGGTGTTCTGGCTGGTCGCGGGGGATCATGATTTGAAGCCGTTGAAGGCTTCGGGGTTTACCCATGAGCAGCATTTGGCGGCTGCGGCGGGCAGGGTAGCTGCATTTCTTCAGGGCCAGCCCTCACCCTAACCCTCTCCCAGAGGGAGAGGGAACTGATCGAGGTGTTTTTCGCGAAGCATCGACCTGAAAAATCGAGTCGAACTCAGGTTCTGGAAACGATAAAGATTGGCTCCCTTTCCCCCTCTCCCCATTGGGGCGGTCCGACGTTTCGGGAGGGCTGGGGTGAGGGGTGGATTTCAAGAGCAATACAAGTCTCAAGACCTACCCGACAATCCGAATATTAGTCTCCAGCAACGATCAGCGGTTAAACCGCTCCACCAACGAATACTGGGTATTCGCTGTCTTCGTCAGCTCTTCACTCAACAGTGCCGAGTGTTGCGCCTGTTCCGAGGTCTGATCCGCCAGGTGCGAGATGTTGCTGATGTTGCGGCTGATCTCTTCGGCGACAGCGCTTTGCTCTTCGGTCGCTGCAGCGATCTGGGTGGTCATGTCGGTGATGTTGGCCACCGCTTCGCTGATCCCCACCAGTGCCTGGTCCGCTTCCAGTACCCGCGCCACACCTTCTTCGGCCTGGCGATGGCCAGCCTCCATGGTTTGCACCGCCGTGCTGGCGGTTTGCTGGAGCTTGGCGATCAGGGCGTGGATCTGCCCGGTGGATTCGCTGGTGCGTTGCGCCAGTTGACGGACTTCGTCGGCGACCACCGCAAACCCACGACCCATTTCACCGGCACGGGCCGCTTCGATGGCGGCGTTCAACGCCAGCAGGTTGGTCTGGTCGGCGATGCCTTTGATCACATCGACCACGCCACCGATTTCGTCGCTGTCCTTGGCCAGTTGGGTCACGGTCAGCCCGGTTTCACCCACCACCACCGACAGGCGCTGGATGGCTTCGCGGGTTTCCCCGGCGATGTCGCGGCCGCGACCGGTCAGGCGATTGGCTTCCTGAGTCGCATCGGCCGTGCGCTGCACGTGGCTGGCGACTTCCTGTGTGGTGGCGGCCATCTGATTGACGGCGGTGGCCACTTGCTCGGTTTCGACACGTTGGCGTTCCAGGCCATTGGAGCTGTTGTGCGCCAGGGTGTCGGACTGTTTCGCTTGGTCGCTCAGGTGCTCGGCGGTGTCCTGCAGACGGGTCAGGCAGGTTTTCAGGCGGGCTTCCTGGCTGAGGATCGACATCTCCAGGCGTGCTTGAGCGCCGCGGCTGTCGGTGTACATCTGCGCAATCAGCGGGTCGGAGGTGGTCTGCCCGGCCAGGTGCAGCAGACGCTTGAGGCCGCGCTGTTGCCAGCTCAACCCCAACAGACCCAATGGCACCGACAGGCCGGCGGCCAATGCAAAACCCCATTGGGAATTGAGCGATGCACCGATCATGAAGCTCAGCTGGCTGACCAGAATGAACGGCAGCCAGTCCTGCAGCACTGGCAGCCATTTGTCCGTTGAAGGAATCGCCGACTTGCCCTGGTTGATGCGTTGGTAGAGCGCTTCGGCACGGCGGATCTGCTCGGCGGTGGGTTTGACCCGCACCGATTCGTAACCGACCACCTGATTGCCTTCGAAAACCGGCGTGACATAGGCGTTAACCCAGTAGTGATCACCGGTCTTGCAGCGATTCTTGACAATGCCCATCCATGGCAAGCCTTGTTTCAGTGTGCCCCACATGTGCGCGAACACTGCGGCCGGGACGTCAGGGTGACGGACCAGGTTATGCGGCGCACGGATCAGCTCTTCACGAGAATACCCACTGATCTCGACGAAAGCGTCGTTGCAATAAGTGATCACGCCCTTGGCATCGGTGGTGGAAATCAACCGTTGCTGAGCCGGGAAGGTCCGTTCGCGTTGTGTAATGGGCTGGTTGTTACGCATGGCTTTTTCAATCCGCAAGGCTTTGACTGGTTGTCGGCATCGTCAGCCATTTATTGAGATTATTTTTCAGTAATCAGTGGCGCGTCGCAAAACGCCCCTTGCGTCAGCCTGCGAGCATCGGATAGGTGAACAGCCCGAAGTGCAGCAGGTTTAGGCCGAAATGGGTGGCGATGGCCGCACCCAAGCCACCAAAACGGTAGGCCAGACCATAGCCGACCCCCGCCAGACCCGCCAGCAACACCCATTGCCAGCCGGCGCCCACGTGCACCAGGCCGAACAGCAGTGAGGCGAGGAACAGGGCGAGGTTTTCACCGTGGGGCAGGTTTTTGAAGTGCCGGGCCAGACCGCCCTGGATGTATCCGCGAAACAACGCTTCCTCGACCAGCGTCACCAGCAGCAGGTTGTTAAACAGCCACAGCCAGGCTTGATCCGGCCACTTCGGTGCCCAGCTGATCACGCCCAGCAACAGCGCGCCACCCAAGGCCAGCGCGGCGCTCAACGTCAGCCCCAGCGCGGTGGCATAGATGGAAAGGCGCAGCGAACGTCGACCGACAATCCACGGGCAAGCCAGCAAAAGCCAGAATCCGATCAGGGGTTTGTCCAGATTCAGGTACATGAAAAACGGCACGGCATCGTCGGTGAATCGCTGAGAGGCGAAACCACGACCGTTGTAGAAACCGGGAAGCCAGTGCATCGCCAGTGCCAGGACCAGGACGAAGAACACCCCATGACCGAGGTAGCGGCCGGCTTGAACCTTTTGCTGGCGCACGGCGAAACCTGTGAACAGCAACAATGCGACGGAGATGACGGCAAGCCAGCCGAGTTGGCCGTAAATCAGTGCCAGACCATAGCCGAGGGAGAGGAGGGCCAGGTAGTTCCATGGCAGAGCAATCATGTGAAGTCCTTGTGTCGAAATTCTGCGGGTTGCCCCGTTCCATGTGGGAGCGAGCCTGCTCGCGAATGCGTTATATCAGCCAACGATGATTTTGAATGTTATGGCCCCTTCGCGAGCAGGCTCGCTCCCACAGTGGTTTTGTGTCGGGTACAACATTGTGAACAACACCCATCAAGCGGCGCGCGATTATAAGGACGTTCGCGGCCCAAACAAAAACACCGCCCGAAGGCGGTGTCTGTGGCAGCGGCCGGTTACGACGCAATCAACTGTCGCAACACGTAATGCAAAATCCCCCCCGATTTGAAGTACTCCACCTCATTGAGGGTATCGATCCGGCACAACACCTCGACTTTCTCGCGGCTGCCGTCTTCACGGGTGATCACCAGTGTCAGGTTCATTCGCGGCGTCAGCTCGACGCCGCTCAAACCCAGAATATCCAGCGTTTCCTTGCCGGTCAGGTTCAGGCTCTTGCGGTTTTGATCCAGCTTGAACTGCAGCGGCAACACGCCCATGCCCACCAGGTTGGAGCGGTGAATCCGTTCGAAACTTTCCGCAATGACCGCTTTGACCCCCAGCAGATTGGTGCCCTTGGCTGCCCAGTCACGACTCGAGCCGGTGCCGTATTCTTGCCCGGCAATCACCACCAACGGTGTGCCCGACGCTTGATAGCGCATGGCCGCGTCGTAGATCGGTATCTTCTCCCCGGTGGGAATGTAAATCGTATTGCCGCCTTCTTCGCCGCCGAGCATTTCGTTACGAATGCGGATGTTGGCAAAGGTGCCGCGCATCATCACTTGGTGGTTGCCGCGACGCGAGCCATAGGAGTTGAAGTCCCGTGGTTCCACGCCTTTCTCGCGCAGGTAGTGGCCTGCGGGGCTGTCGGCCTTGATGTTGCCGGCCGGGGAGATGTGATCGGTGGTTACCGAATCACCCAGCAGCGCGAGGACTCTGGCACCGGCGACGTCCTTGACCACCGGCGGTGGCCCGCCGATGTCATCGAAGAACGGGGGATGCTGGATGTACGTCGAATCGTCCTGCCAGACATAGGTCGCCGCTTGCGGCACTTCAATTGCCTGCCATTGCTCGTCGCCGGCAAACACTTCGGCGTACTCCTTGTGGAACATCGCGGTGTTGACCTGGTTCACCGCGTCGGCGATCTCTTTGGTGCTTGGCCAGATGTCCCGCAGGTAAACCAGATTGCCCTCTTTGTCGGTACCCAAAGGCTCGCTGCTGATGTCGATGCGCACCGTGCCGGCCAGCGCATAGGCGACGACCAGCGGCGGGGAGGCCAGCCAGTTGGTTTTCACCAGCGGATGCACGCGGCCTTCGAAGTTGCGGTTGCCCGACAACACCGAGGCGACGGTCAGGTCGGCGGCCTGAATGGCTTTTTCGATCGGCTCCGCCAATGGCCCGGAGTTGCCGATGCACGTGGTGCAGCCGTAGCCGACCAAGGCAAAACCCAGTTCATCAAGGTACTGGGTCAGGCCCGCAGCCTTGTAGTAGTCGGTGACCACTTTCGAGCCTGGAGCCAGCGAACTCTTGACCCACGGTTTGCGCTTGAGGCCTTTCTCCACGGCTTTCTTCGCCACCAGACCGGCGGCCATCATCACGCTCGGGTTGGAGGTGTTGGTGCAGGAGGTGATCGCGGCGATCACCACCGCACCGTTTTTCAATCGATAGGTCTGGCCGTCGTATTCGTAGTCGGCTTCACCGGCCAGATCGGCATTGCCCACCGCAACGCCACCGCCGCCTTCACTTTCGAGGCGACCGACTTCCTTGCTGGTGGGTTTGAAATGCAGGTCGACGAAGTCACTGAACGCTTGCGCGACATTCGGCAGCGATACCCGGTCCTGGGGGCGTTTCGGCCCGGCCAGGCTGGCTTCGACGCTGCCCATGTCCAGCGCCAGGCTGTCGGTGAACACCGGTTCCTGGCCCGGCAGGCGCCACAGGCCCTGGGCTTTGCTGTAGGCCTCGACCAGTTTCACGGTCTCGCTGGTGCGACCGGATAAACGCAGATAGTCCAGGGTGATGTCGTCCACCGGGAAAAAGCCGCAGGTGGCACCGTATTCCGGGGCCATGTTGGCGATGGTCGCGCGGTCGGCCAGCGGCAGGTCGGCGAGGCCGTCACCGTAGAACTCGACGAATTTGCCGACCACGCCTTTCTTGCGCAGCATCTGGGTGACGGTCAGCACCAGGTCGGTGGCGGTGATGCCTTCCCTGAGCTTGCCGGTGAGTTTGAAGCCGATCACTTCCGGGATCAGCATCGACACCGGTTGGCCCAGCATCGCCGCTTCCGCTTCAATCCCGCCGACGCCCCAGCCGAGCACGCCGAGGCCGTTGATCATGGTGGTGTGAGAGTCGGTGCCGACCAGGGTGTCCGGGAAGGCATAGGTGCGGCCGTCCTCGTCCTTGGTCCAGACTGTGCGCCCCAGGTATTCCAGATTCACCTGGTGACAGATCCCGGTGCCCGGCGGCACCACGCTGAAGTTGTTGAAGGCGCTTTGGCCCCAGCGCAGGAACGCATAACGTTCACCGTTGCGCTGCATTTCGATGTCGACGTTTTGTTCGAAGGCGCTGGCGCTGGCGAATTTGTCGACCATCACCGAGTGGTCGATCACCAGATCCACGGGGGAGAGCGGATTGATACGCTGCGGGTCGCCGCCGGCCTTGGCCATGGCGGCGCGCATGGCGGCCAGGTCGACCACGGCAGGAACGCCGGTGAAATCCTGCATCAGCACCCGCGCCGGGCGGTACTGGATTTCGCGATCGGAGCGACGTTCCTTGAGCCAGGCGGCAATCGCCCTGAGGTCGGCGCCGGTGACGGTTTTTTCATCTTCCCAGCGCAGCAGGTTTTCCAGCAGCACTTTCAACGACATGGGGAGTTTGTCCAGGTCGCCGAGGCTCTTGGCAGCGTCGGGCAGACTGAAATAGTGGTAGGTTTTGTCGTCGACTTGCAGGGTTTTAAGGGTGTTCAGGCTATCGAGGGACGGCATTGCGATCACTCCTTTGAGTCCGCACGGCTACGGACTGAGGGGACGGACAGAGCATTAAAACTAGCCCTGTTTTAAGTAGCTGGCTAATAACTGGACTCTATCGACAAGTCCGAGGTTCCGAACTCGGCTATCATGCGCCGGTTTTCGTGACAGGCTTTGCTTCAACGCAAGTCTGGGCATCGCGCAGTGGCTGAATTCTTCGCCAACTGCCCAGGAGTAAGAATGAACACCCTCTTTATGCATTGCCGGCCGGGCTTCGAAGGCGAAGTCTGTTCCGAGATTTCCGAACACGCCGCGCGGCTGAACGTGGCCGGCTATGCCAAGGCCAAGACCGCCAGCGCCTGCGCCGAATTCATCTGCACCGAAGAAGACGGCGCCGAGCGCCTGATGCGTGGCCAGCGTTTCGCCGATCTGATCTTCCCGCGCCAGTGGGCTCGCGGGATCTTCATCGATCTGCCGGAAACCGACCGTATCAGCGTAATCCTCGCGCACATGGCGGACTTCCCGCTGTGCGGCAGCCTGTGGCTGGAAATGGTCGACACCAACGATGGCAAGGAACTGTCGAATTTCTGCAAGAAGTTCGAAGGCCACCTGCGCAAGGCGCTGATGGCCGCTGGCAAACTGGTTGAAGATGCCCACAAACCGCGCCTGCTGCTGACCTTCAAAAGTGGCCGAGAAGTGTTCATGGGCCTGGCCGAGTCGAACAACTCGGCGATGTGGCCGATGGGCATTCCGCGGCTGAAGTTTCCGCGTGAAGCGCCGAGCCGTTCGACGCTGAAACTGGAAGAGGCCTGGCACCATTTCATCCCTCGCGATCAGTGGGATGAGCGCCTGCACAGCGACATGACCGGCGTCGACCTTGGCGCCGCTCCCGGCGGCTGGACCTGGCAACTGGTCAATCGCGGTATGCTGGTGACTGCGATCGACAACGGCCCGATGGCCGAAAGCCTGATGGACACCGGTCTGGTGCAACACTTGATGGCTGACGGCTTCACCTTCAAGCCCAAGCAACCGGTGGACTGGATGGTCTGCGACATCGTCGAGAAACCGGCGCGCAACGCCGCGATGCTGGAAGAATGGATTGGCGAGGGGCATTGCCGCGAAGCGGTGGTCAACCTCAAACTGCCGATGAAACAGCGTTACGCCGAAGTGAAGCGTTTGCTGGAACGCATTGCCGACGGGTTCAAAGAGCGCGGTATTCGGGTCGAGATCGGCTGCAAACAGCTGTACCACGACCGCGAAGAAGTGACCTGCCATTTGCGCCGACTCGACGTGAAGAAACCCAAGTCCCGCTAGTTGACGGGCTGTCGGACTGTAGGGCTGTAGGAGCTGTCGAGTGAAACGAGGCTGCGATCTTTTGATCTTGCTCTTGAAAAACAAAATCAAAAGATCGCAGCCTCGTTTCACTCGACAGCTCCTACAGGACTGCAGCCGGCAGTGTCATGACATCTGTTAAGAGCCCCGGCAATGCGCGACAATGCCGGCAAGTTTCAGGAGTGAATCATGAGTGAAATGATTGATACGCCGGTTGACGGCACCCTCGACGCCACCGGCCTCAACTGCCCGGAACCGGTGATGATGCTGCACCAGCACATCCGTGACCTGGTGCCCGGCGGCCTGCTCAAGGTGATCGCCACGGACCCGTCGACCCGTCGCGACATTCCCAAGTTCTGCGTGTTTCTCGACCACGAACTGGTGGCGCAGCACGAAGAGGCAGGTACCTACCTCTACTGGATCCGCAAGAAGCTCGCTTAACCCGCCGAATGGCTGATGCGGATCCGCTTGCGTGCACTGCGCGTCAGGCGGATCGACAGCATCAACGCCGCGCAACTCAAGCCCACGATCAAACCCTGCCACAGCCCGCTCGGGCCGCTCGGCGCGCCGAACCAATCGGTCAGGCCCAACGTGTAACCCACCGGCAAACCAATCCCCCAGTAAGCGAACAGCGTCAGGATCATCGTCACCCGAGTGTCCTGATAGCCGCGCAACGCGCCGGCAGCCGTCACCTGGATCGCATCGGAAAACTGGAACAGCGCCGAATACACAATCAGCATCGCCGCAACATGAATCACCGTCGGGTCGGCCGTGTAGATCGTTGCGATGTGTTCCCGCAGCAACAGCATCATGCTCGCGGAAATGCACGCATAGGCCAGTGCCGTGCCCATGCCGACACCGGCGGCGAAACGGGCTTCACGCGGCTCCTGACGGCCGAGCGCCTGGCCGACCCGCACGGTCACGGCCATGCCAAGGGAGTAGGGGATCATGAACACCAGCGAACTGAAGTTCAGCGCGATCTGGTGCCCGGCCACCACCGTTGCCCCGAGGCTGCCGATCAGCAGCGCAATCACGGCGAAGATGCTCGACTCGGCGAACACCGCGATGCCGATCGGCAGGCCGATGCCCAGCAGGCGTTTGATCACCGACCACTGTGGCCAGTCGAAGCGGCTGAACAACTCACTCGACTGATACGCCGGCGCCCAGCGCTCCCACCCGGCCATGCCCAGCGCCATCACCCACATCACGATCGCCGTGGCCCAGCCGCAACCGACACCGCCCATGGCGGGCACACCGAAGTGGCCGTAGATGAAGATGTAGTTCAGCGGTATGTTCAGCGCCAACCCGCACAGACCCAACACCATGGCCGGACGCGTGCGCCCCAGTCCGTCGCTGAAGCAGCGCAGTACATGGTAGAACGCGACGGCGGGCAAACCGCTGGCGATGCCATGCAGGTACTGCATGCACGGGCCGATCAGTTCGGGATCGACCTTCATGATGTGCAGAATCGGTTCGGCGCTGAATAACATGCCGGTCGCCATCAAGCCCACCACCAGCGCCAGCCAGAGTGCCTGGCGCACGATCGGGCCAATCTCGCTGTGGGTGCCGGCGCCGAAACGCTGGGCGACTTTCGGGGTAGTGGCCAGCAGAGTGCCGGTCATCAACAGAAACACCGGCACCCAGATCGAGTTGCCCAGCGCCACCGCCGCCAGATCCCTTGGCCCGACCCGACCCGCCATCACCGCATCGACGAAGCCCATGGCGGTGGTCGCCAGTTGCGCGATCATGATCGGCAAGGCCAGGCCGAGCAGGTTTTTCAGCTCCAGGCGAACCCGGGCGGGGCGGGTGAGGGAAGTAGCGGCGGGGCGGTCAGTCACGGAATTCAAGGGCGAAACGTCCAAAGATGTTGATGCGCAAGGCGGCGCATTCTACGCCCTGACGCAGTGGTCAGGAAAAATCCTGTGTTAGCGATTTGTAATCCTTTTCCCCCCACGCACGGTCCCTTGTAGGAGCTGTCGAGTGAAACGAGGCTGCGATCTTTTGATCTTGTCTTCAAAAAACAAAGTCAAAAGATCGCAGCCTCGTTTCACTCGACAGCTCCTACAGGGGATGCGTGCTAGGCGTGACGTGTCATCTCCGCCTACACTGCCGATCCGCCAAAGGAGCCTGCCATGCTGATTGTTGCCGACGAAAATATCCCGCTGCTCGATGCCTTCTTCGAAGGTTTCGGTGAAATCCGCCGGGTGCCGGGACGTTCCATTGACCGCGCCACCGTCGAACAGGCCGATGTGCTGTTGGTGCGCTCGGTGACCAACGTTAACCGCGCGTTGCTCGAAGGCAGCAAGGTACGCTTTGTCGGCACCTGCACTATCGGCACGGATCATCTGGATCTGGATTACTTTCAGCGGGCCGGCATCACCTGGTCCAGCGCCCCCGGCTGCAACGCCCGGGGCGTGGTCGACTACGTCCTCGGCAGCCTGCTGACCCTGGCCGAAATCGAAGGCGCCGACCTGACTCAACGCACCTACGGCATCGTCGGTGCCGGTGAAGTGGGCGGCCGGTTGGTCAAGGTTCTGCAAGGTCTGGGCTGGAACGTGCTGGTCTGCGATCCGCCAAGGCAAGCCGCAGAAGGTGGCGATTACGTCAGCCTCGAACAGATCATCGAGCAGTGCGATGTCATCAGTCTGCACACGCCGTTGAAGAAACACGGCGCCCAGTCGACCTGGCATCTGTTCGATAAAAACCGATTGAACCAGCTCAAATCCGGCACCTGGCTGATCAACGCCAGTCGTGGCCCGGTGGTCGACAACGCCGCGCTGCGCCAGGTGCTGCTGCAGCGCGAAGACCTGCAAGCAGTGCTGGATGTCTGGGAAGGTGAGCCTGAGGTCGATGTGGCCCTGGCCGAACTCTGCGTGCTGGCGACGCCGCACATTGCCGGTTACAGCCTCGACGGCAGACAGCGTGGGACCGCGCAGATCTATCAGGCGTATTGCGATTTTCTCGGGCAAGCGGCCCAGATCAGCTTGAACGATTTGCTACCCGCACCCTGGTTGGCGCAAATGACCTTGAACGCTAACAGTGATCCGGCCTGGTCGCTGGCCATGGTGTGCCGTGGCGTGTACGACCCGCGCCGCGATGATGCGGATTTCCGTCGCAGCCTGGTAGGCAATGTGAACGAGCAGCGTGCAGCGTTCGATTCACTGCGCAAGCATTATCCGCTGCGGCGTGAGATTGATGGGTTGCAGGTGCGGATCGAGGGGGATTCGCCTGAGTTGCAGAAGATCGTGGCGGCGTTGGGGGCTTCTGCTGTCTGAGCATCGAGTCGGCCCCTTCGCGAGCAGGCTCGCTCCCACATTTAATCTCAGTCGTATACAGACGCTATATCCACTGGAGATCACTGTGGGAGCGAGCCTGCTCGCGAAGGGCCGCACTGCAATTTCTGGATAAGCAGCCATAAAAAACCCGGCCATCAGAGGCCGGGTCAAGAAGACGGTGGCTATATCACTTTTGTTCGGCAGGCTTGACCAATCGCTTTTCCAGTTCGCGGCAAGCGTCCTGGATCATGCCTTCAGTGATCGGTACTTCGCGCCCATCCTTATCGATAATTGAGCAACCCAGAGACTGGTCTGGCTGTGTGCGGATCACTTCAATCTTGTCTTCGCTGCTGTTTTGCAAGGACATGGCCTGTCTCCTCATCAGGTTGTGTGCTTACTGTAGAACCGCCAGGTGACCGGACTGTGACAGCTCCCTGCGATCGCCCCAGGGCGGCAGCATCAGTCCACCAGAAATACCGCGGCGTTGCCACCCGGACTTTAGACCAATACCGTCTAGGGTCTAGTCTTTGCGGTCATATTTAACCTGACTCATTATGATTTACAGCGTTCAGGCCCATCGACCGGTGTAGGCTTGATCGCGTCAAACCCTACTGGTTGCGCCATCGAATGATCTCCATCCTCTCTTCCCGTCAACGGCGCGCCATGCGCCTGGCCCTGCGTTTCATCGCACCTTATCGCTGGCCGGCCGTCGGTGCCTTGCTCGCATTGATCGTCACGGCGGGCATCACCTTGTCCATGGGGCAGGGGATTCGCCTGCTGGTGGATCAAGGTTTCATGACCCAGTCGCCGCATTTGCTCAACCAGTCCATCGGCTTGTTTATGTTGCTGGTGGTCGGGCTGGCGATTGGCACCTTCGCGCGTTTCTACCTGGTCTCATGGATCGGTGAGCGCGTTGTCGCGGACATCCGCCGTCAGGTGTTCAACCATCTGATCTACCTGCATCCTGGGTTCTACGAAGACAACCGCAGCTCTGAGATCCAGTCGCGGTTAACCGCTGACACCACGCTGCTGCAATCGGTAATCGGCTCTTCGTTGTCGCTGTTTTTGCGCAATCTGTTGATGGTGATCGGCGGGATCGTCCTGTTGTTTATCACCAACCCCAAGCTCACCAGCATCGTTGTGGTCGCGTTGCCGTTGGTGATCGCGCCGATCCTGATCTTCGGCCGTCGGGTGCGTAGCCTGTCACGCCTGAGCCAGGACCGGATTGCCGATATCGGCAGCTATGTTTCCGAAACCCTGGGCCAGATCAAAACCGTGCAGGCCTACAACCATCAGGTCCAGGACGAGCAGCGCTTTGCTGCAACGGTGGAGGAGGCCTTCAACACCGCTCGCAAGCGGATCTTCCAGCGAGCCTGGCTGATTACCCTGGTGATCGTACTGGTGCTTGGCGCGGTCGGGGTGATGCTCTGGGTCGGCGGAATGGATGTCATCGCCGGGCGGATTTCCGCGGGCGAGCTGGCGGCGTTTGTGTTTTACAGCCTGATTGTTGGCAGCGCATTCGGCACGTTGAGCGAAGTGATCGGCGAACTGCAGCGTGCCGCCGGCGCCGCCGAGCGGATAGCCGAATTGCTGCGTTCGGAGAACATCATCCGGCCACCGACCACTGGCCTGGTGACCTTGCCTGAACGGGTGAAGGGTGACCTGGTGCTGCAAGACGTGCGCTTTTCCTACCCGTCGCGTCCCGAAAGCTATGCGGTCGATGGTTTAAATCTGACGATCAATGCTGGCGAAACAGTCGCATTGGTAGGCCCCTCCGGTGCCGGAAAGTCGACGGTCTATGATCTGCTGCTGCGCTTTTACGACCCGGCCGAAGGACGCATCCTGCTCGATGGCGTGCCGCTGACTCAACTCGATCCGTTGGACCTGCGCCGCTGCTTCGCCCTGGTCTCGCAATCCCCGGCGCTGTTCTTTGGCAGCATCGAAGAGAACATCCGCTACGGCAACCCGACGGCAACCCTGGCCCAGGTTCAGGAAGCGGCGAAAATCGCTTACGCCCACGACTTCATTGAACAAATGCCCAACGGCTACCAGAGCCACCTTGGCGACGGTGGCCTCGGTTTATCCGGCGGTCAACGCCAGCGCCTGGCCATCGCCCGGGCGCTGCTGGTGGACGCGCCGATCCTGCTGCTGGACGAAGCCACCAGCGCCCTCGACGCCCAGAGCGAACACCTGATCCAGCAAGCCCTGCCGAGCCTGATGAAAAACCGTACCACGCTGGTCATCGCCCACCGACTGGCCACGGTGAAAAACGCTGACCGGATCGCGGTGATGGATCAGGGGAAACTGGTGGCGGTGGGCACGCATCAGGAATTGATTGCGAGCAACGCGCTGTATGCGCGGTTGGCGGCATTGCAGTTCAATGACGGTAAGGCCGAACTCGATCTTCATCTGTAGGAGCTGTCGAGTGAAACGAGGCTGCGATCTTTTGATCTTGATCTTCAACTGTGCCGAAAAAGATCAAAAGATCGCAGGCTCGTTTCACTCGACAGCTCCTACACAGCTCCTACACAGCTCCTACATAACCGGCATTACCGGTTATTGATCGTCAAAGTAGCGCTCATGCCAATCCACCAGCGGCTGCGGTGAGTTGAGCTTCTGGCCGTAGATCACCGAGTACGACAGCACGTTTTGCACGTACTGGCGGGTTTCGTCGAACGGGATGCTTTCCACCCACACGTCGAAGCTCAGGTGATCGGCACCGCGCAACCACTGACGTACGCGGCCGGGGCCGGCGTTATAGGCGGCGGAGGCGAGGACGCGGTTGCCGTTGAACTGGCTGTGGACCTGGCTCAGGTAAGCGGCGCCGAGCTGGATGTTTTTGTCCGGGTCCAGCACTTGCTGCGGCGATGCCAGGGGAATACTGAACTTGCGCGCGGTTTCCTTGGCGGTGCCGGGCATGAGTTGCATCAGGCCGCTGGCGCCGACGCCGGAACGGGCGTCGTCCATGAAAGCACTTTCCTGACGGGTGATAGCGAACACCCAGCTCGAATGCAGGCCACGAACCTTGGCTTCACGCACCATTGTTTCGCGGTGGGCCATCGGGAAACGGATGTCCAGGTCGTCCCAGTACTGCGCCTGACTGATGGTACGGATTGCCGGGAAATACCATTTCAGGTCGTAGGCCAGTTTCGCCTGGGCAACCATTTCGTCCCGGCTGAAGTGACGGCTGACGTGGTACCACTCACGGCGACCGTCGACGATCTGCCCGCGAGCGTGAAACTCCAGTGCGCGACGCACGCCCGGCGTGTTGCGCACCTTGTTGATCAGCGCCTGGCTCAGCACCAGTGGTTTGTTGACCAGCGAATAGGGTAACTGCGAGCGATCAGCGGCAAGGAAACCGTAGAAATCACGCTCGCGGGCGAGGCCCTTATACAGCGTCTGCGCTTCCGGGTTCTGCGGCTGCGCCAGTTCCAGGCTGCGTGCCTGCCAATAGCGCCAGCGATTGGTGGTCGCCAGATCGGGCGGCAGGCGGCGAGTCAACTGATAGGCATCGTCCCAGCGGGCCAGGCGCAGCAGCAGACGCAAGCGCCATTCGGAAACCGTGTTGTCACGCAGTTCCGGGTCGTACTTGGTCATTACGTCCAGTGCGCGAGGGTCGAAGCGGCGGGCGAGGGTCAAGCCGATTTCACGGGCGATGGCCACTTTCTCATCACGGGAGAAGTGCATGCTGCTGGCGTAACCGTCGAGCAGCTCCATGGCCTTGTCCGGGTCTTGCTTGGCCAAGCGGCGCAGGCCGAGGCTGACGATGTCAGACATCGGTTCATCGGCCGGGGTGAAGCGCGACGGCTGGTTGAGCAGTTCGGGTTTCTGCGCCACATCAATCAGCAAACGACCGCGAGGGGCGAGGGTGGTCAGACCGTTGACCAGGCTGTTGGCCAGCGGATAGTTACGCGCCTGGGCGGCAAGTTTGGTGCGCTCCCAGCGTTTCTGCTCGGTCAACTGACCTTCGGCAGCCCATTGCCCGAACAGCGCATCGCACGCGGCGGGTTGGGATTTGCCGGTCAGCCAGAGTTTATTGGCGTTGGCGTAACCTTCGGCTTTCTGGTTATGCCCGAGCTGATACTGCGCGTTCAGGCAGTCCAGTTCGGTGAAATTGAGCTTGGGGTCGTAGTACTTGACGAAGGTCGCCCAGTCACCGCGTTCCGCCAGCCAACGCAGCCAGCGCAACTTCATCCAGTTGGCCTGGGGCAGGTCTCCGTGCTCGGCGAGGAATTTCTCGATTTCGGCATTGCTCGCGGTTTTAAGGCGAGCGGTCAGTTCGTCATACGCCAGGTACGGCTCCAGCGGGTAATCGCTGAGGGCCTGGCTGTAACGGAAATAAGGACCGGTATCCCCCTTGGCGAGGGCACGCTTGGCTTCATCGTAATACTGGCGCTGGGTGGACAGGTCCACCGCCTGGGCGGTTTGAACGGCAGTGGCAGAAAGAAGAAAACAGGATAAAAGACTGAAAAGGCGACTGCGCATGAGACGTCCGGGCAGAGAAATCATGACAAGCGCGGGCAATGCCCGCGCTGAATTATCTGTAGCTTAGCCTTTTGCCAGCAGCGGGCGAAAGCTTTGCCGGCCTGTCAGCATCAGTTCGCAACATTTGTCATGCAGAGTGTCGCGAAGGTGAAATTGCCGGCCTTCTGAAGCCTCAAGTCAGGTAGAATGCGCGCCCGGTTTTTGGAGAAGCTCATGACCCTGCTCAAATTCAGCGATGTGTCCCTTGCTTTCGGCGCTATGCCGTTGTTGGACAAGGTGTCCTGGCAGATCGCCCGTGGTGAGCGGGTGTGCATCATCGGCCGTAATGGCACTGGCAAGTCCAGCATGATGAAGCTCGTCAAGGGCGACCAGAAGCCCGATGAGGGCTCCGTTTGGCGCGCACCCGGCCTCAAGATTGGCGAATTGCCGCAAGAATTGCCGGTAGCCGACGAGCGGACCGTGTTCGACGTGGTGGCTGAAGGTCTGGACGGTGTCGGCGAACTGCTCGCGCAGTATCACCACCTCAGCCAGAACATCGTCACCGACGCCGACCTGGACAAACTGATGCACGTCCAGCACGACCTCGAAGCCCGTGACGGCTGGCGTTTGCAGCAACTGGTCGACAGCACGTTGAGCCGTCTGCAGTTGCCGGCCGACAAGACCCTCGCCGAATTGTCCGGCGGCTGGCGTCGTCGCGTCCTGCTGGCTCAGGCTCTGGTTTCCGAGCCCGATCTGCTGCTGCTCGACGAACCGACCAACCACCTGGATATCGGTGCAATTGCCTGGCTCGAAGAGGCGCTGAAGGATTTCCAGGGCGCCGTGCTGTTCATCACGCACGACCGTTCATTCCTGCAGAACCTCGCGACCCGCATTCTGGAACTGGATCGCGGTGGCTTGATCGACTGGAACGGCGACTACGCCAGCTTCCTCGTGCACAAAGAAGCCTCGCTGGCCGCTGAAGACACCGCCAACGCGCTGTTCGACAAAAAACTGGCCCAGGAAGAAGTCTGGATCCGCCAGGGCATCAAGGCTCGCCGCACCCGTAACGAAGGCCGCGTCCGTGCCCTCAAAGCCCTGCGCAACGAGCGTAGTGAGCGTCGTGAACGCACCGGCAAGGCCAACATCCAGTTGGATACCGCTGACAAGTCTGGCAAGCAGGTCATGGTTCTCGAGAACGTGAGCTTTGCTCACCCGGGCGGCCCGTTCCTGATCAAGGACTTCTCGATGGTCCTGCAGCGCGGCGACCGCATCGGTCTGCTCGGCGCCAACGGCACCGGCAAAACCACACTGCTGAAGCTGATGCTCAGCGGTCTGCAGCCAACCAGCGGCACAGTGGAAGAGGGGACGCGCATCGACGTGGCCTACTTCGACCAGTTGCGCCATCAGCTGGACCTGGAAAAGACCGTAATTGACAACGTTGCTGAAGGTCGCGACTTCATCGATATCGATGGTCAGAGCCGCCATGTGCTGAGCTACCTCGGCGACTTCCTGTTCAGCCCGCAGCGTGCCCGCACGCCGGTGAAGGCGCTGTCCGGTGGTGAGCGCGCCCGTCTGTTGCTGGCGAAACTGTTCAGCAAACCGGCGAACCTGCTGGTTCTCGACGAACCGACCAACGACCTCGACGTCGAAACCCTCGAGTTGCTGGAAGAGGTCTTGCTGACCTTCAACGGCACCGTGCTGATGGTCAGCCACGACCGGGCATTCCTCGACAACGTGGTCACCAGCACCCTGGTCTTCGAAGGTGAAGGCAAGGTTCGTGAATACGTCGGTGGTTATCAGGACTGGCTGCGTCAGGGCGGCTCGCCGCGCCTGTTGGGCGTGACCGAGAGCAAGTCCGGTAAAGCCGACCTGACCTCCGCTGTCGTGACGGCCGAAGCTGCGCCAGTCGCTGCTGTAGTCGAAGCACCGGTGGCGAAGAAGAAGCTCAGCTACAAGTTGCAGCGTGAGCTGGAAATGTTGCCGGGTCAGATCGAAGCCATGGAGCAGCAGATCGCTACCGTTGAGGCGCAAATGGCCGATGCCGGTTTCTATCAGCGTCCGGCTGCCGAGACCGCTGCAGTGATCGCTCAGTTGGAGCAGTTGCAGGCTGAGCACGACGTAATGGTCGAGCGCTGGGCCGAGCTGGATGCCTGATTGATCCTGCTATAAAAAAGCCCGGCGTTCAGTGATGAGCGCCGGGCTTTTCGTAGGAGCTGTGGTTTAGCTTTTGATCAGGCGCACCGCGAGCACATCACAGGGCGCACCATGCAGCACGTCATTGGCGGTCGAACCCAGCAGCAATGCCAGGCCGTGTCGGCCATGGCTGCCCACCACGATCAGGTCGCAGGTTTGTTCCTTGGCCAGGTGATGGATCTCCTGGCGTGGCTGGCCGTAGGTCAGGTGGCTGTATTCCTTGGAGAGTTCCGGGTACTTCACGATCAGTCGGTCCAGGCGTTCCTTGGCCTGATCGAACTGCTGTTGTTGCAGTTGTGACAGGTCCATGGGCACGTCGCCGCCAAAGGCCATGGCCATCGGCTCGACAATGTGCACCAGGGACAGCTTCGCCCCGTTGCTCACCGACAGTTCGCGAGCGCGGTGGATTACAGGATCGCACTCTTCGGTTAGATCTACAGCGACCAGAATGTGGTTGTAGGGCATGAGGTGCTCCTCCTGAGGATTGCAATATTGGTAAGTATGGCTGGTTTCAAGCGCATTGTTTTCAAAGTGACCCAATGCGCTCATCAAGAATCGGGAGTACAGATATGACGGTCTGGATAGTGGTGTCAATCCTGTTGGTGGTACTGAGTCCGCTGGCATGGTTGCGCCCATCGCGCCATCAGAGCGGCCGCATGGCCCTGCGCATGGAGGCGCGACGCATCGGATTGGCGATGCAACTGGCGCCTCAGGACTGGCCACACTGGCTGAGCAAGGAGCCGCCGAGCCCTTGCGCCCAATACCATCG
The DNA here is from genome assembly GCF_006438925.1 of Pseudomonas mandelii. Taxonomy (GTDB): domain Bacteria; phylum Pseudomonadota; class Gammaproteobacteria; order Pseudomonadales; family Pseudomonadaceae; genus Aquipseudomonas; species Aquipseudomonas mandelii_C. The sequence goes on along the minus strand of NZ_RCZA01000006.1, from coordinate 271,035 downwards.
GCCACGACGTGGCAATCGACCGGCGTGCTGGAGTTACTGGCAAAAAGCGCCTGGTGTGTGGGTCAATCAGTGGCAGGAGGTCTGCGAGGAACCTGCGTTGCTGATTCATTTCGAAAAGTTGCCAGACAACGTTTACAAGGTCGAAGCAGACAAGCAGATGATCACGTTGTATTGGGGCGAGAAGGGCGAAGCGACGGTTTTGCAGGATATTGATGCGGTGCTGAAAGCGCTGGCATAAAACGCGGAAATTTCGCGCCGCAATGGCGCGAAACGTCCGGCAGACAGGCAATAAAAAGCCCGACATCATCATCGGGCTGGAGTTGGCCAGGCAGGCCGGTAATTCTGTGTGGCGCTGATCTTACGCTGGGCATTCGCCAAAAGCGTTGATGTTTTTTCCTCAAGGTCCCGCCAGCGTAGCTTGTTAAACAAAGGCTGCAGCGAATTAGGGCGACTTTTCTAACTATTGATCCTATGAATGGCCTCACATGCAGCCGCGTGTTGCAGGGCTTCGCGGTACGGAAATGACCGGAAAGTCGCGTTTCAACCCGTATTTTGGGCGATTGACAATTGTCGGAAATTCCGTGAAGGTGACGTACCCAAATCAAACGGGCGTATGAATTGAGCGTTTGTATTACAGACCGCTCCTACAGAATCCCGACTATCGCGTTGGCGGGTGTGCCGGGTGGATGGGCGTAGCATTGACGTTAAACGTCCCTGCCGAGCCATTCGCCTGCGTCCGACGTGTACTGTTCAGCTTCCATATCGTGGAGATCAGTTGATGATTTACGAAGGTAAAGCCATCACGGTTAAGGCTCTTGAAAGTGGCATCGTCGAATTGAAATTCGACCTCAAGGGTGAGTCCGTCAACAAGTTCAACCGTCTAACCCTGAACGAACTGCGTCAGGCCGTAGACACCATCAAGGCAGATGCTTCGATCAAGGGTGTGATCGTCAGCAGTGGCAAGGACGTGTTCATCGTCGGCGCCGACATCACCGAATTTGTCGAGAGCTTCAAGCTGCCTGATGCAGAGCTTGTTGCTGGAAACCTGGAAGCCAACAAGATTTTCAGCGATTTCGAAGACCTCAACGTCCCGACTGTCGCCGCGATCAACGGCATCGCCTTGGGTGGCGGTCTGGAAATGTGCCTGGCGGCGGACTACCGCGTCATGTCCACCAAGGCCAAGATCGGTCTGCCGGAAGTCAAGCTGGGTATCTACCCGGGCTTCGGCGGTACCGTGCGCCTGCCGCGCATCATCGGTGCCGACAACGCCATCGAATGGATTGCCGCCGGCAAGGAAAACCGCCCTGACGACGCGCTGAAAGTCGGCGCAGTCGACGCAGTGGTTGCCCCTGAGAAACTGCAGGAAGCTGCTCTGGAGCTGATCAAGCGCGCCATCTCCGGCGAGTTCGACTACAAGGCCAAGCGTCAGCCGAAGCTCGAAAAGCTCAAGCTCAATGCCATCGAACAAATGATGTCGTTCGAAACCGCCAAGGGGTTCGTGGCCGGTCAAGCGGGCCCGAACTACCCGGCACCGGTCGAAGCGATCAAAACTATCCAGAAAGCCGCGAACTTCGGTCGCGACAAGGCGCTGGAAGTCGAAGCCAACGGTTTCGTCAAACTGGCCAAGACCTCTGCTGCGCAGAGCTTGATCGGTCTGTTCCTGAACGATCAGGAGCTGAAGAAAAAGGCCAAGGCCTACGACGAAATCGCCAAAGACGTGAAGCAGGCGGCCGTATTGGGCGCTGGCATCATGGGTGGCGGTATCGCTTATCAGTCGGCCTCCAAAGGTACGCCGATCCTGATGAAAGACATCAACGAGCACGGCATCGAGCAAGGTCTGGCCGAAGCTGCCAAATTGCTGGTGGGCCGCGTTGATAAAGGTCGCATGACCCCTGCGAAAATGGCTGAAGTGCTCAACGGCATTCGTCCGACCCTGTCCTACGGTGATTTCGGTCACGTTGACCTGGTGGTTGAAGCAGTTGTCGAGAACCCGAAGGTCAAGCAAGCCGTTCTGGCCGAAGTCGAAGACAAGGTCAAAGAGGACACCATCCTCGCGTCCAACACCTCGACCATTTCCATCACCTTGCTGGCCAAAGCCCTCAAGCGCCCGGAAAACTTCGTCGGCATGCACTTCTTCAACCCGGTGCACATGATGCCGTTGGTAGAAGTGATCCGTGGCGAGAAGTCCAGCGAGGTGGCGGTTGCCACCACCGTTGCCTACGCCAAGAAAATGGGCAAGAACCCGATCGTCGTCAACGACTGCCCGGGCTTTCTGGTCAACCGCGTGCTGTTCCCGTACTTTGGCGGTTTCGCCAAACTGGTCAGCGCCGGTGTGGACTTTGTCCGTATCGACAAGGTCATGGAAAAATTCGGCTGGCCAATGGGCCCGGCGTACCTGATGGACGTGGTCGGTATCGACACCGGCCACCACGGTCGCGACGTAATGGCTGAAGGCTTCCCGGACCGCATGAAAGACGACCGTCGTTCGGCCATCGACGTGCTCTACGAAGCCAAGCGCCTGGGCCAGAAGAACGGCAAGGGCTTCTACGCCTACGAGACCGACAAGCGCGGCAAGCAGAAGAAAGTCGCCGATCCGTCGGTACTGGAAGTGCTCAAGCCGATCGTTTTCGAACAGCGCGAAGTCACTGACGAAGACATCATCAACTGGATGATGATCCCGCTGTGCCTGGAAACCGTGCGTTGCCTGGAAGACGGCATTGTCGAAACTGCTGCCGAAGCCGACATGGGTCTGGTCTACGGTATTGGTTTCCCTCCATTCCGTGGCGGTGCGCTGCGCTACATCGATTCGATCGGTGTTGCAGAGTTCGTTGCCCTGGCTGACCAGTACGCTGATTTGGGCGCGCTGTACCACCCGACCGCAAAACTGCGTGAAATGGCCAAAACCGGCCAGCGGTTCTTCGGTTAAGCGCCCCCAACTAGAGTGAGAGTGAATATATGAGCTTGAATCCTAGAGACGTCGTGATTGTCGACTTCGGTCGTACTCCGATGGGCCGCTCCAAGGGCGGCATGCACCGCAACACCCGCGCCGAAGACATGTCGGCGCACCTGATCAGTAAACTGCTGGAGCGCAACGTCAAGGTTGATCCGAGCGAAGTCGAAGACGTGATCTGGGGCTGCGTGAACCAGACCCTGGAGCAGGGCTGGAACATCGCCCGCATGGCGTCCCTGATGACTCAGATCCCGCACACCGCTGCCGGCCAGACCGTTAGCCGTCTGTGTGGTTCGTCGATGAGCGCTCTGCACACTGCTGCGCAAGCGATCATGACCGGCAACGGTGACGTGTTCGTGGTTGGTGGCGTCGAGCATATGGGTCACGTCAGCATGATGCATGGTGTCGATCCGAACCCGCACATGTCCCTGTACGCGGCGAAAGCCTCGGGCATGATGGGTTTGACCGCTGAAATGCTCGGCAAAATGCACGGCATCACTCGCGAACAACAGGACGCTTTCGGCGTGCGCTCCCACCAGCTCGCTCATAAAGCGACGCTGGAAGGCAAGTTCAAAGACGAAATCATCCCGATGCAGGGCTACGACGAGAACGGTTTCCTGAAATTGTTCGACTACGACGAAACCATTCGTCCGGAAACAACCCTGGAAAGCCTGGCGGCTCTGAAGCCAGCGTTCAACCCTAAGGGCGGCACCGTGACAGCCGGTACTTCGTCGCAAATCACCGATGGTGCTTCGTGCATGATCGTGATGTCGGCGCAGCGTGCACAGGACCTGGGCATTCAGCCTATGGCGGTGATTCGTTCGATGGCGGTGGCAGGTGTGGACCCGGCAATCATGGGCTATGGTCCAGTACCGGCCACACAAAAAGCACTGAAGCGCGCGGGTCTTGGCATTAACGATATCGACTTCTTCGAGCTCAACGAAGCTTTCGCCGCACAGGCCCTGCCAGTGCTGAAAGATTTGAAAGTACTCGACAAGATGAACGAGAAGGTTAACCTGCACGGCGGCGCGATTGCCCTGGGTCACCCATTCGGTTGCTCCGGTGCACGTATCTCCGGCACTCTGTTGAACGTGATGAAGCAAAATGGCGGCACCTTCGGGGTAGCCACCATGTGCATTGGTCTCGGCCAAGGCATCTCCACCGTCTTCGAACGCGTTTAAGCGTTCCGTTGACGGAAGCCGGGGCCAAGTGCCCCGGTTTTTGTTTTTCTGAATTTATTTTTGTTTTTATTTTGAAAAGATTTGAGCGAGGGCCAAACCATGCCGATACAACCTGGGCTCTACCAACATTACAAAGGTCCGCAGTACCGCGTATTCAGTATTGCGCGGCATTCGGAAACCGAAGAAGAAGTGGTCTTCTACCAAGCCCTGTATGGCGATTACGGCTTTTGGGTGCGTCCCTTGAGCATGTTCCTGGAGTCGGTCGAGGTTGACGGCGAACAGGTGCCACGATTTGCTTTGGTGCAAGCCGAACCGAGCCTTTTTTCCAAGCCATAAGCTGAGTGCGCGCAAAACCCTGCGCTTGACCTCACCTTGTAGCCACTATATATAGCGGTGCCGCGTCAGGCGCCAACCGCCTTTCACTTCTAGAATTCAGGAATTTTCTGATCCATGGGCAAATCGCTGGTCATTGTGGAATCCCCGGCTAAGGCCAAGACCATCAACAAGTATCTGGGTAACCAATACGTGGTGAAGTCGAGTATCGGCCATATCCGAGACCTGCCCACCAGCGGTTCGGCTAGCGCCAGCAAAGAGCCAGCCGCCAAGCGCGGCAAGGCCGCCGCGGGTGAAGGTCCGGTGCTCACGCCGAAAGAGAAAGCGCGCAAGCAGCTGGTCTCGCGCATGGGTGTCGATCCCGATCATGGCTGGAAAGCCAAGTACGAGATCCTCCCGGGCAAAGAAAAGGTTATCGAAGAGCTGCGCCGGCTCGCCAAGGATGCTGACACCATCTATCTCGCAACCGACTTGGATCGCGAGGGAGAAGCCATTGCCTGGCACCTGCGCGAAGCCATCGGTGGTGATGACAGCCGCTACAAGCGTGTGGTGTTCAACGAAATCACCAAGAAGGCGATTCAGGAAGCCTTCTCCAAGCCGGGCGAGCTGGACATCGACCGTGTAAACGCCCAGCAGGCGCGTCGCTTCCTCGATCGCGTGGTGGGTTACATGGTTTCGCCACTGCTGTGGGCCAAGGTCGCCCGTGGCCTGTCCGCCGGTCGCGTGCAATCGGTTGCCGTGAAGCTGGTCGTTGAGCGTGAGCGTGAAATCCGCGCGTTCAACCCGGAAGAGTACTGGGAAGTTCACGCTGACCTCGGCACCGCGAAGGGCGCAACCGTGCGCTTTGACGTGGCTCGCGAGAAAGGCGAAGCCTTCAAGCCGCTCAACGAAGCCCAGGCCATGGCCGCGCTGGAGAAGCTCAAGGCTTCCAGTTACAGCATCGTCAAGCGCGAAGACAAGCCGACCAGCAGCAAGCCGTCGGCACCGTTCATCACGTCCACCCTGCAACAGGCTGCGAGTAACCGCCTGGGCTTCGGCGTGAAGAAAACCATGATGATGGCCCAGCGTCTGTACGAAGCCGGCTACATCACTTATATGCGTACCGATTCCACCAACCTCTCGGTCGATGCCGTGACGATGGCGCGTACTTATATTGAAGGCGAGTTCGGCAAGAAGTACCTGCCGGAAACCCCGAATGTCTACAGCAGCAAGGAAGGCGCACAAGAGGCTCACGAAGCGATTCGTCCCTCCGATGCCAATACCGAGCCAAGCAAGCTGTCGGGCATGGAGCGTGATGCTGAGCGGCTCTACGAGCTGATCTGGCGCCAGTTCCTCGCTTGCCAGATGCTGCCGGCCCAATACCTGTCGACCACTGTCACCGTCGGTGCCGGTGACTTCGAGTTGCGCGCCAAGGGCCGCATCCTGAAGTTCGACGGTTACACCCGCGTCATGCCGCAAATTGCCAAGCCTGGCGATGACGACGTGTTGCCGGACATGGCTCAGGGCGACGCGATGAAGCTGATAAAGCTTGATCCGACCCAGCACTTCACCAAGCCGCCGGCGCGTTACTCGGAAGCGAGCCTGGTTAAAGAAATGGAAAAACGCGGCATCGGTCGTCCTTCGACCTACGCGGCGATCATTTCGACCATCCAGGATCGTGGCTACGTAGCGCTCCACAACCGTCGTTTCTACTCGGAAAAGATGGGCGACATCGTTACCGAACGTCTGGCCGAGAGCTTCTCCAATCTCATGGACTACGGCTTCACCGCCGGCATGGAGGAGAACCTTGATGACGTGGCTCAGGGTGAGCGCGACTGGAAGAATGTGCTCGACGAGTTCTACGGTGACTTCAAGAAAAAACTTGAAGTAGCCGAAAGCGCCGAAGGCGGCATGCGCGCCAACCAGCCAGTGATGACTGACATTCCGTGCGTATTGTGCGGGCGTCCGATGCAGATTCGTACTGCATCGACCGGCGTGTTCCTTGGTTGCTCGGGCTACAGCCTGCCGCCGAAAGAGCGCTGCAAGGCCACTGTCAACCTGGTACCGGGCGACGAAATCGCGGCGGACGACGAGGGTGAATCGGAATCTCTGGTGCTGCGTGGCAAGCACCGCTGCCCGATCTGCAGCACGGCGATGGACGCATACCTGCTCGATGAGAAGCGCAAGCTGCACATCTGCGGTAACAACCCGGATTGCGACGGCTACGAAATCGAAGAAGGCAGTTATCGCATCAAGGGCTACGAAGGTCCGAGCCTGGAATGCGACAAGTGCGGCAGCGAGATGCAGCTCAAGACTGGCCGGTTCGGCAAGTTTTTCGGTTGCACCAACGCGACGTGCAAAAACACCCGCAAACTGCTGAAAAGCGGTGATGCGGCGCCGCCGAAGATGGATCCGGTGAAGATGCCTGAGCTGAAATGCGAAAAGGTCAACGACACCTACATCCTGCGCGACGGTGCTTCCGGCCTGTTCCTGGCGGCCAGTCAATTCCCGAAAAACCGCGAGACGCGTGCTCCGCTGGTCATGGAAATTGTGCCGCACAAGGATGAGATCGATCCGAAGTACCACTTCCTCTGCGAAGCGCCGAAGAAAGATCCGGACGGCCTGCCTGCTGTGATCCGTTACAGCCGTAAAACCAAAGAGCAGTACGTACAGACTGAAGTCGACGGTAAGCCGACTGGCTGGAAAGCGTACTACGACGGCGGCAAGTGGACGGTTGAAGACAAGCGTCCGGCGAAGACCGCTAAGGCTTAACAGGTGCTGTACTGAAAAGGCCGCATGACAACCCTCGGGTTTTCATGCGGCCTTTTTGTTTTGTGCTTGCGGTGAGCTCGGCTGATCCACGACACTGTCTGACCTGCGTGAAGCAATTATTTCGTTGTGGAGGCTGCCGTCATGGCCCACGAACTCTATACCCGTACCAACCAGAAGATTTACTTCGCCGGCCTGTCGCTGGAAGCGCTCGCCAGAGCCGAAGAGGGGCGGGCGATGAACTCCCTGGCGCTGATCCAGGCCGGACGCGAATCGGCGTTGTTCCACCTGTACGGTGCGTTGCTGGGGCTATGCCATGAAATCGCCGGTTTCTATCGCTTGCCTCAAGCCAATGCGCCTCGGGCCGAGTTGCTGCTGACTCGCGAAGTGCTTGAAGCCATCGCGATTCCGGAAATGGCCGAGATGGTCGAGTTGGCCAATAATTCGGAAACCTGGCTGGCCAAACTGCTTGCCGCCCATGCTGCACTGTTTCAGCCGCCACGGGCGCCGCACAAGCCTAAGGGTGACGTGACGCAGCCGCTGATCCTGGCCGTTAACCTGGATGAAGAAGAGGCGCTTGAGGAGTTAAGCAGGGAAGAACTCGAGAGCTGGCGTCAGAACCTGAAAGGGTTGGCGATTCGGTTTCGCGAAGGTTTGAACGAGTGTTGAGGGAAGGATGACCCGATGGGTTGTCCGCTCAGGGATGAGTGCTAGCAGATATGTCTTCGCAATGACATCTGGTCAAGTTACCGAGCGAAGCCTGGCCGATGCCTATATAATCCCCGCCTTTCGTGGAGAACAGACCTTTATGCCAACGTCCTTTCTAGAAATTGTCGAGTTACCAGACGGCCGAATCGAGCTGCGCAGGGCCGAGGACGAAGGTTCTCTGGTTACTTTGGATTTCTCCGAGGATGCCAAAGCGTTCCTGCAGGGCCAGCACGTGGAAGTCGCCAAGGCGATGTTGAGCGTCGGCGTTCAGATGGCCGGACGCTTGGTTGAAGGCGAATTCAATACGGATGAGAGTTCGCGAGTTCTCCATTGATCCCGTTCGTCGCATTTTGCTGATACCGATATAGATCGGCTTCTCTATCCTTTGAGAAGCCCCGCGCTATTCATGGCGCGCATTGTTTGCACGTTAACCCAATCGAATATTCAGGCTCTGCGCATCTCCGGTACGGGCTGCGCTGATCAACTGTTGCCGTGAGTTTGTGCTCAGAGGGTTGAGCCAACTAACCACCGTGTGGCTGCGGCCCAGGCGCAAGGCCTCGCAGGTCAACTGCTGAGCGCTTTGTGTGCCGCGCGGTTGCAGCAGCAGGATGCGTTCGCGGTTAAGGCCGGCGTCCCGCAACCAAGCCTGGGTCAGGCTGGCGGGCGGAGCGATCAGCGTCAGCCAGCGCGCGTCCTGGTCCTGGCTCAGTTCCCTGAGAATCGGCGCAAGAAGGTTCAGGCAGTTCCCGGCTGCACCACGTAGCGACAGCTCACTGAAGACTTCGGGCTCGGCGCTCCAGGGTGACTCGACCACGTTTTTCAGGATCGGCGCCAATGGCTGCACCATGAACGCCTCGAACAACGGCAGTTGGGCTTGCTGTGATGTGTGTGGGAACTGCATAAAGCCTCCTTTAGCGGCGAATGACGCCGACACTCAAGCCTTCGATCACCAGTTCCTGATCTTTCAGGTTCACTTCGATAGGGGCGAATTCAGGGTTTTCGGCAATCAACCAGACCTTGCTACCATCGCGCTTGAAACGCTTGACGGTCACTTCGTCGCCGATCCGCGCCACTACGATCTGGCCGTTGCGGGCTTCGCGGGTGGTATGCACTGCCAGCAGGTCGCCGTCGAAAATCCCCACGTCCTTCATGCTCATGCCATGAACCCGAAGTAGATAGTCGGCGCGAGGATGGAAGAACGACGGGTTGATGTTGCAGGACTCTTCGATGTGCTGTTGGGCTAGGATCGGAGCACCGGCAGCCACTCGGCCAATGATTGGCAGGGTGGACTCGTCGGCCTTGGCTTCGAAGCCGGGGATGCGAATGCCACGAGAAGCGCCGGGCGTCATCTCGATCGCACCCTTGCGGGCCAGCGCCTTGAGGTGTTCTTCTGCCGCGTTCGGCGACTTGAAACCCAATTCCTGAGCGATTTCCGCACGAGTGGGCGGGTAGCCGTTGTCTTCGAGGCAGCGTTTGATGAAGGCCAGAATCTCTGCTTGGCGTGGCGTCAGCTTTAGCATATTGATCGCTCTGTCTTTTTATACAGTGACTGGGATTATATACAGTGAAACGGTCTTGGCAATGCTCCTTTTTTTGCCGACCGCCAGACGGTCGATGAGCCTGCTGATTCAAGCTAGAGAGTTGTATGGTTAAATAGCTGACCGACCATTCCCAAAACGAACCGTCAGGCTTGACAAGGCCTGGGCTGAAACGTATGTTTCAAACAAGTGTTTGTCAGGCGGAGTAGCCATGGCCCAGTCGGAAACCGTTGAACGCATTCTTGATGCTGCCGAGCAATTGTTCGCGGAAAAAGGTTTTGCTGAAACCTCATTGCGTCTGATCACCAGCAAGGCTGGTGTCAATCTGGCGGCGGTGAACTATCACTTCGGTTCGAAGAAGGCGTTGATCCAGGCAGTTTTCTCGCGCTTTCTCGGGCCGTTCTGCCTAAGCCTTGATAAAGAGCTGGAGCGGCGTCAAGCGAAGCCGGAGAACAAGCCGACGCTTGAAGAGCTGCTGGAAATCCTCGTCGAGCAAGCCCTGGTGGTGCAGCCACGCAGCGGCAACGATCTGTCGATCTTCATGCGTTTGCTGGGTCTGGCTTTCAGTCAGAGCCAAGGGCACTTGCGGCGTTATCTGGAAGACATGTACGGCAAGGTGTTCCGCCGCTACATGATGTTGGTTAACGAAGCCGCACCGCGTATTCCGCCGATTGAGTTGTTCTGGCGCGTGCACTTCATGCTCGGCGCCGCCGCGTTCAGCATGTCCGGTATCAAGGCGCTGCGCGCAATTGCCGAGACCGACTTCGGCGTCAACACGTCCATTGAGCAAGTAATGCGTCTGATGGTGCCGTTCCTGGCAGCGGGCATGCGCGCCGAAACCGGTGTGACTGACGCGGCCATGGCCACTGCGCAGTTGCGTCCGCGCAGCAAATCAACCCCGGTTGCCGCCAAGGTTTAACCGCGCACGGGTGGGCGCGGCAGCTGACATCCGCTAAGCTAGCCGCCCATGCCGACTCTCGTTCTGAACTTGCTCCCCATTTGTATCGCCGACCTGCCGGGCATTACCCATGGCGGCGATTGCGTGCGAGCCGGGTTTATCGTTATCAAGGAATCTCTATGACTGCTGGCCTGCAAGGCTCGTTGATGGTGGACGTCGCCGGTACCTGGCTGACGGCAGAAGATCGCCAATTGTTGCGCCAGCCCGAAGTGGGCGGCCTGATCATTTTCGCCCGTAACATCGAACACCCGCGCCAGGTGCGCGAGTTGAGCGCCTCAATCCGCGCCATTCGCCCCGATCTGCTGCTGGCAGTCGACCAGGAGGGCGGCCGGGTTCAGCGTTTGCGTCAGGGCTTTGTACGACTGCCAGCCATGCGAGCCATCGCTGACAACCCGAATGCCGAGTACCTCGCCGAGCAGTGCGGCTGGATCATGGCGACTGAAGTGCTGGCCGTCGGCCTCGATCTGAGTTTCGCTCCGGTGCTGGACCTCGACTTCCAGCGCAGCGCCGTAGTCGGCACCCGTTCATTTGAAGGTGATCCCGAGCGTGCAGCGTTGCTGGCGGGAGCCTTCATTCGCGGCATGAACAGCGCCGGCATGGCCGCCACCGGCAAGCACTTTCCCGGTCACGGCTGGGCCGAGGCCGATTCCCACGTTGCTATCCCTGTTGATGAGCGCAGCCTCGACGAAATCCGCGCCAATGACCTGGTGCCGTTCGCCCGACTGAGCAAGCAATTGGCTGCGGTCATGCCGGCCCACGTGATCTATCCGCAAGTCGATTCCCAGCCTGCCGGCTTCTCCCGCCGCTGGTTGCAGGAGATTCTGCGTGGCGAGCTGCAATTCGACGGCGTGATCTTCAGCGATGACCTGTCCATGGCCGGCGCCCACGTGGTCGGCGATGCTGCCAGCCGTATCGAAGCGGCGCTGACGGCCGGTTGCGACATGGGCTTGGTGTGCAACGATCGCGCGGCCGCTGAACTGGCCCTGAGCGCCGCCCAGCGTCTGAAGGTCAAACCGTCCGAGCGTATCGCGCGGATGCGCAGCCAGTCGTACGCCAACACCGAATACCGTCAAGACCCACGCTGGCTGATAGCCGTGGGCGCGCTCAAAGATGCTCAACTGATAGATTGAGGACTTTTCGTTATGACGGTTTACGCGATTATCGGCGGCACCGGCCTGACTCAACTCGAAGGCCTGAGCATTCGTCAGTCACTGGCGGTGGACACCCCTTACGGTGCGCCTTCGGCTGAAGTGCAGGTCGGCGAGTACGCTGGCAAGGAAGTGCTGTTCCTCGCGCGCCACGGTCATCCTCATCGTTTCCCCCCGCATCAGGTGAACTACCGCGCCAACCTCTGGGCGCTGAAACAGGCTGGCGCCGAAGCGATTCTCGCGGTCAACGCCGTGGGTGGGATTGATTCCGCGATGGGTACCGGACATTTCTGCGTGCCGCATCAGCTGATCGACTACACCAGTGGTCGCGGACACACCTTTTTCGCCGACGATCTGCAGCAGGTCACACACATCGACTTCAGCTATCCCTACAGCGAGCCACTGCGTCAGCAGTTGATCGCGGCGCTGGCGGCCGAAGGTGTCGGCTACAGCAGCCATTGCGTGTATGCCTGCACCCAAGGGCCACGGCTGGAAACTGTCGCTGAAATCGCCAGGCTGGAGCGCGACGGATGCGACATCGTCGGCATGACCGGGATGCCGGAAGCGGCATTGGCTCGCGAGCTGGAACTGGATTACGCCTGTCTGGCGCTGGTAGTAAACCCGGCAGCGGGCAAGTCGACAGCAGTGATCACTATGGCCGAGATCGAGCAAGCGTTGCATGACGGGATGGGGAAGGTGAAGTCGACGTTGGCTCGGGTGCTTAGAGGCTGAGCAGTCGTCACACCGAGTTGACCCGATCGCGAGCAAGCTCGCTCCCACAGGTACAGTGATAATCCTGTGGGAGCGAGCTTGCTCGCGATGACGATTTAATAATCGCCGCTATTTTTCCAGTTTGTCCGGCAGCGGCGCAAACAACGCTTCAATATCATCACTCTGCAACTTCCAGTCCCCGGTCTTGCGCCCATCCAGCACGCCTGCCGCCAAGTCGGATTTTTCCTTCTGCAGATGCTGAATCTTCTCTTCCACCGTGCCCCTGGCAATCATTTTGTAGACGAACACAGGTTTCTCCTGACCAATGCGATACGCCCGGTCAGTGGCCTGATTTTCCGTCGCCGGATTCCACCACGGATCATAGTGAATCACCGTGTCGGCTTCGGTCAGGTTCAGGCCGACGCCACCGGCCTTCAGGCTGATCAGAAAGATCTGACGCTTGCCGCTCTGGAAGTCTTTGACCGGAGTGCGCCGGTCGCGGGTCTGCCCGGTCAGCAGCGCATAATCGACTCCGCGTTTTTTCAGCTCATCTTCGATCAACGACAGCATTGAAGTGAACTGCGAGAACAGCAGAATCCGCCGACCTTCATCGAACAACTCCTCAAGCATTTCCATCAGGCTGTCGAGCTTGCCCGACGTGCTGCCGCGAGTGGGCAGGGCGGCATCGTTGACCAGACGCAAATCGCAGCAGACCTGACGCAGTTTCAGCAGCGCCTCAAGAATGATGATCTGGCTGCGCGCCACACCCTTGCGGGTGATTTCGTCGCGGACTTTCTTGTCCATCGCCAGGCGCATGGTTTCGTACACGTCGCGCTGGGCTTCGTTAAGCTCGACCCAATGGATGATTTCGGTTTTCGGCGGCAACTCGGTCGCCACTTGTTCCTTGGTTCGACGCAGCAGAAACGGTTTTATCCGGCCGTTGAGGTGCTGAAGTCGCACTTCGCTGGCGCGCTTTTCGATCGGCACGCGGTAATCGCGGTTGAAGCTTTTTACGTCACCCAGCCAGCCGGGCAGCAGGAAGTGAAACAGCGACCACAACTCGCCCAGGTGGTTTTCCAGCGGCGTGCCGCTCAGGCACAGACGCTGACGGGCATTCAATTCGCGGGCAGCGTGGGCAGCCTTGCTGTTGGGGTTCTTGATGTATTGCGCCTCGTCCAGAACCAACACGTGCAAAGGCTGCGCGGCGAGACGTTCGACGTCCTTGGGCAGCAGCGCATAGGTGGTCAGGATCAGGTCGTAATCGGCCAGCGTGTCGAAATGCTTTTTGCGACTGGCGCCGTACAGCGCCAGCACGTTGAGTTGCGGTGTGAAGTGCGCCGCTTCATCCAGCCAGTTAGGGATCAGGCTGGTGGGCATCACCACCATGCACGGCCGATCGAGGCGTCCGGCGTTCTTCTCGCTGAGAATGTGCGCCAGGGTCTGTAGGGTTTTGCCCAGACCCATGTCGTCCGCGAGAATTCCGCCGACTTCCAGTTGTCGCAACGACTGCATCCAGCTCAAACCTTCCAGCTGATAGGGGCGCAAGGTCGCGTTCAAACCTTCCGGTGCGGTCGCGGTGAAGTCCTTGATGTCCCGCAGCCGCTGGGCAAAGGTGCGAATTTGCTCGCCGCCCTCCCAAAGTAACGGCAGGTCTTCCAGCGGATTCAGTCGCGTGGCATCGGCCTTGCTCAGGCGCAGCGTCGTTTCGCCCGGCCCTTGCAGGTAGAACTCGCCGAGGGTCGCCAATACCGGTTTCAATCGGCCGAAGGGCAGGGCGACCTGTAACGGGCCGTACTCGGAGTTCGGGCGATTGGGAATGTTCACCAGGATCAACTCATCGTCGCGACGTCGTGCAAGGCGTTCCGGGTTGAGGATCTCGGTGTGGGAGCGCATCAGGTTCAGCAGGATCGGCAGCAGACTCAGCCGTTCGCCGTTGACGATGATTCCCAGTTCCAGATCGAACCAGTCACGCTCCGGTGCCTGTTCGACGGTGGCGTACCAATCGTCCACGGCTGTCAGGTCGAAACCGAAGTCTTCGTCGATCTGCAACTCCCAACCCTGGCTACGCAGCTTCGGCAGTTCATTGAGGGTGAAGGTCAGCCAGGCGCTGTCGTTGACCATCTCGAAGAGTTCGCCGGCGCTTTCCGGCAAGGCCTTGCTTTGCCGGGTGGCGACCTTGAAGCCGAGGATTCGTAGCTGCTCCCTGTAGGTCTGTTCGACTTCCGGGTGGCGTTTTATCCGTAAGGTTTGCGTCTCCTGACGAATCAGGATGTCAGCGTTCTTCTGCCCGGAAACGTATTCATCCAGATAGCTGAATGACAACGCCGCGCGATGCTGAATATAACGCTGCATCTTGCCATTGCGCGGTTCGAAGGCGCTGAACTCGATGCTCGCCAGCCACAAGCGCGGCACTGGTTGCACGTTATCCACCAGCACTTGCGGGGCCTTCGGGCTACGGTTTTCCAGTACGGCTTGAAGTTTCTCGAGTAGCTCGGCGTCTTGCGCGGCGGCTGGGTAGGCCAGGGTTTCCTGCACTTTCAGTAACACCGCTGCGCAGTGTTTGCAGTTGCTGTGGACCGGGCAGGTGCAGGTGGCGTCAATCATCAGCAACGTGGCTTTGGCTGACTCGCGCAGGCGAATGGTCTGACGGTAAACGTTACCGCCAGAGCCCTCGCAGGCGGCAATGATCGTGGCGTCGCCGGCCTCGACGATCCTGACGCGGTTCTCCAAAGCGTAGCGACGGCCACGCTCCAGGCTCTGCTCCTTGAATCGGCTGACCCAGGAAGGTGCCAGGGGTTTGCTCAGGGTCGCTGACATAAGGACTCAATCAGTCCGGAATTTCTTCGGGGACTGGCCGAGGCGCAGGGGCAGTCAGCGAGGTGATCTTGATCAGCATGCCGAGATGGCCGTTGTCGAGGAAGTTCAGCTGGCCGTTCTTGGTGTGGCTTTCCTGCTTCATACGTTCGCTGGCGGTGACCATGCCGTTGGCGTCGATCTGGTTAACCCAGAAATCCGCGTCCACATCAGTGAAACGCCCCAGTTTCATGCTCAGCGTGCCCTCGATCGGGAACTGGCCGAACTGTTCTTTGCCCTCGCTGATCGCGACTTTGCTGGCTTCTTCGCCAAGGTTCTGTTGCCAGGCCTTGTGCAGCAACACCGTGTATTCATTGCTGGCGGTGAGTTTTTCCACTTCGGCATTGAGGCTCGGTGTGCGCAGGCTGTCGGGGTTGACGGGCTGAGCTCCAGCCGCCCAGTCTTCCGGTGCGGCGCGGCTGACGATCGCCGGCACAGCGTTTTGGCGGACCAGAATCATTTCTATCTGATAGAGGTCATCGGCAAACGTCGTCGGCGCAACCAGGGTCATCAACAGGATCAGTGAGCGAAACAGGCGCATGCGGCGTCCTTCAAGCAGTTTTCGGAATGAGGTGCTCAAACAGCGCCTCTACAGTATTAAAGCGCTCTTCCGGGCGCTCCATCGGCACCTGGAATTTAAACATCGTGGCGCCTTCAAATTTGTAGCGTTTGGGCTGGCTCTGGATCAGTTTGATCAGTGTCAGCGGGTCGACCGGGGTTTGCGTCGCGAACTCGATTCGGCCACCTTGCGGGCCGCCGTCGACTTTCTTGATGCCCAGTAGCTCGGCCTGCAATTTCAGCGCGGTAATGCGCATCAGGTTCTTGGTCGGTTCCGGCAACAGACCGAAACGATCGATCATCTCCACCTGCAAGTCCTTGAGGCCTTCCTCGTCGGTGGCCGAGGCGATGCGTTTGTAGAGAATCAGTCGGGCGTGTACGTCCGGCAGATAGTCCTCGGGAATCAACGCCGGTACCCGCAGATTGACTTCCGGGCCACCGCCGAGCGGTTGATCGAGGTTCGGTTGTTCGCCCTTGCGGATCGACTTCACCGCGCGCTCGAGCATTTCCATATACAGCGTGAAACCGACAGCCTGGATCTGTCCGCTCTGCCCATCACCGAGCAATTCGCCGGCGCCACGGATTTCCAGGTCGTTGGTGGCGAGCACGAAGCCCGCGCCGAGGTCCTGGGTATTGGCGATCGCTTCCAGACGTTTTTCGGCGTCAGGCGTGATTTGCTGACGCGGCGGCGTGAGCAAATAAGCGTAAGCCTGGTGGTGACTGCGACCGACCCGGCCACGCAACTGGTGCAGCTGCGCCAGGCCGAATTTGTCGGCACGCTCGATAATGATGGTGTTGGCGCTCGGCACGTCAATGCCGGTCTCGATGATGGTCGAGGCGATCAGCACGTTGAAGCGCTTGTGGTAGAAGTCGCTCATCACTTGTTCGAGATCGCGTTCGCGCATCTGCCCGTGGCCAATGCCGATCCGTGCTTCCGGCACCAGTTCGGCGAGGTCGGCGGCACATTTCTCGATGGTCTTCACGTCGTTGTGCAGGTAGTAGACCTGACCGCCACGCAACAGCTCACGGAGCAAGGCCTCTTTGACCGTGCTCTTGTTCTGCTCCATGACGAAAGTCCGTACGGACAGTCGACGGGCCGGCGGCGTGGCGATGATCGACAGGTCGCGCATGCCCGACACGGCCATGTTCAGCGTGCGCGGAATCGGCGTGGCGGTCAGGGTGAGGATGTCGACTTCACTGCGAAGGGCCTTGAGCTGTTCCTTCTGACGGACACCGAAACGGTGCTCTTCGTCGATGATGACCAGCCCGAGGTTTTTGATTTTTACATCGTCGGACAGCAGTTTATGAGTGCCGATGACGATGTCGATCTTGCCTTCGGCCAAGTCAGCGATGGCGGCATTCACTTCCTTGGTCGACTTGAAACGGCTCATCACTTCCACGCTCACCGGCCAGTCGGCGAAGCGGTCGCGGAAGCTGTTGTAGTGCTGCTGGGCGAGCAGGGTAGTCGGCACCAGAATCGCCACTTGACGACCGCCGTGTACCGCAATGAACGCTGCGCGCATCGCCACTTCGGTCTTGCCAAAACCAACGTCGCCGCAGACCAGACGGTCCATCGGTTTCGGCGCGAGCATGTCGGTGCGCACGGCTTCGATGGTGGTTTGCTGGTCCGGTGTTTCTTCGAACGGGAAGCCGGCACTGAAGGTCGCGTAATCGGCTTTCGGGTCGGCGAAGGCATAACCTTCGCGAGCGGCGCGGCGGGCATAGATGTCGAGCAACTCGGCGGCCACGTCGCGCACCTGTTCGGCGGCTTTGCGTTTGGCTTTCTGCCAGGTCTCGGAGCCTAGGCGGTGCAGCGGGGCCAGGGCATCATCGCTGCCGGTATAGCGCGCGATCAAATGCAGGTTGGCCACCGGCACGTAAAGCTTGGCGTTTTCGGCGTACTCGAGGGTCAGGAATTCGGCGGCCTGACTATCGATTTCCAGAATCGTCAGCCCGAGATAGCGACCGACGCCGTGATCGATATGCACCACCGGCGCGCCTTCGCGCAGCTCGGTAAGGTTTTTGATCACGGCATCGTTGTTGGCGTCGGCGCGTTTCTCACGGCGACGGCGCTGCATCACGCGCTGACCGAACAACGGGCTTTCAGCGACCAGGGCCAGCGCCGGGTCGTCGAGCACCAGGCCTTCGTCGAGCGGCGCGATGGTGATCGCCAGGCGCTCCTTGCTCGCGACGAAGTCCGGCCAGCTGTCGACGGTTTTCGGTCGCAGCTTCAGGCGTTCCAGCAACTCCAGTAGCACTTCACGACGGCCCGCGGATTCGGCGGTAAACAGCACGCGACCGGGGAACTCGTCGAGGAAACCCGCCAGCGCCGCCAACGGTTGGGTGGCCTTGGCTTCGATGGCCAGGTTCGGCAGCTCCCGAGCGGGGAAGCGCTCGCGGCCAACGCCGGTTTCCACGTCCTGTTGACTGGCGACCACGCGTGGCCAGTTTTTCAGGCGAGCGAAGCAATCCTCCACTGGCAGGAACAGTTCGGCTGGTGGCAATAAAGGACGGGCCGGGTCGACGCGGCGCTCTTCATAGCGATTGCGCACGTCGTTCCAGAAGTTTTCCGCCGCCTGCTCGATGCCGGGCAGGGAAAACACTTGCGTGTCCTGCGGCAGGTAATCGAACAGCGTGGAGGTTTCGTCGAAGAACAGCGGCAGGTAGTACTCGATACCGGCCGGTGTAATCCCGCTGCTCAAATCCTGAAAGATCGGGCAGCGACGAAAGTCCACATCGAAACGCTCACGGAAGCGTGCCTTGAAACGGGTGACCGCATCTTTTTGCAGCGGAAACTCTCTCGCTGGCAGGAGGCGAACCGTTTCCACCTTGTCGATGGAGCGCTGGTTTTCCGGATCGAATGTACGAAGGGTCTCGATTTCGTCGTCGAACAGATCAATTCGGAAAGGCAGTTTGCTGCCCATCGGGAACAGATCGATCAGCGAGCCGCGCACGGTGAATTCGCCATGCTCGTAGACGGTATCGACGTAGCGATAGCCGCTGGCCTCAAGCCGGGTGCGCATTTGCTCGACATCGAGCTTCTGGCCGATGTCCAGCACCAGGCTGCTGCCGAGCAGGAATTTGGTCGGCGCCAGGCGATGCAGGGCTGTGGTGATTGGCACGACCAAAACGCCATGACTCAGCTCCGGCAATCGATACAGCGCGGAGATTCGCTGGGAAATAATGTCCTGGTGCGGCGAAAACAGATCGTAGGGCAGGGTTTCCCAGTCCGGGAAATGCAGTACCGGCAAATCCGGGGCGAAGAAACTCAGCTCCTGTTCCAGCCGTTCGGCACTTTGGCTGTCGGCGGTCAGTAGCAGGGTGAAGCGCTTGGCAGCGCTGGCGGCCTCGGCAATGGCCAGGCTCAGGGCGGCACCGGGCAGGTTGCCCCAGTGCTGTTTACCTGCCGCGGCAGGGAGAAGCGGTAGACGCAGAACGGGCACGGAAGGTTGAGCTCCAAGCGTTGCGACAAAGTCGGTAATTGTAGCGGCCCCGGGTGCCGCCTGTCAGTTGCAGATGTGTCTATTACGCAGGTTGGGCGAAATGTAGTGGTAAAGACAAAATCGGCCCGTTTTTTCGTAAAAAAGACTGAATATGTAGTGGCAAAACGACTGAGTGTTACGGAGGGTTACAGACAAGACAGCGTTGTCTCCCAAAAAATGACTGCGCTGCAGGCCACGGTTTTATTGGGCTTGAGCCATGCGTCATTTTTTTGAAGAGGATTTTGTTACTGGCCGCGCGACAAGCGCGCATTGCTACGGGAGGCACTCGGCGGCATAATGTAGCCCCTTTTTTCTGCCCCTACATGTGGAAGGTTCCCGTGACTCAGAAGCCCGACCAGTGTCTTGGTGAATGGATCGACCGTGAAGCACTCGCAGAAGCGATGATTCCGCTTATCGGTCAGCTCTACCGCAATAACAACGTGGTGAGCTCGATCTATGGCCGCAGTCTGATCAACCAGTCTGTCATCGCGATTCTCAAAGCTCACCGCTTTGCTCGCCATCGCCAGTCCGATGACAGCGAATTGTCCGTCCACGAAACATTCCCGCTGCTCAAGGCAATGAGCGAGCTCAAGCTCGGCGCTGCTTCGGTAGACCTGGGCAAGCTTGCAATCAAGTTCAAGGCTGAAGGCAATGGCCGCACTGCCGAGCAGTTCGTCCGTGAAGAACTGGCCGACGTCGTTGGTCAGCAAAATGTTTCCGCCCGCAAAGGCACCGACGTTGTTCTGTACGGCTTCGGTCGTATCGGCCGTCTGCTGGCGCGCATCCTGATCGAGAAAACCGGTGGTGGCGACGGCCTGCGTCTGCGCGCCATCGTTGTCCGCAAGGGCGCCGAAAACGATCTGGTCAAACGCGCCAGCCTGCTGCGTCGTGACTCGGTTCATGGTTCGTTCAATGGCACCATCACCATTGATGAAGCCAACAACACCATCACCGCCAACGGCAACCTGATCCAGGTTATCTACGCGAAAAACCCGACTGAAGTGGACTACACCCAGTACGGCATCAAAGACGCGCTGCTGGTGGACAACACCGGTGTATGGCGTGATGCCGAGGGTCTGGGCCAACACCTGGCTTGCCCGGGTATCGATCGCGTAGTTCTGACCGCGCCTGGCAAAGGCAAGCTGAAGAACATCGTTCACGGCATCAACCACGGTGAAATCACCGCTGATGACAAGATCGTTTCCGCGGCTTCCTGCACCACCAACGCCATCGTGCCGGTGCTCAAGGCAGTCAACGACAAGTTCGGCATAATCAATGGTCACGTTGAAACGGTTCACTCGTACACCAACGACCAGAACCTGATCGACAACTTCCACAAAGGCGATCGTCGTGGCCGTAGCGCCGCGTTGAACATGGTGATCACCGAGACCGGTGCTGCCACCGCTGCTGCCAAGGCGCTGCCTGAGCTGGCCGGCAAGCTGACCGGTAACGCGATCCGCGTTCCGACGCCAAACGTGTCGATGGCCATTCTCAACCTGAACCTTGAGAAAGCCGCCACCCGTGAAGAGATGAACGAGTACCTGCGCTACATGGCGCTGCACTCCGATCTGCATAAGCAAATCGACTACGTCAATTCGCAGGAAGTGGTTTCCACCGACTTCGTTGGCTCGCGCCACGCAGGCGTGGTGGACGCTGAAGCAACCATCAGCCAAGACAACCGCGTTGTTCTGTACGTTTGGTACGACAACGAATTCGGTTACAGCTGCCAGGTGGTTCGCGTGATGGAAGACATGGCCGGTGTAAACCCGCCAGCATTCCCGCGCTAAGCGTTAGCTGCACATGAGAACGCCCCGACTTTGGTCGGGGCGTTTTTGTTTGTGCGGTTTGTCAGTTACAAAAGTGCTGAGTGTGCCGGCCTCTTCGCGAGCCTGCTCGCGAAGGCGATCTGTCAGGCGCCGCCGACCTCCGCCGCTTGCGCCGTCCGCAGTTCATGCCGATTGCCTTTGAACAACACCAGCGTCGCAATCAACCCCAATACCGCCGCACCACTGAGCCAGATCCCTGGCGCAGCCTTGTTGTCCAGCACATGAATCAGGTAGGTGCACGCCGCCGGTGTAAAGCCACCAAAGGTCGCCGTCGCCAGGCTGTAGGCGAGGGAGAAGCCGGTCGTACGAACTTCCACCGGCATGATCTCGGTCAGGGCCACCACCATCGCGCCGTTGTACGAGCCATACAAGAACGACAGCCACAACTCGACGATCAGCAAGTGGCTGAAACTCGGGTTTGCTACCAGCCATGACAGGGCAGGGTAGGCGGTGAGAATCGCCAGAATAGTCGCTGCCAACAGCAAGGGTTTGCGTCCGATCCTGTCGGAAAACGCCCCCATCACCGGTAGCCAAAAGAAGTTCGACAAACCAATGCACACCGTCACCAGCAATGCATCCAGATCCGACAGATGCAGTTCGGCTTTACCGAAGGTCGGGGTGTAAGCGGTGATCAGGTAGAACGACACCGTGGTCATCACCACCAACGCCATGCCGGCGATGACGATGCCAACGTTCTGACTGATCGAGCGGACGACGTCCCGCAGGGTAGGGCGGTGTTTACGCGCCTGGAATTCCGGGGTTTCTTCCAGTGAGCGGCGAATCACGAAGATCACCGGCACGATCATGCACCCGATCAGGAACGGCACACGCCAGCCCCAATCACCCATTTGTTCCGGGCTGAGCCAGTGGTTCAAGCCAACACCCAGCAGGCCGGCGAATACCACGGCGGCTTGCTGACTGGCGGACTGCCAGCTGACGAAGAAACCTTTGCGACCCGGTGTAGAAATTTCAGCGAGGTACACCGACACGCCGCCCAGCTCCACGCCGGCCGAGAACCCTTGCAGCAAGCGACCGAACAGCACGATCAACGGCGCTGCAACGCCCAAAGTGGCGTAACCCGGCACGCAAGCAATCAGTACCGTGCCGGCCGCCATCATCGCGAGGGTGATGATCAGTCCTTTGCGTCGACCGTGGCGGTCGATGTAGGCACCGAGAAAAATCGCCCCCAATGGGCGCATCAGGAAGCCGGCACCGAAGGTGGCCAGCGATAACATCAGGGAAGCGAAAGCGCTATCGGCAGGGAAGAAGGTTTTGGCGATGGCCGTGGCGTAAAAGCCATAGACCATAAAGTCGAACATCTCAAGAAAATTACCACTGACAACGCGAAAAATCGCTTTGCCTTTGCTCGTGTTGGAGGACATTTGTAGATACTCCCTCTGGTGAATCTTGTTTGAAAGCGCTGCACCTGTGGGGGCCTGTGTGGCGAAGGGACTTGCGCGAGCACGCTCGCTCCCACAGGTTTTGCGTCTGACAGGCAGATGAGGCAGATCTGGCTCCCATGCGCTCTGAAGCCCATAATGGCGGGCGCGGTTTTGAGGGGAGATGAAGATTTGTTAACTGGACGGTGGACTTGGATTGTGATGGTGGTCGGCGTTTTGTCCGGTTGTGGCAACGGCGACAGTCTGGAGCGCTTCGACGGCCCGACCATGGGCAGTCGTTATTCCATTCAATACATAAGGCATTCCTCCACGCCCGGGCCGAAAGCGGTGCAGGCCGAAGTAGAAAAGATCCTCGCCGAAGTGGATCGACAGTTCTCGACCTATCGCAGCGACTCGGACATCGAACGCTTCAACGCACTGCCGGCCGGCCGCTGTCAGGTCATGCCTGGCCCGGTGCTCGAATTGATCCGTGTGGGCGAGCAACTGTCTTCGCAAAGCGAAGGCTCCTACGACCTGACCGTGGAGCCGCTGCTCAATCTCTGGGGCTTCGGCCCACAGGGCCGTGAGGAAAAAGTCCCGACTGCCGAAGCGCTCGCCGAAGTAAGGCAGCGCGTCGGTCACGCGCACCTGCGCATCGACGGCGATCAGCTATGCAAGGATGCCGCGGTCGAGGTCGACTTCAATAGCATCGCTGCCGGTTACGCGGTCGATACGATTGCCGCAAAGCTCGAAGCAATGGGCATCCATAACTACCTCGCCGAAGCCACCGGTGAACTCAAGGCCGCCGGCAAAAAACTCGACGGCTCACCGTGGCGCGTCGCCCTGGAAGAACCCCGCGACGACCAGCAAGTGGCCGAGCGCATCATCGCCGTCGATGGCTACGGCGTTTCCACTTCCGGCGACTACCGCAACTATTTCGAGCAGGACGGTCGGCGTTATTCCCACACCTTCGATGCCCGGACCGGGACGCCGGTCCTACACACCCTGGCGTCAGTCACGGTGATTCATCCTTCAGCGTTGATGGCTGATGGCTTATCGACGTTGTTGCTGATTCTGGGTCCCGAAAGGGGTTGGGACTATGCCGAAACGCATGACATCGGTGCATTCTTTGTGATTCGTGCCGATACAGAATTCGTCACTCGAACCACGCAGGCTTTTGAACGCCTGAGTGGCGGAAAAACCGAGTGATCACGGCGATTCAAGCAGCAAAGACTGGCGTTGTAGTGCAGGCAAAACTAGCCTACGACGCGACCAAGGGTTAATGTGCGCGGCGTTGACGCTTATATAGACTGTGTCCGGGTTCTGTACTGGCCCCAAATTGTTCCTTCACGCCGCAGATCGGCGTGATTTAGCCGCAGGTGCCGAGGGCGCCGCGGCCTGTTCTGAGGAGTATGCATGGCTGTCTACAACTACGACGTGGTGGTGCTGGGTTCCGGCCCGGCGGGAGAAGGCGCGGCAATGAACGCCGCCAAAGCAGGGCGCAAGGTGGCGATGGTCGATAGCCGTCGCCAGGTCGGCGGCAACTGCACCCACCTGGGCACCATCCCGTCCAAGGCACTGCGTCACTCGGTCCGGCAGATCATGCAGTTCAACACCAACCCGATGTTCCGGGCCATTGGTGAGCCACGCTGGTTCTCGTTCCCGGACGTTTTGAAGAGCGCTGAAAAAGTCATCTCCAAACAAGTCGCATCGCGCACCGGCTACTACGCCCGTAACCGCGTCGACGTGTTCTTCGGCACCGGCAGCTTCGCTGACGAGCAAACCATTGAAGTGGTCTGCGCCAACGGCGTGGTCGAAAAACTGGTGGCCAAGCACATCATCATCGCCACCGGCTCGCGTCCGTATCACCCGGCGGACATCGATTTTCATCACCCGCGTATCTACGATAGCGACACCATCCTCAGCCTCGGCCACACCCCGCGCAAACTCATCGTTTACGGTGCCGGTGTGATCGGTTGCGAATACGCCTCGATCTTCAGCGGTCTGGGTGTACTGGTTGAACTGGTGGACAACCGCGGTCAGTTGCTGAGCTTCCTCGACTCGGAAATTTCCCAGGCCCTGAGCTATCACTTCAGCAACAACAACATCACGGTTCGCCACAACGAAGACTACGACCGCGTCGAAGGCGTGGACAACGGCGTGATCCTGCACCTCAAGTCCGGCAAGAAGATCAAGGCCGACGCCTTGCTCTGGTGCAACGGCCGTACCGGCAACACGGATCAGTTGGGTCTGGAAAACATCGGCGTGAAGGTCAACAGCCGTGGCCAGATCGAAGTCGACGAGGCCTACCGTACCTGCAAGCCGAACATCTACGGCGCCGGTGACGTGATTGGTTGGCCGAGCCTGGCAAGTGCTGCTCACGACCAGGGTCGTTCGGCCGCTGGCAGCATCGTTGACAACCATAGCTGGCGCTTCGTCAACGACGTGCCAACCGGCATCTACACCATTCCGGAGATCAGCTCGATCGGCAAGAACGAACAGGAGCTGACTCAGGCCAAGGTGCCGTACGAAGTGGGCAAGGCGTTCTTCAAGGGCATGGCGCGTGCACAGATCGCCGGCGAGCCTCAGGGCATGCTGAAGATTCTGTTCCACCGCGAGACCCTGGAAGTGCTGGGCGTTCACTGCTTCGGTTATCAGGCGTCGGAGATCGTGCACATTGGTCAGGCGATCATGAACCAGCCGGGCGAACAGAACACGCTGAAGTACTTCGTCAACACGACGTTCAACTACCCGACCATGGCCGAAGCCTATCGGGTAGCGGCGTATGATGGCCTCAACCGGCTTTTTTGAGTGGCTCCGGCCGGTGGCCTGAGCCGGCCGGGGAGACCGATTTCAGCAATTCTCGAGCGTGGCGCTGGCCAAACCGGGAAAGTCTGTAATCAGGCTGTCAACGCCGAAGTCGGCGAGTCTGCGCATCAGCGCGGGCTCGTTGACTGTCCATACCGACACATGTAGCCCCTGACGCTGCGCCTTCTGCAGGCGTTCCGGCGTACACAGGGTCCAGTTCAGCGCCAGAATCTCACAGCCATAGCTTTGTGCGACCTTCAACGGGTCGAGCCAGGCGTACTCGGCCACCAATCCGCGGGACACATCTGGCACGAAGTCCAGCGCAGCTTTCAATACTTCCCGCGAGCTCGAGGTGATCGTGACTTTGTCGAGCAGGCCGAAACGCTGAGCCAATTCGCGAATCGCCAGCACGGTAGTCGCCGCGCGGGTGCGTGAAGCGCTCTTGACTTCCAATTGCCAGTGCTCGAAATCGCATTTCTCGAACAGTTCTTCCAGTGTTGGAATCGGGCAGGGCTTGATCCAGCCCGGGCCGCCCTTGCGCGCGTCGTAGGTAACCAGTTCGGCCACCGTATACTCGACGACTTTGCCGCGACGGTCGGTGGTTCGCTTGAGTGTCGGGTCGTGGATGACCATCAACTCACCGTCCTTGGACAGGTGCAGGTCCAGTTCGCAACGGCGCACGCCGTGCTTGAGGCATTGCTGAAAGCTGGTCAGCGTATTTTCCGGTGCTTCGCCCTTGGCGCCGCGATGGCCGTAGATGAGAGTCACGGTTCTTCCTTAATTAAATGCCTGATTCGTTTTGTTCGCGGGCCAGGCGTCGTTCCTGGGCCTGCTTCTGCAAAATGTAGCGGGCCAGCAATTGGCGCTGGGCATCGGTCGGGTACTCGAACTCGGTGCCGATGGCGTAGCCTTCGCCTTTGCGATCGCAATGGGTGACGCGAGCCCGTAACAAGAGTCCGAGGGCTTGCGGCATCAGCACCAGTTTGACCGACAGGTGCGCGCCTTCGGCAATGGGCGTCGGATGCTGAAAGTCGATCCCGCCTTCGGAAATGATCACCGGCTGCGGCTCGCCGATCTGCCCGAGTACGGTGATTGCGATCACCTGGCTCAGCAAATCGATGCGTTTATTCTGCGATTTCAGGAATGCGGCGAGGTTCCGGTCGCGCTCACTGATCTGGCGCAACAGGTGCTGTGACTCGAATTCGCTCAGGTGCAGTTCGCTGAGCAAGTTGAACAGCGGGGAAGCATCCTGCAACACTTCCTGGCCTGCGGCTTCGGGAGCGGACAGGGGCCGAATTTCCAGTGCGATCGTGTCCTCGATACGGTAGTATTCGCGGCGATCTTCTTCATCTAATGTCGACATGGCGAACCCATGGTAGCGGCGGTGGTCTGAGTGTAAAGCTGGTTATCGACCCCCGCCACAAGGACGTTCCTTTTCCCTCCGAACAAGCCCCGACATGTTCAGACCTCTCTTCGTATTTATTGGCACGCGTTATACCCGTGCAAAGCGTCGCAATCATTTTGTGTCATTCATTTCCCTGACCTCGATGATCGGACTCGCCCTTGGCGTGGTCGTGATGATCGTGGTGCTGTCGGTCATGAACGGCTTCGATCATGAGATGCGCACCCGCGTGCTGGGCATGGTGCCCCACGCGACCATCGAGTCCGGTGAGCCGATCAGCGACTGGCAAAGCCTGGCCGCCAAGGTCAAACAGAACCCGCAGGTGACGGCCGTTGCGCCGTTTACTCAGATGCAGGGGTTGCTGACCAATAACGGCAAGGTTTCCAAAGTCCTGCTCAATGCCATCGATCCTGCGCTGGAACGGCAGGTCTCGATCATTGATAACTTCATGCAGCAGGGCAAACTCGATGACCTGGCACCGGGCAGTTTCGGCATCGTCATCGGTGACAAGGCTGCGGCCAAGTTGGGTGCGGCGATCGGCGACAAGCTGACGTTTGTGGCGCCGGAAGTCACCGTGACTCCGGCCGGGATGTTCCCGCGCATGAAACGCTTTACCGTGGTCGGCATCTTCCATGTCGGCGCCGGTGAACTGGACGGCTACCTGGGCATCACCAATCTGCAGGATCTGGCCAAGCTGCATCGCTGGAAACCGGATCAGGTCCAGGGCATCCGCCTGAAGTTCGACGACCTGTTCCAGGCGCCGCGCGTGGCGTGGACCATCGCCCAGCAACTTGGCGAAGACCATTTCTATGCCCGCGACTGGACGCGCACCCACGGCAATCTGTATCAGGCGATCCGCATGGAAAAAGCCATGATCGGTTTGCTGTTGCTGCTGATCGTCGCTGTTGCCGCGTTCAATATCATTTCCACGCTGGTGATGGTGGTGAACGACAAGAAGGGCGATATCGCGATTCTGCGCACCCTTGGCGCCACTCCGGGGTCGATCATGGCGATCTTCATGGTGCAGGGCACCGTCATTGGTGTGGTCGGGACGCTGATCGGCGCCGTGGTCGGGATCTTCGCCGCGCTGAACGTCAGCGCCGCGATCTCGGCGCTCGAAGGTCTGATCGGGCACAAGTTCCTGAATTCCGACGTGTACTTCATCGATTACCTGCCGTCGCAAGTGCAGAGCCAGGATGTGTTGATGGTCTGCGCCGCCGCGTTGGTCCTGAGTTTCCTCGCCACCCTGTATCCAGCCTGGCGTGCCGCGCGCACCCAGCCTGCGGAGGCGCTACGTTATGAGTGAGTTGGGCATGAGTGATAAAGCAATCTTGAGCTGCCGCAACCTGGGCAAATCCTACGAGGAAGGCCCGGAGTCGGTAGAGGTTCTGGCCGGTCTGCAACTGGAGCTGCATCCGGGTGAGCGCGTGGCGATTGTCGGTACGTCGGGCTCGGGCAAAAGTACCTTGCTCAACCTGCTGGGCGGCCTCGATACACCAACCAAGGGCAGCGTCTGGCTGGCCGGTGAAGAGCTGTCGGCGCTGAACGAAAAGGCTCGCGGTTTGCTGCGCAATCGGTCGCTGGGTTTCGTTTACCAGTTCCACCACTTGCTGCCTGAGTTCACCGCGCTGGAAAACGTCTGCATGCCGCTGCTGATCGGCAAGACGGCTATCCCGGAAGCGCGTCAGCGTGCGACGGCATTGCTGGAGCGGGTAGGGTTGGGCCATCGCCTGGAACACAAACCGTCGGAACTGTCCGGTGGTGAACGTCAGCGTGTGGCCATCGCCCGCGCCTTGGTGAACAAGCCAGGCCTGGTGATGCTCGACGAGCCGACCGGCAACCTCGATTCCCACACCGCCCAGGGCATTCAGGATTTGATGCTGGAACTCAGCACCTCGATGCGCACGGCGTTCCTGGTGGTGACTCACGACATGAACCTGGCTCGCCAGATGGATCGCGTCCTGCATCTGCAGGAAGGTTACCTGACGCCCATCTGATTGGCCGAAACCCGGCGTACTGAACAGTACGTCGGGTCTTTTATTTTTATACGGTGCCCAGCGAATGTTCAGACCGTTATCGATCTTTATCGGCGCGCGCTATACCCGCGCCAAGCGCCGCAATCGCTTTGTTTCCTTCATCTCGATGACCTCGATGATCGGTCTCGCCCTGGGCGTGCTGGCGATGATCGTGGTGCTGTCGGTCATGAACGGCTTCCAGCGTGAAATGAGCTCGCGCATCCTCGGCATGGTGCCTCACGCGACTATCGTCGGCGTCAATCCGATCGACGATTGGCAGCCCGTTGCTGCGGCGGCCATGAAGAATCCTGAAGTGACGGCCGCCGTGCCGTTCACCGAGATGGAAGGCATGCTGTCCTACAAGGGGACGATGCAGCCGATCCAGGTCAGCGGCGTTGATCCGGCGCTGGAAGGCAAGGTGTCGATCGTCGCCCAGCACATTGTTCAGGGGCGTCTCGATGCCTTGAAGCCGGGTGAGTTCGGCGTGGTGATCGGCGAGATCACGGCACGTCGCTTCCGCTTGAACGTCGGCGACAAGATCACCCTGATCGTGCCGGAAGTCAGCACGGCACCGGGCGGCATCACCCCGCGCATGCAGCGGTTGAACGTGGTCGGCGTGTTCAAGGTTGGCGCCGAACTGGACGGTTCCATGGCGCTGATCCACGTGGCCGATGCCGCGCAGATGCAGCACTGGGCGCCGAATCAGGTACAGAGCGTGCGCCTGGCGGTAAAGGATTTGTACGCTGCGCCGAAGGTTTCCAGCGATATTGCTGGCGGGCTGGGCACCGCTTACAAGGCTGATGACTGGACTCACACACAGGGCAGTCTGTTCAGTGCGATGAAGATGGAAAAAACCATGATCGGTTTGCTGTTGCTGATGATCGTCGCCGTGGCGGCGTTCAACATCATCGCAACCCTGATCATGGTGGTGAACGACAAAGGCGCGGACATCGCGATCCTGCGCACCATTGGCGCTACGCCGCGGCAGATCATGGCGATCTTCATGGTGCAGGGCACTGTGATCGGGGTTGTCGGTACGTTGATTGGTGGTGTGCTTGGCGTGATTGCGGCGCTGAACGTCAGTGAACTGGTGGGCTGGATGGAGCGGGTCAGCGGGCAGCACATCTTCAGTTCAGACGTGTACTTCGTCAGTAACCTGCCGTCCGAACTGCAGGGTGCGGATGTGGTGTTGATCTGCTCCGCCGGGTTTATTCTGAGCTTCCTCGCCACCGTTTACCCGGCATGGCGTGCGGCGAAAGTCGAGCCGGCTACTGCGTTGCGGTATTCGTAAGCCGTTGCACCGCTTTCGCGGGCAAGTCGGATCGCCGCACCGCCGCTCCCACAGTTGACCGAGTTGAATCGCAGATTTGTGAACGACTCTGAACCCTGTGGGAGCCGAGCTTGCTCGCGATGAGGCCAGAGTTGCTGGCCTCAATCTCCCTTGGGCAACTCAATCACAAACCGCGTCCACCCGTTATCCGATTCGCAACGAATCTGCCCGCCATGGGCGCGGATGATTGACTGAGTGATCGCCAGCCCCAATCCCGCATGTTCACTACTGCCTTCCTGGCGCGCCGGATCAGCCCGGTAGAAGCGATCAAATAAACGCGGCAGCAACGCCCCGTCAATTCCGTCGCCGCTGTTCTCGACCGTCAGGCTCAATCCCTTAGGCTGATCAACAATTCGCACCCGAACCTCACCTTTGACCGGCGTAAACCGCAACGCATTGTCCAGCAAATTGGAGAGCGCCCGCCGCAACATGCTGCGATCACCTTCCATGCGCGCACTGCCTTCACGACTCAACCTGACCTGAGCGTCCTCCGCCAACGGTGCAAAAAACTCCAGCAATAAATCCGCTTCTTCCGCCAGCTCCAGCGGTTCGCGCTTGGGCATCAACAACCCGTGGTCGGCCTTGGCCAGGTACAACATGTCGTTGACCAGTTGCGCCATCCATTGCAGTTCTTCGAGATTGCTGTGCAGTGCTTCTCGGTAATCTTCAATGGGCCGTGGGCGGGTGAGGGTGACCTGGGTGTGGGTCAGCAGGTTCGACAACGGCGTGCGCAATTCATGGGCGATGTCGGCGGAGAAGGCCGAGAGCCGCTGAAAAGAGTCGTCGAGGCGTCCGAGCATCGCGTTGAAGTGGTGGGCCATTTCCGCGAGTTCTGGCGGCATGTTTGCTTCGGGCAGACGTACATTGAGCGATTGCGCCGAAACGCCGCTGGCAACCGTACTCATGCGCCGTAACGGCCGCAACCCACTGCGCGCCGCCCAGGCACCGAGCAGGGCGGTGGCCAGTGCCGACAATCCGACTGTCAACCAGATCAGGTGTTGCATGCGTTGCAGAAAGTGCTGGTGATGGGTGATATCCAGCAGCAAGGTCAACTGCGGTGAGTCAGGTTTATCGAGGTACAACGGAGCGTTGAGGACGCGGTAGTCGGTACCTTCGCTGCTCACCGTGGACAAACCCGGTTGGGTCGGCAATGACTGGGGCAGGTGCGTCGAGCTGTCATACCAGCGCTTGCCGTCGCTGCCAGTGATTCGCAGCGACAGGTCAGCCTGTCGGCTCAATTCATCGGCCAGTTTGACTTCGCTTTCAATCGACTGGATGTCATGAAGTGCCCGGCGCAAACCAATCAACTTGCCGTCCAGCAACTGCTGATCGAGTTCAACGAAATGCGCTTCACTGGCCCGACTGAACAACACCCCGGCGAACAACGACACGACTGCAGTGCATGCTGCAAACAGCAGCGCCAGACGGCTGCTTAGCGAGAGTCGGCGCATCAAGCGGGACGCTCTTCTAGGACGTAACCCATGCCACGTACGGTGTGAATCAACTTGTTGGGAAATTCATCGTCGATCTTCAGGCGCAAACGACGAATCGCCACTTCGATGACGTTAGTGTCACTGTCGAAGTTCATGTCCCAGACCTGGGAAGCGATCAACGACTTGGGCAGGACTTCGCCTTGCCTGCGCAGGAGCATTTCCAGCAGGGCGAATTCCTTGGCCGTCAGGTCGATGCGCTGGCCGCTGCGTTCGACCCGACGGCGGATCAGGTCAAGGCGCAAGTCCGCCAGTTGCAGGCTGGTTTCCTGAGGTGTGGCGTTACCGCGGCGCAACAGGCTCCGGACCCGGGCCAGCAGCTCAGAGAAGGCGAACGGTTTGACCAGGTAGTCGTCGGCGCCCAGTTCGAGGCCGTGGACCCTGTCCTCCACCGCGTCGCGGGCTGTCAGAAACAGTACCGGCGTGTCGAGGCCGGCACTGCGCACCGCTTGCAGAATCTGCCAGCCATCGCGACCGGGCAGCATCACATCGAGAATCAACAGCGCGTAATCGCCGGTCAGCGCCAGTTGCTGGCCGGTGCTGCCGTCCGCCACCAGTTCAGTATTGAAACCGGCCTCGGTCAGGCCTTGGCGCAAGTAGTGGCCAGTTTTCGGTTGGTCTTCGACGATCAGCAGTTTCATGGGCGACTCGAGGCAAATGGAACGAACGCTTTATACCGTGGGCGGCGTTAATACAGGTCTACCTTACAAAGTTGTAATCTGGCTGTCAGTTTGCGGGCAGTCGCAGCAGTTTAGAGTTTTCCACAGGCTGAATCTTATCTTGTTGGAGTACGACTATGTTTTTGCGCAAATCACTGGTGCGCTTCGCGTGTTTGCTGGCGCTGAGCTCGCCAGCGTGGGCTTCCCCGGCGCATACCTACGATTTTGGCCAACCGGCCCCGGCGGCAAAGGCGACTCGCAGCGTTGAAGTCGTCATGGGCGACATGTCGTTCACGCCCAAGGCGATTGATATCAAGGCCGGTGAGACGGTTCGTTTTGTGTTGGTGAATAAAGGCCAGTTGTTGCACGAATTCAACCTCGGTGACGCGGCGATGCATGCCAGACATCAGCAGGAAATGATGAAGATGCAGCAGAGCGGCATGCTGACGCCTACAGGCATGAAGGATATGGACCACGGTGCAATGGCCGGAATGGAGCACTCATCTCAAGGGCAGGGCATGAAACACGACGACCCCAATAGCGTGCTCATCGAGCCGGGCAAAACCGCTGAGCTGACCTGGACCTTCACCAAGGCCACCAACCTGGAATTTGCCTGCAATATCCCCAGTCATTACCAGGCCGGCATGGTCGGCAAATTGACTGTCAGTCAGTAAGCACTCAAAGGCGGGGGCAAAGGCTGGTAGAATCCGCTGATTCTTCAGTCAGGTTTCCGCCATGCATCCCGCAGCCGAACACTCGCCGCTGGGCAAATCCAGCGAATACATCGCCACCTATACACCGTCGTTGCTGTTCCCGATCCCGCGCACCGCGAAATGGGCGGAGCTTGGCTTGACGGCGGAAACCCTGCCGTACAAGGGCGTCGATTTCTGGAACTGCTTCGAGCTGTCGTGGCTGTTGCCGTCCGGCAAGCCAGTGGTGGCGATTGGCGAGTTCACTATCCCGGCGGATTCGCCGAATATCATCGAATCGAAGTCGTTCAAGCTGTACCTCAATTCCCTGAACCAGACACCGTTTGCCGACACCGCGATCCTTGAAGCGACGTTGGCGAAAGACCTGTCGGCCGCTGCCGGTAAACCGGTCGGTGTGCGGGTTCGCAACCTGAAGGACGTCGAAGCTGAAGGCGTTGTGGCGTTGCCGGGCGTGTGCATTGATGATCTGGATATCAGCGTCAGCAACTATGAGCATCCGCGCCCGGAACTGCTGCGTTGCGATCAATCACGCATCGTGGAGGAGAGCGTGCACAGCCATTTGCTCAAATCCAACTGCCCGGTTACCAGTCAGCCGGACTGGGGCAGCGTGGCGGTGGAATACCGTGGCGCGGCGCTGGATCACGCAAGTTTGCTGGAATACATCGTGAGCTTCCGTCAGCACTCGGACTTTCATGAACAGTGCGTGGAGCGGATTTTTCTCGACTTGCAACGGTTGTTGAAACCGGAAAAATTGACGGTGTATGCGCGGTATGTGCGGCGCGGCGGGTTGGACATCAACCCGTATCGCAGTACTGAAGATGTGCAGTTGCCGAACCATCGACTGGTCCGCCAATAAAGAACCCCTGTGGGAGCGGGCTTGCTCGCGAAGGCGGTGTATCAGTCAGCATTTAGGGTGCCTGACACTCAGCCATCGCGAGCAGGCTCGCTCCCACAGGTGGATTGCATTTCAAATTGCAGATATGAAAAAGCCCCGCCATCACTGGCGGGGCTTTTTTGTATTCGGCGGGTTCAGATTCCCATATTGGCCAGGGCTTGCACGATGTTGCGCAAGGTGCCGGCAAGGGTCGGGTGTTCGATTTCGAAGCGTTCAACGGCCAGGTTCACATTGTCGGCGAGGCTGGAGTCCTGGGTTTTGGTTTCGAGTTCCAGTTCCAGTTCGATCTGTTGCATCAGCGCGTGCAGGTCTTCGCGCTCGGCTTCGGTCAGCGGTGGATTCTGTTCCAATTGCTCGCGCAGAGTATTGAGCTGTTGTTGCAGTTCGCGGGCAGGCATGGCGTTCTTCCTTTTATCGATAGGCACTGGCATAGACCGCAGCAGCACGCCAAAGGTCTATGGCTTGACCTTTAGATTAATCCACTCGCGCGTAACCTGCATGATCTCGATCAGGGCTTTTCGCCCTTGAGCCGGCGCAGGCTGATGTCGGCCAGGCAGGTGTTGAGTTCCCCGAGGTGATCAATCACTGAATGCACACCCAGACCGAACAGTTGCATCGTTGCCTTGCCGCGTTTGAATTCCCGTTCCTGCTGAGTCAGCGCCTGCCAGTCGTTGGGCGCCAGGCCGCAGAGTGAGCCGCAGGACGCCAGCCCAATCGTCCACAATCCGGCATTGAGCCCCGCTTGCAGCAAGCGTGGTTCGCCGCTGACCAGCACACAACCCTCCAGTCGTTCGACATTCAACGTCATCAGGGCTTGCCAACAGGCATGCGGTGCCGGCCATGGATTGTTTGTTTCGGGGTGTTGCGAGGGTTTGATCCACGAAGGCAAGGCAGCGGCCAGGGAATGGCTGAGGGCAGGGGGGAGTTCATCGAGCCAGGCGCAGGGAATCTGCTGATGCTGCAAGCTGCGCAGGCTATCCAGCGCGCCGGGCGTAGCCTCAGCGTGTATGGCAGAGGGGATGCCCTGTGCGCGTGTGCGGGCACCGAAATCCACCAGGCAACCACTGAGGCCGAACAGGACGGCGGTCAGGCTGGGCGCAACGTGGGGCAAGGTTTCGGCGTGCGGCATATCAACGTCCCTGAAATAGCCTCAAGGCTAGGGGGCGACAGTGACAGTTGAGTGACACTGATGTGAATCGCTCACAATCATCACGAATGATCCGCAGGCTGCCTTGCAGCGGTGCTGCCTTAAGCGGCTTTTCCGTCTTATACTAGCCAACTTAACGCTTGGGCCAAGGGCCCGCGCCAGTACAATCCAAGGAGTTTTTCTATGCGCTGGAGCAATCATCTAGCTCAGCTTTGTGTGTCTGCCAGCCTATTGCTGGTTCCGTTCGTTGCCCAGGCAGCCTCGGAAGACGACCCTTGGGAAAGTATCAACCGCCCGATCTACAAGTTCAACGATGTGCTCGACACCTATGCGCTGAAGCCTTTGGCCCAGGGTTATCAGTTCGTGACGCCGCAGTTCCTTGAAGACGGCATCCACAACATGTTCCGCAACGTCGGAGATGTCACCAACCTTGCCAACGATATCTTGCAGGCCAAACCAGCCGCCGCCGGTGTCGATACCGCACGCTTGATCTTCAACACCACCTTCGGCCTGCTGGGCTTCTTCGATGTGGGCACCAAGATGGGCCTGCAGCGCAATGACGAAGATTTCGGTCAGACCCTCGGCTACTGGGGTGTAGGCAGCGGCCCTTACGTGATGTTGCCGTTGTTGGGTCCAAGCACGCTGCGTGACGCGCCGTCCAAGTATGTCGATGGCTACACCGGCCCGTACCCGTACATCAACGACGTGCCGGTGCGTAACTCGATCTTCGGCCTTAACATCATCGACACCCGCGCCAGCCTGCTGTCGAGCGAGAAGCTGATCACCGGCGACAAGTACACCTTCATCCGCAATGCGTACCTGCAGAACCGTGAATTCAAAGTCAAAGACGGCCAGGTCGAAGACGATTTTTGATCTCGACCGGTAAAGAGAGGAAGGCGGCCAGTGGCCGCCTTCTTTCGTTTGGCTTTCCGGGCTGGTTTTACTGATGGGTTTGAACCTTCCATTACGTTACGGTTTTGCCTGTTCTTATAACTCCCGGTGATTTGAAATGGAAAGACGTCAAGCGACCATCGGCGTGAGCTTGAAACGCCCCGCGGATGGGAGTACCGTCTGCGCCTTAGAAGGGCACCTCTGGTGTACCTGTGTGTAGGGCAAACGCTCGAAAACAGTGCAGTAGAGAGGCTAGAAAGCGAATCCAGTAGTGTGAGCCGGGACAAAGCCCCTGCCTGCTACGCCAACCTAATTCTGGCGCCGTTTGCCCACATGCCAAAAACCAGTGCCACGCTGCTGATAATCGATGATGACGAAGTAGTGCGCGCGAGCCTCGCCGCCTATTTGGAAGACAGTGGTTTCAGCGTCTTGCAGGCCAGCAATGGCCAGCAGGGTCTTCAGGTATTCGAGCAAGACAAGCCCGACTTGGTCATCTGCGATCTGCGCATGCCGCAGATGGGCGGACTCGAACTCATCCGACAGGTCACCGAGCTGTCGCCACAAACCCCGGTTATCGTGGTTTCGGGCGCCGGCGTGATGCACGACGCGGTCGAGGCCCTGCGCTTGGGCGCAGCGGACTACCTGATCAAGCCTCTCGAAGATCTGGCTGTGCTCGAGCACTCTGTGCGCCGGGCCCTGGATCGTGCGCGCCTGCTGCTGGAAAACCAGCGCTACCGCGAGAAGCTGGAAAAGGCCAACCGCGAGCTCGCCGCCAGCCTGAACTTGCTCCAGGAAGACCAGAACGCCGGTCGCCAGGTGCAGATGAACATGCTGCCGGTCAGCCCCTGGACCATCGACGAGTTCCAGTTTGCTCACCAGATCATCCCGTCGCTGTACCTGTCGGGTGATTTCGTCGACTACTTTCGGGTCGACGAGCGTCGTGTAGCCTTCTACCTGGCGGACGTTTCCGGTCATGGCGCCTCTTCAGCCTTCGTTACCGTGCTGCTGAAGTTCATGACCACACGCTTGCTGTTCGAATCCAAGCGCAGCGGTACATTGCCGGAATTCAAGCCTTCAGAGGTCCTTGGTCATATCAACCGAGGCCTGATCAGTTGTAAGCTGGGTAAACACGTCACAATGGTCGGTGGAGTCATCGACGAGGAGACAGGTTTGCTGACCTATAGCATCGGTGGTCATTTGCCGTTGCCTGTGTTGTACACGCCAGACAGTGTTCGTTATCTGGAAGGGCGTGGTCTGCCGGTGGGCCTCTTCAATGAAGCCACCTACGAAGATCACGTGCTGGAACTGCCGCCGACGTTCAGCCTGACGCTGATGTCCGATGGCATTCTGGACCTTTTGCCAGAACCTACACTCAAAGAAAAAGAAGCGGCTTTGCCCCAACGGGTCAAGGCAGCGGGCGGCAGCCTGGATGGTCTGCGGCAGGTTTTTGGATTGGCCACGCTAGGGGAGATGCCGGATGATATCGCCCTGTTGGTGTTGAGCAGGAATCTTTAATGAGTACCGGTAGAATCCAGTTCGCCGAGCAGGATGGCACCTTCGTCCTGAAGTTCGTCGGTGAAGTTCGCCTGACCCTGTGTTCGGCGTTGGATGCGACTATTGAGCGGATCTTCACGGCGTTGAACTTCAACGCAATCGTGATCGACCTGACCGAAACCCGCAGCATCGACAGCACCACCCTTGGCCTTTTGGCCAAGCTGTCGATCCTGTCGCGGCAAAAGGTCGGCTTGCTGCCGACCGTCGTCACCACCCACGAAGACATCACCCGTCTGCTGCAGTCCATGGGCTTCGAGCAAGTGTTCAACATCGTTGACCGCCCGATCCCGTGCCCTGAGTGCCTGACCGACCTGCCAGACCAGGATCAGTCCGAAGAAGTGGTGCGGATCAAAGTGCTCGAAGCGCACAAGATCCTCATGGGCCTGAACGACTCCAATCGTGAAGCATTCCATGATCTGGTGAACGCCCTCGAGCGTCACTGATTTCATAAGCGGCCGCGCACAAAAAAGGGCGAACCTGTGAGGGTTCGCCCTTTTTGCGTTTGCTCTTGTTGGATCAGAGCTTGGCTTGCAGCAATGCTTCTAGTTTTTCCTGGTCGCGAG
Organism: Pseudomonas mandelii; assembly: GCF_006438925.1. Classification (GTDB taxonomy): domain Bacteria; phylum Pseudomonadota; class Gammaproteobacteria; order Pseudomonadales; family Pseudomonadaceae; genus Aquipseudomonas; species Aquipseudomonas mandelii_C. The sequence continues at coordinate 233,198 of NZ_RCZA01000006.1, read as the reverse complement.
CGAACTGACGAATACCCTCAGCCAGTTTCTCGGTCGCCATCGCATCCTCGTTGGACAACCAACGGAACTGCGCTTCATTCAAGTTCAAGCGAGCTTCACCGGCATGACCCGGGGCCAATTTGCGCTCCAGCTTGCCAGTATCCGCCGCCAGCTTATCGATCAGATCCGGGCTGATGGTCAGGCGGTCGCAACCGGCCAACTGCTCGATCTGATTCAGGTTACGGAAGCTCGCACCCATGACCACAGTCTTGTAGTCATTGGCCTTGTAGTAGTTGTAGATGCGCGTCACCGACTGCACGCCCGGATCATCCGCGCCGGTGTAGTCGTTGCCGTTGGCTTTCTTGTACCAGTCGTAGATGCGACCTACGAACGGCGAAATCAGGAATACGCCTGCGTCAGCACAAGCCGCAGCTTGAGCGAAGGAAAACAGCAGCGTCAGGTTGCACTGAATGCCTTCCTTTTCCAGAATCTCGGCAGCGCGGATACCTTCCCAGGTGGAAGCGATCTTGATCAGCACGCGGTCGCGGCCAATGCCGGCCTTGTCGTACAGCTCGATCAGACGGTGCGCACGCTTCAATACGGCGTCAGTGTCGAACGACAGGCGCGCATCCACTTCGGTGGAAATACGGCCTGGGATCACTTTCAGAATTTCTTGCCCTACCGCAACGCCAAAACGGTCGCTGGCCAGGCCCACATCGCCCTTGCAGTCGCTGACGCAAGCGTTCAGCAACTCGGCATAACCGGGAATGGCCGCCGCTTTGAGCAGCAGGGAAGGGTTGGTGGTAGCGTCCACGGGTTTAACGCGAGCGATAGCTTCGAAGTCGCCGGTGTCGGCAACCACGGTGGTCATTTGTTTGAGTTGTTCCAGCTTGGAAGTCATGGGCGTGCTCTGTCCTATGGGTCTAATGACATTACCCGAGCGCTGACAGCCACTCAAGGGTGCATGTACGTATCGAGGGCCTCAGCGGCAACAACCTGAAAACGGCTGTTTGAATGGCGGGGCGCGGTATCGGTAAATACGATGCCAAATCAGACCACAGGTTCAACCGGTCTGACGGCTAACGCGGCTTAATGCCGATGGAGCTGAGGCTAAGTGGCATTGTTCAAGATGAAATACGTCTTCCACGCCTCCATGCATTCCTGAGCGAGCTCAAAACAGCATTCATCGCCACGTTCAGTCTCAATTCTTGCCTCGTCGATGCTCACGATCGAGGTAGTCCCAATTGGACCGACAGTCATCGTAGATTTGATCATGAAGACTCCAGGCACCGACCCGCTTCGCAACTTTCTATCAAGCTTGCTGTGCTTAAGCTTGTTGCAGACGTCGGCGCATATTCTCAGTGCAGGGCTTTGGCTTTTGTAGTCTTCCACGTTGCTGAGCGAGCTGTAGCTAGGGGAGTGTTTCACCCAGTCTTTGAGGTGATAACAGACCTCGAAGAAGCTAAACAACTCGAACTCGATGTTCCCACCATAGGCCGGAAAGATGCCATCGCGGATAGGTTGAAGTTTGTTGAATTGATACTGAAGGCGAGCTCGGTGGTATTCCATGTCTCTCCTGGGCGTGTCGGGCTACGAATGCAAAGCGGCTGATCTGAACGTGCCAAGTCAGGTCAGGCGACGCATGCCTGCCGTCTTGGCAGCCTTGCTGTCGAAGGTGACGATGTACTCGCAGCCTGCCGCGTTGGCGCTGCGCTCAATCAAGCAATCTGCGAAGTCAGCGTTGGCCTGTGAGTAACTACGCAGCGCCTGCCAAACAATTTCGGAGTTTTCCACCGTCAATTCACGAGTCCGCAAAAGCGTTTCGAGGACTGTAATGATCTCGCTTTTTGCGCTCTCGTAGCAGGATTGAAGTACCCAGACCAACTCGACTATCGAAACCATCGTGATGAACCCAGGAGAAGCTATCGTTAGCGACTCAATCAGTTCGGAGGCTTTAGCTGACTGCTTTGGATCATCCTGAGCGACATACCTGACCAGTACGTTGGTATCCAGACCTATCATATGGCTTTGGATCCTTGTACTGCGATGGCCTGGTTCATGTCCTCGATGCTTACAGCTTTAGCGGGCTTGCGTATGAGTCCTTTGAGGTCGCGAGCCGAATGAGTCGCGGCCATAATGGCGAATTTACCATCGCCTATGGCTACAAATTCAATGCGATCCCCCGTGTCGAGACCAAGAGAAGCCCGAACCTGTGCCGGAATGGTGATTTGTCCTTTCGAGGTCAGTGTGGCGGTTGCCATGGTGGATACTCCGTCAAGTCAGCTTTTCCTTACATTAGGGTAAGGATTTTTGGAAATCAATGCTCAACGGAACGGGGAACGATGGGCGGTGAAAACGAAGCTGATCCTGGAACAGACCAGCCGCTTCGGTAAAGACGCATTATCCCGGCACAACAAACACGGGCTGGAGGAGTTGGCCAGCGCGGCTGATCAACGCCCCTCCAACAACTCCGCCGCCTGGTCCAGCAACACCAAAGGCTCTTTAGCCTTATGAATATCCACCGACAACAACTGCCGAAACTTGCGCGCCCCCGGAAACCCGGTACCCAGCCCCAGCACATGCCGAGTGATGTGGTGCATCGAGCCGCCCGCATCAATATGCGCCGCTATATAAGGCCGTAGCTGCGCCAGCGCCTCCGCCCGGCTAATCACCGGCGCCGTGCTGCCGAACAGCTGCTGATCCACCTCAGCCATCACATAAGGGTTGTGATAAGCCTCGCGACCCAACATCACGCCGTCGAACGTCTGCAAATGCTCGTGACAGGCTTCCAGCGTCTTGATCCCGCCGTTGAGAATAATCTCCAACTCCGGAAAATCTGTCTTCAACCGCGCCGCCACGTCATAACGCAGGGGTGGAATGTCGCGGTTCTCCTTCGGCGACAACCCCTCCAGAATCGCAATCCGCGCATGCACCGTAAAACTGGTGCACCCGGCATCCCGAACCGTACCAACGAAATCACACAACTGCTCGTAACTGTCCCGGCCATTAATCCCGATGCGGTGCTTCACCGTCACCGGAATCGACACCGCATCCCGCATCGCCTTCACACAATCGGCCACCAACTGCGGATGCCCCATCAGGCACGCACCGATCATATTGTTCTGCACCCGATCGCTCGGGCAGCCGACATTCAGATTCACCTCGTCGTAACCGTGCTCCTGCGCCATGCGTGCGCACATCGCCAGATCCAGCGGCACACTGCCGCCGAGTTGCAGGGCGAGCGGGTGTTCGGCGTCGTTGTGGCGGAGGAAGCGGTCGTGATCGCCGTTGAGGAGTGCGCCGGTGGTGACCATTTCGGTGTAGAGGAGGGCGTGTTTGGAGAGTAGGCGTAGGAAAAAACGGCAATGCCTATCAGTCCAATCCATCATCGGGGCGACGGAGAAGCGGCGGGAGAGCGGGGCGGGTGTGGCGGTGATTGGGGGCATTGGCGGTTCTGAGATGGGTGAGGCTGGGAGGTGGGGAGTTTATCAGGATTGGGGTTGCAGGGTTTAGGCGAGCCTTTCTGCGATTGTTCTGTGTTGGTCTCGGAGTGCCCGTGGGCGGAGGGGCGTCCGGGTGGGCGCCCCGTTGTGACATCAGGACGGTTCAGCATCCATACGGCGCGCAATGACATCCAGCACATCGCATCCATCGCGCAACGGTATGCAGCAAAGCATTGCGAAGTCACTGAGAATCACCGAGTCCGTGGTGATGTCGCCGCGCATCGCGAGGTTTTCCAGGATCTGCGTTACCGCACCAATTCGGTAGCGTGCGGTGCTAAGCAGTGAATGCAGCGGTTGGGTGGTGTTTACATACAGCGAGGGAAGGTCGTCGGCGTTGCTGGTTAAAGCCATATATTCTTTCATGAGTGGTTACCAATTGTAGGTGGAAGACCTACCACTCAATTGTCGCCAAACAAAAGGGTGGTAGCTGTACGCGGGTTGGCGAACCGGACAATGGTAAAACCGGCAGACCCGAAGGTCTCCCACGCACAGCCACCAAAAAACAGGTAGCCAAGTGCGTTCAGAAACCCTCCGAGAAGAGCTCGGAGGTTTCTTTACCGTTGTCATCGAGTCGCCAAACCCGATACGTCATATGGACGCGGATCGGACTATAGGCCTCGTGACAAAGGCTCAGCAATGCGCAAGTGTACGGACAATTCCCAGAGTCGTGTAGGACGTTGCTCTTTTGACAGTTTGTCTGGGGAACACCCATTTTTACATCAGGAAACCGCAGTACCTGAACCAACGCTGTCGCCCCACCAAATTTCATAATTCCTGGTGGTCTCTCGGCATAGGATGACTACCTAAGGTCACCGCGCTTCCAACCCACAGGAAACTGAAAAATGATCTCGAACCTCTTCAAAGTCGCTCTGATCGCCGGTGCATTGCTGTTGAGCGCCTGTTCGGGTGCAAGCACCCATAGCGAATATTCGGAAGCCACCCTGCCGTCTGCCGGCTTTGGCCCGGGGCCTACCAACAACCCCAATAAGATGAATTTCCATGGCAGTGCGCTCGGCAACAGCTTCGGCGAGTACAGTTCGGGGTTGTTGCACGACGATTAACGGCGGAAGTGTTTCCGCCGTTTTGCGTTTTGCGTTTTGCCTGATGTGCCGTGTGCTTTAGGTTGGCGACTGCTGCGCAGTCGGACGCAGGCTTCGCCAGCTGCTACATGGATGGTGTACGTGCGGTTATTTGGGCTCGGGTGTCGCTATCCATTGGCCCAATACTTTTTGGTAGTTGCCTGTGACTTTGGCTAGGTGTAGCCACTGATCGACGTACAACTTCCAAGTCATGTCATCGCGCGGTAGCAAGTAAGCCTTCTCGCCGTATTGCATGAATTGCTTCGGGTTCACCGCGCACAGACCGGGTTTGAGTTTCTGCTGATACAGCGCTTCCGAAGCATCGGTGATCATCACGTCAGCCTTCTTGTCCAGCAGCTCCTGGAAGATGGTCACGTTGTCGTGAAGGCTCAATTGCGCTTTGGGTAGAAAGGCGTGAACAAAGGCTTCGTTGGTGCCGCCTGCAGGTTCGACTAAACGAACCGAAGGCTGGTTGATTTGTTCGACGGTTTGGTACAACGCCTGATCTTCGCAGCGCACCAGCGGGATTTTGCCGTCGACGTCCAGCGTGGTGCTGAAGAAGGCTTTTTTCTGGCGCTCCAGCGTGACTGAGATGCCGCCGACGCCGATGTCGCATTTGCCCGCCAGCATGTCGGGCATCAGGGTTTTCCAGGTGGTCTGCACCCATTCAACCTTGACACCCAGGCTGTCGGCCAGCGAACGGGCCATGGCGATGTCGATGCCCGAGTATTCGCCGTCCTCGGCTTTGGAGGTATAGGGCTTGTAGTCGCCCGTCGTACACACGCGCAGTTGGCCTTGTTGGATGACGTTGTCCAAATGCGATTGCTCTGCCTGAGCGCCAAACGATAGAGCGAGCAGGCCACCGAGCATCATTGTGCTTTTTATGTTTTTCATTGTTATCCGGCTTCCATGATGGAGTGGGGGCTGAGAGTACTTACTTTCTGCCGCACCGCTCAACTTCATCCTCGCCGGGGCGGACTCAGTGACAGCAGCAACTTGACCCGCCGCAGCCAGATTTCTTCTTTACGCCTTCATGTTTGTCTTCTGCCAGTACGCTTGCTGGATACCCTGCCTCCTTCAGTGCCGATAACAGAACATCGCTCTCGGCATCTCCAGTCACCTTGACCCGACCAGACACCATATCGACAGTCACTTCACCCACTCCGGCGAGCGGCTGTAACGCGGCGTTGATGTGTTTGACGCAACTCCCGCAGCTCATGCCTTCGACTTGCAGTTCAGTACTGTTCATTACGTAAACCTCTTTTACTGTGAGTGGCAGGTGGTGTGATGAAGTAGATCGATGGTTGACCTTGCCACGATGTTAAGGTCAAGCGCTTCTTTAAGAGCGTTAGTTGCTCATAGGCATCTTCATCATGCTCGACTGCTGATCCATCATTTTCATCATCATGCCCATCATCTGGTCTGATGGGTCCTTGCCGCCGGACATGCCTTTGCCCATTCCCATGCCTTGGCAGTGGTTGTGCATCATGCCCATGCTGTCCTTCATCGTGGCCATGCCTTCCTGCATGGCGGCCTGGCGTTCGGCCGGGGTTTTGGCGGCGATCATTTTTTTGTGGGCCGCCTGCATTTTTTCCATCTGTTCGCTCATGGCCTTGTCTTGCGTGGTGGCGGTGGCGGTGGCCGGTGTGGTTGGCGGTGTGTCGGGGTGATGTTCGTCGACGGCCAGAGCAACCAATGGGCTACTGATGAGCAGTGCGGCGACGAGTGCTTTGAAGTGTGTATGCATGGCAATCTCCAGTGAGTTGCGCTAAAGAGGCGAAGCCAAAGGGGGCGGCCGGAATTCCGGGCGCTCGGAGGACGGTTTTAATTGTTGAAGCGAACGAAGCGCAGGCGTGCTGGCGGCCACAGTGCGAGCACTTGGCGGATCAGCAGCGGTAGGTGAGTGCGGAACCAGAGCATAGTGTGTACCCGATCCGAGGGATTTTCTTGAGCTTAATCCCGATCAAGAGGCCGTCATTGATCCATATCAAGTGATCCCCCTTTACGTTACTCCGCGCTCATTTCCATCTCTGGACTCAATGTCCCCAACCAGGCAACCAACCCCACAATCAACACTGCCGCCACCAACTCCACTACCACGCTGCGCCGCAATGCATTCGCCGCTACCTGGTATTGCCTGTCCCGCAGCGACCGCTCCAACAGTGACCCAAGGTGAAACCGATTCAACGCGGCCAGCACCAGCATCCCGGCAAACAACCCCACTTTGATAAAAAGCAAAATCCCGTAGGTACTGAGAAACACCTCGTCAAGTTCAGGGCCGACGATGAACAGGTAGTTCACGACTCCCGTCACGGTGATCACGACCACAATCACCGCGCCCACCCATTCAAACCGCTTAACAGCACGGACCAGCAGCCGGATGTGCTCTTCGCTTTGCAGTGAGTTGATCCTCGCTAACAAGGCAAATGCGATCAACCCACCCAGCCACGCCCCCGCCGCCAGCAGATGCAAGATGTCGGTGATGAAATGCCAATACCGCCGGCTACCTTCATCCATCGCCCCATGACCGCTCCAGGCCAAGCTGGCGAGGGCGATGCCTCCAGCAGCAGACGCGATCAGCAGACTGACGCCGGGCGCCCGTTGGTTGAACATGACCGCCAAACTGCCGACAACCAGTGCAACAATGCGAACCGTCCAGGCCAACCCCACGTCCGTCTCAAACACCATCATCTCGATATGCGGACGCAGCTCGGCAAAGTTCGTCTCACCGCTCATGGCCCTGGCCATCATCACCATGCTGGCGACGGAAAACAGCACACCCAGCACCGCCGTTCCCACCAACATTGACCGAAACGGTAACGCCGCGCCCGATATCCGTTCCTGTCCTTTAAGGCTATAGAGCCCAAACAGCGCCACCCCAAACAGCAACATCAAATCCACATACAACCCAAAGCGCAGTGCAATGCTGACCGAGTCGCTCATCAATCACTTCACTTTGAACGTAACGTTGCCGGTGATCGGGTGAGTGTCCGACGACACCGCGCGCCATTCGACTTTGTAGGTGCCGGCAGGCAGTGGCGAAAGCGGTGTGATGACCATGGTTTTCGGATCGCTACCCCCAGAGACTTTGGCTTTCATGGGCATGGGGGAGTGCGCCATGCCGGGCATTTCGGTCATGACCAGTTTCGCGCCGGAAAACTGGGTCATGAGGTTTTCCGAGAAGTGCAGTTCGACAGTGCCGGGTGCCGCGCCATCCGCACCTTCTGCCGGAGTGGAGGAAAGCAGTTTTGGGTGCGCTTGAGCGAGCGCGCTCATGAGCAGCCCAATGGCAACAGCGGTAGTTTTAATCATGCGCATGCAAGGCCTCTTACCGCTTTAAGCGGTTGTTTTTTTGGTTGTTGAGTTAATGCGTTTAGAACCACAGGCGAACACCGAGGACCAGGCGTGCTTCGCTGCGATCCTCACCTTCATCGTTGGCGTAGTCGGCGGTTTTGCCGTAGGTCCGGTTCCAGGTCATGCCGATATAGGGCGCGATTTCCCGGCGGATTTCATAGCGCAGTCGCAGGCCGGCTTCGGTGTTGGATAACCCGGAACCGATACCCCGTTGCGGATCGTTTTTGCCGTAGACATTGAGCTCGGCGGTCGGCTGCAGGATCAGCCGGTTGGTCAGCAGGATGTCGTAGTCGCCTTCCAGTCGCGCGGCGGTTTGGCCGCCTTCACCGATGAAGGCGGTGGCTTCGGTTTCGAAGTTGTACAGCGCCATGCCTTGCACGCCGAACGCGGCCCAGGTTTGCGGGTCGCCAGGTTTGAAATCCTGGCGAATGCCGGTTACCACGTCCCACCACGGGGAGATTGCGTGCCCCCACAGGGCCTGGATTTCGGCGTCTTCGGTTTTGCCGTTGGTGCGTTCGCCTTCGGAGCGCAGCCACAGGCGATCGATGTCGCCGCCGATCCAGCCGGAGAGATCCCAGGCCAGAGTGCTGCCGTTGTCAGCGTCCTGCCATTCGAGTTTGTCGGCGAGGAAGTAATAGTTGAGCGCGGTGTCATGCACGCCGTGGCCGGTCGGGCTGGCATACACGGCGGCCCGGTCGGCATCGGTCAGCGCCGGGATCGGCGTGCGGCTTTCGGTCGGCGCGGCGGGCTGCATCTGGCCGTCGTCCATGCTTTGCATTTGGCTAGGGTCCATGCCCTGCATCTGGCTGTGATCCATGTTCTGCATGTCGTCGGTGGCGGCCATCGCCGAAGAAAGTGTCAGGCTCGCGGTCACGAGTGCCAAAGAGAGGGGGGTGAGTCTGGTCATGGGTAGGCGTCTCATTCTTCCACGCGAACTTCACGGAACATGCCCATTTCCATGTGGTACAGGAGATGGCAGTGATAGGCCCAGCGGCCGAGCGCATCGGCGGTGACCCGATAGCTGCGTCGGGAACCGGGCGGCATGTCGATGGTGTGTTTGCGCACCATGAACTCGCCGTTCTCATCTTCGAGGTCGCTCCACATGCCATGCAGATGGATCGGGTGGGTCATCATTGTGTCGTTGACCAGCACCACCCGAACCCGCTCGCCATATTTGAGGCGCACAGGTTCGGCGTCGGAGAACTTCACACCGTTGAACGACCAGGCAAATTTTTCCATGTGGCCGGTGAGGTGCAGTTCAATCGTGCGGCTCGGGTCGCGGCCGTCCGGGTCTTCGAAGGTGCTGCGAAGGTCGGAATAGGTCAGGACACGGCGGCCGTTGTTGCGCAGGCCCAGGCCGGGATCGTCGAGTTTGGGGGCGGTGGTCATGGCTTGCATGTCTACCAGTGGGTTGTCTTTTTCCGTCTCCGGATGAGACTGCATACCGGGCATGGCCATGGTGCTGTGATCCATACCCGCCATGCTGCCGTGATCCATTCCACCCATGCCCATGTCATCCATGGTCACCAGCGGTCGACGGTCCAGCGGCGGTACCGGCGCGGATAAACCAGCCTTCGCTGCAAGCGTGCCGCGTGCAAAGCCAGTCCGATCCATCGACTGGGCGAACAAGGTGTAAGCCGCTTCGGTCGGCTCGACAATCACATCGAAGGTCTCCGCCACCGCAATGCGAAACTCATCGACACTCACCGGTTTGACGTGTAGCCCATCCGCAGCGACCACCGTCATTTTCAGCCCGGGAATGCGCACGTCGAAATACGTCATGGCGGAGCCGTTGATGAAGCGCAGGCGCAACTTCTCGCCCGGACGGAACACGCCCGTCCAGTTCGAGTTCGGCGCCTGGCCGTTCATCAAGTAGGTGTAAGTCGCGCCGCTGACGTCGGCCAGGTCGGTGGGGTTCATCTTCATTTCGGCCCACATCTTTCGATCGGCGATCGTGGAACCCCAACCTTTCTCGCTGACGTCGTGGATGAAATCACCCACGGTGGGCTTGTTGTAGTTGTAGTAATCGGACTGCTTTTTCAGCGTCTTCATCAGGCCGACCGGATCTTCATCGGTCCAGTCGGTCAGCATCACCACGTAATCGCGGTCGTACTGGAACGGCTCCGGTTCCTTGGCGTCAATCACCAACGGCCCGTAAACGCCGGACTGCTCCTGAAATCCCGAATGGCTGTGGTACCAGTAAGTGCCGTTCTGCCGGACCTTGAACTGGTAGACATACATGCCATCTGGCTCGATGCCGTGAAAGCTCAGCCCCGGCACGCCGTCCATGTTGGCTGGCAGCAAGATGCCGTGCCAGTGAATGGAGGTGTTGTCCTTGAGTTTGTTCTTCACCCGCAATGTAACTGTGTCGCCTTCTCGCCAGCGCAGAAGGGGCCCGGGAATACCACCGTTGATGGTCATCGCGATACGCGGGTTGCCCGTGATGTTGACCGGGGTTTCGCCGATGAGCAGGTCGAAATCGGTGCCCTCCAACACCTGAGGCGCGCCAGGACTGGTGACCGCCCAGACAGGCGTGCGCCATAACCCGAAGCCGCCGAGGAGCCCGCCCACGGCCAGCCCCTTCACGAAGGTGCGTCTTGATGTGTTGGAATGCATGCCGTTTTCCCGGTCCGTCAGCGTGGAGAGCTTGACGACGAGGCTAACGGGCGGTGCCTTTCAGCAGGCTGAGGCGGGGATTACAGTTTTGACAGGTTCATGCCGTATTTATTGGCGTGTACCGGGCGTTGACGCTGCGGCCACAGTGCCGCTACCGCAATTGATATACGAAGACGACTTCAACCAGCGCTGATCCGGATAGTAAGAAAACAACAACTGCCCATCTTTCATCGAATCAATCAACTTATGCGCAATCGCCGGCCGCACAGCCGGACAACCCAGGCTTCTACCGATCCGGCCATTCGCTCGGGCAAGAACCGGACTGACATAGGGCGCCCCGTGAATAACGATCGCCCGCTCAAATGCGTTGTCATTGAAACCCGGCTCCAGACCTTCCATGCGCAAGGAATAACCGTTCTGGCCGACATAGCTCGACTGGGTGCGGTACAAACCGAGGCTGGTGGCAAAGCTTTCATTCTGGTTGGAGAACTTGACCGCCATGTTCTCGCCGCTGTTGCGACCATGGGCAACCAGTTCGTGGAACAGTAATTTACGTTTCTTCAGATCGAACACCCACAACCGTTGTTCGGTCGAAGGCAGTGAGTAGTCGATGACAGCAAGTCTTTGGACAGGTGCTTTACCTTGGGCCAAGCTGCATTGGGTAGCGCGTACGGCCAGCCCGATGACTTTGGCGTTGGCGCCAGGTGCTGCTTTGAGCAGCGCGGCTTCAAGCGAATCGGCGTAGGCTGCCGGTACCGAAACTAACGTCAGCAGCAAGGCCGAGAATAGGAAACCAAAGCGGTCTAGTGCCATATGTAAGTCTCACATTAATGTTTCGAGTCTAGCAGTGCGCAGGATGCTAGCCGTTGAATACGGGGCGATTAAGGATTATCCATGGGGCAATTAACAAGGTTATTCGTCATAAGCCGCATCTTTTTTATGGGCTTTCTGATCAGCGGCGCAGCTTTCGCAGAAACTTCGCCGATTGAGGCGGTATCTGCCGTCATCAGCAGAACTGGCGCGGCACCTGACGATTACGTCGCTCAAACGATTCAGGCGGCACTTGAGCCATTGAGTTCATCGTTTCCACCCTTGCTCACTTCCCGTGGCCATCGACGGGTGGATCCGAGTCGCGTGGTCATGGATTTTTACATGCATCGGGGTTATCGCTCGGCCTGGGCGAACGACAGCGATGTCATCCAGTTATTGAAAAGCCTGAGCGAGACCCAGGCCGATGGGTTGGACCCTGCGGACTTTCATATTGATGAGTTGGCGAACGCCAGAGCGTCGATGCAGGCAGCGGAGCCGACGGTGGCGCAACGGGCGGCGTTCGATATCGCGGCGACCCGGACCTTTATCACGGCGCTGCTGCAATTACGGCGCGGCAAGGTTGACCCTTCGCGTCTGGACATCCATTGGAACTTCGACCCCGTCGGTGCCGATCCTCGTGGAGACATGAACAACCTGTTCGCAGCGCTCGATGCTCATGACGTTGCACGCGCCTTTGCTCAAGCGCCGCCACAAGAGGCGGTTTATCGCAGCCTGCGCGTGGGTCTGGCGCAACTGCGCAAGGTTCGGGATGCTGGCGGCTGGCCGAAGATTGCCGAAGGCCAATCGCTCAAGCCAGGTATGGACGATGCCTCTGTCGCGCAGTTGCGAGCACGGTTGGTGGCAGGCGGTTATCTGGCCCCATCAAAGAAGCAGCGCACTGATTACGACGACAGCGTCGCTGCGGCGGTGAAAAAGTATCAAACCGAGCAATACCTGGGGGCGGATGGCGTGGCGGGGGCCGCGACACTGGCTGCGTTGAATGTGCCCGTAGAGGCGCGGATAGACCAGGTTCGGGTGAACATGGAGCGCGCACGTTGGTTGTTGTTCAAACTTCAGGGCACTTTTGTCATCGTTGATATTGCGGGTTACAAAGTGGCGCTTTATCGCGACGGTAAGGCGATATGGCGGTCCCGGGTTCAGGTCGGTAAGCCGTTCCGCAGTACGCCGGTGTTTCAATCCGAGATTACTTACGTAACGTTCAACCCCACCTGGACCGTGCCACCGACGATCCTCGTCAAAGATTTGCTGCCGAAGATTCAAAGAGATCCCGGCTACCTTGCGGCCAACCGGATAAGAGCGCTTGATCGAGAGGGGAATGTGCTCGATCCAGCGACCGTCGACTGGAGTAATGCGCGCGGTATCACGCTACGACAGGATGCAGGCCCGGACAGCTCGCTCGGGCAGGTGGCCATTCGGTTTCCCAATGAATATTCGATTTACCTCCACGACACGCCGCATCGCGAGTTGTTTGCGCAATCGCGCCGTGCCACCAGTTCAGGCTGCATACGGGTGGAGAACCCGCTGCAGTTGGTAGAGCTGCTGTTCAACGACCCGGTTCGTTGGAACAGCGCCGGGATACAGGCTCAACTGGCGAACGGCAAGACCGAAAACATCAGGCTTCCCGTGAAGGTGCCGGTGCTTTTGGCTTACTGGACGGTGGACCTGAGTAACGATGGTCGAGTGATGTTTAAACCCGATGTATACGGGTACGATTCCGCGGTACTGCGGGGGTTGAATCTGCCTTCGGAACTGCCTGTTCTGGATGTGCGACGAGCAGGAACTTCTGCTGTCGCGACGGGGCAAAACCGGCAATGGCCGTGAAGGAAGCGGGACCTGCTATCCGTATGTAACGGGCAGGTCATCGATGCACCAACGATGCAAGCGCTCTGCGTCAACCTTTCCGCTCCGTCGCAGATTCAGGGGTTGACGAAGCCAAAAGGTTGGCTCGCCCGTTGAAAACTATCACAATGCAAAATAGTCACTCGATGTGAAAGGATAGGAAGTTGAAGATGGATGTTGCGCAAAAAAAACCGTTACTCAACACAGGTATGCTTGATGGGCATGACCTCGATGAGTGCCGCAACATCCAAAAAGGTGCCGTGTTTATCATTGCCTCGGGGGCGTCCGCTAAAGATTTTCCGCTGGAAAAGTTTGCAGACGTTCCGATGATCACCATGAACGGTGCCATTTCCATGTTCTCCGGGACAGGTATCAAGCCGTTCTTTTATGCCTGTACGGATCAAGGCTTTTCCCGACAGCAACCCGAACTGTTTTCAGAGGCCATGCGCATCAGTCAGCGGGTTGCATTGTGGCAAGAGCACATCTGGCATACGACGGTAGCGCCTGAGGGCGAACTGTATTTACTCGGCCGAGCACCCAAACTCTCCTGGACGGACCTGGTTTTCAGGACCGATAAAGAACTCATCAGAAGTCGCAAGCTCGGAAATGGCCGCAATAGAACCCTTGGTTTCAGCAAGAACCTTAAACGCGGTTTTTTTGATGCCCGTACGGTGGCTTATCTGGCTTTGCAGATTGCCTATCACGTGGGCTTTACCAAGGTGTTTTTGGTAGGCGTCGACTTGAATCAGTCTGTGAGTCGTTTTTACGAAGAGGCCGACACGTTAGCGTCGCCATGCCTGCTCGATCAGCATTTTTATACGAGAATCCTGCCGTCGTTCGAGATCTTGTCGAAGTACGTCGTGGATGATGATTTTCAGGTCTACAACCTGTCCAGTGATTCAAGGATTCCGGTTGAACTCATTCCCCGAGTGACGTTAGATGAGATCGACAAGTTGATCTAAAGGTTGTTCGTGCTTTATTCAAATGGGCGCCCTCGGGGTGCCCATTTTTTTGTTTGTAACTAAGTGACCGGCAGCCGTTCGGCACCTGCGTCGGATCCCAAATCAGCGTCGCCTAAGCTTTGATTTATCCGGACATTCTTCCGGAACTTACAAGGACGGTGTGGCATGACTTTATTAAAGTTCGGCGCGTTGATCCTGATGGTGTGTCTGGCAGGCTGCGTCACTACCAGCAACTATGAACCACCACCGGTACCTGCATCAGCGGTAACGCTTGACGATGGGCAAATCACCAGCACGCTAGTGGGCAAGAAGTTCTATGGCACCACCCGAGAAGGCAGTCATCCGTACTCAATGAGTTTTGCTCCAAACGGAGTAGAGATGTTCGAGATGGCGCCTTACAAACCCGAAAAAGAAAAGTGGACATTGAAAGACGGCGTTATTTGTATCGAAGCAAAAGGGTATCCAACCGAATGCAGCCAAGTGAAGGTCGCCAATAATGAGTATTGGTTTGTCGACCCAAAGAATGGGAGAGTCAACGGGCATTTGAAGCTCACGCCTTGATGGTGATGCTCGTGAAGGAATGGGCGTTCGCGGTACGCCCATTCTTTGTGATCATGCCTGTCCCAGCTCGTCCCGCAAAAACTCCACCAACGTCCGTTGCAACCCGGTCAGTGCTCCCTCGCGGCTGATCAACGCCAACTCCGTCGGCGGCAATTCGGGCAGGTCGGTGCACACGCTGTGCTCAGGTAATACCGCCGAAGCGGGCAGCACCGATACGCCCAGACCTGAAGCCACCGCCGCCTGAATGCCCGTCAGGCTATGACTGCCAAACGCAACCCGCCAGGGCCGCTGAGCCACATCCAGCAGGTGAATGGCCCGTTGACGGTAAATGCAGCCCTGCGGGAACAGCGCCAATGGCAATACCCCGTTGGCTGAATCCACGCCTGCGCCTTTGACCCACACCAACACTTCCGGCCAGGCTGCCCAGCACGGCCCGCTGTCCGGTTCGCGCTTGACCAATGCAATGTCGAGGGCGCCCGCGCTCAGTTTCTGTTTGAGATCGGCGCTCATGCCGCTGATAGTTTCCAGGCGCGCTTCAGGTCTGGCCCGATTGAAGCCGGCGAGAATGACTGCCAGGCGCCTGGCGTCGAAATCCTCCGGTACGCCAATGCGCAGGATCTCCAGATCGAGGTCACTGGCCAATGCTTCAACCGCCTCCGAGGACAGCGCCAGCAAGCGCCGGGCATAGTGAATCAGCAGTTCGCCATGCTCGGTGACACTGACGTTCTGCCCGGTCCGATCAATGCGATATTAAGCACGCTGGATCAGGTCGTACCCTTGTTCACATCCCTTGGCTGGTAAAACACGGAGTCGTCATGGCACATACCCTTGCAGGCAGTTCCCGCCCCTCGCGTTACGCCGATCTGAATCTCGATTCGGAGGCCGTCATCACCGCTCGCACGGAATTGGCAGCGTGCTTTCAACTGGCGGCGCTTTACGGATTGGAGGAGGGCATCTGTAACCATTTTTCCGCCATGGTGCCAGGCCGCGATGATCTGTTTTTTGTGAACCCCTACGGCTACGCGTTCGAAGAGGTCACCGCTGACAACCTGCTGGTCTGCGATTTTCACGGCAACGTTGTGATGGGCGAAGGGCTGCCGGAAGCGACCGCGTTCTATATCCACGCGCGACTGCACAAACAGCTGCCGAGGGTGAAAGTGGCGTTTCACACGCATATGCCGCACGCCACGGCGTTGTGCCTGCTGCAAGGTCCGCCGTTGTTGTGGCTGGGGCAAACGGCCTTGAAATTCTACGGCCGTACGGCGGTGGACGAGGACTACAACGGTCTGGCGCTCGACGAGTCTGAAGGCGACCGGATTGCCAGCGTTATGGGCGATGCCGACATTCTGTTTTTGAAGAATCACGGGGTGATCGTCGCCGGGCCAACCATCGCCGAAGCCTGGGATGATCTGTATTACCTTGAACGTGCCGCCCAAGTGCAGTTGATGGCGATGGCGACCCAGCGCGAACTCAAGCCGGTGCCCCATGAGATTGCCCAGCGGGCCTATGAGCAAATGCGCCTGGGGGATGCAGAAAGTGCTCGGGCGCATTTGCACAGTGCGATGCGGCGGCTAGCCAAAGGACATTTGCCCCATACCCCCTCGTAGACTAAGCTCACAAAAAATAAGGGTTTTGGGGTGTTACCCATGCCTTACCCTTACAGGACGAGCTTTTGCCTATCCCTCTTCACGATCCGCACATCGCCACCGGCGTCACGTTGAAACGGTTACCTCTGCGCAAAGCGGCGGTGCTGTTTATCGCGGTCGTGTGCCTGAGCCTGTGCGGTTTGCTTTACCTGCAACTGGAGCAATCGCGCCGGCATGACCTGGCATTGGCGCAAGTGGCGTCATCAAACCTGACGCGGGCCATGGCGCAACAAGCCGAAGACACCTTCATGCAAGCCGATCTGGTACTGACCAGTCTGACCGACTGGATTCAGGCTGACGGTTTCGGCGCGCCCCAAAAGGCACGCTTGCAGAAAACGTTCGCCCGGCGGGTGCAGGCGCTGAATCAATTGCACGGGATATTTCTGTTCGACCAAAAGGGGCAGTGGGTCGTTACCTCTTTCGACGACCTGCCACGCGGACCAGGTGTGGCGGATCGCGATTATTTCAAGTTCCACCAGCAGAACGTCTCCTCCCTGGCGCACATCGGGCCGGCAATTCGCAGTCGGGAAAATGGCGAGTGGATCATTCCGGTATCCAAGCGTGTGAACGACAAGAATGGCAATTTCCAGGGCGTCTTGTTGGCCGGTATCAAGATGGCGTACTTCGATCAGTTCTTCAAAAGCTTCAGCATTGATGACAACGGTTCGATGTTTTTGGGATTGACCGACGGAACGCTGCTGGCGCGACGGCCGTTTGTGGAGTCGCAGATTGGCACATCACTGGCCAAGAGCGAGATCTTCGAGAAATTGCTGCCCAACGCGCCTTCCGGTAACGCGATGTTCAGCTCGCTGGTCGATGGGGTTGTGCGGTTGCATGGCTACCGTCAGCTCGACTCTTATCCATTGGTCGTGTCTGCCGCCTCGTCCAGGGAATCGATTCTCAAGGATTGGTACGACACGGCATTTCGCTCCACAGTCATCGTTGCCCTGGTGGTGTTGGGCGTGGGGCTGTTCGGTTGGATGTTCCTTTATCAGGTGCGTGTCGGCGAACAGGTCGAGGCGGATTTGCGCAAGGCAAAGGAAGCGTTGAAGCTGATCGCGACCCACGACAGCCTGACCGGCCTGGGCAATCGCCGGCTGTTCGAGGGAGCGCTGGACATCGAGTTCGGCCGTGGCGCCCGGCAGTCGAGTTCGCTGAGCCTGATCATGCTCGATATCGATTACTTCAAGCGCTACAACGACGCTTACGGCCACGTAGCCGGGGACCATTGCCTGGCTGAAGTGGCGCGGGCGGTGAAGGGATGCTGCCATCGAAAAGCCGATTTGGCCGTGCGGTACGGCGGTGAGGAATTTGCGGTATTGCTGCCCGACACCGACATTCACGGCGCGATGGTGATTGCCGAGCAGATCCGCCGCAGTGTCATGGACAAGAACATCATCCACAGCGGTTCACCGTCGGGCTTCGTGACGGTCAGTCTGGGTTGTTATTCGTTTGTGCCGACGGGGCGGGACAGCATGGAAGTATTCATCGAACGTGCGGATGCGGCGCTGTATCAAGCCAAGCATTCAGGGCGAAACCGCTCGGCGGTGCTGTCGATGGAGGGCGGTGTCGAGGCACTGCTGCGTTCGGATCGTTGAGGTATCTCGAGAGGGTGTTTCACCCGCGCAACACCCCGACCAGCCGGCTGTCTGCCTGTCAGATTCTCTTCAATTGATCGTCTAGAGTTGCGGTAACGCTGCCGATCCCGGCAGGTCTCCCCACCGCACGGATGATCGTCAGAATGTTGATTACTCAAGCATTGACAGCCGTTGCTCTAACCGTTGCAGCCTGCGCCATCTTTCCGCTCGCGAGCCACGCTCAATCGAAAGTCACAGCCGAAGAAGCACACGCCATCGGCGTGGATGCCTATGTGTATTTTTATCCGCTGTTGACCATGGACATCACCCGCCAGCAATTCACCAACATCGAACCGGGCAAGGAATTCGGTAAAGGTCCGATGAATATGTTTGTCAGTGTTCCGCAGTATCCACCTGCCGATTTCAAAGGGGTGGTGCGCTCGAATTTCGACACTTTGTATTCCATTGCCTGGCTGGATTTGACCAAAGAACCGCTGGTGATCGCAGCGCCCGATACGGCCGGGCGTTTTTATTTGCTGCCGATGCTCGACATGTGGACCGATGTATTCGCCTCACCGGGCTGGCGCACCACGGGCACTCAAGCGGGGCAGTTTCTGGTGACACCGCCGGGCTGGACCGGGACGGTGCCTGCCGGACTGAACCATCTGCCGGCGCCTACGCCCTTTGTCTGGGTCATTGGCCGCACCAAGACCGATGGCGCTGCGGACTACGCGGCCGTGCACAAAATCCAGGCTGGCTACACCGTGACACCGTTGTCCCGACTGGGTAAAAGCCCCGAGCCGGTCAGCGTGAACATTGACCCTGTCGTGGACATGAAGACCCCGCCAAAAATCCAGGTCGACTCAATGTCGGCGGCGAACTACTTTGCCTACGCCGCCGAACTGCTCAAAGTGCACCCCGCGCACATCACCGATCAGCCGATCCTGGCGCAGATGAAACGTATCGGTATCGAACCCGGAAAATCCTTCAACATGGATGCGCTGGACCCTGAAATCAAAACAGCGCTTCAGAGCGTGCCCGAGGACGCGCAGGCGCTGATGACGTGGAAGGTTCCAACCCTCGCTCGCGTGGTCAACGGCTGGTCAATGAACACCGACACCATGGGTGTCTACGGCAACTACTACCTCAAGCGGGCGATCGTCACGCAACTCGGGCTCGGCGCCAACTTGCCCGAGGATGCGATTTATCCGCTGAACATCGGCGATGTCGAAGGCAAGCCACTCGATGGAGCGAACAAGTACGTGCTGCATTTCGACAAGGGTGAAACGCCGCCGGTAAAAGCTTTCTGGTCGATCACCTTGTACGACCCCGAGGGTTTCCAGGTCGGCAATGCGCTCAACCGCTTTGCACTCAGTAGCTGGATGCCGTTCAAGACGAACGCCGACGGTTCGCTGGACATCTACCTCCAGCACGAAAACCCCGGCAAGGAGCTTGAAGCCAATTGGCTGCCGGCACCGAAGGGCGGGTTCAACCTGACCATGCGTTTGTATGGGCCCAAGCCCGATGTTTTGAACGGCAAGTGGAACCCGCCACCGGTCAAGCCCGCCTAGTCCCACGCTTCAGCCCCCAAGGCAGTCGACGATCATCGGCTGCTTTTACGCGTCCAGCTGCCCGTCCCGCCGCCGGCACCGCCCGTTCCACCGCCCGCCGCGCCCGTGCCACCCCCCGCGCCTGAGCCGCTGTTCCCGGCATTGCCAGCATTTGCGCCACTCGACGAGCCCGATCCGCTATTGCCGCCGTCAGCGTTATGGTCGCTCGAGGGTTGGCCAGGGTTATTGTTGGGCGCCATTGTCGAGCCGCTTGTTGCGCCCGGTCTTGTACCGGTCGCATCAGCGCCATCGCCTGAGGCTGCAAAAGCGCCGACGGACAGGGCGGACAGCACGCCAGCCAATAGCAGCGTGGTGACTTTGATGATCATCATGGTATGTCTCCCTCACGCCGGCGTCAGCGAAGGTCTTATTCGGCCAGCTTCCGTTCGAGGTTCTGCCGCACCTGCGGCCACTCATCATCAATGATGCTGAACCGCACCGAGTTGCGCTTGCGTCCGTCCGGCATGATCCGCTCGTGGCGCACGATGCCTTCTTGCTGCGCGCCGAGCCTGAGGATCGCGTTACGTGATTTCTGGTTGTTTTCGTCGGTGGTGAATTGCACCCGCACGCAATCCAGCGTGTCGAATGCGTACTTCAGCATCAGGTACTTGGCTTCGGTGTTGACGAAGGTTTTCTGCCAGCGGGCGCAGATCCAGCTGCTGCCGATTTCGAGCTTGCGGTTTAGCCGGTCGATTTTCCAGAAGCGCGTCGAGCCGATGACCTCGCCGGTGTCCTTGAGCACGATGACGAAGGGCAGCACAGTGCCGGCACCGCGGCCGTCGAGGGCTTTTTTGAGGTAGCTGTCGACGGTGGTCGGCGAGGGCACAACGGTGACGGTCAGGTTCCACAGTTCACCGTCCCGCGCGGCATTGACCAGCGCATCGGCATCACTCAATTGCAGGGGGCGCAGGCAGATTCGTTGACCTTCCAGTGTGTCCATCACCAGGCATTCTCGGCATCAAAAGGTACGTGGGTGTTGCGTGCAATTACAGAGCTGCGGCTGTCGATTGGCAAGGGTTGTGTCAACGGTTCTTCAATTGCTGCAATGGCTTGCGTTATCCAGGCGCCAGGGCCCAGCATGGCTGCTATGGTCAGTGAACGTTCGGCGAGTGCCCTGGTAAAAAAGCATTGCGAGCGTCGCATCCCGATCAGGCAATCGATTGACAGGATCAAGTGCATGGACATGAACGCTGTTACCACCGTCGTCGCTCCCCGTCATACGCCGATAACCCGTAATCTGGTATTTGCCGTCGGCTTGCTGTTTGTTCTGGGTGTGCTGATCGCCCTGTTGGCCTTGTTCAACATTGCCGGGAGGCTGGACGCCCAGGACCTGGCCAAGACCACTTTCTACACCCAGCGTGCGCTGGAAAATCGCATCACCGCCTCGAAAAGCTACATCGCCAGTTATGCAAACTGGACGAGCGCCTACGACCATTTGAACGGCACGGTCGATGTGCAATGGGCCTACGTCGAGCAGAACCTGGGCAAAACCTTGTTCAGCATCGATCACTACGATGGCGTCTTCGTGGTCGATCATCAGCAAACCAAATACGCAGTGGTGCGCGGGCTTCAGGTGCAGGAGGCTGCGACCACCTATCTTTCGGCATCGATGGCGACGCTGATAGAGGCAGTTCAGCGTCAGGAAAGCCTCATTGATCCCGTCAGCCAGTTCACACTGTTCGAGGGCAAACCGGCATTGATGACGGCCGCCGCGATCGTCCCCAATGACGATAGGCCGGCGGTCGATCCTCAAAGCACCTCGGTGCTGGTGTTCGTCGACCAATTAAGCCCTGACAAGCTCAGCGCCCTGAGCGCCGATTACGGTTTGCATGATTTAAACCTGGCGCCTGAAGACACCATTTCGCCCGGCAGGCCAGCCGTGGCATTGGCGGACACCGGCTACAGCCTGGTGTCCCGACTTGAGCAACCGGGTCACCAGTTACTCTGGTCGCTGCTGCCGCCATTGGGCGGCGCGCTGTTGGTGCTGGCGTTGTTAACGGCTTATTTCTTCCGGTATGTCTTACGCACGTCCGGGCACGTGGATGCCAGCTACACCAGCCTCGATTTATCGAACCAGGCGCTGGAGGCCAGTGAAGAGCGTTTTCGTGCCGTGGCTGAGGCCGCTTCCGATTGGATCTGGGAAATCGACGACAAGCATTGCATCTCTTACCTGTCAGGACGTTTCGCCACCGTTACCGGTTATTCCGATCAGCAATGGATCGGGCAGGACATCGGGCAACTGCTCAATTGCGATACGATCCCTTTGTCGCTGTGGCTGCATAAGCTCAATGAAGAACAGCCCGTCAGCCATTTGCGCTGCTCCTATCGCGATCAGTCGGGGCAACAACGTATTTGCCGGGTTTCGGCACGACCGATCCATCGCAAGGGCGCGGTGCTGGGCTATCGCGGAACGGCCAGCGACATCACCGATGAAGTCGCCGCCCATGCCCAGATCCAGCATCTGTCGTTGCACGATGCCCTGACGGGGCTGCCGAATCGCAACAAACTGGCGCGTTTCCTCGACGAGGCCCTGGCGCAGAAAGGGCATTCGGCGGCGCTGGCGCTGTTGATGATCGATCTGGATAACTTCAAGCCGATCAACGATTCCCTCGGTCACCCGGCCGGCGACGCCGTACTGCTGGAAGTGGCCACCCGATTGCGCGAGTGCACGCGGGACATAGATCTGGTCGCCCGGCTCGGTGGTGATGAGTTTGTGCTGGTGCTCAACGGCATGGACAGCCACGCCGAAATCGACCGGTTCTGCGAACGTTTGCTCGAGAGCCTGCAGCAGCCGATTCATTACGAGCATCACACGCTGCACATCGGCGCGAGCATCGGTGTCGCCTTGAGTCGGCGTCAGGGGCACATTCCCAATGAGCTGATCCGGTGTGCCGACATTGCGCTGTATCAGGCTAAATCCGATGGCAAGAAGACCTGGTGTTACTTTGCGCCGCACATGAACGATCAGATCCAGCACCGCCGACAATTGGAAAACGACTTGCGCCGGGCGATCAAGAACAACGAGTTCGTGATGCATTACCAGCCACGCTACAACATGGGCGGCAAGCAGGTGGTCTCGGTGGAAGCGTTGCTGCGCTGGCAGCATCCGGAACAGGGGTTGCTGAGCCCCGACGAGTTTATCCCTTTGGCCGAGCAGACTGACCTGATTGTGCCTTTGGGGCGCTGGGTGTTGCGCGAAGCCTGTGAAACGGCTCTGACCTGGCCCGGTGCGTTGATGGTGTCGGTCAATTTGTCGCCTGTTCAATTTGCCCGCAGTGATGTGGTGGAGGACGTCAGGGAGGCATTGATCCAGAGCCGTTTGCCGGCCAGTCGTCTGGAGCTGGAAATCACCGAAAACGTGATGCTCATCGATGTGGATGGCGCGTTGGCGACCATGAATGCGCTCAAGGAACTGGGCGTGCGGTTGAACATGGACGATTTCGGGACCGGCTATTCGTCCTTGGGTTACTTGCGCACGTACCCGTTCGACGGGATCAAGATCGACAAGCGTTTCATCTCGTCCATGAGCGGCGGCGGCAATGACCGCGCCGTGGTGCAGGCGATCATCAACCTGGGCAAAGCCATGGGCCTGACCGTGACGGCAGAGGGCGTCGAGACCCTGGAGCAACTGGACTTTCTGGTCTCGGACCAGTGCAATGAGGTGCAGGGTTTTTACTTGAGTCGGCCTATGGAAAAGCAGGCGTTACTGCCATTGCTCAGGGCGTCGCATGACGAGTTTCCAGTGTAGGGACGTGCCTTTAGTCGCCTCTCTCGCTCATAGAGGCAACTGCCGGGGCGCACCCCCGGTCACAACTGGATATCGACCCTGCGTTGCGAGCGTTGGAACATGAAGAACCTGAAAATCGCGACATTCAACGTCAACGGCATGCGCGCCCGATTGCCGAACTTGCTGGCCTGGCTTGCGCGCGAGCAACCGGACATTGCGTGTTTGCAGGAACTCAAGTCGGTCGACAGTGCTTTCCCCGCCGCCGAGCTTGAGGCCGCTGGCTACGGCGCGATCTGGCAAGGTCAGTCTTCGTGGAACGGCGTGGCGATTCTGGCGCGGGATGCTCAGCCGCTGGAGAGTCGTCGAGGCCTGCCCGGTGATGACAGCGACACCCATAGCCGGTATCTGGAGGCCGCCGTGCATGGGATTCTGGTGGGCTGCCTGTACCTGCCCAATGGCAACCCGCAGCCGGGGCCGAAGTTCGATTACAAGCTGGCGTGGTTCGAACGGCTGATCCACTACGCGCAGTCGCTTCAGGCCAGTGAGCATCCCGTGGTGCTAGCCGGTGACTACAACGTGGTGCCCACCGACCAGGACATCTACAACCCGCGATCCTGGCTGAAGGATGCGTTGCTGCAACCTGAAAGCCGCGAGTGTTATCAGCGCCTGCTGGCCCAGGGCTGGACCGATGCCTTGCGCCATCTGTATCCGGAGGATCGGCTCTATACCTTCTGGGATTATTTTCGCCAACACTGGCAAAAGAACTCAGGGCTGCGCATCGATCATCTATTGCTTAACCCGGCGCTGAGCCCTTATTTGGTTGAGGCTGGAGTTGATGCCTGGGTTCGCAACGAGCCCCACGCAAGTGATCACGCGCCGACGTGGATTCGTTTGAGTTCGCGCAAGCGGCGTTGAGATTGAAGTGTGTGGCGATTGGCTAAATCAATTGTCAGTCGAGCCGCTTTATCCCTTATACATGGCGCCCATCGGTGGAGAAATCCGCGGCCCCCTGCATAAGGACTGAGCAATGAGCGAGCCACAGCTGAGCAATCTTGCGTTGTACCTGCGGCGCCTGGGCTTCGACGCGCCTCCGGCGCCGACCCTGGAAACCCTGCGTCAACTCCAACTGCGCCACACCGGCGCCTTCCCGTTCGAAAACCTCAGCACGTTGTCGGGCCAGCCGGTGCTCATCGACCTGCCGTCCATCGAGCAAAAGGTCCTGCACGATGGCCGCGGTGGTTACTGCTACGAACTCAACAACCTGTTCCTGGCCTTGCTCCAGGCACTGGGCTTCGATGCTTGCGGTATCTCCGGCCGAGTGGTCATGGGCCAACCCGAAGGCGCGTGGACTGCCCGTACACACCGCTTGAGCTTGGTAACCCTGGACGGCGTGCGCTACATCACCGACGTCGGCTTCGGCGGCATGGTGCCCACCGCACCGCTGATGCTCGATACCCTGGCTGAACAGCTCACACCTCACGAACCCTATCGCATCGAGCAGCACGAGGATGGCTACACCCTGCGCGCCAACGTCGGCGGCGAATGGCGGGCAATGTACATTTTCGATTTGCAGCGCCAGGAAGACATCGATTACGCCGTCGGCAACTGGTATGTCTCGACCCATCCGGAATCGTCTTTTGCCAGACAGTTGATGGTGGCGCGCACCGGCGAAGGGTGGCGCCGCACGCTGAACAACGGCAGTTTTGCGATTCATCGGATCGGCAGTGAGACTGAACGGCGGCAGGTGACTGATGTGGATGAATTGATGGGTTTGTTGCGCAGCGAATTCGACATTCGGGTACCGCGGGAGGCGGCGTTGCGCCGGGTTATTGAAGGGCTGATTCAACAACCCTGAGTTGCATTTCGCCCCTGAGCCTCACAGCTCCAGCCCCTCTTGCACCACCGAAAGCAGAGTGTCTTCGGTCATGGCGATCGCATCCGGTTGTTGCCCGGATTGATCGATCGCCTGCAGCCACCATTGTGTCTCGCCGTGTTCGCTCACGGTTCGCAGCATCGAGAGTGCTTTTCCTTGGGTGCGGATCTCGACCCGCCCGGCACCATCCTCGGTGAAACGAGCGACGGGGTCGAAGGTGATGCTGTGGTGGTTGCCTTCAATCAGTAACTGGTCGATGGCGTAGTCGTAGGTCGC
Organism: Pseudomonas mandelii; assembly: GCF_006438925.1. Classification (GTDB taxonomy): domain Bacteria; phylum Pseudomonadota; class Gammaproteobacteria; order Pseudomonadales; family Pseudomonadaceae; genus Aquipseudomonas; species Aquipseudomonas mandelii_C. Next base: position 207,765 of record NZ_RCZA01000006.1, on the reverse strand, counting down.
CCCGTCGGGATGACGCTCGAAGACGTGCGTAGGCACTCGCCGAATGTTCAGCCCGGCTTCGCTGAGCGGCGCCAGCCAGGCTTCGATGAGGTGGTAGAGCTCGTAAACCTGCGCAGGCCAGCCGTCTATCTGCTGATCGGCGCAGAGTGTCGCGTCGACGCTGGACTGCTGGGTTTGCTTCAGTTTCGCGGCGAGTTGGTCAGCCTTGCTCATGTCGATTTCCTATCGTGGTCTCAGTGAGAGCGTACCTCTATCAAGGTAGTGCACGTCTTGCCTTGCGTCATGTTGCCGGGAGGTTTTGGCTTCAAGGTGGCTTGCCGACGATGAATCTCGCGGGCTTGGAATGGCCATGTGTCCATTATCTGACTGATTAGTTGTATACAACTCTATAGACATTTGTCCTGAGTCTTGCATACAGTGTGCGCATAACAAAAACCAGGGAACCCCCCAACCATGAAAACGCCCCATGTTTCACACCCACGGCCTGAGGACGAAAATCTCGGGATCGGCGCGAATATGGCTTACGGCCTGCAACACGTTCTGACCATGTACGGCGGCATCGTCGCGGTGCCTTTGATCGTCGGCCAGGCGGCCGGGCTCTCGCCAGCGGACATCGGTTTGTTGATTGCTGCTTCATTGTTTGCAGGGGGGCTGGCGACATTGCTGCAAACCCTGGGCTTACCGTTTTTCGGCTGCCAATTGCCGCTGGTACAGGGCGTGTCGTTCTCTGGTGTCGCGACGATGGTGGCGATTGTCAGCAGTGGCGGGGAGGGCGGGTTTCAATCGATTCTCGGGGCGGTGATTGCCGCGTCGTTGATCGGCCTGCTGATCACGCCGGTGTTCTCTCGAATCACCAAGTTTTTCCCGCCGCTGGTCACGGGCATTGTGATCACCACTATCGGCCTGACCCTGATGCCAGTGGCTGCACGTTGGGCCATGGGCGGCAACAGCCATGCCCCGGACTTCGGCAGCATGGCGAACATCGGTCTGGCGGCGGTGACGCTGGTGCTGGTTCTGCTGTTGAGCAAGATCGGCAGCGCGACCATCTCCCGCTTGTCTATCCTGCTGGCGATGGTTATCGGCACGGTGATCGCGGTGTTCCTTGGCATGGCGGATTTCTCATCCGTCACCCAGGGCCCGATGTTCGGTTTCCCGACACCCTTCCATTTCGGCATGCCGACCTTCCACTTCGCCGCGATCCTGTCGATGTGCATCGTGGTGATGGTGACCCTGGTGGAAACCTCGGCCGACATCCTGGCGGTGGGTGAAATCATCGGCACCAAGGTCGACTCCAAACGCCTGGGCAACGGCCTGCGCGCCGACATGCTGTCGAGCATGATTGCGCCGATCTTCGGTTCCTTTACCCAAAGTGCCTTCGCCCAGAACGTCGGGCTGGTGGCGGTGACCGGGATCAAGAGCCGCTTCGTGGTGGTAACCGGCGGTTTGTTTCTGGTGATCCTCGGTTTGCTGCCGTTTATGGGGCGCGTCATCGCCGCTGTACCGACTTCTGTCCTCGGCGGCGCCGGTATCGTGCTGTTCGGCACCGTGGCGGCCAGCGGTATTCGTACGCTGTCCAAGGTCGATTACCGCAATAACGTCAACCTGATCATCGTCGCCACCTCCATCGGCTTCGGCATGATCCCTATCGCTGCGCCGAGCTTCTACGACCACTTCCCAAGCTGGTTCGCCACGATCTTCCACTCGGGCATCAGCTCCTCGGCGATCATGGCGATCGTGCTGAACCTGACCTTCAACCACCTCACTGCCGGTAACTCCGATCAGCAGTCGGTGTTCGCGGCTGGCACTGAACGCGTTCTGCGTTATCAGGATCTGGCAGCGTTGCGCGAAGGGGATTATTTCAGCGAAGGCAAACTGCGTGACTGCGACGGGAAAGAAGTTCCGGTGGTGGAGGCGGACCATGGACATGGAGAACCGCGTGCGGCACATGCGAAAAGCAGTGAGCATGTCTGACGGTTTATAGCTGGAGGATCAAAAGATCGCAGCCTGCGGCAGCTCCTACATTGGGAATCGCGTCCCCCGTAAATCATCGGGCGAACACAAATTCTGTAGGAGCTGCCGCAGGCTGCGATCTTTTGACTTTATGAAAAGCCACAAAAAAGCCCCTGAACCTTTCGATTCAGGGGCTTTTCGATATTGCTGTCTGGCTCCACGACCTGGACTCGAACCAGGGACCCAGTGATTAACAGTCACTTGCTCTACCAACTGAGCTATCGCGGAATGGCGTGTATGTTACTGATTCAAAAAGAGAAGTCAAGCGCCTGTTAGCAATTTGACGGGTTCATTGGGACGGACGGTGGTTTATCGACCGTGGGCGGTTACCAGAATCGCCTCAGAGGTCTACCATGGCCGCCCGGAAGTGGTCACACGCGCTACCGGCCATTCGCCGAAACAGGTACGCGCCATGAATCATTCAATCCTTACACCTCACACCAATGGGGTGTTCGCATGAGCATCGCTCAGATCAGCTTGCCCAAAGGTGTGGGTCCCCACGCCGAAAAACTGTTCGACGCAATCACGCAGGCCAGCACAGTCGAGGATCTGAACCGTGCCGGTGGCAAGGCCGAAGGTTTTGTTCTGGGCCTGGAAAGTGCCAAGGCGATCAAGAGTCAGATTGCCGAGTCGCTCTATGTCGCTTATGACGACGCCGCCAGCCAGCGTGCAACCGAACTGGCCTAACCGCCGAAGGTGACGGTGGCGAGCATCAGTTTGGCGTACAGCATCGTTGCGGCCAGTTGCACCAGCCACAAGGCCAGGCCGCCGAGAAATACGCCGGCAGCGACTTGCATCACCAGGTTGTTGTTGCGTTTGGCCGGGGTGCGAGGCACGAAGTGGTCCAGCTCATCGCGGTCTGCGCGTAGGTCATCGTTTTTCATGTGGGCTCTCGTCAGAATTCTCGGGTGTACACAAAACCTGTGGGAGCGACGGTGCGGCGATCCGACCTGCTCGCGAAGAGGTTATTACATTCAACATTGATGTTGGCTGACACGACGCTTTCGCGAGCAGGCTCGCTCCCACATTTTGATCTGCGTGCAGTCTAGAGCGGTCGTTCGCTGCGCTGGGAATTATCTGGGGCAAATAAAACGGGAAGCCCATTGGCTTCCCGTTTTTTTTTACCACTCGACGACTCAGATCACCGCAACGATGGCCTTGGTCACAACATCGATGTTGCTCTGGTTCAACGCGGCCACGCAGATGCGGCCGGTGTCCAGGGCATAGATACCGAACTCGCTGCGCAGGCGGGTCACTTGCTCAACCGTCAGGCCGGAGTAGGAGAACATGCCGCGTTGACGACCGACAAAGCTGAAATCACGCTGTGGCGCTTGCTTCGCCAGCTGCTCAACCATCTGGATGCGCATGCCGCGAATCCGCAGACGCATTTCAGCCAGTTCTTCTTCCCACTGAGCGCGCAGTTCCGGGCTGTTCAGGACAGCGGCGACGATGCTTGCACCGTGGGTCGGCGGGTTGGAGTAGTTGGTGCGGATCACGCGTTTGACTTGCGACAGCACGCGCGCGCTTTCTTCTTTCGATTCGCTGACGATCGACAGGGCGCCCACGCGCTCGCCGTACAGCGAGAAGGATTTGGAGAACGAGCTGGAGACAAAGAAGGTCAGGCCCGATTCAGCGAACAGACGCACGGCAGCGGCGTCTTCGTCGATGCCATCGCCAAAGCCCTGATAGGCCATGTCGAGGAACGGGACGTGACCTTTGGCTCTCACCACGTCAAGAACGTTTTTCCAGTCCGCCGGGCTCAGGTCCACACCGGTCGGGTTATGGCAGCACGCGTGCAGGACAACGATGGAGCCGGACGGCAGGGCGTTCAAGTCTTCCAGCAAACCAACACGGTTCACATCGTGGGTCGCAGCGTCGTAGTAGCGATAGTTCTGCACCGGGAAACCAGCCGTTTCGAACAGCGCGCGGTGGTTTTCCCAGCTTGGGTCGCTGATCGCCACGACGGCGTTCGGCAGCAGTTGCTTGAGGAAGTCGGCACCGATTTTCAGTGCGCCAGTACCGCCAACGGCTTGGGTGGTGATGACGCGGCCAGCAGCGATCAGTGGCGAGTCATTGCCAAACAGCAGTTTCTGTACGGCCTGGTCATAGGCGGCAATGCCGTCGATTGGCAAGTAGCCACGGGAAGCGTGTTGAGCGACGCGAATCGTCTCGGCTTCGACAACGGCGCGCAGGAGTGGAATTCGCCCCTCCTCGTTGCAGTAAACACCGACCCCCAGGTTGACCTTGTTGGTACGGGTATCGGCGTTGAATGCTTCGTTGAGGCCCAGGATTGGATCGCGTGGTGCCATTTCGACAGCGGAGAACAGGCTCATTTTTGCGGCGGCTCTGAATGGAATGTGGAGGGACGTGTCGCGCTCCAGCCGAATGCACTAGAGCGGTGCACAAACGGGGAGCTAGTATAGAGGCCATCTGCGATCGATGGCGACAGACGATTTGGCTTTTACGGTAAGTTTTTCCGATTATTTCTCGACCGTTAGTCGATTGGTATCGTCAAAGCTTTTACCCGATGTAGGACGTTTGCCTTGAAAGCGCGGGCAATCGGCTCCACATTGAGCACAATCCAGTTTTTTCCTCGGGCGACATCGGTCGTTTGCGGTCTTTCCCGTTGCTGCCCGGTTCGCCCGGACAGGCGCGAACCCAGAGGTTTTTCATGTCTGAATTCCAGCTAGTCACCCGCTTCGAGCCCGCCGGCGATCAGCCGGAAGCCATCCGCCTGATGGTCGAGGGCATCGAAGCCGGGCTGGCGCACCAGACGTTGCTCGGTGTGACCGGCTCGGGCAAGACCTTCAGCATCGCCAATGTGATCGCCCAGGTTCAACGTCCAACCCTGGTGCTGGCACCCAACAAGACCCTGGCCGCGCAGTTGTACGGTGAGTTCAAAGCGTTCTTTCCAAACAACGCGGTCGAATACTTCGTTTCCTACTACGACTATTACCAGCCCGAAGCCTACGTACCGTCATCGGACACCTTCATCGAGAAAGACGCCTCGATCAACGACCACATCGAGCAAATGCGGCTGTCCGCGACCAAGGCACTGCTGGAGCGCAAGGACGCGATCATCGTCACCACGGTGTCGTGCATCTACGGTCTGGGCAGTCCGGAAACCTATTTGAAGATGGTTCTGCACGTGGATCGCGGCGACAAGCTCGATCAGCGTGCGTTGCTGCGTCGTCTGGCGGACTTGCAATACACCCGCAACGACATGGAGTTTGCCCGGGCGACCTTCCGGGTCCGCGGCGATGTGATCGATATCCACCCGGCGGAATCCGATTTTGAGGCGATCCGCATCGAGCTCTTTGACGACGAAGTCGAGAAGATTTCCGCTTTCGATCCGCTGACCGGCGAAGTGACCCGGCAGCTGCCGCGGTTCACCTTCTATCCGAAAAGCCACTACGTGACGCCACGGGAAACCCTGCTCGGCGCCATCGAAGGAATCAAGGTTGAGCTTCAGGAGCGCCTGGACTACCTGCGCACCAACAACAAACTGGTGGAAGCGCAACGCCTCGAGCAGCGCACCCGGTTTGACCTGGAGATGATCCTCGAACTGGGTTACTGCAACGGCATCGAAAACTACTCGCGCTACCTGTCGGGCCGTGCGTCCGGCGAAGCGCCGCCGACCTTGTTCGATTACCTGCCGGCCGATGCCTTGCTGGTGATCGACGAATCCCACGTCAGCGTGCCGCAGGTCGGCGCGATGTATAAGGGCGACCGTTCCCGTAAAGAGACGCTGGTGGAATACGGTTTTCGCCTGCCATCCGCGCTGGATAACCGGCCGATGCGCTTCGACGAGTTCGAAAACATCAGCCCGCAGACGATCTTTGTCTCGGCCACGCCGGGCAATTACGAGGCGGAGCACGCCGGTCGCGTGGTTGAGCAACTGGTCCGTCCTACTGGCCTGGTGGACCCGCAAATCGAAATCCGCCCGGCGCTGACTCAGGTCGACGATCTGCTCTCGGAAATAGGCAAGCGCGTCGCGCTGGAAGAGCGGGTGCTGGTCACCACGCTGACCAAACGCATGTCTGAAGACTTGACCGATTACCTGGCCGACCACGGCGTGCGGGTGCGTTATCTGCACTCGGACATCGACACGGTGGAGCGGGTCGAAATCATCCGCGACCTGCGTCTGGGTACTTTCGATGTGCTGGTGGGGATCAACCTGCTGCGTGAAGGTCTGGACATGCCGGAAGTCTCGCTGGTGGCGATCCTCGATGCGGACAAGGAGGGCTTCCTGCGTTCCGAGCGCTCGCTGATCCAGACCATCGGCCGGGCGGCGCGCAACCTCAATGGTCGGGCGATTCTCTATGCGGATCGCATCACCGGTTCCATGGAGCGCGCGATCGGCGAAACCGAGCGTCGTCGCGACAAGCAGATTGCCTTCAACCTGGCCAATGGCATCACACCCAAAGGCGTGTTCAAGGACGTTGCCGACATCATGGAAGGCGCCACCGTGCCGGGGTCGCGCAGCAAGAAGCGCAAAGGCATGGCCAAGGCCGCCGAGGAAAACGCCAAGTACGAAGCCGAACTGCGCTCACCGGGCGAGATCGCCAAGCGTATCAAGGCGCTGGAAGAGAAAATGTATCAGCTGGCGCGTGATTTGGAGTTCGAAGCGGCGGCGCAGATGCGCGATGAGATTGGCAAGTTGCGTGAGCGGTTGATCACCGTCTGATTTGCTGCGCCCGTACTGGCCTCATCGCGAGCAAGCTCGCTCCCACAAGGATTGTGGGTGGACACAAATTATGTGAACACCCTCAATCCTTGTGGGAGCGAGCTTGCTCGCGATGGGGGCGCCTCGGTCTCAATGTGCTTCCCCAGCCTTGAGCCCCGCCGGCAACGCCTTGGTCAACAACACCGCCAGCATGCTGATCCCCAGCGCAATCCCGACAAAGTGAAACGCATCGTTGTAAGCCATGATCGACGCCTGCTGATGCGCAATTTCACTGAGCTTGCCCAGCGCTGCCGTCTCACTGCCAAACCGATCCGTCAGCGACGCCATGCGCTCGGCCACCTGCGGGTTGGTCGGCACAATTGCTTCACGTAAATAATCAAAGTAAGTCTTGGTTCGCGCATCCAGCAACGTGGCGAGGAGGGCGATGCCAATCGCTCCGCCCAGATTGCGCAGGATGTTGAACAGACTCGACGCTGACCCCGCGTCCTGCGGCAGGATGTACGCCGTGGCGATCAACGAAATGGTCACCATGATCAGCGGCTGGCCCAGCGCGCGGATGATCTGGATTTGATTGAACTGCGGCCCGGCGAAGTCCGGGTTCAACACCCCCGATGAAAAACTCGCCAGTCCAAATAGCCCGAAACCCAACGTGCACAGCCATTTCGGCGAGACGTATTTCATCAGCTTCGGCACCAGCGGAATCAGAAACAGCTGCGGCACGCCCATCCACATGATCACTTCGCCGATCTGCAGAGCGTTGTAGTTCTGGATCTGCGCCAGGTACAGCGGCAACAGGTAGATCGAGCCGTACAATCCGACACCCATCCCGACACTGGAAATACTTGATAAACCGAAGTTGCGATTGCGCAGAATGCCGAGGTTGATCAGCGGATTAGGCTTGGAAGTCTGCACGATCACAAAGGTGATCAGGCTGACCAGCGCGATGCTGCCCAGGGTTACGATCAGGCTCGATTCCAGCCAGTCCTTGCGATGGCCTTCCTCCAGAAACACTTGCAAACAACCGAGGCCGACACCCAGCGTGAGAATCCCCAGGTAGTCGGTGCTTTTCAGCAGTTCCCAGTGGGCTTCTTTCTTCTCCAAGCCGTACATCAGACCGGCAATCATGATCAGGCCCGGCGGAATGTTGATGTAGAAGATGTATTCCCAGCCCCAGTTCTCGGTCAGCCAGCCGCCCAGCGTCGGGCCGATAGAGGGGGCGAACGTCGCGGTCATGGCGAACATGGCCATGCCTTTGGCGCGGTGGTGTTCGGGGAGTTTGATCAACGTGAGAGTGAACGCCAGCGGGATCAGTGCGCCGCCGGTGAAACCCTGCAAGGCGCGGAAGACGATCATGCTTTCCAGGCTCCAGGCCATGGAGCAGAGCAAGGAAGCGGCAAGAAACCCGAGGGACACCCACACCGCCAGCCGTCGCGCCGAGAGCAACTGCACCAGCCACGCCGTCAGCGGGATCATGATGATTTCCGCTACCAGGTACGAGGTGGAAATCCACGAGCCTTCTTCCAGGGTCGCCGACAGCGCGCCCTGAATGTCCTTGAGCGATGAGTTGGTGATCTGGATGTCGAGCACCGCCATGAAGGCACCGAGCATCACACTCATTACCGCGATCCAGTCCCGCCGGGTCGGTTCACCGACCGGACGGATCAGTTGATCACCGGCCATCGTCAGGGGCGTCTTTGATGTTCACTTTAGCGGTGACCGACATGCCCGGACGAATCTTGCCTTGTAGCGGATTGTTCGCGGCGAAGGTCAGCTTTACCGGAATCCGTTGTACGACTTTGGTGAAGTTGCCGGTGGCATTGTCCGGCGGCAACAGGCTGAACTGCGCGCCCGAGGCGGCGAACAGGCTGTCGACTCGTGCTTCGATGGGCGTGTTGCTGTAGGCATCGAACGTCAGCTCGGCTGTTTGGCCGGGCTGCATGTGGCCGATTTGGGTTTCCTTGAAGTTGGCCTGAATCCAGATGTCCTGATCCGGGACGATCGACATCAAGTAAGCGCCCGCCTGCACATATTGGCCTTCGCGGGCGGCGCGCTGTCCGATCAGGCCACTGATGGGCGCATGGATTTCGCTGCGGGTCAGGTTCAGTTCGGCCTGGGCCAGATCGGTTTTGGCGTTGGCAATCATGGCGTCGAGGCGTTTGATCTCGGCGGTCAGGGAGTTGATTTGTTGGCGCTGACTTTGTGCGTCCGCCTGGGCCTTGGTCACTTGCGAACGGGCGATGTGGTTGTCGGCGGAGAGGGTGGTCACCCGTTCTTCCGAGACATAGCCGGGTTTGCGCAGGGTTTGCGCACGAGACAAATCGATCTGCGAACGACCGAGGCTGGCCTGGCTGGAGGCGACTTGCGCCTCGCTGGCGGCGATCAGACTGGCTTGCTGAGTCAGTTTGCTTCGGGCTTGCAGGCGTTCGGCTTCGCGGGTGGCGAGGGTGGCATTGGCGCGGTCGACGGCGAGGTGGAAGTCATCGCCTTCGAGCTTGATCAGCAACTGACCTTTCTCGACGTGCTGGTTGTCCTGCGCCAGTACTTGATCGATACGTGCGCCCAGTTGGCTCGACACGCGGGTGATCTCGCCCTGTACATAAGCGTTGTCGGTGCTTTCATAAAACCGTCCTTTGAAGAACCACTGGGCAAAAAAGCCCCCGGCAACCAGCAGGACGATCAACAGAAAAATAAACAGGCGACGCTTGAGTTGGGCAGGCATGGGCAGACTGTAGTCGAGAAATTGTAAGGAAGTTATCAGCGGTCGAATCTGGCATACAGCGAATGATGGGTAAATGCCATCGGCTGATAATCGGCCATTCACTGAAGCTAGAGCCCGTTGTAGACGCAACCTTGGCTTAAATGCCCTGCTCACTGGAGCCGGGCGGGCAACGCCTGTTACCATTCGCCCTTTGTTTTATCTTCATTTCGAGACTTGCCATGACCACCGTCCGCACTCGCATCGCGCCATCGCCTACCGGGGACCCCCACGTAGGTACCGCTTACATCGCTTTGTTCAACTACTGCTTTGCCAAGCAGCACGGCGGTGAGTTCATCCTGCGGATCGAAGACACCGACCAATTGCGTTCGACCCGCGAGTCCGAGCAACAGATTTTCGACGCCCTGCGCTGGTTGGGTATCGACTGGAGCGAAGGCCCGGATGTTGGCGGCCCGCACGGTCCTTACCGTCAGAGCGAGCGTGGCGACATCTATCAGAAGTACTGCCAGCAGTTGGTAGAAATGGGCCACGCTTTCCCGTGCTTCTGTACGGCCGAAGAACTCGACCAGATGCGCGCCGAGCAAATGGCCCGCGGCGAAACCCCGCGTTACGACGGTCGTGCGCTGTTGCTGTCCAAGGAAGAAGTCGATCGTCGCCTGGCTGCCGGCGAGCCGCATGTGATCCGCATGAAGGTGCCGAGCGAAGGCGTTTGCGTGGTGCCGGACATGCTGCGTGGCGACGTCGAGATCCCGTGGGATCGTATGGACATGCAAGTGCTGATGAAGACCGACGGTCTGCCGACGTACTTCCTGGCCAACGTCGTCGATGACCACCTGATGGGCATCACCCACGTTCTGCGTGGCGAAGAGTGGCTGCCGTCGGCGCCGAAACTGATTCTGCTGTACGAGTACTTCGGCTGGGAACAACCCGAGTTGTGCTACATGCCGCTGCTGCGTAACCCGGACAAGAGCAAGCTGTCCAAACGCAAGAACCCGACCTCGGTGACGTTCTACGAGCGCATGGGCTTCATGCCGGAAGCGATGCTCAACTACCTCGGTCGCATGGGCTGGTCGATGCCGGACGAGCGCGAGAAGTTCTCGCTGCAGGAAATGGTCGACAACTTCGACCTGAGCCGCGTCTCCCTCGGCGGGCCGATTTTCGACATCGAGAAACTGTCGTGGCTCAACGGCCAATGGCTGCGTGACCTGCCGGTGGAAGAGTTCGCTTCGCGCCTGCAAACATGGGCGCTGAACCCGGAATACATGATGAAGATCGCGCCGCACGTGCAGGGTCGGGTTGAAACCTTCAGCCAGGTCGCACCACTGGCCGGCTTCTTCTTCGCCGGTGGCGTGAACCCGGACGCCAAGCTGTTTGAATCCAAAAAGCTGTCGGGCGATCAGGTGCGTCAGTTGATGCAGTTGATTTTGTGGAAGCTGGAAAGCCTGCGGCAGTGGGAGAAGGACAGCATCACCGCAACGATTCAGGCGGTGGTCGAATCCCTGGAACTGAAATTGCGTGATGCCATGCCACTGATGTTTGCCGCGATCACTGGCCAGGCCAGTTCGGTATCGGTGCTCGATGCGATGGAGATCCTTGGCCCGGACCTGACCCGTTTCCGTCTGCGCCAGGCGATCGACCTGCTCGGTGGCGTGTCGAAGAAGGAAAACAAGGAGTGGGAAAAACTCTTGGGCAACATCGCCTGATCCACTCCGTTCCCGTGTAGCAGCTGCAAAAGGCTGCGTTGGGCTGCGCAGCGGCCCCAATGGCCGCCGCGCAATCTTTCCGAAAGGGCAGGGCGCCCAGATTGCGAGCGCTGCGCACTCGAACGCAGCCTGCGGCAGCTGCTACAGGGACGGATACGCCCCGGATTTACGGGGAAGGGCGGTAAGTGATTGTTATGTCGGCAAAAAACTTTGAAATATTTTAAAAATAAGTTTGACAGCTTTCCGATGCGCCATTAAGATTCGCCCCGTCCTCAGCGATGAGGGGCTATAGCTCAGCTGGGAGAGCGCTTGCATGGCATGCAAGAGGTCGACGGTTCGATCCCGTCTAGCTCCACCAATTTACACTTCAAGGTCTGGCCACACCGGTCTTGAAGCGATCACCACTCAGCGGTGATCAGGTGTATAGAAGGGTTTGCGTCCCCTTCGTCTAGTGGCCTAGGACACCGCCCTTTCACGGCGGTAACAGGGGTTCGAGTCCCCTAGGGGACGCCAGTTTTACAGAAGCGATGTTGCAAGATGTCGCTCCGCCGCGAGGCGAAAAATCCGGGGCTATAGCTCAGCTGGGAGAGCGCCTGCATGGCATGCAGGAGGTCAGCGGTTCGATCCCGCTTAGCTCCACCAATTTTACAGTTCAAGGTCTGGCCACACCGGCCTTGAATCGATCAGCTCTCAGCACTGATCAGTTGTATAGAAGGTTTTGCGTCCCCTTCGTCTAGTGGCCTAGGACACCGCCCTTTCACGGCGGTAACAGGGGTTCGAGTCCCCTAGGGGACGCCACGATTACCCGCTCTGCGGGATTTTATAAGGGTCATTCAATTATTGAATGGCCCTTTTGTTTGTCTGGCGTTTGGCCAAATCCCCTAATTCTTTCAAACTGTTCTTCAGACCAGCGGTCACATCCACGACTTGCGTAAAATTATTATGAGAATAATATTCTAGTCGTAATATTCGGAGGCAACGATGAACGATAAAAAAGCTCAAACCCGCGAACGCATCCTCAAGGCTGCCAGCGCAGCGCTGATTCAGCGCGGCCCGGCCGAACCGAGCGTGGGCGAAGTGATGGGCGCGGCCGGCCTGACCGTCGGCGGCTTCTATGCGCACTTCGAAAGCAAGGACGCGATGATGCTGGAAGCGTTCAAGCAATTGCTCGGTCACCGGCGTGGCTTGATCGCCGACATGGACGCCGAATTGACCGGCGAAGAACGTCGCGCGCTGGTTGCTGCGTTTTATCTGTCGCGCAAACACCGTGATTCCTCTGAGTCAGCGTGCCCGATTCCGGCTTCTGTCGGTGAGCTGGGGCGCCTGCCGGACGCGTTTCGCGTGGCGTTGAATGAGCATGTGGAAATGATGGTCGCGCAGTTGGCGGCCAGCCCGGAAGACACCGACAAAGCCTTGGCCGACATGGCCTTGATGGTCGGTGGTTTGGCTTTGGCTCGCGCGTTGGGGCCAGGAGAATTGTCCGATCGATTGCTGCGCGCCGCCAAGTCTGCGGTGCTGTGACCTAAAGGCATTGGCCTGAGGAGTGAGAGCGATGAGCACGTTGAAGTGGGTTCGTGGCGTTAATGGCACCTTGGGCTGGTTCGCACCGAAACTGGTCGCGAGCAAAATGCGACTGGCATTCATGACGCCGCGGGAACTGCCGTCGCGTGATTGGGAATTGCCGCTGCTGGCCAAGTCCGAGCGAATCACCCTGCGCTTCGGTCTCTCGGCGCTGCGTTGGGGGCAAGGTCCCGCCGTGTTGCTGATGCACGGTTGGGAAGGCCGGCCGACTCAGTTTGCCAGTCTTATCACCGCGCTGGTCGATGCCGGTTACACCGTGGTTGCGCTGGACGGTCCGGCCCACGGTCGCTCGCCGGGTCGCGAGGCCAATGTGGTGCTGTTTGCCCGGGCCATGCTTGAGGCCGCTGCCGAGTTGCCACCGCTGCAAGCCGTCATTGGCCACTCCATGGGCGGCGCCAGTGCCATGCTCGCCGTTCAGTTGGGCTTGCGTACCGAAACCCTGGTCACTATCGCTGCCCCGGCGCGGATTCTCGGCGTATTGCGCGGTTTCGCCCGCTATGTTCGGCTGCCACCGAAAGCCCGCTCGGCGTTCATTCGTCAGGTCGAAAGAGACGTCGGCATGCGCGCTGCGGCACTGGATGTCGCGCACTATCAGCTCGACATGCCCGGCCTGATCGTTCATGCCGAAGACGACTGCTACGTTCCGGTCAAGGAATCGCAGCTGATCAACGAGGCCTGGTTTGACAGCCGTCTGTTGCGCCTGGAAGAGGGGGGGCATCAGCGGGTACTGGCTGACCCTCGAGTGATCGAAGGCGTTCTCTCGTTGCTCGCCGGTCGCAGTCTGCAATCGCGCCAATCGGCCTGAGCATCCGTTACACTGCCCCGGTAAAAATTTTCTGACCGGGAGTGGGGCATGGGCTGGGATCGGGCAACGCCATTTATCATTGATCTGGAAGTCGGCGCAGAGGACATCGATGGGTTGGGTCACGCGAACAACGCGGTGTACGTGACCTGGCTCGAACGCTGTGCCTGGCGCCACTCCCAGCGGCTTGGCCTGGACCTGGTCGAGTATCGTCGACTGGATCGGGCGATGGCGGTGGTGCGGCACGAGATCGATTACCTGGCGGCCGCCTATGAAGGCGATGAGTTGCAATTGGCGACCTGGATCGTCGATTGGGACCAGCGCCTGAAAATGACCCGACACTTTCAGTTGAAACGCCCCAGCGACAACACCACGTTGCTGCGGGCGCAGACCTCCTTCGTCTGCATCGAGCTGTCGACCGGCAAGCCCAAGCGCATGCCGGCAGAGTTCATCGAAGGCTACGGCCCGGCGTTGCAGATGTTGGATACGACCAAAATCTAATGTGGGAGCGGGCTTGCTCGCGAAAGCGGTGTATCAGTCGAAACATAAGTTGTTTGACGCGCCGCCTTCGCGAGCAAGCTCGCTCCCACAGTTGATCTGCGATGTTCTGCAGATTTTCTCTGAACCCAGTAAACTGCCGCACGTTTTTCGTTGAGTGTGTTTTTCATGCAAATTGCTTTGGCGCCCATGGAGGGGTTGGTCGACAACATCCTGCGGGACGTGCTGACCCGTGTGGGCGGTATCGATTGGTGCGTGACCGAGTTCATTCGGATCAACGATCAACTGCTTACGCCTGCCTATTACCACAAATTCGGCCCGGAACTGCTGACCGGCGCCCGCACCGCATCCGGCGTGCCGCTGCGGGTGCAGCTGCTCGGTTCCGATCCGGTATGCCTGGCGGAAAACGCTGCGCTGGCTTGCGAGCTGGGGTCTGAGGTGATCGACTTGAACTTCGGCTGCCCGGCCAAGACTGTGAACAAGTCCCGTGGCGGCGCAGTGCTGCTCAAAGAGCCTGAGCTGCTGAACCAGATCGTCGAACACGTGCGTCGTGCCGTTCCGGCGCACATTCCGGTGACTGCCAAGATGCGCCTGGGTTTCGATAGCCCGGACGGTGCGCTGGTGTGTGCCACGGCCCTGGCCGAAGGGGGCGCGGCGCACATCGTGGTTCATGCACGGACCAAAACTGACGGCTACAAACCGCCAGCCCATTGGGAATGGATCCCCCGGGTGCAGGATGTCGTCAAGGTTCCGGTGTTCGCCAACGGCGACATCTGGAGCGTCGAAGACTGGCGTCGTTGCCGCGAAATCAGCGGCGTCGAGGACATCATGCTCGGTCGTGGCCTGGTGTCGCGCCCGGACCTGGCACGGCAAATCGCAATGGCGCGGGCCGGTGAGGACGTCGTCGAGATGACCTGGGCCGAGCTGTTGCCATTGATTCAGGACTTCTGGCTGCAAGCCAAGGCGCAGATGACGGCGCGCCAATCGCCGGGTCGCTTGAAGCAGTGGCTGGCGATGCTGACCCGTAATTATCCCGAAGCGGTCGAGCTGTTCACCGTGCTGCGTCGTGAGACCGAACTGGATCAGGTCTCGCGTTTACTGGGTCTTCAGGTGTCCGAAGCAGCCTGAGAAAATCTGTAAATAATCTCTTGAAAAGCAATCAGCGGTCCTTATTTAAGGATTACGCGATGCCGAATTCGGGTCGCGGAGACAAAAAAACTTGCTGATATGTTTCAGGAGATTTGAATCATGAGTACTGCATTTTCCATGGCACCACTGTTCCGTTCCTCGGTAGGCTTCGACCGTTTCAATGACCTGTTCGAAACCGCCCTGCGCAACGAGCCAGGCAGCACCTACCCACCTTACAACGTGGAAAAACACGGCGACGACCAATACCGCATCGTCGTTGCGGCCGCCGGCTTCCAGGAAGAAGACCTGGAGCTGCAAGTGGAAAAAGGTGTGCTGACCATCAGTGGCGGCAAACGTGACGCGAGCGAAGACGTCACTTATCTGTACCAAGGCATCGCACAGCGTGCCTTCAAACTGTCCTTCCGTCTGGCGGACCATATCGAAATCAAGGCCGCCGGCCTGAGCAACGGTTTGTTGAGCATCGACCTGTTGCGGGTGATACCGGAAGAGGCGAAAGCCAAACGCATCCCGATCAACGGGACACAAAAGCCAGTGCTGCAGCATTAAGGCAGAGCAATGAAAAGGGCGCCACTGGCGCCCTTTTTTGTGCCCGTCATCCAGATGATTTCAAACATTGCGCATGCTCTGTAGCAGCTGCCGAGCAGCGCGAGGCTGCGTTCGGCTGCGCAGCAGTCGTGAATTCTGCCTGCATAGTTTTCCTGGATAACCGCGAACTTTGACTTTACGACTGCTTCGCAGCCGAACGCAGCCTCGCGCTGCTCGGCAGCTGCTACAAGGTCCGTGTCACTTGAGCAACTTCTGGAAATCCTCCACCGGCAGCGGCGGGCTGTGCAAATACCCCTGATAAAAATGGCAGCCCAGCCCCTGCAAGAATTCGAGCTGCTCCGGCGTCTCTACCCCTTCGGCAATCACTTTCAATTCCAGGCTGCGGGCCATGGCAACGATGGCGCGGATGATCTCGGCGTCGTTGGGGTCGGTGGTGGCGTCGCGGATAAACGATTGGTCGATTTTCAGGGTGTCGACCGGCAGGCGCTTGAGGTAGGTCAGCGAGGAGTAACCGGTGCCGAAATCGTCCATGGCGAAACTCACGCCGAGTTTTTTCAGGTTCCGCATTTTGTTGATGGTGTCTTCCAGGTTCTGGATCACGATGCCTTCGGTGATTTCCAGTTTCAGCAGCGAGCAGGGCAGACCGTGGCTGGCGAGGCTGTGTTCGATGCGTTCGACGAAGTCGTTCTGGCGAAATTGCCGCGGGCTGATGTTCACGCACAGGCTGAAGTCCAGCGGATCGACCAGGCCATTGGCGATCAGTTGTTTGAAGGCGCTGCAGGCCTCGTCGACGATCCAGGTGCCGACTTCCAGAATCAGCCCGCTGTCCTCCAGCACCTTGATGAACTCGGTGGGCGATTGCGCGCC
Source organism: Pseudomonas mandelii (assembly GCF_006438925.1). Taxonomy (GTDB): domain Bacteria; phylum Pseudomonadota; class Gammaproteobacteria; order Pseudomonadales; family Pseudomonadaceae; genus Aquipseudomonas; species Aquipseudomonas mandelii_C. The sequence goes on along the minus strand of NZ_RCZA01000006.1, from coordinate 191,206 downwards.
AAGTTCCGGGTGGTTCCAGCGCACCAGCGCCTCGGCGCCGACAATGCGGTCGTTCCGGGCGTCGACTTGAGGCTGGTAGTGCACGCGGAATTCACCCCGGGAAAGGGCCAGGCGCAGGTCGGTTTCCATGCGCAAGCGTTCGCTCGCCGCCTTCTGCATGGTGTTGTGGTACATCTGCGTGGTGTTGCGGCCCGAATCCTTGGCCCGGTAGAGGGCGATGTCGGCGCGTTTGAGCAGGTCGGTCGGGGTCGAACCATGATCGGGAATCAGTGCGATGCCGATGCTCGGGGTTACTTGCAGGCGTTGTCCGTCGAGGAACATCGGCTCCGACAGCAGTTCACGCAAGGTATCCGCCAGTTGCAGGACTTGCTCGCTGACCTCGTTGCGCGAGCCTTCGAGCCCGCTGAGCAGCACCACGAATTCGTCACCGCCCAAACGCGCGACGGTGTCTTCCATGCGCACACTGGCTTCGAGGCGCGCGGTGATGATTTTCAGCACGGTATCGCCCACCGGATGACCGAGGGAATCATTGATGTGCTTGAAGTGATCAAGGTCGAGAAACATCAGGGCGCCGCGCAGGTTGTGGCGCTTGAGCAGGGCAATCTGCTGGCTCAGGCGATCCATCAGCAGGGCGCGGTTGGGCAGGTTGGTCAGCGGGTCATGGTAGGCCAGGTGACGGATCTGCGCTTCGGCGTTTTTCAGCAGGCTGACGTCACGCGCGGTCAGCAGCAGGCAGGCGGTTTCGTTGAGGGTGATCGGTTCTACCGAGACTTCGACGGTCAGCAACTCGCCGCGTTTATTGCGCCCGAGCATTTCCTGGTGATGCACCCGGCCCTTGATCTGTAGTTCGGCGAGCAGCGCCGAACGTTGTTTTTCCTCGGCCCAGATGCCGACCTGATACACCGTGCGACCCACCACTTCATCGGCGCGGTAGCCAGTCAGGCGGCAAAAGCCATCGTTAACCTCCAGATAACGCCCGGTGTCGCGCTCGGTGATGGTGATGGCGTCCGGGCTGGAGTGGAAGGCCTTGGCGAACTTCTCTTCGCTGGCCTTGAGCGCTGCTTCCGAGCGTTGCTGCTGAGTGATATCGCGCAGGGTGGTGACGATGCACGGCTGGTCGCCGACGCTGATCTGACGGCTGGAAATCACGCAGGTCAGGGCTTGCCCGTCTTTGTGCTGAACGAGGATCGCCACGTTGTTCAGACCCTGTTCGCGGATGACCTGCTCGATCCGTCGCAGGCTTTGCGCCGAAGCGTCCCATAGGCCGATTTCGTCGGCGCCGCGGCCAATCACATCGGTGGCGCTCCAGCCGAAGGTTTGGCTGAAGCTGGAGTTGATTTCGATAAATTGGCCGGTGTCCTGACGGGTCACGCAAATGGGGTCCGGGCTGACCTGGAACAGGGTGGCGAACTTCTCTTCGGACGCCACCAGCAGCTGCTCCCGCTCCACCTGATCGGTGATGTCGAGCAAGGTGCCGGCCATGCGCAGCGGGGCACCGTTTTCATCGCGATAGAGTCGGGCGCGGCTTTCCAGGTAGCGCGAGCTGCCGTCCGGCAGTTGTACGCGGTAGGTCAGTTGATAATTGCCGGCAGGGCCTTCTCGCAGGCTGCGATAGGCATCGCGCATGGTGTCGCGCTCTTCGCCGGGCACGCCTTCAAAAAAATCGTCGAAGGATTCATGGAAAGGTATGGCTTCCAGCCCGTGCAGTTGGGCGGCGCGAGCCGAGCCGTACAGCATGCCGCTGGGAATGTGCCAGTCCCAGGTGCCGAGTTGCGCTGAATCCAGCGCCAGGTCGAGGCGCTCCTGGCTGTCTTTCAGGGCATGTTCGGCGGCTTTGCGTTCAGTGGTGTCAAGGAACGTACTCAGTAGATAAGGCTGACCTTCGAGCTCGACCTTTTGCGCGCTGAGGATGCCGTCGTGGATCTGGCCGTTGCTGGCACGAAATTGCACCTCCATGTTGATCAGTTCGCCCTTGGCCTTGGTGGCTTTGACGAGTTGCGCCCGTTGCTCCGGATGCACCCAGAGGCCCAGTTCCAGGGTGGTGCGACCGATGGCGTCCTGTACTGGCCAGCCAAACAGGCTTTCGAAATACTGGTTGGCTTCGCTGATCAGGCCGTCTTCCTGGCGAGTCAGCAGGACCATGTTCGGACACAGGTGGAACAGCGTGGCGAAGCGTTTTTCCGAGCTGCTCAACGCCTGTTCGCGCTGACGCTGGTGGGTGATTTCGCGGATGACGCCAATCATCCGTGGCCGGCCGTGTTTGTCCGGCAGCAGGCTGCCATTGATCTCCAGCCAGTGCAGGCTGCCGTCGGGCCAGCGGATGCGGTGATGCATCGCCTGTTCCAGCGGGGCGCCGGCGATCACCGCGTCGAAGGCGCGAATGGTTTTCGCCCGATCCTCTGGCGGCAGCAAGTCGAGGTATTCCAGATCCGCCGGCAGCGGTTGCCGGGGATCGAAGCCGAACAGCGCCTGGGTACCCCGCGACCAACTGATCTGCCCACGCTCGATGTCCCAATACCAGGCGCCCAAATGTGCACCGTTGAGGGCGGCCAGCAATTGTGGGGCGCTTTCCCAGCTCTGCTCGGACCGTTTTGGGTCAAGCGCCTGTATACGCGGCATCGTCGGAATACGGTCAACAGATTTCGGCATTGGCAAGCCTTGGGCTGAATTAGGCGTTAGGCACAGGTTTTCTCGGCTCTATAGGAGTAGCACAACTTAGCCTTGAGTCCCTGGCAGATCGATTTGTGCATCCAGCAGGGCCATAAAGGCCCGTGCCGCATTCGACAGCGTCCGTTCGGTGTGCAGGATATAGCCTAGCTGGCGAGTGAGTTGTATGCCCGGCAAAGGTATTCGTGCAACTTGTTCATCAAGCATGGTGCGCGGCAACACGCTCCAGGCCAGGCCGATCGAGACCATCATCTTGATGGTTTCCAGATAATTCGTGCTCATGGCGATGTTCGGCGTCAGGCCTTGAGCTTCGAACAGGCGCCGGACGATGTGGTGAGTAAAGGTGTTGCCGCCGGGGAAAACCGCCGGGTGCAGGGCAATGTCCGCCAGGCTGACCGGGCCGTGGCTGATCAGCGAGTGCTCCGGGGCGACCACGAAGTCCAGCGGGTCGTCCCACACCGGCGTGGCCTTGACCAGTGCGTGGGGCTCCGGCGCCAGGGTGATGACCGCCAGTTCGGCGCGGCCATGGAGGATTTCTTCGTAGGCCACTTCCGAATCGAGGAACTGAATATCCAGCGCCACTTGCGGGTAACGTCGGGTGAACTCCCTTAATAAGGGGGGCAAGCGGTGCAGGCCGATGTGGTGGCTGGTGGCCAGCGTCAGGCGACCGGTCACTTCGCCGGTCAGGTTGGTCAGGGCGCGGCGGGTGTCATCCAACACATTCAGAATCTGATAGGCACGCGGCAGCAAGGCGCGTCCGGCTTCGGTCAGGCCCACTTCACGTCCTAGGCGATCGAACAGGCGCACCTTCAATTGCTGCTCCAGCCCGGCAATGCGCTTGCTGATGGCCGGTTGTGTCAGGTGCAGCCGTTCGCCAGCGCCGGAGAAGCTACCGGTCTCGGCAATCGCGATAAAAGCATTGAGGTTGGCCAGATCCATTGTGGTATTCCAGTTGGTTATCCAAAGCATAAAAAATATGAATTTGAGTTATTTAATGTAACCCCCTAGGATCGACCTCACAAGCCAAGGGGCTATTGAACCGTGCACGACCCAAGGCATAGAAAATAGAAGCAAGCTGATGAGGACCGTCTGATGGCCGGCAAAACGCTTTACGACAAGCTTTGGGATTCCCATGAAGTGAAACGGCGCGACGATGGGTCGTCGCTGATCTATATCGACCGCCACATCATCCATGAAGTGACTTCGCCCCAAGCTTTCGAAGGCCTGCGTCTGGCCGGGCGCAAGCCTTGGCGCGTCGACTCGATCATCGCCACCCCGGACCACAACGTTCCGACCACTCCAGATCGCAAGGGCGGCATTGAAGCGATTACCGATCAGGTCTCGCGCCTGCAGGTTCAGACCCTCGATGACTACTGCGACGAATATGGCATCACTGAATTCAAGATGAATGATGTGCGTCAGGGCATCGTTCACGTGATCGGTCCGGAGCAGGGTGCCACCTTGCCGGGCATGACCGTGGTCTGCGGCGACTCGCACACCTCGACCCACGGCGCGTTTGGCGCATTGGCCCACGGCATCGGGACTTCCGAGGTCGAGCACGTGTTCGCCACGCAATGCCTGGTGGCCAAGAAAATGAAAAACATGCTGGTGTCGGTCGAGGGCAAGTTGCCGTTCGGCGTGACCGCCAAGGACATCGTGCTCGCCGTCATCGGCAAGATCGGCACCGCCGGCGGTAACGGCCACGCCATCGAGTTCGCCGGCAGCGCCATTCGCGATTTGTCCGTCGAAGGCCGCATGACCATCTGCAACATGTCCATTGAAGCCGGCGCTCGTGTTGGCCTGGTGGCTGCCGACGAAAAAACCGTGGCTTACGTCAAGGGTCGTCCATTTGCTCCGAAAGGCGCGGAATGGGACATGGCGGTCGAAGCCTGGAAAGACCTGGTGTCCGACGCCGATGCGGTGTTCGATACCGTGGTCGAGCTCGACGCTACTCAGATCAAGCCGCAAGTCAGCTGGGGCACATCGCCCGAGATGGTCCTGGCGGTTGATCAGAATGTGCCGGATCCGGCGAAGGAAATGGACCTGGTCAAACGCGGTTCCATCGAGCGCGCCTTGAAATACATGGGTTTGAGCGCCAATCAGGCGATCACCGATATTCAACTGGACCGCGTCTTCATTGGTTCCTGCACCAACTCGCGGATCGAAGACTTGCGCGCTGCGGCGGTGATCGCCAAGGGCCGTAAAGTCGCTTCGACCATCAAGCAAGCCATCGTGGTGCCGGGCTCGGGCCTGGTGAAGGCGCAAGCCGAGGCCGAAGGCCTGGACAAGATTTTCCTCGAAGCCGGTTTCGAGTGGCGTGAACCGGGTTGCTCGATGTGCCTGGCGATGAACCCGGACCGCTTGGAGTCGGGCGAGCATTGCGCCTCGACCTCCAACCGCAACTTCGAAGGGCGTCAGGGCGCCGGTGGCCGTACGCACCTGGTCAGCCCGGCCATGGCCGCGGCGGCTGCCGTCCACGGTCGTTTCATCGACGTTCGCGAACTGATCTGAGGAACCGCACATGAGAGCTTTTACCCAACACACCGGTTTGGTCGCCCCCTTGGACCGTGCCAACGTCGACACCGACCAGATTATTCCGAAGCAGTTCTTGAAGTCGATCAAGCGCACCGGTTTTGGTCCGAACCTGTTTGACGAATGGCGCTACCTGGACGTGGGCTATGCCTACCAGGACAACTCCAAGCGTCCGCTGAACAAGGACTTCGTCCTCAACGCCGAGCGTTATCAAGGCGCCAGCGTGCTGCTGGCCCGCGAGAACTTCGGTTGCGGCTCCAGCCGTGAACACGCGCCGTGGGCGCTGGAAGAGTACGGTTTTCGCAGCATCATTGCGCCGAGCTACGCCGACATCTTCTACAACAACAGCTTCAAGAACGGCTTGTTGCCGATCATCTTGAGCGACGCTGAAGTGGATGAGTTGTTCCAGCAGGTTGAAGCCAATCCGGGTTACGAGTTGACGGTCGACCTGCAAGCCCAGACCGTGACCCGTCCGGATGGCAAGGTCTACAGCTTTGAACTGGATGAGTTTCGTAAGCATTGCCTGGTGAATGGCCTCGACGATATTGGTCTGACATTGATGGATCACGAGGCGATTGCGTCGTTTGAAAGCAAGCACCGGGCGAGTCAGCCTTGGTTGTTTCGTGACGTTTGATTGATCCGAGATTGATGTAGACAGGGCGGGCCTCTTCGCGAGCAGGCTCGCTCCCACACAGGATTTGCGTCGTTCACAAAACCCCTGTGGGAGCGAGCCTGCTCGCGAAGACGGCAGCCCAGACAGCGTAAGGCTTAACCCCAAAAAGGAAGTCCCATGACCAGCAACGCCCAGCACAGCCAAGTCGTACAAAAGCAATTCGGTGAACAAGCCTCGGCCTACCTGAGCAGCGCCGTTCACGCTCAAGGCACCGAATTCGCGCTGCTACAGGCTGAACTGGCCGGGCAGGGCGATGCCCGGGTGCTGGACTTGGGCTGCGGCGCCGGTCACGTGAGTTTCCATGTGGCGTCGTTAGTGAAAGAAGTGGTGGCTTACGACCTGTCCCAGCAAATGCTCGACGTGGTGGCCGCAGCGGCGATTGATCGCGGTTATAGCAATGTCACCACGGTCAACGGTGCTGCCGAGCGCCTGCCATTCGCCGATGGCGAATTCGATTTCGTCTTCAGCCGTTATTCGGCGCACCATTGGAGCGATCTCGGCCTGGCCCTGCGAGAAGTTCGCCGGGTGCTGAAGCCGGGCGGCGTGGCGGCGTTCATCGACGTTTTGTCACCGGGCAGTCCGTTGTTCGACACTTACCTGCAAAGCGTCGAAGTGCTGCGCGATACCAGCCATGTGCGCGATTATTCCGCCGGCGAGTGGTTGCGTCAGGTCAGCGAAGCGGGGTTGCATACCCGCAGCACCACCCGTCAACGGCTGCGACTGGAGTACACCTCCTGGGTCGAGCGCATGCGCACACCAGAGGTGATGCGCGCGGCAATCCTCGAGTTGCAGAAATCGATGGGCAATGAAGTACGCGACTATTTTGAGATTGAGGCCGATGGTTCGTTCAGTACCGATGTGCTGGTGCTGATGGCTGAACGATAAGCGTCGAGCGATAGAATTTTTCCCGGCTGACCCGCGACCCCAGGGCACGCCGACTGATGACATGAGGAAAGCATGAGCAAGCAGATTCTGATTCTCCCAGGTGACGGTATTGGCCCGGAAATCATGGCCGAAGCGGTCAAGGTGCTGGAGCTGGCGAACGACAAGTACAGCCTGGGCTTCGAGCTGAGCCATGACGTGATCGGTGGCGCTGCCATCGACAAACACGGTGTGCCGCTGGCTGACGAAACCCTGGACCGTGCACGCGCGGCCGACGCTGTACTGCTCGGCGCCGTGGGCGGCCCGAAATGGGACACCATCGAGCGTGACATTCGCCCTGAGCGCGGCCTGCTGAAAATTCGTGCGCAACTGGGCCTGTTCGGCAACCTGCGTCCGGCGATCCTGTACCCGCAACTGGCCGAGGCTTCGAGCCTGAAGCCTGAAATCGTGGCTGGCCTGGACATCCTGATCGTCCGTGAACTGACCGGCGGCATCTACTTCGGCGCGCCACGTGGCGTTCGCACCCTGGAAAACGGCGAGCGTCAGGCTTACGACACCCTGCCGTACAGCGAAAGCGAAATCCGCCGTATCGCCCGTGTCGGTTTCGACATGGCCATGGTTCGTAACAAGAAACTGTGTTCGGTGGACAAGGCCAACGTGTTAGCGTCCAGTCAACTGTGGCGTGAAATCGTCGAGCAAGTGGCCAAGGATTACCCTGAAGTCGAACTGAGCCACATGTACGTCGACAACGCCGCGATGCAGCTGGTGCGCGCACCGAAGCAATTCGACGTGATCGTTACCGACAACCTGTTTGGTGACATTCTGTCCGACCAGGCATCGATGCTCACCGGTTCCATCGGCATGCTGCCGTCGGCGTCGTTGGATACCAACAATAAAGGCATGTACGAGCCGTGCCATGGTTCGGCGCCGGACATCGCTGGCAAAGGCATTGCCAACCCGTTGGCGACGATTCTGTCGGTGTCGATGATGTTGCGTTACAGCTTCAATCTGCAGGACGCGGCCGATGCCATCGAAAAGGCCGTCAGTCTGGTATTGGACCAGGGCCTTCGCACTGGCGACATCTGGTCGAACGGTTGCACTAAAGTCGGTACGCAGCAAATGGGTGACGCAGTAGTCGCCGCGCTGCGGAATCTGTAATCTCTCGGGCCCGCTGCAACTTTCACTCTTGAAAGCAGCGGCCCACTTTTTAAAGAAGGTGTAGTTGCGATGAAACGTGTAGGTCTGATCGGTTGGCGCGGTATGGTCGGTTCCGTGCTCATGCAGCGGATGCTGGAAGAGCAGGATTTCGATCTTATTGAGCCGGTGTTTTTCACCACTTCCAATGTCGGTGGCCAAGGCCCGTCCGTGGGCAAGGACATTGCTCCGCTCAAGGACGCTTACAGCATTGATGAGCTGAAAACCCTCGACGTGATTCTGACCTGCCAGGGTGGCGACTACACCAGCGAAGTTTTCCCGAAACTGCGCGAAGCCGGCTGGCAGGGTTACTGGATCGACGCCGCTTCCAGCCTGCGCATGCAGGATGACGCGGTGATCGTGCTGGACCCGGTGAACCGCAAGGTCATCGACCAGCAGCTCGACGCGGGCACCAAGAACTACATCGGCGGCAACTGCACCGTCAGCCTGATGCTGATGGGCCTGGGCGGTCTGTTCGAAGCCGGTCTGGTCGAGTGGATGAGCGCCATGACCTATCAGGCGGCCTCCGGTGCCGGCGCGCAGAACATGCGCGAACTGATCAAGCAAATGGGCGCGACCCACGCCGCTGTCGCCGATCAACTGGCCGACCCGGCCAGCGCGATCCTCGACATCGACCGCCGTGTGGCCGAAGCCATGCGCAGCGACGCGTACCCGACCGAAAACTTCGGCGTACCGCTGGCCGGCAGCCTGATCCCGTGGATCGACAAGGAACTGCCAAACGGTCAGAGCCGCGAAGAGTGGAAGGCCCAGGCCGAGACCAACAAGATCCTTGGTCGCTTCAAGAGCCCGATCCCGGTCGATGGCATCTGCGTGCGTATCGGCGCCATGCGCTGCCACAGCCAGGCGCTGACCATCAAGCTGAACAAAGACGTGCCGATCGCCGATATCGAAGGGCTGATCAGCCAGCACAACCCTTGGGTCAAACTGGTACCGAACAGCCGCGAAGCCAGCATTCAGGAACTGAGCCCGACGAAAGTCACCGGCACCCTGAACGTACCGGTTGGTCGTCTGCGCAAGCTGAACATGGGCACGCAGTACGTCGGCGCGTTCACCGTCGGCGACCAACTGCTGTGGGGCGCGGCCGAACCGCTGCGTCGCATGCTGCGGATCCTGCTTGAGCGTTGATCGATTGAAGTAATGAACGAACCCGCGCCTTGAAAGAGGTGCGGGTTTTTTCTTTTGGTATGTTCGTCGCCTGCAAAAAGATCGCAGCCTTCGGCAGCTCCTACATTGGTCGCGTGCAAACCCGATTTTGTAGGAGCTGCCGAAGGCTGCGATCTTTTGCTCTAAATTGCCGAACTGCCAACCACCCGGTAAAGTGCCGCTCCCCCCGTTTCGCCAGAGGTAGAACCATGAGCCAGTCCTTTGATATTGCCGTGATCGGCGCCACCGGTACTGTCGGCGAAACGCTCGTGCAGATTCTCGAAGAGCGCGACTTCCCCGTCGGCAATCTGCACCTGCTCGCCAGCAGCGAATCGGCCGGGCATTCGGTGCCGTTTCGCGGCAAGAACGTGCGGGTGCGGGAAGTCGATGAGTTCGACTTCAGTAAAGTCCAGCTGGTGTTCTTCGCTGCCGGCCCGGCGGTAACCCTGAGTTTCGCTTCGCGTGCCACGGCCGCCGGTTGCTCGCTGATCGACTTGTCCGGTGCCTTGCCGGCTGATCAGGCGCCACAGGTCGTGCCTGAAGCCAACGCTCAGGTGCTGGCCGGTTTGAAAAAGCCGTTCCAGGTCAGCAGTCCAAGCCCTTCGGCCACCACATTGGCGGTAGTGCTGGCGCCGTTGCTCGGTTTGCTCGATCTGCAACGCATCAATTTGACCGCTAGTCTGGCCGTCTCCGCCCAGGGCCGCGAAGCCGTCACCGAACTGGCACGGCAAACGGCCGAACTGCTCAATGTGCGTCCGCTGGAGCCGACCTTCTTCGATCGGCAGATGGCCTTCAACCTGCTGGCGCAAGTGGGCAAGCCAGATGATCAGGGTCACACGCTGCTGGAAAAGCGCCTGGTACGCGAGGTGCGTCAGGTCATGGCGCTGCCTTTATTAAAGATTTCCGTCACTTGCATTCAAGCCCCGGTGTTTTTTGGCGATAGCTTTAACGTGACCTTGCAGTCATCGAGCGACATCGACCTGGCTAAAGTCAACGCCGCCCTGGAAGACGCGCCCGGTATCGAGTTGGTGGAAGCCGGCGATTACCCGACGCCGGTAGGCGATGCGGTAGGGCAGGACGTGGTCTACGTTGGTCGGGTTCGCAACGGGATCGACGACCTGTCGGAACTTAATTTGTGGCTGACGTCAGATAACGTACGCAAAGGTGCAGCGCTCAATGCTGTGCAGGTGGCTGAATTGTTGATAAAAGACCTGCTGTAAAAGATACTTGGCAACAATTTGTCGAATGAATCCGGCCGGGCGCTATGCTTGGCTGGACTGCTGAAGGCGGGCTCCCTCCGGGGCTTTGCGTGGCATGAATGAAATGATCGCGCGCGATGACTTTTCGCCGCCGCGCGCAATGCCTTACGGCAGCGACTATCAACACCTTCTCGCTGGCCGAGGAATGTTCAAACAAAGGATGAGGCTATGGTTCAAGTTCGCAAACTGGTGTTAGCAATAGCGGCCGCCTCGGCGCTGTCCTCCGGTATGGCGCATGCCCTCGGGCTCGGGGAATTGACCCTGAAGTCGACGCTGAACCAGCCCCTGGTGGCAGAAATCGAGTTGCTCGACGTCAAGGACCTCACCGCTGCCGAAGTGGTGCCGAGCCTGGCTTCGCCCGAAGATTTCGCCAAGGCCGGTGTCGACCGCCAGGCGTTTCTCAATGACCTGACCTTTACCCCAGTGCTCAACGCCAGCGGCAAAAGCATCCTGCGTGTGACGTCCAGCAAACCACTCTCCGAACCCATGGTGAAATTCCTGGTTCAGGTGATGTGGCCCAACGGTCGCCTACTGCGCGATTACAGCGTGCTGCTCGATCCGTCCAAATTCTCGCCGCAAACCGCTGATGCGGCTGCGCAGCCTGCACCGACGCAAAACGTCACCGCACCGGTGACCGGTGGCACCAAACCAACCCAATACACCACCGCGCCGCGCGATACCCTGTGGGACATCGCTGCGAAGGCGCGCAATGGCGGCTCGGTCCAGCAAACCATGCTGGCCATCCAGGCGTTGAATCCGGATGCCTTTATCGACGGCAACATCAACCGGTTGAAAGCCGGTCAGGTGCTGCGTCTGCCGGATCAGACGCAGAGCGCCAGCCTGCCGCAACCGAAAGCCATTGCCGAAGTCTCCGCGCAGAACACCGCGTGGCGTCAGGGTCGTCGCTACGTGGCGAAGCCCGGGACCGGACAGCAGCAGCTCGATGCCACCAAGCGCGCTCGCGGTGAAGGCCCTTCGTCGCAAACGGCGACAGACAAGCTGAGCCTGGTCTCTGCCGAGTCCGGCAAGGCCGGTGGCAAAGGCGCCGCGGGTGATGCCAAGAATTTGAGCAACAAGCTGGCCGTGACCCAGGAAAGCCTCGACACGACCCGTCGTGACAATGCCGAACTGAAAAGCCGCATGACCGATCTGCAAAGTCAGCTGGACAAGCTGCAACGCCTGATCGAACTGAAGAACAATCAACTGGCCAAGTTGCAGGCTGAAGGTGCGGCGGGTGCGCCGGCACCCGGTGCGACCGCTCCGGCAATGTCAGCCGAACTGGCGGCCAATCCTGCGGCAACAACGCCTGCGGACGCGGCTCCGACTGCACCCGAGGCTGCTGCGCCCGAGGCCACTCCGGCTCCGGCCGAGCCGACGCCGGCAGCATCCGACGATCAGCAATTCAAAGAACTGCTGACCAATCCGTGGCTGCTAGGTCTGGCAGGTGGCGGGGCGGTGGTGGTGCTGTTCCTGCTGCTGTTGCTGGCGCGTCGCCGCAAAGCCCAGCAAGAAGCCGAGAAGCATTTGCGCATGGCCCGTGATTTGGCCGAGGAGCAGGCGTTCTCCGCTGAACTCGACCTGCCAAAAGGCATCTTCGAAGACCTGGAAGTGCCGCCGCCGAGCGTGAAGCTCGCTACCCCAACGCCACCGCCTGCACCAGCCCCTGCACCCGCGCCGGCTCCGGTGATTGCTCCGGTTGTGGTAACACCGCCGATCGCTGCGCCATTGGTTTCGCCTGCTGGCGAGCGCGATGACGACGTATTGACCAAGGCGCAGTCGCACATCACTGCCGGTCGTCTGAATCAGGCGGCTGCCTTGCTGGAAGACGGGATCAAGCAAGAGCCGCAACGCAGTGACCTGCGCCTCAAGCTGATGGAAGTCTACGGTCAGCAAGGCGACCGCGATGCATTCGTTGCCCAGGAACGCCAACTGGTGGCCAATGGTGACAACTTTGCTCAGGTCGAAAAACTCAAGAGCCGCTTCCCGGCCATGGTCATTGCGGCAGCCGGTGGTATCGCAGCCGCTGCGATCGCTGCCGAACTGGACGCGCAATATGTCAAGGATTTGCTGCTGGACGAGCCCGAAACGCCGGCACCAGCAGTGCCCGATGACTTCGACAATGCCTTCGATTTGAGCCTGGATGATCTGGAAGCTGCCGCTCCGGCAGTGGTTGCACCAGAGGCAGAAGCGGAGGCAGAGCCCGATGACTTCGACAGTGCCTTCGATTTGAGCCTGGATGATCTGGAAGCTGCCTCTCCGGCGGTGGTTGCACCGGAACCAGAACCAGAGCCAAAGGCCGAGTCCGATGATCTCGACAGTGCATTCGATTTGAGCCTGGATGATCTGGAAACTGCCCCTGCGACAGTGGTTGCACCAGAGCTAGAACCAAAACCAGAAGCAGAGCCAGTGTCTGCGGCTGAGCTGGACGACTTCCCGCTGGACGACGACTTGAGCTTCGAGTCGGTGTTGCGGCAGCAGAACGACATCAAGGAAAACCTCGATGACCTGTCGGACTTCGACCTGGATATGGACCTTGGTGGGGATGCCTCGCCGGCGACCCTGGCCGAAGACGATTTCCTGTTGAGCCTGGATGACGGCGTCAAGGACCTGGACTTGCCTGCCGCTGAAGCGCCTGCTGTTCCCGAGGCTGCGCTGGACGATCTGGAGCTGCCAGCCGATTTCGACCTGTCGCTGGCTGACGAAATGGACGCGCCAGACGCCCCGGACGCGTTTGCAGCCGAACTGGAAGACGTCAACGCCGAGCTGGATCGTCTGTCCCAGAGCCTTGGCGAGCCGAGCTTCACGGCGGAAGACGCCATGGCCTCCGCAGCTGACGAGCCGGAATTCGATTTCCTTTCCGGCACCGACGAAGTCGCTACCAAACTCGATCTGGCCCAGGCCTACATTGACATGGGCGACGCCGACGGCGCCCGGGACATCCTTAACGAGGTGGTGACCGAGGGTGACGACGGGCAGAAGAGCGAAGCCAAGGAAATGCTTTCGCGTCTGGCTTGATTGATCGGTAAGGCGTAAACAAAACGGCAGCCCATTGAGGCTGCCGTTTTTGTTTCTGTTGGAGGTGCGTTGGTGTCTGTCGGGCCGTCTTCGCGAGCAGGCTCGCTCCCACTTTGAGTCTCTGGTGTTCACAAAACCCCTGTGGGAGCGAGCCTGCTCGCGAAGAGGCCGGCACATTCAATATAATTCGACTCCGCAGGCCCCAAAAAACACACGGCTCTGGCGTCCCGGTCCGGCGGCCTTATAATGCCCGCCTTTGCGTACATCAGCAGGCTGTCACTCCTTGGCAAATATAGATAATCCGGCCGCCGAAATGGTGGCCGACGGCTTTTTCCGGATCGCGTTGGGCGTTGAATACAAAGGCTCGCGCTATCGCGGCTGGCAGCGCCAGGCTTGCGGCGTACTCACCGTGCAGGAAACGCTCGAAAAGGCCTTGTCCAAAGTCGCCGACTCACCGGTGTCGCTGCTCTGCGCCGGGCGTACGGATGCCGGCGTGCATGCGTGCGGTCAGGTGGTGCATTTCGATACCCAGGTCGAGCGTTCGATGAAAGCCTGGGTCATGGGCGCCAATATCAATTTGCCCCACGACGTCAGTGTCAGCTGGGCCAAGGTTATGCCGGCGCATTTTCATGCGCGGTTCAAGGCCATTGCCCGGCGCTATCGCTACGTGATCTACAACGATCAGATCCGCCCGGCGCACCTGAACGAAGAAATCACCTGGAACCACCGTCCGCTGGACGTCGAGCGCATGGCCGAGGCGGCGCAGTACCTGGTCGGAACCCACGATTTCAGCGCTTTCCGTGCCGGCCAGTGTCAGGCCAAGTCGCCGATCAAGGAGCTGCATCACCTGCGCGTCACGCGCCACGGCAAGATGATCGTGCTGGACATCCGCGCCAGCGCCTTCCTGCACCACATGGTGCGCAACATTGCTGGCGTGCTGATGACCATCGGTGCCGGCGAGCGCCCGGTGGAGTGGATGAAAGAAGTGCTGGAGAGCCGCATTCGCCGTTCCGGTGGGGTGACGGCGCACCCGTACGGCCTGTACCTGGTGCAGGTCGAGTACCGCGACGAGTTCGAATTGCCGGAGCGTTACATCGGGCCGCACTTCCTGACCGGCTTCTCGGAACTTGACGGCTGACGCCCTCGAACGCTTTTGTTACCATCCGGGACTTTCTCGGATTTACCTTGGGGTTCTATCGACATGTCGGCCGTTCGCAGCAAGATTTGTGGGATTACCCGCATAGAAGATGCGTTAGCGGCGGTTGAGGCCGGGGCTGATGCGATCGGATTTGTGTTCTACGCCAAAAGCCCCCGGGCCGTGACGTTTCAGCAGGCGCGCTCGATCATCGAGGCGTTGCCGCCGTTCGTGACCACTGTAGGGTTGTTCGTCAACGCCAGCCGCTGCGAGTTGGGGGAAATTCTCGACGCCGTGCCACTGGACCTGTTGCAGTTCCATGGCGACGAAACCGCGGCCGAGTGCGAAGGCTGGCATCGTCCGTACATCAAGGCGTTGCGGGTCAAGGCTGGTGACGATATCGCGGCCGCATGCGATGCGTTTCCAGGCGCCAGCGGTATCCTGCTCGACGCCTATGTCGAAGGCGTACCCGGCGGAACCGGTGAAGCGTTTGACTGGTCTCTGATACCGCAAGGCTTGAGCAAACCGATCATCCTGGCGGGCGGCTTGACGCCGGACAACGTCGCCGAGGCGATTGCCCGGGTTCAGCCTTACGCGGTGGACGTCAGCGGTGGGGTGGAGGCGAGCAAGGGCATCAAGGATCACGCAAAGATTCAGGCATTCATTAAAGCGGTTGTAGGAGCTGTCGAGTGAAACGAGGCTGCGAAGAGCCAAATCAAAAGATCGCAGCCTCGTTTCACTCGTCAGCTCCTACGTTGATGTGACGGCTGGCACACTGCCGCCGTCCACAGGCATGGCTGAGGGTTTTTGGGGTGTACGCAGGTCACGTTTAGCTGATCCGGCAACCCATCGATCATCGCCACACACATGAATTTAGCTCAAGGGCATACGCGGGGCTGCGAACCAGAGCGTTCGGGCCGCCGGTACTGGAGAAAGAAAGCATGAGCAACTGGTTAGTAGACAAACTGATCCCTTCGATCATGCGTTCCGAGGTCAAGAAGAGCTCGGTGCCTGAAGGTCTGTGGCACAAATGCCCGTCTTGCGAGGCTGTGCTGTATCGTCCGGAGCTGGAAAAGACCCTGGACGTTTGCCCCAAGTGCAACCACCACATGCGTATCGGCGCTCGCGCCCGTATCGACATCTTTCTCGACGCTGAAGGTCGTGCCGAACTGGGCGCGGACCTGGAGCCGGTTGACCGTCTGAAGTTCCGCGACGGCAAGAAGTACAAGGATCGCCTGACCGCTGCGCAGAAGCAGACCGGCGAAAAAGACGCACTGATCTCCATGAGCGGCTCCCTGCTGGGCATGCCGGTAGTGGTTTCGGCCTTCGAATTCTCCTTCATGGGTGGTTCGATGGGCGCCATCGTTGGTGAGCGTTTTGTTCGCGCTGCCAACTACGCGCTGGAAAACCGTTGCCCGATGATCTGTTTCGCCGCTTCCGGTGGTGCGCGGATGCAGGAAGCCCTGATCTCCCTGATGCAAATGGCCAAGACCTCTGCGGTGCTGGCGCGTCTGCGTGAAGAAGGCATTCCGTTCATCTCCGTGCTGACCGACCCGGTCTACGGTGGTGTTTCCGCCAGTCTGGCGATGCTCGGCGACGTGATTGTCGGTGAGCCGAAAGCCCTGATCGGCTTCGCCGGTCCGCGCGTGATCGAGCAGACCGTGCGTGAAAAACTGCCGGAAGGCTTCCAGCGCAGCGAATTCCTGCTGGAACACGGTGCGATCGACATGATCATTCATCGTCAGGAACTGCGTCCGCGCCTGGGCAATCTGCTGGCACAAATGATGGGCCTGCCGACGCCGAAATTCGTCGCCGCGCCAATCGAGCCAATCGTGGTTCCACCGGTACCTGCCAACATATGACCCAACGTACCCTTGGCGAGTGGCTCGCCTACCTTGAGCAGTTGCACCCTTCGGCCATCGACATGGGCCTGGAGCGCTCGCAACAGGTAGCGTCCCGCATGGGACTGGGCAAGCCGGCGCCTCGGGTGATCACGGTCACCGGCACCAACGGCAAAGGTTCTACCTGCGCATTCGTGGCTTCGTTGCTGCGGGCGCAGGGCCTGAACGTCGGTGTCTACAATTCGCCGCACCTGCTGCGTTACAACGAGCGGGTGCAGGTCAATGGCGTCGAAGCCACTGACGCCGAGCTGTGCGATGCCTTTGCAGCGGTCGAGGCAGGCCGTGGCGACACATCCTTGACGTACTTCGAAATGGGCACCCTGGCGGCGTTCTGGCTGTTTCAACATGCCAGTCTCGATGCAGTGGTGCTGGAAGTCGGGCTGGGCGGGCGTCTGGATACGGTCAACGTGGTCGATGCCGATATGGCGCTGGTCACCAGCATCGGTGTCGATCACGCGGACTATCTGGGTGATACCCGTGAGTCCGTAGCGTTCGAAAAGGCCGGCATCTTCCGTCAGGGCGCGCCCGCGCTCTGTGGCGACCTGAATCCTCCGCAACCTCTGCTGGATAAAGCGCGAGAGCTCAATTGCCCGTTTTTCCTGCGTGGACGCGATTTCGACCTCGGCATCACCGATCACAACTGGCAATGGCGCGGTCTTGACGCTCAAGGGCGAGTGGTCGAGCTGCATGATCTGCCGTTGCTCGATCTGCCGATGGAAAACGCCGCGCTGGCGTTGCAGGCTTACCTGTTGCTCGGGTTGCCTTGGGTGGATGCACAAATTATTGCTGCGCTGAAAGCCACTCGGGTGGTCGGTCGCCTCGATCGCCGTCAGATTGACTGGCAGGGCAAGCGCCTGAACCTGTTGCTGGACGTGGGGCATAACCCCCATGCGGCAGAGTATCTCGCTCGCCGTCTGGCCAGCCGTCCACCGGCCGGCAAGCGTCTGGCAGTGTTCGGGCTGTTGGCAGACAAGGATCTGGATGGTGTTGTCGGTGAATTGAATGCTAGTGTCCAGCATTGGGCCGTCGCGCCGCTGGATTCACCGCGAGCACGCCCGGTTGCCGATTTGCACGCGGCGTTGCAGAACCTTGGCGCCTCGGTAACGTCCTATGACAGCGTGGCCGCCGCCCTGGAAGGGCAGTGCGCGCTGGCGACGAGCGACGACGAGATTCTGTTGTTCGGATCATTTTATTGTGTCGCCGAGGCCCTCGAATGGCTGGCCCGGCGCTCCACGGAGGAAGCGGCAAATGGCATTGCTGGATAAGGCATACAAACAGCGCATGGTCGGCGCCCTGGTTCTGGTGGCGCTGGCGGTGATTTTCCTGCCGATGCTGTTTTCCCGTCAGGATGAACAGCGTCAAGTGACGGTTGAAGCCCCGACAGCGCCGCAAGCGCCTGCGGTGCCGCAAGTTCAGGTCGAGCCGGTGGTGGTGCCTGAGCCGCAAGCGCTGCCTCAGGAACCTGTGCCGAGTGATGATGAAATCGCTCAGCAAGAAGCATCGTCCACGCCGATTGCCCCAAGTGCCCCGGTTGCGCCTGCCAAACCGGTCGCGCCACCTCCGGCGCCGGTCAACAAGCCAACGGTTGCACCTGGCCAGCCCATCACGGCTGCACCGGGCAAGCCGGACACGACTCAAAGCCGCGTCGATGCCAATGGCCTGTCGGTCAGTTGGTCGGTGCAACTGGCCAGCCTGTCGAGCCGTGCAAGTGCAGAAAGCCTGCAGAAATCCCTGCGCAGCCAAGGCTACAACGCATACATTCGTACTGCCGACGGCAAGAATCGGGTGTTTGTCGGGCCGCTGATCGAGCGGGCAGAAGCTGATCGTCTGCGTGATTTGTTAAGCCGCCAGCAGAACCTCAAGGGTTATGTGGTGCGTTTTCAGCCTGAGCGTGGCTAACGAAGCGCCAATACCCGGCTTTATGTAGCAGCTGCCGAGCCTGCGAGGCTGCGTCCGGCTGCGAAGCGGCCGTAAACCCTGCTTGCACGGTGTGCCGAATAGACCGAATTGCCTGATTTTACGGCTGCTGTGCAGCCGAACGCAGGCTTCGCCAGCTGCTACAGGGGTGAGTGCAGTTTCGATAGGGGCTAAAACTATCGCCTCGATTTGAAATGCACTGACAATCGCAGCTTACCGATAAGCATGGGCTCTGCTAAAATGCGCCGCCTTATCCGTCTGTAGGCTGCACTGTGCCATTTACCTGGGTTGACTGGGCGATCGTTGCAATCGTCGCCATTTCCGCATTGATCAGTCTGAGCCGCGGCTTCGTCAAAGAAGCACTATCGCTGGTGACCTGGATCATCGCAGGAGTCGTCGCCTGGATGTTCGGTGGTTCATTGTCCGAGTACCTCACCGGATACATCCAAACGCCATCGGCACGTGTGATCACGGGCTGCGCAATCATGTTTGTCGCCACGTTAATCGTAGGCGCAATGATCAATTATCTTATCGGCGAATTGGTACGCGTCACCGGGTTGTCCGGGACCGATCGATTCCTCGGCATGGCCTTCGGCGCCGCGCGTGGCGTGTTGCTGGTGGTCGTGGCGGTCGGGCTATTGAGCCTGGGGCCGGTACAGCAGGACGGGTGGTGGCAAGAGTCACAGCTCGTGCCAAAATTTCTATTGGTTGCAGATTGGTCCAAAAACCTGATTCTCGGGTGGAGCAGTCAGTGGCTTGCCAGCGGTATCAGCATACCCGCTGAGATACCGTTCAAGGAGCACCTCTTGCCGATGGCCAAAACGCCTCAGTGAGTTGTGTTCAGTTCAGATCCATTAAGTAGGGGTTGCGTCGCATGTGTGGCATCGTCGGTATCGTCGGTAAGTCGAACGTCAATCAGGCGCTGTATGACGCGCTAACCGTCCTCCAGCACCGCGGCCAGGACGCTGCCGGTATCGTGACCAGCCATGATGGCCGGTTATTCCTGCGCAAGGACAATGGCCTGGTGCGTGACGTGTTCCATCAACGTCACATGCAGCGCCTGGTCGGTCACATGGGTATTGGCCATGTGCGTTACCCGACCGCGGGCAGCTCGACTTCGGCCGAAGCCCAACCGTTTTACGTCAACTCGCCTTACGGCATCACCCTGGCGCACAACGGTAACCTGACCAACGTTGAACAGCTGGCCAAGGAGATTTACGAATCTGACCTGCGCCACGTCAACACCAACTCCGATTCGGAAGTGCTGCTCAACGTGTTCGCGCACGAACTGGCCCAGCGCGGCAAGTTGCAGCCAACCGAAGAAGACGTGTTCGCTGCCGTCACTGACGTGCACAACCGTTGCGTCGGTGGTTACGCGGTTGTGGCGATGGTGACCGGTTACGGCATCGTCGGCTTCCGCGACCCGCACGGCATCCGTCCGATCGTCTTCGGTCAGCGTCACACCGACGAAGGCGTCGAGTACATGATCGCCTCCGAAAGCGTTTCCCTGGACGTCCTCGGTTTCACCCTGATTCGCGACCTGGCACCGGGCGAAGCGGTCTACATCACTGAAGACGGCAAGCTGCACACCCGTCAGTGCGCGACCAACCCGTCCCTGACCCCGTGCATCTTCGAACACGTGTACCTGGCGCGTCCGGACTCGATCATCGACGGCGTTTCGGTCTATAAAGCACGCCTGCGCATGGGTGAGAAACTCGCCGAGAAGATCCTGCGCGAGCGTCCGGAACACGACATCGACGTGGTCATCCCGATCCCGGATACCAGCCGCACCGCGGCTCTGGAGTTGGCGAACCACCTGGGCGTCAAGTTCCGCGAAGGTTTCGTGAAGAACCGCTACATCGGCCGGACCTTCATCATGCCAGGCCAGGCTGCACGGAAAAAATCCGTACGCCAGAAGCTCAACGCCATCGAGCTGGAATTCCGCGGCAAGAACGTAATGCTGGTGGATGACTCCATCGTTCGCGGCACCACCTGCAAGCAGATCATCCAGATGGCCCGCGAAGCCGGCGCCAAAAACGTCTACTTCTGCTCCGCGGCACCGGCCGTTCGTTACCCGAACGTTTACGGCATCGACATGCCGAGCGCTCACGAGTTGATCGCCCATAACCGTTCGACCCAGGACGTGGCTGATCTGATCGGCGCTGACTGGTTGATCTATCAGGACTTGCCTGACTTGATCGAAGCGGTCGGTGGCGGCAAGATCAAGATCGAGAAGTTCGATTGCGCGGTGTTCGACGGCCAGTACGTCACCGGTGACGTCGACGAGGCTTACCTGAACAAGATCGAGCAGGCACGTAACGATGCCTCCAAGGTCAAGACGCAGGCAGTCAGTGCGATCATTGATCTGTATAACAACTGAGTAACTACCGGCCCTGAGGGGCCGGTTTTGTATCTACCAAACGAGCAAGGCAAGGAGTGACAGCATGAGTCAGGATTGGGATGCCGGTCGGCTGGACAGCGACCTCGAAGGCGTAGCGTTCGATACCCTGGCCGTACGCGCCGGTCAGCACCGCACGCCGGAAGGCGAACACGGTGATCCGATGTTCTTCACGTCCAGCTACGTATTCCGTACCGCCGCCGACGCGGCCGCACGTTTTGCCGGTGAAGTGCCGGGCAACGTTTACTCGCGCTACACCAACCCGACCGTGCGTGCGTTCGAAGAGCGCATTGCCGCGCTGGAAAGCGCCGAACAAGCGGTGGCCACGGCGACCGGCATGGCCGCGATCATGGCAGTGGTGATGAGCCTGTGCAGCGCCGGCGATCACGTGCTGGTATCGCGCAGCGTATTCGGTTCGACCATCAGTCTGTTCGAGAAGTACTTCAAGCGCTTTGGCATTGAAGTCGATTACGTGCCTCTGGCGGACTTGTCCGGCTGGGATGCGGCGATCAAGGCCAACACTAAGTTGCTGTTCGTCGAATCGCCATCCAACCCGCTGGCTGAGCTGGTGGACATCGCCGAGCTGTCGAAAGTCGCTCACGCCAAAGGCGCGATGCTGGTGGTCGACAACTGCTTCTGCACTCCGGCGTTACAGCAACCGCTGAAGATGGGCGCGGACATCGTCGTGCACTCGGCGACCAAGTTCATCGACGGCCAGGGCCGTTGCATGGGCGGCGTAGTGGCTGGTCGCAGCGAGCAGATGAAAGAAGTCGTCGGTTTCCTGCGGACTGCCGGGCCGACCCTGAGCCCGTTCAACGCCTGGATCTTCCTCAAGGGCCTGGAAACGCTGAGCCTGCGTATGAAGGCTCACTGTGCCAATGCCCAGCAACTGGCTGAATGGCTGGAGCAGCAGGACGGCATCGAGAAAGTCCATTACGCCGGTCTCAAAAGCCATCCGCAGCACGAGTTGGCCCTGCGTCAGCAGAAAGGCTTTGGTGCGGTCGTGAGTTTCGAAGTCAAGGGCGGCAAAGAGGGCGCCTGGCGCTTTATCGACGCGACCCGTCTGATCTCCATCACCGCCAACCTCGGTGACAGCAAAACCACCATTACGCACCCAAGCACTACCTCTCACGGCCGTTTGGCACCGCAGGAGCGTGAAGCAGCGGGCATTCGTGACAGCCTGATCCGCATCGCGGTCGGTCTGGAAGACGTGGCCGACCTGCAAGCCGATCTGGCTCGCGGGTTGGCTGCCTTGTGATCGAGTTGTCCACGCCAGGCACTGGCACCAACGGCCGCGTCGCACTGGTCACGGGTGCTGCGCGGGGCATTGGTCTGGGGATCTCGGCCTGGCTGATCAGCGAAGGCTGGCAGGTGGTGTTGACTGATCTTGATCGAGTACGCGGTTCGAAAGTGGCGAAGGTGCTCGGCGACAACGCCTGGTTCATCGCCATGGACGTCTCGAACGAAGGGCAGGTGGCATTGGGCGTCGCCGAAGTGCTGGGGCAGTTCGGGCGTCTGGATGCGCTGGTGTGCAACGCGGCGGTTGCCGATCCGCACAACATCACCCTTGAAAGCCTTGATCTGGCGTACTGGAATCGGGTGCTGGCGGTGAATCTCAGTGGACCGATGCTGTTGGCCAAGCACTGTGCGCCGTACCTGCGTGCTCACAGCGGCGCGATCGTCAACCTGGCCTCGACCCGCGCCGGGCAGTCGGAACCCGACACCGAGGCTTATGCGGCGAGCAAGGGCGGCCTGCTGGCCCTGACTCATGCCTTGGCGATCAGCCTCGGGCCGGAAATCCGCGTCAATGCAGTCAGTCCGGGTTGGATCGATGCACGGGATCCCTCCACACGTCGTGCCGAACCTCTGACCGATGCCGATCATGCCCAGCATCCGGCGGGTAGGGTAGGGACGGTCGAGGACGTGGCGGCGATGGTCGCCTGGCTGTTGTCGAAGAACGCCGGTTTTGTCACGGGCCAGGAGTTCGTGGTCGACGGCGGCATGACCAAGAAGATGATTTACAGCGAGTAATAGGGCAGGGGTGCTGTCTTTAGCATTCATGTTGAATGTGCCGCCTTCGCGAGCAGGCTCGCTCCCACATTTAGAAAGCATGTTGCCTGACGAAACGAGGTCCACTGTGGGAGCGAGCCTGCTCGCGAAAGCGGTTTGACGGTTTGCGACCTTGGTGTGGAATGCAACGATTTTGTCTTTTTCAGAAAAACTTCAAGCGGGGTATTGACTTAGCTTCGGTACCTGCGTAAATTTCGCGGCCTCGGAGATGCAAACGGGTGATTAGCTCAGCTGGGAGAGCGTCTGCCTTACAAGCAGAATGTCGGCGGTTCGATCCCGTCATCACCCACCACTTCCGAGAGTCTTGCGAAAGCAAGATGGAAGCTTTTAAAAGCCTCCACCGACGCGCAGCGGTAGTTCAGTCGGTTAGAATACCGGCCTGTCACGCCGGGGGTCGCGGGTTCGAGTCCCGTCCGCTGCGCCATATTTTCCGAGTCAGAGTTTATTCTGGTTCGAGATTGAAAGCCTCGAAGCTTTCAGTCAGACGAGTTACTTGGACGCAAGTCCAAAGCGATACGCAGCGGTAGTTCAGTCGGTTAGAATACCGGCCTGTCACGCCGGGGGTCGCGGGTTCGAGTCCCGTCCGCTGCGCCATATCTGCTTCAAGGCCCACTGAACGCCTTGGAGCTACGAAGAAAGCCGCTGGTAAAGCCAGTGTCTACTTCGAGTCGATAGCAAAGACCCTGGTCGAAAGACCGGGGTTTTTTGTGTCTGCGATTTGGCTTTCTCTCCTACTCCCCGCAACCATGGGTATTCGCATCTGCCAGCCAAATGCGGCTGTGTGTCGAATTCTTACTCCTCTCGACGATATCCCTCAATAACGCTCAGCCCCGACTAACCGGTGGCTGCGTGGCAGAAACACCTGTCTCTCATTCACGTATTCAAGTTTTTCCTGGGGCAAAACTCATAAAGCGCTTGGTTTGAAGTATCAACACTAATTAGAATGAGTCGCATTTAAAATATTTCTTCGCGCAGGGTGCCTTTAGATGAGTGATGCAGCGATGCCGGCGGCGCAAACCTTCCACGACCTGTACCGCGACCATCGTGGCTGGCTCGAAAGCTGGTTGAGACGACGCATGAGCAATGGCCATGATGCGGCGGACTTGAGCCAGGATACGTTCGTGCGTTTACTCGCCAGCTCGCAGCACATCGCTGACCTGCAAGAACCCCGCGCCTATCTGGCGACAGTCGGCAAGCGACTGGTCACCAATTTCTATAAGCGCCGCAGCCTGGAGCAGGCCTACCTCAGTGCGCTGGCGCTGCTGCCTGAGGACTGCGTGCCGTCTCCCGAGCAACGTTGGTTGCTGCTGGAAACCCTGCAAGCCCTGGATGAATTGCTCGATGGATTGCCGACCGCGGTGCGACGAGCGTTTCTCTGGAGCCAGTTGGAGGGCTTGGGTTATCACGAGATTGCTGAACGCCTGCAAGTCTCGGAGCGCACGATCAAGCGCTACATGGCGCAAGCCTATGAACATTGCCTGCTGGTGGAATTGTGATCGGTTCGACCCCTTCGGCTGAAGCCCGGCAAGTCGTGCGGGCTGCCGCTCAATGGCTGGCACTCATGGAGTCAGGCGCCGCCAATGAGCGCGATCGTGCCAATCTGCAGCACTGGCGTGACAGTCATCCCAGTCACGAACAGGCCTGGCAGAAAGCCCAACTCTTGCGCCAACGCTTTGCCGACCTGCCGTCGGCACTGGCCATGGCCAGTCTGGATCGGCCGCAGACGAGTCGGCGTACGGTGCTCAAGCGCGCCGTGGGGGCGGTGGCGCTGGTGCCAACTGCTTGGCTGATCAGCCGGCAGCTACCTCTGGATGTCTGGCGCGCTGACCTGCGAACCGCGACCGGGGAGGGCAAAAAAGTCCAGTTGGCCGATGGCAGCTCGCTGCAATTGAACACCGCGAGTGCTGTCGATATCGACCTGAAGAATCGGCGACTGACACTCGTGGAGGGCGAAGTAGCGCTGAATGTGCCCGGCGCCTCGCCGCTGACGATCCAGACGCACTTCGGGCAATTGGTCGTCAATCAGAGCGAAGTGTGCGTTCGTCAGGGGCAGACGGGGTGCAAGGTGTCAGTGCTTAAAGGCGCGGTGCAGTTGCAGCCTTTGCGCGGGCCGGTCTTTTCATTGCGCGCAGGCCAGCAAGTCAGCCTTCTGGCGATAGGGGCCGGACGCGTCGAACCTTTCGATGTCCTTGCCCCAGGCTGGCGCGACGGCGTGTTGATGGCACAGAACCAGCCCCTGGGCGATTTTCTGCGCGAACTCAGCACCTATCGTCCGGGATTGTTGCGCTGGGAACCGGAACTCGAATCCCTGCGCGTCACCGGCAGTTTCCGTCTGGAAGACACCGATCGCATCCTGACGTTGCTGGCGGCCAGCTTGCCGTTGGAGGTGCATAGGCGAACCCGCTACTGGGTTACGTTGCTGCCGCGCAAAAATAGTGTTTGAGGTGTGTCCCCTTTTTTCGCGTCGCTTGTCATCCAAGGTAAGTGAAACGAAATCAGAGAGATTCTCAATGCCCGTAGTGATGCCCTGCAGTACGCGTCTGGGTTCTTCCAGGCTGCGCCCGTTGTTGCACTTGAGTCTGTTGCTGAGTCTGAGTGCCTGTCCGTTGTTCATCACTGCCGGTTGGGCCGAAGACGCGCCTCGACGCAGTTATCAGGTGCCGGCAGGAAGCCTCAGTGCAGCGCTAACCCGTTTCGCCGGGCTGGCCGGGGTCAATCTGTCAGTGGACCCGGCACTGGTGGGCAGTCGCACCAGCCCTGGACTCTCCGGCGAGTACGCGGTCGAGGAGGGCTTTGCCCGACTGTTGCAGGGTTCCGGTCTGCAACTGCAGCCGGTAGGCGAAGAGGCGTACATCCTGACCCCGGCGCCGGAAGGCAGCAGCCTGCAACTGGGCGCCACCTCGATTCTCGGTGCCATTGACCCGGTGGACGGCGATCCGTATGCCGGTGGCCAGGTCGCGCGCCGTGGTTCGCAAGGCCTGCTGGGCTCGAAAGACTTTATGGAAACGCCGTTCAGCATGACCACCTACACCAGTGAGGTGGTCAAAAACCAACAGGCGCGTACCTTGGGCGACCTGATCGCCAACGATCCTTCGGTTCGCGCCACCAACCCGGCGGGTGGGCGCTATGAGCAGTTCACCATTCGAGGGTTGAGCCTGTTCAATAGTGATGTTTCCTACAACGGTCTCTACGGCGTCCTGCCGACCTACACGATCGACATGGAGATGGCCGACCGTGTCGATGTCCTCAAAGGTCCAAGCCAGCTCATTAACGGCATCTCGCCGCGGGGCAGCGTGGGTGGCGGGATCAACGTGGTGCCCAAGCGCGCGACCGACAAGCCCATCACTTCGTTCACCGGTAGCTACGCTTCCGACAACCAGGTCGGCGGTGCCGTGGATGTCGGCCGACGCTTTGGTGAAGACAACAAGTTCGGCCTTCGTTTCAACGGCGTGAAGCAGTCCGGCGACACCGAATGGGATCACCAGAATGTCGACCGCGAGATGGCCGTGCTGGGCCTGGATTTTCGCGGTGAACGCCTGCGACTCTCGACGGATATCGGGCGCACCGAACGTGATACCGACGCACCGCAGGAGCGCGTACAGGTTGGCCCTAACGCGCAGGTTCCGCATGCCAGCGATGTGCGCCGCAACTATGCGCAGCCCTGGAGCAAGGGGAGTACCAATGACACTTTCGGGATGGTGAATGGCGAATTCGATGTCAACGATTCCGTCATGCTGTATGGCGGCGTGGGGGCACGTAAAAGTAATCATGACTTCCTCCGTCATGCCGTTTCGGTCACCAACGACGCTGGCGATTTCAGCGTTCAACCGCGAGACTTCACCCGTGACGAAAATGTCCGGACGGCCACCGCAGGAGTGCGCAACTGGTTTCATACCGGCCCGGTGAGCCATGAAGTCAACCTGGCAGCCAGCTATTACTACATGGACTTCGAAAATGGCGGTGCCCGTTATGCCACCGCCCGCAGCAACCTCTATGACCCCGTGGAAACACCAACGCCTGTCAGACCCACGCGACAGGATTCGAAGGTCTACACCGAGAACCGTTCCACCGGCGTGGCGTTGTCCGACACCCTGGGTTTCTTCGATGACCGGCTGCTGCTGACCCTCGGCGCCCGCTGGCAGCGCGTGAAGGTTGACGACTGGACCGATAACGTCAGAGGCGACACCGCCTACGACGATGAAAAGGTTTCGCCGTCGGGCGGCATCCTGTTCAAGGCGACCGACAAGCTGTCGCTGTATGCCAACTACATGGAAGGCCTGAGCCAGGGCAAGATCGCACCGTCGACCTCGGTGAACGAGGACGAGATCTTCCCGCCGTTCATCAGCCGCCAGGTCGAGGTCGGCGCCAAGTATGACGCTGGTGCTTTCGCCGTCACCGCCGCCGTGTTCCGGATCAAGCAGCCGGCCTACGAGACCAACGCCACGACGCGCGTCTTCGGCCCGAACGGCAAACGTGAGAACACCGGTGTGGAACTGAGTGTGTTCGGTGAACCGCTCGATGGTTTCCGTCTGCTCGGCGGTGTCATGTACATCGACAGCGAGTTGAGCAACACCACCAATGGCACCTTCGACGGCAACCGGGCGCCGGCCACGCCGAAATACAACGTCAACCTGGGCGCCGAGTGGGACGTACCGACCGTACAGGGCCTGACCCTGACCAGCCGCGGTATCTATTCCAGCTCGCAGTACCTGGACCAGTCCAACAACAAGGAAATCGACTCCTGGGAGCGTTTCGACGTGGGCGCACGCTACGCGTTCAAGGTCGAGGAGAAGAACATCACCCTGCGTGCCAACGTCGAGAACGTGGCGGACAAACGCTACTGGAGTTCGGCCGGAGCCTCGGATGACAGTGAGCCTGGTTTGACGCTGTCGACCCCGCGCACCTACCTACTTTCGGCGACCGTCGACTTCTGATTCACCCCTGTCATGCGCCCCAGGGAGCGGGGCGCCATCGTTGGACTATTACCTGATTCGTATAGAGGAAGGACATATGCACATCCTCAGTTAATAAACAATACAGACACTTTCGTATAAGTAGCTATCTATTGGTAGCCTGTACCGAAGTTGTCAGTTGCATTACAAGATCATGGCTGGATCATGGCACTTGCGGAGTTTTATACCAGGTTTATTAACTTGGTCTTTTGCGTGTCTGATAGTTTTTAAAGTAGTTCAAATTATCCTATGTAAATTTCCAAATAGTACTAAGAATTAGTTGCAACAACTTGCAAATGAGAATAAGTTGCATATCGAATTTAACGAGGGTGAAGCGATGTTGAATGATGGCGTATTGCACTCTAATCCTTTGCAAAAAACCAATGCCGACTATCTGGCTCGACAAAGTAAGTTCGAATCCAATGTACGCAGTTATCCACGCAAGTTGCCGCTGGCCATCGCCAAGGCGCACGGGCTCTGGGTGACCGATGTCGAGGGCAATAGTTACCTCGACTGCCTGGCCGGCGCCGGCACTTTGGCCCTGGGGCACAATCATCCGGCCGTCATGGCCAGCCTCGACAGCTTCCTCGCCTCAGGCCTGCCGATGCATACCCTGGACCTGACCACCGCGGTCAAGGACGCTTTCTGCGAAACCTTGCTCAGTCTGTTGCCGAACCAGGGCCGTGATTACTGTCTGCAATTTTGCGGGCCATCCGGGGCGGATGCAGTGGAGGCCGCGCTGAAGCTGGCCAAGACCTACACCGGGCGCAACAACATCATCAGTTTCTCCGGGGCCTACCATGGCATGACCCACGGCGCACTGGCCCTGACCGGCAACACTGCGCCGAAAAATGCCATCGCCAGCCTGATGCCCGGGGTGCAGTTCATGCCGTACCCCCACGAATACCGTTGCCCGCTGGGCATTGGCGGTGAGGCCGGGGTCGAGGCCTTGACCCACTATTTCACCCAGTTCATCGAAGACGTCGAAAGCGGCGTGTCACTGCCGGCGGCGGTGATCCTTGAAGCGGTGCAGGGTGAGGGCGGGGTCAACTGTGCCCCGGCGAACTGGCTGCGGGCGATCCGCGAAGTGACGCGCAAGCACGGCATCCTGCTGATCCTCGACGAAGTGCAGACCGGTTTCGCCCGCACCGGCAAGATGTTCGCCTTCGAACACGCCGACATCGAGCCGGACCTGATCGTCATGTCCAAAGCGGTCGGTGGCGGTTTGCCCATGGCGGTGCTGGGCATCCGTCGTGAATTCGACGCTTGGGAGCCAGGCAATCACGCCGGAACCTTCCGCGGCAACCAGATGGCCATGGCCGCCGGGCTGGCCACGTTGCAGGTGCTGCAACAGCAAAACCTCGCCGCCCAGGCCGAGCGCCGTGGCCAGTGGCTCAAGGACCGACTGGTCGAGTTGCAGGCGCATTATCCGGCCCTCGGCCAGGTGCGCGGTCGCGGCCTGATGCTGGGCATCGAGATCGTCGACGAGCGCCAGCCGGCGGATCGCCACGGGCATTTCCCGATGGACCCGGCGCTGGCTGCGGCCATCCAGCAACAGTGCTTCAAACAAGGCCTGTTGCTGGAGCGCGGCGGGCGTAAGGGCAATGTCATCCGCTTATTGCCGCCATTGATTATCGACGATGAACAATGCCAGCAAGTGATCCAGCGTTTTGAAAACGCAATGGCTGCCGCTTTATTGCAGTTGCGCCCTTGAATGAATCAATCGAAGTTGCGTTAGCAATCCGCCGAATTGCAGTTTGATGAGGTTGCTGCAAGTAACTTTGTTGGCCGTCTGATTGTTTAAAAAAGGTTCAGTGAAGTGATGTCGTTACGTGGGGTTTCGTCGGCAGTTAAACAGGTCGATCAGCAACTAATTTTTTCGCCATATAACGTGTCCAGTGGCCTCGCGGGCTACTGTGGAGCACCCATGAATCATCCAGATCGCAGTGTTTTATCGAATATGGTCAGTGAGTTGGCGACGACGCGCGCGTTGCTTAATTGTTTGATCAAAGAGTTCGCCTTGCCGGAAAACTGCCTCAGTTACAGTTGGCCGACGCAGATGCAAGGTATCGCCCCGGGCAGTTACCTCGAGGGGCTGGAATGGAAGGGCATTCCCCTGACCGTCAGCCTGCCCAACCAGCAGCAGTTCTTTGTGATGGTGGACCGCCGTGATGGTCTGGGCAGTCACCGTTACCTGTCGGACGTCTATGCGCGGCGTGGCGAGGGCGACTGGTCGTGCCTGAGGTTTACCGAGTTCGTCGAGCAGTTGCTCGCGGCGTGCGAACACATGACCCGCGCCAGCAACGACGAGTTGCTGGATCAGGTATTGCAAAGCCAGTTGCTGACCGCCGCCATCGTCGGCCACAACATGGACGGCCAGCACCCGGCACCGCTCAGCGGTTATCTCGCCAGTGAGCAGGGCTTGTGGTTCGGTCATCCGAACCACCCGGCACCCAAGGCGCGCCTGTGGCCAGCTCATCTGGCCCAGGAAACCTACGCCCCGGAATTCCAGGCCCGTACGCCGTTGCACCTGTTCGAGGTGCCGCTGGAAGGATTGAGCGTCGGGGCCAACGGCCTGAGCAAAGCCCAAGTGCTGGCCGGTTTTGCCGATCAAGCGCAGGCGCGGCCAGGGCATGCGGTTATTTGCATGCATCCGGTACAGGCCCAGCTGTTCATGCAGGATGGTCGGGTTCAGCGTTTGTTGAAATCCGCGGCCATCGTCGATCTTGGCGCCACAGGGCTGATGGCCAACCCCACGGCGTCCATCCGTACCTGGTACATCGAGGGCCATGAGTTCTTCATCAAAGGCTCGCTGAACGTGCGCATCACCAACTGCGTCAGGAAAAACGCCTGGTACGAACTGGAAAGCGCACTGATGATCGACCGAGTCTTTCGTAACCTCCAATTGACCCAACCCGAAACCCTTGGCGGGCTCTCGGTGGTGGCCGAACCGGGCAATCTGAGCTGGGCACCGCAACAGGCCAGCGAAGCCGATAACCACTGGTTCCGCGAGCAGACCGGGGCGATCCTGCGGGAGAACTTCTGCCTCGACACCGGCACCGACTGCAGCATCATGGCCGGTACGTTGTTCGCTCGTGGCCTGCATTTGCCGCCATTGGTGCATGAGTTCCTGAGCCGGTTCAACGGCAATGACATCGACGACCAACAGCTGTTGAGCTGGTTCGACGATTATCAGGCGCTGCTGCTACGGCCGGTGCTGGCGTTGTTCTTCAATCACGGCATCGTGATGGAACCGCACTTGCAGAACAGCGTGCTGGTGCATGACAACGGTCGTCCACAACGCTTGCTGCTGCGGGATTTCGAAGGGGTCAAACTGACCGATGAACTGGGTGCTTCCCGGATCGACGCAGACGTCCATCCTCGGGTGCGTGAGTCGCTGCTCTATTCCCGCCAGCAGGGCTGGAATCGCATCGTCTATTGCCTGTTCGTCAACAACTTGTCCGAGGCGGTACTGGCCTTGAGCTGGGAGCGTCCGCACCTGGCGCCGCTGATGTGGCAACGGGTGGAGCAGCAATTGATCAGCATCCGCGCCGAATTGACCCGCGCTGCGCCGGAGTTGGACGCACTGATCGCCGGCCAGCCGATTGCCTGCAAAACCAACCTGAAAGTCCGCCTGGCAGCCAAGGCTGATCGCCAGGCCAGCTACGTCAGTCTGGTGTCCCCGTGGGGCAAGGAGGCCAAGCATGGATAAGCTGCCCGCAACGGTTGTGGCCGCGATCGACGAAGTCCGTACACAACAAGAAGATCCGCTGGCGCTGTTCATCTATGACCTGGACGCGCTGAAACAGCACGTGACGCAAGTGATGGCAGCGCTGCCCGAAGGCGTGGAGCTTTACTACGCGATCAAGGCCAACAGCGAACCGCAAATCCTGGCCGCCGTCGCGCCATTGGTGCACGGGTTCGAGATTTCCTCCGGCGGCGAGATCGATCGTCTCCAGGCCTGCCCGACGCGCAAGCCATTCATCTTCTCCGGTCCCGGCAAACTGGACTCCGATCTGCGCTCGGCGCTGCAACACCAGGTCGCGGCGATTCACATCGAAAGTCTGAATGAAATCGTCCGTCTGCAACGGCTGGCACTGGAAGCGGGGCGCGTGCAAGACGTCTTGCTGCGGATCAACCCCGAACTGCCGTCGCCGCTCTCCAGCAAACTGGCGATGGCCGGTACGGCCACGCCATTCGGGATCGATGAGTCGGAACTGGCTCAGGCGGTCAGCTGGGTCGATAACGCCAGCCACCTGCGGCTCAAGGGTTTCCATGTGCATGCGATGTCCCATCAGTCGCTGGTGGAACGCCATGAACAGTTGCTTGATCTGTACCTGCAGCGCTGGCCGCAATGGAAAGCATTGTCGGCCGATCCTACGGCGATCACCCACCTCAATATGGGCGGTGGCATCGGCGTCAATTACCTCGGGCCGCAGCAATTCGATTGGCAGCGCTTGTGTGCGCATTTGGGGCAGAGCCTTGCAGCGTGTGCCGATGCGCCTATCGTGCGCTTTGAGCCCGGTCGTTTCATCAGCGCCTTCTGCGGCTATTACGCCATTGAAGTGCTGGACAGGAAAACCAGTCACGGCAAGCATTTCCTGGTCTGTCGGGGCGGCACTCATCAGTTCCGTTTGCCGGTTGCCCAGGGCCATGATCACCCGGTCATTCATCTGCCCCGGCATCGCGTAACGCCAACGGCGCCACAACAGAAGTGGACCGTCGTGGGACAACTCTGTACGCCCAAGGATGTGCTGAGCCGCGATTGCCCGCTCACGGAAGTGGAGATCGGCGACATGCTGGTGCTGCCCCTGGCGGGTGCCTATGGCTACAACATCTCCCACGCCGATTTCCTCTGTCATCCGCGACCGCCGCAGGTGTTTGTGCAAGAAGCCGGAGTCGCCCCGTGGGATTGACGTTTGCCGTGCCGCGCTGGTTGGTGGTGGTCAATGTGTTGTTGGGCACGCTGACGGTCAGCCTGAACAACAGCTCCCTGAACCCGGCGTTGCCGGCGTTTATGGAAGCCTTTGAAATCGGCCCGCTGTTGGCCACCTGGATTGTGGCTGCGTTCATGGTGAGCATGGGCATGACCATGCCCCTCACCAGTTTTCTCAGCCAGCGAATGGGGCGCAAATCTCTCTATTTGTGGGGCGTGGCGTTGTTTGTCTGCGGATCGCTGCTGGGGGCGTTGGCCAACTCCATCGCGCTGGTGATTGCCGCGCGCGTGGTGCAAGGGATCGCCAGCGGACTGATGATTCCGCTGTCGCTGGCGATCATTTTTTCGGTGTACGCCAAGGGCGAGCGGGGCAGGGTCACCGGCCTGTGGGGCGCGGCGGTCATGCTGGCGCCGGCATTGGGGCCCTTGTGCGGCAGCCTGATGCTGGAGTGGTTCAGTTGGCGCTCGCTGTTCCTGATGAATGTGCCGATTGGCCTGCTGGCGCTGATCCTTGGCATCGGCGTGCTGCCGGCTTCTGAAGCATCGGAACGCAAACCTTTCGACCTGGCGGGTTACCTGTTGATCGCGACGGGCATCGGTCTGCTGATGATTGCCGTTGGCCGCTTGCGCCATGCCGAAGCCCTCACTGATCCGCTCAACCTCGGCATGCTGCTGGCGGCCATTCTGTGTCTGGTCGCGTTTGTACGACTGGAACTGAACCGAACCGCGCCGCTGCTTAACCTGCGCATCTTTGCCCTGCGCGGTTATCGCTTGAGCGTGATCATCGCCGTGGTGCAGTCGGTCGGCATGTTCGAATGCCTGGTCCTGCTGCCGCTGCTGGTGCAAGTAGTGATGGGCTTCAGCGCTATCTGGACCGGCCTGTCGCTGCTGTGCACGGCGATGTTCGCCAGCCTGTTCGGGCATCTCGGCGGCAAGTGGCTGGACCGTCACGGCCCGCGTGGCGTGGTGCTCTGGGGGCTGCTGCTGACCGGGGGCGCCACGCTGGGATTGGGCATGCTGGGGGCTGGCGCTTCAATCGGTGTGGTGTTCTTCCTGATGATGGTCCGCGGCGCCGGGCTGGGCCTGTCCTACATCCCCATCACCACCGCAGGGCTCGATGCGCTGCCTGAACCGATGGTCACCCAGGGCGCGGCGATGAACAACATTTCCCGTCGTCTCGTCTCGTCACTGGCCATTGTGATTGCCTCGCTCTGGCTGGAGTTTCGCCTGACCGCCGAGACAGCGAACGGCGTTGTTTCGGTGGCAACTCCGGGGGCCATCAGCGAGGTCTTCTTGGCCACCGGCATCCTCATCCTGCTGGCATTGCCCTGTGCCTGGCGTTTTCCCGTTCACGCATCCGACGAGCCGGCCGAGGCATTGCCCTCAGCCCTCGAACACCGTTAATTCTTTCATGGACAAGGTTATGACTATGGCGACTTCTTCACAGGCAACACCTCAGGCTGCGGATTCAGCGCCAGGCGTCTGGCTGGCGACGGCCGATCCCCGCCACTATCAGCAAGTGGAGCAGCGCGTGGTGGGCCAACTGCTGCAAACGCTGTTGTATGAAAACGTCCTGCTGTATCGCCATTCGCCCCTCGATGGCGGCCAATACCATTTTGTCGTCAGCGGCGTCGATGCGCAGCAACAACCGGTGGAGTACCACTGCAGCGGATTGCTCAGCGAAAGCTTCGAGTTGATCCGCCTCGACTATGCCAGTCTCGAACGCGTTGACGCGTTGGGCGCGCGCCACCGGCCGCACCTTCATCAAGCACTGGCAGAGCTGTTGAGCGAACTTCAGGACAGCCCGCACCTGCCACGCTTCACTCATGAACTGGAGCAGACCCTGCTCAAGGATCTGCAATCGCGCAGTCAGGGTTACGAAGCGGCCAAGCCAACCCATCAACTGGATGTCGATGCGCTGGAACAGCACTTCATGGACGCCCACAGCTATCACCCTTGCTACAAATCGCGCATCGGTTTCTCGCTCAAGGACAACGCCCGTTACGGGCCGGAATTTGCCGCGCCCATCGCGATTGTCTGGCTGGCCGTGGCCAAGTCCTGCGGGGCGATGAATATCTCGCAGCACCTGGATTACAACGGGTTTATCCAGACGGAATTCGGACTTCAGCGCTGGCAGCACCTGGTTGAGAGCCTTACCGACCAAGGCAAGGCGATGGGCGATTACTGGCTGATGCCGGTGCACCCGTGGCAGTGGGAAAACGTCATTGTTCCCGTGTTCTACCCAGAACTGGTCAGCGGTGAGGTGATCTATCTGGGCACTACCGATGACCGTTATCAGGCGCAGCAGTCGATCCGCACCCTGGCCAACGTCACTGAGAAAAAGCGGCCTTACGTCAAGCTCGCGCTGAGCATGACCAACACCTCCAGCACGCGAATTCTGGCCCGGCATACGGTGATGAACGGCCCGATCATCACCGACTGGTTGCAGCAGTTGATCGGCAGCGACAGCACCGCCCGCGACCTTGGCTTTGTGATTCTCGGCGAAGTGGTTGGCGTCAGCTTTGACTACGATCAACTGCCCGCCACGCGGATGTCCCAGGCCTATGGCACGATGGGCACCCTGTGGCGCGAGAGCATTCACCAGTACCTGCAAGACGACGAGCAGGCGGTGCCTTTCAATGGTCTGAGTTCCGTGGACAATCGCTACGGCAGCGGTGCACAGACCCCGTTTATCGATGCGTGGATTGCTCAGTACGGCCTACACGCCTGGACGCGCCAACTGTTGCAGGTGGCAGTGTCGCCGATCATTCACATGCTGTACGCCGAAGGCATCGGCATGGAATCCCATGGGCAGAACATCGTCCTGATCGTGAAGCAGGGCTGGCCGCAACGTATCGCCCTGAAAGACTTCCATGACGGCGTGCGCTATTCACCGCAGCACTTGGGGCGCCCCGAGCTATGCCCGACCCTGGTGCCGCTGCCCGCCAGCCACGCCAAGCTCAATCGCAACTCGTTCATCCTCACCGACGACGTGGATGCGGTCCGGGATTTTTCCTGTGATTCGTTCTTTTTCATCGCCCTGGCCGAGATGGCGATCTTCCTGCATCAGCATTACCAACTGGAAGAAGCCGGGTTCTGGCAGATGACTGCCGAGGTCATCACTGCTTACCAGGCCGAGCATCCGCAACACCGTCCGCGTTATGCGGCGTTTGATGTTTTTGCGCCGTTCTATGAAGTGGAAGAGCTGACCAAGCGCCGCCTGCTGGGCGACGGCGAACGTCGTTTCAAATCGGTGCCGAATCCGCTGCACGCGTTCCGGCCGCAATCATGCTGAGGACCAATTTGCTCAAGCAGAAGCTCAGAACAGGTGAGCGGGTCTACGGCCTGATCAGCTCGATTCCGTCGCCAGCGGCCATCGAACTGATTGCCGAGGCGGGTTTTGATTTTGTGATCATCGATATGGAACACGTGCTGATCAATCCCGAGACCGTGGAGAACATGATCCGCACCGCCGAGAGTTACGCGCTGACCCCGCTGGTGCGGGTGGCCGACCTCAATCCGAAAACCCTGCTGCGCCTGCTCGATGGTGGCGCCCAGGGCATTGTCTTGCCGATGATCGAAGGCCCAGAGCCTTTGGCTGAAAGCATTCGTGCCTGCAAATACCACCCGCAGGGCACCCGCAGCCTGAATGCCGGTCGCCCCGGTGCGTTTGGCAAACACAGCCTGGGGGAGTACGTCGCGCTGGCCAACGAGCAAATCATGGTCGTGGCGATGATCGAAAGTGCCGAAGGTGTGCGGCGGGCGGCAGAAATTGCCGCTGTGCCCGGCCTCGACATGATCCTCGAAGGGGCCGCCGACTTGTCGCAATCGATGGGCCTGCCCTGGCAGATTGACCGGCCCGAGGTGCAGCAAGCGCTGCTCGCCAGTTGGCAGGCAGCCAGCGCCGCGGGCGTGCCGTATTGCGCGATTCCACGTCAGCCGGGCGACCACGAACGATGGTTGGCTCGCGGCGTAAAAAGCTTTGTTTTGGGTGACGAGCGTGGCATCGCTTTTCGTGCCCTCCAGGCCAAATTGGCCGCCACTTCAGCAGAAGGAAAATAATCGGATGAACTTCACCACAATGGCCGCCGACAAGGTGATGCAGGATCTGGTCGATTGTTTGTTGGCCGAACATTTTTTCGGTACCGAGCCGCTGAATCTGGTAGCGCCCTCGTCATCGGCCGATCAGCCGTTTACCGGGTTGAGCGCCAAACAACGGATCTGGGAATGGCCCAGCGATCCCCAAGGCTGCATCGTCATTGCCCTGCGTCCCGGTATTACCCAGCAATGGGAAAAAGTTCCGGGCACGCCGGTTTGGGCGCGACAGAATGAGCAGCTGACCGCGCTATCACCCGAGGCATTTACGACCCAGGTGTTGGCAGGCATGACCGATCGCTACCCGGACAATGAAAAAGGCTTCGCCCTGTTTCTGGATGTGCTGCGCACCAGCGTTCGGCAAACCGAGTTGTCCCTGGCCCATCGGGTTGACAGCGAACGCTTGCTGGAAAAGAGCAACGCGGACTTTTTCCTGACGATGGAACAGTGGGCTTCGCTGCGAGATCGTCCCTACCATCCGCTGGCCAAAGCCAAGCAGGGTTTGGACGACGCGGAATATCAGCAGTATCAGGCGGAGTTTGCTCGTCCGGTGGCGCTCAATTGGGTTGCGGTCGATCGCACGTTGCTGCAATGCGGCGACGGTGTGACGGACCTGGCACAGAGTTATCCCGCCCACTACCTGTTGCCGCCGCTGTTGCAGGCCAACTTGCAACAAGAGCTGCAGCAGCGGGGCATTGCCCAGAGCCACATCGCGCTGCCGGTGCACCCGTGGCAGTTCGAACACGTGCTGGAGGCACAGCTCGGCGACGCTTTCACCAAGGGGGATTGCCATCGACTGGACTTCACCGACGGTGATTTTTTCGCCACCTCGTCATTGCGCTCGATGACCCCGTGCTTCAACAGCGCCGATTACCTCAAGTTGCCGATGGCGATCTATTCACTGGGCGCGTCGCGTTATTTGCCCGCAGTAAAAATGATCAATGGCGGCTTGAGCGAGGCGCTGCTGCGTCAAGCACTGAGCAAGGATGAAACACTGCAACGGTCCCTGCACCTGTGCGACGAAACCAAGTGGTGGGCATTCATGCCGCCAGACGCAACGCTGTTCGACGAAGCGCCGCGTCACCTGTCGGCCATGGTTCGCGGCTATCCGTCGGCGCTGCTGGAAGATTCGGACACTCGACTGGTGCCCATGGCTGCATTGGGCACACCGCTGCCGGGCAGCAATCAGCACTTCTTCGATGACTGGATGGGCTACCGTCAACTGCCGGCCAACGCCGCGTCGGTGATGACGCTGTTCCGCGAGCTGTGCCACAGCTTCTTCGATATCAACCTGCGGATGTTCCGCATCGGCATGCTGGGGGAAATTCACGGGCAGAATGCGGTGCTGGTGTGGAAGGCCGGTTACGCCCAGGGTCTGCTGCTGCGCGATCACGATTCGTTGCGCATCTTCGTGCCGTGGCTGGAACGCAACGGTCTGGCTGATCCGGCTTACCGCTTGAAGAAGGGGCACGCCAACACGCTGTACCACGATCGCCCTGAAGACCTGCTGTTCTGGTTGCAGACCCTGGGCATTCAGGTCAACCTCCGCGCCATCATCGATACGCTGGCTGAGGTCTATGCATTGCCGGCGACCGGGTTGTGGACGGCGATGGGCGAAGTGCTCAACGAGTTGATCGACACCCTCGAGTTTGACGCCGAGGCGCGGATCATGATCAAGCACCAGTTGTTCGAAGCGCCACATTGGCCGCAGAAATTGCTGCTCACCCCGATGATCGAACGCGCGGGCGGCCCTGGCAGCATGCCGTTTGGCAAAGGGCAGGTGGTCAACCCGTTTCACAGGCTCGATCGTAATGCCTGAACCGCGACGTGAACCCTCCAGGCGCACGCTGTTGCGCCTGTCCCTGGGGGCGCTCGCCCTCAGGTTTTCTGCGCCGGCGTGGGCCGAGACCGGCGCCGCGCCGTTGCGGGTGATCACCCTGTTTCAGGGCGCCACCGACTGCGCCGTGGTGTTGGGCGTGACCCCGTGTGGCGTGGTTGATTCCTGGAGCGAAAAACCGACCTATAGTTATTTGCGCGCAGCTCTGGGCGCTGTACCCCATGTCGGGTTGGAAACCCAGCCCAGCCTTGAAGACATTGCACTGCTCAAGCCGGACTTGATCGTTGCCTCGCGCTTTCGCCACGAACGTATTGCACCGTTACTCAAGCAGATCGCCCCGGTGCTGATGCTGGAGGAAGTGTTTGAGTTCAAAAAGACCCTCGCGCTGATGGGCGCTGCATTACACCAGCAACAGAGGGCCGACGAGATTCTGAACCGATGGCAGCAGCGCGTGGCACAACTGTGTCAGCAACTGCGGCAGACATTTGCCGGACGCTGGCCTCCGACGGTGTCGATTCTGGACATCCGCGAAGACCATATCCGCAGTTACCTGCCAGCGAGTTTCCCGGGGTCTGTGCTCACCGAGCTGGGATTCAACTGGAGTGACAGCAGCCGGGAGGCGAGCGGGGTATCGATCAAACTCACCAGCAAGGAGAGCCTTGCGGTGGTGAATGCCGACATCTTTTTTGTGTTCCTGCGCGCGCAGAACGCGGCGGTGCAGCGCAACTACGAGAGCCTGGTGCAACACCCGCTGTGGAAGCAGATGCGTGCCCCGCGGCAAGGGCAGGTGTGGCAGGTCGATGGCGTCGCATGGAGTCTGTCGGGCGGGATGTTGGGAGCGAACCTGATGCTCGACGATGTTGCCCGTGTGGCCGCCGCGCAGGTGATCTCATGAGCCCGGGAGTAAAGCTGTGCAGCGCGGGTGTCGTGTTGCTGCTGTGCTGCGTGTTGAGCCTGGCGGTCGGTGCCACCTGGATTCCACTGCCACAGATTGCCGCGGCGTTTGTCGATCCCGACCCGTTGAGCATCAGTCATGTGCTGGTGACCACCACGCGTCTGTCGCGCACCCTGATGGCGATTTCCGTAGGCGCCAGCCTGGCGGTCGCGGGCGCCTTGATGCAGGCGCTGACGCGCAATCCGTTGGCGTCACCCGGATTGTTCGGGATCAATGCCGGAGCGACTTTTTTTATCATCCTGTTTTCCTCGATCTTCTCGCTGTCATCCCCGGATGCCTGGCTGTGGTCGGCATTCATTGGTGCTGCCGTGGCGGGTTGTCTGGTGTGGCTGATCGGCAACATGGGGCAAGGCAGTCTCAGCCCGTTGCGCATCGTGCTGGCGGGTGCGGCGATCGCCGCGTTGTTCTCCGCCTTCAGCCAGGCGCTGCTGGTGGTGAATCAGGATGGCCTGGACACGGTGCTGTTCTGGCTGGCCGGTTCGTTGTCCGAACGCAACCTGTCGAGCGCCGCACCCTTGTTGCTGACTGATGTGTTCGGGTTGTCGGGGGCGCTGTTGCTGGCCGGGCAGCTCAATGTGCTGAACACCGGGGAAGAAATTGCTACGGGGCTGGGGCAGCGAACCGGCCTGATCCGGCTGCTGATGAGCGCGCTGGTGATCTGTCTCGCGGGCAGCGCGGTGGCGTTGGCCGGCAGCATTGGTTTTATCGGTCTTCTGGTGCCGCACATGGTGCGCAAGGGGTTGTCCATCGACCATCGCTGGTTGCTGCCCGGTTGTGCGCTGCTCGGCGCCATTCTGCTGCTGTTGGCCGATACGCTGTCGCGGGTATTGATCCTGCCTCAGGAGGTGCCGGTGGGGGTGATGACGGCGCTGTTCGGCGCACCGTTTTTCATCATGTTGGCCCGGCGTGGAGGTCGTTATGGATAGGGTGGTGACCTGGCGCCGAGGCGGGTATTCCCGGCGGGTCAACCTCTCCACATGGTGGCGGTTGGCGGCGGCGCTGGTGCTGACGGTGCTGGTGATGCTCGGCTCGTTATCGCTGGGGAAAGTCATCCTTTCGCCCCTCGAGGTGATGCGAATCCTGTTTTCCAGCCAGGACGCCAGCCTGACGTTGATCGTCGAGCAACTGCGTTTTCCACGCATTGTGCTGGCGGCGCTGGTGGGGGCTGCTTTGTCGGTGTCCGGGCTGATCCTGCAAAGCATCATTCGCAACCCGCTGGCATCGCCGGACCTGCTGGGCATCACCAGCGGTGCCAGCGCCGCCGCCGTGCTTTACCTGTCGTTTTTGTCCGCGACGTTGGGTCAACAGTTTCTGCCCTTGGCCGCAATGCTCGGTGCGGGTCTGGCGACACTGGCCATTTATCTGCTGGCCTGGAAGCAGGGGGCCTCACCGCTGCGGCTGGTGCTGATCGGTGTGGGCGTCTCGGCGATGTTGACGGCGGCGACCACCTTCATTCTGGTGTTCAGTCCGCTGACCACCACTCTGTCGGCCTACGTCTGGCTGACCGGCAGCGTGTACGGCGCCAGTTGGCCTGAACCGCTGGCGCTGGCTGGCTGGTTGTTGGGGATTTTCCCATTGCTGGTGCTGCTGGCCCGTCAGGTGATGGTGCAACAGTTGGATGACAACCTGGCCCAGGGCATCGGCGTGCGCGTGCAATGGCTGCGGGCCGGTTTGTTGCTGGTGAGTGTAGCGTTGGCCGGTGCGGCCATTGCCTGGGGTGGGGCGATCGCGTTTGTCGGGCTGATTGCGCCGCATATTGCCAAACGCCTGGTGGCCCCTGGTTTCGCTGGGCAGGCCGTGATGGCAGCCCTGATTGGCGCAAATCTGGTGATGCTGGCGGACCTGGTCGGGCGCACGCTGTTTTTGCCCCTGGATTTGCCGGCCGGGATCTTTGTCGCGGTGCTGGGCACACCCTTTTTTCTCTATTTATTGATTAAACAGCGTCATTAAGGAATTCAACGTATGACGTCGATTGCAAGTCGCGGCCTGACCCTGAGTTATCAGCGCCAGGTGATTATTGACGCGCTGGACATGCAACTGCCCAAGGGCAAGATCTCGGTGCTGATTGGCAGTAACGGCTGCGGTAAAAGTACCTTGCTCAAATCCTTCGCCCGACTGCTGAAACCGCAGCAAGGCTCGGTGATTCTCAATGGTGTGGATATCCAGCAAAAATCCACGGCAGCGGTGGCGCGTGAGTTGGCCATCCTGCCCCAGACACCGACGGCGCCGGAGGGCATTACCGTTCGCCAACTCGTGGCCCTGGGCCGATACCCTTATCAGAGCTGGATGCAACAGTGGTCGGCCGAGGATGAAACCATGGTCAATCGCGCGCTGTCGCAGACCAGTCTGCAGGCGCTGGCGGATCGGCCGGTGGATGCTTTGTCCGGCGGGCAGCGCCAGCGTGCGTGGATCGCCATGACCCTGGCCCAGGACACCGGCATTGTGTTGCTGGACGAGCCGACGACCTTCCTCGACCTGGCTCACCAGATTGAAGTGCTGGACCTGCTGCGCGACCTCAACCGGCTCGAGAACAAAACCATCATCATGGTGCTTCACGACCTCAACCTGGCCTGTCGTTATGCGGATCATATGGTGGCGGTACATGAACGTACGGCATTTGCCCAAGGCCGGCCGGAGGACGTCTTGACTCAGGCGCTGGTCAAAACCGTGTTCGACCTCAACTGCCGGATTATTCCTGATCCGTTTTTTGGTACGCCGATGTGCATCCCGTTTGGTCGGGAATTGCCGCAATGACTCTGGCTCACCACTTCACCGCGCAAGAGTGGAACGTGCTGGGCGCTGGGTTGCGGTTGAAGGACAGCGCCGAGCGTGATCCATTACGCTCACTGATGGCGCGTGACCTGTTGCAGGAAGATGTGTGCGAGCGTTTGCTGGACGCATTGAGCCCGGTCATTGGCTCGCCGTCGCGGGCGATCACCGCCTCTCTGCTGGGCAAGCGCCTGTCGTTCCTGGCCACCGGCGCCTGTTTGTATGCCATGTCGGTGTACGACAAAGGACTGCTGCTGTCGCTGGACAACACGGTGATCGAGTACGGCCATGATGACGGGCT
This sequence comes from Pseudomonas mandelii, assembly GCF_006438925.1. Classification (GTDB taxonomy): domain Bacteria; phylum Pseudomonadota; class Gammaproteobacteria; order Pseudomonadales; family Pseudomonadaceae; genus Aquipseudomonas; species Aquipseudomonas mandelii_C. The sequence continues at coordinate 148,554 of NZ_RCZA01000006.1, read as the reverse complement.
GTGGACGTCTTCGATGCCGCTGGCTCATTCCCAGCCGCTGACGTACGGCGCAGGTGAGCGCGAGGCCTGGCGGGAAACCCTGGTGCAGTCACTGTTTGCCGGGCTGTTGAAGCCGCTGTGGCAAACCTTCAACCGTGTGAGTGGTGTTTCACGGCGCATCTTGTGGGAAAACTCCGCCGTACGCGTGTATTCGTTGTATGAAAAGCGCATGGCAAAAATCGACGAGCCGTCGGTACGCGAGCGCCATGAAGCGGACTTCAGGTGGTTGCTGACCCAGGCAGAACCTGCGCTGTTCGGCCTCGATTACAACCCGTTGAGCCATTTCCGTCGTCCGCCGACACTGGTCGACGAGGGGCAGCGCAGCATTCGCTTTCGACGAACCTGCTGCTTCTATTACCTGGCGACTGAGCCCGCTGAGTATTGTTCGACCTGCCCACTGCTGCGTCCGGGGAAATGCCGATGAGTTATCAGATCAACCCTCGCCAGCAGCTCGTCACCCCGGAGTTGCTCAACGCCTACCGGTCGATCCCTTCGTCAACCATCGGCCATTTTTCTGATCGGGGTTTCCTGCGGGGGATCAAGCCGCTGTTCAACGACATCCGCATGGTCGGCACTGTCGTCACCGTCAAAGTCTTCCCGCCGGATGGCAGCATTTTGCGTGAAGCGCTGTTGCTGAGTGAGCCGGGCGACGTGCTGGTGATCGAATGTGTGGGCGACGAGGAGTGTGGCTGCTGGGGCGAACTGCGCACCCTGGCCGGGTTGATCAAGGGGTTGGCCGGCGTGGTGGTGTCGGGTGCGGTCACGGATGTCAGTGCATTGCGTCGCCATGGGTTGCCGATCTTTTGCCGGGACGTCAGTGCGTACACGACTCGCGGCATTGGCGCCCGTGGGGAGGTCAATCGGTCGATCAATGTGGGCGGGGTTCGGGTGCAACCGGGGGACTTGGCTATCGGTGATGATGACGGTGTCTACATCCTCGATGCCCTGCGTGCGGCCGAGCTGCTTCCCGAGCTCTTGGCCAAAGAGGAAATGGACCAACAGCGCAGGGCCGAATTCTTGCAGAGGCTCAATCAGCGAAAGAGCTGACTTCCCGAGCTGAAATGAAAAGGGGCAACTGTGCAGTTGCCCCTTTTTTCGTCTATCGGTCAGAAGCCGAGTTTGTCTCGCAGTCCGTAATACCAGGCGCCCAACGCAGCGAATGGTGTACGCAGCAGTTGTCCGCCGGGGAACGGGTAGTGGGGCAGGTCGGCGAACGCGTCGAAACGCTCAGCCTGGCCACGCAACGCTTCGGCCAGCACCTTGCCCGCCAGGTGCGTATAGGTCACGCCATGGCCGCTGCAACCCTGGGAATAGTAGATGTTGTCGCCCAGGCGTCCGACCTGAGGAAGACGCGACAAGGTCAGCAGGAAATTGCCGGTCCAGGCGTAATCGATCTTCACGTCCTTGAGCTGCGGGAAGGCTTTGAGCATCTTCGGCCGAATAATCGCCTCGATGTTCGCCGGATCCCGCGCGCCATACACCACGCCACCGCCGAAGACCAGGCGCTTGTCGCCGGTCAAACGGTAGTAGTCGAGCAGGTAATTGCAGTCCTCGACGCAGTAATCCTGCGGCAACAGGCTCTTGGCCAATGCTTCACCCAAGGGTTCAGTTGTGATCACCTGAGTCCCGCAGGGCATCGATTTGGCGGCCAGTTCCGGCACCAGATTGCCGAGATACGCGTTACCCGCAACGATGATGAACTTGGCCCTGACCTTGCCCTGAGGCGTATGCACCACGGGATTCGCGCCGCGCTCGATGCGCACTGCCGGCGATTGCTCGTAAATGGTGCCGCCCAGCGACTCGACCGCTGCCGCTTCGCCCAACACCAGATTCAGCGGATGAATGTGCCCACCGCTCATGTCGAGCATGCCGCCGATGTACTGGTCGCAAGCGACTACTTCACGGATGCGACGCTGATCCATCAGTTCAAGCTGCGTGTGACCGAACCGCTCCCACAGACGCTTCTGGGATTCCAGGTGGCCCATCTGCTTGGCGGTAATGGCGGCGAATACACCACCGTCCTTCAAGTCGCACTGGATATTATATTTGGCAACCCGCTCACGAATGATCCGCCCACCTTCGAACGCCATCTGCCCCAGCAATTGAGCCTGCTTGGGGCCGACACTGCGCTCGATCACATCGATGTCGCGACTATAACTGTTAACGATCTGGCCACCGTTCCGGCCCGACGCACCAAAACCTACCTTCGCCGCTTCAAGCATCGTGACCCGGAAACCGTTTTCCAGCAGAAACAGGGCAGAGGACAGACCGGTGTAACCGGCACCGATCACACAGACATCAGTCTCTACGTCATCCTGCAAGGCCGGGCGCGGCGGAACCGCATTGGCCGATGCTGCGTAATAGGATTCCGGGTAGGGGGTGTTCGCCATCCTGCAGCCTCTGTTTAATATATTTTACGAGTGCCTCGATCCTACCCGAGATAAAAATCGACCGCCAGCCACCGCAAAATCTTCTTTGCAGCCGCAAAATTAAATATTTTGCATATTCATAGAGTTAGCTCGAAAAAAGGTGTTGACACCCCTCCGGAATTCCGTAGAATGCCGCCTCACAGCAGGCACGTAGCTCAGTTGGTTAGAGCACCACCTTGACATGGTGGGGGTCGTTGGTTCGAGTCCAATCGCGCCTACCAAACAAAATCCGCTCTGCTGGGCGGTCTAGAAGGGCTCACCGAAAGGTGGGCCCTTTTTTGTTGGGTGCTGTTTGGAAAAACGTTGGAAACGATTTGGAAAAACGAACCACCATCAAAGCGTTAAATCGGCTTTCACCTTCATGTAAACCACAGCGTCATCGCCGTGACCAGCCTGGTAATGCTCAGTCATCTTCACGTCGGCATGACCCATGACAATCTCCAAGTGCACGGGCTTTCCGTAGTTCTGCGTCTTCCCGGGTGACACCTTGATGGTGTTCTGCTCGAGGTCCACGGCCGATTTCGGCCACATCACGATATCTTCCCGCCGCTGAAGACTCAGCAGACCCAAACGTATTGCTCGCCTGAGCCAGATTGGTGTCCCCACGTATTCCAATATCTTGTTCAGACCTTCGACGGTGTGCCGCTGGCGCTTCTTCTCGGCCTCTTTCTTGACCAGGGTCAGTTCGGCGGAGTTGCGATCGCACAGGCCCTTGGCCACCGTGAACGCGAACACTTGGACCAGCAGCCCTCGATGCTTGGTGTAGGCGTTGTTCTCGAAACCATCCAGATACTCGGCGATTGTCAGCACATTCAGCTGCCCCATCATCAGGTCGCCAAGGTCCTCGCGGTACCGGGCCAACTTGAATTTGATTTCCTTCATGGTGCTCGCGGCGTAGGTCTTGGTGGTCAGCCATTCCTTTTCGAAACGCTCCAGGCAACCGCTGAACTTCGGTGCGGCGTCACCGGTGAGCATGGCCAGCAACGAACCATCGTCAGCCAGCAACGGAAGCAGCTTGGCGTTGGCGGCGTTGGCCAGTTTGATGGCCTCGGCCATCGGCTTGTTGATGCTGGTCTTCTTGCCGGTGATCGGGTTCTTGTACTGCCAGTACTTCCCGTTCGGGTACAGGTTCGCTGGCAGGTCCCGGTTCTTCACTGTCCTGGCGCGCGGGGGAGCCATCAGCGCACCTCCATCATCTTGGCGAGCAACGGATCGTTCGATCCAATCACGGCTGCCTGTAGATCCACGAAATACATCCCGCCTTTTACCTCTCCGATCACTTCGCCTTCCTCAATCCATTTTTTCAACTGCTGCAGACTCAGCTTGCCGCCGGCGTAGCGCAGCTTCCGATACTCGCCTGCCTCCATGAGGCGTGGCACCCTTGCTCAGCTCGCCCAGCTCCCAGTCGTGGCGCCCGGTCTGTTGCCGCCGGCGCTGGACGATGCACTTCTTGGCTAGGGTAGGGAGCGCGTCACCGCTGAAGACGGTGGAACTCATCCCGAATCCAAGCAGTTCAGAACGTAGTCCCAACCGCAATCGGCGACGAACTCCGCGACGGTGCGAGGCCCCATGCCGCCCCAGTAGGCATTCCAGCTGTTGTCCCAGCAGTTGATGGTGATCTTGCCCTGGGCGGTCTGGTAGTTCGGATTGGATTCGGTCGGGCAGTCGCGGCGGCCGAAGTCCTCGAGGAACACGGTGATCGCGTCGAGTCGCGCCGCGCCGGTGATGACCAACTTCGTCACGGTCGACCGCTCCAACCTTTTCAATTCGTTTAGCGGCCGCTCGGACGGTGTTCGGCGAGAGTTTGAATTCCTCCGCAACTTCTGCAACGTGCTTGTAGATGAGTGCATCGTGGATTTGTTGATCTCGGGCTCCGTTACGCAGGCCCGCATAGATGACTGCTTGCATAGGTTGTCTCCAGGCAGACGCCTGCCTCGCCGGCTGGCATGATTCGTTGAAGTGAGGTATTTGTGTTCGGCCCGGCATGGAGCCGGATCAAGGAGATCGAAATGGTGTTAGTGGATAGGCCGTACCCAGTTGTCTATGAGCATCGAGGCGTTAAAGCGAAGATTGATTTCGAATGGGATAGCGACAGTGATTCTGTGCCAACAGGACTTAGAATCGCTGTTGAGATCGAAGAAAGGCAGGTTGAAGCAATCCGTGAAAATGCCAAGTACAACAGCTTCAATGAGGCGTTAGCCCGCGGTAAAGCATTGGCGAGGCTAGACATCGATTTGACTCTTGGGCCTGATCTTTCGGCTTGAAAACAGTACTCAGCGCAATAGGTTAGGGTGGGTCAGGCGGCTGGCGCAGAGTCGTGAAAAACGTCCATCTGTGCCGCGCCGTCGAGCCAGGCCGCTGCAATTCGGCGTTCAGCCATGGCGGCATAGTGCGGGTTTAGTTCGCAGAGGACTGACTTTCGGCCTTCCTGCATGGCGACCACCGCCGTGGTACCGGCACCGCCGAAAGGGTCCAGCACAATACCGCCCCGCGGAGCCCCGGCCAAAACACATGGACGGATCAGGTCGGGTGGGAAGGTGGCGAAGTGGGCACCTTTGAAGCTGTGGGTTGCCACGGTCCAAACGCTGCGGTTGTTCCGCTCACTTGGCATCACCGCAAGGGCTGAGTTCATCGACTCGTTGTCCTTGATGCGTCCCCGGCATCGTTCTTTATCGTCTGAACCATGGCCCCATCCGACACCGTTCGATTTCCTGGCCACAGCCTTCATGTTGCTGTCCCGTCCTGAAATAGGTTTACACCGGTTTCAGGACTAGACACTGCGATTTGCAAAACTCCCACCTCAAAACGCCAACTCGGCGCCCACCCTCCAGATAATCGACCTTCTTTTCGTCGTGTCTTCACTTTGCCGGTGGCCCGCTCGATGACGTGATAGGCGTTCCCGCCGAAGCGAACCGCGCTTACTGGTGCCTCCTTGCCGATCAGCACGTTGTTAATTCAGGCTTTGGATTTGGTTTGCTGTATCTGACCTGTGAATCATTGAGCGGCCTCACGGTCATATCGCTGACCTTTGCATTCAGGACGTTCAAATGAAGCGTGCAGTAATAATGTTCATGGCCATTTCAGGCTCTCTCCTGCTGGGAGGCTGTGGGCCTCACTGGGACGACGGAGAAAGGTACGGTCGAGATCGTGATCGAGGTCATGATTACCGTCGTGGATACGACCGAGGTTATGACGATGATCGAAGGGATGACCGCAGATATGATCGTCGTGACGATGATCAGGGGTATGAACGCAATCACGGCCGTGATCGTGATCGTGATCGTGACGATAGAGGCGACTGAATGCGCTTGTCTTCAGCGGCGCGGGTTGCCAGTGATTCAGGCGTAAGATAGCGGTGCTACCTCATTAAAAGGAGCCGCATATGATCGCCGGCCAAACGAACAATCAGGTATCTGAGGGCAGAGCTGTTTGGGATCAATACTTCTGCGCTGCGTTGATTGCGGAAAGCAATCTGACGGCACCGGTTGTAGGAGGGGCTACTCATGAAGACAGGCAGAACCTGTTGATTGAAAGGGCCAAAGCTCTCGCCGACAAGATGATGGAAAACAGAAAATAACCAGAGCCCAGCCATCGCGCTGGGCTCTTCACATCCGGATTTCGGCATTGATGCAGCGTTACTAAGTCAGGCAATCAAGTCTACTTTGCCACTAGCAAGGCGATAGACGCCTCCCACTATCTTCAACGTGCCCTTGCTGAGCGCATCTGTCAGCAGTGGAGAGGCATTTTTGAGGCGGTTAACCGAATCTTTGACATTCTGCGCTGTAGCGTTGTCGATAAGGCTTCCGGGGTTATTGAGCACTTTCTCGATAGAAGGTTTAAGTGCGTCAGTCAATTTCGGGATGTGGCCAGGGAATACAGTGTGATCTTTTACTGCCTTTATACCTGCACTAATGGCGCCGCAGCTCTCATGCCCCAGTACGAGGATCAGTGGTGCGCCGAGCACCGCGACAGAGTATTCAAGGCTTGCCAACCCCTCATCGGTAACGAAATTGCCCGCGACGCGTATGGCGAAAAGATCGCCTCGAGCAGTATCAAAAGCATACTCAGGGGCGATACGGGAGTCAGAGCAACCTAGTACCGACACGAACGGGTTCTGGCCTGAGACCAAGGCTTCCCGCTCTGACTTGAAGTCATGTGTCTTGGAGTTGCCGGAAACATACCGTTCATTTCCCTCCATAAGCCTTTGAAGTGCCATGTCAGGACTGATGGAGTTTTGTGGTTTTGGCGCAGCAGCGGTTTTCTCGGCAGCCTGAACGAATTTGTCGGGCAGTGCACCGGCAAGTAGCAGAGCGCCTGCCCCTAGTCCGGCAAACTGAAGAAATCTACGACGACCACTCGCGTTTTGAACAGGGTTTGAATCACATGATTTACACATGATCTTGTGTACTCAGGTCGGTTGATGGGAATGACTTGCTGTTGGAGGGCAAGTGCTTCCAGGGACCTTCGGCACTTGTGGTTGGAGTCTAGACGGGATGTAACATTATGTTGCTCAGGGTTTGCTGCCAGGCAAGGCGGGGGGCGTGGGTTTGGTCGCCTTTAACACCGAGAACCTCAAATGCCTTCAAGCGTTCTCAAAAACTCCCGGATGTGTCCGGCCGCCTCTTCAGGCGCAACCTGAAGCAGGCAGTGCGGTGCTTCGATTTCAATGATTCGTGTGTCACGCTTCATTGAAGAGACCAGCGCAGACGCTGTCCCGGGAACCACCGAATCGTGCTTAGCGCGAAGATAAATAGTCGGTACGCTGACTTGGGCGAGCTTGGCGGATACGTCAACGGCAAGAACCGATCGTAGTCGTGAACGCATTACCGAAGGGCTCACTTGAGGGATGGCCTGACGTAGCGCTACACGCAGGGCTCTCGTGGAAAACCGGCCGAGTAATAATTTGCTGATCCATCCGACAGGCACAAGGCTGAACGGCAGTGCGCCTAGCAAAAAACTCAAGTGCCTGAATATCGGCCTTGGGTTGCGTGCGAATGTGCTGCATAGCACGAGTCCCACCTGCTGGGGGAGTTGCCTGGCGCTCAGAGAAATAGCGATCGGTCCCGAGAAGGATTCACCCAGCAGTACGAATGGGCGGTCGGATGGCAGAGACTCTCGAACCAGTGACTCCAGCGCTGTGTAGCTCAGCGGAATATTGGGGGGATAGGTGATGATTAGCGTATCGAATTCGCGCTCCATGATGGCTGCAAAGGCTGCGAACAATTCACCTGTTCCATCCATTCCAGGTAGCAGGACGAGTGTGGGAGTTAATCGATTCATGTGTTCCGTCCTTGGTGAGCGACCATTCTGCCGTCGATACCGCCCCGAAAGCCCGGCACCATTTTCATCATCGACCCAGCGGTGGATGACGAAACGTTGCTCGTCCTTGCCTGCGAATCGTTGGCGCCGGCCAGCGTTATGGCCAGTGCTATCGCCGGCCTAATGGAAGGCCTGCAGCGCAAGACGATGCTGGTGCTGCAACAGGTGATCATGATGGGTGAGTTAGCGGTCAATCGCGTACTGGATAACCACAAGCCTGGGTAGTCGCCGGGCACTGTAACGAGGGGATTGCCCCCTCGTTACATGAAGAGCATGAATCACTACTGGCGTGGTTCATCTCAACAACGTCGGACCTGCGAGGTAGGTCCAACCAACTAAAATCAATCTTACCTGGCGTTCAATTTCTTCAGTTCTTCATAAGTCGCCGACTGTACAAACCAGAAGCCGGAGATGATGCACCACGTCAGGGTGCCGGTAATGAAAACGCCTGCCCCGGACCAGAAGCCCTGAACGAAAATCATGACCACTGCGGCGATCCAGATTACGGCCAGTGCGACGTACAGAACTACGTTGTTTACGCCAATTACGAACTCTTTCACGTCTATTCCCTTTTGAATGATTATCCTCTGGCTCCTTGCGCAAGGGCCAGTGGGCGGCATGATAGGTAGATAGCTGGCTGTTCGCCAGTCATGTCACGGCCTGTTACTCAAATCGACCAATAAGCAAAATCATCCTTCCAGCACCCACGCCTCATCAGTTACCGCCTGAGCAAGCAATCATGCTTCGAAAAAATCGCCCTCAGTCTGCGGATGCCTGGAAGGCAGATTTCCAGATTTTGGACTACTACTGACAAGCCCATTTCCTTATCCCTGTCAGGAGCATCCCTATGCTGTTTCACTGGTTTCTTGCGGCGATCCACCTCTTGGCTGTTGCTTTGGGCCTCTGGGCGGTGCTCACCCGAGGGACGGCATTAAGCCGCCTGGCCGCCGGTACGGCGCAGGTTCGCAGCGTTCTGGTTGCCGATAACGTATGGGGCATCTGTGCGGGTATTTTGCTGATCACAGGTTTGATGCGAGCCTTCGGTGGGTACGAAAAAGGCACCGACTATTACCTTCATCAGCCGTTGTTCCATCTGAAGATGACGCTGTTCGTGATCATTCTGCTGCTTGAAGTGGCACCAATGATCACCTTGATCAAGTGGCGGATCGCCTTGGGCAGGGGCGCTTCGATTGACCAGGGCCGAGCCAGGCTGTTTGCACGCATCAGCCATATCGAAGCGTTGTTGTTGATGTTGATGGTGATTGCGGCCACCGGCATGGCGCGCGGTGTGACCTTCGGCTAACAACGGCGTGATTCGTCGGGGTTAAAGCGAATAGTCTGACAGCCACGGCGTGGCCGGGCCGGTAGCATCGGCTTCACGTAATGGGGGGAGGAGGCGAGTGCTCAGCAAAATGCCGAGCATGAATCTCTAGCCAGCCATTGCGCTGTAACGAACGGGCTGGCTACTGACTGCAACAGGATTCAGGGAGTCTGCGGTTTGTCTGGAGCGGTGAGGCCAGCCTGAATGCGCTGATAGATTTCTTCGCGATGAACCGCAACGTCTTTCGGGGCATTGATGCCAATTCTGACTTGCTGGCCGCTAACGCCCAGAATGGTGATCGTAATGTCATCACCAATATTTATGCTTTCACCGACTTTGCGGGTGAGTATCAGCATGGTCTTCTCCTTGATTGCTTTGTAGGGCACCTGATTCGGACAGTGCAGAGGTCGGTGGTATGTATAGATTAGTGCGAAGTCTCACGGTTTGGGTGCCTCTTTCTGACGCGCAGATGCTGCATTAATTCCCAAGGCGTAACTATACAGAGGCCGCAACCATCATTCTCGTTGTTTTGAGCCCATTTTGCGGCACTCGGGAAGTATTCATGGATGCTAAAATCGCCGCTTTAAGCATTCTGAGGGAAGCGTTGTGCGCAAAATCGTCTTAGTAATCGCGGTACTGGCGCTGGCGGGATGCGGTGAGGGCAAGAGTATTGAGGCACAAAAGCCACAAGCGGCAGTCGCGGCTGCACCTTCGGTGGTATCCGCGCCACAATGGGATCTCGAAGTTCGAGGCGAAACACCTCAGGCGGTCAGCGATTTGAGCGGCTGGCTGATTGAGCACAGTTTCGTTTCCAATATCGTCAAGGAAAATGGAAAGACCCGGATTCTGCTCGGGCCATTCAGTTCGAAAGCCGAGGCCGAGGCCAAACAGACAGAAGTGCGTGCGGCGCTCACCCGGGCGAAGAAACAGAACATCGAATTGTTGGTTGTCGATCATCCAGTAGCCCAGTAGCAGTCCTTTTCCAGGCTGCGTTCGACGGAACGCCTTAAAGGGGATCCACATTGACTCGTTTCTAGACGTAGTCACTGTCGATTCCCAGTAGGAGTTCCCCCATGGCCTCCGCCACCCCTTACAAAATATTCGACGCAGTCCTGCGGCACAAAAAGGCGCTGAGTCCTCATTTGATGCGCGTCACTCTGGCCGGTCCGATGGTTACCGAAATGGCGACCAGGGCACCCAACCAGCGCGTGAAGCTATTCTTTCCGGCTGTAGAAGGTTCGCCTGCCAGGCTCGCTCATGGCGATGGCTGGTATGCACGTTACCGCTCGATACCGGTTGCCCAGCGCCCGGCAATGCGCACTTACACCATCCGACATTTGCGTGCCGAGCAGGGCGAAGTGGATATCGACTTCGTGTTGCACGGCGAAACCGGACTCGCATCCCGTTGGGCAATTCATGCAGCGGCGGGTGAGCCGATCCAGATCTTCGCACCTGATAGCCAGTTTTCGGCGCAAGACGCGGGCGGTTTCGAGTGGAAGCCACCTCAACAGCTCAAGCATCTGTTAATGGTCACCGATGCCACGGCCTTGCCCGCGGCGCTCGGCATTCTGGATGAGCTGGCAGCGCTTGCCGTACCACCGTTAATCCAGGCGTTTTTTGAAGTAGACAGTGTGGACGATGCATTGCCGGTTCCTGACGGGCCCGGACTTGCGGTGGAGTGGCTGATTCGAGATCACGCCACCGCGACTGGAGGCTGCGCAAATACTTGATCAAGGAATGCGGCATTGCCAAGGAGTCACTCAACCTGATGGGCTACTGGCGCTACAACAAAGCGGGCGGGTAGAAACGAACGCCGGCTCGATTGAATGCGGTTGAGATAACCGTATATAAATAGATCTTCAGAGCACTCCGATGCGCTCGGGGTCCACGACGTCGGATGTGGAAGGCGAGTGCCCATTGCTCGGGTAAATGGGCCGAGGATCACGATTGAGGGAGACGGCGCTTTGCCGCGCTCAGGGAGATGGATTTCTCCCCGAGGGCAGTGCCTCCACTACGGCAAAGCGGACTTTCTCGATCTGTGCCATTTATCTGATATCTGATCCCACCGATTGAGGAGGGGATCAGTCGTCAAATTGGCGCCATTCGTCGATCCCCGCGAGATTCCGCCGCCGGTTCTCTTGTGCGTCGATCCGCTGGGAAGGAAACCGGTCCGCACCGACTGTCCAACGTGCCGTCGCTCGCGCCACCCTACGTCCAAAGCGCTCCGCGCTAAGCCTATCGCCTGGGTGCGGAGCGTTCTCCACCGAGCCATCATTCAAGCTTTGAGTCATCAAGCCTAGCCATGATCCATTGACGTTCACGTCGGTGAAACCGCCATCGGTGTAGCAGCCGCCGGGCAAATCCCCGGCGCTTACCCACATCATTCCCATTTGCGCCGCGAAGACCGACATCTGCTGAAGCGCTACGAGCTTGTCGCCGGAGCGCGATCCTGAGTTTGTGAACCCGGCAGCGATCTTGTCCTTCCACTCCTGGCTACGCCACGGCACGATACCAGCCTCGAGGAACAGCTTGAACAATCCATGGGCCGACCCCATATAGGTGGGCGCACCAAAAACCATGGCATCAGCCGCCGCTAGCCGGCTCATGACAGCGTCGTCACGCCATCTGCCATCACTATCGATCTGAGCGGGCACGATCTCGATGAGTTCGGCACATGTTCCCGCAACCTCTTCTGCGCCTCGCTTGACATGCTCCGCAACAGTCCGGGTGTGACCTCTTCCGGATGAATACACAATTGCGACGATAGTCATTGATTTCTCCTGATTAGTACTGCCAATAGATGCGGGTTGGTGTGGTAACTCTGTCCCCGCTTGACGCAACAAATCCGCCCTTGACTGGGGGCCAATCCAGCGAGAATGGGTGGGAACTGCGTTCGATGCAAGTGCGGGTCACTTCCTTTCAGACCAAGAAAACAGGTTGCTATTCGCGGTGGTCGACGCAGGGGCTTCTTCCAGCAGAACAGCCCAATACTCAACGACCTTTCCATCAGATCCCTTATCGTAGCCGGCCCGTCCGGGATTGTTAGGGTTATGCTGAATGCAATTTGTGTTCTTACACACTGTGGACCGATTTCTGCTTGTGGCCGCCGGCAGCAATGGGCAGCTCTCTACCGATCATGGTTACTAAGTTTGCTGGTCAAGTCCGATGCAATGGCTGGTCAATGCAATGCAAACGAGTGATCAGTACCGATGCAATCAGGTGGTCAAGTTAAACCCGAGGCCTTTATGTTTTCAGCGTGCGCTTAACCGCAGGCTTTCATGTCGACCGGGCCGACAAACTCGTTGCCGCGTCCCATGACGCACGCCACGCTTTGGTTACGCTGTCGTTCCCAGGCCTCTACGGGATAGGTTTTGCTCCAGGCTTCGTACAGTTGTCGATCCTGTTTCGACAGGCGCAAACCATATTGCTTGCTCATGTAGAAATACGTTCGGGCGATCATGCCGCGTATGGACGGGCGGGGCATGACCTTCTTCGCCTTGAAGTCGACCTGGGTCAGGCACGAGCCATATTGGCCCGACTGCACCGGCAACCAGCCGAAACTGAAGTTGCTGCGATCGCCATTCACTTCACCAATGCTCGGCACCAGGTTGTGCAGGTCCGCTTCGGCCTTCTGGTAGATCGGATCGTAACGCGTGCAGTTCTTGCGCCCACCTTCTTGCCAGCACTGACGCTGATGGCCGATCTGCCAGGCGGGAACAATGTGTTCCCACTCGATGCGGGAAGCGCGCTTGGCGTTTTTACGCGGTACATAACCGCAGGCTGCGAGGTTGACCTTGTTGCCGGTGTATTTGCACCCGCAATAGAACTCTGTGGATTGCGGTGCGTAGAGCTTCCAGGCAACTTTCTTGGCTTCGTTGAAGGTGCGTGGGGCGCCAGCCTGGGCGCCAACGGTGATGAACAAAAACAGCAAAGCAAACCAGCGGACACTCATTGACTCAATCTTCCTTCGGAACAACCCAAAAAATCTGCACACCGCCATCGTCGCGATAGGCGAGGGTGACGTTGTCGTTCTCGTCGATTTCTTCGAGCAATTGTTCCCACTCATCCACAGGTTCGTCCGGTAGACGGAAGATCAAGGCTGCTTTGGCTTTTTGAGCAGTGGGGGAATTGATGATTTTTTGAACGCGCATACCCATGCGTTCATAGGCGTCAGGAGAGGCGGAGGTGGTGGCCACGGAATTATCCTTATTAAGCTGTACGTGCATACAGTATTTAACTGTAAGCATTTTCGCAACTGCTTAAAATTCAAGAAAATCCTCTGACAGACATTTCTTCCGTTTGGTGTAGGACCAAGGGAAAATTTTTATCGAAATATCGGAAGGGGGTGTGAGCCACTCGCCTGGGTTGGCGAGTGGTGAAAGCAGTGCCCGACCGAAACCGGTCGGGCGAGGGCGAATCAGTATTCCCAGAACATCCGTTGCAGCTCTTTGCTGTCGTTGGTCTTGGTCAGTGCAACCATGGCCAGGATGCGAGCCTTTTGCGGGTTCAGGTCATGCGCCACAACCCAGTCGTACTTGTCGTCTGGCTGTTCAGCGTTACGCAGTACGAACCCGCCGGCGTTGACGTGGGACGAACGAATGATTTGCACGCCGTCCTTGCGCAAGGCTTGCAGCGATGGGACTACACGGGACGAGACTGAGCCATTGCCGGTACCGGCGTGAATGATGGCTTTGGCGCCAGACTGAGCCAGCGCTTTGTAAGCAGTATCGCTGACATTGCCGTAGGAATAGGCGATTTCGACGTCAGGCAGGCTCTTGATGGTTTTGATGTCGAATTCCGAGTCCATGGTGTGGCGCTTGGCCGGCAGACGGAACCAGTAGGATTTGCCCTCGACCACCATGCCGAGTGGGCCCCAGGCACTTTTGAACGCCTCGGTCTTGATGTTGATCATTTTGCTGACGTCGCGACCCGACTGGATTTCATCGTTCATGGTCACCAGTACGCCTTTGCCGCGTGCCTCTTTGCTGCTGGCCACGGCCACTGCGTTGTACAGGTTCAGCATGCCATCGGCCGACATAGCGGTGCCTGGGCGCATGGAGCCGACAACGATGATTGGCTTGTCGGTTTTTTCCACCAGGTTCAGGAAGTAGGCGGTTTCTTCCAGGGTGTCGGTGCCGTGGGTGATGACGATGCCGTCGACGTCCTTGCTGTCGGCCAGCTCAGCCACGCGACGACCCAGTTGCAGCAGGTTGTCGTTGGTGATGCTTTCGGACGCGATCTGCATGACCTGTTCGCCACGAACGTTAGCCAGCTGGCTGAGTTCCGGAACCCCGGCGATCAATTGTTCGATGCCGACTTTTGCCGCTTGATAGGTCGCGCTATTGGCGGCGCTGGCGCCCGCGCCGGCAATGGTGCCGCCGGTGGCCAGGATCACCACGTTCGCCAGTTTCTGTTGGGTTTCGACTTCTTTTGCCTGAAGGGCAGTAGGCAGGAGCAGCAAGAGGGCCAAAGCGCCCGGAACGAAGGTCTTGAAAGCAGATGTCATTATTTTTCTCTCTAGTAGTGAGACGGTGCTGATGCAGGTTCATCTAGATGCGCCCCAAGTGGATCTGAACGCTTGGGGTGAATGAGATGAGCAGGATCTATACCAGTCGTACTTTGAATGAGGAAAACTTTTAACTTGATGATTTGTATCAGTATTTATTGGAGTCACGAGAATGATTACACAATCTGTTGTCCGGGTTTCCGAACGCGTTGAGTGTTTGTGTTCGGCTCTCCGAAAAGTACTACGACCTCTGTAGAGCAAATCGCCTTGCAAGATTGCGAATAGGTGCTAAAGAAACCCGCGCTTCGGTCGATGTTCCTTTAAAGGATCTTTCTACTCAGGAGTTCACATGTCGTTATCCATTGGTATCCCAAACGCCGCGGGCGTCACCATCGGCGGCAAGTCCGCCGCTACGATTCAAGCGTTGAGCGATCAGGCGGCCGATGCCGCGAATCAAGCGTTGGGTACGAAGGAAGGCGACGGCAACCAAGTCAAGACTGGCCCTTTGGGATTGGATAAAAGCGCGGGCGCGCAGACCGAAACCCCAGACGAGAGCAACCAGAGTGTGGCGGTGAAAGTCCTGCTCAAACGCATGCAAGAGCTACAACAGCAACTGCGCGAGCAACAGCAACAATTAGCCGCAGCTCAGGCGGCGTCTTATCCGACACCGGAAGCCAAGGCCACTGTGGTCATGGCCATTCAAGGACAGATTGCCGACACCAATGGTGCGTTGCTGGAAGTGTCCGCGGCCCTGGTCAAGGAACTGGCCAAGGAACTGGCCAAGGGTTCCAGCACCGGAACGGTGGTCAACACCACGGCATGACTTGAATGCCCGGTTTTTGCCAGCCAGTTCAAATAAATGGTCGTTTCTGCTCGTTGACAAATGTCGGCAGGGTTCGCATAGTTCGGTCTACGCAAACGTTTGCGCGGTGCTCTCGGTGGTTATCCATCAGTGAGCGCAATGAAGCCTACGCCAGCGCAAGCGTTGCTCACAATAATCATAAGATCGGAGTGAACCCATGAAGCTGCCATTCGCTGGACGTCTTCTCGCTGTCGCTATGCTGGCTGCCGCATCCGTCGCGTTACCTGTCTCTTCGGCCTTCGCCGAGACTCCTGAAAAACCCAAAGTCGCGCTGGTCATGAAATCCCTGGCCAATGAATTCTTCCTGACCATGGAAGACGGCGCCAAGGCCTATCAGAAAGAACACTCCGGCGATTTCGAGCTGATCTCCAACGGCATCAAAGACGAAACCGACACGGCTGGCCAGACGCGCATCGTCGAGCAAATGATTCTGGCCAAGGTCAATGCGCTGGTCATCGCGCCGGCTGACTCCAAGGCCATGGTTCCTGTGATCAAGAAAGCCATCGATGCCGGTATCACCGTGATCAACATCGACAACCAGCTGGACCCGGCTGTGGTCAAAAGCAAAAACCTCACCGTACCGTTCGTAGGCCCGGATAACCGCAAAGGCGCGCGTCTGGTGGGCGAGTACCTGGCCAAGCAACTGAAGGCCGGAGACGAAGTCGGCATCATCGAAGGCGTTTCAACCACCACCAACGCACAGCAAAGAACCGCAGGCTTCAAGGATGCGATGGAAGCGGCGCAGATCAAGGTCGTCTCTTTGCAGTCCGGTGACTGGGAAATCGACAAAGGCAACAAGGTTGCTGCCTCGATCCTCAGCGAATACCCGCAAGTCAAAGCCCTGCTGGCCGGTAACGACAGCATGGCGGTCGGCGCAGTATCCGCCGTGCGCGCAGCGGGCAAGGCCGGCAAGGTGCAAGTGGTCGGTTACGACAACATCAACGCCATCAAACCAATGCTCAAGGATGGCCGCGTTCTGGCTACCGCTGACCAGTTTGCCGCCAGGCAAGCCGTGTTTGGCATCGAGACTGCGCTGAAGATCATCAAAGGTGAGAAAGTCGACAGCGGCACCAATGGCGTGATCGAAACTCCGGTAGAGCTGGTCACCAAGTAGTCCTTCTGGCGACACAACGGTGCTCGCCCGTCGGGGCGAGCGCATGGAGAGTTTTTATGTCAGTTTCCGCCCCGAACGCTGTCCTCTCGGTCAGCGGTATCGGTAAGACCTACGCCCAACCGGTCCTGGCCGGCATCGACCTGACGCTGATGCGCGGTGAAGTGCTGGCGCTGACCGGTGAAAACGGCGCGGGAAAAAGCACGCTGTCGAAGATCATCGGCGGGCTGGTCACACCGACCACCGGCCACATGCAATTCCAGGGGCAGGATTACCGCCCCGCAAGCCGCACTCAGGCCGAAGACCTCGGCATCCGCATGGTGATGCAAGAGCTCAATCTGTTGCCGACCTTGTCGGTGGCGGAAAACCTGTTTCTCGACAACCTGCCCAGCGAGGGCGGCTGGATCAGTCGCAGGCAATTGCGCAAGGCAGCGATCGAAGCCATGGCCCAGGTCGGCCTCGACGCGATTGACCCGGACACGCTGGTGGGCGAATTGGGCATCGGTCACCAGCAAATGGTGGAGATCGCCCGCAACCTGATTGGCGATTGCCACGTGCTGATTCTCGACGAACCGACCGCAATGTTGACGAACCGTGAAGTCGAGATGCTGTTCGAGCAGATCACTCGTCTGCAAGCTCGCGGCGTGTCGATCATCTATATCTCGCACCGTCTCGAAGAACTGGCGCGGGTCGCCCAGCGTATTGCGGTACTGCGTGACGGCAACCTGGTTTGCGTCGAGCCGATGGCCAATTACAACAGCGAACAACTGGTGACGCTGATGGTCGGTCGTGAACTCGGCGAACACATCGACATGGGGCCGCGCAAGATCGGCGCTCCAGCCTTGACGGTCAAAGGGCTGACCCGCTCCGACAAGGTTCGCGATGTGTCCTTCGAAGTGCGCGCCGGCGAGATCTACGGGATTTCCGGCTTGATCGGGGCAGGGCGCACTGAGTTGCTGCGCTTGATCTTCGGTGCTGATACAGCGGACAGCGGCACGGTTGCACTCGGTTCGCCAGCACAGGTTGTCAGTATCCGCTCACCGGCGGACGCGGTCGGTCATGGCATCGCCCTGATCACCGAAGACCGCAAGGGCGAAGGCCTGCTGCTGACCCAATCGATCAGCGCGAATATTGCCTTGGGCAATATGCCGGTGATTTCCAGCGGTGGCTTCGTCAACAAGGGTGACGAGATGGCGCTGGCCCAGCGTCAGATCGACGCCATGCGCATCCGCAGTTCCAGCCCGACACAACTTGTGTCGGAACTGTCCGGCGGCAACCAGCAGAAAGTGGTGATCGGCCGGTGGCTTGAGCGTGATTGCTCGGTGATGCTGTTCGACGAGCCAACGCGTGGCATCGACGTTGGCGCCAAGTTTGACATTTATGCCTTGCTCGGTGAGCTGACCCGTCAAGGCAAAGCGCTCGTGGTGGTGTCCAGCGACCTGCGTGAGCTGATGTTGATCTGCGATCGCATCGGCGTGCTCTCTGCGGGACGTCTGATCGACACCTTTGAGCGTGACAGCTGGACCCAGGATGATTTGCTTGCCGCCGCGTTCGCCGGCTACCAAAAACGTGATGCGTTGCTCAACGAAGCAGCGCCTAGGGATCTCGCATGAATACTGCAGTGACTGCCGGCAAACGTAGTGGCAACTTTTACGGCCTCGGTACCTATCTGGGACTGGCCGGTGCCTTGCTGGCAATGGTTGCGCTGTTCTCGGTTCTAAGTAGCCATTTCCTGTCCTATGACACCTTCAGCACCCTGGCCAACCAGATTCCGGACTTGATGGTGCTGGCGGTCGGCATGACGTTCGTGTTGATCATCGGCGGTATCGACCTGTCGGTGGGCTCGGTGCTCGCGCTCGCGGCGTCAACGGTCAGCGTGGCCATTCTCGGTTGGGGCTGGAGCGTGTTGCCTGCGGCGCTGCTCGGAATGGCGGCGGCAGCACTGGCCGGGACCATCACGGGTTCGATTACTGTGGCGTGGCGGATTCCGTCGTTCATCGTGTCCCTTGGCGTGCTGGAAATGGCCCGCGGTGTGGCGTATCAGATGACCGGATCGCGCACGGCCTACATCGGTGATGCCTTCGCCTGGTTGTCCAACCCGATCGCCTTCGGCATCTCGCCGTCGTTCATCATTGCCTTACTGATCATCTTCGTTGCCCAGGCAGTACTGACGCGTACCGTGTTCGGTCGTTACCTGATCGGCATCGGCACCAACGAAGAGGCGGTGCGTCTGGCAGGGATCAATCCGAAGCCCTACAAGATCCTGGTATTCAGTCTGATGGGGCTGCTGGCCGGTATTGCCGCGCTGTTCCAGATTTCCCGTCTGGAGGCGGCGGATCCGAATGCCGGCTCCGGGCTGGAGTTGCAAGTGATCGCCGCGGTCGTGATCGGCGGCACCAGCCTGATGGGCGGTCGCGGTTCGGTCATCAGTACGTTTTTCGGGGTTCTGATCATTTCCGTATTGGCGGCCGGCCTCGCGCAGATCGGCGCAACTGAACCCACCAAACGCATCATCACCGGCGCGGTGATCGTGGTGGCGGTGGTGCTTGATACTTATCGCAGTCAGCGCGCAAGCCGGCGGACCTGAGTCATGGCAACGATCAAGGATGTGGCAGCGCTCGCGGGAATTTCCTACACCACGGTTTCCCACGTAGTGAACAAGACCCGGCCGGTGAGCGAAGAGGTGCGGGTCAAGGTTGAGGCAGCGATCAAAACTCTCGACTACGTGCCCAGTGCCGTGGCCCGGTCTCTCAAAGCCAAAACCACGGCGACCATCGGTCTTCTGGTGCCCAACAGCCTCAACCCGTACTTCGCCGAACTGGCGCGCGGCATCGAGGATTACTGCGAGCGTAATGGCTACTGCGTGATTCTCTGTAACTCCGATGACAACCCGGACAAGCAACGCAGCTACCTGCGCGTACTGCTGGAAAAGCGCATCGACGGGCTGATCGTCGCTTCGGCTGGCGGTGACGCGGGGTTGGCGGAGGGCTTGGCAGGCGTGCGTACGCCGATGGTGATCGTCGACCGTGGACTGGAAGGTGTGAATGCCGACCTGGTGCGAATCGATCACGAATACGGCGCCTATCTGGCGACCCGCCACCTTCTGGAACTGGGGCACCGGGACATCGCCACCATTGGCGGCCCGGCGAGTACCAGCGTGGCGCAGATGCGTCTGGCCGGTTATTGCCGTGCCCTGAAAGAGGCGGGTGTCGAAGTATCCCGCGAGCGCATGCTGGAAAGCGACTTCACCAGCACCGGCGGTTACAACGCCGCCGCGATACTGCTGGAAAAGAACCCGCCGAGCGCGATCTTCGCCGGTAACGACATGATTGGCATTGGTGTGCTGCGAGCGGCGGCCGAGCGCAATATTCGCGTGCCGACGGAGCTGTCGGTGATCGGCTTCGACGATATTCAGATGAGCCGCTATGTGTACCCGGCGCTGACCACCGTGGGGCAGTCGATCCTGCAACTCGGCGAGATGGCGGCCGAAGTGCTTTTAAGAAGAATCGCCACGCCGGATATGGCCACCGATCAACGGATCGTGACGCCCAGTATTGTCCTGCGGGAGTCGACTGCGCCGCTGGCCGGCGTGTTCGCCCAGTTCCGCTGAAATAGAAAGCCGCTAAATCAAAAGCACCGCTGAAACAGAATTGATGAGTAGTGACGTATGCCAGCAAAAGTAGTGGTTATAGGCAGCCTGAACATGGACCTGGTCACCCGGGCGCCACGGCTGCCCCGTGGCGGTGAAACACTGATCGGCGAGTCGTTTGCCACGGTTTCCGGTGGCAAGGGCGCGAATCAGGCGGTCGCAGCGGCGAGGCTGGGGGCGCAGGTGTCGATGGTCGGTTGCGTGGGCAGCGATGCCTACGGCGAAGAGCTGCGCGGGGCGCTGTTGGCCGAGCAGATCGATTGCCAGGCAGTCAGCACCGTCGACGATTCCAGCGGCGTAGCGTTAATCGTGGTCGATGACAACAGTCAGAACGCAATCGTGATCGTTGCCGGTGCCAACGGAGCGCTGACTGCAGAGGTGATTGACCGTTTCGACGCAGTATTGCAGGCGGCGGACGTGATCATCTGTCAGCTGGAAGTCCCGGATGCCACTGTCGGTCATGCGCTCAAGCGCGGCCGTGAGTTGGGTAAGACCATGATCCTCAACCCGGCGCCGGCCAGTCGCCCACTGCCGGCGGACTGGTACGCGTCCATCGATTATCTGATTCCCAACGAAAGCGAGGCCTCGGCGCTGAGTGGTTTGCCAGTGGATTCTCTGGCATCTGCCGAAACCGCTGCATCCCGGCTGATCTCCTTGGGCGCCAGCAAGGTCATCATCACCCTCGGTGCTCAAGGTTCGCTGTTTGCCAACGGCAAAGGCTTCGAGCACTTCCCTGCGCCGAAGGTGAAAGCTGTTGATACCACGGCGGCTGGCGACACCTTCGTCGGTGGTTTCGCCGCCGCGCTGGCGGCCGGCAAAGGCGAAGGCGACGCGATCCGTTTCGGCCAGGTTGCCGCGGCGCTGTCGGTGACCCGTGCTGGCGCGCAACCCTCGATTCCCACCTTGTCCGACGTACAGGCCTTTAAAGCACCATGAAAAAGACACCTTTGCTCAACGTCGCGTTGTCGCGGCTGATCGCATCCCTGGGCCATGGCGACAAGGTGGTGATCGGCGACGCAGGTCTGCCGGTGCCACCAGGCGTTGAACTGATCGACCTGGCCCTGACCCACGGTATCCCGGACTTCGTCAGCACGTTGAAGGTTGTGCTCAGCGAAATGCAGGTCGAAAGCCATGTATTGGCCCAGGAGATCCTGGACAAAAAGCCTTCGGCATTGGCGACGCTCGATGAGCTGAATGCCGAAGGTGCGTTGGGTCGGCGTGAGCTGCTCAGTCATGACCAATTCAAAGTCCTCAGCCGACAGGCGCGGGCGATTGTTCGTACAGGCGAATGTCAGCCCTACTGCAACATCGTGCTGGTGGCAGGGGTTACGTTCTAACTCGCTGTTGTCTTTCTGTTGTTCCACGCACAAGGAGTGCGCTATGCACCGCTATGCTCAGAAACTGCACCACCTGCTCCGGAGTCTGCTGCTTTTGTCCCTGATTACCGCAACAAGCGCCCAGGCGGCGGACAAGATCGACTTGATCATCGACACCGATCCGGGTGCCGACGACGTGGTTGCTCTGCTGTTTGCCCTGGCGTCGCCGCAAGAGCTGAACATTCGTGCGCTGACCACTGTTGCCGGCAATGTGCGTCTGGACAAGACGTCGCGGAATGCGCGGCTGGCCCGCGAGTGGGCGGGGCGCGAGGAGGTGCCGGTCTACGCAGGCGCACCGAAGCCGCTGATGCGCACACCGATCTATGCCGAGAACATCCATGGCAAGGAAGGCCTGTCGGGCGTCACCGTACATGAGCCGAAGAAAGGCCTGGCTGAGGGCAATGCGGTCAACTACCTGATCGACACCTTGAAAGCCGCCAAGCCCCACAGCATCACCATCGCCATGCTCGGTCCACAGACCAACCTGGCCCTTGCGCTGATCCAGGAACCTGAGATCGTTCAGGGCATCAAGGAGGTGGTGATCATGGGCGGGGCGCACTTCAACGGTGGCAACATTACCCCGGTGGCTGAGTTCAACCTGTTCGCCGACCCACAGGCTGCGGAAGTGGTGCTCAAAAGTGGAGTGAAGCTGACCTACCTGCCGCTGGACGTGACCCACAAGATCCTCACGAGTGAAGCGCGTCTTAAGCAGATCGCAGCGATCAACAATAATGCCAGCAAGCTGGTGGGCGATATTCTCAATGAATACGTCAAAGGCGACATGGAGCACTACGGCATTCCGGGTGGCCCGGTGCATGACGCGACAGTCATCGCCTACTTGCTCAAGCCTGAGTTGTTCACCGGTCGCTCGGTAAATGTGGTGGTTGATAGCCGCGAAGGCCCGACATTCGGCCAAACCATCGTCGACTGGTATGACGGCCTGAAAGCGCCGAAGAACGCTTTCTGGGTAGAAAGCGGCGACGCTCAAGGCTTCTTTGACCTGCTGACCGAGCGTCTGGCTCGTCTGAAGTAAGCCATAAACCCGCAGGTGCCAGCCTGCGGGTTTTACTTCTACTCGCTATGTATCAGGCCCATATAGGCGGTGGGGTACTTCTCGAATATCTGTGCGATGAATGTCTGGGCGGCTTGCGTCCCCAGTTCCTTGACCAATAGATCGATACCAATGATTGCCAACTCTTCCGGGCTGCCCGGGCTGTAAGAGCTGTGGCCCTGTGGCCACTTGGCTTTGATGTCGGCGTCGATGCTTACGGTGGTCATGATGGCGCTCGTGAAGTCGGGAAAGTCTGTGTGTCGAGTTAACCATTTTGCGCGGCTTTTGGCACTCCGACTTAGGCATGAGGGGAGGGCTATGCGACACTTGGTCTTTGACGATTTTTCAAGGAATGTGCTGTGCAGATCGATTTGAACACTCCTGACGGCTTGACCCTTGAGGCGGTGCGTCAGCTGCTGGCCTCTGCCAGCGACGATGAGCACACTCAATTGCGAGTCACCAAGGGCGGCATCGTCTACATTTCGTCAGGCGTTGTGGGCGGCACTGATATCAGTGGGCTGTTGTTTCGTCTGGAGACGTGGGCCAAGGGTTCCGGTTATGTAGGATTGGTCGCGGCCAGTGACGAGGTCTGGGTCATGCAGATTTTCAATGCCCTGAAAGAGAACTGGCCGAATCCGCCGTTCGACTACATTGATGTCTATTGAACGCTGTTCATATTCAGTCACGATTGAGTGGTAAACGGCAGGGCGATGCTCAGGCAAACTCGCCGCGTGTCCGAATAGAGGGCGGGGTGCTTGTACTCCCTGTGAAACCAAACGCCAGATTGGCGGTCGCACGATCTCAGCTTAACTATTGAAAAAAGGAGGCTTCATGCCTTGGAAGCTCGCGTCATTGGGTACTTTGTTGGCCGTTGCCATGCTGGCCGGTTGCAGCACTACCTCCACTGAGTCGGCAACAGACTCCGCGGCGACGACTGACACTGGCCACAGCCGTTGTGAGGCAAAGGCTGCCGAATTCACCATTGGCAAAAAGGCATCGCCTGAGTTGCTGGAGCAGGCGCGTACTCGCGCAGGCGCGCAGAATGCACGGTTCCTCTTGCCCACCGATATGGTGACTCTGGAGTACCGCTCTGATCGCCTGAACCTGAATACGGATGCCAACCGGGTTGTCACCCGCGTCAACTGCGGCTGATCGCTTCGGGCTTTTGTTTCGTCCATAAAAAACCCCGTCACGTGGACGGGGTTTTTTTAGTGCGGCTGAAAATTACTCAGCGCGGACTTGTGCAGCTTGCATACCCTTTTGGCCTTTCTCAGCCACGAAGGAAACGGTCTGGCCTTCTTTCAGGCTTTTGAAACCGTCGCTTTCGATAGCTTTGAAGTGTACGAACAGGTCGTCACCGCCACCTTGAGGAGTGATGAAGCCGAAGCCTTTTTCATCGTTGAACCATTTAACGGTGCCGGTTTGGCGATTAGACATGGTGTATCTCCAAGAAACATATATTTTCAGTAGTGCTGTGCTGCTCAGGCCAACTGGGCACACCGGGGTATCATAGTCGAAATGTTCGCTTTGGGAGCCCCCCGGACGTGCTGTTTGCCCTACAGTCGCGTTCTGTTTGCTGCTTTTTTTGCCTGCAAGCCCCGTTTTAAAAGGCTTTCAGCCAAAAGTAAAGACAATAAAAAAACCTGTAAAACCTGCATAAATTGTACGAAAAAGCGGTTTTCAGAGGCTTTTTACTGTCGTTGCAGGCGCAAAAAGCGCTCTGTCGGGCTTATTTTTTCGCTTTGGTATCGGCTTTGCACGCGCCAATTTGCGTCAGAGCCTTTTGCTTCAGGGCGTCACTGGCGGTGTTGTCCATCAAGGACTGGATGTCTTTGGCAGGGTACGATTTGATGGAATCGGCACCACAAGCGCAGTGAGCCTTCGCTGCTGCAGCACCGATCTGCGGAGTAGCCGCTTCTGTGCACTGAGCCATGTATTTCTCGCGCTCGCCTTTCGGCCAATCGGCATGGGCGGCCAGTGGCAACAGGAGAACGATGGGGGCGACTACTGCGAATAAACGTTTCAGACGCATGCTGGGATGCTCCTTGTGGGTCAATGTCTTGTTGTTTGAGAGGCAAAGCAGGGTTCAAGTTCAGCACTCTGGCATAAAATTGCCCGATTTGCCCCAGTGCAAAGCCTCGGTGCATCGACGACCGTTCATCTGTGCTAGCATGCCTCGCTCGGGCGTTTGCAGGCTCCGGACGACCTTCAGTCCCGGTAGCGGCAAATGTGCGAATAACCCTGATTTGAATCCCAGTCACTCTGGTTCGGTTTTCCGGTTGGCCGCAAGGCTCCTGCCGCTGTAAGGCAGGCGTTCGTCATTGAATGGCCTGGATCGGATCTTGTACTGGCTCATCCCAACCCACGTGACCTTTGGTAGGGGTCACCACTAGGAGAGGAGGCGCCATGCCAACTATTACTCTTCCCGACGGCAGTCAACGTTCATTCGATCACCCGGTATCCGTAGCCGAGGTCGCGGCATCCATTGGTGCAGGTCTGGCCAAAGCCACCGTGGCCGGCAAGGTCGATGGCAAGCTGGTCGACGCCAGCGACATCATCGGCAGCGACGCTACGCTGCAAATCATTACGCCAAAGGATGAAGAGGGGCTGGAGATCATTCGCCACTCTTGCGCCCACCTGGTTGGCCATGCGGTCAAGCAGCTGTACCCGACGGCCAAAATGGTTATCGGTCCGGTCATCGACGAAGGCTTCTATTACGACATCGCCTTCGAACGTCCTTTCACTCCAGACGACCTGGCCGCGATCGAGCAGCGCATGCAGCAGCTGATCGAAAAAGATTACGACGTGATCAAGAAAGTCACTCCGCGCGCCGAAGTGATCGAAGTGTTCAAGGCCCGCGGCGAAGACTACAAACTGCGCCTGGTCGAAGACATGCCGAACGAACAGGCCATGGGCCTGTACTATCACGAAGAATACGTCGACATGTGCCGCGGTCCGCACGTGCCGAACACGCGCTTCCTGAAATCCTTCAAGCTGACCAAGTTGTCCGGCGCCTACTGGCGTGGCGATGCCAAGAACGAGCAATTGCAGCGCGTTTACGGCACTGCGTGGGCTGACAAGAAGCAGCTGGCGGCTTACATCCAGCGCATCGAAGAAGCTGAAAAGCGCGATCACCGCAAGATCGGCAAGCGTCTGGGCCTGTTCCACACCCAGGAAGAGTCGCCGGGTATGGTGTTCTGGCACCCGAACGGCTGGACTCTGTATCAGGTGCTCGAGCAATACATGCGCAAGGTTCAGCGCGACAACGGTTACCTGGAGATCAAAACTCCGCAGGTCGTTGACCGCAGCCTGTGGGAGAAGTCCGGGCACTGGGCCAACTACGCCGACAACATGTTCACCACTCAGTCGGAAAACCGCGACTACGCCATCAAGCCGATGAACTGCCCTTGCCACGTGCAAGTGTTCAACCAAGGCTTGAAAAGCTACCGTGAGTTGCCAATGCGCTTGGCCGAATTCGGTGCTTGCCATCGTAACGAGCCATCGGGTGCGCTGCATGGCATCATGCGTGTGCGTGCGTTCACTCAGGATGACGCCCACATCTTCTGCACTGAAGAGCAGATGCAGGCCGAATCCGCTGCGTTCATCAAGCTGACCATGGACGTTTATGCCGACTTCGGCTTCAAAGAAGTCGAGATGAAGCTGTCCACTCGTCCGGAAAAACGCGTCGGTTCCGACGAACTGTGGGATCGCGCCGAAGCGGCCCTGGCTGCAGCCCTTGATAGCGCTGGCCTGCCGTACGATCTGCAGCCGGGCGAGGGTGCGTTCTACGGTCCGAAGATCGAGTTCTCGCTGAAAGATTGCCTTGGCCGCGTCTGGCAGTGTGGTACCCTTCAGCTCGATTTTAACCTGCCTGTCCGTCTGGGAGCCGAATACGTCTCTGAAGATAACAGTCGCAAGCACCCGGTTATGTTGCATCGGGCGATCCTTGGCTCCTTCGAACGTTTCGTCGGAATCCTGATCGAGCACTACGAGGGTGCATTCCCCGCGTGGCTGGCTCCGACCCAGGCAGTGATCATGAATATCACTGATAAACAGGCTGATTTCGCCGCTGAGGTTGAAAAAACTCTCAACGAAAGCGGATTTCGTGCCAAGTCTGACTTGAGAAATGAAAAGATCGGCTTTAAAATCCGCGAGCATACTTTGCTCAAGGTTCCTTATCTCTTGGTTATCGGAGATCGGGAAGTCGAGATGCAGACTGTCGCTGTGCGTACTCGTGAAGGTGCTGACCTGGGCTCGATGCCCGTCGCCCAGTTCGCCGAGTTCCTCGCTCAAGCGGTTTCCCGGCGTGGTCGCCCAGATTCGGAGTAATTACTATTAAGCGTGAAATGAGACAAGATAAACGAGCTGCACCGAAGGCCCCGATCAACGAGAATATCTCGGCACGCGAGGTTCGGTTAATTGGGGCTGAAGGTGAACAGCTTGGGATTGTGTCAATTGAAGACGCGCTTCTTAAGGCTGAAGAGGCCAAACTGGATCTGGTGGAAATTTCCGCCGATGCAGTACCCCCTGTTTGCAAACTGATGGACTACGGCAAATCGATCTTCGAAAAGAAGAAGCAGATTGCCGCGGCCAAGAAAAACCAGAAGCAGATTCAGGTTAAAGAAATCAAGTTTCGTCCAGGGACGGAGGAAGGGGATTACCAGGTAAAACTGCGCAACCTGGTACGTTTCCTGAGTGATGGGGACAGGGCCAAGGTATCCTTGCGATTCCGCGGCCGTGAGATGGCCCACCAGGAGCTGGGGATGGAACTCCTCAAGCGAGTTGAAGGTGACTTGCTCGAGTACGGTTCGGTCGAACAGCATCCTAAGATGGAAGGACGCCAACTGATCATGGTCATCGCCCCGAAAAAGAAGAAGTAATCAATAGGGCACGGCAGGCCTTCTGATTATGTTTATCAACTGAATGCGGAGTATCCGAACATGCCAAAAATGAAAACTAAAAGTGGTGCTGCTAAGCGGTTTCTGAAAACTGCTAACGGTATCAAGCACAAGCACGCTTTCAAGAGCCACATCCTGACTAAAATGTCGACCAAGCGTAAGCGTCAATTGCGCGGTAGCAGCTTGCTGGCACCGTGTGACGTGGCAAAAGTCGAGCGCATGCTGCGCCTTCGTTAATTTAGTCAAGAATAGAGGAAGTAACTCATGGCTCGTGTAAAGCGTGGCGTCATTGCCCGTAAACGTCACAAAAAAATTCTGAAACTTGCTAAAGGCTACTACGGCGCTCGCTCGCGCGTATTCCGTGTTGCCAAGCAAGCGGTAATCAAGGCAGGCCAATACGCCTACCGTGACCGTCGTCAGAAAAAACGTCAGTTCCGCGCTCTGTGGATCGCTCGTATCAACGCTGGTGCACGTATTAACGGTCTGTCCTACAGCCGTTTCATCGCCGGCCTGAAAAAAGCGTCCATCGAGATCGACCGTAAGGTTCTGGCTGATCTGGCAGTGAACGAAAAAGCGGCGTTTGCTGCGATTGTCGAGAAAGCTAAAGCCACCTTGGCTTAAGTACCCCCGACAGTCACCCGGCCTCACCTCTGTGGGGTCAGGTGTTAAACGTCATAAATAGGGGAAGAGCCTTCAAGCTCTTCCCCTATTTTGTATCTGGAGTCTGTACATGGAAAACCTGGATGCGCTCGTCTCTCAAGCTCTAGAGGCTGTGCAAAGCGCTGAAGATATCAATGCCCTGGAGCAAATCCGGGTTCACTACCTTGGCAAAAAGGGTGAATTGACTCAGGTGATGAAGACCCTGGGGAATTTGCCGGCAGAAGAGCGCCCGCAAGTCGGCGCCCTGATCAACGTTGCCAAGGAGCGTGTCACAGAGGTTCTCAATGCGCGCAAGGCACTGTTTGAAGAGGCCGACCTGGCCGCCAAACTGTCCGCCGAGTCCATTGACGTGACCCTGCCTGGCCGTGGCCAGAGCTCGGGTGGTCTGCATCCGGTTACTCGCACTCTGGAACGTATCGAACAGTTCTTCACTCACATCGGCTACGGCATTGCCGAAGGCCCTGAGGTCGAAGACGACTATCACAACTTCGAAGCACTCAACATCCCAGGCCATCACCCGGCCCGGTCGATGCATGACACCTTCTATTTCAATGCCAACATGTTGCTGCGCACCCATACCTCGCCGGTACAGGTCCGCACCATGGAATCGAAACAGCCGCCGATCCGCATCGTCTGCCCAGGCCGTGTGTACCGTAGCGACTCCGATATCACCCACTCCCCGATGTTCCACCAGGTCGAAGGCCTGCTGGTCGACCGTGATATCAACTTCGCCGACCTGAAAGGCACCATCGAAGAGTTCCTGCGCGTGTTCTTCGAAAAAGAACTGGCCGTGCGTTTCCGCCCTTCGTACTTCCCGTTCACAGAGCCATCCGCCGAAGTCGATATGGAATGCGTGATGTGCAGCGGTAAAGGCTGCCGTGTCTGCAAGCAGACTGGCTGGCTGGAAGTCATGGGCTGCGGCATGGTTCACCCGAATGTGCTGCGCATGTCCGGGATCGACCCGGAAGAGTTTTCGGGCTTTGCCTTCGGCATGGGTGTTGAACGTCTGGCCATGCTGCGTTATGGCGTGAACGACTTGCGTCTGTTCTTCGACAACGACTTGCGGTTCCTCGCGCAATTTCGCTAGTCGTAACGAATTCTTAGGAGAGCAGGATGAAATTCAGTGAACAATGGCTGCGTGGCTGGGTAAGCCCGCAGGTAAGTCGTGACGAGCTGGTTGCTCGTCTGTCGATGGCCGGTCTTGAGGTCGATAGCGTTACGCTGGCCGCCGGCGAATTCACCGGTGTGGTGGTGGGCGAGGTGCTGAGCACCGAACCGCACCCGGACGCTGACAAGTTGCGCGTTTGCCAGGTCAGCAATGGGACGGAGACCTTCCAGGTCGTTTGCGGTGCACCTAACGTGCGTCCGGGCCTGAAGATCCCGTTCGCCATGATCGGTGCCGAACTGCCAGGCGACTTCAAAATCAAGAAAGCCAAGCTGCGTGGCGTTGAGTCCAACGGCATGCTGTGCTCGCAAGCCGAGCTACAAGTCGGCGAAGGCAACGATGGCCTGATGGAATTGCCGGCCGATGCGCCGGTCGGTCAGGACATTCGTGAATACCTGAGCCTGGACGACGCCAGCATCGAGGTCGACCTGACCCCGAACCGCGGCGATTGTCTGTCCCTGGCCGGTCTGGCCCGTGAAGTCGGCGCGCTCTACGGCACCGAAGTCACCCGCCCGGTGGTTGCTGTCGTGCCAGCCGTGCACGACGAAGTGCGTTCGATCGAAGTGCTGGCGCCAGCCGCTTGCCCGCGTTACCTGGGTCGTGTGATCCGTAACGTTGACTTGTCCAAGCCAACGCCGCTGTGGATGGTCGAGCGTCTGCGTCGTGGTGACGTGCGCAGCATCGACGCTGCCGTCGACATCACCAACTACGTGATGCTGGAACTGGGTCAACCATTGCATGCATTTGATCTCGCCGAAATCAATGGCGGCATTCGCGTGCGCATGGCTGAAGAAGGCGAGAAGCTGGTACTGCTCGACGGTCAGGAAGTCAGCCTGCGTAGCGATACGCTGGTGATTGCCGACCACACCCGCGCCCTGGCCATCGCCGGCGTCATGGGTGGCGAGCACAGTGGCGTCAACACCGCGACCACTCGCGATGTATTCCTCGAAAGCGCCTTCTTCGACCAGATTGCTGTTGCTGGCAAGGCTCGTTCCTACGGCCTGCATACCGACGCCTCGCACCGTTACGAGCGTGGCGTGGATTGGCAACTGGCCCGTGAAGCGATGGAGCGCGCCACCGGCCTGCTGCTGGAAATCACCGGCGGCGAAGCCGGCCCGATCATCGAAACCGTCAGCGAACAACACCTGCCAAAAATTGCACCGGTCACTCTGCGTGCGGCGCGCATCACTCAGATGCTGGGTATGGAAATGGATTCGGCGGAAGTCGAGCGTCTGCTCAACGGCCTGGACCTGAAGGTTTCCGCCGATGGGGCAGGGCAGTGGCGCGTAGAAGTGCCGAGTCATCGCTTCGACATCAGCCTGGAAGTCGACCTGATCGAAGAGCTGGCCCGTCTGTATGGCTACAACCGTCTGCCGGTGCGTTACCCGCAGGCCCGCTTGGCGCCGCAGGCCAAGGCTGAGGCGCGTAGCGATCTGCCTGAGCTGCGTCGCCTGCTGGTGGCTCGTGGTTATCAGGAAGCTATCACGTACAGCTTCATCGATCCGAAACAGTTCGAATTGTTTAATCCGGGTGTTGAACCGCTGTTGCTGGCCAACCCTATCTCCAACGATATGGCCGCCATGCGCTCGTCCTTGTGGCCAGGCCTGGTCAAGGCACTTCAGCACAACCTGAACCGTCAACAGGATCGTGTCCGTCTGTTTGAAAGTGGTCTGCGTTTCGTTGGTCAATTAGATGGCTTGAAGCAAGAGCCGATGCTGGCGGGTGTTGTTTGCGGTAGCCGCCTGCCGGAAGGCTGGGCGCAAGGTCGCGATGTCGTGGACTTCTTCGACATCAAAGCCGACGTAGAAGCGGTGCTGGGCTTTGCCGGTGCACTGGATTCGTTCACTTTCGCCCCGGGCAAACACCCAGCGTTGCACCCGGGTCAAACCGCACGCATCGAACGTGAAGGTCGCCTGGTCGGTTTCGTCGGCGCTATTCACCCTGAATTGTCGAAAACCCTCGGTCTCGACCGTCCGGTCTTCGTTTTCGAGCTGGTTCTGGCCGAAGTGGCATTGGGTAAAATGCCTAAATTCCAGGAGTTATCGCGTTTTCCTGAAGTGCGTCGTGACCTGGCACTGATTGCGGCCAAGGACGTCGCGGCCAGTGCTGTACTGGACGTAATCCGTGAAAATGCAGGCGAATGGCTGACAGACCTCAGGCTATTTGACGTGTATCAGGGTAAAGGCATTGATCCTGATAGAAAAAGCCTTGCAGTCGGCTTGACCTGGCAGCATCCATCGCGCACTCTTAATGACGATGAGGTGAATACCACGACGCAAAACATCCTCACCTCGCTCGAACAAAGGTTGAACGCCACGTTAAGGAAGTGACGTATGGGGGCTCTGACGAAAGCTGAGATGGCGGAACGTCTGTATGAAGAGCTGGGCCTGAATAAACGGGAAGCCAAGGAATTGGTCGAACTGTTTTTTGAAGAAATCAGGCACGCTCTTGAAGACAACGAACAAGTCAAATTGTCCGGTTTCGGCAATTTCGACCTTCGGGACAAACGCCAGCGGCCTGGCCGCAATCCGAAAACGGGTGAAGAAATCCCGATCACGGCTCGCCGTGTGGTCACCTTTCGTCCAGGGCAGAAGTTGAAGGCCCGAGTTGAGGCTTATGCTGGAACCAAGTCATAACGACGAACTTCCCGTCATCCCAGGCAAACGCTACTTCACCATTGGTGAAGTCAGCGAGCTGTGTGCGGTAAAACCACACGTGCTGCGCTACTGGGAGCAGGAGTTTCCTCAACTCAACCCCGTCAAACGCCGCGGAAACCGCCGGTATTATCAGCGACAAGACGTGCTGATGATCCGGCAGATCCGCGCGCTTCTTTATGATCAGGGGTTCACCATCGGCGGCGCACGCTTGCGTTTGTCCGGCGATGAAGCCAAAGACGACACGACCCAATACAAGCAAATGATCCGCCAGATGATCGCCGAGCTGGAGGATGTTCTGGTGGTACTCAAGAAATAAATTCCTGCTTTTAAATACTTCCAGTTTTCAAAAGCTTGCGATATATTCTTGAGCGTTCTTCGAGAAGAGGAACGGGTTTCACGCCTAGTCGGGGCGTAGCGCAGTCCGGTAGCGCACTAGCATGGGGTGCTAGGGGTCGAGTGTTCGAATCACTCCGTCCCGACCATATAATTCAAAGGGTTGCGAGATTTTATCTCGCGACCCTTTTTTATTTTTGGTTGTTTTTACCCCCACAAAACCTCCGGCTCTGGGTGGAATCCTCACGGCTTTCGCGTGGGCGGACGCAGGCCTTGGCGCTCACGCGTGGTCTCTTTACCAATGTTGTTTGGTCTTTCTCTTCAGGTCCTGACATTTTTGAGTGTTTAAGACTATTTTCTTGCTTATTGAGAACTACATACAGGTAACCATCAGTTTGTTTATCTCAGGTCGCTCGGGTCATCCTGCGTACCCGGTAGTTAGGCTTGGGCGGCACTGGGATCGTATAGCCGTCGGGGACTAGACTGCGTAGGTCATAGCCCATCATGAACAATCCAGCTTCAAAGGCGTGGCAGCGGTCTACCAGCTGGGGCTGCTTGGCGAATAGTTCGGACCCTTCTAGTACCGCGCGGATGATCCAACCTAATTGGAGCTGGCGCCGTGCCCAAAGGTGGCGACTGGTGGTGGAGAGTTGCGGTGTACCGTTGTAGCCAAGCTTTAAGTG
This sequence comes from Pseudomonas mandelii, assembly GCF_006438925.1. Lineage (GTDB taxonomy): Bacteria > Pseudomonadota > Gammaproteobacteria > Pseudomonadales > Pseudomonadaceae > Aquipseudomonas > Aquipseudomonas mandelii_C. The sequence goes on along the minus strand of NZ_RCZA01000006.1, from coordinate 115,495 downwards.
TTTTGGGTTTCGAATCTGGTCGCCGATCCCTGGCCCCCAGGCGAAGTCCAGTGTCTGCGGCGCAGTGGTGCCGGTGCCTTGGCGGTACAGGTGGTAGAGCAGCGCGATGGCGGCACCGACCCGGCCGTCATAGATGGGAGAGCCAGTGGTGTCGAGCAGGGCATGGATCTTAGTCATGCCCGAGTCGAATCTTAGGATGTTCTGCTTGGTGAGGTGGCTGAGCTGCTGCGTGCGGTCCAGCGCGAGAAGCGCCTGGCACCGCTTTAGGTAATTCACCAAGTTCTTGTCGTGCATTTGCTCCTTGAGGAATCCGACGGCGCCATCGACATTTCCCCACGCTAGGATCGCTTCGCAGGCCCCATGCGTGGCGAACTCATCGCGGGCTCGAACCGCAAGGCGCAAGCGAATGCGCAGCCGGCGCAGCTCCACCTTGACCGTCTCCCAGTTCCCGCCCCACTGGTATTCCGCCTGAACCGCTTCGATACCTTGAACCTTGCAGTCGATCGCTTTGCGCACGAACCTGCTGCGCGCGACCTTCAGATGCACTGGCAGAGTGGGGAGGTTTTCGATTAGCCAGTCGATGAGGCCGAGCACGTCCGGTTGCTCGAGAAACTGCTTGCGATTCATTCCATGGTTCCTAGTCGCGTCGTGATGAGTATGAAGCTCTAAGGTAGCGCACGACGGGGTATGTTTGAGTGCCTGTTTTTCGATCCACAGTGGATCTTTCACTATTGACTACACTCGACGAGCGGGCATTCGCTTTGGCTAATCCTAAAAGTCACTAGAGCTGGCATTTGGACGACAGAGCATCTGAATGGACTTTTGATGAGGTCGGAATCAAATGCAAAGGCTAGGCGATTCGATTTTTCTTAGTGCTTCTGACTTGGTTGGACATCTTAACTGCCGGCACTTAACGAGCCTTGACTTAGCTGTGGCAAATGGCGAGCTAGAACGCCCTGCTATCTGGGACCCATTGCTGCAGATTCTTTGGGAGCGTGGCGCACGACATGAACAAAGCTTTGTCGAGCACCTACGATCCCAGGGGCTATCCGTGACAATCATTGACGGTATCGGAGTTGATGACGAATCGGTTGAGCGCACAAGGAGCGCCATGCTCGCTGGGGATGAGATCATAGTACAAGGCGCGTTTCGCGCGAATGGTTGGGTCGGTCGCACGGATGTCCTCAGGCGAGTAGAGGCCGAGAGCGATCTTGGAGCATGGTCTTATGAGGTGATCGATACCAAGCTTGCTCGTGAGACGAAAGGTGGAACTGTCTTGCAGCTTTGCTTGTACGCCGATCTAGTCGGCACCATCCAAGGGGGTTGCCCGACACATAGCTATGTGGTTGCCCCATGGTCCGGGTATGAGCCACAGATGTATCGAATGGACGATTACGCAGCGTACTTTCGACGAGTCAAAAGCAGCCTTGTAGCTGCTATCGAGCACGCGGGGGAGGTGATCTATCCTGAACCGAAGGAGCATTGCGACATCTGTCGTTGGCAGAGTCGTTGCGACCGTAAACGTCGAGAGGATGACCATCCCTCGCTTGTGGCCGGGATCACCAAAGTCCATATCGATGAGTTAAGACGGCACGGCATAGAAACCATGACGGATCTAGCAGCAATGCCGGTTCCGCTTCCATGGAGGCCTTCGCGCGGGGCAGTACATTCGTACGAGCGGGTACGAGAGCAGGCGCGCATTCAGGTCGAGGGACGCGACGCAGGGAACGTGCTTCACGAACTTTTACCTGTGACGGAAGGATTCGGTTTAGCGAGCCTCCCCGAACCCTCAGTCGGGGATATCTTCTTCGATCTGGAGGGCGATCCATTTGCTGGGGAAGGCGGCCTTGAGTACCTGTTTGGTTATACTTTTATTGATGGTGACAATGGCATCGCTTACACGGCTGACTGGGCGCTATCTCGTGAGGAGGAAAAACTGAATTTCGAGCGTTTCATCGATTTCGTCATCGCTCGACAGGAGCAATACCCGGATCTGCACATTTACCATTTCGCACCCTATGAGCCGGCTGCTCTAAAACGGTTGATGGGGCGGCATGCAAGTCGTGAGGAAGAGATTGATGCCCTTTTGCGCTCTAAACGCTTTGTTGACCTTTACAGCGTGATACGAAATGGGCTACGAGCGAGCGTGGAAAGTTACTCGATCAAAAAGCTTGAGCCCTTATATGGTTTCATCCGAGATACAGCGCTTTCAGAAGCAAACATGGCCCTTGCTAAGGTTCAAGCATGTCTTGAGCTGGGAGATTTAGCATTCATCAGTGATGCTGATCGTTATGTTGTGACTGGATACAACCGAGATGACTGCGTATCTACATGGCGCCTTCGGGACTGGTTAGAAATACGGCGCACCAATTTGATCAATGTTGGCAATATCATTCCCCGACCGGAAGTGCCTGAGAGCTTGCCAAGCGAGGCCCTTGGTGAATGGCAAGAGAGGATCAATGGGCTTATCGAACGGTTGACGGACGGGGTTTCTACTGATGCGGCGGAGCGCACGGCCGAGGAGCATGCTCGATGGATTCTCGCGCATTCGCTCGACTGGCACCGCAGAGAACAGAAAGCGCTTTGGTGGGAGTATTTCCGCCTTTCCGACCTTATGGCAGAAGATTTGCTCGACGAGCGAGCTGGACTTTCAGGTCTAACATTTGTGGGCGTGAACGGGGGAACCGCTAAGGCCCCCATTCATCGCTACAGCTTCCCTCCTCAAGAAACGGAGATGCGCGGCAGTGAGGATTTGCACACTTTAGGAGGCAGGAAGCTAGGCAGCGTCGACGCAATTTCTCTGGATGACCGTTGGGTCGATATTAAGAAAAGAGGGGACAGTGAAAATATTCATCCTGAGGCAGTTTTTTCCCACGCAGTTATTAATACTACTGTCCTCGCCAATGCGCTTGTTCGCATCGGCGAACATGTCGTTGCTAATGGGATGGAGGGAGGCGGACCCTTTCAGGCCGCTCGTGATCTTCTGATGCGCCTGCCCCCTCGTATAGGCAATCAACCGATCCAGCATGAAGGTGAGCCTGTCCTCGATGCCGCACTCCGTGTTGCGGCACATATCGAAAGTGGACTGCTTCCAATTCAAGGGCCGCCAGGTGCCGGCAAGACGCACACAGGCTCACGCATGATCTGTTCTCTGGTACAAGCCGGGAAGACTGTTGGAGTGACTGCCAATAGTCACAAGGTCATCCGCAACCTTCTCGATGGAGTAGTGAAGGCTTCTGAAGAAATGGAAATTGATGTTTGCTGCTTTCAAAAACCTTCGGAGATGGAACCAGATCAGCAGCGATTGCGATTTGTAAGAAGTAATGCTGATTTGCTAAATGCCATCGGCAGCAGAGCAAATGTGGCAGGAGGGACTGCTTGGCTGTGGGCGTCGCCTGATGCAGCGCACTCCGTAGATGTGCTGTTTATTGATGAAGCGGCGCAAATGGCGCTTGCGAATGTAATTGCTGTATCACAAGCGGCGAATAGCGTTGTGTTGCTAGGCGATCCGCAACAACTCGATCAGCCGATGCAGGGTAGTCATCCAGAAGGCACTGATGTTTCAGCTCTGCATCATATTCTTGGTGAAGAGCAGACGATTGCGTCTGACCGAGGACTTTTTCTTGCGGAGACATGGCGTCTTCATCCGGACATCTGCTCCTATACGTCCGAACTATTCTACGAGGGGCGTCTTCATCCTCGCCCAGGATTGGAGACTCAAGCAATTCGCTCACCCGGACGCCTCAATGGTTCAGGCCTCCGCTATGTTGCAGTCGTTTCTGAAGGCAATCAGAGTTCATCGCCGGAAGAGGCTGATTGCGTTCGAACGCTCGTGGAGGAAATCCTTGCGTCAGGCACTACCTGGATCGACAGGCATGGTGTTGAGCGACTGATATCGCTTCAAGATATATTAATCATTGCTCCCTATAATGCGCAGGTGTTCGAGCTGCAGGACCGCATTCCGGGAGCTCGGATCGGAACTGTCGACAAATTCCAAGGACAGGAGGCGCCGATCGTTATTTACTCGATGACAACATCAAGTTACGTCGATGCACCGCGTGGAATGGAGTTTCTCTACAGCCTAAACCGACTGAATGTCGCTACATCACGTGCAAAATGTGTTTGTGTACTCGTTGCGTCGCCTACTTTGTTTGAGGCTCAATGCCGAACGCCCCGCCAGATGCAACTTGCCAATGCTTTCTGCCGTTACGATGAACTTGCGACGAAAATATAGAAAAAGGAGTTAGTAATCCTGACGGCCGCTGCGTTTTCTGCTGCATCACCATGGCTCGTGATGATATGTACTCGCCAGGAGCGACATCGCGCACGCGGAGCTTGGGCTTCATTAAGTCGCAGGCTCGAAGCTTGCTGTCGATGGCCAGATCGAAGAGAGCGAGATCTCTGCGTCGATGCCTGCCCCTGCGGTCCAGGACGAGGCGGCGAAATCAGACTTCGTCATGAGCGTTTATCCGAAAGGCGACAGTGGAGCAGTATCCCCGCCGGTGCAGGGCGGATAAATACGCCGGCCGGAATACAGTTGTTAGACGCAATCATCAATCAGCGGATGCGTTTGAACGATGCCATACAAGGGTAGCCTGTCACTTATAAGATTTAGGGCTTCAAAAACAGTAATGCGATGAGGTTCGTGTTCCAATGCAGCAACTTAATATCGCTGTGCCTTATGACGAACGATGCGTGCTCACACCAAGTGGTTGCGCAGTGGTGTGGCCGTTTCTGAATGCAAAGAAAGGCGATGGCCCCTATGAGCTATTTCTGGACACCAATGCCCTGAGTAAAGTGGATTGGGCGCGCCAGCTGCCGCAGCACGTCCGAGACCAGTCCATTCTGAATCCGTTGCCGGCGCTGATGGAACAGTGGTTTTCCAATCCAAAGCTTCGCGCTGACCCGATTACCCGAATAGACGCGATGACCCAAACCTTGTGCGATTTGGGCTTTAACTTTCGAGCGAATTTCGCCGAGCAACAAGTGGCCCTTTTACGCAGGAATGAAGCGGCACTGAAGACGCAGTTCAGCCTCATTTTTCCCTATGTGGTGATCATGAAATCATTGCTGTCGAGGAAGATGCCGGTGGATACGGCGCTGGCTGAGCTTGATCGAATTGGCCAGGCTGATATTCCGCGCTTCACTTCCAGCCTTATGTTGACTGCCTTAGGGGTTGTGCTGAAAAGTCAGCAGGCGCTCAAACTCGACGGGGATACGAAGCCTGCCTACTCGTATCTGGATTCCTTCCTGGCTTTCCAGTCGGGACAAAAGGTTGAGGGCAGCCACATCACAGTGCCGTACCTGCGCAACCGGGCGGGGGATTTGAACCTATGGTTGATACTGCCGACGCTACGCCAGCAGGGTTATTCATTTATTGGCACACCTGCAGTGGTCACGGGCGATAAAGTACTGCACCGATTGATCCTGCGCGTACTGCCACCGCTGCTGCATGTCAGTCAGAAAACGTGCTTTTCCATCTTTCCGGAGGGATTGGATGAGGCCCAATGCACGAAAATTCTCCAGACTGTACAGACCGTTGGGATCAGAGGCGAGATGACCACGGAGCAGCGCCGGCAGCGAGTGGCGGCGTTGTTCGAGTTGGCCAAGGATTTTTGTGCCAACGCTGAAGAGCGTGCGGCCGTAGACGAAAGTTGGCAGGAATGGTGCCTGCCGGGGCTTGGGTTGGATATCCGATTGGACTGAACTGCCAGCGCCGGTCCTGATTGCTCAGGACGGGAATTAGTTTGGTGAACTACGCGCCGGCCAATATCACGGCAGTGCCACCGACGACTTCATCAGAGAGTAACGACTCGATCAACTCCCGCACCCGCGCCGTCAAGGTGCCGAGTTGTGGAAGTGACTTGAGGATGGCCTGCATCAAGGCGCTGTCACTGCCGCGGAAGTCATAAATGGCCTGTTTGATATCGCCCGCCCCGTAGTCACGCCCTGTCGTCATGATGCTCTCGACGTCCTTTTATCCATCGGTGTTGCGTTTATCAATATAAGGCGTGGTCCGTGCACACTGTGATTCTACTAAATCGATATTGGAGGGGGAGCCTGCTCAAGGCAACTGAGCAATTGTTGAAGACCGCGTTAGGGCAAGAAGGCGTTCCGACTTCGGAGCAGATTTCAGACATTGTGAAGAACGCTGAAGCTTATGCCCAAGCCGAGAAACAAGGTGCAAATCCGACGACGTTGCAGAAAACCAACAGTGGCCTGAAAGGGCAGGTTCAGTTTTTACAAAACAAGCTGAACAAGGGCAAGGGAGGCGATCTGCCGCCTTGCTGGGCGAACGAAGCCGGCAAAGCAGAAATGTTCCTCACGGTGTACTTGAAGGAGGACTCACTGAGCTTTGAACCGGCCTGGCCGCCAACACGACAGGCAGATGCTGAAGCGCTCCCGAATTTCTTCGCTCTGATGGCAAACACCACTCGCACGTATGAGGACTTTCTTTAGGCGGCACGCCCCATCTCTGATTTAGCCAATCAACGAGAGTGTAAATTCTAGGTGCGACTGGCGAGTCAAATTCAAGGGGCAGTGATGTCCGATCGGCGCCGCCTGATGATAGAAAATTTGTTCTACAAGGTTGAAGTTCGACGTTAGGGCTTGTCGTCGACATGTGGTTTCTGAGCCGTGTTAACAGGCTCAGAATTACGCAAGGCTAGGCTGGTAATGATCACTCATCACCAGCCCAGTGGCGGGACGTCAGCGTGTTCGCGTGTAGTCGCTTCGGCGCAATGCAGTGCGGTTTCTTCCACTTATTTTTCCAGAGAATGACTCTGTGCAAAAAGAATTGCGGTCGAGATATCGAGCGATATGGAAGCAAACGACTTCATCAGCAAGGATTGCGGCAGTGCCCAATCCCACTTTTCGCGCAGCATGTTTTCCACCTCCGAAAGTATCGAGTCTAGATCAGCAGCATCCAGGCTTCCGACTTCCTTCAGTGCCATTTGGGTTCGACCGATGTCGGCGTCAACCTCAATGGTAAGGCCTGCGTTATCACAAGAAAGGCCGACATGATTGAGTAACAAGCGCAGTGCATCGTTGGCATGATCACCTAGCCAGCTCATCAGATAACATTTACCGCCCGACTCAACTATGTAGCGCTTACCAAGGCCCAGCGAAACAAATGTCTTTCGAGCCTCGTCGAGAAGCTCTTGAGCCCCTTGATCAATAAAGGGGCAGGGGATTGTGTCTGCCAAGACGGCTCGCATTTCTTGGCGTACGTTGTCATGCACCATCGCACCCAGACCATCGAACTGAGGAGGGGCACCACCGCGTGCTGCTGAAACGATGATGACTTTGGCCTGGAGATCAACATCACGAACCTGCCACCTCCGGCCTCCGAAAATAATGCGCTGATCCTTGGTCAGTGGACGGCTTACCGGCACAGATCCCAGTGCCCTACCATCGCATACAAGGCGAAATTCTTCGTCGCTGGTGAATGCGCTGTAGAACTCATAGTGGTTGATCAATCGCTCTCCAACCGTCCCAGGAAGCAGCAACCCTGAGCTGTCCTGAACAATGAGCTCGTGCTCGCCGAGCGCCTTGAGCAACTTCACAAAGTCTGGTTTCTCAACTTTTGGAAATGCTCCCTCAGCAACCAAACTTTTCCAGAGATCTGCAGCAGATGCACCGCCGCACTGGGCAATCACTGAAAGACACTGTTGAACGAGGGTGGACGCGTGAATGCCTTGAGCCCTGGGAGGTTCAAACCACCCCTTGGCCAGCAGTCGAACCATGGCAATGGTTTGAACCAAGCCTTGGCGCAGTTGATCCGAGAGGCTCGATCCATCTTTGAGTGGCGATTCCTTGCAGTAAACGCGCAGCGTTGCTTTTTCTCCTGGGCGCCTTCCCGATCGCCCTAGACGTTGTCGCAGACTCGCCACCGATGGTGGGGCACCAATCTGCACGACTGTTTTGATGCTGCCGATGTCTATGCCGAGCTCAAGCGTCGTGGTGCAAATCGCGGATGCTGCATGAGTCCCTGCCTTGAGAGCATGCTCTGCTTGCTCACGTAAGTCCTTCGAAAGGCTACCGTGATGAGGCCAGAATTCGTTAGGCACGCCGTCTTTCTCGCAGCGCCGTCGCAATTGATCTGCGTACCATTCAACCTGAGACCGGCTGTTTGGGAAAATCAGGTTGTTACTGCCGCGTAACACTTTGTAAAGATGATCGGCGATCGCGAAGTCTGGGCCTGCCTCGTTCTCTGTCTCGTCTTCATTTTCCGCCTGGTCAGAGAGCTTTACGGGCTTCTTCTTGAGCTCGCTCATGGGTGGCTGAATGTAACCACGAACTTGCACCTGGAGAGTCTGGTTGGAGCTTTTTGATTCAATGACGGTAACGCCATCGGCATTTCCCGGACGCAAAAACTCCGACGCCATCTTCATATCGCCGAGGGTGGCTGAGAGCCCGACTCTAGGGAGACGGTGGCCGGCAACAAGTTCTACCCGATGCATTAGCGACTGAAGTTGCTTGCCTCGTTCGCTACCGATGAACGCATGCAGCTCATCCACGACGATATAACGCAGGTGCTGGAACACCCCGCCAAGACTAGAACCGCGGTTGACGAACAGGGCTTCAAGGGATTCAGGAGTGATCAGAAGCACCCCCTCAGGGGACTTCAAAAAGCGATGTTTTTTGCTTGAGGAGATATCCCCGTGCCAAGCCACTACGGGAATCTCAAGCTGCTCACAAAGACGGCTTAACCTGTCCCACTGGTCGTTGATCAGGGCCTTGAGCGGGCTGATATACAGCACCGAACCGGGTGGATCATCACGATTCAGCAAATTGGTGAGTATGGGAAGAAAAGCAGCCTCGGTTTTGCCTGCCGCTGTTGCTGCGGCGATGATGACATCCTGATCGGCATCCACCAGAACAGGTACCGCCCATTCCTGGGCGTCGCGCAAGGAAGTCCAGCCTTCCGCCCAAATCCATCGCTGGATTCGGGACTCAAGTTGATCGAAACCCGATGACTCAGAGTGTGAAGGTGGCAAGTTCATCGTCCGCATCGACTTTGGTATCGTCTTCGCCGCCTGAGTCCCTTGCGACCTCGACAGCTCCAAGCAGCATCCGCCAATCGGCACCTGGGTTTTGCTCTAAGATGGCTAGCAGGTTGATGAACGCTGTGATCGTGGTGCGCGGTGTACGGAAGTAGGCTTCCCCCAGGCGCTGATTACAATGCGCCATAAACAGTGGGAGCGCCTCGTCAGGCAGTAAGTACTTTTCAGCATCTCCGCCAGCGTATACGTGACGAAGTTTCTGAAGCAGTACGTAGAAGTCTTCCGGGGTCAGGCTGGTCAGGCGAATAACCGGCCCCGACAGATCCACCAATCCTGATTTCGCAAACGAGTTCTCGGCCAATCGAGATTGCAGGGCAGGGTAGCTGAATAGCCCCCGACGAGTGTCCATCAAAAACTCAGGCGTGCCACCTAAAACGAAACCAAGCCCTTCGGACGATCCCTGTAGAGAGTCGTTGAGAATACGGAGGATCTGTTCGTAATTGGCATTACGAGCTTGGGTATTGGCCAGTTTGTAGAGGTTGACCAGTTCGTCGAGGCAGATCATCAGACCGCCAAAACCTGCAAGTCTGACGAATCTCGACAGGAGCTTGAGCTGATCGTAGACGGAGGCATCATCAATGATGGTTCGTACGCCCAAGGCTGCTCGGGCATCAGTCTTAGTGGTGAACTCTCCACGCAACCAACGGATGGCGTCGGCCTTGAGCTGCTCGTTGCCTTCTTCGAAACCTCGGCAATAGGCGGCAATCACCTCCGCAAAATCATACCCGTTGACCATCTCGGTCAGCTCGGCCAAGTGAGCACGAATAACAGTCTCGCTGTCCGTACCCGCCGCCTTGGCTTCGGTTTTGGCCTGAGAGATGAATTTCTCAACAATGCCTTGCATAGCCCCACCGTCGGGCTTCGTACGCGTCGACATGTTTTTAGCCAACTCGGAGTAAAGCGAACGTGCTTGTCCACCCGTGGCATGTAATCTGCGATCTGGGTTCAAGTCGGCATGCATGGTGACAAGCTTGCGCTCCATGGCAATGGCTCGTACCAGGTTCAGAAAAAACGTCTTGCCCGCACCGTACTCGCCAATGACGACTCGAAATGCCGATCCACTTTCAACCAGGCGATTGACGTCCTTGATCAGTGCATCTAGTTCGCCTACCCGGCCAACCTGAATCAGGTGTTGGCCCACGCGAGGAACGACGCCTGCGCGTAGCGACTGGATGACCGCATCGCGATCCTTGGCTCTGATAGTGCTCATAGGGCTAACTCTTCCAGAATGTCTGTATTGATCTCGACAGGGTCATCACCCTCAGTGACGGGCATGTCGAAACGTTCAAAAGCCATGTCGTTAATTTGTTCCAGGGCACCATCGAGCATCAGCTCCATGTCGCTGGCGGCAGCTTCAAGTTCGGAGCGGCTCCACTCAGGGCGTGAGATCAGCAACCGAAGGAATGCAGAGTGTTCTAAATCGAGACCATCAATGTCTGCACTCGATTCTTGTACTGATTCTGCCGCATCGACCAACTGTTCCGGTTCGTCAACCTGGTCATCAGTGAAGACTTTGGCAAGGAGGGCGGAGACCTCTGCGGTTTCTCGTTGCAGTTCTGCAATGCGCTCGTGATCAAGCACGAACCCTTGATTCGCAGTGGCGGTGATCGGGGTACCAGGCTCGGAACGAGGAATGCCGGCTTTTGGTTTTACGGAGGCAATACTTGCTCCAGATGCAGCACCGTGGAGATCGCTGTACAGCAACTGACTGTCTAGCTGCAGGGCCTTGTAAACGCGCTCAAGAAGTTTCACTTCCAATGGGCTGACGATGCCATCAGCTTGCGCCAGATGGGCCAGGAAGCTGGCAATCGTGCGTTTGGCTTCGACCGTTAGTGGGTCGAGTTTTTTCTTTAAGCTGGCCAGCGTTGGTGGTTGCTGGATCTGGATTCGCAGGTGTGCTTTAAGGCGTTTGCGATGGGCCACACTCAGGTGATTCCAGGAGTCGATGTGTTGAGCAAGCAGCGTAACTTCTTCAGTGGAGGTATCACCATCGGCAGAAGCCACAGCACTAGCAAGGTCGAGCGTCACCGAAGCAGCATTGTAAGCTGCAGAAGCTCGCAGTGACCCGTCTTCTGGTTGAGTCAAGAACAGCGCGATTTGATCCTCTGCCTTCGGTGTCTTACTGCCAGCCAGTACGTCGGGTTCAATACCGATGTGAAGCGATTCCAATGCGCGGGCAAGTGCAAGTACTTTGTCGCGGGACAGGGCGCCGGCGCTCTTGAACCGGCCTGCGAGTTCGCCAAAGCTCATGACAATCAGGTCGTCGCCAATTCTGAGTTGAAGCTCGTCCAATTCTGTACGGGCTGCCGTCGGCCAGAGAGCGACGGGAAGCTGCAGAAGACCTTCGAGAGCTTCTGCGCTATCAGGGTTGCGGCCCAAATATCGGCTGTAGGGTTCAAGCTCGGTAGTGCATAGCTCAACCAGCAACTGCAGGCTTTTTCGTGTGCCTGACGTGGCCAGGACATCAGGAAGGTCACTCAAGCTAAGCGTGGGCGCCATTAAGACCGCGGAGGCCGGCCGATAGCTGGTTTTAAGCTTGGTCTTGTTCTGCGCCAGGATAAGACCCTTAGGATGGGCGCTTGAGTACTTAAGCTTGAATAGTCTCGAAAAGACATCCTTACAGCGGGTCACGGGTGTGCGTTTGCTGATGTTGGGGTCAGCTAGCGCCCATGCTAAAGCCCAATCGGCATCAAGGGGGCGCTTGTTGGAAGCGAATTGCCCCAGGCCTACGCGCAGTGGCAGTGGCATCTCGTAGCTATACGCGACAACGTTGGGAGGTGGGCCAAGGTAAAGGTCTGGATCGATCTTGGTGTTGCTCAGGTAATCCAGAAAGCCTTCCGCATATCCCCTGAACGACCTATTTTCCCCGTAGATACTCAATAGGCGCTGGACTTCTTCTACGAACAAAGGAAGCTCAGCCTTGACGCCCGGGTCACTCACTGCGTCAACGAGTGCTCGACGCTCTAGACCATAGAAATACAAAAAGACGTAGCCGGTGTCTGCCAGTGGGTAACGACGGCCGCCCTCCAGCCATTGAAGGTATCCACGGCGAGCCTCTGACGTGATGGAGTGAAAACTAGGCCAATAGGACATCAGCCGTTCTTCTAGATCGACGTGTGTCTTTGCGATACGGAGCTTGGGGTTTATCAGTGAGGGTTCTTCGGCATCGTGCCGGCCACCTAGCACGCTGCCCATATAGAACATGCCACCCGGAATTAAAAAACCGGAAACGGTGACAGATTCACCTGCTGGCACCCAGCGAACATCAGGTTTTTGCGTGCTCGCATTTGGAATTTTGAAGGACTTTGAAGATGCTGAGCCGAGTTGGACAGTGTAAAAATCAGAGGTTTCCTCTGTGCCCATATGGCTCCCTGAAACTTCTCGCATAGAGAAAGTGAGGCCTGACCGTTGATGCTCTCGCAGACGTTCCGTCTCCGAAACGGCCACTGACAATTGCTCGGCCTGTCGCCTTGAGCGACGAACCAGCAGCCAAAAAACCGCGGCAATGCAAGCAATAACACCAATGGCGATCCAAGCATTTTTCGGGATCGATGCGACTGCGCCGAAGGCCAGAACGAAAATGATCAGGATGCCATTACCTGTGGAGTTTTTTGCCTTCTTCCTTGCCATGAGTCGTTTCAACCTTGAAAGATGGGTGCTGGCGCAATGGCAGTATCCGATATTTGCCCTACGAGAACCATGGGGTGAGGAACGCTATTGATCGGAAAATTTTGCTTGCGCACGAACAGCTACAATCATCAGAAGTAGCTTTTCGGCAGGAAGCGCGCAGATCATCACGCTCCATTGGCCGATTGAGAGCGATGCGCATTTGAATGACTTTTTTAATGGATATCCCGGCAATTTGGCGCATTCGCTATACCTTAGTAGCGGAACCACTGGCCGAACGAGTCTATGTTTTAGTTCAGCCGAATTGCGTACCTCAACGAAAGTGGCCGAGCAGGCAATAGCTTGATGACGTCCTCGCACTGGTCGCCGGAGCTGGCATACGGCGCCCTCGAAAAAGTCGTAGATCGTGTTGTAGCTTGCGCTGGCAAGTAGCCTGAGGACCATCAAGCTGTGTTTTGGATCGGGTGCCTGAAACTGAGTCTTAAAAGTAAGAGCAGGCGCTGAATGCCCCTGAGGTTTAAGTATTCAAGCGGCCAGCCGATAGGTTCCTAATAGGGAAGTTGACTAACAGCGGTCACGTAGCCTCGCTAGGTGAACCCAGAGCACAAGGGATTCGTGTGATGCAAATCTGCAGTTTGTCGCCAGCGGTGACCTGGCCACCCTCGTTTAGCCCCCCAGCATCCGTTCCCATACTCAGCACTCTACTGGTCATCTGTACTCAGAGCTCTCTTGGCCCTACCTGAGTCTCCAGTAAAAAGTGGCTTGCTTTCAGGGCCGCCAAGCGGCGGCAACATCGACGATCGAAAAAGGAAACGATAGTGACCCTGCAGTCCCCCGAAGTCCTGCTTGATTCAGGAGGCATGGGCCAGTGCGCTGAGGATTCCTGTCGACGATGCCAATGGCTTGGCGTATATCCGGGCCAACGCTAAATACCACCTCTCTCAGGATGACTCACAGGCAATGGATCGGTACTTCCACCGGGTGAGCTACCTCGCCAAGGCTAGGACCAAGGTCTACGGCGATCGACATCGTGCTTTTGGCTGCAGCAGACGCTGAACCACAGCAGCAGATCAGGTGGGAGCTGCTTAGCTCCCCTTTACTCAATCCATTATCCAGCAGGCACGGTCATGCTCCTTCCTTACATCAATCCACGACTTCCTTTATCTGAATCACACGCTGCAATCGTCATCAGTCGTCTGATGCAGGCCGTCGCCCGCACGGAAGAGCCGGCCTACCTCGTCACCCTGGCTGCTCTGGGCGATGAGCAGGTCACGTCACATCGCTGTGCACTCTCTTTGACTGTGTGCCGCAGATAAGCGAGGAGTATGCGGACTGCTGCGACGACGAACACCAAGAGGTGTTCTGGATGGCGTACCAAGAGATGGGGCTCGAACACAGCCCGTTGGGGCTGGTCTGCATGAACAGTTGGGAAGCAGGCTACCTAAGCACTGCTCAATCGATGAATGCGCTGGTCGATAGAATCCGGCTGCTGATCAGTTGTCGGGAGATGGATGAGGCTGGCGTGTGAAGTGATCGTCGTGTGGTATTCAGACGACTGCGTGCTGGGGTTTTGAAAGGCCTGCTCATATTCCGAAGCTTGCCCCGGTGTTAACAGTACGCGAATGCACTCGACGCCTAGGTGATCGTAGCATGCAGCAAACCGTGAACAGCTTGCGAGCTTACCTGTTGGGTTGGAAAGCTTACTTCGGGTTGTCGCAAGCCCCGAGAGTCTGGCAAGAGCTGGATGAGTGGATACGACATCGGCTGCGAGCCATCCAACTCAAACTCTGGAAGCGTGGAACGACGATCTACAGAGAGTTGCGAGCACTGTGTGCAAGCGAGAAAAACGCACGGAAAGTGGCGGGAAGCTCGCGCAGCTGGTGGCGCAACAGCAGTATGGAACTGAATCGCGTGCTGAATATGGCGTGGTTCGACAGTCTGGGATTACCACGTCTCTCCTGACTTCAATCTCTCGAACCGCCCTGTGCGGACCCGCATGCCGGGTGGTGTGGCAGAGGGACGGCCTGTGAAGGCCGTCCCTTATGCCGATCGTCCGGTCTCAGCGGGAGATCTCAAGGGCTTCTCCGGACGCCTGTTCCTCATGCTCTCTAGGCTTGATCAGACACAGCGGCCAAGCGCGGCTTGGTGTTCTCTGATGGGCTGAGTAGTTTGATAATGACGATGGACAGGAGGATGCAGATGCCAATGAGCACCAGCATAACGCTGTGGAAGGAGGCGTTGTAACTCGAGTCCATGAAGGTCCGGAACAGCTCGGCGTGGCTGGCATCGACCATCTGTAGTGGCGTTGTCAGATTGCCTGTCGCAACCGTGTTGGCCAGTAGCTTGATATCCAGCGCTGTCGCAAAATCCGGTAAATCAGCGCTCATGACCTTATGCAAGTTGGTCGCCAGCAAGGAACCGTAAAATGCAATGGCGATGGTTTCACTGCCTAGGCGAAGCGTGTTCAAGAAGCCAGCCGCCAGGCCGGACTTCTCCGGTGCGACGTTGCCTAATGCCTGGCCGTCGGCCAAGCCTGCGCACAGGCCGGTTCCCGCGCCGACGAGCAGCATGGGGCCGGCAAATGCAAGGAGTGATGCGCCGGTGCTGATGAATAGAAGGCAAATATCACCCACGATCAGAACGCCAAGGCTCACGAATAATACGGTCTTGGCCTTGATGCCGGCCTCTACCAGCTTTGCCGAAATCACCGGGCAGATAAACAACGGCAGGGCCAGTAACAACATGGCCAAGCCAGTTGTCCCCGCACTGTATCCAGCGACCGAGCTCAAGTAGCTGGGCAGGTAGGTGAGCAAGGTGAAAAAACCGAAGGATGGAGTGACGGTGGCCAGGCACCACCCAACGAACTGCCGGTTACGCAGGATCGACAGATCCAGCATGGGCTGGCGCTGGTACCGCTCGGCGAGAATAAAGGCTGCGAACGAAACCACGGACAAGACAAACAACCCGAGGGTGTCTCGACTGCTCCAGCCCCACTGGGAGCCTTGCACAATGCCGGTGACAAGTAGCAATGCACTCAGGACAAACAGCGCAATGCCGATGTAGTCGATCCGCGCATTACTGAAATGAGGCGCCTGCAGACGCATCGCAGGAATAATGGCGATCACCACACCAATGATGCCCGCGTGCACGTAGAAAATGGCGCGCCACCCTATGTTCTCCACCAGCAACCCGGAGAGCGTCGGGCCGATACCCACGCCGATCCCTACCGCGGCACCGGCCATGGCAAATGCTTTCAGTCGAGCGGCGGCGTCGAATTCCGTTGCCAATATGGCACTGCCCGCGGAAAAAATCGCCGCCGCACCGATGCCGGCAACTGCACGGGCGCAATCCAGGACCAGAATGTCCGTCGCCGTGGCGCTGATCAGAGCGCCCGCGGCATAAATAAGGGCACCCAGCGTAAAGGCTAATCTACGCCCGATAATGTCGGCCACGGCCCCCCAGGCGAGTGTGAAGCAGGCAAATGTCAGGTTGAATGCCGTCACCACCCATTGCAAGGTGGTTAATTCGGGCTTGAGTTGCATGGCGATATTTGGCAATGCGACGGCGGTGCCGGAAATCGACGTCGGGATGACAAAGATCGCCAGCAGAATTGCCAGCAGAATCAAGGCAGGGCGTGACTGTCCAGTGTGTAACGGTGTCTGTGTGGAGAGACTCATGGTTGTTATCTCTTTGGTGAACCAGAAGTGATCGAAGAGGGCCTGGGGCACTCAGAGGGCGTTGCATTCGAGCGCCCTGGCCTCGATGGCTTGGGCCAGGGCCGATAGCATGCCTTGCAGTGCCGTGGTGACGTCTGGCATGGCCAAGGCCTGTTCCTCACTCACCTGATTGCTGGAGAGTGATAACGTCGGGGAGCCTGAGTCCAGCACGTGCGCGCCCATGATGGTCAAGGTTTCCCTCAACGCTGCGGGTGCATGAGTAGAGCGTTTCGAGGAGTTGAGCAGGGCGAGGGGTTTTGCTTCGAGTTCGCCGCTGCCCACGATCCAGTCCAGGGCGTTCTTGATGACGCCCGTCACGCCATGGGCATATTCAGGACTGGCAATAATGACCGCATCGGCATTTTTCAGCGCTTCACGCAGCAACAGCACGGCAGAGGTTTCATGTCCCTCATTGTCCGGATTGAACAAGGGTATTTGGTCCATGGCCTCAAACAATGTGACGTTCATGTCCGCTGGGGTAAGCCGAGCGCACGCTCGCAGCAGTGCGGTGTTCACCGAGGAGGCTCGCAAACTCCCGGACAATGCCAGAACATGGATCATAGTGGGCTCCCCGTGTAAGGGCAGCCTCGCCGGGTTGCCTCGTTCGGCGGCACCTGGGCAGGCGTACTATGGACGGGCTCGGTAGCGGATTGCCTAGGGCCATCGGTCCAGGTGATCGGCAGTTGCTTCAGGCCATACAGCACCATTTCGTGGCGAAACGGCAGGGTGTCGATGGGGCAGGTCAATGCGAGGGTAGGCAGTTGCTTGAAAAGGCTGCGAAAGACAATTTTCAGCTCGGCACGGGCGAAATGGGCGCCGATACACTTATGCAGACCATGACCAAAGCCCAGGTGATTCCTGGCTTTGCGGTGGATATCGATCTGGTCGGGCTGCGTGTAGATCAGTTCGTCCCGATTACCTGAGTTGAGCATGACCACGACGCCTTCGCCTGCCCGGATAAGCTGGCCGCCGATTTCGACGTCAGTGGTCGCTACCCGGGGCAGGCCGGTGTGGTTGACCGAGAGATAGCGGACCATTTCGTCAATGAAGTTATCCGCCAAGGCCGGCTCTTCCAGGAAGGTCTTCAACTGTTCCGGTTGTTGAAGCAGGACCACGGTCCCCAGCCCGATGACTTGAGCCATCGTGTCGTAGGCGCTGAGCAAGAGCAAAGCTGCCAGGCCGACCAGCTCATCGTGACTGACTTGGCTGTAGCGCGCCGGGTCCTGAATCAGTCTGCCGATCAGGTCGTTTCCGGGAGCATTTTCCTTCAGGGTCACCTGCTGGTCGAAATACCCCATCAGTTCGACCACGGCGGCTTCTTGTTCCTCCGGGGAGCGGCTTCTGTCAAGGATGGTATCGGTGCGCTCCTGAACAAAACCGTGGTCGGCGTACGGGACCCCCAGCAGTTCACAGATCACTTGGGCTGCAATCGGCAGGGCGAAGGTCGTAATCAGGTCCTGTGGCGGCGTCAGTGACTCCAGTACTGCCATGTTCCGTGCGACCACGCTCTGCATCAGCGGGTTCAGCGCTTCAAGTTGAGGTCCGATGAACTCACCGACAATCAAGGCGCGAAGCCGCTTGTGGTCAGCGTCATCCATCAACAGGAAAAAGCCGGGAGGCGGGTCGATATCACCCGTCAGATAGGAGGGAAATCCTGGTCGACGAGGATCTGAACTGAAGCGCTTGTCGCTCAGGACTGCGCGAATGTCCTTGTAGCGCGTTACCAGCCAGGTACTGTCGCCGCGCGGTGTTTTCACGCGAAGTATCGGCTGCTCGACACGCAGGTGCCGGTACTCGGGTGGCGGATCAAAGGGGCAGGTTCGTTGTGTCGGAATGTCGTGTAGCGTCGCGTCCATGGTGTTCTCCATTGAGTCCTTGAGGTGCTGCATCAGCAACTGCCCGCGTTGCTGGCTAACGCTTGAGCCAGCGTGCGCAGGGTCGGAAAGTCCCAGATCACGGTTGGGTCGACGGCCATGCCAAGGTGGGTGCCGACTTCACCTACCAGTGTCAGCGCGTAGACGGAGTCGAGTCCGTATTCGCTCAAAGGCACATCAGGCTCAATGGCATCCAGGGGAAGGTTGACGTAGTCGGCAATACGGGTAGCCAGCCAACGACTCAATTCACCTGCGGAAAACGTGGGGCATGTTTGCGTCAACATCGAAAAAATCCTGTGTGGTGGAGGAATGAACAGTGCCTATGGTGTGTCGGGCGTCAGTGCCAACCTGCCGTCGCGGCCAGCGGCAGTCGGGCCAGATCAAAGCTTTGCCGGGACAGGTAGCGCTGCGTCAGTTCGTCGAGCAACGTTTCAGTCAGTGCCGCGGACAGGCGTTGACGGGTCAGCCCTGAAAGCGCAGCCAAGCGCAGCAGCACGGCCAAGACCCAGGCTGGCTGAGCCAGGAAGGGATCGCTGGTGTTCTCTTGCTGCGTCTGCCATATGCCCAGACAGGCCGAGGCGCACAGCAGGACGCTGTAGCGGCTGGCCAGGCGGAAGCTTTCCGGACTCGCCCGCGCGGTTGTTTGCTGGGCTGGAAGGGCTGCACATTGTTCGCGAAGGGCCTGAAGTTCGTCGGCAAACAGACGTACCAGGTGAAAAATCTCGCTCTCGCAACTACCTTTGGGTGTCTCTTGGGTTGAGAGCGTCAGCAAGAACGCGAGCAAGGTATCCTGCCCGCCGCTGGACAGCGCCAGGCGATCAAAACGTAATGAGGCCTGTTGCCAATCAAGCGCAAAGAGCCCCTCTGGAGCAGGTGCTGCACTGTTCCAGCCGGTCTTGGCCAGCATGGGGAGCTGCGGCAGCAACGTCATCAGGCAACTGATACGCGCCGCATGCCCAAAACCTACCGGTTGCAAATCACGTAGCAGTTTCTGAAAGATTGCCATTTCCCCTTCACGCACGTACGAGTGCGCCCCCAAGACACTGGCCAATGAGTCCATTGCCGTTACCAGGACGGCAGGGACCAGGGCCTTGACGGCGCTGCCATACAGATTCAGCTCTGCGGGGACCACATGGGCGGCATTGGCGGCAACGCTGACAAATGCATCGCACAGCAGCAGGTCGACAAAACTTTCAGCCAATCGGGCGCGAACCTGTGGCAGCTCGCAGGCCGGCTTGTTGTACAGCCTGCGAGTACGACAGTGTTTCAGTGTCAGGCGTAAACCGGTGTCGAGGATGGCGCTGAACATTCCCGGCAACGCGACACGGGTCAGTTGGAAGGCCTTGAGCGTGGTTTCCAGACCTTGGCCCGGGTTTCCGACCAGGTTTTCGATCGGGAGGTCGCACTGCGTGAATTCGACCCCACCCAGTGCGATCCCGCGCATCCCTGAAGTGCTGTAGCGCGGCTGGTCGACGAGGCTCCCCGCTGAAGCCTCTGTTCGCTCAAGCAGTATTTGTGAATGGCTTCTGCCGCCTGTTCCGCTGGCTGTCCTGGCATAGACCAGCAGCGCCTGGGCCCTCGCGGCATTGGCGATCACCTGCTTGCCGCCCTGAAGTGTGAGTCGTTCCTGGCCAAGCTGCGCGCTGCACTCGACACGGGAGATGTCGTTACCGTGTTCGAGCTCATGATAAGCACATGCCAGCTTGCCGTTGCTGAGCAGCACGGCGGCCACTCGGGCTTGTTGCGCGGGGTGTCCAGCGGTCCACACGTTGGCGGCCGCGAGGAATGAGCTCGCCCCGTATCCCAACCCCAGGCTCGGATCTCGCCGGAAGATGCAGCGCATCACCGCGATCAGCCGGTTGAGGCTGGCCAGGCGTCCACCCAGTTCCAACGGTACGAATTGAGCATTGAGTTGGTATTGATCCAGCAGTGTTTCTCCGGCCGGTAACAATTCGTGGCGCTCATCTGCAGCAACGACGGCACTGAAACCGGTGGTGTTGAGGGATTGCCATGGATCGCCCAGGAGTGCCTCGAGTTGCGATACATCGTTTGGCTGTAGCATCTGGTTCATGGGTGAGCCTCTTCTGGCGTGTCACGCAGCAAGGAGATGCCGTTAACGGGCCACTCTGTCGTGTGGTCCAGCAGCAGCGACGCCAGTGCTTCAAAGGCGTTGTGTTCACCCTCTGTCCTGTCGCCCAGCGTGCCCAGCACCCAGGCAAGGCACGCTTGCAGCCATTGCGGCTTGCGCCGCAATGCGGGGCCATCGTCGCGGGTGTGATTGAACAACCAGAACTGCAGGCAAACCGCGCCGGCGAAGCAACGTTCATACTGGCGTGCCAGTTCGAACGCGGCGTCCGGAACACCCTCGGTTGTGGGGACGTACTGGTCGAGCTCGCGGTACAGTGCTTCAACGTGAGCGAGCAGGCGCCGGCATTGGCTGGCCACGGTCTGAGGGAGTTTTTTCGCCGCCGCCAGCGCAATGATCCGGGCTGAAGCCTTGGGCAATCCCTGCAGGACACTGCAGCCTTGCAATGCAATCAACTGCAGCTGTGCAGGGTTGAACGCAGGTAGATCCAGGCCAGGTGTCAACACGATTTCCAGACCGGCGGCGCTGTTCCGAGCCCGTTTCCAGGCACTGGTCAGCAGCGGGAACTGAGTGATCAGGCTGCTGCGGTTAACCACCATGCTGCCATCGAAAATCGGCACGATACGGTGATCGCGCTCAAGCTTCTGATACATCCCGTCACGATGCACATGATCGAGAAAAGCCCTGGCACCGAGCATTTCACCCAGCCGCTTGATCACGCTCTCCACGGTGCCGGGAACAAAAGCCTTGGCGATCACGGAAATCATGCTCATCTCGTCGGGCAATGCGTGGACGCTGCGGGTGGCGGCTAGCCCGACCAGTTCTGCGCACAGGTGCATGGCGAGCGCTTCGCCCAGGGTGGCGCGGGCAAGAGGCAGATCGATCAGGTGGTTGTCGTAGAGGGCACGCGCCCGCATGAACTCCACGGCAATCTCAAACGCCTGATCCGCCGCGCCCAATGACAAGCCGACGCACGCGGTACGGGTCAGTTGCAAGGCCTTGAGGACGATTTCAAGGCCTGCGCCAGGGGCGCCAATCATCGCGTGTTGGGGCACAAAGGCGTTGTGAAGGGCTATGCCGCTGATGTCCGCGCCACGGATGCCATGGGTTTTTACCTTGGGCAACAGGCTGAAAGCCGTGCCGGGCTGCAACCGCTTGTCCAATGCAAACAGACTGTACCCCCGCGAACCTCCGGCGGGCGAGGTGCGTGCCAGCAGGCACATCACTTGACCTCGGCTGGCATTGTTGATCAGCCATTTCTCACCTTCCAGCACCCAGCCATTATCTTGCTGCGTAGCCGTCAGCTCACCGGCCAATAAATCGCTGCCATGGGAACGTTCGGTCAGCCCCCAGGCATAGACGCTGCCATTGATGACATCCTTGGCCGCCCGGGACTGCTGATCCGGGCTGCCTGCCAGCCAATAACAGACACTGCCCAGGAAGGTTTTTCCATGGCCAATGGCGACCGTCAGGTCGTGACGGGAGATCGCACGCCAAAGCTGCATCAACTCGGTCATGTCGTTCAGCTTTCCCCCGTGTTGCAGAGGAACGTAGTACACAGGCAGGCCAAAATCATTCAGCACTTGGCACGCGGCTGATGGAAAGGTTTCTTGCCTGTCCAGTTCGGCCAATACGTCACCGGCAAATGCACCCCGGGCACGTTGGGAGGCGTTGAGCAGGCGGGCCAGTTGTTGATCAGCTGGTTCCGGCGACAGCAAGCCAACCGCCGCTGGGCTTACCGATTCAGCACAGGAGGTTTGCCCCGTCATGCCGATTCACCGGCCATTGTCAGGTCCTGGGCAATGAGACCATTCTTCGCTTGCATCAGGCGCAGTTCTTGTACGGTGGCATCCAGGGACTCGTACAGTGCCGGCAGTTCATTGGCCAGAAACAGCTCGCGCATTGCCCCACGCTGGATTTTGCCGCTGGTGGTCCGCCTTACACTGCCTGAACGCAGCAATGTTACGCCCACGGCGTAAATACCAAATTCGCGCATGACGGTGCCGCGAATGGCTTGGCTGAGACTGATCAGTTTCTCGGTGTTGGGTAGACCGCGCACTTCGTGGGTGACCACGAGCGCTTCGCCACCCTCAAGCATCACACCAAAGGCGGAGCCCAGGCGACTGGCCAATTCTGGATGATGGCGGCGCAGTTCGAACTCGATGTCCTGGGGGTACAGGTTACGACCCCGGACGATGAGCATTTCCTTGATGCGGCCGCAGACGTAAAGCTCGCCCTCGTGGACCACACCCAGATCACCCGTACGCATGAAGCCGCTCTCGCCGTCGGCCGTGGTGAGGTTGAACGTGGCCTGCGTCGCCGCGTCCTTGTGCCAGTACCCGGGTGAAACACTGTCGCTGCGTAGCCAGATTTCACCGAACTGGTCGGCTGCCAATGCGACGTGTGAGGACGGGCATACGATACGAACGTCAAACCCCACCGGGACACCACAACTGACCAGTTGGCGTGAAGGCTGGCCGTCACGGGCGAGCTCGAAGCGTTTGTTGGCCAGTGCCTGGAGGTCCACATTCTGGATCAGCGGGCCGCGCTTTCCATAACCGGACACATAGACTGTCGCTTCGGCCATGCCGTAGCAGGGGCACAAGGTTTCGGCGTTGAAACCCGCAAGCGCAAAGCGCGTGCTGAAGCCTTTGAGGGTCGCCGCCTGGATCGGCTCGGAGCCATTGGTGGCAAAGGCCCAGCGGGAGAGATCGAGCCGGCTCAATTGCTCGTCGGTCACGCGCCGGCAGCAAAGATCGAAGGCGAAGTTTGGCGCGGCCGAATAGTGAATGTCGTGCTTGTCGATCATTCGCAGCCAGCTGTAGGGGCGCAGTACAAACGCCTGGGGAGTCATGAGCACGCAGCTGCTGCCGAGGAACAGGGCGGGCAGCAACTGCGCCATCAGCCCCATATCGTGGAACAGGGGAATCCAGCCACCGAAGCGGGTGTTCTCGTCGAATCCGAGTGCCTGGCGGTAGCTGTCTACGTTATGCAAGAGGTTCTGATGGGTGATCATGACACCCTTGGGCTCGCCGGTTGACCCCGAGGTGTATTGCAACAGCACCACCGTCTGGCGATCGATCTGCGGCGCGTGCCAGGTGGCATCTGACTCGATAGGTTGATCGGTGGCCAGGTAGGTACAGCTGCTCAGACCTTCTTCGTTGCCCCAGGTCTTCACCTTTTCAAGATTGTCCTGGTCCGTGAATATCGCGCTCACTCCAGCATCGACCGCAATCGATTTCACCCGGTGGCGCTCGTGCCGATATTGCCCGGGCAGCGGTGCCGGGACTGCGATCATCCCGGCGTAGATACAGGCCATGAACGCGACGGTGAAATCCAGGCCCACGGGGTACAGCAGCAGGATGCGTTCGCCGGTACTGAAGCGTGCCTGTAACCAGCCCGCCAATTCGCGGGCGGCGGTATCAAGTTGTCGATAACTGAGCGTCACCGCTTCATCGTTCTCGATGTCCTGCACCAGTGTGACCGCCTCATGATCCGCTCGGCTCAAGGCGTGGTGGCGCATCAGTTCCAGTACGTTTGGCGTGTTTTGCAAATTGACCATGTTCATATCCTCCAGTCGCGCGCCAGCGGGCGGCTCATGTGCGGTGAGAGACAGTTGGGTTTCACAAGGCGGGCACCGGTTTCAGAAAGCCGGTGCGTCGGAAGTAGTCCAGGTAAGTCGCCATCATCGCGCTGTCCAGCGGCTTGCAATGAATCCCGGATCCTGAAAGGGCTGCGTCCAACTGCGAGGTGTCGAAGCTCAAGGCCGCCCCGGTCTGGCCGACATCCGCCGACGGTTCATGTTCGGCAAACAGCATCAGGTACTTGGCCAGTTCGTTGTCTTCGCCGCGCTCCACCGCGCCGACCACTGCCCGGTACCAGTCCTTGTAGGAGAGGTCCCGCAGGGGGAATCCACAATCACGGATCATGTCGATCACGTCCTGCCAGTGCAGGCGGCGAGCGCCTGTCAGGTGGAATGTGCGCCCGTGGTGCTGGCCATTGAGGGCGACGTGAGCCACCGCGGCGGCACAGAAGTCGACGGGGACCATCTCCAGGGTGATGTCGAAGGGCAGGGCGGCTTCAGCCTGGATACAGCCTTTGATGACGGCATTGAGAAAGGTATCGCTGGAGGCCGCACCACTGCTTTGCGAGCCACAGATCTGGCCGGGTCGATAGATACAGACCGGCAGGCCACGCTCGCCGGCCTGGGCGACCAGGCGGTCGGCTACCCATTTGGTTTGCTGGTAGCCGCCCAGCACGTGTTCGGGGCTGTGTAGTGGCCCCTCACTGTAGTGATGCTCACCGTTGAGCACCGGAAATACGGCCAAGGACGAAATGTGGTGAACCGGCTTGGTCCGCGAATGGCAGGCGAAGCGCAGCACCTCTAGTGTGCCCAGTACGTTGACAGGCTTGAGCTGCCAATAGGACTGTGCATAGTTGGAGAGGGCTCCATTATGGATCACCAGATCGACAGACTCTGCCAGTGCGCTGTAGCTCGCGCGATCCAGGCCGAACCATGGCCGTCCGATATCTGCGGCAATACCGTGCAGGCGAGCCGCATCGGCGTCACGCCATAAGCCGTATTCGGCCATGTTCTGGCGAATACGGAGATTGGCTTGTTCGGCATCGGCGGCACGCACCAGCACATCAATGCAGGCTTGCGAACGATCGAGCAACTCGCGTAGCAGAAAGGCGCCGGTGTATCCGGTTCCTCCGGTCAACAGCACCCTGTTGTAGGGGGCTGCGGGTTGGCCGGGTGTAAACGCTACGGGCACGATATCGGCAGGTAGCAGGGCTTCTTCGATCAAGGCCGAGGGGGCCATGCTGCGCTCGCTGGGGGCTGTTGCGGCAATTCCAGATCGCGAGACATCGAGCATCTGGGCGAGCGCGGACACCGTCGGTTTCTCGAACAGCTGGCGCAAGCTGAGCGAGGTGCCGAAGGTTTCACGCACCCGGGCCATCATTTGCACCGCGCTGAGCGAGTTGCCACCTAAATCGAAAAAACTGTCGGTGATGCCGATTTTGTCGACCCCCAGCAAGTCGCGCCAGATCTGCACCAGTTGGAACTCATCCGCGGTACCTGGCGGCTGGTAGACCTGTGCGCCAGCGGCGCGGCCATCATGGGTCAGCTCGACCGCAGGCAGGCGTTTGCGATCTACTTTGCCATTGGGCAGCTTGGGTAACGCGTCCAGCAGCACGAAACGCGAGGGCAGCATCGCGGCCGGCAAGTGTTGTCGCGCGAACTGGCGCAGTTGGGTGCGCACGGCCGACTGAGTGACGGACGCGAGGGGGTTGTTTGTACGTGTCGACGTATTCAAGAGGTTTGCTCCAAGGACACGGCTGCGGACTGAACATCCGTTCGTTCTGTGGGCTGAGTGCGAGGCGTGGGTAGCGAGAAGTGGGCATCGAAGCGATCCATCCGCTCTTGCTCCTGCATCAACAGTCGAACCTCCAGGCCCATACCTTCAGCCAGACTGGCGATGTCTTCTGGATTGAGCGCGTGCGGATCCTCGACCAGCCACAATTGGCGCTCCAGTTCCCAGGCAATGGTGCTGGACGGCGTGTCGGCCAATAAGCGAAGCAGGGCCAGGGGTTTGACCAGGCGCAGATTGGTTATGCCGGTGATGGTCAGTGGCGCCTGGCCGATCCGGGACAGCGACTGTTCCAGCGCGGCCATGGTCGCTGGCTGCTCGGGGCTGCCCCACGCACGGCTAACGCCAGGTTCGCGCGGCTGCGGCTTGGCGTGGCCGATCAGTGACACGTCATACCGGAACGTGGTCAGCTCGTTGATGGCACGACCGCGTTTAAGCTCGATGCGCGTCTCGCTGAAGCTACCCAGCCGATTGGCCAGTTCGATGAAGTGACCTGGCGCCAGGCAGAGCTCGCCTTCCTCCTTGACGTTGCGTGTGATGTTGCTGATCAACTCGGCAGCCGTTGTCAGCGGTGCGGCCTTTTCCAACTGGGCTGTGGCGTGGAAGGCTTCCAGCAGGCCGAGATGGCGAACATCGCCGATAAATACCCGGCCGTGGGGGCTGACAACTCGAGCGGCCTCGGTCACTACCCGTTCCAGGTATTCGCTGCCCGGGAAGTACTGGATGACCGAGTTGATGACGACAGTGTCAGCGGCCCCGGTGATGACCGAAGACAATTCACCCGCATCGCCATGGATGAGTTCAACCTGACAGTGGGCATGGTCAACCGTCGACAGGCTTTGCTTGGCGGCCGCCAATGCGGTTTGTGACACATCGATGCCCAGGTAGGCCTCAACCGACGGCGCAAGGTTGCGAAGCAGCAAGCCGACCCCGACCCCTACGTCTATCAGTGAGCGAGGGTGCAGGTTGCGCACGCGTGCAACGGTGTGATCCAACCACTCTTGCATCTCGTCGATCGGGATGGGGAGCCCGGTGTAACTGCTTGCCCAGCCTGCAAACTCACTCCCTGGAACATGGCTGACGCCGCTCTGTGGATTGGCGTAGGCGCCTTCCCAGATATCGCCCCAGCGAAGGATGTGGCTGTCTTGCGCCAGCGCGTCGGCCGGATTGGCCTGCACGGAGAGATAGGCGATCAGTTCATGACCGGTGGCGGTTTCAACGGGCACGACAGCCACTGCAGTTACATCCGGATGCCGGGACAGCACACTTTCCACTTCATCCGGTTCAATACGGTGCCCGAGAATCTTGACCTGACGGTCGATCCGACCGAGCAGTTCCAGCGTGCCGTCCGGCCTCCAGCGTGCCCGGTCGCCTGTGCGATAAATCTGCCCGCGACCTTGCGGATGGACAGGGAAGCGCTCGGCCGTCAGGTCCGGGCGCCCAAGGTACAGTCCGGACACACCCTCACCTGCGATCCAGAGCTCGCCCGCCACACCGATGGGTAGACGCCGCATCTGGGCATCCAATATCAACACCTCGGTGTTGGCGATGGGTTTGCCAATCGGGATCAGGCTGCCATGCTGGTTGCGCTGCAACTCGTGTACGGTCGACCAGATGGTTGTTTCAGTAGGGCCGTACATATTGAACAGGCGTGTGTGGGGCAGGGCCGCCAACAAACGATCAGCCAGTCCCGCGGGAAATGCTTCCCCACCCACCAGTACTGCCCGGGCGCTTTCCAGGGCTGCCAGTGCTTGCGGTTCTGCGCAGACCGCGGCAATCAGTGACGGGGTACCTTGCACCAGTGTCACCGCATGCCGGCGGCACAATTGCGCGAAGCAATGTCTGGCATCGGCCACTTGGGCATCGTGCAATTGCTTGAGCCGACCCAGTGCGGCAATGCCTTGCAACGCGTCATCGGTGGCAATGCCGAAGTCCACCAGGCATGCCACTTCATCCGCACCGGCGCTGGCCAGGGCGCGCAAGGTGGGACTCACCGATTCCGGAGAGCCGAACAGGCCTGATCGGTCGAAATAGCGATCAACCGCCATATCCAGAACCGAGTCGATGTCTTCCTCGGTCATGACTTCGGGGTACTCGACCCCCATGCTAGAGAACAACAGCCGCCACAGCTCGGTGGAAGTACGCAGGTATTCCCTGAAGGGCCCGCGTGCCCTGCTGCGGGCCAGTTCGGCGTCTTCGTCGAGGTAGGTGTGCACCATGACCGTCACGTGTCCGGGGCTGGCGTGTCCTACCGCTTTTCGGGCGTTGCGATAGGTGCTGATCTTGCGTGCCAGCTCATCGATGTCCTGACCCAGAAGGTGGGTCAGCAGGTTCGCGCCGCTTGCCCCCGCACGTTCGAAGGTTTCCATGGCACCGGCCGACGTCAGCCACATAGGGGGCTCCGACTGAACGGGCCTTGGGAAAATGCGCAACGCTACGCTGTCACCGTTGCCGTTGATCCGTTCGACCGACTCGCCGCGCCAGAGACGTTTGAACTCGTCGATGTGCTCAAGCATCTGCTGTTTGCGATTGGCATACGCCTGGGGTGCCAAGGCAAAGTCGTTGGCATTCCAGCCTGAAGCGAAAGCCAGTCCAACCCGTCCCTGTGAGATGTTGTCGACCAGTGACCACTCTTCGGCCATTCGCAGCGTATCGTGCAAGGGTGCCACGATGCTGCCGCAGCGTATGGCGATCCTCTGGGTCACTGCTGCCAGCGCGGCGGACATGACCGAAGGGTTAGGGTAGAGCCCGCCAAACTCATGGAAGTGCCGCTCCGGTGTCCAAATGGCCTCCAGTCCCATGGCGTCTGCCAATTTTGCGCCCTCCATCACCAGGCGATAACCTTCCTGTCGTTGATCATCCGCAGCGCCTGCCGAAAAGAAGAACAGGCTCAGCCCAAGAGGGCGGACCGCGGCCTGGGGATCCGGCACCAGGTTCTGGATGATCCGCTCCCCGGCGATAACTACCTTGGCTCCTCGCGCCAGCGGCCACAGCAGCTCCAGTACGGAGATGTCAAAGGACATGCTGGTGAGCGCCAGTACGGTGTCTTGCGCCTTGCAGCCGATACGTCGGTCCATGCCTTCGAAAAAGTTGCTGACGTTGCGATGACGAATGACCGTGCCTTTGGGCAAGCCGGTTGAGCCGGACGTGTAGATCACATAGGCCGTGGCGTCAGCTTCCAGCTCCAGGTTGGGACGCTGGCTTGGGCGTTGTGAAATGGCCGCTTTGTCGCGGTCGATCAGTACGCTGTGCTGGACCCGGTCGACAATCTGGCAACTGCATTCCGTTACCAGGGCTGCCAGGCCGGAGTCTTCGGCAATGAAAGCGAGACGCTGGTAGGGATACTCAGGGTCGAGTGGTACATAGGCGCAGCCCGCCTTGAGTACGGCGAGGATGGCCATCACCATGTCGATGCCCCGGTAAAGGCTGACCCCTACCAGGCTGCCGGGCTTGAGCCCGCCGGCGATGAGATGGTGAGCCAGGCGATTGGCTTGCGTATCGAGTGCCAGGTAGCTGATTTCGCTATCGCGGTGGGCCAGTGCGATCGCATCAGGGGTGAGGTTCACCTGGTGCTCGAACAGGCTGTGCACGGTGGCGGTTCTGTCGAAGTCGACGTCCGTCTGGTTCCAGTCATCGAGCCTGGCCTGTTCGGCAGGCTCCATCAGTGCCAGCTCAGCGACGCAGCGGTCACCCTGTTGCACCAAGGCGATCAGCGCTTTGGCGTAATAACCGGCAAGCCGGTTGCAGAACGCTTCATCCAGGCTACTCAGGTCACAGTCCAGCCATGCGCGCAAATGACCTTCGACCGGATCAATCAGGAAGTTCACTGCCAAGGGGTAGTTGGTCTCTGCCACGCCGATGCCGTGACGAATCAGAGCCCCGTTTGCGTCTCGGCGTTTCCATAGGCTGTGAAAGTCAATGAAGTTGACATAGCTATCCAGTTGCAGGCCGTCGGCCAGCTGTTGTATCTCGGTAAAAGGGAAGCGCCTGTAGGGGGCTGCATCGCGTTCGAAAGCGAAGGCGCGGTGTGCCAACGTGAGCAGGTTTTGCTCTCGGGTGTCGATGCTCAGTGGAAGCGTATTGAGGAACACTCCCAGTACGGCATCACCACCATCCTCTTCCAGCCGGGCATTGACCACCATCCCGGTGACTACGTGCTCGGTGTTGCCCACCAGGCGCTGTACTGCCAAGTGCGCCGCCGCCAGCAAGCTTTTCAAGGGCAGGGCTTGTGTACGCGCCAACTGTTGCAATTGGCCCAGCAGTGCAGGCGCTACGCTGACTTCGAACGCTTGGTGTCGAGTGGTGCTGCTGCCCAAGGGCTTGTCACTGGCACGTGGCAGGAGGGTGGGCTCGCTGCCTGCCAAGGTCTTCCGCCAGAAGTCACGTGCCGATTCGTCCCGCAAGGCTTCGCGTTCGGCAGCCACGAAGTCGCGGTAGGACGAGGGGAGTTGAGGCAGCCAGAGGTCCTGGCCTGCCAGTGCCGCGGCATAGCGTTCGACAATTTCTTCCAGCATCGCCGCATCGCTCCATCCGTCGAGGATGACGTGGTGCTCGATAACCGACAGTTGGAAGGCATTGGGCTCGCGCAGGTGGACGGTGAAGGCCATCAATGAGGCGTTGGAAAGCTCGAAATGATGGTGTTTGGCTTTATCGACCCAGACTGCCAGGTGCCTGTCGATGGCCTCCGCCGGCTGTCCCAGCAGGCTATCGATCACTTCAAATGGCGCTGTGGCGTGCGCCTGCACCAACTGCAAGGGCTCGCTGAACGTTGAAAGGTCGAAGCGCGTTCGTAGTACCGGGTGCCTTTGCACGGTGGCGTCGATGGCGTTGCGCAACAGTGTCTCATCAAGACGGGTCGCGATATGCAGGCTGGTCACCACGCGGTAGACCGAGCTGTCGCTGGCCAGTTCCGCGTGGTAAATCATCCCGCCTTGCATCGCGGACAAGGGGTAAGCGTCCACCAGGCCGGAAGGCAGCCGCGAGCGATCCTGCGGGCGCAACAGATCGAAAGGTTGCGCGCGGGTGACCGGTGTTTCCCTGTTGAACGGGCGCAAGCGTGTGGCCAGTTGGCGCAGGGTCGGGTAGTTGAAAACGTCCTGGACGTTGAAGCTGTAACCTTGCTGCTCGGCCAGCGAACGGGCGCGAATGGCGAGCATTGAATCACCCCCCAGCGCAAAGAATGACAGCTCGGGATCGGGCGAGTCGATGCCCAACAAGCTTTGCCAGATACCGCCAAGCAGGTGTTCCTCGGGCGTCTCGAGGGGCAACGCGGCCCGGACTTGCTCGATCAGCGGTGCCGGCAACGCGCTACGGTCAAGCTTGCCGTTTCGCGAAAGGGGCAGCGCGTCCAGGAACACGAAATGCTGCGCGACCATGTACTCAGGCAGGCTGAGTGACAGATGCTCGACCAGTTCCTTCGTCGACGGGGTTTCACCGGCGGTGGCTACGACATAGGCCACCAGGCGGGCCTCCCCGGCCGGAGGCTGCCAGGCGGTGACGGCGGCCACTGCGACGCGGGGATGACTCATCAAGACGCTTTCAATTTCCCCGGGCTCGATACGAAATCCGCGGATCTTGACCTGGTCATCCAGGCGTCCAAGGAACTCAATGGCGCCATCTCGACGATAGCGTGCCAAGTCACCGGTACGGTAGACCTGGCCCTGGCCGCTGGCATCGGGCAAGAAACGCATGGCGTTCATTTCCGGCCTGTTGATGTAGCCCAAGGCAACCTGCACGCCACTGATGTACAGCTCGCCGACCGTTCCGATCGGGACCGGACACCCGGCCTCATCGAGGATATGCAGCTGGGTATTGGCAACGGGGTAGCCAATGGGCACCGAGCCCTGCGTATCGGCCGCGGAGCAGGTCCAATGCGTGACGTCGATGGACGCCTCAGTGGGGCCGTACAGGTTGTGCAAGGCGATTGCGGTCGATGGCGTGAAGGTGTCGAAGAAAGCTTTCACTGTGCCTGCGCGCAACGCCTCGCCGCTACAGAACACGCGACGTAACGGACTTGCATCTGACAAGTCGGGTTCTTCGAGGAAGAGATCAAGCATGGAGGGCACGAAGTGAAGGGTGGTCACCCTGTAGTCACGAATCAGTTGGGCAATGCGACGCGGGTCTCGGTGAGCGCCAGGCTCGGCCAGGACCAGTTGACAGCCGAACAGCAGCGGCCAGAAAAACTCCCATACCGAGACATCAAAGGTGAAGGGGGTTTTTTGCAATACGCAATCGTCGGCTTGCAGCGAGTACTGTTCTTGCATCCACAGAATGCGATTCACCACCCCTTGATGGGGGACCGCGACACCTTTGGGCTGCCCGGTTGACCCCGATGTGTAGATAACATAGGCGGCTTCCTCCGGGCTGGCGACGTGCTTCAAAGGGGAGGCCGGATGGGGCAAGTCAGGCAACGTTCGATCCACACACAGGATCCTGCATTCGGTGCTCTGCAGTCCCGCGAGGGTGCTGGTCAGGGTACTGCGGGTCAGGACCATGACCAATTGCGCGTCCTCGACCTGAAAGCCCAGGCGCTCGATCGGTAGTTCCGGATCGAGTGGGACGTAAGCGGCACCGGTTTTAAGCACAGCGAGAAGAGAAATGACCATCTCCAGCGAGCGAACGTCGCAGACCCCCACTCTCTGCCCAGGCTGCACGCCCAAGGCGACCAGGTGACCGCTCAAACGGTTGACGGCGCTTTGCAACTCGCTATAGGTGAGCGTGCCTGCAGGACCTGCGACCGCGATGCGATCGGGCGTTCGCCGCGCTTGTTCGTCCCAGAGTTCATCGAGGCTGCGAGTCAGGTCGTAGGGACGCTCAGTCGCATTCCATTTCGCCAACAGGCTGTGTTCAACGGGTAGCAGGCCATCGATCCCATGGACGGGCAGGTCGGGTTCCGCTTCCAGGAGTGCACTCAGTACTTGCAGAAACCGATCCTGATGAGCTTTCAGGTCCGCCTGGCTATAGCGCTCCGGGTTTGCGTCGAAAAACAGTTGTAGCCCGCTGCCATCGGCTCTCCCGTAACAGCCGATAAGCAGATCCTCCACCGGACCGGTCGACAGGTAGTGCGGCACCGTCACGCAATCACCAAAGCGAACTTCCTGGTCAAACGAAATGACGTTGATCACCGGTCCGCTCAAGCGACTGCGCGCACCGCCACGCTGTTGATCCCGGTGAAGGGCTTCGCCACGGTAACGCTGGTGGGCCAGAACGAAGCCGAGGTTACGTGTGACGTCGTGAACCAGGTCCTTGAAGGACGAATGGTGGGGCACATTCAGACGCAGCGGCAGTTCATTGGCCAGCATGGTTGGCGTTGAGCGCGCCGCGGCGTTCAAACGGGCTGAAACAGGCAGCGTGAGCACCAGGTCATTGCTGCTGCTCAGCTTGCGGATGTAGATCGCTATGGCAGCAATGATCAGCACCGACCAACGTGTACCGATGGACCTGGCACGGGCTTGCAAGCCTGCTTCCATCAGCGCAGGCAGCGGCGTACTCAGGCGGCGCATACCGCGGTTGGAAAGTGCGACGCTCTCGGACAGTTGCAAGGACGCAGGCGGTTGCTGCAGCTTGTCCAGCCACGCCTGTCGATCTTCCTCATGCTTGGCGCTCGCCTCGTACTGGGCTTCGTCTGCAAGAATCACTGACAAGGGGCTGGCGTTGGAAACGGGGCATTCCTTTTGCGCTGACAATGCACTGTATATTTCGCCGATACGCCGCCAATAGAGCGTCTGGCCGTACCCATCCATCAGGATATGGTGATAACGCAGGTAAAAGAATGAGCGCTCAGGACCCAGCTTGAACAGCGCATGCAGGTGCAGTTGCGAGTGGATGAGGTCCTGAGCAGTACTCAGGTCTCGCTTCATCCAGGACTGAGCCGCTTGCAGAGCGTCGGCTTGTTCGCTCAGGTCAATCACCGTCAGCGGCTGAGAGCTGTGTGGTTCAATGACTTGCCAGGGTTCACCCTGCTCCTCAACGAATCGTACTCGTAGCGCTTCTGTCTCCTGCAAGGCAAGGGCGATTGCCTGCTGAAAGAGCTCAATATCAACAGGACCCACAATCTCGAGGTACCCTGCGCAGTTATAGCGAGGATTACTGGGGTCTATGCGCTGTGCTACCCACACCCCGCGCTGGGCAGTGGATAAAGGGAGAGGGGTTACAGGTTGGGACCCGCCGAAGAGCGGGTGATGATGGCTATTCATTCTTCAAGGGATTCCTGCGCGGTTTTAAGTCGATATCGCCAACACTGAAAAAGAGCGAATTCGCGATCTATGATTGTTGTCTTGAACAGCTCTATAGGCGGCCAACTGGAACGTTGTTATATGGCTAAAAGCGAGTGCGTTGTGCGCGATGAACGAGATGCGTACTTTCAGTGAAAAAAAACTATGAATTTGTTTTAAGCGGACGCGAGGGGGGCTGGGAAGTTATATTGAGTGCGTTTTTCGTGTGCTCATCAATTTCAATCCAAAACGCGAGTACTGGTTTTCCATCGATCAGTTGCGGCGCCGACACCCGGTGAACATTGACACCCATGCGCCGCAAGAGGCGTTCGTTGCCCACTGCAGAGAAGGCGATTAAACGAGTTGCACCGAGCCGGATGGCCGCCGAGACAGTTTCTGCCACCAGGGTGCAGGTGTTTCTCCAGGATTGGAGCGTGTTGCTGTTCGGTTCGTTAAGCGGTGTTGCGGAAAAACGAGAGAGCTCCCAGGTGTCAGCGGAGTTTGGAAGAGGGATGTCACCCATGAGCTCCGGAAAAATTTCACTGAGCAAGTACGGGTGTGTCGTAGGTAGTAGTCTGGCGCACCCGCAAATATCGCCGTATTGATCTTTTGCAACAACATACACTGTATCGGTTCGATCAAACTCGTCGGCCTCTTCTCCATTTTTTGAGGGGAGAGGCCAGCCTAATTTTTCAAGAAATATCTTATGTCGATAGGAGGCTAGTGCCATCCCTAGGCGGGAGCCTAGCTCTGCGGATGTGCCTGTTACGGTCTGTAGCATGCTGCTCTCGCACTGCTTAAATTGGATCCATAGTTAGTCACGAGAGGTGGATTATTTTAAGCTGCCCTTTTGGGCAGGGGCCGGTCAGCAGGTGTGAGGGACACCGCCTTGCCATGGTTGGCTTTGGAGCCAGGAAGCTAATAATTCTTCAGTCAGTTTGGCGCCCAGGTCGTAGCCGTAGGGGTTGCGAAGCATCACGTTGGAGCTAATGCCCCCCGGGGCCAATACAGGGGGTTGGGCATGTGAGTGCCGTACCCACGCCCACCCCAGGCTGACCCGTGGTATGGTGCGTTCGCCAGCCCATTCACAGTATCCGGCTGACTCGACACAAACGCCCAGATCTCGAAGCTCTTCCAGCAGGGCGGTGTCAGGCCAGGCAAGATTCTGCTTCAGTGACAAGGTGCAGAAATCGGTAAAGGTCATGCGGATGTATCCGTCTGGAGCCAACATAGTCGTTCTCAACTGATATCAATAGGTTGCGAAATGATCCTGTGACTCATAAGGGTGAGAGCTATTCGATGAGCCATCAAGATTTTTCAGTGCTTGGGGGCAGCGATACTGGAAAAGCCTACGCAATGTGTACCGAATTCGGAATGCTACTACCGTGTGAATATGTAACAGGATGAAAATATTGGATGATTTTCGTGAAGGCATTTTCAATCTGTGTGCGGAATCGACTTCGGAGATTGTGCTGTTTGAAGGATTGAAAAAAGTGGCAGTTGAACTGGGTTTTGAAAATTGTTCCTATGGGATGCGTATTCCCATTCCAGTGACAGATCCTGGTTTTTTCTTGTTATCGAATTTTCCGAAAAATTGGGAGCAGAAATACGTCAGTAAGAACTACTTTGCGATCGACCCTACTGTTCAGCATGGGTTAAGGCATACTGCCCCGTTAACATGGTCGGTTACAGATCCTATTGGCAGACCTGATTTCTGGGAAGAGGCGCAACAGGCTGGGTTGCGTAACGGCTGGTGCATGCCTGTGCATGGGAAATTTGGAGCGGTCGGCTTGCTGTCTTTGATGCGCTCGGAAGATATTATTACCGAGAAGGAAATGCTGGTTAATGAAGCCAAGATGATCTGGGTTGCAATGACTGTGCACTCTTCAATGGCTAATCTTATCGCACCTAAAGTGGTGCCTGAATCTTCTCAAGAACTCACGCCGCGTGAGCGAGAAGTACTGAAGTGGACAGCTGTTGGGAAAACTTATGTTGAAATTGGGTATATTTTGTCTATAGACGTTCGTACCGTTAAGTTTCATTTGGTTAATACGATGCGTAAATTGAAGGCGGCGAACAAGACGGAGGCGGCAGTCAAGGCTTATATCCTTGGGATGCTGATTTGATGTGTGTCTCTGGGGGGCTACATGCGACGACGTTTATGGTCGAGGGCAAGCAGTACCTTTTTTGATATTTTTGGTGGGCAATTTAACGGTTTACCTGCTGCGCTGATTTGCAAATTGTTGGCGTTACTCAGCGCTTTCCAGAACGCTGGAAAGCTGGAAGAGCACGCGTCGCAGTTGGTCTCGAAGGGGTTGTTATAGTGTCCGACAGCGTCATGGTCGCGGCATCGTCTCCAGGTCCATAGGTTCCGATCGGCAGGGCGTATCGCTTGCCTGCGTCGTTGGTGTATTGGAAATAGAAAAGCCGGTCGCCGGCTGGGGTGATTCGAGCCAGAAGCGACCCATGGCCCCAAATTGCTACCTCACTCATCCATTTATGAGTGTGGCCAGGCTTCGCCTTCATCGCCTTATCTGTGATATTGGCCACGGTAATAATCCTTGGTAGTGAATTGAGATGAGCTTTAGACGGATGATATCGGATGCTAATGGACATCGGTTAGAATAATGTCTAGTGTTTACAAAGGTATATGAGAGTGTCTAGCATTTTGTGGGATGCCACTGGACGGAAAATCACCTTTATGGGGTGCTAGGGGTAGAGTGTTCGAATCACTCCGTCCCCACCATATAATTGAAGGGGTTGCGAGATTTTATCTCGCGACCCCTTTTTATTTTTAGGTGTTTTTACCCCCACAAAACCACTGGCTCTGGCTGGAATCTCAGCGGATATCAATGAGCTGGTTGGTGTTCTGTCGCACTATCAGCGCACCAATAGAGGCCAGCACCTGCTTTATTTGAGTCGGCGACATTGCCTATGGCGGTTTCGGCGTTCATTGAGCCGGTGATGAATAACCTCAGACTCAAGGCATTTCCGCGTTTAACATTCGTCGAATGGTTATTGATGAACTACGTTCGCTGGGCATTGATAAAGTCTATAAATGCCCTCAGAGGCGAGGGCAGATAGCGTCTACCAGGGTAATAGAGAAACGGCCCGGTAAAGCTCTGCCACCATGGTTCAAGCACCGGTTCAAGTGCCCCACTGTCTAGATAGGGCTGAAGCCAGTCCTCAAACAGGTAGACGATACCCAGTCCATCAATCGCAGCCTGAACAGTCAGGTCCACGGCGCCTCCCACCCTGACAATCAACGGCCCAGTCGGGTCCACGCTAACGGTTTCGCCATGACGTTCGTACTCCCAGAGCGGCATCGCGCCACTGGGAAATCTGCCCCGCAGGCATGCGTGTTTCAACAGATCTCGTGGGTGCTCTGGTCGACCTCTGGCATCGAGATAAGCCGGTGATGCGGCCGTCGCGAAGCGTTGAAATCGTGGGCCGATGGGGACTGCAATCATGTCCTGCTCAAGGCGTTCATCGTAACGAATACCCGCGTCACAACCTGCCGCAAGCATGTCGACGAAGCTCTCCTCGATCGTCACTTCCAGGCTGATGTCGGGATAGGTTCGCAGGAAAGGGGCAGTCTCACACCTAGCCTGGCTTCCAGGCGTCGCACGGCGTCACTGAGGCTTGAAGCGGATTTACCGCAGGACGGAAACCTCCTGCGTTGACCACCGCTACAAAGGCCAGCAAGTCTTGTTTGCATTGTTCTCTCAGCCGTACAACCTGTGCCGATTGCACCCTATTACCAATGAAGTGGTCAATGCATAGTGCGCCACACATACTCTGATTGAGGTAGACAAAATGAGCAAAGTGGCCAAAGCAGGTTCGTTCTTATTGGGCGACCGGGCGGTAAATCGTATGGGCTACGGTGCGATGCAATTGGCGGGACCTAACGTTTTTGGCCCTCCCAAGGATCCGAAAGCGGCCATTGCCGTGCTGCGTGAAGCGCTGGCGTCGGGTGTAAACCACATTGATACCGCAGATTTTTACGGCCCTCACGTGACCAACCAACTGATCCGTGAAGCTTTACACCCTTACGCTGAAAACCTGGTGATCGTGACAAAGGTCGGCGCACTCCGCGGTTCTGATGGCTCTTGGAATCCAGCGCAGAGCCCCGCCGAATTGACCCAGGCCGTGCATGACAACCTGCGCAATCTTGGTGTGGACGTACTGGATGTGGTGAACCTTAGGGCAATGGGCAACCAGCAATCGCCCGCCGAGGGGTCCATCGAGGAATCATTTACCGCACTTGTAGAATTACAACGCCAGGGGCTCATTCGCCACTTGGGCGTAAGCAATGTCACGCCATCGCAGGTCAAGCAAGCGCAGGGGATCGCTGACATCGTCTGCGTGCAGAATCACTACAATCTGTCTCATCGTGAAGACGAGACACTTATTTCTGCGTTGGGTCAGCAAGGCATTGCTTATGTGCCGTTCTTTCCTCTAGGTGGTTTCACGCCGTTGCAGTCGCAAGTACTCTCGAACGTAGCGACGCGCATTGGAGCTTCACCTCTGTGCGTGGCGCTGGCGTGGCTGCTGCAACGTGCTCCTAATATCTTGTTGATTCCTGGTACTTCCTCGGTGGCACACTTTCGAGAGAATCTCACCGCGAGTGAATTGGTCATCGCGCCTGAAATGCTGGCCGAGCTGGAGGCGCTGGGATAGCGGACGGAGCGTCCAGGGCTGATTAGTTGGAGCTTTTACCAAACAGCCCTGTAAGCGCCAGCGAATGGCTCGCGATCGCCGTGAGACATAACGCTGACTGATGTCTAA
Source organism: Pseudomonas mandelii (assembly GCF_006438925.1). Taxonomy (GTDB): domain Bacteria; phylum Pseudomonadota; class Gammaproteobacteria; order Pseudomonadales; family Pseudomonadaceae; genus Aquipseudomonas; species Aquipseudomonas mandelii_C. The sequence goes on along the minus strand of NZ_RCZA01000006.1, from coordinate 76,754 downwards.
TCCAGTATTTTGCTCATAGTGTCGATCGGGATTGCGCCATGGTCGGATAGTCCGTGTAACCGCGTTCCTCACCTTGGTAGAACGTCGTTGGGTCTGCTTCGTTCAAGGACTCGCCGTGTTTGAATCGCTCCACCAAATCCGGGTTGGCCAGGAACCCAGTGCCAAACGACACCAGATCAGCATCGCCTAAGCTGAGCGCCGTTGCGGCTCGCTCTGCGTCATAGCCACCATTGGCGATGTAGGTGCCACCGAAACGACGCTTTAATTCCCTGAAATCGAATGGCCCTGCACCGAGTTCAACCACGTGAAGGTAGGCTAACCCATAGCGACTGAGCATCTTCGCCGCGTAGTTGAAAGTTGCTTGGGGATCGCTGTCGCTCATGGAGAAATAATTGAATATTGGTGACAGGCGAACGCCTACGCGGCTGGCCCCGAAGACCTCGATGACGGACTCGACTACCTCCTTGAGAAATCGAGCGCGATTCTCTACAGATCCGCCGTAGGTATCGGTTCGGGTATTGGTGCCATCGCGCAGGAACTGGTCGATCAAATAACCGTTTGCACAATGGATTTCAACGCCGTCGAATCCAGCACGTTTTGCGTTTTCAGCACCTTGGCGAAAATCAGCGATCACGTCAGGAATCTCATCGAGATCCAGAGCCCTTGGGATTTCGTAAGACTTGAGTCCCTCAGAAGTGTAAATCTCGCCATCAGCCTTGATCGCTGAAGGTGCTACTGGCAGGGCGCTGTTGATCTGCACCAATGGATGTGAGAGCCGTCCGACATGCCAGAGTTGCAGGAATATCCGTCCACCTTCTGCATGAACAGCGTCGGTCACTTGTTTCCAGCCCGCGATTTGTTCGGAGGTGAAGATTCCCGGCGTTCTCATATAGCCTTTGCCTTGTGCCGAGACCTGAGAACCCTCGGTGATGATGAGGCCGGCACCGGCACGTTGCCGGTAATACTCAACCACGGTGGGCGTCGGAGCATCACCTTCACCGGCGCGGCTTCGCGTCAAAGGCGCCATGACCATGTGGTTTTTCAGAGGGAGGGAGCCGATTTGTGCAGGGGACAAAAGCAGGTCGAGATTGCTCGTGGTCATGATGTATCTCAGTAGGTTGAGGATTAATAATTCGGGATTGGTGGGATGTTTAGCGGGGAGTCGTATCGACTGAAGGCGCGCCTCAGGGGCTAGCTCAGTCGTCCCTCCTGCCGCAGGCGTTCGCCGATACGCTGTATCTCAGTTTCGCCCTGTGCCAGAGCTGCCCTGCTCGTGTGTACCGAGTAGTAGCCCGTCACCAGTTCGTACGGATGCTTCACTGCTGAGCCCAGTACGAATGAGCATTCGCCTTGAGCCACGAAATCGATGTATTGCTCGGACTCCTCAAATACGGCGAGTTCGCCGGCATTAATCAGGCCCCCTGTGTCCAGCCGTCCTGCATCAACCGCGAGCCAGGCCACGGTGTGTCCGGACGGCGGGGTATACCGCCAGCGCTCGCCGTCTTTCAAATTCACGGCGAGATAGTTCATGTCACTCGGCGCTTCAATCAGGCTCTGCGCATTACCGTAGCGGCCCAGGAGCACGCGCGCCGGGCCTGATTGCGGAACTTGGGAGGGCGCAAGATAGACGCTCAGCGCGGGGGCGTTTTCCGCCGACGGCGGTAGTGCCACCCAGAGCTGGAATCCCTGCATTGAGGACTCGTTGGCTAGCGTAGCATCGTGCCAAACCCCGTTGCCGGCGCGCATCCACTCAACACCACCGGCAAGCAATACACCTGCCGCGCCAGTGGTGTCTTCATAGGCGACGTCGCCTTTGGTCATGAAGGTAACCGTCGCGATCCCTGAGTGCGGGTGCATGCCGAAATTGGACTTACCGCGACTGGCGTTCAAACTGAAAATATCAAGGAAAATGAAAGGCTTCAAAAGCTCGCCCAGATCGCCCGGGCTCATAAGCCGCGTTATAGGGCCATGGGTGCTGCCTTTAGTGCGAAGGACAATGGCGCGTTGCAGAACAGCGACGGTGGCGGTCATATGTTTTCTCTCGGGGTTTTGAGCGCCTGGGCCCACCAGACAATGTCATCGAGCAGCGCTTTGGCTGCCTGGGCCAGATGCGGGTAATCGTTGAAGTTCTTTCCCTGTTGCCAGATGCCGATGAATTCAGCGATGCCGATATGCCCGGCATTGCGTACCGGGGCCATCTGCAACTCAATGGTCACCAGCTACAGTTGTTCGATGGCGCGACCAGTACCGCCATTACCCCCGAAACCGATCGGTTTACTGCCGAGCTCCTGGCCGGCAATGTCGAAGGCTATTTTCAGCTCGGCGCGTGTACCCTGGTCGTACTCCGGTGTGACCACGATCAGGCCGTCGATCGGTGCGAGCCTGTCGGCCCGCCGTTGTCCCGCACGGCTTTGGTCTGCTGAGGACGCCGATTGCGGATCGTCGAAGAAGGGCAGCGAGTGATCGCACAGATCGATCAATTCGATGGCGAGATCCTTGCGCTGTTTTGCTATCTCGTGGATCCAGAGCTTGTGTTTTTCATCGAAGCGAGCTTCACGGGCCGAACCGACGACGATGCCGATGGGAGGGAGAGGTGAGGTGAGGTGAGGTGAGGTGAGGTCATAGGTTGTTCCGGCAGACTGAAGGTCAAATGCAGCAATGCCTGAAGGATATGCGTCTTCGGATTGCTTTATTAGATGGCATAATTGGATTGAACTAATCCATTTAACGAAGTGGTGGCGATAAGATGATTGACCTGAATGACATCGCCTTGTTTGTACAAGTGGTACGCAACGGCAGCTTTGCCGAAGCGGCGCGGCAGCTTGGAATGCCGCCCAACACCTTAAGCAGACGCGTTCAACAACTCGAGGCGCAGCTCGGCACACGGCTGCTGCAGCGCTCCACGCGCAAGCTCACACTTACCCATTCAGGTCAGGCTTTTCATGACCGGTGCTCTGGCGCGGTAGAAGGCCTGATCGATGCCGGACAGCAATTAATGACAGGAAACCAGGAGCCGAGTGGCATCGTGCGCATTGCGGCGATGGCTGATTTCTTCGACTTCTTCCCTATGGAATGGGTGGCCGATTTTCTCGCCTTGCATCCACGGGTTCAGCTTGACTTCGTGCTAAGTGATGCACGTGCCGATTTGATCGCTGATCGGATCGACATCGCGTTTCGAGGAGGCACTTTGCAGGATTCGGGATACGTCGGTCGCCAACTCATTGGAGCAGGCAATGAAGGTTTGGTCGCCAGCCCCAAGTACCTCAATAACCGAGGTGTGCCCGCTACGCTAGAGGATCTGGTCAATCACGACTGTGTGAGTTTCGGTCATCCTAGCGGCGTCACCACGTGGCGTCTTAATGGGCCAAACGGTGTTGAGGAAGACGTGCAGATTACCAGCCGTTTCAATGGAAACACGGCTCAGGCATTGCGTAAGGCCACGGTGGCTGGCTTGGGCATTGCGTTGCTGCCGCCCACAATAGTTAATTTCGATCTTCAGGCTGGCCGCCTTGTGCCTGTGCTACCGCATTACCATCGCACTGGATACGGCCTGCATGTGCTTTATCCCAGCCGGCAACATTTGCCGTTGGCGGTATCAGCCTTTATTGGACTGGTGATGGAGAAGCTAAAAGTGGAAGCATTCCCAGCAAGGGTTTTACCTGAGCAGGTTTGACACGGTATTTGGGCTTATGACTTTCATACAGCGGGACGGGTAGTAATTTCCTCCACTATTTAGTCACGTCATCTGTATTAAACGCGTGGGCCTGGTTGCGTGCCTTGCGGATGTTCGTCAGGGATTTTGCGCGGCCAGGACCCGCAGGAGTACTCTTTGTTCTGGTCGTTCCGCCGATAGAAAAAGCTGACCGAAAAACACCGCCCTTACGGACGAGATTCGACCGGCCAAATTGCCATCCTCCCTGAGGAACCGACCGGCATCGTTGGCAGTCAGCGACTCAAGTTCTGTGATGGTGATTTTGGCCATGAAATGGGTTTCCCCTACTTTTCCCCCCACAAAAACGTCGGCTCTTGATGGACGTTCCTGGACTTTCGTAGAGCAGAACGCCGCTGGAGCTCAAGCAAATACTGGCTTGGAAAAATCCAGAGTAAAATTTTGGAAGCTTTCAAGAAGTATGAAAAAAGGCGATGGGGTGCTAAGGGGCGAGTGTTCGAATCACACCGTCCCGACCATATTTCGCAAGGGGATCAAGCAGTTAACGGCTTGATCCCCTTTCTCGTTTCAGGCCTGCGCAAAACTACCCCGGTGATTTCGCTGATATTCAGGTCAGAAATTGCTTCGGACCAGACGATTTCTTCGTGGTCCCGCTGGTAGTTTTTGGCCATGCCTTCGTTCGCATGTCCGCCAATTTTCTGCCCATCCTTTCCGGACAATGACCGAGACAATCTCGCCCACACCTTACGGGGTGAGGGCCCAATGCCACCGGTGGACGCCTCAAGCTCACAGGTTCATCCTTGCCACCTGTGAAAAGATCGGGACAGTCGAATGAATGGTTTGTGGGCCAAGGCTCTGTTTGCTGGAATGTTACTTTCGTTAAGCACGGCCAGCTTTGCTGTTCAGGAAAGCGTTCTCTATTCAAACCTTGATGCTGGCAAGGCGCAGACCGTCGTAGCTTATGGTACGAGCTTGACGGCCTTTGGCGCCTGGGTGCAGCAGCTTGGGGATGATCTGAATCAGCGTTACCCTGGACGTGCCACGGTTATAAATAGTGGCAAGGGTTCGATGTGGTCGGGATGGGGGGTTGAGAATCTCGAAAGTCGAGTTATCTCCAAAAGCCCGGACACGGTGTTTATCGAATTTGCGATCAACGACGCTTTCCTTCCCAACAAAACCACTGTCGAACAAGCGCGGAAAAACCTCGAGCTAATGATTGACCGGCTCAAGGCTGCCAAGTCATCGACGGAGATCATTTTAATGGTGACGAATCCAGTGATTGGAGGCTCTGGAGTGCAGAGACCGAAGTTAAGGGATTACTTCCAGATGTACCGGGATGTCGCAAAAGCCAGGGGACTTCGTCTGATCGACAATTATCCAAGGTGGGAGGCGGTCTTGAAATCAAATCCCGACCTGTTTAATCAGTATGTTGCGGATGGATTGCACCCAAATGCTGATGGATATCGCGCAGTGGTGACCCCGTCATTGATTGAAAATTTGAGTGGTGCCTCGCCAAATTGACCTGAACATGGATGAAAAACCCGCTTCGGCGTTTTTTTTTCGCCTGGAAACCTGGAGAAAAGCAGCAGTGTGACCCGTATTGCCAGAGCACACTGGATGACGATGCGCATCACTCAGTAGTACAAATTGCTGAATTGATATTTGCTAATTCCAGAGAGCATGAAAACCACTCGTAGCTGCTCGTAGTGGCGATTCAATGGTGATAAATTTCGCGTTGTTAGCAAGATGTATGGGCGAGAAGGGCGCGCCTATTCCTGGGCTCGGACGACGGCAACAGCTTCACCGAGCCTCAGAGCAGCACTTGTTCCGATGGGCGATGTATTCGCGCTAACAATTGAAAGACAGAGCAATGCCCTGCAGAAGGGTTACTGAATGCCGAAGAAAAAGCCGGAAAGTAAAGTAGCAGCGACGGCTACTGCTAATGAAATTGAGCACGCGATCCAAGCCCTGAACAGAATGGCTGAACGCCTTTGGGGAGATGGTCGAGAGATCGAGGCGAAAGCCCTCCTTGATGCCCTGGATTCTCTAAACAGGGCACTGGACCGGATCAGGATTGGTGAAAGCCGCAGGGTTGTGACTCTTCATTGAGGACTGCCATGCACTCCTTTTTGGATATGGACATCTAATGAAAAACACCAAGTTTTTTATCTCCCTTTCATGCGCCGTTGCCGTTTCTCTGCTGAGCGGCTGTGCGGCCTCCGTAAAAAGCGGTGGCACTGAAGCACTGACGATTGAAGAGTCCGCTAAGAAGAACTTGGTGGTGAATATTCAGGGGAACGGCAAGGTCCGGCAGAACGATGACTGGATTCGCTTGAGGCAAGAATGGAATGAGGCCCTGAAAAATGAAGCTGACCGCGCTGGATACCGCCTCACTGAGTCGCATGTAGCGAACCCCGCAGAGAAAGAGGGTGTGGGCATCAAGATCAACGTTACGAATTTCCGATATCTGACACCTGGTGCGCGCTATGCCGCTGGCGTGATGGTCGGCAACGCTTGGATTAACTCAAGTGCAGATTACTCGGATCTGAAGTCTGGACGCTTGATCGGGACCCGGACATATGACACCTCTTCATCTGCTTGGGAGGGGGTTATGTCAGCTATGACTCAAGAGCAGGTAGAGGCTATTGCGCAGCAAATCATAAGCGACATCAAGAGCGCAAAGGCTAAGTAACCTGGCGTGGCGGAGATCTGTAGGCGATCTTAATCGAGGGTTGATGAAGAGATTCGAGGGCTTGCTGCGGCGCCGGTGATCACCCAGACATTGGTTGATTTGGTGGGTGAGCTGATCTATATCCGCGCAATACCGGCACTTGTTTGGCGGAAAAATCGGCGCTCGGTGCTTGTAGAGTTCCGGTTTTTATCCGTAACGCTGGCTTAATCAAGCGATGGTGAGATCACGCTTCTTCAGCGTCTTTCAGTAGATAGCCAAGACATTTTTCGAATGGTAACCGCTGTTTTCAAAGACTACACTCCAGCCCATGAAACGCTATCTGCGGTTTTGCATCATCTTCATGATTAGCCTGGCGCTTCCCCTCAGCGGGATGGCGGGCGTTCAGGCACCGACAGAACCTTGCCCAATGAAGACGATGGGCATGGCGATGATGGATGACATGGGGATGGACTGCTGCAACGATATGAAAAGCCCTTCCGAGCACGGCAAACCTTGTAAGCCGGGCCAGGAATGCAAGACAGGCGGCATGCTGCAAGTCTCGATCTTCAAGCCTCCTGTAACCGTATTCAGCCCCGTAGTGATTTCCTTCTTCAGCAATTCCCTACCCGTACAGACCCCGTCCGGGGTATGGCGACCGCCTCGCGTTTGATTCCTGTCCCACATTGAGCCTCATTCCGCATTAGCGGGATGGACTAGCTGCGCGCATGTCTTTTTTGACGCGTGCAGTGGATGATCACAGGAATCGTAAACATGAACTCCAAGTGCTATTGCACAGGCTGGTCCCTCGTGGCCGGTCTGGCGGCAAGCGTACTGGCATTGCCGAGCTTCGCTGCCGCATTGACACTCGATGAAGCGTTGCGGCTGGCCGAAAACAATGCGCCGTCGCTGACCGCACAAGACGCCAAAATTCAGGCTGCCAGCAGTGCAGCCATCCCAGCCGGTGAGCTGCCTGACCCCAAGCTGCTGCTGGGTGTGCAGAACTACCCCATTGGCGGTCCGGATCGCTGGAGCATCGACCAGGACTTCATGACCATGCAAATGGTCGGGGTCAGGCAAGAAATGCCCAACAGCGACAAACGCAAAGCGCGCATTGAAGTTGCCGATGCAGCTGTTGATCGCGCCGCTGCGGAGCGTCGAGTCGAACGTCTGAAGGTACGCCAGTCCACGGCGTTGGCCTGGATCAGCAGCTACTCGGTTGAGCGCAAAGATGTGCTGTTCCAGGACTTCTACAAAGAAAACCGCCTGCTGAGCGATACCGTCCGGGCCCAGATTGCCGGTGGCCGCGCTCAACCCGCCGATGCGGTGACACCCAAGCAGGAAGCAGCTCAACTGGCGGAGCAACAGGACGATCTGATTCTCCAGAGAGCACAGGCCCGAGCGGCCCTCAAACGCTGGATTGGCTCCGCCGCCAACGACAAGCCTGTGGGCAGTTTGCCTGAATGGCCCGTCGATACCTCAAGCTACTCCCATAAGCTGCAACATCATCCCGAGTTAGCAGCGTTTGCGCCGATGACCCGCGAAGCGCAAGCCAAGGTTCGTGAAGCCGTGTCGGAGAAGCAGTCAGACTGGAGCTGGGAACTGGATTACCAGCACCGTGGCCGTGAGTTTGGCGATATGGTCAGCGTGCAATTTTCCTGGGATCTACCGCTGTTTCCTGACGCTCGCCAAAACCCCAAAATCGCAGCCAAACAGGCTGAACTCAGCCAGCTTGAGGCCGAGCGCGAAGCCCTGTCACGCGAGCACACTCAGCAACTGGAAAACGAACTGGCTGACTATGAACGCCTGAATCGTGCCGTGAGCCGAAACCAGGAAAGTCTGTTGCCGCTGGCCAAGGAAAAGGTCGAACTCAGCATGGCCAGTTATCGTTCCGGCAAAGGCGATTTGAACGCCGTTGTTGCCGCCCGACGTGAACTCATCGAGGCCCGTCTCAAACAGATCGACGTGGAAGAGCAGCGAGCGCTGACCAGTGCGCGTCTGTATTTTGCTTATGGGGAGTCCAGCCAATGATTCTTAAAAAATGGAACGGGGCATTGCTGGTAGGTATCTCGATGGCATTGGGTGTTACCGGTGGCTACTGGTTCGCTCACCAGCGCATGAGCGGAGTACCAGCTACCGCCCCGGAACAGAGCCTCAATCCAACGGATGAACGCAAGGCTCTGTATTGGTACGACCCCATGTACCCACAGCAAAAGTTCGATAAGCCGGGGAAATCTCCCTTTATGGACATGCAACTGGTTGCTCAGTACGCCAGTGGGAAAGGGGATCGGGCGACAGTCAGTATCGACCCAGGTCTGACCCAGAATCTCGGTCTGCGTTTTGCGACTGTCACTCGTGGGATCTTTGATTCGAGCCTCGACGTGACAGGTGCCTTGACGTTCAACGAACGTGATGTCGCTGTGATTCAGGCACGCACCCCTGGCTTTGTGGAGCGGGTCTATGCCCATGCTCCCGGCGATGTACTCAAAGCCAACGCGGCGTTGGCGGATATCCTGGTGCCGGAATGGGCCGCTGCCCAGACAGAGTTCCTTGCGCTGAAACGCAACGGGGATGCTGTCCTGTTGGCTGCGGCCCGCCAGCGACTACGACTCACAGGGATGCCGGCAACACTGATTACTGAGGTAGAGCGTGGCGGTAAGGTTCAACCCTACCTGACGCTGACCAGCCCCATTGCCGGTGTGCTGCAAGAATTGAATGTACGTGCGGGAATGACCGTGGCGACTGGCGATACTTTGGCACGCGTCAATGGCTTGAGCAGTGTCTGGCTGGCCGTGGCCGTTCCAGAATTGGATGCCGGATCGATCTCCGTGGGGCAGCCGGTCGAAGCGCGCCTGCCAGCCTTCCCAGGGACAATGCTCAACGGCAAGGTCAGCGCAATTTTGCCCGAGACCAGTCCGGACAGTCGCACGCTTCGCGTGCGGGTGGAACTACCCAATCCGGACGGACGCCTCAGACCGGGTTTGACGGCGCAGGTACGCCTGAATCGTTTGACCGGGCAAAGGGTGTTGTGGGTGCCGAGCGAAGCCGTCATTCGCACTGGCCGACGTGCCTTGGTGATGCTCGCCGAAGACGCGGGCCGCTACCGTCCCGTGGAGGTGCAACTTGGGCAGGAAAGCGATGGCAAGACGGCGATATTGAAAGGTCTGGAAGAAGGCCAGAGGGTGGTTACCTCTGGCCAGTTCTTGCTCGACTCGGAGGCCAGTCTAAAGGGCATTGTTGCAAGCTCGGAGGAAGAGTCACCGCCCAGCGCAGCAGCCTCCAGCTTTCATGAAGCGGATGGGCAGATCGTTGAGATCAACGATAAAGAAGTCACGCTTGCCCATGGTCCCTTCAAGACGCTGGGCATGCCTGGTATGACGATGACGTTCCCACTCGCTAGTCCGGCGCTGATGCAGGGCCTCAAAACGGGCGATAAGGTTCGGATTGCGGTTAGCCAGACCGATGATGGTTTGCGTGTCGAGCGTCTGGATAAATCGGGGAGTCAGCCATGATCGCTGCCCTGATTCGTTGGTCAGTGGCCAACCGATTCCTGGTGCTACTGGCGACGCTGTTTGTCACGGCTTGGGGCATTTGGTCGGTGCAGAGCACGCCCATCGATGCGCTGCCAGATCTCTCGGATGTTCAGGTGATCATCCGCACCCCTTTTCCGGGACAAGCGCCGCAGATTGTCGAGAACCAGGTGACCTATCCGTTGGCCACCACCATGCTCTCAGTACCGGGAGCCAAGACTGTACGTGGTTATTCCTTCTTCGGTGACAGCTTCGTTTACGTGCTGTTCGAAGACGGCACTGACTTGTACTGGGCTCGCTCGCGGGTGTTGGAGTATCTGAGCCAAATACAAAGTCGGTTGCCGGCCAGCGCCAAGCCGGCGTTGGGACCGGATGCGACGGGCGTGGGCTGGATCTATCAGTACGCACTGGTGGATCGCAGTGGAGGACACGACCTGGCGCAGCTACGCGCACTTCAGGACTGGTTCCTCAAGTTCGAACTCAAGACCCTGCCCAGCGTTGCGGAAGTGGCCACCGTGGGAGGCATGGTCAAGCAGTACCAGGTGCAGCTTGATCCGCTCAAACTGGCCAGTCTCGGTATTACTCAGGCTGAGGTGACCGAAGCTATCGGCAAGGCAAATCAGGAAACTGGTGGCGCGGTGCTGGAGATGGCAGAGACCGAGTTCATCGTGCGTGCTTCCGGATACTTGAAGACACTTAATGACTTTCGGGCGATCCCCTTAAAGCTGGCTTCGGGAGGAGTGCCGGTGACCCTTGGCGATGTCGCCACGATTCAGTTGGGACCGGAAATGCGGCGTGGCATTACTGAACTCGACGGCGAAGGCGAGACCGTCGGCGGCGTGGTGATTTTGCGCAGTGGCAAGAATGCTCGCGAGACCATTGCGGCAGTCAAGACCAAACTCGACGAACTGAAAAGCAGCCTGCCGGCCGGGGTGGAAATCGTCACCACCTACGACCGCAGCAAGCTGATCGACCGCGCTGTGGAAAATCTCAGCCACAAGCTAATCGAAGAGTTCATCGTCGTCGCGTTGGTGTGCGGGATCTTCCTCTGGCACCTGCGCTCATCTCTGGTGGCGATCATCTCCTTGCCTGTTGGTGTGTTGATTGCCTTCATCGTCATGCGCTACCAGGGCATCAACGCCAACATCATGTCCTTGGGCGGGATAGCCATCGCCATCGGCGCCATGGTCGATGCCGCCGTGGTGATGATCGAGAACGCCCACAAGAAGATTGAGGCTTGGCACGGGGCCAATCCGGGGGAAGAACTGAAGGGTGAACGTCATTGGCATGTAATGACCGAAGCGGCGGCAGAGGTAGGCCCCGCGCTGTTCTTCTGTTTGTTGATCATCACCCTGTCGTTCATTCCGGTGTTCACGCTGGAAGCCCAGGAAGGACGGCTGTTCGGACCTTTGGCTTTCACCAAGACCTACGCCATGGCCGCAGCGGCGGGATTGTCAGTGACCTTGGTGCCAGTGCTGATGGGCTACTGGATTCGAGGACGAATTCCCAGTGAACATCAGAACCCGTTGAGCCGGTGGTTGATTCGGATCTATCAGCCAGCCCTGGACGCAGTCTTGCGTCGACCAAAGATCACGCTGCTGGTGGCGCTATTGGTTTTTGTCAGTGCGCTATGGCCAATGTCTCGCTTGGGTGGCGAGTTTCTCCCCCCGTTGGACGAGGGCGACCTGCTCTATATGCCTTCAGCTCTGCCGGGATTGTCGGCGCAGAAAGCGGCACAACTGCTGCAGCAGACTGACCGCCTGATCAAGACCGTGCCAGAGGTTGAACACGTCTTTGGTAAAGCCGGCCGCGCTGAAACCGCCACCGACCCCGCACCGCTGGAGATGTTCGAAACCACCATCCAATTCAAGCCGCACGAGCAATGGCGTCCAGGCATGACCCAGGAAAAGTTAGTGGAAGAACTGGATCGAGTGGTACGAGTCCCTGGGCTGACGAATATCTGGATACCACCGATTCGCAACCGTATCGACATGCTTGCCACGGGGATCAAGAGTCCCATCGGAGTGAAAGTTGCCGGCACCAACCTATCGGAGATCGATGCAGCGACTCAGGCCGTCGAGCGAGTGGCCAAGGGCGTGCCCGGCGTCAGTTCGGCTCTGGCCGAGCGACTGACCGGTGGCCGCTATATCGATGTGGATATCGACCGCAAAACCGCCGCTCGCTACGGACTGAACATCGCCGATGTGCAGTCCATCGTGGCCGGCGCTATCGGCGGTGAAAATGTCGGTGAGACCATTGAAGGGCTCGCACGCTTCCCGATCAACGTGCGTTACCCACGGGAGTGGCGTGACTCGCTCGGTGCCTTGGAGCAATTGCCGATCTATACCCCGCTAGGTAGCCAGATCACCCTCGGCACAGTGGCGAAGGTCAAAGTCACGGACGGTCCGCCGATGCTCAAAAGCGAGAACGCACGACCTTCAGGTTGGGTGTACATAGATGTGCGTGGTAGGGACATTGCGTCTGTGGTCGCCGATCTACGACGGGTCGTCAATGAGCAGGTCAAGTTGCAGCCCGGCATGAGCCTGAGTTACTCAGGGCAGTTCGAGTTTCTCGAAAGGGCCAACGCACGACTCAAGCTGGTGGTGCCTGCCACGCTGTTGATCATCTTCGTGTTGCTCTACCTGACCTTCGCCCGCTTCGATGAGGCCTTGCTGATCATGGCCACTCTGCCATTCGCCCTTACTGGCGGGGCATGGTTCCTCTATCTGTTGGGGTTCAACCTGTCAGTCGCCACCGGGGTCGGCTTTATCGCCTTGGCCGGCGTTTCCGCCGAGTTTGGCGTGATCATGCTGCTCTACCTGAAGAACGCCTGGGCCGAACGTGAAGACCTCGGCGACAGCACTGAGCGCGGTCTGGTTGCGGCGATTCGTGAAGGCGCCGTGCAGCGTGTTCGACCCAAGGCCATGACCGTGGCCGTCATCATTGCTGGCTTGTTACCCATCTTGCTGGGCAGTGGGACCGGCAGCGAGGTGATGAGCCGAATTGCTGCACCCATGGTCGGCGGCATGGTCACGGCACCCTTGCTTTCCCTATTTGTTATTCCGGCGGCCTATCGCTTGATGCGTCGCCGGCACCTCTCAGTTGAACCCATCAACCCTCAAGGAAAAGTCGTATGAAACTGACCCTGATTGCAGTTGCCAGCACCGTATTCACGCTGTCTCTCTCGGCCCAAGCAGAGGATATGCCGGGCATGAAAATGGACGGAATGGAGGGCATGCAGATGAAGCAGGAAACAACGCAGGCTCCAGTCGCCACCGCCGACGGAACGATCAAGTCTATCGATACGACGAAGCATACGGTGACCATCTCTCACGGCGCTGTTCCAGCTGTGCAATGGCCGCCGATGACCATGGCCTTTTCCGTGACGGAAGATCAGCTGACAGGGCTGACGGCTGGAGACCGAGTGTCGTTTTCATTTCGAGCAGAGGGCGGCAGAGCGACGATTGTTTCAATAAAAAAGTGAATTAGCGGTGGTGGAGTGACCGGCGCACTATGTCGCGCCGGTCGTTACCAGTAAATCGTCTTGTTCAGGAAACCCGGTGCTTCGGGATGTTGCATCGACCGGTTGATCCCACAGCCGATAGCTGCCGCAGGCGAGTGAGTCATGCCCAGACACATTTTTCTCAGTTTTTTGGCTCGCCTTGTTTCACCATGGCGCGCCATTCCTGGACGCTTGATCGTTCGTTCATTCTGGCATGCCATGCATGCAATGCTTCACATTCATCAGGTATAGGCAGGTTCACCAGCGAGGCGAAAATCATGCCGCCCAGTACTGCAATGTCGGCCATCGAAAATGCATTGCCCGCCACAAAAGGCCGATTTTCCAGGACGCTGTTGAAATAGTGCATCCCCCTTACGGCCTTATCCCGCATCCGCTCACCCCATTCAGGGTTTTGAGAAAGCTCGACATCCGGCCCAAGCCCCGGCGTTGCGTGATGGAAGTACGCGCTGACAGCGTCCAGAAATTCAATTTCCGCACGCTTGGTCATCATATGGATGATGCCTTTCTCAGTGGGCGTTTTACCGGTAAGCACAGGGCTGTCATCCAGAACATCCAGGTACTGAGTGATAGCAGTGCACTCCGCGATGAGCGTACCGTCGGCCAACTCCAGGACGGGAAGTGTTCCGGAGTAGTTGATGGCTAGAAATGCTGGTTTCTTGTGCTCGCCTGTCCATAAATTGACCGGTACAAACTCGGTCCGGGACAGCAGGCCTTTCTCTGCTAACGCAATTCGGACCCGCGCCGGGTAGGGTCCGTTGTACCAGTCGTAAATTTTCATCATTGGCAATTTCGACGCGTCGAAGTGTTGCTGCTGAAAAGTCATGATTTATTTACCTACCTATCAAGTGGTAGGTAGAGATTGGGCGCTTGTTTCTGTGCTGTCAACAACTACCTACCAGTTGGCAGGTTATGAAATATGCGAGTAACATCGCGCCAAATGACCACGCCAATCAAAGAATCGAGGAATGAAAACGTGAGCGAAAATGCCCGGGAAGCCATATTGGAAGCCGCTAAAGGGGCCGCTCAAACCCACGGCTACAGTGGGATCAATTTCCGAAGCATTGCTGATGCGGTGGGGATCAAGAACGCAAGCATCTATTACCATTTCTCGAGCAAGGCCGACCTCGGCGCCGCAGTAGCCAGACGATACCGGGAGGACACTGCCAGTGTTCTGGAAGCCCTGCGCGGTGAAAACCCCGATCCGACTCGCTGTCTGCAGGCGTACCCGAGCATCTTTCGAACATCTCTGGAAGACGGCAACAGGCTGTGTTTGTCCAGCTTCATGGCTGCGGAATACCAGGACCTGCCTGAGGAGGTCAAGAGTGAAGTGCTGGCGTTTGCAGACCTCAATGTGGCGTGGCTGACGAAAGTACTCTCTGATATCGGCCTGGGAAGCACCGAAGTGTGCGAGCGACGTGCCCGCGCCATTTACACCGCCGTTGCTGGCGCTCAATTGATTGCCCGAACTCGCTTCGATATCGGTTTATTCGACGAACTGGTTCAGAGCTATCAAGAGGCGGGACTCCTTCCGACATAACTGGCTTAACGCGTCACGAATGGCTGCTTACGACTCAGGCTGTGTGACAACGTTTTAGAAACAGTTCGACAGTCAGAATCGGCGATCACCGCGTCTCGCGGATGCGGCATCAGCTCGCCGAACACCGCGCCACTCCCTTCCTGCGGTTAGACTTTTCCTCGAGTTGGATGGCGAATTCCATGGCCTCTCGGTAGTTGAAACGGTAGGCCCAGATCTTGCCAGTGTATCGCTCGATGACCTGGAAGATGCCGAGCTGCATGGTCACCACCTGGAAGCGAACACCGCGGCGCGACTTCAGTCGATTGGTGCGCCGGAAGAAATCGATGCGTGCTGCTTTGGAGTGGACAAGCAGAGCGCCGAGCTCATCGATGCGCTGCAGAAAGGATGGATGCATGTCTGATCCTCGAAGTGGGGAGCATGTATTCGTAAGCACTCGTGCCGCTAGCTGCTTGTCTATGGATGCAGAGGTAGTTCTGTCGGATAAATGTAGTCGTAAAAAAGCCACATCGAAACCTGACCCTTCTTTGTGCGACACACGGACTTCTTCGCGAACCCGAGGGGGTTCTCTCAAAACCCTTGCTGGGCCTGCGCGGATCGACTGCAGGGATGGTGATAATCACCGCCCATCTATTCAAGGCAGATTCCAGGTATTGCGGGCAAGCTATCGAGAAATTCGGCAATCTGAAGGTGTAAACCTTATTCAGGACGAGACAGTTGCTGCAAATAAGCCTTCGGCGAACACCCTGTTTTCTGCTTGAAGCAACGGTAGAACGTGGACAGCGAGTTAAAACCTGAGGCGCTGGCAATCTCGTCGATGCGCGAGGCGTGGCGTTGCGCATTCAAACGTGAAAGGGCTTCATCCAGGCGCAGCTGATTGAGGAGCGTGTAAAACGTTTGCCCCCGAACCTGATTCAGAAAGAACGAGATCTGGTTGCGTGTGTAGCCAGTCGATGCCGCGACATGAGACAGGTCCAGCCGTGGATCGAGGTAGGGCTTGGTCTGTTCGAAGTACTGCTGCAAATCATTGGCAAGCGCCCCGACCTGACGGGCTGATAATCCCAAACGACTGACCGCCTCAGCGCTATAGGCCGGGCGGGTCAACGTTGGGGCATGGCTGACCAGCATCGCGTGTTCGTTGACTTTAATGATCAGCCCGTCCCGTACCGACAACGCTTCAACAGTGCGGAATGAAACGAGACCCTCGCTGCCATTGAGCGTCACCTGGTACTGCAAGAACGCGGTGTCGCCATCGATGCGCAAGCGATCGGTGTAAATCTGAAACTCTTCTGATCCCTCCGGCATGCTTGCCGCGAGATAGTCGCGCAATTGCGAGTAGTCGATGGTCCGGTTCTGGAAAAAATCGCTGTACTCGATGGCCGGGTGATAGAGCGCCATCACGGCGTCCAGGTCACGCCGCTTCCATGCCTTGTGATAACGCACCGCAACTTCATGAGTCTGTGTGCTCGAAGGATCCGCCAGGAAAGTTGGGGTGGTGGGTAAATCAGGTACTTCCACGACGAACTCCACAGTGCAGATCAGGGCAAAGCCCAGAGTATTCCAGAAGCCGTACTTTTCCGCCCGTGTCCGCTGCGATGTTTGCCTGCCCGTTGTGCCTGTGAAAGCGTCGGTGATTGCTTTAGCGTCAGCCCATGAATTTTACGGAGCATGAGTGCATGACACTTCACATCGCGAACCAGTCCATGGCGGACGCTCGGCCTTATCCTGTCTGGCAGGAAACACGAACGCCTGCGACCGCCGCGCCGAGGCTCACGGGTGAAGTGACGTGTGATATTGCGATTGTGGGCGGCGGATTTGTCGGGCTATGGACTGCGCTGATGGCGCGTCAGCGCTGGCCTGAAGCAACCATCGTTATGCTTGAAGCCGGGCAGTGCGGTGGCGAGGCGAGTGGGCGTAATGGTGGGTTCTGTGCGCCGAGTATTTCCCACGGTGTTTCCAATGCGCTGAAACGTTGGCCCAAGGAAGCAGAGCAACTGGTGCGACTGGGCAGGGAAAACCTGGTGGCATTTGAGGAGGATCTGCAGCGCTTTGGCATGGACGTAGCGTTTGAGCGCTCCGGAAAATTGAACGTCGCGAGTCAGCCCTGGCAGGTTGAAGGGCTAAGGTCGATGCAGCGTAACTACGAGCGCTTTGGCATCGCTTGTGAATTTCTGGATGGCGAGAGGCTCAAGTCACACCTCGACTCACCGGCCTATGTCGCGGGCGTTTTCGAGCCCAATTATGCGTTGCTGAACCCGGTGAAGATGGTCGCGGAACTGCGGCGCGTGTGCCTTGCGCAAGGTGTGCAGCTGTTCGAGCATTCGCCGGTGACCGCACTGCGTCAAGATGCCAATCATCAGGTACTGGAAGCCGGACTGGGCTCTGTAAAAGCGTTCAAGGTTGCACTCGGCACCAACATCGCGCCGCCGTTGCTGGGGGAGCTGAAGTCCAAGGTCATTCCCATTTACGACTACGCATTAGCCACTCAGCCGCTCGACGATGCTCAGCTGCGCGCCATCGGTTGGGTCGGCCGCTACGGGATTGCCGACAGTGGCAATCAGTTTCATTACCTGCGCAAAACCGAAGACAACCGCATCCTCTGGGGCGGTTACGACGCCATCTATCACTTCGGGAGCCGGCGCGATGAGGCGTTGACGCAACGTCCGGAAAGCTTTGCGACATTGGCCAGGCAATTTCATTCGGCTTTCCCGGCGTTGGCGGATGTCACGTTCAGCCATGCCTGGGGCGGCATCATCGATACCTCCGCACGCACCACCCTGTTCTGCGGAACATCGTCCAACGGCCGCATTGCGTATGCCCAAGGGTTCACGGGGCAGGGCGTGTCCGCCAGTCGTTTCGCGGCACTGACCATGCTTGATTTGCTCGAGGGCAAATCTACCGAGCGCACGAAACTGGCAATGACCTCGACAGCACCTTTTCCGTTTCCCCCCGAGCCCCTGCGTTATGTGGGCGTGTCGCTGGCGCAGCGCTCACTGGCTCGCGAAGACCTTACCGGACACCGCGACTGGCTGCTCAAAGGGTTTGATGCGCTGGGCATCGGTTTTGATTCTTGAACTGGAGTGAGAATGACCATGAGTAAACCTGATCACATCATTGATTTTGCCAACCCCGATTTGCCCATCGTCGAGTTGGAAACCAGCGATCCCGAAGTGGTCGACACCCCGTATCGCAGTCGTAGCTGGCGGCACTTTGTGGCGCCGGAGAAAAAAGCGGTCGCAGGCATCTGGGAAGCGCCGGAGCACCTCGAGCGATGTGAATGCGACTACGACGAACTCTGTCATTTGCTCGAAGGGCACGTTCGTCTGACCGACAGCAATGGTGTCAGCCAGGAGTTCAAGGCCGGCGCCACGTTTGTGGTCGCCGCGGGCTTCAAAGGCACCTGGGAAAACCTGACGCCGGTGCGCAAGGTGTTCATGATCCTCAGGGGTGGTGTCGAAACCGCTAGGCCTCAGGCAACGCCATGATCGCTCGCGCCGCAATGTCAGTGCCGCGAGTCGCCTGCATATTTTCGCTGAACGTTTTGAGGCGCTGTTTCATCGACTGATCGGTCAGCAGTTGTTCGAGGGCGGCGGGAAGCGCGGACAGTGGATCGGCAAAACGCGGCAAGTAGCGGCCGACGCCGACTTCCTCGGCGCGTACGGCATTGTCGTGACCGTCCCAGCAGTAAGGAATGATCAATGACGGCAAGCCGAAGTACAGCGCTTCGCAGAAACTGTTGTTGCCACCGTGGTGGATGAACAACTGGCATTCCTTGAGCACGGCCGGCTGAGGAAACCAGCTGTCCAGAAACACGTTGTCCGGGACAGTGGTGTACATGTCCCGATAGGCGCCAACGTTGATGAGAAAGCGATAGGGCAGGGTTTCGATGGTCCCGATCAGACGATTCATCATGTCGGTGTCGGCAGCACCGAGGCTGCCGAAGCTGATGTAGATCAGCGGCGCGTCGTTGTGCCGTGGGAAGTCGGGAACGATGTAAGGCGCCTCGCGGCGTACGCAACCGTCGAGGTACACATAGCGCTGCGGGTCCAGCGGCGACTGGCGTTCATAACGCACCGGCGTCGGCGACAGCAACAGGTTGAGCCATGGTGAATCGTTGAGGAACTGGCCGGGTGGGCAGGGCGCCGTGCCGTTGCTCGCGAGAAACTGCGAAAAGCGTTCATGGGCCGGCGCGACGGCTTTGCGGTAATGCTCGGCAAAACGTTCGCGGGCATCCGCGTCGCTGGCCAGGCAGCCTGACAAATACGGTGGCACGGCAGCATCCGGCAGTTCGGTTTCAGCGCAGGAGACCATCCGCACCCATGGGCATCCCGCGTTGGCGATGGCAGGGAACATGACCACATTGTCGAGGACGATGACGTCCGGCTTAAGGCGCCCGAGCAACTGTTGCAGCGGTTTTTCCGCCTCAATCGCGGTGTCGATAATGGCTTCCCAGGCAGGGGCCACATAGCTGTCGATCTGTGCCAGCGGAGTCTGGTCGAAGTAGGGGATGTTGCGCTCGATAAAACGTTCCCAGTAATGCTGGTGTTCCGCCGCCGACAATGGACTGGCTTGTGGAATCGGGTACTCGTCGAAGCCGTATTCGGCGAAAAGCCCTTGAAAATGTTCGTGGCAGATGAAGACCGGTTTTGCTCCCAGCTCACGCAGCGATTGGGCAATGCCAATGCAGTTCAAGGCCGCGCCGAAACTGGCTTCCGGAAACAAGGCGATCAGTTTTTGTGTGTGCATGACGAGGACGTCCGAGGCGGGTACAGCCCGCCGTGCCTGAAGATGACTGGATGCTGTCTTATTTTATAAAATAAATCATCATGTTTTTTGAGCTATTCAGCGACGACCGAACAACTGGCCTTGCGGGATGCCGCGGTTGGCAGTTTGCGGGCGCTGGGCGGCGCTCAGGCGCAGGTGCAGTCGCAGCAGGTCAGCGGCGATCTCCAGCTGTCCGCGCTCGATGTGCGCGATGATTTGCAGATGTTCGCGCAGGGCTTCCTGGAGGCGGTGCACGCTGACCGTCGGAAGCAGGTTCGGCAGGCGCCGAAGGCTCTGATGCTGGAGCAGGGCGTCACCGATAAAACGATTGCCGCAGCTCTGGCCGAGCAGTTCGTGGAAGCTGATATCCAGTTCGCGAAATTGCTGGATATCGAAATGCTCTACGGGGCTCGAGAGCAAGGTTTGCATAGCGCTTCGCAGTAACGCCAAGCGTTGTGGGTCGGCATTGAAGTGGGGACTGAGCAGGGCTTCCGGCTCCAGAATCAGCCGGAATTTGAGGCTTTCTTCGAGGGCGGCGAGGCTGTTCAGCGAAGGGCGGAACAGCCAGGACTGGCCGGGGCCGCGCTCGATGGCCTGGCTTTCACTCAGTTGTTGCAGGGCTTTTTGAGCGGCCGGCCGGCCGATGTCGTAACGACGCATCAATTCGCTGATGCTGATGCTGTCCCCGAGGCGTCCGGCCATGCGGTCGCGCAGCACGGAGGTCGCCAGCTCTTCTTCCTCGGCTTGTGGCAATGCGGCATTGAACGCCTGGCCGGTCGGCGGTGCGATCAGTCGATAGCCTTTGCCGGCTTCATGACTCAGCAGGTTTTCTTCCAGCAGCACTTTAAGTGCGCCACGAATCAGTGTGCGTGACACCTGGAATGTTCGCGCCAGCGCTTGCTCGGCGACCGGATCGCCGGCCACCAGCCCGGTTTCCTGGGTGTGCTCCAGAATTCGGCGGGCGAGTTCCAGGTGGTTGGTGCGGGGTTTCTTCTCGGGTGTTTTGCTCAAGCGTCTATCTCTTTTGGGCGCGTCGACTCAGGTGCTCATCTTATGCCATGCATCGCAAAACCGTCAGGCGCAAAAAAACCGTTGACATCGAATCGTGCTGGTCCTAATTTCTAAAAAAAAACACAAGCAATCGTTTCTCTTTACGCCGTACTGCCTTCGAACACAAAAATAATCAATCGTCGGGTGAGTATTATGAGAAAGCTGAAAGGCCTTATGTGTCTGGGATTGAGCGTCTCCCTGGCGATCGCTTCACAGGCTGCAAGTGCAAAAGACATGGTGATTTCGATCTGGGACGGCTACATGGCCCCGGATGCGCTGGACAAGTTCAAAGCGGCCAGCGGCGTTGACGTCGACAAGGCGTTGCACGCGACCAACGAAGAAATCATGGGCAAGCTGATGGCGTCTGGCGGTGAAGGCTATGACGTTGTGTTTGTCTCCTCTCCCTTCGCCGAAGTCCTGCACAAGCAAGGTCTGCTGGCCGATATCGATCCCGTCAAAGTCCCCAATCTTAAAAACCTCTACCCCGAAGCCACCCAACTGGAATATGACCCGGGCAACCATTTCTCGGTGCCATACACCTGGGGCACGACCGGGATTTGCTACCGCTCCGACAAGGTCACACCGGCGCCGGTAAGCTGGAACGAACTGCTCAACCCGAGCGATGCGCTCAAAGGCAAAGTGACGATGCTCGCCACGGACCGCTGGATGCTCGGCGCCGGGTTCCTGGCCAAGGGCTGGTCGGTCAACGACAACGATCCCAAACAGATCGCCGCCGTCCGCGATCAGTTGATCGCTACCAAGAAACGCATCCTCTCCTTCGACGACACCACCTTCTACTCCAAGCTCGCTTCCGGCGAATCGCTGATGGCGCACGCGTGGGATGGCTGGTGTAACTACGGCACCCAAGCCAATGCGGCCATCAAGTTTGTCGTGCCCAAGGAAGGTTCCGACCTTTGGGTGGACACCATGGTCGTGCTGAAAAGCTCGAAGCATCAGGATGAGGCGTTCAAGTTCATCAACTTCATGCTCGCCAGGGAAAACCACGTTTGGGTGGCTGAAAACATCCTCTACAAAATCCCCAACCAGGCCGCAATGGCTGGTTTGTCCGCTGACCTACTCAAGCAATACCCCAACTTGACGATCGCCCCGAGCGAGCTGTTGAAGATGGAGCAGTTGCGCGATCTGGGTGGCACTACGCAAAAGGCCTACACCCGGGCCGTCACCGAAATCATGGCGGCACAGAACTAAGCCTCACAAAACGTAAGCCGCATCGATCCGAGGCATGCCCCGCATGCCTCGCCACGCTCGCAAGCCGCCTCCGTTCCGGGGCGGGAGGATATGGGTAATGAGTGCTTTGCATGCTGACAGGCGTCTGTCGGCCTGGCTTCTTGCGCCCGGCTTTGGCTGGCTGCTGACCTTTTTGGTGATTCCGTGCCTTTTGGTGCTGGTCTACAGCTTCGTCGAGCGCGGGGCTTATGGCGGTATCGACTGGCTATTTACCTGGGAAAACTACCAGCGCGCGTTCGATCCGCTGTATCTGGGCATCTTGCTCAAATCGGCAAAGATCGCCGGTCTGGCGACGGTGTTTGCGGTGCTGATCGGCTACCCGGCCGCCTACGCCATTGCGCGTGCTCCGCGGCGTCGGCAAGCGGTGTTCCTGTTTTTGGTGATGCTGCCGTTCTGGAGCAACTACCTGATCCGCACCTATGCCTGGATCGTCCTGCTGAATCGCGAAGGCTTGATCAACCGGATGCTGCAGATGTTCGGCTACAGCGGCGAACCGATCAGCTTGCTGTACACCGAAGCGTCGGTGGTGCTGGGGCTGGTCTACAACTACATCCCGTTTGTGATCCTGGCGATTTTCTCTTCGCTGTCACGCATCAACAACGAGCTCTGGGATGCGTCGAAAGACCTTGGTGCCTCGGGCTGGATGACTTTTCGGCGGATCATTCTGCCGTTGAGCGTTCCCGGCGTTGCGGCTGGCGCCGTGTTTGTCTTCGTCCTGAGCATCGGCAACTTCATTACCGCCGATTTGTTGGGCGGCAAGCAGGTGCAGATGGTCGGCAACCTGATCTACTCGCAGTTTCTGACGGCGCGGGACTGGCCGTTCGGTGCTGCGCTGAGTTTCTTCCTGATCGCGATCATGCTGATTCTGTTGTTCGTTCAGGCATTGGTTGCCCGTCGTGCAGAAGGGGGCCGCGCATGAGTCAGTCACGTTCGGTTGGCGGCACGGTGCTCGGCACGCACTTGGGATTGGTGTATGCCTTCCTTTATGTGCCGATCCTGGTGCTGATTCTGCTGTCGTTCAACAAGTCCGGATTACCCACGGCCTGGGGCGGCGTATCGCTGAAGTGGTACGTGGCGCTGGCGCATAACTCGGCCATTTTGTCGGCGGCTCTCAACACCTTGATCGTCGCGCTGTCGGCGACATTCATTGCCTGCGTGCTCGGGACATTCCTGGCGCTGGGCATTGAGTTGCGCCGCAAGGGTAATGACAAGGGGCAGGTGGTCGACACCTTGTTGATGGCGCCGATGATCATTCCCGACATCGTCCTGGCGATTGCGCTGCTGAGCTTTTTCAACCTGCTCAAGGTTGGGCTGGGCCTGCACTCGATCATCATCAGCCACGCCGTGTTCAACATCGCTTTCGTTTGCGCAGTGGTGCGCACGCGGCTCAAACACTTCGACTACTCGATTCTCGAGGCTTCGATCGACCTGGGTGCGAGCTGGTTCACCACGTTCCGCCGGGTGCTGCTGCCAGCGATTTTCCCCGGCGTGCTGGCGGGTGGATTGCTCTCGTTCACGTTGTCGGTGGACGAATTCATCATCGCCTTTTTCAACTCCGGTTCCGGCCAGGCGTCCACCACGTTGCCGATGCAGATCTACGCCATGATCCGATTTGGCGTGACCCCGGAAATCAACGCTCTAGCGACGCTGGTGATGCTGGTCAGCATCACCGCGCTGCTGGCTTCGCAGCGTCTCAACAAGGCTCCTCGCACCCATGAATAATTCATCTGCGGTACTGATCCTGGACAAGGTCAGCAAGTCTTATGGCAACGGTCTGGCGGTCGACGAGGTGTCGCTGAACATCCGCGAGAACGAGTTCTTTGCGCTGCTGGGTCCGTCCGGCTGCGGCAAGACCACGCTGTTGCGCATGCTCGCCGGCTTCGAAACGCCCAGCGCCGGCTGCATTTATCTGGATGGCAAAGACATCTCGCCGTTGCCGGCCAACAAGCGCCCACTGAACCTGATGTTCCAGTCCTATGCGCTGTTTCCCAACATGACCGTGCGCAAGAACATTGCCTACGGGTTGGAGATGGAGCGTCTGCCTGAGTCGGAGATCCGTCGCCGGGTCGATGAAGTGCTGAGCACCGCGCAGCTCGGTGAGCTGGCGGACCGCAAACCGGATCAGCTCTCCGGTGGTCAACGTCAGCGTGTCGCACTGGCGCGGGCGCTGGTTAAACGGCCGCGGGTGTTGCTGCTCGACGAGCCGTTGGGCGCACTCGACAAAAAGCTGCGGGAAAAAATGCAGCTCGAACTCAAACGCCTGCAACTCGAGAGCGGCATCACTTTCATCATCGTCACTCACGATCAGGAAGAAGCGTTGGTGATGTCGGACCGCATGGCCGTGCTCGATGGCGGCAAGGTCTGCCAGTGCGGCAGCCCGACCGAACTCTACGAAAATCCCAACAGCCGGTTTGTCGCCAACTTCATCGGCGTCAGCAACCTGTTTGAAGGCGTGCGATCCGGTGAGCACACGGTGCGTGTCAACGGCCAGGAGTTGGCCGTCGAGACCGACGCGCCGTTGATTCCGGGGCAAAAGGTTGCCGTCGTCGTTCGCCCGGAACGTTTACAGGTGCTGGCGGAGGAGGGCGACGACTGTGCCAATCGGGTGACCGGCAATATCGTCGAAATCGCCTATCACGGCCTCGACACCAACGTGCATGTGCAGACGGCACTCAGCGACAAAGCCTTGATCGTCCGGGTGCCGTCCTCGCAATTCGAATTTGCTCATTTTGCTATCGGTATGAGCGTCCGGCTCGGCTGGCAGGCTCGCCACGCCCGTGTTCTGACGCGCTGAACAATAAAAAAAGACCAGGCAGGAGTACCGCTCGATGAAACAGAAAGTGATCGCCTTCTTTCCGGAAGCCGCTTATGGCCCGGCGCTGAACTCAGTCGGTATCGCCCAGGCGTGCGAAGCCCTCGGCCACAAAGCTGTATTCCTCACCGACCCCGGCATGAGCGGCGTGTATGCCGGGTATGGTTTTGAAGAACACATGGTCAACATGTCGGCGCCAATGCCCGTCGAAGAAATGGCCCGCTACTGGGTCGATTTCATCAATGGCCACATTCCCAACTTCCGCAAATCCCCGCTGGATCAAATCGACAACTACGTGAAGGAATGCTGGGCCGCCATCGTCGACACCGCGAAGTGGGCGCAAAAGGATCTGCCAGCGGTGCTGGACAAGGTCAAACCGGACCTGATCTGTGTCGATAACGTGATCCTGTTCCCGGCGATCAAGCAATACGGCAAGCCTTGGGTGCGGATCATTTCCTGCTCGGAAAACGAAATCGAAGACCCGGATATCCCGCCGCACCTGTCGGGCATGAGCATCGACGACAAGGCCGGTCACGCACAGTTTCGGCAGCGTTTTGAAGACGTGATCGGGCCGATTCACGAAGACTTCAACCAGTTCCTGCAAGCCCATGGCGAGCAGCCGTATCCGCTCGGCACGTTCTTCGAAGCGTCGCCTTACATGAACCTGTTGCTGTACCCGGACGCGGTCAAGTTCGAGCGCCGTCATCCGTTGCCGGCCGAGCGCTTCCACTACCTGCAAGGGTGCGTGCGTCACGATACGACGTACGAGATTCCCGAGTTCCGCGCCAACAACGACAAACCATTGCTCTACGTCAGTTTTGGCAGCCTCGGTTCCGGCGATGTCGATTTGCTCCAGCGCCTGATCACGGCCGTTGGCAAGTTGCCTTACCGCGCGCTGTTCAATGTCGGTGAGCACCTCGATGAATACCCAGACCTGCCGGACAACGTGCTGATCTCCAACTGGTTCCCGCAGCCGTCGGTGATTGCCCAGGTCGATGCGGTGATCCACCACGGCGGCAACAACAGCTTTACCGAGTGCCTGTTCTTCGGCAAACCGGCGATTGTCATGTCGTACGTCTGGGACGGTCACGACAACGCCATGCGCGCCGAAGAAAGCGGTCACGGTTTCAAACTCGATCGCTACGACTGGAGCGAAGCGCAGTTGGCGGAAAAACTCGCCGCCTGCCTCAACGACGAGGCGATGCACCAACGTTTGCAGCACACCAGCGTGCAAATGCAATCACGCAAAGGGCCAGCGGACGCGGCCGACATTCTCGACAAGGTGCTTAACAATGCCTGATCAAAACACCACGGCGGGCATCACGCCGTACCTCGAAGCCGTCAGCAGTCGCACCGATCTGGTGGACTGGGGCGTGCAGAGCGACGCCGTCGAAGGCGTCTCGCACTCCAGCGGCCGGCTGTTGTTCAAAGGCCCGAATAACAGCCCCGAAACCGGGCTTTGGGTCTGCACGCCCGGTCGCTGGCGGCTGTCGATTCCCCGTGACGAGCTGTGCCATTTCATCGCAGGCAATGCCACTTACCGCAATGACGACGGTGAAGTGATCGAAGTTCGTCCCAACACACTGGTGTTGTTCCCGGCCGGCTGGACCGGCGAATGCCACGTCCGGGAAACCCTGCGCAACGTTTACATGCTGGCTTGAGCCTGAATTTTTTGGAGAGCAACAATGACTACCCCGTTTCTGTACGACCCGCTGAGCATCACCGACGTCAAGGATTGGGGCGTGATCCCGACCATGCTCGAAGGTGAGTCCCATGTTTCTGGCGTGGTGCTGCACAAGGGCCCCGAAGGCCAGTCCGAGTGCGGTGTGTGGATCTGCACGCCGGGTAAATGGTTTTGCCATGTCACCAGCGACGAGTTCTGCCATTTCCTCGAAGGCCGCTGCACTTACGTCCATGAGTCCGGCGAAGTGATCGAGATCAAACCCGACACGGCGGCCTTTTTCCGCAAGGACTGGAAAGGCGTATGCACCGTCCATGAGACGGTGAAAAAGGTCTACATGATCCGGTGAATGTCATGACTGAAACACGTGCGTTATCGCCAACTCGTGAGGACCAGCGCGCAGCCTTCCTGGCGCGTGCCGGCTTCGCCGAGGCGCAGCTGGTTGCGTTGCCGGCAGATGCCTCGACCCGGCGCTATTTTCGTTTAAGCGGTGAAGGTTTGCTGCTGATGGATTCGCCACCGCACAGCGAGCCGATCGGTCCTTTTGTGCAGGTTGCCCGTCACTTGCACGGGCTGGGGTTTTCCGCGCCGGCCCTGATGCAGGTTGACGAAGAGGCGGGTTTGGCGCTGATCGAAGATTTCGGCCACGACACCTACACCCGATTGCTGGCGGCAGGGCATCCGGAAGCGGCGCTGTATCGCTTGGCCGTCGATGCGTTGGTGGCGTTGCACCGCGCACCGCCGGGGGCAGAAATGGCGCCTTACGATGCCCGACAACTGAGTGACGAGTGTGCGCTGCTGATCGACTGGTACATCCCGCTGCTGATTGGCAAGGACGCGGCGCTCGACCTGCGTGATTCGTTTCTGAAGCTGTTCGCCGAGGCTTGCGGCGATGTCGCTCAACGTCGCGAAGCCTTGGTATTGCGTGACTTTCACGTCGACAACCTGATGCTGCTGGAAGGCCGCGAAGGCGTTGCGGCCTGCGGGCTGCTGGATTTTCAGGACGCCCTGATCGGTGCGGCGGCGTACGACTTGATGTCGTTGCTCGAAGACGCTCGCCGCGACGTGCCCGAAGCATTGCGCGTGGCGCTGCTGACGCACTACCTGATGCAACGTCCGGAGCTCAATGCGCCGCGTTTTCTCGAAGATTACCGGCGGTTGGCCGCCCAGCGTCACGCCAAGGTGCTGGGGATTTTTGTACGCCTGGCGGGCCGCGACGGCAAGCACGGTTACCTGGCGCATCTGCCACGCACCCTGGGTTTGTTTGTTCGAGCACTGGACGCCGAGGCTTTCGCTCCGCTGCGCGATTGGCTCAACCGGCACGTACCGGGTTGGCGCGAGGATCTGCCGCCCGCGACCTTGGCGACGTTGCGCGAAACCCCTTATCGATTGGTTCAAGGATCATCCCATGGCCACGTTTAACACTGACACTGCCCTGCGTTTCATCAACTCCGAGTACCTGCCCCTGACGAATGCCCGCGCCCGCGAAGTGCTTGACCCGGCGACGCTGCAACCTGTCGGGCAGGTCGGCCTATGCGGCGAAGCCGAGGTGCAAGCCGCCGTCGATGCCGCCACCACCGCGCAAAAACAATGGCGGTTGATCGACGCCAAAAGCCGTGCCGCGCGTTTGCATCAGTTGGCCAATGCCATCGAACAGGACGTCGCCTGTAATCGTGAAGTCGCGCGATTGATGACGCTGGAAATGGGCAAGCCGTTTCCCGAAGCCATGGGCGAACTGGCGAACTGCGCGCCGATCTTTCGTTACTACGCGGAAATGGCGCGGGACGATGCGGGCAAGGTCGCCGGCACCACGCAGATCGGCTCGTTCCAACATGTGCGGTATGAGCCTTACGGTGTCAGCGTGCACATCATGCCGTTCAACTTTCCGATCCTGTTGATGTGCTGGACGGTCGCTGCATCGCTGGCGGCGGGTAACGCCTGCATCGTCAAACCGGCCGAAGCCACAACCCTTTGCACGCTCAAGTTCATGGAGCATTTCACCTCGCTGTTGCCGGGGCTGGTGTCTTGCGTGCCGGGCGATGCGGTGACTGCGCAGCTGCTGGTGAAGTCGACCGGGACTCACGCCGTGGCTTTTACCGGCAGTGTCGCGGCGGGTAAAGCGGTGGCGGTGGCGTGTGCAGAACAGATGAAGCCGTGCGTCATCGAGGCCGGTGGCAGCGACCCGCTGATCATCTCAAAACACGCGCCACTGGACGTCGCGGCGGCGGGAGCGGTGACCGCTGCGTTCCACCTCAGCGGGCAGATTTGCACCTCGGCAGAACGCTTCTACGTGGTCGATGAGGTCCACGATGAGTTCGTCGAGCAGTTCGCCGAACGTACGCGCGCCTTACGCATCGGCCATGGTCTGGAGCGTACGGAAATCGGGCCGATGGTTAGTGAGGCTGCACGCAACAAGGTCATGCGTCTGGTCGACGACGCCTTGGCCAAGGGCGCGACCCTGGTTTGCGGCGGGAGGATTCCGCCACAGCACACGGTGGGCTGGTTCTACGAACCGACCATTCTCACCGGCGTGACCCGCGACATGGCGATTCTCCAGGAAGAGTGCTTCGGCCCCGTCGCGGCGATTTGCCGTGTCAGCGATTTCGACGAAGCGGTGCATCTGGCCAATGACTCGCCGTTCGGTCTCGGCGCATCGCTGTTCACCACCGATCTTGGCGAAGCCATGGAAGCCGCCGAGCGTCTCGAAGCCGGGATGGTCTGGGTTAACAACCCACTGATCGACAACGACGCGCTGCCGTTTGGTGGCTGGAAGATGTCAGGCCTGGGACGCGAACTCGGGCGTCAGGGCCTTGAAGCGTTCCGGCGCTCGAAAATGGTCATCATCGATCACCAGCCGAAGATTCAGGACTGGTGGTATCCGTATGCCGACGACGTGTTCTTTCGCGATCAGGTTTAACGCCGCGGAACTTGGGAGGATCGCAATGAGCGACAACATTTCCTGGCCAACCCTGGCGGTGATTCTCGCGGCCGGGCAGGGCACTCGCATGCGTTCGCAGCTGCCGAAAGTCATGCACCCGGTGGGTAATCGACCGCTGCTCGGCCATGTGCTGGCGGCGGTCGAGGCCGCGGGCATCGAGCAAGTGGCGGTGGTGCTGGGTGCTGGCAGTCGACCGGTTGCCGATTACTTGCAACTGGCTGCGCCCACTGCACGGCTGTTTACCCAGCACGAACAATTGGGCACGGCGCACGCGTTGCTCGCCGCCCGTGCCGTGTTACAGGCCCATGAACAGGGCTGCGTGCTGGTGCTGTTTGGCGATTCACCGTTGATCAGTCCGCAGACGTTGTTGCAGCTACGTCAGACGCTGATCGACGGTGCAGCGGTTGCGGTTGCCGGGTTTCACACTGAACGCCCCGGGCCTTATGGGCGACTGTTGGTGGAGGAGGGCCGCTTGCTGGCGATCCGCGAAGCCAAGGACGCCAGCCCGCAAGAATTGGACGTCAGTTTCTGCAATGGCGGTGTCATGGGCTTGCGTGCCGACACCTGTCTCTGGTTGCTGGAACGCATCGGCAACCAAAACGCGCAAGGCGAGTACTACCTCACCGACGCGGTGGCCGTGGCCAACAGCGCCGGGCTGCAAGTGACGGCGGTAGAGGTCGATGAAGACGACGTGCTCGGGGTGAATGATCGCGAGCAATTGCATGCTGCCGAACAGCTTTTCCAGCAGCGTCGACGCCAAGCGGTCATGCAGTCGGGCGTCAGCCTGATGGCGGCGGATACGGTGTTCTTCAGTGCTGATACACAGCTGGCCAAGGACGTATGCATTGAGCCTTGCGTGGTGTTTGGCCTGGGGGTGAGCGTGGGCAGCGGGGTGCGGGTCGACGCGTTCAGTCGTCTGGAAAATATTCGGCTGGAGCAGCCGCGGAATGAAGGAGTTTGCCATGCGTGATTATCAACGGCTGTACATCGGCGGCGAATGGATCGCGCCGGTACAGCGTGGGGTTTTCGAGACCGTTGACCCGAGTGATGAATCGGTTCTGGCGCAGGTCGCTGCCGCCACGTCGGACGATGTCGACCTGGCTGTCGCCGCCGCGCGCACGGCATTCGACGAAGGAGACTGGCCGCGCTGGACCGGCGCACAGCGAGCACGCGTACTGCGGAAAATGGCTGATGGCATCCGTGCGCGTCAGGACGAACTGGCCGCCATCGAAGTACGCGACAACGGCAAGCCGCTTCCGGAAGCGCTGTGGGACATCGCCGACACGGCCGGTTGTTTCGACTTCTATGCAGGCCTCGCTGAAGGTTCGGATCAACACAGCGAGCAGTCAATCGGTTTGACGGATGAACGCTTCAGTACGTCGGTGATCAAGGAGCCGGTGGGCGTGGTCGCGGCGATCATTCCGTGGAATTTCCCGATGCTGATGGCGTCGTGGAAAGTCGCTCCAGCACTGGCGGCTGGCTGCACCGTGGTGCTCAAGCCTTCGGAACTCACGCCGCTGACCGCCCTTGAGCTGGCGGGTGTTGCCGATCAGGCAGGGTTGCCGGCCGGGGTATTGAATGTTGTCACTGGACTGGGGCGTGAGGCTGGCGCGCCGCTGGCCGAACACCCGGACGTGGACAAGATCGCCTTCACCGGCAGCGTGCCGACCGGGCGCAAGATCATGCAAGCGGCAGCGGCCGAGATCAAAAACATCAGTCTGGAGCTGGGCGGTAAATCGCCCTTCGTGATCTTCGCCGACAGTGACCTCGACGCGGCGGTGGAATGGATTCTGTTCGGGATTTTCTGGAATCAGGGCCAGGTCTGTTCGGCCACTTCGCGCGTATTGGTGGAGCGCGCGTTATACCCGGTGCTGCTGGAGCGTTTGATCGCTGCCACCGAGCAGATCCAGATCGGCCAAGGCTTTACCGACAATGTGAAACTCGGGCCGCTGGTCAGCCAAGGGCAACTGGACAAAGTCCTTGAAGCGATTGCGGCCGGTCAGCAAGAGGGCGCACGACTGGTGTCGGGCGGCACACGTCCGGCCCATCTACTGAAGGGTTACTACCTGACCCCGGCGATTTTCGCCGATGTGCCGGAACAGAGTTCGGTGTGGCGCGAGGAGATTTTCGGCCCGGTGGTGTGCCTGCGTGCATTCGATACGGAAGCCGAAGCGATTCGCCTGGCCAATGACTCGCCCTTCGGCCTGGCAGCGGCTGTCATGTCGCGTGATATTCTACGCTGCGAACGGGTCGCCCGACGCTTTCGCGCCGGGATCGTCTGGGTCAACTGCTCGCAACCGACCTTCGTGGAAGCGCCTTGGGGCGGCTACAAGCAGAGCGGTATTGGCCGCGAGCTGGGTGAGTGGGGCTACAACAACTACCTCGAAACCAAGCAGATCACCCGATACAACGGCGGGGCCTGGGGCTGGTATTTGAGCTGAAGCCGGTGCGTCGCAGCTCATTCCATTCCTTCCTCGGCGGATCGGCCTCGGCATCGCCCATTCAGACTAGGCAGCCCTGACGATTCTCTCGTGCTCCCCTGGCACCAAACTCGAAGGCCAGAGGGGTGTCGCTTCATGCGTGCCCCGCCTAACGAGCAGAAGGCGCCGCGATGGAGTTTGCATTCAGCGACGAACAGGAAATGATCCGCGCATCGGCCGAGGGCTTTCTCGCCGATGTCTCGGATTCTGCCGCCGTGCGAGCGGCGATGGTCAGCGAGCGAGGTTTTGACGAGGCGCTCTGGCAGCGTCTGTGCCGCGAAATGTACTGGCCGGCGATTCATATTCCCGAAGCGTACGGCGGCCTGGGACTGGGCTTTGTCGAGCTGTCGATTTTGCTGGAACAGATGGGCCGGCGCTTGCTGTGTTCGCCGTTCTTCGCCACCGCCTGCATGGCCACACCCGCGCTGTTGCTGGCCGCCAACGAACAACAAAAACAACGCTGGCTGCCGTTGATTGCCGACGGCAGCCTCACCGCTACGCTGGCCTTCAGCAGCGCCAACGGCTGGGCGGCCAAGGATGTTCAGGCCACGGTGGTGACCGAGGGCGAGGGTTTTGTGCTGGATGGAACCCTCAATCATGTGCTCGACGGACACAGCGCTGAGCTCTTGATCATCACCGCTCGGGTTCCCGGATCGACCGGCGAGGCGGGCATCAGCCTGTTCGCCGTGGACGCGGACCGGGCGGGGATCGAGCGTCAAATGTTGCCGACCATGGACCAGACCCGTCGTCAGGCACGGGTTCAGCTCAAGGGGTTGTACCTCAGCGCTGACTGCCTGCTCGGTGAGTTCGGCTCGGGCTGGCCGCACCTGGAGCGGGTCCTGCAATTGGCGTGCATCGGCCTGGCTGCCGAACAGACCGGTGGCGCGCAGCAGGTGCTCGACCTGAGCGTTGCCTATATGCAGGAACGCCAGCAGTTCGGTCGACCCATCGCCAGTTTCCAGGCGCTCAAACACCGTGCCGCCGACATGATGCTGCAGGTCGAATGCGCACGTTCGGCCAGTTATTACGCGGCCTGCGTGGCCCAGGAAGTCCTCGATCCTGAAGGCGATCCGCAGGTGGCCGCGGAGCTGCCGCTGGCGGCGGCGCTGGCCAAGGCGCACTGCTCCGAAACCTATTTTCACTGCGCGTCCGAGTCGATCCAGTTACACGGCGGCGTTGGTTTTACCTGGGAATACGACCCGCACCTCTACTTCAAACGCGCCCGCGCCAGCGAAAGCTTTCTCGGCGCACCTGCCTGGCATCGAGAGTGCATTGCCGTGGCGATTCTTGGGGAGCAACCATGAAAATCAGTTTCAGCGAACAGGACGAGCGCTTCCGTCAGGAAGTGGCCGA
Organism: Pseudomonas mandelii; assembly: GCF_006438925.1. GTDB lineage: Bacteria > Pseudomonadota > Gammaproteobacteria > Pseudomonadales > Pseudomonadaceae > Aquipseudomonas > Aquipseudomonas mandelii_C. The sequence continues at coordinate 43,503 of NZ_RCZA01000006.1, read as the reverse complement.
CTGGTTGAGCGTGAACCTGTGCGGTGAATTCGAGCCCCTGCGTTTTCGCGGTGGCCCGGGTGACGAACATATGTTTCCCGAGGAACGCAAAGCCTGGGAACGCAAACTCGCCGAGGGTGGCTGGACGTGTGTGGGCTGGGCGCCGAAGCACGGTGGGCGTGGTCTGTCGATCAGCCAGCAAGTGATTTTCCACGAAGAGTACGCCCGCGCTGGCGGCCCGGGACGCATGGGGCATATCGGCGAAGGGCTGGCCGGACCGACCATTGCCGCGTTCGGTACTGCCGAGCAGCAACAGCGCTTTCTGCCGGGCATCGTCAACGGCACGTCCTTCTGGTGCCAGGGCTATTCCGAACCGGGGGCCGGGTCCGACCTGGCCAACGTCAAGACCCGCGCGGTGCTTGATGAAGCCAGCGGCACGTGGGTGATCAACGGACAAAAAGTCTGGACCTCCCTGGCCCATGAGTCGGACTGGTGTTTTGTGATCGCCCGCACTGAACCGGGCAGCGTTGGCCATCGCGGCCTGTCCTTCTTGCTAGTGCCGATGGCCCAGACGGAAATTACCGTGCGGCCGATCGAGCAACTAACGGGCACCTCGGAGTTCAATGAAGTGTTCTTTGACAGCGCCCGAACCGATGCAGCGAACATCGTCGGCGCGCCGGGCGAGGGCTGGAAGATCGCGATGGCGTTGCTCGGTTTCGAGCGCGGGGTATCGACCCTCGGCCAGCAGATGCAATTTCACAATGAACTGGACGAAATCATCGCCATCGCCCGGGCCAATGGCGCCGCGCGCGACCCGATCCTGCGCCAGCGCCTGGCCGAGGCCTGGAGCGGGCTGCGGATCATGCGCTACAACTCGCTGCGCATGCTGTCCGGGGCGCAGGACGGTTCGCTGCGCAAGGAAGCGACCATCTACAAACTGTTCTGGTCCACCTGGCACGCCACCCTCGGCAAGCTGGCGATGGACGTCCTCGGCGCCGAGGCCGAAGTGCTGGACGCCGCGCCCTACCAACTCACCCGTTTGCAATCGCTGTATCTGTTCAGTCGCGCCGACACCCTCTACGGCGGCAGCAACGAGATCCAGCGCAACATCATCGCCGAGCGCGCCCTGGGAATGCCCAAAGAACCGCGCCTGCGCACCTGACCAAGGAGTTTTCCATGTCTGTTCCTCACTATGTTGCAGGTCACGGCCTGCTGCGTGACAAGTCGGTGCTGATCACGGCCGCGGCCGGGGCCGGTATCGGTTTTTCCGCCGCGGTGCGTGCCGCCGAGGAGGGTTGCCGTGCCTTGATGATCAGCGATATCCATGAAGGCCGGCTGGCAGAAGCGGTGTCGAAGATCCGCGAAACCACCGGTCTGCAACAGGTCTTTGGTCAGGTCTGCAATGTTGCTGACGAAGCTCAGGTTCAACAGCTGATTGCCTGCGCCGAGCGCGACCTGCAGGGCGTCGATGTGCTGATCAACAACGCCGGTCTTGGTGGTTCACGGCTGCTGGTAGACATGACGGATGAGGAGTGGAACCGGGTCCTCGATGTGACGCTCACCGGCACCATGCGCATGACCCGCGCCATGTTGCCGAAGATGATCGAGCGGCGTGCCGGGGTCATCGTCAACAACGCTTCGGTGCTGGGCTGGCGGGCGCAGAAAGAGCAGTCGCACTACGCCGCCGCCAAGGCTGGGGTCATGGCGTTGACCCGTTGCGCCGCGGTCGAGGCCGCCGACTACGGGATCCGCATCAACGCGGTGAGCCCGAGCATTGCGTTGCACGATTTCCTGCGTAAGTCCGCCCCTCAGGCGGTGCTTGATCAACTCGCCGCCAACGAAGCGTTTGGTCGTGCCGCCGAGGTTTGGGAAGTGGCCAACGTGATGATGTTTCTGGCCAGCGACTACAGTTCCTACATGACCGGCGAAGTGTTGTCGGTGTCCAGTCAGAGGGCTTGAACATGCCACGTATTTTCGACACGCCCGTCGCCTTGCACGATGCTGTGGGAGAGGTGCTGGGCGTCAGCGATTGGCTGGTTCTTGCGCAGGAGCGCATCGACCGGTTCGCCGAGGCGACCGGTGATCACCAGTGGATTCACGTCGATCCGCTCAAAGCAGCCAGCGGTCCCTTCGGCGCCTGCATCGCCCATGGCTATCTGAGCCTGGCGTTGGTCAATCTGTTTTTACCGCAGATCGTCGAGGTGCGCGGCATTGCCATGGGTGTCAATTATGGCTGCGAGCGGGTGCGCTTTCCCACGGTGGTGCGTGTTGGCTCGCGGGTGCGCGGCAGTGCGCAATTGATGGCGGTCGAGGAGGTCAAGGGCGGCGTTCAGGCGACCATTCGCGTCAGCGTTGAAATCGATGGCGAGGAACGTCCCGGCTGTGTGGTCGATACCATCAGCCGTTACTACCCCGCGTGAACCCTTTAGCAGAACATTCGAGGAATCCAGCATGAAAGAAGCCGTCATCGTTTCGACCGCCCGTACCCCGATTGGCAAAGCCTTTCGCGGTGCATTCAATGACACCGACGCCCCGCAACTCGGCGGCCATGTGGTGCGCGAAGCCGTGCGTCGCGCCGGCATCGAGCCGGGCGAAGTGGACGATGTGATCATCGGCGCGGCGGCGCAGCAGGGCACGCAGTCTTATAACTTGGGGCGTCTGTGCGCGATTGCCGGCGGCTTGCCGACTTCGGTCGCCGGGATGGCGGTTGAGCGCCAGTGTTCATCGGGGTTGATGAGCATAGCCATGGCCGCCAAAGGCATCATGTGCGACGAAATCGACATTGCCGTGGCCGGTGGCCTGGAGTCGATTTCTCTGGTGCAGAACAAACACAAGAACCTGTACCGCAATCAGTCAGGCTCGGTGATCGAGCTGGATCCGCACGCTTACATTCCAATGATCGAAACCGGCGAGATCGTCTCCGCACGCTACGGGATTTCCCGCGAGGAACAGGACGAATACAGCTATCAGAGCCAGGTGCGTACCGCGCTGGCCCAGAGTAATGGATTGTTCGACCGTGAACTCGCGCCGCTGACCAGCCGCAAGGCGATCTTCGACAAGGCCAGTGGCGAAACCCGCTACGAATCCGTCACCTTGCTGCGCGACGAGTGCAACCGCATCGACACCACCCGCGAAAGCCTGGCTGCGCTGGAACCGGTGTGGCCGGGCGGTCAGTGGAGTGAAAAGGGCCGATTCATCACAGCGGGCAATGCCTCGCAACTCTCCGATGGTGCTTCGGCCTCGGTGTTGATGAGTGCCAAATTGGCCGAAAAGCGTGGTCTGGAGCCGCTGGGGATTTATCGCGGAATGGCGGTCGCCGGCTGTAACTCCGACGAGATGGGCATCGGCCCGGTCTACGCCATCCCGAAACTGCTCAAGCGCCATGGACTGACCGTGGACCACATTGGCCTCTGGGAGTTGAACGAGGCGTTCGCCTGTCAGGTGCTGCATTGCCGCGACACCCTGGGCATTCCGCCCGAACGCATGAACGTCAACGGGGGTGCGATTTCGGTGGGGCATCCTTTCGGCATGTCCGGTGCACGGATGGTCGGTCACGCGTTGGTCGAGGGGCAGCGTCGCGGTTTGCGTTACGTGGTGGTGAGTATGTGCATCGGCGGCGGCATGGGTGCCGCCGCACTGTTCGAGGTGGTCTGAATGGTCAGTGCACAACAGATTCAAGCGACCATGGCGCGATATGTGGAATTGGTGGACGCCGGTGACATCGACGGGATCGTTGCGCTTTACAGCGAGGATGCAGTGGTCGAAGACCCGGTCGGTCAACCGCCGTTGCAGGGTATCGTCGATATAGAACGGTTCTACCGCGAAGGGCTGGGTGCGAGCAAAGTCTCGGCGACGCTGACTGGCCCGGTTCGGGCGACGTTGAACGGTTGTGGGGCGATGCCGTTTCGGGTCGATATGGAATGGGCCGGGCAACCGTGCTCGATTCATGTGATCGACGTGATGGAGTTCGATGCCGACGGCAAGATCCGCTCGATGAAAGCCTATTGGAGCGACGTCAACATGGGCCCGCAGCCCTGAGACGATTCCCTGTAGGAGCTGGCGCAGCCTGCGATCTTTTGATCTTGATCTGGTCGGCACCGCAGATATCGCCAAGATCGCAGCCTGCGGCAGCTCCTACATTGACCGGTTACACCCTGAGGGCTTGGGAATATTCCGCATTCTGCGTCCGCCCGCTTTCGTAGTACGCCTTGAGGTTCTCGGCAATCTCGCGCACGACGTTGCTGAACGCCTTCGCCAGCAACCATTCCACCACTCGGCCACCGCGCAGGCTGTAGTTCATTTGGGTGGTAATGCGTGTCGCCTCACTCTCGGCCTGCAAGGCATAACTGAAGCTGGCCTCGCGGAATGGGAAGGGCGCGCCGTCACTGGCGCGGTGCAGGATCAGTACGAAACCCGAACCTTCCTGCCATTGCACCACGCTCTCATCCAGCCACTGCCCCCCCTTGCGGAACACCCGGCGGCTGGCGCCAACCCCTTCACGTGCGCCGGGATGAAACTGGCAACTGGTCAACCCCGGTACGTAATGCGGGGCGAGGCTCAGGTCGCGCAGTTTGTCCCATGCGGCTTGTGGGGTGAGGTCGAGCAGGACGCTGTGGCTGGCAATCGCGGGCATGCTGGAATTCCTCTTGTTCAATTGGAGTGTGCTGCATTGAGAAACGCCGGGCGTTCGCCACCGCCGTGCACGGTGATAGCCGCGCCGCTGACATAACGTGCCAGCGTTGATGCCAGGTACAGACAGGTATCGCCGATGTCTTCCGGAGCCGCCAGGCGTTGCAGCGGGATGGTCGCTGCCACCCGGGCAATGCCCGCCTGATCGCCATAATGCATGGCCGCCTGCTCGGTGAGAATCAACCCGGCCGTTACAGCGTTGACCCGCACCTTGGGCGCCCACTCCACGGCCAGCGAACCGGTCAGGTTCAGCAGCCCGGCCTTGGCCGCACCATAAGCGGCAGTGCCCGGCGAGGGACGGGTCGCGCTGACGCTGCAAATGTTGATGATTGCGCCACCGTCGGCCTGCGCCTGCATCACCTGATTGGCCTGCTGACAGAGATTCAGCGGCGCCAACAGGTTGAGGCGGATGATCGCGTCGCTAAATCGCGGCGAGGCACTGGCCGCGTCGGCATTCGGTGAACCTCCGGCATTGTTGACCACTACATCGAGGTGACCGAAACGCTCGACGATACTGTCGATCAACCGCCCGGACTGCTCGACATCCCGCAGGTCGCAGGGCAGAAACAGAGCCTCGCGCCCAGAGCTGGCAGGCAGGGTGTCCGGTGCTTCGCGACCGCAGATCACCACTTCGGCACCACAGTCGAGAAAACGCTGACTGATGCCGCGACCGACACCCTTGCCACCGCCGGTGACCAGTACCACTTTGCCGCGAAAGTCCATCGGATCAAGCATGGGATACCTCGTTCTGTCGCTCGGGAATGCTGTCGATGCTAGGTCCACAGCCTGAGCCGGGCAACGTCCAAAAAGACTAGAGCGGCGTAGTCCTGTCGGACGATGTCGTTTGCCCGGGCGCTCGGAATAATCCGGCGACAACAACAGGCCGGGAGGACACCTTATGGACGCATCAGCGCAAGGACACTTCGTTACGCTGCCGGATGGTTTGCATCTGCACTACTTGGATATCGGCAACGGCGAGCCGGTGATTTTCATTCACGGCAGCGGGCCGGGCGCCAGCGGTCACAGCAATTTCAAGCAGAACTACCCGGTGTTTGCCGCGGCAGGCTACCGGACCATCGTCCCGGACCTGCCGGGTTATGGCGCTTCAGATAAGCCAGACACCCTCTACACCCTGGATTTCTTTGTCGCCGCCTTGAGTGGTTTGCTCGATGCCCTGGATATCCAGCAATGTGTGCTGGTCGGCAATTCTCTGGGCGGTGCGATCGCGATCAAACTGGCCCTCGACCAACCGCAGCGGGTCAGCCGGCTGGTGCTGATGGCGCCCGGTGGCCTGATGGAAAAAGAACAGTATTACTTGCAGATGGAAGGCATCCAGAAAATGGGGGCGGCCTTCGCCAAGGGTGAACTGCACGATGCGGGCGGAATGCGCCGGCTGCTGGCGCTGCAACTGTTCGATGAGTCCTTGATCAGCGACGAAACGGTCAATGAGCGGGTCGCCGTGGTGCGACAGCAACCGGTCTGCGTGTTGTCGACCATGCAAGTGCCGAACATGACCTCGCACCTCGACGAGTTGCAATGTCCGATCCTCGGTTTCTGGGGCATGAACGACAAATTCTGCCCGGTGTCTGGCGCGCAAACGATGATGCAGCACTGCCAGAACATTCGATTTGTACTGCTCAGCGAATGCGGGCATTGGGTGATGGTCGAGCACCGTGAACTGTTCAACGGCGAGTGCCTGGCGTTCTTTGAGGAGGCTCGCTCATGAGTGAACAACTGCGCCGTCAATTCGGCGAAGAGCTCTATCAGGCGTTGCTGAGCGGCACCACCCTCGCGCCGCTGACCGAGCGCTGGCCATCGATCAGCATCGAAGACGCTTACCATATTTCCCTCTACAGCATCGAACGCCGAGTGGCCGCCGGTGACCGGATTGTCGGCAAGAAAATCGGTGTGACGTCGGCGGCGGTCCAGCAAATGCTCAACGTGCATCAGCCGGATTTCGGTTTCATCACCCGGCAGATGTCGTTCGCCAATGACGCGCAAATCTCCCTCGCTGCGAACAAGCTGATTCAGCCGCGCGCCGAGGGCGAGATTGCCTTCAAGCTCAAGCACGATCTGATCGGCCCCGGTGTGACCGAAGCCGACGTGCTGGAAGCGACCGAATATGTGATGCCGTGCTTCGAGATCGTCGACTCACGGATTCATGACTGGCGGATCCGCATACAAGACACCGTCGCCGACAACGCCTCTTGCGGCGTGTTCGTGCTGGGTGATGTTCAGGTCGATCCACGGACACTGGATTTGCCCAACTTGCGCATGCGTGTGTTCAAGAATGGCGAGCCTGTCAGCGAAGGTTTTGGCTCGGCGGTGCAGGGTAATCCGCTCACGGCCGTGGCCTGGCTGGCCAACACCCTGGGTGCTTTCGGTATTCCGTTCAAGGCCGGGGAAATCATTCTTTCAGGCTCTTTGGTGCCGCTGGAGCCTGCGCGTGCGGGTGACCTTTTTTCTCTGACCATCGATGGCCTGGGCAGTGCCCAGGTGTCCTTCTGCGCCTGACCTGTGGGGTTTAACCGGATGAGCAAGAAACTCAGAGCGGCCATTATCGGCCCGGGTAATATCGGCACTGACTTGCTGATGAAAATGTGTCGATCGGAATGGATCGAGCCGGTCTGGATGGTCGGCGTCGACCCCCAATCCGAGGGCCTTAAACGCGCCCGTGAATTGGGCGTGAAAACCACGGCCGAAGGCGTCGACGGGCTGCTGCCCCATGTGCTCGACGATGATATTCGCATCGCTTTCGATGCCACCTCGGCCTACGTACACGCGGAAAACAGCCGCAAGCTCAATGAACTCGGGGTGATCATGATTGACCTCACGCCAGCGGCCATCGGCCCGTTCTGCGTGCCGCCGGTCAATCTCAAGGAGCATGCGGCGACGTTGGCGATGAACGTCAACATGGTGACTTGCGGTGGCCAAGCGACCATTCCGATGGTCGCGGCAGTGTCGCGGGTCCAGTCGGTGAGTTACGGCGAGATCGTCGCCACCGTGTCCTCCGGTTCGGTCGGCCCGGGCACTCGCCAGAACATCGACGAATTCACCCGCACCACGGCCGGAGCGGTGGAGAAGATTGGCGGCGCCCGACGCGGCAAGGCAATCATCGTCATCAACCCGGCCGAGCCACCGCTGATGATGCGCGACACCATCCACTGCCTGACGGATGACGAGCCGAATCAGGACGCCATTCGCACCTCGGTGTTGCAGATGGTCAAGGAAGTGCAGCGCTATGTTCCCGGCTACAAGCTGATCAATGGCCCGGTGTTCGATGGGCACAAGGTGTCGATTTTCATCGAAGTCGAAGGCCTCGGCGACTTCCTGCCAAAGTCCGCCGGCAACCTCGACATCATGACCGCTGCGGGGCTGCGTACCGCCGAGATGTTCGCCGAAGAAGCCCACAAGGGCACCCTGCAACTGCCCGTCCGTTGAGTGGAGAATTGCCATGAATTTGCAAGGTAAGAGCGTCCGTCTGCACGACATGAGCCTGCGCGACGGCATGCATGCCAAACAGCATCAAATCAGTCTGGAGCAGATGATCTCGGTCGCGACCGGTCTCGATGCGGCCGGCGTGCCGCTGATCGAAATCACCCACGGCGATGGCCTGGGCGGTGCGTCGCTGAACTACGGTTTCCCCGCCCACAGCGACGAGGATTACTTCGCGGCGGTGATCCCTCGTATGAAACAGGCCAAGGTCTCGGCGCTGTTGTTGCCGGGTATCGGCACCCTCGATCATTTGAGAATGGCCCATGAACACGGGGTGTCGACCATTCGTGTGGCCACCCACTGCACCGAGGCGGACGTCTCCGGCCAGCACATCGGCATGTCAGCGAAGATGGGCTTGGATACCGTCGGCTTTCTGATGATGGCGCACAGGGTCAGCGCAGAAAAACTGCTGGAGCAGGCGCGGTTGATGGAGAGTTATGGGGCCAACTGCATTTACTGCACTGACTCGGCTGGCTACATGCTGCCTGATGAAGTCACCGAGAAAGTCGCTGCATTGCGAGCCGGGCTGAACGCCGGGACCGAAGTCGGTTTTCACGGTCACCACAACATGGGCATGGCGATTGCCAATTCCCTTGCCGCGATCGAGGCGGGCGCCGCACGTATCGACGGTTCGGTGGCGGGGCTGGGCGCAGGGGCGGGCAATACGCCGCTTGAAGTGTTTGTCGCGGTGCTTGAGCGGATGGGCGTTAACAGTGGCATCGACCTGTACCGGATCATGGACGTTGCCGAGGACCTGGTGGTGCCGATGATGGACCAGCCGATCCGCCTCGACCGCGATGCGCTGACCCTGGGGTACGCCGGGGTCTACAGTTCGTTCCTGCTGTTCGCCAAACGGGCCGAGCAAAAGTACGGCGTTGCCGCACGTGAGCTGCTGGTGGAATTGGGTCGACGCGGCACCGTCGGCGGTCAGGAGGACATGATCGAAGACCTGGCGCTGACCCTGTCACGTTCGCGGGGTGTCTTGCCAACCTGACGTTTGGGCAACAAAAAAAACCACCGAACTGGCTTGCAGTTACGGTGGTTTTTTTATGGGAGCAGATTACGCACCAGCGGGGGATAGCAATTAATGGCACTGGCCGAGCAACTGATGAACGCGGTGGTCGGTCGGTAGGCTTCATTCTTGAAACGCTGACACAGGCTGGCGGTGCTGCCGGCGCAGACGATGATGAACAGGGCAAAGGTGGCTTTTCGCATAGCGAGACTCGACACAGATTTTATTGTTGTAGAGGCAAGGTATTGCGGCTGACGGAACGTGGCTTCGTCCGAATGGACTACACAGGCCCCTGTGGGAGGGTCAGCCCGGATATTTGCGTACGACCTCGATCCCCTGTGGGAGCGAGCCTGCTCGCGATGGCGGTGTATCAGGCGACATCAATGTTGAATGTGCCGGCGTCTTCGCGAGCAGGCTCGCTCCCACAGGTTTTTGTGTGTTGCCTGGGATTTGTGTGTGTCCCGAATCCCCTGTGGGAGCGAGCCTGCTCGCGATGGCGGTGTGTCAGGCGACATTGATGTTGAATGTGCCGGCGTCTTCGCGAGCAAGCTCGCTCCCACAGGTTTTGTGTGTTGCCTGGGATTTGTGTGTGTCCCGAATCCCCTGTGGGAGCGAGCCTGCTCGCGATGGCGGTGTGTCAGGCGACATTGATGTTGAATGTGCCGGCGTCTTCGCGAGCAGGCTCGCTCCCACAGGTTTTTGTGTGTTGCCTGGGATTTGTGTGTGTCCCGAATCCCCGGTGGGAGCGAGCCTGCTCGCGATGGCGGTGTGTCAGGCGACATTGATGTTGAATGTGCCGGCGTCTTCGCGAGCAAGCTCGCTCCCAAAGGTTTTGTGTGTTGTCTGGGATTTAAGTCATCCACGCCGGGCGATGGCCCCCATGGCCATGAACAGTGCAGCAATGGCCCGCGCTTCGTTGAGTTCGCCGCGGGCCACCAGGTCGGGGATCTGTGCCAGCGGCACGCGCAGGCATTCCAATGGTTCGGGCTCGTCGCCGACCAGTTGGCAAGGGCTCAACTGTTCGGCCAGCACTACGCGGTAGCGATGGCACAGGTGACCCGGTGCCAGGGTCAGTTCGCCCAGTTCGCTGAGGCGTGCAGCGCGCATCCCGACTTCTTCGCAGAGTTCGCGTTGCGCCGCTTGCAGATAGTTTTCATTGGGTTCTGCGCCGCCCTTGGGCAGGCCGAGCACGGTTTTTTCGACACCGACCGCATATTCACGGACCAGCAACACATGCAACGGATCGGGCATCGCCACCAGCATCACCGAGCGATAACCGGTGCCGCGCAGCCGTTCATAAACCCGCTGCTGGCCGTTGCTGAATTGCAGGTGCAAAGCTTCGATCTGAAAATAGCCGCTTTCAGCCAGTAATTCAGTCTTGAGGATGGTTGGACAGTTGCGCATGGTCAGGCCCCTGGTTGGGATAAAACCACTGTGCGCCATGCCGGGATGGCCGCCATCGTCCGAGCGGACGAGGGCGGAGGTTGAACGCTAACCGAGTGTTGCCACGCTGCGCAGGATCAGCCGCACAAGCATGGTCTGGCGGGTCACCCCGGTCTTGGAGAAGGTCGATCGCAGGTGCGCCCGCGAGGTGTTGCGGCTGATGCCCAGCTCTTCGGAGGCTTCGTCGAGGGTCAAGCCGTTGGCCAACAACATGGCCAGTTGAGTTTCGGCCGGGGTGAAGTCGAACAGTGCGCGGACGATCTCCTGTGGCGCGGTGGACTGTTGCTCCGGGTCGCTGATGAAAATCACCACGGTGGGGCATTGTTTGCCTTCGCTCCAGTCCGACAGCGGCACCGAGCGCACGATGATCCCCAGGTCCGCTCGCCCGGAAGGCCGTTGCACGCGCAGGGCTTCGACCACCGACGGGTTGCTGCTTTTTTGCGAGAGCAGCGATTGCTTCACCAGGCGCCGGAACTCTTGAGTGTCTCGCGCGGTGCCGACTTGCAGGCCGTCGTTGACCAGTTTGATGCCGTCCTTTTCCTGGATCAGCCGATCGGCGACCTGGTTGGTTTGCAGCACTTTGCCAGCCTCGTCGAGGATGATCGTACCGACCGCCAACTGATTCACCGCGCCGGCGTAGAGGTTGCGCTCGGCTTCGATGCGATTGAGCTGCATGTGGATCTTGATCGAGCGTTCCAGGTGCGGAATGAAGTGCGTCAGCAAGGCTTTCTCTTCGTTGCCGAAGGCTTTGTCATCGCGTCCGCGACTGATGCGGATACGGCACTGGGCGCCGTCGCAGGTATTGATGTCGGCGCCGAGGATGTGGAAAACATCCACCGGTTCGAGGAAATTCTTGTAGAACTCCGAGTGCTGCCAATCGTCGTTGGACACGAACTCGGCGAGGGTCACCACCTGGCGGTTGGGCAGGTCGACAAACGGGTCGAGGGTGAAAAAGTGTTTGTTGTACGACGCGGTCGCCTCGGTCGACGTACCGGTGGTGTTGACCATCAAGCCATCCACATGCGCGCTGGGCGGACGCAGGATGAAGGTCACGTACTTGCTTTCCAGGTACACGTTAAGCTGGTTGAGAAAGGTCGCCCAGGGAATGGTTTCCAGCGGTCCCTGATAGAGGTTGCCGATCAAATCACTGAACGTATCGAGGCTGAGGCTCTGCTGCATAGGGAAAACCGTTCTTATTATTAGCGTTGGCGGTGGCCGAGAATAAGCGCCGATATCGACTCCTTGCAACGCTCGGGCTCAAGGCCTGACGGGCGGCTGCCGGTCAGGCGCAGGGAGCGCGAAAGGCCGCTGTGTTCAGGCCCGTTCGCTGGCGCGCACGACGAACCGTTTTTGCTCCAGCACGTCGGCCGAGAGCGCCGCGACGTCGGTGTAGAACTGCTCGTACCAGCGGCGCAACTGATAGACCGGGCCATCGCCGTCACACAGCAGCGGGTTGTCGACGCGGGTCTTGCTGTGCCAGATCGTCACGTCTTCGTAGAAGGCTTCCTGGGCCTGTTGCACATAGGCCTTGGCCATCGCCTGATTCTGTTCTTCGCTGAGACCGGGAATCTTTTTCACCAGCACGCCATAGCGCAGGGTGAAGCTGTCGAGGTCGATCGGCACGTGGCAGTTGAGCAGGATCGAATGGATCGGCTGGCCATTCATCGCGCCGGTCATTTCGGTGATCTGATAGGCCGGGCCGAAGTAGGTAGCCACGGTGCTCAACGCGCTGTCGCCGGACAAGCGCTCACTGCGGGCGCTCATGATCTGGGTGGCCAGGTGACCTTCGAAGACGTTGCTGAATTCCTCGACGGGGGCGCCATGCACCGTACCGAAGTGCGCCATATCGGCGATGTTGTCGATCAATTCGCGGCAGTTGGTGCCGATCTGCAGTTCGGCGACTTCCCACGCGGCCCACTTTTCACTGAAGCAAGCGTCAATGCGCGGGATGCGTTGCTCAGGGAGCGGCGGGTTGCCTTCCGGGTCATGCCAGACGAACAGCAGCTGGTTTTCTTCCAAGAGCGGCCAGCTTTTGAGTCGGGCCCGTGGCGGAATGCGTTTGGCGTAAGGAATGTCATCGCAGACACCATCGGCACCCCAGCGCCAGGCGTGGAACGGGCAGCGAATCGAGTTGCCTTCAACGCAACCGGTGCTGAGGTCGGCGCCCATGTGCGGGCAATAGCCATCCAGAATATGCAGCTCGCCGTCTTCGCCCTGAAAGGCCACCAGCCGGGTGCCGAACACCTCCAGGCGATGGGCCTTGCCGTCGCGGTATTGGGCAGCCAGGCCCAGACAATGCCAGCCACGGGCGTAGCGGTCTTCCAGCAGTTTGGCTTCGATGCGGTGCAAAGTACTCATCTTATTATTCTCCCAGGGTTCACGGGCTTGGCGCCTGTCACGGATTCTGCCGCCCCTGTAGAAGCGGGCATCGTCTGAATGGACGATGGCCGGTTTACGCCCGCCCGCTCTACTGACGCCATTGGACCCAGTGCAGGAGTTGGCGATGAGCAATGAACAAGGGCCGGTCGCGGTGATTACCGGGGCCGCCAGTGGTATTGGCCGGGGGTTGGCCGAGCATGCGGCAAGATTGGGGATGCGCCTGGTGCTGGCCGATCTCGATGGGCCGGGGTTGCAAGCGCTGTGCGATGAACTACAGACGGGCGGTGCGCAGGCGATAGCTTGCGTCACGGATGTTGGCGATCTGGCGCAAGTCGAGCGCTTGCGCGATATCGCCCTCGAGCACTTTGGCGGGGTTGATCTGCTGTTCAACAACGCCGGAGTGATGCAGACCGGCTACAGCTGGGAAATCACTGCGCAGCAATGGCAACGGGTGCTCAACGTCAATCTCACCGGTGTGATCAATGGCATTCGCAGTTTCGTGCCGCTGTTTTTGCGCCAGGGGCGGGCGGCCCATGTGATCAACACGGCGTCCCTCGCGGGCTTGCTCAGCAGCCCGTTGATGGCGCCTTACAATGTGACCAAGCAGGCAGTGGTCGCACTCTCGGAAACCCTGCACTACGAATTGAGCATGCTCGGTGTGCCGGTATCGGTCTCGGTGGTGTGCCCAGGGCCGGTGGCCAGTGAAATCATGGCGTCGAATCAAGTGGTGGACGCGGCCGGTTCGTCATTCAGTCAACTGCTTGATAGCAGCATCCGCCAAGGCATGACGCCGAGCGAACTGGCGGAGCAGGTGTTCGCCGCCATCGCCGAAAAACGCTTCTGGGTCTTCCCTCACAAAGGTTTCAAACCGGCACTGGAGCGACGTGTGCAAAGCATCCTGGAAGAAACCAATCCGCTGTTTCAAATGACCGATGTAGGGGGAGATGCTGATGCCGCTCGATAAGCAGATCGCCGCAGTGCTCCAGCAGTTTCGCGACCTGCCGGAACCCGACTTCAGCCAGCTCGATGCCAAGCAATATCGGCAGTTTTCCGACAACCTGCTGCCTGCCATCCCCGGCGACCCGATGATCGAAGTGCGTCACCTGCGGGTCGCCGGCGCGGCGGGCGAACTGGATGCGCGGCTGTATCGGCCACTGGAGCAGGACAACCTGCCGCTGCTGGTGTTCTTCCACGGAGGCGGTTTTGTCATGGGCAACCTCGATACCCATGACAACCTCTGCCGTTCGCTCGCCAGTCTGACGGAGGCGGTGGTGGTGTCGGTCGCCTACCGACTGGCGCCGGAAAACAAGTTCCCGGCGGCACCGCTCGATTGTTATGCGGCCACCTGCTGGCTGGTCGAGCACGCGTCTGAACTGGGCGTCGATGGCAACCGGCTGGGCCTGGTCGGGGACAGTGCTGGGGGCAACCTGGCGCTCGCCGTGAGTCGCCTGGCGGCGCAACGCCAGGGGCCGAAAATCAGTTATCAGTGCCTGTTTTATCCGGTCACCGATGCACGCTGCGACAGCAAGTCTTATGAGGATTTTGCCGAGGGCTATTTCCTCACCGGTGCGATGATGTACTGGTTTTGGCAGCAGTACCTGCAGGATGCCGATCAGGGGGATGACCCCTTGGCCTCGCCGTTGCGCGCCGATCGGTTGGTTGACTTGCCGCCGACCACCCTGATCAGCGCCGGGTTTGATCCTTTGCGGGACGAGGGCGAGGCGTTTGCCTTGCGTCTGCGGGAAGCCGGCGTGTCAGTGCGGGTGCAGCGCTGCGAGGGCATGATTCACGGGTTTATCAGCATGGCGCCGTTTGTCGAGCGCGCTACGCAAGCCTTGTCCGATGCCGCGGCCGACCTGCGCAGGGCGCTATCTGAGGCGAACACGGCGCTCTGACGATGGCAGACTGTCAGTCAACATTGATGTTGAAAGTGGCGCCGTCATCGTCGGAGCGCCGCCCGGAGCAAGCTCGCTCCCACAGGGGACTTCTGTAGTCCACATGTTTGATGTTCACTGAAGATCAAACTGTGGGAGCGAGCTTGCTCGCGATAGCTATATTCCAGACACATTTAGCTCAAAGTCTGCCTCACCCTCTGGCATTTACAGGGCTAGCCTTCTCATGACATCAGCATGAGAGAGGCAAAGGAATGCCTGATTTACCCGCTTCACATCGTCTACGCGTCGGCCGCTATGCCGAACCCAACAGGATTTATCTGCTGACCACCAACACACTTGACCGAGAACCTGTTTTCAAGGATTTCGGCTTGGGCAGGTTGGTCGTCGACCAATTTCGAAGTGCACAGGAACAAGGCTGGGCGAACTCTTTGGCCTGGGTTGTCATGCCCGATCATTTTCATTGGTTGATCGAATTGCAGCAGTGCTCACTGAGTGGACTGATGCAAAAAACCAAATCATTGAGTACGCGCTCGGTGAACATGTCCTGCGGTCGAAGAGGCAGCCTTTGGCAACAGGGTTATCACGATCGGGCGCTGCGGCGTTATGAGGACTTGGTGAAACTTGCTCGTTATGTCGTCGCGAACCCATTGCGGGCAGGGCTGGTAGAGCGGCTCGGCGAGTATCCGCTGTGGGACGCGATTTGGGTTTGATCAGAAACCGTGTCGCCTCCATCGCGAACAAGCTCGCTCCCACAGTAGTTCGGGGTGTTCGCAGATTTTGTGTACACCCAGTAACCCTGTGGGAGCGAGCTTGCTCGCGATGGCGGTTTGGCAGGCGACATCAATGTTGAAAATGCCGGCCTCTTCGCGAGCAGGCTCGCTCCCACAGGGGATTCTGCGTGCCTTAAGGTTTGACCCCACGCAACATGTCCTTCGCCTGATCCTGCACCGCACCCGGTGCACTCATGTTGCCGTCGATCACGGTGATCACCGCGTGCCCCTGCGACAACTGATACGCATCGGCCTGTTGCTGGGCGGCCGTCGGTGTCGGCGGGGCCACCAGGTTGACGTGAACCACGCCGTCGGCGCCGTGCTGGGAGGTGAAGTTCACCCGGTCCCAATTGCCGATCGGGGCAACACTCACGCCTTTGACCTCACTGGCCGCCAGCGCCGGGTAATTGATATTCAACCCGCTGACACCCGGCAAACCGAGCACATTCAATTCGCAGCCGAGGTTGTTTTTTTCGCAGGCCTGTTTGGCTTGAGCACCCGCGAGACTCGCCTGCTCGATAACCTTCACCGCAAACCGGGCAGTGTCGTCCATGGCGCCGAGGGTTTTTCGGTAGCCGGCCTGTTGGTCGCGGATGATCAGGTCCATGTCGATGGCGGTCGACACCGCCACCGCCGGAATGCCCTTGAACATTGCGCGGACCGCTGCGTTCAAGGTGCCGGACATTTGCGTCAGCGGGCCGACGTTTTCACCAAAATTGCTGCCCGACACCACCAGGTCAGGCGGATTGTCTTTGAGCAGCACGTCCAGGCCAACATTGACTGCATCCACCGGGGTGCCGATGGCGGAAGTCTTGCCCGGGGGCGGGGTGTAGCCCTCGGGTGGGCCGACGCAAAATTTGCCTGGTGCCAACTCGGTCACTGCCAACGCCTGCCCGGGCACGACCACGCTGGCCGCGCTGATGCCACTGCTGTCGTTCAACGGACCCACGAGGGTCACCTGATGCCCGGCGGCTGTCAGCGCCCGGTACATCGCATCGATGCCGGGCGCCCGACAACCGTCGTCGTTGGTCAGCAGGATGTTCAGGGCGTTGGCCTGCATCGACAGACCGACGCTGGCCATTGCGATGACGCCAGTGAGCAATTTATTCATGGGGGTTTTCCGTGAAATGAGCGAGTTCAAAAAAGCACAACGCCCCGACCGAGTAAATCGGTCAGGGCGCAGAGGGTTTAGCGAGTGCCGAGTTTGCGCAGGTTGCCTGGGGTGAATTCGTCTTCAGTGAAGGCGGTGGCGTTGAGCTTGGCGGGCTTTTGATCGATCAACATACGGTCAACCAGATACGAGCCGGCGATCAGGTCATGGTAGATCCCGAGGCGAGCGTGGTAGCGCTGCAGCTCGTAGGCGTAGATCGAGGTCTGCATGTTGGTGCGCCAAAGCACGCCGCGGCTGTCGTAGTTGTCGGCCAGGGTAGCGGCCCAGGAATCCTCGTCCAGGTACAACACACGCTTGGCGTAAACATGCCGGGCGCCTTCTTTAAGGGTTGCCTGCAAGACCCAGACGCGGTGCTTTTCATAGCGCATGTACTGCGGATCGATGTGGCCGGTGGTGGCCAGAATCTGGTCGGTGGTCACGCTCGGGTCGTCGATCTTGTAGTTGTGGTACGGGATGTAGATTTCTTTCTTGCCGACGATGGTCCAGTTGTAGCGATCCGGTGCACCGTTGAACAAACGATCTTCGTCATACACCCGGAAGCCGCCGGCGCCACTTGGCGAGTCATAACCCACGGTCGGTGCGCGGCGTACCCGACGTTGCCCCGGGCTGTACTGCCAGGCCTGGCGAGGGGAGGCGGTCGGGTTGATGAACTCGTGACCGACGACGATCTCGCCTTTCTTGCGCACCGGCTCCAGGGTGGTGATCAGGAAGTTGGTGAGAATGCCGTTGGCGCTCTCCAGGGTTTTATCCGGGCTGGACCAGATCGAGAAGATCTTGTAATTGACCTCTTCGAGCACACGTTCCTTGTTGGAATAGACCACCGCCTGCCCGTAGTTGGCCTCTTCGGTATTGGCGCGTCCGGCCAGCGTATGGTTGAACATCAACTCGCTACCGTTCTTTGGAATCGGGAACGGCGAGGCGCCCCAGGCGTTTTGCGTGTCGTTGTTGTCGTTGGCCAGTTCGGCGCTGACCGCGTTTTTCTTGACGAGGTCTTCCAGGCGCTGATCGAAACGGAAGTCGCGATGGCTCGGGTACACCGGAATGTTGAAGGTCGCGGGGTAGCGTTTAAGCAACGCTTTTTGGCCATCGGTGAGGTTGTTGGCGTACTTGTCCATGTTTTGCGCATTGATCACGAACAACGGCTTTTCTGCCGCGTACGGGTCCGGGTACGGCGTGCCGGGGCCAGCGTATTTGAGCTGCGGCGGCAAGCCGCGCCATTTTCCGGTCCAGGCCGGGATGCTGCCGTCGGCGTTGCCCGCTTTCTCGGCACCCATCGGGGTCAGGTCCTGACCCAGGCGTGCGGCTTCTTCATTGCTGATTTTGGCCTGAACCAGGCCACTGCCGAGCAGGCTGACGGCCAACGCCGTGCCCAACAATGTGTGGGTAAATCTAGACATGCTGTGCTCCTCCATCAGGGGATCAGAACCGGTATTTGAAGTTGAGGGCGACGTTGTCGCGGTCGGCCAACGGGGCGTTGTTGGCGTTGCCCAGGTAGGCGTTGTAACGGGCCTCGACGGTGAAGTTGCCCAGATAGCGCCACGAGCTGCCGATGCTCGCGCGGTCGTCGCCCTGGCCTGAGTTGATCGATCCCACCAGTGCGCTGTCATGCTGGGCTGCGGTGCTGTAGGTGACGGGCACCGACATGTCCCAGCCGCTGAACACGTTGTTGTAATCGAAGTTCGCCTGCACCGTGTAACCGAAGGCGTCGCGGTCATAGACCAGACTGTCGGTGCCCGGCTGCGAGAATCCAGGGGCGAATGTCACAGGTTCCGACTTGTCGTTGCTGAGCACGGTGTTGTAGACCAGCTCGCCGGTGAGAGTGGTGTTGTCGGCCCATGAAGTCGGGCCGAGCACGTAGATCATCGAGGTCTGCGCCTGCAGGGTTTTGCCGCGCACCGGGCTTGAGAAACCGTTGTCGACCATCACTGGCTGACCGTCGCGGTAGCTGACTTCACCGGCCCAGCTCACGCTGCCCAGCACCGTGGAGAAACTCGCGCCGTACAGGTCAATGTTGTCGAAGTAGCGCACACGGTAGTGCCCCAGGTCGGTCTGGAAATCCAGCGACGGGGTCTTGTCGTGGTAGCGCGAGTAGTAGAGGCCGAACTCTGTGTTGTTCAGCGACTCTGCCGCATAGGTCAGGGCCACACCGTATTGGCCGCTGTCGCTCGGCTTGTCGTCACCCAGGCGTGTCAGGAAACCGCTGGCGTCGTTGAAGCCGCCCTCGTCGATGAAGTCGGTGGTGGAAAAGTAGCTACCCACGCCGAACAGCTCGGTCTTTTCCCATTTGTATTGGTAGTAGGCCTGCAGATCGAGGCTGTCGGTCAGGCTGAACTGCGTGAACAATTGGCCGACGGGCAACAGGATTTCCTTGACCTCAACCCCCGGAGTGGTCGACTTGGTCGCATCCACCGGGCTCTGGGCGGCGGAAATGCCGGGGTAGAACAGGCTTTCACCCCAGCTCACCACCTGATTGCCGAGCCGCGCGTTGAAGTTGTGGCCACCGATGTCCCAGGTGCCATACGCGTAGTAATCGAGCATGCGCAGTTCATTGCGGTGTTGATCGATGGTGTCCTGGGAGAACCGGTCGGGACGGTTGCAATGACCGCCGGCGAAGCAGTTCGAGGTGCCTGTGTCGTTGTCGTTGCCCTGATCGTAAACGTTGTCGTAGAAGCCCGTTCCACGCAGGAACACCCCGTAATCCTCACGCCATTTGATGTTGGCCTCGGTGAGAAAACCGCTGCGGTTGTTGATCAGGCTGCCTTTGTCGAACGCGTTGTCGCCGTCGTTGCCGTTGGCATTGGCCGTCAGCTTGTGATCGCGAGACTCGGTCCGCCAGGCCAGGCTGTAAGTCAGTGTGGTATCCCAGTCGACGCTCAAATCCTCGTTCGGCTGGAAACTCATGGCGCTGGCTTGACTGCCCAGTCCACCAGCCAGCAAAAGCATGGCCAGCTGTACGCGAGGGTGCAGCGATTGTGGGGCGATTATTGTTTTTATCATGTCGTCCTCATGCCCAGGTCAGACCTGCCCGACCTGCATTTCAGGGGGGTGATTGATGCTGTGGGCGACTATGGAGTCAGCTTTGGGGCGCAACATCGTCCAAGCGGACTAAGCGATTTGCACGGGGCTGGGGCGCCCATCGCCTTAGTCCCATCGGACGATGACCGTTCAGGGCTCGCGGCGAACAATCCCGAGACCGACTGCACCGGGCGAAGATCTGGCGGCGGCGGTTTCTGCCTGATGGGCGCTGAGCAAGGGTGATCGCATGAAAGCTGCCGGGATCAAATGGGATGAGTGCTGCGATGTACTGGTGATTGGCTCCGGAGCGGGGGGAATGACTGCGGCGCTGCGTGCCCACGATCTGGGCCTCAATGCGCTATTGATCGAGAAGAGCGCCGAATACGGCGGTACCTCGGCGGTGTCCGGCGGCGGCATCTGGATACCGGACAATCACCGGATCAAAGCCTTGGGCGGCAGTGATTCTGCGGCAGAAGCGATCGCCTATATCCGTGCGGTGACCCATGGCGAGATCGATGACGGGCGTATCGAAGCCTATGTCGAACACGGCCGCGAGATGGTCGAATACCTTGAGCAACAGACCCGCGTGCGCTTCGAGGCGCAGCCTCGTTATGCCGATTACTACCCGGAAGTCGAAGGCGGAAAATCGGGCTACCGCTCCATGGACCCGCAACCATTTGACGCTGCCGAACTGGGTGAAGAGTTTCTGCGCATGCGTGCGCCATCCCCCGGAACACTGATGATGGGACGCATGGCGATGACCATGAAAGAGGCACAGGTGCTGCTGTGCCGTGGCCCTGGCTGGTTGCGACTGACACTGCGGGTGATGTGGCGTTACTGGCGTGACCGCGAGGGGCGGAGGCTGTCACGGCGTGACCGCTTCCTGACCCTTGGCAATGCCTTGATCGGTGCCTTGCGCTGTTCGTTGCAGGATCGCGGCAAGTCCCTTTGGCTGAACTGTGCACTGGAAGAACTGCTGCTCGTCGGTGATCGGGTTGGCGGCGTTCGCGTCTGTCGCGACGGGCAGTTACTCAACGTCAAGGCACGCTACGGGGTGATCATCGCGGCCGGTGGTTTCGAGCGTAATCAGGCGATGCGTACGCAGTATCTGCCACAGCCGACCCAAGCCGACTGGAGTGCCACACCGCCGCACAATACCGGTGACGGCATTCGCGCCGGTCAGGCCATCGGTGCTCGCACTGCGCTGATGGACCATAGCTGGTGGGCGCCGACCACCCATGTCCAGGGCGAAGAAAAGCAGCGTGCACTGTTCGTCGAGCGGACCTTGCCGGGCTGCGTGCTGGTCAACTCTGCCGGCGAGCGCTTCGTCAACGAAGCCGCGCCCTATACCGATATCGTTTACGCGATGTACGCCAACAATCGCGAAGGCGCGGTGAGTGTGCCGTGCTGGATGGTGTTCGACGCCGAATTCCGCCGCAAGTACCCCTGCGGCGCGTTACTACCAGGCTACGCGCAGCCCGATTGGCAGCTGCCCGAGCATCTGCGCGAGTACTTTTACAAGGCCGCGAGTTTGCAGGCGCTGGCAGAAAAAATTGGCGTCGACGGTGCCGGCCTGGTCCGTACGGTGCAGCGTTTCAACGGCATGGCCGTACAGGGTGTCGACACAGATTTCCATAAAGGTGAATCGCTGTTCGATCGCTACTACGGTGATCCGAATGTGCAGCCCAATCCTTGCCTGGCGCCGTTGCTCAAAGGTCCGTTCTACGCCGTGCGCATTGATGCCGGGGATATCGGCACCAAGGGTGGTTTGCTGACCGATGTTCACGCCCGCGTGCTGCATGAGGGCGGGCAACCCATCAACGGTTTGTATGCCATCGGCAACAGCGCCGCTTCGATGATGGGGCGCACGTATCCGGGCGCCGGTTCGACCATCGGCCCGGCAATGACCTTCGGTTACCTGGCGGCCAATCACATCAAGTGTCAGATCGAGACCAGCTCGGCCAAAAGCCTGTTCAGGAGCGTCGAATGAATCAGCAACGCAAACAAGTTGCCGTCGTGACGGGCGCCAGTCGCGGGGTCGGTCAAGGCATCGCCTTGGCCCTTGGCGCTGCGGGCATGACGGTGTTCGTCACCGGACGCGATCCGGAGCACGGTGGATCGAATTTATACGGCCATGCGTTGCGCGGCTCGCTGGAAGACACCGCGGTTGCGATTACCGCTGCCGGTGGATGTGGTATTGCGGTGGTCTGCGATCATGCAGATGACACCCAGGTTCAGGCGCTGTTCGCCCGGGTTGAAAGCGAATGCGGTCAACTGGATTTGCTGGTGAACAATGCCGCGTTCATTCATGACCAGTTGATCGAGCCGGGACCTTTCTGGGAGAAGCCGCTGGACCTGGTGCGGATCCTCGACGTGGGTCTGCGTTCGGCTTATATCGCCAGTTATCACGCCGCGCCGTTGTTGCTGCGCAGCGGTCGAGGGCTGATCTGTTTCACCTCGTCATTCGGTGCCGGGTGTTACATGCATGGCCCTGCATATGGCGCGCAAAAAGCGGGTTGCGACAAGTTGGCGGCCGACATGGCCATCGATTTCGAGGGGCGAGGCGTGGCGGCGTTATCGCTATGGCTCGGCCCGCAACTGACCGAACGCACCCGGATAGCCGGCGAGCAACATGGCGAGCAATACAAGGCCTTTCTGGCCAATGCCGAAACCCCGCAATTCAACGGCCGGGTGATTCACGCTCTGCTCAATGACCCGCAGTTGATGACGTTCTCCGGGCAGACATTAATCACCGCCGAAATAGCCGCCGGTTACGGCATCAGCGAAGCCGGCGGCCGCCAGCCACCTTCCCACCGCGCCATGCTCGGCGACCCGCGCCAGCAGCATCCGGCGCGGGTGGTCTAACCCACATTCAGCAGGCCCAACCCAAAACCCTGTGGGAGCGAGCTTGCTCGCGATGAGGCCGTCACATTCAACATCTATGTTGACTGTCAGGCCGCCATCGCGAGCAAGCTCGCTCCCACAGGGATTGTGTTTAATTGACTGACTGCAAAGCCCACTCACGCAACACATTCTTGGTCACTTTGCCCGCTGCGTTGAGCGGCATGCTCTCAAGCACTCGCACCCGGCGCGGGACTTTGTAGTTGGCCATCTGCTCGCGGCACCCGCGCCAGCAGCATCCGGCGCGGGTGGTCTAACCCACATTCAGCAAGCTCGCTCCCACAGGGATTGTGTTTAATTGACTGGCTGCAAGGCCCACTCACGCAACACATTCTTGGTCACTTTCCCCGCCGCGTTGAGCGGCATGCTCTCAAGCACCCGCACCCGGCGCGGGACTTTGTAGTTGGCCATCTGCTCGCGGCACCAGGCGAGGAATCGGGCCTGCTCGATCTCAATGCCAGGAGCTGGCAGCAGGAAGGCCATCGCCACTTCACCCAGACGTTCATCGGGGATGCCGATCACCGCAACCTGAGCCACGCCGGGGTAGGTCAGCAAACAGTGCTCGATCTCCGCCGGGTACACGTTGAAACCGCCAGTGATGAACATGTCCTTGAGGCGGTCGGTGATGCGCAGGTAACCCTGTTCGTCGAGCACGCCGATGTCCCCGGTGTGCAGCCAGCCGTCGGCATCGAGGACTTCCCGGCTGGCCTGCGGATCATTGAAATAACCCTGCATCAGGTTGTAGCCGCGCACCTGAACCTCGCCGGGAGCGTTGGCCGGTTGGCTGCGGCCGGTGCTGCCAACGCAGCGGATTTCCACGCCAGGCATGGCCCGACCGCTAGTGGTGGCCACCAATTCCGGCGAATCACCAGGACGGCAGATTGTCGCAAAACCGCAGACTTCGGTAAGACCATAGGCGGTGACGATGGTGGCAAACCCCAGTTCGTCGCGCATGCGCCGGATCATCTCCACCGGAATCGCCGCGGCACCGGTCACCGCTACCCGCAATGACGTCAGGTCAAATTCGCTGCGTTGCGGATGGGCGAGCAATGACTGATAGAGCGTCGGCGGGCCGGGCAGGACGGTGATCCGTTCGCGCTCGACGCATTCAAGCACCGCCTGCACATCGAACACCTGCTGCGGCACGATGGTGCAGCCGCGCATCAGCGCCGCCAGCCAACCGGCCTTGTAACCGAAGGAATGGAAGAACGGATTGACGATCAGGTAGCGATCGCCCTCACGCAAGCCCACCACCTCGCTCCAGTCGCGTATCACCCGCAGATTTTGTCCATGGTTGGTCATCACGCCTTTGGGCTTGCCGGTGGTGCCCGAAGTGAACAGCAGGTCGGACAGCGCGTGCGGGCCAAAGCTTTGTTCGCGGGTTCGCAGGGACAATTGCGAAACGTCTGCGCCCAGGTCGAGGAAGTCATCCCAGTTCAGCGTGCCCGACCCGCCGCTGCGCAAGGTGACGATCTGTCGTAGCGCCGGCAGTGCTTCAGACGCCAGCATGCTCGGGTAGTCCGCACCCAGAAATTCACCGATGGCGAACAATATGCAGGCGCCACTTTCACGCAGGATGTAGCCAGCCTCGCTGCCTTTCATGCGGGTGTTGAGTGGCACCAGTGCAGCGCCGACACTTTGTAGCGCACCGGCGGCCACGATCCATTCCCACACATTAGGCGCCCAGATCGCCACCCGATCCCCGGCTTGAACGTTCATTGCCAGCAGCGCGCGGGCGGCTTGGCGGCGCAGTTGGTCGAGTTCTCGGTAGCTGATCGAGCGCCCGTCATCTTCGATGGCCGGGCGGTCGCCGTAGGCCTGGGCAGCGTTGGCGAACAGTTGGGCGATGGTCAGTGCGTTTGCGACAGGCGGCATGGGGCCTCCCCGGTTAGAAGACAGTGGCGAAAAAGGGAGTGGGCCGGGCAGGGCGCCCGGCCGGATAAAGAATTACTGGGCGGGCGGGGCGAAGCGGCGACCGGCGGAGAAACCACCGTCCACTGCGATCATCTGGCCGCTGACAAAGGACGCTTCGTCTGAAGCCAGGAACAGCGCGACGTTGGCCACTTCTTCCGGTTGCCCGGAGCGATTGAGCATGTGCTGCGAGGCGAAGAAGGCGTGGAAGGCTTCCTGCTCGCGGACCATGCTGGTCATCGGCGTTTCGATCAGGCCGGGGCACAAGCCGTTGACGCGGATATTGGCGTAGCCGTAATCAATGGCCATCGAGCGAGTCAGCTGGTTGATGCCGCCCTTGGAGACGTTATAGGCAACGTTGCCGTCGCAGCCTTGCAGGCCGAAGATCGAGCCGACATTGATGATCGAACCGCTGCGTTGCGACACCATCGATTCCAGCGCGTATTTGCTAGTAAGCATGCTGCCTGTCAGGTTGATGTCCATCACCCGTTGCCAGTTGGCGGTGGTGGTCTGGGT
The DNA here is from genome assembly GCF_006438925.1 of Pseudomonas mandelii. Lineage (GTDB taxonomy): Bacteria > Pseudomonadota > Gammaproteobacteria > Pseudomonadales > Pseudomonadaceae > Aquipseudomonas > Aquipseudomonas mandelii_C. The sequence continues at coordinate 18,327 of NZ_RCZA01000006.1, read as the reverse complement.
CACGCTGCCCTGATCGGCAACGCCGGCTGCGTTGACCAGCACGTCGATGTGCCCGAAGTGGCCGATGACTTCTTGCATGACCTGCTGGACCTGCGCTTCGTCGCGCACATCGAGGGTCATGAACAGGCCAGGGAAATCCGCCGGTGCGGTGCCGATGTCCAGCCCCACCACTTGCGCGCCTTCAGCGGCGAAGCGGCGCACACAGGCCAGACCGATCCCTGAAGCGCCGCCGGTAACCACCGCGACCTTGTTCTGCAAACGAGCCATAACTGCACCTCTTTTATTGTTGTGGGCTAATGCTGTGGCCGAGTCTAACCGCAGACACGGCCAAGGTGATCGTCCGTTGAGACTAGGGCTGACGGACGTTCAATCCGGGAATTTCAACCGTACCCGGGCGCCGGTTGGACGGCTCTGGCAGGCCAGCGTCCAGCCTTCGGCCAACTCTTTGTGACTGAGCACATCGTTGCGTGCCAACTGAATCTCACCTTCCTGGACGACGCACATGCAGGCCCCGCAAAAACCTTCTTCGCAAGAAGAGGGCACGTCCAGGCCTGCCGCTTTGCAGCTTTGCAGAAGGGTGTCGCCGGGGCGGCAGGCAATCTCGTGCGGTTGACCATCGAGCTCGACAATCAACGCCTCGCACAGTGATCCGAGGGCCGCGGCCCGTGCCAGGGTTGCTTCAGCGAGTAGTTCGTCGGGATCCGGAGGCGAGGCGAAGCGCTCGACGTGGATGCGTTCGGCGGCTTCGCCCTGTTCCAGCAGCGTGCGCTCCACGGTGTCCATGAACGGCCCCGGTCCGCAGATAAAGTAGTCTCCGCCAGCCGAACCGCGCAGCAGATGACGCACCTGAGCCTCGGTCAGGAAACCCTGAACCGTGTCGAGGACGTGCACCACGTGCAGTTGATCAGGATGCGCCTTGATCAACTGACACAACTCATCCTTGAAAATCACCGAGGCTTCATCACGGTTGGCGTAGATCAATTTGATCGGCCGCTGGCTGCTGCGCAGCGTCGACTTGAGTATGGAAAACACCGGAGTGATGCCCGATCCGCCACCGAACAGCACCAACGGCCTGGAGTCGGCGCCTGGCTGATGCTCGTCCAGACAGAAATGTCCGGCTGGCGGCAACACCTCCAGCCAGTCACCGACCTGCACCTCGTTCATCCAGTTCGACACCCGGCCGCCCTCGACCCGTTTGACCGTGACCTTGGGCAGCGCATCCGACAGCGGCGAGCTGGCCATGGAGTAACAGCGGGTCAACAGCTTGCCGGCGCAAGGCACGCGAAAACTCAGGAACTGGCCCGGTTTGTAACGAAAGCGCTCACGCAAGGTTGGCGGTATATCCAGCACCAGCGAGCGCGCATCAAAGGTCTCGTCGATCACCGCGCACACTTGCAATGAGTAGCTTCCCGTCGCGGGTTCGGCCGGTGTCAGGTTCTGCTGTTGCGTGCCCATGTTCACCTCGGCCTCAGAGCCCGCTGATCAATTGGGCGTTGTCGACGCGGATCTCGGCACCGTTGACGAAACGTGACTCGTCAGTGGCGAGGAACAGCACCACATTGGCAATGTCCCGGGGCGCGCACATGCGGTTCATCGGGTCTTGGTCGAGGGCTTCCTGAGGGATCGGCTGACCGCCGGTCAAGGCCTGGGTCATCGGCGTGTTGACGCCATCCGGGTGCACGCTGTTGCAGCGAATGCGGTAGCCCTGTTGCTTGCAGTGCAAGGCAATCGAGCGAGTCATTGCCGCCACCGCGCCTTTGGACGCCGAGTAGGCACAGAACATTGGCATTGCGCCGAGGGCCGCGACCGACGACATATTGATGATCGAGCCGCCGCCGGTTTCCTTCATGGCCTGGACCGCGTATTTGCAGCCGAGAAAGTACCCGTCTCCATTGATTTTCTGCACCTTCTGCCACAGTTCCAGCGTGGTGTCTTCGATGCTGCCCAAGGCCAGAATCGCAGCGTTGTTCACCAGTACGTCGAGGCGCCCGAAGTGTTCCAGGGTGGTTTTGATCACCTGTTGCCAGTCGCTTTCGCTGGCAATGTCGTGGCGAATGAACAGCGCATTGCTGCCGATTTCTGCGGCGACCTGGCGTCCGGCTTCTTCGTTGAGATCGGTCAGCACGACTTTGGCGCCTTCACGGGCCAGCAGCAGGGCGTCTTCGCGACCGATGCCGCTGGCGGCGCCGGTGATGATGCAGACTTTGCCTTCTACACGTTGCATTGTTGTTCTCCTGAGCGTGTGGTTTGAAGTGCGACTTGATCGGCCAGATGGGCAGCGGCCCGGCGACCTGAATAGATACAATCGGCCAGCGACAGGCCGGAGACATAAAGGTTGGAAGCGACCCCGACGGCATTGCGGCCGGCGCTGTAAAGGCCTCGGATCGGCTGACCTGCGTGGTCCAGCACCTGACCGCTGTGCTCGCAGACTTTCAGCCCGCCAAGGGTGATGACAGGGCAGGGAAACAGGCGGCTGGCGAATGACAGATCGAGGGCGTACCACGGTCCCTGGTCAATGTCGGCGAGCATGGCTTGCGACTTGCCGAACGTATCAACGACTTCGCCCCGCGCGGCGCGGCTATAGGTTTCTACGCTCTGTCGCAGGGCCTCGACGGGCAATCCGCAACGCTTGGCCAGCCTCGTCATGCTGTTGCTGCGCCGGGCGTTGAACAGCAAATTGAGCAGCACCGGCAGGCGCTGGAATTGCCAGACCTTGCCCGGTCCGACCTGACGCAACGCCTCGCGCACCAGCGCCCGATTGAGAATCAGAATGGCGCGGCCGTCCTGCTCTTCGACCATCGCGTGGCCGAGGGTCGCACCGTAGATTTCTTCGTTGGTGTAACGCTGCCCCCGAGCATTGACGATCAGCCCTCGGGCCCAGGCCAGTGGTGGATTGATAAAACGCCAGGCGCTGACCTTGTCCATCCGCGCCACGCTGCAACCGGCACTCTGGCCGAGGGCGATTCCGCTGCCGTTACAGCCTGTGGTCCCCAGCGGCAAACCGGCCAGATACTGCGGCGCATGCTGGCGGACCCACCCGCGATTGAAGATAAAACCGCCGCTGCTCAGCAACACACCCTGTTCGGCGCGAATCAGCTGGCGTTCGGCACTGGTTTGTTCGAGGCGTCGCAAGCGAGCGCGCAAACGGTCGGCCAATGCCGGGACGTACATGTGGATGGCGCTGGCCCAGCGCGAAAGCCGGGCATGTTGACGGGCTGCGCGACTACCGGGCGGCAGGTGCCAGGCTTCGACCCCCAACACGTGATCGCTGGTGTCGAGCACCAGCCGCCGCACTTCGCACTGGCTGCGCAGGCGCACACCGTGACGCAAGGCGCTGGCCTTGAGCGGGGCGAACAGGCTGGCGCCGGACATGCCGGGGCCTTTGGTGCGGTGACCGCGAGGTGCCGGTTTGGCAATGGCGGCATAGGCCGGCACGGCTTCGTTGCCGGAGTAATAAAGGTAGTACTGATCGCTCGGGTACGAAGTTTTATGCGGCGGCACGCTGGATTCGAACTCGACACCCTGACGCTCAAGCCACGCCAGTTGCTCACAACTGCCTTCGCAGAAGTCCCGCAAAGTCTGGCTGCTGACAGCCTCGCCGACTTCCTGGCGCAGGTAGTTGAACATCGCTTCGCTGCTGTCTTCATAGCCGGCCTGGCGCTGATACGGCGTGCCGCCACCGGCATACACTACTCCGCCACTAAGCGCGGTGGCACCGCCACCTTCAAAGCGGTCCAGCGCTAGCACCGCCAATCCGCGACTGGCCGCTTCGATGGCGGCACAGGCGCCGGCGCCGCCAAAACCGACCACCAGCAAGTCGCAGCGATCATCCCAGTTCAGCTGGTCGGCGCTGCTCACTCGCAACGCCGTCAACCCGTTCAGGCTGTCCATTTTTCGGGCCTCAGCCGGCGACAGCGAAGGAGGGTACGGGTTTCGCGGTGGTGGTGTAGGTGCCGTCGAGGTAGACCAGCGGGGTGATCGCTTCACTGGTGTGGATTTGCAGGATGCGCCCGATGAATACGGTGTGGGTGCCGTAGCTGAAATGGCCGTCTTGCCGGCAGAGGATTGCCGATTGGGCGTCTCCCAGATAGGGAATGCCGCCGGCACTGGTCAGCCAGTTGCCACGGTCGAATCGTGCTTCGCCTTTGATCGCGCCGCTGCACAGGTGGGCGAGGTCTTGTTGTTCGACGCCGAGGATGTTGACGCAGAAGTCTGCGCCGGTCGCCAGTGCGGCATGAGGGGAGGCGGTTTTGTTGATGCAGATGAGTAGCGAGGGTGGTTCGGTACTGAGGGAGTCGACGGCCGTGGCGGCCATGGCGAAGCGCTCGGAGCCGTTACTGGTGCTGATTATGGTGACTGACTTGGCCAGGCGGCGCATGGCCTGGAGCATGTCGGCTTTCAAATTGATGTCGTTCATCGCACTAGCCCTTTCGTTGTGCATGGAGTGCGATGGATTCTTGCTCCGACGCCCCGCCGTAACATCGTCCGAGGGGACTAGGCCTTGGCGGCCTTTGGGCCGACCAGGTTCTTGTTGGTTGAGTACATATCCATTTCTTCGGTGATGGCGGCTGGCGGTTTCGCCCTTACGGCGACTCACTTTTTTTACAAACGCCTAAAAAAAGTAAGCAAAAAAACGCTCGCCCCAAGCGTCCGGCCCCTCGCTTAGGCTCGGCGTTCCTTCGTTCCGGTATCCATCCGGGGACACTGCCCTCCGGTCTGCTTCGCGACGACCTACATGCAGCGTGTTCGACTGCGTCGAACGGCGCTGCGCGCCACTCCCCGGATGAACACCTCCACTCAGCCTCCCGAAGGGGCGGGTGGATCAAGATCACACGCTGCAGGCGAGCTAACGCTCGGCCTGTTGAGTGGTGAAGGGCGAAAGGCGAACACCGCCCCCCTGTGGGAGCGGGCTTGCTCGCGAAGGCGGCCTGACAGCCGACCAATCTCTTGCAGATGCCCACCATTCCCCTGTGGGAGCGAGCTTGCTCGCGATGGCGGTCTGTCAGCCGACTGATTACTCGCAGGTGTACACCATTCCCCTGTGGGAGCGAGCCTGCTCGCGATGGCGGTCTGTCAGCCGACTGATTACTCGCAGGTGTACACCATTCCCCTGTGGGAGCGAGCTTGCTCGCGATGGCGGTCTGTCAGCCGACTGATTACTCGCAGGTGTACACCATTCCCCTGTGGGAGCGAGCCTGCTCGCGATGGCGGCCTATCTACCAACCAATCTCCCAAGCTTGACTCAACGCCAGCAGGAGTCACCGGAGACCGCAATCTTTCACCCTTCTCTTAGGCACATGGTCCGTTTGAGGGATGCCCACCGCCGCACGCATTGCTTGAATGCCGCTGTGGAGGCGAGCACCACCGGTGCTGCATCCGCCCCGCTGCACGCGCGCCCCGGCGGATGGGGTGAACAGAGGAGAACAATAAAAATGCTCAACCAAGACCTGATTCGCCAGCGTCTGAGCCAACGTGCCCGCGAGCTGGTGCCGATCTTGCGTGAACGCGCCCTGAACGCCGCGCAAGCCGGCCAGCTGCCTGAAGAAACGCTGAAGGATTTCCACGACGCCGGGTTCTTTCGCATCCTTCAGCCATCGCGCTGGGAAGGCTATGAACTCGAACCCAAGGATTTCTTCGAGGTGCAGATGACCCTCGCCGAAGGCTGCATGTCCTCGGCCTGGGTGCTGGGGGTGGTGGCGATCCATAACTGGCAACTGGCGCTGTTCGATGACCGTGCGGCACAGGATGTCTGGGGCGCCGACTCCAGTGTGCTGATCTCTTCTTCCTATATGCCGGTGGGCAAGGTCGAGCGGGTCGAGAATGGTTTCAAGCTGAGCGGGCGCTGGGGGTTTTCTTCTGGCAGCAAGCATTGCGACTGGGTGTTCCTGGGGGCGTTGGTGCCACCGGAGGAGGCGGGCGGGGCGCCGGATTACCGGACTTTCCTGGTACCGCGCAGCGATTACCAGATTCTCGACAACTGGAATGTCATGGGCCTGGAAGCCACCGGCTCCCACGACATCCTGGTGGAGAACGCCTTCGTTCCGGAGTACCGCACTCATCGCGCGTTCGACGGTTTCATGCAGGACAGTCCGGGTAACGCAGTGAACACCGCGCCGCTGTTCCGCCTGCCATTCGGGCAGATTTTTGTGCGGGCTGTGTCGTCCTCGGCCATTGGTGCCCTGCAGGGCGCGGTGGATCAGTTTGTCGAGCACAATCGCGCGCGGGTCGGGGTCAACGACGGTCGCAAAATGGTCCAGGACCCGGCCGCGCAGTCCGCGCTGGCCAACGCCATGGTCTGCGTTGACGAGTGCAAAACCGTCCTGCTGCGCAACTTCGCTCTGATGTTGCAACGGGCACAAGGCGCGGAGCCATTGAGCATGCCCGAGCGGGTGAAGATGCGTTACGACTCGGCGCTGGTGGCCGACAAGTGCGCCAAAGCGGTTGCCGACCTGATGTTCAACAGCGGCGCCTCGACCATCTTCCGCAGCCACACGATCAACCGGGCATTCCGCGACATTCACACCGGCCGCGCGCACGTCGCGAATAACCCGGCCAAGTACGCCTGGAATCTCGGCGGGGTCAGCATGGGCCAGGACAGCAACGACTTTTTTCTCTGACTTTTTCCTTTGAATCAGCTAGTCCGTTTGCGTGATTCGAGCGCCCCGCCGATGCCCGAGCATGGGGGCAAGGCACAGGTCTCTGGCGCCGACTGCGCATCCAATAAACACAAGGATCAACCATGAAATTTTCACTGATTTACGAAGCCCAGACGGTGGACTCCAGCCGCGAAGGCGACCGCCGGATTTTCGAAGACACCGTCGAGCAGGCCGTGTTGGCCGACAAACTCGGCTTCGATACCTTCTGGTGCGTGGAGCACACGGCGCTGAGCAACTACTCGCACATGTCCGCGCCGGAAACCATGCTGGCCTTCGTCGCCGGCAAAACCGAACGCATCGGCATCGGCCACGGCGTAGTCTGCCTGCCACCGGCGATGAACCACCCGGTGAAAGTCGCGGAACGCATAGCGACCCTCGACCTGTTGTCCAAGGGCCGGGTGCATTTTGGCGTCGGCAAGGGTGGCACCCAGCAGGAGGCCGGCACCTTCGGCTACGACCTGGCCACGTTGCAGCCGCAGATCGACGAAATGATGTACCTGATCCCGAAAATGTTCGTGCAGGACGAAATCGAACACAACGGCGACTTCGTACAGATCCCGAAACGGCCGATACATCCCAAGCCTTATCAAGACCCGCACCCGCCGATGTACCTGGCTTGTACCAACACCGAGTCGCTGAAAAACGCCGGCGGTCGCGGCATGGGTGCACTGGTGCTGGGCTTCGGTGGCCCGGAAGAAATCGCCAAGAAAGTCGAGGTCTACCATGAAGCCTGGGACAACCGCGATGAGAAGAAACAAGTGGGTTTCCGTCCCAACCGGCACATCGCAGCCCTGTGCCCGGCCATCGTGTTGGAAAACAACGAAGAGGCGCGCCGCATCGGCATCCGTGGCCAGCGCTACTTCATGGAATCGTTGGGCTACTGGTACGGAGGTGGCGAGCGCCCGGACCCGGAGAAGTGGAAGGACGACACCTTCGTCGATGGCAACGGCCAGAGCGTGATCAAGTCGCGCTTCGCCTCGGAAGAAGTCAGCGTTGATTTCTCCGACCCGACCATGGCGATGATGAACCCCAACCACGCCTACGGCACCGTCGAGGATTGCATCGGTTACGTGCAGCGCCTGATCGATGCCGGCGCCGACGAAATCCTGTTCATCTGCCAGATGGGCACCGTGCCGCAATGGGCGCAACTGGAGACCCTGCGCAACATTGGCGAGAAAGTGATCCCGCATTTCCGCAAGGCTTAAAACCCGACACGCAAGGCGTGAACACCACATCACCCCTGTGGGAGCGAGCTTGCTCCGGGCGGCGTTCCGACGATAGCGGTCTTACATTCAACATCAATGTTGACTGGTGTGGCCCCATCGTCGGAACGCCGCCCGGAGCAAGCTCGCTCCCACAGTTTTTTTATGCGCTCACCCCGTCATTTCCGCTAGTCCCATTGGACGATGTTGCCCCCGCGCAAACCCGTTTGAATAGCCCTACATAAAGTCTCCCCCGGCAGCCGCCGATGGGCGGCTCGGCCTGAAAAACGAGGAGTGCATCCATGGATATCCGTGGTCTGGGTTACGTCACCCTGTTATCCAGCGACCTGGCGCAATGGCGTCAGTACGCAAACCAGGTGCTGGGCATGATGGTGGCCGGCAGCGATGACGATGAGCGGCTGTACCTGAAAATGGACGAGCGCCATTACCGCATTCTGGTGGAGAAAAGTACTGAGAACGGCTTCGGTGCGTGCGGCTGGGAAGTACCTGGCAAAGCGGCGCTTGAATACGCTGTCAGCGTTCTGGAACAAGCCGATGTGCAAGTCACCCGCGGCACCGTGGCCCAGGCCGAGGTTCGCAAGGTCCAGGAACTGGTGCACTTCAGCGACCCGGATGGCAACCGCCACGAATTGTTCTGGGGCCCGTTGCAGGACTTCGCACGCTTCGTCTCGCCGGTCGGGGTCAAGGGTTTTGTCACCAACGAATTGGGCATGGGCCACGTGGTACTGCCGGCACCGAGCTTCGAACGTTGCCGGGATTTCTACGAGCAAGTGCTCGGTTTCGGTCTGTCCGACCTGATGAAAGTCCGCTTCACCCCGGACCCGGCCGAGCCGCAAAAGCGCATCCACTTCCTGCACTGCAATAACGGTCGGCATCACTCGCTGGCGATCTTCGAGTGCCCGATGCCCCACGGCTGCGTGCACATGATGGTCGAGGTCAACGCGCTGGACGAAGTCGGTCGAGCGCTGGACCGGGTGCACGCCAACGGCGTGAAGCTGTCGGCCACCCTCGGTCAGCACACCAACGATCAGATGATCTCGTTCTACATCAAGACGCCATCCGGGTTTGATCTGGAGTACGGCTGCGATGGCCTGGTGGTGGATTGGGATCGCCACACGCCTTTTGAAAGCACCGTGGTCAGCCACTGGGGCCACGACTTCAGTGTCGGTCGCCAATGAGGACGATGACGATGGACAAGCGAATGACCACGGCCGAGATGGTCGGCCAACTGCGTGACGGCATGACCATCGGTATCGGTGGCTGGGGGCCGCGGCGCAAACCCATGGCGTTGGTGCGGGAGATTTTGCGCTCGGACCTCAAGGACCTCACCGTGGTCGCCTACGGTGGTGCGGATGTTGGCATGCTCTGCGCGGCCGGCAAGATCAAGAAGCTGGTGTTCGCCTTTGTTTCCCTGGATTTCATTCCACTGGAACCGTACTTCCGCAAGGCACGCCAGGAGGCGGCGCTGGAGGTGATGGAAATCGACGAAGGCATGCTCCTGCTCGGTCTGCGGGCCGCAGCGATGAATGTGCCATTTATTCCGACGGCAGTAGGCCTGGGCACCGATGTGCTGCGGCACAACCGGCAGATCAAGTTGATTGCCTCGCCCTATGCCGATGGTAAGGACTGGGTCGCGATGCCAGCGCTCAAACTCGATGCGGCGCTGATTCACGTCGACCGTGCCGATACGCGTGGTGTCTGCCAGATCAGCGGCCCCGATCACTACATGGACGACCTGTTCGTACGTGCCGCGACCCGCAGCTACGTGACCTGCGACGAACTGGTGGACAGCGAGTATTTCCACGCCGATGCCGGGCACGCGCATCAAGTGTTCTGGGAACGCAACCTGACCACCGCCGTGGCCCACGTGCCGGGCGGTGCGCATCCGTCTTCCTGCGCGCCGCTGTACGGTTTCGACGTGGCGCACTTCAAGGCTTACAACGCTTCGGCCCAAGCCGTCGATGGCTGGCAGGACTATGTCCGCAACTACGTCGACTGCACCCACGAACAGTATCTGGACAAGGTCGGCGGCCTGGCTGCAATCCGCCAACTGCCGTTGCCGATTTTTTAAGGGAGCCTTGCGATGAGCACTACCACTTACAGCCTCGCCGAACTGATGATCTGCGCCGCCTCCGAAGCCTGGCGCGACGATGGCGAGGTTCTGGCCAGCGGCATCGGCGTGATCCCGCGCCTGGCCGCCTCATTGAGCATGCTCGGCAGCAATCCGCAGCTGCTGATGACCGATTCCGAAGCCTACATGGTCGCCGAGCCGGTGCCGCTCGGCGCGCGCAACGGCTACCAGCCCAAGCGCGACAGCTGGATGGGTTTTTCGCGGATTTTCGACAACGTGTGGGGCGGCAAGCGCCATGCGCTGGTCGGCCCGACTCAGATCGACCGCTTCGGCCAGGCCAACATTTCGTGCATCGGTGACTACGCCAAGCCCAAGGCGCAAATGCTCGGCGTGCGCGGTTTTCCCGGCAACTCCATCAGCCACGCCAACTCATTTTGCGTGCCCGGCCACAACCGTCGGGTGTTCGTCGAAGGCGAGGTCGATATGGTCGCCTCGGTCGGCTACAACCCGGCGCGTCTGGCGCGCGGCTGGTCGCTGGACGACATCGATATCCGCCTGATCATCACTGACCTCTGCGTCCTGGATTTCCAGGGACCACAGCGGCAAATGCGCATTCGCTCGCTGCACCCCGGCGTGACGGTGGCCGAGGTTCAGGACAACACCGGATTTGCCCTGCATGTACCGCACGACTGCCCGACCACGGCTGCCCCGACCGTCGAGCAATTGCAGCTGATCCAGCGCCTGGACCCGCACAACCTGCGTGCCAGCCAGCTCAAAGACAACCCGCCAGGCCAACGCTGAGCGCCCCCGTTTCGGAGAAAAGTGATGGCTGAACATAACGACAAGAACGAGGCCGACGTGGTGCTTTACGAGGTGCGTGGAGCGGTGGCCCTGGTCACCATGAATCGCCCCGAGTACCACAACGCGCAGAACTCGCAGATGACCTACGCGCTGGACGCGGCGTTCCGCCGGGCCTGCGCTGACGATGAGGTGAAAGTCATCGTACTGCGTGGTGCCGGCAAGCATTTCTCCGCGGGGCATGACATCGGCACGCCGGGCCGCGACATCGATCAGTCCTTCGACCGTGCCAGCCTGTGGTACGACCACGTGAACAAGCCGGGCGGCGAGTTTCTCTACGCCCGGGAGCAGGAAGTCTATCTGGGCATGTGCCGCCGCTGGCGCGAAATGCCCAAGCCAACCATCGCCATGGTTCAGGGGGCGTGCATCGCGGGCGGGCTGATGCTGGCTTGGGTCTGCGACCTGATCGTCGCCAGTGAGGATTCTTACTTCGCGGATCCGGTGGTGCGAATGGGCATTCCCGGCGTCGAGTACTTCGCCCATGTGCATGAGTTGAACTCGCGAATCGCCAAGGAGTTTTTGTTCCTCGGCGAGCGCATGCCGGCGGCGCGCGCCTATCAAATGGGCATGCTCAACCGGGTAGTGGCCCGCGATGAACTGGAACAGCAAACCCTCGACATCGCCGGACGCATCGCGCAGATGCCGCGCCTCGGTCTGCAATTGAGCAAGCAGGCAGTCAACAACGCCGAAGACTTGATGGGCAAGCGCGCGACCATGGACATGGTCTTCGGCCTGCACCACTTCGCCCATGCGCACAATGAACTGGTGTCAGGTGACCGACTCGGCGGATATGACGCCAAGGCCATGGCCAGTTCGCAACGCACTTCGGGCGGAGCGTGAGCATGGCGATCTCTTTGAATACCCGTCTGACCGAATTACTGGGCTGTCGCTATCCGATCATCCAGACCGCGATGGGCTGGGTTGCCGATCCGAAACTGGTGGCGGCCACGGGCAATGCCGGTGGCTTCGGCTTTCTCGCCGGGGCGACCATCGAGCCTCAGCGGATGGAGGCAGCGATCCTCGAAACCCGGCGTCTGACCGGTCAGCCTTTCGGGGTCAATTTCCATATGTACCAGGCCAACGCCGCAGAGATCGTCGAGCTGGTGCTGCGCCACAACGTCAGGGCAGTCAGCTACAGCCGCTCGCCCGGCAAGCAAATGATTAGCCGTCTGAAGGACGCCGGTGTGGTGTGCATCCCCACCGTTGGAGCACTCAAGCACGCGCAGAAAGCCGTGGAAATGGGCGCCGATGCGGTCACCGTACAGGGCGGCGAGGGCGGCGGGCATACCGGCTCGGTGCCCACTTCGTTGCTGCTCGATCAAGTCGTCAACGCAGTCTCGGTGCCAGTGGTAGCCGCCGGTGGTTTCAAGGACGGTAAAGGCCTGGTCTCGGCCCTGGCCTATGGCGCCGAAGGCATCGCCATGGGCACGCGCTTTCTGATGTGCGCCGACAGTCCGGTGCCGCAGGCGACCCTGTCGCGTTACCTCGCGGTCAAGGACCCGGCGGCGATCATCATCAGTCGCGCCATCGACGGTATGCCGCAACGGATGATTCGCAACGAATTGCTCAACCAGCTTGAAGCGAGTGGTGGTCTCAAACGCTTGTTGTTGGCGGTCCGCAGTGGCCTGGCTTACCGCCGCCACAGTGGCATGAGCCTGACGCAACTGCTCGGCAGTGTTTTGAAAATGCGCGGCAGCGGTGAGCTGACGGCCGCCCAAAGCATCATGGCCGCCAACGCGCCGATGGTGATTCAGAAAGCGATGGTCGACGGGTTACCCGCCGAAGGTGTACTGCCCGCCGGCCAGATCGCCGCGTCTATCGACAGCTTGCCCAGCTGCGCCCAATTGATTGAGCAGATCGTCCGTGACGCCGAATTGCGTCTGGACGCGCTGTGCCGCCGTGTGTCGTGAAGGGGAAAGGCATGAAACCATTTAGCGTCAGTATCGATAACGGCATTGCCGAACTGGTGTTCAACCAGCCACCGGTCAACGCCTTCAATTGCCAGGGCTGGGCCGATATCGCCAGCGAGATCGAAGGCCTCGGTCGCGACGCCAGCGTGCGGGTGATCGTGATTCGCGCCCAAGGGCGCGGCTTCTGCGCCGGGGTCGACATCAAGGAACTGGCCGCCGACGGCAACCTGATCGTGGCAGTGAACAAAGGCAACTACGACAGCTTCAAGGCGATCCACCGCAACCCGAAACCGGTGATCGTTGCCGTACACGGCTTCGTCCTCGGCGGCGGCATCGGCATCTGCGGTGCGGCCGACATTCTGGTGGCCTCCGAGTGCGCCAGTTTCGGCGTACCTGAGGTCGATCGCGGTGCCATGGGTGGCGGTGCGCATTTGCAGCGGTTGTTCCCGGTGCAGAAGGTCCGTCACATGTACTTCACCGGCGAGATGATCGACGCCGCCGAGGCCTGGCGCCTGGGTGCGGTCGAGCGTGTGGTCAAGCGCGAGGACTTGCGTGAGGCCGCGTTGCAGATCGCCCGCACCATCGCCGCCAAGAGTCCGGCCATGATCAGCCTCGCCAAGGAAGCGCTGAGCGGTATCGAAGACGGCAATCTGGAAGACAAATATCGCTGGGAGCAGGGCTTCACGCTCGAGGCCTATCGCTCACTGGACTCACAGGAAGCACGCGACTCGTTCGTCGAGAAGCGCGATGCCCACTTCAACGGCTGAAGGCACTCTCATGGACCTGACATACACCCCGGCCCAGCAGGCCTTTCGCGCCGAGGCGCGGACCTGGCTGGCGGCCAATGTACCCCGTGAACCGCTGCAATCATTCGACACCGAGCAAGGCTTTGCTGAGCACCGTGCCTGGGAAAACCGGCTTAACGACGGTCGTTGGGGCATGGTCACCTGGCCGACCGATCTCGGTGGGCGCGGTTGCGACTTGATCGAGTGGTTGATCTTCGAGGAGGAGTACTACCGCTCTGGCGCGCCTGCACGGGTTAACCAGAACGGCATCTTCCTGCTCGGCCCGACGCTGATGGAATATGGCAGCGACGAACAGAAAGCGCGCTTTTTGCCACGAATGGCCACCGGTGAAGATATCTGGGCCCAGGCCTGGTCCGAGCCAGGCGCCGGCTCCGACATGGCGGCGATCCGCTCGCGCGCCGAACGGGTCGGCGACCATTACGTGATCAACGGCCAGAAAACCTGGTCGACTCGCGCCGTGTGGGCTGACTGGGTATTCGGCATTTTCCGCACCGACCCTCATTCGCAGCGCCATCAGGGCCTGACGTTTATTCTGCTGCCGCTCGACAGTCCGGGAATCACGGTACGGCCGATTCCTCAGCTCAATGGCTTGCCCGGGTTCGCCGAGATTTTCTTCGACGACGTCAAGGTTCCAGTGGAAAACGCGCTGGGCGGCGAGGGGATGGGTTGGCATGTGGCGATGTCCACCGCCGGATTCGAGCGCGGTTTGCTGCTGCGTTCACCCGCACGTTTTCAGGAAACCGCTCGGCGACTGGTGCAGCTGTACCTGGCCAACCGCGAGCAGGCTGATCGTGATCCGGCCATTGGCGAGTCGGTGATGCGCGCCTGGCTGGACGCCGAGGCTTACACCCTGAGCACCTACATGACCGCCTCGAAACTGGTGCAGGGCGGCAAGATCGGACCGGAGTCTTCGACCAACAAAATCTTCTGGTCGGAACTCGATCAGCGCATGCACGACACCGCCATGAGCATTCTCGGCTCGCGTGGCGAGCTGCTGCCCGAAGCACCTGCTGCGGGCGACGTCGGCCATTGGCTGGAAGGTTTTCTGTTTGCCCAGGCCGGACCGATCTATGCCGGCACCAACGAGATCCAGCGCAACATCATTGCCGAACGCATGCTCGGCATGCCGCGTGCCTGAGGAATAGACCATGGATTTTAGTTTCAGCCGCGACCAGTTGTTGTTCCAGGACAACGTCAGGAGTTTTCTGATCAACGAGGTCACCCCGGAGCGCATTCGCGAAATGTGGCTCAGCGACAGCGGGCGCAGCGATCAGCTCTGGGCCCAATTGGTGGAGCTGGGCCTGACTGCGCTGACCGTTCCCGAAGAGCAAGACGGGATGGGCATGAATGAGCTGGACTTCATTCTGCTCGCTCAGGAATGTGGTTATGCCGGCCTGCCCGAGCCGCTGGTGGACACGATGCTGATCGGCGTGCCGTTGCTCGCCGCCCTTGATGAAAGCCACGCGGTACTCAAACAGCACTGGCTGGCGCGCGTCGCGCAAGGCCGCGCACGGTTGGCGATTGCCGAGCCAGGTAACCCGCTGGTCAGCGATGCTCATGTCGCCGATTTGCTGTTATTGGCTCATGGCGATGAGGTGCATGCGGTCGAACCTGACGCAGTGCGCTTGACCCGCAATGTGTCGGTCGATCCCAGTCGCCAGCTGTTTCAGGTCGACTGGACGCCAACGTCCGCCACCTGCGTGGCCGCTGGCGAACAGGGCCGGCGCTTGTGGGCCGCCGCGTTTAATCGTGGCGCGCTGGGCTGTGCCGCGCAAATGCTGGGGCTGGCCAAACGCATGGTCGACCTCGCGGTGGATTACACCTTTGAACGCAAACAGTTCGGCAAACCGGTAGGTTCGTTTCAGGCGGTCAAGCATTTGATGGCCAACGTCGCGGTGCAGATCGAGTTCGCCAAAGGGCCGCTGTATCGCGCCGCCTATGCACTGGCCGAGCAGCAACCGGGGCAAGACGTGCTGGTGTCCCATGCCAAGTTGGCAACTTCGGAAGCCGCCATGCTCGCCGCGAAAAACACCATTCAGGCCCATGGCGCCATGGGTTACACCTGGGAAGTCGACCTGCATTTGTTCATGAAACGTGCCTGGGCACTGGACAAAGTCTGGGGTGATCGCGGCCATCATAAAGGGCGGATCCGCACGGCTTTGTTCTACGGCAAGCCGTGCTCCTACACTGACTGCGAGGTACACCATGCCTGAAGCCTATATTGTCGACGCCCTGCGTACACCCATCGGGCGGCGCAAGGGTGGTTTGAGCCAGATACATGCAGCCGACCTGGGCGCCCACGTCTTGCGTGCGCTGGTCGAGCGCAATGACATCCCCGATGACGATTACGACGACGTGATCTTCGGCTGTGTCGACACCATCGGTCCGCTGGCCGGAGACATTGCCCGCACCTGTTGGCTGGCTGCCGGCCTGTCGCAGGCGGTACCCGGCACCACCATCGATCGCCAGTGCGGTTCGTCCCAGCAAGCGGTGCACTTTGCCGCCCAAGCGGTGATGAGTGGCACCCAGGATGTGGTCGTCGCTGGCGGCGTGCAAACCATGACCCAAATTCCAATTTCCTCGGCGATGATCGCTGCCGAACCACTGGGCTTCAGTGACCCGTTCAGCGGCTCCGAAGGTTGGGTCCGGCGTTATGGCGCACAACCGCCGACTCAATTCCGTTCGGCGCAGATGATTGCCGAGAAGTGGGGGCTGTCCCGCGAACAACTGGAAGCCTATTCACTGGAGTCCCATCAGCGGGCATTGCGGGCCATCGAGCAAGGGCGTTTCAACCGGGAAATCGTGCCTCTGGCCGGAGTCGTGCACGACGAAACGCCGCGCCACACCAGCCTGGCGAAAATGGCCGAACTGGACGTTCTGTTTGGCTGCGACCGGGTGACCGCGGCAGTGTCCAGCCAGACCTGCGACGCGGCCAGCGCGATGCTGATCGTTTCTGAAACTGCACTCAAACGCTACGGACTGACACCGCGCGCGCGTATCCACCACCTCAGCGTGCGCGCCGAAGACCCGATCTGGATGCTCACCGCTCCAATCCCGGCCACCGCTTATGCACTCAAGCGAGCAGGGATGAAGCTGGAAGACATCGACCTGGTGGAGATCAACGAAGCCTTCGCCTCGGTGGCCATGGCCTGGCTCAAGGAGACGGGTTATCCCCATGAACAGACCAACGTCAACGGCGGGGCGATTGCCCTCGGCCATCCGCTGGGCGCCACTGGCACCCGGTTGATGTGCACGCTGTTGCATGAACTGGAGCGCTGCGGGGGACGCTTCGGCTTGCAGACCATGTGCGAAGGCGGCGGCCAGGCCAACGTGACGATTATCGAACGCTTGTAAGCGATGTATTTGAAGGGAGCAGGAACATGAAAATCTGTGAGAACCGCGTGGTGATCATCACCGGTGCCGGCGGTGGTCTGGGCCGCGCCTACGCGCTGGCCTTCGCCGCCGAGGGCGCTAAAGTGGTGGTCAACGATATCAATCGTGAAGCGGCGCTGGCCGTGGTCGGCGAAATTCTCGGGCAGGGTGGAAGCGCCGTGGCCAACAGCAACGACATCACCCGCTACGACGATGCGGCGTTGATCGTGCGCCAGGCCATCGAAACCTTCGGTGGCCTGGACGTGGTGGTCAACAACGCCGGCATCTGTCGCGACCGCATGTTCGCCAGCCTCACCGAAGCCGACTGGGATGCAGTGGTGGCCGTGCACCTCAAAGGCCACTTCTGTATCGCCAGCCACGCCGCGCGTTACTGGCGCGAGCAGGCCAAGGGTGGTGCGCAGTTGAGCGCGCGGATCATCAACACCAGTTCCGGGGCCGGTTTGCAGGGCTCCATCGGTCAGTCCAACTATGCCGCTGCCAAGGCCGGTATCGCTGCGTTGACGCTGGTGCAGGCGGCTGAACTGGGTCGCTATGGCATAACCGTCAACGCCCTGGCCCCGGCCGCGCGCACTGGAATGACCGAGCAGGTGTTCGCCGATACCATGAAAATACCCGAAGAGGGCTTCGACTACTTCGCTCCGGAAAACGTTGCGCCGCTGGTGGTCTGGCTCGGCTCGCAAGCGTCCAGTGCGGTCAACGGGCAGATGTTCGAAGTCGAGGGCGGCAAGTTGTCGATTGCTGACGGCTGGCGTAGAGGTCCGGAACTGGACAGGCAAGGGCGTTGGGCTGTGGGCGAGGTGGGGCGGGCGGTAGAGCAATTGATGGCCCGGGCGGTGCCCGCGGCGAAAGTGTACGGCAGCTGATTGGGCCGTCCTAAGGGGATCAGGCACTTGGTGCTTGGTGCTTGGTGCTTGGTCCTTGGTCCTGTTTCTCGTTTTGGGGCTGCGCAAAGCTATCCAAAGACTTCGTGATTTCCAATCCCTCTATATAGAAGGATTCGTTTTGCTCTTCTATATAGAAGAAACGGGGTGTTTTCCGGCGTTTTGCAAGTGTTTGATAGAAAAGCGCAATTAAGTGTTGACGGCAGATTCTGGAAGTCTATAATTCGCCCCACTTCCGGCGCAGTCGAAACGGAAAACTCCTTGGTAAACAATGAGTTACGCAGTTTTCGGCAGCGAGTTGCTTCAGGTCATCGAAGCCCAGAAGGAGTTGAAAGAGCGAGGTTGTTTGGCTCTTTTAACGATTCGATCTTCTCGGTCGAAAGCGGTGTAAAAGAGGTGTTGACAGCAGCGACTAACGCTGTAGAATTCGCCTCCCGCTAACGAGAGATCGGAAGCGCAAGTGGTTGAAGTTGCAAAGGAAACTTTGAAAGCTTCGAAAAATAACCGCTTGACAGCAACAGAGGCTGCT
>NZ_RCZA01000005.1 GCF_006438925.1 Pseudomonas mandelii | reverse complement strand
CTGCGGCTGGATCACCTCCTTAATCGACGACATCAGCTGCTCCATAAGCTCCCACACGAATTGCTTGATTCATTGAAGAAGACGATAGAAGCAGCTTTAAGCTCCAAGCTGATAGCTCAACGCTAACAGTTACGCGCTCGAAATTGGGTCTGTAGCTCAGTTGGTTAGAGCGCACCCCTGATAAGGGTGAGGTCGGCAGTTCGAATCTGCCCAGACCCACCAATTTTGTATGGGGCCATAGCTCAGCTGGGAGAGCGCCTGCCTTGCACGCAGGAGGTCAACGGTTCGATCCCGTTTGGCTCCACCATTAACTGCTTCTGCTGTTAGAGTTTAGAAATGAATATTCCGCTGTGAATATTGATTTCTAGTCTTTGATTAGATCGTTCTTTAAAAATTTGGGTATGTGATAGAAAGATAGACTGGACGTTACTTTCACTGGTAACGGATCAGGCTAAGGTAAAATTTGTGAGTTGCTCGTTATGAGCAAGAATCGAATTTTCGGCGAATGTCGTCTTCACAGTATAACCAGATTGCTTGGGGTTATATGGTCAAGTGAAGAAGCGCATACGGTGGATGCCTTGGCAGTCAGAGGCGATGAAAGACGTGGTAGCCTGCGAAAAGCTTCGGGGAGTCGGCAAACAGACTTTGATCCGGAGATGTCTGAATGGGGGNATGGTCAAGTGAAGAAGCGCATACGGTGGATGCCTTGGCAGTCAGAGGCGATGAAAGACGTGGTAGCCTGCGAAAAGCTTCGGGGAGTCGGCAAACAGACTTTGATCCGGAGATGTCTGAATGGGGGAACCCAGCCATCATAAGATGGTTATCTTAAGCTGAATACATAGGCTTAAGAGGCGAACCAGGGGAACTGAAACATCTAAGTACCCTGAGGAAAAGAAATCAACCGAGATTCCCTTAGTAGTGGCGAGCGAACGGGGACTAGCCCTTAAGTGGCTTTGAGATTAGCGGAACGYTCTGGAAAGTRCGGCCATAGTGGGTGATAGCCCTGTACGCGAAAATCTCTTAGTCATGAAATCGAGTAGGACGGAGCACGAGAAACTTTGTCTGAATATGGGGGGACCATCCTCCAAGGCTAAATACTACTGACTGACCGATAGTGAACTAGTACCGTGAGGGAAAGGCGAAAAGAACCCCGGAGAGGGGAGTGAAATAGATCCTGAAACCGTATGCGTACAAGCAGTGGGAGCCCACTTTGTTGGGTGACTGCGTACCTTTTGTATAATGGGTCAGCGACTTATTTTCAGTGGCGAGCTTAACCGAATAGGGGAGGCGTAGCGAAAGCGAGTCTTAATAGGGCGTCTAGTCGCTGGGAATAGACCCGAAACCGGGCGATCTATCCATGGGCAGGTTGAAGGTTGGGTAACACTAACTGGAGGACCGAACCGACTACCGTTGAAAAGTTAGCGGATGACCTGTGGATCGGAGTGAAAGGCTAATCAAGCTCGGAGATAGCTGGTTCTCCTCGAAAGCTATTTAGGTAGCGCCTCATGTATCACTGTAGGGGGTAGAGCACTGTTTCGGCTAGGGGGTCATCCCGACTTACCAAACCGATGCAAACTCCGAATACCTACAAGTGCCGAGCATGGGAGACACACGGCGGGTGCTAACGTCCGTCGTGAAAAGGGAAACAACCCAGACCGTCAGCTAAGGTCCCAAAGTTATGGTTAAGTGGGAAACGATGTGGGAAGGCTTAGACAGCTAGGAGGTTGGCTTAGAAGCAGCCACCCTTTAAAGAAAGCGTAATAGCTCACTAGTCGAGTCGGCCTGCGCGGAAGATGTAACGGGGCTCAAACCATACACCGAAGCTACGGGTATCACTTAGGTGATGCGGTAGAGGAGCGTTCTGTAAGCCTGTGAAGGTGAGTTGAGAAGCTTGCTGGAGGTATCAGAAGTGCGAATGCTGACATGAGTAACGACAATGGGTGTGAAAAACACCCACGCCGAAAGACCAAGGTTTCCTGCGCAACGTTAATCGACGCAGGGTTAGTCGGTCCCTAAGGCGAGGCTGAAAAGCGTAGTCGATGGAAAACAGGTTAATATTCCTGTACTTCTGGTTATTGCGATGGAGGGACGGAGAAGGCTAGGCCAGCTTGGCGTTGGTTGTCCAAGTTTAAGGTGGTAGGCTGGAATCTTAGGTAAATCCGGGATTCTAAGGCCGAGAGCTGATGACGAGTTACCCTTTGGGTGACGAAGTGGTTGATGCCATGCTTCCAAGAAAAGCTTCTAAGCTTCAGGTAACCAGGAACCGTACCCCAAACCGACACAGGTGGTTGGGTAGAGAATACCAAGGCGCTTGAGAGAACTCGGGTGAAGGAACTAGGCAAAATGGCACCGTAACTTCGGGAGAAGGTGCGCCGGTGAGGGTGAAGCATTTACTGCGTAAGCCCATGCCGGTCGAAGATACCAGGCCGCTGCGACTGTTTATTAAAAACACAGCACTCTGCAAACACGAAAGTGGACGTATAGGGTGTGACGCCTGCCCGGTGCCGGAAGGTTAATTGATGGGGTTAGCTAACGCGAAGCTCTTGATCGAAGCCCCGGTAAACGGCGGCCGTAACTATAACGGTCCTAAGGTAGCGAAATTCCTTGTCGGGTAAGTTCCGACCTGCACGAATGGCGTAACGATGGCGGCGCTGTCTCCACCCGAGACTCAGTGAAATTGAAATCGCTGTGAAGATGCAGTGTATCCGCGGCTAGACGGAAAGACCCCGTGAACCTTTACTATAGCTTTGCACTGGACTTTGAATTTGCTTGTGTAGGATAGGTGGGAGGCTTTGAAGCGTGGACGCCAGTTCGCGTGGAGCCAACCTTGAAATACCACCCTGGCAACTTTGAGGTTCTAACTCAGGTCCGTTATCCGGATCGAGGACAGTGTATGGTGGGTAGTTTGACTGGGGCGGTCTCCTCCTAAAGAGTAACGGAGGAGTACGAAGGTGCGCTCAGACCGGTCGGAAATCGGTCGTAGAGTATAAAGGCAAAAGCGCGCTTGACTGCGAGACAGACACGTCGAGCAGGTACGAAAGTAGGTCTTAGTGATCCGGTGGTTCTGTATGGAAGGGCCATCGCTCAACGGATAAAAGGTACTCCGGGGATAACCGTTTGAGATTTGAGAGGGGCTGCTCCTAGTACGAGAGGACCGGAGTGGACGAACCTCTGGTGTTCCGGTTGTCACGCCAGTGGCATTGCCGGGTAGCTATGTTCGGAATAGATAACCGCTGAAAGCATCTAAGCGGGAAACTAGCCTCAAGATGAGATCTCACTGGGACCTTGAGTCCCCTGAAGGGCCGTCGAAGACTACGACGTTGATAGGTTGGGTGTGTAAGCGCTGTGAGGCGTTGAGCTAACCAATACTAATTGCCCGTGAGGCTTGACCATATAACACCCAAGCAATTTGTTTGCTTCGAGCTGAAAAGCGAAAGAGCACCAGATTGCGGTGTGTGAAGACGAAACAAACCGAAAGTTCGAAAGACTCACAAAACACCGAGATCTATCACATACCCATTCGCTGGAGCGTGAACCGCAAGGTAAACGACCTGGCTACCGAATTTCTTGACGACCATAGAGCATTGGAACCACCTGATCCCATCCCGAA
This sequence comes from Pseudomonas mandelii, assembly GCF_006438925.1. Classification (GTDB taxonomy): domain Bacteria; phylum Pseudomonadota; class Gammaproteobacteria; order Pseudomonadales; family Pseudomonadaceae; genus Aquipseudomonas; species Aquipseudomonas mandelii_C. The sequence goes on along the minus strand of NZ_RCZA01000005.1, from coordinate 465,457 downwards.
CTCAGTAGTGAAACGATGCATCGCCGATGGTAGTGTGGGGTTTCCCCATGTGAGAGTAGGTCATCGTCAAGATTAAATTCCGAAACCCCTATCTGCGCATACAGGTAGGGGTTTTGTTTGTCCTCGAAAAAAGCATCCGGAGACTGGTACGGAGTACCCGCTGGGTTTTGCGCCAGCTGTTGATTGCTCCTTGCCCGTCTTCCCATCGATAATCACGGGCCCTTACCCGCGTGGCGAGATTATGGCCGACTGATTCGCCCCTAAATCTGTAGACACCCGATGTCCGTATATGGACTCCTCCTCATTGCAAGCCCCTTTGCCTTGGCTCCCGTGCCAACTGCACACGTATATTCGGCCTCTAAATACGGCATCGTTTCGATGCAGGGCCATGATGGGCTATTCGCGCGCCGGCTCCCGATCGCTTTTTCGTGCTTTTCGCACTTGGACATTCGAGGGTTTTGCCGACGCCGGTTCGACCGGTTTGCCATCGTTCAGGTTGCTTCGCAATCGTGGTGAAGAGTTGTTTCTCTCGTAGAACACGTCGGGTAAATAGATCAGGCCGCTGCCTGATTCGGTTGGTAATCAGTGCCGTGACGCAGCATCGCCCAAGCCATGCGTGCAGTTTTGTTGGCCAGCGCAATAGCGGCCACATTGGGATGCGATCGCTCGGCTAAGTACCGAAATGAGCCTTCATGTGCTCGCCTACAACCTCAAACGAATGATGAGCATCTTTGGCATCTTGGGATTGCTTAAAGCGATCAGGGCGTGATCATGCCGCTGGATCGTCGGTAAGTGGCTGTTGGGACCGCTGACGCGGCCCCAACAGCCATATGAGCGCCGATGTTGGCCGCACGGACCAATCTTTACTTCCTGCTACCGACTTCGCAGGCAATCCAAAAAATCTCAGCGTTGAACGTATCAAGTGTGTTTTCACACAGCCTGGGTCGTTTTCTGCGCTTTACGGCTGGCAGTAATCGACCCTAAACGGTCATTCATTTCTGTTTCTCTACGTGGCGAGCTAACAGGACCTGCCCATCCCAATCCGCATCTGTCGTTCCTTCGGTCCGAGAAAGGAGCCGCCCACCGTCAAGAACGGCTGCTAGCGTGCTCCGAGGTGCATTCGCATCAGGCTGTGTCGACGTCAACGTGACGAGGGATAGGGGATGATAGAAACGCTCCTCGACAACCGAGCCAATCCACAGCGGTGCAGTTCGCCCGTTTGTGAGCTCGAAATCGACGACCCACAATCGAAGCACGAGGCGCGAACCGGCAGGTGCACCATCGCTATACGGTCGAACGAGAGTCAGACTGGGAAGGCGACCACTGGCAAAAAGCGGAATGACCGGAAGATCGGCAGGGTCGGCCTGGGCGGTAAGCCAATTCAGGGCATTCCACGGTGTCCAGGCCGCCGAGGCGCGCCACTCGTTCCATTGCAGGACATCTTGCAGGTCCTGCAAGCCACCGGCCCACTGGAACGTCAGCGGCTCATTCGTCTCGCCAGTGAGATCGATACGCCGCGCCGGCAGTTGCTGCCAATCCGACGCCCACCAATCGGTGGCGGCCATGGTCGGCGTCCCCACCTTGACGACATAACGACCGCTGTCCGTCGCATGGCTGCGATAGATATTGAAGCCGCCGGCAAGGATAAGTGCCGCACATCCGAGGGCGAGCAGCCCTCCTGACCCAATGCGCTCGGCCTGCCGCCGCAGGTAGAACAGGCTGAGTAGCGCCAGCCACGCGGACCCGAATGCCAGTCCCCCGAGCACGTCGGAAAGCCAATGCGCACCGAGGTAGAGGCGCGAGAATGCAATCAAAAATATCAGGGTGGCTGCGCCAAGAGCGACCGCGAGACGCTGTGCCGGACGGATATCACGCGCAATGAGAAAGGCGAGGAAACCGTATAGCACGACATTGACCGTGCTATGGCCGCTGGGGAAGGAAAAGGCACTCCACCCGGAATAGAGAAGCTCTCCAGGGCGAGTTCGATACAACGCTACTTTGATGACAATGTTGAACACCGAAGCGCCGGCGATTGCCACCAGCCAATAGGCTGCTGTACGCCAGGCGCGTTTCCACATGAGCCATAGCAAGACAGCAATCGTGACCGCCACCACGACCTTGGTGTCACCGAGTTCTGTGATGGCGATCATCACCGCATCGCCTGGCGTTGTGCGTAGATCCTGGAGGGCGCGGTATATCGCGCTGTCTGCGAGCAGCAACGGGTCACCGCTCACGACGTCTTCAAGGACACCGAAGAAAAGCCAGGCTGTACCGACGAGAAGGACAGTCGGTAGTGCGAGAGCCCGCGCTTCGGGCCGTGAAGGATCGAGCAAGCTGGTGAGTCGCCGGCTCAACCAGGTGTCGTGGGTGCCGGCCCAGCCCCTTAGTCGCTCCACTCTGACGATGAGGTAGGGGATGCCGTGACGCAACGTCCAGTGCACGATTTGCAGGACCGCCCAGCCCGCCGCGACCAGAACGACCAGCAAAATCGCGAGCGGCTTTGCGGCCGCACCGAGAATGCTGAACGTCGCGCCGACGAGCACACCGGGCAGGATATGCGACGGAGCCCAGGCGAGCGCCGACGCGACATTGACGGCATAGAACCGACTGACCGCCATTCCCAGCATGCCGGCGAGGAGCGGAACGAAGGCGCGGACGCCCGGAGTGAAGCGCGCTAGAAAGACACTCTTGTCGCCGTGACGGGTGAAAAAGGCTTCGCTGCGCTGAATCAGTTCGGGGTGCCGGTTCAGCGGCCAGAGGCCAAGAATCTCGCGGTGGTATCGGTGCCCGAGCCAGAACGAAAGACCATCACCAGCGATGGCGCCTGACGTGGCGGCGAGCAGCAATGGCCAGAGCACTAATACACCGCTGGGCACCAAAGTGCTGAGCGCGAGGATCACGGCTGTGCCGGGAACGACGACACCGATGATCGGGATTGACTCGGAAAGTGCCAGGAGAAACACCGCCAGATAGGCGACATGCGGGTGCGCCGTCAGGAACTCGATGATCGATGAGACCAAGGACGTCATATTTCGCGGGCTGCCTATAGAATATCAGTGATGAGGCGATCGACGCGCGTGTCTGCAATTCCCGGCTGCACAATCAGTTTCCGCAACAGACTAAGCATAGCCACTCATTTGCTATCGCTCCATCCACCGGCTGCTTTTGGCCCAGAGTGTGTAAAAACGCGTCGCCAAAATTGAAGTGTGCGCATCTACGTTAAATCTGAAATTTATCGGCACATCAGCAGATGTGGATTTTGCGTAGACGCGCGATTTCCAGTCTGGTTTTGAGTACCTGTCGCGCTGAAAAACGTTTTTACACAGCCTGGGCCGATCGCTGCCTGTCGCAAGGGGCTTCAATCGACCCAAAGCAACCCTTGATGTATGTTTGTTGTCGCCAAATGTTATTGGTATTCATGGAGGATTCTGACTGATGGCACGTGTGGGATTGATACTGACACCCGGTTTTGCGGACTGGGAATATGCTTTCATTGCTGGAACTGCGTCCCCGTTTTACGGGATCGACGTCAGGTTTTTCGCTTCTGCTACGGGTCAGTTCCGCTCGCAGGGTGGATTGGCTGTAACTGTCGATAGCAGTTTGCAACAATGCCTGGACTGGAAACCGGACGTTGTTGTCGTCATTGGAGGAATGGTCTGGGAAAGTGCAGAAGCACCGGATATTCGAGGCTTTCTTCATGCTAGTCGTTCAAATGGAGCGACAATTGCCGGTATCTGTGGGGGAACGCTGGCACTTGCTAGGGCCGGGCTTCTCGACACGGTTCCTCATACCTCGAACAGCGCTGACTTCTTAAAACAGAATGCCGTAGGTTATGAAGGGCGCACGCTTTATCGAAACAGTCCGGTAGCTGTGGTTGCAGACCGCATCATAACTGCTCCAGGCCCTGCACCCGTTAGCTTCACCTGCGCAGTGTTCGAAGGTGCCGGGCTATCTTCAGAGATCATTTGTCAGTTCAGGTCAATGTTGGCAGCGGAACATCGGTGACCGCTTCGCCCTACAAAACAGCTGATCCAGGTGATGTGTTCGAGTGGCCGCTCATGGCCGATTGTCGCCTGTCACAATCCTCTGAATCCAGCACCCCAGATCAAAAGCTGGAACTACCGCACATGATCAAGTAATAAAAAAACCCGCGTCAACGCGGGTTTTTTTTGGGTTGAAATTCGGTCACTGGCCTTTGGAGGTATCAAACCCACGCTGCTCAATCACCCGAAAAACATCGCTCACATCCTGGACCATGATCCTGGCGATGTTGGTGACGGTGTTGATGTCGTTTTCGGCGTAGTCGGGGAGGCTGGTGCAGGCCATGAGGTTGAGGTATTTGAGGACGGCGCTGAGGCGTTCGCTGACGCAGTTGTGGAGTTCGCGGAGTGGGGCGTCGCTGTCGATGAGTAGGACGGGGTAGTCGGTGGCGAATTGGGACATGGGGGTGAAGCGGCGGGGCGGATTGTTCATAGGCATAAGGTTGAACTCTTCAAAGGAAAATGAAGCGCCACCTTTCTGCTGCGAAACAAATGGGTGGCAGCTATGTGCGGGTTCGCAGACCGGAGAAGAGACGAAACCGGCAGATCCGAGGATCTCCCACACACAGCCGCCATAAAACGTAACTGCGGCAAAGTTTGCCACAGTTGTCATTTAGCGGTGTGTCGTCTTCTTCAGGGCTGCGAAACCCTATCGCTAACTGCGGTCAGCGACGGGTCGAATATAGGCGTCGATTTTGGTGGCTGCAAACGGGGGTGTAGGACGTAAATTCGGGTTTTGTGGTTGATGGCGGAACCTGTATTCGGCTGAGAAGCAGTCGGGAATCAGAGGTTGTTTAGTGTCAGGTGGACCTTGTGTGGCGGGTTTGCGGCTGCTGCGCAGCCGAACGCAGGCTTCGCCAGCTGCTACAGGGGCTGGGTGTTGTTTAACTGATCGGCAGGGTTTGGGTCGGCTTCGCCGCTCAGCGGGAGCAAGCTCCCTCGCCACAGAGGGTGGTTTCCTACAAGATTTTCGGATCGGAAGGTTAGAAGATTTTGGCTTTCGGTGGCTTTTACGCTGATCGAATGCCTGGAAACAACAAAGCCCCGAATCTTTGGGGCTTTGTTGATTGAGTTTGCGCACTTCCCAAATTCTTACCGCAGAGCCTCCGACATCATTGTCCAGCCTGCGGCGAATGCGGGTTGTGTTCGGTGTGTTTCGGCCCAGCCAATGCCCATGCCACCACCCCAATCAGCGGCACGAACACGATCACCACTATCCACAAGAGTTTGTTGCTCGATTTGCCTTCGGCTTTGCGCACTCTGTTGATTGCCCATAACTCGATGAGCAAAAGAATTGCTGTGAGTACGATCCAGATCGTTTCAGTTTGCATGAGTCACCCTCCTGATAGTCATTCAGTTAGGTGAGCGGGTGTGGGCGGGGTTCATTAAATTTCGGGGTTTTGTGGGATGGCGGGCAAAGCGAAAACGGGTTTGCTCGCGAGAGGTGTGACAGTCGACATGGAGGTTGACTGTCAGAGACTCTTCGCGAGCAGGCTCGCTCCCACAGGGGATTTGGGGGTTAGTTAGATTGAGTTGGCGAGTTTGCCGGTTGAGAGGCGGCGTTTGTAGGCGGTGTCGCGGTTGGCTAGCCAGTAGTAGAGCGGCGAGGTGATGAGCAGGCCGACTAGCCAGGACAGGTCCGCGCCGTTGATGTGTTCGGAGATGGGGCCGACGTAGAGTGGCGTGTTCATGAAGGGGATTTGCACCACGATGCCAATCGCGTAGGCCAACAGCGCCTGCGGGTTGTACCGGCCATAGATCCCGCCATCGACCTTGAAGATCGAACCGATGTCGTACTGACCTTTGTGAATCGCATAGAAGTCGATCAGGTTGATCGCGGTCCACGGCACCAGTACCACGAGCAGCACCAGCACCATGTCGACGAAGTGGCCGATGAAGTTGGCGGAGGCGCCGACGGCGGCGAAGCAGCAGGCGGCGAGGACGATGATCGAGAGGACGGCGCGGCTTTTGGCGGTGGGGATCCAGCGGTAGGCGAAGGTTTGGATCAGGGTAATGAGCGACAGTACGGCGCCGTAGAGGTTGAGGGCGTTGTGGCTGATGACGCTGAGCAGGAACAGCACGAGCATCAATAGGCCGATGGAACCGGTGGCGAGTTTGACGGCGTCCATGGTGTCCATGCCCACGGGTGTGGCGAGGACGGCGACGGCGCCGAAGATGAACGAGAGGCTGGAGCCGAGCACGGTGCCCAGGTAAGTGGTCCAGAACGTTGCGGCCACGGGCACGTTGGCGGGCAGGTAGCGCGAGTAGTCGGAGACGTAGGGCGCGAAGGCGATCTGCCAGAGCGCGGCCAGGGAAACGGTGGCGAGCCAGCCGGAGATGTTGAAGCTGCCGCGGGTGAGGAAGTCGGCGGTCTGCACGTGGGTGAAGATGTAGCCGAAGCCCAGCACGATGCCGGCGCCGAGCACCCAGGTGCCGATGCGGTTGAGCACGTGGATGAAGCGGTAGCCGATGATGCCGATGATGCCGGAACCGAGGGCGCCGATGACGATGCCGACGGGCACCGGCACGCTGTCGACCACGCCGTGCAGGGATTTGCCGGCGAGGACGATGTTGGAGGCGAAGAAGCCGATGTACATGATGCCGGCGATCAGCACCACCAGCAGTGCGCCGAGGGAGCCGAACTGGGCGCGGCTCTGGATCATTTGCGGGATGCCCATCTGCGGGCCTTGCGCCGAGTGCAGGGCCATCAGTACGCCGCCGACCAGATGGCCGACGAGGATGGCGACGATGCCCCACACCAGGTTCAGGTGGAACATTTGCACGCCGAGGGCGCCGGTGACGATGGGCAACGGCGCGATGTTGCCGCCGAACCAGAGCGTGAACAGGTCGCGGGTTTTTCCGTGGCGATCTTCGGGCGGCACGTAGCCGATGGTGTGTTTTTCGATGAGCGGGGCGGAGGTTGTTGCTGCGGTAACCATGACGGACTCCAAGGCAATTTGAGTACGTGGACGTACTTCGGTGAGCGCCGCGCGGAGGCGACGCTTTTCTTGTTGGAGTTGATGATGTGCGGTGGGGAGTGAGAGATAAATTAGTAAGTTTGTGGGTATAGACGCTAAAAAATGTATGTCGTGTGGGGAGGGTGTGATTGCTGGTTTTACGGCGTCCGCGCGGGCGCAGACGGGGTTGAATACCAGTCGTTGGATGGGCACAAAACCTGTGGGAGCGAGCCTGCTCGCGAAAGCGGTGGGTCAGCTGCATTGATATTGGCTGACATGGCCTCATCGCGAGCAGGCTCGCTCCCACAGGGGTTTTTGGGTGTTCTGGATCTTTGTGATTCAGCTGATCGATAGCAGCATTCGTTGCAGCATGGCGTCGCAGGCGGTGAGTTGTTCGAGGCTGACGAATTCGTCCGGTTTATGGCCTTGGTCCATGCTGCCGGGGCCGCAGACGACGGTGGGAATTCCAGCGGCGTCGAATAGGCCTCCCTCGGTTCCGAAGGCTACGGTGCCGAACTCTCGGGAGCCGCAGAACGCAGCAATCAACTCAGCCGCTTCGCTGTGCGCATCGGTCGCCAGTCCGGGATACGCCGACAACTCGCTAAATCGAATCTCGCTCTGTTCACTCACCGCACGCATGCGCGGCAATACCTGCTGTTCGGCGTAGGCCTTAAGCTCCTGCGCAACGTGGCTTGGATCATGCGAGGGCAGGGCGCGGATTTCAAAGTCGAAGCGGCAATCGGCGGGGACGATGTTCAAGGCCTTGCCGCCGGAAATCACGCCGGTTTGCACCGTGCTGAAGGGCGGATCGAATCGCGTGTCGTGGTGCTCGGGCGCTTTGAGTCGGTTGCCGATCCGTCCCAGTTCACCGATCAGTTCGGCGGCGTATTCAATGGCGTTGACCCCGAGTGGGGCGTACGCCGAATGGCAGGCTTCGCCGTGAATGTCGCAGCGCATCGCCAGTTTGCCTTTATGGCCCAGCACCGGTTTGAGTTCGGTCGGTTCACCAATGATGCAGAGCATCGGTTTGACCGGGCGCTTTTCCAATTCCGACAGCAACGAACGCACACCGAGGCAACCGACTTCCTCATCGTAGGACAGCGCAATGTGTACCGGCAGGCGCAGCGTGGCCTTTACCAGTGACGGAACCAGGGCCAGTACGCAGGCGATGTAGCCTTTCATATCCGCCGTGCCGCGACCGTACAGCTTGCCGTCGCGCTCGGTGAGTTCGAACGGCGCAACGGTCCACGGCTGGCCGTCGACGGGCACCACGTCGGTGTGCCCCGACAGCACGATGCCCGGCCGGTCCGCCGGGCCAATTGTTGCGAACAGGTTGGCCTTGCTGCGCTGCTCGTTGTAGACCAGCTCGCAAGGCACGTCGAAGCGTTCGAGGTAGTCGCGGACGAACTCGATAAGGTGCAGGTTTGATTCGCGGCTCGTGGTGTCGAAGGCCACCAACGTTTTCAGCAAATCGAGGCTGTTGCTCATCGGTCGTCTCCGGCGACACCGTAGCCGGGGGATTTGTCAGGGGCCAGGGCGCGGTCGATGTAGTCCTGGACCTGTGGGCGATAGGCGTCCCAGAGTTTCTCAAGCTGGCCGATCGGGTCGTGATCCGCCCAATCCACCCGCAGGTTGATGATCGGCCAAGTCAATTCGCCGACCACCACCACCGCCGCCGAATGCACCGGCCCGGCTTCGCCGCCCGCGGCGATGGCCGCTTTCATGGCCGCGAGCAGGCGGTCGGTCAGTTGGCCTTCACCATGCTCGAACGCCTCGACCATGGCCTCGATCACTGATCGGTCCGCCAGCATGTTGCCGGCAGCCACGCATTGATCGCCGGACACGGCGTTGTGATTGCCCAGGGTTTGCGCACCGCTGAAATGCGCGGTGCGGCCGAGGTGGTCAATCGCTGTTATCTGGCGATATTGGCTGTAGCCGTTGCGGGTCAGGACTTTGTCCAACGCCTCGGCCGGTGCAAGGCCTTGTTCCATGAGGGCGAGGGTTTCCGGGCCGAGCGATGGCAGGGTGATGTTTTGCGTAGAAACGGCGCCGACACCCGGCAGCAGCCAGGGGCAGCGGGCGCCGACGGCGATGCTTGAGGAACTGATCGCAATGCCGAACTGACCGGTTTCGGGGCAACGGGCGGCGATGGAGAAGGTCATGGTTTTGCTCCTTGTATTGCCTTGGCAAAAGGGTCGTCTGTGCGGGCGCCTTCGCGAGCAAGCTCGCTCCCACAGGAGATCTTCAGTGGCCACAGTTTTGTGTACGACGCAGATCAAATGTGGGAGCGAGCTTGCTCGCGATGGCCGTGACTCGGTCTACTCAGGAATCACCGCAATCACATCAATCTCCATCAACCACTGCGGCTGCCCCAACGCCGCCACCACCAACCCGGTCGAGATCGGGAACACCCCTTTGAGCCACTTGCCCACTTCCTGATACACCGGCTCGCGGTAACGCGGGTCGATCAGGTAGGTGGTGGTTTTCACGATGTGGCTGAGGTCGCTGCCGGCTTCTTCCAGCAACTGTTTGACGTTGCGCATGGCTTGCTCGGTTTGCGCTCGCGGGTCGCCGAGACCCACCAGGTTGCCTTCGAAATCGGTGCCGACCTGACCGCGAACGTAAACGGTGTTGCCGGCCCGGACGGCTTGGCAAAGGTCATTGTCCAGGCTCTGGTTCGGGTAGGTTTCTTTGGTGTTGAACATGCGAATACGGGTATGGGTTGGCGTGGACATTTGAAGCTCCTGAAGAAAAATGGCTCAAGCACTGACAGTGGTTTTATGGGCGGCCGGGACAGTTTCAGCCTCGCGTTGCGCGGCGTCGTGGTAGTCGAGGTAGGAACGCTGGATGGCGATGTGATCAGCCACGTACTTGGCGTCATGCCAAACGCCCCAGATGAACGAAGACCCACGGCGGGACTGCCACGGCAGGCCGAGGAAATACACGCCCGGCTCGCTCGACACGCCGCGCTGATGCGCCGGCTTGCCGTTGTCGTCGAAGGCATCAACCTTGAGCCAGCTGTAATCCGTGGCAAAACCGGTGGCCCAGATGATCGAGGTCACGCCGGCCTTGACCAGGTCGAGCTCAAGGATCGGGTGAGTCACGCATTCCGGATCGGAAAAGGTAATGCGCGCTTCAGGTTCTTCCGGCAGGTCCAGGCCATTGCGCTCGATGTAGGCATCGGCGGCATTGAGCAGCGCCAGATAGTTCTCGTCGCCGCGCGCCAGGTTCTCGGCAAGGTTCGGTTGAAAAGTCGCTACGCCGCCGCTGAACGATTGGGTCAAACCCACCAGCGTCATGCCGCGATGGGCCAGCCCGCGGAAGTCCACGGTGCGGCCGCCGTGTGCACCGCTCACCGCGATGGTGACGTGTTCCCGACCGGGTTTCATGGCGACCTGATCCCATTCACCCAGCACACCCAACCACCAGCAGAAATCACGGTTGCGATAGGCGCGAGGAGGGCGGTCGTGGGCGCCGACCGAGAGATAAACCTTCTTGCCGGCCCGCTGCAGTTCATCAGCGATTTGCACGCCCGACGAACCGGCGCCGACGACCAGCACTGCACCCTCGGGCAACTGCGCCGGGTTGCGGTATTCGGCCGAGTGGATTTGGGTGAATGGCTGATCTTTCGGTGCAATCGGCGGGATAACCGGACGCTGGAAAGGCCCGGTGGCGGCCACCACGCGGTTGGCCTCGATCACGCCTTCAGAGGTTTCAATGGTGAAGCCCGGGCGACCGACATTGCGCTCAACCTTCAGCACGTCCACGCCGGTGCGGATCGGGGCGTTGAATTTCCTGGCGTAGGCTTCGAAGTAGTCGGCGACGCGTTCTTTCGGGGCAAAGTCGTCGGGGCTGAGATCGTCGAAATCGAGGCCGGGAAAACGGTCGTGCCAGGCCGGACCGTTGGCCACCAGCGAATCCCAGCGCCCGGTGCGCCAGCGCTCGGCGATACGGTTGCGCTCCAGCACCAGGTGCGGCACGCCGAGTTTGCTCAAGTGTTCACTCATGGCCACGCCAGCCTGACCGGCGCCAACAATCAGCGTATCTGTTTTTATTTTTTCAGTGGTCATCTCTATACCCTTCGAAGTTGGATTTAGGTCGGTAACGGCCTGCCATTTCTTGGGGTCAAGACTAGGGATCACCCTGGTATCGGTAAAATATTATTAAGCTGGCATTTGAGTATAAATAACTGATGCAGAGCGTTTGGTTCGGTGGCTCTCCCTTTAAACGCTAGGCGCTGGCATCGGCTTCATGCTCATCGGCGAAGGCCATGAGCACCTCCAGATCGAGTACATCCAGCTTGATTCGGGAAATAAACGCGGAGAACGCCAGGTTAGCGGCGAGCAGACGCAGGTCGCAGGCCCAGGCCGGGACATGGAGCGGCCCCTGTAGCCAGCCGGACTCGAAGAGCGGGGCCAGGCGAACGGTATCGCCCAGACTGAGGCGCCCGGCGAACAAATGGCCCACCAGTTCTGGCCGGTTGTCGCGGATCGCGATGCGCAACAGGGTATGCACGCCGAGCAAACCGGTCAGGTAGGCGGCATCCTTGGTGAACGCCGAACCGCCGCGCAGGTCGGCGCCGCGGAACACCCGCTGGGTCGAGCGGAAGGACTCTTCTTGCGACTGACCCGCCGCCAGAAAACCTTCGAATACCTGGATGAAGTCAGCACCCTCCAGCGCCTGCTGGACCGCGAGCACGCGCAGGGCGAGGCGGCGCAGGCGGTTGATGTCCATGCTGCCGGTGAACAGCTCGGCCAGGGTGGCGATGCCCTCCTGAGTCTGGGTCGTGCGTGGCGCCCCCAGGCCCAGGCTTTTCAGGTTAGGTTGGAGTGCGCCGTTTTGTGCGGTGGCGACATGCACGAAGGCCTCATGCTGCAACAGCTGGTTCTTGTCCAGTTCCGAGAACAGGGCGCTGGCGCGCAGGCGGATGCGACTGGCCCCGGCGATGGCCTTGGCGGCCAGGGTCGGGTCGAGCACGACGGTGATCCGGCCCGGTCCGAAGAAGCGGTCGAGTTCCGGCTGCATCCAGGCGGCGAAGGCCTCGGCCGGGATGTTGGCCGGGCTCGGTGGAATCCGCGCACCGCCCAGAAGGGCGTCGGTGGTCTTGAGGAAGAATTGGGCCGCGTCCAGCATGCTCAGTTTCAGGCGTGTGTAGTAGAAGTCCGGGCGCCGGTACAGCGCTGACGAATACTGTGTAAAGGCGGGTGTGCCGATGGCACCGAGCATGTGTCCGGCCGTGGCATAGCTGCGCGCCGTCATGGCGAGGTGGCGCCCGGCCGGATGGCCCTCATCGCAGCGGCCGATAAAGGCTTCGAGGGCGGCGATGTCGGCGCTGTGGTCGCGCGGGCGCAACTCGACCTTGGGCAGTTCTGCCTGCCCGGCACGCCAACGTGTCAGGAATACTTCCTCGACCCCATCCGGCCAGGACAGGGCCTCCAGCACGCGGATCTTGCGGGCCAGGCCAGGCAGGGCGGCATCGAGTTCGGACAGGGGCGCGGCGCTCACAGAGATCTCCTTGGGAAACAAGGTTCAATGGCAAAAGTTTAGTCGTTGTCGATACGTCGCGTTGTGACAGGCGAAGTCTGAACTAAGCTTTTCTGTGCACTTCTGGATGCAGTGTCTTGGCCATCCAGGCACGGCTGAAAATGAGGACCACGCTGACGCAGCCGTGGCGAGGATGAGCGCATGCAAAGCACTGGAGAGCAAAAGCGGGCCCGTGTACTTGATCCGGTCGACCGTGTCACGGAGGTCATCTTCGGCCTGCTCATGGCAATGACCTTCACTGGGACGATCAGCGTGGCGACGTCTGGCCAGGAGGCGGAACGGACGATGATGATCGCTGCGCTGGGGTGCAACCTCGCCTGGGGCCTCGCGGACGCCGTGATGTACTTGCTGCGAACCCTGATCGAGCGCACGCGCAACCGTACGCTTCGCACCAACCTGCGCGATGCGACCGATGCAGCCGCCGGGCAAGCGCTCATTGCCGAGGCGTTACCCCCGCGTCTCGCCGCAGCGGCCGGCCCTGAAGAGCTGGAATCGTTGCGTCGCCGCCTGGTCGAGTATTCATCCATGCCGGTACCGCCGCGCCTCGGTTGGGATGATTTCAGGGGCGCTGTCGGCGTTTTTCTGTTGGTAGTGCTCTCGACATTCCCGCTTGTCGTGCCGTTTCTATTGCTCGACCAGACGGCGCTCGCCGTACGGCTGTCTAACCTGGTCGGACTCGGAGTGCTGTTCATCGCCGGTTGGATGCTCTCGAAGTACGCCGGCGCAAAACCGTGGCAAGGCGGTCTTGCAATGGCAGTCACCGGCGCTGTACTGATCACCGCGATCATCGCGCTCGGCGGATGAGCCGATAGCAACCCTACGCTGTTTATTGGTGAGGTCTCGATCATGGCAAAGGACAAGAAAAAAGCCCTTAAGCGTAAATCTGCTGAAAGCCCAAAACTGAAAAACAAGGATTATCTTGAGCAACTGCGCGGCCTGCACGTCGAACTGGTCAAGTTGCAGGAGTGGGTAAAAGCCAAGGGCATCAAGGTCTGCATCGTCTTCGAGGGGCGCGATGGCGCTGGCAAGGGCGGGACGATCAAGGCGCTCACCGAACGCGTCAGCCCGCGTGTCTTTCGGGTGATAGCGCTACCGGCGCCGACTGATCGAGAAAAAAGCCAGATGTATGTGCAGCGTTACCTGCCGCACCTGCCCGCCGCCGGCGAAGTGGTGATCTTCGATCGCAGTTGGTACAACCGGGCGGGTGTCGAGCGCGTGATGGGGTTCTGCACCAAAGAGCAGGTTACCGGCTTCCTGAGGGCCATCCCCCTTGTAGAGCGCGCGATCGTCGATTCGGGCGTTATCCTGCTCAAATATTGGCTGGAAGTCAGCGAAGAGGAGCAGACCCGCCGGCTTCAGGCACGTATCAAGGATGGACGCAAAATCTGGAAACTGACCCCCATGGATCTCAAGTCATACAGCCGCTGGTATGACTATTCACGCGCGCGTGACGACATGTTCAAGGCGAGCGACACCGAACATGCCCCGTGGCTGGTGGCCAACTCGAACGACAAGCGGCGGGCGCGTCTTAACATCATCACCGATTTGCTCAGCCGCATCCCGTACAAGAAGGTCGCACATGAGAAGGTGATCTTGCCCAAACGGCAGAAACCAGGCGGCTATCGCGACCCGGATTATCCGCACCAGCGAGTGCCCGAAAAATTCTGACGGGCGCGTGTAAGCGAATCTGCCCTGTACACCTTTAGGCCACAGCTCTATGAGCGATTCGGATTCTTCGCCTCCCGTCCCCGAAGCGGGCCGGATTGCACGCCGCAATACCGGCGACGAAACCGGTTTGGGCCGCTGGCTTCCCGGGCTTCGCACGCTGCGCGGGTACCAGGTTGCCTGGTTGCGTCACGACATCCTGGCCGGGCTGGTGCTCACCACGATGTTGGTGCCCGTCGGCATCGCCTACGCCGTGGCATCGGGTGTACCCGGCATCTATGGCCTCTACGCGACCATCGTTCCGCTACTCGCTTACGCATTGTTCGGGCCTAGCCGGATTCTGGTGCTGGGCCCGGATTCCTCACTGGCCGCCGTTATCCTGGCTGTCGTCCTGCCCCTGTCGGGCGGCGACCCGCATCGCGCCGTCGCCCTGGCGGGCATGATGGCGATCGTTTCAGGCACCGTGTGCATCCTGGCCGGCATCATGCGTTTGGGTTTCATTACCGAGTTGTTGTCCAAACCGATCCGCTACGGGTACATGAACGGCATTGCGCTGACCGTATTGATCAGCCAATTACCCAAGGTTTTCGGTTTTTCGATTCAGTCCGATGGCCCGCTGAGAAACATATGGGCCATCGCCACCGCGGTGATGGAAGGAAAGACCAACTGGACCGCGTTCATGATCGGCGCTGCCACCTTGGTCGTGATCCTGCTGCTCAAGGACTACAAGCGCGTGCCGAGCATCTTGATCGCGGTGGTCGGCGCGACTGTCGCCGTCGGTGTGCTGGACCTTGGCTCGCGCGCCGGGGTGTCGGTCCTGGGCTCTCTTCCGCAAGGTTTACCGGCGTTCGCCATCCCTTGGCTCTCCCGCGCCGATATTGTCCCCGTGCTCATCGGCGGTTGCGCCGTCGCCCTGGTGTCGTTCGCCGACACCAGCGTGCTCTCGCGTGTCTATGCCGCGCGGACCCGTACCTATGTCGATCCGAACCAGGAGATGGCAGGGCTCGGTTTTGCCAATCTGGCGGCTGGATTTTTCCAGGGTTTTCCCATCAGCAGCAGTTCTTCACGTACCCCCGTGGCTGAAGCCGCAGGCGCCAAAACCCAGTTGACCGGCGTTGTCGGCGCGTTGGCTGTTGCCCTGCTGCTGATGGTGGCGCCGAACCTGTTGCAGAATTTGCCCAACAGCGCATTGGCAGCGGTGGTCATCGCGTCGGCCATCGGCCTGTTTGAAGTGGCCGACCTGCGACGCATTTATCGCATCCAGCGCTGGGAGTTCTGGTTGTCGATCGTCTGCACCGTCGGTGTGGCCGTGTTCGGTGCGATCGAGGGCATCGGGCTGGCCATCGTGATCGCCGTCATCGAATTTCTGTGGGATGGCTGGCGGCCGTATTCCGCGGTACTGGGGCGAGTCGATGGCATCAAGGGTTACCACGACATCCAGCGCTATCCCGACGCGCACCTTATACCCGGCCTGGTGCTGTTTCGCTGGGATGCACCGTTGTTTTTCGCCAACGCCGAACTGTTCAATGAGCGAGTGATCGACGCAGTGGCGACATCGCCTACGCCCGTGCGCTGGTTGGTCGTTGCGGCAGAACCGGTCACCAGTGTGGACGTGACCTCTGCCGACGTGTTGGCTGAACTGGACGACACCTTGCACGCGGCGGGCATCAAGTTGTGCGTGGCCGAGATGAAGGACCCGGTGAAGGACAAGCTGAAGCGATTCGGGCTTTTCGCACGGTTTGGCGAAACAGCGTTCTTTCCAACCATCGACGATGCCGTCGACAGCTACCTCGTGATCCATCCGGTGGACAGGGCGCGCTGAGTGGCATTGGCGTCATTCAGCGACGGTCTTTCTCAGCGTTGTCCAGATACGCAAATCTCCCCTTAGAGCTTAGGTGAACGCTTGGGGTTTTCTACCTTCAAGGTGCCCGAAAGGTTTTGACAGCATGGCCGGCCGACGTATCTACGGGATTGAAAAGGCGCTCTTGTTGGATATAGATTCACTGGAAGCCAGGATGATACGAACAGCCATAACCACCCCGACGAGAACGGTAGCAAGACCTGACGCTTCCAGAGGTGTTGGCAGCCGGCTATGAAACAACAAGCCGAGTAGTGTGGCGAACAGCGATTCAAGGGATATGAGTTGCCCGCAAAGCACCATGGGAAGACGACGGGACGCTGCGTTCCACGCCCAGGCCCCGACGAGTGAAGACATCACCGCAATAACGAGGCCCCAGAGGTACAAATGTCCTGCAAGGGAAACACCGAAACCCAAGGTTGGCAGCTTGAGAAGGTCGAGCGCCTGCACCACCGGTAACAAGCACAAAGTGCCCATTCCGGCGCCCGCCATCATGAGGCCTGTCCAGAGACCTGACGCATTGGCCGGGAGTTTTCCCAGGGCTCTCTGATTCAGCAAGCTGAATGCGAGCCACAAGACAACGGCGCTGATTGAAAAAACCAACCCCATCAGCCACGACTCGTCGCCTGCCATGGGTTGATTGATACTGCTGATGTTCGACAGCAAAAGCCCACCCGTCAAAAACGTCAGCGGTATCGTCAGTCTGCGCCATGGAAGCGTTTTTTTCGCGGCGTTGCTGAGCAGTGCCAGCAAGACCGGCACCATGCCGATAAACGCTGGAGTCAGTACGGGTCCGCCAAAAATGACACCTGCGGCAATACAGGTGCTGTACCCGAGGTATCCGATCACCCCCAGACCTGCGGCGAGAAACTGCTGATCGCGACGCAGGAACCGTAGCTGGCCGCGACAGAGCACGACGACACCCACACCCAGCACGCCGGCGATCAGAAACCGGACGGCCATCAAGTCGTAGATGCTGTAGGCGCCAGTGACGTAGGGCGCCACGAAGTTCAGGGCCCAGCTCAGGGTCGCGACCACGGCAAGGGTCACTCCGGTGATGATGTTTGAGTGAGCAGTGGTCATCAGGCGTATCCGCGAGGTATTCAGCTCATGTTGCACAGCCTCAGAGGTATGCTACAAACGAGTTCTCGGTCTTGGATGCATAACCTCTGATTATGAATACGCTTGGGAAGTCATTGCCGCCGCTTTCCAGTTTGCTGCCCTTTGAAGCGGCTGCTCGACTGGAAAGTTTTTCAAGGGCCGCCGATGAATTGCACATCACGCAAGCGGCGATTAGCCGCCAGATCCGCGGGCTCGAAGATAACCTGGGACTGAAGCTTTTTTGCCGCCGCAACCGCGCAGTCTTCCTGACGGAGGAGGGGCGTGAGCTAGGGCGCGTGGTGAGTGCCGCGTTGCAAAGTATCAGCGACAATGCCGTCGCCCTTCGTCAATCGCCTCGCAAAAACCGTGTCGTTTTACTGTGCCAGTTGTGCGAAGCGTTCTATTGGTTAATGCCGCGCCTTTCGACGTTCCACCAGCTACACCCGGAAATCGAGATTCAGGTCGCGACATCCACCAGACCGTTGACTGAATTCAATGACCATTTCGACGTGGCCTTACAAAGCACCGGACGCCCCAGCGGCTTGCATGTTTTGGCGTTCACCGCCGCCGATGAAGTGTTTCCAGTGTGCAGTCCCCATTACCTGACTGCCCGACAGTCACTCGGGATTAGCGATCTTCGCCTCCACACGCTTTTACACCATCGCGCCACGCCGCCTCACTTGATGGAATGGGATACCTGGCTGCAGGCGTTTGGGCAGACATTGGAGGGTTATCCTCAGGGCTCCGTGTTTGATAGTTACCCCTTAATGCTCCAGGCCGCCGTTGAAGGGCATGGCATTGCAATGGGGTGGCGCCGAACCGCCGGCAGGCTTATTGATAGCGGTGCGCTGGTGAGACCTTGCGCAGAAAGTGTCCCTCTACCCGATGCGATATCAGTTTTTAGACAGCGGGGCGGGGAAGACCGGACTGAGGTGAGCGCGTTGATTGAATGGCTTGCAGAGGAATTAAGTAGTGAAAGCTGACAGCTCGATTCCGCTATTTTTGACGCTGGGTAAAGGACGTCCTCACGCGCCTGCCGACGCAGCGGGCGAGTGAGATTTGCGAGTTGCTACTGCACAGATGGACGCGCAATTATCAAAAAATCCTTAACTGCTACGCGACCAGCTCGACGTAGCTCGACTCCCCGCCTCCCGTCGCGCCCGACAACCAACCCCATACGAAGGTCAGAGTGGTACGTCCTGCGTGATCGACGCCTACCGTGCCACGCGACCAGCCGGCAAGCATCTCGCCATCCGTAGTTAAACACTGATAAAGAAGCTCAATGGTATCGGGGCCTGTCGCGCGCCCGACTTGATTACCCATGCGGATCCGGCCGCCTTGGTAAGTGCCCGAAATGGCATTTTCCTCGACATGGTAATGAAACACTGTGTCTGTACCGGATAGCCCGTGGGCGTTGTCCGCTACCGTAAATCGGCGATTGTTCAAACGCTCGCTGATTTGAGAAAAGGGAATTTCCATAAATGTCGCGTCCTTTAGTCGAGATGTTCCATTCCAGTCTTCGATTATTGGGATGGAATGAGAAAGACTAAATCTGTATCAACTATGTCAATACCCGCCTGTGAAAGCAGCGTTGTAACCTGACCACGGTGATGGGTTTGATGGTTGAAAAAATGCATGACCAGGCTGTAAAAATCCTTATCGGACACTACCCCTTTCATGCTGGCGTAATGGAGAGTGTGGTCTAGATCGGACTCTGCAATAGAGTGAGCCCATTCGACGATTATCTGATCGAGTCTCTCTCGATGCACTGAGAGCTCTGGAATAGTAGAGAACAACAACTGGTCGAGGCTTTCCGGATCGCAAAGTTGCCTCACCGGCTCCAGTGCCGAGTGGTCCGCTGGATGCTTGGCGAATCGCTTTAGCCACACAGTGTCTCCGATCGCCACGTGGTTTAGCGTCCCAAGAATAGACTTGAAGAACGCTTTCCTATCGGCTGAGAGCTCATCATCGGACAAGCACCGGGTTGCCCCATAGATCTTTGCGTTCATCCATTTGTTATAGGTCGCCATCAGGCAAATGTGGTCGGTGCGGCTCATGTGTTCATCCTTTGAGTATGTGTTCGCACACTCCATGCGAGGCCGGGATGGTATCGCCTCCAATGCGGAGCAGCTACTGAAGTCGGCAGACCAGGGGCTCGGGCGCTGAATGCGCTGCTAAAATGCACGGACCCATTCCGATTCTGGAGAACCAAGATGATCAGCAAAAACACGATTTGTCTGTGGTACGACGGCACCGCGTTGGACGCTGCGACGTTCTACGCCGAGACGTTTCCCGATAGCGCTGTGGGCGCTGTCCTTCGCGCGCCTGGCGACTATCCGGCAGGCAAGCAGGGCGATGTCTTGACGGTCGAGTTCACGGTGATGGGCATCCCTTGCCTCGGACTGAACGGGGGCTCGTCAATCAAGCACAACCAGGCTTTTTCGTTCCAGGTTGCAACCGACGACCAAGCCGAAACGGATCGCTTGTGGAACGCGATTGTCGGAAATGGCGGCCAGGAAAATGTATGCGGCTGGTGTCAGGACAAGTGGGGGTTGTCATGGCAGATCACACCACGCGTTCTGACCGCCGCGATAACCAATCCTGATCAAGCAGCGGCCAAGCGCGCGTTCGACGCCATGATGGAAATGGGAAAGATCGACATCGCTGGGATTGAAGCGGCAGTTAAGGGTTAGCTGACGCTGCTTGGGGCACCGTCCAGGTCAAGTCGGGGAAAGAGTCGATCATCGAACTGGCTCAAGCGTGGGTATTCAATCGGCTTGTCTTCATTGATGTTCTCCAGCCGTCGGCAATAGCTGACCAGGAATGCCTGTCGAGCTTCAGCACTGATGTACGGGACATGCCAGCCGACAAAAGGCTTCAGCACCTCCAGCCCGACATAGGCCAGCGTCCCGCGCAGAAGCGGGCGAAGCATGTCCTCCAACGGACCATGGATGGCGCCCTCGCCGAACATGTGTTCACGTCCGCCCAGCGTCACGGTCACCAGTGCTTTCTTGCCGCTGAGGCCGCCTTGATCATAGAAGCGTTTGCCGCCGTAGCAGATGCCGGACACCAATACGCGATCAATCCAGCCCTTGAGGATGGCCGGTGTCGAGAACCAGTAAATCGGGAAGTTGAGAATCAGCAAGTCCGCCCACAACAGTTTGTCCAGCTCTTGCTGTATATCGGCGGCGAGCGTTTGCTCTTTGCTGCTTCGTCGCTGCTCAAGCGCGTAGACCAGGTACTCAGGGTTTTCTCTGGCCGCGAAATCATCGGCACTGGCCACCGGGTTCCAATTCATCTCGTACAGGTCGGATACCCGGACCTGATGTCCCTGGCATTGCAACGTCTCAACCGCTTGGTCGCGCAGCGCTGCGGTGAAGGATTTTGGCTCGGGGTGGGCATGCACGATTAACACGTTCATGGAGATTCCTTGAAGTTTGGGCGACGGGATTCAGCGTGAAGAGTCCCGCAGCCTGTCAGTGGTGTGCGCAGGTCAAAAGTAAGTCGGCCACGTACGCATTTCATGGCGCCCGATACCGTTATTGATTCCGCGCCGCTGAGCCGCCAGTGCCTCGACGAGAAAGCGCCGGGTTTCTCCCGGTGCAATCACCTCGTGGGTGCCCATCGCACCGGCCAGGGCAAAGGCCGACGTGTCTTTTGAGAATTCAGCGTGTAGTTGGGCATAGCGCTCGGGGTCGGACTCGCGGGTCACGTCATGCACGACGCTGACCGCAACGCCGGGGTCGACGAAACTGACGTCGGCCATGCACCAGGCGGCCGACTGGTCGCTGTTGCGGCCACCGCCGAAATTCAGATAGGCCTGACCGAAACTCTTGCGCACGATCACCGAGAGCTTCGGCACAGAGCACAGTTGTACGGCGTGGATCATGTTCATGATGTGTGCCGGTGCGCTGCGTTTTTCGCCTTCGATGCCCACGAGGAAGCCGGGCGTATCGACCAGAAATACCAGCGGGATGTTGAACGAGTCGCACATTGCGATGAAACCGGTGGCCTTGCGGCAGGCGTCGGCGTCCAGCGCTCCGCCCTTGTATTGCGGGTTGGAGGCGACGATGCCGATGCTGGCGCCTTCAAGGCGGGCGAGGGCGGTGACCACCGAGCGACCGAAGCGGTCCTTGAGTGGAAACAGACTGTCGCGATCAACCAGCGTGGCGAGAAGCTTGCGCATGTCGTAGGTCTTGGTGCGCTCGACCGGGACGATGTTTTCAGGTCCAGAGGAATCCGGACGGTCTTCAGGCCCACAGGGCAACACGGCTGGCGTCTCATTCGAATGAGAGGGCAGGTAACTGAGGAAACGCCGGATAGCGGTCAGTGCTTCCTGATCATTGTTGACGACCATGTCGGCCAACCCGGTGATCTCGGCGTGCATGCGCCAGCCACCGAGTTCTTCGGTATCGGATGATTCACCGATCGCCACTGAGGTGACCTTGGGGCTGGAGACGGCGAGCAATGCACCTTTGCGCATCACCGTGAAGTCAGACAGGCACGAGTACCAACTCGCCGAACCAAAACAGGCGCCGAGTACCGCGCTGACCCAAGGGGTTTCGCGGCGTCGGCAATATTGTTGGGCATCCTGACCTCCACCGGCCATGCTGCCCGCACCCATCGCGTCCTGCATGCGCTGGCCGGATGATTCGCCGAGGAAAATCAGCGGCATGCCGTTGCGGGTGGCGCACTCCTTCATGTAAGCGATCTTGCGCGCATTGATCCATGAGGACGACGCGCCTTTCACTGTCATGTCGTTGGACACGACGGCTACCCGGCGAGAGTCGATGCGGCCAAAACCGGTGATCTTGGCGTCGGCGGGTGTGCTGTCCCGATCTTCGGGGCGGGAAGAGTGGGCCAGCATGCCGATTTCGCTGAACGACTCGGCGTCCAGCAGGCCGGCCAGGCGTTCCCGTGCGTTGAGCACGCCGGCGTCGCGGCGTGCCTGAAGCTTGGCTTCACCGCCCATTTTCAGGGTGCTTGCGCGGCGCGAGTGCAGTTCTTGTTCGGGTGAGGTGTGTTCGCGAGTCATTGGTAAGTCTCATTGGGAACGATGACGGCACGTCCGACGATTTCGCCGCGACGCATTTTGCTCAGGACTTGCGGTACTTCATCCAGCGGATGGCGGTTCAGGTGGATCGGTAGTCGGCCGGTGGACGCCAGCGCGATGAGCTCGATCAACTCGGACTTGCTGCCACCAAACGTGGTGCTGATCATCGCGCCATAGGGCAGTGAGCCATTGCGTAGCGCGAAGGCACCGCGCCCGCGCCCAACCACCACGATATGCCCGAGCGGGCGAATCACACCGGCAGCAAGGCGCAGGGTGTCGCCGCTGCCGACAAAATCCAGAACCGCATCGACCTGGCCGATACGCTTGACGAATGCCTTGGGTGTTAATCCGGTGGCATCCAGGACCTGTTCCGCCCCCTGTCCGACGGCAAGTCCCAAGGCCTCGACGCGTGTATCGATGGCAATGACGCGGGCAGCCGTGATCGCGCCAAGCGCGGCGACAGCGATATGCCCCAGTCCACCGACACCGATAACCAGTACGCTGCTGCCTGGTTGCAGTATTGGCGCGACGCGCTTGACCGCGTGGTAGGAGCTGAGTCCGGCGTCGGTCAGCGGCGCGGCCTTCCAGGGTTCGAGATTGCCAATATCGACCAGGCAGTCCTCGTGGACCACGACGTATTCGGCCAGCCCGCCGTCATACCCGCCACCGTAGATGCGCCGCGAGGTGGCGCAATAGTTGTTCCAACCGTCAAGGCAAGCGCGACAATGACCACAGCCGGGAATGCTCACGGCGCACGCCTGACCAGCCGCCCAGCAGGTGACGCCCGGCCCGAGCGCGTCGATCCAGCCGGCGATCTCATGGCCCAGGGTCATCGGCAGCTGCACATCCAGGTGCGGCGGGGAGCAGCACAGGTCATCAAGCGCATGCAGATCCGACTGACAGAGGCCATTACCCCCGACTCGCAGGCGCACTTCACCAGGGCCGGGAACTGGCACAGGCACTTCGCAAAGGCGGCCGCCGTCGTGCCAGTCGAACATCCGAAAAGCTTGCATGGTTGGAGTAGGGGTTGCCGTAATCATCGTCAATCACCCGCGTCGTTCGCCAACACCATTGACATAAACGCCGACATCACGAGCCCGGCCGCCTGTACCAGACAGCTGTTGGCGTTGGCGACCTGGCGCTCGCCGCATTCGCCACGTAGCTGACGCACCGATTCGATCAGCAGTTGCATGCCGAACTGACCGGAGTGGTTGAAGGCCAATCCACCGCCCGAGGTATTCACCGGTAAAGCGCCGCCGGGCGCGGCAATACCGCTGCGCAGGAACGCGCCGGCCTGACCTGGCGGGCAGAAACCCATGGCCTCGAGTGCGACCAGCACGTTGATGGTGAAGGCGTCATAGATCTGCACCATGCTCAATTCGCTGCGCGCAATGCCCGACATACGCAGGACGCGCTCGGTGCRGCCGCCGATAACGCCATGGTCGAGCCAGTCGAACGAGTCGATTGGCGTCACGTGACGCAGATAGGTATCAGCGAAGCCGCGGATGAAGACGGGCGGCTTAGCCAGCGTACGGGCGTGCTCGGCTTTGGTGAGGATCAGCGCGCCGGCGCCGTCGCTGACCAGGCAAATATCGGCCTTGCGTAACGGGTCCGAGATCAGCGGCGAAGCCAGATACTCCTCCATCGTCAGTGGTTTACGCAGCGTGGCCTGTGGATTCAATTGCGCCCATCGCCGCGCATTGATCGCCACCTCACCGAGGTCCTCTGCGCTCGCCTGATAGCGATGCATATACTGCTGCGCGAGCATGGCGTACCAACTGATCGGGCTGAGCACACCGTAGGGCGACACGAACTGGCCCGACGGGGAGCGCGGGTCGGCGAACAGGCCGCCACGGTTGCGGCTGTGATCCAGTCGCTGGGTGCTGCCATAAGTGACCAGCGCCACCGAGCACAAACCGGCGTCGATCGCGGCCATGGCGTGGATCAAGTGGGTGAGCGGCGAGCCGCCGCCCACCACCGTGCTATCGACAAAGCGCGGCGTGATCCCCAGATATTCGCTCACCAATAGCGCATTGGCGCGGTCGTCCCAGTGCGCAAAAACCCCATCGACATCGGCCAGGGTGAGCCCGGCATCGAGTAAGGCTTCGCGTGCCGATCGGCATTGCAGCGACAGCGCGGTGTCACCCGGTTGGGCTTTGCCAAGACCGGCCTCGCCCACGCCGACGATGGCGTAACGGCCGGCCAGGCGGGAAGCGTCGATCGTCATGGCTGCGGCTCCTGGGCGATGAGCTGCGCGCGCACATCTTTCTTCAACACCTTGCCGACGGGGCTGCGCGGCAGACTCTCCCAGAACAACACGTGTTTGGGCGTCTTCAGGCTGCCGAGTTTTTCGCGGCAGGTCGCGACGAACTCCTCGGCGGTCGCGCTGGCGCCAGCCTTGAGTTCGATGACGGCGATGACTTTTTCACCCCAGTCCGGGTCGGGAATGCCGACCACGGCGCAATCCATGACGGCCGGATGCGCCCAGATCAACTGTTCGATTTCGCTCGGGTAGATGTTGAAACCGCCGGAGATGATCATGTCCTTGGTGCGATCGACGATGTACAGGTAACCCGCTTCGTCGAACACGCCGATGTCACCGGTGTGGTGCCAACCGAAACGTCGTGCTTCAGCATTGGCTTGCGGGTTGTCGTAGTAACCCGGCGCGACCAGTTCGCCGCGCGCGACAATCTCGCCGCGTTCGCCGGGCTCGACGATCCGTCCTTCCTCATCCATCAGTGCCACTTCACAGGCGCCGGTGGGGCGACCGGCGGAACCCAGATGCTTACCGTCCCGCATGTGGTCTTCGCGCGTCAGCACCGTGATCACACCGGGGACTTCGGATTGGCCATAACACTGAACGAACACCGGTCCCCACAGGGCGATACCCTCGCGCAGTTTGTCCACGGACATCGGGGCGGCGCCGTAGATCACGTATTCAAGTGAGGAGCAGTCGCGTGTCTTGGCATCCGGATGAGACAGCAGTCGGTAGATCAGGGTCGGCGGCAGGAACAGGTGGGTAATGCGTTCCCGCTCGATGGTTTCGAGAACCGCGCCCGGGTCGGCGGATGGCGCGATCACATTGCGCGTGCCGAAAGTCGACAGCGCCATGGCGGTCGCACCCGCAGCATGGGTCAGCGGTGCCACGACCAGGTGCGCGGGACTTTTTGCCGGTGGCATGAACTGGTTGCAGATGCGGTAGGCGGCCAGCAGAGCACGATGGCTTTGCATGATTGCCTTTGGCTGTCCTGTTGTTCCACCCGAGGACTTGATCAGGGCGGTGTCGTCGAGCGACTTGCGCACGGTGCAGCGCTGACCGGCATGCTCGCGGCACCAGTTGGCGATGCTCAGGCCAGCGATGGGTTCGTCCAGGCCGATCACGGTTGTCAGCGTCGGCACACCCGCGCGGATGCGCTCGGCATGCTCGGCGTACTGAGAGTGCAGCACCAGCACGGACAGTTTTGTGAAGCTCATGAACCAGATCAGGCTGTCGATCGAATCACGAGCATTCAGGGGGATGAAGGTAGCCCCTGCGCGCAAGGCGCCCAGCATGGCGACGAAGCTCAGCGGATGATTAGGCGCCAGTACGCCGACATGGGCTGAACTCAGGTTCAGCAGCGACAAGGCATGGCCGATGGCATGGGAGTCGGCCTGAACCTCGGCGTAGGTGAGGCTGAAACCTGTGCCTTGCAGGCAGACATTATCCGGGTGGCGATTGGCGCCGGCATCGAAGTGGTCGGTAATCATTTCCATGGTGACGGCTAATCCAAAAGAGTGAACTGGGGCAGCGTGCAGGATTCGCTGACGGACTCGAAACAGACGCTGACGCGGGCGCCGATGGCGACGCGCTCAAGGTCGGCATCGAGGATGTTGGCGACCAGGCGGACGCCTTCATCGAGGTCGATCAACGCAACGACATAAGGCAGCCGAGACTCGAAGGCTGGCGAGGGCGCGATCCGGCAGACCGTGTAGGTGTAGATGCGTCCACGACCGCTGGCATTGATCCATTCGAGGCTGTCGGACAGGCATTCGATGCAGAATGCTCGCGGATAGAACTGGCAGTGGCCACAGCCGCCGCAACGCTGGATCACCAGTCGGTGTTCCTGTGCGGCCGCCCAATAGGCGGCCGTTTCGGCGGTGGGTTGCGGCAATGGCCGTGCAGAGAGAGGAGTTGACATGGCAGCCTCAGCGAGTACGCAGTTCGAAACCGGCCATGGCGATATGCACATGGCGTTGTGACGGAAGTTTGGCCAGACCGGCGATCAGTTCGTGCAGCGGACGGCGCACACTGAAAGTGTCATCGACCACGGTGGGCGCGAGCCCGACGATCTTTTCGTCGCCGTACATGGCACGCAGCAGCAGTTCATCATCCGACAGGCCGGGATAACGACGACGCAGCTCAGGGACTCTTGGCGCCAGCGCCGGTGGTTCAAGGGAGATCTCGCGGGAGCCATTGGCGAGCACGCGATCTTTTACGTCGGGGTCCACTGGTAGTGGCAGGGCGCCGAAATAGCCGCACACGTACTTTTTCACTTCGTCCGGCACCACCTTGTAACGCTCGCCGCTCAATACATTCATCACCGCCTGGGCGGCGATCATGGCGGGGAAGGGCGTCGCCATCACGGGCGAGCCCAGTTCCACGCGGATGCGGCCGATCTCCTCGAGTACGACCGGCAGTTTGTCGGCGATTCCCGCCAGCTGCAGTTGCGATTGCAGATTGGACATGGCGCCGCCAGCGTACTGGGTGACGAAGTGAGCCGGGTCGTACTCCGCCGGGACTCCCACGGGGAAGCCGTTCTCTTCGGCAACCCCGGCGAGGTAGTCACCGATTTCGTCTGCCGCGCGGTCATCGAAACTGACCTCGAAGCCGATCTCACGCAGGTTGCGCGCCAGCATCTGTGCCGCTGGCCCGGCATTGCCGTTGGCCAGCGGATCGATCGAGCACAGCAGGCGATCGGCACCGTGCACGGCGGCTTCCAGCGCAACCAGCGAACCGGTCGCGTTCAGGCAATGGGTGATGATTTCCAGCGGTCGATCACCGATCACGGCCTTGATCGCCGACACAATGCTGCGCACCTGCTCCACGGTCAGGCTGCCGCCGGCGTCGCCGAAGGTAAAGGCGTCGATATCGAAGCGCTCGATGGCCTCGCGCGCCTTGGCGGCATAGAACGACGCGTCGTAGCCCGGTGCCAGGTTGTAAATCATGGCGAGTGTCGTTGTCGCGCCGAGTCGCTTGGCGGTGGAGATCGCAGGCACCAGGTTATCCCAGCAGTGCAGGGAGTCGAGAAAACCGATATCACGCGCACCGTTGGCGACCAGACGTTCGACGTACAGCTCACTCAAATCGTCCGGCTCGGGGTAGAAGCTACGCAACATGTTGCTGCGCACGATACCGCGCAGCGGCGTGTGGCGGATGCGTTCGGACAACAGGCGTAGCCGTTCCAGTGGACTCTGGTTGAGAAACAGCACGCTGGCGTCGAACTGCACCAATGCAATGCCTTCAATCACATCAAAACCCAGGGCATCCAGGCGCTCGGCCATCGGCAGCATGTGCTCGGTGCGCATGCGCGTTGCCCACAGGCACTGGTGTGCATCACGCAGGGTGGCATCGACCAACTGGATACGGCGACGTTTGCCGGTGCGGGCAAATTCCGCGCTCACTTTTTCGCGTAGTTGATTCAGCACATGTCACCCCTTGCTGTGTTCGAGATGGATGGACAGACCGGGGCCTGTGACACTCAATACGGTGTAGTTGGGCCAGCGTTGCAGCAGCCCGTGTGTCAGGGCTTGCTCAGGCGAGCGAACTTCATAGTGAAGTTTTTGCAGCGGTGGCAGCGCAGGGCAGCCGCAGACCAGCGCCGCCAGTGCTTCTTCAGTGGCGGGCAAGTTGGCTGGACGGCCAGGGTTGGCGACGGCGCCGATGCGTTTTTGCAGGCGGGTCAGCGATGTGTCGATCGGGCCGTAGCAACCTTGCAGCCAGCGGCGCAGCGCGGGCTGCAACGTGGCGAAGCGTGGGGCGGCATCGAGATGTTCGAGTGCCTGGCGCGCGATCGCTTGGGCGAACGGTTGCAGCATCGGCGGATGGCCCAGCTCCTGACGAATGCGCGTGCATTCGCGGGAAAACTCGAACAGATCAGCCAGACGCCCGCGCTCGCGCAACGCTTGCATGGCCTGGGCGGCGATCTCCCCTGGCAACTGGTGTTCGTAAGGCGCCAGGTCGAAGGCCCAAGGCGGGCTTTCGGCAAATCCTTCCTGATCCGCCACGGCAGCGAGCTGGGTCTGGGCTTCTTTGAGGCGGTCCTGATCCGGTGCTTGCAGTGGCAGTTCGAGCAACGCCGCCGAGCGGATCAGCAAGGCCAGCGAAGGCGTCGATGCGCCGTTGGCGACGGCGGGTAATGCAGCGTCGAGGCGGTCAATGCCCAGTCGAATCGCTTCCAGCGCCACCTGCGGGCCGAGGCCGGTGTGGCAGCGCGTGTGCAGATCCAGCGGTTTGCCATCCACGCCGCTGCGCAGGGCGGAAAGCAAGCTCGGCAGGCGATCGACATGCAGCAAGCCCGCTTCGTCTCGCAACATGATGCGCTGGGCACCGGTCAGCACCAGGCGCGCGGCGCAGGCCGAATAGTACGCGTCGCAATGCTCGGGATCGTCCACATAGGGCAGAGCGGCGATGGCGGTCAGGCCGTGGGCTTGCGCCTTTTGTACGGCGTTGCCCAGACGCGAAAGGTCCAGCAGCGGATCAATCAGCACGACCTCACTGATCCCGGATTTAGCGAGCAGGCGCAGCCAAGTGTCCAGCGCTTCACCAGCGAGCACATCGAGATGGCCGTGGGCGGGCAGCAAGTTCACGGTTGCGCGCAGGGGCGTGCCATTGGCGCGCTCGCGCAACGCGGCGATGCGTTGCAGCGGGTTCTCGTCGCGGCTGATGCACTGCTCGATCACCGCCGGGCTCAATACCTCGATGGCGGCAAGCCGTGCGTGCCCGAGCGAGTTCATCGTACCCAGCAGCATCGCGGTACTCGCGCCACCGCCCCAGGCCGTGGTCTGACCGTCGCTCAGGCTGACATCGACCAATGTAGTCATGCTCATGCGCGCTCCTTGGCTTGTTTCAAAGCCTGTTTGCGAGCGGGTACGAAGACGTCTTCAACCCAGCGTGTGGTGACAAGGCCCGCGACGAAGTCCGGGTGGTCGAGTACGGCATGATGGAAGCTGGCGGTGGTCGACAGGCCCACGATTTTCATATCCTCCAGTGCCTTGCGCATGAGCACGATCGCCTCGCTGCGCGTCGGCGCATGCACAATCAGTTTGGCGAGCAGGGAGTCATAAAAAGGTGGCACGGTGGCGCCGCTGTAGCAGTGGGTATCGACCCGTACCCCTTTGCCTTTGGGTGGTTGCCATTCGCTCACCAGACCCGGGCTCGGCAGGAAATTGCGGTCCGGGTCCTCGGCATTGATCCGGCATTCGATCGCATGGCCGACCAGCTTCACGTCGGCCTGACTGAACGACAGCGGCAGGCCTGCGGCGATGCGAATCTGCTCGGCGACCAGGTCGTAGCCGGTGATCATCTCCGTCACCGGGTGTTCGACCTGGATGCGGGTATTCATTTCCAGAAAATAGAATTTTCCATCGCGGTCATCGACTACGAATTCGATCGTACCCGCGCCGAAGTAGCCGACATTTTTCGCCAGACGTACGGCGCATTCGCCCATTTGCTCCCGGGTTTGCGGCGCGAGGCTGGGGGAGGGTGCTTCCTCGATCAGCTTTTGGTGACGGCGTTGGGTCGAGCACTCACGTTCGCCCAGATGCACCACGTTGCCATGACGATCGCCCATGATCTGGATTTCGATATGGCGCGCCAGTTCGATGAACTTCTCGACATAAAGGGTCGGATCGCCAAAGGCGGCTTGCGCTTCCGAGGAGGCCGAACGGAAGGCCGCCTCGGCTTCTTCATCGCTGCGCACGATCCGCATGCCACGTCCGCCGCCCCCGGCCGTTGCCTTGAACAGCACCGGATAGCCGATGTCGCTGGCAATACTGCGGGCAGTCTCGGCATCGGCCACGGCGTCCGAGCCCGGCACACGCGGCACTTCGGCTTTTTCGGCCAGACCGACGGCGGTGATTTTGTCGCCCATCGAATCAATGATTTCCGCTGAGGGGCCGATGAACACGAGGCCGGCGTCTTCACAGGCCTGAGCGAAATGCGAGCGCTCGGAAAGGAAGCCATAACCCGGATGGATGGCGTCGCAGCGGTGTTCCAGTGCGGTACGTACCAGCAGATCGGCGCACAGATAACTTTGCGCCGCTGGAGGTGGACCAATGATGACGTACTGGTCGGCGAGGCGGGCAGCCAGGCTGTCCCGGTCGGCTTCGGAGACGGCCGCCACCGATTCAATGCCCAGGGTTTTACAGGCGCGCACGATGCGCACGGCGATTTCGCCACGGTTGGCGATCAATACCCGACGAATGTCGCGGGTTGCCACGGGAATGCTGCTCATCAGCGAGTCTCCGGTTCGATAATCATCAATAACTGGTCCCGCTGAACCATCTGCAGGTCTTGGGCGACGATGCGCACGACGCGGCCTGTCACCGGGGAGGCGAGGGTGTTGAAGAGTTTCATGGCCTCAACCAGGCACAGGGGCGCCCCGGCCTCCACCGTGGTGTTTTCTTCAACAAACGACGGTTGGTCGGGACTGGGCTTGCGATAGAAGGTGCCCATCATGGTCGCTCGCACCGCGACCTGACCTTCGGCGACTTCGGGCTCGCTCGTGGCCACCACGGAGGGTGCCGGCTGCGTGGGTTTTGCGGGCGTGGCGCCTTGCACAGGCTCAAGCGACCGCTGAACCGTGCCGGACTTGCTGGCCGTTAGCGTGGTGTCACCGATGCGCACTTCAAGGAAGTCCAGATGCGTCGTGTGATCCAGTATCTCAAGGATTCGTCGTGCTTCTTTATGTGTGAGTGACATGCCTTCAGGCCTCTTGTTGTTCGAATTGCCTTGACCGATAAAAACATCGAAACGTATGATTGTCAACAATCAGACAATGATGTAGTTTGCTGATCATCACCCAGGGCGTTTACGCAGCTCTTGATAAAAAAAGCGTAGCGTGCGACAGCCAAGGGCCTGGCGATTTCAGAAAACAGTTGTGTTTTGGAGGGGGCGAGAATGAGTACAATCGCGGTTAAATCGGATGTCGCTGGAACGGTATGGCAGATCCATGTCTGCGAAGGCGATGTCGTTGAAGAAGATCAGATGCTGATCATCATGGAGTCCATGAAAATGGAAATTCCATTGATGGCACTGGAGTCGGGTCGAGTCGTGAGCGTCCTCGTTGCCGAGGGCGACGTGGTCAAAGATGGCCAGGATGTTTTGCTGATGGAGTGCGATTGAAGTCTATGTCAATGAATGCAGGTTCGGCGTCGGCCGCCAAGGGCGGTAGTGCAATAGGTATCATGCGCGCTGGTCGCCAGCGCGTGTTGACGATGCCGGAGCAGATTGCCGAGAGCATTACGCTTGCGATTTTGCGAGGTGAATACGGGCCGGGGGATTCGGTGCGTGAGCAGGAACTGGCCGACCACTTCCAGGTCAGTCGGGGTCCGATTCGCGAGGCCCTGCGCATTCTCGAGAAGGTAGGCGTCGTGACCATCGTGCCGCAGCGTGGCGCGCATGTAACGTCATTGAGCCGGCAGGAGATCGACAACCTGTTCGAGATCCGCGCCGTGTTGGCCGGGTTGTTAGCCAAGTACCTGGTGGATCTTGATGCATCTGTAGTGAATCAAATGGATGCCATCGTCACCCGGCTTGAGTTGATTGCTGCGCAGTCGGATGCGCTGGATGAGTACGCCCAAGGCAGTTATCGCCTGAGCACGCTGTTGTTCCAGTCGTGTGGTAACAAGCAGCTGGCAGAACTTATGGGTGCGCTGGGTATCCAGACCGCTCGCTACACACGGTTGGGGTTGCGTTCCCCCGAGCGCCGGCAGGCTTCCGTCATTCATTGGCGTCAGCTGGTCGAGGCACTCAGACAAAACAGCAGCACGGTTGCCGCCCAAATGATGGTTGAACTGATTAACGCTTCCCATCAAGCCGCATCAAATCAATTGGAATAACTAACACGGGGGCACAACACTCCCAAGTGCTGTGTCAAATTGTCGACAATAAGACAAAATATCATGACAAAAAAACGTACCGCAGGACTCATGCTCAGTTGGGCTGCCCGGCAGCACCGGGGCCGCACCGCTCTGATCTTCGGCGACAACTGCCTGACGTATGACGAGGTCGAGGCGGGCAGTAATCGTCTGGCCCATGCCCTGGTTTCCCTTGGGTTGCAGGTTGGGGAGCGCGTCGCTGTTTTACTGAACAACTCGCCCGAGGCTATCGAGAGCGTTTTCGCAGTCGAGAAGGCGGGGCTGGTCTATGTCGCGCTGAATGCCAGGCATACGCTGGCCGAGCAGATCGCAATCCTGGAGGACGCCGGCGCAAGCCTGCTGGTGGTGGGGCCGGAGTTCCGTGAGATCGGTTTGGGTGTTCTTGGTCGTGTCGATAGCCTGCGGCATGTGATGGGACTTGATTGGCAGGCGCTGCAGGTTCTGGAGTACCGCCAGGTGCTCGCTTCAATGCCAGCCAACGCGCCCAACATTCAGGTTTGCGCGGATGCGCTGCTGCGTATCGCCTATACCTCGGGCACTACCGGAAAACCCAAGGGCGTGACCTACACGATCAAGCGTTGGTACGAACGCTTGAGCAACCACTTCTACGCCATGGAATACAGCCTTGGCGTGCAGGATGCGATGTTGCACGTTGGCCCCTTGACCCATGCTGCCGGCGTCCATTTGCTGCCGTGCTACTTGCGGGGGGCGCGCAATGTGATTCTGGAGAAGTTCGAGCCTCTGGAAACGCTGCGGCAAATCGAGTGGCACGGGATCACGCAAATGATGTGCGTGCCGACCATGCTCACGCGCTTGCTTGACACCCTCGACAGCGGTGTCGAGGCCGATCTCTCGTCGCTCAAGTGCATTCATTACGGGACGGCGCCGACCTCCGTGGACCTGATCCGCCGATCCATTGCGCGGTTCGGCCCGGTGATGCGCCAGCAGTATGGAATGACCGAGGCGGTACAGCCGCTGGCGGTGCTGTATCCGCATGAACACGCTGAAGACGGTGTGCTGCGCTCCTGCGGCAAACCGACTGCGAATGTGCAGATCACTGTGCGCGATGCCCACGGTCAAGAGACGGCGATGGGTGAAATCGGCGAGATCGCCATCGCCACCGACGGTATCGGCGAAGTGGCGTTCTGGCGCCGTCCCGATCTGGAAGCCGAAGCCATCCGCGATGGCTGGTACTACTCAGGCGATCTGGGTTACCTCGACGAGCAGGGCTTCCTTTATATCGTCGGGCGCAACAAGGACATGATCATTTCCGGTGGCTTCAACGTCTACGCCCGGGAAGTCGAGGATGCGCTGGAAAGCCATCCACAAGTGGTCGAAGTGGCGGTTATTGGATTGCCCGACCCGGAGTGGGGTGAGCGTATCGCGGCTTTTGTCGTCAGACGCGAAGGCGCCACGGTCGACAGCGAAACCCTCGGCAGCCATTGCGTTTCACTGATCGCCGGCTACAAGAAGCCACGTCTCATCGAGTTCGTTGATGCTCTGCCGCGCAACAATGCCGGCAAGGTCGTGAAAAATATTCTGCGCGATGACTATCGCGCGCGCCTGGAGAGGAAATCATCATGAGCACGCCTGTTGCCCCGGAATGGTCGCTGGAACTCGCCGACATCCGCGCGCGTCGCGAGGTCGCCTATGCATTGGGTGGCCCGGAAGCGGTGGAAAAGCAGCATGCCCAGGGCAAACTCACGGCGCGTGAGCGAATTGGCCATCTGCTGGACGGCGAAAGTTTCGAGGAATTCGGCATCCTGGCCGGCGCCGTGAAGTACACGGCAGAAGGCCAAATTGCCTCTGCTACGCCAAGCACAGCAGTCGTCGGCGTGGGCACGATCGAACAGCGGCGTACCGTGGTGGCGGCCGATGATTTCACCATTCGCGGCGGCTCGTCGGAAGCGGCGGTCGCTGAAAAGTGGATCTACGCCGATCGTTATGCCAGGGAATACAAGCTGCCGATCATTCGCATGATCGACAGCGCCGGCGGCAGTGTGAAGCTGCTCGACAAGCTCGGTCATACCAAGATTCCGGGTTATGCCCTGTTGCCGATCACCAATCTGTTGGGTGCCGTGCCGGTTGTCGGCATTGCCCATGGTGCCTGTGCGGGTCTGGGTGCGTTGCGGGTCGCCGCCTCACACCTGGCGATTATGGTGCGCGGCCAGAGCCAGGTATTCGCGGCCGGCCCGCCCGTGGTCAAGCAGGCGTTTGGTATTGATATCGACAAGAACGATCTCGGTGGTTACGACCAGGTGCATCGTCACAGCGGCATGATCAATCTGGCCGCCAATACCGACGCCGAGGCTTTGGAGTTGGCCAAGCGCTTTCTGTCTTATCTGCCGGGCAATGTCTGGGAACAGCCGCCGCGGGTGACATCGACGGACTCGCCTGGTCGGCGCGACGCGTGGCTCAACGATGCCATTCCCCATGACCGACGCAAGATCTTCAACCCGCACAAGATCCTCAAGTCGCTGGTCGACAAAGACAGTCTGTTCGAGATGTCCCCGGATTTCGGCGCGTCGACTATCACCGCGTTTGCCCGTCTCAACGGCTACTCGGTGGGGATCATCTGCAACAACCCGCGAGTCGGCGGCGGTGCGTTGACCCGTGCGGCGGCACTCAAGCAGACCCGGTTCATCGACCTGTGCGACACCTTTCATTTGC
This sequence comes from Pseudomonas mandelii, assembly GCF_006438925.1. GTDB lineage: Bacteria > Pseudomonadota > Gammaproteobacteria > Pseudomonadales > Pseudomonadaceae > Aquipseudomonas > Aquipseudomonas mandelii_C. Next base: position 430,432 of record NZ_RCZA01000005.1, on the reverse strand, counting down.
CGCTGATCTTCCTGGTGGATCAGCCGGGTGTCATGACCGGGCAAGAGGCGGAAATGCAGGGCACCTTGAGTGCGGCGATGCAGGCCGTGCATGCGATCGAGCAGGCCAGTGTGCCCGTGATCACCATCGTGCTGCGCCGCTGTGTCGGCCTTGCCGGTGCCATGGTCAGCCCTTGGCATGGCCCGACGGGCACGGCATTGCCACATCGGTTTGCCTGGCCGTCGGCGCAGTGGGGCTCGATCCCGATCGAGGGTGGTGTAGCGGCAGCTTACAAGCAAGAAATCGCTGCAGCGGATGATCCGCTGGCGCGGCGCAAAGAACTGGAGGCCCATTACCAGGCCCTCGCTTCACCGCTGCGTACGGCTGAACGCTTTGGCGTAATCGACGTTATTGAGCCGGACAGTACGCGTCCGCTGCTGTGCAACTGGGTGGGTGACGCGTATCGCATCACTGCACTTTCCCTCGGGCCGAAGCGGCGGACCATGCGCTAGTCCTGGCAGGACGAGCGGCATCCGGCCTTACCTTCATAAAAACAACTCAAAGGTACAGACGATGTTCTGGAAAAAGAGTCCTTGCGCCGTTTTGGCAACGCTGATGGTGATTCACCTGTTGGCTCAGGTGGACCGAAATATTCTGCTGGGCTTCGCACCGCAAATCACCAGCGAGCTGGCGATCAATAACGCGCAGTACGGCTTTCTGGTCGGTGCGGTCTGGGTGCTGAGCTACGGCGTGATGGCGGTGCTTCTCGGCGCGCTGGCCGATCGTCACAGCCGGCCACGCGTGATCGGCGCCGGCATGCTGATCTGGAGCGTTTGCACGATTGCTTCTGGCTATGTCCAGAACTTCGAACAAATGGTGGCGGCGCGTTTTCTGGTGGCCACCGGTGAAGCGGCGTTGGTGCCTGCCGCGACGGCGCTGTTGATGGAGCTGTTCTCCGAAAAGCGCCGGGGTACGGCGATGGGACTGTTCTACCTCGGCATTCCGCTGGGCATCGGTTGCAGCTTTTTGTTGGCGGGCACGTTAGGCGCCGCCCATGGCTGGCGCACCACGTTCCATGTTCTGGGAATTGCCGGGATTGCCATCGGTCTGCCGTTGATGCTGATGAGCGACAAGCGCAATAACAACGCGGTGCAAGAGCGTGGAGCCCCGCTCAAGACGCAGATGGCCGCGGTGTTCGCTGAGCTGCGCAGCAACCGTGGGGTGCGCTATACCGTTGCCGGTTTTGTGCTGGCTCATCTGGTCTATCCGGGCATTTCCTTCGCGCAACTGTGGATTGCCCGCGAGCGGGGCATGGACCCGGCGACGATCGTCATGACCATGGGCGTCATGCAGATTGTTTTCGGCTCGTTGGGTGCATTGGCCGGTGGCATTTTGAGCGATCGCCTGGCCCCACGTTTCAAGGGCGGCCACGCCAGTGTGCTGGTGTTGATGATGCTGGTGTGCGCGCCGTTCATGATCGCTTATCGCTTGGTCCCGACAGACTCGCCGCTGTTCTACGTCGGCATGGCGGTCGGTATTTTCATGGTGATGTCGCTTTACGGTTCCGCGACCACTGCGATTCAGGGCGCCGTACCCGTGCGGATGCGTTCGACGGTAATGGGCTGCTCGATGTTGATGCTGAACCTCTTTTCGGTCGCCCTCGGCACGTTCGTCGTGGGCTGGATCAGCGATGTGCTGACGACTGCCGGAATGGACTCACCACTGACCCATGTGCTGCTGGTCAGCGACATTCTTGCGCTGGTGCTGGGTGGATTCTTCTTTTATATGGCGGCGCGGATCAAGCGTGAAAGCACGCGTTCGCTGCCGGCCATGGGTATCAAGGTTTAGTTATGTCCAGATCCGCCGTCATTCAGTTTCAGTCGGTTGTCAGCCAGCACCTGCCGGGAGTTCTGGCCAGCATCGTCGTCGCCATTGCGGCGCGGTTTCTGGCTGACCAGTACCAGGCGCCAGTGATGCTGTTGGCACTCTTGCTCGGCATGGCCATGAATTTTCTGGCGGCGGGGCCGAGCAAACCGGGTATCGATTTCAGCGCTCGCGAAGTGCTGCGCATCGGGGTGGCCTTGCTCGGGATGCGCATTTCCCTGGAGCAGATTGCGGCGCTCGGTTGGCATCCGGTGCTGATTGTTGTGGTGTCGGTGGTGGTCACCATTCTGGTGTCCATGCTGGCGGCGCGCGCCCTGGGCTTCAACGTGCTGTTCGGTCTGTTGTCCGGTGGCGCGACCGCAATCTGCGGCGCATCCGCGGCGCTGGCATTGGCAGCGGCGCTGCCTGCCCATCATGCCAAGGAGCGCGCGACGTTGTTCACGGTCATTGGGGTGTCCGCCCTGTCGACCCTGGCGATGATTCTGTATCCGGTGATTTCCCGGGCGCTCGGCCTGGATCCGCTGCAGGCCGGAGTGTTTCTCGGCGCCACCATCCATGACGTCGCTCAGGTGGTCGGCGCCGGGTACAGCATGTCCCATGACATCGGCGATACCGCCACGGTGGTGAAGCTGATGCGCATCGCCATGCTGCTGCCGGTCATCGTCTGTGCTGTTTTGATCACTCGTTCTCAGGGCGGGCAGGGGACCGGTGAGAGGCCACCGTTGTTGCCCTGGTTTGCCGTGGCCTTCATCGCCTTGGCCGCCGTAACCAGTTTCGGTTGGCTGCCTTCAGCGGTGCAGACCCTGGGCAACCAGTTGTCGAGCTGGTGCCTGGTCGTCGCCATCAGTGCGCTGGGGATGAAAATCCAGTTGAAGGAACTGGCGACGGTGGGGCTCAAACCCATCCTGTTGATGGTCGGTGAAACCGTGTTCTTGCTGGGACTGGTGTTGCTGTTGATACGACTCGGTAGTTGAGTCGGGTCGTTCAATGCCGCGGGGTGTGCTGACTCCGGCGGTATTGATTGGGTCACTTTAATTGAATCGAACGCTCCCCTGATGGGGATAAGAGTGGTGAGCACTGTCACGCCCGAATTGGGCGGCCAGATGTTTTTTTATAAACATAAAAACAAAAACAAAAAAAATCGGAGCCAACGTATGCGAATCAAAAAAATTACTGGTGTGAGTGTGTGGGAGCCAACCCTGCTGGCCTCGGCGCTGTTCGTCGCTGCGTTGCCGGCGGCTCATGCCTTCGAAGTCAATACCGGCAATGAAGACTGGGCGGTGCGTTTCGACAACACGTTCAAGTTCAACTATGCCCAGCGGGTCGAAAGTCCTAACAGCAAGTTGGCCAATTCCTGGAACAACAATGACGGTAACCGCAACTTCTCTTCCGGCAGTGCGGTGTCCCAACGCCTGGATGTGCTTTCTGAACTGGATGTGACTTACCAGAAGAAGGCCGGTTTTCGCGTCAGCGCCAACACGTGGTACGACCACGCCTATGACAATGTCGGCAGCGACAACGCGGCAACCAACCAGCTCAACCACGGTGTACCGGACTCCCGCCACATAAGCGGCTATGCCGATCGCTACTACAACGGACCGTCGGCCGAGATCCTCGATGCCTTCGTTTTCGGCAGTACGGAAATCGGCGAGGAGTCGATCCTCAGTGCCAAGCTCGGCAAGCACACGCAGTACTGGGGCGAAAGCATCCTGGCCTTTGCCCACGGCAACAGCTACGGCCAGTCCGGCCTGGACATTTCCAAGGCGCTGGCGGTGCCAGGCACCGAAGCCAAGGAACTGTTCATCCCGCGTAATCAACTGTCCGTCAACTTCACGGTCAACCCGGAGTTGACCCTCGGCGCGCAGTACTTCCTCGACTGGGACGCTTCGCGCCTGCCGGAATCCGGCACGTATCTGGGTTTTAACGACGGCATCCAGAATGGCGGGCATAACCTGTCGTTGATCGGCGGCGTCAATCCATTCTTCGGTGCCCCTGGCCCGATCGGTGCCAACCAGTTCCTGCGCCTGAGCAACGGCCATACCTTCACCCCGGACAAGCGTGGCGACTTCGGTTTGATGGCCAAGTGGAGCCCGGAGTGGTTGGACGGCACCCTCGGCGTCTACTACCGCAACACCTCCGACATTCTGCCCAACCTGGTGCTGCAGCCGACCGCTGTGGGCCCGGCGCAACTGATCTCCGGCAACATTGGCAGCTACAACCAGTTCTACGTCGATGACATCGATATCTATGGCATCAGCCTGTCGAAAAGCGTCGGCGACGTCAGCGTCGGCTTCGACTTGAACTACCGCGAAAACATGCCCCTGGCCAGCGTCGCCGGCACCGTCAACCCGGCCGCGGCGGCCCGCGGCTTGCCCGGTTTCATCGGCAGCTTTAATGGCGAAGACGGCGTGGCCCGCGGCAACACCGTACATGCGGTGCTCAACGGCCTGACCACCTTTGGCGACACGCCACTGTGGGACAGCTCCTCGTTGCTGGTCGAGCTCGGCTACAGCCGCTGGCTGAAGGTCACTGACAACAAGCAACTGTTCAAGGGTGAGGACTGGTACCACGGCACCGATAAGGTCACCAAAGACAACTACATCATTGGCGTCAACTTCAACCCGACCTGGTTCCAGGTCTTCCCGGGCATCGATATGTATATGCCGATGACCTACAACGTCGGCCTCAACGGCAACTCCGCCGTGCAGTTGGGCGGTAACGAGGATTCCGGCAGCTACTCGATCGGTATCGGCATGGATGTGCGCAACCAGTACCGCTTCGACCTGAAATACGTGGACAACTTCGGTCCATTCGACACCTGCAGTTCGCCAGGTAGCGCTGGCAGTCAGGGAGACGGCGCTGCACCAGGTGCCAACGGCCAGTACAACTGCGTACCCGGTCAAACCACCGCCTTCGGCGGGACCTCGGCCCAGCTCAAGGATCGCGGCATGGTCACGGCCACCTTCAAGACAACTTTCTGATTTTCGATTGCTTAAAAACAAGCAGGAGAACGACACCATGAAATGCATGCACACTCTGTTGACCGCCTCCCTGGCGCTGACCTTCGCCGGTCTCGCACAGGCCGCCGTGCCCGCCGCAGACGCCGCCAGACTGGGGAGCAACCTGACCGCCGTGGGCGCCGAAAAAGCCGGCAATGCCGATGGCTCCATTCCGGCCTACACCGGTGGGCTGACCAGCCTGCCGGCAGGCTTCAAGGCCGGTGATACCTTTCGCCCGGACCCTTACGCCAACGAGAAGCCGCTGCTGGTAATCGATGGCAAAAACGTCGCTCAGTACAAGGATCAACTGACCGCCGTCACCATCGAACTGGCCAAGCGTTTTCCGAGTTTTCGCGTGGAGGTCTACCCGACCCACCGCAGCGTGGCACTGCCTAAAAGTGTGTTGGACAACACCTTGAAGAACGCCACTGGCGCCAAGTCTTTGGAAGGTGGTAACGCCATCGAGAACGTGCTGCCTGGTGTGCCGTTCCCGATCCCGCAATCGGGAGCCGAGGCCATGTGGAATCACTTGTTGCGTTATCAAGGCGTCGCCTATTCAACCAAATACGATTCCTGGAACGTGGATTCGTCAGGCTCGCAAAATCTGGCCACCAGCGGCGAAATCGTCAACTCGTTCCCGATTTTCGAAGAGCCGAACAAGGTCATCGATGGCAAGGACACCTACTTTCAGACTCGCTTGTTCTACACCGGCCCCGCGCGCCGCGCGGGCGAGGCGGTCATGCTCAAGGACGCTGCCAACCCGCTGGTGCAGGCGCGTCGCGCCTGGCAGTACTTGCCTGGGCAGCGCCGCGTGAAACTGGCACCGACCCTGGCCTACGACACGCCAAACCCGGGCACCGCAGGTTCGGGTACCTATGACGACGTTTATGTCTTCAACGGCGCACTGGATCGCTACGACTGGAAACTGGTCGGCAAGCAGGAAATGATCATGCCGTACAACACCTACGCGTTGAGCTACATCAAGGACCCTAAAGCCTTGACCACACCGAACCACCTGGCACCGCAATTCGTGCGTTGGGAGAAGCATCGGGTGTGGGTCGTGGAAGGCACGCTCAAGGCCGGTGCCCGTCACGTCTACGCCAAGCGTCGCTTCTATCTGGACGAGGACAGCTGGGTCGCTCTGGCATCCGATCAGTACGATGCCCGTGGTCAGTTGTACCGTGGTTCTTTCAGCTTCCTCTCTCAAAGCTACGACGTCACGACCCCCAACACCACGCCGCACGTGATCTATGACCTGGTGGGCGGGACCTACAACATCAACGGTTTGTCGGGCGCGTACGGCGGCATCAAATACATCGAACCGCTCGCCAAGTCGCAGTGGTCGCCTGATGCGCTGGCCGGTAATGGCGTTCGCTAAGTAACGCACCACAAAAGTCTGGGCCGGTTGCGGTAGAGCGCCGGCTTCAGCTTTGGAGGAGGACGCAGTATGTGTTCATTCAAAACGCTTGCGCCGTTGATATTGGCGATGCTGTTGGCGCTGTGGCAGACGATTGCACACGCCTCCGGGTACGTTGATGTGCTGGACCTGCCCGCCAAGCCCAGTGCATTGGCCGTACGCAGTGCCTTGCTCGACGTCGCGAATGCCGGGCAGCGCCTGATCGCGGTCGGGCAGCGTGGTCACATTCTTTATTCCGACGATGCCGGCCAGCAATGGCAGCAGGCCAACGTGCCGGTCAGCAGCGACCTCAATGCCGTGTACTTTCCTTCCCCCGAACAAGGCTGGGCGGTCGGCAACGATGGTGTGATTTTGCACAGCAGCGACGCCGGCGTGACCTGGAAAAAACAACTGGACGGTCGAGAGATCGGGGCATTGCTGGTCAAGCATTATGCTGCGCTGGCCAATGCCGAACCGACCAACGAGCAATGGCCGCTGCTCGTCGCTGATGGTCAGCGACTGGTCGAGGAGGGCGCCGACAAACCCTTGCTCGACGTCTGGTTCGCCGACGACAAGGTCGGTTACGTGGTCGGTGTGTTCAATCTGATTCTGCGTACCGAGGACGGCGGCCAGAGCTGGACGCCTTTTCAGGACCGTACCGACAACCCGCAGAATTTTCACTTGAACGCCATCACGTCGACCGGCGATGCGCTGTACATCGTCGGTGAGCAAGGCCTGGTACTGAAATGGGACGATTCGCACCAGCGTTTCGCCGCCGTAAACACACCGTATCAAGGCAGCTATTTCGGTGTCGTCGGCAAGCCTGGCGAAGTCGTTGTTTTCGGTCTGCGCGGCAATGTGTTGCGTAGCACGGATGGCGGGTTGAGCTGGAAACCGTTCGATACCGGCCTGCAAGTCAGTGTCACCGCCGCCACCGTGGATGCCCAAGGTCACTATCGGTTGTTCACCCAGGCAGGGCACATGCTGGTCGATCAGGCCAACACCGCCCGGTTGCAAGTGATGCCACAACAAAACCCGTCACCGGTGGCCGGTGCCGCCCTGGCCCGCGATGGTTCGCTGATCGTGGTGGGTAGCCGTGGCGCCCGTGCGCTTCTCAAAGAATAAGAGCCAGAACAATAAGAGCGAGTACTCAGACATGGCCATTACCAAGCAAGACAACATGCCGGTGATCCGCGATCTGCATGACTTTGATCGGCGCTCCGGCAACCTGCTGGAACGGCTGGTGTTCAACTATCGCCCGCTGTTCATCGTGCTCATGACGCTGGCTACTCTGGTGCTGGGTTACATGGCGGCGACCCGTCTGGAGTTGCGCCCCAGCTTCGAAAAAATGATCCCACAGAGCCAGCCTTACATTCAGAATTTCCTGGAAAACCGCGCATCGCTGCGCGGTCTGGGTAACTCGGTACGGGTGGTGGTGGAAAACACCCAGGGCGACATTTTTGACCCTGACTATCTGAATGTGCTCAAGCAGGTCAACGACGAACTGTTCCTCACCGAAGGGGTTGATCGCGCCTGGATGAAGTCGCTGTGGACACCGGCCGTGCGCTGGACCGAAGTCACGGAGGAAGGCTTTCAGGGCGGCCCGGTAATGCCTGACAGTTATCAGGGTTCGCCATCGGACATCGAACAGCTGCGGCAGAACATTACCCGCGCCGGCATCGTCGGCAGCCTGGTCGCCAGCGATTTCAAGTCGAGCATGCTGATCGTGCCGCTGCTGGACAAAGCCTCGGCCACTGGCCAGAGCATTAACTACCATCAATTTTCGCGGATGCTCGAAGAGCAATTGCGCGACAAGATCGAATTCGCCGGTGACAACGCGGCACGTAAGGTCGGGGAGGAGGGCAAGGGCCACTACAAGGTCCGGGTGATCGGTTTTGCCAAGCTCATTGGCGACCTGATCGATGGTTTGATTCAGGTGATGATGTTCTTCGGCCTGGCCGTGGTCACTTCGCTGGTCATCATTTATGCCTACACCCGCTGTGTGCGCAGCACGTTACTGGTGGTCGGCTGTTCGCTGATCGCAGTGGTCTGGCAGTTGGGCATTGTCGCCTGGCTGGGTTATGCCATCGATCCGTATTCGGTCCTGGTGCCGTTCCTGATCTTCGCCATTGGCGTGTCCCACGCGGCGCAGAAGATGAACGGCATCATGCAGGACATTGCCCGTGGCACCCATAAACAGGTGGCCGCACGCTACACCTTCCGCCGCCTGTTTATCGCAGGGGTCACGGCGCTGCTGGCCGATGCGGTGGGCTTTGCCGTGTTGATGCTGATCGACATCCCGGTGATTCAGGACTTGGCCATCACCGCCAGTATCGGTGTGGCGGTGCTGATCTTCACGTCGTTGCTGCTCATGCCGGTGGCGCTGTCCTTTGTCGGCGTCGGTGCTAAGGCTGCCGAGCGTGCGCTGAAAATCGACACGCGCGTGGCCGCGCATAACGGCTTCGGCAAACTGTGGGACAAACTGGATCGCTTCACGACGCCGAAGTGGGCCACCGGTGCCGTACTGGTCGCCGTGTTGCTGGGGATCGGTGGCTTTGCGGTCAGCCTGAATTTGAAAATCGGCGACCTCGACAGCGGTGCTCCGGAGCTGCGGGCGGACTCGCGCTACAACCGCGACAACGCCTACATCACCCAGCATTACGCGCTGTCCAGCGACCTCTTTGCCGTGATGATCAAGACGCCGGCAGAAGGCTGTCTGAACTACCAGACGCTGATCCTCGCCGACCGCCTGGCCTGGGAGCTACAGCAATATCCCGGGGTTCAGGCCACGGCATCGCTGGTCAATGCGGTACGGCAGATCACTGCGGGGTCTTACGAGGGCAATCCCAAGCTCAACAGCATCCAGCGCAACCAGAACGTACTGAACTACGCCGCCCAACAAGCCTCGGTCAATTCCCCGGAGCTCTTCAACACCGATTGTTCGCTGATACCTGTGATCGCCTTCCTCAAGGACCATAAAGCCGAGACCCTGAACGCCGTGGTGGCCATCGCGGACAAGTTCGCCCGGGAAAACAGCACCGAGGATCGCCAGTTTCTGCTGGCTGCCGGCACCGCCGGTATCGAGGCGGCGACCAACATCGTGGTGCGCGAGGCCAATCGCACCATGCTGCTGTACGTCTATGCGGCGGTGACACTGTTTTGCCTGATCACCTTCCGCAGCTGGCGCGCTACTTTGGTGGCCCTGCTGCCGCTGATACTGACCTCCATCCTTTGCGAGGCCTTGATGGTGGTCATGGGGATTGGCGTGAAGGTGGCAACGCTGCCAGTGATTGCTTTGGGCGTCGGTATCGGCGTGGACTACGCACTGTACTTGCTCAGCGTCCAGCTGCAGTACCAGCGTCAGAGGCTGTCGTTGATGCAAGCCTACCGCCGCGCGGTGTCGTTCACCGGTCGCGTAGTGGGATTGGTGGGGATTACCCTGGCGGCTGGCGTGGTGTGCTGGGTCTGGTCGCCGATCAAGTTCCAGGCGGACATGGGCATTCTGCTGACCTTCATGTTCCTGTGGAACATGTTGGGCGCGTTGATACTGATTCCGGCGCTGTCGCATTTTCTGTTGCGCACTCATCACGTCCTGGGCAAGAACATTGAGGAGATGGCCCTTGAAAGTACGGGCATTGAGGAAACGCAGGGCAGTGAACAATGCGCTTCTGGACGGCGTGGCAAGGGCAGGGTGCCCGTTTAGTTATTCCTCCATGACCGCTTCCAGCGGGCCATGAGGTCATGGGTGCTTAGAGCCTGACGTATTCACCAAGGCCCCGCCAGAAATGGACGGGGCTTTTTTAGTTCTCCGTCCGCCGATGGCTAACGGAGGTGGCTACTGCGCTTTCCAGTGACCACCGCCCGACTCGCAATCAATTTTCGCCTGACCCAAATGCTCAGCGCCGTAGTAATACGTAGTGACCTGAGCATTGTTCGGAATATTCAGCGATGTGCTGTTCTTGTCCTTGCTGGTGGAGTGAGGGTTGGCCAGCGATTCTTGCGTCAACGTGGCGATGCAAGTGGCTTGAGAATGATCGGCGCACTGTTCGACTTTTTTCTTGGTGCTGGTCAGCATGTCTTTGCTCTCGTTGCTGCATGACCAATCGATGGCGTTCACCGGCATGCCTTCGTACTCATAGCAGCTATGCGTTTCGATCACCGGCACGGAAGGGCTTTGGGAGCGGGTCAGCACGTCACAGCCTTCAGCCATGACCAGGGTGGGGCTCAGGCTGGCCAGCAAAAACAGCAGTCTACTGTTCATCGGGATTTCCTCTCCAATGGCGCCTTGTTTGATCAAAGATCAGCGCTGATAGGGTTTCGAAAACGCGATGAGGCGCGGGGTTCCATTGGTTTTTCAGATCCGCTGTGGGAGGGGGGGCAAAAAGCGCAGGCCCGATGGTATGCTCGCCGCGCCACGCGCTGGCAATCCAGGGAACACTCTTTAAGGAAGGGGATGGCGGATGATCGATTTCAACAACAAAGGCTTTTTCAAACTCAAGCAAAACAACGAGTACGCGGAGCGAGTCACCGCGCTGCTGCTGGACGGCGAGCAGGTCATTGATGCCTATAAATCCATGCGCGACGGTGTGGTGTTTACCAATAAGCGAATTATTGCGGTCAACGTCCAAGGCATCACCGGCAGCAAAAAAGACTTCACTTCGTTGCCTTACAAAAACATCGTCGCTTACTCCGTGGAAACCTCGGGCACCTTCGACCTGGATTCTGAGCTGGAGATCTACTTCTCGGCGCTGGGCAAAGTGAAGTTTGAATTCACCGGAAGGACGTCGATGGTCGAGATTTCCAAACTCATCTCACAGCATCTGTTGGGTTGAGCCCGGATTTTCACGGTCATTGCGGCGAGCTCCAATACGAACGCCGATTACCCAGGGAGAACGACATGAGCCAGACACTGGAACGCGCCATTGCCATCGCCGCCACCGCGCACGAGGGCCAGGTCGACAAGGGCGGTAGCCCTTACATCCTGCATCCGTTGAAAGTCATGTTGCGGGTCACGACGCTGGAAGAACGCATCGTCGCGGTGCTGCATGACGTGGTCGAGGACTGCGGCATCAGCCTTGATGACCTGCGCAAGGAAGGCTTCAGCGAAGCCGTTCTGACCGCCATCGAGTCGGTCACTAAAGTGCCGGGTGAGTCCTATGAAGCCTTCGTTGAACGCGCGGCGCAGAACCCGATAGGCCGAGTGGTGAAACTGGCGGATCTGGAAGAGAACAGCGACTTGTCGCGGATCGCCCAGCCGTCGTGGGAAGACCTGGAGCGCGTTGAAAAATATCGGCGGGCGATTGGCGTGTTACGTTCCTGACGAGCCGAACAAATAGATCAATAGCGCCCCGCAGCGTAGACCGTTTGATCGTCTCTGGATTGCCCTCTCCCTGGCAGGAGAGGGCAGATGCCAGTCTTATGTGTGATGAATTTCCCGATCCTTGGTTTCCGGCAGGAAGAACGTGCCAAGAATGGCCGTCATCACGGCGATGACGATGGGGTACCACAGCCCGTAGTAGATATCACCGGTGGCCGCGACCATGGCGAACGCCACCGTGGGCAGAAAACCGCCGAACCAGCCGTTGCCGATGTGGTAGGGCAGCGACATCGAGGTGTAGCGGATGCGTGCCGGGAACAGTTCCACCAGCCAGGCGGCGATCGGGCCGTAGACCATGGTCACGTAGATCACCAGGATGGTCAGGAGCAGCAGCACCATCGGGTAGTTGGTCTTGGCCGGGTCGGCTTTCTCGGGGTAGCCGGCGTCCTTGAGCGCGGTGCCAAGGGTGGCGGCGAAGGCGTCGTTCTTGACCTTGAAGTCGGCGGCCGGCATGCCGGTACCCTCGAAGCTCGGGATCACCTTGTCGCCGATGCGGACCTGCGCGACGGTGCCCGGTTCGGCCTTCACGTTCTTGTAGGGAATGGCCCTCTTCGCCAGCACGGTCTTGGCGAGGTCGCAGGAGCTGGTGAATTTGGCCTTGCCCACCGGGTCGAACTGGAACGAGCACTGGCCGGGATCGGCGACCACCGTGACCGGGTTTTTCTCCTGCGCGATGAAGACGTCGGGGTTACCGTATTGGGTCAACGCATGGAAGATCGGGAAGTAGGTCACTGCCGCCAGGATGCAGCCGGCCATGATGATCCCCTTGCGGCCGATGCGATCGGACAGGCTGCCGAATATGACGAAGAACGGTGTACCGATCAGCAGGGAGCCGGCAATCAGCAAGTTGGCGGTCTGCGGGTCGATCTTCAGCGTCTGCAACAGGAAGAACAGCGCATAGAACTGCCCGGTGTACCAGACGACGGCCTGGCCGGCAGTGCCGCCGAGCAGGGCCATGATCACGATTTTGAGGTTGTCCCAGCGGGCGAAGGATTCGGTCAGCGGCGCCTTGGAGGACTTGCCTTCGGCTTTCATCTTCAAGAACACCGGCGACTCGCTGAGTTGCAGGCGGATGTACACCGAGACGATCAGCAGCAGGATCGACAGCAGGAAGGGAATCCGCCAGCCCCAAGCCTCGAAAGCTTCGGTGCCAAGAATGGTTCGGCAGGCGAGGATCACCAGCAGCGAGAGGAACAGCCCAAGGGTTGCAGTGGTTTGAATCCACGAAGTGAAGTAGCCGCGCTTGCCTTTCGGTGCATGCTCGGCGACGTAGGTCGCCGCGCCGCCGTACTCACCGCCCAAGGCCAGGCCTTGCAGCAGGCGCAGGCTGATCAGGATGATCGGCGCCGCCACACCGATGGTCGCGTAGCCGGGCAAAAAGCCCACGACGGCGGTGGAGATACCCATGATCACGATGGTGATGAGAAAGGTGTGTTTGCGCCCGATCATGTCGCCCAGTCGGCCGAACACAATGGCGCCGAAGGGGCGTACCGCGAAGCCCGCGGCGAACGCGAGCAGTGCGAAGATGAAGGACGTTGTCTCATTGACGCCGGCGAAGAAGTGCTTGGCAATGATCGCAGCGAGAGACCCATAAAGGTAGAAGTCGTACCACTCGAACACGGTGCCCAGGGACGAGGCAAAAATGACTTTGCGCTCCTCTTTGGTGATCCCGTGGTGGGGCGCGCTGCCCGTGGAAGTGTTGTCGATTGCGGCCATGAGTCTTCTCCGTCGTTCTTGTTGTAGGCCGGAGTACCTCACTATCTTTTTTACCGCACCCAGGCCCTGGGGCTGAAGTCATCGGATGACGAATTGCGCGAAGCATGCACACAGGCTGACGGCCTCGCATCGCTGCAAGGTTTCTTGAAGCATAATCGGCTTCGCGCAGATATCCACTCGCCATCACGCTACGACTACCTCAGCGACCGTCGCCTGCGACTGACCGGTGAACAAATCGAGCATCCGGACGGTCGTCGTGAACTGCTGATTCCCTCAGTCGCAAAAGCATGGCGGAACCATTCGTTTGATCAATAATCACCATCAAGGAATGCACGTTCTGTTTTTTCGGCAACGGAGGAGGATAGCGACCTACCACAATCGCCTCTGAAGGAACTGCGCGATGAGAATGTCTAGCTTACTGGCGCTTGTCGCCGTATTGACCGGCAGCGTTGCCGCCACCGTGCCGGCATATGCGTCCGACCCGTCCTGCCACTTTCTACCGATGGCCGATAGCGCCACTGGCCTGCGTCATGTCCAATCCGTGGGCGTGCTTTACAGCGAAAACACCCTCAACACGATCGAATACCTTGAGCAGTACCATTCTGTAGCGTTGAACGGCGCGAAGAACCCTGCACTGGATTCGCGCATCAGCAACGCCTTCGTCAACAGCTCCGATCCGAAGCTCGCGATCAACTGGCTCATGGGGTCGCTGCAAAAAGAATTTGCGTCGGTGACCGTCTACGACAACCTCGATGCGCTGGTGCAAGCCCATCCTGACGTAGTGGTGATGCTGGACACCTACAGCCGTCTGGTGTCGAAGCACAACAACCAGGTTGACGCGCGCTTCCTTGCCAAGTTCTACGACTCAAACCTGCAGTACATCGGCAAGGCCGAAGGCTCACGTGAACAGCAGATGCCTTCGGTCTGGGTCCATGGCAAAGCGGCCCCGGAGATTGCCGCGCAAATCGACCAACAAACCCAGCTGCAATTGAACGCGTTGAAGCAATTTGATGCATCGCTGAAGGCGCTGGTGACGGCTGGAAGTGCGGGGCAGGTCGCCGTCAACTGACCTCATTTACCCGGTATATCGCCGACCCGTCAGGTTGCCGGATGTCATTGAGGGCGTCCCGGCAGGTTCTGCGTTGCGCGCCATAATCTTCAGCGCCGGCTTTCCTATCCGGCCTTTCAGGCGTGACGAGAGCGCCGTTCGATACAAGGGAACGCAGCATGAGTCGACTCTGGATGGAGGAGGGAGGGAATGGCCCTTGGTTCCCGCTGATCAGGCGTGCCCCAACGCAATGGCAAACGAGACCACGATCATGCAAGCAAAAGCAAAATTCAGGTTCATGAAGTTTTCATCCAAAACATTTTTGATGGCGCCATCTTGAATAGGTCACAAACAAATAAAAAATTCGGCTTCTTGATTTGAATCATCGAAACAATTGATAGCCGGCGGTTTGTGTTTATTCCGCGCTTTGGCTAATCTCGCACAAGCACGCAATTTCGCGCGAAAACAGGCAAAAACATGCACGACTCCCATTCAGCCGCCGAGCTCCCTCAACTGCGCCGGCAAAAAATCCTGCTCATTCTTGAACGTGACGGCAAGGTCATGGCGGGCGAGCTGAGCCAGCACTTCGCGGTGTCAGAAGACACCATTCGCCGTGATCTTGCGGAGTTGGCCACTGCCGGGCTGGTGCAGCGGGTGCATGGCGGGGCACTGCCGCGGCCCAAGGACACCGGCAAGGATTATTTCACCCGCGTCAGCGAAACCGATGAGGTGAAAACCCACCTGGCGCAACTCGCCGCGCGCCAGGTACACAACGGCCAGATTGTCATTTTCGATTCCGGGAGTACGACGCTGCAGATCGCCCGATCGCTACCTTCGGACATTGCCATCACGGCCGTCACCGCGTCCCCGATGATCGCGATCACCCTGGCCGAATACAAAGGCATCACGGTGATTCTGGCGGGCGGGCAACTCAATCCCGCGACCCTGTCGTCCAGCGGACACGAAACCCTGCGGTTGATCGAGGGCATCAAGGCTGATCTGCTGTTCACCGGTGTCTGCGCGATTCACCCGGAAGTCGGCATCAGCTCCCTGCACTTCGACGAGGTGCCGGTCAAACAGGCGATGCTCGCCAGCGCCTCCCATGTCGTTGCCGTCACCACCGCCGACAAACTGGGAGCGGTGGAGCCGTTTGTTGTCGCGCCGTGCCAGCGCATACATACCCTGATCACCGAGCGCCATGTGGCGTCGGGCAATGTCGGGGATTATCAAAAGCTCGGGATTGAGGTGGTGCAAGCGCAGGCGTGAACAATCGCTGCCGGATCACGCCACTTCTTCCCGCCCGGCAGTTCATATCCGTTGTCCGGGCTTGATGCTCAACCCTTCTCTAGCGCAGAAAATGCACGGCCAGGCCAACGAGCCCACAGCCCATCAGAACCTCGATAACCCCTCGTTTGAACCGGAACAACGCAATGGCCGCCGCAATCGCGATCAGTGCCGAAGGCCAGTCGAAGTGCCCGCTGAAACCGTTGGGCCACAGAACGTGGTAGCCAAAGAAGCACGCCAGATTGAGGATCACCCCGACCACCGCCGCCGTAATCGCGGTCAGCGGTGCGGTGAATTTGAGTTCGTTGTGAGTGGACTCCACCAGTGGGCCGCCCGCGAGGATGAACAGGAAGGAAGGCAGAAAGGTGAACCAGGTCACCAGCGTGGCGGCGAGGGCGCCGGCCAGGAAAACCTGATCCGGGCCGAATACCTGTTGAACGTAGGCGCCGATAAATCCGACGAAGGCCACCACCATGATCAGCGGCCCCGGCGTGGTTTCGCCGAGCGCCAGACCGTCGATCATCTGTGTCGGCGTCAACCATCCATAATGGCCGACCGCCCCCTGATAGACATACGGCAGCACGGCGTACGCCCCGCCAAACGTCAGTAGCGCCGCTTTGGTAAAGAACCAGGCCATCTGGGTTAATGTGCCTTCCCAGCCGAAAAATGCGCTGAGAATCCCCATCGGCAACGCCCATAAAACGGCACCGACAAGGGCCAGGCGAAGCAGTTTCAAGCCGCTGAAACGGGCGTGTTCGGGGGTGGGAGTGTCGTCATCGATCAGCGCGGGGCCGAACGATTTTTTGGCAGCGCTGTGGCCACCGGTCCTGAATTCCTCGGGGGCCAGGCGTCCTCCGACATAACCGATGACGGCCGCGCTCAGCACAATCAATGGAAAGGGCAGGTTGAAGACGAATATTGCAGTGAAGGAAGCGGCGGCGATCCCCCACAGCCAGTTGTTTTTCAGTGCGCGAGAGCCGATTCGATGAGCGGCCTGCACCACAATCGCGGTCACTGCCGGCTTGATGCCATAAAACAGTCCAGCCACCACCGGCACTTCTCCGAAGGCGATATACAACCAGGACAGCGTAATCAGGATGAACAGCGACGGCAGCACAAACAGCGCTCCGGCGATCACGCCGCCCCACGTCCGATGCATTAACCAGCCAATGTAGGTCGCCAATTGCTGAGCCTCAGGCCCGGGCAGCAACATGCAATAGTTGAGGGCATGTAAAAACCGCCGCTCCGAAATCCAGCGTCGGCGTTCGACCAACTCCTGGTGCATGATCGAGATCTGTCCGGCCGGCCCGCCGAAACTGATGAAGCCGAGTTTGAGCCAGAAACGGAAGGCCTCTCGCAGGGTAATGGCTTCGGGTTTTGGCAATTCCTGTTCCGTAACCGAGGAGGGCGTGTGGCTCAAGCGGGTACTCCTTGTTCAAATTCGTCTAGAGCCAGAGACAGTAGCCATGAAGGACTGGTTTGGGTAGTCGGGCGCAGAGTCTTTTTTTGAAGCGGCCGAACCGTCATGGTTCAGCCTCCGGTCACCGGCGGGAATACCTCTGAGCGCGATTGGACCTTTCAGCGAATTGTTCTAAAACCGAAAACCCTGTGGGAGCGAGCTTGCTCGCGATAGCGGTCTGTCAGTCGACATCAATGTTGGATGTGCCGGCCTCTTCGCGAGCAAGCTCGCTCCCACAGGTTCTGCGTCTACTTTGGATTGGGGGCGGAGGGCATTTCTGGGAAGTCAGGACGCCGATCAGATTGGGTTTGGGTCTGACGATCATTGTGTTCAGCCGCCTGTCATGTTCATGAAGCGAACCACCTGAACATCGTCGTTCACTTCGAAATTGTGCCGATAGGGTTTGAGTTTCATGGCCTCGATAATGGCTTTCTCCAGGCGCTCGGGATGGCCGGGGTGGCTGCGTAATACGGCCTTGAGGTCGACGGAGTGTTCATTGCCCAGACACAGCAGCAGACGACCTTCCACCGTCAACCGAACCCGATTGCAGGTGCCACAGAAGTTATGGCTGTGAGGGGAAATGAACCCCAGACGAATCTGCGGTGCCTCGGCCAGACGCCAGTAGCGCGACGGGCCTTGGGTCGACTCGGCGGACTCGATCAACGTGTAGCGCTCGGCGATCCGTTCACGTACCTGATGGCTTGCGTAAAACGACTCTGCACGGCTGTGTTCATGGATAGTGCCCAAGGGCATTTCTTCGATGAAAGAAATGTCGAGATTTCGGTCGATGGCAAAACTCACGAGGTCGTTGATCTCATGGTCGTTACGGCCCTTCATCACCACGCAGTTGAGTTTGGTGTGGCGAAATCCCGCGCCGTTGGCCGCGTCGATGCCGTTGATGACCTGCGCCAGATCGCCGGTGCGCGTCAGTTCACGAAAGCGTTGCGGGTCCAGGCTGTCGAGGCTGATGTTGAGCCGTTTGACCCCGGCCTCGAACAGGGGCGCTGCAAGCTTGCCCAACTGCGAACCATTGGTGGTCATGCACAGTTCACGCAGGCCGGGCAGGGCGGCGATCTTTTCGCACAACTGCACCACCCCCGGACGGATCAGCGGTTCGCCTCCCGTGAGGCGGATCTTGCGGGTACCCAACGCCACGAAGCTTTCGGCCAGTTGGTAGATTTCTTCCAGGGTCAGTACCCGTTGGCGTGGCAGAAACTGCATGTCTTCAGCCATGCAATACACGCAACGGAAATCGCAGCGGTCGGTGACAGACATCCGCAGATAGTCCACACGCCTGGAGAACCCATCGATCAAGACTCGCTCTGACATGACATCCTCGCTTGCATCCGTGACATGAGTATTCCGCTATTAACGGAGTTGTTGAGCGCAGGCTAAGAGCAACTAGAGTGGGCGTCCAATCACTATTAATGACCGGCTGATCGACGGAGTCGATGAAGGATTTATTTAGGCGGTTAATGTTGTTTTATGTATGTACAACCAACTGATTATTAACGAAAAAATACAATGATAGATGTCCTCGATAATGCAGTCGTAAATAGCGATTAGACAATATTTAATCCCCGTTCATATTCTTTCTCGGTCAATCGAACAAAGACCTTAATCAGGTCAACGCCTGTGTGCATTGTCACGGAGAATTACCATGTCTCAAGTCGACCGTTACAAACCCTATAAAGGCGCCGCCGCCGGTTGGGGCGCGCTGATCAGCGTTACCAAGAGTTGGTTAGGCAGTGAAAATGCCCTGAAAAACATTCGCGCCATGCTCAAGACCAACCAGAACGGTGGCTTTGACTGCCCTGGCTGCGCGTGGGGCGAGTCGCCGGAATAAGCACCCACTGACGCCCCCTACAAAAAGAAACCCGGAGCCCCATGACAGGGCTCCGGGTTTTTTCTATCGGTCGTCCCGAACTCACTGCGCCCCGAACATCGCCGTCCAGTAAATCCCCGAATCACTCTTCGGATCGACCGCATACGCCGCGCCCAGCTCCCGGTACTGTGGGTTCATCAGGTTCGCGCAGTGACCGGCGCTGGACACCCAGCCATCGACCACCTTGCGCACGGAGTCTTGGCCGGCAGCGATGGTCTCGCCGATCTGCCCGCCGCCATAACCTGCCAATTCAGCCCGGTCACCCGGCATGCGGCCATCGCGGTCCTTGTGATCGAAGTAATTGTTGTTGGCCATCGACCGGGAGTGCTCCTCGGCCGCCGTCGCCAGCGTGGCGTTCCAGGCCAGTGGCGTGGTGGCCGCAAAGGATTGCGTGCCGCACTGGCGCGGCTGACTGCGTGCGATGTTGAGTTCGGCCAACAGCTTCTGACCTTCCGCCTGCCAGTCGCCCAGGCGAGCGCTCAACAGTGGACGCGCCAGCACGATACGCCACTCACGGTCCTGGCGGCTGACGCCGATATCGACGAATTGCGGGTCCAGCACGATCTGGCAAAAACTCTCCTGAATCGCTTTCATCGCCGATGGCGCATCACGCGGCCCGGACAGGCTGATCGCCTGTACATTCTTCATCGGATAACCCGCGCTGGCCATTGCCTGCTGTAGATTGCCGACGCTGTTGGCGTTCAACGCCAGCCGTGGGTCGCCGGCCAGCGGTGGCAGTTCCTGCGATACCTGACCTGCGCAGCGCTGCACCTGGCTACGGTAAAGGTTGATCGAATCAATCAGTTGTTTCTCGTCGGCTGCCAACGCATTCACGGCGAACAACATTCCCAGTGACAACGTGGCAAGACGCATAGCAGATGATTTGAAGCGCATGGAAATCCCCTTGAGCTGACTGCGCCCATGATGCGCGATTTCACCCCCGCGAGCGCAACGACTTTTCACGCCCCAAGACAGTTTTTTTGTCCGTCTGTTGGAATGAATTTAGGCAACTACAATCAAGCAAAGTCGCCAGTGCGGCGTGCTTCCGGTTCAGTCCGAAGGATCGATCATGCGCGTTATCTGGATAGCCACCTGCTTGGCAATAACCCTTCTCGCCGGCCACGCCATCGCGTCTGAGCAGGAGCAAAAAAAGGAAGTGGCTGAGGACAAGGCCGTGGTCCTTGAGCAGAAAGCCGCGGAGAAGGGCACTGATGTACCGGTGCCCAAGTCCGAAACCATCACCACCTCCGAGGCTCAGGCGGTCGATCCGGCCGGTCAGTCGCCCATGGACGATGCAATCACCTGTCTGGCACGCTCCATCTATTGGGAATCCAAAGGCAAATCGTCCGCCGACATGGAAGCCGTCGCCAGCGTCGTCATGAACCGGCTGGGCCATGAGGGCTTTCCGGACACGGTATGCGCCGTGGTCAAGCAAGGTTCTGAAAGCAAAAATTGTCAGTTTTCGTGGTGGTGTGATGGACGCTCGGATCAGGTCCAGGAAGAAACCCAATACGCGATTGCCAAGGAAATCGCGCGCAAGGCGCTCAACAAGCAACTGAACGATCGAACCCACGGCGCGATGTATTTCCACGACAGGAAGGTGAAACCCGCTTGGGCCAGGAAATACATCAAGACCACCGAGACCTCGAAGTTTCTTTTTTATAAGCCGCGTGGTGGCTCGGCGAAGTAGGGATGTTCGCATGAGCGAGGTCTACGGCTATTGGTCACTGTTCGTTCCAGACCAGGACGGCCTGGCTGCAACCGGACTCAAAGCAGCCGCTTGCAGATCATCTCGGGCCGTTCACGCTCATACCTGATCCATAACCTCGGTCACCCCCTGGTCCTCACCCAGGAACCCGCCACTCTGATGGTGCCACAGCCGCGCATAGAGGCCGTTCTTAGCGAGCAATTCGGTGTGGGTGCCCTGTTCGATGATGCGTCCATCATCCATGACAATAAGTCGATCCATCGCCGCAATCGTGGACAGCCGATGGGCGATGGCGATGACGGTTTTGCCCTTCATCATTTCATCGAGGCTTTCCTGAATGGCCACTTCGACTTCCGAATCCAGCGCGCTGGTAGCCTCGTCAAGTAGCAGGATCGGGGCGTTCTTGAGCATCACTCGGGCAATCGCGACGCGCTGGCGCTGGCCGCCCGAAAGCTTGATGCCGCGCTCGCCCACCAAGGTGTCGTAGCCGGAGTGACCTTGCCGGTCGCTCAGTTGGCTGATGAACTCATCGGCCTGGGCATTGGCCGCGGCACTGCGGATTTGAGCATCGCTTGCATCGGGTCGGCCGTAGGCGATGTTGTCGCGAATGGAACGGTGCAGCAGGGAAGTATCCTGGGTGACCATGCCGATGGCGCTGCGCAGACTGTCTTGTGTCACGTGCGCAATGTCTTGCCCGTCAATGCGAATCTGCCCGCTGTCGACATCATAGAAGCGCAGCAGCAAGTTGATGAGCGTGGATTTGCCCGCGCCGGAGCGGCCTACCAGGCCGATTTTTTCGCCCGGGCGAATGTTCAGGTTCAAGCCATCGAGCACCTGGCGTTCGCCATTGTAGTTGAAGCTCACATTGTCGAAGGTTACCGCCCCGCCGGAGGTCACCAGCACGCCCGCGTTCGGGGCATCCTGCACCTTGGGGC
This sequence comes from Pseudomonas mandelii, assembly GCF_006438925.1. Taxonomy (GTDB): domain Bacteria; phylum Pseudomonadota; class Gammaproteobacteria; order Pseudomonadales; family Pseudomonadaceae; genus Aquipseudomonas; species Aquipseudomonas mandelii_C. Next base: position 408,762 of record NZ_RCZA01000005.1, on the reverse strand, counting down.
CGCGGGTAAGGGTTGTCATGCCATCCTGCACGGTGCCGATGCTCTCGAACAGCGAGGTCATTTGCCACATGATCCAGTGCGACATGCCGTTGATACGCAACGCCATGGCGGTAATCGCCGCCACGGCACCTGTGCCGACTTCGCCCAGGTGCCACAGCCAAAGTGCATAACCGCCTGCTGCCATGATCAACGCCACCACCAACGCCTGGTTGACGATCTCGAATTGGCTGACCAGGCGCATCTGGCGAAAGCCGGTCTTCTTGAAATCCTCCATGGCCGCGCGCGCGAAGTGCGCTTCACGATTGGAATGGGAGAACAGCTTCACTGTCGTGATGTTGGTGTAGGCGTCTGAGATACGTCCGGTCATCGAGGAGCGCGCATGTGCCTGTTCCTGTCCGACTTTCCCCAAGCGGGGCACGAAGTAGAGCATGGCCAGCCCGAACAACACGATCCAGGCAACGAAAGGCAGCATCAGTTTCAGTGCGAAGCCGCCGGCCAGTGCGATGATCGCGATGAAATACACCCCGATTCCGGGTGCGATCTCGATAAGGGTGAACAGCACGTCGCGCACGGCCAGCGCAGTCTGCATCACCTTGGTGGTGACCCGGCCGGAGAACTCATCGGAAAAGAACGAAAGGCTTTGCCGCAGCATCAGGCGGTGGAAGTCCCAACGCAGCCGCAACGGCAGATTGATCGCCAATATCTGGTGCTGCACCATGGTCCGCAACGCCACCAGCCCGATGCTGGTCAGCATTACGATGCCCATGCCCCATAACACGCGACTTTCCTGCGCAGCCGTATCACCGCCGGCCTTCCAGGTAGAAAGCAGATCCACGACCTGACCGAGGAAAGAAAACAGCCAGGCTTCGTAGATCGACACACCGGCACTGAGCAGCGCAAACGCGAGAATATAGCCGCGGGCGCCCCGTGTGCACGCCCAAAGGAACCGAGCCAGGCCTTCGGGTGGCGGTGGTACCTCGTCGGGCGGGAAGGGGTCGAGTCTTTGTTCAAATGCGCGAAGCATGGTGGTCTCCGAAACGATCAAGTTAAGGAGATTCTGCCATTTAAAGGTTGCCTTGAGGGTTCTGTGGATTGGCGGGTATGGCGCTATTGGTATGTCGCCCTGGAAATTGGGTGACCGAGTGGGGGAACTCAGACGTCGTTTAAGTCCAAGTCGGCGGGGCCAGGACGGCAGCCATCCAGGACGGTCCTGCGTCATTTGATATGTCGGTAAACCTTTGTTGTGCGCAACGAGAATCCTGCCCCTTCGTATAAACGATGGGCAGATTCACGATCTGGGTTGGATGTTAAAATCCAGTGTTTTCGCGCCGAGGTCATGGCTTTTTTCTATTGCTGCTTGTATGAGTGCTTTGCCGATCCCTTGGCCTCGAGCATTGGCATCTACTACGACGTCTTCGATCCAAGCACGAACGCCTGTCGGAATACGGAAATGAATTAGGGTTAGCGCCCCCAAAATGCTTCCTCCACTTGTTGCTCTCACGACTAATAAATGGGAGCACTCTGAATCCACGATCTGCTTCAAATCTTCCATTGTCATCGCTTGAGCGTTTTTGGAAAGCTGTGGGAGAAGGTCATTCAAAGATCTGAGCAGTATAGGATCGGTCTCTTTAACCACCTCGACGAAAGCGGATTGGTTTGTCATTAGAAATCCTCATCGAAGGCGCTTGTAGTACTGAGACGAATTTTTCGAGCATCCAGTGCTATCTGAAGCCAAGCGCAGCCCGTACATTGTGAAAGGAGCGCTCCAAATGTGGAGATCGAATAACGCCCAATGCAGTGGTGCAAAGCCGGGTATCGGTGCCGACGCTTTCACAGCGATTGGAGGCTGGCTTCGATGGTCGTGACCACACGGTTACGGCCTTCGTGTTTAGCGTGATACAGGCGTTGATCGGCTGCACGCAGAATGGCCTCGATGGTGTCGCCGTCGCGACCGGATTGCGAAACGCCGATGCTCACGGTGACCACGGTTAACCGCTGCAGGCCATGAAAAGAATTATTTGCGACGGTGCTTCGCAAACGCTCAGCGATTACATGCGCGCCTTCAAGTGAAGTCTGCGGTAGCAGAATCATGAATTCTTCCCCGCCCACTCGGGCTACGCCGTCATACGGCCGGATCGAATCGAGGCATTTCTCCACGAAATCCTTCAGGATGTCATCGCCAACCTGATGCCCGAAGCGATCGTTGATGGACTTGAAATTATCCAGGTCGAGTGCCAACACGGAGAACGGTTCACCGCCACGCTTGGTCCGGCCCATTTCGACTTCGAGCCGCTCCATGAACCGACGCCGATTATCAGCGCCAGTCAGTGGATCGGTGGCCGCAAGGTGCCCGAGTTCTTGATTGGTGCGCTGGAGTTCCTGCAGGGCGCTCTCGGCATACGCCATCGCTTCGGCAAGACGCACCATCAACTCCTCTTGGCTGTAAATCTTCGAGAACGACCGCGTAGTGAGGAACGCTTGCACGACCCCATAGCTCAACATGAAGAACCCACCGGCGAAGATCGCATGAGCGAGCCACCACATGTGGTTCCACGGCCGTGCAAGGATGAAGGCAAGCGATGACAGCGCGAACGCGGTGACCGAGACGACAAAAATCATCATCAGTGGAGAACGGATACGGCGCAGCAGGAGTATTACCACGGTCAATGTGGAAAGAATGAGGGCACCACCTTCCATCGAGAGGCGCACCGCGAGATTGCCGGCGATCGGTGAATTCGCGACGTACGCCACTGCTACGTCAACCAGCAGGAACAGTCCTATCCAGGTCAACCAAGGGCGGGCCTTCATTCGTTGGTCCGCGGAATCAGGTGGGCGGTGGTACGACAGCATTCCGATTAACAGCAGAATCGACATGACCAGTCGAGAGGCCGGTCCATAAAGCAGGAATAGCCAGATATTGTGGTGTGCTTGCCCGGTGAACGCACCATGCAACGCGTAGATCAGTACAAAGCCGAGAAAACCAAGCGTCATCCATCGCAGCAGCGGATCTCCCGATGACTGATAGCAGCGCCACGTGACGTAAGTCACAAACAAGCCCGCCAAGGTGGCTGCCGTGATCGCAAATATATGGAACAGGTGGTTCTCGAATATAAGGGTGGGGTCTTGAAAGACGTATAAGTAGCCAATCAGATAGGCGGGAACAAACGCAAACCCTGCGAGCAGCAAGTAGGCGTAAACCTTGACCATCAGGCGAACGGCTTCAGGTGGCTCGCCGGTGGCGATGAGATTGCTCATGGTTCCCTCCAATTTTGAATCTATTTAGCCAGCACCGGTCCGGTGTTGGCTCCAAAGCCGCCTGCATGCCAACGGTCCCTAGCCTCATTACGCGGGTAGGAGATGGACCGATCTATGGCAATTCAATATTAGACTCCTTCCCGATTTCTGCTGCACCAGCGGGTAAAAATGTTCACGCGACGCAATAAATCAATAAGGAATGTCTCATTGTTCTTATCGGCGATTTTCGGTCAGTCGTGAGAGGTAAAAACTGGCCGTTATCTGCCTGATGTAGAGGCAGCGCCGCGGTCCGGAAAAGAACCGCGGCGACCGATCAATCAGGCGGCGGGGAGCAGGCCTTTCTGTTTGGCGACATGAGTCGCCAGTGCGTCCATCAAGTCCGGGGACAGGCAGTCATAGGGTTCCAGGCCGATCGAGCGCAGGCGCTCGCGGATAGCCTTCATTTGCGCTGGCGGTGTGCCGGTTTCGATGATGGAGGACACGAACGCCGCGAATCCCGGCGCAGCCCATCCGCTCTGTGGCGAAAGCTCGGTGTGGACGAAGTCCAGGCCATAAAACGCATGGTCCTTGTTCTCGATGCGCCCAAAGAGATGGACGTGACACTGCTTGCAGGCGTGGCGCTGGATGGTGGCGGCTTCGTCGACAATCGCCAGTTTTTCGCCGTGGGCAATGACGCTGACCTTATCTCGAGGCACCACGGCGATGACGGCGAATGTCGCGTTTTGTGGTTTCCAGCATTTGCTGCAGCCGCACGCGTGGTTATGCAGCGTTTGTGCGTCGATTTTGACCTCGACCTTGTCGGTTGCACACAGGCATTGCAGGGTGCCACCTGCGAAATTCGCGGCGGCGGGTTGGATACCATTGTCCAGTGCAGGGTGAAGTTTCAAGGTGCTCATGCTGGCGTCTCCGTTTCAGGGTGGCAGACAAAAGTGCCTGGGCCGTGCCCCAGACCGGTAGTTCATCGGAACTCGATGACGGCGCGGCTCGATTTGCCTTCATGCATCAGATCGAACCGCGGCGGATTTCGAAAAGGACACAGTGCATAAACGAGTGACCTCCTTCGGTGCGACCGGTCGGTTACTCAGATCAAGAATAGTCTGCGATGACGCCTCGAGCGCGGCTCGGGCCAGCGCACGGGCGAGTGTGCCGAATTCAGAGCGCTGGGGTGAGCCAGGCGCGCTACCCCGCTTGACGCATCAATGGTCATGTAGCGGATCGTTTGCAGGGCCGGACATGAGAAGGCAAAGCGACACGGTTTGTGCACATATTACGGAGTCATTAGTGGCGTGTTCATGGTTTGCTCTGGCTGATTTCAGCCTGTCGCCATCGTCAGCTTCACGCCCTGAGGAAGTCATACAGCCGCCAATCATCCGCCCCGTGAAAGGCTTCGTTGGAAACCTTTTCTGATAGCGCTGAAGGGCGCACGTGTCAGTAAGACGCGTGCACGGGCTTTCCCTTATGGTTCTAACATGACGTCCGGGCGACCAGCGTCATATTCGTCGAAGATCAGCGCCATCGGCCGCAGTGCCCAGGGCAGGATGCCTTCCTAGAATTCACAAGTTCGGTATGTGCTACGGGCAAGATGAGGGCTTAGTTAACCATGACCTCGTCCAGTGCCTGCTCGAGGATGCTGACCGTGCGCTCGATATTGTGCAGCTTTTCGAGTCCGAACAGACCGATGCGGAAGGTCTGGAAGTCGGCCGGCTCGTCGCATTGCAACGGCACTCCGGCGGCGATCTGTAGGCCGTAGTTGGCAAATTTCTTACCGCTCTTGATGTCGGCATCATCGGTGTAGCTCACCACTACGCCAGGGGCCTGAAAGCCGGCTGCGGCCGCGCTTTTGATGCCTTTGCCGGCCAACATTGCGCGCACCCGATCGCCCAGAGCCTGTTGTTCGCCGCGGACCTTGTCGAAACCGTAGGCTTGCGTCTCTTTCATCACTTCGTTAAATCGCGCGAGGGAATCGCTGGGCATGGTCGCATGGTAGGCATGTCCGCCCTGTTCGTAGGCCTGCATGATCTGAAGCCACTTTTTCAGGTCGCAGGCGAAGCTGCTGCTATGCGTCTGTTCGATGCGCTCGAGGGCCAAAGAGCTGAGCATCACCAGAGCGCAGCAAGGGGAGGCGCTCCAGCCTTTCTGCGGTGCGCTGATCAGCAGGTCGACTGCGCATTTCTGCATATCAACCCAAAGCGTGCCTGAGGCGATGCAGTCCAGCACGAACAGGCCACCCACCGCATGCACGGCGTCGCCGACGGCCCGCAGGTACTCGTCGGGCAGGATAATCCCTGAGGAGGTTTCAACGTGGGGTGCGAAGACAATCTGCGGTTTCTGCGCCTGAATGGCTGCCAGCACTTCGTCCAGAGGGGGTGGGGCGTAGGCAGCCTGGCGACCAGTGTCGACCGGTCGGGCTTTCAGCACCGTGGTGGCCGCTGGGATGTTGCCCATCTCAAGGATCTGGCTCCAGCGATAACTGAACCAGCCGTTGCGTATCACCAGGCATTGCTGGTCGGTGGCAAACTGTCGCGCCACCGCTTCCATGCCGAATGTGCCGCTGCCCGGGACCACCGCAACAGCCTGGGCGTTGTAGACCTGTTTCAGGGTCCTGGAAATGTTCTTCATCACGCCTTGAAATGACTGCGACATGTGGTTGAGCGAGCGGTCGGTGTAGACCACTGAGTACTCGACCAGCCCCTCGGGATCGATACTGGGATATAGCTTTGACATGGGGTGACTCCTTTGGCAGAGATCTCAGTGGTATCGACCCTGCCCTAAGCCTTGGTAAATGACAAGATTGCTCGGGATTGAATTGCGACTTCTGTCGAGCGGCTGGCATCATCAGGTCGATTACTGGACGTAGCAATGCTCGCAGGTGGCTGCTGAGTTGTGGGAGGGTGGGCCTTAAAGGTTCCTACCTCCTTACGTTCGGTCGATAACGACCAGTTACGAAGGGCAGCAGCCGACCCAAAGCAGCCTCTGACCATCGGCTGCTATCGGTCGATTAAAAGTCATTGGCTAATCGGTTCCGCTTTGCACATCACCGCAAACCCGTAGCCGTTGGCAAAACACGCTCTCTAGCGCGAAGCGGTGATCCCTTTGTTCATCCGTGATTTAACGGTATGTTGAAGTCCTCAACTCAAGGACGACCCATGGCCATCCACGCACCCACCCCCACGCAAAAACACTTGGCAGTGTTAATCGACGCCGACAATGCCCCCGCAGCAATTGTCGAAGGTTTATTCGAAGAAATCGCCAAGTACGGTGTCGCCAACGTCAAGCGGATCTATGGCGACTGGACTGGCCCTCAGTTGGGTGGATGGAAAAAGGTGCTACTCGACCATTCGATTCAGCCTATCCAACAGTTCGCGTACACCAAAGGTAAGAACGCAACAGACAGTGCCTTGATCATCGACGCAATGGACCTGCTGTACACCCGACGCTTCGACGGTTTCTGCCTGGTTTCGAGCGACAGTGACTTCACCCGCCTCGCTTCGCGGTTACGAGAAGAAGGTTTGACGGTCTACGGGTTTGGTGAAGAAAAAACCCCGAGACCGTTCGTGTCGGCCTGCGACAAGTTCATCTATACCGAATTGCTGCGCGGTGAAGTGCTTGTTGCTGCAAGCAATGAACATGATCGACCCAAACCCGAGCCACTCGCCGAAATCGAGGCCGTCAAAGTCGCCAGTACGCCCGAGGTAAAAAAGCGACCCAAGGCACCAGTAAGTTTTATCGCAAAGATCTTGGATGACATTGCCGACGAAGACGGCTGGGCTCCCTTGGGAGCGCTGGGCACCAACATCAGCAAATTGAGACCTGAATTCGATCCTCGCACCCATGGCTATAAAAAGCTCAGCGAGTTGATCAAGGGGTATCCGGATACGTTTGAACTGCAAACTAGAGGAACGTCGGGAGTGGGTGGTTCAATACTCTATGCCCGGCACCGACAGCCGAGCTCATAGCCCCCATCACCAACGACCGCTCTTGGCCCGTGAGTTGACGCCCGCCAACCCTATTCATTCGCACGTAGATTCCGGTTCTTCCAGGTGATCGATGTGCTTGAAGCGCTCGACCAGGAAATCGATCAGACTGCGTACTCGCGCCGACAGGTGCAACTGTTGCGGATAAACGGCGTAGACATCAGCGCGGGTGGGGGTCTGATCTTCCAACACCAGGCGCAAGCGGCCACTGCGCACGTAACGGGCGATGTCCCATTCGGCCCGCAGCAGAATGCCGTAACCTTCCAGCGCCCAGTTCAGGGCCACTTCACCGTCGTTGCAGCCTAACGCTCCGCGCACTTTGATGTTTTGCGTGCGCCCGCCATTGGTGAAACTCCAAACGCCGTAAGGCGTTTCGTTTTGCCGCAGGAAGATGCAGTTGTGTTGCTGTAAATCCGCCAGGCGTTGGGGCACGCCATGTTGTTCCAGGTACAGCGGCGAAGCGCATAACAGACGGCGATTGGACGCGATCTTGCGGGCATGGAAAGCGGCGTCCGGCAGCGTGCCGAAACGAATACCCAGGTCAAACCCGTGAGTCGTCAGGTCGAGCGGGTGGTCGCTGATTTCCAGTTGTATTTCCACCTCCGGGTACTGCGCGAAGAACGCGCCCAGGGCCGGGCCGATGTAGCGCCGACCAAATCCCAGCGAAGCGTTGACGCGGATCAGGCCTTTAGGCGTCGCCCGACTGCTGCTGATCAGCTGCTCGACCTCATCGATCTGCGTGAGGATGCGCGCGGCATGGGAAAAATACAGTTCACCTTCCGAGGTCAGGCTCATCGAGCGCGTGGTGCGGTTGACCAGGCGGATGCCGAGCCGTGCTTCCAGCGCGGTCAGGCGTTTGCTCACGGCCGGCGGGGTGACGCCCAACTCGCGAGCCGTCGCCGCGAGGCTGCCTTTGTTGGCCAGCAGGTAGAAAAAAGACAAATCCAGGGTCTGGCTCATTGGTAACTAAAATTCATCTATGTAGTGATTTGGAGTAACTCTCGCTCATTTGTTCACTACATATACTCCGCTCACACCCTGATTGAACACCCCCGTTCGACAGGCACAACAAGAACGTGACGAGAGTGGAGTTAATTGATGAGCGCGTACAAAATTGCTGCAGTTCCAGGTGATGGTATCGGTGTAGAAGTGATCGCGGCGGGCGTCGAGGTGCTGCAAGCCTTGTCGAAGAAGTCCGGCTTCGAGCTGGATTTCAAACACTTCGACTGGAACTCGGACAACTACCTTAAAAACGGCTACTACATCCCGGAAGGTGGCCTGGAAGAGCTGAAAACCTTCGACGCCATTTTCTTCGGCGCTGTCGGTGCGCTCAACGTACCGGATCACATTTCGCTGTGGGGCCTGCGTCTGCCGATCTGCCAGGGCTTCGACCAGTACGCCAACGTGCGTCCGGCTCGCGTGCTGCCAGGGGTTAAAAGCCCGCTGCTCAATGGTGATCAAATCGACTGGGTCGTGGTGCGTGAAAACTCCGAGGGCGAGTACTCAGGCAACGGCGGTCGTGTCCACCGGGGTCTGCCTGAAGAAGTCGCCACCGAAGTGTCGGTGTTCACCCGTGCCGGGGTAGAGCGCATTCACCGTTTCGCCTTCGAACTGGCGCAAAGCCGTCCACGCAAACACCTGACCATGGTCACCAAATCCAACGCCCAGCGACATGGTATGGTGCTGTGGGACGAGATCTTCTACGAAGTTGCCAAGGATTTTCCGGACGTCAAAATCGACAAGGAATTGGTCGATGCCGTGACCACGCGCATGGTGCTCAAACCGTCGACGCTGGACGTGATCGTCGCCACCAACCTGCACGCCGACATCCTGTCCGATCTGGCCGCCGCGTTGTCCGGCAGCCTGGGCATCGCGCCGACCGCCAACCTGAACCCCTCGCGCAAATTCCCCTCGATGTTCGAACCGATTCATGGCTCGGCCTTCGACATCACCGGCAAAGGCGTCGCCAACCCGATTGCAACGTTCTGGACGGCGGCAATGATGCTCGAACACCTGGGCGAAGCGTCTGCGGCGAAGCACCTGATGTCGGCCATCGAGGCGGTGACCGAGAGCGGTCTGCATACCCCGGATCTGGGCGGTACGGCCACCACCCGCCAGATCACGGATGCGGTCATCGAGTTGATCAAACGCTGATTCAAGCGGCGGCACAACGCCAAGGAGCTGATCACCGGTCAGACCCCTTGGCATTTCCTGACAACAATAAAAAATCAGGGCCCTGTCATGAAAAGAATATTCGGCAAACTTTACGTACAAGTGCTCATCGCCGTGATCCTCGGCGCCATTGTCGGCGTGCTTGTTCCCGAAACCGGAACAGCGCTCAAACCCTTGGGCGACGCGTTCATCAAACTGATCAAAATGCTCCTCGCCCCGGTGATCTTCCTGACGGTGGTCACGGGCATCGCACGCATGGAGAACATGAAAGAGCTGGGGCGCGTCGGCTTTCGTGCGCTGATCTATTTCGAAGTGGTGTCTACCCTGGCGCTGGTCGTCGGCCTGGTGGTTGTCGATGTGTTCAAACCCGGCGCCGGCATGAACATCGATGTCGCCACGCTGGATACGTCCAGCCTGGCCACCTACACCAGCGCCGTGAAGCATGCGTCGTTCATGGACTTTGTGATGAACATCATCCCCGACACCATCGTGGATGCCTTCGCCAAGGGCAACGTGCTGCAAATATTGCTGTTTTCCATTTTGCTGGGCGTTGCCCTGGCGCATGTCGGACCTCGTGCCAAGGTGTTCGTCGACACGCTGGACAGCCTGATGCAGGGCATGTTTCGCATCGTCAACATGGTCATGCGTCTGGCACCTATCGGCGCCTTCGGGGCGATTGCCTTTACCATCGGCAAATACGGCTTTGGCTCGCTGTTCTCACTCGGCAAGCTGATGGCCTGTGTCTACCTGACCTGTGCTGTGTTCGTGATTTTTGTACTGGGCCCGATCTGCCGCTACAGCGGATTCAGCCTGTGGAAGTTTCTGAAATTCATCAAGGAAGAACTGTTCACCGTCCTGGGCACCAGCTCTTCGGAATCGGTGCTGCCGCAAATGATTTCCAAGATGGAAAAGGCCGGTGTTTCCAAACCCGTCGCCGGTCTGATCATTCCCTCGGGCCTGACCTTCAACCCGGACGGGCAGGCGATCTACTACACCATCGCCGCCATCTTCATCGCGCAAGCCACCAACACACCGCTGACCCTGACGGATCAGTTGATCGTCCTGGCCGTGCTGATGTTTACCTCCAAGGGATCTGCCGGTGTCACCGGCTCGGGATTCATCATTCTGGCTGCGACGCTATCGTCCCTTGGCACCATTCCGGTGGCGGGCATGGTGCTGCTGTTGGGCGTCGACCGGTTCATGTCGGAAGCGCGTGCGATCACCAACACCATCGGCAATGGCGTCGGGACAATGGCCATTGCCAAATGGGTCGGGGCGCTGGACACCGTGAAAATGCACAAGGCGTTGAATGGTGAGGTCGAAGGGGAGAAACCCGCGACGGCTCAGGCAGAGGTTATTTCTGCTCACTCAGCGCTGGGAACAGGTTCCGTGCTGCCAGCTCGCCAAAAAGCTTCTCAGGCGTAAGGTGTGAGGCGCTGAACAGTGTGATGTTCAGCGCCCGGTTATAACGCAAGGTGCTCAAAGTTTGTAGCCGATCTGCCGCAACAGGTTCTTGCGCCACAGGATGTCTTCCTCGCCTTCAATGCCACGGGCACAGTAGCCATCCACCACGCCCAGAATCGCTCGCCCTTGGTCGGTCTCGGCGAGAATCACCTCAGTCGGGTTGGCCGTTGCACAAAAAATGCGGCACACCTCTGGAACCATTTTGACGGCGTTCAACACGTTTACGGGATAGAAGCCATCGTCGAGGAAAATGATGAAGCTATGGCCCGCACCGATGGCTTGGGCATTGCTCCGGGCCAGTTCGATCATGGCGGTATCGGTGCCGGACCAGCGCACCAGGCATTTGCCGGAAGCTTCGCAAAAGGCCACGCCAAAGCGGATACCTGGCACGGCATTGACCAACGCTTCATGGAGGTCCTCGACGGACTTGATGAAGTGCGTCTGACCCAAAATGAAGTTCGTCACTTCCGGTTTATCGATTTTCAACGTGATGAGTTGCATCTCGAACGCCTCCTTTCACGATGTGGCTACCAGGGGCTGGCAACACATCAAGCATAGGCTACTCATATGAGCCTGGTGATCACCCTGTGGCGAGGGGGCTTGTCGGACCGCCGCACCGCCCCGTTCGGCTGCGCAGCAGCCGTAAATCCAGACAACTCGATTTGTCTGAACGAACACTGGGGGTCGCTTCGCGACCCAACGGGGCGGTGCGGCGGTCCGACAAGCCCCCTCGCCACAGGTTTTGTGTTCGTCGACGCTTTTGGTCATGAACTATTCGGCGTTTTTTCGTGAGCGTCAGGAGGCCCGCTTCGGTCGTGGAAAATGCAATACGCGTTGCTGCTAGAACTTCGCATAGTTCAACGCATCGACAATGGCCGAGCCGCCGATACCGGTCAGCGACAGCAGCAGCGCCTTGATCAGCGGGTCTTTAGCGTAGCGTTTCGAGCGATTGCAGTGGCGTTGAGCCAAGTGCGTCCTGTTTGAACCAGAACACAATCGTTCGGTCAGGCGGCGGTGGCGCGCCCTCAAGTGCCGTCGGTGGATCGAAGGGGTTGGAGACGAACACTTCATAAGGCGCGTCGACGAAAGCGGCTTGCTGCGGAGCATCCAGCGACAGGTTGGCGGCGAGTCTCAAGCAATGGATGTATTGCTCCTGATCCGGCACCCGGTGGGAATTCTTGAACCCTGCGAGCAGCGCATAACGAATGCGCCGACGCCGCTCGACTTCGTCGGCGTAAGGGCCGCCTTCGACCAGCGCCACCATGATGTCGGGAGCCGGCTTTTCACCGGCCAGGGGAGAAAGATCAGGGCTGCAAACATGCTCGGCATCCGGGTTCTTGCTGTCGGTGAGCTTCTTGCGATAACGCTCGACCGCGTCGAAAGGGTCTTGCCATAACCGGGCTTCGATGGGCAGTTGCGCCTGGAACTGTGCACCGATCGGCCGCGGTTCAAGGAACGGTTCGCGGTTGAGGGCGAACATCGATACCACCAGACTCAGGATGACCGCACTGCCTGGCAGCCAGAAAGCCAGGTTAGTGCCAGAACCCTTGTTGTCCATGGCCTGTGCCTCTTGTTCTCGGCCAACTGATTACAGTTATGTATAGACCCAATAAAGGAGTTCAGTGCAAAGTCAGTGGCGGTAAAATCAGTCGCGCCACCTTTAAGGTCAAAAGAAGCAGCCACCATGCACACAATCGGACTCATCGTTTACCCGGGGTTTCAGGTGTTGGGCCTGGCCATGTGCGCCACGTTCGAGTTGGCCAACATGGCCACCGACGAACCGGCGTACAACATTGCCTTGCTGTCCGAGCGCGGCGGCACGGTGCAGACCTCCGCCGGGTTTGGCGTGGAAACCTCGGCGTTCGACCAGCGCTCGTTCGACACACTGTTGGTGATGGGCGACAACCTGATCCGTCCGGTATCACCGGGCATGGTGGCGTTTTTGCGCAACGCGAGCCGGACCACCCGGCGTCTGGGCTCTATCTGCACGGGCGCCATTGCGCTGGCCGAGGCCGGTTTGCTGGACGGTCGACGGGCGACCACTCACTGGTGTCATGCACCGGCGCTGCAGAAGGCGTATCCGAAGGTGAAGGTCGAGGAAGACCGGATCTTCATCAACGACGGCAACATCTGGACGGCCGCGGGCATGAGCGCCTGCGTCGATCTGGCGCTGGCGCTGGTGGAAAAGGATCTGGGCGCGGAGGTGGCGCGGCGGGTTGCCCGGCAATTGGTGGTGTACCACCGGCGCGCGGGAGGGCAGTCGCAGTTTTCGGTGATGCTCGAACTGGAGCCCAAGACCGATCGTATCCAGGCCGCGTTGGCCTATGCCAAACAGAACCTGAAGTCCGCGCTGTCGGTCGAGGAACTGGCCAGCGCCGCCAACCTCAGCCCTCGGCAATTCAGCCGCGTGTTCCATGCCGAAACCGGCCAATCACCGGCCAAGGCTATCGAAAACCTGCGGGTGGAAGCGGCGCGTTTGATGATGGAAACCGGTCGGCACCCCATCGATGTGGTGGCGACCGATACCGGTTTTGGCGATCGGGAGCGGATGCGTCGGGCTTTTATCCGTGCATTTGGCCAGCCACCGCAGGTCATTCAACGCGCCAATCGTGGCTAACGTTCGTGATGTCCTAAAAGGTGGTGTATTCGACATTTCAGTCTAAATATTATTGGCGTAATTTTGATCTCGTTGAAGCCCATTTCTCACTGAGATCACCGCCATGACCCTCGTAAAAGCCGCCGCCGTCCAAATCAGTCCCGTTCTTTACAGCCGTGAAGGCACCGTCGATAAAGTGGTGCAGAAGATTCTCGAACTCGGCGAGCAGGGCGTGCAGTTCGCCGTGTTCCCGGAAACCATCGTGCCTTACTACCCTTACTTCTCGTTCGTTCAGTCGCCTTTCGAAATGGCGGCTGAACACCTGAAACTGCTGGATCAGGCCATCACTGTCCCTTCGGCTGCTACCGAGGCCATCGGCGCCGCCGCCAGACAGGCCGGCATGGTGGTGTCCATCGGCGTCAATGAACGTGACGGCGGCACGCTGTACAACGCGCAGTTGTTGTTCGATGCCGACGGCACCCTGATTCAGCATCGCCGCAAGATTTCCCCGACTTATCACGAACGCATGATCTGGGGCATGGGCGACGGCTCCGGCCTGCGCGCCACCGACAGCGCGGTAGGGCGCATCGGCCAATTGGCGTGCTGGGAACATTACAACCCGCTGGCCCGTTACGCCTTGATGGCCGACGGCGAGCAGATTCACGCGTCGATGTACCCGGGGTCGTTTGCCGGCCCGCTGTTCACCTCGCAAATGGAAGTCAGCATCCGCCAACACGCGCTGGAATCGGCATGCTTCGTGGTCAACTCCACCGCCTGGCTGAACCCTGAACAACAGGCGCAAATCATGGCCGACACCGGTTGCCCCATTGGCCCGATTTCCGGTGGTTGCTTTACCGCGATCATCAGCCCGGACGGCGTAGTGCTGGGCTCGCTGACCGAAGGCGAAGGTGAGGTGATCGTCGATCTCGACATGGGCCTGATCGACAAGCGCAAACGCATGATGGATTCCCGTGGTCACTACAGCCGCCCGGAACTGCTGAGTCTGCTGATCGACCGTACACCGACGAGCCATGTGCATGAACGCAGTGCACATCCGAAGCCGGCGGTGACCGATACCGTGGAAGAAATCAGTCGTTAAACTGCAGACACAAAAAAGGGGACTTTGGAAGTCCCCTTTTGCTCGTCTGGCCTTACAGTTCCTGACCCAAAAAGATCAACGTATTGCCATGGGCCTCAGCCGCTGCGCGCTGGTTGTAGCTGTCGCGATGCGAGCAGTTGAAGCCATGTTCGGCCTCCGGGTACACGACAATTTCGACGTAATCGTTGGTATCGAAACGCTCGGCGATTTTCTCCACGGCTTCCAGTGGGATGTGGCTGTCCTGTTCACCGAAGTGCATCAACAGCGGCACTTCGATTTCATCGGCCCGGTCCAGCTGATTCTGGATTCCGCCGCCGTAATAGGCGATGGCCACGTCCACCAGCCCATTGGCGGCGGTGTGGTACGAGAGCAAACCACCGAAGCAGTAACCAATCGAGGCGATCCCGCCATCCAGACCCGGCTGGGCTTTCAAGGCGTCGATGGCCAGTTCGATGTCGGTCTGTGCCTTGCCAACATCGGTGGCGTTCATCAACTCGACCGCGCGTTTCCAGCCGGCCTCGTCGTAACCCAGTTCGATGCGGTGGCCGCTGCGCCAGAACAGATCCGGTGCAATCACCAGGTAACCGTCGGCAGCGTATTGTTCGGCGACCGAGCGGATGTGTTCATTCACGCCGAAGATTTCCTGGATCAGCACGATCCCCGGGCCTTTGCGGGTGTGCGGAATCGCCAGGTAAGCGCCGAATTTACCGTCGGCGCTGTCGATCTCGATCCATTGGGTGGTCACGCTCATGGTGGCTCCTGTCTTCGCAAGTGAGTGGGGTGAAGCTTATTTCGGCTGCGTGGCCTTGAAGCTTGGCAGAGACTGCATACGTTTCCACCATCCGTCGAAACCGTCCACCGAAAATACCTGCGGTGCATCCGGGGTCATCGCGATGTAAGCACAGCCTGGTGCCAGGTAAAAGTCACTGATGCTGGGTTCTAGACCAGCGATATAGGGATCGGTGCCTTTTATTTTCATCAGTTCGCGCAGCACCCGTTTCGAGTTCTCGATCCCTTTGCGGCGCGAATCTTCATTCTGCCCGCCAATGAAGTCAGGAAAAAGATGGTAGCCGAACACTTGGACAAGGTTGCCGTAGCCATAGGAATCATAAATGCCCTGGGCCATGTGGGTGCGCGCACGGTCGTGGGCATTGTCAGGGGTGATTGACGGACCTGGCAGGACTTCGTCCAGGTAGGCAACGATCGCGCCGGTTTCGATCACCCGGAAACCGTCATGGTCAATGACGGGCACCTTGCCGAAAGGGTGACGCACCAAATGCTCTGGCAGGTGCGGCTCGCCTTTGATCACGTTGACCTGCACCTGGTCGAAGTCCGCGTCTTTTTCCACCAGCAGCATCTTTACGGTGCGCACATAAGTACTGCCGTCAAAACCATAGAGGGTGAGACTCATGACGATTGCTCCACTATTGAACCGAGGGACGTTATCGAGTCCCTGGCGTTTTAGCGGTTATCGCGACGCCAGAAGACTCGAGCCAGCAGCGCATCGAGGCTGAGCTTGCCGGCACCCGAGAGCAACAACGGCATAAAGGCCGCGAGGTAGATCAGCGGCAGTTTGAAGTTGCCGTGACCCTTGTTGCTGATGGCGTAACCCTGAGCAAGCTCACTCAATGTAGACCAATCAGCCGGCCAGTGAACGGCGGCGGTCGCGACGACCGTGACCACGATCAAAATGATTGCGGAGATCCGCGTTCCCAGGCCGACCAGTATGGCCAGGGCGCAGATCAGTTCGGCCCACATCGACAGTTCCCAGTTCAGCGTGGCCGGAACGTGGTTGAACGGGAACGGGAAGCTGTCCTGAATATCGGCGAACCAGTTTTCACCATTGAATTTTTCCAGGCCTGATTCGAAGAACTCCCAGGCGAGGAACACCCGCAGGGTCAGTGGCGCGATCCAGCTACCGGCACGGTCGAGGTTCAGGTGCAGGCCTTTCACGGCCGACGAGAGTGAGGTGGTCATGGGCTTGATCTCCGTTCAGTCAGGGAGGTGGGGCAACGCGATGCCCCACGCAAAGGGTTACTCGCCGGCGCCGCACTTGCCTTCGCCACATTTACCTTCCGCCGGTTTTTCCGCGGTGTCGGCCTGGACCTGGCTGTAGCCGTGGGCCAGTTGCTTCATGCTGAATGCTTCGGACTCGGAGGCCGAAGCCACGTTGGACAGGGCCAGGCCGCCAGCGATGATCAGGCCGAGGGTCAAGGAAGAAGTCGAGAGCTTGAACATGGTGATACTCCGTAGCATTGAGTGAGTTGAGCGCTTTGATCGGCGTGGCCAATCGACAGGCACAGTTCATCAAGCAGGTGTATCTGCGATGTGTCTTTGGGGTGGGGTTTTAGGGGCGGGGTGTGTCGGTAGGGGCGCTGTACACACAGTGATACATAACCCTGAAATTGCTCAGCCAACCCGCAGTCCTGTAGCAGCTGTCGAGCCTGCGAGGCTGCGTTTAACTCTGTAGCAGCTGTCGAGCCTCAGCGAGGCTGCGTTCGGCTGCGCAGCAGTCGTAATCCCTGTGCACGCGATTTACCTGAACTACCGAGTCGCTTGACTTCACGACTGCTTCGCAGCCGAACGCAGCCTCGCAGGCTCGACAGCTGCTACAGGTAGCCAGTGGCACAGTACAAAACTGTGATCCGGCCTCAACCAGTGGCGTCTAGCGTCTGTGTCCCCGCAATCCCATGGGGCGAGACTTCGGAACCCGGCATGCAAGCGCTGTTGAACGAGATCCTTGACGCAGTTCGTCCCCTGATCGGCCAGGGCAAGGTGGCTGACTACATTCCCGCACTCGGTACGGTGCCGGCCGATCAGTTGGGCATCGCGGTGTATGGCAATGACGGCGAACTGTATTGCGCCGGCGATGCCCATACGCTGTTCTCGGTGCAGAGCATTTCCAAGGTGTTCAGCCTGGTGCAGGCCATCGAGCATTCCGGCGAAGACATTTGGAAGCGCCTGGGTCACGAGCCTTCCGGCCAACCGTTCAATTCGCTGGTGCAACTGGAGTTCGAGCGCGGGCGCCCGCGCAATCCCTTCATCAACGCCGGTGCGCTGGTGATCTGCGACATCAACCAGTCACGCTTTGCCGCGCCGGCACTGTCGATGCGCGACTTTGTCCGTCGGCTGTCCGGTAACCCGCAAGTCATGGTGGACGGCAAGGTCGCCGAGTCCGAATACCAGCATCGCGCGCGCAACGCTGCGATGGCTTATTTGATGCAGTCTTTCGGCAATTTCCACAACGACGTCGAAGCGGTGCTGCGCAGTTACTTCAGCCATTGCGCGCTGCGCATGAGCTGCGTGGATCTGGCGCGGGCGTTCTGTTTTCTGGCCAACGATGGTTTCTGCAAGCACAGCGGTCAACAGATCCTCACCGCCCGCCAGACCCAGCAAGTCAACTCGATCATGGCCACCAGCGGCCTCTACGATGAAGCCGGCAACTTTGCCTATCGCGTTGGTTTGCCCGGCAAGAGCGGCGTCGGCGGGGGGATTGTCGCGGTAGTGCCGGGGCAATTCACGGTGTGCGTCTGGTCACCGGAATTGAACGCCGCCGGCAACTCCCTCGCGGGCATGGCCGCGCTGGAGTTGCTGAGTCAGCGGATTGGCTGGTCGGTGTTCTAGGAGCCGGGTCAGAGCGGCAACGCTTCGACCCGGCTGCGCATACACGCCAGCGTTTCATCGTCCAGCACTGTGGTGATATTCAGGTGCTCTTGTGCCTGAAAGAGATTCATCGCATCCCGGGTCTGTTTGCCGACGATGCCGTCGACGGGGCCGAGATGCCAGCCCAGGTACGTCAAATAGGTTTGCGCTATACGAATTCTCAGGTCCGGCGTCCCGCCATACGAGAACTTCTGATACGCCGCGCTGAGCCGCACGTCGTAGTTGCTCGTTTTCAGACACGACCATCCGTTTGATCATCGCCTCGACATCCGCCGAACGGGTCTGCGCAAAATTGAATCCCATGATCTGCCCCAGTCCCCACGATGTACTTTGCAAGGCTGCGTTCCTGTTCAGGCCGACGGCCAGGTTCAGACGGTCATATTGATGCGGCCCCGTTGCACCATAGTTGCCGGGGGTTTTGCTGCTGATATCCGGGTGTTGCGCGTCAAAATTCATCGCTCATGACGGCCTCCTCGGAAAACAGGAAACGCTGATGTACCTCTTTCAGCGTAGGAGGGCCGGCTGAAGGGCCGCCGGGTTTTCGATCACCGGTCAGGCGTGCGGTTAATGACGCTCCAGGGATTTTCCTATACATTTTCCGGCCGCCCACTGCATGGTGAAACCGCTTAATGTCTCTTGCGCTCGAACGTCTAGTCGCTGGCACGCCTATCCCTTTCGCTGGTAACCGCGTCACTGTGGTCAGCCCCGAATTGGTCGCGCGCTTTCAGCCCGGGGACCATTTGCTGGTGGAGCAGGTTAGTGGCGAATTGTTGCTGATTCCGGTGGCTGACCAGCAAGCGGCGGCCATCGCAATCGAGCGTGCCGAAACGGCTTTCGGCGCAATGTCCGCGGTCTCCGATCAAGCCATCAGCGAGTTCTTTGATCGCTTCGCCCAACGCCTGGAAGACCCTGCCTGCTGGGCTTTGATCGAAGCCGCCAACCTGGCCGACATCGAGCGGGCCAAGGCCCGCGGACGCTCCACCACGCGGCTTCTGGCTGATGAACGCATGCGCCGCGACATGATCGCCGGCCTCAGGGCCTGGCGTGATGCGTCGGCCACGCGCGGCAAGGTGGTCAGTTGCATCGAGCATGACGGCTGGAAAGTCGAGCAAGTGGTCTCGCCGCTGGGCATCGTCGCGTTCGTCTTCGAAGGCCGACCGAACGTTTTCGCCGACGCCGCCGGTGTGTTGCGCACCGGTAACACGGCAGTGCTGCGCATTGGCAGTGATGCGTTGGGCACGGCGCAAGCCATCGTCACCCACGCGCTGAATCCGGCACTGAACGACGCCGGGTTGCCAGCGGGCGCGGTGTCGCTGGTGGAAAGCGTCAATCACGCCGCCGGTTGGGCGATGTTCGCCGATCGGCGCCTGTCGCTGGCGGTGGCCCGTGGTTCGGGTCGTGCCGTCAGCCAGTTGGGCAGCATCGCCCAACAGGCCGGCACCGCGGTCAGCCTGCACGGCACCGGTGGCGCCTGGCTGATTGCCGACAAGGACGCCGATGCCACACGCTTTGCCGCCGTAGTGCGCAACTCGCTGGATCGCAAAGTCTGCAACACGATGAATGTCTGCCTGATTCACCGTGACCGTGTCGCGGAACTGCTGCCGCTGTTCCTCGACGCGCTGCAACAGGCCGGCACCGCACGGGGGCAGGGCTGCAAATTGCACATCGTCGAAGGTAGCGAGCCGTACTTGCCGACCGATTGGCAGACCGCCAGCGTTGAGGTGTACCGCGCCGAAGGCTATCAGACCGAAGCGTTGGCCGAACCGCTGCCCGAGGATCAGTTGGGCCGCGAGTGGGAATGGGAAGAAACCCCGGAAGTCAGCCTGAAGATTGTCGATGACCTGGACAGCGCCATCGCGTTGTTCAATCGCTATAGCCCACAGTTCACCGTGTCGTTGATCAGTGAAGATGCCACGGCTCAGGAACGCTTCTACAACGCGGTCAACGCACCCTTTGTCGGTAACGGGATTACCCGCTGGGTCGACGGACAGTACGCGCTGAACAAGCCGGAACTGGGTCTTTCAAACTGGGAGAGCGGTCGCCTGTTTGCTCGCAGCGCGATTCTCTCGGGAGATGGGGTGTTCACGATCCGCAGTCGCATGACCCAGACGGATCTGTCGGTCAAACGCTGATCCGGCACCACGACCCCGGTCAACGGCCGCACTATACTTAATGTGCGTCCGTATGGGCGTGGCGAGCACTCCAAAACGAATCAGATGTCCATAACGCTCGCCTGAGAGTCAAGGCTGCACAGCCAATGGACGGGCCGTGCATCTGATGACGGAGAGAGGGTTACACCATGAAACTTCATTCCTTTCAACATTACTCTCATGACCTGGAAAGGGGCGTTCACGACACGTGGATTACCACCAGGGTGAAGTCAGCCCTGGCAATGGCCGAACCCAGCCTTGGCCTGCAAATCCATGTCAAAACCCACGGGGGCACGGTGGCATTGAGCGGTCGCGTCAACACCCATAAACAGTGTGAGCAGGCTGTTGCTCTGACCCGTTCGGTTCAGGGCGTCGTCGACGTCGATGCCAGAGACTTGCTGACTCACGTGTTCACGCCCGGCAGTATTCCACAACCCCCCAACGCCGAAGAGGCCCCTGAGAGTCGACCACAATCGTCAACAAAGATGGACGATAAATAACCCGGTCGATCGTGTCAGTGCAGCGCTCCCGTGAGTCGGGAGCGCTGCGTCGATCGTCTCGCTGCCAATGGATACACGCTTCAGGCTGCTGCTTCTATGGATCGGGCTTGAAGGGCGCAGGTGTCCGGATACTCGGCGAGCGCCACGAAACGGTGGCTGTTGGCATCCAGAGCATCGACCGAACCGGTCTCGATGTCGTAGACCCAACCATGCAAATTCAACAGGCCTTTCTCCTGAGCCAGGCGCACGCTTGGATGCGTCTGGATATTGGCCAGTTGCGCGATGACATTCTCCCGAACCATTGAACTCACCTTCGCGGCTTCATTGGCGTGAGGGCGGGATTCGTTGATGACTTTCGCTGACTCGGCGTGTTGCAACCAGCCGCTGACGGCGGGCAGGTGGTCCATGCATTTGCACTTGGCGACGGCGGTCATGGCGCCGCAGTCCGAATGCCCGCAGATCACAATATCGGTGACGCCGAGCACTGCGACCGCATATTCGACCGTGGCCGACACACCGCCGGGGTGAGGGCTGTAGGAGGGTACGATGTTACCGGCATTGCGGATCACAAACAGTTCGCCGGGTTCTTGTTGGGTCAGCAGTTCCGGCACGACACGGCTGTCGGAACAGGTGATGAACAGCGTGCCCGGATGCTGGGTAGTGGCCAGGTGCTTGAACAGGTCGGTCCGTTGCGGAAAGGCTTCGTTCTGGAACTTTAAAAAACCTTCGATGAGCGCTTTCATGGTGATGTCCTCATACGTGAATCAAATGATTATTTTGTAGCAGCTGCCGAGCCTGCGAGGCTGCGTTAGAGCCGGGGTCGCGCTCGACCGTAGTCCTCGCCAGATCCAGGCGACTGCTGCGCAGCCGAACGCAGCCTCGCGAGCTCGGCAGCTGCTACAGGGGATCGCGTGTCACAGTTGGAAATTCGACTCGTCTGTCATCCGTTTAGAAAGGACGCAGTGGCAGGAACTTGCCGTCGAGTGTGATCACTGCGCGGGAGCCGCCTTCCGGGTCTTCGACTTTCTTCATGTCGAGCTTGAAGTTGATCGCACTGATGATGCCGTCGCCGAATTGCTCATGAACCAGGGCTTTCAAGGTGGTGCCGTAAATCTGGATCATTTCGTAGAAGCGGTAGATGGTCGGGTCGGTCGGGACACCCGAGAGGCTGCCGCGCAGCGGGATGATCTGCAGGCGGGCCACGGAGTCGGCGTCCAGGTCCAGTTTTTCGCCAATCACTTTGGCGGCGCTTTCCGGCAGCGGGTGCTGACCGAGCAGGGCGGCAGTGACGTAGGCCAGACCAAGGCCGGTGCCGTCGGTCAGGTCCTGCCAGGACAGGTTTTTGCGCGCTTTCGCATCGAGGATCGACGTGGTCAGGGCCAGGCTTGGGTCGTTGTAAGCGTGGGACTGTTGCATGGTGTTTCTCCTGTCGGGAGTGAGGTTGCTTGGGTGTGCAGCAATCTTCTGCTGATCGATCCATAGCGTCCAAGATCGATATACAATGCAGTGCATAAGCACAGCCTATAGATGGGAATTGCAATGCTGCTCCGACACCTGCGTTATTTGCTGGCGGTCGCCGATCACGGCGGTTTCACCCGCGCCGCCGAGGCGCTTCACGTCTCGCAGCCGACCCTGTCCCAGCAGATCCGGCAACTGGAAGAAACCCTGGGCGTGAGCCTGTTCGACCGAACCTCGCGCACGGTCAAACCGACCGATGCGGGCGAGGCCTACATCGAATGTGCTCGTCGGGTGCTGGTGGAACTGGAGGCAGGCAAACGTGCGCTGCATGACGTAAAGGACTTGTCCCGCGGCACCCTGCGGCTGGCCATGACCCCAACGTTCATGGCGTACCTGGTGGGGCCGCTGGTGCGCGATTACGTGGCGCGGTATCCGAACATCCATCTACAGATTTTCGAGTTGTCGATGGATGACATCGAGGCCGGGCTGGTGGATGACTCACTGGACATCGCCATCGCGTTTACCCAGGTCAGAAATGCCGACATCGAGTCGATCCCGGCATTTACAGAGACCTTGGGTGTCATGGTGGGGCGCGATCACCCGTTATACGAAAGCCAGGTCGCGTTGTCCGCGCAAGAGGTCGCGCAACTGGAATTTGCGCTACTGGCTCCGGACTTCGTTACCCGCACCCGCATTGATGAGTACTTTGCCCAGGAGCAGATCACGCCGAAGGTGGTAATCGAGGTCAACTCGGTGAGCACCTTGCTGGAAGTCATTCGGCACACCGCCATCGCCACCATCCTTCCGGAACCCATCGCCACCGAGGACCGGGCGTTGCGCAAAATCCCGTTATTAGGGGATGCGCCCAAACGAGGAGCCGCGCTGCTCCGACGCAAAAACAACTATCACAGCGCAGCGTCGGTGGCTTTTATGGAACGGGTGTTGGGTGCGGCTGCAGGTGAGTCGACGGCATCAGTCTTCTACTAATTGGCACACCCCATTGGGCGCCTTGCCAGTAGAGGACACCGTGACCGAGTCGTCATCGGAGAGGAGGATCGAGATCACGACGCCCGAACCCTTGGCTTCGAATCGGCGATCGTCGATGGCTTTGGTCTCGGCTTCCTTGCTGTTGATCAGCACCGGTCCGTCCTGATCCGCGTGGACGATGATTTTGCCGGGGCAGTCCGCATCGAACAGCGGAACGCCGGTGATGCTGTTTGCATGGGCAGCACTGGCCATTACGAGTAACAGCAAGCCTGTCAGTTGTATGTTCATCACAATCCTCCAATGATCCAGTGCACACGGTTAACGATAGCGTTGTTTGGAGCGCACGAGACAAACAAAAAGGCCCCGCTCGATGTAACGAGCGGGGCCTTTTTATGGATGGGGTGTGGAGGTATCAGTAGAACCGGTCAATCACCCGAACTTCGTTCTGGTTCTGCATCGAGGCCCATGCCTGTTTCAGCGTTTGCAGAACATGACCGATGAAGTCCTTGTCAGCCGCGGCTTTCTTGCCGACATAGCCTTGGCCGCGACGGTACATCTTCAGTCGGGCGAGCAGGTTCTGGTTGTTCTTGTCGAACTCCGCTTCATGGGCGTGAGGCGACAGGCAGTCGATATGCACCTGGCCCGACTTGCTGATCCACAGAATATGGCTGTCATGGCTGTCTTTTTGCGCAGCGAACAGATGAGCCAGTTCATCGATAGTGGGTTGATTGTTCAGATTCATAGTAAGCCCCTTGACCATTTGGTGATCTTTCAAAGTTGATTCGCTAATACAGGTAGCCCATCGGTTAGTTGATCCCTGGCACCGAAACCAGGACGTCAGCGGTCAGCCGCCAAATTGACGGGGGCCCGCGTCTGCTGCATGTAGTCGTGTTGAATAACTGCTACGCAATAGCGTCACAACGAGGAGAAGCGGCGAAAACCTTCTGGCCACTGCCGACGTTTTCAGGGTCGGCCACAAGCTTCATGAGGATTGATCGCCAGCGCTTCTCGTCCTTGTACTGGACGTTCAGGCCAGGTCAGCTTCTTCAATCTGCCTTGTGGGCAGCGTGTATCCGGGAAAAACAGCTCGGCGGTCAGACGAGCTTGCTCAAACGTGTTGCCTGTACTCCCGATCGGGGAGACGTCTGCATCATGCAAGGGCAAATCGGAGGCGTCAACGGTTTTGTAGTGATTATTTTTGGTCACTACATATTGTCGGACAAAGTCGTTTGGAATTAAAAAGCGGAATGGGAAAGCGCCAGTCAGGACGATGGCAACGATGTCTGGAATCGGTAAACGGTGCAGGGATAACCGTCTACCGGCAGCTGATGCAGGGTGAACTCGCCATGGGTGAGATCGGACAAGACCCGGGTCCAGAACCGCTGCGCAGGCTGATTCGCGTCGAGGTGGAAAATTTGCCATTGACCGGGGAACCGGCTCAAGAAGGTGGAAACGACAAACTTCGCGACGCCTTGGCCACGAAAGCGTCGACTGACAAAGAAGTAGCCGATGTTGTACTCGGCGCCGTGAAGATGGGTTTCGTCATCCACCGTCACGAAGCCGGCCAATTCTCCGTCGACCTTGATCAGAAACGGCCTGGTTGCGGGGTTGCGCCAGTAACCCGGTTTGGGCTGAGCGTTGAAGAAGCCATGCTCACCGAGCTTCAGCGGCAGCCACTCGCTGAAGTCATACATGTAGAACTGCATCAGGTTTTCAATCGTTTCCAGCTCGTCGCGCTGGGCGGCGTGCAGTTCGATCAAGGGCATGTTGATAGCTCCTGAGGTGCAGGCCATCCCTGGCCCAGGCGTGATCACTCAGTGGGGGGCGAAATCGTATTTCCCACCTTTTTTCAGTGCGGCTTGATAGGCCGGACGAGCCTGAAAGCGTTCAATCCAGGCCGCTACATGAGGATAGTTGCCGAGCTTGCCCTGGGCTCTGGCGATCTCGCCGATAAAACTCATCTGGATGTCGGCGGCGCTGAACTCATCGCCCAGCAGGTAATCGGACTGGCTCAGAGCCGTGTCGAGGTAGGCCAGGTAGTTGGCCACCTCCGAATTGATCCGTGGATGCAACGGCGCGCCGGCTTCCCCGAGGCGTCCCACGTACAGGTTCAACATCAGCGGCAACATTGCTGAACCTTCGGCGAAATGCAGCCACTGCACGTATTCGTCATAGGCAGGGGTGGACGGATCGGGTTGCAGGCGACCGTCGCCATGGCGGCGAATCAGGTAGTCGATGATCGCCGAGGACTCGATCAGCTTCTGCGCGCCGTCTTCAATGACCGGTGATTTACCCAGGGCATTGATCGCTTTCAATTCCGGCGGTGCCAGGTTGGTCTTCGGGTCGCGCTGATAGCATTTCAGCTCGTAAGGGATAGCCAATTCTTCCAGCAACCAGAGAATCCGCTGGGAACGGGAGTTGTTCAGGTGATGCACGATAATCATGGTCGATGCCTTATCAGAAAATGGGGCTGTCACTGGGCTTGAAGAACACTAGACCCTTTTGGTTCGTTCGAAGTGCCCTCAAGCCTTGCTCGCCGGTTTTGCTGCGCGTTTGGTGTCCGTCGAGGGCTTGCGTTTGGTGGGCTTGCGTTTGTTTTTCCAGGGCGTGGCACCGCGCCCGGCGGGGCTTGCCGGTCCGCTGATGGTCAGGCTCAGGCCGGCGCAACGGGCGACCTGTTTGCTCATCCACGCGGCCTGTTTGGTGACGAATTCTTCCAGGCTCATCTCGCCGCTCTGCACCATGTCCAGCGCCTGCTCCCAGATTGCTGTGGTCCCGGGGTCGGCGATGGCACGCGGCACGGCATCGATCAGGCTGAACGCGGCCGGGGTGGCGGCCAGGGCCTTGCCGTTCTTGATCAGATAACCACGGTCGAGCAGGCCCTGGATGATCGAGGCGCGGGTCGCTTCAGTGCCGATGCCGGTGGTGTCCTTGAGTTTCTGCTTGAGCAGGGGATCTTCCACCAGTTTGGCGACGTTCTTCATCGCCTTGATCAGATCGCCTTCGGTGAACGGTTTGGGCGGTTGCGTCCAGAGGTCCTTTAGCTTCACGTCGGCCACTGCGCAGTCACGTCCTTCGGCTAATGCCGGCAGCGTTTGCGGCGCCGGTGCTTCGCGGCCCTTGGCCGGGGCGAGGGCTTCGGGCAGGGCGCGTTTCCAGCCGGGCTCGACGATCTGCTTGCCGACGGCACGCAAGGCTTCACCGGCGCAGTCGAAGTCGGCCTGAGTCCGGTCGTATTCATGGTTGGGCAGAAACTGCGCCAGGTAACGCGCGCGGATCAGGGTATAGACCGCCCGCTGCTTGCCTGCCAGCCGCTCGAGGTTTTTCGCCGCCGCGGTGGGGATGATGCCGTGGTGAGCGCTGACCTTGGCGTCGTTCCAGGCCCGTGAGCGGCGCTGAGGCTCCAGGAAATCGTTCAAGGCGTTCAGCGCCGGATCAGCCTGCCTCAGCGCGGCAAGTATGCCCGGTGCTTCGCTGTGCTGACTCACGGGCAGATAACCGCAGTCGCTGCGTGGATAGGTGATGACCTTGTGGGTTTCGTACAGGGCCTGGGCGATGTCGAGAGTTTCCTGGGCGCCGAGCCCGAGCTTCTTCGAGCAGACTTCCTGCAAGGTGCCCAGATCGAAGGGCAGGGGTGCCACTTCGTGCATCCGCTCGGTGCGCAGTTTGATCACCCGGGCACTCGCCGCGCTGCCAATCGCCGCCGCTGCCTTTTGCGCCAACGCCTGATTCAGGCAGCGATCCTGGTCGTCGCAAACCTCGGAGGCCGCACGCCACTGGGCGGTGAATGCGGTGCCGTCGTGCAGCAGTTGCACATCGATGGCCCAATAGGCGACCGGCACGAAATCGGCGATGCTGCGGTCGCGATCCACCACCAGGCGCAAGGTCGGCGTTTGCACCCGACCGACCGGCAATACGCCCTGATAACCGGACTGACGCCCCAGCAGCGTGAACAGCCGACTCATGTTCATCCCGATCAGCCAGTCGGCCCGCGAGCGCCCGAGTGCCGAATGGTAAAGGCTAAAGGTCTCGGCCCCCGGCTTCAGGGTTGCCAGCGCCTTGCGGATCGACGCATCGTCCAGCGCCGACAGCCATAACCGCTGGATCGGCCCGCGATAGCGGCAATGCTCCACCAGTTCCCGGGCGATCATCTCGCCCTCACGGTCGGCGTCGGTGGCGATCACCAGTTCGCTGGCCTCGCCGAGCAGCCGTTTGACCGCTTTGTACTGGCTGGCAGTACGCGGTTTGACGGTCATCTTCCACTTCTCTGGAATGATCGGCAGATCCGCCAGCACCCAGCGCTTGTAACGCGCGTCATAGGCGTCGGGCGGCGCGGTTTCCAGCAGATGGCCGATGCACCAGGTCACCGTGACGTCCGTTCCCAGCCAGCAGCCGTCGCCACGACGCCTGGCGCCGAGGACGGCCGCAATGTCTTTGGCCTGGGAAGGTTTTTCACAGAGGTACAGCCGCATAACCACCATCGCTCATCAACTGTCGAGAGGCGGACAGAATGGCGGCTGATGAGCGATGGGGCAATCTTTATCTGTATGGATGTACAGTCGGTGCGTTGCGATTCATTGCGCAGGCTCCTCAGTAGTTCAGGTTAACCACCGGTTGGTCCAGCTTCGCGCCGGGCTCTCGCCTGAGAATGGTCAGCAACGCGGCGGTAATCACGTTCACATCATTGTCGAAGCCTCCGTGGGAGGTGTCCTTTTTGGTCCCCGCGCCATAGTTCATTTTCGGATCGTTGAAGATGTGCAGGGTTTGCGCGAACACTTCGGGAAGCCCGCGACCCGTTGCGGCAAACCCGGTCGGAATGGTTTTCCCGAAGTAAAACTGGTTCCACTGTTCGGTCATGTTTTTGGCGGCAATGTTCCACTCCGACAGATCGGGATTGCTGAAGTCCTGGCACTGCTTGTCCAGGCTTTTGGCCATGCCCAGCAGCGGCATGCGTTGCAGTTCTTCGTAGGCACGGGAAACGAGGTACAGCAGGGATTTGTGGTACACGCCGATGACGTTGTCATCCTGTTCACGACTGTCGGACATGAGGTGGATGTGGAAGTCCTTGCGCTTGAGGCCTCCACCTTCGATGACTTTGCGGTAGGTCTGGTTGGCGAAATCGAGGGTGCAGGCCGGGGCCATCAGCGTCGAGGTTTCGGTGGGCAAACCCCTGGCCCACAGCAGTTGAATCAAGTGGCCATTGATCAGGGAGCCTGCGGAATGGCCGATCAGATGCAGCTCGACGTTCTTCTTGCCCAAGTCGGCGACCAGGTTTTTCAGGTTCTCCGCCATTTCCACTAGCCCACGCGGGGTAAAACCGGCGACTGCGGCGGCTTCGGCGTTCTGTTTCATCTGGCTCCACTGGTCGCCGCCGGGTTTTTTGGTCGCCAGTTCCAGCGTGCGATCGAAGCCTTCCACGGCTTTGTCCTTGATCGCCTTCAATGCATCGCTGATGCTGCCGGCTTCGGGAAATAGTCCGGGAAGGGTGTCCTGGACGATATCCGCCAGCGTCTCGAGGGCCCCGGTGCGCCAAGTGACAAACAGCGGATAGACACCGTTTTCAAGGAAGTAGGGCGCCATCGCACAAATGCGATTGATCGAATCCTGCTCGGAATTGAGCCCGCCGTGGGCAATGACGGCGATGCGCAGCACGGCGGGCTTGTTGGCCGCCGGCAGCTTGTCGTACCAGGCGCGAGGCGCCTCGTAGACGATGCGCTTGACGCCCGCCCGGACGTTTTCCACGTCGGTGAGACGAGGGCCGATGCTGCCGTTGTTTTCCATCACGATGGTCAGGCCGTAAGCCTGATCCTTGGTCAACAGCGGCGGCCCTTTGCGATCGGGCTCGCTGGTGCTGGCCGTGAACAGGGAAAACCCTTCGCGCTTGGCGCTGGAACTGGACAGCGCGCTACGAAACGGTGATTGAGCGCCAGTCCTTGCGCCTGAAGGACGTGCGTTTTGCGATAACGCGCCGCGTTCGATCGGAACCCCGAGGGCCACGGTCCAGGCGTCGGTGCCATTGGCCAGCCAGTCTTCGAACGTCAGGATGGCGAAGCCGGAAAATCCCCAAGCGGTTGACCAGGAATTCTGCACGATGAACCCCTGACTGGTGTACCCGATCAAGGCAAAGGCGTGACCGCCCTCACTGGCTGCCGGCCATTTGATGACGGGCAACTGAGAGATGCTCTGGAATTCCACCGCCGGCTGTTTTTTGCCTTTGGGTCGCATCAGTGCCCAGCCCTGATGCACATTGGCAGAGACGAAAAGCGCGCCCGCTTCATACAGCGCCGCCATCATGGCGGTGACATCGTCCTTCTCGACACGGTAGTAAACCCCCAGCGGTCGCGTCATGGCATCCATCGCCCAATTCTCCGCCGGTGCTTCAAAGGCCGGAACCGATCCGTCTGGCTTGACGGTATAGGGCCAAAGTTCCTGCGCGCAGACGCCGTGTTTGTGCCAACCCTTCAACGCGCCGCGACAACTGGAACCCACGTAATCTTCGCCAGGCCATTCATCATAGAGTTTGGCCAGATGATAAAGCTGGCGCGGACTCGTTTTGGTGGAGGCCCTGTCTCGCCGCCACAACAGAAAGTTGACCACCGCCGCCAGCCCGAACCCGGTGCACGCGCCTTCGTTGCCCTGGTAGAGCACCATGTTTTTGTCCAGGTAGCCCGAGAGTTCGGAGGCAATGTCTTTGTCGGCGGGCCAGGAGGGCGGCAGTGACTGGACCCGCGGGGTAAAAATGTGATCGCGCAGGTCGAGACGATCCGGACGGGCGTCGAGGGTGATGATTTTCTGGCCGAGGGAAAACTGTGTGGCGGGCATGGTGAGACCCTCAGGTTTCTGAGACTCAAATCCCCACGCCATGCCACGACTGCCTGTCTGGGCAGTAGGGAGGTCAACGGTCTTATTGATCGTAGACGATGTTTCACCGACTTCGAGTGTTTGCCCCGCTTAAAGCGGCATCTGGTTCTTGAACCAGTCCAGAATCGAACCGTGACGCGGCACCCAGCCCAGTTCCGCCCGTGCGCGTTTGGCGATCACCCGGCTGTTGGTGCCGAAGGTGTAATGCACGTGCATCGGGTCCCAGTGTTGTTCGGCTTCTTCCACCGACCACGACCGGACCGGCCCCAGCTCCATGCGTTCAGAGAGGGCCGCGCCAATATCGGCGAACGACGCCTCACCGTTCTCGATGAAGTAGAACGCTCCGGCTGGCGAGGGGGCTCTCTCCCGTTCGGCTGCGAAGCCGTCGTGAGTGCAAAATCTGGGTTATACCTGAAAGTCGTGGTCTCAGGTTTTGGGGCTGCAGCGCAGCCCATCAGCATCATGAGGAACGTATTTCATGAAAAGCACCGGTCCTAGTCCTGTCATCACCATTGCAGAGCAGCCGGGCTGCCTGCTTGTAAAGTTTCACGGTATTCAAGTGGCCGCGTCCGCACGGGCGCTGGTGTTGCTCGAGGCCAACTATCCTCCGGTGTATTACGTACCGCGGGAGGATATCGATGAAAAGTACTTTGCCCGCACCGATCACACGAGTTATTGCCCCTACAAGGGCGATGCCAGCTATTTCAGTCTGCAAATCCCGGGACATGAGGGCGCTAACGCGGTGTGGAGCTATGAAGACCCCAAAGTGTCGGTAGAGCAGATTCGCAGCTACATGGCGTTTTATCCCGATCAAGTGACCTTTGAAATTCTCAAAGACGTTGAGTGAGGGGAGCTTTCCAGGCACACATGCGTAGTGAGAGGGCGGTGGATCAGGAGCGAGGCGGCCGACCTGTCTTTTGTTGATTGTGTACATATCCGTTTTTGCGGTCACGGCGGCTATCGGTTTCGCTTTTACAGCGAGTCACTTTGAAACGCGCAAAGTAACCAAACGCTCTTGCCCTTTTCGTTCGGTGCCTCGCCTAGGCTCGGCATACCCTCGCTCCGGTCCTGCTCCGTGGGCCCGCCGCCATCGGCCATCCATGGCCGGGGGCGGCTAACCCGGCATCCATGCCGGGTTGCCCACTGCGCAGAACCTCCACTCGGCCTCTCGAGAGGGCGGTGGATCAAGATCAAAAGCTGCAGGCGAGCTAACGCTCGGCCTGTTGAGTGGTGAGAAGCAAAAGCTGTATGCCGATCTGCTTTATGTGGGAGCGGGCTTGCTCGCGAAGCTGTTGATCTTGCCGTTGCCGTTGCCGTTGCTTTGGCTTTTGATCTGCTTGCCCCTTTCCCAGAGGCCGAACGCAGGCGTTGCGCAGGGGGCACCGCGGCAAGGATGCCGCGGTAGCCGCCCCCGGCCATGGATGGCCGATGGCGGCGGGCCCCCGGAGCAATGCCGGAGTGAGGGCATGCCGAGCCTGGGCGAGGCACCGAATGGAGGGGCAAAGCCTTAATAAGATAGTCAGCCCGGCGAGAACCTCGGCGAGTCTAAACTTGCCGGGGTGCTCTTTTTACCGAAGGAGGATCTCTCATGACTACCATGACGCTTCTAGGCATCGACATCGGCAAGAACACTTTCCACCTGCATGGACAGGACGCCAGGGGCCATCAGGTGCTGCGTAAAAAGCTCAACCGCAACCAATTGCTCCCTTATTTGGCGCAGATTTCGACCTGCAAAATTGCCATGGAGTCCTGCGGCGGTTCTCAGTGGCTTGCCCGGAAAATCAAGGAGCAAGGCCATCAAGTGCAGTTGATCGCGCCGCAACATGTGAAGGCCTATGTTACCGGCAACAAAAACGACTTCATTGATGCCGAGGCCATTTGTGAAGCGGCCTCGCGCCCTAGAACCCGTTCGGTCCAAGTCAAAACCGTAGAACAGCAGGTGTTGTGCACTGAGCACCGACTGCGCAAGTCCTTGGTAAGTCGACGCACCGCCGTCATCAATCAAGTGCATGGATTTCTCCTGGAGTTCGGCGTCATCTTTCCCGCCGGATACGCCGCCCTTGATCGGGTCTCGGGCCTGATGCAAAGCCGCGAACTTCCCATCCGTTTGATAAACGCCATTGAGCGCATGCTTGAAGATATTCGGCAGCTGACTGGCGAGATCAAAAAACTTGATGTCGAGATCAAGCAAAGCCTCGTCCAAAACGACGCCGGTCAACGCCTGCAAAGCATCCCCGGCATCGGCCCCCTCATCGCTAGCGCTCTGGTGGCCGATGTCGGCGACGCTTCGGTTTTCAAATCGTCCCGCGACTTCGCCGCATCGTTGGGGTTGGTGCCGCGACAGTATTCAACAGGTGGCGAAACTGTCCTCCTCGGCATCAGCAAACGGGGCGATAAATACCTAAGAAGCCTGCTTGTACAGGGCGCTCACACCGTTTTGTACCGAGTCGATCACCGAACCGACGCCCTCGGTAGGTGGGCCAAAAACTTGCTCGCCCGCAAGCCTCTGAACAAAGTGGCCTGTGCCCTGGCGAACAAAATGGCCAGAATCATCTGGGTGTTATTAACCAAGGGCGGCACCTACAACTCACAGTTTTTGGCTTGATCCGTACGCTTCACCACCGGCTTTTGCGACGTCAGTAGCTGATGACGATAAACGGTAGACATCCTGGCTGAAAACCTGAGAAGCAAAAGAGCTTTGGAGGCTGAAGCCTTTTTAAAGGACAGGCAGGAGCGACTACTCATCAAGGGCCGAGCGCTATCCGTGCTCACACTGAGCCCGAATACATTAGCGCAAGCTCGATTTACCGTTCATCAGTGCTGGGTGGCAGAAGATGGGCTGACCATACATTTGCTTACTTTTCGGCGTTTGGAAAAGTGAGTCGCTGTAAGAGCGAAACCATAAGTGGCCGTTACCGCAGAAACGGATATGTCCCCCGACCTTAAGTGAACAGCATTACCGCATTGGCGAGGCGTTTTCTTACAGTGGCTACAGTTGCATTCAGCTCATCGAACAGCATCCACCAGCGTGGATTCATCAATCTGACTAATCGAGGTCACCCCGGTCAAGGTCATGGCGACGCGCATTTCCTTGGCGAAGATATCCAGCATATTCTCCACCCCGCGTTGACCATCGGCGGCCAGTGCATAGGCCATGGAACGCCCCAGTAATACGCCTTTTGCGCCCAGTGCCAACATCCGTACAACGTCAAGCCCCGAGCGGATTCCCGAGTCGACCAGTACCGTCAAATCATTACCGATGGCTTGCATGATGGGCGGCAATGCCCGGGTGGTGGAGAGCACGCCGTCCAGCTGTCTCCCTCCGTGGTTCGACACGACAATGCCATCCGCGCCAAAGCTGACCGCGTCTCTGGCATCCTGAGGATCGAGAATGCCTTTGATGATCATCGGGCCTTTCCAGAACTCACGAATCCACTCCAGATCGCTCCAGCTGATCGAAGGGTCGAAGTTATTGGCCAACCAGCCCATGTAGTCCTCGAGGGTGACGGCTTTGCCCAGGTACTTCGAGATATTGCCCAGGTCGTGTGGTCGCCCCATGACGCCGACGTTGAATGCCCAGTCGGGTTTGGTCATGGCCTGAAGCATTCGTCGCGATGATGCAAAAGGACCTGACATGCCCGAGTGTGCGTCCCGGTATCGGGCGCCGGGCGTGGGCATGTCCACGGTAAACACCAGGTTTTTCACACCGGCGGCCTTCGCCCGTTCCAGTGCATTCTTCATGAAACCTCTGTCCTTCAACACATACAGCTGAAACCAGATGGATTGCTGGCTTTGTGCCGAGACTTCCTCGATCGAGCACACCGAAACTGTTGATAGGCAAAGCGGGATGCCTTTATTTTCCGCCGCTTTAACCGCCTGCACCTCACCACGACGGGCGAACATGCCCGTCAGGCCGACTGGGGCCAAGATGATGGGCATTGAAAGCGGTTGGTCGAAGAGGGTGGTTTCAAGACTCAAGGTTTCGACGTTTTTCAGAATGCGCTGACGCAGGCTGATGCCAGTCAAATCAGCGCTATTGGCCCTCAGGGTATGCTCTGCATAAGCCCCGCCATCAATGTAATCAAACAAAAAACGCGGGAGTTTGCGACGTGCTGCCTCGCGATAGTCGGATGCGGATGAAATGATCATGGTGCCTCGGTCTGGTGAGTGGCGGGGCGATGGTTGCGTCGAGCGTAGAGTCAGATTAACGAAAACGCCCCGCATTGCGGGGCGTTTTTTTGCACGTGCTATCAGTTGGTATCCAGGTCCACGTTCTTGGTTTCACGTAAACAGATCAGCCCGACGACCAGGCTCACGCCGGTAATCACCACCGGGTACCACAGTCCGTAGAAGATGTCCCCGGTGTACACCACCAAGGCAAACGACACCGTTGGCAGGAAACCGCCGAACCAGCCATTACCGATGTGGTACGGCAGGGACATCGAGGTGTAGCGGATGCGGGTCGGGAACAGTTCGACCATCAGCGCTGCCAGCGGGCCGTAGCACATGGCGGAAATGATGATCAGCGCGACGATCAGCGCCACGATCATCGGTTTGTTGATCAACTGGGTGTCGGCTTTTGACGGATACCCCGCGAGGGTCACGGCGCCACGCAAGGCCGCCTCATCGTAACCATCGAGTTTCACTTCCCCGACACTCACCTGCACGGCACTGCCGGCCGGTGCAGCTTCGCTGCTGTAAGGAAGGCCCTGTTTCACCAGGAAGGTTTTGACCTTGTCGCAAGGGCTGTCAAATTTCGCCTTGCCCACCGGGTCGAACTGGAAGGTGCAGGTGGCCGGGTCCGCCAGCACGGTGATCGGTGCCTGACGGCTGGCCTGGTCAATGGCCGGGTTGGCGTAGTGGGCGATGGACTTGAAGATCGGGAAGTACAGTGCAGTCGCCAGCAGCAGGCCGATCATCAGCACCGGTTTGCGCCCGACTTTATCCGACAGCCAGCCGAAGAAAATGAAGAACGGGGCGCCGATGATCACACTGACGATCAGCAGGCTGTTGGCCAGCGCCGGGTCCATTTTCAGGAACTGGGTGAGGAAGAACAGCACGTAGAATTGCGCCGCGTAGAAAGTCACGGCTTGCCCGGCGTTGATGCTGAACAGGGCGATCAGGACGACTTTCAGGTTTTCCCATTTGCCGAAGGAATCGCGCAGCGGCGACTTGCAGAGCTTGCCTTCCTCTTTCATTTTCACGAACGCTGGCGACTCGTGCAGGCTCATGCGAATCCAGGTCGAGATGCCCAGCAGAATGATCGAAAACAGAAACGGAATCCGCCAGCCCCAGACTTCGAACTGGTCACCGGTGAAGTAGCGGCAACCGAGCACCACCAGCAGCGACAGCAGCAAGCCGAGGGTTGCGGTGGACTGAATCCAGCTGGTGTGGAAGCCGCGTTTTCCCGTCGGTGCGTGTTCGGCCACGTAAGTGGCAGCGCCGCCGTATTCACCGCCCAAGGCCAGGCCCTGAAGCATGCGCAGCACCACAAGAATGATCGGCGCGGCGATGCCGATGCTCGCGTAGGTCGGTAGCAACCCGACGCAGAAAGTCGCCAGGCCCATGAGGATGATGGTTGCAAGGAAGGTGTATTTACGTCCGATCATGTCCCCCAACCGGCCGAACACCAAAGCGCCGAACGGCCGCACGATGAAGCCGGCAGCGAAGGCCATCAGCGCAAAGATGAACGCCGTGGTGTCGTTGACCCCGGCGAAAAATTGTTTGCTGATTACCGCCGCGAGGGCGCCATAGAGGAAAAAGTCGTACCACTCGAAGACCGTCCCGAGCGACGAGGCGAAGATGACTTTCTGGGTTTCCTGGCTGGTGCCCGCGCTGCGCACGGCTTCCAGGGGCTGAACATGTTCTGACATATCGGTATCCCTCACAGTGATTGTTTTTTTTGTTCCACTGTCGACGCCGGCCTTATGGGCTGGCGCCGCTACTGTCGATGTATCGGGTGCACTGGCTCTCTGTAGGAGCTGGCGCAGCCTGCGATCTTTTGATCTTTCAGCGCCTTCAAAGACGCCAAAAGATCGCAGGCTGCGCCAGCTCCTACCGGTGTGATTCAGGCGTTGCTGGTCAGTTCCTTCTGCGCGGCGATGCTCCTTGAGTTGGGGTTGAGGATCAGTTGTGCGGCTTTTTCGGCAATCATCAGCGTAGGCGAACAGGTGTTGCCCGAGGTGATGCGCGGCATGATCGAGGCGTCGGCGATGCGCAGGCCGGGGATGCCATGGACGCGCAGTTCGGCATCGACCACGGCGTCCGCGTCGTTGCCCATGCGGCAGGTGCCGACAGGATGGAAAATCGTTGTGCCGATACGCGCGGCGG
The DNA here is from genome assembly GCF_006438925.1 of Pseudomonas mandelii. Lineage (GTDB taxonomy): Bacteria > Pseudomonadota > Gammaproteobacteria > Pseudomonadales > Pseudomonadaceae > Aquipseudomonas > Aquipseudomonas mandelii_C. Next base: position 372,253 of record NZ_RCZA01000005.1, on the reverse strand, counting down.
CTTCGTGCAATTCTTCGTCGCTCTGCAAGCTATCTCCGGGCAAGTACTCGACCGGTTTGAACGCTTGCAGGGCCGGGGCGGCGACGATGCGGCGGGTCAGGCGAATGGCGTCTGCTGCCACCCGCAAGTCCTCCGGATGGCTCAAGTAATTGGGCTGGATCAGCGGCGCTTCCTGCGGATCGGTGGAGCGGATCTCGATGCGACCACGGCTTTGCGGGCGCAGATCGCACACCGACGCCGTGAAGGCGGGGAACGCATGCAACGGCTCGCCGAAACGCTCCAGCGACAGCGGTTGAACGTGGTACTCGAGATTCGCCGATGTTTGCTCCGGTCCCGAACGGGCGAAGGCCCCGAGCTGGCTCGGCGCCATGGACAGCGGGCCGCTGCGGTCATACAGGTAACGCAGGCCCATGCCCATCTTGCCCCACAGGCTGCCGGCGATCTGGTTAAGGGTGCGGGTGTTTTCCAGTTTGTAGATCAGGCGCAGTTGCAGGTGATCCTGCAGATTGCCACCCACGCCGGGCAGCTCATGAGCAACGCCGATCCCCAATCGTTGTAGCAGCGGGCGAGGGCCGATCCCGGAACGTTGCAGGATGCTCGGTGAGCCGACGGAACCGGCGCACAGCACGATTTCCTTGCGTGCCTTGAAGGTTTTCGTCTCACCCTGCCAACGCGCACTGACCGCCGACGCACGGCCGTTATCCAGCAGCACGCGATCCACTTCGACATCGGTCAGTACGGTGAGATTGGGGCGGTTGCGGATCGGTTTGAGAAACGCCTTGGCCGCGTTCCAGCGAATACCGGCTTTCTGGTTGACCTGGAAGTAGCCGCAGCCTTCATTGTCGCCCTGGTTGAAGTCATCGATGCTGGCGATGCCGCTTTGCTCGGCGGCCCTTTGGAAAGCATCGAGAATCGGCCACGACAGTCGCTGACGTTCGATTCGCCATTCACCGGCGGCGCCGTGAAACGCCGAGTCGCCAGCAAAATGGTTTTCGCTCTTTTTGAACAACGGCAGCACGTCTTGCCAGCTCCAGCCGGGATTGCCCTGAGCCGCCCAGCCGTCGTAGTCGCCGGCCTGGCCGCGCATGTAGATCATGCCGTTGATCGAGGAACAGCCACCGAGCACTTTGCCACGCGGATAACTCAGGGCGCGACCTTGCAGGCCGGGTTGCGCTTCGGTCTTGAAGCACCAGTCGGTGCGCGGGTTGCCGATGCAGAACAGGTAACCCACGGGGATGTGAATCCACGCATAGTTGTCGCGGCCGCCAGCTTCGAGCAGCAGCACGCGATGTTGCGGGTTGGCCGACAACCGATTGGCCAGCAAACAACCGGCCGGCCCGGCCCCGACCACGATGTAGTCGTATTCATCCAGGGAAGTCTGCATCCGTGACCTCATGTTGTTGTTCTTGTTGTCGGTCATCCTAGTTGTTAGCTTTCGTCAAAAGAATGTTAGTTTTTGCGCAGCCACTGTGCGTTTTTAAACAGCCTCACCTCAAGGACGGTTCATGTTCGACTGGAATGACCTGCGGTTTTTTCTCGAATTGCAGCGCAGCGGGCGTCTGCTCACCGCCGCCCGCCGTTTGAACACCACCCACGCCACCGTGGCCCGGCACATCGAGGCCATCGAAAAGAGCCTCGGCACGGCGTTGTTTGTCCAGCATGCCCAGGGTTATGAGCTGACGCCGGCGGGCGAAGCGTTGCTCAAACACGCCGAAGCCATGGAAAACGTCGCGTTGCTGGCGCAGGAAGAAATCACCCAATCCACGGCGCCGCTGGGCAAGATCCGCGTCGGCGTGACAGAGGGGTTGGGCATCATGTTCCTCGCCAGCCGCATGAACGGCCTGTTCGAACGTTATCCGGGGCTCGAAGTGGAACTGGTGGCGGTGCCGCGTTTCGTCAGCATCCTCAACCGCGAAGCGGAAATCAGCATCCACCTCGAGCGCCCGGCCGCCGACATGCTGGTCACACGCAAACTGACTGACTATCGATTGGCGCTGTACGCCAGCCAGGAGTATCTGGACCGCTCACCACCGCTGCGCAGCCGCGAAGACCTCGGTCGCCACGCCTGGATCGGTTACGTCGATGACTTGCTGTTCAGCCAGGAATTGGTGTTTCTCAACAGCTTCTGTCGCAATCCGCAGGTGGTGTTTCACAGCACCAGCGTCATCGCCCAACAACAGGCCGCGCGTTCCGGGCTGGGGATCGCCGTGCTGCCGTGTTACATGGCCAGCGCTGATCCCGGCCTGGTGCCGTTGTTGCCGGATGAGAGTATTCAGCGCAGCTACTGGATCAGCACGCGGCGCGAGCTGCACAAATCCGTGCGGTTGCGGGTGTTGTGGGATTACGTAGTGGCGTTGTGTGAGGCGGAGCAGGGGTTGTTGCTGGGATAGCGTTTGGCGTCCAGTCTATTGGATGACGACAAGGAGCGTTATCCGACACTCCGTCGCGATAAAGGGAGCTTGCAGCATGACCGACGATACAAAAACAAAAGGCCCGGCGTCGTACTTTCCGTCAATCGAGAAAAAGTACGGGCAGCCAATCAGCCACTGGCTGGATCTGCTGGGAACGGTGAGCGCAAAGAAGCACATGGAAATGGTGGCGTGGCTGAAGACTGAACACGGTATGGGGCATGGGCATGCCAATGCTTTGGTTGCGCATTATTTGGCGAGCGCTAAAACGTGAACCGACAAGCTCCCACGCCACAGATTGTTTAGCCGCTTGGGACCGCAACAACTCAATCCTTGGGCGGCAGCTCGCGGGTGGTTCGCTGCAATGGACTGAGCCGTTGGCCGTCCGGAATCGACAGCGTCGCCCGCAATCCGCCCTCCGGCCGGTTGACCAGGGTAATGCGTCCACCCAGCCGAGTTGCAATGGTGTTGACGATCGTCAGTCCCAACCCCGCCCCCTGGGCGTTACCGCGACTGTAAAAGCGTTCGAACAAGCGCCCGCGTTCCCCTTCGTCGATGCCCGGTCCCTGATCCTCGACACTCAGCGAATAGAAACCGTCCGCCTGACTTAACTGCACGGTGATAACACCATGTTCCGGGGAGAAGTTTGCCGCGTTACTGATGAGGTTGTTCAGGGCGATGTCGATGGCCGCCGCGTCTGCCATCACGGTAAAGGGACGGTCAATGACGTCGAAGGCCAGCTCAAGGTTCTTGCTCAGTAACCAGGGTGTTAGCTGAGCCAGGCTGTCGCGCACCGTTTGAGTCAGGTCGATCGTGTGCAGCACCGGTGTTACGGCTGTGGGCTCGAGGCGCGCCATGGTCAGCAATTGGTTGACCAACCGGCTGGCTCGGTCCACGCCCGAAATCAGAAACCCCAGGGATTCCCGACGCTCCTGTTCGGTGCCGGCCTCCAACAGGTTTTGCGCATGCACCCGCAGCACCGCCAGGGGGGTGCGCATTTCATGGGCGGCGTCGGCGATAAAGCGCCGCTCGCGGCCGAGCACTTCCTGAATCTGCGCGAGCATGCGATTGAGCGCCGCTTGCATCGGCTCGAGCTCGCTGGGCAGCGGGGTCAGTTGCAGCGGTTCCAGAGAGCCGCTGTGCCGAGCCCGCAGCGTCGCCGCCATGTCGGCCAGGGGCTTGAGGCCCCAGCCAATGGCCAGCCAGACCAATGCAGCCAGAATCAGGCTGCCCAGCACATTGGGCCACAGGGTATGGCGCACAATTCGCTCCACCAGGTCCGAACGCACGTCTTCACGTTCACCGACCCAGATCCGCAGGTCATTCTGTTTATCTTCAAGTACAAACGCGCGCCAGTGACGGTCGCTCAAGTCCACCACGTCGCTGAAACCAGGCACCGACGGCGGCGCAGTGAAAGAGGGCGCGCTGGCTGTGTGCACCAGCACTTCGCCCTGACGATTCCACACCTGAAAGGCAAGCTTGGTTTCATAGGGATGGCCGTCGACCCTTGGCTCCGCCTCGCCCAACGCCTTGTTGAAGGCCTGATACAGGTCAGCGTGTTGCTTGCTGGCCATGGGCATGCGCATCACACCCTGCAACAGCCGGGCGTTCTGCGCGAGTTGGGCATCGTAGACTTCGGCGATTTCATGATTGCTGTCGTGCAGGTTGAACATGCTGATCATCGCCAGACCCGCGAGCATCAGGCCGATGATCAGCGTCAGGGTGCGGCGCCGGATTGACGTCATCGACGCTCCTCCACCAGATAACCGACACCGCGAATGGTACGGATCAGATCGGTGGAGAATTTCTTGCGCAGATGATGGATGTGCACTTCCAGGGTGTTGCTTTCGGCTTCTTCGTTCCAGCCGTAAAGCAACTGCATCAAGTGATCGCGGGTCATGACCCGGCCCGGTGGCGAGAGTAATTCGTGGAGTAGCTGATATTCCTTGGGCGTCAGCGCGACCGGCTCGCCCAGATAGCTGACTTGCTGGGTGCCGGGGTTGAGGCTGATGCCGGCGTGTTCGATCAGCATCTGCGCGCGGCCGGCACTGCGCCGCAGCAAGGCCCGCAGGCGCGCCTTGAGTTCGGCCAGATCAAAGGGCTTGATCAGGTAGTCGTCGGCGCCGGCATCCAGCCCGGCGATACGGTCTTCGGTGGCATCCCGCGCGGTGAGGATCAGCACGGGCAGATTGGAACCGCTGTCACGCAGGCGGCGCAGCACTTCCAGCCCGTCCATGCGCGGCAGGCCGAGGTCGAGCACCGCCAGATCAAAGTTTTCGCTGAGCAACGAATGCATGGCACTGCTGCCGTCCTGCAACCAGTCAACGGTATAACCTTCGCGGCCCAGGGCCTGATGGATGCCTTCGCCCAGGGCCACGTCATCTTCAACCAGTAATAAGCGCACACGGACTCCTGTCAGTCGAGTTTCTTGTTCACGTCCACCAGCAAGGCTTCGATCTCTTTGCGCCGCCCGGCGTCGGCGGTTTCCCGGCCGGGCCTTGGGTCTGCCTGCAAGGCTTTTTGCAGCGCACCCCGGGCTTCGCTGTAGCGTTTTTGACGGTAGAGGTGATCACCCCAGAAGTACAGACTATCGATGCCGTTCGGGTTGAGTTGCAAGGCCTGCTTGAGCAACTGTTCGGCCTTGTCTGAGTCGCCAAAGCCAATGGGCCAGCCCGGTACGCGATCATACAGCGCCCCGAGGCTGGTGTAGGCCGAGCCTTGCAGGGCTTTTGGGTCCAGGGCCAGGGCTTTCTCCAGATCGACTTTCGCATCCTTGACCTTGCTCAGCGCACCGAGCCCGCCTTGGGCGCCGGCCCAGCTGCTGTTGACGATGCCGGACCAGATCCAGGCTTCGGCCACCGATTGGCGTTCGTGAGTGAACGCCGAGGCCTGGCCGGCGAGTTTTTCAAACGCCGCGGTGCGTTGATTCTCGGGCACTTCGTATTGAATGTGCGCCCAACTTTGCTGGATGCCATTGAGACGTTGCTGATCGGCGGCGTCCAGCGCCCAGACGCTTTGGCTCAAGGCGCCCATCAGCAAGCAGGCAAAGAGTTTTTTCATGGCTTGAGATTCTCGTTATCGGGCTTCTGACTCAGGCGACGGATCAGAGGCAACTGCTTGCGCAGGCCGCGATCCACCAGGTTTGGCAACAGACTGTTCAGGCGTACGAAAAAGCGTTCCGGCCAGCCCAGGTACAAGTCGCGGCGGTCACCGGCAATGGCGTGCATCACCGCCGAGGCGACTTTTTGCGGGTCGTCGACATTGGATTTGAGTGCGTCATTCAAGGCCTGCGCCGCCGGGCTGTTCATGCTGGTGCGGGTGGCACGTGGCGCGACGTACAAAACGCCGACGCGGGTGTCGGCCAGTTCCCGGCGCAGGGCTTCGGAAAACCCCCGCAGGGCAAACTTGGTGGCGCAATAGCTGGCGTAACCGGGGTAGCCGATGGAGCCGTAGGTCGAACCGACGTTCACCACCATCGCGCTTTCAGCTTGCTTGAGCAGCGGCAGCAATAACTTGGTCAGGCAGATCGGCGCGCTGATGTTCACCGCCAGCATGGTGTTGATGTCGCTGTCATCGAGCTGTTCAAGCATGGCGAAGTGATTGACCCCGGCGGCGTTGATCAGCAGGTTGATACCGCCGATAGCTTCGGCGGCGGCCAGTACTTTGCGGCGGTCGGCGAGAAAGGTCAGGTCGGCGCCGACCCAGTACAAATGCTGCGGATAGCGTTCGAGCAAAGGCTCCAACGGTTCCCGATGCCGAGCCACCGCCAATACTCGGGCGCCACTGGAGCACAGGGCGGTTGCGATTGCCAGGCCAATGCCGCCGCTGGCACCGGTCAATACCACGCGAGCCTCAGACAGGTGCATGCAGGTTCTCCCCGTTGCGCGGCAAGCCGCGGAACATGTCGGTGTACAGCGTATAAACCACCTTGGATGCGTGAATCACAGCGGCCTGGTCGGCCGGATCATCGAGGGTGTTCATCAGTCGGCGATAGGTGTGCATGTGCTCGATATCCAGCGAGCCATGGGAGCTGAGGTAACTGAAAGCGCTTTGCGGCAGGTCCAGGCGTTCGCGAATGCTGTCGGCAGCATGGGTGGCCAGGGCGATGCTGGTGCCTTCCAGCACGTTGACCATGCCGAACAGGCCGACCGGGTTGTCCCGGGCTATCAGGTCGTAGAGGAAACTGACCATCAATTCGATCGGCAAGGACGGACGACCATCGCGCACCGCATCCTTGTCGCCGCCGCAGGCTTCGATGTCGTCGAGAACCCATTGTTCGTGGCCGTATTCGTCCTCGATGTACTCGCACACCGCTTTACGCAGCCATTCCAGGCGCGACGGCAGGCGTGCGCCGCAGGCCATCATCAAGGGCACGGTGTGACGTACGTGGTAATAGGCTTGCGCCAGGAAGGCCCGGTAGCTTTCCAGGCTGACCTTGCCCTCGAGGGCGTCGAGAATGATCGGCAGGTTGAACAGCTCGTGGCGTTCTTGATGGGTGGCTTCTTGCAGTGTGTCGAAAAAGCTCATGACGCAGATTCCTCTGAAAAATCAGCTTCAGTCAGTTGTGCCCGGTAACGCTCGACGATGGCGTCCCGGCGTGGTCGGCCATTGGCGGTCAGCAGACCGTTGACGGGTGTGAACGGTTGATCCAGACGCGTCCAGTGATGGACCTGGGCGTAATCGGGCAGGGCCTCGTTGGCGTGGGCCACGGCGGCGGCCAGTTCTTCGTCGGTGCAATCCGGGCGATGGGGCCAGAGCAGCGCGTGGTTGCTCGGCATCGCTTCGCCGTAGACAAAGGCCTGGGCAATATGATGACGTTGGGTCAATTCAGCCTCGACCCATTCCGGGTTCACATTGCGGCCGTAGCTGGTGACAAATTGATGTTTCTTGCGCCCCTTGAGGTAGAGAAAACCTTCGGGGTCGAACTCGCCAAGATCGCCGCTGGGCCACCATTCATCGGTGTGCGGCGCCTCGCCCAGATAACCGAGCAAGGTTGAGCCCTTGATCAGCACTTCGCCGTCGTCAGCCAGGCGAATGTCCACGTGGGGCAGGGGCCGGCCGACACTGCCAGGGCGGCGCGCTTCTGGCCGATTGAGGCACACCACCGACGCGCACTCGGACAGTCCGTAGCCTTCGTAAACCGGTAGACCGATCCGTTGCGCGCGATGCAGCAATTCTTCGCTGACCCGTGCGCCACCCACCGCGGCAAAACGCAACGCGTGGGGGTTGAAGGCTTTTTGCTCGGCGGCGCTGACCAGCAGCAGCAGTAATTGCGGCACGAGGATCAGGCTTTCGGGCGCGCGGGTGATCAGGCATCCGAGCAGTCGCGGCACATCCACACCGCTGGCACCCTGAATACCCAGGGCTTTCTGGCTGGGCAGGCTCAGCGTCGCGCCGGCGTACAGCGCCGCATAGCAGCCGATATTCTCCAACAGGATCGCCAGCGGCAGAAGTGCGAGGTGATGCTGTGGATCGGTGGGTTTGCTGGCCTGATCCAGTTCGCGGGCGACCCGCAGAATGCTTTCGGCGCTCAGGCACACGCCTTTGGGGGTGCCAGTGGTGCCCGAGGTGAAGGTCAGTTTGGCGGTGCCTTCGGGCATCCGACTTGGGCCGCTGAAGATGCGGCGCCAGAACTCGCCGGTTTTTTCGTAGCCGGCCATTTTCAGTTCAGTTTCCAGTGCTGGCTCAGCAATCACCAGGGCGGACTGGCTTTGCTTCAGGCAATGTTTGCGTTGAGCCGGGCTGAAGAAAGGTGGCAACGTCAGGCAGGTCAGGCCTTCGAACAGCGCGGCCAGGTCCCAGAGCATGGCTTCGACGCCATTGTCCAGGGCCAGTGCAACCACCTTGACGTTTTCATCGCGCAGACGCTGCTGGCGATACATCACTTCTGCGTACAGCGTGGCGTAGTCCAGTTTCAGTTGATCGCCCCACACGGCGACGGCATTGGACTTGCGCTGGGCATGGCTGCGCAGCGTCTGTTTGAAACGCTCCATTTCAGGCGACATGGCTGGATTCCTCGATGGACGATGGCAACCCCAGTCGGTTGAACATCCCGATGTTGCGCAAATGGATGAAGCCGGCGCGGATGTTGCCAACGTGCACCCAGGGCTTGCTCTCGTAGTAACTGCCCCAGCTGTGGCGGTCGTCGCCCAGCCGCTCGGGATCGGCAGCGCAGAGGGTGACGGGCTTCAGGCCCAGGCGATGAAAGCTGTTCACCAGGCCGATGTTGCCGGTGAACGCCACCCATTCCAGGCCACCCATCGCCAGCAGGTACGTGATGGCGATGATGCTCATTCGCGCACTGCCGGTGTCGCTGGCGGCCAGGTTGCCCACTTCGACGATGCCCCTGCGGTCTACTGCACAATCGACCGCGGCACTGATCAGCGGATCGATCGGTTCGTCCAGGTAACTTTCCAGATAGAGCGGTTCGCTACTCGCCAGACGCACGCCGGCCACTGCACACAGTTCACCTGACGCGTTGTTCATGCCAAACAGCTCCGGCATGAAATGACGGATGTCGGCCCCGTGGGCCTTACGGAAACGTTGCTGGATAAAGGCTTCGAAGACCGGACGCAGGGGCTCGTCCGGCAGGGCTCTGGCCAAACTCATCTGCGGGGTTTCGGCTTGTCCGAAATGCAGGGGCAGAGGAATGTTCCAGTTGAAATCGGGCATTGGAAGACGCCTCCCCGGGTAAGTATGGGAGAAGTATCGGAAGCATTTCTTAACTGAGTCTGAAGGTGGCCAAAGACCGATCGGGCCTGTCTTCAGATTGCCTTAAGACTGGGCGGGCAGGGTGGCGCCGATCGGTTCGGCAACAAAGCGGAACCGGGCTGCGCGAATGACTCGGCAGCCACAATAACGTTCACGAGGCCTGTTATGACCCGCAATGCACTCGCTCACCGGTATGGAAAACTCTCGATCACCTTGCACTGGCTGATGCTTGCGCTGTTTGTCGGCGTGTATGCCTGCATCGAAATCAAAGGGTTGTTGCCAAAGGGGCACGCCTTGAAGGGATTGTTTCTTGGGTTGCACGGCTTGTTCGGGCTGAGCATTTTTGTGTTGGTGTGGGTGCGCTTGCTCGGGCGGATCACCCCGCGTCCGCCGATTACGCCGGCGCTGCCCGGCTGGCAGACGGGCGTTTCGCACCTGATGCACCTGGCGTTGTATGGGCTGATGATCGCCACGCCGTTATTGGCCTGGCTGATGCTGTCGGCAGGTGGCAAGCCGATGCCTTATTTCGAGTTCTTCCTGCCTTCGCCGGTGGCGGTCGATCCGGACCTGGCCAAGCAGTTCAAGTACTGGCACGAATTGCTCGGCAGCACCGGTTACTGGCTGATCGGCTTGCACGCGGCAGCGGGGTTGTTCCATCACTATTGGGTCCGTGACAACACCTTGACGCGCATGCTGCCCGGTCGATCCGGCAATACGGTCAATCAGCGTCAGCGATAATCTCGAACCCGGTGCTGGCCAGGCGCTCGCCGTTCACCAGAATGTGCACGGCGTGATGACCCGCGTAATGCCGGCGGGTGGTGAGTTCTTTGATCTGCTGACTCCTGACGATGGACTCGGTCGCCTTGCCGGGAAGCGTCAGCGCCTTGAGCTTGAACACCTTCGCCGACGTGCTGCCGTTGGCTTTGACGTAATCGATGGCGTAGTCGATCACCAGTCGCTGACTGTCCTGGACCGTGGATTTCATGGCGAAGGACAGGGTGATTTTTTCACCCAGACGAATCACCGCCGGTTCCACCTTCACATCGATGATCTCGACCTCAGGCTTGCCGCCCGCGCCAATGATCGCCAACGCTCGTTGGTTGCCCTGTTTGATCAGGCTGCGCAGGGCGTGTTTGGCGATCCATGCGGTGTGCTTGTTGTCCAGCGACCAGCCTTCGATCAGGTCCAGCACCCATTCAGGATGATCCTTGGTGATGTCGTTGAGGTGGTTGGCCACGGACTTGCGCACGTAGAGGCTGTCGTCGGCCTTGAGGTTATCGAGGATCGCGGCCGCCAATGTTGGGTCAGCCTGAATCTGTTCCAGTCGAAACGACCATGGCAGGCGCGGTCGGCTGCCTTCGCTGGCCAGGCGGCGGACGTGTTCGTTGTCGTCCAGGGACCAATCGTGCATGACCGCCAGGGAGCGTTCGATGTCGCTGCGCAGGAAATGGCGGATCGCGAACTCCGAGGAGCCGAACGCAGTGAAGTACTTGAGGGCGTCCATGGATTGTTCGAAAGCATGTCCGCCGTACGTCGCGACGTAATGCGGTAATGAGATGCTGACGAAGCCGCTGTTCAGCCGCGGAACGAGGGCGCGCAGCACTTCAAGCGTCTGTTCATAACTCAACGGCAACACCGCATGCAGGCACTCGCTGACCCGGGCCATGCGCTGCATGATTGATAATTCGGCTAGCCCGTCGTTGGCCAGTTTCAGGAAGGCCTTGGCGTTGAACGTGGGGTAGACGGAGGTCATCTCGGTGGCGATGTGCTTGAGGCGGTCGGCGTTGAAGATTTCTTTCAGGGCGGGGGCGGGTTGGTTGGTGTTGGTCATAGGATGGGTTTGCTCGAATGGTTGTGTGTCAGTTAGATCCATCCCCTCATCCCAGCCCTATCCCCACGGGGGAGAGGGGGAAAGGGGGCAGATCTCCATTGCTTTCAAATCCTGAGTTCGACTCGATAATTCAGGTCGCCGTATCTCAAAAGAACTCCCAGATCAGTCCCCTCGCCCCTTGGGGAGAGGGTTAGGGCGAGGGGCTGGATCTCAAGCTTTACCCGATTCCTGCTCCCCCAACTGATCCGACTCAAACAATCTCGCCAGTTCCGCCCGGGCTTCCTGCGCCGTCTGCAATACCTTCGCCGCATCGTCATAAACCGCATGCTGGGCCTCCAGCACCTGCTCGTCGTGATGCTTGAAGCGCTTGATCCGCGCATCGGCCTGGGCCGGGGTCAGCCCCAGGCCGACCAGCGTGCGCCTGCTCATTTCCAGACTCGAATAATAGGTTTCCCGAATGGCCTCGGCGCCAAGGTCCACCAGCCGATGCACATGCTGACGGTTACGGGCCCGGGCGATGATTTTGATGTGCGGGTAGAGTTTGTGCACCAACTCGGCGGTCTTGATGTTGGTGTCCGGGTCGTCGGTGGCGATGACAAAGTATTCCGCCTGCTCGACCTTGGCCGCACTGAGGATCTCCGGGCGCATCGGGTCGCCGTAGAACACCGGCACACCGCCGAAGCTGCGCGACAGTTCGATGGTTTCCACCGAGGTATCGAGGGCGACGAATTTGATGTTCTGCGCGCGCAAAATCCGCGCAACGATCTGCCCCATACGGCCCATGCCGGCGATCACCACGCGTGGCGTGTCGGTATCGATCTCGCGGAATTTCTCCGGCACCACCACCGGTTGAACCCTGGGGCTGACCAGTCTCGCGCACACCAGCAACAGCAGCGGCGTCACCGCCATGGACAAGGTGATGGTCAGCACCAGCAAGTCGTACAGCCGAGGTTCGAACAGTCCCTGGTCGCGGCCGATCTTGAACACCACAAACGCAAACTCACCACCGGCCGCGAGCACGATGCCAAGGCGAATGGCACTGACCTTGCCCAAGCCACCGGCCAGTCGCCCGACAACAAACAGCAGCGGCAGTTTGATTGCGATCAGCAGCAGGGTCAGGCCCAGCACCGTGATCGGCGCGTTCAGCAGCAGACTGAGGTTGGCACCCATGCCGACACTGATGAAAAACAGCCCCAGCAGCAATCCCTTGAACGGTTCGATTTGCGCTTCCAGTTCGTGGCGGTATTCGGAGTCCGCCAGCAACAACCCGGCAAGGAACGCCCCCAGCGCCATGGACACGCCAACCAGGTCCATCAGCCACGCCGTGCCGATCACCACCAGTAACGCAGTGGCGGTCGAGACTTCCGGCAAACCGGTCTTGGCCACCACCCGGAATACCGGTCGCAGCAGATACCGCCCACCGATCACCACCACCGCGATGCTGCCTAGCACGCGCAAGCCGTGATTGAGGCCTTCGCCAGCGCTGCTGGAGTGATCGCCGCCCGCCAGCAACGGCACCATGGCAATCAGCGGGATGGCGGCGATGTCCTGGAACAACAGAATCGCGAATGCCAAGCGTCCGTGGGGACTGGTCAGTTCCTTGCGCTCGGCCAGGCTTTGCAAACCGAACGCCGTGGACGACAGCGCCAGGCCCAAGCCCAGCACGATCGCGCTGTTCAACGGTTGGCCGAACACGAACAACGCCAGCACACCAATCACCGAGCCTGTCAGCAGCACCTGCGCCAGGCCGACGCCGAACACCGATTTGCGCATGACCCACAAACGTCGCGGCGACAGTTCAAGACCAATGATGAACAGCAGCAACACCACCCCGAGTTCGGAAATGTGGCTGACGCTTTGCGGATTGCCAATCAAGCCCAGCACCGACGGCCCGATGATCACCCCGGCAAACAGATAACCCAGCACCGCCCCCAGTTGCAGGCGCTTGGCCAAGGGAACGGTGAGCACCGCCGCGAACAGAAACACGACAGCGGCTTGCAACAGGTTGCCTTCATGGGGCATGACAAAAACTCCATTCACTCGGTATGGCGGGGGTGACAAGGATAAAGGGTGATGCTTGATGCGTCAGCCATGAACATACAGTTCTGCTGACTGACACACCGCCATCGCGAGCAGGCTCGCTCCCACATTTGTTTGTGGGGTGCAGAGATACTGTGTCCACCGTAGATCCATTGTGAGAGCGAGCCTGCTCGCGATGGCGGCCTGTAGGGCGACGAAAATGTAGTTATATGTTGCATTAATTAGTTACATTTATGCGATAGGCTGATCAATCTGTCCGTTCCCGAGTGCGCACCATGGCCATCAACTTCGACCTGAACGACCTGCAAGCCTTTCGCGCTGTGGTGGAGCAGGGCAGCTTTCGCAAGGCGGCCGACGCGGTGCGCATTTCCCAACCGGCGCTGAGCCGGCGCATCGAAAAACTCGAAGACGCCCTCGGTGTGAGGTTGTTCGAACGCACCACACGCAAGGTCAGCCTGACCCAGGCCGGACGCGGTTTTATGCCGAGTGTCGAGCGTCTGTTGGACGATCTGGACGTGGCGCTATTGGGCATCAGCGAAGTCGCCTCGACCCGCCTCGGTCACGTCACCGTGGCCTGCGTGCCTTCAGCGGCTTACTACTTCATGCCGCGAGTGATCGCCCACTACCATCGGCAGTTTCCACGGATCAAGGTCAAGGTCCTCGATTCCAGCGCCCATGAAGTGCTGAGTGCGGTGGTCAACGGCGAGGCGGATTTCGGCCTGAGTTTCATGGGCACCCTGGAGGCGGAAGTGGAGTTCGAGCCGCTGGTGCAGGAAGGTTATGTGGTGGCGTGCCGGCGCGATCATCCCTTGGCCGGACGCGCCAGCGTGACGTGGGATGAGTTTTATCAGCAGGACTACATCTCGCTGGACAAGACGTCCGGCAATCGCTTTCTGCTGGATCAGGCGCTCACGGGCATCGTGCCGCAGCGGTCGAGCATCTGCGAAACCCGGCATGTGACGACGATGATTGGTTTGGTCGAAGCGGGGTTGGGCGTGGCAGCGGTGCCCTTGATGGCGATGCCGGCGGCGGACCACCCGATCCTGACGCGGGTGCCGCTGACCGATCCGCAGGTGATGCGCAGTGTCGGTTTGATCAAGCGCCGGGGGCGCACATTGACCCCGGCGGCGCTGGAACTGGAACGGCTGGTGGTGGAAATGAAAGTCCAGGTCAGCGACTGACTGAGTCCAGCCCGGTGGCTTTCACCTCCGGTTGAGCGGCGGTGGAGGCCAGGTAATCCAGCAACGCCTTGGCTTGCGCCGGGTGTTGCGCACCGACCGGAATGCCGGCGGCGAAACGCGTGACCGACTGCACCGACTCTGGAATCTTCGCCACAAAACTCACGCCCGGCACCGGCAGCAACTCGCTGACCTGCTGAAAGCCCAGTTGATAGTCACCGGTGGCAACCACCGAGCCCACCGGGATTTTCGCAACCATCGTCGATTTGGGTTTGAGTTGGTCTTCGATGCCCAGCCGTTTGAACAATTGTTCCTCGATGTACACGCCACTGGCGCTGTCGGAATAGGCCACGGACTTCGCGTCGAGCAAGGTCTTTTTCAGGCCGTCGACAGAGCTGATGTCCGGTTTCGGCGCCCCTTCACGTACCACCAGACCGATCCGCGAGTCCGCCAGCTCGACCCGTGAGGCGGGATCGACTTTGCCTTGCTTGATCAGGTCATCAAGGGCGTAGCCGACCATGATCACCACGTCGGCCTTTTCACCGCGAGCCAGACGATTGGGGATCGCTTCCGGCGCCTTGCCCATCGAGGGGCCGAGGGCGGTATCTAACGTGTTGCCGGTGGAGGCGGCGAATTTCGGGCCGAGGATTTTGTAGGCCGCGGTGAAACCGCCGGAGGTCATCACGCGGATTTCTTCGGCCTGGGCGATGGTGCTCAGACCCAGGCTGGCCAGCAAAATCAGGGCAGCAAAATTGAATAGTTTCTTCATGGTCATGTGCTCTCAAAGGGGTCAGGACATCGACGGTTGCAAGCGACCGGTCGAACGGCGATAGAGATACAACGTCGCGCACAGGGCACAGAGCGCGGCAAAACTCATCCAGTAACCGGGCGCAGCCTTGTCGCCGGTGTACTGGATCAGGAAGGTCGACATCGCCGGGGTGAAACCACCGAACACCGCCGTGGCCAGGCTATAAGCCAGGGAGAAACCGGCAACCCGAACTTCGACCGGCATGATTTCCGTTAGCGCGGCAATCATCGCGCCGTTGTACAAACCGTAAATGAACGACAACCACAGCAGCACCAACAGCATGTTGATGAAGCTTGGCGCCTGCACCAGATACGTCAGCGCCGGATACGCCGTGGCCAAGGTCAGCAGGGCCATGGCAATCAGCACCGGACGACGGCCGATGCGGTCCGACAGTGCGCCACCAATCGGCAGCCAGAAGAAGTTCGAAACGCCCACCAGCAAAGTCACCAGCAGTGCATCAGACGTGCTCAGGTGCAGCACGGTCTTGCCGAAGGTCGGTGCGTACACGGTGATCAGGTAAAACGCGGTGGTGGTCAGGGCCACCATCATCATCCCGGCGAACACGATCACCCAGTTCTGCGCCAACGTGCGGAACACATCGCCCATGCTCGGGCGGTGTTTACGGGCGGCGAACGCTTCGGTTTCCTCAAGGTTGCGGCGCAGGAAAAAAATGAACGGCACGATCATGCAGCCGACGAAAAACGGAATTCGCCAGCCCCAGTCGGCAATCATCGCCGGCGCCATCCACTGGTTCAGGCCATAGCCCAATGCTGCCGCGACAATGATCGCCACTTGCTGGCTGGCCGACTGCCAACTGGTGAAGAAGCCTTTGTTGCCGGGCGTGGCGATCTCCGAGAGGTACACCGAGACGCCACCCATTTCTGCGCCGGCCGAGAAGCCTTGCAGCAAGCGGCCGATCAACACGATGGCCGGGGCGAACAGCCCGATGGTTTCATAGCCGGGCACCAGCACAATCAAAATCGTGCCACTGGCCATGATCGACAGGGTGACGATCAACCCTTTGCGCCGACCCACATCATCGATGTAGGCGCCCAGCACCACGGCGCCCAACGGCCGCATCAGAAAGCCTGCGCCGAACACCGCGAAGGTCATCATCAGAGAGGCGAACTCGCTGCTGGCCGGGAAGAACACGGCAGCGATCTGCGTGGCGTAAAAGCCGAACAGGAAAAAGTCGAATTGTTCGAGGAAGTTGCCCGAGGTGACCCGGAAAATCGCGCTGGCCCGGGAGCGACCGGAAGTCGCGGGCCGTTGGGTTGATGCTGTCATAGACATGTACTCCACCGCTTTTATGACGTGCACCGCCTGGACGCGGTGCACGGTTCTTATTGGGGCGGATAGTGGAGCAGGGTGATCGATATGTTAATTGCATTGTTGGCATGCATTGATGTGTGAAACGGATCAATGTAACCCGTAAGGAATGATTCGCTGCCTATGCAGTCGGAGTTCTGGTACCGCGACATCACAGGAGGATCACCCCATGAACAGCAAATCCCTCATCGCCGCCTTGGCCATCGCCGCCGGCGTTGCCGGTATCAGTCCCATTGTTCAAGCGGATGACCCACCGCAAAAAACCGTCCAGCCGGGGGTTAACAACTCCCGCCAACTGGTGATGGGTGATCGCGCCCCGGACGTTTACCAGCGCAGCGAAAAAGCTTTGAGCAACTGGAAGCAGAAAGGCCTGAAAGCCCCGAAGGCTCAGGCGCAGTGGGTGCAGATTAACGACAAGTACATGATGGTGATGATTACCAACGGGACGATCGTGGATATCACGCCAGTGGAGCGTTAAACCGCAAGCAACATTTAGCCATTGAAGGCTGATTGAAATCGCCAGCGGTTCCGGTAAAGCTCGGCGGCGATTTCATTGACTGGATGTCAGGAGCAACGCATTGGAAAAGAAACCCCTCTACCGTAAGGTCAATACCCGCACTTGGGGTGTTTGGCGGAACGATTACACGGGACATTACCGGCATCAGCGCAATACCAAGAATGAAGTCAACAACGATGCGTCACGGGGTTCGATGCATGGAACCCGCCGGCACGGGTTCGATTACACGCCGTTGTTCCGTTTTCTACTGTCTCGCGTCGGTAGGCAATGGGATGAGGTTTTCAGCGAAGCGGTGGCTCGCCTCGATCGGCCTGAACCGGTGTTCTGGATGGTGGCTCTGCATGAAAACGAAAGGAAGGAGCAGGTGTGTCTGGGAGAGTCGAGCTACTTCAGCGGCTTGTATGTCGATGATCAAGGGTTTTTGCGGATCGTCAATCCTGAGCTGACGGCAGAGCGCATGACCCCTAACTGTTACTGCTGCACCCACACCTTCAATGGTGTTCCTTTTGGTCTGCGCAAGGACTGAACGGGTCAATCTACCCGGCTAGGGCTCAAAGTTTGTTCTCCCAACCGATACTGATTATTCCCACTGCGCTTCGCCTCATACATCGCCAGATCCGCAATATGAATCAACCGGTCCATGCTCGGCGCATGGTCCGGGAACACCGCGACCCCCAGACTGGTGCCGATGTGCCGTTGATCATTGCCGATGGTCACCGGTGGCGACAGTTCGACGAAGATTTTTTGGCAGATGCTGCGGGCTTCGTCTTGCAGGCTGTTGCCCTGGGACAGGCCTTGAAGGATGACCACAAACTCGTCGCCACCGATCCGGGCGACGGTATCGGTTGAACGCAGGATTTTCTTCAGTCGGGTGGCGGTGGTGATCAGTACCCGGTCGCCGGCGGCATGGCCGTAATGGTCGTTGATTGCCTTGAAACCATTGAGGTCGACAAATACCAGCGCAACTCTCGTGGCACTGATGCGCGCCTGTTCCAGCGCTTCGGACAGACGCTCTTCGAGCACCAGACGATTGGGCAGACCGGTCAGCGGGTCGAAGTGGGCCAGGTGTTGCAGGTAGCTGGCGGAGGCTTTTTCCTCGGTGATATCGCGTACCACACCCATCATCTTGATCGTTGCATCGTGGTCGTTCTTGACCACATTGCCGGTTTCCCGAAGCCAGCGGATCGTACCGTCGGGCCAGACCACCCGATATTCCTCGTCATGGTTGTCGCCGGTTTCCAGGCAGCGCAGCTCCCCGGCCCGGACCTTGGCCCGGTCGTCCGGGTGAACACATGAGCAAAACAGCGCGTAGGAGGGCGTTACATCGTCGATCTTGAAGCCGAACATGCCGTAGATCGCGTCCGACCAGTAGAGCTTGTCGGTGTCAACATCCCAGTCCCATGTGCCGATACGGGCGAAGTACTGGCTGCGCTTAAAGCGTTCGGCGTCACCGTCCTGACGGATGTTTTGTCCATCAGTCAGGCTGGTGATCAGCACGCGATACTCGGCCAGCTGCTTTTGCAGCGTGCGCTCGCGACAGATCAACGCGACGATCAGGGCTAGCATCAGTGAGCCGATGGTTGCGCTGGTCCAAACTACATTCATTCAGGAATTGCCGTCATGGCGTGTTGATCCGTACGGGTAGGTGTTGCTTATCTTAGTTCACGGTCACTGCAGAAACAGGTTTAAACCCCTCGTCAGGCGATCGGAATGGTTGCCAATCGGCTGCAAATCTGGGAAAACGGCGCCCATAAAGCCTTTCGGGCAAACGAACACACGAGTGAATGCAATGAATGACGAGCTTCAGGTAATCGACCTTGTACTAGGCGACGGCAAAGCCGCCGTCAAAGGCGCGCTGATCACCACGCAGTACCGTGGCTGGCTGGAAGATGGCACCGAGTTCGACTCTTCCTATAGCCGTGGTAAGCCTTTCCAGTGTGTGATTGGCACGGGTCGGGTGGTCAAAGGGTGGGATCAGGGAATTATGGGCATGCAGGTCGGTGGCAAGCGCAAGCTGTGGGTGCCTGCGCGTTTGGCCTATGGCGAGCGGACGATGGGGGGTATTCCCCCGCATTCGAATTTGATTTTCGAGATTGAACTGCTGGAAGTGCTGACGCGCGATGATTGATTGGCGTATTAGCTGAAATGACAAGAACCGCACTATCTGCTCACAGAAAGAGCGGTTTTTTTTGAACATTGATCAAGCCACCTCGCCACTATTTTTTCGCCAGCGCCTTCTATCTGGATGCTGTCTAAACCAGCGACTTTTGAATTTGATGATCAAATGTATCCAGAAAATCGTGCATGCCGATTTCTCCGAGATCTACAGCTTTAGCGCCGCCGGCCGCAATAAAGGTGACATCAGTGATACCTAGGACGTTCAGGATCAGTTTCAAATATTGGGTCGCAATGTCACGGTCTCTAATCGGGGAGTCGTGGGTGTATACACCTCCCGAGGCGAGCAGCACCGTTGCCTTTTTACCGGTCACCAGTCCTTTACCATCGAAGCCCAAGGTCAGGCCTTTACGTACCACGTGATCCACCCACGCCTTGAGCGCCGCAGGGACGTTATAGTTGTAGACCGGCGTTGAAATAACCAGGTGATCGGTTTCCAGCAACTCGGCCGCAAGCTCATCGGATAGCTGCAACACGGCTTTCATTTCAGGCGAATGTTCAGTTTCTGGGGTGAAATAAGCCTGTAACCAGGGGGCCGTCACGAACGTAAGCGAAGTGTCCGTTAGATCCCGTATTTTGATGGCGCCCCTAGGGTGTGCAGCTTGCCACGCGGCCACAAATCGGCGAGTGAGCTGCCGGGAGATTGAAGCATCCCCACGTGAGCTGGTTTCAATGCTGAGAAGCCTGGACATGGATGTAACTCCTGCGCGGTGACGCGGCGGTAGGTTTTGCGTTGTCGCTTTAGGCGATGTGCGACACACTCTACCCAATGCGATCTCTAAGCAGGAGTGATGTAAATATGATTGAGTCCATCTGTTTAAGTGATGGGTCATGATCGGAAATCTCAGCTTGGATCAGTTGCGGATCCTTGTAACCATTGCTGATACAGGCAGTTTCTCGGCAACGGGACGTCACCTGCGGCGTGCTCAATCTGCCATTAGCCAGTCGATTGCCACACTTGAGTCAGTTCAAGGTGTGAGGCTGTTTGATCGGAGCGGCCATCGTCCAACGCTCACTGAGGTAGGTAGAGTGCTAGTGGTTCAAGCGCGCGCAGTGCTGGCAAGCGCTGCCCAGTTTGAAGCAATGGCCGCCAGTACGGCAGCCGGGGTTGAGCCGGAGTTGGCTCTCGCCATAGACCCTTTAGTCCCTAGCGCACCGCTCATCGAAAGCCTGCGCGCTATCCGTGAGGCTTTTCCGCATCTGGCAGTGAGTTTTTCTACAGAAGGCTTAGGCGGCGCAGAGCGCCGATTGCGCAACGGCGATGCGGCACTGGCGCTTTGCACATTGATTCCGACAGTGCCCGACGATGTCACCGCACTGCCGCTGCTCAGCGTCGACTTGAGGCCAGTAGTAGCCAGCGGACATCCCTTGGCCATGTTAGGCCGTCGGGCAACAAGTGCAGACCTCAAGCCTTATGTGCAACTGGTACTTTCCGATCCGGTTTCTCCCGACGGCCCTAGCTATGGGGTGACGGGCAGTTACCAGTGGCGGTTTGTAGATCTGGCACGGCGGCTGGATTTTTTGCTCGCCGGGTTCGGTTGGTGTCGAATGCCAGAGCATCTGATTGCGGATCATCTGGCTTCAGGACGCCTCGTACCGCTTGAGTTGACCGCCGAACTTCAGCGCACACCAGACACACTGACGATCTACGCCGCGCACATGCAAAATCGCTCTTTAGGGAAAGCAGGCCGATGGCTTCTGAATGATCTGACCCGTCGTCTGTGCATGTGATGATATGAAGACGACTAACGTCAGCGGTTTGGTTATCCCGTTGGCCAAAGGGCCGCGACGATTAACCGCTAAGACTGAAAGGTTTCCCGGTAGGCATAAAGACCCGGTATTCCGCCGGTCATCACGAACAGCACGTTGTCCCCGGAACGATAGCGTCCTTGTCTGAGATCGGCCAACAGCCCGGCGAACGCTTTGCCGGAGTAGACCGGGTCGATCAACAGACCTTCGGCGCGAGCCATCAGGCGCACCGCTTCCTGCATCGCGGGCGTTGGCAGACCGTAACCGTCGCCCAACTGACTGCCGTCAATGGCGATCTCTTCAGCCTGCACAATGGCGCTACTGCCCAACAGCGCCAGTGCGTCCTGGGTCAGTTGCCGGGTTCTGGCCGCTGAACTGTCTTGATCGGATAAAACCGAATAGGACTTGACGATCGAGGTGCCTCGGCCCAGCAACTGGAAGCCCGCCGCGAGCCCGGCGTGGGTGCCGGCGCTGCCGTTGGGCACCACGACCTGATTGAAGCTGAGGCCGAATTCCGTCTCTTGCTGTGCGATCTCCGCCGCGCAGCGCGCATAACCGAGACTGCCCAGAGGTGTTGAGCCACCGGTGGGAATCACCAGCACGTTGCGCCCCGAATCCCGAAGTTGCGTGGCCCGTGTTTCGGCCACGGCGAGTGAGTCGCTGCCCCCGGCAAGTACCTGTAGCTGTGCGCCGAACAACTGGTCGAGCAGAACGTTGCCGTTGAGTTCGTAATCTACATCGGTTTTGGGGACGGCGCGGGTAAGGATCAGTTCACAGGCAAGGCCCAGGCGAGCACACACCGCAGCAGTCAGGCGCGCGTGGTTGGACTGAATGCCGCCCACGGTGATCACAGTGTCGACTCCGGCCGCCAGCGCTGCGCCGATATGGAATTCGAGTTTGCGCAGTTTGTTACCGCCACCGCCAATCAGCATATGATCGTCGCGCTTGAGAAACAGGCCGATTCCCTGCGACTTCAATCCCAGCAGTTGTTCGAGGCGTTCGGCGCGCTGAATGGGCGTGGGGCCTTGCAGAAGGTCTGCCCGCGCAAAAGAACTCAGTGACGTGTCCAGAAGGGTTTGCATCAATGGAGCCTCGTTGTTCGTTTTAATAATATGACTCTATGGAGAAAGCCCTTCGTGATAAACGCATTGCCGGTTATTACTCCTTTAACCTGATGTACTTAATCAAGCGTTCCGTTTCCTCCCTTCACAAGGCATGGTCATGAGCAAACTCAGGCAAATGGAAGTTTTCGTCGCCGTGGTCGAGGCGGGCAGCTTCGCCGATGCGGCCGGTGAAGTTGGCATGTCGGCGGTCATGGTTGGACGGCATATCCAGAGCCTGGAGAAAACCCTCAACACCCAGCTCATTCAACGCACCACCCGACGCCAATCCATCACCGGGGAGGGGCGGTTATTTTATGAAGAGGCCAAGCGGGCACTGGAACAGGTGAAGTACGCGTTCAGCCGGGTGGAGGCGTCGAGCCCGGAGCCCAGCGGCCTGTTGCGAATCACCGCACCGATGACCCTCGGCGTGGCCTTGGTCGGTCCTCTGGTGTCGGAATTCATGCAGTGTTATCCGCAGATCCAGGTCGAGTTGATTCTGAGCAATGAAGTGGTGGACCTGTACGAGACGTCATTCGATCTGGCGTTCAGGATTTCCGAACTGATCGGCGTGAATCTGCTGGCCAAGCCATTGCCACCGTATCGAATGGTGATCTGCGCATCGCCCCGGTACCTGGAAAAATGGCAGGAACCCCAATCCCCCGAAGACCTGCACCGACACAGAATCCTCACCCACACGTCCTGGAATAATCGGTTTGCCTGGCCTTTGAAAAGCGGCGCCAGCGAAGTCCCCTGGCCTGAAGGGGCGGTGCTGAAAAGCAATGACGGTCAAGTGCTGCTGCAGGCGGCCGTGGCCGGAGAGGGGATTTTGATGCAGCCCGATTTCCTGGTGTCGGCTGCCTTGGCCAATGGCGAACTCGTGCGGATCCTGGACGCCTATGCGCCGCCGCCCAAACCAGTACAGATGGTGTATCCACGCTCGCGAAAATCACTGCCCAAGTTGAAAGCCTTTATCGATTTTGTTGCGGATCGACTGGCGTGACTGGTGTGGATGCGGATTTTTCAGCAGGGTTTCGATAGGCTACGACGCATCTAAAACCAACGCCTTTGCGTGGGAGGGCGCGTGTCGTCAATCAACGAATATGCAGCTGCTGTTCAACTACTGGACGAAGCTTACCTGCGCTGGACCGGCCAAAGCCTGCCAGCCCCTGAGTCGCTGACCGGACCTGAGCGCTTGCACTGGTTACACGCGCACGCGCCATACAGCCTGCTGGCCCATGGCACCGAAGCCGATCCGTGCTTCTTCTACGCCAACGAACAAACGCTGGCCTGTTTCAAATACGATCGCTCGCAGTTCCTCGGCATGCCATCACGGTTCAGCGCTTCGCCACTGGACCGGGCCATGCGCCAGATGTTGCTGGAACAGGTCACGGCCAACGGGATTGCTCATGGCTACAGCGGTTATCGGGTGGATCGGAATGGCAATGCCTTCATGATTCACGAAGGCAAAGTCTGGACGCTGATCGATCAGCACGGTGAGCATCGGGGGCAGGCGGCACTGTTCTGGCCGGATGCGGAGCGTGTTGGTCAGGTTGATTGATTGCGCGTTTTGATCGTTCCCGGGGTCTTACGGCAAATCGCTAAACAGCGGAATACGCCCGTTCAGCGAAGGTCGGTAATGCCAGGTCAGGCGATCCAAAGCAGGCTTCATCGTCAGAATCTCCTTCAATGTAGCGCTGGCAATGCACTGAGCCAATATCTGCCCCGGACATTGATGCCGCCCAATACCAAAGGTGAAACTGCGCCGGTCTGGACGATCAAGAAGAAAGACGTCGGGATGGTCATTGAGCTGCGGATCACGATTAGCCGAAGCCAGCAGCACCAGAATCACGTCGCCGGGGTTCAGGCTTACCCCCTCGATTTCACAAGGCGCAGCGACAAACCGGCGGGTGTTCTGCACCGACGGGTCGAAGCGCTGAACTTCAGCGATCAAGTTGTCAACGGGTGTCGATTCGCTGTGCAACGACGGGTTTCGAATCAACGCCAACAGCGCATTCCCGATCAGCCCGGCGGTGGCTTCATAGGTCTGGGAAAACAGCCCGATCAGGTTGGCGATCAACATTTCGGAGTCGCTAGAGGTTGCCGCGAAGCGCTGGCGGATTCCGGCGAGCAGGGTGCTCTGATTGCCCGGGTCATCCAGCAGTTCAATGAAATAGCCGCTCAATTGTTCCGCCGCACCGTGCGCCGCCTCCAGTTGCGCTTGATCGCTCAGGGGCGACAGGCACGCGACGAAGTCCGCCGTCAGCTCGCTGATAACCCGGCCCTGAGCCGGAGAGAAGCCCAGCAATGCAGCCACCACGCAAACCGGCCCGCGGAACATCGCCTTGTACAACCCATCGGCGCCCGGGGTGATCAGGCGAGCGCCGACCAGTGCATTGACTTCATGGACATCAATCGACGCCAACCCTGGTTGAATTGCCGACCTTGGACAACGCTGCCGTTCGCCCTCATTCATCCGCATCAACTGACCAAAGACCTTGCCGGCCATCCCGCTGACAATCGCCTTGGGCACCGGCTCGTGGGACGGCCGGACATGACAGTCAGGGTGCGCTAGCACAGCCGCAACGGCTCGGGCGCTACTCGCCACCCACACTTTCAGTCCTTGGTGAAAAACCAGCCCGCCCTCAGCGCGCAGTTGCGCGTAATAGGGATAAGGGTCGGCGTGAGTCGCAGCGATGATCGGGTCCATGGGTCGCAGCCTTGTTCGTGGTTGGAAAAGTGTTGCTACTATCTCCAGTCCGAAAGGGCCTTGATTCGTCCGGGAGCGAAATATGAACGTAGAACAGCATGACATCGGCGTTTCTCACGTGGCGGCGGCCATCGCGGAACCGGCCCGGACGAAAATCCTCTGTTCGCTGATGGACGGCCACGCCCGCACCAGCACCGAGTTGGCGGCGATTGCCGAAGTCAGCGCCTCCACCGCCAGCGCGCACCTGGCCAAACTCAAGGAACTGGCGTTGGTGCGTTTGCATGTTCAGGGCCGCCATCGCTATTACAGCCTGACGGACAGGCGCGTCGCCCAGGCGCTGGAAGCGTTGATGGTGATCGGCCAGAACGCCGCGCCGACCTTCAATTCGCGCACCCCGGATCGCTTGCAATTCGCCCGCACGTGCTACGACCATATGGCCGGCACGTTGGCGGTGCTGCTGCATGACCGGATGATCGAAGCGGGGTGGCTGCTGGAAACCGATGAACAGGTCTATCAGCTGAGCGACAGCGGTGAGGCGTTGTTTGAAGGGTTGGGTATCGAGGTCAAGGACTTGAGCACGCTGCGTCGCCGCTTCGCTTGCCCATGTCTGGACTGGAGCATGCGTCGGCCGCATTTGGGCGGCTCACTGGGGGCGGCGTTGTTGCAAACGGCGATCAAGCGCAAATGGGTGACTCAAGACCTGGACAGCCGCGCGCTGGCGTTGACGGCGACGGGGCGAAAGGAGCTCAGTAGCCGGTTTGCCGTTGAACTGCCTGTTCAGGTATCGACAGCACAACCCGCATTCACCGAGACAAGGCGTCGCGCGAACGCCAGTTCGGCACCTTAGCGACTGGCCGAGGCCATCAGCACGCCGAAACCGGCGAAGGTCACGCCCGAGACTTTCGCCGCCAGCCAGGAACCCTTCGGGCTCGACAACCAGCCTTTGGCGGCATTGGCGAGCAAGGCATAGCTGCCATGGACGAGGATCACCAGTACGCCATAGGAGGCGACCAGTTTAAAAAACTGGGTAGAGAAGTGCGCTGAGGTGTCGATGAATTGCGGGAACACCGCCAGAAAGAAAAATACTGCCTTGGGGTTCAAAAACTGGATCGAAGCCGCTTCAAGGAAGCGATAGCCCGGGCTTGAGGGGCGCGTTTCAAGCAGCGTGTTGAAACCAGCCGAGCGCCAGCTTTTGTAACCCAGGTACAACAAATAGGCGGCCCCCGCGAATTTCAAGGCGGTAAAGGCGTTGGCTGAGGTGCTGAGGATCAGGCCGACACTGGTGGCGCTGATGGCGGCGACGATAAACGCACCCGACGCGATCCCCAGAATGCCTGGCACGGCCCCCGTCCAGCCGTGGCGCACCGCGTTGGACAGGGTCAGGACCACGCCAGGCCCTGGACTCAAAATGGTCAGGGTGGCAAACAGTAGAAAGAGTCCGTAGCTGTTCATGTCTTGCTCCGTCAGGTGGCGCTAGCTGCGTGCTGGCAGATTGGCGTGACGACGTGGGCGTGACAAACGCTTTAATTGCGGTGCATATGTGACTAAATTAGACGCATGATAAATCCACTACCGCCGCTTAATGCTGTTCGCGCCTTCGCTGTTGCTGCTCGTCATCAGAGTTTCAGCCTGGCGGCCGAAGAGCTGCATGTCAGTCACAGTGCCGTCAGCCGGCACATCAAATTGCTTGAGGAGCACCTGGGTGTGCTGCTGTTCGAGCGTCGTATCCGTCAATCGGTGCTGACGCCGGCCGGTCAGCGCTTTTATGAGCAGGTCAGTGCCGGGCTGGCGCAGATCGCCAACGCTGCGGCTGAACTCAAGCAGCACGCCTCGCTGCCGACCGTGAAGATCAATGTCCGTCCGTCCTTTGCCATGCTTTGGCTGATGCCCAGGCTGGCGGATTTCAATACGCAGCACCCGGACATCAAACCGCAGGTAATCACCCAGACCCAGGCGCCCGATCATGCACGCGACGGGTTCGACATCGTCATTCGCCGTGGTCGTGACGACTGGGCGCCGGCGATTGAGGCGCGAGCCCTCTTCGAAGACGAATTGTTGTTGGTCGCGGCGCCTTCGCTGATCCAGCGCCTGGCCCTTGAAGACCTCGCGTCCCTTAGCCGGCACACGTTACTGACCGCCAAGGCGCGTCGCGAAGATTGGCACAACTGGGCCCTGCATTTTGGTCAAGGCCAGTCCGCCACTCAGGTCACCCGGCAGTTTGACCACATGCACCTGGTGCTTGAGGCCGCCGTAGAAGGACAGGGCATTGCCTTGTGCCCGACCTCTTTGCTGGGCTCCCACCTCTCGAGCGGTCGCCTGATCTGCCCGTTGCCCGAGTTGCGAATGCCGTTGCCGCGTTATTACTACGGTGTCGCGCCGGATGTGACGGCGCAGACCCGGGTGTTTGTGGAGTGGTTGTTTGCCCGGATTGCTCAGGATGGGCTTCAAGGCATCTGACGAACCCAGGGCTCTAAACGACTTACTCTTATCGGTCTAAGGGTAAATCCGCTATCTATGGATACTCCTCGGCCACCTTCCTAACAGGTCATCGGCGCAGGGCCATATGGCCATGGAATCCAATAATTCTCATGTACTCAGACAAGCCTCCCCACTTGAGAGGTCGGCACTAGCATATAGTTTTCGCGCCAACAACTGCTTCAGTAGACAGGTATATGGTTTTTCGTGGCTTGTTAATGTCTGCACCCAGAGAGGGCAGCCTTAATGGCGAAGAACATAAATGTCGATGAGGGAGCAAGTGATGGGTGCAAGAAAGGGGTTTGATGAATTCACCATAAAGTATGACGATATTCATCGGGCGTACTGGACCAATACATTAAGTGAAGACGACCTTAAGCATTGGCACGAAGAACGGCTTAACACTGTGCTCCGACACGTCAAGAGCAAATCCGTTTTCTACGGCAAGCACTTTAAAGATATCGATGTCGAAGGCGTCACGCTGGCAAATCTTTCTTCACTGCCTTTTACCACCAAGGACGATTTGAGAGGGTCCATGCTGGACATTTTGTCTGGCACGCTGGAAGGCAGCATTTATTATTATGAAACCACCGGCACGACCGGCCCGGCGACGCCTTGCCCGCGAGATAAAAAAGAAAGTTACGCGAGTAACAAACAACTCGCGATGGCCTATCAGGCGGTGTTGGAGAAACATTTCCCTACGGAGAAAACCGTTGTAGGCGTCATGGGGCCGACTGAGGTGCATTCGTTCGGTGACACCTTGGGTGATGTCTGTCATCAGCTGGGTGTTTGTAACGCCAAAATCTGGCCACATTCCCCGGTCATTGGCTATCCCAAGACGCTCCAGTTGATGAAAGACTTGCGTATCGGCGTAGTCGCTTCGGCCCCGGGTCTGCTGCTGGCACTGGCCAAGGAAGCCGAGCGGCTGGGCCTCAACCCGCGCGAGGACTTTCATTTGCGGGCGTTCATGATGAGCGGTGAACTGTGTACGCCAGCCCTGAAGAACAACTTGTACAGCCTCTGGGGCTGTGAAGCGTACAACAGTCTATATGGCTCCCAGGAAGCAATGATCATTGCCGCTGCCAATACCAGCGACCAATTGATGCCTCATCGGCTCAATTACATCTTTGAGGTGTTGAACCCGCAAACGGGCGAAAGTCTGGGTGACAGCGGCGAGGGTGAGCTGTGTGTCACCATGCTGATCGACGGCGTGAAACCTTTGATTCGCTACCGTACGGGCGACCTGGTCTCCATTCAAAAAGCCCCGAAACAACCGATCGCCCTCGCGCAAGTGATGAAAGTGGTCGGGCGTGTCAAAGACGCCATGACCCTGAACGGCAAAGCCTTCACGGCGGGCCAGATCGAGCAGGCGCTACTTGAAGGTGTCGAGCAATGCCTGGGGTATCAAATCGTTATCAACTGCGTGAACAGCAGGGATACGGTGATCGCCAAAATGGAAATGTCCAGGTTTTACCAAGGTGATCGCAGCCAATTGACGCTGCTGATTCGAGAGCGTGTGCGTGAGCGCCTAGGGGTGGAGGCGACCATCATGATGGTCGATGACCTTGATGATCACGTGAATCTGGGCAGTTGGTTCAGCTGGAAAGAAGCGCGAATTGTTGACCAGCGCAGCCGATAGTCGAGGGCCCTGTATGAGCATGTCCGTGCAAATCGTGTCGGCGAAAAGTGAACTGTTCCAGAAAGTCCGCGCTTTAAGATCGCGCTACATTGGTGACAACCCCGCCAGCGAGGAAAGCTTTTCCGATACCGAGGCAATACGCGATACCGACTCGTACCACATGGCTTATCTGGATGGAAACGAGATTGTCGGCGCCATTCGAATTACCCCGTTAGGGCATGGCATAAGCTTTGTCGAGCGGGTCGTTAATGTGGGGCATTACTTTGCTCATCCAATGGATTCTTTTGATGCCAATCGGCTGGTGCTGGATGAAAAGTACCGAGGCGGTTTGCACTTAAGGTTCTTTCTTTTACAAACAGCCATTTGGTTGAAGGCCAATACGCAATTTCGATACATCTCGGCATTGTGTCGGGGGCGCCTGGCTGCCTTGTATGTCGATATTGGAGGGCATGTTCTGGCCGACGACATTACTTGGACGAACCGTCAATCATCACGTGATTACAGTTTGGTTTACCTGGAACTGGAAACCGTCTTTAACACCATTAAAGGGAAAGTAGCTCATGGATAAATTTTTTAAAGAACTGGATGCCATTGTCGACAGTGGATGGGCCAAAATCAAAAAAGGTCGCTATTGGAATCACAGTCTTGAGCAGACCATTACGGTCGAGCTTTATCAGCAGGTAATGCTTCAGGTTTATCATTACACCCGGTTCAACTCGATCAATCAGGCGGCTTGTGCGTTCAGCGCGGATCCGTCCCAGACAACGCTGCTGCGGTTCGTTTACAAGCACGCGCTTGAAGAGCTGGGCCACGAGAAAATGGTCATTCGTGACTTGGAATCCATCGGTGCCTTGCCTGCGTCGATGCCTGCACCGCTTCCTCCCACTCAGGCACTGATCGCTTATCTGAACGATGTGGCCATCCGCCTGGGGCCGATTGCCCGTTTGGGGTACAGCTATTGGGCGGAAGAAGTGTATGACCACATCCAGCCCATCCTGAATAAGTTCCGCGTAGACCTGGGGCTTAAAGACGAGCAGATGACGTTCTTTGTCGCTCATTCGACTATCGATGAAAAGCATTCCGAAGAAGTGCGCCTGGCGATGCAGCGCGCGGTGAAGACGGATGAAGAGCGCGCGCTGATCAAAGAAGTGGCGAGGGTGACGTTGTACCTCACTGGCCAGTTGCTGGAAGAGTCGCTGCTGGAATATGAACGTCTCGCCCACGCCACATTGGCCAAGGCGTCCTGACCTGATGAAGCTGATCGTCATTGTCGGGTCAAACCGGGCACACGGGGTCAGCAGTCGGGTGGTGTCGTTGATTCGACGCCACCTGGAAGGACGCGCCTCGGTCGAAGATCTCTGGCTTCGCGATTACCGTATCGACTACTGCGATGCCGATAACGCCTGTTCACTCATCGATTGTTCCCTGCAGGACGATGTCGCCAAGATCGTTGATGAAATGGTCAAAGCGGACGCCATCCTGTACCTGCCGGTGATGCATGCCTATGGAACCAACAGCCGTTTCCAGGCGTTTCTGGAGCGCGTGGGCTATGGCTTCATGCGTCCCCGGGAGCGCCCGTTAAGCGACAAGCTTGCAGCGGTGGCGGTGGTGGGGCGTCGATACGGTCACACGGCGGTATTTGGCCAGGTGGTACTCAACGTACTGTTGAACAAAATGGTGTTGGTCGGTTCGGGGTTTCCGGCCACGTTCAACACGCAACTCGTTCAGGACCCGGAAGCGGAGCAGGCACTGCGCGAAACCCTGGATCGCCTCGTCGAGCACTATCACAAGTTGAACGAACGACCCCGTCGCGGCGCCGAGCGTTTGCGCCTACTCAAACAAGTACAATTTCAAACGGGATGATGGATAAATGCCTATTCGAGATTCTTTGATAGCCGTGCTGGTGGCGTTCTTGTGGGGGGCACAAGTGACGGCGGTTAAAATTGGCGGGCAAGAGCTTCCGCCTATTCTGATGGTCGCGATGCGCTTCGCCTTGATGGCCGCTGTGTTGATGCCTTTTTGCGGAATCCCCAAACGCAGCGAATGGCTTCCAGTGTTCTGGATTGCTTCTCTGGTAGGGGCGCTCCATTTCGGATTGCTGTACTGCGGCATCTCGCGAGTGGATGCGTCGACGTCTGCCATCGCTTACCAACTGGCGACACCTTTCACTCTGTTGCTGGCCTTTGCGGTATTGGGGGAGCGTATCGCATTGCCCGTCGTAGGGGGAATTGTCATCGCGCTGCTAGGCGTGCTGACGGTGCTGGGCGGCGTCGGCAAGGGCGGTGCGCTGTCGGGCATATTGCTGGTGATTGCTGCGGCTTTTGTCTTCGCCGTAGGAACGCTGCTTACCAAGCGATGGGGACCTTTCAACCCGGTGGCGATCAGCGCGTGGACAGCATTGATCGCTGCGCCGGAGTTGCTGATTGTTTCGGCTGCGGTTGAGGGGCACGCGTGGGGTTCAGTCCTCACGGCCAGCCCGACGGCCTGGGCCGCTGTGTTGTATACCGCGGTCAGTGGTGGGCTGATCGGATTTGGCCTGTGGTATTGGCTGTTGGGCAGACACCCTGTCCAGCGGTTGACGCCGTTTCTGTTATTGGTGCCGGTGTTTGCCGTCGCAGTCAGCCAGCTTCTCCTGAAAGAAGGCCTGTCGCTGAGCCTCGTCGTCGGCGGTGTGGCGGTTTTGGCCGGTGTCGGGCTTTGCCAGGTTCGCCTGCAACCCAGGCAGGTTTGCGCAGGCAACAACCCGGCCGATTAATCGGCGAACCCGTTGGGAGGTGATTTTTCATGAAGTGGCCAGGACAGTTGGCGTTGTTCGCCTTGCGTTGGCAAAACCGGTTTCGCTACGGACTCAAAATCCGCCGCTGGAAGGCAAAGGGTTACGATATCGCCTATTTGCACTCGAGCGGCCGCGAGGCCGGGCCCACCTTGGTGTTCCTTCATGGATTAGGGGCCAGTAAGGATCAGTGGGGGCCGCGGATTTATTCGTTGGTGCAGGCTTACAATTGCATTTTTCTGGATCTTCCCGGTGAAGGCGAGTCCTCGTTCGACGGCACGCAAAGCTACGGTCCCGCGGCTCAAGTGGAGCGGCTGAAGGCGTTTTTTGATGCGCAATCCCTCAACGACGTCGTATTGATCGGCAGTTCCATTGGCGGCTGCATCGCCTGCCTTTATGCCGCCGCCTATCCGGCTGCGGTGTCCGGTTTAATCGCAATGGCGCCCGCCGGCTTGCCGGCGGTAAGGCCAAGTCCAGCGATGAGCCAGTTTTTTGAGTCTGGCAAGCATCCGTTTGGTTATCGGTCTGTCAGTGAAATGCAGGGGCTTTGGGCGATCGTATTTACTCGAGCCCCCAAGGTCCCGGCCTTTCTGGCAAAGGCTCTGGCTATCAAGGGCGCGCTTCGCTATGCGAAGGTCGGGAAAATATTGGGGGACTTCAAGGGCGCAGGCCTCTACCCGCTTCAAAGGCGGCTAGCTGACGTTCAGGCCCGGACCTTGATTGTGTGGGGGAGCAATGATCGGGTGTTTGATGTTTCCTGTCTGGACGAGGTCAACAGCCTCTTGCCGCAGGCAAGTGTCTGCATCATCGAGGGTGCCGGGCATGTTCCGTATCTGGAATATGCCGACCAGACCCTGGACGCTATCCAGCGGTTTCTTGACTGACGGCGATTTTTGGAACACCTGGTAAAGCCTGGGTAATTGTAGGTTGACCGGTATTGAACCTATGAGTAGTATCCGATGGGCATTCAGGGATAACTCCTGCAATGCCTTTCAAGACACAGGAAGTCTTAAATGTATTACCGACTATCAGTGCTGAAAAATTCCCTCGGATCCTCATCCGAGTCCAACACTGCCCATCTTTCGGTTTTCAAAAGCAATATCTGGCGTCGCTAATTCAGCATCCGCCGGTGTCTTGCTGTCTGTTTCAGTCAAACACCCAAAAACAGTGATTAATTAAATAGCCGAGCGCTGTGGTTCGATCTTTCGTGGTTGTACTTTCGAAAGTCGTACTGCACGAAGGGTGCGGTAAAGTTCTGTCTCTTTTCCGAGGCACCTCTTTGCATGACCCTGTGCGTCCGCCTGTTTGACGGATCCTCTAAATCAATAATTAAGCTGATTGAACTGCTTGGCAGTTTGAGGCGTCGGCCTGTGCGTTCGACTCTCATCTGTGTAAGCGTTTGGCAATAATAAAGGAGTGATTTATGAGTACGATACCCACCCCCATCAGTGTTCAGTTACACACTGAACGCTTGAAGTGCGATCCGCTTGCTGTATATGAAGCGGCTGCAAAAGCGTTAGGGCCCGATAAGACCTTTATTCTCGAATCGCTGTCTGGCCCCAGCCGCGATCGTAAGGCGACTATCATCGGGATGGAGCCATTACTGGAAGTTAAGATTTATGAGGGGTACGCGACACTTGAGGGTAATGAGCGGCTCATAGCTCATTTAAGAAGTTCACTGTCGGAGCGGGGAATTATTCTGGACGGCAGTGGAAATATTGGCATTGATTCGAACGATGCCGTATGGGATTTATTACGTACGTTACAAACACCTTTTGATGTACCACGCCAGTCTAATCCCAGCCTCGCTTTTTTTGGTTACCTCTCCTATGACAGTGTCAGGTTTGTCGAAAATATTCCGGACCTGACCGAGCGAACCAATAACTATCCGATTATTGCCTTGACCGTGTTTCAGACGCTGGTGTATTTCCACGCCAACGGAACCGTGGACGTCATGGTTAACAATTGTTCTCTATGGAAGTCCCGCAGCACCGATGACTATGTCGCGCTGTTGGCCGATGCTGGGGGCATGGCGGCTTCTGACGCGCCGATTGTTTACCCTTCCGTTACGGTTGCTCGCGATACCGTGGAAAAAGAGCAGTTCCTTGGTTGGGTCGACACGGCGCTGGAGCACATTCGCCAAGGTGATATCTATCAAATTCAATTGGGCCACGAAGTTCAGGTTGATACGCCGATCAAGCCTTTTGACGTATATCGGGCATTGCGCAAAAACAACCCGTCACCTTACATGTACCTGGCTAATTTGGGCGGGGTCGACTTGATCGGCGCCAGTCCCGAATTGTTTGTCCGCATCAAGGATGAGCTGATCGAGATGAGACCGATCGCCGGAACCGTCGGAAAAACCCCCGGTGTACCCTCCAGCGAGTTGATCTTGAGCATGACGCGCTCTGAAAAAGAGCGGGCGGAGCATTTGATGCTGGTGGATTTGTGCAGGAACGATATCGGTCGCGTCTGCCAGCCAGGATCACTTGAGGTCGACGAGTTGATGTTGGTAGAGGAGTACTCTCATCTCTATCACATGGTGTCAAACGTTCGCGGTTTATTGCGAAAAGGGTTTGATGCCTTTGATGTTATCAAGGCGTCTTTTCCGGCAGGAACCATGACAGGCGCGCCGAAGATTCGGGCGATGCAGATTATCGAAAGCATGGAAAACAACCGCCGTGGAATATATGCCGGAGCAGTCGGCCTTATCGGGTTTGATGGCAGCGTCAATACGGCGTTGTGTATTCGTTCGGCAGTTCATAAAGACGGCACTTATTACTTGCGGGCTTCCGCAGGGGTCGTCGCAGACTCGGTTCCGGATAAAGAGTGGACTGAAACATTCTACAAAATGGGTTCTGTTTATCGCGCCGTTACCGGAAAGGAGATGCTGCAATGAAAGTTTTTCTGATTGATGCGTATGACAGCTTTGTATTTATTATCAGTCAGTACCTTGAGCAGTTAGGTCTGGAAACCCACGTAGAGCGCAATGATGTTCCGGATCTGATTAAAAGGATTGAAGCGTATGGCCCGGACTTTTGTGTACTGGGACCTGGACCCGGTCATCCACGGGACGCCGGATATATCGAGGTGATCCAGCACTTTAAAGGGCGTCTGCCTATATTGGGTGTATGCCTTGGGCATCAGGCAATCGGCCTGGCCTTCGGTGGCTCGGTCATTCGGGCTGCCCATGTCATGCATGGAAAGGTCAGCATGATAGAAAACGACGGCCAAGGTGTGTACGCCCATACCAGCGGCAAGTCGATCAAGGCGACACGCTACCATTCGCTGATTATCGATAACAAAGACCTGCCCGAGGAGTTGGCCGTGACATCCAACTCAAGTGATGACGGATACATCATGGGGGTGCGGCATGTTGAGCATCGGATAGAGGGTGTCCAGTTTCATCCCGAGAGCATTTTGACGGAGGATGGCCTTGGAATATTTAAAAGTTTTATAGAACAGCACTGTCGCAAAGCAGAGGTATAAGCGGCGGGAACGGGTTGCTTCTACCGCAACCCGTGTTTTCAATGTTGCAGTATCGAAAAAAAAGCTTCTATGAGTGCAGGGATTCATCGTGGATGACTTATATAGATATAGAAATAAAGAACCCCTGAGGATTAACTTCGAAGAGGTATTGGATGATTTCTCCGTTCTGGCCAAGGATTTGCACCGGCGTGACTGGGAAAGCCATTTACGCAAGGTGCTGCGTCGAATCGGTTATGACCGCTACTTGCTGAGCCTGGGCTCCTCTACAACGAATGACCCCTTTAATAGGATCATAACGTCTTACCCTTCTGATTGGCTCAGGCAATACAAGGATGAGAACTTTATTCAAGTGGACCCGATAATCAGGCATTGTCGTCACCACTTTGTGCCGCTCTTTTGGGGGGCAGCACGGGGGCAGGCGCGGGGCAGGTCTAATGAGTTCTGGAAGGCACGCGAGGGGTACGGCCTTTTACAAGGGGTTAGCATTCCTTTGCGGTGTAATGAAAAGTTCGGGTCACTCAATGTCGCTCAATGTATGAATTCTAATGACGAGTTCGACGATGACCTGAATGCCGCCCTGGGGAGGCTATTCATGCTGATTCCGTTCCTTTTGGAAGGCTCACAGAAACACTTGAAAGAACCAGGCGAGCAATTCTGCAGCCTGACCCTGCGAGAGTGTGAAGTGCTGAAATGGTCTGGAGTGGGTAAAACGACTTGGGAAATGAGCTGCATCCTGGGCTGTTCGGAACGCACCATCAACTTTCATATCGCCAATGCCAGTCGAAAACTGGGCTCTTTCAGCCGTCGGCAAGCGGTAGGCGTGGCGTTAGCGCAGGGTTTGATTTCACTGTAGCAAACGATCTGTTTATCTCTTCCAGTTGACCGGTGTGCAGCGGCCAGCGAACCCGGCTTACGAGGCCCTGGCAATCATCCGTCCAATCGGCATTTTTGTTTCTGTATTTTCCGGGATTGCGTGAAGAGCCTAAAAAAACCCCCCATCGCCAGGGCAATGGAGGGCTTCGATGCAGCGGGGGTGTCAGATCAAACCTTGACGATCCAGCCCGCTGGCGCTTCGATGTCGCCAGTCTGTACGCCCGTCAGCTCTTTGTAGAGCCTCTGGGTGACCGGGCCGACGTCAGTTTCGCTGTGGAACACGTGCAGTTTGTCGTTGTAGCTGATGCCGCCGATCGGTGTGATCACTGCGGCAGTACCGCAAGCACCGGCTTCCTTGAAGTCGGACAGCTTGTCGATGAACACGTCGCCTTCGACCACTTCCAGGCCCAGACGCGATTTTGCCAGCTCGATCAACGACAGACGGGTGATGCCTGGCAGGACCGACGGCGAGTTCGGGGTCACGAACTTGTTGTCGTGGGTGATCCCGAAGAAGTTGGCCGAGCCGACTTCTTCGATTTTCGTGTGGGTCATCGGGTCCAGGTAGATGCAGTCGGCGAAGTGGGCTTTCTTGGCCTGGGAACCTGGCATCAGGCTGGCCGCGTAGTTACCACCGACCTTGGCTGCACCGGTGCCTTGTGGGGCGGCGCGGTCGTAGCTGGAGATCAGGAAGTTGTGCGGGGTCAGGCCGCCCTTGAAGTAGGCACCGACCGGGATGGCGAAGATCGAGAAGATGAACTCGGGGGCGGTACGCACGCCGATGTTGTCACCCACACCGATGACGAACGGACGCAGGTACAGCGCGCCGCCGGTGCCGTAAGGCGGGATGAAACGCTCGTTGGCGCGGACCACTTCCTTGCAGGCTTCGACGAACTGTTCGGTGGACACCTGTGGCATCAGCAGGCGCGCGCAGCTGCGTTGCATGCGTGCGGCATTCTGGTCCGGGCGGAACAGGTTGATCGAACCGTCCTTGCAACGATAGGCCTTCAGCCCTTCGAAGCATTGCTGGCCATAGTGAAGGGCAGTGGAACCTTCGCTGATGTGCAGCACATTGTCTTCGGTCAGGGTGCCTTTGTCCCACTCGCCATTACGCCAGTGCGACAGATAGCGCTTGTCTGTCTTGATGTAGTCAAAACCCAACTTGTCCCAATTGATGCTTTCGTTACCCATGACACCCTCTATCACTTAACAACCGCCGAAACGGTTCAAGGCTTCTGACGTTTTTCTGGATGGGGACAACAATACTTCATTCCGGGCCTGTTACGCAGCCCGCAATTCGATCTCTGCGACCATCGATGCACCCGATGTAGCAGCTGTCGAGCACCGCGAGGCAGCGTTCGGCGACGAAGTCGTCGCAAAACCAGCCATCGCGTTCTTTTATGTAG
The DNA here is from genome assembly GCF_006438925.1 of Pseudomonas mandelii. Taxonomy (GTDB): domain Bacteria; phylum Pseudomonadota; class Gammaproteobacteria; order Pseudomonadales; family Pseudomonadaceae; genus Aquipseudomonas; species Aquipseudomonas mandelii_C. The sequence continues at coordinate 335,045 of NZ_RCZA01000005.1, read as the reverse complement.
ACCGCGTGGGGCGAATTACGACGACTTCGTCGCCGAACGCTGCCTCGCGGTGCTCGACAGCTGCTACAGGGTTTTGCGTTCGTCGTTACAGATGCAACGCGTGGCCCAAGGCCCGCAACGCCGCTTCCTGTACCGCTTCGCCGAGCGTCGGATGCGCGTGGATGGTGCCGGCAATGTCTTCCAGTCGGGCGCCCATTTCCAGGCTCTGGCCAAAAGCAGTCGACAACTCCGAAACACCCACACCGACTGCTTGCCAGCCAACAATTACATGATTGTCACGCCGCGCCACGACCCGTACGAAGCCGCTTTTCGATTCCAGCGTCATCGCCCGACCATTGGCCGCAAACGGGAAGCTGGAAACGATGCAGTCCAGACCCGCCGCCTTGACGTCGTCCGGGGTCTTGCCGACCACCACCAGTTCCGGGTCGGTAAAGCACACGGCGGCGATGGCAGTCGGGTTGAACTCACGGGATTTACCGCTGATCAGTTCGGCAACCATCTCGCCCTGAGCCATGGCCCGGTGCGCGAGCATCGGTTCGCCGCTCACGTCGCCAATGGCATACACGTTGCGCATGCTGGTCTGGCAGCGGTTGTCGATCTTGATCGCCGAGCCGTTCATGTCCAGGTTCAAACCTTCGAGATTCCAGCCCTGGGTGTTCGGTTTGCGGCCGACGGCCACCAGTACCTGATCGGTTTCCAGGTTCAGGGTGTCGCCATCCGGGTCAAGAACTTGCAGTGTATTACTAGCAGAATCAAAGCCTTGGACGCTGTGCTTCAAGTAAAGCTTTATGCCGAGCTTTTTCAGTTCGTCATGCACAGGCTGTGTGAGTTCGGCGTCATAGGCCGGCAGGATGCGATCCTGAGCCTCGACCACGCTGACCTCGGCGCCGAGCTTGCGATAGGCAATCCCCAGCTCCAGACCGATGTAACCGCCACCGACCACGATCAGCCGTTTCGGCACGGACGTCGGCACCAGGGCTTCGGTAGAAGAGATGATCGGGCCGCCAATCGGCAGCATCGGCAGATTCACGCTTTTCGAACCGGTGGCCAGCACCAGGTGCTCGCACTGAATGCGCGTGTCGCCGACTTCTACGGTTTTACCATCAATGACTTTCGCAAAACCTTGAATAACCTGAATTTTGTTCTTTTTCAGCAGCGCCGAAACGCCCGTGGTCAGGCGATCAACGATGCCGTCCTTCCACTCGACACTCTTGCTGATATCGAGCGTCGGCGCCGACACGCTGATGCCCAGCGCCGAGTGCTGGCTGTGGTGCTGCGTCTGGTGAAACTGTTCGGCGACGTGGATCAACGCCTTGGACGGAATGCAGCCGATGTTCAGGCACGTACCGCCCAGGGATTCGCCTTCGACCAGAATGGTCGAGATGCCCAGCTGACCGGCACGAATCGCCGTCACATAACCGCCAGGGCCGCCACCGATGATCAGCAGCGTGGTGTTTAAAGTTTGCATGCCTGCTCCACTAAAAATTAGTCCACAAACAAGGTTGCGGGTTGTTCGAGCAAGCCGCGAATGGCCTGGATGAATTGCGCCGCGTCCATGCCATCGACCACGCGGTGATCGAAGGAGCTGGAGAGGTTCATCATCTTGCGAATCACGATCTGGCCTTTGACGACCATCGGGCGTTCGACGATTTTGTTGACGCCCACGATCGCCACTTCCGGCAAGTTCAGCACCGGGGTGCTGACGATACCGCCCAAGGCGCCGAGGCTGGTCAGGGTGATGGTCGAACCGGACAATTCATCGCGGCTGGCCTTGCCATTGCGGGCAGCGGTAGCGAGGCGAGAAATTTCCTGAGCGCTGTCCCACAGGCTGCGGGTTTCGGCGTGACGGACCACTGGCACCATCAAACCGATGTCGGCTTGGGTGGCGATGCCCACGTGCACCGCGCCGAGGCGGGTGATGACCTGGGCTTCGTCGTCGTAACGGGCGTTGATTTGCGGGAAGTCGCGCAGGGCAACGACCAACGCGCGGACCAGGAACGGCAGCAAGGTCAGCTTGCCGCGGGTCGCGCCGTGTTTTTCGTTCAGATGAGCGCGCAGTTCTTCCACGGCGGTGACGTCGATTTCTTCGACGTAACTGAAGTGAGCGGCGCGCTGAGTGGCGTCCTGCATGCGCTGGGCAATCTTGCGGCGCATGCCGATGACCGGGATTTGTTCTTCGTCGTTGCGCTGGGCGTAAGCGGCGGCAGCGGTGGATTGCGGCTGCTGACCCTGGGCCAGATAGACATCGAGGTCTTCGTGCAGCACCCGACCGGCAGGGCCGGTGCCACGCACCAGGCGCAACTGGATACCGAGGTCCAGCGCATGTTTGCGCACGGCCGGTGAGGCCAGCGGACGTTCATCAGCTTCGCGAGCGACCATTGGGCCCTGGCATACGGCAGCTCGCGGCGCTGCAGCGGCAACCGGTTTGCTTTCAACTGCGGGTACAACTTTCGGTGCCGCAACCGGTGCTTCTTTAACAGGTGCAGGCTGAGCCGACTCTTTAACGTTGCCCGCGCCTTCGACTTCAATGCTGATCAGGATGCTGCCAACCGCCATGACTTCGCCGGGCACACCGCCCAGCGCAATCACTTTGCCGTTCACCGGCGAAGGAATGTCGACCATCGCCTTGTCGGTCATGACATCGGCGAGTACCTGATCTTCGACGACCATGTCGCCGACTTTGACGTGCCAAACCGACAATTCAACTTCTGCAATGCCTTCACCAATGTCCGGCATTTTAATAACGTGCGTGCCCATTCAGACCTCCATAACCCGATGCAAAGCCGCGCCCACTCGGGACGGACCAGGGAAATACGCCCACTCTTGTGCGTGCGGGTAGGGAGTGTCCCAACCGGTGACGCGTTCGATAGGCGCTTCCAGGTAATGGAAGCAGTGCTCTTGCACCAGGGCGACCAGTTCGGCGCCGAAGCCGCAGGTACGGGTCGCTTCGTGAACAATCACGCAACGGCCGGTTTTTTTCACCGACTTGACGATGGTCTCCAGATCCAGCGGCCACAGGCTGCGCAGGTCGATCACTTCAGCGTCGATACCGGTTTCTTCAGCAGCGACTTGCGACACGTAAACGGTGGTGCCGTAGGTCAGGATGGTCACGTCCTTGCCCGGACGGGCAATGGCGGCGACGTCCAGCGGCACGGTGTAGTAACCATCCGGCACTTGCGCAGCCGGGTGTTTCGACCACGGCGTTACAGGGCGGTCGTGGTGGCCGTCGAACGGGCCGTTGTACAGGCGTTTTGGCTCGAGGAAGATCACCGGGTCATCGTTTTCGATGGAGGCGATCAGCAGGCCTTTGGCGTCGTAAGGGTTGGACGGCATAACCGTGCGCAAGCCGCATACCTGGGTAAACATCGCCTCGATACTTTGACTATGGGTCTGGCCGCCGTAGATGCCGCCGCCGCAAGGCATGCGTAAGGTCATCGGCGCGGTGAACTCGCCGGCCGAGCGATAACGCAGGCGGGCGGCTTCGGAAATGATCTGGTCCGACGCCGGGTAAACGTAGTCGGCGAACTGGATCTCGGCCACCGGGCGCAGACCGTAGGCGCCCATACCGACGGCGACGCCGACGATGCCGCTTTCGGAGATCGGCGCATCGAACACCCGGGAGGTGCCGTACTTGGTCTGCAGGCCTTCGGTGCAACGGAACACGCCACCGAAGTAGCCGACGTCCTGGCCGAACACCACGACGTTGTCGTCACGCTCAAGCATCACATCCATGGCCGAGCGCAGGGCCTGGATCATGGTCATGGTGGTCGTGGTCATGGCGGTTTCCAACTCGATTTTGTTGTTGTGATCGTTCATGTCAGATCCCCAACTCTTGACGCTGGCGCTTCAAGTGCTCCGGCATCTCTTTGTAGACGTCTTCGAACATGGTCGCGGCGCTTGGAATCTGGCCGCCGGCGAGGGTGCCGTACTGCTCGGCTTCTTTCTGCGCGGCAATCACTTCGGCTTCCAGTTCGGCGCTGACGGCGACGTGTTCCTCTTCGGACCACTGACCGATTTTCACCAGGTGCTGCTTCAGGCGCGCAATCGGGTCGCCCAACGGGAAGTAGCTCCAGTCGTCGGCAGGACGGTATTTGGACGGATCATCAGAAGTTGAGTGCGGACCGGCGCGGTAGGTGACCCATTCGATCATGGTCGGGCCGAGGTTGCGGCGGGCGCGTTCGGCGGCCCAGGCAGAGGCGGCATAGACCGCGACGAAATCGTTGCCATCGACCCGCAGGGAGGCAATGCCGCAACCGACGCCACGACCGGCAAAGGTAGTCGCTTCACCACCGGCAATCGCCTGGAACGTGGAGATTGCCCACTGGTTGTTGACCACGTTGAGGATCACTGGCGCACGGTAAACGTGGGCGAAGGTGAGGGCGGTATGGAAGTCGGATTCAGCGGTAGCGCCGTCGCCGATCCAGGCCGAGGCGATTTTGGTGTCGCCCTTGATCGCCGAGGCCATGCCCCAGCCCACGCCTTGTACAAATTGGGTGGCGAGGTTGCCGGAAATAGTGAAGAAGCCGAAGTCTTTGACCGAATACATGATTGGCAGCTGACGTCCCTTGAGCGGATCACGCTCGTTGGACAGCAGCTGGCAGATCAGGTCCACCAGCGGCACTTCCCGCGCCATCAGGATGCTTTGCTGGCGGTACGTCGGGAAGCACATGTCATCGACGTTCAGCGCCAGGGCCTGGCCGCTGCCGATGGCTTCTTCGCCAAGGCTCTGCATGTAGAACGACATTTTTTTCTGACGCTGGGCGACCACCATGCGGTTGTCATAGATCCGCGTCTTGAGCATGGCGCGCATGCCTTTACGCAGGATCTCGGCCGGCACGCCTTCCGCCCATGGACCGAGGGCATTGCCCTCGTCATCGAGCACGCGAATCAGGCCCTTGGCCAGATCAGCGGTGTCGGCCGGTTCAACGTCAATTGGGGGTTTGCGCACCGTGCCGGCGTCGGTCAGACGCAGGTAGGAGAAGTCGGTTTTGCAGCCAGGACGGCCCGATGGTTCGGGAACGTGCAGTTGCAGCGGTTCGTACGCTTGGTTCATGGCTTCTACGCTCGATCTTGTGAATTTCTTGTAGTGAGCTGACGGTCATTCTTCGATGAAAGAAATCTTGTCCTACAACAATCATAGGCCGCGCCAAGAAGAATATTTCTCTCTGTTTCGTTGCGTTGGCGATCATTTGAGGATAAAAAATCTGCATAAACATAAAAAACAGGTGGTTTTGTCTCATGCGCAAACTGGACCGTACCGATATCGGCATTTTGAACAGCCTTCAGGAGAACGCGCGCATCACCAACGCCGACCTCGCACGCTCGGTCAACCTGTCGCCAACCCCGTGCTTCAACCGGGTCAAGGCGATGGAAGAATTGGGCCTGATTCGTGAGCAAGTGACGCTGCTGGATGCCGAGCTGCTGGGGCTGCATGTGAATGTGTTCATTCACGTCAGCCTGGAAAAACAGGTGGAGGAGGCGTTGCAGCATTTCGAGGAAGCGATCTCGGATCGCCCGGAAGTGATGGAATGTTATTTGATGGCCGGCGATCCGGACTATTTGATCCGGGTGTTGGTGCCGACCATTCAATCGCTGGAGCGCTTCATGATGGACTTCCTCACCAAAGTCCCCGGCGTCGCCAACATCCGCTCGAGCTTTGCGCTCAAGCAGGTGCGCTATAAAACGGCGCTGCCGTTGCCGGCCAACGGCCTGACCCTCGCCTGACGGCAATATCAAAAGATCGCAGGCTTCGCCAGCTCCTACAGGGTTTAGACCATCCGCAAGATCACGGTCGTACCCGGTCAATGTAGGAGCTGCCGCAGGCTGCGATCTTTTGATCTTAAAGTTTGTTTAGCGGGATCTTCAGATAGCTGACGCCATTGCCCTCGGCCGGCGGCAAATTCCCCGCCCGCACATTCACTTGAATCGCCGGCAGCAACAGCGTCGGCATACCCAACCCCGCATCGCGCCCGGTGCGCATGGCGACGAATGCGGCTTCGTCGATACCGTCATGGATGTGAATGTTGCTTTTGCGCTGTTCACCCACCGTGCTCATGCACTGATGTTTGCGGTCTGCGGGCGGGTAATCGTGGCAGACATAAAGTCGAACGCTGGCAGGGAAGGCCAGCAGTTTGCGGATCGAAGCAAACATCTGGTTGGCGTTGCCGCCGGGAAAGTCGCAGCGCGCGGTGCCCACGTCCGGCATGAACAGCGTATCGCCCACCAGAATCACATCGCTGTCGATCAGATAGGCCATGTCCGCTGGCGTGTGGCCGGGAACATGCAGGGCCGTGGCCTTGAGGTTGCCGATCATGAACGATTCGTCCGGCGCGAACAGATGGTCGAACTGCGAACCGTCACTGCGAAATTCCGGCTCAAGGTTGAACAGGGTCTTGAACACGCCCTGAACCTTGCTGATCGACTGACCAATCGCAATCTTCCCGCCCAGTTCCCGACGCAGATACGGTGCGGCGGACAGGTGATCGGCATGGGCGTGGGTTTCCAGCAGCCATTGCACCTGCAGCTGATGTTGGCGAACGAAGGCGATGATCTTGTCGGCCTGGGTGGTGGCGGTTCGCCCGGCAGCGGGGTCGTAGTCGAGCACCGGGTCGACGATGGCGCAGTGCCCGCCATCGTGCTCGTAGATGACATAGCTGAAGGTCGACGAGGCAGGGTCTAAAAAAGCTTCAATCAAGGCGGACATGGTGGCCGTTTCTTTCTGGACAAGTCATGAGGGTAGTTTCATTTTCCCTGCGCTGACCAGCCCGATTCAATTCAAAGAAGGAAAAAAGCTGCGCGAGCTCTATCCTGTCAGTCATCGATACCGGGCGTTCCCGGCTTTTTTCGCAGATCACGAGTGTTTTATGTTGCTGGCGAGTTTTTTTGGCGTGGTGATGGGGTTGGTACTCGGTTTGACCGGAGCCGGTGGCGGCATTCTTGCGGTGCCGGCGTTGGTGTTGGGGTTGGGCTGGACCATGACGCAAGCCGCGCCGGTCGCACTGTTCGCGGTGGGCAGTGCGGCGGCTGTCGGCGCCATTGACGGGTTGCGCCATGGCCTGGTGCGCTACCGCGCGGCGCTTTTAATCGCGTTGCTGGGCGCAGTGTTTTCACCGGTCGGCATCTACGTTGCCCACCAGTTGCCAGAAAAAATCCTGATGATCCTGTTCAGCCTGCTGATGGTCATGGTGGCCTGGCGAATGTTGCGTCGTGAGCGCCAGGACGAAGGTCCAAGCGACCACGGCCACGCCAACTGGGGCCAGAAGAACTGCATGCTCGATCAGCAGACCGGACGCTTTTCCTGGACCGCCAAGTGCACCGCGACCCTCGCGGCTCTGGGCGCTGTGACCGGTGTGGTCTCCGGGCTGCTCGGGGTCGGTGGCGGCTTCCTGATCGTCCCCGCGTTCAAGCAACTGACCGATGTGCAGATGCGCGGAATCGTCGCCACTTCCTTGATGGTGATCAGCCTGATTTCTGCCATCGGTGTGATCGGCGCGTTTCAGGCCGGGGTGCGAATCGACGGTTTGGGCCTGGCGTTTATCGTCGCGAGCATCGTCGGCATGATCATTGGCAGAAAGCTTTGCGCGCGAGTCCCGGCCCGAGGATTGCAAATCAGCTTCGCCAGCATCTGTGTTGTGGTCGCCGCTTACATGCTGTTTAGAGCGGGCGTCTAACGAGTACCGGTTCCTGTGGACGCCAGTCCGTTCCACAGGCGTACACCCTAAGTTCCGGGCCTCGTCGACGGACGGTCTTACACCCAACTTGCCGCGTATCACCGGCCACTCCAAAGCACCTGACATCCGCCTCCAAGGCAGCGTATGACGCCGCCGGTCAGCTTTCGATAATCGCCTCCGACATCCAGTCCCCCGCTGCGGAGCGCGTCATGCACAACAATAAGAACTTCAAGCATCGTTTCTTGCCTGCCTTCATCGCCAGCCTCTCGACCCTCGGTTTGAGCACGATGGCCGAAGCCGAGATCGTGCTGTACGACAAGGATCAGACCACGTTTTCCACCGACGGCTACATCAACGCCTTCTATGTGAACAGCAAAGTGGACCGTGCCGGCGACCAGTTCGACCGGCGACAGGCGCGGGTGAAGATGGGCTTTCTGCCCAACTATCTGGGCTTCAACATGAGCAAGCAGGTCGATGACCTCAAGCTCGGCGCCCGGTCCTCCTTCTGGGTGACCATCAACGACAGCGAAACCAACGGCACCGACACCGCCATCGACGTGCGGCAGTTCTACGGCACCGTGGCCAACCCGGAGTGGGGCGAGGTGCTGATTGGCAAGGACTTCGGCCTGTTCGCCCGCTCCAACATTCTGCTGGATGAAATGCTCGCCGGTTACGGCCAGGTCAGCGATACCCTGGGGCTGGTGGACGGTGGCGGGGTGTCGTTCGGCAACATCGGCACGGGCTATCCGTATCCGTTCCCGACTTCACAGATCACCTACCGCACGCCGGTGATGGAGGGATTGCGGGTGGCCGTGGGGATCATGGACCCGGTGGACACCAACGACAGCAGCCCGACAGGCAAGGCTTACCAGGAAAACCCGCGTACCGAGAGCGAGATCACCTATCAGTTCGACCTCGCCGGGGCAAAGATCTATAGCTGGGTCAACGGCAGCTACCAGACGTCGGACAATACCGATTCCACCGTCCAGTCCGTCACCTCCAAAGGCGTCGGCTATGGCGTGCAGGCGAAGATGGGTGGGCTGTCGCTGACCGGCTCCGGCTTCCAGGCCAAGGGCATCAACCCGTTCTTTACCAACAACGCCGGCGAGCCGGTCCTGCGCAATGTCGACAGTGACGGTTACCTGCTGCAGGGCTCCTACAAACTGGGCAAGAACCGCCTGGCGTTGTCTTACGGCAAGACCAACGACGACGGCAACGGCGTGGTCGGCAGCGGCGCGGACTACGAGACCCGCGGCATTGCGCTGTTCCATGACGTCAACGACAACCTCAAGCTGGTGGCCGAGTACAACCAGTTCGCAATCAACGGCCACGACACCAATGCCCAGGACGAAGACACCGACACCTTTGCGGTGGGGGCGGTGCTGACCTGGTAAGCCCATCGTGCTGAGTGAGCTCGTAGCCGCTTTTGAAGCCTAAGCTCGGCTCCGTAGCAGCTGTCGAGCCTGCGAGGCTGCGTTCGGCTGCGCAGCAGTCGCAAAACCTGAGTGCGAGGTTTTCCTGAAACACCGCATTGTCTGATTTCACGACTGCTGCGCAGCCGAACGCAGCCTCGCAGGCTCGACAGCTGCTACGGAGTGTGGATCGCGCCTGAATGGTTATCCGACTCTCATCCCATCGAAGCGGCTACCCGCTACCCAAGTAGCATACGTCGCAGCTCACAGGCTTCGTACACTCGAACCTCATACAGGCGCACCTGCGGGAGGCGATAATGCAGCAGGTCCAGAGTGAAGGTGTGGTCAGTGCAATGTCCCTGGCCACCGATGCCCAGCAAGTGGCTCAGGAGCTGGCGCGACAACTGTTGCATCCGCACTTGGGCTTCGTGCTGTTTTTCTGTTCCGCCGAGTACGACTTGCAGGCGCTGGGTCAGGCCTTGCAACAAAGCTTCGGCGGTATTCGTTTGGTCGGCTGCACCAGCGCCGGGGAAATCACACCCCTCGGCTACGGTCGCAATTGCGTGACTGCGGTGGGCTTCGACCACCGGCATTTTTCCATCGACGCCGAACTGATCTGCGAGATGGAGCGTTTCAGCCTGATCGACGCCCAGCAAATGGTCGAGCGCCTGGTCAGTGGCTGTCGCAGCAACACCCTGGCGCCGATCAAGGGCAACAGCTTTGCCCTGACCTTGCTCGATGGCCTTTCCAGTCGCGAAGAAATGGTCCTTGCCGCCCTGAGCGCGGCACTGGGCGATATCCCGCATTTCGGCGGCTCGGCTGGTGACGACAACCGGCTGACCCACACCCACGTCTATTTTAATGGCGAGTTCCACAGCGGCGCGGCGGTGGTGGTGCTGGTCAACACCTGGCTCGACTTCGAAGTCTTCACCACTCACCACATCCTGCCTCGGGCGGAAAAACTGGTGGTCACCGGGGCCGACAGCGCCTCGCGCCGAGTCTTTGAACTCAATGCCGAGCCGGCCGCCGAGGAGTACGCCCGGCACATCGGTGTGCCGGTGGCCGAGCTCGATCATCGGATCTTCGCCGCGCACCCCTTGGCCGTGCGGATCAACGATCAGTATTACGTGCGGGCGATCCAGCAGGTTCATCCCGACCTGAGCCTGAGTTTTTACTGCGCGGTGGAAAACGGCATCGTCCTCACCGTCATGACGCCAGGCCCGATGCTGCCGAATCTGCAAACCCTGTTCGAAGGCTTGCAGGAGCGCCTCGGCGATCTATTGCTGACCATCGGCTGCGACTGCTTTCTCAGGCGTCTGGAACTGGAAGACGGCGGCAGTCTGGAGCAGATCGGAACGTTTTTGCGTGACCAACGGGTGATGGGTTTCAACACCTACGGAGAACAGTTCAATGGCATGCACATCAACCAGACCTTCACCGGGGTTGCCATTGCCCGAGGCCGGTCCCCTGGACATCGCTGAGCTTCAGGCACAAATCGCCAGCCTGAGCCACGACAACCACAAATTGCAGCGCATCAATGGCGCGCTGATCGAGCGGATCGAGTCCGGCATCACCCGCGGCAATGACCCGTACGCGGCGTTCCAGCATTCGGTGGTGCTGGCCGAACAGGTGCGCGAACGCACCGACGCCCTGAACCAGGCCATGGCCGAACTCAAGTCAGGCAACCACTTGCTCAGCGAAGCGCGGCTGCGGGCGGAAACTGCGCACCAACACTTGATCGATGCCATCGAGAGTATTTCCGATGCGTTTGTGCTGTTCGATGCGGACCAGCGGATCGTGCTGTTCAACAGCCGTTTCAAGGCGTTCTGGGGCAACAGCCGGGTGCGGATCAACGCCGGCATGCGCCTGGCCGAGGTCAAGCGATTGATGTCCGCCACCGGGCTGTTCACTGAAGAGCCGCGCGGGCACGCCGACGAAAACCTGTTCTATCGCTTGCAGAACGGCCGATGGTTGCAAGTCAGCGAACGACCGACCCAAGAGGGCGGGCGGGTGATCCTGTTCACCGACATTACCGACGTCAAACTCAGCGAAACCGTGCGCCGCGAGCAGGCGGTGGCGCAGAAATCCCATTTGTTGCAACGGGCGGTCGACAACCTGTCCCAAGGCGTGGCCATGGTCAACGCCGAAGGCATTCTGGAGTTGTGGAACCGGCGTTTCCTCGAACTCAGCGGCCTGGCCCCGGTGGCGGCCCATCGTCCGTTTGCCGAAGTGATCGCCGACAGCGAGTTGAACCTGCTGACCCCGGCCAGTCGCGATGCAAACGGGCGGCCTGTGCAGGAACGCGAGCAGCGCCTCTACGATGGCCGGGTGCTGGAAATCCGCACCCATCCGTTGCCCACCGGTGGTTTCGTCAACACTTTCACCGACATCACCGAACGCTACCAACACGCCGAAGCGCTGAGCGAAAGCGAGCGCTGGATTCGCCTGATCACCGACCATGTGCCGGCGCTGATTGCCTACCTGAATGCCGATCTGGTCTATGAGTTCACCAACAAGGTGTATGAAGAATGGTATTGCTGGCCTCGGGGCGTGATGCTTGGGCAGAGCCTGCGCGAAGTCCACAGCGAACAGCATTACCAGCGCCTGGAAGCCTACGTGGCCCGGGCCCTGGCCGGTGAGAGCGTGACGTTCGAGGTCGCTGAAACCAACATCAACAACCAGGAGCGCTACATGCTGCGCTCCTACGTACCCAATCGCCTGGCCACCGGGGAAGTGGTGGGGATTTTCGTGCTGATCCGCGACATCACCGAACGCCGCCGCACCGCCGAAGCGCTGCACCAGGCCTATCAGAATCTTGAGTTGCGGGTGCGCGAACGCACGGCGGAACTGACCACGCTCAATGACCAGTTGCTGCGTGAGATCGATGAGCGTCGGCGGGCGGAATCTCGCCTGCGTGAAGCCAAACTCGAAGCCGAACAGGCCAACCTGTCGAAGACCAAGTTTCTCGCTGCCGTCAGTCATGACCTGCTGCAACCGCTCAACGCTGCGCGGCTGTTTACCAGCGCGTTGCTCGAACGGCGGGAGCCGGTGGCCAATGCCATTTTGGTGCGCAATGTCAGCAACTCCCTGGAAGACGTGGAGAACCTGCTGGGTACGCTGGTGGACATTTCCAAACTGGATGCCGGGGTGATCAAGGCCGACATTGCGCCGTTTGCCCTGAGCGAACTGCTGGAAAACCTCGCGGCCGAGTACACCCAGGTGGCTCGCAGCGAAGGCCTGGAGCTGCATTTCATCCCCTGTTCGGCACTGGTGCGCAGCGACATTCAGTTGCTGGCGCGGATTCTTCGAAATCTGTTGAGCAACGCCATTCGCTACACCTACAGCGGTCGTGTGGTGCTCGGTTGCCGGCGTCATCACCAGCGCCTGTCGATTGAGGTCTGGGACAGCGGCATGGGCATTGCGGAAAACCGTCTGGAAGAGATTTTTCAGGAGTTCAAGCGCGGTGACGTGCAGCGTCCGGATCAGGATCGCGGGTTAGGTCTGGGCCTGGCGATCGTGGAAAAGATTGCCGGGATTCTCGGTCACCGCATTCATGTGCGTTCATGGCCGGGCAAAGGCTCGATGTTCTCGGTTGAAGTGCCGCTCAGCGCCACCGCACCCAAGGCGCTGCCGAGTTTGCTGATGAGTGAACCGATGCTTGAGCGTCTGCGTGGGGCGCGGGTGTGGGTGCTGGATAACGACGCGGCCATTTGCGCCGGCATGCGCACGTTGCTCGAAGGGTGGGGGTGTCTGGTGGTCACGGCACTGTCGGAGCAGGACCTGGCGCGGCAAGTGGACAACTATCACGAAGAAGCCGATTTGCTGATCGCCGACTATCACCTGAATGACGATCAGAACGGCGTCGATGCCGTGGCCCGGATTAACGCCCGACGCGGCTCAGCCATTCCGGCAATGATGATCACCGCCAACTACAGCAACGAACTCAAACAGCAGATCCGCGAACTGGGCCACACCCTGATGCACAAACCGGTGCGGCCGATGAAGCTCAAGACGGCAATGAGTCACTTGCTCGGCAGGCCTTGAGGTTTCTCGTGTCTGTGCTGGCCTCTTCGCGAGCAGGCTCGCTCCCACATTGGATCTGAGTGAACTCGGTCAATTGTGGGAGCGAGCCTGCTCGCGAAAGGGGCGACTCGGTTTCAGCGGCGTAAGTAAGACCCGAAATCAATGTCGCCCGCACTCAAGATCGCCTGCACCCGGTTGTGCACATTGAGTTTGCGCAGGATCGCCGAGACGTGGGCCTTGACCGTGGTTTCGGCGATTTCCAGGGTGTAGGCGATCTGTTTGTTCGACTCGCCCTTGGTCATGCGTTCGAGCACCAGCAACTGCTTGCGGGTCAAGGCCTGGAGCAGTTCAGGTGGGAAGCTCGGGGCATCGTTCATGCGCCTTGAGCCGCATTTTTGCGTGCGGATGATGTCCGGCGGCAAGTAGACATTGCCGTTGAGGATCTGCTGGATGGCTTCGGTCATCTGCACCCGTGGCGAGGATTTGGTGATGAAACCCACCGCGCCGTAAGTGATGGCTTGCAGCACGACTTGTTTGTCCTGTTCGGCCGAGACGATCACCACCGGAATGGTCGGCGCCTCGTTGCGCAGGTTGATCAGGCCGTTGAGGCCGTGCATGCCGGGCATGTTCAGGTCGAGCAGGATCAGGTCCAGGTCGTCGTGTTCCTGTGTCAGCACCAGGGCGCTGTCGAGGTCGGCGGTTTCCATCACCTCGCTGCCCGGAAAGCCATCGCTGATGACGTTATGAATGGCTTCGCGAAACAGCGGGTGATCGTCGGCAATCAGAATTTTGTACATAGCCTTTCACCTCATTATTTTGATTAGGGTGTGGCAACAACTCGCACGCATAAAGGTCAGGGGAAGGGCTCAGGCTGGGCGGGCGATACGGGCAGGTTGGCGGCCTGCCAGGCGTCCAGGCCGTCGCGATACCAATACAGAGTCTTATAGCCCATGGCGGCGGCGCGCTTCACGGCGTTCCAGCTCAGCCAGCAATCGGAGCGGCAGTAGAAGACCAGCGGTTGCGCGAGATCGCCTGCGGTCAATGTGTTCAGCTTACGCGCAAAATAGTCCTGCCAGTCGGGCGTCAGGTCACCGTCGCCGGTATTGGCCAGCCAATGGCTGCCGGGGAGGTTTTCGTGGGGCTGGTCCTCGATGAAACGTCCTTGCAACCACTGGCGGCGGTAGACGTCGATCAGCACCGGACGCGGTGTCTGGGTCAGCAGGGCCTGCAGGGCCGCGGTATCGATGATGCCGGCGCCCTGGACTTGATTCGGGGTCGGGCTGCGGTACAGGCCGATGCGATAGCCGTCGGTGGAGAACAGCGGAGTTTCGGCCTGCGCGGCGCCCAGTAACAGGCTCAGCGACAGCGCAACGAGAGAAGGGCGTAGCAGACGACGTCGGGCACGCGGCATGGGGTTCAATCCTTATAGTTATGAACCTATTACATGCCAGTCTCGGTGCGATTGGAATGCGACGATAGACAGGGAAACCAGTACTAAAGTAGTAATTTCGAACTGTTCAACACAAATCCCTGTGGGAGCGAGCCTGCTCGCGAAGAGGCCATCACATCCAGCATTGATGTCGACTGACACTCCGCTTTCGCGAGCAGGCTCGCTCCCACATTGGAACTGTGTTGTCAGTTGGATTTTCGTAGGGCGGCGTGTTGCGGGTTGAAGGTGAGTACGGCGAGCAGCGTGAACACCAGCGTCAGCCCGACGCACACCGCCAGCGCCAACGGATTGAAGTGTTCATACAAGGCAAACCGTACCAGTTCCACCGCATGGGTGAACGGGTTCAGGGCGCACAACCAGTACAACCACTCGCTGGACTCGCGCATCTTCCACAGCGGATACAGCGCCGACGACAGGAAAAACAGCGGGAAGATCACGAAATTCATCACCCCGGCAAAGTTCTCCAGCTGACGGATCGCGTTGGACAGCAACAGGCCCAGTGCGCTGAGCATCAACGCCACCAGCAGCAACGCCGGCAAGGCGATCAACAGCCCCATGGCCGGAGGCTGCACGCCGTACACCCAGGCAATTGCCAGAAAGGCATACACCTGCAACAGCGAGATCAGCGAAGTGGCCAACAACTTGCTGCACAGCAAGAAGGTTCGGGGCAGGGGGCTGGTCAGCAGCACGCGCATGCTGCCCATTTCCCGGTCGTAGACCATCGACAGCGAACCTTGCATGCCGTTGAACAGCAGGATCATGCAGGCCAGCCCGGGAATGATGTAGACCTCATAGGGAATGTAGGTGTCGTAGGGCTCGATGATCGCGATCCCGAGGGCCGCACGAAAACCGGCGGCGAACACCAGCAGCCACAGCAACGGCCGCACCAGCGCACTGAGAAACCGCGTGCGCTGCAACACAAAGCGCAGCCATTCACGCAGCACGATGCCGCTGAAACATTGCCAGTAGGCATTCATTGCGCGGCTCCTGAGGTCGTCAGTCGAGTGAAGGCTGAACCCAGGTCACCACCGTGCTCCTGGCTCAGGGCGTCGGCTTGTCCGCTGGCGACCAGTCGGCCCTGATGCAGGATCAACAAGTCGTCGCTCGGCTGTACTTCATCGAGTAAGTGAGTGGTCCAAAGCACGCTGATGCCTTGCTCGCGGCACAAACTGCGAATGTGTTGATTGAGCGCCAGCCGACTGGCCGGGTCGAGGCCGACGCTGGCCTCGTCGAGCAGCAGCAGGCGTGGCTCATGCAACAAGGCGCGGGCGATTTCCACTCGGCGACGGTGGCCGCCATTGAGTTCGCGGACCCGCTCGCGACGGCGTTCGGTCAAGGCTTGGCGGGCCAGTTCGGCGTCGACCCGCAGGCCGGTCTGGCGGCGGGATATTCCATGCAGCGCGGCGTGATAACGCAGGTTTTGCTCGACGCTGAGGTCCAGGTCCAGCGTGCTTTGTTGAAACACCACGCCCAATTGCTTGAGCGCCGGGCGCGCTGCGTTGCGCAGTGAACAACCACCGATGCGGATGTCACCGCGCTGCACATCGTAGAGCCTTGTGAGCAGGGCAATCAGCGTCGATTTGCCCGCGCCGTTTGGCCCCAGCAATGCAGCGAAACGGCCGGGCGCCAAGCTGAAACTCACCTGACGCAACGCCTCTTTCGCACCATAAGCGAAACTCAGCTCGCTGACTTCCAGTGCGTTCATGGCGTCACCACCACGCCCCACGGATAACGCCCGACCTTGATCGACTTGGTCACCTTGAGGCTGTCGACGTCGATCACCGACACATCGCCGCTGACGCCGTTGGTGGCCAGCAATTGTTTTTGATCCGGGGTAAACGACATCTGCCAGACCCTCCGGCCGACCAGCAGGTAATCAAGAATTTCGAAGGTCTTGGCGTCGATCACCGCCACATGATTGGCCGGGCCGAGCGCGACGAAACCGTACTTGCCGTCGGCGCTGAGTTTGATGCCCACCGGTTGAACCTTATCCGGGTGCACGCCCTTGATCTGGAAGGTCAGGGTCTTGAGGATCTTGCGGGTGGCGACGTCGAGAATCGTCACCGTGCCGCCGATTTCCGCCGAAGCCCAGAGCTTCGAGCCATCGGGTGTGAACTCGACGAAGCGCGGGCGCTGATCCACCAGGGTGCTATCGGCCAGGGTCTGGGTGCTGGTGTCGATCCAGTGCAGCATGTTCGTGGTTTCGCTGGTGTTCACCGCCCACTTGCCGTCGGGGCTGACGGCCATGCCTTCGGGTTCGACGCCGACGTTGATCTGGCTCAGCACCTTGGAGGTTTCGGTGTCGATCACCGTCACCAGCGCATCGTCTTCGTTGGAAACGTACAGCCAGCGATTGTTGGGGTGCAGGGCGAACTGCTCCGGGTCTTTGCCCGAGGGCAGTTCCTTGATGATCTTGCGTGTGGCCACGTCCATCACCTGGACCCGGTCCGAGTCGCTGGCGCAGATGTACAACAGCTTGTTGTCATGGGACAACAGCAGACCGCGGGGGCGCTGGCCGACGGGCAGGGTGTCGGTGACTTGCAGGGTCTGCAGGTCGATCAGGCTCAGGCTGTTGTCCTTTTCGTTGGAGACCCAGGCGGTGCTGGCAGCGGCGTGCCCGGCGGCGAGCAGCAGGGCGCAGGAAAGCAGGGTGCGGCGCATGGCAGATTCCTTGTTGTTTTAATTATCGGGTCAGGGAAAACGGCAGGTGACTTCGGCCTTGTCGTAACCGAGGCTGTCCATTTCGTTGAAGGGGTGCAGGAAGCCGTCTTGCGGCGACGTGCTGACCAACGCCCGGGGCTGCACGATGGGAATGGGTTGGCGCAACTGGCCGTTCCACGGCCGATAGCTGAGCTTGCGACCCTTGAAACCGTCCAGCGGCAATTGATAGCTGATCTCAAGCGTACGGATCGCCACCGGATCGACCTGACGCAGTTTGCTCACGGCACTGGCGATGCTGCGCACGGCGATCCAGGCCGCAAAATCGCGGTCATTCATCCAGCGTCCGGTCAGGGCTTCGAAACGTTTCTGCAACTGGGCGGCGCCGTAGGTCTCCACGGTTTTATGCCAGCCCACCGGGGTCAGACCCTGAGTGCCGGCGACCGGCCGTGGGTACCAGGTCTGGTAGGGCACGTATTCGCCGAAATCGCCCCGTTCATCCGCCACCAGCACCACGTCGTACTCGGCGGTCTGGGTGAACAGCGGCATGTCGGCCTGGGCGCTGCGGCGCTGATCGTTGTCGAAACTCCAGGCTTTTTCCGCGACCAGTTTCAGGCCGAAGCGTTTGGCGGCGCGGCGCAGGGCGGCCGCATAGGCTTGATCGTCCGGGGTCGGGCCGACGATCAGCAGCGCCCGTTGCCATTTGCGCACCACCAGAAATTGCGCCAGCGCATCGGCGAGCATCGCCCGGCTCGGCAGGCTGTGCAGCACGTTCGGCAGGCAGTCGGTGGTGCGCAGGCTGTCGTCTGGGCTGCCGGCGTTGAACAGCAAGCTGTCGGGCAGCACGGCGCTGAGTTGGCGCAGGCTGGCGGCCGGTGCGTTGACGACAAACAGGCGCAGACCTTGTTCATGTTGAGCCTTGGCCGCTTCGACCAAGGCATCCGGATTGTCGACGTTGGCGCTGACCAGGTTGTAACTCTGGTTCAGGAAACGCCCGGTGCTGTTGCTGTCAGTGATCGCCAGTTCGGCGCCATGCAACCCGGCATCGGTCGGCTCGGGAATGACGTTCGACAGCAACGGGCCCGGATCAGGGCGATAGCCCAGGTAGCCGATCTGCACCTGCAACGGCGCGTCGGCGGCCTGGCTCTGGGTCGCCAACCCGGCGGCGCAGGCAATCGCCAACAGATAGATCAGGGCGTAAGGGGCAAGCTGGCGCATAAGGCACTCCATTACAGGTAGCGCCAGCATAGGAACGCTGTGAGGCAGAAGGAAATATGCAGAAAGTACCAGTGAGCCAGTACCAAGGTAGTAACTCGCCCGGGGTGGCGCGGTTTTAGCATGGACAACAACGGCCATCACTCTGGAGGCGATCGATCATGCGAATTCTCAAAGCGCTGCTCCTGCCGTTGCTGTTGATCCTGACCCTGATCGGCGTCGACAAACTTCACGGCCCGCGTCCCGCGCCGTTGCTGGTCTTGCCCATGACACCGGGGCGCTAGGCGTGTCAGCCCTGTGGCGGATCAAGCTCTGGGTTGTTGCAGTGGCGGGACTGTCGTCAATCAGCCACTGCGCAGAACCTGCGCTCGGCCTCTCGAGGGGGGCGGTGCGTCAACATCAAAAGCTGCAGGCGAGCTAACGCTCGGCCTGTTGAGTGGTGGGTGTACACCGATCAACTGTAGGAGCTGCCGAAGGCTGCGATCTTTTGATCTGTCTGCTTCTTTCGGCCGGGAAGAATTCACTCAGGCACCTGATTCGGGTATGCACCACAAGCCCTACTACCAAGGAACTAGACCGCGCCCACCAAAGCAGCATGGGGCTTGCGCGAAGCCCTTCCTAAGATGGGGGCCATAGCCTCTTCGAAGAGGTTTTGCGTGCAACCAAGAGGGCATAACAATGACAACAAAACGCAACGCCTTACTCGTTGCCGGTCTGCTGGCCGGCTTTATCAGCGCAGGTTCCGTCTGGGCTCACGGCAACGTGGTGCCGCAAGCGGTGGAAACTCCGGGCCTGACCCCAATCAAGGACGCCGGCGTATCGGTCGATGCCGATGGTTGGGCATCGGTGAACCCTTACCGCACCTCCCCGGAACACGATAAGGCCCTGGAAATAGGCTCCTCGGCGTACAACCAGAACTGTGCGGCCTGTCATGGCCTGGAAGCCAAATCCGGTGGCATCGCCCCCGATTTGCGCTTGCTCGATGTCGCTGATGCCGGTGATGAATGGTTCGTCGAACGGGTGCGCCACGGCGCTGTGCGTGACGGCCGGGTGTACATGCCGAAGATGGCCGACTACCTGAGCCAGGAAGCCTTGTGGGCGGTGCGTACTTATCTGGACAGCGTTCACGTCGAGGAGTAACCCATGCGCCTGCTCGCTGTGTTGATCAGCGCTGTGTTGCTGTGCTGCCAGGCAGTGCAGGCGCAGGTCCGTACCTATGACGAAATGATCGCCGCCCGGGAGCTGAAAGTGGCGGTCTACAAGGACTTCGCCCCCTACAGTTTTGAAGACGCCGGCCAGGTTCGTGGCGTGGATGTCGAACTCGCCGAGGCATTGGCCAAGGCCCTCGGCGTGCGGCTCACTTTGATTTGGGCGCCGGCCGGCGAGAAGCTCGATGACGACCTGCGCGATTACATCTGGCGTGCCAGTCAGTTGCACGACCTGCAATTGGCCGACCTGATGATGCGCGTGCCGTACGACCGCGACTACGCGCAGAAACGCAATGAACTGGGCGAACTGGAAAACGGCCATGTGGTGATGTTCGGGCCGTACCAGAACGAACAATGGCAGGTTGCCTATGACCGCCGCCGGCTGGACAAAGTCGGTAGCGTCGCCGTGTTCGAGCACCACCCGATCGGCGTCGAAGTCGACAGCGTACCGTCGTTCTACCTGACCTCGGTGTTCAACGGCATGCTTGCCGGCAAAACCCACCACTATCCCGGCGTGCCCCAGGCTTTCGCGGCCATGAAGGCCGGTGAAGTCGACGCGGTCATGGCCATGCGCGGCGAGATCGACTGGCAAGTGCATGAAGCGGCGGACCCGCAAGTAGCGCTGGCGGAAAACGCCTACCCGAACATGGGCAAGCAGCTTTGGGAGATCGGCATGGCGGTGCATGAAAGCAACCGTCAACTGGCCTATGCCGTGGAAGAGGCACTGGAAGCCTTGATCCGCGAGGGCTCGGTCAAGACCATTTATGGCCATTACGGTCTGCGCTATGACGTGCCCGAGATGTATCAATAGTGAACTGGCGAGTGGGTTGTCTGTTGGCCTGTTGGTTACCCCTCGCCGCGCACGCCGTGGACATCGACCCGGGCAAAGACCCGGTGCCCTCGGTGATGTGGGCCTTCTATCACAAGCAAATGCTCGGCGATGCGCCGTTCGTGTTCGACGAGCGGGTCAAGCTGCTGGCGCCTCCGTTCGCCGAAGACGCCCGGCAAGTGCCACTGGAAATCGACGCGCGCGCGTTCAAAGGCGAAGTGGTGAAAATCCTCGCCTGGGCAGAACTCAACCCTTTGCCGAAAATTGTCGATTTCCAGCCGCTGGACCGGGTGCTGCCCTGGCTGTCGATCCGCATCCGTATCGAACAGGCCACGCCGTTGCGCGCGGCGGTGCTGACCCGTGACGGGTTGTGGCATGTCGGCTCGACGCTGATCGACGCGGCCGGCGGCGGCTGCACGG
This sequence comes from Pseudomonas mandelii, assembly GCF_006438925.1. Taxonomy (GTDB): domain Bacteria; phylum Pseudomonadota; class Gammaproteobacteria; order Pseudomonadales; family Pseudomonadaceae; genus Aquipseudomonas; species Aquipseudomonas mandelii_C. Next base: position 314,160 of record NZ_RCZA01000005.1, on the reverse strand, counting down.
CGCCGAGTGTGGTGCGTACCCAGCCAGGTTGGGAGGACCACATCGGCGAAGTGCTGGGCGGTCGTTATCCCCGTGGTGAATTCAGCCGTGTGCGCTTGCAGGTGGCGCACCCGATGGACAACGGCATGGTCAGCGGCATCCCGGAGTTCTTCATCAACCATGCCGAACTGCGGGATCAGAACGATCAACTGCTGGCCCGTCTTGAGCTGTTTCCTGCTGTCAGCGAAAACCCCAACCTGGCCTTCGACATCGAAGGGGCGGGCCAGACGCGCCTGATGCTGCGCGACAACAGCGGCAACCAATTCGATGCGGCCATACCCTGACCCAAAGGAGCGCGCGATGCGCTGGATGCTGCTGTTGTTCATCGGTTTGAGCCTGCCGGCCTTGGCCGATCTTGAATACACTCTCAAGCCCCGACAGATCGCCGAAGACACCTGGCTGCTGGAAGGCAGCACCGACAATTTCGCCAAGGCCAATGGCGGCAACATCGTCAACACCGCGTTCATCGTTACTGAGCAGGGTGTGGTGGTGATCGACACCGGGCCGTCGAAACGCTACGGCGAAGCGATGCGCAAGGCGATTGCTGCGACCACCGACAAACCGGTGATCGAGGTGCTGCTGACCCATCATCATCCTGATCATGTGCTCGGCAACCAGGCCTTCAGTGACGTGCCGATTGGTGCGCTGGCCGGCACTACTGAGCTGCTGCACCAGCAGGGCGATGCCATGGCCGAGAACATGTATCGCCTGGTGGGCGACTGGATGCGCGGCACCGAGGTGGTGTTGCCGACCCGGACGCTGACCCCCGGTGTGCGAAGTTTTGGGAATCACAATCTGCGTCTGCTGGGCCTGGGTGGGCACACGGGCGCGGATCTGGCTATTCTCGACCAGAAAACCGGCGTGCTGTTTGCCGGGGACCTGGTGTTTTACCAACGGGCGCTGACCACGCCCAACAGTCCGGGGCTGGTGGTGTGGCTGGCGGACATCGCCACCCTTCAAGGCTTGCCGTGGACGCTGATCGTTCCCGGCCACGGCCCGGTGGCCAGCGATCAACAGCCCTTCGTGCAAATGCGCGACTACCTGACCTGGCTCGACCAGCTCATGCGCGATGGCGCCGCCAATGGTAGCGACATGGCCGAGATGATCCGCAGCCCCATTCCCGAACGGTTTGCCGGGATCAGCCTGAGTCGTTACGAGCTGATCCGTAGCGTCAGCCATTTGTATCCGCGTTACGAGCGCGGGCAGATGACCCGTGTCGATTCCGCCGCGCACAAATGATCAACACAAAACCCCTGTGGGAGCGAGCCTGCTCGCGATGGCGGTGTATCAGCCGACATCAATGCTGAATGTGAGGGCCTCGTCGCGAGCAGGCTCGCTCCCACAGGGGACTAGTGTCGATCTATAGGTGTTCATCTCATCCGACCCGGTACTAAGGAACTAGCAATCTCAGCACTGCGGGCAATTGTCCCAAGGGCGGCGGCGCCCAAGAATCTGCACCAGACCGGGAAAATTTCCCGGGTATAACAAAAAACTGCAGAGGTAGCCGTCATGACCCAACCCGCACGTCGCCAACCCTTCGTCTTGAGCGTGCTGCTCAGTGCCATGCTGTTGTCTGGCACTGCACTGGCCGGCGTCACCGATCAAGACATTCTCCAGGACCCCAAGAACCCGGAGCAGATCGTCACCAACGGTCTGGGCGTCCAGGGTCAGCGCTACAGCCCACTGGATACGCTCAACGTCAACAACGTGAAGGACTTGCGTCCGGTCTGGGCGTTCTCCTTCGGCGGTGAAAAACAACGCGGTCAGCAAGCACAGCCGATGATCAAGGACGGCGTGATGTACATGACCGGCTCCTACTCGCGGGTGTTTGCGGTGGACGCGCGCACCGGCAAGAAGCTCTGGCAATACGATGCGCGCCTGCCCGATGACATCCGCCCTTGCTGCGACGTGATCAACCGTGGTGTCGCGCTGTACGGCGATTTGGTGATCTTCGGCACCCTCGACGCCAAGCTTGTGGCCTTGAACAAGGACACCGGCAAAGTCGTCTGGAGCAAGAAAGTCGCCGACCACAAGGAAGGCTATTCCATCAGCGCCGCGCCGTTGGTGATCAACGGCAAACTGATCACCGGTGTCGCCGGTGGCGAGTTCGGGGTGGTTGGCAAAATCGAAGCCTACGACCCAAAAAACGGCGACCTGCTGTGGACCCGTCCCACCGTTGAAGGCCACATGGGCTACGTCTACAAGGACGGCAAAGCGGTAGAGAACGGCATCTCCGGCGGTGAAGCCGGCAAGACCTGGCCCGGCGATCTGTGGAAAACCGGTGGCGCTGCCCCTTGGCTCGGCGGTTACTACGACCCGGAAACCAATCTGCTGCTGTTCGGCACCGGCAACCCGGCGCCGTGGAACTCGCACCTGCGTCCTGGCGACAACCTCTACTCGTCGTCGCGTCTGGCGCTCAACCCGGACGACGGCACCATCAAGTGGCACTTCCAGAGCACGCCTCACGACGGCTGGGACTATGACGGCGTAAACGAGCTGGTCTCGTTCAACTACACCGAAGGCGGCAAAGAGATCAAAGCCGCGGCGACCGCTGACCGTAACGGCTTCTTCTACGTGCTGGATCGCACCAACGGCAAATTCATTCGCGGCTTCCCGTTCGTGGACAAGATCACCTGGGCGACCGGCCTGGATAAAGACGGTCGGCCGATCTACAACGAAGCCAGCCGTCCAGGCGCGCCCGGCACCGAAGCCAAAGGCAGTTCGGTATTCGTAGCCCCAGCGTTCCTCGGCGCGAAAAACTGGATGCCGATGGCCTACAACAAGGACACCGGGCTGTTCTACGTGCCGTCCAACGAATGGGGCATGGACATCTGGAACGAAGGCATCGCCTACAAGAAAGGCGCGGCGTTCCTGGGTGCCGGTTTCACCATCAAGCCATTGAATGAAGACTACATCGGCGTGTTGCGCGCCATTGACCCGAAAACCGGCAAGGAAGTGTGGCGCCACAAGAACTACGCGCCGCTGTGGGGCGGGGTGCTGACCACCAAGGGCAACCTGGTATTCACCGGTACGCCGGAAGGTTTCCTGCAGGCGTTCAATGCCAAGACCGGCGAGAAAGTCTGGGAATTCCAGACCGGCTCCGGCGTACTCGGCTCGCCTGTGACCTGGGAAATGGACGGCGAACAGTACGTCTCGGTCCTTTCCGGTTGGGGTGGCGCCGTACCGCTGTGGGGCGGCGAAGTGGCCAAGCGCATCAAGGACTTCAACCAGGGCGGCATGCTCTGGACCTTCAAGTTGCCGAAAGACCTGGTCGCCAAGCACTAACTTCAAATCCACCGCATAACCCCTGTGGGAGTGAGCCTGCTCGCGATAGCGGTCCATCAGCCAACATCTATGTTGAATGTAATGGCCCCATCGCGAGCAGGCTCGCTCCCACAGTGGGATTGGCGCGAATCTACTACCAAATAACGAGAGTCCTCCTGCCAACGGCGCATTCGTCTGACGCGTGGGGCTCTCTACTATCGGTTCATCGCCTGTTTGCCCGACAGGCATCGACCCAGACAGAGGCCCACCATGATCTACGCACAACCTGGTACACCTGGCGCCGTCGTTACGTTTAAACCGCGCTACGGCAATTTCATCGGCGGCGAGTTCGTCCCGCCGGTCAATGGTGAGTACTTCACCAATTCTTCGCCGGTCACCGGTGAAGTGATCGCCGAATTCCCGCGCTCCAGCGCCGCCGACATCGAAAAAGCTCTCGACGCAGCGCATGCCGCGGCTGACGCCTGGGGCAAAACCTCGGCGCAGGACCGCTCGCTGGTGCTGCTGAAAATTGCCGACCGTATCGAACAGAACCTGGAAATCCTCGCCGTCACCGAAACCTGGGACAACGGCAAAGCCGTGCGCGAAACCCTGAATGCCGACGTGCCACTGGCCGCCGACCATTTCCGTTACTTCGCCGGTTGCATCCGCGCTCAAGAGGGCGGTGCCGCCGAGATCAACGAGCTGACCACCGCCTATCACTTCCACGAGCCATTGGGCGTGGTCGGGCAGATCATTCCGTGGAACTTCCCGCTGCTGATGGCCGCCTGGAAACTCGCCCCGGCCCTGGCCGCCGGTAACTGCGTGGTACTTAAACCCGCCGAGCAGACGCCGCTGTCGATCATGGTCTTCGCCGAGCTGATCGCCGATTTGCTGCCGGCCGGTGTGCTGAACATCGTCCAGGGCTTCGGTCGCGAAGCGGGTGAGGCGCTGGCCACCAGCAAGCGCATCGCCAAGATCGCCTTCACCGGTTCCACCCCGATTGGCGCGCACATCATGAAATGCGCGGCCGAGAACATCATTCCGAGCACGGTCGAACTGGGCGGCAAGTCGCCGAACATCTTCTTCGAAGACATCATGCAAGCCGAGCCACAGTTCATCGAAAAGGCCGCCGAAGGTTTGGTGCTGGCGTTCTTCAACCAGGGCGAAGTCTGCACCTGTCCATCGCGAGCGCTGGTGCAGGAGTCGATCTACGACGACTTCATGAAAGTGGTGATGCAGAAGATCGTCAAGATCAAGCGCGGCAACCCGCTGGACACTGAAACCATGGTCGGCGCCCAGGCGTCCGAGCAGCAATACGACAAGATTCTCTCGTACCTGAAAATTGCTCAGGAGGAGGGCGCCGAGCTGCTCACCGGCGGCGCGGCCGAGCGTCTTGAGGGCGATTTGTCGACGGGTTATTACATCCAGCCGACCCTGCTCAAGGGACACAACAAAATGCGCGTGTTCCAGGAAGAAATCTTCGGCCCGGTGGTGGGTATCACCACCTTCAAGGACGAAGCCGAAGCCCTGGCGATTGCCAACGACAGCGAGTTCGGCCTCGGCGCCGGTCTATGGACCCGCGACATCAACCGTGCCTACCGCATGGGCCGGGCGATCAAGGCCGGGCGTGTCTGGACCAACTGCTACCACCTGTACCCGGCCCACGCCGCGTTCGGGGGCTACAAGAAATCCGGTGTCGGCCGTGAAAACCACAAGATGATGCTCGACCATTATCAGCAGACCAAAAACCTGCTGGTGAGCTACGACATCAATCCGATGGGGTTCTTCTAATCTAGCAAGCACCACACACCCCCTGTGGGAGCGAGCCTGCTCGCGAAGAGGCCAGCACATTCAACATTGATGTTGACTGTCAGGCCGCCTTCGCGAGCAGGCTCGCTCCCACATTGGTTTTGTGTGTACTAAAAAACCCCGCAACACCCCCTACCAATGCACGCCGCCACCTCGTTCGAAAGTAGCATTCGGGTGCCTGGCCCCCCGTGCATTAATGGCTTTACCGGAATCGTCCGGCATAAGAAGAGGATTGACCCATGTGGACTAAACCCGCGTTTACCGATCTGCGCATTGGCTTCGAAGTGACGATGTATTTCGCCAACCGCTGATTGTTCACCCGGCCAGCTGTTGCGTTGGCCGGGCCTGCCTTCTGGAGCATTGCCCATGCACATTCGCGTTCTCGGATCCGCCGCTGGCGGTGGTTTTCCGCAATGGAATTGCAACTGCCGCCAGTGCGCCGCGATGCGCAATGGCAGCCTGCGGGCCCAACGGCGCACCCAGTCCTCGATTGCCCTGAGCGACAACGGTGTGGATTGGGTGCTGTGCAATGCTTCACCGGACATTCGCGCGCAACTCGAGAGTTTCGCGCCGCTGCAACCGGCGCGCCGGGTGCGTGATACCGCGATCGCTGGCGTCGTCCTGCTGGACAGCCAGATCGACCACTGCACCGGCCTGCTGAGTCTGCGCGAGGGTTGCCCGCATTCGGTCTGGTGCACCGAACGGGTCCATGAAGACCTGAGCAGCGGCTTCCCGTTGTTCACCATGCTCAAGCACTGGAACGGTGGGTTGCAGTGGCAACCGGTCGGGCTCGATCGCGAGCCGTTCAGCATCTCCGCTTGCGCACATCTGCGATTTCGCGCGATCCCCTTGGTCAGCAACGCACCACCGTATTCGCCCAATCGCGGCAATCCGCAGCCGGGCGACACCATCGGTTTGTTCATCGAAGACCGGCGCAGCGGTGCTTCGCTGTTTTACGCGCCTGGCCTGGGACAGGTCGACGACGAGGTTTTGAGCTGGATGCAACGCGCCGATTGCCTGTTGCTGGACGGCACCTTGTGGCGCGACGACGAGATGCGAGTCTGCGAAGTCGGCCAAAACCTGGGCAGTGAAATGGGTCACCTGTCGCAAAGCGGCCCTGGCGGCATGCTCGAGATCCTTGAAGGCTTCACCCGCCAGCGCAAGGTGCTGATCCACATTAACAACACCAACCCGATCCTCGATGAAGACTCGGCCGAGCGGGCGCTGCTGGAGCGGCGCGGGATCGAAGTGGCGTTTGACGGCATGAGTATCGAGCTGTAGCGGATGGCCTCATCGCGAGCAGGCTCGCTCCCACAGTTGATCGGTGTGAACACAGATTTTGTGTACACCACAATCCCAATGTGGGAGCGAGCCTGCTCGCGATGGGGCCAGTCCAGACACCGCAGAATCCAACGGTTGTTCCCCGGAGAACCGCAATGACTGACAAAGCAATGACCCCCACCGAATTCGAAGCGGCCCTGCGCGCCAAAGGCGCCTATTACCACATCCACCATCCATTCCACCAAGCCATGTACGCCGGCCGATCAACCCGCGAGCAGATTCAAGGCTGGGTCGCCAATCGCTTCTATTACCAGGTGAACATCCCCCTGAAAGACGCGGCGATTCTCGCCAACTGCCCGGACCGCGACGTGCGCCGGGAATGGTTGCAACGAATTCTCGATCACGACGGTGCACCCGGCAGCGAAGGCGGGATCGAAGCCTGGCTGCGTCTGGGCGAAGCGGTGGGACTGGATCGCGAGCAAATCCTTTCACAGGAATTGGTGCTGCCCGGTGTCCGTTTCGCCGTGGACGCCTACGTCAATTTCGCCCGTCGCGCCTGTTGGCAGGAAGCCGCCAGCAGTTCGCTGACCGAGCTGTTTGCGCCACAGATCCACCAATCCCGGCTCGATGCCTGGCCGGCCCATTACCCGTGGATCGACGTCGGCGGTTACGACTATTTCCGTACTCGCCTGAGTCAGGCGCGACGGGATGTCGAGCATGGCTTGCGCATCACCCTGGCGCACTACGTCACGGTCGAAGGCCAGCAACGCATGCTGGAAATCCTGCAATTCAAGCTCGACGTGCTGTGGAGCATGCTCGATGCCATGAGCATGGCCTACGAGCTGGAGCGCCCGCCGTATCACACCGTCACCCACTCGAACGTCTGGCACCGGGGGATTGCCCTGTGAGCCTGATCAACCGCGAGCAATCACCGTCGCTGCGTCAGGGTTTTCGCCTGCAATGGGAACCTCGGCAAGACTGTCACGTGCTGCTGTATCCCGAAGGCATGATCAAACTCAATGCCAGTGCCGGGCAGATCCTCGATCTGATGGACGGCCAGCGCAGCGTCGCGGCGATCATTGATTTACTGTCTGCGAATTTCCCCGGCGTACCGGGGATCGACGAAGATGTGCTGGCATTTCTGGAGGTGGCCCATGCTCAATTCTGGATCGAATGACTCGCGTCCGGGGCCACCGCTGTGGCTGTTGGCGGAGCTGACCTACCGTTGCCCGCTGCAATGCCCGTATTGCTCCAACCCGCTGGACTTTGCCCAATCAGGCGAAGAGTTGAGCACCGAAGAATGGATCCGGGTGTTCCGCGAAGCCCGGGAGATGGGCGCCGCGCAGCTGGGTTTTTCCGGCGGTGAACCGTTGGTTCGTCAAGACCTGGCCGAACTGATCAAAGCCGCCCGGGACATGGGTTACTACACCAACCTGATCACCTCGGGCATCGGCCTGACCGAGCGGAAAGTACGCGATTTCAAGGTCGCGGGGCTGGACCATATTCAGATCAGCTTCCAGGCTGCCGATGAAGCGGTGAACAACATGCTCGCCGGTTCGCGCAAGGCCTTCGCCCAGAAACTCGCCATGGCCCGCGCGGTAAAGGCCCAGGGCTACCCGATGGTGCTGAACTTCGTCACCCATCGGCACAACATCGACCAGATCGCGCAGATCATCGACTTGTGCCTGGAACTGGAAGCGGATTTCGTCGAATTGGCGACGTGCCAGTTCTACGGCTGGGCCGAGCTCAACCGGGTTGGCCTGTTACCCACGCGCGAACAATTGCAGCGTGCCGAGCGCATCACCAACGAATACCGCGAGCGTCTTGAAGCGCAGGGCCACCCGTGCAAGCTGATCTTCGTCACCCCGGATTACTACGAAGAACGCCCCAAGACCTGCATGAACGGCTGGGCCAATCTGTTTCTCGACATCACCCCGGACGGCACAGCGTTGCCTTGCCACAGCGCCCGACAGTTGCCGGTGCAGTTTCCCAATGTGCGCGAGCACAGTATCGAGCACATCTGGACTGATTCTTTCGGTTTCAATCGCTTTCGTGGCGATGACTGGATGAAGGAACCGTGCCGCTCCTGCGATGAAAAGCACAACGATCTGGGCGGCTGCCGCTGCCAGGCATTCATGCTGACCGGCGACGCTGCCAACGCTGACCCGGTGTGCAGCAAGTCACCGCATCACGGTGTGATTCTCAAGGCTCGCGAGGAAGCCGACGCACCGGGGCTGGGCATGGAACACCTGACGCTGCGGAACGAGAAGGCTTCGCGATTGATCTACCGCGGATGAATCAAACGGAACAAATCCCCTGTGGGAGCGGGCTTGCTCGCGAAGGCGGCATTACATTCAACATTGATGTCGACTGATCCACCGCTTTCGCGAGCAAGCCCGCTCCCACAGGGGATCTGCGGTGGATACAGGATTTGAGGACACCAGCCTGCTACCCATTGGTCTGATTGCATTCACAGCCGGATGCTTTAGTGTGGACGTTACCTTCCAAAACAATAAAAACAGGCTTTCCAATGAGCCAGAGTCTCAGCCAGCTGCGTAAATTCGTTTCACCTGAAATCATCTTTGGCGCGGGCTGCCGGCACAACGTCGGCAATTGCGCCAAAACCTTTGGTGCCCGTAAGGTGCTGCTGGTCAGCGATCCCGGTGTGATTGCTGCCGGCTGGGTCGCCGATGTCGAGGCCAGCCTTCAAGCCCAGGGCATTGAGTATTTCCTGTACAGCGCAGTCTCGCCCAACCCGCGGGTCGAAGAAGTGATGCTCGGCGCCGATCTGTACCGGGAAAATCATTGCGATGTGATCGTGGCCGTCGGTGGCGGCAGCCCGATGGATTGCGGCAAAGGCATCGGCATTGTTGTCGCCCATGGGCGCAGCATCCTCGAATTCGAAGGTGTGGACACCATCCGCGTCCCGAGCCCGCCGCTGATCCTGATTCCGACCACCGCCGGCACCTCGGCCGATGTCTCGCAATTCGTGATCATCTCCAACCAGCAAGAACGCATGAAGTTCTCCATCGTCAGTAAAGCGGTGGTGCCGGACGTGTCGCTGATCGACCCGGAAACCACGTTGAGCATGGACCCGTTCCTGTCGGCCTGTACCGGCATCGATGCGTTGGTGCATGCCATCGAAGCGTTTGTTTCCACCGGGCACGGGCCGTTGACCGATCCCCACGCACTCGAAGCGATGCGCCTGATCAACGGCAACCTGGTGCAGATGATCGCCAACCCGAACGACATTGCCCTGCGCGAGAAAATCATGCTCGGCAGCATGCAGGCCGGGCTGGCGTTCTCCAACGCGATCCTTGGCGCGGTGCACGCCATGTCCCACAGCCTCGGTGGCTTTCTCGACTTGCCTCATGGGCTGTGCAACGCGGTGCTGGTGGAGCACGTGGTGGCGTTCAACTACAGCTCCGCACCTGAGCGCTTCAAGGTGATCGCCGAGACCTTTGGCATCGATTGCCGGGGCCTTAATCACCGGCAGATTTGCGGGCGTCTGGTGGAACATCTGATTGCGTTGAAACACGCCATCGGCTTCCACGAAACCCTCGGACTGCACGGGGTCAGCATGGCTGACATTCCGTTCCTGTCGCAACACGCCATGCACGACCCGTGCATCCTGACCAACCCGCGCGAGTCCAGTCAGCGTGATGTCGAGGTCGTCTATGGCGAAGCCCTCTGACGAACAGCAACGGGCGCTGGCGGGGTTACTGGGATTAGGCAGCCACTCGGCGCGCAAGAGTCATTACCCGGAACTGGCTGCGCGCCTCGACGAGCTGGAAGCCGAGCGCAATCGCTACAAATGGCTGTTCGAAAATGCGGTCCACGGGATCTTCCAGGCCAGCCTCCTGGAAGGCATGCGTGCCGCCAACCCGGCACTGGCGCGGATGCTCGGTTACGACAATCCCCAGGAGGTGCTGTTTTCCTTGGCGGATCTGGCGAGCAACCTGTTTATCGGTGGTGCACAGGAGCTGGAGAATATCGGCGAAATCCTCAGGCACCAGGGCAGCCTGCACGGCTATGAAACCCAGTTGCGACGCAAGGACGGCAGCAGCCTCGATGTGCTGATGAACCTGTTGCTCAAGCCCGATCAGGAAGGGCTGGTGGAAGGTTTTGTCGCCGACATCACCGAACGCAAACTCGCCCAGCAGCGCCTGCAGCAACTCAACGACGAACTGGAGCAGCGCGTCACCGCGCGCACCGACGAGTTGCTGGAAGCCAACCGCAACCTGCAACAGCAGATCACCCAGCGTAAACAGATCGCCCAAGCCTTGCGGGACGCCCGGGACGCCGCCGAGGCCGCCAATCGCAGCAAGGACAAATACCTCGCCGCCGCCAGCCATGACCTGCTGCAACCGCTCAACGCCGCGCGTTTGCTGATCTCGACCCTGCGCGAGCGCAAACTGCCCGACGTCGAACAGGTGTTGGTGGAGCGTACGCATCAAGCGCTGGAAGGGGCGGAGGATTTGCTCACCGACTTGCTGGACATTTCCCGGCTTGATCAGGCGGCGGTGAAACCGGACATTGCGCTGTACCGTCTCGATGAATTGCTCGCGCCGTTGGTGTCGGAATTCCAGTCAGTGGCCCAAGCCGAAGGGTTGAACCTGCGGGTGCACATGGGCGATTACGCCATCAGCACTGACTTGCGCCTGATGACGCGGATCTTGCGCAACTTCCTCAGCAACGCCTGCCGCTACACCGACGAGGGCAGCATCCTGCTGGGGGCCAGACGCCGGGGTGAAATGCTGCGCCTGGAAGTCTGGGACACCGGGCGCGGGATCGCGGCGGACCGACTGGATTCGATCTTCCTCGAGTTCAATCAACTGGACGTCGGCCGCGCCTCCGACCGCAAGGGTGTGGGCTTGGGGCTGGCCATCGTTGAGCGCATCGCCAAGATCCTCGGCTATAAAGTCGGGGTTCATTCGTTGCCGGGGCGCGGTTCGATGTTCAGCATCGACGTGCCGATTTCCCATGAGGTTCCGCTGCCGATCAGTCTGGCGGCGCCACAGCCAGGAACGGGGAACCCGTTGCCGGGCCGGCGTTTGCTGGTGCTGGACAACGAAGTGAGCATTCTCGAAAGCATGAGCGCGCTGCTCGGGCAGTGGGGCTGCGAAGTGGTCACGGCCACTGATGAATTCTCCGCATTGGCCGCCTTGCAGGGGCGACCGCCGGAACTGATTCTGGCGGACTACCACCTCGATCACGGGGTGGTGGGCTGTGATGTGGTCAGGCATTTGCGTGAGCATTACCACCAGGTAATTCCGGCGGTCATCATCACTGCCGACCGCACGGACCAGTGTCGGCGCTCATTGCAGCGACTCGACGCACCGCTGCTGAACAAACCGGTGAAACCCGGCAAGTTGCGCGCGGTGCTGAGTCAGTTGCTGGGGTAGCGATAGTGCAGGCTGAAACCGAGCTCGGCTGACTCGCCTTGCTCAAGCAGTCGCAACCCCGGTCGACCGGGCAGGTGATGCGCGTTGACCGGGTGGCTCACCGGTTCGATACAGAAAAAATCCAGGCCCACCGGGCAGTAGAGCAGGTAGTAATCGCTGCCAGTGGCCCGGCATTCCAGCTCATAGCCCAACGCTGGCTGGCGGATCAGGCAGTGGCCGTCCCATTCGCAGAAGCCGTTGTCGACCAATGTGTCGGGCAACGTCTTGAGTGACTGGAAATCCCATTCGGCCGGCAACGCGCTGAGCTGTGTCGGCAGTTTTGTCCCGTCACACAACCAGACGTGCCGGGCTGGCGCCTGCAACTGGGTGTCCGTGGTACGTGGAAAGTAGGGATGCAAGCCGAGCCCGTGCCAGGCAGGGCGTTGGGCCAGATGGGTGACCTTTAATTCAATGCTCAGCTTGCCGTCGCTCAGATGGAATCGTTGCCGAGCGCGGTAAGCGAACGGCGTGGTGCTGTCGAGTTGCAGGACGACTTCATCGTGCGTCTGCGAAACCACCTGCCACGGCTGTTGCCAGGCGCTGCCGTGAATCGGCAAGGGATCGGTGAGGCTGTTGGGTGTCAGGGCAAGCCAGCCCTCGGGGCATTCAAAGCCGCCTTCGGAAATTCGGTTTGACCACGGTGCCAAGGGAAAGCAGCCGAGCTTGCCGGGCAGACCGGTGTTCAGCGCGTGTGCGTCACTGTGGCGCAACAGCGGCAGCCCCGTGTCGCGCACGCTCCAGTTGACGATGCTGCCACCGAGTTGCGGGGCGAGGGTGAGGTGGGTGAATTCGTCTTCGAGGTTCAGCAATATTGGCGTCATTCAATTGAGCTCTGATGTGAGAACACCGCTGAGCCATGTAGCAGCTGGCGAAGCCTGCGTTCGGCTGCGAAGCAGTCGTAAAACCATACGGCGCGGTGTATCAGGAAAATCGCATCCACCGGATTGACGACTGCTTCGCAGCCGAACGCAGCCTTCGGCAGCTGCTACACGGGGTTCATCCCTTGAACAACGGCTCCGGCAAGCCTTTGACACCGGGATTGAGGGCGAACACACCGCCGGCCAGTGACTGTTCGTCATGGTCGTCGCCGGGGCGGATCGAGGTCACGAACAGGGTGTCCAGGCGACTGCCGCCGAAGGCGCACATGCTCGGTTTTTTCACCGGTACGGCGAGTGAACGGTCCAGTCGGCCGTCGGGAGTGAAACGGTGAATCAGCCCGGCGTCATTGGCGCAAATCCAGTAGCAGCCTTCGGCATCGACCGCTGCGCCATCGGGACGACCAAGGAACTGATTCATATCGACAAACAGCCGTCGGTTGGACGGCGTGCCGCTGTCGATGTCGTAATCAAAGGCCCAGATTTGCTGGACCAGAGGATGAGAATCAGACAGGTACATCGTTCGCCCGTCGGGGCTGAAACCCAAACCGTTGGGCACGATAAACCCGCTGAGTTGCGCCTCGAGTGGCCCGCGTTGACCGGCGCTGTAGCGATAAAGCGTGCCGTCGGCAGCGTTGGCGCCCATGTTCAGCACCATGCTGCCGGCCCAGAAACGCCCCTGACGATCGCAGCGACCGTCGTTCAGGCGCATGTCTGTGCGGGCGTGTTCGACCGGGGCCAGGAGGTTGCTGTCGAGGCTGCCGTCGTTGTGCGGGTGCAGATGAAAAAAACCGCTTTCCATCCCGGCAACCCAGCCGCCGTCGCGGTGACGTGCAATGCAGGCGAGCATCTCCGGTGCTGTCCAGGCATGGACATGGCCGGTTTCGGCGCTCCAGCGCTGAAGTCCGCCGACAGGAATATCAACCCAATACAGGGCGTTTTCCTCGGGGACCCAGACCGGGCATTCACCGACTGCGTTGCGGGCATCGACAATCAATTCGGCTTGCATGACAGCTCATCCCCTCGGGTTTTTGTTGTTGGGACCAAGTGATGTACGCGGGTTCAGTCGCCGAACGGGCCGGACGCGACAAACGCACCACCCTGGTAGACCCGAGCCGGGTCATCAGCGGCCGGCATCGGTTGGGCTTCGACTTTTTCGCGGAACACTTCGGAGCTGTCCTGAGGTTCATAACCCAGGCAGGTGGCGAAACGGTTGTCCCACCAGACGTTCTTGTTGTCGGACATGCCGTAGACCACGGTGTGGCCGACATTAGGGGCGTACAGCGCGCATTCGAGCAATTGAGTCAGGTCGCCGAAGCTCAACCAGGTGCTCATCATTCGGCGGTTCAGCGGCTCCGCGAACGAGGAGCCGATGCGCACGCTGACGGTCTCGATGCCGTAGCGATCGAAGTAGAAACTGGCCATGTCTTCGCCGTAGGACTTGGACAAGCCGTAGTAGCTGTCCGGGCGGCGAGGGGAGTGGGCGTCGATGACTTCATCCTGCTTATAGAAGCCGATCACGTGGTTGGAACTGGCAAAAATCACGCGCTTCACACCATGGCGGCGAGCGGCTTCGTAGATGTGGAATACGCCACAGATGTTGGCGCCGAGGATCTCTTCGAACGAGTGCTCCGTCGAGACGCCACCGAAGTGCAGGATCGCGTCCACGCCTTCAACCAACTGATGGACTGCTTGCTTGTCTGCCAGGTCGCAGGGCACGACTTCTTCACGGTCATCGATGGCCGGGGCGATGTCAGCGATGTCCGACAGGCGAATCACATTGGCGTAGGGCCGCAGGCTTTCGCGCAGGACTTTGCCGAGGCCACCGGCGGCACCGGTCAGGAGGAGACGATTGAAAGGAGCGCGGGCTTGAGTAGTGATGGTCATGGGAGTCCCTGAACAAGCAGTCATTGTTATTGAATTTGTTGTAGGTTGTCGTACGACTAGGTCGAAGTATCGTTAGGGTTTCAGGTCGTTGTCAACGCGTCATCGGTTGAAATTGACGGAGGGTCATTCCTGCATCAGCTGACACTGCGAAGCACTTTGTGGGAGCGAGCTTGCTCGCGATGGCTTTATGTCAAATACATTGATGTTGAATGTAACGCCGCCATCGCGAGCAAGCTCGCTCCCACAGGGCTCGTGTTGATCCCCCCGCCCTCGGCTTACAACAACGAAATCGGGTAGTTGATGATAATGCGGTTTTCGTCGAATTCATTGGTGCTGAAGTCCTTGCGGATCGACGCATTACGCCATTTGACGTTGAGATTCTTCAGCGCGCCGCTCTGGACGGTGTAAGCCAGTTCTGACTCGCGGCCCCATTCCTTGCCGTCGGTGATGGTGCCGGTGTGCACGTTATCGCCGCTGATGTAGCGGTTCATCATTGTCAGGCCGGGAATGCCGAGCGCCACAAAATTGTAGTCGTGGCGCAGCTGCCAGGATCTTTCCTTGGCGTTGTCGTAGCTGGAGTTGTAGCTGTCGTTGGCCAGGGTGCCGCCGCTGGTGCCGTTGACCCGCATCCAGACATCGTCGCCGGTGAGTTTTTGCAGGCCGACAAAGAAGGTGCTGCCGCCGTATTTGGCCGAGAGCATGGCGAACGCGGTTTTGTTGTCGAGGTCGCCGGCGAGGGCGCTGCCGTCTTCCTTGCCGATGAAGTAGCCAAGGTTGGCACCGAGGGTCCAGTCGCCGATGGGCTGGCTGTGGCTCAGGTTGAAATACTGCTGCTGATAAATGTCGCTGAGTTGCGCGTACCAGACGCCGACCAGGGTGCGCTTCTCGTTGAACGCATATTCACCGCCGCCAAAGTTGAAACGGTCCGAGGTGAAGGCCGCCGATTTGCCGTTCATGAACATGTCTTCCATGCTCGCATCGTTGCGCGGGCTGTTGGCGCGGAACTGGCCGCCGTAGAGCGTCAGGCCACTGATCTCGGTGGACGTCACCTGTCCACCGCGGAAGGTTTGCGGCAGGGACCGGCCGTCGTCGGAGCGCAGGATCGGCAACACCGGCATCCATTCGCCGACCTTCAATTCGGTTTTCGAGACTTTACCTTTCAGCGCCACACCCAGGCGCCCGAAATTATCGGCCGGGCGGCCGTCGTCATGAATCGGCAGCAACGAGGTGCCACCCGTGCCTTTGCCACCGTCGAGTTTTTCCGAGTACAGGCCCAGCACATCCATGCCGAAACCGACGGGGCCCTGGGTGAATCCGGATTTGGCATCGAGGATGAAGCTTTGGGTCCACTCTTCAGCCTTGCCCTGCGGGTAGGCCGGGTTCGTGAAGTTGCGGTTGATGTAGAAGTTGCGCAGGTTCAGCGTGGCTTTGGCGTCATCGACGAAACCTTCGGCATGACTGGTCATGGGCAGGGCGAGGGCCAGGCTGCTGCAACCGATCAGGCTCAGGGTGTGACGGAGTGCGAAGGCTGGGCGAGGGGTGCAGACGGAGGAATTGCGGACGAGCTTGCTCACAGTGACGCTCCCGTGTTTCTTGTTGTTTTTGTTTTTTGTCATACGTCGTCGTACAACGTCGGGGCGGATTATTTGCAAGTGTTACGGGGAATGTCAATCAGAAGTTGTACGATGACTTGACGGGGCAGGAGTATGTCGAAGAACCCCTGTGGGAGCGAGCTTGCTCGCGATGACGGTAGAACAGACACCACTGCAGTGAATGTCAGACCGTCATCGCGAGCAAGCTCGCTCCCACAGGGTTTTGTGTTTTAGCTCACGATCATCGGGGGCATGGTGCCCAGAAGTGAAACGGCAGCCACCGCTCCCATCCCCAGCAACCATTCGAAGATGACGCTGCTTTTCAGAGCAGTCAGGCGCTGCTCGCAGTCGTTGATCCGCAGCCGATTGAACAACGCCAGACCCAGCATCGCGGCGACCAGCACAACCTTGATCAACAGAATCAGCGCAAACCCGGACAGCAACGGCGTCGGCCAGAATTGCCCGGTCAGTACACGAACGTTGATCAGCCCGGTCATCACCAACCCCGCCACCAATACGTAACCCACGCCGCTGAAGCGTTGCAAGGTCGCTTTGATGGAATGCGCTGTCGGCTGCCGCAGGATCATCACCAACAACATCAAGCCGCCGAGCCAGGCGCCGACGCAGGTTAGGTGAATGATTTGATTGAGGATCAGCAATTGGCCATTGAGGCCGTCGAGCATGGCGCCGTGGCCGACCGGGGCGAGGGTGGCCAGCAGCAGGCTGGCGAGGCCGATTCGCAGGGGCCGGTTTGAACGCAAGGGCGTCATCAGCAGCGCGACCAACAACGCATTGAGCAGCAAGTGCCAGCGCCAGACCTGGCCGAAAAATGTATTGCCCAACACCAGTCGCAAGGTCGGAGGATCGAATGCCGCGTCCCACGAACCGGCCATGCTGGCGGTGATCAGCAGCAACCAGCTAACGCCAGTGACCAACGCCACCGCCGCCAGCCAGCGGCTTGTTTTCATCAGTCGCCGATCCAGATTTCCTGCGTCGCCATTGACCAGCAGAGGCTTGAAGACCCACGCCCCGAACAGCATCAGCACGACAGTGAAATGCAGAAAGCGGCACAGCACCATCGCGCTCGTCATGAGTTACTGGCCAACCTTGAAGCTATAGGCGCCTTCGCTTTTGTGGGTATCGACCGACACCGCGTGCCATTCGACTTTGTAGGCACCCGCTGCCAACGGTGCGGCCGGGGTGACGATCAGGGTTTTCTTGTCGCTGCCTTCGGTGGCGAGGCTCTTCACCGGCACGTTGCTACCGTCCTTGCTGATCGTGACTTTGGAAAAGGTCGCTTCAACGCCTTCGGAAAACACCAGGCGCAGCACCGACGGCGCGCTCACCGTGCTGTCGGCGGCCGGGGTCTGGCCTTTTAGATGGGCATGGGCAAACACTGATGAAGCGGCGAACAGCGAGCCGAGCAGGGCGACGGTGGTCAGGGTTTTCTTGAGCAGCATCGTGGAATACCTCTGAGGCGGGTTCGAAAAGGCGGTCAGTTTACCTGCGAGAAGCTGGGTGTACGAAGTTTCGTTTTCCCTTGTCGCCGCGAGGTAGAGCGGATGCTAGTCTTGAGCAACGCTGTTGTCAGGGAGCCCTCATGGGCAATCACAAGATCGAGATTCGTCGCAGTAACGTCGAGAAAATTCTGTTGGGGGCCGAAAAGGTTTTCGCCGAAAAAGGTTTCGGCGGCACCGCCATGGCCGACATCGCCGCCGAGGTGCAACTGCCGCGCTCCAACCTGCATTACTACTTCAGCACCAAGAGTGAGCTGTACAGCGCCGTGCTGTTGGGTTTGCTGGAAGTGTGGAAACAGGACGCGCTGTGCTTCGAGATGTTCGACGATCCGCGCGTGGTGCTCAGCAGCTACATCCGCGCCAAGATGAACCACTCCCGCAGCCGGCCTTATGGCTCCAAAGTCTGGGCCAACGAAATCATCCATGGGGCGCCGACGCTGGGTGAGAAACTGGACGTCAGTCTGTACGACTGGGCCAAGATGAAAGAAGCGAAAATTCGCCAGTGGGTGGATGACAAACGCATCCTGCCGGTGGAACCTTCGAGCCTGCTGTACATGATCTGGGCGTCGACCCAGCACTACGCCGACTTTGATCATCAGGTGAATATTCTGAATGATCATCAGCCGTTGTCGGACATGCAGTTTGAGCGGGCGGTGCAGACGGTGACGAGTGTGATCTTGCGGGGGATTGGGTTGGAGCCTTGAGTCAAAAGATCGCAGCCTCGTTTCACTCGACAGCTCCTACAGGGTTACACAATCCCTCGTAGGAACTGTCGAGTGAAACGAGGCTGCGATCCCTTGATCTTCAACGATCAAACAGCGACATGGTAGGGATTGCGCGGATCATGATTCCAATCCAGAAACGGCTTCCCGTTCTCCATCGGCACCATCTCAATACAATCCTGCACCGGGCACGTGATCTGACACAGATTGCACCCCACGCACTCATCGTCAATCACTTCATATTTATGCGTGCCGTCCGCCTGCTTAAGGCTGGCAACCGCCTGGTGCGAAGTGTCTTCGCAAGCAATGTGGCAACGACCGCAACCAATGCAGGCCTCCTGGTCAATCCTGGCAATCACTTGATAGTTGATGTCCAGGTACTTCCAGTCCGTGGTGTTGCCCACCGCCCGCCCGGAAAACTCTGACACGCTGGCGTAGCCCTGACTGTCCATCCAGCGCGATAAACCGTCCTTCATTTCCTCGACAATCCGGAAGCCATGCAGCATCGCCGCCGTGCACACCTGCACCGAGCCGCTGCCCAGGGCAATGAATTCCGCCGCGTCGCGCCAGCTGCTAATGCCGCCAATGCCGGAGATCGGCAGGCCTTGGGTCTGTGGATCGCGGGCGATTTCGGCAACCATGTTCAGGGCAATCGGCTTGACCGCCGAACCGCAATAACCACCGTGGGTGCTTTGGCTGCCCACGGCGGGATTGGCGACCATGCGCTCCAGGTTGACGCTGGTGATCGAGTTGATCGTGTTGATCAGCGACACGGCATCGGCACCGCCGCGATGGGCCGCACGGGCGGCGACGCGAATGTCGGTGATATTTGGCGTGAGTTTGACGATCACCGGCAGCGAGCAGTACGTCTTGCACCAACGGGTGACCTGCTCGACATACTCCGGCACTTGGCCGACCGCCGCGCCCATGCCGCGCTCCGGCATCCCGTGCGGGCAACCGAAGTTTAGCTCGATGCCGTCGGCGCCGGTGGCTTCCACCAGCGGCAGGATGAATTTCCAGGATTCTTCAACGCAGGGCACCATCAGCGACACGATCAGCGCGCGATCCGGCCAGTCCTTTTTGACCTGGGTGATTTCCCGCAGGTTGATCTCCAGTGAGCGATCAGTGATCAGCTCGATGTTGTTGAAGCCCACCACTTCGCGGTTGGCACCAAAGTGCGCCGAGTAACGCGACGACACGTTGACCGCCGCCGGGTCTTCACCCAGGGTTTTCCAGACCACGCCACCCCAGCCGGCCTCGAAGGCGCGAACCACGTTGTAGGCCTTGTCGGTCGGTGGCGCGGAGGCCAGCCAGAACGGATTGGGGGCTTTGATGCCGGCGAAGACAATCGAGAGATCGGCCATTTACGCAGCCTCCACGTTGAGCATGAGTTGGGCGTTGATCGCCTCGGCGGCCCGTTTGCCGTGCTGCACGGCCTGCACGGTGAGGTCTTGATCGAGACTGGTGCAGTCACCGCCGGCGTACACGCCGGGGATGCTGGTGCGCAGGTTTTCGTCCACTTGAATCCGCTCACCCTGACGCTTGAGCTCGCGTGCCAGCGGATCGGCGAGGGCGCTGGCGTCGAAGGCCTGGCCGATGGCTTTGAAGATCGCGTCAGCGGCCAGTTCGAAGGTTTCGCCGGTGGTTTGCAGGCGACCGTCTACCAAGTGGGTGCGGGCGAAGCGCATGCCGCGCACGTTGCCTTGATCATCGAGTAGCACTTCTTCAGGTTGTGCCCAGGTCATCAGTCGCACCTGATTGGCCTTGGCGATGTCCTGTTCGTGACCTGTCGCGCCCATTTCCTCGACACCGCGGCGGTACACCAGATTGACGTCTCGTGCCCCGAGGCGAGCCATTTGCACGGCCATGTCGATGGCGGTGTTGCCGGCGCCCAGCACGATGCAATGATCAGCCAGTGGCAGTTGAGTCAGGTCATCGGCCTGGCGCAGTTCGCGGATGTAGTCGGTGGCGGCGAGCAGGCCGGGTGCATCTTCATGAGTAAGCCCCAGCTGTTTGCTGGCGGCCAGACCGAGGCCGAGGAACACCGCATCGAATTGCTGATGCAGTTCGCTTAAGGTCAGGTTCTCTCCAAGTTTCTGCCCGTGGCGGATTTCGATGCCGCCAATCTGCAGCAGAAAATCCAGCTCCTTTTGCGCGTAGTCGTCCACCAGTTTGTACTTGGCGATCCCGTATTCGTTGAGACCACCAGCCTTTTCCCGCGCCTCGAAAATCACCACATCATGACCGTGCATGGCACTGCGGTGAGCGCAGGACAAACCGGCCGGACCGGCGCCAACCACGGCGATGCGCTTGCCGGTTGATGCCGCACGCGTGAAGGGGTGTTCGCTGAAGTGTGCATTATCGACGGCGTAACGCTGCAACAGGCCGATCAGCACCGGTGCGCATTCATGGTCGTTGTTGCGCACGCAGGCTTGCTGGCAAAGCACTTCCGTCGGGCACACCCGGGCGCAACTGCCGCCGAGGATGTTTGCCGAGAGAATTTTCTGCGCGGCGCCCTGTACGTTTTCCTGATGGATATTGCGGATGAATGACGGAATGTCGATCTCGCTCGGACAGGCATTCACGCAGGGTGCGTCGTAGCAATACAGACAGCGCGAGGCTTCCAGATGGGCCTGGCGGTCGTTGAGCGGTGGCGCCAGATCGGTGAAATGGCCGGCGAGGGCGGCCGCATTCTCGTGCGGATGCGGGAGGTGGTTCAGAGTCTTGATCACGGTGTTGGCCTCACGGTTATTGAGGTACTGCCTCTGATGGGCATTGGTTTTGTGTTGTCGCTGCCGGCCTCTTCGCGAGCCTGCTCGCGATAGGCCGAAGGCCGCTTTCAGCGTTTCACAGCTGTCGGCTTGTTCAACTCAGCCCGCTTGCTCAGCAAATCAAACACCGCCGGATACGCCGGCCGTTCGACATACCGCCCGGCACCACGCTCGGCGCGCAAATCACCATCGGCCCATACCACCCGGCCCTGGCTGACGGTGTGGCTCGGAACACCGCGCACGGTCTTGCCTTCGAAGATGTTGAAGTCCACTTGCTGATGGTGAGTCTTCGCCGAAATCGTCCGAGTACCTTCCGGATCCCACAGCACCAGATCCGCGTCCGCACCCACACGAATCGCCCCTTTGCGCGGGTAGAGGTTGAAGATTTTCGCGGTGTTGGTGGAGGTGAGTGCCACGAAGTGCTGCATCGACAAACGCCCGGTGTTCACCCCTTCATCCCAGAGCACCGCCATGCGGTCTTCGATACCGGCCGTGCCATTGGGAATCTTGCTGAAATCGTCACGGCCGGCGGCTTTTTGTTCGGCGCAGAAACAGCAGTGGTCGGTGGCGGTGGTGTGCAGGTTGCCCGATTGCAGACCGTGCCAAAGCGCCTCCTGATGGCCGCGCGGACGGAAGGGCGGGCTCATCACGTAACCGGCGGCGGTCTGCCAGTCCGGGTGTTGGTAGACGCTGTCGTCCAGCAGCAAATGCCCGGCCAGGACTTCGCCGTAGACTTGTTGACCCTTGCTGCGGGCGTAGGTGATTTCGTCGAGGGCTTCCTTGGTCGAGACATGCACCAGGTACAGCGGCGTGCCCAGGGTTTCGGCGATGCGGATCGCCCGACTGGCCGCTTCACCTTCAACTTGCGACGGCCGCGACAGCGGATGCGCTTCCGGGCCGGTCATGCCCTGGGCCATCAACTTGCGTTGCAGGTGATAGACCAGCTCACCGTTTTCCGCATGCACGGTCGGCACCGCGCCCAATTCCAGGCAACGCTCGAAACTCGCTACCAGGGTGTCGTCGGCGGCCATGATCGCGTTCTTGTAGGCCATGAAGTGCTTGAAGCTGTTGACCCCGTGCTGGCTGACCAGCTCGGCCATTTCCTCGCGCACCTGTTCGCTCCACCAGGTGATCGCGACATGGAAACCGTAATCCGACGCCGACTTCTCAGCCCAGCCGCGCCACTGATGAAAGGCTTCCATCAAGGATTGCTGCGGATTGGGAATCACAAAGTCGATGATCGACGTCGTGCCACCGGCAAGTCCCGCCGCGGTGCCGCTGAAGAAGTCTTCACTGGCCACCGTGCCCATGAAGGGCAGTTGCATGTGCGTGTGCGGATCGATACCGCCGGGCATCAGGTATTGGCCGCTGCCGTCGAGCACTTCGGCATCGGCGGGAACATCAAGATTTTCACCGATGGCTTTGATCACGCCGTCGGCGCAATAGACGTCGGCGCGATAACTTTCATCATGGGTAATAACGGTGGCGCCACGGATCAACAGAGACATTCCGAGTTCCTCGCAGGCAATGACCGACTTGTGCCGGTTCTAAATGTTTTATATGAAGCCGGCGCAAACAGGTGTATTCCTGTCAGCGCTGTCAGGAATAGAAACTAGTCTGAGTTTATGGAATGAGCAAGAATATTTTTTATAAGCTTATTACTGTTTTAACACATTGATAAATAACGATTAAAACTGAAAATCACCAAAATGGTGTGGCCTCGAACCATTTTGACGCACTTGACAGGTTCTCAAAATGAACGAGATTTCTTATGTGAAATCAGCTGCTTGAGGATGGTCTATGGTTGATGCGCAACTTTGAAAAAAAAGACCCATGCACCAGATTGAGTCCTGACGGTTCGGACAACTTGCCTGGCATTCGGCCTGAGTGAACAGGCAAGTAACCGGGGACTGATCGGAGCGATATATAAAAACTGATAAACATCAGTGAGTTGCAATGTTTTTGTGGAACTGCCCGATGCGCAGACGGGTGCCCGGCACGCTTATTGATGCCGCCAGCCCCTGATGAGCAAAAAAATAATTCAAAGAACAGTGGAGCGGCCATGCAACAGATCAGATCGCAAGTGACCGAGCGCGACGGCTTGTTTGAGCTCGAAGCCGGCAGTGACGTCCTCGACAGCCCCCGTTACAACCACGACATGGCACCGACCAAGGTGCACGAACGAACCTGGAACAAATGGCACATCACCGCCTTGTGGGTCGGCATGGCGATCTGCGTGCCGACCTACACCCTCGGCGGCGTGCTCACCGCTTATTTCGGCCTGAGCGTCGGCGAAGCGCTACTGGCGATTCTGTTCGCCAACATCATCGTACTGATCCCGTTGACCCTGAACGCCTTTCCCGGCACCAAGTACGGCATTCCGTTTCCGGTGTTGTTGCGTTCGTCCTTCGGCATCCTCGGCTCCAACATTCCGTGCCTGATCCGGGCGCTGGTGGCGTGTGGCTGGTTCGGCATTCAGACGATGTTCGGCGGACTGGCCATTCACCTGTTTCTGGGCTCGGTGTTCGACGGTTGGAAATCCCTCGGCGGTACCGGTGAAGTGATCGGGTTCATGGTGTTCTGGGCCTTGAACCTGTGGGTGGTGATTCGCGGTGCGGACTCGATCAAATGGCTGGAAACCCTCTCGGCGCCGTTGTTGATATTGGTGGGTGTGGGCCTGTTGGCATGGGCGATGCCGAACGTGTCGATGACCGAGTTGCTGGCGATCCCGGCCAAACGTCCGGAAGGCGCGAGCGTGGTCAGTTACTTTGCCGCCGGGCTGACCGCCATGGTCGGGTTCTGGGCCACCTTGTCCCTGAACATTCCGGATTTCAGCCGCTATGCGAAAAGCCAGAAGGATCAGATCGTCGGGCAGATTATCGGCTTGCCCCTGACCATGTTCCTGTTCGCTTCCCTTGGCGTAGTGATGACGGCCGCCTCGGTAAAACTGGTGGGCGTCACCGTCTCCGATCCGGTCACCCTGATTGGCCATATCCAGAGTCCGGTCTGGGTTGCACTGGCCATGGCGCTGATCATCATCGCCACGCTGTCTACCAACACCGCGGCCAATATCGTTTCGCCGACCAACGACTTCCAGAACGTCGCCCCCAAGTACATCAACCGCACCACAGCGGTGATGCTCACCGGCCTGGTCGGCTTGGCGCTGATGGCCCATGAGCTGTTGAAGAAGCTCGGTTTGATCGTCTCGGATTTAAGCCTGGAGACGGTGTATTCCAACTGGTTGCTGGGCTATTCGAGCCTGTTGGGCCCGATCGCCGGGATCATGGTGGTGGACTATTTCCTGATCAAGAAACAGCAACTGGACCTGGCGGGTCTTTACCGTGACGACGTTTACCCGGCGTGGAACTGGTTTGGGTTTATCGCATTTGGTGTGCCGGTGATGCTGACGCTGCTGTCGCTCGGCAGCGATGCGTTCAGTTGGTTCTACAGCTATGGCTGGTTCACCGGCTCGGCACTGGGCGGGCTGATTTATTACGGGTTGTGCTCGATGCGCCCCAGCCCGTCTGTTGCGAAATCTCCAGTGTGAGGGATGGCCTCATCGCGAGCAGGCTCGCTCCCACTGGGGTAATGCATTCCAAATGTGGGAGCGAGCCGGCTCCGGGCGGCGTTCCGACGAAGACGGCCGCCAAGACACCCAAGAAATGCCTGAAGAAACCTACAACAACTGCCTGAGGAGATCATCATGAACGCTGCCGTAGACGTTCTGCAGTCCAACCATCAGCACATCAATCGCGACCGCTTGTGGCAGTCGCTCATGGACCTGGCCAAGCTCGGCGCCACGGTCAAGGGCGGCGTCTGTCGCCTGGCCCTGACCGATCTCGACCGCCAGGCCCGGGACATTTTCGTCAACTGGTGTGAGGAGGCCGGTTGCACCGTCAGCATCGATGCCGTCGGCAACATCTTCGCCCGCCGCCCCGGCCGCAACCCCAACCTGCCACCGGTGATGACCGGCAGCCACATCGACACCCAACCCACCGGCGGCAAGTTCGACGGCTGCTTCGGCGTACTGGCCGGCGTCGAAGTGCTGCGCACCCTCAATGACCTGGGCGTGGAAACCGAAGCGCCGCTGGAAGTTGTCGTCTGGACCAACGAGGAAGGTTCACGCTTCGCCCCCTGCATGATGGGCTCCGGTGTATTCGCAGAAAAATTCACCCTCGAAGAAACCCTGGCCAAGGTCGATGCCGAGGGCGTCACCGTTGGTGAAGCCTTGAACGCCATTGGCTATGCTGGCGAGCGCAAGGTCAGTGGTCACGCCGTTGGCGCCTATTTCGAGGCCCATATCGAGCAAGGCCCGATCCTCGAAGACGAACGCAAAACCATCGGTGTGGTGATGGGCGCTCTCGGACAGAAATGGTTCGACTTGAAACTGCGCGGCGTCGAAGCCCACGCCGGCCCGACGCCGATGCACCTGCGCAAGGACGCCCTGGTCGGCGCCTCGGTGATCGTCGGTGCGGTCAACCGCGCTGCCCTCAGTCATCAACCCCACGCCTGCGGCACCGTCGGCTGCCTGCAAGCCTATCCCGGCTCACGCAACGTCATCCCCGGCGAAGTGCGCATGACCCTGGACTTCCGTCATCTGGAACCGGCACGGCTGGACTCAATGATTGCCGAAGTCCGCGAAGTCATCGAAACCACCTGCGAGGAACACGGCCTGACCTTCGAACTGACACCCACTGCGGACTTCCCGCCGCTGTACTTCGACAAAGGTTGCGTCGAAGCGGTACGCGGCGCGGCCCAAGGCTTGGGCCTGTCGCACATGGACATCGTCAGCGGAGCAGGGCACGACGCAATCTTCCTCGCCGAACTTGGCCCGGCCGGGATGATCTTCGTACCGTGCGAAGGCGGCATCAGCCACAACGAAATCGAAAACGCCGCGCCGGATGATCTGGCAGCCGGGTGTGCGGTGTTGTTGCGGGCGATGCTGGCGGCTTCGGCGGCGATTGCCAGTGGAGAGTTGGCAGCCTGAAACGCAAAAAATCGTAGCCTTCGGCAATGACTGCGCGGCCGAAAGCTACGATCTCTAGACATTGACTTGGCGAGGCGACTTAACGACGCGCTTGCAACCTGCTGAATATCAACATCCCCGCCAGCATCGCGATCGCAAACACCCACGCCTGCCAATGCCCCGTCGGCAACAGCACCAGCGCCGGCCCGGGGCAGATGCCCGCAATGCCCCAACCGACCCCGAACAGCAGGCTGCCACCGATCAAGCGTCGATCCAGTTCACGACTGACCGGCAACTGCATCGGCGCCCCCAGCAACGACGTGGATTGTTTCATGGCCCAGTGAAACGGCACCCAGGCCACGGCAATCGCCCCGATCATCACCAGTGCCAGGGAGGGATCCCACACACCGGTTATATCGAGAAACCCCAGCACTTTGGCCGGGTTGGCCATGCCAGCCAACAGCAGGCCGATGCCGAACAACAGGCCGGCAAGGAAAGCCGTGAGTTTTTTCATGTTCAAACCCCCAACAGATGGCGCAGGACAAACACGGTCGCAAAGCCTGCGAACATGAAGCTCAACGTCGCGACGATGGAGCGTGGTGAAAGCCGCGAAATACCGCACACTCCGTGGCCACTGGTGCAACCAGAGCCATAACGGGTGCCGATCCCGACACACAATCCGGCGATGATCAGCCCCACGGTACCGGTCTTGAATTCAATGGTCGGCCACACCTGAAACAGCGCCCACAACAGGGGGGCCGCCAGCAGTCCGAGTATGAATAAGGCTTTTTCGCCTCGCCCCGAATCACCTGGCGCTAGCAGACTGCCGAGTAATCCGCTAATCCCGGCGACCCGTCCATTGGCCACGACCATCACGCTCGCCGCCAAGCCGATCAACGCACCGCCTGCCAACGCGGACCAAGGCGTGAAATGCAGCGTATCCAGCATCATGGCAACTCTCCTGGCAGGTAAGGGACAGCATAAATCACTCTTCGACTTGAGCTTAGGGCAGCCGCCGCGAGATGGTGATACGACCAAAAGATCAAAGCCTTTGTCGGCGCGTCACAAACCATAACGCTGGATCGTCATTTTGTTGAATCCCCCAAACAGTGGAGCCACACGATGTCGTCCAACACCCAACCGATCAACCTGCTGCAATCCATTCCTCACGTCTTCGAAAGCCTGACCCAGGTGCATGTCACCCTCGACCATCACGACCTGCCTGCAAGCCTGAAGCATTTGATCCACTTGCGCGCCTCACAGATCAACCAATGCGGTTTCTGCGTGAAGATGCACACCCGCGAGGCCCGTGAAGCCAATGAAACCAACGAGCGGCTGGACCGCCTGATTGTCTGGCGCCACGTCAGCGATTTCAGCGCCTGCGAACGCGCCGCCCTGGCCTGGACCGAAGCCCTGACAGTACTCGATGAACAGACCGATTACGCCAGCCTGCGCGGTGACTTGCGCGAGCACTTCAATGACGCGCAAATCGGTGCCTTGACGGCCGAGATCGGCATGATCAACCTGTGGAACCGTTTGCAGGTGTCGAGGCACTGATTGATGAACTCCGCTGAAAACGCCGCCGCTGTGTTCGAGCAGTGCCGGCCCTTTTTGCTTGGTCTGGCGTATCGCATCCTCGGCTCCCGCGCCGAAGCCGAGGATGTCGTGCAAGAGCTGTTCATCAAATGGCTGGAGGCTGACCGCGCCGCCATTGCCACGCCGGCCGCCTGGCTGACCACGGCGTGCACCCGGCACTGCATCGATTTGCTGCGCTCGGCTCACAAGTCGCGGGTTGATTACATCGGCACCTGGCTGCCGGAACCGATTCACACCACCCATCAGGATTCACCCGAACACAGGCATGAACTGGCCTCATCGCTGTCCACCGCGTTCCTGTTGCTGCTGGAGCGGTTAACCCCCAAGGAACGCGCCGCCTACCTGCTCTACGAAATTTTCGACATGGATTACGCGCAGGTCGCGGATACGGTCGGCGTTCAAGAGGCGGCGTGCCGCAAACTGGTGTCCCGGGCCAAAGCCAGCCTGGGCAACGGACAAACGCGCTTTCAGCCGAAACCGGCGCGTCAGGACCAATTGCTCAGCGCTTTCCATAGCGCCATCGCCAGCGGCTCGACCGCTTCCTTGACCGCGATGCTGAGCGAAGACGTCGAACTCTGCGCCGACAGTGGCGGCAAGGCCTCGGCCATTCGTGAGACCTTGTCGGGCATTTCCAGCGTGCTGGATTTCATTGGCCAGTCGTTGCACGTCTATTGGCAGACGTGCGAATGGTTGCCCAGCGAAATCAATGGGGCACAAGGCGTGATTATCAAGGCGGACGGGATCATCACTGCGTCGATGACGTTTGGTTTTGATGACGCGGGGCGGGTGAGCCGGATTTTCATCATGCGTAACCCGGAGAAGTTGGCGGGGTTGGATGCATCGTTGCAAGTGCAATAGTCAAAAGATCGCAGCCTGCGGCAGCTCCTACATTGATCGCGTACATCCGTGGAGTTTGCAGGTGTACGCAACCTCTGTAGGAGCTGCCGAAGGCTGCGATCTTTTGATCTTGATCTTTCAAAGCCAAATGGCATCCCACAACGGATAATCCCCCACCCGTTTCACCAACCCCGCACGCAACGGATTCATGACGATGTAACGTGCGGCATCCTTCAAGTCTTCATCACGACGTAATGCCCGGTCGTAATACCCCCGTTGCCATAATCGGCCCTGCTTCTGCCGCGCAATATTGATCGAACGGCTGCTTCTGGATTTAATACGGCACATCAGCTCGGCCAAAGTACCGTTGTGCAGTTCCAACAACCAATGCAGATGGTCTGGCATCACCACCCAGGCCAATGACGTGATGGCCGAGGTTTCATCGGCACAACGCAACTGATCAACCACCAGCCGTCCCAACCGCCAATCTGCAAACACCGACTCTCGCTGATGAGCGACAGCAGTCAGCAGATAAATACGACCAGATTCCGAAAATCGAGCTTTACGAAGACGACATCCATTTGCAGCGACAGGCATTCCTTGCCCTCCTTGAAATTTGTTGGCAAACGAACGTTAGCTGATGGTGCTTCTGTTGTTGGCCAAAGCATTTTCGTAATATTTCGAGTACGCCGAAAAGATCGTCCGAACGCGGCCCGAACCTGCGGCAGCTCCTACACCCGTGTTCCCCGGCATATCTGCACGATCATGAATGCACGCGGTCGTAATCTTCACAGGGCGGCGCATGAATGCACCGCCGTACGCGTGGAGAGCCAATGAGCCAGGACGTCCTGACCACCGAAACCAATCGCCGTCAGTTGCAGCAGATCATCGCCGGCCTGTCCGATGGGGTGATTCTGCTGGAGCTCGACCAGACCCTTCTCTGGGCCAATGACGCCGCGTTGGCCATGCACGGCGTCGGGCAACTCAGCGAACTGGGGGCGAATGCCAGGGAGTACGCCAAGCGCTTCGCCTTGCGTTATCGCAATAATCATCCGGTTCAGGTCGACAATTATCCGATCAGCCGCGTCGCTCGAGGCGAGTCCTTCAGTGATGTGTTGGTTGAGGTGACCCCGGCGGACGACGAAGAGCGCACCTGGGTTCACAGCGTGCGCAGCATGGTGTTGGCCGACAGCGCTGGCGAGCCGGAGTCGCTGGTGCTGATCATGAACGATGTCACGGAGTGGGCCAGCGCCGAACAGCGTTTTGAAAAAACCTTCAATGCCAACCCAGCCCCGGCGGTGATCTGTCGCCTAAGCGATTTGCGCTACATCAAAGTCAATCCGGGCTTCCTGGAGATGACTGGCTATGCCCGTGATCAGGTGATCGGCCATTCGACTTATGAACTGGACGTGCTGGAGGGCGCCGAAAACAAAGACCTGGCCAAGCAGCGGTTGCGCGAAGGGGCGACCATTCCACAAATGCAGGCGCAGCTGCAGTTACCCGAAGGTGGCAGCAAACAGGTGATCGTCGCCGGCCAGCCCCTTGAGCTGAACGACGAAGCCTGCATGCTGTTTTCCTTCGTCGACATCGAGCCTCGGCATAAGGCCGAAGTCGCACTGCGCCAGAGCGAGGAACGTTTTGCCAAGGCTTTTCGACTGACCCCGGTGCCGATCCTGGTGTGCAACGCCGGCGATCAGGTGGTGATGGACGTCAATGAAGCCTTCCTCGATACGCTCGCGTATGCCAGTGAAGAAGTGCTTGGCAAGACCATTGCAGAGATCGACTTCATCCATGACAAGGGCGCACGTACACGGCTGTTTGCGACGCTGGAGAAAATGGGAAGCCTGGATCGCATTGATGTCAGCCTCCGCAAGAAAGGCGCCGGGCTGATCGATTGCGCGGTCTCGGCCGACACCGTGAACATTCAGGACAGTCCCTGCTACCTGCTGGTGTTTATGGACATCACCGAGCGTAAACGCACAGAGCTGGAGCTAGTGTCGGCGATCGAAGAGGTCATGAAGGACGCCTCCTGGTTCAGCCGCACGCTCATCGAGAAACTCGCTAACGTGAAAAACGTCAACTCGCCGCAGTTGCCTAGTGTGTCTTTCACCGACCTGACTGCC
Organism: Pseudomonas mandelii; assembly: GCF_006438925.1. Classification (GTDB taxonomy): domain Bacteria; phylum Pseudomonadota; class Gammaproteobacteria; order Pseudomonadales; family Pseudomonadaceae; genus Aquipseudomonas; species Aquipseudomonas mandelii_C. The sequence goes on along the minus strand of NZ_RCZA01000005.1, from coordinate 283,437 downwards.
CGCGAGCGCGATGTGCTCGGCCTGATTTGCGAAGGCCTGGCCGACAAGGAAATCGCCGCGCGGCTCAAACTCGCGCCGAACACGGTGCGCAACCATGTCTCGACGGTGTATTCCAAGCTCGACGTTCACAGTCGTAGCGAGGCGATTGTCTGGGCTCGCGAGCGCGGTTTGTTCTCCAGCGAGTGGCGGCCCAAGGCCCAGCGTTAGGTGCAAATGCACTACTCGAAGGGGTGCAAATTCATGTTCTGACCGAGTGCGGCAGTTCTTAGGCTGTAAGGGTGCGATACAGGTCTTCGGGTATCGCGTCCCTTTCAAAACAGCGACAGGAACCGCGGGATGATTTATGTGGCGCAATTGCGTATGCAACTGGAGCGGAGCTTTTCGCCGTTGGCCTGTGACTGCAGTGTTACCGGTGATCATTCACTGACGGTGAAGCTCTATCATCCTGTGTCGGGTCAGGTGGATCTGGTGGTCAGTGGGTTGAGCGTGACCAAGCTCAGAACGCCGGAGGCGGTGGCAGCGTTGATCGAAGAGCTGCGCTATGAACTTGAGAGCAACACATTGCATTGTCGCGAGACGTCCTAGGAACTGTCAGGTTTTGCCGACGGTCGTATAAAGAATACGAGAGTATTTTTTCTGTGACCGGTCCGCGGGTTCGCGGTGAGGCAGTTGGGTCGCGGAAATATGTCGATCACTTACCGCGGGTCAACCTATGAAAAGTCTTGGGAAACGCATTTTTGCAACACTGTCGTTCGCACTCTGGCTAGCGATTCTGGGTGGTTGTGCGAGTCCTCCACCGCCACCTCCCGCCGCGCCGCCTCCACCGCCTGTGCGCACCTGCCAGACCACTGAAAACACCGATGTGCAAGGCGATATGCGTGCTGAGGGGCAGGTGACCCGGGAAACGACGCTTACTCGTTGCGTCACTCAGTAAGGGGCGATGGGCTCACGTTGAACCGCCAGCAGCAGCTGTGCTGCTGGCGGGTATTCGTGCGTTTCGCTCAGACCTCTTCGATCCTGACCCACCGCGATTCCTGCGCTGCCAGTCGAATCGCCGTCGCCAGGCGTTCGACTTCCCACGCCTGCTCGAAATCTGTTCCACCCTGAGATAAACCTGCCAGCGCCATCACCAGATCATGGACTTCCAGCGTCTTCAGTTCGTTGTAACCCAACTGATGCCCTGCGGCCGGACTGAACGCCGCATAGCCCGGCAGATTCGGCCCTGCCAGCAAGCGCTGGAAGCCGTCCTGACCGGCACGAAACAGACGCAGCTCATTCAGGCGTTCCTGATCGAACACCAACGTCCCTCGGGTGCCGCTGATTTCAAAGCTCAGGTGATTCTTGTAGCCGTGCTTGAGCCAACTGCTGCTGAACGTGCCCCGGGCGCCATTCGCAAACCGCAACAAGGCATGAACCTGATCGTCGACGGCGATACTGCGTTGTTCCGGGCTGCCAGCCGTGGCGGGACGTTGCCGGTGCACGGTCTGGGTGTCGGCGCTCACCGCCTCGACATCGCCCACCAGATAACGGGCCATGGCCAACAAATGACTGCCCAGATCGGCCAGTGCGCCACCGGCATGATCGGCATCGCAACGCCAGGACCAGGGCGACGCGGGATCGGCCATGAAGTCTTCGCTGAATTCACCCTGGAAACTGATGATCTGACCCAAGTCGCCGTTTTCAATCAGCTGCCGCGCGAGCGCGATCATCGGGTTGTGCTGATAGTTGTAACCCACCCGCGTCACCACGCCTGCCGCTTTGGCCGCCAGTCGCATGGCGTCGGCCTGTTCCAGATTCACCGCCAACGGCTTTTCGCAATACACTGGTTTGCCGGCGGCGAGGGCGGCCATGGCCATGGGGTAATGCAGGTGATTGGGCGTGGTGATGGCGATCAGATTGACCTTGGGGTCATCGATCAGTTGTTGCCAGTCGCTATGAGCGGAGTCGAAGCCCCAGGCATCGGCGCAGTGGCGGGCACGCTGCGGATCGGCGTCGGCCAGGGCGGCGAGTTTGAGCTTGAGGGGCAGTTCGAAAACCGCACTGACGTTGCGAAACGCCAAGGCATGGGCGCGGCCCATGAAACCTGTGCCGATGAGTCCGATACCGAGTTCGCGCATAGCCGGGGTCCTTTTGGGATTTTGTTTTCAGGAAGGCTATTAATGGAATAAATATTCCTTATTTGCAAATTATGGAATTAAAATTCTTTGGTGTGATCGTTCCCACGCGCAGCAAAGGAACGCCTCAATGGACGCTCTGCGTCCGCTTTGGGACGCGGAGCGTCCCGGGCTGCATTCCCACGCAGAGCGTGGGAACGATCAATTCAGTTAAGGAACGACACAATCCGTAGCAGCTGGCGAAGCCTGCGTTCGGCTGCGAAGCAGTCGTAAAACCTGAGTTTGCGGTCTTCCTGAAACACCGCATCGTCTGATTTCACGACTGCTTCGCAGCCGAACGCAGGCTTCGCCAGCTGCTACGGATCGCGTTTGCCTTAACTGATCGGTATTAGCCCGAAGGCTGCCTCTTGTTCATCCGGTAAATCGGATCAGGACAAGAACCCACCATCCACATTCAACGAAACCCCAGTGGTGTAACTCGACGCATCACTGGCCAGATATAACACCGCTCCCGCCATCTCGCTCGGATCCGCCACACGCTTGAGCGGAATCTGTTGCAACGCGGTGTTCAAAATAGCCTCGTTTTTCACCAATGCCGAAGCAAACTTGGTGTCGGTCAGGCCCGGCAGCAGAGCGTTGCAGCGGATACCGAACTGCGCGCATTCCTTGGCGAACACTTTGGTCATGTTGATGACCGCCGCTTTGGTCACCGAGTAGATGCCCTGGAAGATCCCCGGCGAGATGCCGTTGATCGAGGCGACGTTAATGATGCTGCCGCCACCGTTTTCGCGCATCAGCTTGCCGGCTTCCACCGACATGAAGAAGTAGCCGCGGATGTTCACGTCGACGGTTTTCTGGAAAGCGCTGAGGTCGGTGTCCAGTACGTTGCAGAACTGCGGGTTGGTCGCCGCGTTGTTGACCAGGATGTCCAGTCGCCCGAACTGTTCGCGGATGCCGGCGAAGACCTGGCTGATCTGTTCCATTTCACCGATATGGCAAGCAACGGCAGTGGCTTTACCGCCGGCGGCGATGATCGCGTCGGCCACGTGCTGACAGCCGTCGAGTTTGCGGCTCGAGACGATTACGTGGGCGCCTTGTTGGGCCAGCAGTTTGGCGATGGCTTCGCCGATGCCGCGGCTGGCGCCGGATACGAATGCGATTTTGCCGTCGAGGTCGAACAACTGAGTCTTGGACATGGTTTTTCCTTGTTATTGGGGCCAGGGAATGTAATCAGAGCCGGGCGATCAGAGGCTGGATTTCGAAATGACTTGCAGGCTCATCTGCTCCAGCAGTTTGTTCATGTGAATGAACTGCGCAAAGCGTTTGTCCTGGGTCTGACCATGGAAGAAGCGGTAGTAGATCTGCTGCACGATGCCGGCCAGGCGGAACAGGCCGTAGGTGTAGTAGAAGTCGAAGTTGTCGATCTGGATGCCTGAACGCTCGGCGTAGTAATCGACGAACTCGCGGCGGGTCAGCATGCCCGGTGCGTGGCTCGGCTGGCGGCGCATCAATTGCACCGGGGCCGGGTCGCCGGCTTCGATCCAGTAGGCGAGGGTGTTGCCCAGGTCCATCAGCGGGTCGCCGAGGGTGGTCAGTTCCCAGTCGAGCACGCCGATGATGTCCATCGGGTTGTTCGGGTCGAGGATCACGTTGTCGAAGCGGTAATCGTTGTGGACGATGCTGGAGGTCGGGTGATCGGCCGGCATCTTGTCGTTGAGCCAGGCTTTGACCGCTTCCCACTTCGGCGCGTCCGGGGTCAGGGCTTTTTCATAGCGATCGCTCCAGCCTTTGATCTGCCGCGCGACATAACCTTCGGGTTTGCCAAGGTCGCCCAAGCCATAGGCGTTGTAGTCGACCCGGTGCAGTTCAACGAATTTGTCGATGAAGCTCTTGCACAGCGTTTCGGTTTTCGCCGAATCCAGACCCAGTTCCGGCGGCAGTTCGGAGCGCAGGATGATCCCCTTGACCCGTTCCATCACATAGAACTCGGCGCCGATCACCGATTCATCGGTGCAGTGCACGTAGGCTTTCGGACAGTACGGAAAACCATCACGGAGCTGATTGAGGATGCGAAATTCGCGGCCCATGTCGTGAGCGGACTTGGCCTTGTGGCCAAAGGGCGGGCGACGCAGGACGAACTCCTGTTCGGGGTATTCCAGCAAGTAGGTGAGGTTCGACGCACCGCCTGGAAACTGGCTGATCTGCGGCAAACCACTCAGGCCCGGAATGTGGGCCTTGAGGTACGGATCGATCAGGCTGGCATCGAGTTCTTCGCCGGTGCGGATACGGGTGGACTGGTCAGTAAGCGCCATGCTTATCCCTTCTGCTTATTCTGGAGGCCTGAGACTATTGGCTAATCTAATGCGCACACCCAACACCCACAACCACGAAACGCCCTTATAGGTGAGCGTGTTGCCGGGCAATCATTGTTTTTGATACACCTGTTTGAATGGTCGTCAGGTCATGCTCATCGACGTTGGCAGGGCAATCGGGGTCAATACCGGATTGCCGGAGAAGAACGCCACCAGATTGCGACCTACCAGCTCCACGGTGCCTTGAGTGGCTTCCGGGGACAAACCGGCGACATGCGGGGTGAGGATCACATTGGCCAACGCCTTGAAGGCATTGGGTACTTGGGGTTCTGCGTCGAAGACATCCAGCGCAGCGCCGGCAATCCTGCGCTGCTCAAGCGCGCTGATCAGGTCGGTGGTGACGATCACACTGGCTCGGGCGATGTTGACGATGAACCCCTGGGGGCCCAAAGCGTCGAGTACCTGCCGGTTGATCAAGTGTTTGGTGCCCAGGCCGCCGGGGGTGGCGACGACCAAAAAGTCTGATTCCCGCGCCAACTCCGTGGGCGTCGAGCGGAAGCTGTACGGCACATCGCTGCGATGCTGGCGGTTGTGGTAACTGACCGTCATGTCGAAGCCGTGGGCGGCGCGTTTGGCGATGGCCATGCCGACCGCACCGAGCCCCAGGATGCCCAGGTGCTTGCCCGCCAGGGAAGGGCGCATGATTTTCGGCCACTCACCCCGGCGCACGGCGGCGTCGCAACGGGGAATGTCACGTACCAGAGACAGCAGCATCGCCATGGCATGGTCGGCGACTGAAGAGGCATTGACGCCGGCGCCATTGGTGACCGTAATGCCCCGGTTGGCGGCGGCTTGCAGGTCGACGTGTTCGTAACCAGCGCCGATCACGCAGATGATCTTGAGATTGGGCAGGGCGGCGATTTCGTCGGCATACAGGCCCAATGGGCCGCGGGTCAGCACCGCATCGATCTGCGCGCCATGCCGTGTGATGGCATCGGCGCGCTCGGCAGGTGTGGGAGCCAGAATCAGGTGAAAACCCTGACGTTCGAGAATCGGCAGGTAATCATTGATGGTTTCAACCAGTACCAGAACGGTCGCGGGCATGCTGGGCTCCTGTGGGCATCGGAAAGTCGGGGCTCGAACGTAGCTTTAAAACGTTGCTTCAAATTGCTGATTCCGCAACGGTTTAGCCATTACTAAAGATAGCAGGCTTATTGCCTGCAACCTCAGTGTAGGAGCGTTCCGTAGCGCTTACATATCCACGGTGTTCAACACCTTTGCGAAGGCACCGTTCAACGTCGCGTTATGGTGATCGATGATCGACCGGGCCGGCAGCGCCGGTGTGTCCATGCAGGTATGCGCATCGGCCACGAGTATGGGGTTGAACCCCAGTTCAGCCGCTGCCCGGCAAGTACTGTCGATGCAATATTGGGTTTTCATTCCGGCAATGAGCACGTCAATGATCCCGCTAGCCCGCAGTTGCTCCGCCAGCGCGGTGGCGTAAAAGGCGTTGGGTCGGGTTTTGTCGAACAGGATGTCGGTGCAGGCATCCAGATCCAGTGCGGGCAATAGCTGCCAGAAGGGGCTGCCGACTTCGATGGGCGAACCTTGAGGGCCGGTATGGCGCACCGCGAAGATCGGCACGTTGCGCGCCCTGGCCTGACGAATGAGTTGCTGGATGTTCGCCAGTACCCGTTCACCGTCGTAGGGTTTTTCCGGGCCGTGGAACAGACCGACCTGCATATCGATGATCAACAGCGCTGATGACATGGGTGTTTCTCCTTGGGTGTCGTACGAAAAGTGCCGAACGGACGGGAGAAACAACAAGGCCCCGTCCATTGCTGGCGGGGCCTTGGGGTCACTGCGCTGTGTTTATCTCAGCCAGGCACCGCACGACCCGCCGGAAGCGGTCGTGGTGGTGCGGGTGAGGTTCAGCGCAGGAATATTCATGTGGCCGATCATGCAGTCGGCGTCACGGGAGTGTCAACGGCGGTGTCCGAGGTGAGAAAAGTCCGGGCTGCGTCGAGAATTTCATCGGACAAGGCGTCACCCCGGGTTGCACGTGCCAGGGTCAGGGCACCGACCATCAGCGAATAGTCCACCAACGCTTTTTGCCGATTGGTTTCGGGCTGATCCGCGCCCATCAGCGGGGTCAGCATCTGCAGCAATGCCTCCAGCCCTTGGGTGTAGGTCTGGTGCAATCCGCTTTCAGCGGTTTCATGGCACATGTCGCCGGCAAACGCGGTGACCGGGCAGCTTTCACCCGGATTATCGCGATTGGCCGCGGACAGGTAGGGCGCGATGATGCTCTCGCGGGCCGAGAGGCTGTCGTCGTTATCCTCTATTTTCTGCTTCCAGCGCTCCATGGATTGGTTGAACGCCCGGGTGCACGCCTCTTTTGCCAGCGCTTCCTTGGATTCGAAGTGACCATAAAACCCGCCATGGGTGAGGCCGGCCGCGCCCATCACATCGACGACACTGATCCCGTGCAGGCCACGTTCGCGAAACAGACGCGTGGCGGCCTCGACGATGATCTCGCGGTTGAGTTCGGCTTGTTTGCGGGAGACTCGGGGCATTGGCGGCTCACAGGTATATAGAAGGTAGAAATCAGCTGGCGTATTGAGCAATGCCGTTGCCAAACGACCAGTTCTCTTTCTTGACCTCCACCAGATTGATGAATACATCTTCCAGGCGCACCGCCAGTTCCGCGTTAAGGCTCTCGGCAATGGTTTTGTAGAGGAGTTTTTTCTGCTCGATGGTGCGGCCTTCGCTCAAGGTGATCTGAATCACCACCAGATTGTCGGTGCGATCGATGCCCAGGTATCCCGGGTCAAAAATGAAATGCTGTTCGTCGTGCTCGGCAAGAATCTGAAAGTTATCGTTCTCCGGCACGCCAATGGCGCTGTGCATGGCGGCGTAGATCAATTGCCCGACACGTTTGGCGTAAGTCGGGTCTTGATGCTTCTTGATGTCGACGCGAACGAGTGGCATGAGAGGGCTCCTCAAGTAAGGGCTGCCAGTCAGCAGTGAGCATCGAAATTACATGACAGCAATCCTTTATTGAATAGATTTATTTAAACATCTATTTAATAAAGGGCAGCAATTGATCTGATCCGCACAACCACTCCTCAGCTAAGTCTTTGCTTCTGCTCATTAATCCCGGACAATCGCGCCCCTGTTTCGGCCAGGGCGCTGCCTGTCGGATTTTTCCGACTCGTCCTGACCGGGTAGCAACTGACCGGAATGCGGAGATCCCACCGGATGAATGATCAGGCCAATAGCGTCGACGAACGCTATGTATCGGCGACACCAGCGACGCTTGAGAGCTGGAATCGCCATGACACCACCTGGATGCTGGGCCTGTTTGGCACAGCCATCGGGGCCGGCACGCTGTTTTTGCCGATCAACGCAGGTCTGGGCGGCTTCTGGCCGTTGCTGGTCCTGGCGGTGCTGGCGTTCCCCATGACGTTTTACGCACACCGTGGCCTGACACGTTTTGTGTTGTCCGGACGCGAGGGTGCGGACATCACTGAAGTCGTGGAAGAGCACTTCGGGATCAAGGCTGGCGCGCTGATCACCTTGCTGTACTTCTTCGCGATCTTTCCGATCCTGTTGATCTACAGCGTGGCCCTGACCAACACCGTGGGCAGTTTCCTCGAGCATCAACTGCACATCATGCCGCCACCGCGCGCCGTGCTGTCGCTCGTGCTGATCCTCGGCCTGTTGGCGGTGGTGCGCTGCGGCGAGCAAGCGATCGTCAAGGCCATGAGCCTGATGGTTTATCCGTTCATTGTTGCGCTGCTGTTCCTCGCGGTGTTCCTGATTCCTCACTGGAACGGCGGCATCCTCGCCACCGCGTCGACGCTGCCAGAACCATCGGCACTGCTGCACACGCTGTGGCTGGCGATTCCGGTGATGGTGTTCTCGTTCAACCATTCGCCGATCATCTCGGCGTTCGCGGTGGACCAGAAGCGTCGTTATGGCGATCACGCCGAAGAGCGCAGTTCGCAGATCCTGTCCCGCGCCCACGCCTTGATGGTGGTGATGGTGCTGTTCTTCGTGTTCAGTTGCGTGCTGACCCTGTCGCCAGCGCAATTGGCTGAAGCCAAGGCGCAAAACCTGTCGATCCTGTCGTACCTGGCCAACCACTTCAGCAACCCGACCATCGCCTTCGCGGCGCCGTTGATTGCGTTTGTGGCCATTTCCAAGTCGTTTCTGGGCCACTACATCGGCGCCAGCGAAGGTCTTAAAGGTCTGATCGTGAAGAGTGGCAAGCGCCCGGCACCGAAGACCCTGGATCGCATGACTGCCGCCTTCATGCTGGTGGTCTGCTGGATCGTTGCCACGCTGAACCCGAGCATTCTCGGGATGATCGAAACCCTCGGTGGCCCGATTATCGCCGCGATCCTGTTCCTGATGCCGATGTACGCGATCCGCAAGGTTCCGGCCATGGCGCGTTATCGCGGTCAGGCTTCCAACGTCTTCGTGACGGCGGTAGGCCTGGTGGCGATTTCGGCGTTGATCTATTCGTTGACGGCCTGACCGCCGTTCCCACATTTGATCTTCGTACAGGCATAAAAAAACGCCGCTCATCTCACGATGGGCGGCGTTTTTTATTGCGTTGAAAACGCTTAACACCTGACCCAGGGCCGACATTCCGCGCGCTTAGCGATTAAGCTTGAGGTTGCATAAACGCGTCATAGAGCGTTTGCCGAGGACTTTCCCCGGCCAGTCTATCTTTCTCTGGAGACGCTTCATGGCTCGTGACCACGGCGCATCGGCGCAACCCCGTGCCGACAGGCCAAACCGCTGGCTGGACGTTTTGGCCGGGTTGTCGATTGCCGGCTTGTTGTTGCCCGAGGCGGTCGCCTATTCAAGCATTGCCGCGTTGCCGCCACAGGCGGGTGTCATTGCGTTATTTGCTGGTCTGCTGTGCTACGGGCTGTTCGGCACCAGTCGCTTTGCCATCGTTTCCGCGACGTCCTCTTCGGCGGCGGTTCTGGCCGCCGCCACAGCCACGTTGGCCAATGGTGACTCGGGCCTGCGCATGGCCCTGGCGATCGGTCTGGTGCTGGTGACGGGCGGATTTTTCCTGCTGGCCGGGTTGTTCAAACTCGGCAGCGTGACGTCGTTTATTGCCAAACCGGTGCTGCGAGGCTTTGCCTTCGGCCTGGCAGTGACGATCATCCTCAAGCAAGTAGCGAGCATCGTCGATGTGCACTTGAGCAATGGCAACCTGATCCGTTTCGTGCCGCAACTGCTTGAGCAATTACCGCAGTGGAACCGGGTCGGCGCCCTCGTGGCGGCGGTGTCCTTGCTGGTGCTTTGGCTGTGCGCGCGGGTCAGGCGTTTGCCGGGAGGTTTGCTGGTGGTGGCGCTCGGCATCGCGGCCGGCCAATGGCTGAACTTGCCAGCCTATGGGGTGAAACTGATCGGCGTGATCGATCTGAGCCTGGAAGTGCCTCGTCTTCCCGAGTTGCCGTTTGCCGACTGGCTGCGCCTGGGCGAACTGGCGTTCGCCATGGTGATGATTCTGTATGCCGAGTCTTACGGATCGATCACCTCGTTTGCGCTCAAGCACGGCGACCGTGTGTCCTCGAACCGCGATCTGCTGGCACTCGGTGCGGCTAATCTGCTGTCGGGATTGTTCCATGGCATGCCGGCGGGCGCCGGTTACTCTGCAACATCGGCCAACGAGGCGGCGGGTGCTGGATCGCGTCTGGCGGGCGCGGTAGCGGCGGGGGTGGTGTTGCTCATTGTCTTGACGGTGTTGCCCTGGATCGCCCTGACCCCCGAGCCGGTGCTGGCGGCCATCGTCATTTATGCGTTGGCGCGCGGCTTGAGCCTGCAGCCCTTGGGCCGTTATTTCATTTGGCGCCGTGACCGTCTGCTGGTGATCTGTGCCGTGGCGGCGGTGCTGGTGCTGGGAGTACTGGACGGTTTGTTGGTGGCGGTGGTGATCAGTGTGGTGCTGATGTTGAAACAGATGTCATCGGCAGATATTCAAGTGCTGGGGCAAATGGGCGGCGGTCATGATTTTGTTGACGTACAACGCCATCCCCAAGCCAGCGAGATTCCGGGTGTGTTAATCGTCAGGCCGAGCGAGGCGCTGTTTTTTGCAAACGTGGAGCGCATTCTGGGCGGCGCACTGCGCCTGGCCCGACATGCATCGCCGCCGATTCATACGATCATTCTCAGTCTGGAGGAGTCTCCCGACCTGGATGGCACCAGCATCGAGGCGCTGGAAGCGTTCTTTATGCAAGTGAGAGCCGAGGACAAACTGCTGATTCTGGCGCGGCTCAAACACCAGGCCAAGGCGGTGCTCTCTCTGTTGCCGCCGCAGGAACTCGCGCAGGTGATACTCAGTGGCTTAAGCGTCGACGGCGCAGTGCAACAAGCGCTTCAAGCAAACGGGCATCTTTCGCCGGCATAAAAAAACGCCGCTCATCTCACGATGGGCGGCGTTTTTTATTGCGTTGCAGCGTTAGGCTTGAACGACCGGGATGTTGGCGTTCGCAGCAGCTTCACGGAACTCGGCGATCTGGTCGAAGGACAGGTAGCGGTAAACATCGGCCGCCATGCTGTCGATCTTGCCAGCGTATTCCATGTACTCCTCGACGGTCGGCAGGCGACCCAGGATGGACGCAACAGACGCCAGCTCGGCCGAAGCCAGGTAGACGTTCGCGCCGTCACCCAGACGGTTCGGGAAGTTACGGGTCGACGTCGACACAACAGTCGAGTTCGGCTCTACACGTGCCTGGTTACCCATGCACAGCGAGCAGCCCGGCATTTCCATGCGCGCGCCGGCCTTGCCGTAGATGCCGTAGTAGCCTTCTTCGGTCAGCTGGTGAGCGTCCATTTTGGTCGGCGGCGACAGCCACAGACGGGTTGGAAGCTGACCTTTGACCTGTTCCAGCAACTTACCGGCAGCGCGGAAGTGACCGATGTTGGTCATGCACGAACCGATGAACACTTCGTCGATCTTCTCGCCAGCAACGCTGGACAGCAGACGGGCGTCGTCCGGATCGTTTGGCGCGCAGAGCACAGGCTCTTTGATGTCGGCCAGGTCGATTTCGATGATTTCAGCGTATTCGGCGTCAGCATCGGCAACCATCAACTCAGGGTTGGCGATCCAGGCTTCCATCGCTTGAGCACGACGTTCCAGGGTGCGCGCATCGCCGTAGCCTTCGCCGATCATCCAGCGCAGCAGGGTGACGTTGGAGCTCAGGTACTCGGTGATCGACTCTTTCGACAGCTTGATGGTGCAACCGGCAGCCGAACGTTCGGCCGAGGCGTCGGACAGCTCGAACGCTTGCTCGATGCTCAGGTTGTCCAGGCCTTCGATTTCCAGAATGCGGCCGGAGAAGGCGTTCTTCTTGCCTTTCTTCTCGACGGTCAGCAGGCCAGCCTGAATCGCGAAGTAAGGAATGGCGTGAACCAGGTCACGCAGGGTGACGCCTGGTTGCATTTTGCCTTTGAAGCGCACCAGGATCGATTCCGGCATGTCCAGCGGCATAACGCCAGTGGCTGCGGCAAACGCTACCAGGCCGGAACCGGCCGGGAACGAAATGCCCATCGGGAAACGGGTGTGGGAGTCACCACCGGTACCGACGGTGTCCGGCAGCAGCATGCGGTTCAGCCAGCTGTGGATGATGCCGTCGCCCGGACGCAGGGAAACGCCGCCGCGGGTCATGATGAAGTCTGGCAGGGTGTGGTGGGTGGTCACGTCGATCGGCTTAGGGTAAGCCGCGGTGTGGCAGAAGGACTGCATCACCAGATCGGTCGAGAAGCCCAGGCACGCCAGGTCTTTCAGTTCGTCACGGGTCATAGGACCGGTGGTGTCCTGGGAGCCGACGGTGGTCATTTTCGGTTCGCAGTAAGTACCTGGACGAACGCCTTTGCCTTCTGGCAGACCGCAAGCCTTGCCGACCATTTTCTGTGCCAGGGTGAAGCCCTTGCCGGTGTCGACAGGTGCTTCAGGCAGTTTGAACAGGTCGGTAGGGCCCAGGCCCAATTCGGCACGGGCCTTGTCGGTCAGGCCGCGGCCGATGATCAGCGGGATACGGCCGCCAGCACGAACTTCGTCCAACAGCACCGGGGTCTTCATTTCGAAGGTGGTCAGGACTTCGTCAGTGCCGTGTTTGCAGACTTTGCCAGCATGCGGGTACAGGTCGATCACGTCGCCCATGTTCATGTTGGTAACGTCGAATTCGATTGGCAGTGCGCCAGCATCTTCCATGGTGTTGTAGAAGATCGGAGCGATTTTGCTGCCGAAGCAGAAACCACCGGCACGCTTGTTCGGCACGTAAGGAACGTCGTCGCCGAAGAACCACAGCACCGAGTTGGTCGCCGATTTACGCGAAGAACCGGTACCGACCACGTCGCCAACGTAGGCGATCGGGAAGCCGGCGTTGCGCATTTCTTCGATCTGCTTCATCGGACCGGTGACGCCCTGGGCGTCAGGCACGATGCCTTCACGGGCCATTTTCAGCATGGCGAGGGCGTGCAGCGGGATGTCCGGGCGGGACCAGGCGTCCGGAGCAGGGGACAGGTCGTCGGTGTTGGTTTCGCCGGTGACCTTGAACACGCGCAGGCTGATCTTGTCGGCCAGCACAGGGCGGTTTTTGAACCACTCGCCGTCAGCCCAGGATTGCAGCACGCCTTTAGCGTGAACGTTGCCGTTCTTGGCTTTTTCAGCGACGTCGTGGAAAGCGTCGAACATCAGCAGGGTGTGCTTGAGTTCTTTGGCGGCGACTGGCGCCAGTTCGGCGTCGTCCAGCAGATTAACCAGCGTCACGATGTTGTAGCCGCCCTGCATGGTGCCGAGCAGTTCAACAGCGCGTTTCTTGTCGATCAGGGGGGATTTTGCTTCGCCTTTAGCGAGGGCAGACAGGAAACCGGCCTTTACATAGGCTGCTTCGTCCACACCTGGCGGAATGCGATTGGTGATCAGGTCAACGAGGAAAGCTTCTTCGCCAGCCGGGGGATTCTTCAGCAGCTCGACCAGGCCTGCAGTTTGTTCGGCGTTTAGCGGCTGGGGAACGATACCCAGTGCTGCACGCTCTTCGATATGTTTGCGGTAGGCTTCAAGCACAGTTATTACCCTCATCAGTGGTCCCAAATGGGTGTCCGGGACGCTCATCCCGAAATTGCCGTACTCATGCGCTGCGTGGCGTTGTGGGCCACTTAGCCAGAATTACCGACAATTCCTTACAGAAGCTGCTTTCAAAGTTTTACGCCTGCAGAACGGGGAGCTGATGAGGGTTGGCGTTGGGCTTTTCCCCGCTGGAAAAACCCGTCGCCAACACCGCTCTGAAGGAACGACTGTGCTCGTGACGCTTTGAAAACAGCTTCTAACGGACATTGGCGCCTTAAAAGGCTGGCTGATTCTACGGCAAAAAAAATATAAACGTAAGTTAGCCCCTGAACTTTGAGGGGTGATGAATGTTAGACAAAGGGCTAACATGCCGACCTGTTCTGCTTTCCCGTGTTCTGCCTACCTATGCCCAATCAGACCATCAAGACCCCCTGCGTCGGCCTCTGTTCCACTGTTTACGGTGATTTGGTGTGCCGTGGCTGCAAGCGTTTCCACCATGAAGTGATCAACTGGAATGGTTACAACGAGGAGGAAAAACGCGCGGTGTGGCTGCGTCTTGAGCTGCTGCTGTCCCAGGTGATGGCCAGCAAGCTGGAGATTTTCGATCCCCAGCGCCTGCGCCTGCAACTGGAGCAGCGCAAGATCCGCTTTGTGCCGCATCAGTCGGAATATTGCTGGGCTTATCAGTTGATCGCCCGGGGGGCGCGGGTCATCAACAACCTGGAAGCTTACGGGATGGTGCTGATGCCGGAGTTTCGCGACTGGAACCTGCCGGAACTGCGAGATGCCATTGATCGGGAGTTCTTTTTGCTCTCCGAGGCGCATTACCAGCGCTACATTGCGCCGGGTTTTCTCAAGGACGCGTTCGGCGGCTGATTGTTAAAGTCAAAAGATCGCAGCCTTCGGCAGCTCCTACAGAGGGATGCGATTGATGTAGGAGCTGCCGAAGGCTGCGATCTTTTGATCTTGCTTAATGCTGGGTCACGATCTCCTCCAGATGATCCATGATCGTATCCGGCTTCAGCACCAGCACATCGCTCTCCACCGCATCCAGCACCACCTCCGCCGTATTCCCGATCAACGCCCCTGACAACCCGGATCGCGCCACGGTACCGATTACCGTCACCGCCGCCTGCAGCTTGTGGACCATGAACGGAATCAACACATCCGCCGGACCTTCCTCGATATGCAGGTGCTCGTCATCAATGTCGAACTCGGCCTGAAACGATTTGCACTGTTCGCGATAGCGCGCCTCGATGGTTTCGCTGAGCTGCAACGACGGGTCGGCCGACGACAGCATTGGCGACGGATGGGCACTGACCACGTGTAAATGGGCCTTGGCCAGGCTGGCAATGTCGTAACCGTGATCGACAATACAAGCGTGCAAGGTGCGGTGTTCACCATCGGTATTACCGACATCGATCGCCGCCAGAATGACGCCGCCAGTCCAGGGTTTCGAGGTTTTGACCAGCAGCACCGGTGTCGGGCAGTAACGCAGCAGCTTCCAGTCCGCCGGGGTCAGCAGGGCTTTTTTCAGCGGACTGTCGGGGTAATGCTGCTTGACCACCAGTCCGCAGCCTTCAGCCTGCTGCACATCGACAATGGTTTCGTGCAGGCTTTCGTTCCAGGCCTGCTCGGTGGTGACGCTGTAGCCGTCCTCGATCAGCGCGGCCTTGAGCACGCCCAACATGCCGCTGTGGTCATGCTTGCGGTCGCAGACCAGCAGATGCAGATGAGCCTGGGTCACGCCAGCAATCAGTTTGGCCCGTTTGAGCGCCAGGCTTTCCGAGTGTTCAGGTTCGAGGACCACCAGAATGCTGCGAATGGCTTGCATGATCGGGATCTCCATGAAGTAAAAAATACTGCGTTGGACAACTATAGTTGCTGGCTGGTTATTCGGGACTTGATGTATATCAACGGTCGCGACTGGTGGTCTGCCGGCAGGCCGGTATAATCGGCGCCCTTCGATTTCAACCTCTTATCCGTGAGCCCCATGATCCTTCCCGAAATTCACGAGTTCCTCGGCTGCCGCACCCCCGATGGCTGGGTTCAGGCCGCGCTGGCTGATCAGGAAACCCTGCTGATCGATCACAAGAACTGTGAATTCAAGGCGGCCAGTACTGCGTTGAGCCTGATTGCCAAGTATCACTCCCACGTCGATCTGATCAACCTGATGTCGCGTCTGGCCCGGGAAGAGTTGGTGCACCACGAACAAGTCATGCGCCTGATGAAAAAGCGCAAGATCGAGCTGCGTCAGCTGTCCGCCGGGCGCTACGCTTCGGGCCTGCGCAAAGTGGTGCGCAGCCACGAGCCGGTAAAGCTGGTGGACACCCTGGTGGTCGGCGCCTTTATCGAAGCTCGTAGCTGCGAGCGTTTTGAAGCGCTGGTGCCGCATCTGGACGAAGAGCTGGGCAAGTTCTACTTCGGTCTGCTGAAAAGCGAGGCCCGACATTTCCAGGGTTACCTGAAACTGGCCTACCAGTACGGAGACGCCAAGGACATCGCCCAAGTGATCGACAAGGTCCGCGCCGCGGAGCAAGAGCTGATCGAGTCGCCGGACGTGGAGTTTCGTTTCCACAGCGGTGTGCCGGCAGCGGCGTGAAGATCAAAACGTCTGAATTGTTAAAAACTCTTAAAAGAATGAAACATCTTCGAAAACCGGCCCCCGTGGCCGGTTTTTGCTGCCTGCGATAGCCGTCCGGTCACCGATTGGCGCCATAATGCCGACCACTTCACACAAGGGTTGGCAGACGGTCGTTATGGATAACCTGGGTTTTGGCAAAGTACTGCTGGTGGAAGACGACGAGAAACTCGCCGGGCTGATTGCGCATTTCCTGTCGCAACATGGCTTTGAGGTCCGGCAGGTGCATCGCGGCGACCTCGCATTGGCGGCGTTCCTCGAATTCAAACCGAAAATCGTCGTGCTCGACCTGATGCTGCCGGGCCAGAGCGGCCTGCACGTGTGCCGCGAGATCCGCAGCGTCTCCGACACGCCGATCGTCATTCTTACCGCCAAGGAAGACGACCTTGATCACATCCTCGGGCTGGAGTCCGGCGCCGATGACTACGTGATCAAACCGATCAAGCCGCCGGTTCTGCTGGCCCGGTTACGCGCCTTGCAACGTCGCCAGACGCCGGAGAGCGGCGTGTGCAGCGCTCTGGAATTCGGCCATCTGAGCATCGACCGCAGCTGCCGGGAAGTGCGGCTGGCGGGCGAGGGCATCGAACTGACCACCATGGAATTTGAACTGCTGTGGTTGCTGGCCAGCACCGCCGGCAAGATCCTGTCCCGCGACGACATCCTCAACCGCCTGCGTGGCATTGCGTTCGACGGTCTCAACCGCAGCGTTGACGTCTACATCAGCAAACTCCGAGGCAAACTCAAGGACAACCCGCGCGAACCGGTGTGCATCAAGACCATCTGGGGCAAGGGTTACCTGTTCAATCCGTTTGCGTGGGAGTTGTAAATGCTGCGATTATTTTTGGGGTTGTTTCTGGTGATGACGGTGGGCCTGGTTCTGGGGCTGCAAACCGTCGAGCGCACGTTCGATGCGCTGCTCGACGGTCAGATGCAGAGCTACAACCGAGAGGCGGTGCGTGGCCAGGCCTGGTCGCTGGCCGAGCAGTTGCGCGGTCTGGACGGTTCGGCCCGGGAGCGCCAACTGGAAGCGGTACGCCCCCACTACGGCTTGGGCCTGAGCCTGGTCGAGACCGACCCATTGTCCCTGACCGAGCAGGAGAAAGCCGAGTTGGCCCAGGGCCTGCTGGTGATTCGCGACAAATACACGCAGTTCATCTCGCGCATTGACGACGGTTCGCAACTGCTCAGTATCAAGCTGCCGGCCGAACCGAGCCTGATGCCGTTCTACATTGCCGCGGCTTATCTGATGATCGCGGTGATGATCGGTTTCGTGTTGCTTTTCTGGGTAAGGCCGCACTGGCGCGATCTGGAAAAGCTGCGTCTGGCGGCCGAGCGTTTTGGTGATAACGACCTGTCGTCGCGGATCCAGCTGTCCAAGCGCTCGAACATTCGTGACCTGGCCGAACACTTCAACCTGATGGCGGCGCGCATCGAAGGCCTGATTGCCAATCAGCGCGAGCTGACCAACGCGGTGTCCCATGAACTGCGCACGCCGATTGCCCGGCTGTCGTTCGAGCTCGATCAACTCAAGCAGCAACCCGATCCGGCCCAGAACCGTGAACTGATTGCCGACATGTACGCCGACCTCGGCGAACTGGAAGAGATGGTGTCCGAGCTGCTCACCTATGCCAGCCTCGAGCGCGGCGCCACGGTGATCACTCGGGAAAACATTCAGGCCAGCAGTTGGCTCGACAGCGTGGTCGGCAGCGTCGCGCTGGAAGCTGAAGCCGCCGGCGTGCAATTGCTGATTGTCGAGTGTCAGGTCGATCAGGTCCGCATCGAACCGCGTTTCATGGCCCGGGCGGTGATCAACCTGCTGCGCAATGCCATTCGTTATGCCGATGAGCGGGTGGAAGTATTGTTGGTGCGCAACGGTGATCACTACGAAGTGCGGGTCAACGACGACGGGCCTGGCGTGCCGGTGGACGGGCGGGAAAAGATCTTCGAGCCGTTCTCGCGCCTGGACGCCAGCCGCGACCGCCGCACCGGTGGCTTCGGCCTGGGCCTGGCGCTGGTGCGGCGGGTGTCGCAATCCCATGGCGGGCAAGTGGAAGTGGCTGATTCGCCGTGGGGCGGGGCGTCGTTTCGCATGACCTGGGCGCACCTGGATTAATTGTGTTGATCTCACTGACGCCTTCGTCGGAACGCCGCCCGGAGCCGGCTCGCTCCCACAGGGGAATGCATTCCAAATGTGGGAGCGAGCCGGCTCCGGGCGGCGTTCCGACGAAGGGGCCATCATCAACACCGGATTGCTAAAAGGTGTACACCACCTGCCCACCCACCGAAGCCTGCATCCGCTGCTCAACAATCGGACTGTCCGCCGCATCGTTGGCCAGATATTGCACAGCCAGCACCGTCGAAACACTCCACTGATCATTGACGGGTAATGTCCAGGTCAAATCCACCCCGCGACTCACCAGCCCGCCATGTGTGTCATAAGCCCTGAACCGACTGCGCGACGCTTGGGCATCGCTGACGCCGTACCAGGTGCGCACGTAATTGCTGTCACCAAACTGGCTATTGAGGCTGCCTACGACCTTGCCATAGTCACCTTCATAAAACGGCGCGCTGATGCTCAGTTTCAACCGGTTCCACGGCGAGCCGGTGTCATGATCGTCATCGTCCTTTTCCAAGGCATGCTCAAAGCTCGCACCGAGGATAATCGGCCCCATGTGGTAAGTCCCGTCGAGCCCCAGCGCCGGGCGCGACTTGATCGAGCCCATGCCGTTCAGCTCATCCGAACCTTTGAATCCGGTCTTGCGATCCTTGCGCACATCACTGGCGCCGATGTACACGCTGAGGCCGAAGTCGTCCTCGTCAAACGCCCAGCCCAGACCCTTTTCAGTGTCCAGAAAGAATCCGAAAGGGCTGACGATTTTACCGCCCAGCAGTGGCGCCACCACGCGTTCGTCACTGCCGCTGTAACGGGGCACGCTGGCTGCACCGGCCCGCAAGGTGTAGCGCCAGTCTTCAGCACGCAAAGAGTCAGTGGGAATGAGCAGGCACAGCGAAGTCAACGACACAGATAGCGAGCGAAACATGGGAGCACCCGAGGGAGTTTGGATGCGCCTATGCTAGGCAGCTGCCGGCCAGCAATCTTTGACAGCTTTGTCGGGAAACTGTCAAAGACTGTGAACCGGCTTAGCGGCTTAAACCCAGGCGCTCATGCCACTCGGCGATGGATTCTTCTGGATAGACGTCGAACTGCTGATCCCCAGGATTTGCCTCGACTTCCACCCACGGCGCCTTGGAACCGAGCATTAAGTGCGTGTGCTCCGGCGGCACCGGCAGCGGGGTGTCGATGGCAGAGGCAAACGGGTGAATCAGCTCCGGCCATTCGGGGCTGAACAGCCACAAGCCTGAACCACACAGAGAACAGAAATGCCGCTCGGCGGTGCTGCTGTGGGTGCGTTTATCGCCTTCGTCCTTGAGTCGTGCGTGATAAATCGCGATGTGCTTGCGACCGCGCACCTTAAGGCTGCCGGCATCGCCACCCAGGTTGATCGCGTAGCCGCCACCGCCCTGAGTCTTGCGACAGATCGAGCAGTAACAACGCTGATACGGGTAGGGGTGGGCGCTGGTCAAACTGAACGATACCGCGCCGCAATGGCAGGAGCCTTCGAGCTGCATGGGAACCTCCGACAGATCTGGAACGTACCCAAGACAGCCTAGACCTTCAGCGCCCCTCGACCGGTACGAGAATCGCATCGCCGGTCGCCACCAGTTTCAGTTGATCGCCGGTTTGCGCGAACAACTCGGCGCGGGTGACTTCGAAACCGGCCCAGCGGTTGAAGGCTGAGGTTGAGTTGATCTGTTTGAGTGCGTTGAGCATGGCGAATCCCTCCGGTTGAGGGGGCAACATGCGCCGGGTTTTGGGGGAAGTCATTGCCCATAAGTGAGTGTGATGGCGTTGGATATGCGGTGGCTGTGCAGGCCCCTTCGTCGGAACGCCGCCCGGAGCCGGCTCGCTCCCACATTTGAAATGCATTCCCCTGTGGGAGCGAGCCTGCTCGCGAAGAACGATAACGCGGTCCCGCTGGACGCCCACCCATGGCCGGGGCAGCATGGGCGCCTTCCTATTGGAGCCTTTGCCATGCGACGACTGCCTTCTCTGGCCGCACTCAGAACCTTCGAATGCGCCGCCCGTCACGCCCATTTCGGCCGGGCGGCGGCGGAGTTGTGCGTCACTGACAGCGCAGTCAGCCATCAGATTCGCCAGCTCGAAGAACAATTGGGCGTGACGTTGTTCATTCGTGAAGGCCGGCAGATTCGCCCGACGATGGCCGCCGGGCGCCTGATGCAAAGCTTGCAGCAGGCCTTCGAACTGATCGGCGATGCCTGCGATGAACTGCGTGACCCGTCATCGCTGGCGGTGTTGCGCCTGGCGGTGACTGCCGAGCTGGCGCAAAAGTGGTTGATGAGTCGCCTGACGGATTTCTACGCGCGCTATCCGCACGTCACCTTGCACCTCTACGAACAACCGATCGACGCCACGGCGCCAGGGGAAGACATCGACCTGGCGATCACTTACGGCACCGGCCCGGTGGACAGCAGCGCGTACTTTGTCCGGCCGTTGCCGGCATTGCAGTTCTTCCCGGTGTGCAGCCCCGGTCTGTTCAACCAGGGCACCTTGAAAACCCCGAAGGATCTGACACGTCACTGCCTGCTGCACGACGATCAAGACGGCAAGACCTGGACCGCTTGGCTCACCAGCCATGCCGGCGATCAGCGCCCCGAACGGCAGCTGTATTTCGCCCATGCGGGTTTGGCGCTGGAAGCGGCGGCCCAAGGCCAGGGTGTGGCCATGGGCGATAACTTGACCGCGCAGGAGGATTTGCTCAGCGGTCGTCTGGTCCGGCCGTTCACTTCAAGCATGACTGCACTCGGCCAATATGCGCTGGTGTGTGAGCGGGTGAGGCTGGAGCGCCCGGCAGTGGCGCAGATGCTGGAATGGTTCAACGATCAGCTGATCGATTGATGAGTTGAATTCAAGTATTCCGAAATAATCATCGTTGGCGAGGAGGGCGCTGGCGACCGTAGCCTGTGGTCATTCCAATCCCCGCTGATGAGGTTTGACCATGGCACGTTTGCTCGACTCCACCCCCAAACTCGATGGTTTCCGTTTGCCCGGCGAGTTCGAAACCAAAACCGGTTGCTGGCTCGGCTGGCCGGAGCGCACCGACGTCTGGCGCAATGGCGCCAAGCCTGCGCAGAAAGTCTGGGTGCAGATCGTCACCGCCATCTCCCGGAGCGAACCGGTCACCGTGTGCGCCTCCGCCGCGCAGTTCGCCACCGCTCGCCGCCAATTGCCGCCTCAAGTGCGGGTGGTGGAAATGACCTGCAACGACGCCTGGTTCCGTGACAGTGGCCCGTGCTTTGTGGTCAACGACGACAGCGGTGAGGTGCGTGGCGTGGACTTCGAGTTCAACGCATACGGCGGTCTCGACGGCGGCTTGTACTACCCGTGGGACAAGGACGATCAAATCGCCAGCAAAATCCTTGAAATCGAACGGTTCGACCGCTACCGCGCGCCGCTGATTGCCGAACTGGGTGGTATCCAGAGCGACGGCCAGGGCAGCATTCTCACCACCGAGCAATGCCTGCTCAACCGCAACCGTAACCAGCACCTGGGCAAGGCCGAAGTCACCCGGCGGTTGACCGATTACCTTGGCGCCGAGCAAATCATCTGGCTGCCACGGGGCTGCAAATTCGACGAAACCGACGGCCATGTCGACGATCTCGCGTGCTTCGTGCATCCCGGTGAAGTGGTGCTGCAATGGACCGATAATCGCGATGATCCGCAATGGGAAATCTACCAGGAGGCCTACGACATTCTGCGCAGCACCCGCGACAGCCGTGGCCGCGAGCTGAAAGTGCACAAGCTGCCACAACCGGATGTGCTGGAATGGACCGCCGAGGAAGCCGAAGGCCTGGATCAGCAAGACAGCACGCACACCCGTCAGGCCGGGACCAAAATCTGTGCGTCGTACATCAACTACTACGCCGGCAACACCTCGATCGTCGTGCCGCTGTTTGGCGATCGCAACGATCAGGCAGCAATGGCGACCCTCGCCGAACTGTTCCCGCGACACAAAATCGTCGGTATCGAAAACTCCCGGGAAATCCTCCTCGGCGGCGGTAACGTCGCCTGTATCACCATGCCGCAGTACGCAGGCAGTGCCTGCAACAAAAAGGGAGTTTGAAAATGGGCCTGCACAAACTGACCCAAGCATTACTGCTGGTGCTCGCACCCCTGTGTGTGCAGGCCGCCGACACCGCCAAACCGGTGGTCAATTTGTACATCTGGGGCGAGTACCTGGCTCCGGACACCCTGAGCAATTTCGAGAAGAAAACCGGCATCCACGTGGTGGCCGACCACTTCGACTCCCTGGAAACCGTAGAGACCAAACTGCTCACCGGCCGCAGCGGCTATGACCTGGTGCTGACCGCCGGCCAGCATTTGTCCCGGGCGATCCAGAGCGGTGCGATTCAAACGCTAAACCCGCAACAGCTGCCGCATTTTGCCGGGGTTGGTGACGAGTTCCGCCAGCACATGGCGGTGTTCGATCCGGGCAATCGCTACGCCGGGATTTACGCCTGGGGCACCACCGGCGTCGGCTACCAGGAAGAGGCGATCAAGCAGCGCCTGCCCGACGCACCACGGGACAGTTGGGCCATGCTGTTCGACCCGGCAGTGGTGTCGAAATTTGCCGATTGCGGGGTCAGTTTGCTCAATGATCCCAACGAAGTGTTCGCCGCGGTCATGAAGTACATGGGCCTGGACATCAACCGCCAGAACCTCGATGACCTGAAACGGGCCGAACAGCAACTGGCCAGGATTCGGCCCTATATCCGCTACTTCGACAATGACCTGAATATCAGCGACCTCGCCAATGGCAACACCTGCGTCGCGATGTCGTGGAACGGCAATGTGGCCATTGCCGCGGGACAGGCCGAGGCTGCGAACAAGCCGTTCAAGCTGAGTTATCGGATACCGAAGGAGGGCACGTTGATCTGGTTCGACGCGATGGTCATTCCCAAGGATGCGCCTCATCCTCAGGCGGGACTGGCATTGATGGATTATCTGATGACACCGGAGGTGATTGCGCCAATCACGGACACCATCCATTACGCCAATGCGATTACGGCGGCGGACGGCTTGATTGATCCGGCGATTCGCAATGATCCGGGGACGTATCCGTCGGCCGAGGTGAGGGCTTCGTTGTATAGCAAGAATGACAACGGCAAGGCGTTTAACCGGGCTTTGATTCGGGCGTTCAGTCGATTGAAGTCGGGGCTTTGAAATCGCCCCCTCACCCCAACCCTCCCGAAACGTCGGACCGCCCCAGGGGGTAGAGGGGGCTGACCGAGGTGTTCTAAGTGATCCGTCGACCTGTTAAATCGAGTCGATTATGGATTCAATACAATACTTTCAGGTCGCAGTAATTCGTCAGGTCTTTACGGTCAGCCCCCTCTACCCTCAGGGGAGAGGGTTGGGGTGAGGGGTGGTTTCGGCACCCGCCACAAATACCACGCCGCCACCGTCCGAAACGGACGCCACCCAAGCCCGATCTCAATCATCTGCTTGCGCGTCGGCTGCACGTCGAGCCCCTTGAGCCGCCGATACCCCTCACGCACGCCAAAGTCATCGGCCGGCAAGATATCCGGCCGTTCCAGGCTGTAAATCAGCAACATCTCAACCGTCCAGCGCCCAACCCCACGCAAGGTAATCAACCGCTCGATCAGCGCCTCATCCTCCATGGCCAGTGCCGTGGCGTAATCCGGCACCACTCCGTCCAGCGCCGCTTGGGCAATGCCCTGAATGGTCGCGATCTTGCTGGCGGAAAAGCCGCAACTGCGCAGTTGATCGAAGTCAGTCGCGACAATCTGTTCAGGCCTCGGGAACGCGCCCGTCCCAAACAATGCCAGCAGCCGACCGACAATCGCATCCCCGGCCTTCGCATGCAGTTGCTGATAGGCAATCGCCCGCACCAGCGACTCATAAGGATCGCGAGCCGCATGGGGCTGATGCAGGCAAGGGCCGATGGCGGCGATGTGGCGGCGCCAATCCTCATCGATGGACGATAGAAACTCGGTGGCGGGCAGATAGGCGTCGGGCATGGAGGTCAAGCTTTCCCGGACGGCGCCAACAGGGCGTTCACTTCGCCATAGGTGAAGGCCTTAAGATCACGGCTATCGAGTGTTCCTGTTTCCAGAAAGCTCTTGGCCAGTGCGCTCATGGCGCCATAAAGAAACTCGGCGATGCGTGAACCCGCGCTCAAGCGGCGTACGCCGAGGGCTTTCAGCTCTTCAGGCGATGGCAGTCCGGGGAGCCCGAGCACGTTCAACGGCAGCGGGGTGCCCTGGCAGAGTGCAGCGATTTCGTACTCTGCGGTAACGCCAGCTGCGAACAACCCATCGGCACCGGCCGCCTGATACAACGCGGCGCGCTTGAGCGTCTCTGCCACGCGATCTTCGGCGGGCACCAGGCTCTTGAGGTACACATCGGTGCGTGCGTTGATGAACAGCTTCACGCCGCGACGTTCGGCCACCTGACGAGCGACTTCGATCTTGCGCACCAGCAGCTCGGGAGAGGACGCGCCGTCCTCGATGTTGATTCCGACGGCGCCAGCGGCAATCACCGCATCGATGAGGTCGGCAACCCGCGTCAGGTCATCGGAGTAGCCGGCCTCGATGTCCACGGTCAACGGCACCGAGATCACCCGGGCGATGGACTCGACTGTCGATACCAGGCGTTCGAGGGGCAGGGCGTTGCCGTCCGGATAACCGTGAGCCCAGGCGACTGCCGCGCTGCTGGTGGCGACGGCTTTACAGCCCAACTGTTCCACGATGCGCGCCCCGGCGGCATCGGCGACATTGGTGAGGATCAGCAAGCCGTCGTGGTGCAGTTGGTGAAATGGCGTGTCCATCGAATGTCCTTCCTTATGACTTTTGAGAAACCTGCAAGTAATCAGAATGCGAGTTGTTGCGTGATCTGCACCGCCGCTTTTTCCAGCCTGAGCAAGAACGCCTTGCGCGGTTGTCCTCCACCATAGCCGGTCAGCGAGCCGTCGGCGCCAATCACCCGGTGACAGGGCACGACAATCGAGAGACGGTTATGCCCGTTGGCCAGGCCCACGGCGCGACTGGCGCCGGGTTTGCCCAATAGCGCCGCGATGGCGCCGTAGGTGCTGGTCTGGCCGTACGGGATCTTCGCCAGTTCGGCCCAGACCTGTCGGGCGAAATCACTGCCCGGCAAGTGTAGTGCAACGTTGAAGTCAGTGAGTTTGCCGGCGAAATACTGCGTCAGTTCGGCTTCAATCTGCTGCAAATGCGCGTTATGTCCTGGCGCGACGGCATAGCCGTATCGATTCTGCAATGCTTCGACTTCCTTGGTCAGCGCTGGCCGATCAAGAAACTCCAGCAGCACCAGCCCGCGTCGTTCGGCCATGGCGATCATCGGCCCCAGCGGTGTGGTCAGTCGAGTGAACAGCAGCGGTTCGCTATTGGCGGCACGGCCGGGGGTGATGTGGAAGGACTTTTGAAACGCATCGCGAAATCCGCTCAAGGATTCGTAGCCCGAATCGAACGCCGCGTTGTCGATGGAGTCGCCCTGTTTGATCCCGCCCAACGCCATGCCGAGGCGTCGGGTGCGCAGCCAGGCATGAAAGGTCATGCCGAAATGCTGCTTGAACCAGCGGCGCAGTTTCAGCGGTTCGATGCCTTCGGCCATTAGCTGGGCATCGGTCCAGCGCTGCTCGGGGTCGGCATCCACCGATTTGAGCAGCTGCTGCACCCAGTCCGGCGCGATGGCCGCCGCGTCCAGCGGCTTGCAGCGCAGACAGGCGCGATAGCCCGCGGACATGCACTCATCGGCATGGGCGAAGAACTCGACGTTCTCCGGTTTCGGCTTGCGCGCCGTGCAACTGGGGCGACAGAAGATGCCGGTGGTTTTGACCGCGGTAAAGAACACCCCCTCGTAGGCGGTGTCTCGTTCGAGCATGGCGCGAACCATCTCGGCGTGGGGCGGAAGCAAAGCGTTTTGTAGGTTCATGAGGTGAGCATAAGACGCGTCGCCCAACGCCTCCACCGGAAAATCGACAGAGAATTCCAGTCATTCGTCATGAGGATTGTTTAATGCTTATGTCGGTGATGGATGTCCGGAAAATGTGGATGGCTGTGGTGCAGCGGCATGTGTTCATGTTCGTGACTGTGGGGCTCGGTACCGTCCCACTGGAACGAATGCTCATGTTGATGGTGCTCGTCATGCACGTGGCGATGACCATGCTTGAGCGCTTCATGTTGATGCTCATGGGCATGACTTTCCTTGAGATGAATCCAGACTCCAAGGCCCATTAACAGTGAAGCGGCCCAAAACGTCAGCGTGACGGGTTCACCCAGCAGCAGGATGGCGATTGCCGCGCCGAGGAAAGGTGCCGTGGAAAAGTAAGCGCCGGTGCGCGCAGTGCCCAGGCCACGAAGCGCCAGAATGAACAACACCAGGCTGATGCCATACCCCAGGAAACCAACGATCAACGTAGGCCCCAGCACCGTCATGTGCGGCAGTGTTGCGCCGAGCAACAGCGCCAGGGAACAGTTCACCACCCCGGCGACCAACCCCTTGATGCCGGCAATAAACAGCGCATCCGAGGCCGACACTTTGCGCGTCAGGTTGTTATCGATCGCCCAGCAGACGCAGGCCAGCGCTACCGCCAACGGTCCGATCCAGCCCTGTGACTGCGCCGGGTTCTGCGGCCAGGCCAGCAGCAAGCCACCGGCGACGATGGCCAGCATTCCGGCAACGATGCGCCGGTCAGCGTTCTCCTTGAAGACCACCCAGGCCAGCACGGCGGTCAATACCGATTCGAGGTTGAGCATCAACGAGGCCGTGGCGCCGGAGGTCAGGGTCAAACCGAACATCAGCGCCACCGGCCCGAGCACGCCGCCAAACGCGATGGCACCGATCAGCCAGGGCCACTCTGACGATTTCAGTCCGCTGGACTGCCAGCCCCGGTCGCGCAACAGCCTGATGAGCGTCAGGCCCAGTCCGCTGCCCAGGTACAACAACCCGGCCAGCAGGACCGGCGAAAGGTTCAGGCCCAGCAACTTGGCCAATGGCGTACTCGCGCCAAAAAGAGCAGCAGCGCCAAGGGCGTAGACAATGTTCAGGTTCATTCACGGCTCGTCGGATATTGATACGGGATGTCACGCAGTTTGAACCTGTGTTGCATCCCGTCAACCGATAACCTCAGGCCCGCCGCGCCATCAGCAACACCGAAGCTGCCGCCGACAACAAACCTGCGCAGCAACGATTGAATATCCGCTTGCCCCGGGGTTCGGCGAACCAGCGGCGCATGTGCAGGCCCATGTAGGCATAGGCGCCAATGGCAATCCATTCCAGCACCAGGAACAACGCGCCCAACACGGCGAATTGCGGCGATACGGCGTGGGTCGAGTCGACGAACTGGGGCAGGAACGCGGTGAAGATCAGGATCGCTTTCGGATTGCCGGCCGCCACCAGGAACTCCTGCCGCGCCAACGCCAGCATCCCCACCGGCGCGCCCGCTACCACGTTTTCCGTCCCAGGATCGGCGCGCCACAATTGCCAGGCGAGGTAGAGCAGATACGCCGCCCCCAGAATCTTGATCCCGTAGAACAACAATTCCGAGGTTTGCAGCACCACCGCCAGCCCCGCCGACGCGAGGGCGATCATGCCGGCGAACGCGAGCAGCCGACCGATCCCGGCGATACAGGCGATGCGATAGCCGTAGCGGGTCGAGTTGCTGACCGACAACAGGTTGTTCGGGCCGGGCGCCATGTTCAGGGCGAAGCAGGCCGGAAGAAACAGGGTGAGGGTGGCGAGGTCCATGGCGGGGCTCCAAAAGCAGGAACGGCATTTTTATCACAGGCCTGGGGTGGCTTGACCCATACAGTGGTGGACGGCGGGCGCGGTACAGCTGAGGGGTGTTTTGTTCAATACAGCCGTCAGGTCGCTCTTTACCTTGAGGCCTCGTTCAACTGAATTGAAGAAGGTCTGTGATGAATCTGATTATCTCGATGGCGGTATTTGCACTGGTGGCCTCGATAACGCCAGGGCCGGTGAATATCGTGGCGTTGAGTTCCGGCGCGCAGTTTGGTTTTCGCGCCAGTCAACGGCATGTAGCCGGGGCGACGCTGGGTTTCGTTCTGTTGTTGGTGTTGATGGGATTAGGCCTGCATGAGGTGTTGCAGCGATGGCCAGCGCTGACGCAGGGGGTGCAATGGGCGGGTGTGGCGTTCCTGTTGTACATGGCCTTCAAGTTGGCCGCCGACAAAGGGCATCTGGATGCGAAGGAGTCAGGCCGGGCGCCGTCGATGCTGTATGGCGCGGTGATGCAGTGGCTCAACCCGAAAGCCTGGCTGGCCTGCGTGGCCGGCATGGGCGCTTTTGTGGCGGATGGCGAGGCGCGACTGGTCTGGCAGTTTGCGGCGGTGTATCTGGTGGTTTGCTACGTGTCGGTCGGCTGTTGGGTCTACGCCGGGACGTTTTTGCGCGGGTATTTGAGCAACGCCAAAGGCATGCGGTTGTTTAACCGAAGCATGGCGTTGCTCTTGGTGGTGTGCGCGGGATATTTGATCCGGACTTAGGCGCTGCGCATCAACCCAGACCGCTCAGTGCATTTTCTACCGGTAGCGGCAGGGCGTTGAACCGATTGGCTCGCAGTTCCGTGATGGCATAGATAGCGCGCGCCGTGCGGCCATTTCCGTCAACAAAACTGTGGTAGCCCAGGAATGCCCCCAGCATCTGTTTGCCGAAGTGCTCATGAGCAGAATCCAGGGCTGCCAGGTGTTTTTCCAGCATCGCTGCGCCCGAAACGTTGGACGGGTAACGCGCTTGAGCAGTAGGGCTGCGCAAGGCATCTGTAGCTTCGGGCACCAGACGCCGATGCAGTTCTTTGTAAACGGCAGGGTCGGTCAGGGACTTGCCATTACCGCTGAACTCGCGAAGCAAGGTCCTGATGTTATCAACCTCGTTTCGAGAGCTCGACGCTTTGAGAATCCAGGCAGTGGCTCGATCAGTGTTGTCGGTCAAATGGTCCGGGTTAAAGGACACATCGTCGAGAAAGCCGCTGTAAGGTGCTTTGCCAAGGTCCGAAGCGAGCAATGTTTTTTGATGTTGATTCATGGCCGTCAGGTTTTTGTACTCCACCTCCAGAAGGTCGTTGAACAGCTCCGGCAGCGTCGTGTGATCCTTGAACTGTTGCAGGTTATCCAGGGAAAACTTTTGCGCTTGCTGGCGTATCAACGAATCGACAACGTCCGAATCCAGGACCTTCTTCAGCGATTGAGCAGTGTCAGACTGGCGTGCGAGGTCGGTCAACGAGCCTTCAAACAAATGCTGAAGCTCCGTTTGGGGAACGTTCTTGAGCAACTTTGCATCATTGGCTTGCAGGTGCTTGAGCACATGTTCCGCGGTTTCGAGCCCATCGCTTTTAAACAGCGCCCGCGCATGCGCTACGGTGTCGAGGCTCATGCGGATCCGCGCGGCCGCACCGGTGTGGTCGAGGGCGCGCAGCAGGTTGTAGGAATGGGCGCCTGTCAGGCGATACAGCTGCGCCCTGACGATATGCGCCGCAGCGGCAGTATGGCCGGCGAGTTTTATCGCGCCTCTGCCCATCAGTTTTACACCGCCCGTGAGCAGGGTCGGTATTCCGTCCAGCGGGTTCAACAGGGAAACGACGGTGCGCGTGCCAATCCGGGACGCGGACAACAATTTTGTGGCCAATGACGCGCTCTTTCCAACGGCCTTGCCCACTTGTGCCGGCACGCTGGCAAAGACAAAGGCAACAAGCGCCGCGTCCATCACGCAACTGGCGATCGCGCCCCGCTGCCTGGCCGGAACACCGGAAGACAAACCCTCGATGCATTCCTTGAACGGAATGATCAAATTCAACAGCGAATTAAAGATGACATCGAACTTTTGCGCCGCCAGTTCTTGTTCCGTGCTGTCACGGCCCATGTCCGCCAGTTCACTTTCGGCCAGGAAGGGATGCTGTTCAGCGATCAGGTCGCTGATGGCTTTTATGCGCTCGGCATTGAAGTAAGCCATCGGTTTATTGGAGAAGGTCGGGTGCGACGCACTGTCGAATTCACCTATCTTGCGCACGAATACCGAAGACTTCGTATCACTGCGCGGCGCAACGTTTTCAAAGTAGGCATCCAGATCCAGTGGCGTATCCAGAAGGCCGTTGTCTTTGACAAAGTTGCCCCGTGTGCCGTCCTGTGCATAAGTAAACAGGTATTGACCGACTTTCTCCCTGAGTTCCGGCGTGCTCCGGCATTCAGAGCGCAACGGGAACAGCTCGAAGCAGCGAACCAGCGTGCCTTGATATTCCGCACAAATAATCACGCCGTAACGGCCCGTTCGCTCCCGTGTCGCCTCGGGTATTGATCCTACGGAAAAATGCTGTTTGTAGGCTTCTACGCGGTAGATAGCCAATCGCCCATGTTCGATAAATCTTTTGTCGGATTTCTCCATCTGTGAAAACACATAGCGAATCGTGGTCGACAGGCCGGATATCAGATCGTTGTAGTGATCGTGCACGGCTGTTTCATATAGGTCGGCAACCGGGTACAGCTGCTTGAGCCGGGGAAATTCCTGATAAATATCGCGGCCCCTGATACGCCCCCAGTCTTGCGTGTGAAGTTGGTCGCTCATGTACAAGTCCAACACCGACACTTTGCTTGCGCCACCGCCACCGGAGCCCCGCTGTTTGACCAGCCGTTCATGAGGGTCGCAGGCCGGTACGTTCGATGTCAGCTCTTTCAATGCGAGGGCTTTGCGCCGGGGAATTGGCTTGTTGATCGCGTTAAGCGCGGTAGACAGCGTCTGGACATGCTCGTTATAGGCCTTGATGCCTTTATTGATCGTTTCGAGGCTCAGGTTGCCGTCCGCGTCGCGTTGGACCAGTCCATTCATCAATGCCCACGTAACGACCGGGTCAATCCCCGCCATGGCGTGCAAATCGTTGAGTTGCGGGGTGAGCCCCGAGATCGGGCTAAAGCCCAGCAAGTGTTCATAGGTCAGGCGCCGGGAGCAACCGGGAACAATGCTTTCGGCCAGGCCCACGGCTTGGCAGAGGATGACCCAGCCCGGGGTTCCGACCTTCAACGACGGGGGTAGTTCGCGCACCAGATACTCCGGTGCCATACCCGCCAATGCCAGTTCGGCCACCAGGGGGGCGATGAGTTTATCGAGCTTGAAGCGCTGAATCAGATGCGCTTCCAGGTCGTTGCGGACATCGCAAGGCCGGCGCTGAACCTGAGCTGAGGAGTAAAGGTTGAACCCTGCAAGCGTCGTGTTGGCCGTGTCTACCTCGGGATCGAGGTCCAGCAGCATGGCGGCGATCAGCAACTGTTCGATAAATTGTTTCGACGCCTTGGGGCCTGACTCGTCGGTGAACCAACCCAGCGCATCAATGTAGTTTTGCCCTGTTTCATCCAGCAGGCGCGCGTCGCTGATCAGCCGTTGCAAGCGGTACTCGAGGCTCTGCGGCTGCTTGTCCGATCCTGCGTTTTCCAACACCAGCGCTGCGCCAAAGTATTCGGCCAAGGGCATTTCGTTGCCGGTCAGTTGCGTGGTGATGTCACGAATGATCGCGCGTTTGCTCTTGGTTAACTCGAAGGGCGAATCCTCTGGAGCGTCCAGCAGCGCCCAGTAGTTACCCGTGTCCGGCAGGTCCGGCATAACGGCGAAGTTGAGCAGGTCAATCAGCGCTTTGGTACTTTCTTCATCGGAGGGCAGTGGCAAGTTGTGAAAACGCAGCCATTGGCCAACGGCAATTCGATCATTGGAAGATATGAAACCGCCCGTGAGCCCGGCCATCTTTGCCAGTAACGCCAGATTCTGTTTGAACTCGGCAACGTCGGTAATATGAGAGGTAATATCGACGCGCGCGAAGAAGTGGTTGGTGGCCTGTTCAGCAACATCGCCAGGGCGGCCGAAAGAGCGGATGTTTTCCCGGACGTAATAGAGACGGCCTTCTTGGTCAACATGGAAACTGGCGTG
This sequence comes from Pseudomonas mandelii, assembly GCF_006438925.1. GTDB lineage: Bacteria > Pseudomonadota > Gammaproteobacteria > Pseudomonadales > Pseudomonadaceae > Aquipseudomonas > Aquipseudomonas mandelii_C. Next base: position 251,225 of record NZ_RCZA01000005.1, on the reverse strand, counting down.
TTCGGGGATAAATTGTTCGGCGCGGATGTTGAGGAAGTCTGGCTGTCGAATCATTTGCGACAAAAGAACGGCGCTGCTGTGATGAACGTCATGGAAGGCGGAGTTGGGCACGCAGGAAACGGCCAGTCGATCCCACGGCCACGTCAAGGTCTGGTGAATGTCCTCATCCCCCATGGCGTTGGTGAGCGCTTGGGTAATCGCCATTCGTTGGCGTTCATCGCCGGAAGCCAGGTTGGCCTGTCCTTGCAATTGCATGATTTAAGTTCCATCTTCGAGTAAGTGAGTAAGTTTCCTGGCTGGAGGGAACTTGCCCGTTACGCTAATTGAACTGATGCGCGTTGTCGTTTTAGCTATATATCCATATATGTATGAAACAGACGTGGGGTGAGCGAAGTGTCGGGTGACGTGGCAAATACCTTAGTGGGGCGATGTGTTGCGGTATGTATATGCGAAAGTTTGCCACGGGTTCTTTTATTGATAACGGCTGATGTCAACTCCGATATTGCCCCGGCGTCGCCGCCAAATGCTGTTTAAATACCCGTTGAAAGTGCGCCTGATCGGCAAACCCGGCTTCAAGTGCCACATCGGCAATCAATTTGCCGCTACGCAACCGCTCCCGGGCGAACTGGATACGCCGGTTGACCAGAAAGGCGTGGGGCGTCATGCCGTAATGCTGCTTGAATGCACGGATCAAGTAGGACGGCGATAGCTGAGCTGCCTCGCAAATGTCTTCGAGCTTGAGCATGTGCGTGCAGTTGTCGCGGATGTACTCGGCGGCCCGTTCCAGTTTGAAATTGGGCTCGCGCAGTGGTTGATCACCAGGGTTGAGGCGCTGTTGCACATCGGTGAAAAGCTCCACCGCGGTGCTGTGTTTGCGCAGGATGTCGTGCTGATCATCGACCAACACTTCATACAAACCCTTGAGCCCGGTAAACAGATCGGCGTCGTGCAAGTGAGTGATGGAAAACCGCCGAAACGTCTGGTCCTGGCCAAACCCCAACTGATGCTGCAAATCGGTCAGCCAGGGTGTCTCGACGTACAGCATCAGGTACGACCACGGCTGGTCATCGATGGGATTGCAGGCGTGGACATCACCGGGATTCATCAGCACCACGGTGCCGGCACTGACCTGAAATTCCGATTGCTCGTGGAGGTAGGTACTGCGCCCGGCCGTGATCGCACCGATGGAAAAGTGCTCGTGGGAATGCCGGGTGTAACAGACCTCGCGGCCGTCGGCGATGGAGCGGGCTTCGATGAAGGGCAGGGCGTCGTCGCGCCAGAAGCGCGGGGCTTTGTCAGCGTCTTTGGCAACGGCGGGCTTCATGGTCAGCGTCCTCGGCAGGTCAGCGTCGAAGTGTATTAGCTCTCGCCGTCAAAGGCTCGTTGCAGTGCAGCGATATCGAGTTTTTTCATCTGCAACATCGCCGTCATGGCGCGTTGTGATTTTGCCGGGTCAGGGTCTTTCATCATGTCCATCAGGGCCACTGGCACGATCTGCCAGGACACGCCGAATTTGTCCTTGAGCCAGCCGCATTGCTGGGCCTCAACGGGACCACCCGCGGACAGGCGCCCCCAGAAGTGGTCGACTTCTTCCTGAGTATGGCAATTGACCTGAAACGAAACGGCTTCATTGAATTTGAATAGGGGGCCGCCGTTGAGGCCGGTAAAACTCTGTCCGTCCAGTTCGAAACTGACCGTCATCACCGAGCCTTCGGGCCTGCCGTGAATCTCCTGACCGGCCTTGCCATAGTGGGTGGTGGCGCTGATTTTCGAATGATCGAAGATCGCACAGTAGAACTTCGCGGCCTCCTCGGCTTGATCATCGAACCACAGGCAGGGCGTGAGTTTTTGAACGCGGTGCATGGTGTAGCTCCTCTACGGATTACTCAGGCTGGACTTTCAGCGTAGTCAGCCTCGGGTCGTCTGGCCGTACCGTAGATCGACAAGTTGAAAGAGTTTCCTGTCGACGGAATCAACGATGTCGGCATGACCCGATTGCCGCTAGACTTGCCGACCTGGTTTGCCGCAAGGACGCTCTGCATTATGGTTGCCCATCGTTTATTGGCTGTTTCCTGTCTGCTGGTTGCCGCTGCCGTAAGCGCCGAACCGCTGACGTATCACCTCACGGACCCTGCGCAGAAATACGTCATCGACGTGCTGTTTGCACAGCCGCCCACCCAGACTTTCGACGGCGCTCCCGCGCTGATTACGCTGCGCGAAAGGGCCGGTGGGCAGGTGCTGCAGCGCATCGAGTCAGCCGAAGCGTTCGCCCTGTTCAAGCCAGGCCGCAAAGCTTCGGAGTTCGACCGCAACCTGGCGTATACCGATCAAAGTCTGCTGTTGTTCGGCGATTTCAATTTCGACGGGCAACAAGATCTTGCCGTACGCAATGGCAATGAAGCGGGCTATGGCGGTCCTTCCTATGACATCTACCTGTTCGATCCCGAGAGCCCGACGCTCGTGTTGAGCACGTCCTTTTCCGCTCTGACCCGTGACGCAAATCTGGGCATGTTCGACATCGACCCGGTCACCAAGCGCCTGCATACCCAGTCCAAAAGCGGTTGCTGCTGGCGCCAGAGCGCGACTTGGCAAATTCAGGACAACAATCCTGTGAAGGTGGCCGAGAAAACAGAGGTGGTGCAAAAGCCGTCGGAAGCCAACCCGTTCATGCCTGATGGCTATGTCGACGTCACCGATCGTGAACTGAAATCCGGCCAGTGGACGGAGCGTCGGCGCCTCGAGGGGCCCGTCGGTGAAGCGCCTGTCATGTTGCGCGGCACCCTCGATGACAAGATCCCCGTTGAGCTGTGGTGGCAACGTCAGGGTGATGTCTACGTCGGGGAAGTTCGCTACAGCAAGACCGGCAGCGGTCAACCGATCCGGCTGGTGGGCAATACCTACGAGGATGGCGGTATTGTTCTGCGTGAACTGGACGACGACGGTCAGATGATCGGCAACTGGTTCGTCGAAGGCACGCCGAACGAGCAGGGCAGCCAGACCGGCACGTGGATCAACGGCTCTCGTCAATTAAGCATCAATGTGAGGCCGACTGCGTTCAAAGTCGCCGCGCAAAAACTTGAGCGGGTAGCAGACAGTCAGCGAGAAGGGCGCTACCTCGTGAGCAATGTCCAGGATCGGCGTGTCGGCGAGTTGACCCTCAGAGTATTGCCGGGGATCGACAACGGCCCCGAGATGGCGGATATCAACCTGAGCATTTTTCAGCTCAAGGACCCGCCTGTCGAAGTCCATCATCAGTACCCATTGCTTGCCGGCAACCTCGTCATCGCAGTGGACCCCGAGGGCGATCCGCTGTTTCGCCTGCAGTTGCTCAATGGCGCCGCAGAAGTGACCGGTTTTGGTGAGTATCAGAAGTACAGCGCGGCTTACGTGAAACAACCCTGATGTAGTCGTAATGACTTTTTGTAGGGTCGATATGACTGTTTTTGAATGCAGTCATACTGTGAAGACGACGGTTCAGCGACGACCCAGGCCTCCTTTTTCAGCGATCCAGCGGGTGGCCAAATCAATAAAGGCCCGCAGTTTTGGCTGGGTCTGAGTGCGGCTGGGAAAGTACAGGTACAACGCCGAGCTGAGCGGTACGAAGGGTTGCAGCACCCGTTCGAGGCGTCCATCCGCCAACTCGTCGGCAATCTCCAGATCACAGGCGTAGGCCAGGCCTGAACCGCTACGAGCGGCCGCCACCAACAACCGGCGATCATTGACGATCACGCCACCCTCGACGCCCACGGTGAAGTCCCGACTCTCGCGGCGAAACTCCCAGCGATGCGCGCTGCCGGAGGTCGAGAAGCGAAAGCCGATGCATTCATGTCGTGTCAGGTCTTCCGGGATAACCGGTTTTCCCGCCTTGGCGAAGTAGGCCGGGGAGCCCACCACCGACCATTGCAGATCAGGTGTCAGGCGCACCGCGATCATGTCTTTTTCAATCGACTCTCCCAGGCGAATCCCGGCATCGAAGCCGCCGGCCATCAGGTCAACCGTGGCGTCGTCCAGGGAAATATCGAGAGTGACTTGCGGGTAGGCCTCGCGGAACAGCGGAATCAGCGGCTCCATCAACAAGGCCCCGGACAATCGTGGGGCCGTGAGTCGCAGCGTGCCCATGGGCTGATCGCGGAAACCGCTGAGCACCGCCAGCGCTTCATCGATTTCACTGGCCGCCGGACGCAAGCGGGCAAACAGACTGGCGCCGGCTTCGGTCAGCGCCACTCGGCGTGTGGTGCGCTGAAACAGCAACACGCCGGTGCGCCGTTCCAGCAGTTTGATCGCATGGCTGACGGCGGTGGGCGTAACGGCTAGCCGAGTCGCGGCCAGAGTGAAGCTTTTATGCTCGGCGACGGCGAGAAACTCGGTCAAACCATCAAACGGGTCGTGATTCATATCGGCGTCATTATGAAAGAGAGTTTCATAGTGCTTGTAACACGAGGGCATTTTTCAGACCAATGTTCCTGCGTACCTTGTGCTTACCCCAACTGCCTACAAGGATTCGCCATCATGACCACTTCCCAAAACTTCAAACGTGTCTGGCTCATCACCGGTGCTTCTCGCGGTATCGGCGCCAAGATTGCTGCCGCCGCGCTGGCCAATGGCGACGCCGTAGTCGCCACCGCTCGTGACGCCAGTAGCATCACCCAGCGTTTTGGCGAGCAGCCGGGTTTGTTGGCCGCGACCCTTGATGTGACCAACGAAGCCCAAGGCGTTGCGGTTGCCAAGGCGGCCATTGAGCACTTCGGGCGCATTGATGTGCTGGTCAACAACGCCGGTTTCGGCGTGCTCGGAGCGGTGGAAGAAGCCAGCGCTGATGAAGTGCGGCGCGTGTATGAAACCAACGTCTTCGGCTTGCTGAATGTCACGCGCGCCGTTCTGCCGCACATGCGCGCTGCTCGCCGTGGACATGTGATCAATCTCTCATCGGTGGGCGGCTACAGGTCGGGGCCGGGCTTTGGCGTCTACTGCTCGACCAAATTTGCCGTCGAAGGCTTGAGCGAGGCGCTGCACGCCGAGTTGGCACCGCTGGGTATCAACGTGACCATTGTCGAGCCGGGTTACTTCCGCACCGAATTCCTCGAAGGCAATTCGCTGGTTGAATCCCCGGCGTCGATTACCGACTACGACACCACAGCGGGCGAGGTGCGCAAAATCGCCAAGGCTGTAACCCTGAATCAGCCTGGCGATCCGGACAAGCTCGCCCAAGCCATGATCACCCTGGTGCAAGCGCAAAAAGCCCCGCTGCGCTTACCGCTTGGCAGCGACTGTGTCGCGGCGATCGAAGCCAAGAACGCCTTCGTCGCCGATGAGTTGCAGACGTGGCGCGAAGTGTCGGTGTCCACCGACTTCTAAGCCCCCACCCGCTCTATGTAGCAGCTGCCGAGCCTGCGAGGCTGCGTTCGGCGACGAAGTCGTCGTAAACCCTGCAAACGCAGTTTTCCTGACACACCGCAGAGCCTGACTTCACGACGACTCCGTCGCCGAACGCAGCCTCGCGGGCTCGGCAGCTGCTACAGAGCGATCCTGATTTCCTTCATCGTGTGACCGGTGGTCGATGAACCGGTCTCGCCCGGCAATTTGCGCTTAGCTGTAGGGATAACCGGAGGTTCCCGAGAGCCCCTTCAGAACACCGTGAGTCTGAGGACATTCGCAATGTTGACCCTCAACATCAATGGCAAGGACCAGGCGCTGGATGTCCCCGCAGACATGCCGCTGCTGTGGGTCCTGCGCGATGTCGCGCACCTGACCGGCACCAAATTCGGTTGTGGCATCGCCCAGTGTGGCGCCTGCACCGTGCACGTCGACGGCGCGCCGCTGCGCTCCTGCATCACCCCCGCCACGGCGGTGGCCAATGGGCAAAAAATCCTCACCATCGAAGGTCTGTCTACCGACGGTTCGCACCCGGTGCAACAAGCCTGGGCGGAGCTCGATGTAGTCCAGTGCGGTTACTGCCAGTCCGGGCAGATCATGTCGGCCGCCGCGTTGCTGGCGAAAATTCCCAAGCCCACCGACAGCGACATCGATCAGGCGCTCTCCGGCAACATCTGTCGCTGCGGCACCTACCCAAGGATCCGCGCAGCGGTCAAACGCGCCGCCGAGATCGGTTGATGCCACGTTGAAGGGAGTCTGAGCAATGAACAGCCTCAATCCTCTGTCACGCCGCGGTTTCCTCAAGGGCAGCGCGGTGCTGGGCGGTGGTCTGGTGGTGGCGTTTGTCATCCCCGGTGCCCATCGCTTTGCCATGGGCGCCGAGAATCAAGGCAATGTCTTCGCGCCGAATGCGTTTTTACGGATCGGTAATGACAACAGCGTCACCATGCTGCTCGGCCATTCGGAAATGGGCCAGGGCATCTGGACCGGCCTGACCATGTTGATCGCCGAAGAACTGGACGCCGACTGGTCAAAGATCCGTGTCGAACATGCACCGGCTTCGGCCGCCGAGTATGGCCTGGCCGGGTTTGGCGGGATGCAAATCACTGGCGGGTCCACCTCGACCTGGATGGAGTTCGACCGCTACCGGCAGGCCGGTGCAGCGGCGCGTTTGATGTTGATCGACGCGGCGGCCAAGCGCTTCAACGTCGCGCCCTCCGGGATTCGCACCGAATCGGGTGTGGTGATTGCCGGCGACCAACGCGCCACCTACGGCGAACTGGCCGATGACGCCGGCAAGCTGCCGGTGCCGGATCCGGCGTCGATCAAGCTCAAGGAGTCCAAGGACTGGAAAATCATCGGCAAACCGACCAAGCGCCTGGACACGCCGGAGAAAATCACTGGCCGCGCCAAGTTCGGCATGGACGTGCAGTTCGACGGGCTGATGACCGCCATGGTCGCGCGCTCGCCGGTGTTCGGTGGCAGCGTCAAATCCTTCGAAGGCGCCGAAGCGCTGGCGATCCCGGGCGTGCACAAAGTGGTGCAGGTGCCCACCGGGGTGGCGGTGATTGCCGACCATTACTGGGCGGCGAAGCTGGGGCGCGATGCATTGAAGATTGATTGGGACCTGGGGCCGAACACCGGGCTCGACAGTCAGACACTGCTGGAAAGCTTCCGCAAACTCGCCGCCACCCCAGGCGCGTCGGCCAGTCAGGCCGGTGATGTCGCGGCGGGTCTGGGTAAAGCGGCGAAGACCATCGATGTCGAATACAGCGTGCCATACCTGGCCCACGCGCCGATGGAGCCGCTCAACTGCACCGTCAAAATCACCCAGGACAAATGTGAAATCTGGACCGGCACCCAGTTCCAGACGCTGGATCAAATGGTCGCCGGGAAAATCACCGGGCTCAAACCCGAGCAGGTGGAGATTCATACCGAGTTTCTGGGCGGCGGTTTCGGTCGCCGGGCCAATCCGACCTCGGACTTTGTCGCTGAGGCCGTGGAAGTCGCCAAGGCGGCGGGCGCACCGGTGAAAACCGTGTGGTCCCGGGAGGACGACATTCGCGGTGGCTACTACCGCTCGGCATTCCTCCATCAGGCCCGTATCGGCCTCGATGCCGGCGGCCTACCGATCGCCTGGAAGCATGTGATGGTCGGGCAGTCGATCATGGCGGGCACGTCATTCGAGGCGACCATGGTCAAAAATGGCATCGACAAGACGTCTGTCGAAGGGGTCGCCGACAGTCCGTACCTTGAGGGGTTGGCGAATCACCAGGTTGATCTGCATTCGCCGCAAACCGGCATTCGCGTGCTCTGGCTGCGCTCGGTGGGGCACACCCACACCGCGTTCGTGATGGAGTCGCTGATCGACGAACTGGCAGAGGCGGCCGGCAAGGATCCGGTCGAGTACCGACGAACCTTGCTCAAGGAGCATCCGCGGCATCTTGGCGTGCTGAACCTGGCCGTCGAGAAAGCCAACTGGAAGGCGCCACTGCCAGACGGCCATGCGTTGGGTGTCGCGGTGCATGAATCTTTCGGCAGTTATGTTGCCCAGGTGGCCGAGGTGTCCGAGGACAACCTGGCGATCCGCGTGCATCGGGTGGTGTGTGCGGTGGATTGCGGGATTGCGGTCAACCCGATGAGCATCGCGGCGCAAATGGAGTCGGCCATCACCTTCGGCCTCGGGTTTACCTTGCACAGCAAACTGACCTTCAAGAACGGGCAAGTGGTGCAATCCAATTACCACGACTATCAAGTGCTGCGGCTCAACGAAATGCCGGTGGTGGAAGTGCATATCGTGCCCAGTAGTGACAAACCCGGCGGCATCGGCGAGGCCGGTGTGCCGCCCACGGCGCCGGCAGTGGCCAACGCGGTGTTCGCCCTGACCGGCCAACGCTTGCGGGAACTGCCACTGCAACTGTCGGGGGTGTGAGATGAGACGACATCTGATTCTTGGCGCGGTGGTGTTGGTCGGCCTGATCGGCTACGCCGAGGACATGTTCGCTGATGATAAGGAGGCCATCAAGGCGTTCGATACCGTGCAAAAGGTCTTTCAGAGCCCGCGCTGCCAGAACTGCCATATCCCCGGCGATTCGCCGTTGCAATTCGACGCCGGGATTACTCACGCAATGAACGTCGTGCGGGGCATGGACGGCAAGGGCGCGGCGGGTTTGCCCTGCGCTACCTGCCACGCCGAGAGTAATCCGCCAGCCAGTTACGGCGCTCACGCACCGCCAGGGGCGCCGCACTGGAGCTTGCCGCCAGCCGCGCACAAAATGGCCTGGATCGGTCTGCCGGCCGACCAGTTGTGCGCAATGATCAAGGACCGTTCCAGCAACGGTGACCGCGATTTCGCCGCGCTGATCAAGCATGTCAGCGACGACAAACTGGTGCTCTGGGGTTGGAATCCGGGTCAGGGAAGGGCGCCGGTCCCGGTGCCGCACGACATTTTCGTCACCCAGTTCAAGCGCTGGGCAGACGCTGGGGGGCCATGTCCGGTCGTGGGTAGTTGACCGGCGGTCCGTTAACAGGGAGCCAAACCGGGTATGGACGACTCTAAGAAATATACCCGCCAATGGAGTGAGTAATGCTGATCCCAGGCAAACCGGTAAAACCAGGCGCATGCGCCGACCCGTTGCGCACGCCACTGCAGGAGCGCGAGCTGCTGCGTGACCTGGCCCGCAAGGCCGAGGAGGAGTTGATGGGCCTGCAGATGGCGAGCATGGACGAGTTGACGCTGCTCTCCAACCGACACGGTTTTACAGCGCTGGCCCAACAAGGGCTGGATGTCTGCCATCAGCTGAAAAAGCCAGCAACGCTGCTGCTTTTCAATATTGATGACTTCAAACACATCAACTATCTCTATGGTCGTGCCGAGGGCGACAATGCCCTGAAAACCTTCGCTGATGTGCTGCGAATTGCCTTTCGCGAGAGCGACGTGATCGGCCGGTTGGGCAGTGACAAATTCGTCGCGTTGCTGACCGGCTCAAGCGTTGTGGAGATTCCCGCGATCAGGGCGCGACTCGAAGAAATACTCAAAGAGCGCAATGCCACGGTGCATCGCGGTTATGACATCCACTTCAGCATTGGACAAATCGAGTGCAACCCTCAGCTTCCCGGCTCGATCGAGGAGCTGATGGCACAGGCCGATGCGTTCACTTGGCAAACAGCTGAGCCACATCCTTGAATGCCTTGAACTCAAGCGCGTTGCCGCACGGATCGAAGAGAAACATCGTCGCTTGCTCACCCACCAAGCCCTGAAAGCGAATGCCCGGTTCGATCACGAATCGGGTGTCGAGGGCTTTCAACCGCTCGGCCAGCGCCTCCCATTCGTTCATCCCCAACACCACGCCGAAATGTGGCACCGGTACGTCATGACCGTCGACAGCATTGGTGTGCGCGGCTTCTTGAGAGGCATTTTTCGGCGCCAGGTGAATGACCAGTTGATGGCCGAAGAAGTTGAAATCGACCCAATGATCGCTTGAGCGACCTTCTTCCAGGCCGAACACTTGGCCATAAAAATTGCGCGCGGCGGTCAGGTCGTAAACCGGGATGGCCAAGTGAAAAGGGGAGAGTTGCATCGGATGTGCCTCGACTGTCTGGATTCAGACTGAGTTTAGCCCTGTGCTTTTTGATTAAAAGACGATAATTTTTGCATCGAGCTCAAATTATTTCGATCAATCGAGTACGCCATGCTGCGGGAACTGAAAACCTTCATTGCGGTGACGCGCTACGGCACGTTTGCGGCCGCCGGGATGCACATCGGCCTGACCCAGTCGGCCGTCAGCGCGCAGATTCGCAATCTGGAACACGCGCTGGGTATTCGTTTGTTCGACCGCACCGGACGTCAGGCGCTGCTCAATGCGGCGGGCCAACGGGCATTGCCGATGGCCAGGGAAATCCTGGAAACCTTCAGCCGCATGGCGGTCAGCGATGATGTCAGTGAGTATCGCGGCGAGTTGAAAATAGGCGCGGTGGCCACGGCCCAGACCGGACTGCTGCCCCAGGCGTTGCTGCGACTGAGGCAACAGGCGCCGTTGCTGGAACCGAAACTGGTGCCCGGTGTGTCGCTGAACCTGTTAAGTCAGGTGGACACCGGTGAGGTGGATCTGGCGATCCTGATCAAGCCGCCGTTCGAGTTGCCCAAAGAACTGTCAGCGCAGCTCATCCGCAAGGAACCGTTTGTATTGATCGTGCCAGCGGACCTTGAAGGCGATGAGCCGTTGCAGATCCTCGCGAGCCATCCGCATGTGCGCTACGACCGCAATTCGTTCGGTGGAAGACTTGTGACGCGGTTTTTGCGCGAGCAGCAGATTGATGTGCAGGTGGCTTTGGAGCTGGATGAGCTGGAAGCCATCGTGAAGATGGTTGAATGCGGGTTAGGGGTGTCGCTGCTACCCGAGGCGGGGCTCTGGCTCCAGTACGGGGCGAAGGTCAGGATCATCCCTTTGGGTGCGTTGACGTTCTACCGGGAGATCGTCCTGTTGCAGCGCTATAGCCAGCGCACACAGCCTATCCAGCAGCTGTTTGCGCAGTGTTTAGTCTGACGTCAAAGTCAAAAGATCGCAGCCTTCGGCAGCTCCTACATTGACCGGGGTCACCCATGTTGGCTGATGAACACAAATCCCCTGTAGGAGCTGCCGAAGGCTGCGATCTTTTGACTTCGCCCCCCCCATAAAAAACCCGCCTGAAGAGGCGGGTTTTTTAGTTGGCCGACTGAAGATTACTCTTCGAGGCTGCCCATGGCCGTGGTGTTGAAACCACCGTCCACGTACATGATTTCACCGCTGATGCCGGACGCCAGGTCCGAGCACAGGAAGGCGCCGGCGTTGCCGACTTCGTCGATGGTGACGTTGCGACGCAGCGGAGTTTGCGCTTCGTTGGCGGCCAGCATCTTGCGGAAGTTCTTGATGCCGGAAGCGGCGAGGGTGCGGATCGGGCCAGCCGATACGCAGTTGACGCGGGTGCCGTCCGGGCCCAGGGAGCCGGCCAGGTAACGAACGCCAGCTTCCAGGGAAGCCTTGGCCATGCCCATTACGTTGTAGTTCGGCATGGTGCGCTCGGCGCCCAGGTACGACAGGGTCAGCAGGCTGCCGTTGCGGCCTTTCATCATTTCGCGGCCAGCTTTGGCCAGGGCCACGAAGCTGTAGGCGCTGATGTCGTGAGCGATGCGGAAACCTTCACGGGTGGTGGCTTCGGTGAAGTCGCCATCCAGTTGGTCGCCCGGGGCGAAGCCGACGGAGTGCACGATGCAGTCCAGGCCGTCCCACTTCTTGCCCAGCTCAACGAAGACCTTGGCGATTTCTTCATCGCTGGCCACGTCGCACGGGAAGCACAGATCAGGGTTGGAACCCCAGCTTTGTGCGAACTCTTCGACACGACCCTTGAGTTTGTCGTTCTGATAAGTGAAGGCAAGCTCAGCGCCCTCGCGATGCATGGCGGCAGCGATGCCGGATGCGATGGACAGCTTGCTGGCGACACCGACGATCAGTACGCGCTTACCGGCGAGAAAACCCATGTGTTGCTCCTCTCTTTCAGGTTATTGCGCAGTGGCCGGGGCCAGGAAAGCGGCTTCCAGCAACTGCTGTGTATACGGATGTTTGGGGGCCGCAAAAATACTTTGCGCGTCTCCCTGTTCGACCACTTGGCCTTGCTTGACCACCATCAGCTGGTGGCTCAGCGCTTTGACGACAGCCAGGTCATGGCTGATAAACAGATACGTCAGGTTGTACTTGGTTTGCAGTGAACGCAAAAGCTCCACCACTTGGCGTTGCACTGTCCGGTCGAGGGCCGATGTCGGCTCGTCCAGCAGAATCAACGCCGGTTTTAGCACTAATGCCCGGGCAATGGCGATTCTCTGCCGTTGCCCACCGGAAAATTCGTGGGGGTAGCGATTCCGGGTTTCCGGGTCCAGACCTACCTCCTTGAGTGCCGCAATAATCGCTTGTTCCTGTTCTGCCTCGGTGCCCATCTTGTGGATCCGCAGGCCTTCGCCGACGATCTGGCTCACGCACATCCGTGGACTCAGGCTGCCGAACGGGTCCTGAAACACCACCTGCATCTGCCGACGCAGCGGTCGAACCTGTTGCTGCGTCAGGCAGTCTAGCTGCTTGCCTTCAAAACGGATGGCACCTTTGCTGCCGATCAGCCGCAAAATCGCCAAACCCAGTGTCGACTTGCCCGAGCCGCTTTCTCCCACAATCCCCAGAGTCTGGCCCTGAGGCAGGCTGAAATTGATTCCGTCCACCGCTTTGATGTGGTCGACGGTCTTTTTCAGAAAGCCTTTCTTGATCGGGAACCAGACTTTCAGGTCCTCGACCTGCAGCAACGGCGGGCCGATTACATTGGTCGCCGGTTTGCCGCTGGGCTCCGCTGCCAGCAGTTCCCGAGTGTACGGATGCTGCGGTGCGCGGAACAACTCTTCGCACGATGCCTGTTCGACGATGCAACCGCGCTGCATGACACATACGCGATGCGCAATTCTTCGTACAAGATTCAAATCGTGACTGATCAGTAGCAGCGCCATGCCCAACCGGGCCTGTAATTCCTTGAGCAATTCGAGGATTTTCAGCTGAACGGTCACGTCCAGCGCGGTGGTCGGCTCGTCGGCGATCAGCAGTTCCGGCTCGTTGGCCAGCGCCATGGCAATCATCACCCGCTGCCGTTGGCCGCCAGACAGTTCGTGGGGCAGGGCCTTGAGGCGCTTCTCGGGCTCCGGGATGCCGACCATCTCCAGCAGCTCCAGGGTGCGCTTGGTCGCGACTTTGCCGATCAGCCCTTTGTGGGTGCTCAACACCTCGTTGATCTGCTTCTCGATCGAGTGCAGCGGATTGAGCGAGGTCATCGGCTCCTGGAAGATCATCGCGATCCGGTTGCCGCGGATGTGGCGGATGGTTTTCTCTTTCAGGCTCAGCAGGTTTTGCCCGGAATACTCGATGGTCCCGGACGGATGCCGGGCGAGCGGGTAGGGTAGCAGCCGCAGGATCGAGTGAGCAGTCACCGATTTGCCGGAGCCACTCTCGCCCACCAGCGCCAGGGTTTCGCCGCGCTTGATATCGAAGCTCACGCCTTCGACCACTCGTTGAACGCGCTCGCCGACGACAAATTCGACGGCCAGGTCGCGCACTTCGATCAGATTGTCCTGATTCATTTCACTTCCTCGGGTCGAAGGCATCGCGAGCGGACTCGCCGATGAACACCAGCAAACTCAACATCAACGCCAGCACGGCAAACGCGCTCATGCCGAGCCACGGCGCTTGCAGGTTGGATTTGCCCTGGGCCACCAGTTCACCGAGGGACGGTGCGCCAGGCGGCAGACCGAAGCCCAGAAAATCGAGAGCGGTCAGGGTGCCGATGGCGCCCGTCAGGATGAACGGCATGAAGGTCATCGTCGAGACCATGGCGTTGGGCAGGATGTGGCGGAACATGATCGCTCCGTTTTGCATCCCCAACGCCCGCGCGGCGCGCACGTATTCCAGATTACGCCCTCGCAGGAATTCGGCGCGGACCACGTCCACCAGGCTCATCCACGAGAACAACAGCATGATCCCCAGCAGCCACCAGAAGTTCGGCTGGACGAAACTGGCGAGAATGATCAGCAGGTACAGCACCGGCAGCCCGGACCAGATCTCCAGAAAGCGCTGCCCGGCCAAATCCACCCAGCCGCCGTAGAAACCCTGCAAGGCCCCGGCAATCACCCCGATGATCGAGCTGAGAATGGTCAGCGTCAGGGCGAACAGCACCGAAATCCGGAAGCCATAAATCACCCGCGCCAACACGTCGCGACCCTGATCGTCCGTGCCCAGCAGGTTGTCGGTCGAGGGCGGTGCGGGTGCCGGGACTTTCAGATCGTAATTGATGCTTTGATAGCTGTAGGGAATCGGCGCCCACAGCACCCAGGCGTCTTTGGCCTTGAGCAGTTCGCGGATGTACGGGCTCTTGTAATTGGCTTCCAGCGGGAATTCGCCGCCGAAGGTGGTTTCCGGGTAACGCTTGAGCGCCGGGAAGTACCAACCGTTGTCGTAATGCACCACCAGCGGTTTGTCGTTGGCGATCAACTCGGCGCCGAGGCTCAGCCCAAACAGCAGCAGAAACAGCCACAGCGACCACCAGCCACGCTTGTTGGCCTTGAACAGTTCGAAGCGTCGGCGATTGAGAGGGGACAGATTCATCTCAATGCTCCCGGCTTTCGAAGTCGATGCGCGGATCGACAAAGGTGTACGTGAGGTCGCCGATGAGTTTCACCACCAATCCCAACAGGGTGAAGATGAACAGCGTGCCAAACACCACTGGGTAATCGCGGTTGATCGCCGCCTCAAAACTCATCAGCCCGAGACCGTCGAGGGAGAAGATCACTTCCACCAGCAACGAGCCAGTGAAGAAGATGCCGATAAACGCCGACGGGAACCCGGCGATGACCAACAGCATGGCGTTGCGGAACACGTGGCCGTAGAGCACGCGGTGATTGGTCAGGCCCTTGGCCTTGGCGGTGACCACGTACTGCTTGTTGATTTCGTCGAGAAAACTGTTCTTGGTCAGCAAGGTCATGGTCGCGAAGTTGCCGATCACCAGCGCCGTCACCGGCAATGCCAGGTGCCAGAAGTAATCGAGAACCTTGCCGCCCATGCTCAACTCATCGAAGTTGTTGGAGGTCAGCCCTCTGAGGGGGAACCAGTCGAAATAGCTGCCGCCGGCGAACACCACGATCAGCAGGATGGCGAACAGGAACGCCGGAATCGCGTAACCGACGATGATCGCCGAACTGGTCCAGACGTCGAAGTGGCTGCCGTGTCGCGTCGCCTTGGCGATCCCCAGCGGGATCGACACCAGGTACATGATCAGCGTGCTCCACAGCCCGAGGGAGATCGACACTGGCATCTTTTCCTTGATCAGGTCGATGACCTTGGCATCGCGGAAGAAGCTGTCGCCGAAATCCAGCGTCGCGTAGTTCTTGATCATGATCCACAAGCGTTCCGGCGCCGATTTGTCGAAGCCGTACATGTGCTCGATTTCCTTGACCAGCGCAGGGTCCAGGCCCTGGGCGCCGCGATAGGCGGAGCCCGCCACCGAGACTTCGGCACCGCCGCCGGCGATGCGGCTGGTGGCGCCTTCGAAGCCTTCGAGCTTGGCGATCATCTGCTCCACCGGCCCGCCGGGGGCGGCCTGGATGATCACAAAGTTGATCAGCAAAATGCCGAGCAAGGTCGGGATGATCAGCAGCAGTCGCCGAAAAATATACGCCAGCATCTGATTACTCCGTGCCCGCAGGGTCGGCTTGCAGTTTGGTTTCGACTTCTACCGCAGGTTTGGCATCGGGCTTGATCCACCAGGTGTTAATGCCGATGTCGTACTTGGGTGAGATTTTCGGGTGGCCGATGTGGTTCCAGTACGCCACGCGCCAGGTTTTGATGTGCCAGTTGGGGATCACGTAATAGCCCCATTGCAGCACGCGGTCCAGCGCGCGGGCATGGGCCACCAGACTTTTGCGCGAATCGGCGTTGATCAGTTGCTCGACCAGTTGGTCCACCACCGGGTCTTTGAGGCCCATGGAGTTGCGACTGCCTGGTTTGTCGGCGGCGGCAGACATCCAGAACTCACGCTGTTCATTGCCCGGTGAATTGGACTGGGGGAAGCTGCCGACGATCATGTCGAAGTCCCGTGAACGCACGCGATTGATGTACTGCGAGACATCGACCCGGCGGATGACCAGGTCAATCCCCAAGTCGCTCAGGTTGCGCTTGAACGGCAGCAGCACCCGCTCGAACTCGGTCTGGGCCAGCAGGAACTCGATGGTCACCGGTTTGCCATGGGTGTCGACCATCTTGTCATCGACGATCCGCCAGCCCGCCTCTTGCAGCAGTTGATAAGCTTTGCGCTGTTGGGCGCGGATCATGCCGCTGGCGTCGGTCACCGGGTTCTGGAACGCCTCGCTGAATACCTGCTCGGGAATCTTGCCGCGGAACGGGTCGAGGATCGCCAATTGATCGGCGTCCGGCAGGTCGCTGGCCGCCATTTCCGAATTCTCGAAATAACTGCGGGTGCGCACATAGGCGCCATTGAACAGTTGTTTGTTGGTCCACTCGAAATCCAGCAATAGCGTCAAGGCCTGACGTACACGTACGTCCTGGAAAACCGGGCGGCGCAGGTTATACACAAAACCCTGCATGCCGGTGGGGTTGCCGTTCGGGATCTGTTCCTTGATCAACCGGCCCTCGGTGACGGCCGGAATGTTGTAGGCGTTGGCCCAGTTCTTTGCTGCCATTTCGAGCCAGTAATCGAACTGCCCGGCCTTGAGCGCTTCCAGGGCCACGGTGTTGTCGCGGTAATAGTCGGTGGTCATCACGTCGAAGTTGTAGAACCCGCGGTTGGCCGGCAGGTCCTTGCCCCAGTAATCCTTGACCCGTTCATAGCGCACCGACCGCCCGGCCTTCACTTCGCTGACCTTGTACGGGCCGCTGCCCAACGGCATTTCCAGGTTGCCCTTGGTGAAATCGCGAGTCGCCCACCAATGCTTGGGCAACACCGGCAACTGGCCGAGGATCAACGGCAGCTCACGGTTGTTGTTGTGTTTGAACTTGAACAGCACCGTCAGCGGATCTTCAGCGACCACTTCCTCGACATCGCTGTAGTAACCGCGGTACAGCGGCGCGCCGTCTTTGATCAGGGTCTGGAAGCTGAACACCACGTCCTCGGCGCGCATCGGATGCCCGTCGTGGAAGCGCGCTTCGGGGCGCAGGTAGAAACGCACCCAGCTGTTGTCCGGGGCTTTTTCAATCTTGCCGGCGACCAGGCCGTACTCGGTGAACGGTTCATCCAGGCCCTGTTTGGCCAGGGTGTCGTAGATCATGCTGATGTCGTCGGCCGCGACACCCTTGTTGATGAACGGATTGAGGTTGTCAAAGCCGCCGAAACCGGCCTGACGGAAGATCCCGCCCTTGGGCGCGTCGGGGTTCACGTAATCGAAATGTTTGAAATCGGCCGGGTATTTCGGCGGCTCGTTGTACAGGGTCAGGGCATGTTGCGGGGCGGCACAGGCCAGCCCGGCGAACAACAGACCGCTGGCCTGCAAGAGCAGGGTGCGTACGGGTTTCATCGATCTTTCTCCGAAGATTTCAGCCACCAGGCGCTCAGGCCCAATGTGTAGGGCGGCGTGGTGACGAAGGCGAACCGGTTGCGGTAGGCCAGGCGGTGATAATTGAGGTACCAGTTGGGAATGATGTAGTGCTGCCACAGCAACACCCGGTCCAGGGCCTTGCCGGCGGCGACCTGTTCATCCTGTGTCTGGGCGGCGAGCAATTGTTCGAGTAAATGGTCGACCGCCGGATTGGCAATACCGGCGTAGTTTTTGCTGCCCTTGACCCCGACCTGGCTGGAATGGAAGTACTGCCATTGTTCCAGGCCCGGACTGAGCGTCTGGTTGAGGGTCATCAGGATCATGTCGAAGTCGAACTGATCAAGGCGTTGCTTGTACTGGGCGCGATCGACTGTGCGCAGCCGAGCGTCGATGCCGATGCTGGCGAGGTTCTCGACGTAAGGCTGAAGGATGCGCTCCAGGTTCGGGTTGACCAGCAGGATCTCCAAACGCAACGGTTGGCCAGCGGCGTTCTGTACGTGTTGGCCACTGAGCTTCCAGCCGGCCTCAGAGAGCAGGCTCAGGGCCTTGCGCATGGTTTCCCGGGGGATGCCGCGCCCTTGGGTCTGCGGCAGGCTGAACGGCTCGGTGAAGAGCTTGGCGGGCAACTGCTCGCGATACGGCGTGAGCATCAGCCATTCATGGCCGACCGGAAGGCCGGTCGCGGAGAACTCGCTGTTGGGGTAGTAACTCAAGGCGCGCTTGTAAGCGCCGCTGAACAGGGTGCGGTTGGTCCACTCGAAGTCGAACATCAGGCCCAGCGCTTCACGGACTTTGGTCTCGGAGAAGGCGGGGCGTCGGGAGTTCATGAACAGACCCTGGCTCTGGGTCGGGATCTGATGCGGGATTTGCGCCTTGATGACGTCGCCGCGTTGCACCGCCGGGAAGCTGTAGCCGTTTTCCCAGTTCTTCGCCTGGTGCTCGATATAGATGTCGAATTCGCCGGCCTTGAAGGCTTCGAACGCGACGTCGCTGTCGCGGTAGAACTCGACTTCCATACGGTCGAAGTTGTATTTGCCGCGATTGACCGGCAGGTCCTTGCCCCAGTAATCCTTGACCCGTTCGAAAACAATCCGGCGCCCTGGCTCTACCGATGTGATGCGATACGGCCCGCTACCCAGTGGCGGTTCGAAGGTGGTGGCCTTGAAATCGCGACCTTTCCAGTAATGCTGGGGCAGCACCGGCAATTCGCCCAGGCGCAGGATCAGCAACGGATTGCCGGCGCGCTTGAAGACGAAACGAATGCGCTGCGGATTGAGGATGTCGACCCGGGACACTTCCTGAAGGTTGGTGCGGTATTGCGGATGGCCTTCCTTGAGCAGCAAGCGGTAGGAAAACGCCACGTCATAGGCGGTAATCGGCGTGCCATCGTGGAAACGCGCTTCGGGGCGCAGGTTGAACACCACCCAGCTGCGGTCTTCGCTGTATTCCACCGATTGGGCGATCAGGCCATAGCTGGAGGTCGGCTCATCGCCGGACGGCGCGTATTGGCCGGTGCCGACCATCAACGGTTCGTTGAGCTCGTTGATGCCGTATTGCAGGAAGTTCGGTGTGGAAACCGGACTTGAACCCTTGAAGGTGTAGGGGTTGAGCGTATCGAAGGTGCCAAACGCCATCACCCGCAACGTACCGCCCTTGGGCGCTTGCGGGTTGACCCAGTCGAAGTGGGTAAATCTGGCCGGGTACTTGAGCGTGCCGAACTGCGCATAACCATGGCTTTCGCTGATCGTCGCGCTTGCGGGGGAGCTTAAGGCCAGGCTGATCAGGAGCAGGAGGAGGGGACGCTTCAAGTCAGGGATCCGATCCAGGCGGCTTGGGCTTTGTGGCCCGTACAGTAACAGCTTGTATCGACAGGAAAAAGACGGGTGCTGAAAGCGGTGTAGGGGCACAAAAAAAGATCGCAGCCTTCGGCAGCTCCTACCTGCGTTTACATCCGTAGGAGCTGCCGAAGGCTGCGATCTTTTTCGGTTTCACATCAATCAGCGTGGGGAAGCCACCGTCAGCATCTGACCAGGCTTCAGCGCCTGGCCAACACGTGGGTTCCAGCGCTTGAGGTGCTGCATTTCAACGTTGAAACGCTTGGCTACCATGTACAGCGAGTCGCCTTGCTTGACCTTGTATTGGGTCTGCTGTTTGTCAGCTTTACTGTTTGCTTTGCTGTTCGCTGCCACGACGGTGTTGACCCGACCGCTGCTGCGCTTGGCGGTGTCCTGCATGACCAGTGTCTGGCCGACCTTGAGGTCCTTGCCGGTCAGCTTGTTCCAGCGCTGCAGGTCCTTGATGTCGACCTTGTTGGCCTTGGCGATGGTGCCGAGGTTGTCGCCGCGTTTAACGCGGTAACCGCGTTTGAGACTGGCGAGTTCGGAGTCGTCCGAGCCTTCGAATACTGGCTTGAGCGGCTTCTTGCTGATCAACTCTTCAGGACGCATGGTCGACAGGCTGGCGGTCAGCAGCTGCGCCTTGGACGTTGGCACCAGCAAATGCTGTGGGCCATCGATGGTGGTGCGCTGCTTGAAGGCCGGGTTGAGCTGGAACAGTTCGTCTTCGTCGATGTTAGCCACCGCGGCGACCTTGGACAGGTCCATGCGCTGGTTGATTTCGACGACCTGGAAGTACGGTTCGTTGGCAATCGGGTTCAGGTTCACGCCGTAGGCTTCAGGTGCCAGCACCACTTGCGACAGGGCCAACAGCTTTGGCACGTAGGCCTGGGTTTCGGCCGGCAGCGGCAAGTTCCAGTAATCGGTCGGCAAACCGAGCTTTTCGTTGCGCTCGATGGCCCGGCTGACCGTGCCTTCGCCGGCGTTGTACGCCGCCAGGGCCAGCAGCCAGTCGCCGTTGAACATGTCGTGCAGGCGGGTCAGGTAATCCATGGCCGCGGTGGTCGAGGCGGTGATATCGCGACGGCCATCATAGAAACGGGTTTGACGCAGGTTGAAGTAACGCCCGGTGGAAGGGATGAATTGCCACAAGCCAACCGCGTCGGCCCGGGAATAGGCCATCGGGTTGTAGGCGCTTTCAATCACTGGCAGCAGCGCCAGTTCCAGCGGCATGTTGCGTTCTTCAAGGCGTTCGACGATGTAGTGAATGTAGAGGCTGCCGCGTTCGCCGGCGTTTTCGAGGAAGGACGGGTTGCTGGCGAACCACAGGCGCTGTTGCTCGATGCGCGGGTTTACGCCCAGGTTGTCCTGTAACTGGAAGCCCTGGCGCATGCGCTCCCAGACATCTTGTGGAATTTGTGGAGTCGGTTTTTCGCTGAGCCAGATAGGTTTCTGTTTGGCTCGAGCGGCGATGTTCGGAGTGTGTGTCGCGTCGGTCTGCGGCACATGGCTTGAGCAGCCCGCCAGAGTGGCGGACACAGCCACCGCGATGGCTTGAGCCAAGCGGGTCAATGCGTCTGAATTGATGGCTTTACGAATAGATGACGACATTGGCTGGAAGTAAGTTCCGGGCAAAAATGTCGGGCGATTCTAGAAAGCGCACCCCCTGCGGTCAACCATTCAGAATTTTTGTACCAACGTGATGGCTACTTAGAACTTATCTTTCCAAGCACGCAGAGCAGCAAAAACCGCACTGGGAGCCCGGTTTTGGGTTCCATTCCGTTCGTCCACTTTTTCTTTAACGGATGTTTCGTGGACACGCAAAAACGGGTTGGTAAGCTTTTCAAGCGCCAGAGTAGAGGGCAGCGTCATGATTCCGGCCTCGCGCTGAGCGGTGACTTTTTCCAGACGTGCGGCGGTGTCCGGATTGCCCGGTTCGACCGCTGCGGCAAACTTCAGGTTGCTCAAGGTGTATTCGTGAGTGCAGTAGACCAGCGTATCTTCAGGCAGCGCCGCGAGGCGCGTCAGTGAGGTATGCATTTGCTCCGGCGTGCCTTCGAACAAGCGCCCGCAACCGGCCGCGAACAGGGTGTCACCGCAGAACAGCAAACCCTGATGGTAATAGGCGATATGCCCCAAGGTGTGGCCGGGGACGGCATAGACATCGAAGTCCCAGCCCAGCACGCTGACGCGGTCGTTGTCCTTGAGGGCTACGTCCCGCAGTGGGATGGTTTCGCTGGCCGGACCGTAGACTGTCGCGTCTGTCGCTTTTTTGAGCTGCTCGACGCCGCCGACGTGGTCATGATGATGGTGAGTGATCAAAATATCACTCAACACCCAACCCGGATGCGCGGCGAGCCACGCCTGCACCGGCGCAGCATCGCCCGGATCAACCACCGCGCAGCGCTGGGTGCGGTGGTCTTGTAATAACCAGATGTAGTTGTCGGTGAAGGCGGGCAGGGCACTGATCTGTATCATCGTCGGATTCGCCAAGCGGAAAACAATGGCGCATCTTAGAACTTCCTGGCGCGTTGGAGAATGCAATGACCGATAAAGCGTTCGCTCAGGCTGATCCTGAATGGCTGACATTGATCAGCGCGGCCCGTGAATGGCTGTCCGGCCCCATCGGGCAATTTTTGCTGGACGAAGAACGTCGCATGCTCGAAGACGAGCTGGGACGGTTCTTCGGTGGCTACCTGGTGCATTACGGCCCGTCGGCCCAAACGCCGCCGTCGGCGCCGCAAGTCCAGCGTAATGTGCGGCTCGGCGCGCCGTTGCCGGGTGTCGAGATCGTCTGCGAAGAGCAGGCGTGGCCTTTGAGCGAGCATGCCGCCGATGTGGTGGTGTTGCAGCATGGGCTGGATTTCTGCCTGTCGCCCCACGGTTTGCTGCGTGAAGCGGCGAGCAGCGTGCGGCCCGGCGGGCATCTGCTGATCGTCGGGATCAACCCCTGGAGCACTTGGGGCTTGCGTCACGTTTTTGCTCACGACGCCTTGCGCAAGGCTCGCTGCATCTCCCCGTCGCGGGTCGGTGACTGGCTGAACCTGCTGGGCTTCGCACTGGAGAAACGCCGCTTCGGATGCTATCGTCCGCCGCTTGCGTCACCCGCCTGGCAGGCTCGTCTGGCCGGTTGGGAACGCAAGGCCGGTGACTGGCAACTGTCGGGTGGCGGCTTCTATTTATTGGTTGCGCGCAAGATCGTGGTGGGCCTGCGGCCCGTCCGTCAGGAGCGGCGCGAACCGATGGGCAAGCTGATTCCATTGCCGATGGCCAAGGTCAATCGTCGCCGCATCGATCCGTAATACACGTTTTATTTTCCCGGCCGGGTTTGCCCCGGCCTCGGGCATCGTCGATCACCGATCGGCGAGCCACCGCATTTTCTGGATAGATTGGCATGAGCGATAGCGTAGAACTCTTCACTGACGGCGCCTGTAAAGGCAACCCTGGCCCTGGTGGCTGGGGCGCTTTGCTGGTATGCAAGGGCATTGAAAAAGAACTGTGGGGCGGCGAAGCCAACACCACCAATAACCGCATGGAGCTGATGGGCGCAATCCGTGGTCTTGAAGAACTCAAGCGCTCCTGCGACGTGCTGCTGGTCACCGACTCGCAGTATGTGATGAAAGGCATCAACGAGTGGATGGACAACTGGAAGAAGCGCGGCTGGAAAACCGCTGCGAAAGAACCGGTGAAAAACGCTGATCTGTGGAAGTTGCTGGATGAGCAGGTCAATCGCCACAACGTCACCTGGAAATGGGTACGCGGGCACATTGGCCATCATGGCAACGAACGCGCCGACCAACTGGCCAATCGTGGCGTGGATGAAGTGCGCGGTTACAAGCAGGCTTGATTCCGGTTCTACCAACGTACTGCGTCGTAGCCAATCGCGAGCAGGCTCGCTCCCACATTTGATCTTCGTTGAGCACAAATTCTGTGAACCCCCGAATTCAATGTGGGAACGAGCCTGCTCGCGATGGGTGCAACACGGTGTATCTGAAAGACCCCGGCGGGCGTGTTAACATCGCCGCTTTTGCACGAATGACCCGTTGAGAGCTGAGCACTGATGGCCACCAGATCCGTTGTACTCGATACCGAAACCACCGGCATGCCGGTGACCGACGGCCACCGGATTATCGAAATCGGTTGTGTCGAGTTGATCGGTCGGCGCCTGACGGGCCGGCATTTCCACGTTTACCTGCAACCGGACCGCGAGAGTGATGAAGGCGCCATTGGCGTCCACGGCATCACCAACGAATTTTTGGTCGGCAAGCCGCGCTTCACTGAAGTGGCTGATGAATTCTTTGAATTCATCAAGGGTGCGCAGCTGATCATCCATAACGCGGCGTTCGACGTTGGCTTCATCAACAACGAATTCGCCCTGATGGGCCAGCACGATCGTGCGGACATCACGCAGCACTGCTCGATCCTCGACACCCTGATGATGGCCCGGGAACGTCACCCGGGGCAGCGCAACAGCCTCGACGCCTTGTGCAAACGCTATGGCGTCGACAACTCCGGTCGTGAACTGCACGGCGCCTTGCTCGACTCCGAGATCCTCGCCGACGTTTACCTGACCATGACGGGCGGCCAGACCAGCCTGTCCCTGGCCGGTAATGCTTCGGACGGCAACGGTTCCGGGGAAGGTGCGGACAATTCCGCCACCGAGATCCGCCGCCTGCCGATCGATCGTCAACCGACGCGTATCATCCGTGCCAGCGAAGATGACCTGGCCCAGCACGTGGCACGCCTGGAAACCATCGCCAAATCCGCCGGCGCCCCTTCGCTCTGGCAACAACTGGCCGAGGCCAAGGCTCAGGCGTAGCGCTTCGGAAAAAGATCGCAGCCTCGTTTCACTCGACAGCTCCTACAGCGGAATAGATAACCCTGTAGGAGCTGTCGAGTGAAACGAGGCTGCGATCTTTTGATCTTGATAAAGCGTAACGCGCCCGATGACCCATTTCAGTGCATCACACTCGCCACATGCGCTCGAACCCTCTACCCTGAGGTGATTGGCGGACCACGGTCTGCCGCCTCAGGACACTGAGCCCCATGTATAAAGATTTGAAATTCCCGGTCCTGATCGTCCATCGCGACACCAAGGCCGACACCGTCGCCGGTGATCGCGTGCGTGGCATCGCCCGGGAGCTGGAGCAGGAAGGCTTCAGCATTGTCTCGGCGGTGGATTACACCGAAGGGCGTCTGGTTGCCTCGACCCATCACGGTCTTTCCTGCATGTTGATTGCGGCCGAAGACGCCAGCACCCACTCTCATCTATTGCACAACATGGCCGAGCTGATCGGCCTGGCGCGGGTGCGTGCGCCCGACTTGCCGATCTTCGCGCTGGGTGAGCAGGTGACCCTTGAGAACGCTCCCGCCGACGCCATGGCCGAACTCAATCAGCTGCGCGGGATTCTTTATCTGTTCGAAGACACCGTGCCTTTTCTGGCCAGGCAGGTCGCCCGAGCGGCCCGCAAATATCTGGATGGTCTGCTGCCGCCGTTTTTCAAAGCGCTAGTGCAGCACACGGCTGACTCCAATTATTCCTGGCACACGCCCGGCCATGGCGGCGGTGTGGCGTACCACAAGAGCCCGGTGGGTCAGGCGTTTCACCAGTTCTTCGGGGAAAATACCCTGCGATCCGATTTGTCGGTGTCGGTGCCAGAACTCGGTTCTTTGCTCGATCACACCGGTCCGCTGGCAGAAGCCGAGGCCCGTGCTGCCCGTAATTTCGGCGCCGATCACACCTTCTTTGTGATCAATGGCACCTCGACCGCCAACAAAATAGTCTGGCATTCGATGGTCGCTCGCGACGACTTGGTGTTGGTGGATCGCAACTGCCACAAGTCGATATTGCACTCGATCATCATGACCGGCGCCATTCCGCTGTACTTGTGCCCGGAGCGTAATGAGCTGGGGATCATCGGCCCGATTCCATTGAGCGAATTCAGCCGCGAATCGATTCAGGCCAAGATCGACGCCAGCCCGCTGACCAAGGGCCGGGCGCCCAAGGTCAAGTTGGCGGTGGTGACCAACTCGACGTACGACGGCCTCTGCTACAACGCTGAGCTGATCAAGCAGCAACTGGGCAACAGCGTCGAGGTCTTGCACTTCGATGAAGCCTGGTACGCCTACGCGGCGTTTCACGAGTTCTTCGCCGGACGTTACGGCATGGGCACTTCCCGCAGTGAAGACGGCCCGCTGGTGTTCACCACGCATTCCACCCACAAACTGCTGGCGGCCTTCAGCCAGGCGTCGATGATTCACGTCCAGGACGGCGGCGCGCGGCAGCTGGATCGGGATCGCTTCAATGAAGCGTTCATGATGCACATCTCGACCTCGCCGCAGTACAGCATCATCGCTTCGCTGGATGTGGCGTCGGCCATGATGGAAGGCCCGGCCGGGCGATCGCTGTTGCAGGAAATGTTCGACGAAGCGCTGAGTTTCCGCCGGGCG
This sequence comes from Pseudomonas mandelii, assembly GCF_006438925.1. Lineage (GTDB taxonomy): Bacteria > Pseudomonadota > Gammaproteobacteria > Pseudomonadales > Pseudomonadaceae > Aquipseudomonas > Aquipseudomonas mandelii_C. The sequence continues at coordinate 225,455 of NZ_RCZA01000005.1, read as the reverse complement.
CTGGCCAATTTGCGTCAGCACATCGCCGCTGACGATTGGTGGTTTTCCATCTGGCAGCCGCCGTCCGTGGAAGGCATTGACCGCGTGATCACCGACGACTGGCTGCTGCAACCCGACGCCGACTGGCACGGCTTTGGCGGCGTGACTGACGACTACGTGCTGCTTGATCCGATCAAGGTCACGTTGGTGATGCCGGGCCTGACGGCAGGCGGCGCCCTTAGCCAGCGAGGGATTCCGGCGGCGGTGGTCAGCAAATTCCTTTGGGAACGTGGGTTGGTCGTTGAAAAGACCGGGCTGTATTCGTTCCTGGTGCTGTTCTCCATGGGCATCACCAAGGGCAAATGGAGCACGCTGCTGACCGAGTTGCTGGAGTTCAAGCGCAGCTACGATGCCAATGTCAGCCTCGCGACGTGCCTGCCGTGCGTGGCACAAGAGAATGTCACGCGCTATCAGGGCATGGGGTTGCGCGACCTGTGCGATCAACTGCACGCCTGCTATCGCAGCAATGCCACGGCCAAACACCTCAAACGCATGTACACAGTGCTGCCTGAAGTCGCCATGAAGCCGTCTGACGCCTATGATCAATTAGTGCGTGGCGAGGTTGAAGCAGTGTCGATCGATGCTCTGGATGGGCGGATCGCCGCGGTGATGCTGGTGCCATACCCGCCGGGAATTCCGTTGATCATGCCCGGCGAGCGTTTTACCGAGTCGACACGCTCGATCATCGATTACCTGGCGTTTGCCCGTACGTTCGACAGCAGCTTCCCGGGGTTTGTCGCTGATGTGCACGGCCTGCAACACGAAGACGAGGGCAATGGACGGCTGTATACCGTCGATTGCATCAAGGAATGAGGACCTTTCCCAGTATGCAACCGGTCATGAATCCGAAATACCCAGGGCTGTCGGTGCGCGTTGCCGACGATGGTTTTGCAGCCTACATCTGGGGCAGTGATTTCAGTTTTGAAGTCGCGGTCTACGGTGCCGCTGAAATCGGTAAACCGGTGGAGCAGTGGCCGGTGACGCCGATCACGCCCTATCGAAAGTGCTACGGCATTGATCCTGAAGAGTTCAGCAGTTTCCGCGATGCCGCTGACAGCGCGATCTTCATGGCTTATCTCGATGATGAGCCCGTGGGTCACCTGGTGGTCAGCACCAACTGGAACGGCTTTGCCCATATCGACGAGTTGGCGGTGCATGCGCCGGCGCGCCGTCATGGTGTGGCCAAGGCGTTGCTGGATGTGGCGCAGTTCTGGAGTCGTAAAAAGAAACTGCCGGGCATCATGCTTGAAACCCAGAACAACAACCTGGGAGCCTGCCGGCTTTATGAGCGCCGCGGTTACGTCTTGGGCGGAATCGATCATCTGCGCTATCGCGGGATCGACCCGAACACCGCCGAAGTGGCGCTGTTCTGGTATCGATTGTTCGATAATCCGCTGGAAACCCCGCTTAGTTCGCCAACATCGCCACGGCTTGTTCCGTGATGATGCCCAGCAATGCCTGAACCGCTGGCGATGGCTCGCCGTTCTTGAGGGTCAAGGCATACAGGCTGATCGGCACGGCCGGCGCCAGCGGGCAGGCATCCAGCCCGGCCGATTTCGCCCCGAGGGCGGTGAAAGGGTCGACGATGGCCAGACCTTCACCGGCCTCGACCATGCTGCGCATCATCTGGTGAGTCTGTACCCGGGTTTGAATGACCGGGGCAGGGCGCAGGGCATGCAGCTTGTTTTCCAGCGCCGGGCTCAGCGGATCATGACCTTCCAGGCCCACCATCGATTGGCCGGCCAGGTCCTGCAGCGAGATGTACTTTTGTTTGGGTTGCAACCAGCCGTGGGGTGCCAGCAGCTGAAGTTTGCCTTGGGCGATCACCTGGCAATGAATGTCGGCGTGATCGGGGTCATGCAGGCTCAGGCCCAGATCGCTTTCACGCAGCAGCAGGTTTCTGACGATCTCGCGGGTAGGTTGACTCAGAAGGGTGCAAGGCGCGTCAGGAAGGCGTCGGCGCAGGGCGGCAATGCTCTGTGGCAATAGCTGCTGTGCCAGGGGTGGTGTGCAGACGATCCGCAAGGGCGGAGCCTGATATTGCTTGAGGCTGTTGGCCAGCCGCTGAACCGGCTCGAGCGCTTCATAGACGTGGGCGATCTGGACCTGCAACTCCCGCGCCTCACGCGTGGCCTGCAAGCGTCCACGCACGCTGGAAAACAGCATGAAACCCAACTGATCCTCGGCGTCGCGCAGAATCCCTTCGACTTCAGCCACAGGCAACTGCAGCCATTCGGCGGCGGTGCCCAGGTGACCGGTCTGCAGGAGCGCCTGGATCACTTCGATATGACGTAAACGCATGCGTGAAGTCCATGTTCAGCAGGTGAGGGAGTCAGTGGCTGAATCCTAACTCAAGTGCGCGCATATGACTTCTGCTCATAACACGGGGTTATGAAGCGACGTTGGTTTCCGGCAGTTTGCCGACATAGGTGTCGGGTTCACGCACGATGGTCACGTCCGATTGCACCAGCAGAAATTGGTTGTCATCGAGCTTTTTGACGCGATCGCCAATGGCCAATTTGTAGGTGGTGACAGGCACCGAGCCAGTGAGACCGTCTGCCGACGGGGTGGATTCCTGGAACTCATGCACGGAATAAACGCGGCCTTCCGCGTCTCTTGCATGGAACTGACCGACGAGTACTGCTGCCATCTGCTTAGAACCTCTGGGGATAAATCACTCAATTTGCGGCTCTGTAGACCGTGGTTGGGCGAGGTAAGTTTTCCTACAGGAAAAAAATAGTCAGGGGCGGCATTTTTAGTCGCCCACGGGTTGAATCGTCATCTATAACTACAAGCTCTTTCCATCGGACAGTCGAGAGTCTTCCATGAGCAACGTCTATACGATCGCTGTACTGGTCGGCAGCTTGAGAAAGGAATCGATCAATCGCAAGGTGGCGCTGGCCCTGGCCGACCTGGCGCCTGCCAATCTCAAACTGGTTATCGTCGAAATCGGCGATCTGCCGCTCTACAACGAGGACATCGATGGTGCTTCACCGCCGGCAGCCTACAGCACTTTCCGGCAACAAGTGAGCTCATCCGACGCGGTGCTGTTCGTAACCCCCGAATACAACCGTTCGGTGCCTGCGCCGATGAAGAACGCGATCGATGTGGGTTCGCGTCCCTATGGCAAGAGTGCCTGGAGCGGAAAACCTGGAGCGGTGATCAGTGCTTCGCCGGGGGCTATCGGTGGTTTTGGCGCCAACCATCACCTGCGCCAGTCCATGGTGTTTCTGGATGTGCCGTGCATGCAGCAACCGGAAGCCTACCTGAGCGGTGCCGGTTCAGCGTTCGACGAGGCGGGTAACCTGTCCGAGTCGCTCAAACCGTTTTTGCAAAAATTCATCAATGCTTATGGTCTTTGGGTCGAACAACACAAGAAGATGTGACAAGTCCCGTAGGTTACGGGGTTCTGGTCAGTCGGCTACAGATCATTGCTTCCATTTCCGACAGCCACGCGGCGGTTTGCTCCGCCGCCGGTTGTGCAGTAACGCAATAACGACGGCCGCCCCAGGCCATGATTACCCAGGCATCAATGGTTGAGGGTGGCGGTTGAGCGGGCAAGTCCTCGCAGGAAGCGAAGGCTTCACGCCATTTTTGCGACAGCTCCTGGAATACCCGCCGGTGGTGTTTGGGTTCGGCGATTCGGTGCTCGATCGCCAACACATCATCATTGAACAGTGGTTGAAACGTATCGTTCGGGTCGCAGGTCAGGCGTATCAAGCGTTTGATCCGGACTGGCCAGCTCAGCTCTTTCGCGTGCACGACGTGTTCATCAAGGCGCAGTAACAAGGCGTCCAGGCAATGTCGAATGTAGCCCGACAGCAAGGCTTCCTTGCTCGGGAAATAATCGTACAGCGTGCCAATGGCAACGCCCGCTTCCAACGCGACTGCGCGCGTGGTCAACCCCGACCAGCCGTCGCGCTGCCAAATCCGAACAAATGCTTCGTAAATTGCCTCTACGGTGAAAATCGCCCGGGCCTGGCTCGGCCGTTTCAACGGTTTGGCGCGGGGATTGAGGGTGGGGGTGCTGCCCCTGGAATTTCCGAACCCGCTCTTCATCGGCTGCCACTACTCTGGTGCGACCCGCCACTGATGCGCAGCAGGAGTCTGAACAATGCAAAGTCCAAGCACGGTAACACGGCTGATTACCCGCAAAAACGCCCTTGACCAAAGTCGAATCGAACAGGAGCAACGTAGCCTGATTCCGGCGGCCGGCGAGGTGATTTTCAAGATCGACCGGTGCGCGTTGACCACCAACAACATTACCTACGCGGCCTATGGCAATTCGATGAGCTATTGGGAGTTCTTTCCTACAGGGTTGGCGGAATGGGGACACGTCCCGGCGTGGGGTTTTGCCGATGTCGTGGCGTCTGATGTGGCCGGCATCAAGGTCGGGGAACGCTTCTACGGGTACTTTCCGATTGCCAGCCATCTGTGGATGCGCCCGGAACGGATCACCGAGCGTGGTTTCTATGACGCCGCCGAGCATCGGCTGGCACTGGCGTCGGCTTACAACCAATACACCCGTTGCAGTTGGGATTCGTACTACAGCCCTGAAACCGAAAACCTGCAGATTTTGCTCAAGCCGCTGTTTCTGACGTCGTCGATGCTCGCGGACTTCCTTCAGGACAAGCAGTTCTTTGGCGCGACCCGGTTAGTGTTCTCCAGCGCTTCGAGCAAAACCGCGTACGGCACGGCGGTTTGCCTGGAAAATCATCCTGACCTGGAGCGGGTGGCGTTGACCTCGACCGGCAACAAGGCGTTTGTCGAGAAGCTCGGTTGTTACGAGCGAACCGTGACCTACGCAGAACTGACGAGCCTGGCCAATGACCGCCCTACGTTGTATGTAGATTTTTCCGGCGACCTGGATTTACGGGATCAGGTGCACCAGCATTTTGCCGGGCAGTTGGTTTACAGCTGCTTCGCCGGCTCTGCGCAAAGCACCGATGAGGCTCGATTGACGGCTATTGAGGGGCCGCAACCGGTGTTCTTTTTTGCGCCGATCCAGATCCGCAAGCGCAATGCCGAGTGGGGGCCGGAAGGGGTCAGTCAGCATATTGGTGAGGGTTTGCAGCGTTTCTACCGGCAGTTGACGGCGACTGATAAACCGTTGCTGGAGGTGGTCGAGAACAAAGGCTATGAAGCCGCGCAGAGTGTGATTTCCCGGTTGTTTCATGGCCAGATCGCGCCGGTGGCGGGGCATGTGATCCGGCTATAGCACACCGATCTGTCGTAGCAGCTGCCGAGCAGCGCGAGGCTGCGTTCGGCGACGCAGTCGTCGTGAAATCAGGCACTGCGGTGTCCTAGGAATACCGCGTTCGCAGGGTTTACGACGACTGCGTCGCCGAACGCAGCCTCGAGCTGCTCGGCAGCTGCTACATCGATCCCGGTGCGTTTAGGCGCAGGGGAGCAAGTTGGGCTTTACTCCGATCGCGTGTTGCGGCTGAATCGCGGTTTGTTTTTCCGACAAGGCTGCACTGCATGCTGATCGCATCGTTGATTTTCCTGCTGACCATTACCTTGGTGATCTGGCAGCCAAAAGGCCTTGGCGTCGGTTGGAGTGCGGTATTCGGCGCGGTACTTGCGCTGATTTTCGGGGTCGTTCACCTGAGCGACATCCCGCTGGTGTGGCAGATTATCTGGAACGCCACCGGGACCTTTGTCGCGCTGATTGTCATCAGTCTGCTGCTGGACGAGGCGGGGTTCTTTGCCTGGGCGGCGCTGCACGTGGCCCGTTGGGGGCGGGGCAGCGGACGCAAGCTGTTTGCTTATATGGTGCTGCTCGGTGCGTTGGTGTCGGCGTTGTTCGCCAACGACGGGGCAGCGCTGATTCTCACACCCATCGTGATTTCCATGCTGTTGGCGTTACGCTTTTCCCCGGCGGCGACGCTGGCGTTCGTCATGGGCGCCGGTTTCATCGCCGACACGGCAAGCCTGCCGCTGGTGGTGTCGAACCTGGTGAACATCGTTTCCGCGGACTTCTTCCACATCAGTTTCAACCGTTACGCGGCGGTGATGATCCCGGTCAACCTGGTAAGTGTCGCGGCGACCCTGGCGATGCTGATGTGGTTTTTCCGTCGTGCCATTCCCAAGAATTACGACCCCGAGCAACTGGCGCATCCGGCTTCAGCGATCCACGACCACGCCACGTTCTATGCCGGTTGGGCCGTGTTGGTGATTCTGCTGCTCGGCTGCTTCGCTCTGGAACCGGTGGGGATACCGATCAGCGCCATTTCTGCGGTGTGCGCGGCGTTGCTGCTGGCCATTGCCGCCCGTGGTCACAAGATCTCCACCCGTAAAGTCATCAAAGAAGCGCCTTGGCATATCGTGATTTTCTCGCTGGGCATGTACCTGGTGGTGTATGGGCTGCGCAATGCGGGGCTCACGGGGTATCTGGCCGGATGGCTGGATGGTTTTGCCGGTTACGGCGTGTGGGGCGCGGCCATGGGCACGGGCGTGCTGACGGCGCTGCTGTCGTCGATGATGAACAATCTGCCGACGGTGCTGATCGGTTTGCTGTCGATCGATGCCAGCCAGGCGACCGGGGTGGTTAAGGAGGCGATGATCTACGCCAACGTCATCGGCAGCGACCTGGGGCCGAAGATTACGCCGATCGGCAGCCTGGCGACGTTGCTGTGGTTGCATGTGCTGGAGCGCAAGAGTATCCGGATCGGCTGGGGGTATTACTTCAAGGTCGGGATTGTGCTGACGGTGCCGGTATTGTTGGTGACGTTGGCGGCTTTGGCTTTGCGGTTATCGGTTTAGACCGAGTCGGCCCTTTCGCGAGCAGGCTCGCTCCCACAGGGGCCTTCGGCACAAGGAGATCAAATGTGGGAGCGAGCCTGCTCGCGAAGGGGCCATTGCAGTCACCACAAATCTCAGCCACTGCCAGGAACGTTCGGCCAAAGATCGGCCACCAGAAACAGCCGCTCGGCTTCTTCCCAATCGCCCTGGGCGTTTTCTGTGAGTCGCACCAGCAACTGCGCCGGGGCCAGCGGCTCCAGGTCGCTGAGCCAGGCATTCAGCTGTTCAGTGCTCCAGGTCTGCTCCTCCGGATAGTGCGCCGGCGCCAGCCAGGCATGGCGGGGCAGGGGTTGCCAGCGACCGAACGGGCGCTGCACGACAAACTCTGCCCAGTCCTTCTGGTGCAGCCAGCTACCGCGTAAATGCTGGGGATGTGCGCCATTCGGTGGCTCGGCCGGTCCCGGCCACGGATACAGCAAATAACCGCCCAGCCACAAATGCGCACTGAACTGCTGGATATCCAGCGCCGCCAGTACTTCGCGGCTCTCCGGGCGCGCCGAAATCGGCAATTGATGCTGAGTCAGATGGGCCAGTTTGCGGTCCAGCCGATCGTGGCAACCGGGGCCGAGCCACTGCGCCGTGTCGTGCCCGTCGCCATTTTGCGGGCCAAGGTAAAGTTTGATCGCCAGTTCCAGATGATGCACGCCGTCACGGTCGCGCAGCAGCATGTCCAGCTCGCCCAGCGTGTGGCCTTCGCGGCGGATCGGCATGTTGGCGGCAATCAGCTCGATACCCGGCGCGTGCCGCACGGCGTATTGCCAGAGGCGTTCGTAGTACAAGCCCAATCGCCGGGTTCGGGCCTGCGCCAGCCAGTGCAGCAAGTCATAACTGTCGTGATCGAGTTGCCGCAGCCACCGTTCCAGCCGCTCCGGTGCTTGTACCCAGTCACTGCCGGTCAGCGGGTGACGCTGCGGCCACGTCGTGACGCCAAGCATCGGCGGCGCGAGGATGACCCAAGCCAGGTCGCGCACTTCGGGGTGGCGCAACTGGTGGGGTAACTGCAGCAAATCGGGAAATAGGATCATCTTGCGAGCATAGCCTCAATCGTGAGTACACCGTTGTGGCTGAAAGGATTTTGTCTATCCTGCGCTTTCGCCCATAATCGTGTTTTTCGCCGCCGTAGACCTTAGGGGCCCCATGGAGCAATTTCGTAATATCGGCATCATCGGTCGCCTGGGCAGTTCGCAGGTGCTGGATACCGTTCGCCGACTGAAACGGTTTCTGCTCGATCGTCACCTGCACGTGATCCTCGAAGACACCATCGCCGAAGTGTTGCCGGGTCATGGCCTGCAAACCTCGTCGCGCAAGATGCTCGGCGAAGTATGTGACATGGTGATTGTGGTCGGCGGTGACGGCAGCTTGCTCGGTGCTGCACGTGCTTTGGCCAAGCACAATATTCCGGTGCTCGGCATCAACCGTGGCAGCCTGGGCTTCCTGACCGATATTCGCCCCGATGAGCTGGAAGTCAAAGTCGCCGAAGTGCTCGACGGCCACTATCTGGTCGAGAACCGCTTCCTGCTGCAAGCCGAAGTCCGCCGCCACGCCGAGGCCATCGGTCAGGGCGACGCGCTGAACGACGTGGTGCTGCACCCCGGCAAGTCGACGCGGATGATCGAGTTCGAGTTGTACATTGACGGCCAGTTCGTCTGCAGCCAGAAGGCCGACGGCCTGATCGTCGCCACGCCCACCGGTTCGACCGCCTACGCGCTGTCGGCGGGCGGGCCGATCATGCATCCCAAGCTCGACGCTATTGTGATTGTGCCGATGTACCCCCATACCTTGTCGGGCAGGCCGATTGTGGTCGATGGCAACAGTGAGCTGAAAATCGTCGTGTCCAAAGATATGCAGATTTACCCGCAAGTCTCCTGTGACGGGCAGAACCATTTCACCTGCGCGCCGGGTGACACCATCACCATCAGCAAGAAGGCCCAGAAGCTGCGGCTGATTCACCCACTAGACCACAACTACTATGAAGTCTGCCGGACCAAACTCGGCTGGGGCAGCAAGTTGGGTGGTGGAGGCGACTGATGCTCGATCCCGCGCGTAGCTACGACCTGATCGGTGACGTGCACGGTTGCGCTCTGACCCTTGAGCACTTGCTCGACCGGCTCGGTTACCAAAAACACGGTGGTGTCTGGCGGCATCCGTCGCGCATGGCGGTGTTCGTCGGCGACATCATCGACCGCGGTCCGCGGATTCGCGAAGCGCTGCACATCGTTCACGACATGGTCGAAGCGGGTCAGGCGTTGTGCATCATGGGCAACCATGAATTCAACGCCCTCGGCTGGAGCACGCCGGCGCCTCCGGGCAGCGGCAAGCAGTTTGTGCGTGAACACACCCCGCGCCATGCCCGTTTGCTGAACGAAACCCTGACCCAATTCGAAGACCATCCGGCTGACTGGCATGACTTCCTGCAATGGTTCTATGAGATGCCATTGTTCGTCGATGCCGGGCGTTTCCGCGTGGTGCATGCCTGCTGGGATGCGGGCCTGATCGAACCATTGCGCGCGCTATTCCCCAACGGTTGCGTCGATGAACATTTCCTCCAGGCCTCTGCCGTACCGGGCAGTTTCGCCTGCACCGTGTTCGACCGCCTGCTGCGCGGCACTGATATGCGCTTGCCTCATGGCCTGACAATGACCAGTGGCGATGGCCTGACGCGATCGTTCTTCCGCACCAAGTTCTGGGAAGACGACCCGCAAACCTACGGAGACATTGTGTTCCAGCCCGACGCCTTGCCCGAACCCGTGGCCCGGACGCCGCTGTCGTCCACTGAAAAAAACACCTTACTGCGCTATGGCGTCGATGAGCCATTGTTGTTCGTGGGCCATTACTGGCGCAGCGGCAAACCGGTGCCGATCCGGCCGAACCTGGCCTGTCTGGATTACAGCGCCGTGCTCTACGGCAAACTGGTCGCCTACCGTCTGGACCAGGAAACCCGTCTCGACCCGCACAAGTTTGTCTGGGTCGATGTCGAGCGGCCGGAGGTGCTGCGATGAGTGCCGTTGCTGTTTTACGGCTGCCGCTGGCGGTGGACTTGAGCGGGTTCGTCAAACTGTTGCAGCGCATGCAGGTGCCGCATCGGGTCAGCGAAGAGGCGGGCGAGCAAGTGCTTTGGGTGCCGGCCAACATCAGTGAAGACGTGCGCTCGTTGTACGAACGCTTCCCGGCCGGTGATCCCGATCAACAGCTGGACATTCCGGTGGCGCAAACCATAAAGCGCCCAAGTTTCGTCGAGCAACTGCGCCACGCCAAGGCGACAGCGTTCGTGTTGCTGCTGAGCCTGCTTGTCGGCGCCGTGACACTGCTGGGCGAAAACCTCGACACGATGCGCTGGCTGACCTTCCTTGATTTTCGCGTTGTCGGCGAGTACATCCATTTCGTGCCTTTGGCCGACAGCCTGGCGGCGGGGCAATGGTGGCGTCTGGTGACACCGATGCTGATCCACTTCGGCATCCTGCACCTGGCGATGAACGGCATGTGGTATTGGGAACTGGGGCGACGCATCGAGTCGCGCCAGGGCAGCATCAACCTGATCGGCCTGACCTTGCTCTTCAGTCTGGTGTCCAACTACGCCCAGTATTATTTCAGTGGCCCGACCCTGTTTGGCGGGTTGTCCGGCGTGCTCTACGGCCTGCTCGGGCATTGCTGGATTTTCCAGCTATTGTCGCCGAACCATGCTTATCGCCTGCCGCGCGGCGTGCTGGTGATGATGCTGGTGTGGCTATTGCTGTGCCTGTCGGGGCTGGTCTCGATGATCGGCTTCGGTGAAATTGCCAATGCGGCCCACGTCGGCGGGTTGCTCGTCGGATGCTTGACCGGCTTGTTGGGTGGTTTGTACAACCGCCGTAAACTGGCCGCCTAAAACAGTTATGTATTAAAGAGCGCGGAGCCCTTGATGTCCTCTTTTAACGAAATGATCAACAACATCACCCCTGATATCTACCAGAGCCTGAAACTGGCGGTGGAAATCGGTAAATGGTCCGACGGTGGCAAACTCACCGCCGAACAACGCGAACTGTCGCTGCAAGCGATGATCGCCTGGGAAATCCAGAACCTGCCCGAAGACCAGCGCACCGGTTATATGGGCGTGCAGGAGTGCGGCTCCAAGTCGATCGAAGTGCCGAATATCCTGTTCAAATCGGATGCCGTCCATTGATCGAGATTGGCCGCGGTGCAATCAGCAAAATGTCGGCTCGCCTTGACGGGCCGAACGTGCAGTACGCGTTTCGTCTGGACGACGTCGAGGTACCGGTCAATCCATTGATCGGGACCACGGTGCGCCTGGAATACCTGGGGGCGATTCATTGCACCCATTGCGGACGCAAGACCAAAACCAGTTTCAGTCAGGGTTACTGCTACCCGTGCATGACCAAACTGGCCCAATGCGACATCTGCATCATGAGCCCGGAGCGTTGCCACTATGACGCTGGCACCTGCCGTGAGCCGGAGTGGGGCGAGAAGTTCTGCATGACGGATCACATTGTGTATCTGTCCAACTCTTCGGGGGTGAAGGTCGGGATTACCCGCGCCACTCAGCTGCCGACCCGCTGGATCGATCAGGGCGCCCGTCAGGCCTTGCCGATCATGCGGGTTTCGACCCGTCAGCAGTCGGGCTTCGTCGAAGACCTGTTCCGCAGTCAGGTGGCGGACAAGACCAACTGGCGTGCTTTACTCAAGGGCGACGCGGTGTCGGTCGACCTGGCGCAGGTTCGTGATCAGCTGTTCGACAGCTGCGCCGAAGGTTTGCAAGTTTTGCAGGAACGATTCGGCCTACAGGCGATCCAGACTATTGCCGATGTAGAAACGCTCGAAATCCGCTATCCGGTCGAGCAATACCCGGCCAAGATCGTCAGCTTCAACCTGGACAAGAATCCGATCGCCGAAGGCACGCTGTTGGGAATCAAGGGCCAGTACCTGATTTTCGACACCGGCGTAATCAATATTCGTAAATACACGGCCTACCAGCTCGCCGTGCATCAGTAAGGACTCCAGCATGCGCACCGAACAACCGAAGATGATCTACCTGAAGGACTATCAGGCGCCCGAGTACCTGATCGACGAGACGCACCTGACCTTCGAGTTGTACGAGGACCACAGCCTGGTCCATGCGCAACTGGTGATGCGCCGCAATCCTGAGCGTGGCCCGGGCCTGCCGCCGCTGGTGCTGGACGGTCAGCAACTCGACCTGCTGTCGGTGACGTTGGCCGACCGCGAACTGAGTGAAGCCGACTACCAGTTGACCGAGAATCACCTGACCCTGCACCCGACCAGCACCACTTTCACGGTCGACACCAGCGTCAGGATCCATCCGGAAACCAACACTGCGCTGGAAGGCCTGTACAAATCCGGCACGATGTTCTGCACCCAGTGCGAGGCCGAAGGTTTTCGCAAGATCACCTATTACCTCGACCGTCCGGACGTGATGAGTACCTTCACCACAACGGTAGTTGCCGAACAGCACAGCTATCCTGTGTTGCTGTCCAACGGCAACCCGATTGCCTCAGGTCCCGGCGAAGACGGCCGGCACTGGGCGACCTGGGAAGATCCGTTCAAGAAACCTGCCTACCTGTTCGCGCTGGTGGCCGGTGATTTGTGGTGCGTCGAAGACACCTTCACCACCATGACCGATCGCTCCGTGGCACTGCGCATTTATGTCGAGCCGGAAAACATCGACAAGTGCCAGCACGCCATGAACAGCCTGAAGAAATCCATGCGCTGGGACGAAGAGGTGTACGGTCGCGAGTACGACCTGGACATCTTCATGATCGTCGCGGTCAACGACTTCAACATGGGCGCCATGGAGAACAAGGGCCTCAACATCTTCAACTCGAGCGCCGTGCTGGCCCGCGCCGAAACCGCGACCGACGCCGCGCACCAGCGGGTCGAGGCGATTGTTGCCCACGAGTACTTCCACAACTGGTCGGGCAACCGCGTGACCTGCCGCGACTGGTTCCAGTTGTCGCTCAAGGAAGGCTTCACCGTGTTCCGCGATTCGGGCTTCTCCGCCGACATGAACTCGGCCACGGTCAAGCGCATCCAGGATGTGGCGTACCTGCGCACCCACCAGTTCGCCGAAGATGCCGGCCCGATGGCCCACGCCGTGCGCCCGGACAGCTTCATCGAGATTTCCAACTTCTATACCCTGACCGTGTACGAAAAGGGTTCGGAAGTGGTCGGCATGATTCACACCTTGCTTGGCGCCGAAGGCTTCCGCAAAGGCAGCGACCTGTACTTCGAACGCCATGACGGCCAGGCCGTGACGTGCGACGACTTCATCAAGGCCATGGAAGATGCCAACGGCGTCGACCTGACCCAGTTCAAGCGCTGGTACAGCCAGGCCGGCACACCGCGTTTGGCGGTCAGCGAGTCCTACGACGCGGCGGCGAAAGCCTACAGCCTGACGTTCCGTCAAAGCTGCCCGGCAACCCCGGACAAGGTTGAGAAGTTGCCGTTCGTGATCCCGGTCGAATTGGGCCTACTGGACTCCAAAGGCGCGGCCATCGTGTTGCGTTTTTCCGGTGAAGCCAGTGCTCAGGGCACCTCACGGGTCATTTCGGTGACCGAAGCCGAGCAGACATTCACCTTCATCGACATCGCGGAACAGCCATTGCCTTCGTTGCTGCGTGGCTTCTCGGCGCCGGTGAAACTGAGCTTCCCGTACAACCGCGACCAGCTGATGTTCCTGATGCAGCACGACAGGGACGGTTTCAACCGCTGGGATGCGGGTCAGCAATTGTCGGTTCAGGTGCTGCAAGAGCTGATTGCTCAGCAGCAAAAGGGCGAGAAACTGGTGCTGGATCAGCGTCTGGTATCTGCCTTGCGCACCGTGTTGTCGGACGAGACGCTGGATCAGGCGATGGTCGCGGAAATGCTCTCGCTGCCGGGCGAGGCGTACCTGACCGAGATCAGCGAAGTGGCTGACGTCGACGCCATTCACATCGCTCGCGAGTTTGCTCGTAAACAATTGGCAGAAGGTTTGTTCGAAGCGTTGTGGCTGCGTTATCAGGCCAATCGCGATCTGTCGAAGAAAACCCCGTATGTAGCTGAGGCCGAGCACTTCGCTCGTCGCGCGTTGCAGAACATTGCGCTGTCGTACCTGATGCTCAGCGGTAAACCGGAAGTGTTGGCGGCGACGCTTGAGCAGTTCGAAACCAGCGACAACATGACCGAGCGCCTGACGGCGCTGGCGGTGCTGGTCAATTCGTCGTTCGAAGACGAAAAAGCCAAGGCCCTGGCCAGTTTTGCCGAGCATTTCATGGACAACCCTCTGGTCATGGATCAGTGGTTCAGCGTCCAGGCGGGCAGCGTGTTGCCCGGTGGCCTGGAGCGGGTCAAGGCGTTGATGCAGCATCCGGCATTCAACATCAAGAACCCGAACAAGGTTCGCGCACTGGTCGGGGCGTTTGCCGGGCAGAACCTGATTAATTTCCATGCGGCCGATGGTTCGGGGTATCGGTTCCTCGCGGATCTGGTGATCGAGCTGAACGGGTTCAACCCGCAGATCGCTTCTCGGCAGTTGGCACCGCTGACTCGCTGGCGCAAGTATGACGATGCGCGTCAGGCGTTGATGAAAGGTGAGCTGGAGCGGATTCGCGCTTCGGGTCAGCTGTCGAGCGATGTGTTCGAGGTGGTCAGCAAAAGTCTGGCCTGACTTTGGGTTCGCTCCTGCAGTGGTTCACCTGAACCCTGTAGGAGCTGAGCTTGCTCGCGATGGCGGCCTGACAGCCGACCATTTCCTTACAGATGTACATATCCATTTCTGTGGTAACGGCCACTTAGGGTTTCGCCCTTACGGCGACTCACTTTTTTTTCAAACGCCAAAAAAAAGTAAGCAAAAAAAGGCTCGCCCCGAGCGTCCGGCCCCTCGCTTAGGCTCGGCGTTCCTTCGTTCCGGCATTCATCTGGGGGCATCGCCTCCGGTTGGCTTCGCTTCAACCTCCTCTCGATGTGTTCGACTTCGTCGAACGGCGCTGCGCGCCTGCCCCCCAGATGAACACCTCCACTCAGCCTCCCGAAGGGGCGGGTGAATCAAGATCAAGAGCTGCAGGCGAGCTAACGCTCGGCCTGTTGAGTGGTGAGAAGCGAAAAGCGAACACCAATCCCCTGTGGGGGCGGGCTTGCTCGCGAAGGCGGCCTGACAGCCGACCAATCTCTTACTGCCAAACATCCAATCCCTGTGGGAGCGAGCTTGCTCGCGAAGCTGTTGATCTTGCCGTTGCCGTTGCCGTTGCCGTTGCCGTTGCCGTTGGCTTTTGACGTTGATCTTGATCTTGATCTTTCGCCCCTTCGGCAGGCCGAGTGGAGGTGTTCATCAGGGGGTTAGGCGCGTAGCGCCGTGCGGCGAAGCCGCACACATCGAGAGGAGGTCGTCGCGAAGCAGACCGTAGGCGATGCCCCCTGATGGACACCGGAGCGAGGGAACACTGAGCTTTAGCGAAGTGCCGTACGCCGGGGCGAAGCCTTTTGCTTACTTTTCGCTGGGCCGGCATTCCGGCGTCTGGAAAAGTGAGTCGCCGTAAGGGCGAAACCCTAAGCGGCCGTTACCGCAGCAACGGATATGTACACCAAACCCAAAACCCAATCATCCCACCTGATACCGAATCATTCAGCACCCACCCATACCCCCCAGGTTAACAAAACATAACGTGGCGTCGATTGTCAGACCTTTCCAAACCCCGATAGGATAAGCCAGCTTCCGAAGGGGCTCTAGATTGCATATTTCAGGACTATGCTCCAGAAAAGACAATCCCAAACAGCAGCCCTTACGGCGCCCTGAAAGGTTGAACGACCTAACAATAATAATGGGGGAAGGTCTATGAGTGAGCCTGTCATGGGTGTGGGTATCTGCCGCCCGCCGGCACTACGCAAATTCGCGTTGCTGGCTACAGCGCTCTCGCTGTTGGGCTGTGCCGTGCTGTCGGCACCTGTGCTGGCCGCTGCTGCACCAGCATCCGACATTGTCTATTCCGTTGAATCTGCCAAAGCCAGCAAGAGCCTGATGCTCGACGTCGTGCATGCCGGCAAGCGTCTGGTGGCGGTCGGGGATCGCGGGCACATTTTGTATTCCGATGACCAGGGCACGACCTGGACCCAAGCCAAGGTGCCGACCCGGCAACTGCTGACGTCGGTGTTTTTCGTCGACGACAAGCACGGTTGGGCCGTCGGCCATGATGCGCAGATCCTCGCGAGCGAGGACGGCGGTGTCACCTGGACCAAGCAATTCGAAGATCTGAAACGCGAATCGCCGCTGCTCGACGTCTGGTTCCAGGACGTTAATAGCGGCTTTGCCGTAGGCGCTTACGGCGCGTTACTGGCCACCACCGACGGCGGCAAGAACTGGGAAGATGTCAGCGATCGCCTCGACAACGAAGACCAGTACCACCTCAACGGCATCGCCGCGGTCAAGGACTCCGGTCTGTTCATCGTTGGTGAGCAGGGCAGCATGTTCCGCTCCGCCGACTGGGGCCAGACCTGGGAGAAGCTTGAAGGTCCCTATGAGGGCTCACTGTTTGGCGTGATCGGCACCGCTCAAGCCAATACGCTGCTGGCCTACGGGCTGCGGGGCAATCTGTTTCGCTCCACCGATTTCGGTACGACCTGGGAGCCGGTTGAGCTCCAGGCCACTCGGGGCGCGCTGGAGTTCGGTCTGTCCGGCGCGACGCTGCTCGACGACGGTTCCATCGTGATCGTCGGCAACGGTGGCTCGGTGATCCGCAGCGACGACAACGGCGAAACCTTTAGCGTGTTCAACCGTCCGGATCGCATTTCCGTTTCGGCAGTCACCGCAGCGGGCAACGGCAATCTGATTCTGGCAGGACAGGGTGGCGTTCGCGTCACTTCGCCAACCGGCGCAGAGAATGAAAAAAATGGGTCGTCCAAATGAGCCGGGCAAATAATAAGAAGGCGGGTCTATGACATCCTTGAGCACTCATCATCATGACAAGGCGACGTTTCTCGAACGCCTGATTTTCAACAACCGCCCGGCAGTGATCGTCATCTGCCTGCTGGTCAGTGTTTTCCTGTTCTGGCAAGCGACGCTGATCCGGCCGTCCACCAGTTTCGAGAAAATGATCCCGCTCGAGCATCCGTTCATTCAAAAGATGATGGAGCATCGCAACGATCTGGCGAACCTGGGCAACACGGTGCGCATCTCGGTGGAAGCCACTGATGGCGACATCTTCTCCAAGGAGTACATGGAGACTCTGCGTCAGATCAATGACGAGGTGTTCTACATTTCCGGTGTTGACCGTTCCGGTCTCAAGTCGCTGTGGAGCCCGAGCGTACGCTGGACCGAAGTGACAGAGGAGGGCTTCGCCGGTGGTGAAGTGATTCCGCAGAGCTACAACGGCTCCCAGCAAAGCCTCGACCTGTTGCGCAACAACGTGCTCAAGTCCGGTCAGGTCGGGCGTCTGGTGGCCAACGACTTCAAGTCGAGCATTGTCGATATCCCGCTGCTGGAGTCCTACCCGGACCCGCAGGACCAAGGCAAGTTGCTGGCGCTGGACTATCGCAAGTTTTCTCACGAACTCGAAGACAAGATCCGCAATAAATTCGAAGCCCAGAACCCTAACGTTCAGATCCACATCGTCGGTTTCGCCAAGAAAGTCGGCGACCTGATCGATGGGCTGGTCATGGTGGTGATGTTCTTCGGCGTCGCCTTCATCATCACGTTGATCCTGCTCTACTGGTTCACCAACTGCATGCGCAGCACCGTGGCGGTGTTGAGCACCACGTTGGTGGCGGTGGTCTGGCAACTCGGTTTGATGCACTTCTTTGGTTTCGGGCTCGATCCCTACTCGATGCTGGTGCCGTTCCTGATCTTCGCCATTGGTATTTCCCACGGTGTGCAGAAAATCAACGGTATTGCCTTGCAGTCCAGCGAGGCAGACAACGCCTTGACCGCGGCGCGGCGCACGTTCCGTCAGCTGTTCCTGCCGGGGATGATTGCGATCCTCGCGGATGCGGTGGGTTTCATCACGCTGTTGATCATCGACATCGGCGTAATTCGTGAACTGGCCATCGGCGCGTCTATCGGCGTGGCGGTCATTGTGTTCACCAACCTGATCCTGCTGCCGGTGGCGATTTCCTACGTCGGCATCAGCAAACGCGCGGTCGAACGCAGCAAGAAAGACGCGCACCGCGAACACCCGTTCTGGCGTTTGCTGTCGAATTTTGCCAGTCCGAAAGTGGCGCCGGTGTCGATTATTTTGGCCTTGTTGGCCTTCAGCGGTGGCCTCTGGTACAGCCAGAACCTGAAAATCGGTGACCTGGATCAGGGCGCTCCGGAACTGCGTCCGGACTCGCGCTACAACAAGGACAACAACTTCATCATCAGCAATTACTCCACCAGTTCCGACGTGTTGGTGGTGATGGTCAAGACCAAGTCCGAAGGCTGCTCGCGCTACGAAGCCATGGCGCCGATCGACGAGCTGATGTGGAAGATGCAGAACACCGAGGGCGTGCAGTCGGCGATCTCGCTGGTGACCGTGTCCAAGCAGATGATCAAGGGCATGAACGAAGGCAACCTGAAATGGGAAACCTTGTCGCGTAACCCGGACGTGCTGAACAACTCGATCGCTCGGGCTGATGGTCTGTACAACAACAGTTGCTCCCTGGCGCCGGTGCTGGTGTTCCTCAACGATCACAAGGCCGCCACGCTGGATCGCGCCGTGCATGCGGTGCAAGACTTCGCCAAGGAGAACAACAAGGAAGGCCTGGAATTCATCCTTGCCGCCGGTAACGCCGGGATCGAGGCCGCCACCAACGAGGTGATCAAGGAATCCGAGCTGACCATCCTGATCCTGGTGTACCTCTGCGTGGCGACCATGTGCATGATCACCTTCCGTTCATGGGCGGCGACGTTGTGCATCGTGCTGCCGCTGGTACTGACTTCGGTACTCGGCAACGCCCTGATGGCCTTCATGGGCATCGGCGTGAAAGTCGCAACCCTACCGGTTGTGGCGCTCGGGGTGGGGATTGGCGTGGACTACGGCATCTACATCTACAGCCGTCTGGAAAGCTTCCTCCGTGCGGGTCTGCCGTTGCAAGAGGCGTACTACCAGACGCTGAAGTCCACCGGTAAAGCCGTGCTGTTCACCGGTCTGTGCCTGGCGATCGGCGTGTGCACCTGGATCTTCTCGGCCATCAAGTTCCAGGCCGACATGGGCCTGATGCTGACTTTCATGCTGCTCTGGAACATGTTTGGTGCACTGTGGCTGTTGCCGGCGTTGGCGCGGTTCCTGATCAAACCGGAGAAACTGGCGGGGCAGAAGGGCAATTCGTTGTTTGCTCACTGATCGATCGCTGAAACAAAAAAGCCGCAACCCAGGTTGCGGCTTTTTTATTCGAAGATCAAAAGATCGCAGGCTTCGCCAGCTCCTACAGGGACCGCGTGCACCGTTGAATTGCGGGTGTACTCGGGCAACGTAGGAGCTGGCGAAGCCTGCGATCTTTTGACTTTGCTTTTATGAAAGGTCGGTACCCAGCACTGCATTCAACGCACTACGCGCATCATCCAACTGCACCAACGTCGCATGCCGCGCACCCAGCGCATCTCGGTTCTCGATCGCCGTCAGAATCGCCTTGTGCCGGGGCAATGCCAGTTCATGCAGATTCGGCCGCTGGTTGGAATGCTTCAAGGCTTCGGCAATCGCCACCGATAGCATGTTGCACAGGTTGGCCAGCAAGTCGTTATGGGTCGCATCGGCAATCCGGCTATGGAAATCCAGGTCCGGTTGCAGCAGCGCTTCCGGCGTCGGCGCCGCTTCCATGCGTTGGTAGGCTTCACTGATGGAGGCGATGTCAGCGTCCGTGGCGAACTGCGCGGCGAGGGCGGCTGCAGCGGGTTCAATGATGCTGCGCACACTGGTCAGCAAATCGAAGAATTCATTTTGCGGGCTGCTTTGCATCAGCCAATGCAGCACATCGGGATCGAGCATGTGCCATTCCTTGCGCTGCTTGACCACCGTGCCCACTCGCGGACGGGAATACACCAGACCCTTGGCGACCAAAACCCGGGTGGCTTCGCGCAGGACTGGCCGGCTGACCGCGTACTCTTCGCATAACAAGGCTTCGGCGGGCAGCTTGTCACACGGCTTGAAGCGTCCGGAAACGATCTGCATGCCCAGTTCCTGGACGATGCGCGAGTGCATGCTTTTGCGGTCGGAAGGTTTGCGGTAATCCATGGGAAACGGCGCGATCCTGGGTGATGGGGTGCCGCGCATGATAACAGGCGCGGCACGATCTTGAGGCAGGTGCAAATAAAAGTGGGAGCGAGCCTGCTCGCGAAGGCGGGGTGTCAGACAACGAAGATGTCGAATGATAAACCGCCTTCGCGAGCAGGCTCGCTCCCACAACGGGCGGGGGTGTTAGTGGGAGTGACGCGGTACTTCAGAACCGCGACAACCCACCAGGAAGTCGAAATCGCAACCCTGATCCGCCTGCAGCACATGATCAATGTACAGCTGACGATAGCCACCCACGATCAATTGCTGCGGTGGCTGCAGATCAGCCATGCGCGCCGCCAGCTCGGCGTCCGGAATGTCCAGGTGCAGACGACCGTTGGCGCAGTCGAGTTCGATCCAGTCGCCTTCCTTCACCGTCGCCAAAGGTCCGCCAGCGGCCGCTTCCGGGGCCACGTGCAGAACGACAGTGCCGTACGCCGTGCCGCTCATGCGCGCATCGGAAATACGCACCATGTCCGTCACGCCCTGGGCCAGCAACTTGGCCGGCAAGCCCATGTTGCCAACTTCGGCCATGCCTGGATAACCCTTCGGACCGCAATTTTTCATCACCAGAATCGAGTTGGCATCCACCTCCAGCTCCGGATCGTTGATCCGCGCCTTGTACATGTCGAAGTTCTCGAACACCACCGCCCGCCCGCGATGTTGCATCAGTTCGGCGCTGGCGGCGGAAGGCTTGAGCACTGCACCGAGTGGCGCCAGGTTGCCGCGCAACACACAGATGCCGCCGTCGGCGCGGATCGGGTTGTCGAGGGTGCGGATCACTTCGTCCTGGCCATAGATCGGTGCGTCCTTGGTGTTCTCACCGAGGGTCTTGCCGTTGACGGTCAGGGCATTCGGATGCGGAATCAGGTTGGCTTCACCCAGACGACGCAGCACCGCTGGCAGGCCGCCGGCGTAGTAGAACTCTTCCATCAGGAAACGCCCGGACGGTTGCAGGTCGACGATGGTCGGCATGCCGCGACCGATGCGGGTCCAGTCATCCAGGTCCAGTTCGACGCCGATGCGACCGGCAATGGCTTTCAAGTGGATCACGGCGTTGGTCGAGCCACCGATGGCAGCGTTCACGCGAATGGCGTTTTCGAAGGCTTCTTTGGTGAGGATTTTCGATAGCTTCAAATCTTCTCGAACCATCTCCACCGCGCGCATGCCGGACATGTGCGCCAGCACATAACGACGCGCATCGACCGCTGGAATCGCCGCGTTGTGGGGCAGGGAAGTGCCCAGTGCTTCAGCCATGCAGGCCATGGTCGACGCGGTGCCCATGGTGTTGCACGTACCGGCCGAGCGGGACATGCCACCTTCGGCCGCAAGGAAATCGTCGATGGTGATCGTGCCGGCTTTCACCTGCTCACTGAGCTGCCAGACCACGGTGCCCGAGCCGATGTCCTGGCCCTTGTGTTTGCCGTTGAGCATCGGCCCGCCGGTGACGACGATCGCCGGCACGTCGCAACTGGCCGCGCCCATCAACAACGCCGGGGTGGTTTTGTCGCAGCCGGTCAGCAGCACCACGCCGTCAATCGGGTTGCCGCGAATCGCTTCTTCGACGTCCATGCTCGCCAGGTTACGGGTAAGCATGGCGGTCGGGCGCAGGTTCGATTCACCGTTGGAGAACACCGGGAATTCCACGGGAAAGCCCCCAGCCTCGATCACCCCACGTTTGACGTGCTCCGCAATCTGGCGGAAATGCGCGTTGCACGGGGTCAGTTCCGACCAGGTGTTGCAGATGCCGATGATCGGCTTGCCATGGAACTGGTGGTCGGCGATGCCCTGATTCTTCATCCAGCTGCGGTACATGAAGCCGTTCTTGTCGGCAGTGCCAAACCATTGGGCGGAGCGCAGGGTGGGTTTCTTATCAGACATGATCAGTTCTCTTATTGTATGACTATATTGTTCGAGCTGAGGCGTAACATAAGCGCAAAACCGGCAGTTTGGAAGTGTTGTTGAGTAAATAGTATTACTATATAGTCCATCTCAACGGAGGGATTGCCCTGGCGGTTTTCCGCGAGAGGCGTCCCCCGAGGTTCTATAACAACAACAATCGGAGACCGATCTCATGAGCCAGGAACTGCGGCTTATTCGTCGCATAACGCTGAAACTGATTCCCTTCCTGATCCTGCTGTACCTGATCGCCTATGTGGATCGCTCCGCCGTAGGCTTCGCCAAATTGCACATGGGCGCCGACCTCGGCATCGGTGATGCGGCTTACGGGCTGGGTGCCGGGCTGTTTTTCATTGGCTATTTCCTGCTGGAAATCCCCAGCAACCTGATGCTCGAACGCTTTGGCGCGCGGCGCTGGTTCGCGCGAATCATGATCACCTGGGGCGCCATCACCATCGGCATGGCCTTCGTCCAGGGGCCGCACAGTTTCTATGTGATGCGCTTTCTGCTCGGCGCGGCGGAAGCCGGATTCTTCCCGGGCGTTCTGTACTACATCACCCAATGGTTTCCGGTGCGCCATCGCGGCAAGATCCTCGGGTTATTCATCCTTTCCCAACCCATCGCCATGTTGATCACCGGCCCGGTGTCCGGCGGTCTGCTCGGCATGGACGGCGTTCTTGGTCTGCATGGCTGGCAGTGGCTGTTCATCGTCATCGGCACCCCGGCGATCCTGTTGACCTGGCCGGTGCTGCGTTGGCTGCCGGACGGTCCGAAACAGGTGAAGTGGATGGACCAGGCCGAAAAGGACTGGCTGACCGGCGAACTGAGAAAAGATCTTGAGGAATACGGCCAGACCCGCCACGGCAATCCGTTGCACGCCCTCAAGGACAAACGTGTGTTGTTGCTGGCACTGTTCTATCTGCCGGTGACCCTGAGCATTTACGGCCTGGGCTTGTGGCTGCCGACCCTGATCAAGCAGTTCGGTGGCACGGACCTGGTGACCGGTTTTGTGTCATCGGTGCCGTACATCTTCGGGATCATCGGGTTGCTGATCATTCCGCGCAGTTCCGACCGTTTGAATGATCGTTACGGCCACTTGGCGGTGCTTTACGTGTTGGGTGCCATCGGCCTGTTCCTCAGCGCCTGGCTGACCGTGCCGGTGCTGCAACTGGCGGCGTTGTGCCTGGTGGCCTTCGCGCTGTTTTCCTGCACCGCGGTGTTCTGGACCTTGCCGGGCCGCTTCTTTGCCGGCGCCAGTGCCGCGGCCGGGATCGCCTTGATCAACTCGGTGGGCAACCTCGGCGGGTACATCGGTCCGTTCGTGATCGGCGCGCTCAAGGAATACACCGGCAACCTGGCCTCGGGCCTGTATTTCCTTTCGGGTGTGATGGTGTTCGGGTTGGTGCTGACCGGTGTGGTCTATCGCCTGCTGGAACGCAAGCACGTACTGCCGGCCGATCAGTTCGCTGCCAGCGCCCGAGGCGCTACCCGCACCTGAGAATTCACACCTATCAACTGTGGGAGCGAGCCTGCTCGCGAAAGCGGAGTGTCAGTCAGCCTTACTGTTGGATGTGACCGCCTCTTCGCCGGCAAGCCGGTCTCGCTCCCACAGGGTGCGATGCCGACTTCAAGATTGTTTACAGGAGAAAATCATGCGTTTAGTTCAGTTCGAATTGAGTAACGGCGAGCGCCGGGTGGGCGTGGTCGAAGAAGGTCTGGTGCGCGAAGTACAGGATGCGCGCACGGTTCGCGACCTGGCGTTGGCCGCGATCGAGGCGGGCGTCAATCTTGAGCAGCAGGTGAAAACCCTGGGCCTGGGTATCAGCCATGACTACGCCGAACTGCTGGCCACGTTGCGCATCCTGCCACCGCTGGATCACCCGGACCCGGCGCATATGCTGGTCAGCGGTACGGGCCTGACCCATTTGGGCAGTGCGTCGGCCCGGGACAAGATGCACCAGCAAGTCGGCGACGAAGCCGCGATGACTGACACCATGCGCATCTTCAAATGGGGCGTGGAGGGCGGCAAACCGACGACGGGGCAGGCCGGCGTGCAACCGGAATGGTTCTACAAGGGCGACGGCAGCATCGTCGTGCGTCCGGGCCAACCGTTCCCGCTGCCACCGTTTGCTGAAGACGCGGGGGAGGAGCCGGAGCTCAGCGGGCTCTACGTCATCGGCCACGACGGCAAACCGTATCGACTCGGTTTTGCCGTGGGCAATGAGTTCTCCGATCACGTAATGGAACGCAAGAATTACCTGTACCTGGCCCACTCCAAATTGCGCAGTTGCAGTTATGGCCCGGAACTTCGGGTCGGTGAGCTGCCGGAGCATCTGGCAGGCACCAGTCGCATCCTGCGCGACGGCGAAGTGCTGTGGCAGAACGAGTTTCTCAGTGGCGAGGCCAACATGTGCCACAGCCTGGAAAACCTTGAGTACCACCATTTCAAATACAGCCAGTTCCTGCGCCCGGGCGATGTGCACATTCACTTCTTCGGCACTGCGACCTTGTCCTTTGCCGACGGCATTCGCACCCAGCCGGGTGACGTGTTCGAGATCAGTCAGGCCGAGTTCGGCGCACCGTTGATCAACGGTATTGCACCGGTTGAAGCGGCGTTCGAGCCTGGCACCGTTGGCACCCTTTAAGGAGATAGGCATGACCCGAATTCTTGGTCACAACTACATCGGCGGTCAGCGCAGTGCGGCCGGTCAACTCAATCTACAGAGCATCGACGCCAGCACGGGCGAAGCGTTGCCGTTCGATTTCTCCCAGGCGACTCCGGAAGAAGTCGATACCGCCGCCAAGGCTGCCGGTGCGGCTTACCCGATCTATCGCAGCCTGAGCGCCGAACGTCGGGCGCAATTTCTCGATGCGATCGCCGATGAACTGGACGCGCTGGGCGATGACTTTGTGGCGCTGGTCTGCCGCGAAACCGCGCTGCCCGCCGCACGCATTCAAGGCGAACGCGGTCGCACCAGCGGCCAGATGCGTCTGTTCGCCAAGGTGCTGCGTCGCGGTGATTTCTACGGTGCACGGATCGATCAGGCGCTGCCTGAGCGCCAACCGTTGCCGCGTCCGGACTTGCGTCAGTACCGCATCGGCCTCGGGCCGGTCGCCGTGTTTGGCGCCAGTAACTTTCCGCTGGCGTTCTCTACGGCTGGCGGCGACACCGCGTCGGCGTTGGCCGCCGGTTGCCCGGTGGTGTTCAAGGCCCACAGCGGTCACATGGCCACAGCCGAACAGGTGGCCGATGCGATCATTCGCGCCGCTGAGAAAACCGGCATGCCGGCCGGCGTGTTCAACATGATCTACGGCGGTGGGGTTGGCGAAGCGCTGGTCAAGCATCCGGCAATTCGGGCGGTTGGCTTTACCGGCTCGCTCAAGGGCGGCCGTGCGTTGTGTGACATGGCTGCAGCACGTGCGCAGCCCATTCCGGTGTTCGCCGAGATGTCGAGCATCAACCCTGTGATCGTGTTGCCGCAGGCGCTGCAAACTCGCGGCGAATCGGTCGCCCGCGACCTGACCGCTTCGGTGGTGCAGGGCTGCGGTCAGTTCTGCACCAATCCCGGTTTGGTGATCGGTATTCGTTCGCCGCAGTTCACCACCTTCATGCAACAGGTGGCGGGTCTGATCGGCGATCAGCCGGCGCAAACGATGCTTAATGCCGGAACCTTGAGCAGCTATGGTAAAGGCCTGCAAAAACTCCTCGCTCATCCGGGCATCGAGCACCTGGCCGGCCAGGCACAGCAGGGCAATCAGGCTCAGCCGCAACTGTTCAAGGCCGATGTCAGCCTGTTGATCAAGGGCGATGACGTGCTGCAGGAGGAAGTGTTCGGCCCGACCACGGTGTTTGTCGAAGTCGCCGATCAGGCGCAACTAAGCGCCGCGTTGAACGGCCTGCACGGGCAACTGACGGCGACGATCATTGGCGAGCCGACGGACTTCGAGCAGTTCGCTGAGCTGACGCCGTTGCTGGAACAGAAGGTCGGACGGATCCTGCTCAACGGCTATCCGACCGGCGTGGAAGTCTGCGATTCGATGGTCCACGGCGGTCCGTATCCGGCAACTTCCGATGCGCGCGGCACGTCGGTGGGCACTTTGGCCATCGACCGTTTTCTGCGCCCGGTGTGTTTCCAGAACTACCCCGACAGCCTGCTGCCGGATGCGTTGAAGAATGGCAATCCGTTGCGTATTCAGCGGTTGGTCGATGGGCAGCCGTCCCGCGACGCGCTGTAACCGCCGAGCACAATCTCCTGTGGGAGCGAGCCTGCTCGCGAAGGCGGAGTGTCAGTCGATATCAACCTTGGCTGATACACCGCTTTCGCGAGCAGGCTCGCTCCCACATTTGTTCGGGGTTGTGTGTGAGTTTAGTGACCGACACGGAGTTGCTCCTGCATTGAGCTATCATTGCGTCTTTCCCATTCAAAGATTGACTGCCATGACCGCCGCAACCGACACCTTGCTCGCCACCCTCGAACACTGCGATATGGTGGAAATCGACGGGCTGCACGCCTTCGAATTCTCCCTTGATGAAGACGATAACCTGCACATCGAATGCTTGGACGGTCGTGTGTCCAAGCACTGGGAATTCACCCCGGCCGAAGTCGAGGCCGCGACCTTCGATCCAGACCTGCAAAGCTGGCTGATCACCGGCAGTTCCGGTGAGCACCGGTTGGTGTGCATGACCGCGTTCCGCGGTGATGACGACGAGGAAGAAGCGAATGAGGATGCATAAGCTTTGGCCATTGTTGATGGCCGGGAGCGTCGGCGCGATGGGTTTTCAGGTTGCGTCGGCTGACGACTATCAGTTGCTGGTTGGTTCCTACACGGCCGGTCAGAGCCAGGGGATTTATCGCCTGAACTTCGACAGCGCTACCGGGCAGATCGATGCCAAGCCGCTGCAAGTGATCAAGAGCGAAAACCCATCCTGGCTGACCCTGTCCAAGGACCAGCGTCACCTGTTCGTGGTCAACGAAAACGGCCCGGGACAAACTGATCCGGTAGGGCGCGTCAGCAGTTATGCGATCGATCCCAAAACCCATGCGCTGAGCCTGATCAATCAGGTGCAAAGCCTGGGCAACGAGCCGACGCATTCGGGCCTCAACGTTGAAGCCAGTCACCTGTTTGTCAGCAACTATTCGGTGGCTGAAGATCCGGGCGGCACGCTGGCGGTATTGCCGGTGGACGCCGACGGCAAGCTCAAACCCGTGGTACAGATGAGCAGCCATCCATCAAGCCGGGTCAATCCCGAGCGGCAGATGTCGGCACACGTGCATTCCACGGTTTCCTCGCCGGACGGCCAGTATGTGTTCTCCAACGACCTGGGCGCCGACAAGATCTTTGCCTACCGCTTCGACCCCAAGGCTAACCCGGAACTGCCTTTGACCGCTGCTACACCGGCGTCTGTCCAGTTGCCACCCGGCAGCGGGCCGCGTCATCTACTGTTCAGCGCCGATGGCAAGCACGCGTGGCTGACCATGGAAATGAGCGCGCAGGTTGCGGTGTTCGATTACAAGGATGGCCAACTCAAGCAAACGCAAATGGTCGAGTTGGCGGCGGGGCAACCCGTTTCGGACAAGGCAGCCGCTGCGCTTCACGCGTCGACCGATGGCAAGTTCCTCTACGTCAGCAACCGTGGCACCGCCAATCAGCTGTTGGTGTTCGCCATCGATCCTGCGACCGGGCACCTTAAGGAGCTGCAGCGCCGTTCCGTAGAAGGCGATCACCCGCGCGAGTTCAGCCTCGATCCGAGTGGCAAGTTCTTGCTGATCGCCAATCAGAAAAGCAACCAGATTGTCGTCGTCGAGCGCGATTCAAAGACAGGCCTGCTGGGTAAAACCGTGCAAAAACTGCCGATGGACGCCCCGAGCGACCTTAAGTTCATGGTGCGTCAATAGGCCGCAGGCCCCGGTTGATGGGGCCTGCATCCTTCTATTAATGACGCTGATATCTGCTAATGCTACAAAAGATTTCAAGGCGCCAACCTCGAAGGTTAAGTTTGCTTCACGGCCCCACCGGGCAAGCAAGCCAACTGAATCCGAGGAATACCGTCATGAACTTCAATCTCTTCTCCGTAATCGCCGCTTCCGCTATCTCTGCCACCGTTGCGTTGCCAGCCAGCGCCAACGTTGAAATCAGCGACAAAAAATCCCACGCCCAAAGCTACACCCAGAAATACCTGCAACAGAGCGCCAACTTTTACGCGGCTCTGGATCACAAGACCCAAGCCTGAAATTTGAACCCTGCACCCTTTATGCAGGAGCGAAGTCACTTGCGCCGATCGAGCTGAAACGCTTCGAGAGACCTGAGTGATGTCGCTCCTGCATAACGCGTTTACGACAGCATCATATTGCTATCAATGTATTCCTTGATATCACATGGCCATAAGTTTAAATTTGACGCTGATTTTTTGACTCCTTCCCATGATAAGGATCGACAGCATGGCAATGCGTCTGGCCGTGGTTCTTCTGTTTCTCTATTCCACCCCCATTCTTTCGGCTGCCCAGCCCGTTTCAGACGAGCCGGATGCGGCCCGCGAGCGCTTGATGAGTTTTATTGAAGACTGAGATAGTTTGGTTTAATGATTAACGAAGCTGATGGTTACTATGGATAACCCTGAGTGGTTATCACCGCTTTTTTGATCGATTCTGTGGGCATCGAAACATGCCTGCGGAGAACATCATGGCCAGCGCAATCATCACTTCTGCCAAACACGGCGCCTACCTGGCTATCGCCCTTTATGGGGTCCTGGTGCTGGTTGTCAGCCTCTCGCCTCAATCGCGCCAACCTCTTGAAGCGCCGATTCAAGTCGCTCATCCCGGCATCCAGTTTGAACACCGTTCGCAAACCGCGATGGTCGATCACGCTGAACTCGCAGGAGTCGCCGGGGAATGAAAGGGCACAGACTTTGGGTCATCGCCTTCCTGGCATTCATGACCAATGGATCTTCCTTGCTGGGGATCGGACAGGGCTCGGCGGGGTCGGTGGCACGGACTATCGAAGCCAATCACAACCTTGCTCGTAACATTGAAACCGCGAAAGCCCTGGGGCTGTTGGCCGGCAATCCGCCAATCGAACGCCAGAACGATTTCTTCGGGCCGTTCCACGTGGATTGCTCGGTGTTGCAGATGTGTGAAGTTCTCGCCTGAGTCCACCCGTAGGAGCTGCCGAAGGCTGCGATCTTTTGATGTTCGCATTGTCGCTGCCGCCGAAGATCAAAAGATCGCAGCCTTCGGCAGCTCCTACACGGATCGCGAACATCCAGTTACTTTTTCATTACCGATGTAAAAAGCTCCGACTCCAGAAACCGCTGCAACCAGGCCTGCAAACGGTGATAGGGCGACTGCCCGAACCACTCGCGATCGACATGAGCGAACTGCCGCACGAACGGCATCAGCGCCACATCCGCCAGGCTCGGATGCTCGGCCAGCAAGTAGTCGCGTCCCTCCAGCAACTCATCGAGCCTGCGCAAAAACACTTGACCCTCGGCGCGATAAAACACCATTGGCTGCTCGGGGTATCGCTCGGCGTACTTGTAGCGATTCAGATGCACCTTGAACACCTGATCGTTTTCTTCGATCAGCCCAGCGATGAGTTGCTGCCCGACAGGATCATCCTTGAGCAACCAATCCTGCGGATCGATCTGCGCCAACGCCCAGTGCATGATCGCCAGGCTTTCATCAATCACCTGACCGTCGACGCTCAGCACCGGCACCGTGCCTTTGCTCGACAGCGCCAGCATTTCGGCAGGTTTGGCCTTCAGGCTGACCTCGACAATGTTCACCGCAACGCCGCAGTAGCGCAGGGCCATTCGCGCCCGCATCGCGTAGGGGCAGCGGCGGAAGGAATACAGCGTAGTCATTTCACCTCCAGCGTACTCAGGCCGTTGCCCTGACGGCGGACCTGAATCTGCACCGGAATCCGTTCATGCATTTCCTGCACGTGTGAAATCACCGCGACTTTTCGTCCCTGCGCCTGCAAGCCGTCGAGAGCATCCATGGCCAGTTGCAGGGATTCCGGATCGAGGCTGCCGAAGCCTTCGTCGATGAACAACGATTCGATTTTCAGCGTGCTCGATGCCATTGATGCCAGGCCCAAGGCCAGGGCCAGCGACACCAGGAACGTCTCGCCGCCGGACAACGAATGCACCGAACGCAGTTCATCACCCATCTCGGTGTCCATCACCAGCAAACCGAGCATGCTGCCGCCACGTTTGAGGCGATAGCGCCGCACCAGTTGCCGCAACTGAACGTTGGCGTGATGCACCAGCAGGTCGAGGTTGTAGGCTTGGGCGATCTTGCGGAAGGTGTCGCCCGTGGCCGAACCGATCAGTGCATTCAAACGTGCCCAGCGCTGGTATTCGGTGTAGGCGTCGGCGATCTGCTGAGCGAGGGCCTGATTGGCGTTTTGCCGGCGCTGATCTTCGGCCTGTTCGGCGCGCAGTTCGGCGCAACGGTGTTCGCTGGCGGTGAACAGGTTTTGCAGCTCGGCAAGCGCTGTTGCCAGCTGTTCGGTGTCGAGATTGCCGTTGTGCTGTGCTTGATGATTGAGCAGACGCTGATCGCGTTCCTGCAACAGAACCTTGGTCTGTTCGATGGCTTTTTCGCTTTGCTGCAATTGCTGACGCAGCTCGCTGACTTGCTGGTCGTCGACACTCAGTAGATCTTCCAGACCACCGTCATCCAGTTCCGGATGCAATGCACGCCAGTCGGCAATCTTGCCGCTCAGCTCGCGATCTTCGGTGTCCAGTGCCTGGGAGCGTTCTTGCTGCGCCTTGAGTTCGGCGCCCAGCTGCACCAGCCGCGTGCGCACGGTTTGGAGTTCCTGATTGGCCGTGGCTTCGGCATTGCGCGCCCGTTCGACGGCTAGATCCAGTTGCTGCTGCCATTGCTCGGCGCTGGCGTGTTTGCCGAGCAATTGCGTGAGTTTTTGCTGGCAGGCCTGTTGCTGGTCGGCGAGGGCGGTGAACTGCTGGCGGGCCGTTTCCAACTGCTGGAGGCGAGTGAGTTGGCGGTCCTGTTCTTTCTCCAGCGTCTGCTGCCGTTGTTGCTGTTCGCTGAGTTCATCGCGTTGCTGATCGAGTTGTTCCAGACGTTGGGTGATCTGCCGGTCCAATTGCATGAAGGTCGCGGCCGGTTCGTTGCGCAGCGCTTGCAGCGTGTCGGCCGGGAGCAGGGTGCTGAACGCCGTCAACTCCTCGTCCAGGCGCTGGCGATCACTGCTCAGCTCACGTTGCTGGTTAGCCAGGTATTGGGCAGCTTGCTGGCTCGCCGCTTCAGCGCTACGCAATTGCTGTTGAAGGCGCGCGGCGTCCTGTTGCAGGGTGAGCAGGGCGGTTTGCCGTTGTTCGTCCTGAGTGATGCTCTGGTTTAGCTGACTGCTTTGCTGCGTCAGCCAGGCATCGCGTTTGAGCGGATCCTGCGTGAGCAGCTGCGCAGATAACGGATGTGCCTCAAGGCTCGGCGCCAGGTTCTGTTGCTGGGTCGCGAGGTGTTCTTGCTGTTGCAGCAACTCCTTTTGCTGAGCAATCACACCGCCCACTTCACCGCGCAGTTCAGTGAGTTTTTCTTTCAACAGGTCGACGGCTTTCTGGGCGTTGGCCTGTTCGCTTTCATCATGCCGACCAAGGCTCTGCAGCAGTGCTTCGGGCTGATGATAAGGATGGTCGGGGCTGCCACAGACTGGGCACGGCTGATCGTCCTGCAACTGCTCGCGCAGTTCTTCGACGCTGGCGCTGCGGGCCAGGCGCTGGCGTTCCAGCAGTTCGCGGGTGACGGTCAGGGTCTGTTCGGCAACGACCAATTCCTTCTTGGTTTTTACACCGTCCTGAGTCAGACGTTCTCGTTCTTGCTGAGCGGTCAGCTGGCGCTGCTGGAGTTCGGACGCGCGCTTGTCCAGTTCCTGCTGACTGACCCACAGGCGCGTCAGCTCTTCAAAGGCCCGCTGCTGCTTGCGGTTGTCTTGCAACAGACTCCCGAGAATCTGGATCTGCTCGGCTACCGCTTCCGGTTCGGCGCCGACCTCCTTGTACAGCACTTCAAGGCTCTGGCGCTGAGTGGACAGATCCTCGGCAGCGCGAGCGGCGCTTTGTTCCAGGGCGGCCAGTTCAGCCTGGCCCTTGTTCAGGCGATTGCCGATCAGCATCAGCTGTTGCAGGCGATCACGGTAGGCGTTCCAGGCATTGCTCAAAGGCGCCAGAGGAGTGCTTTGCTCAAGCTCCCCGGCAATCCGCTGCAAACGTTCGGCGACCTGTTTCTGTTGGTCCAGCAAGCCTTGGATCGTGTTTTGGCCCTGAGTGCAGGCCAATTCCGCCTGCTGCTTGAGATCGGCACTGAGACTGGCGTCCTTGACCAGGCGAGCGAGGGTGCTTTGCTCTTCGAAGGCCTGACGCAGCAACGGAGCGCTGGAGGCGTGTTGGCCTTGGGCTTCGTCCCGTGCGGTCTGCGCAGCGCTCAGGCTGTGTTCGAGTTGCGCCTGGCGCTCATTCAGGTCGGTTTGCTGTTGGGTGTGCTGCTGAATCTGCGCGGCCAGCGGTGTGAGCTGGGCAGTGAGTTCTATCTTGCGGGCGAACTGGTGGCGTTGCGGGGCCAGTTGCTCCAGGCGAGTCAGCTTCAAACGTTCGCCGGCCAGAACTTCCCAGCGCTGCTGGGCTGATTGCAACTGCTCGGTGGCGCTCTGCTGCTCGTCCTGCAATTGACGCAGGTCCTTGAGCCAGGTGTGTTGCAGCTCCAGTTGCTTGAGTTGCGCTTGCTGGGTCTTGAGTTGTTGCTGCGCCTCGCTGAAGCGTTCATCGAGCTCTGCCCGAGCTTCTGGCGACAACGGCGTCACGCCGGTGGCCTGGTCCTGCAGCAGCTTGTGGGTATCGCGAGCTTCTTTGGTTTTGTCGAAAGCCCGGCGACCGAGGCGCGTATAGAGCGCGGTGTCGGTGAGTTTTTCCAGCAGTTCGCTGCGTTCGTTGTCGTTAGCCTTGAGAAAAGCACTGAATTCACTCTGGGCCAGCAGCACCGCGCGGGTGAATTGCTCGAAGTTCAGGCCCAGTACGGATTCGAGCTGGATTTTGAATTCAACTTTCTGACTGGCCAGCAGTTGATCCAGATCGATGTCGCGCAAACTCTGACGGCTGGCTTGCAGCTTGCCGCCGGCCTTCTCCCGGGCGCGATTGGCCTCCCAGCGAGCGCGGTAGCGACGGCCATCGATGCCAACGAAATCGACTTCGGCATAACCTTCACCTGTGCCGCGACGCAGCAGCGTGCGGGGGTCGCCAGTGCTGATCTCGCCGTCGGCGTCTGGCGCTTTGGCAGACACCTGAGCATTGCTAAGCCGAGGCACAGCACCGAACAGCGCCAGACACAAGGCGTCGAGCAAGGTGCTTTTACCGGCGCCGGTCGGCCCGGTGATCGCGAACAGACCGGCGCTGGCCAACGGCTCAGCGGTAAAGTCGATTTCAAAGGGCCCGGCCAGTGAGGCGAGGTTTTTCAGGCGGATCGCGAGGATCTTCATGGTTGTTCGCTCTCCATCTGCACGTCTTGCAACAGCTCGGCGAAGTCCTTGAGGGTTTGCTCGTCGACCTCGCTGCCGTAGTTGTCCTGCCAGGCGCGGCTGAACAGTTCCTGGGGTGAGAGCTGGTCGAGTTCAATCAAGGTCGTGCCGTCATCGACGCCATCGCGGCTGCCATTGCCGGCGTATTCAGCGGCGATCCGCACCAGACGCACGGCTTTGCCTTGCAGGGCGGTTTCCACTTGATAACGCAAGTCGGGTTGCGGCTCATCGAGGCGCACCCGAACTTCCAGCCACGGCTGGCGCTGGATGTCGGCCAGCAGGTCGATGTTCGGTAAGTCGGCCAATTGCAGCAGGATTTCGGCCAATGGCGCGGGACCGATGCGTTGCAGATTCACCGCCCGGGGGATCAGTTTGGGTTCGACGCTGACCAGGGTTTCGCCCTCGAGTTTGATGTCGAGAATCTGGTGCTGATAGCCGATCTCGGAGAACGACAAAGGAATCGGCGAGCCGCTGTAGCGGATGCGCTCTTCACCATTGACCTTCTGCGGCTTGTGCAAATGACCGAGGGCGACGTAACTGATAGTCGGCCCGAACAGGCTGGCGGGCAGCGCTTCGGCGTTACCTATGATCAGGCTGCGCTCGGAGTCTTCCGAGACCGATCCGCCGGCCATGTGCGCGTGGCTGATGGCGATCAGGGCCTGGCCCGATTTGCGCTTGGCATTGGCGGCTTCGATCAGCCATTCGTGAACCTGACCGATGCCGCGCAGGTAGTTGTCACCCAAATGCGCACCGGTCACTTCGGCGGGGCGCAGGAACGGCAGCGCCAGGCACCAGGCGACGGTTTTGCCTTTGGCGTCCGGCAATGGCAGCAGCAGGCGCTCGGCGTCGAGTTGACCGTCATCCAGCCACAGCACACGGCCCAGCGCATGCGTGCGCAAACGCCGCATCAACGGCGCGGGCAGTTCAATGCGCGAGCCGGAATCGTGGTTGCCGGCGATCATCACGATGGTCAGCTTCGGCTGTTGTTCATGGGCGCTGACGATGAAATCGTAGAGACGTTCCTGGGCTTTGACCGGCGGATTGACCGTGTCGAAGATATCGCCGGCGATCAGAAGCACGTCTGGCTGGTCCAGCTTCAGCTGGCGCAACAGCCATTCGAGAAAGCAGGCGTGTTCGAAATCGCGCTCCTGGCCGTGCAGGTTCTGCCCAAGGTGCCAGTCGGAGGTGTGAAACAGACGCAAGGTGAACTCCGTAGGAAATAAGGTGATGGCCGCGAGGAAAATGATGGCGGCTAAAGGGGAGGGAGTTTACTGGCAAAAGGCGACGGTTGCTGAAAGCCTGAAAAGATCGCAGCCTTCGGCAGCTCCTACATGGGAATGGCGCACACCTGTAGGAGCTGCCGAAGGCTGCGATCTTTTGATCTTATTTGGGATAAAGCGGTGGCAAGCCACTGTCGCCCACCGGGTCCTGAACCCGCTCGGCAATCGGAATCGCCTTGATCGCCCGCCACAGATCTTCACCTTGCCAATGCTGGCCGGTTTCGCTGTAGAGCGCGCCGTTCAAGCCGTCGAGGGCGTCGGACAACGGCACAAAGCGCGCCGCCATATCGGCCAGGGTTTCCGGTTGTTGCCGGGCCCAGGCGTCGAGGGCCTGGCGGGTGGCGTGGGAGTCGTTGGCCTGACAGGCGCGCTTGAGATCGTCGAGCACGGTGCGCGGGCTCGGGCCGGTCTGCGCCGCACGCAGGATCGCCGGTTGCCAGCGAGCGCGCCACCAGAGACCGAAGCCCAGCAGGGTGGTGCAGGCCAGGATGAGGGTGCTGAGTTTCCACCACCAGAGGGCTTCATTGTCGGCCGCGGAAAAGACTTGAGGCATGCCGGCCGGGGTGTCGACCATCAGGCTCGGATTGTTCGCCACTGGAAGGGTTTGGGCCGGCAGGCTGCTGTGGTCGAGGTGGTCCTCGAAGGTGTTCCACCAGATCACTTCAACCGCTGGCAACTCGATTGCGCCGGCACGCGTTGGCACGAGGGCTTCACGGTCTTCGCGACTGCCGATCAGGCCTCGCTCGCTGTTCTGGTTGCCCAGCACCGGTTGATCCGGGTAGCGCCGCAAGCCGTTGACGTCGGTGGCGGGCAGCGGTGGCAATTGCGAACTGTCCAGACCCTCAGCCTTTACCGTCAGGCTGCGGGTCAACGAATCACCCACCTGCGCATGATCCGGTTCCGGGTTCCAGCTTTCGCTCAGGCTGAGGCTGCGGGCCGGCAGCCATGGCACGTCGGCCGGGTAGGTGACGGGTTTGGCCTTGACCGTCAGCAGAATCTCGGCGGAGCTGACCCGCATCAATTTGCCGGATTTCGGTGCCTGGGCGGCGGCGTCCTGGGCGGGCTGTGCGTCCACCAGTGCGGCATTGAATATCTGCGGCGGAATGATCAACTCACCGCTGTGTTGCGGGTAGATCGCGTAGCGCATCTCGATCACACCGTGGCGCAGGCCATTGATGTCTTTCTCGTAGGTGCGCGCCACGCCCAATTGCTCGATGCGCACATCGGGGATTTGCAAAGGGGGCAGGCTGCTGTCGTCGTACAGCGACACCGAATGGTAGATGCGCAAGGTCAGGATCGCCTGGGCTTGTACGTACACGCTGTTTTGATCGAGGCTGGCGTCGATGAATACCGCGGCCCGTTTGTTCGGGCTGTCCTGGGTTTCAGTCTCGACCACTTGCACGGTGATCGGCTGGCTCTGCACGTCACCCAGTTTCAGTGACGGAATAACCACGCTGCCGTTCTGCCGAGGCAGCAGGGTGATGATCCAGCGGGTGGTCGCACGGTTG
The DNA here is from genome assembly GCF_006438925.1 of Pseudomonas mandelii. Taxonomy (GTDB): domain Bacteria; phylum Pseudomonadota; class Gammaproteobacteria; order Pseudomonadales; family Pseudomonadaceae; genus Aquipseudomonas; species Aquipseudomonas mandelii_C. Next base: position 189,161 of record NZ_RCZA01000005.1, on the reverse strand, counting down.
TCGCCGTTCAGGGTGGTCAACTGGTTGACCTGACGGGTGCCACGCACGTCGAACAGCGGCCCCAGTGGTGTCAGATCAGGCTTGCCGAACTGGGTCACGTCGTTGGATTCCAGGGTCAGTTCAATCGTTTCGCCGCTGTTCAGGCGACTGCGATCCACACTGGCGACCAGCCCGGCTGCCTGGGCCTGAACAGTGCAGAGCAGCAGGGCGGGCAGCAGTGCGAGCAAGAAAGTGGTGAAGCGGGTCATCGAGTTTTTCCCTGATCCTGATGTTGTTGCTGTTCGTACCAGAATTTGCGTCTGAGCAATTCACCCGGATCATCCGGGATCTTGCGCAGCCATTGCTCCAGCGCCTGGCGCTGTTCACCATCGATGCTGTCGCTGGCCGGGCGCATCGGTGGTCGGGTGCTGTCTTCATCCCCCAGTTCGCTGCCCGGGACTTCATTGGTGCCGGGTTTCGACGGCGTTTTGCTCTGTTGGTCGGAGTCCGTCGTGGTTTGTTGGCCGTCGGTTTTTGGTTCGCCATTATCCGACGGTTGCGTGGCCGCGCCCGGCGGCGGTTCTTGCGTATGGGGCTCGGTCTCGTTGCCGGTGTTTTTGTCCGAATCAACGGGCGGTGGAGTGTTTTTCTGCTTGAGCAAAATTTCCACCAGCGCCTTGTTGATCAGGGCCGGGCGCAAATCCGGTTGACGTTCCAGCGCCTGATCGTAGGCATCCAGCGCGGCTTCCAGCTCACCGCTTTTGGCCAGGGCGTTGCCACGATTGTAGTGGGCGTGGGCGTCGCTGCCTTCGGCGAACCGCTGGGCGGCGCCGCTGTAGTCGCCTGCCTCGTAGAGCGCGACACCTTGCCATTGTCGATCTTCGAAATGCTGCGCAGCCTCGGCCGGGCGCTTCTGCTTCAGCAAGATCAGACCCTGTTGGTCGGGTCGCAGCCACAAATCGTTGAAGTCGAAGGCATAACTCGGTTGTGGCAGCAAAAACAGCAGTGGCAAGCAGAACAGCCAGCCGCGACGACCGGCGCACGCCGCCAGCAGCAGCAATGGCAACAACAGCCAGTAACCCTGATCGGCCCACGTATCGAGGCGCAGGGTCTGACCGTCGTTGCGCAGCATGCGTGGTCCCTCGAGCAAGCCGAGTGCGCGCAAGTCGGTATCGTCCAGGCGCGCGTGGCGATAATGTCCGTCCAGGTCGTTGGCAAAGGCTTTCAGGCTGGGTTCGTCCAGATGTGGCACCAGAATCGCACCCTGGTCGTCCTTCAGGAAACTGCCGTCCTCCTGGGTGATCGGCGCGCCTTCGGCAGTGCCAATACCGAGCATCAGAAATTGTGTCGACTTGCCGTCCAGCGCCTGCCGAATTCCTTGGCGTTCCTCTTCGGTCAAGGTCGAACCGATCAGCAGGATCCGCCCATCACCGAGGGCGCCCTGTTCCAGCAGGGCAAGGGCCTTGGTCACTGCCAGATCGGCGCGATGTCCCATTTGGGGCATCAGCGAAGGCTTGAGGGCATCCAATAGATTGCGGCTGGTCGACAGGTCATCCGACAACGGCACCAGCGTGTGAGCGCTGCCGGCGTAGACGACGATCGCCGTCTGGGCATCGCTGCGGTGCTCCAGCAGGTCGAACAGCTTGCGCCGGGCCTGTTCCAGCCGGTTGGGTGGTACGTCGGTGGCGAGCATTTCCGGGGTCAGCTCAAGGACCACGACCAGCGGGTCGGCGGGTTTCTGGCTGGCTTGCTCGACACGTTCCCAGCTCGGCCCGAGCAGCGCCAGAACGGTCAGCACCCAGGCACATCCCAGGATGACCCAGGGCAATTTGCTGTCGCGACCATTGCCACCACTGAGCAACGCCGCATGGAAGGCCGGTGGCAGAATCATCTGCCAGCGACCGGCGCGTTTCTGCCGATGCCAGAGTTGCCAGAGCAACCAGCCAAGCAATGGCAACAACAGCAGCCACCAGGGGCGGAACAAGTACGGCCAGAGTGCACTCATCGGCGCCTCCGCAGACGCAGACGTTTAAGCCGCTGGCGCCAGTCGGGCAGTTGAGTGTGCAGAAGATCTTTGGTGAACAATCGCCGCAACGGGTTGTCCGGCCAGCGCTCGCGAACCACCAGCAGCATGCTCAACAGCAACGCCAGCGCCAAAGGCCAGTGGTACAACGCCTGTGCCGGACGGGCCTGAGTCGGTTGCTGGGTCACCGGTTCCAGTTTGTCGAGGGTGTCCTTGATCGCTTGCAACTCCTTGTCATCATGGGCGCGAAAATACTGGCCGCCCGTGGCTTCGGCGATCGCCATCAAGGAGGGTTCATCGAGGTCAAGGCTCGGGTTGACCCCCAGGAAACCCAAAGTGCCGCTTTGCTCCGGATCGGCGCCGATACCGATCGGGTAGATTTTCACGCCTTCGCTGGCAGCCAGCCGCGCAGCCGTGAGCGGGTCGATTTGGCCACCGTTGTTGGCGCCGTCAGTGACCAGAATCAGTACGCGACTTTGTGCCGGGCGTTGGCGCAGGCGCTTGAGGGCCAGGCCAATGGCATCGCCGATGGCGGTGTTCTTGCCGGCGATGCCGATCCGCGCTTCGTCGAGCCACACGCGCACCGTGTGCCGGTCGAACGTCAGCGGTGCTTGCAGGTAGGCCTGGCTGCCGAACAGGATCAGGCCGACGCGATCGCCGTCGCGACTTTCAAGGAAGTCACCGAGCAAGTGCTGAACCAGTGTGAGTCGACTGACGTCTTCGTCCTGCCACTGCATGTCGGGGAAATCCATCGAGCCAGACACGTCGACCGCTACCAGCAGATCGCGACCGCTGGCGGCGATGGGCAGCGGTTCGCCAAGCCATTGCGGGCGCGCCGCCGCGATCAGTAGCAACAGCCACAGCAGAATGAACGGTGCCTGTTGGCGCCAGGCCGGCAGGTTGGCCCGGGCGCGGCGGCGAGCCAGGCCTTCGAGGTCGCTGAGGAAGCTGACTTTGAGCGCCGGCTCGCCACTGTCGGCGACAGGCAGCACGATGCGCATCAGCCAGGGCAGCGGCAACAGGGAAAAGATCCACGGCCAGGCGAACTCAAACATGTTTACGAATCCAGGTATCGACCGCTTGAGTCAGGCCGGCGATGGCCTTGTCGTCGAGTTTGCATTCGGGTTTGTAGGCGCCTTCGACCAGCACCATCCAGCGGGTCAGACCGGCAGCCGGGCAACGATTGTCGAGGAATGCCAGCCATTTGCGCCCATTGAGGGTATGGCTCTGGCTGTAGGGGTAGTGGTTGCGGCACAGGCGTTTGAGCAAACCGTTGAGTTGCTGCAACCAGGCACCGGCCGGCGCGCCGTCGTAGGGTTTGGGCATCCGCGCGAGTTCTGCCAGCGCGGCAAGGCGCACCGGGTCCAGCGGTTGTTCGGCGCGCACGATCGGACGTTTGTTCGCAAAGAAGTGCCTGGCCTTCCACAGACCGAAACCGATGAGCGGCAGTAACACCAGCAACAGCCACCAGCCCGGTGCCGGTGGCCAGAATTCAATCGGTGGCGGGGAGATCAGCGGTTGCAGTTGATCGAGGCTGCTCATCGGCCTTTCCCCGGTTTCTGTGGGTTCAGGTACTCGCGCAGTTGCTCGACCATCTCACTTTGGGTGCTCAGGGGCATCAGCAATACCCGCAGCTTCTGCGCCAGCAATTCCCAGCGAGCGATGCGCGCTTCGGCCTGGGCGCGATAGGTCTGGCGCAGCTCGAAATTCAGGGTGTCGAGTTCCAGTTGCGCACCGCGTTCGGCGAAGCGTAAAAGCCCGGCGGCGGGCAGGGCGTGATCCAGCGGGTCGGATACCGGCAGCAGCAATAGATCGCAATGCCGCGACAACAGGCTCAGCTGTTGTTCGGCGCCCTCGGTCAGGGCGCGTTCGTCGCAGATTATGATCACCAGGCTGCCGGGACGCAGGACTTCCCGGGCGCGGCGCAGGGCGATGTTGAAGGCGTCCCGGTCCGGCTCGTTTTCCGTGTGCAGCGACTGATTGACCCGCACCAGACGGTTGAGCAATTGCAGCAGGCTCTGCTTGCTGCGTCGTGGCTTGATTTCATAGTGCTCGTTGTTGCCGAACACCAGTCCGCCGACCCGATCGTTATGACCCAGTGCGGCCCAGCCGATCAGGCTCGCGGCCTGGGCGGCGAGCACCGATTTGAACATCAGCCCCGAGCCGAAAAACAGCCGGCGACTTTGCTCGACCATGATGAAAATCGGCCGCTCGCGCTCTTCATGGAACAGTTTGGTGTGGGGTTCCTGGGTGCGGGCGGTGACGCGCCAGTCGATGCTTCGCACGTCATCGCCGGCCTGATAGACCCGCACCTGATCGAAGTCCACCCCGCGCCCGCGCAGTTTGGAGTGGTGCAAGCCGATCAGCGGGCTGCGCTGGCTCGGTGTGGAAAACAGTTGCACTTCACGCACGCGATGGCGCATCTCGATCAGCTCGGCGAGGCTGACACGGATGCCCGGCTCGGGCGGCAGGAGGGCGTTCATCGGGGTCAAGCGACGGCTACGACGTCGAGAATCCGCTGGACCACCCGGTCCTGGTCGATGCCCGCGGCTTCGGCTTCAAAGGAAAGAATGATGCGGTGGCGCAGTACGTCGAACAGCACCGCCTGGATGTCTTCCGGGCTGACGAAGTCGCGACCGGCCAGCCAGGCGTGGGCCCGGGCGCAACGGTCGAGGGCAATCGAACCACGCGGGCTGGCGCCATAGGCGATCCACTCGGCCATCTCCGGGTCGAACTTGGCCGGGGTGCGCGTGGCCATGACCAGTTGCACCAAGTATTCCTCCACGGCGTCGGCCATGTACAAGCCGAGGATTTCCTTGCGCGCGGCAAAAATCGCCTGCTGGCTGACCCGACGCTCGGGCTTGGTTTCGCCGTTCAGCGCTTCGCCACGGGCCTGTTGCAGGATCCGTCGTTCGACGGCGGCGTCCGGAAAGCCGATTTTTACGTGCATCAGGAAGCGGTCGAGCTGCGCTTCGGGCAGTGGATAGGTGCCTTCCTGCTCGATCGGGTTTTGCGTGGCCATCACCAAAAACAGCGGCGACAGCTCATACGTGCTGCGCCCGACGCTGACCTGGCGCTCGCCCATGGCTTCGAGCAGGGCCGACTGAACCTTGGCCGGGGCGCGGTTGATTTCGTCCGCCAGCACCAGGTTGTGGAAGATCGGACCTTGCTGGAACACGAAACTGCCGGTTTCCGGGCGATAGATTTCCGTACCGGTGATGTCGGCCGGCAACAGGTCGGGTGTGAACTGGATGCGATGGAACTGTGCTTCGATGCCTTCGGCAAGTTCTTTGATGGCCTTGGTCTTGGCCAGGCCCGGAGCGCCCTCGACCAGCATGTGGCCGTCGGCGAGCAAGGCGATGAGCAAGCGCTCGATGAGTTTTTCCTGGCCGAGAATCTGCGTTGAAAGAAAGGTTCGCAGCGCTAGCAGCGCTTCACGATGTTCCATCGATGACTGTTCCTGGAAAGGGTGACCGAAGACGTTCGAATAACGCCAGGGCTGGGGGCGTTACTTTAATCTATCGCGGGGGGCGGCGACTAACGGCATTTTGTGCAATCTGCGGGAAATGATTGGCGAAAGTGTTTGAAATTTGTATGGGTAGGGCGGGGTGGTGAACTATAGGGCCTCTTCGCGAGCAGGCTCGCTCCCACATTGGAATTGCACTGGATGCAAATCTTGTGTCCGCTGGAGATCCCCTGTGGGAGCGAGCCTGCTCGCGAAGGGGCCGGTCAAGGCACCCTCAAATCTCGCTGATATAGGTACCGGTGCCCTTGAGAATGTTCTGCAATGTCTCTTCCACTTCCAGCAGATCGCTCGCATCAGTGCTGTGAATGATTTCCAGCGAATCATCACCATTGAGCGCATCAGCGTCAGCGGCGGCGATTTCGATCAGCAGGCGGGTAGGGCTGAGGGTGACTTTTACGCCGTCCAGCGTCGAAGGCTCGCCGTCGAGGGTGATGTCCAGCGCGTCCTCGTCCGGGTAGCGGGTCATCAGGAACATATCGCCCTGATCGCTGTGGCAGCAGAGCATGGCCATGTTGTCTTCTTCGTCGTCGCACGGGTTGACGATCAAGAGGGCGGTGGTCATTTGCATGGGGAATTCCTGGCTCGACGAGCGTTGTGAAGACGAACAAAGGGAGATTCTGCCAGCCCTCGGGAATTTCTGCTCGCCTGAGTGTCAGAGGATGTGTCGTGAACATCTGAGGTGTTGCTGGTCATTTCTGGTACGGATGTGCCGCAAAACCGGGCTTAAACCCCCCGTTTTGCCGTGCGGCTGCTAGTGTTGTTCGATGCACAAGGCGCAAGCTGCGTACCGATGACCGAATATGTCGCAGCGCTGCAAGCACGGGGCTTGCCGCACTCGTTAAGCTGCGCAACGGATGAGCACCTGTAAAGACATTGCGCTGCACCTTGCCCAGTCGTTTTTGCAGATGCCCATTCATGGAAGGTGAATGTGACCTGAGTGTCTCGTCCAGCTTCACCCACCTGTCATCCTGTTTCCTCTGCCCGAGAATCAGGAACAGGGTGACGGATTACCCCGAAAGGGGTTTGCACGCGACGCTTCCATCAATAACAAGCCCAAGCGGAGTACCACAGATGGCGTTCTTCACCGCAGCCAGCAAAGCCGACTTCCAGCACCAACTGCAAGCGGCACTGGCCCAGCACATCAGTGAACAGGCACTGCCACAAGTGGCGCTGTTCGCGGAACAATTTTTCGGCATCATTTCCCTGGACGAGCTGACCCAGCGTCGGTTGTCCGACCTCGCCGGCTGTACCCTTTCTGCGTGGCGCCTGCTTGAGCGCTTCGATCACGCGCAACCGCAAGTGCGCGTCTACAACCCCGATTACGAACGCCACGGCTGGCAGTCGACCCACACCGCGGTCGAAGTGCTGCACCACGACCTGCCGTTTCTGGTGGACTCGGTACGCACCGAGCTGAACCGTCGCGGCTACAGCATTCACACCCTGCAAACCACTGTGCTGAGCGTGCGTCGCGGCAGCAAGGGCGAGCTGCTGGAAATCCTGCCGAAAGGCACCCAGGGCGACGACGTACTGCAAGAGTCGTTGATGTACCTGGAAATCGACCGTTGCGCTAACTCGGCCGAACTGAATGTCCTGAGCAAGGAACTGGAACAGGTTCTCGGTGAAGTCCGCGTTGCGGTCGCCGATTTCGAACCGATGAAAGCCAAGGTCCAGGAAATCCTCACCGGCCTGGACAACAGCCAGTTCGCTGTCGATCCGGAAGAAAAAGCCGAAATCAAAAGCTTCCTGGAATGGCTGGTGGGCAACCACTTCACCTTCCTGGGCTATGAAGAATTCGTGGTTCGCGATGAAGCCGACGGCGGCCACATCGTCTACGACCAGGATTCCTTCCTCGGCCTGACCAAATTGCTGCGCACCGGCCTGACCTACGATGACCTGCGCATCGAAGACTACGCCGTGAACTACCTGCGCGAACCGACCCTGCTGTCGTTCGCCAAGGCTGCGCACCCAAGCCGTGTACACCGTCCGGCTTACCCGGATTACGTGTCGATCCGTGAAATCGACGCCGACGGCAACGTCATCAAGGAATGCCGTTTCATGGGCCTGTACACCTCCTCGGTGTATGGCGAGAGCGTGCGGGTCATCCCGTACATCCGTCGCAAGGTCGAAGAAATCGAACGCCGTTCCGGCTTCCAGGCCAAGGCTCACTTGGGCAAGGAACTGGCTCAGGTGGTTGAAGTGCTGCCCCGCGACGACCTGTTCCAGACCCCGGTGGACGAGCTGTTCACCACCGTGATGTCGATCGTGCAGATCCAGGAACGCAACAAGATTCGCGTGTTCCTGCGCAAAGACCCGTATGGTCGTTTCTGCTACTGCTTGGCCTACGTGCCGCGCGACATCTACTCCACCGAAGTGCGCCAGAAGATCCAGCAAGTGCTGATGGATCGCCTGAAAGCCTCGGACTGCGAGTTCTGGACCTTCTTCTCCGAGTCCGTGCTGGCCCGCGTGCAACTTATTCTGCGCGTCGATCCGAAGAACCGTCTGGACATCGACCCGGTTCTGCTGGAAAAAGAAGTGGTACAGGCCTGCCGCAGCTGGCAGGACGACTACGCGAGCCTGGTCGTCGAAAGCTTCGGCGAAGCCCACGGCACCAACGTGTTGGCCGACTTTCCGAAAGGCTTCCCGGCCGGTTACCGCGAGCGTTTCGCCGCGCATTCGGCTGTGGTCGACATGCAGCACCTGCTGAGCCTGAAAGAATCCAATCCGCTGGTGATGAGCTTCTATCAGCCACTGGGTCAGGTCTCCGGTCAGCGCGAGCTGCACTGCAAGCTGTATCACGCTGATACCCCGCTGGCGTTGTCCGACGTGTTGCCGATCCTGGAAAACCTCGGCCTGCGCGTGCTGGGTGAATTCCCGTATCGCCTGCGTCACAACAATGGCCGCGAGTTCTGGATTCACGACTTTGCGTTCACCGCCGCTGAAGGCCTGGAACTCGACATCCAGCAACTCAACGACACCTTGCAGGACGCGTTCGTCCACATCGTGCGCGGCGATGCCGAGAACGATGCGTTCAACCGCCTGGTGCTGACCGCCGGCCTGCCATGGCGCGATGTCGCGCTGCTGCGCGCCTACGCCCGTTACATGAAGCAGATTCGCCTGGGCTTCGACCTGGGTTACATCGCCAGCACCCTGAACAACCACACCGATATCGCTCGCGAGTTGACCCGGTTGTTCAAAACCCGTTTCTACCTGGCCCGCAAGCTCGGTACTGACGATCTGGAAGACAAGCAGCAACGCCTGGAACACGCGATTCTGAGCGCACTGGACGACGTCCAGGTGTTGAACGAAGACCGGATCCTGCGTCGCTACCTGGACCTGATCAAGGCCACCCTGCGGACCAACTTCTACCAGACCGATTCCCACGGTCAGAACAAGTCCTACTTCAGCTTCAAGTTCAACCCGCACCAGATTCCAGAGCTGCCGAAGCCAGTACCGAAGTTCGAAATCTTCGTTTACTCGCCACGCGTCGAAGGTGTGCACCTGCGCTTCGGCAACGTTGCTCGCGGTGGTCTGCGCTGGTCTGATCGTGAAGAAGACTACCGCACTGAAGTCCTGGGCCTGGTAAAAGCCCAGCAAGTGAAGAACTCGGTCATCGTGCCGGTTGGCGCGAAGGGCGGCTTCCTGCCGCGTCGCCTGCCACTGGGTGGCGGTCGAGACGAGATCGCGGCCGAGGGCATCGCCTGCTACCGCATCTTCATCTCGGGCCTGTTGGACATCACCGACAACCTGAAAGACGGCGCGCTGGTACCGCCGGTCAACGTCGTGCGTCATGACGACGATGACCCGTACCTGGTGGTTGCTGCGGACAAGGGCACTGCAACCTTCTCCGACATCGCCAACGGTATCGCCATCGACTACGGCTTCTGGCTCGGCGATGCGTTCGCATCGGGCGGCTCGGCCGGTTACGACCACAAGAAAATGGGCATCACCGCCAAGGGCGCGTGGGTTGGCGTTCAACGTCACTTTCGCGAACGCGGCATCAATGTCCAGGAAGACAACATCACTGTGGTCGGCGTCGGCGACATGGCCGGTGACGTGTTCGGTAACGGCTTGTTGATGTCCGACAAGCTGCAACTGGTCGCAGCGTTCAACCACTTGCACATCTTCATTGACCCGAACCCGGAGCCGGCCAACAGCTTCGCCGAGCGTCAGCGCCTGTTCGACCTGCCGCGTTCGGCCTGGTCGGACTACGACACCAGCATCATGTCCGAAGGCGGCGGGATCTTCTCCCGTAGCGCGAAAAGCATCGCGATTTCCCCGCAGATGAAAGAGCGCTTCGACATTCAGGCTGACAAGCTGACCCCGACCGAACTGCTGAATGCCTTGCTCAAGGCACCGGTGGATCTGTTGTGGAACGGCGGTATCGGTACTTACGTCAAAGCCAGCAGCGAAAGCCACGCCGATGTCGGCGACAAGGCCAACGATGCACTGCGCGTGAACGGCAACGAACTGCGCTGCAAAGTCGTGGGCGAGGGCGGTAACCTCGGTATGACCCAGCTGGGTCGTGTCGAATTCGGCCTCAATGGCGGCGGTTCCAACACCGACTTCATCGACAACGCCGGTGGTGTGGACTGCTCCGACCACGAAGTAAACATCAAGATCCTGCTGAACGAAGTGGTTCATGCCGGTGACATGACCGACAAGCAACGTAACCAGTTGCTGGCGAGCATGACCGACGAAGTCGGCAACCTGGTGCTTGGCAACAACTACAAGCAGACCCAGGCCCTGTCCCTGGCGGCACGCCGTGCTTTCGTGCGGATTGCCGAATACAAACGTCTGATGAACGATCTGGAAGGCCGCGGCAAGCTGGATCGCGCCATCGAGTTCCTGCCGTCTGAAGAAGCGATCAACGAGCGCCTCGCGGAAGGCCATGGCCTGACCCGTGCAGAGCTGTCGGTGCTGATCTCCTACAGCAAGATCGACCTCAAGGAAGCGCTGCTCAATTCTCAGGTGCCGGACGACGATTACCTGACGCGCGACATGGAAACCGCTTTCCCGCCGACCCTGGTGAGCAAGTTCTCCGACGCCATGCGCCGTCACCGTCTGAAGCGTGAGATCGTCAGCACCCAGATCGCCAACGATCTGGTCAACCACATGGGCATCACCTTCGTTCAACGACTCAAAGAGTCGACCGGCATGAGCCCGGCGAACGTGGCCGGTGCTTACGTGATCGTGCGTGACATCTTCCACCTCCCGCACTGGTTCCGTCAGATCGAAGCCCTGGACTACCAGGTTTCCGCCGACGTACAACTGGAGCTGATGGACGAGCTGATGCGTCTGGGCCGTCGCGCTACGCGCTGGTTCCTGCGCAGCCGTCGCAACGAGCAGAATGCTGCCCGTGACGTCGCGCACTTCGGTCCACATCTGGCAGCGCTGGGCCTCAAGCTCGACGAATTGCTGGAAGGCCCGACCCGCGAAGGCTGGCAGACCCGTTATCAGGCGTACGTTGCGGCTGGCGTTCCTGAGTTGCTGGCGCGCATGGTTGCAGGCACCACTCACCTGTACACCTTGCTGCCGATCATCGAAGCGTCCGACGTGACCGGTCAGAACGCAGCCGACGTGGCGAAGGCTTACTTCGCCGTGGGCAGCGCGCTGGACATCACCTGGTACTTGCAACAGATCAGCGCTCTGCCGGTTGAAAACAACTGGCAGGCCCTGGCCCGTGAAGCGTTCCGCGATGACGTCGACTGGCAACAACGTGCGATCACCATCTCCGTCCTGCAACAGGGCGACGGCACCCAGGACGTGGAAACCCGTCTGGAGCTGTGGATGGAAGAGCACGAAGGGATGATCGAACGCTGGCGCGCCATGCTGGTAGAAATCCGTGCCGCCAGCGGCACTGATTACGCCATGTATGCGGTGGCCAACCGTGAGTTGCTGGATCTGGCGTTGAGCGGTCAAGCGGTAGTGCCAGTCACTGCCTCTAGCATTGCCAGCGCTGAGTTGGAGCCGGCTGCCTGATCAGGCGCTGAATGAAGAAGCCCCGCATTGAGAAATGTGGGGCTTTTTTTTGTGTTGTTTTTGTGGTGTCTGATAGGGCCCTATCGCGAGCAAGCTCGCTCCCACATTGATCGCGTATAACCTGTGGGAGCGAGCTTGCTCGCGATGGGGCCATTCGCCTTAATACAACTTCTGACCTGTTGGGTTATCGATCATCGACACTTTATCTGTCGGTCTGGTCAATAAATTACTGAGCGACTGGTCAAACTTTTGCAAGGCCCTGACTTGCACGTTCTGTTGTTCGTTTATATCGGCAACTATCTCTTCGCTGCGTTTATAGTCTGCCCATAACGGACTCAGTTCTTTAGCGTCATGCCCTTGCGCAGTGCCGATGTAGTTGAAATGGGTATCGTAGAAAGCGGCGCTGACATTCGCGCTGATATCCGAACTGCGCGACGTCATCAGTTGACTGCGCGTATCGACAACGGCGACCACGTCCGGTTTAGCGGCCCTGAGACTTTGCATGTCCGGGTACACCGTCACCGAGCCAAACTGACGTTGCAAGGATGCTTTGACCCAGTCCACCGCCAGGTCCGGTTTGGAGGTGGCGACGTAGGCGTCGTGAATCGACTGCACCAGCAGGCTCTGGCCGAAACCGGTGCCGGCGTTGGCCTGGTAATCCTGAAGGTAGGCGCGGTTGGTCTGAGTGTTGCGGCTATAGACGATGCCCAGGGAAACGTTGCTGCCATGGGTGACATGCGTGGCACTGCTGCGGCCGACCGGCTCGGTGAAAATGCCGTCGAGCGAAGAAACAGCCTTCGGTGCAGTGGGTATTGAACAACCCGTTAAAAGAACCGTCATCGACAAGGTACTGACAAGTGCAAGTTTCATGGTGTTTCTCCAGTGAAACAACTTGAGTCGGAAAGTTAATAGGCCGGACGTGGTCGGCGGTAATTCCAGACTAAACCTGTCGTTGCTGAATGAAACAGCCAATCTCTGTACTTGTCAGGCAGCCAATAGTTTTGTTTGGTTTAAAAGGTTGCGGTTAATTGCGCCGGGAAATAAAAAGGCCTGAATGCTTAATTCGGGCCTGTTTATTTATGGCTGGCGCAACAGCTATCAGTTTTCCAAAGGGATCAATACTTTTTCGTCGGGCGCTAACACCATAAACACCAACAGTTTGGCGGGTTTGGTGGTACTGGCATTTTTCGAGACTAAATGCTCCGAACCGGCCGGTTCGTACCAGTATTCACCGGCCTTGTAAGTGATCGCCTTTTCCCCTTTGACCTGGGAGATGATTTCTCCCGAAATGACGTAAGCCATGGCCGTGCCCTCGTGCTTGTGGGCGATGGACGATTGGCCGGGTTTGTAATCGACTTCGATCATCAGCGCTTTTTTACCCGGTGCGTTTTTCAACATCTGGTCCTGCAACACGGTGACCTTTTCCGAAGGCGCGGCTTCGTGGGCGAATGCCGCGGCGGAAACGGTCAGGGCGAGGGCGGCGAGGGGCGCAGCACAGTAGCGGAAGGCTTTCATGGGTATCACCTGCTTGGTTAGTCGTCAGGGACCACAGTAAGTCTCGGCCAAGGCCAATCAAACAGCCAATTTTCGTGAAGGCGAGGGGACCAATCATGGGCGTTGAAAAAACAAGATCGCCGCCTCCAGCCACTCCTGCAGGGGTACCCATTGCCCTGTAGGAGTGGCCGAAGGCGGCGACCTAATTTTTAAACGATAGGAAAGCTGTTGAAGTCGACGCTGTTGGCCAGGCGGCTGTCGATCAGGCCGATAAAGCCTTGGACTTCAGGGCAGTTGAAATGCATTTGCATGGCCGCTTCCGATTGCCAGCGAGCGCTGACCGTCCAGCGGTTGTCGTCCTCGGGGCAGCGGTCGACCATATAGGAGTCACAGCCCGGTAGTTCGCGCAGGGTGTCGACAATCTTTTGCAGTTGCTTGCCCAGTTCGTCCGAGCGGCCGGCGGCGGCCTGCACCTTAACGGTATTGATCACTTCGTTGGACATTGCTCACACTCCTGAATCAGGCCGGACGAATCCTGCTCATTGAGAGATAACGCTTATGCAGGATAGGCCTGCATCCCCGGACCACCAATAGCCAATCGCGGAATAAAAACGCAGACCAATCCGTCAGGCAACCTGCTGCAAAATGTCCCGCAGGCGGTCCAGGGCAATGTCGATGTCCAGGGTTTCAATGGCGCCAAAACCCAGGAAAAGCCCGGCCTGCGGCGCTTGCTGATAAAAAAAGCTGTCGATGGGATACACCCCGACTTCGACCTTTTTTGCAAGTGTGATCACCAATGGAATATCGATAGACACTTTGCACATAACCACCATGTGGAACCCGGCGGTGGTCGGGACAGCCTCGAGCCACGGTGAAAGATCGCCGGCCATGCGCTCGAGGATCCGCTCACGACGCCCGGCATAGATCGTATGGCAGCGCCGGATGTGCTTGAGCAGACAGCCTTCGGCGATGAACTTGGCCAGCGCCCATTGGGGCAGGGTGGACGTGTGCAGGTCGGTGAGCTGCTTCGCGCGAATGACCGCTTCGAGTATTGCCGGCGGCAGGATCGCATAACCCAGGCGCAGCTCCGGCAGCAGGGTTTTCGAAAAGGTCCCGACGTAGGCGACGATGCCGCGTTCGTCCATGCTTTGCAGCGAGTCGGTAGGCCGGCCCTCGTAGCGGAATTCGCTGTCGTAATCGTCCTCGATGATGATCGCGCCCAACTCATGGGCTCGCTCCAGCAGCGCCATCCGGCGCGCCTGGCTCATCGGCATGCCGAGCGGGAACTGGTGGGACGGCGTGACGTAAATCAGGCGGGTGCCAAGGGGGATCTTGTCCACCTGAATGCCTTCGGCATCCACCGGGACGCCGATCACTGTGGCGCCGTGGGTACCGAACAACAGGCGTGCGGGCGGATAGCCGGGGTCTTCCATGGCGACAATGCTGCCAGGACGTGTGAGCACCCGGGAGATCAGGTCCAGCGCCTGTTGCGCGCCGTTGCACACCACCACGTCTTCGTCCTGGCAATTGACCCCGCGAGAAAACGCGATGTGCCGGGCGATGGCGTTGCGCAGTGCCGGCAGGCCTTCGGGCAGGCTGTAGAAGCCCTTGGATGCAGCGATTTGGCGTAAGGCATGAGCGGTGCAGCGCCGCCAGTCATCCTGGGGAAACTGGCCCTTGCTGGTGGCGCCGCCGATGAAGTCATAGCGTAACGAGCCTTCCAGCGTCGGATGGCGCAGGAACACCGGGAGGTTGCGCCAGGACTCGATGACCTCGGCACTGGCCAATTCCGAATGGCTCTGTTTACGAGTGATTTTCGCCGGTCGGGCGTTGACATAGGTGCCTTTGCCAATGACCCCGGTGAGGAAGTTTTCGTAGGTCAGTTGCGTGTAGGTGTCGGAAATGGTCTTGCGCGAAATGCCCAATTGTTCTGCCAGCAAACGACTGGGCGGTAGTTGCGTCCCGGCTGCCAGACGGCCGGATTCGATGGCGCTGCGCAGTTGGTTATACAACTGGCCTGCCAGGTCCTTGCGGCCGTTGATGACAACGTGAAGTTCCATACCGGCGAGGCTCCTGGGGCGATTGAGGCGCGTGTGCGTCGGGCCAGATTACCCGCATGAGCGCCTGCGCAAAAGTTGCGTGGGCGAAAAACCTCCGATTGGTCTGGTGCCTGAGTGGTCCACGGGTATTTCGCAGAATTGGATCTGTAACGCCTGCGTATCAACGCCTACCTTGGGGGGCACACATTCGATCCACGAGGTCACTCCATGAACGCCCGCCTGGATTACTACAGCGCATCGCCCAAGGCGATGAAAGCGATGATTGCCATGGAGGCCTTGACTAGCAACCTCAGCATCGAGCCGGCCTTGCTGCACTTGATCAAAATCCGTGCGTCGCAACTCAATGGCTGCGCTTTCTGCACCGACATGCACTCGGTGGATGCCCGGCGCTTGGGCGAGACTGACCGTCGGTTGTATTCGATCGTGGTCTGGCGCGACAGCGGCTTCTTCAATGCGCGAGAACGCGCGGCGCTGGCCTGGACCGAAGCCGTCACCTTGCTCTCTGAAAACCATGTGCCGGACGAGGTCTACGCGCAGGCCCGGGAGCAGTTCAACGAAGGCGAGATGGTCGACCTGACCATCGTCGTCACCACCATCAACAGCTGGAATCGCCTGGCAGTGAGTTTCCGGCAAACCCCCGGAGGCTGAATCGATTTTCCGCCCAGAGCGTCACATCAGGTTCATAAACACTGCGCAGGATGAGACCTTCAAGGACAGGTCGACAGGGAGTCAGCGATGCGATTCATGGAAACCACAGGTCGTCAGCGAGTTGCCGAGTACCGCTCGCCCGTAGAAAAAACCTCATCCTGGCGCACGCTGGCGGCAGGGATCGATCCGGTGCTGGCGCAGTCTTTTCGGGTCAGTGCCCGTTGCGGCTGTTTCATGCAGGCAGCCCGCAGTCTCAACATCAAGGCCACCCAGCTGCGCAAACAATTGGCGCAGCTTGAAGCGCAACTGCAGTGTTCGCTATTCAGCCATTCAGAGAATGGCGTTGCCCTCAGTCGTGACGGATTGCAGCTGCAATCGCAGTTGATTGCACTGGCCCATGAGCGCGATTTGCCGGTGATCGAACAGCCGTTGATTCGCCTGGCCGTCGCCGAATCGATCCTGCATGACATTCTCGGTCGCGATCTGGTTGCCTTGTTGCGGCGCAACGCCAGCGTGCGCCTGGACATCATCACCCTGGACAGCGAGCTCTCCCTGCAAGCGGTCAGTGCCGATGTGGTGCTGTGGCTGGCCGGCACCGATTCACCGCTGCCCGGCCCGAGTTTTGCTGTCAGCGAGCCCCGGCGTCTGGCGCGGCTCGACTATCTGCCCCACATCGCCAAACGTTATTCACGGGTCGCGTCCCGCCCTGACAGCCTCGATGACCTGGCGGATTTCCTGCTGGTGCAATGGCAGCATGACCGTCAGGTCGACTGTTTTCGGCCGTGGAATACCCTCGTGGACCAGCGCCTGGCCGGGGTGGTGCAGTTGCATTCCTATGAGCTGATGCTGGAGATGATCCGTTGTAGCGCCTGCATTGGCCTGTTGCCCCGATACATCAGCCGCTTTGATCGCGGCCTGATTGAATTGCCGGGGTTGTTCAGTCAACCGATGCAGCGCGAGGTGTGGATGGCGGTCAATGCGCAGTCCGAGGGTTCAGCGCAGGTGCAGATGATCGTCGAGCTGATTCAGAACACCTTCAATGAACGGCGGGAGTGGTTCGAACAACCTTCAGCGGTATAGAGTGGGCGGCCATGTCTGTCTCAAGGATGAATCACCCATGCCCGGCACTGACGCTGTCATTTCCCTCGAACGTTTCAACGAGTCGCACATCGACGGCATTACCGCGCTCTACAACGACCCGGCCATTACCCGGCAGGTGCTGCAAATGCCATTTCAGTCACCCGAAGTCTGGCGCAAACGCCTGGAGTCGGACAACGAGCGTGTGGTGCAGCTGGTGGCGCTGCATCAAGGGACGGTCATCGGCAATATTGGCCTGGAGCAGTTTTCACGGATCCGCCGCAGCCATGCCGGCAATCTGGGCATGGGCGTCGCGACGGCGTGGCAGGGCAAGGGCGTCGGCTCGAAGCTGTTGGCGGCGGCGCTGGACATCGCCGACAACTGGATGAACCTGCAACGGCTCGAGCTTTCGGTGTACGCCGACAACGAAGCTGCCATCGGGCTTTATCGCAAGTTCGGCTTCGACACCGAAGGGCTGTTTCGCGACTATGCCGTGCGTGATGGTGGATGGGTCGATGCCTTGAGCATGGCGCGCCTGCGTCGCACGCCCAAGGCCGGTTGAGTCACTCGCCCAAGGCGAACGCCACCGCCGCCTGCGCATGCAGTTCGGTGGTGTCGAGCAAGGGCAGGGCGCTGTGCTCGGGTTTGATCAGCAGGCCGATTTCCGTGCAGCCGAGGATGATCGCCTGGGCACCACGTTGGGTCAGCGATTCGATCACCTGCTGATACACCTTGCGCGACGCCTCGCTGATCACCCCGACGCACAACTCGTCATAGATGATCCGGTGGACGGCCTGACGTTCATCGGCATCCGGCACCAAAACGGTCAGCCCCATCGACGTCAGGCGTTCCTTGAGGAAGTCCTGCTCCATGGTGAACGCTGTGCCGAGCAATCCAATCCTCAGCGCGCCAGCCTCAACGGCAGCCTGACCCGCCGGGTCGGCGATGTGCAGAAACGGAATACTGATCGCTGCCTGAATCTGCCCCGCCACCTTGTGCATGGTGTTGGTGCACAACACCACGCAATCGGCGCCACCCGCCTGCAGCCGTTGGGCTGCGTCCACCAGAATCGCCGCCGCATCGTCCCAGCGCCCGGCGTGCTGGGCCTGTTCGACAGGGCCAAAGTCGACGCTGTACATTAGCAATTTCGCCGAACGCAACGGCCCGAGCCGGTCGCGCACCTGCTGGTTAATGAGACGGTAATACTCGGCGCTGGACTCCCAGCTCATGCCGCCGATAAGGCCGATGGTGCGCATGTCGTGCTCCTGTTGATGGCAACCCTTTGTTCGAGCATGCCCTTATTTGAGAGTACCCGTGGCCCTTCATCGCGATCTATCAGGAAATTTCACATGCCAGCGGCGCTGAGCCAGGATCTGTTGGGTGGCAGACTGTTCCTGCAGCTTTTGCCCCGTGCTGCTTACAGCGCGCGTGACCCTGTGCAGTGGCAAACCCTTGGGGTAACACTGGAACGTCAACAAGGTGTGCACGCCATCGATTCGGATCACCGGGTGGATTTCGATACCTTGCCTGGCGTGCTGGCTTACACCCCGGTCGGCGTGGACGTGTTTTCCGAATCGGCCAGTGGTGGCGAATACCTGCTGATGCGTCTGGAGGAGCCGTTGGCCGATCAGCATTTACCTGCGGTTGACCACCGTGTGCAGTCTTCAGGCAATCGACGTGCTCTGATGCTGGGCCGGGAACTGCGGCGTCTGTTGCTCGCTCCGCAACCGGACAGGTTGGCGCTTGAGCAAAGGGCGGTGGAATTCGTTGGTTTGATGAACCCGAAGGCCAGTACTGCGCAACGTGTCACGCCCAGGGTCTTCACCCGAGTGCTGGACCAGATCGCCGAGCAGTTCCACGAGCCCCTGACCCTTGAACAATTGGCCGCCACCTACGGGCAAAACGAGCTGCGCTTTCTGCGCGACTTCACCCGCACCATCGGCCTGACACCCCACGCTTACCTCGTTGAAGTGCGGCTTCAGGCGGCACGCCGGATGATCGAACACACCGACCTGTCCCTGGCCGACATCGCCCTGGACGCCGGCTTCGCCCATCAGTCCCACATGGGCAGTGCCTTTCGCAAATACCTGGACATGACCCCCAGCCAATACCGTTCACGCTTTTAGTCGTACGCCGGCAGCGCGCATCTGCCATGCTCAAAGTCCGCAGCACCGCTTCAACAAAGGAACACCGCAATGGACGACGTACAGCAACTGGGTGAGATGCTTCGCCATTACGCAGAAAGCGAAGCGCACAAGAAGCAACTGTTCGAGTCGCAATCGGCCGTGTGGGCGACGCGCATTGGTGAACTGTTCGATCAGATCCAGCAATGGCTGGAACCGGTCCAGGCGCCGAATCTGCTGGAGGTGAGCCGCGAGGCCTATGTGGCCTCGGGGCCGAGTGTGCCGGTCGAAACGTCGACCTTCAAGACCGAGAAGCTGTCCATTGTGATCGCCGGTAAACCGGTGGAATTTGTGCCGGATGTGATGGGTGCCGGGGGGCAGATTTCACTGGCCGTGATGGGCCTGACAGCCGCGCGGTACGGCAGCATTTCGCTGGTGTGCCTGCCGCCGTCCAGCAGTTGGCAATGGCGCAAGACCAATGGCTTGAAAGACCCGGATACCTTTGCCTTTGATGCGAACTTTTTGGCGCAGCAGTTGCAGAGCTTGATCCCCCGCGAGCGTAGCTGAACCCTCTGACCTGACACATACCCTGTGGGAGCGAGCCTGCTCGCGATGAGGCCATAACATCCAACATCCATGTTGACTGTTACACCGCCATCGCGAGCAAGCTCGCTCCCACATTGATTGGCGTGGCGTCAGATTTCCAGGTTGCCCCAGCCAGGTTTCACCTCTTCCGGCGCTACCGCCTTCACGGTCTTGCCCGTCGCCAACTCCACCCGTCGCGCCACCTCCGGGTCATCGGCAAACGGAATCAGACTGGCTTCATCCAGACTCTCCGCCGTCTGGTGTTTCAGGCAGTATTCAACCGCCAGCCAAAGCCCCACAACGCCCAACACATTCAGCACGACCTCAATCATCTCAAGCCCCCTGCCTCAGGCAATCTGCGCTTCGCGGTGGGCCATTTCGACGTCCGCAACCCGCACCGTGCGCCAGACGTTGTAAGCCATCAGCAACATGCCGCTGAGGAAGAACACACCGCCGGCGAAGCGCACCACGAACCCTGGATGACTGGCCTGCAAGGCTTCGACGAAGGAGTAGGTCAGCGTGCCGTCGTCGTTGATCGCACGCCACATCAAGCCCTGGGTGATGCCGTTGACCCACATCGAGGCGATGTACAGCACCGTGCCGATGGTCGCCAGCCAGAAGTGCAGGTTGATCAGCGGTGTGCTGTACATCTGTAAACGTCCGAAGACTTTCGGGATCATGTGGTACAGCGAGCCGAAGGTGATCATCGCCACCCAACCGAGGGCGCCGGCGTGAACGTGGCCGATGGTCCAGTCGGTGTAGTGGGAGAGGGCGTTGACCGTCTTGATCGCCATCATCGGTCCTTCGAAGGTCGACATCCCGTAGAAGGCCAGGGACAACACCAAAAAACGCAGGATCGGGTCGGTGCGCAATTTATGCCAGGCGCCCGAGAGCGTCATCATGCCGTTGATCATCCCGCCCCAGCTCGGTGCCAGCAGGATCAGCGACATCGCCATGCCGAGCGACTGCGCCCAGTCCGGTAGCGCGGTGTAATGCAAGTGGTGCGGGCCGGCCCAGATGTACAGGGTAATCAGCGCCCAGAAATGCACGATCGACAACCGATAGGAATACACCGGCCGTCCGACCTGTTTCGGCACGAAGTAATACATCATCCCGAGGAACCCGGTGGTCAGGAAGAAACCCACCGCGTTGTGCCCGTACCACCACTGCACCATGGCGTCGGTCGCCCCGGAATACACCGGATAGGACTTGAACCAGTCCACCGGAATCGCCAGGTGATTGACCACGTGCAGCATGGCGATGACCACGATGAACGCGCCGAAGAACCAGTTGCCGACGTAGATGTGTTTAGTCTTGCGTCGCACCACGGTGGTGAAAAACACAATCGCATAAGCGACCCAGACCACCGTCATCCACACTGCGCCGGAGAATTCGATCTCGGCGTATTCCTTGGTGGTGGTGTAGCCCAGTGGCAGGGTGATCAACATCACCACGATTACTGACTGCCAGCCCCAAAAAGTGAATGCCGCGAGCTTGTCCGAAAACAACCGCACCTGGCAGGTGCGCTGCACCGCGTAGTAACTGGCGGCGAATTGCGCGCTGCCGGCAAAGCCGAAAATCACCAGGCTGGTGTGCAGCGGGCGCAAGCGGCCGAAGGTGGTCCATGGCAGGTCGAGGTTCATCTGCGGCCACACCAGTTGCGAGGCGATCCACACCCCCATCGCCATCCCCACGACACCCCAAACCACGGTTGCCACGACGAATTGACGGACGACCTTGTAGTTATAGGCCTGTCCGATTGTTGCTGTGCTCATGGTCAATGCTTCCACGGTTGCAAAGTCTTGCCAGGCCACCCGGACTGGCATGTCATGCACTGTAGAAACCCTGCCGGAAACAAAACAGGCTCAGAAAAACCGAGTTTATGCGGATCAGATAAAGCGAATGCCTGCGGTGATCAGCCGCAGTCTGATACGGTTTTTTAGTGTTTAGCTGAATCTGTAACGTGCTGCGCCGCAGGTCCATAGTCGCCTCAAGAAAACGGGTCATAGAGCTTCAAGCTCACTGAAGTCCCTGTGGGAGCGAGCCTGCTCGCGAAGGCGTCGGATCAGTCAGCATCAATGTTGAATGTGCCGCCGTCTTCGCGAGCAGGCTCGCTCCCACAGGGGTTGTGCAGAGCCCGATCAATCCTGATGAGGTAGCCACATGTATCAGTACGATGACTATGACCGGGCCCTGGTCTTTGAGCGGGTCGCGCAGTTTCGCGATCAGGTCGAACGCTTCATGGCGGATGAGTTGAGCGAAGAAGAATTCCTGCCGCTGCGTTTGCAAAACGGCCTGTACATGCAAAAACACGCCTACATGCTGCGCGTGGCGATTCCTTACGGCACGTTAAGCGCGCCGCAAATGCGCACGCTGGCGAGCATCGCCCGGGATTACGACCGTGGCTACGGCCACTTCACCACCCGGCAGAACATGCAGTTCAACTGGATCGAACTGGCCCAGGTGCCGGACATTCTCGAACGTCTGGCACACGTGGAAATGCACGCGATCCAGACCTCCGGCAACTGCGTACGCAACATCACCACCGAAGCCTTTGCCGGGGTGGCAGCGGATGAAATGATCGACCCGCGGCCCCTGGCGGAAATTCTGCGGCAGTGGTCGACCATCAACCCGGAATTTCTGTTCCTGCCGCGTAAATTCAAGATCGCGATCTGCTCGGCGGAACAGGACCGGGCGGCGATCATGATGCATGACATCGGCCTCTATCTTTACCCGGGACCCGACGGACAGATGTTGCTGCGGGTCATCGTCGGCGGCGGGTTGGGGCGCACGCCGATCCTCGGTTTGCAGATCCGCGAAGGGTTGCCGTGGCAGCACCTGCTGTCCTACGTCGAGGCGGTGCTGCGCGTCTATAACCGACATGGCCGGCGCGACAACAAGTACAAGGCGCGGATCAAGATTCTGGTCAAGGCGCTGGGCATCGAAGCCTTTGCCCGGGAAGTGGAGGAGGAGTGGCAGTACCTCAAGGACGGCCCGGCGCAGTTGACCGACGTCGAGTATGAGCGCGTGGCCAGTGCCTTTGTGCCACCGGACTACCAAGTTCTGGCTGATGCCGACCTCGATTTCGGCACACGTCTTTCCGAAAACCCGGCCTTCGCCCGTTGGGTGTCGCGCAACGTTCAGCCACACAAAGTGCCGGGCTACGCCAGTGTGGTGCTGTCGACCAAACCGGGCATTGCCTCGCCGCCGGGTGATGTCACGGCCGAGCAGATGGAGGCGGTGGCCGACTGGTCCGAGCAGTTCGGTTTTGGCGAAATTCGCATCGCCCATGAACAGAACATTGTGTTGCCCGACGTGCCCAAGGCTGATCTCTACTCGCTCTGGTGCCTGGCCTGCGAACAGGGCCTGGGCTGCGCCAACATCGGTTTGCTGACCGACATCATCGCCTGCCCTGGCGGCGACTTCTGCGCGCTGGCCAATGCCAAGTCGATCCCCATCGCGCAAGCCATTCAGGCACGCTTCGAAGACCTCGACTATCTGCATGATCTGGGCGACATCAGCCTGAACATTTCCGGCTGCATGAACGCCTGCGGCCACCACCACATCGGCAACATTGGCATTCTGGGGGTCGATAAGAACGGCAGCGAGTGGTACCAGATCACCCTCGGCGGTGCTCAGGGCAAGAACAGTGCGTTGGGCAAAGTCATCGGCCCGTCCTTCAGCGCCGCCGAAGTGCCCGGGGTGATCGAGCAGATCATCGCCACGTTCGTCAATTATCGCGAGAGCGAGGAAGTGTTCGTCGACACCTTGCAGCGCATCGGTCTGGAACCGTTCAAAGAGCAGGTCTATCCGAAGCTGCTGGAGGTGTCGGCATGAACAATTTGCTGCGGCTGGAGGAGGGTGTGGCGCGGATTGTCGCTGATGATCCCTGGACCCTGGTCAGGGATGTCAACGATGAATGGCCGGCGGGTGCAGTGATTCTGCCGTTGGCCCGTTGGCTTGAAGGTCCACCGCAAAAGGGCGTGTGGTTGGGGCCGGACGATGAGGTGGAAAGCCTAAAGCCGTGGTTTTCACACCTGCCGCTGATTGCCCTGGATTTTCCGAGTTTCCGTGATGGTCGCGGTTACAGTCAGGCGTACTTGTTGCGCACCCGATTGGGCTGGACGGGCGAGTTGCGCGCCGTCGGCGATGTACTGCGCGATCAACTCAGCCACATGCGTCAATGCGGATTCGACAGCTTCGCGGTGCGCGAGGACAAGTCCGCCGAAGATGCGCTCAAGGGGCTGGCGGGGATGAGCGTGTTGTATGGGCGTTCGGTGATTGAGCCGCGGCCGTTGTTTCGACGGCGTCAGTAGAACGCCGGTGAGGAGGGCGCATCCTGTAGAGCAGGATGCGCCGAGTGCTGTCAGTTGATGCGGACCAGAGCCGCTCGATCGCTTGGAGAAAGCTGATCAATTTCGAGCAGTGTCAGGCTTTTTGGCGGTTCACCAGGCAGTGGGTTGCCGAGATTGCCCGCAGCGTCGGCGGGAAGTTTGTACATCGCGCCAGTGAGTGGATCGACAACGAGCATGCCAATCAACCCACCGAGCAACAGATTGCCCCAGTACCAGCCACTCATGCTGGTTTCCAGCGTAGCGCTGGTATCGGCATAACCTTCTTTCTTAAAGGTGATGGTGTAGGCCTCACCTTTGAAGTAGCCACGACCTGAAGGCAGGGTAACGGTATTGGGCGTGGAACCGTTATGAACGACGACTCCGTCCTTGTTCTTGATGGTGAAGTCGGCACCGCTTGGAGTGCTCGATACGTTCACTGGGTATTTGCTGTCGCCAACAATGCTTGCACAGCCCGAAGTCAGCAGGGTGGCGGTCAGGGCTGAAACGGTGAACAGCGTGCGGAGAGCTTTCATTGATGATCCTTGAGACCGGGATTTGCCGTCATTGGCCGAGGTACGCTTCATGTCGCCTCGTTGTGAATATTGGGGGCTGACTGCCCGGCGCGGACTCTAGCGCTAATGGCAGTGCGCCATCATCCGGAATTTAAATAAATCCGGCTTTGCCGCACGCCGAGGGAAATGTTGTGTGGTGGCGCAAGGCATTTGTACTTGGGTCGATGATGGCACTTTGGTAGAGTCCGCACCTCATAAGGAAGTCGTACCAAAAGGAGTCTGGTTTGAGTGTGGGCAAGAAAATTCTAGGGTTAACCGCGTTTCTGCTGATGTTGACCCTGTGGGGCGCTTACTTTTATGTGTTCCAGGAGAACCGCGGCGGTCAGTTGGGGGGCGCGTTCGACAGTTATGCCTGGTGCGGCACGCCACCGGCCGCGGATGCGCTGTCGCTGGGCAAGGATCAGCTGACCCTGCGCATTACCAACAATCTGCGTGGCGAGTTCCTGCTTAGCGGCGCGGTGATTGTTTCCGAACGTACCTTCAATCGCTATGACCTGGGCCGTAACGAGCTGCGCCTGCGCCTGGAACCGCTGCAATGGTCCTACGGCGCCACGCCGATTTTCCTCGAACAGGTCAGGATCAAACCCCTGAGCCGTAACCTCGCCTCCGACAACAAAAGCGCCTACGCGGAGCTCGAGCCGCGACCGATTGGCGTGCAGGGGCGCGCCACCGAGTTTCCCTTCGACACCTACCGCTATGGCTACAAACCGGTGCTGTATTACCTCAAGGGCAATGAGCGCATCGACTTGCGCTTTCGCCACATCACCACGGTGATGGAGATGTCGAACACCTTTACGCCCATTCAGAAGTTCAACCGGGTCGAGTACATCAACGAGAAAAACTCGCTGGTTCGCGACGAGGATTACAAGCCTTACGCCGCCAACGAATGCGCGTTCAGCGTCGAGCGCAAGGGCTCGTTCAAGGTGATTGTATTGCTGTTGCTGCTGGTGATTTGCCTGCCGTTGATGCACGTGTTTTATCGCGACGAGCCCGGCATCGATTTTCTCGCCACGCTGGTGAGTATCGGGGCGATCCGCGTGTTTCTGGTGGGGCCGTTGCAGGACTTTCAGCTGTACAACATTGACTTCCTGTTTGGCGCGGCGATTTTACTGGTGGGGACGGTATCGTTGATCAAGGCGATGCGGGCGAATAGTCGGCGGGAGTTGGCACTCAAAAGCGGTTCGTCCTGGTGATTCCACGGTCTATGTAGCAGCTGCCGAGCAGCGCGAGGCTGCGTTCGGCGACGAAGTCGTCGTGAAATCAGGCGATACGGTTTACAGGAAAACCGCGTTTGCAGGGTTTACGACGACTTCGTCGCCGAACGCAGCCTCGCGCTGCTCGGCAGCTGCTACAGGCTACGTCCGAACACGTTCAAGATCACTTCAACGCCGGATCCCCCATGTTCATTTTCTTCCAGCCCTGCAACAGCACCTGTGCCTTCGGTTCCTGCCCGTTGTTCAGGTAGTACTGGATCAACGTCAACCGAGCATTGCGATTGGCCGGTTGCACTTTCAGCAGCCGCTCCAGCTCTTGGCAGGCCTCATCGACCTTGCCGCTGTCGTGCAACGCCACCGCCAACACGTAACCGTACTGAGCGTTCTGAGGTTCCAGTTGCGCGGCCTTGCGCAGGGCCGGCATGGCCTGGGCCGATTTGCCCGCACGCACCAGCGACAGGCCTTGAGTGTGTTGCAGCAGGGCGGCATCCGGATGTTCTTTCAGGCGCTGCTCCAGCAGCGTCTGAGCTTCCTGACTGCGTCCGTTCGCCTCCAGCCATTGCACCAGCGTCACCAGCGCCGGATAGAAATCCGGATCGCGCTTGAGGGCTGTGCGCAGCAGCGCTTCGACTTCACCGCTACGACCGCTGGCCTGATAGAGCATGGCCAGGTTGAGGTTGGCTTCAGCGCGTTCGGCCAGGCTCTTCTGGACCGCCTCGTACTCGGCGATGGCCGCGTTCCAGTGGTCCTGGGCGCTGCCCAAGCCATTACGGGCCACGCTCAGCAAGTCCCGAGCCGCGACAATCCGCACAGCCTTCACCGGATCATGCAGTAACGGCGTCAACAGCGGCGCGCGTTCCGGTGGCGGCAGGAACGCGCTGATCGCCCTAACAGCACTTTCACGCACTTGCGGGGCTGGGTGGCTCAAGTCTTTGGTAGCCAGTTTCAACGCCTGTTCGCTTGGATACAGCGGCAACTCGGCCAGCAGGGTTGCGCGCTGAATTGCTGGCAAATTGCTGCGTTGAAGCTGTTCGTACAAGGCTTGTGCCGCGCCGGGCTGACCGTTGCGAATCAGCCACAGGCTTTCGTCGTAACGCGGTGCCTGCGCGGTGGTGGTGTTCCAGAGCTTGAATTGCTCCGTGACCTTGTCGCCAGCCTTGCCCTGGTGACAGGTCAGGCAAGCGTCCGGCGTGCCAAGTTTTTTCGCCCGCTCAGGGTTGGGAATGCTGAAACTGTGGTCATGCCTGAAGTCATTGCCCATGTAGAACTTGCCGGGCATGTGGCAATCCACGCACTGCGAACCCGGTTGGCCCATGGTGTGGCGGGTGTGTTCGATGGAATCGTAATTCTTCGCTTGCAGGCCCTGGCCATCAACGCCTTCCACCGAGGTCTTGCCGGCGGTGTTGTGGCATTGCAGGCAGACACCGTTGCCCGGTGCCTTGAGCTCGGTGCTGTGCGGGTTGTGGCAGTTGCTGCAGCGCACGCCCTTGTCGAACATTTTGCTCTGGGCGAAGGAGCCGTGTTCGAACACTTCGTCCTTGATCTTGCCGTCCAGTGCGTACAACTCGCGGGTCAGGGTGCTCGGCAGGTAGTCATCCATCAGGCGCTTGCCGGCAGTGAATCCGTCGCCCAGTGGCGCGCGGCGCGAGTGGCAGCGGGCACAGGTTTCGATTTCGACAGTGGCGTTCTTGTCCTTCAGGTCGACGGCAAAACCGGCATGGACCAAGTCACCTTTTTTTGCTGTCCATTCCAGGTGATTGGAGGCCGGGCCGTGGCAGGCCTGACAGCCGACACCGAGGCTGTTCCAGTGACTGTCGAAGGTGTTTTTCGCGGCATCGAAATTGCGTTTGTAACCGGTGGTGTGGCACTCGACGCACATGAAGTTGGCGTTCTGGCTCGGCTTGCTCCAGTGCAACGGGTCCTTGAAGTTCACGCCCTGGCCCGGATAGAGGTGAAACCAGCGGTGCTTCTCGGTATCCCAGGCCACGCCGAGGGCTTGCAACCGACCTTCGCCGACCTCAATCAGGTATTGCTGCAACGGCGCGATGCCGAAGGTGTACGCGACCTTGAAGTCGGCATTCTTGCCATCAATGCCGGGGGTGTTGACCCAGAATTCGTTGCCCTTGCGCGAGAAACGGGTGGTTTCTTTTTCCGCTTTGAAGGTGACGTTATTGAAGTCGCCCAGCATCGTCTCGGCGTTGGCTTCCTGCATCGCCAATTGGTGATGGGAGGCTTGCCAGTCCTTGACCTGCTCGCTGTGGCAGCCCTGGCATTGTTGCTCATCGACCATCGTTGCCGGCGCCACGGCGACCGGTTGCGGTTTGGCCGGCTGAGCGGCCGGAGCGCTGACAGGCGCATAAGCCACGGGGGCCGGTTTGCTGCTGAACAGAAACCAGCCGATGCCGGCGATGGCCAATAGCAAGACACCGAGGGTGACGGGAAACAGGTAACGGTTAATCAGGGTTGGTGGCGAATCAGGGCTTGGCTGTACCGCTTTATTTTTATGTTTCGGCATTGCAACGTCCATAGTCCAGATGCGTTTGCCGTCAGGCGCGCGTTCATGCTTGATGCAGCTTTGCCGGATGGCCGGCGTCGGTCAAATGACGGTTGTGATCCGCTGCGGGCGCCGAGCTTTTCGCGAATTCTTCCTGCCATTGCGCGTAGGACACCAGCGGCAACGCCCAGAGATAACGCTGGGTCGCCTGTTGGAAATCCAGCTCGGCATAGAGCCTGGCAATGGATTCATGGGCCGGGAGTTCGCCTTCCATCGCGATCTTGTCGATCCGCGTATCCAGATCTTGGGCACCCACGCCGCAACTGACGAACATCGTCATCAGGCTGTAACCAGCTGCGCGAATTATGCTGTGCATATCAAAGTCCTTATGTGCCGAAGGTGACGAAGGCATTAAGAATATTGGAACAGGATTTCCACACGTTGCCACCAGCCAAACCGAGTGGGGTGTAGTGGGGGCGGGTGCAGATCGACTCGGTGGCATGCAGCAATTGCGGCACACCCATTAAGGCCGCCCCTGGCGAGGCGTGAGCTTCCACATTGTTCGACATGACTCCCCCGTTCCTCCATGGCTCATTGGACGACTCGGCACTTGGCGGCCGTTACTGCGTAAATCTCTTTCCTATCAAGCCTGTAGGACACGTCTCTTGAAGCTAGCAGCTAACGCCGGGTTCGCCAGTCGAAGAGGGGGATCCTTGGCTTTTTGTCCACGACTGCGTGAGTTTCTGTGGACTGGAAAGTTAATGGGAAACAGCGGGGTGGATCGTCCGACTGCTGATGTGGGGAGGGGTAAACCCTCCGCCACGATGATTTGACTCATCAGCGCTTTTTCGCCTGCGCGCGCACCCGCTCTTCCTGCTCCCGCAGTTCCGGTGTGAACTCCGTCCCGAAATCGTCAGCCTCGAACACCTGGCGAATCTCGATTTCGGCGTCGGTGCCTGGCATTGGGTTGGGGCAGCGTTTGACCCAGTCGATCGCTTCCTGTTTCGACTTCACCTGCCATATCCAGTAGCCGGCGATCAGCTCCTTGGTTTCGGCGAACGGGCCGTCGATTACTGTTCGCTGGTCACCAGAGAAGCGCACGCGAGCGCCTTTGCTGCTCGGCTGCAGGCCATCGCAGTCGATGAGAATGCCGGCTTTGACCAGCTCCTCGTTGTAGTTGCCCATCGCCGTCATCAGTTCCTCGCTGGGCATCACACCGGCCTCGGAATCCTGGCTGGCTTTGACAATGATCATGAATCGCATGGTTTTATCTCCGCTGGATGTGAGTGACTCACTGACTAGTCGAATGGCCGTCGCCTGAATCGACAGCGCTTCTTACGGAAGATCGCCGAAAAGCGGATTTGTTTCTCGACACTAAACTCGCTATGCGGTGATGGGGGCAGGTTGTATCCAATGTGTGCGACGACACTTCACAATTTGTATCTGGGCATAGGTCGTCGGGCCATTTCGTGGTTAACTTCGGCCTCTTCAAAATTCTCTACAACAACGTTCAGAAGGACTCCGTTCATGGCTCAAGTCACTCTTAAAGGCTCCCCGGTTCAAGTCAACGGCCAACTGCCACAAGCCGGTTCCAAGGCGCCAGCCTTTTCCCTGGTTGCCGGCAATCTGTCCGACGTGACCCTGGCGAGCTTCGCCGGCAAGCGCAAAGTGCTGAACATCTTCCCAAGCGTCGATACCCCGACCTGCGCGACTTCGGTTCGCAAGTTCAACGCCCAGGCCAGTGATGTCGCCAACACTGTCGTGCTGTGCATCTCCGCTGACCTGCCGTTCGCTCAAGCTCGCTTCTGCGGCGCCGAAGGCCTGGAAAACGTACAGAACCTGTCGACCCTGCGCGGTGCCGAGTTCATCGAGAACTACGGCGTTGCCATCGCTGACGGCCCGCTCAAAGGCCTGACGGCCCGTGCCGTCGTGGTTCTGGACGAAAACGACAACGTTCTGCACAGCGAACTGGTCAAGGAAATCGCTGAAGAACCGAACTACGAAGCGGCACTTGCCGTTCTTAAATAAGTAAAGCATTACAATTGTTAACGGCCTGGCCCTGTCCAGGCCGTTTTCATTTGTGATTCAGTGTCTTGGCCAAACATCCTGTTACGTAAGCCAAAGGTAAATTGCCGGTAAAGCCGCTTTGCTTAATACCCGCCAGTGCTTATCGTTCAGCCTCCTG
Organism: Pseudomonas mandelii; assembly: GCF_006438925.1. GTDB lineage: Bacteria > Pseudomonadota > Gammaproteobacteria > Pseudomonadales > Pseudomonadaceae > Aquipseudomonas > Aquipseudomonas mandelii_C. The sequence continues at coordinate 158,868 of NZ_RCZA01000005.1, read as the reverse complement.
TAGAAGAAGCCCACGCGCCCAATGGTTGATCATTCCATGCAATCCTCCGTTTCCCGTAGTCCCCGTCGCTGGCTGTTTGGCCTGCTAGTCCTGTTGGTCATCGCTGGCCTGTGCTGGAAATTCTGGCCCGCCGGCAGTGCCCAAAAAGAGGGCGCAGGGCAAAAAGCCGTTGCCGGGCATACCGGCAGGTCGGGAGGGATGCGTCCCGGTTTCGGCGGGGCGACCGGGCCAGTACCAGTGCGTGTCGCGCCAGCGGTCAAGGGCGACTTTCCGCTGTACTACAAGGCGCTGGGCACCGTGACGGCGCTGAACACCATTAATGTGCGCAGCCGCGTCGGAGGTGAGCTGATGAAGATCTCATTCGAGGAAGGGCAGATGGTCAAGGCGGGCGATCTGCTGGCTGAAATCGACCCGCGTCCTTACCAGAACGCCTTGCTTCAGGCCGAAGGCACGTTGCTGCAGAACCAGGCACAGCTGAAAAACGCCCAGGTCGATGTGGAACGCTATCGCGGCTTGTATCGCGAAGACAGTATCGCCAAGCAGACCCTGGACACCGCCGAAGCGCTGGTGGGCCAGTATCAGGGCACGGTCAAAACCAATCAGGCGGCGGTCAACGACGCCAAGCTCAATCTGGAATTCACCAAAATCCGCGCCCCGATTGCCGGGCGTGTGGGCTTGCGTCAGCTGGATGTCGGCAACCTGGTGGCAGCCAACGACACCACAGCGCTGGCGATCATCACCCAGACCCAACCGATCAGCGTTGCCTTCACCTTGCCGGAAAACGTCCTGGAGACCGTGCTGGCCCGTTATCGCGCCGGCGCCAAACTGCCCGCCGAAGCCTGGGACCGTGGCGACACCAAGTTGCAGGCCACCGGCGTCTTGCAGAGCCTGGACAACCAGATCGACGTCACCACCGGCACCCTGAAATTCAAGGCTCGTTATGAGAACCGCGATCAGGCGCTGTTCCCGAATCAGTTCGTCAACGTCCACCTGCTGGCCGACACCCTCAAAGACGTGGTGCTCGCACCTTCGGCAGCGATTCAGTTCGGCACCAACGGCACGTTTGTCTACGCCCTGGACGGCGACAAGAAAGTCGCGATTCGTCAGTTGAAAGTCGGCGCCAGTGACGGTGAAAACACCGTGATTACCGAAGGCCTGGCCCCCGGGGATCGCGTGGTCCTTGAAGGCACCGACCGCTTGAAGGAAGGCAGCGAAGTGGAAGTGGTCAACGACACCAAGGATGTACCGACCACCCCGACCGAGCACCTGCAAGGCAAATCGGCCGCCACGGTGCCTGACGCGACGACCCCCGACAAGGCGAAAAAGGGCGGCGCATGAACATCTCGCGGCTGTTCATCCTTCGCCCGGTCGCCACGACCCTGAGCATGCTGGCCATTATCCTGGCCGGCGTGATCGCCTATCGGCTGTTGCCGGTGTCGGCATTGCCTCAGGTCGATTACCCGACCATTCGCGTCATGACGCTGTATCCAGGTGCCAGCCCGGATGTCATGACCAGCGCCGTGACCGCGCCCCTTGAGCGTCAGTTCGGGCAAATGCCCGGCCTGACCCAGATGGCTTCGACCAGTTCCGGCGGCGCTTCAGTGCTGACCCTGCGTTTCAGTCTCGACATCAACATGGACGTCGCGGAGCAACAGGTGCAGGCGGCGATCAACGCTGCGACCAATTTGCTGCCCAAGGACCTGCCGGCGCCGCCGGTGTACAACAAGGTCAACCCGGCGGACACCCCGGTGCTGACCCTGGCCATCACCTCCAAGACCATGCTGCTGCCCAAGCTCAATGATTTGGTCGACACGCGCATGGCGCAGAAAATTGCCCAGATCAGCGGCGTCGGCATGGTCAGCATTGCCGGTGGCCAGCGTCAGGCCGTGCGGATCAAGGTCAACCCTGAAGCCCTAGCCGCCAATGGCTTGAACCTCTCCGACGTTCGAACCCTGATCGGTGCATCCAACGTAAACCAGCCCAAAGGCAACTTCGACGGCCCGACCCGGGTGTCGATGCTCGATGCAAACGATCAACTGACCTCGCCCAAGGACTACGCCAACCTGATTCTCGCCTACGCCAACGGCGCGCCGTTGCGGCTCAAGGATGTGGCGGAGATCGTCGATGGCGCGGAAAACGAACGTCTGGCGGCGTGGGCCAATGAAAGCCAGGCGGTGTTGTTGAACATCCAGCGTCAGCCTGGCGCCAACGTCATCGAAGTGGTTGACCGGATCAAAGCCCTGCTGCCGAGCATCACCGACAACCTGCCGGCCGGTCTCGAAGTCACCGTGCTGACCGACCGCACCCAGACTATCCGCGCCTCGGTCACCGACGTGCAGCACGAATTGTTGATCGCCATTGCGCTGGTCGTGATGGTGACCTTCCTGTTCCTGCGTCGGGCCAGCGCCACGATCATTCCGTCAGTGGCCGTGCCACTGTCGCTGATCGGTACCTTCGGCGTGATGTACCTCGCGGGTTTCTCGGTCAACAACCTGACCCTGATGGCACTGACCATCGCCACCGGTTTCGTGGTGGACGATGCGATCGTCATGCTGGAGAACATTTCCCGATTTATCGAAGAGGGCGACAGCCCCCTGAATGCGGCGCTCAAGGGCGCCAAGCAGATTGGCTTCACGCTGATCTCCCTGACCCTGTCGCTGATCGCCGTACTGATTCCGCTGCTGTTCATGGCCGACGTGGTGGGGCGGCTGTTCCGTGAATTTGCTATCACTCTGGCGGTGGCGATCCTGATTTCCCTTGTCGTCTCCCTGACCCTGACGCCAATGATGTGCGCGCGGCTGCTCAAGCGTGAACCGAAGGAAGAAGAACAGGGCCGTTTCTACCGGGCCAGCGGCGCCACAATTGATTGGATGATCGCGGCTTACGGGCGCAAGTTAAAGTGGGTTCTCAAGCATCAACCGCTGACCCTGATGGTGGCCATCGGCACGCTGGCGTTGACCGTGTTCCTTTATATGGTGGTGCCCAAGGGCTTTTTCCCGGTGCAGGACACCGGGGTGATCCAGGGCATTTCCGAGGCGCCGCAGTCGATTTCCTTTGCGGCCATGAGCGAACGCCAGCAGGAACTGGCCAAAGTGATCCTGGCGGATCCGGCGGTGGAGAGCTTGTCGTCCTACATCGGCGTCGACGGTGACAACTCGACGCTGAACAGCGGTCGTCTGCTGATCAACCTCAAATCCCACAGCAATCGCGACCTGAGCGCCACCGAGGTGATTGCACGTCTGCAACCGGAACTGGACAAACTCACCGGCATTCGCCTGTTCATGCAACCGGTGCAGGACCTGACCATCGAAGACCGCGTCAGCCGGACTCAATATCAGTTCAGCATGTCGTCGCCGGACTCGGAGTTGCTGAGTCTGTGGAGTGGTCGACTGGTGGAAGCACTGGCCCAACGGCCTGAGCTGACCGACGTCGCCAGCGATTTGCAGGACAAAGGCCTGCAGGTGTATCTGGTGATCGACCGCGATGCGGCGTCGCGGGTCGGTGTGTCGGTGTCGAACATCACCGATGCGCTGTACGACGCCTTCGGTCAGCGGCAGATTTCCACCATCTACACCCAGGCCAGCCAGTACCGCGTGGTGCTGCAATCGCAGTCCGGCGAGAAGATCGGCCCGGAGGCGCTGAATCAGATTCACGTGAAAACCACCGACGGCGGGCAAGTGCGCCTATCCAGTCTGGCGCACATGGAGGAGCGTCAGGCACAACTGGCGATCACTCATATCGGGCAGTTCCCGGCAGTGATGATGTCCTTCAACCTCGCGCCCGGCGTGGCGCTGGGCCATGCGGTGGAGATCATCGATCAGGTGCAGAAGGACATCGGCATGCCGATTGGCGTGCAGACCCAGTTCCAGGGGGCGGCCGAGGCATTCCAGGCGTCGCTGTCGAGCACCTTGCTGCTGATTCTGGCAGCGGTGGTCACCATGTATATCGTGCTCGGCGTGCTGTACGAGAGCTACATCCACCCGATCACCATTCTCTCGACCTTGCCCTCGGCGGCGGTCGGTGCCTTGCTGGCGTTGCTGTTGAGCGGCAATGACCTGGGCATGATCGCGATCATCGGCATCATTTTGTTGATCGGTATCGTGAAAAAGAACGCGATCATGATGATCGACTTCGCCCTCGATGCTGAACGCAATCAGGGCATGGACCCGGAAACGGCGATCTATCAGGCGGCGCTGCTGCGTTTCCGGCCGATTCTGATGACCACACTGGCCGCGTTGTTCGGCGCGGTGCCATTGATGTTGGCGACCGGTTCCGGCGCGGAACTGCGTCAACCGTTGGGTCTGGTGATGGTGGGTGGCTTGTTGGTGAGTCAGGTGCTGACGCTGTTTACCACTCCGGTCATCTACCTGTACTTCGACCGCCTCGGTCGGCGCTGGGGTCGCAAGCCTGAAGCCGTGGAAGCGGCAGAACAGCCATGAACCTGTCCGGACCTTTCATCAAGCGCCCGGTCGCGACGATGTTGCTGAGCCTGGCGATCCTGCTGCTGGGCGGCGTGAGCTTCGGCCTGTTGCCGGTGGCGCCGTTACCGCAGATGGACTTCCCGGTGATCGTGGTCCAGGCGAGTCTGCCCGGTGCGAGCCCGGAGGTCATGGCCTCGACGGTGGCCACGCCGCTGGAGCGCTCCTTCGGCGCCATCGCCGGGGTCAATACCATGAGCAGCCGCTCCAGCCAGGGCTCGACCCGGGTGATTTTGCAGTTCGACCTGGACCGCGACATCAACGGCGCGGCGCGGGAAGTGCAGGCGGCGATCAACGCTTCGCGCAATTTGCTGCCAAGCGGGATGCGCAGCATGCCGACCTACAAGAAGGTCAACCCGTCCCAGGCGCCGGTCATGGTGCTGTCACTGACCTCCGACGTGCTGGAAAAGGGCCAGCTCTACGATTTGGCCTCGACGATCCTGTCCCAGAGCGTGTCTCAGGTGCAGGGCGTCGGCGAAGTGCAGATCGGCGGCAGTTCCTTGCCGGCGGTGCGCATCGAACTCGAACCGCAGGCGCTCAACCAGTACGGCGTAGCGCTGGACGATGTGCGCAACACCATCGCCAATGCCAACGTGCGCCGGCCCAAGGGCTCGGTCGAAGACAGTCAGCGGTTGTGGCAGGTTCAGGCCAACGACCAGCTGGAGAAAGCCAAGGATTACGAGTCGCTGATCATCCACTACGCGGACGGCGCGGCCCTGCGCCTGAAGGACGTGGCGAAGGTCAGCGACGGCGTCGAAGACCGCTACAACAGCGGCTTCTTCAACAACGACGCGGCGGTACTGCTGGTGATCAACCGGCAGGCCGGCGCCAACATCATCGAGACGGTCAACGACATCAAGGCTCAACTACCTGCGCTGCAGGCCGTGTTGCCGGCCAGCGTGAAGCTGAACGTGGCGATGGACCGGTCGCCGGTGATCAAGGCGACCTTGCACGAAGCGGAAATGACCCTGCTGATTGCCGTGGCGCTGGTGATTCTGGTGGTGTTCCTGTTCCTCGGTAACTTCCGCGCCTCGCTGATTCCGACCCTTGCGGTGCCGGTGTCTCTGGTCGGCACCTTTGCGGTGATGTACCTCTATGGATTCTCCCTGAACAACCTGTCGCTGATGGCGCTGATTCTGGCCACCGGGCTGGTGGTGGACGATGCCATTGTGGTGCTGGAGAACATTTCGCGGCACATCGACAAAGGCGTTCCGCCGATGAAGGCCGCGTACCTCGGGGCGCAGGAAGTCGGCTTCACCTTGCTGTCGATGAACGTCTCGCTGGTGGCGGTGTTCCTGTCGATCCTGTTTATGGGCGGGATTGTCGAAAGCCTGTTTCGCGAGTTTTCCATCACGCTGGCGGCGTCCATCGTGGTGTCGCTGGTGGTCTCCTTGACGCTGACCCCCATGCTCTGCGCCCGCTGGCTCAAGCCGCATACACCCGGTGAGGAAAACCGTTTGCAGCGCTGGAGTCAGCGCGCCAACGAGTGGATGGTCGGCAAATACGCCACAAGCCTCGACTGGGTGCTGCGTCATCGCCGATTGACCTTGCTTAGTCTTGTCGTGACAGTCGGCGTTAACATTGCGCTGTATATCGTTGTTCCTAAAACATTTATGCCTCAACAGGATACCGGCCAGCTGATCGGTTACGTGCGCGGTGACGACGGACTGTCATTCAGCGTGATGCAGCCAAAAATGGAAACTTTCCGCCGCGCGGTGCTCAAGGATGACGCGGTGCAAAGCGTCGCCGGCTTCATCGGCGGCACCAACGGCACCAACAATGCTTTCATGCTGGTGCGGCTGAAACCGATCAAGGAGCGCAACATTTCTGCGCAAAAAGTCATTGAACGCCTGCGCAAGGAAATGCCCAAGGTCGCCGGTGCGCAGCTGATGCTGATGGCCGATCAGGACCTGCAGTTTGGTGGCGGTCGTGAACAGACTACGTCGCAGTATTCCTACATCCTGCAAAGCGCCGACCTTGGTGAATTGCGCGAGTGGTATCCGAAAGTCGTTACCGCACTCAAGGCTTTGCCGGAGCTGACCGCGATTGACGCCCGTGAAGGGCGCGGCGCCCAACAGGTGACCCTGATCGTCGACCGTGATCAGGCCAAACGCCTGGGCGTCGACATGGATATGGTCACCGCGGTGCTGAACAACGCCTACAGCCAGCGGCAGATTTCGACGATTTACGACAGCCTTAACCAGTATCAGGTGGTCATGGAGGTCAATCCGAAATATGCCCAGGACCCGATCACCCTCAAACAGGTTCAGGTGATCACCGCCGACGGTGCGCGGATTCCGCTCTCGACTATCGCTCATTACGAAAACAGCCTGGAAGACGACCGCGTCAGCCACGAAGGCCAGTTCGCCTCCGAGAGCATTTCCTTCGACATGGCCGAAGGCGTGACGGTGGAGCAGGGCACGGCGGCCATCGAGCGGGCTATTGCCAGACTGGGCATGCCGGAAGACGTGATCGTGAAAATGGCCGGCACTGCCGACGCCTTTGCTGCGACCCAGAAGAGCCAGCCGTGGATGATTCTCGGGGCGCTGGTGGCGGTGTATCTGGTGCTCGGTGTGCTGTACGAAAGCTATATCCATCCGCTGACCATTCTTTCGACCTTGCCATCGGCCGGGGTCGGCGCGTTGCTGTCGATTTACGCGCTGGGCGGTGAGTTCAGCCTGATCTCGTTGCTCGGGCTGTTCCTGCTGATCGGCGTGGTGAAGAAAAACGCCATTCTGATGATCGACCTGGCCTTGCAGCTGGAACGGCATCAGGGCATGGCGCCGCTGGAATCGATTCGCAGCGCTTGCTTGCAACGTCTGCGGCCGATTCTGATGACTACCCTGGCAGCGATCCTCGGCGCGTTGCCGTTGCTGCTGAGCCGCGCCGAAGGTGCGGAAATGCGTCAGCCGCTGGGCCTGACCATCATTGGCGGGCTGATCTTCAGCCAGGTGCTGACCCTTTACACCACCCCGGTGGTTTACCTCTATCTCGACAAACTGCGCCATCGCTTCAACCACTGGCGTGGGGTGCGTACCGATGCTGCTCTGGAAACTCCGCTATGACTGACCGTTCGCTTATCACTCTGGCTGCACCGCTGGTAACGGCCCGAGGCTCGCGTTTGTTGAGCCTGGCGCTGTGCGTGGCGATGCTCAGCGCCTGCGCCATCGGCCCGGATTACCAGCGCCCGCAAGCGGCTGCGCCGGCGCAGTACAAGGAAGCGGCAGGCTGGCGTCAGGCCAAACCCAGCGATTCTCTGGCACGTGGCGCCTGGTGGGAGTTGTATGGCGATCAGCAGTTGAATGGCCTGATCGAAAAGCTTAACAGTGCCAACCAGACCGTTGCGCAGTCCGAGGCCCAGTACCGTCAGGCCCAGGCCTTGGTGCGCAGTGCTCGTGGCGCGTTTTTTCCGACCGTGGACCTGACCGTCGGGAAAAACCGCTCCAGCCAGGGCACCGGCAGCAGCAGTTCGAGCCTGACCAGTTCTTCCAGCGGGATTCGCGACACTTACACCGCACAGGCCGGAGTCAGTTGGGAGGCCGACGTTTGGGGAAAACTGCGTCGAGGCCTTGAAGCCGACACCGCCAATGCTGAGGCGAGTTTTGCCGATCTGGCGGCGATGCGCTTGAGCCAGCAGTCGGAACTGGTGCAGAACTATCTGCAACTGCGCGTGATCGACGAGCAGAAACGCCTGCTGGAAGCGACGGTCGAGGCCTATCAGCGCTCGCTGACAATGACTGAAAACCAGTATCGCGCCGGTGTCTCCGGCAAGGATGCGGTGGCCCAGGCCCAGACTCAGCTCAAAAGCACCCAGGCTGACATGGTTGATTTGATCTGGCAGCGTGCTCAATTCGAGAATGCCATTGCCGTACTGATCGGGCTACCGCCGGCCGAGTTCAGCCTGGCTGAAACCAAAGACATTCCTGCGTTGCCCGAGATACCGCTGAGCGTGCCTTCGCAATTGCTCGAGCGCCGCCCGGACATCGCCTCCGCCGAACGCTCGGTGATGGCGGCTAATGCCAACATCGGTGTGGCCAAGGCGGCCTATTACCCGGACTTCACCCTGAGTCTGAACGGTGGCTATAGCAGCAGCACCTATGCCAACTGGATCAGCGTGCCGAACCGCTTCTGGTCGGTCGGACCGCAATTGGCCATGACCTTGTTCGACGGCGGTCAGCGCTCCGCGGAAGTTGACCGCAGCGAAGCGGCCTACGACGAAACAGTGGCCAAGTACCGCCAGACCGTGCTCGATGGCTTCCGTGAAGTGGAAAACTATCTGGTGCAGCTCAAGGTCCTGGAAGACGAAGCGGGCGTGCGCCAGGAAGCACTGGACGCGGCGCGTGAATCCTTGCGTCTGACCCAGAACCAGTACAAGGCCGGTGTGATCGCTTATCTGGGCGTGGTGGTCGTTCAGGCCACAGCGTTGAACAATGAACGCAGCGTGCTGAGCCTGTTGCAGAGCCGGTTGATTGCCAGCGTGCAGTTGATCGCGGCGCTGGGCGGTGGCTGGGATGGGGCGTTGCAGGTGAGCGAAAAAGAGTAAGGCTCCTGTAGCAGCTGCTGAGCCTGCGAGGCTGCGTTCGGCGGCGAAGCCGTCGTAAACCCTGAGTACCGGATCCTACTGAAACACCGCACCGTCTGATTTCACGACGGCTTCGCCGCCGAACGCAGCCTCGCAGGCTCGGCAGCTGCTACGGGTGGACGCGGCCGTCGCGAGGTGTCAAACAAGCGTTTCATCGGCTTGATGGCCATTTGCTTATTTTGTCAGTGCGTTCTTTTGCGCAATCAGTACAATCGCCCGATTTGCCCCCCGAGAATGGAAGCAGTACGGAGGGCGGTCACGAGAAGTCTCATGCTTATCGGTAGCTATTCCCCCACGCTGGTTATCATCTCGCTTTTTGTGGCGATTCTCGCCTCCTATACCGCGCTCGACCTGACCGAACGCATCTCCACGGCCAAGGGTCGGGCGGTGCATCTATGGACGGCGGGCGGCGCCTTTGCGATGGGGGTTGGCGTGTGGTCGATGCATTTCATCGGCATGCTCGCGTTCAAATTGCCCATCGACCTCGGTTACGACGTCGGTATCACATTGCTGTCACTGCTGATTGGCATCCTGTCCTGCGGCTTTGCCCTGTGGTTGGTCAGCCAGCCACAATTGCCAGCCTGGCAATTGGCATTCGGCGCGCTGGTCATGGGCGTCGGGATCAGCGCCATGCACTACACCGGCATGGCCGCCATGCGTATGCAGCCGGGTATCGATTACGATCCGACGCTGTTCGGCGCCTCGCTGCTGATCGCCGTAGTCGCCTCGGGCGCCGCGTTGTGGATCGCTTTCCGCCTGCGCCAGCACACGCCTTATGTCGGCCTGATCCGTGGCGGTGCGGCGGTGATCATGGGGTTCGCGATCGTCGGTATGCATTACACCGGCATGGCGGCGGCGCGTTTCCCGGATGGCAGCTTCTGTGGTGCGGCCGTCAGCGGCCTGAACGGCAAGGGCCTGGACAATCTGGTGCTGATCACCACCCTGGCCGTGTTGAGCCTTGCCTTGTTGACCTCGATCCTCGATGCGCGCCTTGAGGCCCGCACCGCAGGACTTGCCCACTCATTGACCGAGGCCAACCGCGAACTGACCCAACTGGCCCTGCATGACACCCTGACCGGCCTGCCGAATCGCGTGTTGCTGGCTGACCGCATCGATCAGGCGATGTCGATGGTGCAGGAGCAGGGCGGTTGTTTCGCGTTGATGTTCATCGATCTGGACGGTTTCAAACCCGTCAACGATGCCTTCGGTCACCACATGGGCGATCTGTTGTTGCGTGAGGTCGGCTTGCGCTTGCGCGAGGATTTGCGCAGCCAGGACACCCTGGCACGGATCGGCGGTGATGAGTTCGTATTGCTGGTGCAACTCGGCGAGCAGAATGACGCATTGAACCTGGCGGCCCGTCAGGTCGAGCTGATCGGGCGTTCGTTCCGAGTCAGCGAACATGACTTGCAGATTTCCGCCAGCGTCGGCATCGCTATATATCCGGGCAACGGTGAAACCGCCGAGGAATTGCTGATGAACGCTGACGCGGCGATGTACCACGCCAAGGGCGCCGGGAAAAACGGCTATAGCTTCTTCGATGCCTCGATGAACAGCAACGCGCGCAAACAGCTGCAGTTATTGCAGGACTTGCGTATCGCCATTGATCAGCAGCAATTCAGTCTCTATTACCAACCCAAGTTCGATGCCAACAATGGCCGACCGGTCGGTGCCGAGGCGTTGCTGCGCTGGGTGCATCCGACCCAGGGCATGCTGCTGCCGGACAAGTTCATCGAACTGGCGGAAAAGACCGGGCTGATCATTCCGATTGGCGAGTGGGTGCTCAACGAAGCCTGCCGTCAGATGCGCGAGTGGTACGTGCTCGGGTACACCGACTGGCGCATCGCGGTGAACCTTTCAGCCCTGCAGTTCTGCCACGCAGGCCTGGTCCAGAGCGTCGCCAAAGCCTTGGCCACTCACCATTTGCCGGCCAACAGCCTGACCCTCGAGATCACAGAAACCACCGCCATGAGCGATGCCGATGCGAGCATGACGGTGCTTCAGGAGCTGTCGACAATGGGAGTCGACCTGTCGATCGACGACTTTGGCACCGGCTATTCGAGCTTGATGTACCTCAAGCGCCTGCCGGCCAACGAACTGAAGATCGACCGGGGCTTTGTCCGCGATCTGGAGCGTGACAGCGATGATGCCGCCATCGTTTCCGCCATCGTCGCCCTCGGCCAGGCACTGGGGTTGCGGATCGTCGCCGAAGGGGTGGAAACCGACTCGCAGCAAGACTTCCTGACGCAACTCGGTTGTGATTCGCTTCAGGGTTATCTGCTCGGGCACCCGCTGCCCGCCGAACGCTTTATGGTGGATATTCTGCGTGCAGAGCAATTGGCGGTGAGTTGATAACAATGTGATTGATCTGAGCCCATGCAAAAGCCAGCGATGACGGTTATTCTTGGCCCCGACTGCTAACGCTTGGTATGGGGGAAGTTTCGCATGGACAAAGTCATCGTCATCACTGGCGGCAGCCGCGGTATCGGCGCTGCCACAGCCCTGTTGGCCGCCAAACAAGGCTATCGGATCTGCATCAACTACCTGGCCGATGAATCGGCTGCGCAAACGGTGCTGGAGCAAGTCCGGGCGCTGGGCGCGCAAGCCATCGCGGTGCGCGCTGACGTCAGCATCGAAGACGAAGTCATCGCCCTGTTCCACCGCGTGGACACTGAGCTGGGCCGGGTGACGGCGCTGGTGAACAACGCCGGCACCGTCGGGCATAAGTCCCGAGTCGATGAAATGTCCGAATTCCGTATTCTCAAAATCCTCAGAACCAACGTCCTGGCGCCGATTCTCTGCGCCAAACACGCGATCCTGCGCATGTCGCCCAAGCATGGCGGGCAGGGTGGCAGCATCGTTAACGTGTCCTCGGTGGCCTCACGCCTGGGCGCGCCCAGTGAATACGTCGACTACGCCGCCTCCAAAGGTGCGCTCGATACCTTCACCATCGGCCTGTCCAAAGAAGTGGCCGGCGAAGGCATCCGCGTCAACGCCGTGCGCCCCGGTTACATCTACACCGATTTCCATGCGTTGAGCGGTGACCCGGATCGGGTCAGCAAGCTGGAGTCGGGGATTCCGATGGCTCGGGGCGGGCGTCCGGAAGAAGTGGCTGAGGCGATTGTGTGGTTGCTGTCGGACAAGGCGTCTTACGCGACCGGGACGTTTGTCGACCTTGGTGGTGGGCGTTAACCCTTAGGATTTGTATCGCTGGATTTGGCTTCATCGTCGGAACGCCGCCCGGAGCAGGCTCGCTCCCACAGTTGATCGCATTCCCCTGTGGGAGCGAGCCTGCTCGCGAAGGCGGTAGACCAGACGCCATCAAACCCTCAGAACGACCGCACAATCCGCCCCAACGTCTCCATCGCCTTCTCGGCTGTCTCATCCCAGGGGCTGCCGTAATTCAGGCGGATACAATTCCTGAAGCGCTGGGTCGGTGAAAAAATCGGCCCGGGCGCAATGCTGATCCCTTGCGCCAACGCCATCTGAAACAACTTCAGTGAATCCATCTGCGGTGGCAGTTCCAGCCACAGGAAGTAGCCGCCGGCCGGTTGGCTGACGCGAGTCTGCGTCGGGAAGTAGCGCGCGATCGCGGCGAGCATGGCGCTTTGCTGTTCTTCAAGGGCGTAGCGCAGTTTTCGCAGGTGCCGGTCGTAGCCGCCGTGTTGCAGGTAATCGGCGATGGCCGCCTGGGCGGGCATCGACGCGCACAGCGACGTCATGAGTTTCAGCCGTTCGATCTTCTGCGCGTAGCGCCCGGCGGCGACCCAGCCGATGCGGTAGCCGGGGGCCAGGCTTTTGGCGAACGAACCGCAGTGCATCACCAGCCCTTCGGTATCAAAAGCCTTGGCCGGTTTCGGCGCCTGTTGGCCGTAATACAGTTCGGCGTAGACGTCGTCTTCGATCAGCGGCACCTGATGGCTGCGCAAGAGCTCTACCAGTTCCTGTTTCTTCGCCTCGGGCATTGTCGCGCCCATCGGGTTCTGGAAGCTGGTCATGCACCAGACAGCCTTGATCGGGTGCCGTGCCAGGGTTTGCGCGAGTACGCCAAGGTCGATGCCATCGCGCGGATGCACAGGGATTTCCACGGCTTTGAGCTTTAGCCGCTCCAGGATTTGCAGGCACGCGTAGAACGCCGGGGCTTCGATGGCCACCAGGTCGCCGGGCTCGGTGACGGCTTGCAGGCACAGGTTCAGCGCTTCCAGCGCGCCGTTGGTGATCAGCAGTTCTTCCATGGGCAGCATCAGCCCGCCGACCATGTAGCGCAGGGCGATTTGTCGACGCAGTTGCGGGTTGCCCGGCGACATGTCGGTGACGACCATGCGTGGGTCCATTTCGCGGGCGGCGCTGGCCAGGGAACGGGACAGGCGTTGCAGCGGGAACAGGGTCGGGCTGGGGAAGGCCGAGCCGAAGGGCACGGTGTTCGGGTCCTTGATCGAGTCGAGGACCGAGAACACCAGTTCGCTGACGTCGACTTCGGTGGACTCATTGACCTGACTGCTGATCACCGGCTCCGAGAACGGGCTCGGCGCGTGTGCGTTGACGAAGTAGCCGGAACGCGGGCGGGCGCGGATCAGGCCGCGACGTTCGAGCAGGTAGTAGGCCTGGAACACCGTGGACGGGCTGACCCCATAAGTCTGGCTGGCGTAGCGCACCGATGGCACACGCTGGCCGGGGCCGAGAACGCCGGAGCGGATCAGTTCAGCGATGTCGTCGGCGAATTTTTCGTAGCGTTTCATCGGGGGGGGCCTTGTCGCCAGGTTGTTGTGTGGTGTGTCAGGGAAATCGACCCCTCACCCTAACCCTCCCGAAACGTCGGACCGCCCCAGAGGGGCGAGGGGACTGACCGAGGTGTCCAGCGAATTACGGCGACCTGAAACACCAAGTCGACTATGGATTCAAAGCAGATTTTTCAGGTCGCCGTACCTTGAATATCCCCCAATCAGTCCCCTCGCCCCTCTGGGGCGGTCCGACGTTTCGGGAGGGTTAGGGTGAGGGGTGGCTTCCAGATCATGCACAAAACTCAATCCCGCCTCTGACCGCTCGCCATCTTAAAGGCTCAACGATTCATCGGCGCAACAAACCGGCTCTTCGCCACGCTATAAATCTCAGGCTCATCACTGTCGACAATTTTGAAACTGATCGCTTGCGAACTGCTGCTCGGCCGTTCAGTGGTCATCGCCACCGACACCGGCACATCCACAATCTCGCCCGGTGCCAGGCTCAGTCCGGTCTTGCCTTGCAACTGGAAGCCATCGCCATCGACCAGGGTCAGACGGTAATCCTGGCGTTGCTGGGTCTTGTTGATGACTTTCAGGCTGTAGATGTTTTCGATCTGCCCCTGACTGTTCTCGCGGAACAGGCCACGGTCCTTGCTCACGTCCAGCGACACCATCGGCCGCTCCACCAGCGCCAGGGCAAGCGCACCGATCATCACCAGCAGGACCGCGGTGTAGCCGATCAATCGAGGCCGCAGCAGATGAGTCTTGCCACCCTGCAATTGATGCTCGGAGGTGTAGCTGATCAGCCCGCGGGCGTAGCCCATTTTGTCCATGATCGAATCACAGGCGTCGATACACGCGGCGCAGCCGATGCATTCCATCTGCAAGCCGTCGCGGATGTCGATGCCGGTCGGGCAGACCTGCACGCACACCTGGCAGTCGATGCAATCACCGAGGCCGACTTCTGCCGGGGCCACATCACGTTTGCGCGGGCCACGGTTTTCGCCACGGGCAACGTCGTAGGAGATGGTCAGGGTGTCTTTGTCGAACATCACGCTCTGGAACCGCGCATACGGACACATGTGCATGCACACCGCTTCACGCAGCCAGCCGGCGTTGATGTATGTCGCGCCGGTAAAGAACAGCACCCAGAACAGGCTGACGCCGCCCATCTGCAACGTCAGCAGTTCTTCGGCCAGCGGCCGGATCGGGGTGAAATAGCCGACAAAGGTCAGGCCGGTCAACAGGCTGATGGACAGCCACAAGGTGTGCTTGGCCGAGCGGCGGACCAGTTTGTTCAGGCCCCAGGGCGCGGCTTGCAGCTTGATCCGCTGGTTGCGTTCACCTTCGGTGATCTTCTCGCACCACATGAAGATCCAGGTCCAGGAGCTCTGTGGGCAGGTGTAGCCGCACCAGACCCTGCCAGCGAACACGGTGATCGCAAACAGGCCGAACGCGGCAATGATCAGCAGCGCCGACAGCAGGATGAAATCCTGCGGCCAGAAGGTCGCGCCGAAGATGTGGAATTTGCTTTCGGAAAGGTCCCAGAGCACGGCTTGGCGGCCGCCCCAGTTCAACCACACCGTGCCGAAGAACAGCAAAAACAGAAACCCTGCGCCGCTCAGGCGCAAGGTGCGGAATAAACCGGTGAAGCTGCGGGTGTGGATCAGGTTGTCGCTGGATTTGGCCTTCATCTTTGGACGCGAAGGCTCATAGCTCTGCACGGAAGGGTTCTGTACTAAAGGGGCGGTTTCTACGGTTCGGACGGGGATTCTATCGCTCATGGTCTTTCGCTCATCAGCCTCCATCAGGCCTGAGCACTATGAGCGGCGATCTGTTTGCATAACAGACTCACCTATTGCAATAAAAAGCGGATCAGATGGACTTTGATCCGCTGCCTGCGACAAGTTGATGCACCCGCTACAGCGGGTCGCAGACACCTATATCAAGCGTCTGCGTGGGTTATTGATCCGGGTCAGTCAAATCACCGAATCACTGTCGGTGGCCTTCAAATGCTTACGCCCGTCGACTGCGCCTGCTACGGTCAATGCGTCGGCTTCTGCTTCGGTAATGTAGAAGCGCTGGTCATTGAGCTCCACCGCCGACATGGATTTTTCCGAGTCGGTAATGATGGTGACGTCGGGACACAAACGAATTTCTTCGCCGTTCTCGGTAATGAAGAAGCAGGTCTGGTTTGCGATGCGCACAGTCATGGAGGTGTCCTTTTTTCTGCGGGTTCTAAAGTGTTAGGGCACAGCCGAGGATCATCGTTCTGTGCAACCGATTAATGGTCGACGCGGTCCATCCTCAATAAAGCCACTTTCCATTCAGTCATCACAAGGACAACACCATGAACGCCTGGTGGCATGAGGTTTGGGTGACCCTGCAAGCGGAGTTCGCCGACATTGGCGACGCTTCACAACTGACGCGCATTACCGTGCGTTTGCTGATGGCTGCGGTGTTGGGCGGGATTCTCGGCTTTGAACGCGAGCACAAGGGCAAGGCCGCCGGGGTTCGCACCCACATGCTGGTGGCGCTCGGTGCCGCGTTGTTTGTGCTGGTGCCGCAAATGTCCGGCTCGCAAGCCGATGCGATGAGCCGGGTGGTGCAGGGTGTGATCGCGGGGATCGGCTTTCTTGGCGCAGGGACTATTCTGAAAAACAACGAGGGCGACGAGGGACACGTCAAAGGCCTGACCACCGCCGCCGGGTTGTGGATGACCGCCGCCATCGGCGTCTCGGCCGGGTTGGGGCGAGAGGCGACGGCGGTGTTCAGTACGTTTTTGGCGCTGGCGATATTCAGTGTCATGCCGAAGATCGTGCGATTGCTGGAGAAGGATCACACTCCTACGGTGTAGCGGTCACCGGCGGCATCGTCTCTGGCGGGTCTTCACGCGGTGGCGGGGTGGTACCGGGTGGGTCTTGCTCAGGCACAGGTGCAGGCTCGGTCGGCGGAATGGCCGGGCTGTCGATGTTTGGATCAGGTGTTTCGGCAGGGATCGGAATGCTCATGAATTTAGCCTCCAGTGGCACATGGCGTAAGTCGTGCTTAAGTGTGTTGACCACAGTGCAAAGGAATTGATTCCTGCGAAGGCCCAGGCAATTGCTCGTGAACTTTTACCGGCGCCTGTCGCTCGGAACCTAAGTGAGTTCATTCCGGGGCGGACGATCCTGCGGGATGGCTATCCAGTTACAAGCCACAGACACAAGAGCGTCCATGGGGCGTAAAGGAGAGATGCTCGATGACTGCTGAAAAACCGACAGAGCTGAACTACAACCCTCATATGCCGCTGTCGCAGGCCTTATTGCTACCGCGCATCGCCATCGAAAACACCATGCCGACCCTCGACGGCGGGCAGTTCGCCGTCAAAGCCGTGGTGGGCCAGGACGTGGTGGTGACCAGCAAAGTGTTTGCCGACGGTCACGACAAGTTGGCCGTGCGAGTGCGCTGGCACGCCGAGGGTGAGGAAACCTGGCAAAGCGAAGTCATGACTGAACTGGGCAATAACGGTTGGCAAGGCCAGTTCCGGGTCGCGCGCCAGGGCCGTTATGTGTTTTGCATCGAAGCCTGGATCGATCAGTTCGCCAGCTTCTGTTATGAGCTGGAGAAAAAACACGCCGCCAGGGTGCCGATCAGCCTGGAGTTGCAGGAGGGGCGAACGCTGGTCCAGCAAGCCGCCGAACGCACCGAAGGGCAGCTGAGTGAACAACTGGCGGCACTGCACCATGAATTGTCGGGTCTGCTCGAAATCGAACAGGTCCAGCTGTTTCTGCACCCGCGTAGCGCCGAGCTGATGACGCAGGCCGATCATCGTGCCTATTTGAGCATCAGCCCTGAGTACCCGCTCGACGTCGAACGGGACCTGGCACAGTTCGCCAGTTGGTATGAATTGTTTCCGCGTTCGATCACAGACGATCCGGCCCGTCATGGCACCTTCAACGATGTGCATTCGCGGCTGCCGATGATCCAGGACATGGGCTTCGATGTGCTGTACTTCCCGCCGATCCACCCGATCGGCCGCAGTTACCGCAAAGGCCCGAACAACTCCCTGACCGCCGGGCCGGACGATCCGGGCAGTCCGTATGCCATTGGCAGCGAAGAGGGTGGGCATGAAGCCATTCATTCGGAGCTGGGCACGCGCGAAGACTTCCGTCGACTTGTCGCGGCGGCCGCAGACCATGGGCTGGAAATCGCCCTCGACTTCGCGATTCAGTGTTCCCAGGATCACCCGTGGCTGCAACAGCATCCGGGCTGGTTCAACTGGCGGCCGGACGGCACGATCAAATACGCCGAGAACCCGCCGAAGAAGTACCAGGACATCGTCAACGTCGATTTCTATGCCACCGATGCGATTCCGAGTCTGTGGGTCGAGTTGCGCGACATCGTGGTGGGGTGGGTCGAGGAGGGCGTGAAGCTGTTTCGCGTCGACAACCCCCACACCAAACCGCTGCCGTTCTGGCAATGGCTGATCGCTGATGTGCGGGCGCTGTACCCCGAGGTGATCTTCCTCGCCGAAGCCTTTACCACCCCGGCGATGATGGCGCGGTTGGGCAAAGTCGGTTACTCCCAGAGCTACACCTACTTCACCTGGCGCAACAACAAGTCCGAGCTGGCCACCTATTTCACCGAGCTCAATGAGTCTCCGTGGCGCGAATGCTTCCGGCCTAACTTCTTCGTCAACACACCGGACATCAACCCGGCGTTTTTGCATGAGTCGGGGCGCGCCGGTTTTCTGATCCGCGCGGCGCTGGCCACCATGGGCTCCGGCCTGTGGGGCATGTATTCAGGCTTCGAATTGTGCGAAGCGGCACCGGTGCCGGGCAAGGAGGAGTACCTCAATTCCGAGAAGTATGAAATCCGCCCACGGGACTTCAACGCGCCGGGCAACATCATTGCCGAAATCGCCCAGCTCAACCGCATCCGCCGGCAGAACCCGGCACTGCAGACGCATCTGGGCCTGAAGGTCTACAACGCCTGGAACGACAACATTCTGTATTTCGGCAAACGCAGCGAGGATGGCAGCAATTTCATTCTGGTGGCCGTCAGCCTTGATCCGCATAACGTCCAGGAAGCGAATTTCGAATTGCCGCTGTGGGAAATGGGCTTGCCCGACGACGCCAGCACCCAGGGCGAGGACTTGATGAGCGGTCATCGCTGGACCTGGCACGGCAAGTACCAATTCATGCGGATCGACCCGGCGCATCAACCGTTCGGGATCTGGCGGATCACCGTCTAAACGCAAAAACCTGTGGGAGCGACGGTGCGACGATTCGACCTGCTCGCGAAGAGGCCGGCACATCAAACATCGATGTCGCCTGACACGCCGCCTTCGTCGGAACGCCGCCCGGAGCTGGCTCGCTCCCGCAGGCAGGTGATCAGCTCAGCAGATTTTTCGAATTCAACAGGAGTTTCAAATGGCGAAGAAACCCAAGGCAGCCACCTTTATCAAGGACCCGCTCTGGTACAAGGATGCGGTTATCTACCAGGTTCACGTTAAGTCTTTTTTCGACTCCAACAATGACGGGATCGGCGACTTTCCCGGTCTTATCGCCAAACTCGATTACATTGCCGATCTGGGCGTCAACACCATTTGGCTGTTGCCGTTCTATCCCTCGCCACGGCGCGATGACGGCTACGACATTGCCGAATACCGTGGGGTGCATTCCGACTACGGCACCATGGCCGACGCCAAGCGGTTCATCTCGGAAGCCCACAAACGTGGCCTGCGGGTGATTACCGAACTGGTCATCAACCACACCTCGGACCAGCACGCCTGGTTTCAACGTGCGCGTAAGGCCAAGAAAGGTTCGGCGGCACGGGATTTCTACGTCTGGTCCGATGACGATCAAAAGTACGACGGCACCCGCATCATCTTTCTCGACACCGAAAAGTCCAACTGGACCTGGGACCCGGTGGCCGGCCAGTACTTCTGGCATCGCTTCTATTCTCACCAGCCAGACCTGAATTTCGATAACCCGCAAGTCATGAAAGCCGTGCTCTCGGTGATGCGCTACTGGCTGGACATGGGCATCGACGGTCTGCGTCTGGACGCGATTCCGTACCTGATCGAACGCGACGGCACCAACAACGAAAACCTGCCCGAGACCCACGATGTCCTCAAGCAGATCCGTGCCGAAATCGACGCCAATTACCCGGACCGCATGCTGCTGGCTGAGGCCAACCAATGGCCGGAAGACACGCAACTGTACTTCGGTGACACCGACAAAAAGGGTCTGAACGGCGACGAATGCCACATGGCGTTCCACTTCCCGCTGATGCCGCGCATGTACATGGCGCTGGCCCAGGAAGACCGTTTCCCGATCACCGACATCCTGCGTCAGACCCCGGAAATCCCGGCCAACTGTCAGTGGGCGATTTTCCTGCGCAACCACGATGAGCTGACCCTGGAAATGGTCACCGACAAGGAGCGCGATTACCTGTGGAATTACTACGCGGCTGACCGTCGGGCGCGGATCAACCTTGGCATTCGCCGCCGCCTGGCGCCGTTGATGGAGCGCGACCGTCGTCGTGTGGAGTTGCTGAACAGTTTGCTGCTGTCGATGCCCGGTACGCCGACCCTGTATTACGGCGATGAAATCGGCATGGGTGACAACATCTACCTCGGCGACCGTGACGGCGTGCGCACGCCCATGCAGTGGTCGATTGACCGTAACGGCGGTTTCTCCCGCGCCGACCCGGCCAGCCTGGTGCTGCCTCCGATCATGGACCCGCAATACGGTTACCTGTCGGTTAACGTTGAAACTCAGGCCGGCGACCCGCATTCGTTGCTGAACTGGACCCGGCGCATGCTCGCCGTGCGCAAGCAGTCCAAGGCCTTCGGTCGCGGCACACTGAAAATGCTCTCGCCGAGCAACCGGCGGATTCTGGCCTACACCCGGGAATTCACCGGGCCGGATGGCAAGTACGAAATCATTCTGTGCGTGGCCAACGTATCGCGCAGTGCGCAAGCGGCGGAGCTGGATTTATCCGCTTATGCCGGCATGGTGCCGGTGGAAATGCTTGGCGGTAACGCCTTCCCGCCGATCGGCCAGTTGAATTTCCTTCTGACCCTGGCGCCTTACGGCTTCTACTGGTTCGGCCTGGCAGCAGAAAACCAGATGCCAAGCTGGCACGTGGAGCCGGCGCAAAGCCTGCCGGACTTCACCACGCTGGTGCTGAAGAAACGTATGGAAGAACTGCTCGAAGCACCGTCCCGCGGCACGCTGGAGCAGGGCATCTTGCCGAGCTGGCTGCAGAATCGCCGCTGGTTTGCCGGCAAGGACGCGGCCATCGAACAGGTCAACATCGCTTACGGCGTGCGCTTCGGCGATCCACAACATCCGGTGCTGTTGAGTGAAATCGACGTCACCAGTGGCGGCCAGACCAGCCGCTATCAGTTGCCGTTCGGTTTTATCTCCGAAGATCAGGTGGGTGCCGCGCTGCCTCAGCAACTGGCCTTGTCTCGAGTCCGGCGCGTGCGTCAGGTCGGTTTGATCACCGACGCCTTCAGCCTCGAAACCTTTGTGCATGCGGTTTTGCAGGGCATACAAAGCAATATCGTATTGCCATCCAGCGCGGGCGAGATCCATTTCGAGCCGACGACGGAACTGGCGAGTCTCGGCCTGAGCGGGGAATCGGAAGTGCGTTACCTGTCCGCCGAACAGTCCAACAGTTCGGTGGTGATCGGCAACAGCCTGGTGCTGAAACTGATCCGCAAGGTCGCGTCTGGCGTGCACCCGGAGCTGGAAATGAGCGCGTTCCTGACTCATGCCGGTTTCCGCAATATTTCGCCGTTGTTGGGTTCGGTGGTTCGCCGCGATCCGGCGGGTGAGGAAAATCTGCTGATGATTGCCCAAGGCTACTTGAGCAATCAGGGTGACGCCTGGGAATGGACCCAGAACAACCTCGAACGGGCGCTGCGCGACGAACTGGCCGACGCCATGTCCGAGCAGGAGCAACACTACAACGCCTTGGGCGAACTGAGAGACTTCGCCGGCATGCTCGGTCAGCGTCTCGGAGAAATGCATCAGCTGCTGGCGGCGCCCAGCGACAACCCGGACTTCACCCCGCAGGTCACTACCCAGAAAGATGCTCTGGCCTGTGCCAAGGACGTGGCGGGGCAACTGGAGCACGCGCTGAAGTTGCTCAAACAGCATCAAAGCGAATTGAACCCGGCAGACAAAGCCTTGGTCACTCGTTTACTGGACAACAAAAAAGCCATCCTCAGCCATGTTCAGGAGCTGGGCAAAAAAGCCGTTGGTGGTCTGCGCATTCGCGTCCACGGCGACTTGCACCTGGGCCAGGTGCTGGTGATCAAGGGCGACGCCTACTTGATCGACTTCGAAGGCGAGCCGGCGCGGCCGCTGCATGAGCGACGGGGCAAACACAGCCCGTACAAAGATGTCAGTGGCGTATTGCGCTCCTTTGACTACGCTGCGGCGATGGCGATCAATGTGCACAACGTCGACAACACCGCCGATGCCCAAGCCGCTCGTCAACGTGTCGCTGATCGCTATTTAAATGAAGCAAGACAAGCATTTGTCGACGCTTATCGGCTGGCGGCAGCTAGTCTTGCTCATGCATGGCAAGATCCGGAAGGCGAGGACGCCGCATTGGCGTTGTTCGGCCTGGAGAAGGCAGCGTATGAAGTGGCCTATGAGGCAGAAAATCGCCCCACATGGTTGTCCGTGCCGTTGCACGGTTTGTATGGGTTATTGAGTGGGCTTAAACCCTTTTCCGATCTTGGTGGAGAGTAGTCATGAGTTTCTCGAACAAGGAACAGGGTCACGCTAAAGAAGCGTTGCTGCCCAGATCGCGGGACATCGACGCGCTGGTACGCGCCGAACATCACGACCCCTTTGCAATTCTCGGCCCCCACGGCGATGGTGCCGGCGGGCAATTCATTCGGGCCTATTTGCCGGACGCCTTGAGCGTGCAGGTACTGGCCAAGGACTCCGGGGAAGAACTCGGCAACCTTGAGGCCACCCAGACACCGGGGCTGTTCATCGGCCATTTCGATCGGGCGCAGCCGTATCTGCTGCGAACCCGGTGGGCCGGCGGCGAACAAATTGCCGAGGACCCTTACAGCTTTGGCCCGTTGCTCGGTGAGATGGACTTGTACCTGTTCGCCGAAGGCAATCACCGCGATCTCAGCGCTTGCCTGGGCGCGCAGCTGAAAACGGTCGACGGTGTCGATGGCGTGCGGTTCGCCGTGTGGGCACCGAACGCCAAAAGGGTGTCGGTGGTGGGGGACTTCAACAACTGGGACGGTCGCCGGCACCCGATGCGCCTGCGTCATCCGACCGGCGTTTGGGAAATTTTCGTCCCGCGCATGCAAGCGGGGGAAACGTACAAATACGAAATCCTCGGTACCCACGGCATTCTGCCGCTCAAGGCCGACCCGATGGCGCTGGCCACCTCGCTGCCGCCGGACACCGCGTCAAAAGTCGCTTCGCCGCTGAACATCGATTGGCAGGATCAGGAGTGGATGCAATCCCGGGGCGACCGTCATCGGGTGAGTGCGCCGCTGTCGATCTACGAATTGCATGCCGGGTCCTGGCAATGTGAGCTGGATGATTTGGGCGAAGTTGCGCGCCTGTACACCTGGCATGAGTTGGCCGAGCGGCTGATTCCTTACGTGAAGGAACTGGGTTTTACCCACATCGAGCTGATGCCGATCATGGAACACCCGTTCGGTGGTTCCTGGGGCTATCAGTTGCTGTCGCAGTTCGCCCCGAGCGCCCGCTACGGTACGCCGGATGATTTCGCCGCGTTCATCAATGCCTGCCATCAGGCCGACATCGGCGTGATCCTCGACTGGGTGCCAGCGCATTTTCCGACCGATACCCACGGCCTGGCGCAATTCGACGGCACTGCGCTGTACGAATACGGCAACCCGCAGGAAGGTTTCCATCAGGACTGGGACACGCTGATCTACAACCTGGGTCGCACTGAAGTGCACGGTTACATGCTGGCCTCGGCGTTGCACTGGCTCAAACATTTCCACGTTGACGGTCTGCGGGTCGATGCCGTGGCTTCGATGCTGTATCGCGATTACTCGCGCAAGGCCGGCGAATGGGTGCCAAACCGTCACGGCGGTCGGGAAAACCTCGAAGCCATCGACTTCCTGCGCCATCTCAATGACGTGGTCGACCTCGAAGCCCCTGGCGCGCTGGTGATTGCCGAAGAATCCACCGCATGGCCGGGTGTCAGCCAGGGCACGCAACAGGGCGGACTGGGTTTCGACTACAAGTGGAACATGGGCTGGATGCACGATTCGCTGCACTACATCCAGCAGGACCCGGTGTACCGCGCCCATCACCACAACGAACTGAGTTTCGGCCTGGTATATGCCTGGTCCGAGCGTTTTATCCTGCCGATCTCCCACGACGAAGTGGTACACGGCAAGCACTCGCTGATCGACAAGATGCCCGGCGACCGCTGGCAGAAATTTGCCAACCTGCGCGCCTACCTCAGTTTCATGTGGGCGCATCCGGGCAAGAAACTGTTGTTCATGGGCTGCGAGTTTGGTCAGTGGCGTGAGTGGAACCACGATCAGCAACTCGACTGGTACTTGCTGCAGTACTCGGAACACAAAGGTGTGCAGAAGCTCGTCGGCGATCTTAATCGGCTGTATCGCGAAGAACCGGCGCTGCATGATCAGGACGACGCGCCGCAAGGCTTCCAGTGGTTGATCGGTGATGACGCCATCAACAGCGTTTATGCCTTCATGCGCTGGAGCAGGGAGGGGCGGCCGGTGTTGGTGGTGGCTAACTTCACGCCGGTGCCGCGTGAGGGTTATCGCATCGGCGTACCGTTTGCCGGGCGTTGGACCGAGGTGATCAACAGCGATGCTGCCACTTACGCCGGTTCGAACTATGGCAACAGCGGCGGGGCGTTTACCGAGGATGAGCCGAGCCATGGCCAGGCACTCTCGTTGGTATTGAATCTGCCGCCGCTGGCGGTGTTGATGCTGCGTCCGGAGGGTTGATCCGAAAAGATCGCAGCCTGCGGCAGCTCCTACATTGGGTCGGTGTACCTCCTGTAGGAGCTGGCGGAGCCTGCGATCTTTTGATCTTTCTACCAACGCATCCGCACACCCAAACTCCCAATCAACCCGTTCAAATCATTGTCATCCACACTACTGCTGTAGTCGGCGCTGACGTAGAGACTCACGGCAGGTGTCACTCTGGCCACCAAGCCCAAACCCACTTCGACGGTCGATGAATAGCGGCTGCTGCTGATCTTCTCGACCTGATCGAGGTTCACGGTATCGCTGGTGTAGACCGTGTGCCACAAGTTGGTTCGCACGTAGGGTTCGACCCCCATTCCGTTGATGTCGTAATTACCTTTCAACCGTGCACCGACCCGGCCGCTCCAGGACGTCAGATCGCTGGACGAAGCATTGCCAGACCCGGCATACGGGGTGTCCAGGGTAATGCGTTGATTGATCAACTGCGCCTGGGGTTCAACTACCCAGTTATCGCTCAGACCAATGGGGAAACCACCTTCCACCGACAGCGTCACCGCGCTGCCCTCGGTTGCCTGTCGGGCGCCCTGGTCATTGCGGGTATAACCGTTGACCCGGCCGCCGCTGGCCGTCAAATCCACGTGCCAGCCTTGGGGCCCGGTCAGGCTCCAGTAGGCACCGAGGCTCTGGCCTTCGAGGTTGAGGGTGTCGTGGCTGGGGTCAGCAAGGGCGGGACCGGTCAGCAGCCCGTTGCTGTCGCCTTGTAACTGAGTGATGCCGCCAACCAGTCCGACCCGCTGGGTATGACCGCTACCGCTTTGCAGAGTCAGGATCGCCGGACCTTTGAATTCGCTACTGCCAGGGATAGCAAATCCCTGAGCCAGAACATCGGTTTGCGCCTGCCGCGAGGCCTGTCCATACATCTGATCCCAGGTCGAAGGCGCAGCGTCCTCGATGGTCAGGTGCGAACTTCGTGTATCGGAGGCGGTGCTGAAGCGGCCGGGGTAGGGGGCGGTGATCGTGACGGCGGGTAAGGTCATGACCGGAACATCCTGACGGTACCAAGGCGTGGTTTCATTCTCTGCCGGCCCTGCCAGTACTTCCATGGACGAGCACAGAAGAAGTGAGCTCGAGACAGTGCAAAAAGTAACTTTGATCTCTTGTTGGGTGAATGAAGTTTTCATGGCGGTCTGCCTTGCAATCGCATGCGGTATTTCGCTCTGGCGTCTCTCTCCTACCCGAATGAGGGGCGACCGAATGTAGTGGGGCAAGCCTTTGGCCGCCCGATTTTGCGGGTGTCTTGGGGTTTGCCCCTGGTGTATTTCCGGGGGTAGTAACGTGTAGCTAAGAAGACCCTTGACATCGCGTCAAGAAAATGGCCGATAAGTGGTATGTGTATTTTAGGACTCGCAAGTGACTGATTTACGCCGCACATCTAAGTTCTTGTTTGTTCGAAAAATCGTCAAGAAATCCGCATTCCAGAGCGTTTTTGATAGTGGGCTACCGGTCTACCAACTCACCCTGACACCGACATTTGCAGCCGTCGCGCGCAGCTGATTGCTGTCGATATTGCTGGTGTAGTCGACTCCGCCATACAAAGGTTCCAGTGGTCGTCCACTGACTTGGTAGCGGTCTTTGAGTCGAGCGCCGAGGCGACCGGTCCAGGCACCGTGGGAGTCGAATGAGACCTTTGAATGCTTCTAAATAGTGAGGGCGCAAGCGCCCTCGCTACCTGCCTGGCGACTACCCAGGCTTGTGGTTATCCAAAACCCGATTGACCGCTAACTCACCCAACATGATCATCCGTTGCAGTACCAGCATCGTTTGCCGTCGCGGGCCGTCCGTTACGTCGGCGAGATCGTTGACCATGGCGCTGGCTGATGCCAACGATTCGCAGGCCTCGACGAGCAACGTTTCGTCATCCACCGCTGCGTCGATGGTGAAAATGGTGCTGGGTTTGCGGGGCGGTATCTGCGTTTTCGACGCCCCGGGGTTGAGGTAGAAGCTGAGCGCGCGGTCGGCCGCCTCTCTCATTTTCTTGGGGTCAAGATCAATAAAGGCGTCGTAGGGTACTGGACCCGTGTGCGGGGGATTCGGCGTTACTTTGAACATAGATCTGATTTCCAGAGTTAGGGCCGCTACCGCTCTCGACTAAAAGAGGGTGGCGGCTGTACGCAGGTTAGTCGACCGGTGGAATCAGCAAGCCCGGCGCGCCCAAGGGCGCCCTGCGCACAACCACCATCAAGTACAGGCATAGAACGACCTGACTGAATGGAGCTTATGCACCTTACCGATAACCACCGGGCGACTAAACCCGACCACTGATGAGCAGTGGCAGGTAAACGATAGAGGCCGGGGTCAAAGCGCACAAGCCAGCGGATTCTGGCGCACGCGTAGGTAACGACGCAAGGCGTTGTAGCCGTTAGGACGTAACACCGAGTGTCTTTAAACGCGTCCGCTAAACGCATGAAAGCGGCCGGCACAGTAGTCTATGAAACTAATGAGCGTTTCAAAGATGCACTTCCACCGCCAACGGCAAGTGATCCGACAAATGCGTCCAGGGTCTGTGCCCCAGTATCCGCGGCTCATGACTGCTGGCATTGCGCAGATAGATCCGGTCGAGGCGCAGCAGCGGAAAGCGTGCCGGATACGTTTTCGCCGGGCGACCGTGGTGGCGCTCGAAGGCTTCATGCAGGTAGTCGCGCCGGGCGAGGGCGGTGTTGCCTTGCAACTGCCAGTCGTTGAAGTCGCCGGCGATAATCACCGGCGCGTCGTCGGGTAACGATTCGAGCAGTTGGCAGAGTAGCTGGAGCTGTAGTTGGCGATGGCTTTCCAGCAGACTCAAGTGAACGCAGATCGCATGCACTTCAGTGTGCCCCGGCACATCCAGTACGCAATGCAGCAGGCCGCGGCGTTCGGGGCCGGTGATCGAGACGTCGAGGTTGCGGTGTTCGCGGATCGGGTATTTCGATAACAGGGCATTGCCGTGGTGACCGTTGGGGTAGACCGCGTTACGACCGTAGGCGAAGTCGCTCCACATGCTGTCGGCCAGGAACTCGTATTGTGAGGTTTGCGGCCAATCGTAGTAGCGAGTGGAATGGCGGTCGTGTTCTCCGACGACTTCCTGCAGGAACACCAGGTCCGCCGACGTACTGCGTACCGCTTCACGCAGTTCCGGGAGAATGAAACGTCGGTTGAGTGCGGTAAAACCCTTGTGGGTGTTGACCGTCAGCACTCTCAATCGATGAATCGCCAGGGGCGTGTTCAATGGAGAGGATTCGACGGCCTGCCACTTGGAATCACTGGTCACGTTCACTCCTCTGAATCAGGGCTGCTTATGTATGCGACTGATACAGCGGCGGGCAGTTCAGTGGGATTTGCGGTAGGTCTTTGTGAAGCAAAAAGATCGCAGCCTCCGGCAGCTCCTACAGGTGTACGCGGAACAGGTAGGAGCTGCCGGAGGCTGCGATCTTTTGATCTTCAGACGAAGACAATTTCATAAGGCAACCGTATCCGTTCCAGAAGCACCGGGGGCAGCAGCGGGGCGAGGCCGATGGCCGGCTCGCCGTCGAGCTGGCTGGCATAGGCGTGGGTGGCGTGGCTTTTGCGCGCGACGGTCCAGGTGTCCAGGCGAATCTTGCGCGCGCGATGCCACGGGATGAGCCCGCGATCACGCGTTGGCCAGTGCCAGGCCCAGACCGGTACTTCGTTGAACGCCGCCCCGACCATGGCCGCAGCCTTGACGCAGGCCCGGCCGACGGCGTCATGGTCGACAATGCCATCCTCGCGCCAGGTGCTGAACACCACATCCCCGGGGCGTAAATAACGGGCGATGAATTGAGTCATCTGAACTTCCCGTTCGGCCAGGGCGTTGTCGGTGAAGCCGCCACGAATCCATTTGAGGCTGTGCATCGGCAGCCCGAGCCGGCGCAAGGCTTCGAGGCTTTCCTGGGGGCGGAACACGCTCAAGCGTTTCTCCGACCACTGTTGCGAGCCCGGATGACTGGCGCTGCCGTCGGTCATCGAGATCAATTGCAGGGGATGACCCAATGCGCTGAGCAACTGCAGCAGGCCGCCGCAGGTCACGACTTCATCGCCGGGGTGTGGAGCAATCACCACGGCGCGTGCGCCGGCGGGGACCAGGGTCTGAGTGCTGATGACAGGAATGTTGTCCAGTTGCGGGGCGCTGTTCCAGATTTGTACTGGCAGGCTGGTTTCGTTGATGGAAACGGTTTTCATGGGGCTACGTCCTTGTTCTCGTTGATAGCAATGTGCAGCGCTCCAAACCCTGGATTGCCGCGAACAGAGTATTGCTCATGTCGCGCTATTCGTCGCCTCGATGTCCCATCCGGTACGTTTTTTTATCCGAGCTGCGCCATTTCCCGCAAGAAATCGCCAAATCCTCCCCGTGCGCGGCTGTCCAGTCGGGCACTGGTGAGCACCTGCGGACGCTGGCTCCAGGCAATATTCGCCCCGCAGCGCTCGAGTTGCCGCACCATTTGCACATCTTCGTCGCTGGCCAGCGGTGCGAAACCACCGGCACGCCGGTAAGCATCGGCACTGATGCCCAGGTTGGCACCATGGATATGCCGGTGTCCGTCGCGGGCCTGATAACGCTGGTGATAGCGAATCTGTGCTGACTCATCGAAGGCCGCGGTCCACTGATCGACCGTCACCGTGCCGCACACTGCGTCGGCACCGAGGTCCAGTTGCGCCACCAGCCAGTCCTTGGCGACCCGGCTGTCGGCGTCGGAGCAGGAAATCCAGCGCACCCCCTGATCCAGTAGAAACCGTGCACCGGCGGCGCGCGCCTGGCCGACATTACGCGCCTCGATCGCCAGGCTGTGCACTGGGTAACTGTCGACAATCTCTGAGGATCGGTCAGTGCAACTGTCGAGCACCACTAGCACCAGGACCGTTTCACCCCCCAGCCGTTCATGGCACGCGGCGCGCAGGGCGGCCCGTATACACTGCTCGATCAACTCTTCTTCGTTATGCGCCGGGATCAAAATGCCAATCATCGCAAGCCCTCCAGCGCGGCTACGGAGCGCGGTTCACGGCTCCAGAGTTCCAACAGGAAATCGGCCTCCTGATGCAGGACCAGGCGCGGCAAGTGCAACTGTTCGTGAAGCAGGTCATGGACCTGTCGGGCATTGAGCGGGCAGCCATCGATCGGTGGGCGCCAGTGGCAAGCCAGGAGCTGGCCGTCGGCAGTCAGTGACCGGGCGGCGTGTTCGATCAGGCACTTGAGGTCTTCGGCATCCAGGTAATAGCCGACTTCGCTGAGCACGATCAGGTCAAACTGCTCGTTGGGCCAATCGCCCGGCAGGCGGCTTTGGCGGACTTCGGCGTGATCGAACAGGCTCAGGCGAGTCCGGGCCAGCGCCACGGCGGCGGCTGCCGTATCGCAACACAACAGGCGATCGCAGCGCGTGGCCAGATCAGCGCTCAGTTCCCCGTTGGCGCAACCGGGTTCGAAGATCGCGCGGTAGTGCGGTCGGGGCAGCGCGGCCAGCGTTATGGCGCGTTTGCGCTGTTCGTACCAGCGCTGACGGAACGCCCAGGGATCGTCGTTGCCGGCGAACAAACCGTCGAAATAGCGATCCTCGACGCTCATACAAACACCACTTCAAACGGTTGCAGTAACCGGTCCAGCACATACGGTGCCAGCACCGGTGGCAAGCCGGTTTTCGGGTCGCCCTCCAGCTGGCTGGCGAAGGCATGAATGGCGTGACGTTTACGCGCCACCAGCGCCGGGGCCAACAGAATCTTTCGCGCCCGGTGCCAAGGCACGAAACTGTCTTCGGGGGTTGCCCAGTGCCAGGTCCAGACGGGCAGCTCATGCAGCGCAGCACCGACCCGTTTCGCCGCTTCGGCACTGGCGCGACCCACAGCTTCGTGATCGCAATGGCCGTCTTCACGCCACGTGGTAAACACCACATCGTTGGGCCGCAGATGACGTTCGATGAACTCGCACAACTCGGCTTCCCGTGCCGCCACCTGACTGTCGGCGAAGCCACCGCGCAGCCATTTCAGGCTGTGCAACGGCAGGCCGAGACGGCGCAAGGCCTGGGCCGATTCCTGCGGGCGGACCACGCTCAGGCGTTCCACCGGCCAGCGCTCGGAACCGGGATGGCTGGCACTGCCATCAGTGACTGAGATCAGTTGCAGCGGCCGGCCAGCTGCGGCGAGCAATTGCAGGAAGCCGCCGCAACCCAGCACTTCGTCATCCGGATGGGGGGCGATGATCACGGCGCGCGAGCCTTCCGGCACCAGCGTCAGGATGTCGGTCACCGGCAACTGCGCCAGATGGCTTGAGGTTTGCCATAAATGCAGAGGTGTTCCCTGGCCGACAATCGGGTTGGTTTTCATAACATCCATGTCTCCGTCAGAACCTGTTGCCCAAGCGCGGCGAGATCCCGTTCGGCGTGGCTTTGGCGCAGGAATACCGGCAGGTCGGCGATCAGTCGGGCGAACTGCCGATCTTTGCAATAGGGGCCGGCACCGAGTGCGTGGCCGACGTGCAGCATGACCTGTTCGGCGGCGTGTTCCACCACCGCCCGGGCGCGCCGGGCCAGCAGTTCGGTGTCGTCCAGCGGAGCGGCGTCGATCATCAATGCGCTGACCCGCAATACCTCGGCGGCCGCATGCAGTGCACTGTCGACCGCGCCCAGGTGGGCGAGGGCGTGGGGTTCTTCACGTTGAGCGCAATGGCTGCGCAGGCGTTCGGCGATGCTCTGTGCCGCGCCGTACCAGCAAGCGGCAATGCCGATTCCGCCTTGCCAGAAGCCGGGACGTTGCAGGTAATCGCCGGGGTTGCCAATGGCTTGTGCTTCGGCGCCTTCGAACAGCACCTCGACGCTGCCAGTGGCACCCATTCCGACGGCTTGCCAGCCCTGATCCGTAACGGTCACGCCGGGTTGATCCAGCGCCACCGCAACCAATTGCTGCCGGTCGTGATGATCCCATGCCGTGAGCAACGCATGACTCAACACCGTTGCGCCCGAGCACCAGGCCTTGCGCCCGTTCAGTGCGACCATATGCCCCTGCGGACGGACGCGCACCCGCGCTTGTGGTGGTTCGGCAGCCCACATGCCCCACGTGCTGCCAGGCGTAGGCGAGCCACCCAGTTGCTGGATGATCGCCAGGGCATCGGTATGGCCCTCGTACAACTTGCACAACCCCAGATTATGAGCGCCGACCTCGGCCAGACGCTGAAACCGCTCCAGTGTCTGGCCACCGCCGGGCAGCGGAAGCTGATCCAGCCCCGCCTCCACCAACGCTCGCAGGCACCGCCCTAACGCTTGAGTGTCGGCGAAATCCGCGGGCTGATGCTGGAGAAATCCCTGAAGGTCCATTTCACTCTTCTTCCTCACGCTGCAACTCAAACAGCAGCAGCGAACGGCCAGTGACCGAATATTCGCGACCGAACTCGAAGCGTTCCTGGCCCCGGATCGACGGTTGATTGGTGTCGATCATGCAGGTCCAAAAACCGCCGTCGGGCACTTCCGGAAGCAGGAAATTGACGATGTCGTGATGCGCGTTGACCACCAACAGCAAGGTGGCGTCGGCGCCTTTGCGGCGGATACCGGTTTCCTGGGCGCGGCCATCCATCAGCATGCCGAGGCAGCGGCCATGGCCTTCCTCCCATTGTTCGATGGACATTTCGCTGCCATCCGGCGCGAGCCAGGTGACGTCCTTGACGCCGATGTCCTCGTTGTAATTGCCCACCAGGAACCGGCCGCGACGCAGGATCGGGTAGGCCAGGCGCAACTTGATCAGCCGTTTAACAAACTTGAGCAGGGCCTTGCCGTCTTCGCTCAGGTCCCAATTGACCCAACCGATCTCGCTGTCCTGGCAATAGGCGTTGTTGTTGCCTTCCTGGGTGCGGGCGAATTCGTCGCCGGCCACCAGCATCGGCGTGCCTTGGGACAGCAGCAGCGTGGCAAAGAAATTGCGCATCTGGCGCTGACGCAGCTCATTGATCTCGGGATCGTCGGTCGGGCCTTCGACGCCATGGTTCCAGGACAGGTTGTTGTTGCTGCCGTCCTGATTGTTCTCGTCGTTGGCTTCGTTGTGTTTGTCGTTGTACGACACCAGGTCGTTCAGGGTGAAACCGTCGTGGGCGGTGACGAAGTTCACCGAAGCGTACGGCCGCCGGCCACGCTGATTGAACATCTCGCCGGAGGCGGTCATGCGACTGGCGAAGTCCGCCAGTTGGCCATCGTCACCTTTCCAGAACGCACGCACGGTGTCGCGGAATTTGTCATTCCACTCGACCCAGCCTGGCGGAAAGTTACCGACCTGATAGCCACCAGGGCCGCAATCCCAGGCTTCTGCAATCATCTTCACCTGGCGCAATACCGGGTCCTGACGGCAGGCCACAAGAAAGCTGTGACGTTCGTCGAAGCCATCGTGGTAGCGCCCGAGAATGGTTGCCAGGTCGAAGCGGAAACCGTCGACGTGCATTTCCGAAGCCCAGTAGCGCAGGGAGTCGGTGACCATTTGCAGCACGCACGGGTGACTCAGGTCCAGGGTGTTGCCGGTGCCGGAATCGTTGATGTAGAAACGCTTGTCTTCGGGCATCAAGCGGTAGTAGGAGGCGTTGTCGATGCCGCGCATCGACAGGGTCGGGCCTTGTTCGTTGCCCTCGGCGGTGTGGTTGTAGACCACGTCGAGGATCACTTCAAGATTGGCTTCGTGCAGGTGCGCGACCATCTCCTTGAACTCGGCGATCTTGCCGCTGGCCAGGTAACGCGGGTCGGGGGCGAAGAACGCGATGCTGTTGTAGCCCCAGTAATTGGTCATGCCTTTGTGCAACAGATGCTGGTCGTTGACGAAGGCATGAATCGGCAGCAATTCCACGGTCGACACGCCGAGCTTGCGGATGTGTTCCAGCACGTCATCGACCATCAACCCGGCGAAGGTGCCGCGCACATTCTCGGGGACGGAGGGGTGACGCATGCTGATACCGCGCACGTGAGTCTCATAAATGATGGTCTTGTCCCACGGCACGCTGACCCGATGGTCGTGACCCCAGGTGTGGGCGGGGTCGATCACCTTGCACTTGGGCACGAACGGGGCGCTGTCGCGCTCATCGAAACTGAGGTCGGCGTCGGGGTGGCCGATGGTGTAGCCGAACAGCGCTTCGGACCATTTCAATTGGCCGACCAGTTGTTTGGCGTAGGGGTCGATCAGTAACTTGTTGTGGTTGAAGCGATGACCGTTGGCCGGGTCGTACGGGCCATAGACACGGTAGCCGTAGATCATCCCCGGATGCGCGTCGGGCAGGTAGCCGTGGTAGATCTCGTCGGTGTATTCCGGCAGCTCGATGCGTTCCAGTTCGACCTCGCCGGCATCATCGAAGATGCACAGCTCGACCTTGGTGGCATTGGCGGAAAACAAGGCGAAGTTGACCCCTAGGCCATCCCAGTTCGCGCCCAGCGGGAAGGGCAAGCCTTCACGGATTCGCGAGGCCTCGACGAGAGGTTCTGGCGCGGCTTTTTTTGGACTGGTCATTGGTGCTCCTGCAAAGGGGGGGATAGTTCTTGGCTCTGGTTTTTTTTGAGGGCGAGCGAGCCCTCGGTGGCGAGAAGGCTCGCCACGAGGTCAATCAGGACAAAAGTGAGAGGCGTCAGACAGCGGGCGGTTTACGCGCTGCTCGAGGCTTTTTCTCGTTGGCTTTTTCGCCCGGCGGGATGACCTTGGAGGCAGCGGCGGGCTTGGCTTTGGTTTTTGGCTCCGCCGCCTTGCCATTGGGTTTGCTGGCAGGGGCCTTGGTGCCGGCGGTTTTGCTGCCAGCCGCTTTTGCCGATTTGCTCGGTGCCAAGGCTTCGGCTTCAGCCAGTTTGCGGGCCATCTCCCAGTGGCGAGCGTCCTGGCCCTCGGGTTTTCCTTCCGATTCCCAGATCTGATAGGCGAATTCGCGGATGCGTTTATCGTTAGTGCTCATCGCAATGCTCCTGAACTGAACTCAAGGGGTAGTTTGGATAAAAACATTGATTGGGAAATCCCCTAGCGCGGCGCTGATGTTCAGCTCCCTTTGGGGTGTGACTGCTGTGCTTGAAAAAAGTCCCTTCAAATTTTCATCAGGGACGGTGAACGGTAATTTGACCCGTGTATCGCCCCACAGCGGCGCGTCAATCCGGGGTTCGGCACTGTTTTTCAGCAGTTCGGCGCAGCGTATCGGCACGATCACGATGGCGTGTTTTCCTTCCAGCGAGCGAGCAAATGCGAGCACCCGGTGAGCCTGGCTGCCGACGACTTCAAGGGCTTGATACGTCCCTCGCCGAAACAGCTCGGTGTGCTCGAGCCGCAGGTTCAACACCTGAGCGATCAGCGCTTGTTTAATGCGCCCGTCCCGCCAGTCAGCCAACAGCTCGGGCAGTGCCGATGGCGTCTGCATCGATTGCTGACGGCTGGCGTAATCCACCGGCCGGCGGTTGTCCGGATCGACCAGCGAGAAGTCCCAGTACTCGTTGCCCTGATAAAGATCTGGCACCCCCGGCACGGTCATGCGCAGTAAGGTTTGCGCCAACCCATTGAGTGCGCCGGGGACGGCGATGCTCTTGGCTGCTTTGCTGAGGGCAACGCGTAGCAGTTCACCTTCGGGGCTCAGAAGCAGACGTTGCAGGAATTGCTGAACCGCTTGTTC
The DNA here is from genome assembly GCF_006438925.1 of Pseudomonas mandelii. Taxonomy (GTDB): domain Bacteria; phylum Pseudomonadota; class Gammaproteobacteria; order Pseudomonadales; family Pseudomonadaceae; genus Aquipseudomonas; species Aquipseudomonas mandelii_C. The sequence continues at coordinate 123,464 of NZ_RCZA01000005.1, read as the reverse complement.
GTAAGCCTCGTTCGGCGCGCTCCAGCTGCTTTGCAACTTGGCTTCGCGCAAGGCTTTCTGTTGCCACTGCCACACCCGTTGAGTGTAGTTCTCCAGCGCTGCTTGATCGTCACTGCGCAAATCCAGCGGCCAGCTGCCGAGGATCGCTTGATAGAGGATCAACTCATCGCCCGCAGTCGGCATCTGGTCGTCGTCGCGCAGGGGGCGGGCTAGGGTCCGCCAGAGCGGGACTTGCTCGGCGTACCAGGCACTGCGCTCGCTCAGCACCGCCAGGCGCGCGCGGGTGTCTTCGCCGCGTTTGTGGTCGTGGGTCGCGGTGGCCAGCAAATTATCGGGGAACTCGTCGAGACGGTTGACGCAAGCCGCATGGAAATCGGCCACCGGCGCGCTGAACTGTTCGGTGCTGAAGCCCACGTCATTGCGCGACAACAATGTCGCCGAGCGATAGAACGCGGTGTCTTCCACGGCCTTCGCCGCCGCCGGGGAAGTCAGTTGCTGAAAACGCACACAGGCATGCTTGAGCATCTTGCGCGGCCGGCCCAACGGGCGTTTGCGCCATGATTCACCACCGAGCCAGCGGGCCAGGCAATCGAGCACTGGCCAGTCGGCCTCGCCGAGGGTTTGCCTGGCACCGTCCATGGCTTGCTGGAAAAACACATCGTCTTCAGCCGACCGCCCACGGGGGCTGATGTAGGTGCGGTACACCGGGAAATGCACGATCAGTTCCTGCAACGCCCGACGAATCGCGCCCAGGGTCAGGTCGCGGGTCATCAGGTCGTCCCGTGCCACTTGCAACAGGGCCTGGGCGACGCTTTCGAAGTCTCCGGCGAGGGAGCCGTTGAGGATCTGCTGGCGGGCCAGTTGCGCTTCCTGATTGAAATCGACGGGCCGTTCGCTGTAACGATTCCACAGTTCGGCCAAAGTGTCGGCGCCTTCGGGTGCGTGTTGCAGCAGCGACAACTGATTCATGAACTCGTAACCGGTGGTGCCATCCACCGACCAGTCACGGTGCAGGGTTTCACCTTCGCCGAGGATCTTCTCGACGTAGATCGGCAGGTGCCGATCCGGCGACAGGCTGTCAACACGCCGCCGCAGTTTGCGGCAGTAACCCCGAGGGTCGGCGAGGCCGTCGATGTGGTCGATGCGCAGACCGTCAACCAGGCCTTCGGCAACCAGCTCGAAGATTTTCGCGTGGGTGGCTTCGAACACGGCCGGGCGTTCGACCCGCAGGCCGCCCAGTTCGTTGATATCGAAAAAACGCCGCCAGTTGATGTCATCTGCCGCCGTGCGCCAACTGGCCAGGCGATAGCTTTGCTGTTCAAGCAACTGGTGCAGGCGCTGGAAACCTTCGGTGGTGAGCGAGTCGTAAGCGCTGAGGTTTTGCTGGATGGCCTGCAGAATTGCCGGATCGCTGGCCAGTTCACGCAACTCTGTTTTAAGCGGCATCGCCAGACTGTGGGCGTCGGTCTGGTAGCTCAAGGTGCTGAAACGGTCTGCCAGCGACTTGAGCGATTCGGCGCTCAGCGGGTCATCGGTTCTGAGCAGTTCGCCGTAATGGGTCGGGCAGATCGGGAAGTGATGCTCATAGTGCTCGACATAAAACGCGCCCTTGTGCGCATCGAAGCGCAGGGGCAGGGTGCCGTCCTGCAAGGCGATGCCGTAGTCGCTGCCGAGGAAGGGCAACAGCAACTGGCCTTCCATCAACGGGTCGGGCGAATGCCACTGGATATCGAAGAACTCGCCGTAAGGACTCAGGCGTCCCCATTCCAGCAAATCCTGCCACCAGGGATTATCGTCACCGCCGACGGCCATGTGGTTGGAGACGACGTCGAGGATCAGTCCCATGTTCAGCTTGCGCAATGCGCTGACCAAACGCCGCAGCGCCGCTTCGCCGCCCAGCTCCGGGTTGACCGTGGTCGGGTCCACCACGTCGTAGCCATGCATGGAACCGGCGCGAGCACTCAGTAGCGGTGACGCATACACATGGCTGATGCCGAGGCTGGCGAAGTACGGCACCAGCGGCACCGCGTCGTCCAGCGTGAAGTCTTTATGGAACTGCAGCCGCAGGGTGGCCCGTAGCGGTTGGATAAGCGTTTGCTTCATTGGTCACGCTCGGCCGCCTGAAGCCGCGCACAGGCGAGCAGTTCCAGGCGCCGGGCGGCGTCCGGGTCATCGAGCAAGGTTTCACTGTCGCCCGGCAGGCGTCGGGACCAGTTGGGGTGTGTGTCGGTGGTGCCGGGCAAGTTGGCTTGCTGCTCGATGCCCAGGGCATCTTCCAGCGGCAGCAACACCAGCGGCGCACGGGTATGACCGAGGAAACGTATCGCGGCGTCGAGCACCTGATCGGTTTCGTGGGACTCTTCGCGAAAGTTCTGCGGGTCCTCGCTCAACACCCGACGCAGGCCTTCACGCTCGCGTTCACGGTGGTGGCGCCATTCGATTTCACCCGGGGCGTCGACCAGACCCAGACGGGCGTTCCAGTCGATATCGCGGCCATGCCACCACCCATTGAGCGTCGGCAGGTCATGGGTGCTCGTGGTGGCGAGAGCGTTGTCCGGCCAGTCGAGAATCGGTTTGAAGTGGGCGTTGTCCTGTTCGAACAGCAGCACGCGCATGCCGAGGATCGAGCGGGCGATGAGCTTTTCTCGCAGACCATCCGCTACGGTGCCGAGGTCTTCACCGAGGACGATGGCTTGATGACGATGGGACTCGAGGGTCAGCAAACGCAGCAGGTCGTCCACCGGGTAATAGAGGTAGGCGCCGTCGGCGGGTGACGCGTCATTGGGGATCACCCACAGCCGTTGCAGGCCCATGACGTGATCGATGCGCAGGCCACCGGCGTGGGCAAAATTGGCGCGGAGCATTTCGATGAATGCACGAAAGCCGTTGCGCACCAGACCTTCGGGAGAGAACGCGGAAATCCCCCAGCCCTGACCGGTGCGGTTGAGAATGTCCGGTGGTGCACCCACGGTCAGCGAGGCGAGCAATTCGTCCTGACGACTCCAGGCCTGACTGCCACCGCCATCGGCACCCACCGCCAGATCGGCGATCAGGCCAATGCTCATGCCGGCGCTGCGAGCGGCGGTTTGTGCGCGTTCCAGGCAGCGTGTGATCAGCCATTGGCAGAAGGCAAAGAATCCGATGCGCCCGGCGTTTTCTTCGGCGAATTCGGCGAGGGCCGCGCTGCGCGGGTTTTGCCATTGCTCGGGCCAATGCCGCCAGTCGAGACTTTCACCCTTGGCGGCGCGGGCTTCTTGAATGGCTTCAAAGCGGCAGTGGTTTTCCAGGGCTTCGCCAGCGGCGTGGCGGAAGCTGCTGAAGTCGGCATGCAACGGGTGTTCGCCCTGCACAAAGCCTTCGTACAACGCCTGCAACAGACGATGTTTGGCTTCGGCCGCTACCGGCCAATCAATCAACGGCGAGGCTTCAAGATGCTTGAGTTCTGCCGCCAGGCCTGTGGCATCAATCGCCGTACGCAACGCTCGATCACCCAGGATGGCGCCCGGTGCGGCATACAAGCTGTTGAGAAACAAACGGCTGGAAGGCGAGTACGGGCTGTAACGCTGGGTGTCGCTGCCGAACATTGCATGCAGCGGACTGATCGCCAGCGCTTCGGCACCGCGTTCGCCGGCGACTCGGGCAAGGTCTTCCAGCGCCTGGGTATCGCCGAAACCGCCATCACCCGGACGACGCAACGAGTACAGCTGCACGCTCAGGCCCCAGGCGCGCGGAATCGGGCTGTCGACGGCATCGCCGACGCTGTAGCAGCGAGCCGGTGCAACGGCCAGCGTAAATTCCTGTCCGTCGATGCTGACGTGTTGATAACCGACCGGGATCAGGCCGGGGAGAATCGCCTCGGCATCCAGTTTCAAATGAAGTCGCGAGCCATCTTCAAGGTGGATTTCGCACGGTGTTTCGGGCTCAAAGTAATGCGCCAGGCTGAGGCCGACACCGAAGTCTGCGGTCAGCAGCGGCGGCAGGTGTCGGGTCTGTTGCACCTGTTGCAGTTCCAGCAGGCTGGCGTCGATTTCCTGAGCGCTGCCGGCCGGGTGGCCGAGTCCGGTGAGGACGTTGCGTAGCACTGATGGAGCGACTTTCTGTGGGCGGCCGTTGGCGTCGATCCAGTCGACTGCCAGGCCAGCTCGGCTGGCCAGTATTTCCAGTTGCGCATCGCTCATTGGCGCTCTCCATCCGGGGGTAGCAAAGGGGCTGCGGCCGTGAGGCTGACTAACGCGCAATACGGGGCAAGTGTGCCCTGATCCAACAGACCGGCTGACTGTGGCGGGTATTCGAACAACAACAACGAAGCGTCGGTCTGTGGGGAGTGGACCACAGGTGTGTCGCTGAGGTTCAGGTCAATGCGCAGCTGACTGCCATCGCCCAGTCGCCAGCGCGCCGTTACTGCGCCTGTGGCCAGCACCTCGGCGCCCAGTGCTTGAGCACCGGGCAGGCGGGGAATGATCTGCTGATGGCGGATCTGCAACAGTTGGCGATACAGGTCGTGCATGGCGGACTGTCGGGTTGATGTCAGCTCGGGGCGTGAAGCCTCGAAGGTCTGGCGCGCGTTCGGGTCGGGAATCTGCTCGCGTTTGTGCGGATCAGCAAACGCGCTGAAGGCGGCAAACTCGTTACGTCGTCCCTCGCGCACCAGCTCCGCGAGTTCACCGTGATGGCTGGTGAAGAACAGGAACGGTTGCTCGGCGGCGAACTCGTCGCCCATGAACATCAGCGGGATCATCGGTGACAACAGCAGTAAAGCGGTGGCCGCCTTGAGCGCGTCGGGGTTGGCCAGTTGATGCAATCGTTCGCCCAAGGCGCGGTTGCCGATCTGGTCGTGGTTTTGCAGAAACAGCACGAAAGCACTGGGCGGCAAGTGACCGCTGGGCTCACCGCGGGTTGTACCGTGGCGGGTCACGTGGCCCTGAAACACAAAACCCTGGCTCAGGCAGCGAGCCAGTTGTTCAGTCGGGTTTTGCGCGTAGTCGGCGTAATAGGCGTCGGTTTCGCCGGTCAGCAGCACGTGCAAGGCATTGTGGCCGTCGTCGTTCCACTGCGCGTCGAAGCCTTCTTCCAGCAGACTGGCCTGGTTGTGTTCGTTCTCAACGGTCAGCCACACATGCCTGCCCGGATCGGTTTGCTGGCGAACCTTTTGCGCCAGTTCCTGAAGAAAGTCTGGATCTTCGATGGCGTGTACCGCGTCCAGGCGCAAACCATCGAAGCGGTACTCCAGCAACCACATCAACGCATTGTCGATGAAGAAGTCCCGCACCTCGCGCCGCCGGAAGTCGATGGCCGCACCCCAGGGGGTGTGCTTGTCTTCGCGGAAGAAGCCCTTGGCGTAGCGATGCAGGTAATTGCCGTCCGGGCCGAAGTGGTTGTAGACCACGTCGAGAATCACCGCCAGGCCATGGCCGTGGGCGGTGTCGATCAGGTGTTTGAGTTGTTCGGGAGTGCCGTAGGAGGCTTGGGGCGCGTAGGGCAGAACCCCGTCGTAACCCCAATTGCGATCACCGGGGAATTGCGCCAGCGGCATCAATTCGATCGCGCTGATGCCCAGCTCCACGAGGCGCACCAGGTGCTGCTCGACTTCGCTGAAGCCGCCGAGCGCACCGACGTGCAATTCGTAGATCACCGCCTCATTCCACGGCCGCCCGAGCCAGGCGCTGTGTTGCCATTGATACGCAAGCGGATCGACCACCACGCTGTGGCGGTCAATATCGCCGGCCTGTGCGCGGGAGGCCGGGTCGGGCACCTCCAGCTCACCGTCGATGTTGTAGCGGTAACGCGTGCCGGCGGGGCAGCGGGTGTTGATCACGAACCAGCCATCTGCCTGGGGCAGGAGTGGCAAGGACTGTCCATCTTCCAGTTCGACACTGACGTAAAACGCATCTGGCGCCCACAAGGCAAAACGCGTGTGCTCTGCGTCCAGCATGACTGCGCCGTGGGGCCAGGTCTCAAGGGTCCGTAACGGCATCTTTGAAAACCTCTTAATGTTTGCCCGATTTACCCAGCGCCTTGGTCACCAGTTTTTCGTAGAGTTCGGCGTACGGTTCGACCGCCTTGCACCAGTTGAAAGGCGCGGCCATGGCCCGGCAGCGCATGGCATTGAGCAGGTCGGGGAAGGCAAAAACCTTGAAGGCCCGGCTCAGGGCTTCCTCGTAACTTTCGGCCGTGGATTCGTCGAACAGAAAACCGGTCACGCCGTTTTCAATGGTGTCGGCCAAACCCCCGGTGTTGCGTGCCACCGGCAACGAACCGAAGCGCTGAGCGTACATCTGGCTCAGCCCGCAAGGCTCGTAACGCGAAGGCATCAGCAGGAAGTCACTGCCGGCGAACATGCGACGGGCGTCGGTCTCGTTGAAACCGATGCGCACGCCGATCTGGCCTGGAAAGCGCAGGGCCAGTTCACGCATGGCTTGTTCTTCTTCCGGCTCGCCACGACCGATGATCGCGATCTGCCCGCCAGACTTGACGATGTACTCGGAGACGGCTTCGGTCAGGTCCAGGCCTTTCTGATAGACCAGTCGCGAAACCACGGCGAACAGCGGACCGTCGGAATCTTCCAGGCCGAACAGGTCACGCACGTGGGCGGCGTTGACCGCTTTGCCTTCCCAATCGCCAATTTTGAAGGGGCAGAACAGGTGCGGGTCGGTGGCGGCGTCCCAGCTTTCATCGATGCCGTTGGGAATACCACTGAGCAGACCTTGCTGGGTCTTGGCGGAAAGAAAACCGTCGAGACCGCAGCCGAAGGCCGGGGTGGTGATTTCCTGGGCATAGGTGGCGCTGACGGTGGTGATGTGGCTCGAATAAGCCATGCCGGCCTTGAGGAACGACATCTTGCCGTAGAACTCCATGCCTTCCTGTTGCAAGGCATGCAGGGGAATACCCAGTTCCGGGCACGAGCCAAGACTGGTTACGCCCTGGTAGGCGAGGTTATGAATGGTGAACAGCGTCGGGGTACGTTGTCCACGCCAGTGCATGTAAGCGGGCGCCAGACCGGCAGGCCAGTCATGGGCGTGCACCAGGTCCGGGCACCAGTGAATTTGTGCAAGATTGGCGGCGATGTCGGCGGCTGCCAGGCCCAGGCGGGCGAAACGGATGTGATTGTCCGGCCAGTCGCGGCCGTTGTTGGCGCCGTAAGGCGAACCCTCGCGCTCGTAGAGCTCGGGGCAGATCAACACATAAATGACCAGACCGTCGGGCATGTCCATGCGCCCGATCTTGCAGGGAGGCAAGGCGGCGTGACCACCGAGTTCACCAATGATATGAATCGGGTTTTCGCTGTGCAGCACTTGCGGGTAACCGGGGATCAACACTCGTACATCGTGCAAGTGAGCCATGGCTCGCGGCAGCGCTGCGGAAACGTCGCCCAGACCACCGGTTTTCACCAGATCGGCGATCTCCGAGGTGACGAACAGCACTTTCTTCTTGTTGGGATTCTGACTGGCCACCGGTGCCAGCGTCTTGGTGCCGGGGACGCTGATCGATTGGTGACTGGGGGCGCTCACGGCGCTCGTTTCGCCGACCTGCTGATGAGCACGTTCTCCCTGAATATCTAAAGCCGCACTGATCATATGAATCTCCCGTGTTGTTGATCTAATTCTTAGGTCTGGCACAAACGGTGTTTCGTGGCCAATTCCTGTGGCCGGGCGCAAACGCGCTACGCATCGGTGAGCAAGGGCTTCCAATACGATGAAGCAGAATGGCTGTAGAGATCGTTGCAAGGATTGCACCAGTCGCAACGCACCTCCCTTTAACCTGACCCGTCACGACCGGCAAAAGTTTCGACTTTCTTTCCGCTTTGTGACCGGCCGGTTTCGACCCGCGGAACTGAGTCTAGGCCAGAACTTAGAGCGGGGGAGGCCAGATGGCAAAATTGTTCGACAATCGGTTTAAAGAGGTACGGACGTACCGCTTGGAGGGAGGAACGCACCGACGAAGGGCATGTTTTTTTACCTTTTTGCCTCAAAAAATATTCGAGATGTCACATGAATGTGCGAAGCGGGGCAATGCTCGCGCACTGTTATGGTGCGCGGCTGGCAAGTCCCGTCTTTGGCTTAACCGCTGCCTTACGGCCGGCCCTGATGCCTTGGTATAGTTCGGGCCTCATTTTTTGCCGGTAAAGGATCACTGCCATGTCTCAGTACACTGCGTTCACCGTCGAACTGGCCGATAAAATCGCCCATGTGCAGATCCACCGGCCGGAAAAGATCAATTCGATGAATGCCGCGTTCTGGAGCGAGATCATCGAGATTTTCCAGTGGGTCGACGACACCGACGAAGTCCGGGTGGTGGTGCTCAGTGGTGCGGGTAAGCACTTTTCTTCTGGCATCGACCTGATGATGCTGGCCGGCGTGGCCAATGAACTGGGCAAGGACGTGGGGCGCAACGCGCGCCTGCTGCGCCGCAAGATCCTCGCCCTGCAAGCGTCATTCAATGCCGTCGACAATTGCCGCAAGCCGGTACTGGCTGCGGTTCAGGGTTATTGTCTGGGGGGCGCCATTGATTTGATTTCGGCTTGCGACATGCGTTACGCCGCCGAAGATGCGCAATTCTCGATCAAGGAAATCGACATCGGCATGGCGGCCGACGTTGGCACTTTGCAACGCTTGCCGCGGATCATCGGTGACGGCATGCTGCGTGAACTGGCTTACACTGGTCGCACGTTTGGTGCCGAAGAAGCGCGTGACATGGGCCTGGTCAATCGCGTTTACAGCGACACCGCCAGCCTGCTCGACGGTGTCATGGGCATAGCCCGCGAGATCGCCAGCAAGTCACCGATTGCGATCACCGGCACCAAAGAGATGATCAGCTACATGCGCGACCATCGCATCGATGACGGCCTCGAATACGTCGCCACCTGGAACGCCGCCATGCTGCAATCCACCGATCTGCGCGTGGCCATGGCCGCCCATATGAGCAAACAGAAACCCGAATTTCTGGACTGATTAAAAATGACTTCACGCTGGACCACTGCAGTACTGGACACCGACCAACCCGGCGGCTGGGCGGTAGCGCGCAGCCCCGAAGGCTTTTTGTTCGATGACAATGGCGCGCTGTTCCCGCGTGAATGGCTCAAGCGTCAGGACCTGTCGATCCTTGCCGAACATGGCATCGGTCACCTGGACGGCGAACCGGTCTATTTGCTGGAGCTGCGCAGTCACAGCGACGTGCCGGGCTGCAACTGGAAGGGGCTACGGGCTTTCATGCTCGAAGGCGACCATACGGTTTACAAGGTGCTCGGTTATGCCGCGCAAATCGGCACCTGGGCCCGCGAACACCGCTTTTGCGGTAACTGCGGGCAGGCGATGACCCAGGTGACCCGGGAACGGGCGATGTATTGCGAGCCGTGTGATTTACGCAGCTACCCGCGCATTTCGCCGAGCATGATCGTACTGGTAACCCGGGGCGATGAAGTCCTGCTGGCGCGTTCGCCGCGCTTTGTCACCGGGGTCTACAGCACGTTGGCAGGGTTTGCCGAACCGGGCGAGTCCGCCGAAGACTGCCTGATTCGCGAGGTCCGTGAAGAAGTGCAGATCGAGGTCAAGAACATCCAGTACATGGGCAGCCAGTGCTGGCCGTTCCCGCATTCGATGATGCTGGGTTTCCATGCCGAATACGCCGGTGGCGAGATTGTGTGCCAGGAAGACGAGATCGAAGACGCCCAGTGGTTCAACGTTCATGAGCTGCCGCCGTTGCCGGCGTCAAAATCGATTGCCCGTTACCTGATCGACGTCTATGTAGCGCGGCGCTTAGGCCACGCTGAACCAGTGTTGCCAGGCTAACCGCACGGTCAAGCCCAGTACCACGGTGATGAACACCGGGCGAATGAACTTCGCACCGCCGCTGATGGCGGTGCGAGCCCCGAAAAACGCCCCGACCATCACCGACAGGCCCATGCTCAGGCCGATGATCCAGTCCACCTGCCCGGAAAACACGAACACCGACAACGCCGCAATGTTGCTGACGAAGTTCATGCTGCGCGCCACACCGCTGGCCTTCACCAGGTCGATGGGGTACATCAGCATCGTGCTGACGGTCCAGAACGCACCCGTGCCGGGACCGGCCACGCCGTCGTAAAAACCCAGGCCGAAGCCTTGGGTCGATTGCCACTTTTTCTTGATCGGTGCGTCGCTGTCCAGCGGTGCTTTCGGCGTGCCGCCAAACAACAGATAGACGCCGCAGCCGAAAACGATCACCGGGAGCATCTTGTTCAGCCATTCGGCCGGCAGGTAGTGAGCGACCACAGCACCGGTCAACGCGCCCACCAGCGTGCCGACAATGGCGTGCATCCATTGCTTGGGATGGAACAGCTTGCGTCGGTAGAAGGTGAAACTGGCGGTGGCCGAGCCAAACGTCGAACTGAGTTTGTTGGTGCCCAACACCAGATGCGGCGGCAGGCCAGCGGTCAGCAGCGCCGGGGTGGTCAACAGACCGCCGCCGCCGGCAATGGCGTCGATGAAACCGGCAATGAAAGCGACGAGGGCCAGAATGGCCAGGGTGGTGAGGTCAACACTGAGTTCGAAAGGCATGGAATCGGCTTATTCGGCGGGGTGCAGAACGGGGCTGCGGGGAAGGGCCGATATCTTACCTATATCCAACTCTAGCGGCGACCTGTCTGGCCTCTTCGCGAGCAGGCTCGCTCCCACAGGGGATTTGCGGCGTGCACAGATCAATGTGGGAGCGAGCCTGCTCGCGATGGCGTCAGCCCAAACAACACATCACTTTGGCTGTGGACCATTGCCGATCTGCCACACAAACGGTGGCTCGGTCCCGTTGATCGCCCAGTCCCCGACAATTCGTGCCTTGTAGATCACCGGATTGTGCGACGACACCGTCCGCGCATTGCGCCAGTGCCGGTCCAGCGATTTACCCACCCGCGTATCCGAAGCCCCCAGTGCATTGAACAGCTCTGTGGTCGCTCGCTGGATCAGCTCCGACACCACCACCTGAGCCTTGGCCGATTCGATTTCCGCCGCGACATTCGCTTCTTGTTCCAAGGCTTCATCACCCGAGAATCGCGCCAGATAAGCCCGCTGCGCCGGTTGCGCAGCCTTCACGGCGCTGGCTTCGGCCGCATACACCAGTGCCGCGATTTCACCGACCACTTGCTGCACCTGCGAATCCTGGCTGACGTGCTGCGCATTGCCATGGCTGTAGATGCGTTTGCGTTCACGCACCTGATGAGCCACATCGCGCAACGCCGCACGACCGATCCCGGCCAGGGTCGCCAGCAGCACCAACTGATAAAACGCGGTCTGGTATTTGAAGCGGGTGGCGAAGTCGATGATGTTCTCGGCCTCCACGTCGGCATCGATAAACCGTGAAGTACCACTGCCGGTAGTGCGCTGGCCGAAACCGTCCCAGTCGTCGCTCTGCACGATGCCCGGCTGGCGGGTTCGGACCGCGGCAATCACGTCGCCGCCGGTGTCGCTGCGTTGCGCGTACACGTCGATCCAGTCGGAAAACAGGCTGCCGGTGCTGTAGAACTTCTCGCCGTTGAGCCTCCATTGGTCGCCGTGAGGCGAGACTTTAGTGATGACATCGCCAATCGCCACGCTGCCGATTTCGGTCCAGGCATTGCCGGCGATGTCACCGTCTACGAAGCGCTTGAACCACAGATCCCGCGCCGGCCCGGGCGCCGAGTTCAAGCGATCCTCGGCAAAGGCGAAGTGCCCGCGCAAGGCCTGAGGCACGTTGGAATCGGCTTCGGCCAATTCGATCAGCAGCTCAAACAGTTGTGGCAGGGAGGCGCCGCCACCGCCGTATTCAATCGGCACCCGCACCGCGCCAAACCCGGCGTCCTTGAGCCACTGAATCGGTTCGTACGGAAGGTTGCGGGACTGTTCGCGCTCAACGGCACCGGCGGCGATGCGTTGGAAAATCGGCCGGAACCTTGCGGCCAGCGCTTCATAGTCGGTGCCAATGGACAGCGGATTGATTACCTGGTGTTCGGTCATGGGACGGCTCCTTGGGTCGGCAGTGGATGTCACTGGGGATTGCACGGTCCATGCCGAATTCAAAGGCCTGTCATTACGGGCTTGTACGGGTTTTCCCCGGCTGCAGATGTTGCTGCGCCAACAGTGCATCAGCAAATTGCCCCAGACACACCCGGATTCCTGTGGGAGCGGGCTTGCTCGCGAAAGCGGTGGGCCATTCAACATCTTCGTTAGCTGACATACCGCTTTCGCGAGCAAACCCGCTCCCACAAGGTTCTCGCTCGGCTCAGGGCCGTAGTGTCACCCGTCGCGATTCAAGCGCTGGCACGGTTGCTGCTCTCACCCCAGGACTTCCCTAACGTCCCGAGGACATGCCAATGCGTCAGCAAGCCGTCAAATTTGCCTACTGGGTGCCGAACGTCAGCGGCGGGCTGGTGGTCAGCAAGATCGAGCAACGCACCCACTGGGGCATCGACTACAACCGCAAACTGGCGCAACTGGCCGAAGAGGCGGGGTTTGAATACGCCCTGACGCAGATCCGCTTCACCGCCGGTTACGGCGCCGAGTACCAGCACGAATCCGTCGCCTTCAGCCATGCCCTGCTGGCCGCCACCACCCGACTGAAAGTGATCGCCGCCATCCTGCCCGGCCCTTGGCAGCCGGCGCTGGCGGCCAAGCAATTGGCAACCATCGACCAGCTGACTAACGGCCGGGTGGCGGTGAACATTGTCAGTGGCTGGTTCAAGGGTGAATTCCAGGCGATTGGCGAACACTGGCTGGAACATGACGAGCGTTATCGCCGCTCCGAAGAATTCATCCGCTCGCTGAAGGGCATCTGGAGCCAGGACAACTTTAGCTTTCGCGGCGACTTCTATCGCTTCGACAACTACAGCCTCAAACCGAAACCACTGGGTCAGCCGGAAATCTTCCAGGGTGGCAGTTCTCGCGCGGCTCGGGACATGGCGGCGCGGGTTTCAGACTGGTACTTCACCAACGGCAACACCCCGGAAGGCATCAAGGCCCAGGTCGATGACATTCGCACCAAGGCGGCGGCCAACAATCATTCGGTGAAGGTCGGCGTGAACGCGTTTGTCATTGCCCGCGACACCGAAGAAGAAGCGCGAGCCGTGCTGGCACAAATCATCGATCAGGCGGACCCGGAAGCGGTGAATGCGTTTGGCGATGCGGCGAAGCAGGCGGGCAGGGCGTCACCTGAGGGTGAGGGCAACTGGGCCAAGTCGACGTTCGAGGATCTGGTGCAGTACAACGACGGTTTCAAGACCAATCTAATCGGTACGCCGCAGCAGATTGCCGAGCGAATCGTTGCGCTGAAAGCGGTGGGCGTGGATTTGGTGTTGGCGGGGTTTCTGCACTTCCAGGAAGAAGTGGAATATTTCGGTCAGCGGGTGTTGCCGTTGGTGCGTGAGCTGGAAGCCAAGGCGCAGGTCAAGCACACCGCTGCAATAGCCTGATTTCCTCGGTCCCTGTAGGAGCTGCCGAAGGCTGCGATCTTTTGATTCTGCTTTTTAAGGGCAAGATCAAAAGATCGCAGCCTTCGGCAGCTCCTACAGGGTCCACTGTTCTCAGGAATTACAGGCCCAGGTCGGACAAGCCTGGATGATCATCCGGCCGACGGCCCAGTGGCCAGTGGAACTTGCGGTCGCTTTCCTTGATCGGCATGTCGTTGATGCTGGCAAACCGATTGGCCATCAAACCGTTCTCGTCGAACTCCCAGTTTTCGTTGCCGTAGGAGCGGAACCAGTTGCCCGAGTCGTCGTGCCATTCGTAGGCATAACGCACGGCGATGCGGTTGCCGGTAAAGGCCCAAAGTTCTTTGATCAGGCGATAATCCAGTTCCTTGGCCCATTTGCGCGTCAGGAAACCTTTGGCTTCTTCGCGGTTGTAGGCGAACTCGGCGCGGTTGCGCCATTTGGTGTCCAGGGTGTAGGCCAGCGACACCCGTTCCGGGTCGCGGGAGTTCCAGCCGTCTTCGGCCAAGCGTACTTTTTCGATGGCCGATTCACGGGTGAATGGTGGCAATGGCGGACGAACTTCGGCATTAGACATTCATAGTCTCCCTATCAAAGTAAAGTTCTTGCAAGTTGTCGGGCTTGGTTAAAGTGTTACAGGTCCAATAACTTTCGCGCCATGCATTGCGCATTATCGGCGGCACTGTGATCACCCATGACAAGCGCCACGGTAATGGCACCGTCGATCAGGATCAGCAGCTGTTTGGCCAGCGTCTCCGGGTCTGTGGCGCCATGTTCGATGCAGAGCTCGCGCACGTAGTCGAGCAGCTTCTGTTTGTGGTCTTTGGCAACCAGGCGAACCGGGTCTTGCGGGTCGCCGGTTTCGCCGCTGGTGTTGATGAACGCACAGCCACGGAAGCCTTCAGAGGCGAACCAGGCCTTGAGTACGGTAAACAGGTTGAGCAGCCGGTCGGCCGGTGTTTCAGCCTGGTCGACTTCGCTTCTGTACCAGTGCATCCAGCGCACATCACGGCGTTGCAGGGCCGCGACGGTGAGCTCCTCCTTGTTGGCGAAGTAGCGGTAAATACTTTTTCTGGAGACGCCGGCGGTTTTCACCAGAAGATCCATCCCGGTGGCAGCGATGCCACTTTTGTAGATCAACTTTTCGGTGACATCCAGAATGATGTCGCGTGTGTCGTTGCTGGTCATTTCGTTCATGTGGCGCACAGTAGAACGATCGTTCTCCTTGGTCAAGCAGATATTTTTGTCGTCTGAAAAATCGCCTTCGCGAGCAAGCTCGCTCCCACATTTGAAATGCGTTCCCCTGTGGGAGCGAGCTTGCTCGCGATGGCGGCATTACAGTCAGTAACAAGACCCGAACCGATCCATGGTGTAAGCTCTCGGGTTCTTCGGATTCGACCTTTTTGCGAGCCTTATGCCGTCGCTTTTCAAACGCTCTCTGCTGCCCAAACTGCGCAGTTTTCCGCTGGCCGCCGATGCCGTCACCATTCTTTCCGGCGCTGCCGAGTACCGCCGTTGCCTGCTGGAAAAAATCGCCAGCGCCACCCGGCGCATCTATATCGTCGCGCTCTATCTGCAACAGGATGAAGCCGGCCAGGAAATTCTCGATGCCTTGCACGCGGCCAAACTGGCGCGTCCGGAACTGGACGTGGTGGTGGTCGTTGACTGGTTGCGCGCCCAGCGCGGCTTGATCGGTGCCGGCAAGCAGCCGGGCAACTCGGCCTGGTACCAGGAAACCACCCGCACTCATGCCAGTGAAGTGCCTGTGTATGGCGTTCCCGTGCAGACCCGTGAGCTGTTCGGGGTGCTGCATTTGAAAGGCTTCGTGATCGATGACTGTGTGATCTACAGCGGCGCGAGCCTGAACAACGTTTACCTGCACAAATTCGACAAGTACCGCTACGACCGTTATCACCTGCTAAATAACAGCGCGCTGGCCGATTCGATGCAGCACCTGGTCCAGCACGGTCTGATCGCTTCCAAAGCAGTGCATCGTCTCGATTTGCCGAACCTGCCGACCACCCGCAGCCTGCGCAACGACATCGGCGACTTGCGCAGCCGCCTCAAGCACGCGGCGTACGACACGACGACAGGCACCACGGAAAAGGACGGTTTGTCAGTCAGCCCATTGCTCGGTGTCGGCAAGAACAATCCGTTGAGCCGAGTGATTTGCGAGTTGATCGCCAGCGCTCAGCATCAACTGACCATCTGTACGCCATACTTCAACCTGCCGCTGCCCGTGACCCGGGAAATCAACCGGGCACTGGCGCGGGGCGTGAAGATCGACATCATTGTCGGCGACAAGACGGCCAACGACTTCTACATCCCGCCGAGCGAACCGTTCAAGGTGATTTCGGCGTTGCCATACCTTTACGAGATCAGCCTGCGGCGCTTCGCCAAACGTCATCATCGCAGCGTCGACAGCGGCCAGCTGAACCTGCATCTGTGGCGTGACGGCGACAACACCTATCACCTCAAGGGCATGTGGATCGATCAGCGCTACACCTTGCTGACCGGCAACAACCTCAACCCGCGGGCGTTCCGTCTCGATCTGGAAAACGCCTTGCTGATTGATGATCCGAAAGGCGAACTGCTGGAGCCGCGTCGTAAAGAGCTGGCGGAGATTTTCGAGAACACCCGCCGCATCGAGCGTTACCAGGAACTGGAAACGCTGCTGGAATACCCGGCGGGGGTGGCCAAGTTTCTCAAGCGCGTGAGTCGGGTGCGGATCGAGCGGTTGCTCTATCGCATTCTCTGAGGCTTAAAAACAAAAGATCGTCCGAAGGCTCGGGCCGCGTTCGGACGATCTTTTGATCCTAACGAGCTAATATGCCCACCATTCAAACAAGAACAGGGCTTAGCTCGGTCAATGTCGGAAAAAGACACCATCTCCATTCAACTGGTGCGTGAAGCGCTGTTGCAAAGTTGCGCCCCCGGAGCGACCACCGATGAGGTGTTGAACAAGGTCGGCATCGATCCGGCACTGCTCGACAGCAGCGATGCACGCGTCCCGGCCACAGCTTATGCGCGTCTGTGGCGTTTACTGGCACGACGTGGGGACGATGAGTTTTTTGGCATGGACCCGCGCAAACTCAAATCCGGTAGCCTGGAGTTTCTCTGCCGTTGCTCTATGGTCCAGCCGAGTCTGGCCGCCGGCCTGACCTCGGGTTTGAGCTTTTTGTCGTTGATGCTCGAACACCTGTCGGCGCAGTTGGTTCGTCAGCAAAGCCTGGCGGAAATCGTGCTGCTCGAAGACGATCAGGACCCGCGCCGCGCCTTTACTTATTTCACTTATTGGATGATCGTGCATGGCGTCGCCTGCTGGCTGGCGGGGCGGCGGATTCCGATCCTGGCCATCGAGTTGCGCTGCCCGGAGCCTGACTTCTGCGATGACTATCAGGTGATGTTCTCCGAGAACCTGCGTTTCGACCGGCCGCGCACGCGGATGATTTTCTCCGCCGAGTGCCTGGACTTGCCGATCAAGCGCAGCCCGGAAGAACTCAAGCGTTTCCTGGCCCATGCGCCGGCCAATATTCTGGTCAAGTACCGGGACCCGGAGAGCCTGGCCAGCCGGATCAAGCACGATTTGCGGCAACTGCCCGCCGAGCACTGGCCGGAAACCGAACCCCTGGCGCAACAGCTGTGCATGTCGGCTTCCACCCTGCGTCGGCGCTTGGCCGAAGAGGGCCAGACTTACCAGGGGCTCAAGGACAGCGTGCGCAAGGAGCTGGCGATTGTCTGGCTGGCAGAACCGACCATCAGCTTCGCCGAGATCGCTGCGCGGCTGGGGTTTGCCGATACCAGCTCGTTCTACAAGGCGTTTCGCAAGTGGTCGGGGTCAAATCCCGGGCATTACCGCAGCCTGATTCTCAACGAAGCGCACTGATCCGGATTGGGCAGTAATGCCGCGGGCCTCTTCGCGAGCAGGCTCGCTCCCACAGTGGATCTGTAGCGTACAAAAAACCTGTGGGAGCGAGCCCGCTCGCGAAGAGGCCATCCCTGACGACGCATTTCTCGGATCTTGGCCAAACCAGTCACGCAACTTGATAGCTTTGACCATTGTCCCGCGCCCCGCGCAGAGCGAGTATTTCCCTGTTATTCAAGGTTCCCCCAGCCTAATAAAAATACAAAGGGATTCTGGCAATGCGCGATTATTTGTCTGCTACATCACAGTTCAATTATCAGCACACCGTCGACGCCGCACTCGCGGGCGATTTGACTGCCCTCAACGCCTGTGTCGAGTGTTGCGACCGGCATGCCTTGCCGGGGCGCATCGCGCTGTTCTGGGAAGGTCGCGATGGCGCCAGCGCGACTTACACCTTCAGCGACTTGCAGGACAAAGCTGCGCGTTTAGCCAACTTCCTGCTGGCCCAAGGCGTGAAAAAAGGCGACAAGGTTGCCGGTCTCTTGCCACGTAACATCGAATTGCTGATCACCGTATTCGCCACCTGGCGCATCGGCGCGGTCTACCAGCCGCTGTTCACGGCATTCGGTCCGAAAGCCATCGAACATCGCCTCAGCTCCTCCGGGGCCAAAGTGGTGGTCACCGACGCGGGCAATCGTTCCAAACTCACTGAAGTCGCCGACTGCCCAACCATCGTCACCGTCGCCGGTCCCAAAGGCCAAGGCATCGTCCGCGGCGATTACAGCTTCTGGGCCGAACTGGCCAATTATTCTTCTGAGTGCGAACCGGTCCTGCTGACGGGCGAAGACCCGTTCCTGCTGATGTTCACTTCGGGCACCACCGGTCCGTCGAAAGCGCTGTCCGTTCCGCTCAAGGCCATCGTCGCGTTCCAGAACTACACCCGTGACGCCGTGGACTTGCGCCCTGAAGACGCTTTCTGGAACGTCGCCGATCCGGGTTGGGCCTATGGCATCTATTTCGGTGTCACAGGTCCCATGGCGATGGGGCATCCGATCACCTTTTACGATGGCCCGTTCACCCTGGAAAGCACCTGCCGGGTGATCAATAAATACGGGATCACCAACCTCACCGGCTCGCCGACGGCCTATCGCCTGTTGATCGCCGGTGGCGACGAATTTGCCAAGTCGATCAAGGGCAAGCTGCGCATCGTCAGCAGCGCTGGCGAGCCACTGAACCCGGAAGTGATCCGCTGGTTCGCCGACAACCTCGGCGTGGTCATTCACGACCATTACGGCCAGACCGAACTCGGTATGGTGCTGTGCAATCACCACGGCCTGGAGCATCCGATCCACATGGGTGCCGCCGGTTTCGCCTCGCCCGGCCACCGCATCGTGGTGCTGGATGACGAGTACAAAGAGCTCGGCGTCGGTCAGCCGGGCATTCTGGCCATCGATCGCACCCAATCGCCGATGTGCTGGTTCGCCGGTTACGAAGGCGCACCGACCAAGGCCTTCGTCGGCAACTATTACTTGAGCGGCGACACCGTCGAGTGGAACCCGGACGGCAGCATCAGCTTCGTCGGTCGCAGCGACGACGTGATCACCACCTCCGGTTATCGCGTCGGTCCGTTCGACGTGGAAAGCGCGTTGATCGAACACCCTGCAGTGGTCGAAGCGGCCGTGGTCGGCAAGCCCGATCCGGAGCGCACCGAACTGGTCAAAGCCTTCGTTGTGCTTAGCCCGCAATACCGCGCGGCGCCGGAACTGGCCGAAGAACTGCGCCAACACGTACGCAAGCGGCTGGCCGCGCACTCGTACCCCCGTGAAATCGAATTTGTCAGCGAATTGCCGAAAACCCCTAGCGGCAAATTGCAGCGCTTTATCTTGCGCAACCAGGAAATCGCCAAGGCTCAAGAGGCCGCCGCGAAGAACGTTTCAGCTTGAATCCAAGGAAACAATGATGCAGATCGAAAACAAGGTTTTTCTCGTCACCGGCGGTGCATCCGGCCTCGGTGCGGCCACCGCTGAAATGCTGGTCGCGGCCGGTGCCAAAGTGATGCTGGTGGACATGAACGCCGAAGCCGTTGCGGCCCAGGCTGAACGTCTCGGCGCGCAAAGCGTGGTGGCGGATATCAGCAACGAAGCCGCTGCGGAAGCCGCTGTGCAGGCGACGGTCAAAGCCTTCGGCGGCCTCAATGGTCTGGTCAACTGCGCAGGTATCGTGCGCGGTGAAAAGATCCTCGGCAAGAACGGCCCCCACCTGTTGGCCAATTTCAGCCAGGTGATCAACGTCAACCTGATCGGCAGTTTCAACATGCTGCGCCTGGCCGCTGCGGCGATTGCCGAAACCGAAGCAGATGCTGACGGCGAGCGCGGCGTGATCATCAACACCGCCTCGGCCGCCGCCTATGACGGCCAGATCGGCCAGGCCGCTTACGCCGCTTCCAAAGGCGCGATCGTCAGCCTGACCTTGCCCGCCGCCCGTGAACTGGCGCGCTTCGGTATCCGTGTGATGACCATCGCGCCGGGCATTTTCGAAACCCCGATGATGGCCGGCATGACCCCGGAAGTCCGCGCGTCCCTGGCGGCTGGCGTGCCGTTTCCGCCACGTCTGGGCAAACCAGGCGAGTATGCCGGGCTGGTCAGGCATATCATTGAAAACAGCATGCTCAATGGCGAGGTGATCCGTCTCGACGGCGCCTTGCGCATGGCCGCCAAATAAGGAGGATTTGTCATGACTATTTCTAACGATCCCATTGTTATCGTCAGCGCCGTCCGCACCCCGATGGGCGGTTTTCAGGGCGAACTGAAAAGCCTGACCGCACCGCAACTCGGCGCTGCGGCGATTCGCGCCGCCGTCGAACGCGCCGGTGTGGCGCCAGACTCGGTTGAAGAAGTGTTGTTCGGTTGCGTCCTGTCCGCCGGCCTCGGCCAGGCGCCGGCGCGCCAGGCTGCATTGGGCGCCGGGCTGGATAAATCGACCCGCTGCACCACCCTGAACAAGATGTGCGGTTCGGGCATGGAAGCGGCCATTCTGGCCCACGACATGCTGGTGGCCGGCAGCGCCGACGTGGTTGTCGCCGGCGGCATGGAAAGCATGTCCAACGCGCCGTATCTGCTGGAGCGCGCCCGCAGCGGTTACCGCATGGGCCACGGTCGTGTGCTGGATCACATGTTCCTCGACGGCCTGGAAGACGCTTACGACAAAGGTCGCCTGATGGGCACCTACGCCGAGGATTGCGCTGAAACCAACGGTTTCACCCGTGAAGCCCAGGACGCGTTTGCCATTGCCTCGACCACCCGCGCACAGCAGGCGATCAAGGACGGCAGCTTCAAAGACGAGATCGTGCCGCTCACCGTGACCGTCGGCAAAGAGCAGGTGCTGATCAGCAACGACGAACAGCCACCGAAAGCCAAACTGGACAAGATCGCGTCCTTGAAACCGGCGTTCCGCGACGGCGGCACGGTGACGGCGGCGAACTCCAGCTCGATCTCCGATGGTGCTGCGGCACTGGTGTTGATGCGCCGTTCCGAAGCTGAAAAGCGCGGCCTGAAACCGCTGGCAGTGATTCACGGCCACGCGGCGTTTGCCGACACCCCGGGCCTGTTTCCGGTGGCACCGGTGGGCGCGATCGAGAAGCTGATGAAGAAAACCGGCTGGTCGCTGGCCGAAGTCGATCTGGTCGAAGTCAACGAAGCCTTCGCCGTGGTCAGTCTGGTCACCATGACCAAATTGGAAATCCCTCACGAGAAGGTCAACGTTCACGGCGGCGCTTGCGCCCTCGGCCACCCGATCGGTGCGTCTGGCGCGCGGATCCTCGTGACCTTGCTCTCGGCCCTGCGCCAGAAAGGCCTGAAACGCGGCGTTGCAGCAATCTGCATCGGCGGCGGCGAAGCCACGGCCATGGCCGTTGAGTGCCTGTACTAAGGCCCGCATGGTTTCTGTAGGAGCTGTCGAGTGAAACGAGGCCGCGGTCTTTTGATCTTTAAGATCAAGATCAAAAGATCGCAGGCTTCGCCAGCTCCTACGGGGCAATTTATTTTAAGGATTTGGCATGATTCCCAATGACGAACAACTTCAGATCAGCGACGCGGCCCGGCAGTTTGCCCAGGAACGGCTGAAACCGTTCGCCGCCGAGTGGGATCGCGAACATCGCTTCCCCAAGGAGGCCATCGGCGAGATGGCGGAACTGGGCTTCTTCGGCATGTTGGTGCCGGAAGAGTGGGGCGGTTGCGACACCGGTTACCTGGCCTATGCCATGGCCCTGGAAGAAATCGCGGCTGGCGACGGCGCCTGCTCGACCATCATGAGCGTGCACAACTCGGTGGGTTGCGTGCCAATTCTCAAGTACGGCAATGACGACCAGAAAGAACGCTTCCTCAAACCTTTGGCCAGCGGCTCGATGCTGGGGGCGTTTGCCCTGACCGAACCGCAGGCCGGCTCCGACGCCAGCGGCCTGAAAACCCGTGCCCGTCTGGAAGGTGATCACTACGTGTTGAACGGCTGCAAGCAGTTCATCACCTCCGGGCAGAACGCCGGGGTGGTGATCGTGTTCGCCGTGACTGACCCAAGTGCCGGAAAGCGTGGCATCACGGCGCTGATCGTGCCCACCGATTCGCCGGGCTACAAAGTCGCACGGGTCGAAGACAAGCTTGGCCAGCACGCCTCCGATACTTGCCAGATCCTGTTCGAAGACGTGAAGGTGCCGGTGGCCAACCGCTTGGGCGAGGAGGGCGAAGGTTATCGAATCGCACTGGCCAACCTCGAAGGCGGTCGTGTCGGCATCGCTTCGCAATCGGTGGGCATGGCCCGTGCTGCGTTCGAAGCGGCCCGCGACTATGCCCGTGAGCGTGAAAGCTTCGGCAAACCGATCATCGAGCATCAAGCGGTCGCGTTCCGCCTGGCGGACATGGCCACCCAAATCGCCGTCGCCCGGCAGATGGTGCATTACGCGGCGGCATTAAGAGACAGCGGTAAACCGGCCTTGGTCGAAGCGTCCATGGCCAAACTGTTCGCCTCGGAAATGGCTGAGAAGGTCTGCTCCGCGGCCTTGCAAACCCTCGGCGGTTACGGTTACTTGAACGATTTCCCGCTGGAACGGATCTACCGCGACGTGCGGGTCTGCCAGATCTACGAAGGCACCAGCGATATTCAGCGCATGGTTATTTCGCGCAATCTTTAAGAAGGAGTCATCTGTGAGTTACGAAACGATTTTGCTGGAAACCCACGGTCGTGTGGGCCTGATCACCCTGAACCGCCCGCAAGCGCTGAATGCGTTGAACGCGCAAATTGTCAGCGAGCTGAACCACGCCCTCGATGGCCTGGAGGCCGATTCGAACATCGGCTGCATCGTGCTGACCGGCTCGAAAAAAGCCTTCGCCGCCGGCGCTGACATCAAGGAAATGGCCGAACTGACCTACCCGCAGATCTACCTCGACGACCTGTTCAGCGACAGCGATCGCGTGGCTAACCGCCGCAAGCCGATCATTGCCGCCGTCAACGGTTTCGCCTTGGGCGGTGGTTGTGAACTGGCGCTGATGTGCGACTTCATCCTGGCCGGCGACAACGCCAAATTCGGTCAGCCTGAGATCAACCTCGGCGTGCTGCCGGGCATGGGCGGCACCCAGCGCCTGACCCGCGCGGTGGGCAAGGCCAAGGCCATGGAAATGTGCCTCAGTGGTCGTTTGATCGATGCGGTGGAAGCGGAGCGTTGCGGGATTGTCGCGCGGATTGTTCCGGCTGATGAATTGCTGGAAGAAGCGTTGAAAGTCGCGGCGCTGATTGCCAAGAAGTCGTTGCCGATTGCAATGATGATCAAGGAAAGCGTCAACCGCGCGTTTGAAGTGAGCCTGTCGGAAGGTGTGCGCTTTGAGCGTCGGGTGTTCCATGCGGCGTTTGCGACGCAGGATCAGAAGGAAGGGATGGCGGCGTTTATTGCCAAGCGTGAAGCGGAGTTTAAGGGTAAGTGATGGTAGTGGGGTAGATTCAAAATCCACCCCTCACCCCAGCCCTCTCCCCAAGGGGGAGAGGGGGAAAGGGAGCCTATCTCCATGCTTTTCAAATCCTGAGTTCGACTCGGAATATTCAGGTCGATGTAACTCGAAAAACACCTCGGTCAGTCCCCTCTACCCTCTGGGGCGGTCCGACGTTTCGGGAGGGTTAGGGTGAGGGGTGGATTCAAAGACCACCCCCAATTTCAGACATCACACCAAATAATGCTTCAACTCCCGAGCAATCACCATCCGCTGTATCTCGCTCGACCCTTCATAAATCTGCGTGATCCGCGCATCCCGGTAGTAACGCTCCACCGGGTAATCCTCCAGATACCCATACCCGCCGTGAATCTGCATCGCCGACGAACACACTTTCTCGGCCATCTCGGATGCAAACAGCTTCGCCTGTGAAGCCTCCGACAGACACGGCTTGCCGGCACTGCGCAACCGCGCGGCATGCAGGATCAACAGTCGTGCCGCGTTCAACCGGGTGTGCATGTCGGCCAGCATGTTGGCAATGCTTTGGTGCTCGATGATCGGTTTGTCGAACTGCACCCGATCCCGTGAGTAGGCCAGCGCCGCTTCAAATGCCGCGCGGGCAATGCCCAGCGCCTGCGCCGCGATGCCGATGCGGCCGCCTTCGAGGTTCGACAGGGCAATCGCCAGTCCTTTGCCGCGCTCACCCAACAGGTTGGCTTCGGGAATCGTGCAGTTGCTCAGGGTCACCGCGCAGGTATCGGAGGCGCGAATACCCATTTTGTGTTCGGTGCGATCAACGATGAAACCCGCTGTATCGGTCGGCACCAGGAACGCCGAGATGCCGCGCTTGCCCAGGTCCGGATCGGTCACCGCAAACACGATGGCCAGTTTCGCCCGTTTGCCGTTGCTGACGAATTGCTTGGCGCCGTTGATCACCCACTGGCCATCGCGCAGTTCGGCGCGGGTGCGCAGGTTGTGGGCTTCGGAGCCAGCCTGGGGTTCGGTCAGGCAGAAGCAGCCGATGGCCTGTCCGCTGGCCAGATCCGGCAGCCAGGTCTGTTTCTGTTCTTCAGTGCCGTAGTTGAGGACCGGACCGCAGCCCACGGAGTTGTGAATGCTCATCAGTGCGCCAGTGGCGCCGTCACCGGCCGAAATCTCTTCCACGGCCAAGGCGTAAGCGACGTAGTCAACATAGGTGCCGCCCCATTCTTCGGGCACCACCATGCCCAACAGGCCCAGTTCACCCATCTTCGCCACCAGACCGTCATCGATCCAGCCGGCCTTTTCCCAAGCTTGTGCGTGGGGCGCGATTTCGCCGCGGGCAAAGTCCCGGGCCATGTCGCGGATCATGACTTGCTCTTCGCTCAATTCGATATCGTGCATGGCTTAGCTCCCGCGTTGGTCAAAACCCGTGAAGAAACTCGCGACGTGCTCGGCGTCCAGCGCCTGCAAGGTCGGCGGGTTCCAGCGCGGTTTCTTGTCTTTGTCGATCAGCAAGGCGCGCACGCCTTCGATCAGGTCGCCGCGCTCGAACCACTGACGGTCCAGGTGCAGCTCAAGGGCGAAGCAGTCTTCCAGACTCAGATGCCGGCCGCGACGGAGCATTTCCAGGGTCACGCCCATGGCCAGCGGTGACCGGCTTTGCAGCAGGTCGGCGGTGGTCGTGGCCCACTCGTGGCTGTCGGCGACCGTTACTTCACGCAGTTGCTCAACAATACCCGGCACATCGGGCAGGGCGAAGAAGTGATCGATGGCCGGGCGCAACGCCGCCAAAGGTGCAGCCGGCAGTTGTTGCACGGCGAGTTTCGACAGCAGACCTTGAAGGTCCTTCAACGGTGTTTCGTGCCATTCGAGCTGATCGAGTTGCTCGTCCAGAATGCCCAGTTTGTCGCTTTCCAGGTACCAGTCGGCCAGGCCGCAATAGAGCGCATCGGCCGCACGGATCTGCACGCCGCTGACGCCGAGGTAAATCCCCAGTTCACCGGGAACGCGCGGCAGGAAATGGCTGCCACCGACATCCGGGAAATAACCGATCGCCACTTCCGGCATTGCCAGACGGCTTTTCTCGGTGACCAACCGCAAGTCAGCGCCTTGCACCAGGCCCATGCCGCCGCCCAGGACAAAACCGTCCATCAAGGCGAGTACAGGTTTGCGGTAATGGTGAATCGCGAGGTCGAGGGCGTATTCCTCGACGAAGAAATCTTCGTGCAGCGTGTCGCCGTTTTTGAAGCTGTCGTACAGCGAACGGATGTCGCCGCCGGCACAGAACGCCTTCTCGCCGGCACCGCGCAATACCACCGCGTGTACGTGCGGATCCAGTGCCCAGGCGTCGAGCTGACGCTGCAGGTTGCGCACCATGTCCAGGGTAATGGCATTAAGGCCGGCGGGGCGATTGAGGGTCAGGTGACCGATGTGGTTGCGAACCTCGGCCAGCACTTCGTTTTGCGTGGCATCCATGGACGAAGTCCCCTTCGATGAAACCTGAGCAGTCATCACTAACTCCCTGCTTTTATTGTTCTTTATAGAGAAGCTCGCGCGCGAGCGATGCTGGATCGTACCAGTGCAAATTTGTGATGTACAACCGGCATATGTGCAGGGTTAGTTTGCGTTTTTGCCTTAAAGCAAGATCAAAAGATCGCAGCCTGCGGCAGCTCCTACAGAGCCGTGTCTCACCGCGATATTGCGGATGAACATTGATTGCGTAGGAGCTGCCGCAGGCTGCGATCTTTTGATCTTCCGCTCCATCGGATAGCCGACGACAGAATCGGCTGTGAAAGCCACCCGTTCAGCGCAGTTGGGCTGTCAGAACAGGGGCTTACGACACCTGCACCGGCCTGGCAATTGGCATTCTGACGGTCCATTTCAAGCGCTCGCGACGATGCGCCTGGAACGGACTGCACTCCGACGACTGGCTCGGGCCGGTCGAAAACAACAACAAATACGGCTGCGGTGAATACCGCATCGACTCTCTGCCCCTGTCAAAAAGTGTGGTGAGGCGCAGGCGCCAGACCGCGATAAATCCAAATAATCCGGGACTCAAGAAGATGATCAACATCAAATGGCTGACCTTGCCGGCAATCGCATTGCTGTGCTGCACCACCGGCGCCAGTGCCAAGGAATGGAAAGAGCTGCGATTCGGCGTCAACCCGAGCTACCCGCCTTTTGAGTCCACCACCGCCGATGGCGGCGTGCAGGGCTTTGGCGTGGATTTGGGCAACGCGATCTGCGCCGAATTGAAGGTGAAATGCGTGTGGATCAGCAATGACTTCGACGGGCTGATTCCCGCCCTCAAGGCGGGTAAGTTCGATGCCATCGAGTCGTCGATGACGGTGACCGATACGCGTAAAAAACAGATCGACTTCACTGATCGCCTGTACGCCGGGCCGACCGCCATCGTCACTCGCAAGGATTCCGGCCTGTTGCCCACTGCCGAGTCGCTGCAGGGCAAGACCATCGGTTACATGCAGGGCACGATTCAGGAAACCTACGCCAAGGCCAAACTGGCACCCGGCGGCGTGAAACTGCGGGCCTATCAGAATCAGGATCAGGTCTACGCCGACCTGGTATTTGGTCGCCTCGACGCCTCGATCCAGGACAAGATGCAGGCGCAAATGAGCTTCTTGACTTCCCCCCAAGGGGCTGACTTCAAGAACAGTGAAGGCATCAGCGACCCGTTGGTCCCATCCGACATCGCCATCGGCGTGCGCAAGGACAACGAAGAACTCAAAGGCATGCTCAATGCCGCCATCAAAGCCCTGCATGACAAGGGCATCTACGCGCAGATCCAGCAGAAACACTTCGGCGATCTGGACCTCTACAACAACTGATCCCCGCGCCCCGAAGGCTGCGTCCTGGTAACAGGCGCAGCGCTTGAGCGCGGGCGCCTCAAGACAGGTGACTGACGTGAACTCCTTCCTGAATCTGATCGGGGTCGATCTCTCGGCCCTGCAAGGCTATGGCCCTTTGTTGCTGCACGGCACCTGGGTCACTCTGAAATTGTCAGCGCTCTCGCTGCTGGTGAGCATGGCGCTGGGCCTGCTCGGCGCGGCGGCGAAACTGTCGCCGCTGAAGCTGTTGAACCTGCCAGCGACCTTCTATACGACCCTGATTCGCGGTGTGCCGGACCTGGTGCTGATGCTGCTGATTTTCTACAGCCTGCAAGGCTGGCTGAGTGGCCTGACCGAGGCGATGGACTGGCCCTACATGGAAATCGACCCGTTTGTGGCTGGCGTCATCACCCTCGGCTTTATCTACGGCGCCTATTTCACCGAGACCTTTCGCGGGGCGATTTTGAGCGTGCCGCGTGGCCAGCAGGAAGCCGCCGCGTGCTTTGGGCTGAATCGCTGGCAGCGGTTTCGCTTCGTGGTGTTCCCGCAAATGATGCGTTTCGCCTTGCCGAGCCTCGGCAATAACTGGCTGGTACTGCTCAAGGCCACGGCGCTGGTGTCGATCATCGGTTTGTCCGACCTGGTCAAAGTCGCGCAGGAAGCCGGTAAAAGCACCTTCAATATGCTCGATTTCCTGCTGCTGGCAGCGGCGTTGTATTTGCTGATCACCAGTGCTTCGAACTACGTTTTGCGCGTGCTGGAACGGCGCTATAACCAGGGTGTGCGGGGGATGGCACGATGATCGAGTTGATTGCCGAATACTGGAAACCCTTTCTGTTCAGCGACGGCTACAGCCTCACCGGGTTGGCCATGACCTTGTGGTTGCTGGTGGCGAGTATTGTGATGGGGTTCTTCCTGTCGTTGCCTTTGGCGATCATGCGCACCTCGCGCTGGGGCCTGCTGCGCTGGCCGGTTCAGCTGTTCACTTATGTGTTTCGCGGTACGCCGCTGTATATCCAGTTGCTGATTTGCTACAGCGGGATCTACGGCATCGCGGTGGTGCGCTCACAACCGCTGCTCGAAGCATTTTTCCGCGATGCGATGAATTGCACCTTGCTCGCGTTCACGCTCAACACCTGTGCCTACACCGTGGAAATCTTCGCCGGGGCGATTCGCAGCATTCCCTACGGTGAAATCGAGGCCGCCCATGCGTATGGCTTGAGTGGCTGGCGCCTGTACCTGCGGCTGATTCTGCCTTCGGCATTGCGCCGGGCACTGCCGTATTACAGCAACGAAGTGATCCTGATGCTGCACGCGACCTCTGTGGCGTTCACCGCCACCATTCCGGACATCCTGAAAATCGCCCGGGACGCGAATGCCGCGACCTTCATGACCTTCCAGGCCTTCGGCATTGCCGGCCTGCTGTACCTCGCGCTGTCGTTCGGCCTGGTCGGAGCCTTCCGCCTGGCAGAGAAGCGCTGGCTGAGTTTTCTCGGCCCGACTCACTGAACCCCATTTTTTATCCAGAGCGGTGCCGCCAGGCGCGCCGCTCCAGGAGTGCTGACATGTACAAACTCACGGTTGAAAATCTGTATAAACGTTTTGGTGACAACGAAGTGCTCAAGGGCGTCTCGTTGAATGCACGGGCAGGCGATGTGGTGAGCATGATCGGCGCCAGTGGTTCGGGTAAAAGCACGATGCTGCGCTGCATCAACTTTCTGGAGCGCGCGGATGAAGGCGCCATTGAGCTGGACGGCGAGCGCGTCATCACGCGCCCGGGTGCCGGTGGCATGCGCGTCGCTCATCCGGCGCAATTGCAGCGTTTGCGCACGCGCCTGGCGATGGTGTTCCAGCATTTCAATTTGTGGAGCCATCTGACGGTGCTGGAGAACATCGTGCTGGCGCCGTGTCGGGTGCTGGGGATTAGCCGCAAGGCCGCCGAAGAGAGTGCGCGGGCCTATCTGGACAAGGTCGGTCTGCCGCAACGAGTGGCCGATCAATACCCGGCATTTCTGTCCGGTGGACAGCAACAGCGGGTGGCGATCGCGCGTGCCCTGGCGGTGGAACCGGAGATTCTGTTGTTCGACGAGCCGACCTCGGCACTCGATCCGGAATTGGTGGGTGAGGTGCTCAAGGTAATTCAGGCGCTGGCCGAAGAAGGCCGTACCATGTTGATGGTGACGCACGAGATGGGGTTTGCCCGGCAGGTTTCCAGCCAGGTGTTGTTCTTGCATCAGGGAAAGGTCGAGGAGCAGGGTGATGCTACGATCCTCGACCAGCCAAAAAGTGAACGTTTGCAGCAATTTCTATCGGGTCGTTTGAAGTGAGGCAAGACGTACATGGCGGATATCCGCGATCTGTCGATCGTGCTTGATCGTATCGATCAGGCAATCATCGAAGTGCTGCGCCACGAAGGGCGCATCACTTATCAAAAGCTTTCCGAACGTGTGCATCTTACCCCCAGGCCCTGCCTGGAACGGGTGCGCAAACTCGAACAGCTCGGGGTCATTCGTGGGTATGGCGCGATTCTCGATGAAAAGAAACTGACGCCAGGCTTGTCGTTGCTAGTGCTGGTTGCGTTGTCGAACCAGAGTGGGCGGGCGGCACAAAAGGCGTTCGAAGCCAAGGTCCGCGCCTGCCCGCAGGTGCTGGAATGTCGGTTGATCAGCGGTGCGTTCGACTACAGCTTGCGCATGCGTTGCCGGGACATGGAGCACTATCGGGTGCTGACCGAAGTCTGGTTCGATGACCCGGATTTGCACATCGACAAGTTGGTCAGCCATCCGGAATTGGCGATGGTCAAGACCACGATGGAATAGAAGCAAGATCAAAAGATCGCAGCCTTCGGCAGCTCCTACAGGATCGGGTTTTCACGCGGTCTATGTAGGAGCTGCCGAAGGCTGCGATCTTTTGCTTTTCGGCACTCACCGAATCGGCTGAGCCACACACGTTTTTCAGCCGTTTTCATCACGCCGCAGCCACTTATCAACCGGGTTTTTCAACCTGCGAAACAGACAATGAGTACCTCTTAACCCTCATTGAATCTGTGCCCATGCAAACCACCAATACCGTTTTGATGATTCGCCCGACACGTTTCTCCTTCAATCAGGACACGGCGGCGAACAACCGTTTCCAGCAACCGGCCGACGTCAGCGAAGACGTTCAGCAAAAGGCCCTGCAAGAGTTCGATGGTTACGTTACCGCGCTGCGCAGCCACGGCGTCGAAGTCATGGTGCACAACGACCGCGAAGCACCGCATACCCCGGATTCGATCTTCCCCAATAATTGGTGGAGCAGCCATCCCGACGGCACCTTGGTGCTGTACCCGATGCAGGGCCACAACCGGCGTCTGGAGCGTGACAAAGGCGTGCTCGACTGGCTGCGGGACGAGTACCGGGTCGAGCAGTTGCTGGACCTTTCCAGCCTCGAACAGCAGGAAGTGTTCCTCGAAGGCACCGGCAGCATGGTGCTGGATCGTCAGCAGCGGATTTGCTACGCCGGTTATTCCACCCGTACCCATGCCCGTGCCCTGGACCAGGTGGTCAGTCATTTGGGTTACGAGCTGTGCGCATTCAATGCAGTGGACCGCCAGGGCGTCGCGATTTACCACACTAACGTGATGATGAGTGTCGGCACGCGCCTGGCCGTAGCGTGCCTGGCGTCGGTCACTCAGCCGGCCGAACGCCTGGCCCTGCGTAAACGCCTGGAAGACAGCGGCAAGCAGGTGATTGCCTTGAACTGGGCGCAACTGGAATCTTTCGCCGGCAACATGCTGGAAGTCCACAACGCTGCGGGCGAACCCTTGCTGGTGATGTCGCGCACGGCCTGGCAATCGCTGGATGCCGCTCAGCGTCGCCTGATCGAAACCCACACCACGCCACTCCCCGTGAATATCGACACCATCGAACGCATCGGCGGCGGTAGCGCGCGCTGCATGTTGGCCGAGGTCTTTCTGTCCAAACATCTGGCAACCCAGGAGTAAATGCGATGATCGTTCGTCCAGCCACACCGGCAGACCTGCCGGCACTGTTAGCCCTGGCCCATAGCGCCGGAACCGGTTTGACCACCTTGCCGGCCGACGCGGGGCGTCTGCGTCAGCGTCTGGAGTGGGCCGCGAAAACGTTCGCAGGCGAGGCCGAGCGCGCCGATGCCGATTACCTGTTTGTGCTCGAAAATGACCAGCATGAAGCCATCGGCATTTGCGCACTGGCCGGTGCTGTCGGCCTGCGTGAGCCCTGGTACAACTATCGGCTGGGCCTGTTTGTCGCGGCCTCGAAAAACCTCGGGATCAATCAGCAGCTGCCGACATTGTTCCTCGGTAACGACATGACCGGTCATTCGGAACTGTGTTCGCTGTTTCTGCATGCCGATCACCGCAGCGGTCTGAACGGGCGCTTGCTGTCCAAGGCACGGTTCCTGTTTCTGGCGGAATTTCGTCAGTATTTCGGGGAGAAAGTCATCGCCGAGATGCGCGGCTACTCGGACGAAGATGGCGTTTCACCGTTCTGGGAAGGCTTGGGCCGGCACTTCTTCAAGATGGACTTTGCCGATGCCGACTACCTGACCGGGCTGGGTAACAAGACCTTCATCGCCGAGCTGATGCCCAAGTTTCCGCTGCCGACCTGCCTGTTGCCGGAAGCGGCGCGAACGGTCATCGGTCGTGTTCACCCCAATACCGAACCGGCGTTGGGCATGCTCAAGGCCGAAGGATTCGAGCACCGCGACTACATCGACATCTTCGATGGCGGCCCGCTGATCGAATGCGCCGCCGGCGACATCCGCGCGGTGCGTGACAGTCAGGTGCTACAACTGAGCATCGGCACTCCGGGGGAGCAGGCGGCGACTTACCTGATTCATAACCGTCAATTCGCCGAGTGCCGGATTACCGCGGCACCGGCTCGGGTGGCTGCCGGTACGTTGATAGTCGATGCACAGACTGCGAGGAGTTTGGGGTTGAGTGCCGGTTCATCGGTGCGCGCGGTGAGTCTGGCAGTGCCTGCACGGCAACAATCAGCGGCCTAGATAAATCCTAAAAGCAAAAGATCGCAGCCTGCGGCAGCTCCTACAGGGGATCGCATTTCAATGTAGGAGCTGCCGCAGGCTGCGATCTTTTGATCTTCAAGCCTTATTGGAAAATACAGTGCCAATACTGCGCCGTTTGGCATGCAACTCACTGGCATGGATCAGCTGTTCGAGGTCTTCAGGGGTGACGTCGAAGAAGGCTTCCATGTCCGCCAGGGCCAGTTTCAGGTCCTGGGCGGTGATCGCCTGGCTGTCGGTGGGCGGGTGGTCGGCCGGCACCCTGGACACTGGTTCGCTGGCGCGTTTTGGGTAACGAATGCGCGTCAGGTTGTTGTAGGCCAGGGCGCTGAGCAGCATGATCGATCCGCTGAGCATCACTGGGCCGAGGGCTTTCCAGTCCAGGGCAATGGTCGCCGGGTCTGCCAATACCAACAGCAGCGCCAAGGCCCCGGCCGGTGGGTGCAGGCAACGCAGCCAGCACATCAGAATCAGCGCCATGCCGGCCGCCAGGCAAGCGCTGCCGAGGGTTCGTCCGAGCACGTGAGCGACCAGCAGCGAAACCACCCCGGCGCTGAGGTAGCCGCCAAGAATCGACCAGGGCTGGGCGAGGGCACCGGAGGACACGGCGAACAGCAACACGGCCGATGCGCCCAGCGGACCGATCAGGTGCTGCGCCACTGGCATGCCGAATACCTGGCTGCAGAGCCAGACGCTGAACATCGTGCCCAAGGACATGCCGATGGCGGCGCGGCTCCATTCGGAGGGGCGGGTGTTGATGGCGGCAGGAAACCAGCGAGCGAACATGAGGCAGACGATCCGTTGAAAAAAACGAGGCAAAAAAAAGGCTTAGCTGGGATACCCAGAAAGCCCTTGAAGTTGTTCCAACTATTGGGGGAGGAACGGGACACAGTGTGCCGTCCATTCCTGATGCTGACAAATTCATATTAATGCAGTTTGAGTGCATTAATTTTGCTGTAAGGCCGCTCGGCGACCACTCATGAAACACAGAAAACCGCCCATGGCGGTCAGCGCGCTCAGGGCATAAAACATGGTTGGTGCGGGGGTGTGCATCAGCAGGAAACCGCAAATCACCGGGCTCAGGGCGCCGCCGAGGGCCGCGAGGTTTTGCGCGCCGTAGTAGCTGCCGCGCAGCTCTTCCGGGGCCAGGGTGTCGACGAAGAGGAATTCGGCGGGGTAAATGATCATTTCACCGAGGGTGAAGATGAACATTGCCACGCACCAGCTCACAAGGCTGTCGGCCAGGCTGAAACCGATCAACCCGACGATGAACAGGCTGGTGCCGCCCGCGATCCAGTAACGCAATTGTTCGCGTTTGAGGAAACGGCCGATCTGGTATTGCAGCAAGATCACGCTGATCGCATTGCAGGCGAGCAGGGCGGCCATGGTTTCCAGTGCCCGTTTGGAGTCGTGGGTCACCAGCAGGTATTGCGACAGGTACAGGGTGAAGCGGCCATGGACCACGGTACTGAGCAGGCAGCCGCAGGTGAACATGATCAACGTGCGGTCGTTTTTCAGGGTGACCAGCGTCTTGAGAAAACTCTGCGGTTGGCCGATGGCGGGTGTCTGGGCCGAGTCCTTCGGTATCCCGATCATCAGGAAAATACTGAAGAACGCGATGCCACCGGCGATCAGGAACGGTGCAATCGGATACACACCGGCAATCACCACGCCCAGCATCGGGCCAGTGGCGTAGCCGATGTTGGTCAAGGTGTAGCGCAGGGAAAACGCCTTGGCGCGCTGGCCCATGGGCAGGTTTTCGCTGAGGATCGCCTTCGAGCCGATCAGGAACAGCGCCGAGGCGGTTTCGGTGATCACCAGGGTGGCGGTGGTCAGGTAGAGGTTGTCGGCGAAGGTCAGCAGCACGAAGCCGATGGCGCTGGAGAGCATCGCGAGGATCAGCAGTCGGCGTTTCTCGAGGCGGTCGATGATGTAACCGCCATAGAGCGCGAGCAGGGTGGCGATGAACACCGCGATGCCCAGCAGCAAGCCGACATCCTGTTGGTTGAGGCCGAGTTTGTTGCTCAGGAACAACGTGAGCAGCGGGCTGGTGATGGCGCGGCTGACGACGATGGTCAGCGAAACGATCATCAACCGGCGGATAACGAGTGAGTAAGTGGCCACGGTGGTGCAAATATCCTTATTCAGATTCTGTGGTGTTCGCCGATGTACCGAGTCGCGGCCATTCGCGAGCAGGCTCGCTCCCACAAGGGAATGCATTTCAACTGTGGGAGCGAGCCTGCTCGCGAAGAGGTCCGCATAGATAACGCAAGATTCAAGTCAGCCACCGATCCAGCGAACGAACCGATTCAAGCTCATCCAACCGCCACAACTGCTCAAGCAGTTCTGCCGCCTGCTCCCGCGGCATTACCCGCACCGCCAGACTGAAAAATTTCTCTTCCAGCGCCGCATCACTCAACGGATTGCGCGGGGCACCCAGCGGCGGGTCAACACACAGGCTCGCCTGCCGACCGTCCACGGTCCGCAGGCTGACGACGGGCTCGCCATCCTCTGACAGAGGCGGGTCCACTTCAAGACGGATGCGCGACATCCAGTGAGCAATCCCTGGATCGGCTCGTTGTTCATCGTCATATGCCTGCAACCGGCAATGTCCATGGACCAGCCGCGCGGCGAGGGCATACGGCAGGCTCATCTGCGCCGCCGCCAGGGTGCTGGCGTCGCGACCGCCGCACATGTCCTGCAGAAACCCGCACAACGACACCCGAACATCCTCGACCTGATCCGCGTTGACCTGCAGCTGATCCAGCAACAAGCCCAGCGCATCGATTGCCGAATGCGTTCCGCGGCACGCCGCGTAAGGTTTGATCGAGCAGCGAGCGAGTTTCCATACAACGCCCAGTTCGGCATCCAGCGCGTCGGGTTGTGCGTTCACACCGGCCAGGGTTTTCAGAAACCCGCCCCAGACATCATCGAATAACCGAGTCGGTCCGGTGATGCCTTGTTGGGCGAATCGTGCTGCCAGCAATCCACCCTCGGCGGCACGGCCACTGTGAAGTTTTTTACTGTGCGAACCGTCGTGGATAAACGCCCACAACCCGCCACTGAAACTGCCGGCAATGCCCAGCGCCGAGACGGTTTGCGCGGTATCCAGCCCGAGAATTCGCGCACTGGCCGCCGCCGCGCCGAACACGCCGCAGGTGGCGGTGGAGTGCCAGCCGGCGCCGTTGTGGGCTGAATAACTGCCGCAGGCTTCCAGCACCCGGCGGCCGATTTCGTAGCCGATCACCACGGCCGTGATCATCTCCCGGCCATTCACCGGTTTTCCAGACATCGACACCGCCGCCATGACCGCCGGCAGCACCACTGCGCCGGAATGGTCGCAGCCACCGGTGTCGTCCAGTTCCAGGGCATGGGCGGCGACGCCATTGAGCATGGCGGCCTGAGCCGCGCCAGTGCGTTGATCGGTGCCCCAGATCAGCGTGCTCCCGGTTTCACCGTCGAAGACCTGGCGTGCCTGCTTGGCGACATCGCTGCCAGCCCCGGCCAGCGTCGCGCCGAAGGTGTCGAGTATGTGCCGCTTGGCTTGTGCCACCAGTGCGGGCGGCAAGTCTTCGAATCGGGTGTCGACGCAGAACTGCGCCAATCGCTGCATCCGGTCACTCATGAAAGGTAATCCCGATAATGCCGCTCATACACGGCCGCCGGATGGTCCTCGGTCACCGGCAGCGCCGATTCGGCCCACCATTGCGCGACGTCGCCCCCCGTGGCGATCCACACGTCATCGTGCTGTTGAATCCCCTCCAGCAACTCGCGCAACACGCCAATCCGCCCGGGTGTCGCAATGATCTCCGGATGCAGCCGCAACACATAACACAACCCGAACCGGTGAAACCCGGCAAAGTCCATTTGCAGGTTGCCCAGGGTGTGACTGTAAGAAGCGATCCGCGATTGCGCCGGCGGTACGGCCGGGCTGAGGTTGAAGGCGAAGTAGGGTTCGTCTTCCAGTTCGTAGTGCAACGGCAACTCGATGACGTCGGGTGTAGTCGGATGAGCGAATGGCAAATCATCGCCGCGCCACGACGATGACCAGCGAATGCCGTGATCCTTCAACGCTTCGATGAAGCCCGGCGCACCGTTGCCGGCCGGGATGCGAAAGCCTGTTGGACGCTGGCCAGTCAGCGCGGTCAAGGCCTCACAGCCTTTGGCAATCTCGGCGCTTTGCTCGGTGAGGCTCAGGCTGTCGTAGTGCTGATGGCGATAGCCAGCGCAGGCAATCTCATGTCCACCGGCCTGGATTGCCCGAATGTGCCCGGGGTTTTCCTCGGCGACGATACCGGGAACAAACCAGCTGCTGGAAACCCCCAGTTCTTCGAATAAACCGAGCAAACGGTTTACGCCGCGTTGGGTGCCATAGCGCCAGACCGACAGCGTCTTGTCGCGCCCGGCGACTTCCGGGGCCTGGGTGAGGATGCCGTGGATGTCGTTGTAATCGACGGTCAATACCACGGCGCAGCGGTAGCCTTTGGGCCAGACAGTGGAATCAGCCATGGTGATGCTCCTTCAGCCACCACTGGGCGACATCGCGGCAGGTGGCGAACCACACGTCATCGCGCTGGCGCATGTGTTCGAAGAGTTTTTCCAGCAGCAGGATGCGTCCCGGTTTGCCGGTGATCTTGGGGTGGAACAGGGTGGTCAGGCACAACCCTTCGTCCATGGCGCCGTCGTATTCGCGGCACCAGTTATCGAGGGTCAGCGCATAGCTGGCGGTGCGGTCCAGCCCGCAAGGGAAGTCCGGCGCGCGGGTGTAGGCGAGGGAGGCGTAGTCGTCCATTTCCCAGCGACCGGGGATTTCCACCAGCGGCGTGTCGTGGCCCGGCACTTTCACCAGGTACGGCCGGTCATCACCGCGCATGCTGCTGGAGTAGGTCACGCCGGCTTCCACCAGCATCGCCAGGGTTTCGGCCCGCCAGTCGCCGGACGGGGTGCGGAAGCCCTCGGCGCGGATGCTCAGGTGCTTCCAGAACACCTCGCGGGATTTCTTCATCACGTCCTTTTGCTGTTCCAGCGTCAGGGCGTAAAAGGATTCGTGTTTGTAGCCGTGGTAGGCCACTTCATGCCCGCGCTCGACAATCGCCTGGCACTGTTTCGGCCAGTTCTCCACGACCCAGGCCGGGACGAAGAACGTCGTCGGGATCCGGAACTCATCGAGCACATCGAGGATTCGTGGCAAGGCCCGGTAAGGGCCGTAACCGCCGAAACCGAAGTACTCGGGTTTGCGCCAGATCGAGCCGTTGAGCATGGCATCGCCGGTCGGGCCGTCGAGGTCGAAGGCCAGGGCGAGGCAGGCTTTGTGCTGGTTGGGCCAGGTGGGTAGTGGCGAGGAGGACATCGTGGCGCTCCAACTATTTATAAATAAACACCGACCCCTGTGGGAGCGAGCCTGCTCGCGAATGCGGTGTGTCATTCAACATCAATATTGACTGACAGGGCCCCTTCGCGAGCAGGCTCGCTCCCACAATGGATTTGGGTGCCGGATTACTTCCCGGCGTTAATGGTCACAGTCTTGATCGCACCCAACTCCAGATCCCACTTCTTCAGGATCGCCTGATAGCTGCCGTCATCCACCATGCTCTGCAACGCGACCTTCACCGCCTCACTCAACTCAGGCTTTTTCTTGCTCACGCCCAGTCCGGTGAACTGCTTGGAGATCGGCTGGCCCACGGTTTTGTACATGTCTTTTTCCTGAGTCTTCAGGTAGGACAAGGTCTCGCTGCCCTGCATGGCGGCATCGATACGGCTCTGACGCAATTGTGCGCGGGCATCGGCCGAGCCTTCGGTGCCGATCACGTTGATCGCAGGCTTGCCGGCGGCTTCGCAATTGGCCTTGCTCCACTCAGCGATTTCCGCCGGGAAGGTGGTACGGCGGCTGGTGCCGACTTTCTTGCCACACAAATCAATGATCTCGTTGAAATCCTTGTTCTTCTGCAAGGTGTAGAACTGCGGACCGCTGGTGAAGTAGTCAACGAAGGTCACGCTGGCCTGACGTTCGGCGGTGTCGGTCATGCCCGACATGACCATGTCCACGCGGTCGGTGGTCAGCGCATTGATCATTTGCTCGAAGCCGGTTTCCTGCCATTTGATCTTCACGCCCAGACGTTCGGCCAGGGCGTTGCCCAGGTCGTAGTCGAGCCCGGTGAGGGTGTTGGTGGCCGGGTCCTTGAAGTCCATCGGCGGGTAGTTCGGCATGATCGCTACCACGACCTCGCCTTTCGCTTTGATGCTGGCCGGTAGTTCGGCGGCCCAGGTGAAGCCGGAAGCCATAACGCCGGCGAGTACTGCGGGGATAACTATGTTCTTCATGGTCGTTCTCTTATGAGTGTTGTGAGCGCCAAACGGCGCTTAGGTTCGAACGGCAGAAATGAAGCTTTGGGTGCGCGGATTTTGCGGACTTATTAGTATTTCTTCGGGGCTTCCAGCCTCCACGATCTGCCCGCCGTCCATGAACACCATGCGGTTGGAAACCTCACGGGCGAAGCCCAGTTCATGGGTGACGACGATCATGGTCATGCCGGTTTGCGCGAGATCACGCATCACCGACAGCACCTCACCGACCAATTCCGGGTCGAGTGCCGAAGTGGGTTCATCGAACAGCATCAGCTTGGGCCGCATGGCCAGTGCTCGGGCAATGGCGACGCGTTGTTGCTGACCGCCCGAGAGTTCGATCGGGTAGCTGTTGCGCTTGTCGGCCAGGCCGACACGAGCGAGCAATTCCACGGCTTCTTCGTGCGCCTCTTTGGGCGAACGCTTGAGTACCTGGCACGGCCCTTCGATGATGTTTTGCAGCACGGTCATGTGCGGGAACAGGTTGAAACGCTGGAACACCATGCCGGTGGACAGGCGTTGACGGGCGATCTGCGACTCGTTGAGCTCGTGCAGTTTGTTGCCGACGACGCGGTAACCCACCAGTTCGCCATCGACCCACAGGCCGCCCTTGTCGATTTTTTCCAGCTGGTTGATGCAACGCAGCAAGGTGCTTTTGCCGGAGCCGGACGGGCCGATGATGCACAGCACTTCGCCTTGCTCGACTTCGATGTTGACGTCCTTGAGCGCGTGGAACTGGTCGTAGTACTTGTTCAGGCTCACGGCCTTGACGATGTTTCTCATGTTGAACTCCTCAAGAACGCTTGCCGGCGCCGCGAGCGAAACGACGCTCCAGACGGCTTTGACCGAAGGACAGGACGGTGACAGTGGCCAGGTACCAGATACCGGCGACGATCAGCAGCTCCATGACCCGGGCGTTGGCGTAGTAGATGTTCTGCGCGTTGTAGAGCAGTTCCGAGTATTGGATGACGCTCGCCAGCGAGGTCATCTTCACCATGCCGATGAACTCGTTGCCGACCGGCGGAATGATCACCCGCATGGCTTGCGGCAGGATGATCCGGCGCAGCGCTTGCAGGCGCGGCATGCCGATCGACTTGGCGGCTTCGTACTGCCCGGTGTCCACCGACAGCAGGCCGGCACGCACCACTTCGGCGGTGTAGGCGCCCTGGTTGATGCTCAAGCCGAGGAGGGCGGCCACGAAGGGCGTCATCAGGCTCACGGTGTCCATTTCGAACAGGCCGGGGATGCCGATGGTGGGAAAAATCAGCGCCAGGTTGAACCACAACAGCAGTTGCAGAATCAGTGGCGTGCCGCGAAACAGCCAGGTGTAGGTCACCGCCACGTAGCGCAGGATCGGGTTGGCCGACATGCGCATGATCGCCGTGATCACCCCGAACACGATGCCCAGCGCCATCGCCAGCACCGCCATGACGATGGTGTTGAGCAAACCCCACATGATCGCCTGGGACGTGAGGAATTGGCCGATGTAAGACCATTCGATCTTGCCTTCGGCGAAGGCCCGCACCAACCCGAGGATCGCAATGACGATCACGGTGGCGAAGAAAATCCGCCCGTAGTAACGCCGTGGCACATGGTGGTACTGGGTGATATCGAACTGGTTTTCCGCCAGTTTGCGCTCCGCCTGGAGTCGTTCTGCCTGAGTCTGGCTCATGTTGTTTCTCCGTACACTTGGTAATTCAGGCCAACCACATTCCCTTGTGGGAGCGAGCCTGCTCGCGAAGAGGTCGTGTCAGACGACATCAATGTTTAATGACACACCGCTTTCGCGAGCAGGCTCGCTCCCACAGGTTTTGTGTCCTGGCTCAGAGCCGGAAACCTTGATAGTTCTCGGTCCATTGCTGCTGCGCGGCGAGGGCCGTTTTCAACCGGCCGATCTGCTCGCGAACCTGTTGCGGTGCGGTGCCGCCCCAGCCACTGCGGGCGGCGATGGCGGCTTCGAGGGTCAGGCTCTCGCGCACTTCTGCGGTCAGGCGCGGATCAATTTCGGCCAACAGCGCCGGCGAGGCTTCCCACAATTCGATGTCGTGTTTCTCGCAGGCCTGGACCAGCGCACCGGTGATTTCGTGGGCTTCCTTGAACGGCACGCCGCGCATGGCCAGCCAGTCGGCGACTTCGGTGG
This sequence comes from Pseudomonas mandelii, assembly GCF_006438925.1. Lineage (GTDB taxonomy): Bacteria > Pseudomonadota > Gammaproteobacteria > Pseudomonadales > Pseudomonadaceae > Aquipseudomonas > Aquipseudomonas mandelii_C. Next base: position 82,849 of record NZ_RCZA01000005.1, on the reverse strand, counting down.
CGAGGGTGAAACCCAGTGGCGCCTGACGACGCAGTTCTTCGACGTTGACCTTCATGGTCGCGACCATCCCGGCCATGGCTGGCAGCACCAGCAACAGGGTATCGACGCTGTCGAGCACGCCGTTTTTGTCCTCGCTCAAGTCGCGGTTGTACGACAGTGGCAGGGATTTGAGCGTGGAGAGCAGCCCGGTCAGGTTGCCGATCAAGCGACCCGCCTTGCCCCGCGCCAGTTCAGCGATGTCCGGGTTTTTCTTCTGCGGCATGATCGAGCTGCCAGTGGCGTAGGCATCGTCCAGCGCGACCCAGCGAAATTGCCGCGATGACCACAGGCAGAACTCTTCGGCGAGGCGGGAAATGTTGATCCCGAGCATGCTGGCAATGAACAGGAACTCGGCAACGTGATCGCGGCTGGCCACGGCGTCGATGGAGTTTTCACACACGCCGCTGTAACCCATTTCCTTGGCCGACTGCTGAGGCAGGCGAGCGATGGCGGAACCGGCCATGGCCGCCGCGCCCAGTGGCGACAGCGAAGTGCGAATGTCCCAATCCACCAGGCGTTGCACGTCACGCAGCATGGATTGGGCGTGTGCCAGCAAGTGGTGGGCGAAAACGATCGGCTGGGCCTGCTGCAGGTGAGTGAACCCCGGGCAGATGCTTTCGATATGTTGCTCGGCCTGATCCACCAGCGCTTGTTGCAGGGCCAGGACCTCAACGGCCAGGGTGCGGACGTGATCACGAAGGAACAGGCGCAGGTCGTTGGCGGTCTGGTCGTTACGTGAACGGCCGGCGCGCAGCTTGCCACCGAGGGCGCCGAGGCGTTCGGTCAGCAGGCGTTCGATGAAGGTGTGGACGTCTTCGTCGTCCAGGGTCGGAGCGATGCTGCCGGCGCGGAAGTCATCGCCGATGCGCTCCAGAGCGTCAAGCATGGTGTGGGCTTCTTGTTCGTTCAACAGCCCGGCGCGCTGCAATTCACGGGCATGCGCCTTGGAACCGGCGAGGTCGTACGGGGTGAGGCGAAAGTAGCGCTCGGGGCAACGGGACAAGGCCGCCAGGGCTTCGGACGGGCCGCTTTTGAAGCGAGCACCCCAGAGACGGTCGGTGGTTTGAGACATTGTTGTTTTCCTCGTCGGTAAAGCGAACTGAAATCGGTGTGCCGTCAGATCGAAGCGATATTCATGTAGGAGCTGCCGAAGGCTGCGATCTTTTGATCTTGGTTGACCCATAAAAGATCAAGATCAAAAGATCGCAGCCTTCGGCAGCTCCTACGTCGAAGTGTCAGCTTTTAATAGTTCGAAATCAGTGAGTTGGCACTGATGTGCGGGATTTATTATCGGTTGCCAAGCCTGGTTTTCTGTGGTCATTATTATTTACCAGCACTATTTTTGTTGTTGGACACAGGTTGTTGAATAGGGCGTCAGAGGTAAATAGGCATTATGGAAACCCCACTTTCCAATTCCGGAAACCCGCCGCTGAAAACGGGCCATCGGGCACCGCTGACCCTCAGCGGTCTGGACTTCAAACTGCTCAAAGTGTTCAAGGCTGTGGTCGAGGCCGGCGGCTTCAGTGCCGCCCAGAACGAGCTGAATGTGGGACTGGCAGCCATCAGCAAACAGATTTCCGACCTGGAGATTCGCATCGGCATGCGCCTGTGCACCCGCGGTCGCGAGGGTTTTCACCTGACCGAAGAGGGCCGTCTGGTGTACCAGGCGTCCATTGATTTATTTGCCTCGGTCGACAACTTTCGTGATCGACTTAGTTCAGCGCAGAACGAACTGATCGGTGACCTTGGTGTGGGGGTTATTGATAATACGATTTCCGATGTTAATTCGCCGTTAGTTGCTGCGCTTAGAATAATTAATGAAACATCACCTAAAGTCAGGTTCCAACTTCAAGCCTCTCAGCTGGATGAGGTGGAAAGAGGCGTCGTAGAGGGACGGTTAGTGGCGGGGATCGTGCCGGTTTATCAGAAAAGGGAAGAGTTCGATTATTACTCGTTGTACGAAGAACGCTCCGAAGTTTATTGCGCGGTCGGTCATCCGTTGTTCTCGGTGCCGGACGCAGAAATCGGCAGTCATGTGCTCAAGGATTACGAGTGCATCAACCATCGCTATGCGATCCATCGCGACAAACTGAATTTTGCTCACTACGACAGCTTCTCCGCCTCGGCCAGCCAGGTCGAAGCGGTGGCATTGTTGATCAAGACCGGGCGTTTCGTGGGTTTTCTGCCACAGCATTACGCTGCATCGATGGTCGCTCAGGGGCTATTTCGCGCGGTGCGCCCGGACCTGATCCACATCGTCACGCCGTTCAATCTGATCCTTCGCCACAACACTGTGCGCAGTCCGCTGGTCAAGGCGTTTGCCCAGGCGTTGGGGGTTGATTTGAAGGCGCCGCTCTAAGACGCAAACGCATCGCACAACGCCGTTCACCGGGTAAGCCGTGGGTGACTTCGTCGTTTAATACAGTCGCTAATCGCGGACCCCATAGTGCAGGGCTCAATGTTTCAAAGCCCAGGTGCTGATAGAACGGTTCATTCCACGGCAAGTCGCGGAACGTGGTCAGCGTCAGACCGTAGAGTTCTCGATACCGGGCATGCTCAACCGCCGTTAACAGTAACTTTCGACCCGCGCCCCGGCCCTGGAAGCGTTGTCTGACGGACAGTTCCTGAATATGCAGTTCGTTGTCGACTTCAACAGCACTGAGAAATCCCATAAGTACGCCATCAGGGGATTGCGCAACCCAAACCTCATCCGTCTCGATTGCCCGGCGATGTTGTTCGGCATCGGTCACCTCAGCATCGGCAAGCCAGGCCAAGGACGGGTCGCAGCGAAACAACTCGGCCGCCGAGCGTTCAATGGCGGGGAGGTCGGAGGCGTCGGCAAGTTGGGCACGGCGAATAGTGAAATTCATGCGGGCCAATGTAGCAGCTGCCGAGCCTGCGAGGCTGCGTTCGGCGACGCAGTCGTCGCAAGACCTGCACATGGGGTCTTCCTGAAACACTGCATTGCCTGGGTTCACGACGACTGCGTCGCCGAACGCAGCCTCGCAGGCTCGGCAGCTGCTACAAGGGATTGAGGTGCAGCAGGACGTAATCGTTTTTGTCGAAACTGCCGCTCAAAATGGGCGGCAACGCACCCAAAGGTGTGCCTTGCAGGGCGCGGTAGTCGTTTTCATCCATCATCAGCCAATGCGACCCCTGAAGGTTCTCCAGCTCCTGGATTGATTCGGTAAAAACCGGCTGTACGTCCTGCTCGATGTTGACCATGAACTTGATTGCCTTGGCGTCTTTACCCATGGCGTGCAGCACCAGAGGCGCAGGGTCTTTCTGGACCAGTGCGAATGCCGCGCGGCTGAAAGTCCGGGTGTCGTAGAGTCGGCGTTCAACCGGTTCGAATACCAGAATGTAGACCGACCACAACGCCAGGACCGCGCACAAGGCCATTGTCTGAGCCTGCCAGGCGGGCAGCAAAAGCATCGCCAGCGCAATGACTTGCAGCACGCCAAGAATGATAAAAATAGAAAGCAGCCCCGGCATTTGCTCGGAAAAACGTCGGTGAGCGACCATCAATCCAACGGCCAACAGGGCGGGAATCAACAACCACACCCCTTGCATCAACCCCCGCAACCAGACGAATACCCGACCTTGCGCCACCTGAAACGGATACGCCGCAATGATCGCCGCCATGGGCAACATCGGCAGCAGATAACGGGCCTTTTTGGCCTGGGGTATCGAGAGCCCGACCATCACTATCAGGCCGGCTGCCGTGCAGTACTGCAACAGGCGCAACGCGGGACCGGCCTGCCGAGGCGTTGTCAGCCAGACAGCGGCCAGTACCAGCAACGCCAACGGATACGCGAGCGCATAGTTGCCCACCGAGCCGGTGAAGTAGTACAGCGAACCGCTGACGCCTTCGCTACCGTCCAGGCGCCCCATGAACTGCATGCGCACCACATCGTGCATGAAGTCCGCGCCGCCAATGGCTTCCGCCAGCCACAGCAGCACACCGACGCACACGGCCAGCAGCACCGCCGCCACCAGGCCAAAACCAAAAAAATGCTGCCATTGTCGATTGAGCAAAAAATAGCTGCACAGCATGCCAGTGGGAATCACCAGCCCGATCGGCCCGCGAATCCCGAAGCCCAGCAGCAACAAGGCAAAGATCAGCCACCACCGGCGCTTTGCTGCGAAATGATCGGCGGCATAGCCCAGGTAGAACACTGAAAAAGCCACCGCCGCGAGCATCAAATCCAGGGACACGGCGCGGGCTTCGGTGACAAAGGTGTTGGTCAGCAGCATCAGGGCGATGCTCAGCAACGCCCAGCGCTGGGAGTAGGGCGCCAGCAGCCGGTACATCAACGTGACGATCACCGCCCCGGCAAAGGCGCTCGGCAACCAGGCCGTCAGGCTGTTGACCTGACCGAACGGCAGCGACAGCAGCCAGATGAACAGCGTCGTCAGCGCAGAGTAGTCCGCATACGGCTGGCCATAGGTGGTCGGAAAAAAGGATGGCCCGTGGCGCAGCATCTCCTGAGCGAACAGCACAAAACGCGAATCGAAGCCGATCACCGCCTGCTGATACACCCCGGCGCTCAACAGCAGCAGCGCCAACAGCCCTAGGCCTAGAGACTGTCGGCGGATAGCGGGTGATATCGAAATCAAGCGATGACCGAAGCGGCGGGCCACTGCTGATGCGGAATAGGCAGATTGCGCGATTCACCGCGGCCCATCGGGAAGTATTTGAAACCCGCGCGGGCCAGGCGATCGGCGTCGTAGAGGTTGCGTCCGTCGAAGATCACCGGTGCGTTGAGCCGCTGTTCGATCAGGTCGAAATCCGGAGCTTTGAACTGCTGCCATTCGGTGCAGATGATCAACGCGTCAGCGCCGGACAATACCGATTCCGGTGTGCCCATGAGCATCAACTTGGGTTCATTGGGATACAGTTGCTGGGTTTCCTGCATGGCTTCCGGGTCGAACGCGCGGACGCTGGCTCCGGCGGCCCACAGCGATTCGAGCAGCACGCGACTCGGTGCATCGCGCATGTCGTCGGTGTTCGGTTTGAACGCCAGCCCCCACACGGCAAAGGTCTTGCCGCGCAAATCGCCCTTGTAGAACGCATTGATGCGCTCGAACAGCTTGTGCTTCTGACGCTCGTTGATGGCTTCTACCGCTTTCAGCAAATCGTTGGAGCAATGCGCCTCTTCGGCGCTGTGGATCAACGCACGCATGTCCTTGGGAAAGCACGAGCCGCCATAACCGCAACCGGGGTAGATGAAGTGGTAGCCAATACGCGAATCGGCACCGATGCCCAGGCGCACCGATTCGATGTCGGCACCCAGGTGTTCGGCCAGTTCGGCGATCTGGTTGATGAAGCTGATCTTGGTCGCCAGCATGCAGTTGGCGGCGTACTTGGTCAGCTCGGCGCTGCGCAGGTCCATGAACATGACGCGGTCATGATTGCGGTTGAAGGGCCCATAGAGGTCACGCATCACGTCCCGCACTTCATCGCGTTCGCAGCCGATGATGATCCGGTCCGGGCGCCGACAATCGGCCACGGCCGAGCCTTCTTTCAAAAATTCCGGGTTGGAGACGATATCGAACTGCAGCAAGCGGCCGACCTTGATCAGGCACTTGTCAATATGCGCGCGTAAGGCGTCACCCGTGCCCACCGGCACCGTGGATTTCTCCACCAGAATCACCGGTTGTTCACGATGACGCGCCACGGCTTCTCCCACCGACAGCACATAACGCAGGTCCGCCGAACCATCGTCCCGGGACGGTGTGCCGACCGCGATAAACAACACCTGACCATGCTGCACCGCGAGTTTTTCGTCGGTGGTGAACTGTAGACGTTTGGCCTCCAGGCTTTCGCGCACCAGGCTGGCGAGCCCCGGTTCGAAAATGCTCACGTGGCCTTGTTGCAACAGTGCGATTTTCTTCTCGTCAATGTCCATGCAGACCACGTCGTGGCCAACTTCTGCCAGGACGGCGGCTTGCACCAGACCAACGTAACCGCTACCAAATACACTGATTTTCATGGGGCACTCCTGAGTTCGCGCGTGCGAGCAGGCCGAGAATTAATGGTAATGACACCGAGGATGACCAAGGCCACCCCGATGGTTTTTGAAAGACTGAACGCTTCGTTGAACAGCGGCAGGCTGGCGGCCAGCAGGTACACCAGCGCGTAGCTGATGCTCAGCAGCGAATAAGCCCGGCCCAGCGGTAAATCCCGCAGGGCGGCGAGCCAGCAGAGCATCGACAGGGCATAAGCGAGAATGGCGATCAGCACCACCGCGACAGCGGATAAATCAATGCTGGTGGTGAACCAGTGCTCAGGCGATGGCAGGCGGCTCATGCTCCAGCGCATACCCAATTGCGCGGCACTGACCAGCAGCACACTGCCCAGCGCGAAGGTGATTCCGCGACGCAGGTTCATGTGTGTTGCCCCAGCAGAACGACGCCACTGATCACCAACGCCACGCCGATCCAGTGGCGACGGTCGATGATTTCGTGGAAAACGAAGCGGGCGACCAGGGTGATCAGCACGAAATTGAGGCTCAGCATCGGGTAGGCGACGCCGACTTCGAGGCGCTGCAACACCAGCAGCCACACCAGCAAGCCCAGTCCCAAAGAGGCGAGCGCCAGCCACAACCACGGCGAACGCAGTTTCTCGCTCCAGCCTGACGTCTTGCCGCGCCAGCTTTCCACGGCGTACTTCTGGGCGATCTGGCCCAGGCAGGTCAGCAGGCAGGCGGCCAGGAGCAGTAACAGGCTCATGACGCCTCCTGAGGAAAAATCAGAATCACAATGTTGCCTTGTTCATAGCGCTTGCCATCCTTGGGCAGCCGGTCGATTTCGTGCAACTCGTCGTCACCCTTGATGCGCATGACCACGCCGACCGAACCGCTCTGGCGGGCTTCGGTCATCCATGCTTGAACCCGGTTCGGATCGACTTGTTGCTGTGCGCCGTCAGGATAGGCAAGGCCATATTTCAATTCGCCTATCGTGTTGTACAACGCCACGTCCGGGCGTTGCAGGCGCCAGGCCAGGGCCGCGGCGGCGCCAAGGTCGTTGCTCAGCAACTGGTCGGATTGGCCGAGTTCCTGGGCATGCTCGAGGATGAATTGGTCGGGCATCTTGTTGGCGACTACCGATTCGGGCAGCCCGGCCGGCAACAGGCCGATCAGCAGCAGACTGCCGAAGGCTGGCGCCGCCCAGCATTGCAGAGGTCTGAAGGCTTGCAGCAGGTTGGCCATGATCCAGCCGGTCAGGCCGATGAACACCAGCACCAGGTTGTGCAGTTCATGGTTGTAGAGCGGCTTCTTCAATTGCAGGTAGACCAGAGCCGACAGGGTTGTCAGACCTAGCAGCAGATTCAGCAGACCATTGATGCCCAGTACCCGGCCTTGCTCAAGTTTCAAGCGGTCCACCAGTGCATGGCCCAGCAGCAACGCCAATGGCAACAGGCACGGCATGATGTAGGTCGGCAGCTTGCCGTTGCTCAGGCTGAAAAAAATTAGCGGCATCAGCAGCCACAGCAGCAGGAAAGCGATGTTGGCCTGGCGTCGTGTGTCCCACGCCTGCTTCAGCGCCGACGGCAGCAACGCCACCCACGGCAGACTGAACGCCACCAGCAACGGCAAATAGAACCACCACGGCGCGTCGTGCTGGGCATCGTCGCCGGCGAAACGGCGAATGTGTTCGTGCCAGAAGAAGAACCGCCAGTAATCGGGCTCCTGCGCGTGTACCGCCAAGGCCCACGGCAAGCTGACGGCGATGGCCACGACAATCGCCAACGGACCGTAGATCAACAGTTCGCGCCAGCGTTTTTGCCAGATCATCCAGGGCAGGGCGATCAGCACCGGCAGCAGCCAGGCGAGAAAGCCCTTGGTCATGAACCCCATGCCGCAGGCCAGGCCCAACGCCGCCCAACCGATCAGGCGCTGGCCACGGCTGACGCTGTCCAGGGCAAACCACAAGGCAACCAGACTCAAATTGACCCAGAACGTGAATTGCGGATCGAGGTTGGCGTAACCGGCTTGGCCGGCAACGATCACGAAACTCATGTAGAGCAGCGCGCAGGCGAAGCTTTTGCGCGGCTCGTTCCACAGCCTGCGGGCAATCAGGTAGCACAACAACACGCTAAGCCCGGTGCTCAAGGCCGATGCGATACGGACACCGAACAGGTTGTCGCCAAACAGCGCCTGGCCGATGGCGATCATCCAGTAACCGGCCACCGGTTTTTCGAAATAGCGCAGGCTCATGAAGTGCGGCGACACCCAGTTGCCGCTCAGGAGCATGTCCTGGCTGATCTGGGCGTAACGGGTTTCGTCAGGAATCCATAGGCCATGGCTGCCCAGCGGCAGCAGATACGCCAGAGCGAAGATGGCCAGCAACAACGGTAATGCCCAGCGCTTGCTCATACGCCTTGCACCCCCAACCAGCCTTCGCGTCCTTCGAGCGTGCCACGCAGCACTCGGCCGACCGGCAAGGAGTCGGGCGCCTCGGGCAGCAGATCGCCCAAGGGTTGGAAATGGATGTTTCGCTGGCGCGCTTCGGCCAGCAGTTGACGAAAATCGTTGGACATCAGAATCCCTTCTACTTCGGCATGGATTGTGTAGACGTTGAGCTTTTCAGAGCTGAAGCGATCAAGAATGAAGGCGTTGAAGTCCTTGGCCGCCACGCTGGGGCCGACCACCTCATCGAAAGTTGGCAGGTCCACCGGAATCTGCGGCGCACCCAAACCGCCATTGGACAATCTCGGCTGGAACAGGCTCTGCCCCCGACAATCGCTGTTGTAGCGGAAACTGAACGCCTGCTTGGCCTCGATCACGCGCTCGTCGGCCCGCCACCCGGCGCACGCCGAGCACTCGACGTTTTGCCCAAGGATGTCGGCGAGGGTGTCCACGCCCCGGCGAAGTTGCTCGATCAGTTGCTTGTCGCTCCAGCGCCCGGCATTGGCCTGCCAGCCGTGATGATCCCAGGCGTGCAGGCCGACTTCATGCCCGGCTGCCGCGGCTTGACGCATCAAATGCCCCAGATCACGGCCGATCGGTTTGCCGGGCCACGCGGTGCCGGCCAGCAAAATGTCCCAGCCGTACAGGCCGGCCGCGTTGGAGCGGAGCATTTTCCAGAGAAATTGTGGCCGGATCAGGCGCCATAAATGACGCCCCATGTTGTCCGGCCCGACGCTGAAGAAAAACGTCGCCTTGACCTGCGCTTCATCGAGGATTTCCAGCAACCGCGGCACCCCCTCACGGGTGCCTCGGTACGTGTCGACATCGATTCGAAGACCTGCCTGCATTAACGCTTGTCCGCGATTTCGAGCATGGCTTCACGCAAGAAGAAGTCCAGCGTGTTGCCGATGGTTTCACTCATTTCCACGGTCGGCGTCCAGTCCAGCAGGCGCTTGGCGTTGGCGATGCTCGGTTTGCGGTGGGACACGTCCTGGTAACCGGTACCATAGAACGCTTTGCTTTCGACATCGCGGAACCCGGCGAACGGCGGGAAGTTGTCGCGCAACGGGTGCGCTTCGAACTGACGCAGCAGCTCTTCGCCCAACTGACGGATGCTGGCTTCGTTCTCCGGGTTGCCGATGTTGATGATCTGGCCGTTGCAGGCGTCGTTGTCGTTGTCGATGATCCGCGCCAGCGCTTCCACGCCGTCGGCAATGTCGGTGAAGCAGCGTTTTTGCTCACCGCCATCGAACAGGCGAATCGGCGTGCCTTCCACCAGGTTCAGGATCAGTTGGGTGATCGCGCGGGAACTGCCGATACGCGCCGAGTCCAGGCGGTCGAGGCGTGGACCCATCCAGTTGAAAGGGCGGAACAGCGTGAAGTTCAGGCCTTTCTGGCCGTAGGCCCAGATCACCCGGTCGAGCAGTTGCTTGGAGATCGAGTAGATCCAGCGCTGCTTGTTGATCGGACCGACGATGAGGTTGGAGGTGTCTTCGTCGAAGTTCTGGTCCTGGCACATGCCATAGACTTCCGAGGTCGACGGGAAGATCACCCGTTTGTTGTATTTGACGCAGTAGCGAACCAGCTTCAGGTTCTCTTCAAAGTCCAGTTCGAACACCCGCAGCGGGTTGCGGGTGTACTCGATCGGCGTGGCGATCGCCACCAGTGGCAGGATCACGTCGCACTTCTTGATGTGGTATTCGATCCACTCGGAGTGGATGCTGATGTCACCTTCGACAAAGTGGAAATTCGGATGGCTGCGCAGACGCTCAATGGCGTCCGAACCGATGTCCAGGCCATACACTTCGTACTTGTCGTCGCGCAGCAGGCGCTCGGACAGGTGATTGCCGATGAAGCCGTTGACGCCGAGGATCAGCACGCGAGTGCGACGCGGGGCACGACCCGACTCGGCACCACGCAACACGGAACCGTCCACCAGTCCCAGTTCGTTGGCCAGTTGCGGGCCGCTCAGGTACAGACCGTTGTCGTTGCGCTGGCCGGCAGTGATCACTAGGGAATCTTCGCCGCAGGCGATTCGCAGCGGGTCGACGCTGATGACCCGTCCCGGTGCCTGGCCTTCATTGCCTTGGGCGACTTCTGCGCTCCAGACAATCAGCTTGTGTTCGCCGACGGCGCAGAATGCGCCCGGGTAAGGCTGGGTGACGGCGCGAACCAGGTTGAACAATTGTTCCGCTGGTTTGTTCCAGAGCAGTTTGCCGTCGGCTGGCGTGCGACGGCCAAACACCGTGGCTTTGGATTCGTCCTGTGGGGTTTCGCTGACTTTGCCCTGAAGCAACGCTGGTAGCGTGTCACGCAACAAGTCGGTAGCGGCCAGGCGTAATTTTCCGTGCAGGCTCAACGCCGTGTCGCTGCGCTCAATCGCCACTCGTTTCTGGGCGATGATTGCGCCGGCATCGGCGCGTTTGACCATGCGGTGCAGGGTGACGCCGGTTTCGGTCTCACCGTTGACCAGCACCCAGTTGGCCGGCGCGCGTCCACGGTAGCGCGGCAGCAACGAACCGTGCAGGTTGAAGGCGCCTTTGCTGGCGGTGGCCAACAGCGGTTCGCTCAACAGGTTGCGGTAGTAGAACGAGAACAGGTAATCGGGGTTGAGCTTACTGATGCGCTCGATCCACAGTGGGTGGTTGGCATCTTCCGGGGCGTGCACCGGGATACCCTTGCGGGCGCACAGTTGCGCAACGGAGCCGTAGAACGCGTTTTCCTTCGGATCATCAGGATGAGTAAACACAGCGGCAATGTCATAACCGCAATTAAGCAGGGATTCGATGCCGGCACAGCCAATATCGTGATAGGCGAAGACAACAGCTTTTGCACTCATGAGTGAACCTGATCTGAAGAAGTGGAGGTGAGACCGTCGACGGTGACAACGGGAGCAGGAGCAGCGGGTTGGTTACGCAGAACTTTTTCTATAAAGAACCGGGGGCGGGCGCGCACGTCGCCGTACATGCGACCCAGGTACTCGCCCAACAGGCCCATGCCGATGAACTGGCCACCGGTGAAGATGAACAGCACGGCGAACAGCACGAATGTCCCGTCGCCGGCCCAATGGGCGCCGAAGGCCACGCGCAACACGATCAACACCGTGGCAAATATCAAGCCGAGCGCCGCCATGCCGAAGCCGACAATGCTCAACAAACGCAGAGGCGTGGTGGTCATGCAGGTGATCAGGTCGAACATCAGGTTGACCAGGCGCATGGGGCTGTATTTGGATTCCCCATGTTCGCGTTCGGCGTGCATCACCACGATTTCCGTGGTGTGCCGGGCGAAGCTGTTGGCCAGGATCGGGATAAAGGTGCTGCGTTCACGGCAGGCGAGCATGGCATCGACAATCGTTCGGCGATAAGCGCGCAGCATGCAGCCGTAGTCGCTCATGGCAACGCCGGTGGATCGCTGCACGGCCAGGTTGATCAGCTTCGACGGCCAGCGGCGCAGCGCCGAGTCCTGACGGTTGTTGCGCACGGTGGCGACCACGTCATAGCCGAGTTCGGCCTGAGCCACTAACCGCGGGATCTCTTCGGGAGGGTTTTGCAGGTCGGCGTCGAGGGTAATCACCACATCGCCCTTGCACTGTTCGAAACCGGCCATGATTGCTGCGTGCTGGCCGTAGTTACGGTTGAGAATGACCGCCACCACCGCGCTGCATTCGCGTTGGGCGGCTTCTTCGAGGATTTGCGCCGAGTTATCGCGGCTGCCGTCATCGACCAGTACGATTTCGTAGTCATGGTGCAGCAGTTGGCACGCCGCTTCAGTGCGCCTGAGCAACTCGGGCAGGCTGTCCTGTTCGTTGTAGACCGGGATGACGATCGACACGCAACGGATCGGATAAGGTTTCACAGGCTTCTGTCCATAATGTTTTCAATGGCGCCGACGACACGATCGACATCATCGTTGGTCATGTCGGGGAACAACGGGATCGAACACAGCCGCGCCGAGTTCCATTCGGTGTTGGGTAGGTAGATGTTGGGGAAGCGCTGGCGGTAGTAGGTGTGCAGGTGAGTGGCAATGAAATGAATGCCGGTGCCGATGTTCTGTTCCTGCAAGGCCTTCATGAACGCTTCACGGTCCAGACCGCAGCGCTCGCTGTCGATCCGCAGGATGAACAGGTGCCAGGCGTGCTGCTGCGCATAAGCTGGAAGGGCCAGGGGTTGCACCGGCAAACCTTCCAGTCGCTGCAAATAAGTAGTGGCCAGCTCCGTGCGTTTGGCGTTGATGTCGTCCAGTCGCTTGAGCTGCACCAAGGCGATGGCGGCATTGATGTCGGCCAGGTTGTATTTGAACCCCGGTTCCATCACCTGCGCCTGAGGTTTGCGGCCGTGCGTCATGCGGTCATAGGCGTCGACACCGAGGCCATGGAACTTGAGCATGCGCACCCGACTGGCCAGGGCTTCATCGTCACTGACGAACATGGCACCCTCGGCGCAGGTCATGTTCTTGATCGCATGGAACGAGAAGATCGCCGTGCCTTTCGCGCCGACATGCCGACCTTTGTAGAGGGTGCCTGCTGCGTGAGCGGCGTCTTCGATGACCGGGATACCGTGTTTGTCGGCCAACGCATAAAGCGGATCGAGATCGAATGCCGCGCCGGCGTAATGCACTGGAATGATGGCTTTGGTGCGAGGTGTGATTGCCGCTTCGATGCTGGCCAGGTCACTCATCAGCGTGTCGCGGTCAACGTCGACGAACACCGGTGTCGCGCCCAACAGGCAGATCATGTTGGCGGTGGATACCCAGGTTTGGGACGGCGTAATGACTTCATCGCCCGGACCAATGCCCAATGCCAATAAAGTGATGTGCATCCCGCCGGTCGCCGAGGACAGTGCCACGGCATGACGACAACCCACATAGTTGGCGAATTGTTCTTCCAGTTCCTGGTTTTTGGGCCCGGTAGTGATCCAGCCGGAGCGCAATACTTGCTCTACGGCGGCAATTTCTTCATCGCCGATACTCGGGCGGGAGAAGGGGAGAAAAGCCTGGCTCATGGGCACCTCGGGGCTTAAAAATGAATAGCCTGTGAGGCTAAAAAATTGGATCCAGTGCAAGCGTAGACGCTAAAAACGAAAGCTGCATCAATTAGTTACTGAAAATTCCTGATCATTCACATCGGTTGACATCTTCTGCCATGGTCGGCAGCTTGATCCCTCGCAAAGAGACAGGGCGGATCCAATGAGGTTATTCCCGATTTTGTGAAAGGAACATGAAAACCCGGTCGGCGAATCGTTTATCTGAACGTCATACAGCCACTGTTCAGACTTCTGCCGTTCATCGAGTTTTCTAGTAAGAAGTCCTACAGAAGTGTCCCGCTTTAACATGAAGGATGTTTCAATCCTTAGTTGTTTAATGAACTGTTTCCACTTAAGGCCGTTTCGTTTGATTGACTTACCCGCTACCGACTCAATTTCCTCAAAGACTAATCCGCTGACCCTGTACCTGGCACGCCTGGCGCCCTCCAGCCAACTGACCATGCGTTACGTGTTGCAGGACGCCGCTGACCGGTTGGGCTTCGAAGACATGAACGTCGAGGAGATTCCCTGGCACAACCTGCAACCGGAAGATGTCATTGCGCTGGTGGCAACCTTGCGCACCGACGGCTACGCGCCAAACACCTCTTCGCTGTACGTCAACGCGGTGCGCGGGGTGATGAACGAGGCGTGGCGCATGAGCCTGATCAGTCAGGAACACTTGCTGAAAATGCGTTCGGTGAAGGGGATTGCCGGTACGCGATTGTCCCAGGGGCGTAACCTCAGGCGCACGCTGATCCAGGAGTTGATGGCAGTCTGCGCCGCCGATCCACGGCCACAAGGGTTGAGGGATGCGGCGATCATCGGGATTTTGTATGGCTCGGGCATGCGCAAATCGGAATCGGTGAACCTGGACCTGAACCAGGTCGATTTTGCCGAGCGCAGCCTTCGTGTGACCGCCAAGGGCAACAAGCAATTGATCAAGTACGCACCGGCCTGGGCGTTCGCCAAGCTCAATGACTGGCTGGAACTGCGGCGCTCGCTACTGAAGGAGGGCGAAACGGACGATCCGTTCCTGTTCAACCGCATCCGTCGCGGCAGTCACATCACCCGCGAGCGCATCACCAAACATGCGATCTATTACATCGCCCGACAGCGGGGGGCGCAGGTCGGGGTGAAAATCATGCCGCATGATTTTCGACGTTCGTTCATTACCCGAGTGATTGAGGAGTACGACTTGTCGATCGCCCAGAAACTCGCCCATCACAGCAACATCCAGACCACGGCCAACTACGATGTGCGCGATGACAACGAGCGGCGTCGGGCCGTGGACCGGTTCGATCTTTGATGGACGGGGTTCAGGATTCGCTCAGTACGTGGGCATGGCCGATTGTCGAGACGTGAACCTCACTGCCGGCGGGTGGCGCATACAGGCCCGAACTGCGCACCATTAATGATCGACCAGGCTGTTGCCCGGAAGCCAAAGTCTCCAGTTCCACCGTCAACGTGCAGGTATTGCCGCTGAAATCCCGCTCGGTCACGACGGCGCGACACCCGGCAGTCTTGGTCGGGCTGGGCTGGATGCTGACGAGTTGCAGTTGCTCGGGGCGCAGCATGATCTGCGCCGATTTGTTGTTCCGGTGGTTGTTCACCGGTATACGGCCGAGATCGCAATGGGCCCAGCCGGCTTCGATTCTGGCGGGCAAGACCACGGCATCCCCCAGAAACAGCGCGGTTTGTTCATCCTCGGGGTAGCGGTAAAGGTCCAGCGGATGGCCCGATTGCACCAGCCGGCCGTCGCGCATCACCGCCAGCTGATCGGCAAACGACAACGCTTCACTCTGGTCATGGGTGACCAGAATGGTGGTCACGCCGGCGTCTGTCAGCAGCCGCGCGACCATTTTGCGCATGGCGCTTCGAAGTCCGGTGTCGAGGGCCGAAAACGGCTCGTCCAGCAGCATCAAGCGCGGCTGTTGCGCCAACGCCCGTGCCAGTGCCACGCGTTGTTGCTGGCCGCCGGACAGTTCATGGGGCCAACGGTTGGCCATGTTTGCATCCAGCGCCACGCTGTCCATCAACTCTGCGACTCGCTCCTGTTTTGCACTGCCCTTGATCGAAAGCCCGAAACCGATGTTCGCGGCCACGGTCATGTGCGGGAACAAGGCGCCGTCCTGGGGAACATAGCCAATCAAGCGCTGATGCGCCGGGACTTCGTGGGTGTCGTCGACGAGCGTTTGGCCATTGAGTGAAAGACGGCCCGAGTCCGGGAACTCGAAGCCGGCGATCATTCGCAACAGCGTGGTTTTTCCTGAGCCGGAGGGGCCGACGATGACCGTTCGGCTGCCCGTTGGCACCGACAGGTTGATGTTCTGCAGCGCTTGATGGGCGCCGTAGGCCTTGGAAATGGAATGGAGTTCAAGAGCGTTCATCGGCCAGCCGTTCGTTTGGATTGGTGATAAAGGAGTCCGGTCAACGGAAGCGACAGCAAAATCATCAGCAGGGCATAGGGTGCGGCGGCGGCGTAATCAATCTCGCTGGTCATGGCCCAGAACCCGGTGGCCAGGGTCCGCGTGCCGTTGGGGGCGAGCAGCAGGGTGGCGGTCAACTCATTGGTGATCGCCAGAAACACCAGCGCGGCGCCCGCGGCAGCGCCGGGTGCGGCCAGGCGCAGGGTGATCAGCCACAATGCCCGGGCAGGCGAGCGGCCGAGGCTGCGGGCCATGTTTTCCAGCTCTACCGGCGCCTGTGCAATACCGGCGCGCAAACTCACCAGGGCGCGGGGTAAAAACATCAGCAGATACGCCAGCAACACCGTGATGGTTGTCTGGTAAATCGGCCGGGCGAAATGGATGGTGACGGTCACCAACGCCAGGGCAACGACGATCCCGGGCAACGAACTGGTGATGTAGTTGCAGCTTTCCAGTACTCGTTGCAACCGGCCTGGAGAGCGAATCGACAGCCAGGCAATCGGGATGGCGGCGCAGGTGGTGATGGCTGCACCCGCCACACCGAGCAACAGCGTTTGTTCCAGCGCCGGCAGAAGCTCGTCCATCTGCCACACCTGCGTACCACCGGCCACCAGCCAGTTAACTAATGTCACCAGCGGCACGCCCAGCGCCAGCGCGCAGGTCACGATCTGTACGGTAAGGGCGAGGAGGGTGGTTGCGGGTTTCAGGCGTACCACCCGCTGCTCGCGAGCGCTTCCCGACCCGACCCGGGCGTAACGCGCCGTGCCGCGAGCGGCCGATTCTGTGGTCAGCATCGCCAGGCAACACAGGGCGAGCACGCTGGCCAGCATGTTGGCGGCGGGGCCGTTAAAGGTGGACTTGAACTGATCGAAGATGGCCGTGGTGAAGGTGTCAAAGCGGATCATCGCGTACAGGCCATATTCAGCCAGCAGGTGCAAGCCCACCAGCAATGCGCCGCCGCAGATGGCCAGGCGCAATTGCGGCAGCACCACACGAAAAAATATCGCCCAGGGTTTGAGGCCGAGCGATTCGGCGACGTCTTCGATAGCCGGATCGAGCCGGCGCAGGGTCGCAGCAATCGGCAGGTACAGGAACGGGAAGTAGGCGATGACCGAGACCAGAACCCCGGCAAACAGCCCGTGTATCGGTGGAACCAGACTGACCCACGCATAGCTGTGAACGAAGGCCGGCACCGCCAGCGGCGCGGTGGCCAGCAACGACCACCAGCGTCGACCCGGCAGGTTGGTGCGTTCTGTCAGCCAGGCCAGAGTCAGGCCTAACGTGACGCACAGCGGAATCGTGATGACCACCAGTAAAACGGTGTTGATCAATAGTTCAGCGACCCGCGGCCGGAATACCAGTGGAACCAGGGTCGCCCAGCCTGTCTGAAACGAAACGCCAACGACGAAGCCAATCGGCAGCAGCGACAGCAACGACACCAGCACCGACAAACCGATCACCCACGCGCCACCGCGCCCCGCGAAGATACCGCGGGATCGTCGTCGCAAGTTTGCGGGTATCGCCTCAGCGACACCCGCCGGCAAGGTTTCAGGTATCAATTAGAGCAGTCCAGCCTGGGTCATCAACTCCACGGCTTTTTTACTGTCGAGTTTTGAGGCATCGACTGTCGGCGCGTCGAGTTGCTGCAAAGGCACCAGTTTCGGGTTGGATTCAGCATTTTTGCCCACGGCGTATTCGAACGATTTGCCGGTTTTCAGGATTTCCTGGCCATCTTTTCCGGTAATCCATTTGAGGAACGCCTGGGCTTGTTCCTTATGTTTACTGGACGCCAGAACGCCGCCACCGGAGACACTGACAAACGCGCCAGGATCTTTGTGCTTGAAGTAGTGCAGGGCGGTGTTGTTGCTGTTTTCGCCAGTCTTGGCCTGGTCGCCGAAGCTGTAATAGTGATAGATCACGCCGCTGTCGATCTGCCCGGCGTTGACCGCCTTGAGCACAGCGCTGTTGCCGCGATAGGCCGTGTAGTTGGTTTTCATCCCTTTGAGCCATTCCAGGGTGGCGGCTTCGCCCTTGAGTGCCAGCACGGCAGCGACGATGGCCTGGAAGTCGGCACCGGCCGGCGAAGCGCCCCAGCGACCTTTCCAGCTTGGGCCGGCGAGGTCCATCAGCGACTTGGGCAATTGGGCTTCGGGCAGTTTGCTCGGGTTATAGACAAACACCGTGGAGCGCGCGGCGATCCCCACCCATTTGCCATGGGCCGGGCGGTAAGGCGCGCCGATCTGTTCCAGAGTGGCCGGCGCAACCGGTGCAAACAGCCCTGCGTTGTCAACCAGCACCATGGCCGGAGAGTTTTCGGTCAGGAATACGTCGGCCGGGGAGGCGGCGCCTTCCTGCACGATCTGATTGCTCATCTCGGTGTCGTCGCCATTGCGCACGGTGACTTTGATCCCGGTTTCCTTGGTAAAGCCCTCGATCCAGGATTTGGTCAGGCTTTCGTGCTGGGCGTTGTAGACCACGATGCCATCGGCATCTGCGGCATACACGTGGCCGGTGGTCAGCAGAGCGGTGACCAATAACGCCTTCTTCAGGAACGAAGGGACAGGGGAATTCATGCGGTGGCAGCTCCGTTTTTTTTAAATCGTGCACGCAGATTCGACAGCGTCGACGAGGTGGGTCGTCGATGAGTGTAGATCAATAGGAATCATTTGCATGTTTAAGACGCGGCGAATGTAGAGCTTGAAATGAGAAAAAAACGTCAAATTAATCGTTAATTCCTGTCATTTGGCTTGTGGGCTCGGGCAGCGAGACGCTCGATTGCCGGGCGGTGTCTGCGCTGCCTTCCAGCGGCTTGTCAGGGTTGGCGCTGCGGGAATATCAGAATTTGCAGGTTGCCGCGCTCATAACGCTTGCCGTCGATAGGCAGCAACTCGACTTCTTGCACTTCCTGAACACTGTTGACCCGCATCACCACGCCAACCGAGCCTTTTTTGCGAGCCTCGGTCATCCATTGACCGACACTGTCCTTGGTCACTTTCCTTGATTCCATCGCGGGATCGTCGAGGCCGTACTTCAGCTCGCCAACGGTATTGTAAAGCCCGATCTGCGGTCGCTTCAGGCGCCAGGACAAGGCCGATGCCGCACCCAAATCGTTGCTGAGCAGCGAGGTCGTCTGGCTCAAGGCATCCAGATGCTCGGCAATGAACTGATCGGGCATCTTGCTATCGACAATCTGGCCGGGCATCGCCGCCGGCAGCAATGCGACCAGCAGCCAGATGCCCAGGGCCGGCATGGCCCAGAACATCAATGGACGCAAGACTTGCAACGCGTTAGCGATGATCCAGCCAAGCAGCACGAAAAACACCAGCGACAGGCTGAAATATTCAGTGTTTTCGTAGATCTCTTTGGTGGCCTGCAGATAAAGCAGGACGATCAGGACTGTGGTCGCCATGACGACATTGATCACGCCGTTGATACGAATCGCCCGGCCGCGCGCCTGGTTCAGCAACTCGGTCAAAGCATGGCCCATCAGCAACGCCAGGGGTAACAGGCACGGCATGATATAGGTTGGCAGCTTGCCGCTGCTCAGGCTGAAGAACCCCAGTGGCAATAGCAGCCAGAGCAACAGAAAGCAGATCGCCGGCTGGCGTTTGTGCTGCCAGGCCTGAACGAATGTCGTTGGCAGCAAGGCTGCCCAGGGCAGACTCGATACGACCAGCAGCGGCACGTAGAACCACCAAGGACGAGCGTGCTGCGCATCATCGGCAGCGAAACGGCGAATGTGTTCGTTCCAGAAGAAAAACCGCCAAAAGTCCGGTTCCTGATGGTGGATCGCAAGTACCCATGGCAGGCAGACCGCCGCGGCCACGACGACCGCCAGCGGCCCATAACGTAACAACTCACCCAAGCGTCGTTGCCAGAGCATCCAGGGCAGGGCGATCAACATGGGCAACAACCAGGCAAGAAAACCCTTGGTCATGAAGCCCATCCCGCAAGCAACGCCCAACAGCGCCCAAGTGCCGAGTCGAGCGCGTGAACCCTGGCTATCGATGGCAAACCACAGCGCAACCAGACTCAGGTTGACCCACAACGTGAATTGCGGATCGAGGTTGGCGTATCCGGCCTGACCGGCGATCAACCCGAAGCTCATATACAACAGTGCGCAGGCGAAGCTTTTGCGCGGGTCGTTCCAGAGGCGACGGGCAATCAGGTACGTGAGCCAGATACTCAGCCCGGTGCTCAGTGCCGAGGCGATACGCACCCCAAACAGGTTGTCGCCAAATACAGCCTGACCGATGGCGATCATCCAGTAACCGGCAATCGGCTTCTCGAAATAACGAATCCCCATGAAATGCGGAGCGACCCAGTTACCACTCAACAGCATTTCCTGACTGATCTGACCATAACGGGTTTCGTCAGGCGTCCATAAGCCATGGGTCACGAGCGGCAGGAGATAAAAGACCAGGAAGACCAGCAGCAAACCCGGAACCATCCATTGCTCGGCAATTGACCGGACCGAGGCGTCTGCTCGGGACAAATGGCCAGCAGAACGGGGAAGCAGGTTATCGGGCGTCATGGCTAGTCCTTGGCAAAGTTTGTAAATGAACGGGCGCGCGCAGCACGACACAGCAAGAAGGCAACTTCTTGAATGTCACGACTCCACCGCGACCTGAACTTTTAAGTTGGAAGTTGGCGCAACTATTTTTTTGATGCTTTTAAGTTAAAGCGATTCGTTCGCAAACACTGCGTTCGGACGCATCGGCAGGATTATTGGCCCAGCTACTTTTCGTTCAACAGGGAATGCCAGTCATCGGCTTTGACGATACCGAGCACTTTAAGTTGTCCATCAGCACTAATGCGCACGAACAACGAGCTGCCATATTCACTTTTCGGCGCGTGTCGGAAACCGGTCTGCGCTTCAAATTCGTGAATACAACCGCTGTGAGTGACCAACACCAAATTGCGATGGGCCACCTTGTGCGCCACCACATCGTTACGCATAGTCTTGCCGCAGATCGACAGCCACTCCTGAGTCATCGCGTCTTTGCCGAGCATATAGTGTGAGGTTTGCACTGTACGGGTAACCGGACTGCTCAGGACGTCGGTCTGTGACAGGCCCAGGCGCTGGAAACCCTGGCCCACCGCCGCGGCCTCAACGCTGCCGGCTTGGGTAATACCGTCAGCCGGGCCCAGGCATGGGTTCGAGGATCGGTCGCATCGCTCGGCATGGCGTACCAGAGCGACGATCTCACCGGCTTGCCAGCGCTGGAGCAGGTCCGCTTTAGTTTCGGTTCCGGCAGTGACCAGGTTGGGCGGAGATCTTGACCACAAGGCAAAACCGGTGCCCCCGGCAATGATGACCAACACCACGATCAACCCCGTGAGCCCGAACAGCCGCGATAGCCACGTTGGTTTTTGTGGAAACTTGCGCGATAGTAAATTAAGCACGTATGTTTTACCCCTGAATGCGCGACAAACATCAACTTTCAATGCGCTTCTTCCAATAAGACTTTGAAGTTCTCCGGCTATTTGGGTAGTCACGGCGCAATTAGCGACAAACTAAAAGGTGTCAGGTGCCTGAGGGGTGAAAGAAATGTGAAAGTTTTGCGAGAGGGATGGTCAGTTAACTATTAGAACGTTATTGAAAACGCTTCTCTAATGCACCTTGCCTGTGGGCTGACGTTGGTTTTAGCCCCGGTTCTGTGGCAATTGACCCCGACAATGGAGCCCGGCAACAGAATGGATTTAAAGCAAAGCCTGACGAAACGGATTGTCATCGTATTCGCCCTGATGAGCGCGCTGGTCGCGGGCATTTTTGCGTTTGGCATTGTTGCGACTGTCCACGTGGTAGAGCGAAGGCTCACGGCCACGACACTGGGAGGCGGACTGCACCGTCTGCTGTTGATGGACAACCCCGATAAATGGCCCCATCAACCCGAGAAAGATGAACTGTTTTTCGCCCAGGGAGCCAAGCCCCCCATGGCCCTGAACTCGATGCTGGAAGCGCTGCCCCCGGGGTTTCAGGAGATTCTCTACAACGGTGCGAAGTACTACGCCATGGTGAACCTGGTGGGAGATCGCAAATACGTTTTGTTGCGCGATCAACGAAGCCTCGAACGACGGGAGCATGTGCTGTTCTCGGTGGTGGTTGTCGGGTTTTTTTTGAGTGTCTTGCTGGCGATTTTGATGGGCCGGTTGCTGGCCCGGCGCGTCCTCGCTCCTGTGATTCGTCTGGCGCGTCAGGTGCGGCATCGCGATCAACTGCTGGAGCTCGCTCCACCGTTACATCCCGATTATGCAACGGACGAAGTGGGCGAACTGGCGCTCTCCTTCGATCAGACTCTGGGCCGTTTGCGCGCAGCACTGGGACGGGAAAAGCTCTTTACCAGCGATGTGAGTCACGAACTGCGCACGCCATTGATGGTGCTGGCCAGCTCCTGTGAACTGCTATTCGGCAATCCCTCGCTGGACCACCGTTCCATGGCGCAGGTCCAGCGAATCGCCCGTGCCAGTCATGAAATGCGCCAATTGGTCGAGACGTTTTTGATGCTGGCGCGCGCGCGGGAGGATTCTGGTTCAGGTGCGAGTGCCACCCTGAAGGACATCGCCGACGCGCTGGTGGATGTCTGGAAGCCGCTGATCAGGGAAAAGAACATCGAGTTTATTTACTTGGTCGAACAGGTTTCAACGGATCGCTTTAACCTCACGTTCCTGCAATCGGTCATGGGCAATTTGTTGCGTAATGCGTGGCACTACACCGATCAGGGTTTCATTCGATTGACGCTACGTGAGCACGGTTTCAGTGTCGAAGACAGTGGCATAGGCATTCCGGAAGAAAAACGTCATGCGATGTTTCAACCGTTCGTGCGCGGTGATGAGCAACGTGGCGAAGGACTGGGCCTGGGGCTGTCGTTGATCCAACGTATTTGCACCCATCAGAACTGGAGCGTGGAGCTCACCAGCCGCCAGCCAAACGGATGTTGCTTCACGGTTGACTTGACTGAGAGGTCGTCTCTTACTGAGCCGCTGGACAACCTCTTGATGTACCGGAAGCGGCCTGATTGATCAACGCGGACAGGCGTTTGATGTTGTTCTGTTGGGCGATCACCAGGTCGTCGATGGAAGGCCCTGACGGTGTCTGCAACGTGCTGCGGCAAGTGATCAGCGCGTTATCGCTTTCGCCGAAATGGCGCAGACGCCATTTGACGTCGATCAGGGCGTATTGGCCAGGAATCGAATCAAAACGTTGCACGTCCAGCCGCACCGATACCTTGCGCTGGGGATTGCTGTTGACCAGTTGATCGACCAGGGCACTGCGCAATTCATCCGACAGACTCGCGCCCCACCACTCGGTTTCGAGGATCGCCAGGCCACTGTTGCCCTGGCGAATCACGATTTGCGGGCGGTCGACCTGGGGCGGGACGCTGAGGCTCTCGATCTGGATATCCGCAGCGCTGGTCCTTGAATTGCCGCTCGGTTGGGCCGGGGTCAGGGTGTGGAATTGAATCGGCTCACTGCGGCAAGCGGCGAGTAGCAACAATGCAGTGACCAAGCTGATCTTCAGCGGATAAACCATGAGTGATGCTCCTGTGGTCATTTGCGCGGCGGCCCCTGCAGGTCCATCGGCGCAGCATTGTCGGGACGACCGCGAATCAGCGATTCTGGATGCCGTCCCAGGTAATCCGAGAGTTCACGCAAGGAGCGCGACATGCGCCCGAGCTCGTCGAGGGTCTGACCTAATTGTTCGCGTTGCGGCGAGTCTTCGGCCAAGGTCGAACTGGCCGATTGCAGCGTCTTGCTGACATCCGCCAGGGTGGTCTGCACGCCGGGCAGGGTCTTGGCGTTGAATTGCGCCAGACCTTTACGCAGTTCAACGAGGTTGCTGTCCAGGTTGCCGGCAATGCGCTCGATTGGCAGTTGGTTGATCTTGTTGACCATGCCCTCCAGTTTTTCCTGCAATTGTTCGAGGCTGCCAGGAATGGTTGGGATAGAGACTGGACGAGCGGTTGGATCGAACACGACTTTGTCCGCTTTGGGGTAGAAGTCGAGCGCAATGTAGAGCTGACCGGTCAATAGATTGCCGCTCCGGGCCTGGGCCCGCAGACCATTTTCGATGAAGCTGCCGATCAGCCGGACGCCAGCGGCTTCGTCGTTGGGGTCATGCTTCAAGACCTCGAGCATTTTGATGTGTGCCTGGCCGAGGCGTTGCGGGTAGATCACGATGCCGACATTGACCGGGAAAGTGCGCTTTTTCGCGTCGAAATCCAGATTGACCGACACGACTCTGCCGAACTCTATGCCAAGGAATTCCACCGGCGCGCCGACCTTGAGCCCGCGCAAGGCCTGATCGAAACGCAAACTCAAGAATTGCCCCTTGCCGCTGGGCGGGGCGAGTGCGGTTAGCTGGTCTTCGAACAGGTCGAAGGCTTTGTCCTCGGCGGCCGGTTGATCGTTGGGGCTGTATTCTGGAGCGCGGAAGGCGATGCCGCCCACCAGGATTGATGACAGCGACTCGGTTTTCACCGAAAAGCCATTGGCGCCAACGTTCACGTCGATCCCGCTGGCGTTCCAGAACCGGGTATTTTCAGTGACGTAGGCATCGTTGGGCGAGTGGACGAACACTTCGATGTTGACCCCTTTACCGTCGGCGTCCAATGCATAGGCCACCACTTGACCTACTGGAATCTTGCGGTAATAAACCGGAGAGCCGATGTCCAGGGAACCGAGGTCTTCGGTGTGCAGGGTGAAGCGCTTACCCGGTTCGCCATAGGTGATCGGCGGCGGGTTTTCCAGGCCGGTAAAGTTTTTTGCGCGAGCATTGGCCTGGCCAATGTCGGCGCCAATGTAGTCCCCGGACAGCAGGGTATCGATACCCGACACCCCGCCGGCACCAATGCGCGGGCGCACGACCCAGAACTCCGAGTCTTCGCGAGTAAAACTTTCCGCCTGTTTGGCCAGTTTGATGGTGGCGTTGACACTTTTCTGGTCGTTGCTCAATTCGACATCGGTGACTTGCCCGATCACCACGTTGCGGTATTTGACTTCGGTTTTGTTGGCGGTCAGACCACTACCGGTCTTGAAGGTAACGGTGATGGTCGGACCTTCCTGCATCATGGTGTGTACAACCAGGGAAATCCCCACCAGCACCGCGACGATCGGCACGATCCATACCAGCGAAACGCTGAAACGACGGGTTTTGACAGGGGCCTGCCCAGGGGCTTGCGGCCCGTCAGTGGCTTGCGACTTCATCCATGACCTCCTCGTTTGGGTTATCCCGCTCTTCTTTATCCCAGATCAGGCGTGGGTCGAAACTCATTGCCGACAGCATGGTGAAGACCACCACCAGGCCAAAGAACAGAATGCCCGGGCGCGGTTCGATATCGGCCAGGGCTTGAAACTTCACCAGTGAGGCCACCAGGGCGACCACGATCACATCGAGCATCGACCAGTAACCGATGAGCTCGACGAAACGGTACAGCGTTGACCGCTGCTTACTCGCCCATTGGCTGTCGCGCTGAACGGTCACCAGTAACAGCGTCAGGGCGACGAACTTGATGCCCGGCACCGCGATGCTGGCGATGAAGATAATCAGGGCAATGTCCCAGGCGCCGTGCTGCCAGAACTCCAGTACACCGCTCATGATCGTGCTATCGGCGCCGTTGCCGACCATCTTGGTGTTCATCACTGGCAGCAGATTAGCCGGGACGTAAAACGCCAGGGCAGTGAACATGTAGGCCCAGGTCCGGGCCAGTGAGTTGGTTTTGCGCCGATGCAACGTCGCGCCGCACCGTGTGCATTCGTGAGGTTCATCGGTCATGTCGCAGGCCAGGCCGCAGCTATGACACAGGCACAGGTTGAGTTCACTCGCCACCGGGGGCCTGTTCATAAGATGTCCCATAGATCACGGATGTCGCGCCCTGCGATGCGGATCATCATCAGACTGAGAATGGCCAGGGCAAACAGGCCGATGCCGGGCAGCACATCCAGCAAGCCGGCGAGTTTGATGACCGCGACCATCGCCCCCAGCAGACAGACCTCCAGCATGCTCCAGGGCCTGAGGGTTTCCAGCCAGCGCATGCAAAACTTGAAGCCGGGCGAGCGCTGGTGGGCGAGGGCGAAGCTCAGGACCCAGATAAGCAGCGACAACTGGAAAATCGGCGCGATGATCATCGAGATCGCCGCCACCATGGCGATAAAAGTGATCGGCCCCAGACTCAGGGCCAGCACCGAGTCCCAGAGTGTTGCGCTGTTTTTAAGGCCTTTGAGGCTGATGCTCATGACGGGATAGAAGTTGGCGAAAATCCATAGCATCAACGCGGTGAAGGTCAACGCCAGACGTTGTTCCACCGTCAAGCCGTTATAGCGCTGAAGCACGCCGCCGCAGCGCGTACACAGGGTTTTTTGATGTTTGGCGAGCGTGACTTTTTCATACACGCAGTCGCAGTGCTCGCAGATGATCAGTGGGTCAGTAGTAGCCATAGGCTGCACTCGCCAGGACGCAGGAAAGTCAGAGCACTCCCTCAATATAGAAGCGCCTAGCGATTGAGCAAATCTAAAGGCCAAATGCCTGATAGACAGCGTCATCGTTCTTCGCGAGCAGGCTCGCTCCCACATTTGATCTTCTGTAGCCACATTATTTGTGAACGGCGAAGATCCCCTGTGGGAGCGAGCCTGCTCGCGAAAGCGGTGGGTCAAACACTGTTGTTCTTCACCCCAGCAGTTCGCGCAGGCGATACCAAAACATGCCGAGGGCCAGCAATGGAGAACGCAGCATCGGCCCACCGGGAAAGGTCATGTGCGGCACGGCGCTGAACACGTCAAAGCCTCGACTGTGTCCGACGTGGATCGCTTCGCCCAACAGCTTTGCGCACCAGTGGGTCACGTTCAGGCCATGACCGGAGTAACCCTGGGCGTAAAACACGTTCGGATGCTGGCTCAAGCGCCCGACCTGAGGGAAGCGATTGGCGCTGATGCCAATCTTGCCGCCCCATTGATAGTCGATGCGCACGTTGGCCAGTTGCGGGAAGACCTTGAGCATGTGCGGGCGCATGTAGGCTTCGATGTCCGCCGGATCTCGCCCGGAATAATGGCAGGCGCCGCCGAACAGCAAGCGTCGGTCCGCCGAGAGCCGGTAGTAATCCAGGCCGACTTTCTGGTCGCAGAGCGCCAGGTTATGCGGGATCAATTGCGCTGCAACGTCGGGCGCCAACGGCTCGGTGGCAATGATGTAGCTGCCCGCCGGAAGCACCTTGCCGCTCAGTTTCGGTTCGAGTTCTTCCAGGTGAGCGTTGCACGCCAGCACCAGGCTGCCGGCGCGCACCGTGCCGCCGGCACAGCGAACCTGCACGGTGCTGCCATGGATCAACTCCAGCACCGGACTCTGCTCGAAGATCTGCACCCCTAAGGATTGCGCCAATAGCGCTTCGCCAAGGACCAGATTGAGCGGGTGCAAGTGACCCGAGCCCATATCGACGAGACCACCGGCATACATGCCGGAGTTCACCACCTGCTGACGGATCTGCTCCGGCCCGACGAGTCGGGTTTCGTGGGCGTAACCCGATTCGGCAAGGCCTTGCTGCTCAACCTTGAACGCCGCGAACTGCGCTTTAGTATTGGCCAGTTCACAGAACCCCCAGCGCAGGTCGCAATCAATCCCGTGTTCACGAATGCGGTTGCCCACGAGCTCGACCGACTCGACACCGGCACGCTCAAGGTAGCGCACGCCTTCTTCACCGACATGACGGGCAAAACCGCTGACGTCATGGCCGATACCGCGGATCAACTGCCCGCCGTTGCGCCCGCTGGCACCCCAGCCAATTCGCCGACCCTCCAGCAGAATCACCGAGAGCCCGCGCTGCGCCAGTTCGATCGCCGTGTTAACGCCGGTAAAGCCGCCGCCGATCACACAGACATCGGCCTCAAGATCCGCGGCCAGTGTGGGGTAGGGCGCCATTCCATTGGCTGACGCCGCGTAATAGGAGCGAGCATGTTCGTTGCTGTATCGGTTCATTGATTGGACTTCACTTTGCTCCAGGAACGTGTCATCAAACGCATGATCGGCTGGGGCGGGGTGGTCGAAATGTAGAGCTTGTCGAGGACTGCCTGAGGCGGATAAACCTCAGGGTTGTTGACCAGCTCTGGGTCCATGTCTTGCTTGGACGCCGGGTTCGGGTTGGCGTAGCCGACTGACGCGCTGACCTTGGCAATCACTTGCGGATCGAGCAGGTAATTGATGAAAGCATGCGCCTCTTTCTGGTTGCTGGCGTCTGCGGGAACCGCCAACAGGTCGAACCACAAGTTACTGCCTTCCTTGGGAATCGCGTAGGCGATGTTCACGCCGTTCTTGGCTTCCTTGGCCCGGTTCGCGGCCTGGAACACGTCACCCGAGTAACCGAACGCCACGCAGATGTCACCGTTGGCCAGGTCCGAAACGTACTTGGAGGAGTGGAAATAGGTGATGTAAGGGCGGATGGTCAACAGCTTGGCTTCAGCTTTTTTGAAGTCTTCAGGGTTTTCGCTGCGCGGGTCCATGCCCATGTAATTGAGAACGGCCGGGAACACTTCATCGGCCGAATCCATCATCGACACGCCGCACTGGCTGAGTTTCTTCAGGTTTTCCGGTTCGAAAAACACGGCCCAGGAATCGATACGGTCAATGCCGAGCACTTGCTTGACCTTGTCGACGTTGTAGCCGATGCCGTTAGTGCCCCACAGGTACGGGACCGAGTGTTCGTTGCCCGGATCGTTTTTCTCCAGCAGCGCCAGCAGTTTCGGGTCGAGGTTCTTGAAGT
Source organism: Pseudomonas mandelii (assembly GCF_006438925.1). Lineage (GTDB taxonomy): Bacteria > Pseudomonadota > Gammaproteobacteria > Pseudomonadales > Pseudomonadaceae > Aquipseudomonas > Aquipseudomonas mandelii_C. The sequence goes on along the minus strand of NZ_RCZA01000005.1, from coordinate 54,200 downwards.
TGGGCAGCTGCGAACGATCGAGCTTCAGGAACGCGCCGGCTTTCACCTGGCGAGCGAGGAAGTGGTTGGACGGCACCACCACGTCATACCCGGTACGGCCGGCGAGCAATTTGCCCTCCAGGGTTTCGTTGGAATCGAACACGTCGTAGATGACCTTGATCCCGGTTTTCGCCTGGAAGTCGACGAGGGTGGTCTCGCCGATGTAATCGGTCCAGTTGTAGACGCTGACCGTTGGCTGAGCCTGCGCAACGGCGCTGAACAACACAGCCGCCGCGACCGGGACCACGGATTTCAATAGACGCATATCGACACCTCTTCGAATTTTTGGATTTATCAGGCGTTTTTTTGGTGTTCTGACGGCCGCCTTCGTCGGAACGCCGCCCGGAGCCGGCTCGCTCCCACAGGGGAATGCATTTCAAATGTGGGAGCGAGCCTGCTCGCGATGAGGCCCTCACGAGCAGCGCAGATCTCAGACGCTAAGCAGCAGGAACTCACGTTCCCAGGAGCTGATCACCCGTTTGAAGTTCTCGTGTTCCGCTCGCTTGACCGCCACATAACCGCGAACGAATTTGCTGCCCAGATAACGCGAAACGGTGTCGCATTCTTCCATCTGCGTCAGAGCGTCTTCGATGGTGATCGGCAAGCGCAGGTTGCGACGCTCATAAGCACGACCTTGCACCGCAGCGCTCGGTTCGATGCGTTCGACCATGCCCAGATACCCGCACAACAGGCTTGCTGCGATTGCCAGATAAGGGTTGGCATCGGCTCCCGGCAAACGGTTTTCCACGCGCATTGCATCCGGCGTGGAGGTCGGCACACGCAGACCCACGGTGCGGTTTTCTTCGCCCCATTCGACGTTCACCGGCGCCGAAGTATCCGGCAGGAAGCGGCGGAACGAATTGACGTTCGGCGCGAACATCGGCAGCACTTTGGGGATGTACTTTTGCAGGCCGCCGATGTGGTGCAGGAACAGCTCGCTCATCTGCCCGTCGGCATCGGCAAAGATCGGCTGGCCGGTGGCGATGTCCACCACGCTCTGGTGGATATGCATGGCGCTGCCGGGTTCATCGCCAATCGGTTTGGCCATGAAGGTCGCGGTGACGTTGTGCTTGAGCGCCGCCTCGCGCAGGGTTCGCTTGAACACGGTGATCTGGTCGGCCAGATCCAGCGCGTCGCCATGCCGGAAGTTGATTTCCATCTGCGCCGGGCCGTCTTCGTGGATCAAGGTATCGAGGTCCAGGCCTTGAAGTTCACACCAGTCGTACACGTCTTCAAACAGCGGATCGAATTCGTTGGCAGCGTCGATGGAAAACGACTGGCGACCACTCTCCGCACGGCCCGAACGGCCCAGCGGTGCCTTGAGCGGCAAGTCAGGGTCTTCGCAGCGCTGGGTCAGGTAGAACTCCATTTCCGGCGCGACAATCGGCCGCCAGCCTTTGTCGGTGTACAGCTGCAGGACTTTTTTCAGCACGTTGCGCGGCGACAGCTCGATCGGGTTGCCGAACTTGTCGAAGGTGTCGTGAATCACGATAGCGGTGGGCTCGATGGCCCATGGGATCACGTACACCGCATCGGAGACAGGCTTGCACACCATGTCGATGTCGGCCGGGTCGAGCAGGTCGTAGTAGATGTCGTCGTCGACAAAGTCCCCGGTTACCGTTTGCAAAAGCACACTTTCCGGCAGGCGCATGCCTCGCTCATGCAGGAACTTGTTGGTGGGTGCAATTTTGCCGCGTGCGATGCCGGTCAAGTCGCTGACCACACACTCGACTTCGGTAATCTTGTGATCTTTCAGCCACGTGAGCAGCTGATCGAAAGGGACATTCATAAAGACCTCGTTATTGGTTTTATTAACGCCGGGGAGGCTGGTTTCATCCACCACACACTTCCCCTGTGGCGCGTTGACGACTATCTTGGGCGAGCCTTGACGTTCCATCTATCCACTTTCAGCAGCACCAAAACGCACCAAAAGAGTGCGCAAGGTCACCCATGACAACCTGCAACCCCCTGCAAGTCCAAGCGTTCAACACCGCCGATGTAGCCGAGCAAATCCGCGCCACACCGGGGTGGGTGCAGCATTACCAGCAAATGTCGCCGGGGCATTTCGCCGGGCGCGTGCGCTACCTGGACCTGCAAGGCGTGGAGATTTACGAGGAACAGATGAACACGCGGGTCGAGCAGAATTTCAGCGCGCCCGAAGGTGCGCTGGCGTTCTGTTTCGATCGAAGTGACAACGCGCTGTACGTGTTGAATGGCGAAAGCCGCAATATCTGGATCACCCCGGAGAACTACCAGGAAATCGCCGTGGTGTTCGGCCCGGCGTTCGTGCAGCGTCACGGTTTGAACGTGGCCAGGCTCGAAGGCCTGTTCATGGCGCCGCTGAACTCGGGACAGAACGCATTGTTCAGTCGCTGGCTCAGCGGGACGTTGACCCGACTGACGCAGACCCTCGATCCGCCGAGCAAGGAGGCGTTGACCCAGCAGTTGCTCGAAGACTGCCTGTACATCCTCGACAACGCGTGTGTTTGCCTTGATCGCGGAGGGTTACAGCGCCGCGCCGAAGAACGTGCAGTGATGAAACGCATCGGTGAATGGGCGGCTGATACCCCGGAAGAGACCCTGAATCTGCTGGAGCTTTCGCAAATTGCCGGGGTTTCACTGCGGCAGTTGCAGCATGCGTTCAAGGCTTATACCGGGATGACCCCAACCCATTGGCTGCGCTTGCGCCGACTCAACAGTGCGCGCCGAGAATTGCTCAGCCGCACAGTGATGGACACCACGGTTGCCGAAGTGGCGATGCACTGGTCCTTCTGGCATTTAGGGCGATTTTCCAGCAGTTATCGCGCGTTGTTCGACGAACTTCCCAGTCAGACGCTTGCCCGCAAACCCTGTGGCGTACCACGTCGCGGGTAAGCCCGGGACACGTCAGCGCGGTTTTGTGGCTTTCGCCGATTTGCTGTTACCAGGCATGTGCAGGTAAGCCATCACGCTTTCGGTCAGTTCGGTCGCCAGCTTGACGGCTTCCTTGTTGCGCGCCATGACGCCCGCCACCAAGCCTTCGATCAAGGCGAGCACCGCGATGTTGGAACTGGTCAATACCGGATGGTCGGCGGGAGCAAACAACACATGTTCGGCAATGCTGGTGAGCGGCGAGGCGGGTGAATCGGTGATTGCCAGCACCGAGGCACCCCGCTCATTGGCGAAACGGGCGAGTTGCAGGGTGTCGAGGGAATAGCGCGGCAGGGAGATTGCCAGCAACACATCCTGATCGGTAATCGCCGCCAGACGGTAAGCGGCGTTTTCGTTGCCGCCCTCCATGCTGATGGCAGTGGCGTCGGCGCAGAAAGGCATCAGGGTCGAGGCGGCGAGGCCGGCGAAGTAGACGCTGTTGCCAAAGCCCAGGATGTAGATTTTTCGCGCGGTGGTCAGGCGCGTGACGAACGCTTCGAAGGTGTCTGCATGGTTGTTGGTCGCTGCCGTGGCGAGGTTGCTGCTGGCGCTCTGGATTTGCTCATGCAGGCCAAACGCGCCGCCAGGACGATGTGCCAGTTCGTTGCGCAGTTTGTCGACCGGCGACACCATCTGCTGCAACGTGGCGACGAGTTCGGCTTTCATGCCGGTGTAGCCACCCAGGTTCAGGGCCTTGGCCAAGCGGTTGACTGCGGCTGGCGAGGTGGATGTTTCGTGAGCCATTTCCTCGATGGTCAGCGTTGCGGCCCTCAGCGGGTGACGCAGGATAAAGTCCGCCACCTTGCGCAGTGACGGCTGCAAATCGCCAACGATCTCCGCCAGTTTGCGCATGACCGGTGCGGCATAGACCGTGGTGTTTTTCGATGGGGTCGGCATATCCGGCTCAACATTTCCTGAGGGGTGGAGAAGGGGTGGCACAAGGTTGGCTGGAGTGTATCCGAAGCCAACCGTTGGTGTGCAACGCTTGCCAAGGGCCGGTGATCGGGCAACGCAGTCTGTAGCAGCTGGCGAAGCCTGCGTTCGGCTGCGCAGCAGTCGTGAAATCAGGCAATGCGGTTCTTCAGGACTACCTCGCGGTCAGGTTTTACGACTGCTGCGCAGCCGAACGCAGCTTTCGGCAGCTGCTACACGGACTGCGTTACGGCTGGCCGGGCGGATTATTACTTCAAGCTGCCGGCAAGAAACTGCTGTAGGCGTTCGGACTGCGGGTTGACCAGCACTTCGCGCGGGTCGCCACGTTCTTCGACCTGCCCCTTGTGCAGGAACACCAGTTGATTGGAAACCTCACGGGCAAAACCCATTTCGTGGGTCACGACCACCATGGTGCGACCTTCGAGGGCGAGGTCCTGCATGACTTTGAGCACTTCGCCGACCAACTCGGGGTCGAGTGCCGAGGTCGGCTCATCGAACAACATCACTTCCGGCTCCATGGCCAGCGCCCGGGCAATCGCCACACGCTGCTGCTCGCCACCCGACATATGGGCCGGCCAGGCGTCCATGCGGTGCGCCACGCCGACTTTGTTCAGGTAGTGCTCGGCCTTTTCCCGGGCTTCTTTTTTGCTTAGGCCAAGCACATGCACCGGGGCTTCCATGACGTTTTCAAGCGCGCTCATGTGCGACCACAGGTTGAAGTGCTGAAACACCATCGACAGCCGCGAACGCATGCGTTGTAGCTGCTTGGGTTCGGCTGCCTTGAGCCCGCCGAGTGTGTTGGTCACCAGTTTGAGTGGTTCGCCATTGAGCACGATGTTGCCGGCGTTGGGCTGTTCCAGCAGGTTGATGCAGCGCAAGAAGGTGCTTTTGCCCGAGCCGCTGGAGCCGATGAGGCTGATGACATCACCGGCCTTCGCCTCCAGGGACACACCCTTGAGCACGTGGTGGCTGCCGTAGCTTTTGTGTAGATCCTGAACTTCAAGTTTGTACATGGTTTTTATTCTCTGGAATCAGTCGCTGAGCAAGCGACCCTGGCGAATAGGGCGGGTGCCGGCGACTTTGGCCAGCCACAAACCGGGCTGGGCAAAGCGCAGGCGTTCTCGGGCATAGAGGATGCCGTCGGTGCTGGCGCGCACGATACTGTGGCGATCGGTCAGCGGATCCAGCACTTCGAACAGCGGATCGCCCATCCTGACCCGGGCACCCAGCGGTTGCAGAAAACTCACCACCCCCGGGTGCGGCGCATAGGCGTACTGCGCGCCGGCGAACGGAGTCGCTTCACAACAGTTCGGTGGCGCTACTGGCCAGTCGCCGCTGATCAGGCCTTGCTCGGCGAGATAGCCAAGAATGGCCTCGGCGCTATCGACACATTGTTCGCGTTCGGTGTCGGCCATGCCGCGCAACTCGATGGTGGTGGCCACGCAGGCCAGCGGAATATCGGCTTCAGGAAAGAGCTCGGTCAACCACAACCAAGGGATCGCACAGGCTTCATCGAAGGCACTGCCGCCCGCACCCTCGGCCAGCAGCGCGGCGCCGGCACCCAGTCGAGCGGCCAACGAACGCAATCGCGGCCAGTTTTGCGGCATGGCGTAAAGCAGCATGATCGACTCGAAATCGCAGTGCAGGTCCAGCACGACATCGGCGTCACAGGCATGTTGCAGCAACACGCGACGCAGGCCATCGAGTTCCGAGGTCGGTGGTGGCATGTCGGCGAGGACATCGGCCATGGCCCGGCGGATCCGTGTGGTGTTGACGTCGGCATTGTCGCCCAGGTGGTCTTTCACCAGCGCCGCCACGGCTTCAGCCAGTTCCGGGAAATCCCGATTGAAATTTTTCCCGCTGGAGAACTCGAAGCGCCCCTGATGGGTGGCCTGGAACATCTGGGCGATGCCGATCGGATTGGCCATCGGCACTAACTCGATCACTCCGTTCAGGCGACCTTGTTCTTCCAGCACCCGCAGACGTCGTTTGAGTTCAACCGCCACGCGCATCCCCGGCAACTCGTCGGCGTGCAGGGACGCCTGAATGTAGGCCTTGCGCGGCCCGCTGCCAAAACGAAACAGCGACAGCTTCCGTTCAGTGCCCGAAGCACTCCACGGCAGCAGGTATTCAATGTGCTCCATAACAGCTCCTTAGTGCTTGCGCGGTGCCAGGTACGCCAGCCAGCGGCGCTCGGTCAGCTTGAACAGGCGAACCAGGATGAAGGTCAGGGCCAGGTAGATGAGGCCGGCCGTGATGAACGCCTCGAACGGCAGATAGAACCGCGCACTGACCGTACGCGCGGCGCCGGTGATGTCCACCAGGGTGACAATCGATGCCAGGCTGGTGGTTTGCAGCATCATCAGCACTTCGTTGCTGTACTGCGGCAACGCCCGGCGCAAGGCTGACGGCAGCAGAATGCGGCGGTACAGGGTAAAGCGCGACATGCCCATGGCCTTGGCGGCTTCGATCTCGCCGTGGGCCGTGGCCTTCAAACTGCCGGCCAGCAGTTCTGCGCTATAGGCACTGGTATTGATCGCAAACGCCAGGCAGGCGCAAAAGGTTGCACTGGACAGGTACGGCCAGAGCGCGCTTTCACGTACCGCTGCGAACTGCGCCAGGCCGTAATAGATCAGGAACAATTGCACCAGCATCGGCGTGCCGCGAATCACGTAGGTGTAGAGCCAGGCCGGGAAGTTGATCAGAGGCGATCGGGACACCCGCATCAATGCCAACGGAATCGCCAGCACCAGGCCGAAGGCCAGGGAAATCAGCAGGACTTTGAGGGTCAACAAGGCGCCATTGAAATACAGCGGCAGGTTTTCCCAGATCAGGTTGTAGTCGAGAATCATGGGGTTGCTCCCAATCACAATTCGGCGGCTTTGATGCCGACCGAGTAGTGTTTTTCCAGATAGCGCAGCACCAGCAATGACACGCTGGTCAGCATCAGATAAAGCGCCGCCACCGCGAGGAAAAACGTAAACGGCTCATGGGTAGCGTCCGCTGCGTTCTTGGCTTTGAACATCATGTCCTGCAAGCCGATCACCGAAATCAGCGCGGTGGATTTGGTCAGTACGAGCCAGTTGTTGGTGAACCCGGGAATGGCGAAGCGAATCATCTGCGGCACCAGAATCCGCCAGAACACCTGGCCGCCACTCATGCCATACGCCGCGCCGGCCTCGGCCTGACCTTTAGGAATCGCCATAAACGCGCCGCGAAAGGTTTCCGAGAGATAGGCGCCAAAAATGAAACCCATGGTGCAGACGCCGGCGATGAAGGGATTGATGTCTATATAGCGGGTGTAACCGAGCGCCAGGGCGATGCGGTTCACCAGATCCTGGCCGCCGTAGAAGATCAACAGGATCAACACCAGGTCAGGAATACCGCGAATCAGGGTGGTATAGCCTTCGCCCAGCATCGCCAGCCATTTGAGCGGCGACAACCGAAAGGCCGCGCCGATCAGACCCAAAGCAATCGCCATGCTCATGGAGGTCAAGGCCAGGTTAATGGTCAGCCAGGCGCCATCGAGAATGCTCGATCCGTAGCCGTGAAGCATGATGAAGGTCCTCAAACGAGCGCCAAAAGGCGCGCGAGACAAGCCCAAAGCGCCCGCAAGAGGCTGGCGCCACAGGGTTTCAGGTAAGGTTTATTCGCCGTAGATATCGAACGCGAAGTACTTGGCCATCACTTGCTGGTACTTGCCGTTGGCGCGGATGGCGTCGATCGCTGTACTCAGGCGTGCAACGTTCACGCTGTCGCCTTTACGCACCGCAATCCCGGCGCCTCGGCCGAAATATTTCGGGTCGCTGATGTCCGGTCCAACCAGCGCGAAGCCTTTGCCGGCTGGCGTTTTGATGAAGCTCTCGTCGGTGTTGACGATGTCGGCGAGCGTCGCGTCCAGACGACCCGACGCCAGATCCAGGAAGGCTTCATTTTGTGAGCCGTAGCGCACCACTTCGACCCCGGCTTTTTCAAGCTGCTCGGTAGCAAAACGGTCGTAGGTCGATGAGCGTTGTACCCCGACCTTCTTGCCCTTGAGATCAACCAGTGGGTCGTTGATCACATTGCCGGCCTTCATCGCGAACTTGCCTGGCGTGTGGTAGTACTTTTTGCTGAAGTCGACCGACTTCAGGCGGTCTTCAGTGATCGACATCGACGACAGCACGGCATCGATCTTGCGCACTTTCAGCGACGGAATCATGCCGTCGAATTCCTGGATGACCCACTCGCATTTGACCTTCATCTCTTCGCACAGGGCGTTGCCGATGTCGTAGTCGAAACCACTGACGTTGCCTTCCGGTGTCTTGAAAGAGAAGGGTGGGTAGGCGGCTTCGATACCGATACGCAGGCTGTCTTCATCGGCGTGTGCCAGCAAACTTGCGGCGCACAGTGCCAGAGCACCTAGAAGTTCTGTCTTGTTCATATTGTTGACTCCTTGGAGGGGCGTTGGGGTGGTACTGGCCATCCGATCTGGCGCGGTGGATCAGTCCTGGTGATTTTGCGTGGCTATAAATGACATGTTTTATTTCACAATGCAACGCAATGAAAATAAACGTATCATTCGGTGGCGCAAAAATTTACACCGATTCCGTGTGATCACGAGCATGTTCAGGCGCCAGGCAGGCTATTGATGGGCATTACGCAGGAGGCACCGGCTTGGCTAATTCGATGCCAGCCGCACTCAATCGCTTCAGGATCTCAAAGAGCAGATCACTCTTGGTCGTACTGACAATCCTTGGGCTGCTGACATAGCCGGTGATGGTCAATGTGATGCCTTCAGGGCTCAGATTGCTGAATCGAACAACGGGGGAGGGTTTGTCGAGGATGGTTTCATGTTCGCAATAGGTGGTGTACAGCAGGGTTTTGACTTGTTCGGGGTCAATATCCAGAGGGAACACCAGTTCGAGTGTGGCCACCCCTTGGGCGCTGCCGCCCATGGTTACATTGCGCAGGTTCTGGGAAATAAGCTGCGAGTTGGGCACGATCACGATCGAGCGATCACTGAGCTGTATCTCCGTGGCCCTGACATTGATTCGCCGGATATCGCCTTCGACCCCGCTGATGCTGATCAGGTCGCCGACCTTGACCGGCCGCTCGGTGAGCAGGATTAACCCGGAGACGAAGTTCTTGACGATCTCCTGCAAACCGAAGCCGATCCCCACTGACAACGCACTGACGATCCAGGCCAGATTCGTCCATTTGACGCCCAACGAAGACAACGCCAGCAAAATGACCAGTACGTACCCGATATTACTGAACAGGGTGCTCAGCGACGCTCCCATGCCGGGGTCCATATCGGTTTTCGGCAGGAACTCGTTATCCAGCCATCTGCGCAGCGATCGAATCAGGTAAATACCGATCAACAGCGCGAGGACCGCATTCAACAGATTGCCCGGAATGATGTTCAGCTTGCGCAGGCCATCGCCGCCGAGGATCGCTGAAACCCTGTCAGTCAGTTGTCCAAAGGTCGCTCCAACCCCCCCCACAAACGTTGTAATCGCGGCAATCAACAGTAAGGTCGCTCTGCCAATACCCGTCACAACAACCTCGATTTGTTCAAGCCGTACGTCGCCGATACCCAGCAGCTGTTTGATCGCCTTGCCGCTGGATTGCTTGGGCGAAAACAAGTAATCACACAGGTCCCTGAACAACTGCGTCAGCAAATAGAAGCTGGCAATAACGATATAGAGCCAGACAACTTCGTAAGTGATGAACCGGGCCAGGGAGATGTAACCGACCAGCAGACCAAAAATCGAGATCAACACGGCGATACTGAGGCCGGTATAAATCACCCCCGCCAGCGTAGTACCTGACTCAGGGTGTTCCCCGGCAATGACCATCGCTCGGCGGGTTCTACTGACGCGTAGCAATAGCGCACCGATAATCAGGATGACGACGAGTGACAATACGCCCCGGCTGAAAAGAACCACCTGCGAACTCATACCCGTCGCATTGGTGACTTGTACCAGCGAGATGAGTATCAGCATTGATCCGGCCAGCAGCGCCGGAAAAGGGTTGATTGCAAGTGCCACTTCATCGGCGATGCCAGGCAACCGCCAAGAGGGATTGCGTTTAGACAGCAGGGCCCGACTCAAACCGATAATCAGGGCGCAGGCGTAAGCGACTTTCTCGACATCGTCGAAGTAACCTTGCAGTGACTGCGGCAATGGTTGAAGCCGGGTAGCCGCCGCGGAGATGAGCTGTATTGCGCAACCTGCGCTCAACATCGTGGCAACTACCGTCGCTATCGCCAATGAACTTCTGCGCAGGCGACCTTCCGGTACTCGATGGATGCAGACCCATGTCAAACCACGCTCAGCCAGTCTTCGCCCCAGCGTCCAGAAGGCCAGGGCCAGCAATAACAACGTGACGGTCGCGGCACGCCGGCCGGGTTGCCAGACGGACTGGATGACACTGTTGGACTGGTCGATCAAAAACCTCAGACGGTTCTTATCCTCCTCCAGTGGAGAAAACAGCGGTAACCAGAACCGAGGGTTGAGGAAGCTGGCGGTGCGCTGGGTCAGTTCGGTTTCCAGTTGAGTGCGCCGAATGGCGGCAATCTGGGTGATGAGGTTAGTCGCGCCTTCCTTGATGGCCAGCAGTATGTTGAGATTGTTATCCACTTTGTCTTTTTGTGCGCTGAGAAAGGACCTCTGTTTCACCAGATCGGACTTTTCCATGGCCTCGCTGTTGGCGGATGCCGTACCGAGTACGCTGAGTTGCGCTTGCAATTGTGCTTGCTCGGGAAGTAACGCGGTCGCCAACTTGTCCGCATCACTGAAGAGCAACTGAACGTTGTCCTGAAAGCCTATCAACTGGGTGTAGTTACTGGTCAGTGACACCTGTTGTTTAAGGTTGTCCAGCCTTAATTGCAGTGCTTCCAGATCGCTTTTTGACACGGTAGAGGTAGCACTGGCCTCAGCGTTGCTAGACGTATTGGGTAGTTCATCCGCCGACAGTTCGCCGATGTTCGCCCCCATCAGCGCGAACACAACGAATATGAGTAATTTCAATGCAGGACGCATAGGCATGCCTCCAGCGGCTTTAGCCATTCAGGTTAGGTCATAGCGTGTGCAGGCGCGAAAAATAGTTCCGCGATGCGCTCGATTGTTCTGAATACGCAAACACTGAAGTCGCCGAGAATGGAATTGTTGGGGTAGTGGCGGACTTGTAGCCTGCAATACGCCGAACACTACGGTCTGCCAAGGATCGAGTGAAGCCCGAGCCAGGGTTTTCAAGACAGACACCTTCACGTCATACCTTGCTTTCGGCCTGATGCCCTTTCGGGGGTTTGGCGCCTAATAAAAATAAGGAACACAGGTATGAGTATTCGTGCATGGGCATGTGCAGCAACCCTGTTCGCCCCCGTTCTGGGAGCCGGCATCGTATGTCCCTCGATGGCTTCGGCGGCCGAGGATCCAATGGGCTCGCTGGTTCGCGGGGTCTTCGGCGACAGCCTTGAGCGTGAGCATGGCATCAAGGTCTACGGCTGGGGCCAGGTGGGTGTGAGCTACAACAACAACGGCACGGATGACGTCAGCAAACAGAGCTTCTTCACTTCCGACGAAGGCGTGAACCTCAACCAGTTCGCCCTGGCCGTGGAAAAGAAACCCAAGAGCAATGTGATCGGTCGTGTCGGACCGTTTCCCGGGCCCATGCCGCAAGAGGCTGACTGGGGCTTCAATGTCACGGCGCTGTACGGCAAAGATGCGCGTTTCTTCAAGACCTATGGCTGGGACGAGGACCTGAGTGTCAATCGCGACAACAAGGCCGAAGACGAAGCCTTCACCGTCGCTCAGGCGTATGTCGATTTTTACTTCCCTGTACTGGGCGGTTCCGACTTGATGATCGGGATATTCCACACGCCGCTGGAAAATGAAATCGGCTTCGCCTTGCCATCCCCGGCACCGAGCGACTTCTACTCGCACACCTATTCCTTCATGCACGGCCCGGCCAAGCATGCCGGGGCGCTGTATTCGTTCAAACTGCCCTCGGCACCCGGGGAAAGCATGCTGGGCTTCGAACTGGGCGTGGTGCAGGGCTGGAACAACCTGCAAGACCCCAACCACGACCCCGACGTGATTGCCAACGTACGCTGGCGCTCTGCGGACTTCAGCACGTGGATCGACTGGGAAAACATCTATGGCAACGGCGCCGGCGACAGCTTCGCCGACTGCAGTTGTGGTTCGCCATTGCCGGCCGGCACCAAGGATGACGACTACAAGCGCCTGGCCTCGTACCTGACCTTGTCGCAAGTGCTCGATCCGAATAATCGCGTGGCACTGGAGTTGAATTACGGCAAGCAGGAGCAGGGCGCTTTCGCCGGGTTTGCCAACAAAAACGATGCCACCTGGTACGGTACCGATATCAACTGGTATCACCGAGTCAGCGAAACCCTGATGTGGAACAGCCGCGCCGAGTGGTTCTACACCGATGCACCGGTGCACGTGATGATGGCCAACATCGACCCGCACACCGGCATTCCCGACCCGACCTGGGGCAGTTTCTACGGTGTGACCACCAACCTGGCCTGGACGCCGACACCCAACGTGCGCCTGCGACCGGAATTGCGCTACGACATTCATTCCGGCCCCGGTCGCGATGCCTACGCCGATGGGCAAAAGGACTCGCAACTGGTCGCTTCTTTCGACGTCAGCTTCTTTTTCTAAACCGCCCCTTTCGCAAAGCACCTGGCCCTGCGTGCTGGCTCAGCCCACACGCTGCGACTTTGTTCGTCCTGACTTTGCCGGCAAGCAGCCGCATTGGAGTACTACATGACAGACAACAACGATAAAAACCTGTTTGGCCGCGACGTCTCGCGCCGTGATTTCCTGCGCAGCACAGGCGTTGCTGCCGGCGGTGTGGCGCTGGCGAGTTTGCCGTTCAACTTTGCGCTGGGTAGCGAGCGGGTGATCAAACTCGGTTATGTCAGCCCGCAGACCGGGCCATTGGCGCCCTTTGCGGCCGCCGACAACTACATCATCGAATCGCTCAAGCAGGTGTTGAAGAACTCGATCAACGTGGCCGGCAAGACGTATCGCCTGGAAGTCATCGTCAAGGACAGCCAGTCCAACCCTAATCGCGCAGCGGAAGTGGCGAGCGAGTTGATCCTGTCTGATCAGGTCGATCTGATGCTGGTGTCGTCGACGCCGGAAACCACCAACCCGGTCTCCGACCAATGCGAAATCAACGAGATTCCGTGTATTTCCACGGTGGCACCGTGGCAGCCATGGTTCTTTACCCGCGGCGGCAAGCCAGATCAGGGGTTCGAATGGACCTATCACTTCTTCTGGGGCCTGGAGGATGTGATCGGCACTTACAGCGCGATGTGGGGCGCGATGCCGTCCAACAAAGTGGTCGGCGGTCTGTTCCCCAACGATGGCGACGGCAATGCCTGGGGCGATCCGAAACTCGGCTTTCCACCGGTGTTGGCGCAGAAGGGTTTCCAAGTGGTCGACCCCGGTCGCTTTCAAAGCTTGACCGACGATTTCTCGGCGCAGATCGCCGCGTTCAAGAAGGCTGACGTCGAGATCGTCACCGGTGTGGTCATTCCACCGGACCTCACCACCTTCTGGACCCAGGCTCGCCAGCAGGGCTTCAAGCCCAAAGCAGTGTCGGTCGGCAAGGCGCTGCTGTTTCCCACGGCGGTCGAAGCGCTGGGCAAGGCCGGCAACAACCTGTCGACCGAAATCTGGTGGAGCCCGACGCACCCGTTCAGCTCTTCATTGACCGGCGCCAGTGCCGGGCAGTTAGCCCAGGGCTTCACTCAGGCGACTGGCAAGCAGTGGACTCAACCGCTGGGTTTCGTGCATGCGCTGTTCGAACTCGCGGTGGACATCCTCAAGCGCACTGAAGAAATCGGTAACCCGCATGCGGTACGCGATGCCTTGCTCAAGACCGACCTCAACACCGTGGTCGGGCCGATCAGCTGGAAAAACGGACCGGTGAAGAACGTCGCCAAGACGCCTCTGGTGAGCGGTCAATGGCGATTGGGCAATGACAACAAATACGACCTGGTCGTGACCAGCAATGCCACCGCACCGGCGATTCCACTGGGCGGTGACATGCAGGCCATTACGTACTGATGACTCGAAAAGAAACGGGTGCACCATGCAACAGCCACTTCTGCAAATGAACGATGTGCATAAAAGCTATGGCTCGGTGAAAGTCACGGACGCGATGAGCCTGACCCTGCAACCGGGCGAGGCCCTGGGCATCATCGGTCCCAACGGCGCGGGTAAAAGCACGCTGTTCAACCTGATCGCCGGGGGCGTGGCAGCCGACAGCGGCACGATCCATTTCGAAGGCCGCAACGTCACCCGCGAGCCGGTGTTCAAACGTTGTCAGCAAGGCATTGGCCGCTCCCATCAGATCCCGCATCCGTTCGTGAAAATGACGGTGTTCGAGAACTTGCTGGTCGGCGCAACCTTCGGGGCGCGATTGCGTGACAAGGAGGCCAGCCAATGGTGCGCGCAGACCCTGGAGCTGACGGGGTTGATGCGCAAGGCCAACGTCCTGGCCGGCTCGCTGACATTGCTCGACCGCAAGCGTCTGGAAATGGCCCGCGCGTTGTCGACCCAACCGCGGCTGTTGTTGCTGGATGAAATCGCCGGTGGCTTGACCGAACCGGAGTGCCTGGCGCTGGTGGAAACCATTCAGGGCATTCACAAGGCCGGCGTCGCCATCATCTGGATCGAACACATCGTGCATGCCTTGCTGGCGGTCGTCAGCCGTCTGACGGTGATCAACTTCGGCGCCAAATTGGCTGAGGGTGAACCGCGCAGCGTGATGGCCGACCCTCGGGTCCAGGACATCTACATGGGCATTGGGAGCTGAATCATGTCGACCCCTTCAAACCTGTTGTCCATCGAAAAGCTCTGTGCCGGCTACGGCGACTTTCAAGCCCTGTTCGATATCAGCCTGACCCTTGAAGCGGGCGAAACCGTGGCGATCATCGGCTCCAACGGCGCCGGCAAATCGACGTTCCTGCGCTCGCTGGCCGGGCTGATCAAAAACCAGCCTGGCGCCATCACGTTCAAGGGCCAGGCGATTGGTGATCTGGCGGCGAATCAGGTGCTGGAGCGTGGCATCGCCTTGGTGCCGGAAGGCCGGAAGCTGTTTCCTTCGCTGAGCGTCGAGGAAAACCTGTTGATCGGTGCCTACAGCAAACGCCCCGGTCCGTGGACGCTGGCGCGGATCTATCAGCTGTTTCCAGTGCTGGAAAAACTGCGCAAGCGCCCCGGCACCGCGCTGTCCGGCGGTCAGCAGCAAATGGTTGCGATAGGCCGGGGCTTGATGGCCAACCCGCATTTGCTGTTGTGCGACGAGATCAGCCTGGGCCTGGCGCCGACCACGATCAAGGACATCTACGCCGCGCTGCCCTCGATCAAGGCCGACGGCACCACGGTGATACTCGTCGAGCAGGACATCAATCAGGCGCTGAGTGTCTGCGACCGTTTCTATTGCTTCCAGGAAGGGCGCGTGTCCCTGACCGGCCGCCCTGGGGATGCGGACAAAGCACAAATCAAAGCCGCGTATTTCGGGATCTAGTTATGGAATGGCTCAATACTTTGCTTCAGGGCATGTTGCTGGGTGGCCTCTACGCGATGTTCGCGGTGGGGCTGTCGCTGATGTTCGGCATCATGCGCCTGGTCAATATCGCCCATGGCGACTTCATCGTGCTGGCGTCATACCTGGCGCTGATGGTGGTCAATCATCTGGGCTTCAGCCCGTTGGCGAGCCTGCTGGTGGTGGTGCCGCTGATGTTCTGCTTCGGCTACCTGCTGCAACGGCTGTTGCTCAACCGAACGCTTGGCCAGGACATCCTGCCGCCGCTGCTGGTGACTTTCGGTTTGTCGATCATCGTGCAGAACGTGCTGTTGGAGTTTTTCAGCGCAGACAGTCAAAAGCTGTCTCAGGGTGAACTTGAAGTCGCCAGTGTCGGCTTCGGCAGTTTGAGCGTGGGCGTCATGCCGCTGATCGTGTTTTGCAGTGCGTTGCTGATCATCGGTGGTCTGCAGCTGCTGTTTTACAAGACCTCACTGGGTCGGGCGTTTCGCGCCACCTCCGATGATCAGCACACCGCGCGGCTGATGGGCGTGAATAACGCGCATATCTTCGGTCTGGCCATGGCACTGGCGATGGCTGTGGTGTCGATTGCCGGGGTGTTTCTGGCGATTCGCACCAGTTTCGACCCCACGGTGGGGCCGGCGCGTCTGTTGTACGGTTTCGAAGCGGTGATCATCGGCGGGTTGGGCAGCCTGTGGGGCACCCTGGCCGGCGGGGTGATTCTCGGCGTCGCCCAGGCGCTGGGCGCAAAAATCGATCCTGGCTGGCAAATCCTCGCCGGTCATCTTGTGTTTCTGCTGATCCTGGTCGTGCGCCCGCGTGGCCTGTTCCCTCGGAGTGTCGACTGATGAATGCCTTGAACAATCCCGCGCTCAGCTATCGCGTACAACGCACGACCACCAGCAGCATGATCGGGCTGTCATTGCTGGGTGTCTGTGTGTTGGTGTTGATCAGTGCGCCATTCTGGGCCGATCGCTCAAGTTTGCGGCTGGTGGTGGAGTTCGCCTATTACCTGGCGCTGGCACAAATGTGGAACCTGCTGGCGGGTTACGCGGGCATGGTCTCGGTCGGGCAGCAGGCGTTCGTCGGCCTGGGTGGGTATCTGCTGTTTATGTTGGCCACCCGGTTTGGTATTCCGCCGTTGTTTGCGGTCCTGCTTTCGGGCGTTCTGGTCGCGTTGTTGGCGATTCCCACAGCCTTGATTGTGTTTCGGCTGCGCGGCGCCTACTTCGCCATTGGCACCTGGGTCGTGGCCGAAGTCTTTCGCCTGGGCCTGGCGCAGATGAGCAGTCTCGGCGGCGGTTCCGGGCAAAGCCTGCCGGCGGCGATTGTGCGGCAGATCGGCAATGACCGGGACGAGCGCGAGATGCTGATCTACTTCACCGCTCTGGCCATCGCCATTGCCGCCGTGGCGGTGGTGTTCTTTGTCCTGCGTTCGCGCCAGGGGCTGGCCCTGGCGTCAATTCGCGATTCCGAAGCGGCGTCCGGCAGCCTGGGGGTCAACACCTTCCGCACCAAGTTGATGGTGTACGTGCTGGCCGCCGGTTGCACGGGCGTGGTTGGGGCGCTGATCTTCCTGCAAAAACTGCGTATTTCTCCGGACGCGGCGTTCAACCTGCAGGACTGGACGGCGGTGGTGATCTTCATTGTCATCATCGGCGGCATCGGCACCCTGGAGGGGCCATTGATCGGCACGCTGATCTACTTCGTGTTGCGCGGTTGTCTGGCGCAGTACGGCGCTGTGTACATGATCATCCTCGGCGTGGTCGCGGTGGTGATGATGCTCAAGGCGCCGCAAGGGGTGTGGGGGCTGATCAGTGAACGCCTGGGCTGGCAGGTTTTCCCCATGCAGCGGCAGTTGTCGGTTCAGAACCACAAATAGCGCGTTGCCAGGGATGTGGAGTGCGGGGTGCCGACAGGCTAACCTCGCTGTTCCTATAAGAACAAAAACATCCAGAGAGCCTGCCCCATGGATCGTTTACTCAGTGTCGAAGCCTTTGTGCGGGTTGCCGAAACCGGCAACTTCGCCAAGGCGGCCCAGCAATTGGGCGTGACCCGTTCGGTGATCACTCACCGCATTCAACAGCTGGAACAGTTCATCAATGCACCGCTGTTCCACCGCAGTACGCGGCATGTCCGGCTCTCCGAAGTGGGCGAGACGTACTACAAGGAGTGCGCGGACATGGTCGCGAGTTTCAACTCGCTGACTGAACACATGCGCGAGCTGCGCGCCAAACCCACCGGCAAATTGCGCGTGCAGATGCTGCCGGGCTTTGCCATCGGTCACTTCGGCAGAATGCTCGCCGAGTTCACGCGGCTGTACCCGGACATTGAGGTCGACGTCATCGTCAATGACCGGGTGGTGGACCCGATCGAAGAGGGTTTCGATGTGGCGTTCCAGATGTTCCCGCCGATGGCGGAAACCCTGATTGAGCGCAAGTTGTTCAGCGTTCGCCGGTTGTTCTGCATGTCACCCGACTATGCCGCCGAGTTCGGTGTGCCCAAGCATCCGCAGGAGCTGCTGCAACACAAAATCGCCTTGTACGAAGGCTATCCGTCGCGCAACCGCTGGATCTTCACCGGAGAGCACGAGCAGGTGGAGCTGAGCCTGCCGGGGCAGGTACGGTCGAATTCGGTTCATCTGCTGCGCGACTACGCCTCGACCGGGGTCTGCATTGTGTGTTTGCCAACGTTGGTGGCCAGCGATGACCTGCTCAGCGGTCGACTCATTCCGGTTCTGCCGGAGTACGCATTGTCATCCTTCAATTTCTCAGCGGTGTATCCCGCCACCCAGCGCCGGGCCTTGAAAGTGCGCACGCTGATCGATTTCCTGGTGGAAAACTTCGGTGACGAACCGTGCTGGGACAAACCGTTGCTGGAGCGTGGCTGGGTACGCTGAGCAGCACCCGGTCCCTGTAGGAGCTGACGAGTGAAACGAGGCTGCGATCTTTTGATTTTTAAAAGCAGGATCAAAAGATCGCAGCCTACGGCAGCTCCTACAGTGTTTGCGTTTCGCAAACACTGTTGTCGCCCGCTCTCTAATTGTCCCCGCAGGAGCTGAGACGTAATGTTGGCTCACTGTTACTACAACAACAAAACGGTGAAAACCATGAGTAGCGCGGCAATCGAAACGGTCTTCGGCTCCCTGGATAAATACAGCAAAGGGTCGGTCGAAATCATCAGCGGCCAGGCCAGTCATTACGCCTTTTCGAATATTTTCGAAGTGGCGGAAAAATCCCTTCCTTACGAAAAAGTCATCGTCGGTCTCAATCTCGGATACGTCATTGAAACCCTGCGCGCCGAAGGCCAGTCGCCTTGGTACACGTCAGCGCACGATGAGTTCGCCATCGTCATGGACGGCGAAGTCCGTGTGGATTTCCTCAAGCTCGATGCGCCTTTGAAAGACGGCGAGGGCACTCGGCTGGCTGGCGAAGTGCCTGCTGGCAAACCGATGGGCTACGTGCTGCTCAAGCGCGGTCACCAGTGCCTGCTGCCTGTCGGCACCGCGTACCGCTTCGAAGCCAGCCGTCCCGGCGTGATCCTGCAGCAGACCATCAAGGGGCCGTTGTCGGTCGAAAAATGGGCAGACATCTGCTTCAAGTGATCACCGTCCTTTCATCTGACAAAAGCAACAAGAGGAACCCCGTCATGGCCATGCTTGAAAACGCTGCCGATCACACATCCTTTGCCGACGACGAAGTCCAGGCCAGCGCCCCCCATGCCGTCACCGGCTATCGCGCCTTCAAACTCGGCGCCTTCGAACTGTCGCGCGACGAGTATTTTGCCCGTATCACCTGGCCCGCCAAAGGTCAGACCCGTTCGCACCTGATTCCGGTCGATGCCTTTCTGCGCGCCATGATGCGCGATGTGGCCTGGGGCTTTTTCTATGGCTGGGTCAACTTCGACCACGTCATCGGCACCCGCAACTACTACGGCAAAGTCGACCTGTACGCCGGCACCTTCAATGGCACGCTCAAGGCCGCAGGCGTCAACTACACCGAAAACTTTGAAACACCGCTGATCATGGCGACCTTCAAGGCCATCCTGCGGGACTGGACCAATGTTACCTTCGACCCTTTCGCGGCACCGGAAGAAACCGGTTCGGCGTTCGGTCGCAAGAACGGCAACAATATCGAAGCCATTGAACGTTTCCGCATCGCCACGAAGCGCATGCCGGGCCTGCCGGATGACTCGCCGTTACGTAACGATTTGCCGGTCAATCGCCAGTTCATCGACGTTCCTCAGGATGAGCCGGAAGTACACGCAGCCGAAGGTTTCGAAGGTGAGTTGCATGCGTTCAGCCTGTTCAAGTACCTGTCGCGCTCCGACGTGACCTGGAACCCGTCGGTGACTTCGGTGTGCAAGGCCAGCCTGTTCTGCCCGACCACTGAAGAGTTCATCCTGCCGGTGTTCCATGGCAATGACCGGGTCGAGTGGTTCTTGCAGTTGTCCGATGAAATCCTCTGGGACGTCGGCGACAAGGACGACGGCAACCCGCGAGCGCGCATCACCATGCGTGCCGGCGATATTTGCGCCATGCCGGCGGACATTCGTCATCAGGGGTACTCGACCAAGCGCTCGATGCTGCTGGTATGGGAGAACGCCACGCCGAACCTGCCGCAGCGCTACGAAAGCGGTGAACTCCAGCCGTATCCGATCGAGTTCTAAGGCCTTTGTCTTGCCCGGCATCACGCCGGGCTATTCAGCAGGGCATGCTCTCAAGAATCAAGTCGTCAGACGCTGCGCCATCGGCGCGGTGCGAGGAAAATATTATGCAAAATCAGCTCTATATCGATGGCCGTTTCGTGGATGCGGTCGCTGGCGGCACCATTGACGTCGTCTCGCCCCATGACGGCTCGTTGATCACCCGCGTCGCCGCCGCAGAAGCCGCTGACATCGACCTCGCTGTCGCCGCGGCCAAACGTGCGTTTCCGGCCTGGTCTGCCCTGGGTGCCGCCGAACGCGGGCGCTTGTTGCTCAAACTGGCGGACAAGATCGAAGAATGCGGCGAAGAGCTGGCGCAGCTCGAATCCCTGAACACCGGGCATCCGATCCGTGACTCCCGCGGCCTCGACGTTCCGCGCACGGCAGCGTGCTTCCGCTATTTCGGCGGCATGGCCGACAAGATCGAGGGTGCAGTGATTCCGGTCGAAGCCGGGTTTCTCAATTACGTGCAGCGCAAGCCGATCGGTGTGGTCGGGCAGATCGTGCCCTGGAACTTCCCGCTGATGTTCACCAGTTGGAAAATGGGCCCGGCACTGGCCGCCGGTAATACGATCGTTATCAAACCCTCGGAAATCACACCGCTGACGACCTTGCGGATTGTCGAACTGATGACCGAAGTCGGCTTCCCGAAGGGCGTGGTCAACGTCGTGCCGGGTTACGGGCATACCGCCGGTCAACGTCTGGCCGAACACCCGGACGTGGGCAAGATTGCCTTTACCGGTTCGACGGCCACCGGTCGCCGGATCGTTGAAGCGTCGAAAGGCAACCTCAAACGTATTCAACTGGAGCTGGGCGGGAAGGGCGCCAACATCGTGTTTGAAGACGCCAACCTGGACGCGGCCGTCAACGGCGCTGCCTGGGCGATTTTTCACAATCAGGGCCAGGCCTGCATCGCCGGTTCGCGTTTGATTCTGCATAAAGACATTGCTGACCAGTTCCTGGAGCGTTTCATCGCGCTGGCCAAATCCATTCGCTTGGGCGACCCGATGGACCCAGAGACCGAAATGGGCCCGCTGACGTCGGCGCTGCACCGCGACCGCGTGCTGGCCTATATCGATATCGCGATAGAGCAGGGCGGCAAAATCCTCTGTGGCGGCAAGGCCCCGGATGACCAGGCGTTGGCCCAAGGCTTTTATGTCGAGCCGACCATTGTCGAGGCTTCGCCAGAAGATCGTGTTTGCCAGGAAGAGGTCTTCGGTCCATTCGTCACCGTGGTGCGGTTCAGCACCGATGAAGAAGCCCTGGCCATCGCCAACAGCACTGAATACGGGCTGGGCAGCGGCCTGTGGACGCAGAACTTGAGCCGCGCGCACAAAATGGCCGACGCCATTCATGCCGGTATGTGCTGGGTCAACTGCTACAAACGCGTGAGCCCTGGCAGCCCGTTTGGTGGCGTTGGACAGTCGGGCTACGGCCGTGAAATGGGCTTTGAAGCGATCCATGATTACACCGAGGCTCGCTCGGTCTGGGTCAATGTCGATGCCAACATCGCTGCGCACTTCAAACGTTGAGGCCTGCCATGAATCCTTTTGTTTACCAAAGCCTGCCAACCCGTGTGGTGTTTGGCTGGGGCAAGCTCTCGGCGCTGGCTGAAGAGATCGAGCGCCTGGGCGCCAGGCGTGCGCTGATCCTCACCACGCCTGAACAGCAGGGGCTCGGCGAACAGGTCGCGGCGTTGCTCGGTGATCGCGCGGCGGGCGTCTATCCCAAGGCAGTGATGCATGTGCCGCTGGAAGTGGCGCAAGCGGCGCGTGTCGAAGCGGCGCGTCTGGATGCCGATTGCTGCGTCGCCATTGGCGGTGGTTCGACCATTGGTCTGGGCAAGGCGATTGCCATGGATTCGGGACTGCCGATCGTGGCGATTCCGACGACGTACGCCGGTTCGGAGATGACCCCGATCTACGGGCTGACCAAAAACCGCCTGAAGAAAACCGGACGTGATCCAAGGGTTTTGCCCAAGACTGTGATCTACGATCCGCAATTGACCCTGACCTTGCCGGCGCAGATTTCCGCCTGCTCGGGGATGAACGCCATGGCCCACGCGGTTGAAGCGTTGTACGCCCAGGACGCCAATCCGATCATCGGTTTCATGGCCGAAGAGTCGATTCGCTCACTGGCCCTGGCCCTGCCGGGCGTGGTCAATGATCCCAACGATCCGCAAGCGCGCAGCCAGGCATTGTATGGCGCGTGGCTGGCAGGTATCTGCCTGGGTTCGGTCGGCATGGCCTTGCACCACAAGCTTTGCCACACCTTGGGCGGAACGTTCAATTTGCCTCACGCTCAGGCACACGCGATCGTTTTGCCACACGCGGCGCATTACAACCGTGAAGCGGCCGCAGAACCGTTACAGCGTGCGGCCCGCGCCTTGGGCGGCAGCGAAGCGGGGGAGGTGGGCGCCTTGTTGTATGCGCTGAACCAGAAGCTGGGTATTCCACTGGCGTTGGCGGACATTGGCCTGCCTGAAAACGGGCCGGCCGACGCCGCGCAAATTGCCTGCGCCAGTCCTTATTACAACCCACGGCCGTTTGAACAAGGCCCGATCGAAGTGCTGCTGACCCGCGCCATGAAAGGCCTGGCGCCAGCCTGATGCATTCAACCTCGTCGGAATAACAACAATGACCGATCACGACAAAGCCATGGAAACCCTGATCTCCGAGCAGGCGGTCAGCAGTTTTGGCTATGCGCCCAATGCGCGTTACAAACAGATCATGCAGAGCCTGGTTCGCCACCTGCACGCGTTTGTGAGCGACGTCGAACTGACCGAGCAGGAGTGGTTTGAAGGCATCCGCTTTCTGACCGAGACCGGCCACACATGTGATGGTCTGGTGCGCCAGGAATTCATCCTGCTGTCGGACACCCTGGGTGTGTCGATGCTGGTCGATGCGATCAACCATCGGCACAGTGCAAACGCCACTGAGACCACTGTGTTCGGACCGTTCTACATCGAAGGCATGCCGGAGCGGGACTTCGGTGAAAACATGGCCTTCACCGCGGGCGAGACGGCGCTGGTGCGCGGTCGAGTGGTCGATACTCGGGGCAATCCCCTGGCCGGCGCAGTGCTCGACGTCTGGCAGACTGCCGAAAATGGCATGTATTCAGGTCAAGATACCGAACAGCCTTTCGGTAATCTGCGCGGACGCTATCGCACCGATGCCGACGGCTATTTTGCGATTCGCACGATTGTCCCGGTGTGCTATCCGATCCCCACCGATGGCCCGGTCGGGCGCATGCTCAACGCTGCGAACCGTCACCCGTGGCGGCCTGCGCACCTGCATTTCATGATCGATGTGCCCGGCTATCGCAAACTGGTCACCCACCTGTTCAATCACGATGATCCGTACCTGGCGTCCGATGCGGTGTTCGGCGTCAAACAGTCGTTGCAGGTGATCTATGAAGACCGGGTCGTGCACGATGACTTGTCCGCCCGACTGGGTATCGAAGTGCCGTTCAAGCGCGCATGTTACGAATTTGTCATGGAAACCGAGTGAACCATGGGACAGTTTTTTGCGGTATTCGCTACAGACCACCCGGATTCCCTGGCCTTGCGTCAGCGCTTGCGGCCGAGTCATCAGGCGCACTTGCGAGCGACCGAAACGCATCGAGTGGTCGTGCGGTTCGGCGGCCCGACCCTCGATGAGGCGGGTGCATCCATGAACGGCACGTTGCTGGTCATCGAAGCGGGCAGTCTGCCGGAGGTGGAAGCGTTCATCCAGGACGATCCGTATGTTCAGGCCGGACTGTTCGCCAGTATTCAGATCCGCCCCTGGCACTGGAGCCTTGGCAACCCGGAATTGCGCGGCTGATCATGACCATCATTCCGTTATGCCAACTGGATGACATCACCGATGGTGGCGCCCTGGGTCTGCCCGAACACCAGCAATTGCATCCCGGCGGTCTGGTGGCGGTGCGGCAAGGCGAGCAGGTGTGGGTCTACATCAACCGTTGCCCGCATTTCTCGGTGCCTCTGGACTATCGCCCGCAAGAATTCTGCACCTATCGCGGCAAAATCCTGATGTGCGCTCATCACAGCGCGATGTTTCGTTTCGACGACGGGCATTGCATCGACGGTCCCTGCAAGGGTGCACAGTTGGAGCCCGTGCCGGTGCGATGGGTCGCAGACCAATTGATCATGGAGGTCTAGTGCCACGCGGATCACGTATAGAGAAGGAGGCGGGGGAGAAGGGGTGATCTACAATCTTTTATGCTGAACGACGCTCAGGATCACGAGGTGTGGCGTATTGAGCGGTCTGTCTACCGACCCAGTGTGCTTGCAGAGTGCCGGGCCCTGTCGGAGGTCATCATGAAAAGGTTGTCATCCATTAGCCTGTGCATCGCATTGTCGGTTTCCTGGACCCAGGGCTGGGCAGAAACGGTCGTGCCGATGAAAGGGCAGAGTTCGCAACAAACCCAAGTGGACATCACCGATTGCCACAACATCGCGGCCAGTCAGAGCGCCTCGACTGCACCGCCTCCTGCCGGTGGAAGGCTGAAGGGGGCTGCTGTGGGCGCTGCCGCAGGAGCTGCGGGGGCGCAGGTGCGCGGCCGTCAGCATGACGAGTTTTATGATCGCGTCGATGATGATGTGAAGCAGGACTATCGTCAGAACCAGGCAAAAGGGACAGCGGCTGCGGGAGCGGTGGTGGGCGGCTCGCGCCAGCGTCAGGAACGCCGGGCGCAGCAAAAAACCAGTGCTTCGACCAGTACAACGGTCTATACCAGTTGCCTGCAGGGGAAGGGGTATCAGGTTAACCCTTGAACCTCTTTTGGCCGATGTTGATCGAGCAAATGCACCATCAGGTCGGCATACAGAGTCACGGCGATAAACAGCCCCATACGCACCGCGAACGCCGTGTATACGTCCTTGCCCGCTGCGCTGTCCTGAACCGACTGGCCCAAGAGGATAATCATCGTGATCAGGCTGTTGAGCCAGAAGCCCGGGCTCAATCCCGTCGGACTCAGGGCATAGACCTTGCGGGCCAGCACGAGGCCAAACAGCAGCATCCACAAAAAGAACATCCACAGATGCACGAACAGACTGAGGGCACACCAGAACACAATGGCCAGCAGGCCACCGAGCAAGGTTGAACCGACCAGCTCACGGCCGGCCTGGCGTGCGGTCGTCGTCGAGCTTTGCTGGCCCAGGGTCACGGCCTTCAAGATGATCGGCAGATAACTGGCCGGATCGATCAGCGCCAACAGGAAGGTCGGCAGCACGATCAGGGTGGCACGCAGCGCCACTCGACTGACTTCCTCGGCTGGCAGGGTCGGGGCGGGTGGGGGTGACGGGGCGTTGGCCGGTTCGGGAAACAGCCAATGACTCAGCGCCAGCACCATGACCGCCAGGAGCAGCCCCTTGACCAACGCACCGATAACCATCGCGGCCAAATCGAATTCCGCCACACCGGCCGCCGAGATCATGGTCAGGCCAATCACCAGAAACGTGACGATCAGGTTGTTGCCGCCACGCAAACCGAAGCGGAACGCCAGGAACAAACTTGTCCCGACCAGCAGCACGCCGCTGACGGGGTAGTAACGCAGGATCGGAATCAACAGCAGGCCGAGGCCGGTCGTCAACATCGCCACCAATGCGAGAACTACGGCGGCCTTGAAAGGCAATGCACGATTGAGTGAGGCAAGCAGCAGCGCGCAGAGCACCGGGGCGATAAAGGGAATCGGCAAACCGAGACCGAAACTGATCGCCAGGCACAGTGCCGTGCCGGTGGCCAGGCGCAGAGCGCGTTGAGCCCGGGGCGTGCGTTTAGTAGGCATAGGACAGCCAACTCATCAGTCCCAGGAATACGCGACCGAGCGGGTTGAGCGGGTTGCCTTGGGAGGGAAAAGCCATGACTTCGGCCTGCCCACCGGCGCGGATGGCACGGATAGCGCGGCTCTCACGCAGCGTGTTCATTGACTCTTCGGAAAACTCGATGATCACCGGGAAGCGCTGAGCCGGACGCAGCCAGTCACGACTGTTCTGCACACTGGGAAGCGTGCCGGGTGCGGGCGTCTGGCCAACGCTGACACCATAACCGACACTGCGCACGCGCCCCTCGAAAACCTCGCCCGGCAACGCATCCAGTACGATCGCCACGGGCGTTTCGAGCGTGACCAGGCCGAGGTTGTTCTCGGTCATGTCCGCGCTGATCCACACATCGTGAATGGCGATCAGGGTCATTACCGGGCTACCGGCAGCAGCGAATTGCCCCGCGTCAGTACGCAGATCCGTAATCAGTCCGGCCGAGCGAGCGCGAATCTGCGTGTTGGACAGATCCAGTTCGGCTTTGGACAACGCCGTGGCGGCACTGCGCAGCAAGGCGTTGTCTTCCTCGCTGCCGCCTTCCTGCTCACGCGCGCGCTGCACTTCGGCGCGGGCAGCGGCGACCTGACTCACAGCCTGTTCGCGGTTGGCGCGAGACACTTCGAGCAGTCGTACGGAAATGGTGCCGGGGTCTTCGCGATACAAACCTTCAAGGCGCTGATTGTCCTGGCGCGCCTTGAGTTCATTGGCCTGGGCGGCTCGCAGATTGGCTTGGGCCGACGCGATCCCGGCGGTGCTGGCACCGATTTGTCGGCGGGTCGATTCAAGGTCGGCGCGTGCACGGTCGACGGCAATCTGATACGGCTGCGGGTCCACCTCGAAAAGGATTTCGCCGGCTTTGACGTCCTGGTTGTTGCGCACGTTCACCCGGGTCACGCGGCCCGCCACTTCCGAGGCGACCGGAATCACAAAGGCACCCACCCGGGCCTGTTGTGTATAGGGTGTGAAACGATCCGCCAACAGGTACCAGGTCAGACTCAGGAGGATCAGTAGTAGCACCCACTTGATGCCTTTTTTCGCCGGGTCGGCGGCCGGCTCTGGCGCCTGGGTGACAGGGGGCTCGGGCGTGGGCTGGGCGGCTTCACTCATTGGTCTTTTACCTTGTAAGACATTGGAATGGCAGGCTGTGCAGTGGCGGGCTCTTCCAGCAGATCGCCCCAGTCGATGCGTTTTTCCATCTGCTGGCGGGTAGTTGGGTCAACTTTCGGCTGGGCGCTGTACCAGCCACCGCCCACGGCTTTGTACAAGGCAATGACATTACTCACGGCATTGCTGCGGGCGACCAGATAATTGTCCTGTTGTTCGAGCAAGGCACGCTGCGCATCCAGCACCCGCTGGAAGTCCGAATAGCCTTCGCGATACTGCGCGCTGGCCAGCACCAGCGAGCGCTTGGCGGCCACTTCGGCCTCACGCAGGATGCGTTCGCGCTCCAGGGATTTGATCAGGCCATAGGCCGCATCGTCTGCCTCGCGTGCCGCCTGGCGAACCTTGTCGCGGTAAGCCTCGATCAGCTGTTGCAACCGCGCATCCTGCACGCGCACGTTGTTGCTGATCCGGCCATGGTCGAACAGATTCCAGCGCAGACTCGGGCCGCCGATTAAATCCAGATTTCGGGGCGTGCCACTGAGCGTGTCGGTTGACCAGACGATGCTGCCCAGCAAGGTCAGCGACGGATAGAAATCACTCTCGGCCACGCCGATCAGCGCTGACTGGGCGGCGACATTGAGCTCGGCGGCACGCACGTCGGGCCGACGCAGCAGCAGGTTGGCCGGTACATCTTGCAACACGGCACGGTCGATCAGCGGGATCAGTCCTTCATTCTCGAGCAGTTGCGGCAGCGCGCCGGGCGGCTGACCAATCAACACCGCCAACGCATTGCGGGTCCGTTGCAACTGGTCTTCGAAATTGGGGATGGTGCTCAACGTGCCCAGGTACTGGGTTCTGGCTTGTTGCAGGTCAAGCTCGGCACTTTGGCCACTGTTGAAGAGCTTTTCGGTGATTTCGAAGTTGCGCTTTTGCTGTTTGGCGTTTTCCCGGGCGACGCGCAAACGGGCTTCGGTGGTGCGCAGCGAAAAGTAGGTATCGGCCACTTGCGCGCGCAGCAGTACGAGCACGTCTTCATAGTTGGCCTGGGCGGCGAAGTAGCTGGCGTCGGACGACTCGATGGCGCGGCTGAAGCGGCCCCAGAAGTCCAGCTCCCAACCCACGTCGAACCCCGCGCTGTGTTGCCAGAAGTGGCTGTCTTGCGGGTTGGTCCCACCGGATTGCCTGCGGTTAAAGTAAAGACTGTCGACACTGGCTTGCTGCAGTTGCGGGTAAAGACCGCTTTGAGCAATGCCAAGTTGGGCACGGGCTTCCATGACGCGCAAGCCGGCGATTTTGAGGCTGGAGTTGCGTGCATCCGACTCGGCAATCAAATGATTGAGGACCGGATCGGCGAAGACTTCCCACCACTGACGCAGATCCGGGTTCAACCCTCGCTGGCTGGATTGCTCAAGGGCAGGGGTGCTCCAGTGTTTGACCCATTCTTCGCCGGGCGGCTGGAAGTCCGGCCCAAGTCGTACGCAGCCACTGAGGCCAAGTACGCCAAGCAGCACAAGCCGGCCTGGCCACTTCAGCAGGGTTGTACCTGGATGCATTACGCATTTCCCGACCAACAAAGATCACTGGAGCATAGCCGTCCAAATGGGCACGTGGCTGCTACGCTTTTTAAGCGCCATCAGATCTATTGCGATCCGTCAGAAAGGTACGACGATTATGAATAACACCCCGGGTGTTGTTGAACTCCATTCAGCCGGTTGGCGCTTTAAGGTGGGAATAGTCATTATCTGCTTGATGCTGGGTTCCTGGCTGTTAGTGCCTCTCGCCGCGGCTGCCGATGTGCCGGGTTCAAAGATCGCTGCGCTGACCGGCGTGCTGTTCATCAGCAACAAAGTCCTGTTGATTCTCGTCATTGCCATCATGGGCAAGTCCGGATTCCAACAGTTAAAACGCAGCCTGTTCGGATATGTGTCCTCACTTGCACCTAGCACGGAAGTCGAAGTGGGCCCATGGCGTCACAGAATTGGCATCGTGATGTTCTTTGTGCCGCTGATTTCCTCCTTTCTTGAACCCTACATCGACAGCATTTGGCCAGGGCTCAGACCCAACCTCTGGCAAGCTCAAGCGCTGGGTGACCTCATGCTGATCGGCAGCTTTTTCGTATTAGGGGGAAATTTCTGGGAGAAAGTGCGCGCCTTGTTTATCCGCACTGCTCGTGTCGCAAACACAAATGCGGCGTGAGTAACAAGTGGGCGAGGGTAGTGAGTACTCGTGCGTTCAAGCTCTAATGGCTAGCTCTACTAAAGAGCTATTTAGCATAGCTATTATTAATCGTATGCATAATAACAATAGATAGCGCGTATGCATTGCTCGCTATTTCAAAGGTTGGGGAACTCTTCAACATGACTACCAACACCTTTGATAAACACATTCCCAGCGCTGAGGCTGTAATCGCAGCACTGAACCTGGAACCCCACATGGAAGGCGGTTTCTACCGCAGAACCTTTCAAACCGATCACCACGCGATGGTTGAGACCGCTGGGGGCCGGCGCTACCTGATGACATCCATTTTCTACTTGCTGACCAAGGATTCGCCGATAGGTCATTTTCATCTGAACCAATCGGACATCGTGCATTACTACCATGTGGGAGATGCGATTCAGTACAGCCTGATTTTTCCGGACGGCACATTAAAAACAGTTGTGATGGGCAGCGAAATAATCGCCGGACAATGTATGCAGTTGCATGTACCTGGTGGCGTCTGGAAAGCTTCGCAGCTTACAAATGGATTGGCGGGATACGGTCTGATCAGTGAAGCGGTTTCACCAGGGTTTGATGTTGCAGATATGGAGTTGGGTAATCAGCAGCAGCTTACCGAGCAATTTCCCGAACACACGGAGCTGTTTGAGAAGCTGATGGGAGAATGAGTGGCTGAGGCGATTTGATCGCTTCAAAATCTGCGTGCAACCGGGCTAATCTCGAAACACCTTGTTACGTGTAATGTATATTATGTTAAACGAGGTGTTTAATGCTCATCAGTTTTTTATTGTCCAACGCCACTAACCTCCGGTCACGTTTGCACAAAACCCCGTTTCTCAAAAAATCAGCAATTTGAAGGCTTATCCTCATCCCCTGTCTCATGTTTGCTTCTCGCTGCTGTTTCACTAATCGCCGGTTAGCATCGCATGTCACAATCAGACTGGCCGTACCTCAATCTCTCTGCTACACGTATACGTATCACCCAAAGATTCTAGCTTGCTGGTTTCACCATGACGCGGCCGTTCATCCCATTTCCAATCTTCCCATCGTACGACCATTGGCAGCCCAACCAAGTAAAACGGTTCCCGGTCAATGCTTACGTCTCAGCCCGCCTGAACGAAGTTGACGAATTGTGCCTTCCATTCATCAATGCTTGGTACGCCGATAGGTACTTGAACTGGATTGCTCATAGTTGGAGTCCACAGACGCCACACCTTCAGTATTACAAGACCATCAACGGTCTGGAAAAGATGCTCAACTGGAGTTTCGCGAACAACCTCTCGTTGCTGGACTGGACGGACGCCGACTTCAGAGACTATGTGGGCTTTATCCAAAGCCCTGGCAGTGACTGGGCCAGTCCTAGCATTCAGCCGCGGTTCCTGGTCAGCCCCGGCAAGAATTACCACGATTACCCTATAAATCCTGAATGGAAACTATTCCATTCCACCCGTGCCACGAAGTCCAGCGACGCCATAGACAGGAATGTTTGGAAGCGTGAGATCAGGAGCGTCACGCAGTTCATGGATTTCTACTTGAAGGACGTGTCTGCCATGAGGCCAAACGTCGCCGCTGCCAAGCTGGACTGGCTGTTCTTTAAGGAACCACAGGCTCGAGGCACCATTTCTGATGTGGTGCTGGAGTGGATTTTCGAGACGCTGCCGAACCTGCTTAGTCCACATAACTCACACCTGATCGAAATGTACCTGACCATCGCCAGACATACGGTCAGACCGATGTGGCAAGTGCTGGGTACGGCTTCTAGCCCTGGGCGTATCGACCAGTTCATGCGTAATGAGCGTGGCAACTGGCTGGAAAGCCATCCCAAGAATGGCTCCGCGGTTCCCTTGCCGCCGGCATTTTCCCGGACTTTCGACCGATACCTGGTTTACCTGAATATTGATGCTAGCCAGCCGTTGCCAGCGTTGAGCCTGTTTCCGAGGGAGGATTCGCTGGGTGTACACGATCTAAAAGGTCTCTGGCTCATCACGTGCTCGATCAGGCAGAACCTCGCGGATATGGCGTTGGCGTCGGATAATCCGGATATTGTTGAGGTTGCTAGTGAAATCAGACGTTTGACGACAGCCCTTGTCTCGAATCGGCCTGTCTCCGAACCTAGGCAGGGCAAGGATTTGGGGAACCCTTCCTAATGCTGCCAGCTGGGATTCAGGGCGTGGCTCTCCGAGTTCGGCTGTCGTAAACCAAGCCGCCCGCTAGGCGCGCGTCTCGGCCCTGTAGGCGTCCATCCTCACGCCTGCGCGCTCCGCTTGCTTGGAGTACGCGCAGGGTGCTGGATCAACGGGCGGACTTCAAAAGGGGGCGCGGATACGTCATTGCCCTCCCCCTAGACCCTGATTCCAGCTCAGCCATGCCGAGCCACTCAGGTGGAATAATTGGCTTCCGCCTCCCATACATCGACGAGTTGGCTATGAATCTTCCAGAAATGCTCCGCGACCGCATTTACTAATAACAGCAAAAGCCACACGAACTCCGATGTCCTAGACGCGGTAATCCACACAAGTTAGCCCTCTGAACAACCTGATATTTCCAGTGAGATTTTCAACGAATTCGAAGGGGGGGAAGTCGACTGCGCGGCTGGGACGAGCGTCTCTATCTTCGATGATCGCCCCGCTCACCGTACAACTTACCGGCATGCCCAGCGCGTCACGAAATGCGATCAATTGAGAGCGCACAGCAAACCTCAATGCCTCGCATACCCTGCCATGTGGCGATTGGACGAGACCGGTAATGCAGCGTTTATAGGAGAAACCTTCTTCACTGCCATCGGTGCGATCAAGTTTGATCCCCCTACCCGCTCCCAAGGCATTTCTCACGATCTTGAAGTGGTCGATCCCGACACCAATTTTTCTGCTCGCCTCCGGATGCATTGCTATTAGCAGGTGCATTTTTTTGACATGCGAGCATGTTGGCGACCACGCCTATTGGTGCGTTTTGCAGATAGTCTTTGAGTCGATCCAGCAGCTCTTTTTTGGATTTGTACTCAAACGGCCCCAACCAGAACATTCAGAAGTCTCCCTACCTCATCGGTTAATCCGAGTCGCGATCGCAAGACGCTGGGTGTGGCCTCGTCGGAGAAGCCACAAATAAACATCAGGTCGCAGTCCTACACCACTACCTGATCAGCCTCAGTCGCGAGCGCGTCCTCCGTTGGCAAATTGTTGGTAATGCCGAAAGGAATGTGCACGGACGGAGCAACCGCGCTGGTCGATTTAAGATGCCCGGATTGGTCATCGAAGAATATGTGCGGTTTCAACACGGCCAGAATTTTGCCTTTCTCGATACCCCCCAGAAAGAAAGCGTCGTTGGCCATGACGCCCCAACTCTTGAGGGTATTCATCGCACGCTCATGAGACGGAGCATTCCGCGCCGTGACGATCGAAACGCGAATACGGTTTTCGTACTTCGGGTTTTGCTTTTTGTGCTTCTCCTCGACCGATTGGATCTTGGAAATCCGCACCATGAACTCCTTCAACGGCCCAGGGTTATGCGGCTCCATCACGTTCTTCACTTCATGGGCATGAAACACTGACAAGCCAGAGGCCTGCATGATCGTTTCAGATTCGTCGCCGGCGAGTACGCCGTCAAAGTCGAATGCGATGCGTAGGGTTTTGTCGGCTTCGTCGTCTTCGAATTTCGAGTCGAGCACTTGGCCCGCCGGATACCCGGCTTTAATAGCGGCTTCCACGTCTTTTTTGTCACCAGACAAAAACAAAGCGATATTCAGTGCCGGTATGTACTCGTAGGGAGATTTGCCTTGCATGAAAATCGCCCTGGTCATTCCGAGTCCGTAGTGCTCGATAGTCTTCAGTACGCGCAGCCCGGTATCAGGATCATTTCGCGAAAGAAGAATGACCTCTACTAGCGGATCCTCAGGATTAACGCTCAAGTCATTCACCGACAGCAAACGCTTGATGAAGGGGAATGCAATCCCCTTAGGAAGCGGGACGTGGAGGTTTTCTTGCTGAAATTTGCGGTACTCCTCCTCTCCCTGACTCTTGAACACGGCATCCGACGCCACCAAGTCGAAAACGGCGCTGGAAGCCACGCCTATTACCAAACGATTTTCTAGGTCATAGGGCATTCTTATCACTCATCTAAAATCAGGTTTACCAGGGTTAATTCAATCTGCGTCATTCAAGCAGCCTCTCGCTAACGCGCAGGATTTAAGTAGTTGCTTGTATATATAACACTTGATGCTTGTCAAGCGAAAGTCTCTTGCAAAGTAAAAATCTACCATGTTAGCTTGTTCATATAACAATAAAAAGGAGTTATGCAATGGAGTCTTATTCCATTCACGTTGAACATTCAGAAAATACCAAAATGGCTTTTGTGATCTTTAATGACTTAGGTGAAGTTCCGCAGTCAGTGCGCGAGTGCAAATTCCAAACGATCGGATGGATATTATATGTGTTCGACAAAATGCGGGCGCTCGTAGACGAGTGGGACGAAATTGTCCACGAAAGCAACGTTTCCGATGCGTTGATAAATCTGGCGTCATTGGACTGGGAGACTGCGCGTGCGCTTGTGCGAGCTGAAACCTGGCGGGAGCGTTTCAGCCGTATTTGGCCGCTATTGAGCTATCAAGACCAAATACTTGCACTCGGGTATGACTATGACGACGAGGAAAATAAAAATTATTGGCCTGGCTTCGACTCGTTCAACATGATGTTTCACGATTTTATTCGGAAATCCCCACTCCGGAATCGTAGGAAAGCATGCACCGAAGCGAACTGCTAATAAAATGAGGATCTGATCATGCCTACCTTTTCCATCGATGTTCGTCTATTACAAACTAATGCTGGACGTGTGCTAGAAACAGAGCACACCACAGAAAAAAAGAGTCGATCACACGTTCGATTTTTCAAGGTATCGGCTTGCTCTATTACATGGCCGACGCAGTTGCCCTGCGCCAACCAAACTATGCTCACGTTGGAATTGAGTTTTTCAATTCTCGACTGTACGGGTTAGGAGGAAAGCTTGATATAGGCGATGTTTTGCTCTCTGCTGATAGCTGGGAAGAGCGAATGTATTACGCTTGGATTGTTATCGACAAAAAATCAAGGGCAGAGGGGTTAAAACTAGACTATGGGAAGTTCCAGAACTATTGGCCAACACTTGATTTTTGCGCTAAAGGTTGGAACTCCCAAGTCGAGAAATGGATGAATGAACCCGATTAACTGGATTGGCATCAGATAGAAGCCCATAAAGCCGGGTTGAAATCTCATGACCTCCGATTGCGCTTGAATGCAATCAGTGCCTGAAGCGCACGGTCAAGACTCATGCCCTCCCTCTCCTTTTGAATGAGAAAATCCGCAACGAAGGTTGCAGGGTCATCCGCGGTAAAGTCCGGATAGCCCGCTGCAGCTGACTTGCGCGAATTATCGATCACCGATTGCAGCCCTTCGCGCTTCGCTAGGGTCTTTCGTGATTTTTTCATTGGGTGGTTACCTGGATCCTAGAGCACCGATGCTTGCCTGGGATCGAGCATAACGCCGGAAGAGACTGCACGTCAGCAGTCGCGTTCGAAAGCTGCAGTACTTAAAAGTAGACGCGTAGTTCAGCTCATGAAGTTACTTACGAAGCCCCATCACCGTATGGCTGCACAGTACGAAACCCCAGACCCTGGCGTTCGCACTGGCGGATTCACCAGCGGGTCTGGCTGCATGGATCTTCGAGAAATTTCACGCTTGGGTAGATCATCCCTACGAACTTGAACAAGTGGTGCCGATTGACACCCTCCTCAATGACATCGCCCTTTACTGGTTCAGCGGCAGCATTCAATCGACCTTGAGGTTGTACAAGGAAAGTAGACAAAATCCGCTCATCTTTGACGCCAGCGTGCGAGTGGAAACACCGTTGGGCGTGGCGGTCTTTCCTAAAGCGCTACCCATGCCGCCGCGCAGTTGGGTTGACCGTGTGTTCGATGTCCAGCGCTAGGAACACATGGCGCGCGGAGGTCATTTCGCAGCATTAGAGCAGCCTGAAATTCATGCTGATGAGATCCGAGCATTCTTTAGGCCATTGCGGGGATAGATGAATCGCAACGGCATCGTCCTCACAGTAGCAATGAGCGAGCGTCAGGTCAGATCATGCCTTTAGGCTTCGCGGTAGCGCTGATGACAGCGTCTTCTTCCGTTACTGTCTGAACGAAGCCTTTCGTTTTAAGAGCGTTGACCAGTCTCATGTTGAGAACGGTGTTTGGCACCTCGATTTTTTTGACATTCGGTGAAAGCTTTGTGAAACCGCCATCACTCAACATACCAAGAATCGTGGCTGCCTCTGCCCAACTGCACGATGGCAAGCATTGGATTAGAACTTCAGAGCGCTGAGCTGAAGTCAGGCCCTCCCCAGCTGCGAACTTCTTGAGCTCGGGGATGAGCGCCGGCGGAAAGCTTGTTGAGTGTCGATTAGCGACGCCGCAGGTTTCAGCGACCTCTTTGACGGCCTCGATATTGGTGTCAAAGGCTTCAATCGGCATCGCCGTCCACATCTGAATCTTTTCATTCAGCTCAAGCGCACCGCTTTTACTGAGTGGCAATGCCATGTCGATCGATATTTGAGATAGATCAATATGGTCGCGTGCCTCTAACCAATGTGCCACGAGATACGGAGCTTCCAATTCTGCACTGAATGTCTTGATGCTCTCGCGGATTTCAGGGCTGTACGCGAGAAACGGCGCGCTTGCGAGCATCTCCCAACGCTCCCTGGATTGCAGTCCCTTAAGAATCGCGGGATCGCTCAAGACGACGTTCGTGAAGAGCACTTCAAGTGTTTCGTTAGATATCCCTGTTGGGGCGATTAGGAACGTCTGCAGCTCTCGATGCAGAGAGGGGTTGAGGCCCCAGAGTTCCTCTTTTAGCTCCTTTTCATGGCGCTGGATGAAGTTTGCGAAGGCCTCCATATCCAAGGTTTCGCAACCTTTATGCTCCAAAGCAGGTACGAGTACGTCTTTGAAAAATGTCCACACTGCAACAGCCTTCAATTTCACCCGATCAGACAGCAGCATTTTCGCCCACAACGATGGGGTGGTTTCTTCAAGCCGGTCGAAGGTGCATGTCGTTCGTTCAAACAGCTGATCTACGGCATCTGAATCGTCCGACTCTTCCAGGATGGCCCATAGCAGTTCTGTAAAGGAGGTCGCAGACTCGTCCAGCGTGCCAACCTGGGCTAAAAGCGTGTTTGCAAACTCCTCCGCGGCCTCAACCAGGAGTTTATTCAGGCCATCAATATGAAGGGCCTGCAGTCGACGATAGGAAATGATACTTACACTGTGATCAGATTTGCTTGCATTAACGGGTTCGGCTTTTTGGCAAATCAGCGTGAGCATGTTCAGGTTTACCTCAACACAGCCCCATCCGATTAGCTTCTTGAGGTCGTCCAGGAGGATGCTGTCATTTAGTGCTGAGAAACGCATCGGCAGCTCTTTCAACCAAGACCAGCCTTTACCTCCTGCTTCGAGTCCATGCATCAATCGCGACACGTCTTCGAGACTCGCGATGGCATCATAGATACCCTTGCCCGGTATAGCGTCAACTTGAGTGAGCTGGGCAACCTCCAATCCATCCATAACTGCGCTGATCAGTGCTTGCCTCAGCACTGCTGACTCGAATCGCTTAGCGTTCAACAACGCTTGGAACAACCCAGGCTCCAGAATATAAATAGCCTGAATGAACTTTTGCGTTGCAGCGGTCGATATCAAAATTTCGGTCGCTTGCGCCATTCTGTCCAGGTGCCCATCAAGCCCACTCCCAAGAATAGTCGCGAGCTTACTGCGCTCATGGCTCATGCTGGAATCGTTGTATGGACAGCTAGAAAGGTACTCGATCAGCGCGACAATAATTCCTCTGCCATCGCTCAAATCGTCAGTATCCAGTTTTTCGGCGGCCTTTTTCGGGGCACTGATCACAGTCGCGATGTCCACAGAGACACCACGTCTCAGCTCAAGGATCAGGTTTTTGTCTTCGGATGTGAGGGATCCTGCGTAGAAGTAGCCGAAATAGTCCGTGTAATCGGTATCGAAGTATCCGTGACGCATCAGGTAAACAACGATGTCCAAGCCGTTCAGTTTTTGAGTGATGACATCGCCGTAGGCTTTTTTGGCAGCAGTTCGGAAGGTTTGGTGATTAATTCGGCCTGCCTCAATTCGGAGTTCGGCCATTTCATCATCGATATCAGCAAGGGTTCGCTGAAGCAGATCATATCTTTTTGAGTATGACGTCGATGTCAGTAGCTGCTTTGAGTCAAAAGGTGCTGCGGTCTGGTTGGCATTCCCGTACATGTCGTTGATGGCCATCGTTAAATGAATGCTTTGAGAAAAAATCGACTCAAAAACATCATCCTTAACAAAGTCAGTCAACGAAAATTGACTGCCACTTGGCATCCAAACATGGGTTGCCGCAAAGCCGGATTTTTTAACAAGCTCTAGCCATACGTACGCCCGCAGCTCTGCCACACTCCCAGCGATTTCCTGTACCCGCTTTTCCCGCTTCTCTCGCAACGCCTGGTAGGCATCTTCAGCCTGCTTGGACTGCTGGAATCGCCACTCGTTGAATCCTTGGATGGTCTCGTAAATGGCCCCACGTCGTT
Organism: Pseudomonas mandelii; assembly: GCF_006438925.1. Taxonomy (GTDB): domain Bacteria; phylum Pseudomonadota; class Gammaproteobacteria; order Pseudomonadales; family Pseudomonadaceae; genus Aquipseudomonas; species Aquipseudomonas mandelii_C. Next base: position 16,303 of record NZ_RCZA01000005.1, on the reverse strand, counting down.
TGACCAGGTCAGCGTATTCAGCAGGATGCAGATTGCGAATCGCAATGATCGAAAACAGCTTATTTGGATCAAGCTTCAGGCCGGAGCCACCGCTGAGAATGCTGGAGAACATGTCGAATTCGTTGACGATGTTCTTGATCAACCGCATGTCATCGATGAGGTAACAAACGGTTTCGACCAACGTCTCATTAAGCCCAATGTCCAACGCTGCCCCCCTGAACTGTCGCTCACGAAGCATCTTGAACATTTGCTCGCGAGAGTTCTCGGAGTTGACCACGGGGATAATCGGGATGATCAGGTCAAAAAATTTCGTTTTCTCACCGACGGCAAACAGCTCATCCCGAAGCGCATAGATGAAGTAAACCGGTCTTTTGATCTGCGGGGACTGCTTGATGATGAAATTGATTTCCCGCAAACGCGTGAAAACGTCGTGAATTCCAAATCTGTCCAGATCCTCGATCACCACGATGTCGATCTTGCTGCGTTCAAAGCAGTAGATGATCTCATCAACATTTTTGTGCAGCACGGAGCCGTGGTGAGTCGTTTCCAGTTTTCCGCCCTTGATTGTGAAGCCGTCAATGCTGAACAGAGACATCAGCTTCAACACCGAGAACAGCATGTAGATGCCACCTACTCCCAGCACCAGAACAGCTGTCCATCCCGGAATCCACAAAAGCCATTCGACCAACCAAGCCGGGTCGACTTTGGGTAACGTCTCAACCGTCGGGACGTAAATTCGCAGTATGCCTACGATCATAAAAAGATAGAAAAACGTACGCCCCCAGATGATGGACGAAGACGCCTGAATGATTCGCTTTAGTCGACTCTTCGGCAGTTCATGTGACGGTACCGCGTACAGCAGCTGCTGAACGATAGTTTCCTCGATGCGTGTCAAGATGTCCGAATCGTTTTTTTTCTCTGCTTCTTTGGGCGCTGGACTGGGATCAGCGGGAGCGACAGAAGAATCAGCCGGGGGCACTTTCCCTGCCCCACCTGTGCTCAGATCTTTTCCGAAGGCGGCCAGCGATACGAATGCATAGGTGAGTTCAGGGTGACGATCGACAAACGTACGAATGACGCTACTTTTGCCGGCGCCGTACTCACCCGTAATCGCAATATTGCGAATTTGGTCGTTGCTCAGTGCGCTCAGCAACTCACTCTCGTAACGACGTGACCGATCCATCTCCAGAAGAACAGGCGTGAGCGGCTCGAAGACATTTTTGCCGATGGGAACAGCCAAGTATTCACGTGCGGCAGCCACGGCTTTGTCGCCAGCTTTTCTATAGCGCTTGTACTCTCCCATCGCATGATTCAAGCGAGAGCTGACGTACTCGCACTGCGACGAAAACACCTGAGCTAAACGACGGAACATCCCTGTCTCCTATGCCGCTGAAAGGCTGTTCGGGAGAACCGCCCAAAATGGTCTTTACTTGATACCCACAGTCACTGCGGTACGTATTGATACAAGAGTTACCGATGATAGCGCACCGCCATACCGGAATGTGACGAACTCGCTGCTGCTTCCTTAAAGAGCGTCCTCTGAAGCTCACCATGCCTACGTTACCCGCTGGATCTCACCTCATTGTCGGGCGCGGCCTATATACCCACCACGGTATCTATGTCGGCCAGGATCACGTGATTCACTATTCAGGTAACCTCAGAAGATTTGGTGCCCGCTATCTCCCAGGGATACGAATAGGAGCATGCAGGGAAGAAGCTCAGCGCGGTTCTAAAGCCGCGCTGAGTCTTCCATTATTTACCTGCCTACCCTGAACGTATTGGCGCAATGCCTCGGTTAGATGCAGTGACTCCGATGTGTGAGCGAGCCTGTGGCAATTCGCGCATAGCAGCGCTAAATCCTCCACATTGGTTTTCCCTTTATGGTTGGCATGAGCCAGTGGGATCTGGTGATGGCACTCGATTACCCGAAAGCCCTGCGTTCCGTAAAGCGCGTAAAAATCAACGCCACACGCCTCACACTCAAGCTTTTTCGTTTGAAAGAAACGCTCGCTCTTCAGCAGTTTAGAGACACCATTGGCTCGCTCACGTCGGCGATGCTTGGTCATTTGCAGAGATCCTTCCGCATACTCCGGGGCAACCAAGCTTTCCCATGCTTTCAGGAATTTGAAATGAAGCGCCGCCACTTGATCTGATTGGACGGTTAAATGCGGTAAATCGCCCTGGTTGTAAAAATCAAAGTTTTCCAGGACATGCACGAAAACCTTGGAGGAAAATTCATCCAAGGGCGCTCGCCTCCAATCATCTGAGCAAACTTTCTTTGCCGGCCCATGGCCGTCACACCGACTTGAATATGGGCAGGTAGGCAAGCACTCTAGATCACTCGGCGTGTGCCATCCCTCCTGTCCAGGCATCAAAGAATCCAGGATACGTTGATCCTCTTTAGTAAAGCTCACTGCCTCTTGCACCAGCATTCAGAAAACTCCTTGAATCAAGCGATGTGAATATTTCAGCTGGCTCGGCAATTGTATGAATGATCGCCTATTGTCGTTGCCATCCGCCCTCCGAAATCACACGCCGATATCCAGATTCAGCCAAAATTCTGCCAACACTTCCAGCACCGCTAGCGGAGGGAACACCTGTGTCTGGCTCAAATCCACATGGCGTTAGTGACGACTCACCCGACAACAAAGAAGAGGCGCCGTTGTCAGTAGCGCGGAGGCCATTTGGAAAGCTTGCCAATCTAACGGGTGGGCATCATTGACTGAAAGCAAGGCTCTCGGCCAAGTCGACCACTTGTTTTCGATCATCTTGTTTCAGGCAATGAAAGCATTGCAGCAGATGAGCTTCATCGTCGTTTGCACAATAAAAATACGCCACGGGTAGATCCAGCACCGTCGCAATCTGCTTCACAATGCTTTCACCAGGCAGGTGAACGCCCTTTTCGTATTGAGACATCCGCGCCGAAGCTGTGGCCGGCTCAATGCCCGCCTCAATCCCCAAACGCTCCTGTGAAAACCCTCTTGCCTTGCGTGCCTCTTTCAAACGCCTGCTGAAAGTCGTCATTTCTCTCGCCGCAAAAGGCTAAGAGATTCTTAGATTCGCTTTGACGATATGCTAAGTATTCCTTAGTATCTGGCGAAAATATCCTTTTGCCATCACTCCAAACACAAGGACAGGGATCAAAATGAAGGAAATGCAAATCGTAGATGGTCGGCTCGACGAGAAATCGCGAGGCTTTGGCGGCGACATGGTCAGCTATCACTACTGGAAAATTGACGGCAAGAAGCACGAAAAACTCGAAATCCCAGACGTTCTCGATGCCCATGTAAAGGCAGGCAACCGAATTCGAGCGACATACCAGCCGGGCAAAGACAACGTCAACCGGATATGGGCCATTCAGCTCGACAACGAACCTGTCCGCTCAGTTGTCACAATTCCCTTCATTGCCGTCTCCCTGGGAAGGCTCAGCATCCTCCCTCTAGCGGTCGCCATCTTTACTATTTTTGTTGCGTATGGCTTCTGGCAAAACAGCACGCACCACGGAGGATTCCATGGCTCGACTTACCAGTTATGCTGGATCGCGCTCAATCTGCTAATCAGCTATCGCTACATGATTAAGCCAATATTGATCATCAAACGCGGCATCAAGTCGTTTCGCGAATATTGCATCAAGGCCCCAGCATCAACCTCGACGGCCAGTTGAAACGAGAGAACAACAACAGAACTCCGAGAGTCAAAAAAGTGAATCACCTTGAGCTGATCCGACGCCAAGCCGAGCAGGTATTTGGCAACAAAGCGAAAGCGGATGTTTGGCTGAACCACCCCAAAACTGCCTTCGATGGAAGCACACCATTGGAGTTTGCTCAAACGGAAGCGGGATACGAACTCGTAAAGGCTGAGCTCGAGAGAGTCATTCACGGGTACGTCTGTTAGCAAGAGTCTTATCCTCCATACCCTAAAACGAGTGTGATGGGTATTGACCTTAAAACCACCAACAGCGAAGCGCTTCTCCGGTAGGTTGAGGAGTGCGTAGCGAAGTCAGGCCATGCCCACGAGCACTTCTCGATCTTGATGCGTTTATTGAAATCTAGGCGGGCGGTACCCGAGCGGTTTGCTCAATCCCCTGCTCGCGTTGGGCGACGCTGGCGAGGCACCGGTCGATGAACTGAAGCTCCTCACCGAGCTCCACCGCACGCTTTTCAAGGGATTTCAATACCGCTTGATGCTCCTTCTGCACCTCTTCCGGCGCCCTAGCGAGCCCCGCCAGCCTTCTCCGGCTCCTCTCGATTTTTTCTTGAACCACGGTAAGGTACCTCTCCCCAGACTCCTTTTTCCTTCCCGTGAAGAGCTGGCATTCCAGGAAGCGGATGGCATCGTAGATTCTCAAGACTTCACTGCTAGTCTTCGAGTGCACGAAATTCAGGCTACCCTCATCGAAGGCGTGATGCTCCTGGTTCTGTCCACCCCAGTTCACTAAATCATTCTTAATGAAATTGAAGTGCGACAAGTCGTAGTCAATGAACGGTTCAACCAGCGCGAAGGTGTGCTCCAGGCTGACTTGAAGGTACATGTTCTTCTTAAGCTGCGATTTATTGAAGTTCGCGGTGACTTTAACGCTGTTTTCGATGCAGAACTCAAGCACCATAGATTCAAACCAGATACGGCAATACAGCAACGCCTGGCGAACGTCGAAGACCGACAGCGCCACATGTACTTTCTTCTGAAAACCACCCGCGTGATCAATAACCACGACGCCTTTATTCGTGTAGCTGAGCACATGGCTTGCGTGCTGGTCACACTGAGGGTGACGGTCGGCAATGATACAGAAGCGCTCCCAAAAGAGACGGTCATGTGTAGTCACTACCATTTGAATCCGGCAAAGGTAGGCATCGCTGAAAAATAGATCAATGATGTTGGATCTGTGATCCGTGTCGATAGCATTGACGACGTCGTCGAAAACTATGAGTGGGAAATTGTTTTTCTCAGCCATCGCCAAGAGAATTGATAAACCCAATGCCCTCAGATGCCCCTCGCTGAGCACTGCAAACGCATCAAGCAAGGATCCGTCCACATTGGTGATCTTGATCCTGTAGCTATCAGCGAGCTTCTCAAAGCTCAACGTCTCTATCTGCTCATGGTCATCGTCGTGGTTATTGATCGCTCGGTAGTACTCGGCAGCCTTGGCTTCTATCCCTGTAATACGCGTTTTTTCTAGCTCAAGCTTGTAGTCCAGTAGATCGCGATACAGCGTCCGATACTCGACTTCTAAATCCTTGAGTAACTGGTTGTAGTGACTGTTATCAACGGCATCGTTTAGCAACGCCGCTTTTTGCGTTACCAGGTCTGCCATCCGGTCGTTAATGGCCTTGAACTCGCTTTTCGCTCGGGTTTTGCTGTCAAACTGCTGCTTCAGCGACTCATCAATCCTTTTCAGTTGTACCACCTGTTTTTCAAGGCGGGCTGCCTGGACTTCTGCTTGGTCAACCTCCCGGCGCTTGCGCTCACAGGTACGAAGGTAGGCCTCAATCTCATCTGTACTTTCCGTGCAAAGCTTCAAGAATGAGTCAAGGACGGACGGCGACACTTCCGAGCGATCTGTAGCGGCGTGAAATTCTGCGAGCACCGCCACCAACTCGTCCATCTTCAGCGAACAAGGAACGTCGGCATTCTCATTGCCCTTTACAGCGCTAATTCCCGTAGCAACTCTTGAAGCCCAGAGCGCAATCCGGGCATCATTTCGTTGCTTGGATTGCTTCAAGGACTCTAGAGCACCCAACGCTTTGATCTCCTCACGCGCCCTCTCGAACGGGTTCACGACGACCTTGTCGAGGGGCGTCAGACATGCGGGACAGGATTCCCCTGTTTGCAACTGCTCAATAGCCTCCAACGCCTCAAAGACGGCGCGATAGTTAACGTCGCGGGCCCTCTGCAGAAACGCTTTCTCGATGTCAATTCTGCGGTGGAGCAACCGCTTGGCGATGGAACAGGTACGCCTCACCTGCTTTGCCGGGATAGCGACAGGGGCTTTGGCTGTTCGCAGGCGCTCGGCTCCACGGATATGCATTTCTATTGTTTTGCGCAGCCGCAACACCTTTGGGCGAATCTCGAAGTCTTGATCCGGCCCCAGTCCTAGCAACTTACAAATTTCGGAGATTGATGTTTGAAGGTCTGCCCTGTGCTTGAGCCGCAGTTGGCCCAGTCCAGCCTGAGTGCGTTCCAGGGTTGCCAGAGCTTCGGCCTGATCAGCACGCATTGAAGCTTTAAGCGTGAAGCTTTCAGGACGGACGAACCGAGAAATGACCTCTTGGAGTTCTTCCAAGCCAAACAAGGTGGCCAGGACATCACTTTCGTCACTGCCTGTGTCTTTGGAACCCAACAGAGAAAATTCCTGAAGACGGTTCCGATCGATGAAACAGCTCGACCAACTGATACTTGGCGTGACCTTGAGCTTGTCCGCTCCCATGAGCATCAGCTGGGGCTTGATATCTCCCCGTGCCACGTACTGTTTGACCTTGGTCTTACGCCTGGCAGCTTCTTTGATATCTCCAGTGGTGCCGATTTCCAACGCTTCGCACAGGGACGATTTGCCGCCGCCATTGGGGGCGTAAAAGATGTTTTTCAGCTTGCTGAAGCGAATGAAGGTACCTTTGTCGTCAGGGCCAAACTCCCCGAAGCCACGGAAGTTTTTGACGCGAAGATAGTCCAACGCCCCCAGGCCGGAAGGCGGTATCCGATCCAATTCCGGCCTGTTATCGAGCACTTTTTTGAAGCGCGCGGCGATGCGCTGGTAGTTGCGACCCAGCAGCTGGTCAGCTGCCGCCGTTATGTGCGCTTTAATGTGGTCAGAGTAGCGCCCCTTGCTCTGGTTCGCCTGGTACATACACCAGAGAAGCACGAGATAAGCATCTGTACGCCCTTCAAGATTCTGCCTTGCAAAACTCAAAAGGTACTGGCTCATCGCGCTTCCTCCCTGTTGCGCGTCAGCGTAACCGGACTGAAATCAGAAAGCCATTATCGCAAGTCTAGAAGGCACTTAGGGATGGGGAAAACCTCCTCCTCGAATGGTTTAGGGAGCACTTCGTAAATTGAGACAGCTGCCGATTAGGCCTGCGGATCAAACCAATACAACTTGGTGAGCACCTGGCAATTGGCTTGGACAGCAGCGCTTCGCTGTGCGCAGATTAGATCGACGATATGCCTCACTGAACCAGTGAATGGCTTAAAGAGCGGGCATCGAGCCCCGTTCCGACAGAGCGCTTTGAAGCCGCTCCAGATTAAGCCGCTGGCACTCACTCTCGGCTTCTTCTCGTGTCTGGTAGGTAGTATTCAGCCGACGCTTCTCTTCATTGTCATAGAGGTTGAAGCCTATAGGAGCGGTCTGACAGTAGAACCGCGATCCGTTACGTATCGAGCCAGTTTCTGTTGGAATTGCAGGGACAACAACAAATCTCAAAATCATCTTCACGCCCTCTCCAAGCCCTCCTTAACTATTAGCGGCTGGGAGCCACTACAGCAAGCGATCCTCTTAGATTTCCGATGAGACGTGTAAGCTGAAAACGACCTTCGACAGGATCGTGTAACACCTGCGAGACGTACCCTGCTCTCAAGTCTGCCCGACAATTAATCCCTTCCCGTCGACGACATTACTGCTGCTACGCTCACCTGTTCCACGGAGGATCAAGATGCCAAATTCAGACCTGTTCCCATCCCTGCTTTTCAAGATCAATCAGAACCAACTCGCTTGAGGCGGCCATTATAGAGTTGACGCTTTAGGTTGAGCAGCGTGGATATGCTGAAGTCGCTGACAACGTTCGTGGAGCGCTGGGCACGATCAGTAAAAATAAGGAGTTCATCAAAATGACACTCGCAGTGCTGATGGCTCCGGAGTGATCTTGTCCACAAGTTGTAGAAACGAGTAGATACCGGATCAGCAGCTATGCGGCGCTCGCTGTGATCCATGTCCTTTACCAGCACTTCTGTGTAGGAGATGTAAAGTGAGCATTGATTGGATCAACTTCACACCTTGGTCTTCGCTAGGCGGCGGTGCCCTTATAGGGCTAGCGGTTAGCTTGTTTGTTCTCGCAAATGGCCGCATCGCAGGCATCAGCGGCTTGCTTGGAAGCGTGATGCAATTTGATAGTGAAGGCTGTAGCGAGAAAGCACTATTTCTTCTTGGGCTTTTGATTGCTCCTTTGTTCTGGGGGATGTTTGCAATGCTGCCAGAAATCGAGATCAAAACAGAGTGGCCGGCCCTGATTATTGCGGGTCTGCTCGTCGGCGTGGGAACACGTTACGGTTCTGGCTGTACCAGTGGTCACGGGGTTTGTGGGATCTCTCGATTATCTCCTCGCTCCATCGTGGCAACTGTTTGTTTTATGACGGCAGGGTTCGCAACGGTGTATGCCACTCGTCATGTATTGGGGATTTAAAGATGACCAAGCTGAGTGCACTTATTGCCGGACTGATCTTTGGGCTCGGTTTACTCCTGGCAGGTATGGCGAATCCTGCCAAGGTTTTGGCTTTTCTTGATTTGGCCGGTGCCTGGGATCCGTCACTTGCTCTGGTCATGGGAGGTGCCATCGCGGTGGCGGTTATCCCCCTGAATTGGGCTCGGAAGAAGAAGCTGTCCTTGCTGGGTGCCCGTATGCAGATACCCATGAATCGGGAGCTAGACCCCCGCTTGATTGGTGGCAGTCTTGTGTTTGGTGTTGGTTGGGGAGTAGCTGGAATATGTCCTGGGCCGGCGGTAGTTCTTCTACTCACAGCTCATTGGCAAATCATCGTTTTCGTATTGGCAATGTTGGCCGGTATGTATTTGTTCTCTGTACTAGAAAGCCGACGCACGTGTTAATCAGGTGATAGCCATGAAAGCGAATGACGGAAACACTGTCCGATTTCTGCTCCATTTGACCAACGCAATTTCAATCATTGCTGGGCCCAGGAGTATTTAATGTCCGACCTGAACGATCCACGAGTGTTCTTTGCCGCTGAGCGAACGCTGCTGGCATGGAACCGAACCAGCCTTTCGCTGATGGCATTTGGCTTTGTGATTGAACGATCCGGACTACTTCTGCAAATGCTAAAGCCAGGTGTTTTGGGCCCTCCAGGAAAGCATTTTTCTTTCTGGATCGGACTCGCTTTTCTGATTCTGGGCTCATGGGTTGCCTGTTGGTCATCCTGGCAATACAAAAAGGTAGTCAAGACCCTCAAGCCCGTAGAGATCCCCCTTGGTTACAGCGTCAATGCTGGCCCCAGCATTAATGTAATCACGGCAATCCTAGGCGTTTTGCTCATGGCCTATTTGTCCATTATGTGAGCACGACTTGGACTGCCTGACCTCACTCGGCTTACAGCCATTGCTTCCGCATATGAGGGTCAAACGACCGCCCCATGGGGGTGCAGTCGAGCTTTTTCGACGAGCAAACGAGCGAGTGTGATCGACTCGCATTTATTTCAAAATATTGCAGAAAGCGCCAAAATTGTCATCAGACAGAAATAAATAAAGAATTAAATCGTCACTTCTCCGATAGGTGGATACCTCCACTTAACTCCTTTCATTGAGGTGTTGTCGTGATGTTGCTGACTAAAAAAAGCCTGTCTGTCTTGCTGGCTTCCCTCTGCATGAGTGGCCTTGCTCATGCAACCGATGTTACCGGTGCGGGCTCCAGCTTTGTCTATCCGGTTTTGTCCAAGTGGTCGCAGGACTACAGCAAAAGCTCCAGCAACCGTATCAATTACTAGTCGATTGGATCGGGTGGCGGTATCGCTCAGATCAAGGCTGCAACAGTAGATTTTGGTGCGTCCGACGCCCCGTTGTCTGCCGATGACCTCAAGGCTGGTGGTCTGGGCCAATTTCCCAGTGTCATTGGCGGCATCGTGCCGGTGATGAACATTGAGGGTGTCGCGCCGGGCCAATTGAAGCTCGACGGTGAGACCTTGGCGAAAATCTTCCTTGGTGAGATTACTGTCTGGAACGACCCGGCTATCGTCGCACTGAACTCAGGCATGAAACTGCCCGACAGCAAAATCACCGTCGTTCACCGCTCTGACGGTTCTGGCACCTCGTATAACTTCACCAACTACCTCTCCAAAGTGAGTGATGACTGGAAATCAAAAATCGGCTTTGGCACCGCTGTGCCTTGGCCCGTCGGTGTAGGTGGCAAAGGCAACGAAGGTGTCTCCGCCTACGTAAAGCAGATCAAAAACTCAATCGGTTATGTTGAGTACGCCTACGCGCTGCAAAACAAGATGACGCACGCGCAGTTGAAGAATGCCGCCGGGAAATTCATTCAGCCCAATGCCAAAGCGTTCCAAGCGGCTGCCGACACTGCGGACTGGGCTAACGCCAAGGACTTCAACCTGATCATGACCAACGCGCCTGGCGATAGCGCCTGGCCGATCACGGCGACCACCTGGATCATCATGTACAAACAGCCAAAGAATGCCGAGCAAAGCCAAGCAGCCTTCAACTTCTTCAAATGGTCGTTGGAGAAAGGCCAGCAACAGGCCTCGGCGCTGGACTATGTAGCCCTGCCTGACTCTCTGGTGACGCGTATCGAAGGTTACTGGAAGTCTGACTTCGCCCATTGATTCAGCAACACTTAAACCCCTTCCTCTAGCAAGTTTTGCCTGGCGAAGGGGTTTGTTTGTGAGTAGACGTATGATGAACGACACAGTGCAACCTTTGGCCATGACCCTCCACACTGGCGACGTTACGAGTGATAAGCGTGCGGCTCGCGATCAGCGCCATGATCTCTGGTTCAAGCGTTCAATGCTGGGCGCCGCAATGCTGGTGCTGTTGCTACTGGTGAGCATCGCCGCCTCGACACTTTGGGGCGGTAGTCTTGCGTTCAAGACTTTCGGTCTCGACTTTCTGACAAGCACTGAGTGGGATGCCGTCAACAATCACTTCGGTGCTTTGGTACCGATTTACGGCACCTTGGTGACCTCTTTACTGGCGCTGCTGATTGCGGTTCCTGTCAGCTTTGGCATCGCGATTTTTCTCACTGAAGTAGCACCGCCCTGGTTGCGGATGCCCGTCGCCTCGGCGGTTGAATTGCTCGCGGGAATTCCATCGATTATCTATGGCATGTGGGGGCTGTTCGTTTTCGGCCCGTTCATGGCAGAACATCTATCACCTTGGATCAATGACTATCTGGGTGAGCTTCCTTTGGTGGGTTCGCTGTTTCAGGGCCCACCCTTAGGGATTGGCATGCTGACAGCAGGTATTGTGCTGGCAATCATGATCATGCCCTTCATCACCTCTGTCATGCATGAGGTGTTCCGTAGTGTTCCAACAACCCTCAAGGAGTCTGCTTACGCGCTAGGTAGCACTACTTGGGAAGTGGTCTGGGACATTGTTCTGCCTTACACGCGGTCAGCGGTTGTCGGAGGAATTTTTCTCGGGCTCGGACGCGCATTGGGTGAGACCATGGCAGTGACTTTCGTGCTGGGTAATGCTCAACAATTCTCCGCCTCATTGCTGATGCCAAGCAGCTCCATTGCGTCAGTCATCGCCAACGAGTTCAGCGAAGCCTATACCGACCTGCATCGCTCCGCGCTGATTGCGCTGGGCTTTCTGCTGTTTGTCGTCACCTTTATCGTATTGGCGCTAGCACGACTCCTGCTCATGCGGCTTTCACGCAAGGAGGGTCTATGACCGGCAACGAACGTCTCTACCAGATTCGGGCTTTCAAGAATCGACTTGCATTGGTGCTCAGTTGCGGTGCCACTGCGTTCGGTCTCATCTGGCTGGTCTGGATTCTGCTGACCACAGTGATCAACGGATTTCAGGCGCTCAATCTTCGCCTCTTTACGCAGATGACGCCGCCGCCCGGTACGGAAGGTGGACTGGCAAATGCGTTCTATGGCAGCGCGCTGATGTCCGGTATCGCCTTGCTTATCGGGACGCCCATCGGCTTGATGGCGGGAATCTGGCTAGCGGAATTCGCACGACACTCGCGTCTAGGCACCACAGTCCGTTTTATTAACGACATTCTGCTGTCGGCACCGTCCATTGTGCTTGGGTTGTTCATCTACACCGGCGTCATCTTGCCGTTGAACATACTGACTAATCACCAGGTTGGCTTCTCCGCTATCGCCGGCGCTCTGGCACTGGCGCTATTGGTGATTCCAGTGGTGGTGAGAACTACTGACGAGATGCTTCAACTACAACCGTCAACCATGCGGGAAGCCGCGCTGGCGTTAGGCGTCCCGCAATGGAAATTGACTCTACAAATCGTATTGCGAGCGGCAAAAGCGGGCGTGGTGACCGGTGTGCTACTCGCACTGGCCAGAATCACTGGTGAAACAGCTCCTCTACTGTTTACAGCGTTCGGCAACCAGTTCTGGAGCAGCAATCTTCTGAAACCGATTGCCAGCGTGCCCGTAGTGGTTTTCCAGTACGCCATGAGCCCATTCGATGACTGGCACGCCCTGGCCTGGGCTGGCGCATTGGTGCTGACCTTGTTTGTACTGGTACTCAGTTTACTGTCCCGCTTGATCCTTTTACGCAATAGGTTGACCTGATGAATAGCCGTGACCTTGCCGACGAAAGAACTAAAATTCGCGTTCGTGGCCTGGAGTTTTTTTACAATAACCAGCGGTCTCTGAACTCCATCGATATGGACATTCCAGAGAAACGTATCACTGCGATCATTGGGCCATCAGGTTGCGGGAAGTCGACGTTACTGCGGGTGTTCAACCGTATCTACGCCATGTACCCGAAGCAGGAAGCGCGGGGCGAGGTGCTGCTCAACGGAGAGAATATTCTCGCGCCTGGTTACTCGATGAACCGCCTGCGTAGCCATATCGGCATGGTCTTCCAGAAACCGGTACCGTTTCCGATGTCCATTTACGACAACGTCGGTTACGCCGTGCGTCACCATGAACAACTCTCCCGTCGTGAGATGGATGAACGCGTAGAGCAAGCCTTAAATGGAGCAGCGCTTTGGGACGAGGTAAAGGACAAGCTCAAACAAAGCGCACAGAGCCTTTCGGGTGGTCAACAACAGCGCCTGTGCATAGCGCGCACCATCGCTTTGCGCCCACAAGTATTGCTTTTGGATGAGCCGACTTCCGCGCTTGACCCAATCTCCACCGGGCGCATAGAGCAGTTGATTACTGAGTTAAAAGAGCAATATACCGTCATCATCGTGACCCACAACATGCAGCAAGCGGCTCGGGTTTCGGACTACACCGCCTTTATGTTTATGGGCGAATTGATTGAGCATGATGTGACCGATACCATCTTCACCAAACCAAAAATGAAGCAGACGGAAGACTACATCACAGGTCGCTTTGGATAACCAATCCCTTTCCTTCCGTACATAAGCTCTCAGCCCCTAGAGCTGCAAGGAGTTCGTAAGCTTGGTGAGAACATTAGTGGCCATCGCCATAAGCGCATCGCTTGGAGGGTGGCTACGCAGTATTTTGGGGGCGAAGCTCAAGGAGTTTTTTCCGAGCATGCCCGCAGGAGCGCTCGTAGCGAATTTAGCCGGGGGGTACTTCATTGGCCTGACCATCGGCTTTTGGGTGGATTCGCCGCTGCTCTTCCCTCGCTGGCACCTTGCGATCATCACTAGCTTTTGCATAGGGCTCGCGGTCTTCTCACTGGCCTCGGCAGGATCGGCTACGTTAAGCCACAAAGAACGGTTTATTCCTGCAGTTGGGGGTATCTCGCTTCATGTCATAGCGTTGCTTGCCATGACTGCGTTAGGAGCGCTCACGTTCCAGTGGGTAACCGACATCTAAAATGATTTGACCACAGGCTGATATGAAATTTGGTTTGTGATTTCAGCCCAGGCTAAATCCTTGCGCAGAACGACAGAAACAGAAAGCCCGGCGCGAAGCCGGGCTTTTTGTATTTCGGATGGGGCTGATCCCTCAGCAAATTCGAGTGTAATTCAGGGAGATCTATGGTGCAGCTAACATTTTCCTTTAGGTCGGAATCAGATATGAACTGCATGGAAGCGACAACCCATTGAACATTCTCCGTCTGTAACGGCTGACATTACGAGCCGACGCTAAAGGCCATTGAGGCAAATGTCGTTGGGCATAGAGGCTGCTGAGGCAACTGGACGGTTTCGCCCGTGCCACGTCAGATTAGTGGCAATCATTTGAGTTGTCTGGGAGGTGTATCGCGACTAGAAATCACCCAGCCAGCTTCAAACCTTTAACTCTCCAGTATCGTCCTTCACATCAAACAATCCTGCAAAAAAAAGATGGAATGCATCCCAGGCACGCGTCCACCAACCACCAGATTCTCCCGCTTCTAATGCGATGAGAGAGCGCGTCGCAAGTTTATTCTCGCCGTCATACAACTCGTAACTTCCGACTATGTCACCGACGGCAATAGGAGCCTCCAGAGCGTTATTGATGTGCAGGCGGCTTTCCACCTTGCGATTACTATTCTTGGGCAACGTCAATGTCACATTATCGAGTAATCCAACAGAAATTACGTTTTTCTCACCCTTCCACAGTCGCGGCCTGGCTAATACTTGCCCGCCTTGTTCAAAGGTCTTCGTCTCAAAAAAGCGGAAGCCGTAGTTCAGGATTTTTTGAGCATCTTCTGCACGATTGTTCATCGTGGTCGAGCCAAATACCGCACTGATAAGACGCCGCCCATCACGAAGAGCAGAGGTCACCATGCAGTAGCCGGCCTCCTCAGTGTGGCCAGTTTTGAGCCCGTCAACACTTGGGTCGCGCCAGAGGAGAAGATTGCGATTGGGTTGGCGAATGTTGTTCCAAGTGAAATATTTGTGCGCGTATAGCGGGTAGTAAGCGGACTCATCATTGATAATTGCCCGCGCAAGCCGGGCCATATCATGAGCCGAGGAATAGTGCTCAGGTGCCGGCAAGCCTGTAGGGTTCATGAAGTGAGTGTCAGTCAGCCCAAGTTTATTTGCAGTGACATTCATCAACCCGGCAAATGCATCTTCGCTACCCGCTATGTGCTCCGACAGAGCCACACTGGCGTCATTGCCAGAGTCGATCACCACGCCACGGAGCAGGTCATGCACAGGGACAACGGCGCCAGGATCAAGAAACATCCTGGAACCACCGGTTCTCCATGCGTTTTCACTGACAGTAGCCGTATCGTCGGCCTTAAGACGTCCAGCCTGTATCTCATTGGTAGCGACGTACACCGTCATCAACTTAGTCAAGCTGGCCGGCGGCAAACGCATATCAGCGTTTTGACTACCTATAATCGTGCCTGTCGCTGCATCCATAAGCACCCAGGATTTCGCGCTCAATTGCGGTGGTGCTGGGATCATCGCTCGGGCAGTCGGTGAAGCAGGACTTGGGGTGGATATTGGAGCCGCCCAAGCTGGTGTCAAAAAAGAACACGCAAGAATGAGTGTAAGCCGCAATTTAGGGTGTTTCACAAGCGCCAGCCTCGGATTAGCAGAAAGACGCGCCAAACTAAATTAGGACTTGTGAACGCTCAAATTAACCCATATTAAATTAAATTTAATTAGACTCGACTACGATTGAGATCATCTCGGGCAAGGGACAGATAATGGAAACAGTGGCTCCTCCTCCGCGCGGCGATTCCTGGATGCGTAGTACGAACCCATGCAACCGAACAATTGCCGATACCAGAGAAAGCCCCAGTCCATGCCCAGGTTGCTGACGAGTAGAGTCGCCGCGATAAAGCCTGCGAATCACGCTTTCACGCTCTTCCTCAGGGATTCCTGGGCCATTGTCTGAGACCTCGATAGTGAGCGAGTTGAGCGTCAGAGAGCCGCTCAAGTGAATCACACCTCCCTTGGGCGTGAACTTGATAGCGTTATCTAAAAGGTTAACCAACGCCTCGAACAGAAGAGAAACATCACCCGATAACGCCGGCAGATCTGCAGATAGATCAAGGAGCAGTGTG
The DNA here is from genome assembly GCF_006438925.1 of Pseudomonas mandelii. GTDB lineage: Bacteria > Pseudomonadota > Gammaproteobacteria > Pseudomonadales > Pseudomonadaceae > Aquipseudomonas > Aquipseudomonas mandelii_C. The sequence goes on along the minus strand of NZ_RCZA01000005.1, from coordinate 462 downwards.
AGCCCCTGCTCCTGTGCCAAAGGCTCGAAAAACTCGTGCGCCTGCGTCAGTAGCGATGTGGGCTGGAACGATTCGAAGCCAGACCTTCTCCTTGTATCTTCAAGTTCAGATATTCGCAGCAACCCCTGAAAACGCAACATGATGGACTCACTCTCCTCCAAAGCTGGACTTGCCCCTACAAAACCGGACACCAACTCCCTGTTAAATTGATGCTGCCGCTAAGCGCCTGAACTCCCTCGGTGAGCGATAGTTCAAGGCGCTGTGCGGATGCTGCTCGTTGTAGTGTTCGAAGGCAATTGCCAGGTTACGCAACGCCGTTTCTCGATCCGGCTTGGGCATGTGCGCCACGTAGTCACGCTTGATCGTCTTCACGAAACTCTCGGCCATGCCATTGCTCTGCGGGCTGCGCACAGGTGTGGTCACCGGCTGCAAACCGATCTGTCGAGCAAACAGGCGCGTCTG
>NZ_RCZA01000004.1 GCF_006438925.1 Pseudomonas mandelii | reverse complement strand
CGATGGCGTTCTACGAAACCAAGCGCACCAAAGGCACGTTGCTGTGGATGCTCTCCACCAAGATGCTGCCGCCGGTGGGCGTACTGATGCCGATCTACCTGCTGGCCAAAAGTTTCGGCCTGCTCGATACGCGCATCGCGCTGATCGTGATCTACACGCTGATCAACCTGCCGATCGTGGTCTGGATGATTTACACCTACTTCAAAGACATCCCCAAGGACATCCTCGAAGCCGCGCGCCTCGACGGTGCCACGCTGTGGCAGGAAATGGTCCGGGTGCTGCTGCCGATCGCCAAGGGTGGGCTGGCCTCCACGGTGCTGTTGTCGCTGATCCTGTGCTGGAACGAGGCGTTCTGGTCCTTGAACCTGACTTCGTCGAAAGCCGCGCCGCTGACCGCGTTGATCGCCTCCTACTCCAGTCCCGAAGGTCTGTTCTGGGCCAAGTTGTCGGCGGTGTCGACGCTGGCCTGCGCGCCGATCCTGATCTTCGGCTGGATCAGCCAGAAACAATTGGTCCGCGGCCTGTCGTTCGGCGCCGTGAAATGAAGATCGCCGACTCAACGCGATCCACTGTGGGAGCGAGCCTGCTCGCGATGGCGGAGTGTCATTCAACAGTGATGTTGACTGACACGGCCTCATCGCGAACAGGCTCACTCCCACAAAAAAGCCCGCACGGCTCAACTGAATAACAACAAGTGGAGGCCCATCATCATGGCCAACCTGAAAATCAAGAATCTGCAAAAAGGCTTCGAAGGCTTTTCCATCATCAAAGGCATCGACCTGGAAGTGAACGACCGCGAGTTCGTGGTGTTCGTCGGCCCGTCGGGCTGCGGCAAATCCACCTTACTGCGACTGATCGCCGGCCTGGAAGAAGTCAGCGGCGGCACCATCGAACTGGATGGTCGCGACATCACCGAAGTCAGCCCAGCCAAGCGCGACCTGGCGATGGTGTTCCAGACGTACGCCCTGTACCCACACATGAGCGTGCGCAAAAACATGTCGTTTGCCCTCGATCTGGCTGGCGTACCGAAAGCCGAAGTCGAGAAGAAAGTCGGCGAAGCGGCGCGCATCCTCGAACTCGGGCCGATGCTCGAACGTAAACCGAAACAGTTGTCCGGCGGTCAGCGTCAGCGCGTGGCCATCGGCCGGGCCATCGTGCGCAATCCGAAGATCTTCCTGTTCGACGAGCCACTGTCCAACCTCGACGCCGCCCTGCGGGTGCAGATGCGCCTGGAACTGTTGCGACTGCACAAAGAACTCAAAGCCACGATGATCTACGTAACCCACGACCAGGTTGAAGCCATGACCATGGCCGACAAAGTCGTGGTACTCAATGGCGGCAAAGTCGAACAAGTCGGCTCGCCACTGGACCTGTATCACCAGCCGGCCAACCTGTTCGTTGCCGGGTTCCTTGGCACGCCGAAAATGGGTTTCCTCAAGGGCAAAGTCACCCGCGTCGAGAGCCAGAGCTGCGAAGTGCTGCTGGACGCCGGCACCCGCATCACGTTGCCGCTGAGCGGCGCCAACCTGAGCGTCGGTGGCGCGGTGACCCTGGGCATTCGCCCGGAGCATCTGAATCTCGCGCAAACCGGCGACTGCACCTTGCAGGTCACGGCGGACGTTAGCGAACGCCTGGGCAGCGACACCTTCTGCCACGTGGTGACCTCGTCCGGCGAAGCGCTGACCATGCGCGTTCGCGGCGACCTGGCCAGCCGCTATGGCGAATCGCTGAGCCTGCACCTGGACGCCGAGCACTGCCATTTATTCGATGCCGACGGCGTGGCGCTGACCCGCCCGTTGCGCGCTGCGGCCTGATTTTAGAGAGCACGTGATGAAACTCAATAAACAGAACCTCAACCGCCTCGCCCCCGAGGTGGTCCTGCCCGCCTACACCCTGAGCGACACCCGCCAAGGCATCGCGCACATCGGCGTCGGCGGTTTCCACCGGGCACATCAGGCGTATTACACCGATGCGTTGATGAATACCGGCGAAGACCTGGACTGGGCGATTTGCGGCGTCGGCCTGCGCGCCGAAGACCGCCGCGCCCGAGACGATCTCAAAGAGCAGGATTACCTCTTCACCCTGTTCGAGCTGGGCGATACCGACGACACCGAAGTTCGGGTCATCGGCGCGATTCGCGACATGCTGCTGGCCGAAGACGGCGCACAAGCGCTGATCGACAAACTCGCCAGCCCCGAAATCCGTATCGTTTCGCTGACCATTACCGAAGGCGGCTACTGCATCGACGACAGTACCGGCGAGTTCATGGCCCAACTGCCGCAAATCCAGCACGACCTGGCACACCCGAGCGCACCGAAAACCGTGTTCGGTTTTCTCTGCGCCGCGCTGGCTAAACGCCGTGCAGCCGGCACGCCCGCGTTCACCTTGATGTCCTGCGATAACCTGCCGCACAACGGCGCGGTCACTCGCAAAGCGTTACTGGCTTTCGCCGCCCTGCGCGATGCCGATCTGCGGGACTGGATCGCCAGTCATGTCAGTTTTCCGAACGCGATGGTCGACCGCATCACGCCGATGACCAGCACCGAACACAAGCTGCAACTGCACGATAAACACGCTATCGACGACGCCTGGCCGGTGGTCTGCGAACCCTTTGTGCAATGGGTGCTGGAAGACAAGTTCGTCAATGGTCGGCCGGCCTGGGAAAAGGTCGGCGTGCAGTTCACCGACGACGTCACGCCTTATGAAGAGATGAAGATCAAACTGCTCAACGGCAGTCACCTGGCACTCACTTATCTGGGTTTTTTGAAAGGTTACCGCTTCGTTCACGAAACCATGAACGACCCGCTGTTCGTGCGCTACATGCGTGCCTACATGGACCTGGACGTCACGCCGCAACTGTCACCCGTGCCGGGGATTGACCTGACCGAATACAAAAACACGCTGGAGGCGCGCTTCTCCAACCAGGCGATTGCCGATCAGCTGGAGCGCGTGTGTTCGGACGGTTCGTCGAAGTTTCCGAAGTTCACGGTGCCGACGATCAATCGATTGATTGCTGATGGGCAGGAGACCAAACGGGCGGCATTAGTAGTAGCGGCTTGGGCGTTGTATTTGAAGGGCGTGGACGAGAATGGCGATACCTACAGCATTCCTGATCCGCGGGCGGCGTTCTGTCAGGCGTTGGTGGCGGATGATGCGTTGATCACGCAGCGGTTGCTGGCGGTTGAGGAGATTTTTGGTACGGCGATCCCGCATTCGCCCGAATTTGTGGCGGCGTTTGAGTGGTGCTGTAACAGCTTGGGTGACGTCGGCGTGTCGCGGACGTTGGAGCGGGTGTTGGCTTAAGCACGGCGGTGAGTCTGCCTCCGTCTTCGCGAGCAGGCTCGCTCCCACATAGGATCGGTGCTGGAGACAAAAAATCCGTGGCCTCCTGTGGGAGCGAGCCTGCTCGCGAATGGCCTCACCGAGATCGACCTGACACACCAAGGATCTTCCATGGCAAATCAACAATTATTCCTCGGCATCGACTGCGGCACCCAAGGCACCAAAGCCATCATCCTCGACGCCGTCAGCGGTCAGGTGCTGGGCCAGGGTGCCGCCGCGCACAGCCTGATCAGTGGCGCCAATGGCCGCCGCGAGCAAGACACCTCGCAATGGCTGGAAGCCTTCGCGCTTGCCACCCGCCATGCATTGCTCGCGGCGAAGGTCGACGGCCAGGACATCCTCGGCATCGGCGTTTCCGGCCAGCAACACGGGCTGGTGCTGCTCGACGATCAGGGCCAGGTGCTGCGTCCGGCCAAGCTCTGGTGTGACACCGAATCCACCCCGGAAAACGACCGACTGCTTGCCCATCTGGGTGGCGAAAAAGGCTCCCTGGAACGCCTCGGCGTTGTGATCGCGCCGGGCTACACCGTCTCCAAACTGCTCTGGACCAAAGAACAACATCCGCAGATTTTCGCTCGCATCGCACGCATCCTGCTGCCCCATGACTACCTCAACTATTGGCTCACCGGCCGCAGTTGCAGTGAGTACGGCGACGCCTCGGGCACCGGGTATTTCAACGTGCGCACCCGCCAATGGGACTTGCAGCTACTGCGTGACATCGATCCCACCGGGCGACTGCAAGCCGCGCTGCCGGAGCTGATCGACGCTCATCAAGCCGTCGGCACGATCCTGCCGAGCATCGCCGAACACCTGGGCATCAACCCGCAGGCGCGGGTCTCCAGCGGCGGTGGCGACAACATGATGGGCGCCATCGGCACCGGCAATATCAAGCCCGGTGCAATCACCATGAGCCTCGGTTCTTCGGGGACGGTGTACGCCTATGCGGACCAGCCGAAAGTCAGTCCGGACGCTTGCGTCGCAACGTTCTGCTCCTCCAGCGGTGGCTGGCTGCCGCTGATCTGCACCATGAACCTGACCAACGCGACCGGGGTGATTCGCGAGCTGTTCGAGCTGGATATCGAACAGTTCAACAACCTCGTCGCGCAAGCACCCATCGGTGCCGAAGGCGTGTGCATGCTGCCGTTCCTCAACGGCGAGCGCGTCCCCGCCCTGCCCCATGCCACCGGCAGCCTGCTGGGCTTGACCATGACCAACCTGACCCAGGCCAACCTGTGCCGCGCGGTGGTCGAAGGCGCGACCTTCGGTTTGCGTTATGGACTGGACCTGCTGCGCCAGAATGGCTTACAAAGCCGCAGCATTTGCCTGATCGGCGGCGGCTCGAAAAGCCCGGTGTGGCGGCAGATCGTCGCTGACATCATGAACACCCCAGTCATCTGCACCGAACAAAGCGAAGCCGCAGCCCTTGGCGCCGCAATTCAGGCGGCGTGGTGCAAGTCCTGGGAAAACGGGCATGAAGACAGCCTGGTGGATCTATGCGAGCGCTGCGTGAAGCTCGACCCAGCCAGCGAAACCTTGCCGATCGCAGACAATGTGGCGGCCTGTCAGCAAGCCTACGAACGCTATCAACAGCATGTCGAAACCCTTTAAAGAGTGAATAACTATGTACCTGGTGTGTGGCGAAGCGCTGTTCGATTTCTTCAGTGAAGAGGACGCCAGCGGCCTGGCTTCAAAAGTGAGTTTCAAGGCGATTGCCGGTGGCTCGCCGTTCAACGTGGCGGTGGGTTTGCGCCGTTTGGGCGTGGACGCGGCACTGTTTGCCGGCCTGTCCACCGACTATCTCGGTCGACGCTTGCAGCAGGTGCTGCAGGATGAAGGCGTGCGCGCGGATTACCTGGTGGATTTCGCTGCGCCTACGACCCTGGCGATGGTGGCCGTCGGTGCCAATGGTTCGCCGCATTACAGCTTCCGGGGTGAAGGCTGCGCGGATCGTCAGCTGAAAACCGAGCATCTGCCGGAACTGGGCCCTGAGGTACGCGGCCTGCACATCGGTTCGTTTTCGCTGGTGGTGCAACCGATTGCCGACACGCTGTTGGCATTGGTGCAGCGAGAAAGCGGCAAACGCTTGATCAGCCTTGACCCCAACGTGCGGCTCAATCCTGAGCCGAATATCGGCCTGTGGCGTTCGCGGATTGCGACCTTGGTTGAGCTGGCCGACCTGATCAAAGTCAGCGATGAGGATTTGAGCCTGTTGTACCCCGAGCAGGATCCGCAACGGGTGATCGAAGGCTGGCTGCAGCATCGCTGTCAGTTGGTGTTTCTGACCCGTGGTGGCGAGGGGGCGACGGTGTTCAGCCGTAAGCATGGCTCCTGGTCGGTACCGGCGAGTTCAGTGAAAATCGCCGACACCGTGGGCGCTGGCGATACGTTCCAGGCAGCGCTGATTACCTGGCTGACGGAGCAGCAGCTGGATTCGGTTGAGGGCGTACAGCAGCTCAGTCGTGAGCAGATTGATGCGATGCTCAAGTTCGCGGTGCAGGCAGCGGCGCTGACCTGCAGCAAGACCGGGCCGGATTTGCCGTATCGGCAGCAACTCACCTAACTGATTGTTCCGGTCACAACACCGAAGGGCTGTTACGGGCTACAGACGACTTTAGTCGGTAAATGACGGTTCGTTTCCTTGAACGAGGCGCTTTAATCCTGCACCATCCGCCCCAGCTTATTCAAAGGACGGAATTAAAGGCATGCTGGACGCGAACGCAACCCATATTTCCCTGACGCTGGAAGGCGTTTCCGTTGACCTTCAGGTACTCAGCTTCGTCGGTCGCGAAACCCTCAATCAACCGTTCTGCTTCGACATCGAACTGGTCAGCGCGCGCCCCGACCTGAAACTCGAAGAGTTGCTGCACAAGCCCGGCTGCCTGACCTTCGGCGCCACCGGCAAAGGCATCATCCACGGCCTGGTGTACCGCATCGAGCAAGGCGACTCCGGCAAAAGCCTGACCCGCTACAGCATCAGCCTGGCGCCGCAACTCGCCTACCTGCGCCACAACCATGACCAGCAGATTTTCCAGCATTTAAGTGTGCCGAAGATCATCGCTCAGGTCCTCGAAGCGCGCGGCATCCTGGCCGACGCCTACAGCTTCCAGCTCGGCGCGATCTACCCCGAGCGCGATTACTGCGTGCAGTACGACGAGTCCGACCTGCATTTCATCCAGCGCCTGTGCGAAGAAGAAGGCATTCACTTCCACTTCCAGCACAGTGCCAGCGGCCACAAACTGGTGTTCGGCGATGACCAGACCGTGTTCCGCAAACTCGCGCCCGTCGCCTATCAGCAAGACTCCGGCATGGCCGCCGAGAAAACGGTGATCAAGCGCTTCAACCTGCGCCTGGAAACCCGTACCACCCGCGTCAGCCGCCGCGATTACGACTTCGAGAAACCGCGCATCCTGCCCGAGGGCTCCGCCAAAAGCACGTACGCCCCGGACCTGGAAGACTACGACTACCCCGGCCGCTTCACCGACCGCGAACGCGGCAAGCAACTGGCAACCCGCGCCCTGGAACGCCACCGCAGCGACTACAAACTTGCTGAAGGCAAAAGCGACGAGCCCACCCTGGTCAGCGGCCACTTCATGGCCCTGAGCGAACACCCGCGCGCCGAGTGGAACGACCTCTGGCTGCTGCTGGAAGTGGTGCACGAAGGCAAACAGCCGCAAGTGCTCGGCGCAAACGTCATCAGCGACGTCACCCAGAACAAAGACGATTTCCACCAGGGCTACCGCAACCGCTTCCTCGCCACCCCGTGGGACGCGCACTTCCGCCCTGCCCTCGAACACCCGAAACCCAAAGTCCTCGGCAGCCAGACCGCCATCGTCACCGGCCCTGCGGGTGAAGAAATCCACTGCGACGAATACGGTCGCGTCAAAGTCCAGTTCCACTGGGACCGCGAAGGCCAGGCCGACGACAAGACCAGCTGCTGGCTGCGCGTCGCCACCGGCTGGGCCGGCAGTGCCTACGGCGGCATCGCCATCCCGCGCATCGGCATGGAAGTACTGGTGTCGTTTATGGAAGGCGACCCGGACCAACCACTGATCACCGGCTGCCTGTACCACAAGGAAAACGTCGTCCCCTACGACCTGCCGGCGAACAAGACCCGCAGCACCTTCAAAACCCTGAGCTCGCCGGGCGGCAACGGTTACAACGAGTTTCGGATTGAAGACAAGAAAGGTGCGGAACAGATTTACGTGCATGCCCAGCGCGATTGGGATGAAAACATTGAGCATGACCAGAAGATCCGTGTCGGTAACGAGCGGCATGACACAGTCGAGGCCAATGTTTTAAGCGTATTCAAAGTTGAAGAACATCGCATCACCCACCTCGACCGCAAGACTGAAACCCGGGCGGATGATCACCTTACTGTTGGCGTGACTCAGCATGTGAAGGTGGGGACGGCGCAGTTTGTTGAGGCGGGTCAGGAGATTCACTACAACGCTGGGGAAAAGGTCGTCGTGGAAGGCGGCATGGAGCTGACGGCCAAGGCTGGCGGGAGCTTTGTGAAGGTGGATGCGGGGGGCGTGACGATTAGTGGTGCGCAGGTGAAGGTTAACTCCGGCGGTGGTCCCGGCGCGGGGACGGGGATTCAGATTCTCCCTCCTGTTATTCCATGGGCCGCCGCCCAGGACAAAGCAGGCGCCCTGCTCGTCCCGGCCGCCGTACAAATGGCCATGGCCAAAGCCGCCCGTGCGGCTGGGGACATCCGCTGTCCGATTTGCGAGGCCTGCCGTGAAGGCAAATGCGACCTGGGGACTGCGGCATGAGCGACGCACTGAACAACTGGCTCGGCGAACAAACCCGGCTCAACCGAGTCCTGATCCTCGCCCTCGACAGCCTCGCCGAACCAAACCCGGTCACCTCGCTGTACAGCGCCGGCCTGATGCAGCGCTCGGTGCAACTCTATCGAGGCACCCAGTACGCCGAATTCGTCGCCATCAGCCCATGGCTGACCGAACTGTCCAACCCCAGCGCCGACGCCTTCCGCAAACTGCTGGACGACCCACAGCGAAACTGGGGCTGGATCGGCAGCATGGACAACGCCGACCTCGACGGCCTGACCCAACACTGGCGAGCGCGGATGATCATCGACGAAGACGGCGAACGCTCGTTGTTCCGTTTCCAGGACAACCGTGTGATCGCCCGCTGCCTGGCCAACCTCAAAGAAACCGAATATCCGCTGCTGCTTGGCCCGATCGCTAGCGTATTGTTTTGGGATGAAGATCAGTGGAAGAGCGCCGACAACGTCCGGCCTGGGGTTTACCCGGCTCCTGATCCGGCGCCCTGGTTACGAAACCCTGAGTCCGGCGAACAGGCCCGCAGCATCTTGCGCGACAACCTCAAGCGCTGGCTGCTGACCTACCACGTGGAAGCTGCCGCTGAACTGGCGGAAACACGCGTCGTCAGCGAGTGGCTTGAGGAGCAGATGGACTTGCTGGATCTGTGGCAATGGAAAACGCCGGAACAGCGCAAGTTGATGCTGAGTCGACGGTTGAACGCCAAGTGCATGGACGATGTGGCGTGGGAGCCTTTGCCGGGGGAAACGCCGGAGGTGCATTTTGCGCGGTGTCAGCGGGTGTTCGTTGAGCCAGGCGTTGCCGTTTGAAAATCAGGTTCTGGTTGCTGCCGGGATTGGTGCTGCTTCTCGGCGCGTGTAGTTGGGTGGGATCTGCTGCCCGAAACAGCATTGAGGATGTGGCCAGTCGTTATGGGCGCGAGCATTTCACGCTTGTCGTCAGTGTTCCCCCGAATTTCGGCTTTACCTCTAAAGCGCAGTATTCACCGAAAGAGGGTCAGGACTGTGAGGTTTATAGCCCTGGCTTAGGCGGTTTGGTTACTCGACAACAACAGAAATCCGATAAATTTCCGGCAAAAGGCGTAGAGCAGACAGTCTCAACAGAGATCCCGTTGGAGTACCACATTGCTGGTTGCTCGATGGTGCTTACCAGAGTGAGTTATGAGGTTAATGCCACTTACGGTGCTGACGTTTGGGATCATGGATTGGATCACGCAGGCGGACTGGCGATTGTAAAGAACGCATCGAAAACAACCTTAGATGGTTCCGAACAAAGAGGTCTATGCACATGGCTTTTCCAAATAAGCGTTGCTAAAGCCAAGAAAGGTGCAATTGAGAAAATTCTGTCCTGCAATGCTGCCGATGAGAAATGGCAGGTTCCAGAGAATAAACCTGAGCGGCGCAAGCCTGGTGGTGTCGCCGATAGAAGCTCCCTTCCCGGGAAAGTCATAAAACTTGTGCTGCGCCAATCATCCGAGGAGCGACCTGCAATCGGCGACGCTTGGCAAAAGCACGCTGAAGGATGGAAACCTTGCCTCGGAAAAGGCATAAACGATCCATACGGATTCTGTCGAGGCAACACTAAAGAGTTTAGAACTTTCAAGCTGAACGGACGCGAGTGCACCGTCTACCCAAATTGCACAGAGCAAGGAGCGTTTAATGAGTAGCAATTTTTTTTCAGGCAGCGCCAAGTCAGTATTTTTTCTTGTTCTTCCACTGATGGGCGCTTGTAGCTGGGCTGGGCCGATGGCCAAAGACAGTGCAGAAGCAGCAACTAGTTACTATGGCTCAGAATCCTTTACCTTAGTCGCGACGACACCCGCCAACTTTGGATTTACATCGAAAGCCCAGTATGCACCACGGGCAGGACAGGACTGTAAAACTTACGTACCTGGCTTGGGTGGAGAAGTCACCAGACACCAGCAAAAAACTGACCGGATCGACGTTAAAAATATCGAGCAAACTGAACGCTTCGATATACCTTTGGAGTATCACATCGCAGGCTGCGTCATGGACTTGATGCGTGTAGATACCAGCATCAACGGACGATATGGCACCTCATCATTGGATATTGGTGGAGACGGTGGTGGAATATCTATCCGAGAATTTGTTCCCTCGGATGTATCAAGAAACGCATTAACCAGAGACACCGAATTTCGAGGTCTGTGCACTTGGATGTTCCAGCTCAGTGTTGCAAGAATTCAAAAAGACGGCATTTCTAAAATCTTGTCGTGCAGTGCTGCAAATAACGACTGGACAGTCCCCGCTGATTATTTTTCTCGAAACAAACCCGGCGGATCGGTGCAAAAATCCACCCTAAAAGACAGTGAAGTAAAAGTAACGTTTCGCATCTCCGATGAAGAAGAACCGAGCAAGGATAATCGGTGGATAAAAACCCCAAATGGGTGGAAGCCATGTCAAGGCACGGATAACTCAAAGCGGTGCCAAACGCCGCCAACCTTTAAAACTTTTAAAATGAACGGACGCGAGTGCACGGTCTACCCGTCCTGCACGGAATAAGGACTTCCCAATGACAGAACCATATCTGTGTGATAAGAGAGTTTGCCCCGCCAGAGGTAGTTGGATTAGTTTTAGGTTTGTAGATGAGTTCGGCGATGGAAAGCCTTACGCGGGATTGAACTACGAACTAACTGATTCGGAGGGCCAGAAATACGAGGGTATGCTCGATGGTGATGGATACGCAAAAATCAGTAATAACTATAAAGGGCCAGTGACGCTGACCTTAGCAAAGGCTTATCCCGGCGGCGAAGAATTTTACGAAGATCTTCGAGATCGAAAAAACTACCGAATCCCCCTAACGGCTTTTCAGGTTGCCGCTGAGCGAACCTTACACCGCCCTATTGGAAGTAGCGCGAAGACTGGTGCTTATAGAGCGGCGTCAGAAAAAGCGGAATTTTATAACGTTGAAGTTTGCCAGTTTGTTCAACATACACGTCACTTGCCGCCCGAGGCAAAGTTGTCTAAACCTGTTCCATATGGCTGGACAAAACTTGCGTATGACTTTGGGAAGGGAAAGGTGCCCGAGTACGGGCTTGCGTTTTTACCCGACAAACATTATGTGCTGGAGGTGCGGGCCTTACGTGCTTTCAGACCTCTGCTCTCCCTGGCACCGGCGTTTAGCGCGCTTAATCTTTACAATCTGTCACTTTTCGCAACGCTTAGTTACGGAGCTTTCGGTCAAGTTCCTGAAAACCCAAACGCGCCTAAGGATCCGGAAAAACCCGAATCCCCGGAGCCAGGCGGGGAAGTAACGTTTCCTATTGTGGGAACTGTGGGTCATGTTCTTCAGACATGTTTGGCTTGCTATCAGGAGCCTATGCGTTACGCCGATGCTAAAATTGTGAATTACCCCATTGTTGAGGATGTGCCTTATTCGAAGCGTTTGGAGATTATCCCGTACGACCCGGACCTCTATAAAAACGCGGACGAACAAAAAACGCCCTCAGAAGTCCATTTCTTCAACGATCAACGTCAGGGCATGACTGATTGGAAAAACACTGATACTCAAGCCTACGCGACTCACGATGACCGTATGATCCTTATTGCGGTCCGTGGAACGGCAGAAAAATGGGACGCTTGGCGCGATGGAGATGCTGAGCAAGTACCCGTTGAAGACGGTGTTGGAAAAGCACACCAAGGTTTCCACGAAGGTTACGTGGCTGTAAAAGCCTTTTTAGCTGGGTACATTGAGCGATTCAGCACAGGCAATCAGCGAATTCTTGTCTGCGGTCACAGCCTCGGTGGTGCAATTGCACTGTTAGTCGCCGAATGGATACGTCGGAACTACGACCCTGACGTCATTCTTTACACTTTTGGCTCACCGCGGGCAGGTGATGCCGAGTTTGTTGAGGGTGCCAAGTCTCTGGTTCACCATCGAATCGTGAATAACAATGATCCGGTGCCAAGCGTACCTGCCGCATGGATGGATACAAATAAAGCAGTCTGGATCACAGGCATTGCAGCCACAGTAACCGGCGGTGTTGCCCCCGTCGTGGGTGGCATCGTGTTCGGTGCTGGTTTGAGCAGATTTGGCGGCGAGCCGTATCGACATCAAGGTGAGCAGCGTTACTTCATGCCCTTAAGACTGCCCGGAAATCAGGTTTCCTCCGTCTTATGGACTCCCGGTTGCGAAGGTTTCGAAGAATCGGCAATGACCCAACTCTGCTATGCCAACGTAAAAAATAACGACACACCGGAACGTAGCAACTTTGGCATACAAGTGATGAATGGCGCTGATCACACGATGCTCGGAGGTTACATTCCTGCTTGTTGGGCTACCTTGCGCCGCTGGCAAGACACCCAAACAAGCGGCGGTAAGGTGCTAACTGCAAGGGAAGCAGACAACATGCGCACACAGATAAAAAATTACCGCGCTGCACTTGAGAAATGGCAGTTAGCTGCTGATACGGAGTTCCCGGGCGGCACCATCGACAGCAAAAAGAACGACCGGGCTACTGCTGTACAGCGAAACTCTTCAATGGCGGATCTTCAGGCTCGTCAAAAAGAAATCCATTTAGCAATCAAACACAATAAGGCAGAGTTGGAGGAAATCGAAAACACGCTTCAACGCGTCACATCGTTGGAGTCAACCACTCTGCAATTGGCGGATGTTTATGGTGACCGCGCTGAATTGCCCGACATCAAGAAACATGTTGAGCGTTGGGCGGAGCATAAAGAAAACCAAGTGGTAGTGCGTATTGCGCAAATTCCTTCGTCGCAATCCGCTAGCATGGCCTGAGTCTATGCGGGGTGAGAGCCCTTAGTGTGGAATCTGCATGTGCAATAACGTATCAAAAAATCCAGCCCTTACAGGGCTGGATTTTTTATTTGTCTAACGTCAGACCGGCGCCTTCCACCCCATCATCTGCTGCTGCGCAACCAGCAGCAAATCGGACCCATCCTGCGTCAGAAGATAAAGCGCATGCGTAATGTGCGGAATATCTTGAACATCACCGTACTTGAAGCATTGGCAATGGAGCGTTTCAAGCAACTGGCTGGCGGCTCGGACACGCTGTAAAGCGGCTTCGAGTATGTCTTGGGGATTGGCCTCGGTGTCGATGACCATTGGGCTTGTCTCGGTAACGCTGCTTTTGATTGAGCGATAGCGATCTGGGAATGGATTTAGCGTTGGCATAGTAATTACTCGAGCATTAATTAGTAATCGCCAGCACCGTGACCAAACGATGGAGGCGGCTGTGTACAGGCTTGGTCAACCGCTAACACTCAAAACGGCTCGCCCGAAAGCGTCCTGCACACAGCCACCATTGCAACGCACTACGAGACGTAGAAGTCCGCAGCGCGAATGATGGCACATATATGTGCAGTGTTAATCAGGTGACCAAACCTGCTCGCTGATTTTGCAGCGAGGTCAAACAGTAAACGCTGGTACCTTGCCGACGAAAGACGACAAAGAGTCCAAGCGTGTAGGACCTCGCCGAAGCTCCCCCAAGTTTTTTTACCTACATGAAACCTCTGTCAGAAACCTTCTCGCGACAGGCGGCATTCAGTCGGGTTAACCATCGCTTAACCCCGCGGTCCAAAACTTTACTGGACCGCACGCCCTCAGAGTTCTCTGACGCCCAGTGCGGCAGGTTCGACGCCAATACGTCGAGCTGACTTCCCTCCCGCATCGGAGATCGTTCATGAACATGCGCACCTTGCTGATCACCACCGCCCTCGCCTGCACCGCGTTTGCCGGCCTGGCTCAGGCCAATGACACTTCATCCTCCCAGGCCGTGCCCTATCACTACGGCATGCCGCTTCACGTAGGTAAGGTCGTTGCGCTGACTGAACCGAATACGCTGGATTGCAAAGTGGTCACAGCCGACATGAAGTACATCGATAGCACCTCGGGCAAGCCTGCGGAAATCTCCTATCGGAAGCTTTCCGACGCTTGCAGTTATCAAAACTGACGGAAAGGTCTGATTCAATACTTTGCGGTATTCCTGTGAGGGGTTCTGGCGCTATGCTCAGCGCCTCCCCCCACTGCCGCAAGGATTCGCCATGCAGTTATCGTTTCGTACCCTGTCGACTTTTACCGCCGCGCTGTGTTTTCTGTTGGCCCTGGTCTGGGGTTTGATGCCGGACAGGTTTCTGTCAATCTGGAGTATCGAGTACTCGTTGGCGGTGGGCGTTGTCGCGCGGCGCAGCGCAATGCTGTTCGCGGCATTGGGCGTGATGTTTTATCTGGTTCGAAACGAGTCGCCTTCGATCACCCGCCATGCGCTGACCAATGGTTTCATGGTCGGCTGCTGGGGCTGGCAGCACTGGGCTTCGGCGAATGGCTCAATGGCCATGCCGGTCCGGGCATATTGCTTGCGGTGGTGGTTGAGCTGGCGCTGGGTCTGGCGTTTCTCCAGACCAAGCGCGTGTCGGTGGAGCTCGAAACCGTGGGTTAAAGCGCTTTTCTGTCTGGATGCAGAGTCTGGGCAATGGTTTGGTGCTGCATGTCAGAGCGCAGTCCAGCTATCAGGTCATTGATTTCTCGGCAACCATTCAGCTGTTTGGCATTTATTCCTGTCTTCATTAGATCGAGGTGATCGGTTTCACGATCGGAATACACCTTGACGGTCATCGACAGGTCCGGCGACAGCGTGCATTGACAACGTTTCGGCAAAAAGCTGCTTTCAATGATATTGCGAAGTTCCAAGGCAGAAAGAAACATGGCGAACCTCTCCTTAATGTGAGACTGCCGATCAACTATCGATACTGACGCAATGAAATCCCCGGTCAGCTTAAGACCAGCTTCAGCATAAAACATGCCTTGGATTTCGCACTGCAGCTCATCGGTAAATCAACGATTTAGCGAAACCGCACGTAAATAGCCCCTGCAATATGCAAGAAAGGCGTTGTGGTGCCCCTGCAATTTGCATACATCCAGCGACAAGTTTGCATTGGCCGACCACCCCAGTAAGAATGCGGCCAATCAATTCAGTATCCGCTGACCCCACAGGCACGCAAGGAGGCATCATGGGTTCTTTGACCTATATCACTACCGTCGGGCTGATTGTTGCCGGGCTGTCGACCATCGCTCACGCCGCGAAACTAGAAGAGGTTGCGCCGTTCCCCAAAGCTGAGAGCGGTTTCACCCGCCAGGTCATTCACCTTGCCCCACAGACGCAGGAAGACGGCTACCAGGTCGAAATCCTCGCCGGCAAAACCCTGACCGTTGACTGCAATCGCCAACGCCTGGGCGGCATTCTCGAGGAGAAAAACCTCGAAGGTTGGGGCTACCCGGTCTACCGACTGGAAAAAGTCATCGGCCCAATGAGTACGCTGATGGCCTGCCCGGACGGCAAAAGCAAAAAGGACTTTGTGCCGGTGGTCGGTGACGGTTTCATGCTGCGCTACAACAGCAAACTGCCGATCGTGCTCTACGTGCCCAAAGACGTCGAAGTCCGCTACCGGATCTGGTCGGCGTCGAGCAAGGTCGAGAAAGCCGTTCAGGAATAATCGTTCTATCCCGTTACAGGAGCGCCATTTTGATTACCTGCCACGTCAAATATGTGATCGATCCGTATCAACTCAGCGAATTCGAAGCCTACGCCAAAGCCTGGCTCGGCATCGTCGAGCGTTTGGGCGGTACGCACCACGGGTACTTCCTGCCTTCCGAGGGCGCGAGCAATATCGCCTACTGCCTGTTCAGTTTTCCTTCGCTGGCGGACTACGAAAGCTACCGGCATATCGCGATGACTGACGCCGAAAGCACCGCGCTCGTAGCTTCGCTGGTCGAAAAGAAATTTATCGTCAGTTACGAGCGGACCTTCCTGCGCCCGCTGCTGGCCTGACACCGCTCACGCCGGGGCGCCGCTCAACGCGGCGCGCTCGGCCACATGGCGCAAACTGTCGAAATTGATATTGGCGCCTGAGTCGATCGCTACCAGTGTCTGACCACGGGCACCGGTCTGCGCCACGTACTTCTTGATTCCGGCCACGGCCAACGCACCGGAAGGTTCGGTGATTGAGCGGGTATCGTCGTAGATATTCTTGATGGCGGCGCAGAGTTCGTCATTGCTGACCGTCAACACCTCATCGACACAAAACCGGCAGACTTCGAAACCATAAGCGCCGATCTGGGCGACGGCGACACCGTCGGCGAAAGTGCCTACATTTGGCAGGACAACTCGCTCGCCGGCCTGTAATGCCGCGGACAAACACGCGGAATGCTCCGACTCGACGCCGATGATGCGGACGTCAGGTCGCAAGTATTTGACGTACGCCGCGATGCCGGCGATCAGGCCGCCACCACCCACGGGGACGAAGATCGCGTCCAGTGAACCTTGATGCTGACGCAGGATTTCCATGGCGACGGTGCCCTGTCCCGCGATCACGTCCGGGTCGTCGAAGGGCGAGACAAAGGTGCGACTGGTTTGCCGTGCCAGGTTCAGCGCATAGTCCAGGGCAAACGGAAAACTCTCACCGTGCAGCACGGCGTCGGCGCCCCGACTGCGTACACCGAGCACCTTCAGTTCCGGCGTCGTACGCGGCATGACGATGGTCGCCGCAATTCCCAGTTCACGCGCTGCCAGCGCTACGCCCTGCGCATGATTGCCCGCCGAAGCGGTGATCACACCGCGTGCCTTTTGCTCATCGCTCAGTTGTACCAGTTTGTTATAGGCACCGCGGATCTTGAAGGAAAAGGTCGGCTGAAGGTCTTCGCGCTTGAGCAGGATCTGATTGCCGAGCGCCTCGGACAGCGCTGGCGCCGATTGCAACGGCGTACACACCGCGAGTTCATACACGGGCGCGGCGAGGATCTTTTTCACGTAGTGCTCAAGCAAGGTCTGCTGGGCGGGGATGCTCATGGTTGTCTCCTGTCGTACACCGACTGCGTAGGAGCTGCCGAAGGCTGCGATCTTTTACTTTTGCTTTTAAAAGCAAGATCAAAGATCGCAGCCTTCGGCAGCTCCTACGCCGGTCGGCGTTGGTTCAAGACCCAAGAGACAGAAAGAAAAAACCCGCCTCGAGGGCGGGTTGGGTGCTGCAGTCGTGAGCTAGCCCGCCAAATAAGGAATGGCGGTAATAATGCTTGGCTGGCAGCGCAATACAGTGGAAGTCATGTCCGGAAATTAGCCGGACGCCGATGGCAAGTCAATGGCCAATTTTACTCGGCCTCTGTAGGCTGCCGACTCTGTTCATCGTCCCAAGGAAGGAAACCATGAAGTCTGTCGCCCTGCCCCTCATTGCACTGATCGCATTCGCCGGCTACACCGTTTCGGTGATGCTTCAGGCCGAACAGTCATTGATCGACTTCGGCATCAGCCTGATGTCGCGCCCCGACACGGCGCAAGTGGTGATTGATTTGTACCTGCTGGCGACGCTCGCGGGGATCTGGATGTACAAAGATGCGCGCAAGCGTGGGCGGTCACGGTTGTCGGTGGTGCCGTATCTGTTGCTTACCGCAATATTTGTTTCCATCGGACCGTTGTTGTACTTGGTGGTGCGTGGGCTGCAGGATCGGAAGAAATCCGTAACCATCCATCAAGAGGTCTGATCCTGGATTTGTAGTGCTTTTGAGATTGCCATCGCGGGCAAGCCCGCTCCCACAAGGGTTCTGTAGCGGACTCGGAACTTGCGTACACCCTGATCAAAATGTGGGAGCGAGCTTGCTCGCGAAGGCGATCTGACAGCCGCCAAATTTATTTCGCCAACCGCCTGAGCCCGAGCACCATCACTCCAGCCCCCATTATCATCGCGGTCAGAAACAACGGATACGAAACCCACCACGGCACGCCCGCCGTCATCATGCTGAACTCGGACATGCCGCCGATACTTGCAATCAGGTTCAGCGGCAGAAACACCACATTGATCAACGTCAGTTTGCGCAGCAGGTTGTTCATGCTGTTGTTCATCAGGTTGCCCCGGGCGTCGATCAGCCCGGAGAACACCGTGGAGTAGATTTCCGCCTGTTTGTAGCACTGATTGTTTTCGATGATCAGGTCGTCGATCAGGCCAATGGCCTGGGCGCTGAAGTGTTCCTTTTCCGCGTGGTTGCGCAGCCGGGTCAGGACCGCGCCGTTGCTGTGGATGGCATTGATGTAATAGATCAGGCTCTCGCTGAGGTTGAACATCTGGATCAGGTGCTGGTTTTCCATCGAAGCATTGAATTTTTGCTGCAACTCACGGGCAACCAGTTTGATCACCTTCAAGTGGCCCAAGTAGTGATGGATGTTGTTGAACAACAAATCCAGCAACACATCCAGCGGTGTGTTCAGCCGCTGCCGGGTGCCGAGCCCTTGCAGCGGCGAGTCATCGGTGGCGATCACCAGCAAACGATGCTCGGAAAACAGCAAACCGCAGGACGACACTTCAAAAGCCAGGCTGCCGGCACCGGAATAGTTTTCCGGGCGTTTCCAGATCAGGAACAGGTTGTCGGGGTGAAACTCGATTCGTGACACTTCGTCGGGGTCCAGGGCCGAGGCCAGGGCGTGTTCATCGACTTTGAAATGGCTGTGCAGCAGATCCCGTTCGGCCGCATCGGGATTGCTGAACAACATCACTTCGGCGTCCAGCCGTTCGACTTTGTGCAGGACTCCGTGGATCAGTTGAAAGCTCTTGATCATCCGCAGCTCACCAGGCCTGGCCGCGGCGCTTGAGTTCCAGGCGACGGACGAACTCTTCCAGCACCAGTGAATACAGATCGTCCTGCAAGTAAGCGTCTTCGATGCCGGCGTCCATGTTCGGGTTGTCGTTGACCTCGATCACCACCACTTTGTCGCCGGACTGCTTGAGGTCGACACCGTAGAGGCCATCGCCGATCAGGTTCGCGGTCTTCACCGCCAGCTCCACCACCGCCCGCGGTGCTTCGTGAACCGCCAAGGTACGGCATTCGCCATTGATGTCCTGGCCCTTTGCCTTGTGGTTGTAGATCTGCCAATGGCCCTTGGACATGAAGTACTGGCAGGCAAAGATGGGTTTGCGGTTGAGCACGCCGATGCGCCAGTCGTATTCGGTGTAGAAGAATTCCTGAGCCAGCAATAGTACCGAATGCTCGAACAGTTCGGCCGTGGCTTCGAGCAAGGCTTGCTGGCTTTCGACCTTGATCACACCCCGAGAGAAACAGCCGTCGGGGATCTTCAACACCAACGGGAAACCGAGGCGCTCGCCAACCCGCTCGAAGTCTTCCGGTCGCTCTTTATAGAGAATTTCGGTGGCGGGCATACCCAGTTGGTGGCTCTTGAGCAGATCGGTCAGGTACACCTTGTTGGTGCAACGCAGAATCGACGCCGGATCGTCCATCACCACCAACCCTTCGCTCTCGGCTTTCTTGGCGAAGCGGTAGGTGTGGTTGTCGACGCTTGTGGTCTCGCGGATCAGCAACCCGTCGTATTCGGCAATACGTGCATAGTCCTTGCGCTCGATCAGTTCGACGTCGATGCCCAACGTCTTGCCAACCCTGACGAAGTTGTCCAGCGCCTTGGCATTGGACGGCGGCAACGCTTCTTGGGGATCGTGCAGGATGGCCAGGTCATAACGGGCCAAACGCCGGGAACGCGGCACGCGCCAGATCTTGCGGCTGAAACTGTCCAGGGAGTTGGCGAACTGGTCTTCCTGATCTTCGCGTAACTTATGTAAGGCGCCGGACTTTATCCCTTCAATGTGCCAGCCGTTAGTTCGACGAAATTCAACTAGTAATATCGGACACGGAAATACTTCAAACAACTGTCGCGCCAGATCCTGTAACGGCTCGATATGAGTCTTGCCAAAGTACAGTGTCAAGGTAAAGCCTTCGGTATCGCTGTAAAGATGATGACTGAGGGCTTTTTCCAGGGTTTTATCCAGATCATCCAGGGCCAGGCCGTACAAGGATTTTCGAGTCAGTTCGCTGATGGTCCGCACCGACGGAATCACCTTGTGTCCACGGGCTTCGGCCAGTAGCGAGCAATAGTAACCGTGCCCCAGGTACTTGTAGCTGCGGCACAGGTTGATCACCTGGATCCGCTTGCCCCGCTCGTCATCACGGGTTTTTTCGAGGTATTCCTGAGCCGTCACGATGTCTTCACTGGGGAAGTAGGAGGTCCAGTCTTCCTTGCGTTCGACGATGATAATCAACTGGCTGGAAGTTCTAACACCGTCATTTAAATAAGTTGCTGCCGGCAAAGTTTGCTCGGATACTTCGCGCCAATGACCCAGTACCGCTGACATAGTGATTGATCCGTTGGAGAACAAGACCTTTCCTATTAAGCACGAACTTTTTAGAAAGTCCCGTTTCGTTACGCAACTTTTACGGTGGTCATATGAATCTGGTTTTTCGCTTGGCGGTCGTTGAAGACTTACCGGCGCTGCTGGAACTCGAACAACACTGTTTCACCACGGATCGGCTTAACCGTCGCAGTTTTCAATGGATGATCACGCGGGCCCACGGGCAACTGCTGGTGGCCCAGCGTGGCGAGCACCTGGTCGGTTACGCCGTGGTGCTGTTTCACCGGGGCACTTCCCTGGCGCGTCTTTACTCGATTGCGATCGCCACCGACGCGCGCGGCAGCGGCCTGGGCAGGCAGTTGCTCGAACGCGTCGAGGCCTGCGCCCTTGAGCACGACTGCGCCTACCTGCGGCTGGAAGTACGCATCGACAACCCGGCAGCGATTGCCCTGTATGAGCGCAATGGTTATCGACGCTTTGCACTGATTCACGACTATTACCAGGACCACGCCGACGCGCTGCGACTGGAGAAGCGCATCCTCCAGCACCGCGACTCACGCAACATCAAGGTGCCCTGGTACCCGCAGACCACCGATTTCACCTGCGGCCCGGCCTGTCTACTGATGGCCATGGGCGCGCTGCAAGCGGATCGCGTGCCGGAGCGTCGCGAAGAACTGCAGATCTGGCGCGAAGCGACCACCGTGTTCATGACCTCCGGCCATGGTGGCTGCAGCCCTCAAGGC
The DNA here is from genome assembly GCF_006438925.1 of Pseudomonas mandelii. Classification (GTDB taxonomy): domain Bacteria; phylum Pseudomonadota; class Gammaproteobacteria; order Pseudomonadales; family Pseudomonadaceae; genus Aquipseudomonas; species Aquipseudomonas mandelii_C. Next base: position 493,907 of record NZ_RCZA01000004.1, on the reverse strand, counting down.
TTGGCGCTGGCGGCATGGCAAAGAGGGTTTCGGGTGCGACTGCAACTGAGCATGACCGGGCCACTGTTTCTCGATGGCGTACGCGATGCGCATAAAAAAGAGGTAATGCGCCTGGTGCACGAGGAGTTTACGGCGCAGCTGCACACCACTGACGTCGAACAGGTGATCGGCGGGCCGCTGGATCTTCCGGGTTTACTGAACGGTGGCGGGCAGCCGCTGGTACTCATCAGCAGCTACCGCCTGACACGTTCCAAATCGCCGCATTGGGTGATCGTCACCGATTGCGATGAAGAGTTCGTTTACCTGCATGACCCGGATGTCGACCACAGCCAGCATCGCCAACCCATGGACTGCCAGCATTTGCCGGTCAGCCATGGGGAGTTCGACAAGATGAGCAGCTTCGGACGAGGCAAGTTGCGTGCGGCAGTGGTCCTGTACGCCCGATCATGAGTGTCACAATCCCTGTAGCAGCTGGCGAAGCCTGCGTTCGGCTGCGCAGCAGTCGTAAAACCATCCACCACGGTGGTTCAGTTAGACCGAGGTGACCGGGTTGGCGACTGCTGCGCAGCCGAACGCAGGCTTCGCCAGCTGCTACAGGAATCGGTTACTTCAGTCCGATCTTGTACAGGGCCCCATCGTCCTCATCGGTCAACACATACAAATACCCGTCCGGCCCTTGCCGCACATCGCGAATGCGCTTGTTGAGTTCGCCCAGCAAGCGCTCTTCGTGAACCACCCTGTCGCCATCGAACTGCAAGCGGATCAACTCCTGGCTCACTAACGCGCCGATAAACACGTTGTGCTGCCAGGCCTTGAAGCGGTCAGCGTCGTAGAACGCCATGCCGCTGAGGCCGGGGGACTTTTCCCAGACATGGTGCGGGGCGACGGTGCCTTCGGCGGACTTGCCCTTGGCTTCCGGTATCGGCTGGCCGGAATAGTTGATGCCATGGGTTGCCATCGGCCAGCCATAGTTCTTGCCTCGCTCGATGATGTTGATTTCATCGCCACCCTGGGGACCGTGCTCGTTTTCCCAGAGGGTGCCGGTCCAGGGATTGAGCGCCGCGCCTTGTGGATTGCGATGACCGTAGGACCAGATTTCCGGGCGTACGCCGGCCTGACCGACAAAGGGATTGTCATCCGGCACCTTGCCGTCCGGGTAGATCCGCACGACCTTGCCTTGCAGCTTGTCGAGGTCTTGGGCGGTCGGCCGGTCATTGTTCTCGCCAAGGGTGATAAACAGATAGCCGTCGCGATCAAACACCAACCTGGAGCCGAAGTGGTTACCGACTGAAAGCTTGGGTTCCTGACGGAAGATCACTTTGAAATCCTTGAGGGCCGTCAGGTCGTCGGACAAACGTCCGCGCCCGACCGCCGTCCCGGCCTTGTCGCCCTCACCACCCCCTTCGGCATACGACAGATAGACTGTGCGGTCTTGCTTGAAGTCGGGCGACAACACCACATCCAGCAAGCCGCCCTGCCCTTTGGCCCAAACCTTTGGCACGCCACTGAGCGGAGCGGAAAGTTTACCGTCGGCGCTGACCACCCGCAGGTTGCCGGGCCGTTCGGTCACCAGCATCCCTTGGCGATCGGGAAGAAACGCCAAAGCCCAAGGATGTTCGAGCCCCTTGGTCATTGTCGTCACCTCAAGGGTGCCCTGCTCGCTTTTAAAATTCTGGGTTGGCGCTGCGAAAACGGGCGCCGTGACGGTGATCAGTGCGCTGGCGCACAGTGTGGCCAGAAGGGTTTTACGCAACATGCACGATTCCTTTTGTCGTTCGAATGGCTGGCAAGATCGCTGTCGTGCCGTTCAACGGTTGCTGGTGTCTGCGTCCCGATGAGGTGGGTTGGGAATGAATTTCGGTGGGGTGGCGGGATGCGACCGGTCTTGGGGATAACGGTTGCCGATGCCACCATTATCAAGGGTCGGTGGCCGCGGCACGGGCACTGTGTTCGGCCCACGAATGGCCGGCGCGCTGGGTTGCGTGCCTTGCATGCTGTTGGGATTGGCCCGGCGAATCGGGCTGTTGTAAGGATTGCTGGTCTGGCCCGTTGGGCTCTGGGCCAACAGCAATGAAGAAGGTGGCGATGCGGTGTCAGCCTGGGCCAGATTGCTCAGCACGCCACTCAACGCCAACGCGGTGCAGCCGAGCACAAATCTGTTCATGGGGTGCCTCTCGACATCAGCGTGGATAGGAACTTCGATATCACGCTACGCCCGGGGTTCGGATTTGTTAACTAAAACCTCCTTCACAAGATGTAACACGAGTTGACCCGACCGCCGATACGCCCGCAGGACCGGGTCGCAGCCTGCTGAAACTTTTGCACAGCGGCACAGGTCACCTGAACATCACTCGCGAGAAGACGACCATGGCACGGGCAATCTGGAAAGGCGCGATCAGTTTCGGTCTGGTGCATATCCCTGTGGCGCTGGTCTCGGCGACGTCCTCGCAAGGGGTGGATTTCGACTGGCTCGACAGCCGCAGCATGGACCCGGTGGGCTACAAGCGCGTCAACAAGGTCACCGGCAAGGAAGTGACCAAGGAACACATCGTTAAAGGTGTGCAGTATGAAAAGGGTCGGTATGTGGTCCTCAGCGAAGAGGAAATCAAGTCGGCGCACCCTCTGTCCACTCAGACCATCGACATCTTTTCCTTTGTCGACAGCGAGCAGATCCCCCTGCAAAACATCGATACGCCCTACTACCTCGCGCCGGATAAACGCGGTGGCAAGGTCTATGCGCTGTTGCGCGAAACGTTAAGCAAAACCAATAAAGTCGCCCTGGCTCATGTTGTGCTGCACACGCGCCAACACCTTGCCGCGCTGATGCCGCTGGAATCGGCGATGGTATTGGTGATGCTGCGCTGGCCTGCCGAAGTGCGAAGTCTGGATACGCTTGAGTTGGGCAGTGAAGTCACCAAGCCCGAACTGGCCAAAGGTGAACTCGACATGGCCAAACGACTGGTTCAAGACATGAGCGCAGACTGGAAACCCGAGGATTATCGCGACAGTTTTGAAGACAAGATCATGGCCTTGGTGGAGAAAAAGGCCAACGAAGGAAAAATCGAAGATGTCGAAACGGCGACTGACGAAGAGGAGCGCAAAACCGCAGACGTTATCGATCTGACCGAGCTGCTTAAACGCAGCCTCGGCGGCAAGAGCACGGGCAAAACGAAGCCGGCCCCAAACAAAAAAGCCACGAAGACTTCTCGTGGCTGATTGATGGTTTTGCGGTGGATGTTATGGCCCCATCGCGAGCAAGCTCGCTCCCACAGGTGATCGCGGTTAACTGTGGGAGCGAGCTTGCTCGCGATGGCGTCTTCCGACGTAACGCAAAACTCAGATCAGAACGATAATCGCCAACAGGCCACCGAAAATCGCCCACTTCTCCAGGTAATAGAGCTTGCGGTTGCGCTTCTTCAGCGCTTTGCCGCGCAGGCGAATCTTGTAGATTTTGGTGAACAAGCGGTTGATACCGCCGGTCTTGTCACCCACATCGTTCGGCGCGCCCGCTGCCGCCATCACGCTACGGCTGAACCAGCGATTGAACGCCGCCGTCCAGCGATACTTCATCGGCCGCTCAACGTCGCAGAACAGAATGATGCGGTTCTGCTCGGTGGTGTTTTCGGCGTAATGAATGAAGGTCTCATCGAACATGACCGCTTCACCGTCGCGCCAGTGGTAGTTCTCGCCATCGACGTTGATATAGCAACCGGCATCGTTCGGTGTTGCCAGGCCCAGGTGATAGCGGTAGGAACCCGCATACGGATCGCGGTGACGGACCAGTTTCGAACCCGGTGGCAGCTCGGCAAACATCGCAGCCTTGATCGAGCCGATGCTTTGCACCAGTTCGGTGGTGCGCGGACAGAGTTTCATAGCCGAAGGATGGCTGTCGCCATACCACTTCAGGTAGAAACGTTTCCAGCCCGTCTTGAAGAACGAGTTGAAGCCGACGTCGTCGTACTGATTCGAGCGCTTGATCTCCCCGGCCCTGAGCAGGTTCTGGCCCTCGGCGCGAATTTCTTCCCAATGGTCTTGCAACGGACTCAGATCGGGAAAGTCTGCCGGGTTCAGATAAGGCTTGTTGGGGATCTTCGAGAACAGATAAAGGAAACAGTTGATCGGCGCCAGAAACGTCGAGTGGTCGCTCAGTTGGCGGCCCAGCTTGTGACGCACGCGTCCGTGCAAGTGAACGTACGCAATGGAAACAACGTAAATAGCGGCAATGATCAATTTCACAAAAAATCGTCACATGTCAGAAGTGAACAAACTGCGTCCCTTGCCGGCCAATCGGCCCAAGGGTCTTGTGCAGTGTCTGAATACGAAACAACGGTCCCGGATGGCGCGTCCTTGAGCCCATGCCGCCTGTCGGCATCGGGTGATAGATGGCATTTTAGCCACAGTTTGTAACCAATAGTTAACCTTCAACTGTGAAAATCTGTCCACTGATGCTGCCAAAGTGGCCGTGCGGCCTTAACGCCCTATCGTTTAAAGAGCCAGACCAGTACAATCGCCGCCAAACATTACGCGCCCCCCTTGGTTGATGACGGGAATGAACCCCGTCTCAGCGCACTTCGACTCGGGCCAAGCGCTCCATATGCTGCTGTCCACTTATTGCCAGATGGACCTTCCGCTTCTGACCGGGATGCATTTCCTGTGGTTCGAAAACCGGAAACGGGTACTGAATCGGTACTGCCGCAACCCTAGCTACTCTGAATGCTTCGCAGGAAAAACCTTTGATCTCTACAGCTAACATCACGATGCAGTTCGGCGCCAAGCCGCTATTCGAAAACGTTTCGGTCAAATTCGCCGCGGGTAACCGCTACGGCCTGATCGGCGCCAACGGTTGCGGCAAGTCGACTTTCATGAAAATCCTCGGCAATGACCTCGAGCCGTCCGGCGGCCAGGTCATGCTCGAGCCGAACGTGCGTCTGGGTAAATTGCGCCAGGACCAGTTCGCCTACGAAGAATTCACCGTGATCGATACCGTGATCATGGGTCACGAAGAGCTGTGGAAGGTCAAGGCCGAGCGCGACCGTATCTACTCGCTGCCGGAAATGACCGAAGAAGACGGCATGGCCGTTGCAGAGCTGGAAACCGAGTTCGCCGAAATGGACGGCTACACCGCCGAATCCCGTGCTGGCGAACTGTTGCTGGGCCTGGGTATCGGCATCGAGCAGCACTTCGGCCCGATGAGCGAAGTGTCCCCAGGCTGGAAACTGCGCGTATTGCTGGCTCAGGCGCTGTTCTCCGATCCTGAAGTGCTGTTGCTCGACGAACCGACCAACCACCTGGACATCAACACCATCCGCTGGCTGGAAAACATCCTGACCCAGCGCTCCAGCCTGATGATCATCATCTCTCACGACCGTCACTTCCTGAACAGCGTGTGCACCCACATGGCTGACCTGGATTACGGCGAGCTGCGCCTGTTCCCGGGCAACTACGACGAGTACATGACCGTGGCGACCCAGTCCCGCGAGCAACTGCTGTCGGACAACGCCAAGAAGAAAGCGCAGATCTCCGAACTGCAATCGTTCGTCAGCCGCTTCTCGGCCAACGCCTCGAAAGCCAAGCAGGCCACTTCCCGCGCGAAGGCGATCGACAAGATCCAACTGGCCGAAGTCAAGCCTTCGAGCCGTGTGAGCCCGTTCATCCGTTTCGAACAAACCAAGAAGCTGCACCGTCAGGCGGTCATCGTCGAGCGCATGGCCAAAGGCTTCGACGGCAAGACACTGTTCAAGGACTTCAGCTTCCAGGTTGAAGCTGGCGAGCGCGTGGCGATCATCGGCCCGAACGGTATCGGTAAAACCACCCTGCTGCGCACCCTGGTCAATGAACTGACCCCGGATGCCGGTACCGTGAAGTGGACCGACGCTGCGGAACTGGGCTACTACGCCCAGGACCACGCGCACGATTTCGAAGACGACTGCAACCTGTTCGACTGGATGGGCCAGTGGACTCAGGGCGGCGAGCAAATCGTTCGCGGTACCCTCGGCCGTATGCTGTTCTCCAACGACGAGATCCTCAAGTCGGTCAAGGTCATCTCCGGTGGTGAGCAAGGTCGCATGCTGTTCGGCAAGCTGATCCTGCAAAAGCCGAACGTGCTGATCATGGACGAACCGACCAACCACTTGGACATGGAATCCATCGAGGCGCTGAACCTGGCGCTGGAGAACTACCCGGGCACGCTGATCTTCGTCAGCCACGACCGTGAGTTCGTATCGTCCCTGGCCACCCGCATCATCGAGTTGAGCGCCAGCGGCGTGATCGACTTCAGCGGCACCTATGACGATTACCTGCGTAGCCAGGGCGTTGTGTTCTAAGCACCGGCTGAAAATGGAAAGCCCTGTCCTGGTGACGGGGCTTTTTATTGCTTGAAGATCAATAGATCGCAGCCTTCGGCAGCTCCTACAGGGGACGCATTCCAATGTAGGAGCTGCCGAAGGCTGCGATCTTTTGATCTTATCGTTAGCCTGCTTCCTTTTATTCGCAGCCCGCGCCATGATGCAGTTCTCCTACCGCCGCCCGCGAACGAGCCCTCATGTCTGTGCAGCAACTGCCACCGCAAAGCTCCATGGCGATCACCCTGCAGATCGTCTCCATCGTCTTTTATACCTTTATTGCCTTCCTCTGCATCGGTCTGCCGATTGCGGTGTTGCCAGGGTATGTCCATGAGCAGCTGGGTTTCAGCGCGATCATCGCGGGGCTGACCATCGGCTCGCAATACCTGGCCACCCTGCTCAGCCGCCCGATGGCCGGGCGGCTGTCGGACAGCATCGGCACCAAGCGGGCGATTGTTTACGGGTTATCGGGGATTGTGTTGAGCGGCGTGCTGACGTTGATTTCAACGCTGCTGCAAAGCTTTCCGTTGCTGAGCCTGTTGATCCTGATCGCCGGCCGCTTGTTGCTGGGGATTGCCCAGGGATTGATCGGGGTCGGCACCATCAGTTGGTGCATGGGTCAGGTGGGCGCTGAACATACCGCGCGATCGATCTCCTGGAACGGCATCGCCTCCTACGGCGCCATCGCCATTGGTGCGCCGCTGGGCGTGGTGATGGTTGGCGAGCTGGGGTTCGCCAGTCTTGGGATCGCGCTTTCGGTGCTGGCGCTGGCGGCGTTGTTGCTGATCCGAAACAAACCCTCGGTACCGGTGATTCGCGGCGAGCGCCTGCCGTTCTGGGCGGTGTTCGGGCGCATTGCGCCGTTCGGCGCGAGCCTGAGCCTCGCCTCCATCGGTTATGGCACGTTAACCACCTTTATTACCCTGTATTACGTCAGCCGTGGCTGGGCCGGCGCGGCTTACTGCCTGACGGTGTTCGGCGTGTGTTTCATTCTGGCGCGACTGTTGTTCATCTCCAGCATCAGCCGTTTCGGTGGGTTCACCTCGGCCGTTGCCTGTATGAGCATTGAAACGGTGGGCCTGGTGTTGCTGTGGCTCGCGCCTTCGACCGGTTATGCGCTGATCGGCGCAGGCCTGACCGGGTTCGGTCTGTCGCTGGTGTATCCGGCGCTGGGGGTCGAAGCGATCAAGCAAGTGCCCAACTCCAGTCGCGGGGCGGGATTGAGTGCTTACGCGGTGTTTTTCGACCTGGCGCTGGCGATTGCCGGGCCGTTGATGGGCGCCGTGGCGTTGAATCTGGGGTACTCGTGGATTTTCTTCAGCGCGGCGTTGTTGTCGGTGACTGGCCTCGGTTTGACGTTGTTACTCAAGCGCCGTGCAATGACGTGATTCACGCAATCCATGTAGGAGCTGCCGAAGGCTGCGATCTTTTGATCTTAAAAAAGCAACGTCAAAAGATCGCAGCCTTCGGCAGCTCCTACAAAGGGATCTGTGAATCTTATTGATCGGCGGTCTGCATCCCGGCCCGGGTCGGCTTGGCAAGCGCGTGAGCGAAGAAACGCCCGGCCTCGGACACCATGGTGCGATGGATGTCTTTGCGGTCGACGCCATCGGCATCGGTGCACAGCGCCGGCATGGCGATGATTTGCTCTTCGTTGCAAGGCGCCAGGAACACGAAGTGCCCTGCCCCGACCAGCAACTTGAAGTCCGGTGCGATCGGCAGTTTGCGCGCCAGGGCGGCGGCATTCTTGTCGAACGCTACCAGTTTGTCGCCGTCGCCGCTGTACAGAAGCACCGGCACATGCACGTCGGCCAGGGTATGGCGACCAAACTTCAGGCTGAGCGGCGCCATGAGCAGCAAGGCGCGAACCCGCGGGTCAGCCACCGGTTGCAAGTCATCACGGTCAGCAATCAATTCGCCTTGGGTGTTGCAGGCATCGCGGTCGTCCGGGCGTTCCTGACAATAGCGGCGCAGACGGTCCAGGTCTGGTGTCGCGCCGGACAGAATCAGCGCAGTCTCCCCACCCGCCGAATAGCCGATCACACCCACCTGATCGGCGTTGACGAAGGGCGCGAGCATACGGTCGCCCAGCGTCTCGGTAATGGCTTCGGAAATCTGGATGGGCCGACCGTAAAGGTTACTCAACGTACCGAGGCGGCTGTGGTCTTTGGAGTTGTCGCCGGGATGGATCACCGCCACCACCACAAACCCTTTGCGTGCCAGCGACGTGGCGAGGTCGTGCAAGGCCAGCGGTGTTCCGGTGTTGCCGTGGGACAGCATCAGCATCGGGAAACGACCGATGGCGACTCGGGTGTCTTCGCCCGCTTCGACCGTGTAGCCCTCAAGGATGCTGGAGTGCTCCTTGTCGCTGGAGGGATAGAAGGCGATGGCGCGCATCGGCTGCAAGTCCAGAGGGTCGAGAAAGCTCATCTCATGGAAGCCGACGCTCCAGTGAGGATGCGGCGCAGGCGCGGCGTGCACTGAGTTCAGGCTGCTGAGCAGGCAAATCAGTAAGGTTGCACAAAGACGCACCATGGAAGGCTCCACCTGGCTACTGACCGGGGACGTTAACCCTCGATTGCATAACTCGGGCCACTATTTAATGAAATTCCGAAACAGCCAGAAACAAAAAACTCCGTATCTGGCACTTGCGTGATCAGAATACAGAGTTTTTTGGATGTTGCTCGAGCTGTTTGATTTTCTTTACACACGCCTTACGCAGCGGCGAACAACTGCTCGCTGATTTGCGTGTGAGCGTCGCTCATGGCTTTGGTGCGGACTTCGTCACCGTAGGCAAGACCATGGGCACGGACGAACTCGATGTCAGTGATACCGAGGAAGCCGAACAGCACCTTCAAGTACTCTTCGTGAGCAACGCCAGTGGCCTGACCGGCATGCAGACCGCCGGAAGTCGATACGATGACGACTTTCTTGCCACCGCACAGGCCTTCAGGGCCGGCTTCGGTGTAATGGAAGGTCTGACCGGCAACGGCGATGCGGTCGATCCAGGCCTTGAGTTGGGTCGGGATAGTGAAGTTGTACATCGGAGCTGCAATCACCACGGCATCGGCGGCGAGGAATTCGGCCAGGGTGGTGGCGCTCAGCTCGGCTTCGTGTTGCTGCGCGGCGTTACGCAGTTCAGCGGTGGTGCCGGCGGCAACCAGGGTTGTCGCGGAGAAATGGCTGATGGCATCGGCGGCCAGGTCGCGGTAGGTCACCACGGCAGTCGGCTCGGCAGTTTGCCAGGCTTTAACGACTTCGCTGCTCAGCTGACGGGAAGCCGAGTTGTCACCAAGAATGCTCGAATCGATATGCAGCAGTTTCATGTGGGATCTCCAGGTGAGGATCGCTACGAAGCGATCTGATGGGGAGAATCCTACAGGCGAAACCAATAGCTGATTAGACTGCAACAATGCGATAGTTCGTCCCACTGATAGAACAGTTGAGCTCCCACCATGCAAGACCTCAATGTTTTGTTAGAAGCACCAATTCACCCGTCAAAATGATCAATTTCAGATACCCCGCCTCCCCCTCACCATAATGCTCTTCCATCAAATGAAACCAAAGTAATCACATGGGGAGTGCACTGAGCATCAAGGTATTCGTATCTGTGGAGGCACAGGGAGAACTTAGATTGGAGGGCCTTATCTGCTCCACTCGAATGTCCTTAACGCTCCCTGATCGTTCACGTCGCTCATACTGCCTGGTCCTCTTAAGGCAGACAGAAGTTACTCCCCCTCTTTTTTAGCTAAGCCGATTAGATCCTAAACACCCGAGGCTGATTCGTCTGGCAATTGAGGGACTGGTGCAGCAAGAGGTCTGGCTAGGCGCCGCCCCAATCACATAGCCGTGCTGTCCATGCAAGCCCTCTCCACCTCCTAGATCGACACCCGCGGATTCTCGCCCCCGTAGCAGGCTTGCCCCCCCCACGCTCAGCATCGCCACCCAATCGCAGTGCCCGCTCGCAGATCCGACGGCCGCATTACCCTGCTAGGCATCCATTCATATGAAGCTTCTGTCCAAAGCGATCTCAGTGGGCCCAAAGGTCTCGGCTGCTGTTATTCCCTAGATCGAGCGCGGGGTAACACGTTTGCGTCCAGGAGGCAGCCGTGATGGCCATTGATGGGAACCTCTCCAAATGACCGGTAGAGACGCAGCCGCCATTAGCTGCGAGAGGCTCCATAAGCAGGCTGAAGGTACTGATATCGAGAATTTTTTTCGAAAGTAGCCAAAGCGAAAAAGTGCAAGGCATTCCCCAAAAATACGAGCTTTGTATTTTTTGTACAAAAATAAACTCTAGTTAAATCAATCAACAAGACCAAAAAAATATAATAAGTAACTATTAATAACGCCAGCAATGCCAGTGGGGTTTATTTGTTATTATATAAGCAATCAATACGAACCAAATCAAAATCCACTTGATTTCAACAAAGATTGGTATATATCCTAAGTTACCACTTGATGGTGAGCTGATTGAAATCATGGATACTTAGAACCTACCAAACCAAGGCAGCAATCCATACATAAAATTGGAAGCATCGTACTTTCAATCGCGCTCTCTCGCGCCTGCTTTTTATCACGCAAGCAACCAGCGACTCGAAATCCTTGAGGGATAAGTTATGTTGGACGTAAGACAGGTTATGAAATTTCCTATTATGGGTTTCTTCCTTCGTCTAGTTGAAATTATCAAATCGGCTTTCACCCCCAAAAAGGAAGTAGATAAATACATCCGCACGACTCATCTTTATTATGCTTACACGCAAATCATCGAATGCCCGGAGGAGGATTACTTTTCCAAGGAGTCATTAGAGGGATTTTATGGCTTTATCGATACTGAGTTTAACCTAAGCCGTGCTACCGCAGAATCGTACTTCAGAAACGCCTGCCAGCTTCCACGTTTCATTGATCAACCAGAGTGTAAATATCATTTAGGAATGAGCGATGAGTATCGCGAGCACACCTTCTGGCTTTATGCGGCATGTAAGAAAGACCGATCCCTTCTAACCTACTACGAAGCCTGGCCGTTGCGCAGCAAGGATGGTCGTCAGATTTACTTGAATATGGTGCAGTTCCAAATACAGTACGGCAAGACTCATACTGACTATTGGTACCGTCAGCTGGTTAAATATGCTCGCACCCTGACCGGGACAACTTTGAACTCAGAGATTACCTCCCTTCACGTTATCTTCGATTTGTTGTATGTGATATATCCAGACGGTGAATATCTCGAAATCCTCAGCGATCCATTGGAAGTCAATGAAGCATTCGAAGAAATGTACGAAATCAGCTTTGTTGATTATATGAAAAATACCCCCTCGCCATCACCAACGGCTTTTCAACGCAACTGGTCTATTACGAAGCGAGTTTTCCAAGCCGCTATTATTGGAAGAGGGTTGGTCTCAGAGTCCCTGTATGACCTTTATGCAGGTTATGCCAAGAACTCGCTTACTGGCAAGCTAAAAACAGACAGTGAAAACTTAGTTAGCTTATTAACCCCTCTGCCTTTGCATCTATCTGACAACCAAACAGCAGAATTGGTATTTAAGAAAATCACTTCCGACTACGAAACGCTGAAAGAGTGTTGCGAAGTTGAGCGCCGCAGAACCATGGAAGGCTTCAACAATCGAATAGAGGCCTCTAAGATTGGCACAATCAGCAATGCTGAACATTCTACTACCCAGAGACGCCTCTATATAAATCGTTGTGCAACATGGCAGCACTATGGTTATACGCTGGACAGCGAGTCGTCAGATTACAAAAATGTCAGACGACAACTATTTGGTATAGATACCTCGTTAAATCTTGAATTGATGCTTCTGACCACCAGATTACTACTCCCATTCATCTACCTTCTTATCATGGAGCACCCATTCATTACTCCTGGCTGGCTTTTAAATTTCACGATCTATGACAAGCACGGAAAGCTATCAAATTTTTTGAATGACGGCAGGGTTGTGATCAGCTTCAAAAACCGCAGGGGCGTAGTGCATGCGCAACAAGAATGCCACCTAACTCCGAAATCCAAAGCTCTTTTCGAAGACATCATTGCGATCACAGCACAGGCTAGACAGTTCTTGAAAGATGCTGGTGACGACCAGTATCGATATTTGTTAATTGGCTCCAATGGCGTAAGCCGCCCATACAGAGTAACAAATCTCCCGCAGCTTTTTAACAATGCTCGGGACGAACTCTTTGTAAAAATGCTTATCGATAAATTGGGTATTGATGTTGCCAAGCGAATTAACCCAAAATCTATTCGCTCTACTGCGGGCGTCAAAATTTACATCGACACTGGTCGTATCCGTGCTATGTCTGAGGCTCTCGGACATCTCACCTTCTCTCTCAAATTGATCGAGTCATATCTGCCGAAAGAGCTTCGCCTGTTTTTCTTTAACAGGTGGATTCGGATCTTTCAAACCGCCATTACCTATGAAGCTGTGCGCGGCCGGCCATGCATGGATGAAGTCATGGGCGCCAAAACAATGGAAGACATTGATGAATTCTTCGAAAACCATGGCCTGAAACCGCTCCCTCCTTATCTTGAGATGGGCACCCATGGGCTGCCGATAGAGCAAGATGATGCGGTGCAGAAGACGCAGATCGTAATTCCTATCACCCCGCAACTTTGTGATGTGTTGGTCACCATGGGTCAAGTTATTCGCGATCTAGCCCATCAAGACATCGAGCTTTGCAAAGAGGCCGCGACGTGGACGCAGACGATAGCGTTTGTCGAAAAGACTGTTGCAATGCACAAGGAGGATCAACTACGTGCCTGCTCCGCTGACGTCATCAAAATCTTTGAGTCAGCGAAAGTCGTACCGTCTATGGCAAGAAAACTTACCCAACTAATGACTTCCCACCAATTCTAACGGGGCAACAGCATATGGTACGCGCAAAAGCCGCAAATGAGACCTCCATAGCACAACCCCAGGTGAGTGATTTAGTAGCCGCCATGGAGCTTGCAAAGAAACAACCTTTTTACTATCGCAGAAAAGCAATTCGCGAAATGTCGGGCATCGCCAGTCACGAAACTCTAATCAACGCTCCCAAATGGCTTGTGAAGGGATCGAATTTTCATTCCAATATTTGGTACGTGAATTTTTTTGGCGACAAACGCCCATGCATTGAGGTTGACTTCAACATTCAATTGTCTGATGGCTCGCTTCTGACTGACGGACAACATAGCGATACTCTGTATTGGATTAAAGTCTTTCTCGTGGTGCAAAACCATCCGCGCTATAACAGCCAAACTCGCAAGACTCCTGAGTATGAACAGACGAAGTTTATTTCCGCGCTGCAATTCATCGACTGGATAATTTTGAATGACGATCAATTTGACGTGGCGAACAATCGCCTTAGCCTGGTTACGTTATCTGACATCAAAAGTTATCTTAATACCACGCTTGGCACCCCTACGAGCGATAGGGTGTATAGCTACCCTCAACGTCTATCACAGTGGCTGAAAGCAAATATCGAAACCCTGAGCGAAACCGAGTACACAGAAGGGCTCAAGCAGTGGCCTTACCTTAGAAATCTTCCATCTGTTCAGGACAGAGTTCTTGACCTTGATGAAACGCAATTACTTAAGGCTCGCGTTTGGATTAAATCAAGAAAGCAATACTCCTTGAGAGATGGGAATGCTTTCTTCAACCCATCATCCTTTCAGCAGATTGCCTACAAAAATACATTGTACGGAAGAAGCCTAAAATTTCGAACGGTAGAAGATCTCCGAATGACAGATATTCCGAGGCGAGAATATCCAGGGGTCCCGGTTGCGAAGTCAGCGATTGATGGAACGTCCTTGTACGAGATAAATCATGCCTTGCTGGTGCTCAAAAAAATATGCGTGGTAGCTGCACACTATTCAGATCGCGGCATAAACCCAAGTGGTTTGTCAGCGATCAGAGCATCTGATGTGTTTAGCTATGTACAAACCCCGAAAGAAAAAGGGAGATACAATACCCTCCCACACAAAATGGTAATCAAACTTCTTGGCGATTGTTTTCAATACTACACCGACAATGCACGCAGTGTGTTCTCACGCGTAATCTGTTTTTTCAAAAACAAAGAATCTCTTCAACGCTTAAAGAAACAGCGATATGCAGCCTATGATGCTGCGATTGCATCACAAATACCTTGTGATACGGCCGACTCGCTGCGCCCGAGCACATGGATTGCTAGGGATAAATACTCTGATCAGAGCGCCTACTTATTGTCGCTGCGCGCCAACGAGTCTCTATACGAAATGTATCGCATCACATTAGGTTGTTTCCAAGTAATTGTCGGAAGCCTTACTAGTAAAAGGCAAGGCGAAATACTCGATTTGGATGTCGGTGATTGCTTAGAGCCGATGGTAGACCCGAATGTTCCTGGAAACGAAGATATAGCCTACTGCATGAGATATTTCGCACGGAAAACGGGTGCACGGGGCGTTAAAGAGATAGCGCTGATCGGAATTACTCACAATATCGCAAAAATGATATGGGATTTCATTAAGTTCCATAATGAATTGGCGAAAATGAATTTGGTATCAAATCAAGGTCAGTTGCTAAAAAAAGCGCTCCATCGCAACCTCGCGTTCAGCGACCTAACACCCACCTCATATAATGACGTAATAGATACTGTTTGCGACTATTTCGAAACACCCACCATAGAGTTAAATGGAGTGCCGCACAGGTATTATGTGCGACAGCACCAACTCAGAAGGTTTTGCGCCCTCGCATTTTATCATGCTGACCAGCATGGTCGCATTGAGATTATTCAGCACTTACTCGGTCATTCCGACCCAGAACACGCCTATCACTATATTTCAGATACAGTCCCTGGCGCTGTACTTTTGGAAGCCAAAGCTCAGCGAATTACCGAAGAACTACTGTCGGGTATCAACGGTATCGCGGGGCTAAATTCGGTTAAGGCTTACTTATTGGAAAAATTTCAAAGTAGCGACATCCTCTTGAAAACCACTGAAGAATTCAGCGCGGATTATGAAGAACTAATAGCAGAAAAAATCTTCAGCGCATCAGAAACAGCCGACTACTTCACTCGTCAGTCATTGATATTTCAAGAAGTAGCAAAAATGCTCGACGCTAAATTCATTGATTTGCAGCCTGAGTTTTTTACGTATCGCGACCCGGTCGATGGTGACGTTAAGACGTTCAAACTATTTATCAAACTGAGCGAGAATCTAACATGAGGGGCGAAAAATATTTATCATCCGTAGATAACGTTCATCGCCTTCTTACCCATATAACAGAAAGCCCTGAGCAATATATTTCTGATGGTAAGTGGGAGGCGATGACCCATACGATTCATACTATGTGTGCGTTTGAGGATGAGAGTCTGAATATAAAAAAATGCGCACCAAATACATTCAAGCGCGTTGCAGCCAACACCATTCTTGGTGGGTTTACAGAAGTTGATCGATTGCGAAAACTAGCAAAAGTTCGACTATCACAAGCTTCCACTCCGCAAAAAAAACAAAAAACCAAATCTCGTCGTGTTGTGGCCGTGGAAAACAAAAGTCAAAAAATGCGCTTGCAGAGACTGGAGACAAGCTTTGCGCAAATGCAAATCGTACTTCAAGACTTGCGCGATCTTTCATATCAGCTAGCTCATGACGACTCCATTCCGAATAAACCGAATTATTGGAAACGGCGCATGCGCGAAATCACTTCTATTTTTCAACTCGTTGGAGGCGGACAATGAACACAATAGAGCAGTTACACACCTTATTGCCAAATACTGCGCAATTAGCTGTAGGAATTCATACGGATGGCAAAGAATTATACTTTAAAAAAGCCGGAGGCCTACCGACAATTTATTATCCGAACGGGCAATATTGCGTCGAAGCAAATTCTTGGCTGGTAGAAAAATTTCGTAACTCTAATGTCTCTCTTAGAGAAAAAGGGGGCACCTTAGGACAAAATGCTTTTGATCTTTCCGAAATCATAAGATACCTCCACTATAACAACATTAAACCTATTGAAATGACAAATACAAGATATGAAGCATTCATACTGGGCCTTTCGGCAAAGCGCACACCTAACGGCGCGGAGGCAAGGTCATCGAATGTCATTAGGTCAATTGGATCCACAACGTTAGATTTCCTTAATCATGTCGGCGAGTTGCATAACCACACCGACTTCATCGCCAAGAAAGGTATTATCAAAGCAATAAGAGTAGACAAAGACTTGCCGAAGGAGCTGAAGTATAAAGCTCGCGGCTTAAGATGGTATCATCCGATACTACCAACTCCCGAGCCCGAGCATCGTCGGTATCCAATTAGCGATAATTCAATCAATAAGCTTTATCAAGCGGCTGAATTGAGACCGAGGGGTTTTGCCAGAAGATCAAAAGTACTCATTTCAGTTTTCGAGCACACTGGTGCACGGCGTAGCGAAGTCGCAGCTTTACTCGTGTCTGACGTTATCAAAGCCTTTAACTCAACCGACGCAAACCCTCTTGTAAGGCTCATCACGTTGAAACGACGTGTGAACCATTTCAGATTTGTTCCGGTCCCTAGAGCAGTCATTGCAATTTGGATCGACTACATCAAAACCACAAGAAAACTGGTTATGGTGAAAAAACATGGACACTCCAAAGATCACGATGTGATGCTCATCAATCATTTAACGGGCGCCCCGCTTAGCCCATTCTCCATCCCAAATGAAATCCATGATCTAAAGACAACGGCAAACATTGATGAGCCCGCGCACGCCCATCTTTTCCGTCACCGTTTTATCACTAACAAATTGAAAATGCTTATCATGCAATTTAATTTCGATAACCAGGATGCCTTTCGACGTGCCCTTTTGGATATATCCGGATTCAAACATAAAATTCAAGAATGGGTTGGTCATATAAGCGTAGAGTCGTTGGAGCGTTATATTCATCTTGCCTGTAGGGAGATCACGCAAGAAGACTCTACGACTGCCAATGCGCTTTTGATTAACGCCGCTATGGAATTCGTAAAATACACTGATAATCTTCTAGATGATCTAGATCGCGGCGTTATTGACCAGGAAGAGTATATAGCCGCAATGAGACTATTGAGAAGTAATGCGAAGCAGCACCCACCAAGCACCAGCCGCGAATAGTTTTTGCGCACTGCGTCCTTCAGATGCGAATCATGCCATCACGTTTAAAGCCTAAATCACTATACTTGAGAACTTCATGCTAGGGAGCGTCGCTTAGGCGACTGCTCCCTACCACTACTTTATTTGCCATTCAATGGATGAATTTTCCCAGCCTTCTCACACGCCAACCGATCCGCCTCAGCATTTGCTCCAAAATCCTCCGCTAGCAGATCAATCAGTCCTCGAACAGAAGGCAGTAATCCTCTCCTGGAAGGGAATACCGCATGGATCAATCCACTTGGAGGAGGACACATTGGCAGTATCTCAACTAGACGGCCATCGTCCAGAGCATGCCTCACCATGATTTCTGGCATCTGAACCACTCCCACACCTTGAATGGCCGCGCGGCGTAAGGCATCGAGATCCGAGGTTACAAATCGCGGAGTATGAATGACATCAATTGATGTTTCTCCTGGCCCTATAAACGTCCATCGGTGCTCACGATTAGGCGGGCCTAAATCCATGCTCGGCAGCCCAGCTAGATCCGCAGGGGTCTCCAGGTGCATTCCTGCAACCAGCGATGGGCAAGCCACTAGCTTTTGGTGGCTGTCGCCAAAAACCCGCATCACCAAATTCGCGTCCTCAAGTGGTGGAAAGCGAACACGAAGAGCAATGTCATAACCCTCCCCTAATACATCCACCCTGCGATTGGTGCTATCGATCTGTACCTGTACCTTGGGGTGCAGCACCATGAATTTTGCGATTGTGTCGCTTACGCCCATGGCTCCCAAGGCGGGAGGGCAACTGATCCGCACAATTCCTTGAGGCTCAGATCGTGAATGCGCAACAACCTGCTCCGCAGCATCAGCTTCAACAAGCATCGCCAGGCAGTGCCGATAGTAGTCTTGACCAATATCCGTCACCGTGAATTTGCGTGTCGAACGCTGTATCAACCGTACTCCTAAGCGCTCCTCCAGCTGCCCAATACGCCTGCTGAGCTTTGACTTTGGCACGCCTAGCTTTCGGCTAGCAGCGGTAAATCCCTCGTGGTCGACCACCTGGACAAAGAAATACAAATCGTTGAAGTCGTACACGGGATCATTTACTCGGGTTCGAGGACGCAGGACTTTATCATCGCAGAGGGACAGACGGGTTTTCTACGAGAACCCAGCAGCCATCTGATCATTGATGACAACTCTAGCCGTGCTACAACAAACCCTGACGGAAACTGGCCACACGAGCCCGCCTCTTGCCGGTCATGAAATTGGGGCGTCTGGCACCTGATTTACAGCGGTTGCGAGCCGTAACAAATCGGAATGAGTCAATAGCCGCCCCCCCTCATGAGCTATTACCCATCCTCTGGCAAAAAGCCGTCAGATTGGTTAGCACAACCGCATTACGCTTGGAACGCTCAAAGCCAAGTGGGCATGGTCAAAACACCAAACCCACGAGGAGATTTCATTGGGAGCTATTCAGCCTTTTCTTGCACCTTTCGCGTAGGAGATTGAGTCTCAGCTTCTTTGTGGCCCAGCAGCTCCCAATGCTTACCGGTCCGATCATAGAGTTCGTACCCGCAGGCGAGATCCACCTCTCCGAGCAGGCGTTGTTGGTACAGGCCGAAATAGTGTTTGAAAAGGATAGGTGGGGTGCGTAATCGCTCCGCAGGTATCTGGAAACAAATTGCAATCGCCCAATTCGCTTTATCGCGGTTTCCCACCAATATATCGGAGACATCATTTGGCCTTCCAACGGAGACCCAAGTACATGGGATTTTCCCATCAAGTATGTTGATGAACCATTGTTTTTCCAAGTCTCTAGCAGATGTGTAAGGGGTAAGCACCCCCAAAGCTAACTTTTTATTTGCAACCTCTTCTGACATTCGATGCGTAACCCAAACCTTGCCACTCCCAGATTTTTGATACTTCAAAAATAAAAAGTTAACAAAAATCGCAGTAATACTTGTGATCGTCACAATGCCTAGCATCGTTAAAAAGACCCTTGACACATCAAATAAATGCAGCACATTGAACGTATACTTTGCCAGCATTACAAACAAATGCAAAAAAGCAAAGCTGACCAGTACATAGAGCAAGGACCAAAGTTTAATTCTCGGCATGTTTGGCGCACAACTTGGGGCTTTCGTTTTTTGCTGAAGCTTCTGTCGCTTGACGTTCAATTCACAATCTCACTTGCTAGACCATTGAGTTTGCGTTTAGCAATCTGGGCACATTCAGTGATTGCCAGCGAGGATTGCCTAGCTTTGTCGATGACAGCTTCATATTCAGCGTAAGCTTTTTCTGCTTTAATTTTATTTAAAGCCTCTTTGAAGTTCCCCCAGAAAATATTCATCTGCGCGTAAATTTCATCTACGGGTTTAAATATTTCTGCAAAGTGCATCTCTACTAAAGCGCGAGCCCCGTCCAACCTTTCACATGAAATAAGATACTTGCGATCAAATTTTTCCTCGCTGATCCCAGCTCTTACCATGATATCCATTGAAGTGAAGGAATATTCACGAGTGAGATAGCTGAGCGCTTTGTGGACCTCAATGTAATTGGCGATGACCTCAGCCCGGTGCTTCTCCTTGACAGAAGCATTTAGCTTCATGGTTTCCACATGAAATTGGGCAGCCTGGGCCTCCCGCACTGTCCGCAACTGGCTTCTTGATGCCAGAGCGACGCCCAGAAGTGCTGATGCAGGAGCGATAATTGAGGTGACAATAGTGAGATCCAAGTTTCGTTAATCCTTGATGGAGGGCCGTCATTTACATGCGCTGACTGCTCTCTATCGTCCGGTGAAGAGATGTCTTTAGGCCTCCATAGTGGAAATCGAATTCGGCTGAAAAGGCCCAAGAAATTTTCCGGGCTCTATCGGAGCCAGCCTCAGATAACGCCAGGCTGTGGCGTGAAAATACCTCTTCCACAAATAACCTGGCGCACCACTCGATTCAGCACACGCGCAGGCTCATTGGTTTAAGGCTCTCAGCGCCGCTTCAACGCGGACAGCGATCACGATGATCATCCAGTCGTCTAGGGTTAGGTCATGGTCCCAACACTCATTTTTGGGATTATCTGGTGCTCCGGCCTTCGCTCCAAGAAGGCGTTTCTGTGGATTTTTACCGTATCGGTTTCAGCCATCGGAAGCATAGATCTCCACTATCTGCAAAATACGGTCGATTCAGAGCTATGAAGCTGCAAGGTTGAGGAAGGCCAAATAATTCTTTTCAACGCGAATAGCCCTCATCACGAGAGCAGGTAACGGTATGAGCACCGCTGGGACTTCACAAGAAATCGATATCAAAATTGGGGCGATGGGATATCTGCCGGTGGCACTGTTTGGCTCCATCATGGCCCTCAGCAGCTTGGCCTTGGGATGGCGCATAGCGCATGCCTATTTCGGTACTCCACAGTGGGTTGGCGAATATATAGGCTATGCAGCCATGCTGGGCTTCGTAGGCTTGGTAATTGGCTATGCAGTCAAGGTATGGAGCAGCTTCGACTTAGTCCGAGCCGAATTCAACCATCCCATCGCAGGCAGCCTCTTCGGCACACCGCTGATAAGCCTTTTACTGCTGCCCATTTTGCTGGTCGAAATAAACCTTCAACTGGCGCGCATTGTTTGGGTATTGGGTACGGTCGGAATGACGCTTTTTGCCTGGTTGATCGTCAATCGTTGGATGAGCGTAAAGATGCGTATCGAACACACAACCCCAGCATGGATTATCCCAGTAGTTGGCATGATCAACGTGCCGCTTGCGATCCCAGCGCTGCACTTCCAATCGATGCATGGCGTTATGATTTTTTCGCTCGCCGTCGGGTTGTTCTTCGCGATACCGTTATTTACGATGATTTTTTCGCGTTTGATGTTCGAGGCGCCAATGCCGACGACATTGCAGCCGTCCCTGATGATTGTTGTCGCACCATTCGCAGTCGGATTCTCCTCTTACGTCACGACCATCGGGCAAATTGACGCGTTCGCCGAAGCGTTGCTCATGTTGATGCTCTTTTTGCTGGCGGTTGTGCTGGGGCGTCTGTGGAGATTGGCGGGCTGCTGTCCATTCCGGGTGGTGTGGTGGTCTGTCAGCTTTCCGTTAGCGTCATCGGCTTCTGCTGCACTGCGTTACGCAGCGTATGCGCAAAACGAATACGCCAACGGTATTGCAATATTTTTGCTTACCCTGGCCTCCAGCGTGATTCTCGGATTGTTTGCACGGACGTTGCTCGGCATCGTCCGAGGCGAATTGCGCACGCTGACCGGGGACCTCGCTGCGAACTGAAAGCTAAATAAGCCTTCTTACCCCCCCTCGCACTGCCCTACCTAGCAGCAATGCACTATTCTAAGAATTCGGTCGTTACGTCGACGTGCCATATCAGACAAACCATTGGGCGCCCCATGAGTAAAACTACCTCCGACCATGGCGATCTCGACCAGGGACCACCTGACTTCGAGCATATGGTGAAGATCAAAGCATTGAGCAAGGATCGCCTGGCATTTCAAAGGAGCGCGTCGCGCGCGGAATATGAAGCACTGAGCCCAGAAGAGAAAGTGCTCGTAGATGCCAAATTCAACAAAATGTTTGTGAAAATCGCCGCTCAATTTGGCCGAAGTCGCCCTTTCATTTGCGAAGACCACCTCAAGACGAAGCGCAAGGAAAATAACGAGGATATGCCTTCATAGTATCGAGAAGGAAAATGTGTCATTCGATAGGCTTGATTGAGATCAATTCAAAATACTTAAATTTTTTCTTCTTCGCCTCAGCCTTTGCTTCCTGCTCGGCGATAAGGGTACTCAATGTATTCGCATCGTAAGTAAACAGCTCAGTAGCGCCTTCAAAATCCCTTGTAACACGAAGAGTCACTCTCAACTTCGGAGTAAGCGACGCTGGAGCCTTTCGAGATTTTGATACATGCTGGTGATCTGAAGTTACAGACGAGTCTGGAGTTTCGGATGTTGTAGGCTCACTAGCTGTGCCGAATAACGCCTGACGCATCTCTTCTTCGCTCAACATTTCTTTCATACGTCCCGCTACCTCCTCATGGCCACTACAGAGTCTGAGTGAAATTTTAGCATCCGCCATCGAACAAGAGCATAGATCTCAACGTTTTCTACTTGTGTCCTTGCCCGAGATTAACCGGGCAGATTCCTCAGTGCTTGAAGGCGCCCGACTCATCCGGGACAAACTGAAGGGCTTTTGACTAGCAAGGCGAACATCTACAGACGTCGCGTTTGCATAAAATAGAGACGCTTAAGATCGACCTTTCCCACCCGCAATCAGCGTTCAGATCTCGCGTACACAGTCATTTCCACCGGCGCACCTCAGGATCGAACCGGCTCCACAGCCTGACCGTAGAGTGCGTTATAGATAAAAATTCGATTCTTCGGTGACTGTCGCTGATATTGAGGAGATCACGCTAGATCAGGCTTTCAACACTTCGGGCTATGATGTAAATTCATTCTACAACTCCAATCTCAGGTCCGCCTATATCCTATGGCAATCGTAGCAATTAGGCCTTGGCACATTGGGACCATCGGAAGTTTTTTGCCGGCCTCAGCGCGTTTCTTTTCTTTGGCTGTACGCAGCAGCGCTTGCCGTTACTCTAAACTGAGAAATTTGGCGTCTTCCTAATACACCTCTAGCGCTTTGGCAAGCGCAAGGGGCGCTCGATTCGCCTGACAGTCAGTGTATCGACCATTCAACTTTGTCATACAGCTTTCAATAATAGGGTAATAATGCGCTAAGCCACCACGATCCACTATCTATAAGGATTATAAGAATCAGTATTTCGCGAAGTGTATTTATCTACGTAGGGCACGCTTGAATATTTCCTTAAAAGAAGTCTTAGTGGCAGTATATTTATATCAAGATCAGGATCGTCACACACACCATCTCCACAATCTACATACATCCTTTCGTAAATAATATCTAATGCCCTCCGACACTCCCCCTCTAAATTTACTCCAAACTTAAAAACCAGATCAGCAAATGATCTCGCATTATATGCATAAGAAATACTTGTAAATGGAAGATGTTCCATTATCACTCTAGGAATTAGATACTCCACCAAGACCCGATCCGCTATCACCGAGTTTAAATACTCCTCACTGCAATGAAACACAGCCATAGAGCTTTGTTCCATCTGACAGAGATTGAACACCCTCAGAAGTCTAATAAAGTTACTCTGCCCATACTCCCACCCCATGGACACCGACGCGAACACATAAAAATCGAAGTCATTCGAGCACCTACACTGATGCTCAAGCAAATCATCAACCGCAGTTATAATACCCTTGAACAACGCTGTCGACTTAAAAAAACCAAGCCAAGTTACGATAACACCTATATAAGTACTTGCAACACTAGAAAAACCTTTAGCTTCGATTGAACCAAGTAAAAAATTAGATGCAGCACTCAACCCCTGTGTCGCAGATTCCAGATTCCCGCAGATAAACTTGACCATACCTTCCATTTGGTAGGAGTGCGCGTATATCAAATCGTTTTCTGAACCAACTATATGAGCATCACACAGAAAATCAATAAACTCCCTTGGCGATAAATTGCTGGAAGACTGCGCTGACACCCGCAAAAACTGCTCGACAAAAACTGATTTATCAACCACCCCCAACACACTGAGTAAAACCCAGCATATAGCAGAGTGCTCTACACTATGCGAACCCCATCCTTGCAGCATCAGGCGCGTTGATTCACCGGTGGTTTCACTACCAGCACGTGCAATTATCTCCGCTACCTTCACCCACTCTTCAATACCCTGACCATCAAACACCGATTCCGGTGGATGGTTTAAGTCTTATTCGGTATTCCGGGGCCACCGACGCCATGGTCCAGTGGTGATGCAGGCACAACGCGGTAGGGTTCTTCCTGACCACCGGCTTCTTGGGGATGATGTATTACGTCGTGCCGAAACAGGTCGGGCGACCGTCTCGTTGCAAAGCTTTGAGTATGTCTCAATCGTAACTATCGAGTTTTATGTGTGAATTACGATAATTTGGCATTAAACGACCTCAGATAATATTTATTGGCATGATCTGCCAAAAAACGAGGTATTTTGAGTTCAATACGCAACCACCTGCCCCACCCCTTGGTCATAAACTTTTACTTCCTTAATCAGTCACCGAGCTGCTCCAAAATGGAAGACTTAGCGCTGTATCTTTTAGCCCTCTCAATGATCTTTTTAATGCCCGGCCCGGACATGATCCTGCTGCTGCAAACCGGCGCAAAACAAGGCCGGAGTTTTGCAATGGCGACGGCACTGGGTCTGGCACTCGCACGTGCCTGCCACGTCACGTTGACCGCTTTGGGGTTGGCAACCATATTCAAGGTTCTTCCTTGGACATTTGACGTCGTTAAATATGCAGGCGCTGCTTACCTACTGTGGATTGGGTTGCAAATGTTCAAAAGCAGTGGCGCAAGCTCACCAACAGCTGTTGAGAATCCCGTTGCATCGCCATCCTTGAAGGCAGCTTTCCAGCGTGGTCTTCTGACTAACCTGCTCAATCCGAAAGCGCTACTATTCAGCTCGATATTGCTACCACAATTCATTGACCCCCATCGCTCTTCCGTATGGGAGCAATTTGCCGTGTTAGGCATCGTGCTCGTAATCACGGGCCTTGTGTTCGACAGTATTTTTGCAACTGCCAGCGCCTGGGTAGGCCGCTGGCTGGAGCGAAGCGCACTGGCGCAACGCATTCAGCAATGGCTATTCGGTACTCTTCTCATAGGATTTTCCGTAAGGCTGGCACTGGTACAGCAAGCCTGAAACCCAATTGTGAAGAGCTTTTTCATTGGCTACTGCGGTACCAGCACATTCGCGCCGACACCGGCGCGAAATTGCTGCATTGACCACTGGGGCGACTTTCAATTGGGCTAACCTGCCCAGACAGGCGATCCAGTTGCCAGATTTTGGATTATTTATCCGACTGCCAGCTGTAACGGCTAAGCTCCGGATTGAGAGGGGTTTTAGCGAAAACATTGGCAAAGTTACACAGGGTTGCCAGGCTCACTCCAAGGATTACTTCCAAGGCATTTCCCTCTGTGTAGCCCGCAGTTTTGAAAGCGCCGTAGGTTTGTTCACTGACGTTACCGCGCGTCGCGATAACTTCGCGGGCGAAGGCTGCCAAGGCTTCAAGCTTCACCTCCGGTATGGCTGTTTGTCCGCGCAGTGCGCCGACCACTTCATCAGACAACTTCGCCTTGTTCAACGCTACCGCGGTGTGACCCGCTACGCAGAAATCACAACCGTGATTGGTCGCAGCAATCAGCTGCACGACTTCACGTTCAGCTAAGCTCAGCTCAGCTTTGCCATTGAGGGCAGATACCGTGACGTACATTTCCAATGCCACTGGAGCATTTGCCAACACAGCCAGTAAATTTGGAATGAAACCAGAGTTTTTCTGGGCGTTTTCCAGGAAAGGTTTGGCTGCTTCAGGTGCAGTTTGCAATGTGTGGAGAGTGACGCGTGCCATGAGATATTTTCCTGCGAATTGAATGTCCGGCAAGTCTGTTGGCAACACGAATTTACAACCACTCTCCTGAGTAGCGTTTACCTGCCTCTGAGTATTTTCATTAGATGATTTCGTCGAGCCCACTGATTGATTGGTTATTAGAAAGTCTTGAGCTAGAGGCCAACCTCTTTCATGTTGGCCGTTACTGCGGAGGATGGCATGCGAGCACCTACGGCTCTGCACGATCCAGTTTTCATTTGGTCGTACAAGGCAATTGTTGGCTACATATCAATGGACAGAATCAGGCGCAGCAACTGAATGCAGGAGATGCTGTGTTTTTGTTGCGTGATCAGAATTATCGGCTGTCCAGTGCCGAAGAGGCTGATACCGCCCAGCGTCTACCCCGCGGAGAAATGACAGAGCTGGATAGCGACGCAGAGGACGGTGTGGGGCTCGTATGTGGCTTTTTTTACTTCAAATCAGGGTTGTCGTCGCTGATCATCGAAGGGCTTCCGGACTGGATAATTCTACGGGCTGGGGATCCGTCGCTGAGTGCCGCCCGCGTCCTGTTTGAGCTGATCCTGGAAGAATGCCGGCAAGCCTCCCCCTCCACTGCCTTATTGGAGCGCTTGAGCCATCTGATGTTTCTGTATGTGTTACGTCAACAGGTGATGGAAAATCATAATCTAGGAGGCTTGGTGGCCTTAGCCCGGCATCCGGTCTTCGCTATGTTGCTGGACCAATTAATTGAGTGCCCAGAGCGCCCATGGTCTTTAGAAAATATGGCGGCGTGTACCGGACTTTCTCGCTCGGCATTTTTCATAAAATTTAACGAGCTGGTCGGGCAGTCGCCGGGGCAAGTACTGCTAGCGCTGCGGATTCGCCATGCCTGTCAATTGCTGAAGAACAACAACACAGTGGAGACAGTGTGTGCAGCTGTGGGCTATCAATCGATTTCCGCGTTTTCTCGCGCTTTCGCTAAATTGGTGGGCATGCAACCAGGGGCCTATCGAAAAAATCATGAAGGTCGTTGAGCAACGTGCTACTGGAGTCCGCCCGTCAGGTGCTAGGCACCCTATCGGCAGCACAGTAGTAATGGTCACCTTTTAGGTGACCGTTGCGAGGAGGATTAGTGAAGAAGAATATTTCGCTCAAAGCGACCGCCATCATAGGCTTGGGCTAAACGGTTTTTTGCTTCAATACTCCGCAAGAACAAAGGTCAGCAGCAGCGCGTTGTACATTTTCCGTTGCCGTAGCGAGCTTCCTGACGCTCACGAAAAAATTCCGAATACGTCATTACCGGTTGGCCCGGATGCTTGATGCCACCGAGCGTTGGGATCTCTTGGGCGGCAACGTCACGTTGTTCTCGCTGTTCCACAATACAGTGTTCTTAAAACACTACTCGAAGGCACGGATATGTTAGCCGTAGTGCCTGATTACGTAGCCAAAGCCATGACTCGGCAAGGTGGATTACGCGCGGATCCCGTTCCGATGACCCTCCCTGCCCTCGATCTATCAATGTCATGGAGCGCCACGCTGGACAACGATCCCGGAGAGCGTTGGTTGCGCTCACGCTTTAGTCATTAACTGAGCGAAAAAAAATGCAACTCTGATCGAAATAACTGCGACAAAGGCCGCTGCTTAATATCCTGATCAACAATAGTGCTCACCCATGCCTTATTGTTGCTTTACTTGACTTGGATTTTATGGGACTACCAATCTTTCATTGGTAGCTAGGAGAAAGCTGCATACACATTAGATTTATCCAATATAACCAATAAATTATTGCTCCTTCTTATTCTTGGACGGCATTCAACGAGCAATCTAACATCGGCTTTCGAACCATGCCCTAAACACCGGAACTTGTATATGAAAGCGCTCATCGAAGGTTTCATCAAGTTTCAAAAAGAAGTATTCCCGCAGCGAACCGACCTTTTCAAATACCTTGCCACGACTCAAAATCCAAAAGTTTTATTTATCACTTGTTCGGACAGTAGAGTTATTCCGGAATTGCTGACACAGCAGGAGCCAGGAGAACTATTCGTTGTTCGTAATGCAGGAAATATAGTGCCGTCCTATGGACCACAACCTGGCGGCGTGACTGCCTCTGTCGAATACGCCGTTGCGGTACTTGGCGTTGTAGATATCGTCATCTGCGGGCACTCCGATTGCGGGGCAATGACCGCCGTTTCGAGTGGAAAATCGTTGAACCATCTGCCGGCTGTAGCCGCCTGGATGAGCTACGCGGAGTCTGCAAAGGTGATAAATGCAACCCGCACGCACGCCTCCGATAAAGAGCGCGTCAGTTCCATGGTTCGAGAAAATGTGATCGCTCAACTCTCCAACTTAAAAACACATCCGAGCGTTAGGCTCGCTCTAGAACAAAAAAAATTGAACCTGCATGGCTGGGTCTACGACATAGAAACCGGGTCAATTGACGCGCTCGACGGAAAGACAAATACGTTCGTTCCACTCGCAGAGTTCCCTGAAACAAAGGCTTAACTTAAGCAACTCCTAATCGGCGAGAGTGCAATATCAATTTTGCACTCTAAATTCATTGACAGGAGAAAGACATGACACAGTCTCATGCATATAAAGACTCATCCATTGATTTGACATCGGAGATATTGGCAAGCAAAGCAAGGAAAAACTTATCGTGGCAAGATCTCGCAGATGGTACTGGGCTTAGTCTTGCCTATGTAACAGCTGCATTGCTCGGCCAGCACCCATTATCAGCAGAGGCTGCAAGAAAAGTTGGAGACCGCCTAGAGCTAGACGCAGATTCAATAAGTCGACTGCAACTCATTCCTCTACGTGGCAGCCTGAACGGTGTACCAACTGACCCTACGATTTATCGCTTTTATGAAATGATTCAAATTTATGGCACTACATTAAAAGCAATAGTCCATGAGCAGTTTGGCGACGGCATTATAAGCGCGATAAATTTCAAGCTAGACTTCAAAAAGGTTGAGGATCCGGAAGGTGGATATCGGGCAGTGATCACTCTCGACGGAAAGTTCCTCCCCTTCAAACCGTTTTAGCTCGGAAACCTGGAAAACTATCGGGAGTAAAAATCATGGCTGGCTCTGAAACTCGTACACCGCTACCACCTTTCACTCGTGAGACGGCGATCCTCAAAGTCCGTCTTGCCGAAGATGGCTGGAACACACGAGATGCGGAAAAGGTTTCCCTCGCGTACACGCCTGATACCAAATGGCGAAATCGTGTCGACTTCGCAACAAATCGCGCAGAGGCCGCAGCGTTCTTGACCAGAAAATGGAACAAAGAACTGGATTATCGATTGATCAAAGAACTGTGGGCGTTCACCGATAATCGCATCGCTGTGCGGTATGCATATGAATGGCATGACGACTCGGGTAATTGGTTCCGCTCCTACGGTAACGAAAACTGGGAGTTCGCTGAAAACGGTCTGATGGCGCACCGTTTTGCCTGCGTCAACGACATGCCAATCAAAGAGACAGAGCGAAAATTCCGTTGGCCACTCGGCCGTCGTCCTGACGATCATCCTGGCCTTTCTGATTTGGGTCTTTAACTTGCACCTTCTCGACCAAGGTAAACAGGGACGTTTACCCTACTTCCGTTTCTATCAGTTCATGCGCAGGCGTTTACGAACATACTAGGAGAGGCATTTCGAAACCTTGTCGTCAGTAGCCAGATCTACATCTGGCTACTGCGGTTTTTTAGGTGTTGAGCTTTGTCGCAATTTTAGCGACGTACTGCCCTTGGTGACGAGCGATACCCAACTCACGTTGATCAGGCTGGCGGGAGCCATCACCACCTGCAATTGTGGATGCTCCGTAAGGGGTACCACCTCCCGGCTGCGACACATCGAACAATGCCGGATCGCTATATCCAATCGGCACAATGACCATGCCGTGATGAGCAAGCGTCGTCCATGTCGACGTGATGGTCATCTCTTGTCCACCTCCAGTGCCGGTGGATGTAAAGACACTGGCGACCTTACCGACCAGTGCGCCTGAGGCCCACAACCCACCAGTCTGATCCAGGAAATTACGCATCAGACCTGACATATTGCCAAAGCGCGTCGGTGTCCCAAAGATGATCGCATCGTAATCAGCCAGTTCGGCTGGATTTGCTACTGGAGCAACCTGGTTTACCTTGCCATGCGCTGCCTGAAAGGCAGCTGCGTCCATAGTTTCTGGTACGCGTTTTACAGTGACCTCTACGCCAGGAACGCTTCGAGCACCATCGGCAACATGCTCAGCCATCGTTTCTATGTGGCCGTACATCGAATGATAGAGAACCAGTATTTTGACCATTTGCACTTACCCCGTTCGCTGTATCGGTTGTCGGGTGCTGCACATCTGGATCTGGGTTGAATCTGGAACCAATCAAATTTAGTCGCCGATTGCCACTGCAACCACCCACCAGCAGATTTACCTCACCGCAGCTCTGGGAGTCGAGTTGAGCCGACTACAATATTTAGTGGCTAGCAGTTGATGAAACACAAAACACCCAACGCACACGGAGCGCTTTGAGTGAGACAGCCGACAATCTACATCAGGAAGAATCGTTTCGTTTTGACGTTCCAGAAAACTGGGCGGTGCTTTTTTTTGTTGGCCGCCCCCTGTTGATCAATTTGGTAAGTGCTCATGCGCTTGCCAACGGGAGGCAGCATGAAACACTTACGCGTCTTAACAGTGAGCATTGGCATTTCTCTCTTCCTCACTGGTGTCGCACAAGCAGATCAAGTTATTTCGCAAACTGGAGACACTACAGCGGGCGGCGCATTTGGTGCGGGCACCGGCGTCTTGATTGGGGGCGCAGCTGGCGGCCCCTTAGGTGCACTGATCGGGGCAGGTATAGGGTTACTGACGGGAAGTGAAGTGCAAAAGGCTGGCGGTATGGAGGAACGAGCCTACAAGGTGCGCAGCGATACCGGAGAGGAGCAAATCGTACGTTCTCCACGTGAAGAATTTGCTATCGGTCAACAGGTACAAATCAAAGGCAACCGGCCACATGCCGTCAGCCCGTAATCCCCCATGCATTTTTCAATCAGGCCCGCCAAACGCGGGCCTTTTATTATCCGTCTCGATTTTCAGGTCTACGCAAAGACTACTGTGCGAGGTTGTCTCCCAACGCCGCCCATTTGAGTGCTAGCAATTTCGCGACTGTCTCTGGCAATTCGGCGAACCACTCCTGGAGCGGACGCACGATTGGCGTTTGAGGTTCTTCTCTCGCAGCATCAGTAGTCCATACAACACCATAGCGGGAAAGTATCTCAACCATCTCGCTACGCAGAATAGTGTTGTGTTTAGCCGCGTCAGCCAGCTCGCGAAAAGCCGATTCAACCACTCCAGGCCACAACACAATTCCTACCGTGCTTGGGCACGCACCCTGCTGATGGATTCGGTGCGCGGTACCGGCATGAAGCTTTACCGCGTCGCCTTCTTTGAGCAACGCAATTCGTTGTCGACCCGAACGAATCTCCAATGCGCCACTGAGCGCCACCACCAGTTTCGTCTCATGGCGATGCATCAACGGCAAATTGTGGGCATTGACCGGCAATACAAAGCGCATCGCCGTGCCCGCACCTCCTGTGGTCGCCTGCGGCACGTCGATCCACACGGGATAACCATTGGGTACTAGCAACAACATCTCAGACGTTTTCACGTTCATGTCCTCCGTAGCCACAATGCATAGGTACTGCTTATGCGCTGCATTGGATATCGGTCTTGGACGCTATCGGTTAATCGGCAGAAGATTGCTTCACACCCAAGCGACACCAACCCAGCAACACCAACTCAGTGAAACCCGACAGGAAATCCACCATGCAACAGTCTCACGCTTACAACGACACTAGCCTCCAACTGACCACCGAAATTCTGGACGCAAAAGCTAATAAAGGTCTGTCCTTTGCCGACCTGGCTGAAGGCACTGGCCTGGGCCTGGCTTATGTAACCGCAGCTCTGCTCGGTCAACACCCACTGCCAGAAAGCGCAGCCAAAGTGATTGGCCAAAAATTGGACCTGGACGCCGACTCGGTAGCCCGCCTGCAAGTCATCCCGCTGCGCGGCAGCCTGTCGGGCGTCCCAACTGATCCGACCATCTACCGCTTCTACGAAATGATCCAGATCTACGGCACCACCCTGAAGTCCCTGGTTCATGAGCAGTTCGGCGACGGCATCATCAGCGCGATCAACTTCAAGCTGGACATGAAGAAAGTCGAAGACCCAGAAGGCGGCCACCGCGCAGTAATCACCCTCGACGGTAAGTTCCTGCCACTGCGTCCTTTCTAAGGATACAAATGAAACTGTAATTCGGCCCGCAGCCACTGCGGGCCTGCTTCAAAAAATTTACTTAACCAACTTTATTGAACACCAACTTTGACTGGAGGATTCGTCATGAAAAAAATTCTGTTTCTCGCCTTGTCCCTGACGGCCTCGCTGTCAGCTTATGCACAGGAAGCTGTGGTCACGCCGGACGCCGTTCCATACGCATACGGCATGCACTTGGATATCGCCAAGGTAGTCAACATCACCCCTGCGGCGGATGTATGCGGTCCAACCCCAGTGCAAATGACTTACAAAGATTCGCACGGTGATACCCATATTCTGGAATACAGCGTGATCGGTGCCGGCTGCACCAACTGATCGTCATTCGATCACTTAACAATCAATCAGAGGCTCACATTATGAAAGCGCTCATCGACGGTTTTTTGAAGTTCCAAAAGGACGCATTTCCACAACGGACTGATCTGTTCAAACACCTGGCCACTACCCAGCATCCAGGTACGTTGTTCATCACTTGCTCCGATAGCCGCGTTGTACCTGAACTGCTGACCCAGCAAGAACCTGGCGAACTGTTCGTGATCCGTAACGCCGGAAACATCGTGCCGTCCTACAGCCCACATTCAGGTGGTGTATCGGCAACGGTCGAATATGCAGTCGCTGTGCTCGGCGTCACTGACATCGTGATCTGCGGATCATTCCGATTGCGGTGCTATGACCGCTGTTGCCAAGTGCAAATGCATGGATCACCTGCCCGCTGTTGCTGGTTGGTTGCAGCATTCCGAGTCAGCGAAAGTCATCAACGAATCGCGCCCTCATGCAAATGAAGCAGCCAAAGTAAGTTCGATGGTCCGGGAAAACGTCATCGCCCAACTGGCCAATATTCAGACCCACCCAAGCGTGCGCCTGGCTCAGGAAAAAGGTCTGGTGAATCTTCATGGCTGGGTTTACGACATCGGAACCGGTTCAATCGATGCACTGGATGCCGACAACAAAACTTTCAAATCACTGGCCAAGCACCCGACCACCGTTGCCGTGCATGCCCGTCCTGCAAAAGCCGTTGCTTAATCAACCAAAATTATTTACGGAGTTCTCAACATGCTTGAAGTCACTATGTACACCACCAGCACCTGCCCATACTGCCGTGCTGCCAAGAAGCTGCTTAATGCTAAAGGCATTCGCTATACCGAAATCGACGTACAGTCCGCACCGGTGAGGAGTGAAATGGTTAGCCGAAGTGGGCGCCGCACTGTCCCACAGATCTTTTTCGGTAATCACCACGTAGGCGGGTTCGACGACCTAGCTCAACTTGAAAGCGAAGGCGGTATCGACGAAGCGCTCAGCCCACGCTTGGTGGGATGAGCGGTCGATGGCACCCAAATTACAAATCCAGCACAAGGGGGGCATCGCCCTCCTTAGGTTGTGCAGGTACAGCGCAGCAAATCAGCACTTCCCCTT
The DNA here is from genome assembly GCF_006438925.1 of Pseudomonas mandelii. Lineage (GTDB taxonomy): Bacteria > Pseudomonadota > Gammaproteobacteria > Pseudomonadales > Pseudomonadaceae > Aquipseudomonas > Aquipseudomonas mandelii_C. The sequence goes on along the minus strand of NZ_RCZA01000004.1, from coordinate 460,301 downwards.
CGGCCGGCATCTCAGCTGGCAAATTCAAATAGTGCACTTGCCCACTGATCAGTTTGGTACGGCAAGTTCCGCACGATCCACCCCGGCAACTGAAGTCCGGATTCAGGCCACGGCTCTCGGCCAGTTCCAGTAAACTCCCGCCACCCGGCTCCCAACGAGCTTCCTTCGCCGATGCCGAAAACAGCACTTTGACCGGGCTGCTTGCCGCGGGTATCTGCTCGACCGCCGGGGTTAAATGATCCCGTTGGCGAACCAGGGTCGAAGGACCGAAAGTCTCCGCGTGAATACGATCATCGCCAATACGCAACTGACGCAGACCGTCGTACAGCGCCTGGGTAAAAGCACCAGGGCCACACAGGTAAAAGTCGTAATCGTCCAGGGGCAGCAATGCCTTGAGCAGTTCGACATCCACACGCCCCGCCACCTCAAAATCCTCACCAACGCGAGCATGAGTTTCCGGTTGACTGAGCAGACGCAGCGCACGAATTTTATCCTTGGCACGGGTCGCCAGTTCGTGCAGCTCATCGCGAAACCCGAGTTCACTCAGGCTGCGCGCACTTTGGATGAACCAGGTCGGTCGAGTGCGACGGATACGTTCGCCTTCATAAATCACTTCACGCAGCATCGACAGCAGTGGGGTCACGCCCACGCCCGCGGCCAGCAAAACCAACGGTCGATATTCATCGGCTTGCACCGTGAAGCGCCCTTGAGGGGCGCGGGCTTCAACCAGATCCCCTACCTGAACGCGGTCGTGCAGATGCGACGAGATGAGTCCGTCACGCTTGACGCTGATGCGGAAAAAACTGTCCGACGGCGCACTGGACAGGCTGTAGGTTCTGACCAGAGGCGCCTGTCCTTCAGCAAGGCAAAAGCGCACCGGCAGATGTTGGCCAGCCTCAAACCGCGGTATGCCCGCGCCATCGGCCGGTTCAAAATAGAAGGAGCGAATGGAGCTGCTCTCGTCAACGACCCGCGTCACCCTCAGTGGTCGCCATTGATCGCGCAGGTTATCGGCTTGCAATCGGCCCTCAGCTTGCTCCCAACTGCCCGTCATCAGGCTGTTAGGCGAAAAACCTTCAAACCGCCAACGTAGGGCCAACACAGCCTGACGTCGGACCACCTGTTCCACGGTCAGCGTCCAGAGTCGCTCAGCCCCCTGAAAGGCAGCAATCTCCGGGCCCTCGAGAATGATCTCGGTACGCCCGCTGACTTGCAGCATGTCGCCTGTTTCAAAATCGATGAACACCAGCCCTGCGCGCGGGTTGAGCAGGAAATTACCCAAGGTGTTGAAGTGCAGGTTGCCAGCGAAATCGGGGATCGTCAGCACGTTGCCTTCGATCCTGACGAAACCTGAATTGCCACCCCGGTGAGAAACGTCCACCGAGCGCCGGGATGCATCGCCATCCAGGTCGACATAGCTGGCGAGGAAAAAGGTATCGGCCTTGCTGATGGTCGACTTCGCGGCTTCATCCAGTTCGCTGAGACATTCGGCCGCTACGTTTGCTGAGGCTTGGCCAAGGCTGACCGGCTCAACGCCTCGCAACTGAATGTATTGCGGGCAGTTGCCGAAAGCGTGCACCACAGAAACGGCAAAACCGCCTGACGAGGCGGTGCTAATGTTGCCGTTCATGCGATTGCGCCTTCGGGTCTTCAGGTCAATGCCCAGCAGTCCCACCGCACCGCCTTGCTTAAGGGCCGCCCTAACTGGATCACCCTCGGCGGGCAGGCGGTCGAGTTGCAGCATTCGAGGATCGGGTGAATGGATGAAGCCAGGGGGGCCTTCGATCAACGTGGCCCAAGGCATCCCTTGTTCATCGACCGCGCCCACCACCAGGTAAGGCAACTGGTTGTAAAACAATCGATGCTGATCAGGCATGTAGTCACGTACGACCTTGCGTCCGAATATCTCCATTTGATCGGCGACGCCGACGCTTTCTTGCAATTCACGCTCACCCATATGCCAAGGAGATGCTCCTGGCGCGTCCGACTGATTCATGATCACCTCTACGCATTCGTAAACAGGTGCCCTTCACCCGCCGCCCGGCGAGGAATGGTTGAATCCCCGGCAGCGGGGTCTAATACGCAGTTGCCGGTGATTATCAACTCTGCGCTTTGCAACCTCATGAAGCTCGAGACAGACCCTGCACGCACTCGAGCAACCTGGAATCGCCTAAGTGGATAGCGACCCCGCTATGGAAGCCCATAAAGCTTTTTTCTGTCTTGATCAGTTTGACCAGATGGACGAATTTGCTCCCCTTTAGCGTAGGCCCGAACCACAGCTGGGCGCATGCTGATTTTTTCTAGCCAAGCGGCGACGTTAGGATAACCATCGAGCGTAATGCCTTGCTTGTCATGTTGCAGCACCCAAGGATAGATCGCCATATCGGCAATGGAGTACTCGCCGGCGACGTAAGGTCGTTCGCTCAATTGCTGCTCCAGAACGCCATACAAACGTTCGGTCTCTTTACTGAACCGTGCCACGGCGAGCGGCACATGTTCAGAGGCGTAATTAAGGAAGAACACTGCCTGTCCCAATATCGGCCCCAGGTTCGCCGCTTGCCAGAACAGCCACTGCATGACGTCAGCCGCCCCTTTCGCATCGGCGGGGATGAATTGCCCGTGGCGCTGAGCCAGGTACAACAAAATCGCCCCTGACTCAAAGACCGATACACCAGTCTCTCTGTCGACTATCGCTGGAATGCGCTGATTGGGCGAAATTCGGGTGAACTCAGTGGAAAATTGCTCACCATTGCTGATATTGACGGGATGCGCGAAGTAAGGATGTTCCGATTCCTCAAGAAAAATGGCGACCTTCTGCCCATTGGGGGTTGGCCAGTAGTAGTAATCGACAGCATTGGAAAGATTGAACATTGGGTTACCTTTTTCGGCAGCAGAATGAAAACCTAGGCCACATACTCGTCAGTGCTCAGCACTTCGGCGTACCCGAACTTCAAGGCGGCCATGAACGCCGCATGCACCAGATGTGCAGGAACCTTGACGTCGTTGAATTCCAGGTCGTGGGTCGTACAGGCATCGTGAATGACTGTCGCCTCAAACCCGAAGTCGTCAGACGCGCGGGTGACAGCATCGATGCACATGTGGCTCATGTTGCCGACCACGGTGACCCGTTCAATCTCGTTGTGTTCAAGCACTTCGAGCAGTTCCGTTTCGCGGTATGGGTTCATGAAGTGTTTGACGATGACCAACTCGTCCCCAAGATTGCGCACCTTCTCGTGCAATTGCGCGCCGTCGGAGCCTGGAACAAAAAACGGTGCATTAGGGGCTAAAGTCTCGTGACGGATATGGATGACTAAGTCACCCCGCTCACGTGCTGCTCCAATCACACGAGCCGCATTGTCAGCGGCTGAGTCAGTAGCGTTGAGTTCCCATTTGCCGCCGGAAAAATAGTCGTTCTGAATATCAACGACGATGAGTGCTGTGTTAGTCATACGGTTACCTTGATAAAGAGTCGATGGGAGTTGGTGGATCATTTCAGGGCACTTGCGGCGTTTCGTACCAACCACGGTCGGGGGTGGCGAAGCGCATCTTCTTGCGGATAAAAGCGGCATTTTCGACGCTGGTTATTTTTTCGAGCAGTACGAATGCAACTTCGGTGGCAGTGCCCGGCCCGCTTGAAGTGATGATCTGGTCATCGACAACCACGGGGCGATCGACAAAGCGTGCACCGGTTTCCAACAGTTGGTTTTTCCGCTTGCCGCCCTCCTGGTGGTAGGTCGTGGCGTTCCTGTCACGCAGCACGCCGGCCACGCCCAGGCACACGGAAGACACGCAAACGCTGGCAACGGGTTTACCGGCTTCGACGAAATGCCGGATGGTCGCCAGGAAGGGTTCGCTCAAGGCTTCCTCGTAAAAACCCGACGGTTCAAAACCACCCGGCAGTGCCAAGGCATCGAAGCTGCTCAAGTCCAGATCGCTCAATAAAAAACTCGGATTGAGCGTGAGACCGAAGGTGGTCACGATCTTTTTGCGAAGGCCGGCGTTGACCAGTTCCACAGGGTGATCACCCAGCAGGTTGGCCCAGCCAAGCACATCGGTAAAAGCGGCCATTTCCAGGGGCTCTACGCCGTTGGCCAGTAACATAAGCACGCGTTTCATCGGTCATGAGCCTCTGCTGTACAGCATGGAAGAGTGTGTGTGCTTATGCTCTGCCTTAACCGCGATGTAGAGAACGACCACAAAATACAATCCACTATTTCGCTCACTGAAATGCCCGAACGGCATTTGTATCCGTTTGTAGCTCAGGCGATTCCAGACATATTTCCATGCGCCGGGCGGGCAAGTCAGACACATACGAGACACAGCATCCGGTTCAAATGGCCCTGTCGCTTCACTCCTCCCACCCCGTACAGGAACACCCGATGAACAAGTTATTCGCAGGACTGGGCCTTGCCACAGCCATGGTCAGCGCCACTGCTGCGCTGGCGGCCCCCGTTAAACCAACGGTTGTGCTGGTGCACGGCGCCTTCGCCGACTCCAGCAGCTGGAACGGCGTGGTCAAGATTCTGGAAAAAGACGGCTACCCGGTGATCGCGGCTTCCAACCCGCTGCGCAGCCTCAAAGGCGATGCGCAATCGGTGGCTGATGTACTGAAAAGCATCAAAACCCCAGTGGTACTGGTTGGTCACTCCTACGGTGGCCCGGTGATCAGCGAAGCCGCCTACGGCAATGCCAACGTCAAGGCGCTGGTTTACGTCGCGGCTATCGCGCCTGAAGCCGGTGAATCCACCGCCGACCTGGCGGGTCGTTTCCCGGGTAATACCTTGGGGCCAACCCTGGCTCCACCGGTTGAATTGGCTGATGGTGGAAAGGATCTGTTCATCCAGCAGGACAAGTTCCACGATCAGTTCGCCGCCGATGTGCCGAATGCTGACGCAAAATTGATGGCAGCGACCCAACGTCCCGTGACCGTAGCTGCGCTGAATGAAGCCTCGAGCGAACCCGCCTGGAAAACCGTTCCGTCGTATTTCGTCTATGGCGACAAGGACAAGAACATCCCTGCGCAAGCCCAGGTGTTCATGGCTGAGCGGGCACACGCCAAGAAGACTGTCGTAGTCAAAGGCGCGTCCCATGTGGTGATGGTGTCCAATCCGAAAGTCGTTGCCAGCCTGATTGAAACAGCTGCCACTGCTAAGTAATGACTAGCAGTGACCTCCGCTGTTGCGTGCGCTGCAAGCGTTCAAAAAACATCCGGCTGCATGGCCGGATGCTCGCGCAGGCCGTCGACGATGTGGTCAACAAAACTGCGCACCCGCATCGAGGCCTTGCGCCCTTCGCGGTACACCACGTGCACCGGCAGCGCCGGTAACTCATAGGGCTGCAACACACGCCGCAATCGCCCAGTGTTCAAATACTCGTACAACGGATAGCTCAGACAACGGGTAATGCCCGCGCCATAAGCGGCTGCATCGATGGCCGCCTGTACCGTCGCGCAACTGATCCGTGTCCGGGCTTTTAAGTGATTCACCTCACCGTCGTGTTGGAAGTCCCACTGGACCCTGTCTCGATAAGCATGGGTGGCGACCAGTCGATGATTTTGCAGATCCTCAGGTACGCCGGGCTCACCGTGAGTAGCCAGATAAGCAGGGCTGCTGCATACCATCAAGCGTACATAGCCCACCTGTCGTGCGATCAATGACGAACTTGGTAGATTGCCGACCAGCACCGCCACATCGATGCCCTCTTCATTCATGTTCGGAAAACGATCATGGTATTGCGCAAAGACTTTTACCTCAGGATACAGACTCATGTAGTCCGTCAGAATCGAGGTCATGACATAACGGCTGAACAGCAAAGGCATCAGCACCGTGAGATTGCCTTGGGCCTGAACGTGCAAGCCCTTGGCCGATGCCTCTGCGTCTTCGATGGCCCTGAGAATGCGTGAACAATCGGCCATGAAGCCGGCGCCGGCCTCGGTCAGCGACACCCCGCGGGTGCTTCGAAGTAACAGACGCACGCCAAGACGTTCCTCCAGCCGTGCAATGGCGCGAACGACCGTAGGCCCGGACACATCCAGACGACGGGCCGCAGCAGCCAGACTGGGGCGCTCCGATAACGCTTCGAACATCAGCATTTCATGGTAGCGATCCATCAATTGGAACCCTTCACCACAGCCTTGAGCGCCGAATCCTTGCCGAGTCGATCCGCGAGAAAATCCACGAAGGTACGAACCTTTGCCGGTATGCGGGTGCTCTTGAGGTAGACCACTTGAATGGGCAGCGCAGGCGGCTCGAAGTCCTCCAGCACCAATTCCAGTTCGCCAGCCGCCACCTGGTTGGCCACCTGATAGGACAACACCCGCGTGACGCCCCAGCCCAGACTGGCGATATTGATCGCGGCCTGATTGGCGGTGACCACCAATCGCGGTTCGAATCGAAAGCTCAGTGCGTTGCCGTCGTTGACGAATTGCCAGTCGCTCAGCAAATGGCTGGCCGAAGACATGACGATGTTGGCGGTATTGAGTTCACCGGGATGAAGCGGCCTGCCGTAGCGTTCGAAATAATCGGGGGTACCGCAGATTACCTGGCGTACTTCGCCGACTTTTATGGCGTGCTGATTGGTCTCGTGCAAATGACCAATGCGGATGGCCACATCGATACCCTCGTCGGCCATGTTCACCACGCGGTCAACCAGCAAGGCATTGAGATACACCGAGGGATATTGATCTACGTAGTCGGCCAGCAGCGGCGCGATGTACAACTCGCCAAACAGCACCGACGCAGTCACGGTCAAATGCCCGCACGGTATCGAGTAACTACCAGCAGCCGCTTCCTCCGCCTCGTCGATATCACTGAGGATACGCCGACAATCCTCGAGATAGCGTTGACCCGCTTCGGTGAGATGCAGGCTGCGAGTGGTTCGAGAAAGGAGCTGTGTGCCGATTCGCTCTTCCATCGCGGCGATGGCACGGGTCACGCTGGGGGGAGAGATATTCAACAGGCGGGCGGCGGCGGCAAAGCCTTCTTCCTCGGCTACTGCCATGAATATCTGCATTTCTTGAAAACGATCCATAGGCGCCCCTGTCTTGATGAGAGGACAGCGAGGTATCTGGCCGCTTGCGCGGGAAGACCTGATTGTCAGTATCGTCGGCTACAGCGACTTTCGCACGCGCCGTCGGGCTGGCTGCATGTACGTAAAGCGTCCTGGGAGAACTGCGAAACAAGGAAAAGGAGCTGGCCGGAATTATTCTCCCGGCAAGCTCCTTCAGAATCGAGTCAAGCCTCTTGCAAGCCTACAGCAGTACGTTGCATGCCAACGAAGTTCGGCAACCCTTCGATGCTGTTCAACCAGGCACGGACATTCGGGTAGTCAGTCAGCGCCACGTTACCTTCCGGTGCGTGGGACACGTAAGTGTAGGCGGCAACATCGGCGACGGTCGGCTTGTCGCCGGCCAGGAATTTGCTCTGACCCAGCTCCTCCTCCATGACCTTGAGCAGGGCATGAGAACGTTTGATCGTTTCTTCGGCGTCATAACCGGCACCAAACACGGTGATCAATCGCGCGGTGGCAGGGCCCGAATTGATTTGACCGGCGGCCACCGACAACCAGCGTTGAACCTTGGCTTGCTCTACCGGATCGGTCGGCAGCCATTGGCCCTTGCCATATTTGGCGGCGAGATAAACCACGATGGCGTTGGAGTCTGCCAGGACGGTGCCGTTGTCATCGATCACCGGCACTTGGCCAAAGCGGTTGAGAGCCAGGAAGTCAGGCGCTTTGTGCGCGCCCTTCATCAGATCCACGAATACCAGTTCGGTTGGCAGTCCCATCAGGGACAGCATCAGTTCGACCCGATGAGAGTGGCCAGACAAAGGGTGACGATAAAGTTTGATCGCTTGCTGGGACATGACGTGCTCCGATTGTTGTTTGAGTTCGACCCGGTGATCGCGTCGATGGAGTTATCTTCCCCTCCTCTCGTAAACAGCGGAATGACCAGCAATTACAATCCAGCATTTCATTACGTGTAATGATCATTTTGCCGAGCCTACTGACCCACCGACACTCCCAGCATCAAGTCCATAAAGGCCACTGACGCCGCGCTGTGATAGTTGTTTTTACGCCGTAACAGGGCGGCTCCGCGCCGTGGCCCGTTGTCCAGCAGCGCGATCCTGCGCAGGGCTCGGTCCTGGGTAGCGATGGGCTCCGGAAGAATAGTGGCGACCGCCGTGTGCCGTATGACTTCCAGCAAAGTGTTGACCGAATTGACCTCGATCACCACCTTGGGTGTGATCTGCGTCTTGGCGAAGTACTCGTCAATACAGATGCGGGTGGCGAAGTCGGGAGTCAGCAACGCAAAGTCCAGTTGAGCGACCTGCTCGGCGGTCAACGGTTTCTTACAGTCGTATAACGGATGATCCCGCCCCACCACCAGCCCCAGGGTTTCAATAAAAGCTGGGATCGTTTCGATGTCCGGGTTTCTCACCTCATCAAACGCAATGGCGATATCCAGTGAGTCATCCGCCAGGCCGGTTTCGATATCGGCCATGGAGAGTTCAAAGATCTCCAGATGGATATTTGGATAGAGAGCCATATAGTCGCGCATCAACGGTCCTATCAGGTAAGCCATGAACGTCGGTGTCATGGCCAGGCGCAGGGTGCCGCGGGACAGATCCTTCACATCGTGCAATGCGCGCTTGCCAGCTTCCAACTCAACCAATACGCGACGCGCACATTCGATGTAGGCCTGCCCCGCATCGGTAGGTTTTACCGTGCGCGAGGTCCGGTCGAACAGCACGACACCCAGGGTTTCTTCCAGTTGCCGGATCTGTTGCGACAAGGTCGGCTGGGAAACATGCAGCGCCTCGGCGGCGCGGGTGAAGCCGGAGTTATCGGCGACAGCCAACAAATAGCGCAAGTGTCGTAGCAGCATGGGATTTTCCCTCTATAGGCCCCGCTTATGCGTTGCATTGTATATCGGTCTTGGACGCTATCGAGCAACCAACAGAACATTGCTTCACACCCAAGCAACACCAACCTGGCAAACAGCCAACAAGCAAACCCGATAGGAGAAACACCATGCAACAGTCCCACGCTTACAACGACACCAGCCTCGAGCTGACCGCGAAAATCCTCGACGCCAAGGCGCGCAAAAACTTGTCCTTCGAAGACGTGGCTCAAGGCACCGGCCTCGGTCTGGCTTATGTCACTGCCGCCCTGCTCGGTCAGCATCCACTGCCTGAAGCCGCTGCCAAAGTGATCGGCGAAAAACTGGACCTGGACGCCGACTCGGTCGCCGGTCTGCAAATCATCCCACTGCGCGGCAGCCTGTCGGGTGTTCCAACGGATCCGACCATCTACCGCTTCTACGAAATGATCCAGATCTACGGCACCACCTTGAAAGCCCTGGTTCACGAGCAGTTCGGCGACGGCATCATCAGCGCGATCAACTTCAAGCTGAACATGAAGAAAGTCGAAGATCCAGAGGGCGGTCACCGTGCAGTGATCACTCTCGACGGTAAATTCTTACCGCTGCGCCCTTTCTAAGCGGATACCGGCCCGCTGTGCGGGCCATCACCCACAAACTCTAGAGAAAAGACCATGAAAACCATGAACACTTTTTTTGCTTTGTTCCTGACCGTAGCTGCTGGCAGCGCGTTTGCCGCTAATGACGTACAGACTGGGCGTACCGGCGTTCCATTCGATGTAGCAAAAACCATCAGCAACTCCGACACCAGCCAGGCCTGCGGGGTTGTGCAAGCCGAGATGGTGTATGAAGACTCCAAAGGTGAGCGGCATATCGCAACGTACTTGGTCGAAGGAGGTGGTTGCAGCACGGGCTGAGAAACCACAACGCTACAATGTGCAGTCTGATCTGAAACGATGTTCACTCATGAACGTCGCATCCAGGACGAGTACTCAGAAAATCTGATGCAATGACATTGAAATTCAGACTGCATATTCGGTCCTAGCGTTGGGCCTTTGACACCCAGCATGGTTGTAACCTTCCCGGCAGTTTTACCCTGTAATTAGCGCACACCGCCCGGATCGGGCTGCGGTTACAAATTTCATTACCCAACATCCGCATGGCGCCTAAACTGCAAGATGAGCAAAATTTTGTATAGGGAGATAACAAACCGGCAGGCTTAGAACTGGAGTCACGGACGCTACAGAGTGAGCTGCCTAGGTAAGTTCATCTATAGTCAGTGACGGCCATGAATACGGCATCAGCAATCGACTCGCTTATGCGGTCACTTTACCGAAAACCACCGTGCCAGGTCGCACGAGCTTGCGAATCATGAACGGGTCAGCAACCGACTCTTCGGACACGCAATGTCCCCAGTCGATCACCTTCGGCCAATTTCATCTGCTCCCTACTCAACGACTGTTATTAAAAAACGGGAAACCGATTGAACTCGGAAGCCGCGCTCTCGACGTCCTGATTGCACTGCTCGAACATGCGGGTGAGGTGGTCAGCAACCGCGATCTGATCAGAATGGTCTGGCAGGAAGTGATTGTCGATGAGAGCTGCCTACGTGTGCATATCTCAGCGTTACGAAAAGCCTTGTCGTGCGCCGAAAACGACGTGAGCTATATCGCCAATATTCCAGGTCGCGGCTACAGCTTTGTAGCCGCCATCTCCCGCGATTCAAACTCTGATAGTAAGGGGACTTCACCCGGGTGCTCAATCGGAGAGCTGCCCCCCCGCTTGATAAGAATGGCAGGCCGCGACGAAACGCTGCCTGCCATCGCACAGTTGATCAAACTCCACCGTTTCGTGACGATCTGCGGCCCTGGCGGTATGGGCAAAACGACTCTTGCGCGGGCATTGACTCATCATTTGACAACGCATTTTGGAGGCCTGGTTCTCTTCCAGGATGTGAGTTCCATTACCGATCCTGCTTTGTTGCCAGGTATTCTGGCGTCCGCCTTAGGCATCCGGTGTCGGGGGATGGACCCCCTTCAGGAGCTAATGTCTTTTTTGCGAGAACAGCGATTGTTGCTGGTGCTTGATAGCTGTGACCACGTCATCGTTGCCGCCACTTGCCTTGCAGAAAAGCTGTATGGAGAAACCGAACACGTACACATTCTGGTGACCAGTCGCGAGCCATTGCGAGCTGAAGGTGAGCATGTCCATCGGCTGTGTCCTTTGGCCTGTCCGCCAGAGATGTGCGGGTTGACGGCAAATGACGCGTTAACATTTTCGGCGGTGCAATTACTCGTCGAGCGAGTTCAAAACAACGATAACGCGTTCATCCTGAGCGACAACGACGCGCCGATGGTTGCGCATATTTGTCGCAAACTCGATGGCATGCCTTTAGCGATAGAACTGGCAGCTGGCCAAGTCGAGGCCTATGGGATCCAGGGCATTGCCGAGTTACTGAGAAATCGTGTCAGCCTGTTTTGGGACGGCAGGCGGACAGCTCTGCCACGCCATCAAACGCTAATGGCTATGTTCGATTGGAGTTGTGACCTGCTATCTGAAACCGAAGCTATGGTGCTACGACGGTTGTCGGTTCTTAGCGGTGTTTTTTCCCTGGAAATGGTCATTGCAATCGTCAAATCGGAAGTCGATGAGTCATTGGTTATCGACGCGATTGGACGCCTGGTCACGAAATCTTTGATTCTGGTTGAGCGTGCTGGTCAGTCGATGCGTTACAAGCTGCCACATACAATGCGGGCATATGCACTGGAAAAGCTACGTACCAGTGGTGAAGTGGATTTGACGATCGAACGTCATGCCATTTACTTGTTATCAATGCTGGAACGACTGAACGTGCCAGGGGAAACGCTTCCTGAATTCGAGCGAATTCAACTGTACATTGAGCACTTGGGGAACATTTGCTCAGCATTGGAATGGGCGTTTTCCAATCATCGCAACCTACTGCTCGGTATCCGTCTCGCCGCGGCAGCCGCACCACTATTCCTCGGTTTATCGATGCTCGATGAGTGTCGGCGGTGGAGTGAGCGGGCCCTGGCAGCAAGAGTCGAAGTAGCCAGAGGAGTGCCACCGCTCATAGTGCAGCATTGGCCATGTTCAATCCCTCCGATGATGACGTCAGGCACCCCACATACCTTGCCGGCCAACCATCACAAGGGAATTGAATCCGTCGCAAATATAGACGACATCCTACTTCGTCAATCGCAGCATTTTGTTTTGCCTAGATCTGAGGGGATACGGAGCCCTCATGATATCCAGTGGCAGAATCTAAATCTCAGTACGCGAATTACTGAACCTAAAATTATCGCCATGATGCAGTGGACGCTGGAAGACAGTGGCAATCTTGCCGGTGTGCCAGGGTTCTCATTCCGAACATGCAAAGCCAATTCAGACCTAAAGCCGCCGCTCGTGAACGAGGACGAGTTCTCCTTCGGTTATAACTATCGCATTCGAGCACTGGCATCTTTGGCTAGAGTTTTATGGCTACGCGGATACCCGGATCAAGCTGCCCGAATTGGACGGCAAGCTTTGGGTGATGCCTACGACTTGCGCCATCCCGCGACCATCTGCCTTTCGCTCATTTATGTGGCAACGGTTTTTTTATGGATGGGTGATTGGAACAATGCCGCACAGACAATTGATAAACTGATCTCAACGGCCGAAGAGAATGCCTTCGGGCACGATCATGCCGCGGGTATAGGTTTAAAAGGCATTCTGCTGATCGGCCAAGATAGAGTGGATGCAGGCATACACCTCTTACATGACTGCTTAAACGTGCTGAGCATTGAGAACCATCAGGTGCTCACTACCATGTTTGTGAGATGCCTTGCAAAGGGTGTTGCGGCCAAAGGCCGATATGACAATGCGATCGAGATCGCCAGCGGCGCACTGGAAATGGTCGAGAACGTCGGAGAAACATTTGATACCCCAGAAATTTTGCGGGTGACCGCAGACTTGTATGCGTATCGACCGAACCCAGACCTGGCCTTGGCCGAGCAATACTTGAATCGCTCACTGGTCTGCGCCGAACACCTATCGGCCTTGGCTTGGGAACTGCGCACCGCTATCTCTCTTACCCGTCTGCATCTTTTGCAAGGCCGGGACGCCGAGGCAGGCCAGCGACTTCAGAGCGTCTACAGCCGTTTTTCCGAGGGCTTTGATTCAGCTGATCTGCGTGCTGCAAAACAATTGCTGAACTCATTGAACAAGCAAAGCGCATTGAAACTCACCCCAAGAGGACATCCTGCCACGAGGCCGGACTCAGCCCCGTGACATGCGGCTCAATCAAACCTTGCCACCCAACATTCCGAGTACTTCTTCGGTAGTCCATACGGCGTTCGCCATGAACCGGTAGTTGATTATCGCTGCCAGATAACCATCACCTTCAGGAAGTTTCGGTCCCGCCACTGCATCACGCACCACCGCCACTTCGAACCCCTGTTCGAGCAGCTCGCGCATGTGTGATTCAACACAGAGATTGGCCAGCATCCCCGTCAGAATGACCTGGTCAACGAGCTGCTTACGCAACTGGAGAGTCAAGTCGTTGACCTGTGGGCCGTAGAGCTTGTGAGGTGAGCAAACGAAGGTTTTACCGTCCTCAATATAGGGCTTGAACTCCGGCATGAAGTCGCTTCCCGAGTTGGCAAACCCCTCCAGATCGATGGCACTCTTGCGATCAAACAGTTTCATTGAGTGCTGCATGACTTCCACGGGAGCCTGGATTTTCCAGTTGTGATCAGTGGCCCAGTAGTAGTGCGGTGAAATCGCCACGGTGATACCTGCCGCTTTGGCGGCCTTGAACAAGCTCAATAGGTTCGGGACGAGATTCTGTTCCGTCACTGATTCCCCCGTCATTGGCCACGCAAGGCCCTTGGAACTCATGAAATCGATCTGCGGATCGATCACCACAAGAGCTGCCCGGGAAAGATCCAGCTTCATAGTCGATTTCGGCAGCGCTGGATTTTTCGGAGCGGCGTATTTCTCAAGTCCTGCGGGTGCAGCTTTTTCGGCGCCGAATGCAGGCATTGCGCCTGCTGCCACGGTTGCAACAGCACCCATTACAAATGAGCGCCTACCGATGGGATAGAATTTCTCAGACATGATTTCTCTCCAGTCAGTTATGACCTTTAACTGCGTAGAAATGCCAATAGATCCTTGTTGAGTTGTTCTCTATGGGTTTCCGTCAATCCGTGGGGCGCCCCTGGATAGACCATCAGGGTTGCATTAGGAACAAGCTTTTTCGAGGCTCGGCCGGCGGCATCGATCGGCACGATCTGGTCATCGTCGCCATGGACGATCAGGGTCGGTTTATCGAATTTTTTTAGATCTTGGGTGAAGTCAGTTTCCGAAAAAGCCTTTATGGAATCGAAGGTGTTTTTAAACCCGCCCACCATTCCCTGACGCCACCAGGAATCGATCATCCCCTGGGAGGTTTTGGCCCCTGGGCGGTTGAAACCATAGAATGGGCCCGCTGGAATGTCCCTGAACAACTGCGAGCGGTCGGCGATCATCCCTGCACGAATGCCGTCGAATACATCAATAGGTAAACCGCCTGGATTCGCAGCAGTTTTCAACATCAGCGGGGGTACGGCAGATATCAGACAAATTTTCGCCACTCGCGATGTGCCGTGCCTGCCCACATAACGAGCCACTTCGCCGCCGCCAGTGGAGAAACCCATAATTGTGGCGTTTTTCAGATCCAGGGTATTGATCACCGTGGCCAAGTCATCGGCATAGTGATCCATGTCATTTCCGTCCCAAGGTTGGCTGGAGCGACCATGTCCCCGGCGATCATGAGCAATCACCCGGAATCCCTGATTTGCCAGAAAAAACGCTTGACCATCCCAACTATCGGAATCGAGAGGCCAGCCGTGACTGAGGGTTACTACCGGCCCAGTTTTTGGGCCCCAATCCTTGTAGTAAAGAATCACACCGTCGCGGGTGGTGATCGTGTTGGATGTGACGTTGTGCGATTTTGCCGGTTCAGCCGTTTGTGCTTGAGCGGACGTTGGCAACACGGTGGTAATGGCTGCGCCTAGGCCGATTAGCACTAGGCTACGGCGCGTCGCCTCGTCATGGGAAAGCGGAGATTGGTCTGTCATTTTTCAACTCCGTGGGCTGGCAACGAGATCAGTGACACCTGATCATGTTATTAGCGGGAGAAGGGAAAACTATGAGCGTCCGAAGACGTGGCAACGAGTAAAGAGATGTTAAACGGTGTTATGAAATGCAAAGCACCAAACTGGGTCCACGCACCAAAATGGGTATGGTTGGACTGAGTAGACTGCCGAAGGTTATTCCGGCGGATTGATGTGCGACACGAAAAACAAACTGGACTCCAGTCGCAGAAAAACGTTTTTACACAACCTCAATCGAGGATGTGTAAAAACGTCAAAGAGGGATTTTGAATGTCAGATCCAAGCTTATCGAAGGGTGACGTTCCGTCGTTGCGCAGGGCAAAGTTTCTTAGATCAGCCTACAAACTATTGCGGTGGTGTGGCCTTGAAGCTGGGCAGTTCCTGAATTCGTGCCCACCAGTCTGCGAAGCCTTTGGTGGCAAATATTTCATCTGCGTCCGGCGTCATCGATAAGTAAGCACATGCCGGTGCCAGGTACAGGTCGCCGATGCTCAATGCGGGCCCACCCACAAACGGATCGTTGCCTTTGATCTTCATCAACTCGCTGAGCACCAGTTTCGATTTCTCGATGCCTTGAAGGCGAGAGGCGTCGTTCTGCCCGCCAATGAAGTCGGGGAACAGGTAATAACCGAAGACGGAGGCCATCGAACCATAACCATAGGAATCATAGATCGCCTGGGCCATGTGGCTCCTGGCGCGGTCCCGAGCAGTTTTGGGCGTCAATGAAGTCCCAGGCAGGACCTCATCCAGATAGCTCATGATCGCGCTTGTTTCGATCACCCTGAAATCGTCGTGATCGATGACCGGCACTTTCCCGAACGCATTCCGTGCGAGGTGTTCCGGATGATGCGGTTCACCTTTCATCACGTTAACCTGTAACTGATTGAATTCCGCTCCTTTTTCCTTCAGCAGCATTTTCACCGTACGAACGTATGGACTGCCGTCAAAACCGTAGAGAGTAAGGCTCATGACGCTTGCTCCAACATAGATGGACGTTATCGAGCCCCTGGCTTGTAAGCAGTGTTGCGATGCCAGAGGAACCGAGTCTGTAACACATCAAACGAGCTTGTCGGTATACGGGAGCAACGGCGGCATGAAAGCCGCGAGGGAGGTCAACGTCAATTTGACGGTGCTGTAACCGATGTTGGTGGTGACGTACACCTAGGCAAGCCCATTCAATGTAGACCAATCCAATGACGAGTGAACGGAGTGTTCACGGCCCTATTTATCGACATACGCTCTCCCCTGCTCCGCTCAAACCAAATCGAATTTCAAGCAAAAGCGCGAGGCTGATTCCGTTTGTTCTTCTGTACGAGCTTACCCAAAACCCGAATGGCAATTGCCGAAAACATGATGCTAAACGGCAATACATACCAAGCGCTCAGGGGGATGCGTTTGAAGTTGGAGTAAGCAAAAACTGCTGCTAGCACCCACATGCCGGTGAGGTGCAAGGCCTTCCAGGTCTTGCGACCAATCAGACGGGTGGTGGTCTTGAAGGACGTAATTGTCATCCACAGGATAAACAAATAGCCAAGGGTGCCAGGGATGTTGGTGATAGTGCTTCGACCGGGCCAGAACTCGGTGTTCAGCTGGCCGTACTTGTAGATCAATACCGCATGCAGCAGGTGAGAGAACGCGAATGCCAGACCAATGAAACGACGCTCGCGCACGAGCGCTTTGGAAAACGGGGACGGCACCAAAACAGCGAATGCAGAGGCGGTAAAAGCCACAAGAAACAGAGCAAACGAGGTGCGCGCGGTGGCGCGGATTGCGCTACGTAGACCTTCAACTAAATCTGGATTCAGCACCAGTATCAACGCCGTCATCACCAATATCAGCAAACACAGCAGACCGAACAGCGACCAGCCTTCGTAACGAGGTAATTGGACTTTCATAACAACGCTCTTGAAAAAAGTATTTGGATTGGCCGTCTGCTGTCATCTGCCAGAGACAGGTGTACGCAGGGTCACAAATTCTTCTGCCGAGGTCGGGTGCACACCGATGGTTTCATCGAACAGGCGCTTGGTCGCACCCGCTTTCAACGCGATGGCCAGCCCTTGGATGATGTCTCCGGCGTCGGGACCCACCATGTGCGCGCCCAAGACCCGATCAGTAACAGCATCCACCACCAGCTTCATCAACGTCTGCTCAGACGAATCCGTGAGGGTCAGTTTCATCGGCTTGAATCGGCTTTCGAAAACGGTCACATTGTGGCCATCCTCCAGCGCCTGTTCCTCAGTCAGCCCAACGGTTCCGATGTTGGGCTGGCTGAACACAGCAGTGGGAATGTGGCGGTAATCTACTGGACGATATTCTTCAGGTTTGAACAATCGACGAGCGACCGCCATGCCTTCCGCCGTGGCGACAGGGGTCAGTTGCACTCGGCCGATCACATCACCCAACGCCAGAATCGATGGCTCGCGGGTTTCGAAGTTGTCGTTGACGTCGATGTAACCCTTGTCATTGAGTTCGACGCGGGTATTTTCCAGGCCCAGATTGTCGAGCATTGGCCGGCGGCCAGTGGCGTAGAAAATGCTGTCGGTCTCCAGTTGACGACCGTCGTTGAGCGTCGCCAGTAGACTGCCGTCCGCCTGTTTGTCGATCTGCACGATATCGGTGTTGAACTGCAATTGCAGACCGCGTTTGGTCAGCTCTTGCACAAGGTGCGTACGAACCGATTTATCGAATCCGCGCAGGAACAGATCACCGCGATACAGCAGGCTGGTGTCGGCACCCAGGCCATTGAAGATGCCGGCGAATTCGACGGCGATGTAACCGCCGCCCACCACCAGTACTCGCTTGGGCAGTTGCTCCAGAAAGAATGCTTCATTCGATGTGATGGCATGCTCGCGACCTGGAATATCCGGAATTTGTGGCCAGCCGCCTGTTGCAATCAAAATGCGTTCGGCGCTGAAACGCTGTCCATTGATTTCCACATGATGCGCGTCGGTCAGTCGTGCATGACCTTCGAGTAACGTTACGCCGCTGTTGATCAGCAGTTTGCGATAAATACCATTGAGTCGTTCGATCTCACGGTTCTTGTTGGAGATCAATTTTTCCCAGTCGAATTGAGCCTTGCCGGCCGTCCAGCCAAAGCCCTCGGCCTGTTCGAAGTCGTCGGCAAAATGCGATCCGTAGACCAGCAGTTTCTTCGGTACGCAACCGACATTAACGCATGTACCACCGAGGTAGCGACTCTCGGCAACCGCCACTTTCGCGCCGAACCCTGCGGCAAAACGCGCTGCACGGACACCGCCGGAACCTGCACCAATCACAAATAAATCAAAGTCGTAGGTCATCTCAATTCTCTGCAAGGTCGCACAACACATGGGCGCCGAATGTCGTTATAGGGGAGAAAAACGAAGCTTCAATGCACGCAAAATCGGGGCGCATAGTTTCAGGACCGACACCTTGTTCTGATGCGTGCTGGATCTGTGCGTGACATGAGCCGCTCTAGATTCGCTAGCCAGCGCTCCCATCAATTGGGGCAGCAAAAAGCCGCCTTCGTATTCGGTAACAGCCATGGCTGGAGTATCTAACCAAGGGTTACCGTCGTAGGAATGAGCGACATCAATCATGTGGGGACTCCCTGGATGGACACTGCATTAACCCGAAATGGGTCAATTGCTTCTGGGTTCAGTCTCACCATCTATTGGCAATTAGAGAACAAGCAGGGATGTCATGACTTAATTGTGCTGAGTGAAATAATCCAGCGAGGCGCTGCTTGGAACATACTGATCAGGCGCGGCATCAGCGTCTTAGGCGAGGTCATTGATAGCGTCAAAATTCCACTTCTCCAAAACATCCCTTGGTTCAAGTGCACCGTTGGTTAAGCGAAGACATCGCAATGTACTGAAATGCATCTGGTGTCCTTTGAGATGCATGAAGTTAAAATGGAGAATCTTCTGGACACATAGCCAACAGTGTCCTTGGAAAAATCAGCTCTCTGCCGAGCTACGGATAAACCCGATCGGTCCCCTTCCCGGCCGTCCACACCATGGTGAAACCGCTTCATGTCTCTTGCGCTCGAACGTCTAGTCGCTGGCACGCCAATCCCTTTCGCGGGTAATCGTGTCTCTGTGGTCAGCCCCGAACTGGCGGCACGCTTCCAGCCCGGAGACCACCTGCTGGTGGAACAGGTCAGCGGCGAGTTGTTGTTGATTCCGGTGGCAGATCAGCAAGCGGCGGCCGTGGCGATCGAGCGTGCCGAAGTGGCGTTCAGCGCCCTGTCGGCGGTCTCGGATCAGGCGATCAGCGCGTTCTTCGATCTGTTTGCCCAACGCCTGGACACGCCGCAATGCTGGGCGTTGATCGCGGCGGCCAACCTTGCCGATATCGAGCGAGCCAAGGTCCGCGGGCGTTCCACCACGCGACTGCTGGCCGATGAGCGCATGCGCCGTGACATGATCGCCGGCCTCAGGGCCTGGCGTGATGCGTCGGCCACGCGCGGCAAAGTGGTCAGTTGCGTCGAGCATGACGGCTGGAAAGTCGAGCAGGTGGTCTCGCCGTTGGGCATCGTCGCTTTCGTCTTCGAAGGCCGGCCGAATGTCTTCGCCGATGCCGCCGGGGTGTTGCGCACGGGTAATACCGCAGTGCTGCGCATTGGCAGCGATGCCTTGGGCACGGCGCAAGCCATCGTCACTCACGCGTTGAATCCGGCACTGAGCGACGCCGGGTTGCCGGCCGGTGCGGTGTCGCTGGTGGAAAGTGTCAATCACGCCGCTGGTTGGGCGATGTTCGCTGACCGGCGCCTGTCGCTGGCCGTGGCCCGTGGTTCGGGACGTGCCGTCAGTCAGTTGGGCAGCATCGCACAACAGGCCGGCACCGCCGTCAGCCTGCACGGCACCGGCGGTGCCTGGCTGATCGCCGATACCGGGGCCGATGCCACGCGCTTCGCCAGTGTGGTGAGCAACTCCCTCGACCGTAAAGTCTGCAACACCCTCAATGTCTGCCTGATCCACCGCGACCGCGCTGCTGAACTGGTGCCGCTGTTTCTCGACGCGCTGCAACAGGCCGGCAAGGCACGGGGTCAGGGATGCAAGTTGCACGTCGTCGAGGGCAGCGAACAGTACCTTCCCGCGGATTGGCAAAGTGCAACCGTCGAGGTCTATCGCGCCGAAGGCTACCGCACCGAAGCACTGGCCGAATCCTTACCTGTAGATCAGTTGGGCCGGGAATGGGAGTGGGAAGAAACCCCGGAAGTGAGCCTGAAAATCGTCGACGACCTGGACTGCGCCATCGCCTTGTTCAACCGCTACAGCCCTCAGTTCACTGTGTCATTGATCAGCGAAGACGCAGCGGCCCATGAGCGTTTCTACAATGCGGTCAACGCGCCTTTTGTCGGCAACGGCATTACCCGTTGGGTCGATGGCCAGTACGCCCTCAACAAGCCGGAACTGGGCCTATCGAACTGGGAGAGCGGGCGCCTCTTTGCGCGTAGCGCGATTCTCTCGGGCGATGGTGTGTTCACCATTCGCAGCCGCATGACTCAGACCGATTTGTCGGTCAAACGTTAAGGCATAGACAGCATTTAGCGCACGCCTTGGTATCACCAGGGCGTGCGTTTTTCGTTACTGCTTGATCAGGAACTGGCGGGTAAGGGCAGCGACCTCATCCAGTCGGGTATCCATCACAAAATGTCCTCCGTCGAGGATAGCTATCTGTGCGTCGGGCAAGTCTCGATTGAATGCCTCAGCACCTACGACAGTGAAGGCTAGGTCATGCTTGCCTCAGATCACCAGTGTGGGTAGGTGATGTTCACGAAGCCATTGCTGCCAACTCGGGTAGGCTTCTAGGTTCGTGCGATAGTCATAAATCAACGCCATCTGAATCGCACCTTCACCAGGGCGATTGAGGAACGCTACTTCGTCTTGCCATAGATCAGGGTTATACGCCGAGACGTCCGGATCACTCCCGATGTGGCGCTGCCGGGTTACGTCAACGGACAGATGCGCCGCCTGGAACTTGGCCTCATACGCGTTACGGTCGGCCCAGTAGGCCTTACGGCTCTCCCACATCTTGCCCAGACCGTCGGCGTAGACGTTGCCATTCTGGAACACCATGGAAGTCACCGCCTGCGGTCTCGCCATCGCCAGCCGCATACCGACTGGAGCACCGTAATCCTGCATGAACAGACTGTATTTCTTGAGCCCGACGGTATCGGTGAAGTGTTCGATCAACGTTGCGAGGTGATCAAACGTATAGACAAACTGATCCGGTGTAGGCGCATCGCTATTGCCAAATCCTGGGTAGTCCGGTGCGATCAAGTGAAAGCGGTCGCCTAATTGCCGCATCAGTCCGTCATACATGCGTGATGAGCTGGGTACTCCATGTAGTAACAGCACTGCCGGGGCGTTGACGTCGCCGATTTCTCGATAGGCGATATTCACGCCATCGACCATCACTTGGCGATACATCATTTTCGGCATTTCCGCTTGAGCATGGCCGAAGCCAAACATCAACGGCAATGCTAGCAGCGTCAGGTATTTGAATAGGGACATCACCGGTACTCCATCGTGCAGAGCTGCTCTGCTGAGAGGTTCAAGTCAGAGCGCTGTCTCCGCGCACGTAAATACTCGACACATCGGCGATAGAGCGGAATGACTACCAATGACAATGCGGTATTTCACCGGATGAAAGAGTGGTGCTCAATAACGAAATCGGAATCACAGATGGAAGCCATAAACCTGGACACCTTCGCGCAAGCGGTCGATGGCGTTATTGGTCATTTCTGGGTTTTAGTCGCTGGCTAATGCGAGCAATTTTTCACTTGGCCGCCCTACCCCAAGATGTGGGCTACAGGACGGCACTATCCGGCCTTGTATCAAGTGACGATCAAAACGCGACGTTCGCGGAGTAATTGCCGAGCGGAGTCCGCCATCACCGGAAGAGCGCCCGCCAGCATCAACACGTCTTTGAGTACCAGGCGACCGCCACCGGACAGGTAGGGAAACCCATGTTGAGCGTCGCCGAGAGCACCCACCCAGGCTTCGGGCGTGGTGATCAGAAAGCTCAGGGTCACCAGTGGCGTGCCGAAGGCCAATGCACCACCGAGCAGCCCAGTGCGTCGTGAGATAGGGTTGGACAGCACCAACAAACCAATCAGGAGTTCGACAACACCCAGCCCGGTCGAGAACCCGTACGTGTTGTTGGCTGTCTGCCATGCGCGCTTCTCGACGTTCAGTTCACCTTCATGGGTCAGGTGAGCCTTGTACTCTTGCGGGTGTTCATAGAAGAACGACATGAACGGGCTGTTAGCGACAAACGGTGTGATGCTATCCGCCTCGTAGGGTACGAATTTGAGCGCTCCGATCCACAGGAACACAACGCCGATTGCCAGTCGCATGAGCGATGCGCCAAAGGTATCCAGTTTGCTGATTAATCTTAACCAGGCAGTAAATGAAGTGAGCATGAGACTTCTCCAGAAGATTGAATGTGGAGGTAGTCTGCGGTGTTAGCGAACGGTGCTTTTGTTCGTCATGCTCAAGTTGTTGCTTGATCGTCTCAAGGTGTCCTAGACATTTTGATGGCGTAAAAAAGCCTCGACACTTTGCAGTGACGAGGCTCCAAGTGAACGCATGTGATACTAGTTTTTCAACGTGTCATACGCTTCAAGCGTGCGCAACGAATAGATGTATGCAGCGCCCGCGTTCATCGAGATAGCGGTCGCCAGCGTCGCAGCCACCTCTTCGCGGCTCGCGCCAGCCTTGACCGCAGCGTTCGTGTGAGCAGCGATACACCCGTCGCAGCGAGTAGTGACGGCAACGGCGATCGAGATCAGCTCGCGTGTCTTGACATCCAGTACATTGTTTTCGGCAGCGGCTTCACCGAGGGCCATGTAAGCCTTGACCATTGTGGGATTGCTCTTGCCCAGTGCGCCGAAGGCTTTCTGGATGGTGGGCAACAATTCGGACCAGTTACTGAACATTGCATTAACTCCTGAGCGGGTTGGTGTACTGTTTCAACACGCTCAGTTTTCCCCTGTGGCGAGATTCGGGTTTGTTCAATCCGCTCAGTTTTTTCTGCGAAGCTCTCAAATGAATTCAATCGATAAACTCATCAGCTTGGCTAACGTTCGAGGCAGCCTGGATCTGCGTTGTCAGTTTCAAGGGGATTGGGCTCGAGATCACGAGCAGGAGGTCTTGGGAAAAGCGCCCTATCACATTGTGTTGGAGGGAGCGTGCCGAGTGGAGTTTCCGGATGGCCAGCGCCTCCCCATGCGCGCCGGTGACATATTGCTGCTACCTCGGGGCGCACCACATGTCATGAATAGTCTTGGGAAAACTGTTCAGCCAACATCACCAAAACTCGTCTCTGGTGGGGTTTTGCCGACATACCGCATTGGGAGTGTCAGCACAGATCTGGACATGCTGTGCGGTGGCTTTCACTACAATCGGGCTTCGATGTTGTTTGCAGCTCTACCTGAGTATCTGGTGATTCCCAGTGGAGCCTTACCGGACAATGGTCCATTAGCGGCGTTGGTCGAGATGTTGCGCGGTGAAGCAGATGGCGACCAGGTGGGCGCTCGATTTTTGCTGGATGCGTTGTCTCAAGCGTTGTTCACTTTGATTCTGCGCGCACACCTAGCAAGTCACGGTCAAGACAGCGGCACGCTTGCATTACTCAGTGATAAACGTTTGCGTCGCGCCTGGCAGGCGATGTTGGCTGACCCTGCTTACGAATGGACAATAGAGGGCCTGGCCGAGACTGCGAGTATGTCTCGTGCAACCTTTATGCGGGCTTTTGTTAAGGTGGCTGGCGTATCGCCGTGGGTGTTGCTTACGCAGGTCCGAATGGAGTTGGCCTTCAGCCTACTGAGTCACTCGCACTTGGGATTGAACGATATTGCAGCCCAGGTTGGGTATCAATCGCAGGCCGCGTTCAGCAAGAAATTCAAGGAGATTTATGGTGAGGCGCCGGGACGGGTGCGGCGTGGAATTTAGTTTCTCCGACATTTCCATTTGCCGGAGAACAATGCGCTCGATAGGACGGATCAGCCTCGAGCGGCTTGCGACACGGCAAACGTATCCTCGAGCATCTTGAAACTACTGATCAGCCCATTGCTGATTTCCAGCACAAGCACAAATGATGTTTCAATGAGTTTGCCCGTGGCGTTGACCCGTGATGCAAGCGCACCCAGGATCATTGCGCGATGTTCATTCGCCAAAATATCCTGAACAGTGAAGCTCTCGCTGGTGAGCAGAGTCGCAGTGTCCCTTACGAAATTAACAATTGCTTCTTTGCCCTGCTGCTTGCCGAGCCAAGGTAGCGCTCCCACGTCACCCGCAATTTCCCAATTCGCATTTTCAGCGAATAGGAGCGCTAATGCCTCAGCGTCGCCACTGCCCAGTTTCTGCAAAAAGTCCTGTGCGAATTCGAAATTGGCTTGCCCGTTCATCGTCAGTAAATCTCTGGTCGTTTTGAAGGATTAGATAGTGTTGGCGTCGAAGCAGAGGTTAGATCACTGGACACAGATAATCTCAGCGACATGCACCAGCAGCCTTAAAAACACTACTGCGATCACTGCTAAAGCTAAGCGCCACCCCGGTGGTGATTAGCCTTGCAATGGTAACCATATGAGCCTTTTTTGGTCGCGGCAGGGATGGCAGTCACCTGCCCCACCCGCACAGATCGGTACGTGCAGACCTACCGCATACGGCTCCTGCCGCAAGTGCGTGAAGCGAAGCGATCCTGATGGTACGGGTGCGCACTCTTTGGGCTCGGTATGTAGTGATCTGTCAGCCACCCGAAGCGAGACCATTGCAGCCGATTTCGCTAGCTGCGTTGCCCGAGATCCTGACGCCGGTGTCGGCGTATGGCTTCCTGAAACCACTCAACAGCTTCAAGTTTCCTGGCACTGCGAGGTAGTTGAAGTAAGCACTCACCGCCCGATTAAGCCATTGGGCGCCAATAACACGCGCAGGATCGGCAGCCATTGTCAGTCGTTTTTTTTGAAACTCAAATACGTTGCAAAACCGACCTTCGGATCGCCCTTCAACTGGCCATTGCGAGCCGTTTTTCATGACTCCGCTCTCGGCTCCCTCTACAACCACTGTATTTCCCAGTGCGATGTAGTTGTAGTGCTCTACCTCGTGCTTTAGGCCGCCGAGATCCCCCATCAAACCCTGAATAAATGCAACAATCTCATTTTTCCCAATACGCGTTCCAAACTTGGGAAAATACAGCTGAACATCGTCACTAAAAAGGTCCAATATTGTCAGATCGCCAGCATCACCTTTAATAAAATAAAGCTTGGCGACATCTATCATTGCTGCGTTTGGTCTTCGTTATTCATTTGAATGCTCAACCGCTGCCGCGACCCAATTTGGTGTCCATTTCAAATCAATCTTGTTGTTAATAGATTGACCAGTACTGGGAAAGCTCACACTTTCCCAATACGTTCCGGATCAAATTTGGGCGATGCCGCCGTCGACAAATACTTCACTGCCGTTCACGAAGCTTGAATCATCAGAGGCCAGGAATACTGCTACCTTTGCGACTTCATCTGGATCGCCAACGCGGCCCATTGGAATCAATGAAGCAAAGTGATCCAGCAGACCTTGCTGCTGTGCCGCGTCTGGGCCTGCCAATTCTACGAGGCCTGGCGTCTTGATCGGACCAGGGCTAAGAGTATTCACGCGAATTTCCTGACCTTTCAAGTCGAGGATCCAGTTACGGGCGAAGGACCTTAC
Source organism: Pseudomonas mandelii (assembly GCF_006438925.1). GTDB lineage: Bacteria > Pseudomonadota > Gammaproteobacteria > Pseudomonadales > Pseudomonadaceae > Aquipseudomonas > Aquipseudomonas mandelii_C. The sequence goes on along the minus strand of NZ_RCZA01000004.1, from coordinate 434,580 downwards.
GGCTGCTTTCGAAGCGGCGTAAACACTGAAATCTGGGGTGCCAACACTACCCGCAGTAGAGCCAGTGAGAATCACGGAAGCTCCCTTGGACAGCAGTGGCAGCGCCTTTTGGACCGTAAAAAGAACGCCTTTGGTATTTCGGCCGAAGGTGTCGTCGAAATGCTCTTCAGTGACATCTTTCAGATTGCTCATTTCACCGCCGCCGGCGTTCACAAACAAAACGTCAACACGACCGTGTTGTGCTTTCACCTGTTCGTACAACGCGTCCAATTGATCCAGCTTGGAAGAGTCGGCCTGAACGCCGGTTGCATTGCCGACAGCTAAAACAGCAGCATCAAGCTCAGCTTTGCGCCGACCGGTGATGTAAACATGAGCACCTTCCTTAGCGAAACGAATAGCGGTTGCCAATCCAAGGCCGCTGGTTCCGCCGGTGACGACGGCGATTTTACCTTCAAGTTTGCGTGACATTTGACGTTCCTCAGGTTGGCGCCGGAAAGCGCATGACCAAAGAATATCGACGAACCCTACCTTTCGAAATAGAATTGATTGCAAACCATCATTGCAGAACTGTCGATGTCAAAGATGCCGGATTTTGAAGGATTAGCGATGTTTGCAAAGGTAGCTGAGGAGCGTTCCTTTGCGGCGGCTGCGAGGGTGATGGGTGTCTCCGTCGCGACGGTTTCACGAGGAGTTGGACGCTTGGAAGAAAGGCTTGGTGCCCGTCTTTTAAATCGGACCTCCCGACAGCTCGCACTCACAGAGTTCGGACGCAACATAGCGGAAAGCGCTAGTCGCCTGTACCGAGAGGCTGAAGAAACAGAGGGGTTCGCACGCGAACTTTCGTCACAACCTAGAGGGCTCGTACGGTTGGCAATACCGATGACTTACGGCGTCCGCTGGGTGGCCCCAATCCTACCGGCATTTCTTCTCGCTTATCCCGAAGTGTCAGTCGATCTCCACTTGTCCGACGCGTCAGTCGACCTCATTGGGGAAGGCTTCGATGCTGCGATGCGGATCGCCATACTTCCCGATTCGTCGCTAGTGGCACGACGAATTAGCCGAGTAGCTCGCTATCTTGTGGCGTCTCCTGGATACCTCAAACAGCATGGTCATCCAAAACACCCGCATGAACTCGTCGGTCGAAACTGCCTGGGATACGCCTATCGAGCCCAGAGTGACGTCTGGCGTTTACTCAATAAATCAGGAGATGAGGTCAGCGTTTCGGCCACTGGCTCACTTCGTGTCACGAACGTGGAAGCCCTGATCCCTGCCGTACTTGCAGGAATTGCCATTGCTGAACTTCCGGAATTCGTAGCCAGTGAGTATCTTCGCGACGGAAGACTTCAAGTGGTACTGCCAGAGTGGAGCATGCAGGAAGGAGGCCTGTATTTTGTGACGCCGACTGCTCGCACCCGGCCAGCCAAAGTGGATGTGCTCGCGGATTTTCTCATAGCCGAATTATCTGATCCGGCGTGGCGCATGAATAATCGCTCTTAGGCTCCCGGGTGGGTAAGCATAAACTTGGCAAATGTCGGCCGTTGGGAAGCGGCCTGTACATCGGTGATTTGGCTGAGGTTACTGATGACGGATATTCGATGGTGAAGCTAGCAGCGAAGAGGTTCGTTGAAGGCTTCAAACGGTCGCCGGTTTGAACTCGCGCTGTTTGATGATGGAGACACGTGAGCTAAATCGCTTTACGAACTCGACCCGGCGCCTCCCCGTAGATTTCCTTAAATTTCTTGCTAAACGCCGCTTGAGACTGATACCCAACCTGCTCGGCGATGTCGATTAGACCGAGGTGTGATCGGCTTAGCAGACTGAATGCCAGCTCCATCCGAATCTGGGTTAAGAGCACCCATGGAGATGTCCGGCAACCTTCGCGAATGCACGCATGAAGGTTGCTCGTGACATCGTGGCCGCTTCTGCTAAGGCTTCAATGGTCCAATCGCGCCCCGGATCCTCCAGCGTATTCTGCCAAGCTCGGCCTAAACGCTTATCTGCGAGCAGCGCCAATGTGCCGCTAGTCTGCCGGTGCGTTGCTATGGACGAGGTTGGCGTTGAGGTTGTGGGTCAACGCGACATTGGCGATCGAGGTGTCAGGCTGCGCGCATTCGGCGATGACCTGGGCCTTGAAGGACTTTGAATAGGAACGGCGTTCTTGTGACATAGGCGTCCGCTTAAAAAGGCTAAAAATGGTGTCCACTTAAATTTAGGTGGACACCATCGCCTCAAGCGACGGTGTCAGGAAGGTGTGTTGCCCGGACGGTTACCACCCACTGAGCGATTTAGCAAAACCGCTGCATCGACCATTTGGATCTCGATGCTCAAATTGAATAAAGCGCTTAGACGCTCTGAGCCAAAGCCCCCCCAAAGTCTTAGTATCGCAGTGACCACATCAGTTATTTTATGGTCACCACGATGAATCAATCAGACCCTATGCACTCAGGATTCGCGCTATGCGTTCACGCGCCGCGCCTGTGAGACGTTTGACGCCTAGTAATCTGGCAACCTCAAGGGCTCGGTCCCCTGCATCGATAATGCTCGCTGCGATGCGCAACTCCTCGGCCGCAATCTCCTCGATAGAACGCGCGTCACCGGCAGATGCCGGAACACGGTATGTCGACCATTCCATCACATCGCCCTCGGCGTGCCAGACGAATACTTCCTCAAATCCCGCCAGCTGAACGTGATGGTGCTGTTCGGCCAACTCCAACACTCTGTCTCGAATAAGCCGCCCTGATCGTTGGAAGCCGTGCGCGCGAGCGATACGCTGGACTAAGAGTGCGTCGAGAATTGGGGCTTCCTGGCGCAGTACCTCTTGAATGATCTGACGGAGCACCGGGTTGTAAGCAGGCAAGTGGAACTGCTCGGCTTGGATCATGTGCGCAAGTGTAGAAAGATCAGCGACGCGATATTCCCCCCTCTGCCCCAGAGAAATAGGTGGATCGCTGTGAGCGCGAGCTATGCGAACGTCAGCAATCTCCGCCGGCAATTTACTCACGGAGCTAATAGACGCTTCTGGCAACTCATCACTAATGCCGGAGTCGGTTGAGAAATCGATAACGATTGGAGCGGCCGATGGTTCCTCGGTCACTTGACTACCAACTGCCTCTACTCGGGATTGAGCCAGAAGGTCGTTCAAAGCTATGTGCAGCTTCTGCAAGGCCCCTTCCTTATCTACCCACCATTCTGTGGACCAAAGTCGCACCAGGTTCCATCCCAAACCACTGAGAATCGCTCCTCTGACTTTATCCCGATCCCGAGCAGTTGCGGCACTGTGGTAAGTAGCGCCATCACATTCGACACCAGCCAAGTAGTCGCCCGGACGATCAGGGTGAACAATTCCCAGATCGATACGGAAACGCGACACGCCGATCTGCGGGACTACTTGCCAACCAAGACGACGCAGCCCTTGCGCGACAGCTTCTTCAAACGGTGAGTCATAACCGCCCACCGAGCCCTGGATTGCCTCAGCAAGTGCCCTTGGACCGCGCTGGGCGAACTCGATGAAGTGCTTCAAATCCCGGACTGCGCGAGCATTGGTCCGGTTCAGATCGATCATCGACGGGTCGAACGATGTGAATACCAACATTTCTCGTCGTGACCGTGTGATGGCAACGTTTAACCTGCGCCATCCGCCGTCTTTGTTGAGAGGTCCGAAGTTCATCGACATAACCTGCGCACCTGGCTCGGTTGGGCCATACCCTATCCCGAGCATTATCAGATCCCGCTCATCTCCCTGGACCGTTTCCAGGTTTTTGACGACAACCGGTTCGGTTTGGGTGTCCTGAAAGAAAGGCTCGATTTGTGGGTATTGCTTACGCGCAGTGTCCAACAAATCGTTGATCAGCTTTTGCTGATCAGAGTTGAGCGTGATGATCCCGATGGAATGACCCGCCGCGACGAACGCGGGATCGGTAAGACGCTTGACGGTCTCGCTAACAATCGCTTCAGCTTCAGCCTGGTTATAGCGCCCTTTTCCTTTCGCATACACGCCTTCAACCCTGCGCCACTCGACCGCACTGGCACGGGTTTCTGCCGCAGGAAAGGTGATCAGATTGCTGTCGTAGTAGCGATGGTTGGAGAACGCAATCAGGCTTTCATGACGACTACGGTAGTGCCAACTCAAACTGTGGCTCGGCACCCCTGCTCCCAAGCACTCGTCAAGGATGCTCTCCATGTCCTCGGCTGTGTCGTCGTCACCAGCATTCGGACCACGGCTGAAAAAGTTTGTAGGTGGCATCTGACGCGGGTCACCGGCGATGACCACTTGCTTACCCCGGGCTATCGAACCGATTGCATCCCATGGGGCGATTTGCGATGCCTCATCGAAGATAACCAAGTCGAATGGAGGCTGATCGGCAGGCAAGAACTGTGCAATCGACAACGGGCTCATGAGCATGCAGGGCGCTAGACGATTTAGCGCATCTCCCATCTCAATCGCCAACTGCCGGACTGGTTTGTGTCTGCGAGATTTCTGCAATTCATGCTTGAGAATGGCAAAGCCGCTGCTTTTAGGAATGTCATTCTTTGACGGGATCAGGCCACAAAGTTTCGCCCGAATGTAACGCACCGTCAGTTTCGCCAATTCATCGTCCAATCGAACGAAAGCTCGGATGTCACTCATGTGCTCGGCAGCAACAAAATTCCTCAGAAGCGGCTCGCTGTCGATGCCGTTTGTTGCAAACCAATGGGCATAGGCTGTGACGAAAGTTTCCTCACTTGCAGACGGAATCAGACTTCCTGCTTCCAGTGCTTGGGCGAGGCTCGCCAGTCCGGCTTCACCAGCCTGCTCCCGCACCCGACACCAATCGCACCAAGCTTTAAGTTGTTCTTCCTGCTGCTGTATAGAAAGTGAAGTAGCCCGCAAGGCTGCAACGCTTGGATGCACGTCTGCGTCCCTTGCAGCCAATCCAGCGAATAGCCGAGCTGCTTGGTCATAGCTGGACAAAGCCAGCTGCAATGCCGACAACGCTGCGCTGATTTGACCACCCGGCGCCAACATTTCATTCGCATCGATGACCAGACGCGCGACTGCGCCGCGCAATGAAACCAAGTGGTCGGGCGACTCGGCCAACCCACTTATCAGTCCGCGCAGAGTTTCGGCGAGTGTAATAGCTCGCAGTGTACGGGCGGTGTCGCTGGTCAGACCTTGCCAGCCAGGGATTGCCTGAATGTCACTTGCGAGTGTGTCCAGCTCCACTAGCTGCGAATGAAGGTGCTCGAAAATCGCGAGGTCACCCAGCGCATCCGGAATGCCAGCTGCACCACCTATCGAGGCTAGTTTCTTCGCTACCTTTTTCTTCGCGAAAGTAGCCAAAAACCAAAACTTGCCCTCAGCCTCTCGCCATTCGCTGTGCATTGCCTCAAAGGGGATGCGACGGCAAGCTTCATCGGCATAATCCAATGACAGGCTTTCCTCAAGCTCCCGATAGCTCTCGATCAACTGGCAAGCACGTCGGGCTGATTCAATCCGCGTGACAGCATCGGGTGCAAACGCGAATGAAAGGTTCTGGCCATAGGATTCCAAGACCAGACTTGATAAATCGTGAAGCTGCTGTACCTGAATAACTTCAGTCACGGGCAACGACAAGTGCGTGAGACCAAGAAGCCTCTCACTAGCAGCGTTTAGCGCGTCAAGGGCATGTGACAACTCACGGGAGGCGCTAGCAATTTGTCCCTGCCAGGCGTTCGACCATTGAGTCTGCGCCAGAGCACCGAACTTACCTGACAAGTCGCGCGCGGCAACACCGTTAAGCCCAAGCCGACGCGCGAGATCGAGCAACTGGCCATACTCGGCAGCATCGTGTTCCTTGCTTGGTGGCCAAGCCAGTTTCGGCGTCTGAGGGCTGTGATCACGAACGACACGACCAATCGCCTGATGCAGAGAGAGACCGTTGCTCCATCGTCGATGCAAGACATCGACCAACTGGTTAAGTCGAGCCCGCAGCGTTTGCAGCCGAGCGGCCTCACGTTCCCAATCCTCGGCGCTCAATGCGTCGCTCACATCCCAAGCGCGATCCAGCTGCTTGAGCACTTCAACTTTGGACGCTTTGCTTGAATGCAGCTCCAGGCAAAACTCGCCAAGCCCCTTCTCTGCCAAGCGACGATAAACCACATCGAGGGCTGCCCGTTTCTCTGCTACGAACAGCACGCGACGCCCCAGCGCGAGATTGTGCGCAATCATGTTGGCAATGGTCTGCGACTTACCGGTTCCTGGAGGCCCGTCCATTACGAAGCTATGAGTGCTGGCAGATGCGACCACAGCTGATAACTGCGAAGAGTCAGCCGGTAATGGGGCAAAAAGCTGAGCAGGCGTTACTGATGAGTCCAGACGCTCGGGCCTAGGAAACTCGTCTGAGCCAGAGAAGCCTTCGCCTGCTTCGCTAGGTTCCAACAAGTGCTTAACCAAAGGGCTTCGCAGTAGCTGCGCCGCATTGGCGTTCAGATCCTTCCACATTAAATATTTGGCAAATGAGAAGGTGCCCAAAACTAGTTCGGTGCACACCTCAAATCCAAGTACATCGCGTACAGCTCGCCGCACCATATTCCAGATGCCCGTTACGTCGATGCCGCTTTCATCGCTTGGTAATTCGCCATCGAGCCCGGGTATCACCAACTCAAAATCATGTCGTAGTAATTCGAGCAGAGTCAGGTTGAAACGCGGCTCCTCGTCGAGCAAGGTCAGCGTAACTCCGGACAATGCACTTTTGCGCTCAAGCTTCACCGGCAGCAATATCAGTGGCGCGGAGTAGGTCTTCGGGTCTTCTGCGCTTTTCTTCCATTTTAGAAAGCCAATGGCCAAAAACAGGGTGTTAGCCCCGCCCTCCTCCAAATCGCTGCGCGCCTTTCGGAACAGCTCAATCAAAGTTGCTTCAAGCTTGGCCTTCTCCAGGCAGGCTAGCACTTCACCCCGAGCAAGTGCTTGACGGGCGACTTCGTCGACCAGACTTTCATTATTCTGCTGCTCGTATACGGCTACATCACGGCCACTGCTGTTCAGGTCAGGTACTGACACCACACGGATGCGCTGGCCACTGGAAAGAAGGTCTTCAAGAGCTGCTGGATCCGGGCAGAGAAGACGCACGCCTTTCGCGCTGTCTGGCAAATGCAGCAGTCGGTTGCGAGTAGTCAGATCAAGAAGTTTGCGTTGCCACAGCGTTAATTTGCCGGCAGGACCTTCAGTACTCTCGTTGATTTCGACATCGAAACCAGGGAGTGCGGGGGCCTCCTCCAAACCTTCAGCCGCGGGAGGAGCATCATCAGCAACATCGGATACATTCACCGCTGACACGAGCGCCATTGGGCGGATCTTCTGCATCCGAGCACGGTGCAAATCGATAGCCATGATGAACTGCTCATCATCGAGTTGCCGCTCAGCAGCCGAAACGGCTTGGGAAAAACTAGGCGCTGGCGCCTGCGTAGCAAGGGTGGTTTCGAAAACCACCATTTCCTTGAGATCCAGACGCTTGCGTACTGCCGATGCCTCATCGGTCAACAGCTGGGAAAACTCTTGAGGCTGCAACCAAACGCCCGCAAAAGCGTGCCCCTTTGTCATGATAAGCAGGGCATTCAATCCTGCCTGCTCCAAAGCCGCAGCGAACAACAAAGCCGTATCCAGACAGGTCGCCACGCCGTTTTCCAGCACTACGCTTGGCGGCCTAATCTTTTGGCCCTGTTGCTCAAAACTGGCTGGTGGCAAGGCATAGCTCAACTGAAAGCTGCACACCCCTGACCAAATGGCAGAGGCAAGCTCCCAAGTGCGCGTGCGTGATTTGCTTTCGTAGCCATCAATGCCGTCTTTCTTCCCTGCGCGTCGCAAGACTTGCGAAGCAGCTTTGAGCACTCGGTCTACCGCGGGATCATTGGGCATACAGAAAGCCGCCAGCAACTCAGGCATGGCACTCAATCCACCCCATTCAGTACGAGCGAGTAGCTCGGTGGGAAAGCGTTGCTCGACTAACAGGTTGTCGCCTTGGGACAAGCGCATTACCACATCGGCGCTCAAGCTCTCACTCAGCCCGGATAGATAGCGAGCGTTGAGCTTGATGTCGCGCTCAGAGATGCTGAGGCGATCACCCGCATGAATACGGTCAATGTGCCAAGTTCGGCTTTCAACAAAATCCGGGTCGGTACTTAAAGTCAGTACCAGATTTTCAAGATTTGTTTCTTCCTGACTCCATATGCTCAATTCTCGTACGAGTGGAATGGCATTCTGGTGGGAAGCGAAGCCGATCTTACGAGCGATCAATGCCTCAATCTTGATGTTCATTTACGGGCTCCTGAAGCTGCGAGCGCTCGCCTCATAAAGAGGCAGCTAAAAAAACCCCTATAGTCCATGACAAATCACTAGTTGGGAATTTCTTTATCTCAGATCCAGACATGTTGATCAGACAAAAGTGTGCGAGCGACTGCTGTAACCGCCGCGCTTTCGCGGTTGCGCTGGCATCGTGATATCGGTAAATCTATCCGTTTGTCAGCATGAATACGGAAAATGAAATGGCCATTCGGCTCCCAAACTCAACCAAAGACGAGTTCGCCCAACTACAGCCGGGTGATATCTTGACGGTTGCCATATACAAACAAGACAAACCTGGGTTTGCGGTGAGGGCCCATACCGGAGGGTTCTATATGCTGAGCGCTCGCGGCGGCAGCTTCAAAGAGTGCCCTTTTTTAGGCATGCGCTTGGCGACTATGCGTATGGTTAGGCCACTCGCGTCATCTGCCGATGATCTTTTGAAGGAGCTTCCGGAGGTGCTGGAAATCTTGGATGTCGAACAGGTGCATTCAAAGGGGCTAGTTCGCTGCTGGCTCGCTGCTCGCGGGTAACCAAGGAAAATGATGGCCCTCCAGCCCGTCCAGCGGGCTTCAACAATAGATGAGGGTCGGTTTTGACCCTGGGATCCATCCAAGGAAACTCCAAAAATGGAAATCAATCAGCTCGAAAAGATCATTGCGTCTGCCAATGGTGCAATTGCTGAAAGGCGACGTCTCGCGGAAATCAAAGAGTGCAATGGGTCCGCAACAAAAATCGGGTCGGCTAAAAATTCGCAATCACTTGCAGAAGCCCATGAGTCAGACCTATTGCAGTTGATCCACGGAAGCCGGACAGTTGTCGACAGCGCACAGCTAAAGCGACTGCTTAGGGACGTTGAACGGCTGAACTTCTGGCAGACGCATGACTGGTATGCGGGGGAGCGCACTCTAGAAGGTGAATGGAGATTTTTTGATGCCGATGGTAATTCCTGCAAGGGCGCGAGCCTGCGCGAAGCACTGGACCAGCTCAAGGTCCTCCAGCCAGATTTGCGCGGTCAGATAAGTGACGACGATGCCTGGGAAGGTTGAGCTTTAGGATCAGGAGCCCCCGCTTTACTCCTGCCCCGTTCTTCGGGGCTTTGGCAGTACCAGGGCGCGAGTTTCGCGCTCGTGAAACGGTAGGAAGGATTATGGCAGAACGTTACCAAGCAACATGGAAAGAACTGATTGCAGAGATTGGCACTGCCTCAACAAAACTTGAGCTGCGCGCCCGGCTTGGTAGAGCCGAAGGGTACGCACGAGCATTGCTCGAAACTGAGACTGTTGAGGCCGCCGAGTACCGCGCTTCGGTTACTGAATCCTCAAAAGCTGCCGTGGAACGCAACACTGAGCTTTCTGCCAATAGCAGGTAGGAAATCTGCTGCGCCAGCGGTCGGTGCTGAATGGGCTTACGTATGCGATCTGTGGCCGAGCAACCAAGGCACAGAGCATGGCAACGTTACCTAAGGACAACCCACACATGGTACTTGGCAAACACATAGGCGCGGCCCCCGCTGGTAGCGCTGGTTGAAAAGTGCCTCAAGTACAACACTAGGCCCGACCACCTTCGAGCACTTCAGGAGATGTACTGATATGGAAATCGCTCTAGTAGATGGCGTCCGAGCCCTACCTTCGCCTGGCATACAAGGGACCTGCCAAGCGTGCGGCGCGCCTATGACTGCCAAATGCGGAGAACAGAAGGTCTGGCATTGGGCGCATAAAGGACGACGCGTATGCGATCCATGGTGGGAGAACGAGGGCGAATGGCACCGTGCGTGGAAGCGATCCTTTCCTGAGGAGTGTCATGAAGTCGTGCAGCATGACATCACAGGCGAGAAACACATCGCTGACGTCAAGTTGCCCAACAGCCTCGTGATCGAGCTTCAACATTCCGCTATGTCACCCGAAGAAATGCGTAGTCGAGAGGCTTTTTACGGCAACATGGTTTGGATCGTAGATGCAGCACCGTTCAGAAAAAATCTACACATCTTTTACCCCCTCCCGGACCCAGCAGAGCCTTTCGCCGCGGACCTTTCATTCATATCCCCTCTCCCGGAGTGGCGCAACCACCAACGTCGAAATGACACAGGCTATGGTCCACTGATGTTCTTCCGGCGCTCGGAACGAGTGGAAGGCATAAACATGCAACAACTCCACTTCGGACCAGAAATCGGCGATCACTTTCCAGCGACTTACCGAGGGCATCATATGTACCTCTGGATGAGGCCCCGCGAGGTTTGGTATCAAACCTCTAAGCCTACCTACCTAGATTTAGGCAATGACATCTTGGCCTTGCTTGCTCCCTACGGGCCCTGGAAAGACACCATCATGTGCTTGCAGCTCATTGCTAAGCAGGACCTAATCGCGGATTTCCTAAGCCAGTAAGCAACGAAAATTTGGAGTGTGGCGGGCAGTACTCAGCGCGGGCCAAGCCCTCCAACTACCACAGCATGGACAGAGTGAACTCAGCAGCAGCTCTAGCTATGATGCGTTGCTTTGCGATAGCAAGCTAGCGAGCGCTCAAATGCTGCTTCCCCTAAACACTATCAAGCTGGTGATTCGCCCGCTCAACAACCAGATCGATGCCTGTGTGAACAACGTGAAAGTTCGGCAACGTCGAACAGAGAACGATTTTTGATTGGCCTCGGTAGCTAAACCAAAACTAGCAATTGCGAACTCAAGGAAATATAGATGGTAAATAATCATCGAAGAAAATTTGGTATTACAGAACGTTATTGGACGAGCCTCAGTGAAGATCAAAAAATAAAGTGGAAGCTGCTCAGCCGAACCCTAACCTTTTTAGGCGCCTTAGCGGTTACAAAAACGGGAATCAATTATATCGACTGGGTAATTGCTGCGTGCATCGCAACATTTTCTTTCTTACTAATTGAGAGTCAGCGCTCTTATACACGCTATAGTATTGGCATGCGAAAAAAGCTGACACGAATTTCGATAGCATCGGGTGTCGCGTGTATATTTTTTGTTGGAATTATTTACTTTTCTCAAGCCGCGGTGTTCTCCCTGGCCAGCACGTTCACATCCATGCCACCACCTCATTCTGACGATAAATATCACGAACTAAGGAGCGCCTTTCAACTTTTAATATACTTCTGCGCCGGCATATATGGGATTGTCAAAGCTTTCCGAAAGTTGAATATCATAGAATTGATTTACCGTCTGCCTCGCCAACAGATGATAAAATTGCTTATTCACAAAGAATATGAATTGGAAGGGTTTTACGGATTCATTTGTTTCGAGATTGGCGTGATATTGGCGGCAATTTGCTACTCATCCGTCGCGGCGACGCTCATAGGTGGCGTGTTAGAAATCATAAATATAACAATTAGAACAATATATAACTAATCATATAACCAATAATCTCAGAGTGAGTTCTAGATGCTCAAAACTTTCTTTGATCATCGGACAGCATTGCCTCGCTGCTAAAACATTAACATAAGGCGATCGCCGCAAAATAAAAAAGCACCACTCCATTGGTGCAAAACCAGAACAACTAGCAGTTACCAATCACCGTTGCATATGCTTTGCAGTGACTCTTACGAAATTTATAATGCTTAAGCCGAAGAAGGACACCAGCGCAATTACATAGGAAGAAATTATCTGCTGATTCTGCGCCAACTCCTTGAAGCTCGGGCAAAGAAAACCTAGGAGTTTAGTGAAGGCTAGTAGAAGAAACACCCACAGAACCGCCCAAAACATAGCACCTATACCAATTGAGCAAGCTCTGAACTGCGACGGATCTTCTATTATACTTAATTGTGTTGCGGATGAACTAATGAGGAGCGCTAGGGCCAGCAAATGTAACGGGATAGATATCCCGGCAGAAACTATTATTAGTTTCAGATCGGACAAGTCAGTCAGAAGCGTCGGACTGAACAAATAAATCATTATTAAACCGGGCGACATGAAGGCAACAAAAAGTAAAACCCCAAGAGCAAATCTAACGACAAGGGTTTTATCGCTCAAAAAACTGTTCACATCGAAATTTATTTTCATGAATACTGAGAGTATCTCTTTCCAAAAGTAGGCGCGAGAACGACATTTTCTTACTTGCAGTGTCGACCGCTATTTTCTTTGATAAAAGTTTTGGTCGATATGCTCACCCGTGGTTCGAAGCTACCAACAGAACGGCGACATCGCCAACCAATTACAATGTCCGAGGTATCGCCGAAGCAAATCGCCATAAGTTACCGGGCACTCTTACGCCGTGCCATGAATTCACAAAGATTTCGCACTACAGAATCTGCGGAGCAATCGTCCTTGACCTCAGAAGCTTGAACCCGGCGCACCTCTACACCTTCGTATGTAAGGGGAATCAGTCGCTGATCTGCCTGGGCCGGAGTCTCATGATGGTAGGTATCGCCGTCGACCTCAATCACGAAGGTTAATCCTTGGTAGACCACTACAAAGTCAGGTTCTAACCGATGATATTTTTTTCCATGGCGAACGAATACGGGTAGCGGCGCGACAGCTATTTTCGCCCTGCATAACGCCTTGAACAAAGTGATCTCGGCCTGCGACCTGAAAAGCAGGCCCTGGTGCTCCTTTGACGCAATATTGTCGCTCCGTACTCGACCTTGATTGGTAACACCTTCGCCTTGAACAAATCTCATGGCGTCTTCACGCCATCCATCTGAAGCTTCCCCCACCATCGGCGAAATCACTACATGGCTCAATGCATCGTTGGGTGTTGCAGAGTAGAAGGGGCTTATGACAGTACTAATTGATTCCCTCACTAACTCACGATCTTGCTCTGTCATTGCGAAGAAAATTTGTACATTTAAGCTGATGGTCAGTGCCCAGTAATTTATACCCATGTCGCTATCATCGGGCTCAAGTGCACATTGCCCTGCGACCAAAACGGCGATTGCTCTTGCATCTCCTCGTATTTTCAACGCTTGGACTGCGGATGAAACGAGGTCTTCTACAGCAAATGGTCCCCACATCTACACATTGCCTCTGTTGAGCCAGCAGCTACTGGAGCGGAAAGAACCATCTCAAACTCGACGACATCTACTGATGTCTGAAAGGATCGATGCCATAACCTACATCGTATCAGAGCAACGGACGCATAGCTGAATGCTTGAAGAGAAGAAGCCATAGCACTTCTCTGCCTCGCCCACTTACACGATTGCCGAGTTCCTAATGCAGATCACGCTAGGTTGCGCGATCGGCAGATCCGAGTTGATTGGTGCTTCGCGGCATTCAGCAGTCGGGCGAAAACAGGCATTTCAAATTTCCGCGAAGCTCTAAAGCAGTCACCTGCGCTGGACGCTACACCAAGCCATGATTTTCTGAGTTATGATGCTAGAATGCCATCTTTACCACCTTCATCTCAAGGAAGATAAATGGACCTCGCCTATTTACTAAGAATGAAATTCGGGACGTCTCCACACGAACCTACACCCCAACAAATCCAGTCGATTTCTTTAGAGGTTAAGCAACTGCACCGCGCTGGTGCCTCCCTTGATCTAGCCAAATGGCACGAACTGGTAAAAAAGCACTGCCCCTCAACGGGAAGGTGGGCTTACAGAGGTCTCGACAACAGTGACCTCCAAGCGCTTCTCGCATTGGCCTTGCAGGCGACGGAATCTAGGGCGTTATGACTTACGAAAAACTGAAGCAGGAGATTGAGGCAGCATCTGGAGTCCGGGAATGGAACCCAACGCCGAGTGACCTTGGTCGTATAGCAAGCGCGCTTACGGCTCTCAAGAGCAGAAAAGCAATAGTCACTCGATCCGATGTCGCTATGATTGTGAGCCGGCAATTCCCTGGAGCCCGCTTTCATGTCACTGCCGGTGTAGACACTAAAGATATTACTTCTCTACTGACCATCGCCTTGAAGCAAACTAGGAATTGAGCGTTATGGATGATCTACGAGATTTCAAGGCGCTGTTGGAGCGAGTCGCCCACATATCAAAATGGTGTCCCTCCACGGATCAACTTCGGTCCATTCGTGAAGATATAAAGAGAACGATTAGTTCGAGAGGCAAGCTCACGGTAGGTGATGTTGAAGGAATAATCGCAAGGCGAGTCCCGGACGCCATTTACGCCATGCTGGAAGGCGTTGACAACAGCGACCTCAAGGCACTGCTGTTAATCGCACAGCAGGCAACAGCGAGCAAGCAAATTGACAGCCACTAAAGAACAGGATGTCGTTAAAGCAAAAGGCGGAGCAGCTACGCTGAAGGAAGCATATTCTGTAGCGATCCTGCGGTATATAGAATTGACTGCCAGTGACGCCTGCAATGATTTGAATAAACGCGATGCGCTTCTCGAGTTGCAAAAAAGAGCTTCAATGTACTTTAATTTCTATGAAGAGTTTGTCGGAAACAGCAGCTTGCTTGGGGCGCACGAAAACTCTTTATGGGCACAAGGTTTTGCAGAAGACTGTTTAGCAGTACTCCAGGTAATGCCTGATCATTTCGAACTCATGCGAAAAGGGTTTGAAACACTGAATATCGACATCGATAGCAGCCCTTCTCCTACCGCCTATGCGAACATGCAACGTGTATGTAAAAGGCACCTTCAAAAGTCGTTAATTTCTGAAATAATGATGAAGTTTTCCAAGGCAAATCTGCCGATACACGGTTTTCAAGTTAAGGAAGGTTTTACTTTGAGCCCATCCGTCAGGACCATTTTAGCGTTTACGTTCGGGGTCGTCTTCATCGTGACAGTCCTATGCTTGGCGATCTGGATGCCTAATCCATCGGGATTCCAGTACCTAATCTTTAGACTGGTTGCAGCACTAGCGGCAGGCGGTGTCGTGGCCGTGCTGCCAGGCTTCATTGAGGTGAAATTTGGGCAATGGCTGAGGGCCGGCGGCACCTTAGCCGTGTTCGCGATAGTTTACTTCATGAATCCCGCTTCACAATTTGCGAACAATACGGCCCCAGCATCGCCTACTGATCAGTCTATACATGAAAAAAGGCCGGAGACTTAGCAGTTGCCAAGATGGCAGTTGATCCTTCTTAAAACTCCTATTTAATCAGCCCCGCCGATCATAACTGGACGCGTCTCCGAGACTAATCCAAGAAGGATCTCGCGTACCTCGCTGCTTGCATTTCCATTGCTTTGCTACGGTAGCAACGAAAGTTTCACAGGATCTATCTTCGATTTGTTGCAATCTTGAAATAGCAAGCACCCTTCATAGGGTGCCCGCCTGAAGATGACTGGTTAAACCTAAAGACAATTTCGAGAATAAATGACGCTTTTCCCCATTGAAATAATTCAAGAAAACGTGACTCGCGCTCACTGCGCAGGTAAAACACAAGAACTGGTGCCCACTTTCTAATGCCGTGATTGAATCATTCCGTTAACCAGCATCAGGAACACCTGCCTGCTTCCGCGGAGTCAGACAGGCAAACCCTCAGCCTTGCATCTGTCTAGGAATGTCAGGCGATTCAAAAACTCTGTATATGTGTCTCTACTACCCGTCGTCGTCCCTATAAAACTTTTAATATGCTTAAAAAATTCGTTCGCATTTTCGGACTTATCAAGAAGCATTATAATTTGCGGTATACTCATGAAAAGAGAGTTATGGAATGGCATTCTATTCTTACCTAGCTCGCCATTAGCCATAGCAAGATCCTTCAATTTTTCGGAATAATCCCGCCATTTTTTTAGCTTATTATCCTCAGATTTATCCGGATGACTAGCTTTACTGAGCGCCGCGATAGTCAGAAGTCGTTGCAGCACTGTCTTATCTTGTAATGCACCAAAATCAGGAAGACTCACAGAAATTCGTTGCACCTGCCGGTTGTTCAAGCAAACAGTTTTCTTGACCCCTTTGTGAACAAGCTGTAAGGAATCATTATTTTTTAGCACGTTTTCGATACGCATGGCTTGAAAATGGGATGCAAGAACACTATCGGCGAGATCCGCCAAAATCTTGCTTTGATCTCCAGATTGAGCCTGGCGAGTGAGTCCCTTCTTTTTCATCTCAAATATATAAATAGCTTCGTCAGTCTCGCACAACAAATCCACTTCGAGATCGGAGTCGCCACCTAAGCGGTCGCCATAGGCAATGCTTATACCCTTATCGAGGAAAGCTCCTCGAAGATACTCTTCGATGGCATAGCCTAGCTCACTATCAATTTCATTTGCCCATTTACCATTTGGAAGAGCAATGGATGCACATACTGTGTTAACACAACCCAGTGACGCGATACTTTTAGGGAAAACCTTATAAATTTTTCCAATCTTTATTGCCGGCTTAAAATAATGATCTATATCCATACTCGAAGGCGGAAATTGTAAACCCGAATTTACGACTCCAGAAGCTACACTTAACAACTCGTCCATTGCCGCTGCGACTTTAAATTCTGGCATTCTTGTTTTTAATGCAAGGTCTTTGGCACTAACAGTCGTAAATTTTTTAGTCTCGGCTTTAGAAATTAACGCAAGCGCAACCCTGGTGACATCCTTGACTGGCACGCCAAATGATTCGTATCTAGCCCCATCAAATTTAGCCTGCAAGAACCTAATCAGGGACGACGCATAACTAGCTTTCGTCTGCGCGACACCAACAAAACTGTCATACAGAATATTAGTTCTAATAAACTCAATAAGCCCCTCCTCACTGATATACATCGCCTCATACTGACTGTAAGGTTGTATCTCATAAACAACTATAATATCCGCTATCAGAATCAACAAACGATCTAAAAGTCCAGGATTCGTATTTCCACGAGTACCCGCACACTTTGATGCGATTGCCATGAGGTAGCCGAATGGCATTGCCGCGTGCACTTCCGTTGTCCCCATTGAAACTTGTCGATACTCCATGAATCGACCAGTAATGGCGTTGTATGTTCGCCCAAGACGATCCGCCAAGGCGCTTAACAGTTCCTCTCCTCCATACTCACGGCAAATCCGATCAATCTCATTATTGATCAACTCATAACTATTGTCCGATATGTAAAATTTATAGTCGTCTTCGATAAATTCAACACCAAAATTTCTGAGCCTAAGGTACGAGTGGGCGAACGTATGGAGCTTACTCTCAAGCTGAGGATGTGTTTCGCTTTCAAAATAGTGAAGCTCTTTGCGATTCTCTATGATTACTCTGGTCAGTTCATCCCAGTTAGTCTCAGTCAATGCAGTGAAACTAGGGTCCAACTCCTTTCTAGCGACGTCACGGATAGAGTCCAACACTGGGGTATATTTGGAGTAATCCAGTTTCTTGTGGTGATTCAGGATTACAAGCTTTTGTCGCAGGTAAATTACTGCCTCAAGCACCTGACGGGCATCGCTAATCTGCTGCCTGGCTTTCTCATATACCTTTTCATAACCATTTCTGGTGCGGGATTCTGCGGCTTCGTAGCTGTTGAAAAACTCGTCACAGATCGTAACGAAGGCCAAAGTGTCCATAACTTCCCCAAATCCTTAGTAAATTTGAGAGCGAAATCTAGCACTTTGACATCACTACCTCCACTCAACTTATTGTGAAGGCGCGCGCTACTTGAGGCCGTAAAATCTATGATCCGATGGGGCTGGCAACAGCTCGTGAAAACCCAGTCCCCTAAACCAATGCTCCAGAACCCAGCCAACCCCTGTCCTATGAAGCCCGCATTCTCTGCGATCACTTCGATCTCACCGCCTACGTTGCTCGCCTAGGTCTCGGAGCAGGATTTGCAAGCTCTTTGAGCGTGGGTATGAGGGGCGCTGTTTTTCCATGCCCCCTGCCATAGGCCCAAAATAGGATCCAAGTCCTGCCACCTCCCAAGTGAGTACATTCCGGCACCGCCGCGTAGCAGCTACCAAATGTCAAAAACAATCCAATCACCTGGCGATTACACTCACAAAATTTTGAAGATGCGATACCTGTCCATTATAAATCGCATAGAGCTTTAGGCACTCCTTGCACCTGTGCGCCCAGCCTGCCTTGTGTTGAGCCACAAATGGCACTGGAACCTTCAATGTGCCCGCCTATCTATCCATGTACTGAAGGGAACGCGAGTGGATGCGCTGAACAGGGGGCATTTCAGTTCTACCGGTTACGGCCGAGATTTACGCATTTCAACCACGCCTGACTTCAGTGCTGTTACTACTAATGCGTCGCCCTCGCTCACATCTAAGGAATCAGCCAGGCTGGACGGTAGTGAGATGCTCAAGGAATCGCAGTCGCTGGTAGCCTTCGCGCACTGGATAATCCACTTGGGAGCTTCCGTCGAACGCTGGTTTCTTAAGTGCAGGGGCCGATACTCAGCCGAAAGGACCTGGTCGCCCCTTCGGAGTGCCTCTTGGTAGCCGGCGGATTTTTGTATGTCCTCAAAATCTACGGAGAGTGCCCCCTCCTTCGACACATGAATGCCCTTCCCTGCGTTAGGGGCCATGTCCTTGTCACGCAGCAACTCGGTCAACACGCCATTTATCCACGAGCGAGCGTTCCTCAGCAACCGGAGCGTGGCTTCACCGCATTTAACAAACACCGAGATTGCCTGCATCGAATACGACTTTCAACTCATCCCCTGCTAGAGGCTTTCCATGTGAGTAGCAGCTGGTTTTGTCGTCAATCTCATAAACGTGTCGCGGATCTCCCGACTCAGATTTGAATCTCAGCACGCGCTGGACCGTGCACGGACGGTATTGAGTTCCACCTTGAGCAGGAGCCCTCATGAGCAGAACACTGAGGACTCTACCTATTTCCGACTGGGCCTCTATCAGCGTGTCCAGCTGTAAGGGGTCATGCATCATGAGGTGCTTTACAGCCGGAATAACGTCCGACCCGGTCGGGACCAAAACCTCATTGCAAACATAAAGCCAAGTGAATGCATTGTTGTGGCTGACCAATCTCCAAGAATACAGATCGTCATCCATCAAATTCGAAAACAGATTACGAAATTTCTCATGGGTTATGAACATATAATATCACCATAACTAAAAAAATGTGAAAAAGCACCCTATAGGGAGTCGAAGATTACCACGGATTCTGGCCCTATCCATACCTTTTGCTAGGGGTGGAAAATGTCGTCAGACGTAGACAAGAAAAAGGCTCACTTTGGCATCGCGCTAAGGGCGATTCGGAAAAGCAAGGACCTGAGGATGCACGAGGTCTATTCGAAGGCAACCGGCCGAACGTACTACTCGGCTCTCGAACTGGGGCATAAGAGCCCCACCCTGGCAAAAATCGATGAGATTGCAGCGGCTTTGGAGGTCCATCCCTTGGCGCTACTCCTTCTCACCTACGCCCAATCCTCCGATGACTCGATGCTGCAATTACTCCTTGAGGCCAGAATGGACTTGGCGGCGCTGGGTCTTTGGACCGAGGAAAAGTGAGCTTCGCGTTTTTTATGACGCGCAGGGCGCAACTGTGCCAACGCTTTGAGTCGTGCCTTCCGCGTTGGCTAGGCTTCAGGAAATGCATTTGAGTCCAAATTTCAAGAAACAATAAGTGATCTGTGAACAGTCTTCAAAGAACATACCGTTCGTCGCAATTACATCACTTATCTGTGCAAGCAACACTTCTCTAAGATAGCAATATGTTTACCACATAAACACTTTGCCCCTCGCCTCCGAAGCTTAAAAAACGACCGACCCTAACTACTTATAGCAATCAATGACTTAAGTAATTCATACAAAATCACACTATTACAAAACAACCACAACTCTAATGTTCACAGAAAAAACTGATCATTTTTCTCGCTTTGTCACGTCTTGACTGCGCGAAGTTTCTGGACTGTTATATAGCTCACCCTTCCAATCAATGCAGGGACAGTGAGATGAAAACATTTACTCCACATTCCAATCATGGCCTCCACCCAGCAAGCGTTATAGCCATCGCGGACAAGCGTTACCGCGAGCTAGCCCAAACCAACATATACATACATTGCTTGAATCTGTGCAGCGAATATATCACTGCTAACAAGCTAACTTTGCGCAAGATAGATGTCGGACATATGGAAGAAATAATTACATTTGCCAAGAGCAAAACCGACACTTCTTATTTGGAGCACCAAGATCTCACTAAACCTCTAACGTGGTTGCTTAAAGCTATCGAGGCCCCGCCAAGAGAAAAGTTCGGCTCCCATAGTCGTGAACATGACACCTTTGCGTATCTCCGCTATATGCTAGAGCAGGGAGCATCGCTACGGCACACCGATGGAACTGATGGAGAAACAATGGAACGCAAAAAAAATGAACAGTTCCACTTGGCGGCTGCCTCATTTCGACGAGCCTGTTGTAGGCGCCGATTAGGGGCTGTGCGTGCTACGACGTCAGCAGCCTCCATAAATCTAATAACGAAGCCGAGATAAAAAATGAGCAATCAACGAGCCTATCCTCTCATCCATCGCGAAGGCGTGCGCCTCATTATGGCGGAATGTAAGCTCACTCCGGAACATGCAGTGCCCCTCAAGTTTTGCCTAAAGTTATGCCATGACTTTATGAAGCACAATAGCATCAAATGGCGTGATATACGCATGTACAGCATCCATGAAATAATTTCATTCAACAGCACGCAAACTGATGCAAATTGCATTTCCGATCAGGATTTTCAGAAGGCGCTGAGGTACGTGCTGGCAATTATTAAATCCCCTCCTCCGCTGGCGCCGAAAAAACCGAGCACTGTCGTCCTCTCGGCGCGCCAGCTGGCAGCATTTCAAATCTATTGGTCGACAACGCTCGACAACAATCCGTCCTTTATTGAGCGTCTGCTAACACACTCGTCGTCGCCAACTACTAACAAATACATTGATGCAGTGTTAGAGGATCAAAGAGCGAAATGAACAACACCACCTGGATGCTGCATCACTTCCATGACCTCAACGTGGACATTGACAGTGAAACCGTACCCAGGTGGTATCACGAGGTGAGCAATTACTTACACCTAGACGACGAAGGAGTGGCCTTCGAAGTCCTATCATCAGTCGTAACCTTTGGGGGGCTATCTCCGATATGCCCCCTAGTTCGGGGCGATTCCGTTGGTGTCAACCATGACGCTGCTTTGCGTTTCTCAATAGGTGGTATTTACCCAACAAGAGAAAGCGCTCTGCCAGGAGAACCTCCAAGCGCACGCTTTGCAATAGCTTTGCTGGAGAAAGAACTTATCGTTGCTGGAGCGCGTTTCGAGCCCACGCCAATCATTGGCAATATGGAGGAGACCGGCGTAGCTGAATACTTATATGAATGGGACCGATACACTCTAGTGGAAGCAATCGAATACGAGGTGATCTCTTATGCAAATCGTAGAATTCGCCCACCGCTCGTAGAAGACCTGTTCCAAAAGAAACCGCTGTATTGGCAAGTTACCGCAATAGAGACCGCCGCCCCCATAACTCTCTATAACTCACTGTGGTCGCCTTATAGAAAATTGCAGCTCCCTGCGCTAAGGTTATTCGCAGGCCCCGAAGAAAACTGCTATTTTTCCACAGCCTATATAATAGTGGATAGTCGGGATTGCGCAGAGACCATCCAAAATCAGGTAACCGGACTTTATCACGCACAGATCAACTGCTCTGGTGTTCCTTTTTCGATTCAAAGACTGTTGGATACAAGCATCATAATAACTGATGAAATTGATGGCGTACTGGATCAGTCATTAACGATAGAAGAGGTAGAGCAGAAGCATAGCAACGCAATAGTGAAAGCGGTCAATACATTGACTGAGTTCGATGCCAAGACTGACGCGAAAATTGCCGCGGCGATGATAGAGGCGGCAAAGGATGGTACGGATGCGATGCATACATATTTCACCAACCATGGAGAGCCTGATTGGCCTTGTGGTTCGGTATGTGCCACGTCCTATGAAATAACGCACCCTATTGTGCAGCATATGATTCAAAGCGGCATTGCTTTCCCCACTGGAATTAAGGTCTTGGTTCGTGTGGATGGGTTGCCCTTTTCACAATCTTTGTACCCGCGAGAGGATGCTTACAGAGCGGTGAGTGAAACCCTCACTCGTCTGCTGGGAGTCTGTTTTCAGATGTATAATTTTTATGATTGTGATGATTGTTAATTTGTGGAGCTATCTTCAGCTGGTTATCCAGTAAGCGAAGGAACGCACTCATCTATAATCTATAAATTCAGCACTCTCATTTTTCATAATTGACGCAAGGGCGGCATCACTCGAAGCCCTTCGAACACCTGGCGTAAATTCACTTCTCTCTATATGGCTGTGAAAACTCCAAAGACGCACTTATCACGTGTAGATCTTCGACTGATTCTGCATGCATACGCCAATGCATCTGCGGAGGAACTCCGGTGATTTCGTTTAGATTCCTAGATTAACTTTCACCCAATCTAGGCATTAGCCAGAGGCAGCTTATGTCGCTGCGTGCGAAACCCTCACCCTCTAGGTGAGAATATATTTTAGATAAACAGCGCGGTTATTAGTTTGCCACTCGCAGTGTGGATATATGCATTATCACTGGACAGACGAGATCTTTGAAACAAGCATTAACTGATCCGACCTTTGTTTATCATCGCCTTAAACAAACGCAATTCCCACGCCACACCCTCCCCCGCTAAAACTGAAAGTCCTTGAGCCTTTAGCTCTATCACCAAATATTTAAAAAGAGCAAGCAGCGAGACGCACGAGTTATTGATTTAAATATTACATGAGCTTATACTAATATGACAACAATAAAAAGATGATACTCCATGAGCCTAACAATTCACTGCAATAACACATCCGATTGCTTCCAACTTAATGACAACACGAAGAACTTGATGGGCAAGCCTATCAAAATTGACTTTACTTATAATCCCGTGATCAATCCAACCCTTTCCTTAAGATTATTTAGAAAACCCTATACACCCTCAACTGGATGCACCAGGATCAAGGCACTCACTGATACTACGAAAGGTGTCGTGCAGAGCGAGTTCACCTTAATATCAGATATTGAAGGGGACGTCTGTATGTTACGCACTAATTACAACCACTGCGACTCCGCACTACTAGATGGTGAAACCGTATATTTTTACACCCTGCTCAAGACACGAAAGGAAACGAGGAGAGGCGGACATCATCTTGCTGACTCTTTGTACCATTTTCACCATTGGTTGGTATCTGAAATTTCTGAAGCATTAAATATCAAAGGATATTTTTTAAGTTTACATGGGGCCCCCGAGATAAAATCTTTTAATTTGGAAAAACTACCTAAGATCCAGACCAAAATGCAGAAGAGTGAAATTCAACTCTCTTGATTTAAAAACGAACCGCTTGAAGACTAACACTGTAATTCTCAATGATGGGCAATGTCGATATTTGAGACACTGCATAGCCAAGTAAGACATGAATTATTTTGCTTGGCCGCCTGCCCCTCCCCCGAATTAACTAAAGTATCAGCTAGAGGTTGCTGAGCCTACAAAGCTACGCACAAAGTCCTCGCCCTCTGGCGGAGAGCAGAGATTATTCAATTGATTATAATGGCTAGATCAGTAGTCTTTTGTAGACCTCGCTCCAATTTATCTTCAGCGCAGATAAGAATCACACGACGCCCGCATCGCTTAGCAAAGCGTTGTAGGCTTGCTCTCTTCTCAAATTACTGTGAAGAACTTAACGATCCGCTAATGGCGTGCAAATCTTCGATTGCGTCGGCTATTGATCGGAGAGTATGGATCGAACACGACGTAACAATCTGAACGTCTACGTCTGGAAAAACAGGATCATGAGTAATTTGACATGAAATGATTGTTGCTTGCACATTTACATTGGCAAGAAAGCCCAAGGCGTCAGATAGGCATTCAGCCCGAAAAGCGTAGTGATTCATCAGCTATACCTAAGATAAAGGCGGTGTTAGATCTCCAGCGTGGGTACCGGGCTGAAGCGATCTCTAAAGGTTATGAAATTGATCATGATCAATTTCATAATTAGGAAAAAAACTATTTATATCATTGCCTTATGTTCAAATTGATCAGTGGTGTTTCTAACAAAATTTGCTATCTCTACTACTTCGCCAAGGTGGTTGAAGCCGATGGCTTCGCCGCGGCCGGGCGTTTGCTCGGAATTCCCAAGTCGCGGTTGTCGCGGCGCATCGCCGAGCTGGAAGAGCGTCTCGGCGCGCGCCTGCTGCAACGCACCACCCGACAACTCAAGCTGACCGCCGTGGGCGAGCGTTACCTGCGGCACTGTCAGGCAATGCTGCTGGAAGCCGAGATGGCCGACGAAGCCGTTGCCAGTATGTCCAGCGAACCTCGCGGGCGTTTGCGGGTGTCCTGCCCCGTCGGGTTGGCCCACGAAATTCTGCCGACAGTGATCAGCGATTTCCTTGAGAAGTATCCTCAGGTTCAACTGGAAGTCATGTTGCTCAACCGCCGCGTAGACCTGGTGACTGAGGGCGTCGATGTGGCGCTGCGGGTACGTGAGTTGGGCGATGAGGATCCGCTGTTGGTCACCCGACGTTTGCGCCAGGCGCAGATGGCGATGGTCGCCAGCCCCGGTTTTTTGCACGGACGTGAAATCAACCACCCCGAAGACCTGAAAAACCTGCCCGTGCTCGGCGCCCTGGAAGCCGACCGCCTGGTGCATATCCGCATGCTCGACCAACAGGGCAAAAGCTGCGATCTCACCCTCGAAGCGCGATTGGGCATCGATGACTTTATCGTGCGCAAGGCCTGCACCCTCGCCGGCCAGGGTTTTACCATGCTGCCGATGATGTATTGCGAGCAGGAACTTGAAAACGGCTCGCTGGTGCAGTTGCTGCCCGACTGGTCGCTGCCTGGCGGCTGGTTGCAAGCGGTCTACCCTCATCGACGCGGGGTGATGCCGGCCGTACGTGCCTGGCTCGACCATTTGATCGAGTCATTCAATGACTGTGGGGACCGACTGATATGAAGGCTGGACGCATGAGCGAAGAGGATGTCGCGCAATTCTGTCTCGCGCTGCCGGGTGCGCGGGAAGACTACAAGTGGGGTGGCGTGCGGGTGTTTTCGATTGCGGGAAACAAGATGTTTGCCTTGCAGAACCTGCGGGGCGAATCCCTGGCCTTCAAGGTCGACAAGGATTTGTTTCTCGGTCATTGCGACCGCCCGGGAATCCGCCCGGCGCCGTATCTGGCGCGGGCTCAGTGGGTCATCATGGAAACGCCCTACCCGTTGGGCACTGAAGAGCTGCAAGGCTTGTTGCAGCGTTCCCATCAATTGGTGGTGAGCAAGTTACCCAAGCGCACCCAGGTCGGACTGCTGCTTTAAAACAGCGCCAGCAGATTTGCACCCAGAAACAATTGATCGATCCAGAACACCTGGTGCAGCAGCACAATCATCCAGAACAACAGCTGAAACGACACTTTGCGCGTCTTGTGCCGAAACAGTTGCTGCGCCAGTAAGGCGCCCGGCCAGCCTCCGGCGAGTTCAACCGCATGCAGCACATTCTCCGGTGTGCGCCAATGGTCGGCGCGTGCCCTGCGTTTGTCGCTCCAGTACAGCAAGAACGCCAGCAGGCTGACGACCCCGTACGCCGCCAGGGGAATCACGGAAACCCCACGCAGCCACAACGACATCGAGCCGTACAGCGGCAGCGCGCACAGGATCGCAAACACCGGCAGTTTCAGCTGAAGATTGCGGATCTCTCCACCGGGCTTGTTGCGCGCGCTGGCGTCATTCATGGCTTGACCGCGGCCCAGTCGACCCAGCCAAACTGCCAAGTGGCCAGGATGACCAGGCCGAATGCAATGCGATACCAGGCGAACGCTGCATAACTGTGGGTGGCGATGAACTTGAGCAAGCCCCTGACGGCAATCATCGCAAAGATGAACGCGGTGACGAAGCCAATCGCGAACACCGGAAAATCCGACGGGACGAACAGGTGGCGGTATTTGTAGCCCGAGTAAACGGCCGCAGCGACCATGGTCGGCATCGCCAGAAAGAACGAGAACTCGGTGGCGGTCTTGCGCGACAGCCCGAACAACAAGCCACCGATGATGGTCGAGCCGGAACGCGAAGTCCCGGGAATCATCGCCAGGCACTGGGCGAAGCCGACTTTCAGGGCGTCTTTCCAGGTGATCTCATCAACGGTTTCAGCATGCACTTCATGCTGACGCTTTTCGGCCCACAACATGATGATCCCACCCACGACCAACGCCGCAGCGACGGTAATCGGGTTGAACAGGTACTCGTGGATCAAATCGGAAAAAATCACCCCCAGTACCACGGCCGGCATGAAGGCAATCAACAGGTTGGCGGTAAAGCGGCGAGCACTGGGCTGCGTTGGCAAACCGGTCACGACATCAAGGATCTTGCGGCGAAACTCCCACACCACCGCCAGAATCGCCCCCAGCTGAATAATAATGTTGAAAGCGATAGCCCGTTCACCACCGAAGTTGAGCAAGTCCGCCACAATGATTTGGTGCCCGGTACTGGAAATGGGCAAAAACTCCGTCAGCCCTTCTACAACGCCTAAAATCAATGCCTGCAAGGCCGTCCAAAGATCCATCAATCCCCCAAAGGCGATGCGCAAAAGCATGCCCCATTAATATTTGTCTGAGCGTTTCACTGCGATCAGCCTAGCTGAATTCCCGCGCGCACAGGATCCAGACGAAACCGTAAAAATTCCGTGAAAAATCAACTTGGATTCAGGTTTTTCCGTGCGGGGCCGAAATCCTATCAGACAAGTCTGATTAACGCTGCCGCGTTATTGGACTTGGGTCGGGTATGACCGATTGGCAAAGTGTGGTTGGATGCTGGCGATCATTTATTACAAGAAAAAGAAATCGGAGTGACAGCGTTATGAACAGCTTGCGCAGTATGTCGATCAGCCGGCGTTTGTGGCTCATCTTGATCGTGGCCGTCCTGATGCTAATGACGTTGGGCGTCTTGATGCTCAAGCAGATTCACGATGACCTGTACCACGCCAAGGCCCAGAAAACCCAGCATGTGGTGCAAACCGCCAGTGGCATTCTGACCTATTACCACGACCTCGAAACCGCCGGCACGCTCACCCGCGATGCTGCGCAGAAGCAGGCTCTGAGCGCCGTTCGCGGTCTGCGTTATGACCAGAATGACTACTTCTGGATCAATGACCTGACGCCGGTGATGATCATGCACCCGGCCAACCCGAAACTCGATGGCCAGAACCTCTCGGCGATCCGCGACCCCGACGGTTTTGCCCTGTTTAACGAAATGGTCGCCGTCGCCAAGACCAAGGGTGCCGGCACCGTCGACTATCGCTGGCCGAAACCGGGCGCCAGCGCGCCGGTAGAAAAAACCTCCTACATCAAACTGTTCGAGCCCTGGGGCTGGGTGATTGGTTCGGGCGTGTACATCGATGACATGCAGGCCGAGTTCTATGGCCAGGTCTGGAAGGCCTCGCTCGTGGGGCTGGTGATTGCCCTGATCATGGCGCTGCTGGTCATCCTGATTGCCCGCAGCATCGTGCGTCCCCTGCAGGAAACCGTGAACGCCATGGCCAACATCGCCAGCGGCGAGAGCGATCTGACCCGCAGCCTCGACACTCATGGCCAGGATGAAGTCACGCAACTGGCACGCCACTTCAACGCCTTCACCGCCAAGCTGCGACTGGTGATCAGGGAACTGCAAGTGTCCGCCAGTGCCCTGGGCCAGTCTTCCAGCGAACTGGGCAACGACGCCGCCCAGGCCCAGCAACGCAGTCAGCAACAATCCCAGCAAATGGAACTGGTGGCCACGGCAATCAATGAAGTGACGTATGGCGTTCACGACGTCGCGAAAAATGCCGAGCACGCTGCCAGCGAAATGCGCGATGCCGAGTCTCAGGCGCAGCAAGGCCAGGTCAACATCGATGGCAGCCTGCAACAGATCGACAAGCTGTCGTCCACCATCGATCAGGCGGTGGAGGTGATTCGTACCCTGGCCGCCGAAAGCACGCAGATCGGCAGCGTTCTCGAAGTGATCCGCTCCATCGCCGAGCAAACCAACCTGCTGGCCCTCAACGCAGCCATCGAAGCCGCCCGGGCCGGCGAGCAAGGTCGCGGTTTTGCGGTGGTGGCCGATGAAGTGAGACTGCTGGCCCAGCGTACCCAGAAGTCCACGGCCGAGATCCAGTCGATGATCGAACGCCTGCAAAGCCACTCCGAAGCGGCGGTCAAAGTGATCGGCGACAGCAGCCGTGCATCGCAGTTGACCATCGAGCAGGCCGGCCTGGCCGGCGCAAGCCTGAATGCCATTGCCCAGGCGCTTCGCAACCTTAACGGGTTAAACGCCTCCATCGCCAGCGCGACTTTGCAACAGGCGCATGTGGTCGAGGACATCAACCAGAACGTCACCCAGGCGGCTGGTTTGTCCCACAGCACAGCGCTGGCGGCCGAACAGTCGAGCGTGGCCAGCGTTCATCTGAAGGAGTTGAGTGAGCAATTGAACGGGCTGCTCAAGCAGTTCCGGGTGTAACCCGAAAAGATCGCAGCCTGCGGCAGCTCCTACAGGGAAATGCATTCGGCAAGGAGCTGCCGCAGGCTGCGATCTTTTGATCTTCAAACTTCGCTCCTTCCCGTTACAATCCGCACCCTCTTCGATTTCCCCAAGGAACCTCCATGTCCGGGCTTGAACTGTTTGCCGCTGCCCTCGGTGTGATTGCCGTCTGGTTGACGGTCAAACAGAACCCTTGGTGCTGGCCGATCGGTCTGGTCATGGTGCTGCTCTATAGCTGGATCTTTTTTGAGGTGAAGCTCTACTCGGACATGCTCCTGCAGGTGATCTACGCCGCATTGCAGCTCTATGGCTGGTGGCAGTGGACGCATGCGGGGCGCGCGCGTCATGGTCGGCAGGTCAGCCAACTCGATGGTAAATCGGTCGCTTTCAGTCTGGTCATTGGGGCGGTTGGCAGTCTGTTGCTAGGCGCTGTTATGGCGAACTGGACCGATGCTGCACAACCCTGGCTCGATGCGGCACTGACTGGCTTCAGCCTGGTGGCGCAGGTATGGATGGCGCAAAAACGCGTTCAATGCTGGCCGCTGTGGTTCACCCTGGATGTGATCTTCGTCGGGCTGTTTATCTACAAAGACCTGTACCTGACCGCCGGGCTCTACGCGCTGTTCGCCCTGATTGCCGTGCAAGGCTGGCGGGAATGGCGGGCCGATCCGGCGTTGCGCACATGAAAGTTCTGGTACTCACAGGCCCCGAATCCAGCGGCAAGAGTTGGCTGGCAGCCGAGTTACAACAGCATTTCAGCGGTGCCCTGGTAGACGAATATGTACGCTGGTTCATCGAACAAAACCCACGAGACACCTGCCTGGCCGACATTCCGGAAATCGCCCGAGGGCAGCTGAAATGGGAGGACGAGGCACGTGCCCGGCAGCCGCATTTGCTGATTCTCGACACTCACTTGCTGAGCAACATCCTCTGGAGCCAGACCTTGTTTGGCGCTTGCCCGACGTGGATCGAGCAAGCATTGCTGGCACGGCACTATGATCTGCATTTGCTGCTGAGCCCTGAAACCGTGGTCTGGCATGACGACGGGCAGCGTTGCCAACCGCAACTGGCAGAACGCCAAGCGTTTTTCCACGCCAGCCGCCAATGGCTTGACCTGCACCGCCAGCCTTGGCAGGTGCTGCAAGGTGATTGGCAACAGCGCAAGGACGCGGCATTCGAGGCTGTGACACACTTGCTCAAGACCTGACAGCCCCCCCGCCCTGCCGAAAATGTCCATTCCTGAAACACCCACCTCTGCGCAAACCCTCGAGCTAAAGCGGCTCAAGCCCTTCAGCAAGAAAATGTTAAGCCACTGATACAACCTGCCTTCAGCACCCTTAGCGAGCAATACCGCCAGCATCGACGGCGTTTTTGCGTGGCTCTGTCTCAGTGGCGTTACAAAATTTTTTGACTACCTCGACAATTAAAGCCAACCAACTGTTTTTAAAAGAAAAACGAAAACCGGCACACCTTCTGCTCTCTACCTCGCAACGCTGATAAGGGCCAGCGTTCCACTTACAGAAGGAATTGCCGCCGTGGGGAAACTTGTAAACAACATCTATAGCCTCCTGCTGATCGGATGCGCACTGGGCTCAAGTGTCTGCCTGCCTGTACAAGCTGACAACGGCATCATCATTATCAAACGTGATGTCCAACCGCGCATGGCAACGCGTGCGCCGATGATCCCCGACCCTAGCCCCACGACCGCCAATGCCAACCCGTCCAAACAAATCATTAGCCAAACGAACGAGTTGAGCGACGGCGACTTTGCCGGTGTCGCCAGTGGTGCAGGCATCTCCAGCCTGGTTACTCAAAACACCAACAACCTGAGCGGCAGTATCAGCAACCAGACCCAGCTTTCCAACCTCCCCGCCGGACGTTCGGGAAATGCTGGCGGCGGTATTGCCAACATGGTCAATTCCAGCGTCCAGCAGGGCCTGGGTGCCCTGAGAATCGTAACGGGAGACCGTTAAGATGAATCGTACGCTGCTGATAATCGCCATGTTTTGCAGTGCATCGACCTTCGCCCAATCCCCCGTCATCGATAACGCCAACATCGACGGTTCGGGCGCCCAGTACCAAGGCAACCTCGGGGTCAACCAGGCTGCCGGCGACCTGCAGCAGCAGGCGAACGCCCGGGCCATCGCCGTTGGCCATGGAGCCAGCGCGACCACACAGATTCGCCAACGGCTGCATACGGTGGTCGACCCCAGGATCGATGCTCGTTCCAGCATTCAAGGCGACTCCTTCAGCCACGGCAACGGCGTACTGGGCGTGAACCAGAGCGCGGGCGCCAGCAACCAGCAAGCCAATGCCCTGCGTATAAGCATCGGCACACAGCCGCAAAGTATCGACGACAGCGTCCTCAGGCAACAAAACGTGGCGCTGATCACTAACTCCGATCCAACTGACTCTGCACCAGGCTATCGCCAGGTCGCTACCAGCGATCAGGCCTTCACCGGTAGCCGTGGGGTGATCCAGTTGAATCAGAGCGCCGGGGTGGGAAACCGAACGGCCAATACCCTGAGCGTACGGGTCACGGATTGACCCAAACAGGTAGGTACAACACTTAACCTAAAATAAGTACGGAGAACCACCATGAAACCTTCGATGGCAATAAAACCTCTGGTTTTTGCAATCGCTGCGGTCTTGGCTGTTGCTGCACAAGCTGGACAGAACGATCGGCGTGGCCACCATAATGGTAACAGCGATCACCACACTCCTCCTCCAACCTGGATCCATACCGACGCGACCGCCAATGCGAACGACAGGCAGAACAGCACCGGCAACCGCATCTACAACGAAGGGACTCAGAACTCAGCCGAAATGAGCAGCTCTGCCTCAGGCGCGAGCGGCAACGTCGGTGTCAACGTGGCAGCAGGCGCCGGCAACCAACAAGACAACGCGGCCGCCATCGCAAACGCTGGCTCCACCTCCAGTCTCGATAACAGCTTCGTGTTCGGCAATGCCGACGCCAGCGCTCGAGTCACGCAATACAGCAACAACAACAAGGTATGGAACTACGGCACCACAAACTCTGCGGTGATGAGTGGATCGGGCGATGGCAGCAGCGGCAACATGGGCATCAACATTGCTGGCGGCGACCTCAACCAACAGAAAAACACCATGGCAATTGCCAACTCCAACTCCCCACTGGGGAACGCATCGGCCACCGCCTCTGCCAATCAAAACGGTCCTGGCCTGACAGTGAATAACAACGCTGATCGGACCTACCGCGTCGATACGATTACGGTGACCAACACGGCCAGCGGTAGTTTCTCTAAAGATAAGTCGTTCGAGGCAAGCGGCAGTCAAAGCGCTTCTTCGAGCTGGGCGGCGGCAGGTTCCAGGAACTCTGCATCCAGCGGTTCCTTCAGTGCTGATATCAGCGGCTCAAGCAGCAGCAATGCGAGCGGTTCCAACAGCAGCGCTGCGAGCGGTTCCAACAGCAGCACTGCGAGTGGTTCCAACAGCTCCAGTGCAAACGGTTCTTCGAATACTACTTTGAGTGCTTCCTTGAACGCTACTCTGGACGCTGCTGCGGCGGCTTCCAATTCCGTTACCTTCAATAACGGCAATGGTGATCGCACTCGCAGCAGGTCTTCCGACGCATCGCTTACCGCTTCGCTTGGTGCAACGCTTGACGCATCGGTAGACAAATCGTTCAGCGTATCGCGCGATTCCTCGTTCGACCGTTCGCGTGACTCCTCGTACGACAGATCGCACGACTCCTCGTATGACAAATCGCGCGATTCCTCGTTCGCGAAATCGTTCGATAGCTCGTACGACAAGTCGACCGCGTCCTCGTACGATAAATCGGGCAGCAAGTCGTCCGAATCTGCGTACGACAAAGCGAAAAGCTACAGTGAAAGCAGCTCGTATGATTTGAGCAACACCTACTCTTATCAAGTGCTGACTCCAACTGGCTGGGCAAACCCTGTGACCAACACTGCAACCCTGAGCGGTTCGGTGAATGGCGGCAGTGGCAACCTGGGCGTCAACGTGGCTGCCGGTGTGGGTAACCAACAAAGCAACTCGCTGTCCATTGCCAACCAGTCGTTCTAACTGCTGTATCTGGAGGCCCCCTAATGGGGGCCTTTTTCAACACAACCAGAAGGCGTCCCACTATGCGCATTATCGCCTTGGCATTTTTGCTTTGCGTGGCCAGTGTGAGTGAGGCTGCACAACTGCCGTTTTCCGTCCTGCCAGGCGGCGCAGTGGTGTTCAAGCCGATCCAAAGTGTGCGTGAGCGCAAGTTTGCCGACCTGGTGCAACAGAAAACCGACTTCAGTTGCGGCGCAGCGGCGCTGGCGACGATATTGCGCCAGGCCTATTGGCTGGACGTGAATGAAGAACAAATCATCGAAGGCATGCTGTCGCACTCCGATCAGGATCTTGTCCGCGTCCAGGGCTTTTCCATGCTCGACATGAAGCGCTACGTGGAAAGTATCGGCATGCGGGCCCGTGGTTACCGGGTAGCGACGGAAACGTTGAGCGAAATCAAAATTCCGGTTGTGGTGCTCATGGATATCCGTGGCTACAAACATTTTGTGGTCATGCAAAGAGTCCATCAGGGCTGGGTCTATATCGGAGATCCGGTACTCGGTCATAAACGTTACAAAGTCGAAGACTTCGTAAAAGGCTGGAACGGCATCATCTTTGCCGTCATCGGCCAGGGCTACGACAAAGCCAATGCGTTGCTCGATCCACCCCTGCCACTGAGCGCCAAGAACCGCATCAACACCTTCAGCCCGGTGCAAGACGCAGAGTTGATGGATTTCGGATTCATCCAAAGCGACTTCTTCTAATAACAAGGGAGCACGACGCTCCGGGAGCATTCCAATGAAGACTCCAATCTGGCTGGCCGTGGTTTGCCTGGCCGCCAGCCTGCCGATCCAGGCACAGATGTTCAAACCCATTGAACTGAATGATCAGGAATTGGCAACCCTGCGAGGCCGCTATGTCATGCCGGGGCGGATCATCAGTTTTGGCCTTGTCATGACCAGCACTTGGCAAAATGCCAATGGTGAAGTGATCGGGGCAACTTCCTCGATGCAAATTCAACAATCGACCATCCAGCCACAGTTCTATGTGTCGATCATCAATGAAAAAGGTAACGGCTCAGCGAGTTCGCAAGGCACCGGCACCGTCACTGGCGGTAGCGGCCTCAACAGCACCGAAGGCGTCACCCAAGTCGTGCGTGCTGCCGGCGACCATAACACTGCCTACAACAACGTTGATATCAACGTCACAAAGGCTAACCAAGCGCCGAATACGCAACAGCAGGGCCAGGCATTGGCCGCAGGTTCGACATTGGCCGACGCCAATGGCGCGGGTTCGCTGAGCATTTCCTCGACCGGTACGGGTGTGCAACTCAACATCGTGGCCAGCAACAACCAGGGCAGTACCGTACAACGCCTGGCCCAGGGTGGGCTGATGCAGAACACGACTTTGCTCGGTGGTGGCAACCAGGTCCGCAATCTCACGTCCCTCAATATCGTGCTGCGTGACAACGTGGCGACAGGCGGGTCGCTAAACGGCAATCTCGACCAGCTCAAAGGTCTTCGCACTCAAGGATTCTGATCTACGCTCAGTCTCATCAGATGAAGTCAGAAGGGACGGCTAACCCATGCACCGATCGTTAACGTTCAGAGCTATCGTTTGTTTGAGTAGCCTGGCCCCGGCGACACTGCTATACGCAGCACCGGACCCCCAGGTCGAGATACTAAAACAAGAACTCATGGAGTTGAAACAGCGTTACGAAGCACAACAGAACGCGTTGATGGTACTCGAGCAACGCGTTCGCCAAGTCGAAGAAACACCTGCAACACCGGCTCCCAAACGCCTGACCAAATCCCCTGCCGAAACGCCCAAGGGTGGCCAGACGGTGGCCGCCGGTGCGCCGGGAACAACAGGCAGTTCATACGGCCAATCGCTCAAGGATGATTCGGAGCCTGCGCAAAGCGTTTCCAACTTGTATGACGAAGCCAGCGGCTTCTTCGGTGGCGGCAAATTCAGCTTCGAAACCGGCATGACCTACACGCACTACGATACCCGTGCGCTGACGCTCAATGGCTTTCTGGCACTGGACTCGATTTTTCTCGGCAACATCAACATCGACCGTATCAAGGCGGATAACTGGACCCTGGACCTGACCGCCCGCTACAACACGGGACAACGCTGGCAGTTCGACATTAACGTTCCTGTGGTTTATCGCGAATCAACGTATTCCTCCGGTGGCGCCGGTGGCGCAGGACCGGTGACGTCGGACGCCACCGTTACCCGCGACCCGACCATCGGCGATGTGAACTTTGGTGTTGCTTATAAGTTTCTGGATGAGTCGGCCAACCTGCCCGATGCAGTCGTTACATTGCGCGTCAAGGCGCCGACCGGTAAGGATCCATACGGCATCAAGCTGGTCCAGGAACCGAACAACGATAACCTTGCGATTCCCGAGGACTTGCCTACTGGCAACGGTGTCTGGTCGATCACCCCGGGTATATCGCTGGTCAAAACCTACGACCCGGCCGTGCTGTTCGGCAGTCTGGCCTACACCTACAACCTGGAAGACTCTTTCAGCGACATCAGCCCTCAGGTCAACTCCAAGGTGCCCGGGGACGTGAAACTGGGTAATTCCTGGCAGGTCGGCGCCGGTATTGCATTCGCCTTGAACGAGAAGATGAGTATGTCGTTCTCGTTCACCGACCAGTTCGCCCGCAAGAGCAAGATCAAGCCGGACGGTGGCGATTGGCAATCGATTACCAACAGCGATTACAACTCGGCCAACTTCAACATCGGCATGACCCTGGCAGCGACCAATAACCTGACAATCGTTCCCAACCTGGCCATCGGCCTGACCGACGACTCGCCAGATTTTTCCTTCAGCCTGAAATTCCCGTACTACTTCTAATCCGCCACCCACAAAAAACCCGCTTTTCAGGCGGGTTTTTTGTTGTTGATAGCTCCAGGTTTCCAGTGCTTTACCTTGCAGCTAAAAACATGCAGCTCAACGTATCTGATGCTTATGCAACAAACGGTAGAAGGTAGGCCTGGATATCCCCAGCACCTTGGCGGCGATGCTCAAATTATCGCTGTGGCGGTTAAGTACATCGTACAAGGCCTGGCGCTCTGCCCGGTGCTTGTAGTCTTCCAGTGTGCCTATCGGCGCGGCAATGGCCTGCGGTCTGATCAGCCCCAGGTCTCGCGCTTCGATCTGCCGGCCTTCGGCCAGTACCAACCCGCGACGTACCCGGTTGGCCAGCTCGCGAACATTGCCCGGCCAGTCATGCTTGCCCATGGCAATCAAGGCGTCTTCACTGAAGCTGCGCGGACGGCGACCGGTTTCTTGGCTATAGAAATGGGAAAAGTGGTTGGCCAGCATCGACAGATCGCCATTGCGCTCACGCAGCGGCGCGGTCGCGACCTGCAACACGTTCAAGCGGTAGTACAGATCTTCGCGAAAGCGTTTCTTCTCGATCGCCGCCTCAAGATCGACATGGGTCGCGGCCAACACCCGCACATCCACGGGAATCGGCTGACTGCCGCCCACCCGCTCGATGTGCTTTTCCTGGAGGAAACGCAACAGGTTAGCCTGCAGTTCCAGGGGCAGATCACCGATTTCGTCGAGAAACAGCGTGCCGCCATTGGCCGCTTCGATCCGCCCGACCTTGCGTTGATGGGCGCCAGTAAAAGCCCCCTTCTCGTGGCCAAACAGTTCGGACTGGATCAAGTGTTCGGGAATTGCGCCGCAATTGATCGCGACAAAGGGTTTGCTGTGACGTTGGGATTGTCGATGGAGCGTGCGGGCGACCAGTTCTTTACCAGTACCGCTTTCACCACGGATCAATACCGGAGACTCGGTGGGCGCCAGCTTGCTCAGCAACTTGCGCAGTTCGCGAATGGGTTTGCTGTCGCCAAGCAGCTCGTGCTCAGGCTGATCAATGTGAACCGTGCCCTGCCCACGC
This sequence comes from Pseudomonas mandelii, assembly GCF_006438925.1. Lineage (GTDB taxonomy): Bacteria > Pseudomonadota > Gammaproteobacteria > Pseudomonadales > Pseudomonadaceae > Aquipseudomonas > Aquipseudomonas mandelii_C. Next base: position 397,981 of record NZ_RCZA01000004.1, on the reverse strand, counting down.
AGGCGTGCCATCCCGAATGCCCGCCCCAGTGTCACCTGAACCCGGGACACATCGAATGGCAAGGTATGGAAATCGAAAAACCATTCGCAGACAAAGTCCCCGACATTCTGCAATCGCAGGACTTCCTGGTTAAGTACGGCGATCCACTCGGTACCGCTACGGCTGATCAGCTCTTTGACGGCTTCCGGGCGTTCGAGGTGAAAAGGCTGCAAACGCAACAGGCCGACATCGCAGGTTTTGTCGGCAACGTTTTCCAGAGTGCAACTGTCAACGTCCCAACCCACAGAGCGCAAAACCGGCAGTAGACGATGACAGTCGTCGCAAGGGTCCACTACTAACAGGCGTCGTAAGGCAGGCGCTTCGATCATGGCTGTTCCTTGGCGCCAAATTTATGAAATATTATTAAAAACAGTCGTTTGGCGGGTCTGGCTGTAACGTTAGCAATAATTTGACGCGACCTTGTACCGTTTGACTATAGAGAGGTTGCGTTATTAGTTATAAGAAGCGTTTAGTCAGTTACCTAACGAGTCCTTCCTTTCATTCAGCTTTCAAATCCTGTCCGAACCTTGAGCCAATGAAAGAAAGTTGATATTTCTTTTAATTGTATGTGACCCGCCCCCCAGTTGCGGGCATCAGTACAAGTAACCAGCCGAACGGTAAGCCCAACCGACGGCACATCACTTGATTGGGCATACAGAGAGAAAACCCCATGAACGCCCCGCTCCGCATCAACGAAGCTCTTTTGATTGCCGACCGCGCATTCCAACCGTTCCAATGCGTGGCCTGGGCCCCACAAGACGGCAATGGCGAACTCAGCCTGACCGTTATCGATCGCACCAACACCCGCAGCATCGGCCGTAAGCAGATCCCAAGCAGTGCCTATACAGATCCTGCGCAACTTGAATGCCTGCTTGAAGCGGCACGTGCGGAATTGAGCGAGGAGGGTTACACACTCCAATCGTGGTCGATGCCACACTAAGCGTTTTGCGGGTTACCAAACGGTAACCCGCGCCCTCCCCCGATTATTATTTGAACTTGCACGCGCCTAACTACTTGCAGGCTTGTCAGTGGGTCGAAAAGACACTGTTCTGGCACACAGCGACCCTCCGCCTGTTAGTTATGACAGTTGTGCATCCAGGCGTTCAGGGATTGAATGTTTCCTTATACAGTCGCCACCCAAACTCCCGGTTCAGGACGACTCGCAAGGAGCTGCGTGCATGTCAATCCAGACCGCGTTTGCATTACCGGCAACCCTGAACAACGCCGGTAAACTTGATACAACCTTTGCCTCGTCTGGCAAAACCCAGGTGTATTTCGCTGGCAGCCTCTCAAGCATGGCCAACGGGGTCGCGATTGACTCACGTGGCCAGTTGTTGGTGGCGGCGAAGGTCGGGACACCAGGCGGCAGCCGCTTTGGCCTCGCTCGGTTGCTTGAGGACGGCTCGGCAGATTTGGCGTTCGGTAATCAAGGCAGCGTCATCGGGCAGTTTGAACACGGCTTCGAGGCCATGGCCCGTAAAGTCCACGTACTGCCCAATGAGCACATTCTGGTGGCTGGCCTGCACTACGAAAATGCTCACCGGACACTGCCCGCCCTGGCCCTGTTTGATCAGCATGGCCGACCGGTTCAATGTTTTGGCGACAATGGCCGCTGCGTCGTGCGTCTGCCGGGCGACCTTTCCCAAGGCGTGCGTGACACCTGGCTACCACCCGGCGTACCGGGCGCAGAAGCCTGTGATGTCTGCGTGCAGGAGGATGGCCGAATCCTGCTGCAGGCCAATCATCACTTCGAACTGGCCGATCATGTCGGCATGCTGATACGGCTTAACACCGACGGTTCGCTGGACGATTCCTTTAACGGCCGTGGCTTCGTGATTGTCAGGCACTTGCTGATGAACACCTGGCTCAGCAGCCTGATGGTGCAACGAGACGGTCGGATCCTGGTGGGCGGGTCGATCAACTTCCCCGAAGAAGGTTTGCTGGCCCGCTATCACAGCGACGGCAGGCTCGACGATTGTTTCGCCGTCGATGGTTTTATGACCTTCAAGGCACGGGGGTATAGCGCTCAGGTCGGCCAGATCGTCCAACGGGAAAATGGCGATGTGCAGTGCTTTGGCAGCAGCCGCGACCCGATGCATTGCCTGGCACTGAAAGTACACAGCAACGGCCGCCCGGACATTCATTGCAATGGAGGTCAGGCCCAATTGCTGGAAATCGGTCACAGTGGCTGCCAGTGGACCGACGCAAAGGCACTGCCGGACGGCGGCGTGGTGACGGTCGGAGCCACGATCGGCGGCGTCGAGGCGGATTTCATTCTGGCGCGGTATCTACCCGACGGGCAACTCGATCACAGCTTCGGCAATGGCGCCGGCTGGGTTCGCACCCGCCTTGGCCGCAGCCTGGATACCGCGACTTCAGTGGTCCTGCAGGCCGATGGAAACATTGTCGTCGGAGGCTATTCACTGGACGGCAACTATCGAGCGATCGTCGCACGCTATCTGGGGTAGGCCAGCACAGTTCTCCTACACTTGATCTTCCGTTCCGCTTACGGCAAGTTGCGCGCTTCTTAATACAAGGAGTAGCCGATGCCCGGTTCAATGGCTCAGGCGTTCGCGCACAATTTTCTCGGGCATTCACCCCGCTGGTACAAGGCAAGCATTGTCGGTTTCCTGATTCTCAACGCATTGGCGCTGTGGACCGTAGGCCCGGTCGTGGCCGGCTGGCTGCTGGTGCTGGAGTTCATCTTCACCCTGGCCATGGCGCTCAAATGTTATCCGTTAATGCCCGGCGGCCTGCTGTTGATCGAAGCACTGTTGCTGAAGATGACCACGCCCCAGGCACTCTACGACGAGCTGGTGCACAACTTCCCGGTGATCCTGCTGCTGATGTTCATGGTGGCCGGCATCTACTTCATGAAAGACCTGCTGCTGTTTCTGTTCTCACGGCTGCTGCTCGGGATTCGCTCCAAGGCGCTGCTGGCGTTGATGTTCTGCTTCCTGTCAGCGTTTCTGTCGGCGTTTCTTGATGCCTTGACCGTGACCGCCGTGATCATCAGTGCAGCCGTCGGGTTTTACTCGGTGTATCACCGCGTCGCCTCCGGCAACGATCCGCGTCAGGACAGCGAGTTTGGCGATGACCAGCACCTGCCCACACTCCATCACGCCGACCTCGAACAATTCCGCGCCTTTCTGCGCAGTCTGCTGATGCACGGTGCCGTGGGTACCGCACTGGGCGGTGTTTGCACATTGGTCGGTGAGCCGCAGAACCTGCTGATCGGCCACGAGATGGGCTGGCACTTCTCTGAGTTCTTTCTGAAAATCGCCCCGGTTTCATTGCCGGTCCTGGTGGCCGGCCTGGTGACCTGCGTCCTGCTGGAGAAACTTCGCTGGTTCGGTTACGGCACGCTGTTACCGGACAACGTGCGTGCGGTTCTGGCCAATTACGCTGCAGAAGACAATGCCGAACGCACCTCGCGCCAACGTGCAGCGCTCATCGTGCAGGGATTGGCAGCGCTGATTCTGATTGCGGGGTTGGCGTTCCATATTGCCGAGGTCGGCCTGATCGGCTTGATGGTGATCGTGCTGATCACCGCATTCACTGGCATCACCGACGAGCACCGTCTCGGCAACGCGTTCAAGGACGCCATGCCGTTCACAGCGCTGCTGGTGGTGTTTTTCGCGGTGGTGGCAGTGATTCACGATCAGCAACTGTTCACGCCATTGATCCAGTGGGTGTTGGCGCTGCCAGCGGATCAACAGCCGGGCATGCTGTTTATTGCCAACGGCTTGTTGTCGGCCATCAGCGATAACGTGTTCGTCGCGACCATTTACATCACCGAAGTCAAACAGGCCTTCATCTCCGGCCACATGAGCCGTGAGCATTTCGAGACGCTGGCGATTGCGATCAACACCGGCACCAACCTGCCGAGCGTGGCGACGCCCAATGGTCAGGCTGCGTTTCTGTTCCTGCTGACCTCGGCGATTGCACCGCTGATTCGACTGTCGTACGGACGGATGGTGTGGATGGCGTTGCCATACACCGTGGTGATGGGTGTACTGGGGTGGTATGCAGTGAGTTTCTGGCTGTAACACCAATCAACCTGTAGGAGCTGTCGAGTGCAACGAGGCTGCGATCTTTTGATCTTCGCTTGTAAAAGCAACATCAAAAGATCGCAGCCTCGTTGCACTCGACAGCTCCTACAGGGGGCTCAGGGTTTCAGGATATAGCGCTCGATTGCCTGGGCCGCACCGTCCTCGGTATTGGCGCCCGTCACCACGTCCGCCTGGCGCTTCACCGCCTCTTCCGACTGCCCCATGGCGATCGACAAGCCTGCGCGGTGAAACATCGCCGGGTCGTTGCCGCCATCGCCCAACGCCGCGGTCTGCTCCAGCGGCACACCGAGAAATTCAGCCAGTGTTGCCAGCGCTGCACCCTTGTTGGCTTGCATCGCGGTCACGTCGAGATAAATCGGCTGTGAACGGGAGACCTGTGCCTGGCCTTCCACTTTGGGCAGCAGGAGTGCTTCCAGCTCAATCAACAACTGCGTGTTGTTGCTGGTGGCGACGATCTTGTCGATGCGTTCCAGGTACGGCTCAAAACTCTCGACCACCACTGGCGGATAACCCAGGCCGTGCTGTTCACGAGGCACCATTGGGCCGTTCGGATCTTTGAGCAACCAGTCGCCACCACTGAACACCCAGATTTCGATGTCCGGACGGTCGGCAAACAGCGCCAATGCCGTCAGCGCAGCCGTCGCCGGCAAGTAATGCGCGACCAGCAAACTTCCGTCCGGATTGACGATGGTGCCGCCATTGAAGGCTGCCGTTGGCAGGTCGACGCCCAGGGCTTCAATCTGCTGCAACATGGCTTTGGGTGGGCGGCCGGTGGCCAGGCTGAACAGCACCCCCGCCTCGCGCAAGGAGCGGACCGCTGAGAGGGTGCGTTGGCTGAGGCTGTGATCGGGCAGCAACAAGGTGCCGTCCATGTCACTGAGCAGAAAACGGATGGGTTGCGACCTTGTATCACTCATCCGAGACCGTGCCAGACGCGACCATCGCGAGTCAGCAGATCTTCTGCAGCCTGAGGGCCGTCTTCGCCAGCGGCATAGCTCTGCACGCTCGTGTCCTGCTGCCAGGCGTCGAGGAATGGCTGCACGGCGCGCCAGCCATTCTCGATGTTGTCGGCGCGCTGGAACAGTGTCTGATCGCCGGTCAGGCAATCGTAGATCAGCGTTTCGTAGCCGGTGGACGGCTGCATTTCAAAGAAATCCTTGTAGGCAAAGCCCAGTTCGATATTGGCCATTTTCAAGGCCGGCCCGGGCCGTTTGGCCAGCAGGTCGAACCACATGCCTTCGTTGGGTTGAATCTGGATTCGCAGATAGGTCGGCTGCAACTCATCGACCTCGGTATCGCGGAACTGCGCATACGGCGCCGGTTTGAAGCAGATGACAATCTCGGTGTCGCGCACGCTCATGCGCTTGCCGGTGCGCAAGTAAAACGGCACGCCCACCCAGCGCCAGTTGTCGATCATGACCTTCAGCGCGACATAGGTTTCGGTATTGCTGTCGGGCGCCACGTTGTTTTCCTGGCGATAACCCGGCAATGGCTTGCCGTCGATTTCGCCGGGCGTGTATTGGCCGCGCACCGAATTGGCCAGCGCTTCCTCGACCGACCAGGGGCGAATCGCACCGACCACCTTGGCTTTCTCGCCGCGTACCGCATCGGCGCCAAAGGCGGCCGGCGGCTCCATCGCGACCATTGCCAGCAATTGGAACAGGTGATTGGGCACCATGTCCCGCAAGGCGCCAGTGTGTTCATAAAAACTGCCACGGGTTTCCACGCCGACGGTTTCGGCGGCGGTGATTTGTACGTGGTCGATGTAGTGGTTGTTCCAGAATGCTTCGAACAGGCTGTTGGAAAACCGGCTGATCAAAATGTTCTGCACGGTTTCCTTGCCCAAATAGTGGTCGATCCGGTAGATCTGGTTTTCCGTCATCACCTTGAGCAAACAAGCGTTCAAGGATTCGGCAGTTGGCAGATCGGAACCGAAGGGTTTTTCGATCACTACCCTTCTGAACGCTTCTGGCGACTCTTGCAGCAAGCCGGCGGCGCCGAGACGACGCACCACTTCGCTGAAGAAACGTGGCGCGGTGGCCAGGTAGAAGACGGCGTTGCCAGTACCGCTGGCGGCGATTTTCTCCGCCAGCGCTTGATAGGTGCTGTCGTCCAGGAAGTCGCCCTGGACGTAGCTGATGCCTTTGGCCAACTTGGCCCACAAGTCCGGGTCAAGGGCTTGATCGCCCTTGCCGACCTTGGCGGCCACTTCGGCCCGAATGAAGTCTTCGAGTTTTTTCGCAAAGGCTTCATCAGTGATGGCGTTGTGGTCAACGCCGATGATCCGCAGTCCATCCCCAAGCAGACCGTCACGACTCAGGTTGTACAGCGCCGGCATCAGCAGACGCTTGACCAGATCACCATGGGCACCGAATAGAAACAGCGTGGTCGGTGGTGCGGGTTCTGCCTTGGATTTATTGCGGATCAAGCGGGTCATTTTTTCGCAGTCTCCACATGGCCGCCGAAGCCGAAGCGCTGGGCCGAGAGAATCTTGTCGCCAAAGGTGCCTTGGCCGCGCGAACGGTAGCGGGAGAACAGCGAGTTCGACAGCACCGGTACAGGCACCGATTGCTCCATGGCAGCTTCGATGGTCCAGCGACCTTCACCGCTGTCAGCCACTTCACCTGTGTAACCGTCGAGTTTCGGATCGCTGGCCAGCGCGTCGGCGGTCAGGTCGAGCAACCAGGACGACACGACGCTGCCACGACGCCAGACTTCGGCGATGTCGCCTACGTTCAGGTCGAAACGCTGGTCTTCCGGCAGGTTGGTGCTGGCCTTGGTCTTGAGGATGTCGAAGCCTTCGGCGAAGGCCTGCATCATTCCGTATTCGATGCCGTTGTGGATCATTTTCACGAAATGGCCCGAACCGGCCGGGCCTGCGTGGATGTAACCGCGCTCGGCACGATCGTCTTCGGACTTGCGGTCCTTGGTGCGAGGGATGTCGCCCAGGCCCGGTGCAAGGCTCTCGAACAGCGGATCAAGGCGTTTAACCACTTCGGCTTCGCCACCGATCATCATGCAGTAGCCCCGCTCCAGGCCCCAGACGCCGCCGGAGGTGCCGACGTCGACGTAGTGCAAGCCTTTTTCCGAGAGGGTTTTAGCCCGGCGGATGTCGTCCTTATAGAAGGTGTTGCCGCCGTCGATGATGGTATCGCCAGCTTCGAGCAAGGTGCTCAGGGTGTCGATGGTGTCTTCGGTCGGTGCGCCAGCCGGCAGCATGACCCACACCGCACGTGGTTTGGCCAGGCCAGCGACCAGCGCCGGCAGGTCGATGACGCCAGAGGCGCCTTCTGCGGCCAGGGTGTCGACAAAGGCGGTATTGCGGTCGTAAACAACGGTGGTATGACCGTTAAGCATCAGGCGCCGCGCAATATTGCCGCCCATGCGGCCCAGTCCAATAATCCCGAGTTGCATGTGCTGATGCTCCCTACTACAAATAATGTGTGTCAAAGGTTATAGCCCAACGCGACTCATTCGACTTAGTCCAGCGTTGGGGCACATAGTTTCCGGGCATTGTGCCCGATCAAGATTGATAACGTCAGTAATCGCACCGAAGACACAACGACCATGAAAAATAAAAAAGTTCCCTTCCGGGGCAAAAGAAATCAAAATCAGTGCCGATAGTAAGTCAGCACCCGATTCCGGGGCAGGTTTACAGTTGAGGCAGCCATTTGCGAGGTGAGCAATGGGCACAGTACAAGCAGCACGGCCAGCACAAACCCTTTACGTCACGATCCGTCGTGATGAATTACGCCAGTTGAAAGACGAGCGCGACCAGTTGAAGCAGGAGCTCGCGCAATTGCGCTTGTTGACACAAAGCAATCAGGCCCAGCCTTTGCCCGTCACTCACCGTGTGCCTCACGCCTGATCCCCTCGCTTGATTCGGGAGCAGCCCGCTGCTGCTTCCGACCCGCTGCCCCCCTTTACAAACCCAACAACTCCCCCCTTGGCCGACGCGGCGCCGCGCGAGCTGATCGTCGTGCATTCTGGTAAGTGGCAGTTTCTAGTCACGGCCATTGATGATCGGCAACCCTTTTGAGCGCGAGCAAAAGGCATTGATCGACTTCAGCCTGATGAAACCCAAGGCGGTGCCAGGCGCCCCGACAGTCGTTCAGAAGTAATCCTTTCAGGGGCCTGCGGACAATGACCCTGAGCCTGGACTGGACTGGAAGCTCTAGGCGCAGGTAATTCCCATTTGACGGAATCGGCGGATAATGTCCCTTCGACATTGCTTCATGGACGAAAGGACCCGACAACTCGTAGTGGGGCACACCATGAAACGTACAACCATGATCCTCGCCGGCCTGATGATGTTCAGTTCAACCGCTGCATTTGCCGAAGGTGGCGCTGAACGCATGCGGTACTACTTTGAGAGCCTGCGGTTCAGTCAACAACAGGCCCTGGGCCAGGTTACCCAGAGCAATGAACTCAGGGTTCCGAATGATCAAACCGCGCAAGTGACAGAGCACTACAAACCGTAACGACAAAGGGCGTCCTGATGGACGCCCTTTTTCTTTGCTCGTAATACCTTAAAGCGCCTTGGTCCAGAACAACATTCGACCGTGCGCCGGGTCGAACATGCCTGCGGCAAAACCGAACTTGCCATAGGAAGCCTGGGCGACTGCATTACCTTCCAGCACCTCCAGCGTGATTTTGCAGCAGCCGCGCTGGCGGGCGATGTCCTCGACCTTTTGCAGCATTTTCTGGCTCAACCCCAAGCCGCGAAACTTCTTCACCACCGCCACATCGTGCACGTTGACCAGCGGTCGACAGGCGAAGGTCGAGAAACCTTCAAAGCAATTGACCAACCCGGCCGGCTCGCCACCGACAAACGCCAGAACGCTGAACGCGTGGGGACGTTTGGCCAGTTGCGCCGGCAGTTGCTTCAACAAGTCGGCGGACAACGAGTGGCCGCCACCCATCGGGTCTTCGGCGTAAGCATTCAGCACCAGCCCAATAGCCTCGGCATGCACCGGGTTGGTGTAGCTGGCCTGAAGTACAAGAATTTCTGCGGATTCCATTTCCACCCTCGTTCGCACATTAATTTACCCCAGCACGCATCTCGCACTGAAAAGCCGACCGACAATATCGCGGGCACAGCCGTGTCGACAACCCGATCCTGCTGTAATTTTTCGCTCAAGCGCCCCAGATCAACGCCTCGGTCCACCCCAGCTCGGCAAAATCCTCAGCCCTCAAGCCTGACTCACCGGCACAGAAAAACTCATCCAGTTGCGGTGGTTTGACCGAGGTGCCGCTGAGCATGGCGTGAACCTGCCCGCGATGATGAATCTGGTGCTCGAACAGATGGGACAGCAGGCGCAAGCGGCTGTCATGTTGCGGCGTGTCCCGGGCGATGGTCACTATCTTGCCGAGGTCGGCGTCGCGCATTTGCTCGCAGTAGGCAATCAGTCGAAGATCCACCAGGGCTTGTTCGCGCTTGAGGTCTACTGCGTGCGTAAACGGCTCGTCCTGGTTGAAAAACACATAGCATTCGGGATGCGGGTCATCGCCGCGCAACTCCCGCTCCAGCGCATCCAGGTAAAACCAGTCGCAGGTCAGGATGTGATTGAGGGTAGCGCGCAGACTGGGAAAGAAGCTGACCCGCGGTGCCGCCAGCTCGACCGGGCTCAACTGGCTCCAGGCCTTGGCGAGGCGATGATTGGCCCAGGCGTTCTGATAGGCCATGGTCAGCAAATGGTGCGACAGAGGCTGATTCATGTTCGCGGCTCCTTGTTCAAGCTTCGGCGAAACGTTGCAGCTGCATTTCCTGTAAACGGCTGAGGGTGCGGCGGAACGGAAACTCCAGATAACCCTCGGTGTACAACGATTCCATGGGCACCTGCGCTTCGAGGCACAGCGGCACCTTGCGGTCGTAGCACTCGTCCACCAGGGCGATGAAACGCCTTACACCGTCGTCATGCACCGACAATTGCGGCAGCTCACGATCGCCCGCCACCACCCGCTCGACGCCGTCTTCAGTGCCTCGGGCGATGCGCCCTTCGCGCTTTTGCGCGCTGAGGTTGGGCACGTCACTCAACAGAATAGCGCTGAAGGTGTCGCACAGGGCGATGAAATCCATGGCGGCAAACGGCTGTTCACAGAGGTCGGCGTAACGAGTCCAGAGTACGGTTGGACTGGCCTGCACGACATTGAGTGAGCGGTAGCCCACCTTGATCGGGTCACTGGACACCGATTGACCGACGGTCAGTGCCTTGAACACTTCACCCAGAGCGCTGGGTTGCCCCGGTGCCGACACCCAGTAACGTTGCAAACCTTTGCCGGGGTGCAGGCGATGATCTTCGCCGCCATCCACCGCAATCACCTGCATATGTTTCTTGATGGCTTCGATGGCCGGCACGAACCGGTCGCGGTTGAAGCCATCGGCGTACAGCTGGTCCGGTGGCTGATTGGAGGTGCAGACCACCACCACGCCCTGCTCGAACATCACCTGAAACAAACGCCCGAGAATGATCGCGTCGCCAATGTCGTTGACGAACAATTCGTCAAAGCACAGGACCCGCACTTCCTCGCTCAGTTCGCGAGCCAGCGCCTTCAACGGGTCGGCGGTGCCGGTCAGTTGAAACGAACGCTGATGCACCCAGCCCATAAAGTGGTGGAAATGTTGGCGGCGGGCCGGGACCTTCAGGCTTTGGTAAAACTGGTCCATCAACCAGGTCTTGCCGCGCCCGACCGGGCCCCAGAGGTACACGCCAGTGATCGGCGTGCGCCCTTCATGCAGCGCTTCATAGCATTTCTGCAGCGCCCACACGGCATGTTCCTGGGCTTCGTCCTGGACGAAGCCCTTCTGTTCGATGGCCTGTTGCCAGGCGCTTAAGGGGGAGTCGACATTCATGCGCGGCAGTATGCCACGCGGTCTGGTTAGAGAGAGATGTCTAGCCGGGCAATCTTGCCCTGTTCATTCAGGCGAAACATGTAACGCAATTCCAGCGGGCTGCCGGGAAACGTTCCGGAGATGAGGTTATGCACCAGCACTTTGCCGGTGCGTAGTTGGACGTCGAGTACTTCAACCCGTGGCTGGTAACGCTGGGCAGTGTCTTGCATCCATTGCGCGATGGCGTGAGTGCCGACCTGGTGCTGGCCTTCATCGAACACATTGGCATCCTCAGCGAAAAAACTGGCGACCCGCGAGGTGTCGCGGGCATTGGCGGCAGCAATGTAGGCGGCGATGGCGGGTGCCAGTGAAGAGGTGGGATTGGACATGGTTACGGCTCCTTGTTTGTTGATTCTGGAGCCATGCTAAAACAAGCCTGTGTCAGTTCTTGTCAGGAGTGAAGCGCCCTGCTTCGTCCAGTTGCATCTGCTTGCGCCAGGTGCGCAGCAGGTCGCTGCGCCGCCCCGGATAACGCTCGCCCTGCTCGTTCGCTGCCGAGATCCGGTCAGTGCGAAAGGTGCGATAGGCGCTGCGCAATTCACACCAGGCGACGATGATTCGCACCTCGTTCAGAAACCCCAGGGCCAGCGGCCAGATCAGCCGCTGACTCGGCACCTGATTGGCGTCCGCATAATCGATGTGCAGCCTGATCTGATCGCGGATGGCCTGGCGAAACACATTCAGTGGCACCGCATTGGGCGCAAAGCCATAGCCGGGCGGCCCCGGCAACACCGTCGGGTTGCGTAACGCGTCCAGCGCTTCAGGCGCCAATACCGCCGCAATCTTGGCCAGCGCATCCGCCGCAGCCTTGCTCAACACCTCATCCCCGCGCTGATCGACATAGCGCAACCCCAGCACGATGGCTTCGGTTTCATCGGCGTTGAGCATCAACGGCGGCAGAAACAAACCGCTGCGCAGCACGTAACCGATCCCTGCTTCGCCGTAGATTGGCGCGCCAAGGGCGGTGAGTTCGGCGATGTCGCGGTACAGCGTGCGCTCGGAAATCCCCAATTCGCCGGCAAGCGTCGCCGCGGTCACCGGACGACTTTTGCCGCGCAGCACTTGCAACAAGGTCAGTAAACGAATGGTACGCGACACGATCGGCAGGCTCTGTCCGTAAAAGTTGTCGGAGCTTAGCAGACGACCCTGTCAGAAAGTGGCAGTAGCGTTGTGGCCGGTGGTCGGCCCTTTTCTTGCGAATGGAGAAGTACCTTGACGCCAGATATTACCGGCATCATATTAAATACATGTCGATAGACATTTATATTCGATCCCAACGTCTTTCCCTTCAGGAGTCATCCCATGCATTACAAAGTCTTCGGTCGCAAAACCGGCTTGCGGGTCTCGGAACTGGCGCTGGGCGCCGGTAATTTCGGCACCGGTTGGGGCCATGGCGCCGAGCGCGACGAAGCCAAACGCATCTTTGATGGCTACCTGGAGGCCGGCGGCAATTTCATCGACACCGCCAACGGCTATCAGGCTGGCCAGTCGGAAGCCATGCTCGGCGAGTTCATCGCAGCGGAACGGGATCGCCTGGTTATCGCCACCAAATACACCCTGGGGACCACGCCGGCTGCGGGCATTTCCCACACCGGTAACAACCGCAAGAACATGGTTCGCGCCGTGGAAGAAAGCCTGAAACGACTCAACACCGACCACATCGAGCTGTTCTGGGCCCACATGAGCGATGGCGTGACGCCGATGGAAGAAATCCTGCGTGGTTTCGACGATCTGGTTCGCGCTGGCAAAATTCACTACGCCGGGCTGTCAAACTTCCCGGCGTGGCGCATCGCTCGGGCCGATTTGCTGGCCGAGATTCGCGGGTTCTCACCGATTGCGGCGATTCAGGTGGAATACAGCCTCGCCGAACGCACGGCCGAACGTGAACAGCTACCGATGGCCGAAGCCTTGGGCCTGGCCGCTACGTTATGGTCGCCGTTGGGTGGCGGGTTCCTCACCGGCAAGTACCGCACCAACGATGGCGACAACCGCGCCGCCAAACTCGGCATGCTGATCCACGCTGAGAAAAGTGCCCGTGAAACCGCCCTGCTCGACACCTTGCTGGCCGTCGCCGCAGAACTGGGCGCCAGCCCGACGCACGTGGCCATTGCCTGGCTGCGGGAAAAAGCCAAACGTTCGACCACGGCACTGATTCCGATTCTCGGCTCTCGGACCCGTGAGCAATTGGATGCGACCTTGGGTGCGTTGACTGTGCAATTGAGTGCTGAACAGGTGTCGCGGCTTGAGGGTGTCAGCGCTGTGGCGATGGGCGTGCCCCATGAATCCATTGCCGGGTCGATGGCGCGATTTACTGGGGCTGAAACTCTAGACCTGCCGATCATCCCAGTGGCCTGACACAGTTCAAATGTGGGAGCGAGCTTGCTCGCGATAGCGGCCTTTCATTCAACACATCTGTTGCATGTGCCGGCCCCATCGCGAGCAAGCTCGCTCCCACATTTTGTTTTGTGTATTACCGGTCGACCTTATGTTTAGCCGCATACAAACAAAGCATTTCCATCGCCAACGTCGCCGCCGCCAGTGAGGTAATGTCCGCACTGTCGTAGGCCGGCGCCACTTCCACAACGTCCATCCCCACCAGATTAATCCCGCGCAAGCCACCCAGGATTTCCAGCGCCTGCACCGTGCTCAAGCCGCCGCACACCGGCGTCCCGGTGCCTGGAGCGAAGGCCGGATCGAGGCAATCAATGTCAAACGTCAGGTACACCGGGTTATCACCGACCCGCGCGCGAATGGCCTCGACAATCGCATCAACACCACGTCGATGCACTTGCCGCGCATCCAGCACTTGAAAGCCCTGGTGATCGTCATTGGTCGTGCGCAAACCGATCTGCACCGAACGTGACGGATCCACCAACCCCTCCTTGGCCGCGTGCCAGAACATCGTGCCGTGGTCGACGCGCTTGCCGTCTTCGTCCGGCCAGGTGTCGCTGTGTGCGTCGAAGTGGATCAACGACAGCGGACCATGTTTACGCGCATGGGCTTTGAGCAGCGGATACGTGATGAAGTGATCCCCGCCGAACGTGAGCATCGCGCTACCGGCGTTGAGAATGTGTTCGGCATGGGCTTCGATGCTTTCCGGCACCGACTGCGGAGTGCCGTAATCGAAGTCGCAATCGCCGTAGTCGATGACCGCCAGATGGTCGAACGGGTCGAACGTCCACGGCCAGTGACGTTCCCAGGCAATTCCGGTGGACGCGGCACGAATGCCGCGCGGTCCGAAACGCGCACCGGGGCGGTTGCTGGTGGCGGTGTCGAACGGGACACCGCTGACCGCTACGTCGACGCCGCGCAAGTCGCGACTGTAGCGACGACGCATGAAACTGGTGATACCGGCGTAGGTACTTTCGGCGGCAGTGCCATAGAGGCTGTCGCGGGTCATGGCCTGATCGTTTTGCATCGGGACGTCCATCTCAGGTTCCTTATTATTGGCGGCTACGGAAAGTGGTCCACAAGCGAGTGCGTTGACGCAGGTCCTTGAGGCTCATGCTGCGGTCGGCGTACAGCAGACCGCGAACGTCGGCGGGTGGGTAAATGTCCGGGTCGGTGCGAACCGCCTCATCCACCAGCGGCGTTGCTGCCTGGTTGGCTGTGGCAAAGAACAGGGTGTTGGTCAGCGCCGCGACGGAGTCCGGGCGCAACATGAACTCGATAAAGGCGCGGGCCGCTTCGGGGTGTGGGGCGTCCCTGGGGATTGCCAGGTTGTCCTGCCAGACCAGCGTGCCCTCTTTCGGAATCCGGTACGCCACTTCGAACGGTTTATTGGCCTTGCGCGCCTGATCGGCCGCCATGCTGGCGTCGCCGTTGTAGGTCAACGCCAGGCATACGCTGCCGTTGGCCAGATCGCTGATCTGCCGACCGGTCGCGACGTACAGCACATTGGGTTGCAGCTGATGCAACAACGCCTCGGCAGCTGACAGATCAGCCTTGTCGGTGCTGTAGGGATTTTTACCCAGGTAATGCAGCGCCAGGCCGACTACTTCCTGGGGCGAATCGAGAATGGCGATGCCGCAATCTTTCAGTTTGCTGGCGTACTCAGGCTTGAACAGCAGGTCCAGGCTATTGAGCGGCACATTTGGCAAGCGCTGTTTCACCGCTTCGACATTCATCCCCAAGCCCAGGGTGCCCCAGGTGTAAGGCACGCCATAACGGTTGCCGGGGTCGACGGCGGCGAGTTTTTCCAGCAAATCCGGATCGAGGTTGGCGTAACCCTTGAGGCCTTCGTGGGGAATCTCTTTCAACGCACCGGCTGCCAGTCCGCGGGCCAGCACACTGGACGACGGCACGACCACGTCATAACCGCTGCCACCGGTGAGCAACTTGGTTTCGAGCACTTCCGAAGAATCGAAGGTGTCATAACGCACGTGGATGCCGGTTTCCTGCTCGAACCGCTGCAAGGTTTCAGGCGCTACGTAATCGGACCAACTGTAGAGATTCAGGACTTTTTCCTCGGCCAGGGCCGATACGGCCATGGCGAGGAACAGCGCGGGGAAACACAGCTTGAACATGGGAGCCATGACGGAACACCTGACCAGATGAAGTGGATGCAGAATGCGCCGTCGGATACATTGGAAAAATACCAAGTTAGTTATCCTGACTTTATCCAGGAGTAATGTTTGATGCTCAGCCAACTCCACGATCTCGATCTGCAACTGCTGCGCCTGTTCGTCAACGTGGTGGAGTGCGGCGGTTTCAGCGCGGCTCAGGGTGAGTTGGGCTTGAGCCAGTCGAGCATCAGTCAGCAAATGGCCAAACTGGAAACCCGGCTCGGTTATCGGCTGTGCAGTCGCGGTAAGGGTGGTTTCAAGATCACGCCCAAGGGTGAACAACTGCTGAGTGCGACTCGCAGCCTGTTCGAGTCCATCGAAGCGTTCCGTCATCAATCCAATGGTGTGGCCGGGCGCTTGATCGGCGAGGTTCGTCTGGGGCTGTCCGAAGCGCTCGATCAATCCGTGTTGCAACGGGTGGCCGATGCGATCCGGCGCTTTCGTGAACGGGACGAATCGGTACGTATCGAATTGATCAGCGCCATGCCCGGCGAAATGGAACGGTTGCTGCTGCAACAACGCCTGGACCTGGCGATCGGCTATTTCTCACAAGTGCAAAGCGCTTTTGACTACCGCGAACTGTTTACCGAAACCCAGCACCTGTATTGCGCCCCCGGACATCCGCTGTTCACCGACGATGCGCCTGATGATCTAGCGCTACAGGCTTGTGATCGGGTCGATCACCCTTACCGTTTCCTGCGCAGCGACGAGCCCTTCCAGGGGAAGATGTGTTCGGCGCGCTCGGAGCAAGTCGAAGGCACCCTCGCCTTCATTCTTTCCGGTAAGCATGTCGGTTATCTGCCCAGCCACTTTGCCCGCAGCTGGGTAGACAAAGGATTACTGCGGGCCGTGCGCCGTGGAGATATGAGTTTCGACGTGGCGTTTCATTTGGCCCGCCATCGCGCCCTGGTACCGGGGGATGCGCAAAAGGCCTTTGAAGAGGATTTGTTGGCGGCGTTCGCCTGAAGATCAAAAGATCGCAGCCTTCGGCAGCTCCTACATGAGATTGGCGTAGGAGCTGCCGAAGGCTGCGATCTTTTGATCTTGCTTCGATCGTTTTTTTGCCGTGGCCCGACCGTTCTGGCATCCTGCGCCTCCATTTTTGACCCGGCCCGCCTTCTGGCATGCACACCACCATGACCGCCTCTGAAAAAGCCCCTGCCCCGCGCAATAACGACCTGATTTACGGCCTCGACGATCGCCCGCATCTGACCGCCACCGTCTTCGCCGCCCTGCAACACGTGCTCGCCAGTTTCGTCGGCATCATCACCCCGACCTTGATCATGGGCGGCGCTCTCGGCCTGCAAAGCGAAGTGCCGTACCTGATCAGCATGGCGCTGTTCGTCTCGGGGCTGGGCACGTTCGTTCAGGCGCGACGTTTCGGCCCGATCGGCTCTGGCCTGCTGTGTCTGCAAGGCACCAGCTTCTCATTCATCAGCGTGATCCTCAGTGCCGGTTTCATGGTCAAGGCCCGGGGTGGCGGCACCGATGAGATCCTCTCGACGATCTTCGGTGTGTGCTTTTTCGCCGCCTTCATCGAAGTGGTGTTGAGCCAATTCATCGGCAAATTGCGCATGCTGATCACCCCGGTGGTGACCGGCACGATCATCACGCTGATGGGCCTGTCCCTGATCAAAGTCGCCATGACCGACATCGCCGGCGGCTTCGGTGCGGCGGACCTCGGCGCCAGCAGTCATCTGGCCCTGGCGGCCCTGGTGCTCGGAACGATTGTGGTGTTGAACCGGGTCGATGTGCCGTTCCTGCGCCTCGGTGCGATTGTCATCGGCCTGACCCTCGGTTATGTCGTGGCCTGGCTGATGGGTGACGTCAATTTCGCCAGCCTGCCCGACGTACCGCTGATGAGCGTGCCGGTGCCGTTCAAGTACGGCTTTAACTTCGACTGGGTGGCGTTTGTGCCGGTGGCGGTGATTTTCCTGGTGTCGCCGCTGGAGGCCGCCGGTGACTTGACCGCCAACTCGATGATTTCCCGGCAGCCGGTCAAAGGCCCGATTTACATCCGCCGGATCAAGTCCGGCCTGCTCGCCGATGGCCTTAACTCGGCCATGGCCGCCGTGTTCAACAGCATGCCGATGGTGACCTTCGCCCAGAACAACGGCGTGATTCAGCTCACTGGCGTGGCCAGCCGCTACGTGGCGTTCTTCATTGCCGGTTTGTTGGTGGTACTGGGGCTGTTCCCGATGATCGGCGCAGTGCTGCAACTGATGCCCAAACCGGTGCTCGGCGGGGCTGAACTGGTGATGTTCGGCACCGTCGCCGTCGCCGGGATCAAGATCCTCGCCGAAGCCGGCCTGCACCGGCGCAACATGCTGATCGTGTCGATTTCCCTCGGCATGGGCCTGGGTGTCGCGGCGGTTCCGGAAGTGTTGCGCGAGTTGCCGAAGGCGCTGCACAACATCTTCGAATCGCCGATCACCGTCGGCGCGTTGTGCGCAATCATGCTGAATATCTTCCTGCCCGAAGAGTTCATTGAGCTGGAAGAAGATGACTTCGATCCCGAAGCCTCGATCCTTCGGGTCATGGAAAATCCGCCGGCCACTGAAACAGCCGCCAACCTGAACCGCTGAAGGGACCGTGCTACATTCGTTGCGACTCCGCTTGGTAGAAGGTTGACCGCACGTTGAACAAGAAAACCGGCATCCGGGCCGCCCAGGCCCATCAAACCCGAACCCGGATTCTCGAAGCGGCCGTGAAGGTGTTCACCCGCGACGGCTACTCCGGGGGGCGGGTGGAGAGCATTTCCCGCGAGGCCGATTCCAACGACCGCATGCTCTATTACTACTTCGGCAGCAAAGAGCAGTTGTTCATCTGCGTGCTGGAACACACCTACGAGCAATTCAATAAAGCCGAAAGCCAGCTCAAACTGGACCTGAGCTCACCGCTGGTGGCGTTGCAGGAGCTGGTGGCGTTCGTGTGGAATTACTACGTTGAACACCCGGAATTCGTCGCCATCCTCAGCAACGAGAACCTGCACAACGGCAAGCACGCCCAACAGTCCAGCGAATTGCGCAGGTTGTCGGGAGAAGCGGTCGGTGTGTTGCGGCCGATCATTGAGGCGGGTCAGGTTCAGGGATTGTTTCGCCAGGACCTGGACATCAAGCATGTGTATTTGATGATCGCCTCGCTTTGCTACTTCTATAACTCCAATCGGCATACGCTCAGTTCCTTCCTTGGGGAGGATCTGGCGGACAAGGGTCAGCAGCAGGATTGGTTGGGGTTTATCAAGGATCTTGTGGTGCGGGGGGTTATGCGGTTGCCGGATCAGGATCAGCGGTGACCGCGCCGGCCTCTTCGCGAGCAAGCCCGCTCCCACAAGAGTTGCGCTGTACCTGTGGGAGCGAGCCGGCTCCGGGCGGCGATCCGACGAAGCTTTTAATGGCTACCCGGATTCGCCCGCAGATGTGCAACCTTCTGTTCCAACCCTTCCCAACCCGACGCATTTGAAGCAAACCGATGACGCAAGTACGCCGCCAGTTCCGCCACCTGCGTATTGGACAGGCTGTCCTTGAAACCGGGCATGTAGCCCAGGTCCTTGGTGGCCGGTGCATCGATGCCTTGCAGGATGACCTTGATCAGGTTGTCCGGTTGATCGCTGTGCACATTGGTATTGCTCGCCAGAGACGGACTCACGCCAAACAGTTTCGGCCCCAGGCCATCCGCGTGACAGGCCTTGCACGAACCTTCGAACACCCGCTGACCGTTGCTCAATGACAGGCTCGCGACCGGCGACGGCTGGGTGGCTTTCTCCACCACCTGCGCTTCAGCCTGCGCGCCGTTGAGTGACGCGAGGTACACCGCCATCGCCCGGATATCTGTCCTGGGCAATTTCGCCAGTTCACTGACCACCGGCCCCATGGGCCCGGTCGCCACGCCATGGGCGTCGGAATAGCCGGTGCTGAGATAGTCGAACAGCTGATTCTCCGTCCATGGCGTTGGCGCTTTCGACAAACCGTTCAGCGCTGGCGCTTCCCAGCCATCGACCGTGCCGCCAGCCAGGAACGATACACCGCCCTTCTCCGCGCCCATCAAATTGCGTGGCGAATGGCAGGCGGCGCAGTGCCCCAGACCGTTGACCAGGTAGGCGCCGCGATTCCATTGCTCGCTACGTTCTGGCTGCACGCTGATCTCGCCCCGGCGCAAAAACAGCGAATTCCACCCGGCCATCAACGGCCGCAGATTGAACGGAAAACGCATGTCGTTGGCTGTCGCCGGTTGGCTGACCGGCGCTTGCGACATCAGGTACGCATACAGCGCCTGCATGTCGGCATCATTGATATTGCGAAACGCGGTGTAAGGAAACGCCGGGTACAGATTGCGTCCGTCGCGGCCGATGCCGTCGCGCATCGCCCGTTCGAACGCCGGGTACGACCAGTTGCCGACGCCGGTCTTCACATCCGGCGTGATGTTACTGCTGTAGAGCGTGCCAAACGGCGTCTGCATCGCCAGGCCTCCAGCATTGGTTGCGCCGCCGGGCGCAGTGTGGCAAACCGCGCAATCGCCGACCGCCGCCAGCAACCGTCCGCGCTCCAGGGTTGCTGCCGACCAGGTGCCAGCACTAGGCGGGGCAATCGGCGCGATTTCACCGTGAAATGGCCACGCCGTCGCGGCCATACCCAGCACCGCGCCGAACGCGGCAAACAGTGAACCGAACAGCCACTTGGAGCGCTTGGCCTGGGACTGTGGGGGGTCATCGCAAGATCCGGCATTCAGCGCCGCCAGCACCCGCTCCGGGGTAATCGGCAGCTCGCGAAAACGAATCCCGGTGGCATCGTAAATGGCGTTGGCAATCGCCGCCGCACTCGGCACCGAGGCGGACTCACCGGCGCCCATGGGCGGCTGGTCCTGACGCGGCATCATCATGACGTCGATCTGCGGCACTTCAGGGAAGGTCAGGATCGGATAACCGCCCCACTCCTTGCTGGCGACGGTGGACTCCTCGAAAGTCACCCGTTCCTTGAGCACCCGACTGGTGGATTGAATGACATTGCCGTGGATCTGATGCTGTACGCCCGCCGGGTTGATCATCATCCCCGAGTCATGGCCGATCACCACCCGCGTGACCGACACATCACCGGTCTGGCGATCCACCGCCACGTCTGCCACCCACGCCGCCCACGCCGCACCGAAACCGGGAAACTTGCTGTGGATGTAGCGCGCGTAGGCAAAGCCGCGACCGCGCAGGAACTGATCGTCGTTCGGGGTTTGCATCGGCGCGGTACGCGGGGTCCAGGCGGCGCGCTCGGCGGTGGATTTCACCAGGTCAATGGCGCGCTCATCGCGCAGATAGCGCAGTCGGTATTCCACCGGATCCACGCCCGCCGCGAACGCCAGTTCATCGATGTACGACTCGTGGGCGAAGGTGTTGGGCAGCGCCGACACCCCGCGCATCCACGAAGCGCGGACAATCGGCGCCATGTCATTGATGGTGACGCGCATGTGCTCGAAGTCATAAGGCGGGATCGACGTGCGATCGCCCATCTCGAACATCGCGGCCACCGGTTCGACCCGACCGGTCAACAGCAAGGCCAGGGTCGGCGCGCCGTTCGATGGGTAGCTGGTCTGGAAATCATAAGCGGCGACGCTGCCGTCAGCGTTCAAGCCACCATCGACATCCATCAGTTGCGCGGTGCCCTTGGGTTCCCACAAGTGCTCCTGCTCCCGGGTCAATTGCACCCGCACCGGTTTGCCCACGGCGCGGGACAACAGCAAGGCATCGGCGCAGACATCGTCAGCACAGTTACGCCCATAACAGCCCGACGCTTCCATGCGAATAATCTCGATCGATTCTTCCGCGCACTCCAGCAACCAGGCGAGATCCGCTCGCAGCAAATGCGGATTCTGGCTACCGGACCACACGCGGGAGCCCGACGGCTGATAGTCCGCCAACCCGCAAGACGGGCCGATGGAGCCGTGCATCTGATACGGCCACAGATACGTGCGCGGCATGCGCTGACTGGCCCCGGCCAAGGCGTCGTCGACGTTGCCCTGATCGAGAACGACGCGCTGCACACGCGGGTTATCGCGGATGGCCTGTTCGACATTACTCATGTCCGGCAATTTTTGGTTCCAGGCTTTCCATGTGATTTTCAACGCCTGGGCGGCCTTGATCGCCTGCTCTTCGCGCAGCGCCACCACCCCGACGAAATCACGAATCACCACCACCGCGACGATCCCGGCGATATGTGCGATGGAGGATTCATCGACGTCCAGCAGGCTATTGCCGACGAAGTCGCCACAATCGAGCCCGGCATAGGGCGGGCGAATCACCCGGCCGTGGAGCATGTCCGGCACCCGCATGTCGTGGACGTAAGTCAGTTCACCAGTGGCCTTGGCCGGAATATCCACCCGCGCGGCGCCCTTGCCGACCAGCCGATAGTCTTCGGCAGGCTTGAGTGGCGCGGTGCCTGAGAGGCGCAGTTCAACGTGGTCACCGCGCACCAGATCGGCGTAGGCCGTGGTGCGTCCATCCGCCGCGACAATTATCCCGGCTTCGACCTTCAGGCTGCCCGCCTCCACCGACCAGCGCTCTGCCGCCCGCTCCAGCAGAAAACGCCGGGCTTCGGCAGCCGCGTTGCGCAGCGGGATTGCGGAAATCTGCAGGGTGGCGCTGGCGATGGTCGCGCCCTGATTGGGCACACGCTCGGTGTCGCCCAGCACCATGCGCACCTGCTCCAGGTGCAGGTCCAGTTCTTCGGCGACGATCTGCGCCAACGAGGTTCGGATGCCGGTGCCGAGGTCGACATGCCCGTTGAAGGCATACACGCGCCCGTCGTCGCTGATGGCGATGAACAACCCAAGCTCCCTGGGTTTGATCAGCGGCGTACCGCCCTTGGCCACAGGGCCTGATGGCGGCAGGATGTCGTCGACGATCAGCAGAACGCCGGTCTTGGCCAGCCATTGGTCGCGGGTGGGGATTGCGTCAGTCATGGTCATCGATCCACGTTCAAGGCGTTTGACGGGCGGCACGCAGCACCGCGCGGAGGATTTCGATATGGGTGCCGCAACGGCAGAGGTTGGCCGAGAGTTCGTTGCGGATCTGGGTTTCGCTGGGGTGCGGGATGCGGTCGAGCAGGGCCTTGGCGGTCATGATCATGCCGTTGAGGCAGTAGCCGCATTGCGCCGCCTGTTCGTCGATAAAGGCTTGCTGCACCGGGTGCGGATCGGCTCGGTTGCCGAGCCCTTCGAGGGTGACGATCTGGCGGTCGACCGCGCCAGCCAGCGGAAATACGCACGAGCGAGCCGCCACGCCATCGATGATCACCGTGCACGCGCCGCACTCGCCCAGGCCGCAACCGTACTTGGGGCCGTTGAGTTGCAGGTCATTGCGCAGGATCAGCAATAACGGCGTGTCCGCCATCGCGGTGACGGTGGTGGTGTGGCCGTTGACCTCAAGCGCAACCGTGATTTCCTGGCTTGTCATTCGCTTCGCCCGCTTCAGTTGATGAAGTATCCACTACACCAAAAGGTCGAAGAAAAGGTCGCGGGCCAATATCAGTTTGTGGCGTCGCGACACACTCGAGTGGTGAAGTGGTTACTACATGAAAAGAGAGCAAAAACGATGCCAGAGACTTGAACCAGTGATCAGTCCTGTGGG
The DNA here is from genome assembly GCF_006438925.1 of Pseudomonas mandelii. Lineage (GTDB taxonomy): Bacteria > Pseudomonadota > Gammaproteobacteria > Pseudomonadales > Pseudomonadaceae > Aquipseudomonas > Aquipseudomonas mandelii_C. The sequence continues at coordinate 374,800 of NZ_RCZA01000004.1, read as the reverse complement.
TCGTCGATCATTTTGCGCAGCAAAAACAGCACGGCAACCTGCTCTGCCGGGTTGAGGTTGCTCATGGTCAGCTCAGTGATTTTCCCGGCACAGGGCACGGTTTGCTGCACCAGTTGATCGCCGGCTTCGGACAGGCCGACAATGACTTTGCGCCGGTCTTGCGGGTCGGGTTCGAGGGTAATCAGTTCCCGCGCCTTGAGCCGCTCGACGATGCCGCGAATGGTTGCCTGGTCCACGGCGGTGGCTTTGACCAGTTCAGTCAACGAACTGGGGCCGTGATCACGCACGGCGCACAGGGTGACGAACTGCACCGCGGTGAGCTGGGAGTCGCCGACGTTCTGCTGAAAAATCGCCATGTGCCGTTGATAGGCCTTGCGCAGCAAATGCCCGACTTGCTCGGAGAAAACGTAGGAGGAATCAGGGGTTTCAGGCACGGCAGACTCGAAAGGCGATGTGTAGTGGGGAAGGCATGATGGACAGGTTGGGAGGCGGACTCAAGAGTTGCCGCCGCCCTGGATGCATCCAACCCCATGCAGGAGCTGCCGCAGGCTGCGATCTTTTGATCTTGATTTTAAGAAAGCAAAGTCAAAAGATCGCAGCCTTCGGCAGCTCCTACGGGGTATCTGGGGTTCAGCGAACTCGGGAAGCCTCCGGTGCGACTACATCCCCACCGATCACCACCGCCTGATCATCCAGGTACACATCGCAATGGCGCAGCGGAATATCCAGGTGGCACGGGGTTTTGCGGGTGCCACCGACTTCGGTATTCGGTCCGGTGGAGAACAGGAAGTTGCCGTAGAACGCCCGGGCGTCCATGCACATGCCATCGTTTTTGTCGTGCAGCCCCATGGCCGTCCACTGCGCCCGTGGCTGCAAGCCCCAGCCAATGTGGGAAATGCCGTAGACCTCTGGATCATTGAAGTACTTCATGTAGTCACGCAGGTAGTCGGCCTCGAAACCACCGTGGATTGAGGTGATGAAGCCCTTCTCGATTTCCAGGGTGATTTTCTCCCGGGTGTAGGTCTTGAACGGCAGCAGAATATCGCCGACATCCAGCACCAGCACGCCCTCGGCCGTTTCTTCGTTGGGCCAGGAGAACAGAAAACCGCTGGGCCAGTGGTCCCAGCGTCCCGGTTCATCGGCGAAACCGTACTCGGTGACTGAAGGATATTGCCCCAGCGCAGCACGGAAATCGCTGCCGGCCTTTGATTTGACGTGAATCGAGCGCGCCTGCCTGAGCAGCGTTTCCGCCGCCATCACTCGCACCTTATCGGCCTCGGTCGGCAGCATGCGCGCCAGGACTTCCGGGGGCTCCACGGCCAGCAGAATCCGCGTGCCGGTCTTGAGGATCTGTTCCTGTTCCGGCGAGTGCAGCAGCATCATCGTGTCGACGATCAGGTCCGCCGCTTCAAGCGCCCGCTGCGCCGCGATATTGCCGGTCAGCGCGGTGTCGCCGCAGTAGGCCGTCATGTCATTGCCCATGGCCGTCGGATGGTTGAACGAAGGCAACTCCACCGCGTAGACCTTGGCCCCCAGCCGCTGGGCCGCATCCATCGCGGCGCGCACGGTGCGCGGGTTCGAATAATGGCTCTTGAGCACGGCGACGCTCTGGGTCGGGTCGACTTTCGACAGCTTCAAAACGTGCTCGAACATCTGGGTCAATTCGCAATCGCTTACCGGCATTTTGATGTCTCCTCGATCGTCTGCTTCGCACCAAGTCGAGGCGCCTCGCCTCACTCTAGTGCATTTTTATAGCGTATACGCCATTTACATACGATAAGACCCTAAAAGAAGGCTGACTGCAAGCGTCGGACCATAACGTTACCAACCCACACAAAACCAATATTTACTGGTTACATTTGGTGGCTTTCGATAAATCAGCGTAAAAATTGTTTTTTCCAAGCGGCACTTTCTTTTTGAAAAATATAGCGTATACACTTTAATGCCTTGCGGCGACACAGCCAGCGACTATTCGAAGAAGAGGAACAAGTCCCATGGCAAGAACACAGAAAATCGCCATCGTCGGTGCAGGTCTGGGCGGTGCCGCCGCTGCGACGCTGCTGCAACAAGCCGGGTTTGAGGTGGACATCTACGAACAGGCCCCCGAGTTCTCCCGCCTCGGCGCCGGGATTCACATGGGGCCCAACATCATGAAAATCTTCCGGCGCATGGGCATCGAGCAACAGCTCGACCTGATGGGTTCACACCCGGATCACTGGTTCAGCCGTGACGGTTTGAGTGGCGATTACCTGTCACGCATCCCATTGGGCGATTTCGCTCACAAGGAATACGGCGCGTCCTACATCACCGTTCACCGCGGCGACCTGCACGCCCTGCAGATGTCGACGATCAAACCCGGCACCGTGCACTTCAACAAACGCCTGGAAACCCTCGAGGAAACCGACAGCCAGGTGCGCCTGACCTTCAGCGATGGCGAAGTGACCTACGCCGACATCGTCATCGGCGCCGACGGGATCAATTCGAAGATTCGTGAAGAGTTGCTCGGCGCGGAAAAACCGCTGTACAGCGGCTGGGTGGCGCACCGCGCGCTGATCCGTGGCGATCAACTAGCCAAATACGATTTGAAGTTCGAAGACTGCATCAAGTGGTGGACCGAGGATCGGCACATGATGGTCTACTACACCACCGGCAAGCGCGACGAGTACTACTACGTCACCGGCGTGCCACACCCGGAGTGGGATTTCCAGGGTGCGTTCGTCGACAGCAGCCGCGAAGAAATGTTTGAGGCGTTCCAGGGTTATCACCCCACCGTTCAGGCGCTGATCGAGTCGACCGAAAGCGTCACCAAATGGCCGTTGCGCAACCGCAACCCGTTGCCGCTGTGGAGCCGTGGGCGACTGGTGCTGCTGGGTGACGCTTGTCACCCGATGAAGCCGCACATGGCCCAGGGCGCCGGCATGGCCATCGAAGACGCCGCGATGCTCACCCGCTGCCTGCAGGAAACCGGGCTCGGCGATTACCGCACCGCGTTCGAACTCTATGAAGCCAACCGTAAGGAACGCGCCTCCCGCGTGCAGTCCGTGTCCAACGCCAACACCTGGCTGCGCACTCAGGAAGATCCGGCCTGGGTGTACGGTTATGACCTGTATGCCCAGTCGCTGAAATCGGGGGTGGCCGCGTGAGTACGTTCATCCATGGCGGCAACGTCCAGGCCAACGGCATTCGCCAACATTACCTGCGCTATGGCGGTAAAGGCCCGGCGCTGATTCTGATTCCCGGCATCACCAGCCCGGCGATCACCTGGGGGTTTGTCGCGGAACGACTGGGCGAGCATTTCGACACTTACGTGCTGGACGTTCGCGGTCGCGGCCTCTCTTCCACCGGCCCAGAGTTGGACTACAGCGCTGATGCCTGCGCCAACGACATCGGCGCTTTCGCCAAAGCCATGAAGCTGAACAGCTACAACCTGGTCGGCCACTCCATGGGGGCGCGGTTTGCGGTGCGCAGTGCTGTGCTGCATCCGGCCGGGGTGAACCGTCTGGTGCTGATCGATCCACCGGTGTCCGGCCCTGGCCGCCGCGAATACCCGAGCAAACTGCCGTGGTACGTCGACTCGATTCGCCAATCGTTGATCGGGATGGATGCCTCGACCATGCGCGCCTTCTGCGCCACCTGGACCGAGGAACAATTGCAACTGCGCGCCGAATGGCTGCACACCTGCTACGAACCGGCGATCGTGCGGGCTTTCAACGATTTCCACGACGTGGATTTCCATCAGGACCTGCCGAAACTCCAGGCCCCGGCGTTACTGATGATCGCCGGCCGTGGTGGTGTTATTCAGCCCGAGGACGAAGCGGAAATCCTCGACCTGCAACTGAACATTCGCAGTGTCCACGTCGAAAACGCCGGGCACATGATTCCCTGGGATGACCTCGACGGCTTCTTCAGCGCCTTCGGTGATTTCCTTGGCCCACGCCTGAACTAAACGAATCCGGAGACTTTTATGCTCACGCCTTACCGCATCGGCCAAATCGTGCCGAGCTCCAACACCACCATGGAAACCGAGATCCCGGCGATGCTCACCGCGCGTCAGTTGATCCGCCCGGAACGCTTCACCTTTCACTCCAGCCGCATGCGCATGAAGCAAGTGCGTAAGGAAGAGCTGGCGGCGATGGACGGCGAATCCGACCGCTGCGCCGTGGAATTGTCCGACGCCAAGGTCGACGTATTGGGTTACGCGTGCCTGGTGGCGATCATGGCCATGGGGCTGGGTTATCACCGTAAATCCGAGCAACGGCTGCGCAAGGCCACCGCCGATAACGACGGCAACGCGCCGGTCATTACCAGCGCCGGCGCCTTGATCGAAGGCCTGAAAGTGCTGGGCGCCAAACGCATCGCTATTGTCGCGCCGTACATGAAACCCCTCACCGAACTGGTGGTGGATTACATCCGCGCAGAAGGCTTCGAAGTCGTGGACTGGCGCGCGCTGGAAATTCCCGACAACCTCGCTGTGGCCCGTCACGATCCGGCGAATCTGCCGGGCATTGTGGCCGGCATGAACCTGGAAGGCGTCGACGTGATCGTGCTCTCGGCCTGCGTGCAAATGCAGTCACTGCCCGTGGTGGCGCAAGTCGAAGCGCAAACCGGTAAACCGGTGCTCACCGCCGCCATCGCCACCACCTACGCCATGCTCAAGGCCCTGGACCTGGAACCGATTGTTCCCGGTGCGGGCGCCCTGCTCTCCGGCGCCTATTGAGAGGTGAGCGACATGAGCGAACAAACGGCCAACGACAATTATCAGGGTGTGTGGGGTCAGCGCATCGGTTTCGGCCAGAAAGCCGCGTTGCTGATGATCGATTTTATGCGTGGCTACACCACCGAAGGGGCGCCGCTGTTCGCACCCGGCGTGGTCAGTGCCGTGGCCGAAAGTGTTGAACTGTTGGTCAGCGCCCGTCGTCAGGGCATCCCGGTGGTGCACACCAATATTCGCTACCATCCCGGCCATTTCGCCGACGGTGGCATCTGGGTTAAAAAAGCCCCGGTGATGAAAGACATGGTCGAGGGCAACCCCTTGGCGGCGTTTTGCGAAGAGGTCCTGCCCCAGGAAGATGAAGTGGTGATCAGCAAGCAATACGCCAGTGCCTTTTTCGGCAGCAGCCTGGCCTCGATGCTGCACGCGCAAGGCATCGACACCGTGGTGCTGGCCGGTTGCTCCACCAGCGGCTGCATTCGGGCGACGGCGGTGGACGCTGTGCAACACGGTTTTCGCACCATCGTTGTGCGCGAGTGCGTCGGCGACCGGCATCCGGCGCCCCATGAAGCCAACCTGTTCGACATCGACAGCAAGTACGGCGATGTCGTCAGCAAACAGGAGGCCATCGCACACTTTGAGCAGCAGTAATATCGAACAAAGAACCGCGCCATAGAGCGCAGGTCTTGGTAAAAAACTGAGGGTACGCCCTCAGTCTTCTGACACTGCCTTTGGACGTCGCTTGCTACAGCGCGCCAGAGCGCTGGAAAAAAGCGGCTGTATAAAAACCATAAGTCACCGCCAGGAGACACCCGATGCCCATTGCGAATGCAGCACCTGCGACCACGGTCGCCGACCCGATTCAAGCGCTTTACCACAAGATCACCTGGAAGCTGATCCCTTTCCTGTGCTTCTGCTACCTGGCCGCGTACCTCGACCGGATCAATATCGGCTTCGCCAAACTGCAGATGCTCGATCAACTGCACTTCAGCGAAACCGCCTTCGGCCTCGGAGCCGGCCTGTTTTTTGTCGGTTACATCCTGTTCGAGGTGCCAAGCAACCTGGTGCTGGAGAAAGTCGGCGCCAAGATCTGGATCGCCCGCATCATGATCACCTGGGGCCTGCTGTCGGCCTGCACCATGCTCGTGACGTCCACCACGCAGTTCTACATCCTGCGCTTCTTGCTCGGCGCCGCTGAAGCAGGCTTTCTGCCCGGCGTTCTGTATTACCTGACGACCTGGTTCCCGACCTATCGACGCGGCCGCATCATCGCCTTGTTCATGATCGGCCTGCCGCTGTCCAGCGTCATTGGCGGCCCGCTGTCCGGCTGGGTCATGGGTTATTTCGATAATTTTGGCGGCCTGCATGGCTGGCAATGGCTGTTCCTCATCGAAGCGGTACCGAGTGTCATGCTCGGCGTGCTGACCTTCTGGGCCCTGCCCAACAACTATCGCCAGGCCAAATGGCTCAACGACGATGAAAAAAACCTGCTGGAGCAAGAACTGCGCGCCGATGAGGCCGGTGGCGGGGACAGCAAGCACAGTTTTCGCGATGGCTTCTTCAACCTGAAAGTCTGGATGCTCGGCGGGATCGACTTCTCGATCCTGCTCAGTGCCTATGCCATGGGTTTCTGGATGCCGACCTTCATCCGCAATGCCGGCATCATCGACACGTTCCACATCGGCGTACTCACGGCGCTGCCGAGCATCGCCGCGTTGTTGGGCATGCTGTTGATCGGCGCCAGCTCCGACAAACACCGCGAACGTCGCTGGCACATCATCGTGCCGTTTCTGGTGGGCGCTGCCGCCATGGCCAGTGCGCCGTTCTTCGTCCACAACGTGGTAGCGACCGTGGCCCTGTTCGCCATCGCGTCGGCGGCGATCATCGGCGCGGTGCCGGTGTTCTTCAGTCTGCCGGCAACCTTCCTCAAAGGCACCGCGGCGGCTACCGGCTTCGCCCTCGCCTGCTCGTTGGCGAACATCGCCGGGCTGGTCAGCAACTCGTTGATGGGGGTCGCCATCGACGTCACCGGCAGCAGCGCCGGTGCGCTGTGGTTCTTTGCCGGCTGCCTGATTCTCAGCAGCTTTCTGGTGATCGCCTTGCCGGCCAAACTGGTCAACCGCTGACCCATCACACCGCCACTGTAGGAGCTGGCGAAGCCTGCGATCTTTTGACTTTGGTCCATAAAAAACAAGATCAAAAGATCGCAGGCTTCGCCAGCTCCTACAGGGATCGTGGTAGCCACCACATACAAATTATCAGGTGAGTCCCCATGCAAGGTTTCATCAAACGCTGTGCCCTGCTTGTCGCCGCCGGCCTCTGCGCCGGTGCTCTGCAAGCGGCGGAAAAAGTCATCTTCGACACCGACTTCAACGTGCTCAACGATGATGGCCAGGCCTTCATCATGCTCGCCCAACTCCACGCCCAGAAACGCATCGACCTGCTCGGCATGACCCTGGTCAGCGGCAACGCCTGGGTCGACCAGGAACAGGTGGATGCCCTCAAGGCGGTAGAGCGCATGGGCGTGGAAAAGGACGTCGGCGTGTATTCCGGCGCCGCCTACCCGTTGCTGCATGACTTCACCACCTACCCCCAGGAACAAGCCCTGTTCGGGGCCGGCTGGCCGGGTGCTTTCAAAGCGCCGCGTCCGACGTCCGCCGCGCAACTGATCGCCCCGCCGGATGGCCTGGCGACCCACACCGCATTGCGCAAGGAAACCGCCGCCCAGTTCATCGTCGACAGCGTGCGCGCCAATCCCCATGAAGTGACGTTGCTGGCGGTCGGCCCACTGACCAACATCGCCCTGGCCATCCGCTCCGCCCCCGACATCGTGCCGTTGATCAAACGCATCGTGTACATGGGCGGGGCCATCGAGATTCCGGGCAACACCACACCGGCCGCCGAGTTCAACTGGTGGTTCGACCCCGAAGCGGCGAAGATCGTCCTGCGCTCACCCATTGAACACGTTATTTTTCCCAACGATGTGTGCGAAAAGGTCACCTTCGATGCCTCGATCTACCAGCGCGTCATCGCCCGGCCGGGACCGATTGCCGATCTGTACACACACGAATTCGCGCCGTTGTTCAGCAAGGACCCCGGCTATCACAGTTTTACCTGGGACAGCCTGCCGGCCCTGTTTCTGGTCGAGCCAGGCATCGTCACCGAATCCCGCGAGCTGTGGGTCGATGTCAATGCTCAGTTCGGCGCCGACTACGGTCGTGCCCTGGGTTACAAGAAAAGTCCACCCGTGGGCACGCAAAAAGCCAAGGTGGTGTTTGCCATCGACCAGAAGCAGTTCTGGAATGATTATGTGAATCTTGTGAACTTGCCGACGCCGGTCAAAGGCAGCTGATGCCGCGCCGCTCATGAAGAAGTGACGGCGTGCAGCGAACCCCTCACAGTGAGCGTGGTCGCACAGGTGAACCGCTGAACGTTGCTCAAGGGTCGAGCTGTCAGCGGTTCGGTCCCTTTTCTGTCGAGAGCCCTTCATGCGCAGACTCCTCGCTTTATCCCTCTCATTGCTGTTGCTGTCCCTGAGCGCCTGCGCCCTGCTGCCCAATCGCGACCCGCTGAACATCAACGTGGTCGGCTTCGAACCGTTGCAAAGCCAGGACATGGAAGTACGCTTTGCCGTGAAAATACGCGTGCAAAATCCCAACGAGACCACCATCAATTACAACGGCGTCGCCCTGGACCTGGAAGTCAACGGCCAGCCACTTGCCTCCGGTGTCAGCGATCAATCGGGTTCGATTGCACGCTTTTCCGAAACCGTGCTGACCGTTCCGGTGAGTGTTTCGGCGTTCTCCGTGCTGCGCCAGACCCTGGGCCTGAGCAAAACCCAAACCCTCGACAACCTGCCCTACGTCCTGCACGGAAAACTTGCGGGCGGCTTGTTCGGCACGATGCGTTTCGTGGACAACGGCAAACTCAGCCTGCCAACGTCGACGACCGGCACTTGGTAAGTCACGACTGAAGGACCGAACTCTATTCATGAACACAACAGGTGTGAACGCCACAAATCAAATGTGGGAGCGGCGGTGCGGCGATCCGACATGGGTTATGCGTTGAAACGGACGCCCGGTTTGGCGCGCTCATCTACTGTCAGTTCGAAGACGTCCGGGCGCGCGTAGTGCCCGACCACGTCGTAGTCGTAACGGGCGCGGATCAGGTCATCGGTGTCGATTTCAGCGGTGAGCAAACCGGCGCTGTCACGCAGCGGCCCCGCCAGAATGTCGCCCATCGGCCCGACGATCACGCTGCCACCGGCAATCAATGGGCGGTCCGATGGCCAGTTGGCGATCTCCACGCCCAAGGCGTGCGGTGAATCCTGAACCTGACAGGCGCTGACCACAAAGCAGCGCCCTTCATGGGCGATATGGCGCATGCTGACCTGCCACATTTCCCGCTCGTCCACCGTTGGCGCGCACCAGACCTCCACGCCTTTGGCGTACATCGCGGTGCGCAGCAGCGGCATCATGTTCTCCCAGCAAATCACCGCACCGATCCGCCCGGCCCGACTGTCGATCACCGGCAACGTCGAGCCATCACCTTTACCCCAAATCAACCGCTCGGTGCCCGTAGGCATTAGTTTGCGGTGCTTGGCGACCAGCCCGGCCTGCGGATCGAAATACAACGCGGTGCAGTACAACGTGCTGCCGGCGCGTTCGATGACACCGATCATCAGGTTGGCGCCAGTGCGCGCTGAAAATCCGGCCAACGCTTCGGTTTCCACGCCTGGCACGTCGATCGCGTTGGCAAAGTACCGGGCAAAGGCTTCACGCCCTTCCGGCAGGCGATAACCCAGTTGAGTGCCAAAGCCCTCGCCTTTGGGGTAACCGCCGAGCAACGCTTCGGGCATGACCACCAGCGCCGCGCCGGATTCGATAATCGCGTTTTCCCAAGAAAGGATCTGTTCCAGGGTCTCTGCCTTGCCACCGGGCAAGGCGCCGATTTGCAGTGCAGCAACGATTGACTTGGGCATCGCAGTAACTCCGAAAGCAATGAGGTGTTGCTCATTCTCAGGCGCCACGGGATCATGAATAAAGCCCCGTTTGCTGCTAAATGATATGAGCCAAATGAATATCGCCACCGTCGATCTCAACCTGCTGAAAGTCTTCGAAGCGCTCCACGAGGAGTCCAGCGCCAGCCGGGCCGCGTTGCGTCTGGGCGTGACGCAATCGGCGGTCAGCGCGGCACTGCGAAGACTTCGCGAGGTGTATGGCGATCAGTTGTTCCTGCGCACCGGCCGAGGACTCGCGCCCACGCTCAAGGCCAACCAGTTGAAACCGGTGGTCAGCGACGCCCTGAACAAATGCCGGCAGAGCCTGGCGATGGTGGACCCGGCCGCCCACCATTACGATGGGCGCTCGGTGACCGTGGGCATGTCCGATGATTTCGAAATCGCTTATGGGCGCCGGCTGATCGAAGAAATCGCCCGCGTCGCGCCGAAGCTGCGGCTGATCTTTCGTCAAACCCACAGTCAGATCGTCGCGCAAGCGTTGATGGAACGCAGCATCGATCTGGCGATCACCGCCGGTGGGTTTGCCGAGCGTTTGCTCAGCCGTCAGGTGCTGGGAGAAGGCGGTTATCTGTGCCTGGTAGACCCGCTCAGCCTGGCCGAGGGACAACAGACCCTCAGCCTTGAGGCGTTCGTCGACCGAGAGCACATTCTGGTGTCGTCGGGCGGCTTTATCGGGATCACCGATGAGGGGCTGGCGGCGCTGGGGTTGACTCGGCGGGTATGCGCTTCGACCACACACTTTGCCGCGTTGCCGCACTTGCTCAAGGGCAGTCAGGCCGTGGCGACCATTCCGGCCCATGCGGCCCAAAGCATTGCAGCGCTCAGCGGACTGGCACTGCTGCCCTGCCCTCTGGCGTTGCCGCGTTACCCGATCGAACTGGGCTGGCGCACCAGTACGCAGCTCGATCCGGTGGTGCTGAAAGTACGGGAAGCGATTGTCGCGAGCTTTGCGAGCGCGTAGGAGCTGCCGCAGGCTGCGATCTTTTGATTTTGCTTTTTTAAAACAAGATCAAAAGATCGCAGCCTGCGGCAGCTCCTACAGAGATGTGTGTCGAGTTCAGGTTACTTGGCAGCCATCAGGCGATTGACTTCGCTGCGCACCATGTTCGCGAATTCCGGGGGCGACATGCCGTCAAGTTCGGCACGGACCCACTCGGCCCATTTGCCTTTGCGCTTGGCGCGTTCACCGAACAACCGCGCGGCTTCGCCCTTGGACTTGCCCAGGTTGCTTTGCCATAGATCGAACAGACGGGATTTCTCATCTTCCAGCGCAGCGCGCTCGGCAAGGGGTTTGTCGGCCAGATTGAAGCTCATGGGAGTTACCTGCTGCGTAAAATAGGCGACATCTTACACTGTAGGAGGAAATGTCCGACCCAGGATTTTTCCTCAGGGTGGGGTCAACGCGAAAATCCACTGCAACTTTTTCGCTGACGGCAGACTCCATTGTTCACTGTCCATTTATCTGCAAGGAGTACCTCAATGGCCCGGAAAACCGCCGCACAAGTCGCCGAAGACCAGATCAAGGATCAAGCCTTCAGCGAACTTCAGGCTCTGATCGAAGAATCGGAAAAACTGTTGAAAAGCAGCGCCTCACTGGTGGGTGAGGAAGCGGACACACTTCGTGGGCAAATCGCTCAGAAACTGCAGCAGGCTCGGGACTCCGTTACCAACGTTCGTGACCGAACCAAACCTGCGGTTGAAGCCACTGAAACCTACATCGGTGGCCATCCGTGGCAAACCGTGGCGATCTCTGCCGGTTTCGGCCTGGTAGTCGGGTTGTTGCTGGGGCGGCGTTAAGCGACCCGGTTTTAATCAGTACCCAGCAAAAAGGCGAGCACGCAGCTCGCCTTTTTCATGCCCGGCTTTTATGCAGACTGAGAGTATGCAGACCTCAGAGCCCGGCCAAAGCCCGCAAACTCGCCAACGTCTGCGCGTCGAGCGGGATGCCATCGGTGCTGGCCTTGGCCCGCTGTTGGTGACGTCGATCACCCGGCAAACGCTTGAGCCCCACACCGTGCATCTGCCGGACCAGTTCCTGACTGCGCTCGGCAAAATTCTGCCCGGCCGCCTTGCTCGGATCGATCACGATCAGCAGCTGGCCCGTCCACGGAGTCTTGGCCCCCGGATGGTTCGACCAATCGAACTCGAAGGAAAAATTGCCGCCGGTCAACGCCGCCGCCAACAGCTCGACCATCATCGACAGCGCCGAACCTTTATGGCCGCCAAACGGCAGCAACGCGCCGCCCTCAAGAATCGCTTTCGGGTCCTGGGTCGGCTGGCCGAGACCGTCCACCCCCATGCCTGGCGGCAAACGCTCGCCCTTGCGCGCGGCGATCTGTACATCGCCATGAGCAATCGCGCTGGTCGCCAGGTCGAAGACAATCGGATCGCCGTCAGCCCGAGGGGCGGCAAAAGCAATCGGGTTGGTCCCGAACAGCGGACGATCGGCACCGTGCGGCACCACGCAAGTCATGCTGTTAACCACGCTCAGCGCCACCAGGCCTTCATAGGCGAAGGGCTCGACATCCGGCCACAAGGCTGCGAAATGGTGGGAGTTACGAATCGCCAGCACCGCGATGCCGGCACTGCGGGCTTTTCCCACCAACAAACCGCGTGCTGCGGCGAGGGCCGGTTGGGCGAAACCATTACCGGCGTCGACCCGGACAAACCCCGAAGCCACGTCCTCGACCACCGGCACGGCCTGGCCATTGACCCAGCCGCTCTGGAGCGTCGACACGTAACCGGGAATGCGGAACACGCCATGGCTATGGGCGCCATCGCGTTCGGCGCCGGCGCAGTTGATGGCCAGTGTCCTGGCGACATCGGCGGAGGTGCCATGGCGCTGAAAAATCTGTTCAAGCAAAAGAACGAGCGCGTCGAAATCGAGCGTTTGAGTGTTCGAACTGACGGCCACTTTGGGCGTTGCGGTCATCTGAAGCTCCAGTTTTATTATTGAGTACGGGCAACAGGGTGAAGCGAGGTTGCAGGGCAACCCAAAACAGTTGTCGATTAAGCGCTGTTCTACCGGCTTCCTGTCAAGTCTCGACAGCCTGTTCGGCTCAAGCAATATGTACCGCACTCGAGCCTGCCACTGGCCGTACTGTTTTTCCTCAATCCAACGACCGGCGATTACCCCCCGGTCGTAGCGCATCGAGGAAAAACCATGATTGCTCCCCCACTGCCGTATTTTTTCGACGAAGCAGTACTTGCATCCAAAGCCAAACAGCCCGGTGAACGCGAAAAGGCACTGTCCTTCACGCTTGATGACCTGAAGTGGTTGAACGCTGTTTATCTGGAGACGCATGAAGCCCGTATCGCCAATAGCGCGTCCATGCACGTCGACCAGCTGCTTTTAAGCGTACCTGATGCGCCAGGCATCCCCCTGGCCGGCGCTTTTGCCATGAGCCGGCCCAGCGATGGAGAAGTCACGCTCTACACACCGTGGAAAGGCCTGATGAAATTCGCGGACATGAAGGGCCTCAAAAGCAAACTCAAGGAATGGTTGGCACAGCCCACTGGCAAGCACGAGTTATTGCGTTTTCTCTCCATCGAACAACGCAGCGCTTTACCCGCCGCCAGTGCGCAAGACTTTGCCACGCAAAAAATCGAAGGTGCGGTGTTCCAGGACCAGGAACTCACCCTCGAGCGCAATCAGGCTCAGAACATCAGGACGATGATGGGCGAGCTGCTCAAGCTGCCAACGCTGCAATCGATGCTGGACGAGACCCTCAAGAACGCGCTGCATAAACCGTTCCCCAAACTGGACCAACGCCTTACCCGAATGAAGAGCTCCGTTATCGATAGCGATGGCCAACAATTGCTTTCCTCGCATTCACTGAGCGATACCCTGCTGCATTACTACCTGACCAACCAGTGGCCGACTGGCGATTCCAGAGTCTTTTCCAATCCCCGACACAGTGTGAGCAGCGACGCCGATAACCAGGTTTGGGAAAGCGCAATCAAAGAGATCGCACAAACTTTTACCCCTCTCTTGCAAGGCCTGCTCAAGACGTTCTGGAATACACCGATGAACAATTGGCAGTCACGCCGGGAGGTTTTTGCCGAGGGCTTGCGCGATACCTTTCACGTGAAGCTTTTGCTTCAGCGTCAACAAGGTGTTCGAACGACGCAGGAATACCTGCGACTGATGAATCTCAGCCTCGAACCTGACACCGACGATCCTCTTCGTATCGAAACAGTACGTGTCACCGCCCCCTTCAAGCATTACGTGGAGCTCGCCTCGACCGTGATGATCGGCAGCAGCGACACGCCGGGCTTTCTGTACACCCCGTCCAGAGGCATCGAGGCAACGAGCGACCTGTCCGCTGTCAGGAACATCGTCGCGCAGATGTTGAAAAGCGAAGGGCACGAAGACACGCTGCTCAACTTCATGTCCTTGGACGAACGCGCTACGTTTCTTTCAATGGCGCCGGATGAACAAGTGATTGTCGGTGAACCGATCATCGGCCCGGTGTTTGAACAGTTGATGACCGACATCCTTGGCAAGCAACGAGAGAATCTGTCCGATGCGCTGAACCGTTACCGTGAAAGCGAAGGCACACAGGATCCCCGGGCCTTGTTCGACAAGGCACTGGATGTCCGGGGACTGATCGACGATCGACTGCTGGCGGCCGATGCTGCAGGACGCTGGAGTACACACGCAGACCGGCGCCTGAGCGCGCAACCTGCCACCGCTCGTGGCGAGTCGGCCAAAGAGCAACTGGCCCTTCTCTCCACCGTTAAGCGACCGCTCGACCTACTCCTCGAAAACCAACCGGTCATTCCCGCAACAACCCGTACCCTTGACGAAGTGCTGCGTATCGTCAGTTCTTCACTCGGAAGCTTGCAATCGCGTTTCACCCACACCCTGTCAACGGCATTGCGCAGCGAATTGGAGCTGCACGCCGTCATGCGCACCTTGGGTGCGACGGAACAGGCGATCATCAAATCCGTACTTGATACTCCGGTACGCTTGCAGCGAGCTGCATTGAACGGCTTTTTACCGGACGTGTTTTCCTTGGCGCTGAAGGCAGGTGACGCTGCTGAGCCGTTGAAACTGGCCAGTTGTTTTGTGCTGACCGAACGAGGTGGCCTGGACCCTGAGCATTCGGGCAAGGCGATCTTGTGGACGCCGGCGTCGGGATTTGAAGCCTTCAAGACATTGACATCTTTACTGACCGGGCTGGAGCAACGCCTCAAAGACGCCGATGATCGCACCGCCCTTCTGGAGAACCTTGGACGCAGCGAGCGATTGCCTGGCAAGCACTACACCCTCGCCCCACTGCAGCGAATAGATGAGCATTTTCTCGATCACGTGCAAAAACCCTATGCCCAGCTGGACCGAGCGTGCGTCACCCGTGCGCTGGCCACGAAGCTTCCCGCGACGACCCTGGCCAGTCTTCTGAAGCTGGTGGCGTTACGCCAACCGATGACCGGGTTAGACCGTGCGACGGACATTGCCCAATCCCTGACGACCCAGCAAAAACTGCCGGCATGGCTGGCCAAGGCGTCCATTAAAGACCTGATACTGCATGGGGAGTTGCTTCAGCAATACCTCAACAACGTCACCGACGATAAGGACTACCTCAGCGGCATACGCTCCCTGGCGCGCACGGCGCACCATGAACTTGAAAAACAACTCAAGGCTGACACCTTCGACATCGATCCGGACAATATCCAGATACAAATCGACAAAAGCTCGAGGTCTGCGGCCAGCACCCAGACCCTGACCGACTTTGCACTGACCCCTTTCAAGGATCTGGATATAACCCATTTCAAACTGGTGTCGCTTGATACCACCGAGATTCCCGAGGACATGGACCAAAGCTACATCAGAGACCTGATACGAAACTTGAAGTTGGGCGAACATCAGCAGAACACATTGAACGAAGCCTTTGCAGACACCCAAGCGAACGCAAAGGACCGCAGGAAGCGGTTTTACACGCAATTACCCTGGCAGCTAATGCATTACGCCCACACGGAAAAACTGCAGGAGCGCCTGAGCGAGACGGGATTTGATCTGATCCAGCAAGTCATGGATATGCCCGACGCCATTGCCCGCGCGGCAGTCGACGGCGCCCACGCGATCATCCGCCCACTTGAGCTCCTGGGCATCAAGAGTGGACAGGCGGTCAAAGTGCCAGGCGTCTATCTGATTGGCTCGTCGGCCGATAGCACCGCGCCACAGGTCCTTGTCGCGCCTCATAGCCCTCGGCACGGGGTGAAAGAATATGAAAACGAGAAACAATTGCTGACAGAGCTGAAGACCCGCGGTTCGCTGCTCGATTGGGTACTCATGAATCTGCCGCAGCCTGACCGGATGCTGTTGGAAAACCGGATGGCGACCAGCAGCACCCGTGTCGCCAGAGCCGCACCGCCGACCAACGTCAATCGCGAAACCGATGTCACATTGGCGTCCAACCCGATCAAGGGGAGCCTGTTCAAGCACTTGTTCGATGATAACGCCGCGCTGTTGGCCCGATTGCTCGGTTGCCAGTCCGATGACAAAAAGCAGGGCGAATGGGCAACCCTCAAGGGCGTGCTGGGCGAAGACCTGCACGAGGCATACTCGTTCTTCATCGGCAAACTCGCCTACCCCATCACCGTGTGGCGCAGTTATCGCGACATCAAGCAATCCGCCGAAGACCTTCAGATGCACAAATGGGGGCCCGCGATAAAAGAGTTCATCAGCGGCATTGCACAACTCGCCACGTTGCGACAATCGCTGGAAGCGCAAGCGAAGCCATCGTCTACGCCAAGTACACCTGCGCCAGAAACGCCCGATACTCGATTCAAATGGCAGAACGTTGCCATTACAGCCCCCGAACGTACGCAGTTGAAGCGTCATGAAAGCATGGACGTCGATCTGAATTCGCTCACATTAAACTCAAGTCTTGGGCTCTATACCCATCCGACGACAAAAAAAACCTACGCACCGGTTGAAGGAAAGGTATATCCGGTCGCAAAGCTCGGCAAACACTGGCGCATCGCCGACACAAAAATTCGTGGTCCTCGGCTGAGTCAGAAAGTGTCGAAACAATGGGTTCTGGATAGGCAAACGCCAGCGCCCCGTTTCAGCATCGGCAATCGGTTGCACACCGCATATTCGGTCTGGGAGGGCATGAACGTCGATGCCACTGGAATGCCCGAAATCCGTCGACTGTTTCCGCAAAAGGCTCGTCAGATTGACGAAGCGCTGGACCTGGCAACCACCTATGCCTGGAACTGCTTTCAAAACCTGCAATTGCTGAAGTCTTCCGACAAAACGGTGACACCCGTGCATCAACTCATCATGGATTTTATTGATGTGCCGCAAGTGCAGTCCACGCATGTGGAGCAGCTTGAAAAAGTCATGACTGACATTTTTGCGGCCTTGTTGGACCCCTCACTGAGAAAGCCGAAGACCAATCGTTTTGCAATCGCCAGGGCGGTCAGTGGCGCGGCAACTACATTCGGCTTCACCGCTCCAAAGGATGCAAAGCGGAAAATTTATCTGGCAGAAAAATTCTTCGACACCGGTTTCGACATTTACCGCCCACATCTTACCGACCCTGCCTTCCCTATCAACACGCATGCCCGAGCAGTAACCCTTATTCATGAGCTTTCCCATCTCATCTGCAACACCGAAGACATTGCTTACTTCGATCCCGGCAGACCATTCCCCCATCTGATCGATACGACCAGCACAACCGCCAGTGATCTCAAGGACGCGTTGACCACGCTTCAGGACACCGCACTCTCGATCAAGACCCCCCTGACTCAGCTGTTCATGACCGAGGATCCTGATACCGGTGTGTGGGAGGATCCGGGCAGCACTTCTTATGAAAATACTGATCGGGTAAAAGCGCATATTTTGACCTTGACCGGCGGAGAAAACCTGAGCGGTGCCCGCAAAATTTACAAGAGAGATCCATTGGTCAGACTCAAGGTGCAACTCGGCAACGCCGACAGCGTTGCATGGCTCATCAGCCAAATGGGGCGCCAACTGCACACCAGCACCCCGTGAATCAGAAAAACAAACTCCCATTTGATGGGTAATTGCCATGACGGTTGTTCTCGCAGACTTCCTCACAAGGTTAGAATGCAGGAAATCAGGATGAGTCAATGACCGACAACCCTCTCTCGCCAGCCGAATACGACGCTGTCACCGATGCCGCTGCGCATTGGTGCATGCGTCTGCACGCCAACGATTGCACTGCTGAAGAGTGGCTGGCGTTCGAGCAATGGCATGACGCTCATCCGCTTCACGCGTTCGAATACGAGGCCATGCTGGATATCTGGGATGTCGCGGGTGACCTGCCACGTCCAGAAGCCATGGTCCCGATGGTCCGCACCAAACCTGCTACGCCTTGGCGCACCTTCGGTATCGCCGCGGCGGTTTGCGCCATGGCATTGCCACTGGCGGCCTATAGCGGCTGGAACCTGGGCTGGCTACCCAATTCCTATCAACATTTCGAGGCGGACGACAATGTCCGCCAAGTCACCCTGAGCGATGGCAGTCAGGTAGAACTGAACCTGGGCAGTGAGCTGACGTTCAGCAACTACAAGGATCAACGTCGGATTACGCTGAAAAAAGGCGAAGCCTTCTTCAGCGTCAGCCATGACACTCGACACCCCTTCATTGTCAAAGCGGCCGAAGGCAGGATTCGAGTTACCGGAACCAAATTCAACGTCTGGACGTATGAAGATCAGGTACGCGTGAACCTGATAGAAGGTTCGGTGCTGGTGAGCAGTAATGACGCCGTTGCGGGTGACGGTTTGCGCCTCGAGCCAGCGATGCAGGCTAGCTATAGACGCGGCGACTTCACTCCCCGGATCAGTCAGACCTACGACAATGACAACTCACTGGCCTGGCGCAGCGGAAAACTGGTGCTCGATGATCTGGCGCTGACCGACGCATTGCCATTGATCAATCGCTACTTGAGCAAACCGGTGATGGTGGCCGACAACAGCACTGGCTCGATTCGCATCGGCGGCATCTACAACATCAAAGAGCTCAACAACCTGGTGGCTTCCCTGCCCAAGGTGTTACCGGTCTACCTGACCCGCAACAAGGATGGCAATCCGGTCCTCAATTCCATTCCGCAACAAGCCCCAAAAAGCTGAAGGCCGCGACCTTTGCAAGGTGCGGCCTTCATTTTTCGTTAAAACACCATCTGCGTTACTGTACGGCCACCTTCCCGGCTTTTTCTTCCTGCTCGCGGATCGTCTGAACCTGGTACTTCGGATCGGACGTGATCTGCTGTTCGGTGAACGGCAACACACTCAACTGCTTCCTGGAAAATGCCACGGTCTGATCTCTGGAGTATCGCTGACCAGGTTTTCGCATTCTTCGACCGTGAACTGATCCGGGCCGAAATAGCGTGAACGTTCGCCGTTCACGGTAGTGATCTCATTGGCCAGCAGGCACAGGTTGTCCTGAGCGTAGGCGTAACCAATGCCATAACCGAGCCCGCGCTCGTTGTCGGCACGGATATTCGGCACGCCGAAACTGGTCCGACGAATGTCGGCGCTCGCCTGCTCCGGCTGGCTGCGTGCGTTTGCCGCAAGACTTAAGCCCGCCAATACGCCTGCAAGGCTCAACCGGGTTAACTACCTGGAAATAATCACGCTCGCTCCTGATCGAAAAGACAAACACCCTGCGTCATACACGCACTGCGCATTCCCCTGGAAACGAAAGAAATGACAAAAATTCAGGCTGTGAAAAACGCTTTTCACGGGCATCTCACAGGCCGCTGACGTGATAGCGACAAAATTTCTACATTCGGGGCTTCAATATTTGCCCTGCTCGTACGTCTGATTGAATGAGAGCACCCATCACATTTCCTGGCCGTCTCGGAAAAGGAGTTTTTGCATGTACAACTCGCAACTGCCAACGGACGGTAGCAATGCGCCAAAGGGCTCTGCCATGGGCTCCGGTGTTTTCAGTCAACGGGGCGAGCGCAATGGCAACGAGCGGATCAGGCTGCTGCTCAAAAGCTATGGTCTGCGAACCAGTCTGATCCGCCTCAAAGTCATCGACGCCTTGCTGACCGCCGCCGAAAGCGACCGTAGCCTTGGCGTGCGCGGCGTGCACAGCCACTTGCTGGACCTGGATATTCCCCTGTCTTTTCTGAGCGTGCGGGAAGTATTGAAACGCTTGTGCAGTGAAGGTGTGATCACGCTCAATGCGGACAAAAGCTACAGCCTGCATCCGCACGCTGTAGCCATGCTCCATCGCGAGTGATCACCTTAAGGTGTGTCGTTCAGGGTTTGACCTTGCGACGCATCACGCCATTGACCACCACCACGATCACCGCCACGCCGATGGCGATGTACTGAAACAGCTTCTCGCTGATGACACCTGCGTTTTGCAGATACGAAAGGCCGAACATGATCCCCAACACCACGAGGGAGATCAGAATCGAGTATTTCAAACGTTGCGACTGAGTCATTGCGAGTTCCTGAACCTGAAAAATGTATCCGATTTGTATCAGAACGCATGCCAAGCCCCTACCTTTCTCCGGGGATGGGACGCTACAAACGGGGTCTCATGTTACAGCCGATGAAGAGTTTTGGCTTCATAGCGGCGATAACCATGAGGATTTTGAAATGTTCCGTCGAATCACACTGCTGATTCCCCTGCTCGCTCTCCTGTCACTGAGCGGCTGTATCGTTTTCCCCCACGGCGGCTGGCACGGCGGTCACCATTACGACCGTGGCGGGCCGGGATATTACCAGCATCGATAACGTGAATAATTGAACCTTCATTCGTAAGTTAAGTACCCCATCCCGATAACTGTTAAATAAATGCCCGCCCTGTCGCGGGCATTTTTCGTACGTGCATACTTACCTCTTCCTACCCATAGAACATCGAAACATAGCGAAAACTATTGAAACCTTGAGTCTCAATAGTTCATTGGAGCTATTCATATTCAATGATTAGTCTCGGCGCATCGCAATAACCCCGTTATTAAATTTCGCGCAAAAACAGGGATGCCATGCACAAGCCTTTAATCAATATCAGCCCTCACCACTTACTTGGTTTTTGCCTTGCAATTACTTTTTTCGAACTTCTGACGTATATGGCCAGCGACATGATCATGCCCGGCATGTTGACCGTCACCCGCCAACTGGATGCCAGCCCCGACCATGTTCCCTACGCCTTCAATCTTTATCTGGCAGGCGGCATTCTTCTGCAATGGCTGATTGGCCCGCTGTCTGATCACTTCGGCCGCCGCCGGATGTTGCTCATCGGTTGTGCGGTATTCGCCCTGGCCTGTGCCGCCGCGTTCAACGTGCAAAGCATTTATGCGTTCAACGGCTTGCGACTGATTCAGGGCATGGGATTGGGGTTTGTCATCGCGGTCAGCTACCCAGCCCTGCAAGAAGTTTTCTGCGAAGCCGACGCGGTCAAAATCATGGCGTTGTTAGGGAACGTTGCACTGCTCTCCCCGCTTCTGGGGCCGTTGCTCGGCAGTCTGCTGCTGGAATGGTTGTCCTGGCGGGAATTGTTTTTACTGCTGGGTCTCGGCGGCGTGATGGTCTGGCTCGGGCTTTACCTGTTCATGCCGGAAACCGTGGGCACCCTGCGCCACGACGGTCAGCGACTGGAAGCCGTGCGCTTTGAATGGCACAGCACTCTGCGCCGCTATGCCGCGCTGCTGACTAACCCGCGATTCCTTTGCGCCGCAGTCGCGCTGGGCGTGATGAGCCTGCCCTTGATTGCCTGGATCGGGTTGGCGCCGCTCTTGCTGATCCACAACCAGGGGCTTTCAACTCTGCACTATGGCCTGTGGCAAATCCCGGTGTTCGCGGCCGTCATTCTCGGCAATCTGATCCTCAACCGACTGATTGCCAACGCTGAATTGCCACAACTGATTCGATACGCGCTTTGGCCGTTTTGCGGCGGGCTCATCGCGTTAGTCGCCATCAGCGTCTACGGCGCTTCGACAGCAGTGCTGATCAGCTGCCTGGCGCTTTATGCCGTGGGGCTTGGCATGAGCAATGCCGCGCTGTACCGGCTTGCGCTATTTGCAAGCGAGGACAGCAAAGGTCTGGTCTCGGCCATGATCGGCATGATCTCGATCACCGTCATGGGCGGCGGCGGCTCGCTTATCGCGGCCGTCGGTGCCGGTGACAGCCACGAATCGTTCGCTCTGATGGCGGGTATCGCGGGGCTTCTGAGCCTGACGCCCCTACGCCTGTTTCTGCGGCGCTCTCACACCGCGCTTGCCGTCTGACACCACACAGCAGGTCCTTTGATGATCCATTTACCTCACACCAATGCGCTCTGCGCGTTAACGCAACCCTATTGCCTGGATTCCGTACCCGAGGGCCTGTTCGACCAGGCAATGGGAGAAATCAGCCTGTTTCATTGTCACCACACGCCTGGCTACGAGCGCTGGCTAAACGCCAACGGGCTCGATGCAAAGGACCTGGAGACACTGGATGACTGGTCCAGGTTGCCACCGATTTTCGCCAACTACTTCAAACGTCACTTGTTGTTCGGCCCCACCGGCGAAGGCGCGCTGGAGCTGACATCGTCTGGCACCAGCGGCCAGAAGAGTCGCATGCGCTATGACCCTCGCAGCATGGCAGCGGCTCAAGGCATGGTGAGCCACATTTTCCGGCACTTCGGCTGGGATACTCCGCAAAGCCCCTGCAATTATTTGCTCCTGAGCTACGAGCCCGAGGCGGCCATCACCTTGGGCACCGCTTACACCGACCAGTTTCTCTGCAGCTATGCGCCCGTCAATCGGGTCGTCTACGGATTGCGCCTGACCGGTAACGGTCACGAGTTCGACCTGTTTGGAGTGATTCGCGCCTTGCAGGAGTTTGCCGACGAGGGATTGCCCGTGCGGATTCTCGGATTTCCTGCGTTTCTTTCACATGCGCTACAGCACATGAAAAACACCGGCGCACCGAATCTCGAGCTACCCGCCCAGTCATTGGTGTTTTTGGGGGGCGGCTGGAAAACCCAGGCAGCACAAGAGATTCCCCTGCTTGAGTTGTATGCCCGAATCAATCGGCAATTGGGTATCGACCTGTCCCGCTGTCGGGATGGCTACGGAGCCGTCGAGCATGCCGTGCCCTATATCCAATGTGCCCACCATCATTTTCATGCCCCCATTTACTCGAAGGTTTTCGTGCGCAACCCATCCGATTTTACGGTCCAGCCATACGGCCAGCGCGGCTTGCTGGAATTCGTCTCCCCGTACATTTCGTCAAGCCCTGCTCATGCGGTGGTCATGGGCGATCTGGCGACATTACATCCCGGCGCACAGTGCGGATGCGGCCTGACGACCGATTGGTTCGAGCTGCACGGGCGCGCTGGCACCACCGCCAGTCGCAGTTGCGCCATGGCGGCTTCCGAATTGCTGGGAGGAGCTTGATATGTACCTCATCAATGGCCAACTGCGTGACGACGTTACCCCGGAAAGCGCCCTCGAGCGCCTTCAGAAACAATTGCCCGGATTGCTTTCTGCACCGATCGACAGCGAGACCGTTATCGAAACCGCGGCTCGTTTCGCCACGCAACTACAGACTCGCAGCCTGAACCTGCCTCTGGACGACGATCAATGTCAGGGACTGATCGAGTTCTGCCAGCGCAGCAACCTGAGCAGGAAGCTTGAGCGAGAACTGGGTTCGCAACCCCGTTCGCTGAGGCGTATCGACTACCAGCAGCCACACTTCGAAAGCTGGCACCCGTTGGGACTGGTGGTGCATGTGACGCCAGGCAATGCGCCGATGCTGGCGTTCTGCGCGGTTCTCGAAAGCCTGCTGGCCGGCAACATTAACTGGTTACGCCCCAGCGCCAGCGATGCGGGTTTGACCGCGCAATTGCTGGCCGCCCTTGTGCAGTGCGACACCAGCGGCAGGCTTGGCGAATTCGTCGCGGTGCTGCCCGTGGGCACTTCCCGGATAGCGGAACTCTGCGCTCAGGCCGATGGCGTGTCAGCCTGGGGCGGTGAAAAGGCGCTCAAAGCAATTCGTCAGCAGATCCCCGCCGGATGTCGCTGGATCGATTGGGGGCACAGGATCAGTTTCGCTTATCTGTCGCCTGACGCGGCCAGCCCTTCGGCGCTGGATGCGTTGGTGGATGAGGTGTGCAGTCTGGATCAGCAGGCGTGTTCCAGTCCGCAATGGGTGCTGGTGGACAGCAACGATCCGGCGACCCTGCAGGACCTGGGTGAGCGTTTGGGCGAAGCCTTCAAGCGTCGTGCATCGCACTGGCCGGCGCTGGTGCCCACGGATCAGGAAGCGTGCGAGATCACCACCCGCACGGCCATGGCGCAACTGGATTACTGTTTTGCGAACCAGAGCGGCCAGGTCTGGGCCGGCCACGGATGGCGGATCATCTGGGAACACCATCAGACGCTCGCGCCTTCGCCGCTGTTTCGTACGGTGCTACTCAAACCCCTACCGCAACACTTGATCGCCGAGACGCTGTTGCCCTGGCGCACTGTCCTGCAAAGCTGCGCACTGATTTGCTCTGCGACACAGACGCCAGGACTTGTGCGAACGCTGGTCAACGCTGGGGTCACCCGTATTGCGCCTTGCGCGGGGATTCATGACGGCTACGCCGGTGAGCCCCATGATGGCGTCTACGCGTTGACGCGTCTGAGTCGCCGCCTCTCGGTGAGTCTGTCGCCGGATGTTTTGCCTGGCCGGGCAACGCTCGACCCGGTCCCGCCCGCACCTGACACCGCCCATGCGCCGATCATGGACAAAAACACCTTCACGACCCAGCCTATGGGCGCTACGGCGCAATTGTATTTTCGCTCAGGAGGGAGCAGCGGCACTCCGGCACTTGCCGGTTTCAGCTATCGCGACTTTCAACGGCAGATGCGCGCAGCGGCTGACGGCCTGTTCGCCGCCGGGCTCGATCCTTCACAAGACCGGGTCATGAACCTGTTTTACGGCGGCAGCTTGTACGGAGGTTTCCTCAGTTTTACCAAAATACTGGAGCAGATGGGCGTCACACATTTCCCCATGGGGGCGCCCCAGGACGATGACTTCAGCGAAATCGCCCAACTGATCGTTGACCAGCGTGTCACCGTGCTGATTGGTATGCCGAGCACCTTGCATCGTCTGTTCTTCAACGAGCAGGCCCGGCTCCGCACGTACGCAGGTATTGACAAAGTGTTCCTTGGCGGCGAGCATCCGGGCCAAACCAGCCTGAGCCTCATGGAAAGTTGCGGGGTCTCGATGATCCGCTCGGCGATCTATGGCTCTGTCGACGCCGGTCCCTTGGGGCATGCGTGCGCAGCCACCGCGAACGGGGTGTTTCACTTGATGTGCGATACCCAGCATCTGGAAATCGTGCAGATCGAACAGGATGTACCGGTTGAGGCCAATGAGATCGGTCGCCTGTTGTTCACTTCACGAGCACGGCAAGGCCAAACCGTGCGCCGGTATGACGTTGGAGACACCGGTCGCTGGATACCCGGAGCCTGTCCATGCGGGCTGGACTCACCCCGATTCGAACTGCTCCAGCGCCACGGAAAACTGGTGCGAATGGGCACGGAGTTCATTTCGCCGTCGGCTCTGCAGGATAGCGTCGGCGCGCCCATTCAGATTGTTCTGGACCACGCCCCTGATGGCATCGAGCGACTCAACGTTCTAACGGATGCAGACATCAACCAGGTTCGCAACGCATTGCTGAGCCATGAAGCGCTGGCAAATGCCGTAAACGCCAACCTGTTAACTGTCGAAGTCCAAGTGTGCACGGATCAAGCGTTCACTCGAAACAAACACAGCGGCAAAACGCCCTTGGTTATTGATAAAAGAAAATAAAAACTAACTACACAGCTTGTCTTAAACCGCCTAGACGCCTGATAAAAAAAAGAGAATCCAGTGAAATCAACTTATTCGCTCGAGCAACTGCTGCCTTATATACGGCAACATTCAAACTTCTACCGCCAGCAACTGCAACACTTACCGCCGCAGGGCATTACGTTACAAGATCTACCGCTCACCAACGCCGTGGACTATTGGTCTGACAGCAATGACTTGAGTCATTGGCCGGTCCTGACCGGAAAGGTCGACGATGCGCTGGTGTTTAAAACCGGCGGATCGACCAGCCAAGGCAAACTGGCGGTTTATACCTATAACGAATGGAAAGAACTGGTCAGTACGTTCGGAGAAAGTTTCTCGTCTCAGCTGAACGACGGCGACCGTGTCGCCAATCTGTTTTTTTCCGGTGATCTTTACGCCAGTTTTCTGTTTATCCACGACTCACTGGCGCACGTCAGGCGATCGATCTGCGAGTTTCCATTTACCGGGCAAGTCGAGCTGGATGTATTGGCCGATGCGATTGATCAGCATCGGATCAACGTGCTGGTCGGCGTACCAGCACAGCTGCTGCGATTGGCGGCCTACCTGAACCAGCATCGGCGAGTACTGCGCGGGGTTGATACGTTGCTGTATGGCGGCGAAAGCCTGTTTGCCCCGCAGGTGGCAATCCTCAGCGACGTGTTTCCCAACGTGCGCATTGCTTCCATTGGCTACGCCAGTGTAGACGCCGGCCTTATTGGGGCCAGCGGTCGCGACTGTGCCTTGGGCGAGCATCGGGTGTTTGATCCACAAACCTTGCTGGAGATCGTCGATGAACTCACCGGTGAAGTCATCGAAGAATGCGATCGCACTGGATTATTGGTGGTGACCAATCTGACTCGCCGGCTCATGCCACTGCTGCGTTATCCGGTGGGCGACCGCGCGTGCTGGCGCGAACCCGGCTCAACGCCGAAGCGCAAATTCGCCCTCAAGGGACGTAGCGTGCACAGCCAGCGGGTGCGAGTCGGGGTGCTGTCGCTGCTGATCGATGACATCCAGCAGATCGTCCAACGCATTGCCCACAACGACCAATGGCAATTGCTGATCGAACATGACGGATACAAAGATATTTTGAGTGTGAAGTGGGTTCCCTCGGCGCTATCAATGGCCACCGTACCGGTGTGCCGAGCGTTGTACGAGGCGCTGGTTGAACACTATCCCGCCATCGAGGAACTGAGCCGCGACGGTCTATTGGAGTTACGAGTGTTGTCCTGTGCGGTCACCGCATTGAAGCTGCACCCACGCTCCGGTAAACAACTGCGGGTCCTGGACTTGCGCGTGTATGACGCACCGTCGCCGGAGCCCGCATGATGCCGCATTTGATTTTTCGACCCTATCGGCCATCCGACGCACGTGCCGTGAGCCAGTTGTTTCGCGAAGTTTATGGCGATCATTACGTTCAGCCGGATGTTTACTTGCCGAATATGATCAATCAGCACAATGCCGAGGGGCGCTGGACGTCGATGCTGGCGGTGGACGACGTACGCGTTCTAGGGCATGCCGCGTTGTGCCATGACACACCTGCGGACACTACCGAGCTGGCCCTCAGTGTGGTGCATCCCGCCGCGCAGGGGCAGAGTATCGCGACCCGTCTGGGACGGGAGTTGCTGTCGCGGTCAGGTTCCATGGGGTTTAAGAGCGTCTCGATCAAACAAGTGACACACCATCACTACACGCAACGCATGGCAGCAAACATCGGCTTCCACAGCACGGGTTTGCTTCCTGACTACGTCCCTTCGCCCTTCGCTGAGCCGCTGCCGGAAACCATCGTGATGGGTTGTCATGTAGTCGAAGGACATACGCGACCGCTCCCCGACATCCCATGGCCTGACAGCTGCCGGGGGTTTATGCAGCACTTGTGTTCCGTGTTCGGGACTCATCCGGGCACGACGCCGTTGCCTTCCCTGCCCTTGCAATTCAAGCAACACCATCAAAGATTCGAAATGGTCATTCAGCGTTTGACCAAACGTCTGCTTGAGCAGATCCGGCAATTGCCCAGCCACTGGCTGATCTCGGCCAAACTTCAGATGTCACGGCATTTTGCCCAGGACTTGCGCAATTTGGCGGCCCTTGGCTTCACCTTTACCGGGCTGATGCCTGCATCAAACACCCATGGGTGGTTCGCCCTGTTTCATCGAGGGGTGCAGGCTCGACACCTCAATCTGCATTGCCCGCACATGCAACGCTTGCATGACGATTTACAGCAAAACGCCAACACGCAAAGTAGCGCCCAAGCGCTGAACAGAGACCGTTCAGCCGCGTGAGTCTTTTCGATAAAAGTCATTGCCCGGCTGCGCGCAAAGCTCCACCAGCCAGTCGACAAACACCCTCACCCGCCGGGACAACTGGCGGTGTGGCGGGTAGAGCGCCGTCAGCGGCATCCCCGGTGTTGGCACCGTCCTGAGGACTTCACACAAACGGCCTTCGCTCAGCTGGCGGGCTACGTGGTAATACGGGGTCTGGACCAGACCATACCCCGCCTCACAAGCGGCCAGATAACCATCGGCGCTGTTGACCGAAACCTGCTTGGGCAGATTAATGGCCTGAACCTGATCATTGACCCTGAATTCAAGCCCATAACGCTTGCCATTGCTGCTGGAGAAGTATTCCACCATCTGATGGCCTTCAAGGTCAGCCAGACACTGAGGCGTTCCGAATCGCTTCAAGTAATCGGGGCTGGCACACGTGACCTGGTCCAGCATGGCCAACGGCCGCGCCACCAGTGAATCGTCCAGTGAGTCGCCGCCGCGCAGCACGCAATCGACGCCTTCGCGTATCAGGTCGACTGGCCGGTCATTCAAGCCGATTTCCAGCTCGATCAAGGGATATCGAGCAGTAAATTGCGGTAATGCCGGGATCACCATCAAGCGTCCCACGCCCGCCGGCATGTCCACGCGCAACAACCCCTTGGGGTTGTTGCGAGCAGCGCTGAACACCGCTTCGGTTTCCTCCAGGTCCGCCAGCAACCGTACGCAACGAGGGTAATAGGCCGCACCGTCGAGCGTCAGGCTGATCTGCCGCGTCGTGCGTTGCAGCAGCTGCACACCGAGATGCGCCTCCAGCTGCTTGATCAGTATGGTCACTGAGGCCCGGGGCAACTGCAGGCTATCCGCCGCCTTGGCAAAGCCTCCCAGCTCGACGATTCGGGTGAACACGCGCATCGCGTTAAAACGGTCCATTGTTTTTGCTTACCGGCTGATTATTTAGAAATTACGAACAGTGATAGCAGTTTTAGCCGGTTTATCTTGTTTCTGTCGAGGTCAACAATGGACTCCACATTCACAGGGAGATGATTTCATGCAAACACGTCAACTGGGCAAAAACGGTCCACGAGTAAGCGCGATGGGTCTGGGCTGCATGGGCATGACCGATTTCTACACGACTGGCGTGGACATCCGCGAAGCCACGGCCACTCTGCACCGCGCGCTGGAGCTGGGGATCAACCTGCTCGACACCGCCGATATGTACGGCCCGCACACCAACGAAGCACTGATCGGCAAAGCCATTGTCGGTAAACGCGACCAGGTGTTTCTGGCCAGCAAGTTCGGCATCGTCCGCGACCCGGGCAATCCGGTTGCGCGAGGCGTCAACGGCCGACCGGAGTACATTCGCGCCGCTATCGACGGCACCCTCAAGCGCCTCGGTGTCGAGACCCTGGACTTGTACTACCAGCACCGCATCGATCCGCAGGTGGCCATCGAGGAAACCGTCGGCGCCATGGCCGACCTGGTGAAAGCCGGCAAGGTTCGGTACCTGGGTTTGAGCGAGGCCTCGGTCGCGACGCTTGAGCGGGCACACAAGGTTCATTCGATCAGTGCGCTGCAGAGCGAGTATTCGTTGTGGAGTCGTGATCAGGAGGAAAACGGTTGTCTGGCTGCGTGTCAGCGCCTGGGGGTCGCCTTCGTCCCCTACAGTCCTTTGGGTCGTGGCTTTCTCACTGGAGCGCTGAAAAGCCCTGATGATTTCGCAGCAGACGACTACCGGCGCTTCAGCCCGCGTTTTCAAGGCGAGAATTTCGCCAAAAACCTGTTGTTGGTGCGGCAAGTGCAGGACCTGGCTGCAGAAAAAGGCGTGACCGCCGGCCAACTGGCGCTCGCATGGGTACTGGCTCAGGGTGATTACGTGATCCCGATTCCGGGAACCAAACAGCGTAAATACCTGGAAGAAAATGTGGCCGCGCTGGATGTGAAGCTCAGCGGCGAAGACTTGCAAGCGCTGGAAGCGATATTCCCGGCCAATGCCACGGCCGGTTTACGTTACCCGGAAGAAGTCATGGAGTTACTTGACCGGTAACCGACACCTGGCCCATTCGGCAGGTTGAGTGGGCCAGGACAATCGGGCGTCACGCCTTGGAGCTGACGCCCTTGTCGGTCGGCACCGTCGTGCCGTTACCCTTGCCGTAAGTGTGTAAATTTTGCAGCACGTAGATCGCCGTCTTGTATTCCGGGATCAGGCCCACAGCGTACTTGTCACCCCTGATACTGTTGTTCTGAATAGTGTCCAGTTGCGTGGCGAAATACTCCAATGCGTTGAATTTCGCATCCGGGTCTTTCTGAACCCCAAACCGGTCAAACTTGTCACCAGCATTCATTAGCGTCATCGACGTAATATCGGAAATCAGGCCTTTACCTCTCAAGAAGGCGCTGAGATTGCCCAGTTGTTTGGCGGTGACATTTTCCGGGTCGAAACCTTTGATGTTCCTGTGCAGTTTCTGTTCATCCATTTTCGCGGTGTTCAGCAAAGTTGGATTGGTACCCACCAATGCCAGCATCTGCTTGACCCTGGCGTTGTGCGTCACAGGCTTGCCGCCCCCCGTGTCCTGGACCAGTAAACCTGCCTTGGCCGTCCAGGCCCCGGTATAGCCGATAGTCATGACCGAACTCCCGACTGCGTTACCTGATGCAGACGTCCATGTAAGGCGATCATAAAAAGTTCCTTGTTTAACCTGGTTTAGAGCGGGCGAGTATCAGCCTGGCCACTAGCCACACCAACAATTATTTCCGACTTTTTACAATTCTCGTACATTTACGACACAACCGGGCAAGCGCCCTGTTTCATTGGTCTATGCATTACTTTAGAAAGTGCTACAGACACTAAATATGTACTACTAACCTGTTGGTTAGTTAGTTTGTATCCATTACGACACCTCGACAGCGCCGCCATCGACACCGTCCTGCCGGGTCGCCTCAGCACCCAGATCGCCACGGCCGCCGAGCAGTAAAGCGCGGTGACCGAAGAGATCAACCCCAGCATGGTGCAAATCCGCCACATGGTCGAAGAACGGGTGAAAAGCGGTCAGGCCAGCGAGCTCAACACCCAACGACTGCTGGAAGCTAACAGTCGTGTGAGTGCGATCATGGGGCGGTTCAAGGTTCGTTAACTTTTTTGAGTTCAGACATGTAGCAGCTGGCGAAGCCTGCGTTCGGCTGCGAAGCAGTCGCAAAATCAGAGCTCATGGTGCATCAGCCAGACCGCGTAAGCCGAATTTACGACTGCTTCGCAGCCGAACGCAGGCTTCGCCAGCTGCTACAAAGAATGCGTGGCTGCTGAAACTCGTATTACTTCGAAACAATCTCCTGCCTCGATGCTGGCTAAAATGGTCAGAATGCATTTTTTTGGCCGCAATTCGAAAACGAGATTCCCCATGCGAACCCACCTGCGTCTGGTCGCCCTGAGCGCCCTGTTCATTTCCTCCCTGGCCCAGGCCGCCGAGCTGATCCCGATTGAAGTTCACCGCGATGCCAATTGCGGTTGCTGCAAAAAATGGATCAGCCACCTGGAGGCCAACGGCTTCAAAGTCGACGATCACGTCGAAGCCAATATGAGCGAATTCAAGCAACAGCACGGTGTGCCTCCGCGTCTGGCGTCGTGCCATACCGGCTTGATCAACGGCAAATTCGTTGAAGGTCATGTCCCCGCCGATCAGGTGCTGGCCTTGAGCAAGCGCGACGATCTGCTGGGTGTTGCCGCCCCCGGCATGCCCATGGGTTCACCCGGCATGGAAATGGACGGCATGAGCGATGCGTATCAAGTGATCGGTCTGAAAAAAGACGGCACTGACGTAGTGGTGGCGGACTACCCCGCCCATTGATGTTCGGTGCGTACATCGGGCTGTTCTTCGCCGCATTCGGTGCGGCAACCTTGCTGCCCTTGCAGTCCGAAGCGGTGTTGGTGGGGCTGTTGCTCAGCGGCAAGTACTGGCTCTGGTCGCTGCTCTCCGTGGCGACATTGGGCAATGTTCTGGGGTCGCTGGTGAACTGGTGGCTGGGGCGCGGCATCGAGCGGTTTCGTGATCGGCGCTGGTTTCCGGTCAGCCCGCGCCATCTGGAAAAAGCCCGAGTCCATTATCAGCGTTACGGTCATTGGTCGTTGCTGCTCAGCTGGGTGCCTGTGATCGGTGATCCGCTGACCCTGGTGGCCGGCGTGATGCGCGAGCCGCTGGGGCGATTCCTGCTGATCGTGACCCTTGCCAAAGGCGCCCGGTATGGTGTGTTGGCCATGGCCACAGTGGGCTGGATGGGTTGAACGATCATCCACGGCGATTGCCTGTGTTTAATGTCGCCCTAATCATGCCGATCCAGCATCGGCCGATTTCCAATGGAGTTCCCCCATGTCCCTCACCCGCTCCCGCTGGCTGCCCGGCCTGCTGCTGACCGCTGCATTGCCTGTCATCGCCCACGCCGAAGGCCCGGAATACGGACCGCAGCTGCAAGGTTTCGAGTATCCCTACACGGTCAAGCATTTCGCCTTTGAGTCCCAGGGCAAATCCCTGCAAATGGGTTACATGGATGTCGCCGCCCACGGCAAGGCCAATGGACGCAGCGTGGTGCTGATGCACGGCAAAAACTTCTGCGGTGCCACCTGGGACACTTCGATCAAGGCCTTGAGTGAGGCCGGTTACCGGGTCATCGCCCCGGACCAGATCGGTTTCTGCACCTCCAGTAAACCCGACCATTATCAGTACAGCTTCCAGCAACTGGCGACCAACACCCAGCAATTGCTCAAGGCCCTCGGCATTCAAAAGGCCAGTGTTCTCGGGCATTCCACCGGCGGCATGCTCGCTACCCGTTATGCGCTGCAATACCCCGATCAAGTCGAACAACTGGCACTGGTCAACCCCATCGGCCTGGAAGACTGGAAAGCCCTCGGCGTGCCCTATCGCACGGTTGATCAATGGTATGAGCGCGAGCTGAAACTCACCGCCGACGGCATCCGCACCTATGAACGCAACACCTATTACGGCGGCCGCTGGAAGCCGGAATTCGATCGCTGGGTAGACATGCTCGCCGGGCTGAACAAAGGACCGGGGCATACGCAGGTGGCGTGGAATTCGGCGCTGATCTACGACATGATCTTCACCCAACCGGTGTACTACGAGTTCAAGGACCTGAAGATGCCGACCCTGCTGCTGATCGGTACATCCGACACCACCGCCATCGGCAGCGACATCGCACCGCCCGAGGTCAAGGCAAAACTCGGTCATTACGACGTTCTCGGCAAGCAGGTGGCGAAACTGATTCCCCGGTCGACGCTGGTCGAGTTCCCCGACATGGGCCACGCGCCGCAAATGGAAGAACCGGCGCAATTCCACCAGGCCCTGCTCGCCTGGCTGAACAAAACCAACCCCGTTCATTGATGAGGTGAGGCTGATGGCAGTGCAGATTGCGGTGATTGATGACTGGCAGGACGTGGCCCGTGACGTGGTGGACTGGTCGGTTCTGGACCCCATCGGCCAGGTAAGTTTCATCCATGACTACCCTGCCGACAACGACACCCTGGCGGCACGGTTGGGCGAGTTCGAGGTGATCTGCGTGATGCGCGAACGCACCCGGTTCGACGAGGACCTGCTGCGGCGCTTACCGAAACTCAAGCTGCTGGTCACCGGCAGCATGCGCAACGCTGCCCTGGACCTGAAAGCCGCCGCCGCGCAGGGTATCCAGGTTTGTGGCACTGACAGCTACAAGCACGCCGCGCCGGAGCTGACCTGGGCGCTGATCATGGCGGCGACCCGCAACCTGGTGGTCGAAGCCAACGCCCTGCGCGCAGGTGTATGGCAGCAAAGCCTGGGTGGCGACCTGCACGGCAAGACCCTGGCGATCCTGGGTCTGGGCAGCATTGGCACTCGCGTTGCCCAGTTCGGTCAGGTGTTCGGCATGCGGGTGATTGCCTGGAGCGAGAACCTGACCGCCGAACGCGCAGCCGAAATCGGCGTGACCTACGTCAGTAAACAGGAACTGTTCGAACAGGCCGATGTGCTCTCGGTCCATCTGGTGCTCAGCGATCGTAGCCGAGGCTTGGTGGACGCCCAGGCGCTGGACTGGATGAAGCCCACGGCGCTGCTGGTCAACACGGCGCGCGGTCCGATTGTCGATGAGTCCGCATTGATCAAGGCGTTGCAGAAACGGCGACTGGCCGGTGCTGCGCTTGACGTCTTCGAGCAGGAACCCTTGCCGCCTCATCATCCGTTCAGAACCCTGGACAATGTGCTGGCCACGCCCCACGTCGGGTATGTCAGCCAGCAGAACTATCACCAGTTCTTTTCGCAGATGATTGAGGACATTCAGGCCTGGTCTGCGGGAGAGCCGATTCGGCTATTGAGCTGATACCGCGTCATCGTTCTTCGTCGGAACGCCGCCCGGAGCAGGCTCGCTCCCACATTTGATCTGTGTCGTTCACAAAATCAATGTGGGAGCGAGCCTGCTCGCGAATGGCCTCCCTACCGACTAACTGCTCTTCACTGCCACGAATGCCGCCGTGACATAAGGCACCGTCACCACGTCTCTGCCACGCAGGTCAGGCTCCGCCGCGATCAGCGCCCTGATCTGCTCATCAACCTTCGCCCGCTCCTCCGCCGGTAATGCCGCCACAAAACTGGTGGAGCGCACGCGATTGAAAATCACATCCTCAGGCGAACCTGTGTGGCCATGGCTGAAGCGCTGTTCCTGCAGCGGTCCGAACGCCGGATGCGGAAACGCCTGTCGCCAGGCCCCGGTGTAATAGCGCGGCGTATCGCCCTCCAGCGCATTGACGATCGCATCCAGTTTCGGCACCCAGCTCGCCCGGGCATCGCGCAGGTTCCACACCAACCCCAGCTTGCCGCCGGGTTTGAGGACACGGGCAATTTCGGTCAGCGCTTCGGTGCTGGCAAACCAGTGAAAGGCCTGGGCGCAGATCACCACGTCTACCGAGGCATCGGGCAGCGGCAGGTCCATGGCGGTACCGCTGACGGCCAGCACGTCGGGGAAGGCTTCGGACAATTTCTCGAGCATCTGCGCCACCGGCTCCACCGCAATCACTTGCGCACCGGTCGCCACCAGCCGACCGGTGAACTTGCCAGTGCCGGCGCCCAGATCAACCACGGCTTTGTCCGCGTTCAAACCAAGGGTGCCCGTCAGCCAATCGGCCACTTGCGGCGGATAATCCGGACGACCGCGAACGTAGGTATCAGCGCCGGCTTTATAGCCAGCGGCCGCCGAGTGATGGACCTGATCTTTCATGGCCGTGCTCCAGATCGACAACGAATGCTGTCGAGCATAGCGCCTCGATTTGAGCTTTCCTTGCACAGACCGCCAGAAAGTAATGAATAATTGTTCACCCTGTGGTGTTCACCTTACATCGCCCCTGAGAATTGCCCATGAAAAACCCAAACCTGAAGCCGGGGCGTGGTACGAACTGAAGCGAATTAACCTGTGGAGCATCGCCCATGAAAACCCGTTTCGCTGTGTTAACCGTCCAGTTGTTGCTGGCAGTCGCATTGTCCAGTTCGCTGGCGTTTGCCAATGGTGGTGGCGATGCCGCCCCTGCAAGACCCAGTTGCCCCAAAGGGCAGGTCTTCGACTCCCGGTCGCAAAAATGCCTCAAGCAAACCAGCAGTCTGGTACCGGACGCCGACCGCACCGATTACGCTTATCGCCTGGCCAAGGACGGTCGTTATGAGGAAGCGCTGGCCTTGCTCGACACCCTCAAACAACCAAACACCGCCAAGGCCTTGAACTATCGCGGCTACGCTACGCGTAAACTGGGGCGCACCGACGAAGGCATCGGTTATTACCTGCAATCGGTCAAACTTGACCCGCACTACGCGCAAGTTCGCGAATACCTCGGTGAAGCGTATGTGATCAAAGGTCGGCTGGACCTCGCTCAGGAACAGTTGCAGCAGATCAAATCCATCTGCGGCAGCACCACCTGCGAGGAATACCAGGACCTGGCCGAAGCCATCAACGATTCATCGAAAACCTGACACACCGAGCAGACGGAGGTCGCCATCGCCAGCGATCAGGCAATACGGGCAGAGCTGGGCCAGCACCTGGCGCGTTTATGGCGCTACGGCTTGCTGTTGTCCCGGCAACGGCATGTCGCCGAAGACCTGGTGCAGGCGACCTGCGTACGGGCGCTCGAGCGTGCCGGGCAGTTTGTCCCGGGCACCCGCATGGACCGCTGGCTGCTGAGTATTCTGCATTCGATCTGGCTCAACGAAGTTCGCTCCCGAAGAGTGCGTCACGGACAGGGGCTGGTGGATGCCGACAACGCCTTGTCGTTCGACGGTGAATACGCGGCGCAAACCCATGTCCTCGCGGCTCAGGTGATCAGGCGTGTGGATGCCCTGCCCGAAGCCCAACGGGAAACGGTGTTTCTCGCCTATGTCGAAGGTTTGTCCTACCGCGAAGTGGCCGACGTGCTGGACGTGCCCATCGGCACCGTCATGAGTCGCCTGGCCGCTGCACGCGCGAAACTGGCCGAGTACCCGCCGTTGCACGCCGTGCCGAACCCTTCAACTGGAGAACGTCGATGAACGATCACGCACGCCCGACGATACCTTCGGATGAACAACTGGTGGCCTACCTTGACGACCAGCTCGACAGCGAACAACGCACTCGCATCGACGCGGCCATTGCCGAGGACCCGACGCTCAACCTGCGCCTGCAATGGCTGGCCCGCAGCAGCCTGCCGTTCAAGGAGGCCTACGATGAGTTGGGTCGCCAGGCGCCCGTGGACCGCTTGCAATCGATGCTCGACACCTTGCCTTCACCTGAACGCCCGGCCATGAATCGGCGCTGGTTCCTCGCGGCGGCCGCCGGGTTGGTGGTGAGTGGTGTGGTGGCGGATCGGCTGTTTCTCGGTTGGCAGTTGAGCCAGCAAAAGGAAAACTGGCGCGGGCTGGTGGCCGAGTACATGTCGCTTTACGTGCCGCAAACCCTGGACCACTTGCCCACTGACGAAGCCGCTCAGCGAGCGCAACTGCGGACCATCGATGCGCGTCTGGGCCTGAATCTTGTGCCGGAGCAACTGGCCCTGCCACGCTCCGAGCTCAAGCGCGCGCAAATCCTCGAGTACGATGGCGTCGCCATTGCCCAAATCACCTACCTGGACCCGGCGCACGGCCCCATGGCGCTGTGCGTCACTCGCTCCAACAGCGGCAGTCGGCATTTCGCCCAGGAGCGCCGGTACGGAATGAACATTGTCTATTGGGCTGACATGCAACATGCCTGGATGTTGATCGGGCATCACCCGGTGGCAGATCTGGAGGACATGGCGAAATTGTTGAGAAGTCGGCTGAGCGCGTGATCCAGTTTGGAACTATGCTCGGCGTCTCAATTCCAAGGAGGAACCTTCCCATGCCGATTTCTTCACGCACTGCTTTGCTGGTCATCGACGTACAGAACGACTTCATCCCCGGCGGCCAGTTACCGGTACCCGAAGGGGACCTGATCGTCCCGTTGATCAATCGCCTCGGCGCCCGGTTCACTCAAGTCATCATCGCCCAGGACTGGCACCCGGCCGGACACGCCTCGTTCGCCTCCAGCCACCCGGGCCACGCTTCTTACGACATCATTCAACTGCCTTACGGCGAACAGACGCTCTGGCCGGACCATTGCGTGCGGGCCACACCCGGTGCCGAGTTGCACAAGGATCTGCACTTGCCCCACGCCCAACTGATCATCCGCAAGGGCTGCAATCCGGACATCGACAGTTACTCGGCGTTTTTGGAGGCGGACCGAACGACCACCACGGGCTTGGCCGGGTACTTGAAGGAACGCGGTGTCGACACGGTTTATCTGGTTGGGCTGGCACTCGATTTTTGTGTGATGTTCTCTGCGCTGGATGCGCGGGCGGCAGGGTTCAACGCGTTTGTGGTGATGGATGCGTGCCGGGCGATTGATCTGGACGGCTCACTGGCCGCAGCGATCGATCGGATGCAGGGAGCTGAGGTTGGATTGATTCAATCCACCGAAGTGCCAGGTTAACTCCCTGTAGCAGCTGTCGAGCAGCGCGAGGCTGCGTCCGGCTGCGAAGCAGTCGTAAAGTCAGGCACCCCGTTCTTCCAGGAAAACCGCAGCCGCCGGGTTGGCGAGATCTTCGGTCGGGCGCGACCCCGGCTCGAACGCAGCCTCGCAGGCTCGGCAGCTGCTACATAGAGTGCGTCAGGCTGAGGTGGGCAACCACAAACGGAACCGTGCCCCACCCAGCGGCGATGCTTCAACGGTGAGCGTGCCGCCCTGAGCTTCCAACGCCCGACGACTGATTGCCAACCCCAGACCAAACCCGCCAGTGGCCCGATCCCGGCTTCGATCCAGCCGATAGAACGGTTCGAAAATCCGCTCACTCTCCTCATCCGGAATACCGATCCCATCGTCGTCCACCCAGATTTCAGCGCCCTTGGCACACACCCGCACACCAATCTGAATGCGTTTTTCGCAGTAGCGCATCGCATTGCGCAGCAAGTTCTGAATAGCGCGGGCAGTCAGCCTTGGGTCGAGGGCGAAGCGTTCAAGTTGTCCGTGCAGGAGTACATCGATAACGATGTCCGGGGATTCCAGTTCTTCGTCAACGCTGCCAAGGATGCTGTCGATAAACTCATCCAGCGACACCTCGACCCGCTCCGGCAGCCGCGCCGGGTTTTGCAGGCGGCTATAGGACAACAGTTCCAACACCAGCTCATCGAGTTCGCGAATGTGCGCGACCAGACCTTGCAGACGCTCGCGGCTGGCGGCGGGCAAATCGTCGGATAACGCCAGCGCCAGGCCGAAGTCCAGTCGTGTCAGGGGCGTGCGCAACTCGTGAGAGACGGCATTGAGCAGGTCCCGCTGCTGGTTGAGCAGGTTCTCGATATCGCCAGCCATGGTGTCGAAGACGTTGGCCAGGCTACCGATGTTGGAGCTTTGGGAAATCTGTGTGCGCTCGCTCAAGTGGCCCTTGCCGAAACGCTCAGCCGTACCTTTGAGGCGTTCCAGGTCGCGCCAGTGCGGGCGCAGCCACAGCAACAGGCAGGCAAGCATCGTTGCGCCGATCAGCACGTTGATGCTCCAGTACAACAGGCTGACGTCCATCGGGTCCGGCGGCACGACCATCTCCACCACCGTCCGCTCGTTCAGCGGCGACACCGCCAGGGTGCGCCAGCCCCAGTCGCCAATGCGCACGACGTTCTCGCCACGCTGCAAACGCTCGCGCTCATCAGGGGTGAAATCGGCATCGTCGTTACTGGTCAGGACGATGTGCAGCGGCTTGAATTCCTTGTCCATCTCCGCGGCCAATGCCGGCCACTGCTCCGGGGGCACGGCATGAAACTGTTTGACGATGAGGGTTTGCAGCCCGCGCGAATAATCGAGGTTGTAGGTGACAAAGCGCTCCTGGAAGACCTTGATCACCACGTCAGGCACCAGATAGATCGCCGCGCTGTATGAAACGATGGTCACCAGGTACAGGCGAAACAGGATTCTGAACATCGACTCAGCATTCCCACTCGGATCGGCTGAACAGGTAACCCTTGCCCCACACGGTCTTGATCTTGCGTGCCTCGCCGGCATGGTCGTCGAACTTGCGCCGCAGCTTGGAAATCGCCACGTCCACCGAGCGGTCGGTGCCATTGAACTCGATGCCGCGCAGGCGCTGCAGAATCTGGTCGCGGCTGAGCACTTCGCCGGCATGCCGAGCGAGCACCACCAGCAGGTTGTATTCGCCGCTGGACAGCTCGACCAATTGCTCGCGCCAGGTCACGGTGCGCTCGGACAGGTCGATGCACAGATTGCCCATCAGAATGCGGTCGTTGGCCGTCTGCGGTTCAATCAGGCTGCTGCGCCGCAGCAAAGTCCGCACCCGGGCCAGCAACACGCGCGGCTCGCAGGGTTTGGTGACGTAGTCGTCGGCGCCCATCTCCAGACCCAGCACCTGATCGTGACTGTCGTCGCGGGCGGTGAGCATCAGGATCGGCAACGTGGCCGAATCGGCGCGCAGCAAGCGGCAGACTTGCAGGCCATCGAGCCCCGGCAGCATCAGGTCGAGGATCACCAGGTCCGGCGGATTGACCCGCGCACGTTCGCGCACATGGTCACCACGGCTGATCACGCTGACGCTATAGCCGTTGCGTTCCAGGTAACTGGCAATCAGTTCGGAGAGCGCGGTGTCGTCTTCGACCAGGAGGATGTTGGGCATGGGGTGTTTCCAGAAAGTGCAGTGGCGTTTGACAGACCGCTTTCGCGAGCAGGCTCGCTCCCACAGGGGACCGCATTTCAACTGTAGGAGCGAGCCTGCTCGCGAAAGCAATCTAACAGTCGCAATAGAAATCGAGGCGTGAAGGATATACGCCCTCGCCCGTGCCTGAGTAAAACCCTTACACAATTTCACACAGCGCCTACAAAGCTTCACCGCTACCCTCGTCGCCTCCCCGTAGGATGCGGGGGGTCATTATTGGGGGATTACATGTCAAAGAATCTGCTTGCCAGGCTCAGCCTGATTGCACTGGCGGTGATGCTGAGCGCTTGTGAGAAGGCCTCGACGGCCGAAGAACAGACGCCTCTGGCCACGGTTCGCATCGAAACCATCCACGCCAGCCCCCTGTCGATCACCAGTGAACTGAGCGGGCGGATTGCCGCGCCACGCATTGCCGAAGTCCGCGCCCGGGTTGCCGGGGTGGTGTTGCAACGGGCGTTCCGTGAAGGCAGTGATGTGAAAAAAGGCGAAGTGTTGTTCCGTATCGACCCGGCGCCGTTCAAGGCAGACCTGGACAGCGCTGAAGCGGCGCTGCGCAAGGCTGAAGCCAATGCGTTCCAGGCGCGCCTGCAAGAGCAGCGTTACGCGCAGTTGATCGAAGGCAATGCCATCAGCGGTCAGGACTATGACAACGCCCGGGCCAGTGCCCGGCAAACGGCTGCCGACGTCGCCGCGAACAAAGCCGCCGTGGAACGGGCGAAACTCAACCTGGGTTACGCCACGGTCACGGCGCCGATCTCCGGGCGCATCGGCCGCGCGCTGGTGACCGAAGGCGCACTGGTCGGGCAGAACGAAACCACGCCGCTGGCATTGATTCAGCAACTGAACCCGATTCACGCCGACCTTACCCAATCGACCCGCGAACTCAACGACCTGCGCCGGGCGTTCCGTTCCGGCCAGTTGCAGCAGGTCGGTCAGGACCAGGCCAAAGCCACGCTGATCCAGGACGACGGCAGTCTCTATCCGTTGCCCGGCAAGTTGCTGTTCGCCGACATCACCGTCGACCCCGGCACCGGTCAGATCATTCTGCGCAGCGAATTCCCCAACCCGGACCTCGACTTGCTGCCGGGCAGCTTCGTGCGCGTGCGTCTGGAGCAAGCGGTCAATCAACAAGGCATCAGCGTGCCACAACGGGCCATTCAGCGTGACAGTGCCGGTATCGCCCACGTGCTGTTGCTCGACGCTGAACAGCGGGTCGGCCAGCAACCGGTCGAACTGGGCGCCGTGCAGAACGATCGCTGGATCGTCACCGGCGGCCTCAAGCCCGGTGACCGCATCGTCACCGAAGGCCTGCAGCACGCCCGTCCCGGCGAAAAAGTGCAGATCGACGACACCCCTCTTCCACTTGCCCAGGCTTCTGGTCAGTAAGCAGGACGCTTTTTATGCCGCAGTTCTTTATCGACCGCCCGGTGTTCGCCTGGGTGGTTGCCCTGTTCATCCTGTTGGCCGGCGCCCTGGCCATTCCACAGTTGCCGGTGGCGCAATACCCCAACGTCGCGCCGCCGAAAGTCGAAATCTACGCCGTGTACCCTGGTGCTTCGGCGCAGACCGTGGACGAAAGCGTGGTCAGCCTGATCGAGGAAGAACTCAACGGCGCTGACCATCTGCTGTATTTCGAATCCCAGAGCAGCCTTGGCAGTGCCACCATCACTGCGACGTTCCAGCCGGGCACTGACCCGGAAATGGCTCAGGTCGATGTGCAAAACCGCCTGAAAGCGGTCGAGTCGCGCCTGCCTCAAGCGGTGACACAGCAGGGTTTGCAGGTGGAGAAAGTCTCCGCCGGCTTCCTGCTGCTGATCACCCTCACCTCCAGCGACGGCAAGCTCGACGACGTGGCGCTCAGCGATTACCTGGCGCGCAACGTGATGAACGAAATCAAGCGCCTGGACGGCGTCGGCAAGGCGCAGCTGTACGGTGCCGAACGGGCCATGCGGATCTGGATCGACCCGCAGAAGCTGATCGGTTTCAACCTGACCCCGGCCGACGTCAACGCAGCCATCGTCGCGCAGAACGCTCAAGTCTCGGCCGGCAGCATCGGTGATTTGCCGACCCGCACCACCCAGGAAATCACCGCGACCATTCTGGTCAAAGGCCAGTTGTCGACGCCGGAAGAATTCGCCGACATCGTCCTGAAAGCCAATCCCGACGGCTCCACCGTGCGCATCAAAGATGTGGCGCGTGTCGAGATCGGCAGTCAGGAATACCAGTTCTCCACGCGCCTCAACGGCAAACCGTCGACCGCCGTCAGCGTGCAATTGGCGCCGGGCGCCAATGCCTTGAGCACTGCCACGTTGGTGCGGGCGAAGATGGACGAACTGGCGCGCTACTTCCCGGCGGGCGTCGAGTACAAGATCCCGTACGACACCTCGCCCTTCGTCAAAGTCTCGATCACCAAGGTGGTTTACACCCTTGGCGAGGCGATGTTGCTGGTGTTCGCGGTGATGTTCCTGTTCCTGCAAAACATCCGCTACACGCTGATTCCGACCCTGGTGGTGCCGGTGGCGCTGATGGGCACCTTTGCGACCATGTTGGCGCTCGGGTTTTCGATCAACGTGCTGACCATGTTCGGCATGGTGCTGGCGATCGGCATCCTGGTGGATGACGCGATTGTGGTGGTGGAAAACGTCGAGCGAATCATGGCCACTGAAGGCCTGTCGCCCAAAGAGGCAACGCGCAAGGCGATGAAGCAGATCACCGGGGCGATCATCGGTATCACGCTGGTGCTGGTCGCGGTGTTCATTCCGATGGCGTTCATGCAGGGTTCGGTCGGGGTGATTTACCGGCAATTCTCGTTGTCGATGGCCACCTCGATTCTGTTCTCGGCGTTCCTCGCCCTGACCTTGACCCCGGCACTGTGCGCGACGCTGCTCAAGCCGATTGCCAAGGGCGAGCACCACGAGAAACGCGGGTTCTTTGGCTGGTTCAACCGGCGTTTCGAGCAACTGACCGAGCGTTATCAAGGCTGGGTCGCCTATGCGCTGAAACGCACGGGCCGTTACCTGCTGATCTACGGCGTACTGCTGATCGGATTGGGCGTGTGCTTCAGTCGACTGCCTTCCTCGTTCCTGCCGGTGGAGGATCAGGGTTACACCATCACCGACATTCAGTTGCCACCAGGTGCAAGCAAGAACCGGACAGTGCAGGTGGTCGAGCAGATCGAAGCCCACAACGCCACTGAACCCGGCGTCGGTGACAGCACGGTGATTCTCGGTTTCAGCTTCTCCGGTAGCGGGCAGAACGCCGCGTTGGCGTTTACCACGCTCAAAGACTGGTCTGACCGGGGTAGCGACGACTCGGCCAGTTCCATTGCCGATCGCGCCAACATCGCGTTGAGCCAGATCAAGGGCGCCGTAGCGTTTGCGGTACTGCCGCCGCCGGTGGATGGCCTTGGCACCTCCAGCGGTTTCGAGTTCCGCTTGCAGGACCGTGGCGGCCTCGGTCATGCCACGTTGATGCAGGCGCGTAGTGAATTGCTCGCTGCTGCCGAGAAAAGTCCGATCCTGATGAACGTGCGCGAAAGCGCCCTGGCCGAAGCCCCGCAGGTGCAACTGGACGTCGACCGCAAACAGGCCAACGCGCTGGGCGTGTCCTTTGCCGACATTGGCAACGTGCTGTCCACCGCTGTCGGCTCGGCCTACATCAACGACTTCCCCAATCAGGGGCGGATGCAACGGGTGGTGGTGCAGGCTGAAGGCGATCAGCGCAGTCAGGTCGCCGACCTGCTGAAGATTCACGTGCGCAACAGCGCCGGGAAAATGGTGCCGTTGTCGGCCTTCGTCCAAGCCAAGTGGACTCAGGGGCCGGCGCAATTGACTCGCTACAACGGCTACCCGGCGATCAGCATTTCCGGTGAGCCGTCACCCGGTCACAGCACCGGCGAAGCCATGGCGGAAATCGAACAACTGGTTGCAC
Organism: Pseudomonas mandelii; assembly: GCF_006438925.1. Classification (GTDB taxonomy): domain Bacteria; phylum Pseudomonadota; class Gammaproteobacteria; order Pseudomonadales; family Pseudomonadaceae; genus Aquipseudomonas; species Aquipseudomonas mandelii_C. The sequence goes on along the minus strand of NZ_RCZA01000004.1, from coordinate 330,854 downwards.
TTGGCCCGGCGGGGTTGGGGCAGGAATGGACCGGGTTGTCGCTGCAGGAACGCCTGTCTGGCAGTCAGGCGCCGATTTTGCTCGGTTTGTCGTTGCTGATCGTGTTCCTGTGTCTGGCCGCGTTGTATGAGAGCTGGTCGATTCCGACCTCGGTGCTGCTGGTGGTGCCGCTCGGCGTGCTCGGCGCGGTACTGGCCGTGACTTTGCGCGGGATGCCCAATGACGTGTTCTTCAAGGTCGGGCTGATCACCATCATCGGGCTGTCGGCGAAGAACGCGATCCTGATCATCGAGTTCGCCAAGAGCCTGTACGACGAAGGCCACGACCTGATCGACGCCACCCTGCAAGCCGCGCGCCTGCGACTGCGGCCGATTGTGATGACGTCGCTGGCGTTCATCCTCGGCGTGGTGCCACTGGCAATTGCCACCGGGGCCAGTTCGGCGAGCCAGCAGGCCATCGGCACGGGGGTGATTGGCGGGATGATCACCGCGACGCTGGCGGTGGTGTTTGTGCCGGTGTTTTTTGTGGTGGTGATGAAATGGGTGCGCAAACGCCATAAGACAATCTAACCCACACAACCAGTCCCCTGTAGGAGCTGCCGAAGGCTGCGATCTTTTGATCTTGACCTTCGACAGCACTCCTTGACTTCAAAAGATCGCAGCCTTCGGCAGCTCCTACAAAAGCGCGCTCACCTGGGCTATGGTGGGGATACTTCTGTTTCTGTGAGTTCACATGCCCCTCCTCGCCCGCACCCACCCTCGCCTCTCCTCCGCCGCCGCGCTTGGCATTGCCGTGGGCATTCTGACTCCAGCCGACTCGATCATCAGCAAAATCCTCTTCGGCTGGAACGCCGGCGTCTGGGCTTACCTGGTCCTGATGCTCTGGCTCACCGCGCGTGCCAAAGCACCGGATGTGAAACGCATTGCCGAGGTCGAAGACGAAAACGCCGGGCTGGTGCTGTTTGTTGTATGCATCGCCGCAATAGCGAGCCTGGCGACCATCGCCTTTGAACTGGCCGGCAGCAGGGAACTGGAAACGACCCGCAAACTGTTGCACTACGGCTTTACTGCATTGACCGTGATCGGTTCATGGCTGCTGATCGGGGTGATTTTCAGCGTGCACTACGCCCGTCTGTTCTACACCTGGGGCGGCAAAGACCCCGCACTGCGTTTTGCTGAAGGCCTGACAACGCCCAATTACTGGGACTTCCTGTATTTCTCTTTCACCATCAGCGCGGCGGTCCAGACGTCCGATGTTGGCGTGGCAACTCGGGATTTGCGCAAGATTGTCCTGGCGCAGACGCTGATCGGCTTTCTGTTCAACACGGCCATTCTCGGGTTCTCGATCAACATCGCAGCGGGACTGTTCAACTGATCCCTGCACAAACGTTCTAGTCATCATGCTCGGCGTGGGCGTTAAATAAGTCGGCTATCCGTCTCACAGGTGCAGCATGACGACTCACAACTGGATCGACCTGGCCCAGGACGCCGACACCGGCATCGAGACCCTGCGCGCGCATTTCGAAGGCCATGCCTACGACCCGCACTGGCATGACAGCTATCTGGTGGGCGTAACCGAACAAGGGGTTCAGCAGTTTAACTGTCGGCGAGCAAAGCACCAAAGCACGCCGGGCAAGGTGTTTCTGCTCGAGCCGGGTGACATCCACGACGGTGAAGCGCCGACTGAAGACGGTTTCACCTACCGCATGCTGTACCTCGACCCGCAGTGGCTGAAACGTGAACTCAGTGCAGTCTTCGAAAATGCCCCCGACAACAGCCAGTTGAGTTTCGCCAACACCCTGGCCAGCGACTCGCGACTCGCCCACGCCACCAGCCTGGCGTTTCAAACCCTGCATCACGGTGAGCTGAAAATCGTCCGCCAGACCGCCCTCGACGGATTGCTCGAACGCCTGACCAGCCACCTGCACTGGCGCGCCCGCTATGGCGAGGATCCGCGCCTGCCGCTGGTGGCACAGAAGGCTCGGGAGTACCTGCACGCCAATGCCCGTTTTGATATCGGCCTCGACCAGATAGCCGCCGCAACGGGCGTCGATCGCTTTCGCCTTACCCGCGCCTTCAAGGCTGCGTATGGCATGGCACCCCACGCCTACCTCGTGCAATTACGCCTGGCAACCGCCCGGCGATTGCTGGCCCGTGGCGAGCAACCGGCGACGGTGGCGATGGAGCTTGGGTTTGCCGATCAGAGTCATCTGGGGCGCTGGTTTGTCCGCGCTTATGGTTTGACACCGGCGTTGTATCGCAAGCGCTGCTCAAATCTTCCAGACGCATGATCCGGACTTTGTGAGGATCGGCTCCTGAGATCATTCACGGAGTCCGCTGCCATGTTGTCCACCTTCCCTACGCTGCTGCCATTTTTGCTGTTCGCTTTCGTCGCCTCCATTACGCCGGGGCCAACAAACATTTTGGTGCTGAGTAATAGCGCGAGGTACGGTTTCAAAGCCGCATTGCCGATAATTTTCGGTGCCTGTATCAGTGCCGCGATGATTGTCTGGCTGGTGGGCAGCGGGTTTGGCAAAGTGCTGAATACATACCCGGGAATTGGAACGGCGACGCAGGTAATCGGCAGTGTCTGGTTGACATACCTGTCCTGGCAGATTTTTTGCGCGCCGCTCGACTCAATGGTTCGGACCAAAAAACCGTCCGTGCAGCCACGACGACCAGGCTCGGTGGATGCTGCTGCCCTGCAGTTGATCAATCCCAAGACCTGGATGATGGCGCTCGCAGTGGTCAGTGTATTTGTGCCAGGCGACAGTGAGAAAAGCACCGCGGTGTTGCAGCTCTCCGTGATCTTTTTTCTGGTGGCCCTTCCCTGCCTGGGTGCTTGGGCGGTAGTGGGCGTTCAGGTGGGTACTCGGCTACGTTCCCCCCACGCGCAGAAGTATTTCAACCGAGCGATGGGAATTCTCCTTTTAGGTGCAGTCTGGTTACCGCTGTTAATGATATAGACGACATCGCTATAACGGCGTTAATCACTTCCCCAATCAACTTAAAAGCACTTCACACTCACAGATACGACCTCTTGTAAACTGTCAAGCATGACAGTTTACAAGAGCCCCGAAGCACGCTCTTATGTGACATCCAGAGTAAGGCTATCCTTTCCGAACTTTGGATAACTTACTTCACGAATAACGGAGAGCGAATCCATGAACGCAGTCGTTAAACGAGTCAGCTTTGCTGAAGGAAATTTTGTCACCGCTTCAGCTCAGGGCAACAGTAACTTCCCGGAATTTATTGCCACTTCGCGATTGATTGAAAAAATCAAAATCGGCAGCGAAGAAGCTCTGTTGCTCACGGCCATTGAGCGAGTAAAAGACAATCCGCTTCGGGAAATCTACATCAGCATTCCCGCCACTCTTGCGCCGCAGACTTATAACGTTCAGAACAATCCTTTAGTGTCCTTCGGTCTAAAAATCGACGACAAAATTTATGAAAGCGTCGCCGGTGAGATCACCCTCAACCCGCCCCTTGACGACAAAAACATGGCCGGTAGTTTCAAAGTAGAAGTAGAAGTAGAAGTGCCTGACAGTGATGGCAAGACCTTTGTTGTGAAAGGTAACTTTCAGGTGTTGAAGGCGTAAGCGGCCCTGCAACAGAGCCATTGAAAAGGGAAGCTATTGCTTCCCTTTTTTTCTGACTTTTTAGTCCAGCTCATTCTGCACACACATAAAAACGCCCGATGCAATGCACTGGGCGTCTGGCACTACCTGCCTGTTCCTGCGCCGAGGGTCAGAAACTGTAATGTGCCCCCATATTCACACCAAAGTCTTTGGTTACGTTATCTCCTTTGCTGGTGTCTAGTTCGGCATGCAACTGCCAACGGTCGTTTAATGTCCAGGACGCCCCGGCGGCAACTTCGAATCGAGTACCGGACAGGTCATTATTGAACTTGCTATCGTTGACTCGCACTTCGTTGTTTTTGACAAATTCCTGGACGACCGCTGCACGAATATGCGGTTGCAATTTGCTGCCATTGGCCAGCGTCATACCGCGTCCCAAGGTCACACCTGCCTTGCCTAGCAAGGAACGCGTGGTATCGGCGTCCGCCTTCAGCCCATTGTCCAGACTGAATTCTTTGCCTTGTGCCACTGCCGCTTGCCACTGAGTGAACGGTTCGATGTAGTAACCGTTCTCGAACTCGATGTGTTTGCCGAACTCGACCGACGTACTGGCACCTAAGTTGTTGTAGTTGCCTTTGGTCTTGGTGCCATCGCTGACGGTAACGTCGGCCTTGTTACGGAAGTGATTGAGTTTGGCCAACGTATCCAGGTAGTAACCACTGTCGCCCAGCCAGGTGCCGTAAACACCCAGCGATGTGCTGCCGATGTCCCCTGAGCTACCGCGCTTCAAGTCCAGGCTGGATTGGCTGTAGCCGGCAAAAACACCGAGCAATACTTTCTCGCCGGCGATCTGTACCGGCGTGTCGACACCGATCGACAGACCGTATTGGTTTTGGGTATAGCCATCCCCATACGCATTGTTACTGATGGTGTATTTGCTGCCGAATGTGCGAGCCCAGCCGCCCGTCTGGCCGCCATTGACCCGCAAGTCCCCCATGCGGTTGTTCAGCAACACCATCTCGCCGTAGCTCACGGTAGGCGCGGTGCCGAATATCGCCAATATCGAACGCGTCGGGGTACTCACCTGGTCTTTGTTCGGCTGCAGATACCAATCATTGCCTTCCTGGACCAAACCATAAGTGAAGGCGCCCACGTCAACCGGCCCATTGGCCAGGCCAAACTGAGCACTGCCACCGGCGGTTTGCACCACTTTGATCGGTGTATCAACCACCGGATCCGCGCCGCTGCTGGCGACCAGCAACTGGTGACTACCGGCCGCGCTGCCCGTGACGTTCAACAGGTCGCTGGTACCCGTATTGAAGTCAGTACCCATCTCGAACGTACCGCTGCCAGACAGGTTGGCGACGTTCAGTTGGAAGTATTGCGCGTTAGTGCCAAAACCGACACGACCACCGTTAAGTGCAAGGCTGTTGACCGACTGACTGTCGGTCATCTGCCACAGGGCCTGATTATTGATCGAGAGGCTGGCGACGTTATTGATCTGACCAGTGAGTACAGAACGGTTATCCAATGTCAGCGTGGAAACGCTGCCTGGCGCAGCGGTCACATTGCCGGTCATGTTGCTTTGGTTATTGATCGACACTCTGGCGACACTCTCCAGGTCACCGACAAGTGTTGAAGCATTGTCGATGATCAGACTGGATGCACCCACGACATTGCCGGTCATACGCGCCTGATTATTGAGAGTCGCGGTATTGACGTTTTGCAAGTTACCGACCAGCGATGCATTGTTTTGCAACGTGACGTTAGCGGTACTTCCGGAAGTGGCCACAACATTGCCACTCAACGCACTGTTATCCACCACCAGGTTGGCCGTGGCGCGATTGTTGATGGCCACGAGGGTGCCATTACCCGCGATCAGCGTCGACCCGTTACGGACCATCAGGTTTGCCGAGGTCGGTACGAGCGAGTTGTTCAGGCCAACAACAATGGCTGAGCCAGTCGAGCCCTCCACCCGCGTGCTGTCCAAAGTAATCGTCGAAGGAACTAACGCTGTCGGGAGTGAGTCGGTACCAATCGTCAACCCGTCCCGGCCACCGATAATCGTGGTGCTGCTGGCATTGAGGGTTCCCTCAAGCAGGCGTACACCGAAACTGTTCGCCCCGGTACCTTGCACTGTGGAGTTGTTAAGGTTTAATTCGCTGAAACGATTACCCGCAATACCACCCAGTAAACCGCGAACAACACTGCCGTTATTTAGCGTTACGGTTGAACCACTAGGGACTGCCACGTTGCGTACGGCGGATATACCGATGTCGTTGGTGCTGATAACGGTTGAATTGTTCAGTGTCGCACTGGCATTGGTTAACACAATACCTCTGGTCAGCCCACCTTCTCCCGAAGAAGTAGCCGTCGAGTTGGTCAGGTTGATGACACCGCCGGCACTACTTGTTATACCGAAGGTGATAGCCCCCGTGCCTGTTAGCGTAGCGTTGTCTCCAAGCTGCCAGAAATCCTGTGCAGTGGTGTTATCAAGTGTCTGGTTGCCCCCAGGTAAAACAATGGCTGCCTGCGTCATTGACGCACTCATGGCGAACAAGGACGAAGACACCCAAAGACTGATGTATTTTCGTTTTAAACAACTAACTGACTGTAATGTCATTTTGGATTTCCCGCTCTAATACATTCCAAGACAAACAAGTCAACGACTCCGGAAGTTAATGAGTCGGACTATCGAAAGGCCGCCAGACTACTATTTATCCGCACCTTGTTATGTAGGATTAATCCTGCGAGACGTATGAAAAGTCCTCAGTCGTTGTGATGACTCAAAAAAAACAATGTAGGAGAGTTCGTCAACCCCTCCATATGGGCGACAGTTCTTACGCCCATATGGAGAGGATTACTGACGTGACATGCCGATCAAGGTACTTCCGGGCGTTCTATTTCGCAGTACACCAGGCTGGAGTTCAGCAGCGCGACCGGCACGATCACCGAAGACTCCGTTCCGTTGACGGTATACGCAATGCGCGCATAACGGGTAGCAGGTCGCGTCGGCACGGTTGCTGGCGGTACTGGTGGCACTGGAGGCAGTTGAATCTCGCGCATGGCCGCGTAATTGGTTAATCGGAACTCAAGATCACCCGTCGCCGGCATCGGCAACGACGCTTCGATCAGAGTATTGGGAATCACCGGAGCTCCCACGGTGTTAGCTGTCTGCCCCTCAAATCGCAGATTGACCATCGCGCCGGTGGGAATATTGGTATCGCGTCTGACTCTGATCCGCAGGGCCCGGCGCTCATAAGTTGGTGGCGGCCCCACTGTCAATTGATGATTCAGGCTCGGACAATTGAGCACGGTCGCCACGCGCTCCGGTGTCGTGCCGAAGCCTGAAACAATCATTTGCGGCACAGGCAAGTTAATGACAATAGCCGTGACGTCAACATTGGTAGCAACCGCTTGTTTCATAGGATTGGCGCCGCCAGGGAACCCGACCGTCACATAGGCTTTTCGGGCGTTCACACCAGTACCGTTATTCTCTGCCAGAATCGTCGCCCACGGCAGTGTAGTCGTGACCTCAGTGTCGCCAGCTCGTACCGGGATGGGTGCTCCGACCTGTTTGTCCTGATAGTAGAACGTGACAATCTCACGCCCGGTCACCGGCCGGGCCGGGTCTGCGAGCCAAAGTGGCCAAGTCATCGTGGCGTTCAAAAGGGCTTGCTGTGGCCCCAGTGTGTTGGGGGCGGGTGTTGGCGTTCCCGCGCCTTGGACCACGACCGGGGGGATATTGATGTTGTCCTCACCGGGCAGGTTGGGTTGCTCTGGACCCGCATAGGCGAATTCAAGAGTCGCTGTTCGCTCCGGAGAAACAGGGGGCACCGGAATCGTTGAACGCACCAACTCGTACGTATAGTCGATCAATACTTCATCAGCGCTATTGGGGTCGCCAAAAAGCGGCGCCAGGACGTTTTCATAATCCAAAACGAAGCGCAGAGGGCCGGGTGTTCCAACCGGCGGTATCATCTGCTCCGGCAGAAAGACATCATCGAAATCTGAACGCAGGTGCGGAACAATCCTGTCCCCCGGCAGCGAATTGAGCGGAAAATCAATTTCCATCACCACTCGGCTAGGCGCAGGGTCTCTTACGGTCGCGAAGGTAATCGGCGTAAGGCCGTCAGCGCCCGTGACAGGAATTCTTGGTGCTGCCAGAACAGGTGCAGGGGCTTTGACCACCTGGAACATGGTGGTAATGGGCGAGTTGCTGCTGATATTGCCCGGCAAGTCCCGAAGGTTATAAGCGTAATAGTGCGTCCCCTCGGGCAGCCCGCGCAGGAAGGCCAGCGAGATATTGATAATGCCACTGGCGGGTAATACACCGCTGAATGCCGGCAGCTCACTTTGCATCAGTGCAAAAGTCGTTCGCAGGGAAATGTAGAAGTTGATGAAGTCCAAACCTGCTTCAAACTTGGTGTAGGCGGTGGGAACGGGCACGTTCAAACCACCGGCATTGGCAGGGTCGGCGAGCCAGGCGTCGTTGATGATCACATTGGGCACTGTCGCCAGCGCAGGCCGCGTTCCTGTGCCATTGCCCCGCCCCGGCTGAGCCTGATACGGTGCAGTAAGGTCCACCAGTGGCCGTACAAAGTTAGCCACGGCCGTTGTATCCGGGTTTTCGAACTCGTCATAGACCGCAAACCCGAAGTAATAGGGCGCGTAGTCGCCCGTTGCATGGAAGCGATCCACCATCAATGCCCCAAGAGTCGGGCTATCGGTTCTATCACCGACCCGATCATCGAGGCTGACTGTAAATTCAATAATTGCCGGCCAGACACCTCCTGGCTGATCGACTAACAACTTGGGATTCCCGACCCGGCTGGATTTGTTCGTATCATCGAAGTTTGGGGCCGCGGGTAAAGTAGCTTCCGTAAAAAAATGAAGTTCCACCGAAGCACTGTTCGGGTCCGTGATTGTTGTCAGTTGTACGGTGAACGTTCTCGCCACCCTCAATTGCTCATACGTAAACCTGCGGTCGGCGGTCAAACCGTCAATCACCGGCGTCACAGCCAAAATGCCACCGCCCATATTTGCCTTTACGTTCATTTTCAGAGACTCCAGCCAAGCGTTGATTATTGACTTGCGCTTACTTATTGAGCCGGCAGAGAGCTTCGCGACAACAGCTGCATGCTTCATGCACTGCAAGTGCAAAAAATCCGGCTTTGAAGCGGCACAAGATGTACGGGACGAGCGTTAAAATATCTACCAATTACAACTCCCCTGATTTCCTTCCAAGCGGCATGCTTCGACAACGTCTAGTTGCAGCGTCAATCAGGGTTTACGGCCAATAAAACCTATCAAAACCTCAAGCATTCAAATCACTTACTTCCAAATCACATCTTCTGGTTCTTTAGCATTTCTACTTTTTACAGGTGTCATGTTCATCATCACAATGAAAGCTTTCACCTGGAACAACCCGGTCAAACTTAGCCAGACCTACAGTGGATCGGCCTATCGCAATTCCACCGCGATAAAGTGTGTAACTTGCCTTCGCCGAACCTGTCGTGCCATCTGGCCTTGGCTCTTTCTTGCCCATTGGTGCGATGTATTGTTCAAATTTGTCAGCCCCCAAAACAAAATCGAAACCGATGGGGGAGTCGGCATCCTGTTCAGTTAGCGTCTTTACAAACCGGCCCACGGTACCGGGGATTGCTCTAACGGCGTTCAGTGTGTAGAAACCCTCCCAATCCAGCACGCACTCATCATCTTTGGAAAACCGCCCGGGTTGCGCCGGAACGCGCACTAATAATTCGACCCACATTCGCGGCACTGAACAACAATGGAAGTACCCCCAGGGTGTTGCATTGGGGAACACCGGTTTAGCCAAATTGGTCGGCACCTGACGCTTCAAGGTGAACCGTTGTGGCAACGCTGTGTCCTCGTTGCCGTTATCTCCCAATGTCACCCGGTACCGCAGGCTGATCTCACCTTCACGTTGCAGGTACTGTGGCGGCAGATGGAACCGTGCTGGAATTGTTACCGGGACAGGAAAAGCATTGCTATAGAAACGCGTTTCATCCGTAACGCCCGGCTCCAGCACCCAGATTTCCAATAAGTCGCTGTTTCCAGCCTCTATGGATGGCGAATCCCACAGGGGTATGTTCAGGTACACGCCATTGGTCGATGCATCAGGCGGCAACTGCGCCGTCGGGTCGCTTGGATCCACTCCCTCCACAGTGAACGGTCGGGCCAACACACCAATCTGGGCATTTGTTGTGGAAGCCATCTGCTGTTCTCCGGCTCAGAGCAATTGGGTTTGCATGGAAGAAATTAGACCCGCTTATCTCATTGCCGCCTACTGTCATATTTGACAGGTATCGCGACCGCTCGTCGGAATATCAACGTTTAGCGCGGTGGATCGCGGCACGACTTGCTTGACGGACGACCATTAATGGAGTTTCCTGAAACCGGTTTCAGTGCGGTGTGCTCGAACCTAATAATTCCAATAGAAAGGTCGAACCTTTGAACGATTTCTCCGCCGCCCAGCGCAGCCGCGTGACGATGCTCGACGTCGCCGAACACGCCAAGGTCTCCAAGGCCAGCGTCTCGCGCTTCATCGGCGATGACCGCGCCCTGCTCTCCGATGCCATTGCCCTGCGCATCGAGCAGGCGATTGCCGAACTGGGCTATCGCCCTAACCAGATGGCCCGTGGCTTGAAGCGCGGGCGCACTCGCCTGATCGGCATGCTGGTGGCCGATATCCGTAACCCTTATTCGATTGCCGTGATGCACGGGGTGGAAACCGCCTGCCGTCAGCACGGCTACAGCCTGGTGGTGTGCAACACCGATCGCGATGACGAGCAGGAACGCCAGCACCTGGCCCTGCTGCGCTCCTACAACATTGAAGGGCTGATCGTGAACACCCTCGGCCATCACCGTGATGAATTGCGTGAACTGCATCGGGAAATGCCGCTGGTGCTGGTGGATCGCAAGGTCGAGCAGCTGGAGAGTGATCTGGTTGGGCTGGACAATCCGGCAGCGGTCGAACTCGCCCTCACGCACCTTGAAGAGCGCGGCTATCGCGATGTGCTGTTGGTGACCGAGCCGTTTGACGGCACCAGTTCGCGGATTGAGCGGGTCAGCAGCTTCAAGACGCAGATCGAACAACGCCCGACCCTGCGCGGCACCCTCGTCGAAACCGGCAGCGAGCTGACCGCCAAACTGAAAACCTTCCTCGAAACGCCAGGCCCAGGCCCGAAAGCGCTGTTCTGCGCCAACGGAATCGCTGCGCTGGCCAGCACCCATTCGTTGCGAGAACTGCAGTGCAATCTGTTCGAGGACGTTGGCCTGATTGCTCTGGATGATCTGGATTGGTATCCGTTGGTAGGCAGCGGCATCACCGCCCTCGCCCAGCCGACGGCTGAGATTGGCGCCAGTGCGTTCGAGTGTTTGCTCAAGCGGTTGCGCGGTGATGTCGGGCCGGTGCGGACCCTGGATTTTTCGGCGCGGTTGATTGTGCGTGGGTCGACCCTTGGAAATTTGCGGTGAAAGTTATGGCCTCTTCGCGAGCAGGCTCGCTCCCACAAGGGACCTACGGCGCTCACAACACCCGTGTGGGAGCGGGCCTGCTCGCGAAGAGGCCCTAAAGGTCACCACCTTTTTTTTGAACAAAAATGAAACCGGTTTCAGAGGTATACAACAATGAATAAACCACCCGTTTCCATCAGCCTGTCGAGCTACGGCGCCGACGTTGTTCGCCAGCGCGGCCAGGGATCGTTTATCGACGTGTTGGCCGCCGCAGGCGCCACGCGCATTGAATGGCGCGAAGAACTGCTGACCGTCGAAGACCCCGCGCAACTGGCCGACGCCACTCAGACCCTAGGCCTCGAAAGCGTGTATTCCTCGCCGATGGAGCTGTGGCTGGCTGGCCAGTCCAAACCCAATCCCGAACTGATCTCTGCTCTGCAGCGCGCCCAGGCATTCGGTGCCAAATGGCTGAAAGTGTCCCTGGGTTATTTCACCGACAACAGCGACCTCCAGACGCTGGCCCGTATGCTGGGCAAAAGTGCTGTGCAATTGCTGGTGGAAAACGATCAAACCTTGCACGGTGGCCGCATCGAGCCGTTCCAACGGTTTTTCACTGAAGTCGAGCAACACAACCTGCCGGTCAAAATGACCTTCGACATCGGCAACTGGCATTGGCAAGACCAGTCCGCCGCCAGCGCCGCGCGGTTGCTCGGTCGCCACGTCGGCTATGTGCACTGCAAAGCCGTGACGCGCCGGGCTGACGGCAAACTGGTCGCCATACCGCCGGCCGCCAGTGACTTGCATCTGTGGGAACAACTGCTGCGGCACATGGCCCAAGGCGTTATGCGAGCAGCGGAATACCCGCTGCAAGGCGACGACCTGGTGCAGTTGACCACCGAAACTGTCGCCACCCTCGCCCGCCTCGGTCAAACCCGGTTGGAGAGCGCTCATGTCTGAGATCGATATCCTGTCGTTCGGCGAAACCATGGCGATGTTCGTCGCCGAACAGAACGGTGATTTGGCCGACGTCGGTCACTTCCACAAACGCATTGCCGGGGCCGACAGCAATGTCGCCATTGGCTTGTCGCGGCTGGGTTTCAACGTCGCTTGGTTGAGCCGGGTGGGCGCTGATTCGCTGGGCCGGTTCGTCATCGACACCCTGGAAAACGAAGGCCTGGATTGCAGTAACGTCGCCATCGACACTGCGCATCCCACCGGTTTTCAACTCAAGTCACGCACCGACGATGGTAGCGATCCGGTGGTCGAGTATTTCCGCCGTGGGTCGGCGGCGAGTCATCTGTCGCGGCAGTCAATCGCGCCTGAATTGCTGAACGCCCGGCACTTGCACGCCACCGGCATTCCCCCGGCGCTGTCCGAAACGGCCCGGGAAATGTCTTTCGAATTGATGACCCGCATGCGCGATGCCGGGCGCAGCGTGTCCTTCGACCCGAACCTGCGCCCGAGCCTGTGGGCCAGCGAGCAACAGATGATTAGCGAGATCAACCGCCTCGCCGCCCTCGCCCATTGGGTGCTGCCGGGGTTGAGCGAAGGCCGATTGCTGACCAGTTTCGAAGACCCGGCCGACATCGCCGCGTTCTACCTCGATCAAGGCGCCGAAGCCGTGGCGATCAAACTGGGCCCGCACGGTGCGTACTACCGCACCCATCTGGACCAGGGTTTCGTGGCGGGCGTGCCGGTGGAAACGGTGGTTGACACCGTCGGTGCCGGCGATGGATTTGCCGTCGGCATGATCAGCGCCCTGCTGGAAAACCACAGCTTTGCCGACGCCGTGAAGCGTGCCAACTGGATTGGCAGCCGCGCGGTGCAGAGCCGTGGGGATATGGAGGGGTTGCCGACCCGATCCGAGATGTATAGCGAATTTGAGGCCGCCTTCGCGAGCAGGCTCGCTCCCACATTGGATCGTGTGGGAGCGAGCCTGCTCGCGAAGAGGCCGGAACAGTCACTGAAGATTTAACCCGTTACCTGCTGCGACAAAAACAACAAGCTCAGGAGCACCACTATGAAAACCGCAACACTCGCCGCCCGCCGCTGGTGGTACATCATGCCCATCGTATTCATCACCTACAGCCTGGCGTACCTGGACCGCGCCAACTACGGGTTCGCCGCCGCCTCCGGGATGGCCGCCGACCTGATGATCACGCCGGGCCTGTCGTCGATGCTCGGCGCGCTGTTCTTCCTCGGCTACTTCTTCTTCCAGGTGCCGGGCGCGATCTACGCCCAGAAGCACAGCGTGAAGAAGCTGATTTTCGTCAGCCTGATTCTCTGGGGTGGCCTGGCCACGTTGACCGGGATCGTCTCCAACGCCTACTGGCTGGTCGTCATTCGCTTCATGCTCGGCGTGGTCGAAGCCGCAGTGATGCCGGCGATGCTGGTGTACCTGTGCCACTGGTTCACCCGTGCCGAACGCTCACGGGCCAACACGTTCCTGATCCTCGGCAACCCGGTGACCATGCTCTGGATGTCGGTGGTGTCGGGCTATCTGGTGCAGCATTTCAGCTGGCGCTGGATGTTCATCATCGAAGGTTTGCCGGCGGTTATATGGGCATTTATCTGGTGGCGTCTGGCCGATGATCGTCCCGCCCAAGCCAAATGGCTGAGCGATCAAGAGAAGCAGGATCTGCAAAGCGCCCTGGCGGCCGAACAGGTCGGCATCAAAGCGGTGAAGAACTACGCCGAAGCCTTCCGCTCGCCGAAAGTGATCATCCTGGCCTTGCAGTTTTTCTGCTGGAGCATCGGCGTCTATGGCTTCGTGTTGTGGCTGCCGTCGATCCTCAAGGCTGGCGCGCAAATGGACATGATCGAGGCCGGCTGGCTTTCGGCGCTGCCGTATCTGGCGGCGGTGATCGGCATGCTGCTGGTGTCCTGGGGCTCGGACAAATTGCAGAAGCGCAAACGCTTTGTCTGGCCGCCGCTGCTGATTGCTTCGATTGCGTTTTATGGTTCCTACGCCCTGGGCGCTGAACACTTCTGGTGGTCCTACACCTTGCTGGTAATCGCCGGCGCCTGCATGTACGCACCTTACGGGCCGTTTTTCGCCATCGTCCCGGAAATCCTGCCGGCCAACGTCGCGGGTGGCGCCATGGCGCTAATCAACAGCATGGGCGCGCTCGGTTCGTTTGGTGGTTCGTATCTGGTGGGCTACTTGAACAGCTCCACCGGCTCGCCGGGTGCTTCTTATCTGTTGATGAGTGGCGCGTTGATGCTCTCGGTGGTACTGACGATTTTCCTCAAGCCCGGCGCCAGTGACCGGGTCGTGGCCAAGGCCGTTGTGCAACGGTCGACGGCCGCTCATTCCTGAATTGAAGTTGAGATGATGACGATGAAAAAGCAGGTTGTGCTGTACAAGAAACTCTCGCCGCTGCTGATGGCTCGCCTGCATGAGCAGACCGAAGTGACGCTGATCGACAACCTCAATGCCGATGGCCTGGCTGCGCTGCGCGAGGCCCTGCCCCGGGCCCAAGGGTTACTCGGTGCGAGTCTGAAACTGGATGCCGGATTATTGGATCTGGCACCAGACCTGGAAGCCATCGCCAGCGTCTCCGTAGGGGTCGACAACTACGACATTGACTACCTGACCGAACGACGCATCCTGCTCAGCAACACCCCGGACGTGCTCACCGAAACCACTGCCGATACCGGTTTCGCGCTGATCCTGGCAACCGCCCGGCGCGTGGTTGAACTGGCGAACATGGTTCGCGCCGGTCAATGGAACCGCAATGTCGGTCCCGCGCAATTCGGTACCGATGTACACGGTAAAACCCTGGGCATCATTGGCATGGGGCGGATCGGTGAAGCGCTGGCCCAGCGTGGGCATTTCGGTTTTGGCATGCCGGTGATTTACCACAGCCACTCGCCGAAACGGGCGGTCGAGCAGCGGTTCAACGCGCAATACCGTAGCCTGCCGGAGCTGTTGCAGCAGGCGGATTTCGTTTGTCTGACCTTGCCGCTGACCGCTGAAACCGAAGGGCTTATCGGCGCAGAGCAATTCGCCCTGATGCGCCCCGAAACCATCTTCATCAACATTTCACGGGGCAAGGTGGTGGACGAGGCGGCGCTGATTCAGGCCTTGGGTGACGGGCAGATACGCGCTGCGGGGCTGGATGTGTTCGAACGCGAGCCGCTGAACACTGACTCGCCGCTATTGCAGCTGAACAACGTGGTGGCGACGCCGCACATTGGCTCGGCGACGCATGAAACGCGAGAGGCGATGGCCACGTGCGCGGTGGACAATCTGCTGGCGGCGCTGGCGGGTGAGCGACCGGCGAATCTTGTGAATGTCGGGGCGTGGAAAGGCTGAGGAATTCGGCGCCTGTCAGTCAGCCATCGCGAGCAAGCTCGCTCCCACACTGGATCTACGACGTTCACAGATCCCTTGTGGGAGCGAGCTTGCTCGCGATGAGGCCAGCACAAACAACATAAATCCTTCAGGCCCGACGAGCCTCCAGAAGGTCCGCCGCACACAACGCAATCCGCCGGCACGCATCCGCCAGCTTCAACTGATCCACCACCAACCCCAACCGAATATGCCCCGCCGCACTCGGCCCGAACGCTTCACCGGCCAGCACTGACACGCCATAACCTTCCAGCAGCCGCTCGGCAAAACTCTGGGCACACAACCCGGTCTGGCGTACATCGATCATCACGAACATCCCGCCATCAGGCCGGATCGGCCGGATGCCCGGGCAATCACTCAGGCTCGCGCACACCAGGTCGCGACGCTGGCGATACTCCTCGCGCATCAACGCCACTTCCGGCAGATCCTCATCCAGCGCCAATTGCGCGGCGTTCTGGATGAAATCCGGAATGCCAAACAGCATGCACAACGACAGGTGCACCAAGTGTTCGGCCAAAGGTTTCGGCCCGATCACCCAGCCCACACGCCAACCGCTCATGGCGTGGGATTTGGACAGGCTATTGATGGTCGCGGTGCGTTCGGCCATGCCCGGCAGGCTCGCCGGGCTGATGTGCTCGCCTTCATACAACAGATCGCTGTAGACCTCGTCGCTGATCAGCCACAGGTCGTGACGAACACACAGCGATGCCAGTTCCTGCCAGACCATCAGCGGCAAACTGGCGCCGGAAGGATTGTTCGGACTGTTGAGCACGATGGTGCGGGTTTTCGGCGTGATCAGCGCCGCGACATCCGCTGGATCGACCCGAAAGCCGTTCTCGGGGCGCACCGCCACCGGCACCACTTTGGCTGCGCAGGCACCGAACACGCCTTCATAGGTCACGTACATCGGCTCGGCGACGATCACTTCATCGCCCGGGTCGAGCAGGCATTGCGCGACCGAATACACCGCACATTGCGCGCCCGGCAGCACGATCACATGATCGGCATCCACCGTTTGACCACTGCGACGTCGATGACGGTTGGCAATGCTATCGCGCAATCCCCGACTGCCACGGACTGACGGGTAGTGGGTGTCACCGGCCAACAAGCTATCGATGCACGCCTGAACGATGGGCTGCGGCGTATCGAAGTCGGGATCGCCGATCGATAGCAGCAGCACATCAACGCCTTGCTCAATTAATTCCAGTGCTCGGTCGTGAATTTGCCAGGCCGCTGCGCCGTCACCGGCAATTCGTTTGGTCAAGGCTGAATAGCGCATGTAATTCTCCAGTCGCGCGGGTTCCAAGCCACAACCCTATCTCAAATCACGAAACGCGCCACCATGGCATTTAAATCCACGGCCAGGCGCGACAGTTCGTGCGTCGCGGCGCTGGTCTGGTTGGCGCCAGCGGCAGACTGGGTGGCCAGGTCGCGAATGTTCACCAGGTTGCGATCGACTTCGCGGGACACCTGAGCCTGTTCTTCGGACGCGCTGGCGATCACCAGGTTGCGCTCGTTGATCAATTGGATCGACTGAGTGATCTGCTCCAGCGCAACGCCGGCGGCGCGGGCCATTTCCAGGGTGCTTTGGGTGCGTTGATTGCTTTGCTGCATTGAGGAGACCGCTTGGCCGGTGCCGTTCTGGATGCCGGCGACCATTTTTTCGATTTCCTGGGTCGATTGCGCGGTGCGATGGGCCAGCGCCCGGACCTCGTCCGCCACCACCGCGAAACCGCGCCCGGCTTCACCGGCACGGGCGGCTTCGATTGCAGCGTTAAGCGCCAACAGGTTGGTTTGCTCGGCGATGGCGCGGATCACGTCCAGCACCTTGCCGATGTCGCGCCCCTGAGCGGCCAGGCCTTCGATCATCACCGAGGTGTTTTGCACATCGTGGGTCATGGTCTGGATCGCGCCGACGGTTTCCACCACACGGTCGCGCCCTTCACGGGCAGCCTGGGTCGACTGATTCGAGGCTTCGGACGTCGACACTGCGTTGCGCGCCACTTCTTCCACGGCGGCGGTCATTTCGTTGACCGCGGTGGCGGCCTGTTCGATTTCGTTGGTCTGCTGTTGCAGACCGCGGGACGCTTCTTGGGTGACCGTGCTGAGTTCTTCAGCGGCGGCACCCAGTTGGGTGGCGGAACCGGCGATCTGTTCGATGGTTTTGCGCAGGCTGGCCTGCATCGCGGACAAGGCACTCAACAAGCGGGCGGGTTCGTCAGTGCCGTCGACCTCGATGGCGTGAGTCAGGTTGCCGCCGGCAATGGTTTGCGCCGCCAGCAACGCACGGTTCAGCGGCGTGACGATGCTGCGGGTCAGCAACCAGGCCAGCAGCACGGTCATCAGCGCCGCGATGACTGCCACGACGATGATGCCGGTAATCGCGCTGCGGTACTGCTCGCCCGCTGCGGCCGATGCGGCTTTCGCATCGGAACTATTCAGCGCCACCAGTTTGTTCAGTTGCTCGCCCATCTGGTCCGTACCGTCCTTGATCCGGGTGTTGATCAGCGTGCGCATCTCGTCGAGCTTGTTCTGCCGCGACAGCTCCAGCATCTGGTTCTGGGCTTGCATGTAGCTGTCCAGCGTTGCCGTGAACGTCTTGTACAGTGCGGCCTCTTCCGGGGTGGCCGACAACGCGGCATAACTGGATTGTGCGCTGCGAACCTTGTCGACCAGCACGCCGATACGCGTCTGGGCTTCCTGCAACGCGGCCGGATCACGGTTGACCAACACCCGGAACGAGAGAATGCGCATGCGCAGGACGTTTTCCGTCAGGTTGCCGAGAAACCCGACGCTGGGCAGCTGCGTGGTTTCCATGTCGATGGACGCTTGGTGGATGGTCGTCATGCGGTTCACGGCAAACACACCCAGCACGATGACGAGCAAGGCAATAAAGGCAAAACCCAGGAAAGCTCGAGGCGCGATATTCAGATTACGCAGTGACATAGGATGATTCTCGGGTGATGGGGCTACGAGCATCCTTGCGTGATCGCTGAAATGGCAGGCGGCGGCGCACGCGCTTTCAGTTTGGCGCCACTGTTGGAATAGGTTTGTGTGGGCCTATTGGCTGTATCGGCCGGAGATGAGGTTTCCTGCGGGGATTGGAGAAATAAATTTCAGGAGGGTGCGAGTGTTTCAGCGGTGAAACACCCTAGCTCCATGTAGCAGCTGCCGAGCCTGCGAGGCTGCGTTCGGCTGCGAAGCAGTCGTAAATCCGGCAACCGGTTTTTCCTGACACAACGCGCCGCATGACTTCACGACTGCTTCGCAGCCGAACGCAGCCTCGCAGGCTCGGCAGCTGCTACAGGATAGCGGGGGGTCAGGTTTTGCGAGCGGCCACCCGCCAAACCCGCGCAACATCACTCGCCCGCTCCCGCAACAACCGCGGTGCCTCGGCACACGCCTGCTCCAGCGTCATCGGTCCACTGGCCAAGGCAAACGCGGCATCGATGCCATGTTCGTACAGCGCCTGATAACCCTCACCCAATGTTCCCGCGAGGACGATCACCGGCACGCCGTGCTGCCGAGCAATACGCGCCACACCAAACGGCGTCTTGCCACGCAGGGTCTGAGCATCGAAACGACCTTCACCGGTGATAACGAGGTCGGCGCCTTCGACCGCATCCTCCAGGCCGACCAGTTCGGCGACCACTTCGACCCCGGCCTTGAACGGCGCCCCCAGAAACGCCTTGGCAGCAAACCCCAGGCCGCCTGCCGCACCGCTGCCTGGTTCGTCACGTACGTCTTTGTTCAGGACCTGAGCGCACCGTTCGGCAAAGTGCTCGAGCGCGCGATCCAGTTGTTGGACTTGCTCGGGTGATGCCCCTTTTTGCGGGCCGAAAATCGCTGAGGCACCGTGAGGGCCACACAGTGGATTATTGACGTCGGCGGCGATGTCGAATTGCACCTCGGCCAGACGCGGATCGA
Source organism: Pseudomonas mandelii (assembly GCF_006438925.1). Lineage (GTDB taxonomy): Bacteria > Pseudomonadota > Gammaproteobacteria > Pseudomonadales > Pseudomonadaceae > Aquipseudomonas > Aquipseudomonas mandelii_C. The sequence continues at coordinate 311,517 of NZ_RCZA01000004.1, read as the reverse complement.
TTTCACTCATGTCGATTCGCGCTAGTTGCGCGAGGGCCAAGCCGCCCGGTGCCAGTATTTGGCCTTGGGCGTCCAGCAGTTTGACGCCCAAGGCTTGCATCGCACCCGCCCCGCCGTCGTTGGTGGCGCTGCCGCCAATCGCCAGAATGACCCGTTGCGCCCCGGCATCGAGCGCCGCGCGGATCAACTCGCCGGTGCCGAATGTACTGCTGATGCAGGCGTCACGCTTGCCCGGCGGAACCAGTTGCAGGCCACTGGCCTCGGCCATTTCAATGATCGCGGTGTGGCTCTGGGGCAACCAGCCCCAAGTGGCCTCAACCGTTGCGCCGAGCGGCCCACGGACTTGGGTGCGGTGCAATTCGCCCTCGCACGCCGCCAGAATAGACTCGACGGTCCCCTCCCCGCCGTCAGCCATCGGGCATTTGACCAGGAGCGCATCGGGCCAAACCTGCGCCAACCCCAGAGCAATGGCATCAGCCACGCCCTGGGCACTCAGGCTGTCCTTGAACGAATCGGGGGCGATGACGATTTTCATGCGAATTCTCCAGTTCCAATGCGTTCCATGCTGCCAGCAGGCAAGAACAATAACGCCGGTCCGCTGCACAAGCGGCCATGACGATTATTGTTCATTTCCACAAAACCTCACTCCACACCGTCCGTCGTAGCAGCTGCCGAGCAGCGCGAGGCTGCGTTCGGCGGCGAAGCCGTCGTGAAATCATGCACCGCGGTGAATCAGGTAAACCTCGTTTGCAGAATTTACGACGGCTTCGCCGCCGAACGCAGCCTCGCGCTGCTCGGCAGCTGCTACGGGGTTGTGTTCGGCAGTTCAGTCTGCGGCAAGAGCTGGACGCCGAGATAAAGCGCCAGCATCCCGTCGAGTCTTAACGGATCAACACCACTGAGCTCGGCAATCCGCTCCATCCGGTAACGCAGGCTATTGCGATGGATGCCCAGCGCATCGGCACAGGCCTGACTCTGACCATCGTGATCGCACCAGCTGCGCAGGGTTGCCAGCAGTTGGCCGTTGCCATCCTTGGCGATGACTTTGCGCAGCGGTTTGAGCAACTCGTCCAGCGCGTCGTCGTTGCGGTGCCGCCAGAGCATCACCGGCAACCGATAACGGTTGAGCGTCAGCAAACGAGAGTGCGGCAACACATCTCGCCCATAGGCCAGCAAATCGCCGACGCGTCGATAGCAACGACGCAGCCCGGACAATCCATCCGCCTGCCCGCCTACGGCGATGCGCAGAATGTTCCAGCCGAGGCCGTCGAGTTTTTCCAGCAACCGGTCATTCTCGATCGCCTGCGCCGCCGGCCGGCACCAGAGCAACGATGACTTGGCCGAACTCACGCACCAACTGTCCGGGTAGCGCGAAGTCAACCAGGCGCTGAGCGCCTCGACGGTTTGCCCCGGACCGTGTTCCATCCCTAACTCGAACAGGTACGGCACCCGCGTCATCTGCGGCTTGAGCCCCAGTTGTTGCGCTTCATCGATCAGCCGCGGCGAATCCCCGGCCTCGCTGAGCAGCAACGCCAGCAGATCATCGCAACGCTGGCGCCGCCATTGCTGTTCGGCCTGCTGATTGCGCTGGCCGACCAGCATTTCGGCGGTCATCCGCACCAGCTCGGCGTAGGTGCGCAATTGCTCGGGTTCACCGGTGATGCCCAGCACGCCAATCAAGCGCTGATCGAGCAACAACGGCAGGTTGATGCCCGGCTGCACGCCTTTGAGATGGATCGCGGTTTGCGCGTCGATCTCCACCACCCGCCCGTTGGCCAGCACCAGTTGCGCGCCTTCATGCCGGGTGTTGACCCGCTCCGGTTCGCCGCTGCCGAGAATCAGGCCCTGGCTGTCCATGACATTGACGTTGTACGGCAGGATGGCCATCGCCCGGTCGACGATGTCCTGGGCCAGGTCGTGATCGAGTTCGAACATAGCGGGGTTCCTTGAAAGCGCGATGGAGCGGATTGTTCACCCGCACAGGCCTTGGTTGCAAACCCTGTGCTCAGGCACAAAGACAATGACCCAAGCGTTGGCCGAGACTCACCGGGCGGTCAACGTTACCCTTTGCATCGCAAAAAATCATAATAAAGAGAGAGCCCGCCATGTCACAGAGCGCCGCCGCTACCCAGGCCATCGTTGACGAAAAAAACGCCGTCTACAAACGCATTACCCTGCGTTTGATTCCCTTCATCTTCATCTGCTACCTGTTCAACTACCTCGACCGGGTGAACGTTGGATTTGCCAAGCTGCAGATGCTCGATGCACTGAAATTCAGCGAAACCGTGTACGGCCTCGGGGCCGGGATCTTCTTTATCGGTTACGTGTTGTGCGGCGTCCCCAGCAACCTGGCCCTGACCAAATTCGGCCCGCGCCGCTGGATCGCACTGATGATGATCGTCTGGGGCGCGCTCTCGACCTGTTTGCTGTTCGTCACCACACCGACCGAGTTCTACACCCTGCGCCTGTTCACCGGCGCGGCTGAAGCCGGGTTCTTCCCGGGCGTGGTGCTTTATCTTTCGCAGTGGTTTCCGACCTTCCGCCGTGGCCGCATCATGGCGTTGTTCATGTCGGCGATCCCGGTGTCCGGCCTGCTCGGCAGCCCGTTTTCCGGCTGGATCCTCAATCACTTTGGCGCAGGCCAGGCGGGTTTGGCCGGCTGGCAGTGGATGTTCCTGCTGCAAGGCATTCCGACGGTGATCCTCGGCGCCCTCGCCTACTTCCTGCTCAGCGACAGTTACGCCAACGCCAAATGGCTCACGCCGTTCGAGCGCTCGGTGCTGGAAGCCGACCATGCTATCGATCTGGCCAACAAACCGAAAACCAGCACCGACTCGCTGCTGGCGGTGTTCAAGAACCCGGCGATCTGGGCGTTTGGTCTGATCTATTTCTGCATCCAGAGCGGCGTCTACGCGATCAACTTCTGGCTGCCGTCGATCATCAAGAACCTGGGCTTCAGCGATAACCTGGTGATCGGCTGGCTCAGTGCGATTCCGTACCTACTGGCGGCGCTGTTCATGTTGATGGTCGGCCGCTCCGCCGACCTGCGCAAAGAACGCCGTTGGCACTTGGTGGTGCCGATGCTCATGGGTGCGGTCGGTTTGTTGATCGCTGTGAACTTTGCGACTACGCCGGCCATCGCCATCCTCGGCCTGACCATCGCCACCATGGGCGCCCTCACCGGCCTGCCGATGTTCTGGCCGGTGCCGACCGCGCTGCTCAGTGCGGGTGCGGCGGCAGGTGGTTTGGCGTTGATCAACTCCATGGGGCAGATGGCCGGGTTCCTGAGTCCGTATCTGGTGGGTTGGGTCAAGGACAGCACCGGGTCGACCGATGCGGCGCTTTACCTGCTGGCGGGCGTGATTGTTTGCGGGAGTTTGTTGGCGCTGCGCATGACCCGTACGCTTCGCGTCTGATCACCGAAGATCCCCTGTGGGAGCGAGCCTGCTCGCGAAAATGGAGTGTCAGTCGGCATCATGGTTGCCTGGCACACCGCTTTCGCGAGCAGGCTCGCTCCCACATTTGATCTTAGGGTGTTTGATATTTGCGTTTGCGCCTGGCGGCTGTTCTGGTATTTGATTGAGCCTTTCTCCCACCGGTAAAAGGATTTCGTCATGAGCTATCGCACGCTGGGTCATTCGGGTTTGCAGGTATCCACCCTGACCCTGGGCACCATGATGTTCGGCGAACAGACCAGCACCGAAGATTCCCTGCGGATCATCGACAAGGCCTGGGACCAGGGCATCAATTTCATCGACACCGCAGACGTTTACACCAACGGCCGCTCTGAAGAGATCGTCGGCGAAGCGATTGCCGGTAACCGTCACGAATGGGTGCTGGCGACCAAGGTCGGTTTCGGCCCGGTGGACGGTGTGCCGAACCGCAGCGGTCTGAGCCGCAAGCACCTGTTCAATGGCATCGACGCCAGCCTGACGCGCTTGGGCACCGACTATCTCGACATCTATTACCTGCACCGCGAAGACCACAACACGCCGCTGGAAGTCACGGTGTCGGCCATCGGCGATTTGATCCGCCAGGGCAAGATTCGCTATTGGGGTTTGTCGAACTACCGTGGCTGGCGCATCGCCGAGGTGATTCGTGTGGCCGATCAACTGGGCGTCGACCGGCCGGTGATCAGTCAGCCGCTGTACAACATCGTCAACCGTCAGGCGGAAACCGAACAGATCACCGCCGCGCAAAACTATGGCCTGGGCGTGGTGCCTTACAGCCCGCTGGCTCGTGGTGTGCTCAGCGGCAAATACGCGCCGGACGTGAAGCCGGATGCCAACAGCCGCGCCGGCCGCGCAGATAAACGCATTCTGGAAACCGAATGGCGCGTCGAATCCCTGCGCATTGCTCAGCAGATCCAGCAGTACACCCAGGGTCGCGGCGTGGGCATTGTCGAATTCGCCATCGCCTGGGTGCTGAACAACAGCGCCGTCACCTCGGCCATCGTAGGGCCGCGCACTGAAGAACAATGGGATGCCTATACCAAGGCTCAAGCGGTGAAGATTACGGCTGAGGATGAGGCGTTTATTGATTCGCTGGTTGTGCCTGGGCATGCGTCGACGCCGGGGTTTAATGATGTGAGCCATTTTGTGTCGGGACGCAAACCGCGTCTGGCTTGAGATTGATCGCGAGCTGGCTCGCTCCCACAGGGCATTCGTGGCAGATGCAGATTTTGTGTTCGGCGCAGATCAAAGGTGGGAGCGAGCCTGCTCGCGAAAGCGGTGGGTCATCCAAACAAGATGTTGGATGTGCCGGCCTCTTCGCGAGCAGGCTCGCTCCCACAGGTTCTTAGCTCATTAGCTAGCTAAGCTTTAGCCCACAAGAAAGGGATGTTGGAAATATTGATCACTCGGCCAATATTCAGCACAGAAACCACGTATCCTGCGCGGCCCGTTTGACCTTCAACCCGCGAGGACAGTTTGTCTAAAGGTATCGCTCTATCGGTTTCAGCCTCGGTGCTGTTTGCCGTCATGTATTACTACACTTCGTTGCTCACGCCTTTGAGCGGCGTGGAAATCTTCGGCTGGCGGATGCTGCTGACCCTGCCCTGCATGACCGTGTTCATGGTGGTCTCCGGTGAATGGAAACGCGTAGTCGCCCTTTTTCGGCGGCTGGTTGGCCAACCAAAACTGCTCGCTGGCCTGATCGTTTCCGCGACGCTGCTTGGCCTGCAACTCTGGCTGTTCATGTGGGCGCCGCTCAACGGCTATAGCCTCGACGTGTCCCTGGGCTACTTCCTGTTGCCGCTGTCCATGGTGCTGACCGGGCGGTTCGCCTATGGCGAGCGACTGTCTTACCTGCAAAAGGTTGCGGTGTTTTTTGCTTCCCTCGGTGTGCTCAACGAGCTGTATCAGGTCGGCGGTTTTTCCTGGGCGACCTTGCTGGTCGTCATCGGTTATCCGCTCTACTTCATCCTGCGCAAACGACTGGCGACCGACAACCTCGGCGGTTTGTGGATGGACATGGCCTTGATGTTGCCCGTGGCGTTCTGGTTTGTTCAAGGCGGTGATCAGGGTTTCGCCGTGTTCGATCAACATCCGTGGCTGTCGCTGCTGATCCCGTTGCTCGGTGTCATCAGCGCTTCGGCGCTGGTGGTCTACATCATCGCCAGCCGGCTGTTGCCGTTCAGCCTGTTCGGGTTGTTGAGTTACGTCGAGCCGGTGCTGTTGCTCGGCGTTGCGTTGCTGCTGGGGGAAAGCATCAAGCCCGGCGAGTGGCTGACCTACATTCCGATCTGGCTGGCGGTGGTTGTGCTGGTGTTTGAAGGGTTCAAGCATTTGATGCGACATCGACGCCCTTAAAAGCAAAAGATCGCAGCCTTCGGCAGCTCCTACAGTGTGAACACAATATCCCTGTAGGAGCTGCCGAAGGCTGCGATCTTTTGATCTTAAAAAGCCCGGCCTGCATTGCTGCTGACCGGGCTTTTTTTTACATCTGAAACGGCTTAGTCGGTGGAGAGCACACCACGACGAACCTGGTCGCGCTCGATGGATTCGAACAGCGCCTTGAAGTTGCCTTCGCCGAAACCGTCGTCGCCTTTACGCTGGATGAATTCGAAGAACACCGGGCCCATCAGGGTTTCCGAGAAGATCTGCAACAGCAGACGCTTGTCGCCCGACTCGGACGAACCGTCCAGCAGAATGCCGCGCGATTGCAGTTGATCAACCGGCTCACCGTGGTTCGGCAAACGACCTTCGAGCATTTCGTAATAGGTTTCCGGCGGCGCGGTCATAAAGCGCATGCCGATGCTTTTCAGGTGATCCCAGGTTTTGATCAGGTCATCGCTGAGGAAGGCAACGTGCTGGATGCCCTCGCCGTTGAACTGCATCAGGAACTCTTCGATCTGCCCGGCGCCCTTGGACGATTCTTCGTTCAGCGGGATGCGGATCATGCCGTCCGGCGCGGTCATGGCCTTGGAGGTCAGGCCGGTGTATTCGCCCTTGATGTCGAAGTAACGGATCTCGCGGAAGTTAAATAGCTTCTCGTAGAAGTTGGCCCAGTAGGCCATGCGACCGCGATACACGTTATGGGTCAGATGGTCGATGATCTTCAGGCCGGCTCCGACCGGGTTGCGGTCAACGCCTTCGATGAACACGAAGTCGATGTCGTAGATCGAACTGCCTTCGCCGAAACGGTCGATCAGGTACAGCGGCGCGCCGCCGATGCCCTTGATCGCGGGCAGGTTCAGCTCCATCGGGCCGGTTTCGATGTGAATCGGCTGGGCGCCCAGTTCCTGAGCCCGGGCAAACGCCTGCTGGGCATTCTTGACGCGGAACGCCATACCGCACACCGACGGACCGTGCTCGGCCGCGAAGTAAGAAGCAACGCTGTGAGGTTCGTTATTGAGGATCAGGTTGATCTGGCCCTGGCGATACAGGTGCACGTCTTTGGAACGGTGGGTCGCGACCTTGGTGAAGCCCATGATCTCGAAGATCGGCTCCAGGGTGTTCGGGGTTGGCGATGCGAATTCGATGAATTCAAAGCCCATCAGGCCCATTGGGTTTTCGTATAAATCTGCCATGGTTGGCGCCTCATCATTTTCTTGTCAATTAACGGTTCGTTAGTTGCTAGCAATGCTGAGACCGGCGGGTGGCGCGCAGGAGATGCCCCGCACGCTGCGGGCGAGGAAGTCACCGTAGATCAATTGAAACCCAAAACTCTTCATTGTCGACCCAAGGCTCTTGCGGGCGAGGCTTCTGCTGCCAGAAGACGATTATTCTTATATGCGTAAACCGATTCTACACAGCGTAACTAGGTTTGTCCGCCTTCTGTATCAAATCCCCTTTTTCCCTGCTCGCGCAAGGGGTTTGTTGCACAGGAAAATCCCCGCGAGGATCAGCCCTCCTCCCAGGCACATCGCCAGGGTCAACTGCTCGCCTAACAACAGCGCACCGAGGATCACCGCAGTCAGCGGGTTCAGGGCAATGAACACGCCTGAACGCGTCGCGCCGATTTTGCGAATGCCGTCGTAATAGCCGATATAGGCCAGCGCCGAACCCAAAACGCCCAGGTACATCAGGCTGATCCATTGCGTTGCTCCGAGGCTGGCAAGTGCAGCAATACTCAACTCACCGCGAACAGCACTGGCCACCCACAGCATCAGCGTGCCCAACAGAATCGAGTACGTCACCGTTTGCACCGGGCCCAGGGTTTGATTCAGGTCTTTGGAGAACAGCGAATAAACGCCCCAGCCAAGCACACAGCCAAAGATCAACAGATCGCCGATCCAGGCGTCGGGATTGCCGGCCAACAATTGTGGGTTACGGCTGACGATCACCAGGCTCGCCCCGACAATGCAGATCACGATTCCGAAAACTTTTGCTCGACTCAAGTGTTCCTTGAACAACAGCCATGACGCGAGCCCGATCACAGCAGGGTTCAACGCCACGATCAATGAAGCCCGTGAGGCATTGATGTAGTGCAGCCCATAAAAGAAGCACAGGTTGTAGAAAAAGATCCCGAAAAAACCCAGCAGCGCCAATTGCAGCCATTGCCGGGGGCTGGGCCTTGCGAGAGGCACGCGGGCCAGTAGCAGAAACACCAGCAACGCCACGCTGGCCAGCAAGAATCGCAGGCTGGCGGCAAACAAGGGGCTGAGGCTGTCGGCCAGAAACCGTCCAGCGACAAAGGTGCCGCCCCAGATCATCGTGACGGCAGCCAGTTTCAGATAAACCGGGACATCCGAAGGGTTGGACAGGCTCTGCTCACAGGTCGTCATAGGTTTCCAGAACGAGAAATCGGGGGAGATGACGTATCATTCGACTAATGCCTTCTCATCGTAAAATGAGTAAACACTCATGACCCTTACCCAACTGGAGATATTTTCTCTGGTCGCCGAGCTTCAAGGTTTTACGGCGGCAGCCAATCGCTTGGGGATTTCCCAATCCGCGGTCTCTCATGCCCTCAAGTCGCTGGAACAGGAATTGGGCGTCGAGCTGCTGCGCCGACATCAATCCCGGGTCGAACTCAGTGACATCGGCCAACAGCTTTTGCTGCGCGCCCGGGCGATGCTGGGTCTGGCCAACACCTTGCGCCAGGAAGCAGCGGATGCGCGCGGTATGAAGCGCGGCACGTTGCGCATCGGCTCGTTTGGCCCCACCTCATCGATCAAACTGCTGCCGCTGATCCTGCAGCACTACCGCGCGGCTCACCCGGGCATCGAGGTCCACATTGACGAAGGCCCGGACCGGCAGGTGATCCAGTGGCTGGAGGAGCGGCGTATCGACATCGGCTTCGTGGTGTTGCCCGAGGAACGGTTCGACACCTTTGCGCTGATAGAAGACCAGATGGTCGCGCTGCTGCCCGTCGATCATCCGCTGGCCCGCCGCGACAGCCTGAGCTTGAGCGATTTGTGTCACGACCCCTTTGTCTTGACCGAGGCCGGCTCGTCGGAACTGGTATCGCAGTTATTCAGTGCTGCACGGCTGACACCGAACATCCGTTATCGCTGCTCACAGTTACTGAGCACGCTGGACACCGTTGGCCGAGGCGACGCGCTGACGGTCGTCGCCGAAAGCTCATTGCCCGCCGACCGCGACAGTCGCTACGTGAAAAAACCACTGTCGCCACCGGTCGCCCGTCAGGTCGGTCTGGCAGTGCTCGACCAGCGCCAGTCATCCCCTGCGGCGCTGGCTTTTATCAAATTGGCCGAGGGTCTGAACTACCGCTGAGCGGCACACTTACCGAGGGCCAACTATCATGGCCTCTACCTCAACTCTTTTTGGAAGGCGTCCGGTCCTGCCAGCATTTGAGAGCCCTATTTCATCGTGACAGGTTTCGCAAATGCCACTGAACGTCAAAACCCGCCGCAAACGCGGCATCAGGATGGCGGTGACGCTACTGAGCGGATTACTCCCGGTGTTGTTGGGGTTAGCCATTCTTTATATGCAAGCTGAGCGTGCGCTCAAGCAAAGCACTGAACAGACGGCCGAAGAAGCCATTCGCCAATTCGAATTGATGCTCGACAACACCGCCCAGGCCGCCCGCGAATTGCTGCCGCTGGCCGGTCAAAACTGCAACGACGTCAAACTGGCCTTACGCGAACAGGTCACCCGCCGGCCGTTCGTGCGCTCGACCAATCTGCTGTGGGACAACACCATTTACTGCAGCTCTTTGTTCGGTGACGTTCAGGAAGCGAGCGTTTCCGGCGACTACAGCAAAGGCGCATTGTTGCTGATGAAAGGCAACCCGGTTACGCCCGATACCGCATTGCTTGTGTATCGGCTCAGCAAAGAAAAACAGGGCGCGATGAGCACCCTGGACGGGTATCACCTGACCAACGTACTGCGGCTAATCGGTCGCAAGACAGTGCTGCTACTGCAAGTCGGCCCCCATTGGTTGTCCGCCGATGGCAAATTTCATGAAGGTGCCGTGCCTGCCTTTGCGGTGGCGCAAACCAGACTGGAATCCTCGCGTTACGCCTTTTCGGTGGCGGCCGGATTTCCCGAAGGCGAAACCTGGCGCTTTATGAGCAGTGAGTATCCGCCGCTGTTCAGCTTGCTGATCTTCTTCGGTGTGATTTCCGGCGTGATCGGGCACTTTGTGCAAAAACGCTCGTCAGCACCGAGCAATGAAATGCGGCGCGCCCTGGAAGCTGCAGAGTTCATTCCGTACTTTCAGCCTGTGGTGCATGGCGATAACAAGAAGTGGTCCGGCGCCGAGGTACTGATGCGTTGGAATCATCCAAAGGAAGGTCTGGTGCGCCCGGAGCTGTTCATTCCGTTTGCCGAACACTCCGGGCTGATCGTGCCGATGACCCGCTCATTGATGCAGCAGACCGCCGAATGGTTGGCGCCTGTTTCATCCTCCTTCGAGGGCGCTTTTCACATCGGCATCAACATTACCGCCAGCCACTGCAAGGACCTGGAACTGGTCGAGGATTGCCGTCAATTCCTCGCGGCCTTCGAACCGGGTGCCGTCAGCCTGGTGCTGGAACTCACCGAGCGCGAACTCATCGAGCCCACGACCATCACCCACCAACTGTTCGAACAGCTTCACGCGCTGGGCGTGATGATCGCGATCGATGACTTCGGCACTGGTCACTCAAGCCTGGGTTACCTGCGTCAGTTCAATGTGGACTTCCTGAAAATCGACCAGAGTTTTGTCGCCATGATCGGCGTTGACGCCCTCTCACGGCATATCCTGGACACCATCATCGAACTCTCGGCCAAGCTTGATCTGGGTATCGTCGCCGAAGGCGTGGAAACCACTGAGCAAAGTGATTATCTGACCGCCCGCGGCGTGAACTTCTTGCAAGGTTATCTGTTCGGCCGGCCAATGCCCGGCGCGGACTTCATTAACGCATTAAGTCACCATTAACTAGCGGCACTAAGCGACGAGACAAGGAGATCGCGCACCAATTTGAATCAAAAGACTACTGTTGTTACATGAAGAAAAAGACAGGATTTACTCTTGGCCAATTAACTACTACAATTTTTCATGCCTGCGCTAGATTGGCAGGTGAGCCATTATCACCGGGTCGCTTCAAGGCTCTTGGCTTATAGCTTTGTTTGCGGTTGGTATCAGCCAAACACACTATTGGAGTAAAGATATTGTCCAGACTCGCTGAATTTCGTGCAGCTGAAAAGGCCCTTCAAGAGCAGCTCAAGCAGCTGGAAACCCTGAAGAATGATGCCGGGCTCAAGAAAGAAATCGAATTCGAAGAAAAGCTCCAGGGGCTGATGAAAACCTACGGCAAGAGCCTGCGCGACATCGTCGCCATTCTCGATCCGAACCCGGCAAAATCCGGTCTGCAACAGGCAGCAGCGCCTAAAACCCGCCGCGCTCGCGTGGTCAAGGTTTATCAGAACCCGCACACCGGTGAACTGATTGAAACCAAGGGTGGCAACCACCGCGGCCTGAAAGCCTGGAAGGAACAATACGGTGCGGCTACCGTTGATTCCTGGCTGCGTGGCTAAGCACTCGCGGTGACAAAAATAAAGCCCTGCCAATGCAGGGCTTTTTCATGGACGCCTTCTAAATGCAACGATTGGCGTCGATCAACTCGCTACTTGTTGAATAACTTTGTGCTTAATCCCTTTGGTATCTAAAAATTTCCGAGTGCGCTGAAACCGGCAGCCATTGAAATCTTTAACTAAAGTTTCAAGCTGTTACGGGCTGCCTCTATTTCATCCTGACTTGCCTTATAAACCTCTGCCTGCCCCGCGTAGGAAAGAACATAGGCCTTATCGCCATCCACGGCGGCAACCAATGTTTGAGAGAGCACATGCCTTCCGTTCTGCGTGATCGTGCAGGTAGTTTCCAGCGCTGATAAGCGGCTCAACGTCGTCGGGTGGATCTTGTTGCAGACACTTTGATAACCGCCTTGAAAGAAGTCCTTCTGCACCGACTTGCGCATCTCCAGCAACACGCCTTGCAGATTCACCTGATGACCACTTTCCACCTGAGTCATGGTCAATTCCATCACCATCACAGGCGTGCCGCCCTGATCGTTTTTCACCGCACGCTGGTGGGACACCTGGGTATTGGCGTCATCTTGCGGGACGGCTTCGACCTCCCAACCGCTGGGCCAGGTCATGATTGGCTCATCTGCGTGAGCGCTGTTAACACCTGAAAGCACGCAGATCAGGACGAACATCGATTTACAGAAACGAATCATTGCAATGAACACTCACGGATTGAACCGTAAAGTCTGAGCCTCGCCCGTCTGTCAGGCAATAGCCGACTGTTTGGGTTTGGTGATGTCAGAGCCCTTGCGTATCATTGTCGCCATTCGTTAGCCCCACTTATTTTCCGGAGGGCCCATGAGCCTGCACGAATTGAACACCTTCCCAGGCGTGACAGCCCAACCTGACACCGCCACCCAGAAGTTCGTCTTCAACCACACCATGCTGCGGGTCAAGGACATCACCAAGTCCCTGGATTTCTACACGCGCATTTTGGGTTTCTCGCTGGTGGAAAAACGCGACTTCCCGGAAGCCGAGTTCAGCCTGTACTTCCTGGCGCTGGTCGATAAAAACCAGATCCCGGCCGACGCTGCTGCCCGCACTGAATGGATGAAGTCGATCCCCGGCATTCTCGAGCTGACCCACAACCACGGCACCGAGAACGACGCGGATTTCGCTTACCACAACGGCAACACCGACCCGCGCGGTTTTGGCCACATCTGCATCTCGGTGCCGGATATCGTCGCTGCGTGCGAGCGCTTCGAAGCGCTGGGCTGCGATTTCCAGAAACGACTGAATGACGGCCGCATGAAGAGCCTGGCGTTCATCAAGGATCCGGATGCCTACTGGGTCGAGATCATTCAGCCAGCACCGCTGTAAAAAGATCGCAGCCTGCGGCAGCTCCTACAGAATCGAGCCTGACCTGGCTTTTGTAGGAGCTGGCGAAGCCTGCGATCTTTTGATCCGCCTACAAAAAACCCCATGATCGCTCATGGGGTTTTTGTGTTTTCAGCGTCGGGGTTTTATGCCGGAGCCGAGGTACGGATCAAGTGATCGAATGCGCTCAAGGAAGCCTTGGCGCCCTCACCCACCGCAATCACGATCTGCTTGTACGGCACGGTGGTCACATCACCGGCAGCGAACACACCCGGCATCGACGTTTCACCGCGGGCATCGACGATGATCTCGCCGCGAGGCGACAGCTCGATGGTGCCTTTGAGCCAGTCGGTGTTGGGCAGCAAACCGATCTGCACGAAGATCCCTTCCAGCTCGACGGTACGCAACTCGTCCGACTGACGATCCTTGTAGCGCAGGCCGTTGACCTTCTGACCGTCGCCCAACACTTCAGTGGTTTGCGCACTGGTGATGACGGTGACGTTCGGCAAGCTGTGCAATTTGCGCTGCAAGACCGCATCGGCGCGCAGCTGTATGTCGAACTCCAGCAGCGTTACGTGGGACACGATACCCGCCAGGTCGATGGCTGCTTCGACGCCGGAGTTACCGCCGCCTATCACCGCCACGCGCTTGCCTTTGAACAGCGGACCGTCGCAGTGCGGGCAGTACGCCACGCCTTTGTTGCGGTATTGCTGCTCACCCGGGACGTTCATTTCACGCCACCGCGCACCGGTCGCCAGGATCACCGTCTTGGCTTTCAGGGTCGCGCCGCTGGCGAAGTGAACTTCGTGCAACTCGCCATTCTTGCCCGGCACCAACTTGTCGGCGCGTTGCAGGTTCATGATGTCGACGTCGTATTGCTTGACGTGTTCTTCCAGCGCCACAGCCAGTTTCGGCCCTTCGGTTTCCTGCACGGAGATAAAGTTCTCGATGGCCATGGTGTCGAGCACCTGCCCACCAAAACGTTCAGCCGCCACGCCGGTACGAATGCCTTTACGGGCGGCGTAGATCGCGGCCGAAGCACCGGCCGGGCCACCGCCGACGACCAGTACGTCGAAGGCTTCTTTGGCGCTGATCTTCTCGGCCTGACGCTCGATGCCGCTGGTGTCGATCTTGGCGAGGATTTCTTCCAGGCCCATACGGCCCTGGCCGAAGTTCACACCGTTCAGGTAAACGCTTGGCACGGCCATGATCTGACGGTCATCGACTTCGGCCTGGAACAGCGCGCCGTCAATGGCGACGTGGCGGATGTTCGGGTTAAGCACGGCCATCAGGTTCAATGCCTGGACCACGTCCGGGCAGTTCTGGCAGGACAGCGAGAAGTAAGTCTCGAAGTTGAACTCGCCTTTGAGCGAGCGGATCTGTTCGATCACTTCAACGCTGGCCTTCGAAGGGTGGCCGCCGACTTGCAGCAAGGCCAGCACCAGGGATGTGAATTCGTGGCCCATCGGGATGCCGGCGAAACGCAGGCTGATATCAGCACCCGGGCGGTTGATCGAGAACGATGGTTTACGGGCATCGTCACCGTTGTCGAGCAAGGTAATTTGGGTAGAAAGACTGGCAACGTCTTTCAGAAGTGCGAGCATTTCCTGGGATTTCGCACCGTCGTCGAGGGAAGCAATGATCTCGATCGGCTGGGTGACCCGTTCCAGGTATGACTTCAACTGGGCTTTAAGATTGGCGTCCAACATACGGGCGATTTCCATGCTTTTAATAGGGAGTGAATTCGAAAAAAAACGCCCGAGCGAATCTCGCCCGGGCGTTTTTATTGGGCGGTTGCAGCTTACTTAGGTGCGGAAACCCGCCCTGATGATGCGATCCACAGACTTAGATCTTGCCGACCAGGTCCAGGGACGGAGCCAGAGTGGCCTCGCCTTCTTTCCACTTGGCTGGGCAAACCTGGCCTGGGTGAGCAGCGACGTACTGAGCAGCCTTGATTTTGCGCAGCAGCTCGGAAGCGTCACGGCCAACGCCGCCATCGTTCAATTCAACGATTTTGATCTGGCCTTCAGGGTTGATCACGAAGGTGCCACGGTCAGCCAGGCCAGCGTCTTCGATCAGCACGTCGAAGTTGCGGGAGATGGCGTGGGTCGGGTCGCCGATCATGGTGTACTGGATCTTGCCGATGGCTGGCGAAGTGTTGTGCCAGGCAGCGTGAGCAAAGTGGGTATCGGTGGAAACGCTGTAGATCTCGACGCCCAACTTCTGGAACGCGTCGTAGTTGTCAGCCAGGTCTTCCAGTTCGGTCGGGCAAACGAAGGTGAAGTCGGCTGGGTAGAAGAATACGACAGACCATTTGCCTTTCAGGTCAGCGTCCGACACTTTTACGAAGTCGCCATTTTTGAAGGCGTCAGCTTTGAACGGTTTAACTTGGCTGTTGATGATAGGCATCGATGACTCTCCGTCAGGGTTGAAAAGTTTGGTTGAGAAGTTGATGGAGTGAATCCTACCGACGCGATTGCCGGATGGCTCATTGGCAAAGCTCATGCTGCTCATTGGTTTTCGCTATTAGCCGATCGTATTAATAGAAGAAAACTTACTTAGCAGCGCCAATGGTTTTTTCCGCGAGCGGTGTCATCCCGAGAAACGGGCTGGCTTCAACATAGCGCATGGCGGACTTCATATCCTTCCAGCCCACGTAACTCATCAACGACTTCAAGTCCCACCCGCTCTGATGGGCCCAAGTCGCAAAGCCGCGCCGCAATGAGTGACTGGTGTAGTGCTCGGCCGGGATGCCGGCGCGCTCCAGCGCTTGGCGCAGTAACGGGATCACGCTGTTGGCGTGCAGGCCCTCCTCGCTCAGGTGGCCCCAGCGGTCGATGCCCCTGAATACCGGCCCACGGACCAGCCCGGCTTCGGTGATCCAGTCGATGTACGCCTGCACAGGGCACAGGCGCTGCAACGCTGGCGTCTGGTAAGTCTTGCCGAGGTTTTCGCGGTCACTCTTGGTTCGCGGCAAATAGAGCGTGATGCCTGAGCCTGCAGCCGCTTGCACGTGCTCGATCTGTAACCGGCACAACTCATCGCTACGAAAACCGCGCCAGAAGCCCAACAGGATCAGCGCCCTGTCGCGCCTGGCCCGCAATAGAGCCGGTTGATCGCGTTCAGATTTTGCGGTTTGCGCTTCTTGCTCCAACCAGGCAACCACTCGCTCCAGATGTTGAAGCTGTAAAGGCTCGGCCTGTTTTTCTTGAGCCGGGTGTAGCGCGCGAATGCCCTTGAAGACCTTGCGCACCACCGGCGCCTTGGTGGGGTCGGGAAAACCCTGACTGTTGTGCCATTGCGCAAGTGCTGACAAACGCAACTTCAAAGTATTGATCGACAGCACACCCGCATGAGCGACGAGGTAGCGCGCCACGCTGTCGCTGGTCGCCGGCAGGAAGCCGCCCCAACTGACTTCGAAATGCTCGATAGCCGCCCGGTAGCTGCGACGGGTGTTGTCGCGGGTGGCGGCTTGCAGATAACGATCCAGCTCAGTCATGGGCTCAACTCTCTAAAACGTACCGCTTTGGCGGGTGAAAACGCGCCACAGGGCTCATCACACGGGGTAATACCAGTATATCCCGCATGAGCACCTAACGTATTTTAAGTTTTACGTTAGCGTGGTACATTGTGTACTTAAGTGGCATGTACCACAGTACGAAATCGTAGGAGAACTCATGGCTCGTGGCGGTGTAAATAAAGCAGTGGTCCAGGCAGCACGCTTGGCAATTTTGGCTCGCGGCGAAAACCCAAGCATTGATGCGGTACGGATCGAAATGGGCAACACGGGCTCGAAAACCACGATTCATCGCTATTTGAAGGAGCTGGATGACGGCACCGAGCGCGCCGAAGTGCCGCCAGAACCCATTGATGATGAGCTGGCAGGTTTGGTCTCACGCCTGGCACAACGCCTCAAGGAACAGGCGCAAGAACCCATAGACCAGGCACGCACGCAGTTCGATCAGCAGCGAAAAGAGTTGGAAATACAGCTGAAGGAAGCTCAACAAGCCAATGGCGAATTGCATCAGCAGTACGAGATACAAAGCCTGGCACTGACTCAAGAGTCCGAGGCACTGCAAGAAACCAGCGCCATGCTGCAGACCGAGCAAACCCGCAACGCCGGACTGAACCAGGCGCTGGCCGATTTCGAATTACGCTTGCAAGACAAGGATGAGCAGATCCGCTCATTGGAAGAAAAGCACCTGCACGCTCGCGATGCCCTGGAACATTATCGCAACGCTGTCAAAGAACAGCGCGAGCAGGAACAACGCCGCCACGAAAGCCAGGTGCAGCAGATTCAGATGGAATTGCGCCAGGCCCAGCAAAGCGCATTGGTGCGCCAGGATGAGATCACGCAACTGCACCGCGACAACGAGCGCTTGTTGACAGAGAACCGTGGCACCCTGAGAGAGCTGAGCCTGCTGCAGGATCAACTCAAGCAAACCAACGCTCGACAGGATCAGTTGCTGGAACAGGTCAACCGTATCGACAGCGAACGCACCCTCCTCCAGGAACGTTTGCGCGCAGCCCTGCTAGAAAGTCAGTCGTTGAAACAGAGCGTCGACGAGCAGTCGCAGATAAACAAAGTGTTGGAAATTGAGTTGCTCAAGACTCAGGCGAGCCTCGATGAGAGCGTGCGCCTGGCGGCCGTCATTGCGACAGCGCCAGACGCATCAGAGCCCCAAAAGGACGATTAACCTGCGACCGGCGTGCGCATGGTGACGAACTCTTCGGCGGCAGTTGGGTGCACGCCGATGGTTTCATCGAAATCGCGCTTGGTAGCACCCGCCTTCAAGGCGATCGCCAGGCCCTGCACAATTTCCCCAGCCTCCGGACCGACCATGTGACAGCCCAGAACCTTGTCGGTCTTGGCGTCCACCACCAGTTTCATCAGGGTGCGCTCCTGGCATTCGGTCAGGGTCAGTTTCATTGGACGGAAGCGGCTTTCGAAGATCACCACATCGTGACCGGCCTCCCGGGCTTCTTCCTCGGTGAAACCGACCGTGCCGATGTTTGGCAAGCTGAAGACCGCGGTCGGGATCATCTTGTAATCGACCGGGCGATACTGCTCAGGCTTGAACAAACGTCGCGCCACGGCCATGCCCTCCGCCAACGCCACCGGCGTCAGCTGAACCCGACCGATCACATCGCCAAGCGCCAGGATCGACGGCTCAGCCGTCTGATACTGCTCGTCGACCTCGACGAAACCTTTCTTGTCGAGTTTGACCCCTGTGTTTTCCAGCCCAAGATTGTCGAGCATCGGACGTCGACCGGTGGCGTAGAACACACAATCCGCTTCCAGCTCACGGCCGTCCTTGAGGGTCACCTTCAGGCTGCCATCGGACTGCTTATCGATACGCTCGATGTCGGCGTTGAATTGCAGGTCCATGCCGCGCTTTGTCAGCTCTTCCTGCAGGTGTTTGCGCACTGCACCGTCGAAGCCGCGCAGGAACAGCTCACCGCGATAAAGCAGCGTGGTGTCGGCGCCCAGACCGTGGAAGATCCCGGCGAATTCAACGGCGATGTAACCACCGCCTACAACCAGAACGCGCTTGGGCAGCTCTTTGAGGAAGAACGCCTGGTTAGAACTGATTGCATGTTCATGCCCCGGAATCTCCGGAATCTGCGGCCATCCGCCGGTAGCAATCAGGATGTTTTTGGCGGTGTAGCGCTCGCCATTGATCTCGACCTGGTGCGGATCAACGATTTTGGCGTGGCCTTCATGCAAGGTCACACCACTGTTAACCAGCAGATTGCGATAGATACCGTTCAGGCGATTGATCTCGCGATCCTTGTTGGCAATCAGCGTCGCCCAGTCGAACTTTGCTTCGCCCGGCGTCCAGCCAAAACCTTGCGACTGCTCGAAGTCTTCGGCGAAGTGTGCGCCGTAGACCAGCAGCTTCTTCGGCACACAGCCGACATTCACACAAGTGCCACCCAGGTAGCGGCTCTCGGCCACAGCCACTTTCGCACCAAAACCGGCAGCAAAACGCGCAGCCCGCACACCGCCGGAACCGGCGCCAATCACATAAAGGTCAAAATCGTAGGCCATTTTCAATCTCCTCGGCAGTCCACAAGCATACCCGCAGACATCCGTTGGGCAAGCGCTGCAATCGATATGGGGACGGAAAATGAAAAAGCCACCCGAAGGTGGCTTTTCTATACAAGTGGGTCAGGCGCTATCAGTAGGCCTTGCCAGTCTTGTAGAAGTTCTCGAAGCAGAAGTTGGTGGCCTCGATGTAGCCTTCAGCGCCACCGCAGTCAAAACGCTGGCCCTTGAACTTGTAGGCAATCACGCAACCGTTTTTCGCCTGCTTCATCAGGGCGTCGGTGATTTGAATCTCGCCGCCTTTGCCTGGCTCGGTTTGTTTGATCAGCTCGAAAATATCCGGCGTCAGGATGTAACGACCGATGATCGCCAGGTTCGACGGTGCGTCTTCCGGGGCTGGTTTTTCGACCATGTTGCGAACGCGGTACAAATCATCAGCGATCAGCTCGCCGGCGATCACGCCGTACTTGTTGGTTTCCATCGGATCCACTTCCTGGATCGCAACGATGGTGCAGCGATACTGCTCGTACAGCTTGACCATCTGGGTCAGGACGCCGTCGCCTTCAAGGTTGACGCACAAGTCGTCCGCCAGCACTACCGCGAACGGTTCGTCACCGATCAGTGGGCGGCCAGTCAGGATCGCATGGCCCAAGCCTTTCATTTCGGTCTGACGAGTGTAGGAGAACGAGCACTCGTCCAACAGTTTGCGGATACCGACCAGGTATTTTTCCTTGTCGGTGCCTTTGATCTGGTTTTCCAGCTCGTAGCTGATGTCGAAGTGGTCTTCCAGAGCGCGTTTGCCGCGACCGGTCACGATGGAGATTTCGGTCAACCCAGCGTCCAGTGCTTCTTCGACGCCGTACTGGATCAGTGGCTTGTTTACCACCGGCAGCATTTCTTTGGGCATGGCTTTAGTCGCTGGCAGGAAGCGAGTACCGTAACCGGCTGCTGGGAACAAGCATTTCTTGATCATATAAGTCCTTGATAGGGCTGTGTGTACGAGTTTCGGCGCAGTCTAATCAGGCGGTGTGCACCTTACAATGCCCCGCGCTGGCTAACCGATGCCATCATAGAGAAATATTTTCGCGGATAGTTCCCGAGATAGCTCCGCAGCCTTTATAGATAGCACAGACCATCAGATCTGCACGACCACGAATCCTACACCATCAGCACCCGTTGGGTGCATTTGGCGCTATCATTGCGCGATTGAACCAGCCAACGAGGCAGATAGATGTCGGAAGCAAAAAGTGTCAACGGGTTCCTGATCAATCAGGCGAAAGACGGCCAGTGGTGGGTAGACAGTGCAGGTGGCGAAAATATCGCTGGGCCTTTCCCTACCGAAGCGTCGGCGATTGAAGTGGCATCTGTTTTGGAGCTCGAACACCCAGCCCCGAAGCGTCGCGGCAAGGACAAGTCCTGAGAAGCACCCGACTTGCCCCAAGCCCTGCCTCGCGCAGGGCTTTTTTGTGATTTCCTGCCACGAAGTGGCCATTCGCTATAACCTTTTGATGCCAGCGCTGTCACAGGCTCAGCCCCTTCATCCTGACGACGACATCGACATGAATAAATTTTTGCCACTGATCGCGGCACTGGCCCTGAGCGGCTGCGCCACTTCCGAAACGACCTACCTGAACAACGGCGAGCAAGGCCTGGCCATAGACTGCTCCGGGGAAGCTAATTCCTGGGCCACCTGCTACGAAAAAGCCGATGCCTCTTGCGCCGGCACCGGCTATCGGATCGTCGGTACCGACGGTACACCTTCGACCAAGGAAAGCGACAAGACCCTGGGTGTCGACGTCGGCAACTACAAGAACCGCAATGTCGTGGTGGTCTGCAAGTAAGGCGCCCTGCCCTACATGTGAATTTCGGCGAACTTGATCCCGAGGCCGCGCACCGTCTCGATCAAATCATCGAGGCTACTGAAAGATTCGACTTCATCGTTTTCATCCACCAGAAAATAACTGCGCCCAGCGCTTTTCTTGAAAAACACGATCCATTCTCCCGGATTCGCCGGATTCTGAATCACGTGGGTGGCAGAGATGTGACCCTCTGCATGGCGCTCCCGTACCTGCTCTCGCTTCATGCTCGACTCCAGAAATGACAATGCCGCCAAAGCGCTGCTTTGGCGGCATCGGTGCTGACGGGCGACAGTCTATCAGCCGGAAATGCACGCCGTAGCGGCATTGCGTACATCCATGGGGCGCAACGGCACATTGGAGATACGCTCATGCAACTTGATGCTGCTGCCAGTGGAGCGGTCTTCGATATCAAATACCGCGGCCGGCCCCGAGGAGAACTTCTGCGGCACGATGACTCGCATACCGTCCTTGTGCGGCTCGACTTGCAGGGCTCCCCGGCTGCTGGCCAGCTTCTCGGTGAGGCATTGCGCGTACTCCTGAGGCTTCTTGCCTGAAATCACGCTCATGGTCGGTAGCGTCTCATTGATCTCCGAGACACTCGCACAACCACTCATCGCTATCGCCATAGGCAGGAACAGCACACCCCACTTCATACAACACCTCCGATAAAGAGACTCCGACAGTACAAATGCTGTTTTTCTCCGAGGCTCGCTGCGTTTATCGCTCATAAAATTCCGTATAACAGTTTTTAATTGTCAAAGCAGACCTCGACGACCGGATAATAACCCGTTCGGGCTGATAAACTGCGCCAATCGCACATGCTATCGTTTTGATTTTGTAGAAAAAGCCCTTCTGGAGGCGCCTCATGAAATTTATCCACCAGCGCGAGCACCTCAACGAAGACGACATCGTCGTCATTCAATGCTCCCAAACATGCAATATCCGCTTGATGAACGACGCCAATTTCCGCAGCTTCAAGAATGGCGGCCGCCACACTTACCATGGCGGAGCATTTGACACTTTCCCTGCCCGGATTACTGCACCGAGCACCGGTTTCTGGAACATCACCATCGACACGGTCAACCGCCGGCCGATCAGCGTAACTCGCAAACCGACCCTGACTCACACCATCAAGATCATCCGCCGCTCCAGCACGAAACTGAGCTGAGTGACACCCAAACACGAAGACAAGCAGGTATGACCGTGGCCCAAACGACCAAGTACGTCATCAAATACAAACTCAATGGTGAGCGTCGCTTCGAATTTGCCCAGCTTGAAAAAGGCACCGAAGAAGAAGCCAAGGCCGCGCTGGATGCGCTTCATGGTTCGAGCGAAGACGTCATCAGCGACATAAGCGTCAGCAAAGCGCTGTAACGGGATCCGGAGCGACAACATGGACGTCTGCTCCTGCCCTCTGGAATTCAACCGCAAGCGCCGGAGTGTTAACCAAGTCGCCCCTCCCTAGACTGGCCACCTCAACCTTTGGTTAAGGAGTCAGAACATGCCTACTTCCTCGATTCGCTTCATCAGTAGCCCTTCCAGTCTTGGCGTCTTGCTGCTGGCGTTCAGCGCCGAGGGTTTGTGTGCGCTGCTGATCGGTGATGATCTGGCAACGCTGGAGCGAGATCTTTCGCGACGCTTCCCCGGCCAACAAGCACCGCAGCGCGATGAAGGCTTGATGCCTGCGCTGGAGCAAACCCTGCGCCACCTCGAAGACCCGCGCAGCACCCTGGATTTACCGCTGGATCTGACGGGCAGCGTGTTTCAACGGCGAGTCTGGAATGCCCTGCGGCAAATACCGCTGGGTGAAACCGCCAGCTATCTGGACATCGCTCGACAACTGGGGCAACCCACGGCTTTTCGGGCGGTGGCCAATGCCTGCGGAGCGAACCCGCTGGCGGTGATCGTGCCGTGCCATCGAGTGCTGCGTCAGGATGGCAGCCTCGGCGGCTACCGTTGGGGGCTGGAGCGCAAACGGCAACTGCTGGATCGTGAGGCGCAGCGATGAGCGAGCGTTCTCTTGATGGACTGGACTGGGAAGCGCTGGCACAGCAACTCGATCAGGATGGCTGCGCAATTATCAGGTCGCTTTTAAGCCACGCCACGTGCGATGAAGTCAGCGCTCTGTATGCCAGTGCCGAACCGTTTCGCTCGCAAGTAATCATGGCCCGTCACGGCTTTGGCCGTGGCGAGTACAAGTACTTCAAATACCCGTTGCCAGATGTCGTCGCCCGTTTGCGCAGTGCGCTCTATCCTCGATTGGTGCCCATTGCCAATCGCTGGTACGAGCATATGGACCTGCCGACCCGTTTCCCGGAAACCCATGAAGCGTTCCTCGACCGCTGCCATGCCGCCGGTCAGGAACGCCCGACGCCGCTGTTGCTGCAATATGGACCGCAGGACTACAACTGCTTGCATCAGGACCTGTACGGCGAACACGTCTTCCCGCTGCAAGTGGCGATTCTTCTGTCAGAGCCGGGCGAAGACTTCACCGGCGGCGAGTTCATGCTGACGGAGCAGCGCCCACGGATGCAGTCGCGCCCTCAGGTCATCGGCCTGAAGAAAGGTGACGCACTGATCTTTGCCGTCAACCAACGACCGGTCAAAGGCGTTCGTGGCTATTACCGGGTCACCCTGCGCCACGGCGTGAGTCGCCTGCACAGCGGAAAACGGCATACCCTTGGAATCATCTTTCACGACGCGTTATGACCCCATGAACCCGATCACCTTCGACTTGTTTGCCGACGCGGAACCCGAGCAGCAACCCAGGCTAGATCGTATCGGCGAACAGTCCTGCGTCCTCAGAGGCTTTGCCCTTCCCTGGCTGGATCAGTTGCTGCCCGCACTGGACGCAGTTCTGGCGGCGGCACCGTTTCGTCAGATGATCACGCCCGGGGGCTTTACCATGTCGGTCGCCTTGAGCAGTTGCGGCGCGCTGGGCTGGACCACCGACCGCAGCGGTTATCGTTATACCCGCGATGATCCGCTGACCGGAAAACCCTGGCCGAAAATGCCCGAGGTGTTTTTCGAACTGGCACAAGCGGCGGCGCGGGAAGCGGGGTTTGCGGATTTCGTGCCTGATTCCTGCTTGATTAACCGTTACGTTCCCGGGGCCAAGATGTCGTTGCACCAGGACAAAGACGAAGTTTCCTACGCAGCGCCCATTGTTTCAGTGTCCCTGGGATTGCCGGCGATGTTCCTGTTCGGCGGCTTCGAACGCAGCGATAAAAGCCAACGAGTGCCGCTGTTGCATGGAGACATCGTGGTGTGGGGTGGCGTGGATCGTTTGCGTTATCACGGGGTCTTGCCGATCAAGGACGGCCAACACCCGCGACTGGGCGAACAACGGATCAACTTCACCTTTCGTACCGCGGGATGAAGCCTTCGAATTCGACCGCAAGACCCGGGGTGCAGCGACCCCGTCGGCTGGTTAATCTGCATGAAACAGGTCAGGACATGAAGCCATGACAAGCCATTCGACAAAGATTGCCACCGAGAACGATCCGCGCTGGGCCGCCGTCGTCGCGCGTGATCCCCGGGCAGACGGACAGTTTGTGTATGCGGTGAAAACCACCGGCATTTACTGCCGCCCCAGCAGCCTGGCGCGTTTGCCGAAACCGCAGAACGTCGAGTTCTTCGACACGGCCGAGCAGGCCCAGGCGGCGGGTTATCGCCCAAGCAAACGCGCCGCGAAGGATCAAAGCGACATCGCCGCGCAACATGCTGCGACTGTGGCGGCCGCTTGCCGCCAGATCGAAACCGCGGAGAATCTGCCTGTCCTGAGCGAACTGGCTGTTGCTGCGGGCCTCAGTAGCTTTCACTTCCATCGTGTGTTCAAAGCGGTTACCGGTCTGACGCCCAAGGGGTACGCCGCGGCCCATCGTTCACGCAGGGTCCGTGAGCGTCTCGCGGACGGGGGCTCAGTGACCGACGCGCTGTATGACGCCGGCTTCAACTCCAACAGCCGTTTCTATGAATCCGCCGATCAACTATTGGGCATGAAACCCGGTGATTACCGCGCCGCCGGTCAGAACAACGACATTCGTTTTGCTGTCGGCCAGTGTTCCCTCGGGGCGATTCTAGTGGCGCAGAGTGAACGAGGTGTTTGCGCGATCTTGCTGGGCGATGATCCGCACCAATTGGTCTGCGATCTGCAGGACAAGTTTCGACGTGCGAATCTGATTGGCGCCGACCAAGAGTTCGAGCAACTGATCGCCAAGGTGGTTGGTTTTATCGAAGCGCCGGCCCTGGGCCTGGACTTGCCACTGGATGTGCGTGGCACCGCTTTTCAAGAACGGGTCTGGCAAGCCCTGCGGGAGATTCCCGCTGGCTGCACTGCCAGCTACGCCGATATCGCTCAACGAATCGGCGCGCCAAAAGCGATGCGCGCCGTGGCTCAAGCCTGCGGCGCGAACAACCTGGCGGTGGCGATTCCGTGCCACCGCGTGGTGCGCAGCGACGGCAACCTGTCGGGCTACCGCTGGGGTGTGGAGCGCAAGCGTCAGTTGCTTGAGCGCGAAAACCCGTCTGAGTCCTGAATGCCGATATAGACCGACACTGAATCCGGGCTGGTATAGACCTCGAAGTCTGTGGCGAACGTGCGGCAAACCTGCGGGTTGTCCTTGAAATAGGCCCAGATCAGGCCCCACGTCTGAATGACGCTGTCCGGCATCGCCCCTTTGGCGCTGAACACCAGATAATCGCCTCCTTCCACCTGAACCTGCGGAAAGTCCTCGGAGGGCGCGGTGACCGCCACCCCCGCGGTCACATCGAAGTGGCCCGAAGCGTCGGACTCGTAGTTGGAATAGACGCCGTACATGAAGGAATCCGGCTGTTTGTGGGGGATCTTGTCGAAGATGTCCTCAACGAAAAATTGTTCCCACATCGGGCCGATGCGCGCAGTGTCTGGTTGCTGCTCTGCGGCATTGCAGGTGCGCACTCGCAGCCCCGAGACGCTAAAGGGCCGCACTTCACGCTGCTTTACATCCATGGTCGATAGTCCTTGTCTCTGTAATTTGTCTGTTTGATTGAGGGTGAAACAGTCAACGATTGACGTCGACCACCACCCGCCCACGCAATTGACCAGCGAGCAAACGCGGTGCGGCCTCGATCGTTTCACTCAAACCGATTTCATGGCTGATCAGCGGCAGTAGAGCGAAATCCAGATCCTTCGCCAGACGATTCCAGGCCAGTATCCGCCTGGCTTTGGGCTGAGTCACGCTGTTGATCCCGGCCAGGGTCACGCCGCGCAAAATGAACGGTGCGACTGAAGCCGGGAAGTCCATGCCTTGCGCCAGGCCACACGCGGCGACAGTGCCATTGGCCTTGGTGCTGGCACAGGCGTTGGCCAGGGTGTGACTGCCGACCGAGTCGATGACCGCCGCCCAACGCTCCTTGGCCAAGGGTTTGCCCGGCTCGGACAGCGTGGCGCGGTCGATGATTTCGCTGGCGCCCAGTTGCTTGAGGTAATCGTGCTCGGAGGTTCGGCCGGTGGACGCGACCACCCGATAGCCGAGCTTGTTCAGCAGTGCGATGGCGAAACTGCCTACACCGCCATTGGCGCCGGTGACCAATACGTCGCCCTGATCGGGTGTCACGCCATTATGTTCCAGCGCCAGGATGCTCAGCATCGCCGTGTAACCCGCCGTGCCGATGGCCATCGCTTGCGCCGCAGTGAACTCCTTGGGTAGCGGAATCAACCAGTCGCCATTCAAGCGAGCCTTCTGCGCCAGTCCGCCCCAATGTCCTTCGCCAACACCCCAGCCATTGAGTACGACCTGATCACCGACCTTGTAGTCCGGATGCCCACTGACTTCGACAGTGCCTGCCAGATCAATACCCGGCACCATCGGGAATTTTCGCACCACCGGGCTGCTGCCGGTGATCGCGAGGCCATCCTTGAAGTTCAGCGTGCTGTACGCCACACGCACCGTCACATCGCCCTCGGGCAGTTGATCGTCATTGATCTCTTGCAGTGTGGCCCGGTAACCGCTGTCGTCTTTGTCGATCAAAATGCCTTGGAACATTGCTGTCTCCTATTGGAATCACTCAGTTGTGGTGCAATTGAAATAACACGTAGCAATATTTCACCGTACTCGACTTTAAGCCAAGAATGGCACACGACAGGAAAACTCGACTGGCCTTGTATCAGTTATTGCTGATACAAAAACGGTCCTACCGTCCCTGCCCTGTTATGACGTCGGAGAACCCTTCAAATGAGCAAATGGCCAGACACCCGCATTCTTGACCTGCTGGGCATTGAGCTGCCGATTATCCAGGCTCCCATGGCCGGTGCGACCGGTTCAGCCATGGTTATCGCAGCCAGTAACGCCGGCGGCCTGGGCTCCATGCCCGCCGCCATGTTGAGCATCGATCAGTTGCGCGAGGAGCTGAAAACGATTCGTCAGCACACTCAGCGCCCGATCAACGTCAACTACTTCTGCCATCAGACTCCCGCCGCGGATGAACAACGCGCTCGAGACTGGAAGAATCTGCTGGAACCCTACTACCGGGAACTTGGCGTGGACTTCGACGCGCCGACGCCGGTGTCCAATCGAGCACCGTTCGATAACGCGGCCTGCGAAGTGATCGAAGAGTTTCGCCCCGAAGTCGTGAGTTTCCACTTCGGTCTACCGGAAAAGTCCCTGCTGGACCGCGTGAAAGCCACTGGAGCCAAAGTGCTCTCCTCGGCCACCACGGTCGATGAGGCCATTTGGCTCGAGCAGCACGGTTGTGACGCAATCATTGCCATGGGGTATGAAGCCGGTGGCCATCGGGGCATGTTTCTCAGTGATGATCTGAGCAGCCAGGTGGGGATCTTTGCGCTGGTGCCCCAGATCGTCGATGCGGTGAAGGTGCCGGTGATTGCTGCCGGCGGGATTGCCGATGCACGAGGCGTCGCGGCAGCGTTCCTGTTGGGGGCTTCGGCGGTGCAAGTGGGCACGGCGTACTTGTTCACGCCAGAGGCCAAGGTCAGTGCGTCTCATCACAAGGCGTTGCGCACGGCCAAGGAAAGTGAGACTGCCGTCACTAACATTTTCACCGGACGTCCGGCGCGCGGCATTCTCAATCGGGTGATGCGCGAACTCGGGCCCATGAGCGCCAAAGCACCAGCCTTCCCGCTGGCAGGTGGTGCGCTGATGCCGTTGCGGGCCAAGGGAGAAGCGGATTTCAGCAATCTCTGGGCGGGTCAGGCATTCACGCTGGGCGTTGAAATGACCACGGCGGAGTTGACCCGGAAGCTGGCTGAGGAAGGATTGGCCAAGTTGATTCGTCGCTAAAACACGGCCCTGTAGCAGCTGCCGAAGGCTGCGTTCGGCCGCGAAGCGGTCGCAAATTCAGCTGCCACGATTAACCTGAAAGACCGCAGTGTCTGGTTTCACGACCGCTTCGCGTCCGAACGCAGCCTTCGGCAGCTGCTACAGGGTCATGCGTGGTCTCAATAACGCGCATTCCGCACATTCCGTTTGCAGGCATTTCGCTATATATTCCGCTATATAGCGTTCCCCCCCTCTCTGCACTTGCCTGCCACGGAGCCGTTTCATGACCATTCGTGCCTCACGTTTTGCCCCCACCTGCCTGGCAACCCTGCTCGCAGTGTTCGCTTTCGGGTCCGCCCAGGCGGACGAAGTCCAGGTTGCCGTCGCCGCCAACTTCACTGCACCCATTCAGGCGATCGCCGCTGATTTCGAAAAAGACACCGGGCATAAACTGGTCACTTCCTTTGGTGCAACCGGCCAGTTCTACACCCAGATCAAAAATGGCGCGCCGTTCGAAGTGTTCCTCTCGGCGGACGACACCACCCCACAAAAACTCGAAACCGAAGGCGACACGGTCAAGGGCTCGCGCTTCACCTACGCCATCGGCACCCTGGCGCTGTGGTCGGCCAAGGAAGGTTATGTCGATGCCAAAGGCAAAGTGCTGAGCGACAACCAGTATCAGCATTTGTCCATCGCCAACCCGAAAGCCGCGCCTTACGGTCTGGCCGCTACTCAGGTGCTGGCCAAGCTGGACCTGACCGACAAGGTCAAAGCCAAGATCGTTGAAGGCCAGAACATCACCCAGGCCTATCAATTCGTCTCCACCGGCAACGCCGAACTCGGTTTTGTGGCCTTGTCGCAGATCTACAAAGACGGCAAAGTCACCAGCGGTTCGGCCTGGATCGTTCCGGCCAGCATGCACGAGCCGATCAAACAAGACGCGGTGATCCTCAACAAAGGCAAGGACAACCCGGCTGCCAAGGCGCTGGTTGACTACCTCAAAGGTCCGAAAGCCGCCGCTGTCATCAAATCCTACGGTTACCAACTCTAAATGACGCTATCAAATGCCGACTTTTCCGCCATCTGGCTGACCCTGAAACTGGCGTCCCTGACGACAGTTATCCTGCTGGTCATCGGCACTCCGATTGCGTTATGGCTATCGCGCACCCGCTCGTGGTTGCGCGGCCCGGTCGGGGCGATCGTCGCCCTGCCCCTGGTGCTGCCGCCGACGGTGATTGGCTTTTATCTGTTGCTGGCGCTCGGCCCTAACGGGTTTATCGGCCACTTCACCCAATCACTGGGGCTCGGCACCCTCACCTTCAGTTTTGCAGGGCTAGTGATCGGCTCGGTGCTCTACTCGATGCCGTTCGTGGTCCAGCCACTGCAAAATGCTTTTTCTGCCATCGGCTCTCGTCCCTTGGAGGTGGCCGCGACCTTACGCGCCAATCCCTGGGATACGTTTTTCAGCGTGATCCTGCCGCTGGCCCGCCCCGGTTTCATCACCGCGGCCATTCTCGGTTTTGCCCACACCGTCGGTGAGTTCGGCGTGGTGCTGATGATCGGCGGCAACATTCCCGATAAAACCCGCGTGGTCTCGGTGCAGATCTACGATCACGTCGAAGCCATGGAATACGCCCAGGCCCATTGGCTGGCCGGTGCGATGCTGGTGTTCTCCTTTATTGTGTTGCTGGCGCTCTACTCCAGCCGTAAAACCAAAGCGGGCTGGAGCTGATCGATGATTCATACGCGTCTGAAACTGAAGTATTCAGGGTTCGCCCTGGAGGTGGATCTGCAATTGCCCGGCCGCGGCGTCACTGCGCTT
Organism: Pseudomonas mandelii; assembly: GCF_006438925.1. Lineage (GTDB taxonomy): Bacteria > Pseudomonadota > Gammaproteobacteria > Pseudomonadales > Pseudomonadaceae > Aquipseudomonas > Aquipseudomonas mandelii_C. The sequence continues at coordinate 281,737 of NZ_RCZA01000004.1, read as the reverse complement.
TACGGTCATTCCGGTTCGGGCAAGACCACCTGCCTGCGCTGCATTGCTGGCCTGGAGAAGGCCGAGCAGGGCTTCATCCAGGTCAACGATGAAGTCTGGCAGGACAGTGACAAGAAGATTTTCGTGCCACCACACAAGCGTGCGCTGGGTTACGTCTTCCAGGAAGCCAGCCTGTTTCCCCATCTGTCGGTGCTGGCCAATCTGGAGTTCGGCCTCAAGCGCATTCCTCGCCAACAGCGACGGGTCGACATGGCTCACGCGACTGAACTGCTCGGGATCGGCCATTTGCTGGATCGCCATCCGCAGCACCTTTCGGGCGGTGAACGGCAGCGGGTCGGCATCGCCCGCGCCCTGCTCACCAGCCCGAAACTGTTGCTGATGGATGAGCCGCTGGCAGCATTGGATAGCCAGCGCAAAAACGAAATCCTGCCGTACCTGCAGCGACTGCACGATGAACTGGACATCCCGGTGCTGTACGTCAGCCACTCGCAGGATGAAGTCGCGCGGCTGGCCGACCACCTCGTCTTGCTCAGTAACGGCAAGGCGCTGGCCAGCGGCCCTATCGGCGAAACCCTAGCCCGTCTCGACCTGCCCCTGGCGCTCGGCGACGACGCCGGCGTGGTAATCGAGGGGCACGTCAGTGCCTATGACCCCGACTATCAGTTGCTGACCCTGCAACTACCGAACACGACCCTGAACATTCGCGTGGCTCACTCGCCGATGACACTGGGTCAGGCGCTGCGCTGCAAGGTTCAGGCGCGGGATGTCAGCCTGAGCCTGCAAAGTGTCGAGCAAAGCAGCATCCTCAATCGCCTGCCGGTCACCGTGATCAGTGAAATGGGCGCCGACAACGTCGCCCACGTGCTGGTCCGTCTGGACGCTGGCGGCACCCCCCTGCTGGCGCGGATCACCCGCTACTCCCGGGACCAATTGGGCGTGCACCCCGGCCAGCAACTCTGGGCACAGATCAAGGCGGTCGCGGTGCTGGCGTAAATCCGCTGGCACGACTGCAACGGCGTGCGGTCAATGGCTGTAACGGCCCCTGATCCATTGCCAAGGACTACCGCCATGCCCGATATCGCGCTGTCCAATGTGCTGCCATCCGACCTGCATTACGTCGATGACACCCAGCCCGGCATCACCCGCAAGAAACTGCGCGGCAAGTTCTGCTATTACGACCCTGCGGGTCAGCGCATTACCGATCAAGACGAGATCAAACGCATCAATGCCCTCGCCGTACCCCCGGCCTACACCGATGTGTGGATCTGCGCAGACCCGCGCGGCCATCTGCAAGCTACCGGTCGTGATGCCCGAGGTCGAAAGCAATACCGTTATCACCCACGCTGGCGAGAAGTGCGCGATGCCGACAAATACTCGCGCCTGCGGGACTTCGGCCTGGCCCTGCCGAAATTGCGTAAACAGCTTGAAACTCTGTTGGCGGCTCCCGGCTTCAGCCGCGACAAGGTCATGGCCACGGTCATCACCTTGCTCGATGCGACGCTGATCCGGGTCGGCAACACCCAGTACGCTCGGGACAACCGGTCCTACGGCTTGACCACCCTGCGCAACCGTCACGTCGAGGTCAACGGCAATGCGATCCTGTTCCAGTTCCGCGGCAAGAGCGGTATCGAGCACCAGATCACCGTGAAAGACCGACGCCTGGCGCGGATCATCAAACGTTGCCTGGAAATTCCCGGGCAAAACCTGTTTCAGTACCTGGATGAAAACGGTGAGCGGCACACCATCAGTTCCTCCGACGTCAACGCCTACCTGCAAACCCTCACAGGTGCCGACTTCACTGCCAAGGATTACCGAACCTGGGCCGGCAGCGCCTTGGCGTTGGCCGTTTTGCGTGAACTGCAGTGGGAGCCTGAGTCGGATGCCAAGCGGCATGTGGTGGAGATGGTCAAGAACGTTGCCAAACAACTGGGCAACACCCCGGCAGTCTGCCGAAAGTGCTACATCCACCCGGCGGTGCTCGATGGTTTTCTTTTGGGTGCTTTGGCTGAGCTGCCCAGGCCACGAGCGCGCAAAGGGCTCAGGGCAGAGGAAGTCGGCCTGTCGATGTTTTTGGAGCTGAGGGTCGCAATGGTTGAGGCGACGAACTGACCTGTCTATTTTTTGCACGATTGCAAATGGCTTCTATAGTTGTTGTGAACCTGAATTAGCTGCGGTGACGCCATGGAAGACATTTTCGTTGTGAAACGATGCAACAAGATCATCATCCATGGTCGCCGGGCCGGAGAAACCGATCATCCACCACCCGACGCCGCCGTCTGGTATCGCATCGCCGATACTCGGACCCGCGGCTTCATCGGTGACGGTTTCGATCGTGAAGAAGACGCCCGGCGTGAATGCTGGCAGCTCAATGCCAGGTCGCAAGTGACGGCCCGACAAGGCTAAGGTCACCTGCCTTTTAGGGGTCTATACTGAAAAAGCTGAAGGAACAGCGACCCCATCGGCAGAGAGCTCGCTCCCCGCGGGCTTTTTGCTGCCCATTACAGGTTTCTTGAACGGAGGTGTTTGCCATGTCCGAAAAAGAGTCCATCACCACCCTGCTCACCCTGCTCGACTCCCGTCAGGCTCGCCTGGCAGCGGCATGCAAGGAAATCGCCGACTGGGTCGATCATCAAGGCGGGCACCCGACGGCCCTCAGAATCCGTGATCGGCTGAACGACATCGAGAAGGACGCGCCACTGATTCGCAATACGCTGTCGTCGCTCAAACCTGTCGACCCGCCCCTGCCGCGGTTCAGATGATTCGATCCGGACATCCTCAAGGACACGGCCTGATTCAGGACGCATGAACGGCGACCTTATCGTCACCGGGTGCGTCCTTGCCTGAGCGCTTCCTGCTACACCCCCAACCCAGCCTGGCGCTGGGCTTTTTTACGGCTAAGCAATCCATTTCACACGGCATTCACATCTCAGGCTCTAGATTGACCGGACTCCTTTGAAGAATCCCCTGGCCCGCCCGCATGCGGGCCTTTTTTTGTCCATCAATCAGGCAACGAACGTCGCCGTACGCTAGAGGTCAAACCATTACACGCAACGAAGGAGACGTCTGATGGTTACTCACTTCAAAGTCGGCGGGCATCTGGCCTGCGGTCACAAAGGCAGCAAGCTCGTTTCAACCAGCGAACTGACCCGGGTGAAATGCAGAAGCTGCCGAAACACCGACGCGTTCAAGGATGCGCGCAAAGATCAGCGCAACGCTGCACGCCGCGCCGCACGCAAAGCCAAAGTAACGCACACAGCCAATGACTGGCGTGCGGCCTGGGTCGAACGGCTCACCGCCATGGAAGGACGGCAACGATTGCCTCGTGGTTTCACCGGTCAGCCTTTCGTTTAGCTGACAGCATCGGCGGCTGAATCGAAGTCACTCGATCCGGCCGCTGGCGCCATGATTTCCAGCAAAGACATGCGTTTGGGTGCTGTATCTCTTCACCACCGTGCTTGATGGCCGCAATACACCGGTTGCCGATGGCGTACAGCGTGCGCTGGGTCGGCCGGCGCGGGACTTTTCCGACTATGTTCGGCGCACGGCTGCTACGGGCGTCTGGGCAAATGAAGGATGAAACCGAAGCCCCGTGCGCTTCCGATTGAGATAACGGGTGTGCGTTAGTTGGATGATACTTAACTAATGCACACTGAACTTATTGTTAGTTTTCTTTGTATTTTGGTCTACAAGCCAAACTGAAGCGCCATCACTGTGCACGGTATTGCATTCCTTTCCATATTCTTTATAGGTGACGCAGATCACGTCACCCGCCACAGTCCAATTACCTTTAACCTCTGGATAATTAGCGATTTTAATTAACGCTGCTCCGCCAAGACTCAATGTTTCCGAGAACGGCTCGCCTTTGGCGGTTTTGCTTTTGAGCTCACGACCAATCAACACCTGGTGAATTTCATCCCCGCTTAACTGCTTCGCCCCAGCAGGTGCGGGGGTATGGGCATCGTTTGGAGTCTGAGGTGCGGAAGAACATCCAGAGAGTAAGAACGCTACAGCAATGGCAGTCAATAACTTACTCATCACTTCCACCTCTTACAATTTTTTATATTCAGAAAACGTAACATCTAAGACTGGATAACCCCAAACCGATCTATATATCTTTTGACGATAAGATCAATAGCGGCGTCAGCGAGATGTGCACCATTGCCATGCATTTTTTTGGCAGTAAACAGATTCTTCAACTAGGGTTCTATCGAACCAAATTGCGCCGACGGTGTTGGCGGGCACTCATCAAGGAGGGGACAGATGACATCAATTCGTAAAACCGAGCAAACCTATCGCACCTGGTCCAGCCCAATCTTGCTTGAACTCAAGGAGAGAGAGCACCAGCTGGACGCTGAAGCCCGCCAGGCCCTTCAAAATATCTTGGTCGAGAGAAGGCTTGTCGATACTGGCAACCCGTCTGGCGAAGATCGACGCGGCGCTAATCCAGGGGCTAGCGGGCGGAGTCAATAACTGCCTTGGGGTAAAAAAGCAAGCTAGAAACAAACAAGGGTTTGCATCAGCTTTCGCCCGCAAACCCTTGATTTTAGATGGTGCCGAAGCCGGAATCGAACCTTTCTTATTGTTATTGAAAATAAAGGGAAATTTTTAGGTCGAAAATTTTTCTACCTCTATGTGTACCCTCAGTCTGCGAGCAGACTCAGTAATGAGCGTTGCTACCGGATTCCACCGAGTAATCGCCATGGAAAATTCGGGTGTGGTCATCCACGCGGAAGGGTCCTTCGGTAAGTGGACTTTTCCAATGGTACGACTGGAGCGCAGTAGAGCACCCCATGAAACAGAAACGGCTCGCAGTTGGAACCTGTTGGGCGACAAGCTCATTGATATCTTGATACACCAGGATGATTTGGAGGACTTGAGACACAATAAGAGATGTCATCGCCTCTGCCATCTTATATACGACAGGGGCTTGATTTTTCAGGGCTTTGTCGTTTCTGGCTTTTAGAAAAAACCTGCCAGCCCACACTTCAACCCACACCCTGGATGAAGTATTGCTTTTCGACCAGCGCCTAACTTTTCGAATGGTCTCTTGCCTACACCTACAGGCCTGAAGAACGGGTTTAGAGGCAGCTTCCGCAGGAAGCGCCGGAACGGAAACAGAGGTTGTGATCTCTCTTTCGACGCAGCCCAACAAACTACGCGCAAACAAAAACGCCGCTCAGTACAGACTGTGTGAAAACCTGGCAATCTGCTGGCCGGTTAACGCCATGCTCCGAATTGCCTTCTGTTTCGCTTAACAGCATCGACATCCTGGATTCCTGATTATGCGGCTCAATGGCTGGCCCATCGGTTTCCCCTGTCAACGCTTCACCCTGCACCTCACGGTGCAACATGCATGACTCGGGGTCTGGTTGATTCGCCATTTCTTACCAGTATCGAACTTTCATCGACTTTCCGCCGCCAGCTTTAACTAGCGCACTAAAGCGATCGGTTATTTCGGCCTGGGGCACGAACACCCAGCTCCAGGGAGACTACGACCACACGGCGACAAATTTATGCGCAACCGTACGGGACTCGTCTTAAATCCGTATAACCTGCTCACTACATGTTTAAGTCTGATTTCGACATACTGATCGCTCGACAGGGCCAGATCCAGACACCTGGACCGGAATACCAATGAAGATAGAGAGCGGCGTATCCGACCTCATCGAGCAAGCGCAGCGTGCGCCAGCAAGGCGCGTTACAAGGTGTAGGAAATACCGACTTGCACGGTTCGTGGCGCACCCGGATAGGCGTATACGTTGCCGAACGCGCCTTCTTCGTAATCGCGATCAAACAGGTTTTTCACGTCGAGATTGAGCCGCACCTTGTCATTGATCTTGTAGAAGCTGAGCAAGTCGACGACGGTGTAGCTGCCCATCGAAAACGCGGTGTTGGCGGTTTGCCCAGCGCGCTCGTCGACGTACTTGAGTCCGGTGCCCAGGCCAAGTCCCTTGAGGGTGCCGTCCTGGAACTCATACATATTGAGCAGGCTGAAGCTGTTTTTCGGGATGTTCAGCAGGCGCGTGCCAGAGCGCAGCACGTTATCTTTGGTCACCGCGGCATCAACATAGGCGTAGCCGCCGATCACGCGCCATTCGGGGGTGAGGTTACCGGCGACGTTGACGTCGAAACCGCGGCTTCGCACTTCACCGGCAGCAACGCTGAAGGTCGAATCAACGGGATCGGAGGTCAAAACGTTACGCTTCTCGATCTGATAGATCGCCGCATCGACACTCAACTGCTCATCCAGTGCTTCCCACTTGATACCCATTTCGTAAGACTTGCCCTTCTCCGGCGCAAACCCACCGCCGAGACGGCTTGCGCCGGTGTTGGGCTTGAACGATCGCGCGGTGTCGGCGTAGACCGCTAATGTCTCGGTCAAATCGTAGGTCACGCCAATGCGCGGGGTCACCGCGTTGTCACTGGCCTGCCAGCTCTTGCCGCCCGGCACGTAGGTTTCGTAGTCATGTTCGAAACGTTCGAAACGCGCCCCTGCCAGCACTTTCAGTTTGTCGGTCAGTGCCACCTGATCCTGCACGAACGCGGCATACGTCTTGAGGTTTTCCTTGTCATGAGTCGGCGTTCGAGTCAGCGCCGGACGCGGCTGGCCGTACACCGGATCGAAGATGTCGATCGGGTACGCGCCGACAGCACCGCTGGAGCGTTGAATGATCGACTTGTAGTCGTAATCTTCGTACTCGATACCAGTGAGCAAAGTGTGCTGCAAACCAGCGGTATCGAAATGGCCGGTCAAATTGAGTTGGGTGTCCTTGTCGGTCCACTCCAGTTTGCGATAGTTGAAGTTGCGCCCCAAGGTGCGGCCGTCATCGGCAATACCGTTGGCCTCGACCGCGTTGCCCTTGAGCGAACCATCAAGCCACTGGAAGCCGCCCCCCAGCGTCCAGTCGTCATTGAGCATGTGTTCGAAACGCAGTTGCGCCATGTTGTTGTCGTTGTGCAATTTGCCAACGTCTTTTTCGCCGAAAAAACTGTCGCGGGAGGCGGTGCCAATCTGTCTGGCGTAACGCGTAACGCCTCGATCCAGAGGCGCGTTGTTGCGTATGAAATCGCCTTCGAAAATGAGCTTGGTCGCATCGGTTGCCTGCCACGTCAGAACAGGAGTGATACCGTAGCGTTCGGTTTCGACGTGATCGCGGAAGGTGTCGCCGCCCTCGCCCACTACGTTCAGTCGATAAGCCAGGCGGCCTTCTTCGTCGAGCGGGCCGGAAGCGTCCAGCGTGCCGCGCTTCATGCCCTGATCGTTCAATTGACTGCCCAAGATGACGGTGCGCTCGGGTAGCGGCTGTTTGGAAACTACGTTAAACGTCCCGCCAGGATCACCTCGACCGTAGAGCAAGGTTGCCGGGCCGCGCAGCACTTCGAGGCGCTCGATAGAGTTGGCATCCGGCATGTTCGGGTAGCCGCGGTTTATCGGAAAACCGTTGCGGTAAAACTCGCCAGTGGTGAAGCCACGAACTGTAAATGTGGTCAGGCCCTGCCCACCAAAATTGTTCGCCCGCCCCACGCCCCCGGCGTAGTCCAGCGCTTCCTGCAAACGGGTCGCTCCGAGATCCTCGACCGCGTCCTTCGAGACCACACTGATCGATTGCGGGGTTTCATGGATCGACGTGTCGGTGCGCGTGGCGCTGGCCGAGCGCGTTGCCCGATAACCCTGAACCGGCCCGTCCGCCCTTTCGTAACTCGCGGTACCGATAACATCGGTGGCGTCCAGCTCAAGCGTTGAGGGGGCTACATCCGTTTGTTCAGCCCATGAGGAAGACGACAACGCTTGCAGTACACAAATGGAAAACAGGGTTCGACGCATGGAGAGGAAAACCTTTACGAATAGGCCAATGCACAGGGTAAAAACGCCAATAAAGACCCGTGCATGCTATACAAAACCATTCGCAATTAAAACTTATTCCCATTAACGCCTATGGACAACTCATCACGTCATTCGGAGAATGGGCGAAACAAGCGGTGCGCCATCCACTGAATTTTCGCTACGATGCTTACGTGATGCTCTCTCACGCACCCTCTCTACCAAGCCAAAGAGTAGCCTCCTTCCAGGCTCCAACCGTCACAAGCTCTTCTAAAGTTTCCAACAGAATTTTTTCCCAACTCAACGCCAGGCGACTGTTTCTGCGCTCCCTGAGCGTAGTGAGCGAAACGGTAGACCGGATGCCGGGTCTCTCAATGGCATGCCCCACCAGAATGCCATTGGCGATATCCTCCTGGACTGCGGCGTGGGCAAGAATCGAATAGCCCATGCCTTCGTTCTCATACTCGCCAGCCGTTGGCGCCTGGGTCGGGGCAGTTCTCGCTGCGGCACCGACCGCGACAACGCTGCGGATTTACCCGGGGCGTTGTCGCGGTGTGCCTCCTTGCCAAGCCCTTCAGCTCTCCTTGACTAACTGCGCAAGCAGCCTCGCTTCAGGCTTTTTTGCGAAGACCCTCTGCGGCAGCAACAGCCAGGCCAGTGCCGGCAGCAGGATCAACGCGCCGAGCATGTTCACCAGGAACATGAAGGCCAGCAGGATGCCCATGTCCGCCTGGAACTTGATCGGTGATAAAGCCCAGGTCGACACCGCGACCGCCAGTGTCATGCCGGTCAGCAAGACCACTTTGCCGGTGAACAGCAGCGACTGGTAATACGCTTGGGCCAGGGTATCGCCGGCACGCATTCGAGCCAGGATCACGCTCAACACATAGAGCGCGTAGTCAACGCCGATACCCACGCCGAGTGCGATCACCGGCAGTGTCGCGACTTTCACGCCCATGCCCAGACTCACCATCAACGCCTCGCAAAGAATCGAGGTGAGCATCAGCGGCAGCATTGCGCAGAGGGTGGCGCGCCAACTGCGGAAGGTCAGCAGGCATAACAGGCTGACCGCACCGTAGACCCAGAACAGCATCTCATTCATGGATTTTTTCACCACGATATTGGTCGCGGCTTCGATCCCAGCACTGCCTGCGGCCAACATGAATTTGACCTCTGGCACCTGATGCTCAGCGATAAATTTCTCGCTGGCCTCCACTACCCGATTTAGGGTATCTGCCTTGTGATCGGCCAGGTAAACGTACAGCGACAGCATCGAGCAACCTTGATTGAACAGCTCCCGCGGCGCGCGGGTCTGCACCGCACCCAACGCGCCGTCATTGGGGATCAGCTCATACCATTTGAAGTTACCTTCGTTGTAACCGACCGTGGCGATCTTGCTCAGCGCCGCCATGGAGGTGGTCGACTCGACTCCCGGTAATTGCTCCAGTCGCCAGGCCAGCGCATCCACCGCGGACAGACTGGCGTAACGCGTGCACTGATCTTCCGGGGTTTTGATCATGACCACGAAAATATCCGAGCTGGCCGCATAGTTGCGGGTCATGAATTGTGCGTCGCGGTTGTAGCGCGAGTCGGATCGCAGCTCCGGAGCGCCGGGATCAAGATCGCCAATTTTCAGGTGCAGGCTCACGGCAAAACCGAACGCTGCCAGAAGCAGGCCGCCCAGCATGGCGCCAATGGCCCAGCGCCGCTGAGTGAACAGATCGAGAAAACGCCACAACGGATGCTTGATCTGCGCCTGCAGCTCGGCGGTTTCCGAGCTCAGGCTGCGTTGCGCCGCTGCCGGGCTGACACCGATATAGCTGAGCAGGATCGGCAGCAGAATCAGGTTGGTGAAGATCAGCACCGCCACACCTAGGCTGGCGGTGATCGCCAGGTCCTGGATCACCCGGATATTGATCAGCAGCAACACCGCGAAGCCCACCGCATCACAGAGCAACGCAGTCATGCCGGCGGCGAACAATCGGCGAAAGGTATAACGCGCGGCCACCACCCGGTGGGTGCCGCGACCGACGTCCTGCATGATGCCGTTCATCTTCTGTGCGCCATGGCTCATGCCGATGGCGAACACCAGAAACGGCACCAACGCCGAGTAAGGGTCCAGCTCATAACCGAGAATGGCGAGCAGACCGAGCTGCCAGAGCACCGCCACCAATGAACACGTCACCACCACCAAGGTGCTGCGCGCGCATCGGGTGTAGCCATAGAGCACCACCACGGTCACCAGTACCGCCACCACGAAGAACAGCAGTACCTGGGTCAACCCCTCGATCAGATCACCGACAATTTTGGTGAAACCGGTGATGTGAATCCGCAGATCATCGGTCTGGTACTTGTCCCGCAGGGCTTCCAGTTGCCGGGAAAACTCGCCGTAGTCCAGGGCTTTTCCGGTCTGCGGACTGATTTCGAGCAAGGGCACGAAGATCACACTGGACTTGACGTTGCCGGCCACCAACTGGCCGACCTCGCCAGAACGGGCGACGTTGGTCCGCACCTGTTCGATACTGGCGGCAGAACCATCGTAGTCGTCGGGGATCACCGTACCGCCATCGAGGCCCTCTTCCGTCACCGCGGTCCAGCGCGTGGTCGGGGTCCATAACGACTTCATGTAAGGCCGGTCGACACCCGGCAGCAGATAGAGCTCGTCGTTGAGCCTGGCCAGGGTGTCGAGGTAGTCCTTGGTGAATATGCTGCCCTGCCTGACTTCAACGGCGATGCGCAGCGAGTTGCCCAGGCCGCTCAACTCGCTGCGATTCTCCAGGAAGTTGGCGACATAGGGGTGACCGGTCGGGATGGTCTTCTCATAGCTGGCGTTGATGCCAATGCGCGTGGCTTGCCAGCCGAGTAGCAGAGTCACCAACAGGCACAGCAGGATCACCAGCGGTCGATGGTTGAAGATCGCCCGCTCAGCGAAGTTGCCCGAAGCCTGATCAAAGTTTTCCAGGCGGCCGATCACGGTTTGGGTTTTGTCGTCTTTCAAGTCTGACTCCTGTTGCACGGGCCTCGGCCCGATAGCGCTACACCGTGAAGTTTCAAGGTTTGCCGGATGCCCGCGGATCCTGGTCAGCGGCCACGCCACTCAAACCGACGCTGGCCAGACTGCCGTCGGCCGCCTGTTGCAGGGCCGCGACCGTCGCGCCGCTGCGGCTCTGACGTTTGTCGAAGCTGCGACCCTTGTCATGGCTGAACAAAAGTTCACCGCTCTGGCTGGCCATCAGCAGGCTGCCGTCACTCAGTTCGATGGCGCTCGCCAGCGTTGAGTCGACGCCAGTGTCGAGGCGCCGCCAACGGTTGCCACGGTCATCGGACCACCAGGCATTGCCGCGCAAACCATAGGCAATCAAGGCTCCGTCACGGGTGCCGAGCAGACCGAAAAAGCTGCCGTCATAAGGTGATTTCAAGGCCTGGAACGAATGCCCGGCATCGCTCGAACGCAACAGCAAACCGCGCTCCCCCACCAGCAGCAGGTCAGTGCCCGAGGCACGGATGCCATACAGGTTCAGGCCCTGCGGGTTGTCCACATGCTGCATCCACGGCCGCCAGTTTTGCCCGCCGTCGTCAGTGCGGTAGATCTGGTTGTAGGCACCCACGATGTAGCCATGCAGCCGGTCACTGAAGTACAGGTCGAGAAACGGCTTGTCCGGTCCATCGCTCAATAAATGCCGCGCCTGTTCCAGATTGCTGGCACCGCCCGGTTGTTCGGCATTGCGCTGTGCCACCTGCACCGCCAGCTTGGCGGCACCTTCACCGTCGAGCTGTTTGTGCCAGGTTTCACCGCCGTCCTCGCTGTGCAGTACGACACCCAGATGCCCCACCGCCCACCCCTGCTCGGCGTCGACGAATTGCACTGCTGTCAGGCTGACGTTGACCGGCACACTGGCTTGGCGCCAACTTTTCCCCGAGTCGTCCGAGAGCAGCACGATGCCCCGCTCTCCGACCGCCACCAAACGCTCCCCGGCCCGTGCCAACCCGAGCATTACCGCGCGTTGGGCCTTGGCGGTCGGCAATGCCGGCTGCTGCAATACCGCTAACGTTGCGGCCTGCGTGCCCACGGACGTGCTCGCCATCAGGCACAACGCCAGGGCACATGCGCCCCGTCGCAGGCCGCAGCGTGCTAAGAATTTTTCGATGTTCATGTCTTTATTCCGCTCGGAAAATTTCCAGCGACCGTGACGAGCTTTTCGCCCGCCACAGCCACTCAGGGTTCAACGCATGTTTTCGTTGGCCATGGCATCCGGCGTGAAGTACGAGGCCGAAGGCTTCGCGACTTTCTGGTACTGAACCGCCAGGTCATTGCTCGATGAGTTGAGGAAGTAGGCGCCGGTGTCGAGGTTGTAACTGCCCCACATGACCTGTGCAGTGAGCGCCGGCAGGTCCGGTGCCAACAGCGTCAGCGAATACATCTGGCGCCCCAGTTTGCCTTGGGCGTCATACCCGTCGGCCATCAGGATCTGCCAGGAGTCCTCGTCGACGTAGTAGGTCCGACGCGGCACCACATGGCGTTTGCCGGATTTAAGCGTGGCCTCGACCACCCAGACCCGATGTTTCTCCCAGCGCACCAGATCGGGATTGAGGAAGTTCTGTTTGACCAAATCGTCGCTCTTGGCAAGACCGGCGCGGTTGTTGTTGTAGGCGACGATCAGTTCTTTCTTGCCCATCAGCTTGAGGTCGTAGCGATCGGTCGGCCCGAACAGCATGAACGCTTCGTCGAACAGACCGACCCCGGAGGTGACGAAGTCCGGGGTGTCGTAGGCGATGTTCGGCGCCCGGCGCACACGACGCTGGCCAACCAGGTACTGCCAGGCCGCACGGTTGGCCGGGTCCAGGTCCCAATGGGTCATCAGGCCTTCGCCGGCCTTCGACGACGGCAGTTCGGTCAACAGTTTGCCAATCAGGTATTTGCCGGAAAAATTCTCCGGGCTGCCGTTTTCGACGTAGTAGGGAAACTGGTAGGTGTACTGGGCACGGGTCGCCTGGACTTTCTTGCCGCCCGCCGTCATCAGCCAAGTGTCGAAAGGCGAGCTGATGGTATCGCCGCCCTGCCAGGACAGCCGGTAGTTCCACAGGACTTGCGCGCCGTTGTCCGGAATCGGGAACGGGATGCCGCCGTAGGCGCTGGCGACTTTCTCGGTCTCAACGTCCAGCGTGGCGCGGAGGGCATTCTTGGCGGTGTTGTCATAGACCCATTGCGGGGCTGCTGCCGAGCGATGGGTCGGGTAAACGTCCAGCCGGTAGTCCGGGTATTTCTTCAACAGAACCTTGGTACCTTCGGCCAGCTCGCTGGCGTACTGCTCCATGTTCGAGGCCTTGATCGAGTACAGCGGTTTCTCGCCGGCGAATGGATCGGGACGTTTATCACCCGCCTTGTAGCCCGGCGCGACCTTGGTGTAGCCGCCATCCCAGGCCGGGATGCTGCCATCGGCGTTGCCGGCGCGCTCGCCGCCAAGGGGTGTCAATTCGGACTTCAAACGGGCCGCCTGTTCGGGCGACACCGCTGCCTGTGTCAGACTCATGCCGGCAAGGGCCAGGGTGAGGACGCACGTGTTGAGAAATGCTTTGTTCTGCATGGCGAATCCACCTTATTAGAATGAGGTTTTCACGTAGAGCGAGACGAAGTCGCGGTCGGCCAGCGACTGCCCGTAGCTGAAATTCCCGTCCTCGCGCAGCCCGGCTTTTGGCGCACCGAAGAAGTTCACGTAGTTGAGGCCAACATCCCAGCGCTGCAGATAAGTGGCCTTGAGCCCGACACTCCAGTCGCCGGAATGGGTATTGCCGAAGCCCGATTTGTTAACGGCCGAAGAGCGCCCATCGAGCACCACGCCCATGCCGATCGGCACGGTCAGGTCGATCCCGTCGACAATCTGGAAGTACGCCGGCTCCACCAACACGCGCAATGCCGTGGCATCGCGGGTCGTGTTGGAATCCAGAGCCGCGGCGTTCTCGGTGACGCTCAGGGTTCGGTTCCAGGCCAGTTCGGCCAGTGCCGAGCCGCCGTCCCAGAAAGCCGTCGGTGATAACAGGTAAATCGCCGACAGGTTGGCGTGCGCGGTTTTGCCCCGAGCAAACAGCGAGTTGTCGCCGCCATCTGCATCCGTGCCCGGTGTCACCACTTGTAGATTGCTCACCAGCGGCGCATTCCAGCGCACGGAGGTTTCACCGGCAAAGTTGAACGGGCCATAGGCGGTGGAGAAGCTGACGCCAGCCGTCTTGATATCTTCGGCGTAGACCTGACGATAAGAACTCAGGATCGGCAACCCGGTGGCCGCCGCCGCTGCGCCGTCGAGGTAGGCGTACAGCCCAATCGGGGTTTTGTCGTGATACTGCGCAGCGTAAAAACCCAGTTCCAGTTCGGTCCCGGTCGGTTTGAAGCGAATCTGCATACCGCCCTGCCCCGAGTTCCTCGGTTTCAGATCGCCGCCATTCACGGTGTCGTTACCAAACACCTCGCGCAGCGAACCGCTGCCGTAGCCGATGGCATCGACGTCGCTCAGGTAGCTGCCGGCACCGGGCAGGTTGGAACGCTCCCACTCGAACTGGTAGTAGGCGCCCACCGACAGCTGCGGGTTGATCTGCAACTGCCCGGAGATCTGATTGACCGGACGCAGGATCTCCTTGAACTGGGTCCCCGGCACGCTGAGCAACTTGACCACGTCGGTCGGGCCCTGGGCATTGGCAATCCCGTTGCCGCCGTAGAACAGGCTTTCACCATAGATCAGGCTGTGCCGGCCCAGCCGCACCACGCCCTGGGAGTCTTCGCCGAGGTCACCGCGCAGGAACACAAAGGCGTCGAGGATTTCGCCGTCGCGGCCATGAAGCTTACGGGTCTCGCTGAGGAAATGCGTTTGCTCGCTGCTGTCGGTGTCCTTGTTGTAGATATCGTCGTACCAAGCTGCGCCACTCACACGCAGCCCGTAGTTTTGCCGACTGAGGTCCATTTCGGAAAACAGGTCCAGACGGTTGGAGACCAGACCGCTACTGAAGTTTTTATCGCCCTGACTCTGGATCGAGGGATACAGGCCGTTGGCGGTCGGCGCGTTGACCAAACGGCTGTCCTGACCCTGTAGACGCCAGGCCTGGCTGTATTTGATGGTGTTGTCCCAACGCAGTTTCCAATCGGAATCACCGAGGTCCATTTGCACGGCCTCGACCCTTTCGACCATCACGCCTGCGCTGCATAACGCCAGAAACAAGGCGCAGTACTTGAAACGAAAGCAACGTTTAACGTTGTCCATGGACGCTCCTCATTATTTTTATTTTTGGCATGGCTTTGCACGCATGGCGCCAGCCAACACGCTCGGGTAGCGGCTTGCGCCGCTGTCTACGGGTGTGCGTTTCAGATGTAGGTGGAAGCCAATCCGCCATCGACTGCCAGGTTGACGCCGCTGATCCAGCGCGACTCGTCGGCACACAGGAAAGCGATCACCGACGCCACCTCGTCGGCATAACCGGGGCGTTTCATGCGATGGGCATCAGCCTGGGTCCGGGCCTCACCGAGCATGCTTACGAAGTCGCCGAGGATCGGCGTGAAAACCGGGCCTGGCGCCACGCTGTTCATGCGCACCGAATGTTCGAGAAACCAGGGCTGGGCCTGGACGTAGCTCCAGACGATCAAGGCTTCCTTGAAATACTGGTAGCAGGTCTCGTCCGGTACCGGGTGCTCAGCCAGCCAGGCTTGCGCGGTGGCAAAATCTTCGATGCGCGCCAGCGCCTTGTGCAGGTCCAGGCGTTGCGGCCATTCGGCACCAAGGATCGAGGCGATGTTGACGATGCTGCCGCCAGCCGTGATGCGCGGCAGTAGCGCGCTGCTCAGGTGGCGCAACCCCAGGTAATTGACCTGCGCCAGCAGTTGCGGATTCGCGGTGCCCGGGACCCCGGCGATATTGCACAGGCTATCGATCCGTGCCGGTAACTGCGGCAACAGCCGGTCGATGCTCTCGGCACTGCTCAGATCGCCCTGGACAAAGCCGTCCAGGGTCATGTGCGGGGCCTTCAGATCCACGCCAATCACTTGGGCGCCGTGGCCGCGCAGCAGGCTTGCAGTGGCTGCACCGATACCCGAGGAGACCCCGGTCACCAGCACAATCTTGTTGTCGAGTTTCATGTTGTGTCCTCTTATTGTTTTTGTGTACTCGCCCGGTGGACCGACCACCCTCGTCGGCCCTGGCCCCATCAGAATGGGTAGCGCGGCGCCTTATCCTTGACCGTCACCCATTGCCATTGGGTGTACTCGTCCCAGTCCGCCGGGCCGCCAACGCTGCCGGCATTTCCTGAACTGCCACGCCCACCGAATGGATTGACGCATTCGTCGGCCACCGTCTGATCGTTGATGTGCAGCAGACCGCAATTGAGTCGCTCGCCAATCGCCATCGCGCGCCCGACCGAAGGCGAGATGATCGCCGCGGACAGGCCATACTCGGTGCGATTGGCCAATTCGATGGCCTCCTCGTCACTGGCAAAACTCACCACCGTGGCCACCGGACCAAAGATCTCCTCGTCGAACGCACGCATGCCCGGACGCACGCCTGAAAGAACCGTAGGTTGGTAGAAGAGCTGTTCAAACTCACCGCCGGCTTCCAGAATTGCCCCGGCCGTTACACTTTCCGTGACGATTTCATGCACACGTTGCAACTGTCGTTTGTTGATCAAAGGCCCCAGCACCGCCTCGCCACGAGCGGCATTGCCGACGGTGATCGCCCGTGCTTTCTCTGCCAGTCGGCGGACCAGCTCTTCAGCGATCGACTCGTGGGCCAGGATGCGTCCGGTGGCCATGCAGATTTGCCCCTGATGCAGCCAGGCACCCCAGGCGGCATTGCTGGCCGCCAGGTCGAGATCGGCGTCTTCGAGCACGATCAGCGAGTTCTTGCCGCCCAACTCCAGGGCCACTTTTTTCAGATGACGCCCGGCCACCTCCGCGACTTTGCGTCCCGCTGCGGTGGAGCCAGTGAACGCAATCATCCGCACATGCGGGTCGCGGCACAGCGCCTCACCGGCCACCGCTGCGCCCGGCAAGACCTGCAGCAACCCCTTGGGCAGACCGGCCGCCTCGAATAACCGGGCAATGATGAAGCCCCCACTGACCGGGGTCTGCGGATCGGGCTTGAGCACCACGGCGTTGCCAGCCGCCAGCGCGGGTGCTACCGAGCGCAGGGAGAGCACCAGAGGAAAGTTGAACGGAGAAATCACTCCGACCACGCCATGGGGCAACCGGCGTGCATAGGACAAACGCCCCGCCTCGCTCGGAAGAACCAGGCCATGGGGTTGCGACAGCAGTCCGGCCGCCTGATGCAGCAAGACGATCGCCTCACGGACCTCATGTTCACCCTTGAACAGACTGCCACCGCTTTCCCGAGCGATGTACAGCGCCAGCTCGGCAAAGTGTAGTTGGGCCAGTGCTGCGGCTTTGCGAAAGATCTCCGCCCGCTCGCGCGGCCCTAATGCCGCCCAGGCCGGCTGGACACGGGCAGCGTTGAGACTGGCAAACGCGATGTCCGCAGCATCGGCCAGACCGGTGACAGTCAACACCTCGCCGGTGGATGGCTCGCGTACGCTATTGCTGCCGCCCAATGGGCGTATCCAGTCACCATTGAAGATGCGCTCGTTCCACAACTCGTCCCGCAGAAAATCAGAGGATTCACTTACCGACATTTCGGCCTCCCGGCTCTTGTGTTTGTCATCGACCGACGTCGCCTTGCTGAAGCGGTGAAGTCGTCTGCGTCGTGAAAGCACTAGAGCAAGGGCTGTGCCGATTTCCTGCGCGCCACCCATTATTTAGATGACGAAGCGTCTAGCTCGCGGGCTCAAGATGAGCACTCAACGTTCAGGGGGCGGGTCTTGACGCGCTGCCAGCACCGGGTCGCTTGTTCAAATGATAAAGTTATGTTTAATAACTGTTTTGCTTGTTACTCATTTCGATCAGTCATGCGCTCAGGGGCATAACAATGAACAACCCCCACTCGCTGTTTCCAGGTCTCGCGATGCGGGAGGAGCATTTCTCGCCTCGCGGGGACAGTACCCAACTGGCCGAGGGCAACTCACCGACCCTGGCCGAGTTGACCGAATGCCTGTTTTTTTCTCCTGTCGACGGACGCATCTGGCTCAACGATCAGCGCATGCTGCTGTTGCACAGTTCATCCTTCGGCGCACTTCGGCGCGAGATCATCGAGCGCCAGGGCCTGGAACAAACCCGTGGCCTGTTTACCCGCACCGGCTACCTGTCGGGCGCACGCGATGCACGGCTGATCCGCGAGCGTTGGCCGGACGCCGATGCCGCGGCGATTTTCTCCGCCGGCACTCGCCTGCACACCCTCGAGGGCATGACCAAGGTCGAACCGCTGCACTTCAAGTTCGACGCCGACTCCGGCTTCTACGAAGGTGAATTCCTCTGGCATCACTCCTGCGAGGCCGACGAACATATCGCCGCCTACGGGATCGGCCAGGACCCGGTGTGCTGGACCGAACTGGGCTATGCCATCGGTTATGTCAGCGGGTTGTTCGGCCGCTTGGTGATCTTCCGTGAAACCGAATGCCGGGGCATGGGCCACGAGACCTGCCGAGTGATCGGCAAGACCGCCGAGCAATGGGGCGATGTCGAACAGGACCTGAGTTATCTCACCGCTTCGCCATCAAGCGTCGCTCCCAGGCAGCGTCCAGCACCAGCACCCGCCCCCGATGACGACAGCGAAATGCCTGGCGGGCCAAAACCTATTGGAGCCAGCGCCGCCTTCAATGCAGCCACCCTCGCCTTGCAGCGTGTGGCGCCGACCCCCGCTACGGTACTGTTCAGCGGTGAATCCGGGGTCGGCAAGGAGCTATTTGCCCGCCAGTTGCATCAGTACAGCCCGCGCCATCACGCGCCCTTTGTGGCCCTGAACTGTGCCGCGATACCGGACAATCTGATCGAGGCGGAGCTGTTCGGTGTCGAGCGCGGCGCCTACACCGGTGCCACCCATTCGCGCCCGGGGCGCTTCGAACGGGCCCACGGCGGCACCCTGTTTCTCGATGAGATCGCCAGCCTCAGCCTGCCCGGACAAGGCAAGCTACTGCGGGCCTTACAGGAACGTGAGATAGAGCGAGTCGGTGGTGGTCAGCCAATCAAGGTCGATGTACGGGTGGTGGCGGCAACCAACGTCGACTTGCGCAAAGCGGTAGCGGCTGGAGACTTTCGTGAGGACCTGTTCTACCGCTTGAACGTCTTCCCCATCACCCTGCCGCCACTGCGTGAACGACGCGACGACATCCCGTTACTGGTCAATGCGTTCCTGCGGCGCTTCTGCCAGGACTACGCGCGCAAACCCGCTGGGCTGACCATGCGCGCGCTCAAGGCATTGCTACGCTACGACTTCCCCGGCAACGTGCGGGAACTGCAGAACTTGGTAGAGCGCGGTCTGATCGCCAGCGAGGATGGTCAAGCCATCGACCTCGTCCACCTGTTTCGCAATGAACCAATACCACAGGAGCTGTACTCGCTGGACGACAAGGGCAGCCTCGCGGCCATCGACCAGAGCCCCCCCAGCGCACAGCCTCGCCCGGCCCTGCTGGAAACCTTGACCCGGCTGGAGCAAGGTTTTTCCATTGAAGGCCTAGAGTCGCGCTTGATCGACGAAGCGTTGCAACAGAGCGAAGGCAATTTGGCTGCGGCTGCACGACTACTGGGGTTGAGTCGTGCGCAGTTTGCCTATCGGCTGAAGAAGTACCAACAGGCGTCTGCAGAGCAGTCATCCTGAAGCGCAAAACCATCGATGTTTATCGCCACAAAAAAACCGCCATTCGCTGGCGGTTTTTTATATGAACTCACAACAATGGATCCATTAATAATATTCCAAAAAGACTCACCCTGAACTAAATAGGCTTTGTCGCCCGATTATCGCCCTAAAATGCATTAACCAAGATTGACTTTCAGCAAACGCTTATCGCTTAATGGATCCATAAATAATAAAAACAAGCGCTGACCTGGAGGATTCTCATGTACCCAAAAAACACGTGGTACGTCGCCTGCACTCCCGATGAAATTGCACAAGGCCCCCTCGGGCGGCAGATCTGCGGCGAAAAAATCGTTTTCTATCGCAGCCAGGGAAACCAGGTTGCAGCGGTCGAGGACTTTTGCCCGCACCGTGGCGCACCGTTGTCCCTGGGCCATGTGGAAAACGGCAACCTGGTGTGCGGCTATCACGGCCTGGTGATGGGGTGCGACGGCAAAACAGTGGAAATGCCCGGACAACGGGTTCGCGGCTTCCCGTGCAACAAGACGTTTGCCGTGTTCGAGCGCTACGGCTTTATCTGGGTCTGGCCTGGTGATCAGGCGCTGGCAGATCCGACGCTGATCCATCACCTGGAATGGGCCGTAAGCGACGAATGGGCCTATGGCGGTGGCCTGTTCCACATTCAGTGCGACTACCGGTTGATGATCGACAACCTGATGGACCTGACTCACGAAACCTACGTCCATTCGTCCAGCATCGGCCAGAAGGAAATCGACGAAGCGCCGCCGCTGACCACGGTCGACGGCGACGAAGTGGTCACCGCCCGCCACATGGAAAACATCATGGCCCCGCCTTTCTGGCGCATGGCCCTGCGCGGCAACAACCTGGCCGACGATGTGCCGGTGGACCGCTGGCAGATCTGCCGCTTCACCCCGCCCAGCCACGTATTGATTGAAGTCGGCGTGGCTCATGCGGGCAAAGGCGGTTATCACGCAGACCCGCAGTTCAAGGCGTCGAGCATCGTCGTCGACTTCATTACGCCGGAAACCGAGACCTCGATCTGGTACTTCTGGGGCATGGCGCGCCACTTCAATCCGCAGGATGAAGCCTTGACCGCGAGCATTCGCGAGGGTCAGGGGAAGATCTTCAGCGAGGACCTGGAGATGCTCGAACGTCAGCAACAGAACCTGCTTCGCCATCCGCAGCGCAACTTGCTCAAACTCAATATCGACGCCGGCGGTGTGCAGTCGCGTCGCGTACTGGAGCGCTTGATCGCCCGGGAACAAGCCTCGCAGGAGTCAATGGCATGATCGAAGTGCGGGTGGTTTCCCGCCATAACGAAGCCAAGGACATTTGCAGCTACGAGTTGGCCAGTGTCGATGATCGACCGTTGCCAGCCTTTAGCGCCGGTGCGCACATCGACGTGCATTTGCCCGATGGATTGATCCGACAATACTCCCTGTGCAACCCCCCCGAAGAACGCCATCGCTACGTGATTGGCGTGCTCAAGGACCCGGCCTCTCGGGGCGGCTCGCTGGCCATGCACGAGCAGATCCATCCCGGCACGCGCCTGACGATCAGTGAGCCGCGCAACCTGTTTCCGTTAGCCCATCAAGCCAGGCGCAGCCTGCTTTTCGCCGGCGGTATCGGCATTACCCCGATTCTCTGCATGGCCGAACGCCTGGCCCACAGCGGCGCGAATTTCGAGCTGCATTATTGCGCCCGCTCGCGGGAACGCGCGGCCTTCGTCGAACGCCTGCAACACGCGCCTTTTGCCGACCGGGTGTTCCTGCATTTCGATCAGGAACCCGAGACTGCGCTCGACGCAGCCAAGGTCTTGGCCGCACCTCAAAACGATGTGCATTTATACGTGTGCGGCCCCGGCGGTTTCATGCAGCACATCCTGGACACGGCCAATGCCGAGGGCTGGCAGCCACACTGCGTGCATCGTGAATACTTCGCCGCCGTCCCAGTCGACACTCGCGCTGATGGCAGTTTCTCGATCAAGGTCGCCAGCAGCGGTCAGGTCTTCGAAGTACCAGCCGACAAGAGCGTGGTGCAAGTCCTGCAAAATCAGGGTATCGAGATCGCCATTTCCTGCGAACAGGGGATTTGTGGCACTTGCCTGACTCGGGTTCTGGAGGGCGTGCCGGAGCATCGTGACCTGTTCCTCACCGAGGATGAACAGGCCTGCAACGACCAATTCACCCCTTGCTGTTCGCGTTCGAAAACGCCGCTACTGGTGCTGGATATCTAGAGCGTCGCGCCTATTCCGGGCGGAGGATAACCTTCATCCGCTCTTCTGCCGCCGCCGAGCCGAAGATTTCGGCGTAGCGCAACGTGGCGTTGGCGTGCTCGCGCATGATGGCTTCGGCACGTGCGCCCTGGCGATTGACCAGGGCATCGAACACCGAATGGTGCTGCATGTGGGCGAAGTTGAAACGTCGGTATTCCCGGACCATGTCGTTGCAGTCCACTGCCAGGGCGGTCACCGAAGCAAAGGGTAAATGATCGTTGCGCGCCAGTGCGTCGGCAATTGCCGAGTTACGGCTACCTTCGACGATCACCTCATGAAATCGCATGTTGAGGTCGTGATAGACCTCCAGATCCTCGATGGTCACGAAGCCCTTGTCGAACAGCTGATCACCTTGCATCAGGCACTGTTCCAGGGTCGCCCGGGCCTCGTTCGATAGCCCGCGCTCGGCGGTCTGGCGCGCCGCAAGGCCTTCGAGGACTCCTCGTACTTCGACTGCCCCGGCAATGTCATCGGGGCTGACCGAGCGCACCTGAAATCCACGACCGCCAAAGCGCACCAGCAAGCCTTCCTGCTCCAGCGTGCGGAACGCCATGCGTACCGGCATCCGCGACACCCCAAACAACTCTGCGGTGGGAATTTCCATCAACCGTTCGCCAGCCGCCAGCTCGCCCGAGGCGATCATCTTGCGCAACGCGACCAGCACCGTTTGACCGGGCTTACTCATCCAGGCAACTTCCAGAAAGGTGGGCCTGCATAGTAACGCAAGATCGTGACGCCAGGTTTGGGCTGAGACAGCGCGGCTCTGCCTCAGCCTTGATACGCGGGGTTCTCGATCAGCAGCGCCATGCCCTGACCGCCGCCGACACACGCGGCAGCGATGCCATAACGCAGATTGCCTTCGCGCAGTTGCCTGGCCAGGGTCAGCACCAGACGCAATCCACTGGCGGCCAATGGATGCCCCAAAGCGATGGAGCCGCCACGCTGATTGAGCCGGCCGCCGTCCAGTTCCAGCACCTGCACCACGGCCAGCACTTGCGCGGCCTGGGCTTCGTTGATTTCCAGCAGGCCGATGTCGCCAAGGGTCAGCCCGCTGCGTTGCAGTAACAACTGAATGGCCGGAGCCGGCCCTATGCCCATGAATTCCGGCGCCACGCCCACCACGGCACTGGCCAGCAAATGAGCCAACACCGGACGCTGGGCCGAAGACGCTCGCCCTACCAGCGCGGCCGCCGCACCATCGACCACCGCGCAACTGTTGCCGGCCGTTTGCACACCACCGGCATGCACCGCCCGTAACCGGCCCAAGGCTTCCAGATCGGTCGGTCGCGGGTGGCTATCACGTGTCACGCTGTCCACGCCCCGT
The DNA here is from genome assembly GCF_006438925.1 of Pseudomonas mandelii. Taxonomy (GTDB): domain Bacteria; phylum Pseudomonadota; class Gammaproteobacteria; order Pseudomonadales; family Pseudomonadaceae; genus Aquipseudomonas; species Aquipseudomonas mandelii_C. The sequence continues at coordinate 258,578 of NZ_RCZA01000004.1, read as the reverse complement.
GGCAACTCAATGCTCCGTGATTGATAGCCGGCCAGTTCAAAGCGCTCATTACCGAGCGCCACGAGCTCCGGCTCAAACCAGCCCTCAGCCTGGGCCTGCAGCGCCCGTTGATGGCTGTCGAGGGCGAAGCGATCCACCTCGTCGCGGCCCAGGCCATGCCACCGCGCCAGGTTGTCGGCGGTGGCGATCATGTCAATGCCCGGGGCCGGATCGTGGAGAGCTTCCCAGAGAAAGTCCTTGAACGCCACCTCGGCTCCGAGGCGGAAACCGCTGCGATGGACGTAGGCGGCAATCGGATTGCGCGACATGGACTCGGCCGCTACGCACAAGGCCAGCTGCACGCCATCATCGAGCTGCCTGGCGGCCTGCCGCAAGAGTTCAAAACCGGTGGCGCAGATGCGCTGCACCCCCAGCGCCGGAACCCCTCGCGGTACGCCGCTGTATAGGCCAATATGCCGCGGCAGCAAGTAGGCATCGAAACTGGCCTGAGCCATCGAGCCGGCGAGCACGCTGTCCACCGAGGCCGGATCGATAGCGGCGCGAACCAGAACCTCGCGCCCCACTTTGATCCCCAAATCGACCGGCGAGACCTGGGCCAATGCACCGCCGAGGTCGACCCATGGCGTGCGCACGGCGGCGAAAATGGCCACATCGCGAAAGCTCGAATACTGCCCCGTGCTACTCACTGCGATGGTCCGGCACGCAGGATGGAAGGCTCCTCTCCGCGATACAGCGCCTCGACCTTATCGGCCCGCCATTGCAGCACAGCACGCTGGTTGATCGAACCTTTGTCAGTGATTTCACCCCGATCGATGGAGGCGGGCTCGTCGAGCAGCGCGATCCATTCCAGGCGGCTGGCATTACCGGTGGCGTCGCGGTTGAGCCGTTGCAGCCAATCACCGAACCACTGACGCACCGGCACGCTGGCCAGGACCTCGGCATCGCTGGCGTCCGCACTCAAACCGGCCAGACGTCGGCATTCGTACAGCCGAGGAAAGACCAGCGCACCTAGACATTCGCGGTCGGGCGCGGCCACCACCATATCCTGAACATAGGGCGAACCTTCGAGCACCGCGCGATTGCGCAACGGGCCGACGCTGACAAACACGCCGGAGCTCAGTTTGAAGTCCTCGGCAATGCGCCCGTCGAACATCAGCCCCAGTTGTGGATCGCGGGCATCGGCCAGTTTCAGCGCGTCGCCGGAACAGTAGAAACCCTGTTCGTCGAACACCTCGGCGGTCTGCTGCGGCGCACGCCAGTAACCGGGCATGATGTGCGGCCCGCGAAAACGCCCTTCCAGCTTGCCGTCCACCGGCACCAGCCGCACTTCACAACCCGGAGCCGGCAGGCCGATATAACCGGCCATGGACAGTGGCCCGGTGGTGAACGTGCAGGACGGTGCCGCCTCGGTCATGCCGAGCCCTGCCATCATGCGAATGCGTTCGCCACAATGCTGTTCGGCGACCCGGTCCAGGCGATCCCAAATCCTCTGGGATAAGCCGGCAGCGGCGAAAAAGAACAGCTTAATGCGCGAGAAAAAACGTTCACGCAACTCGCCATCCTGCTCCAGGGCGTTGACCAGTTCTTCCCAGCCCTTGGGCACAGTCAGGTAGGCGGTGGGCGATACCTCTTTGAGGTTGCGCAGTGTTTCGGCAAAACCCTGGGCGGTCGGCTTGCCGTCGTCCAGGTAAAAAGTGCCGCCGTTGTACAGCACGATGCCAACGTTGTGGCTACCGCCGAAGGTGTGATTCCACGGCAACCAATCCACCAGCACCGGTGGTGCTTCGCCGAATACCGGGAAGGTTTGCAACAGCATCTGTTGGTTGGCGCAGAGCATGCGCTGGGTGGTGACAACCGCCTTGGGCAGCTTGGTTGAGCCGGAGGTAAACAGAAACTTGGCGATGCTGTCCGGCCCGGTCGCCGTGAAGGCGCAATCGGCCTCGGCACCGCCGGGCTGTTCCAGCAGGCTGGCAAAGCTCACCTGACTCCGGCCCGGTATTTGGCCATGCACGGTGATCAGCGGCGTGTCAGCCGACAGCACCGCATCGATTGCCCGCTGATAGGTCGAGGCGTCGCTGACAAACACCAGGCCCGGTTGTAGCAGGTCGCAGACATGCCGCAACTTGGCGAAATCCTGAGACAACAACGAATAGGCCGGTGAGACCGGGCTATAGGGAATGCCCGCGTACATGGCGCCCAGAGCAATTTGCAAATGCTCGATATCGTTGCCCGAGAGGATCGCCAGCGGTCGTTCGGCCGAAAGCCCATAACTGAGCAGGCTTTGGGCAATGGCGCGGACGCTGGTCAGCATCTCGGCGTAACTCACCCGGCGCCAGTCGCCGCCGTTCTGGCGAGCCGCGATAAAGGTCTGTTGCGGGCGCACCTGGGCCCAATGCACCAAGCGATCCAGCAAACGTGCGGGCAACTCAGCCAAAGGCTCCAGGGAGCGCATGTGCAAAATGCCCTGCTCTTCGCTGACCTCGACCGCAGGACGGCCGATGGATACGTGGCGATAGCGCGGCGCACTGGCTTCGTTCTGGGGTGGCGATCTGAATTCGGAACTCACGTGCTTGTTCTCCATCAAGGCACACCACGGCTCGCAGAAATGCGTTCACCGGGGCATGGCAGCCTGCGACTGCAGCCTCGTTATTGTTATGTCTGGCCTGCACGCGGGCGACGATCGCTCTCAAACGTTCGTCACCCAACGGTGCGACGACTGCTCAGATCGGGTAGTGCCGCGGTCCGTTCTGCAAGGTCACCCAACGTAACTGAGTGAAGTGCTCGATGGACGCCTTGCCGCCAAAACTGCCATAGCCGCTGGACTTGACTCCGCCGAAGGGCATCTGCGCCTCGTCGTGCACGGTCGGGCCGTTGATATGGCAGATACCCGATTCGACCCGCTGAGCCAAGGCCAGAGCGCGGCTGGTGTCGCGACTGAAGATCGCCGCCGACAAGCCGAATTCGGAATCGTTGGCCAAGTGCAACAGCTCTTCATCGCCCTCGCCTCGTAGTACCACCGCCACCGGGCCAAAGGATTCTTCGCGGTACAGACGCATGGCATCGGTAACGCCGTCGAGCAAGGTCGGCTGCAGAATGCTGCCCTCCAGCTGACCACCCGCAACCAGGGTTGCGCCCTTATCGAGGGCATCGTCGATCAACAGTTTGATGCGTTCACCGGCATTGCTGTCCACCAGAGAACCGAGGACCGAACCTTCGGCATTCGGATTGCCCGCGGGCAAGGTGGCGATCTTCGCCGCCAGCCTGGCGACAAAGTCATCGGCCACTTTGGCATCGACAATCAGGCGCTCGGTGGACATGCAAATCTGGCCCTGATTAAAGAAGGCGCCAAAGGCCGCCGCCTCCACCGCTGCATCCAGGTCGGCATCCTCCAGCACCAGGAACGGCGCCTTGCCTCCCAGCTCCAGTAACGCCGGTTTGAGATGACGCGCCGACAGTTCGCCGACGATGCGCCCAACATGGGTCGAACCGGTGAAGTTGACCCGACGCACCGCCGGGTTGGCGATCAGCCGTTCAACAATCGCCGCGGCATCCTGGGGCGCGTTGCTGATGACGTTGACCACGCCATCACCGAGGCCGGCGTCTTGCAACACTTGACCGATCAGCCGGTGCACCGCCGGGCTCAGTTCCGACGCCTTGAGCACCACGGTGTTGCCGCAGGCCAACGGCATGGCGATAGCGCGAGTGGCGAGGATCACCGGCGCGTTCCAGGGCGCGATGCCCAGCACCACGCCGCAGGGTTGACGCAAGGCCATGGCGAAGCTGCCGGGCACATCGGAGGGAATGATTTCGCCGGTGATCTGGGTGGTCATGCACGCGGCTTCGCGCAGCATGTTGGACGCCAGGTGCACATTGAAACCGTACCAGTTGGCCATGGCACCGGTCTCGCCGGCCGCCGCGATGAACTCCGCGCTGCGGGCCTGCAACTGCTCAGCCGCGCGCAGCAACCGGGTACGTCGCTCGTTGGGGGCCAGGGCCGCCCAGGCGGGGAATGCCGCTTTGGCCGCGGCGACCGCAGCATCGGCATCTTCCAGGGTGGCGGCGGCAACGCGCGACACAACTTCACCGGTCACCGGATTACGCCGTTCGAAAGTTCGACCGTCTCGGGCGGGGCACGACTGGCCGCCAATCAGCAGGGGCACGTCCAGCATGGTGATTCCTCTTTATTGTCTTTATCGGGAATACGTTCGAGGGGTTCACAGTAGCGCCGAGGCGCCGAAGCGAACAGCTGGCGGACGCTCGATCGCCCGGCCAGCTCGCCTTGATTTCAACGCTGCAATTCAGCGCTTGTAAGTCTGCAAACCGGGCTTGATGCTCTTGTCGTCGAGGAACTGCTTCATGCCCTGCTCGCGGCCACCTTCGGTGTCCAGCAGGCGCGACTGATCGAGCTTGGCGTACAGGTAATCTTCGTTCTGCTCCCAGGTGAGTTCGCGGCAACGCTTGAAGCCATGCTTGGCCGCGCGCAGCACCACCGGATTCTTCTCCAACAGATTACGCGCCAGTTCGATAGTCACGTCACGCAGTTGCGCCAGGGGCACGCTCTCGTTGACCAGGCCCATCTCGGCGGCTTTTTGCCCATCAAAGGTCTTGCCGGTCATGATGTAGTACAGCGACTGGCGATGGCCCACGGTGTCGGCCATGGCCTTGCTCACCAGGTTGCCCGGCGGAATGCCCCAGTTGATTTCCGACAGGCCGAAGGTGGCTTCATCGGCGCAGATCGCCAGGTCACAGGCCACCAGTGGGCTGAAACCACCACCAAAGCACCAGCCGTTGACCATGGCGATGGTCGGCTTGGCGTACATGCGCAGCAGTTTCCATTGCCATTGAGAGGCTTCGCGACGGATTTTTTCCTGAAGGATTTCCGGGCCGGCGTCCACTTCACGGAAGTATTCCTTGAGGTCCATGCCTGCGGTCCAGGCTTCGCCCGCACCGGTCAGCACCAGTACGCCCGCGTCCGGATCCTGCTCCAGAGTTTCCAGAACGTCGATCATCTCGCGATTCAGAGTCGGGCTCATGGCGTTGCGTTTTTCCGGGCGGTTGAGGATGACCCACGCGATGCCTTCCTCGATTTCCACTTTGACGGTTGTCCAGCGACCTTCGTAATTGCTCATGGTGATGCTCTCTTGTTCTTGGCTTGACGATGGGTAAAAACTAAACCGACAATTTAGTTATGTCAATTAACTATTAATTGAATTAACCAAATATTTTTCGCCGTCGAGCTCATTGAAAGGCGCCGTGTTAGGCTCCTGACGTAGCTATTCCTGTCCAACCTCGTCAAACTAGATACCTTTATTAACCTGAAACCCGAGGGATTTTCCCGCAATGGCCAAGTCGTCCAAAAATGTCGCTGCCCCCGAAGCCCTGGCCGACGACGTCGAAATTAAGGCGCCCATGGACTCCGCATTGGACGAACTGATCGGTTACGCCATGCGCCGAGCCCAGTTGAAACTGTTCCAGAATCTGATCAGCCGACTTGCGGCCCACGACTTGCGGCCCGCGCAGTTCTCGGCACTGGCGATCATCGAGCAGAACCCCGGGCTGATGCAGTCCGACCTGGCCAAAGCCCTGGCTATCGAACCGCCCCAAGTGGTGCCGCTGCTTAACAAACTCGAAGAGCGCGCGCTCGCGGTACGGGTACGCTGTAAACCGGACAAACGCTCCTATGGGATATTCCTGAGCAAGACCGGCGAGACGCTACTCAAGGAGTTGAAGCTGATTGCCGCCGAGAGCGACATGGATGCCACGTCCGCTCTCGACAGCCAGGAACGCGAAGAACTGCTCAGGTTGCTGAAAAAGGTCTATCAGGCCTGAAACGCGAACGCCGGCGCGCTCCTGGGGAGCGGCCGGATTCATTACAAGTGAAACGGCTTACCAGATCGGCACGGTGTAGAGCACCAGAAAGCGCGTCTGGTTTTCATCGCGAAACGCCGCGCCGGCGGGGAAGTCGTTGCGATAGATCGACTTGCGCGCCATCAGCCCGACATTCTTCAGCGGACCACTCTGGATCACATACCCCAGCTCCATCTGGAACTCCCGCTCCTTGCGGTCGTCGGCATTCAATGCCGCCAGTTCGATATGGTCACCGCGCACATAACGCAGGCGGCTCTTCAGGCCGGGCACCCCGGCGGCAGCGAAGTCATAGTCGTACATTGCCTGCCAGGTTCGCTCCTTGGCATTGAGAAAATCCGAACTCATGGTCAGCTCGCTCATGCCCATCAACTCGGTGCCTGACACATAGGGCGTCGCCGTGTCGCCACTGGCGTGCATATAGCCAAGGCTCAAACGATGGCCGCCAAAGCGATAGCCAAACAGCGCCGAGAGGTTGCGGTTGTCCACTTTGCCGGCCTTGGCGCTGCCGTCTTCATCGCTGAAAAAACTGCGCAGGTCGCTGGTCAGCGTGCCCTCGCCCACCTGCAGCGTGTGCAGCAACGCCAGGGTGTTCTGCTGATACAGGTCCGCCACTTCGGCGTGATACACGCGCAGGCTGAGGTCCTTGTTCACCTGGTAATCGCCGCCGACATAGGCCATGTGCGATGAGGTGGCCGCGCCGTTGAAACGCCGGTTTGGCGAAGCGATGCTCATTGGCTGGTAGTCGGTGGAATCACGCTTGTTGATGCGGTCGATGTAGCCGGTGTTGACGGTCAGTCCTTCGATGTCCTTTGAGCTGAGCGTGGTGCCGCGAAAAGTCTGCGGCAGCAGCCGCGACGGGCTGGCGAAAGCGAATGGCAGGAAGATCGACACGTCGCCGGTTTTCACCGTGGTCTGGGCAACACGCATCTTGGCAGTCATGGCCAGGCGCGAATACTCGTCCGCCGCACGCTTGTCGCTGCTGGACACCGGCAGCAACTCGGTGCCGCTGCGGTCCGGCGCCGAGTCCAGCTTGACCCCCATCAACCCACGGGCGTCCAGGCCGAAGCCGACGGTCCCCGGGGTAAAGCCCGACTCCACATTCATGATGAAACCCTGAGCCCATTCCCGGGCCGCGGTTTTCGCTCCGTCGTCCTTGTAATCCCGATCCAGGTAGTAATTACGCAAGGTCAAGGTGCCGTGACTGTCATCGATGAAGCCGTCAGCCAGCGCCGATGGCGCAATCAAACTCAGGCCCAGCAAAGCCAGGTAGCGTGAGCGAACAGGTAAGGTTGAATCCGCCACAAGGGCGTCCCAAGGAAGGTTTGGCATGTTCGATGTCCACTTATTGTTGTTGTTTTTTGAACGGGATCGTTGGGGTTATCCCGGAGATCTGCGGCCAGAGAATGAAAACAGCCTGGCGTGGCGTCAACCGTAAGTGATCGATAAACGAACATTAATATTGTTATCTATTTTCATAATTTATCTTTATGTAGATGTCATCTAATTGATTTAAATAGGTTTAATGCTGTTTTTTCAGCAAACAATTTTGAGTATTCATTTTTTAGTTATCTTTGTTAATCTTATTTGAGACCTGTCATCGCCTCGTGAGAACAGGCTCGCGCTCATCCGTCAGCACACCAACAAAAACAATAATGAGGTTCGCCATGGACACCCCATCACGTCGCACGACGCTGACCATTGCCCTGTGTTTTATCGTTGCATTGATCGAAGGTTTCGACCTGCAAGCTGCCGGTACCGCCGCCTCGGGCCTGCGCCAGACCTTTGCCCTGGACCCGAAATCGATGGGCTGGGTATTCAGCGCCGGAATTATCGGTTTGCTGCCGGGCGCCTTTTTCGGCGGCTGGATTGCCGATCGTATCGGCCGCAAGAAAATCCTCATCGCAGCGGTGCTGCTGTTCGGTGTGTTCTCCCTCAGCACCGCCTACGTCAGCAGTTTCTCTGGCCTGCTACTGGCTCGCTTCATGACTGGCCTGGGCCTGGGCGCCGCCCTGCCCAATCTGATTGCTCTGTGTGCCGAGGCCGTGGGTGAGCAACGTCGTGGCACCGCGATCAGCATCATGTATGCCGGCGTGCCGTTGGGCGGCGCATTGGCGGCGGTGGTCGCCATGCTCTTCACCGAGCATTGGCAGACGACCTTCATCATCGGCGGGCTCGCGCCGTTGCTGGTGGTGCCGCTGATGATCCTGTTGTTGCCCGAGTCCAGCGCCTTTCGCCAGCAACAAGGCACCGTCACCGTGGCCCGCGCTTCAACCGGCCAAGCGTTATTCGGCGAAGACCGGGCCCGCGTCACCTTGGCGTTGTGGCTTAGCTACTTCTTCACCCTGACCGTGATGTATATGTTGCTCAACTGGCTGCCATCACTGCTGCTGGAACAAGGTTTCAGCAAAGGCGAGGCTGGCCTGGTGCAGATGCTGTTCAACATCGGCGGCGCCCTCGGCTCGCTACTTGGCGGGTTGCTGCTGGATCGCTGCAACGGCGTCAAGGTGGTGCTGTTCGTATACGCCGCATTGCTGGCAGCGCTGGCCGGGGTCGGCTTGTCGGTGGGCATCGTCCCCATGGCCATCGCCGGGTTTTGCGCAGGGTTGTTTGTGATGGCCGCGCAGCTGGTGCTTTACGCCTTGGCACCACCGTCGTACCCCACCTCGGTACGTGCCACCGGCGTCGGCGCCGCGGTGGCCGTCGGCCGCCTTGGGTCGGTAGCCGGTCCCTTGGCTGCGGGGCAGATACTGGCGGCCGGTGCCGGCACCACTGGGGTGTTACTGGCGACTTCACCTGGGTTGGTGATTGCAGCACTGACCATCATCAGCGTGATTGTCCGATCGGCCCCGCAGACTGTGCCCGAACTGAGGACGGCAACCCCGGTCACGGACAAACCCTGACCGCGCCGCCTGCCGCAGAAACAAAAAAAGAGACCGAGGTCTCTTTTCTTGTTTTCAGCGGCCGGTTACCACACGGCGATATGGGAATCGGCTCGCGGCTCGGTGCCGCCGCATAGCACACCGGTGTCCGGGTCACGGATAATGATCTGCCCTCGGCCGTAATTGATCAGGTCGCAATCAACCTGAATCTGGTGTCCACGCCGTGCCAGCGAAGCGGCCAAGTCCCGAGACGCCCCGTGTTCGATGCCGACCTTCATATCCCCTAGCCATTGCCACCGCGGAGCGTCCAGCGCGGCTTGGGGGTTGAGACCGAAATCCACCAGATTCATGACCACCTGCACATGACCTTGGGGCTGCATGTAGCCTCCCATGACGCCAAACGGTCCCACCGGCGCGTCGCCTTTACTGATGAAACCGGGAATGATGGTGTGAAAGGTTTTTTTGCCCGGTGCCAGGCAGTTGGCATGGTCGGGATCGAGACTGAACTCCTGTCCCCGGTTCTGCAAGGCGATGCCGCTGTCTGGCAGTACTACACCGGAACCAAAGCCGTGGTAGTTGCTCTGGATGAAGGACACCATATTGCCCTCCGCGTCCGCCGTGGCCAGGTACACCGTGCCGCTAGCGTGGGGATCGCCGGGATTGGGTTCACGCGCCCGATCAGTGATCTGTTCGCGACGTTGGCTGCTGTAGGCATCGCTGAGAAGGTCAGCCACGGCCACACGCATGTGCAGCGGATCGGTGATGTAATGCAGGCCGTCGCTGTAGGCCAGCTTCATGGCTTCCAACTGACGATGCCAGGTCTGCTGGCTATCCCGGTGATCGAAGTCAAAGCCCTGAAGGATTTTCAGGGTCATCAGGGCCACCAGTCCTTGCCCGCTCGGGGGGATTTCCCACACATCGTAGCCGCGGTAGTTGATGCTGATCGGATCCACCCATTGGGCGCGATAGTCCTGCAGGTCGCTGGCTCGCAGGTAACCGCCGGTGGCGCGGGAATGGGCATCCAGACGCTGAGCCAGGTCGCCGCGGTAGAGGCTTTCGCAAGCGCTGTTCGCCAGTTCTTCCAGCGTTCGGGCTTGCGCCGGGTTACGGAACAGTTCACCGGCCTTGGGTGCACGGCCCTCGATCAGGAAGGTATCGAACCAGACGTCGAGCACTGGGTCTCGATGGGGGCTGAATTCATCCAGAGCGGTCTGCCATTGTTGAGCGACCACCGGTGACAGTGGAAAACCATCCCGGGCCAGACTGATGGCGGGCTGCAGCAACTCGGCAAAGGGCAGCTTGCCGAACCGTTTGGACAACTCCGCCCAGGCAGAAGGGCATCCGGGCACCGTGACCGGCGTCCAGCCATAAAGCGGCATCTGCTCGTGACCACACGCCTTGACTGCATCGATAGTCAGCGCTGCCGGCGCATGGCCGTTGCCGTTCAGTCCGTGCAATTGGCCTTTGCTCCAGACCAGGGCAAAGGCGTCGCCACCCAAGCCGCAACCGGTGGGTTCAACCACCGTCAGAGCCGCCGCCGTGGCGATCGCGGCATCAATGGCATTACCGCCGTTGCGCATGATTTCGATGCCGGCTTCGGCGGCCAGTGGCTGTGAAGCCGCGACCATGCCACGGCGGGCAAACACACTCTGACGTTGCGACGGATAGGGATATTCGTGGGCAGAAAATTTCAACATGGCAAAAGATCTTCCAAACAAAGATTCACTGGCCGGATGTGATCCGGTTCCATTCCCCGAGTGATCAAAGGCCCGACTGAAAAGGTCACAGCACGCGGCTGAGAAAGGCCTGGGTTCGCGGGTGTGTGGGTCGACTGAAAATCTGCTCCGGCGGCCCCTGTTCGATCAGTTCACCCTGATCGAGGACCACCACGCGGTCAGCGACTTCTCGGGCAAAACCCATTTCATGGGTGACCACCACCATGGTCATGCCGTCATCGGCCAACTGCTTCATCACCTGCAGCACCTCACCCACGGTTTCGGGATCCAGGGCGCTGGTGGGCTCGTCAAACAGCATGGCCTGTGGCTTCATCGCCAGCGCCCGAGCAATCGCCACGCGCTGCTGCTGTCCACCGGACAGCATCGACGGGTAATGCATCGCCTTGTCCGCCAGACCGACCCGGGCGAGCAACGCCCGGGCCTGTTCCAACGCTTCGGCGCGTGGCACGCCAAGCACCTGAATCGGTGCCTCCATGATGTTTTCAAGCGCGGTCATGTGGGGGAATAGATTGAAACGTTGAAAGACCATCCCAATGTCTCGGCGCTGTCGAGCAATGTTGCGCTCGGAGTCGCGTACCAGGCTGCCGTCTGCGCGCTCGCGGTAACCCATGGCTCGGCCGTTGACGCGAATGCGCCCACCCTGAATGTCCTCTAGCAGATTGATGCAGCGAATGAAGGTGGTCTTGCCCGAGCCCGAGGCACCGATCAACACCACCACTTCACCGCGCCGCACCTGCAAGGAAATCCCCTTGAGAATCTCCAGGTCGCCGAAGGACTTGTGAATATCCAGGGCCTCGATGATCAGTTCTTCACTTTTGTGCGCCATGCTTAACGTCCCCTCAGCAATTTGAGCGTGCCGCGGCCGAACATGCGGCTACCAGCCGCTGGCGGTGCGGGTCGATCGGACTGTCCGAAACGCGCTTCCAGCCAACGCTGGAAGAAGCCCCAGAGGGTGGTCAACAGCAGGAAATAAATCGCCACCACCAGGTACAGTTCAAATACCCGGAATGTCGCCGACGTGACCATTTGCGTGCTCAGCAGCAACTCCTGCACGCCAATCACACTGACCAGCGTCGTATTTTTGAGCATCACGTTGAACTCGTTGCCCAATGGCGGAACGATGACCCGGAACGCCTGAGGCAGAACAATTCGCCGCATCAGTTTGGCGAAGGTCATGCCCAGCGAACGCCCAGCCTCGTACTGCCCTTTGTCCACGGCGCCAATCCCCGCACGGATGATCTCGGCCATGTAAGCGCCTTCGTTCAGACCCAGGGCGATAATCGCTGCCTGGATATTGCCCGGCACTACTAAACCGAACAGTTGCACGTCCTCAAATCGGAAGATCCCGCCGGCCGCCAATGCGGTGTAGAGAAAAACGATCTGCACCAACAGCGGCGTACCGCGCATCAGCCATACATAAAACCGTACCGGCAGGTTGAGTAACGGGTTACGCGACAGACGCATCAGCGCCGCCGCCAGCCCCAACACACAACCCAATGCCATCGCCAGCACACTGATCAGACAGGTCAGCCAGAGTCCGGTGAGATACACCTCGCTGGGCTGCAGCAGGTATTGCCAGAACACATCCCAATTGAAATTCATCGAGCGTTCGCCTCAGTCGAGTGTGTCGCTGGAAACATGCCACTTGCTCAGTAACTGCACGTAACTGCCGTCGCTGCGCATGTCACTGATGATCTGTTGTACCGCTGCGGTGAGCTGCGGATCATCCTTGCGAATTCCCAAGCCAGTGAGAATCCGGCTGAAGGCCGGCACCCCTTCCTCGAACAGATCGGGCGCCATGGCGGCGTAATAACCGGCGGTTTCCACGGTGGTACCGTAGGCGTCGACCTGACTGATGCGCAGCGCCTGAAAGGCGTCGGTGTCGCTGTTGTAGACCACCAGTTTCATTGGAGTCTTGCCAGCCTTGGTCAGCTTTTCGTTCTCGGCGTCCAGCAAGGTTTTGATCGTCGAGCCATTGAGCACTGCCACTTTGTGCCCAGACAGTCCATCCAGGGTTTTGATGCCCTTGGGATTGCCTTTTGGAACAACCACTGACTGACTGGAATACATGTAGTTGACGATGTCGATCACCTCCCTGCGTTCGGGCTTGTCGAACAGCTGATCGACGATCATGTCGCACTGCTGGGCGAGCAATGCTGGCAGCAACCCGGAGAAAGGAATGACCCGCCATTGCACCGGTTTGTCTCCCAGGCGCTTGGCGATTTCCAGCCCCAGATCGACCGTCAGGCCCCTGGGTTTTTGCGCCTCATCGAAAGACACCAAGGGCGGTGAGTCCATGCCCGAACAATAAGTGAGTTTGTCGGCCTTTTGCAGTCGCTCCGGCACTTGGGGCGCGGCAACCGCCCACTGTGCACAGAGCCCGAGGGATACAGCCGCAAGTAACATATGGCGTTTATGCATGACGAGACACTCCAGTTGTTTAGTAACGGGGCAGTACTCAAAGTCAAAACACTGTCGGGTTTGAGCCCGATTCTATTTTTCCGATTGCAGAAACTGGATCAGCGCCGGCACCGTGCCCTCGATGTGCTCGCGCACTATTGCCTCCGCCCGGTCGACATCGCCTGAGCGAATGGCGTCAAGGATCACCGCGTGTTCCTGGCGAGCGCTCAAGGTTTTTTCGCTGTGTTGCAGCCACAGGCGCATTGGCGCCTCGATCAGCGAATACAGCGCCGATATCTGCTTCATCAGCCGAGGACGGCCGCTGAGGCTGCACAGGTATTCATGGAAGGCACGATGAAGCCTGACCCATTCGGCGCTTTCGTCGCGGTAGTCATCCATCTCGTCCAGCATGCGTTCCAGAGCCGCCAGCTGACGTTCACCGATCTTGGCCACGGCCACGCGGATGGCCAGCCCCTCCAGGGCACTGCGCATCTCGAAGACTTCGTGCAATTCGTCGAAATCCAGGCCACTGACTATGGCCCCGCGGTTAGGCCGCAGGGTGACCAGGCCTTGAGCATCGAGACGGCGAAAGGCTTCGCGCACCGGCATCCGGCTCATGCCGACTTCGCTGGCAATGTCCTCAGCGATCAGACGGTCGCCTTTGCGGTAACGACCGCCACAGATCGCTTCCAGCAGAAAGTTGTAAGCCTCCTCCTCGGCGGTCAGGGGCTGACGTTCAACGTAGGTGGGAGCGAATTGCATAACGTCACCTTTTGCAGTTTTGTATCCAATTATCCACGGATTCAAAAAAGCAGAAACCGTGCCAGCCTGCTAAAAACTGCCTCAAGTTCTTAATTGGAAAGGAGTTTCGACTCAAAAACTGGTGATCTTTAGATCGGCGTGACACTCGCCGTGTGCTACGAAATGGCCCAGTGCGCCCCAAAATGGGTGAATAACGGTATCCAGGTAACAGCTCATTTCACCTCCGAAGGCTTTCTTTCTCGCGAAAGAGCGCACTACAGAAATTAGCGCTTTAAAAGTTTTACTCGATTAAGTATTTTGCATGGATGATTGGGCGACATCCGCCCCCCTTTTTCATAGCGACAGGGACCTCCCGTGAGCGGACTACGTGAACGTCAGAAAGTCGAACGACGCCAAGCCATCAGCAAGGCAGCGATCGAATTGTTTGAGCGCCAGGGTTTCCAGAACACCACCATCGAACAAATCGCCAACCAGGCTGGGGTGTCGGCGCCCACCGTATTCAAGTACTTCGGTAACAAGCAGGAAATCATTCTGGAAATCCTGCACGACGCCGACCAGCGAGCACTCAAGGACGCCCGCAGCCAGATGCCTGACATTAAGGATCCGGTCGATGCCATGTGTTACCTGGAGCGGCGGCTGACCGGTTACGCACTGGAGGTCATGCACCCCAGCCTCTGGCGTGAACTGCTGCCACTGATCCTGTTTGGCGGCGACAACGGACTGCCCGAAGGCTATCGCGCCATGAACGATGCGCTCCGGGCTGAAATCAGTGGATTGCTCAGAGAGCTGCAACAGGCTGGCAAGCTACGCGCTGACCTCAACGTCGACCTGGCCGCTTTCCTGTTGAACGACTATTCACACCTGCAGTTGTTCAGGCTGGTCAACCAGGAACCGCCGGATGTCGAGTCCCACTCCGCTCAGGTAAGGCATATCACCGAGCTGCTCTTTTACGGCATGCGGGCCTGAGAAAACACACAGATGCAACCACCTCGCAGGGTGTTTGGCTGAACGCCAAACACCAGAGGGCCGATTATTAAATCGAACGGCGGACCGGTATGAAAAAAGATAATTCGGGCAGTTCAACGATGGAGAGTTCACGCCTGGTGCTGGGCGGCAATGTCTTTGGCTGGACCGTCAACGAACAAGATTCGCTGAAGCTACTCGACGCAGCGTTTGAACTCGGCATCAACACCTTTGATACCGCAGACGCCTATTCCATCTGGGCCAGTGGTAATAGCGGCGGCGAGTCGGAAGCCATCATTGGCAAATGGCTGAGTCAGAACAGCTACCGACGCAGTGAAGTGAAAATTATCACCAAGGTCGGGGCCGAACTCTCGCCCGATCAGCACGGGCTCTCGAAAGGCAGAATCCTGCAAGCCGTGGATGACTCGCTACGTCGACTGCGAACCGATTACATCGATTTGTACTTCTCCCACTACCCGGATGCCTCGACAGCACACGAGGAAACCCTGGAGACCTACAGCACGTTGATCGCCTGCGGAAAAGTTCGCTCGATCGGCGCATCCAACTACTCCCTCGAAGATCTACAGGCCGCTAAATCCTCTGCCGATCGCCACGCCCTGCCCCATTACGCCTGCCTTCAGGTGGAGTACAACCTCTATGATCGCCATGACTTCGAACAGCAGTTGCGTGCTTTTGCCCTGGCCGAGGGCTGCGAGGTCCTGACTTACTTCAGCCTCGCGTCGGGTTTCCTCAGTGGCAAATACAAAGGCCTTAATGATCTGACGCATAGTGCTCGCCGCGAGGACCTGGAAAAGTACTTCGATGAGCGCGGCATGCGCATTTTGCACGCTCTGCATCAGGTGGCGCAGGAGCAGCAAGTCTCACCTGCGGAAATCGCCTTGGCCTGGGTCATGCACCAACCCGGCATTACCTCTGCCATTGCGAGTGCCACCAACCTGGAGCAACTAAACAGCCTGGCGCGTTCGACGCAGCTGAGGCTGGATGCTCAAACCCTTGAGCGACTAGACCTCGCCAGTCTCCTTTGAGACTGGCTGTACGCGATAGCCCAGGCACGTGGCTGGCATGACCGGCCACAGTGCCCCTCACCTCAGGTCTTGAAACGCTCCAGCAAACGTCCTTGCTCTGTGGCCTGTCCACTGACATCGGCAATCTCCTGCGCCGATTCACGTGCGCTGACCGTCAGGTCCTCGCTTAGCCGGCGGATGCGACCGACCGAACTGTTGATCTGCTCCGACACCGCGCTCTGTTCTTCGGCAGCGCTGGCAATCTGGACGTTCATCTGAGCCACCCGACCTATGCCTTCACCGACGCCGTACAGCGACTCGACTAACGCACCAAACAGCGCCGCCAGTTCTTGGCCCAGACTCTGGTTCAACGTCATCGAATGCACGACGACGACGGTATCCTGCTGCAGGTCTTCGATAATCAAGCGCGTTTCCTGAATCGAGTCCTGAATGCGGCTGGACAGGTTGCGCACCTCATCGGCCACCACGGCAAACCCTCTTCCATATTCACCAGCCCGTGCAGCCTCGATCGCTGCGTTGAGCGCCAGCAGGTTGGTCTGTTCGGCGATGTCGCGGATGATGTCGAGGACGCTGCCGATCTTTTCACTCTTGACGGACAGCTGGTTGACCTGACGGTTGGCGTTGGCCAGATCTTCGCCCTGACGGGCGACTATTTGGGTGGTTCTTTCGATCAGCCCCGTGCCGTCGTCGATGGCCTGCAAAATAGCCCCCGTCGCTTCCGACGCCGATGCGGTATTGCGAGCAATCTCCTGCGCCGAAAGGTTCATCTGGTACATAGCCGTTGCGACCTGATCGATGTCCTGGCGCTGGTGCTCCATGGTTTGCAAGTTGGCGGTGCTGCCTTGGGCAGATCTGGCCGCCGCTGCCCGCAACTCGGTCATCGAGCCCTTGAGACGGGTGACGATAGGCTGCAACACATCAAGAAAAGCGTTTAGCCCGCTGGCCACCCCGCCCAGTTCGTCGGCACGGGCGTAGTCCAGGCGCTTGACCAGATCGCCTTCGCCACGGGCCAGATCGTCGGCCATCAGTGACATTGCCCGCAGTGGTCGTACGATGCTCAGGGACGCGAGCCAGATCACCACCAGTCCAAAAACCATCAGCGCCAAGCCCATCAGCACCTCCTTTTGCACTGCCGCTAGGAGGTGCTCATTCATCGCTTCGTGCAACTTAAGCAGCGGTGCGAACATCTGCTTAGAGGGCACCTTGACCACAATACGCCAAGGCTCGGCCCCTGGAATGGGTGAGAACGTCTGACTGACGAGCAAATCCTGCAGCGGTCGTGATTGTCCTGGCAATAATGCGGAAGACTCCACGCCAGGTTCCTTGAATTGACCGCCCAGTGCATCCTTGTCCAGCGTACTGCCAGCAACCAGTCCAGAGGCGCTGACAATCCACACATCCCCACCCTGCCCCGGCAAGCCTGCCTTGGCGGCCAGGGATAAGGCTTGAATCTGGCTTAACTGAATGTCGATACCCAGCACCGCCACCACGCGACCGTGATCGATCACTGGCAGGGTCAGCGAGGTCATGAGAATCGGACTGCCAGAGGCATCATCGAGATAGGGATTCAGCAGACAAGGCTGCATCGTTCGTAGCGGGCAGTCATACCAGGTGCGGGACACCTTGCCGTCGGCCATGGGCGTGTCGTCGACAATGCTCTTTTCTTGCACCGTGACTTGCTCCATCTTCCCGCCGCTCTGGCGAAACCAGACCGGTGCAAAACGCCCCAGCTCGTTGCTACCCAGTTCGCTCTGTCCGGCAAAGCGCGCGTCCTGCCCGTCGAAAGCGTTGGGCTCGAAGGCGACATAAGTGCTGATAAACATCGGATTGGCTTGCAAGCTGGCCTGCAACTGCCCGGTGATGTAGGCCCTGGCGTGCTCTGGTGTCAGCGCCCCACTACGGCTAAGCGACATGATTCGCATGACCTCCGCTGATGAAGCCTCACCGACGCGCAGGGCATCGCGGAAAAACTCCTGGACGCCAGAGGACTGGAAACCAACGGACTCGGCCACGCGCTCCTCGATATCCTGGGTCAGGCTGGCAGAGGTCAGCCCCTCGGCGCGCTGACTCAAACCACTCATTTCCTTGATTGCGGTGCCGATCAGGGCCAAGGCCAACAGTGTCAGGCATAGCCCGACCAATACAATAATTCGGGCTCGTAAAGTGACAAACATGGCGAGTCTCCTGTGCTGAGCGGCCACACAAAAAAATGGCGACATGCCTGTCGCCGATCAGAAAAAGAGCCCGTCACACCTCCCTGCACTGCATGTCATCCACACGCGTCCAACCGGCGATGCGCGCCAGCGACAAGGGTTAACAGAGGCCGTACTCAACAGCAGAGGTGAATCTCGGGCATCAATAGAAGCGGTAGCAGCGAATCACTACCTGACTTGCATTGGGGTAATGCACCTGGCCGATAAAGCTTGCACGGGTGAGCCAGTCCAGGCGCCCCTTAGGCACTTGAAACACCGGCGTGCAGGTACAGTGGTACTCCGTTTCGGGAATCGGCCACTGGCCTTGTCGCTCCAGCTGGCGACCGTATTCGGTCATGTTCAGCAGGCCGATGTTACGGATGTTGATCAACTCCCCCTGGTCGGTACGCAAGCTGTAGCGTGCGTCCAGTTGACCGACGCCGTCAGGGCGCAGCAGGAAGATATCCTCGCCCCCGGCCAACACCTGACCTTTGAAGTCCAGCCCTTCGAAATCCCCCCCGACAATAGGATAGTTGCAACGCACTCCCTCGACGCTCTCCCCCAATATCAGCCCAGGGCCGATATCGACGCACAGGGTCAGCACCCGCTGCAGATTGGGAGCAGCGCCCATCAACTCCAATGGTTCAGTCATGGCAAACACTCCTGTGTGGCCCGGTACAACAGCACCGGGCCACAATGATCAGAGATTGGTCTTGATGCTGGTCCAGGTGCGAGTGCGGATCCGCTCCATGGCTGGCGGCATGGGCTGTAAAGCGAACAGGGTTTTGCGCGCTTCGTCCGGCACATACATGTTGGGGTTGTTACGGATGTCGGCGTTCACCAGCGCGGTGGCATCCTTGTTCGGGTTGGGGTATCCGATCTTGTTACTGATCCGGGCGATCACATCCGGGCGCAGGATGTAATTGATGAACTCGTAGGCCTCCTTGGTGTGGGGCGCGTTAACCGGCACCATCATCACGTCTGACCACATCGGCGCACCTTCCTTGGGTAACGCCATTTCCACCCTCACACCCTTGCCCGCAGCATCGGCCAGGCTTTTGGCCAGCGCCACGCCGCCCGACCAGCCAACGGCGACGCAGATGTCACCGTTGGCGAGGTCCATGCCGTAGCGCGACGAGTTGAAGTAGGTGACGTAAGGGCGAATCTTCATCATTGCCGCCTGAGCCTGCGGGTAGTCCTCGCGTTTCTGGCTGTTGGGATTGAGGCCTTTGTAGTGCAAGGCGATGGGCAAGATCTCGTTGGCTGCATCGAGAAAACCGACGCCACAACTGGCCAGCTTGCTGAGGTTCTCTTCCTTGAAGATCATGTCCCAGGTGTTCATCTGCACATTGGCGCCCAGAATCTGCTGAACCTTGTCGACGTTGTAGCCGATCAGCGTGGTGCCCCACAGGTAGGGCGCAGCGTAGCGGTTGCCCGTGTCACCCACCGCCTCCAGGGTTTTCATGAACTCCGGGTCCAGATGTTGCCAGTTCGGCAACTGGCTGCGGTCCAGAGGCTGGACAGCACCCGCCGCGATCAAGTGACTCAGGTTGGCGCTGCCGGGGTAGACAACATCATAGCCAGAGTTGCCGGTGAGCAGCTTGGACTCCAGGGTCTCGACGCTGTCGAACACGTCATAGATCGGACGGATCCCGGTTTCCTCCTGAAAACTCTTGAGGATCTCCGGTGGCAAGTATTCGATCCAGTTATAGATGCGCACCGTGCGCTCTTCAGCCAGGGAAACGCCCGCCGTCAGCAACGACAGCGCAACGGACAACAGGGTGTTACGTACATGCTTGTTCATAGTGAAACACTCCTACGCGGCCGCGGGGCTCGCGACACTTAATAGCGGTAGGTGAAGTACAGTTCCAGCGCGCTGAATTTCTGATCATCGCCGAATACTTGCTTGGCAGCGGCCAGCGGCTTGACCCAGTTATACGACAGTGACGTATAGAACGACGGAGTCGGCGTCCAGTCGAGGAAAACCACGCTCTCATCGGCAAAGCGCCGATCGCTGACGGGGGCGCCCATGTAGTTTTTCTCGTCCAGCCAGAACTGATAGTGAATCGCACCGAGAGTCAGCGTTGGGTTCAGGTGAGTTTTGAGTGAGAACTGCTGAACATTTTCGTTGCTGTTGAACAACAGATAGTTACCAACAACATCCCCCACCAGCCAGGTGCTCCAGTCGACGAAGCCTTTGCTCAGAGGGTCCCAGGCTTTCTGGCGATTGTCGGTGAGGTTGTCATCGCCGGAAAAACTGGCGTAGCGATAGCCGATGACCGGCGTCAGAGGCAAACTATTGAACGCGTAGTCTGCCTGGCCATACCAAGCGTTGGCATCGTAATCGACGCCCTCGCCACTGCCTTTCTCCAGCGCATATTCGGCGTTGAGCGTCAGGGCGGACACGCCCGGCAACTTGGCGTTGAGTGCCCTTACGTTGTACACCAGCATCCCGTCCCGGAATCGAGGGGCGGTACTGCCCTTGGGGCCCAGCGCATGAACCTTCATCGCCATGGCACCCAGCGTCACCTGGTCGTCGAGGTTGTAGTCCAGGTTCGCGCCCGTCATGCGGAAGTCACCCAGATCGTCGTCGGTTCGCAAGGTGAAGGCCTGGCTCTTCAAGGCCCCATGATCCCAGGCCAGGATGGCCGAATCCTTGAAAGCGGTTCTGGGGCCAAGCCAGTAGGCGCCGTCCTTGAGCTGATCGAGGTTACCGTCCATGACGATGAAGCCAGTACCAATCATGTAGTTCTGGCGCCCGGCAGTCAGCGTCCATTCCCCGGCGCGGAAACCACCATAGAGTTCTTCGGCGGCCACATCACCGTCAGAACTGCGCGTAAAGCCGCCGGCATCGCCATCGCCCAAGGTCGTCGCCGCCACGAGCGAGCCGCCGGCCAGCAGGCTGAAGTCAGGCTGCAGCGAGTAGTCCAGCTTGATACCTGGCTTGACGTAGAACTCCTGCCAGTCGATTTCCGTGCCGCCATTTTTGCCGCTGCGCACATCGACGCGGCCACTGCCAAAGTTGACGTTGCGAGTGGAAATAGTCGCCCCCCCGGTGCTGAGATTGACCTCACCCTTGAGGTTGCCGTCCTCGAAGGTGTAGCCAGCCAACGCAACGTGGGTGGTCAGGGGTAAGCCGAACGCTAAGAGCGCTCGAGAGAAACGCGTCATCGAAACCATATGAAGCTCCTGCGTGATTATTATTGTTACAGGGCAGTGAAATGGCGGCGCAGTACGCCGCCAACACCTGGCCGAGCCAGGCGAATAGGACGCAAACTTCTTGTATTTATGGGGCGTTTCAGTCGCTAAGGTGCGCAGCAATGGCACGCAGCATGCGCACACTGTCAGCATCGAATTGGCTGACGGCGTCGGTCAGCGATGACTGCTTGACGATCACCACACCGGACGGCTTGTCGACAAACAGGTATTGGCCATGAATACCACCGGCCATAATCGCCTGGCTGTGGTCGTTGAAGGCGTACCACTGGCTGCGGTAGGAAGCGCCGGGGGTCCAGCTGGAGAAGTCGGACTCTTTGGCGTATATCGCTGGGTCGGCACCGGCGAAGAGACGTGCGACCGTCTCGGTCGACAACAGTTGCAGTCCATCCTGGCGACCATCGTTGGCCAGCAGGCGACCGAAACGCGCCATGTCACGCAAAGTGGCGCTGAAACCGGCACCGGCGACACTGCGCCCCCACGGGTCGGCCATAAAGTAGCCGTCACGCTCACACCCCAATTGGCTCCAGATTTCTTGCAGTAACTGATCGCAGGCCTTGCCCGAGGCGCGCTCCATGACCCAGGCCAAGGCTTCGGTAGTGGCGGTCACGTAATGAAAAAAGCCACCGTGGGTGCCGCGTTTTTTTAGAGACGGCAGGTATTGGTACAACGACTCGAACTGGGCGTATTGCGCAGGTGCAGGCTGAAAACCGCAGGCATAGCCGTATTGCGAACTCTCCGAGTTGGGGTCGTCATAGACTTCGCTGTACTCAATGCCCACGGCCATGTCGAACAGCTGGCGTACGGTGGCATCACCAAACGCGCTGCCCACCAACTCAGGCACGTAATACGCTGCGGGCAACGTAGGGTTGAGTAAACCGTCACAGACCAGTTGCTCACCGAGAGTGCCGATCAGTGACTTGGTCACCGAGAACATGACGTGCCGGTCTCGGGGCCGCTGACCGTTGAAGTAGCGCTCGAACAGCACGGTGTCGCCCTGCATCACCAAAAAGGCATCGGTCTGACTGGCCACCAGGTGATCGATGACGCTGATTACCAGACCACACTCACTGTCGAAGTGCAGCTCATCCAACGCGTGTGCAAATTCTTGCAAGGTACTGACCGGCCCGGAACCCGCCTGCACATCAATGGAGGGACGCAGGCGCGCCAGATTACGGAAACCCCACTGGCTGAACGGCGGGCGCATCCAATTGTTCCAAGTGACGCGGCGTTGCGGCTCTGCCGGGAAGCCCTGCATAAGCAAAGGCGCCTGGCGCGCGTCGAATGACGATCCATTAGTCTCGATGTAAAGACTGGCCAGTGAAGGCACGGTGTTCTGACTCATCGGGTTGACCCTGAAAATGACTCTGCGTGCGAGCAGATGCAGGGAAATAATTACCCGATATTATTTTTTAGTCAATAAAACTTTTTTCTCAATTAAATTACTTCGAGCGCTCAGCGCGGACCTACCCTCCTCTGGTGTCGCGTGTCACCGCACGGTAAGTGCGCAACTCCTGAAAGCGGCCTCAAATCCCGCCCTCGCCATCAAGCCATTGAGTAGCATCCTTCCAGGTTGGTTGAGCACTTTCGCGCCTAAATAATTAGTGCAATTATGAATTTTTTAGAGACGAGGCCTTACCGCTGCTCAAGGTGCAACTTGCTCAAAGACTGCTGCGGCGTTCAGGACCGCATCGTCGCGCCCGTGCGGCGCAGCGATTTGCATTCCGACCGGCAAGCCGTTGGAAGTGAAACCGGCCGGAACGGAAATAGCAGGATATCCCGCGTGACTTACCGCCTCCGTGAACCGCTGGTTGGTTGACACCGATGCCGAATTGAATCACCTACCGACGCTAGACTGACCCACCTCCAAATCAGCACAAACCCCGGACAGGCAACGGATAGTGAGGAATCAGACTGGGTCAGTGACTTCTCGGCAACTGGGTAAATTCCATATCAGCGCCAACAGCCATCCTCAATGCACGAACGATAACCCAGCGAAAATCGGGGTTATACACCAGGCGGCATCACTGTTAAGCCCCCTGAGTCGTTGCCGTCAGCGATCTATTACGAAGGCACGCTGACGGACCAACACTCATGCGTGAGTGAGGTACCAGCGCCAGTCCTGCTCCCCGACCTCAGCATTGAATTTACGGAACTCGCGCCACTTGATCGCCAGAAACACTTTTAGGAACTCAGCTCCCAGCGCCTCGCGTGCCCACGTTGAACGTTGCAGTGCCTGCAACGCTGTAAGCCAGTCGGTGGGTAGAAAATCGGTCGCCTGCTCATAGCCATTGCCTTCAATCGCCGCTCCAGGATCGCTTTGATGAGTGATGCCGTAGTGAATGCCCGCAAGTACTGCGGCGGCGGCGAGATAGGGGTTGGCATCGGCACCGCAAATGCGGTGTTCGATGTGCCGGCTTATCGCAGGGCCGCCGGGCACGCGGAACGACACAGTACGATTGTTGACTCCCCAACTTTTGGCCAGCGGCGCGTAACTGCCGGTCTGGAACCGGCGATATGAGTTGGCATGGGGGCAAAATATCGCCAGCGAGTCAAACAAGGTTGCCATCATCCCTCCAATGGAGTGACGCAACAGCGGCGTGCCCTGTGGGTCTTCGCTCGCATACAGGTTGTGACCCTCCTCGTCGGCCAGACTGACGTGCAAATGCATACCGCTGCCGGCCTGATCGCTGAATGGCTTGGCCATGAAGCACGCTTGTAGCCCATGTTTGTTGGCCACACCTTTGACCAAGCGTTTGTAACGTACGCCTTCATCAATGGCCTGGAGTGCGTCGAAACGATGCTCTAGAGTCAACTCGACCTGGCCTGGAGCATACTCGGATATCGCCGTACGCACGGGCAACCCCTGTAGGGCGCAAGCCGCGTAGAGGTCATCAAGAAACGGTTGAAGCTGCTCCAGCTCGTATACGCCATAAACCTGCGGAGCAACAGGGCGTACCCCATTGGTCTGCAACGCCGGCTGCGGTCGACCGTTGACGTCGCGTTGCTGGTCCAGCAGGTAAAACTCTAATTCAACGGCCATTACCGGATGGAATCCATCGGCTTTCAGCCGCTCGATGGTGTGCACCAGTACATGGCGTGGGTCGGCCGGGGCGGCGGGAATACCTTGGGTCGGGTGCATGCTCACCTGCACTTGGCCGGTGGGATTGGTGCGCCAAGGTTGCAGGGTCAGGCTTCCCGGTAAAGGGTAGGTCCAGCAGTCGGCGTCAGCGACATCCCAGACCAAGCCCGTCTCGTCGACGTCTTCACCCTGCACGGTCAAGGCGAGAATGGAGCTTGGCAGCGGCCGACCATTTTCGTAGATCGCCAGTAGCTCGTTGCGATGCAACAGTTTGCCACGAGGAACCCCGCTAGCATCGATAAGGAACAACTCGATGCTCAGCACTTCTGGGTGGGCGGCGAGATAATCTTCGGCCTCTTTTTTATCAGCAAATTGCATGTCAAACCTCTTAGCGCTCATTCAAGCGACTTGGCAGTATTTGTGAAATGTGGAGTCTTTAGACGTCCAGTTATGAAGGGATGACCCGGGCCCCAGGTATGGCAAGCAACGTGGTTAGCGCGTTATCCAACTCAACGAGCAGCCTGTCGATATCCGATGAACTTGTCTGTGGACAGCACAGCGTCATGTTGTGAAAAGGCGTGATCAGGATTCCGCGATTGATTAGATACAGGTGCAGAGCCATTTGAAGGCTGTCATGAAAAGCCGCCTCGGCTTGTGCGCCTGTTCTTGGCGGGGTGGCACAGAATTGAAACTCACACCGCGCGCCCAACTCTGTTACCGACCAATTTAGTTGGTGCTGCTTGAACAAGTATCGAAATCCCTTAGCCAATCCTGATGCGAAATGCAACATGGTCTGGTAGGCAGACTCTGTCATGACCTCTTCGAGATTGGCTCGCATGCAACGCATCGCCAGCGCGTTGGCGGACAGCGTCGTTCCCATACCACTGTGGCCATGCCCCCCGCTCTCTTCGCTAACGGTCTTCTGCGCGTCGTGCATTGCCAACGCAACTTGCTCGGTCACGCCAAAGACAGCGCAGGGCACGCCACCTGCTATGGGTTTACCCACCACAAAAAAGTCAGGTTTCAAATCCCATTGGAGAGTGCATCCACCGATGCCGGTAGAAATAGTATGGGTCTCATCAATGACCAGCAGGCTGCCATATTTAAGGGTCAACTCTCGACACTTTTGCATGAATCCCGGATCGGGCAGGACCATGCCTATGTTCGTCATCGCCGGCTCGCACATCAGCGCGCACACATCGCCCTGGGCTAAAGCAGCCTCTAGTGCGGCGACATCGTTGAAGGGGATAGATCGACTGTATTGGGTCAAGTCGTAGGCTTGACCCACAAGACCTGAACGGTGCACTGTTTTGCCCTCGCGGCACCGTACCATCACGTCATCCACCGTGCCGTGATAACAGCCGTCGAACACCAGCAACACATTGCGTTTGGTGATAGCTCGCGCCCAGCGCAGCACATAACGATTGGCGTCAGTAGCATTGGCGGTGACCTGCCAATAAGGCAGCCCAAATCGCTGAGCCAGCAACTCTCCGCAGACCACCGCATCTTCGCCAGGAAGCATCGTCGTTAAGCCGTTATTCGCTTGCTCTGCGATGGCGCGGGCAATAGGGTCCGGCGAATGGCCAAACATAGTGCCTGTATCGCCCAAGCAAAAATCAACGTACTCATGATCGTCAACATCTTGGAAGCGCGCACCTTTGGCTCGCTGGACGAAGAGCGGTGAAGGCATCGACCAATCGCTCATCCAGTGCATGGGAACACCATTGAACAGATTAGCCTTAGCACGCTTGGCCAGCGCCATTGACGTTGGGTTGTTTTCAATGAATCGGGCACGCTCGGATGCGGTAAACGCAGCAATCGCTGATTCACTAATTCCACTTTTCGACATGATCAAAACCCTATGTTAATTATCAAATTAATTAAAAGTCGTTGCCGCTCAGATAGGAAACAATCCATCGCCGTACTCACTCCTCTATCAGATCCTGAATGACGTATGAATGCTGCTCAGTGAACTTACCTGCTCTTTGATATATCGCGCTTTTATATATCGCGGTGATAGCCGCCACCCCACCTAGGATCATTCGTTGATCGCACTAGAAAGCATTCAAAGTTAATAGCCAGTTTGAGTAGATAAATTTCTCTGTTTTACTTTCGGCCAAAAGAGAATAAACCGGCCGTGTCCTGACCTCAGGCTTGAGGGGCTTTGTTCTCGACCAAACAGTTCCCGCCATCCACCACGATGACTTCACCCGTGATGTAACTGGATTCAGGAGACGCCAGGAATGCAACCGCCGCAGCCACTTCGCGGGGACTGCCCGCCCGCCCTATTGGGGTGAAACGCCCCGCCTCTGCTTCAGCGGGTGAGGTTGATCCCGTCGTGATCCAGCCGGGAGCAACACTGTTTACAGTGACCCCCTGCTTAGCGACTTCAAGTGCGAGGCCCATGCTCATGCCAACCATCGCGGCCTTAGCGGCGCTATAAGCTGCTTCGCCTGGATTACTGCACCGGGTGCCTGTGGTGGAACTGATATTGACAATGCGCCCGTAATTTCGCGCCCTCATGCCGGGCAGAACGGCTCGAGTTAGAAGAAAAGCTGTCGTTAAGTTTCTTGCCAGTGACAGATTCCATTCATGCAACTCCATCGCTGCCAACTCCGAGAAAATCTCGGGGCTTCCTTGCATGGCCATACCCGCATTATTCACCAGAATATCGACCCGCCCCCAGACTGACTCTGCCCATATGCTGAATTCACGCACCTGACTTTCATCGGTGAGATCAACTGGCCGGCCTTCAACTTCAACCCCCTCGACGCGTAGCTCTGAAACCCGATCCGCGATGCGGTTGCTGCTGGCGGTGACGATCAACTTCGCCCCAGATGCACCTAGCCTGCGAGCGATCGCCATACCAATACCTGCTTCACTTCCGGCACCACTGACAAGTGCTACATGCCCCCTCAATTCCGTACCCAACATGGTGTTCCCCACGTACTTAATTTGTAATAGGAGTAGAAATTAGGCTAATAAATCTGATAAATAAAGACGATCATTATCAGAAAATTTGACAACCATAATGGCGTTTACCAGCGAGTCACTTAAAGTTTTCCTCTCGGTCGTGGACAGCGGCTCCTTTTCCGCCGCCGCACGAAAATTAGGCCGGGTTCCCTCCGCTATCAACATGGCTGTGTCACAGCTTGAAGCAGAGTTGGATCTCTTGCTTTTTGACCGATCAACCCGCAAAGCCATTCCTACAGCAGCCGCCAAAGCACTTGAGCCCCAAGCAAGACAGGTCGCGAGCCAGTTAAACCTGCTGGACGCGCATGCCCTCCAGCTTCATCAGGGGTTGGAGGGGCGCTTAACCCTTGCGATGGCGCCGGAGCTGCAAACCGGCGTATGGAATCGCCCGCTGTCAATTATCGCCAGAGAGTTTCCTACGCTTGAAATCGAGATTCGCTCCGCTTCCCATCCGGAGGCAATTCGCATGCTCCATGAAGGGCGTGTGCAATTGGCACTTGGATTTGAACGACCAGGGCTTGACGAGCGGGAGACGTTTCTTGAAGCGGGAAGCCAGTTGTTAGTAGCAGTTGCATCTCCAGATCATCCTGCAGCCGCCGGCAAGAAAAGCCCTTTAGGTGAAGAGCAACTGGTAAACATTCGACAGATCATAGTAGCTACTGGAGGACCTACAGACTCTGACCCACGTGTTGTGCTGTCGCGGCGGATTTGGCTCAGCGACAGTTATATGGCAACGCTGGATCTGGTGCAGCAAGGATTGGGCTGGGCTTATCTTCCACAACCACTGGTACAACCTCTAATTACTTCGGGCGCATTGACGGAGGTGGTGTTTGACAACATGCCGAGTCAGATGCGGTTATGGGTCGATATCATCTGGGTAAAGAACCGACCTCTGGGGCTGGGAGCGAGTCGTTACCTGAGTCTGATGCGCGAAATTGTCCAGGGCGAGCCTCGTCGTGTTTGAGGAGTCAAAAATTACGGGGCATTCTTAGTGGTCGCCAACAGAACTCCGAACTAAAAAGTTGAAAACTAGAGAACTAACTTCTTGAAAAAACGGTTTCCGTATTTTCGAGAAACTTTACTTGCAGCCGGTCATTTATCGGTTTGGTCTCGCAAGCCAAGTACATCGACGTAGAATTAGAAATTCCGGAGAATTACCAGCCAATGAGCGATGGGCTTTAGGCTACAAGCGACAGAGACAGAGACAGTGCACACCCGCCCTCATAGAGATGAAAAATGATGATGCCAGACGAGCGTTCCCGCGCGGTGGTGCAGACCCGCGAATTTCTAGTTGAGCTAAGCCGAGATAACTCCCCTCCAGATCGAGTAAGGCGTGATGCTAAGTTTTTGTTACGACACTTTCCAACGCGTGATGACGTGGCCTTGGCATGTACCGGACACTGTTTTGAGTTTTTCTTCAGTTCTCGCCGGGGCCAACCCATCGTTAAATTGATGTGGCCGGATCCAGTTATAGCGGCGTTTTTCAAGGTAGTTGTCGCGTCAACCGTCTAACTATGCCGCTCTTTTCTCAACCTGTTGCTCTCGATCCGGGTTCAACAACACGGTACCGATCGGCTCCCAGTTACGTGTTCGACCCGACCACCGTTCCGGCTTTTTCTCTTTAGCTCGTTCGTACAGCTCATGTCGCCGGGCCAGGACCTGATGGTCCAGTCCTCGATGCCGCTCAGCCGGTGTGACGAAGCGGATACGGCTATGCCGGTGTTCGTTGTTGTACCAACGCATGAAATCCCTCACCCAAGCTCGTGCGGCGTCCAAACTGGCAAAGCCGTCCTGCGGCCATTGCGGGCAGTATTTCAGCGTTCTAAACAACGACTCCGAGTACGGATTATCGTTGCTCACCCGCGGTCGGCCCCGCGAGGGCGTGATGCCCAGTTCGTACATCTTGCTCAACAGCGTCACCGACTTCATCGGCGCGCCGTTGTCCGAGTGCAGCACCAGCGGCTCGCGTAAACACTGCTCGCCGATCACGCTGCGTTGCCGTAACGCAGCGGCTTTCTCGCCGCTTTCCGCGTCGTAGACCTCCCAGCCCACGGCCTTGCGGCTGTAAATATCTTCGATCAGATAGAGGTAGTAATACTTGCCGCGTACAGGTCATGGGCCTGCTGCTCATGCTGATTTTCATCTGGAACATGATCGGTGCTCTCCTGCTACTGCCCGCCCTCGCCTCAATGCTGATGAGTCACAAGCAAAGGAATTGAAGCCAGTCCGTCGCCCACGCAATGCGGGCGACGGGTGATTTCAAACACTCATCGCAGCCGCGCCTTAAAAGGAATTCAACGATGTTCAACGTGCTCCGTCCTGGCAGCCGCCTGCTCGATCGTCTGCACCTGAGTCGCAAATTCGGGTTGGTCTGGCACTTCCACTGAGTTGCGCGCGCATTTCCTGGGTAAGATCCATGACCTTATCCTTGAGCGAAAAGAGGTTTTTGCGCAGGCGATCTCTCTCGAAATGGGCTCGGCCATCGCTTCTGCACGGGCAATGCAAGTGCCTGCGGCGGCCGAACACGTTCGGGTCGCACGCGATGTGCTGTCCACCTATCGTTTCCAGACGATCGAGGGCGGGACCGCGATCGAACGCGAACCTATAGGCGTCTGTGGCCTTATCACCCCGTGGAACTGGCCGCTTTACCAGATCACCGCGAAAGTCGCCCCGGCTATCGCTGTCGGATGCACGGTGGTCCTCAAACCAAGTGAACTGTCGCCTCTAAGCGCCCTGCTCTTTGCACAAGTGGTCCATGATGCGGGTCTTCCGCCTGGCGTCTTCAACCTTGTGAACGGCAGTGGCCACGAGGTCGGCGCTGCAATGGCTGAACACCCGGATATCGACATGATTTCGATTACCGGCTCAAACCGCGCCGGCGCGCTGGTCGCACAGGCGGCCGCCCCTACGGTGAAGCGTGTCGGGCAAGAGCTGGGAGGAAAATCCCCGAACATTCTGCTTCCCGATGCCGACTTTGCCAACGCCGTCCCATTGGGCGTGATGGCTGCGTTTCGCAACGTCGGACAATCATGTAGCGCCCCAACCAGAATGATCGTTCCAAAGGACCGGCTGGCGGAGGTCGAATCGCTGGCTGCCGCAACGGCCAATGCGATCATCGTTGGCGATCCGCAATCGCCAGAGACCGTACTTGGCCCCATTGCCAATGAAGCCCAGTTCAACCGCGTGCAAGCACTGATCGAGGCTGGCCTGAATGAGGGCGCAAAACTCGTTTGTGGCGGACCAGGACGTGTGGCGGGTTTGGAAAAGGGCTTCTATGCCAGACCGACAGTTTTCTCCGAGGTGGATACCGCCATGCGGATCGCCCAGGAGGAAATCTTCGGGCCGGTGCTGTGCATCATTGCGTATGAAACGATCGATGAGGCGGTCGCTATCGCGAACGATACGGTTTATGGGCTGGGCGCCCATGTTCAGTCTCAAGATCTTGATTTGGCGCGTGCAGTGGCTTCTCGTATCCGCGCGGGGCAAGTGCATCTGAATTACCCTGCGTGGAATCCAATGGCGCCCTTCGGTGGCTACAAGCGGTCTGGCAATGGTCGTGAGTATGGTGTCTTCGGTTTGGAGGAATACCTGGAAACGAAAGCGATCGTTGGGTTTGGCGGATTGCCTGATAACTCTGCGCGTACGTAGAGCCCCTCGTCTCGCCACAAGAAAGACAACGCTTGCGGCCGGACAGAATGCAACCAGGGCTGTGAGGTTATTGCCTCACAGCCCCTCTCCTATTCATGTGCCACAAGTCGCTTTTTTTGCCTGCCCGCGATTTCTTGCGCCGGGGACAGGCAATCAATGTCCGCGAATATACTGTTCGAGTTGCACAATCAGGTGTGCCTGTTCTGTCACTGCAGCCTTGACCAGATCTCCAATCGACAGCTATTGGTCGGCAGGTGCAGTTGTGCCCATTCTGGATCTACAGGCAGAGAAGGATGCGGTCGTACTACCAAACATCTTGAAGTCTATGCTTGGAGATCGGGTTGAACACAAAACTATCGCTGGTGCAGGACACGCCATGGCCCCGGAACGTCCTCGTGAAATGGCAAACGCTATCGCGCAATTTGCAAAAAAAGTTTACGAGGCACCCTAAATCCCATGCAACCTAGGTGGTGTATTAGCCAAAAGGTATCAGAAAAAATGCCACGCCTTATTCAGGCCGCCGTCCTGTACTCAGAGACGTTCAACAGGCTGAAACTGTTGCGCGGAATATTCGACGTGGCCAACCCAGCGGCCAAAAACGATCCGAAATCGCCAATTGTCGGCATGCCGACTCTCGAAGCGTTCAAGGCCAAGACCATCATCGTCAACAAGCACTCGATGGCCAGCGGCTATGCCGGTCTGGACAACGAGCTCTTCTCTCTCGTCAATACCATGATGGTCTTTGGCGACGCCAAGAAAATCATCGAAGACATGGTCAAAGCCGTCGAGTAAAACCTGCTCCAGCGCCCCCCCTAAAAAGCCTCGGCCTTCATTAGACCGAGGCTAATGAGAGGGCCCCCCTCATCCAGAGTTCGCCCGCCAACAGGAGTCGCTAGGCCCGTCGCTGTTCGTCAGTGAACGCCTGATAGCGCTTTCGCCATTCAGAAGTGAGGTTGTTACCTCACAGCCCTGCTCATTTTCCAGGAATCCCTTTTTTGCCCGCGCACAATTTCTTGCGCCGTGGGCAGGAAATTAGTGACCGCGAATATACTGTTCGAGTTGCAGAATCAGGTCTGCTTGTTCTGTAATTGCAGCCTTGACCAGATCACCAATCGACAGCAAGCCAAGTAGTTTTTCGTTTTCTACAACAGGCAGATGACGAAGATGACGTTCGGTCATGATTCCCATGCAAGTCTCAATGCTCTGACGAGGGTCCACCGTTATTACGGGTGAACTCATAATCGTCCTGATGGGTGTGCCCGCGGAGGAACGCCCCTGTAGTATCATCTTCCGCGCGTAGTCTCGCTCACTGATAACACCGATAACGACTCCATTTTCTACGACAGGTAGCGCGCCAACATTCCGCTCAGCCATGGTCCTGATGGCCTCGATAACCATTTGATCCGGTGCAACAGTGTAAACATCATTATTACATTCGGGCTTCAAACAAAGTAATTGCGCAACATTTTTCATAATAGAGCCCTCTTATTTTTCTCAAGAGCAACACCCCGCACCGGGCGCTCATCCAGCAAACAACCCCAACAAACAATAAAAGACGTTCGAGTCAGAAGAAGAACCAACACAGACTACAATCTAATGTAAGAACTCTCCGCCGCGATCAATGCTTTCGACTTCGTTCAACTGTCTTTGATGGCACTTCCAAAAACAATTTTTTGTAGTCCGACGAGAAACGACCCAAGTGGTTAAATCCCCACTGCATCGCCACCGCAGTAATATTTCCATTGCATCCGCCTTCTAGTAGCGCCTGTCTTACTGCCTCCAGCCGAAAACGCTTCAAGTACACAGTCGGTGTGACGCCGAAGTACTTCTTGAAATCATCATGGAGTTTGAAGCGGGACACCCCCACCGCCCGACCGACCTCGTCCAAATTAACTTCATCGCTGGCATGTTCATGTATAAGCTTCTTGGCTTTTAACAAATGTTCAGGACATCGAATTTGCGAAAGTCCAGCCAATTCGCTCGAGTAATTATTGGGCTGCGACAATATAAAACCCTTGATCAGCGCTTTTTCAATATCGCGAGTCACGGAGATATGACCAAAGAAGTTACGCGCCTGCTCCATCTCCACAAGCAGGTATTTGACCAACCGCCACCAGGCTGCAGGCGCGCCCTCACTTGCACCTATTCTCGTTTCGAAGACAACTGGTTGTTGAGTAGGACGCTGTAGCAGTTCTTCCAGCACTTGGCGCATCGCTGCACATTTTATTGCAACCTGAATTTTCCGACAATTGCCGGTAATAGAAAGCTCTTGCTGATCATACGGCGATACGATCAACCCGTTATCGCTATCGGACATCAGTAAGCCATTTGATTTTCGCAGTTCCTGTTCGCCACTGATGGGTAGACTGATGCTATAGCTGTTGAGTACCGACGCATCAATATCGATAGTGACATCGGTACCATATTCGATATACCCAATCACCGTAGACATCGACTTCAAAACGTTTCCGGCATGTTGAAAATGAATACGTTGTGGACACGAGGCCTTGAGCTCGTGGGGGCCGCAAATGTTCGCCATCCAGGCCTGCGCACTCTGCAGGTCATGACGTACCGCATGGATGTCTTGAAATTCAACATCGGTTCCCGCATGAGTTTGCAGATTCATCGCAGCACCACAGTGGTTACAGATTAACTGCAACCGTACTTCCAAGGCCTCAGGATCGCTATCCGCATAATGCAAAAATGATCAAAAAAACGCACAAATAAACCTTGTCGATTCATCCTCACGAAAAGCCAGCTCCGCCCCTCAGAAACGGATAGATATCGCCTCAAATGCGGATAGTTGCACCGCACAGAAAGGCATTCAATCGGGGTGAGCCTAAAACTACAAAAAGGGTGTACCTGATGAACAGCGCTAAAAGCATTACTCAGTGGCAGGAATACATTCAGGGTTGCCTGGATTTTCGGCCAGCCGAAGGTATTTACCGCGTCGCCCGTGACATGTTCACCGAGCCGGAACTGTTCGACCTGGAGATGGAACTGATCTTCGAGAAGAACTGGATCTACGCCTGCCACGAGAGTGAAATCGCCAATCCCAATGACTTTCTGACGATGCGTGCAGGTCGTCAGCCGATGATCATCACCCGCGACGGCAACAACCAGTTCCACGCGCTGATCAACGCTTGTCAGCATCGGGGCGCGACCCTGACACGCGTCAGTAAAGGGAACCAGTCCACCTTCACCTGCCCGTTCCATGCCTGGTGTTACAAAAGTGATGGTCGCCTGGTCAAGGTCAAGGCCCCGGGGGAGTATCCGGAAGGTTTCGACAAGGCCACCCGCGGCCTGAAGAAAGCCCGGATCGAGAGCTACAAGGGCTTCGTCTTCATTAGCCTGGACGTCAACGGCAGCGACTCGTTGGAAGACTACCTCGGCGATGCCAAAGTGTTCTTCGACATGATGGTCGCGCAATCCCCCACTGGCGAGTTGGAAATACTGCCCGGCAAGTCAACCTATAGCTACGACGGCAACTGGAAACTGCAGCACGAAAACGGTCTGGACGGTTATCACGTCAGCACGGTGCACTACAACTACGTCTCCACGGTGCAACATCGCCAACAAGTCAATGCAGCCAATGGCGGCGTCTCTGACACATTGGACTACAGCAAACTGGGCGCCGGCGATGCAGAAACTGACGACGGCTGGTTCTCGTTCAAGAATGGCCACAGCCTCTTGTTCAGCGACATGCCTAACCCATCCGTACGCGCCGGTTATGCCACAGTCATGCCGCGTCTGGTGGAGGAGTACGGCCAGCAGCAAGCCGAGTGGATGATGCACCGTCTGCGCAACCTCAACATCTACCCGAGCCTGTTCTTTATGGATCAGATCAGCTCGCAGCTGCGTATCGTGCGCCCGGTGGCCTGGAACAAGACAGAGATCACCAGCCAATGCATCGGCGTTAAGGGTGAGTCCGACGCGGACCGGGAAAACCGTATTCGCCAGTTCGAGGATTTTTTCAACGTTTCAGGCATGGGAACCCCGGACGACCTGGTTGAGTTTCGCGAAGCCCAGCGCGGATTCCAGGCCCGCCTCGAGCGCTGGAACGAAGTGTCTCGCGGCAGTGAAAAATGGGTCAAAGGTCCCACCCCTAACAGCGAGGTTCTGGGTATCAACCCGGTACTGACCGGCACCGAGTTCACCCATGAAGGGCTCTACATCAATCAGCACGGATCCTGGCAGCGCTTCCTTCTGCAAGGTCTGGAACAAAAAGCCCTGAAGTTGAAGGAGGTGTGAAATGACCGCACTACAGTATTCCGTCGAACAATTTCTCTACCGCAAAGCCGAGCTGTGTGATCAACAGAACTGGGACGCCTATATCGCTCTGTTTGATGAGCAGAGTGAATTCCACCTGCCGCAATGGGAGTCAGAGCATGTGTACACCACCGACCCCAAGCGCGGCATGTCGCTGATTTACTACTCGAACCGCTCCGGCCTGGAAGATCGCGTGTTTCGTTTGCGCACCGGTAAGTCGGCGGCTTCAACGCCGATGCCGCGCACCTTGCATCAAATCAGCAATGTGCGCATCAACGAGCTCGATAACGGACTACTTGAAGTCAAGGCAGCATGGGTCACGCTCTTCACACGACAAGGGTTGTCCGAGCAGTTCTACGGCCATGTGACCTACCACCTCAAACCCGTCGCGGAAAGCTGGAAGATCACTCGCAAGCACATCGTATTGCTCAACGACACCATCAACTCAGTGCTTGATTTCTATCACCTGTGAGCTGAGGAGCACGCTGTCATGAATCATAAAGTCGCTTTCAGCTTCGCCGACGGCAAGACCTCGTTCTTCGAGGTCAAGCCAAACGAGTTGCTGCTCGACGCCGCGCTACGCAATGGCGTAAACATCCCCCTGGACTGTCGCGAAGGTGTTTGCGGGACCTGCCAGGGGCGCTGCGAATCAGGCCAATACACTCAAGATTACGTCGATGACGAGGCCCTTTCCGAACAGGACCTGGCGCAACGCAAGATGCTCTCTTGCCAGACCCGCGTACAATCGGATGCCTCGTTCTATTTCGACTTCGATTCGAGCTTGTGCAACGCTGGGGCCACTCAGTTACTGCAAGCGGTGATAACTGGTGTAGAGCAGGTTTCGGCCACCACGGCGATCCTTCATCTAGATGCCTGCTCCCACTCCCAGCAATTGGACTTTCTTCCGGGGCAATACGCTCGACTGCATGTACCTGGCACCGATGAGTGGCGCTCCTACTCATTTGCCAACCGACCCAACACCAGTAACCAGCTTCAGTTTCTCATCAGGCTGTTGCCTGATGGAGTGATGAGCAACTTCATCCGCGAGCATTGCCGCCCCGGAGAAATGCTCGAGTTCGAGGCGCCTTTGGGTAGCTTTTATCTACGTCAGGTCAGTAAGCCTCTCGTCCTGGTGGCAGGAGGAACCGGCCTATCGGCCTTCCTCGGAATGCTGGATACCATTGCCGAAAAAGGTGGTTGCGGACACCCGATCCAACTGTTCTATGGCGTCACGCAGGATAATGACCTCTGCGAAACTCAACGCCTGGCTGATTATCGCGACAGAATCGCGAACTTCGATTATCACTTGGTGGTGTCGAAGCCATCAGAACACTGGAAAGGTAAAACCGGCTGGATTCCTGATCACTTCGACCGCCAGTCGTTCGAAGCCAATCCATTCGACATTTACCTGTGCGGTCCCCCGCCGATGGTCGAAGCGATTAAAACCTGGTTCAGCGATCAGAAGATTGAGCGGTTCCAGATGTATTACGAAAAATTCATCGAGAGCAATTCCAAGCATTGAGATTGCATGAGGAATATCTGGTGCAGACCAGATATTCCTGTGCTTTTTTCATCATCCGCCGACGCTGCTGATCAATACCCCACCGTCGAACTTTCAGCGATCAAAACGATCTGCCAAATGCCGTAGCGCTTTGGCCTGAGCGAGCAGATCCTCGCCAATCCGCTGACCGTCCAATGCCTTATCAACGCTTTGCGTCGACAGCTCGGCCACTTGCATAACTTGTTGTGACAAGCTCTCGACCACTTGGGATTGTTGCTCCATGGCGGATGCAATCTGCATGCTCATGCCAGATATTTGGGTCAGTGACAAACTCACTCCAGCCAAATTACCTTGGACTGATTCCACCTCACTCGTACTGTTTCGCGCGAACTCCCGCCCCTCATTGGTCAGTTGTACAGTGCGTTCTGTGGCATTACGCAGTTGCAGTAACAGCGGTTGGATTTGCTGTGTTGCTTCCTGAGTCCGAGTTGCCAGTTGCCGTACCTCGTCGGCAACGACACTGAACCCCCTGCCCGCTTCGCCGGCGCGAGCTGCTTCAATAGCCGCGTTCAGAGCCAGTAGATTAGTTTGTCCGGCAATCGAACTGATGATGTTGGTAATAGCGCCAATGGACTCGGTAGAGCTGGCCAGTTGTTGAACCGCCAGTGCAATATCCCCAACTGATGTACTGAGCTGCTGCATCGCATCGAGGCTTTTGCCGGACAATTGTTCGCCATGATTGGCAAGCCGGACAGCTTCCTGAGTGGCCAGATTGGTGGCCTGAACGTTGCTGGCAACTTCCTGAATGGTGGCACCCAACTCGCTGAGGGCGGTCACCGACAAGTCGGTTTCATCGCGTTGACGTTCGAGGCGCAGAGTTTCGCCCTGGATCAACTGGGCAAGCTCGACCACCTGCTGCTCTACGACGCCCCCGGTCGTCCCTATTCGTGACAATGCGCTTTGCAGGCGACGTTCTTCGGCCACCAGGGCCATCTCCATCAATGCTGCAATACCTGGCGCGCTGCTGTAAATTTTCGCGGTCAATCGATCGGCAAACGCTTTGGGATGCGCCACAAAAACCTGCTTGACGGCTCGGGTCTGCCGCCAATCCTGAATACCCGCCATAACGAGCGATCCAGCAATAACCAAAGCGCTCTGAGCCAAATGGGAGTTCAGTTGCCAAAGGCCTGCCGCCAACAGTAATCCAAGCGGCAGGCTCGGTAATGCAGCTCCCACCAGTTGATGGATATGAGAGCTCCACTGCAGAGCGCCGCCTCCAGATTTCAATCGCGAGTAAAGTTTTTCTGCACGCTCACATTGCGTTTGCGAGGGTGAGCTATAGACAGCCCCATAAGCCTGA
This sequence comes from Pseudomonas mandelii, assembly GCF_006438925.1. Taxonomy (GTDB): domain Bacteria; phylum Pseudomonadota; class Gammaproteobacteria; order Pseudomonadales; family Pseudomonadaceae; genus Aquipseudomonas; species Aquipseudomonas mandelii_C. Next base: position 220,683 of record NZ_RCZA01000004.1, on the reverse strand, counting down.
ATCCCATCATCGCCGAACACTGGTTTTATGTAGACGTTCAGCCAGTACGTTGAACCGTCCTTGCGCCTGTTCTTCAAAAGTCCCATCCAAGGTTTGCTTTGTTGCAGCGCGCTCCACAGGCAACTGAAAATATGTGCAGGCATATCAGGGTGCTTCAGAAGATTGCTTGACTGTTGCAACAGCTCCTTACTCGTATACCCGCTAAGTTTGATAAACGCTTCGCTACTGTGCGTAATGCGCCCCTGCAGGTCGGTACGACATATCAGAACATCATTGTCAGAAGAAGTAGGAGATGCAGACATGGATGAGAGTCCCAAAAAGGAAAAAAAAAGCCTGCCCCTAGGGGCAGGCAGAAGACCAAAGTAATTGAAAACTATGGAGCACAATGACTGTGGCGGTCTTAAAAGTGATGGACATACCGCACTTGCACACGACTACCTTCAGGACGGTTCTCGACGTCCTGTTCGAAGTACGCATTTACAAACACATGATCCTCCTTGGAAAAGCTGTACATCGCCCCAGGCCCGACAGCCCATACCTTTTCGCGACGGCCGGAAACCTCATGACCGTCAACTTTGGTATCGGTGATTTGCTTCAGCCAATAGCCATTGATACCCAGGCGCAGCTGTGGCGTCACCGCATACTCAGTAGCAAAGTTTGCGTGTAAAGCCTGGCCGGCTTGCATATCGTCGGCGCCACCAAACCCTGGGCCCGGATCATCGTTCTTGCCGTTGTAAAGGTAGTGAGCACGAACTGACGCCGTCCATTTTGGGGTAATCCAATAAGTGGCCGCCCAATAGGGGTCAAACGACCAAGCGTTGGCGCCCGGGTTGATGTCATGCTTACTGTCGTATTTGCCAGTCGGCACGTTCACCTGCAACTCAATGCGGTGCGCGAAACGCGGCCCATCGGGTCCCATGATCGGATCAAACTGGATCATCGGACCCAATAGAAGATCACCCACACCACTTTGAGCCTTTAGCGCCGCATTATTCAGTCCGTCATCAACATCCATGCTGGTTACAAAAGGAAGCACAGCATTCATGCCCAGCGTCGCGTTGCCCAAGCGAAGATCGGAAAAATAGCTGACTTGTGTCACGGCGACCTGATAATCCAGCTCTTGCTTGGGCAAACCCAACGCCTTGCCATTTTGATCTCGAAAACGATTAGCACTGTAGTTCTGGAAGTATTCCTGAAAGTACCACCCCGCCCCCGCTGGCGGGGCGCCATCGAGAAAACTGGTTAAACCCAGATTGACTACCGGTAGGTCATACGCCTGCACGGGTTCAATTCCCAAGAGGCCAGTACCCAACACACATACTGATAGCAGTTTTATTTTTATTGTCATGACGCTCTCCACTTGCAGCAAGGCTAAAGGCGGAGTGGTTGAACGTAGCAACCGGTACGTAAAGGCCATCCGTTAACACATAACGCTGAACCGTCGCCGCACAAGCCACAGCATCAACAACTCTCAATACCTATAGGATGTTCAGCAGACATTTGTGTTTTTACAGCCACCTTTTTTATCGTGCGGCTGAGCTGATCATGATCACCCCGCCTCTTTCTGACTATCCGACAACTGCATAGACTGTCCGCTACGTGCAACTAAAACCAATAGATCATTTGTTTCAGACGACGGAATTGCACCCTGCATTTAAAATACAAGGCTGCTTGTTTGGCAGGCTCCGGCCTCACCCAAATAAGTAGCATTAGAGTTTTTCAGATAATTATCCGAGAGCATCAATAACTTCATATGAATAGCCCGAGAAAAATTGCACTTGTAACGGGTGCTGGACAGAGCACCGGCCGGGGAATCGCCCTGCGCTTGGCCAAAGAGGGGGCTGATATCGTGTTGGTCGATAGGGACGCAGCGTCGCTGAAGGACACGGCCGACGGGATCACAGCGATAGGTCGTCGCGTGTCAATTTTCTTGACCGATATCACCCGACAGGAACAACTTCGGGACGCAGTCGACCATGCGGAAAAAACATTCGGAAACTTCGACATCATGGTCAATAACCCTGTCTTCGAAAGAGAGCACGCAGACGCTGATATCGGTTATGAAGAAGTCGAACGACTGATCAGTCACAGCATTCAAAGCACACTTTGGGGTATTCAGGCCGCGGCGGATAAATTTCGTCAGCGAAACCAAAAAGGCACGATCATCAACGTATCGTCCAGCGCAGGGCATGAAAACCCGGCTTTGGTGGATATCCTCACCGCGTCAAAAATGGCTGTGCGTGCGCTGACTCAGGCCGCATCCAAAGAACTTGCCCCGGCCGGGGTCATGGTCACTCTGCAATGTTTCGGAACCATCATTCCTGCGGCAAGATACGTGTCATAGCAGTAGGCGTACTTCGCCGCTCGAAAAGAACGGCGAAGCTCAAAGGCTCCTGACTTATCGACTCAACCCAGGATGGTGCGCAGCCACTCGATACTGCCCGCCGTGGAACACCAGCGGCTCCCCTGCGCCGTGGCGGTAGTGTTCGATTTGTCCAAGGAATATCAAATGGTCACCGCCCTCATACTGAGTGACATTGCGGCAGACCAACGTGGCAATCACGCCATCGAGCAGAGGCACCCCGGACTCTCCGGCCTTGAAGGCCACACCCGAAAACTTGTCTGGCGCAGGTCGTGCAAAACGTCCGGAAATATCGTGCTGATCTGCGCCCAGGACGTTGATCGCAAAATGCTCGCACGACAGGTAGTCCGGCAGACTCGGCGCGTTGCGCGCAATACTCCAAAGCACCAGTGGCGGATCGAGTGAAACCGACGAAAAGGAGTTGGCAGTCATGCCAACATTGCGTCCATCGGTCGTGCGCGTAGTGATTACGGTCACCCCAGTGGCAAACTGCCCGAGCAGATTGCGCAGTTCGCGCGGATCGCAGTCCTGCGCGTTGACCAAATCATGCTGGATGGATTCTGCGGTAAATGCATTCATGATGAACTCCTGGCTCGATGGCGGCTCAAGCGGCCTGACGAGTCTTTTCCTGAATAAAGGCTTGGCAAGACTGGGCGTCGAACCACCAAGGTGCAAAGTTGCGTGGATCATCGAAGCCATTGGCGATAGCCGATGCCAGAGGTTTTGACTGGCTGGCGGCACCGAGCAGTTCAAGCAGGTGTTGAGGTGGTGGCGTCAGCATGGTGTTGGTCCACTTGACCACATGCTGCGCATAGCTCCAGTACTGCTCGAACGTGTCGTGCATCCAGTCAGGGCCAAAGTCTTGCGCGCCACGAGCGATAATCGCATCCAGGTAAACCTTGCTGCACTTGGCCGCATTGTTCGAACCTTGGCCGGTAATCGGGTCATTGACTACAAGAGCATCGGCCATGCCAAAGACCTTGCGGCCAGATGGCAGCGTCAATACCGGTTTGCGTACCATCGGCGTGAATCTGCCGGACAAGAAACCCTTGTCATCAGTCATTTCCACGGAGCGACAGCGTTCGGCTTCCCAAGGAACGTAACGATTGATAAGTTCAAGACTTTTTTCGAGATGTTGCTCGGCAGATGTAATCCCCTGCCAGCAGTCCATCGGCCCGCCCGGAATTCCTTCGAAGACCATGATTTCGCAAGGTCCGGTAGTCGTCAGGCAAGGGAACACAAAGTATTCGCCTACACCTGGAATCAAGTTGAAACTGACTCGGGAAAACGGCGACATCGGTGTCATGCCCTTCACATAGGTCAATGACAGCGCCCGTTGTGGTTGCTGAAACTGAGTCCGTTCGGCATCTTTTTCGAACAGATTGACGATCTCACCTTTACCCGCAGCAAGCAGTACAAGGTCATGGCTCGTCGACAATTGCTCCAGTTCGGCCACACCTACATCCTGGATAATGACCTCGCCGCCACGCTTCGCGACCTCGTTCAGCCATACCGGCATTTTCAGGCGCTGATCGACCGATTGAGCATAGCGATCCAGTCGAGTACTCCAGCTGAACAGTGGCTCATTCGGGTTCTCTGGGTTAGGCACTGCCAGGCCAATACCTTCAACAGCCGGGCATTGGTCTTCCCAGAAGTTCAGCCCCAGATCACGCTCACTTTGCAGCGCGGCGTTGAACATGCATTGGCTGGACATCACTTTGCCGTTGCGAATGTCCTCGCCATTGCGATTAGTGGTCAGGGTCACGTGGTAGCCCTTGGCGAGCAGGCCTAGAGCGAGTTGCAGGCCGGCTTGGCCGGCTCCGACGATGGCGATTCGACGCATTGTTATTCTCCTGGTTATCGACGGTTACAGGTGCAGCATTCGGCAGTCGCCGAACTAGGTTTCTTGTTAGGGTTCTGTCTTATTCGGCAAGCCGTGGTATCGCCGGCAGGTTCTGTTCCGGCCCCATGACCGAGTAGCCTCCATCGACGGCGTAATCCGCGCCCGTCACGAAGCTGGCGGCGGGTGAACACAAGAACGCCACCACGCTGGCCACCTCGCAAGGTTCTCCCAGGCGCCCCAACAGGTGATAAGAAGCGGCGACTGCATCAGCCTTTTCACGGTTACCGCCACTGACTTCGGCGATCACTCGCGACCAGGTCCAACCAGGCGATACCGAATTGACGCGGATACCGTCAGCGGCCAAGTCCATGGCCATGCAGCGAGTCAGCTGCACCATGGCGGCCTTCGAGACCGGATAAAGCCAGCGCCCTGTCTGGGCGCACTTGGCCGAGATAGAAGCAAAATTCACAATTGCACCACGTCGCGCCTTGAGGTCCTGATGCACCGCTTGAGTCAAAGCCACTGCAGAAACCAGATTCACATCAAGTGCGTGTAACCAATCCTGGCGGCTTGAGGAAAAGCCTTGGTCGCTGTAAGTGCAGGCCAGATTGATCAGTAGGTCGACGCCGCCGAAACGTGCACGCACCTCTTCGACCGCATGCGCAATAAGTTCGTCATCCGTCACATCGAGGTGAAAAAATGCAGCTCGCTCACCGAGCTCGACCGCCGCCTTGAGACCCGCTTCACGATCGATATCAAACAGCGCAACGCTAGCCCCTGCGTCCATCAACGCTCGAGCCACGGCGGAGCCAATCAGGGTCGCGCCGCCACTAATCACGGCGACCTTATTCTGTAGATGAGACATGGTTATCTCCTTAAACCGGCTTGTCGGCGCTGGAGGCCCAACTCGGCATCAACGTATTGGAAGGCAGCGTTTCATCGAGCAGTTTTTGCGCCGTCACCACACCCGCCACTGGCAGCCCTGTCGGGTCAAGCAGGCCGATCTGAACCAGCACGCTGGCCTGATCCCAGTAGATATGTTCGTGATAAAGCTTGGGACCGCGAAACTTGACTACGCCCAGCATCGGGATCTCGACATGGCGCCCGGTCGGTGCTACTCCGGGAAGCATCCAGTCGATCTCCGAGTCATGGGTAAAGCTCATGATGAATTCATCAACGATCTGTGACGCACCCACCGTGCGTGACAGTGGTGTCAGCGCCATGTCCTTGGGATTGCCATGGACGAAGTGATGCTGGTAGAAGCGGCTCAACTCTTTTGCACCCACGCCACCCGTCATGGTCGGGATGTGATTGACGTAAGGCTCGGCGACCATAGTGGCCATGGTCGCAGGTACGTCCCGGGTATCGAACTCGTGACGCACGTGCTCATCCCAGAGATCAGAAAGGTTGTAGTCTGGTCCTAGAACCCGACGCAATGCAGCAACAGTCCGTTCGTGAGCCAACAGTGCCGACGGTTTGTGATAGTGATGACCGTTTGGGCGAGCAAAGGCGTGATCAACCCCTGGGTAAACGTAGAGTTCGACGCCTGGCTTATCGTGCAGGACCTTCTGGATCGCGGACCGAGCTTCGGCGGGGCAGAACTGATCCTGTTCGGCCATATGGAGCACCAGACGACCCTGCAGTCCTTCAGCTTCCGACAAGGCGTTTTCAATACCCACGCCGTAGTAACCGACGGCACAAGCCACCTCAGGCAACCGGCAGGCCGCCAGGTAAGCCAACTTGCCGCCCAGGCAGTAGCCGACAACACCCAGGTCACCCGGTTTACATTGAGGTAAGGTCTCCAAGGCATTCAGACTGGCGCGAATGTCATCAATGCCAAGTGCCTCGTCGAAACCCTGGTAGAGCTCATAGGCACGACCAAAGTCTGCCTCGGTATAACCTAACTCGACACCAGGCTCCTGGCGCCAGTAAAGGTCCGGCACCAGCACGGTGTACCCTTCCTCGGCCAACAGGTCGGCGACTTCACGCATAGCCTGGTTAACGCCAAAGATTTCCTGACAGAGCACCACGCCCGGCCCGCGACCATCGACAGAGGTCGCCAGGTAAGCCTGGAAGTGACTGCCGGACGCAACCGGCACGCTGACATACTGGCCTTTCATATCGAGTCTCCAATGGTTCAGGAACGTTGGAGATGATATTGGGCACCTTCAGCGGTGCCGACTATCCGCTGAATGCGATGCCTGTCCGTGGTATGCAGGAAGTTACGTAGAGCAAAGTCCGACGCGCAAAATGAAACAAAGCTTTGGGAGCGGCCAGAAAGCGCAGACGCCATCCGCTAACTTCATCAACCAACAGTTTTGAAGGAGAACTGAGCGGTGATGTGGCTGCCGCACCTCTCTCTCGCCACAATGCCCGACGAGCAAAAAAGAAAACCTGGGGGTGACCAGGACGGGAGGCGAATAAACCCCGTGCAGCACAATCGATCTGGAAGGTAAACGCGAAACACTAAGCGGTGGCGGCTCGATGAAGCAGTCCAGGCAGGGCCTGCAGAAGCAGTCGTAGCACCGCGAAAGGATGAGCCGCATAGTTGCGAACCTGGTCACTGCGACTCTCGCCGTAAAGGCACCAGTTGCAGAAGTGTTCGCAGTTGTTGGTCAGCAGCCGGTATTGATTTTCACCCACCCGAGAAAGCGCTCGTCGGATGATTTCTTGTCGTTCAAATCTGACTTGCTGAGTACTCTTGACCCAGAGCCGTTGCCCGGAGACAAATCGCTGCAGTGTCAGAGTTTCTACAGGTCCTGCGTGCAAACCTGCACACAGCCCTGAGTAGTGAACGACTTTGTACTCACCGAGGTAGATCCCATGATGGTAGTAGCCGTTTCGGGAGGTGATGAGGTGGCTCCCAATAGCGACCTCTGACTCAGCTTCCCAGTCCCAGTCATGCCATTGGCTGGTACAGAGTTCCTCTACTGGAGCGGATTTATCGGAGATGTTCATCATGTTCCGCCTTACTGGGCATGTGGATGAGTGCTCTGGTTGGCACTCCCACCTCAGTGAATTCAGAAGCGTTGGAACGATATTGAACATCTGCACCAAGCGGGACTATCCGCTGGGCGCTAAACCTGTCCATGGCATGCAGAAACATTTCTGATTCGCAACTGACTCGAATACCTTGCCTTTTCCTCCCTCAAAAACGCCACACAGCCCAGGTTAATAACGTTGGACGCCTATTGTTTACGGGGGGATCCTAGGAACCAATGAATCATGCTTCGCAGCCCCACACACCCTTAAAGCTGTCTGGCATGCCCATTGCTTGAGTAGGTAGAAAGCCCCGGTGAGGGCACATAAAGAAACGGACATGCTTACAGGTTATCCGGTTAACGCAGCGACTATCCTTATCCTGCAAAACCTCGGTAACACTACTGTGTGCCATGCCTTGAAACCGTGCATGCAAGTGAGGCGACCATGGGCCTGAATCTCATTCCGCAGAGTTGCGGCAGTCTCTTTGACAGAGCTTCGCTGTTCACCCCTAAAAACCAGTTATTTCTGCTCAATGAACTGGATGCCATTCGTGACGGAGTTAGCAGCGTCTTCAAGAAGCACGAACTGCGCTGTATCCAGGAAACCGACCGCATCAGCGCGCGGATGCACCATGTCAGTCGTGGGCACTTGTCCCTGAACCGACTGGAATATGGCGCCCAGGTAAACATCGATCCCGGTCGGCTTGAAGATTTCTTTTTGATCCAGGTGCCCATCAGCGGAAAGGCACGCATCATTTGTGGCGGGCACGACTTTATCTCCACACCCGATAAAGCCTCGTTGATTTCACCCAACCTGCCGTTATCTATGTGCTGGGACGCCAATGCGCCCCAACTGGCACTTCGAATCGAACGAAACGAGGTTGAGTACCATTGTGCTCAACACCTTGGACATGTGATGGACAGACCGCTGGAGTTTCATCCGGCACTCGATCTGACCACCCCAAGCGGAAGCTATTTCCTTCAGCTGATTGCCATACTGGCCGAGGCTATTACATCGGACGAACATCCGCTCCACCATGCCCTGGTGCTCAAACAGTTCGAGTCAGTCCTGATCAATGCATTGGTCTATGGCCAACCCAACAATCTGCGAGATCAACTGGAGTGTGCCAGTAGACCAAAAGCACTCTTGCCCTATTTCGTCAAAAGGACTGAGGAGTATATGCGGGCCCATGCGCATGAACCGCTGAGCATCGAGCAGTTGGCCGAGCACGCGGGGGTCAGCGTTCGCACACTGTTTGCCGGCTTCCGCGATTTTTGCGACACCACGCCTATGGCCTATCTGCGCAATTTGCGATTGGAGCAAGTGCATCTTGAATTGAGCAATCATAGCCATGATGCTTCGGTAACCGATATCGCATTCAAATGGGGCTTTGCCCATCTGGGACGGTTTGCTCAGGAATATAAAAAACGTTTTGGCGAGGCACCTTCAACGACGCTCAGATTCCGAAGCTGATATCAAGTATTGCAGTTCGCGATATGCGAATCTGCCTCGGCTCGGTTCCGCCACACAATACGCCACATACTGGATCACGACGCCTAGCACCGGACCAATATCGGCCAGAATCGTCGGTTGCACATAAAAACCCTCGTCTTCCAGCAACTCGCCGCCCGATACCACGCGCGCAGCTTTCTGACGAGCCAGTTCGATGTGCTTGAGCACGCTTTGTTGTTGCTTGCGCGACACCAGCGAGTTGATCGCTGCGTCGCAGTTCATGCCCGCACCGATCGGCATGGCCGATACCGCCGCCGTGAGGTCTTCGACAAGCTTGTCGTAGATCGAGCAATACATGTAGAAGCGCGAAGCCGCTGCACAGACCTGACCGTTGTTCACCATGTCACCGAGAATGAGCACCAGCAAGGCCGGCGTTACCGAAACATGATGCAGATCGGGAATCCCCCGGCAACAACACTCAGTGGACTGGCTGCGAAAACAGCCTGCTACACGGCCCTGTCCGGCGAGCAGTCGTCTAAAACCCACCGCGTTAAGGTTGAAACGACGCGCTTATGTCATCCCGCGCAGCAACGGAGCTGACAGGCACTCGGGTGGCGATGCCGTACGCAACCAGGCAGCCAAGCCCACAGCTTCCCACCACCAGGCACATGGGCCATGGGGTGCCATCGGCCAGGCGACTGACCCATAGACTGGCCAGCGCCCCGGTGGCGAATTGCACCGAAATACCCAGGGCGACACTCGCCCCTGCCTGCCCCGGGAACATACTCATCAGGCTCGCCGTGCAATTGGCTCCCAGCAAGCCCGTGACGCCCATGTACAGCACCATGCAAAGCACAATGCTCGTCAGCCCGCCCCACTGCGTATACCCCGCCACCATCAGCGCCAGCCCTGCGACGCCTGCTAGCACGGCGCCCACTCCCAGCATGCGCTGTGGCCCGAAGCGAGTGACCCAACGGGCATTGATAAAGGTCACCACGATGATGCCTAGAATGTTCAGGCCGAACAGCCAACTGAAGGCACGCGGCGAGACACCGAAGTACACGACGTACACAAAGGGTGAGGCGGTGATGAAAGCGAACATGCCGCCAAAGGCCAGTGCCATGCACAGGATCAGCGCCACCGCCCGAGGTTGTCGGACGATGCCCAGGTAAGCCGCGAACGCCCCCTTGAGCGAGGTGCCGCGCGCCTGCGTCGGCAGGCTCTCGTTCAATCCCGCGCTCACCATCAGCAGGCACAGCCCGCACAGGATGAACAACGCGGCGAATATGGTGCGCCAGCCGTCGATCAGCACCAGCCAGGTACCGATCATTGGCGCGACCAACGTCGCCATCATCGTCAGCAGATGCATCCAGGACAGCACCTTGGCCGCTTGTGCCAGACCGAACAGGTCTCTGGCGACGGCCCTCGCCAGGACCAGTGCGCCGGCCCCGCCAAGGGCCTGGAGAAATCGCCATGCAGTCAGTTGTTCGATGCTGCCGGCAAACAGGCAGCCAAGGGTTGCCAGGCCATAGAGCACGAGACTGCCCAGCAACAGTGGGCGACGCCCATAGCCGTCCGACAGTGGCCCATAGAACAGCATGCCCAGGCACAACCCAGCGAGAAAGGCACTGATCGTGTGTTGCACCTGGGCTGTGCTGCTCGACAGGTCATTGGCGATCTGCGGCAGGCTGGGCAGGTAGGTATCGATGGAAAACGGCACAAAGGCCGTCAGCGATGCCAGCAGTGCGATCAGACGTGTCGTGGGTTTCATTGGCCCGGGAGCTCAAGGCTTTTGAGAAAGCCTGCGACCAGTGCGTTGAACACCTCGCCTTGATCATCGTGTACATAGTGACTGGCACCTGCGACCTCCACCGTCCGCACGTGCGGGTTGCTGGCGCTCATCGCCTGCAGCGTCGAGGGCGGCAGAAAGTCCGAGCGGCCGCCGCGAATGAACAGGGTCGGGCAATTCAGCGCGCGCACCGCCGGCCACAGGTCTGTCGGCTCGATACTCAGGCGTGCCTCGGCAATACCCTGTTGATCATGGCGCCAGGTGATCACGCCCTCGCTCTCTTTCATCGAATGAGCGAGCCTTGACGCCAGGCCCTGTTCCGACAAGCCCGGGCGCGAAGCCTGCCAGAATGCGCGGGCCGCCTCCCAGCTATCGAACTGCAAGGGCGTCTGGCTCATCTCGCGGCGAATGCGCGCGGCACCATCGCCCTGGCTTGAAGAGCCGGGACCGATGTCCTCAATCATCAAGCCAATCAACCGTCGCGGATTTTGCCGCGCATATTCAAGGGCGTTGGCGCCCCCTAATGAGTGCCCCAGCAATACAAAACGCGACAAGCCAACATGGGTGGCAAAGTCCTCGAGGTCCTCGACATACGACTGCGTGTGGTAGCTGCCGGGCGAGGCCCAGTCACTCAGTCCTCGACCGCGCTGGTCCAGGGCATAGATGCAGTAGTCCGCACCCAGAGATTGCACCAGCGATTCCCAGGTTTGTGCATAGGCCCGCAAGCCATGCAATAGCACCAGGGGCACGCCGGTCGATTCACCCCAGCGCAAAAAGTGCAGGCGCAAGCCTGAGCGGTTGGTGAAGAAACAGCTTTCAGATGACATCGGTTTTTCCTTAGTGCATGGCGCCAGTCGACCTAGAAACGATCGAACCGATAAGGGCTTGGATCAATGATCGGCGCATGGCCGCTGACGAGATCCGCCGCGAGGTGGCCTGCAGCCGGCGAGGTGCCGAAACCGTGCCCCGAGAATCCGGTGGCCACGGTCAGCCCCGGTATCTGCGCGACCGGCCCTATGACCGGATTCGAATCCGGCGTGACGTCGATAGTGCCTGCCCAGGCCTGGGCGATCCGCGCCTGTTCAAACACCGGCCAGGCCGCCATGAGGTTGTTCATCGCGTCGTTATTGAGCCGCGGGTTGGCGGCCGGGTCCTGAACCCTGACGCGCTCGAACGGGCTGACGCTGTCGGATTTCCAACGCCGGGCAAGCGCCAGGTCATTGAAAAAAGGTTTGCCCAACGACACGTTCAGAACGCTACGTTGCGCACGGAACTGCGGCATATATTGCTTGGCGAGCAACAAGTGATCGAGTGTCAGGAAGGCATCCAGTTTGCCGCGCTGGGTAATGATGAAGCCGCCGTCCCTATGCTTGCGAAACGAAAAGTCAGGTGCGCCGACAGCAATGTCCGTCGGCCCCTCCATTGGATGGGTACGCAGCACCGAGCAAGTCAAGGGCAAGGTCGGCAACGACACACCGAGGTTGCCCAGAAAGCGCCGTGACCACATCCCCCCTGCTAGCAGCACATGATCACAGCGAATCTCACCTCTCTCCGTGACCACGCCACTGACCACACCGGCGGACATCTGCAGCGTCCGCACCGCGCACTGCTCGATAATCACCACCCCCATGTCCAGGGCTGCCGTGGCGATAGCGCTGCTTGCCAGCGTCGGTTCGGCACGCGCATCGGATGGCGTAAAGATGCCGCCGGCCCAGTCACCCACGCCGCCTGGCACCAGCGCGCCAATTTCGCGTTTGCTGAGCAGCCGTGAATCCAGTGACAAATGCTCCACCGACTTTAGCCATCCCTCATGCATCGCCATCTGCGATGGGGTTCGGCCCACGAACATGATGCCCTCCTGGCGATACCCGACATCCGCCCCTACCCGCTCAGGCATCTTCGCCCACAAGCGGTCCGCGGCGAGGGCCAGGGGGATATCGGCCGCATGGCGGCTGGTCTTGCGTACCCAGCCCAGGTTGCGTGACGACTGCTCACCGGCGATATGGCCTTTTTCCAGCACCACCACCGAGATATTGCGTTCGGCCAATGTCAACGCAGCAGTCAGGCCGATAATCCCGCCGCCAATGATGACGACAGAGGTTGCGGAGGGAAACACGGTAGACGTTTTCACGGGCGCTATTGTGGGTGCCATGATCAAGACTCGGTAAGCGAATGAAGTAAGCCACGCCTACGCGTGGCCGCGTGACAGTTACTGCGACAGTCGAATGACTTCAACTTGCGCCTTCGACGCATTGCGATACGCCGTCACTTCCAGCTCAACCTTGTAGACCGTCGACCCCAAGGGCGGACAGGTGACGGTGCTGGCCGGGTCAACGCCGCGAAACTTTTCGCCGATCAGGGCCATCACGGCCGGGACGTCCTTGGGGTCCTGGATGAACACCCGCGAACACACCACGTCCGCCAGGCTCGCATCGACCGCCGCCAGGGCCGCCTCGATGTTGGCAAACACCTGATGCGTCTGCTCGAGGATATCTTCCGGAATCAGCTTGGTCTGCGGGTTGCGGCCTGCGGTGTTGGACACATAGATCCAGTCGTCCACGACAACCAGGCGCGAATAGCTGGCCTGATCTTCAAACGGGGAACCGGTCTTGAGCTTGATGATTTTTGTCATGTGGAATGCCTCTTCAAAATAAGTGATGGATGGCTTAACGCAGAACCGGGGTTTCCCACAGGTTCAAGGTGACGCCGATGCCTTTTTCGATGGCGTTGCGGTACACCACCGTGCCCCAGGCCACGTCTTCCACGGGCATGCCCCCCACCGACATGATGATGATTTCTTCATCGTCCCTACGGCCTGGCGCGGCGCCGGCAATGATCTTGCCGATGTCCTCAACTTCATCGAGCTGCATCTTGCCTTCGGCAATCATGTCCATGAAGCGCACGCCAATCACCGGCACGCAGTGATGCGCAGGCTTGGGCAGTTCTTCAAACCAGGCTTGGTAGAGACCGGTGTTGTCCAGCACCTTGCGTACGTCGCGCTGTTCCATCCCGTCGTCAAGGGAGCAGGAGGCAGGCATCGCCAGGAAGGCACCTGGCTTGACCCATTCGCGCTTCACAATTGGGTAGGTCGTGGGATCGCCCACCTCACCGGAGCTACAATAAGTAACAAGGTCGGAGTCGCGGACCACCGCTTCAAGGGTGTCGACCACTTCGATCGTGGTTATCTGCGGATAGGTTTCCTTGACCCAGGCGATAAAGTTATCGAGGCTCTTCTGGCCACGACCTTTGATCTTCAGTGTGTCGATATGCGGGCATACCGCGATGAATGCCGCCAGCGTGGTCTTGCCCATCACACCCGGGCCGAGCAGGCCGACGACTTTCGAGTCCTTGCGTGCCAAATGGCGCGCGCCCACGCCGGGAATCGCACCGGTGCGGTACGCGGACAGCAGGTTGGCCGACATATGGGCCAGCGGTGCGCCTGTGTCGGGGTCGTTCAAGGTAAACATCAGAATCGAGCGCGGCAGGCCTTTTTCGCGGTTGGCGATATTGGAGCCGTACCATTTCACGCCTGCGGTGCAAAAGCTGCCGCCCAGGTAGGCAGGCATGGCCATCATGCGTCGGTCAGCCGTGGGCTTGGGCATGTTCGGGAAGGGTGAATCCTGCGGGAAGATCACCATCGCGCCGTGGGAGTCATTGTTCGGACCGGCCATGCGATAGTCACCGGCATAGAGCAGGCCGAACATCTCCTCCATGGTGTTAACGCACGCCAGCATGTCAGTCACGCCCGCGCGGATCATGTCCTGCTCGGAGAGGTAGATGAAGTCGATTTTTGTATTTGTAGACATAGTTGTTCTCGGGCTGAAGGTGATATCGCTGCGGTAGGCGCAGCTCCACGCTGTCGACCTCGAGTATCAGGGCGCGTTTTTCGGCGGTATTGTAAATTTCGGACATGCCCGATTGGCCGGCGCGCAATAGTTGGCGTGATTAATGCGTTAAAACTTCCGTATCGCTGCTCATCGAAGGTGCAACCATGATCAAACAGTGCGCGCCGCCTCCCAGGCACCACACTGCGAACGAACAGCCCTGGTTCGTGCTCAACTCTTCACGGTATTCGGTCATGCCCTCCGAACACCCGGCGATCTCGCATTTCTATGCCTTCGATGTGGCTCAATCAGCCAACCTGCTGGCCGTGCCGGACGGTTGCGTGGATATTGTTTTCGACTGTGATGCAACACGCCCTACCGCCCGGATCTGTGGCACGCCGCTGGCTGCCCAAGCGGTCGAGTTACACCAGAACCATCACTACTTCGGCGTGCGCTTTTCACCGGGCGTCATTCCCGGATTTATCAATGTGCTGGCCGAAGAATTGACCGAACGGGAACTCGACCTGCTGGAGGTCTCGGGGTTCGCCCAGCGCATCTTCGAAAATATCGTTCAAGCACCGCTGCTGGGCGATCAGATGCGGCTGTTCAACGACTACCTCGCCCCCCGCCTGATGGGTAGAACGTCAGCACTCACGGCCATGGTCATTCAGCAGGCAATGCGCCACCGCGGTGATATTCGTATTCAGCAACTGGAAGAACTCAGCGGGTACACCAGTCGCACGCTGCACCGACAGTTCAGCCAGGACACCGGCATGTCACCCAAGACCTTTTGCCGAATCATCCGCTGCCAGGCAGCTCTGGACACCCTCAATACCCAACACGATGTATCGTTTTCGGAGCTGGCCCTCGACCTGGGCTTTTCCGATCAATCGCACTTCCTGCGCGACTTCAAGAAACTGGTCAGTACAACGCCTTGCGACTATCAACGCAAAATGACCCAGAACGCCTACACCGACCGGATCAACTACGCCTGACCCTCCCTTTCAAAAACAAACGCGCGCCTTCATCACCCCTGGGTAATTCCCTGTGTTTCGAATACGGCAAGGCATATCCAGCGAGCCGAGTTGCCAGCTTCGCGCAGCGAAACCAACAATTCACGAGCGCTTGAATATCAGCCTGGAAAAGGAAATCGGGTGGGAGGAAAGCGTCAGCCGCACATGGGGTCTTTAGCGCATTGCCCTGAGCGTTTCGGACGGTGACTCGCCAAACAATTGCCGGTAATGCGCGGCGAAGTGGCTCAGATGGAAAAAGCCCATCGCCACCGCGATCTCACCGATGTTGTGGGAGCAGGCAGAGGTTGTGATCAAGCGTCGGCGCACCGCGTTGAGACGCAGATTGCGCAGGTATTCAACCGGACGCATCCCGGTCACCGCCTGAAAACTGTTTTGCAGGGTCCGGCGACTCACCCGCAGGTGTTCGCACAGGTCGAGAATGCTCAGGGGTGTATCACCACTGGCATCGATCAACTCCTGGCAACGCTTCACCAGGTAAGCACTCACGGCGAAATTACCGCGGCGACAACGTACCTCATCGGTGGCGTGGCTGAACAAATCGAGGAACGCGCTGAGCAGTTCTTCCTCCAGCATTTTCTCGGCGGTCAAGTTGATAGCGTCCGTCTGTTCCAAAAGGTGGCGAAACAGGGGCTGAATACGCTGACGTATTCGCAACAGTAACGCGTCATCCGCGATGAGTTGGGACGTGGTCTTCAGGCGCTTGAGCTGATCGCCAGACAATTCGAAGGCCGCCAGTTTGGCGAAGCGTACCGTGTCGACGTTGAGCGCGAAGAAGTGCATGCCTTCAGGGGCGTGCAACACAAACTCCTCGCCGTCACGCAACAGCACCACGCTGTGAGTGCCCACCTGTTGCCCCTGCACCACCGGTGCGCAGCCTAACGACATGGCCGCGCAAAGCCGACCTTTCGGCGCATAGCCGCGCTGCACCACACGTTTGTCCAGCACTTCCTGGAAGATTTGAAAGCGGTCAGAGGACAACTGCCGCAGCTCACTGGTCAGGCAGCCTCGGCCGAGTTGGTCATACACTTGCCGCCAGCCCTGAATGGAGCCAGCGTGTTGTTGAGGGTCATTGAAGGTTCGAACTTCAGCAAGCATGGTCGTCGTTCCTCAGTGGCCCCGTTTTTTTTCGGCCTGAAAGGGACTCAGTCATCCGTGACGGCAGCTATCGTTCACACAGGGGCGGCGTCCGCCGTGAAAACCAAAGCCAGTTCCATGCCAAGCATGTGCAGGCTGTACGTGGCGGGCTGGATATTCATCGGCGGCAACAACGCCCCGGACAGCACGACTTGCCCAGCCTCCACACGTTGACCGTCGGCCAACAGACGCCGAATCAGCCAGCACAGATTGGCCAGCGGGCTGTCCTCCCGATCGCGTGTATCACCACTACCGCAGCGCGCGCCGTCGCACTCCAGGCGATACGCTACGCTGACGTGGTGTACAGGATCGAAAGGGATACGCGATCCGAGATAATAAAGCCCCGCCGCCGCGTTGTCGGCAAGAAAGGCGCCCACTCCGAAATCCCAGCCCTGCCAACGGCAGTCGGCGATCTCGAACGCGGGTGCCACGTCGCCGATGGCTGCCAGAATATCCTCGTCGCGGTAGTCCCCCGGCGCCAGGGCACGCCCCAGCACAAACGCCAATTCGATCTCCAGCTTGGGCTGGATCAACCGCGAGAACGCCACCGCCGTACCCGGCTCGACGATCATGGTATCCATCAGGCCGCCATACACCGGTTCGTCAAGGCCCAAGCGTTTTTGCGCGGCGCTGCCGGCGAAGGCGATCTTCCACCCGCTCAGTCGTTCGCCTGCGGCCTGGCGGTGGTCCAGTGCTTCGCGCTGCAGCGCATAACCCGCAAGCCGATCTATCGCCTCGGGGGCCAGTGGCGCAATGGCTTGCACCGTGCGCGTCGCCTGATGTAGCCGGTTCAGTAGCGCATTGCCGTTGTTCATGACAGTTGCTCCGCCAGTTTGCGCAGCACACCTTCAAGCCTCTCTGGTGTGGTAATGGCGGCGACAAACCGGTCCGGACGCACCACTACGATGCAGTCACGCACCTTGGAGAACCATTCACCCAGGCGATTATCCACGTCCTCCACGCTGATGGCGTCCCAGGCCGTCAACGGCTGGCCACGTCCGATGCCACTGCGCGAACGATTGACCTGAATAAAACGAGTGTCCCAGCGCGCCCAATAAGTGGCCATTTCCTCGCTGAGTTGCTCGCTCGGGTTCACCCGATAACCCAGCACCGCATAGGAATTGCCAAGCACCTCATCCAGGCGACAACGCTGGCCCTGGGCGTCTTCGATGTACGGCTGAACAAACAGCTGGCCGACCAGATCGTCGTCGCGCAACTCGGCACGCTCGTGATAGACCAAGCCCTTGGTGATGGTGGCCTTGGGTTTGAATTTGAACTCCAGCAGGTGCGAGCGCAGGTTATCGACACTGTTCACCGCCTGGAACAACCAGTCGCGCACGCCGGCCATCAGCGGGTTGGTCATTCCCAGTACCGCACCCATGTTGTCGGCCAGGGCCACCAGCTCGGTGGCATGCCCACGGCGCTCCTGATCGTAGCTGGCGAGGATCGAGTGCGAGGCACGGCCCTGGATGATCGCCGCCAGCTTCCAGGCCACGTTGGCCACGTCCCGCAGCCCGGAATTGAGGCCCTGCCCGGCCCAGGGTGGAGAAATATGCGCGGCATCGCCCACCAGCGCCACACGCCCTTCGACAAACCGCACCGCGACCCGGGAGTGGTGGGTATAGGCTCGGATGCGGATGATGTTCAACTGATCGACCGCGTTGCCGATATGCCCACGGATCAAGTCGCGAATGGTGCTCTCGTCACACATCTTCGCCTCATCTTCGCCCTCCAGGAGCATGAACTCCCAGCGGCGTTGCTGGTACGGCAGATAGATGCACACGAAGGGCCGTTCCGGGTCGGCATGCAGTGCGGTGTAGGGTGCATCGAGGGTGTCATTGGCCGTATCGACCACCACCCATTTGCGCGCATGCGTCAGCCCCGACAGCTCGATACCGAGCTTTTTACGCACAGTAGAGCGTCCGCCATCGGCGCCGATTACATAGTCAGCCCGCAGTTGATAAATCTCGCTCTGAGCATCGCGCACCTGCAATGTCACGCCCTGCCCGTCCTGCTCGAGTTCGAGCATTTCATGGCCTTGGCGCAACACAACGCTGGTACGCTGCTCCAGGGTTTCGCGCAACGTGCCTTCCAGCAACTGCTGCATGAAAATATTGCGCATTGGCCAGCCGTAATGGGCGGTACTCGGCTTGACCTCGGCGAAACACACACCGCGAGCATTGTAATAGCGCAGCGGTACATCGCAGATCATGTCGCGCACAGCGAGTTCGGCAATGCCGATCCCCTGCAACACGCGCAGTGCTTCATCATCCATGCCCACTGCGCGCGGGTAAGGCAGTACGCCGTCGGCAAGTTCAAGGACGACGCAGTCGATACCGTACATCCCCATATAGTGCGCGGCAGTGATCCCGTTAGGGCCGCCGCCGACAATGACAACTTGGGTCTTCTCCTGCTTCATCGCTATTCACCGCTTTCTTGTTGTGTTTTTAATCCGACGCCGCTAAAGCCATGCGCCTGAAGTCAGTGCAGCCCATCAATACCTTTGACGTCCGCCGCCTGCAGACCGCCCAACCGCGCATGCAAGCGCCCGCGTGTAGCGAAGGCCCAGATCACGATCACTTCATCCGGCGCAGGGCCGTCGCCAAACATCAGGGACATGCTGTCGTAATGGGAGCGTACATACAGTGCGTCCTTGTGGGCCAACGGCACATCAATGGTTGAACCCGGGCCGCTCCGTTTGCCGGTAGACGGCACCCAGGATTTGCCCCCGCCCAGCGCCAGGCGCACCGGATCGGCAGCCGGGTTGGTCAGGAACGCATTGCCGTGTTCGTATTCGCCCTGGCTGCCCACCATGCAAGCTTTACCGTAGCTGACAATATCCCGCGAGCCGGCCAGCGCCTGAATGCGACGACCGAACTCTTCGCCCAGCAGCGGCGACGGTTCTACCAGCTCTGTCAGCGACTCGCTGTAGCGACCGGCATAGGGGTTGGCGATCACGGCGGCGATCGCATATTTGAACAGCGGCTCACCATCGGCCAGCTGGCCGCTTTCGTTGGCCAGGGTTTCTTCGACAAAGCTGTACCACTTGCGGATGTGATACGAAGCAAAATTTGCGGTTTTCATCAGGATTGCCTCAAAGCGGGTCTAGTGGATCCAGTGGATCCAGATTGAAATGTCGGCTTGGCGCGCCAGCGGCCTTGAACCGGGCCTTACCGAGCGCATCGTCGTGTTCGGTCTCAAGGAAAAATTCCATGCGATTGCCGTCAGGATCGTTGAAATACACACCATTGCCGATTTCGTGATCGGTGATCTTCACCACCTCGACGCCCTTGCCCAGCAACATGCCGTAGAGCTGGCGCAAGGTGGTCATGTCCCCGGCGATTTCCAATCCATAGTGTTGCAACCCCAACCCGCCCTGATGGGCGCCGGGCTCTGCACGAAGCAAGGCGATGTCGTGATGTTTGGTACCAAACGCCATCATGACCCAGCTTTCGCCTCGGGCACTTTCATGCATGCCCAGGATGTCGCCGTACCAACGTGCCGACACATCAGGATCACTTACCGAGAGCGATAAGTGAGTACGAAGGATTTCGACTTTCATCGCGTGATACCTCAGCTTTTTTTGACCACGGATTGATGCCCTGCCTTGATCTGCGCCACTGCGGGGGTCCAGAGCACGTCAGCGATCTCACTGAATTCGCGCCACTGTTTCTGCCAGCCATCACCGCCATTCTCGGAGGTGAACAAATGCCCATACTTGGTTCCCGCAACGATCTGTCGCGGATTTTTCGGGTTGAAGGCAATGGCCCAGACGCAGGAATTGGGTTGTTGCGACAGGGGCAGCACTTCCCAGCTGAGCGCAGCATCACGGGACACCAGGATCTTGCTGGTGGTACCGGGCGTGCCATCGGAAATACTCAGGTACAGGTCGCTTTGCGTGCCCAACGGCGCGTTCATGGCGCGCATGTAATACAGGCCGAACACTTCTCGACCGATAATGCCGGTCCAGGTCAGCCCTTCATCCAGGCTGCGGTAGACGGCGTTGACGCAGACCACCACGATGACTTTCTGGCCGTGATTGGGCAGTACCAGAATATTGTGGACATCCGAGTTGTAGTCCCACAGCAGCCGATCATCGACGCGCGTCCAGCTGTCGCCACCGTCGCGGGAGTGGAATAACCCACCCTCTTCAAGGCCGAACCATAGCTGGTTGCGGTCGGTCGGGTCATAGGCGAAAGCCAGCAGCCGTGGGCGGCTGACCCCGTCGCAGAACTCCGGAATCTCCACCGGCGCAGGATCCCAACTGAGACCACCGTCCAGGGTCCGCCACAGTACGGCGCGCGAAGGTGCGCCAGTGCCGACGAAAATCCGTTGCGCGTCCTGCGGATCGACGGCGACTTTCCAGACCGTCTGACCGTTGAACGGCGAATCGACCCGCTGCCAATGGCCGCCAGTGTCGCGGCTGACACACAAACCTACGTCCGTACCGGCGTAGATCACCTCAGGCTCGTCGGGGTGCACACTCAAGGATCGGGTGATCGCGTCGAACTCCAGGTCCTGCCCCAGGCCCAGGCGATGCCAGGTACGGCCATCGTCGGCGCTACGGATTACCGCTTGACCTACGGTGGCAACTAAAAGAGTGCCGTTACTCATCGCTGTTGCTCCTCAGATGAAGATGCCACGGGTCAGTCCACCGTCAATGCCGATGGATTCGCCGGTCACTGCACTCGCCTTGGGCGACGCCAGGAAACCAATCAGCCAGCCCATTTCCATCGGTGCCAGGGTGCGGCGAATCGGCGTCGCGTCGATGTAGGCCTGCTCAACCTGTTCCGCAGTCTTGCCTTGCTTGATCGCTTCGCGCTCGTACAGCTCCTGGATGTGCGGGGTGTCCACCACGCCAGGGTGGATCAGGTTGACCGTGATGCCCGAAGGGCCCAACTGGTCGGAGAGGGTTTTGGTCATGTGGGCGATCGCCAGGTTGCGCATCCCCGAGAGGACTTTGCTGCTGCGCCCGGTGAGGCCGCCGATGTTGATGATGCGACCGAAACCGCCGGCCTTCATGTGCGGAGTCACAGCCTTGGCGCAACGGAAGTAGCCGATCACCTTGGTGTTGAGATCCGACAGCAACTCATCGTCGCCGGCATGTTCGATGTCATTGCGCACCACTCCGGACGGCGCTGCTGCACCGTTGACCAGGATGTCGATGCGGCCGAAGTGTTTGTGCGCAGCTTCGACCATGTCAGACACGGCCGACATCTGATTGGTGTCACAGTACAGCGGCAATACTTCGTTGCCAGTCTGAGCCGTGATCTCTTCGGCAGCCTGTTGGAGAAACTCCATGCGGCGTGCGCAGATCACCACCTTGCAGCCCTCTTCGGACAGAAAACGTGCGACTTCCTTGCCGATACCCATACCGCCGCCGGTGACGATGGCCACGCGGCCTTTCAATTCCAGATCCATAGCATTTCCTCTTTTGATTATTCGAATCAGGCCAGATCGACGAAGACGCTCTTGGTCTCGGTGTAGGCATCGATCACGTTTTTACCCATTTCCCGGCCCCAGCCGGATTGCTTGTACCCGCCGAACGGCGAAGCCGCGTCGACCACATTCCAGCAGTTGATCCAGACCGAGCCCGCCTTGAGCTGCGCCGCCACGCGATGCGCCGAGCGCAGGTCGCGGGTCCAAAGACCCGCCGCGAGGCCATAGGGCGAATCGTTGGCGCGCAGCACCAGGTCGTCGATTTCGGTCCAGCTCATGACGGTCAGCACCGGACCGAAGATCTCTTCGCGGGCGACACAGGCACGCTCAGCGCGATCAAGGAACACGCTGGGCGCAATGAAGTGGCCGCGTTCCAGGTGGTCGGGACGGCCGCCACCGCAGATCAGTTCGGCGCCCTCCTCCTGGCCTCGTTGCAGGTAGCCTTTGACCGTGCTCAATTGGCGGCCCGACACGAGTGGGCCCATGCTGGTGGCCGGGTCCAAACCATTACCGAGCACGTGTGCGGTGGCATGCCGCTCAAGTTCTTCCAACACCTGATCAAGCACGCTGGCATGCACGTATAACCGCGAGGCAGCCGTGCACACCTGGCCCTGGTTGTAGAAGATGCCATCGGCCGCGCCTTTGGCGGCGCGCACGATATCGGCGTCCGGCAAGATGATGTTCGGCGACTTGCCGCCCAGCTCCAGCGAGACCTTTTTCATGTTGCTGGTGGCCGCCTGAGCGATCAGCCGGCCGACATGGGTCGAGCCGGTGAAGGCGATCTTGTCCACGTCGGGATGCTGCGCCAGCGGTCCGCCCGTTTCCGCGCCAAGACCGGTGATCAGGTTGACCACCCCCGCTGGAAACCCGGCGGCCTCGATCAACTGCACCAGTCGAATCGCGACCAGCGGCGTTTGCTCGGCAGGCTTGAGCACCGCGACACAGCCTGTCGCCAGCGCTGGGCCAAGCTTCCACACGCACATGTTCAACGGGAAGTTCCACGGCACGATCAGCGCGCACACGCCCACCGGCTCACGCAAGGTGTAGTTGAGCATGGGCGCACCGCTGGCCGGCGATACGGGCAGCGTGCTGCCTTCGATCTTGGTCGGCCAGCCGGCGAAGTAGCGAATGATGGTCGCCGCGCTGGCCGCTTCGCCTCGAGCGGCTGAGATGGGTTTGCCGTTCTCCAGCGTGATCAACTGCGCCAGCTCCTCGCGGTGCTGATCCAGCAGGTCCGCCAGTCGAAACAGCAGCAGACCTCGCTGGGCGGGCGACTGCAGCGCCCAGGCGCCGGTGAACGCTGTGCGGGCTGCCGCAACGGCCGCATCTACGTCACGCGCGTCGCCTTGGGCCACTTCCGTCAGGGTTTCTTCAGTCGCCGGGTTTTCCACGGCAAACCGCCGGCCAGCGGCGGCGTCCTGCCAACTGCCACCGATAAACAGGCGGCCAGGCTGGGACAGAAAATGTTGCACAGCAGGTAGTACTTCGAACTGTTTCATCATCGACTCCTTCACAGCGCCATTTCGATCAGGCAAGGACCACCGTCGGCATTGGCATTGGCCAGCGCCCGTTGCAGTTCGGCATTGGTTTGCACCGTGCAGGCCGGCACGCCGTAGCCCTTGGCCAGCGCCTTCCAGTCAATCCGCGGGCTATCGAGCACCGTCAGGCGCAGCGCTTCCGGGCCCATTTCGGTCACGCCGAAGCGGCGCAGTTCGTTCTGCAAAATGGCGTAGCGATGGTTGGCGGCAATCAGGATTACGACCGGTAACTGCTCGCGGGCGATACTCCACAGGGTTTGAATGGTGTACTGGGCACTGCCGTCGGATTGCAGGCAGAACACGCGATTGCCCCGCTCCGCCAAGGCGGCGCCGAACCCCACCGGAATGCCCTGGCCGATCGCGCCACCGGTATTGGTCAACACTCGGTGCCGCGCGGCGCCAGCGGAAGCGGTGAAAAATGGATAGCCGCAGGTGCCGCCTTCCACGGAGACAATGCTGTCGTCCGGCAGCGATGCGGCCAACACCTGGCCGATGGACTGAGGTGTGAGCTCGGCATGACCCGGCGGCAGTTCGATGCCCATCGGTGTCGGCACGTAAGCCGGTGCATTGAGGGCATCGGCCAGCGCCGTCAGCGCGCCGGCTACATCGTCACCGACATCGGCCAACGTCAGCAGACGCTCACGCTCGGCGAGGCGCGACGGGATGCCTTCGTAGCCGAAATAACTGATGGGCTCCGGCACCCCGGCACACACGACCTGGTCGTACTGCTCGAGGATTTCAATGGCCACTTCCGGGAAATACGGCAGGCGATCCAGATCCGGCAAACCACCGCCACGGTAGCTGAGCCGGGGAAAGGTCTCGGCAAACATGCGCACGCCAGGCAGTTGGGCCAGGCGCCCCGCTGCTTCCAGACCCGCAACCGACAACCCCTCATCCCCGACAATAAACACCAGGCGCTGCCCGTCACGCAGGGCCTGCGCCACCGTCTCGACCCGGTCACCGGCAAACCGGCGAACCGGCGCCCGCATCGGGGCGAACACACCGTTGTGCGTCACCGCGCTGGCTTGCAGGTCCATGGGCAAAATCAGGCTGGCGATCTGCCCTTTGGCCTGCCAGGCCGCCCGCACCGCTTCCTGCAAATCTTCGCCGATACCCGACGCCGTGCGCGAGGTGCGCACCCAACCGGAGACAGTCCCGGCCAAGGCCTGGATGTCACTGGCCAGCGGCGGATCGTAGTTGACATGCCATGACGCGTGATCGCCGATCACGTTGACGATGGGGGTATTGGCACGACGCGCGTTGTGCAGGTTGGCGATGCCATTGGCAAACCCGGGGCCCAGGTGCGTCAGGGTCATCGCCGGCTTGCCGGCAATCCGGCCATACCCATCCGCCGCCCCCGTGCACACCCCTTCGAACAACGACAACACCGGCTTCAGTGCAGGTGCGCTGGCCATGGCCGCCACCAATGGAATTTCGGTGGTTCCGGGGTTGGCGAAGCAGTATTCGATACCGCTTGCCGCTGCCGCATTCACTATCAGTTGCGCACCATTCATTTTCAGCCCTCTTGCTTGAGCATTTGCAGTGATGAGATTTATCACACACAAACACTCGCGCAACAAGCATTAATTTAATGATTGTCTCGCTTTATGAGATTTATGTGATTTTATTTGCACTAGAAAGGCTGCCGAGATTGCGTTTTTCTCTCACTGAGGTAGTGTTGCGCCAGCGTTTGGCGCTCCTGCGGGATGTTCTGGTCTGCGCCGGAACGAAGCACGCGCCCTCCCCCCCGTCTTTAGGAACGAAATGAGCAGCCTGAGCAAATTGCTGAGTGTCCTGGACCTGTTCGGTCCACAGACATTGAAGATCGACCCCGACACCATTGCCGAGCGCATGGGCCTGTCACGCGCGACCGTGTACCGCTACGTCAAGGATTTGTGCGACGCCGGCCTGCTGACCCGCGTGGACGCAGGCAGTTATGGCTTGGGGCCGCGTGTCATCGAACTGGACTGGATGATGCGTCAGTACGACCCTATCCTCGTTGCCGGGCGCGAGTTGATGCACGAGCTGTCCGCGCAAACCGGCCTGGCCGTGTTTGCGAGCGTTTTTTATGACGGTCGCATCATCAACACCTACATCGCCGAACCCACCGACACCTACCTCTTTGCGTTCGGGCGCGGGCAACCACTGCCGTTCTTTCGCGGCGCGCAATCCAAGGTGTTGATCGCCTTTCAGAAAGGTCGCCGTTTGCAACGCTTGTTCGACGAGCACATGGCCAACGACCCGGAATGCCCTTATGACTGGCCGAGCTTCTCCAAGGCTGCGAAAAAGATTCGCAAGGACGGTTACTGCCTCACCCATGATGAACTCAACCTGGGCTTGACCGGCATCGCCGCGCCCATCATCCAGACGGACATCGACGAAGTGGTTGGCAGCCTGTCCGCCGTCGGCAGCACTCAGAGTTTCAAGCTGCTGCGCCAGGAAACAGTGATCGAAATGGTCATGGATACCACTCGGCGCATCGCCGAAAACATGCGCAATCAGTCAAACACCACCGCACCCTAGCCTATGGATAAGCCGCCGGTCCCTTGCCGTGGACGCGGCGGATGTGCGGTCAGAACGGAACAGCCACCGACAATTGGCTGTACACGTTGGTGCCATTGCCGCCGACTTGATTGCCACCAGTGGTTGAGTCCTGATCGGGTTTGTAGAGGCCAATCAGCGGGGTAATGATCAAGTGCGGGTTGACTGCCCATTCGGCGTAGATATCCAGCTCACGGGCATTGAGGTTCAGCGCATTACTTTTACGCACCGTGTCGAAATCGAAGTACAGCGCGCCCAAGGTCAGGTTTTCCAGCGGCGTTGCCTTCAGTCCGACGTGCTGAATGCTGGTATTGCTGTTGAACGGCCCGGCGTAGTTGCCGGCGACTTCGCCCTGAAACCAAGTGCCGTAGCCCATGCTCAAGCCAGTGAACAGCGGATCCCATTTCTGTGAATAGCGGGTATAGCGATAGGTCACCTTCGGCGCCCAGGCGGTATCGGCGAAGGTGTAGCCCGCTTCGCCGTACCAGGCTTTCTCCGGCCCGGCGTCCTTGTCCTGCCAGGCGTATTCGAACGCCAGGCTGACGTTCTTGATGCCCGCATCGCCTTCACCGCGAACGCTGTAGACGTTCATGCCTTTGCGCTGGCGCTGAAAGTCGCTGGCCCATTGATCGCTCACGTCGATGCCGTGTACCCAGGTCAACCCGATCGTACCCGGCTGGGTGGTGTAATCCAGCGTGCCGGCGGCCAGTTCGGTTTCGGCCTGGACGCGGTTATCAGACTTGAGCCACACCAGGCTGCCGTGCAGGCCATCTTGTCCACCCAGGCGCAAAAGCGCGGTTTGATCGAACGCATGCCGTGCAGCCAGGTAGTAAGCGCCCCCACGGTTCATCTTGCCATCGGCCGGGCCCTTGCCCAGGTTCAGACCGTCATCGTTGATCAGGAACCCTCGGCCCAGCTTGACCACCTGGCGCCCGCCGGAAATATCGACCCCGTCCTTGCCCAACGCAGGGAACAGGTCGCCGGAGCGCCAGCCCAGGTAGGCGTCTTCGATCTTTGTTGTGCGCTCGGTCCCCAGAGAATTGCCGCCTGGGTCGCCGTCGCCCCAGGTGGCGGAGCTGACCAGGGCGAACGCCCCATACGCGGTGCCATTGCCTGCCAGGGACTGGTCGCCACTCAAGCCGTATTTGATAAAGCCTTCGCGCCAGGTAGATCCCCCGGGCGTGCCGTCGTAGTTCTTGCGACTGTTGAACTGGCCGAACACGGCGGTCATGTCTGCGTTGAGGTGCCGGCTCTGATCACTGTACAACTCATAGGCCTGGGCCTGATTGATGGCGCATAGCACCAATGTGCACACAAGCGTGCTACCAAACACGGGATGATGTGATGGATTGCGCATGGCTCAAGCTCCTTGTGGTGCGCCTTTAAAAGGCTGTCTTAGGTATTGGCGAGAAATCGGTGCGGCAGCGCGGCACCGATTTCGCGGGGGCTAGCAGCAGGTGGCAAGCGCCGCTTCGAGCGCAGAAACGATCAGGCCAGCTTCGTCGGACGTCAGGGTCAACGGCGGCGAGAGGATGATCTTGTTGCCTATCGGACGCACCAGCACGCCCGCACGCCGCACTTCGTCAGCGATCCGCAACGGCTGGCCGCCTGCGGGGTTGAGCGGTTGGCGCGTGGTTTTGTCGGCGACCAGGTCCAAGGCAATCATCAAGCCCTTGCCGCGCACTTCGCCCACGACGTCATAACGCTCGGTCAACGGTGCGAGTTGCTTCAGCAATTGCGCGCCGACCCTGGCGGCGTTGCCCGGCAGATCCTCGGCTTCGACGATATCGAGTACCGCCAGGGCGGCCGCACACGCAGTCGGGTGACCGCTGTAGGTGTAGCCATGCATGATCACGCTGCTGAAACCCGGGCCGCTCTCGATCCCATCGACGATGCGTTGGTTGAACAGCGTGGCACCCAGCGGGATATAACCGGCAGTGATGCCTTTGGCCAGGCACAGGATGTCCGGCGCGACGCCCCAGCCGCGACTGCCAAGCATGCAACCTGTGCGGCCGAAGCCGGTAACCACTTCGTCGGCGATCAACAGAATGCCGTGGCGATCACACACCTCACGCAGGCGCGGCCAGTAATCGGCTGGCGGTACGATCACCCCGCCTGCGCCTTGCACCGGCTCGGCGATCAATGCCGCAATGGTCTGCGCACCCAGCAATGCGATCTGATCCTCCAACTGACGAATACAGTGCGCGGTCAGCGCTTCGGGATCACGGCAATCCCAGGGATTGCGATACAACCAGGGCGTGTCGAGCAAATGGCAGCCGGCCAACAGTTGGCCGTGGTTGTAGTGGTAAACGCCATTGCCTCCCACCGATGTGCCGCCCATGTGCACACCGTGATAACCGTTACGCAGCGACAGGAAACGCGTACGCCCCGGATCGCCGCTGGCGATCCAGTATTGACGCGCCATTTTCAGCGCGGTTTCCACCGCATCGGAGCCGCCGGAACTGAACAGCACCCGTGTCATGCGCTCCTGGGCAAACATGGCGGTCAACCGTTCGGCCAGATCAAATACCCGAGGGTGGGCAATGCCGTCGAAGGTCTGGTAATACGCCAGCTCGTCCAGCTGCGCGGCGATTGCAGCCTTGACGCTCGCGCGGTTGTGCCCAATGTTGACGTTCCACAGCCCGCCCACACCATCGAGCATGCGATGGCCGTCGATGTCGGTGATGTAGTTGCCGTCACCACGGGCGATGATCAACGTTTTTGAGCGTTGCGCCGGAGCGCTGGAACTCATGGGGTGCCAGAATTTCTTCTCGGCGGTCTTGTATTTTTCGTACATGCTCAAGCTCCTTATTCGGTATCACGTTTGCGGACAAACAGCAGTTGCTGGCCAGTGAACTCCAGCAGCCCCTCAAGGCCGAACTCGACGCCAAACCCGGACATCTTGCTGCCGCCAAACGGCGTGTTCGGCTGGATCTGCGCGTGACAGTTGACCCAGGCAACGCCGCTTTCCAGGCGGCTGGCCAGTGCCTGGGCCTGCTCGACATCCGGCCCCCAGACCGATCCGCCCAGCCCCAAGTCACCGGCATTGGCGCGCCGCAGCACATCCTCGACATCCTGGTACGCGATCAAGGGCAACACAGGACCGAACTGTTCCTCGTCGACCAGACGCTGGCCATCTGTCACGTCCGCGACCAGGGTGGGTGGATAAAAGAAGCCGGGGCGATCCAGACGCGCGCCGCCGCACAGCACGCGCGCGCCTTGAGCCCGTGCGTCGGCGACTAGCGCGTCGACATGTTCCAATTGCTCAAGGTTTTGCACCGGGCCAAAGGTGACGCCAGCTTCCAGGCCATCGCCCACCACTTGGCGCGCCGCAATTAGGGTCAGCGCATCAGCAAAGGCCTGGTACTGCGATTCGTGGATATACAGGCGCTTGAGGGCCGCGCAGGTCTGGCCCATGTTGAGAAACGCCGCCTGGAAAATCTCCTCGACCACCGCCTCAATCGGCGTACCTGGCAGAACGATTGCCGCGTCGTTACCGCCCAGCTCCAGGGTCAGGCGCTTGAGGTTGTTGGCGGCGCCGCGCATGACGCTTTGTCCGGTGGCGGTCGAGCCGGTGAACACAATTTTCTGAATGCCAGAGTGCGAAGTGATTGCACTACCGAAACCTTGCTCGCCCGTCAGGCAATTGATCACGCCGTGAGGCACATGGCGGCCGATGATCTCCGCCAGGCGCAAGGTGCTCAGCGGGGTCAGGCTCGACGGTTTGCTGATCACGCAGTTACCGGCTCGCAGCGCCGGCATGATGTGCCACACAGCGATCATGAACGGCCAGTTCCACGGTGTAATCGACGCCACCACACCCAAAGGCTTGCGATGCAACTCGATCCGCTGAGTGGGGGTTTCTTCCACCAACTCCACGGCAATCTCCTGACCGGCCGCATAGCGGGTCCAGGCGGCGGAACCCATGACTTCTGAAAATGCCAGTTCCAGCGGTTTGCCTTGTTCCAGCACAATCAGCCGGGCCAGTGACTCGGCCTCCCGCTCGATATCCGCCGCGACCGCTAACAGGCGCTCGCAACGGTCTGCGTGGGTGCTGTGCCGCCAGCTTTTGAATGCAGTCTGTGCAGCGTCGACCGCCAGGTCGAGTTGCGCCAGCGAGCCGGCGGGGCATTGGGCGAATGCAGCACCGGTGGCCGGGTTGATCACGTCAAACTGGCCCTTATCACCGGCAACCTGAACACCATTGATGAGCATTTTGTAGTTGTGCATTTGAAACCTTCCTTTCACACACTGACGGGCCATGCCGAGCAACGACAGGCCGGTATTGTCTGGTTAGTCGAGCCGTAACGAGTGCGGCCTTAAAGCTTGTGGCTGCCCAAGGCGAGAAACCGTTGCGGGGCGATCTTTCGCAATCTCGCGGCGAGCATGACGCCGATGATCAGGGCTACGGGAATGATGGCGCAGAGTCCGTAGGACAGCAGCTGACTGGCCCCGGTCAGCACGTCGAAATGCACCACCGCCAATACCAGCACGAGCACTAATGTCAGGGAGGAGAAAACAGGCAGGATGCGCCCGCGCCAAATCCCGACGTTAAGCTCGGGATGACGCTGAAAGTAGACGCAGACCGCTACCGACGTCAGCGCCATCAGTAAAATCACGCAGAGGGTGGCGAGGTTGGAGAACCAGGCGAACAGTTGCAGGATCGGGTCCGCATCCAATGCAGCGAAAATCAGTACCACCACTGCGGCAATCAGGCTCTGCAACACCGAGCCCATATGGGGGCTCTGATGCACGCGGTGAGTGGTGCCCAACAGACTGTGCAACAGGCCGTCACGGCCGATCGCGTAAAAATAACGCGCCGCGGCGTTATGAAACGCCAGCAGGCCGGCATAGATACTGACCATGAACAGCACCCGGATAATCTGAGTCAGATACGGGCCGACAAAGTGGTCGGACATGCCGTAGATAAACGTCGTCGGGTCCTGCAAGGCCTGCAGCATCGGCACGATTTTGTCCGCGCCCACGCCCACCACCATCGACCACACCGACAGCGCGTAGAACCCTCCGATCAGCAGCACCGAACTGTAGGTGGCAATCGGAATGGTACGTTTAGGGTTTATGGCTTCTTCACCGTAAATGGTGGTGGCCTCGAAGCCGATGAATGCCGCGAAGCAAAACAGCAGGCCGATGGACGGGGTACCGCCGAGCACATGGGTACGGTCGAATGCATCAAGGTTGATGCCGCTGTCGCCGCCGGATTTGAGGATGGCAAAATCCAGGATCAGGATCGCCAGGTACTCGGCGATCACCACCACCGACAGCACCCGCGCCGACAGGTCGATCTTGCGATAGCCCAGAATCGCAATGCTCGCCATCGCCATCAGCGAGTAGGACCACCACGGCAACACCAGGCCGAAGACACTTTCCATGGTGCCACTGACGACCCCACCGAACATGCCATACAACCCGACCTGAAGAATGTTATAGGCAAACATCGCCAACACCCCGGCCGCCCCGCCTGCCAGGCCACCCAAACCACGGGAGGTGAACGCATAAAAACCGCCGGCATTGGTCAGGTGCCGGGACATGGTGGTGTAACCCACCGAGAACGCCAGCAACACCAGCAACGCCAGGATCAGCAATGCCGGTGTGCCGGCGCCATTGCCCAGCATGATGCCAATCGGGAAGCCACCGGCGATCACACTTAAAGGGCTCGCCGCCGACACCACGAAGAAGATGATGAACCCGACGCCCAGGGCGCCACGCTTGAGCTCCGTGGAGCTGTTGATCGAGATAGGTACACTCATGTTGTTGACCTTATTGTATGAGGCAGTC
Organism: Pseudomonas mandelii; assembly: GCF_006438925.1. GTDB lineage: Bacteria > Pseudomonadota > Gammaproteobacteria > Pseudomonadales > Pseudomonadaceae > Aquipseudomonas > Aquipseudomonas mandelii_C. Next base: position 188,949 of record NZ_RCZA01000004.1, on the reverse strand, counting down.
GCTGTTGGGGTGGCCCGATCGAATTCCATCGGCACCGATTAGCGTTTTGTTTTAGTTGCGCGCTGAATTCGATCCTATGCCCGCCCCTGAACCGCTCGCTATCCCAAATCGGTAGCATCCGAGGCGCCGCCCCAAAACAGGTCGATGCGGCACCGGCAATCCGGCAGTCCTTGCCGATTCGGGATAACTGCTCGGCCGCTCCCTCCCACATGCTAGCGTCACCCGCTCTATACCCAGATGCCCGCACCGATAATAAAAGCGAGAGTCTGGTCCTCAGCCCATCGCAGCCAAAGCCCTCTGCAGGAAGCCTCAGTCATGCGTTTAGCTCATCTCACTATCCAATGGCGGATCACACTTCTGAGCGGACTGTGCCTGCTGGCTGTCGTTGGCGCGCTGGTAGGCGCCTCGGTGTACCAGAACCAACAAAGTGCAAAATTGCTGAAGGAGCAGAGCAGTCACCTGCTCGGGCAAGCCGCTGTGGAGCGTTTGCAAGCCCAGGCCGTTGCCCATGGCCAACACGTCGAACGCTTTTTCAACGAAACGGCGCTGTATGGCGAAGGGTTCGCGCAACAGGTTCTGCAACTGCGCGATCAAACGCTCAATGGACGCCTCACGGCTGCGCAATTGCGCGAAGCGCTGATCAGCGTGACCCGTCAGACACTTCTCAAACGCGAAAAAGTGCTCGGTCTGTACGTCATACTTCTGCCTGACGCGTTGGCGAGTGCAGACGCCAATTTCGTCGGGCAACGTGCACTGGCGAGCAACGAAAAAGGCCGCTTTGCGCTGTATTGGTCACAGAGCCAGCCGGGACAACTGGTCCAGGATGTGCTCACCGAGGCGCAAATCTTCACCGACACTGCGCCACCCGGCAGCGAACCGACAAACGTCTGGTACACCTGCCCTCAAGCTCAAAGGCGCACTTGCGTGGTGGAGCCCTACACCAGTGAGGTGGAAGGCCAGAAAGTCCTGATGAGCAGCGTTTCTATCCCTCTGATCGCCAACGGCAAGATCCTCGGCGTGGTCGGCATGGACATTGGCCTCGACACTCTGCAAAAGCTGGCTGCCGACCTCGGCCAGGACCTGTATCAGGGCAACAGCGAAGTCGCCATTGTGTCGCCCACCGGCCAGGTGGCAGGACGCAGCGGCGAAGTCTCCGGGTCCACCCTCGATATACGCCAGGCTCTGCAAACCGTGCCAGGCAATCCACTCTGGCAACTGGAGATCAAGGTTCCCCAAGACCTGGTGCAGGCTTCCGCTCGGCAAATGCAAAGCGAACTGGACGACAAAAGCCACCAGGCCAACTGGCTCAACCTTTGCCTGGGGGTACTGGCCAGCTGCCTCGGCATGCTGCTGATCTGGCTGGCCGCCTACGGGGTGACACGCCCACTGCTGAAGGTGGCGGGTCTGCTTGATGCCATCGTCGATGGCGATGGTGACCTCACCCAACGCCTGCCCGCCGGGCGGCGCGACGAATTGGGCCAATTGGCCAATGGGTTCAACCGTTTTCTGGACAAGTTGCAGCCGATTATTCGCGACATTCAAACCGCCTCCCTGGATACCCGCAACAGCGCCAATACCTCCTCGGGGATTGCCCGGGAAGTCAGCGCAGGGATGCAACGCCAGTACCGCGAAGTGGAGCTGGCCGCGACCGCGCTGCACGAAATGAGTGCCAGTGCCCAGGAAGTAGCGCGCCACTCCCACGGTGCCGCCGACGCAGCGACAGCCGCCGAAAGCGCGAGCCGATCAGGTCAAGCGGTGTTCTCCATCGCCGAGAGCAGCATCGAAAGCCTCGATCAGCGACTGGACACCACCCTTAAGCAAGTGCATGCCCTCGCCAATAGCAGCACCCAGATCGGCCAGGTGCTGGACGTCATCAGCACCATCGCGCAACAGACCAACTTGCTGGCGTTGAATGCGGCCATCGAAGCGGCCAGAGCGGGCGAACAGGGGCGCGGCTTCGCGGTGGTGGCCGATGAAGTCAGGCACCTGGCCAGCAACACCCAGAGCTCGGTCGAACAAGTCCGCACGGTGATAGAGATGCTGCAGCAGTTGAGCCAGGAAGTGGTTCACAGTACCCAGTTGAGCCGCGAGCAAGCCGGCAACAGCGTGATCCAGGTGCAACAGACCCGTGCGGCGTTGGAGAATATTTCCCAGGCCGTGGATGTGATCGAACAGATGAATCAGCAGATCGCCAGCGCAGCCCTGGAGCAAAGCACGGTCATGGAAGATATCAGCCATCGGGTCAGTGACATTCGCAGTATCAGCGAAACACTGACCAAACGGATGAGCGATGCCTCAACGGCCAGTGACTCACTCCATGAAATGGCCAACCATCAACAGCAGCTTGTAGGCCATTTTCGCGTGTAAAGGAGCACGACAGGCTACCTGCCGGTGCTGACGTCTTGACTGAGTTACAGTTGCCGGCTTTCGACCATCGTTCATCGAGCACCACCCATGATTCCCCCGCGACGCTGGCTGATCCTGGCCATTATTTCCAGCGCATTGCTGCTGATCGTCATTGATATGACGGTGTTGTACACCGCACTGCCGACACTGACCCGTGAGCTCGATGCCTCGGCCTCGCAAAAGCTCTGGATCATCAACATCTATGCATTGATCGCTGCCGGTCTGCTGTTGGGCATGGGCACACTCGGTGATCGCCTCGGGCACAAACGCCTGTTTATCGGCGGACTGAGCGTGTTTGGCCTGTTCTCGCTGATCGCGGCCTTCTCGCCATCGGCCAGCGTATTGATCGGTGCCCGCGGCTTTCTGGCTGTCGGCGCGGCGATGATGATGCCGGCTACGCTGGCCATCGTCCGGGTAACGTTCGCCGACCCGCGCGAGCAGGCCATGGCATTCGGCATCTGGGCATCGGTTGCTTCAGGGGGCGCTGCGTTCGGCCCGGTGGTGGGCGGCCTGCTGCTGGAGCATTTCTGGTGGGGCTCGGTGTTTCTGATCAACGTGCCTATTGTGGTGGTGGCGTTGGTCCTCGGCGCCGTGTTGATCCCGAATCACCCGGGGGTTGCCAAAAAACGATGGGACTGGCTGGGTTCGCTGCAGGTCATGATAGGGCTGATCAGCCTGGCATATGCCGTCAAGGAACTCGGTAAACGGGCGCCCTCCTTCGACAGCATGCTGGTGGCGGTCGTGCTGGGTGTGCTATTCCTGACGCTGTTCATTCGACGCCAACGTCGTGCCGCACAGCCGATGCTCGATCTGGCGCTGTTCACTGCACCGGGCTTCAGAAATGCCGTCATTTCAGCAGTCGTGTCGGCCGCTGCGTTGATCGGCATGGAACTGGTGTTCAGCCAGCGCCTGCAACTGGTGCTCGGCATGTCGCCGCTGGAGGCGGCATTGTTTATCCTTCCTCTCCCACTGGGTTCCTTCGTCGCAGGGCCGCTTGCCGGTTACTACCTGCCGCGCCTGGGAAACCGGCGGATGCTGTTCTGGACGTTGCTGCTGTCGTCAGCCGCGATGCTGAGCTATCTCTTGCTGTACAACGCTGCGGTTTACCTGCAAGTCGCCAGCCTTGCCCTATTGGGCTTGACGATTGGCGCTGCACTGACCGTTTCGTCAAGCACCATCATGCTCAGCGTGCCCGCCGATAAAGCCGGCATGGCCGCCTCCATCGAAGAAGTGTCCTTTGAACTGGGCGGTGCTGTGGGTGTGACGCTGGCGGGCAGTCTGTTGTCGGCGATTTATGCGTATTCGGCGGGCGTGATGATTCCGCCATGGCTGACCCTAAACCCCGCGACATTCGAGAGTCTCGACGACGCGCTGGTCGTCGCCGAGACGTTGTCACCCGAAGGCCGCGTGATGCTAAGCGCACTCGCCCGTGCGGCGTTCGATACAGGCTTTGTTGCCGTGCTGGCAGCGTCGGCAGTCCTGCTGTTGATCGCATCGCTGCTGGTCAAGTTGAGCAGTCAGGCGCAGCCGCGCGAGGTCGCAGACCATCCTTGGTAAGCAAGGCGCAGATTTGGTTGAACGGTTCTGCGTGGGGCCTTAAAGCTTGTGGCTACCCAATGCCTGGTACCGCTCCGGCGACGCCTTGCGAAGTCGAGCCGCCAGGAACACGCCACCTAGCAGGGCCGCGGGAATGATGGCGCAGAGACTGTATGACAAGGCCAGGCTGGCGCCCGTTAGTACATCGAAATGCACCACCGCGAGTACCAGGACCGCCAACAGGGCAACACAAGAGAAACCGGGGAAAATCCGCCCACGCCAGATCCCCACCTTGAGTTCGGGGTGACGCCGGAAAAAGAAGATTACCGCTGCGGAAGTGAGCGCCATCAACAAAATCACGCACAGCGTGGCCAAGTTGGACAGCCAGGCAAACAGCTGCAGGATCGGATCGGCATCCATGGCGGCGAAAATCAGTACCACCACCGCCGAGATAAGGCTCTGCAACGCCGATCCCATATGAGGACTCTGGTGCACGCGATGGGTAGTACCCAAGCGGTGCGGCAACAGGCCGTCACGCCCAATCGCGTAGAAGTAACGGGCCGCGGCGTTATGAAACGCCAGCAGGCCGGCATAGATACTGACCATGAACAGCACCCGGATAATCTGAGTCAGATAGGGGCCGACAAAGTGGTCGGACATGCTGTAGATAAACGTCGTCGGGTCCTGCAAGGCCTGCAGAATCGGCACGATTTTGTCCGCACCCACGCCCACCACCATCGACCATACCGACAGTGCGTAGAAACCACCGATCAGCAACACCGAGCAGTAGGTGGCAATCGGGATAGTACGCTGCGGGTTCTTGGCCTCTTCGCCGTAAATAGTCGTCGCCTCGAAGCCGATAAATGCCGCGAAGCAGAACAGCAAGCCGATTGACGGTGTGCCGCTGAACACATGACTGCGATCAAACGCATCAAGGTTGATGCCGCTGTCGCCGCCGGATTTGAGGATGGAAAAATCCAGGATCAGGATCGCCAGGTACTCGGCGATCACCATCACCGACAGTAGCCGCGCCGACAGGTCGATCTTGCGATACCCCAGAATCGCAATGCTCGCCATCGCCATCAGTGAGTAAGACCACCACGGCAGCACCAGTCCGAACATGCTTTCCATGGTGCCACTGACCACCCCGCCGAACATGCCATACAACCCGACCTGAAGAATGTTATAGGCAAACATCGCCAACACCCCGGCCGCTCCGCCTGCCAGGCCACCCAAACCACGGGAGGTGAACGCATAAAAACCGCCGGCATTGGTCAGGTGCCGGGACATGGTGGTGTAACCCACCGAGAACGCGAGCAGCACCAGCAACGCCAGGATCAGCAACGCCGGCGTGCCGGCGCCATTGCCCAGCATGATGCCAATCGGGAAGCCACCGGCGATGACACTTAACGGGCTCGCCGCCGATACCACGAAAAAGATGATGAAACCAACACCCAAGGCACCACGCTTCAACTCCGTCGAACTGTTGATCGGGATAGATACGCTCATGTTCTTGACCTTATTGTATGAGGCAGTCGCTGTAGGATCGGTGCAGCAAGCCGTTCACCGTCACCGATATAGCTTGTCGTTTTTGTCGCACGCTGGATTCGATCCTATGCCTCACCATAAACGCCCCGGTATCCCAAATCGGTAACCTGTTACGCCATCACCTGAACAACGCCATCCGCCACTCTGACCTCACTGCGAAGCGAGACGCGCCGTCAGTTCCGACGCCGCGCCGGTCACCAGGTCGCACAGATAGCCTTGCTGAAACGCACCGAACCGCTCACTGCGCCCCACCAGGGTCATGCTCCCGAGGACGCGCTGCTTTTCGTCGAAGATCGGCGCCGCGACGCCACTGCGCCCCGGGTGCAGCTCGCTTTCGCTGATGCAGTAGCCCTGTTTGCGGATGGCAAGCAGGCTCTTGATGAACGGCTTCCACTCCAGCCCCAGATGCTGCAATTCGGATGGGTTCACGTGCGCGTCGTAAACACGTCGGATTTGGCGCGGTAGCAGATAAGCCAGTACGACCCGGGAGGTCGCGCTGTGGAAAAGATCGATCGACCGCCCCCTGCCGCTACCGACCGGTCCAGCATCGGAGCCACGATGGATCAGCACGTTGACCACTGAGTCGCCATGCCACTCGCTGACCAGCGCGTCCAGGCCGGTGTCGACGACCAGGTTGTCGACCAGGTCCCGGCTGCATGCCAACAGCGGATCGTAGTTCGTCATCAGATGCTCCAGCGTGACGATTCGCGGGCCGAGCGCGTAACCGCGCGGCAATCGCTTCAAAAAGCCCGCGTCGCCGAGTTCGCGCAGATAACGATAGGCGGTGGCGGACGTGTAGCCGAGCTCCCGGCAAATGATGTCCACATCGATGACCGGTTGTTCCGGACGGAACAGGTCGAAGACCATGAGCAGACGGCGCAGGCTATTCATCTTTCTCTACATCCTTGTGAAGCCAACGGTCACCCCACACTGCTTTCAGCGGGCGGGTGTTCAGGCATGAGCGCAACCGGTGATGGCAGCGCGGGGGGTATGGGACGGCAACTCTGCGAACAGCTCCTGGTACTCCGCCGCAAAATGGCTGAGGTGAAAGAAGCCCCATTGGGCAGCGGCATCGCCGATCGAGAGATGCGACGCGCGTGTGGACATCAAGGTCCGGCGTACACCGTTGAGCCTCACAGAGCGCAAGTAATTCAGCGGCGTCGTCTCGGCAACCGAGCGAAAGCTGTTCTGCACGGTACGCCGACTGACCTGGAGTCGCTGGCACAACTCGATCACGCTGGGCACGTCGATCATCTCCGCGGTCGCCAGACGGTGGCATTTCTCGACAATGAAGCTGCGCGTGGAGCTTGCGGAGCGTTGTTGCTTGTCGCAAGCCGGGTCGGTCATGAGTTGCAGCAACTCGCCGAGCATCGCCTGTTCCAGCGCCAGCTCCCGCTCCCGATCTCGCGTGCTGTCGAGTTCTTCGTACACCAGGGCCTGGGAGAACATCGCCAGCAATCGGCGACGAGCGTCTGCAAAGCGCGGCGTGGAAACCCTGATCACCGGCTGACGCAGCAACAGGCTGACCTCCTTCGCCGAAGCCGTTTGCGCCAACGCCTGCTCGAACAATTCACGTTCAAAGGTGATCGACAGCAGCTCCATGCCCATCGGCATATGGAACATGAACTCCTCGCCACCGTGAAGAAAGAACAGGCTGCTATCGTCCGCCTCCCGTCCCTGCATCCGAATCGAACCCGGGGTGGTGATCGGCACGGCAAAGCACATCTTGCCTCGGGGAGCCACGCCGTGCTGCACGACACGCTGGTTGATCTGCTCGAGAAAGACGTGGACACCCGCCGTCGACAACTGCATCAGCGAACTCTCAGTCGAGCCTGCCGTTAGCTGACTGTAGTCCTGGTTCCACTCCTGGACGGTAGCCGCATGGACATGGACGTCTCTGAAATGGCTGATAGTCTGATTTTTCATGATGTCGAAAGCCTCTGCCAATATTCTTGTTTTTAGATCGCCTTCCTATGCGATATTCGCACATAGTGAGAATTATGCACAATTATTTATGAAATTCTAAATTCACTGGAAGGTGCGCTCAGGGCGGTCCATCCATGTGCCAATTCGGGCTACCGGCCACAGACTTGTCGCGGAGATGATCAGCACACTTAAATCGACATTCAGAGAGAACGTCATGAGTGAAGCCAAACTTGAATCCCTCCACTTCGCGGATGCCCCTCGGATTACCTCCAGCACACTTCCCGGCCCCAAAACCAGCGAGGCCCTGGCGTTGTCGGCGCGTACCGAGTCGATGGCGCGCGGCGGCGGACGCATGCCGGTGGCCATGGATCGTGCCTTTGGCGCTACCTTCAAGGACCCCGATGGCAACACCTACATCGACCTGTCCGCCGGCGTGGGCGTCAGCAGCGTAGGCCGCTGCCACCCGAAGGTGGTGCAGGCGATCCGTGAACAGTCCGAAGTGCTAATGCATGCCCTGGAAGTCAACAGCACCCGGCGCACCGAACTGGCGGCCAAGCTCTCCGAGATCGCGCCCGACGGCTTGCGTGGCGACTGCATCACCTTCTTCACGCAAAGCGGCAGCGATGCGCTTGAAGCAGCCATCAAATTCGCCAAACGCATCACCGGGCGGCACCAGATCATCGCCTTTCATGGTGGCTACCACGGCGTGTGGAACGCCTCGGGATCCCTGACGACAGGCACGGCCTACCGCAAGGGCTACGGTGCCCAGATGGGTGGGGTCATTCACGCCCCCTACCCTTATGCCTACCGTTTCCCTTTCGACACCACTCAAAAAAGCGCCGAGCAGATCGCCGGCGAGTACGTGGACTACCTGTTGAACACCCCCTACACCGCCGCCGATGACGTGGCTGCCGTTATCGTGGAGCCGGTGCAGGGCGAAGGCGGCTACGTGCCCCCATCGCCAGAGTTCCTGCAGCTGTTGCGCAAGGCATGTGACCGTAGCGGCACGCTGCTGATCGTCGATGAAGTGCAATCCGGCGCAGGGCGCACCGGCAAGATGTGGGCGGTCGAGCACTCGGGCGTGAAGCCGGACATGCTCACGTTCGGCAAAGGCATCGGCAGCGACCTGCCAATGGCGGGCCTGATCATGCGTTCGGACCTGGCGGCCGCGATTCCTGACGGATCGATGCCCAACACCTTTGCCGCCAACTCGTTGTCCGCGGCGGTGGCGCTGACCAATATCAGCATCCTACAGGACTCGGAGCTCGATCTGCTCAACCGCGCGCACACCCTGGGGTTGGAGGCGCAGGAACGTATCCGTGGCTTCAACAGCCCGTTCGTTGGTGAAATACGCGGCCGCGGCCTGATGATCGGTATCGAACTGGTCGAAGACCCAGCCACCAAGGCTCCCCTGGCGCCCGAAAAAATCGGCCAGCTCATGGGCTACCTGCTGAACCACGGCGTGCTGATGATTCCCTGCGGTCGCTACAGCAACGTGATGCGAGTCATGCCGTCGCTGACGATCTCACGCTCGCTGTTCTTCAAGGCACTGGACATCTTCGGCGACGCCCTGGCCTCCCTCGAGGCGTGACCCGACCACTCCACATCACTCATGGACCCCAAAATGACTGAGCACTTGAATCACTTCATCAAAGGCGCGTCCTTCGAAGCCTCCGACGGCCGTCGCATAAACCTCGTCAACCCCGTGACAGAACAGGTGTACGGCAGCTCCGCACAGGGCACGACTGAGGACGTGGACCGCGCAGTGGCGGCCGCGCATCGCCAACTTGAGGGTGGCGCCTGGAGCCAGCTCGACGGCGCCCAGCGCGGTCAATTGCTATCGAAACTCGCTGACCTGGTTGAACGCGACACCGAATTGCTGGCCGACATGGATGCCAACGCCATCGGTCGCTCACCCATCGAACCGCGCCGGATGGACTTGCCCAACGCGATCGCCAACCTGCATGCCGCCGCCGGCTGGGCCAACCAGCTTGAGGGACGCACCATTCCCACCGGTGGCTACTTCGGCACCAAGACCCTTTCGTACACGGTACGCGAGCCAGTGGGTGTGGTCGGCGCCATCGTTCCCTGGAATTCGCCGTTGATGATCACCGTCTGGAAGCTCGCCGCTTTGCTGGCGGCAGGCTGCACCGTGGTCATCAAACCTTCGGAAGAAACGCCCCAGTCTGCCCTGCACCTGGCGGTGCTGGCTCAGGAAGCGGGCTTCCCTGACGGCGTGATCAACGTGGTCACCGGCTACGGCAATGAGGTGGGTCGCGCCTTGTGCGAACACCCGCTCGTTGCCAAGATCAGCTTCACCGGCAGCCCCGAGGCCGGACGCGAAATCCAGCGCACCGCCGGTGTGCTGTTCAAGCGCGTTGCATTGGAACTGGGCGGCAAGAGCCCCCAGATTGTCTTCGACGATGCCTCTTTCGAAGACGCGCTGCGCGGGTGTGCGCTCGGCCTGTTCGCCAACCAGGGCCAGGTCTGTGCAGCCGGCTCGCGCATCCTGGTGCACCGCAGCATCGCAGATCGCTTCGGCGCAGCGCTGGCCGATGCCGCACAGGCAGTCAACGTGGGCGACCCTCGCCAGCCCGGTGTACAGATGGGACCGGTGGCCAAGAAAGCGCAATTCGATCGCGTTAACCGATACATCCAACTGGGTATCGACCAAGGCGCCTCGCTACTGGCCGGCGGTGTATCGACGCCTGAACGGGGCTGGTTTGTCCGGCCGACGATCTTCACCAACGCGAACAACGCCATGGCGATCGCCCAAGATGAAATCTTCGGGCCCGTCGGCACGCTGATCACGTTCGACAGCGAAGAGGAAGCTATCGCACTGGCCAACGACTCCTCCTACGGCCTGGCGGCCACGGTCTGGACGACCGACCTGGTGCGAGCGCACCGCGTAGCCGCTGCGGTGAAGGCCGGTGCCGTGGGTATCAACTGCTGGAGTCCACTGGACGCCAACCTGCCCTGGGGCGGCGTGAAGACCAGCGGTATCGGCCGTGAAGGCGGGTTTGCCGGCGCGGTGGCCTACACCGAGGAGAAAGTCATCACCGTGCTGCTGCCTTCCTGAGCACGATCCCTGTCCTGACCGTATCACCCTCCGGCCCCTGTGCCGCGAGGGTGACCGTTCAAAAGTGCATCCCTGATGCCGTTGATAATCAATGGAGAGACTACGATGAACCCGATAGATCAACAAACAACCGATCGGTATCCGACGTCCCTGCGAATGTTGCACTGGGTACGCGCCGTGCTCATCGCAGGCCTCCTCTGGGCAGGCTGGCATATGACCGGTCTGAATGACGAAGTGGCGAGCAAGTACGAGCTCTATTACCCGTGGCACAAATCCTTTGGACTGTTGGTGTTTCTGGTTGTCCTGACTCAGATCGCCCTGCGTTTTCGGACCCCCGTGCTTCCGCAGCCGCTGGAAACGCTGGCGAGCTATGAAAGGTTCCTGTCAAGGCTTACGCAGCGTGTCATGTATGCGCTCGTCGTGATCGTGCCGTTGATGGGGTACTCAATGTCGAGCACCTACACGATGAGCGACGGGGTTTTCTTTTTTGGGGTCAACCTGCCAGAGCTCCTTCCGAAAAATGACAATTGGTTCGTCGTCTTCCAATGGCTGCACAAAGTGCTCGCCTACACCCTGCTCGGACTGATCCTGTTGCATGTCGTGGGCGCTTTGAAACACCGGTTTTTCGACCGGGACCCTCGTAACGATGTTCTGCGCCGCATGCTGTGACTGGGTGGGGCGTTGACGCAAGATGTCAACGCCTCATGGGTTGGACCGGAGGGGCCCGAAGGCCCCTGGTCAAAATACCTGCAACAGACTCAGTCATTACGGGAAGAGCGGCGGCTTAGAAAGCCACCCATACGATGAACTGGAAGTAAGTGTTCGTTGATGCGCTCCCGCTCTGCAGACCACCGTCCCCGAGCCACTTTTCGGGCTTGTAGAAGCCGACCAGAGGCGAGAGTGTGACGTTATCCGTCACCATCCAATCCAGAAAAAGGTCGACCTCACGTGCAGCGAAGTCCTGCTCATGCGTACGGGAGAGCTGGTGGTAGTTGAAGGCCATTGCGTTAAGGGTCAATGTCTCGGTCGGCTTGACTGAGAGGAGCACGTCGTTGATCGCCATGTTCGAGGTCACTGAACCTGCGTAATTGGCGGCGACTTCACCTTGGTATCGCTTGCGAAAACCTCCCTGGAACAGAAAGTCGTAACCTTCGGAATAGCGCGAATATCGATAGCTCACCGTCGGTTGCCATTTTGTATCGGCGAAGGTGTAGCCGGCGTCGAAGAACATCGCCCGCTGCGACCCTGAACGTTTTTCCTGACGCACCACTTCGAACGCAAAGTCGGCATTCTCGATCCCGGCATTGCCCTGCCCACGAATGCTGTAGACGTTCATGCCCTTGCGCTCAAGCCGATCACCAAAGGCATATCGCTCGTCAACATCCAGGCCGTGCAAGTACGTCGAACCGATCGAGCCGACGGGCGTCGTGTAGTCGACGGTGGCGGCAGCCACTTCGGTCTTCGACTGCCCGGGGTTATCGGATTTGAGCCATATCAGGCTACCCTGTGGGCATGGCGAGAACTTGGCCGGTCAGCAGCTTCGCAGCTTCAGATAACAGGCACGAATGGCGAACTAAAAGTAAGCCTGAAATCCTCTGACCCGAGCCCCCAGAAATTGCTGTTCAGAGCCCCGGATCACCAAGCAGTTTCGATCGCACCTTATAAAAAACACTAGTCAAACCACCGGGGCGCCCCCCCCTGTCACACTGCGTTACACGGCGTCCGCATCGGTACTGTCGCCAGGATTTTCCCAGCGACATTGGCCGAAAAAGCACCCCATTGACGAGACCGCCAGGCTAACGTGAATGATGAACGATCAGCACCAGTTTTACTCTGCCCGCGCTCATTGCAGACATCCTGTCTGCCAAGCGTTCAACGGTGCTACAGCACCCTGAAGTCCAGCAGCGCTGGCGTTGCAGTCGTTACCTGCCACAGTGTTTTTTTTCAACAGAGCGTTATGGCTTGGTATCTGAAGGCCTTTGACGACCCCGGCATGGGGATCATACGTGTTGCCGACCGCGCAAACGGTCGCGCCAACTGAGAGGAAGGCCCCAGCCGCAAGATATGGCGCCTTCCTTTTTGTACACCTACCCAGGGAAAATTCGAATTCCCTCCGGGGAGCGGCGTTCTCTTTTATAAGGAGAACAGCCATGCACCATTCCTCCCCCAGTCAACGTCGCAGCAGCATCTGCCACGAGGAAGAACGCGTCTGGGTCAGTTTTTATCAACGCGTCGGCCGCGATCCATCACTGGCAGCCGAGTTGCTGGCGTTGATGAAAGCAGACGCCGTCATGCACCGAGAACTTTTGGCGTTATATCTGTGTTGTCGAGAATCGATCCGCTGCCACGAGGCGCGTCGATGGCGTGATCAGCAATTGGCGAATATCTTGCGCCGCCCCGGTGAGAACCGTAGAGGTGCTGGGGCAGCGATACAGCCTGGCCGAACATCAGCGCACCGGCGTGCTGCGGCACTTGATTGAAGTGGCTGAGCTGTCGGCATATGGCTTGGTGAATGCGGTGACGCATTTCAGTCAAGAACTGGATGACTATGATCGGGCAACGGAGTTTGAGGTATTGGGCGGGAAGTTGATGGCGTTGCCGGCTGGACCTTGGAAAGGTTTGGCTGAAGCGGCGTGACAGAAGGGACAACGGGTCGGTGTGGCATACGCCGGCCCTGTTCATCCTTCCAGTCACCACCTTGATCCGGTAAGCGCATGCGCGCCCAGTGCAGCCTTGTGCGAATATTTCTCTTGAGTTGCCACAGGGCACATGGTCTATTTCGGCACTACAGTGTGGACGCGCACGTTCAACCACGGGAAGGTCAGGAGCGACAATGGCAAAGGTCTTTTTTTCGTATTCGCATGATGACGAGCAATACCGTGATCAGCTGGAAAAACACTTGGCGTCATTGCGGCACGAAGGGCTCATCGAGTCATGGCATGACCGGCGCATACAGGCCGGACAGCACCTCGGAAATGAAATTGACCTACAAATCAACGCAGCCGATGTGATCCTGCTGCTCGTCAGCTCCAGCTTTCTCGATTCCCGCTATTGCTATTCCATCGAAATGACACGGGCCCTGGAGCGAAATGCCACAGGAGAAGCCCGGATCATCCCAGTGATCGTCCGGCCCTGTGATTGGCATTCGACTCCGCTGGGCAATCTGCTCGCTGCGCCCAAGGATGGCAAAGCCATCACGACATGGCCGAATTACGACGAGGCCTACACCGATGTCGCTCGGCAGATCCGTGCTGTGGTGACACGCATTTCACCGGCAGTGACCTCGCCTGTCCCACTTGCCGTACCAGGTGTGCCCTCTTTCTCAGCGTCAGTAGTTGCACCCCCTCGCTCCAGCAACCTCGCCCTTAAAAAGACGTTCAGTGAATTGGATGCTGATAGGTACTTGCAGGAATCGTTTGACTTCATCTCACGTTTTTTCGAGGGTTCACTGCTGGAACTGGAAGCACGCAATGACGGGATCAGCTGTCAATTTCGCCGCATCGACGGCAATACCTTCACCGGCGCGATCTATTGTCAGGGCAATAAAGCCAGCGAATGTTCAGTAACACTTGGCGGGATGGGCGGACGAAGTATTGAATTCTCCAGCAGTGCGTCTGCTCGTGGTGGCTTTAACGAGATGCTTTCGGTGGATCATGATGATCAGTCACTATTCCTCAAGTCACTGGGTATGGCCATGCATGTTTCACGCTCACAAAAACTGACCCAGGAAGGTGGTGCAGAACTGTTTTGGTCAATCCTCATCGGACCGTTGCAGCGATGAGATGCCCACGTGTCGATGACTCCACGCTTCGCCAACCTGCTCGCGCCGGACAAGCCGAGCCTCGCGCATGAGTTTGAGCCCTAAAAGCTTCAAGGAAGCCCTGGCCCAATTCCGCGGCGAAGGGCTTTCCGAATTCCGCCAGCGTCAAAAACTCAACGACCAAGCGGTCTGTGAAGCCAAGCAACTGGTCGGACTTCCACCGTCGCAGTGGCCATCGCTGAGTTTCAATTGGGACACCTCTGCCCCCTCTCAACGCCACTCACTGGATGCAACGCCGGCTGAGTCATTCCATGAGCTTTACCCCAAGGGGTTTGCACTCGGGTGGGTCACTTTGTCGGACCTTGACGAGAAGCTCGGCCATTTCAGCCGGCGAGACACCTTAGAGGAACTCTGGGGCAGCGGTTTCAAGGACAAACTGTCTTCCATGATCGCCTATTTGTCCCATGGTGGTCCGGTGTCTCCACCGCTGGTAAAACCGTTAAAAACCGGTGAGGTGATCTTTCAAGGCGGAAATAACCGCTACGCAGTCGCCAAAGCTGTTGGGATCCTTGAGCTGCCGATTTATGTAGAACCCCAACATAAGGCAGCCATTTCCCTCATCCTGCCGATACGCTGGTGTTCAACAGAAACGCCCGAAGAAATCACCTCGAATTAAGCATCATTTTCTTGGTTGATGTGAGCTGAAGCCTTTGCAAAACCCTCAGGGTGTCACCTAACACTCCCTTGCTATGGTCTCGACCTATCAAAGGAGCGAAATCATGTGCCACCTTCAACTGAGCAACGTACAAACCACCAACCTTTACCAACTCCAAGCCATCAGCCACGGCCTCCTGCAAGACCGTGTCAGCACCATCAGCCACTTTCACCTCGCGGTCGAACTGTCCGACCGGCTAATGTCACTCAACGCGGGCCAACTCTGGGCCTTGGTGGCCCATGCCGTCCACCACATACTGTTCCCCCCGCGCCCTGACCTGATGGATCTGATCAAACTGCCCCTCCCACTGATCGGTGCCTTGGGCACGGTGCACAGCACAGCCACCCGAGCGCACTAAGGCCAAACCATGGACACACGTCGCGCCAAACACGCTCTACAGGCACTGGGACTGGCACACGCATGCGCAGGTTTGGCGCGCGACCGGTCACGGTGCAACGGCTAAAGCATTTGTTGCCTCGCAACCTCAGGCACTGGTTCTTTCCAAAGCCTGAGGACACGCCGCGTGGTTGTGCCCCTGCTCCACGGAATGGTATCCACGCGCCAATGCCTTGAATCGTGGGGAGGCCTCTATTTTTGTTGAGCTCTTCCATGGCTTAGTTGATGCCGTGGAGATGAAGGTATACTGAATGCCATCCTGATCCATCATGGCCTCTGTCAGGAATCGCCACTCGCGATCGCTCGTGAACCTGATGCTACTGGGGGCAAAATCGGGGGCATATTTGAAATTTTCTACCTGAAAATATTGTTCTAGAGCCCAGTCAAAATGTTCTTTGGAGAGCAAGAGTTTGACTGTAAATAACAGACTCTAGACTCGCAGCGCTTTGTACGCGGAGCAAGAGCCATAGCTGGACTTACAGAGACAATCGGCAGTACCGGCGGCAGGGCTGGATGGTGGCGCATTCAACTCAAGCGCGTCATTTTTCCTTCGTAGTTGAGATGTCTTGCCAAATGGTGCTCTCCTGCGCAATAAAAAATCCGACTCAAGGGCAGCGTATCGCGATCATTAGCCCGTAGAAATCAGATGTTGACCGTCATTTTTCGAGTGTCTTCCGGTGCCTCATATGGCGCGAGAACTCCTGCCCTCCAGCGGCAACTCGAAAAACAACGAACTCCCATCAGGAGCACTCAAGTGTAGCGGTAACATCCATCGTCACCGCTCGAAGTTAACGCCTCAGTTTGAGCCCAGGGCACTACACACGATCCGCTTGGTCACGTCGAAATTATCCGAAGTGAGGGCATCAATTGGCGAACGATCTTTTTGTCGCCAATCGAGTGACATTCTCGCCGGCCAGATTCGCAAACTCATGAGGCGTAACATGCTCCTGAAAATTCGCCGTAAGGTACCGGCTCCACCAGTTCATGATCAACCGACGCTCCTCAATGAACTCTGCCTTGTGAATGTAGGCAGCTCGAACGCTGTTGCGCTCTCTATGACTCATTTGCCTTTCGATGGCCGTCTCAGACCACAGACCTGACTCGATCAGTGCGCTACAGGCCATTGAGCGGAATCCGTGACCACAAATGTCTGTCTTCGTGTCGTATCCCATGGTGCGCAACGCTTTGTTCACGGTGTTTTCTGACATCGGCTTCCAGGCCCTAGCATCACCGGCAAACACCAGGTCGAATGTGCCAGTGAGGGTGTGGATCTGTTCAAGCACGGCCACAACTTGCGGCGATAAAGGCACAAGATGAACATCGCCCGCCATTTTCGTCCCCCGTGTTGAATGGCGTACGTCCTCCAGTTCCGGCCGAGTATCCGGGATCTCCCATACGCAACGCTTGAGGTCGAACTCACACCAACGAGCGAAACGTAACTCACTCGAGCGAACAAACACGTGCAGCGAGAGCATGAGCGTTAGCCGGGTCAGCTCTCGGCCCTTGTAGGCATAGATTCGTGCCAGCAATTCAGGCAGGCGTGACAGGGGCAATGCAGGCCGATGGGAGACTCGCGGCG
Source organism: Pseudomonas mandelii (assembly GCF_006438925.1). Lineage (GTDB taxonomy): Bacteria > Pseudomonadota > Gammaproteobacteria > Pseudomonadales > Pseudomonadaceae > Aquipseudomonas > Aquipseudomonas mandelii_C. The sequence continues at coordinate 172,004 of NZ_RCZA01000004.1, read as the reverse complement.
CTTTGATCAAGCCCTGAAGATCGTACGCAGGGTTTATCGGAATAAGACGAAGGCGTTTTGCCTCACGCATAATACTTTGCAGGTATCTTTGTACCCTTAAGGCGACGTCAATCGTTCCACGTTTTCTGATCGCCTCCAAAGGTTGCATCAGATCATAAGTATCGAGATCAGCAATCGCGCGAGCACCGATAAACGGGAACACATAGTTATTCAGACGGTTGAACACATTTTTGGAATGGTCGGGAGTCCATCTGGCCGACATGTTCTTGTGCCAGTTCAACGCAACGCTTTCAAAAGTACGGCCGTTAACAGCATCTTCCGTTTTGGCTTTACGCTTGTTCTCGACGGGATCAATGCCGTCTGCGAGCATCCGCTTCGCATCTAAACGCTTCTGGCGAGCTTCGGCCAGGCCAATTACGGGATAGCTGCCGAGGGAGGTCAACCCCTCCCGGCCGTCAGGCTTTACATACCTGAGACGCCAGCCTTTACGACCATTGGGTTGAATTAGGAGATAGAGACCATCACCGTCGAAAAGCTTGTAGGGACGGTCCGTTGGCCTTGCTAAACGGCAAGCAGCGTCGGTAAGCGGAGCAGTTGTGCGCGACATAAGGGTATCATCCTTAATCGAACCAAAGACTACCCCTAACTCTACCCTCTAAATGACTGGATTCCAGAAGAATGGACGAGAATCCGACGGAATGCTAAAACGAAAAAACCCGCCAGAAGGCAGGTTTTTCAAGGCTTCCAAAGAACTCAAAAGCGCTCAGTGGAATGCAAGATGGTGCCCGAAGCCGGAATCGAACCGGCACGCCCTTACGAGCGGGGGATTTTAAGTCCCATGCGTCTACCAGTTTCGCCATTCGGGCGGTAGCGCGGTGAAGCAGTCTGAAGACTGTCAAATAACGATCTGGCAGTTCTGACGCCTGTGCAGCAGAGGGGGAAATATATACATCCCGCTCCGGTGAAGCAAGTTCGCGACTGGCCTTTTCAAGACTAAATCTTGCAGGACGGTGCAAATAAAAAAGCTCCGTAAATCATAGATCTACGGAGCTCGTTTAAAGTGGAGGCCGAGGTCGGAATCGAACCGGCGTAGGTGGATTTGCAATCCACTGCATAACCATTTTGCTACTCGGCCTCAAGCATCTAATGTCATGTAGCAAAACATCAAACGCGTACAAACTTGGAGTAAGATTCGTGATCTAACTCCTTGAAAACATTGAGCTTTTTCAGCGGCCAGTGCTTTCGATGGCGTGAATTATGTACTGATTTCCCGAGGCTGGCAACCCCTTGATTTCAAAAAAAATTCCGTCAGGTGGTTTCTATGTTTAAAGGGAGTTGCTCAGCCCTTCAGGCCGGGATCATCCGTCACGTCTTTTACCGCGATCAACGGATCAATGCCCCAGTCGCCATGCAGATACCAATCGTCTCCGATCATTTCGGCTGGATGCATTGTCCTGTCGGAGCCATTGCCGCACGCCAGGGAATTGGCTGGACAGTATCTATCGCAGCCCCAGCAAATGCGCTCGGGGTGCTTGGGACTGATGGGAAAATTCTTGGCCATGTCGATCCCCGGTTCGCTTCTAGGATGTACCTCCAACGTACATCCCTCGCGCAAAGGTGACCTTGATACGGATCAAGGTACGGCTAAGCTTTGTCCTGCCGGGAAATCGGTTACGTCATAGCGTTTTCCCGGTCCTTGGGCAGCCACATAAAAACACCTGGAGAAGCTTCTTATGCCTGGTAAAAAGCCATCTGCCGGAGAACAGAGCCCTGTTCGATTGTCGACCTGGGATGATGAAGGCGCGGAAAAATCACTCGACGCTGAAGCATTTTCCTCTCCCCCCGAATTGACCAATACAGAACTGGTCCACCTTCGTGTCCGGGTAATTGCCCTGGAGAACCTGGTCATCGCGTTACTGACACAAGGCTCGGATCAACAGTTAGCCGTCGCCCGCGAAATGGCCGCCTACATTTCACCCCGGCCCGGCTTCACCCAGCACCCTCTGACGATTCACGCGGCTGCGCAGATGAGCGACAGCGTCGACCGCGCCGAGCGGTTTCGAAAGCGTTCCCAGTCATAGGCTTAATTACTGAAAACTTGATAACAATCATTATTGTTCGCAAAAAAGCTTCCTACACTCGGGCTCTTACTCGTTAGTGCCCAGGAAGACATCATGCGTACGACCTTTTCGCTGTCACTCGCCCTGCTCTTGCTCACACCGTTGGCTCAGGCCAAGGAATACCCGATCGGGGAACCCCAATTGTGTCCGGGGCTGGAAGTCGGGGCGGTGTATTTGCAGCCGATCGAGATGGCACCTGCCGGGATGATGCGGGCCACCGCAGATTCCGATGTGCATCTGGAAGCCGATATTCGCGCCACGGCGGACAATCGACAGGGCTTTCAGGAAGGCAGTTTCGTGCCTTACCTCAATGTCTCGTTCAACCTGAAAAAACAGGGCAACGAGAACGAACTCAAAGGCGATTTCCACGCCATGGTCGCCAATGACGGTCCGCACTATGGCGATAATGTAAAGCTGCTCGGTCCAGGCAAATATCAGCTGACCTTCACCGTCCTGCCCCCCGGCGGTCATGGGTCCCTTGGCCGCCATACCGATAAGGAAACCGGCGTACCCCCCTGGTTTGAACGCTGCGAATTGCACTACGAGTTCATCTACGCCGGTATCGGTAAAAAAGGCGGCTATTGAATGAAGCGCCTGCAGATTGCCTGGCTGATGCTCGCCGGAGCAGTTGCGCCGTTCATGGCCTATGCCGAATTACCGAGCTATGAACTCAGCCTGCGCGATGGCCACTTCACTCCCGCCCAGTTGGAGGTGCCGGCCGGTCAGCGCTTCAAGATCATCCTGAAAAATATCGGTCAAGGCCCAGCCGAATTCGAGAGCACGCCGTTGCGGGTTGAAAAAGTGCTGTCGCCGGGCGTGACAACCTTCGTGGTCATTCACCCGCTCAGGCCCGGCCACTATCCCTTCTTCGACGAGTTCAATCCGCAACTGCCCGAGGGCGGCATCCTCGCGAAATAACCCGTTCAAACACGGAGCTTTCATGAATCAATCAATGTTCATTGTCTGGCGCGAAAGCGTCGAGGCGCTGCTGGTGATCGGCATTCTTCAGGCTTGGGTCAGCCAGCAGCATCAGGCTGATCGACTGGCGAAGTACCTGTGGGCAGGCGTCGTGCTGGGGTTGATGCTCTCGGGCCTGCTGGCGGTGTTGATTCTGTTTGCCGGTGAGACCATGAGCGGTGCAGCCAGCGAGTGGTTCCAGGCAGCACTCGCGCTGGTGGCCAGCCTGCTGATCGTGCAAATGGTCGGTTGGATGCACCGCCACGGGCGCACGCTCAAGCACGATTTGCAACGGCACGCCGATAGCCACCTGGCCCGACAAGGTGGCGCAGGTCTGTTACTGCTGGCCATGCTCGCCGTCAGCCGCGAAGGCAGTGAAACGGTGGTCTTTCTCTATGGCGCCGGTGCTCAGTTACGGGGTCCGCAACTCGGTTTGTTTGCCATCGGCGGCGCAATGGGACTGGTGCTGTCGGCGCTGACCATTGCCCTGCTGCACAGCAGTCGCCGGTTCATTTCGTGGCAGCGATTCTTTGCCATCAGCGAAGCTGTTTTGCTGGTACTCGGCGCGGCATTGCTGGTCAGCGGCACCGAGAGAATTGGCGGTCAATTACTCGCCCTGGACTTGCCGGAGGTGATGTACAGCCTCGTGGGCGATGCGCTTTGGGACAGCAGTGCCTTGCTCAGTGACAGCCATGGACTGGGTGGTTTTCTTGCCGGATTTGCCGGTTATCGCGCGACGCCCAGCGCCATGACGTTACTGGTGCTGGCGGGTTATTGGCTGACCGTCGGCGGATGGCTGCGTCAACGTGCTGCGGAAAAAGTCCCATGCCTGAGCTGAGTCGCCACAATCGTTTACTCCAGTGCCTTGGCGACGGCATGCGTCGTCATGCGCCCGTCATTCGTGCCGTGCAGTGGGTCGTTGTACTGTTTTACGCGTTGCTGTTGGTGGTCCCGGCGGTATTGCCGCTGCCGGACAGCCAGGCACGGCTGCTCGATAACCTGACCCTGTTCGCGCAGTTTTTGTTCTGGGGCATTTGGTGGCCATTTGTGCTGCTGTCGATCGTGCTGTTCGGACGCCTCTGGTGTGGCTTTCTCTGTCCGGAAGGCTCACTCAGCGAATGGGCCAGCCATTACGGCAAAGGTTTGGGTGTGCCGCGCTGGTTGCGCTGGGGCGGCTGGCCAACCCTGGCGTTCTGCCTGACGACCCTCTACGGCCAGTTGATCAGCGTCTATGACTACGCCCAGGCGGCGCTGTTGATTCTGGGCGGTTCGACCGTCGCCGCGGTCATCGTCGGGTTGCTGTTCGCCCGGGGCAAGCGGGTCTGGTGCCGTTACCTGTGCCCGGTCAGTGGCGTCTTCGCCCTGCTCGCCCGACTGGCGCCCGTGCATTTTCAGGTCGACGAACAACGCTGGATGGAAAACGCCGCGCCACGCCTGCCGCCGCCCAACTGCGCGCCCTTGCTCGATATCCGTCGCATGCAAGGCGCCAGCGACTGTCATGCCTGCGGACGTTGCAGCGGCCAACGCGGTGCTGTTCAGTTGATCGCCCGCTCCAGCAATCAGGAGATTCTTCACGCGACAGCGCAGACGCTGTCACCGTGGGACGCGCGCTTATTGCTGTTCGGCGTTATCGGCCTGGCCATGGGTGCGTTTCAGTGGACGGTCAGCCCATGGTTCGTCGCCCTCAAACAAACCCTCGCCCAATGGCTGGTCGAGCACGACCAACTCTGGGCCCTGGAGGACAACGCGCCCTGGTGGCTGCTCACCCACTACCCGCAGCTCAACGACAGCTTCAGCTGGCTCGACGGTTTCAGCATCGTCGTTTACTTGAGTTTGAGTTCGATGGTGTTGGGCACGGCGTTGATGATCCTTCTGCGCCTGACAGCGCGACTGGCGCAAGATCCTGCACTGTATTGGCCCCTGGCGCTGACACTCACGCCCTTGGGTGGTGCGGGATTGTTTCTCGGACTGTCGGCCACAACGGTGAAATTGCTTCGCTATGAAGGGCTGTTGCTCGAGTGGGTACAACCCGCCAGGGCCTGTTTGTTACTGGCCGCGATGGGCTGGAGCCTGTTGCTGAGTTGGAAACGGCTGGACCGCGAAGGCATTTCCCAGGTTCGTCGCTGCGCTGGCAGCACTTGCCTGTTACTCGCCATCGGCTTGGTAGGGTTCGGCTGGTGGTTGCAATTCTGGGGCTGGGCCTGAGCCCCCGACACAACCACCCACCGGATCAACTAGACCTTAAAACGCGCCACCGTCTGGTGCAGCGCCCCCGCCATCTGCGCCAAATCGTGACCCGCAGTGTGAGTATGTTGGGCCCCCAGCAAGACCTGCTCGGACAAGTTGCGAATCCCCATCAGATTACGATCCACCTCCCGCGCCACCAATGCCTGCTCTTCAGTGGCACTGGCAATCATCATGTTGCGCTCGTTGATCTGTGAGATTGACCGAGTGATTTCATCCAGTGCATCGCCCGAGCGTTGCGCCACTTCAAGGGTGGCCCGCACCAGGTTGCTGCTGCTTTGCATGGCCGTCACCGCATGGCCGGTATCGAGACGAATGTTGCCGATCATCTGCTCGATTTCCTGGGTGGACTCTTGAGTGCGATGCGCCAGGGCGCGCACTTCATCGGCGACCACGGCAAACCCGCGTCCGGCGTCCCCGGCACGGGCCGCTTCAATGGCGGCGTTGAGGGCCAGTAAATTGGTCTGCTCGGCGATACTGCGAATCACGTCCAGCACCTTGCTGATGTCCTGCACCCGGCCCGCCAGTTGCTCGATGCGCTGTGAGGTGTCGGTGACGCCATCGGCCAGTGCGCCGATTGAAACCACGGTTTCCTGAACCTGTTCACGCCCGCGCTGTGCGGTTTGCTCGGACTGCCGCGAGGCCTCGGAGGTGCTCACCGCATTGCGCGCCACTTCATCGACTGCAGCGGTCATCTGGTTCACAGCGGTGGCGGCCTGCTCGATCTCCAGCCCCTGCAATTGCAGGTTGCTGCTGGTCTGGCTACTGACCGCACTGAGCTCTTCGGAGGAACTGGCCACCTGGTCCACCGACATCGCGATGTGCCTGACCATGGCATTCAGACTTTGCTGCATGTGATGCATGTTCATCATCACGCTGCCGCCGGCACTTGAGTTCACCGGCACCTGAATCGTCAGGTCACCCTGAGCGATTTGACTCAAGAACCGTGCAGCGTCATCCGGCTCGCCGCCGAGTGGCCGGGTCACACTGCGCGTGACGATCACCGCCGCAGCAATGACCAGTGCCACACAGAACAAAAACAACCCGAGCATATTGCGCCGGGCATCGCTGTACAGTGCCTGCGCCGACTGTTCCCGGTCGGCGAATATTTTGCCTTGCAGCGCCATCAACTGATCCAGGCTGCCATAAACCTCGTGCTCGGCCGGCACGACCTTTTGTTTCAGCTGTGCCATGGCGTCATCGAAGGCCCCTTGCCGGATCAACACCTGCACTTGAGTGAACGCCGCCACGTAGGCTTCGCGATTCTTCTTCAACGCGGCATAAGCGGTTTTGCCCTCTGGCAAATAGAACAACGGTTCAAGCGTTTCGAGCGCCTGGGTGATCCGTTTCTTGGTAGCGTCGATTGACTGCTGCACCTGCTGATTGTCTTTTTCGATCAGTAAATCCCGGGTGTTCCTGGCGTTATCACGTACGCCGGTGGCGATGACCATGATCGGATCGATCTTCGGCCAGTCCTGCTTGACGATTACTACCGCCTGTTCCTTGAGCGTTGCCAGATCGTGCAACGCGTAAAACGCCATGCCCATCAGCGCCAACGGCGCGATGGCAAAGCCGATGACGATACGTTGTGCTGTGGTTAATTTGGCCATATCAAATGCTCCCTGTTTGATACCTGCCGATTGGCAGCGCATTTGAAAACCTAATGATGGATGTCACCGTTAAACGTTGATTCGCAGCCACGGTTACCCCCGTAACACGAAAGCGGGAAACAGCTCGCGCATGGCTTCCCATAAGTCAGGCAGCAAGGCTTGTGCCGAAACGCTTGGCAGCAGCGGATCGAACATCCGCTCGGTGCGGACCAACTGCACGGCGAAGCGTTTGACGCCGAGTTCGCTCAAGCGCTTGGCGAGGATCAGCAGACGCGCCGGTTCGAACAGATGCCAATGCACGGTGGTGCGACATTCGTAGTCGACACCGCTGGCCAGCAGATGCTCAAGGCTGCGCCAGTTGGCCGTTCCGCTGCCCTCGACCCGGGTGATCGCCTGGCAATCCTCGGGCAACGCCTTGACATCGAAACCGACCCAATCGGCCCCGGTCAGTGCCTTGGCGAACGCCGCGGGTTTGATGCCGGCGCTGTGCAGACCAATGCGAAATCCCATCGCCCGCACCTCATCCATGGCGTCGAGCAGTCCGTCCTGCAAGGTGGGTTCTCCACCACTGAACACCACCGCATCGAGCAAGTCCTGACGCCGTTGCAAAAACGCCAGCACCCGCCGCCAATCCACTTCGTCTGTGCCACGAGGCGGGATCAACTGCGGGTTATGGCAGTACCGACAACGCCAGGCGCAACCCTGGCAAAACAACACGCAGGCGAGCTGTCCCGGATAGTTGATAGTGGTCAGGGGCACCATGCCCCCGACCCGTAGCGTTCGACTCATTGGCGCCAGGCCAGCGCCGCGCTTTCAGTGAAGTGCACCCGCTCGCGGTGCTCCGACTGTTTGCCTGGATTGAACGCCGACACAGGGCGGTGATAGCCCATCACCCGGGTCCAGACTTCGCAGCGTTGACGTTGAGCCTGGGGCAATGTTTGCGATGCAGTCATGGTGAAGCTCCTTGCAGTTGAGGGGATCGAAATCAATGAACGGTGCCGAGCTTCTGTTCTTGCAGCAGGACCTCGTCGCACTTGGGGCAGAACTCATGCTCGCCATCGAGGTAGCCGTGCACCGGGCAGATGGAAAACGTCGGGGTCACGGTCAGGTATGGCAGGCGGAAGCGGCCAAGGGCTTTGCGCACCAGTTGCTTGCAAGCCTCAGTGGAAGAAATCCGCTCGGCCATGTACAGGTGCAAGACGGTGCCGCCGGTGTATTTGCATTGCAGCTCGTCTTGAAGTTCCAGCGCCTCGAAGGGGTCTTCGGTGTAGCCCACGGGCAGTTGCGAGGAGTTGGTGTAATACGGCGCTTGCGGGCTGCCGGCCTGGAGAATGTCGGGGTAGCGCTTGAGGTCTTCCTTGGCGAAGCGGTAGGTCGTGCCCTCGGCCGGCGTCGCTTCCAGGTTGTACATGCGGCCGGTTTCTTCCTGGAATCGCAGTAACGTGGCACGCACATGATCGAGCATGTTCAGGGCAAACTGCCGGCCGTGCTCGGTGTGCATGCCCTCCTCGTCTCCGGTGAAATTGCGCAGCATTTCATGCATGCCGTTGAGGCCGATGGTGGAAAAATGGTTACGCAGGGTTCCGAGGTAGCGCTTGGTGTACGGGTACAAACCGGCATCCATGTGGTGCTGAATCACCTTGCGCTTGACCTCCAGGCTTTCCATCGCCAGTTCCATCAGTGTGTCCAGGCGCTGCAGCAAACCGCTGGTATCTCCCTTGAACACATAGCCGAGCCGCGCGCAGTTAATGGTGACGACACCGAGCGATCCGGTCTGCTCCGCCGAGCCAAACAAGCCGCCGCCACGCTTGAGCAACTCGCGGACATCCAGCTGCAAACGGCAGCACATCGAGCGCACCTGATTGGGTTGCAGGTCCGAATTGAGGAAGTTCTGGAAATACGGCAAGCCGTAACGCGCGGTCATCTCGAACAGGCGGTCGGCGTTTTCACTGTCCCATGGAAAGTCGTGGGTGATGTTGTAGGTCGGGATCGGAAAGGTGAACACCCGCCCTTTCGCATCGCCGGCCTGCATCACCTCAATGTAGGCGCGATTGAGCAGCTCCATTTCGACTTGCAGGTCGCCGTAGGCAAACGGCATTTCCTCACCACCGATGACGGGTATCTGCTCACGCAAATCCTGCGGGCACACCCAATCGAAGGTCAGGTTGGTGAAAGGCGTCTGAGTGCCCCAGCGCGAAGGCACGTTGAGGTTGTAGATGAACTCCTGGATCGCCTGGCGCACCTCCTGAAAACTCAACTGATCCTTGCGCACATAGGGCGCCAGGTAGGTGTCGAACGAGCTGAACGCCTGGGCGCCGGCCCATTCGTTTTGCAGGGTGCCGAGAAAATTCACCATCTGCCCCAGGGCACTGCTCAAGTGCTTCGGCGGTCCGGCTTCGACACGCCCCGGCACACCGTTGAGCCCTTCGTGCAACAGGGTGCGCAGCGACCAGCCCGCGCAGTAACCGGCGAGCATGTCGAGGTCGTGCACATGCAAATCCGCCTCGCGGTGGGCCTGGCCGATGGCCTCGCTGTACACCTCCTCCAGCCAGTAGTTGGCGGTGACCTTGCCCGACACGTTCAACACCAGCCCGCCCAGGGAGTAACCCTGATTGGCGTTGGCCTGGACCCGCCAGTCTTCGCGGTCGAGGTATTCGTTCATCGAGGTCGCCACTTCGACCATGGTCCGCCGGTCGCGGCGCAAGCGCCCGTGCTGTTCGCGGTAGACGATGTAGGCGCGCATGGCGAGGAAAAAACCGGCGTCCATCAACACCCGCTCAACACGGTCCTGGATTTGCTCGACATGCAGCCTCGACAACCCTTCAAGCCTGGCCAATACCGCCTGAAGCAAACCTTCGACCTCAACCTCGCCGTACTCCTCCGTCGCCTTGCCGGCGGCGATCAATGCCTGACGGATTTTGTCGGCATCGAAAGCGACCTGACTGCCATCGCGTTTGTGCAAGCGGTTACATCCTACTGCGATCAGCGTGCTCTGCATTTGGCCTCCAGACACTACATATAGACTTAAACAAACTTAAAACCACAACATGCAGTGAAGGCTACGGACAAAGTGCTGATCTGCAATTGATCGACATCAAGATTTGCCGGCAAAAAAACCGCCCAAAGGCGGCAAAGGGAAACTATTGAAAGGGCCAGAATAAACACTCGGATCTGAAATCCACCCCTCACCCCAGCCCTCTCCCCAGTGGGGAGAGGGGGAAAGGGAGCAGATCTCCATGTGCTTCTATACCTGAGCTCGACTCGGGCTTTCAGGTCGATGTAACTCTAAGAACAACTCGGTCAGTCCCCTCGCCCCTCTGGGGCGGTCCGACGTTTCGGGAGGGTTAGGGTGAGGGGTGGATTTCGGATCAGCACACAGCCCCCGAATCAACCACCACTCATGTTCATGAACCGCACAATCTGCACCTCCCCTTCGGGGCTGAAATCATGCCGCAGCGGTTTACCGCGCAACGCCTTCTGCACCGCGTTAATCACGGATTGATCATCCAACGGATACCGCCTCAGCAATCCACGCAAATCCAGCGCATCATCCTGTCCCAGACACAGCAACAGCTTCCCTTCAACAGTCATCCGCACCCGATTACAGCTGCCACAAAAGTTGTGACTATTGGGCGAAATGAAACCGATACGGGTCTCAGGATGGCGTTCCAGACGCACATAGCGCGCCGGTCCGCCGCTGTTTTCCGTACTGTCGAGCAACCGATGCCGACTAGCGATCAGCGTGCGCACTTCGTCGCTGGAACAGAACGATTCGCCCCGGGAACGACCGACGTCGCCCAAAGGCATTTCTTCGATAAAACTGATGTCGATGCGCTGGTCGATGGCGTACTGCACCAACGCCGGGACTTCATCGAAGTTGCGTCCTTTCATCACCACACAGTTGAGTTTGATCCGCTCGAACCCTGCGTCCCGCGCCGCTTCGATGCCGTTGAGCACCTGATCGAGATCGCCGTTACGGGTGATCGCCCGAAATTTTTGCCCGTCCAGGCTATCGAGGCTGATGTTCATCCGCTTGACCCCGGCGTCGACCAATGGCCGGGCCAGACGGCCCAGCTGCGATCCGTTGCTCGTCATCACCAGTTCACGCAAACCGGGTAAAGCGGCGATGTTGCGGCACAGTCCGACAATGCCCGGACGGATCAGCGGCTCGCCACCGGTCAGCCGGATCTTGCGCACACCCAGGCCAACGAACAGCGTCGCCAAACGCTGCAATTCCTCCAGCGTGAGCACCTGCTGACGCGGCAGGAACGTCATGTTTTTCGCCATGCAATACACACAGCGAAAATCACAGCGGTCCGTCACCGACATCCGCAGATAATCGATCTGCCGCCCAAAACCATCCTGCATCACAGCGTTCATCACTTCTCCCGGTTTGCCCAATGCTCACTGCACCAGCGGTGAGTCGGCGCCCTGCAAGTGGATGCCACGAATATCGGCTGCACCGATCAGGGTTTGCAGGTACTGCACCAGCGCTTTCTGCCAGACGCCTTGCTGCAACTGCGTGCGGATTGCCGTCGACACCACTTCATAGGGCAACGGCATGCCTTCGATCCGCTGATCGACACTGACCACATGCCAGCCGTAGCGACTTTCCAGCGGTTTGCTGGCCAGGCCTGGCGCCAGGGTGAACAGCTGACGCTCCAGCTCGGGCACGGTCTGGCCCTTGCTGATCTGTCCCAAAGAACCGCCTTGAGCCTTCGACGGGCAAGCCGAATATTTCACGGCCAGCTCGGCGAAACTGCCGGGGAATTCATCCAGTTGCTGCAGCAGGACTTCGGCCTGACCCTGCGCAAGCTCGCGGGCCTCGACATCGTCCGGTGCACATTCGAGCAGGATGTGCCGCACTGCCAGCAACGGTGCGCTGTGGAAGCGTCCGCGATTGTTTTCGTAGTAACGCAGACTCGACTCCTCGTCGCACTGCGGCACTTTCACCTCACGTTCGAGCAGCAAGCGCGTAGCCGCTTCTTCTTCGTTCTCACCGGCGCCGATCTCCAGCGACACGCCGAGTTCGGTGATGCGCTGCTGCAACAACTCGCGGATCACCAGTGCCCGGGCGGCCAGGAAGACCGCCTCCTCGCGGCTTTCGGCCGGGTGATATTGCAGCTCCTGGGCCATCGCCTCCGGGGTGATCAACACCTCGTTGACGCTGACGATCGGCCACTCTTGTTCACTGCTGGCGATCAATTGCGCCGGGGCGTCATCGGCCCCTGCGGGCTCAACCGGCAGCGCTTCAAACTGCGCCTGTGCGACCGGCGCGATGTCGAGAACGACCTCGGCTTTTTTAGAAGAACCGCAGCCACCGCTGCCCCCGTTACCACCACCACATCCACATCCACCTGACATGATTGTCTCCTCAGTACTTCTGACGAACGATTTGATAACGACGCCCCAGGTACCAGATCGGTGCGCTGATCATGTGTACGAGACGGGTGAAGGGGAACAGCACAAACAGGGTCAAGCCGAGAAACACGTGCAACTTGTAGATCAGCCCGACCGGCGCGATGGCCGCCGCGGCTTCCACCGGACGCAACAGCACGGTGTTCTGCGCCCAATCGGCGAGCATCACCATCACCGAACCGTCCATGTGTCCGGTGGACGCGACGATGGTCAGCAGACCGAGCAGCAATTGCGCCAGCAGCACCAGCAGAATCAGGATGTCCGAAGGACTGGAGGTGGCACGGACCCGAGGATCGTTGAGCCGCCGGTTGACCAGCATCAGCAGGCCGATCAGGCACAGCAGACCGAAGAGCCCGCCCGAGACCATTGCCAGCAACTGCTTGTTCTCAGTGCTGATCACGTGGTGATAAATCGACGCCGGGGTCAGCAGGCCGACGAAATGCCCCGCCAGCACGAACAACACACCGATGTGGAAGAAGTTGCTCGCCACGCGCATGCCGCGTTGGTTGAGCATCTGGCTCGAACCAGCTTTCCAGCTGTATTGCGACAGGTCAAAGCGGGCCCAACTGCCAATCAGGCAAATGGCCAGGGCGACGTAGGGATAGACCCCGAACAACAATAGATTCCATTTAGACATTGCCTACCTCCTTGGCTGGCACGGCGGCCAGCCCTTCATGCTGAAAATCTACCCAGTGCAACGGGACCGCGCTTTCTTCCCGGGCCTTGCCCGGTGAGCTTGGCAGCGAACTGCAACGGTCCTGCTGTTCGGCCTGGAGGAAGTCCACGGCCTCCTCTTCCCAGATCTTGTCGAGGGCTTCGAGGGAGTCGTCGCGAGGTTCCGCCGCCACCTGTGCCCGCAGGTCGGCGACCGCCTGATGCGGCTCGGCCCCGGCAATTTGCAGCAGTGCCCGGAAGCAGCTGGCATAGGCGCTTTCGCGTTCTTCCAGACGTGCCGCGAGCAAGGCCAGCAAGTGCGAAACATCCGCCAGGCCCTCGCGGGCCTCGATGTCTTCGCGGGTCGACAGGAATTCCAGGTACAGCGGGATGTAATCGGGCAGCTCTTTGACGCCGATGGCAAAACCGGCTTCTTCGTACTGCGCCATCATGTCGACCATGGCCTGGCCACGGTCACGGGATTCACCGTGCACATGTTCGAACAACAGCAGCGACAGCGAGCGCCCCCGGCCGAACAGCGCACCGTAGTGCTCCTGCCCGTCCATCAGGTCATTGGCGCAGATCAGTTCGAGCAACTCGAACAACGCACCGCGCTGCTTCGGGCTGATTTCCCGTGACTGGATGATCGCTTGCTCCAGTTCATCGCGACCGCCAATCAGCGTCTCGGTCGGGTAATCGAGCAGCAGCGAAATCACTTTGAGAATTTGCATGCTCATTCCTCCCACAACTGGACGGTTTTCAGGATGTCGCGACGGTTGGCTTTCTTGGCGCCGAACATGTTGGTGTCGGAGCTGCCGCTGCAACCGCTGCCGAAACTGAAACCGCACCCGGAACGCTCGGCAAAGGTGTCGCTCATGGCGTCTTCACGGTGGGCGCTCGGTACAACAAAGCGGTCTTCGTAGTTGGCGATTGCCAGGTAGCGATACATCTCCTCGACCTGGGCCACGCTCAGGCCGACATCCGCCAGCACCTGCAGGTCCTGAACCCCGTCGACTTGCTCGGAACGTTTGTAGGCGCGCATCGCCAGCAAGCGTTTAAGCGCACGCTTGACCGGTTTTTCATCGCCCGCCGTCAGCAGGTTGGCCAGGTACTTCAGTGGAATACGCAGGCTGTCGACGTCCGGGATCACCCCGTTCATACCGACGGTGCCGGCAGTGGCGGCGTTCTGGATCGGCGACAGCGGCGGTACGTACCAAACCATCGGCAAGGTGCGGTATTCCGGGTGCAGCGGCAGTGCGAGTTTCCAGTCCACGGCCATTTTGTAGACCGGCGAACGTTGGGCGGAATCGATCACCGATTGCGGTACACCGTCTTCCAGGGCCTGACGAATCACCGCCGGGTCGTTCGGATCGAGGAAGATCTCCAGCTGTTTCTCGTACAGGTCCTGCTCATTGGCGGTGCTCGCCACTTCGCTGATGCGGTCGGCGTCATACAGCAGCACACCGAGGTAGCGGATGCGCCCAACACAGGTTTCCGCGCAAACGGTCGGCATCCCGGCTTCGATACGCGGGTAGCAGAAGATGCATTTCTCGGACTTGCCGCTCTTCCAGTTGAAATAGATCTTCTTGTACGGGCAGCCGCTGATGCACATCCGCCAGCCACGGCATTTCTCCTGGTCAATCAGGACGATGCCGTCTTCTTCACGCTTGTAGATCGCCCCGCTGGGGCAAGCCGCTGCGCACGTCGGGTTGAGGCAGTGCTCGCACAGGCGCGGCAAATACATCATGAAGGTGTTTTCGTACTCGCCGTAAATGTCCGCTTGGATCTTGTCGAAGTTCTTGTCCTTACGACGTTTGGCGAATTCGGTGCCGAGGATTTCTTCCCAGTTCGGGCCCCACTCGATTTTCTCCATGCGCTTGCCGGAGATCAGCGAACGCGGGCGCGCGGTGGGTTGATGCTCGCCCAGCGGTGCGGTGTGCAGGTGCTGGTAATCGAAGTCGAACGGTTCGTAGTAGTCGTCGAGGCTCGGCAGGTCCGGGTTGGCGAAAATGTTCGCCAACACGCGGAATTTACCGCCGATACGCGGGTTGATCGTGCCGTTGGCATTGCGGATCCAGCCGCCCTTCCACTTGTCCTGGTTTTCCCATTCTTTCGGGTAGCCGATCCCGGGTTTCGATTCGACGTTGTTGAACCAGGCGTATTCCATGCCTTCGCGGCTGGTCCAGACGTTTTTGCAGGTGATCGAACAGGTGTGGCAACCGATGCATTTGTCCAGGTTCAGAACCATGCCGATTTGTGAGCGAATCTTCATCTCAGTTCTCCTCAATATCGGTCGGCAGCGGACGTGGCAGGTCATCGCCACTTGAACCATCGAGCCAGTCAACTTTGGACATTTTGCGCACCACGACGAATTCGTCGCGGTTGCAACCGACCGTGCCGTAATAGTTGAAACCGTAGGCCTGCTGGGCATAGCCGCCGATCATGTGGGTCGGCTTGAGCACAACGCGGGTGACCGAGTTGTGGTGGCCGCCACGGGTCTTGGTGGTTTCCGAACCGGGCACGTTCACGATCCGTTCCTGGGCGTGGTACATCATCACCATGCCGTCCTTGACCCGTTGGCTGACCACCGCACGGGCGGTCAGTGCACCGTTGATGTTGAAGCACTCGATCCAGTCGTTGTCCTCGATGCCGGCGCTTTTCGCGTCGTTCTCCGAGAGCCAGACAATCGGCCCGCCACGGCTGAGGGTGAGCATCAGCAGGTTGTCGCTGTAGGTGCTGTGGATGCCCCACTTCTGGTGCGGGGTGATCCAGTTCAGGACGATTTCCTTGTGGCCGTTACTGCGCTTGCCTTTCACCCCTTCGATGGTGCGGGTGTTGACCGGCGGCCGATAACTCATCAGTTGCTCGCCGAACGCCTGCATCCACGGGTGATCCTGGTAGAACTGCTGGCGACCGGTAATGGTGCGCCATGGAATCCCTTCGTGAACGTTGGTGTAACCGGCGTTGTAGCTGACGTGATCGTCTTCGAGACCCGACCAGGTCGGGCTGGAAATGATCTTGCGCGGCTGTGCCTGAATGTCGCGGAACCGGATGGCCTCGTGGGCCTTGGACAGCGCCAGGTGGCTGTGGTCAATGCCGGTGAATTCCGACAGCGCGGCCCAGGCCTTGACCGCCACCTGGCCGTTGGTTTCCGGCGCCAGGGACAGAATCACTTCAGCGGCGTCGATGGCCGTGTCGATTTTCGGCCGACCCTGGCTGATACCGGCGTCGCCTTCTTTGTGATTGAGTTCACCGAGGAATTTCACTTCGTCGTCGGTGTTCCAGTTGATGCCTTTGCCACCGTTGCCGTTTTTCTCCAGCAATGGCCCCAGCGAGGAAAACTGTTTGTAGATGTTCGGGTAGTCACGCTCCACCACATGCAGGTTCGGCGCGTTCTTGCCCGGCTCCGGTGCCACGCCGGCACTTTTCCAGTCGGTGCCGCCAAACGGTTGGGCCAATTCGCCGACGCTGTCGTGCATCAACGGGATGGTCACCAGGTCCTTTTCAACGCCCAGATGCCCTTCGGACATGCTGGAAAAAGCCTTGGCGATGCCTTTGTAGATTTCCCAGTCGGAACGCGATTCCCACGCCGGGTCGATCGCGGCCGACAATGGGTGAATGAACGGGTGCATGTCCGAGGTGTTCATGTCGTCTTTTTCGTACCAGGTTGCGGTCGGCAACACGATGTCGGAATAGACGCAGGTCGAAGACATGCGGAAGTCCAGGGTGGTGACCAGATCGAGCTTGCCGATGGCGCCCTCGTCCACCCATTCGGCTTCTTCGGGTTTGCAGTCGCCGACCTGGCCGATGTCTTCGTTCATCACCCCGTTTTTGGTGCCCAGCAGGTACTTGAGCATGTACTCGTGGCCCTTGCCCGAGGAGCCCAGCAGGTTGGAACGCCAGATGAACATGTTGCGCGGGAAGTTGACCGGGCTGTCCGGCTGTTCACAGGAGAAACGCAGCGAACCATCCTGCAGCGACTTGACCACGTAGTCTTTCGGGTCCATGCCGGCCGCCGCGGCGTCGCGGCAAATGTGCAAAGGGTTAGTGTTGAGTTGCGGTGCGCTGGGCAACCAGCCGGCGCGTTCGGCGCGGATGTTGTAGTCCAGGGCATGCTCGGGGAATTGTGATTTATCGGCCAATGGCGAGAGCACGTCGTGCATGCTCATTTTCTCGTGACGCCATTGCGAACTGTGGGCGTAGAAGAAGCTGGTGCCGTTCATTTGGCGAGGCGGACGGTTCCAGTCCAGGCCGAACGCCAGGGGCAGCCAACCGCATTGCGGACGGAGTTTTTCCTGACCGACATAGTGCGCCCAACCGCCACCGGTCTGACCGACACACCCGCAGAGCATGAGCATGTTGATCAGCCCGCGGTAGTTCATGTCCATGTGGTACCAGTGGTTCATCGCCGCGCCGACGATGATCATCGAGCGGCCCTTGGTCTTGTCGGCGTTGTCGGCGAACTCACGGGCAATCTGGATGGCTTTCTCGCGGCTGACGCCGGTGATCTGCTCCTGCCACGCCGGGGTGCCGGGCACCGAGGCGTCGTCGTAATCCTTGGCCACGTTATCGCCGCCGAGGCCGCGATCGATCGCCAGGTTGGCGGCCGACAGGTCGAACACGGTGGCGACTTTGGCCACGCTGCCGTCCGCCAGCACTACGTTATGCACCGGCACGCGGCGGTATTGCACGGCATCGCCGGCCACGTGCTGGAAGTGCTCGTGGGACTCGCCGGCAAAATACGGGAACGCCACTTCAGCCACGTCATCGCCGATCAGACTCAGCTTCAGATCGATCTCACGGCCTTCGCCGCCTTCACGGGGAAGGATGTTCCACTTGCCCTTCTCGCCCCAGCGATAGCCGATGGAACCCTGAGGGGACACCAGTTCGCCGCTGACATCGAGGGCGATGGTTTTCCATTCCGGGTTGTTTTCCTGGCCGAGGTTGTCGGTCAGGTCGCTGGCGCGCAGGAAGCGGTCCGGCTGGTAACCGGCACCCGGTGCCTTGTCGACCATTTGCTTGAGCAGTACCAGCACCGGCAAATCGGTGAAGCGCTTGGCGTAGTCGGTGAAATAGGCGCTTGGTTTGTCCAGGTGGAATTCTTTGAAGATCACATGGTTGAACGCCTGGGCCAGCGCCGCATCGGTGCCTTGTTTAGGGTTCAGCCACAGGTCGGTGAGCTTGGCGACTTCCGAGTAATCCGGGGTGATCGCGACGGTCTTGGTGCCCTTGTACCGGACTTCGGTAAAGAAGTGCGCGTCGGGGGTACGGGTCTGCGGGACGTTGGAGCCCCAGGCAATGATGTAGTTGGAGTTGTACCAGTCGGCCGACTCCGGCACGTCGGTCTGCTCGCCCCAGACCATCGGCGAGGCCGGAGGCAAGTCGCAGTACCAGTCATAGAAACTCAGGCACGCGCCGCCGATCAGCGACAGATAACGCGAACCTGCGGCGTAGCTGACCATCGACATGGCCGGGATCGGCGAGAAGCCGACGATGCGGTCAGGGCCGTATTGCTTGATCGTATAGACGTTGGCGGCAGCGATGATCTCGTTGACTTCCTCCCAGTTGGAACGAATGAAGCCACCCATGCCACGCTTGCTTTTATAGGAGTCGGCCTTGGCCTTGTCCTCGACAATGCTGGCCCAGGCTTCCACCGGCGCCATGGTTTGCCGCGCATCGCGCCAGAGCTTGAGCAATGGCTTGCGGATTTTCGGGTACTTGAGCCGGTTGGCGCTGTAGATGTACCAGCTGTAACTGGCACCACGCGGACAGCCACGGGGCTCATGGTTGGGCAGATCGTTGCGGGTACGCGGGTAGTCGGTCTGCTGGGTTTCCCAGGTGATCAGGCCGTTCTTGACGTAGATTTTCCACGAGCAGGAACCGGTGCAGTTCACCCCGTGGGTGGAACGCACGATCTTGTCGTACTGCCAGCGTGAACGGTAAACGTTCTCCCAGTCGCGAGACTCTTTGCGGGTCTCGCCATGACCGTCGGAAAACTCGTTTTGCTTACGGTTGAAAAACCGCAATTGATCCAGTAAATGACTCACGGTGTAGTCCTCTCAGGCTTTGTCGCGGAGTCTGTGCCCCGCCCACGCAATGGTTGGATTCGGGTCGTCTCAGCAGGGTGTCGCGGCGCCTTTGCGCGCGTACCACCACCAGGTCACCACGATGCAGCTCAGGTAAAAGACGACGAACATGTAGAAGGCCATCTCCGGGCCGCCGGTCAGGGCCATCGAAGAGCCGAAGGATTTGGGAATGAAGAACGCACCGAAGGCGCCCATGGCCGAGCTGAAGCCCAGGACCGCGGCCGACTCTTTGCCGGCATTCTTCAGCGCTTGTTCGCGCACGGCGGGTGGTTTTCCGGCCGAGGCTTTTTCATGTTGGGTGCGGAAGATCACCGGGATCATCCGGAAGGTGGAGCCGTTGCCGATGCCCGTGGTGATGAACAGCAGCATGAACATGCCGAGGAAGCCGTAGAAGTTGCCGCCGGAGCCGTTTTGCGGCAAGAAGTGCAAAACGCAGAAGACCATCACGATCATCAACACGAAGTTCCACAAGGTCACCTTTGCGCCGCCGAGCTTGTCCGCCAGCCAGCCACCCAATGGGCGTACCAGCGCACCCACCAACGGGCCGAGGAAGGCGAATTTCAAGGCAATGACGTCAGGGAACGACGTTTTGATCAGCAACGGAAACGCGGCGGAGAAACCGATGAACGAACCGAAGGTCGCCAGGTACAACCAGCACATCAGCCAATTGTGTTTGCGTTTGAAGATGACGGCCTGCTCGCTGAAAGAAGCGCGGGCACTGGACAGGTCATTCATGCCGAACCAGGCCAGCACCGTCACCAGGACAATAAACGGTACCCAGATGAAGCCGGCGTTCTGCAACCACAACTGACCGCCATCCGGCAGTGCTTGCGGCTTACCGCCCATGAAACCGAACACGCCGAAGGTAATCACCAGCGGTACACAGAACTGCATCACCGAGACGCCCAGGTTACCCAGCCCGGCGTTGAGGCCAAGGGCCGTGCCCTGCTGCGACTTGGGATAGAAGAAACTGATGTTGGACATGCTCGAGGCAAAGTTGCCGCCACCGAAACCGCAGAGCAAGGCAATCAACACGAACACGCTGTAGGAGGTGCTCGGGTCCTGCACGGCGAAGCCCATCCAGATCGAGGGCACCAACAGGGACGCGGTGCTCAGGGCCGTCCAGCGACGGCCGCCGAAGATCGGCACCATAAAGGAATAGAAGACGCGCAAGGTCGCCCCGGACAGGCCCGGCAACGCCGCCAGCCAGAACAACTGGTCGGTGGTGAAGGTGAAGCCGATGGCGTTCAAACGCACGATCACCGTGCTCCAGACCATCCACACCGCAAAGGCCAGCAGCAGCGCAGGAATGGAAATCCACAAGTTGCGCGTGGCGGTCTGTTTGCCGCTACGTCCCCAGAATGCTGGGTCCTCGGGGCGCCAGTCATGAATGACCGGGCCTATGTCAGGCTTTTGCAGAACGGACATGTTCTTCTCCTAGGGCAATGCTGGAAATCGGGGACGGGGTCAGCAGCGGCGCTTTACCCAGCACCGGGCTTTTGCGTATTTCGCTGAAGTACATCCAGGTGAGGGAGACCCAGACCACGCCGTACATCAACATGAAGCAGGAAGAGCGCACGCCGGTGAGGTCCACCAGGGCGCCGAACAGGATCGGCAGCACGAAGCCGCCCAGGCCACCGGCGAGGCCGACAATGCCGGACACCGCGCCCATGTTTTTCGGGTAGTCGTTGGCGATGTATTTGAAGACCGAGGCCTTGCCGAACGCGAAGGCGATGCCCATGACGAACAGCAGCGCAGTGAACAGCGCAGGGTTGAGACCGATATGGAAATCCACCGGGCCGTCGATCGTTTGCACTTGCAGTTGGGTCTGGGGATACGAGAGCAGGAACAGGCAGATCCAGCTGACCCACAACACCCACCAGGTCACGCTTTGGGCACCCCAGCGATCCGACATCCAGCCGCCGACCGCACGCAGCACGCCACCGGGCAGGGAAAAACAGGCCGCCAGCAGCGCCGCGCTTTGCAGGCTGAAACCGTATTCCTGCACGTAGTACTTGGTCATCCACAGCGCGAGGGCGACGTAACCACCGAAAACGATCGAGTAGTACTGGCAGTAGCGCCACACCGCCGGGTCCTTCAGCGAGCTCAATTGCTCACGCAAAGTCGCGCCGGTGGCACTGCGGTGGTCCTTGTTTTCAGCGCTGAGGAACCAGAACAACAGCGCAGTAATAAAGAGGATCGCGCTGAAGACTTTCGGCACCAGCTGCCAACTGCCAGCCGCGATCAGTGCCGGGGCGAGAAACTTGGTCACCGCAGCCCCGGCGTTGCCGGCGCCGAAGATGCCCATCGCGAAGCCCTGATTCTCTTTGTCGAACCATTTGGCGACGTAGGCAATCCCGACCGAGAACGAGCCACCGGCCAGGCCGACGAACAAGCCCAGCACCAGGAACTGCCAGTAGGCGGTGGCGTGACTGATCAGGTACAGCGGCGCCACACAGGCCAGCATCAGCAGGAAGAACACGCTGCGCCCGCCAAAGCGGTCGGTCAGCAGGCCCAGCGGCAACCGCACCAGCGAGCCGGTCAGCACCGGGGTCGCGGCCAGCAGGCCGAACTGGGTTTCGTTGAGCTGGAGAAGGTCCTTGATCGGCACCCCGAGCACGGCAAACATCATCCAGACCATGAAACACACAGTGAAGGCCAGCGTGCTCATGCCCAGCACCAAGCCTTGTCGTACACGCGGTGGGTTCACAAATGCTCTCCAGTCAGTTAGCCATGGCGGCAGACTAGAGAGGCCAACCCCGCAAAAACTTGATCCATGTCAACGAAGCCCTGGGGGGCATGGGCCTATGCTTGCGCGGTCTACCTCTAAGGAGGTAGTGCAGGAAACCCCTAAAACCGTTGGTTTATCAGCGTCTTGAGGTTTTCAGCCAAGGTTTTTGCTGACAAGGATCAGTCGACAACTCTTTAGAGGTAGCGCGCCCGGGATCGGCGGCAAAACCCCTTCCTGGAGCTCCATGTGCTCTGTTTTCCTGATTTCTTCCGGGACTTGCGCCGATGATGCGCTGGTTGCGCAGCTCCCTGCCCGCTCGCGCCGGGCTGGCCGTGATCCTGATCGCCGTGCTCGCCCTCGCCAGTTCATTGAGCGCCGGACTGATCGCCTGGTTCAGCCAGGGCGATGCGGCCGCCATCAACACCGCAGGCTCGGTGCGCATGGAGACCTACCACCTGAGCTGGAAACTGGCCGCGGGTGCAACCGGCGAAGAAATCATCGCCATCACCGACAGCCTGCAAACCCGTCTCACCAGCCAGTCACTCAAAGCGGTGCTGGAAGATGGCCCGACCACCGCCCTTCAAATCAGCTACGGGCAAATCCAGCAGCAATGGAACGAGGATTTGCGCCCGGCACTGGAGCGCGGCGATGCCGCCTATTTTCAGGTCCAGGCCCAGCCCTTCATTGAACAACTGAACCAGTTCGTCAACCTGTTGCAGCGCCAAAGCGAACAGAAGCAAGGCTGGCAACAGGTGATCCAGGGCCTGGCCTTGTTCACCACCCTGTTCGTCCTGCTGATTGGGCTTTACGAATTGCAGTACGGGGTCGTCATGCCCTTGAAAGAGTTGGTGGATGCGACCCAGCGCTTTCGTCGCGGCGATTTCAAAGTGCGGGTCAATCATCAGTCCCAGGACGAACTGGGCCAGTTGGCCATGAGTTTCAACGCCATGGCCGAGACGATCGAAGACTCGCATCGCACCCTTGAGAGTCAGGTCCAGCAAAAAACCCTGAACCTGCAACAAGCCAATGCCGCCCTCGAGTTGCTGTACCAGAGCAGTCGAAGCCTGGCCACACGCCTGGCCAATGCCGAAGGCCTGGATGAGTTGATCCGACGCTTTCAGCAACGTCTGCCCGGCTTGCGTCTGTCGCTGTGCCTGCAAGGACAAATGCAGGCACCGGCCCAGCAGTTGCTCGCCCTGCATGGCGCGAACATCCGGGAAGTCTGCGCCAGCAGCGATTGCGCCACGTGCCAGAAGCACCATAAAGCCAGTCCGCAAACCTTCAGCATCAGTAACCAGGGCAGCGAACTCGGTGAACTCAAAGCGCATTTTGTCGACGGACATCCGACGCAAGCCTGGGAAACCCAACTGATCCAGGCCCTGGCCAACCTGATCGGCACCTCGCTCTCGCTCAAGCGCCAACGAGAACAGGATCATCGCCTGCTGCTGCTCGACGAGCGCACGATCATTGCCCGCGAGCTGCACGACTCACTGGCCCAAGCCCTGTCCTACATGAAGCTGCAAGTCAGCCGCCTGCAAACCCTGATGCGCCGTGGCGAACCGGTGGAAACCCTGGAAAACGTCACCGCCGAACTGCGCGAAGGGTTGAATAATGCCTACCGCCAGTTACGTGAATTGCTGACCACCTTTCGCTTGCAGATCCACGATGCCGGACTGGTGCAGGAGCTCAAGGACACCGCCGAGGAGTTCTCCCGGCGCGGGGAATTCCAGGTGCACCTGCACGTCGACGCGCTGGCCTTTCAGTTATCGGCCAGCGAGCAAATCCACATCTTGCAGATCACCCGCGAGGCGCTCTCCAATTGCCTGCGCCACGCCCATGCGCAGAACGCCTGGCTGCAACTGCGTCAGGACGGTGAAACCGTCAGGCTCATCGTCGAAGACGACGGGCGTGGCTTCAGCGGCAATGTCGACCAACGCGAACACCACGGCCTGAAAATCATGGATGAGCGGGCCCGCAGCTTGCGCGGCCAACTCGAAATAGTCTCCAGGGAGCCGCAAGGCACCCGCGTGCAACTGGAATTCCAACCGGAGTTTCTCGGGCAGCAAACAGAAGGTAGCGTCACATGAACCCGTCCCTGCAACACACCATCCTGCTGGTCGACGACCACCCGATGATGCGTCACGGCATCCGCCAGATGCTCGAGCTTGAAGATGATTTCCTGATCGTCGGCGAAGCCAATAACGGTGAAGAAGCACTGGCTCTGATCGAGCCGCTGCAACCGGACCTGGTGTTGCTCGATAACAACATGCCGCAAATGAATGGCATTGAAACCCTGCGCCAATTACGGGCGATGCACTACACCGGCAAGGTGCTGCTGTTCACGGTGTCGGACGCCGAAGACGATATTCGCGACGCATTGCGTCTGGATGCCGACGGCTACCTGCTCAAGGACATGGAGCCCGAACTGTTGATTCAGTACATCCGCAACGCCTTGAACGGCGAACTGGTGATCAGCCCGGGGCTGACCCAAGTCATGGCCCAGGCGCTGCGCTCACCGCAGCGCCAGACCGTGGTGGAACTGACCGAGCGTGAACGTCAGGTGCTGAAAACCATCGCCAGCGGCTTCAGCAACAAAGTCATCGGGCACAAGCTGGGCATCACCGAAGGCACGGTCAAGGTTCACGTGAAAAACCTGCTGCACAAACTCGGCTTGCGCTCGCGGGTCGAGGCGGCGGTGTGGGCCATGGAACATCTGCGCAATGCCGGCTGACGGGCATGCCTCTTTGGAGGTAGGCCGGCAGAGGCATAGGTCATCCGGCCGGCGCTCTCTACTATGAGCGTCAGCGGAGGTACGCCATGCTGACCCACCCTTCCATCGTTTTAACGTTGCGCCGTCATCATCTGTTCAGCCAGCTACCGGAGAAAATCTTCGAGGAAGTCTGCGGCCTGGCGATGCTCAAGCGCCTGGCCTGTCACAGCACACTCATGCACCAAGGGGATCCGGCCAAGCGCTTTTTCCTGCTGGTCAGCGGCCAGATCAAGTTGTACCGGCTGACCGGCGAAGGTCAGGAGAACCTGGTGGAGATCATTCAGCCCGGCCAGACCTTTGCCGAAGCCTTGCTGTTCAGTCAGGCCCGTCTCTACCCGGTGAGCGCCACGGCGCTGAAGGACAGCGTACTGGTGACTATCGAGGGCAGCCATTACCGCAACGCCCTGGAAGATCAGCCGAAAGTTTGCCTGGCGATCCTGGCGAGCATGAGTGTGCACTTGCACCTGCGTCTGCGGGACATCGACACCTTGACCATGGCCAGTGCGAGCCGGCGGGTGATCAATTTCCTGTTCCAGGAGCGCAACCCGGTCAGCGGTTTGATTGTCTTGCAGGTGTCCAAACGCCTGGTCGCTTCGAAGCTGGGTATTCAGCCGGAAACCTTTTCGCGGATCTTGCACCGCCTGGTGGACAGCGGCCTGATCGCGATGGAACGACGCAACATCAGCATCCTCGCCGAAGAGGATCTGGCGGCCTTCCAATAGACGGAATTGACCGCAGTCAATGCGCAATGCCACCGGCCTTGCACACTGAAGAAGTCCATCCATGGAGAGCGCTCATGTCCCGTTCAACCTTGCCCCTGATTTACTCCTGCTCAGGCTGCTCCAACGTTGCCCAACTGGCCAACACCCTGGCCGTGCGGCTTGATCGCAGCGGCCTGGCTGAAATGTCCTGCATCGTCGGGGTCGGCGGGCATGTGGCGGCGTTGGTCAACAAGGCACGCTCGGGGCGGCGGATTTTTGCGCTGGATGGGTGTCCGTTGCAATGTGTTGAAAATTGCCTGAAGCAGCATGGTCTGCATGCTGATGTGCATCTGATTCTTAGCCATTACGGGTTGCGCAAGCGTTATGGCGAGGATTGCACGCAAGCAGAGAGTGATGAGTTGTTTGAACAGATCAGGCAGTTGATTGCCAGTGATGCTCGGCAGCATGAAAGCCTGCAGGAAACGATGGCCTAAGGGACAACGAAAATCAAAACTGCGGGAGCGAGCTTGCTCGCGATGGCGGGTTGACCGCTGACCTATGATTTTGATCGGGGTGCATATCCGTTGCTGCGGTAACGGCAACCTAGGGTTCCGCCCTTACGGCGGGTCACTTGGAAAAGCCCCAAGTAACCAAGGGCTCTTGCCCCTGACGTACGGTGCCTCGCCTGGGCTCGCCATGCCCTCGCTCCGGTCCTGCTCCGTGGGCCCGCCGCCATCGGCCATCCATGGCCGGGGGCGGCTAACCCGGCATCCATGCCGGGTTGCCCACTAAGCAGAACCTCCACTCGGCCTCTCGAGGGGGCGAGTACCGCAAAAGCACCGCGAGGCGGCCTACCGGCCGGCCTGTCTCTTCAAGCGTACGCATTCCCCTGTGGGAGCGAGCCTGCTCGCGAAAGACGTGAACGATAACGCGTGCTGTCTGAATGAACGCGGTGTCCGGACGTTTTTCGCGAGCAGGCTCGCTCCCACAGGTACAACAGCCGGGCTGTTGATCTTGCTTTGGCTTTGGCTTTTGATCTTGATCTGCCCCGTCGGAAGGCCGAGCGCAGGTTCTGCGCAGTGGGCACCGCGGCAAGGATGCCGCGGTAGCCGCCCCCGGCCATGGATGGCCGATGGCGGCGGGCCCACGGAGCAGGACCGGAGCGAGGGCATGCCGAGCCCAGGCGAGGCACCGTACGTCAGGGGCAAGAGCGTTTGGTTACTTGGCGCTTTTCCAAGTGACCCGCCGTAAGGACGGAACCCTAAGTCGCCATCACCGCAACAACGGATATGTACCCCGACCAAAAACACAGATCGGCTAACCGGCCGCCAACCCCTTCCCCGCCCGCTCCAGATTGCGCCACAACCACACAGGCAACACATCAGGATCAAGACTGTCGATCAGGTTCTTCAACGCCAACCCCAACTCCGTATCACCCTCAATCACCAAGCGCCGGCGAAAGAACAACGTATCCGGATCTTCCTGACGACTCGCCAGCAATAAAAACTCGCGCCAGTTACCACTGATCGTCACATGCGCCGTGGCGCGTTCAGCAATTCGCAACCCGTCACGAGTCAGCGTCAGGAACCACGCCAACCCCAGGTCCGGAATCCGCAAACACAACCAACGCCCACGTAAAACCTCGAACTCGCCATCGCGCAGCGGCTCGGCGAGGCAACGATTGAGCGCCTGCTGCAACGCCAGACGCTGCACCGCAAAAGGCACCCGGCGCACCAACGGCAACAACCGGTCGGCGCCTTTCAACAACCACTTTTTACGACTCAACACAGGCCAACCTCCTCGACGCGCAACATGCCGGCGTGGCCATGCCAGTAGCCGTTGCAACCGTCGACGAACAGCGGCGGTGTCTCACCCAGACGAACCCGTTGATAGGCGCCAATGACCTCGGCCATGCCTTGAGCGCGAGGGCTCAGACGCAACACATCGGCGCCACAGGCCACCAGCCCGGCGTAATCCGCCAGCAGATTGGTTACCTCGGCCGACATCGTTTGAATACCGTTAATGGTGAACAGCGCCTGCCCTTCCTGACTGGTCAACGGCAGGCCGTCGGGGTAGTTGAGGCAGCAAAACCGGCAGTCGTCCTTGGGCAGGTTTTCCGCCCGGGCCGTGAAGCAGCGTGCGGAATAGGCCAACGGCAAATGCCCGTAGGCAAAAATCTCGACTTCCGGCACCTCACGGCCCAGTTCGCGCACCTGCTCAAGCACATCGCCAATCAGCGCCGCCGAGCATTCCACCGGCGGCACCCAACGGGTCATTCCGCAGTCCAGCAATTGTGCGAGCGTATGACCGTTGTACAAATTCAGCGCGGGACCGCCCACGAACGGCAACTTGCGCTCGGCCAGGAACTGCACCGCGCCCATGTCGTTGGCTTCCACCAGCAATTGGCCGTTGTCGCAAAGACGGCGCAGGCTGGAAAGTTCGGAGGCCGCTTCGATCAGCGTCAGGCTGGAAATCACCAACTGTGCCTGACTGCATTCCTGCAACTCGCGCCCCAACCCCAACCATTGATCCAGTGAAAAGGCTCGACGTTTCGAACACACGGTTTCCCCCAGATAAATCACATCCAGGGGCAAGGCCGACATCTCGGCGTAAAAGTTGCTGAGTTGCTCTTTGTCCCAATAAAACAGGACCGGTCCAAGGCTGAGCTTCATGTCGCCTCCCTCATTGCCATGATCGATGGTAAGCACCCAGGGTGGTCTGGCTGCCTTCGGACAAACCGGCCAGTACCCGGCGCCATTCCTCCTTGACCCGAAAACTGCCCGGTGAGCCACGATGGGCATCCAGTGCCGCGCGCCAGACGCGGGTGACTTGTTCGACATAGGCCGGACTGCGTTGCCGGCCCTCGATTTTTACTGCCTCGACGCCGATGGCCGTCAATTCCGGCAGCAAATCCAGAGTGTCGAGGCTGGTGGGTTCCTCCAGCGCATGAAAGCGTTTGCCGCCGACCAGGAAGCGGCCTTTGCACAGGGTCGGGTATCCGGCGGGTTCGTCAGGTGTGTAGCGGTCGATCAGCACTTCACTGAGCCGTGCGCTCAAGCCATCGGCGTCGTCGCTCCAGCGCACCGCTTTGGCCGGCGAACAGACGCCGCACAGGTTGGGCGACTCGCCGGTTATGTAAGACGACAGATGGCAACGCCCTTCGGCCATGATGCACAAGCTGCCGAAACCAAAGACTTCGATGGGCACCGGGCTGCTCGCGGCGACCTGACGCACCTGCGCCAACGACAACACCCGTGGCAGTACCGCGCGCCGAATCCCGTAGCGCTGCGCGTAAAACTCAAGCGCCGCAGCATGGGTTGCCGAACCCTGGACCGACAGGTGCAACGCCAATTGCGGATGGCGCTGGCTGGCATAGTTGAGCACCCCGGGGTCGGCGGCGATCAGCGCATCCACGCCGAAATCGGCGGCACGATCGACCGCCCGCTGCCAGCGTTCCCAGCCCTTGGGTTGCGGGTAGGTGTTGACCGCGACGTAGAGTTTGCGTTGATGCTGGCGGATGTGAGCGACCGCCGCGTCGAACTGTTTGTCGTCCATGTTCAGCCCCGCGAAATGCCGAGCATTGGTGTCATCGCGAAAACCGACATAGACGGCATCGGCGCCTTCGCGCACCGCCGCTTTCAGCGCAGGCAGGTTCCCTGCCGGGCAGACCAGTTGCATGGGTAATCCTCATGGAAAAACGCGCCGCCAGTCTAGCGAGACCAGCAGGCACAGCCTTGACGGCAATCAATTGCCATCAATGCATCAGGTCGGCGAAGGACAGGAACATCACGTTGTCGTGCTTGAGCACTTGCTGCTCGCACTCGATCACCGCCAACCCGTCGGCCCAACACGCGGCGGTCAACATCGCCGAGCTTTGCTGAGGGTGCAGCTCCACGCTCAACTGGCCGTCAACACCCGGCGTCAGCCGAGCCCGCAGGTACTGCCGACGCTTGTTGCGCTGCAACCAGTCAAACCCGGCGGGCACGGCCAATGGCACCGGCAACACGTCTTTCACGCCCTGGGCCCTGAGCAGGAACGGACGCACCACCACCAACGCGGTAATCAGCGCCGCCGAAGGATTGCCCGGCATGCCGATCCAGGGTTTGCCGGCGACTTCGCCGAAGGCCAGCGGTTTACCCGGCTGAATCGCCAGCCGCCAGAAATCCAGGCTACCGAGTTCCTCGATGGCCTGTTTGAGGTGATCTTCCTCACCCACCGAGACGCCACCGGAACTCAACAACAGGTCGCATTCCGAGGACGCCAGGCTCAAGGCGTGCCGACTGGCCGCCAACTCATCGGCCATGACGCCATAGTCATGCACCTCGACGCCCCAGCCGCTCAACAACGCCGCGAGGCAGTAACGATTGCTGTTGTAAATCTGCCCTGGCGCCAACGAGTCGCCGGGTTCACGCAGTTCATTGCCGCTGCTGAGCAAGCACACCTGCAACGGTCGATAAACCTCGACCCGCGCGATGCCCGCGCCGGCCAGCAACCCCACTTCTTGCGCACGCAGGCGTTTACCGGCCTGGAGCAACAGGTCTCCCCGGCGAACCTCCTCGCCTTCCTTGCGCACATGATCGCCTGCGTTTACGGGCGGAAACCAGACGCGCTCGCCATCGATCCGGCAGCGCTCCTGCGGCACCACCGTGTCGGCACCCGGCGGCAATGGCGCACCGGTAAAAATCTGCACTGCTTGCTGCGCAAGCAACGGAGAGCACGCCGAATCCCCCGCCGCAATTCGCCCGCCAATCGACAAACAGCCTCCGTCCGCTGGCAGGTCAGCGGCCCTGCGGGCGTAACCGTCCATGGCACTGTTGTCCCAGGCCGGCAGGTTGACGGGGGAATGAATGTCCGCCGCCAGCACCCGACCCAAGGCTTGATCCAGACCGATCTTTTGCGCCAGGGGCGGCGGCGGTGCCAGGTCCAGCAAACGGCTGATGGCCTCGTCCACCGGCATCAGGTGGCCGAGGTCACACACCCGGCCAGTCATGAGCGTGTCTCGCAGGCGTCAATGACCCGTTGCCCTTGCGGTTTCAAATGCGGGGCGAAATTGCACGGGCCGGTGCGGCTGTCCAGTTGTTCGAGCAGGATCTGGTTCCAGGCGGTTCGACACGCGCCCGGCGAACCCGGAACGCAACACACCAGCACGCCGTTGCTCATCCCCGCCAATGCGCGGGATTGCAGGCTGGACATGCCGATTTCCGCCAGGGACACCTGACGGAACAGTTCACCGAAGCCTTCCACGTGTTTGTCCAGCAACGGCAAGACCGCTTGCGGCGTGTTGTCGCGCGCGGTGAAACCGGTGCCGCCGGTCATCAATACCACCTGCACCTTGGGGTCGGCGATCCAGTGGGAGACCTTGGCGCGGATCTGATAAATGTCGTCCTTGACCAGGTCACGATCGATCAATATATGCCCGGCCGTTTGCAGCAAATCCGTGAGGGTCTGCCCCGAGGTGTCAGTGTCAAAGGTGCGCGTATCGCTGATGGTCAGCACGGCAATGTTCAGGGGTTCAAACGTGCGTTGCGCCAGATGGGCCATATCCAAGCCTTCCCGTAAATGAGGGTATGTGGCAAAGCCTGAACTGGAATTCCCGGTGAGCCTATTCCTCCAAGGAGGTACCTCCACAGGGACATATGAAGATTGTGTCGGGCACCACAAAACCTGTGGGAGCGAGCCTGCTCGCGATAGCGGTGTGTCAGGCAACATTGATGTCGACTGACCCTCTGCTATCGCGAGCAGGCTCGCTCCCACACAGTTCTCCATTGCTGCATGTTCTGCGCAATGGGGCTCAAGGCGCCAGGCGATTGCGTTGCCACGCGCCATCGCGCAAACGGTAATCGAGACGGTCATGCAAGCGGTCGGCACGGCCCTGCCAGAATTCAAGACGATCAGGGTGCAAGCAGTAGCCGCCCCAATGCTCGGGCCGCGGCACGGGCTTGCCGGCAAAACGTTGGGTGGTTTGTAGCAACAGCGATTCAAGCTCGGCCCGATTGGCCAGCGGCCGGCTTTGCGGTGAAGCCCAGGCGCCCAGGCGACTGTCCTGTGAGCGGGAATCGAAGTACGCATCCGACAGCGCCGGGTCGAGCCTGGAGACCTGGCCTTCGATACGCACCTGACGCTCCAGCCCCGGCCAGAAAAAGGTCATGGCGGCATGCGGGTTGGCGGCCAGTTGCTGGCCTTTGTCACTCTGGTAATTGCCGAAAAAGGTGAAGCCCTCATCGCTCCAGCCCTTGAGCAACAGCACCCGGCAGTGCGGGCGCCCTTCACTGTCGACGGTCGCCAACACCATGCTGTTGGCTTCGACAGGCGCGCGCTCGGTGTCGCGGGCCAGTTGCAGCCATTGCCGGAACATCGCCAACGGGTCGTCCAGCGCCGAATCGTCTTGCAGGCCAAAAAGGGTGTAGTTGCGGCGCATCTGTGCCAGGGAAAGGGGCATGACGGTGATCTCCAAAAAGGTTCCGCCCAGTGTGCAAGACACTGCGCAACACCACCTTGACCACCATCAACCTTATTTGAGACGCAGACGCCGAGCCAGTTTGTGCAGGTTGCTGGGATCGACTTCCAGAATCCGCGCAGCGCTGGCCCAGTTCTCCCCGGACAGGCTCAAGGCCTGGAGAATTTTCTTGCGCTGGTAATCGTCGACCGCTTCACCCAGAGGCTGGAACGGCTCATCAGCCGTAACGTCCAGGGGACTTTCGGCGACCGCACCCTGCCCGCCCACGGCACTGTCGAGGTCGAGAATCTCGGGCTCCAGCGTCATGATCAGGGTGCGACTGGTGCCGCGACTGAGCTGCTTCAACGCGGCTCGGCTGATCACATGTTCCAGCTCGCGCACATTGCCCGGCCAACTGTACGTCAGCAGCGCTCGCTCGGCCGCCGGCGACAGACGCAAACCGCGCAGGCCGAGCCGCGTCCGATTGAGTTCAAGGAAATGCCCGGCCAGCATCAATACATCATTGCCTCGCTCGCGCAGCGGCGGAATCGGCACCGGGTACACCGAGAGCCGGTGATACAGATCGGCCCGAAACAAGCCGTCGCGGATGCTGTCCGGCAGGTGCCGGTTGGTCGCGGCGATGATGCGCACATCGACATGCAACGGCTTGTCGGCGCCGAGGCGCTGGATCTCGCCGTTCTGCAGGGTGCGCAGCAGCTTCGCTTGCACGGCCAATGGCAATTCACCGACTTCATCGAGAAACAGCGTGCCACCGTTGGCCGCATCGAAACGTCCGGCACGGTCACTGGTGGCGCCGGAAAACGCGCCTTTGACATGACCGAACAATTCACTCTCTGCCAGAGACTCCGGCAACGCGGCGCAGTTGACCTGCACCAACGGCTTATGACTGCGGCGCGACAGGCGATGCAAGCGCCGGGCGAACAGTTCTTTGCCGACGCCGGTCTCGCCCAGCAGCAACACCGGCAGCTCGGAGTCGGCCAGTACGTCCAGTTCATTGAGCAACTGATGCAGCACCTCACTCTGCCCGAGGATTTCGCCTTCGTCCGCCGGCCTGCGTACGTCTTGAATATCGCTGCGGGACAAGCGCAGGCTGCGGTTTTCCTGCTCGAGCCGGGTGACTCGCACGGCGGCTTCGATCTGCAAGGTGCAGCGCTTGAGCTCTTCCCGCGCACGGCTGTCGAAGGTCCCGGCGTGCAGCGCATCGAGGGTGATCGCGCCCCAGATCCGCCCCTCCACGTACAGGCTCACGCCCATGCAGTCGTGCACCGGCAGCGGTTCGCCGGCGTGGCCGTCGAGCAAGCCGTCATAGGGGTCCGGCAGGCGACTGTCGGGCTCGAACCAGGTGGGTTCGCGCGACGCCATGATCGCCGCCAGCCGCGGATGCTGGGCGATGACAAACCGGCGGCCCAACGCTTCATGCACCAGCCCCACCGTCGCCACCGGCCTGAGGCTGTCGTCATCCAGACGCAGCAATCCCACGGCGCCGCTGTTGAAGTACTCGCGCAGGGTATGGACCAGTCGTTGCAACCGCACAGCATTGGGCAACTCGACAATCAGGTCGGCCGCCAGGCTTTCACGCAGCATGGTAGTTATTACCCTCTATGGTTGGATTCACCCTAAAGCGTCCGGGTGCCTATCACCACAACTAAAAATTAAGTCATATTTTTCAATACGTTAAATATGGCATGCCGGGTGCAATGAGCCTGGGGAACCGTTGAAATCCAAACAAGGAACCCCCTGATGAGCCTGACCCTACTGGAACAAAGCCTCGGCCAACTGGCTTGCGACATTCCCGGCGCCACGCGGATTTTCCACACCTTCAAACTGGACTTCTGCTATGGCGGGCATAAAAGCCTGCGCGAAGCGGCGGCTGGCAAAGACCTCGACCCGGTGCTGATCGCCGATGCGCTGCACCGGCTGCAAGACACCGACGAAACCCAACACGATTGGCGCAGCGAACCCTCGGAGCTATTGATCGCCCACCTTCTGGCGCGCTACCACGCCCGCCATCGCGAGCAACTGCCGGAACTGATCCGCCTGGCCCGTCGTGTCGAGCAAGTCCATGGTGCGCGCAACAGCTGCCCTAATGGCCTGGCCGATCTGCTGACCGACATGCAACAAGAACTCGAAGGCCACATGCTCAAGGAAGAACAAGTGCTCTTCCCGATGCTGCAACAGGGCATCGGCCCTCAGGCCGCGCCGCCGATCCAGGTGCTGCGCTTTGAACATGATCAACATGGCGAAGCCCTCGAAAGGCTGCTCGCACTGACCAACAACATCACCCCGCCGGCCGATGCCTGTAACACCTGGCGTGCCCTGTATCGTGGGCTGCTGGAGTTTCGTGATGACCTGATGCAACACATCCATCTGGAAAACAACGTGCTGTTCGTCAACGCCCTTAAACCTCGCCATTGATCGATTGCCGCTCACACTCAACCCGCGCCAACCCATCGGTTGACGCGGGTTTTGTTTGTCAGGGATGTCGGGCGGTCAACCGTGCCAATAGAACATGGCCTTGGCCAGGATCACGATCAACACCATGTGCCCGAGGATGCTGCGGCGAATCCAAGTGGCGCGGGTCGTGGTCAGGCGTGCGCTTTTCAGCCAGTACGCCAGCAGGAAGTAATGGCCGATGATGCTCAGGGCCAGCAAGATCTTCAGGCTCAGCAAGGTGCCAAAACTGCTCGCCAGCGGCTGACTCAATACGCCACGGTGTTGCCACGCCAGGCTGATGCCGGCGCCATACAACAGCAACACCACGCCATGCAGCACCTTGCGCGAGCGCACCGCAATCGCTTGATCGGCGCCCGTTTGCGCGCTAACCGCCACCTGCTGGCGGGCGTTGTGCCAGATCACCACCTCGAAAAACAGCGTGCCGATGAAGGCAATCGCCGCCAGCAAGTGGGTGACCAGTAAAAAGGGATACATCACTGGCAGCCTCCATCAGTTCACGTGGTTAGCCCGGATGGCCGTCCACCCGGGCCCGCAACAGCATCGGCCCATAACGCCAGGCATACAGAGCAAACGCCAGCGTCCAACACAGGCCGGCCAGCCACAACGCCGGCAAGGGGAAAAACAGGATCAACACGACCCGGCTCAAACAGGCCAGGTTGAGCAAAATGAACGCCAGGGTCATGCCCGATGGCGGCTCCAGCGCACGGCCGGTGTGGCCCAGGCTGACCCGCGCAATCATCGCCAACACCAGGCCGCCCATCGCTCCGATCGTCAGGCAATGCACCGCCAGACTTGGATTGATCGGCACGCCGAAATGCCACAGCGCCATTGCGAAACAGGCCACCGCCAACCAGGCATAAGCCAGGTACAACGACCACAGCAACGGCACGCGCCAGAGGGCGCGATCATGCCAGCGAACCAGGCGCACCAGATGCCCGGCGGCCAACACGGTGAACAACAGGCCCGCCCCGAGATTGGGGTCCAGCGCAGGTCCCGCGGCATACAACAACGCCACCAGCGGTGAGCCAATCAGCAGCAGCCAATCGAGCCAGGGCCAAGGGGTCACGCCATCGACCTTGCCGAGGCCGCGCTGGATGAAGAACGGAATGACTCGCCCACCGATCAACCCCATCATCGCCGCCACCAGCCAGAGGCCGGTCAGCACGCCTTGACGCTGCCAGCCTTCATGACCTTCGACCAGGCCGTACAGCGACAACCCATCGGCTGCCGCTAACAACAGCAGCACCACCGCAATCGGGTAGTTACGTTTCTGCCGCACCTTCCACAAGGTGAAACCCATGAGCGCGGCCACCGCCAGCGGGAACGCCAGTTCCAGCACGGCGAGCACGGGCAACGGGGCATTGACCAGCCAGGCCACCCGCGCCAACAACCACAGCAATGCCAGCGCGGCGAGTGGTCGCCCGCTGAGGCCGGGGCGACCGGTCCAGGTCTGCACCGCCGTCAGTAGAAAACCCGCGATGATTGCCAAGCCGAATCCGAACAGCAATTCGTGTCGATGCCAGCCCAGCCAGCCACCCGCCGGCTGCCAACCGGAAAGCGCACCATTGAAGGCGGCCAGCCAGAGCGGAATGACCAGCACTGCCAGAAGGCAGCCGGCGAGGAAAAATGGCCGAAAGGCCAAACGTAACAGCGGCGCGATGGCCATCGCTTTACGGCGGTCAAGCACTTGCATAAAGCCACTCCTTTACCTTGCTGCAGACCTGACGCTAACCCGCACGCGTCGAGGTAAGTCCGGGGGCAATCATCGGGTATTGACGATGAATTGCCTTTGTCGCAGATCAAGTGTGCAAAGGGCGTGCCCCGATGCCGATCCGCGCCGGTAGCAAGCCTCGCGTGCCGCCGATGAAATCCATTCAGGGTACAAATGACCCTTTAATGGTTATTTAAACCCTAAACCTTGTGGTGTTTTTTACCCTCATATCTGACAACCCTAATAAACAAAGGCCTCCAGGCATGGCCCGCGTCTTGCTCAAGGTTTCAGGAATCAAAGAAACCTTGATCCTTCTCGATCCCCCAGGAGTCGTCATGAAAAAAGTCATCCAGCCACTGGCCTGGTTTGTGGTGTTGACCTCGGTTCTGGCGTTGGCCAGCGGCGTCTCGCTGGGCCTCGTTTGACTTGATCGCCATCCCCTCCTCAATCTTCAGGATGAATTCTTATGGTGCTTCATCGCGTCCATCACCAGATTCTGCGCAGTCATCACTTGTTCGAGCCGTTGAACGAAGAACAGCTGGATGAGTTGATGAGTACCAGCCACTTGCTGAGCATCGACAAAGGCGAACCGTTGTTCCGCCAGGGCGAGCCGTCTGACTCGTTTTATTTCATCATTGCCGGCGCGGTGAAAATCTACCGCCTGACACCGGATGGGCAGGAGAAAGTGTTTGAGGTCATTGGTGACCGGCAAACCTTCGCCGAAGCGATGATGCTGATGGACACCCCGAATTATGTGGCCTCGGCCGAAGCGATCTGCCCGACTCAGCTCTACCGGTTATCCAACAACACCTACATGCGCCTGTTGCAAAGCAATAGCCGACTGACCTTCGCGCTGCTCGGCAAGCTCTGCGTTCGCCTGCATCAACGGGTCAACGAAATCGAAACCCTGTCCCTGAAAAACGCCACCCACCGGGTCGTGCGCTATCTGCTGACGCAACTGGTGCGCCAGCAAACCGTTGGCAGCCAATTCGAACTGCCGATGGCCAAGCAATTGATTGCCGGGCATCTGTCCATTCAGCCGGAAACCTTTTCGCGGATCATCCGTCGCCTGATCGATGAAAACATCATCACCCAGGACGGCCGCCAGATCGCCATTCTCGATCGTCTGCGCCTG
Source organism: Pseudomonas mandelii (assembly GCF_006438925.1). Lineage (GTDB taxonomy): Bacteria > Pseudomonadota > Gammaproteobacteria > Pseudomonadales > Pseudomonadaceae > Aquipseudomonas > Aquipseudomonas mandelii_C. Next base: position 134,956 of record NZ_RCZA01000004.1, on the reverse strand, counting down.
GAACAGTTCGAGTGAGTGCCATGCCCGTCTGTTTGTATTGCCAACGCGCAAACCCCGCACAAGAAACCGAATGCCGCCAATGTGGCATGCCCCTGCCGGTATTGGCCGCACACGCGGCACAGCGTCGTTTGCGCCGATTCAAGTGGTTCTGCATCGGCCTGACGATCTTCTGCGTGGCGATGTTTTTCTGGCTGCCACGCAGCATCTCCTGAAGACCACACAAATCCCCTGTAGCAGCTGGCGCAGCCTGCGTTCGGCTGCGAAGCAGTCGTAAATCCTGAACCCACGGTTTTTCTGAAACACCGCGTTGTATGGTTTTACGACTGCTTCGTCCGAACGCGGCCCGAGCCGAACGCAGCCTCGCAGGCTCGGCAGCTGCTACAGGGGCGCAGGCGACAAGGGACCGTGTCGATCACGGTTGGGTCAACTGCCGATACAACTGCGGCAACCGCAGGGGTAATTGCTCGGGCTGGCGGATCAAGGTGTAGCCATTGGCGCCGAACATGTAAGGCAGGTAATCCCCGGCCTCGCGATCAATCGTGATACAGAACGGCGTCAACCCCTGGCGCCGCGCCTCCAGTACCGCCTCGCGGGTGTCTTCAACGCCGTAACGCCCCTCATACAAATCCAGATCATTCGGTTTGCCATCCGTGAGCAGCAGCAACAGTTTGCTGCGTCGTTTGCTCTTGCCCAGCAGTTGGGTGGCGTGGCGGATGGCGGCGCCCATGCGCGTGTAATAACCCGGTTTGAGCCCTTGAATGCGACCACGGGTGTTGTCGTCGTAACGCTGGGTGAAGGACTTGAGTTCTTGCATGCGCACTTGATGACGACGCAGCGAGGAAAATCCGTACAGGGCGAAATCATCACCCAGCACCGACAGGGTTTCACCGAACAGCAGCAAACTGTCGCGGATCACATCAATCACCCGATGCTCATCGTTCAAGTGTGCGTCGGTGGACATCGACACATCGGCCAGCAACAGGCACGCCAGGTCGCGGCGCGTCTGCCGTTGTTCCATGAACAGACCTCGCTCCGCACACTGGCCATGCTCACGCTCGACGTGAAAATCCAGCCAGGCCTGCATGTCCAGTTCGGACCCTTGAGGTTGCTGGCGTAACCATTGGCGATCATTGCGCAGGTGCTCGAACTGGCGGCGCAGACGGTGCGCCGGGGCCTTCAGCCGTGGCGGCAATGGCTGCGCCTCGCAGTCCCGGGGCACCATCATTTGCAGATTGACGAAGCTGTCCTGCATCTGCTGTTTGCGATAGTCCCACTCCGGCAGCTTGATGCCCTCGTCCAGGGGAATATCGTCGACATCGGCCGGCGGCAAATCCAGGTGCAGCTTGAGGCCGCCGCCCTTGCGCAGACGGGTGCGCGACAGGCTCAACTCATCGAGGTCCTCGGCGACTCTAGCGGCGTCGGGGTCTTCGCTGTCGTCTGACCAGCGATCCAGGTCCACGTGTTCGGTCCAACTGAACAGGTTCTCCAGGCGCACGATCAACAACCCACCGTCGCGGCTGCCTTCATCGATCCGCTTGGCGCGTTTGCTTGCGCCTTTCTGCTCACCGGGCGGGGTCGTCAGCGATTCTTCGGACTCGTCACCGAGGTCGGCCGCCTGCGGGCTGGCGAGGTTTTGCGGCGGGTACAGCCACAGCGGCAGCGGCCACGCGGCCCGTTCGCTGCGGGGAAAATGTTCGACACTGCCGGGCTCGCGCAGGGCTTGGCATAACGCCCGTTCCAGTGCCGCTTCGCCGGTACTCAATGAGGCCGGATCCGGGCGCAATTGCAGGTGAGCATCGACCAGACGTTTGTACCGGGCACGCAACGCGGGATAGCGCCGCAACAGCTGCTGCGTCCAGCGTTGATTGTCTCGCCCCCAATGACGCATCTGCCCGGCCTGAGCCGCCAGCAACGCGAGCCAACGATAGAGCTCCTCGTTCAATGCAACTTCAGGAAACACCGCCAGGCTCGACGGCAGACGCAGGTTGGTCGCGTCGCACCACGCCAAAGGCACTTGCTTGCAGGTGCCGGCGATCTGCTGCAGCACGTTGCGCCGCAACAGCAGATCGCGGTCGCTGGCGGCTTCCACGCCGACGCCATTGGCGCCACCCATGGCGCGAAACAACAACGCCAGCGGTCGCTGCTGGTGGATCAGTTCGACGCGTGCCTCGGGAAAGTCCGGGCTGGCGCGCCGGGTGATGAAGCGATGCCAGACGCTGCCGACCCACTCTTCCAGTTCGACGGTAAAGGCCATGATCATTGCCCTTTTTGTAAAGCAAAAAAACGGCCCGCTGTATCAGCCGGGCCGACCTTTTCTAGCCGTTACAGCGGCTCATGAAGGAACCACGGCAGCCGGGGCGCGCAAGGCTGCGCGGCCACGTTGCTTGAAGCTGAACAGGTAACAGAGCAGTCCCGCGAGGAAACCAAGACCGGCGCCAAAACGAGCCCAGAACAGCACCTGCAGATGTTCGACCGTGGCCATGAATGGCAACGCGACGCCATCGACCTGCCAGCGTTGCAGGTAAACCTGAACGACACCGGCTGCGGTGAGGAACAGCGTGATCATCACCATCGACAGCGTCATCAACCAGAAACCCCAGATTTCGAAGGTCTGCGAGCGCTCATCGCCTGCCTCACCCAATCCGCGCAGTCGTGGCATGGCGTAGCTGATCAAGGTCATCACGATCATCGCGTAAGCACCGTAGAAGGCCAGGTGACCGTGAGCCGCCGTCAGTTGCGAACCGTGGGTGTAGAAGTTGACCGGAGCCAGGGTATGCAAGAAGCCCCAAACGCCAGCGCCGAAGAACGCTGTGACGACGGTTCCCTTGGCCCACAGGGTCGCGGCGCGGTTCGGGTGTTGCCGGCGACGGTTCTTCACCATGCTGAAGGCGAAGATAACCATGGCCAGGAACGGTAGCGGTTCGAGGGCGGAGAAGATTGAACCGACCCACAACCAGACCTCAGGCGCACCGATCCAGAAGAAGTGGTGACCGGTACCGATGATCCCCGTTATCAGCGCCATCGCGATGATCACATAGAGCCATTTTTCCACGACCTCCCGGTCTACACCGGTGATCTTGATCAGGACGAATGCGAGCATCGAACCCATGATCAGTTCCCACACGCCTTCCACCCAAAGATGCACCACCCACCACCAGTAGAACTTGTCTCGGGCCAGGTTGCCGGGGTTATAGAAGGAGAACAGGAAGAACACCGCGAGCCCGATCAACCCGGTCATCATCACCATGCTGACGGTGGTCTTGCGACCTTTGAGCAGGGTCATGCCGATGTTGTAGAGGAAGCCCAGGCACACCACCACAATGCCCATCTTGGTGATGGTCGGCTGTTCCAGGAACTCCCGGCCCATGGTCGGCAGCAGCTCGTTGTGGGTCAGTCTGGCCAGGCCGGCATACGGCACCAGCAGATAGCCCAGGATCGTCAACACACCCGCGGCGGCGAATACCCAGAACAGGATGATCGCCAGTTTCGGACTGTGCAGTTCGCGGTCGGCCTCTTCCGGAATCAGGTAATAGGCGGCGCCCATGAACCCGAACAGCAGCCAGACGATCAACAGGTTGGTGTGCACCATCCGCGCTACGTTGAAGGGAATGATCGGGAACAGAAAGTCCCCTATCACGTATTGCAGGCCCATGATCAAACCGAACAACACCTGACCGAGAAACAGGATCAGAGCAAACACGAAGTGCGGTTTGGCCACGGCTTGCGAGGCGAATTTCAGATGCGGATTAGCAATGCTCATCGCTTAGCCCTCCTTGTTTGGCGGCCAGCCATTGGTATTGATTTTTGAGCTCCATTTGAGGAACTCGGCGATGTCATCCACCTCCTGGTCACTCAACTTGAACTGAGGCATCGCGCGCCGGCCTGGTACGCCCAGTGGCTGCATTTTCATCCAGGCCTGCAGGAAGGGTTTGAAGCCCGCCTCCCCGCCGCGCCGCTGGAACACGTTACCCAGCTCAGGCGCAAAGTAGGCGCCCTCGCCCAACAGCGTGTGGCAGCCGATGCAATTGTTTTGCTCCCAGACCAACTTGCCGCGCACCACTGATTCGGTGAGCTGCGCTTCATTGCTGCGCTCTGGAAAGGTCTGTTCCGTGTGATAGGTCAAAGCCAGGAATATCAGGAAGAAGAAAATGCTTCCTCCGAAGTAGATGTTCCTGGCCATGCCTTTGGTGAAGGTGTCTGACATGGTCGCTTCCTCTTTGCTAGGCCCGTCCATCATAGGAAGCGAAGGGTTGAAACCTGCTTGATGGCGATCAAGAAAGTCAGATGGTTTTGATCGGGTATTACACTTGAGCCCTACTCGGTCCATGTAGCAGCTGGCGAAGCCTGCGTTCGGCTGCGAAGCAGTCGTAAAATCCGGCACTGCGGTGTATCAGGTTGACCGAGGTGGCAGGGTTTGCGGCTGCTTCGCAGCCGAACGCAGGCTTCGCCAGCTGCTACATGGATTGGTTAACGGAACGACACCAGTGTCAGGCCTACCACCGTCGCCAACACCAACGCCCAGCTCAACATCAACCGGCGCCACAGTCGCGGCGCGTGGCGCATCTCCATGAAACCGTCGGTGATCAGCCAGGCCTTGCCCACCGCCACCAGCAAGATGGCAATCGACAGCAGCGATGTCGCGCCAATGTGTGCCAGCACCACCGTGCAAACACTTAACGTCGCGAGCGCCGCCCAACAGACGAGCAATACCCTGGAAACAGACATGAGAACCTCGTCAACTCAGCACGTAGACCAGCGGAAACAACATGACCCAGATCAGATCGACCATGTGCCAATAGAGCACGCCGGATTCAAATCCACTGCGCTTACTGACGTCGTGCAGGCCACGGCGACAGCGCTCGGCCAACCACCCGAGAATGACCATGCCGAGCAGTACATGCAGAAAATGAAAACCGGTAAGGATCCAGTAGAGAGTGAAGAAGGTGTTGTGCTCCATGCCCAGCCCCGAGGCCAGCAAGTGCCGGTATTCCGTGAGTTTCAGCATCACGTAGACACTGGAAGCGAGCAACGCCATCAGCAGGAACACAGCGCCGTGGCGCGATCGTGAGCGCCTGACCTGTTCCTGCGCCAGCGCGGCGAACAGCCCCGCGGTGAGCAGGCTCAGGGTCATCGCCAACCCGGTTGAGGTGTTCAGCAACAGACGGCTTTCACTGAACATCTGCGGCTTGAGCGCCTGGGTCACGGCGAACACCAGGATCAGGATGGCGAACACCGACAGCTCGGCGAGAATGAAAAACCACATCGCCAGATCGCCCGGCAAGTGACGGCGCGAGACGCCCGTGGACTCAGCCGAAGTGGACATCAACCACGTCCATCAGCGCGGCAACGGTCAGCGGATCGTCGCTCAGCGGCTCGGCCAGGCAGGCCATGCAGGCCTCACGGGGGCTCATGCCGGAGCGGATCATACGCGCAGTAAAAATCAGCAGTCGCGTTGAGGCGACCTCCTCCAGATCATGTTGATCGAGCCGGCGCAGCGCCTGGCCGAGCCGCACCACTTGCGCTGCCAGCGCGGTGTCCACCTGCGCTTCCCGGGCAACGATGCGTTCCTCATCAGCCACCGGCGGATAGCCGAAGCGCATCGCCACAAAGCGTTGGCGGGTGCTGGGCTTCATGCCTTTGAGCAGGTTCTGGTAACCGGGGTTGTAAGACACCACGAGCATGAAGGACGGCGGCGCTTTCAATACTTCGCCGGTGCGTTCCAGGAACAGTTCACGACGATCATCGGCCAACGGGTGCAACACCACCACGGTGTCCTGACGTGCCTCGACCACTTCGTCGAGGTAACAGATGCCGCCTTCACGCACCGCGCGGGTCAGTGGTCCGTCCTGCCACCAGGTGCCCTGGGCACCGATCAGGTGACGGCCGATCAGGTCGGCCGCACTCAGATCATCGTGGCAAGCCACGGTGTACAGCGGCAGTTTCAGCCGATGGGCCATGTGCTGGACGAAACGGGTTTTTCCGCACCCTGTCGGGCCTTTGATCAGCACCGGCATGCCGTGTCGCCAGGCTTGTTCGAACAGTGCCTCCTCATTATTCAGCGGTTGGTAGAAGGGTTCGATCGGGTGTTCGCAAGACTGGGTACGGTCCATGGGCTGCCTTTTCCAAAAGCGGATTCAAGAACACGCTACGGGCCCCTGCGACAACCTGGCAAGTGAGATGGCCGGCAAACTTGATCGTCGTCAAGCGAACATTGGCCTGCTCGGGCATAGCCTTGCACGGCACTAAGAACCTGCGTTCTGCGCTGCCGTTTCAGCACATCGCAAAGGTCTTGCCTGAGGAGAAATGGAATGCTGATCAGCAATAGAAAAACGTTTGCCCTGACCCTGACCACGCTGTGTTCGGCACTGGCCCTGGCGGTGAGTCATGCCGCCAGCGCTGAAGAGCCCGCCGCCGCGGCCACCCCGCCCATGGTCAAAACCGCTGGTGCTCCCGACATGAGCCAGGCCGAGTTCGACTCGTCCAAGGAAATCTACTTCCAGCGCTGCGCAGGCTGCCACGGTGTGCTGCGCAAAGGGGCCACGGGCAAACCGCTGACGCCGGACATTACCCAGAACCGCGGGCAACCGTATCTGGAGGCCTTGATTACCTACGGGTCGCCGGCGGGCATGCCGAACTGGGGGACGTCCAATGCGCTGACCAAGGATCAGATCACCTCAATGGCCAAGTTCATTCAGCACGCGCCGCCGACGCCACCGGAATGGGGCATGGCCGAGACGCTGAAAACCTGGAAAGTGCTGGTCAAGCCCGAGGACCGTCCGAAGAAGCAACTGAGCAAACTCAACCTGCCCAACCTGTTTTCGGTGACATTGCGCGATGACGGCAAGATCGCCCTGATCGATGGGGACAGCAAGAAAATCGTCAAACTGATCGAGACCGGTTACGCGGTGCACATCTCGCGGATCTCGGCGTCGGGCCGCTACCTGCTGGTGATTGGTCGAGACGCCCGGATCGACATGATCGACCTGTGGCCGGTGGACCCGACCAAAGTCGCCGAAGTCAAAGTCGGCATCGAGGCGCGCTCGGTCGAGACCTCCAAGTTCAAAGGCTACGAAGACAAATACACCATCGCCGGTTCTTATTGGCCGCCGCAATTCACCATCATGGATGGCGAAACCCTGGAGCCGAAGCAGATCGTTTCGACCCGCGGCATGACCGTCGACAAGCAGGAATATCACCCCGAACCTCGAGTCGCGGCGATCATCGCCTCCCACGAATGGCCGGAGTTCATCGTCAACGTCAAGGAAACCGGCAAGGTCATGCTGGTCAATTACCAGGACATTAAAAACCTCACCGTCACCTACATCGACGCCGCGCCCTTCCTGCATGACGGCGGTTGGGACAGCACGCACCGCTACTTCATGACCGCCGCCAACAACTCCAACAAGGTTGCCGTGATCGACTCCAAGGAGCGCAAGCTGACCGCGCTGGTGGACGTGGGCAAAACCCCTCACCCCGGTCGCGGCGCCAACTTCAACCACCCGACCTACGGCCCGGTCTGGGCCACCAGCCATCTGGGTGATGACGGTATCTCGCTGATCGGCACCGACCCGACCAAACACCCGCAATACGCCTGGAAGCAGGTCGCCTCACTCAAGGGCCAGGGCGGCGGATCGCTGTTTATCAAAACCCACCCCAACTCTCATCACCTGTACGTCGACACCACCCTCAACCCCGACGCCAAGCTCAGTCAATCGGTGGCGGTGTTCGACATCGACAAACTCGACGCCGGCTACACCGTGCTGCCCATCGCTGAATACGCGGGCATCAAGCAAGGCGCCATGCGCGTCGTGCAACCGGAATACAACAAGGCCGGCGATGAAGTCTGGTTCTCCGTGTGGAGCGGCCAGACAGACGAATCGGCGCTGGTGGTGATCGACGACAAAACACTGAAGCTCAAGTCAGTCATCAAGGACAAACGACTGATCACACCCACCGGGAAGTTCAACGTCTACAACACCCAACACGACATCTATTGAGCTCCATCAATGCAAGGAAACACCATGAAAAATACACTGTTTTCACTGTTCGCCCTGACCGCTGCGCTGAGTCTGCAGCCGGCCATGGCCCAAGACGCGCTGGAGTTGTTCAAGAGCAAACCCTGCGCAGCCTGTCACTCCATCGACACCAAGATTGTCGGCCCGGCGCTCAAGGATGTAGCGGCCAAGAACGCTAGCGTACCCGGGGCCGTGGACACCCTGGCCAGCCACATCAAGAACGGCACACAAGGCAATTGGGGCCCGATGCCCATGCCGGCCAACCCGGTCACTGAAGAAGAAGCAAAAACTCTCGCAACCTGGGTACTGACACTCAAATAACCGCCTGGAGGGCGTCATGATGATTTACCCACACGCTGTGATTCTGGCGGCCCTCCTCCTCATTTGCGCAACCGCGGTTGCGGCGCCGGACGCCCAGCGTCAGGCGCAACTCGAACACCTGCTGACCCAGGACTGCGGCGCCTGCCATGGGCTGCACCTCACCGGTGGGCTAGGCCCCGAACTGACGCGCACCGCGCTGGCTGGCAAGTCCAGGGACAGCCTGATTGCCACCGTCGCCCAAGGCCGGCCCGGCACCGCGATGCCCGGTTGGGCCCCGTTGCTCAGCCCCGGCGACATCCGTTGGCTGGTCGATCTTCTTCTCCAGGGATACCCCGCACGATGATCCGTTCAATCCTGCTGTCAGTGGCGACCGGGCTGTTGTTGTCCGCTTGCGTTCAACCACCGTTGCGTGGCACCGGCGACTTGGGCGTGGTCGTGGAGCGCGCCACCGGTAGCGTACAAATCATTGAAAGCGACACCCGCACGGCGCTGGCCCGACTCGAGGGTTTCGGCGACCTGTCCCATGCCTCGGTGGTGTTCTCGCGGGACCAGCGCTTTGCCTATGTGTTCGGACGCGACGGCGGGTTGAGCAAAATCGATTTGCTGACCCGGCGTATCGATCATCGCGTCATCCAGGGCGGCAACAGCATTGGCGGCGCCATCAGTCAGGACGGCAAGTTGATCGCGGTGTCCAACTACGTGCCCGGCGGCGTCAAGGTGTTCGATGCCGACACCCTGCAACAAGTGGCCGATATTCCGGCCACGCCCCTGGCCGATGGCACCAAGCGCTCGCGGGTGGTCGGGCTGGTCGACGCGCCGGGGCAACGTTTTGTCTTCAGCCTGTTCGATACCGGCGAGATCTGGACCGCCGATTTCAGTCAGGGCAGCACCCCGCAGATCAGCCGTTTCACCGGCATCGGTGAGCAACCGTACGACGCCCTGATTACCCCCGATGGGCGCTATTACATGGCCGGCCTGTTCGGTGAAGACGGCATGGCCCAACTCGACCTCTGGCATCCAGAACGCGGTGTGCACCGGGTACTCGGCGACTACGGACGCGGCCAGGCGAAACTCCCGGTCTACAAGATGCCGCACCTGGAAGGCTGGGCTGTCGCCGACAATCAGGCCTTCGTGCCTGCCGTCGGCCGGCATCAAGTGTTGGTGATGGATTCACGCACCTGGCAGCAGACCGCCGTGATTCCGGTCGCCGGTCAACCGGTGTTCGTCACGTCGCGCCCGGACGGTCGGCAGCTGTGGGTCAACTTCGCCTACCCGGACAACGATCGGGTTCAGGTCATCGACACCGAAACCCACGCCGTGGTTGCCGATCTGCGTCCCGGGCCAGCGGTGCTGCACATGGAATTCACCGCACGCGGCGACCAGTTGTGGCTGTCGTTACGCGACGGCGATCAGGTTCAGATCTGGGATCCGTACCGCCTGACGCTGCTGAGTACCCTGCCCGCCAGCGCGCCGAGCGGCATCTTCTTCAGCAGTCGCGCGCAGAAAATGGGGTATTGAAATGAACCTTGAGCTGCTCAGCCGCCAACTCATCGACCGCTTCCAGCACGGCATGCCGCTGTGCCCGTCACCGTATAAGGAGATGGCGCGGATTCTCGGCTGCCGCGAATCCCAGGTGATGGCCTGCCTGGAAGAAATGGATCAGGCCGGCACCCTCTCACGGATCGGCCCGGTGTTCGAACACAGTCGCGCCGGGGCCAGCACCCTCGCCGCCCTCGCCGTGCCCGCCGAACGCCTGCAACAGGTGGCCGATCGCGTCAGTCAGTACCCGGAGGTCAATCACAACTACGCACGGGAGCATTTCTACAACCTGTGGTTTGTGCTGACCGCCCCTGATCGCCAACACATCGACCGTGTGCTCAAGGAACTGGAGAACGACACCGGCCTCATGCCGCTCGACCTGCCGATGTTGACCGCCTACCGCATCGACCTCGGTTTTGCCCTGGGAGAACAATCATGAAGCCCGGATTGAGCCCCCAACAAGTGCTGGATCTGCGCCGGCACCTCGAAGGTGGATTGCCGCTGGTGTCGCGCCCGTATCAGGCCCTCGCCGAACGGATAAACACAGACGAAAACCAGGTGCTCGAACAAATGCGCCAGTGGAGCGAGCAAGGGCTGTTTCGCCGTATCGGCCTGGTGCTGCACCATCGCGCGCTGGGTTTTACCGCCAACGCCATGCTGGTGCTGGATATTCCCGATGCGCTGATTGACGAAGTCGGCCAACGCCTGGGGCGAGCGCCCGGCATTAACCTCTGCTACCAACGGCCCCGGCGTTTGCCGCAGTGGCGGTACAACCTGTTTTGCATGGTGCATGGGCGGCAACCTGATCAGGTGGAAGCGCAAATCCAGGCGCTACTGGAAGAACATTTGCTCAGCGACTTGCCCCATCAATTGCTGTTCAGCACCCAGGTCTTCAAACAGTGCGGCGGCCGCTTTGCGCCCTCGCGCACAGGAGCACCGACCCATGGATGACCTTGACCGTCGCCTGATCAACCGCTTGCAACTGGGCCTGCCGCTGGTGCGCCACCCTTGGCGGGTATTGGCTGCCGAACTGGAGAGCAGCAGCACTGAACTACTCGGCCGACTGCATACCCTGCTCGATGACGGCGTGCTCACCCGATTCGGCCCGATGTTTGACATTGAACGACTGGGTGGCGCCTTCACCCTCGCCGCACTGGCGGTGCCGGAGGAGCGTTTCGACGACGTTGCCGAGCAACTGCATGGCCTGCCTGAAGTGGCGCACAACTACCGACGCGAACACGCCTGGAACATGTGGTTCGTGCTCGGCTGCGCGACCGAGCACGCCATCACCGAGACGCTGCAGCGCATCGAAACCCTGACCGGCCTGCCGCTGCTCAACCTGCCCAAAGAGGAGACCTACCATGTCGGTCTGTATTTCCCGGTCTGAAGACACCCTCATCCAGCGTCTGATCGTATTGACCCAGGCGGGTCTGCCGTTGCTGGAAGACCCGTGGGCGTGGCTCGCCGAACAGCTGGGGCTGAACATCGAAGCCACCCTCGATCTGCTCAAGCGCTTGCAAGCCGAGGGCGCGATCCGGCGGATCGCCGCCGTGCCCAATCACTACCGACTGGGCTATCGCCACAACGGCATGACGGTCTGGGATGTGCGCGACACCGACATGCCGCGCCTCGGCGCGCTGATCGGCGCGCAACCCTTCGTCAGCCACTGCTATCGCCGTCCGCGCCGAACCGACTGGCGCTACAACCTGTTCGCCATGGTGCATGGTCGCAGCAGCGATGAAATCAACAGCTACCGCGAGCACCTGCGCTACTTGCTGGGTGACGCCTGTGGTGCCGACGAGATGCTGGTGAGCAGCCGCATCCTGAAGAAAACCGGCTTGCGCTTGCCACCCGTTTTGCGCTGAACACGCCCAAACTCAAGGAGAGTTGCATGTTGAGGATCAGCCAATACCTGCGTGCACTGGCCAGCCAGGCGCCAGCACCGAGAACCAGCCCACCGGGCAGTAACCGGGCGCCGGTGGTGATCTGGAACCTGCTCAGGCGCTGCAACCTGACCTGCAAACATTGCTACGCCACCTCGGCCGACAGTGTCTTTCGCGACGAACTGGATACGGCCGCCGCGTTGACCGTGATCGACGATCTGCACGATGCCGGCGTCAAGGTGTTGATTCTTTCCGGTGGCGAACCGCTGTTGCGCGAGGATTTGTTTGTGCTGAGCGCCTACGCCCGGGCCAAGGGTTTCTTTGTGGCCTTGTCCACCAACGGCACGCTGATCGATGAGCAGAACATCGCACAGATCAGTGCGGCGAATTTCGACTACGTCGGGATCAGCATCGATGGACTGGAAGCCACCCATGACGCTTTCCGCCAACTCAAGGGCAGTTTCGCCCGCTCCATGCAGGCGATCCGGCTCTGTCGCGAACAGGGTATTCGCGTCGGCCTGCGCACCACCCTGACCCAGGAGAACCATCAACAGTTGCCCCAGTTACTGGCGCTGATGCGCGAGTACGACGTACAGAAGTTTTATCTGTCGCACCTCAACTACAGCGGTCGCGGTAAACGCAGTCGCAAACTCGACGCGCACCAGCAGATGAGCCGCGAGGCCATGACGTTGATCTTTGAGCGCGCGTGGGAAGACATCCAACAGGGCCGCGACAGCGATTTTGTCAGCGGCAACAACGATGCCGACGCCATTCTGCTGCTGCAATGGGCGGCTCTGCACCTGCCGGAACATTACCCACGCCTGAAAAACATGCTCCGCGCCTGGGGTGGCAACGCATCGGGCAGCGGCATTGCCAACATCGACAACACCGGCGAAGTGCACCCGGACACCTACTGGTGGCAGCACTCGGTGGGCAATGTCCGCCGCACGCCGTTCCGCACGTTGTGGCTGGATCAGCCGGATGCCCTGCTGCTGCGCCTGCGTGAGCATCCCCGCGCGGTCGGTGGCCGTTGCGCGCAATGCCGCTGGTTGCCCATCTGCAACGGCAACACCCGCACACGCGCCTGGGCCGAGGGAGATCTGTGGGGCCAGGACCCCGGCTGCCACCTCAGCGATGACGAAATCGGTGTTACGCCGTCAACGAACATCCCTTGCATCACCCACTGAATAGCCCGTCCGGCCAACCACCTGACAAAGGCTGGGGCCGGCCAACCTGATGAAGCACCAAGGACGTCCCATGCCTCCATCGATTGCGATACCGGCCACACTTGAGTCGCCGTTCAGACCGGGCGAAGTCGCCCTGGTCGGCGCCGGCCCCGGCGATCCACGCCTGCTGACCCTGCGCGCCTGGAGCCTGTTGATGCAGGCCGACGCTGTGGTGTACGACCGGCTGATCAGCCCCGAACTGCTGACGTTGATTCCCCTGACCTGCGCCCGGCATTACGTCGGCAAGGCCAGCGGCTGCCACAGCCTGCCTCAGGAACAGATCAACGAACTGCTCGCCGACCTCGCCGATCAAGGGCAGCGGGTGGTCCGGCTCAAGGGCGGCGACCCGTTCATTTTCGGTCGCGGTGCCGAAGAGCTGGAATACCTGCTGCGACGCGGCATTGATTGCCAGGTGGTGCCGGGCATTACCGCCGCTTCCGGCTGCAGCGCCTACGCAGGCATACCGTTGACCCACCGCGATCTGGTCAATTCCTGCCGGTTCATCACCGGCCATTTGCAACGCGACGGCGAGTTGTCGCTGCCCTGGAGCAGCCTCGCGGACAGTAGCCAGACGTTGGTGTTTTACATGGGCTTGTCGAATCTGGGGATCATCGCTCAGCGCTTGATCGAAGCCGGGTTGTCAGCCGATACACCGGCGGCACTGATCAGCAACGGCACGCGTCCCGACCAGCACGTCGCCCGTGGCAAGCTGCACCAATTACCGACCCTGGCGCTGGATTGTCCACCGGGCATTCCGACACTGACGGTGATCGGCACCGTGGTCGATCTGTTTGGCGCAGAACAACTGGAATACCCGGCGCGGCTTTACCCGGCCCAAGCACTGCAACGCCATGCCAAGGTGGCGATATGAGGCGCATGGTCCTTGCCCACCTGTTGTGGGTCAGTGCGGCGCAGGCCGGCGCAGCGGTTCCGGCACTTGAACAAGCGGCGCAAAACTATCAGCAGCATTGCCAGAGCTGTCACGGCATTAACCGTCTCGGCGGTGCAGGGCCGGCGTTGTTGCCGGAGAGTCTCAGCCGGATCAAACCCGATGAAATCCGCAGCGTGATCCAGAACGGCCGCCCCGCGAGCCAAATGGCCGGCTATGCCACTGTGTTCAGCCCCGCGCAGATCGACGCGCTGGTGGATTACCTTCAGCAACCGCCCGCCACCCCACCCACCTGGAGCAATGACGACATTCTCGGCAGTCACTCGATGCTCGCGGACCTCAGCAAACTGCCCACCACGCCCCAGCATGGCGCCGACCCACTGAACCTGTTCGTGGTGGTGGAAGCCGGCGACCATCACATCGACATCCTCGACGGCGACCGCTTTGAGGTGCTGGCGCGGTTTGCTTCGCACTTTGCCGTGCATGGCGGGCCGAAGTTTTCGCCCGATGGGCGCTTCGTCTACTTCGCCTCCCGTGACGGCTGGATCAGCCTGTATGACTTGCACAACCTGAAACTGATCGCCGAGGTCCGCGCCGGGCTCAATACCCGCAACCTGGCGGTGAGCAAGGATGGACGCTGGGTGTTGGTGGGCAACTATTTGCCCGGGAACCTGGTAGTGCTCGATGCCCGCGATCTGTCGCTGGTCAAAACCATACCCACAATCGGTCAGGACGGTACGGCGTCACGGGTCAGCGCGGTCTACTCCGCCCCGCCGCGCGACAGTTTCATCGTGGCGCTCAAGGACGTGAAGGAAGTCTGGGAATTGTCCTGGGCTGACACACCCAATTTCGAACCACGACGGATTTCTGCCGGGGATTTTCTCGACGATTTTTCTTTTTCACCGGACTACAAACAGCTGCTGGCCACGTCGCGCAAGGCCCAGGGCGGTCAAGTGATCGACCTCGACAGTGGCAAGGTGATCACTGACATCCCACTGCCGGGCATGCCGCATTTGGGCTCGGGGACTTATTGGAAACGCAACGGTGAGTGGGTGTTCGCCACACCGAATATCAGCAAGGGGCTGATCTCGGTCATCGACTTCAAGACCTGGAAACTGATCAAGGAAATTCCGACCCTGGGGCCGGGTTTTTTCATGCGCAGTCACGTCAATTCACGGTATGCCTGGAGTGACGTGTTCTTCGGGCCTGATAACGATGCGATCCACCTGATCGACAAGCAGACGCTGGAGATTGCCCACACCTTGCGCCCGATGCCCGGGAAAACCGCTGCTCATGTTGAGTTCACCCGGGATGGCCGCTACTTGCTGCTGAGCATCTGGGCCACCGACGGTGCGCTGATCGTTTATGACAGCAACACTCTCAAGGAGATCAAACGTATTCCGATGAATAAGCCTTCGGGTAAGTACAACGTGGGGAACAAGATTGAGTTTGCTGAGGGGACTTCGCACTAAACCTTGGGTGTATATCCGTTTCTTCGGTAATGGCGGCTATCGGTTTCGCTCTTACAGCGAGTCACTTTCGAAAAGCGCGAAAGTAACCAAAGCGCTCTTGCCCCTGTCGTTCGGTGGCTCGCCTAGGCTCGCCATGCCCTCGCTCCGGTCCTGCTCCGTGGGCCCGCCGCCATCGGCCATCCATGGCCGGGGGCGGCTAACCCGGCATCCATGCCGGGTTGCCCACTACGCAGAACCTCCACTCGGCCTCTCGAGGGGGCGAGTACCGCAAAAGCACCGCGAGGCGGCCTACCGGCCGGCCTGTCTCTTCCAGTGTACGCACTCCCCTGTGGGAGCGAGCAGGCTCGCTCCCACAGGTACAACGCCGGGCTGTTGATCTTGCTTTGGCTTTGGCTTTGGCTTTGGCTTTGGCTTTGGCTTTGGCTTTGGCTTTGGCTTTGGCTTTGGCTTTGGCTTTGGCTTTTGATCTTGATCTGCCCCGTCGGAAGGCCGAGCGCAGGTTCTGCGCAGTGGGCACCGCGGCAAGGATGCCGCGGTAGCCGCCCCCGGCCATGGATGGCCGATGGCGGCGGGCCCACGGAGCAGGACCGGAGCGAGGGTACCCTGAGCCTAGGCGAAGGGCCGTACGTCAGGGGCGAAAGCGTTTGGTTACTTGGCGCTTTTCCAAGTGACCCGCCGTAAGGGCGGAACCCTAAGTCGCCGTTACCGCAACAACGGATATGTACTCCGGTACTCCGAACGGACTTCAGCCCAAGGTGTACCCGTTATCAACCTTCCAGTCCTGCCCATAAACCCCCCGAGCACCCTGCGACAACTGAAAAACAATCACATTGGCCACCGCCGCCGCATCAAGAAAATGCCCCGGCAACAGACGTTTACCAAGCGTGTCGGCAACATCGCCAAGCTCCCCATCGCTCAACCCCAAGTGATCCCACATCGAGGTAGCCGTCGGCCCCGGAGAGACCAGATTAATGCGCACCTCATACCGAGCAAACTCCACCGCCAGCGTGCGGACCTGAGCCGCCAGCGCAGCCTTGCTGGCAATGCACGCAGCCAACCCCGGAAAGCTCGAACCGGTCAGGAAACTCCCGACAAACACCACCGAAGCCGGGCTCGCCAATTCACCGCGCAACGCCGCCAGGGTATTCAACGCCCCGGCACCATTAACCGCCCACTGACGCTGGAAGGCCGCCATATCCAGGCTGTCAGCCATCTCGGCAATACCCGCGTTAGGCACCAGATAGTCCACGGGACCCAACGCCGCAGCGCACTCGGCCAGCTCGCGCAGGTCTTGCTGACTCGTGACATCCCCGGCAAACCACTGCAACCGCTCACCGTAGATCTGCTGCAAAGCCGGCAGTTCACCCAGAGTCCGTGACATCGCCAGCACCTTGACCCCGCGCGGTAACAGCGCGGCGCACAGTGCCAGGCCAATCCCGGAGCTGGCACCCGTGACCACCGCCAAACGGTCCTGAAACTCGGTTTTCATCATCTACTCCTGGGCATCACGGATGCCAAGCACTGGGGACATTGCCAGTCCCTATCTTTGAGCAGGAGAAGAAAAAACGACTTGACGGCGATCAGGATTTTTCGACGGCGTTAGTGTTGCTGCAACAGCGCCGGAGTGATCTCGCTGAAGCGCAGCAAGCGACCGCCCTGCTCCGCGGCAAGCTTTTCAGCAGCATCGCGACTGGAGAACGACGCCAATACCACGCCCATGGCGCCTTTGAGTTGGGTGCCGACCACGTAGAACGCGTCTTTGGCATCGATCAGATGGGCGTCATCCGGCGCGTTCCATGGGCTGCGGCCCATGTCGTGGACATACAGTTTTGCATCGCCATGATGGTTTTCCGGCTGCAACCACCAACCGATCATTTCCGCCGTGGAGCAGAACTTCTTGACCCCGGCCCGCTCGACCACTTCGCCCTTGGGTCCGGGGAATCCGTCGATAATCATCCCGCAGACATGGCATTCATCACTGGGATGAAAGGCTGTGGCGGCGTCGCTGTAAGTGGCTTGCGCCGAGTTGTCGCAGGCCGTCAGAAACAGGCACATCATCAGGCCCGCCACCGCGCGCACCGTCGTCAGATAAAACGTACTCATCGTCAACTTCTCCAAAACCATCAAAGTGGAAATTCATGTCGCCCGGCGACGAAACAACAGCCAGGCCGAGCCCAATGGCACCGCCACCCACAGCGACAGGCACAGCCAGAGCATCGACCCCGGCATCGGCAAATCACTGCCCAGCGTCAGCACACCCGTGGTGCCGGCGCCGGGCTCAAAACCGGAGAGGTTGATCAGGCGATAGATGTCAGCGGGGTTGAGCAGCAGCAACCAGGGCAGCACTTTCGGGTTGAACTGCCCTTCGCTGAGCACCAACAGCGCCAGCAGTGCCAGGTCGAACACCAGCACAAAGAAGAACCAGACGCCCAGCGCCAGCCCGGCCGCCGTGGATTTCTCGGCAGACACACTGCTCAGCACATAGGCCAGCCCCAGAAACCCCCAACCCAACAACGTCGACGACGCCATGAACCGGCCAAAGGCCCAAAGCAGCAGGCTCAGTTCGACATCGTCCACCAGCACGGCGATGGCCAGCATGGCGCAGCCGAAACCGATCAGTGTCGCCAGCGCCAGGATCAACCCGTGGCCGACGAACTTGCCGAGCAGAATCTGCCCGCGGCCCAACGGGTACGTCAGCAACAGCAGCAACGTGCCGCTCTCGTCCTCGCCGACGATGGCGTCATAGGCCAATAGCAACGCAATCAACGGCATCAAAAACGTTGCCAGACTGGCGAGGCTGGCGATGGTGGCCGGCACCGAGGTGAAACCCAATTGCCCAGAAGCCGCGGCGCCCAGCCAGGCGATGCCGATGGCCAACACTGCGAACAACACACTGATCGCCAACAACCAGCGATTGCGCAAACCGTCGCAGAATTCCTTGCGGGCCATGTTCCAGACAGCGTTCATACGGCCTCCCCGATCGACGCCGCACCGGCCCGGCTCATGTAGTAGCGGTAAATGTCTTCCAGCGACGGCTGATGGATTTCCACGTCGGCCGGTTCGTCTTCATCGAGGAGTTGGCGCAACAGCCCGAGCTTGCTGCCATTGAGCGCGGCCACTTCAAGACCTTCGACGCCCCAGCGTTCGGTGATATGCCCGGCGTTGTTCCAGCGTTGCTGCAACGGCCCGGCGTGCTTGAGGCCATTGGCGCGAATCAGCGTCGGCAACCCGGCCTCCTCGCGCAAACTGCGCAGACTGCCGAGGGCCAGCAGGCGGCCCTGGGTCAGAATCGCTGCGCGGTTGATGTGCGCCTCAACACCCGGCAACACGTGGGAACAGAGAATGATGCTGGTGCCCTGGTTGCGCAGGCGATCGAGCAACCGATAAAGGTCCTGGGTAGCGATGGGATCGAGGCCGACGGTAGGTTCATCAAGCAGCAACAAACGCGGCTCGCCGAGCAGCGCCTGCGCCAGCCCCAAGCGTTGACGCATGCCCTTGGAGTAAGTTTTGACCCGCCGATACGCCGCACCGGCCAGGCCGACTTCCTCCAACAGTGCGTCCACCTGAGCTGAGGCGGCACCTTTGAGTCGCGCGAAATGGCGCAAGGTCTCAACACCGCTCAGCTGCGGGTAAAACGTCACGTTCTCCGGCAGATAACCGAGCAGGCGCCGCACGTGGGGATCACTGGGCAAACGGCCGAATACCCTGACCTGGCCTTCGCTGGGCTGGAGCAGGCCAAGCACCAGTTTCATGCTGGTGGTCTTGCCCGCGCCGTTGTGCCCGAACAAACCCAGCACTTCACCTTCCGCGAGGCTGAGGTTCAACCGATGCAACACGGTGGCGTGCCCATAACGCTGGCTCACGCCTTCTATGTCGATGACGTTCATGCGGCAGGCTCCTGGGTCAGGGTTTGAGTGGATGACTTCATCAGCGGATGGCTGTCGAGTACCCCCGGCGATTTCATCACCGGAAAGGCCCGTTGCACCCAACGCAGCAATTCGATCCCGGGGCTGTTCATCAACAGCCGCACCTGCGGGTACAGCCACAGCAGACGATCGACGTTGTCATTGGGTTCGTAGGCGATATCGCCGAGGCCGTCGTTGTTGCGGTCCCAGCCCAGGTAATCACTCCAGTAATTACCCCGGCCATCCACCGACCATTCCTGCAAGCGGGTGGCGACGTATTTGACCTGCCGCTGGTTGCCGACAAACGCGTTGTCGGCGATGCGGTTGTCTTCCGAGCCGGCGGTGAGGTGGATGCCCACGGCGCTGTGCTCGAAGTGGTTGTGTTCGATGCTGTTGAACAGCGAGTTGTAGATGAACAGCGCCTTGCCCTCGGCACCGCTGATCATGCTGTCGCCGGTCGAGCCGTCGCGCACGTCAGTGACGAAGTTGTCACGCAAGGTTGAATAGGTGATGTAGTTCATCAGGATCCCGTAGTTCTGATCCTGTTCGGAGCGATTGCCGATCACCGTGAGCTTGCGGCTTTGCATCAAGGCGTAACCGGTGCGGGTGCGGCGGGTGGTGTTGCCGATCAGCTGGTTGTCGTTGGCGAACATGT
This sequence comes from Pseudomonas mandelii, assembly GCF_006438925.1. Taxonomy (GTDB): domain Bacteria; phylum Pseudomonadota; class Gammaproteobacteria; order Pseudomonadales; family Pseudomonadaceae; genus Aquipseudomonas; species Aquipseudomonas mandelii_C. Next base: position 115,051 of record NZ_RCZA01000004.1, on the reverse strand, counting down.
AATGCACGCCGTAGCGCAGGTCCTCCAGGGTATTGCCTTGCAGCAGGTTGCCGTTGGAGGTGTCGATGTAAATGCCATCGCGGGTGTCGCGCACCTGGTTGCCAATGACCTTGGCGCCATGTACCGCATACAGATGAATACCGTTGCCGCGATCCTGGGAGCGCATCGCCGGATCACCCTGAATACGGTTGTCGATCAGGCTCACATCCTGAGTGCCGTCGACCCAGATACCGAAGCCCTTACCCTGCAGGCGATTGCCTTTAATCAACGCGCCATGGGCTTTGGGCTGGATGAACAGCGCCGCATTCATGGCGGTGAGGTCGTGTCCCCAGTCCAGAAAGGTGCAGCCCTCGATGCCGACATTCGGCGCACTGATAATCAAGCCGTTGCCCTGCCCTTCCCCCTGAAATACCGCGCCCGGCTCGCAGACAATCTGCATCGGTTGATCGACGCTGAACGAGCCACGGTATTCCCCGGCCGGCAGGTGCCAGCGTTGATCGGCGTCCACCGTCAACGGCAGCGTGGTGATGGGTTGCACCGCCAGCGCGCTGCCGGACATCAGCAGGAGCGCAAGCGCAATGACCTTCACCGGGTTTCCCTTGCTCTCAGTCATTGCTTCGCTCCTGTCGATGGGCAACGGTCAGGCCTTCTCGACCTTCATGCGGCCGACCATTTCCATGTGCAGCGCATGGCAGAACCAGCTGCAGTAGTACCAGTGCAAGCCGGCCTTGTCGGCGATGAAGGTGATCGATGAGGTCTGCTGCGGGCTGATCTCCATGCTCACGCCATGGTTGGTCATCACGAAGCCGTGGGTCACGTCTTCAATCTGGTCGATGTTGGTGATGGTCACCGTGACCTCGTTGCCTTGTTTGACGGTGAACTCCGGCAGGCCGTAGGCCGGGGCCATCGAGGTCATGTAGACGCGGACTTTGTTACCGTCGCGGATGACCTTGTTGTCGGTCTCCAGCTTGATCCCGTCCTTCGCGGCGATGACCACGGTTTCAGCAAAAAACGGGTCGTTGCGGTCCCAGATCTTTTTGGTCTTGATCTGGTCGCGGCGGGCCATGACGCAGTCATGGGGTTCGGCAAAGGCCGGGCCGTCGTGCACCAGTTTCATTTCCTCGCCGGAGATATCGATCAACTGATCGTTTTCCGGGTGCAGCGGGCCGGTCGGCAGGAAGCGGTCCTTGGAAAACTTGCTGAGCACCATCAGCCATTGGCCGTCGGCGTCTCTGGTTTCGGTCAGCGAGGCATGGTTGTGGCCCGGCTGGTATTGCACGTCGAGTTTCTGCTTGATGTAGTTGACCTTCTCGCCGGTGTACGCGCGAATCGCCTCCTCGACGTTCCACTTCACCACCTGGCTGTCGATAAACAGCGTGGTGTAGGCATTGCCGCGGCCGTCGTAGGTGGTGTGAAGCGGGCCCAGACCCAGTTCCGGTTCGCCGACCACCACGTCGCGTGGGTCCTTGAATTTGTCGTCGAACAGATCGTCCAGCTTCGCGGTGGCGATGATCGTGCAAGTGGGCGAGAGTTTGCCGGCGGCAATGAAGTACTTGCCATCGGGCGTCATATTGATGCCGTGGGGGTTCTTCGGCACCGGGATGTAACGGGTGAACGCGCTGTCCTTGCCTTCGTCTTTACGACCGTCGACCACCGGCACTTTCGAGCCGTCCAGGGTGATGAACTTGCCAGCCTTGATCGCCGCTTCGATGCGCGGGATGTTGAACACCACCACCCAGTCGCGTTCGTTGCGCATCATGCCGCCCAGGTCGTAGGCCTTCTCCGAGTTGTAGCAGGTCGAAGCAGCATACTTGCCGGTGTAATCGGCGTCGGTGTTATCCAGGTTGCCGTCGACGATGACCTGGAACGCCATCTCCATTTTCTCGGCATCGATGGCGTTAAACATCGTGTAGCTGTTCTTGTCCTGCAGGTCGAAGGTGCTGCCGTCATTGGGGTGCGGAATCACGAACTCGGCATTGGCGAACACGTATTTTGTGTGCGGCACTTTTTGCAAGCGCAACCCGTGAACGGCCTGCACATTGGGCACGGTGAGCATCTTGTCGCACTTCATGATGTCCAGACGGATACGCGCAACGCGGCTGTTGGCCTTGTCGTTGATGAACAGGTATTTGCCGTCGTACTTGCCGTCGGTCATCGACAAATGCGGGTGGTGACAGTCGCCATTCTGGAAATGCGCGCTGTCACCCATGATCCGTTTGCTTTCATTGGTCAGCCCCCAACCGGTGGCGGAGTCAACGTTGAACACCGGAACACGCAACAACTCGCGCATCGACGGAATGCCCATGATCCGCACTTCACCCTGATGGCCGCCACTCCAGAAACCGTAGTACTGATCCAGTTCGCCCGGCCCGACGTGGGTTTTCGATTGCGCGTCCTTGGCCGCAGCCGCCCAGGTCTCACGGGTGAAGAGCGCGCCACCGATGGCCGTGGCACCGGCCAGTACCGCGCCGGTCACCGCACTGGTTCCCAGGAAGCCGCGACGACTGAGGCCGGTCGGTTCCGGCACTTCAGCTACTTTTTTGGATTCTGTGTCGTTCATCAGGTGTTTTCCTTGAAGGGATAAAAACGGTCACTGCGGACAGGCGCTCGCGGGGTTCATTCCAGAGCGGTCACTTCCACGACAGGTATCAGTTGCACAGTGGCGGGTGCCGCTTTGACGCGCTTCTTGCGCTTGTTGATCAGCGGCGGGCATTTGTTGTCGTTCTGGTAAGTCATCTGGCAATCGAGGCAGTAGTGGCACTCGTTGGCATTGATCCGGCCATCGGGATGAATCGCCTGGATCTCGCATTCCTTGGCGCACAGTTGGCAAGGCGTACCGCAGTCCTTGCGGCGCTTGAGCCAGTCGAACAGGCGAAATTTGCTCGGAATCGCCAGCGCCGCACCCAACGGGCAGATGTAGCGGCAATAGACTTTGCGCGTGAAGAGGTTGATGACCAGCAGCGCCACGGCGTAGAGCACGAACCACCACTGGCGGTCGAACCGGAGGGTGATGGCGGTCTTGAACGGCTCCACCTCGGCGAACAGCTCGGCGGTGGACATCGACTCCAGGGAGATGCCGAACAGCAGCAGCAAAATGATGTATTTGATCGCCCACAAGCGCTCATGCACCGCGAACGGCAATTCGTATTGAGGGATTTTCAGCTTGCGTGCGGCTTCGTTGATCAACTCTTGCAAGGCGCCAAACGGACACAGCCAGCCGCAGAACACGCCACGGCCCCACAGCAGGATGCTCGCGGCAGTGAAGACCCAGAGCATGAAGATCAGCGGATCAGTGAGAAACAGCTCCCAGCGAAAGTGCTCGAACAGCGCATGCACAAAGGTCAGGACATTGACCACCGACAACTGCCCCAGCGCATACCAGCCAAGAAACACCACGGTAAAGACCAGGTAACCGCGACGCAGCCAGTGCAGAAAATGCGGCCGGCGGGTGAACTTGTCCTGCAAAAACAGGATCGCCGTCAGCAGCAGCAACGCGGTCCCGAGCACGGCGATCTGGAAGTGTTTCTGGTACCAGATGGTCAACCACATTGGCCGACTGGCTTCCTCGAGGGCGGCCAGTTCTTCGGCGCTGGGCAGTGGCCGTTCAAGGTAGGGCTCGGGCAATTGATAGGCCAGTTCGAAGCTGCTGAACGTGCCGCTGACCGGGCCGGTCTGGCGACGTACCAATAGCTCCAGAGACCAGGGCGATCCCGGATCGAACTTCGCCGGTTCGCGCACAATGAAAATCGACATCTCAGTGAATTCCGGCATGCCCTTGGCAAACACGTCGGAAAGCCGCTGATGATCCATGTCGCGAAAGCTGATGACGTTGCCGAACTGACGCAATTGCACCCGATCGAAAATTCCGCCGCGCACATACCCCGAGCCCTTATAGGAAAACAGCCCACGACCCAGCACCGCGATGGCCTGCTCGCCGGGCTTGAGGTCTTGCATGAGGAAGCGATATTGATTGTCGCCCAGCAGCGCGCGGCCGATGGTCGGCGGGTTCAGGTCGGCGGTGTAGAGCTCGATAAAGGTCTCATCCACCTGGTCGGCACTGGCGTTGTCGATGCCTTCGGCTTCGGTGCCTTTGAAGGCGACGTCGACTTGGCCACGGGTCAGGTTCAAGCGGCGGATGGCGCCGTTGCCGGTCAGTTGTTCCCAGGTGGCGGGCTCGAAAAAGTCCAGCCGTACGATGGCGGGCTTGCGTGCCACACCGGCGGTGTCCTCGATCAGCTTGAGCGATACGGCCACTTCATCGGCGGCGCGCATGATGACTTCGTTGACCACCATGGCGGTGACGGTTGCGCCGGCGATGGCATCGACGGTGACTGCGTTTGGATCACTGGAATGGCCGACGACGACCCGCTGACTGACCTTGACGCCTTTGTACTTGGCGGTGAAACCGTGGAGTTTTGCCTCAGGAATGCCAATCAGCAGAATCGGCTCGTGGTGTTCCAGCACATAGGCATCCTGAATCATGCCGGTCGTGTCGAGAATCACTTGGGTGTTGATCGGTTTGCCTGAATAGGCCGGAATATCCACCACGTCCAGGCTCTGGAACACATAACCGATGACCTTGCCGGCGGCAGACAGCGTACGCACCTTGAACCGGCCTTCGGGCGCGGAAACGGAATCGGTCTGAGGGAAGGTTTTCTCAATGCGCTTCTGCTCGATGTCGCCGTACTGCTTGGCTTGCACCGCCTCGAAGGTGGCGAGCATCAGCGTCAGCATGACCACCAGCCCGACACCCCAGGTGCGCAGGTTGCCGTGTATCGAAGGCTGATGGATTGTCATGGGCTCGCTGATTTCGAAAGGGCTTTCGGTCATGTTAGGGAGCGTTGCGCCCCCTGCCCTTGATTGAAATCAACTTGAGAAAATACCCCCGGAAGACAGACTCCCGGGTCTCAAACCGTGCGTGAGAACTGGCCTTTTTGTTCGCCACCCAGATAGGCGTCAAACGCCATCGCGGCACTGCGCATCATCAAATGCCCTTGTGGCAACAGCACCAATTCGTCGCGGTGAATCTGCAGCAATCCATCGCGCACATGCTCGCCCAGCTGCGCCAGCGCCTCGGCAAAATACTCGGTGAAGCGAATGCCATGCGGCGCCTCATACTTGTCGAACGCGATACGGCCATGGCACATCAGGTCGCTGATCACCTCGCGGCGCAGCAGGTCGTCGGCGTTCAAGCGGTAACCCCGATGCACCGGCAACAACCCTTGATCGATACGGGCGTAGTACTGCGAAAGCTCTTTGACGCTTTGGCTGTAGCTGTCGCCGACCTTGCCGATCGACGACACCCCAAGGCCGATCAAATCGCAGTCGGCATGGGTGGAATAACCCTGAAAATTACGCTGCAGGGTGCCATTGGCCCGGGCCAGCGCCAGCTCGTCATCCGGCAAGGCGAAATGATCCATGCCGATGTAGACGTAACCAGCCTCGGTCAGACGGCGGATGGTCAGTTCGAGCAGTTCCAGCTTGCGCTCCGGCGGCGGCATGTCGGCGGGACGAATCAGCCGTTGCGCACGGACCATCTCCGGCAAATGCGCATAGCTGTAGGCGGCAATCCGGTCCGGACGCAGCGCGATGATCTTGCTCAGGGTGACGTCGAAACTCTGCACGGTTTGCAGGGGCAGGCCGTAGATCAGGTCGACGCTGATCGACTTGAAGTGCGCCTCGCGCGCCGCCGCGACCAGCGCATAAATCTGCTCTTCACTTTGCTGGCGATTGACCGCTGCCTGCACGTCGGGGTCGAAATCCTGCACGCCGAAGCTCAGGCGATTGAAGCCCAACTGGCGCAGCGACTGAATCTGCTCGGTGCTGATGGTGCGCGGGTCGACCTCGATGGAGAACTCATGGTCATCGCTGTCATCCATGTTGAACGCCTGGTGCAGGCAGTCCATCAGGTCCGCCAGCTGTTCGCTGGTCAAATAGGTCGGCGTGCCGCCCCCCAGGTGCAACTGGGTGAGTTTGCGGGTGTTGGCGAACAAGGCCGCCTGCATCGCGATTTCACGCTTGAGGTACGTCAGGTACTCGACGGCGCGATGGGTTTTCTGGGTAATGATTTTGTTGCAGGCGCAGTAGTAACAAAGGCTTTTGCAAAACGGGATGTGGATATACACCGACAACGGTTTCGGCGCGGCCACCAGATTGCTGTCGCGGGCGGCGCGCTGATAGTCGTCAACGGCAAACGCCTGATGAAACTGCGGCGCCGTGGGGTAAGAGGTATAGCGCGGCCCCGGGCGGTCGTACTTTTCGACCAGGGCGCGATTGAAATCAAATGTCGTGTTCATGATCGATCAACTCGCAATGGGCCCGCCCAAATCCTTTTCAAACAGGCTGCAGATGGCATCCGCTTCCGGCCGACCGGCGGGAAGGATGCTGATGAAACGGTCTGACAATTCAATCAACCCGTCCCGACTCAATTGCTCCAGCAACGGCCAGACGGCGGAGAAGTACTTGGAAAAAACCAGCCCGTAGCGCCGCTCGATGGCGCGGATATCCAGTTCCTGATCACAGGCCAGACGCTCCATGACCATGTGCCTGATCTGATCCCCCGCCTCGAAACGCCAGCCTCGACAGGTCGGCAATTGCTTCATGTCCAGTTGCTGCTGATAGCGTTCAATCTCGTCAGTGTTTTGCGTGTACAAATCGTCGATCTGACTGATGGCGCCCAAACCGAATCCAACATGATCGCAATAGCCATGACGGGAGAAACCCTCACAGGTACGGCGTAACCGGCCGCGCTCCTGGGCGACCGCCAAATCATCATCGGGTCGGACAAACTGTCCCAGACCGATGTAGTGATAACCCGCGCAAAGCAGTTGATCAAAGCAGATCTGGCGCATCGCGCCTTTGTCATCCTGGCTGCACAGCGCTCTGACTTTGTCACCGAGCACCGGACGATAGCGCCGTGGTGGCCGGGCATAGTCGAACACCATCAGCCGATCCGGCTCCAGCTCGATAATGCTCGCCAGCTTCAGCGCAAAACTGTCTGGCGTCTGCCAGGCATGGCCAAAGCCCAGATCGACGTTGATGGATCGAAAGCCAAAGGTGCGAGCGGCATCCATGAGCGACTGGATCGGCGCCGGGTTCTGGTAGCAGGCCACCGACCTGTCACAGTCGGCGTCGATATCCGGAACGCCGATGCTGACGTGATTGAAACCCTGGTTGCGCAACAACCCCATGGTCGACCAGTCGGTATGGTGAAGGTCCAACTCGACGCTGTAGTCGCCGCCTTCATGTTCGAGAAAGTTGAACCGGCCACGCAGATGACTCATCAACCGCTCCAGATGGGCAGGCGCGGGTGTTCCGCCCCCCAGATGAAACTGTTCGACCCGTTGCTCTGCACTGAGGTGACAACCGACGAGGTCGATTTCCTGTTCCAGATGCTGAAGGTACTGCTCGATGCCGCTGTGTTCGCCGGCGATATCGCGCGGGGCACAGGAAGACGGCTTGAGGCTGGAAGGCAGTTGCACGTTCAGGGACAGCGGACGGCACTTCTGGCGGCTGACGCGCAATGCACGAAGCAGATCCAGAGAGCCAATACCTTCATGAAATTTTTGCGTGTCGGCATGACAGTTAGGGTCAAGCACGCCTTGATCGCACCGAGCGATCAACTCGCCTGGGTTGTGAAATAAATCGAGCATGACTGTCTCCGAGACTGGCTGCGGATTGTCAGTCTCCGGGTTTAACCCTCAATGCTCCTTGATTTGCATCAAGCGCAAGCCAAGTGTCTGCACAACGGACCACCGGTCAGGCCCGCTTACCACGTCAGGTAAAACATGCCCTTGGCCAGCAACACGATAACGACCATGTGGCAGAACAGGCTGCCATGGATGAAGTGCAGGTAGCGCGGGCTCATTCGGCCGCTTTTGAAGAGAAACATGGCACCCAGGAAATGCAGCAGCACACTCACGGCCACCGCGATTTTCAACGCCAGCAAGGTGCCGAACGATGAGGACAGCGGTGAGGCAAGAACCGGCAAGTAGCGCAACCAGACCATGCCCAGCCCCGCACCGAACAACACCAGCAGCACCCACGGCATCAGCGAGCGGGCCCGGCGGCCGATACCCTGCTCCACCAGCAGCATCACCCTGGCGGGTAGCTGTTTGCGGATGCTTTCCAGGAACAGGACTTCGAAGAACACCGTGCCGATGAAGATCAGGGCGGCAAACAGGTGCAAGGTCAGAATCAGTGGATAGATCATGGTGTTTTCGCCTTGGGTCAAGGCAACCCGCGCTACGGCGAACATTGGGGTGAGCGCACTGGCTGTCGGTCTCTGGAGATTACAGAGCGCGCCTGGTTATGCGGTTGACACTGATCAAGAAAGCCGTAAAACCGCCAGGCTCGTGTGCATATCCGTTTCTTCGGTAACGGCTGCTTATGATTCCGCTCTTACAGCGGGTCACTTGGAAAAGCCCCAAGTAACCAAGGGCTCTTGCCCCTGACGTTCGGTGCCTCGCCCAGGCTCGGCATGCCCTCGCTCCGGTCCTGCTCCGTGGGCCCGCCGCCATCGGCCATCCATGGCCGGGGGCGGCTAACCCGGCATCCATGCCGGGTTGCCCACTACGCAGAACCTCCACTCGGCCTCTCGAGGGGGCGAGTACCGCAACTGCACCGCGAGGCGGCCTACCGGCCGGCCTGCCTCTTCAAGCGTACGCATTCTCCTGTGGGAGCGAGCCTGCTCGCGAAAGACGTGAACGATAACGCGTGCTGTCTGAATGAACGCGTGTCCGAACGCTTTTTCGCGAGCAGGCTCGCTCCCACAGGTACAACGCCGGGCTTTTGATCTTGCTTTTGATCTTGCTTCTGATCTTGATCTGCCCCGTCGGAAGGCCGAGCGCAGGTTCTGCGCAGTGGGCACCGCGGCAAGGATGCCGCGGTAGCCGCCCCCGGCCATGGATGGCCGATGGCGGCGGGCCCACGGAGCAGGACCGGAGCGAGGGCATGCCGAGCCTAGGCGAGGCACCGTACGTCAGGGGCAAGAGCGTTTGGTTACTTGGCGCTTTTCCAAGTGACCCGCCGTAAGGGCGGAACCCAAAGTCGCCATCACCGCAGAAACGGATATGTACCCCAGCCTTAGTGGCGCTGACCGGTCTAGTGCCCGCGAATGTAATGCTCCAACTGCCGAATCAAATCCGCCTGTTCAACGATAGCTTCCTTGACCAGATCCCCAATCGATAACAGCCCCATCAGTTCGCCACCCTCCATCACCGGCAGATGACGCAGATGGCTGTCAGTCATCACCGCCATGCAACGCTCAATACTCTGCTGACTGTCAGCCGTCACCACAGGCGCGCTCATGATGTCGCGCACCGGCGTACCGACCGAAGAGCGCCCCTGCAGCACGACCTTGCGCGCATAGTCGCGCTCGCTGATCACGCCGACCACCCGCCCGGCCTCGATCACCGGAAGCGCGCCCACATTCTTTTCGGCCATGATCCTCAGGGCTTCAAGCACCATTTCATCAGGCGCGATGCTATGCACCTGGCGGTTTTGCACGACCTTGAGTTTCAGCAATTGTGCGGCTGTTTTCATAAATGCCTCCGATGCGCATACGCGATGCTGTTGAACAGGCTCAAGCCACCCCGACTTCCACCACGCCGCTGTTCAACCGCACGGGCCAAACACGCAGACGCTGTCGCGGGTACTCCAGGCAGCTGCCGTCCTCAAGGCGGAAATGCTGTTTGTAGATCGGCGATGCAACCACCAGATCACCCTTGATGCTGCCGACCAACCCGCGACCGATCACATTCGCCCCGGATTGCGGGTCATGGTTGTCGATGGCGTAGAGGGTCCGACCCTCGGCACCCGGCAGGTAGAACAGCGCAACTTGTGCGCCGTCGAGCCAGACGACGACGCCGGAGTTGCTGACCAGGTCCTGTTGCTCGCACACCGTTTGCCAGGCCTCGGCGCTTTCCAGGGAATCGATGCGTTGGGTATTGGACTGGCTCATCAGGCAATCTCCTCGGTGACAGGGATAAGGTTGAGTTCGGCCGCCATGATCGGGCGCCGCTGGCCGCGTTCCTGGACAAAGTGGATGTCCGGGTCCGGGCGTTTGTCGTTGACGAAGGTACGGAAGCGCTTGAGTTTTTCCGGGTCTTTGAGGGCGTTGGCCCACTCGCATTCATAGCGATTGACCACCAGTTGCATCTGCGATTCGAGCTCTTCACCCAACCCGAGGCTGTCGTTGATGATCACATCCTTGAGGTAATCGAGGCCGCCCTCCAGGCTTTCGCGCCACACCGAGGTACGCTGCAATTTGTCGGCGGTGCGGATGTAGAACATCAGGAAGCGGTCGATGTAGCGGATCAGGGTCGCATCGTCGAGGTCGGTGGCGAACAGCTCGGCGTGACGTGGACGCATGCCGCCGTTGCCGGCGATGTAAAGGTTCCAGCCTTTCTCGGTGGCGATCACGCCAACGTCTTTGCTCTGGGCCTCGGCGCATTCGCGGGTGCAACCGGACACCGCGAATTTGAGCTTGTGCGGCGAGCGCAGGCCCTTGTAGCGGTCCTCAATGGTCAGGGCCATTTGCACGCTGTCTTGCACGCCGTAACGGCACCAGGTGCTGCCGACACAAGACTTCACGGTGCGGGTCGACTTGCCGTAGGCGTGCCCGGTTTCGAAACCGGCTTCGATCAGCTCGGCCCAGATGTCCGGCAATTCATGCAACTGCGCGCCAAACAGGTCGATCCGCTGGCCGCCGGTGATTTTGGTGTAGAGGTCGTATTTCTTCGCCACCACACCAATCGCGATCAGTTTGTCGGCGGTGATTTCGCCACCAGGGATGCGCGGCACCACCGAATAGGTGCCGTTTTTCTGCATGTTGGCCATGAAGGTGTCGTTGGTGTCCTGCAGCGGCACCAGTGAGGCGTCCATGATCGGCTGGTTCCAGCACGACGCGAGGATCGAGCCCACCGCCGGTTTGCACACGTCGCAACCGGTGTGGCCACGGCCATGCTTGGCCAGCAGTTCTTCGAAGGTGATCACCCCTTCTACCCGCACCAGCGCATAAAGCTCCTGACGGGTATAGGCAAAGTGTTCGCACAGGCTCTTGTCGACGCTGACGCCACGGGCGATCAACTCATGCTCGAAAACCTGCTTGAGCAGCCCGGCACAACCACCGCAACCGGTGCACGCCTTGGTCTGCGACTTGAGCAGGCCGAGGTCGGTGCAGCCACCGTCGATGGCCGAGCAAATGGAACCCTTGGTGACGTTGTGGCACGAGCACACCGTGGCCGCTTCGGGCAACGCGCCCGGACCGAGGGTCGGCGCGCCTTCGGACGATGGCAGAATCAGGCTGGCGGGTTCCACCGGCAACGCAATCGCGTTCTGCATGTATTGCAGCAGCGTGTCGTAATAGCTGTTGTCACCGACCAGCACCGCGCCGAGCACGTGTTTGCCGGTCGCATCCACCACCAGGCGACGATAGCTGGCCGTGGTTTCGTCGATGAACTGATAACTGCGCGCGCCCGGCGTGCTGCCGTGAGCGTCGCCGATGGAACCGACATCGACGCCCAGCAGTTTGAGCTTGGTCGACATGTCCGCGCCCATGAACGGCTCGGCGGTTTCGTTGCACAGCAGTGCGGCAACACCGCGCGCCATTTGGTAGCCCGGGGCGACCAGACCAAAAATGCTGCCGTTCCACGCGGCACACTCGCCGATGGCGTAGATGTTCGGATCGCTGCTCTGGCATTGGTCGTCAATCACCACACCGCCGCGCGGACCGACTTCCAGCGAGCATTGCCGGGCCAGTGCGTCTTGCGCACGAATACCGGCGGAGAACACGATCAGGTCGGTTTCAAGAAATTCGTCATTGGCGAAGTTCATCCGGTAGCGGTAGTCCTCGCCTGCGCTGATCGATTGCGTGCCGCGCGACAGGTGCACACCGACGCCGAGCCGCTCGATCTGCGCCTTGAGCGCCAGGCCACCGTATTCGTCCAGCTGCACCGGCATCAGGCGCGGGGCGAATTCCACCACATGGGCTTCCAGGCCCAGGGTTTTCAGGGCGTTGGCGGCTTCCAGGCCCAGCAATCCACCGCCGACCACCACACCGCGTCGGGCGTTGCTGGCCGCGGCACGAATGGCGTCGAGGTCTTCAAGGGTGCGATACACCAGGCGCGAATCGCCCTCGGCGCCTTCGATCGGCGGTACAAACGGATAGGACCCGGTGGCCAGCACCAATTTGTCGTAGGAGACACAACCTTGCGCGGTGATCACCTGGCGGCGGGCGCGGTCGATTTCCAGGACCGGCACCCCCAGATGCAGGGTGACGCCCGGGGTCTGGTACAGCGAGGCTTCACCAAGGGCCAGCGACTCGGCATCACGGCCGGAGAAATACTCGGAAAGGTGCACGCGGTCGTAGGCACGCATCGGCTCCTCGCTGAACACGTGCAGCCGATAGTGATCAAGGGCACCGCGTTCGATCAGCTGTTCGACACAATGATGTCCGACCATGCCATTGCCGATCACGATCAGCGTTTGCAGCTTGTTCAAAGTGGCAACATTGGAATTCATAAGAGACACCCGTCGATAGCTGTTCAAAAAGCAAAAAAAAACGCCTGAAACCTTGCGGTTCCAGGCGTCTTTGCCTGTTCGTTTACGGTGCTAAGTCAGGCATCTATGCCGGATGCACCGATGTTGCCCGCGACCTGTTCGGTCAATCGATCGTCGTTGACCGAGGGGGCTGCCCACTCGACTGCATTCACAGTGGGCCTGAACAGTGTCTTGCAGACTTTGTGCCAGTCGGCCATTGGCAGTCCTTGCGCCAGTAAACGTTGACCACGGGCGCCCATCAAAGCCCGATGCTTGCCTTCGCATAGTGCAGCGCAGGGGTGCGCGGCCTTATAAAAGTGCACAAAGGCGATTCCGTTCCGGATCAGAATTTGCCCCCCAGCGGGTATTCGATCGCCAGGCGGATCTGATTGGCGTCCAGCTCTGCTTGCGCCGCATTCCCGCGATGAACCGCATGGCGCAGGCTGAACGCGAGGTTTTTCGCAACGCCCGACTGCACCACGTATTTGGCTTGCAGATCACGCTCCCAGTGCTTGCCGCCCTGCCCGTAACCCAGCCATTTGTAGCCACCGTTCGGGTCCATATCAGTACCGTCGATGCCGCTGCCGCGCACGTACAGTGCGCCGAAGGTCAGGCCGGGAATCCCGTAACCGGCCATGTTCAGGTCATAACGCGCTTGCCAGGAAGCCTCCCGGGGCGCGTTGAAATCGGACAGTGCCACGGCGTTGCTCAGGTAGATCGCGCCACGGGTCACGTAATCGAAAGGCGTGTCGCCATCGACCTTTTGATAGCCCAGGCCGAAGCTGTGGGCCCCGAGCTTGTAGGTCGACAGCAAACTCCAGGTGGTGTTGTCGATGCGGCCGGACAAGGCTTTGCCAGTGTCCTGGGTTCGGTACAGATTGAGATCAAAGATCAGGTCCTGACCTTCCGCCAACGGCTGGGTGTAGACCGCGCCCAGGTAGTGCTGTCGCCAGGTGTCGGCGTAGTCCGCGCTGAACAGGCTGGCGTTGAGCCCTTTGACCGCCGTGTTGCGCACCCCCACCAGGTCGAAGCTGTCGCCCTGTTTGCCGTTGGAGTAATTGACCACAAAGCCTTGGTCATGACTGGTGGCGTTGCGGTCGGTGCTTTCGTTGAAATGCCCGCCATACAGGGTGGTGGCGGGCAGTTCGCGACTGGTCAGGAGCCAGCCGGTGGCGGTCTCCGGCAGCAAGCGGCTGTCGGATGAACCGAACACCGGGGTTTTTACCCGCTGCTCGCCGTAACGCAATTCCGTCGAGGAAAACCGCAGCTTGGCCACGGCGCCGCCACGGCTGAACTCATCCTTGGGGTGCCCGTCATTGTCCACGCCCAACACCCGCGCCTTGCCGGCCCGGCCGCCGCCGCTGTCCAGTTCCCAGCCGGAATAGACATGGGCATCCAGGCCCAGCCCTACGGTGCCGGTGGTGTAGCCGGACATGAAATCGGCCATCAGGCCGTAGGCCCATTCCTCGGCCAGGTCACTGCGTTCGGATCGGGGCTTGAAGGCATTGCGCGCGCCATTGCTCAGTGAGCCGTGTTCATAGTCCCGACGGTCGTAGAGGCTGCGGTTGAGCAGGCTCCATTGGCTGTCTTCGATAAAGCCTTTTGCGGTGTCTTGCTCTGAAGCCAGGGCGAGCAGGGACTGCCCGCCCAATGCCAATAGCAGGGTATGCGTCGATAGGGTTTTCACAGTGCAACTCCACAGAATTCGGGGTCTGCAAGGTGTCCCGCCGAACGGGGGACACCCTTGGGCACGTCAGAGGTATTTGAGGATCGCGATATCGCGACGGCGCTGCTTGAGGTTGGCGAACCAGCGCGTCGGGAAGAACAGCAACACCCCGAGGATCACACTCCACAGCCACACTGTGGGCAGGTTGTCGAAGCCATAGTAGGCACCCTGATTGGCGCCCCAGATCGCCACTGCCACCAGGTACATGGCCTTGAGCACGTACAAGTGCAACAAATAGAAGAACATCGGCGCCCCGCCGTAAATCGCCAGGGTCGCCGTGGACCAGCGATCCTGCAGCTTCTCGAACAGCGCCAGCAAGATCAGCGAAAGGCCAATCGTCGGCATCAGGAACATCAGCGAGGGCGGGTACTTCTTGGCACTCATGAAACTCATGAAGGTGCGCAACGAGTCACCGGTCTGCACCCAGGGTTTCTCACCGTAGACGTTCAGGTAGCGAATGAACACGAACGCCACCAGCAGGCCGGCGCCCAGTTTGAGCAGACGGAAAATCCGCTCGGCCGGGTCCATGTCCTTGCCGAACCACGGCCCGATTCCCCACCCCAGCAGGATCACGCCAATCCAGGGCAATACCGGGTACGTGGTGCGGGCCCGGGTGAATTCGGTGATGTCGATGAACACCCGCTGATGCAGGATCGACCACGGCACGAAGAACGGCGACTCCGGCCCCACGGTTACGCCATCGAGCAGGTTGTGCCCGGCGACAATGGCCACCCCGAGCACGATCAGCCAACCGCGTTTGAAGTGCAGCAACCCGGCAAGCACGATCATGCAGATGCCGATACACCAGATCACCTGCAGCCACAGGGTCTTGGGCGGGAACTCGGCGTTCCAGGCAAAGCACACAAAGGTGACTTCGAGAAACACCAGGAACAACCCGCGCTTGAGCAGGAACACCGAGGTTTCTTTCGCCGTGTGTTTCTGGCTGTAGAGCCAGGCCGACAAACCGGTGAGGAAGATGAACGCCGGGGCGCAGATCTCGCTGAGCATGCGGGTGAAGTACAGGTCCGGCGTGACGCTCAACGCATCGATCGGGTCGGTGACCTGACGGTGCAGCAGAAAGGTTTCCCGCACATGATCGATCAGCATCAACAGCATGACGAAACCGCGCAGGGCGTCGATCGCCAGCATGCGGGTGTTGGCCTTGACGGCACTGGTTGCAAACGCAGGGGAAGCGGTTGTCGCCTGCCCTGCCAATCCTGAAGATGGGGTCATATCAGTCACTCATGTAGTGGTCGAGGGATCAGGCCTGTTTCTTCAGCCTGGCGACTTCCGATGCCGGCAGCTGCGACGGCGCGCGCGGCAACGGCGTCTGGCCCTGTAATCGATAGAACGACAGTGTCGAACTGAAGCTCTTTATATCGAACGGTTCGGCCTTGCCTTGAGGACTGATGCGTTCGCCGGGCGTGCGGTCCTTGTATTCCACGGCCACCACGTAGGTGCCCTGCCACGGCAGCTCGAAGCTGACTTTGCCCGCGGCATCGGTGCGCTGGGTAAACACTTCGCCGGAGCCGGTTTCCAGCACCACGTCCTGGTCGGCCAACGGTTTGGACGCATAGAACACCTGGAACTGCGCCTTGCCTGCATCGGCGACGCCGGTCGGCACGATGTCCAGGGTCAGTTCCGGGGTGCGTGCGCGCAAGTCACCGACCCAACGGGTCGCTGGCGTCCAGTGCGTCTTCAGCGCCTTGTCGGCCTCATGAAGGTCGAAGATCGGATAGTGCGGGTCCTGGGCCAGCAACGAGTCCTCTACCCGGGCTTGATGGGCCACCGCAAACGCCTGACGCTGCAAGGTCAGCGTTAATGGCTGGGACCGGTTGCTGATCGACCAGCCCTTGAGTTGCTGAAACCGGTCCATCCCGCCCGGCGTGACTTCCAGCATGTTCTTGTCATATTCCCCGTAGTACAACGCCAGTGGTTGGCCGGGTGGTTGTTCGTACCAGATTTGATGCGCCTCGCTGCTGCTCGCCAGCAGGATGGCGCCGTAACCCAATAGTGCTTTTGCGTTGCTCATTCGCATTTTTTTACGCTCCGATTGGTGTTATTCAACGGGTTGTTGCCGCCGCCTCGTTTTATCGAAACCAGCCAGACAACAAACCGCTCCCCTCTCTCTGAACGCATTACAGCGCAGAGACTTTTGCGCTTTGCTCTGAAATCAGCGCATACGGGGCAATCGGCAACTGTTTTTGTGGGTTGAAACAGCCGTTTATGCGGCTTGCGCCAGGATGAAGCGCCTTGGGCCGTTGTGCCGGCCTGATGTCCAAACCCAGTGCATTGTGAATGCAATTGTGGGAGCGAGCCTGCTCGCGATGGCGGCGAGTCAGTCGGTAAAGATGTCGACTGATCAACCGCTATCGCGAGCAAGCTCGCTCCCACAGGTAATTTGTATTGGGTTTGAGAATGGAGTCTGTCAGTGGCGCAGCAATTTGCGCAGCGGCACGCCGTCCTTGAGCACCGGAGATTTGATGACGATGTAACTGAAGTACTTGGAGATGCCGATGTTCTTGTCCAGCAGGCTTTCGATCACTTCCTGATAATGCTGGATGCTGCGGGTCATGAAGCGCACCAGGTAATCGTAGCCACCGCTGATCAAATGGCATTCAAGCACTTCGTCCACCAAGCGGATGTTGGACTCGAACTTGGCGAAGTCTTCGCGCTTGTGGTCGCTCAAGGTGATTTCGGTAAACACCGTCACCGAATCGGTGATCTTGGCCAGATTCAGGTGCGCCTTGTAGCTGGAAATATACCCGGCCGACTCAAGCCGTTTGACCCGTTGCAGGCAGGGACTGGCCGACAACCCTACCGCATCGGCCAGGCTGACGTTGGTCATGCGCCCGTCCTTTTGCAGCTCCACCAGGATGCTGATGTCGATTCGGTCCAGTTTGACTAACCCTTCCATTGCGTACCTCTTGACTGCCGTTTGTAAGACAATCTTCTAGCAAAATCAGCGCCGTAAAGACAGCTGATGCTGAGCCACCAGATCCGCCATGCTGTTAATACAGTAATCCGCCGCGCACGGCGTAGGGTGTTTTGACCGGCCGCGACAGATCAGGCACACGTCTTTGGCCGTCTGTCGATCGACCGAAGGTCGGGTCACTTGCAGGATGCTGCCGGGTTCAAGTTCGTTGGCCTTCAACCACTCTGAATCGAGTAATGGGTCGCTGGCCAGTGAAATGAAATCGTCGGGCATGATCCCCAATCGTTCACACAACAGCCCTCGATCCTCGGCATCCCGGTCGCCGTGCACCAGCAAGCGGTAGAACTTGCGCAGGTACAACATCGCGCCGGGCGCGTCCTCGAACAGCGACCAGCCGGCCACCGAACGGGCAAAGCTCATGCCCTCCTCCCAACTGGCTTTCAGGCTCCAGCGCTCGGCCAACTGACGATGGGCGAAACACAGCACGCCACTAAAGCCCAGTTCAGCGAAACGCGGATACAGCGCTCGCACCACCTCGCTGTATTCGGCCAGCACCTGTTCCCTGTCCGGGTGACCGCCTCGGCTGTCCAGCAGCGGTTGCAGTGCCGTCCAGACACCCGAGTCCCGATCGACCAGGACCTCATCGCAATCGATGAGCAGTGCTCGATATTCAGTCAGCCCCATGGTGCGCAAAGCCTCCGATGATGCATTCCATCAATCCATGCTCCATAAACGCTCACGGACGATGCCTTGTGGCACCGCCCCGAGCGGCCATGAGCTCAGTTCAAGACCCGTGCCAATGCCGCTTCAAGAATCTGCAGCGCTTCATCGACCTGTTCTTCGGTGGTCACCAGCGGCGCGAGGAAGCGCATCACGTTGCGGTACACACCGCATTTGATCACCAGCAAACCGCCGGCCCGGGCTTCATCGATCAGTCGCTGATTCAGGTCGGCGTCCGGCGTGCGAGCCACGTCATCCTTGATCAGTTCGATCGCCAGCATGAACCCGGTGCCGCGCACGTCGCCGATTTGCCGGTGACGGGCCTGCAAACGCAGCAGCCCTTGACGCAAACGCTCGCCCAGTGCTTCGCCGCGGGCCAGCAATTGTTCCTGCTCGAAGGCATCGATCACCGCCAGCGCAGCGGCGCAGGACAAGGCATTGCCACCGTAGGTGCCGCCCAGGCCACCGGGCAGCGGCGCGTCCATGATCTCGGCCTTGCCGACCACCCCGGACAACGGCAAGCCACCGGCCAGGCTCTTGGCGACGGTCACCAGGTCCGGCTGAATGCCGGCGTGCTGGAAACCGAACCACTTGCCGGTACGGCCGAAACCGGTCTGGATTTCATCGAGAATCAGCACGATGCCGTGCCTTTCAGTCAGTGCGCGCAGGGCCTGGAGAAACTCCGCCGATGCTGACAGGAAACCGCCGTCGCCCTGCACCGGTTCGATGATGATCGCGGCGACACGCTCAGGGGCAACCTGGGTGGCCAGCAGCTCGTCGAGGGCTTTGAGCGCCATCTCGCTGGTGACGCCGCGATAGGCATTGGGATACGGGGTGTGGAAGACCTCCGGCGCGAACGGCCCGAAGTTCTGCTTGTACGGCTGGCTCATGCCGGTCAGCGTGGTGCCGAGCAAGGTGCGGCCGTGGAAGCCGCCGCGGAAGGCGATCACGGCCGAGCGATTGGTGTGAGCGCGGGCGATCTTCACCGCGTTTTCCACCGCTTCGGCACCGGAGGTAAAGAACGCCGCTTTATACGCTTCTTGGCCACCGATCATTTCGCACAGGCGCTGGGCCAGGTCCAGATAAGGCTTATAGGCCACCACCTGGAAACAGGCGTGAGAGACCTTTTGCAATTGCGCCTGCACCGCAGCGACCACCTTCGGGTGGTTGTGACCGATGTTCAGCACACCGATGCCGCCGACAAAATCCAGGTAGCGCTTGCCGTCCACGTCCCATAACTCAGCACCTTGGGCGCGATCGATCACCAACGGGTGAGCGGTAACCAGGCCACGCGGCACGAATTGATCGCGCTGACGGAGCAAATGAGGGGTTTCGTCGACTTTGCTATTCATGGCATTTCCCATCGTGAGTCCGGCAACCGGGAGGTGGTTGCGATGGTGTTCAGGTTAAGCCTTGCGCGAAACGATCTACGCCGAACTTGACCCCTGAGAAATTCGGATCGACTGTTTTCACCCTGCCAAACGGCAGATTCCTTTCGCCCGTCGAATCTGCCGGGCCGTCGCCGATCGAACATCACGAAACCCGTTTAACCCGGCCCTTTCGACAGATCCTGCGCCGACGTTGCGCGATGATGGACAGCACCTTCTTCCTTCAGGACATGCCCATGGCCCTGCTTTATAAAGCTGACCCTGTGCGCGGCGAACAGTGGAAAGCGCTGTTCGCCGAACACGCCCCGGATATCGAATGGCGCGCCTGGCCGGACATCGGTGATCCCGCGGACATCGAGTACCTCGCCGCCTGGCAGGCACCCGACGATCTAGAGGCGTTGCTGCCGAATCTGAACGTGTTGTTCGCGTTGTCTGCCGGGGTCGATCAACTGGACCTCAGTCGCTTGCCCGCGAGCTTGCCGGTGGTGCGCCTGCTGGACCCCGGCATCACCCGCGGCATGTGCGAATACGCCAGTTTTGCGGTGCTGAGCCTGCACCGGGACATGCTTCGCTATCGCCAGCAGCAAATGGCGCGGTGCTGGCAGGCGCACTTGCTGCAACCGGCGGCCACGCGGCGGGTCGGGGTCATGGGCCTTGGCACCCAGGCTCGGCAGATTCTGGCGACGTTGCAGCCGCTGGGCTTTGCCTTGTCGGGCTGGGCGCGCAGTGCGCATCAGGTCACTGGCGTGGAGTGTTACGCCGGTCGCGAGCAACTGCCGGAGTTTCTCAGCCAGTGCGACATTCTGTTGTGCGTGCTGCCGCTGACGGAGCAGACCCAAGGCATTCTCGATCGTGAATTGTTCCGGCAATTGCCCCATGGCGCGGCGTTGATCAACATGGGCCGTGGCGGGCATCTGGTGGAGAGTGATCTGCTCGAGGCGCTGGACAGCGGGCAGCTCAGTGGCGCGGTGCTCGATGTGCTGCAGGAAGAACCGGCGCCGGCGGATCATCCGTTTTGGGATCATCCGCAGATTCTGCTGACACCGCATATTGCCGCGATGACGCAGCCGGAGAGTGCGTTTGGGGTGTTGTTGGAGAATATTCGGCGGTATGAGCGGGGGGAGTTGATGGTGGGCCGGATAGATCGGAAGCAGGGTTATTGAAATAGTCAGGTTTGGTAGTTGTGGTGTCTGCTAAAGCCACCCCTCACCCCAGCCCTCTCCCCAGTGGGGAGAGGGGGAAAGGGAGCAGATCTTCACTGTTTTCTAAACCTGAGTTCGACTCGGAGTTTTCAGGTTACCGAATCCAGTGCAAACACCACGGTCAGTCCCCTCTACCCTCTGGGGAGAGGGGGAAAGGGAGCAGATCTTCACTGTTTTCGAAACCTGAGTTCGACTCGGAGTTTTCAGGTTACCGAATCCAGTACAAACACCACGGTCAGTCCCCTCTACCCTCCGGGGAGAGGGGGAAAGGGAGCAGATCTTCACTGTTTTCGAAACCTGAGTTCGACTCGGAGTTTTCAGGTTACCGAATCCAGTACGAACACCACGGTCAGTCCCCTCTACCCTCTGGGGAGAGGGGGAAAGGGAACAGATCTTCACTGTTTTCGAAACCTGAGTTCGACTCGGAGTTTTCAGGTTACCGAATCCAGTACAAACACCACGGTCAGTCCCCTCTACCCTCCGGGGAGAGGGGGAAAGGGAACAGATCTTCACTGTTTTCGAAACCTGAGTTCGACTCGGAGTTTTCAGGTCACCGAATCCAGTACAAACACCACGGTCAGTCCCCTCTACCCTCCGGGGAGAGGGTTAGGGTGAGGGGTGGTTTTAGAATCCACCCACACACTCAGAGTCGATCGGCAATCGCTTTGCCAACATCTTGAGTAGAACCCTTCCCACCCAAATCCGGTGTAATAGGCCCCTGCGCAATCACCCGCTCAATCGCCTGCAAAATCCCGTCATGCGCGGCGCGATAGCGCTCGTCCCCATTCCCCAGAAAATCCAGCATCAACGCCCCGGACCAGATCATCGCAATCGGGTTGGCGATGTTCTGCCCGTAGATATCCGGCGCCGAGCCATGCACCGGTTCGAACAGCGACGGAAAGCGGCGCTCGGGATCGAGGTTGGCCGACGGCGCGATGCCGATGGTCCCGGCGCAGGCCGGCCCGAGGTCGGAGAGAATGTCGCCGAACAGGTTCGACGCCACCACCACATCAAACCGGTCCGGTTGCAGCACGAAACGCGCGCACAGAATGTCGATGTGCTGCTTGTCCCAGGTGATGTCCGGGTACTGCGCCGCCATCAATGCGGTGCGCTCGTCCCAGTACGGCATGCTGATGGAAATCCCGTTGGACTTGGTCGCCGCCGTCAGGCGTTTTCGCGGTCGGGTCTGGGCCAGCTCGAAGGCGAACTTGAGAATCCGGTCCACGCCGCGCCGGGTAAACACCGACTCTTGCAGCACGAACTCATGCTCGGTGCCTTCAAACATCTTGCCGCCCACCGAGGAATACTCGCCCTCGGTATTCTCGCGGATCACCACGAAATCGATGTCCCCCGGTTTGCGTCCGGCCAAAGGGCACGGCACGCCGGGAAACAGCCGCACCGGGCGAATGTTCACGTACTGATCGAAGTCCCGACGGAACTTGAGCAGCGAGCCCCACAGGGAAATGTGGTCTGGCACCTTGTCCGGCCAGCCCACGGCGCCGAAGTAGATCGCGTCGAAACCCTTGAGCTGTTCGAACCAGTCGTCGGGCATCATCTGCCCGTGTTCCAGGTAGTAATCGCAATGCGCCCAGTCGAGCACTTCGATGCTCAGGTCCAGCTGCCATTTCTTCGCGGCCTGCTCCAGTACCCGCAGCCCTTCCGGCAGGACTTCCTTGCCGATGCCATCGCCGGCAATTGCGGCGATTTTGAATGTCTTGCTCATCAATCTGCCTCCCCGTGTCTGTGAATTACAGCCCACCGATGTGGAAGGCTTTGACTTCAAGGTATTCGTCCAGCCCGTACTTGCTGCCTTCGCGGCCCAGGCCTGATTGCTTGATGCCGCCGAACGGGGCGACTTCCATGGAAATGATCCCGGTGTTGAGGCCGACCATGCCGAACTCCAGCGCCTCGCCGAACCGCCATGAACGACGCAAGTCCTGAGTGAAATAGTAGGCACCCAGACCGTAAGGCGTGGCATTGGCCAGTGCGAGAGCTTCGGCTTCATCGGTAAAGCGCATCAGCGGCGCCACCGGGCCGAAGGTTTCTTCGTTGGCCAGTAGCATGCCCGCGTGGGCCTCGCCGAGTACCGTGGGTTGAACAAACTGGCTGTCGCCCTCGGGAATACCGCCGCAGAGCAAACGCGCGCCCTGGCTCAGGGCATCGTCGATGTGCCGGACGACTTTGCTCACCGCCGCCGGATTGATCAACGGACCGATGGTGACTTCGGCGTCCAGACCGTTGCCGACCTTGAGCTTGCCCACCTCCTCCACCAGGCGCTGGGCAAAGCGTTCGTAGATGCCGTCTTGCACCAGAATGCGGTTGGCGCAGACGCAGGTCTGCCCGGCGTTGCGAAACTTGCTGAGCATGATGCCGGCCACTGCCTGCTCCAGATCGGCATCGTCGAACACAATGAACGGCGCGTTGCCGCCCAGTTCCAGGCTCAAGCGCTTGATGTGCTCGGCGCTCTGGCGCATCAGCAAGCGGCCGACGGCGGTCGAGCCGGTGAAGGAAATCTTGCGCACGCTCGGGTTGCCGGTCAGCTCTTCGCCGATGCCGGCGGGCATGCCGGTCAACACGTTGAACACCCCGGCCGGGATGCCGACCCGTTCGGCCAACACCGCCAGGGCCAGGGCCGACAATGGCGTCAGGTCCGAGGGTTTGACGATGATCGGGCACCCGGCCGCCAGGGCTGGCGCGCATTTGCGGGTGATCATCGCGTTGGGGAAATTCCACGGGGTGATCGCGGCGCACACACCCACCGGTTGCTTGAGCGTCAGCAGTCGGCGGTCACCACTGGGGGCCGGCATGGTTTCGCCGTAGACCCGTCGGGCCTCCTCGGCGAACCATTTGACGAAGCCGGCGCCGTAGCGAATTTCGCCTTTGGCTTCGTTCAACGGTTTGCCCTGTTCGCAGGTCATGATCAGCGCCAGGTCGTCGAGGTTGTCGATCATGGCCTGATACCAACGCTCGAGCAGCGCCGCCCGTTCTGCCGCCGGGCGTGCGCGCCAGGCCGGCCAGGCTTTTTCCGCCGCTTCGATGGCGCGACGGGTTTCCGCGCCTTGCATCGCCGGTACGCGGCCAACCAACTGGCCGCTGGCCGGGTCGAGGACGTCCAGGGTGGCGGCGTTGTCAGCGCCGATCCACTGCCCGTCGACATAGGCGAGTTCTGCCAGAAGGCTGGGGTCTTTCAAACGATTCTTGAGCATGGTCGAGTCCTGATCCGAGACATGCTCCAGTCTAGGGAGGTGCGGCGGACGAGGATGCTGAAAGTGCCTTTGGCGCGGTGTTGGATGCTGAAATTCGGGGTGGGACGGCAGGCTCTACTGGCAAGCAAAGTCAAAAGATCGCAGCCTTCGGCAGCTCCTACAGGTTCGATGTACACCGCCATTTTGTGGGTGAACTCAATTCATGTAGGAGGTGCCGAAGGCTGCGATCTTTTGATCTTAAACCTTCAACGAACCCAACAATCCATCCAAAAACCGCTCCGCAGCCTCCATCTGGCTGATCTCGATGAACTCGTCCGGCTTGTGCGCCTGTTCGATTGAGCCCGGTCCGCAGACCACCACAGGCACATCGAGGCGTTGCTTGAACAGCCCACCTTCGGTGCCGAAGGAGACTTTGGCGGTGCCGGTATCCGGCGCGGCGAAGTTCTTCAGGAAGCGCACCGCTTCGACACTCGGGTGCGTATCGAGACCGGGATACACGTTGATGGTTTCAATCTCGATCGCGGCGACACTGGACAGCTTTTTCGCCTCACGCACGATGACTTCGGCACGCTCGCGCATCTGTTCCAGGAACTGATCCAGATCGTCCGCCGGCAAGTTGCGCACTTCGAAATCGAGGGTGCACAGGTTGGGCACAATGTTCAGCGCCTTGCCGCCGACAATCTGCCCGACATGTACGGTGCTGTAGGGCACGTCGTAGTCAGCATCCTGAGCGCCCTGCTCTTGCAATTGCTGCTGGCTTTGACGCAGCGCGGCGATGAAATCACACGCCACATGAATCGCATTGACCGAGCGTGGTGCCAGCGATGAGTGCGCCTCCAGGCCCCGACAGTAGGTGCGGTAAGAACCCTTGCCCTTGTGCCCCAACACAAACTGCATGTTGGTCGGTTCACCGATCAGGCACAAAAACGGCCGCACCGGTGCCAGGTGCAACACGTCCAGCAAACGGCGCACGCCGACGCAGCCGGTTTCTTCGTCATGGGACAGCGCCAGTTGCAGCGGCCGGCTCAAGGGGCTGTCCGCCGCGTCGAGCATGGCGTCGATGGCCAATGCGATGAAGCCCTTCATGTCGCAACTGCCGCGGCCGTAAATCCGCCCGTCCTGCACCGTCGCCTGAAACGCTGGGAAGGTCCAGGCCTGCCCCGCCGCCGGCACCACGTCGGTATGCCCGGACAGCAGAATCCCCGGCAACTCGCGAGGGCCGGTGCTGGCGAACAGGTTGGCTTTTTTGCCGGTTTCATCCTTGACGATCAGCGACTCGATGCCTTTGGTGAGCAGCAAGTCGCGCACGTACTCGATGAGGGCCATGTTCGACTCTGAAGACACGGTGTCGAAGGCCATCAGGCGTTTGAGAATATCCAGTACACGGGGTTTCATGAGGCCTTGCTCCGTTGCTCGGCTGAGAGGGCGAACCGGTTGATGGAGAACGGCTCAATCGAGGTGCTGGTGCTGCCGGTGCTGATCAATTCGGCCATCACGTCGCCGACGCCGGGACCGAGCTGGAAGCCGTGACCGCAGAAGCCGAAGGCGTAGAACAACCCATCAACGGTGCCGCTGGGGCCCATCACCGGCAGCGAGTCGGGCAGATAGCCTTCGATGCCGCTCCAGACCCGGATAATGTTGAGGTTGCCGACACCCGGCAGCAGACGGCGCATCTGCTCCATCTGGTTGAGGATGCTGCGCGGCTCGACATAGGCCCGGCGATTGAGCATGTCCGGTTTGCTGCGGTAGCCGCCGCCGATGACGATGTTGCCGCGCGGGATCTGGCGGAAATAGATCACTTCCTCAGGAATTTTGGTGTACACGCCGATCACCGTCGGCAAGGCGTAAGGCACCGGTTCGGTCACGGCCATTTGCGGGCCATGGGTGTCCAGCGGCACCGGTTCGCCGAACTGCGCCGACAGCTTCTGGCCCCAGGCGCCGGCGGTGATCAACAGCTGGGCGGCGCTGAATTGGCGGCCGTCGGTGGTGGTAATGCTGAACTCGCCACCGACCTTCTGCACCTCGGCGACTTCGGTCTGTTCTTCGATCCGCGCGCCAAGGCGTCGGGCAGCACGGGCAAACGCCGGAGCGGCCAAACGCGGATTGGCGTGGCCATCGTGGGGCGCGTAGGAACCGCCCTTCACGTCTGCCCCGAGAAACGGGAAGCGTGCGTGCAGCTCGGCGCCGCGAAAGATTTTCAGATCCAGTTGCGCCGCTTCGGGTGCGGCCGCGTAGGCCTCAAGCTCAGGGATTTCGTCTTCGCGGTAGCACACACGCATGTGCCCGCTGGCGATGAATTCGAGGTCGTCGTCGATCAACTCCGGCAAGCGCTTCCACAGTGCCCACGAACGGTTGGCCAACGCCAGTTGCCCAAGGAATCGGCCCTGACGGCGCACGTTGCCGAAGTTTACGCCGCTGGCGTACTGACCGATCTGGTCACGTTCCAGCAGGATCACCGACTGACCGCGCTGACGCAGAAAAAACGCCGCCGCCGAGCCCATCAGGCCGCCGCCGACAATCACGACATCGGCTTTGTGAACCGTCATGGCGACACCTCCTCGGTGAGTATCGAAAGGGGTTTGACCGGTGCCTGACCGCGCTGCCGGCCGACCTGTTGCACGCTGACACCAGCAGCGGCAGCAATCACCTCGGCCCCGGCCTGGGAACAATAACGGCCCTGGCAACGGCCCATGCCGACTCGGCTGAACGCCTTGGCCCGATTGACTTCGCAGGCACCTTTTTCGCTGACGGTGCGGCGCAATTCGCCGGCGCTGATCATCTCGCAACGACAGACGATGGCTGTATCCGGCAAGGCTTTGGCTTGCGCCGACGGCCAGGGAAACGCCTGGGCCAGCCCCAGACGAAACTGATCCATGACAGCCAGCGCGTGGCGTTGCTCGTCGCGCAACCCGGCATTCACCGATTGGTGCAGGTCCTCCAGCAGCGCCATGGCGACCAGCCTTCCGGCGTGTTCAGCCGCATCCGCGCCGCGAATCTTCGAGCCGTCCCCGGCCGCGTACACGCCACTGACCGAGGTCCGGCCGTCCTCATCAACCGCCAGTAACCATTGGCTGGACGCCTCATCGAAACGCAGGCGACAACCGGCCAGGTCCGCCAATTGCGTTTCCGGGCGCAGGTGATAACCCAAGGCCACGGCATCGCAATTGATCGTCAGGGTTTCCCCGCGCGCCGTGCTGACCCGCACGCCACTGACACCGCTTGCCGCGTCGCCCAGCACTTGCTGAGGTTTGATCCCAAGATGTACCGGGATTTTCGCCTGATACAGCTGCGCCAACAGTTTCATCCCGGTGAACAGCAATCCGGGACGGGCCAGCAGTTTGGGCATGGCAAGGATGCGTTTGCTCAGCGGCGAGGTATCGAGCACTGCCGCCACCTTGGCACCGGCTTTGACATATTGGCTGGCGACCAGATACAGCAACGGCCCACTGCCCATGAACACCACGCTGTGACCGATGGACACCGCCTGGGATTTGAGCGCGATCTGCGCCCCGCCAAGACTGTAGGTGCCCGCCAGTTGCCAGCCTTCGATCGGCATCAAGCGATCGGTGGCGCCGGTGCAGAGGATAAACGCGTCGTAATCCACCGTCGAGTGCTTGCCCTGGCTGACGCAGCACAATTGCCCCGGTGTGAGGTTCCACACCAGCGTGTCCGGTCGGTAGTCGATCGACCCGCGCAAGCGATCGAAGCTTTCGTGCAGGTTCCGGGCCTTGGCGGCTTCGGTGCCGTACAGGGTGGCGTAATCGCGGGTGAAGCCTTCCGGTTGGCGACGGTAGATCTGCCCGCCATCCCGGCGATTTTCATCGATCAGGATAGGTTTTAACCCAGCGGCCAGCAGGGTTTCAGCACAGCGAATACCGGCCGGCCCGGCGCCGACGATAACGACTTTATTAGAGCTCAGCCGTGCAGTGGCCATGTCGCCTCCGGTTGTGTGGTGACGATGTCCAGCCCTTCACGGACTTCGTTGGAACAGGCACGCAGGCGTTCGCCGCCGCGGGTCCAGACCCAGCAATCCTGACACGCGCCCATCAAACAAAAACCGGCGCGGCGGCCCGAATCGAATTCCGACTGGCGCAACGCCGAGCCCTGGGTCAGCAACGCGACCATCAAGGTATCGCCCTGCAACGCCTCGATGGGTGCGCCGTCCACCTTCAAATTGACAGTCGGCCGGCCCTGCTCGGCCAGCCTCACAAAACGCCCCTTCATGCATAGGCTCCCTGGGTCATGATGTTCAAATCCTGCTGGGTTTTCAGCAGCTCGGCCGTGTCGTGGTGGCAAAGGATTTCGCTGCCACCAGCGATGACTCGACGGTTCGGCGCGGTGCGATTGCACAGGCCGTCGACCCTCACCGGGCACCGATTGAGAAAGGTGCACAGCTCCGGCACATTGGCCCTGGCGCCAATCGGCGGCAGTTCGCCGCAAGTGGTGCCGCAGTTCTCCAGCCAACCCTGGCGCAGTTCCGGCACCGAATGGATCAACAGGTCGGTGTAAGGATGAAACGGCGCCTGGGCAAACGCTTGCCGAGAGCCGGCCTGAACCTTGTGGCCGCTGTACATCACCACAATGTCATCGCACAGCGCGCGGACGGTGGAGATGTCGTGACTGATGAACAGGTACGAAACCCCCAGTTCCTGACGCAGGTCGCGCAGCAGTTCGAGAATCGCCGCGCCGACCACGGTATCCAGCGCCGAGGTCACCTCATCGCACAGAATCAGATCCGGTTTGGCCGCCAGCGCCCGAGCCAGGTTGACCCGCTGCTTTTGCCCGCCGGACAGTTCATTCGGACGCCGTTCAGCCATCGTGCGCGGCAAACGAACGAGATCCAGCAACTCGCCGATGCGCTCGCGCAATGCGGCGCCCTTGAGACCGAAATACATCTTCAACGGCCGGCTCAGAATGGTGCTGACACTGTGCATCGGGTTGAGCGCGGTGTCGGCGTTCTGGAAGACCATTTGAATGCGTCGGAACTGTTCGGCAGTGCGTTCGGACAGGCTGCCGCCCAGCGGTTGACCATCAAAGGTCAGCCCGCCCAGCGCCGGGGTCAGCAGCCCCGCCACCACCCGCGCCAGGGTCGATTTGCCCGAGCCCGACTCACCAATCACGCCGATGGCCTGGCCCCGGCGCACGGTCAGGTCGATGTCTTCCAGCACCCGAATCGACGGCATGCCGTGCATGTTCTTGTTGCCGTAACCGGCGGTCAGGCCCTGGATCGTCAGCAAAGGCGTGTCTTGCGCCACATCGCAGGGCGGACGAATCGTCGTGTCCGGCCGCGCCGCCGCCAGCAGGCTGCGGGTGTATTCGTGGGCTGGACCTTTGAGCAATGGCGCAGTGGCGCTTTGTTCGAAAATCTCGCCGCCGTTGAGCACCACAATCTGATCGGCCATCTGCGCGACCACCGCTAGGTCGTGGGACACGTAAACCGCCGTGGCCCCGCGTTCGCGCACCACCCTTTTGAAGGCGCGCAACACGTCGATTTGGGTTGTCACGTCGAGTGCCGTCGTCGGCTCATCGAGCACCACCAACAGCGGATCGCTGATCAGCGCCATGGCCGCCATCACCCGCTGCAATTGCCCACCGGACACTTGATGGGGATAGCGCTGGCCGATGCGATCGGGGTCCGGCAGCGCAAGGTCGCGGAACAATTCGACGGCTTTGGCTTCAAGCGCGACCCGGTTGCCCAGGCCATGAATCAGCGCGCCTTCCACCACTTGATCGATGAGTTTCTTCGCCGGGTTAAACGCCGCAGCAGCACTTTGGGCGATGTACGAAACCCGGTTGCCACGCAGGCCTTGCAACTCGCTTTCGCTCAAGGCGAGCATGTCGTGCTCGCCGATCTGCACCACACCGGACGCCAGGCGACAACCGCGCCGGGCGTAACCGAGCAGCGCCAGTGCGATGGTGGTCTTGCCCGAGCCGGACTCGCCGATCAACGCCAGCACTTCACCTTTGGCCAGGGAGAAACTCACGCCCTTGACGATTTCGACTTCGCCACGCTCGCCACAGGCGACCACGCGCAGGTTTTCGACTCGAATCAATTCACTCATTTCAATGGCCTCCCGAACGTCGACTACGTCGCGAAGACAGGCGGTCGATAAACAGATTCACACCGATGGTCAGGGTGCCAATGGCCAGGGCCGGAATCACGATGGCCGGCGCGCCCTGGTTGAGGCCGCCGATGTTTTCTCGCACCAGGGAACCGAGGTCGGCATCCGGCGGTTGCACGCCCAGACCGAGGAAGCTCATGCCGCTGAGCAGCAGTACGATGAAACCGAAACGCAGTCCCAAGTCCGTCAGTACCGGGTTGAGCATGTTCGGCAGGATCTCCACGCACGCGATGTACAGCCGACGTTCGCCGCGGGTGCGGGCCACTTGCACGTATTCCAGCGCTTCGATGTTCACCGCCATGCTGCGGGCGATGCGGAACGCGCCGGGGGTGAAACTCAGCACCGCCGTGCAGATCAGCAAAGTGACCGACGAGCCGAAGGCCGAGACCATGATCAGCGCCAGCATCTTGCTCGGGATCGAGATAAAGGCGTCCATCAAGCGACTGATCACCTCGTCCAGCCACTTCGGCAACACCACCGACAGCAGCGCGCAACTGGTGCCCAGACCGCTGGCCAACACCGCCGCCACCAACGCCAGGCCAACAGTGAAACGTGCGCCGACGAGGATTCGGCTAAGCATGTCGCGGCCCAGGTAATCGGTACCAAATGGGTAAACGGCGCTGATGCTGTCAAAGACATTGTCAGAGACCACTTCACCCACCGGGTGCGGCGCCAGCCAGGGGCCGAAGATCGCCACCAGCAACCAGATAACGCACATCGCAGCCCCGATCAGACCCAGCCAGGCCGGACCATGAGACACCTTGCCAACCGACAGATCGGGGGTCGCGGGCGTCGATTTCACAATGAGATTGTTCATTGGTTTCTCAGCCTCGGATTGGACAGAATCGCGCACAGGTCGGCAATCAGCACCAACCCCAGGTACGCCGTGCAAAACAGCATGGTGCAGGCCTGGACCAGCGCCATGTCGCGGTTGGTCACCGCATCGACCATCAGGCTGGCGATGCCGGGGTAGTTAAAGATCGTCTCGACGATCACCACCCCGCCCAACAGGTAGGAAAGACTCAGGGCGATGGCATTGGCAATCGGCCCGATGGCATTGGGCAAGGCATGGCGCAGCACGATCCGCATCGGGCTCACGCCTTTGAGCCGGGCCATTTCCACGTAGGGGCTGTCCAGTTGATCGATCACCGCCGCCCGGGTCATGCGAGCCATTTGCGCGACGATGACGCAGCACAGCGTCAGCACCGGCAAGGCGTAAGTGCGCATGAATTGCCAAGGTGAGGTGATGTCACTGGCGTACGACAGTGCCGACAACCAGCCCAGGTTCACCGCAAAAATCAGCACCGCCAGGGTCGCCACCAGAAATTCCGGCACGGCCACCATGGCCAGGGTGAAAAAGCTCAGGAAGCTGTCGATGCGCCCACCACGGCCCATCGCCGAGCCGATCCCCAGAATCAACGCCACCGGCACTGACACCAACGCCGTGGCGGCCGCCAGCATCAAGGTGTTGGGCACCCGCCCGGCCATCAACTCGCTGACCGGCATGGCGTTGGAGACCGACTGGCCCATGTCGCCGCTCAGCAGGTTCATCAACCAGTGCAGGTAACGCAACACACCGGGCTGATCCAGCCCCAGTTTCAGGCGCAAGGCCGCCACCTGTTCCGGCGTGGCGAACTGCCCGAGCGATTGTTGCGCCGCGTCCCCCGGCAGTACCGCCGTGATCGCAAACACGACCATGGACACGATCAACAAGGTCACGATCGCGGCGCCCAGGCGCCGGCCGATCAACCACAGTGTGTTGCTATTCATCGCCCTACCCTCATGCAATGTCCCCGTCGCTTCAATCACCGCTCATCAAGCGTCCAGCCAGACCTGCTCGGCGAACATGTAGCCCATGAAACCGCCCAGCGGATTGCTGCCATAGCCTTTGATGCGCTGGTCGACACCGTCGATGTTGCTGATGAACACCGGCACGCCAATACCGCTGTGGTCATGCACCAGGGTCTGCATGTCGGCGTACATCTTGCTGCGCTTCGCGTCGTCGGTTTCACCCCGGGCAAGCATCAGCAACTGATCGAACTGATCGTTCTGCCAGCCCGATTCATTCCACGGTGCTTTCGACTGGAAGAACTGCGAGAACATCACGTCGGCGTTCGGCCGTGGGTTGATGTTGCCGAAGCTCAGCGGGTGCTTCATCCAGTGGTTGGACCAGTAGCCATCGCTCGGCAGGCGGTTGACGTCGAGCTTGAGCCCGGCCTGTTTCGCCGATTGTTGCAACAGCACCGCGATGTCCACCGAACCGGTGGCGGCCGGCGATGCGACCAGCGGCATGGTGATGCTTTCCATGCCGGCCTTCTTCAGCAGGAACTTGGCTTTTTCCGGGTCGTAGACCCGTTGCGGCAGGTCGGCGTTGTAGTAGCGCGAACCGGGGGAAATCGGATGGTCGTTACCGACCACGGCAAAACCACGGAACACTGCGGATTTGACCTGTTCACGGTCGAGCAGGTACTTCATGGCCTGGGTGAATTCGGCGCTTTTGCCCGGCATCTGGTCCTGACGGATGATCAGGTCGGTGTAGTTGCCCGAGGGTGCATCGACGACCCGGTGCTTGGGGCTGGCCTTGATGCGCGTGGTTGAGCGCGGGTTGACCTCGTTGATCAGGTGCACGTCGCCCGACAGCAGCGCGTTGATCCGCGACGGTTCGTCGGCAATGGCGATGAACTCGATCTCGTCCAGATACGGCAGGCCCGGTTTCCAGTAGCCGGTATTGCGCGCCGCAATCGAGCGCACGCCCGGTTTGAATTCCTTGACCTTGAATGGCCCGGTGCCGATGCCCTGGTTGAAATCGGTGGTGCCCTCGGGAACGATCATCAGGTGCGACACGGCGAGGATCGACGGCAGCTCGGCGTTCGGCGCGCTGAGGCGGATTTGAACTTCGTTGGGGCCAGTGGCTTTGATTTCTTCGAACTGCGCCATCAGCGGCATGACCTTGGAACCGGTCAGCGGATCCTTGTGGCGCGACAGCGAGTACACCACGTCGGCGGCGCTCAGGGTCTTGCCGTTGTGGAAGGTCACGTCCTTGCGCAGAGTGATGGTCCACAGCGTGGCATCGGTGTTGTCGATGCGCTCGGCCAGTTCCAGTTGCGGCACCAAGTGGGCGTCGAAACGGGTCAGGCCGTTGTAGAACATGAAGTGGCGCACGTAGTCGGTCGACAACGCGCCTTTGGCCGGGTCCAGGGTATCGGCTGTGGAACTGGACATGCCGGCGACGCGAATCCGCCCGCCCGACTTGCCTTTGCCTGGTGTGGCGGCTTCTTCGGCGAACAGTTTACCGGCGGCGCCGAACAGGCTACCAGCGCCCGCTGCGGCAACACCGGCCACACCGAGCATCTGCAAGGCGTTGCGGCGCGACATGCCACGATTGAGGCCTTCGAAAACCCGCAGGCTTTCCTGGCCGGAGATCAGTTGGGAGTCGATCTTGTTGTCAGTCATATCAGTTGTACCTGTCGAAAATGAGAAGGTTCGTGTCCGGTCTCGCCAATACGTGCCATTTTTGGCGAGTGGCTGTTGTTGCCAGGCAAGGCGCCGCGACGAGTCATAGCTGGCTATGGCGAGGAGCGGCAACGCAGCTTGGCGACAACAGACGCCGTCAAAAGTGGCTCGTATTGGCGAGACCGGACACTCAGTGCTCGCGGATGTCCGGAGCGTCCTGGAAACGCAAACGACGGTGACGCCACAACATCAACTCAATGCAAATAATCCTGGAAGCGGTAATAGGCGCCCACAAACGGCAGGAACCACGGTTTGCCGAAATGCCCGGGAATCGCCGGCCATTCGAGTTCACGCCAAGGGTTGGCTTCGACGTTGCCGGCCATGACATCGGCCATGACCTGGCCCATGTGCACCGACATCTGCACGCCATGGCCGCTGTAGCCCATGGAGTAATAAACACCGCCGTGCTGACCGGCCCG
Source organism: Pseudomonas mandelii (assembly GCF_006438925.1). Classification (GTDB taxonomy): domain Bacteria; phylum Pseudomonadota; class Gammaproteobacteria; order Pseudomonadales; family Pseudomonadaceae; genus Aquipseudomonas; species Aquipseudomonas mandelii_C. Next base: position 81,280 of record NZ_RCZA01000004.1, on the reverse strand, counting down.
AGGCAAGCGGTCGGAGGTCATGTCCACCAGCCCGCCCCAGCAGTAGTCGATCTTGACGTTGGCCAACTGCGGGAACATCTGCACCATCGCCGCTTGCAGCACTTTGCCGCTTTTGGCGTCGTTGACGCTGTCCGACATGGCGAACCGCGCACGGCCGCCAAACAGCAGGCGATTGTCCGGGGTGAGGCGAAAGTAGTTACCGATCATGCGGCTGGTGACATAGGCGCGGCGGCCCGGCAACAACTGCTCGATCAGCGATGGCGGAAGGACTTCGGTGGCAATCACGAAACTGCCCACCGGCACGATCCGCCGCCGATACCAGCCCAAACCACCGTGCTGACAGGCGCCCGTGGCCAGCAGCACCTGACCGGCGTGCAGCGATCCTTTGCTGGTGTTGACCTGATAACCGCCGGCCTGGGCTTTCCAGTCCACAACCGAGGTGCCTTGATGGATCAACGCACCCTGACGGGCGGCGGCCTCGGCCAAACCGACACCGAAGCGCCCGACATGCATCTGCACGCCGTTGCGCTGCAGCAAACCACCGTGGAACTGCGCTGAATTGACTTCCGCGCGGGTCTGCTCGGCGGTCAGCAATTCGACGTCGGCATCGACTTCCTTGCGAATCAGTTCGCACGTCCGTGCCAGCCCCTCGTAGTGCATGGGCTTGGCCGCCAGTTTGAGCTTGCCATTGCGAATCAGGTCGCAGGCGATCTGCTCCTGCTCCACCAATGAAACGACACTCTGCACCGCGCTTTCGTAGGCCTGGTAATAAGCCCGCGCCTTGTCGGCACCGAGGCTGGCGCTGAGCCCGGCGTAGTCCTGGGCAACGCCGGTGTTGCACTGGCCGCCATTGCGCCCCGACGCTTCACCGATCACCCTTCCGGCCTCGAGCACCACCACACTGGCGCCCTTCAAGGCCAACGCCCGGGCCGCCGCCAGGCCGGTGAAACCACCACCGACGATGGCCACGTCGACCTGCCCGGGCAAGGCGCCGAGCTGTGCACCGCTGAATTCCGGTGCGGTGTCGAGCCAGTAGGATTCACTGCCCATGTCTAACCCGCCTATGCCAAAAAAAGAATGCGTTGAAGAGCGCCGTTACCGTTCGACTCAGAGACCCACCAGCGCCGCCAGCCCGCCGATATCGGTGATCTGCTGGTAGCCGTAGAAGGCATTGCCCGGGACTTCGTGACCACGGGCGACGAAGGCCTTGTTCTTGATCTTCATGTCGTGGGCCGGCATCAGGTCATAACGGAAGCTGGAAGAGACATGCAAGATGTCTTCCGGGCCGCAGTTGAGGTTGTCGAGCATGTACTCGAACGCGGCCAGACGCGGCTTGTAGGCCTGGGCCTGTTCGGCGGTAAAAACCTTGTGGAACGGTGCGCCGAGCTTGTCGACGTTGGACATGATCTGGCTGTCGCTGGCGTTGGAGAAAATCACCAGCGGGATCTTGTCGGCGATTTTCGACAGACCGGCCGGCACATCGGGGTGCGGGCCCCAGGTCGGCACGGCGTCGTAATACAGCTGACCTTCGTCACGGTATTCGATGCCCCAGCGCTTGCAGGTCCGCGCCAGTGCGGTCTTGAGGATTTCGTCATAGGGCATCCAGTCACCCATGACCTGGTCCAGGCGGTAGGCCGAGAAGTCCTTGACGAACTGATCCATCTGCTCGGGCTTCACGCGATCGGCGAACAGTTCGCGAGTCATCGTGCCCATGTGGAAGTTGGTCAGCGTACCGTAGCAGTCGAACGTAATGAATTTGGGGCGAAGAAAGCTCATTGAGTGCGGTCCTGAAGTTCGTTGAGGTCATGGCGTGACAAGCATTCGCTCCGTTTCCGAAGCTGTGATGCAACGCTGCAGCACACCGTCATTACAACACTGTGAAATCAGCAGATGGCGTTAAAAGCGACCTTCGCTTGATACAAACCACCGTTTTAACGCCCGCCCTCAGCAGACTTTGCGGCGCGCACAAGCCTTGGGCAAACCCCGTATTTATGCGCTCTTATGGGCCTTTATAGCCCTGCAAGGCCCGATCACGCACCGATCTGCCGCAGAACCTGCGCCGGGCTGAACGAAAACGGGCGCTTACCGAAGTAAGCGCCCGTTTGGGTGCGGTTTGAAACTTTACTCTTGGAGCAGCTGCCGAGCCTGCGAGGCTGCGTTCGGCTGCGCACCAGTCGTGAAATCATGCGCCTCGGTGTGTCAGGTAAACCACGTCATCCCGGTTGACGACTGCTTCGCAGCCGAACGCAGCCTCGCAGGCTCGGCAGCTGCTACAGATGACGTGCTGTGTGTTATTGCACGATATCGATCAGCACACTCTTGAAGCGTAAATTGGCTTCGAACGCTTCGCGCCCCAGGTCCTTGCCAATGCCGGAGCGTTTGTAGCCGCCGGTCGGCAGGATGTAGTCGTTACTGCGCCCGTAACGGTTAACCCAAACGGTCCCCGCCTCCAGCCGCCGGACCAGACGCAGGGCGCGATTGATATCGGCGGTGTGTACGCCCGCCGCCAAGCCATAGGTGGCGTGCGCAGCCAGACTCAGCGCCTGCTCTTCATCATCGAATGCCTGCACCGTCAGCACCGGGCCGAAGATTTCTTCGCAGACCGCCGGGTTGTCATTGTCCAGACCCGTCAGCAAGGTCGGTTGGTAATAAGCGCCGCCCAGACCTTCAAACAACCCACCGCCGGTCAGCACTTCAGCACCGGCCTGACGCGAGCGTTGGACGATGCCATCGATGCGGCTGGCTTGCAGTCGGGAAATGATCGGCGACAACGTGCTCTCGGGTGACCAGGTCGGCCCCGGGCGCAGCTCCTCGAAATACGCCTGCAAATGCGCAATAAACGGTTCCATGATCGAACGCTGGATCAACAACCGCGAACCGGATACGCACACCTGCCCGGCGTTGCCGGTGATGGCCAGCGCGACGGTGCGCGCGGTTTTCGCGATGTCCGGTACGTCGGCGAATACCAGTTGCGGACTCTTGCCGCCAAGTTCCAGTGTCACCGGTTTCGGCCCCACCAACGCGCAGGTCGACATGATGCTCGACCCAGTCGCCGTGGACCCGGTGAACGTCACCTTGGCCACTCGCGGATGGCGACACAAGGCATCGCCCGTGATGCGGCCATCGCCCTGGATAACGTTGAAAATCCCCGCCGGAATACCGGCCTGCAGTGCCAGTTCGGCAAAGCGCAGGCTGGAGAACGGCGTCAGCTCCGAAGGTTTGAGGACCACGGCATTACCGGCGGCCAAGGCCGGGGCCACTTTCCAGGAGGCCATGCTCAAGGGGAAGTTCCACGGTGCGATGGCGGCAATGACGCCGTAGGGTTCGGCGATCTGCATGCCCAGTCGATCGGTCTGGGTTGCTGCTACTTGACCGCCATGCTTGTCCGCCAGTTCGGCGAAGAAGCGAATGCCTTCGGCGACATAAGGAATATCCCAGGCGATCACATCTTTATGAGGACGTGTCGAGCCCACGGCTTCCAGCGGTGCCAGAATGGCGGCGTCCGCCTCGATCAAATCGGCCCAGCGGCGCATCACCCGTGCCCGCTCCCGGGGTGGACGACTGGCCCAGTCACTGCGGTTGAACGCCTGCCAGGCATCAGTGACCGCCTCATCCACCAGGTCGGCATCGGCGATTGGCAACTGGGCATAGACCTGGCCGTCAGAGGGGCGCACCACCTCAAGCCCGGGTTGCGCATCACGGTATTTGCCCGCAATGAAGTGAGCGCTGCGCACAGCGATAAGGCGGGGATCGAAGCTATCCATGGAGCACTCCAAATAAGGGACGACGCGTCGTGAACTCTGGCCTCCATCGTAGAAAAAAAGCCCTGGCATTTGCTGCCGACCTTGCGGTGCATTTAAGTAGTAAGTGTGGTCTGCCGGCCTCGGGCTTGCGGAATCTGCCGAATGCTCCAGCCCCCCTTGTCAGGCCTTCACGCAGATGGGATACAGGCACCATCGCGCTGGAAATCCGGCCACTCGCGCACACTGTCCAACGGAGACTCGCCATGTCCGCCTTGCAACAACCTGCTTATGTCTATCGGCCAATGACCGCCGCCGACCTGCCCTCGGCCCATGCCTTGTCCGCGCAGTTGAAGTGGCCCCATCGCCTGGACGACTGGGCCATGTTGCAACGGGTCAGCGACGGCTTTGTGGTGCTCGATGGCGAGCGTCTGATCGGCACGGCATTCGCCTGCCCCCAGGGTGGCTTCACCACCATTGGCCTGGTGATCGTCAGTGATGACTATCAGGGCAAGGGCATCGGCCGCAAGCTCATGGAACTGGCCCTGGATGCCTGCCAGTCACGCACCCCGATGCTCAACGCCACATTGGCCGGCGCACCGCTTTACGTCAGCCAGGGCTTTGTCGAATTCGGCCGGATTCAGCAGCATCAGGGCAACGTCACTGCACCTGCAGTCGATACATTGGCCGACGGCGAACATTGCCGTGCGCTGAACGCGGCGGATCAGGCTCGCGTGCTGGCTTTGGCCAACGCCGGCAGCGGGCTGGATCGCAAAGCGGTGCTCGCCGAGCTGTTTGAGGTGGTCGAACATTCCGTGGGGATCGAATGCGACGGCCAGCTACACGCCTTCGCCTTGCTGCGCCCCTTCGGCCGTGGTCGTTGCATCGGCCCGGTCGTCGCCGAAAACCTCGAACAGGCTAAACACCTGATCGCGGTGTTGCTGGCGCAAGTACCAGACGCCTTCGTGCGCATCGATATTCCAGCCGACAGCGGCCTGGCCCAATGGCTGGAATCGGCGGGTTTGAAGCACATCGATACCGTGGCGCAAATGGCCAAGGGCACGCCGCCACAAACAGCCAATGGCGTCCAGCAGTTCGCTGTGGTGACTCAGGCCATTGGCTGATCGCTATCCCTCACAGTCTTTTTTATGGAGCGTCACCCGTATGTCTGAACCTACCGTTCTGCTGTTGGCTCGCGCCGACGGCAGCCGCGTTGCCACGCCTTTTACAGCAGCGTCTTTGGGCGCTTTCGATCCGTTCAAGGACGATCGCCAGATGGCCTACAACGGTCCGGATGGCGTGTCAGCGGGCATCGTGCACACCAGCGGAACGCTCGATAGCGATGACTTTCCGCACACCGAAGTGATCGTGGTCCACGCCGGCCACGTCGTGCTGCAATCCGAAACGCAGACGCTGGAACTGGGTGTCGGCGCCAGCGCCGTGATCGGTCGCGGCACAGCGCTGCGTCTTCAGGCCCACGCTGATACGTGCTGGGCGTTTTGTGCCGTCACCAGCCCCAGCGCAAACCCGACACCCGGCCTGACCGCGCTCGACCCGCTGGACCTGCTCTCGCCTTCGGCCGCACCGGAACCGCAGATTTTGATCGGACCGACGCCGCAGTGCCGGTCACACAATGCCTTCGAAGACGACGCCACCCAACTACGCGTCGGCGTTTGGGATTCGACACCGTATGAGCGTCACGGCCGGCCCCACAAACTCCATGAGCTGATGAACCTGATCGAAGGCCGTGTCACCCTACTGACGCCTGATGGAACGAGCGTGGAGGTCAATACCGGCGACACTGTGTTTGTGCCGCTCGGTGCACCGTGCGCGTGGAAAAGTACGCGGTATGTGCGCAAGTTCTATGCGGTGAAGTAGTGGCGTAGTGTCTTCCTGAGTACGCGGCAGTTTGGAAAGGGCACGCTCCCCTGCTGCGGCGATAAACGCGTGCCCATTTTCTTATCCTTTTACGCACACCACCTGACGCAAGGTGTGCAGCACTTCCACCAACTCGCGCTGGGCGTGCATGACGTGGTCGATGTCCTTGTAGGCCATCGGAATTTCATCGATGACGGCAGCATCCTGCGGCACTCCACGTGGGCGGTGGCACGGATCTGATCTTCGACGGTAAACAGGCTTTCCGCTTTGGTACGACTCATGGTGCGGCGGGCGCCGTGGCACAAATTTGCTGGTATCTGCGTGATCATAACGGCGCTCGCGCTCGGCACACGCGTCATGAAGAGAGCTTGCAAACAGTCATGGAGTGAGATCTATCACGGTCTCATGCCCGTTGAGATTGATGACTGCCATCTCACGTTTTTCAACGACCGCGACACTCTGGACTACTGCGACTACTGCACGTCGCCTGACGGTCGTGTTGGGTCTCTTGGAACCTGGCAGCGCTATGACACTGATCCAGTCGAGCTTTTGAGTGGTTGGGAGCGCGAGCGGCTTGAGCACTTGCTGAATGAGTTTTAATGCGGCAGCGGAATCCAGTATCGATCAAACCCACCTTTAATCGAACCCCTCCCGATTCGACAGGTCTGCTCCTGTACTGCTTCTCTGGAATTAGATCCTATGTCCACGCGACAGAGCCTTGTTGTACTCGCAAGGGGTGGTTATGCCGCTCGGGGAGTGATTTATCTGATCATTGGCATCTTTGCGTTGCTGGCGGCTCAAGACTCGACAAAACCGAAAGATAGCCACAGAAGCCTGGAGACATTGTTAAGCCAGCCATTCGGCCATGCTTTAGTGGGGCTAATGGTGGCTGGTCTGCTCGCTTTCGCCTGTTGGCGCGTGTTGCAAGCGACGCGCGACGTTGATCATCACGGTAAAAAGTTCAAAGGCTTGGTGATTCGTGCAGGTTTGTTGGCGGGAGGTGTAGTCAACGGCGCGCTGGCGTTTTTTGCGTTGGGCCTTCTCATCAGCGGACTCAAGAGCTCGGGCAGCTCAGGTGGGGAACAAACCAAGGATTTACTGGCGCATATCTTGTCTTGGGAACACTCAAACTTATTGGTTTACCTCGTCGCACTTGTACCACTAGGCGTAGGCATTGCGCACATCATCAAGGGCTGGAAGGCGTCGTTCGAGAAATATTTTGAGGCTGACAAAGACGTTATGCGATATGTACGTCCGGTGTCTCGGTTCGGTCTTATAGCTCGTGGAGTCGCCTTTATTGAGATCGCAATGCTGCTGACAATCAGTGGTTCGAGTTATCAAGCCATGGATCCACCGGGCATGAAGGACGCCCTCAATGCTCTCCAGAACCTACCGGCCGGAGCTGTGATTTTGATGGTGATGGCCTTGGGGCTGATCGCCTTTTCGGTTTACAGCTTTGCCGAAGCCGCTTGGCGCAAGATAAACATGGACGTGCCGGGAGTGTCGGAAGCATAGCGCCTGTTCTCCTATGAAAGCAGTTGGAACTTTCGCGCGATGCTGACCCCATACAAGCAGCCCCAACAATTTCGGGTAGTAAATTTTGCGCATTGCGGCACAGCTTCGCAGTGGCAATTATCAGGAGATCCAAATGCTTGTACTCACGGACATGCAGCGCGCATACCTCCGGAAACTACGCGCCCTCAGCACTGACCTTCAGGGCAACGAAATATTTGCTGGCCTGACTATCGAGGAGTCAATGCGGTTCAATTTCTTGAGTGAGTCGCTTTTGGGGCAGGAGCATCGCACACAGGAAGACGTGAACGAGTATCTCACCCTCCACGAAAAACACGAGCATGACCGGCTTCAAGTGTTAGGCGCAGAAACAGAGGCGCGGCAGCACGGATCGGCACGTCATTAAAAGTCATCTGACGTTGATTGATCCTGGCTTCCACATGGTCGGCACACTTGTCCAAGCGAATAGATCCATCAGCGTAGCAGTGACTGAAGTCACCATGAGCAGATGTTGTGGACAGAAGCGTGGATCCGCAGAGGTACCTTAGTTCTTAAGCTCCTCATCAGCAAAGACGGCTCTAGACCTGCAAACAAGGAACAATACCGTGATTCTAGAAGGTGTCCCGATGTGAGGGAACCCTTTGCAGCGGTCTCAAGTTAAGCCACTGGCATTCAGCCTCAGCCTCTTCACGGGTCAGAAAGGTAGCCTGCGAACGCAGCTTTTTCTCGTTGTCATAAATGTTAAAGCCTATAGGCTCTGTTTTGCAGTAAACGCGCATTCCATTACGTGAAGAGACAGTTTCCGTGGGGACTGCAGGGACAACAACGAATCTCGAAATCATCTTCATTTCCTCGCTGAGATACCTACACGATAGGTCACTTCAGCAAGCGATCCTCATCTGTTTCCGATGAGAAGCATGAGCTGCCTAGGAATGTTTCGCAGCTCCATAAAAAGGCATGCGTGATTGCTCTGTCACCATCGCTTTGCTGGAAAGATCCTCCACTCTTAAAAGTTCCCCTGCTGCTACGCTGACCTCTTCCACGGAGGAATTCCCACACAAAATGACGGCGGCCAGGTAACTTCCGAAAACTGCAGAGACTGATTAGCGGAATAGCTGCCGTAATCGGTCAGTTCGCTCCTGCTGCGCTATGAAAGCATCATGGTCATACCTTTGTTCAAGGTCATCCATCTGATCCGCCTGATCATGATGTAGCGACAAAAAGCCATTGTGGCACCCTGCCACCAAGGCGAACAATCGAATTGTACGCGTGAGAGCCCGCAAAACTTCTACGAATCGTTCTTGCCTCAAGGTCACATCCGAAGGACTTCCAATGATCTATTCGGAGCTGGTGATCGGCAGCCTTCGCCCAGAGCAGCCATTCCCCCTGGGCAATACGCCTTCCTGAATTCTGCCAAGGAACTCCTGTTGAAGGGCCTCAGTCAAAACTTGGTGTGGCATCCGGTACCCCTGAGAAATCAAAAATGAATAAGAAAGAGCTCATAGGCAAGCCTCTGGCTGTTCCCCATCGTTCGTGGATGAAAAAACTAGGGCCCGGCCTTATCACAGGGGCGGCGGATGATGATCCAAGCGGTATAGCGACCTACTCGCAAGCAGGCGCGCAATTTGGCTTTAATACGCTCTGGACGTTGTTTTTCACCTTCCCCCTGATGGTCGGCATTCAGATCATCAGCGCAAAAATAGGCCGAGTCAGCGGGCACGGGCTCGCTACCAACATCCGCAGACATTACCCTTGGCCTTTTTTATATGGCATCGTCGCCCTATTGATGTTTGCCAATACCATCAATATTGCAGCGGACATCGCAGCGATGGGCGCGGCGTTGAAGCTGTTGATAGGCGGATCGTCTCAATTCTACGCAGTCGGCTTTGGTCTGGTTTCTCTGCTTCTGCAGGTGTTCATTCCGTATAAGCGCTATGTGCGGGTACTCAAGTGGCTGACACTCGTGTTGCTGGCTTATGTGGGCATTATGTTTGCCGTGCAGATTCCATGGGGGCAGGTCGTTCGCCAGACTGTGTGGCCTCACATGTCCTGGAAGCCGGAGTATATAACCATGGTGGTTGCCATTTTTGGCACAACCATCAGCCCCTATCTCTTTTTCTGGCAAGCATCACAGGAAGTTGAAGACATGGAGGCTGACCCTAAGGCTCAGACGCTGATTGATGCGCCAGACCAGGCGCGAGCCAACTTTACGCGCATCAAAATTGACACAATAGTGGGTATGGGAATTTCGAACCTCATTGCGTTTTTTATTATGTTGACCACCGCCGTCACGCTAAATATGCATGGCACCACAGATATTCAATCGTCCGCACAAGCGGCGGATGCTTTACGACCGATTGCGGGGGAATTCGCATTTTGGTTATTCAGCGCAGGCATCATCGGAACCGGTATGTTAGCGGTTCCCGTGCTGGCAGGCTCTGCTGCTTACGCAGTAGCCGGTACCTTTAGATGGAGAAATAGCTTGGCGGCCAAGCCAGAAACAAACAAAGCGTTTTATAGCATTATCACGGCGGCAACATTATTGGGTGTATTGATCTGCTTTGCTCCGATCGATCCCATCAAAGCATTGTTTTGGAGTGCAGTCGTCAATGGCGTGATTGCGGTGCCTGTCATGTTCATCATGATGTTGATGGCATCGCACAAAGAAATAATGGGCGCTTTCGTCATTCACCCTGGGCTGAGGGTATTAGGCTGGAGCTGCACCATAGCAATGGCTTTTGTCGTGATCGGTATGCTCTGGGGCATGTTTTCAGCGTAGAAGCTTTTTCTGAGATTTAGTCTGTTATCTCATTCATAGCCAGTGGGCGGTTCCTCAGGAGAATCGTGACTTGGGCCGTCATCCGTAGCATTCAAGGCTTGGCCTGGCTGGTCGCACGACCGCTCTCATTTCGCTCAGTGACCCAGATGTGATTTCTCCTACTCAAAGGAAATGAGAGTTCAGTAGCGAAGACTCACTGAGATGAGAACTCCAAGCTGCACACGCATCCGAATGTTGGGTTACAGCCGCACACCACCTTTCACCGGAAAGCTCGCGAGTAGCGACCAACATCATCATTTGGTTAATAGCTGCATCCAGATCTAAAAGCAGCTCATGAGATTTAAATCTAAAGTCGTCCGCTGCGTTCATGTCGGAACCTATGCTTAGCGGGTCTGACTCGAAGTTACGAGTCGCAGTGCCCGCCAAGAATCTTGATTGCGGTTTTTTATGGATCAGTCAGAGCGATGGACGGCAATAATCTTGTCTGGTGAGGGCTGACCTATGCCCTTGGACTTAGATCAGTCACTGTCCACGCCTTTTTATCCGTTTGAATGGATCACCATCGGTAACGTGACCACGAATTCGCTACCCATGCCATCACCCTCGCTCATACCGGTAACTTCGCCGCCGTGCGCCTCAACTAGCTCGCGGACTACTGTCAGTCCGATGCCCAAGCCTGACCCATTGAAGCCGACGGCATGCACGTCTTGAACATAGGGGTCGAAAATAAACGGGAGTGCTTTAGCGGAAATGCCGATGCCATTGTCGGAAATGGTTATCTTCAAAACGTCGGACGCTACCGTTACGGATAGTTCGATTCTACCGTGGGTCGGTGTGTATTTAGCCGCATTTGCCAGAAGGTTGTGGAGAATCTGCGCGAGGCGCCCCGGGTCACCATTGACCATCAAGATGCCGTTGGGAAGATGGGCGTTGAAATGCTGCTCTTGTGCGTCCATTAAAGGGCGGCACGCATCAATGGCCTCACGCAGAACTTGAATCATGTCGACATCGCGGCGATTGAGTCGCAACTTACCAGTGCTGGCACGGGAGACGTCCAGCAGATCATCGACCAGCTGTGACATATGTTGCACTTGGCCTTCGATCAACTCCCGCATCCGAGGCAGCTGATCGCTAGGTAAACGCACCATACGTTCTGCAATCATGCTGATGGGTGTTAGTGGGTTACGTAGCTCATGGGCCACCGTCGCCAGTATGCTTTTTTGCTGACTCAGTGCGCGCTCGGCTACAGCCTGAAGGTCTTGAGCGCTGAGTGCGGCTATGACCAGCTGGGCATTAGCCTCACGCAGCTCCTGGTACAAACGTTGCTCTTCCAAGCGTGGGGCGACTATAGCGTCTGACTGCACCAGCAGTTTCGCCGGTACTAGCTGCTGACTAGCCTCAATCACCTGCTCGACCTGCTGACTATCCACCAGCCGGCTGCTGGTATCGCTCAGCTCTTTTTGAAGTGCTGCCAGCACGGCGCGTGCTTCAACGGTTTTCTGGCCAAGCAGGAAGAGTTCGTGAGCGGCACTAGCGATCTCACGCTCATTCGTGCCAGCGACATTACTCATGAGTCGGGCTCAAGCATTTTTATCTCCTGGGTGTGATACACCTGAAATCCGCTTTGTGGGTCGGCCTCCGAGCAGCCCTTCTTGGTCATGAAGCATTTCGCCAATCTGCAAGCCGTTTTCATCGACGCGGTACAAGCGCAGCTCATCGGAGTGGGCGCTGGCCCGAAGCTTGACCACGGCCATGATGCGCAGTAAGCGGCTCTCTACTTCAATATAGCGTTGGACAATGATCGCGTCGGTGAGAAATGCCGTGCCGTAAGGGCTGAAACGCAAGTCGGTGTAGCGGTCTTCCAGCTCGGAGGTCATCAGCACACTGACCCCGGCACTGGTCAGCGCGGTGACCATGCGCGACAGCGATTCACGGAAGTCTTCGCGGAAGGTCGGCGCCAGCGCCAGTTCGAAGCCCGACAACGAGTCGATCACCACACGAGTGGCTTTCAGGCGAGAGATCTCGGCCAACAGCAATTGGACGATTTCGTCGATGGACAAGTCCGGTGCACGACTGTCCACCAAGCCTACCTGACCGCTTTGGATCAACTGAATGAGGGCGGCATTTTGAAAATGATTGGGCCGTTGTTCGAACACCGCGATCACACCGGTTTCGCCGTTGCGTGCGCCTTCTGCGAGGAACGTCGCTGCCAGGATGCTTTTGCCCGACCCCGACGGCCCGGCCACTAGCAAGGAATAACCACGGGGCAGGCCGCCACCCAGCATCTCGTCGAGCTGTGGCACGCCCATTTTCAGGCGCTTGATGGGGATCTCCAGCGGCGCTTCAACCGGGTTGAGTGGCGCGGGTGCAAACACCTTGATCCCCGACGTCGCAATGCGGAAGGTGTGCAAGCCCGGTAACGTGGGCTGGCCGCGCATCTTCATGATTTCAATCTTGCGTACCATGGAATTGCGCTGCACGCTCTGACGCAGCCAGATCAAGCCATCGGCCACGGTGAAAATCGGGTTGGTGTCGGTTTCGGTGAAGTATTCGCCAATCAGGAAGGTCGTCGCCTGCCAGGTGGTCATCAACATGCCCAGTTGCTGAACGAACTGCGGCAGGTTGTTGTTGGGGTTGTCCTGCGTCTGGCTGGCCAGCACCACCGAACGAAACGAGTCGACGAACACCAGCGCTGGAGAGTGCGCCTCGACTTCGCTGACGATGCGCCGCAGCACTTCGTCCAGATTCCCGGCCAGAGTGTCATCGGTCAAGTTGATGTAACGAATCGACTGGTTGATCGCATCGCTGTCGAAAAAATCGAATTGTTGCTGATAACGCAGCATCTTCAGCGGCGGCTCGCCCAATACGGTAAAGAACAGCGCCGGGCGCTCGGGCGTCGCCAGGGCGAACATCATCTGATGCGCCAAGGTGGTTTTGCCGCAGCCAGGCGGGCCGGCGATCAGGTTGAACGAAAACTCCGGCAGTCCTCCGCCCAGCACCTCGTCCAGTCCTGGCACACCGGTGGCCAGGCGGTTGATAGTCACTTTGGTGCTCATGGCGAATTTTCCTGCGAAGGGGTGTCGCTCAATAAAGGTTCCCACATACCACGAAGCAAACGTGCGGTGAGCGAGGGCCCGATCAGCGTGGTCAGCAGCTCGTAAAACGTGGTCAGCAACAGGTCACCGAAAAACAGCGCATCGGCTTCGCTTTGCTCGATGAGCACGGATTTGAGGGCAATCAGATCCATGCCTGCCTGCACTCTGTCACAGGTGCCGGCCAGTCGCGGATGATTGGAAACGCACAGATTGAGGCTGCGGCGATAAAGCGCGACAACCCCTTGTTGACCGATGATGGGCCTGAGGGCTGCGTCCATATCCTGCAAGGTTGAAATAATTGCGTGGGCGGTCTTTGCAAGATCAGCAATGTCCCCAACCCGGCGCGCCAGAGAAGCTACGATCTGGCGGCCCTCTTCGCTTTCCCTGGACATGGCTCACTAATTTTTGATGGGCACCTATCGATGGTACACCCTATAACCTGTGATCGAGTTTTCATTTGGGCGCAGAGCTGATGATGTCCGAATATCTCTCTCAAGCACCTAGTTTGGTGATTTGAATACAAACCGACCAAATGCCAAGCAATACCCAGAACGTCGCAAAGATCCAAGGTGTGCGCACCGAAAACAGCAACGCCTTTCGATACCCCTTTTGCGTGGACTCTCTCTCACAAAATAAAGGCGATTCGTCATACGCCAACCCCATTAAAGGCTCGCTATGCAATAGCTCACTCTGCTTGAAATGCCAATGGCCGATAATGTCGTATGCCGCACGAATACCGGGCCAAGCATTCAACGAACTTAGCACTCCAAGCAACGTAAGAAACGGTGGTACTACCAGCGTGAACAACTTGCCCCATTCGGGGTTGAGATTGCCCATAGAAGAGGCAAATGCGATGACCAAAAAAGACTGAGATGCCAGAAAGGCGTCAGTACGATTAGCCAAGATGCTGGTTTCGTACTGAATCTCTCTTCGGTAAAAATCCAAGCGTTCCTTTGGCGACCCGAACATCCTGGCATTGTGCTCGTTTAGTGCGGTGTCACTTATCTGGGAAGTCAAAATTCTCGGCACGGTGGGTTCATCCTCATCAAACATGTGAAGCCGGCTTTCCACCCATCCCAACCTGCGAATTGAATTGGATATCTCCCACGTTAGCATTGGTACTCACTAATATCTGTGTTAGCCGGACGTTTAACCGCATTCCTCCGCAAGGCCAACAAAAAAGGCCCTTTTGGGCCCTTTTGTACTCAAACCAAACTCACTTGGTCAGCCAGGACTCAACGGTCGCCGAGCCGTGTTCCGCTTTCCATTCTTTCAGGCCTTTGTGATTCCCACCTTTGGTTTCGATGAGCTCGCCAGTGTGTGGATTTTTGTAGACCTTCACTTGGCGTGGCTTACGGCTGCCAGTTTTGGACTCGACAGCTGGAGCACGACGGCGGCCAGATTGTGGATCAAGCAAGTTGATCACGTTCGGCAGGCTGTAGCCGTACTCGGCGAGTAGAGCACGTAGCTTGGTCTCGAATTCAATTTCTTTCTTCAGGCCGACATCACCTTTCAGAGCCTCGAGAGCTTGGAGCTGCTCTGCGAGGTGTTTTTCGAGTTGGCGAAATTCTGGAGTTTGGACACGGGAAACCTCTTCTGAGTAACGCTCTAACGGTACACCAAAAACAAAAAAAATGCCGACTTCCAGGGGGTTGGCCGAATCTGGCGCATGCCGATGACCAACGTCATCGACCGGCAACTTGTGGTGCGCAGCAATGCGAGAAAATATCTTGGAACGCTGAGCGAAATGAGGGGGCATCTGTTCCACACACGGGTGTAGGTCACCACTATTATTCAAAAATACCTGGCGACTTGTCACAGCGAATTGGGATCGGGGCTTGAAGCCCAGTTCTTCGGACATAGCGCTCTAAACGAGGCAGGAGGTAAGCGATTTGTCTTATTCAACTGAAGATCGAAGCGATAGGTGGCGATCTTTCGCTGCGGATACTCTCGCGTTGATCCTATTTTTTACCGTTACAGGCATCTTTAACGAGCGGCTCATTGCGGGGATGGCTTGGGAGCAGGTGCTTCATACCCGACTTCTAGGTGCCGGGCTTATGGTTCTGACTGGCCGCCCATATGGGTTTTGGCGAGACTGGTTCATGAGATTTTCCAGCACGAGTCGAAGTTCCCATATCTTGTGGGACTCGCTCGCTCTCGTAAGCTTCCAGGTACCAATCTATGCAGCCATATTGGCAATCTGCGGGGCTAACGGCGAAGAACTGCTGTATGGATCGCTTGGTGTGACGGTAATTATGCTAACTCTGGGACGACCATATGGAGCTTTCCTGAACTTCGTCAGAGGTCGTTTCGGCCTCCCGGACGGAGGAGAAAAGCCAATGTCGTTGAACATGTGATAGCCATTGGCTTCGGTGAGGGCGATGACGTCCGCTTTAAAATAAGTGGACGCTATTGCCCTTATCGCTCTTGGCGTGTAGTTCAGGTAGGTGCAGGTGACGGGCAATATGCCAACGAAGCTCGCGCCGGATCTCGATGTAGTCATCACGGTGCCGATCGCCCCAGTTCGGCATCTCTTTGGAGAGAGCACAACCAAGTGCGCGGACGCCAGCTTGACCCCCTGTGCTCGGGTGGAAGCGCGTCAGCTCGTCCAACCCAGGTTGTCTTTTGTATTGCGCCAACGCTTGCCCAAGTACCTGATGAAGCGATGCACCGTAGGCACGCAATGCTACTGCCCAGACCGTCGCTTCCAGCTCTGACTCTAGCTCCACTTGATTCTCACATCACCCCACCCGCCGAAAACACAACATATAATGGTAAAAAACGAAATAAAACCGATGAATAGCAATATGTGGATTTTTTTGAAAAAATTGACGGTATTTTGTATTCAAAGCATAAGCAGCAGCCCACGGCTGTAAGTAATGCGATTCCCCTTGGGCCCCCAAGGCCTGCGTTTCAGTTTCAGCTTCTGTTCCAGCTTTCAATCCTGTGGGATTAAAAAGCTAAAGAAAACAGAAGAAAAAACCGGCGGCATCCTATCGGATAAAGGTGTGTGGGGGCAGCGCTGCTTTTCTCTTGCCTTCAAATATATAAACCCTGTTCCATCCTTGTATAAAGGCCAGAATTTAATTCTGGAATCCGTTCCGGGTTTTATACTGTGGTTCCCAACAGGGTACCGACTCCTGCTGCCACCGCCATCGAAAGCGCACTCCAAAAAGTCACACGTAAAACCCCATTTTTAATATTCGCCCCGCCGACCTTGGCCGCCAAGCCGCCAAGGATAGCAAGGAAGACCAACGACGCGACGACGATGACTGGGATGAGATGTTCTTGTGGAACTACTACGACCACGAGTAATGGTAGTGCCGCACCTACGGCAAAGCTTAGCGCAGATGCAAGAGCAGCTTGTAATGGCTTTGCACTCATCGCATCGGTGATTCCCAACTCATCTCGGGCATGCGCCCCCAAGGCGTCGTGATCCATTAGTTTAGTCGCGACTTCTTTTGCAAGCGGCGCCTCAAGTCCTCGCTCAACATAAATTCCTGTCAGTTCACGATTCTCGCCCTTCGGATTTTCCTGAATCTCAATTCGCTCCGTCTCTAGGGCAGCCGCTTCCGTGTCGGCTTGGGACTGCACGGAAACGTACTCTCCAGTAGCCATCGACATAGCACCGGCGACGAGAGCAGAGACACCCGCTATAAGGATGCTGTTGTGAGTTGCGTGAGAGGCGGCTACGCCCAGAATCAGACTTGAAGTTGAAACGATTCCGTCATTGGCCCCCAATACGGCAGCGCGCAGCCAACCAATGTTGTCTATTGAGTGTTTCTCTTTATGATGCGCTGCCATTCTGGAATTCTCCGTGTGAAAAATTGCATTAGGTCGGGTCACTCTGGCGTCATGAGCACCGTGAGATTCATGTTGATGAACGGAGATCCAATCACCGTTAATGACTGAATCAACCGATTAAATTTCAGAAAGATGCTTTACGCTGCCAGCATGCCCCCAGAACATACCGATCACGGCAAAAAGCCATTACGATAGTACATCGTGTTTAACAAAAAAGGCCCTCGAAGGGCCTTTTGTACTCAAACCAAAAACACTTGGACAGCCAAGACTCAGCGGTCGCGGTGCCGTGCTCAGCTTCCATTACTCCCGCATTTGTATTGCCACTGTATTTCTTGAGACCGTGACGAACCGATTGGGTCGATTGCTGCCCGGTACACGGTAGTTGATGATCGTCCGCCCAACACATTTTACGGCAAGAACCTATCTCTATACCGAGTCGGCATACGGCTGCAGGTTAGTGAGATTTGAACCAGCTAGGGTGTAGCACTGGAAAATGCTCCTTTAACCAATCCACAAACGCATCCACCTGAGGTGCAAGATGTGTTCTGCTTGGGTACAGCACGGAAACCAGGCGAGGTTTGGGACGAAATGCTCTGAGCACTTCAACCATTTCTCCGCTTGCGAGGAAAGTCTCAACGGTAATTCCCGGCGCTTGAACAATGCCGAAACCTGCAACACCGCATTGAACGTAGGCATTCGACTCATTCACAGTGATACCACCATGAGGCGTATGTGGACGATCTTCACCGTCTACCGAAAAATGCCAAGGCAGCGGTCTGTTATTCTGACCAGAAAGGAAGCTGACACATCGGTGGTCTGATAGATCGTTTAGGGTTCTGAGTGGCCCGCAAGCTTGGAGATAACCTGGAGACGCACAGGTCACCATGGTGGCGGTGCCAATTTCTCTAGCTACCATGCTTGAGTCCGGGAGGTCACCGATTCGCAATGCACAGTCGATGCCCTCGGCTACGAGATCTACCGCACGGTCGGTCACGCCCAGCGAAAGCTCGATTTTGGGAAATGCCTCTGTAAATTTTCTCAGGTTTTCCATGAAGCTGTGCTGGGAAAATGCAGTGGGGATGTCAATGCGAAGCCGTCCCCGCAACGTCGATCCACTACGGTCGAACATGGAAGTGGCTTCTGCGATTGTTGCCAAAATCTCTTTGACACGCTCATAAAACCGCTCGCCCTCAGCAGTCAGTTTCACTTTACGGGTAGTGCGTTGGAACAGGCGGACACCCAGCGAAGCTTCCAGATCCTGAATGGTGCGTGTGACGTGCGGGCGTCCTGCCTGCATTGCCTCCGCGACTTTTGTGAAGCTTCCCAACTCAGCCAACTTGGCGAATACCTGCATCGACTGTAGAAGCTCCATAATTCTCTTTCTCGGGAAACATGATAACTGGATGATTGTTGCTGATCAGGATAACAATCCTGTAAGTTTCTGCACATTTATCTAGTGCCGCGAAATCTCAACAATGTCCTCAGCGTAAGGGAGGAGCTTTCCTCCCCTGCACATTCAAAATTGCTGGAGACTGAAAATGAAAGCGTGGCTTCTGAAAGATTTCGGATTGGACAATCTTGTGCAGGGGGAAGCTGAGACACCCGTGCCCACCGATGGAGAACTGCTGGTAAAAGTGGGGGCTGTATCGCTCAACTTCCGAGATAAGGCTATCGTTGACGGCATCTATGAGCCTCATATGGTGCCCAAGCCGCTAATCCCTGTAAGCGACGCGGCAGGTACTGTCGTAGCAGTCGGTGATGGCGTCAGCCGCTTCTCTATCGGAGATCGAGTTAACTCACACCTTTACTCACGTTGGTTGGATGGCATGCCAGGGCCAGATGAGCCTAACTACTGCTTTGGCTCGCCATTGCCGGGCGGGCTGGCGGAGTACATGATTATCCATGAAGACAGCGCGGTACGTGCTCCCGACAACATGTCAGATGAGGAAGCTGCGACCCTTCCAATTGCTGCTCTGACGGCATGGTATGCGCTCGTTGATTTCGGCCAGATCGAGGCAGGCCAAACCGTTTTGGTTCAGGGCTCAGGGGGTGTTTCTGTTTTCGCTGCACAAATTGCAACGGCACTTGGCGCCAAAGTTATCGTCACTTCCAGTCGAGATGACAATCTGCAAGCAGTGAAAAAACTGGGTGCTGTAGCGGGTGTAAATTATCGCACTAGCCCTGAGTGGGCAGAGGAAGTACTAAAGCTCACTGACGGCAAGGGGGTCGATCTCCTGCTGGATGTGGCAGGCGGGGATGGCATCAATCAATCGGTTGCAGCAACAAAGGCAGGAGGACGTATCGCACAGATCGGCTTCCTGACCGGCCAAACCTCTGCGCTGAACCTGATGCCTTTGATCTTCCGGCAAACAACGATTCGTGGCATCGCCGTTGCTCCTCGCTCCTCATTTGATCGCATGAACGAATTCTTGAATGAGCACAAGATTCGCCCGGTAATCGACCACGTGTATCCATTTGATCAAGCACGCCAAGCGTATGAGCACTTGGCCAGAGGCGCCTTTGGTAAAGTAGTAATCAAAATTTCGTAAGATCAAGAAAGGACTGGGTCATC
Organism: Pseudomonas mandelii; assembly: GCF_006438925.1. Taxonomy (GTDB): domain Bacteria; phylum Pseudomonadota; class Gammaproteobacteria; order Pseudomonadales; family Pseudomonadaceae; genus Aquipseudomonas; species Aquipseudomonas mandelii_C. Next base: position 61,900 of record NZ_RCZA01000004.1, on the reverse strand, counting down.
CGGCGGTTGAATACCGACTCCACTAACTAAAGTCGATGGCTGTGATCGAAGGGTTCCAGCGCAGAAGCCCTAGATAGTCGAGCACAAAGCCGCCGGACGGCTCAAGTAATTAAGGCGCTACATGCGTTTGGAAAATCTTGCTAACCACAGTCCACTTACCTTCGACTTTCAGCAGATGGAAGAAGTCAGTGAAAGAGATGCCTGACATGTCGTTAGCGTCGATGCGAGCGCTAGCCGCGGTACCGACGATCTCGATGCGGACTATAGCGGCCTGTGCGTCAGGAGATGGACGGAAACCCTTGTCGATCCCATCGAACAGGATTGGAATCGCGCCGCCTGCCAGCTTGCCATCGGCGCCGACGCTGTACATCGTCGCATGCTCGTTGAAAGCGGGCTTCATGATACTGCTCTTGGCCTGCTTGCAACCCTCAATATACTTGTTAAGCACCTCAGTGATAGCTTGGTATTCTTCTACGTACGTAGGTTTGCTCACTGTTTTACTACTGACTTGTTGGTCACTCGGTAGGTTATCTGCTTGAGCAATCGCGCCCAAGCTCGAAATTAGGGCCACAAAAAACAAACTCTTGATAGAAGTAATTTTCATTTATTCACTCTTAATTTAATAAGGATTGCGATTATTGATTTATGCTCAATTGCAAAAAAAGCACAGCAGGTGTTCCGAAAAACTTTGGTGCTACTGTAGCTTCGCAATGAAATTAACGATGTGTTTTCAATAAAGAATTCCGCAGTTTCACCGTGACCTGCGGACTCTTTGTTTTTGAAACTACTTGCTCAGGCTGGTCTTGAGTTCTTGAGATGCCTGCTCGATCGCGGTGCGGGGCGCCGGCAGATGGCTGAATGCGTTCGACAGCCCAAAATCGTGAATCATGCCGTTGTAGCGTACCGACTTCACAGGTACACCCGCAGCGTCGAGCTTGCGGCCGTAAGCTTCAGCTTCATCGCGCAGGACATCGAATTCGGCAGTTTGGATCAGCGTCGGCGGCAAGCCCTTCAACTGCTCGGTTGTCGCCTGAAGCGGCGAAGCGTAAATCTGCTTGCGTGCTTCGGCGTCGAGTGTGTAATTGTCCCAGAACCACACCATCAAGTCCTTCGTCAGGAAGTAGCCGTTGGCAAACTCCTTGTAGGACGGCGTGTCAAAGTTTGCATCCGTCACCGGGCACAGCAACACTTGTGAACGCAGTGCTGGTGCGCCCTTCTCGTTCGCCATCAAGGCAACCACGGCTGCAATGTTCCCGCCTGCGCTGTTGCCAGCTACGGCGAGGCGTTTGCCGTCTACGTTGATCTCCTTGCCATGTTCGGCCACCCACTTTGTCGCAGCATAGGCTTGCTCGATGGCGACGCCGTATCCCGCCTCAGGCGAGAGGGTGTAGTTGACGAAGACCGCCACCGCACCCGAGCCTACCACTAGATCGCGCACCAGCCGTTCGTGGGTCGGGAGGTCGCCCAACACCCAGCCGCCGCCGTGGAAGTACATAAACGCGGGTAGGATTTTCTGATCGCTGCCGACCGGGCGCACGATGGTTAGTTTCAGGTCGCGGCCATTAACGCGGATCGTTTTCTCACTGACGTCAGCTGCCGGCAAGGATACTTGGGGGGCGGCCTGGGCAGCCACCAGCGCGGCGCGGGCCTCCACCGGCGTCATGGAGTCCAGCGTCTTGACGCCTTCAAGGGATTTCAAAAATTCTGCTACGTGGTGTTCAACGCCGTGCTGGTCGGCTGCAAGTGCATTACCAAGCGACAGCGTCACGACGGAAAGGGCGAAAGCGGAGGTGAGGATCTTCATGATCTTTCCTATGTATAGCCTGAATGTATGCATCATCAAATAGCGAGCAACTTTATTATCTGTTGCGGCTTCGATCCGGCGGTCGAAGGCAAAGTCTTCAAGGCTGTGTGCCGGACGTACAGTTCCGCCGACGCCCGGCTGCAAAAGAAAACACAGCAGGCATGCAGTGCAGCCTCGTCGCCGCGCGCTCAAGGAAGATAAAGCCTCAAGGGGCGAAGTGGGTGTGGAAGATCTTGCTGATTACCGTCCACTGAGCATCGACTTTTAGCAGATGGAAGAAGTCGGTGAAGGAAATGCCAGACATGTCGTTAGCGTCGATGCGAGCGCTAGCCGCTGTACCGACGATCTCAATGCGGACGATGGCTGCCGGTGCGTCAGGAGATGGGCGGAAACCCTTGTCGATCCCATCGAACAGGATTGGTATAGCGCCGCCGGCCAGCTTACCGTCGCCATCGACGCTAAACATCGTTGCCTGCTCACTGAAAGCTGGCTTCATGATGCTGCTTTGGGCCTGCTTGCAGCCCTCAATGTACTTGTTCAGCACCTCGGTGATGGCTTGGTATTCTTGTACGTAAGTCGGTTTGCTCATGTGTTTACCCTGCTTCATTGGATTGCTATTGATCACTGATTTGATTTACGCAGAAAAGCTTCAGGCTTTGGTATCAAGCCAGACAGATCCATAACGTGTGTAGGCCTCAGGAATCTCTATGACTTCCCTCAGATCATCTGCTGCGGTGCGCACCCAGAATGGATCGCGAAGCATTTGTCGCCCTACAAACACCAGATCAGCTCGACCGTTTTGCAAAATTTCTTCGGCCTGGCGCCCACTCTGGATCACACCCACAGCCCCCGTGGCAATGTGCAGCTCCTTACGCAGTAATTCAGCCGCAGGTACTTGGTAACCTGGGTAGGTCTGCACCTTTACCATCTTGATTCCACCGGAACTGCAGTCGATCAGGTCGACACCCTGCTCTTTCATCCAACGACCATATTCAAGGAACGATTCAGGCGTGTTTCCACCTTCGGCGTAATCAGAGCTAGATATCCGAACGAACAGAGGACGATCTCCCCAATGCTTTTTGACTTCCTCCAAGACTTCGCGCAGGAAGCGATAGCGACGTTTGGCATCACCGCCATACTCGTCGTCGCGCGTATTGGCCAGTGGCGAAAGAAACTCACTCAGCAAGTAACCGTGCGCAGCATGGATCTCAAGTACATCGAATCCGGCGTCGCTGGCACGCCGTGCGGCATCGCCATAGAGCTTCACCAAACCCGGAATTTCATCAGACGCGAGTTCGCGAGGAACAGGGCTGGTTTCCGTGAACGGAATCGCCGATGGCGCGATGTGAATGAGATTGGGCAGGTCAGCATTGCGCCCCGCATGGCCGATCTGAGCGCCGGCTTTTGCACCAAAACTGTGAAGCAGTTCAGTTAGTGCTTTCAAGCCGACAACGTGTTCATCGCTCCAGATACCGAGGTCACCGGCTCCGATACGACCGTCAGCCTGAATAGCCAACGTTTCGGGAAAAATCAGCGCCGCCTGACCCAGAGCACGAGCTCCATAATGAACGCGGTGCCATTCAGTGACAAAGCCATCATCCGCTGCCATGTGCATGCACATAGGGGACATAACGACGCGGTTTTTCAGTTTAAGGCCTTTAATTTCATGGGGCGAAAGCAGCAAGCTCATCAAGCAGATTCCATAGTGGTTAATATGGAATCATGCTAACTTACACAGCACTTGCGTGTAAGTACGCACAATTATGTGCTGTAGGCACACTTTCTATACCGTGGTGATAACAGTGAAAAAATGTAACCCTCAGGATGAAATTGAGGCCTTCGCTTGTCCCGTCGCGTTTACTGTCGATGTCATTGGTGGAAAGTGGAAATCGCTCATACTGTTTCACCTGATGTCAGGAACGAAGCGCTTCAACGAACTGCGACGCCTAATACCAGATATCACTCAGAGGATGCTGACACTCCAGCTGAGAGAGCTGGAGGTTGATGGGATTATTCATCGCGAAATCTATCGCGAGGTGCCGCCAAAGGTGGAGTATTCGCTGACAGAATTAGGTAGCTCTCTCGCGCCTTTGGTGAGTGCCATGCGGGAATGGGGAGCTGTGCATGAGCGTAAAATTTTGGAACTCAGGCGCTCTGCGGTGCCGGTAAGTTCGGTCGCCTCCTGTTCCAGCATTTGATCGTCGGGCCTTAGCCTTGATACGCCCTGGCGTGATCGGCGACCATCACAACGAATTCCTTCTCGCCAAGCGATTGCTGGTGGCAATCTTGGGCTCGAAGGGCCTCTGCTGCCCAAGCGATGGCGGCTTAACCCGGCGCCCAACATACCCAGGCGTTGCTTTATGTGACCCTAACGCCCCAGCCCGGTGTGCATTATCCTGCCAGCCGAACGAGTGGTCTGAGTTTTTAATCTTTGTACTGACGTCACGCAGGCTACGGCCCGCCAGAGTTCCAGCAATGCACTTGGTTAAATAAAACACCCTGATCGAAACCCGGGTGTTCAGCGATGGCCGCAGTAAGTCAACTTAGCTGAATGTCATCAGCTTCCAAGGGCCCTTTTGCATTCAAGTTTAGAATGCTTGCCTAGCCAAGACTGGACGTGTCAATTCCTTTAAATCTTTAATGCCGGATTAGAAACAACTGAAGACTATTGTGGCCATCCACGATCAGTCCTCGTATGAGTTCCTGGTAGTGGTCTGCTGTATTCAAATCTTGCAGGTCAAAGCTTGCAGACCAATTGATGAACGTCTTGGACTGTCCCGTAAGTGAGACCAATTTCACAATGGCGAGATAGTTATCTAATGGTAACGGGGACTCCTCGAAGCGATAGCACAACGTTAGATTGCGATCATCCACCGTTAACAAACGCTCCCTGACAACCGCGCCATCGGCCAGGGTGAGCTTGCGAACACAACCGACCAATCCGTCAGGCTGGTTATCCTCAATACTGCTTTCGACTATAGAGGGATGCCATTTATGAATCTCTCCAAATTTTTTCAACAGGCTCCAAGCGTGTCCTGTATCGCTGTCCAACACAGCGGAAAACTCAACCATAGGCATTGTGTATCTCCCTTCAAATGATCTATTTGTGAAAACAGCTAACTCCGGCTCCAATGCAGCACTCGGAGGTGATTATGTGAACACCCGGTCTGTGCTCAAGGGCTGATTCGAGCAACACCTGGGCGATTCGCGACGCGGGGTTAAGTTGCCAGCGAACGGGTAACAATCTCCCCACCAGGCCCAGTACCACTACCAGTGCTCGCTCACCCAACCGCAGTTCGTCGCGCGTCCCACTGATGACGCCGGGCCTCACATAGGTGAGTGATGCAAAACCAAGCCCTGTAAGAGATGTTTCCAACTCGCCCTTTACCCGGTTGTAGAAAAAACTCGAGTTTGGGTTCGCCCCAATGGCCGAGTTGAGAACATATATTGAGGTGCCATTCATTCTGGCAAAGCGCGCTACATCCAACGGGTACTCGTAATCAACAAGCCGAAAAGCGTCTCTCGATCCAGCGCGCCGCATCGTCGTGCCCAATGTGCAGATCACGGCATCCGCCCGCCACCAGTCGACTGTTTCCGGTAGATTGTCGAAGTCGGTTAGAGGTGCATGTAACTTGGGATGCGCTGCACGCGCACGACGAGTCGGCGCAACCACAAGGCTGATACGTGGATCGTCGAGCGCCTGTTTCAGAACCTCGCGTCCAACAAGCCCCGTAGCGCCAACCAAAACCAACTTCATTGTAAGCAACGCTCATGACCAAGCCTGCGAACCGCGTCGGAGACTGGCGTGTCACCCTGAGTGAGTTCGATAATGACCCGACTCACCTTGGGCTGATCGATCAACTCGGCAAGTGTCGTTGCCACGTCATCTTTTGAAACTTCACCGTAAGGAATAGCGACGTCAGCACGGATTTTGCCAGTGCCGGTGTCATCCAGAAGCGTTCCTGGGCGCACAATCACCCAATCCAAACCCGTCCCCACCAAGTGAGCATCAGCTCGTTTTTTCACGGCAATGTAATTTTCGAAACCTTCGGATACCGGGCTACCACGCAGCGCATCGGGGAAGGCCGAGACCAGAATGAAACGCCGGACACCTGCTTGAATGGTTGCGGCCACTGCCAACTCCAATCCCCGCCCATCAATCGCATTGGTCAGATCCATACCTGCGCCGCTCGCACCTGCAGTGAAGACCACGGCATCACTGCTCGACATAAGCTGCGCCATTTGCCCTGATTCAAGCTCCAACAAATTGCCTTCTATGGGCGTCGCTCCCAAATCCGCAAGATCACTCCCCTGCTCCGGGTTCCGATGCAGAGCAAATGCTTCGTGACCTCGCCCGACGAGTTGCTTAACCAATCGCCGCCCCACTTTGCCAGCGGCGCCGATAATGAAAACCTTACTCATGATCGCTTCTCCATTTGACGATGAACGAGCTCCGATCCCGCCATTGATTCAACCGGGATCGGTGAACGCTCAACCTTCGAACTGGTGATAAACCTTGGCAATTACCTTCCAGGTGCCGTCGATTTTGATCAAGGTCAGGTAGTCGTTGTAGTCGGCACCGATAGCATCCTTTTCCATATCGACACGCACCACGGCTGTCGTGGGTGTGATCGCCAGTATGTCGAGCCGAGTTGTAATTTCTGGGGCACTGCCGTTCTTCTGAATGAAATCAAACAGATTCTTGATCGGGCCGCCAAGCAGCTCGCCATTTGTGAAACCGTACATCACGGCGTCTTTATGGAAAGCTTGCGCAACGCCTTCTGCACTGCCCACACGCAGACCTTCAACGTACTGATTGGCGGTAGCGATGACAGCGTTGTACTCGGAAGTCGGTACTGCCTTGGTATTCTTTGACATGGTTCTCTCCTTTCAATAAGGGCGAGGCACAACACACCTCGCCAGAGGCGCTCGAGTGCTCAAGCGCTCGGATGGGTGTGGTAAATCTTGCTGACAATCGTCCACTTGCCTTCTACCTTCAGCAGGTTGAAGAAGTCGGTGAAACGAAATCCCGAAACGTTGTCGGTATCGACGCGAGCACTGGCGGCAGTGCCCACGATGTCGATGCGAACGATCGCGGCTTTGGCTTCGGGAGATGGGCGGAAAGAGTTGTCGATGACGTCGTACAGATTCTGGATCGCGCCGCCGACGAGCTTGTCGCCGTCGACCCCAAACATCGTCGCTTGCTCGTTGAACGCGGGCTTCATCAAAGCGCTGTCAGCCTTGGCACCGCCTTCGTTGTATTGGCTAAGCACGTCGACGATCGCGTTGTATTCTTGGACGTAAGTTGGATTGCTCATGATGGACTCCTGATTGAAAGATTTTCCGATTACCCATCAGGTCTGGATGGGCGCAGCATGGCCAACCAACGATCACCAGTCTTGGCGTGTAGGCGAGATAATCAGATCGTTGACGGTGACGTTTTCCGGCTGATTGAGCGCATAAATCACGGCACGAGCGATATCGTCGGGCGCAATGGCAATCCGGTTCAGTTCCTGAGCCGCCTTACGCCCTTCGGGGTCGCTGACCTTGTCCGCCCAGCCGGTATTGATGACGCCGGGACTGACGGTGTTGACGCGGATACCATGCTGCACGCCCAACTCCTTTCGCATGGATTCGGTCATGGCCTGGACGAAAAACTTGGTAGCGCTGTAAACACCCGCCGCCGGCCCAACCTGGTGACCTGCGACAGAGTCCATGTTGAGAATCTGCCCGGACTTCTGTTCCAGCATGAAAGGCAGTACCGAAGCAGTAGCGTTGAGGTAGCCCTTGATGTTCACATCGATCATCTTTTCCCAATCCTGCACGGCCAGATCGACCCAGTTGGAAAAGAGCATGAGACCGGCGTTGTTGACCAGAATGTCCACGGCGCCATAAGTATCCTGTGCAAACTTCGCGAGAGCTTTGGTTTGATCCAGATGGGTGACATCGGTAGTGAACGCGACCACGTCGCTACCTGCCACACGCAGCTCGGCAACGAACGATTCAAGCCCTTCCTGATCAAGTGCTGCTGCCACGACGCGGACGCCCTGTGCGGCCAATGCGCGGGTGGTGGCAGCACCAATGCCGGAAGACGCGCCAGTGACGATTGCTACTTTGCTTTGCAGATAATTCATGCGTAGTACCTCATTACGGTGAATGCTGTTGCGACGGACTTCCCCCGGGCCTGGCTGGCGCAAGGGCACGACTCAGTAGCTTGCCGTTGGCCAATCGGTGTAGCCCTTGGCACCTCCGCCGTAGTAACTCTCGCGCGGAGCGATAGTGAGCTCGGCACCACGACGCAAGCGTTCTACGAGGTCTGGGTTGGCAATGAACAAGCGACCGAACGCTACCGCGTCGATCCGACCTTGCGCCCGGCGCTCAAGTGCCATATCCAGGTCATAGTTGTTGTTGCCAATGAACGGCCCTTCGAACTGCGCACTCAGCGCGTCCAGATCCACACCTTCGGGAACGGTACGAGAGGTGGCGGTGGCGCCTTCAACGAAGTGCAGATAGGCCAAGTTGAACTTGTTGAGCTGCTGAATCAGGTAGCCATAGGTCGCCATGACGTTGCTGTCAGGAGGGGTATTGCCTGCGTCAGGAGTCACCGGCGAGAGGCGGATGCCAACCCGGTCACTGCCCCAGATCGCAACCACTGCTTCGGTGACTTCGAGGGTCAGCCGAGTCCGGTTCTCGATGGAGCCGCCGTACTGGTCAGTGCGCTGGTTGGTGGAATCACGCAGGAACTGGTCGAGCAGATAGCTGTTGGCAGAATGGACTTCCACACCATCAAAACCGGCTCGCTTTGCATTTTCTGCCGCATGCCTGTACTGCTCGATGATCCCCGGGATCTCTGAAGTCTCAAGCGCCCGAGGCATGGACACTTCGACCATGCCATTGTTGGTGTAGGTGGTACCTTCGGCCTTGATTGCCGAGGGAGCTACCGGCGCCTCACCGTTTGGCTGTAACTCGACGCTGGAGAAGCGGCCTACGTGCCATAGCTGACTGACGATCTTGCCGCCTGCCGCGTGTACAGCGTCAGTGACTTTTTTCCAGCCTGCCACCTGTTCTTCCGACCAGATACCAGGCGTCATCGCATAGCCGCGGCCCTGAGCAGAAATGTTCGTGGCCTCGGCGATGATCAGACCTGCGCCGGCACGCTGGGCGTAGTAAGTGGCATGAAGCTCATTGGGTACGCCGTCATCTCCCATTCGGCTGCGTGTAACAGGGGCCATGACAATACGGTTTGCCATCTCAATGGCGCCCATCTGCACGGACGAAAAAAGGTCAGTGTTACGTCTGCTATCAAGCATTCTAAATACCTTTATTATTAGACCGGTCGTCTAGATTGCCAGTTAAATAAAACGCCCCTATGCAAGCAGGCGTTTACTCGTGATCAGTGAGGTTTCAAAAGGGGCCGTGGTCTGCTTGACCTTGACCAGCAGCGAGGCGCCAAGCCAAAGCTGATACAGCGATTCGGCCAATATCGCCGCGTCCAGGGTCGGCGAAATGGAACCATCTGCCATGCCCTGCTCGACACAGCGCGTGATGCGCTGAATGATCAGCGCGGTGCCCTCCTCCAGCACCGCACGCATGTCTTCCGACAAGTCGCAGACTTCAGCACCCAGTTTCACCACAAGGCATTTCTCCTCGGGGTGATCGAACGCTTGCGTCTTTGCCCAGTAACGCAGATAGCCCAGCAGCCGCTCAGCTCCGGTTCCTTCTGCGGCCATCACGATATCGACACGACCGATGTACTCTTGAAAGTACTCTTCGAGCAGTGCTTGGCCGAATTCTTCTTTCGAGCGGAAGTAGTGATAGAACGACCCTTTAGGTACGCCAGCGGTTGTCAGCACTTCCGACAGCCCCACGGCGGTGTAACCCTTGTTGGTCATCAGCGACTTCGCTACATCGATGATGTGCTGCCGCATGTCTTGAATAGGTTTCTTCATAGGATAGGAAGCCTACAGAAAACTAGACCGGTCGTCTAGAAGAGTTTTCCCGATCTAGAAATCTGCTATCCCTCAAATCGCCAAGTCTCACCTCAGTGCCCGACGATGGAAACGGAAACCGTTGCTCAGATCGAGTTATTTGTTAGGAATGACGAATTATTTGACCAGCATCGTTACTCCCCTCCCCCTTGGGTCTGTCACCGGCTCCGGGATACCGCCATCCACCTTGATCGCCTGGATATCACCATTGAAGCCCTGATTGACTAGGTTGTAGCCCTTGGCGTCGAGATCCCTGGCCAACTGCCCCATAATCGGAGAGTAAGGTTCCCAAAAAATTGTATTTGCCGGCAGCAATTGATGGTGAAAGCGCATCGCGCTCACTGAATCTTTCAGCGGCAATTTGAAGTCATAGATATTGCTCACCACCTGAAAAATCGACGTAAAAATTCTAGGGCCACCCGGCGTGCCGATGACCAGCGCGACCTTTCCGTCCTTCAGAAAAATGGTCGGAGACATCGAGGAAAGCGGTCTCTTTCCGGGTTCAATCGCATTGGTGTCATTACCGACAACCCCCATCTGATTAGGCACTCCGGCAAGGACTGAGAAGTCATCCATCTCGTCGTTGAGCAGTATTCCGGTTTTATTGGCAACCACTCCAGACCCGAAGAAGCCATTCAATGTGTAGGTGTTGGATACCGCGTTCCCCCATTTGTCGACAACCGAAAAATGAGTCGTTTCCGGTTTTTCCGGGAAGGTAATGTTCAAGCCCGCGATTACTTTGTTGGTATCTGAGGGCGCCGAAACACTCACTTCCGCCGCACGCCGCAACAGGTAATTCCCATCCAGCAACTGCCTTACCGGAACCTTGTAGAAATCGGGATCGCCCAGGTATTGAGCTCGGTCGGCAAACACTCGCTTTTCGATTTCCGCGACCAGATGAATGTACTCTGGCGAGTTCAGCGGCACGCCACGAAAATCCGCGCTGCGCACTTCTTTCATCTTCAATAGTTGAACCAGAGCGATCCCACCGGAACTGGGCGGTGGCGCGGTCACCACCTGGAGGCCATTCCAGTTTGCTTGTATCGGCTCTCGCCAAATTGCCTTGTAGTTCCGCAGGTCGGCTTCGCTGATAAGTCCGCCATGTTCCGTCATATCAGCAACGATCAGTTCGGCTGTCTTGCCGGAATAAAAACCTGCAGCGCCGTACTTCGCGATTCGTTTCAATACCGTTGCCAGTTCAGGCTGCTTAAAGATCATGCCCGACTGCAACGTACCAAAATGCTCAGAGAAATTGGTTTTACCAGCGAATCGCTGCTGGTTTTCCGTTGCCGCCAAACCGGCTAGCATTTCATTAACTCGAAAGCCTGCATCTGCATAGTGGATTGCCGGCTCGACCAGCGCCTGCCAGCTGAGCTTGCCAAGACGCTGATGGGCTTCCCACAGGCCGGCGACCGTGCCTGGCACGCCCACGGCCATGTAGCCAAGCACGCTGCTTTGGGTGTTATCAGCAGGGATCACTCGACCATTGCCGGCGACGAACATGTCCTTAGTCGCCTTGAGCGGTGCCCGCTCGCGGTAATCAAGGAAATAAGGCTTACCCTCGTGATAGATCGTCATGAACCCACCACCGCCAATGTTGCCAGCTTCCGGATAGGTGACGGCTAAAGTGAATGCAATGGCCACCGCCGCATCGATGGCATTGCCACCTTTGGCAAAGATGGCTCTAGCTGTTTCAGCCGCATAACGATCAGGTACTGCCACCGCAGAATGGGTCAACAGATGCGATTTAACAGTGTTGCCTGAAGTGGCCTGAGCATTTCCCACAGCCAGGAAGCTGGCAAGTAAAACCGCACACAACAAAGCAAACTTACGATGTGAATCGGGAAAGGATTCTTTGCGCATAAAGCACCTTATTTTTTATTAGTAATCGGCAGCAAAACGCGGAAATCCGAATTGATGCAGCTAAGAAAAAACCTAACTGCACAGATCAGAACCCGGCAAAGAGAACACACATGAAAACTTAATGTTGAACAACGAAAACAGGAAGAGCCAAAGGCTTTTTATGGCCGTTGGCTCCTCTCTGACTAGCTATGCTTTCTCTGCTACCAACTCAGCTCTTGAAGGCTCAAGGGCCGCCTTTTCCCATTTGGCAATTACCAATGGTGCGATTGCATTACCCAGTACGTTCAGCGTGGTTGTGCCGCTATCAATAATCCTAAATATCCCTGCAATAAGCGCTACCCCTTCCAATGGAAGACCGGCAGACGCCAACGTCGCAGAAAGAATAATGATGGCAAATCCAGGTACCCCAGCAGCACCTTTGGAGGTAAGCACCATTGTGACCACCAGCAGAATCTGCTGAGAAAGCGACAGGTCGATACCATAGAGTTGAGCGACAAAAATCGTAGCTACCCCAAGGAAAATCGATGCGCCATCCAGATTGAATGCATAACCGACCGGAACCACAAAACTGACGATCCGGCGCGGAACGCCATAGCTCTCCAATTTGCTCATCAACTGCGGCATAACCGCTGCTGATGCGGCACTCGAGAACGCTAGGATAAGCTCATTTCGGAAATACTTGATCAGCTTGAAAATGTTCTCACCGATCAGATAGCAAATACCGCCGAGCACCACTAACGCAAACACAATCAGCGCCAAGTAGACCACACCAATAAGCTTGAGCAAGGGCAATAGCGAGGCAAAGCCAAAGGTCGCAACGGTAGCGCCGATCATGCCAAATACGCCTATTGGCGCGTAAGCCATGACGATTGAGACGACTTTGAACATCGCATCAGAAAACCCCTGGACGACCGCGACTACTGGCGCGCTTTTCTCCCTAGGTAGCGAGTTCAATGCCATGCCGAACAGCACAGCGAAGAACAATACCGACAACAGCTTCGCTTCCGACATCGCTACAAAAACGTTGTCAGGGACGATGTTCTGCAAGATAACGAGGGCCCCCTTAGAAGGCTCCATGGTGATCGATGCGGTGCTGTGCGAAATTCCCGAAATATCAGTGCCCGTTCCGGGCTCGAAAATATTCGCGAAACACAACCCCATAACAATGGCCAGCCCTGTAATCGCAAAGAAGTAAGTCAACGACTTTACGCCCATACGGCCAAAGGACTTGTTATCCCCGCCTCCTGCAATGCCGAGAATCATGCAACAGAACACAATCGGAACAACAACCATCTTCATCATCTTGATGAAGATATCGCCAAGTGGTTTCAGAATTTCAGCACTGACCCACGATTGATATTGCGGATGTGTATTGAAGTACCAACCGACGAGCACGCCAAGCAAAAGCCCGGCAACTATTTGCCACACCAAGGGAATACGTTTCATGTCTAGCCTTCTTGTTGGAATGAAAGGACTGCGTACATGGCAGTTGCTAGAGTCATGAGCTTCCAGCTCACTTGAAATCAAATGGCACAACAATGTTGTGCCAAGTACCTTTATTATTTTGCGAAGAGTTGGCTCATGTCCTTAAAGGCCTTGAATTCAAGTGCGTTACCGCATGGGTCGAACAGGAACATCGTAGCTTGCTCGCCAACCTGCCCTTTGAAACGAATGTACGGTTCAATAACAAACTCAGTGCCGAAGGACTTCAAGCGTTCTGCCAGTGCCTCCCATTGCTCCCAGCCCAAAATAATGCCGAAGTGAGGAACTGGCACGTCGTGGCCGTCTACCGGGTTGCTATGGACACTCTCTTGCGAAGCAGTCTTTGGATGTTCATGAATAACCAGCTGGTGGCCGTAAAAGTTGAAGTCGACCCACTGTGTGCTGGAACGACCTTCTTCCAGTCCAAACACTTCACCATAAAAGGTGCGTGCTCCAGCGAGGTTGTAAACAGGGATTGCGAGGTGGAAAGGAGAGAGGCTCATCAGAACTCCAATTACAGTATTTTTGTTTGTGAAAAACGGAACAGCGTATTAATGCCGCCCAACGGTTCTGCGCACCACCCACAACCTTTAGCGTTTTGGGCGGAAGAGAATTCAATAATTAGCTCAGTTGCTCGCAGGCCAAACGTATGCGCACACACGCCTGCTCAAGCTGTTCAGTGGATGTCGCAAACCACATCCGAAAATATCCTTCAAGACCAAATGCGCTGCCAGGCACTACCGCAACTCGCGCCTGCTCAAGCAAATAGCGGCAAACATCCGTGTCATCGCTTAGCAACCGCTTAGCAGGTGTTTGGCGGTTGATCAGGCCCTCACAGGAAGGGAACAGGTAGAACGCACCCTCTGGTCGACGACAGGTCAAACCTGGAATGGTCTCGAAAGCACCTAGGCAGAGGTCGCGCCGCTGGCTGAAAATTTGATTTCGGCTCTCTAAAAAACCTAAAGGCCCGTCCAGCGCTGCCTGCGCCGCCGCTTGTGCGATGGAGCAAGGGTTGCTGGTGCTTTGCGACTGCAAAGTGGACATTGCGGCGATAAGCTCTCTCGGGCCTCCCGCAAAGCCGATACGCCAGCCCGTCATGGAATACGCCTTTGAAACACCGTTGACGGTCAGGGTTCGGTTGCGCAGTGCCGGCACCTGAGCCGCAATGGTGTTGAATCCCCAGCCGTCGTACCGCAGGTGCTCATAGATGTCGTCCGAGAGCACATACACCTGCGGATGCCCCAACAAGACGGCACCCAGTTGTTTCAGTTCGATTGCGGAGTAGCCAGCACCGGTCGGGTTGCTCGGCGAGTTCAAAATGACCCATTTCGTGCGGGGGGTTATTGCGCGTTTAAGCTGAGCGGCTGTGATCTTGAAACTCTGGTTTTCCGGGCAGCTCACTTCCACTGGAATGCCACCGGCTAGCCGCACCATGTCCGGATAGGAGACCCAGTAAGGCGCGGGGATGATCACCTCATCGCCATGGTTCAGGGTCGCCAGCAAAGCATTGAAGATGATCTGTTTGGCGCCCGTGCCGACACTGATTTCTGACGAGTCATAAACAAGGCCATTTTCGCGTTCGAACTTGCGAACAATGGCGGCTTTCAGTTCCGGCGTACCATCGACATCAGTGTATCGGGTCAGGCCTTTGTCGATCGCAAGCTTGGCAGCCGCGTTGATATGATCGGGCCTTGGGAAGTCTGGTTCGCCTTGCGACAGGCCGATGATATCCACGCCTTGGCGCTTCAGATCCGCCGCTTTTCGAGTGATGGCAAGCGTCGGTGAAGGCTTTACAGCTTGCAGAAGATTCCCCAGCAGTTGCATACCCTGACCCTTATTGTTTTTGAGGATGGGGCCATCGTAGAGCTGCAAGCCGAGTAAAAAAATCAATATATATTTCTTAGAAACACAATTATTATTTGTGAATGATCAAAGAACTCAAAACACTGATTGCCGTAGCACGGGAAGGCACTTTCGCCGCCGCCGGCAACAAGATCGGTCTCACCCAGGCTGCAGTAAGTGCCCAGATTCAGCGTCTGGAGGCTGAGCTCGGCTTCGAGATATTCGACAGAAAGGGACGCTCGGCCCACCTCAATAGAATGGGCCACCAGACACTCCTGCAAGCGCAAGAGCTGCTTCGCCTTTACGACAACCTTGGCTCCACCACAGTGGGACTTCCTGCCAGCGTCCTGGTGAATATCGGCGCTATCGCTTCCGTCCAGCGCTCCTATTTACCGGACGCCTTAGCAAAGTTTCACCAACAATGCCCGCAGTGCCGAACACGCGTAATTCCAGGCTTGTCG
This sequence comes from Pseudomonas mandelii, assembly GCF_006438925.1. Taxonomy (GTDB): domain Bacteria; phylum Pseudomonadota; class Gammaproteobacteria; order Pseudomonadales; family Pseudomonadaceae; genus Aquipseudomonas; species Aquipseudomonas mandelii_C. Next base: position 46,460 of record NZ_RCZA01000004.1, on the reverse strand, counting down.
ATGGGACTGGTCAACCTTGTAGATGCCGGCGAAATTGACATGGCAGTCATCATTCGCCCGCCCTTCTCTCTGCAAAGCGATCTGCGGTGGACGACCTTGGCGCTTGAGCCCTATCGCTTGATCGTTCCGCGCGATGTACCGGGAGAAGATTGGTCAAAACTACTTTCCAGCCAACCGTTCATTCGGTACGACCGATCATCCTTCGGGGGAAGGCAGGTAGATCGCTTCCTACGGCAGATGCATTTCACCTTACGTGAAGTCTGTGAGCTGGATGAACTGGAGGCCATCATCAAGCTGGTGGAAAATGGTGTAGGTGTAGCGCTAGTGCCGCAGACAGCACCCCATCAGGAATGGCCAGCAGGTGTACGAGCGCTCGACCTTGGTCAGCACACCTTCCACCGTGATATCGGGCTTGTGCATAGATCTCGGCAGACCTTTACCGAACCGGTGCGGATACTTGCCCAGCTTATAAGCGATCAAGTAAAGATCGGTTCCGAATAAATTCCTGACAAAAAAAGGCCCTCAAAGGGCCCTTTTGTACTCAAAACAAGATCACTTGGTCAGCCAGGACTCGACAGTGTCGGAGCCGTATTTCGCTTTCCATTCCTTCAGCGTTTTGTGGTTGCCGCCTTTGGTTTCCACTACTTCGCCAGATTCTGGATTTCTGTAGACCTTCACCTGGCGTGGCTTTCTCGTACCGGATTTTGCCTCGGCAGCTGGTGCGCGACGACCAGCCTTAGGGTCTAGCAAGTTGATCACGTTCGGCAGGCTGTAACCATATTCGGCGAGCAAGGCGCGCAGCTTTGTTTCAAATTCAATTTCTTTCTTCAGGCCAGCATCGCCCTTCAAGGCTTCAAGAGCCTCAAGTTGCTCGGCGAGGTGTTTTTCCAACTGACGAAATTCTGCAAGCTTAGACATGGCCAATCTCGATGTAATTAGTCTCCTAACAGTACACCAAACAGAGATGTGCATGAAGTGGCGACAAGAGAATGTTTGAATAATCGTGAATAGGGAGCATTAGTGCGATGGCGCCACCTCTGAGACTGACTCGCGGAACGGAGCTGGGTGCGAGGTGTCATTTGTATTAGACACATTAGTGTCGCAATCCTGTTGAGATAGAGAGGTGGTTTTCATGAACAATATTATCTACATCGTCGGGGCCGTTGTGATCGTCCTAGTTATTCTTTCGTTTGTCGGTCTTGTATAGCCTTAGCTGCTAAGCACCTCACTGAATCATCTGTTTGGCGCTAACAGCCTTTGAAGTGCCAAGACGAGTTACCGAAGATGCCTCTGTGAGACGCCCCAAGCGCTGCCACCAGAACCGTTCTGGCGGCGCCAGTTGCGTTCTAGTACGAGCCAAGCCACGGCACTTGCTGCGCACCTTCATTGCCGTGGTTGATCACCACAGTTTTGCCGAGGCCGGCGCGCAACTGGCCCGCACGCAATCGTCGGTCACCCAACACATGCAACGCCTGGAACAGCAAGTGGGGGTGAGCCTGTTCGAAAAGCGCGGACGGCAAAAGCAACTCACCGAACCCGGCTTGCAGTTGCTGCGTCATGCCCGGCAGATGCTGTCGCTCAACGACGACGCGTTGAACTCCCTGCGTGAAAGCAGCTTGAGCGGCGTGTTACGCATTGGTTCGCCCCATGACATCGCCGACACCATCCTGCCGCCGATCCTCAGCCACATCGCCCGCTCGGCACCGCGCTTGCGCCTGGAGATCGATGTCGGCCGCAGCCCGTTTCTGATGGACGACCTGCACCGGGGCAAGGTCGACATGGTGATTTCCACCCGCCAGGACCCGAGCCTGGAAGGCTTCGCCTTACGCACTTCGCCGGTGTGGTGGATCTGCTCGGCGCAGTACATTCACAACCCCGGCGAACCGTTGCCACTGATCCTCGTGGACGAACCGAGCATCTATCGGCGCTACGCACTGGAGGCGCTGGAACGCGCCAATATCAGTTGGCGCCAGGCATACCTGGCGTCGAATCTGATTGGTATTAAGGCAGCGACCCGTGCAGGCCTGGGTGTCACGGCACGAAGCATGGAGATGCTCGGTCCCGACATGCGCGTGCTGGGTGAAAATGACGGATTGCCGCGACTGCCGGACGTGACCTACTACCTGTGGATCAGGCCCAACACCGCGAACTTGATTGCCCGAAAGGCCTATGACTTGATTCGCGCGAGCCAGGGGTTGTCCTTTTCCTGACGTGAGCGGCTCCGCGAATTCAAGCCCTCGCCCTTTCAGAGCTTGGCGATCGAGACTTCCGTGGATTTGACGAAGGCAATCACCTCGCTCCCCACTTGCAATTCAAGATCGCGCACTGAACGGGTGGTGATCACCGAGGTGACAATGCCGGAGGCAGTTTGCACATCGATTTCGGAGACCACTTCGCCTGTCACGATTTCCTTGATGACACCCTTGAACTGGTTGCGGACGTTGATCGCTTTGATGGTCATGATGAGGCTTCCTGTCTGATGTCGAATACATCCGCACGGATGTGCAGGCCTTCAAAATGAACCTCACGAACCAATATTAAAAGGAATAAATATAGATTTGCTTATTCCTGTATCGAATATAAGGTCCGTCCAGCCTTTACCACAGCGCCACGGTATAGCTGACGATCAGGCGATTCTCATCCAGGTCATTACCAAAGTTCGAACGTACTGACGCGTTGCGCCATTTGAGGCCAATCCCTTTCAACGAACCGTCCTGCACCACGTAAGCGATATCGGTATTGCGCTCCCATTCCTTGCCTTCACCCGGCGCCGTGCGTTGCACATTGTCGCCAGAGATGTAGCGGGTCATGAAGGTCAATCCCGGCACGCCGAGTGCGACAAAGTTGTAGTCGTAGCGCGCTTGCCAGGAGTGTTCGTCGATGTTGGCGAAGTCACCGATCTGCACGAAGTTGACCAGGTACGGATCGCTGCGCCCGATATACGGAAACGGATCGTCGCCGCTCATGCGTTGATAGCCAAAGCCCAGCGCATGACCGCCAAGGCTATAGGTGAACATCGCACCGAAGGCCTGGTTGTCGATATCTCGAAAGTTGCCGTCTTCGGTACTGCGCGCATAGCGTACGTCGCTCTTGAGCGACTGGCCGGAGCCCAGGTCCAGCACGTGCACAAGCCCGAGGTAATTTTGCTGGTAGATGTTTTCCAGCTTGCCATAGCGGTACTGCGCGGTCAGGTTCGGCAGGAACTGATAGTCCGCCCCGGCAAATTGAAACCTGTCACTCTGCCCGCCAATGCGGTTGGCGGTCATGTCCTGATAGTCGGTGGAGTCGACAAAATTGATCTGCGTGAGCTGACCGGCCGTGAGCTTCAAACGATCGATTTCCTGCACATTCACCAGGCCGCCTTTGAACGTGCCCGGCAACAGGCGGGTATCGTTGGAATTCACCACCGGGTCCTTGATCTGCAATGTCCCGAATTTCAAGGTGCTGTTGGACACGCGCATTTTGCCCGTCAGGCCTAACTCGCCATAGCGATCCTGTGAGCCGCCGGACCCATTCGGCGGCAACAGATTGGTACCCGCCGTCCCGCCGCCGGAGTCCAGTTTGAAACCGGCCATGCCCAAAACATCCAGGCCGAAACCGAACGTGCCAGCGGTGTAACCCGACTCCATCCGCAACAGAAAACCCTGCGCCCATTCTTCGGCCTTGTCGCGCGAACCGTCCTGGCGAAAATCACGGTTGAAGTAGAAGTTGCGCGCTTCCAGGCTGCCTTTACTGTCCGCGACGAAATCCGCCTGAGCGGACGTTGCACAGAGCAGACTCAGGACGAGCAACGAGCCCGCCTGGGCGTACCCACCGAACGAGCCGGTGCGGCCCACATTTGAAGGCATGTGATAAGTCATGGTTTTTTCCATGGAGGAAGTTCCTGCGACAGCAAGCGAAGATGACGGACACGCCTCATTGTTTTTTTGTGAAGGCGTTGTCGTGGGGGCGGACGCAGTGACCTGCGTCGTGGAGCGGATTCTTCGTGCCGGGGCAGAACGGCGTCAAACGGGAAAAAGACGAGGTTATGCATAAGAAAATTTGATGCCCGCGAAGTCGGACTCTGGAGTAACAATTGCAACCCGCCCCCTCATTACAAGAGCCACAAGCGCCAAGGGAACCGCCATGAACCTCAAATTCCTCGAAACCTTCGTCTGGGTCGCCCGCCTGCAAAGCTTCAGCCTGACCGCCGAGAAAATGTTCAGCACTCAGGCAGCGATCTCCAGCCGGATCGCCGCGCTGGAAGATGAGTTGGGCCTGCGCCTGTTCGTGCGCGATTCACGCGGAGTGTCGCTGACGCCCGAAGGCCTCAAGGTGCTCGACTATGCCGAGCAGATGCTCGAGGTCCAGCGCGCGTTGAAACGCTCGCTGGACAACACCAGCCCGCAGCAGGGCCTGGTGCGCATCGGCGTGATGGATACGGTGATTCACACCTGGCTCAGCCCGTTGATGTCGACCCTGATGCAGACCTTCCCTGCCGTGGAAATCGAGATCACTGCCGACGCCGCGCGCAATCTCTGCGAGCAATTGCAAAAGGGCTACCTGGACATCGTTTTCCAGACAGACCTGATCCGCCACGAAAGCGTGCGCAACCTCGAACTGGCGCACTACCCCATGCACTGGATCGCCGCCAGCAACTCGATCTATGCCCGGCCTTATGCCTCGCTCACCGAGATGGCCGGTGAGCGCATCATCACCTTCGTTAAACACTCACGACCGCATCAGGACGTGCTCAACCTGTTGCACGCCCATGGCATCGGCGCACCGCGCGTCAGTTGCGTCAACTCGGTGTCAGCCATGACCCGGCTGATTCGTGACGGCTTCGGTATTGGCGCCTTGCCGGCGGCACTGGTGGCCAACCCCCTGGCCAGCGGCGAGTTGATCCAGCTGGATCCCGGTAGCCGTTTGCCGCAACTGGATGTCGTGGCCTCTTGGCGCGCGGGGGTCGGATTGGAACTGATCGAGAACATCGTCGAGATGAGCCGCCAGGTAGTCTGCCAATACGCTGCGGATGTCGGTCCGTTACTCATGGTGGCGGCGCCGGGCCTCGACAGCCGACTGCCCCCTGAATAACTTTTAGTTGTTTGGGGGCAACAACATTCCTTGTTGGACGGCATCACCGCGGTTTTCTAAAAAGGGTCAACGAACCTGTAGAGATACCATGATGAATCAAGCCGCCCTGTCCTTCGAACAACTGCAGCACAGCACCCCTCTCGCCCTGCGCCAAAGCATCGCCGCCGGGCACTATCAGGGGCACACCAGCGGCCTGGGCCAAGGCCGGGCGCAAGCCAATATCGTGATTCTGCCCAGTGATTGGGCCAACGAGTTCCTCAGGTATTGCACCCTCAATCGTCAAGCCTGCCCGCTGCTCGACATTACCGAACCGGGCGATCCGTATTTCCGCAATCTCGGAGCAGCCATTGATATTCGCCATGATGTGCCCCGATACAGGGTTTATCGCCATGGCGAACTGAGCGAAGAACCGCTGGATATCGAGCAGCTTTGGCAGGATGACCTGGTGGCGTTCGCCATCGGCTGCTCATTCTCCTTCGAACAACCGCTGCTGGATGCCGGCATCCCCCTCAAGCACATCGATCTGGGGCGCAATGTCGCCATGTACCAGACCAACATCGACACACGCCCCACCGCTCGCCTCGGTGGCAAGCTGGTGGTGAGCATGCGGCCGATGAAAGCCGCTGCCGCCATCCAGGCCATTCAAATCACCGCACGCATGCCCAATGTCCACGGCGCTCCCGTGCACATCGGCGATCCGTCGCTGATCGGCATCCACGCGATCAACACCCCGGACTACGGCGACGCCGTCCCCATTGAAGCTGACGAAATACCGGTGTTCTGGGCGTGCGGTGTGACGCCTCAATCGGTGGTGCAGGCCTCACGCCCGCCACTGTGTATCACCCATGCCCCCGGTTGCATGCTGGTGACGGATTTGTACAACAGCGCTTTGTAAAGGCGTGGGTGTGCCGTAATGCCAATCAGTTAAGGAACGATACAATCCGTAGCAGCTGGCGAAGCCTGCGTTCGGCTCGGTCCGCGCTCGGGCGCAGCAGTCGTTAAATCAGGCAGTGCGGTGTTTCAGTTAAACCTCGCACACAGGTTTTACGACTGCTTCGCAGCCGAACGCAGCCTCGCAAGCTCGACAGCTGCTACAACGCCGAACGCAGGCATCGCCAGCTGCTACGGATCGCGTTACGGCTTAACTAATCGGCATTAGCCGCTCGGCTGCCGTTTTTTTGCCTGTTGTTTATGCAAAATCGAAGCCTTGTAAATCCACTCAATGTAGTCAACGATGCAATTGGCCTTCGTCCCTTGTTTTGTGCCATGGACCCTGTCCCATTTCCTGAATGTTCAGGACTGAAGTTCGCGCACTTACCCACAAAAAACCGGATGACAGCAGAACCGACTATCCTTTCGGACAGTGAACGCTGCACTCTTGGCAAAAAGGGACGCCATGCCAGACTATGATCGCGCCATCGGCTCCAGACCCGGCATCACAGGCGGTGATCGAACCTGTCTGATTAGACCCGGGCTGCTCTGGATGGCTTCAATTACGGCTTTCTGTCTTTTCACGGCAACTCCCGGATTCGGCCAGAACCTGCCAACCGCAGCGGGTGTCGAAAACCCCACGGTTACGGTGATTCAAGCGCAGGAAATCGTTTCCAGGGCCACCCTCGAAGCCGTTCGCTGGAGCGGCCCTGAATCCGGCCCGAAAGCGTTGCGGGGCAAGAGCATCGCCTTTGTCGCAGAAGATTTGCGTAACGGAGGCATTGTCGGTGTCGCGCAGGGCGCTCGCGAGGCTGCCAAGGCGATGGGCTGGACGCTGAAGATATTCGATGGCGCTGGATCATCGGCCGGGCGCGCGAAGGCCTTTTCCGATGCCCTGGCAGCGAAACCCGACGGCCTCATTCTGTGCGGCTCTGATGCCCTTGAGAACAAGGCGGCGCTGCTCCTCTTCGCCAACAGGGATGTGCCGGTGGTTGGCTGGCACGCCGGGGCACGCCCCGGGCCGATTGACGGCACGCCGGTGGCCATGAACGTTACGACCGACCCTCTCGAAGTGGCTCGCCTCACGGCCATGGCGGCAGTGGCACAGTCAAACGGACACGCCGGCGTAGTCATCCTGACCGATTCCAAGTACAGCATCGCCATGGCGAAAGCCAAGGCCATGGAAAACGTCATTCGGGCCTGTCAGGAATGTACGTTGCTGGAAGTGCGCGATGTCGCGATCTCCGAAAGTGGCGAGAAGATGCCGGCAATCACCAAGGAGCTGCTTCAGCGCTATGGCAAGCGCTGGACCCACACGCTGGCCATCAACGATATCTATTTCGACTACTCGATTGCCTCATTGACCAACGCCGCAATACCCAGCGACGGCATCAGTCTGTTGTCTGCCGGTGACGGCAGCGCTTCGGCTTTCTTGCGCATACAGGCAAAAACCTACCAGACCGTCACCGTGGCCGAGCCGCTCAACCTGCATGGCTGGCAAGTGATGGATGAATTGAACCGGCTGTTTGCAGGTCAGCCGGTGAGCGGCTTCGTCGCGCCGATCCACCTGGTCAATGCCGACAATATCGCCTTCGACGGCGGGAAGAAATTCCAGTACGACCCTGACAATGGCTATCGAGACATCTATCGCCACCAATGGAACCCCTGAATTTGGACGTTATTTCCCGGCTCGGACGCCATTTATTGCCGCAATCGCTACGCGCACAGTTCACACTGGCGTTTCTGACGCTGGCGCTGCTGATCCTGGCGAGTGGTGCAACGGCGGTCTACGCCTTGCGCACGTCAAACAACGCCACCCGCCAGCTGACGGATGAACGTCTGGTCCGCATGCAAAATGGGCAAGACATGCTGCAGCGTACCTTGCTGATCGAACGCCAAACCGATCAGCTTCTGACAACCCGCTCCCCCGACACCCTGCGTTCAAGCTATGCGGCGACCGTCGAACAGCTTGAAGCCCTTGATCAACTCGTGCAGCAGCTGACTGCCGCGAACAGTGGCGTGGCGATACTCGACATGCATCAGTCGAGTCAGATGTTCCGCAATACCGCCAACATCGTTGCGCAGCTGCGAGAAAGCCTGCTGCAAACCGAGGTCACCTTCGAGCAAACCATGGAGGATCACACCGCCCGGTTAACCGCGACTCAGGCCCGGGCCAGCCTGGAACTGGCGGTGTTACTTTTCGATCTGCCACAGGCTGTTGACAGTGATGCCGTGCAACGGCTGCGGGTCCGATATGAGCGCCTGTCACGCACAGCAGGCAAGTTACCCGACGCTGATGTGGAGACGCCCGATCTCTTCTTCCTGCGCCTGAGGCTCATCAATCAGCACAACGTCATACAGCGCTTCAACGAGGAACTGAAGAATGAGGCCGGGGTTCTGGTTGCGGTGGCCCGTGAGCAATCCAGTGCTTACACCGAAGACTATCGCGAAGCCCTGCAGCGCCTGGTCGAGGCCTCAAATCGTAGCCAGCAATGGGTGCTGATCATGTTGGGCGCCAGCCTGGTGTTCGCCTGGTTCGTGACCCGGGTCTTCATGGGCCGTCATGTCCTCGTGCGTCTGAATGAAATAAGCCGGCAATTGCGTCAGGAACACACTGACAAAACGCATTTGATGATGGCGGAACATGGGAAGGACGAGATCGGCAACATGGCTCGCGCGGTGAATCAATTCCTCAAAGACCGACTTCAGCTGGAAAAAAGAACGGTCCAATTGAGTATCGCCACAGAGCGGCTCGCCCTGCAAAACAGCCGATTAGAGCAAGAAGCCGTCATCCGTGCCGGACAACGTCATGTCCTGGAGCTGATCGCCAGGAGTACCGAGCTTGCAGAAGTCCTCGACAGCCTGGCTCACCTGGTGGAGTCCCAGCTGGAGGGGATGATGGTGTCCATCCTGTTGCTGGATGAGGATGGCAAGCACCTGCTGCACGGGGCTGCCCCCAGTTTGCCGAAAGAATATAACCAGCTCATTGACGGGATTGCGATCGGTCCTAACGTCGGTTCATGCGGCACCGCGGTGTATCGACGAGAACCGGTCATCGTCACGGACATCGAGCTGGATCCGCTGTGGGAGGAGTACCGTTCAGCCGCTGCGCTCTATGGATTTCGCGCCTGCTGGTCGACGCCGATTCTGTCCCATGAGCGAAAGGTATTGGGTACGTTTGCCTTGTATTCCAACACCGTACGCAGCCCCAGCTCGACCGAGACGCGACTGATCGACATGGCGACACCGCTTGCCGGCATCGCGATAGAACGCCAACTTACCGAAAAGCGCATTCGCTATATGGGCGACCATGACGCACTGACCGGGCTGCCGAATCGCACACTGCTCGAAGACCGCCTCAAGCAGGCAATTCTTTATGCTCAGCGCTACGACCGCCTGGTGACGGTGGTGTTTCTCGATCTGGACAAATTCAAACTGGTGAATGACAGCCTTGGGCACAGTGCTGGAGACGAACTGCTGAAAACCGTCGCCCAGCGCATGCTGGAGTGTGTACGCCGCACCGACACCGTCGTGCGACTGGGTGGCGACGAGTTTGTGATCATCCTGTTCGACCAGCCCTCAGACCTCGACGGCGTCACGCCAGCCCTGCACAAAATCCAGGAAGCTATCCTGCGGCCGATTCAGCTCAGCGGACATACACTCCACGTCACCTGCAGCATGGGGTTGGCCACCTACCCTGCCGACGGCAGGGATACCGACACGTTGCTCAGCAACGCGGACGCCGCCATGTACCGGGCCAAGGAGCTGGGTCGCAACAGTTACCAGTTCTATACGAGCGAGATGAATAACAAGGTTCAGGGCAAGCTCGCCATGCAAGACGGGCTTCGAAACGCACTCAACCATGACGAGTTCCTGCTGCTGTACCAGCCACAGGTGGATTTGCAGTCTGGTCAGATTATCGGCGTAGAGGCACTGATCCGCTGGCAACACCCCGAGCTCGGCATGGTGTCTCCCATCAAATTCATTCCGCAGGCCGAAGAGACCGGGTTGATCGTGCCCATCGGCGACTGGGTGATTCATGCCGCGTGCAGACAGAACAAGGCCTGGCAAGATGCGGGCTGGCCGCCGATCACCATGTCGGTGAATATTTCAGCACGCCAGTTCATCGAAAGGGACCTGATCGACCGGGTGATGCATGCCTTGCAAGAAACCGGACTGGACCCGATGTACCTTGAGCTGGAACTGACCGAAAGTCTGATCATGCAAGACCTTCAGCAAGCCATCAGCAAAATGAAGGAACTGCAATCCATGGGGATCAGTCTCTCGATCGACGACTTCGGCACCGGCTACTCCAGCCTCGCAGCATTGAAAAGCTTCCCGATCGCGAGACTCAAGATCGACCAGTCTTTCGTGCGCGACCTGCCCGACAACGAGAACGACAAAGCCATCGCCACCGCGGTGATTTCGTTGGGGCACAAACTGAACCTCAAGGTGATTGCCGAAGGCGTCGAAACCGAAGAGCAGCAAACCTTCCTGCGTGAAAACGGCTGCGATGAAATTCAGGGCCACTTTTTCAGCAGAGCGGTGAGCGCAGAGGAAATCAGTCTGTTACTGCGTACGCCCCGGTTGCCTCAACCGGGCCGCATTGCGAGCCCTGACTCGGCAAGGCGAAAACGCGATGAAAAACGCCCACGCAGTCCAATGCCCGGGCATTAATGACTCAGCGCACGGTAAAACGCTGCTGTGTCAGAAGCCGATCGCCCTGGAACACCTTGAAAGCCCGGCCGTGTTGATGTCGGGCCTGCGCTTACGCTCGCCTGACAATATCGACCGAGATCTCCACCGCCGCAATCGTGCCTCTGTTCTCAAGCCAGTGCGTGGTGTTCCTGTCCTCAGGCCAGCCCACTCCCGGAAGTAGAGAGCCTAAAAGGAGTGATCAGTCGAGAGGCGACAAAGGGTTGTGGATTCAACCGGTTGAATCCACAGTCAAAAGCTGCCATTCACTTAAGTAAATCGTAGCGATTTAGCACCACAAAACTTCCAGGCTTTGATTTGCGTAATTCGGTGGCGCCGTCCCGAACTCGCGGAGCGCGAGTTCGGGGTCTTCCAAATCGCCACGGATAGCAACGACCTTCAGACAGGCGCAGAGATAAAGCAGAGCCCCTCTTGTGGAGAGTGCACCGACAGCAAGGAGCTTGGTAAAGCGCCTCGATTATGCATGGCTACTAACGCCGTGGAACGCGTAGCGTCCGCCCGCTGTAAAGAGCCCCCATGACAGGTTCAGCAATGGGCGCTGGAAAAACTACTGAATCAATTCTTAGTGGAAATGCTCTGGGTCAGGTCGATTAGTACCGATAGGTTGCCTGCACTGAAACTCCATTCGCACTATTGTCGTAATTAGCACTGTATTCCGGTTGAACACCGGAATTGTTCGATTGCTTTATCGAGACTTTGGAATCCCAGAGATAACCGTAAGCAAAGTCTATCGTCAGATCGGAATTCGGCGAATAAGCACCGCCCAAGGTCACGGCTTGGCGATTCCCAACCGGAATGCGCACGCTGCGATCGGCATTTCTAACGGGCGACGGATCATAGGCGTAGCCAGCGCGCAGTAGCCATTGCTGGTTCCACTGATAGGATGCGCCCACGGCAGTAGACCAGGTGTCACGCCAGTTCATTTCTTCGGTCACACTTCCCAGGCCCGCCGCCTGGCCCACGGGGGAAAGACCGCTGTTGACTGCCTCGACCTTCTGGATCCGGCTCCAACGTTTCCAGGTAGTTCCCAGGTAACCTGTCCAGCGACTGTCGAAATGATGGGTGATGGACGTGTCCACGGATTCGGGCATCGTGAGGTCTATCTTGTTGTCATACTTTCCGTCCAGCGGAATAACGCTCGGGGAGCCGGAAACCTCAGTATGCCCTTCGAGTTCATAGTCCACCTTCGAGTGATAGTTAACCCCCCAACTGGTAGCCTCAGTAAAGTCAACCAGGATGCCGACGTTGTAGCCAAGTGCGGTGTCATCGCCTTTGATGGTGACCAGTGTGTCCTCGCCATTGTTAAGGGCGCCGGTGGCCAGGTAATTCTGAAGTTTTGCATTAAAACGGTTTATGGTCGGTCCGCCACCAATGGACACGTAATCATTGATCCGATAGGCAATGGTGGGCTGCAGGGTTATTTCCTTGGTCGTGCTATAGGAGCCATGGTAGCGACCCTGAAAAGAGCTCTCGTAATCATTGATCAGACCACTCGGAGCATAGAGACCCAGGCCAATCGAAAAACGATCATCAAGTGGCGTCGACATATAAGCGAAGGGCACAACCCCCAGCGGTACCGAGTCCCCTTTATTCGTTCCTGAGGCACTGCTCTGCGCATCACTGATGTCATCGCTCACCGAGACGACCGCAGCTCCGCCGGAAATCTCAGTACGTTTCAGTTTGGTCAAACCTGCAGGATTTCCAAAGATAGTGCTGGCGTCCAGCGCAGAAGACGACCTCCCCGCATAAGCAGTTCCCGCACTGCTTGCGCTTTGCTCGTTCAAGGCAATGCCATTGGCGCCCGCGCTTGTGGACGCGCTGAGTATTGCCGCGGCACCAGCAAATTTGATCCAGGAAGACACTTCTCGCACAGCTGAGTGACACGGGGTTGCACGGTTGCTCAGTTTCATTTCCCACCCTCGTATTGTTGTTATTGATTGGTTCGCAGGCAAGGCTTCGCCTTCCGGTGCACTTGGCAGTGCCGGTTGGAATTGATCGAGTTGTAAACAGGCCCTGGCTGACGACAACCAGGGCCGAGGTGCCGAACTTACGAAGTCAGGATCATTTGAACCACTCCACTTGAAAGCTATAGCGACCAAGAAGGAGGGCCAGGGCCTCTTGATCTCGTCCGGCCCGGATGCACGCGACTAACCCACGTTGTTCGTGTTGAATCACCTCGACCGCAATGTCCTTCAGACACATGCGTTCCACTTCCTGCCGAACTACTCGGGCCACCTCGCGTTGCTGCAAAGCAGGCTTGAAAATCTTGCCCACCGCCGTCAATGGCAGTGCTTCGAGGATTTCGATCCGCTTGGGAATGGCCGCCCGCTCACTGATGTGGCGCTGAGCAAATTGCTCAAGTTCTTCAACCTTGCAGACGTGGCCTGGTCGCAGTTGCACGTAAGCGACCGGCACTTCACCCGAATAGGCGTCCGGGCTGCCGATGGCAGCCGCCAACGCCACCGCTGGGTGGGCCTGTAAAGCCTCCTCGATTTGTTTTGGATCGATATTGTGGCCGCCGCGGATAATCAGCTCCTTTTTGCGCCCGGTCAGCCAGAAGTAGCCATTTGCATCCTGACGCCCCAGATCCCCTGTATTCAGCCAGCGCTGACCATTGATCTCAATCCACAGGCCCCGGTTGTGGCTATCTTCAACGTAACCCTCGAACAGGTTCGGACCCGTGATGGCGATCAGGCCAATTTCATCGATGTCGGCGTCGCGCAGATAAACTCCAGCGTCATCGAGCATGACTGCGCGCATGTCCTGGTAAGCAATTCGTATACCGATAGAGCCGATATAGCGCTCGCCATGGGGCGGATTAACCGAGGAGACGCACGCGCCTTCCGTGAGTCCATAGCCTTCGAGGATCTTTACCCCGGTCCGGCCTTCGAACTCCCGGAAAAGCTCGACCGGCATCGGCGCGGCACCACACATGGCATAACGAAGACTGGACAGGTCGCGGCCTTCCAGCTCGTTTTGCAACAGTGCGGAATAGACGGTTGGAACGCCGGAAAAGAAGTTGATGCCGAAGTGCTCAACCATCTCCCAGAAGCGTGTGATCACACCCTCACCGCGATAACCGTGCGGTGTGCCGAGGATGACATGATCCCCTTGGGTCCAAGGCATCAGGCCTGTCACCAGCTGTGCATTTACGTGGAACAGCGGTAATCCACAAAAAATGACCTGGCGACTCCCCTGTGGTTGCATGTGCGTAGCCATGGCCCATGCATTGAAGACCTCCGCCCCATGAGTTCGCATTGCTATCTTGGGTAGCCCGGTGGTACCGCCGGTGCAGAAGTAAGAGGAACGATCCTCAGGGCGGAATTGCCGGTCGCTTTTCAGGTGCGTGCCTGGTTGAGCATCCATCAGCGTCCGTAATTCGTGAATCGTGGCCCCCCTGTGCAACTCATGTTCTTTCTCTGCCAGGGATTCAAGCGATTCACGCTGAGCTACATCAACATAGGGGCCCATGCCAACCCAAATGACGTGCTTGATCTCGGGAAGTTGATCCAGCTGCGAGGCCAGCTTAGGCCAAATGTCACTGCCCGGCGTCGGTGCGAGCGTTACCACCACGCTGGCCTTGGCGGCCCGTAGCAAGGCAGCCATCTGTTTGGCCTCTTGCAGCGGATTGATCGCCATGACGACACCGGCCGCTTCACCCCCCCAGATGGTGAAATGGGTTTCCGGCAGGTTGGGCAGGATGAAGGCCAGCACTTCACCCGGGGTAATGCCCAGGTCGTGAAAGGCATTCGCCGCGCGAGTGATATCTTCGACGAGTTCGGCATAGCTCCAGTGGTGGGTGTTCCTGAAGCTGGCAGCGTCGGCGAAGAAACTCAGTGCCGGCGCGTTGGGGCTGAGCTTGGCTGTCCGTGTCAGCGCTTCATAGGTACTGGAAGCCAAGCCACGCTCCGCCAACGGGACCTGCTCGATATTTTCAATGTCGTTCAGAGATCGCACCATCATTGTCAGGCTTCCTCTACGACTCGGTTGCGTTGCACGCCCAGGTCGATCACACCATCGGCGCTACGAATGCGCGCTTCGACCACGTCACCGGCCTTGAGGTACTGCGTCCGGCCCTCTTGCGCCTTGAGGAAAAGCTTCCACTTGGTGGCTTCTGGCATCAGGGCCGCAATGCGCTGTTTTGCGGGCGAAGGGATCGTTAGAGCGCAGCCGGCAGGCGTACCGGTGGCGATCAGGTCTCCAGCGTCGAGATCTTGCAAGGCGCAGAGTTCGATAAGGGTTTCAGCGGGGCCGTAAACCAGATTGGCCGTGCTGTCCTCCTGTCGCACCTGACCGTTGACCGTCAGCTTCAGCTGCAGTGCCTTGAGGTAATGCATGTCCTTGGCATCCAGAAGGCAGAGGTACGGGCCGACCGGGCCGAACGTGCGGTAGCTCTTGCCCTTGTAGAACTGCATCTGGGGAATCTGAATGTCACGAGCCGAGTAGTCATTGACAATGACGACGCCTGCAATGAACTCGTGCAGATTGGCGTCAGTGACAGCAATAGCGCCGGTGATCGAGCGCTTCATCACAAGCCCCAGTTCGATCTCGTAGTCAAGGAAGCGCACGTGGCGCGGCTTGATCAGGTCGCTGTCAGCCGCCACCAGGCAACTGGTCGCTTTGGTGAAGATCATGTTGAATTTCTTCGCATCCGGGTCCATGCCTGACTCGATCATGTGCTGACGGTAATTGGCACCCTGGCAGACGAACTGCTGGTTACGGGTCACCGGCGACAGCAGTTTTACTTCGCCCTCCGCAAGCTCAGAGCCTTTCATTTGAGCGAGGTCGTCGATTCTGTTCTGGCGAATGAAGTCACCGGTGGTTTCAAAAACACCGGGGATGACCGTGATACGGCCCTGGCGAAGCACGCCCCAGTGGATACCGTTCTCAAATTCAAAGCGGACTACGTGTACAGCAGACATTGAAGGTACTCCTGGAGCGGCGTTTGTCCCGCGTTCGGTGGCGCGAGAACTGTGGTGTTGTTCTGAAACGGGGCTGGCAACGTTGTAGACCCACGCGCCGCCAGCATTCAAAGCGGCGGCTTTAAGCACGTCCCGCCGGCCAAACCGGGTTGAGTTGTCCGACATGGCGGCAGCTCTACCCGAACATCCGCATAAGTGTTATCAGCTTGCGAATGGTCAGGTCCGGGCTGCGTCGCAGGTTGCGGATCAGCAGAAGCACATTGGTCAGGTTCATCTTGGGTTTGGTAAAACTCTTGGGCATGCGCTGCCCCCACTGCGCCATTGCCTCGGGACTCACCGGATGAATGCCTGTAGGCCGAGTGGTGGTGAAAATATCCCCGTCGCAGTAATGCTCGTGCTTGTCGCCCCATGGGTCTTGCCAGTAATCGAAAATCTGACTGCCCAGAATGTGCCGGCCGATGCCCCATGAGTGCTCCCAACCGCGCTCGCGCAAGACGCGCTGCCCCATACCGACGGCGTCTGCATCGACGACTTCATAGGCGCTATGGCTGTAGGTGGCCATGAACCCTTGCGCAATCGCGAGCGTATGGTGATCTGCCGGCCTGTCACCGAGATCAAGGCGCATGAAAGCGACGATGGGGGTGCCGTCGGGGAGTACCTGCACATCGCTGGGAATAAACCCGAAATGCTGGGTGTACCAGGCACAGGTCGCCTGATAGTCAGCCACTTCAATGACGATGTGGCCAAGCTTGAGGACCTCAGGGGGAGCAATCGGCGGGCGCTGCGTGGCGTTGATTCGGGGTTGCTCGTGCGCCAGATTCCAGTTGAGAGGAGCTCTATGTGCCAGCGCCTTGCCTGGTGTCTGGTCGCAGACGGCTTCCACAATGAAACCGGAAGGATCCGTCAGTCTGACGTAATACCCTTTACCAGGATGTTCCGATTTCTCGACCGATGAGGCACCCGGGATTCGAGTGAGCTTTTCCAGATCTTCCTGGGACTGCACGGCAAGTCCGAACCCGATAAAACGTGCATGTTCGGCCCGTTGGACACGGTAACAATATGCAGTGGCGTCGGTGGCCCGCATATAGAGCGTATCGGCCTCCTGCCGATTTACCGTCAGACCGAAGTCAGTCAGGAAACGCGCCGCCTCATTCAAGTCCGGCCGTTGGAAAATCAGGTGAGTCAGATCCTGGGCCTTTACCGTCGGCTGCGGATGCCGCGCGGGGTGTGGTGTCGCCAACCGGTGCAATTCGTTTTTGTTGTTCATTGTTCTTGTTTTCCGGGTTTTTAGGGCAAAGCTGTCCCGAACCCCTGAAAACTCAGGGGTTTATTCAGTCAAATCAATTACGAGCTCAGTCGAGAGATGGAAGTGCCGGCAACTCTTGGGTCGCCAACGCACGAGCCTCCTCTGACGGCACACCCAATGCCCGCAGTACCAGTTCGGCGGTATCAGAGCCCGACTCGCGCCAAGTTCGGTGCCCCTCCAGTACCAGGAAAATCGAGCCAAGCACGCTGCTCGATATCAACGTCAGTACCGAGAGCAATTGCTCCTGCGCAAACGTGTAGCGCCCAGTGGTAAGCCCGCTCAGAAGATCCTGGGTCGCTTGGCTGCTGAACATTTCGCGCAACGCCGAATTGCTCATGGCGAATTTATGGATGAACGCGCCCCACTGGGAGTCTTCGTGCGCTCGGCGAATGAAGAATCGAATGCCATTGGCCAAGCGATGAGCGGGATCCGAGAGGGAATTGAAGCTCTTGTTGACGCGCTCATGCATCTCCCTCGCGAGATGGCTGGCGACCGCCTCGAACAGGCTTTCCATGCTGTCGATGTTGCTATAGACCGTTCCGCGCGCCACGCCTGCCTCTTGCGCGAGGTCCAGGATGTTCACTTGTGAGGTGCCTCTCTCGGCAAACAGGCGAAAGGCAGCTTGATGGATGCGGCGCTGTGTTGGATTCAGGGATTCCACGGTTCTCTCTCCAGGATTACCTTATGGAGCGATTGAACACTCGTGTTCATTCTGCGTCAACCATATTTTTAAGCATGTTGGATTTTTTGTCTGAAAAACCGGCGCACAACCTAATAATTTGGATGCCATAATCGATGTCGCCGGATCAATAACAGCCCTGCACATTGACATAATTGAACACGAGTGTTCAATTATGTCATGACTCAGGTTCGTCTTCTCGGCAAGCACCTGGCTCTGCCCATCGATGAAAACCAGGACACAACATGACCGGCTCAAATCTCTTCAAACCGCTTCGATTACCCAACGGTACGGTGATTCCGAACCGAATCGCCAAGGCTGCCATGGAGGAGAACCTTGCCAATGACGAACACGCTCCTGGCGAAGCGCTGGTTAAGCTCTACCAGCGTTGGGCGGAGGGTGGTGCCGGTCTGATCATCACTGGCAACGTCATGGTCGACCGTCACGCCTTGACCGGACCCGCTGGCGTAGTGCTTGAGGATGATCGGAATCTGCGCAATTTCCGGTTATGGGCCGAAGCTTGCCGCAGTCGCGGGGCCCAAGCCTGGATGCAGATTAATCATCCCGGACGTCAGCTACTGGCTTCAATGGGACAGCCGGCAAGAGGCCCCTCCGCCATTGCGGTCGATATCCCCGGACTTTCAAAAGCTTTTGTGCCGCCCAGAGCTTTGGATGAGCAGGAGATCGAGGAACTGATTGAGCGCTATACCCACGCGGCGGTGCTGGCTGAGCGCGCCGGATTTACGGGTGTGGAGATTCATGCGGCGCATGGCTATCTGTTCAGCCAATTCCTGTCGCCCTTGACCAATCGGCGTGACGACCGCTGGGGCGGCAGCCTGGAAAATCGTGCGCAAATTCTCCTGCAAACCATCGACGCAATACGTCAGCGAGTGGCACCGATCTTTTGCGTCGCTGTAAAGCTCAACTCCGCGGACTTTCAGCGTGGCGGGTTCGATGCCGCGGATGCGGCTCGCGTAGTGGAAATGCTTAACGCCAAGGCGGTCGACCTGGTCGAATTGTCGGGTGGCAGCTATGAAAGCCCAGCCATGCAGGGACAGACCCGCGATGGCAGCAGCCTGGCTCGAGAAGCCTACTTTCTCGAGTTCGCAGAAAAAATAGGAGAAATAGCACGCATGCCGCTGATGGTCACCGGCGGCGTGCGTAGAAAGGAGGTCGCGGAGCGAGTGGTGAGCGGCTCGGTGTCGATGGTCGGACTTGCCACTGCTTTAGCAATCGAGCCAGCTCTGCCGAAACAGTGGATGGCAGGTCGGGACATCAAAGTGGAGCCCATCGTCGTCCGCTGGAAGAACAAAGCGCTGGCGTCGCTTGCAGTGGCATCGGTGGTCAAGAAGCAGCTCGGTTTGCTGAGCCAAGGAAAAAGGACAAACCCCGGGACGTCGCCACTCATGGCATTGATCGGAAATCAGTTGAAGGTTCGTCGCCAGGCGAAGAGCTATCGGCGATGGATCGATCAAGCCTGACAAATCAAGGATGACTTCAGTTCAGGCCGGTAGAGGCTTGCCGGCGATTTTCCTGGCTCTGGCAGGCGTTACGCCTAGAGCTTGGAGAATCATTTCGGCGACCCGCACATCGTGCTCCACCACTGCACGTCCCTCGATAACTGAGCGCATCGCTCCGGTTGTGCACGACAAGACCAAATCCAGGGCGACCCCCTCGTCCTCATAAGCCAAAGTTCCTGCACGCAACCCCTCACGCAGATCACCCATTACATGAGTAGCCAAGCGCGAGCGCATGGCCTGGTCGAAATGGATGATGCGCAATAGGGCATTCGCCCATTGGTGGTCAGCCGCAGCCCGACACACAAACATGCGTACGCCAATCGAAAGCCGCTGTGCTCCGCACTGCACGTCCGCGTTCAGGACAGAAATGGCGTCAGAAAACTCCGCGGCCATGGCGATGCCCACCGCTTCGAGTACTTCGTCACGCGTTCGGAAATAGTTGTAGATGGTGCCGTTGGATACCGCCGCCTCGGCGGCGACTTCGAACAATCCGATATCCCCCACCTCCTTACGAGCGACAAGTCGCAATGCCGCGTCGACCAGACCGCGACGGGTGCGCTCGCGCTTCTTGTGCCCCCTGGTGAGAGGTTCTGGCACAGCAGCATCTAAAGGAGGTGTGGGGAAATTCATGATCAAGCTCTTAATCTAATCGGCTCGTTGATAGTAATGGAAACGCCGTCAGGAGTGGCGCCATCACTCATCAGCAGACCCCGACAGTCTCGAAGGAGCTTGCTAGCCTCTGTGCCAGGGGCGTGGTGCATGATGATACGGTCAGGACGAACGGCGACGAGTGTTCCTTTAGCAGCCAGTGGCAAGATCTCATGGTTCATGTCTTCGATGAAGTCACAGCTGCCGCCGGAGCGTTGGCCGCGAGGTCTGACCTCTAAGAAGTGACCGCCCATCTTTTCCCAGGCAACGATCTGATCAGTGGTGAGCAGGGACAACGGGTCAACACCGAATCCAACCAAGGTCAGGTTGTCTCCCAGTGCATCGTCGCTCAGCTTGATCTGCTTTTGCAGGGTGCGAATCCAAGCTTGGGGAAACAGGCTGCCACGTACCAGCTTGTCACCCCGGCGATGCTGCACGAACAGGCCGTGCATGAAAGTGTTCTTCGGCTTGATGTCCAACTGCTCGAAGTACCTTCTGGTAGCGGGAGTCAACGCCAGCATGCGCATCAGGCCGTGGATGAAGAAAGCCGCGATCTTGTTCTTTGGCATCACCAGGCGGCCCATGAGTTTCGCCAGATTGATCATCGCCTGAGCATGTGGGCGGCGCTCTAGATCGTAGGTATCGAGTATCGCAGGCGCGGCGTGGCCACGAAGGACCCAAGCCAGCTTCCAGGCCAGGTTGGCGCCATCACGAAGGCCCGCTACGAGACCTTGTCCGACGAAGGGAGGGGTGATGTGTGCAGCGTCGCCAACGAGGAAAGTACGTCCCTTGCTGAATCGGTTGCAGCAACGCGCGTGGAATCGATACACCGCCTTGCGTTCGATTTCCAACTCCAACGGATTGACCCATGGCGCAATGAGCCGAGCGATGCTTTCCGGGCTTTCCAGCTCCTCCCTGGATTCGCCGGGTTGCAGCATGAATTCCCAGCGCTCCCTTCCACCGGGGGCGGGCATGTGCGGCGTCGGGCGCCGCGGATCACAGATAAACTCAATGTGATCAATGGCTGACTGATGCCGGTTCTTGGCATCGACAATCAGCCAATCCTCTGCATAGGTTTGTCCTTCGAACTCCTGACCGATCAGCGCCCTGACCCTGGAACTAGCGCCGTCCGCACCGATCAGGTATTGGGAACGAACAGAATGCGAGTGCCCATTTTGATCCCGTACGGTGGCGACCACGCAATCAGCTTCCTCAACCAGACTCTCCAGCTCGAAACCACCCAGGCTGGTCACTGATTTCAGTCGGGAAACCTGGCCACGCATCGCTCGTTCGAGATCGGGTTGATAGAACGTCACAAGCTTGGGGTGGCCGTCGATACATCCCTCGGTATTGGCTCGACCGAATTGCCCGAGGACCGGAGAGTGCATCTTCACTTCCGGGATAACGATCTTCTCGAAAGCGTCCTCCGACAATCCGGCGAGTTGCAGGATGCGCAGGGCCTCGTTGTCCAGAGCGATGGCACGAGGCATCAGTACGATTTCATGGAGCTTATCCAGCACCAGGGTCGTAACCCCGTAGCGGCCGAGCAGCGCCGCGATTGTCGCACCTACCGGACCGTTACCGACGACCAGCACATCGACGGCGGAGGGAAGCAATTCGGAATCTTTTTTGTTGTTGTTCATTTCGAGCCCTTGTTGTGATTGAAGTCGTGAGGCGCGCAGGTCTCATCGTTAGGCAGAAACAAGGTATGCAAAATTGAGAGATATTTCAATATTGATGTTTTTGTCATTATTTTTTGAGATCATTGAAAAGCCGTGATGTGACCGACCGGACGAGCAGAGATACAGGCGTAAGTGGCCGCGTTAAGGCGAAGAAGGCTCGTGGCGTGAAGTTGCGCGCGTGCCAGTTTCCGACCGACGACGCTTGGCTTCAGAGCCGATCAGCGTTGTCATGGGAGCAATGGCCCAGGACTGAAGTGCGTGGCTGCCAGGGCCCCAGCCGAGGTTGGAGAACAGTCGGTGCAAGAAGACGTGTCGACAGGACCAGAACGGCAGGAACATTGTTTTTTTCAACGCTGAATCACGTGCGAATCTTCAGCGCACCACCATGTTTTAAGTCTTTAGGAATCAACCGTGGCGCGTCCGCAGCCCCATCCGACCCCCGTCCTGCTTGACTTTGGCGAGTTCGAACTCGACGAGGCCAACGCTTGCTTGTTGCGTGATGGGCAAGCTGTGGCGTTGGCGCCGACCCCTTTTCTGTTGTTATGCGTGCTCGCACGCCAGCCGGGGTCGTTGGTATCCAAAGACGCCTTGCTGGATGCCGTGTGGGGGCATCGGTTTGTCAGCGATTCGGTCCTGAAGACGGCCATCAGCGATCTGCGTAAGGTGTTGGGCGATGACCCCAAGCACCCTCGTTTTATCGAGACGGTGTCGCGACGCGGCTATCGCTTCATCGCCGTCTCGCCCCCTGCTGCTTCGAGGCCGCCTACACCCATGGCGCTTACGGCGACCGACACACCTCAGTCGTCATTCATCGGTCGCACTGACGAGGTCTCCAGACTGCAACGGGCGTGGGAGCGGGCCGGTAGCGGTCAGCGGGCCGTTGTCTGGCTTGCTGGAGAACCGGGGATCGGCAAGACCACGTTGATCGAACATTTCCGCGCCGGCCTTGGCGACATCGCTTGCGCACGCGGCCATTGCATGGAGCACTTCGGCACCGGCGAACCCTACCTGCCGGTGCTGGAGGCATTGGCCGATTTGTGCCGCAGCGACCCGACCCTGCCGGCGTTGTTGCGCGATGTGGCACCAACCTGGCTGCTGCAATTGCCGTGGTTGAGTAGCACGGAGGAACGTGACGCATTGCGGCGCGAGCTGGCCGGCGTCGGCCCGGAACGCATGCTGAGGGAATTCGGTGAACTGTTGGACCGCTACACAAAGCTGCGTCCGCTATTGCTGATGACCGAAGACCTGCACTGGAGCGACCGGGCGACGGTTCAGCTGATTAACTACATAGCGCGACGGCGTAGCCCCGCACGGCTCATGTGGCTGTCAAGCTTCCGCCTTGCCGAAGTGGTGGCGCTCGACCATCCGCTCAACTCATTGCGTCACGAACTGCGTCTGCAACGCTTGTGCGAGGAAGTGGTGCTCGACCCTTTTTCCGAAACCGAGGTCGCCGACTATGTGGCGCTGCGTTCAGCCTCACTAGCACGCGACGAAGCCTTCGTGCGCGCCCTGCACGAACGGACCGACGGCGTGCCCTTGTTCGTTTCCTCAGTCATCACTGAAGTGATGGATGCGAAAGAAGACGAAACCACCGTCGAAGCTCGGCTGGCGGATCTGGCGGTTCCCGACAACCTTGCGGCCATCATCGATCACTACATTGCCAAGCTGGCTCCCGAGCAACGAACACTCCTCTCCGCAGCTGCGGTGTGCGGGACCGACTTCCGGATCGAGACAGTTTCGCTGGCCCTCGAGCGCAATCTCTCTTCGGTGATTGGCGACTGTGAAGAACTGATGCGTGAGCAGGTATGGCTCACACAACCGCGGGTTCCCGATGTTGACGAGGCGGTAGAGCCTCCTTACTCGTTCCGACACGCCCTTTTTCGCCAGGTGCTGTATGACCGCACGCCGCGTTCGTTGCGCATCGATTTCCATGGCCAGGTTGGCACTGCCCTCGAACGTGAGCGCTCGGCCGGTGTGCCGGTTGCTGCTTCAGAACTCGCGATGCACTTCGACCGTGCTCGGCTGCCGATGATCGCACTGCGCTACTACGCCGAGGCCGCAGAAGCCGCGCTACTGCACTTCAGTCCGGACTTGTGCATCGGTCTCACTGAGCGTGCCCTAATCCTGCTTATGCAGACACCCGAAGGGACGGAGCGCGATACGCTCGAAATTACCTTGGCCACGTTGCAGGGGGTTTCGGCCTTCCACATGTTCGGTGTCGGCAGCGAAGCCAAGAGCGCTTTCGAACGGGCGTACACGCTGCTCGCGGAGGTACCCGAGCACCCTATGCGCGGTCGCCTTCTGCACGGATTCGGCTATCTACTCGGTCTGCGCGGCGACTACTCGCAGGCTTTGGAAGTGGCAGAGCGTGCTGAAGCTCTCTCCCTAAACGCAAACGATCAAAAGCTCATGCTGGCGGCGTGCATCGTTCAGGGCGAGGTGCATCACCTCCAGGGCCGCACGAAAATTACACGCAGCTGGTTAGAGCAGGCCCTCGCGATCGCCGAGCCGCTGGGCATAGGGACAAACGAGATCTTTGCGGCAGATCCCCAGGTCATGCTGCACGGTATGCTGGCCATCGAGCTGGTGCGGTCTGGCCTGATTGAGCAAGGCCGAACCCATATGCAGCGGGCACGAACCCGCGCGCATACGCTTCGACAACCTATGACATGGCTGGTCGCGACCTGGCAGGAGGTTTTGATCGAGGTACGACTGGGAAACCCTGTGCGGGTGGCAGCGTTGGCTGACGATATGCAGAAGCTCGTCGATGAATATTCGCTCGCGCTCGGGCGCACAGCTTGCCGCTGGTGGCGCGGCTGGGCCGACGCGCGCAACGGCGCCCCCCACGACGGCTATCGGCACATCCGTGAAGCCTACGAGGAACACACCCGACTCGGTATGCGCTCCGGAGCCAGCGAAGTACTCGGCTACGCCGCCGAGGCGCTGCTACTGGCAGGCGATTGCGACGCAGCGCACGTAGAATTGCAGGAAGCCCTCCGGGTGGGAGAGGAACTGGGAGAACGCGTATACCTGCCGCAGCTGTTGCTGCTGGAGGCCGCGATCGCGCGAGCTCAGGGTCGGTCGGATGCCAGCAACGCGGCGGTGCGGCGTGCGATTGAGGAGGCACGCGCCCAGGAAGCATCGTGGCTGGAGCTGCTCGCAATGGTCGAGCTGAGTGAGCATCACGACGCTACAACTGAAGATCACCGGGCATTGGTGATGCTGATTGACCAGTTGCCCGAAACGCATGGAACTGAATTGGTAAAACGTGCGCACTGGTTGATTGAGGCTGCAAAGTGTTCTTTAAGCGGCAAGGCGAGTCCGAAGCCATCGCGCTGAGCATACTTTGTAGCCATGATCGGCAGATAATGGCCAGATGCACCCATTCGGGCGCATCTGCGAATTCGGGCGAACCAGGCCGGCGACTGAATATTCGATCAGATTGTGCAGACTCACACTATGCATTCAAGACAAATGTTGATCTGCGCAGTCGTAGTATGGCGAGAACCTCTATGTGGTTAATCGTTCGCTCCGGAGCCTTTACTCGGATCGATGACTTTCCTGTCTGGTCTTCACGGTGACGAACATTTTGATGCGGTCGTGAATCTCCTGGAGGGCATGACGAAAAGGCTCATGTTTCTCGCTGGTCGTCGGGTCTTCAAAACTCCACACGATCACCTCGCCGGAAGATGGCATCCGAGAGGCCTCTTCGGACGATTTATCACACAGCGTGATGACATAGTTGAACGGCTGCCCCTCAAACTCACCGATGGCTTTACTGCGCAACCCCGTGCGGTCGACGCCAATATGATCGAGAGATTCCAAGGTGCGTGGGTCGATTTCACTGGCCTCGAGGCCAGCACTGTAGGGCTCGAAGTGTACCGAGTCAGTGTGTCGCAGCAGTGCTTCTGCCATGAGCGAACGAACGTCATTTTTTGCGCAAACGAACAGCACTCGACATTTGTCAGCCATAACGGTCTTCCCCTATTTCAAACTGTTGAACCAGTAATCTTAGTCGACGGGTAGCCGCCCCATTCAGGCCTGGCTTCAAGCAAGTTGAACAGCTCCACGAATTGCCGGGTCAGCTTGTGTTGCGGTTCCAGATAGATCAGTGGCTTGCTGGCCTGGTGTGACTCACGCATCTTCACCGAACTCATCAGATACGCAGACAACACCGGCATTTTCTCGGCAATCAGCTCGTCGAGCAGTCGTTGCGGCAGTGCGTTGCGAGCCTGGAATTGGTTAACAACGATGCCCTCAACCTCCAGCCTCTCGTTATGATCACTTTTGATCTCCTCGATTTCTCGCAGCACACCGTAAATCGCTTGGCGAGAAAAGCTATCGCAATCGAAAGGGATCAAACAGCGGTCAGCGGCAATCAGCGCCGAGACGCTGTAAAAATTCAGACCGGGCGGAGTGTCCATATAGATCCGCTCATAGTCTTCATCGAGCCTGTCCAGCAGCTTACTGAGTTTCTGAATTTTGTAGCGTGTCTCGAGCTTGGATTGCAGATCACTCAGCTCCGACGAGGCGGCGATCAAATGCAAGTTGTCGAAGCGGGTTTCATGGATATGGGCTTGGGCCTTCTTTGAGGCCGGGCCTGGGAACAGTGTCTGTTTGAAGAAGTCGGCGATCCCCAGGGGAATATCTTCGCCGCTGAGCCCGGTCAAATAGTGAGTAGCATTGGCTTGGGCATCCAGATCAATCAGCAAGGTGCGATAGCCCTCATAGGCACTGATGGCCGCGAGGTTACACGCGATACTGGATTTCCCGACGCCCCCTTTTTGATTGAAAACTACACGTCTCATGAAATGTCCGAAAAATTAGCATAGGTGGACATCATGTCTTTCCCTGATTTTTATAGCTTCAAGCACTGTAAAAGCTGTAACGATTCAACGTAAAGGTCTCTGCTCCGCAAGGTTGCTATGGGTTGATCAGTGATTACACATCAGACCATGAAGAACGCCGAACCTCAAACCAGGCTCGGAAGGCGTCATATGCGAGACACCAAACACCTTGAATGCCGCCAGCATGAGAACAAGACCTCCAGGCAAGATGCTCTGGCGATGGCTTTGCAAGCCCGTCAGCCGAAGCTGTTTGACATGTCCCACTTCAAGCAGGCGCAACGACAAGCGCAACAGTCCGCTGTAGGTGATGCCGCTTTCGCCATAGTCGTTCAACCCGTTGGCCTTGAGAACTTTGGCCAGCATCCGTGCGGTGCCTGAAGAACCTATCACCTGCTGCCAACCCAGCGTGCGATAACGACGCGCCACCTTTTCAAACTGCAATGTGGCTACACGCTCAGCCTCCAGGAGTGCCTGAGCCGTAATACAGCCACCCTGAAAGTAACGCGCGCCGAAGGTGCCGCTGCCAATCGCAATACTTTCGGTCAACAAGGGCTGAGCGCCCTGCCCCAGAATCAGTTCAGTGGAGCCGCCACCGATATCCAAGACCAGTCGCCTGCTCTGTGTACCCGGCACCGTATGAGCAACACCGGCGTACACCAGTCGGGCCTCTTCATGCCCAGAGATGACGTCAATCCGGAAACCCAGGTGCTGCTCCGCGCTGGCCAAAAACAGTTGGGCATTGTCGGCTTCGCGCACTGCACTGGTCGCTACCGCCCGCACACGTCCGGCCTCAAAGCCGCGTAACTTTTTGCCAAATCGTGCGAGCGCTTGCCATCCCCGATCCAACGCCAACTCGTCCAGTGCCCCGCCTTGAGACCCTTCCGCCAAACGGACAGGTTCACGCAAGGTTTTCACTTCCTGGATCACGAACCCCTGACGCCGTCTGACTGACTGGCCGATCATCATGCGAAACGCATTAGAACCAAGGTCAATGGCTGCAAATAGAGAGGCGTCTCCTTTCATGGGGGGATTCCTTGCAAGTTGAGCGCACTAGGCGGTTTGCGAGGATCTTGCCATGGGGTCGATGACGCTAAGATGACACCCTCTACCCTTTACGAATAAGCAGACACCAGGATCGCGGGTCTTGAGGATGTGATCTTCAAAGGACGCAAAAAATGTGTCATCGCGCTGTAACCTTCGACAGCAATACTCAGGCTATACAACGCGTGCTCGTTCTTCCGCTGCCACTTTAGGCGGCTTTTTTTTGCCTGATTATTTTGGCAGCAGTTTTGCCAACCCGACCAATTGGGTCTCGGCTTTTTCAAGAGCGGTCGCTGCGCAGCTCTGCCATATCTTTTCCAGCGGGCGCAAGTCGGATTCGTTCAGCGCCTTTTGGCACCACTGATAATGGTCATGCCATGAACCCAAAGCCGATTGCAGTGCCTTGAGCGCACTCGCCGCTTTACGCGAGAGCGGTGAAAGCTTGGGAAACGCTTCCGTGAGGTAGCGCGTGCGCTTGACCAGGATTCTCAATTCGTGCCGATCAAATTCAGCGTCATCCACGGCAGCATGCAGCCGGTCAATCTGCTTTTTCAGTGCTTTTTCAATTTGAGGTTGGATGTGCTTTAAACCGCCGTTGACTTCCACTGATCGAAAAATGGAAGGCCATTCATCCAATTGAATGAACAAGTTGTTGAGGTGTGAGCTTTTTAGAATCTTGGAGTAGTGAGAAGCCAAGCGCGCTTTTCTGAGCCGAACTTGGACAGGAAAGCCCCTGCCCTCCAGTTCCTGAATCATTACCTCCAGATCCCGAGCGGGTGTGGTTATCCTTCCCACCTCAGCTGCCGCGATGTTCAGAGCCGCCACCTGGCTCATGGAGCGCATCGGTCGGAGCAAACTCCTGATACGCCTCACGGCGATCCTAAGATCGTGCAGAGCTTCGCTATCAGTCCGTGCCTCCAACCGAGCATGGGCGTGATACAGGGCAACCTGAAGCGCCAGTATCTCAGCAACGAACTTGTCGACGAATGCCATTCGGTCATCTCATTGAAACGGGATGGACACGAGCTTAGCAGAAGCATCGATCATCAAATATTGACCTCCTTGAGAGTTATCGGCGACCACTTGAAAGAATCTGCGGGATCACTGGCCAGGCTCTCTCACGAATGTCGGCTATGGGGGGGCTGAGGTAATCCGACCGAAGTCTGACCTTTCGCTTACGACTCAGCCCCGGGGGCGACTTACGCTGGCATCGAACCTTCTTGATCCCCAGGTCTGCGATGAGCCTTAACCCTGAATCCAAATACCCGAGCCGCCGTTCATACGTCGTCAAGTTGCGCAGTGATGCCGAGCCGGACGCCCTGAAGGGCCGGCTCGAGAACCTGGTCACCGGGCGTCAGCGCGAGTTCTCCTCCGCCGAAGAGTTGCTGGAGTCGATTGGCGCGGATCTGGCGTCGGCAGCCGGTGAGCAAGCAATAGACAGCGACAGCGAATGATCCTTTCCAGCATCGACATACAGAGCGCATGGCGACTGAACGGTGACGGTTCGCTGACGACTTTGCGCACACAGTCCCCCTACGCTGACGCCACCTCGAACTACACGAGTCCATTTCTAATGCCGCAACTTTCCACCCCCCATCCGCTGCCCCGCCATACCGGTGGGATAGCCTTGCAACGGACCAAGTGCCCGACTGGGTTCGCCATTGCGGCAGCCCTTGTCACTTCGATGTCCCTCGCCCTTTCCGGCTGTTCCACACCTGTCGCCAAGCCATCGGTCGACGTACCGAGCCACTTCGCCGCGAGTACGGCCTCTGAGATGGAGCCCGAGGCGGCTTGGTGGGAGGTCTACCACGACCCATTGCTGACGGATCTGGTGCGCCGAGCCGCGCGTGAGAACCGCGACGTCAAGATTGCCGCCGAGCGGCTGCGTGCCGCGCGAGCCGGAGAAACGGTCAGCCAGTCCTGGCTGCTTCCTAGCGTCGGTGCATCCGTCTCCGGCAGCGACCGCAGCAGCGGCTTCAACTCGGCCATAAAACAGGGCTATCCGGATACCAAGACCTCCAGCGTGGGTCTGGACGTCTCGTGGGAACTCGACCTGAGTGGCCGCCTGCGAGCCGGCGCGGCGGCGGCTGACGCCGATGCGCTAGCCGCGGAACACAGCATGCGGGGAGTACGTCTGCTGGTGATGAGCGATGTCGTCAGCAACTATTTCACACTGGTCGGTGCACAGCGCCAGGTCGCAACGCTGCGCGCTATCTCGGCAATGCAGGACGAGACGCTGCGTTTGGTCACCGCGCGCCAACAGGTGGGACTGGCATCCGCCTTCGACGTCGAGCGCGCGCAGACTGACGCCTTGTCGGCGCGGGCGCAAATTCCGCCGCTGGAAACCCAAGCGGCAGTGTCACGTCACCGTATCGCGGTGCTGATCGCCGACCAGTCTTTCAACACCACAAACATCCAGCCTTCGAGCGGAGACTTGGTCGACGTACCTGAGGCCAAGCCCGGGCAGCCCGCCGAGTTGCTGCAACGCCGACCTGACGTACTGGCGCTGATGGCACAGCTCGACGCCGCCAATGCACGTCGCCAGCAAGCGAAAGCTGAGTGGTTCCCGCAACTCTTCCTAGGCGCGTCCTTCGGCCGCCAGGGTCTCAACCTGAACGGTGCCGACCTCGGCGCTGCGCGCTTCACCAACGTCGCAGGCCTGCTGGCTATGCCGCTCTTCAATGCCGGGCGCACGCAAGCGATCAACGAAGCGGCCGAAAGTGCTCAACAAGAGGCGCTGCTACGCGCCGAGGACGGGATCGTACGGGCGCTCGAGGATGTGGAAAACGCCCTTGTCACGCTTGCGCAGGAACGCCGCCGCTCGGGGTCGCTGCAATTGGCCGCCGCTTCCGCAGAGTTGGCTCAAAGTCGCGCTCAGTCGCTCTATAACCGCGGGCAGATTGACCTGTTGCCTCTGCTGGATTCGCAGCGGGCGCGCCTGGCGGCACGCCTGAATTCCAACGAAAGCAACACTCGCCTGCTGCTCGATAGCGTGCAGCTCTACAAGGCACTGGGCGGGGGCTGGCAGGTGTTCGAACAACCCTCCAACCCAACCGCATCCGCCAAAGCCGACCGGCCACCACTTTCCTAAGAATCTCTCGTTTTCCAAAGAGGAACCGTCTTGAAGAATTCCCTTACTGCGGCCGGCGCCTTGGCCGTTGCCGTCATGCTGTCCGCGTGTAGCCCCGACCAGCCCACCGTGCAGGCACCACGACCGGTGCGCACCGCTGCAATCAGCTACGACAATGCCCGCGACATCAGTCGCTATGTGGGCACCGTACAGTCGCGTCATGAAGTCGAGCAGGCCTTCCGCGTGGGCGGCAAGGTAGCCCAGCGCAAGGTCGATGTAGGCCAGTTTGTGCGTGAAGGCGACATCCTGGCTGTGCTGGATGACAGTGACTACCGCCTCGCTGAGGAAGCATCGCGACAACAGTGGTCGGTTGCCGTCGAGCAGACGCGCCAAGCCGACTCGGACCGCCAGCGCCTGACCGCGCTGAAGGCTGACGGCTCGGTCAGTGCGGCCGACGCCGAGCGCGCGCATACCAATGCCCAAACCGCGCATGCGACCGCCGAGGCCGAGGCGCGAAAGCTCGAACTCGCACGCAACCGTCTCAAGTACACCGTGTTGCGCGCCTCGCGTAGCGGCGTCGTCACGGCTGTGCGCTTTGAGGCCGGGCAGGTCGTGCCCGAGGGTCAACCGGTTGTCTCGATCGCGAATCCGGATGAATCCGAGATCGTCATCGACGTGCCCGAGGATCAACTGGCCGTCTTCAAGGACGCGCGTTTCAAGGCGTCGCTGGCCAGTGCGCCGAGCGAGGTCTTCGATGTCACGCTGCGCGAGCTATCGCCGCAGGCTGCAGCGCAGACGCGCACCTATCGCGCGCGGCTCAAGCCAATCCAGGCATTGCCGCTGGGCGCCACCGCCACGGTGATGGCCGAGCGAGTCATGACAAGTGTCTCTGTGGCGGCAGTGCCAGCCACCGCATTGACGCAGAGCGGCGGTCAGCCGGCGCTGTGGGTGGTCACGCCCACGGGCAAGGATCCGGTAGGTATCGTCGATCTGGAGCCTGTGGCGGTGTGGGGCTATCGCAACGACGAGGTGCTCGTCTCCGGGCCGCAGGCTGGCGTATTGGTCGTCACCGCCGGCGTCCAGAAGATGACGTCCGGACTGAAGGTCGCGCTCCCCGGTGCGGCGATCGTTGACGCCAATATCACGCAGCAGGCCGCCCGATGAACAACTTCAACCTCACCGACTGGGCGCTGCGCCATCGCGCCATCGTTCTGTTCATGCTCCTCATTGTCGCGGTGGCTGGCGCCTTCAGCTTCACCCGGCTCGGCCAGCTCGAGGATCCGAACTTTTCCGTGCCTTCCATGACCGCCATGGTCATCTGGCCGGGCGCCACTGCCCAGCAGTTGCAGGACCAGGTCCTCAACCGCATGGAGAAGAAATTCGAGCAGATCGACAACTTCGAGAAGGTGGTCACCTACGCGCGGCAAGGCTATGCAGGCATGACGCTCACCGTGCGCGGCGGCACTTCCAAGGCTGACCAGCGCGAAGCCTGGTACCAGGCGCGCAAGAAACTCAACGACCTGAGCCTCGAGATGCCTGACGGCGTGATCGGCCCGATCCTGAACGACGAGTACGGCGACGTGTATGGCCTGATGTACGCCATCAAGGGCGACGGCGTCGGTCACGCCGACCTCTCGCACGCGGCCGAGGACATCAAGCGCCAGATGCTGAAGGTGCCGATGGTCAAGAAGATCGATCTCATCGGCAAGCAGGCCGAGCGTGTCTACGTCGAGTTCTCGCACGAGCGCCTGGCCGCGCTGGGCATCACACCACTGGCCATTGCCGAAAGCCTCAAGAGCCAAAACGCCATGGTGCCCGCGGGCCAGATCGACACCCGCGGCGACCGCGTCATGGTGCGCGTGAGCGGCCAGTTCGCCAGCGAAGCGGCTATCCGCAACGTGCCCATCGCCGCGGGCGACCGGCAGATCAAACTCGGCGACATTGCGACCGTTACACGTGGTTTCGAAGATCCGCCCACCTACACGGTCCGCCACAACGGCGAGCCCGTGCTGATGCTCGGCATCACGATGACCAGCGACGGCAACATCGTGGACCTTGGCAAGGCGATGGACACGGCCGTCGCCAAGATCCAGTCGGAGCTCCCGCATGGCGTGGAACTTGAACTCGTGGCCGACCAGCCCACCACGGTGAGAGATGCAATCCTGGACTTCGGGCGCGCACTGGCCGAGGCGTTGATCATCGTGATCGCGGTGAGCCTGGCCAGCCTGGGCTGGCGGGCAGGCCTCGTGGTCGCGGCCACGGTGCCGCTGGTGCTGGGCGGCGTGGCGCTGGTGATGCTGGCGATGGGCTGGAACCTCGAACGAATCTCGCTCGGCTCACTGATCATCGCGTTGGGACTGCTGGTGGATGACGCCATCATCGCCATCGAGATGATGGTGGCGAAAATGGAAACCGGCATGGACCGCGTGAAGGCGGCCGCCTTCTCCTATCAGTCCACCGCCATGCCGCGCCTGACCGGCGCACTCATCACGGTCGTGGGCTTCCTGCCGATCGGCCTCTCAAAGTCCACCACCGGCGAGTACGCGGGTGGCATTTTCTGGATCGTCGGCGCCGCAGTGCTGTTCTCGTGGATCTGTTCCGGCATCTTCACGCCGTACCTGGCGGTCAAGATGCTGCCCAACGACTTGGGCACGCACCAGCACGCTGATCCGCACGACACCAAGTTCTACCGCAGCCTCCGCCGCCTGATAGACGCCGCCATCGAGCACCGCTGGGTGGTCATCGGTGCGACGGTTGGCGCTCTGGCGCTTGCTCTGGCCTGTATCAAGCTGGTGCCGCAGCAATTCTTCCCCAACAGTTCGCGCCCTGAACTGGTCATTGACCTGCGCGTCAAGGAAGGCTCCTCGTTCGCCGCGACGACCGAGCAGGTCAAGCACATGGAGGAGATCCTGGCGAAGGACGAGGACGTGCGTTTCTATACCGCCTACACCGGCGCCGGCGCACCGCGTTTCTATCTCTCGCTCAACCCCGAGCTGCCCAATCCGGGATTTGCACAGTTCGTTGTCATGACCAAGGACCTGGAAGCACGCGAGCGGGTACGTGCGCGGCTGGTGGCCTCGGCTGACCAACAATTCCCGCAGGCGTGGGTGCGCGTGACCCGGCTCGAGTTGGGGCCACCTGTCGGCTACCCGGTGCAGTTCCGCGTCGTAGGGCCTGATACCCAGAAGGTGCGCCAGATCGCTCGCGAGGTGGAGAACGTGATTGCGTCCAACCCGAAGGTGCGCGACCTCCAGCTCGACTGGAACGACCCGGTGCGCACGTTAAAGGTGGAACTTGATCAGGACAAGGCGAGCGCGCTTGGCCTCACGCCGGCCGACGTGTCGCTGGCGACCCAGACTGTGATGAACGGCGCAACCTTGTCGCAGCTGCGTGAGCACGAGGACCTGATCGACATCGTCGCCCGTGCCGTGCCCGCTGAGCGCCTGAGCCTCGACACGCTGAAAGACATCAACCTCTACACACGCCAGGGCACGGTGGTGCCGCTGTCGCAAGTCGCCCAGGTGCGCTCTGAACTGGAAGAGCCAGTGCTTTGGCGCCGCAACCGCGATATGGCAATCACGGTGCGTGCCGACGTGAAGGATGGCGAACAAGGTGTATCGGTGACTCAGGAGATCCAGCCGTTGCTCAAGGACATCGAAGCGAAGCTGCCGTCGGGCTACCGCATCGACACGGGTGGAGCCGTTGAGGAAAGTGACAAGGCCAACAAGGCGCTGATCGCGGTGGCCCCGCTGATGCTGATCACCATCCTGCTGCTGCTCATGCTGCAACTGCAGAACTTCTCCCGCATGTGGATGGTCGTGCTGACCGCACCGCTGGGGCTGATCGGTGTGGTGCCGGCGCTGCTGGTGTTCCAGTCGCCGCTGGGCTTCGTTGCGATCCTGGGCATCATCGCTCTGGGTGGCATGATCATGCGCAACGCAGTGATCCTGATCGATCAAGTGCAGATCGAAATCGCCGAAGGGCGCGACCCGTGGAATGCTGTGCTGGACGCGGCCATTCACCGGGCCCGTCCGGTGATGCTGACGGCGCTGGCCACCGTGCTTGCAATGATCCCGCTGACGCGCAGTGTGTTCTGGGGGCCAATGGCGATCGCGATCATGGGCGGTCTCACCGTGGCGACACTGCTGACGATTTTCTTCGTCCCTGCGTTGTACGCCGCATGGTTCAAGGTGGGTCGGCAGACGGCCACTGACACCCAACAAGTACGGGATGACGCCACGCTCGTTTCTGACTGATGAATGCCGGTGCACTGTGCCCCCGACCTCATTGCTGTTAGAGAAGCTTATTCAGCGCCGTTTCTGAAACAACCGAGGTCAGCCGTGAGGTCCTGCGAAGGTTACTTTTCTTTCGCACCTCGCGGCTCACAGGAAAGGCTGATGGCCATAAATAACTGCTGACGACAGAGTGCTATCGGCCAAAAGCAGCCGGCGAGCCAACAAGAGTCGGAGATCAGTGGGGCGTTCGGTTGCGTCTACTAAGCCAGGGGCTATTCAATGCTACGCTTCCTGTGATTCGTACTCGAACCCTCATCTCGGGCCAAAAAATGACAGCACTGAGGTTCTTTTTCGTGAAGTACAGATATCGCCTCAAGTCGTCGCTCGATAGCGAGTCCTGGTCCGAAGGCACAAGGCCGATTCGGGCGGATAGCCAAGAAGATGCCAATTACAGTGCTAGGCAAATGCTCCCGCAGGAGATGCCAGATCATGTGGTTGAAATTTTAGACCTCAGAAACGAACCATAGGCCGCATACATGTCAACCGAACACCATCACGCAACATCTGTGTCGCTTCCTCCGGAGTCGGCGATTGCTAAAGCCTACGCATCGATGAATCTCGCCGACGCTTACTCGATCGAGCTTCCCACCGGAGCGTCAACCAATCCCGAATTGTTGGCGAGGTTCATCTTCGCTCACCAAACGCCTTGGGTCAGCAGCCTCTTGACGGTTCGAGACGCGCTCGTAGCCGGTTTCGGCCTCAAGACAGCTAAGCATCTCGCATCACTGGATGCGGAGAGCGGAGCGGGCCGACTCGGCATCTTTAAGATCTACAGCACAAGTCCAACTGAAGTTGTTCTTGGAGAAGACGACAAGCACCTGGACTTCAGGCTCTCTGTTCTGTGTTCCGGTCAGTCGTCGCCGGGAGCTAAACGTCACTTGACTCTGTCGACCGTTGTTCATTGCCACAATCGCTTAGGTCGTCTCTATATTTTTCTCATTGCCCCGTTTCATCGCTTAGTCGTTCAGTCCAATCTTCGTAGTGCGGCACGGATCGGCTGGCCGTCGGCGACGGAGGCGTAAGCCAAAGTCCAAATCATCATGCGCGGCCAACTGAGGTCTAACCCTTCCCTCAACTCGGACCGCAACCGAAGACTGCCGCTGCGCGGCATAGGTTGCGGCCTGTTAGCTCGGCTTTGAACGACAGCTTCCGGGAAGCATGACCGACGGCAAAGGGTCGGTTGCAGCCCCTCATGGAGGGCAGAAACCGGCCAGAAGCTGCCTGTCAAGAGCGGCAGCAGCTGAGCTCTTGTCGGAAGCAGCAGTACTATGGCTGGTCGACGGGTGAAGATCTCTTGATATGAACCAGCGAAACTCATGGAGCAACCTTTGGTCCATGCTTTCAGAGCGAACTGGTGCCTCTTGTTGTTCGATCGTAAGCGCTGGTGGAGAAAGCCATGAGAGAAGCTACAAACGATTTGCCCGAGCCCATAAAGCGGCAGGCTGAGAGGATTCTCCGCGAGATCGAACTCGCAGGCTCAATGATTCTCGCGGTTAAAAGCGGCGCTAAAGCCCAGGGATTCATACTCGGAATAACATGCTGTGACGGCCTGTCCACAGAGCGCTGCGAACTGTTATCAGACCATTTTGACAGCATCGTGGAGCAGAGATTGAAGTCGCTGACATTAGGGCTGTAGCGTCAGCTGGACAGAAGAAACTGCGTAGAGGAATAGGATGAAGTACGTCACTTTCCTTTTAACACTTGCTCTATTAGCAGGCTGCAAAACGGCACCCGTTCCGGAAGAGATCACCACTGTTCCCCAAGAGCGGCTTTTTGGTTTTACAAAAACATCTGATGCCCATCTCGTCATCTTGGCCGCGACCTCATCAGGAAATGATTGCGCGATCCGTATTTCAATAGACGAAAAGCCGGCCGCTGACTTTTTCGGCGCAGAAGTAGCCCATTTCGGGCTCACGTTCGGATCACACACGCTCTCGGCGCGAACTTCGGAGGGGTGCTCTAGGCAATGGACGCAAGAAATCAGGGTCAGTGTCAAAGCTGGCGACGCCTTGATCATGCGTATCGACAAAGCGGGCCTAATACGGACCGCGCTTTAAAAGCTATAAACAACCTCCTACACTGCTGAACACCCGTTCACACCGTATCTGCGCAGCCTCGCTTTCTTGCCGGCCTCTGCATCGCCTCCCATTAGGATCACCGACATGCGCCTGTCCGATTTCATTCTTGAGAACCTTGAGCCGATTCTGCAGGCCTGGGAAGATTTCGCCAGAACCATTGAGACGCCGGGTGCGGACCTCGAAAGTGAAGCTCTGCGAGATCATGCCGAACAGATGTTGCAGGCAATTGTAACTGACCTGCGAACAAAGCAGACGAAGCGAGAGCAAGCTGCCAAGTCTCAAGGCCAAGTCCCTTCAGATGATGAAGAAACCGCCGCTGAAACTCATGCAATGACGCGGTTAATGGCAGGTTTCACGATCGATCAAATGGTGTCGGAATATCGAGCACTGAGAACGAGTGTCGTCAGTCAGTGGATGAGGCAAGTGAAGGATGGCACGCCGATTAATGTCGACGACATGACCCGATTCCACGAGGCCATCGATCAGGCTCTCGCCGAATCCATCGCCAGTTACTCACGCGCGGTGGAGGCGTCACGCAACGTATTTTTAGGCATTCTCGGCCACGACCTGCGCACCCCGCTTGGAGCGATCTTGCTGGGTGCCGATATGTTGAGGCGCTCAGAAGGGGCCGGAGCCCGGGCTACCAAGGTTGCCAATCAAATATATACAAGCGTGCGGCGAGCGAGCCAAATTGTTGGAGACCTACTTGATTTAACACGCTGCCAAATGGGCCCAGGCATTCCTGTCAAAACGGCGGATATAGATCTCTCGCACGTTTGCGAACGTGTTGTCGAAGAAATCCGAGCGTTTCATCCAAAGGCCCTGGTCTTGTTCGACGCGAAGACTCCAGTTCAAGGGCAATTCGATGGCGCCAGAATGGAACAAGTCTTCTCGAACATAATCAGCAACGCTGTACAGCATGGAGATAATCAACTCCCTATCAAGGTGGAGTTAGAGACCTCAGAAGACTGCGCTATTTTCACCGTCCATAACAGTGGTGAGCCCATACCAGAGGACATTCTCCCGTTTATATTTAACCCTATGGGTCGTTTCTCTCAGCGATCTGCAATTGATCACGGGCCGACAGAGGGGCTGGGCTTGGGCCTGTTCATCGCGTCAGAGATCGTGGCAGCACATAACGGTTCAATCGATGTCAGCTCTGACTCGAGTGGAGGCACCACCTTTCTAGTCAAGCTTCCAATTACTGAGCCGCCCCTACATCCGTAGACACATTCGAGAGGCCGCTTCGGGTCGACAGTGGCCTGTCCTTGGAAGCTCCGTTCGATGTGACAGGCCCGACATATGCTTTGGCGAAGCTGTGCGTTGCCAGGACGGTTCAAAGTCTTGGCGCGAGCTAAGTGAAATTGCTGTTACATCGACTTGACCGATATCACTTCCACATACCTGAACTTTTTCCTCGCAGCCTTGGTAGCCTGTTGCTCTGCTAGGAGGGTGCTCAGCGTATCGGCGTCATGGATTATCTCGTAAGTTTCACCTTCGAATTCATTTCCTACCCGGAGGGTGACCCTTAGCCTCGGCGTGAAGGCTTTCGAACCCCCCTTTTTTGTCGCAGCCTTTGCTGGCGGCACGGTCATGCCGGCCGGATGGACTTCTTGCACACCGGGCATGTTAACCGGCGTAGGTACCTCTGCGTAACCGAACAGCGCTCGGCGCATCTCTTCTTCCGTCAATTCTTTAATCATGCTCTGTCCCAGAGGGGCGCTTTGTGAAATCTGCCCAATTCTATCAGCATGGCTGATGCTCCCAGTATCCGGGCGCTGGATGGGCTCAGAGCAACCTTGGCTCGCAAGGCCGAAGACTGGTCGATTAGCATCTGTCACACCTGCGAGTCGCTTGCCTTGGAATACATGACGCGACCAAGGCATTCTTCGACAAGGGTTTGGAACCGAGCTATTCACAGAAGCAGAATTAAAGATATTCATCGCTAAAGGATGAACAGACCCTGGCCCTGCCAGTTTTTTTCGCCTCGTAAAGTTGCTTGTCTGCTGCTTCTATCAACGCCTGGAATTCATGGTTGTCAGTGGGAGTCAATGTTGCAACGCCTAGAGAAATAGTCACCACACGATCTACATCAGAAGCAGAATGCTCGATACCCAGCGCGCGGATACGCTCTTGCATTTTTTCTGCAAGTTCGACCGCTCCGCAAAGACCTGTATTGGGCAGAACGCAGGCAAACTCTTCGCCACCATACCGAGCGACCAGGTCGTAGGGGCGTCTAACCGTTTCAGATAACGCTTGGGCAACAGATTTCAAGCAACCATCTCCAGCCTGGTGACCATATTGGTCGTTGTAGCGTTTGAAAAAATCAACATCCACCAAGATAAGCGACAGTGGCTTTTGCTCTCGAAAGCACTGACGCCAATCCGCCAATATGTCCTCATCGAATTTACGTCGATTGGCCACTCCCGTAAGGCCATCCATCAACGCCATGGAGCGCAGCAGATCGTTCTGTAGTTTCAGGGCCAGGTGTGTTCGCACACGGGCTCTAACAATGATTGGATTGATGGGTTTGCTGATGAAGTCCACCGCGCCAAGTTCCAGGCCTAGTACCTCATCCGACTCCTGCTGCTGTGCGGTAATGAAGATGATGGGGATGTCCTGGGTCGCAGGGTCAGCCTTGAGTCGACGGCATACTTCATGCCCGTCCACGCCCACCATGACCACGTCCAGCAGAATCAGATCGGGTAGTTGGGTCTGGCATACCGTGATCGCCTGCTCACCGCTGGTGGCCATGAACACATCACAGTCCTCACGAAACAACTCATGGAGTACCCGGATATTAATCGGTTGGTCGTCGACAATGAGGAGTTTTGGACGGTTATGGGGGTGTGGTAACCAGGTTTGCATCGATTGTTCCATCAGGCAGATCTCAACAGTTCACGACCAATCGGCATCGCAGCGGAAAAGTCTAGCGACTGCACCATGACAACCAGTTCGTCGAACTGTGGGCGCAGGGATTGTGGCGTTTTTGACGCCAATGCGTCTGCCAGTTCTATGGCTTGAAGGTTGCCCGCTTCCAGCAACAGCAAAATCTCCTCAAGGGATTCTCGCCATTCCGTGAGCGCCATCAATTCGGAGTCAACACAGACCTTTGCGCTCGGGCTCTGACCAAAGTCGACATTCATCTGCTCGAGGCTTTGTTGCAGTAACCTGCTCAATTCATCAAACCATGCTGCGTCAGCAAAGATGCGCGCTACAGACTCAGCGTCTGCGGATTTCAGTTTGTGCTCCAGGTCGCCGGCCAGTAGCGATACCGCCTTGGCACCCATGGTGCCGCTGCTGCCTTTAATGGAATGGAGCACGAAAGCTGCCCCCGATGCGTCTTGCCGCTGGATCTGATCGTGCAACCGGACAAGCTGTTTTTCTAGCTCGGGACCAAAGTTACGCAGCACGTTGCGGATCAAATCGAGGTCACCACCAAAGCGGCTAATGATCGATTCACGAGGCTCGATGACGCCTTCTCCTGTATTGGCTTGGCCCAGGGCTGGAGATGCCTGGCGATCCTCACGGCCCGCTTGAAAAAGCAATGTTGCGACGAGTTGTTCCAGATCTATGGGCTTGCCGACATGCTCATTCATCCCCGCAGCAAGACAGGCCTCACGGTCGGTATTGGAGGCATTTGCGGTCATCGCCACTATTGGCAGCGCTGCAAAACGTGGATCCGATCGAATGCGACGGGTCGCCTCCAAGCCATCAATATCCGGCATCTGGATATCCATCAACACCGCGTCGAAGGGCACCCTCTCAGCCATCACCCTGCTCACACCTTCCAGACCGCCTTCAGCCAACGTCACTTGAGCACCTTCTCCTGTCAGTAACTCATCGGCAACCTGCCGATTAAGCATGTTGTCTTCCACGACCAATAGCCGCAGCCCGGCCAGGCGCTGCGGCCTGTCAACAGTTGACTTGGACGGGAGTGACTGCGCAAGGTCCTTGCCGTTGAGTGCTCGCTGAACAGCGTCGGCTAACTGCTTAGGCGTGACAGGCTTGGTGAGAAACCCCACGAAGGGAGCGTCTCCCATCTCGTTTGCGTCGGCCAGCACTTCACGGCCGTAAGCGGTAATCATAATAACCATTGGAGGAGGTACGCCGTTGCCCTGCTGACGGATCAATTGCGCAGCACTCAGCCCATCCATATCGGACATCCGCCAGTCCATCAGTACCACGTCGTAGGTTTCGCCTCTCGCCTGGGCGTTCTTCACCCATTCCACTGCTTTCGTGCCGCCACTCACGTGGTCGGCCTTCCACCCCAATGCATGAACCGTTCGCAACAGCAATTCACCCGCCATGGCGTTGTCGTCGACGATCAGTATCCGTATGAACGCATCGACTCCAAAGCTGTCAGATTTCAGCAGCGAATTCGGCGCTACATCCAGCGTGATATCGAACCAGAAGCGACTTCCCACACCCTGCTGGCTCTCCACCTGAAGTTCACCGCCCATCAAGCTGACCAACCGCTTACAGATCACCAAGCCCAGACCGGTACCGCCAAAGCGGCGGGTGGTTGAAGCCTCGGCCTGAGTGAATCCTTCAAAAATGCGTTGAAGTTGCTCCGGGCTGATACCGATACCGGTATCAGCAACGGCGATGCGCAAGCTCACAGTGTTCTCCGTGCGCATCAGTTGCTCGACGCTGACCACGATCTGGCCTTCCATGGTGAACTTGAGGGCATTACCCGCCAGGTTGATCAGCACCTGTTGCAGCCGCAGGCTATCGCCGATCAGGTCGTTGGGTAGATTGGAGTCCAGGTCGAACATGACCTCGACCTCTTTCTGGCCCTGATTACCTGCCAGCACAACGGAGAGATCACGCATGAGCGGTTCGAGTTCGAACGGGTGCACATCCAGCTGTAGCTTGCCGGCCTCAATTTTGGAGTAATCAAGGATGTCATTGAGCAACCCCAGCAGTGATTTCGCAGCGGTCTGCGCTTTGGTCACATAGTCGAGTTGACGACCATTCAGGTCAGTGTTCTGCACCAACTGCAACATGCCCAGCACGGCGTTCATCGGCGTGCGTATTTCGTGGCTCATGTTGGCCAGGAACGACGATTTTGCCGCACTCGCGGTATCGGCCTGTTCCTTGGCGTACAGTAGATGTGATTCCAGCTCGCGCTGGGCAGTGATGTCCCGATTGATACCCGTCACGCGCAGGGGCGTACCGTTGGGACTGCGTTCGACCTGCGCGCCTGCCTGTATGAAGCGGATCTGGCCGCCTGGGTGAACGACACGGAAAACTGTGTCGTACACACCATTCCCCTCAACGGCGGCATTCAGCTTTGCAGCCGCCGCCACAGCATCCTCACGGTGAATGCGAGAGTACCAGTGCTTATAACTCAGACCAGTATTGCGCAACGTCAGTGGCTGACCGTAGAACTCGAACATGCGGTCATTCCACTGCAAGTTATTGTCCGCCAACGTCCATGACCAGATGCCCAGTTCGGCTACCTCAGCAGCCATCACTAACTGATCGTGCACCGCCATCAGTTCACTACGTTGATTCTGCGTCGTCTCCAGGCTCGCAGCCAGCTCCTTTTCTGCCGCTTTCCGTTCGGTGATGTCTACCGCGATGCCCAGGTAGCCGCTCAATTTCCCATCGTCATCGCGCATGGAGGTGACCACCAGCGTGACAGGAAACCGCGAGCCGTCCTTACGTATGTAAGTCCACTCACGTGTTTCTGCGCCTTCAAGTTCAGGTTTATGGGTAAACACATGGAAACCGTCGATCGTCTGAGCGTACTCCTCGCTCAGTTCTGCGCCACGAGCAGTGACTTCCTCGGGCACATGGATCAGCGCTGGAGTGTTTATTCCCAGTAACTCATCGGCGTCATAACCCAACAAATGCTCGGCGCCTTTGTTGAACACACGGATAACGCCATCTAGATCCGTCGCAATGATCGAAACCTCGGTGGCCGAGCGCAGCACCGTGCCCAACAGCAGATTGAGATGCCGCAACTCAGAAGTTCGCTGCGCAACCTGCTGCTCCAGGCCGGAGTTGAGTTCGAGAATTCGGGCTTCCGCAGCTTTTTTCGCTGAGATATCCCTTAATGTCTTGGAAGCTCCAACGACGCGACCACCCTCGCCATAAATGGGTGAGACAGTGGCAGAGACATCAATCAGCCGACCGTCCTTGCAATGGCGTTGGGTATCAAAGCTGGAGATACGCTCCCCCGCCCTGATACGCACAAGGATCCCGGCCTCCTCAGCGACAAGCGCCTCAGGAACAACCAGGTGGGCCAGTGTCTGGCCCACTGCCTCCTCGGCCGTATAGCCAAACAGGTGCTCGGCCCCCTTGTTCCAGTTGGTAACTACGCCATCGAGTGTTTTTCCAATGATGCCATCGGCCGAGCTTTCGACGATGGCGGCCAGCCTTGCCTGCTCGGAGAATATCTGCCGCCGGCGTTGACGGCTTACACTCACGACACCCGCAAGCGTAGCCAGAAGTAGAGTAAGCAAACCACCCATCAACAGGACGACTGTTGGTGAAACCTGATGCAGGCGCTGGATGAACAACGGGCGCGCGCTGAGTTCAACTTGCCATCGCCTCCCGTATACCTCGCGCTCCACCTGGTGGGTCATTAGCGTTTCATGGCTAGTCGAGTCGTCCGTGCTTTCATAAAACAGCTTCTCTCGCCCTGGGACGGTGATATCCCTCAGCCCCAGATGCACCGCCTCATTTTCTATGCGCAGGCCCCTCAGTACCTGCTCTGTCCGCAACACGACATAGCTCCAGCCAAACGCTGCGGCCTCTCGCTCAACAGCGGTCGCCGGTGTCTCTCCGCCGCGAAAGATGGGCATCAACACCAGGAAAGACTGCTGCGGTTTCCCTGTGTCCTGTATCAGAGTGATGGGCCCGGTAATCCGTACCCTACCGCTTTGTATCGAGGATTGGGCAGCCTCTCGCCGTGCGGTTTCCGACGCAATGTCCAAACCAATTGCAGCCTGGTTTCCCTCAGCCGGTTCGACATACTGGATAACGTAACGCTCGCCTGAATGGGGTGAGAGTTGA
Organism: Pseudomonas mandelii; assembly: GCF_006438925.1. Classification (GTDB taxonomy): domain Bacteria; phylum Pseudomonadota; class Gammaproteobacteria; order Pseudomonadales; family Pseudomonadaceae; genus Aquipseudomonas; species Aquipseudomonas mandelii_C. The sequence goes on along the minus strand of NZ_RCZA01000004.1, from coordinate 2,627 downwards.
CGAATGGAGAAATCGGCTTTGCCATCGGCCCGAGCGTATTTGAGAAACTCGCGTTCATCGCGCTCCGGTACTCGCCTGATAAAGCCCAAAGCACTTGCGCCGGGGAACTCGGCAGCGAGGTCGCGCGTTTGGTGATATTGGTCAAAAACTTCGCGGCTGATGCCATGTTCACCCGCTGTCAGCACCGCTCCACGAGCGCCACGCAATCCGTATTGGTAAAGCTCGAGGCGAGTTAAAACCAACTCTGCGGCTTCCTCGGTAGCCGCGGCGATCGCGTCTTGAGCCTGCTGCTCGTTGATGCGTTCGAGGATCCAGCCACCCAGGATGCTTACCCCTAACCCCACCACCAGAGTGATAGATACTCCCCAGCTCAATGCAAAAAACTTATGTTTTCTCACCCGCATTGTCCCATTGCAGAAGACCTTCAAGCCTTCAATATTAAGTTCGAACCCTGTTGATAGCGTCTATAACTTAGTTCGTATGCATCACGTTAACCATGAACCCCGTGGATAAAAATGTGCATATTTGAGCCAAGGGAATAAGACGGATATATAGATAAACGACTTGTTACGCATTTCCTTTGAGCCTCGCAAATCCCTTTTTTAATAACAAAAAATCCTCGCCCAGCTTTTCGGTGGTGAGATGCCCTGTCTGTGTCCTCGAGTGCGCTCAGGCCAGGCCCGCCAATCGTTGAAGTCTTTCGAGGTCCGCTTCAGGCTCTCTATCATTCATAGCAGCCCCAAGGCGCATGACCACTTGTTCACGGCGTACCTGCATGGGAGGCAACGCATAGATCGCGCCTATCAACTCACGCAGTGTTTGAGGGAGTCCCCAGGAGGCTTTCAACTTGATGGCAAAGGGGGCGGCGAAATCACGCAGGGCGTGGGTGAGCACTTCTTCATCCACCCTATGCCCCTGGCCCTCCCACTTCTGGATTTGGTAAAGCACACAAAGCTCGCCTATCCGGTGCAGCAACGCAGCACTCTGTAGTGGCGTCGGATCTAGCTGGCATCGTCGAGCCAGGAAAACAACTTGCTCAGCCAGGCCCTCGGCATCATCCAGATAAGACTGCATGCAGGTCATCAGCAGCCCATTGGTTTGGGTATTGGCCTGTCGCAGGGCTTGGCTCAACGCCAGATTCACACTGGTAAGCTCACCCAATCGTTTAATAGCATCGATCAAACTGGTGCAGGGTTGGCCCACTCCGTGATAAGCCGCGCTGTTGGCTGCCCCAATCAGATGAGCGCACAGCGCCGGATCATGCTGCCAATCCTGGACCAATTCGCGAATATCCAGCTGCTCTCCCCCAAATCCACGCTGGAGATTTTCCTTCACCTGAGCGAGTAACGGCAGGTCCAGTTCATGGGTGGATAATCCGCTGAGATAGTTGATCAGGTTTTCATCAATATCAGCGGGCACCTGCACAAACGTATCGGCAGGAAGGAGCGCTTTGAGGCATTCAACGACACGCGACACTTGAAACGGCTTGGTAAAAAAAGCGCTGATCCTCAGCGATTTGACTGCCAAGACGCTTTCTCGATCGGAACGCCCGGTGATCATAATCAGCGGTATTTTCAGATCCTGTGCACGAATCGTTTGCAACAGGCTTACTCCGCTGGCATCCGGTAGATTCCAGTCAGCCATGACCATCTGGTAGGCATCCTGCTGCCAGGCATGCAAGGCACTGGCAACGTCGCCAAAGCAATCGACTTGCGCTAGCGGATGGATGCTCAAAACCAGCTGTTTCAGAAGGTCTGCTATCCAGGGGTCATCATCCAGAATCATCACGCGCATTCGGTCACCGCACTGGATTGATGCACTATTTCAAAAGGCTTTGCGGCCCGGGTTTGTTCGACGACGAAGTAGAGGTGGCTGACGTCAGGAAGTGCGGTTGTGAGCGAGGAATCGAGATTGAGTCACGGCGATATCCATTTCAATTTTGGTGTAAAAAGGTTCACAACGAATCTATTCCTCAGCGGCGAACTATACAAGCAAGCAAATAGCTCACAGGTAAATAGGCAGGCGGGGCTAATGCATGAATGCTGCGATAGCGCAATTGCTCGAGTGATTCCATTCTGCTGCTCACTGCTCCCGGCCCCCAAAATGAGCTGGACTCAAATGGTATTGGCTACCGGTCCGCACGACACTCAACCCATTTTTCCGAATGGTTTTATTTCAACTCCCTTGGGAATGATCTGACCTCTACTGAGGGGACCCGTGTCGAATGACCGCAAAATGTTAGTTGTGGTCAGGCGTGACAGGCAGAAATCGGCCAGAAGCTGCCATTCGCTGAAAGCAAGTTTCGACTGAATTTGCCTTTCATGCAGGCTGAACGAGCCCCATGAAAGACAGGACACCGTTTCCCCCTTACGATAAGGGATAGGCAAACGGTTATGTTTATGACTAACAGCAACGATAAGAGTGGGGAGCTTTTGGGCCAGGAGCGACGGCGCCGCTGGAGCCCAGAGCAAAAACTGGCCATGGTTCGCGAGAGTCTTGAGCCAGGGCAAAGCGTTTCGGTGGTGGCTCGGCGCAACGGCATCAATGCCAACCAGCTGTTCCTGTGGCGCAAGCTGTACCAGGACGGCAGCCTGTCGGCGGTCAGTGCTGGCGAAGCCGTGGTGCCG
>NZ_RCZA01000039.1 GCF_006438925.1 Pseudomonas mandelii | reverse complement strand
TCGACTGCGTGAAGTCGGAATCGCTAGTAATCGCGAATCAGAATGTCGCGGTGAATACGTTCCCGGGCCTTGTACACACCGCCCGTCACACCATGGGAGTGGGTTGCACCAGAAGTAGCTAGTCTAACCTTCGGGAGGACGGTTACCACGGTGTGATTCATGACTGGGGTGAAGTCGTAACAAGGTAGCCGTAGGGGAACCTGCGGCTGGATCACCTCCTTAATCGACGACATCAGCTGCTCCATAAGCTCCCACACGAATTGCTTGATTCATTGAAGAAGACGATAAGAAGCAGCCCTAACAGGTTGTAGCTTAGTTGGTTGGAGCGCACCCCATGCTTTGTGGTAAAGAGCAGGGTGAGGTCGGCCTTAAAGCTCGAAATTGGGTCTGTAGCTCAGTTGGTTAGAGCGCACCCCTGATAAGGGTGAGGTCGGCAGTTCGAATCTGCCCAGACCCACCAATTTTGTGTGGGAACCTGTAGAAATACGGGGCCATAGCTCAGCTGGGAGAGCGCCTGCCTTGCACGCAGGAGGTCAACGGTTCGATCCCGTTTGGCTCCACCACTACTGCTTCTGTTTGTTGAAAGCTTAGAAATGAGCATTCCATCGTGACGATGGTGAATGTTGATTTCTAGTCTTTGGATTAGATCGTTCTTTAAAAATTTGGGTATGTGATAGAAAGATAGACTGGACGTTACTTTCACTGGTAACGGATCAGGCTAAGGTAAAATTTGTGAGTTGCTCGTTATGAGCAAGAATCGAATTTTCGGCGAATGTCGTCTTCAC
>NZ_RCZA01000038.1 GCF_006438925.1 Pseudomonas mandelii | reverse complement strand
GTCCGGATCGCAGTCTGCAACTCGACTGCGTGAAGTCGGAATCGCTAGTAATCGCGAATCAGAATGTCGCGGTGAATACGTTCCCGGGCCTTGTACACACCGCCCGTCACACCATGGGAGTGGGTTGCACCAGAAGTAGCTAGTCTAACCTTCGGGAGGACGGTTACCACGGTGTGATTCATGACTGGGGTGAAGTCGTAACAAGGTAGCCGTAGGGGAACCTGCGGCTGGATCACCTCCTTAATCGACGACATCAGCTGCTCCATAAGCTCCCACACGAATTGCTTGATTCATTGAARAAGACGACAAAGTTAATTCCAGTTCAGGAAGATGGCTTTTCTTTTTTAAAGTTTAGAAATGAGCATTCCATCGAGTGATGGTGAATGTTGATTTCTAGTCTTTGGCTAGATCGTTCTTTAAAAATTTGGGTATGTGATAGAAAGATAGACTGAACGTTACTTTCACTGGTAACGGATCAGGCTAAGGTAAAATTTGTGAGTTAAATTGCGAATTTTCGGCGAATGTCGTCTTCACAGTATAACCAGATTGCTTGGGGTTATATGGTCAAGTGAAGAAGCGCATACGGTGGATGCCTTGGCAGTCAGAGGCGATGAAAGACGTGGTAGCCTGCGAAAAGCTTCGGGGAGTCGGCAAACAGACTTTGATCCGGAGATGTCTGAATGGGGGAACCCAGCCATCATAAGATGGTTATCTTAAGCTGAATACATAGGCTTAAGAGGCGAACCAGGGGAACTGAAACATCTAAGTACCCTGAGGAAAAGAAATCAACCGAGATTCCCTTAGT
>NZ_RCZA01000037.1 GCF_006438925.1 Pseudomonas mandelii | reverse complement strand
TCTGTTTGCCGACTCCCCGAAGCTTTTCGCAGGCTACCACGTCTTTCATCGCCTCTGACTGCCAAGGCATCCACCGTATGCGCTTCTTCACTTGACCATATAACCCCAAGCAATCTGGTTATACTGTGAAGACGACATTCGCCGAAAATTCGATTCTTGCTCATAACGAGCAACTCACAAATTTTACCTTAGCCTGATCCGTTACCAGTGAAAGTAACGTCCAGTCTATCTTTCTATCACATACCCAAATTTTTAAAGAACGATCTAATCCAAAGACTAGAAATCAACATTCACCATCRTCACGATGGAATGCTCATTTCTAAGCTTTCAACAAACAGAAGCAGTAGTGGTGGAGCCAAACGGGATCGAACCGTTGACCTCCTGCGTGCAAGGCAGGCGCTCTCCCAGCTGAGCTATGGCCCCGTATTTCTACAGGTTCCCACACAAAATTGGTGGGTCTGGGCAGATTCGAACTGCCGACCTCACCCTTATCAGGGGTGCGCTCTAACCAACTGAGCTACAGACCCAATTTCGGGCTGCTTCTTATCGTCTTCTTCAATGAATCAAGCAATTCGTGTGGGAGCTTATGGAGCAGCTGATGTCGTCGATTAAGGAGGTGATCCAGCCGCAGGTTCCCCTACGGCTACCTTGTTACGACTTCACCCCAGTCATGAATCACACCGTGGTAACCGTCCTCCCGAAGGTTAGACTAGCTACTTCTGGTGCAACCCACTCCCATGGTGTGACGGGCGGTGTGTACAAGGCCCGGGAACGTATTCACCGCGACATTCTGATTCGCGATTACTAGCGATTCCGACTTCACGCAGTCGA
>NZ_RCZA01000036.1 GCF_006438925.1 Pseudomonas mandelii | reverse complement strand
CAGCGACGGTGAAGGTCGCGACACTCAGTGTGTTATCCACATCGCTGTCATTAGTCAGCACGTTGCCGGTGGCCGTGGTGTCTTCGGCGACGGTGTTGCTATCAGCCGTCAGCACGCTCGCGTCGTCGACCGGGGTGACGCTCAGGTCCAGGGTGCTGGTGGCGCCGGTGTTGGTGGTGTAGCTGACTTGCGGCACGGCGCCGTTGTAGTTCTCGACYGGGGTGAAGCTGTAGTCGCCGTTGGCGGCAATAGTTACCGTGCCAACGCCGGCGATCGTTGCGACTTGACCCGCAGTAAAGGAACCGGTGACACCGGCGACGGTGAAGCCGGTCACGCTCAGGGTGTTGTCCACATCGCTGTCATTAGTCAGCACATTGCCGGTGGCGACGGTGTCTTCGGCGATGGTTTGGGCATCGGCGGTCAGYACGCTCGCGTCGTCGACCGGGGTGACGCTCAGGTCCAGGGTGCTGGTGGCGCCGGTGTTGGTGGTGTARCTGACTTGCGGTACCGCGCCGTTGTAGTTCTCGACTGGGGTAAAGCTGTAGTCGCCATTGGCACCGATAGTCAGCGTGCCGACATTTTCAATGGTCGCGGTCTGGCCGGCGGTGAAGCTGCCGGTCACACCGGCGACGGTGAAGGTCGCGACACTCAGGGTGTTATCCACATCGCTGTCATTAGTCAGCACGTTGCCGGTGGCCGTGGTGTCTTCGGCGACGGTGTTGCTATCAGCCGTCAGCACGCTCGCGTCGTCGACCGGGGTGACGCTCAGGTCCAGGGTGCTGGTGGCGCCGGTGTTGGTGGTGTAGCTGACTTGCGGYACSGCRCCGTTGTAGTTGGTGTCCGGGGTGAAGCTGTAGTCGCCGTTGGCGGCAATAGTTACCGTGCCAACGCCGGCGATCGTTGCGACTTGACCCGCAGTAAAGGAACCGGTGACACCGGCGACGGTGAAGC
>NZ_RCZA01000035.1 GCF_006438925.1 Pseudomonas mandelii | reverse complement strand
GTTCAGATAGCCGTAGATGTAGATCTTCAGCAGGACAGCGGGATGGTAAGCCGGCCGGCCAGTATCTGCCGGTATGGCGCCTTCAAAACCCAGTTTGACCAGGTCAAGTTCGTCGACAAAGACGTCGACTACGCGCACCGGATTGGTATCCGTGACGTAATCGTCGAGGCTCTCTGGAAGGAAGGTGCTTTGGCCTCGATGTTCACCTTGGATAAAGCGCTTCATGGGCGATCCTTGCGATGAAATCCTCAGAAATCATAGCAAGGGTTTGCGAAAGAGTTTTTACACACTCTGGGCCAGAAGCAGCCTGTCAGGACGGTCAACTTTCACCTTGTCGCAGTCGGTGATAACACCCCTGTCGATTGATGTGGGCGAGCACTTAAACATTGAAAGCAAGCGACAGGAGTGGGGTGCCGCCAGCAACGACCACTCGCCAGTTCACAAAAGCTGCGCATTCCACAAGCGCTTCAAATTGTTCAGGACAGCGACGCTTGAAATTCTGGGCATTGTCGATGACCAATGAAAGCGGTTGTCCGCTTTGAACATGGATAGACGACATTTCTGCACTGGGGTCATCGAGGTATGAAAGGCAATCAACCCAGGCGTCCATATTGCGGCCGTAGAAGCTCGGGAAGCCGAACTTTTCTGCGAAAACACTGTGGAATGTTTGCCAGTCAGTTATCAGGTTTGCATCCACTCGCACCATTGTCAGATTACCCTCCGCCACATTGAAAAAAACAGGTATGGCGGTCTCGCAAGATGAAGTCAATTGCTGACTGCATATTTGCGCAATCCAGGGCTTAATCCGCTACAGATGACGTTCCAGTGCCCATTTATGGCCGACTCCTGCCTGTCGAGTCCGGCCGAGAGCAGCCAAAAGTAGTCAATCAGCATTTTCGAAATGAGGGGCGATTCAGTGATGACGTGGTCAGGGATCTGAGCTGCCCTGAGGTCCGGATCTTGGTTCTTAACCAACCGCTCTTTAACAACTGAATCAAGCAATTCGTGTGGGTGCTTGTGGAGTCAGACTGATAGTCAACAAGATTATCAGCATCACAAGTTACTCCGCGAGAAATCAAAGATGTAACCAACGATTGCTGAGCCAAGTTTAGGGTTTCTTAAAAACCCAAAGATGTTTGAACTGAAGAGTTTGATCATGGCTCAGATTGAACGCTGGCGGCAGGCCTAACACATGCAAGTCGAGCGGCAGCACGGGTACTTGTACCTGGTGGCGAGCGGCGGACGGGTGAGTAATGCCTAGGAATCTGCCTGGTAGTGGGGGATAACGCTCGGAAACGGACGCTAATACCGCATACGTCCTACGGGAGAAAGCAGGGGACCTTCGGGCCTTGCGCTATCAGATGAGCCTAGGTCGGATTAGCTAGTTGGTGAGGTAATGGCTCACCAAGGCGACGATCCGTAACTGGTCTGAGAGGATGATCAGTCACACTGGAACTGAGACACGGTCCAGACTCCTACGGGAGGCAGCAGTGGGGAATATTGGACAATGGGCGAAAGCCTGATCCAGCCATGCCGCGTGTGTGAAGAAGGTCTTCGGATTGTAAAGCACTTTAAGTTGGGAGGAAGGGCATTAACCTAATACGTTGGTGTCTTGACGTTACCGACAGAATAAGCACCGGCTAACTCTGTGCCAGCAGCCGCGGTAATACAGAGGGTGCAAGCGTTAATCGGAATTACTGGGCGTAAAGCGCGCGTAGGTGGTTTGTTAAGTTGGATGTGAAATCCCCGGGCTCAACCTGGGAACTGCATTCAAAACTGACAAGCTAGAGTATGGTAGAGGGTGGTGGAATTTCCTGTGTAGCGGTGAAATGCGTAGATATAGGAAGGAACACCAGTGGCGAAGGCGACCACCTGGACTGATACTGACACTGAGGTGCGAAAGCGTGGGGAGCAAACAGGATTAGATACCCTGGTAGTCCACGCCGTAAACGATGTCAACTAGCCGTTGGGAGCCTTGAGCTCTTAGTGGCGCAGCTAACGCATTAAGTTGACCGCCTGGGGAGTACGGCCGCAAGGTTAAAACTCAAATGAATTGACGGGGGCCCGCACAAGCGGTGGAGCATGTGGTTTAATTCGAAGCAACGCGAAGAACCTTACCAGGCCTTGACATCCAATGAACTTTCCAGAGATGGATTGGTGCCTTCGGGAACATTGAGACAGGTGCTGCATGGCTGTCGTCAGCTCGTGTCGTGAGATGTTGGGTTAAGTCCCGTAACGAGCGCAACCCTTGTCCTTAGTTACCAGCACGTTAWGGTGGGCACTCTAAGGAGACTGCCGGTGACAAACCGGAGGAAGGTGGGGATGACGTCAAGTCATCATGGCCCTTACGGCCTGGGCTACACACGTGCTACAATGGTCGGTACAGAGGGTTGCCAAGCCGCGAGGTGGAGCTAATCCCAGAAAACCGATCGTAGTCCGGATCGCAGTCTGCAACTCGACTGCGTGAAGTCGGAATCGCTAGTAATCGCGAATCAGAATGTCGCGGTGAATACGTTCCCGGGCCTTGTACACACCGCCCGTCACACCATGGGAGTGGGTTGCACCAGAAGT
>NZ_RCZA01000034.1 GCF_006438925.1 Pseudomonas mandelii | reverse complement strand
CATGACAGCTGGGATGAAAGCCATTCCGGGCTGGGTGGCCCGGCGATGATCATTATCATCATCATCGTCACCTACTTCACGGCCGGTGCAGCCTCCGGTTTCGTGGCTTCTGCCGCAAACGCAGGGGCGGGCAGCGCATTCGCAGCCGGCGCTGCAGCGACCGCAGCGACTGCAACGACCGCAGCGACGCAAGCTGTCGCCGCTGGTTGGGCGAACGCTGCCCTCACCGCCATGCTCACCTCCGCAGCCAGTACGGCCACGGTCAGTACCATCAACAATAAAGGCAATCTTGGCGCGGTCGTCAAAGAAACCTTCAGCGCCAACAGCATGAAAAACTACATCGTTGCCGGCGCCGTGGCGGGTCTTACCACCGGTCTGTTCAACGATTGGACCAGTACCAGTACCAGCACAGAGACAGGCACCGCGTTGACTGACTCCACCAATGGGGTTTTGGCTAACACGGGCAAGGTCGTGGTTCCCGGCGGGTTGAGCAGCCTGGAAGGTATCGCCCAGTTCACAGCGAACCAGGCACTGCAAAACAGCACCTCTGCGCTGCTCAATAAAGCATTGGGTCGCGACGGCAGCCTTGGTGATGCCTTGCAAAGCAGTCTGGTGAATGCATTTGCTGCCTATGGCTTCAACCTGGTGGGAGACATCAGCGTAGAGAACAGCTTGCCAAACGGAGGTCTCGCCAAAATCGGCCTGCACGCGGTGATGGGGGGCTTGGCGTCGCTCGCTGCGGGCGGTGATTTCAAAACGGGCGCGTTGGCGGCAGGGGTCAACGAAGCTCTGGTCGACGATCTAGCCTCGGTCTATGCAGGGATGCCGAAAGCGGATAGGGATCGGCTGCTGGCCATGAACTCGCAACTGATCGGCGTGCTGGCGACTGCGGTACAAGACCCTGATGCCGATACCGAAAAGCTGCAAACGGGAGCATGGGTTGCGCAGAACGGGACGTTATACAACCGCCAGTTGCATCCCGATGAAATTGAGTTTGCTAGCGACGATGAGCGTGTAAAGCGCTTTGCTGGTGAAAACGGACTGACCATTGAGGAGGCCCAGCAAGAACTCTTACGCACAGCAGCGGCAATGGTTGATCGCGGTTGGAACAGTGTCCTCAGTGAGGAGGATGGCAACACCACTAAAGCGGCAGGTTTCCTCAGAACAGAGTTGACTCAAGCCAAAAATGATCACCTGTTTCAAGTTTCGTTGGCCGACTACAACAATGAACGTATGGGTTTAGTGGAGTTGTTCAAGGATAGAACCTCCTTGGAGAAGGTCCTGAAAAACGTCGCTTTGGTCGATCCGCTCGAGTACCGAACAGACGCTAAATACATGCAAGAAGTGTTAAATGCCAAAGGAGAGGGCAGCCAAGAAGGCTTTGTCTTGGCGCTGGAGGGAGCGGCTAGCGGTGCATCGAAAACAGCGCTGTGGGCAATGGGCGCGGCCAATTGCCCGAGCTGCGCTGCTGACGATATCGAAAACGCCTGGAATTCGATCCTGAGCTTGCCAGAAGAGTTGCGTTTAAAAGGGTATTTGGACAACCTACACATCATGCAGGGCGGTGGTGCGGATGTTATTAGAGGTAATGAATCTGCAGCAACAGCGGTTGGCGTTGGCCTCGGGCTCGCGATTGATGGTGGTTTGGCTGGTGTAAAGCCCTCTACCGGTATCGGTGCAAAAGGAGTTCCGAGCTCGTCTTTGACGAGGGAGGCGTTGATTTCTGGCTTGCCTCCGGGCACGAAAATCACTCCTGAAAAAGTGGTCGATATTCGTAAGTTGTCGGATGGCCGAACCGTATGGCTAGAAGAAGGCAGCGATGCTGCCGGGCTGGAGCATATTTACGTGCGACACGAAGTCGACTTTGCCAGCAAAGGAATCTCGCGTGCCGAAATCCCAACGGTTGTAATGAATGCTCTTGAACGTGGAGAAATTGTTGGGACAAGCGGCTCAGCAAATGTATATCGCATAANGGTGCAAAAGGAGTTCCGAGCTCGTCTTTGACGAGGGAGGCGTTGATTTCTGGCTTGCCTCCGGGCACGAAAATCACTCCTGAAAAAGTGGTCGATATTCGTAAGTTGTCGGATGGCCGAACCGTATGGCTAGAAGAAGGCAGCGATGCTGCCGGGCTGGAGCATATTTACGTGCGACACGAAGTCGACTTTGCCAGCAAAGGAATCTCGCGTGCCGAAATCCCAACGGTTGTAATGAATGCTCTTGAACGTGGAGAAATTGTTGGGACAAGCGGCTCAGCAAATGTATATCGCATAACACAAAATGGTGTTGAGCAAAATATCGCAATTGGGGTTGGCTCAAACGGCTTCGTGGTTCGCGCGAATCCGGTTAGCTCTTGGAAACTGGTGCCATGATGAAGCTAAGAATAGCCAGTGAATATTCAGCTGGGCCGATTTTCTGTCCGGACCCGGATAGGATGGGGCACATTGATATTGATGATTTGCCCATTTCTCAAGGGCTGAAAATAAAAATTAGCGAATGGGACTGTGAGTATCAAGCAACGTTTGACGACGACTACCCGCCCGATTCTGGGTTTGGCTCCCCTGAAGAAAAGTTTCGACATGTCGCAGAAGGGAAAAAGTTAGCCGACGAATTGCAACAAGAATTAGGGAGCAGTTATACGATCGAGTACTGTCCATAGTTGATAATTCTGTGGTGCAAAAGGA
>NZ_RCZA01000033.1 GCF_006438925.1 Pseudomonas mandelii | reverse complement strand
GTGCTGTATCTGGCCAACGCCAACAACCGCCTGGCCGCCAACGGCGCCCTGATCCAGGGCAGCGACGTAACCCTGATCGCCGGCAAAGACCTGAACAACGCCGGCACCTTGCGCGCCTCCAACAACCTGTCGGCCACCGCCACCAACGACCTGGTCAACAGCGGCCTGGTGGAAGCCGGCAATCGCCTCGACCTGCAGGCCGGCAACAACATAGTCAACAAAGCCGGCGGCATCATCGCCGGTCGTGACGTCACGCTGACCGCCACCCGGGGCGACGTGATCAACGAACGCACCGTCACCACTCACGAAAGCGGCAGCGGCTATCGCAGCGAGCGCACCGACTTCGTCGACAACGCTGCCCGGATAGAAGCCGGAAACTCGCTCACCCTCAACGCCGGACGCGATATCAACAACGTTGGCGGCGTGCTGAAAAGCGGTGCTGATACCACCATCAACGCCGGCCGTGACGTCAACCTCACATCAGCCGAACAGATCGTCAGCGGCGAGCAGGGTCTGCACCGCAATCAGACCATCACCCAATATGGCTCAGACATCGATGTCGGGCAGGACCTGAAGGTCAACGCCGGACGGGATATCACCGTCATCGCCAGCCAGATCGACGCCAAACGCGATGTGAGCATGAGCGCTGTCGGCGACTTGACCCTGGCCTCGGCGGCGGATGAGCAGCACTCGTATAGCAAGAGCAAGAAGGTGACCAGTCAGGAGGATCATGTCAGTCAGGTGTCTACGACGGTCACTGCGGGGGGCAGCATTGCCCTGAATGCAGGCAAGGATTTGAACCTGATCGCCAGCCGAGTGAGTGCGGGGGATGAGGCCTATTTGTACGCCGGCAATGACGTGAATCTGGAGACAGCGGACAACGTCAACTACTCCTACTACTCGAAAACCAAGAAAGGCTCGTGGGGTAAGAAAAAGTCTACGATGACCGAAACCGACAGCGTCATGTCTGTCAGTTCGAGTGTTGAGGCAGGGAACAAGCTGGTGATCTCTGCCGGGCAGGATTTCAACGCCACCGGCGCCACGCTCAATAGCGATGGGACATTGCTCGCTACCGCTGGCCGCGATATCAATCTCGATGCCGCCGAAGACTACGCAAGCCAGGCCAACGCCTCATCTAAAAAGGGCTGGTCCTCCAGCAAGTCCAGCAGTTCGGAAGTCACGCAGACCCGTTTGAACAGCACCGAGTTGGTCGCCAAAAACATCGAGCTGAAAGCCGATAACGACATCTCGCTGACGGCCGCGGCTTTGCGTGCTGAAGAGGCGGTGAAACTCACCGCCGGCAACGATGTATTGATTGGTGCTGGCGAGGAAACTCAAACAACCACACAGTCGAAAAGCTCCAGCAAGACCAGTGCAACGTTCACGGGCTTGCTGTCTTCCACACAAAAATCGCAACAAGGGCAAACGACCTCAACCCAAAGCATCGGCAGTGATATCAGTGGCGGCAGCATTCAGATCAAGAGTGGCCGCGACACGGTTGTTGAGGGCAGTACGCTGGTGGCCGACAAGAACATCGGCATCGATGCCGGTCGCAATCTGGAGATTACTAGTGCTGAAAGTACCGAGACTTCGAGCTCCAAATCCGGCAGTAAAAAAGTCGGTGAAATAGGCTCCTGGTGGCAGGGGGCGACAGGGATCGTCAAGCAGAAAGAAGCCGATCAATACACCTCTACCCGACAGTCGGGCAGTCAGATCGCGTCGTTGGGCGGCAACATCAGCCTCACGGCGGGCGACCATTACACCCAAACCGCCAGTCAGTTGGTCACACCTCTGGGTGATATTGGCATTACCGCCAAACATGTCGACATCGAGGCCGGTTTCGACACCCTCAATTCCACCAAAACGGCCAGTACCAGCCGTACTGCCATTGGCGGAACGGTGAGCATTCCGCTGCTTGACGCGTTGCGTGGTATTCAGCAGATGGGCGAAGCGGCGCAGAAAACCAGTGATGATCGGATGGTTGCGTTGGCTGCGGTGAATGCGGCAATGAGTGCCAATCAGGCCATGGACGCGGGCAAGGCCATAATGCAGGACCCTAAAGCCGGCGTTAAGGTCAGCGTCAATCTGAGCAACAGCCAGAGCAATATGACCAGCACTCAGAGTGGTCGTAACGTCGTGGGCAGCGGCGTGGTAGCTGGCGGCAATATCAACATCGTCTCCACTGGGGCCGGTGCTGACAGCGACATCAATGTGGTTGGAAGCCGGATCGAAGGTGGCGGGGACGTATCCCTTAAAGCCGACGGCGCAATCAATTTGCTGTCCGCGCAAAACACCGCACATCAGGAAAGCAGCAACAGTAACAGTGGCTGGAGCGCCGGCATTGGTTTCGGCTTTGGTGAAAGCAACGGCATCACTTTTGAACTGGCCGCCAACAAGGGACGCGGCAGTGCCGATGGCGATGATGTCACCCAAACCAACACGTCGATCAAGTCCGGCCATATGCTGAATCTGCAAAGCGGCGGCGATACCAATATCAAGGGCGCAGTCGCCAGCGGTGAAACGGTCAAGGTCAAAGTCGGCGGCGACCTCAATATCGAGAGTTTGCAGGACACCAGCACTTACAAATCGCAGCAGTCCAGTGCCAACGTAGGTGTGAGCCTTTGCATTCCTCCATTCTGTTATGGCACCAGCAGCGTCAGCGGCGGCATCGCCCAGCAACACATGCAAAGCGAGTACGCCAGCGTTAGCGAACAATCGGGCATCAAGGCCGGCAATGGCGGTTTCCAGGTTGAGGTCACCGGCAATACCGATCTTGTTGGCGCAGTCATCGCCAGCACCGACAAAGCGGTTGCCGACGGCAAAAACACCCTGAGCACCGGCACGCTGACCAGCTCTGACATCAAGAACAAGGCGCAGTACGACGCCAGCAGTATCAACCTCAGTGGTGGGTACGGCGGCGATATTGGCCGTGATGCCAACGGTAATGCCAGCGCCACGGCCAACCGTGGCGGGCCAGTCGTTGCCAGTAAGGATGGCGTGAGCGTTACAACACCGATTGCCTTGTTCGCCGGCGACAGTTCCAGCAGCACCACCCACAGCGGGATCAGCGGCGCAGCGGTCACCATCACCAATACCGTCAAGCAGAAGGAGTTGACCGGTCAGACAGCAGAACAGGCAATTGCCGCAATCAATACCGATGTCTCCAGCGATCGCGATGGCAGTAACAAACTCAAACCGATTTTCGACGCACAAGAAATCGGCGTGGACTTCGAGATCGTCGGCAAGTTTGTGCAGAACGTTTCTCAATACATTGAGAGCCGTGCTAGGGAAATTGATCAGAAGAAGGACTTGGCCGAGAAGGAGAAAGCGGCATCGAATGATAAGACCTTGTCTGACGACGATCGGATAAAGCACCACGAGAACTACTTGGTGCTCAATCAGCAAATCAAGGAGATCGGCGATAACTGGGGAGCCGGCGGCACCTACCGGCAAATCGCAACAGCCTTGGTCGCCGGTATCAGCGGAAATGTGGCCGGCAGCGGCGCTCAGTTCGCACAAAACATGGTGGTCAACTACGTCCAGCAGCAAGGCTCGGCGTACATCGGCGAACTGGTGAAAAAGGGCCTGAAGGAAGGTAGCCCTGAGCACGCAGCCTTGCATGCAATTCTCGGTTGTGCCGGTGCGGCTGCCAGCAACCAGAGTTGCTCGGCCGGTGCCTTGGGTGGTTCTGCCGCCAGCGTGTTGGCGGGTCTGTTCGCGGATTCCGATCCGAACGAAACCGCAGTGGAGCGAGAAGCCAAACGCAACATCATCACCAGCCTGGTGACCGGTATTGCGGCCATGAGTAACCCCAACGGTGCAGCTACCGCCAACAATGCGGCCACGGCGAACGTTGATAACAATTGGTTGGCGACGCAGCAATACGTGCAGGCGAAAAAAGAGATTGACGCCGAACCCAATATCCTCAAGAAACTGGCGATCGCTGGAAAGTGGCAGATCACTTCACTGCGGCAGGATCTGCTGACTGGCTCGGGCGTCCTCAAAGGCTTCACGGACGGCATGGCGGGCGCAGGCTTGGGTACTTTGGATAGCGCCGTCACGCTCTTGACCGACCCGGCGCAGAGTTGGGAGGCTGTCAAAGAGTTTGCCGCTTCCGATGAAGCCCAGGCATTGTTGGGTAAAGAAGTTGCTGCTGCGTTCAAGTCCCAAATTGATCAGATCGGCACGGCAGTCGTTGAAGGTGGCGATGCCAATGCAGAGAATCTCGGCAGACAAATGGGCCAGGCGGTGGCGCTGGTTGTACAACTGATGATTGGCGGGGGTAGTAGCTCAGCAAACAGCGCGCTTACCCTCTCGCGAATGGGGATCGATGTCTCCGTCAACACCGTCAAGAAAATCGGCGCATCGTTTGATATTAACGTTGTCAAAAATGACATCAACAAGCTGCAGGATCTGATGCCGGATCCGGATGTGCCGGTGTATGTCCCCCCTCCGATCACGGCGAAAACGTTAAATCCAGATATTATTAAGAGGATTTTATCAATCGAAAAAGGTGAGCGACCTCTTCCGGAAACTTATCTTTCCCAAGCGTATAGAGAGATGCACGCCAAGATGTTTGGTGAGGGAGTTGTTCGTATTCAACCCACTGCACCTACCGGGACTATTGGTAGGAGCGAGACGTGGGTGTTACCTAAAAGTGTTGCGCAAGACGCGATATTGCGCGCAAACGGGGATGTATCGAAGTTGGAGCAATATTTAGGGCTTGATAAAGGGTATTTGGGCGGTAACCCTGTTCTGGTGAATATTACAAAAGCTGATGGATATCGCATTCCATCAGGTAATGAATTTGGTGCAAATGACTTTTGGAGACCTGGTGGATTTACTAGTCCTGGAGGCTTGCCAGAAGCTGTGATAAACCCTGTGCAGCCAGGCGGCTACACCGTTTCTAATATTTTTCGATAAGAGGTGGCTATGGATAAGCTAATATTTCAGCTTAGCGACATGGAAATATGGGCTCGCGGTGACCGATTTTTTGTACGTTACGATGCCGGTTCACATCAGATTGTTATGCGCGAAGATGAGATCTCAGAGCAGGACGTCCAAGAAGCTTTACTGAGTAACGAATCCGCTATGAAAATGTTGTTCGCTTTACAAAAACGGTTGATACAGGCTGGAATCGATCCATATGTTTCTAACACGAAGGATTGAAAAAATGACGGGTCGGGGGGGGCCGTCTCTCAAGTTATCAGCGCAGTTTCGAGTTGGGTGACAGATTGGGCTTTGTTCCGTATATCAATGCGCAAATGCTTGAGCGTGCTCTTATGGTGGCTCTGGATTTACAGTGACCCCTCGACCACAACACCTGCCCCACGCCGGTGTTGTTTTTATCCACCCAGCTTAGGATAATCCTGGCCGGGCAGTAGCTACCCGTTTGCCACGGCACGTTTATGCGCAGAAAACGTATGTAAACCGGACCTTGGCGTGCCGCAATCGCCAGGTCGTCGGTGGACGCGGGCCTACTCTTGGGCACATTTTGCCGGTCGTTTTGCTGGGGCCGGCGGCTAGTGCGCTGGCACACCGATCACCATCAACCGCGTGCAGGGCCTACCGAGCAATGCGGACAAATCCCAGCCACAAAAGTACCTGATCGAAACCAACCCGGTGCTCACCAACCTCAAGCAATTCATGAGCTCGGATTACCTGTTGTCGAACCTGGGTTACGACCCCGACCAAAGTGCCAAGCGCCTGGGCGATGGCCTTTATGAACAACGCCTGATTCAGCAAGCGGTAGTGGCTCGCACCGGCCAGCGCTTCATCGATGGCCAGACCAGCGACGAAGGCTTGTTCAGATACCTGATGAACAACGCCATCGCCAGCAAGCAGGAACTCAACCTGTCGCTCGGCGTCAGCCTGACCTCCGAGCAAGTCGCGGCCCTGACCCACGACATTGTCTGGATGGAAAACGCCGAAGTGAACGGCGAACAAGTGCTGGTGCCGGTGCTGTATCTGGCCAACGCCAACAACCGCCTGGCCGCCAACGGCGCCCTGATCCAGGGCAGCGACGTAACCCTGATCGCCGGCAAAGACCTGAACAACGCCGGCACCTTGCGCGCCTCCAACAACCTGTCGGCCACCGCCACCAACGACCTGGTCAACAGCGGCCTGGTGGAAGCCGGCAATCGCCTCGACCTGCAGGCCGGCAACAACATAGTCAACAAAGCCGGCGGCATCATCGCCGGTCGTGACGTCACACTGACCGCCACCCGGGGCGACGTGATCAACGAACGCACCGTCACCACCCACGAAAGCAGCAGCGGCTATCGCAGCGAGCGCACCGACTTCGTCGACAACGCTGTCCGGATAGAAGCCGGAAACTCGCTCACCCTCAACGCCGGACGCGATATCAACAACGTTGGCGGCGTGCTGAAAAGCGGTGCCGATACCACGATCACTGCCGGTCGTGACGTCAACCTCACTTCAGCCGAACAGATCGTCAGCGGCGAGCAGGGGCTGCATCGGGATCAGACCATTACCCAATATGGCTCAGACATTGATGTCGGGCAGGACCTGAAGGTCAACGCCGGACGGGATGTCACCGCTATCGCCAGCCAGATCGACGCCAAACGCGATGTGAGCATGAGCGCTGTCGGCGACTTGACCCTGGCTTCGGCGGCGGATGAACAGCACTCGTACAGCAAGAGCAAGAAGGTGACGAGTCAGGAGGATCATGTCAGTCAGGTGTCTACGACGGTCACTGCGGGGGGCAGCATTGCCCTGAATGCAGGCAAGGATTTGACGCTGATCTCAAGCAAGGTCACCGCCGGGGATGAGGCCTACCTGGTGGCGGGTGACAAGCTCGAGCTGCTGGCGGCGCAAGACAGCGACTACTCGCTGTATGACATGAAGAAGAAGGGCTCCTTCGGCGCGAAGAAAACCCAGCGCGACGAAGTGACCGATGTGAAGTACATCGGCAGTGAAATCACCACCGGGGGCAACCTGACCTTGGTCAGCGGTGGGGATCAGCGGTATCAGGTGGCGAAGCTCAACAGCGGCAAGGACATCACGCTGGACAGTGGAGGAGCCATCACCTTTGAGGCGGTGAAGGATTCTCATCAGGAGAGCCACGACAAGAGCAGCAATAGCTGGGCGTGGACCAGCATGGAAAACAAAGGCCAGGTTGACGAAACGCTGCGGCAAAGCCAGCTGATTGCTAAAGGCCAGACGCTCATCAAAGCGGTTGATGGGCTGCACATCGATATCAAAGACATCAACCAACAAAGCGTGAGCCAGGCAATCGATGCCATGGTGCAAGCTGATCCGAGTATGGCCTGGCTCAAAGACGCTGAAGCGCGGGGCGATGTGGATTGGCGCCGGGTTAAAGAACTGCATGACAGCTGGGATGAAAGCCATTCCGGGCTGGGTGGCCCGGCGATGATCATTATCATCATCATCGTCACCTACTTCACGGCCGGTGCAGCCTCCGGTTTCGTGGCTTCTGCCGCAAACGCAGGGGCGGGCAGCGCATTCGCAGCCGGCGCTGCAGCGACCGCAGCGACTGCAACGACCGCAGCGACGCAAGCTGTCGCCGCTGGTTGGGCGAACGCTGCCCTCACCGCCATGCTCACCTCCGCAGCCAGTACGGCCACGGTCAGTACCATCAACAATAAAGGCAATCTTGGCGCGG
>NZ_RCZA01000032.1 GCF_006438925.1 Pseudomonas mandelii | reverse complement strand
TGGTGCAAAAGGAATAGGGAGCGCTACAGAGGCGGGCTCTGTTTTTACTCAGCAACGTAATTTTTGGTCAAAAGATCCTATTCAGTTTAGTGGGAATAAGGTCTATCAACGGAATGATTTATTTGATCCTAATTTGCAAACTAGTTGGCGTGAAGGTGGCAAGGTCATAACAGGTAGTAATGCTGAGCGTATGGCCTCTGGTCGAGCGCCCATCGGTGTAGATGGCAAGTCGGTGAACCTGCACCATATGACGCAAACACAGTCAGGGCCTATTGCAGAAATGACGCAAAGTTTTCACCAAACCAATAGCGCAACTATTCACATTAACCCTAATACAATTCCTTCTGGTATTGATAGGGCAGCTTTTGATAAGTGGAAGGTGCAGTACTGGCAGCAACGATCTGCAGATTTTAGGAATTGAGAATGAGCCAAGTTACGACGCATCAAATTGAGGATTTAGTATCACTGCATCCTGATATCGTGTGCTTTGGTAGTCAGGCCGATTGCGTGGGTGATGACTGGATTGAGAAGGCCGAGCAGCGGCTAGGGCTTGAACTGCCAGGGTCGTACAAGTGGTTTTTAAAGACGTATGCGGGTGGCGAGATTGGTACTGAAGAAATTTACAGTATCTATGGCGTGGACTTTGAGGGTGTCAATGGGGGGGATATTGTCTATCAGCATATTGTGGGCATAAAAAATAATCTGGTAGATGGCAAAAAGCTTGTGATTAGCGAAACTGATATGGGGGAAGTCTTTTTCTTTGACTATTCGAAGTTTAAAGATGGTRAGTGCCCCGTGAGTCTTCGGCTTCCGTCTGGCGAGAATGTTAATTACGCTTCAGATTTTTATGAGTTTTTATATAAACGAATTTCTGCTCATATTTGATAGATATCCTCATCCTACACCGGTCATGCGCCGGTGTTGTTTTATCTGCTTACTGCAAAACCTCCCGTCCCTCGCTGCTCGCTTTGGTCGTGGCCTGAGCGATCAAGGCATCGAGCATCTGCGCAACAAATTTCTGTTGGCTCTTGGGTAGTTGATCAATGGCTTCCAATTGCTGCTGCCATTTCGGAGCAGGTCCACGCTTACGCACAGTGGTTTCCTGCTGCTGACCAAACAGCTCTTCGAGTGTGGTTGCAAGCAGTCGGGCCAGTTCAGGCAGCGCCGCTACCTGAATACGCCGTTTACCGGACTCATAGGCTTGGATGGTCTGCTGGGACACGCCCAGCCGTTCAGCCAGTTGGGTTTGGGTGATGCCGTGTTCTTTGCGCAGGCGGGCAATGCGTTCGCCCAGGGCAATGAAAAATTCACGTTCTTCGCTGGTGATGCTCATGGCTGTCGTCGACGAGATCTGTAATAGGACAGCCATTAACGTACTCCAGGTTTTACCACTGCTTGTTGTAAATACTACTATTGGTGGTATATTGCCGTCGAGTTGTTTTTGCTTTTCCCTCTTGACAGCTTTTTGGAGAAAACCCGATGGCCCGCATCCCCGAAGCCGAACTGGAACGCCTCAAACGTGAGGTGTCGCTGGTTCGGCTGATCCAGTCGCAGGGTCATGAGCTGAAAAAGCGCGGCAAGGATTGGGTGATGCACTGCGTGTTCCATGACGAAAGCACTCCCAGCCTGTCAGTCTCCGACGAGAAAAATCTCTATCATTGCTTTGGCTGCGGAGCCGCAGGTTCGGTGCTCGATTGGGTGATGAAAACGCAAGGCGTGTCGTTGCCGCACGCGGTCCAACTGTTGCGTAACGATGCACCACTTGAGAACACGGAAAAAGTCGGTGTGACACGCAGTCATGCTCGACACCTTCCTTCTTTAGCCGCAGGCTCTTCGCCTTCTGCTGCGGCTACGTCCGAGGTCGAAGACGCCGCGCTATTGCGTTCGGTGGTCGAGTTCTACCACGCCAATTTCAAGCAATCGCCGGAAGCGCTGACCTATCTGGAGTCTCGCGGTTTGAACCATCCCGAGCTGATTGAGTATTTCCAGCTGGGCTATGCCAACAAAACCCTGACCTACCGCTTGCCTGCCGGGCACACCCAGGCCGGTCGCCAGGTGCGTCAGCAGTTGCAGACCTTGGGTGTTTTGCGTTCCACCGGGCATGAACATTTAAACGGTTGTCTGGTCGTCCCGGTGCTGGGCCTGGAAAGCGGCGCCCAGCCGGAGCAATCCGGGCGAGTGATGCAGCTTTACGGACGGCGGATGCAGCCGAACAACAAACTGCACAATCAGCCCCGGCATTTGTACTTGGCCACGCCGTTGCGCGGGGTCTGGAACGAGGCCGCGTTGCTGGCCAGCCTGGAAATTATTCTCTGTGAATCGCTGATCGACGCCATGACTTTTTGGTGTGCGGGCTTTCGCAACGTGATCAACGCCTATGGCGTGAACGGTTTTTCCCAAGATCATTGGCAGGCCCTGAAACACCACGGCACCCAGCGGGTAATCATTGCTTTTGACCGCGATTCGGCAGGAGACGCAGCAGCCGAAAAACTGGCCGAAGAATTGCGCTCTGCCGGCATCGAAGTGTTTCGTGTGTTATTTCCGCAAGGTATGGACGCTAACGCTTTCGCCTTGCAGGTGGAAAACCCGGCTCATGCACTGGGCGAGTTGTTGCAGCAGGCGTTGTGGCAGGGCAAAGGCACGCCGGTTTTGGTCGAGCCAGAAACCTCTTTTTCTTTAGCCGCTGCGCCGCAGGCAACCGCCGAGTTGCCACCGATGCCGGGTGTTTCCGATTCGGAAACTTTGACGGTAGCGGGGCCAGTTTCGGAATCGGAAACTTTTAGCGAAAACGCTCAGGGCGATCTGTTGTTGGCCGTGGCCGACCGCCGATGGCGTGTACGCGGCTGGAAAAAGAACCTCGGCCCGGAGCAAATGCGGGTCAATGTGCAGGTGCGCCGCGAGGTCGCCGAAGAGCACGTAACGGGCCGCGAAGCGGCCTATTACGTGGACAGTTTTGATTTGTATGCGGCCAAAGCCCGGTACAGCTATTTGAAACAGGCCAGCATCGAGCTGGGCGTGCCGGAAGAAATTATCAAGCGCGACCTGGGCAAGTTGTTGCTCAAGCTGGAAGGTTTGCAGGAAGCGACAATCCAGGCGGCACTGGCCCCGAAAAATCCCATCCCGACTCTGAGCGCGGAGGATGAACTGGCCGCGTTGAACCTGTTGCGTGCGCCCAATCTGATCGAGCGCATCGAGGCAGATTTGACCCGTTGCGGTGTCGTCGGTGAATCCTACAACCTGCTGGCCGGGTACTTGGCGGCGGTTTCCCGAAAACTGGATCAGCCGTTGGCTGTCTTAATTCAGTCATCCAGCGCGGCGGGTAAAAGCTCGCTGATGGATGCCGTACTGAACCTGATGCCGGAAGAAGAACGCATCCAGTACAGCGCCATGACTGGCCAGAGTCTGTTTTACCTCGGCGAAACGGATCTGCAACACAAGATCCTGGCCATCGCCGAAGAGGAGGGTGTGCGACAAGCGGCCTACGCCTTAAAACTGCTGCAATCGGACGGCGAATTGACCATTGCCAGCACCGGCAAGGACGAAGCCACCGGCAACTTAATCACCAAGCAATACACGGTCAAAGGCCCGGTGATGCTGATGCTTACCACCACGGCCATCGACGTGGACGAAGAGTTGCTCAACCGTTGTTTGGTGCTGACCATCAACGAAAGCCGCGAGCAGACCGAAGCGATTCATGCCGCCCAACGCAAAAAACAAACCCTCGACGGCCTGCTGGCCGACGCCGAAAAACAGGCGATTACTCGTTTGCATCAGAACGCCCAGCGGCTGATCAAAACCGTGGCGGTGGTCAATCCGTTCGCCGATCAGTTGACCTTTCTTTCGGACAAAACCCGGACCCGGCGTGACCACATGAAATACCTGACGTTGATTCGCTGCATTGCCTTGCTGCATCAGCATCAGCGCCCGATCAAACACATCGAGCACCGCGGCAAACCCTTGGCTTACATCGAGGTCACGAAGGGCGACATCGTGTTGGCCAACCGGCTGGCCCACGACATTCTTGGCCGCACCCTGGACGAACTGCCACCGCAAACACGCCGTTTGCTGGAGTTGCTACAGGGTTGGGTTGAGGCCAGAAGTCAGGCGCAAGGACTCAAAGAAAATGAGTTTCGGTTTGGGCGCAAGGACGTGCGCGAAGCCACCGGCTGGGGTGATACCCAGTTGAAAATCCATCTGGGCCGATTGACCGAACTGGAATACCTACTATTGCACCGCAAGGGGCTGGCCCATGAATACACCCTCACGTATGACGGCAAGAGCGGTAATCAACCGCACTTGATGGGCCTGATCGATGCCGACCTACTCGACAATAAATCCGCCCGGTCGGGGCAAGCAGAGCAACGGTCGGACTCAGGTCGGGCGATGGTCGGTACTCAGTCGGACACCCTGAACCATGCGCAAAGCCCCGCCGTTTCTGGCCTTGAGTCGAAAGCGGTCGGTCAGAACGAAAAACCACTGATCCAGCCGCCACAAAAAAACCACTCCGCGTTGTCCAGCACCGTCTAAGTCGAGGTGGTTATGCCGAAAAAAGGCGAGAGCAAAAAGCAGCGTGTGTCGGAACAAATTATCGGTCCGCTGGGCGATCCCGGCAGCCTGTATTTTCAGATGAAACAGTTCCTGCAATACCAGCGCGAGCGCAGCTACTCCGAATGCACCGTGGGCAACCGTGAAAGCCTGCTGATTGCGTTCATCCGCTGGTGTGATGAACGAGGATTGACCCGGCCACAAGAAATTACCCGACCGATTTTAGAGCGCTACCAGCGTCATCTTTTTTTGTATCGAAAAGCCGATGGCGAAGCGCTGTCGGCCCGCAGCCAAACGGTGCGCATCACGCCGATTCGAGTCTGGTTCAAGTGGCTGACCAAAACCAATCGCATCTTGTACAACCCTGCTTCTGACCTTGATCTACCGAGGATGGAACAACGCTTGCCAAAGCACATCCTCAGCAGCGACGAAGCCGAACGCATCCTCAATGTGCCGGACACGCAGACCCCGACCGGCATCCGTGACCGGGCGATGCTCGAAACCCTTTACAGCACCGGCATGCGCCGCATGGAGTTGATTGGCCTGAGCTGGAGCGCCATCGACTACGAGCGCGGCACGGTGATGATTCGTCAGGGCAAGGGCAAAAAAGATCGGATGATTCCCATTGGCGAGCGGGCACTGGCCTGGATCACCAAATACCGCGACGACGTCCGGCCCCAGTTTGCGATGGCCCAGGACGACGGGACGTTGTTTCTGACCCAGCAGGGCGAAGTGTTCAGCCCCAATCGGCTGACGCAACTGGTGCGCGAGCATATTGAAAAAGCCAACATCGGTAAGCGTGGCAGTTGCCATTTGTTCCGCCACACCATGGCCACGCTGATGCTGGAGAACGGCGCAGATATTCGTTTCATCCAGGCCATGCTCGGTCATGTCAGCCTGAACACCACGCAGATTTACACCCAGGTCAGTATTCGGGCGCTCAAGGAAATTCATACCGCGACCCATCCGGCACGGCTACATCGGCAACATTCGGCTAGCGAAACCACGGCTGAAACCCTGCCAGATGACCCCGTCGCAGCCCTGTTAATTGCCCTGGACGAAGAAGCAGACGAAGAGCGCGATCAGGCCTGACAAATGCCAGACAAACACCTGACAAGTGCCTGACAAGCATCTGTAGTCATGACAAATGCCTGACAACCTCCCTACAAATGCCTGACATCCCCGCAGGCCGCGAAGCGGCCTCCATCAACGGCGAAAAATACAGGCACGCCAAGGATGTATACATCCGGTGCCAAAGGGGTGCCCTTTGAATCCCGAAAAGCCGCCTCTACGAGTCGAGCGATAAGCGCTTGGTCAGGTTATTGAGGGGGCTATCGGAGCAGATGAAAATCTCAATGAACTGCCGGACAGGAAATGTTTTGTGGCCACCGCCTGCACGCAGTCGGTCTCCCCAAAAACCTGATCAGGGCTGCGCCCCGATACCCCGTTTGAGCTTCGCCATTTGTAACCAATCGACCGTACCAAAGGGGAACCCCTTTGAACCCCAAAGCCTAACGCGCTGCGCTTGTTGGCCCCTGGCTGTCCGATGGCTTCGCCACCGAACCGCCAGGGGCTTTTTGTCGTGGCTGATTTAGGTTGTCCAGGGTGTGCTGTTACGGGCGGAAAACCCGCGTCGGGGTGGTTTTATGCAGCGAGAGCGCATGACCTGGACCGACCGGCGCGCAGGCCGCGCCACGTCTGGCGTTGCGCGCCTAGACAACGAAATTCGCGTCGGGTGATACTGTTGRTGCAAAAGGTGTAGGAGAAGTAACTACTCCTGCGCCGCACACCCCATTAGCAGGTCCGACGGATAATTGGAAAAACTACACTCACTCAGAGGCCGTAATTCAGACACAAGCATCGGGTCGGTTAGTTAATGCAGAAAAAGCAGTTATTGACTCGAATAAAGTGACATCTTATGCATTGAACTCGGAGCATCCAGTTGGAGGCAATAAAGCAAGGGTATTTGAGTCGGCTTTGGGCTACAATCAGTCGAATGCCGGAGGGTTGATAGCAAAAGTGCAGGAAGGTGCGCAGCTATATTCTGCGAAGTTAGGTGCCGCTGACAAATTTGGTCAGAGAATCACCATAGATATGCCAATAACCGGGCCAAATGGTAATACAGCAATTGTTCGTACTGGCTGGATATATGATCCAGGCTCGTCTATACCTAGAATGACGACGCTTTATGTTAAGTGAGGAGTGTCAGATGACTTACTCGATTTTTGATGTTGTCGTATTGACTCAGGATATTCCGAGGGAAGGGCTGCGAGCTGGTATGCAGGGAGCAATCATTGAAGTTTATAGTCTGCCAGTTGAGGGGTATGAGGTAGAGTTTTGTGATGCGGAGGGGCGTACGGTTGCTCAACTGGCATTATCTCCTGATCAATTTCAGCTCGAGAAGTAATAAACAAATCTGGTAGATTTTTTATTACTACCAACACCGGCCCCGTGCCGGTGTTGTTTTATCTGCTTACTGTGCCTGAGCGATCAGGACATCCAGCATCTGCGCAACAAATTTCTGCTGGCTCTTAGGTAGCTGGTCGATGGTTTCCAGTTGCTGTTGCCATTTTGGGCCGGGATTTACCTTTAGGTAGGAACGCAGCGTTCGCAGAGGTAAAGGTTGATGCACTTTCTTCCGAGGCTATGGGGATGAAATCTTTCAGTCAATACGATGAGCGTATTGGTGAGTTTTTACCTAAGCCACCTGGTGATATTGAGTCTTGGGTGCTGCGGCCACAATCTGCTACATCCAAATACATTGGAACACCCGAGGCATATTTGCGGGAATGGATACAGAGTTCAAAATTCTTGAAACTGTCGCTCAGCGGCGAGGAGACAATCCGAGTGCTGTTGGGTAAATAAATCTAATATCGGAGAAGTCGGTTTGCCCTAGCTGTACTGATGTGATTAGGCAGTTCCGCGATCGATACCCGAAAATTCAGTTGAACGTATTTACAGTGGAAAATTGAATGTGAAGGCTGATCTTGATTTTCATGAAGCGGTTTATTTGCTTAAGAGGCTTTATAGTGATGCTATTGAAGGGAGGAAGTTTCGGCCTGAGCAGGCGTTTGCATATGTCCAAGATGAGGCGGAAAGTTTGCGTCGGGATGAAACTCCAGGTATGAATGCGGTTCTTCAAACTGCTATATATATTGAAGGCGTCCGTCGTGGGTTAGTGCTGTCAAAGGATAGCCTGTACGCACAGGAGATGTTGGAGCTTTTAGCTGATATCTATGGGAAGTGTGCTGTGCAAGAGTTAGTAGAGGCCGGGGTGAGTGGAGAGGATTTGGAACGTCTTAAGTTAGAGATGGATTTTGTGAGAGAAAAATTTTTAAAGTGATCGTACGGAAGATTAAACAGGGATTTTGTAATGGTCTGTTTTATTTCGGACTCCTCGATAGTTGGATAATGTATCTGTCGAGGACTTTTTAAGGATATTTGATGACGGCTTCATAGATGTAAGGGTGACAAATTTATTTATTGCCCAGAATATAAATCTTTTCCTGAGAAAACCCCGATTTTTCGTACGACAAATCGAAGAGCCGAGACTGTTAGATTTTTGTATGAGCCATATAAAACGGGCGACCTACAGGTCGCCCATTTTCATTTACTCCGCAACCTGCGCCCGCAACCGCCGACCGATCACATCCATCAAATCACAACCGTCACGCAACGGGATGGCGAGCAATTTTGAGAAGTCGGATAGCACGACGGTGTCGCAGCCGATTTCTGCGCGAAAGGCGATGTTCTCCAGCACCTGAGTGACCGTGCGAATGCGGTAATCCGCCATTGCTTGCAGGACGTCGAGCGGCGCTTGGGTATCGATGAGCAGTGATGCCGGGATCAAGTCGATTCCGGTGAGGGGCATGTATCTATCCATAGGTGAAACCTCGTTTAGTTTGCTGAGACTGCCAGCAGATCGTCGCCAAACGAAATGGGGTGGCAGCTGTACGCAGGTTGGCGAACCGGAAACGAGTAACCGGCAGACCCGAAGGTCTCCCGCGCACAACTGCCATAAAAAGCAGTTCTGCGGATGCGGAGGCGCCTGCAAATAAGCAGACAGCTTTCGCACTCGTTAATCAGGTCGCCAAACCCGGTCGCCATGTGGACGACGGGCGGACTATAAGCCTCATCGTTCCAGCGGTGCAAGGCACCTAGTTCCGAGGTGGGTGTAGGAAATTTATTCATCCCTCACTGCCACACACATCTTCAACTCATGCCACGAAAGGCCTCTTTGAAAAGCGAGTGACCTGCTGAACCAGAGCAGCACCATCGCCACCAGCGGCAACCTCACCGCTAGGCTGAACAACCTGACCAACACCGGCGTAGAGACCAACGATACCGAAACGGTGCGGGTGTACCGCAGCAAACGGATCGACGACGCCAGTGACTGGCTCAACCCCGCTCACGACTTCACTGAGCAGTACTGGTTTGCCAGCAGCGGTTATGACGCCAACCACCTCACCGGCCTGGAAGCGGCAATGGCCGACTTCATCGGCACCACCGAAGTCGAGATGCCCGAGTTCCGCCAGGTCACCCAGTTGGCCATCGGCGATCAGAGCTATGCCGCCATTATCCAGGCCGCCGGTGCGGTCAACATCAACGCCCAGAACAACATCGACAACAGCGTCGTACGCCCTGGCTACACCTACGTGGGCAGTGGTCCCCGTACGGGCACCGGTGCTTCGGGCAACCAGTTCTCCACCCGCATCACCGTCAATCGCGATCGACGTCAGCACACCGACGGCCAATTTAACCGGCTCGACACTGCCTGGTCGTTCCACAGCCTTTACCGTCAATCGTGTCCAAGGGGTGCCGGCCAGCAGCGGCCAGTCCAAACCCCAGAAATACCTGATCGAAACCAACCCGGTACTCACCGACCTCAAGCAATTCATGAGCTCGGATTACCTGTTGTCGAACCTGGGTTACGACCCCGACCAAAGTGCCAAGCGCCTGGGCGATGGCCTTTATGAACAA
Source organism: Pseudomonas mandelii (assembly GCF_006438925.1). Classification (GTDB taxonomy): domain Bacteria; phylum Pseudomonadota; class Gammaproteobacteria; order Pseudomonadales; family Pseudomonadaceae; genus Aquipseudomonas; species Aquipseudomonas mandelii_C. The sequence continues at coordinate 6,453 of NZ_RCZA01000032.1, read as the reverse complement.
CGCCTGATTCAGCAAGCGGTAGTGGCTCGCACCGGCCAGCGCTTCATCGATGGCCAGACCAGCGACGAAGGCTTGTTCAGATACCTGATGAACAACGCCATCGCCAGCAAGCAGGAACTCAACCTGTCGCTCGGCGTCAGCCTGACCTCCGAGCAAGTCGCGGCCCTGACGCACGACATTGTCTGGATGGAGAATGCCGAAGTGAACGGCGAGCAAGTGCTGGTGCCAGTGCTGTACCTGGCCAACGCCAACAACCGCCTGGCTGCCAACGGCGCCCTGATCCAGGGCAGCGACGTAACCCTGATCGCCGGCAAAGACCTGAACAACGCCGGCACCTTGCGCGCCTCCAACAACCTGTCGGCCACCGCCACCAACGACCTGGTCAACAGCGGCCTGGTGGAAGCCGGCAATCGCCTCGACCTGCAGGCCGGCAACAACATAGTCAACAAAGCCGGCGGCATCATCGCCNCGGCGAGCAAGTGCTGGTGCCAGTGCTGTACCTGGCCAACGCCAACAACCGCCTGGCTGCCAACGGCGCCCTGATCCAGGGCAGCGACGTAACCCTGATCGCCGGCAAAGACCTGAACAACGCCGGCACCTTGCGCGCCTCCAACAACCTGTCGGCCACCGCCACCAACGACCTGGTCAACAGCGGCCTGGTGGAAGCCGGCAATCGCCTCGACCTGCAGGCCGGCAACAACATAGTCAACAAAGCCGGCGGCATCATCGCCGGCCGTGACGTCACGCTGACCGCCACCCGGGGCGACGTGATCAACGAACGCACCGTCACCACTCACGAAAGCGGCAGCGGCTATCGCAACGAACGCACTGACTTCGTCGACAACGCCGCCCGCATCGAAGCCGGAAACTCGCTCACCCTCAACGCCGGACGCGATATCAACAACGTTGGCGGCGTGCTTAAAAGCGGTGCCGATACCACGATCACTGCCGGTCGTGACGTCAACCTCACTTCAGCCGAACAGATCGTCAGCGGCGAGCAGGGGCTGCATCGGGATCAGACCATTACCCAATATGGCTCAGACATTGATGTCGGGCAGGACCTGAAGGTCAACGCCGGACGGGATATCACCGTCATTGCCAGTCAGATCGACGCCAAACGCGATGTGAGCATGAGCGCTGTCGGCGATTTGACCCTGGCTTCGGCGGCGGATGAGCAGCACTCGTACAGCAAGAGCAAGAAGGTTGCCAGTCAGGAGGATCATGTCAGTCAGGTGTCTACGACGGTCAATGCGGGGGGCAGCATTGCCCTGAATGCAGGCAAGGATTTGACGCTGATCTCAAGCAAGGTCACCGCCGGGGATGAGGCCTACCTGGTGGCGGGTGACAAGCTCGAACTGCTGGCGGCGCAAGACAGCGACTACTCGCTGTATGACATGAAGAAGAAGGGCTCCTTCGGCGCGAAGAAAACCCAGCGCGACGAAGTGACCGATGTGAAATACATCGGCAGTGAAATCACCACCGGGGGCAACCTGACCTTGGTCAGCGGTGGGGATCAGCGGTATCAGGTGGCGAAGCTCAACAGCGGCAAGGACATCACGCTGGACAGTGGTGGGGCGATCGTTTTTGAAGGGGTGAAGGACCTTCATGATGAAAGTCATACCAAGAGCAGCAGCGATCTCGCCTGGACCAGTGCGAAGGGGAAGGGCAACACGGATGAGACTTTGCGTCAAAGCCAACTGGTGGCTCAGGGCAATTTGGTAATCAAGGCCGTCAATGGCCTGAAGATCGATGTTAAACAGATCGACCAGAAGACGGTTAGCCAGACCATTGATGCAATGGTGCAGGCAGATCCACAACTTGCGTGGCTTAAAGACGCCGAGAAACGCGGGGATGTGGACTGGCAACTAATCAAGGAGACACACGAGTCCTTTAAATACAGCAACTCCAGCTTGGGCCAGGGTGCGATGCTGGCGATCATCATTATTGTCACTGTCCTGACGGCGGGGGCAGCCAGTGCAGCGGTGGCTTCTGCCAGTACGGCAATGGGTGCCACCGCCGGCGGGACCATGGCGGCGGCTTCGGTAGCCACTGCAGCAACAGCGACTACTGCTGCCACTGCTGCGACTGCGGCGGGACTGGGTAACGTGATCGCGGCGGGCATGTTGACCTCAATGGCTAGCACTGCAGCAGTCAGCACGATCAACAACAAGGGCAATTTGGGTGCCGCATTTAAAGAAACATTCAGCAGCGACAGTCTAAAGAATGCCGTTATCGCCGGTGCTACGGCTGGCTTTACTCAAGGCGTTGTCGATCCCATGCTCGGCGGCCATACAGTGCCGTTCAACAACCTCACAAAAGGCTTTGATCTCAGTACGCTTCAGGGAATTGGTGGCTTTGCCCTGCATGCTGGGGCTCAGGGCATTGCGGCGGGTGCTATCAATACAGCCATCGGTGGGGGAAGCCTCAGCCAGAACCTAAAAGAAGGACTGGTTTCTCAAGTCGGGAACGTCGTTGCTGCTACTGCGTTCAATTTTGTCGGCGGTTATGCTCAGGAACACTGGCAGATCGCGAAGAACGCGGGTGATACCGCAGGCATGGCCATGTGGGCTGAAGGCGGTATTGCTCGCACTGCCATGCACGCGTTAATGGGAGGCGCGGTTTCCAGCGCAACCGGTGGCGACTTCAAGAGCGGTGCCATCGCAGCAGGTGCCAGCCAGGCCTTGGCTGAAGTACTCAATACCACCTTCGATGCGCAACCTGAGCTACGGCAAGCGTTTTCTCAGATTGTCGGTTTGACGGCTGCCGGACTGGCTGGCGGCGACGTCGAGAAAGCCTCATGGGTGGCGCTGATGGCTGATGAATACAATCGTCAGCTTCATCAAAAAGAAACCGTTGCGCTTGAGGGGTTACAAAAAGAGTCGCCAGAGAAGGCCTATGAGCTCAAAGCGGCTGCGTGTGCTTTGGTTCATTGCGCCGCCTCGGTACCGGTGGATGACCCGGACTATAAGGCGATAAAAACGCTTGAAACTGATGGGAAAGGTTTCAAGGATGCGCAGAGTGCGTTGTTCGCCACTGGAGCATTTGACGAATACTCGAAATGGGATCAGGTCAATGACGACCTGCTGCTCAACGATAAGGATCTCAAACAGTCAGCGCGGGCCAGCCGGGCGGTACTCGGAGCGATAGGGGCTGCTGCCGGGTTCGGTGGAGCGATACTCACCACTCCGGCTTGTGTGACCGGGCTCGGCTGCGCTATACCTGCGTTCTCGGGGTTGGGTGGCGCGGCCTCCTTTGTTGATGGATGGCAGGCCACGGGGCAGTTGTTTGCCCCCTACGATTACACTCAAGGAAGTAAGGTTCTCGCGTCCTTTGACAGTGCTACCTACCCTGGTGACGTGAATCCGCTTCGTGACTATGGGACAGAAGCGGCGAAGGCAGCGCTGGAAATTGCATTACTAAAGGGCGCAGGGAAGTACCTGGAGGGGACTGGGGCTTCGGTTCTGGTTTCGGGGGTTAAGAAGGACAGTGCGGTTGTAGTTGATGGTGCAAAAGGTAGTGCGCTCGCTGGGAAAAACATTGATGATTTGTCGAATGCAGGAAAACTGCTTGATCCGGCCGATAAATCAGGACAACTTTCATTAGCTGGTCGAGCACTCCAAAAACACGGCAGTCGTGAAGGCAGTGCGTTTCCTAGCGTTAAAGGAAGCCCTTCTGAAATCAACGCCCAAGGTCAAAAAATAGCTGACGAGATCTTGAGCAATCCGGCGACCACCGTAACCTATAAAGACACCGGTAGATTTGGGAAGGTCATGGATGTGATTGCCCCCGATGGCCGTGGGCTTCGCTACGATTCGAATGGAAAATTTATTGGTTTATTGGAGCCGCCGAAGCCATGAATCTTTTATCTACTGTGATAACAAGCCCCCCAGACCGAGAGAATTGTGTATTCGAAATTTGGGCGGGGTCGAGTCAGTTGGCTGAGGTGTCACATGAGCCAGGAAGATCAATTGAAATAGAAATTTATCCCCCTGTTGAGGGAGGTAAATGGAACTTCAAACTTGAGGACCTTATGACTGCTTTGCATCAAGCGACTAAGAATTTAGCTTCTCACGAATAAGTTGGGGCAAAAGCCCCAGGTGATACAGTAGTACGCAGAGATAATGACTTTTCGTCACCGGTCGGGGGAAATGGGAAGCCAAAGGCATACATCAATGAAAACGGCGACTTGGTTCCTCCAAATTCAGAGGGAACAGGTAGCGTTCAAACACATGTGCGTGGCAGTGCTACTGAAAATTCACCCTACATCTCCGTAACTGACCCGAGCACCACCTCGAATCCTAAGGACTACGGCACAAATCAAATCGAAATCGACGTGAAGCGGTTGCAGCAAGATATCGATTCAGGTGTATTGCCAAACACCAAGTTTTTGACGAGTCAACAGGTGGCCGCGGAATTGCAATCAAAATTGGATACTGCTCGTGTGAGATACGAAAACAATCCAAGCAAGAGAAACGAAGACTCCTTAAAAGGTGCAGAGAGAGACGTTAGGGAACGTAATGCGTGATGGCGAGTGTCTGATCAAGGGATGTGTTCCATCCACATATATTAATCCCGTTGGAAAATAGAGGCCGATGATGGAACGTAAAATCTACGATCTGTTGAATAGCGTGCCGGATCATGCAGACTATGCCGTTGATGCCGGAGACCTTGATTTGGAAGATGTTCCTGAGGAAAGAATCAATGCTGTAAGAACCTTGTTGTCTCATACGGATGACGACACGGAACGCTTTTTGGCTGCCAAGTTACTGACCAGTTGGGGCGTGCATGAAGGTCTGCTTGTGCTGGAGCAGTGCATGGATAATTATAAAAATATTGAAGGCTCCTACCCTCACAGGTTACGTGGTTATGATGATACCTATCATCAAGTACTGATGACCGTTATCAGGTATTTTTCAAACTCGGCTGACAGTGGTCGTGCGCAAGAGGCGAGAGCTCAAGTTTATGCTCCGTTGTCCAAGATAATAATGTCGTCTGGTCACATGCCGTTTGAAATAGCCAATGTTTTTGACTTTGTTGATCGAGAACAATTTCTTGAGTACGTGCCTCTTATAAAACAGCATCTTGTTTCGATAATTGATAATCCTGCGATGCATCGTTGGAAAATTACGGATGCTATTGATTTTTTGCTGAAGGTGGATGAGCCGTTCGTGCTGTCACTCCTGAAGGAGAAAGGTAAAACTGTCGATGACTTCAAAGGGAAGTTTGACTAAACGTAAAGGGGACGAATTTATTTATTGCCTGTGACCCAGAAAGTAAATCTATCTCCTGAGTAATCCCCGATTTTTCGTACGACAAATCGAAGAACCTGGACTGTCAGATTTTGTATGAATCATATGAAACGAGCGACCTATAAGTCGCCCGTTTTTCATTCACTCCGCAACCTGTGCCCGTAGCCGTCTACCAATCACATCCATCACATCACAACCATCACGCAACGGTATGACCAGCAGTTTGGAAAAGTCCGAAAGCACCACCGTGTCGCAGCCGATTTCTGCGCGAAAGGCGATGTTCTCCAGCACCTGAGTGACCGTGCGAATGCGGTAATCCGCCATCCCTTGCAGGACGTCGAGTGGCGCTTGGGTATCAATAAGCAGAGAAGCCGGGATCAAGTCGATTCCGGTGAGGGGCATGTATCTATCCATAGTTGAAACCTCGTTTAGTTTGCTGAGACTGCCAGCAGATCGTCGCCAAACGAAATGGGGTGGCAGTTGTACGCAGGTTGGCGAACCGGAAACGAGTAACCGGCAGACCTTAAGGTCTCCCGCGCACAACTGCCATAAAAAACAGTTTTGCGGATGCGGAGGCGCCTGCAAATAAGCAGACAGCTCTCGCACTCGTTAGTCAGGTCGCCAAACCCGGTCGCCATGTGGACGACGGGCGGACTATAAGCTTCATAGTTCCAGCGGTGCAAGGCGCCTGGTTCCGAGGTGGGTGTAGGAAATTTATTTATCCCTCACTGCCACACACATCTTCAACTCATGCCACGAAAGGCCTCTTTGAAAGGCGAGTGACCTGCTGAACCAGAGCAGCACCATCGCCACTGGCGGCAATCTGACGGCTTCGCTGGTCAACCTGACCAACAGCGGCATCGAGACTGGCGAAACCGAGACCACCCGAGTATTTCGCTCCGAACGAACGTAAGCGATCCACCGTACCCACATTCAAAGCCGCCAGTTGAAGCCTGATGCTGTGCTCTTGATCTCTTTCAGGAGCCCGCAACCATGATGCGTCCCGACGCCAAAGTCGAAAAAGTTTATCTGTACCCCAAACCCGTGGACTTCCGAAAATCCATCGACGGCCTGTCCGCCCTCGTCGAATTGGATATCAAGGTCGCGGTGTTCGATCCCGTGCTTTTCGTTTTTCTGAATCGCCACCGTAATCGAGTAAAAATCCTCTATTGGGAGCGCAACGGCTTTTGCCTTTGGCTCAAGC
>NZ_RCZA01000031.1 GCF_006438925.1 Pseudomonas mandelii | reverse complement strand
CAGTGGCATTGCCGGGTAGCTATGTTCGGAATAGATAACCGCTGAAAGCATCTAAGCGGGAAACTAGCCTCAAGATGAGATCTCACTGGGACCTTGAGTCCCCTGAAGGGCCGTCGAAGACTACGACGTTGATAGGTTGGGTGTGTAAGCGCTGTGAGGCGTTGAGCTAACCAATACTAATTGCCCGTGAGGCTTGACCATATAACACCCAAGCAATTTGCTGACCTGAAAAGGCACCAGATTGCGGTGTGTGAAGACGATACAAGTCGAAAATTCGAAACGAAACACACAAATCTATYRCATACCCATTCGCTGGAGCGTGATCCGTAAGGAGAACGACCTGGCTACCGAATTTCTTGACGACCATAGAGCATTGGAACCACCTGATCCCATCCCGAACTCAGTAGTGAAACGATGCATCGCCGATGGTAGTGTGGGGTTTCCCCATGTGAGAGTAGGTCATCGTCAAGATTAAATTCCGAAACCCCTATCTGCGTATGCAGGTAGGGGTTTTGTTTTAGTAGAAGTCACCAATTTTGCTGGCACGTTACGGTGTAACGGGCTGGTTACAGAATTTCTTGACGACCATAGAGCATTGGAACCACCTGATCCCATCCCGAACTCAGCAGTGAAACGATGCATCGCCGATGGTAGTGTGGGGTTTCCCCATGTGAGAGTAGGTCATCGTCAAGATTGAATTCCGAAACCCCTGTCTGCTAACGCAGACAGGGGTTTTGTCGTTTTGGAGCAGGAAACGCTTCAAGCGATAATCTACTCGGCAGCCACGGGAATGAAACCTGTTCAACCTGTCTAGTACGCCGTTCGGCGGGAATCTGGTTTGAATACCAGACAATTCAAACAACCCCCTAAGATTTCTCCTCTCTGTGCCGAAAGACTGGTGAGACATGCGCACCAAAGTAGAGCGACCTCAGAAAGTCGTCTGCGCTGTTACATGGAATGTTGCAACCCGGAACGCATCCCCACTTTTTGCATAAGAAGTCCCATGAAATGAATCTCAAATTCAGCCATAAAATCCTTCTGGCCGCCTCCGGCGTCGTGGTGCTGGCTTTTGCGTTGTTCACTTTGTACAACGACTATCTGCAGCGAAACACCATCCGTCAAAACCTCGAATCAAGCGTCCAGCAGGCCGGTGACTTGACCGCCAGCAGCGTGCAGAACTGGGTGAGCGGCCGCGTGCTGGTGCTGGAAAACCTCGCGCAAAACGTCGCCCACCAAGGCGCCAATGCCGACCTCCCGGGGCTGGTCAATCAACCGGCCCTGACCTCGAACTTCCAGTTCACCTACGTGGGCCAGACCAACGGCGTGTTCACTCAGCGCCCGGACGCGAAGATGCCTGACGGTTACGATCCGCGTCAGCGTCCCTGGTACAAACAGGCCGTAGCTGCCGACAAGATCATGCTGACCCCGCCTTACATGGCCGCCGTCGGTGGCCTGGTGGTGACCATCGCCCTGCCGGTGAAAAAGAACGGCGAGTTGCTCGGCGTGGCCGGTGGTGACCTGAGCCTGGACACGCTGGTGAAGATCATTAACTCGGTGGACTTCGGTGGCATCGGTCACGCATTTCTGGTCAGCGCCGACGGTCAGGTGATCGTCAGCCCCGACAAAGACCAGGTGATGAAAAACCTGAAGGACATCTACCCGAACGCCGGTGTGCGCATCGAGAAGGGCAATCAGGAAGTCACCCTGAACAAGCAGGACCGTATCCTTTCGTTCACCCCGGTCAGCGGTTTGCCCAATGCCGAGTGGTACATCGGTCTGTCGATCGACAAGGAAAAGGCCTACGCACCACTCAGCCAGTTCCGCACTTCTGCGCTGATCGCGATGTTCATCGCCGTGACGGCCATTGCCGTTCTGCTGAGCCTGCTGATCAACGTGCTGATGCGTCCACTGACCACCATGGGCCGTGCGATGCGGGACATCGCTCAAGGTGAGGGCGATCTGACCCGACGTCTGGCGGTGGAAAGCAAAGACGAGTTCGGCGAGCTGGGAGGTTCTTTCAATCAGTTCGTGGAGCGAATTCACGCGTCGATTTCCGAAGTGTCGTCGGCAACCCGCCAGGTTCACGACCTGTCGCAACGGGTGATGGCTTCGTCCAACGCCTCGATTGTCGGCTCCGATGAGCAAAGCGCCCGCACCAACAGTGTGGCCGCGGCGATCAACCAGTTGGGCGCCGCCACCCAGGAAATCGCCCGCAATGCCGCCGATGCTTCCCAGCACGCCAGCGGCGCGAGCGAGCAGGCTGATGATGGTCGTCAGGTGGTGGAGAAAACCATTCTGGCGATGACCGAGTTGTCGCAGAAAATCAGCCTGTCCTGCACGCAGATCGAAACCCTGAACGCCAGCACCGACAACATCGGGCACATTCTTGATGTGATCAAAGGCATCTCCCAGCAGACCAACTTGCTCGCGCTCAACGCGGCCATCGAAGCGGCCCGCGCTGGTGAAGCCGGTCGTGGTTTTGCGGTGGTGGCGGACGAGGTGCGTAACCTCGCTCACCGTACTCAGGAATCGGCGGAGGAGATCCACAAGATGATCACCTCGCTGCAGATCGGTTCTCGTGAAGCGGTGACCACGATGAACGCCAGTCAGGTCTCTAGCGAGCAGAGCGTCGAAGTGGCGAACCAGGCCGGTCTGCGTCTGGTCAGCGTGACCCAGCGCATTGGCGAAATCGACGGCATGAATCAGTCGGTGGCCGCGGCGACCGAAGAACAGACGGCGGTCGTGGAAACCCTCAACGTCGACGTTAACCAGATCAACCTGCTGAACCAGCAGAGCGTGGCCAACCTCAATGAAACGTTGAAGGATTGCGATGCGTTGTCCCTGCAGGCGAACCGGTTGAAGCAGTTGGTCGACAGCTTCAAAATCTGATTCAGGTCAGTTGTACCGCGTTATCGTTCTTCGCGAGCAGGCTCGCTCCCACCTTCGACCGTGTTCCGTCTGAAAAAACTCGGTCAACCTGTGGGAGCGAGCCTGCTCGCGAAAGCGGTGTAACGATCACCGCTGAACCAAAGCCTTACACAAACAATTTCAGCACATTGTTCATCGAGTCATCGGCAAAGCCCTGCACGAAATCCGTGAACCCCGCCAATGCCTCCGCGCCGCCCTGTGCGGGTTCGGCGATGATGGTCCAGGTCGCTCGGGATTTTCCCGTGCCCAGCGGTTCAACACTCATTGCCGCCCACAAATTGGCCACGCCCAATGTGTTGTAAATCGTAGTCCAGGTCATGTTCAGCGCCTGGTCATCCCGGGAGTTGAGTTGCTCGACTACCAGGTTGCCGTCCTTGAAGAATTTCTTGCGTAGGGACGACATGCCTTCGCCGGTCATCTCGATGTGCGACAGCGCCGGAATGAATTGATCGAAGCCGGCAAAGTTGCCGACCACCGCCCAGACCTGCGCGGCATTCGCCGGCACTTCCACTGAAGACACAACGTGGCAGCCTTGAGGGTTTTTGATCAGGGTATCGGGTTGCAGAGTGCTCATGGTCTTGCTCCATTTTTGGGGTTGGGTTGAATCAGATGAAGTTGATTTCTTTGAGGTAGTCGCAGCCGCGACGTAGCAGCGCCGGGGATTTTTCCGGGTAATGCGCGCCCATCTGCCGCACGCCCGCCTGGGCGTTGGCGTGGCCGATCATTGAGATGTCGCCGATGTCTTCCTCGAAGCCGTTGAGGTAGAAACCGAGCACGCCGAACAACGCGTTGTCGCTGTCGACCCGACCCAGTTGTTGCTGCCAGTCGGCGACGCTGACCATGGAAAACTCCCGACCCGCCTCACGGAATGACGCGACGTAGTTGTCCCAGCTCAGAGGTTCGGGGTTGTGCAGGTTGAACACCGCTTTTTCGGGTGAATAACGGCTGGCATGGAAGGCGATGAACCGGGCGAGAAAGTCCACCGGCATCAGGTCGAAGTTCAGCGCGAACTCCGGAACCTGGCCGAGCTGGATCGAGCCTTTGAGCATCAGCATCAGGCGATTCTTGTGAGGCTGGCAGACACCGGTGAGGCTGTTGAAACTGATGTTTCCGGGGCGATAAAGATTGACTCGTACGCCACGTTCGCGAGCCCGTTCGAGGATCCGCTCACCGACCCATTTGGACAGGTTGTAGCCGTTCTTGATGTAGATCGGTGGGGTTTGCGCGGCGGGCAATTCCAACACCCGGCCATCGGCGGCAATCGTGCTGGAAGCCGAGAGCGTCGAGACGAAATTGAAGATCTTTTTGCTGCGCCCTTCGCACAACCGAAGACACTCGAAAATCGGTTCGACGTTGTCCCGCGCCAGCGACTCGTAATCGAGTACATGATTGACGTTGGCGGCGTTGTGCACCAACGCGCCGAACTGCCGATCCAGTCGCTCGTAAACATCCGCTTCGAGCCCCAATGACGGACGCGTAATGTCCGCCGCATAGACCCGCACCCGGCTCAGGTCCAGATGCTCCAGACGGTTTTCTCGTAACGCATGGGCAAACCGCTCGGCTGCCGATTGCCCACCGCCGTCGCGCACCAGGCAGGCGACTTCGCTGGCGCCCCAGGCGAGCAATGCTTCAACGATGTGCACGCCGACAAAGCTGTTGGCGCCGGTAACGATTACCTTGTGAACATCGCCCATGCGGTTGACTGGCAACGGCTGGATATCCAGTTCGCGGAAGGCATCGGCCAAGGCCTTTTCACTCAACACTTCTTCGGTGCCGGAGCCGCGCACCAAGGTCGCCAACTTGGCGATGGTCGGCAATTCGATGAAGCGGTTGATCGAGATGCTGCGACCAAATTCTTCACGCAAACGTAAAAGCATGCGCGACAGCAGGATCGAGTGGCCACCCAGATTGAAGAAACTTTCGTCGGTGGAAATATCGCTGGCCGGCAGCTCCAGTAGCTCAGCCCAGATCTCCAGCAGCAGCGCCTCGTCGGCACTGACGGGCAAGCGCCGCAGCGTGTTTTCGGACACATTCACGGGCATTGCCAGCAGCGCCTTGCGGTCGACCTTGCCGTTACTGGCGAATGGCATGCTCGGCAGTTCGGTCCAGGCGGTGGGTTGCATGTAATCCGGTAAAAACTGCGTCGCATGAGCCTTCAGCGCTTCGCGCGCGGTGCCGGTTTGATCCTCCTGAGGCTGCGCGAGGAAGGCCAGAATCCGGCGCTGGCTGTCGATGACCACTGCCACTTGGCGGTACAACTGACTGTCGCGCAGGCAGCGTTCGATCTCTTCCGGCTCGACCCGGAAGCCGCGAATCTTCACCTGATTGTCCCGCCGCCCGCACAGCTCGATGCCGTCGCGAGTCCACTTCGCCATGTCGCCGGTGCGGTAGGCGCGCAGGCTTTGGCCATTCGGCAGACTCAGGTTCAGATAACGTTCGGCGGTCTGCTGCGGGTTGTTCAGGTAGCCCAGGCACACACCTGGCCCGACGATGTACAACTCACCGACGGTTTGCTCGGCCACCGGTTGAAAATCCTCATCGAGAATCAGCACCTGACTGTTAGCAATAGGCGCGCCGAGGGTGCGGTTGCTGTCGCCGGTGCGCAGTTGGCGCGCGGTAATCAGCACCGTCGCTTCGGTCGGGCCATAGAGGTTGTAGAGGTTGCCCTGACGGGTGAGCTGCTCGATGACGTAGGGTTCGCAGACATCGCCGCCGGTCATCACGTGATCGAGGCAGTGCAATTGATCCAGCGGCAGGATGCTCAACAACGCCGGTGGCAAAAAGGCGTGGCTCAGTTGTTGATGGCGGATCAGCTCGACCAGTTGCAACGGATCGCGGCGCTGATCGTCGTCGGGCACGATCAGTTCGGCGCCCTGGAGCAGGGTCGGGAAGATATCGATCAGCGACGAGTCGAAACTCAACGACGAAAATTGCAGTACCCGGCTCTGTTCGGTCAGTTGCACATAGTCGGCGTACCACGCGGTGAAGTGCGCGAGGTTGGCCTGGCTGAGCAACACGCCTTTGGGATGGCCGGTGGTGCCCGAGGTGTAGAGCGCCATGCACGGCGCATCTGGATCGGGTCGTTGGCGCATCAAGGGTTGATCGAGATCCACGTCACCGATGTCGATGCGGCTGATGTCGAGTCCCGGCATTTGCGCCGCGAGCGGGTGCTCACCGTCATGCAGCAGCAACACTGCCCCGGCGTTTTCCAGGATGTACTGCTGGCGTTGCAGGGGATGGCTCGGCTCCAGCGGCAAATACACCGCGCCACTGCCAAGAATCGCCAGAATCCCCGCATACAACGCGCTGCATTTTGGCAGGCAGATCCCGATCACCAACGGCCCGTGATGCTGAGCGAGCAATGGCTGCAAACGCTGCTGGATGGCGCGGCTGTGGGCGTGCAAATGCCGATAGCTCAGCGGCGTGCCGGCAATGTTCAGCGCGGGTCGTTCGGCACACTGGATGAAGCGTTGCTCAAGGCGCTCAATCATCGGTATTTGGCTGAGTTCCAGCAGCGCGGGTGCTTCCGTGAGGTTGAGTCGATGGAAAAACGCCAGGTTCTCCAAATAGAGCAGGTTTTCCACGCTCTCGAAGCAAGCGGGAGCAGCAGGGTCGGCCAGCAGAAAATAGTCGGCATCGCGAGAGAAACGACTGACCAGCAGCGCCACGTGATCGACCAGTTCTGCCACTGCCCGCAGGCGCAATGCCTGGCCGTTGCCCGAAGGTTCGTCGGTGATCGGCACGCGAGTGAACAGTTTCGAACCGTAGGTGCACAGCAAGTCCTGCGGCGGCAGGCCAGAAACTCCAGGCACACCGATACCCAGTTGCAGCGTCAATCGCGGCGTATTGCCGACGTCTTGAACAGGCAGGCTGGCGTCGTCGATCAGCAAATCAGCGTTACCCGACGGTTGCTCGTCGACGGCCGTCAGCCGCACCAATGAGTGACCGTGTTGTTCAAGTTCCAGCGCCAGGTCGGTCAGGGCCTGGCTTTGTCCAATGAGCAGAATGTCGAGACGTCTCATGATGGGCTCCTCGTTAAACCAGGTAATCGCTGAGGGCGTCTTGCACGCACGGCGAATCGAGCAGCGAACTGCTGCGGAAAAACCGCACGATGTTGGCGACCAGCGGATGATGGCGATTGATCGGGAACGCCAGCCCCGACACTTCGCTCTTGAGGGCGTGGCGTGCGGTATCGCTGATCTGCAAGGATTCGATCAGGCGGAAGTCGAACGACTTCTGGATGTCGTTGGTCAGGTAATGGCCGATGAACACCGGCAGGATGTGCGCTATGCATCGGCGGTCGTCTTCACTCGCGGTGTGCCAGTAGATGCGCACCAGCCGCGCCCAGAACCCGGAGTGGCGGCCCTCGTCGAGCAAGTGATCGGCCATCAGGCCCTTGATCGACTGCTTGACCGTATCGTCCTTGGCGAACGCCGCGACATCGCCGGTCACGGTGTTCTCGGCGATGGCCACGCAGATCAATTCCACGGCGCTGCGCAGGTGTTCCGGCGCAAGCGCCACGGCGGCGGGAATGGCTCTGCTGAGTTCGATTTCATCCGGCAGTTCGATGGGCGTGACGCCGGTCATGGCGACGGTCTGCTGCATGAAATCCATTGCCACCAGCGCGTGGTAATCCTCGTCCACCACCACGGTCATGGCGTCGTAGCGGCAGGCGAACGGGAAGGCCACGGCGAAGCGATTCTTGGCGATGCTGCGGGCGGTCTTGTCGACGATTTCGGTTTCGAAAATCACCACGTCGTTGATGAATTTGTAGAGCGTCTGCACCAGCGCAAAGTCGCGCTGTTCCGGGCATTCGCGCAGGAAGGTTTCGCTCAGCACCAACGGTTGGCGGCTCAACGGGTAGATCAACTTGTCGTCGTTCTCCAGCACACGCCGGGGGCGGGTACGGATGGTCGCGCGGCTTTCCCAGGCGTCGGCGAAGGATTGGTAGTCGGCGGCGTTCATGCGTTCACCTCGGCAACCGGTTCGCTCATGCTCAGGCGCAGGCCATCCCACAGGGCGATGCGGCTTTCCACGGCGGCGATGGCGCTGGCGTAGACGTCTTCTTCGCGTTGCGGATCGCCATCGACCAGCCGGGCGAGGAGCCTTTCCGCCGCCGGGCCGTGGTCTTCGGAGTCGACTTCGATGTGGCGCTCAAGGTAGTAGCGAAAGGTCGGCGCTTGATCCAGACCAATGCCCCAATCATCGAGGATCCGCTGAAACATCTGCGGAATGACACTTTCCCGGCCATGCAGGAACACCGCCGCAACGCTATGCCCAGGCGCATGCAGCGCGGTGTGCAAGGTATGGCGCACGAACTGCGCTGCCGCCGGATCGACGTCCACGCTTTGAAGTGCCACGTCGTAACTCACGCCTTCTTTTTGCAGCGCGACGAAGCGTTCGACCGCCGCCGTGCTGGCGCCAACTTCGCGCATCGCATCCAGGTACAACTCGAAATGGCTGTAGTGACCGTGAGCCGGACGATCATCGGACTCCTCGCCCAGCACGATCTCGTTGATCAAACGCGCCGCCTGCGGATCTCGCGGGGGCAGCCAGGGCAACTGGACGCAGGTCAGTTCCTGTTGCAGGCGTTTGGTCAGTGACATGAAATCCCATACCGCAAACACATGGGTTTCCATGAAACGTTGCAATACCGACAGTGAGTTGATTTCGGAAAAGATCGGATGAGCGCTAAGTTCTGCTTTCTTCTGGTTGAGACGGTCTTTAGTCGATTTCATGGGCGAGCCTATAAGTGAACTTGATATACCGTTGGGTTTTGTAAGCGATCGTTAGTTAAAGCTTTCTGTTGGCAAACGGATGCCTCAAGCGAATTGATATGGGTAAGTTTCAATGCGTCGTTAAGTGACGGCCTAGCGCCAGTATTCAAGGCGGCGGAGAAAAACTAATACACGAATAAAGTGTCGGGCAAGTTATTTTTATATTATTTTAAAGTTTAACTTTCTCGTGCGCGACAAGTTCCAATAAAACTTTTAAATTGAGTTTCATTTGGATGTAGTTACTCCTTCCGGCTTATATAAGTCAGAATTAAAATAAAGAGTGAATGCCTCACTCGAAGCAACTTTCTAACTGAGTCGTTGAAGTGAATTGAGGGGGCGGAAGTTGACTGGGATCAACGTCGGTTCTTCCTTTCCCGTGGCAAGACTCCTTCCGTAAGTTCTTGGTGCGGAGACTGCTCCGCTCATGCGGTGCGTCGCCCGTTCATTATTTGTTGGCAGCCCAAGAGTGAGCGTAATTCAAGGCAGCCGCTATCACCGACGCATCATCTGATCGGTTCAATGAAGGGGCTTGAGGGTGGAAGGGCTTTGCAGGGAGGCGTGGCGTCGCTACACCGGTGCGGCATGTGCGAAGGAGGATTTGTAAGCAGATTGTTCGTCGAGCAATCCTCGATGAGAATCGCTCGACTTCACGGCAAGCGAAGGATGCTGTTCGATCCGCTCGCTCAGGCCTGCCGCTATGATTTATCTGGAGGTTTTTTTGCTCTGGGCCTCAGGGTTGTTGAGGTAGCGTGTGATGACCTCGACGCCCCGGTTGAGGTGATGTTCGAGCAACTTCACCGCGCGTTCGACGTCCCGGTCTTCGACGGCCAGCAACAGTGCCCGGTGATCTTCCTGGGACAGTTTGCCCAGGCCCATGGCTTGCAGATTGAAGCGCAGGAAGCGCTCCTCTTCGTTCAGTCCGTCTTCCACCAGCCTCAACAGCCGTTGGTTCGGCGCCTTGCAGTACAGCGACATGTGGAAAAGCCGATTGAGCCGGCCGATTTCGGTGTAGTTGTTTTCCGTTTCCAGTTCGTCGATGTAGCGGGCAGCCTGTTCGAGATCCTCATTAACCAGTAACGGGATCGACAGGCGCAACGCTTCGGATTCCAGCAGGATCCGCAGCGCGTAGGTTTCCACGGCATCACCCTGAACCAGCGGTGCGACCACAGCACCTTTATGGGCGATGACGTTGAGCAGCGCCTGGGCCTCAAGCTGGCGCAAGGCTTCGCGCACCGGCATGCGGCTGACACCGAAAAGATCGGCCAAATCTTGCTGACGCAGGGCGGTGCCGCAGGGAATGCGACCGTCGAGAATGGCCGAACGCAGAGTTTCTTCGATCACCGAGCGTGCCAGGTGAGCGGGAATTGGCCCGTTGACCTTGATACTGTTCAGCGGATTGAGCTTCTGTGGCACAACAACGCACCCTGTTTGATTGAAATTGATTTGGATCCAAGAGGACACTAGTGACTGCCTGACAGGTTGTCAAACGGACAAAAAATCGCAGCCTGACGTGGCCATGAAAGTTTTAATGACACCTGTCATACCAAGTCTAGCGCGCCACCAGTGATCTCACCGTGCCATTGTCTTTTACCGGGCTAACCTGCACCATCGACCGATTTCCACTTGCCTGATCTGGATGCCTCGCATTGGCGGTACGTTTCGCGATCCCTCGGACTTTGCGCTGGCTGTACTGCGCGTTGCTGCTGGCCGGCGTTATGCTGGGCGGACTGCATGCCGATTGGGATTTTTCGCTGATCAGCCGTCGCGCGCAGGCATTGTACGGACCATTGGGCGAAGGGCAGCCACGCATTGACGCCTGGCAGCACTTATTGGCCACGCAAAAGCAAGTTGGCGAGCTCGAACAGCTTAAAGTGGTCAACCAGTTCTTCAACAAGCAGATGCGTTACGAGGAAGACATCGACCTGTGGCACGAGGTCGATTATTGGGAGACACCCGTCGAGGCCCTGTGGAAGGGTGCCGGCGATTGCGAAGATTACGCAATCGCCAAGTATTTCAGCCTGCGTCATCTCGGTGTTGCCAGTGACAAGCTGCGCATCACTTACGTCAAGGCCTTGCGCCTGAATCGGGCGCACATGGTGTTGACCTACTACTCAAGCCCCGAGGCCATGCCGCTGGTACTCGACAGCCTGATTGATGCGATCCAACCGGCCAGCCAACGAACCGATTTGCTGCCGGTCTACTCTTTTAATGCCGAAGGGTTGTGGTTGCCGGGCGCCAAGGGCAACAAGAAAGTCGGTGACACCAAACGCCTGTCTCGTTGGCAGGATGTGTTGAAGAAAATGCAGGCCGAAGGTTTCCCGGTCGAGACGACTAACTAGGAGCACGCGCTCAGATGTCCTTGTTCAAACAGCTGTTGATCGCTATCTGTCTGTTCCTGGTGATCGCCTTCACCGGTAGCTTCGTGGTCAGCCTGGAAAGCTCGCGCACCCAATACGTCAACCAGCTGCGCTCCCACGCTCAGGACGCCGCGACGGCATTGGCGCTGTCCCTGACGCCGAACATCGACGACCCGGCGATGGTCGAGTTGCTGGTCAGTTCGATCTTCGACAGCGGTTATTACGCGAGCATCCGCGTGGTCGACCTCAAGTCCGATCAAACCATCGTCGAGCGCAGCGGCATTCCAGCGGTGAACAACGTGCCGGACTGGTTCGTCAAAATGATCGGGCTGGAAGCGGCCGGTGGTGATGCCCTCGTCAGCCGTGGCTGGGAGCAGGCGGCGCGGGTCGAGGTGGTCAGCCATCCGATGTTCGCGTTGGCCAAACTCTGGCAGAGCGCGCTGGGCAGTCTTGGCTGGTTGCTGATCTGCGGTGCGGTGAGCGCGGTGCTGGGTGCGCTGTTGTTGCGCCGGCAACTGAAGCCGCTGGATTACATGGTCAAGCAATCCCACGCCATCGCTCGCCGCGAATTCCTCAGCCTGCCGCAACTGCCGCGCACGCCGGAACTGCGGCGTGTCGTGCAGGCCATGAACCAGATGGTCGAGAAGCTCAAAGCGCTGTTCCAGGAACAGGCCGAACGCAGTGAAAAACTGCGGGCCGAGTCCTATCAGGACAACCTGACGGGGCTGGCCAACCGTCGTTATTTCGAGATGCAATTGAACGCCCGAGTGAGCAATCCGGAGCAGGCGAGTTCCGGTTATTTGCTGCTATTACGGGTCAGGGATCTGGCCGGGTTGAACCAGCGGTTGGGCGGTCAACGCACTGACCAGTTGTTGAAAGCGGTTGGCGAGCAGTTGTCCCGAGAGTGCGCCAAATACCCGGAAACCCTGAACCTCGTGACGCGGATTCGCGGCGGTGAGTTCGCCGTGCTGGCGCCGGGACTGGTGCGCGAAGAAGCGCTGCAACTGGCGCAGAACCTCGACAGTGCCTTGGGGAGCCTGCACGCGACGGGCGCCACCGACGTGGCCTCGGTGGCCTCGATCGGGCTGGCGCCGTTTGTGTATGGCGACTCCCCACAAGCGGTGCTCGGGCTGGGCGATCAGGCGTTGGCTCAGGCGGAAGGCCAGGGCGATTCGAGCTGGGCTTGCCTGGATCACAGCGCGTCGGCCAGCGTCGGCGACGACCATCATGCTTGGCACAACTTACTGGAACAGGCGTTGAGCCAGAAGCGTTTCAAGCTGTATTTCCAGCCGGTGGTGGCCGCCCAGGACACGCAACTGGTGCTGCATTACAAGGTGCTGTCACGTTTGATCGACGACGAGGGCCAGACCATTCCCGCCGGGCGCTTCCTGCCGTGGCTCGAGCGCTTTGGCTGGACCGCGCGGTTGGACCGTCTGATGTTAGAGCTGGTGCTTGAGCAGATGGCTGACCATGAAGAGTCGCTGGCGCTGAACCTGTCTTCGGCGACGTTGGCCGACCCACAGGCGTTGAATAAAGTCTTCGAAATCCTGCGTCAGCATTCGGATCTCGGGGAGCGATTGACCCTGGAAATCGGTGAGGAGCAGTTGCCGGAGCAAGCCGTGCTGGAAGAGCTGACGCGACGTCTGCACGAACTCGGGTTCTCCCTGAGTCTGCAACGCTTTGGCGGGCGCTTCAGCATGATCGGCAACCTGGCGCGGCTTGGGTTGGCGTATCTGAAGATCGATGGCAGTTACATCCGGGCGATTGATCAGGAGAGCGACAAGCGCCTGTTCATCGAGGCGATTCAGCGGGCGGCCCACAGCATCGATTTGCCGTTGATTGCCGAGCGTGTCGAGACGGAGGGGGAGTTGATGGTGATTCGTGAGATGGGCTTGTATGGGGTTCAGGGGCAGTTGTTTGGTGAGCCGAAGCCTTGGCAGTAATGCGTCGTCAGTGATTCTGCCTTCGCGAGCGGGCTCGCTCCCACATGAGATCTTCAGTGAACACAACATATGTGAACAGCCGAGAATCAATGTGGGAGCGAGCCTGCTCGCGAAGGGGCCAGCACAGACACCGACAATGGCGGGGTCTTAGATCAACCCCGTCTCATCATCATCGATCAATTGACTCAAACCACCCAACGCTTCACGGGCCTGAGTCCGGTCCATCAGCTTGGCTTGTGCGGCCGGCGGCAGGTCGGTGACGCGGATCACGCCTTTGCTGGTCAGCACCTGGATCAAGTCGTCGAGTACCCGGATCATTTCCAGGTCGCTCTGCTTGAGCTGTTTGAGGCTGGTTTCCACTACTTCATTGGCATACCAGGCCTGGATTTCATGGTGGTCGGCCGGCAGTGTTTCCGTGGCCTCGGCGTAGGCCGTGGCTTCCACGCGCACTAACTGACCTTGCGCATCGCGTTGCACGTAGAACATTGAACATCCCTCGGAAATGGACCAGCGTCATGCTGTCAGCAGCATAGGCCAACTGGACGCGAGTATGCGGTTCGGCGACGAAATCGTCACCGGGGTGTTGGGCGCAAACGTGACGGCCGCCCCATAAGGGCGGCCGTTTTTCGTTGGATCAGGTGTTGTTGTGATCGATTTTGATGGTCGGGTCACTGCCGGCAATCAACGAGTTGATGTTGGCGCTGGACCAGTTGTTGCCTTCCAGTTTGATCGTCACATCGGGTTGCGCCGCTGCGCCGTCAGCGCCGTTGAACTTGCCGGCAGAGCTGACTTGCAGGGACGAAACGCCGTCCACGGTGGTGATCTTCAAGAAGTTGTCGATGGTGCTACCGGTTTCGCCCTGCAGCAGATCGCGCAAGTCGATGCGGTCACCCTCGCTGGCCTTGAAGTCCTTGATCACGTCGTTGCCAGTGTCGCCAGCTTTCCAGACAAAGGTGTCGGCGCCCGAGCCGCCGATCAGAATATCGTTGCCCTGACCACCCATCAGCGAGTCGTTACCGCTGCCACCGAGCAGGATGTCATTGCCCTTGCCGGCGTCGAGAAGGTCGTTGCCACCCTGGCCGAAGAGAATGTCATTGCCGGCACCGCCCAGCAGCGAGTCATTACCGTCATGCGCCCCGGACACATCGAACGCGGTGTAGTGCTCGGTGATGAACTGGTGCACGTTGCTGGTGGTGACTTTGCTGACCTCTACGCCGGTTTGCTGGGCGACGAACGCCTGCATCGCCTGATA
The DNA here is from genome assembly GCF_006438925.1 of Pseudomonas mandelii. Lineage (GTDB taxonomy): Bacteria > Pseudomonadota > Gammaproteobacteria > Pseudomonadales > Pseudomonadaceae > Aquipseudomonas > Aquipseudomonas mandelii_C. The sequence goes on along the minus strand of NZ_RCZA01000031.1, from coordinate 6,800 downwards.
ACCCTCACCGGCAATGCCGTTGAAGCTCACCAGGTCGCCGAACAGGATGTCGTTGCCGTCACCGCCATTGACCGTGTCGGAACCTGGTTGCGTCGCTTCGGTGTGACCGATGATCGAGTTGGCCAAGTTACTCGGATCAATGTTGGTTTGCGGCGTATGGTCCGAGTCGTACGGTCTCAGGTCGGCAAGGGTGACGCCCTTGTTCAGACCAATGGCTTCAACGTTGGACACATTGCTCAGCAGCGCGAAGCTGGAGGTGGAGTTGTCGACGATGGTCTGTGTACTGCCGCTGTCCGTCAGGGACAACTCGTAAGTACCATCGCCCTGCGCGTGAACGGTACCCACGTCACTGGCTTTCCAGTTCTTGGAGCCGTTTAAGGTGTACAGCGTCGCATACCCGTCACTGTCGATGGTCAGTTTGTGAGTACTGTCGATTGTCGTGGAGAAGGTATCTCCCGGCTTGTAATTGCTGGTTTTCACCACGTCATCGAGCTTCACGTTGCCGTACAGCGTCGGGTTGGTCTGTTCGCCACTCTGGTAGTAGTTCGGCTGGCCGTCGGTGATGAAGTACGTGAGGTTCTTCGCCCCGGTGTTGGCCACGGCGTCAGCGCTCTGGAACCAATTGGCCGTGGTTTTGAATACATCTTCGTAGTTGGTCACACCGCCGGACGACATCGAGTCCAGTACCGATTTGAGCGCGGTCAGGGCGTTCGGATCGTTCAGGTTGACCGATACCGACTTGTTGACCTGGGTATCGAAGTCCACCAGGAAGATGTTCACGGTGCCCGAATTGCCGCCCATGCTCTGCTTGAGGGTGTTGAACACCGAGGTCAGCGAGTCCTTGGCTGAGTTGATCGACGACGCGCTCATGCTGCCCGAGCTGTCGACCATGAACGCGATGTTGTAGTTGGTGCCCGGCACCACGGTCAGCCCGCCGATGTCGGCGACCATGATGTCGTTGCCGTCGGTGCCGGTGATGGTGTCGTCAGCCGCCGTGGCGGTGACGGCGTTGTAGACCGCCGGATTAATCGTGATCGGAATCTGTATCGAACTGGTGGCCGAATCACCCTGGCTTTCGGTCGAGACTGCCGTAACTGTCAGCGTGTTGGTACCGGTGGCGTACGGTGCCGGGGTGTAGCTCAACTTGCTCACATCCCACCCGCTGAGGTTGACGACAGCGTTACCGGTCGTGCCCGTGAAGGTGTGCGTGCCGTCGGTCAGGGTCGCACCTGCCGGGATGCCGCCGATCGTGGTGATGGTCTGGGTTTCAGAGCCATCAGTATCCGGCGACGTTACCTTCAAGCCCAACGCAATGCTGCTGTTCTCGGCCACCTGAGTAGTGGTGGCGGTCACGATCGGCGCATCTGCGACCGCGGTCACATTGATATCCAGGGTGGTGTTTGAACCGGTGCTGGTGGTGTAGGTCACAGTCGGAACCTGGCCGCTCCAATTGCTGGCCGGGGTGAAGGTGTAAGCCCCGTTCGCCGCAAGCACCAAGGTGCCCATGTTGGCGATGGTCGCCGTGGCACCTGCTGCGTACTCGGTGCCACCCACCGTGAACTTGGCCACGCTCAGGACGTTATCCACATCGCGGTCGTTAGTCAGTACGTTACCGGTGGCGATCTTGTCCTCGAGGACTGTGTTGATGTCGGCAGTCAGCACACTCGGGTCATCGACCGGGGTGACGCTGATGTTCAGGGTCGAGGTGACATTGCTGCCCGAACCGTCGGTGACGGTGTAGCTGACCGTCGGAACCGTGCCGTTGTAGTTGGCCGTCGGCGTGAAGGTGTAAGCCCCGTTCGCCGCAAGCACCAAGGTGCCGACGTTGGCGATGGTCGCCGTAGCGCCCGCCGCGTAAGTGGTCTCACCGACGGTGAAGTTGAGCACACTGACCGGGCCATCAACGCTGCTGGTGCCGGCGAGGACGCTGCCGGTTACTGGGGCGTCTTCGCTGGTGGTCACGGTTTCGCTGATGTCGGTGAAGTTGTCGTTCACCGGGGTAACGCTGATGTTCAGGGTCGAAGTGACGTCAGTACCGGAGCCGTCGGTGACGGTGTAGCTGACCGTTGGCACGCTGCCGTTGTAGTTGGCGGTCGGCGTGAAGGTGTACGCACCGTTCGCCCCGATGACCAGGGTGCCGACGTTGGCGATGGTCGCCGTGGCGCCCGCCGCGTAAGTGGTCTCACCGACGGTGAAGTTGAGCACGCTGACCGGACCGTCGACGCTGCTGGTGCCGGCGAGGACGCTGCCGGTTACTGGGGCGTCTTCGCTGGTGGTCACGGTTTCGCTGATGTCGGTGAAGTTGTCGTTCACCGGGGTAACGCTGATGTTCAGGGTCGAAGTGACGTCGGAACCGGAGCCGTCGGTGACGGTGTAGCTGACCGTTGGCACGCTGCCATTGTAGTTGGCCGTCGGCGTGAAGGTGTACGCACCGTTCGCCCCGATGACCAGGGTGCCGACGTTGGCGATGGTCGCCGTGGCGCCTGCCGCATAAGTGGTCGCACCGACGCTGAAGTTGAGCACGCTGACCGGGCCGTCGACGCTGCTGGTGCCGGCGAGGACGCTGCCGGTTACTGGGGTGTCTTCGTTGACCGTCACGGTTTCGCTGATGTCGGTGAAGTTGTCGTTCACCGGGGTAACGCTGATGTTCAGGGTCGAAGTGACGTCAGTACCGGAGCCGTCGGTGACGGTGTAGCTGATGCTCGGCACGCTGCCGTTGTAGTTGGCGGTCGGAGTAAAGGTGTAAGCCCCGTTCGCCCCGATGACCAGGGTGCCGACGTTGGCGATGGTCGCCGTGGCGCCTGCCGCATAAGTGGTCGCACCGACGCTGAAGTTGAGCACGCTGACCGGGCCGTCGACGCTGCTGGTGCCGGCGAGGACGCTGCCGGTTACTGGGGTGTCTTCGTTGACCGTAACGGTTTCGCTGATGTCGGTGAAGTTGTCGTTCACCGGCGTAACGCTGATGTTCAGGGTCGAAGTGACGTTGCTGCCCGAACCGTCGGTGACGGTGTAGCTGACCGTCGGCACTGTGCCGTTGTAGTTGGCAGTCGGCGTGAAGGTGTACGCACCGTTCGCCCCGATGACCAGCGTGCCAACGTTGGCGATGGTCGCGGTGCTGCCGGCGGTGTAGGTGGTCTCACCGATGGTGAAGTTGACCACGCTGACTGCGCCATCCACGCTGGAAGTACCCGACAGCACGCTGCCGGTGGCCACCGAGTCTTCGTTAACGGTGACGGTTTCGCTGGCGTCGGTGAAGTTGTCATTAACCGGCGCAACACTGATGTTCAGCGTACTGCTCGAGCCGGTGTTGGTGGTGTATGTCACCTGTGGAACGTTGCCATTCCAGTCGGCAGCCGGCTGGAAGGTGTAGTCGCCGTTGCTGGCGATGATCAGCGTTCCGACACCGGTAATGGTCGCGGTCTGGCCCGCCGTGAAGCTGCTGTTGACCCCGGTCACGTTGAAGCTGGTGACGCTCAGGACGTTATCGACATCGCTGTCGTTGCCCAGCACATTACCGGTCGCGTTGTGGTCTTCGTCGACGGTGATCTTGTCCGCCTGCAGCACGCTGGCGTCATCGACGGCACCGACGTGCACCACCAACGGCAGCGAGGTGCTGGCGCTTGGGGCATCGCCGTCTTTGGCGGTGGCCGTGACGGTCAGGGGGATGTCGCCATTGAAGTTCGTCGGCGGTGTCAGCTTGAGCGTGGACAGGTTCCAGCCAGTAATGTCCACCGACGTCGAGCTGTCGGCAGCATCGAAGGTGTGAGTACCGTCGGTGAGTCTGGAACCCGCCGGCAAGCCGTTCAGTGTGAGAGTGAGTGTTTCCGAACCATCGACGTCGTTGGTGTGGGCCTGGATGGTCGACAACAGGATCGCGTGGTCTTCAAGGCCCGAGTTGAGCACATGAGTGACATTGATGTTGTCCAGCAGACCGCCCAGGCTGTTTCTGTCCCCGGCACGGAACTCGAGTTTCTGGTTGCCATCGGCAGTGACCGGAATGTCGAAACTGTAGTGCTGCATGCCGGTGGTCGAAGTGTTCAGGGTGCCAATAAGTTGGCCGCCCCAGTACACATTGATGTGCGAATTCTCCACACCGGCACGCGGTGCATAGTCGAACGACACGTTATAGGTACTGCCGGCCTTGGCATCGATAGTGGTGTAGAGGTTGCTCGCATCGCCGGCGTTGCGCTCCAGTTCAATGACCTGGTTATCGCCGCCGGCACCGTAGACGCTGGCCTTGCCGATTTCGACCATGCCACCGCTGTTGTCAGTGTGCCAAACGCCGTTGCCGAGCTTGCTGACATTGACGTCGCCAACGGCGCCGTTCAGAGCGACTTCCTGGAAGTCGGTCGAGACGACTATACCGCCACCGGTCAGTGACAGGCTTGGGGTATCGGTTACTGGCGCGACGACAATGGTGCCGGTTGCCGAAGACGCGGAGGGCATGCCCTGGTTGTCGGTCGAGTTGTAGGTGAAATGGGTGGTGCCACTCCAGTCGCCGGTGGGCTTGAAGTAAACCGTTGCGCCGTTGGCGGTTGCGGAGATGACGCTGCTGGCGGTCAACGCGATGGTCCCGGCGGCGTCAGCGTAAAACACGCCATTGGCCGGCAGGCTGGTCAGGCTGAAGTGGCCGACGCTGCCATCGACGTCATTGCCGCCGAGTTGCACGGCGATCAATTGATCTTCATTACCAGTGGCCGAGGTGGTACTGACGGTCGGAGCGTCGTTGACCGAGTTGACCGTGATGATCAGCGTGCTGATGGAGTTGGTGTTGGTGGTATAGCTGATCTGCGGAGCGGTGCCATTCCAGTTCGCCGTTGGGGTGAAACTGTAGTCGCCGTTGGCGGCGATAGTCACCGTGCCGACGCCGACGATCGTTGCGACTTGACCGGCGGTGAAGGAACCGGTGACGCCTTGTACGGTAAAGGTCGCGACACTCAGGGTGCTTTCGACATCACTGTCATTAGTCAGCACATTGCCGGTGGCGACGGTGTCTTCGGCGACGGTGTTGCTATCAGCCGTCAGTACGCTCGCGTCATCGACCGGGGTGACGCTGAGGTCCAGGGTGCTGGTCGAACCGGTGTTGGTGGTGTAACTGACTTGCGGCACCACGCCGTTGTAGTTCTCGACCGGGGTGAAGCTGTAGTCGCCGTTGGCGGCAATAGTCACCGTGCCGACGCCGGCGATCGTTGCGACTTGACCGGCGGTGAAGCTGCCAGTCACACCGGCGACGGTGAAGGTCGCAACACTCAGGGTGTTATCGACATCGCTGTCATTGCCCAGCACGTTGCCGGTGGCAACGGTGTCTTCGGCGATGGTTTGGGCATCAGCGGTCAGTACGCTCGCGTCATCGACCGGCGTGACGCTGAGGTCCAGGGTGCTGGTGGCGCCGGTGTTGGTGGTGTAGCTGACTTGCGGCACCGCGCCGTTGTAGTTCTCGACCGGGGTGAAGCTGTAGTCGCCATTGGCGGCGATAGTCACTGTGCCGACGCCGGCGATCGTTGCGACTTGACCCGCAGTAAAGGAACCGGTGACACCGGCGACGGTGAAGCCGGTCACGCTCAGAGTGTTATCCACATCGCTGTCATTAGTCAGCACATTGCCGGTCGCTGTAGCGTCTTCGGCAATGGTTTGGGCGTCGGCGGTCAGCACGCTCGCGTCGTCGACCGGGGTGACGCTCAGGTCCAGGGTGCTGGTGGAACCGGTGTTGGTGGTGTAGCTGACTTGCGGCACGGCGCCGTTGTAGTTCTCGACCGGGGTGAAGCTGTAGTCGCCATTGGCGGCGATAGTCACTGTGCCGACGCCGGCGATCGTTGCGACTTGACCCGCAGTAAAGGAACCGCTCACACCGGCGACGGTGAAGCCGGTCACGCTCAGGGCGTTGTCCACATCGCTGTCATTAGTCAGCACGTTGCCGGTCGCTGTAGCGTCTTCGGCGATAGTTTGGGCGTCGGCGGTCAGCACGCTCGCGTCGTCGACCGGGGTGACGCTCAGGTCCAGGGTGCTGGTGGAACCGGTGTTGGTGGTGTAAGTGACTTGCGGTACCGCGCCGTTGTAGTTCTCGACCGGGGTGAAGCTGTAGTCGCCATTGGCACCGATAGTCAGCGTACCGACATTTTCAATGGTCGCGGTCTGGCCGGCGGTGAAGCTGCCGGTCACACCGGCGACGGTGAAGCCGGTCACGCTCAGAGTGTTATCCACATCGCTGTCATTAGTCAGCACATTGCCGGTGGCCGTGGTGTCTTCGGCGACGGTGTTGCTATCAGCCGTCAGCACGCTCGCGTCRTCGACCGGGGTGACGCTSAGGTCCAGGGTGCTRGTGGMRCCGGTGTTGGTGGTGTAAGAGACTTGCGGCACGGCGCCGTTGTAGTTCTCGACTGGGGTGAAGCTGTAGTCGCCGTTGGCACCGATAGTCAGCGTACCGACATTTTCAATGGTCGCGGTCTGGCCGGCGGTGAAGCTGCCAGTCACACCAGCGACGGTGAAGGTCGCGACACTCAGTGTGTTATCCACATCGCTGTCATTAGTCAGCACGTTGCCGGTGGCCGTGGTGTCTTCGGCGACGGTGTTGCTATCAGCCGTCAGCACGCTCGCGTCGTCGACCGGGGTGACGCTCAGGTCCAGGGTGCTGGTGGCGCCGGTGTTGGTGGTGTAGCTGACTTGCGGCACGGCACCGTTGTAGTTGGTGTCCGGGGTGAAGCTGTAGTCGCCGTTGGCGGCAATAGTTACCGTGCCAACGCCGGCGATCGTTGCGACTTGACCCGCAGTAAAGGAACCGGTGACACCGGCGACGGTGAAGC
>NZ_RCZA01000030.1 GCF_006438925.1 Pseudomonas mandelii | reverse complement strand
ATGGGTGCGACGCATTTCTTGACCCGAAAGCTTAACGGGGTGAGCGCCGAGATGAGCTTGAACGTGCTCGCCTACAACCTGAAACGGGTCATGAAAATCATCGGCACCACTGGCTTGATGAAAGCGTTGACGGCGTAAAAACCGGTCTTTTTTACCCCTTCCAAATGACTTTAAAAGGCTGCTGAGCTGTTTTAACTGTTCCTGAAAGCGTCGTGACCTTGATCAGTTTGCGAAACGTGAGCACGGTCTCCTGGCGTCGATGATAGAAAACCCAATCTGACGTTTTTACACACTCTGGAACAGAGACTGTCGTTAAAACGCTACGGATCAGCGGAACGAGCCCCCCGTATTCGTCGGCATAAGCTATTGGCGTCATGAAGACCTCTCCAGATTGACGGCCTATACAGTGAAAAGTACCGGTTTGTACTTAATAAATGTAAGCCAACCAAACAGCCGCAACAACACCGAGCCAAATCAATACGATGAGCGCCGCCGCGACTGTGTTCACGGGGCGTTTCACATGGTTTTTCTCCCACGCACTCGCCTTTAGCCGGCACGCCTCAAGTACATGCGATGGCATCAATCGGATGGCGAGCAGAATTCCAAGTGGCAAAATGATTACGTCATCCAGATAACCGAGTATCGGAATAAAATCGGGAATGAGGTCGATTGGACTCAAAACATAGGCCACGACAAAAGCTGAAATCCATTTGGGCAGCCATGGCGTTTGTGGATGCTGATAACAGAACCACAGAACCATGGTTTGCCGTTTTAGGCTCTTGGCCCAGCGCCGCAGCTGTTCGAGGATAGCTCTCATTCGGTGCTCTTGCTTATGGTGGGGAGTTCGATGACTCAGTCTGCATCAAGCACCGTCAAGAAGTAAGCGTCCGGCCAACACACCTATCCGATCCAAAGCCAATGATCTCTTGCTCCCAACTTCGTAAGCCCAAGTTGTTCCAAACGCCGTGCCGGCAAAACCGTGGTTACCAAGCTTCAGTCGCTGCGATACTAATTAGCTATCGGAGATCTTCTGGGCGAAATTGACATCGAAATAATCTCTCCAGGCGACGATGTGATCGCCGTCAAGCTCAAGTATTCCCATTACCGTTGGCGCTCCGACCTGGCTGCCATCAGCGCGTTCGAACCTATCAAGCCGTTCGGTGAGCACCTTGTTACCGTCAGCGGCGATGGCGAGCATTTCAAAGCGCACCGTAGCGATGCCCGAGGCCTTCTCAAGCGCATCAATGAACGCAATCGCTTCATCGATCCCGGTAGTAGTGGCCACACCTTCATTGACCCAAACCGTGCTGGGCGTGAACCAACGCCGTATGGCAACCCTACCGCCATCTTCAGGATAAGCAGCAAAAAAAGCGGTGACATTCTCGATTGGTTTTGGCATGGAGGTGTCCTCTATCAAATGAAATGAGGTAGTGCGGCGAAAACGCTTTCTTGCAGTGGTTCTCCGTAGTATTTGAGATCCTATCTACTCAAGCCTGCTAGAAGGTCGTTACGTATCGAACCTGACAGCAGTGCCTGCTGGTTAACGAGATGCTGCTGGAGTCGATTGGCGTAATCTTCTCCCACGGCAGACATGACACTTGGCCTGTCCGCCAATGAAGATCGCCACGCCGATACGCGGGGAAGGTCGTCGAAGATCGGCTGGGATACGACCGGGCTCAGCAAGTCGAAGTATCGAAAAACAGGCGCAAACACCGCATCGACCATACTGAACGATGATCCTGAGAAATAGGGCCCTTGATCAAGCTTGGATTCAAGCTGCTGCAATTTATCTCGAAAGGCAGTTTTCTTTCTGTCGGCCATTTCCAGATCTTTGGCATTTAGGAACTGCCAGGCATCGGAGAGCGCCGCCACGCCAAACTCTGCCCAGGCACGTTGTTGGGCACGAGACAGCGCATTATCGGAATAAAGACTGGCGCCACCCTGCGTTTCGTTTAGGTATTCGCAGATGGCCGTGCTTTCAAACAACATTGCGTGCGTACCATCCGCTAACGCCACCTTGAGTAATGGCACTTTTCCCGACGGCGAAAGCGCCAGGAACCAGCCAGGCTTCGCTGAGAGGTCAATGTTGATCCTCTCAAAGGGCACATGTTTTTCCAGTAGCACAATGGCCGCTCGTTGAACGAACGGGCACAGAGGATGGCTGATGAGCGTTAGTTGAGCGTGCGGCATGGTGGTCTCTCGAAAAAGCCAGTGACGGGGTGGAGTTAATCCGGCTGTGGCTACAGCAACTGCCCGCCCGAGATGTCAAAAGTCGTCCCATTAGCCCAGGCCATGTCATCGGACAGGATGGCAGCTACCGCACCGCCGATGTCGTCCGGTAGGCCCACACGCCCCAGCGCGATGCCCTGCGCCACGTAGGCGTTCACATCCTTGTTGTCACGCACTGCACCACCGCCAAAATCGGTTGCGATGGCACCTGGGGCAATCGCATTCACTCGAATCTGGCGCGAGCCCAGTTCTACAGCCATGTATCGGGTCAGCACTTCGACTGCCGCCTTTACCGCCGCATAAACGCTGTACCCTGGCAAAGTAAACCGCACGAAGCCGGAGGATACGTTCAGGATACGACCGCCATCTTCCACGAGCGGTAATAGCTTCTGAGTCAGGAAAATCGGGCCGCGAAGGTGCGTGGCGACCAGTGAGGCAAACTGATCTTCGGTTGCGTCAATAAAGTTCGCAAAGAGGCCATTGCCGGCATTGTTGACGAGGAAGTCGAAGCGCTCGCGACCGAAGTCGGTCTTCAGCGTATCAGTCAGTGCGTTTGAAAAAGCCTGGTAGCTGGCGGTATCGGTGATGTCGAGCGGCAGCATCGCTGCCTTGCCGCCTTGCGCTTCTATTTCCCGCATCAGCGATTCGGCTTCTGCCGCGCCGCTGCGATAAGTGCCGATGATGTATACGCCGCGCTTGGCGAGGTGAAGGGCCATGTTGCGGCCAAGGCCACGGCTGGCGCCAGTGATGAGTGCGATCTGATTGGTCATGGACTGTCTCTGCTAAGTTAGGCACGCCTTTCGGCGGTTTCTTGACCTGCCCAAGATAAGCAATGACGGGTATGCAACCCACACCCAATAAGCTCAATTTATTGCCTGATTGTATCAATCAGCTTGCATGGTGTCGGAGCTTGGTCATAATCGGCGCATGAATAGAGATCTTGCACCGCATCTTGATATAGCCCTGCGCCATGCGCCACCGGGTTTGACCGCCACGCGGATCCCGCGTGTGGATCTCTGTGTTGGCCAAGGTTCTACAGACAAGGCGCCGTGTCTTTATCGCTCAATGATCTGCTTCATCCTACAGGGCTCTAAGAGCGTTTCTATTAACGACAATCTTCTTAGTTACGGCAGCGAACAATATCTCATCAGCGCTCTGGATCTGCCTCTGATCGGCCAGATTTTTGATGCTGAAGACGGACAGCCATACGTTGCGGTATCGCTCGTGCTGGATCCGGCCATACTGGCTGAACTGGCGGCGAACATGCCGCCGATTCGCGAGAGTTCACAAACAGGAATTGGCATCACGATTAACCCGATGACCGCTTCGCTTCGCGATACGTTGCTACGCCTATTGTCATTGCTCGACACGCCTGCCGATATCCCAGTTCTCGGCCCCATGGTTGAACGGGAATTGCTTTATCGTCTTCTACTGGGCCCTCAGGGGCGGCTGCTGCGGCAGATTGCGCAACCCGATGGCGCACTTGGCAGTATCCGTCGTGCTGTTGCCTGGATCAGGGACAATTACGACACTCGACTGCGCATCGAGGCCTTGTGCGACGCAAGTGGCATGAGCCGAGCAAGCCTGCATCGCCACTTTCTGTCGATGACAGGCCTAAGTCCGATCCAGTATCAGAAACTGCTTAGATTGCAGGAAGCTCGGCAGCTTTTGCTTGCTGGCGAGCACCGCGCATCTGATGTGGCGTTCGCTGTGGGATATGAAAGCGCTTCACAGTTTAGCCGCGAATATTTGCGACAATTCGGCGCTTCGCCTGCCCGCGACGTGCGCGCGATACGGCAAGCGATCACTGGCGAGGCTGCTCAAAACGAATTCAAGGCTTGATATCCGTTAGTGAAGCAGGCCACGACTAATTAGCTGGTAATGTTCGGCACGATTAATTCGAAGTCCTATCGCCAACCGGCGTTCCGAGACTCTGTCTACTCGCACATTGTAAGCATCTTCCAAAGTCACCTTGTGTGACTCAGGCAGATACCCGCTGATGCGGCAATAACTGGTCAATCTCACTCGCCCGCTGCGTCGGCAGCCGCGTCAGCACATCTTTGAGATACTCATACGGATCGTGCCCATTCATGCGCGCTGACTGGATCAAACTCATGATCGCCGCAGCCCGTTTCCCACTGCGAAGCGACCCGGCAAATAGCCAGTTGGAACGTCCAAGTGCCCACGGCCGGATCTGATTCTCGACCGGATTATTGTCTATGGGCACAGCCCCATCTTCCAGATAGCGCGTCAGCGCTACCCAGCGTTTAAGGCTGTAATCAAAGGCTTTTGCCGTCGCTGATCCGTTGGGCACAAGATCGCGCTGGATCAACATCCAGTCGTGCAATGCTTTCGCCAATGGTGCTGCTTTTTCTTGTCGTATTCGGCAACGATCCTCGTCACTCATGTCTCGCGCTTGGCGTTCAACTTCGTACAAGCCGCCAATCGAGTGCAGCGCCTGTTCAGCCAACTGGCTTTTATTTGCCACGTGCAGATCGAAAAACTTGCGACGGGCGTGAGCCATGCAGCCGATTTCGGTCATGCCCTTCTCGAATCCGGCTTTGTAGCCAGCAAAGTCATCGCACACCAGCTTGCCGTTCCACGAGGCAAGGAAGTTACGCGCATGCTCACCGGCGCGGCTCGGACTGAAGTCATAGACCACAGCCTTGAGCGCCGAAAACGGTGTGGTGCAGTAAGCCCAGACATAAGCGCGGTGCGTTTTCTTCTGTCCGGGCGCAAGCATCTGTACCGGCGTCTCATCGGCGTGGACAACTTGCTGCGCCAGAACGGCTTCTCGCAAGGCATCAACCAGCGGCTGAAGCTGTACACCGGTTTGCCCAACCCATTGAGCCAGGGTGGAGCGAGGTATCGCTAAACCGGCGCGCCCGAAGATTTTCTCCTGCCTATACAGCGGCAAATGATCAGCGAACTTCGCCACCATCACATGAGCCAGCAGACCTGCGGTCGGAATGCCCTTGTCGATCACTTGGGCTGGCACCGGTGCCTGGATAAGCGTTTCACACTGACGGCAGGCCCATTTTCCACGTACATGTTGCTCGACGGTGAACACGCCCGGCGTGTAATCGAGCTTCTCGCTGACGTCCTCGCCGATGCGCTGAAGTTGGCAACCGCAAGTGCACTGAGTGCTTTCTGGTTCGTGGTGAATGACAGTGCGTGGAAACTGCGGCGGCAGCGGTGCGCGCTTTGGTTTTTGGCGCACCTCTGCTGGAGCCGGAGCCGGACGCAGTGCCGTCAGCTCGGCGTCGATAGCCTCAAGATCAGTGTTAAGCAGATCGTCGAGTAAGCTGCCTTGCTCAGGGCTGATCTGCTCGCTGCGCTTCGCAAACCTGTGCCGCTTGAGGATCGCGATCTCGTGAGTCAGCTGTTCGATGATGGTTTGATCGCGGTGGATCTTTCTGCCCATGGTATCGACCTTCGACATCAACTTCGCAGCGAGGGCGCGCAGTTGGTCGGGGGTCATTTGGTCGAGGTTGGGCAAGGAAGTCATGCCGTGGATTTTACCAAAGCAGACCGCCTACGGCAGCAGGCCCAAGCGTTAGTTACAGCCTTTTTAAAGGATCGTGATTGCACCGCCAGCGCCAACGCGCTGCCACGGCAGACCAAGTACCAAGGCCTGAAGTTGCTCGGTATCCAGTTCCAGCTCGCTACCTTGTCGAATGCCTGGCCATTGAAACTTGCCCTGATTCAACCGGCGTGCCGCCAGCCACACGCCGATCCCATCATGCACCAGCACTTTCATCCGGTTGGCCCGTCGATTGGCAAACAGATAAGCGCAGTGCGGCTTCGCCGCACCGAATACCGTAATGACTCTGGCCAGCGCGGTCTCGGTACCAGCACGCATATCCATGGGCTCGGTGGCGAGCCAGATGGCGTCGATGCGGATCATCGCAACAGGTCTCGAAGAAAGGTCGCGCAGACAGCAGCACTTTCAGTTGGCCAGTTTACTTTAACGGTGCCGCGTGGGTGCTGGATCTCAACGCAGATATTCGATGACGTTGCGAGCGAACTTGCTCCGGCCAACGGAATGGGTAATGGAATAAATGCAGGTTGCAGCACGGTGCTTCTCTGCGCCTGCACCCGAATCCATTTGTGGACGAGGTTTGCGTTCAGGCTATGGCTGAGCGCAATGCTGGCAATCGAAGCGCCGGGCTGGGCGCACTCTTGAATGACCTGGGCCTTGAAGGACTTGGAATAGGAACGGCGTGTTGGCTGCATGAAATACCCGCTTAAAAGGCTAGAACTGGTGCCCACTTAAATTTAAGTGCACACCATGTCTTGGCTTTGCGGGGCTGGGTAGGTGACTTGGCCGGACGGTTACGTCAAGAACCCGTTAACACTGTCTCTGATAGTCCACCATTTACGACAACGGGTTCTTCACGACTCTGCGAGGTTGACTCGATTCTCGGAAGAGGGTCACAACTCAAGGGCTATGAGCTAAAGTTGTGCTGCCTCAAGCGTGATGTCTATTTATCGCAAGACGAAGGCAAGACCTGGAAAGCCATCGCGCAGGCGGGGAAAACGCTATAGAGACCCTAAGGGTAGAACTGCTGAGTCCTACCCCATAGTTATTTATTGGCCCTTGAAGTGAATGACGTTGACAGCCAACGACTCGGTATATTGAAAGATCATCCGAACTGATCCATAAATCTTCGGATCTAGACTGTAAGCATCCCAACCGCCTTTCTTGCCGAGCACTGGAAGCGTTACGGGCCCTTTTGAGTCTACCGGGGCACCAAATCTTTCTCTCACCCAGCTTTGGTTTATCTGTTTGACCAAGGGCTCAGGCAAGGGGCCTTTATACTCTTTGGTGCCCTCAACAGTTTTAAGAAGTGTCACATAGACATGCTGAAGTATCTTCTCCTCAGAAAAGCTCAAGCTCAAACCGTCTTCGACAGTCAAATATGGCTCATTATCACCTTCAAATAAATACTGAAGACTCTTTTTAGGAATATCACCTTCCGCCAGCAATGCGGAATAGCTCTTGCCGATACTTTTTACGTACTCGTCTACTTTAGTAGTCATTTGTACCACCCCTGCTCTTTGTGCAGATTATGCAATTCTTCGCGAGCCTTTTCAATATCACCTTCTGCGTAACCCTCTTCGAGCAATCCTCGCTTGATAGCGTCAAAGTTACTATCAACTGCTGCTTTTAGATTTGAGGCGTCGAGTCTTTGTTTGGCCTTTACATTTCGACCCGCGTAGGTTTCGCTATACTTCCTGTGAACCGATTGCGGAATCGCGATACTTGGCGCCTGAGACAGTAGATACTTAATCTCCTCTGGCGTCACGTTGTCGAAGTTATCGACGATATATGTTCTTAGGGCGGCTTGAGAAGTGATGTGATCAATATCAAGCGTGTCCTTCACACTTCTGTTGCTTAGATCCTTGTATACCCCGACTTCTAAAGGATTTACTGCCGGCTTCGCAAAAACAATATAAAGCGGTGGAACACCTGACTTTGGCGGGAATACTAGGATGCAGTCCTGCCAGGTTATGTCATTTTCGGCGGGATAAATCTCGACCTGGGTATCAGTGTCCTCGGCTATTGGGTGTACCAATACTTTTGAAAGCTCGTCTGACATACCAGGATACGGCGATGGAGCAGTGATTACAGGGCCATCATTTGGAGTCCAGATGATAGTTACGCCGCCCACATGCGCTTCGATGTGCTGCTTGTCCGCGCTCCACTTAGCATTCACAACAGGAACACTTGCCATCCCAGATGACTGGGCCGTATGTATTCCGTAGACCTGAGTCTCTCCTTTTTCGTCCTTTCGGAATTGGAAGCGAACCCTCGTCGCCGCCTCGCTCATACCTCTCAGTTGCTCTTCGGTATAGAGACTGCCGTCAGCTATGTCTCTAGGCAAGAACGCGAGAAGCAATCCGGTAGCGACAGAACCAGCTGTCACAGCACTACGAAGGGCCCACGTGCCAAGTCCCTCAGTGCCAAGCTGCCCAGCGATTCGACCAAGGTATGTTATTCCACTGGAACCAGCCTCAACACTTGCAGGGGCTCCAACAGCCCCAAGAACCGCGACCTTACCGAAATTATCTGCCGGCTCTTTACCCTTCCCAGCGTCTATCGAGCCAGCAGGGACTGTGCAGGACTTCGCGAAAACGCAGAGTTTCGGGGGCTTGTAACCACTTAAATTATTGGTAGGAATGCCTGCCGTGAATTCGCTTTTATACGACCCATCGCTGATGGCTTGAGCCCAGATGTGGGTAGCAGCTTGGGCTTTGGCAGCAAAGTCAGGAGCAATGGCAACACTCACATCTTCAGCGGCCATTGTGCTGGTCTGGGTGGAAATAAGACGGTTGCTACCGAAGGGACAACCACACTGGACAGCATGGCCATGTGTAGCAATAGCTACGAACTCATCGATGACAGTGGGGTTGCCCTCGGCGATAAAACCCATCGAACTGCATTTTGGACACCACACCGGATCACTGATGCGTGCTGCCTTTTGATACTCGACAGTGGTGTTCGTGGAGCCCTTGACCACTTTACCTCCAGTGGTTGTCGGGTCTCCCTCTCTGATAACAAAAGCCATAACAGTCCTTTTATGGTGGAGCAAGGCTCCAATGTTACCAAGCACGCCGTGCTTAAGATGTAGGAAAAGTCCTAAAACAACACAGTAAACGTCTGGGTAAGACATACCCCTGATGCGAGCACGCAGCCGTTGCTTCCATTGAGCTGGGATGTGACTGGTTACGAACGTCCAACAAAATACCGCGCAGCGTTTGGCCCGCGAAGATCCATGTGGGGGGTATGGACTGGAGCGCCAATGGTGGGTTGAGCGCGCAATGGAGCGTGATAGCCCTCTACGCTGACGCCAGATTCAATGCCCCTCAATTCGCTACAAAAAAAGGCCCTTTCAGGGCCCTTTTGTACTCAAATCGAAGTCACTTGGTCAGCCAGGACTCAACGGTTGCCGAACCATGCTCAGCTTTCCATTCCTTCAGTTGATTGTGGTTGCCACCGTTGGTTTCGACGACTTCGCCAGTTTTAGTATTTTTATAGACCTTAAACATGCGTGGCTTACGGGTGCCGACACTTTAGGGTTAGAGCCGAGTAAAACGCTCCATGCTTACCAGCGAACACTGAGCATTCAAGTTCGATGGTAAAACACCCTGTGGAACGTAACTCTATCTCCCACCCTCGGCTAACTCGCTCGGGCAGGGTTACTACCTGCGAACAGATCCTGACTCAAATCACCGTGACAGCCACATTCAACATCAACACCACAATCAAACCGACCACGGCTACGATGGATTGAACCACCGAAATGGTCTTGGTGGCTTCGCCCATAGTCATGCCGAAGGATTCCTTCACCATCCAGAAGCCCGCATGGTTCGCATAGTTGAAGAACAGCGAGCCGCAGCCTATGGACAAGGCAAGCAGAGGCAGGTTGAGGCTGGGATCAGCACCTGCAAGCGGCGCCAGCAAGCCAGCAGCACCAACGATACCTACAGTGGCAGAACCGGTAGATACCGAGAGCAACATCGCGATCAACCAACCCAAGATCAGCGGAGGGAACGCAGACTGCTGAGTCAGGTGCACAATGGCATCGCCCACCTTGGCGCTGGTCAGCAGCTCCTGAAAGGCACCACCGCCGGCGATGATCATGATGATTGAGGCGATTGGCTTGAGGCTCTTGCCCAGGGATTCGCGCAACTGCCCCGCATCGCCGCCCCGCGCGAGTACCAGACTTGCCCCTGCGAACAGCACGCCTAGGAGCATGGCTATCAGGGGATTGCCCAAGAAACTAGCCATTTTCAGGATCGCATTGCCCTTGGGTAATACCATCTCAGCGACGGCATGAATCAGCATCAGGATCGCCGGTAGCAAGGCTGCCAGCACGCCAAGGCATACGCTGGTGCTTGGTTGATCGTCGGCTTTTTCAGCTAGGGTGAACTGATCTAGCAAAACCTGATCGGGCCGAGTGCTCATGCGCGACGAAATGAATGCGCCATAAAGCGGGCCGCCTAAAATCATTGCAGGAATAGCCGCAAGGAAGCCATAGAGCATTGTGGGCCCAACCGAG
Source organism: Pseudomonas mandelii (assembly GCF_006438925.1). Taxonomy (GTDB): domain Bacteria; phylum Pseudomonadota; class Gammaproteobacteria; order Pseudomonadales; family Pseudomonadaceae; genus Aquipseudomonas; species Aquipseudomonas mandelii_C. Next base: position 14,237 of record NZ_RCZA01000030.1, on the reverse strand, counting down.
GTTTTGAGCGCGGCGACGGCCGTCAAGGGGCCAGGGTGCGGCGGTACCATCCCGTGCATGGCTGCAAGTGCCGCAATCACCGGAACACCCACATACACATACGCTGAACCTTTGAAGCGAGCCTGGCTTTCCAGCTTTCGCGCCACGCTGAATATCAGCGGCAGCATGATCACCAAGCCCACCTCGAAAAACATGGGAATGCCAATTACAAATGCAACCATCATCATGGCCCAAGGTATCATCCGATCCGATGTTCGCTTGAGGATGACCTCGGCGACCTGCTCTGTGACGCCTGCGTCAGCAAGAATTTTGCCTAGCATCGCTCCAAGCGCGATTACGATCCCTACTGCCCCCAGTGTCTTTCCGGCGCCGTTGATCAAGTGGGAGACGATGGTTTCTGGCTCCATACTGGTTGCAAAGCCAACGCCAACGGAAACTACTAGCAAGGCCAGGAGCGGGTGCATTTTGAGACGCGATACGATGAGCGCCACCAGCACCAGGACGCTCACCAATGCGGTCAGTAAGAGGTCTATATCTAAGGGAGTCATGAAAGGATCTCGGTTGGGTTGGCGCTCAAACTGCACTTAGATTTGAATGAGAAGTTTGAAACCGTAACGCTTGTCGGCGCACGCGATAAACCAAACATCGTTTGGATGCTTTCAACTTCGGCATTGGATGACGTGTTCATGGAATCTACTCTCTTGTAATTGGAATATGCTTCTATTACACAGAACTTCTCGATGAGGCACGATAGGTTTTACTGCAACGTCGCACTTCTAACGTTCTGTATGTATTCGTTTAAATGGGTGAGATGAATGGTCATCTGCAAATGCAGGCGTAGTTTCAGCTCTCGCCTTTTGCAAAACCGAATAACCTTCGAGGGACTTGCACCAGCAACGAATAGCTAAACTGCGTCGAATACTCCAAGGCTTGCAGCTGATCGACTACGGTGCTGAAACCGATGCTTTGCTCATGCTGCGTATGCGGCCAGTCGCTGCCCCACACCAACTGGCGAAGGCCGAAACTTTGTTCCAGCAGCGGTAATGCCATTCGAGCGAAATTGATGTTCTGTTGCGGCGTACCTCCCAAACGATAGATTCCCGATACCTTCATCCAGACCGAACCTTTCGATCCCAACTCCAGTAACTCGCAAAACCCGGGCTGATCGACGCCCGAATTGGCGTCCGGCCGACCAAAGTGATCAATCACCAACTTCAAACCGAACGGCGTCAATTGATGGATCAGTCCCGGCAGATCCTTTACCTCCCGATGCAACTCGACATGCCAGTCAAGATCAGCAATGTGGCTGAAAAACTCTCTCCAGGCACTGTTACGAAAATCAGGTAACGCCTTCCCCATCAGGTTCAAGCGAACGCCGACCACGCCCAGGTGATCCATGTCATTCAACATGGCGCGACTGATGCCTGGTTCCAGCACAACCACGCCTCGCAACTGATCCGGCGCTTGCCTCAACGCCGCCAGCAAGTAGCTATTGTCGGTGCCGAGAAAGCTCGGTTGCACCAATACGCCATGACTCAGACCATGAGCGTGCAAGTGCGTCAGATACTGCTCAAGCGTGGCGTCGTAATCAGGGGTATAGCGCCGTGCACCGACCAGATATAGATCACGGCTAAACACATGAGCATGGGAGTCGATGCCGGTGATCGGCGTAGAACAGGTGTGAGTCATAGCGTTCATCTATAAGAAGGTAAAGGGCATCAGGCCCGGGCGCTCTCGTTGCCGTTGGCCGTGGTTTGCACTGATGCATTCGAGGCTTCGAGGGTGCGACCACGGGTTTCCGGCAGGCAAAGTGCCGCGATCACCGCCACGCCATACGCGATCCCTGCGTCGATGCCAATCGCAGAACCCAAGGACATGGAGTCGCTCATGTGGCCGACCAGGAATGGGAATACTGCGGAGAGCACTCGGCCAAAGTTGTAGCAGAAACCGACACCGGCGCCGCGCACGTCCGCTGGGTACAGCTCGTTGAACAGAGCCCCAAGGCTCGCCGGAATACCGGCTGCGAAGAAGCCGAGGGGGAATCCCAGGAACAGCATCTGGGTATTGGTTAGCGGCAGGAACACATAGCACTGCACGGTGACGACACAGGCCAGCGCGAACAGCACGATGTTTTTACGACGGCCAATACGGTCGATCAGAAATCCGCTGACCACACACCCACACCAGAAGGCGAAGATGATCACCGCCAGGTAGCCGCCCGAGTTCAGCACCGACAGGTTACGCTCGGTTTTGAGGAACGTTGGCAGCCACGTCATCACCGCGTGGTAACCACCGTGCGCCCCCAGGCCCAACAGACCACCGAACAACGTCACGCGGATCAGTTCGGGACGGAAAATGCCAGACAGGGATTTAAAGAAACTTTGCGGGATTGCGTTTTCTTTTTGCAGGCGCTGGAAGCTGTCGGGCTCCTCGACATTACGCCGTACCCAGATGATCAGGAACGATGGCAGCAAACCAACGAGAAACATCACACGCCAGGCCATGTCTTGCGGCACGAACGAATAAATCAGCGCAAATACCCCAACCGCCAGGCCCCAACCCACGGCCCAAGCGCTTTGCACTGTGCCCATCACCTTGCCACGAAATTTAGGGTTGATCGTCTCGGCCATCAGTACCGCGCCAGCGGCCCATTCACCACCGATACCGAAGCCTTGCAGTGCTTTGACGATCAGCAACTGATGGAACCCGGTGACGAAGGCTGACAAAAAGGTAAAGAACGAGAACCACAAAATCATCCACTGCAGCGTTCGCACCCGGCCGTAGCGGTCGGACAACGTCCCCCCTACCCAGCCACCAATGGCCGAAGTGACCAAGGTGACGCCGCTGATCAGCCCCGCGTCGCCCTTGGTCAAGGCGAACGCGGCGATCAACGCCGGAATCGCCAGGCCGAACATTTGTACTTCCAGCGCGTCGAGCGACCATCCGCCAAAGCAGGCCCAAAACGTTTTACGCTCCCGAGGAGTGACTTGGCGATACCAGCTAAACATGATTCTTATCCTTATAGGTGGAACGTGAGGCAGCCGAGAGCGAACCGCGCCGCTACGGGGCCAGTCATGTAAAACAAGACAATGAAACCAGCGGCGAGCGCCTCGCCGCTTGACGATCCGCTACCCAGGCACGGGTTAGCGAATATCCACGCTGTAACGGAAGTGCTCGGCATGCCCGCGAGAACGACGCCATTCCAGCGGCGTTCCGGCGTAATCACGCGCCAGCCTCTCGATCACCACCACCGGGCTGTTGATCGGGAGTTGCAGTAATCGCGCGTGCACGTCATTCACCGATTCAGCGGTAAGCGTTTCTTCGGCCGAGGCGACGACCTGACCGCAGACCTCTTCATAGATCGGATACAACAGCGGCCCTTTGCGACTAAGGTCGATCTCCAGCAGCGACTGAAAGCGGTTGCGGGGCAACCAGATTTCTTCGGCGAGCACTGGCTTAACATCAAGCAGACGTACACGGACAATGCGAATCACCGGTGCATCGGGTGACAAACCTAGCGCTTGGGCTACCGCCGATGGGGCCTCCACCGGCTCGATCGACAGAATGCGACTTTCTGGTACCTGGCGTTCGCCGGCAGCGGTTTGAAAACGGAAGAAACGGAACAGCGAAGATTGGAATTGAGGACGGCGAATGAAAGTGCCTCGACCTTGCTGACGCTCCAGAATGCCCTCACTGACCAGCGCGTCGACTGCTTTGCGAACGGTGCCAGTGGACAATTGGTATTCCGCTGAAAGCGCGGCTTCGGTGGGAATGGCCTCCCCCGGGCGCCAGCGATTGTTGGCGATCTGTTCAGCCAACTGGTCACGCAAGCGTTGGTAAAGCGGCAGTCGGACATCACTGGATAGAGAATTCATCGACTTTATTCACCTTGTTATCTAGTCATCTATATGAATACTGAGTCGAGTATTTCCCCAGACGACATGGTTGTCAAGGAGGGGCACGGCCCCTTGCTGACGAATGGTGAACCATCGCCCAGGCAAGCCTACGTCAAGCCAGCTCTGTGATTCGCAATGTCGACTTTCCCAATCCCTTCAAAATCCCAAGCAGATTTTCCTGCAGTGAAATGCCATTAACTATGGGCAATAAAAAGGGCCCTATCAGGCCCTTTTGTACTCAAACCAACTCACTTGGTCAGCCAAGACTCAACGGCCGCGGAGCCGTGTTCTGCTTTCCATTCCTTCAGCGTTTTGTGATTTCCGCCTTTCGTTTCGACGACTTCGCCAGTGTGGGGATTTTTGTAGACCTTCACTTGGCGTGGCTTACGGCTGCCGGCTTTGGACTCGACGGTAGGTGCGCGACGACCAGACTTTGGATCAAGTAGGTTGATCACGTCTTTCAGGCTGTAGCCGTACTCACCAAGCAACGCGCGCAGTTTGCTCTCAAATTCCATTTCCTTTTTCAGGCCGGAATCACTTTTCATCGACTCAAGCTCCGCCAGTTGGGCGGCCAATTGTTGTTCGAGTTTACGAAATTCAGCCAAACGAGACATGGGCAAGTTCCTTACTTTTGAATAACACGTAGTGTGGACACATGATAGATCGTTTTAGAGCCCCAAATCTCTATGGAGTTGGTCTTCTTGGATCTCTTCAGTTGCGTGCCCACCCTTCACCAGATACCACTGGAGCTGACAGCGTAGATGGTCTTTGAGTCGAGACCTGAGCTCAAGGTAACCAGCAACATCATCACAGGAATCGGGATGACGCCCTCGGCGCCGCAGCACTTCACGCAGTACTTGAATACCTAGCGGGCCAATGTCAGAGGCATGCAATCGCACAAGAGGATCGAATCCCGGATGCCGCTTGAAGCTATCCACCGCCCGCTGAATTAATGCTTCAAACGCTGTGGCATCACCTGTTTGCTGCACCGAGAGCCACACTTGAGATTCGAGTTCACTGTGCATTCACGCTCCACTCCTCGTCCACTGAAAGCTCCCATCCAGATGTTGTCCGACACGGGTATTTTTTCAAAAAATGACTCGTTGTTTGAAATCAAACTGGAAAGCAGCGGCTTACGCCGCACAGGGGCGATTTTGCTATGCCCATTGGGCAGCCACACCTCAGCGTCAGCAGGATAAATCGTAGGAAAAAGGCCAGATGCTGAAGCACTGCAAAAGCAAAAATCACATCGTTTTGCCAGAAGGATCGGTGAAAGGTGGAGCGCCGAGATCGCTGCTTTTTTGTTGCTCTCAAATAATAAAGATCCGTCGCTGAAAAAAAATTTCAAGGGGCACTGTGAAAAAATATATTTGTTGACACTGCCCGGCAGGAATTCACGACGCTCCGATTTTTCTTTTTTCTTGAAGAGTGTGCGATGCATGCATTCAGATCTAAACGCCCAACAGCGTACAATTGCGCTTCCCGTAGAAACGTCCGGGTCGTCCAGGAAGGTGGTGGCTGAACTTGAATCCACTCCTGCCGATACGCGTTCGCGCGGAATTTGAACGTACTAAGGAAAACTTGATGGCGGTCGATTTGAAAAGCCTGTGGCAGCGTGAGCGTGCAAGGCGGGCGGCCTTGTGGGAACTGGAGGAATTTCGACCCGGCGATGACCGCGCAAAACCTCACCTGAGCATTCTCGATGAAATTGATCGTCAAGATCTCGAACATACTCATGGGGAAGCTCAGTTTATGACGATTGAGGAGTTGAGAGATTCTGTACCGGAAACGCTTTATGAAAGCAGCGATGGCCACCATTTCGTGATCGTTTTAGACAAGGACATTCCGGAAGTTTGGCGAACGAGATTCGAAGCCGCCAATGCACTTGCTGAACGTTTTCCGGAAGGAAGCTATGCCCAGGACTGGCGTCGATTTCTAAGGGTCTGGCAGCGAGACATGGAGCATCTCAAAGCTCACCGAGAGGGGAGTCAAAATGATCAATTTTGATTTGAACACAAACGACTGTGAGGCGTTGTTGCGGCACTGCGGAAACTTTGTCCCTGAGGATGATGACCCAAGGGAGAAGCGACGGTTGCTGTCGAGCTTGGAGGTGCTTCGGGAGGCACTAATCGAACATCTTCGCGAGGATGGTTCCCAGGGATAGAGAGACGGTGAATATAGGATCACCGAGTAACTAGGTTGATCGCGGAGACAGCAGACCTTATCTCCCTATCCCAGAACATGACAGCCTCGACTTCACAACTGGATCGCGACTCAGACTTAGGCGAGAGTCAGCTCCTTGCCTACGTTACTCGTCATTGGCCAGGAGTGGCTCGTTCAAATCAACGTCTAAGTGACCGACGAGTAAACTGATGTGATTGATCACCGCCGAGCTCAAGAGCTGCAATCGTTCGGGACGGTGTCGAATGTCAGCCTCCAAAAATTCCAGCGTCTGGATTATGGCTTGATCTTCCTCCAGGGTGGCTTTACGCGTCCCCACGTCGTGTTCTTTACTCTGTAGGGGCGATCTATTCAGACGACGATCCCGTTCTCAAGCCGGCCGATCAAATCAATCACGGCACGAGCGTCGCCCCTTGCATTAAGCATCTCTAGTGGTGCCTTCGAATTGAAAGCGCACGATGGCGAACGCAAGAAAACAGCTGTCGCCTGGACATCACCCTCAAACAGCTCAACGGATGACTGTACAACAGCAATCAGCGCATCAAGGCGCTGGCTTTCGTGTACTGAAAACAGCCCTGTCTTCGCCCTCTTCACCAAAGTTTCAGCCGATATCCCCAGATACATTCCAAGCGTTTTTTCATCTATACACAGCAGGTCTGCCAGAGCTTGAAAGGAAGAATGAGCAATCTGTCGACGAGGGAAGTCGTGAAGTTCAGTGCCTGGCAAAGACACATGCAAAGCGGCCCAGATGTCTGTTCTCATGGGGGATGGTTGGCTACCTATGAATTCATTTACCCTCGTCTGAGGGTGTCCAATTGATATGGTCAGAACAACGTACACTCAGCCAACGTTCGCCTCCTAAAGTCCCGGTCTGCCCGCACACCTCGCATGTCGACATTGACTGTTGTTCTGCAGCGATAACCGCTTCTCGGCACGCCGCATCACCGCCAGAGTAGTAAAAGCGTAATCCACCGAATTTTTCCTTCACCTGGCGCACTTGGATTTGAGGCACCTCTGGGTGCGCATCCAAGTGAGTTTTCAGCGTCCGGCAGAGCTCATCGATTAAATTCAGCCAGCCTGGCAAGCACCCAATTTCACGAAGCGGAGCGCTGGAAAAAAACTCTGGGTAGCGTTCACGCAAGATAGGCAATAAATTTTCAATCATAGGTTTCTTCTCCCTTTATTTGACCGGCTTGTATCGTGGAATTGATACAACGTGGACAAGTGCTCAACCAACGTAATTGCACTGACTTGACCATCCTTTCGCACTCGCCCTCAACAGTCATTTTCATCCGCTCTGAACACCGACTGCATGGGACGTGACCATTTGGCTTGAGATCAATATCTGCGAACTTGGAAGTGGATCAATCACATCAACTTCCAACTACGAAACGTATCTTCCAGACGACTCAAAGGAATCATCGGCGAGCGCCAAGCTACCTGGGGGATCCCTAGATCCAGTAGCAAATCGGGCAACGCCAGCAGCAACCGAGCATCCGCCTGCAAGCGTTCAAACAGCCATTGCGGATCTGCCCTATGCGCGAAGCGAGCACACACAGCCTCCCAATCGACCGAACCTAATCGTTCAATATTTGGTGACCACCGTGTGATCCGCACTACGCCCTCGATATCCATCACCATGGGCGCAAGATCGTAGATGGGTGCAAAGCTCAATCGCTCCTTGCCCCGAAGGATCGAGAGATTTCCGCCATGGTTGTCGGTGTTCCCGACGATCTGATTGATCAAATCCCGCCGCAAGTATTCGCTAAGCATGTCCGGTATTCCAGCCTCTTGGCCGGCAGCAATCCATGTTTCCGCTAGCCGATCCACGACGTCGAAATGATTCAAAAAACCACCTCGATTGCTGACGCCGCATAATGAATACATTGACTCCACTGCGATGCGCTCCACCCCGTCCGGAGTGACTGTCCGATCGAATCTTTGCATCCAAATGCTAGGCATCTTCACTGCTTCGTGTGTCAGACCATCGGCGGCGATCGTGTCGATCCCTAGCTCACCCAGCGCGTGGTAAAAGCAGTATTCGCTATGCAGGATGTCGCGATCTAATTGAGTTGCGGTGTTACGCGGGAACTTAACAAACCAATGCCGACACACATCAGCGTCGCGTAGCGCTCCCTCAGGATAAAGCTGCCCCCAAGCATCTTCGACCAGCAGCATTTTTTTAGCTTCGCCGCCGGCGCCAAGGGCACCGCTTATCACCATTCCCGATTCCATGGCCTGGCCGAGAATGCCCATACCTTCCTGAATAACCTCGTCCCGGTTAAACCCACCAGTCAACTTCTGTGCGGAACACAGCGTTCCAGCGGCACTTTTTATACGCATATGACCAATGGGAGCAGCAGCGAATTGCTGCAGCAGAAAGAGATCAATCGACATCCCAGGTGGTACTACCACTCTCGACAACAAGTGCCGACGTCCGGCACCGGCCGGAATGATATCGTGCAGAAAAGCTGGGGCAGGCTCACGCCGAATGTCCCATTCCAGCGGGAGGTTCGCACTGACGGCCGGCGCTTTAACCGTACCCAGCTGAATGTACTGATCGACAAGGTATTCGGGCTGGTAGTGGATGGTGCATCGGCTTCGCAGGCTATCTCTAGGCGAGTCGAAGCTGAGTACCAGTGCATCGCGCCAACGGCCATCCGAGTGAATTTGAAGCGTTATGAATTCCATACGTCTCGGCAAATTGCCGAAGCCTCACCGTGCCTTGATCAATATGAGCCCGCCGAGCTTCTGGGGTGTTGCCGGTACCCCTAAACAGCGGAGAATAGATTCTCGATCAGCGTCCCTGATTCAATCCTAGGGCGAGCAAGACATTCCGCCTTTGCAGGGAGTTCCCCCAATCTTGCAAGCCTACACGGCGAGCCCTGGCAAATTTTCATGCAGTGCTGCTCACGCCACTCGTTCATTAACGTCAGCATTTTTAAAAGCACGTAACGCTTCAACAGCAGGTGCACTCGCGTGCTTGCGCGCGCCACGGCCGGCCAAGATGTACAACACACCTTTGCTTTCAAAAATGCATTCCTCAAAATCAATCTGAAAATCGCTGAGGACGCTATCGCCTGGCTTGAGCTTATTACTGCTGTCAAACATCACTGCCTGGGCATACAAGACGGTAGCCTCAAGGCTTTGTGCTTTGATTTCTCGTTCTTGAAAGTCCGGAAGCATGACATCCAACAACATCCAACCTCGGACGATGCAAAAAGGCTTTTCTCCGAAGGTATCCGCAGCCAGCTTGATCAACTCATCGTCGCCAAGCGTTGAACCCCCAAGGGGCTGTGCTGGCCCAAACAGCAGATCGCCCAACAGGTCTGTATCCGTAACGCTTGTATTCATAATCTCGCTTTAACCTGCTCATCCCGCGAGTACCAGACAGGAACTATTTTCCCTGTTCCCCGTTGATACCTGGATAGCCCGAAAGCCTTTTTCGCGTCGTGTTTGCAGATCCCTCAGTGATAAATGCGGTTCATGTAGAGGTTGCCGCCGCCAATCGCCCAACTCACTACTACGTATAGGCTGCCTGCGACGGTCTGAAATAATGAATAACCGTCGATGAAGCTGACGCTGGTTATCCGGGACGTCCGCATACTCGCGCCCTCTCTAAAACGGCCTGCTGTATCGCCATAGATTGTTCCCATGATCACAGGTGGACTGTCGACGGCTGCGAACAGGAACGCGGTGATGGGCATACCGAAATCCTTTTCCATTGCCACGGCAACCGCTGCCGGAATGCACGATGTACGCTGTTGCTCAGTCATCAAGCGGCACAGCTGCAAGGTTAGCCGGGGAACGTATTTCGTTGTCTATGCCACACATCTTTCAGTCCCCTAACGATCAATATAGAAAATGCCCCCATCACAATGCATGGGTGCGCACGCCCTTAGGGGAGGTCAATCACAAAGCCGGGATCGAACCCCGTTCGTTCACCTGGATAACCCCGAGGGTTAGAGACCACACGACACCGACCCAGTGTGATGTCGATGGCGCTGTGCGTATGGCCGAAAATCCAGAGATCAGCTTTCTCAAGCAACGTGTGCCAACGGTTCGTGTACGCGGCGCTAAGATGACCATCATGTTTCTCACCCGCTACCTCTGGAACAGGTGAGTGATGCGTCACGACAACTGTTTTGCCGTCGAACGGTTTATCCAGTTCATGGGCGAGCCAGACGTGCGTTGCATGATTTCGGCTGACCAAGTCACAGGGGCGCAGCTTACGGAAGCTGTCATCAGCAAGGATCACACGGAAGTCATTCATCCATTCCGATGCAGTTTGGGCAGCTGCCACGACATTTCCGGTGGCGGAGAAATCAGTCCAAGCAGTGGCGCAAAGGAACCGTGTTTGATTCCAAATAAAGGTCTCGTTTTCCAGGACGTGGACGTGCGGTAAGGCGGCTTCCTTCATCTTGTGTAGCGTGTGATCGATGTGGCCGCCGTAGAACTCGTGGTTGCCGCACACGTAAATAACCGGACAGGAAAAGGTCTCGCCGGCCCAGATTACGCCTCTCGCCTTTGTGTGGATGTCCCCGGCGAGAATGACCAGATCCGCGGCGACAGCTGGTGCCTTGAATAGAGCAAATTCGTTGTGCAGATCTGAGTAAATTTGGAGCTTCATGGTGAACAGGCAACTTCGATTAAGGGATATATTGATAGCCGTCTTGCCGCACACACATTTCGGGCTAACCGATTAGATACGCAAGGAAAAGATCAGCACGGATTGCATGCATCTGGATCAGCCTCATCCCAGCAAAGGACGATCCATGTGAAAGCCGTAGCCAAGTGAAATCCCAGTACGGGGACTATATTCCATGGAATGGGATTGATCAATATGGCTTTATCCTCAGCTTTGGGGATTTGTAATGCCGTTGAGAGATCCGTTGGCAGCAGTCATCCGCCTCGTTCGGTCGGCTCGTGGTCTGGCGAAAGAAGATTTCCATGGCCAATTGGATGCCAAGCACGTCTATAACTTGGAGCACGCCAAGGCCAGCGTAACCCTCGATACCCTGGAAATCCTCGCTGACCATTTAGATGTAGAACCGCTGGCTCTCCTCGCCGTTGCGGCCAGTTATGAAAAGCAGCAGTCCCCCGAAGACTTTCTTAAGTACCTCAACGAGGAGATCAAGACACTCAAGGATCTAGGGGTTTTGGAAGGATTGCCGACGCAGTTCTTGGATGGCGCCCTGAAACCCCGGCTACCGGGTCAGCGGACTCCTCCTGAGAAGGTCGACGCGGTGCTCCGCTGCCGAGCGCACGGGCTGACTCAAAAACAAGCTGCGGACATTCTGGGCATGCCGACATCCACGGTTGGCAGGATCTGGAAGCGCGTTGAGGAGTGAATCATCGCACCGGGTGACGCCGCGGCAGGTGCGATCAAAAAAAAGCAAAAAGCCTGTTGGGCCGCGGAGGTTTTGCCCTGTTCGCTATCCGCAGTGAGAGGCTGCGTCGGGCTGGCACGAGGTGTCACTCCCTGTCTTCCGGCGCAGCATCACTGAGAAACGAATTACGCGTTGCTGGATAACAACGCTCGTGCTCGTTTCTGGCGCGTCACAAAAGGAAAGGTGACCAGCAGAAATAACGACATGCCGAAGACGTCAGCCACGAAGTTTTCGTAAGCCAGGGTAAATGGGATTCCATTAGTGGCTGGATCGATAAACACTTCGTTTCCAATCGAGCCTGCGAGCACGTAGGCAACGCCGGCAAGGGGGATCCAACAGATCCCTTCGTTAAAGTCGCGCACAATCGATCGCCCCAACACGCGCACGAACGCTAACGGCCAGGTGTACCAAGGGATGCTCAAGATCTGCTTCATCACTGGGCCCAGCGGCGTCCTCTGTACTTTGCTGAACTCGAATGAGAGATAGCTCATCACGAAAGGAAAGGTGAAGCCGTACAGCGCATGGCAGAAGTTGTAATTCCACCCAATCAGATTGAACAACCGGCTTTGCACAATCAGGAACGTCAGACTGATGACGAAGCCGATAAGGGCGGGAACGAGGATGTGACCTTTTTTCAACTGCATAACAGCTCCTGGGTAGGGACGAAAGCGGCCCGTTATCTAGGCTAACGCCACCCTCAATGGCCGCAAGCCAAAACAACCCCTAGTTTTCCCGTAGCTCTCTACGCATCAAGGCTCTGCCCCCTGTTCATTCTGGGAGCCACCTTCTTCACACGAGACGCGCTTCGTCCAACACGTTTCAGTGGCCCAGAGCAATCCTCCGAAGTAACCATTTGATTCAGGCGCTCATGCGCATATTTCAGGTCAAGAGTGCTTGCAACCGAACCGCTACATACCGCGTCAAATTTCATCAAGCTAATTCTCCCTTGGTATTTACGTGGGGCTTTCAATGTCAGTGGCAGGATGATCTTTGGTTTGTCGTAGCTGAATGAGCTCCGCAGAGTACTGCTCCGACACCCTCTTGGTTTCGGCCAATTGCGCGTTTGATTGCGCCAGTCCCTCCTCTAGCCGCTTGGATTCGGCACGCGACATACCTAGCTGCTCCTGAAGCGCTTCTTTCGCCCCGTCTGCCTTGGCAACTGCTGTCTTCATGGCAGCAATCTCACCGCTCAAACGAAGCGCCGCGTCTTCATGCGTCGCCGCCGCCTTGGCCTGCTGCCGTGCCTCGCTTAATAGGCGCTCGTTATCTCTGTTGAGTCGAGTCAGTTCATCCTGCTTGAGCATCAACGTCTGCTGGAGCTGGCGTAGCTCAACCTGAACTTGCTGCACCTGCCCTTCGTGACGACGTTGCTCTTGGTCGCGCTGCTCCTTGACCGCGTTGCGGTAATGTTCCAGCGCCTCGCGTGAATGCAGGTGCTTTTCTTCCAGAGAGCGGATCTGCTCATCTTTCTCCTGCACGCGAATTTCCAAGTCACCGCAATTTTGGCTAAGGCGTGCATTGCGGGTGAGTTCAGCTTGCAGACTTGTCTGACAAATCTGTAGCTCTTCCGCCTGAAGCGCTAACGCTCCTTTCTGACTATCCACTTCACGCTGTAATGAGGCGAGCTCCGTATTCAAAACGTCGAGCTTTTGCTCCAGCTCGATACGCTGCTCGTCAAAACGTCTCTGGGCGTGCGTGAGAGCTTCGCCGCCCTCTTCCGTCATTCTGTCCAAGAGGCCGGCAACAAGCTCGGTCAATTCATCACTCAGCCGCTCTCTAGAGGCCCGCGGCCGAGGATCAACATCTTCTATTTCCTTCAAATAACGGTGAATAGTCGTCTTTGAGCCGGTATTTCCCAGTTCGATGCGCACGGCGTCGATACTCGGGTTCTCCCCCCGAGCAAGCAGCGATTCCCGCGCTTTTTGGACAATCGCCTTGTTAATTCCGCCGCGTGCCATTTTTCTCTCCTACGATTTCGTACTGTTTTACATACCACGTATATACATAGCACCTTACTGGAAAACAAAGAACAATTCGAGGGCGTTTCTTTGATAAAATAATAGAGATTTATGGCTTCTTTACGGTCGAAAAGGCTTTTAGGTACCGCTAAAAGTGTGGAATGCTGGAATCACGCAGATTTTGAAGGCAAAAGGCGATGGACAAGGCTGACCGGTACCTCAAGGCAGGTACCCGGGAGAACACCCGCAAAAGCTACCGGGCTGCGATCGAGCACTTCGAAGTGACCTGGGGCGGCTACCTGCCCACCACAGGCGACGGCATCGTGCGCTACCTGGCCGAGTACGCTGACAAGCATGCGATCAGCACGCTCAAGCAGCGGTTGGCCGCGCTGGCGCAGTGGCACATCACCCAAGGATTCCCAGACCCGACCAAGACGCCTAACGTGCGCCAGATGATCAAGGGCATCCGTGTCGTGCATCCCGCTCAGGTCAAGCAGGCCGCGCCCCTCCTACTAACGTAAGCGATCCACCGTACCCACATTCAAAGCCGCCAGTTGAAGCCTGATGCTGTGCTCTTGATCTCTTTCAGGAGCCCGCAACCATGATGCGTCCCGACGCCAAAGTCGAAAAAGTTTATCTGTACCCCAAACCCGTGGACTTCCGAAAATCCATCGACGGCCTGTCCGCCCTCGTCGAATTGGATATCAAGGTCGCGGTGTTCGATCCCGTGCTTTTCGTTTTTCTGAATCGCCACCGTAATCGAGTAAAAATCCTCTATTGGGAGCGCAACGGCTTTTGCCTTTGGCTCAAGC
>NZ_RCZA01000003.1 GCF_006438925.1 Pseudomonas mandelii | reverse complement strand
GGCTGCTCCTAGTACGAGAGGACCGGAGTGGACGAACCTCTGGTGTTCCGGTTGTCACGCCAGTGGCATTGCCGGGTAGCTATGTTCGGAATAGATAACCGCTGAAAGCATCTAAGCGGGAAACTAGCCTCAAGATGAGATCTCACTGGGACCTTGAGTCCCCTGAAGGGCCGTCGAAGACTACGACGTTGATAGGTTGGGTGTGTAAGCGCTGTGAGGCGTTGAGCTAACCAATACTAATTGCCCGTGAGGCTTGACCATATAACACCCAAGCAATTTGCTGACCTGAAAAGGCACCGGATTGCGGTGTGTGAAGACGACATAAGTCGAAAATTCGAAACGAAACACACAAATCTATCGCATACCCATTCGCTGGAGCGTGAACCTGAAAAGGCCCACGACCTGGCTACCGAATTTCTTGACGACCATAGAGCATTGGAACCACCTGATCCCATCCCGAACTCAGCAGTGAAACGATGCATCGCCGATGGTAGTGTGGGGTTTCCCCATGTGAGAGTAGGTCATCGTCAAGATTAAATTCCGAAACCCCTATCTGCGTATGCAGGTAGGGGTTTTGTTTTGTCCGCAGGAAAGTGGCTTTCAGTTAAAGCACAAATTTGCACAGTTATTTTCGATCCATGACACTAGAATAGGTCCAACTTTTTCGGAGCCAGAGCCTTTATGCCAGATCCGGTTGACGCCCCAGGGCTGTCAGAATTACCGCTGGACGACTTGGTAGCGTGTCATGAGTGCGACTTGCTGATGCGCAAGCCCGAACTCGCCCATGGCGAGAAAGCCCTCTGTCCGCGTTGCGGCTACGAGCTCTACGCCCATCGCCATAACGTCGTACAGCGCAGTCTCGCGTTGGTTCTCGCCGCACTGTTGTTGTATATCCCGGCGAACTTTTTACCCATCATGCAGCTCCATCTACTCGGGCAGTCGTCGGATGACACTGTCTGGACTGGCGTTGTTGGCCTGTTCGATACCGGAATGCAGGGTGTAGCAGTCGTGGTGTTTCTCTGCAGCATGGGAATCCCGCTGCTCAAGTTGCTTTGCCAACTGGTTGTGCTGCTGAGTATTCGTTTTGATATCGGACGCAGTTACGGCTTGTTGCTCTACCGCATTTATCACCATTTACGCGATTGGGGGATGCTCGAGGTCTACCTCATGGGCGTACTGGTGGCGATCGTCAAACTGGCAGATATGGCAGCAATTAACGTCGGTCTTGGTTTGGCGTGCTTTATCGGTTTGTTGTTGGTCCAGGTCTGGTTGGAGGTTGTGATGTCGCCCCATCAGATCTGGCAGGCTTTATCAGGAGAAGATGCCCATGCGAGCGATTGATGCAGGCATTCTGATTTGCGCCGAATGCCATGAATTGAACAAGCAGGAAGCCGACACCGATGAGCAGGTCTGCACCCGTTGCGGTGCGCTGGTTCACGCCCGTCGTCCGAACAGTGTGATGCGTACCTGGGCGCTGCTGGTGACCGCCGCGGTTCTCTACATCCCGGCCAACGTGTTGCCGATCATGACCGTCAGTTCACTGGGGCAGGGCGATCCCAGCACGATCATGTCCGGTGTGATCCAACTGGTTCAACACGGCATGATTCCAATCGCCGCCGTGGTTTTTATCGCCAGTATTCTGGTACCAACGTTCAAATTGGTGGGCATCGGACTGCTGCTGTTTTCTGTGCAGCGCCGCCAGCCACTGTCGGCTCGCCAACGCATTTGGATGTACCGCTTTATTGAGTTCATTGGCCGCTGGTCAATGCTCGATATTTTTGTGATCGCCATCCTGGTGGCGGTTGTGAATTTTGGACGGCTTGCCAGCGTCGAAGCCAATCTTGGCGCCATCGCTTTCGCCAGTGTGGTGATTCTGACAATGCTTGCCGCAGTAACTTTCGATCCCCGACTGATTTGGGATAACACGGAGTCGGACGACGACCATGACTGATTTGCCTACAGCGAAAACCCGACCGGCCTCGAACTGGTCTGCTATCTGGGTACTGCCCCTGATCGCCCTGATCATCGGCGGCTGGCTTGGCTGGCGTGCCTACAACGAGACCGGCATCGAAATTCAGGTGCGTTTCGAAAGTGGTGAAGGCATTCAGGCCAACAAGACCGAAGTCGTCTACAAAGGCATGTCGGTGGGTAAGGTGAAGACCCTCAAGCTCGATGATGAAGGCAACTCTAAAGGCGTGATCGCCACCGTCGAGATGAATAAGGACGTGGAGCCATACCTGCGAACCAGCACCCGTTTCTGGCTGGTCAAGCCGAGCGTGACGCTGGCCGGCATCACGGGCCTGGAGACGCTGGTCTCGGGTAATTACGTGGCGATAAGCCCGGGCGAGGGTGAGCCGACTCGCAAGTTCAAAGCCTTGGCCGAAGAGCCGCCGCTGTCGGACGCCCAGCCCGGTCTACACCTGACCATCAAGGCAGATCGTCTCGGTTCACTCAATCGCGGTAGCCCGGTGTTCTATAAGCAGATCAAGGTCGGCCAGATCAAAAGTTATCTGCTGTCAGAAGACCAAAGCACCGTCGAACTGAAAGTTTTCATCGAGCCCACCTACGCCAAACTGGTGCGCAAACACACGCGTTTCTGGAACGCCAGCGGCATCAGCATCGACGCCAACCTGTCGGGTGTGAAAGTGCGCAGCGAGTCCCTGGCCAGCATCGTCGCTGGCGGTATCGCGTTCGCCACGCCGGAGAACCGCAAGGACAGCCCACCCACCGACCCGAGTCTGCCGTTTCGTCTCTACGAAGATTTCGATGCAGCCGCCGCCGGTATTCGGGTCAAGGTCAAGCTCAGCGACTTCGAAGGAATGCAGGCGGGTCGCACACCGGTTATGTACAAAGGCATCCAGGTCGGCAATCTGAAAGCGCTCAAGATCGATCCAGATCTATCCAGTGCCACCGCCGAATTGACCCTCGATCCTCTGGCTGAAGATTACCTGGTCGAAGGCACCCAGTTCTGGGTGGTCAAGCCGTCGATCTCGCTTGCCGGTATCACCGGGCTCGAAGCGTTGGTCAAAGGTAACTACATCGCCGTGCGTCCGGGAGACAAAGGCGCCGCACCGCAGCGCGAGTTTGTCGCACGGCCGAAGGCACCGCCGCTCGACTTGCGTGCGCCAGGATTGCACCTGGTGCTGTTCACTGAAAACCTCGGTTCACTGGAGGTCGGCAGCCCGATTCTCTACAAACAGGTCAAGGTTGGTTCGGTCCAGAGCTATCAGTTCTCACGCACCAAAAAGCAGTTGGTGATTGGTGTTCACATCGAGAAGGAATACGAAGGTCTGGTCAACGCCTCGACACGGTTCTGGAATGCCAGCGGCATTACGCTCACGGGTGGACTGACGGGAGGAATCCAGGTCAAAAGTGAGTCGCTACAAAGCCTGATGGCCGGCGGCATTGCCTTCGAAACCCCGGAAGCCAAGGCTCCGTTGCAGAAGCGGATTCCGCGTTTCCGTTTGTTCGCCAGTCATGATGACGCGACGCAAAAAGGTGCCGTGGTAACGATCAGGGTTGATCGCGCCGATGGCTTGCGCAGCGGCACGCCGATTCGATTCAAAGGCCTGGATGTCGGCAAGATTGAAGACGTCGACCTCAGCGATGACCTGCAATCGGTGCTGCTGACTGCACGAATCACAGAAGTGCCGGAGCGTATCGCTCGGGTCGGCAGTCAATTCTGGGTCGTCAAACCTGAACTGGGTCTGATCAAGACGTCCAACCTCGAAACGCTGGTCACTGGTCAATACATCGAAGTGCAACCGGCCGCGAAAAACCTCGGCCCGCAGAAAAACTTCGTGGCCCTGACCAATCCGCCGGAAACCGCTAAACAAGAAGCCGGTTTGAGTCTGGTGTTGAGCGCTGCCCGCCGTGGTTCGCTGAAAACAGGTGTGCCGGTCACCTATCGCGAAATCACCGTGGGCAAGGTGACAGGCTATGAACTCGGCCAGACGGCGGATCGTGTGTTGGTGCACATCCTGATCGAGCCGAAGTACGCACCGTTGGTGCGCAGCGGCACGCGTTTCTGGAACTCCAGTGGTTTTGGCTTTGATTACGGCTTGTTCAAAGGTGCGACGATGCGAACCGAATCGCTTGAGACGCTGATTCAGGGCGGCATCGCTTTCGCCACGCCGGAGGGCGAGCGCATGGGCAGTCCGGCGCGAGCTGAGCAAACGTTCCCGCTGTTCGATAAGTTTGAAGACGAATGGCTGACCTGGGCGCCGAAGATCTCAATCGGTAAATAGCGGGAAATTATTTGGGTGTCTGTGATGGCGCTTTCGCGAGCAGGCTCGCTCCCACAGGGATGTGCTGTGAACGCAGAATGTGTGTCTGGCACTTATCCAATGTGGGAGCGAGCCTGCTCGCGAAGAGGCCCTCAAATTCACTGAAAGGCACCCATGAAAAAGGCCGCGATCCATTGGGTCGCGGCCTTTTTTATGGCTGTCGATTAACGCAGATCAGACCGCATCCAGCTCCGGTTCATCTGCGGCAACGGTAACGGCAGCCTTCACTTCGTCGTGACGACGGATGTACTTCCAGTCCGCCTCGTCGATGTAGATCCCGTTCGGCCCGCTGCCACCTTCCAGGTCGATGGCGACACTGGCGCAGACCTGCGGCTTCACACTCGCCAGGATCGGTACGAAGCCCAGTTGCAGACTGGTTTCCAGCAACGCTGCCTGGTTCTTCTCGTCGATGTCCGCTGCCTCGTCGAGGTAGTACGGCAGGCGCACGCGACCGGCCTGGTCACGGTCCATCAAGTGCAGCAACAAGTACATGTTGGTCAGCGCCTTGATGGTCATGGTGGTGCCGTTGGACGCCGCGCCGTCGATGTCGGTGTGAATCACCGGCTGGCCGTTGACCTTGGTGATCTCGAACGCCAACTCGAACAAGTCCTTGAGGCCGAGCTGGTTGTGGTTCGCCGCCACCAGACGCGCCAGGTATTCCTTGGCTTCTTCGTTCTTGTTGTCCTGATCGGCGCTTTGGCTCAGGTCGAACACGGAGAGGGTTTCACCTTCTTCGTACTGACCGGCGCTGTGGATGATCTGGTCGATGTGCTTGAGCGCTTCCTTGTTCGGTGCCAGCACAATGCGGAAGCTTTGCAGGTTGGAGACCTGACGTTTGTTGATCTCGCGGTTGAACAGCGCCAGTTGATGCTCAAGGCTGTCGTAGTCGCTGCGGATGTTGCGCAGGGTCCGGGCGATGTCGGTAACGGCCGCACGACGCGCCTTGCCAAGGGTCAGGGCTTCGTCGGTGCGGTGTGCGTACGCGTTGATCAGCAGTTGCAGGCGACGCTCCATGTCGTCTTCGCTGTCGAACTTGGCCACACCCTTGAGGCGCACCTGCGCATACAGCGCCTCGATCTGACCGTCGCTGCGCTGCAAACCCTGCCAGCTGTCCTGATAGTCATTGAGCAGCGGCAGCAGGTTGTCCATGGAATCGTCGATCGGGTCCATGAACGGCGTACCGAACGGCAGGTCTGCGGGCAACAGCTGACGGCGACGCAGGGCGTCGTCGAGGGTGCGTTGCTTGGCTTCCATGTCGCCGATCTGCCGGCCGACCAGTTGCAGCTTGGCCGACAGTTGCTGGACGCGTTCAGTGAAAGCGTCGCTGGAGCGCTTCAACTCGTCCTGCGCCGCTTCCATCTGCGCCAGTTGTTCCAGCTTGTCGCCTTCCTCGGCGCTCAGGGTTTGCGCGCGGCGGAAATCTTCCAGCGCTTTCTGCGCATCCAGCACTTGCTGGTACAGCGCTTCGGTCTGGGTCTTGCTCGCGGCGCGGTCGGCGGCCACGGCTTGTTGGGTTTTCAGTTGCTTGAGTTCTTTGTCCAGACGCTCTTTCTGATCGCGCAATGCCGCGCGGTCAGCCAGGGCTTGCAGGGCCGGCGGCTCGATGTGCGAGATGTCGATGGACAGGCCCGGCACTTCGAAGCGCTCACCCTTGAAGCCGTCGAGAATCAGTTCCATGGATTTGACCCACTGACCGTCCTCGTCCAGCGTAATGCCGTGTTCACCCAGCGGCAGGCTGAACAATGCGCTGTTGAACAAACGCATCAGGCGCTCGACATCCTGTTGCGAGAATTCCTCGCGCAGACGGGCGTAGCTGTTGTTGTCGGCGTGATCGAGTTGCTGCTTCACCGACTTCAGGCGTTTTTCCAGATCCCGCAGACGCTCTTCCAGATCTTCGGCGCTGAACTGCCGCGACTGCGCCAGCGCACCGGCCAGTTCATCGTGCGCGTCCTTGGCTGCGAGCAGTTGTTGCTCAAGGACTTTGACGTCATTGACCAACGCGAAGCGATGCTTGAGCACCGACAATTCGCCGAGCCAGCGCTGGATGCCAGTGATTTCCCGCTCCAGACGCATCAGCTCTTGAGTGCCGCCACGCTGATCGTTTTGCAGCGCGTCCTGTTCGTTGCGGTAGTGCTCGGCCTGAATCGTCAGCTCTTCCTTGCGCGCACTGGCGTAGTCCGACCAGGTGCCGAGCAGGGAATCGAGCAGCGGCGAGATCCGGTGCAGTTTGCCGCGCAGGATATTGCGCTGAGTCACGCCTGCCGCAAGGGCTTCGACCAATGGGCCGGCAGTGACCAGCGAGTTGTAGTCCTGCTCCATGCGTCGTACATCGCGGAACGCTTCTTCGCACGCGGCGATGTAGTCGACGCTACCGGAGCGCAGGCTGTGTTCGAAGGCATCGAGGAACAATTGCTTGAGCTTGGCTGCGGTGATTTCGCGCATGTGCAGCAGGTTGATGAACAGTGCGCGGAAGGTCTTCAGGCTCTGCTCGCTGGTGGAACGCAGCGGGATCAGCGTCAGGTCCAGCGGAATCGACGTGTGACCGCCCACCAGCAAACGACGCAGTTCATCCGGCTTGAGTTCGTAGGCTTTCAGGCCTTCACGCTCAAGGTTGGTGAACAATTCTTTCTGCCGCAGGCAGGTGTCGTTTTTCTGGTAATGGGCCAGATCCAGTTTGCCGGCGTAGGCAAAGAACTGGTGACCGAAACCACCGCCCGGGCCGCGACCGACCACACCAATCACATGTGGACCGTGAGGCAGCGAGACTTCGACCAGGATGTAACTGGTGTCCGAGGCGAAGTAGAAACGACGGGATTGTTCCAGGCTGTACTTGCCGAAACTCATGTCCGACATGCGCGCCAGGATCGGGAACTGCAAGGCGTTAATCGAGGCGGATTTACCGAGGTTGTTCGCGCCGTAAACCGACAGCGGTTCTTCCAGCGGGAACAGGCCGAGGCTATACCCGGCGGTGTTCAAAAGGGCAAAGCGGCGAATGCCGTAGCGTTCCTTGCTCATGCGTCGGTCTCCTGTTCTTCGGCAATGGCGCGGGCCATGGCGTCTTCTTCGCTTTCTTCAGCGAAGTCGCTGAGATCGAGCGGGTCATCGGTTTCCAAAAGCTTTTCGTCGCTGTCGTCGTCGATCAGCACCGGAACCGGCAGCGGCAAGACGCTGTGCAGGCTGGCGGCCAGATCACGGTCTTGCTGGACCGACAGGCAGACATCGAGGAAGCGGTGCATCGGCGGCAGGAAACGGTAGATGCCGTTTTCTTCGCCGGCGAAACCGAGTTGGGTCATGCGGCGCATGATTTTTTCTTCGAGTTCTTCGACGGTCTGCACTTCGGCCTGGATAAACAGGTCGCGGTATTTCTCCAGCAGCGATGGCAACTCGTCGCGGCCGAGGCTGCCACCGTCGAGTACGGCGACCGGGTCACGGCCCTGATCGGCCAGATGCTCGACGAGGATGAAGGTGAACAGCGCCAGACGTTGCGCGGTCTTGTTCACCGCCGCAGCAGCGAGGTCCGGGACGAAGTAGTAGAAACCACGGGTGTCGCAGACCAGTTCAAAGCCCAACGCCTTGAACAGCGTGCGGTACTGGTCCTGGAAGTTCGACAGTTGCGCGTACAGCTCCGGGTCGCGGCGGCTGACGTGGTAGCCCTTGAACAGCTCGCGAAAGATCGGCGCCAGCTGGGACAGTTCGTTTAGATCAAGTTGCATGTGGAGTACTTGCATAGAGGGTGCTCGCAGAATCCTCGGCGGCGTCGCGGGCCGAGAGCAGGGCGAAGGAGCGCAGGCTGACCTGGTGCTCGTGAGTGTGGTAGTCGCGGCGTTCCAGACGCTCGCGTGTGAAACGCTTTTCCCGCGACAGGCGCGAGAACCAATAAAGCAATTCGTCGGTAGCGCCGTCCGGTTCCTGCTCCAGCAGCCAGGTCATCAGGTCCGGCATCGGCAGGGCGTCTTCGCAACGTTCGAGCATTTCCCGAACCGTGCGTGGCGCGCGCGGGGCTTCGCCTTTCTGCGTTTTGTGGGCTTTGGGGAAGCGCGCCGGTTTCGGCTCGAAACGGGCCAACGCGTAAACGTAGGCTTCGACCTGACTGGCACTGCCGAGGAAGGTGCTTTGCGGCCGGGTGAACATCGGCATCGCCGCTTGTGGCACCGCATCGATGCCTTTGCGACGAATGGCCGACAGGGCCAGCGCAGCGCCACGGGTCACGGCGTTGTGACGACGGGCTTCTTCACGCAGCGGCAACAGCAGTTCGCGGGCATGGCGCAGCGTCAGCTGGGCGCTGGTCTGCATTTCGAGGATGCGCGCGTGGGTGCGCAGCAGCATGTCGTCGTCGACCAGATGGCCGAGGCGCTGCTGCTCGGTAAGCATTTTCAGCAGCACGTTCTCGACCTTGCGCACGCCTTGTTCGAAGGCGCCGTCGGCGTTCACCAGCTGAATCATTGGCTCTACGTATTCGTCCCAGGTCGCCAGCACTTCAGCGTAACGCTGACGCAGTGGAATCTGCCGGTCGCTGGTTTTGGCGCGCTCGGCGACGGCCACCAAGGCCTGTTCGTCGTTGGCGAGTTTCTTCAATACGTCCCGTACGCGCATATCGAGCAGGCGCAACTGGCGCGCCAGGTCGTGGCCGTCGCGGATGTCGAAGGCGTCCTGGATATAACCGGCCAGGCGTTCGAGGTGGCGCAAATAGGCTTCGATCTCCAGGCACAGGCCCAGACGGTGCTCACGGCGCAGGTAGGCGAGGAAGTCGTGGATCTGCGCATTGAGCTCGAAACGGTTCGGGCTTTTCGCCACGGGAACCAGAATGTCGAGGCGGATCCACACGTCCAGCAGGCTGGTGATGTCCTGCGGCGTACTGTCGAGTTGCTGGGCGGCCAACTGTGAACGCAATTCGTTGAGGCTCAAGGTGCCTTGGTCGAAGTGCTCGCACAGTGGCTCCAGAAGTGCCCAGTGTTCAGCGAGGGCGCGCAAGACGCGCTTGGGTTCGATCATCGGAATGGCCGGCTGGTTGGCGATTAAAAGTCGCGATTGTACTGCATCACGCCCGTTGCGATTCACTCTCGGGACGGACAGTTGGCTTTCTATCGATCAAGCGTGGGCGATCTTGAGCGAAGGGCGGTAGAATCACCGCACTTTAGTTATCCACAAGTGGCCGACCTTTGCTTATCGAGTCCCGTCGTCGCGCTTATTTGACCGCCATGCAGGTGGTCAACTGGCTGCCGCGCACCGAATTGCCCTTTGCTGCGCCCTCGCGCCCTGAGTTGCTGGAGATGCCCGAGCCGTTGGTCGTCGCGCCGGTTGCTCCGGTTGCGCCCGCGCCTGAGGCTGATTCGCCCGTGGAACCACTGGTCAAACCGGCCGAACGGGTGAAAATCGAGGTGCCACGGCCATCGCTGGCCAGCACGCGCACGAATGCCAAGGTTGAGGAAGAGGCCGCGCCGGTCGTCGCCAAGGCTGTGCAAGTGCCGCCACCGCGTTTTTCCCTGCAATTGCTGCGCGCCGGTCGTTGCCTGCTGTTGGTGGAGTTACCCACAGGCGAATCGTTCCAGACCCGCGACCCTGCCTATCTATTGCTCAAAGACATGCTGCGCGCCGCCGGTCTGCCTGACGCTCCGCAGATCATTGGCGAGCCGGTGCGCTGGCCGCTGTTGTCTCGGGGCACCATGGATCAAGGCCCTGAAGCCGCTCGCGACTTTGTGCAAGGTTTTCTCTCGGCCCGTCTGGAAGACGCACCGTGCGTTTGCGTGTGGCTGATCGGCCTGCCGGCGGTGCGTTTCGCCGGTGAGGCGAACGCCGAATCCTTCAACCGTGAACTCCAGGTCGAAGGCCTGGGCTCGGTCTGGGCCCTGCCGGGTCTGGAATTATTAATGGAAGAGCCACAGCGTAAGGCTGATGTCTGGCAAGCCATGCGTCGGCTGATGGCGCGCTGGAAAGAATCGAATGAGTGACGCTGTATCGTTCCGCCTGATGACCGAGGCGGACCTGGACGCTGTACTGAAAATCGAATACGCGGCTTATAGCCATCCCTGGACTCGCGGGATTTTTCTCGATGGGCTGGGTAAATATCAGATATGGCTGATGTTTGAAGGCCAGCAGCAGGTCGGCCACGGGGTGGTGCAGATCATCCTTGATGAAGCGCATCTGCTGAACATTACCGTCAAACCGGAGAACCAGGGCCGTGGCCTGGGTTTGACGTTGCTGGAGCATTTGATGTCCCGGGCATATGACGCCAAGGCGCGCGAGTGTTTCCTTGAAGTGCGCGACAGCAACCGTGGCGCGTTCAAGTTGTATGAGCGTTATGGGTTTAACGAGATTGGTCGGCGGCGCGATTACTACCCAGCGGTGGGTGGGCGTGAAGATGCCGTTGTAATGGCCTGCACCCTGGTCGACTGAAATACCTGTAGGAGCTGCCGAAGGCTGCGATCTTTTGATCTTTTATAAGCAGCGCACCATCGCAGGATCAAAAGATCGCAGCCTTCGGCAGCTCCTACACTGGAATCAGGTCAGGCCTTTAGATCAACGATTACCGTCCATCGGATCCCGCCGCGCCAGTTCCTCTTCATCCAGCCCATTGCCCCCGCCGATGTCGTCTTCATCGACAATGCTCAAATCCCAATCGGCCTGGCCACCTTCGCCCGCTTCGTGGCCGTCCCGTGCGCCGTCTTCATGGATCAGGGTTTCCGGGCTCATGTCGTCGTCGGTGGACTCATGGTCATCGGTCGAGGCCCCGGTCATGCCGGCTTCACGTACGCGTTCCCGAGGCATCAGGCGTTCACGTTCCGTTTGCGGCAGCTCGTCGCCGATTTTACCGCTGGGTGTTTCCTCGTCAAAATCCAGCTCATGCATCGAGCCCATGCGGTCTTCGTTGTCATCGATGGGCTCGGGTTGAGTCGCATCGAACGGACGTCGTGAATCAGTCATGGCAATTCCTCATACTGTAGGCCTTACTAGGGTGGACCCCCTGGGCTGCTGAGAATTCCTCCGGCATGGAAAACCGGGTATCTGCATCTGGCGCGTGACCTCGACAGATGGTTGTCTGTCATAGAAGCGCATCATTCTCGAGGCTTCATTGCATGAACGAATTACAAGATCTGATTGATAACAACGAGCGCTGGGCTGACGCGATCACCAAAGAAGATCCTGATTTCTTCGCCAAGTTGGCCCGTCAGCAAACCCCGGAATACCTGTGGATCGGTTGCTCCGACGCCCGGGTGCCGGCGAACGAGATCGTCGGCATGCTGCCCGGCGATCTGTTTGTACACCGTAATGTGGCCAACGTAGTCCTGCACACCGACCTCAACTGCCTGTCGGTGATTCAGTACGCGGTCGACGTGCTGAAGGTCAAACACATCCTCGTTACCGGCCACTATGGCTGCGGCGGCGTCCGCGCCTCAATGCAGGACCGTCAGCTGGGCCTGATCGACGGCTGGCTGCGCTCGATTCGCGATCTCTATTATGAAAAACGCGAAGAGCTCGCCAAATTGCCCACTGAAGAAGAGCGGGTCGACCGCCTCTGCGAATACAACGTGATCCAGCAAGTGGCCAACGTCGGGCACACCAGCATTGTGCAAAACGCCTGGCACCGCGGGCAGAGCCTGTCTGTTCATGGCTGCATCTATGGCATCAAGGACGGTCGCTGGAAAAGCCTGAACGCCACCATCAGCGGTTTCGAGCAATTGCCGCCGCAATACCGTCTGCGTCCGGTCGAGGCGTTGTAACGCCCTTCAGCATAGACTTCGCCGACGCCAGTGCTGCAGAAACAACTGGCCGTCGGCGTTCGGCGATTCATCGTAGCCGGTGATCCAGCCACGGCAGTCGAACGAGCCACACTGGCAGGCGAACTGACGCATGAGTTTGTCTTCGGTGGTGGCGTAGTCCATCGTCAGTCGGTCGCCTTTATTGATGTCCTTCAGCGCCCACAACCACAGCTCGCTCATGTCGAGAAATACGTTTGGGTCGCAGGAGTGTCGCAGCAGCCCGCAGAAGCGCGGGTCGTAGACATGGATGCCACGGGCCAGTTGCCGGGTATGCCGACACCGATAAGGCAGCAGATGCCCCGAAGCCCGACAAATTCGGCTGATACGAGGGAAGTCCCGAAGTGCGGCGACGGCTGCCGCCGATCCGTTGGTGTTGTCGATAATCTCGAAGTCGGCCCTGGAGGGGAATCCAAGTCGAACGGGCAGCTCCGCAAATGGATAAATCCCATCGGGAGGTTGTGCAAGCGTCTCGTGCAGGGCGTGGGTTTTCATAACGATCCTTGTTGGCTGGGTGCTGCGACCTCCATCAGCTGACGATCCTGTCAGCTCTGCAGCACATGGGTACGGTTCAAGCCTCTCGCAAATGAAACGGCGGGTCTACTGTCATAATTGACAGTAGACCCGCCGTTCATCGTTTTACAGGGCCGGGGCAGGGATCGCGGTCGCGGGTACCGGGGCTTTCAGCTGTTTGAGCTGAGATTTGATCGGTGCCGTCGCGCACTTGGCCACGGCTTTTTCGGGCGTCAGGTTGCGAATTGAGGTGTAGAACAGCTCGCAGGTTTTTTCTGCCTGGGCCACTTGCCAGGTTTGGGTGCAGCTTCTCAGTTCAATGTCGGGATTACTGTCCGGTTGGCGGCCCATGGCGGCCTGCCAGCACGCGGCACTCAAATCCTGGCCCATGACTTTAAGGCCCGCCGCGTCGGCCTTGGCCTGGGCATCGTTGCCGGTATAGCTTTCCGGGTCGGCGGCGTACCAAATGTAGCTTGGGTGATTGGAACCCAGCACTGGCACTTTCACTCCGTCGCTCGGACTGATGCTGACCAGGCCCAGCACGTTCACGGTCGGCCCGTATTGCTGCTTGATCCAGTTACGCACTGGCGCGCCGAAGGCGACCATCGGCAACGCCGCACCACTGGCGTTCTGGCTGAGTTGCTTGACCATGGTGGTCTGGTAGTCCTTGAAGTAGTCGTAGACGCCTTCCAGATCCTTGCCAGCGTTGGACGGTGCGGCAATCGGTGCAATGTCGATGATGGTCTGGTAGCCCGGCGTCTGGTCGGCCGGAATTCCGTTGTCAGTCAGCAGTGTGGCCCAGCGATCGGTGGTGGCGGATCGCAGGTAATCCTGAGCCTGGGTCAACGAATAGTCGGGTGGGAAGTGCAACAGTTCAACGCTTTTGCGGTTCTCCAGGGCCATGCCCAGTGGCAGGAACAGATACCAGCTGTAAGCCCACTTGCCGTCGGCATTCAGCTTGCTGGCGCCGGTGTAGGCCAGATCACCGGCATCGAGCAATGCCGCCAACGGTTTCTCATAGCCACGGGGTACGCCGCTGATTTCGGCGTAGAGCTGATTGTTATCGGTTTTGACCCGTACCTTCGCCGCGCTGTAACCATCGCGTTGCACGCTCTGGGACAGGTAATGCTCGACCGTTTGCTCCAGCGTCCAGTTGCGAAAGCAGATCACGTTGCAGTTATTGGGGTAAGCGAACAGGCGGGTGACGCGTTCGGTACTGCCCAGCTTCAGGTCGGTATCGGCATGGGCGGCGGCACTCAGGGTGAGGGCCGCGAGGGTGAGTCCTGCGAATTTGAACATGCTCAGATCCTTTTCAGCGTGATCCCGTTGATTGGGTACGCGCCATACTGGATCAGCGGCGTTACACAGAATAGTGTTTGCGTGTAGTTTTTTTGCGTAGAGCCTGCGGTGTGTATGCCAGGAACTCTCGGTTATGGAGTCCGGCCCGGGCTTAATGTCTATGGGCCGGACGGAGGTTGAAGCGTTACAACAGCTTTAGTGCCAGATGAGTACCGGCGCGCAAGTACTCGACCTGTGCAAATACGGCATCCTTGACGATGGCCTCTCCTGTATCGGTCAGTTTGGCTTTTTTGGCATCAATGATGGACGTTTGCGTTAATTGCATGA
Source organism: Pseudomonas mandelii (assembly GCF_006438925.1). Classification (GTDB taxonomy): domain Bacteria; phylum Pseudomonadota; class Gammaproteobacteria; order Pseudomonadales; family Pseudomonadaceae; genus Aquipseudomonas; species Aquipseudomonas mandelii_C. The sequence continues at coordinate 606,476 of NZ_RCZA01000003.1, read as the reverse complement.
CTACATCCATCGCTTTTTGAAGGGCGGTCAAATTGTTGTGCTGGCCGAACTCGCGGACGACAGCGTCCATACGGCGATCCGCGTCATCACGCAGCTTTTTATATTCAACGACTGAAACCCTACCGTCCTGGTAAATCTCGTTAATCATCTCTTCCAGCGTTTTCGATATTAAAGACATGTGCTTGTTCATCCTTGGTCAGTGCTGTCTTGCTTTAAAAAGTTTGTGAGCTGTCGCAGTTTACTCAGCGATTTATAGGTTGGAGATAAGAACTCTCCGGGTTTCATGTCAGGCGCAATCGAGCCTGTTTGTAGGATAAATCTAGGCGTTTGTTTCATGCTCAAGCAGGGTGAACTGATTGCACCTGCCCGCAGCAGGTGCAATCACATACGTGTTACGGCATGACCGGTGCCGTATACGTCAGCGTCGTCCCCAGCGCCCACAGCAGAAACAGTACCAGCGGCGTGTGCACCAGCAGTTGCACGAACGAAAACCCGATCAAGTCCCGCGCCTTCAACCCGAGCACACCCAGCAGCGGCAGCATGTAGAACGGGTTGATCAGGTTCGGCAGGGCTTCGGCGGCGTTGTAGATCTGCACGGCCCAGCCCAGGTGGTAGTTCAGGTCGGTGGCCACTTGCATAACGTACGGCGCTTCGATGATCCATTTGCCGCCACCGGACGGGATGAAGAAACCGAGGATCGCCGAGTACACGCCCATCAGCAGCGCGTAGGTGTCGTGGGACGCGATTTGTACGAAAAAGGTCGAGATGTGGTGAGCCAGCGTCTGAGCGTCAGTCCCTTTGACGGTGGTCATCAGCGCGGCAATCGAGCCGTACAGTGGGAACTGAATCAGTACGCCCGTGGTGGTCGGTACCGCGCGGGACACCGCGTCAAGGAAGCTGCGCGGGCGCCAGTGCAGCAGGGCTCCGAGCATGATGAACAGGAAGTTGTAGGTGTTCAGCCCGGAAATCGCACTGATCGCCGGTTTGGTCGAGAACTCGTGGAACAGCCATCCGGCCGCCAGCAGCACCAGCAAAATCGTCAGCAGCGGGCTGTGCTCCAGCCATTCGCCGGGTCGGGTGCGCGGTTGCAACGGCGGCAGGTTAAAGCTCGGATCGATGCCGCAGGCTTTGGCATCACGGGCCGAGTTCGGGCCGGGTGCAGTGGCGTAGGCAATGATCAGCGAGATCACGATCAGCGCCAGCAACATCACGCCGGACTGCCAGAGAAAGATCGTTTGCGTGAAAGGAATCACCCCGGTGATCGACAGAATCGATGGCGGCAGGCTGGCCGGGTTGGCCTGTAATTGCGCGGCGGACGAGGACAGGCCCAAGGCCCACACCGCGCCGAGACCCAGATAGGCGGCAGCACCGGCGGCACGGTAGTCCATTTTCAGATCGGTACGGCGGGCGAGGGCGCGCACCAGCAAACCGCCAAACACCAGCGACAGCCCCCAGTTCAGCAGCGAAGCGACCATGGAGATCAACGCAACCCAGGCCACGGCCGAGCGGCCGTTTTTCGGAATCCGCGCCAGCCGGTCGATCAACTTCACTGCCGGTGGCGAGCTGGCGACGACATAACCGCCGATCACCACGAAAGCCATCTGCATGGTGAACGGGATCAGGCTCCAGAAGCCGTCACCGAAGGCCATGGCGGCGTCGGTGGGTTTGGCGCCCATGAACAGGGTGGCCACGGCGACGATAATCACTGCCAGCGCGGCAAACACCCAGGAGTCGGGGAACCAGCGTTCGGCAAAGCTTGAGCAGCGCAGGGCAAAGCGGGCAGAGCGGGTATCTTCGATATCAGCGGCCACGGGTGTACCTCGAATTTTTATGTTTGTTGTGGTCTTTGGGGCCGCAAAGGCCCGTCCAGACAGGTGCCAACAGTAAAACAATCGGTACTATTTTGTGACGAAGTTTTACGCGTCTAGGACTTTGGTCTAACGGGTTGTCCGCTGGCGCGTTTGCGTAGACCATGGGCGCCTTGGTTTTTTGCCTATGCCAGAGTGCTTTTCATGACCGCCAACACCCACTCGCGCCCGGCGCCGTTCACCCGCTCGGATTACAAGACCCTCGGCCTTGCGGCTCTTGGCGGCGCGCTGGAAATCTACGATTTCATCATTTTCGTATTTTTTGCCCTGACCCTCAGCCAGCTGTTCTTCCCGCCGGAAATGCCCGAGTGGCTGCGACTGCTGCAAAGCTTCGGGATCTTCGCCACTGGTTATCTGGCGCGGCCGTTGGGCGGGATTCTGATGGCGCATTTCGCCGACAAATTGGGGCGCAAGAAGGTCTTCAGCCTGAGCATCCTGATGATGGCGCTGCCGTGCCTGCTGATCGGCATCATGCCGACCTACGCCCAAATCGGTTATTTCGCCCCCCTGCTGCTGTTGGCCTTGCGAATCCTCCAGGGCGCGGCGGTGGGCGGTGAGGTGCCGAGCGCCTGGGTATTCGTCGCCGAGCATGCACCGGCCGGGCATCGCGGTTATGCCCTCGGTTTCCTGCAGGCCGGGTTGACATTTGGTTACCTGATCGGTGCACTGACGGCGACGTTTCTGGCACAGGCGTTCACCCCGGCAGAAATCCTTGATTACGCCTGGCGTTACCCGTTCCTGCTGGGCGGCGTGTTCGGCGTAATCGGCGTCTGGCTACGCCGCTGGCTCAGCGAAACCCCAGTGTTCATGGCCATGCAGGCTCAACGTGATGCGGCCGTCGAACTGCCGCTGCGCACGGTATTGCGTGAGCATCGCCTGGCCATGCTGCCGGCGATGATCCTCACCTGCGTACTGACCTCGGCAGTGGTGGTGTTCGTGGTGATCACCCCGACCATGATGCAGAAAACCTTCGGTATGACCGCTAGCCACACCTTCGCCCTGAGTGCCTTGGGCATTGTCTTTCTGAATATTGGCTGCGTACTCGCCGGGCTGCTGGTCGACCGCATTGGCGCCTGGCGTACGGTGATGCTCTATAGCCTGCTGCTGCCATTGGGCATCGGCGTGCTCTATACCTGCCTGATCATTGGTGGCAACTGGATCGGTCTGGCGTATGCGGTGGCCGGTCTTGGTTGCGGGGTGGTCGGCGCGGTGCCGTCGGTGATGGTCAGCCTGTTCCCGGCGCGGATTCGTGTCTCGGGGATTTCCTTCACCTACAACATTGCCTACGCCGTCTGGGCGAGTATCACACCGTTGTTGCTGATCGGTCTGATGCCGTGGAGCCCATGGATCTGCGTGATCTTCTGCGCGGTGATGGGGGCTGTAGGGGTCAGCAGCGCAGCATATTTCGGCGCGCGCTTGCCCAGCGTCGGGAGCCGCAGCGTGGCTCCCTGCGTTTAGTGACTGTCAGCGGGTTCCTGCGATGTACAGGAGCAACACAATGCAAAGGAGCAGCACAAGTGCAATTGGTACCCATCCTTGAAGTGTCCTGTCAGGTTCAGTCGCGTGTGCGGGATTTGCGCAATCAGCCTGATGTTCGCCAATACATGTACACCGATCATGAGATATCCGAGGCCGAGCACACGGCCTGGCTCGGCTCGTTAACGGACAATCCGCGTCAATCCGTGTTCGTACTCATGCTCGACAGCGCAGCCCGTGGCGTGGTGTCGCTGAACGCGATCAGCACGTTGCACAAAACGGCTGACTGGGCTTTTTATCTCGACAGTGATCTGCAAGGACAAGGGCTGGGCAGTCGGTTGGAGTTCTGGCTTCTGGACCACGCGTTTGGTGTGGCAGGTCTGGAAAAGCTCAACTGTGAGGTGTTGCAGAGCAACCCGGCGGTGATCAGGCTGCACCAGAAGTTCGGCTTTTCCGTTGAGGGCGTGCGACGGCAGAACATCATCAAGGACAACGTCAGAGTCGATGTGGTGATGCTGGGTATTACTCGACAGGAATGGGCCGCGCGGCGGCCGAAGATGGAAGACGTGATGGCACGGCTAAACCGTGTCAGCTGATCAGGTGGGCGCACCGCAACTATTTTTGTAGGACAACCCTGAAACACTCTTCAGAAAATATCCCCAAGGCCGATGGCTAGGCTGCATGCCGCTTTTTATCCCTGTCCATCGGTGTATCCCCCATGTTCAACAAACGCTTGAAGCAGGAGCTGTCGGCTCTTCGCGAAGAACTCTCCAGCCTTCAGCAAGTGAAGGAAAGTCTGGAAAGCGAGATGCTGGTCCTGACCCTCGATGCCGATGGGCGGATTCAATCGGTCAACCAGAACTTCATCGGTGAGATGCTCTACAAAAGCAGCGACCTGATAGGGCGACACATCGAAGACATCGTCCCGGCCCATGTGAAGTCGGACGAATTCCACCGCCGCTTCAAGACCGCGCTGACCCGTGGCGAGCACTTCGCAGGCACGGTCCGTTTATTGCGCGGCAATGGCCAGGAAGCCTGGCTGCGTTCGATCGTGCAGCCGGTTCGGTCCGCGGATGGCCAGATCAAACACTTCTCGATTTACTCCAGTGACCTGACCCGCACCATCGAGGCATCTCGTGAGCATGAGAACCTGATTGGCGCCCTCGTGCGCTCCACGGCGGTGATCGAGTTTGACCTCAATGGCAACGTGCTGGCGGCCAACGACCGGTTCCTCAGCGGCATGGGTTACAGCCTGGCGCAGATCAAGGGCAAACATCACCGCACTTTCTGCGAACCCGAGGAATACAACAGCGCCGGGTATCAGGACTTCTGGCGCCGCTTGAATGCAGGCGAGTTCGTCGCCGGGCGTTTCAAACGCATCGACAGCCACGGTCGCGTGGTCTGGCTGGAGGCTTCCTATAACCCGGTGGTCGACGCCAACAACAAGCTCTACAAAGTGGTGAAGTTCGCCACGGTGATTACCGATCAGGTCAATCAGGAGCAAGCCGTCGCCGAAGCGGCCAACATTGCCTACAGCACCTCGCAGCAAACCGACAGCAGCGCGCAGCGCGGTAACTCCGTGGTGACTCAGGCGGTCAACGTGATGCGTGACCTTGCCAAGCACATGCAGACCGCCGGCGAAGGCATCGAAGCGCTGAACGAGCAGTCGCTGGTGATCGGCACCATCGTCAAAACCATTAGCGGGATTGCCGAACAGACCAACCTGCTGGCGCTCAACGCCGCCATCGAAGCGGCTCGGGCCGGGGAACAGGGGCGGGGGTTTGCGGTAGTGGCGGATGAGGTCCGGCAATTGGCTTCGCGCACCAGCCAGGCAACCGATGAGATTGTCGGCGTAGTGCGTCAGAACCAGGACATGGCACGCAACGCCGTGGCGCTGATGACCGAGGGCAAACTCCAGGCTGAACAAGGGCTGGCGCTGGCGGCAGAGGCGGGGACGGTGATTGTCGAGATTCAGGACGGCGCACAGAAAGTGGTGAACGCGGTCGGCCAGTTTGCCAATCAGTTGGCGACTTGATGCCTGCCATCGCGGCGTAAATCGCTACAATCGGCGTTTTCCCCAGGAGTCGCCATCATGAGCGTTTCTCACCGCCGTCCGGTTCCCTTGGCCAAGGCTTATCGTCTGCTCAATCACGGCCCGACCGTGTTGGTCAGCGCGGCCCATGACGGCCAGCGCAACATCATGGCGGCGGCCTGGGCCATGCCGCTGGATTTCGAGCCGCCGAAAATTGCCGTGGTGCTGGACAAGTCCACCTGGACCCGGCAATTGCTGGAGGCTTCGGGCACGTTTGTGCTCAATGTTCCCTGCGCCGCCCAGGCCGATATCGTCCAGACCGTGGGTTCGACGTCCGGCCTGGAGTTGACCCGGGACCAGGGCCGGGACAAGTTCCAGGTCTATGGCTTGTCCACCTTCAGCGCTGAATTGATCGATGCACCGATGCTCGAAGGCTGCGTCGCCTGGCTGGAATGCCGACTGCTGCCGGAGCCCGGCAATCACCAGCAGTACGATCTGTTCCTGGCCGAAGTGATTGCCGCTCAGGCAGACGAGCGAGTGTTCAGTGAGGGACGCTGGCACTTCGAAGGGCACGACGCGTTGCGCACCTTGCACCATGTGGCGGGCGGGCATTTCCTGAAAATCGGCGATCCAGTGGACGGCAAAACCTTGCAGCCGTAAGCAGCCGGCCTTTCACACCCAGACGTCATTCTGCGCCGTGCGCTCGCCACCTTCGTTACCCGTGTTCAGCACACCCTTGGGTTCGATCAGCAGGAGTTTCACCTCCTGCTCGGCGAACGGTTTGTGCTCGACACCTTTTGACACCACATACATTTCACCGGCGTTCACCAGCACGTGGCCGTCGCGAAAATCGATGCGCAATTGCCCTTCGAGGACGATGAAGGTTTCGTCGGTATCCAGGTGATCGTGCCAGATGAAATCCCCCAGCAGTTTCACCACTTTGAACTGGTAGTCGTTCATTTCGGCGATGACCCGAGGCGTCCAGTACGAGCCGATCCTGGAGATTTTTTCAGCGAAGTTCAGGCTTTCGTAAGCTTTCATGAAGCAGCTCTCGTGGTTGATCGTAAATCCACGATAGCCCACGCATCAGTGTGCTTCTTGAACGATTGTGCGTGGCTCAGCGGCGGTGCATTTTCATCCAGCGGGCCGGCGACAAGCCGTAGGTTTTGCTGAACTGCCGGGTCATGTGGCTCTGATCGGTGAAGCCGGCGATCAGCGCGGCGCTGACCAGTGACTGGCCCTGGATCAGCAACGAGCGGACCAGGTCCAGGCGGCGCATGGTCAGGTATCGATAAGGGCTGGTGCCGAACAACAGGCGGAAATCCCGCGACAGACTCCAGCGATCGCGACCACTGTGTTGCGCCAGCTCTTCCAGCGTCACGGTGCGATCCAGGGCGCTGTGGATGAATTCCCGCGCGCGTTCGGCGGCCACGTAGTCGAAGCTCTGGCGGGTGTCAGGCACTCCGGAAACGCTGTTCAAGGCTTGGGCCAGGTCGAACAGCGCATCCTGCTCTTCCAGAGGATCGAGGGGACAATCGAGGCTTCGCAGCAGCACGGCGGTAGCGGCGAACAAACCTGGATCGGCTGACAGGCCGGTCTTGATAAACGGCAACGGCTGGCCGCCGAGCATCTGCTGGATCAGTGCCGGTTCGATGTACATCATTCGGTACTGGAACCCGATCTCGGTACCGGCTTCGCCATCGTGAACTTCGTCCGGGTGCAGCACCATGGTCCCGCCCGGCAGACTGTGGCGCCAGCCTCCGCGGTACTGAAAACTCTGCACACCGGCCAGAGTATGGCCGATGGCATAGGTGTCGTGGCGGTGAAGGTCGTAGCCGTGGCCTGCAAAAAACGCTTCGAAACGCTGAAGCCCGCCGACGTCGGGCGCGCGGTGGAACCAGTCGTGGTGAATGATTTTTTTGCCCATCCGAGGATGCTCGATCGCCTTGAAGCTGTGAGTGGAACATTACCCTAAGGGGGATTTAATGTGTACGGAAGCGTTTATATATATGTATTACAGTAATAAATTATTGTTTTGCGATAATTTGTAGTTTAGCGTTTGCTCACATTTATTCCCTGTGAGGTATTGCCGTGACTTCCAATCGTCTTGCTCAATTGAGCCAACGCATGGCCGCTGTGACTCTTTTTCTTATCATCGCAATGCTGGTGATCAATGTTGTGCTTTGGCTCTTTCCTTTCCTGGCTGCGAAGGATGGATGGGGGCTCGGTTTTGCGCTTACCGATCGCCAACTTTCGCATATCACCGATAAAGCAATGTTGTTCCCGTGGTGGCAAATACTGGGCGGTATTCTGTTGTCGAGCGTGCCTTTGCTGGCGCTGGCATACGGGTTGGGGAATTTGCGTCGACTGTTCCAGAACTATTCGCGCGGCGAGTATTTCTCCAGTGAGTCGGCTGTTCATTTAGGTCTGGTCGGAAGGGCCGTGGCGCTCTGGGTATTACTCGATTTCCTGTGTGAGCCAGTGCTCAGTTTCTGGGTGACGATGAATGCGCCGATCGGTGAACGGCTGATTACCCTCAGTATCACGGCTCCCACCTTTGTCGCGTTGTTCCTGGCTGCGTGTATATCGATCATTGCGCGTATTCTCAGGCAGGCCAGTGAAGTGGACTCTGAATACCGCACCTTTGTTTGAGATTTTTATGTCAATTGTCATTCAGCTGGACGTGATGCTCGCACTACGTAAAGTCAAATCCAAAGACCTCGCCGCCGCTATCGGCATTACCGAAGCGAACCTGTCGCTGTTGAAGCAGGGCAAGGTCAAGGGGCTGCGCCTGGCGACGCTGGACGCGATTTGCAAACATTTGAATTGTCAGCCGGGTGACCTGTTGATCCATGTGCCTGACGTCGAGTAAAAGTAAGCGCTCCATTGCGCCTGCTTGTTGTACTGCGTCCACATTTTAACGCCTCGGCGGTGTGTTGCTGGCAGCGGCTAACGACTGTTCGGCACGCATCTGGTGGCCAATCGTTGAGGAGTTCTGAATGAGCAAACTGCGGGTAGGCATTATTTTTGGCGGTCGTTCGGCTGAACACGAAGTGTCGCTGCAATCGGCGAAAAACATCGTCGATGCATTGGATCGGTCGCGCTTCGAACCGGTGCTGATCGGCATCGACAAGCAAGGCCACTGGCATCTGAACGACCCTTCGAATTTCCTGCTCAACCAGGAAAACCCGGCGCTGATTGCCCTTAACCAGTCCAACCGTGAACTGGCCGTCGTGCCGGGCAAGGCCAGTCAGCAATTGGTGGAAACCTCCAGTCGGGAAATGCTGGCGCACGTCGATGTGATCTTTCCGATCGTCCACGGCACCCTGGGCGAAGACGGTTGCCTGCAAGGCTTGCTGCGCATGGCCGATCTGCCGTTTGTCGGCTCCGATGTACTCGGTTCGGCCGTCTGCATGGACAAAGACATCAGCAAGCGCCTGCTGCGTGACGCCGGGTTGGCGGTTACGCCGTTCGTCACCCTGACCCGCGCCACCGCAGCGCGCACCGGATTCGCCGAGGTGCAAGGCAAGCTCGGTCTGCCGCTGTTCGTCAAACCGGCAAACCAGGGATCTTCCGTGGGCGTAAGCAAGGTGAATGATGAAGCCGAGTACGCGGCAGCAGTGGAACTGGCCCTGGGTTTCGATGAGAAAGTCCTGGTCGAGTCCGCCGTCAGCGGCCGCGAGATTGAATGCGCGGTGCTCGGCAACGAAGACGCCATTGCCAGCGGTTGTGGCGAGATCGTGGTGCGCAGCGGGTTCTATTCCTACGACAGCAAATACATCGACGCTCAAGCGGCTGAAGTGGTGGTGCCGGCAAACATCAGCCTCGAGGCCAGTGAACGCATCCGTGCCCTGGCCGTCGAGGCGTTTCAGGTGCTGGGCTGTTCCGGGCTGGCGCGGGTCGATGTGTTCCTGACCGAGAGTGGCGAAGTGCTGATCAATGAGATCAACTCGTTGCCCGGCTTCACCCGCATCAGCATGTACCCCAAGTTATGGCAGGCCACAGGTATGACGTACAGCGAGCTGGTCAGTCGTTTGATCGAGCTGGCGCTGGAGAAGCATCAGGCGCGACAGGCGCTGAAGATCTCTCGCTAGGCTGAATACAACAATAATTGTTCGAGGAGACACGTCATGAAAGTCAGCGCACGTAACGTCTTCAAAGGCACCATCAGTCAATTGCAACCCGGAGCGGTAAACGCCGAAGTCTCACTGAAACTGTCGGGCGGCAATGAACTGGTGGCTGTGGTGACCATGGAAAGTGTGAAGAACCTCGGCCTGGCGGTCGGCAAGGAAGCGATCGCGCTGGTGAAGGCGCCGTGGGTCATGTTGATGACCGAATCCAGCGACATTCGCCTCTCGGCGCGCAATTGCCTGGAAGGCAAGGTCACCAGTGTCATCGATGGCGCCGTGAACTCCGAAGTGGTCATCCAGCTCGACGGCGGCACCGAGGTCTATTCGATCGTGACACGCCAGGCTGTGGCAGAACTGGGCCTGGCGCCGGGCGTGAGTGCGACGGCGGTGATCAAGGCGTCGCATATCATTTTGGGTGTGCCGGCCTGATTTCAAGAGTCGGCTGGCACCTGATCAGCCTGCTTTACCGGCTTGATCAGGCTCTGCGCGGGTATCCCGAATAAATCGTGAAGTTTCCAGATCATCGGAAGTGTCAACGCACGTTTGCCATTGAGCACTTCATACACTCGGTTTGTGCGACCAATGGCGGGTGCGAGGTCGGCAGCAGACAGGCCGGACTGCTCCATACGAAACTTGATTGCATCGATCGGATTGGGCAAGTCCACCGGGAACTGCTTCGATTCATAGGCTTCGATCAGCGTGATCATAATGTCGAAGTAATCACCCTCAGGGGTGCCAGGCTCTGGTTCGTTGTCGAACAGCGCTGACACGTTCTTGAGGGCTGCACGGTAGTCCTCGTCGGTGTGAATGGGGCGAATGTTCATGGGTTACTCCATCTCGACGGTATTAGCGTCGACCGTGTCGTACTGCTTGTGAGTGCTGACAAATTTTATGTATACGGCGCCGAAGCGATAGGCCACAGCGACTACCAACCGAAAGTCATTGCCCTTGATGTTGAACACGACTCTGCGGCTTTTGAGAATACTGGCGGTAGCAAAGTGCGCCTTTATGTCCGTTGGCGCTTTCCATTCAGCATTTTTTGCCTCATCAATCCAGGCCAGAAAGGATTGTTCCGAGTCTGGGTATTTCTCCCAAAACCTTTTCAGTTGACTGATAGCGATGATTCTCATGGAATGATCCTAGTCCCGTGGTGGGACTGATGCAAGTCTGTGGAGGCGCATCCGATGTGCGGAGAGGCAAGTTCGACTTCTGTAATCAGCACTGCCGACAGCTGATTTGATGAGCTGAGGCAGACGCGGAATTGGGGAAAACTGATCTTCAAACTCTATCCAAGAAGCAGTCATTTGCGGGTAGGAAAAGGCTGCGCGAAATTACCGATCAGTATTCATTAGCTATAAAAAAGGGCCTACCTCCCGGTAAGCCCTTGCTCATTCCCGTGTACGACTCAATCCCCCAGCGCCGCCCCCTCTCGCCGCGGATCAGCCCCACCCGCCAACGACGTTTTCCCTTGCGCATCCTTCACCCGGACAATTGCCTGGGTCCCGCTGGTCATGTCGATCTCGTTCACACTGTGCCCTTTGTCCTTCAGCGCTTGAATCAGCGCCGGGCTGAACTGCCCCTGTTCCAGTTCCGTCGGGCCGTTGCGGCTGCCAAAGTTGGGCAGGCTGATGGCGGCTTGCGGGTCGAGGTTCCAGTCGAGCAGGCCGATGGTGGATTTGGCGACGTACTCGATGATCTGCGAGCCGCCGGGGGAGCCGATGGTGGCGAGGAATTCGCCGCTCTGACGGTCGAAAATCAGGGTCGGTGCCATGGACGAGCGTGGGCGTTTGCCGGGTTCGACCCGGTTGGCAACCTTCTGGCCATTCTCTTCGGGGATGAACGAGAAGTCGGTCATCTGGTTATTCAGCAGGAAACCCTGAACCATCAGGTGCGAGCCAAACGCGGACTCTACGGTGGTGGTCATGGACACGGCGCCGCCTTCGTCATCCACCGCCACCACTTGCGAGGTGGAGATGCGCAGCGGCGAACGGTCCGGTGCGTAGGCGACCTGAATGCCCGGCGGGGTGCCGGGTTTGGCCATGCCCATGCTGCGATCGCCGATCAGGGCCGCGCGGCCGGCCAGATACCCAGGGTCCACCAGACCTTTGACGGGCACGGGCACGAAGTCTGCGTCGGCCACGTACAGCGCGCGGTCGGCGTAGGCCAAGCGTTCGGCTTCGGAGATCAAGTGCACGGCTTCAGGTGTCGGTTCGATGCCCGCAGGTTTGTTTGTCTTGACCGGTTTGAGCGGCGCCAGGGCAAAACGCGGGTCACGGGTTTCCAGGGCCTGCAAGGTGCCGAGGATCTGTGCCACGGCGATCCCGCCTGACGACGGTGGCGGCATGCCGCAGACCTGCCAGCGTTTGTAGTCGGTGCACAGCGGCGCTCGCTCCTTGGCGCTGTAGCCGTTGAGGTCGTTCAGCGACAGGCTGCCGGGGTTGGCGTGGCCCTGAACTTTGGCGACGATCTCCTGTGCGACGGGGCCTTTGTACAGCGCATCCGGTCCTTCCTTGGCAATACGTTTGAACACGGCTGCCAGCGCCGGATTTTTCAAGGGCGTACCGACGGCTTTCGGGCTGCCATCGGCATTCAGGAAGTAAGCCACCATGTCCGGTGAGCTTTGTATGGATGAGTCCGAGGCGATCAACTGATGAAGGCGTGGCGAGATGGCGAAGCCTTGTTCCGCGAGTTTGATCGCCGGTTCGAACAGCTGCGCCCACGGCAGACGACCGTGTTTCTGATGGGCCAATTCAAGCGCTCGTAACACGCCCGGTGTCCCCACTGAACGGCCGCCGATCTGCGCCTGGGTGAACGGCATCGGTTTGCCGTCGGCTTGCAGGAACAGTTTCTCGGTGGCGCCGGCCGGAGCGGTTTCGCGACCGTCATAAGTACGTACAGCCTTGCCATCCCAGAGCACGATCAACGCGCCACCGCCAATGCCCGAGGATTGCGGCTCAACCAGGGTCAGCACGGCCTGCATCGCAATCGCGGCATCGATTGCGGAACCACCCCGACGCAACATCTCCCGCCCGGCCTCGGCCGCCAGCGGATTGGCCGCGGCCGCCATGTGTTTTGAGGCGTGTTGGGTTTGCAGGTCTGCGCGATAACCCGAGGCGACTTCCGGTGCAATCGGCAATGTCGACGAGGTCGGGGCGCTACAGGCTGCCAGGGTTAAAGCAGCGGCGATCAGCGAAAAGGCTGACAGGCGATAGTGGCTCAAGTGGAAGGTTGAGAACACGCGGGGGCACTCCGTCCGTGGGAAAGATCAGGGGACTTTATCGGCGGACAGGGAGTGACGCAAACCAAGGCTCATAGCAAGATGTTTTTGTCCTTCATGAGTCGACGGATTTTCTGTAGGGTCGAGGGCAACAGACTGGCCAGAAGATCAACAAGAGGCAGACATGCAGAACGAATTCCCGACCCAACCCAGTTACCGCACCCAGCGTGATCAATTCCTGGCCGCGGCGACTGTGGCCGGTGCGACGCTGACCGAGTACCCGCACCCACTCAAAGGGCCGTTCGGTGAGCCGTTGAGCACCGATGTGGCCGTGCTGGGTGACCCGGGCGCGAAGCGGCTGCTGATTGCACTCAGCGGTACCCATGGGGTCGAGGGCTTCTATGGTTCGGGATGTCAGATCAAGTGGTTGCAGGAGCTGGGCAAGCGTTCGCTGCCGGCCGATGTCGCGGTGGTGATGATCCACCTGATCAACCCGTGGGGCACTGCGTGGCTGCGTCGGGTCAACGAAGACAACATCGACTTGAACCGCAATCACCTTAACTTCGGGCGTCCACTGCCAGATAATCAGGCCTACGAAGCGCTGCATGAAATCTATGCCTGCACGCAGTTGCAGGGCCCGGAGCGTGATCGCGCCGATGCCTTGCTCGAGGCGCAGATCAGCGAGCACGGTTGGCCAGCGGTGATGTCGATTGTCGAGGGTGGTCAGCACCGTCATCCCGATGGTTTGTTCTACGGCGGACTGGCACCGAGCTGGTCGAACCGCACGTTGCATCAGATCATTCAAAAGCATGTTTCCCATGCCGAAGTGGCCATGTGTTTCGACTTGCACACCGGCGCGGGGGAATACGGTCATCCGATGTTGTTGACCATTACCGAATCGGCGTATCCAGCACTGGCGGATGCACAGGCCATCTATGGTCCCTGGCTCTATACCTTGCACACGGGCGCCGACACGCTGAGCGAAACCGGCGTTGCCGCCACCGCCACCGGCTACACCTCGCAGGCGTTGATCAATGCGTTGCCGCACGTACGGTTGATGCCGTTTGTGATCGAGTGTGGGACGTATCCCGGCGCCGAAGTTCATCGTCACCTGCGCGATGATCACTGGTTGCACCTGCACGGCAATCCGAGTGATGCCGTGGGGCGCGGGATCAAACTGAATCTGGTTGAGCAGTTCTATCCGGCCGACAGCGATTGGCAGGCGATGGTCTGGCTGCGCACCTGGCAGATTTGGGAACGGGCGCTGTCGGCGTTGCCAGCGATTCGTTTCTGACGCGACCTGGGGGAAGTGGGTTCTTGTTGCCCGAACGTATGCGGTTCAACTCGTCTTGCAACCGCAGCAGGCTTTCTTCGTCGTAGGCACTTTTCTCGAGGCATAAAAAAACGGCCTACCTTTCGGTAAGCCGTTTTTAGTACTTGGTGGCTACACAGGGACTTGAACCCCGGACCCCAGCATTATGAATGCTATGCTCTAACCAACTGAGCTATGTAGCCAAGTGGCGCGCATTATTGGCTCGTAACAGAGATGTGTCAAGCGTAAATCTAAAATATTTCTCTACGCTTTCAACCGCTTATCCGCCTGACCCGAAAAAACGGGCCAGGGGAGGGCGTCAACTGAGCTGAAATCTCCCGGTATTGGCACTCAAGGCCTTGCTGCCCTGGCTCAAGGTGTCCGCTGCCAGGTTCACCGCCCGCGCGCCTTCGAGCAAGCGTACCGCCGCCTGATCGACTTGCTGGATATTGCCGCTGACCTCGTCGGCGGTGGTCGCTTGCTCGTCGACCGCTGTGGCGATCTGCGCCAGGGTGTCGGAGACGCTCTGCACGGCACTGGCAATTTCCCCCAGGCGTTCGCCGAGGCCGGTGACGGCCTGGGCGTCGGACTGAGCCTGGCCGCAAGCGGCTTCCATCAGGCTCACCGCTTCGTTCACGGTACTGCGCAGGCTGTCGACAGTGCCGGCAATCTGCGCAGTGGAGGATTGGGTGCGTTGCGACAGGCTGCGCACTTCATCGGCCACTACCGCAAAGCCACGACCTTGCTCTCCCGCGCGAGCGGCCTCGATGGCGGCATTAAGTGCCAACAGATTCGTCTGCTCGGCAACCCCGCGAATGGTGTCCACCACCAACTGAATCTGCTGCCCTTGCTCACTGACCCGGCCCAGTGCCGCAGCGGTGTCGTTCAAGCGCTGATTGAGTTGCTGAATGCTCGCCGTCGTGCGCTGGCTGTCACGGCTACTGTCGGCGGCGATGCGCTGGGTGTGCTGAGCGCTGCCGGAGGCCTGTTCGCAACTCTGGGCGACCCCTTGCGAGGTCGCGGCCAATTGCGTGGCCGCCGCGGCGATCTGGCTGATCTGCAACTGCTGAGCTTCGACTTCCCCAAGAGCACCACTGGAGTGATGGTTGAGGGTGCGCACCGCGTTGCTCAGCTGCAAGGTTTCATGATCGACCCCCAGCAGGCTGTTGCGCAGTTGCACCACCGCGACGTTGAGGGCGGTGCTGATAGCGGCCAGTTCGTCGCGGCCTTCCACAGGTACTTGCAAGCTAAGATTGCCGTCGCGCAAGGCTTCGGCCAGCAAGGTGATGCCGCTGGCGCTACGACGGATCGAGGCCTGCAAGCAGATGAACAAATACAGCGCGGCCAAGAGCAGGCAACCAAAAATGGTCGCTACCAGGATGAACTGGCGGATTGCTGAACCGTGGTAATAGTCCAGACGTTGATCCAGCGACACCAACGACTGCTGGCGCAGCGAAGCGAGGTCGGAGAGCAGGGTGTCGAGGCTGCGTTCGAACTCTTCCGGCTTGAGCTTGATGCTGCCGCCGAACACGCCGTCATCAAGGACTTTCAACTCGGCGTCCAGGTGCTTGAGGCTGTCATGGTATTGCCCGGCCCAGGCTTGCAACGCGCTGGGCAGTCGCGCTTCCAGCAGGCTCGCTGTTTTGACCAACTGCTCCCGGGCATCGCCGATGCGGCTGCGCAAGTCGCGCAGTTGCAGACGGCTTTGCAGGGTGAACTGCCCGGACACTACCGATGCCTGGCCAACGCTGGCGAGACGGCCGACTCGTTCAATCAGGTCTGGCGCGTGCTGCGTGGAGATCTGCGTCAGCAGATAGGTTTCCAGCCACGGCGCCAGCGTCAGGCGATTGTCCATGGCGATCTGCTCGCGCAAGGCTTGCAGGGCACTCAAAGCATTGGTGAAACGGTCGTAACCGTCCGGCCACCAACCGACACTGCTCAGGCTTTTCGAGTCCAGGCCATTGAGGGCGGTTTGCAGGGCTTGATAACGGGCCAGGGTTTCGCCCTCGGCGCCTTCTATTTGCAGTGCGTTGCCGAGGTCCGAGGTGGCTTGGGCGACGGCTGGCTGAACCGTATCGAAAGCAGCCATCGCCGCGATCGTCGCGGGTGTCGGCTGGCGATTGGTTTCCGTGGCGCGCCAGCGAGCCGCGCGGTCACGCTGGGCGGCGAGCAGGTTATCGAGAGCATCCAGGGCGAGCAGTTGCCGAACCCCGGCACGTTCGCCGGAGATCAGGTTCAGTTTGTCGCGATAGTCCTGACTGATCATCCACAGACTGCCCGTCAGCGGCAGGATAAACAGCAGAAACAACAGCTGAAATTTGCGTGCGAAGCCAAAACGCCCCAGCAACCCGATCCCCGGTGATAAAAAAGCCTGCATGCCCCATGACTCCTCTGGACACCACGCGCCATTGGCGTGCGTCGCAACCGTTGCGGTCGCGACCTGTGCCCTTTTAAAAGGCCTCGAAAGTTCACCTTCGTCAGCTCTGTAGGCCGACTCTGTGGTGAAACTTCCCATTCTCGGTCCCCTTTGTAAGGGGCCGCGTTGAAGCGGATTACCAAGGCAAGATTCAGACCATGGCGTTGCGCTATCACCTTTTCAGCGATGAAATCGAGGTCGTTAGCAGGCTAAGGGGATGGCGCTGCTGCACCGAAAAATGGCACATTGACGCACCTGCCTGTGTGCACCCATCTGTTGTACGGAAACTCTTATGGCTATCAGCAATGTCCAGACCGGCGCGCAGCCGGCATCCGCGACTTCACAAAGCAGCCCTTTGGTCATGCGCATCATCGGCGCCGTGGCGCTGGCGCATTTGATCAACGACTTGATCCAGTCGGTGCTGCCGTCGATCTATCCGATGCTCAAGGCCAACTATGGCCTGACCTTTACCCAGGTGGGCTTGATCACTTTGACGTTCCAGCTGACGGCTTCGCTGTTGCAGCCGTGGGTCGGTTACTACACTGATCGGCACCCCAAACCCTGGCTGCTACCCGCCGGGACGGTTTGCACATTGATCGGTATTTTGATGATGTCGGTGGTCGGCAGTTTTCCGATGATTTTGCTGGCAGCAGGATTGATCGGTATCGGCTCCTCGACCTTTCACCCGGAAGCTTCTCGCGTGGCGCGACTGGCCTCGGGCGGGCGATTTGGCCTGGCGCAATCGACCTTTCAGGTGGGTGGTAATGCGGGCTCGGCCTTTGGGCCGTTACTGGCAGCGGCGATCATCATTCCATACGGTCAGGGCCATGTAGCCTGGTTCGGATTGTTCGCGGTGTTTGCGCTGTTCGTGCTCTATCGGATCAGCCGCTGGTACGCCAACCACTTGAGCCTGTTCAAACTCAAGCAAGGCCAGGCGGCGACGCATGGCTTGTCGAAGAACCGGGTGATCAGTGCACTGGTGGTACTCGGGCTGCTGGTGTTCTCCAAGTATTTCTACATGGCCAGCTTCACCAGTTACTTCACCTTTTACCTGATCGAGAAATTCGACCTGTCGGTGGCCAGTTCACAGTTGCATCTGTTCCTGTTTCTCGGGGCGGTAGCGGCGGGGACCTTCTTCGGTGGGCCGATCGGCGACAAGATCGGGCGTAAGGCGGTGATCTGGTTCTCAATCCTCGGCGTAGCGCCGTTCACCCTGATCCTGCCTCATGTCGACCTGTTCTGGACCAGCATCCTCAGCGTCGTGATCGGCTTCATCCTGGCGTCAGCTTTCTCGGCGATCGTGGTGTATGCCCAGGAACTCGTGCCGGGCAATGTCGGGATGATTGCCGGGGTGTTCTTCGGATTGATGTTTGGCTTTGGCGGGATTGGTGCGGCGTTGCTTGGGCATCTGGCGGATGTTCACGGTATCGAATACGTGTACTTGCTGTGTTCGTTCTTGCCGTTGTTCGGTGTGCTGGCGATCTTCCTGCCAAGAACCAAAAAGGCCTGACCCAACACATTCCCCCCTGTGGGAGCGAGCTGCTCGCGAAGGCGTCGGCACATCCAACATCAATGTGCCTGACACATCGCTTTCGCGAGCAGGCTCGCTCCCACATTGGTTTTGTGGTGTGTAGATGATTATTACAGGCACAAAAAAGCCGCGTATCAAACGCGGCTTTTTCTTGGGCGGGTGCTTCGTTCTGAATAAAGTTACACGTTGAAACGGAAGTGCATCACATCGCCGTCTTTAACAATGTAGTCCTTGCCTTCCAAACGCCATTTACCGGCTTCTTTAGTGCCGGCTTCGCCCTTGTACTGGATGAAGTCATCGTAGGCGATGACTTCGGCGCGGATGAAGCCTTTTTCGAAGTCGGTGTGGATCACACCAGCGGCTTGCGGTGCGGTAGCACCGACGCGGACGGTCCAGGCGCGGACTTCTTCGACACCGGCGGTGAAGTAGGTCTGCAGGTGCAGCATTTCGTAGCCGGCGCGGATTACGCGGTTCAGGCCAGGTTCTTCGAGGCCCAGGGCTTCGAGGAACATGTCTTTCTCTTCGCCGTCATCCAGCTCGGCGATTTCGGCTTCGATTTTGTTGCAGACCGGAACCACCATGGCGCCTTCTTCTTCGGCGATGGCTTTGACGATGTCCAGCAGCGGGTTGTTCTCGAAACCGTCTTCAGCGACGTTGGCGATGTACATGACCGGCTTGGTGGTCAGCAGGTGGAAGCCACGAATCACCGCTTTGTCGTCGGCGCCCATGGTCTTCATCAGCGTACGAGCAGGTTTGCCGAGGGTGAAGTGAGCGATCAATTGCTCCAGCAGGCCTTTCTGGACCACTGCGTCCTTGTCACCACCCTTGGCGTTGCGGGCAACTTTCTGCAGTTGCTTCTCGCAGCTGTCGAGGTCGGCGAAGATCAGTTCCAGGTCGATGATTTCGATGTCGCGTTTCGGGTCGACGCTGTTGGAGACGTGAATCACGTTCTCGTCTTCGAAGCAGCGGACTACGTGCGCGATGGCATCGGTCTCGCGGATGTTGGCGAGGAACTTGTTGCCCAGGCCTTCACCTTTCGAGGCGCCGGCTACCAGGCCTGCGATGTCGACGAATTCCATGGTGGTCGGCAAGATGCGCTTTGGATTGACGATGGCCGCCAGGGCTTCCAGACGCGAATCCGGCATCGGCACGATACCGGTGTTCGGTTCGATGGTGCAGAAGGGGAAGTTCTCGGCCGCGATCCCGGATTTGGTCAGGGCGTTGAATAGGGTGGACTTGCCGACGTTAGGCAGGCCGACGATGCCGCAATTGAATCCCATGGTGTTTTCCCCGAGGAGTGAGTCAGGCCTTCTGGCTGTGCAGGTTTTTCATCGCGCGGTTCCATTCCCCGGCGAGGATATCCGGCAGCACGCCGAGGGCAAAGTCGATGCTGGCATCGAGTTTTTCCTGTTCGGCGCGTGGCGCACGACCCAGGACGAAATTTGAAACCATACTGGCAACGCCCGGGTGGCCAATGCCAAGCCGCAAGCGGTGAAAGGTATTCTGATTGCCCAGTTGCGCGATGATGTCGCGCAACCCGTTGTGACCGCCATGGCCGCCGCCCTGTTTGAGCTTGGCAACGCCCGGTGGCAGGTCGAGCTCGTCATGCGCCACCAGGATTTCTTCAGGCTTGATGCGGAAGAAGCCGGCAAGTGCCGCGACGGCCTGGCCGCTGCGGTTCATGTAGGTGGTGGGAATCAGCAGGCGAACATCCTGACCCTGATGCGAATAGCGCCCGGTCAGGCCGAAATATTTGCGATCCGCCACAAGGTTTACGCCTTGTGCGTTCGCGATGCGCTCAACAAAAAGGGCCCCTGCGTTATGCCGGGTCTGTTCGTATTCAGCGCCTGGATTTCCCAGGCCAACGATCAGTTTGATGGCAGTCACGATAGGGGCCCTTCCTTGGAGTGGTGGATAACATCGCCGCCTTCAGGGAGTGCGGCGAAAGTGGACGACAAGTGCTCATTTACCATTATGTAAACTCCGCGTTCTCGCCCGCTTTCTCGCTACGCTCTAGTCCGCGATGTTTCCGGTCACTCCGGCGAACAGAGTGAAATTACTCTGCTGCGCCTTCTTCAGTAGTAGCTTCTGGAGCAACACGTGGAGCGTGGACGTTGGCAACAGCCTTGTCATCACCGTGTGCCAGAGCAACAAACTCAACGCCTTTAGGGGCTTTGAGGTCAGACAGGTGAATGATCGAACCGATTTCGGCGTTAGCCAGGTCGACTTCGATGAATTCAGGCAGGTCTTTCGGCAGGCACGAAACTTCGATTTCAGCGACAACGTGCGAAACTTCGCCGCCTTTCTTGATCGGCGCTTCTTCACCAACAAAGTGTACAGGCACGATAGCGGTCAGTTTCTGGCCAGCTACAACGCGTACGAAGTCAGCGTGCAACACGTGGCCTTTGGCCGGGTGACGCTGCAGAGCTTTGATGATTACGTTTTGCTTGGTGCCGCCAACGTTCAGCTCGATGATGTGGCTGTAAGCCGCTTCGTTTTCGAGCAGTTTGGCAACTTCTTTAGCCAGCATGCTGATGGATTCAGGGGCTTTTTCGCCACCGTAAACTACAGCAGGTACCAGGCTTGCGAGACGACGCAGGCGGCGGCTCGCACCTTTCCCCAGGTCGGAACGCACTTCAGCATTCAGAGTAAATTCGTTCATGTTGTATCTCCAAAATAACCACATTCGCCCCAGCGTTTGCGACCAGCGCTAAAGGCGATATGGGCAAAAAAGCCCCGCCCCGACAGGAATGCCGGGGCGGGGCGCTTTTCGTCAACGAGATATTCGAGAAGGGCAGGGCCCTTAACGGAACATCGCGCTGATCGATTCTTCGTTGCTGATGCGGCGAACCGCTTCGGCAACTACCGGCGCGATATCCAGTTGACGGATACGCGAGCAGGCTTGAGCAGCAGCGGACAACGGGATGGTGTTAGTCACCACCAGTTCGTCCAGCATGGAATTTTCGATGTTTTCGATCGCCCGACCGGACAGCACTGGGTGTGTGCAGTAGGCGAAAACCTTGGCAGCGCCATGCTCTTTCAGGGCCTTGGCCGCGTGGCACAGAGTGCCGGCGGTATCGACCATGTCATCGACCAGAATACAGGTACGCCCTTCGACATCACCGATGATATGCATCACTTCAGAGTGATTGGCTTTCTCACGGCGTTTGTCGATGATCCCGAGATCCACGCCCAGGGATTTGGCAACAGCACGTGCACGCACGACGCCGCCAATGTCCGGGGACACGATCATCAGGTTTTCGAAGCGCTGATCTTCAATGTCATCCACCAGTACCGGGGAGCCGTAGATGTTATCTACCGGAATATCGAAGAAACCCTGGATTTGGTCAGCATGCAGATCAACCGTGAGAACACGGTCGATGCCGACTACGGTAAGCATGTCAGCAACGACTTTCGCGCTGATAGCCACACGTGCGGAACGCGGACGGCGATCCTGACGGGCATAACCAAAGTAAGGAATAACAGCAGTGATACGAGTAGCCGAGGAGCGGCGGAAGGCATCAGCCATCACTACCAGTTCCATCAGGTTATCGTTGGTCGGAGCGCAAGTCGGCTGAATAATGAAGACATCTTTACCGCGGACGTTTTCATTGATCTCGGCAGTAATTTCGCCGTCGGAGAACTTACCGACAGAGATGTCACCGAGAGGGATATGCAGCTGACGTACAACACGCCGAGCCAGATCGGGGTTAGCGTTCCCCGTAAAGACCATCATCTTGGACACGCGCAGTACCTAGAGGCTGAGGGTAACCTGGATGAGTATAGAAAATGGCAGGGGCGGCTGGATTCGAACCAACGCATGGCAGGATCAAAACCTGCTGCCTTACCGCTTGGCGACGCCCCTGTATCTGTTGCAACGAGTACCCAGTACTCGGTTCCTTTTAGAGCAGACTTTGCAGCTTGCGATGCAACATCGAAATGTTGCTTCCCTTTGCTACAAACCCTGTAAGGGTCTCTGTAAGAAGGGCCGAGACTTTATCAGCTTCAGCTTTGCTTGGGAAGCCCCCAAACACACAACTTCCAGTTCCGGTGAGTTTTGCTTCGGTAAATTTACCTAACAAATTCAATGCGTTACGTACATCTGGGTAACGCCTTGCTACCACCGGTAAGCAGTCATTTCGACTGTTTCCCTTGGGAACGGGGCGCACTTTAATGGGAGAAGAGTTACGTGTCAACAACGGATCTGAAAAAATTTCTGCTGTACTTACAGAGACTTGCGGCACAAGCACGAGATACCACGGTTCTTCGGGGTCTACAGGGGTCAGTTTCTCCCCCACGCCTTCGGCAAAAGCCGCGTGCCCACGCACGAAAACCGGGACGTCCGCGCCAAGCGTCAGGCCCAGCACGGCCAGTCGATCCTCATCCCAACCCAGTTGCCAGAGATGATTGAGGCCCAACAAAGTGGTCGCGGCATTTGAGCTGCCACCACCGATGCCACCGCCCATGGGCAGAATTTTTTCGATCCAGATGTCGATACCGAGCGAACAACCGGATTGCTCCTGAAGTTTTTTTGCAGCTCGAACAATCAGATTGCTGTCGTGAGGAACGCCACCGAATTCGGTGTGCAATCGAATCACACCGTCATCACGAACAGCGAACGTGATTTCATCGCCGTAATCGAGAAACTGAAAAATAGTCTGCAACTCGTGATAACCGTCTTCACGGCGACCGAGGATGTGCAGCATCAGATTGAGTTTGGCCGGGGAGGGCAGCGTCAAGCGCGGAACGGTCATGTTCACTGCCCCAGTTTGCGTGGTTGCCATTCCTTGATCACCAGCGTGACGTCAAGGTCGGTGCCGTGCAGTTTGATCCGCTCGGGCAGCCAAAAGCCGTTTTGCTCGGCATAGCTGAGGTATTCGATCTGCCAGCCATCCTGCTCAAGATTGGAAAGGCGGCTGTCGGCATCCAGCGTCAGACGGCTTTTGCTGTCCGGGGCCGGGAGCCCGCGAACCCACCAGGCCAGATTCGACACCGGTAACTTCCAGCCCAGCTGTTCTTCAACCAGTACTTCAGGCGTCGGCGCTTCATAGCGGCCCTGGTTGGCGACTTCCAGCGAGACTTTGCCGGGGCGGCCGGTCAGGCGTGCTGCGCCGCGACCCAAGGGGCCGGAGAGGCGAATGTCGTAGTAATCCTGTCGCTGCAGCCAGAACAACGTGCCGCTGCCCGAGTCTTTCGGGGCGCGAATGCCGATCTTGCCGTTGATCTGCCAGCCGTCGAGGCTGGTCAGTTGCTGTTTGTAAACGCGCCATTGGGCCGGGTTGCCTTGACCCTGGACTGATTCGCGGGCACCGAAGCCCGCGCAACCGGCGAGCAGGGCGATGAAACTGAAAACAATGAGGTGGCGCAAAAACATAATCTTAAAGAGTCTCTGATCCGGTCACGCGCTTGATGGTGCTGCGCAGGAGGGGGCTGTCGGGCTGTTCCTTGAGGAATTTGCTCCAGATTTTTTTGGCTTCCCGTTGCTTGCCATTGGCCCACAGGACTTCGCCCAGGTGCGCGGCGACTTCCTGATCGGGGAAGCGCTCCAGCGCTTGGCGCAGCAGGCGTTCGGCTTCGTCGAGATTGCCCATGCGGAAGTTCACCCAGCCGAGACTGTCGAGTACCGCCGGGTCTTCCGGATTGATTCGGTGCGCCTGTTCGATCAAGGCCTTGGCTTCGGCGTAGCGCGTCGTACGGTCGGACAGGGTGTAGCCGAGGGCGTTCAACGCCATTGCGTTGTCCGGGTCGCGCTTGATGATCAGTCGCAGGTCTTTTTCCATCTGCGCCAGGTCATTGCGTTTTTCCGCCAGCATGGCACGGGTGTACAGCAGATTCAGATCGTCCGGGTATTGCTGCAAGGCTTGCTGCAATACCTTCCAGGCCTGGTCGGGCTTCTTATTGGCGGACAAGGTTTCGGCTTCGATCAAATACAACTGAATCGCGTAATCGGGCTGCTCGTCGCGCTCCGCCGCCAGACGGCTTTGGGCTTCGGCAGTCTTGCCGTTGTTCATCAGGATATCAGCCTGGCGCAATTGCGCCGGCAGGTAATCGTTGCCCGGACCGACCTGGGCGTACTCGATCAGCGCGCCTTGCGGGTCGTTGCGCTCTTCTGCGATACGACCGAGGTTCAAGTGCGCCGAATCGACGTGGCTTTCCCGGGCGATCAAGCCTTCCAGATAGCCCTTGGCCTCATTCCAGGCCTTGGCTTCCAGGCAGACCAGCGCGAGGGAGTAACGCAGCTCGTCGTCTTCCGGGTATTGCTGAACCAGGCTCGAAAACTCGACTTTGGCATCGTCCATGCGGTTCTGTTCAACCAGCATGCGCGCGTAAGTCAGGCGCAGGCGTTTGTCGTCCGGGTATTTCTTGATGCTTTTTTGCAGCAGCGGCAACGCTTCATCGCCACGACTGAGGGTTTGCAGCAGGCGCGCGCGCAGCAGGATGGGCGCTATTTCGCCTTCGTCCGGAGGATTGTCTTCCAGCAGGCCCAGCGCACCCTTGGCGTCACCGTCCTGTTGCAGCAGCAAGGCTTTGCCGAAAATCAGCTGACTGTTGTTCGGGTGGCGCTGCAATAAACGGTCAAAACTTTTCATCAAGCCGTTGCGCGTGTCCTGGTCGGTATCGGCCGCAGACAGGGCGAGGAAGTCGAAATGTGTGTCGCCCTTGCCTTGCAGGACTTTCTCCATATAGACCATGGAGTCGTCATAACGCCCGGCACGAGCCAGTTGCACGGCAGCGGCCCGTTGCGCCTCAAGGTCTTGAGGGGCGTTTTTCGCCCAGATCAAAGCGGTGTCCAGGGCCGCTTGATCGGCGCCCAGGTATTCGGCGATACGGAATGCCCGCTCGGAGATGCCCGGATCCTGAGTATTGATCGCCTGGGTCACGTAGTTGTCCAGGGCAATGTCGAAACGATTGCGCTGGCCAGCCAGTTCGGCGCTCAACAGACTGAAGATGGTTTCTTCACTGAATGAGCTGTAAACCTTGGGCTTTTCAGGGGCCGGAGTGCTGTCTTCGACCGGCGGCGTACCGTCCGACGGAACGGGTGCCAAGGCCTGGCAGCCGCTGAGGAAGACAAAAGCGAGGAGCAACGCGGAAGATCTATTCATATAGGAAGAGGACGACTAACCTGCGGTCGGATCATCATGACACAAGCCTTCGGCCAAACATAACCGAGTCTCAATTGGCACCTTTATAGAGGCAGGTCATTGGGACAATCGTAGGAGCTGCCGCAGGCTGCGATCTTTTGATCTTGCCTGTGCGGCACCTTTGAAACCTGAAAAGATCGCAGCCTTCGGCAGCTCCTACAGGGGCGATAGATATCGAATAGTTGTTCTGGCTCTGTCGAAGTAGGACAATTGCCGGCTTCACGTCACTATCAGCGACCTTGAATGGCCTTCCTTGCACTCGGTATTAACCACAAGACTGCGTCAGTAGACGTCCGCGAGCGCGTGGCCTTTACCCCTGAGCAGCTGGTGGAGGCCTTGCAGCAGCTCTGCCGACTCACCGACAGCCGCGAAGCTGCGATCCTCTCCACCTGCAATCGCAGTGAACTCTATATAGAACAGGATCACCTTTCGGCTGACGTTATCTTGCGCTGGCTGGCCGATTATCACCATTTGAGCCTCGAAGAGCTGCGCGCGAGTGCTTATGTGCACGAAGATGATGCGGCAGTTCGTCACATGATGCGGGTGGCCTCCGGGCTCGATTCGCTGGTGTTGGGCGAACCGCAGATTCTCGGTCAGATGAAATCGGCCTACGCCGTGGCCCGCGAGGCCGGCACCATCGGTCCGTTGCTCGGGCGGCTGTTCCAGGCCACCTTCAATGCGGCCAAACAGGTGCGCACCGACACCGCCATTGGCGAGAACCCGGTGTCCGTGGCGTTTGCCGCGGTCAGTCTGGCGAAACAGATTTTCAGCGACCTGCAACGTAGCCAGGCCTTGCTGATCGGTGCCGGCGAGACCATCACTCTGGTCGCCCGCCATCTGCACGAATTGGGTGTAAAGCGCATCGTCGTCGCCAACCGCACCCTGGAACGCGCGAGCATTCTGGCCGAGCAGTTCGGCGCCCATGCAGTGTTGCTTTCGGACATCCCGGCGGAACTGGTGCGCAGCGACATCGTTATCAGTTCCACCGCCAGCCAGTTGCCGATCCTGGGCAAGGGCGCGGTGGAAAGCGCCTTGAAACTGCGCAAGCACAAGCCGATCTTCATGGTAGACATCGCCGTCCCTCGGGATATCGAGCCGGAAGTCGGCGAACTGGACGACGTTTACCTGTATAGCGTCGATGATCTCCACGAAGTGGTCGCCGAGAACCTCAAGAGCCGCCAGGGCGCAGCCCAGGCGGCGGAAGAGATGGTCTCGGTCGGTGCCGAAGATTTCATGGTCCGCCTGCGTGAACTGGCGGCGGTGGATGTGCTCAAGGCCTATCGCCAACAAAGCGAGCGCATGCGCGACGAAGAATTGCAGAAGGCCCAGCGCATGCTGGCCAACGGCAGCAGCGCCGAAGACGTGCTGGTGCAACTGGCGCGGGGCCTGACCAACAAACTCTTGCACGCACCGAGCGTGCAGTTGAAAAAGCTCTCTGCCGAAGGCCGCCTCGATGCGCTGGCCATGGCCCAGGAACTCTTTGCCCTGAATGAGGGCTCATCGGATAGCTTTTCGGATAAAAAACCGCAATGAAAGCGTCACTGCTCAATAAGCTGGACATCCTCCAGGACCGTTTCGAGGAATTGACCGCCTTGCTTGGCGACGGCGAAGTCATTTCCGATCAGAACAAATTCCGCACCTATTCCAAGGAATACGCGGAAGTCGAACCGATTGTCGAAACCTATAAACAGTTGCTCAAGGTACAAAGCGATCTCGAGGGTGCTCAGGCGCTGCTCAAGGACAGCGACCCGGACATGCGCGAAATGGCCGTGGAAGAAGTCCGCGAAGCCAAAGAGCAATTGATCGACATCGAAGCCAGTCTGCAACGCATGCTGCTGCCCAAGGATCCGAACGATGGGCGTAACGTGTTCCTCGAAATCCGCGCCGGCACAGGCGGTGATGAGGCGGCGATTTTCTCCGGCGACCTGTTCCGCATGTATTCACGTTACGCCGAGCGTCGTGGCTGGCGGGTGGAAATCCTGTCCGAGAACATTGGTGAGCACGGCGGCTTTAAAGAAGTCATCGCCCGCGTCGAAGGCGACAACGTCTACGGCAAGCTGAAATTCGAATCCGGTGCCCACCGCGTACAACGGGTTCCCGCTACCGAATCCCAGGGTCGCATCCACACCTCGGCTTGCACCGTAGCCGTGTTGCCCGAGCCGGACGAGCAGGAAGCGATCGAGATCAACCCCTCGGATTTGCGCATCGATACCTACAAATCCTCCGGTGCCGGTGGTCAGCACGTTAACAAAACGGACTCGGCGATCCGCATCACGCACTTGCCGTCCGGTATTGTCGTTGAGTGCCAGGAAGAGCGTTCCCAGCACAAGAACCGCGCCCGGGCGATGTCCTGGCTGTCGGCCAAGCTCAACGATCAGCAGACCAGCGCCGCCGCGAACGCTATCGCTAGCGAGCGTAAATTGCTGGTCGGTTCGGGCGATCGCTCGGAGCGGATCCGCACGTATAACTTTGCCCAGGGGCGGGTCACCGACCACCGGGTCAACCTGACGCTGTATTCCCTCGACGAAATCCTCGCGGGTGGCGTCGATGCGGTGATCGAGCCGTTGCTGGCCGAATACCAGGCCGACCAATTGGCAGCGATAGGTGAGTAAATGACGATCATTGCCAGTTTGTTACGCGCCGCCGACCTGCCAGATTCGCCCACCGCGCGCCTGGATGCCGAATTGTTGCTGGCCGCGGCGTTGGGCAAGTCCCGCAGTTTTCTGCACACCTGGCCCGAGCGCATCGTTCCGAGCGAAGCGGCGCTTAAATTTGCCGAGTATTTGCAGCGCCGCCGTGGCGGTGAGCCAGTGGCTTACATCCTCGGTCAGCAAGGTTTCTGGAAGCTTGATCTGGAAGTGGCGCCGCATACGCTGATCCCGCGCCCGGACACCGAGCTATTGGTGGAAGCGGCGCTTGAACTCCTGCCAGCCACACCTGCCAAGGTCCTCGATCTCGGCACCGGCAGTGGCGCCATTGCGTTGGCCTTGGCCAGCGAGCGTCCGGCCTGGAAGGTTTCCGCGGTGGATCGCGTGCTCGAAGCCGTGGCCCTGGCCGAGCGCAATCGCCAGCGACTTCACCTGAATAACGCCACCGTGCTGAGCAGTCATTGGTTCAGTGCGCTGGAAGGTCAGCGTTTTCAGCTGATCATCAGCAACCCGCCTTACATCGCCTCCGCCGACCCGCATCTGGTAGAAGGTGATGTGCGCTTCGAACCGGCCAGTGCCTTGGTGGCCGGCGTCGACGGGCTCGACGATCTGCGTCTGATCGTCGCCCAGGCGCCGGATTATCTGGAGGCGGGCGGCTGGTTGATGCTTGAACACGGTTACGATCAAGCCACTGCGGTACGCGATTTGCTGCTGACCCGCGGCTTTGAAGAAGTCCACAGCCGCACCGATCTGGGCGGTCACGAACGTATCAGCCTGGGGCGCCTGCCGTGCTGAATGATCAGGAATTATTGCGCTACAGTCGGCAGATTCTGTTGCAACACGTCGACATCGACGGCCAGTTGCGACTGAAAGAAAGCCGCGTGTTGATCGTCGGTCTTGGCGGTCTCGGCTCGCCGGTTGCGCTGTATCTGGCCGCCGCCGGCGTCGGTGAGTTGCATCTGGCGGACTTCGACACTGTCGACCTGACCAACCTGCAACGCCAGATTGTCCACGACACCGACAGCGTCGGCCTGAGCAAGGTCGATTCGGCTATACGCCGACTAAGTGCGATCAATCCCGAGATTCAGTTAATCGCCCATCGCACCGCGCTGGACGAAGACTCCCTGGCTGCCGCCGTGGCTGCGGTGGATCTGGTGCTGGACTGTTCTGACAATTTCTCCACCCGCGAAGCGGTCAACGCTGCGTGTGTCGCCGCCTGCAAACCGCTGGTCAGTGGCGCTGCGATTCGGCTGGAAGGGCAGTTGTCGGTGTTCGACCCGCGTCGCCCGGAGAGTCCGTGCTATCACTGTTTATATGGTCACGGCAGCGAAGCCGAACTGACCTGCAGCGAAGCCGGCGTCGTGGGGCCTTTGGTTGGCCTGGTGGGCAGTCTTCAGGCGCTGGAAGCCATGAAGTTGCTGGTGGGCTTCGGCGAGCCGATGGTGGGGCGCCTGTTGTTGATCGATGCCTTGGGCTCGCGCTTTCGCGAATTGCGGGTCAAGCGTGATCCGGGCTGCAGCGTCTGTGGTTCGAAGCATGCGTGAAGCGCCGATTGGCGTGTTCGACTCCGGCGTCGGTGGGCTTTCGGTGCTGGCCGAGATCCAGCGTTTGCTGCCCAACGAGTCACTGTTGTACGTCGCCGATTGCGGGAATATTCCCTACGGCGAGAAAACCCCGGAATTCATTCGTCATCGCTGCAGCGTGATGGCCGGTTTTTTTCAACAGCAGGGCGCCAAGGCCTTGGTGCTGGCCTGCAACACGGCGACGGTCGCTGGCGTTGCCGACTTGCGACGCGATTATCCCGAGTGGCCCATCGTCGGCATGGAGCCTGCGGTCAAACCGGCCGCTGCCGCTACCCGCAGCGGTGTGGTCGGTGTGCTCGCCACCACCGGGACCTTGCAGAGTGCCAGGTTCGCCGCGTTACTCGACCGTTTCGCCACCGATGTGCAAGTCATCACCCAGCCGTGCCCCGGCCTGGTGGAGTTGATTGAAAACGGTGATCTGCACAGTCCGGCGCTGCGCCAGTTGCTGGCCAGGTATGTCGAACCGCTGCTCGGTGCCGGGTGCGACACGATAATTCTTGGCTGCACGCATTATCCCTTTCTAAAGCCGTTGCTTAAGCAGATGATCCCCGATGACATCAGCTTGATCGACACCGGCGCCGCTGTAGCGCGGCAACTTCAGCGTCTGTTGGCCGAGCGTGAATTGCTCGCCGAGGGGCCTGTTCGTTCTGCACAGTTCTGGACGAGTGCCGATCCGGAGCATTTCAGAAATATCTTGCCGATACTATGGAATACCGCTGGTGTTGTGCGAAGCTTCAAGGAGTAAACAAAACTCGGGGCAAGCGAATAATTGGGGTGAACTTCTGATTAATCGTCGACTTCTATAGCGTTAAGCAAAAAAAAACCATACGAAATCGTTCGGAAAAGGATGTTTCTAATGAAGCGACTATTCTGCTTGGCCGCGATTGCGGCCGCACTGATGGGGCACAGTTTTACCGCACAGGCGGCAGGCGTGGAGTTCGCGGTCGGCCAGACCAGCGAGTCGACCATGACCTATCGACTGGGTATGCAATTCGATTGGGACAAGAGCTGGTTGCAGAGTGATATCGGTCGTTTGACCGGTTACTGGAGCGGTGCCTACACCTACTGGGAAGGCGACAAGACCTCCAGCAACCACAGCCTGTCGTTCTCGCCAGTGTTTGTTTACGAGTTTGCCGGTCAGAACGTCAAACCGTACCTGGAGGCCGGGATTGGCGTGGCGTTGTTCTCTCATACCGAACTTGAAAACAACAACCTCGGTGGTGCTTTTCAGTTCGAAGACCGATTCGGCTTTGGTCTGCGCTTTGCGGGCGGACATGAAGTCGGGATTCGTGCGACGCACTACTCCAATGCCGGTCTTAACAGTTACAACGACGGTGTAGAAAGCTTTTCGCTGCATTACACGATGCCGTTGTAAGCGCTTTTAATGTGGGAGCGAGTCTGCTCGCGAATGCGGGCTGTCAGTCAACATCAGTGTTGAATGTTAAATCGCCTTCGCGAGCAGGCTCGCTCCCACATTAGATCCTCATTCAGATTCATCGATACGCCGTGGTAATCCCTTGGCGTTCGTCGATGCATTCCGGTGCGCCCATCTCGAACTCCCGGCAGATCAACGGGCGTTTTTCGTAGATGGTGCACATCATCGTGTTGCGATCCAGCGCGGCGCACCAGCCGTCATCCAGACGCAGCATGACTTCCCCGCCCCAGTCATCGGTATCGATAAAACGTTCGGGCACGCCCGTGTCCGTGATCAGCATGACTTCGAGCTGACAGCAGCAAGCTGCGCAGGTCGAGCATGTGACCGCAGGCTCGTCGATTTGCGTGTGGGGAATGGTTTTCATGGCGCCCAGTGTAAGGCAGTGGGCCGGTGCTGTGTGAAAGGCCTGACGGACGCTTGGTCGATGGGTTCGAACAGGGTGATCTCATGGCTGCGATCCAGCAGCCAGGTGCGATCAGCCCCGAGATGCGGGTGATTTTACAGCTGATCCTTGATCGGCGGATTGCTGCGTACCATGCGTTTGCCGATCGCGAGTTTCCCCCGGTTGGGTATTTTCGACAATGGCCAGAGTTCGGCCATGAACAACGCTGGAAAGGCCATCTCCAGCGGACGATTCTTGAGTTCGGCGAAGATGTAGCGTGCGGACTTGTCCACCGGCCAGCTGAGTGGCATGGGGGCGTTTTCCGTCGGCAGCGGCGTCTCGACAAACCCCGGGCTGACCACGGTGACTTCGATGCCTTCCGGTGCAAGATCAATGCGCAGCGATTCAAACAGGTAACGCAGCCCGGGCTTTGAGGCACCATGAGCCTCGGACCGCGGCAGCGGCAGGTAGGTGACCGAGCTGGCGACGCCCACCAGATGCGGCGCGGTGCCGACGCGCAAGAGTGGCAGGGCGGCTTCGATGCAATAGCTGCTGGCAAGCAGGTTGGTGCGCACTACGTGCTCGACGATCGACGAATCGAACTGCTGAACGTCGACGTATTCGCAAGTACCGGCGTTGAGGATGACCGTGTCCAGAGCTCCCCACTCCCCGGCAATCTGCTCGCCGATTTCTCGCACGGTCTGGCTGTTGGTCAGGTCACCGGCCACCACCAGCACTTGCCCCGGATAGCGCTGGGACAAGACTTTGAGTGGCGCCACCGAGCGAGCGCTCACCGCGAGGTGAGCTCCGGTTTTCAGTATTTCTTCGGCCAGCGAGGCACCAATGCCGTTGCTGGCACCTGTCAGCCAGTAGCGTCGTGGAGGTGTAAAACGCATCCCATTCTCCTTTTTAACCAGGCAATCGCCCGTCATTTTGTCGTGATGGCAGGTTCTTGAATGCGGCCAGCGCCCGTTGGCGAGAGCTGCTCAGATTGACGATCGGCGACGGATAATCCGCCACACCGAACAGGCCGCCGAGGTTCGCCGGGTTGTGCACATCTTTCTTGTTCAGTCTGGCCAGTTCCGGCAGCCAGTGCTTGATGAACAGCCCCTCGCTGTCGAATTTCTCCGACTGGCTCAGCGGGTTGAAAATCCGGAAGTAGGGCGCCGAATCGGTGCCAGTGGACGAGCTCCACTGCCAGCCACCGTTGTTCGCCGCCAAGTCGCCATCAATCAGATGCCGCATGAAAAAACGTTCGCCTTCACGCCAGTCGATCAGCAGGTTCTTGGTCAGGAACATCGCCACCACCATGCGCAGGCGGTTGTGCATCCAGCCGGTTTCAAGCAACTGGCGCATGGCCGCGTCGATGATCGGCAGGCCGGTACGGGCCTCTTGCCAGGCCAGGAGTTCATCGGGGGCATCGCGCCAGGCGAGGGCTTCGGTTTCCGGGCGGAAGGCGCGATGACGCGAGACCCGTGGGTAGCCCACCAGAATGTGCTTGTAGAATTCGCGCCACAGCAATTCGTTGATCCAGGTGACGGCGCCGACCTTGCCACTTTCGAACTCGCCCTGATTGCTTTGCAGCGCGGCGTGCAGGCACTGACGGGGGGAAACTACCCCGGCGGCGAGATAGGCCGACAGCTGACTGGTGCCCGGTTTGGCCGGGAAATCGCGTTCGTTTTTGTAGTCGTCGATCTGGGCATCGGCGAAGGTGTCGAGGCGGCGGTGGGCGCAGGCTTCACCGGCAGGCCAAAGACTGCGCAAGCTGTCGCTGGGCGTTGCAAAGCCTTCAACGGTTGATGGGATCTTGTCGCTGCTGATTGCCAGCGGCGCCTGTACGGCGGGTGCTGAGACCCGCTTCGGTAACGACCCGCGCAGGCGGTCGTAACACGCCTTGCGGAATTGGCTGAACACCTGAAAGTAAGTGCCTGTTTTGGTCAGTACGGTGCCCGGTTTTAACAACAGTTGATCAAGGTAACTATAAAAGCCGATGGCATTGGCTTTCAGTGTTTCGGCCACCGCTGCATCACGACGGCTTTCATGAATGCCGTACTCCTCGTTGACGTGCACCGCATCGATTTCCAACTGTTTGCAAAGATCGAGCAGGACCTTGGGCGCGTCCTCCCAGCGAGATGCCTTGCGGATCAACAAGGGAATGTTCAGCTCACCCAACGCGCTGCGTAACTCGCTCAGGTTGCGCAGCCAGAAATCCACTTTGCACGGCGCGTCATCGTGCTCCAGCCATTGCTCCGGGCTCAGCAGATACACCGCCACAGCCGGGCCTCGGGCTGCGGCGGCCGAGAGGGCGGTGTTGTCATGGAGGCGCAAGTCGCTGCGCAACCAGATCAATTGCAGAGAGGTGTCCGCACGATTCATTAAAAATTCGCCATTAAATGAGCCCACGTTGAGCCAGGCCCTGATGCGCTGCTAACGGATCTTCAGCCAGGAACAAATCAGTGATCTTGTACGTTCGTGCGGACAACTCGGCGTGGTGGATGCACACCGTGGGTCCGGCAATCATTTTTGGGCAACTGACACCATTCAAAAGTTTCGGTAGCTGCGAAAGGTTTATGGCTTTGCTGGAATACAGCAGTACGCCGCGGGCTTGCAGGTGATCGATCGCCAGTGCGAGTTCGCCGGCGGGGAGTGGCCAGTCGAACACTTCCACCGGGCAATCGGCGCTGCTGATCAACCAGGCGGTCAGCCACAGGTGAGGTTCCAGTGGCAGGTCCGAGTGATTGATCAACAACAGTGGCGCGGTGCGTAGCTGACGGTTGTTATGGTAGATGCGTGCGCCAAATTTGCTGCGTAACCAGGAGTAAAAAAACACTCGCTCCATCTGCGCGCCGAACTGGCCTTGCCAGTGTTGCTCCAGTTCAGCCAGCAACGGCATCAGCAGTTGTGCGCACAAGGTCCGTGGTGGATACAGCGCCATGGCCTGATTGACAGTGTCATCGACGGTGCGTTCGTTCAGTTGAGTGACCGCTTGCAGCAGCGTATGGCGCATCACTTGCCAATCGTTTTCGACGGATTGGGTAAAGGCCTGCGGGGTGTCGAGCAGTGGCTTGACCTGGCTGACGGCCACGCCGCGGTTGAGCCAGGTGAGGATCGTCAGGATGCGTTGAACGTGTTCGGCAGAGAAAAGCCGATGACCCTTGGGCGTGCGTTGCGGCACGATCAGGCCATAACGCCGCTCCCAGGCCCGCAGGGTGACGGCGTTGACGCCGGTCTGCCGCGCGACCTCGCGGATCGGCAGCCAGCCTTCGTCGAGGGCTTTCTTGAAGTCGGCGCCCAGGTCTTCGCTGGCGCTGGTGTCGAGTGGGCTTTTCATTAGATCGCGTTTCGCAGGCTGAGATTTTCCGGATGCGGTTGCAGGTAAACCTGTTGCGCAATGTATGGATCCGGGTGTTGACGGAAGTAGTGTTTGAGCAGCGTCAACGGCACCACCAACGGCACGATGCCGTGGCGGTACTGACCGATGACGTGCTGCACTTCCTGTTTGTCTTCAGCGCTGATGGCCTGTTTGAGATAGCCACTGATGTGTTGCAGGACGTTGGTGTGGGTGCGGCGTGTGGCGCATTTTTTCAAGGCCGCCATCAGCTCGCTGAAATAGCGTGGACCGAGTTCATTCGGATGGGTCTGGCCCATGCTACCCAGCAGGTTACCCAAGGTTTTGTATTGCACCGGATTGTGGGCCATCAGCAGGTATTTGTAGCGCGAGTGAAAGTCCGTGAGGCCACGGCGAGTGAGGCCTTCGCGCAGCAATTGCTGCCAGGCGCTATAGGCGAATACGCGGGTGAGGAAGTTTTCTCGCAGCACCGGGTCGTTGAGTCGGCCGTCTTCTTCCACCGGTAAATCCGGATGCCGCGCGCAGAACGCCTGGGCATAGATGCCACGACCGCCACCGTCCACCGGCGCACCGTTGGCGTGGTAGACCTTGACCCGATCCAGGCCGCATGACGGGGATTTCTGCATGAAGATGTAGCCGCAGATGTCGCCCAGTTCCGCGGCCATTTTCTGACCGTACTCGGCGAGCGGCCGGGTGACATTGAGTGTTGGGTTAACGGTACCGATGGCTTCTGGACGCTGTGGATCGCCCACCAGACGAATCGGTTCACGGGGAATGCCGAGACCGATGGCGACTTCGGGGCAAACCGGGACAAAATCGAAATAGTCAGTGAGAGTGCGACTGCACAGCTGCGACGCCTTGTGCCCGCCGTTAAAACGCACTTCTGCGCCCATCAGACAGGCGCTGATGGCGATCTTTGGTTTCATGGTGACGTGGGGCATCGGAGCACCTCGAATCTAAACCTGTACAGACTGTTCGATCTGTACAACATAACTTCATCATAGATTCAAAGGTGTACAAGTCAAATTGTTTGTATAGGTTTTACGATCGCTCCCTTAGGAGCAGCCTTCGGCAGCTCCTACCTGATTGAGGCGATTCACTGCAGATGCGCATGCAAGCGGCGGGCGGCTTCCTGGCCGCTTAGCCAAGCACCTTCGACACGACCGGACAAGCACCAGTCGCCACACACATACAGACCCAGATCGGCATCGGCCAGGGCGCCCCATTCATGGCTGCTGGCGGGTCGGGCGTAAAGCCAGCGGTGGGCGAGGCTGAAGGTCGGGGCGGGCATGGCGCTGTGCAGCAGCTCGGCAAATGCGCCGTGCAATTGCTCAATCACCGCTTCCTTGGACAGGTCGATATGTTGCCGGCTCCAGGCACTGGTCGCATGCAGCACCCACGTATCGAGGGTGTTATCGCGCCCGGGTTTGCTGCGGTTGCGAGCCAGCCAGTCGAGTGGACTGTCCTGTACGAAGCAGCCTTCCATGGGCGTATCCAGCGGTGTCTCGAACGCCAGCGCGACAGCCCAGGTCGGGTCCATTTTCACCCCCGCGGCGGCACCGGCGAGTTTCGGCGCGGAGGCCAGCAGTGCAGTCGCCTGAGGCGCCGGCGTGGCGATAATCACATGACTGAACGGGCCGTGGGTAAAGCCTTCGGCGTCCTGCAGATGCCAGTGCTCCTCGCCGCGATAGACCTCGGTAATGCGGCAGGCGAAATGCACTTCCAGGTCGCCGAGCAGGCCACGGGTGATGGCGCTCATGCGCGGCGTGCCGACCCAGCGCGTCTGTTCGTCCGGCGACAGGTTGAGCTGGCCGCCATGGTAGGTGTAGAGCTGCGGCATCCATTCAGCGACCCAGCCGTTGCCTTGCCAGCGCTGGACTTCAGTGACGAAGCGGCGATCGCGGGCGGTGAAATATTGCGCGCCCATGTCCAGAGCACCCGCATCGCTGCGCTTGCTTGACATGCGTCCGCCACTGCCGCGGCTTTTATCGAAAAGTTGAACGACATGCCCGACCTCTGTCAGGGCCTGAGCGGCGGAGAGCCCGGCGATGCCGGTGCCGATGATTGCGATAGGTACAGTCATAGGGGCCTCGTTTACCTTTCTGTACAGACTACGCCGTGGATGAAACCTGTACAATATTGTTTTTTGGTATAACTTTTAGCGTTCTCGTTCTGACAGCTTGGCCTATTGTTAAACACAGAGCCTGCCCGATACCAAAGATCCCTGCTTATAAAAATAGACTAGTGATCAAGGTAAA
Source organism: Pseudomonas mandelii (assembly GCF_006438925.1). GTDB lineage: Bacteria > Pseudomonadota > Gammaproteobacteria > Pseudomonadales > Pseudomonadaceae > Aquipseudomonas > Aquipseudomonas mandelii_C. The sequence continues at coordinate 569,697 of NZ_RCZA01000003.1, read as the reverse complement.
ACGCCACGCGAGGAAGAAGTCATGCACATATTGCTGACCGGCGGTACTGGTTTGATAGGACGTCAGCTCTGCGCACGCTGGTTGAGTCAGGGACATCGCCTGACGGTCTGGAGTCGCAAGCCTGAAAAAGTCGCGAAAATATGCGGTGCCCAAGTGCACGGAGTGGCCCGTCTCGAGGACATCGGGCAGGAACCGGTGGATGCGATTATCAACCTCGCGGGTGCACCGATTGCCGATCGACCTTGGACAACTCGACGCAAAGCGCTGTTGTGGAGCAGCCGCATCACCCTGACCGAAACCCTGCTGGCCTGGCTCGAAACCTGTGAACAAAAACCGCAGGTGTTGATTTCAGGGTCTGCGGTCGGTTGGTATGGTGATGGGGGCGAACGGGAATTGACCGAGAAGTCTCCACCGGTCATCGATGATTTCGCCAGCCAATTGTGCATCGCCTGGGAAGAAACCGCCCAGCGTGCCGAAGGCTTGGGCATTCGTGTGATCTTCATTCGTACCGGATTGGTGTTGTCGGCCGAGGGCGGCTTTTTGTCGCGGCTGTTGCTGCCGTTCAAAGTGGGGTTGGGCGGGCCTATCGGCAGTGGTCGGCAGTGGATGCCGTGGATTCATATCAACGATCAAATCGCCCTGATTGATTTTCTTCTGCGCCAGGAAGACGCCAGTGGTCCTTATAATGCCTGCGCACCCAAGCCGGTGCGCAACCGCGAGTTTGCCAAGACGTTGGGCAGCGTGCTGCACCGCCCGACGTTCATGCCCATGCCGGCCTTGGCGTTGAAGGTGTGTCTGGGCGAATTGTCATTCCTGTTGCTGGGCGGCCAGAAGGCCGTACCGGCTCGCTTGCTGGAAGCGGGTTTCACTTTCCAGTTCACTGATTTGCGCGCGGCTCTGGACAACCTTTCCAGCCGCCTTTGAAATAGGACGTTGCATGACCGATCACGCATTGCTTCTGGTCAATCTGGGCTCACCGGCCTCCACTTCGGTGGCGGATGTGCGCAGTTACCTCAATCAATTTCTGATGGACCCGTATGTGATCGACCTGCCATGGCCGGTGCGACGTTTGCTGGTGTCGCTGATCCTGTTCAAGCGCCCGGAGCAGTCTGCCCACGCCTACGCCTCGATCTGGTGGGAGGAGGGCTCGCCGTTGGTGGTGCTCAGCCGTCGCCTGCAACAGGCCATGACGGCCCAGTGGACCCACGGTCCGGTGGAACTGGCGATGCGTTATGGCGAACCGTCAATTGAATCGATGTTGGTGCGCCTGGCGGCCCAGGGTCACAAGAGGGTCACGCTCGCGCCGCTCTATCCACAGTTCGCCGACAGCACCGTGACCACGGTGATCGAGGAGGCCAAGCGGGTGGTGCGGGAGAAGCAGCTGGATGTGCAGTTTTCGATTCTCCAGCCGTTCTACGATCAACCGGAATACCTCAATGCGTTGGTGGCCAGCGCCAAGCCGTATTTGCTGCAGGATTACGATCACCTGCTGCTGAGCTTCCACGGTTTGCCGGAGCGGCACCTGACGAAGATCGACCCTACCGGTCACCATTGCTTTAAAAGCGACAATTGCTGCCTGAACGCCTCGCCAGAAGTATTGGCGACCTGCTACCGCGCCCAATGCCTGCGTACCGCCTCCGAGTTTGCCAAGCGGCTGGGGCTGCCGGACGGCAAGTGGTCGGTGTCGTTCCAGTCGCGTTTGGGTCGAGCAAAATGGATCGAACCCTACACCGAAGCGCGCCTCGATGAATTGGCCGGAATGGGCGTGAAGAAGGTACTGGTGATGTGCCCGGCGTTTGTTGCCGATTGCATCGAGACCCTGGAAGAGATCGGTGATCGCGGCAAAGAACTGTTCCGCGAGGCGGGGGGAGAGGAGTTGGTGCTAGTGCCGTGTCTTAACGACGATCCGCAGTGGGCGCGGGCGTTGAGCACCTTGTGCGAAAGAGCGCCTCTGGCGCTTTAAAAGCTTCGTCGGATCGCCGCCCGGAGCCGGCTCGCTCCCACATTGGATAGGTGTCGTTCACAAATCACCTGTAGGAGCGGGCCTGCTCGCGAAAGCTATTTCACTGACAACCAAGACCTCAAGCCATTACAGCAGCGATTCATTCGCCTTCTTGTGCTTCCAGCTGTCATTGCCCGGCAGCAACAGGTTCAGCGCAATCGCCGTCACCGCGCACAGCGCAATGCCTTTGAGGCCGAAGTCGTCCGGCCCTGTGCCGGTGCCGACCAGTACGCCGCCGATCCCGAACACCAGGGTCACCGAGACAATCACCAGATTGCGCGCTTCGCTCAGGTCGATCTTGTGGCGAATCAACGTGTTCATGCCCACCGCCGCGATCGAACCGAACAACACGCACAGAATCCCGCCCATCACCGGCACTGGAATGCTTTGCAGCAGCGCGCCGAACTTGCCGACGAACGCCAGGCTGATGGCGAATATCGCTGCCCAGGTCATGATCTTCGGGTTGTAGTTCTTGGTCAGCATCACCGCGCCCGTCACTTCGGCATAGGTGGTGTTGGGTGGACCGCCAAACAGGCCGGCTGCGGTAGTGGCAATGCCATCGCCGAGCAGGGTGCGGTGCAGGCCGGGTTTCTTCAGGTAATCGCGACCGGTCACGCTACCGACAGCGATCACGCCGCCGATGTGCTCGATGGCCGGAGCCAGGGCCACCGGAACGATGAACAGAATCGCCTGCCAGTTGAATTCCGGCGCGGTGAAGTGCGGGATCGCAAACCACGGTGCAGCAGCAATTTTCGCGGTATCAACGACGCCGAAATAAAACGCCATCGCAAAACCCACCAGCACGCCAGAAATGATCGGTACCAGGCGGAAAATGCCTTTGCCGAACACCGCGACGATCAGGGTGGTCAGCAGCGCCGGCATCGAGATCAGCATTGCCGTCTGATAATGAATCAGCTCGGTGCCGTCGCCAGCCTTGCCCATCGCCATGTTGGCGGCGATCGGCGCCATGGCCAGGCCGATGGAGATGATCACCGGACCAATCACCACCGGTGGCAGCAAACGGTCAATGAAACCGGTGCCTTTGATCTTCACCGCGAGGCCGAGGAAGGTGTAGACGAAACCGGCCGCCATCACGCCGCCCATGGTCGCCGCGAGGCCGAACTGGCCCTTGGCGAGAATGATCGGGGTGATGAAGGCAAAGCTCGACGCCAGGAACACCGGCACCTGACGCCCGGTGACGATCTGGAACAGAATCGTCCCCAGGCCTGCGGTGAACAGCGCCACGTTCGGGTCGAGGCCGGTAATCAGCGGCATCAACACCAGAGCGCCGAAGGCCACGAACAGCATCTGCGCACCCGACAGCACTGTGCGCCAGAGCGGATCGTTGAACTCTTGCTGCATGCTCAAGCGTCCTTCTGCTTGGTGCCGAAGATCTTGTCACCGGCATCGCCCAGGCCTGGGATGATGTAACCGTGTTCGTTCAGCTTCTCGTCAATGGAAGCGGTGTAGATGGTCACGTCCGGGTGAGCTTTCTCTACGGCGGCAATACCTTCAGGGGCAGCCACCAGCACCATCGCGCGGATATCCCGGCAACCGGCCTTTTTCAGCAGGTCGATAGTCGCGACCATGGAGCTGCCGGTAGCGAGCATCGGGTCGATGATCATCGCCAGGCGTTCGTTGATTTCCGGAACCAGTTTTTCCAGGTAGGTGTGGGCCTGCAGGGTTTGTTCGTTGCGGGCCACGCCGACGGCGCTGACTTTAGCGCCAGGGATCAGGCTCAGCACGCCTTCGAGCATACCGATGCCAGCGCGCAGGATCGGTACTACAGTAATTTTCTTGCCGGCGATTTTCTCGACCGACACCGTGCCGCACCAGCCTTCGATGTCGTAGCTTTCCAGCGGCAGGTCTTTGGTGGCTTCATAGGTCAGCAGGGCACCGACTTCCTGAGCGAGCTCACGGAAATTCTTCGTGCTGATGTCGGCGCGGCGCATAAGGCCGAGTTTATGGCGGATCAGCGGATGGCGGATCTCGAGGATGGGCATGGGGAAAGGCTCCGGCGGCGGGCAAAAAAACCGGCCTAGATTAATCTATCCGAGGGTGTTGTCCTATAGACATACAGAACGTTAGTCCACAAACGCTTGATCTGGCCTCGCTTGATGCGTACCTTTGCCCGCTTTTCCTGAACCGCCACCCCCTGGAGAACGCCATGTCCGCTGATCTCGAGCATATCCGTCAAATCATGCGAGAGGCTGACTGCCTGTACACCGAAGCTGAAGTCGAGGCGGCCATCGCCCGCGTCGGTGCACAAATCAACGACCAGCTGGCTGAAAGCAATCCGGTGGTGTTCTGCGTGATGAATGGCGGGCTGATTTTCTCCGGCAAGCTGCTGACCCATCTGAACTTCCCGCTGGAAGCGTCCTACCTGCATGCCACTCGTTATCGCAACGAAACCAGCGGCGGCGATCTGTTCTGGAAAGCCAAGCCGGAAGTCTCGTTCCTCGACCGCGATGTGCTGATCATCGACGACATCCTCGATGAAGGTCACACCCTGGGCGCGATCATCGACTACTGCAAACATGCTGGCGCCCGCGCTGTGCACACCGCCGTGCTGATCGACAAGGACCACGACCGCAAGGCTCGCCCGGACCTGAAAGCCGATTTCGTCGGCCTGCCATGCATCGACCGTTACATCTTCGGTTACGGCATGGACTACAAAGGCTACTGGCGTAACGCCAACGGGATTTTTGCCGTTAAAGGCATGTAAGAAGATGACCGCGCCGAGCTTTCTCGATCAAACCCTGTTCGCTGAATTGGCCGAGAAAGCCGCAGCCAATCCTCGTGGGCGTCAGCACCACAACTTTCATCAGATGGAAGACGCCTGTCATCGCATGGTGGTTGGCTTGCAGCCCGACACCTATGTCCCGCCTCACCGGCACTTGGGGGAGAATAAGGCTGAAACCTTGTTGGTCCTCAAAGGGCGACTGGGTGTGTTGATCTTCGATGAATCTGGCGGGGTGCTGAGCAAACAAATCCTGCAGGCCGGTGGCGACTGTCTTGGTGTGGACCTGCCAGCCGGTGTGTTCCATAGCCTGGTGGTACTCGAAGCGGACAGCCTGATGTTCGAGTGCAAGGCCGGCCCCTATCGCCCGGTCGGTGACGGAGAGCTTGCTCACTGGGCGCCGCGTGAAGGTGAGGCGGGTGTGGCTGAGTATCAGGCGTGGATGCGTGCGCAGTTCACCTGAACGGCGCACTCAGTTCCCCCCGGCCAGCCAGCGTTCACTTTTGAGGCGAGCCTGTTCCAGGCTGTTCACGTAGGCCAATTGGCGCTGTTCCCGATGGATGCCCGCGCGCCTGAGCTTCAGGCGCACGCGTGGTGCGGTCGCCACCAGAATCAAGCCAATGCCGTCCTTGCGGTAATCCCTCAGGATATTGTCGAAGGCTGCCAGCGCGGTCATGTCCAGCATGGGCACGGCGCTCATCTCGACGATCACCACTTTGACCTCTGGACTGAATTTGCGTAGCACCCCCAGGGCTTTTTCGGCAGCCCCGAAGAACAACGGCCCGCGTATCGCATAGCAACGAACATGCTCCGGCATGTCCTTCAAGGCTTGATGGAAGCCGCGGGGCAGTTCGGCGGTGTCTGTCAGATCGCTCATGCGCTTGATAAACAACCCGGCGGCCAACAGCAGGCCGACGGCGACGGCCATCACCATGTCGAACAACACCGTCAGGCTCAGGCAGGTCAGCAAGACCAGCACATCGCTGCGGGGCGCGATGCGCAAGGTATGCAGCACGTGCCGGGCCTCGCTCATGTTCCACGCCACCATGACCAGCAACGCGGCCAGTGCCGCCATCGGCAAGTAGCTGAAAAGCGGTGCGAGAACGAGTATCGCCATCAGCACTACTGCGCTGTGAATAATCGCGGCCAATGGCGAAAAGGCTCCGCTGCGTACGTTGGTGGCACTACGGGCAATCGCCGCCGTGGCGGTAATGCCGCCGAACAACGGTGCGATCAGATTACCCAGGCCCTGGCCCAGCAGTTCTGCGTTGGGGTCGTGTTTGCTGCCGGTCATGCCATCCGCCACCACCGCACACAACAAGGATTCGATGGCGCCTAGCATGGCAATGGCGAACGCCGGCGCCATTAATTGACGGATCAAGTCGTAAGACAGGTGCAGCGGCTGGCCGTCGGGACCGGGTAGATTCCACGGCCAGTCGAAGCTTGGCAGGAACGGCGGAATGCCGGGATGGCTGACGCCCTCGACCATATAGCTGAAACGCTCACCCAATGTCGCCACCGACAGTCCGCCGTGCTCCAGCGCCAACCCCAGGAGCGCGCCGATGGTCAGCGCCACCAGATGCCCCGGAATCCTCGGCACCCACCGTGGCCAGACAATCAGAACAGCCAGGCATGTGATGCCGATGATCCCGTCCCCTAGCCGGGCGCTGGGCAGCGCCAGAATCAGTACGCCCAGCTGTTCGATGTAGTGTTCTGCCTGGCCGGCGGTGTTCAGGCCCAGCAAATCCTTCAATTGCAGGGTGGCAATGACAATGCCGATCCCGGCGGTAAAGCCCAGGGTGACCGGATACGGAATGTACTGAATCAACCGCCCGGCTCGAATCAGCCCCAGGGCAATGAGGATGACGCCGGCAAGCATGGTGCAGAGCAGCAGGCCGCCCAGGCCGTATTGTTGGGTGATGGGCAGCAGAATGACCACGAACGCAGCGGTCGGCCCACTGACATTGAAACGCGAGCCTCCTGTCAGGGCGATCAGGGGCGCGGCGATCAGTACCGTATACAACCCTTGCTGGGGCGGTACACCCACGGCAATCGCCAGGGCCATGGCCAGCGGGATGGCGATAATCCCTACGGTCACCCCGGCACTGATGTCGCCGCGTAAGCGTTTGAGGGTGTAGCCGGCGCGCCAGGTCTGACGCCAGGCGGCGAACAACGGGGGAACGGAGAACGACATGAGCACTCCACGGTAGACGGCGCACCGTTGAACGACGGCTGAAAGCTCTTCCAGTATGGCCAGCCTGGTACTGCGAAGTATTGACCCATATCGCTAATTCGCGCGGTTGATCCTCATGCTAGAGTGCTCGGCTTCGCCCTGGGAGCCCGTCATGAGCCTTTTGATCCGCAGCTGCGCCACCCTGTTGCTGACCGTCAGCCTGCCTCTGGCTGCCGCCCCGGCGCCGATGCACGCCCAGTTCCTGCCCCCGGATGACCTGACCCTGCGTGACGCGGAGCCCGAGCAGCAACAGCTGTTGCAGGTCACTGAGTATTCGGTGGTGATCGGCAGCCAGCGCCAGTCCAACCAGCAGCCAATTCCGGTGACCTCACCGTTGCTGATCCGTCTCAAGGGCAAATCCTTGAACAAGGGCGCGACCATCAACCAGGTGCTGGTCAACTTCGATGGCGAAAGCAAAAGCCTGAAAAAGCCGATCTACGACGACAAAAGCAAAACCCTGACGCTGTTTTACCCGATGGCCCAGTACCGGGTGGTGATCGACTTGTTGCGCAACGACACGGTGTATTGCCAGTTCCTCAGCTACGCCAACGGCCATATCTGGGCCGATCTGCACACAGGCAGCGTTCGTCCGCGTTGAGCCCTGTGCCCGGGGAGGGGTAAACTGCCCGCCCGTGAAATGTCTGCGAGCTGGAGTCGGCAATGCGTAAAGATAAGAAGCAAGTGATTGGTGACGAGATCGGCGATGAGCAGATCAAGCTGTTCCTCGATTTCGAACCGGTCGACGCCACGTCGCCGTCGCTGCACAAACTGATCAAGGCCTATCGCGGCCTGCGCATCGATGACTTCGGGCGCTTTCTGACTTTCTTCGTCGAAGCCGGTCTGGATCTGGACGGCAAGGATGAGCACGGCAATGACTTCGTCGCCCTGATCAAGGATCAGCGCAACGCGGCCGAGTACATTGAGTTGATCGCCAAGGCGCGCGTTTAAGATCAAAAGATCGCAGCCTCGCTACGCTCGACAGCTCCTACAAATGGTTCGCTCATACCTGTAGGAGCTGTCGAGCGTAGCGAGGCTGCGATCTTTTAAAGGCCATAAAAAAACGCCCCGCTCTCAATGAGAACGGGGCGTTTTTTATGCGGCCGAATCAAGCGTAGCTTTCGGTCTCGTTGCTGGCTTCAACCAGTTCCAGCGCGACGTTGTTCTGCACATTGATCTTGCGATACAGCGCAGCGTCGGTTTCCAGAACCTTTTCCCGAGCCGGGAAGATTTCCGCGAGCTTGGCAGCCCATTCACCAGAAGTTTTGTTCGGGAAGCATTTCTCGATCAGCTCAAGCATGATCGAAACGGTCACCGACGCGCCTGGCGAAGCGCCGAGCAGGGCAGCAAGCGTACCGTCCTTGGACGCGACCAGTTCGGTACCGAACTGCAGAACGCCGCCCTTTTTCGGGTCTTTCTTGATGATCTGCACCCGTTGGCCGGCCACTTCCAGGCGCCAGTCTTCGGCTTTCGCTTCTGGGTAGAAGCGACGCAGCGAGTCCAGGCGCTGCTCCATCGACTGCATCACTTCGCTGACCAGGTACTTGGTCAGGTCCATGTTGTTTTTGGCCACCGCCAGCATCGGGCCGATGTTGCCGGCGCGAACCGACATCGGCAGGTCCATGAAGGAGCCGTGCTTGAGGAACTTGGTGGTGAAACCGGCGTAAGGTCCGAACAGCAGGGACTTCTTGCCATCGACTACGCGGGTGTCCAGGTGCGGCACCGACATCGGCGGCGAACCCACGGCCGCCTGGCTGTAAACCTTGGCCTGGTGGTGTTTGACCACTTCCGGGTTGTCGCAACGCAGCCACTGGCCACTGATCGGGAAGCCGCCGAAGCCTTTGCTTTCTTCGATGCCCGACGCTTGCAGCAGCGGCAGTGCCGCGCCACCGGCGCCGAGGAACACGAATTTCGCGTCGACTTCACGGGAGTTGCCGCTGTTGACGTCCTTGATGCTGACGGTCCAGCCGCTGCCGTTACGCTTGAGGCCAGTCACGCGCTTGCAGTACTTGACCTGGGCATCGGGTGCACTGGTCAGGTGCTTGAGCAGTTGATTGGTCAGGGCGCCGAAGTTGACGTCGGTGCCGTTCATGACGCGGGTGGCGGCGACGACTTCGTCAGCCGGCCGGCCAGGCATCATCAACGGCATCCACTCGGCCATGGTGGCCTTGTCTTCGGTGTATTCCATGTCCGAGAAGGCGTGGTGCTTGCTCAGCGTCTTGAAGCGTTCCTTGAGGAAGGAAACGCCATCGTCGTTCTGGACGAAGCTCAGGTGCGGCACCGGGCTGATGAACGTCTTGCACGAGCCGAAGGTGCTTTTCTTGGTCAGGTAGGACCAGAACTGCTTCGACACCTCGAACTGGGTGTTGATGTGCACGGCTTTCTTGATGTCGACGGTGCCGTCGGCGGCCTGCGGCGTGTAGTTGAGCTCACACAGCCCGGCGTGACCGGTACCGGCGTTGTTCCACGGGTTCGAACTCTCCGCGGCACCGGAATCCATCAGCTCGACGACTTCCAGCTTGATCGCGGGGTCGAGTTCTTTGAGCAGTACAGCGAGGGTGGCACTCATGATGCCGGCCCCAACCAGTACTACGTCGACTGCTTCGTTATGCGCCATTTAACGCGTCTCCAAAATCTGCAGCACCAAATTGTCGGCATGGCTGCCAGGCGTTCAGGGGCGTGTCAGTGATGCCCCAGGTACCCATGGCAGTATCGCCATGTCCGAATCTTCGCAATTTTTCGCAACTTCGACGGACGCTAGCCGGGTCTAAAAGAGTTACATGAACTCACTTCAACGCGCGGCTGGCAATTCGACTTATGGTCGATACATCCGTTTGTGCAACCAAATCCGTAGAGGACAGGCTTCAGGCTCCGGTGTTCGAGGCGTACTCGGTCCTGTGTCGTTGGGCTGTTTCAGACGCTAATGGTGCATATTCAGACGCAAAACTATTCATTTGCTCGCCACACTCTTGTGAAGTTGTGAAAACCCGTTTTTTTCACGCTCTTTTGAAGACGTGAACCTCAAAAAAGGGCTGCCCCAGCCTGGCACCGTGCCCGGATGGATTGCCGCCATGGGATACATGACAGTCAAAACGGGCAAACAGCTCAGTGACCGAGCGTAATGACAGCTCTGCAGATTCGCGAAAAGTGGGGGTTTTGCTCAAGGAACAGCAAGCGCGCCAGCTTCACTCGATCTGTGTGGGCGGCTCTCTGTGGGCGGTGCGGGGTGTCAATACAAGCGCATTGACGATGCTGCGAGGCCCGATCAGGAGACGTCCTTATAATCGGGGGGAGATTGTAGCGAAGAAACGCAGGGAAATGGTCGTGTTTAATGACTTTTATTAGGTGTTCGGTCAGGTGGTCAACAGGTGTTGAGCCCGCGCACGTGGTTGGCGCTGGCTGACACGGGCGCTGGGGGGCAGGGGATGGTGTAACCAGTTGAGACGGATTTCTTCGATTTCGACCCAGCCATCACCCATCGGCTGGAGGCTGCACTGTTTGAATGCCTGGCAGTGGCCGTTGCGGTCGAGCAGGGCGAAGCAGCGATGCAGAGGGCGTGGGTTGAACAGCGAGATGAGATAGCGCATGGCGAAGTACCTTGTGGGGTGACTGCTGTGAAGGTTGCCAGTGAGCCGTGACGAGCAAGTGTATGGGCGGTGACATATCTGTGACAGGAACCGCAGTCTGGAGGGTTTGTCAGAGATTTCAGTATTCACTGTGAGGTGCTAGTTACCCACAGTGGCCCACCGCTATACTGCGGGCCTTGTTTGTGCCTGATTCTGGAGAGAAGAGCATGTTGCAACGCCTGTTGTTCGGTTTGATCACTGTGACCAGTTTGACCCTGGTTGGCTGCGCCCACAGCCCGCAACAACTGAATCCGGAACCCAAGCTGACGACTCAGCTGGCACCGGTCGGCCATGGTCAACCGGTGGTGGTGCGTGTGGTAGACGGTCGTCCGTCGCCAACGCTGGGCACCCGTGGTGGCCTGTACCCTGAGACCAGCGCGATCACCGTGCAGGGCGCGCAGATTCTGCCGAAATTGCAGGCTCAGGCCGAAGCGGCCGTGCGGTTGTTGGGCTTCACCCCAACCTCCAATGCGCTGAATGCTCCGCAGTTGACCGTGACGCTGGCCGAACTGAAGTATCAGTCGCCTAAAGAAGGCATGTATGTAACTGAGGCCACCATTGGCGCGACGTTCCGCTCCGATGTGCAGAATGCCAATCGTCGCTACAGCGGTCGTTATGGTGCGTCCCTGGATCAGCGTTTTGGTATGGCGCCGAATCAGGAAACCAACACCAAGCTGGTCAGCGATGTGTTGAGCGATGCGTTGACGCGTCTGTTCAAGGATCCGACGATTGGTCAGATTCTCGGCGAGTAAGCGTTCGCTGGATTCAAAAAAGCCCGGTGCCAGCAATGGTCCCGGGCTTTTTCATGCCTGTCGATTTCCCACTGACATGCACTCAACACCTGTGGGAGCGAGCCTGCTCGCGAAGGCATTCTGACATCCGGCATTAAAGGTGCCTGACACAGCGCTTTCGCGAGCAGGCTCGCTCCCACAAGGGATCTGCGGTGTCAGGCGGCCTGCGAATAAAAATCCAGCACACTCACGCCCGTCAGCAAATCCGTCTCTGGCAAATCCGCATGTTGATGCCCACTCAGCGCGCAATACACCAACCAGTGGCGGTCCTGGACGTTGAAGGCGAGGCTGCCGACAAGGTTTTGTTGTTCGTCGCATTGGGCGATGAGGTAGAGGCGATCCTGGTTTTCGGCGTGCAACATGACGGTTTCCGTGTCGGTTTTGAGGGGCGCCAGACTGGCGTATTCAGATGACGGCGCCGTGACACAGGACAGGAATCGGTCAAATGGTTCGTTATTTGTCGGAAAGCAAGGGCAGGTGGCGAGGCTTTCGGTAGAATTCGCGCCGCGGTCGTCGGTTCGGCGCCTGCCACCTGTTTTGCTGAGGTCCGTGATGTCGTTGCATTTGATTTCGCTGTTTACCAACCATCCCGCCAAGTTGATCAACCTGTTGGCCTTGTTGTTTGCCTTTCCGGGCGGCTGGTTGCTGCATGCCACTCGTCGCCGCGAACAGCGCGCGCAGGCCATTCTCGAAGCGCAAAGCCAGAGCCGTCGTATCAATGAGCCGACGTTGATGCTGGATGGGGCTACCTTGCGCATGAACCGGTTTTTCTATCGATTCGGTTTTGCCTGCCTGGGGTTGGCGCTGCTGGTGTCGTGGATCAGCACGCGCGTCTGAATTGATAAACAGCAAAAGATCGCAGCCTCGTTTCACTCGACAGCTCCTACAGAGGATAGCGTTCGCCCTGTAGGAGCTGTCGAGTGAAACGAGGCTGCGATCTTTTGATCTTGCTTTAAAAAAATCCTACAGCGGCAAACCTGCTTTCACACGGTACTGATTGCGCACCGGCGTCGCGTATTGCAGGACCATGAACGGACGATGCTCCTCAGGGCAAGCGTCCAGACGCTGTTGCCATTGCTCCTGAGCCTTGGCCAATTCGTCGGCCGCAAACACCTCAGCGGCTTTCGGCACCTGCAATTGCGTGTCGGCGTCTTTCCACTGGGCGTAGGCCAGGTAGTGCACCGGGAACAGGCGGTAGCCGCCGAGGATCTGCCGGTCTATCTCGACCGCCAATTGCTTGGTGTCGTCGAACAGCTCGGTGATCGGCGAGGCGAAGTTCACATGCACCCGGCCCTTGTAGCCGGTGATGCCCTTGGCGATGCTCACATCGTCCTCGCCCGGTACTTTGGTGTAGCTGCCGGTGGTGGCGCGGATGAACAGCTCGCGAGCCTTGGCTTGATCGCACGGGTCGTATTCATAGCTGATCGACACCGGCGTGAGGTTCAACGACTGAATGACTTCGCCGAACGGCTCGTCCTTGCGGCTCATGTGGAACATCTTGAGGATGGCTGACTCGGTACGGTCATCGCCGTCCTTGGCCCGGCCTTCGGCCTGGGCGATCCAGATCGAAGCGCAATCGTTGCGGATCGAGTGGTTGATGTAGGCCGACAGCAGCTGATACGCCGCCATCTTCTCGCGTCGACCGGTGATCGAACGGTGCACGATAAAGCTCTTGTTCAGGCGCATCAGATCGCTGACGAAGGGCTTTTGCAGCAGATTGTCGCCGATCGCGATGCGCGGTGTAGGCAGGCCGGCGTGGTACACGGCGTAATTGACGAAGGCCGGGTCCATCACGATGTCGCGGTGGTTGGCGATGAACAGGTAGGCGCTGCCGGACTTGAACTGCTCGACGCCGGTGTACGTCACACCGTCCGTGGCTCGCTCGATGGTGTGGTCGACGTACATCTCGACTTTATCCTGCAACGTGGCCACCGACGTAACATCAGCGAACTCACGGCGCAACCGATGAGCTATAAGAGGTTTGAGCATCCAGCCGAAGGCACCGGCAAAACGCGGGAAGCGGAAATGGATGAGGATATCTAGAAACGCCTTGTCGCCCAGCAGTCGGTCCAGCACCGCCGGGACTTCGCTGTCGTTGTAAGGTCGGATGGCATCGAATTCGCCCATCATGCTCTCTTGTTAGAAACGGCTAGGGTAAGTAAAGGTTTTGATCGAAAACCAACGGGGCACGGTCTGAAAAGTTAGCCAGACAAAAATAGCCCTGCAAATAGACCGGCGATTATACGCACAAGTCACCTGGGAGACCGCGATGCTGGAAACTGCGCTGTACGAATGTCCGTATTGTGGTGAAGAGGTTGAGACGTCTGTGGATCTGTCCGGGGGCGATCAGACCTATATCGAGGACTGTCAGGTGTGCTGTCGACCGATAACGTTTGTGTTGCAGGTTGATGGAGAGGAATGGCATCTCGAAGTGTTCAGCGAAAACGAGTAAGGGGCGTCTATGCAGCGAATCTACGAGCCGGAAAACCTGATGGAAGGTGAGTTGCTGCAAGGCATGCTGGCCAGCGAGGGCATCAAGGCGCATCTGGTGGGGCGCGATTTGCTCGGTGGCAGTGGCGAATTGCCGGTCTTTGGCCTGCTGGGCCTGTCGGTCGATAACGACGAGGCCGAGTACGCCCGGGAGTTGATCACCGCGTACAATGCCGCGCTGCCACTGCCCGGCGATGAACCGGACAGTTTTCCCGGCACGCTGGTCTGTTAGGCTGACGTTCGTTTTATCAAGAGTCGTGTTGCCCCATGTGTGGACGTTATGCCCTGTTTCGCTGGAACCCCGCCTTCGCGGCCCTGCCTGGCTTCCCCGCCGATCAGCAGGCCCAGTGGAATATTTCTCCCAACGATTCGGTGTTGATGCTGCGCGCGGGCGTTGACGGTCAGCGTGAGTTGGCCCGCGCGCGTTGGGGTTTGACGCCGCCATGGTTGACCGATCTGTCTCGCACTCCAGCCCATGCCCGGGCCGAAACCGTTGCCGAACAACCGATGTTTCGCCAGGCCCTGCGCGAACGCCGTTGCCTGCTGCCGGCCAATGGTTTTTACGAATGGCGCGGCACCACACGCAAGCGTCCGTATTGGCTGACTCCAGGGGAGGGCTCGACGCTGTTCTTTGCGGCGATTTGGGAAGCGTATCCGGTGCAGGAGCAGGTGTGGCTGAGCACGGCGGTGATCACGCAACCGGCGGCGAGTCAGCGTCGGCCGTTGATTCTCGATGCGGCGGGGCAGGAGGCGTGGCTCAATCCAGAGACTCCGTTGCATGCGTTGCAGGCGTTACTCGCCAGTGAACCCGCAGCGTTACGCGAGCGGGTGTTGGCGAATCTGGTGAATGATCCGAAGCTGAATGGGCCGGAGTGTCTTACTCCGGGTTGAGATCTTGGTGTTGTTTAAAAGCCACCCCTCACCCCAGCCCTCTCCCAAGAGGGGAGAGGGGGAAAGGGAGCCGATCTTTTTCGCTTTCAAAACTTGAATTCGACTCGATATTTCAGGTCGATGGATAGCGCGATACGCCTCGGTCAGTCCCCTCTCCCTCCGGGAGAGGGTTAGGGTGAGGGGGCTCTTCAGACCTTGAACTGATTGATCAACCGCCGCTGCTGCTCAGCCAACTTGGTCAGATCCGCACTCGCCGCACTCGATTCATCCGCCCCGCCCGCCACTTCATTGGCCACTTGTCCGATGTTGATCACGTTACGGTTGATGTCGTCAGCCACCGCACTCTGTTCCTCAGCCGCACTGGCAATCTGGGTGTTCATGTCGTTGATCACCGACACGGCCTGAGTAATCGTCTCCAGCGCCTCGGCCGCTTTCGCCGCATGCTGCACGCTTTCATCGGTGCGGCTCTGACTGTCCTCCATCACCCGCACCACATCGCGCGTGCCTTGTTGCAGTTGCTGAATCATGGTCTGAATTTCTTCAGTGGCTTTCTGAGTTTTCTGCGCCAGGTTGCGCACTTCATCGGCTACCACCGCAAAACCGCGTCCCTGTTCGCCAGCCCGTGCCGCTTCGATGGCGGCGTTCAAGGCCAGCAGGTTGGTTTGTTCGGCGATCCCGCGAATGGCCGTCAGGATCGCATTGATGTTCTCGCTGTCCTTGGCCAAGGTTTGCACCACGCCGACAGCCTTGCCGATTTCTATCGCCAGCACGCCAATCGAGTTCGACGTATCGCGCACGATTTGCATGCCCTGCGCCGCGGCCTGATCGGCATGGCTGGCGGCTTGCGCAGCCTGGGTCGCGTTGCGCGCCACGTCCTGAGCGGTCGCTGTCATTTCATGCACCGCCGTGGCCACCTGATCAATCTCGGCCATTTGCTTGTGCACGCCGATGTTGGTGCGGATGGCGATGTCGGCGGTGTGTTCCGACGAATCACTGACGCTCTGCACCGAAGTCACCACTTGGGTGATCATCACCTGCAACTTGGCCAGGAAGGTGTTGAAGCCTTTGGCGATCGAGCCTAGTTCGTCGGCGCGGTCGCTGGTCAGGCGGCGAGTCAGGTCACCTTCGCCCTGAGCGATGTCGTCGAGCATGGCAACCATCTGCTTCAGCGGCCGGGCAATGCCGTGGCCCACCAGCCAGATCACCAGCAAACCGATACCGGCAATCAACAAGCCGACCATGGCCATGCCGAAGGTGTCGGACTTGCGCTGGGCGTCCAGATCGCCCTGAAGTTTTTGCAGATCGGCCATCACCGCGTTCAGTGGCAGTTGCAGCATGAGGGTCCAGCGAGCGTCGGTCTGGCCGATGCCGAACGGCAAGTACAACTCGATCCGGCCCTGGGCCTTGTCGACGGTGTAGGTGACTTCGCCGCGCTTGAGATTGGCCATGTTGGCGATCTGCTGGCTGTCGAGGATGTCGCTGACCTTCTCGCCGAATTTGCTCGGGTCCTTGGTGTAGGCAACGATCCGGCTGTTGCCGCCAATCAGGGCCATTTCACCAGCGCCGCTGTACAACTTCTGATTCGCGCCGAGGAGCATTTCCTGGATGAAGTTCACCGAGAGGTCAGCGCCGACGATGCCCTGGAAGGCCCCGTTGAGCATGATCGGTTCTATAAAGGAGGCGAGCATGACGATCTTGTCGCCGACCTTGTAGGGTGCCGGATCGATCACGCAGGATTTTTTGGTTTCTTTCGAGCACAGGTAGTACTCGCTGGCGCGTACGCCGGTGGACAGGGTTTTCTGGTCGTCGACGTCCACCAGTTTGTCCAGGCCCAGACTGCCGTCTTCGTTGCGGAACCACCACGGCAGGAAACGCCCGTTGCTGGCGTCGATGCCAACCACTTTGGTGTCGACGTAGGCCGCATCGTTGTGATCGAGGGCGTTTTTTTCCCAACCGATGTAGGTACCGAGAATTTTCGGGTTCTTGGTGACGTTTTCCTTGATCAGGCTGATCAATTGCTCACGGCTCAGGTTCAACTGTGGCTGGCCATCGGCGCCCGGGGTGCCGATCAATGCGTTGACTCGCACCAGTCCGCCGGCAATCAGCAGTGGCGCTTCGAGCTCGCGCTGGATCTGGCTGACCTGGGTTTGCGCCAGTGACGTCAGGCGCTGTTCGATGACTTGCTCGAATTGTGCCTGGGTCCGCTGCTGGACCATGTCTTGTGTCCGTGCGCCGGAAAACAGGGCGTACAGCACCAGGGCGGCCACGACACTAAGAACGATGGCGCCGGCGAGGGCCGCCACGGAAAACTGGATCGACTTGAATTTCATGGGTGCTCCGCACGCAAGAGGACGTCTGCGGTGCTGTATCGGCAGGGGGCTGGATGACCATGAGCGGGCGGTGGCGAATTGGCTGTTTTGAAGCGGTTGGTGTCGCAAATGAATCATTACGGGACGGCACCGGCCGTGGCGGGTGAGGTTATGTGAGTTTTTTCCTGCGGCGACGGGAGCTTTGTCCGAAATGTGCGTCTGAATGTCTGATGTATCTGGCGTCGATACAACTCACCGCCTAGGATACGCCGCATGTTTCAGGGAGATTTTTGATGAGCAAGACATTGGTTGTGTGTGCACTGAGCGCAGGTTTGCTGCTCGCCGGTTGTCAGTCGGTCAATACCACCAGCGGTGGCGCGGTGGGCGTTGAGCGCAAGCAGTACATGTTCAGCATGTTGTCGACCGACGAGGTCAACCAGATGTACGCCCAGTCTTATCAAAAGACTGTCGGAGAGGCGAACACCAAAGGCGTGCTGGACAAGACCAGTAACGAGGCCAAACGTGTCCAGGCGATTGCCGACCGGCTGATTGCCCAGGCGCCGGTTTTCCGTCCGGATTCGGCCCAATGGAAATGGGAAGTCAACCTGATCAAGAGCGACGAGCTCAACGCCAACTGCGGGCCTGGCGGCAAGATCATTTTCTACACGGGGCTGATCGACAGCCTGCAACTGACCGACGATGAGATCGCCGCGATCATGGGCCACGAAATCGCCCACGCCCTGCGCGAGCATGGTCGTGAAGCGATGTCCAAGGCTTATGGCATTGAAATGGCCAAACAGGGCGCCGGTGCTTTGTTCGGTCTGGGCCAGGACAGCCTGGCGCTGGCGGATACTGTGGCCAACTACGGCATGACCTTGCCCAACAGTCGCGCCAATGAAAACGAGGCGGACCTGATCGGCCTGGAACTGGCCGCTCGCGCCGGTTACAACCCGAACGCCGCGATCACCCTGTGGAACAAGATGACCAAGGCCTCGGAAGGTTCGCCGCCGGAGTTCATGAGTACTCACCCGGCGTCGTCGAGTCGTATTGCTTCCTTGCAGGCGGCGATCCCGAAAGTCATGCCGCTGTACGAGAAAGCCAAGAAGTCCTGATAGGCACGTGGCGCGGCTGCTGACGCCTTCGCGAGCAAGCTCGCTCCCACATTGGTTTTGTGATCGACACTGACCCCTGTGGGAGCGAGCTTGCTCGCGAAGAACGATGACGCGGTGTGACTGACCTACCGAGTTACACCCAACCGCTGCTCTGCATCGCCTTGTACACCGCGACAATGGCGAGGATGAAGAATGCCGACGCCGCCAGGCGACGAATTAACGTCAACGGCAATTTATCCGCGGCAAAGTTACCCGCCAAAACCACCGGCACGTTGGCAATCAACATCCCGGCGGTGGTGCCGATGATCACCAGCCACAGTTCCGGGTATTGCGCAGCGAGCATCACCGTGGCGACTTGAGTCTTGTCACCCATCTCCGCAAGGAAAAACGCGATCAGCGTGGTCAGGAACGGTCCGAACTTGCGGGCGGTGCTGGCTTCGTCGTCATCCATCTTGTCCGGTACCAGCGTCCACAGCGCAGTCGCGGTGAAGCTCGCGGCGAGGATCCAGTGCAGCGTCGCATTCGAGAAGAAACTACCGACCCAGGCGCCTACCGCACCGGCTGCTGCGTGGTTGGCCAGGGTTGCAGCGACGATACCGGCGATGATCGGCCAGGGTTTACGAAAGCGAGCGGCGAGAATGAGCGCGAGCAGTTGCGTCTTGTCGCCGATTTCGGCCAAGGCAACGATTGCGGTGGGAACGAGAAGTGAATCCAGCATCAGGGTTTTCCTAAGGGGCGGGTCGACACGGCTATGACACGTACAGCCTTCCCGCCCCGGGTAAGGTGTTCGTGTCATAGGTCTTGTCAAACCCTGCGATCCGTCTGATGCGGACGCTTGGGTCGCATACGCCATGGTCTGTTGACCAAGTATGTTGACGTATGCCGGACGAGCATGGCGCTCGTGGGAGACTACTCCCCTAGGACGGAGCGGATTCTGCCTAGGCAGAATCTATTCGGCAAGCACTAATTTTTTACCCGCGTTTAGCCCGATAGATTCTGAAACCCTGTCCTTCAGCCTTGATCGCACAGATGCCCAGATGCTCTTCGATCAGTGGCTGGTACTTCAGGAAGCTGTTGGCTACCAAGCGCAGTTCGCCGCCGTTTTTCAGATGTTTGGCCGCTTTTCGCAGCAAGTTCTCGGTAGCGAAGTAGTCGGTGTGAACGCCGACATGGAACGGCGGGTTGCTCAAAATCGCACTCAAGCCCATCGGTGCTGCGTCGATACCGTCACCGGTAATCACGTCAGCTTCCAGACCGTTGGCAGCCAATGTCAGGCGACTACTGGCAGCCGCAAACGCATCCACATCAAGCAAGGTGACCTGGTTGTGTGGATAGCGACGTTTCACGGCTGCTCCCAACACACCGGCACCACAACCGAAGTCCAGCAAATGGCCGCTCGGCAATTTGTCCAGATGCTCCAGCAACAGCGCGCTGCCGCGATCCAGCCGACCGTGGCTGAACACGCCCGGCAGGCTAATGACTTTTAGCGGACCTTCGGCCAGCGGCAACTCATAAGTCTGGGCCAGGCTTTCCAGCGACTTGGCTTGCGGCGCAGTGGCCACGGTAACCTGCCACAGCTGGCAATGCCGCGCGCTGTCGAGCTTGCGCGGTTTGCCGAAGGGGTTCAGTTGCTTGGCCGCGCCTTCGATGCCGCTGCGTTTTTCACCCACCAGATACAGTTCACAACCGGCCAGTCTGGAGGCGAGGGCGTTGAGGATGTAGTCGGTCAGGTCCTTGGACTTGGGCAGAAACACCACGGCGGTGTCGAACGCACGCTCCGTTACAGTCACACCAAAATGGCTGCGCTCGGCGAAACGGGCGTCCAGCGCTGCTTGATCGCCGGCATGCCAGCACCAGCCATGAGCGTCGGGCAAACGGCCCAGCAGGTCATCGGCGGGCAAACCGGCCAGCAGCACCGAACCCTGGAATAACTCGGCCTGACGAAGCAGTACTTCACTGCGCGGATCCATACTCTGCTCCTGTGAAAAAAGTGCCGCAGTCTATCAACTGACGACCCGCAGCGCTTTACCACTGAAGTATCCCTGAGCGTTTTCGGTCAACTGGCCCACGATTCGCTGGCGTGCCTCGCGACTGCCCCAAGCATTGTGCGGGGTGACAATCAACCGTGGAATGTCAGGGGCCAGCAGCGGATTGCCGGCGGTCGGTGGCTCGACGCTCAACACGTCGGTAGCCGCGCCACCCAGGTGACCGTTGCGCAAGGCATCGGCCAGGGCCTGTTCGTCGATCAGGCCGCCGCGTGCGGTGTTGACCACGAACGCACCGGGTTTCATCGAGGCCAGCTCACGGGCTCCGATGAAGTGGCGGGTGTGTTCGTTGAGTGGACAGTGCAGGGTCAGCGCGTCGATCTGCGGCAGCAGCTCATCCAGTGGCAAACGATCCGGCCGGGCAGGGCGCCCGGGAATCTGACCGAGCAGTACACGCATGCCAAAGGCTTCGGCCAGTCGTGCAACCGCGCCGCCCAGTTCGCCGTGACCGAGCAGGCCGAGGGTTTTGCCTTCCAGTTCGACAATCGGGTAATCCAGCAGGCAGAACTGTTTCGCCTGCTGCCAGCGACCTTCGCCGACAGCCTTTTGATAATCGGCCAGGCGCGTTGCCAGATTGAGTAGCAACATGATCGTGTGCTGCGCCACCGACGGCGTGCCGTAACCCTGGCAGTTGCAGACGGTAATTCCGTGGGCGCGGGCGGCGGCGAGGTCAACGTTGTTGGTGCCGGTGGCGGTGATCAGAATCAGCTTCAGCTCGGGGCTGGCAGCGATGGCGGCGGCGTCGATCAGGATTTTGTTGGTGATGGCAACGGTGGCGCCCTTGAGGCGTTCGATCACTTGGTCCTGCGTGGTCTGGGCGAAAAGCTGTAAATCGCTGAAACACTCTTGCAGCGGGCTGAGGTCGAGGTCACCCAGGTCCAGGGACGGGTGGTCGAGGAAAACGGCGCGGTGAGTGTTCGTCATCAACTGTACCTTTTGTGCAATGAACTGAAGGCGTAATCTGCCGAGCCTACCAGATGAAACAAACAGTTACGCTTGGCGAAAAGGATCCCCCATGTACTGGACAGAGTTTTTGACCGTTGCCCTGATTCACTTGCTGGCCGTGGCCAGCCCCGGCCCGGACTTTGCCGTGGTGGTGCGTGAGAGCGTGACCCATGGTCGTCGCGCCGGCACCTGGACGGCGCTGGGCGTCGGCACGGCGATTTTCCTGCACGTCGGCTATTCGTTGCTCGGCATTGGCCTGATCGTGTCCCAATCGATCGTGTTGTTTAATGCCCTGAAATGGGCGGCCGCCGCGTACTTGCTGTACATCGGCTTCAAGGCCTTGCGCGCGCAGCCGGCCCAACCGGCGGCTGACGATCTGCACAAGGAAGCGGGCGAGCGCACCGCTCGTGGCGCCTTCACTTCGGGTTTCGTGACCAACGGTCTGAACCCGAAAGCGACGCTGTTTTTCCTCTCGCTGTTCACCGTGGTGATCAATCCGCAAACGCCGCTGGCGGTACAGGCGGGCTACGGCATCTACCTCGCGGTGGCCACCGCAGTGTGGTTCTGCCTGGTGGCGATGCTGTTCAGCCAGCAGCGCGTACGCGCAGGTTTTGCCCGGATGGGCCACTGGTTCGATCGGACGATGGGCGCCGTGCTGATTGCCATCGGTGTGAAACTCGCGTTTACCGAGATGCACTGAGGCCTTGTGAGGCGGCTAGCGATGTAATACCAGCCGCTTGAAGCGTTTGAAGCTGGTTCGATTGAGGTGTCGCCAGGGGATCGAGCGCAACAGCTGCCAGGCTTCTTGCTTGTCTTCAACCACCGCATATTTGAGGGCCTTGTTCACCAGTTTGGTGCGGGCGCTCTGGTAGCCGGGATGGTTCACGTACGGCGCGATCGCCTCAAGGTCCGCCTGGAGCAGCATCCGGTATTTTCTCGACAGGTTGTTGGCATGGCGGCGATAGCGGGTCATGCAGATCGGCAATTCATGGATCTCATAACCCAGCCGGGCAATCCGCAACGTCATCTGGAAGTCCTGAACCCGCAGCTTCGGCGCGTAGAAGTCGGCACTTCGCATCGCTTTCATGCGATAGAGCGCAACAGGGGCGCCGACCACGACGGCACCTCTGAGGACCTGATCGAAGTTGTAGGTGTGTATCCGGTCGCGTTGTTGCTGCTTGATGGTGTTGCCATCGCTGTCCATGTAGCTGATCAGCGCACCTACGCAGCCGACATTCGGGTGCTTGCCCAGGTATTCGGCGCGAATGCGCACGGACTCCGGCAACATGATGTCATCCAGGTCCGGCGTCGACACATAGACGCCTTTGGCGTATCGCAAGCCGTGGTTGAGTGCCGCGCTCACGCCCCGGTTCGGTTGCGAATACAGCTGGAAGTCATAGGTGTGTTGTAAGCGCTTGAGTATGGCGAGGCTGTCGTCGCTGGACCCATCGTCCACGATGATGACTTCGAAGTTCGGGTAGTCCTGGGCGAAGATGCTCTTGATGGCGACTTCCAGGTACTTTTTCGCGTTGAAACAGGGCGCCACGATGGAAACCAGAGGCGCTTGTGTCGATGGTGAGTTCTCGGGGGCGGTCAGTTCAATACTCATTGTTGTATGGGATACCGATGGCGTGTGACCAGACAGGTCTAGTGACAAGATCCTTCTCTTGAAGATGAGGTGGAGGGTTGGGCGACCTGGACAACTGTTTGGCTGCCAACCGATCCGCTCATCGTGTCCGTATCGTACGTAGTGTCACAGACAAGTATTGCGCGCATGCGTTTCAACGTTTTACAGCGCAGATCCCGAATTCCCGATGAAACACGCCAGGTAGTGGCGCAAAGCTAGCATTTGTCCGGTTCTGCAAATCATTCCTTTGGCTGATTTGGCTGGCGTCCAAGGGCACTAAAGTGCTTACTTTCAGCCACGACCGTGCAGTCAGAAAAGGGACTCTTATGTTGCAGACTCGCGTTATTCCTCCAGCCGAAGGCGCTTACCAGTATCCGCTGCTGATTAAACGGCTGCTGATGTCCGGCGCTCGTTATGAAAAAACCCGCGAGATCATTTACCGCGACCAGTTGCGCTACAGCTATCCGACCCTGATCGAACGGGTCGCCAGGCTGGCCAACGTGCTGACGGCGGCCGGCGTCAAGGCCGGGGATACCGTGGCGGTGATGGACTGGGACAGCCATCGTTATCTGGAATGCATGTTCGCCATCCCGATGATCGGCGCGGTGATCCACACCATTAACGTGCGCCTGTCACCGGAACAAATCCTCTACACCATGAACCACGCCGAGGACCGCTTTGTGCTGGTCAACAGCGAGTTCGTCGGGTTGTACCAGGCCATTGCCGGGCACCTGACCACCGTGGAGAAAACCCTGCTGCTGACCGATCTGCCGGAAAAAACCGCCGATTTGCCGAACCTCATCGGCGAGTACGAGCAGTTGCTGGCCGCGGCGAGCACGCAGTACGACTTCCAGGATTTCGACGAAAACTCGGTCGCAACCACGTTCTACACCACCGGCACCACCGGTAATCCCAAAGGCGTGTACTTCACCCATCGGCAACTGGTGCTGCACACCATGGGTGTGTCGACCATCATGGGCGCCATCGACAGCGTGCGGTTGCTGGGCACCAACGACGTGTACATGCCGATCACCCCGATGTTCCATGTGCACGCCTGGGGCCTGCCGTATGTGGCGACCATGCTTGGGCTCAAGCAGGTCTATCCCGGTCGCTATGACCCTGAGTACCTGGTGGAGCTGTGGCGCAAGGAGAAGGTCACCTTTTCCCATTGCGTGCCGACCATCCTGCAAATGGTCCTCAATTCCAAAGCGGCGCAAGGCACGGATTTCGGTGGCTGGAAAATCGTCATCGGCGGCAGTGCGCTGAACCGTGCGCTATACGACGCGGCCAAGGCCAAGGGCATTCAACTGACCGCCGCTTACGGCATGTCGGAAACCGGGCCGTTGGTGTCGTGTGCTCACCTCAACGATGAGTTGATGGCCGGCACCGAAGACGAACGCACCACGTACCGGATCAAGGCCGGTGTACCGGGGCCATTGGTGGAGGCGGCGATCGTCGACACCGACGGCAACTTCCTGCCCGCCGATGGCGAGACCCAAGGCGAACTGGTGCTGCGTGCGCCATGGCTCACCGAGGGCTATTTCAACGAACCGCAAAAGGGCGCCGAGCTCTGGGCCGGGGGCTGGCTGCACACCGGTGACGTAGCGACCCTGGACAGCATGGGTGTGATCGACATTCGCGACCGCATCAAGGATGTGATCAAGACCGGCGGCGAGTGGATCTCCTCCCTGGACCTTGAAGACTTGATCAGCCGCCACCCTGCGGTACGCGAAGTAGCAGTTGTGGGCATCGCCGATCCGCAGTGGGGCGAACGTCCGTTCGCACTGCTGGTGATCCGCGAAGGCCATGTGATCGGGGCTAAAGAACTGAAGGAACACCTCAAGCCATTCGTGGAGCAGGGGCATTTGAGCAAATGGGCCATCCCGAGTCAGATCGCCCTTGTTACTGAAATTCCCAAGACCAGTGTCGGCAAACTCGACAAGAAGCGTATTCGCGTCGACATCACCGAATGGCAAGCCAACAACAGCACCTTCCTCTCGACGCTTTAAGCGTCACCTGGCGTGCCCAAAAGGGCACGCCAGCCCCACCAAGCAAGCGCTTGGCTTGTCAAATCCGAATTTTCAGCCATCCTAGACGGGCCGACGGGCGTCGGCTTGGCAAAGGACTGTTCCAGAGTGGCTGGCGGCTGCAAATCACACTTTAGAGGGATCAAGCAGTACTACCTGCTGGCTATAGTCCGCTCAAGGATTTTTAAGAACGGAGCAAACGCACAAAACCGGGGCGATGCAACTTTGGAATGACTTAGGGACACCTTGGCTCCCAGTCATCCACAGCGTTTTTAGAAGTGCTCACTGCCATAACAATAATGCACATGGAGTAGCGTCGATGACATCAGTAAACCAGTTCTGGCGCCGGGCAAAACTGCCCCTGGCGGTCAGTCTTGCCTCTACGCTCGCCGGGCCAGCATTCGGCGTCAGTTTCAACGTTGGAGAAATCGAAGGTCAGTTCGACTCGTCCCTGTCGGTCGGTGCCAGTTGGTCTACTGAAAATGCCAACAAGAACCTCATCGGCGTCAACAACGGCGGCCGCGGCTTGTCCCAGACTTCCGACGACGGTCACCTGAACTTCAAGAGCGGCGAAACGTTCTCCAAAATCTTCAAGGGCATCCATGACCTTGAATTGAAATATGGCGATACCGGCGTTTTCGTCCGTGGCAAATACTGGTACGACTTTGAACTCAAGGACGAAAGCCGTCCGTTCAAGGACATCAGCGACAGCAACCGCAAGGAAGGCGCCAAGTCCTCCGGCGGCCAGATCCTCGACGCGTTCGTCTACCACAACTACTCCGTTGCCGATCAGCCGGGCTCCGTGCGTCTGGGCAAGCAAGTAGTGAGTTGGGGTGAAAGTACCTTCATCGGCGGCGGTATCAACTCGATCAACCCGATCGACGTGTCCGCGTTCCGTCGTCCCGGTGCCGAGATCAAGGAAGGCCTGATCCCGGTCAACATGTTCTACGTGTCCCAGAGCCTCACCGAGAACCTCTCGACTGAAGCCTTCTACCAGCTCGAATGGGACCAGACCGTTGTCGACAACTGCGGCACCTTCTTCTCGCAACCGGACGTGATTGCGGATGGCTGCGACAACAACCTGGCCGTACTGCGCACCCGTAACGGACTCAACAGCGCATTGACAGCTGCGGGGCTGCCGGCTTCGCTGCGTAATGCCAGCATCAACACCCTGGCTGCCAAAGGCGTGACCTGGGGCAACCCGGATGAAGGTGTAATCGTTCGTCGCGGTCCGGACCGCGATGCCCGTGACAGCGGTCAATTCGGCGTGTCCTTCAAATACATGTTCGATCCGCTGGACACCGAGTTCGGCGCCTACTTCATGAACTACCACAGCCGTGCGCCGATTTTCAGCGGCAAAGGTGCTCCGGCGAGCGCTTACAGCGCGGCGGGCCTGGTGGGTTCACTGAGGGCTGCGGGTGTTCCGGCCGGTGTCGCGGCAGGCCTGGCCCCGACCTTGCTGCCGTTGGTGGTGGCGGGTAACTCCAGCTACTACGTCGAGTACCCTGAAGATATTCGTCTGTATGGCTTGAGCTTCTCCACCACGTTACCTACAGGTACTGCGTGGAGTGGTGAAGTCAGCTACCGGCCGAATGCTCCGGTTCAGCTCAACACCACCGACATTCTATTTTCCGGTCTGACGCCTCTGAACCCTAACGTTTCCGTGCTCCAGGGGACGCCAGGGCAGGATCAGCAAGGTTATCGCCGCAAGGAAGTGACCCAGCTCCAGACGACCCTTACTCACTTCTTCGACCAGGTGATGGGCGCTGAGCGACTGACCCTGGTGGGCGAGGTCGGCTTTACTCACGTTGGCGGTCTGGAAAGCTCTTCCAAAGCGCGTTACGGCCGTGACCCGAGCTACGGCCCTGGTCCATTGCCAAGTGGTCAGTGCGTGGCATTGAACACCTCTACCCTGGCAGGCGGACCGCAAAACAACGTCAGTCGCTACTGTGAAAACGACGGGTTCACCACCGCAAACTCCTGGGGCTACCGTGGTCGTGCCATCTGGGAATACAACGACGTATTCGCCGGTGTGAACCTCAAGCCGAACGTGGCCTGGTCGCATGACGTGGAAGGCTACTCGCCTGGCCCTGGCGGCAACTTCGAGGAAGGGCGCAAAGCGGTGAGCCTGGGCGTCGATGCCGAGTACCAGAACACCTACACCGCGAGCCTGGCTTACACCAACTTCTTTGATGGCAAGTACACCACCGTCGATGACCGCGATTTCGTTGCGCTCAGCTTCGGCGTGAACTTCTAAGCACTGCATTATCAGGACGAACACACCTATGAAAATAACAAAGAGTCTGTTCCACGTCGGTGTTCTGGGGCTTTCGCTGCTGGCGACCGGCGTCATGGCAGCGGTCCCTGCGGCCGAAGCGGACAAACTGGGCAAGAGCCTGACCCCGATGGGCGCCGAGATGGCGGGCAACGCTGACGGATCGATCCCGGCCTGGAAACCGATGGCGAAAAACGCCGGCACCGCGGACAGCAAAGGTTTCCTGTCCGACCCGTACGCCAGTGAAAAACCGCTGTTCACCATCACGGCGCAGAACGTCGACCAGTACAAGGACAAACTCGCACCGGGCCAGTACGCGATGTTCAAGCGCTACCCGGAAACCTTCAAGATGCCGGTCTACCCGTCCCATCGCGGCGCGACCGTGCCGGATGCCGTGTTTGCCTCCATCAAGAAAAACGCCACCAGCACTAACCTGGTGTCCGGCGGCAACGGTCTGGAGAACTTCGAAGCCGCAGTTCCATTCCCGATTCCGAAGACCGGCGTCGAAGTCATCTGGAACCACATCACCCGCTATCGCGGTGGCAGCGTGACCCGTCTGGTGACCCAGGCCACGCCGCAGCCGAACGGCTCGTACAGCCTGGTGTACTTCCAGGACCAGTTCGTGTTCCGCGACAAGATGAAGGATTACGATCCGGCGAACCCGGGCAACATCCTGTTCTACTTCAAGCAGAAAGTGACCGCGCCGGCACGTCTGGCCGGTGGTGTGCTGCTGGTGCACGAAACCCTCGACCAAGTGAAAGAGCCACGTTCGGCTTGGGTCTACAACGCCGGTCAGCGTCGTGTGCGTCGCGCACCACAAGTGTCCTATGACGGGCCGGGTACCGCAGCCGACGGCCTGCGTACCTCCGACAACCTGGACATGTACAACGGTGCACCGGATCGTTACGACTGGAAGCTCGAAGGCAAGAAAGAGATGTACATCGCCTCCGACAGCTACAAACTCGACTCGCCGCAACTCAAGTACGACGACATCATCAAGGCCGGTCACATCAATCAGGACCTAGCTCGTTACGAGCTGCGCCGGGTCTGGCATGTGGTGGCTACCTTGAAGGAAGGTCAGCGCCACATCTATGCCAAGCGTGACTTCTACATCGACGAAGACACCTGGCAAGCGGCCGTGATCGACCACTACGACGGTCGTAATCAACTGTGGCGTGTGGCGGAAGCTCACTCCCAGAATTACTACAACGTTCAAGTGCCGTGGTACACCCTGGAAACCTTGTACGACCTGCAATCGGGTCGCTACCTGGCGCTGGGCATGAAGAACGAAGAGAAGTCGGCGTATGACTTCGGCTTCACCGCCACCACCAGCGACTTCACTCCGGCCGCTCTGCGCCAGGATGGTGTTCGCTAAGCTGTCCTGAACAGAGGCCGCATCCTCGAGAAACGCCCCGACTGGTTCGGGGCGTTTTTTTTGCCCGAAAAATCTTCGGCGCCTGTGATGACCTCTTCGCGAGCAGGCTCGCTCCCACACTGGATCTGCATTGCTGACAGATTTTATGTCCGCCGAAGATCAAATGTGGGAGCGGGCTCGCTCGCGAAGGGGGCGGCACGGTCTGTCAGGAAAACTTCATCTGCGGCCCGGCAACTTTGGGTTGTATTCTTTTTGTAGCCATTTGTAGCAATAACCTTCATTCCCTCTTCGTTTACCGCTAGGCTGCGGACATCTGCAACGCCGCCAACCGCCATTCAAACAAGAGCCGGCCATGACTGATCTGTCCCCACACCCGGGCCCTGCAAGCGTTGCCGTCGCGGCACTGGACGGGCGTTTTTTTCGGCCTCCGTTGCCCGACGGCCATGTGCTGCGGCCTCGTCTGTGCGAGCGCCTGAGTGCGGGTCTCGGTGGCAGGTTGCTGCTGGTCAGCGCACCGGCGGGGTTTGGCAAGAGTTCGTTGGCGGTGGAGTTCTGTCAGGGCTTGCCGGCTCACTGGCAAAGTCTGTGGCTGGGGTTGAGTCCGCGAGACAGCGATCCCGGACGTTTTCTTGAGCGGTTGCTCGAGGGCCTCCAGGACTTTTTTCCGCAACTGGGCAGCCAGTCCCTGGGCCTGCTGAAAATGCGGCAGCGGCATCAACCGTTTGCTTTTGAAGAATGGCTGGACGGTTTGCTCGATGAGTTGGCCGTGCACCTGTCTGCGAGTACGCCTCTGCTGTTGGTGCTTGATGACTACCATCTGGCGCAGGGCCCGGTTCTCGATCGCTGCCTGCAATTTTTCCTCAATCACCTGCCTGACGGTTTGCTGGTCATGGTCACCAGTCGGCAGCGGCCGGACTGGCATCTGGCGCGCCTGCGGCTGTCGCGGCAACTGCTCGAGTTGAATGAACAGGACTTGCGCCTGACTCACGATGAAGCCTTGACCCTGCTTGATCGGCACAGCAGCTCATTGCGCGGCGAAGCGCTGGAGAGCCTCATCCAGCGCAGCGAAGGTTGGGTTGCCGGGCTGCGTTTCTGGCTGCTGGCGGCGTCTGAAGCGGGCTCCCAGGGTGCTTTGCCGCAGGCCTTGCATGGCGGGGAAGGGCTTATCCGCGATTATCTGCTGGAAGAAGTCATCGATTGTCTGCCCGCCGAGGTGCAGTCATTCCTTTACGACACAGCCCCTCAGGAACGCTTTTGCAGCGAACTGTGCGACGCCGTTCGCGAAGCCCATGACAGTGCCGAGATCCTGCGTTTTCTGCTGGCCCACCAGGTGTTCCTGGTGCCACTGGATGAAAACGGACACTGGTATCGCTACCACCATTTGTTTTCCGACCTGTTGCGCACCCGGCCTACGGCTCAGGCGATGGTCCCGGCGGCCAGCCTGCACCTGCGCGCCTGTCGCTGGTTCAATGCCCAGGGGCTGCTCGATGAAGCGGT
Source organism: Pseudomonas mandelii (assembly GCF_006438925.1). Taxonomy (GTDB): domain Bacteria; phylum Pseudomonadota; class Gammaproteobacteria; order Pseudomonadales; family Pseudomonadaceae; genus Aquipseudomonas; species Aquipseudomonas mandelii_C. The sequence goes on along the minus strand of NZ_RCZA01000003.1, from coordinate 539,715 downwards.
GGAGCAGGCATTGCGCGCCGGGCACCTGGACGTCGCGGCGAACCTGGTGCAGAACCTGTCCGAAGAACAACTGCTGGCCGAACAGAACGTCGGCATGTTGCTGCGCTGGAAAATGGACTTGCCCGACAGCCTGCTGATCAGCACACCACGGCTGATCGTGCTGTACAGCTGGGCGTTGGGGCTCGCCTGTCAGCTGGACGCCGCCGAGGAGCTGGCCAGTCATTTGAGCCGCTTCCTGCCGGCCCCGTCCGCCACTGCGCAGAAATCCATGCTGGCGCAATGGCTGGCCCTGAGCGGGATCATCGCCCGCGGGCGCGGCAATCGCGAGCTGACGCTGCTCTATTGCACCGAAGCGCAGGAGAGCCTGCCCGCCAAACGCTACGGGCAGCGCCTGATGTGCCTCTCGACCCTGTCCAACCTGGCCATTGCCGACGGCGACTTGTGGCGTGCCCGCGGGTTGAACCGTGAATCTCTGGAGTTGGCGCAACGGGTCGACAACCCGCTGTTCGAAGCGCTGGCCCACTACGACCGCGCTCGCGTGCTGCAAGCACGAGGGGAAATCCTGCGTTCGCTGGATGAAGTGCGCCAGGGGCTGCAACGCCTGCAACGGTTATCCCCGCAACGGCTCTATGCAGTGCGCGCCCGACTGATTTTGTACGAAGGTTTTTTGCTAGCCCTGCGCTTGCAGCCCCAAGCCGCACGGGCACGCTTGCAAGCCGGCTTGAATGAAGCACGCGCCTGTCGTGATATCAGCGTATTGATCGGTCACTGCGTGATCGCCCGGCTTGAGGGCAGCAGCGGCGAATTCGCCAAAGCCTTCGCCGAACTCGCCGAAGCCGAGCGCCTGATGCACATCTGGGACGTGCCACCGATCTACTACCTGGCAATGATCACCCTGGTCAAATGCGAACTTTGGCTGTCTCAGGGGCGTACCGACCTGGCCGAAGCCTGGCTCGCTCGCTTGGGCCAGACCTACAACGGCGAACACGCGGCAGCCCCTCCGGAGTTCCATCCGCAACTGCCGCTGCATATCGAGTTGCAGCAGGCCTTGCTGGAGGTCATTCAAGGGCAGCCGATGCGGGCCGAAGGACGATTGAATGCGTTGCTAGAGCATGGGCAGCAAACCGGCAGGCAGCTGCTCAGCGTGATGGCATTGACGCAGAAAGTGACGTTATTGCTGGGGTGCGGACGCGAACCCGAAGCCCGCAAGGCCCTTGGTCAGGCGCTGGAAGCGGCGGCCGGTGGAGTACTGCAACCGTTCGACAGGTTGTTGGTGGAACATCCGGACTGGCTGCGTAACCAACTTCAACTCGGTGCGCCGACGCCCGTTTCACAGAGCCTTTCAGAACAACTTCCGACAGTGGCGGCCCGTCCCGCCGCGGAGTCATCCGCCGCGGCGGAACAACTCAGTACGCGGGAAATGGCTGTCTTGCGGCTGATCGCCCAGGGCTGCTCGAATCAGGAAATCAGCGATCAGCTGTTTATTTCGCTGCACACGGTGAAAACCCATGCCAGCCATATCAACAGCAAGCTTGGGGTGGAGCGGCGCACGCAGGCGGTGGCGCGGGCGATGGAGCTGGGCGTATTGGCCTAGCGTATTTTTTGATGTGCATGACCGCAAATGACTCGATGCAAATGTGTGCGAAAATTGCCCGTCCCCGTTTCTCGAGCATGCCCCGATGTCCCAGCAGGTCAACCTCATCCGCGAAACCTTCCCCGTCGGCCCGTTGCAGTGCAACTGCACGATCATCGGCGATCCGATCACCAAAAAGGCCATCGTGGTCGATCCGGGCGGTAATCACGAACTGATCCTCGCGCGGCTCGACGCACTGGGCCTGAAAGTGGTCAGCATCATTCACACCCACGCGCACCTCGATCACTTTCTTGCTTCCGGTCAGTTGAAGGAAAAAACCGGCGCAACCCTGCACCTGCATAAAGAAGATCAATTTCTGTGGGACAACCTGGAGATGCAGTGCCAGATGTTCGGCGTCCCTTACACGCCGGTGCCGCCGCCGGATCGCTGGTTGGCCGATGATGAAGAGCTGGCCTGCGGCTGCGGCGTGGCGTTGCACACACCGGGTCATACGCCGGGTTCCATGAGCTTTTGGTTTTCAGAGGCTAAGCTGCTGATTGCCGGCGATACGCTGTTCCGTCGCGGAGTAGGGCGCACGGATTTGTGGGGTGGCGATCAGGCGACCATCGTGCGGTCGATCAAGCAGCGGCTGTACACCCTCGACGAAGAGGCGACGGTGGTGACCGGGCATGGTCCGGACACACGTCTGGGCGATGAAATGCGCGAGAACCCTTTTGTGCGGGCTTAATTGTTACAGACGGAATTTTTGTCCGCCGAAACGATCCAACACCCGCGAAGGCTGATGCCTTGTCCGTTGCACCACAGAATGCAAAAAAGTAGGAGCTCTTCATGTTCACCAAGCAGCGTTTGATTATTGTCGCTACGGCTGTGGCCTTGCTGTCTGGCTGCGCCTCGCCTAACCCTTACGACAACCAGGGCCAGGCCGACGGTGGTTCCACGGGCATGAGCAAAACCGCTAAATACGGTGGCCTCGGCGCTCTGGCCGGTGCTTTGGCCGGTGCCGCCATCAGTCACGATAACCGTGGCAAGGGCGCGCTGATTGGCGCAGCGGTGGTGGGTGCTTCCGCTGCCGGTTACGGTTATTACGCCGACCAGCAAGAGAAAAAACTGCGGGCCAGCATGGCCAACACCGGGGTGGAAGTGCAGCGCCAGGGTGATCAGATCAAACTGATCATGCCGGGTAACATCACCTTCGCTACCGATTCGGCGAACATCGCGTCGGGTTTCTATCAGCCGTTGAATAATCTGGCGGGCTCGCTCAAGGAGTTCAGCCAGAACCAGATCGAGATCGTCGGCTACACCGACAGCACCGGCAGCCGCCAGCACAACATGGACCTGTCCCAGCGTCGGGCCCAGAGCGTGGCGACTTACCTGACTTCACAAGGTGTGAGCGGCACCAACTTGAGCGCCCGTGGCGCTGGGCCGGATAACCCGATTGCCAGCAACGGTGACGTCAATGGTCGGGCGCAGAACCGTCGGGTCGAGGTCAACCTGAAGGCGATTCCGGGTCAGCAGTATGGTGGCCAGCAGCCAGGCGAGGTTCAGTAGTATCCATAATCGTCTGACTGAACCCCAGGCGTAAAAAAGCCCGCCAGATTCTGAACAGATCGGCGGGCTTTTTTTTGTGTCGCCAGTTGTGGCCCCTTCGCGAGCAGGCTCGCTCCCACAGGGGGGGGGGCGCATTTCAACTGTGGGAGCGGGCTTGCTCGCGAAGAGGTCAGGACAGACACCGAAGATATTGGGTCAGCAACAAAAAAGCCCTCGAACAATCACTTGTCCGAGGGCTTTTTCATGTTGCGCGAAACCTGATTACTTCTTCAGGCCGTAATGCTCATCAAGCATGCCCGGCGCGTTCGGGGCTTTTGGGGCGTAGTCGCGTGGCGGCTCCTGATTGCGCGGCGGCGTCAGGCGTTCCCGTGGGGCGGCTGCTGCATCGGCGTGCAGCGAGGCCAGCAAGCGTTGACGAGTCTGCTCGTCCAGGGCCAGGCGGTTGGCACCCTCGGCGAGATGATCCTGCACTTCCTGATAGCTCTGAGTCAGTTTCTTGACCAGTGTTGCAGTGCTGTTGAAGTGGGTGACCACCTCGTTCTGATAACTGTCGAAACGTTCCTGAACGTCATCCAGCTGACGTTGCGTGCTGCTCGGCGCAGCATTCGGCACCAGGCGAGCGATCAGGAAACCAATGGCGACACCCACAACCAGGGCAAGAGTCGGCAACAACCAAACTAAGAGCGAGTGTTCCACGAGTCCTTCCTCTATAAACGGCTTTGCTTTACGTTAACGGCTCGAACCTGCGCTGTATACCGCGATTCACTCGCAATAGATTGGCACAGACAATTTGCTAGACGAGTCGACCCGATTCGAGGTCACGGAGTTCCTTCCTTGCTTATGCGCGAAACCCCTGTAGTGATTGATGGTCCGGTCGGCCAACTGGAAGCCCTCTACCTGGACAATGAGCAGCCACGCGGCATTGCGCTGATCTGCCATCCGAACCCGGTGCAGGGCGGCACCATGCTCAACAAAGTCGTCTCGACGTTGCAGCGTACTGCTCGCGATGCCGGTTTGATTACCTTGCGTTTCAATTACCGTGGCGTCGGTGCCAGCGAAGGCACCCACGATATGGGCACGGGCGAAGTCGACGATGCTCAAGCGGTCGCCCAATGGCTGCGGGCCAAACACCCAGACCTGCTGCTGACCCTGTTCGGTTTCTCCTTTGGCGGTTTTGTTGCAGCCAGTCTCGGCGGACGCCTGGAAGCCAAGGGCGAACAACTGAAGCATTTGTTCATGGTCGCGCCTGCGGTCATGCGCCTCGGTGATCAGGACCAGCTGCCGCAACACGGCGAGCTGACCCTGATCCAGCCGGAAACCGACGAAGTCATCGATCCGCAACTTGTCTACGACTGGTCCGAACAACTCCAGCGTCCCCATGAGCTGCTGAAAGTGGCAGAATGCGGACACTTTTTTCATGGCAAGCTGACCGATCTCAAGGATCTGATCCTGCCGCGTCTTTCGAATTGATTGCAGTCTGACAAGCGATTACCCATGACGACTCGTACCCGTATTCTCACCGGCATCACCACCACCGGCACGCCGCACCTGGGCAACTACGCCGGCGCCATCCGCCCGGCGATCATCGCCAGCCGTGACAGCAATGCCGATTCGTTCTACTTCCTGGCCGACTACCACGCCCTGATCAAATGCGATGACCCGCTGCGCATCCAGCGCTCGCGTCTGGAAATCGCCGCGACCTGGCTGGCCGGTGGCCTGGATGTGGACCGCGTAACCTTCTATCGCCAGTCCGACATCCCGGAAATCCCAGAGCTGACCTGGCTGCTGACCTGCGTTGCTGCCAAGGGCCTGCTCAACCGCGCCCACGCCTACAAGGCATCGGTGGACAAGAATGTCGAAACCGGCGAAGACCCGGACGCCGGCATCACCATGGGCTTGTACAGCTACCCGGTGCTGATGGCCGCAGACATTCTGATGTTCAACGCCCACAAGGTGCCGGTCGGTCGTGACCAGATCCAGCACGTGGAAATGGCCCGTGACATCGGTCAGCGCTTCAACCATCTGTTCGGTCAGGGCAAAGAATTCTTCACCATGCCCGAGGCGCTGATCGAAGAAAGCGTCGCCACGCTGCCAGGCCTCGACGGTCGCAAGATGTCGAAGAGCTACGACAACACCATTCCGTTGTTCAGCAGCGCCAAGGAAATGAAGGATGCGATTTCGCGGATCGTCACCGACTCCCGCGCCCCGGGTGAAGCCAAGGATCCGGACAATTCGCACCTGTTCACTTTGTTCCAGGCCTTCGCCACCCCGGCGCAGTCCGACGAGTTCCGCAGCGAACTGTTGCAGGGCCTGGGTTGGGGCGAGGCGAAGAATCGTCTGTTCCAGCTGCTGGACAACGAGTTGGGCGAGTCCCGCGAGCGCTATCACCAGCTGATCGAACGCCCGGCGGACCTGGAAGACATGCTGCAGCTCGGCGCCAAAAAGGCCCGTTCGGTGGCGACACCGTTCCTTCATGAACTGCGTGAAGCGGTTGGCCTGCGTTCTTTCGTCGCTCAGACCCAGGTCGCGACCACCACCAAGAAGAAAGCCGCGAAAGCCGCGCGTTTTGTCAGTTTCCGCGAAGAAGACAGCAGCTTCCGTTTCCGTCTGCTGGCGGCCGATGGCGAGCAGCTACTGTTGTCGCGCAACTTCGCCGACGGCAAAACCGCAGGTCAAGTGACCAAACAGTTGCAATCGGGGCAGCCGTTGGATGTGCGTAGTGAAGACCGGAGTTTCAGTGTATGGCTGGAAGGCGAGTGCGTGGCCGATAGCCCGACTTTTGCTGACAACGCCGCTCGCGACGTCGCCATCGACACCTTGCGGGTTGCTCTGACGCCGGTTCAGGAATAAATCAGCGGCTCGGCCCGACCAAGGGCCGATTGCCATTCCCACGGGCCGTCGCTACAGTGACGGCCCGTTTTTGTTGCCTTGCTAACGAATTATGACGCCCCTAGAACGATATCAAGCTGATCTGAAACGCCCGGAATTCTTCCATGACGCCGCGCAGGAAACTGCAGTGCGCCACTTGCAGCGCCTGTACGACGATCTGGTCGCGGCCTCGCACAGTAAACCGGGTCTGTTCGGCAAACTGTTTGGCAAGAAAGACGCGGCACCGGTCAAGGGTCTGTACTTCTGGGGTGGCGTCGGTCGCGGCAAGACCTATCTGGTCGACACCTTCTTCGAAGCGCTGCCGTTCAAGGAAAAGGTCCGCACTCACTTCCACCGCTTCATGAAGCGCGTGCACGAAGAGATGAAGACCCTGGGCGGCGAGAAAAACCCGCTGACCATCATCGCCAAGCGCTTCTCCGACGAAGCCCGGGTGATTTGTTTCGATGAGTTCTTCGTGTCCGACATCACCGACGCGATGATCCTCGGCACGCTGATGGAAGAGCTGTTCAAGAACGGCGTGACTCTGGTCGCGACCTCGAACATCGTGCCGGACGGTCTGTACAAGGACGGCCTGCAACGTGCGCGCTTCCTGCCTGCGATTGCGCTGATCAAGCAGAACACCGAGATCGTCAACGTCGACAGCGGCGTCGATTATCGTCTGCGTCACCTCGAACAAGCTGAACTGTTCCACTTCCCGCTCGACGCAGAGTCCCACGAAAGCCTGCGCAAGAGCTTCCGCGCGCTGACGCCGGAATGCACGGCAGCCATCGAGAACGATGTGCTGATGATCGAGAACCGCGAAATCCGTGCCTTGCGCACCTGTGATGACGTGGCCTGGTTCGACTTCCGCGAACTCTGCGACGGCCCGCGCAGCCAGAACGACTACATCGAACTGGGCAAAATCTTCCACGCCGTGTTGCTCAGCGGTGTCGAGCAAATGAGCGTCACCACCGACGACATCGCTCGACGCTTTATCAACATGGTCGACGAGTTCTACGACCGCAACGTGAAGCTGATCATTTCTGCTGAAGTCGAGCTCAAAGACCTCTACACCGGCGGTCGCCTGAACTTCGAGTTCCAGCGCACCTTGAGTCGTCTGCTGGAAATGCAGTCTCACGAATTCCTGTCCCGGGCGCATAAGCCGTAGGACATTTCGGAAAATAAAAAAGGCCTGCATTGCAGGCCTTTTTTGTGCGCGCTGTTAGGCTCACCACAACTCCTGTGGGAGCGAGCCTGCTCGCGAAAGCGGTAGTTCAGTCAACTTCAATGTTGAATGTCAGTCCCCGTTCGCGAGCAGGCTCGCTCCCACATTGGATTCGTGTCTAGCCCTTAAGCTGCCTGCTGGAACTGCTGCCGATACTGGTTCGGCGACAGTTCAGTGTGCTGACGGAACAGCCGAGCGAAGAAACTCGCATCGTCGTAACCGACTTCATAGCTGATGGTCTTGATGCTCTTGCGGCTGCCGGACAGCAGGCCCTTGGCGGTTTCGATGCGCAGTCGTTGCAGGTAATGCAGCGGTTTGTCGCCGGTGGCGGTCTGGAAACGCCGCATGAAGTTGCGGATGCTCATGCCGTGTTCGCGAGCCACGTCTTCGAAGCGGAATTTGTCGGCGAAGTGTTCTTCGAGCCAGTGCTGGATCTGCAGGATGATCACATCCTGGTGCAGCTTCTGACCGCCGAAACCGATTCGTCCTGGCGAGTAGCTGCGCTGCACTTCATAAAGAATGTCCCGCGCCACGGCCTGGGACACGTTGGCGCCGCAGAAGCGTTCGATCAGGTAAATGTAAAGGTCGCAGGCCGAGGTGGTGCCGCCAGCGCAGTACAGATTGTCGGCGTCGGTCAGGTGCTTGTCCTGATTGAGCTGAACCCGTGGGAAGCGTTCGGCAAACGCATTAAAGAAACGCCAGTAAGTGGTCGCTTCCTTGCCGTCGAGCAGCCCGGCCTCGGCCAGCCAGAACACCCCGGTGGCTTCGCCGCAGAGCACTGCACCGCGAGCATGTTGCTGACGCAGCCAGGGCAGGACCTGTGGGTAACGTTGGCAAAGGGTGTCGAAATCGTCCCAGAAGGCTGGAAGGACAATGATGTCGGCGTTTTCCAGGCCGCCATCCACTGGCATGATCACATCGCTGAAGCTGTTCACCGGTTTGCCGTCGGGGCTGACCAGGCGGGTTTCGAACGCTGGCGTCAGGCCTTGGCCCAGTTGTTTGCCGTAACGCAGGCTGGCCAGGTGGAAGAAATCCTTGGCTTGCATGAGGGTGGAAGCGAAAACCCGGTCGATGGCCAGGATGCTGACGCGCCGCAAGGGCGTGGAGACTTGGTTAGACATAATTCAACTTTATTCTTATAGGGGAAAGTGGTCACCAGACGGCTGGATCGTCTTATTTTTTGTCTGATGTGTCCAGTGTCCTGTGTCGGATGCGAGGCATATTCTCTGAGGGTCAATTCCGGCTAACAATAACGACAGGTGCCGCATGATCCCCAGAACCTTGTTCAGTTCCGAGCACGAACTTTTTCGCGACAGCGTGCGAACGTTCCTCGAAAAAGAGGCCGTGCCGCTCCATGGGCAATGGGAAAAACAAGGCTATATCGACCGCAAACTCTGGAACAAGGCAGGGGAGGCGGGGATGCTGTGTTCGCATCTGCCGGAAGAGTACGGCGGCCTGGGGGCGGACTTTCTCTACAGCGCGGTGGTGATCGAAGAGATCGGTCGTCTCGGTCTGACCGGTATCGGTTTTTCCCTGCATTCGGACATCGTCGCGCCTTACATCCTGCATTACGGTAGTGAAGCGCTGAAACACAAATACCTGCCGAAACTGGTGTCTGGCGAGATGGTCACGGCGATTGCGATGACCGAGCCGGGTGCCGGTTCCGACCTGCAAGGGGTGAAAACCACCGCGGTGCTTGATGGCGACGAGTATGTGATCAACGGTTCGAAGACGTTCATTACCAACGGCTTTCTCGCTGACCTGGTGATTGTCGTGGCCAAGACCGATCCGAAGGCTGGCGCGAAAGGCACCAGCCTGTTTCTGGTGGAAGCCGACACCCCAGGCTTCGCCAAGGGCAAACGCCTGGAAAAAGTCGGCATGAAGGCTCAGGACACCTCGGAACTGTTCTTCCAGGACGTTCGGGTGCCCAAGGAAAACCTGTTGGGGCAGGCCGGGATGGGCTTCGCGTACCTGATGCAGGAATTGCCGCAGGAGCGTCTTACCGTTGCCATCGGCGGGCTTGCTTCGGCTGAAGCTGCGTTGCAATGGACGCTGGATTACACCCGCGAGCGCAAGGCATTCGGCAAGGCGATCGCCGACTTCCAGAACACCCGTTTCAAACTGGCGGAGATGGCGACCGAGATTCAGATCGGTCGGGTCTTCGTCGATCGCTGTCTGGAACTGCACCTGCAAGGCAAGCTCGACGTGCCGACCGCGGCGATGGCCAAGTACTGGGGTACTGACCTGCAATGCAAGGTGCTCGACGAGTGCGTGCAGTTGCATGGCGGTTACGGTTTCATGTGGGAATACCCGATCGCCCGGGCGTGGGCGGATGCGCGGGTGCAGCGGATTTATGCGGGGACCAATGAAATCATGAAGGAGATTATTGCGCGGTCGCTGTAATGCCGTGTGATTGCTAGACCGCCTTCGCGAGCAGGCTCGCTCCCACAGGTAACAGTGATCTCCTGTGGGAGCGAGCCTGCTCGCGAATAGATCTAAAGATTGATCAAGGTGCCGGGTTCGGATGATCCTTGTGGATCGCCTCAATCCCTTCCAGCACTTCATCCGACAACTTCAAATCGAAGCTCGCTAAATTGCTTTCAAGCTGCTCCATAGTGGTCGCGCCAATGATGTTGCTGGTCACAAATGGCTGCTGAGTGACAAATGCCAACGCCATTTGCGCCGGATCCAGGCCGTGTTCACGCGCCAGAGCCACATAACGACTGCACGCTGCTTCCGACTGCGGGTTGAAATAGCGGCTGAAGCGGCTGTAGAGGCTCAGGCGACCTTTAGGCGGACGCGCGCCACCTTCGTACTTGCCCGACAGGAAACCGAACGCCAGCGGCGAATAGGCGAGCAACCCGCACTGTTCGCGGATAGCGATTTCCGCCAGACCGACTTCGAAGCTGCGATTGAGCAGGTTGTACGGGTTCTGGATCGACACGGCACGAGGCCAGCCCCGGGCTTCGGCCAGGGCGAGGAAGCGCATGGTGCCCCATGGCGTTTCATTGGACAGGCCGATGTGGCGGATCTTGCCGGCCTTTACCTGCTCGTCCAGGGCTTCGAGGGTGTCCTCCAGTGGCGTGAGGTTGGCTTCGGTCTGGTGTTTGTAACCGAGCTGGCCGAAGAAATTGGTGCTGCGCTCCGGCCAATGCAGCTGGTAGAGGTCGATGTAGTCGGTCTGCAAGCGCTTGAGGCTGGCGTCCACGGCTTCGGTGATGTGCTGACGGTTGTGTCGCAGGTTTTTGTCGCGGATGTAGTCGATGGTGTTGCCGGGGCCGGCGATCTTGCTGGCCAGGATCCAGTCGGCGCGATCACCGCGGCTTTTGAAGTAATTGCCGATGTAACGCTCGGTGGTGGCGTAGGTTTCGGCCTTGGGCGGCACCGGGTACATCTCGGCAGTATCGATGAAATTGATCCCGGCGCTCTTGGCCCGTTCAATTTGGGCGAAGGCTTCAGCCTCGCTGTTTTGCTCGCCCCAGGTCATGGTGCCGAGGCAGATTGCACTCACGTTCAGATTGGTTCGGCCTAGCTGGCGATAGTCCATCGGGTGCTCCTTGGGCAAAACAATCATAAAAGCAGGTTGAATTATTTTTCGCAATCTGCATAATTGCGCACCTCTTTCTGCAGTGGAAGTGATGCGCCGCCGCCGAAGAATCTTGCCGTTGAACGGACGCGCCGACCCGAGCCCCCGAAAGCGTCTGTATCCGGCTGCCTTTGACTTGTCAAAGTACGCACTATTCAGTAAGATCCGCCGTCTAATTTACAGGGCGGCCCCTGAGGCTATAAAGAATGAAAACTTTTACTGCTAAACCGGAAACAGTACAGCGCGACTGGTTTGTCGTCGACGCTGCAGGTCAGACCCTGGGTCGTCTGGCCACCGAAATCGCGAGCCGTCTGCGTGGCAAGCATAAAGCTGAGTACACTCCTCACGTTGACACCGGCGATTACATCGTCGTTATCAATGCCGAGCAGATTCGTGTAACCGGTGCTAAAACCACCGACAAAATCTACTACTCCCACTCCGGTTTCCCGGGCGGCATCAAGTCGATCAACTTCGAAAAGCTGATCGCTAAAGCCCCTGAGCGCGTGATCGAGACCGCGGTCAAAGGCATGCTGCCTAAGAACCCGCTGGGTCGCGACATGTATCGTAAGCTGAAAGTCTATGCGGGCGCTGTACACCCTCATACTGCTCAGCAGCCCCAAGAACTGAAGTTTTAACGGAATAGTTCATTATGTCGGCGACTCAAAATTACGGCACTGGCCGTCGCAAGACCGCAACCGCACGCGTTTTCCTGCGTCCGGGTACTGGTAACATCTCCATCAACAACCGCACCCTGGAAAATTTCTTCGGCCGCGAAACTGCCCGCATGGTAGTTCGTCAGCCGCTGGAACTGACTGAGACTGTCGAGAAATTCGACATCTACGTCACCGTGATCGGTGGTGGTGTAAGTGGTCAAGCTGGCGCAATCCGCCACGGTATCACTCGCGCACTGATGCAGTACGACGAAACCCTGCGTGGCGCTCTGCGCAAAGCTGGCTTCGTTACTCGCGATGCACGTGAAGTTGAACGTAAGAAAGTTGGTCTGCGTAAAGCGCGTAAGCGTCCGCAGTACTCGAAGCGTTAATTCGCTTTTACGTTCAAAAAGAACGCCCAGTTTCCTCGCGAAGCTGGGCGTTTTTTTATGGGCGCGATTTATCAAAGAATTGCTCTGTGACAACTTGCCACAGCCGTAGAAGCCCTATACTGCAAGGCTTGGCAGTGGAGCCCCTCGGTAATTACCTTGTCAGAATTGGGGCTTTTCATTACCATTCGGCAAAATTTTTATAAGTTCAGATTTTTACTTAGTAGACGCCTGATTTAACAGGCCACAAAGCTGATGGGAGAGGACTGAATGAGCAATGACGGCGTGAATGCAGGCCGGCGTCGCTTCTTGGTAGCAGCCACATCCGTGGTGGGTGCTGCAGGAGCGGTGGGGGCTGCGGTCCCGTTCGTGGGGTCATGGTTTCCCAGTGCCAAGGCGAAAGCCGCAGGTGCACCGGTGAAGGTGAATGTCAGCAAAATCGAGCCAGGCCAGCAGATGATTGCTGAGTGGCGCGGCCAGCCAGTATTCATTGTTCGCCGAACCGCGGAAATCCTGGGGAATCTGAAAAAGATCGAGGGCCAGTTGTCTGACCCGACCTCCAAGAACTCGACACAACCGACCTACGTCGATCCAGAAACGCGTTCGATCAAGCCAGAGGTCCTGCTGCTGATCGGTATCTGCACGCACCTGGGTTGCTCGCCGACCTTCCGCCCCGAAGTGGCACCTGCTGATCTGGGCAAGGACTGGGTAGGTGGTTATTTCTGCCCTTGCCACGGTTCCCACTACGATCTGGCTGGCCGCGTCTACAAGTCGCAACCTGCGCCTTTGAACCTGCCAGTTCCCCCGCATTCCTATGAGACCGATGACATCATTGTCGTTGGCGTCGATACGGAGAAAGCGTGATGAGCAAGTTCATGGATTGGGTTGATGCGCGCTTTCCCGCGACCAAAATGTGGGAAGACCATCTCAGCAAGTACTACGCCCCGAAGAACTTCAACTTCTTCTATTTCTTTGGTTCCCTCGCACTGCTCGTTCTGGTCAACCAGATCGTTACCGGTGTCTGGCTGACCATGAGCTACACCCCGTCGGCGGAAGAGGCGTTTGCTTCCGTCGAATACATCATGCGCGACGTCGAGTACGGCTCGATCCTGCGTCTGCTGCACTCCACCGGCGCCTCGGCGTTCTTCATCGTGGTCTATCTGCACATGTTCCGTGGCTTGCTCTACGGTTCGTACCAGAAGCCGCGTGAGCTGGTGTGGGTCTTCGGCATGCTGATCTATCTGGCGCTGATGGCTGAAGCCTTCATGGGTTACCTGCTGCCGTGGGGCCAGATGTCCTACTGGGGTGCCCAGGTGATCATCTCGCTGTTCGGTGCGATCCCGGTCATCGGCAACGACCTGACTCAGTGGATCCGTGGTGACTACCTGATTTCCGGTATCACCCTGAACCGCTTCTTCGCCCTGCACGTTGTTGCCTTGCCGATCGTGATCCTCGGTCTGGTGGTGCTGCACGTTCTGGCGCTGCACGAAGTCGGTTCGAACAACCCGGACGGCGTGGACATCAAGAAATTCAAAGACGAAAACGGCGTACCGCTGGACGGCATTGCCTTCCACCCGTACTACACCGTGAAAGATATCGTCGGCGTGGTGGTGTTCCTGTTCATCTTCTGTTCGATCGTGTTCTTCTTCCCGGAAATGGGTGGTTATTTCCTCGAGAAGCCGAACTTTGAAGTGGCGAACGCCTTCAAGACGCCAGAGCACATTGCTCCAGTTTGGTACTTCACGCCGTTCTACGCGATTCTGCGGGCGATTCCAGACAAGCTCCTGGGCGTTATCGCCATGGGTGCGGCCATCGCTGTGCTATTCGTCCTGCCATGGCTCGATCGTAGTCCGGTCAAGTCGATGCGCTACAAAGGATGGATGAGCAAGATCTGGCTCTGGGTGTTCTGCATCTCGTTCGTGATCCTGGGCGTGCTGGGCGTACTGGCCCCAACCCCTGAGCGGACGTTGCTGTCGCAGATATGTACCTTCCTGTACTTCGCCTACTTCATTCTGATGCCGTTCTACACCAGGCTCGAGAAGACCAAACCGGTTCCGGAAAGGGTGACTGGCTGATGAAAAAGCTATTTGCTGTACTGATTCTTGCTGCTTTGCCTGTGCTGTCCTTCGCGGCCGAACATGGTGGTCCTGAGCTCGAAAAGGTCAACATCGACGTTTCCGACAAGGCTGCCATGCAGGATGGCGCGCGTACATTCGCCAACTACTGCATGGGCTGTCACAGCGCCAAGTTCCAGCGTTACGAGCGTGTTGCCGATGACTTGGGCATTCCGCACGACCTGATGCTCTCGAAGCTGATGTTCACCGGCGCCAAGATCGGCGACCACATGAGCATCGGCATGCAGCCGGCTGACGCCAAGACCTGGTTCGGTGCGGCGCCGCCCGACCTGACCCTGGTCGCCCGCGTTCGTGGCACTGACTGGCTCTACGGTTACCTGAAATCTTTCTACGAAGACCCGTCGCGTCCTTGGGGCGTGAACAACAAGGTATTCCCGAACGTCGGGATGCCTAACGTTCTGGTCGGCCTGCAGGGTCGTCAGGTGGTAGGCTGTAAACAAGTTCAAATCGTCGAAGACGGCAAGAAGCAATACGATCCGCTGACCGGCACGGCTTTGACGCATGAAGCCTGCGACCAGCTGACCATACTGCCGAAAACCGGCACGCTGAACGAAGAGCAGTTCGACGAGAAGGTCAAGAATCTGGTGACCTTCCTGGCCTACTCGGCCAACCCGGTGAAGCTGCAGCATCAGCGCATCGGTACCTATGTGTTGCTGTACCTGGCGTTCTTCTTCGTATTCGCATACTTGCTCAAACGTGAATACTGGAAAGACGTCCATTGATAATGCTGTAAAATTGCTGTCAATCGCGCGCGCCCAAGGGCGTCTCTGAAGGTGTAACGAGCCTGGTGATCCAGGCGTTACGGGAGGCGCCCTCTGGGCGCGTGCGTTTTTCCGTTTCCGATAATTTCAACAAGCGAGGAGGACCGCCATGGGCGTGACCAATCGGTTGGCCTGTTACTCCGACCCCGCCGACCACTATTCCCACCGAGTGCGTATCGTACTTGCAGAGAAGGGTGTCAGCGCCGAGATCATTTACGTGGAAGCTGGTCGCCAGCCGCCTAAACTGATTGAGGTGAACCCTTACGGAAGTCTGCCCACCCTGGTCGATCGTGACCTGGCGTTGTGGGAGTCGACCGTGGTGATGGAATATCTGGATGAGCGTTACCCGCACCCGCCTCTACTGCCGGTTTATCCAGTGGCGCGTGCCAACAGCCGTCTGCTGATTCATCGTATTCAGCGTGACTGGTGTGGCCTGGTGGATCTGATTCTGGATTCCCGGTCCAAGGAAGCAGCCCGTGTCGTGGCTCGTAAGGAGCTGCGCGAAAGCCTGACTGGCGTGTCGCCGTTGTTCGCCGACAAGCCGTTTTTCCTCAGTGAGGAACAAAGTCTGGTGGATTGCTGCCTATTGCCAATACTCTGGCGATTGCCGATTTTGGGTATTGAACTGCCGCGGCCTGCCAAGCCGCTGCTTGATTACATGGAGCGCTCGTTTGCGCGTGAGGCTTTCCAGGCGAGTCTGTCTGGTGTCGAACGCGATATGCGCTAAGGCTTAAGGAGCCGCTATGAACTCCAGTCGACCTTATCTGGTCCGCGCGCTCTACGAGTGGATTGTGGACAACGATTGCACCCCGCACATGCTGGTCAACTCCGAGTATCCGTCGGTGCAGGTGCCTCAGGGTTTTGCCAGTGACGGACAGATTGTCCTGAACGTATCGCCGGCAGCTGTGCGTCATCTGCACATGGACAACGAAGCGGTCAGCTTCGAAGGGCGCTTCGGTGGCGTGCCGCACACCCTGTACGTGCCTATCGCATCGATCCTGGGCATTTACGCCCGGGAGAACGGTCAGGGCATGGTGTTCGATCTGGAATCGCCTATGGAAGACGAGGAAGAGATCGAGCCGGATGACGATATTCCGCCACCCGACAGTGAGCCGCCGCGTCCCAGCGGTCGACCCAGTTTGAAAGTGGTGAAGTAATAAAAAAGGCGATCCGGATGGATCGCCTTTTTTATTACGTAGGAGCTGCCGAAGGCTGCGATCTTTTGATGTTGCTTTTAAAGATCAAAAGATCGCAGCCTCGTTTCACTCGGCAGCTCCTACAGGTCGATGGCGATCCAAGGATGCCACCAGTAAGCAAGTATCAGTCGATGTACTCAAACAGCTTCACGATTTTCTGCACGCCGGAAACGCCCTGCACCAAATTGGTGGCTTGGGTAGCTTCCTGCTTGGTCAGCAGGCCCAGCAGGTAGACGATACCGTTCTCGGTGACGACCTTGATGCGCGAGCCCGGAATGTTCGGGTCGGTGAGCATCTGGGTCTTGATCTTGGAGGTCAGCCAGGTGTCGTTCTGGCGGGCAAGGAAGCCGGAAGGTGGCAGGACTTGCAGTTCGTTGTGGACTGTCTTCACGCGCTGAACAGCCGCAGCAGCCTGTTCGGCCTTGGCCTTGAGGTCTGCGCGCGGGGTTTGCCCGGCAAGCAGCACGACGCCATTGAAGCTGGTGACGACGATGTGCGAGTCGTTATCCAGGGCTGGATCGGCCTTGGCAATGTTCACGCCGACCTTGGTGTCGATCAGAGAGTCGTCGATCTTACTGCCGAAGGTGCGGGTGCCGCGGTCATCTTCAATCGGTGCTTCACGGCTGGCGTTAACCACCGAGGTGCAGCCGCTGATGCCGAGGCACAGGGTCAAGGCCAGAAGGCCTAGGCGATTAGGGGTCATTCTTCACTCCCGAACAGTTGGCTGTCGATCAAATCGCAAAGGCAATGGATCGTCAGCAGGTGGACTTCCTGAATACGTGCGGTGACGTTGGCCGGTACGCGAATCTCGACGTCCTCGGGCAATAGCAACGACGCCATGCCGCCGCCATCGCGACCGGTCAATGCTACGACAATCATTTCGCGATCATGTGCGGCCTGGATCGCTTGAATAATGTTCGCCGAGTTGCCGCTGGTGGAAATCGCCAGCAATACGTCACCCGGCTGGCCGAGGGCGCGAATCTGTTTGGAGAAGATTTCGTTGTAGCTGTAGTCGTTGGCGATCGAGGTGATCGTCGAGCTGTCGGTGGTCAGCGCAATCGCTGGCAGGCTTGGACGTTCGCGCTCGAAACGGTTGAGCAGCTCGGACGAGAAGTGCTGGGCATCACCGGCAGAGCCGCCGTTGCCGCAGGACAGCATTTTGCCTTCGTTGAGCAGGGCGTTGACCATCACCTGGCTGGCTTGCTCGATGTGCGGTGCAAGTACGTCCATCGCCATTTGCTTGGTATCGATACTGGCCTGAAAAAGCTGGCGAATTCGGGATTGCATGTCCATCTGTGTGACCTTAATTAGCGCGGCTACTCGGCACATGAATGTGCAGCCCGCAAAGCAAAGAGCAAAAGTGTTGGGTGAAAGTGTCCGGTTCGGGGCGCACGCGATCAGCTGTCGAAGGCATTCTGCAACCAGTTCAACTGATCGAGGTTGCTGTCGATGGCAACCACGTCGAAACGGCAAGGGGAATTGGCCCAACGCGACTCGCGCTGAAGAAAATACTGCGCGGCAACTATCAGTTTCTGCCGTTTGCGCTCATCGATGCTACCGAGCGCGCCACCCCATTGAGTGTTTTTTCTGTAGCGGACTTCAACGAATACTACTGTATCGCCATCAAGCATGACCAGATCAAGCTCGCCGCGTTTACACAACCAGTTCTGCGCCAGCAGGCGCAGACCCTGTTGTTGAAGATGCTCGAGCGCATGGCGCTCGGCATCTTTACCGCTTTGCTGGCGTGATCTGTCGGGCATCAGCGCGGGGTGTCCGGCAGGCGTTGAACCTGACCGCTGACGAACTGTGCCCACGGCAACTGGCGGACCACACGTTGGTTCTGAGTCATGCCCAGGCTGCCCGATTGACCTTCGATGCGGCTGTCCGGCAGAGCCTTGAGTTGCCCCAGGCGTGGTGCCAGGCGATAGGCATCAACACCCATCGCGTACAGACGGCCCAGGCTGCCAGCAGCTTGCGGCCACTGAGCGGTCACTTGTTTGCGCAGTGGATCGTTGGCCTCCAGCAACCATGGGGTTTCGCAGAAGCGAATGCCGTTCATGTCGTTGTACTGGTTCACATCGCCGCTGGCGCTGAACACGTGGGAGGTGGCATAAACCGGCACGTCGCCGGCGTACTGGAAGTTCAGGGTCGGCTTGATCTGCTGGGCTTGCTGAGGCGTTGCAGCCAGGAAGATGAACTCGATGTCCTGACGACGCGAAGGCTGGGCGGCTACCTGTCCGCCAACGGTGCTTTGCAGGCTCTTGGCGCGACCTTCACTCTGACGCAGCTGGAACATGTCGGCAATCTGCTGGGCCAGTTGGACCGGTTGGTCGACGCGTTCGGTGGCGACGATGCTGCCACCGTTAGCCTGCCAATCCTGGCTGAATGCTCTCAAGACGCGATCGCCCCATTCGCCTTTCGGCACCATGATGGCTGCGCGATGCAGGCCATCGGCGCGAGCGCGGCGGGACACTTCGCGAGCTTCGTCTTCAGCGGCAAGGCCGAACTGGAACAGTTGGGCCGGACCTTGTTCGCCTTCGCTGTAATTCAGCGCCAGGGTAGTGATCGGCAGTTGCGGGCGAGCACTGAGCTGTTTGACCAGCGGTTTTTCCAGCGGACCGACGACCAGTTGCACGCCATCGGCCTGCGCCTTGCGGTAGAACTCGTCCATCGAGGTCAGTTTCGAGCTGTCATAGAACTCGATGGCTGGCGGCTTCTGCCCGGCTTGTTGGGCCTGGTAGTGAGCAGCCATGAAACCTTCGCGCAGTGCTTTTCCGACCGACGCCAGCGGGCCGTCTTGTGGCAGCAGCAGGGCGATTTTGCTCAGGGGCTGGCTGGCCAGTTCCTTGAGCTTGGTCAGTGGC
The DNA here is from genome assembly GCF_006438925.1 of Pseudomonas mandelii. Taxonomy (GTDB): domain Bacteria; phylum Pseudomonadota; class Gammaproteobacteria; order Pseudomonadales; family Pseudomonadaceae; genus Aquipseudomonas; species Aquipseudomonas mandelii_C. Next base: position 520,899 of record NZ_RCZA01000003.1, on the reverse strand, counting down.
AGCGGCAATTGAATGGCGGCCGGGTGCTTTGGATTCTGTGCGCGCCAGTTGTCGATCGCGGCTTGCTGCTGTTCCAGGGTGCCGGCAGTTTTCACCGCCTGTGCCAGGCCCATCCAGCCGCCGAGGTCATCGGAGGTATTTGGCTGCAACTGGTCGGTCGGCAGCGAGGCGATCAGGGTCCAAATCGCTTCGTGGTTTTTGCTCGCGGCTTCACCTTCAAGCATTGGCGCGATGAAGATACGCTCCCGTGCGGCGGCCAGCGTCTGGCCATCGGCTTCAAGGGCGCGGGCATGAACAGTGCCGGTGCGAACCTGTTGCTCAACCGGCAGTTCACTCAGGCGTTGCAGGCTCGGATGACTCAAGGCTGTCAGCGCCGCTTTGGGCTGATTGCGAACCATGGCCAGTTCAGCCGCCAGGGTACTGGCGAAAACCTGTTGGCCAGGCTTGAGTGTTTCGACTGGGACTTGTTGCAGTATTTGCGCGGACTGGCCGGCGTTCCCCTGACGATAGGCCAGATCCGCCGCGCTCAGGCGCAACAGGGAGGCTTTTTCCGGGTCTTTGCTTTGAGCGGCCTGTGCGAGCAACTGCTCGATACTGGCATCCGGGGTCCGTGGAAGTTCGCCAAGGCTGGAGGAGGGCGAGCTGGCGCAAGCCGCCAGCAAGGCAGCAAGGCAGAGGGCAGTGAACAGCCGCAGGCAAGCGATCATGTAGTGTTCCTGATACTCGATCAAATTAGCGTGGAATTGTACCCAAGCACTGGCCGGGGCGCGATGTTACTGGTGTGAATCGATCAATTTAGCTCGTGCAAATGTTGCGGCACTGCACAAAAGGCTGCAAAACCGAGGGTTGCTTGCGCGTATCGCGAACGTCACGACGCGCTACAATGGCGGCTTTTACCGATCATGAGGTGTGCGCTTTGACTGCTCCAGGTGCTTTGAATTCCGCTGCTGGCTCGCTTTATGTGGTGGCGACGCCCATCGGCAACCTGGACGACATCAGTGCGCGTGCGCTGAAGATCCTGCGCGAGGTCGCCCTGATCGCCGCCGAAGATACCCGTCACTCCCAGCGATTGATGCAGCATTTCGGCATTCCTACACCGCTGGCGGCCTGTCATGAACACAATGAGCGGGATGAAGGTAGCCGTTTTATCACCCGCTTGCTTGCTGGCGACGATGTGGCGCTGATTTCAGATGCCGGCACGCCGTTGATTTCCGATCCTGGTTATCACCTCGTGCGTCAGGCTCGTGCTGCGGGTATCAATGTGGTGCCGGTTCCGGGCGCCTGCGCGTTGATCGCAGCGTTGTCGGCGGCGGGGTTGCCGTCGGACCGTTTCATCTTCGAAGGCTTCCTGCCGGCTAAGGCTGTCGGTCGGCGCGCCCGTCTTGAGTTGGTAAAGGAAGAACCGCGCACGCTGATTTTTTATGAAGCCCCGCACCGGATCCTTGAGTGCCTTCAAGACATGGAGTTGGTGTTTGGTGGTGAACGCCCAGCGTTGCTGGCGCGCGAGCTGACCAAGACTTTCGAAACTCTTAAAGGCTTGCCACTGGCTGAGTTGCGCGAGTTCGTCGAGTCAGACAGTAATCAGCAGCGCGGCGAGTGCGTGGTGTTGGTGGCAGGTTGGTCTGCCCCCGAGACCGAGGACGCCGTCAGCAGTGAAGCGATGCGCATTCTGAATCTATTGCTTGAAGAAATGCCGCTCAAGCGAGCCGCAGCGTTGGCGGCGCAAATTACCGGCGAGCGCAAGAATGTGCTCTATCAGGTCGCGCTGGATAAACAGAAGGGCGAGTAAAAACCGACGTGCAGGCGTAGCCCAAGGCGTTTAGCGCTTGTCCTTCGGACGCTCTGCCGTTAATCTTCGCGGCGGAGAGTCGATCGGACAGTCGCTGCCCTCTATGAAAATTAGGGGGGGGAGGAAAGTCCGGGCTCCATAGGGCGAAGTGCCAGGTAATGCCTGGGAGGCGTGAGCCTACGGAAAGTGCCACAGAAAATAACCGCCTAAGCGCTTCGGCGCCGGTAAGGGTGAAAAGGTGCGGTAAGAGCGCACCGCACGTCTGGCAACAGTTCGTGGCTAGGTAAACCCCACTTGGAGCAAGACCAAATAGGGTCCCAAGGCGTGGCCCGCGCTGGGACCGGGTAGGTTGCTAAAGATGTCCAGTGATGGCCATCGTAGACGAATGACTGTTCAAGACAGAACCCGGCTTACAGATCGACTCTCCACCTTTTTCCCCTTCCCTGCTTTAATCATTGAGCAGGGCGCCTGTAGTAGCCATTTCCCTCCTTACAGAATCAACAGCAGAAGCCCTTTCCTAATACCGAAAAAATCTTACTCTTAACAAATTACTTTAACTTTCGAGCGCAGCCTTCAGTGCTGGTTCAAGTTATTGAGCAGGGCGGCACGTCAGATTCTCGCTACCCCTCCTTTTGCACTCCTAAATCTCAGTTCTGTAAGGCTTTTCCTTTAATCCGCGCCTTGACGGTGCGGTGGCCGCATTCCTATAGTGTGCGCAAGTGGCGGAAAGTGGCATGAAGTGGGTTTTTTGAGCTCAAAACGCTAATATTTGGAGAAACGCTGACGTGTTTCGCGGAGCTAACGCTATCAGTCTCGACGCAAAGGGCCGTCTCGCTATGCCGAGCCGGTACCGTGACGAGCTCGTTTCGCGTAGTTCCGGTCAGTTAATCGTCACAATTGATGCCGTTGATCCATGTTTGTGTGTTTACCCCCTCGATGAGTGGGAAATTATTGAAACCAAACTGCGCGCACTGCCTTCGCTTCGCGAAGAGAACCGCCGCCTGCAACGTTTACTGATTGGTAATGCCGTCGACCTCGAGCTCGATGGCAGTGGTCGTTTTCTGGTTCCGCCGCGTCTTCGTGAATATGCCAAGTTGGATAAGCGCGCGATGTTGGTAGGCCAACTGAACAAGTTCCAATTATGGGACGAGGATGCCTGGGATGCGGTTTCTGCCGCTGACCTGGCTGCTATTCAACAACCGGGCGCGATGCCTGATGAACTGCGTGATTTGATCCTGTGACTATTGATAGCGGCTTTAACCACATCACCGTACTGCTTGACGAAGCCGTAGAGGCTCTCGCCGTACGTCCTGATGGCTGCTATCTGGACGGTACGTTCGGGCGCGGCGGGCACAGTCGGTTGATCTTGAGCCAGCTAGGCCCGGATGGTCGGGTGCTCGGATTCGATAAAGATCCTCAAGCGATTGCCACCGGGCAAACGCTAGCGGCCGAAGACGGCCGCTTTGTCGTTGTACAGCGCAGCTTTGCCGAGCTCGGTTCGGAAGTCGCCGAACGTGGTCTGGCCGGCAAGGTCAGCGGCGTTTTGCTCGACTTGGGCGTGTCTTCGCCGCAGCTCGACGACCCTGAACGCGGCTTCAGTTTCCTCAATGATGGCCCGCTGGACATGCGCATGGACCCGTCTCGCGGGATCAGTGCTGCCGAATTCGTCAACACCGCCCCGGTGGAAGAAATCGCCCGGGTGTTCAAGCAATACGGCGAAGAACGTTTCTCCGGCCGGATGGCCCGTGCCGTGGCCGAGCGTCGCGAGATCAAACCGTTCGAACGCACTGCCGATCTGGCTGAAGTCCTGAAAGTCGCCAACCCTGCATGGGAAAAGGGCAAAAACCCGGCGACCCGTGCGTTCCAGGGCTTGCGAATTCACGTCAACAACGAACTGGGTGATCTGGAAGCCGGCCTCGAAGCCGCACTGGAATGCCTGGAAGTCGGTGGCCGCCTGGTGGTCATCAGTTTCCACTCGCTGGAAGACCGCATCGTCAAACTGTTCATGCGCAAACTGGTGAAAGGCGAAGCCGACAACTTGCCGCGCAACCTGCCGGTACGTCACGTCGCCTTCGAACCAATAATCAAAATCCATGGCAAAGCACAGTCCGCCTCCGAGGCCGAACTAAAAGCCAACCCACGTTCCCGTAGCGCCGTCATGCGCGTCGCGGAGAAGCTGCGGTGAGCAAGCTTTTCGCCAAGCCACTTCCCGGCGGAAGCTTTTTCATGTTTCTGCTGTTTATTGGCGTGCTCGTGTCGGCCATCGGCGTTTCCTACAGCGCCCATTGGAACCGTCAACTGCTGAACTCCCTGTACAACGAGTTGAGCGTGCGCGACAAGGCGCAAGCGGAGTGGGGCCGTTTGATTCTCGAACAGAGCACCTGGACCGCCCACAGCCGTATCGAAGTCCTGGCGACCGAGCAACTGAAGATGCGCATTCCTGGCGCAGCTGAAGTGCAGATGGTGGCGCCATGATGAAACTCGAGGGCGCACTCTTTCCATGGCGGTTCCGCCTGGTGCTGGGTTTGCTCGGCGTCATGGTCGTGGCTATTTGCTGGCGCATCATCGACCTGCAAGTCGTCGACCGTGCCTTTCTTAAAGGTCAGGGCGATGCGCGCAGCGTTCGTCATATCCCGATTCCGGCTCACCGTGGTCTGATCACCGACCGTAACGGCGAGCCTTTGGCCGTGAGTACCCCAGTCACCACCCTTTGGGCCAATGCCAAGGAAATGCAAACGGCGAAAGAGAAGTGGCCTGCACTGGCGGCTGCCTTGGGGCAGGACCCGAAAGCCCTGGCCGAACGTCTCGAGGCTCAAGCCAATAAAGAATTCATCTACCTGGTGCGTGGGCTGACCCCCGAGCAGGGCCAGTCCGTGCTCGATCTGAAAGTGCCGGGCGTTTATGGCATCGAAGAATTTCGGCGTTTCTACCCGGCCGGTGAAGTCACTGCCCATATGGTCGGTTTTACCGACATCGATGACCACGGTCGTGAAGGCGTCGAGCTGGCCTACGACGAATGGCTGGCCGGGGTCCCCGGCAAGCGACAGGTGATCAAGGATCGGCGTGGCCGACTTATCAAGGATGTTCAGGTCACCAAAAACGCCAAGGCCGGGAAGCCCTTGGCGTTGTCCATTGACCTGCGTCTGCAATACCTGGCCAACCGTGAACTGCGTAACGCGATCATCGAGAACGGCGCCAAGGCCGGCAGCCTGGTGATCATGGACGTGAAGAGCGGCGAGATCCTCGCCATGGTCAACCAGCCGACCTACAACCCGAACAACCGTCGCAACCTGCAACCGGCGATGATGCGTAACCGCGCGATGATCGACGTGTTCGAGCCTGGCTCGACGATGAAAGCGATCTCGATGAGCGCTGCGATTGAAACCGGGCGCTGGAAGCCGAGCGATACCGTCGAGGTGTACCCGGGCACCTTGCAGATTGGTAAATACACGATCAAGGACGTCTCCAAGTCTGAGGGGCCGGTGCTCGACCTGACCGGCATTCTGATCAACTCCAGTAACGTCGGCATGAGTAAGGTCGCTTTCGATATCGGCGGCGAAACGATTTTCCGTCTGGCACAGAAAGTCGGCCTCGGCCAGGACACCGGCCTGGGCTTCCCGGGCGAGCGCGTCGGCAACCTGCCGAACTACCGCGAATGGCGCAAGGCTGAAACCGCAACGCTGTCCTACGGCTACGGTATTTCCGTGACTGCGATCCAGTTGGTCCACGCCTTCTCGGCCCTGGCCAACAACGGTCGCCTCGCGCCGCTGACCTTGATCAAAACCGACAAGCCAGCGCAAACCACACAGGTATTGCCGGAAGCGGTCGCGAAAACCATGCAAGGCATGCTCACACAAGTGATCGAAGCCCCACGCGGTGTATTCCGCGCGCAGGTGCCGGCGTATCACGTGGCAGGCAAGTCGGGTACGGCGCGCAAGACGTCGGTGGGCGCCAAAGGCTACGCCGAGAATTCCTACCGCTCGCTGTTCGCCGGCTTCGGCCCGATGAACGATCCGCGCTACGCAATCGTGGTGGTGATCGATGAGCCGACCAAAGCCGGTTACTTCGGCGGTCTGGTTTCGGCCCCGGTGTTCAGCAAAGTGATGTCCGGGACCTTGCGCCTGATGAACATCACCCCGGACAACCTGCCACCTACTCAACAAGCGAACGCAGCACCGGTCGTTCCGCTGAAAGCCAATGGAGGGCGCGGCTGATGTCTCTGAGTCTGAACAAGATTTTCGCCCACGCCGGCCGCGATCTGTTGATCCGCGAACTGACCCTGGACAGCCGCAACGTGCGGGCTGGCGATCTGTTTCTCGCCGTCCCTGGCGGCAAGTTCGACGGCCGCGCGCACATTGCCGACGCCTTGCAGCGCGGTGCTGCCGCCGTGGCGTATGAAGTCGAAGGCGCCACCGTATTGCCGATTACCGATGTTCCGCTGATTCCAGTCAAAGGCCTGGCGGCGCAGCTGTCGGACATCGCCGGGCGTTTTTACGGTGACCCTAGTCGTCACCTGAACCTGATCGGCGTGACCGGCACCAACGGCAAAACCAGCGTGACGCAGTTGGTTGCGCAAGCCTTGGATTTGCTCGGCCAGCACTGCGGCATCGTCGGCACGTTGGGCACCGGTTTTTACGGCGCGCTCGAAAGCGGCTTGCACACCACGCCGAACCCGATCGCCGTGCAAGCAACCCTCGCCGACCTGAAAAAGGCGGGCGCCAAAGCCGTCGCCATGGAAGTTTCTTCCCACGGTCTGGATCAGGGCCGCGTGACCGCACTGGCGTTCGATGTGGCGGTGATGACCAACCTGTCCCGCGATCACCTGGATTACCACGGCACCATGCAAGCCTACGGTGAAGCCAAGGCCAAGCTGTTTGCCTGGAATGATTTGAAGTGCCGGGTGGTCAACCTCGACGATGATTTCGGCCGCCAACTGGCTGCGGACAAACGTGAATCGCGCCTGATTACCTACAGCCTCGAAGACGCCAGCGCCTACCTGTTTTGCCGTGAAGCGCAGTTCGATGACGAAGGCGTGCGCGCCACATTAGTCACGCCGCAGGGTGAGCATCACTTGCGCAGCACCTTGCTCGGTCGTTTCAACCTGAGCAACGTGCTGGCCGCAGTCGGCGCCTTGCTCGGTCTGGACTACGCGCTGGACGAAATTCTCAAGGTCTTGCCGAAACTCGAAGGTCCGGCCGGACGCATGCAGCGACTCGGCGGCGGTACTCAGCCGCTGGTGGTGGTCGATTACGCCCACACACCGGATGCGCTGGAAAAAGTCTTGATGGCCCTGCGTCCTCACGCCAAAGGCCGTTTGCTGTGCCTGTTCGGTTGCGGTGGTGATCGCGATCGCGGCAAGCGTCCGCTCATGGCTGAGGTGGTCGAGCGTCTGGCTGACGGCGTGCTGGTGACCGATGACAACCCGCGCACCGAAGACCCGGCAGTGATCTTCGACGACATCCGCGCCGGTTTTACCGCTGTGGATAAAGTCACCTTCGTCGCTGGCCGTGGCCAGGCGATTGCCCAATTGATCGCCAGCGCTTCGGCGGATGACGTGATTGTCCTGGCCGGTAAAGGTCACGAGGACTATCAGGAAATCAACGGCCAGCGTCACGCCTTCTCCGATCTGGTCGAGGCCGATCACGCCTTGACCGCGTGGGAGGTGGCCCATGCTTAAAGCCCTGAAACTGAGCGAACTGACCGGCGCGCTGAATGCCCGCTTGGTCACTGCCGATGCCAGCTTCGACGGCGTCAGCATCGACAGCCGCGCGATCAAACCAGGCCAACTCTTTATCGCCCTGACCGGCCCGCGTTTCGATGGTCACGACTATCTCAATGACGTAGCGGCAAAAGGCGCCGTAGCGGCGTTGGTCGAGCGCGAAGTCGCCGACAGCACACTGCCGCAGTTGCTGGTGAAAGATACTCGTCAGGCGCTGGGGCAACTCGGCGCGTTGAACCGTGCGGCTTACACCCATCCCGTTGCGGCCATCACCGGTTCCAGCGGCAAGACCACGGTCAAGGAAATGCTCGCCAGCATCCTGCGCACGCGCGGTCCGGTGTTGGCGACCCGTGGCAACCTGAACAATGACCTCGGCGTTCCGCTGACCCTGCTCGAGCTCGCACCGGAACATACCGCCGCGGTGATCGAACTGGGTGCTTCGCGTCTCGGCGAAATTGCCTACACCGTCGACATGACCAAGCCTCATGTGGCCGTGCTCAACAACGCCGGGACCGCCCACGTCGGCGAGTTCGGCGGGCCGGAAAAAATCGTTGAAGCCAAGGGCGAGATTATTGAAGGGCTGGATGCCGATGGCGTCGCCGTTCTCAATCTTGACGACAAGGCGTTCGACATCTGGAAGACCCGCGCTGCCGGTCGCAAAGTGCTGACCTTCGCCTTGAGCAATGTCAGTGCCGATTTCTACGCCAGCGATCTGGACCGTGACGCTCGCGGTTGCCCGGCGTTCAACCTGCACAGTCCTGAAGGTGTGGAGCGCGTTCAACTGAACCTGCTCGGCACCCATAACGTTGCCAATGCCATGGCCGCCGCCGCCGCCGCCCATGCGCTGGGCGTGTCGCTGTTCGGCATCGCCACCGGTCTGGGCGCGGTGCAACCGGTCAAGGGCCGCACCGTCGCACAACTGGCCAGCAATGGCATGCGCGTGATCGATGACACGTACAACGCGAACCCCACCTCCATGTGCGCCGCCGTTGATATACTCGCCGGCTTTTCCGGCCGCACCGTTCTGGTGCTCGGGGATATCGGCGAGTTGGGCGATTGGGCGGAGCAGGGGCACCGCGATGTGGGCGAGTACGCCCGCGGCAAGGTTTCCGCGCTTTACGCTGTCGGGCCAATGATGGCTCACGCCGTAAACGCTTTCGGTCCACAGGCCTTTCACTTCAGCACTCAGGCTGAACTGATCAAGGCCCTGGGCGCCGAGCAAGACACAAACACCACCATTTTGATCAAGGGCTCACGCAGCGCTGCGATGGAAAACATCGTCGCCGCTTTGTGCGGGACCAGCCTGGAGAAACATTAATGCTGCTGCTGCTAGCGGAGTATCTGCAACAGTTCTACAAAGGCTTCGCGGTCTTTCAGTACCTGACCCTGCGCGGGATTCTCGGTGTGCTGACCGCGTTGGTTTTGTCGCTGTGCTATGGCCCGTGGATGATCCGCACTTTACAGAACCGTCAGATCGGTCAATCCGTTCGCAACGACGGTCCACAATCGCACCTGTCCAAGTCCGGCACCCCGACCATGGGCGGCGCGCTGATTCTGTCGTCCATCGGCGTCAGCACTTTGCTTTGGGCTGACCTGACCAACCGTTACGTGTGGACCGTGCTGCTGGTGACTTTGCTGTTCGGCGCGATCGGCTGGGTCGACGATTACCGCAAAGTGATCGAGAAGAACTCTCGTGGCTTGCCGAGTCGCTGGAAATACTTCTGGCAATCGGTGTTCGGCCTCGGTGCAGCGATCTTCCTTTATAAGACCGCAGCGACGCCGGTGGAAACCACCCTGATCCTGCCGATGCTCAAGGACCACAGCATTGCGCTGGGTGCAGGTTTCATCGTCCTGACTTACTTCGTGATCGTCGGCTCGAGCAACGCGGTCAACCTGACTGACGGCCTCGACGGTCTGGCGATCATGCCCACCGTAATGGTCGGCGGCGGGTTGGGCATTTTCTGCTACCTGTCGGGTAACGTGAAATTCGCTGAATACCTGCTGATTCCGTATGTGCCGGGCGCAGGCGAGTTGATTGTGTTCTGCGGCGCCTTGATCGGCGCGGGCCTCGGGTTTCTCTGGTTCAACACGTATCCGGCTCAGGTGTTCATGGGCGACGTCGGCGCACTGGCGCTGGGCGCGGCACTGGGCACCATCGCGGTGATTGTCCGTCAGGAAATCGTCCTGTTCATCATGGGCGGCGTGTTCGTGATGGAGACCCTGTCAGTCGTCATTCAGGTTGCCTCCTTTAAGCTCACCGGTCGCCGTGTGTTCCGCATGGCACCGATTCACCACCACTTTGAACTCAAGGGCTGGCCCGAGCCACGCGTGATCGTCCGTTTCTGGATCATCACCGTGATTCTCGTGCTGGTTGGCCTTGCCACCCTGAAGCTGAGGTAGAACGAGTGTCTCTGATCGCTTCTGACCACTTCCGCATCGTTGTCGGCCTCGGCAAGAGCGGCATGTCCCTGGTTCGCTTCCTGGCGAACCGGGGCACGTCGTTTGCTGTTGCCGATACGCGGGAAAATCCACCGGAACTGGCCACGCTCAAGCGTGACTATCCGCACGTGGAAGTGCGTTGTGGCGAGCTGGACGTCGAATTCCTGTGCCGCGCCGACGAGCTCTACGTGAGCCCCGGCCTGGCGTTGGCGACCCCGGCCCTGCAGGCTGCCGCCGCCCGTGGCGTGAAATTGTCCGGTGACATCGAGCTGTTCGCGCGTAACGCGAAGGCGCCGATCGTTGCCATCAGCGGTTCCAATGCGAAAAGCACCGTCACCACGCTGGTGGGCGAGATGGCTGCAGCGGCCGGCAAGCGTGTCGCTGTCGGTGGCAACCTCGGTACGCCGGCGCTGGATTTGCTCAGCGACGACGTCGAGCTGTACGTGATGGAACTGTCGAGCTTCCAGCTCGAAACCACCGATCAACTCAACGCCGAAGTGGCGACCGTGCTCAACGTCAGCGAAGACCACATGGACCGCTACAGCGGTCTGCCGGCTTATCACCTGGCCAAGCACCGGATCTTCCGGGGTGCCAAGCAGTTTGTGGTCAACCGTCAGGATGCCCTCAGCCGTCCGCTGATTGGCGAGGGTCAGCCATGCTGGACCTTCGGTTTGAGCAAACCTGATTTCAAGGCATTCGGTATCCGTGAAGAAGACGGCGAGAAGTACCTGGCCTTCGAATTCCAGAACCTGATGCCGGTGCGCGAGTTGAAAATTCGCGGCGCCCACAACCAGTCCAATGCCTTGGCGGCATTGGCCCTGGGCCACGCTGTCGGCCTGCCATTTGATGCCATGCTGTCGAGCCTGCGCACCTTCGCCGGGCTTGAGCATCGCTGCCAGTGGGTCCGTGACCTGAATGGTGTGAGCTACTACAACGATTCCAAAGCCACCAACGTCGGCGCCGCACTGGCTGCCATCGAAGGCCTGGGCGCGGACATCGACGGCAAGCTCGTGCTGATCGCCGGTGGCGACGGCAAAGGTGCCGAGTTCAAGGACCTGCGTGATCCGGTGGCGGCCAACTGCCGCGCCGTGGTGCTGATGGGCCGCGACGCCGAGCTGATCGCTCAGGCCATTGGCGATGCCGTGCCGCTGATTCGCGTGAACTCGCTGATCGAAGCGGTCGAACAATGCCGCGCCATCGCAGAAAAGGGCGATGCCGTGCTGCTGTCCCCGGCCTGCGCCAGTTTCGACATGTTCAAGAATTACGAAGACCGTGGTCACCAGTTCGTCCGCGCTGTGGAGGATCTGGTATGAGCCTGAGAAACATCATCAAGCCGTACCCGTCGCCGATCATCACCGGGCGCGGCATCGACCTCGACTTCCCGATGCTCGCCGGCTGCCTGGCATTGATCGGTCTCGGGCTGGTCATGATTGCATCGGCCTCGACCGAAGTGGCGGCTGTGCAATCGGGCAGCGCCCTGTATTACATGATTCGCCACCTTATCTACATCGTGCTGGGCCTGGGTGCCTGCGTCGTCACCATGATGATTCCGATCGCCACCTGGCAACGCCTGGGCTGGCTGATGCTGATTGGTGCGTTCGGTTTGCTGGTGATGGTGATCATCCCGGGGATCGGCCGTGAAGTGAACGGTTCGATGCGCTGGATCGGCTTCAGTTTCTTCAACGTTCAGCCTTCCGAGATCGCCAAGGTGTTCGTGGTGATCTACCTCGCCGGTTACCTGGTGCGTCGTCAGAAAGAAGTGCGTGAAAGCTGGATGGGCTTCTTCAAGCCGTTCATCGTTCTGCTGCCAATGGCGGGTCTGTTGCTGATGGAGCCGGACTTCGGTGCCACCGTCGTGATGATGGGGGCTGCAGCTGCGATGCTGTTCCTCGGCGGGGTCGGGCTGTTCCGTTTTTCCCTGATGGTTGTCCTGGCGGTCGCGGCGGTGGTGTTGTTGATTCAAGTGCAGCCGTATCGAATGGCGCGCCTGACCAACTTTGCGGACCCGTGGGCCGACCAGTTCGGTGCCGGCTATCAGTTGTCTCAAGCGTTGATCGCTTTTGGTCGCGGCGAATGGCTGGGCGTTGGCCTGGGCAACAGCGTGCAGAAACAGTTCTACCTGCCCGAAGCCCACACCGACTTCGTGTTCTCGGTCCTGGCTGAAGAACTGGGTGCCGTGGGTTCTTTGTGCACGGTAGCGCTGTTCGTCTTTGTCTGTATTCGTGGCATGTACATCGGTTATTGGGCCGAGAAGGCCAAGCAGTTTTTCGCCGCCTACATCGCGTACGGCTTGTCGTTCCTGTGGATTGGTCAGTTCCTGATCAACATCGGGGTGAACGTCGGTTTGTTGCCAACCAAAGGTCTGACCCTGCCGTTCCTCAGTTATGGCGGCAGTTCGTTGGTGATCTGCTGTGCCTGTCTCGGTTTGTTGCTGCGCATTGAATGGGAAAGTCGAACCCACTTGGGCAGCGAAGAGATGGAGTTCCATGAGAGCGACTTCGCCGAGGAGCCGACCCATGGGCGCTAACGTATTGATCATGGCGGGCGGCACCGGTGGCCACGTGTTTCCGGCGCTGGCGTGTGCCCGCGAATTCCAGGCCCGTGGTTACACCGTGCATTGGCTCGGGACACCGCGTGGCATCGAGAACGATCTGGTCCCGGTGGCCGGCATCGAACTGCATCGGATCAATGCCAGCGGATTGCGTGGCAAGGGCAAATTGTCCCTGCTCAAGGCGCCGTTCATGTTGCTCAAGTCGATCTGGCAGGCACGGGCGATCATTCGCCAGCTGCGGCCGGTGTGTGTCGTCGGCTTCGGTGGTTATGTGACCGGTCCTGGTGGCGTTGCAGCCAAACTGGCCGGCGTGCCGGTGATCGTTCATGAACAGAACGCCGTCGCCGGTACCGCCAATCGGTTGCTGGTGCCGTTGGCCGCCCGAGTCTGTGAAGCGTTCCCCGACACCTTTACCCTGTCGGGCAGCCGTCGGACCACCGGTAACCCGGTGCGCACCGAGCTGTTCCTCGAAACACCGCGACAGGCTCTGGCCGGTCGCAAGGCGCGTTTGCTGATCCTGGGCGGAAGCCTGGGCGCAGAACCGTTGAACAAGTTGCTGCCTGAAGCCCTGTCGCAAGTCGCCCCCGACCTGCGCCCGGAAGTGTTTCATCAGGCTGGCAAAAACCACGATGAAGTGACTGCAGAGCGCTATCGCGCGGCTGGCGTCGAGGCGCAAGTGCAGCCTTTCATCAAAGACATGGCCCAAGCCTATGGCTGGGCCGACCTGGTGGTGTGCCGCGCAGGCGCGTTGACCATCAGTGAACTGGCCGCCGCCGGTCTGCCCTCGATGCTGGTGCCTTTGCCCCACGCGATCGACGATCACCAGACCCGCAACGCCGATTATTTGGCCCGTGAAGGCGCTGCCTTCCTGATGCCGCAAAGAACGACTGGCGCAGCGGATCTTGCCGCACGCCTGACAGAGGTCCTGATGCAACCACAACGACTCACCGACATGGCCACCGCGGCACGCCGCCTGGCCAAACCCGATGCAACCCGTAACGTGGTCGATACCTGCCTGGAGGTGGCCCATGGTTGAGAATCAGAAAGCCATGCCGCAACCGGAAATGCGCCGCATCCGTCGCATCCACTTCGTCGGCATCGGCGGCGTGGGCATGTGCGGCATTGCCGAAGTGTTGTTGAACCTGGGCTATGAAGTGTCCGGTTCCGACCTGAAAGCTTCGCCGGTGACCGAGCGTCTCGAGTCCTTCGGCGCCCACATTTACATCGGTCACCGTGCCGAGAACGCTGCGAACGCTGACGTATTGGTCACCTCCAGTGCCGTGAACACGTCCAACCCGGAAGTCGCCACTGCCCTGGAACGCCGCATTCCGGTGGTGCCTCGCGCTGAAATGCTGGCTGAGCTGATGCGTTACCGCCACGGCATCGCCGTCGCCGGTACCCATGGCAAAACCACCACCACCAGCCTGATCGCTTCGGTGTTTGCCGCCGGTGGCCTGGACCCGACATTCGTGATCGGTGGCCGTCTGAATGCCGCGGGCACCAATGCCCAGCTTGGCACCAGCCGTTACCTGATCGCTGAAGCTGACGAAAGCGACGCCAGCTTCCTGCACTTGCAGCCGCTGGTGGCTGTGGTCACCAACATCGACGCCGACCACATGGCGACCTACGACGGTGACTTCAACAAACTGAAGAAAACCTTCGTCGAGTTCCTCCACAACCTGCCGTTCTACGGTCTGGCGGTGGTGTGCCTGGACGATCCGGTGGTGCGTGAAATCCTGCCGCTAGTGAAACGTCCGACCGTCACTTATGGCTTCGGCGACGACTGCGACGTGCGCGCGATCAATGTGCGTCAACAGGGCATGCAGACCTTCTTCACCGTGCTGCGTCCTGATCGCGATCCGCTGGATGTCTCGGTGAACATGCCGGGCAACCACAACGTGTTGAACGCACTGGCAACCATCTGCATCGCCACCGATGAAGGCGTCAGCGATGAAGCCATCGTCCAGGGCCTGTCCGGGTTCCAGGGTGTCGGCCGACGCTTCCAGGTCTACGGCGAGCTGCCGGTAGAGGGTGGCAGCGTGATGCTGGTCGACGACTACGGTCACCACCCGACCGAAGTCGCCGCGGTCATCAAAGCCGTGCGCGGTGGCTGGCCGGAGCGCCGTCTGGTGATGGTCTACCAGCCGCACCGTTACAGCCGGACTCGCGACCTGTACGACGATTTCGTCAATGTATTGGCCGACGCCAACGTCCTGCTGCTGATGGAAGTCTACCCGGCCGGTGAAGAACCGATCCCGGGCGCCGACAGCCGCAAGTTGTGCAACAGCATTCGTCAGCGCGGTCAGCTCGACCCGATCTACATCGAGCGAGGTGTCGACCTCGCGCCGATCGTCAAGCCGCTGCTGCGTGCTGGCGACATCCTGCTGTGCCAGGGCGCCGGTGACATCGGTGGTCTTGCACCGAAACTGTTGAAAAGTCCGTTGTTCGCAGGCGCCGTTGCTGCGCCGAGTGTGGGGAAGTTGAAATGACTGCTGCTTACGCCAACCTCGTCTCCACTATTGCGCCGAAAGATTTCGGCCGCGTCGCCGTGCTCTTCGGCGGCAAGAGTGCCGAGCGTGAGGTTTCTCTCAAGTCGGGCAACGCGGTTCTCGACGCGCTGCTAAGCGCCGGTGTGGACGCGTTTGGTCTCGACGTGGGCGATGATCTTTTGCAGCGTCTGCTGAACGAAAAAATCGATCGCGCCTTCATCATTCTCCACGGTCGTGGCGGTGAAGACGGCAGCATGCAGGGCCTGCTGGAATGCCTGGGTATTCCGTACACCGGCAGCGGCATTCTGGCCTCGGCACTGGCCATGGACAAACTGCGGACCAAACAGATCTGGCACAGCCTCGGTATTCCGACGCCACGCCATGCCGTACTGAGTTCTGAGGCCGATTGTATTTCGGCGGCGACGGAACTGGGCTTCCCTTTGATCGTCAAACCGGCCCATGAAGGTTCAAGTATCGGGATGGCCAAAGTGACCTCCGCGTCGGAGTTGATCGACGCGTGGAAAGCGGCCAGTACCTACGATTCGCAAGTGTTGGTCGAGCAATGGATTCAAGGTCCGGAGTTCACCATCGCCACCCTGCGTGACCAGGTGTTGCCACCGATTGCCCTGGGCACGACGCACAGCTTCTACGACTACGACGCCAAGTACGTGGCTTCCGATACTCAGTACCGGATTCCGTGTGGCCTGGACAGCAGCAAAGAAAAAGAACTGATGGACCTCACGGCGAAAGCCTGTGAGGCGCTGGGTATCGCCGGTTGGGGCAGGGCTGACGTGATGCAGGATGCCGACGGGCAGTTCTGGTTCCTGGAAGTCAATACCGCACCGGGCATGACCGATCACAGTCTGGTGCCGATGGCGGCTCGTGCTGCCGGTCTGGATTTCCAGCAACTGGTTCTGGCGATTCTGGCCGCAAGTATCGAGCCGCGAGGTTAAGACCATGCAAGGCGCACAGCTGAGACATCAGCCCTCCGCACCACCCGGCCGCAAGCCGGTACCGCGGGGTGCCAGCCGAATGGTGGCCAAAGAGCCGATGTCTGCGCGCCTGCCGAAAGCCAATTTTGGTTTTCTGAAAAGCCTGTTCTGGCCCGTGCTGTTGGTCGCACTGGGTTTCGGTACTTACGAAGGCGCACAGCGATTGCTGCCGTACGCCGACCGGCCGATCACCAAGATCAACGTGCAGGGCGACTTGAGTTACATCAGCCAGCAAGCGGTGCAGCAGCGGATCGCCCCGTACGTGGCGTCGAGCTTCTTCACCATCGACCTGGAGAGCATGCGCACCGAGCTTGAAACGATGCCATGGATTGCCCACGCCGAAGTGCGTCGGGTGTGGCCGGATCAAGTGGTGATCCGACTGGAAGAACAACTGCCGGTAGCCCGTTGGGGCGATGAGTCGCTGTTGAACAACCAGGGTCAGGCGTTCACCCCGCGAGAGCTGGCGAACTACGAACACTTGCCACAGCTGTTCGGCCCACAACGGGCCCAACAGCAAGTGATGCAGCAATACCAGGTGCTGAGCCAGATGCTCAGGCCGTTGGGCTTCTCGATTGCGCGCCTGGAGTTGCGTGACCGAGGCAGCTGGTTCCTGACCACCGGCGCCGGCAGCGCAGGCCCGGGAATCGAACTGTTGCTGGGACGCGGCAACCTGCTGGAAAAGATGCGCCGCTTCATTGCCATCTATGACAAGACGCTTAAAGAACAGATTACGAACATTGCGCGCATCGATCTGCGCTACGCCAACGGCCTCGCTGTTGGCTGGCGGGAACCTGTAGCGCCCACGGCAGCCCAACCCGCTGTCGCGAAGAATTAAGAAGAGGCAGGACCATGGCAAACGTGCAAAGCGGCAAAATGATCGTCGGTCTCGATATCGGCACCTCCAAGGTGGTGGCGCTGGTCGGCGAGGTCTCGGACGACGGCACGCTGGAAATCGTCGGGATCGGTACCCATCCGTCCCGTGGCCTGAAGAAAGGCGTGGTGGTGAACATCGAGTCCACCGTGCAATCGATCCAGCGCGCGATCGAAGAGGCGCAGTTGATGGCTGGTTGCCGCATTCACTCGGCGTTCGTCGGCGTGGCTGGCAATCATATCCGCAGCCTGAACTCTCACGGCATCGTGGCGATTCGTGATCGCGAAGTCAGCTCCGCCGACCTCGAGCGAGTTCTCGACGCCGCCCAGGCCGTGGCAATCCCGGCTGACCAGCGCGTGCTGCACACCCTGCCGCAGGATTACGTGATCGATAACCAGGAAGGTGTTCGTGAGCCTCTGGGCATGTCGGGCGTACGTCTGGAAGCCAAGGTTCACGTGGTTACCTGCGCCGTCAACGCCGCACAGAACATTGAAAAATGCGTGCGTCGATGCGGCCTGGAAATCGACGACATCATTCTCGAGCAACTGGCTTCGGCCTACTCGGTCCTGACCGACGACGAGAAAGAGCTGGGCGTGTGCCTGGTGGACATCGGTGGCGGCACCACCGACATCGCAATCTTCACCGAAGGCGCGATCCGTCACACCGCGGTCATCCCGATTGCGGGCGATCAGGTGACCAACGACATCGCCATGGCGTTGCGCACCCCGACCCAGTACGCCGAAGAAATCAAGATTCGCTACGCCTGCGCCCTGGCCAAACTGGCCGGTGCCGGTGAAACCATCAAGGTCCCAAGCGTCGGCGACCGTCCGCCGCGCGAGCTGTCCCGTCAGGCTCTGGCCGAAGTGGTCGAGCCGCGTTACGACGAACTGTTCACCCTGATCCAGGCCGAACTGCGTCGCAGTGGCTACGAAGACCTGATCCCGGCCGGCATCGTGCTGACCGGTGGTACGTCGAAGATGGAAGGCGCAGTCGAATTGGCCGAAGAAATCTTTCACATGCCGGTCCGCCTGGGCGTGCCGCATGGCGTCAAGGGCCTGGACGATGTGGTCCGTAACCCGATTTATTCCACCGGCGTTGGCCTGCTGATGTACGGCCTGCAGAAGCAGTCCGACGGGATTTCGTTCTCGGGCATCAGCAGCCGCGACAGCTACAGCAATGAAGAACCGAAAGCCGCCTTGCTCGATCGCATCAAGAGCTGGGTACAAGGCAACTTCTAAAGATTTACCGCAGCACCGCAAGACCGCAGCAAAAAGCAGTAGGCGAAAAAACTAGAGAATGTAAGGAGAGGGAAAATGTTCGAACTCGTAGACAACATCCCCGCAAGCCCGGTTATTAAAGTTATCGGTGTTGGCGGAGGCGGCGGCAACGCTGTCAACCACATGGTCAAGAGCAACATTGAAGGCGTTGAATTCATCTGCGCCAACACTGATGCCCAAGCGCTGAAAAGCATCGGCGCGCGGACCATCCTGCAACTGGGCACCGGCGTGACCAAAGGTCTCGGCGCTGGCGCCAACCCTGAAGTAGGTCGTCAGGCCGCTCTCGAAGATCGTGAGCGCATTGCCGAAGTCCTGCAGGGCACCAATATGGTGTTCATCACCACTGGCATGGGCGGTGGTACCGGTACCGGTGCTGCGCCGATCATTGCTGAAGTGGCCAAGGAAATGGGGATTCTCACCGTTGCGGTGGTGACCCGTCCGTTCCCGTTCGAAGGCCGCAAGCGTATGCAGATCGCAGACGAAGGCATCCGTCTGCTGTCGGAAAGCGTCGACTCGTTGATCACCATTCCCAACGAGAAGCTGCTGACCATCCTTGGCAAGGACGCTAGCCTGCTGTCCGCATTCGCCAAGGCCGACGATGTACTGGCCGGTGCCGTTCGCGGTATCTCCGACATCATCAAGCGTCCGGGCATGATCAACGTCGACTTTGCCGACGTACGGACCGTGATGAGCGAAATGGGCATGGCAATGATGGGCACTGGCTGCGCCAGCGGTCCGAACCGTGCACGTGAGGCCACCGAAGCGGCCATTCGCAACCCACTGCTGGAAGACGTGAACCTGCAAGGTGCACGCGGCATTTTGGTGAATATCACCGCCGGTCCTGACCTGTCTCTGGGTGAGTACTCCGACGTGGGTAGCATCATCGAAGCTTTCGCTTCCGAGCACGCGATGGTCAAGGTCGGTACCGTTATCGATCCGGACATGCGCGATGAGCTGCACGTAACAGTAGTAGCCACTGGTTTGGGCGCGAAAATCGAGAAGCCTGTGAAGGTTATCGACAACACCATGCATACGTCCGTGGCATCGCAGCCGCAGCAACAAGCGCCTTCCCGTCAGGAAGCGCCTGCTGTGAACTACCGTGACCTGGACCGTCCGACCGTCATGCGCAACCAGGCTCAGGCCGGTGCTGCGACTGCCGCGAAGATGAATCCGCAAGATGATCTGGACTACCTGGACATCCCGGCATTCCTGCGTCGTCAGGCTGATTGATGGAATGTATCAGGGCGATGAAGGTGATTGGTGTTCAGCAAAGGTCTGGTCTGCTATCATCGCCAGCCTTTGTTGATACCAGTTCGCAATTTGCGCTGAAGCGGCCCAAGCCATGATTAAACAACGCACACTGAAAAATATTATCCGTGCTACAGGTGTAGGCCTGCACTCCGGGGAGAAGGTATACCTGACCCTCAAGCCCGCACCTATCGACACCGGCATTGTGTTTGTTCGTGCCGATCTCGACCCTGTGGTGCAGATTCCTGCCCGCGCGGAAAACGTTGGTGAAACCACGATGTCGACCACATTGGTCAGTGGTGACACCAAAGTGGATACGGTGGAGCACTTGCTCTCGGCCATGGCTGGCCTGGGCATCGATAACGCCTACGTCGAGCTCTCCGCGTCTGAAGTGCCGATCATGGATGGTAGCGCTGGACCTTTCGTATTCCTGATCCAATCGGCCGGCCTGGAAGAACAGGACGCCGCCAAGAAGTTCATCCGGATCCTGCGGGAAGTGACAGTGGAAGACGGCGACAAGCGCGCCACTTTCGTCCCTTTCGAAGGTTTCAAAGTGAGCTTCGAGATCGATTTCGATCACCCGGTTTTCCGTGACCGCACACAAAGTGCAAGCGTGGATTTTTCCAGCACTTCGTTTGTAAAAGAAGTCAGCCGCGCCCGTACCTTTGGTTTCATGAGTGATATCGAGTACCTGCGCAAGCACAACCTCGCACTCGGCGGCAGCGTTGAAAACGCTATTGTGGTCGACGCGGATGGTGTACTGAACGAAGACGGCCTTCGCTATGAAGACGAATTCGTGAAGCACAAGATCCTCGATGCAATTGGTGACCTCTACCTGCTGGGCAATAGCCTGATTGGTGAGTTCAAGGGCTTCAAGTCCGGACATGCATTGAACAACCAGCTGCTGCGCAAGTTGATTGAGCAGACAGATGCTTGGGAAGTCGTGACTTTCGAAGACGCCAGCACTGCACCGATCTCTTACATGCGTCCAGTTGCGGCCGTGTAAGTAAAAAACCTCTCTAGTTTTTAAAGGCTACCTTCGGGTGGCCTTTTTTTATGCCTGCGGGAAAGGTCTCAATCCGCAGCGACCACCCGGTTACGCCCACTTTCCTTGGCTTGATACAGCGCCTTGTCCGCTGCAAACAATAGTTGTTCCAGGCTGATATCGGCGGAGGTGGTCCAGGTACTGATACCGATACTGACAGTAATCGGCGACTCGGCACCTGGCACCAGCGGCAATTGCTCCACTGTCGCTCGGATGTGTTCGGCAATCTGTTGCGCACCCTGGCTGTCGGTTTCCGCGAGAATTACCGAAAACTCTTCGCCGCCGTAACGGGCGACCAGATCCGCTGGTCGCCTCACATTGGCGGAGATCACCTTGGCCAACGAGCGCAAGGCATCATCGCCACCCTGATGCCCATGGCGATCGTTGAAGGCCTTGAAGTGGTCGGCATCAATCATCAGCAGCGATAACGGCTGGCCGGAACGTTGAGCGCGGAACCACTCATGACGCAGGACCTGATCCAGCGTTCGGCGGTTGGCCAGGCCGGTCAAGGCATCGGTGGCCGCCAGTTGCGCCAGTTCCTGTTCTGCGTTGTGGCGCAGGCGCAGTTCCCGGCTGAGCAGCCAAGTCAGCCAGAGCAAGCTGATGCACAGCGCAATAGTCGCAACGCTAACCACTACCGTCGTGCGCTTCCACGACGCAAACACTTCATCGCTGGACAGTGCAACGATGACGATCAACGGCAAGTTGCCCACCTTGGAGAAGGTGTACAGGCGTTTGTCCGGGTAGCGGCTTGAAACACTGGTGAAGCTGCCGTTGCCTTCTTTAACGATGCGCTGGAAGTTGGGACGGTTGCTGAAGTCCTTGCCAATCAGCTCTTCGGCCAGGCGGGGCTCCTGGGCCAGAAGAATCCCGTCCGAGCTGATCAGGTTGACCGAGCTGTCACGACCGATGTTCAAGCTGTTGAACAACTGATCGAAATAACTCAAGCGCATGGCGGCTTCGGCCACGCCAAGAAATTCGCCCTGTGAGCCGCTGACCCGGCGGCTGAAGCTGATTCGCCATTCATGTTCAGGCTGTCTGGAACGGAAGGGACGGCTGATGAGCATGCTCGGGTCGCGATTGTTCACGTGCGACTGAAAGTACTCGCGGTCGGCAAAATTGCCCTTTCTGGGCTCTACCGAGGACGAGTCGGCGATCACGTCGCCCTTGTTGTCCAGCAACAAAATGTCGCCCTTGTACGGCGCGGCAGTGGCACGGTCAAACAAGGCCAGATGGCGGATGGCAGGGGAAACGCTCTTGAGGTCTTCACGCTGCGAGGCAGCGATCAAGCCGAGCAAAGACAGGTCATAGAGTTCGACATTGCGCAGCACGTCGGCGTCGATCAGTTGCACGATGTTGGCCACTGCGCGAGTGGCAGACTGTTCAGCATTGGCGCGTTCGCGAATGAGCAGGAACGCCACGATGCTCAGAATTGCAATCACCAGCAGCAAACTGCCGAGAACCAGAAGCCGCTCCGATCGCGTCGACCGGATCGGGTGGTGAGATGTTGCACTGCTCACACTCATGGTTCTGGCTTCTGCTAATGAGGCGTTATGAAAGTGTTTTGCAAGACTCAGGCAGAATCCCAGAAACCGTTTGCGTTCGGAGCGCCTGTATAAATCCCGGATAAAAAAAAGGCCAGCAAAACATGCTGGCCTTTTACTTATTGAAGCTTAGAAGACATTGAGCGGGTAGTCGACGATCACCCGGTATTCATCGGTGTCCTGATCCAGCGCGCCGTAGCCGTTGCCTCCACGGTTGGTCGCCCTTTGCAGACGCAGCGCCAGGTTTTTGGCCTTGCCGCCCTGAACCACGTACTTGAGATCAATGTCGCGTTCCCAGTGCTTGGCGTTTTTGCCGTCAGCGCTGTACCACGAGGCATAGCCGGGGCTGTCCGGATCGACCTTGGTCAGGTCCAGTTCACCTCGGGAGTAAGACACTGCGGAGGTCAGGCCAGGCAGACCAAACCCGACAAAGTCGTAGGCGTACTTGAGTTTCCATGAGCGTTCGTTCGGGCCGTTGAAGTCCGAATACTGCTGGGAATTGTCGAGATAGACGCTGTCGCCCTGGCTAATGTAGTCGAACGGCGTGTTGCCATTAACCCGCTGATAAGCGGCGGTAACGCTGTGATTGCCCACACCGACGGTGAAATGCAGGCTGTAGGTGTTGTTGTCGATGTGGCCCAGCAGCGCATCGCCGGTGTCTTGCGTGTGATAGGCATGCAGACCCGGGTTGAGGCTGATCA
The DNA here is from genome assembly GCF_006438925.1 of Pseudomonas mandelii. Taxonomy (GTDB): domain Bacteria; phylum Pseudomonadota; class Gammaproteobacteria; order Pseudomonadales; family Pseudomonadaceae; genus Aquipseudomonas; species Aquipseudomonas mandelii_C. Next base: position 498,234 of record NZ_RCZA01000003.1, on the reverse strand, counting down.
GATCATTCAGCGCGTAGGTGTAGTCCAGATCGTAGTAATACTGGTTCCAGATGTCCTTGAGTTCGGAGGCATAGAGGCTGCTGCTCAACCCCGGCAGGCCGCTCCAGGCCACGCCGGCCCAATTCAGGTGCTTACTTTCGTCACCGTCGGCCAGGCTGCCGTAGGACGTGCCGATTCGGGTGTGTCCGCTCTGGTTGTAAGGCTTGGTGAAACTTGCCTGGCCACCTTCAATCATCCAGCCGTCGAAACTGTGATTGGTCAGGCTGACGCCGCGAAAGGTCTGGGGCAGCATGCGGGTTTCGCCGCCGGCGATCACCGGGTTAGTGAGAAACAAGTCACCGGCCTTCAGTTCAGTATCGAAGGCACGCATTTTCAGCGTGCCACCCGCCGTCGAGAACGAGCCCGGCGCTTTGCCGTTGCCATCGCTGACCGGCAAGATACTCGACCCGTCGGTACCGCCACCGCCGTCGAGCTTGAGCCCGAGCATGGCGTGGGCATCAACACCGAAACCGACGGTGCCCTGAGTGTAACCGGATTCGAAGAGGCCGAGGAAACCCTGGCCCCATTCAATGTTGTCGTCTGCCTGCTGCAGGCGATTGCGGTTCATGTAGTAGTTACGGGCGTTGAGGTTGAGGCTCGATCCTTCAATGAAACCTTCGGCGTTTGAGTCGTCTGCGGCGTGAGCAACTGGCGCCACCGTTGCAGCGATTGCAATGAATAACGGGCTGAATCTAAGAGGGAAACGCACTAGCGGTAAAGCTCCTTGGGTCAACTAATAGCCTCATTGTTTTGAGGCTCAGGATGTTTCTTGTTAGGGAAAACGAACTAAAGCTGTTTAAAACCACCACGAAAAAAAGCCGCTGATAGCAGCGGCTTTGAAGACAACTTTTCAAAGGGAAGAGCCGATGAAAAGTGTCGAGGGAAACAGAGCGATACTTAATAATCAGCTGTCTTTCTCAACCAGTGGCTGGGCTTGAGTGCTCGACGCTTGAGGGGTTTGCGCAGCTTCCTGAGCCTTGGCCGTCGTTTCGCTCTGATACTGTTCGAACGCAGCAGCGCGTGCGGAATTTTGCGCGACGAACGTCTGCGACTCTTCAGCGATGGCGAACGGAGACAGAAACAAAGAGGACAAAACGAAAGCGCTGGCAATACCCATGGTGTTGGACATCTTTAAAACCTTCTTGCTTGGCAAGTGCTGTTTGGTGCGGCAAAGATAAGGGGGATTGGAGAGGGGAAAAAGAGCGGATTCATGAAAGGACTGTTGCGCTTAAGGCAACAGTAGGTAGGCCGGCGTCCGAACCTGTAGCAGCTGGCGAAGCCTGCGTCCGGCTGCGAAGCAGTCGCGAGATCAGGCGCTGCGGTCTGTCAGACAGACCGCGTGTGTAGGGTTTACGACTGCTTCGCAGCCGGACGCAGGCTTCGCCAGCTGCTACAGGACCGGGTGCGGTCCGGGCATCGCGTTGGGGTTAAACCGGGAGGTGAATGCCGAACGTATTCATCCCATGATCACTGCGCACAAACACATCCCCGCCGTGCATCAGTGCAATCGCCTTGACGATCGCCAACCCCAACCCATGGTTGTTGCCACTGTTGCTGCGAGACGCATCGACCCGATAAAAACGCTCAAACAACCGCGGCAAATGCTCGCTGGCAATCGGCGACCCTGGGTTCGCAACCCCGATGCTGACCTGATGCTCCTCAACCTCGATCCGTACCTCAATCACCTGCCCAGGCTCGGTGTGTTGCACCGCATTGCTCAGCAGGTTGATCAACGCCCGGCGCAGATGAGCAATCTCGATCCGCACTTGGGCATCACCACTGACCTGCACCTGAACCTGCGCGTCTTCAAGGATGAAATCCAGATACTCCAGGGTCGTGGCGACTTCATCGGCCAGCGAGGTGGCGGTCAGTTTGGTGGCTTTGCTGCCTTGGTCTGCGCTGGCGAGGAACAGCATGTCATTGATGATCGAGCGCAGCCGCTCAAGCTCTTCAAGGTTCGATTGCAGCACTTCAAAATAGTGTTCGGCGGATCGCCCGCGTGTCAGCGCAACTTGGGTCTGGCCGATCAGGTTGGTCAGGGGCGAGCGCAGTTCATGGGCCACGTCCGCGTTGAACGACTCAAGGCGCGAGTAAGCCTGTTCGACCCGCTCCAGTGTCGAGTTGAACGAATTGACGAACTGATTCAGTTCCGGCGGTAGCGGCGACAATTGCAGGCGACCGGACAACAACGGCGGTGCCAGTCGCTGGGCTTCCTGGGACAACTTGATCAGCGGCTTGAGGCCGATCCGCGCCACCCAATAGCCGAGGGCCGATGCCAGCAACACGCCGATGATCGCCAGGCTGATCAGGGCAATCAGCAAATGGTGCTGAGTCTGCAAAAACGTCTCGGTGTCGATGCCGATCATGAAGCGCAACGGTGGGCGTTGATCCTTGGCCGGGAACTGACTGACCAGCACTTTCAGCGGATAAGGCTGATCCGGAAGATTCAAGTCGCGCATGCCCAGCGGCCCTTCGGCAAAGGCGCGGATCTGCGGCGTCAGGTTGCCGTACTCGTAGTGCGGATCACCGCTGATGATCCAGAAGCTGATGCGTTTGTCTTCTTCGCCGAGCAGCTTGAGCTTGTTGTTGATCTTCACCCAATGCTCGGGTGTGCCGTAACGCCCGACCGTGGATTCAAGCACGCTGTAGCGCGCGTCCAGTTCAGCCTCGGGCAACAAACCCAGACCTTTATCGACCTGCTGATACAGTGCCCAGCCGATCAACAGAAACACCAAAAGCGCCACCAGCGTGAACATCCCACTGAGGCGCAGTGCTATGGAATTACTGGACACCACGGCTCTCCAGCACATAACCCATGCCGCGAATTGTGTGCAGCAGTTTCTCTTCGAACGGCCCGTCGAGCTTGGCGCGCAAGCGTTTGATCGCGACTTCGACGACGTTGGCATCGCTGTCGAAATTGATGTCCCAGACCATTTCGGCGATGGCGGTTTTCGACAGAATTTCACCCTGACGGCGGGCCAGTACGCTCAGCAGCGAGAACTCCTTGGCGGTCAGGTCCAGACGCGTGCCGGCGCGGGTAGCTTTGCGGCTGATCAAATCTATCCACAGGTCGGCGATGCTCACCTGCACCGGTTCATGGCCACCGCTGCGGCGGGTCAGCGCTTGCAGGCGCGCCACCAGTTCCAGAAAGGAAAACGGTTTGCCAAGGTAATCGTCGGCACCGTCGCGCAGGCCTTTGATCCGGTCTTCCACACGCTCGCGAGCGGTGAGCATGATCACCGGGGTTTGCTTGCGCGCACGCAACGCGCGCAGTACGCCGAAGCCGTCGAGGCCCGGCAGCATGACGTCGAGGACGATCACCGCGTAGTCGCTTTCCAGCGCCAGGTGCAGGCCTTCAATGCCATCGCGCGCCAGGTCCACGGTGTAACCCTGTTCCGTCAGGCCGCGGTGCAGATAATCCGCGGTTTTTTCTTCGTCTTCGATAATCAGAACGCGCATGACCCCGCCTCAGTCTATGGTCGCCAGCGCCGGCGTCGGAGCTGGTTTTGGCCGATGGAACAGCCGCTCAAGCCACAAGTATATGACCGGAGTGGTGAACAACGTCAGCGCCTGGCTCACCAGCAAGCCGCCAACGACCGCGATCCCCAAGGGCTGGCGCAGTTCGGCGCCGGTGCCGTAACCGAGCATCAATGGCAGCGCGCCGAGCAGGGCGGCGAGGGTGGTCATGATGATTGGCCGGAATCGAGTGATACAGGCCTGGTAGATCGCTTCTTCCGGCGGCAGGCCGCCCTTGCGTTGCGCTTCGAGGGCGAAGTCGATCATCAGGATGCCGTTCTTCTTCACGATCCCGATCAGCAACACCAGCCCGATCAGCGCCATGATCGAAAAGTCCTGCCCGCAAATCCACAACATGATCACCGCGCCGAGCCCCGCCGACGGCAGCGTCGAGATGATGGTCAGCGGATGCACGAAGCTCTCGTAAAGCACGCCGAGAATGATGTACACCGCCACCAGCGCCGCCAGGATCAGCCATGGCTGACTGGCCAGCGAACTCTGGAACGCCTGGGCCGCACCCTGGAAGTTGCCGCTCATGGCGGCCGGCATACCGATTTCGGTCTTGGCCTGGTTGAGCATGATCACCGCATCGCCCAGTGCCACACCGGGCGCCAGGTTGAACGACAGGTTGGCGGCCGGGAACATGCCGTCATGGGCGATGGACAGTGGACCGACCGTTGGCGCATCGAATTTCGCCAGGGCCGACAGCGGCACCATTTCCCCGCTGAGGGGCGAGCGCAGGTAGAAATAGTTGAGGCTTTCGGCCTTGCCGCGCTGTTTGGTGTCCAGCTCCAGAATCACGTTGTACTGGTTGATCTGAGTCTGGAATTCATTGATCTGCCGCTGACCGAAGGCGTCGTACAGCGCTTCATCGACATCACTGGCGGTCAGGCCGAAACGCGCGGCGGCGCTGCGGTCAATGCTGATGTGGGTGATGCTGCCACCCAGTTGCAGGTCGTTGGAAATGTCACGGAACGCCGGGTTACTGCGCAGTTTTTCCGTCAGGCGCTGGGTCCAGGTGCTGAGGACTGCACCGTCGTTGCTCTTGAGCACGTATTGGTACTGGGCGCGGCTCGGGCCGGAGCTGAGGTTGATGTCTTGGCCGGCTCGCAGGTACAGCACGATGCCCGGGACTTTCATCAGTTGCGGACGAATCCGGTCAATGAACTGGCTGGCGGAAACGTCGCGGTCGCCGCGTTTTTTCAGGGAGATCCAGAAGCGACCGTTGGCGATGGTCTGGTTGCTGCCCGAAACGCCGACCGAATGGGAAAACGCCGCGACCGCCGGATCCGCCGCGACGATTTCGGCCATCGCCAGGTGTTTTTTCACCATGTCGCCGTAGGAAATGTCGGCGGCCGCTTCGGTAGTGCCGAGGACGAAACCGGTGTCCTGCACCGGGAAGAAGCCCTTGGGGATAAAGATGTAACCGACAATCGCCAGGCCCAGAGACAGGCAGAACACCCCGATCATCAGCTTCTGGTGGGCGAGGGCGCGGCGCAAAAGTTTTTCATAGCCTGCCAGCAAGCGTTCGCCAAACGTAGGTTTGCTGTGGGCGTGATGCACCGGCGCACGCATGAACAGCGCGGCAAGCGTTGGCGCCAAGGTCAGGGACACCACCACCGAAACCATGATCGTCGAAGTGGCGGTCAGGGCGAATTCCTTGAACAGCCGCCCGACCACGCCGCCCATGAACAGCAACGGAATAAACGCCGCCACCAGCGAAAAGCTGATGGAGACCACGGTGAAACCAATCTCGCCGGCACCTTTGATCGCCGCCTCGCGCATGCCTTCGCCAGCCTCGAGGTGACGGTGAATGTTCTCCACCACCACGATGGCATCGTCGACCACAAACCCCACGGCCACCACGATCGCCACCAGCGTCAGGTTGTTCAGGCTGAAACCCATGATGTACATCAGGGCGAAACTGGCGGTCAGCGAAACCCCCAGCACTGCCGACACAATCATCGTCGCCGACCATTGGCGCAGGAACAGCGCCATCACCGCCACCACCAGCATGATCGCGATCAGCAGGGTGACTTCCACCTCATGCAGCGAAGCACGGATGGTCTGGGTGCGGTCGACCAGCACCTTGACCTGCACCGAAGCCGGCAGCATGGCTTCGAGGTCGGGCAGCGCGGCCTGAATGCGATCCACGGTTTCGACGATGTTGGCGCCCGGTTGCCGGGAAATCACCAGATTCACCCCAGGCTTATCACCGGCCCAGGCTTGCACGTAGGCATTTTCCGAGCCGTTGACGACTTTGGCCACATCCTTGAGATGAACCGGAGCACCGTCCTTGTAGGAAACGATGAGTTGGCTGTATTCCTCAGGGTGGAACAACTGGTCGTTGGCCGACAGCGTCGAGATGCTCGACTCGCCGTACAACGCGCCTTTAGCCAGGTTGAGGCTGGTGTTCTGGATCGCCAGACGAATGTCCGCCAGCGTCAGGCCGATGGCCGCGAGCTTGTCGGCCGAGGCCTGCACGCGGATCGCCGGACGTTGCTGGCCGGTGATGTTGATTTGTCCTACGCCGTCGATCTGACTGATCTGACGGGCGAGCAGGGTTTCCACCAAGTCGCTGAGTTCGGTGCCGGGCATTTGTGTCGAGTTGACACTGAGGATCAGCACCGGGCTGTCGGCCGGGTTGACCTTGCGCCACGTCGGCAAGGTCGGCATGTCTTTGGGCAGTTTGCCGGCAGCGGTGTTGATGGCTGCCTGAACTTCCTGAGCGGCGGTGTCGATACTTTTGTCGAGGGTGAATTGCAGGGTCAGGTTGGTCGAGCCCAGTGCGCTGCTCGAGGTCATTTGGGTCACACCCGGAATGGCGCTGAATTGCACTTCAAGTGGCGTGGCCACCGACGACGCCATGGTTTCCGGACTGGCACCGGGCAATTGCGCGGCGACCTGGATGGTGGGGAATTCGGCTTCCGGCAATGGCGCGATGGGCAGGCGCGGGAAAGCGATGACACCGAGCAGCACCAACGCAAAGGTCAGCAGGATCGTCGCCACCGGATGGTCGATGCACCAGGCAGAGATTGAGCCATGACCCTTCATGGTTTCGGCTCCGATTGGACCACTTGCGGCGGGTCAGTCACGACGTGCACCGTCGAGCCGGGCTTGAGCCGCGACTGGCCGTCGCTGACCAGCACGTCGCCCGGTTTCACGCCTTTGATGATGTCCTGACCGCTGCCTTGATAGACCATTTGTACGGTGACGGTTTCGACCTTGTCGCCGTTGACCCGATACACGAAATGTTGATCGAGGCCGCGTTGTACGACAGTGGGCGGCACCACCAGCGCATTTTTATCCAGCGCTGTCTGGATTTTTACCGTCACCAGCAGGCCCGGCCAGAGTTTCTGCCCGGGGTTGTTGAATTCAGCTTTGGCCCGAATGGTCCCGGTGTTGGCATTGATCTGGTTGTCGATCAGGGTCAAATGACCTTCGCCCAGCAGATTGCCGGTTTCGCCGTCAGTGTCGGCGCCGATGTAGGCCTTCACCTGAGCATGTTCCGGATCGTTGATCAGCCCCTGCAGGGTCGGCAGCATTTGCTGTGGCAGGGAGAACTCCACGGCGATCGGGTCGATCTGGGTCACCGTGAACAGGCCTTGTGCGTCGGTCATGCGCAGGAAGTTGCCTTCATCCACCGTGCGAATACCGACGCGACCGGTCACCGGGGAGCGAATCTGTGTGTAGGAGAGCTGCACTTGAGCGGCGTCGATCGAGGCCTGGTTACCTTGGGCGGTGGCTTTGAGTTGGTTGACCAACGCCTGTTGCTGGTCATAAGTCTGTTTGGATACGCCGTCGTCCACGCTCAGTAGCTTGTAGCGTTTGAGGTTGACCAGCGCGACTTGCAGCTGCGCCTGGCTTTCGCCGAGTTGGGCCCGTGCCTGATCGAGGCTGGCGCGGATCGAGCGGTCGTCGATGGTGGCGAGCAGGTCGCCTTTGTTCACCAGTTGGCCTTCCTTGACCAACAATTTGGTGAGGATGCCGTCAATTTGCGGGCGCACCACAACGCTATGCAGGGACAGCACCGAGCCGATGCCGCTGACGTAGCGGGGGACGTCTTTTTCGGTGACGTTCACGACCCGAACGGGGATCGCAGAGGGCGCGGTCAGTTTGGTGGTAGCGGGCTTGATGGCGTACCACAGGCCCAGCGCTGCCAGAACGATCAGAAGGGCTGCGAGCAAGGCGGGTTTTTTCTGAATTCGCATGCGAGTGGGGCGCCGAGGCTGGGTGGTCGGAATTTTTTCAGGTTTATACCTTCCTTTATAAACCTGTTCTCCCGTCAGGAAGGTGACTGCTAACTGACGGCGCTGTCAGTTTGGACCTCTGCGGATCGACGCCGGCCCCCCTGTAGGAGCTGCCGGAGGCTGCGATCTTTTGATCTTGGCGGCCAGGTAGCCGACCAAGCTCTTGTGGATCGAGTACATATCCATTCCTGCGGTAACGGCCACTTAGGGTTTCGCCCTTACGGCGACTCACTTTTTTTACAAGCGCCTAAAAAAAGTAAGCAAAAAAACGCTCGCCCCAAGCGTCCGGCCCTCGCCTAGGCTCGGCGTTCCTTCGTTCCGGTATCCATCCGGGGACACTGCCCTCCGGTCTGCTTCGCGACGACCTACATGCAGCGTGTTCGACTGCGTCGAACGGCGCTGCGCGCCACTCCCCGGATGCACACCTCCACTCAGCCTTCCGAAGGGGCGGGTGGATCAAGATCAAAAGCTTCAGGCGAGCTAACGCTCGGCCTGTTGAGTGGTGAGGTGCGAAAGGCGTGCGCCGATTCCCCGTGGGAGCTGGCCTGCTCGCGAAGGCGTCAGGTCAGTCAATGCAAAACCCGACGGACTCGCTTGCTGCTTGAAGCTTGCGGCTCCCGACACAGGTATACTGCCGCCTTTCGCGGCTCGCTGACCGGGCCCGACTCTATGTGCATCACCCGGAGCTTTCATGACTTCCCCGACACAACCGCCGGTTGCCGACGCTTTGAGCGACGACCAGGCAAACCTGCCAGACAGCGTCGACTCCAGCGCAGACAGCGAAACCAAGGCCGCGATCCCGGCGTTCAAGTTCCCTTTCAAACCGGGTGAGTTGGCTGGTGCGAAGAACGCCAGCCAGCCCTGGTACAAGAACGGCGCCAAGAATGGCCACACCAAGACGCCGGGGGCGGCGCCTCCTGGCACTCGTCGCTCCATGGGTAAACGGTGACTGTCAGGCGTTTTGTTGACCGGTAATTGTTCTTCCTGTCATTGAGACAGTTCCCACAAGGATGAGCGATTCGTCCTCTGGGAAAGTCGGCGGCCTCTCGTCGAAGATTCATGCCCGTGAATTTTTGATGTAGGCCGCCAAAATGTCTCTGGTAAAAACCCTCTCTCTACTGTCGCTGGTGGCCCTGACCACTGGCTGCATGTCGCCTGCGCCCGATCCGCAGATCCGTTTCGGTGTCGAAGCGCTGGTTCCGCCGTTCGAGAGCCGTAACGACAAGGGTGAGCTGGTCGGATTGAATATCGAGTTGGGCAATGCACTGTGTGCCGAACTCAAATCCCGCTGTGTCTGGGTTGATCAGGATTACGCGACCAACATTCATGCCCTTGAAGCCAACCGTTTCGACGTGATCATGCCGATGACGGCAACATCGGCGCGTCGAGAACGGGTCGATTTCACCGATAATCTTTACCCCCTGAGCAGCCGTCTGGTGGCGCGCAAAGGGGCGAATCTTCAACCGGATGTGCAATCGCTCAAGGGCAAGCGTGTCGGCGTCCTGGCAGGCACCAGCCGCGAAGCGTTCGCCAAGTCCCGTTGGGCCCCGGCCGGGGTGACGGTGCGCAGTTTCAATTTCAACAATCAATTGGTCGCCAGCCTGCTGGCGGGTGAGCTCGACGCGACTCTGCAAGACTCGATTGAAATCACTCAGGCGTTTTTAAGTCAGCCTCAGGGGCAAGGTTTCGATTTTGTCGGTCCGGCGCTCAAGGACCCCATGCTGGGCAGTGGCGTGGCCATGGCTGTACGAAAAACCGACACCCTGCTGCGCGATAACCTGAATGCGGCGCTTGAGCGTCTTAAGCAAAATGGCCAGTACCAGGCGATTACCCAGCGTTATTTGCCACCCGCAGCACCAGACTCACCACGCTACTTTCCGAATGAAGAAGGTCTGCCATTCTCCGATGCGGTACAGATAGGCGAGACCATTTACTTTTCCGGCATGCTCGGCCTCGGGGCTGATGGCGAACTGGTGAAGGGCGGCATCGGCCCGCAGACGACCCAGGCCATGGAGAACTTGCGTACCGCGCTGCAACGCAACGGTTCGTCCCTGGCTCAAGTGGCCAAATGCACGGTCATTCTTGCCGACATAAGGGATTTTTCCGCCATGAGTGCTGTGTATCGAAGTTTCTTTGCGGCGGATCGTTTGCCAGCACGTACGACGTTTGCCGGCAAGTTGGTCGAGAACGCGCGAGTAGAAGTGGAATGTCTGGCGGTGACGGCCAGCTAACCCTCTTGACGACGAATCACTGCGCAACGGGATTGCGCAGTGGTTCTGAAGACTGGCGACTCAGGCCGCCCGCAACGAAATAAACGCATAGTTCACTGGCGTATCTGTCGCCACTTGCGCACCCGCCGTCTGCACTTGCCCGGCAATGTCCTCGCCCGACACATGAAACAACCAGTCAGTGCCTGACTCAGCCAATGGCTGCGCCGCAACCTGATCGATGGCCCTCGCAAACGCCGTCATGTCCGGCAGATAAGCAGTAAAGCCATCGCCCTTCAGTGCTGTAGTCCGAATCCCCAGCAACGCGCAAATCGCATCTTTGGTCCGAATGTCATTGCGATCCGCCTGGCGGGAGCGCTGGATCAATCCGGCCAGTTCCTGATCGACCAATTCACCCCCCACAATCAGATCCGGTCCCTTTTCCCACGACTCGGGCGGACATTCCTTTACTGCAGTGTTCAGGAGAATGTGCGGATTAATCTCCATCGGGTAGATGCGGCACACCAGCGGCCGGCGTTCATAGATGCGGCAGAGGTTATCTTCGTCAAGATTCCGGCAAGGACCGACGTTGTAGGCGGCAAAGGTGATGGCTATGTACGCCTCGGATACTCCGCTTCGGACTTTCACTGAACGGCGTTCGGCGTGTTCGCGTTGCTGCACTGGCAGGCCCAGGCCATTGCCCAGGAAACCTTCCACCAGCACGATCACCTGACCGCCATCGGCCGCCCACATCCGGACTTCGGGCAGGGTCAGGGGCACGTGGTGGTCGTTGCAGCATTTGCCACAGCCTACGCAGGAAAACGTCGTATTCATTGAACAGCCAGTCGCATAAAAGGACATGAAACGGCGACAGAATGTCGCCGCAAAGGCCACTGTCGAAGCAAGTTATGCGCCAGTCACTGCGCCTTGGCGGTGGGGCGGATGGAGTCCCATTCGGTGACGTAAGCGGTTTTGCTTTTCTTGTTATAGAGACACAGTTCGGTGCCTTGCTGGCCTTTCATGTGTTTTTGCGGGTATTGGCCTTGCAACAGAAGGGCGGTGTAGCCAACCCGGTCATCGAACTGGGCGGCGTTGCCGACAGGTTTGGCATTCTTCAGGCCGCTGGCCTGGGTGCAACTGGCGAGCACGGCTTTGTCGTAAGTGGCCCAGGCGTCGGGGCTGGAAGCGTGAGCCTGGGAGGCGAGGGCGGTGAGGCAGAGGAAGGTCAGGCTTGCTGCTTTCATGAGGGCGGGCATCCTTGGGGGTGTTTTGGCCAAGGTTGGAGTATGCCTGATGGTTTCAGGTTGAATGTGTCGGCCCCTTCGCGAGCAGGCTCGCTCCCACATTTGCTCTGCATAGGACACAGATTTTGTGTACGACGAAGATCCATTGTGGGAGCGAGCCTGCTCGCGAAGGCGGTGTGTCAGGCCGGAACTGGTTCCCGGCGGATCACACGCATTCCGGCGTTTTCATACAAACGCTGCGCCCGAAGGTTGTCTTCCAGCACCTTCAAGTCCACAAAACCTTCGCGTCGTTGCTGAAATATGTTGAAAGCATGTAGCAGCAACGCGCGTCCTAATCCTTGGCCCTGAGCCCGTGGATGCACCACCAGGTTCTTGATATAGGCGCTGGTCCAGCACTGGCACACGCCGACGATACCTTCGGTGTCCAGAGCGATGAAGCACAGGCTCGGATCATATTCAGGATCGGTTTCAAAACGCTGTTGCCAAACGTCCAGTGCCGGCACGCGACCGCCACCTTCCTGATAGCCCAATTCCATCAAACGATGAACGGCTTCAGCCAGATCGGGGCGGTATTCGCTGAGGACGATTCCCTGAGGCCAAGTGATCGCAGGCACACCTTCAGCGAGGTTGCGCCGCATCAGAAAGCAAAAGTCCTTGGCCAAGACTCAATGACCTTGTTCAGCGACAGCCTTGGCTGCTTCGATCAGGCACTTGGTCAGTTCTGGCGAGGAGAACTTGGTCAATACCGCGTTCGCGCCGGCAAGACGGGCCTTTTCGCTGTTCATCGCGCTGTCCAAAGAAGTGTGGAGCAGCACATAGAGGTGCGAGAAGTCCGGGGTTTCACGCAAGGTACGGGTGAAGGCGTAGCCGTCCATTTCGGACATTTCGATGTCCGAGACGATCAGGTTGATCTGCTGGGCCGTGCCTTGCAGGTCCAGCAGGCAGTCGATGGCTTCCTTGGCACTGCGAGCGGTGTGGCATTGCAGGCCGAGGTTGCGCAAGGTGTGAACCGATTGCTGCAACGCCACCTGGCTGTCATCGACCACCAGAATCCGCGCGTTGCCGAGTACTTCGGCGTCTTCCATGCTCAGTTCGGTCGGGGCCGTTTCGATCTGCGCCGGGGCGATGCCATGGATCACTTTTTCGATGTCCAGCACCTGTACCAACGTGCCGTCGACCGAGGTCACGCCAGTGATGTACGAACGCACGCCGCCAGAGCCAAAGGGCGGCGGACGGATGTCGGTAGTCAGGCAGTGGACAATCTTGCTAACCGCTTGAACGTGCAAACCCTGCTTGGAGCGGCTGACATCGGTGACGATCAGGCAGCCACCGTTCGGGTCTTCCAGCGGTCGTTCGCCGATGGCACGACTGAGGTCGATCACCGACAACGATGCGCCGCGCAGGGTGGCGATGCCTTTGACGTGGGGATGCGACTCCGGCAGCTTGGTCAGCGGCGGGCAGGGAATGATTTCACTGACTTTCAGCAGGTTGATCGCCATCAGCTTGCCGCTGCGCAAGGTAAACAGCAGAAGCGAAAGTGAATCTGCGCGGGCTTTGTTTGAAGACATAAAAACCTTCTGTAGAAAAAGGTGATGGGCAATCGCGAGGATCGCCAACAGCTATCGATGCCGGGTTATCGACCTGAACGGGGTGGGCTTTAGGGGCGTTATGGGTTGGTGGTCGGATCCACCCCTCACCCCAGCCCTCTCCCCAGCGGGTAGAGGGGGCCGATCGGGGATGATGCGGGATTTGCTTCGACCTGAGAAACCACGGTGAATCCAATTCGGTTTCTCAGGTCGACGTCATTTCCCATTCAGCTCGGTCGGCTCCCTCTACCCTCTGGGGAGAGGGCTGGGGTGAGGGGTGGATTCAGAAACCGCCACACTTAATCCTTTATCCCCAACCGCTTCGCCATCCTTCCAAGATTCGCCCGATCCAAGCCTAGCTCACGCGCCGCACTCGCCCAATTGTTATGGTGCCGTTCCAGACAGGCGTTGATCAGTCGACGCTGATAATCCTCGGTTGCGGCCCGCAAGTCTCCCGAGACCAAAGCAGCAGGGCTGACAGGGGCTGGCTCGGTTGCAAGCTCAACGCTGCCAGTGGGCAAATCCAGATCCGCCGCACTCAAGCTGAGAATCTTCGGCCGCTCCTTGCAGTTACCCAGCGCCTTCAAGGCGCTGCGGCCAATCAAGTGCTCCAGTTCCCGCACATTGCCCGGCCATGCATACGCCAGCAATGCAGCCTGCGCATCGCTGTTCAGACGCAGGCTGTTGAGGCCCATGCGAGAGCGGTTTTGCTCCAGAAAATAGCCGCTGAGCAGCAACACATCCCGCCCACGATCACGCAGTGCTGGCACCAGCAACGGATAAACGCTCAGGCGGTGATAGAAGTCGGCACGGTAGCGGCCGCTGCGCACTTCCTCGGCCAGGTCGCGATTGGTCGCGGCGATCAGCCGTACGTCCACCTGATGTTCTTTATCCGACCCCAATCGCTGCAGCTGACCGCTTTGCAGGACTCGCAGCAATTTGGCCTGGACGGTCAGGGACAGCTCACCCACTTCATCGAGAAACAGCGTGCCGCCATTGGCCAGTTCGAACTTGCCGCGCCGATCGTTCATTGCGCCGGTGAAGGCGCCGCGGACATGGCCGAACAATTCACTCTCCACCAGCGTTTCCGGCAGCGCGGCGCAGTTGAGGCTGATGATTGGCTTATCGGCCCGGGGCGATGCGGCGTGGATGGCTTGGGCGACCAGTTCCTTACCAACCCCGGTTTCGCCGGTGATCAGCACGGTAAGATCGCTGCCGCCCACCAGATTGATTTCTTCCACCAGCCGTTTGTGGGCCTTGCTCTGGCCAATCATCTCGCGGTTCTGCTGGCCGCTGGCTTGTCGGTAAACCTCGGCACGCTGATGTTCGTCTTCGACACGATTGGCCAGGCGTTCGATGCGCTCGGCGGCGTTGACCGTGGCGGCGGCGAGGCTGGCGAAAGCTTCCAGAGCGTCCAGTTCGATCGGTTCGAAGCGCTCCGGATCGAGTGCGTCGAGGGTCAGCAACCCCCATGGACGCTCGTCGATAAACAGCGGGCAACCCATGCAGTCGTGGACTTCCAGATGCTCATCGAGGCCATCGACCAGTCCGTCGTAAGGGTCGGGCAAGTCGCTGTCGGCGGCGAAACGGGTCGGGCCGTGGCTGCTGAGCAGCGCTTCGAAACGCGGGTGTTCGCTGACTTTGAAGCGTCGGCCGAGAGTGTCGATGCTCAACCCGTCGACGGCCAGTGGCACCAGCCATTCGCCATCAAGTCGCAGCAGGGCGGCAGCATCGCACGGGAGCAAGGCGCGCATGGCTTCGAGCAAGCGCCGATAGCGCTCGCCTTCGGGAAGTTCGCGGGACAGGTCGGAGACCAGTGGCAGCAGGGCGGTCAGCAGGGATTTTGCAGTCATAGTGACTCCATGTAGTCGGTATGACTATAAGTCAGTGTGTGTCGATATGACTATGAAGAATTTAACATATTGATTTTTAAGGTTTTATTTTCTGGCACGAAAACTGATAAGTACAAGGCAGTCAGTTAGCAATCCAAGTAGATCAGGAGTCGCCTTATGCTTAGCGTTCAAGACCGTGCAATCGTCAAATCCACTGTGCCCTTGCTGGAAAGTGGTGGCGAAGCATTGATCACTCATTTCTACCGCATGATGCTGTCCGAGTACCCGGAAGTCCGCCCGCTGTTCAACCAGGCCCACCAGGCCAGCGGTGATCAGCCGCGTGCCCTGGCGAACGGTGTCTTGATGTATGCGCGGCACATCGACCAGCTCGACCAGTTGGGTGACCTGGTGGCCAAGATCATCAACAAGCACGTGGCCCTGCAAATCCTCCCGGAACACTACCCGATTGTCGGCGCCTGCCTGCTGCGAGCCATCTCTGAAGTGCTGGGCGACGAAATCGCCACTCCTGAAGTGATGGCCGCCTGGGGGGCTGCTTACGGTCAATTGGCCGACATCCTGATCGGCGCCGAAACCAGCATCTACGACCAAAAGGAACAGGCTCCAGGCGGCTGGCGCGGGGCGCGGGAATTCATCGTGGTGGCCAAGGTCGAGGAGAGCGCGGAAATTATCTCGTTCTACTTCGAACCAGCGGACAAAGGCCCGATTCTGGCGGCAGAGCCAGGTCAGTACATCGGCATGAAACTGATCCTCGATGGCGAAGAGATTCGTCGTAACTATTCGCTGTCGGCCTTGGCCAACAAGGGCCAGTACCGGATCAGCGTCAAACGTGAAACCGGTGGCCGCGCCTCCAACCACCTGCACGATCAACTGCATGTTGGCGCAAAAATTCAGTTGTTCCCGCCATCGGGCGAATTCACCCTGACCGACAGCGACAAACCGTTGGTGCTGATCAGCGGCGGCGTCGGCATCACTCCGACTCTGGCGATGCTCGAAGCGGCGCTGGCGACCGAACGGCCGGTGCACTTTATCCACTGTGCACGCAACGGTAGCGTTCACGCCTTCCGCGACTGGATTGATGGCTTGGCCGAGCGTCATCCGCAACTCAAACGCTTCTATTGCTACGACGAAGATGATGGCGTAAGCCCGGCGGCGGACAAGGTTGGGTTGTTGAGCCAGGAGCAACTGGGTGAGTGGTTGCCGCAGCAGCGCGATCTGGACGCGTACTTCCTCGGTCCTAAAGGCTTCATGGCGGCGGTCAAGCGTCACCTGAAAGCGCTGGGTGTACCGGAGAAGCAAAGCCGTTACGAGTTCTTCGGGCCGGCTTCGGCGCTGGAGTAACGCTTACGCCGGGTACTCTGTGGCGAGGGAGCGTGCTCCCTCGCCACAGGTTTCAGCCTTTCAGTTCTTTCAAATGTTTGTACACCGTTGCCCGCCCCATGTTCAGCACGTTCGCCACATAGTTGGAGGCGCTTTTACCTTTGAAGGCGCCTTCGGCGTGCAGTGCCAGCACCAGTTCGCGCTTATGGTCACGGGTCAGCAGGTTCAGGCTCAGCTGACGTTCGCGCAGCCAGGCGTGGAGGAAGGTGTTGATCCGCTCCTGCCAGTCATCGCGAAACAGTGAATCGGGCTGCGGAATCAACTTGCTCGGTGACAGGAACAGATCCAGAGCGGCTTTGGCATTTTCGAACAACGAAATATTCAGATTAATGCACAGCACCGCCAGCGGATGACCTTCGCTGTCGCGCAGCACGCTGCTCAGGCTGCGAATCTTCTGGCCATCCCAATTGAGCTTTTCGTACGGTCCGATGTTTCGTTCGCTGATCTCTTCGCTGAGCATGTCCTCCAGCGCCGAGTCGTCACCGATTTCCCGTTTGGACAGGTTGTTGGCGATGTAGTCGACCTTCTGGGTACGCAGATCGTGCAGCACCACCTCGGCGTGCGGAAAGAACAACGTGGCGATGGCGTCGGCGATCGCGCGGAAATTGTCCAGCGGTGAGCTCTTCAATGCAGAGTCATCACCGGCCGGTTCTTGTTCTTGGGCGTTCATAAAGTGGAGCTCCAGACAGCATCAGCGCCCCGTCAAAAAAGGGCGCTGGAAGTTTGCCGCAATCGTGTCGACACGTCACCTGACGTCTGAACGTCAGCCCAGTCGGGTGGGGGAGAGCATCCCGGGGTTCAGACCAAAGCGAGTCAGTTGCTCGGGCAACGCTTCACCGCGCACCAGTGCCGCGCTGGCCTGGCCCATGGCCGGCGAGGTCTGGATGCCATAACCGCCTTGTGCCGCCACCCAGAATAGCCCCGGCACCTGCGGATCGAAACCGGACAGCAAATCCCCGTCGCTCACGAAACTGCGCAAGCCGGCCCAGGTGCGGGTCGGACGGCGGATGGTCAGGGTGGTGGCTTCTTCGATCTGGTAGATGCCCATTGCGATGTCCAGCTCTTCGGGCTGCACGTCGTGCGGCTCCACCGGGTCGGCGTTGGCGGGCGAGCCGAGGAACATGCCGGCGTCGGGCTTCATGTAGAAGGATTCGTCGAGGCTGACAAGCATGGGCCAATGGTGGATGTCCACGCCCTCGGGGCCGGCGAAGATGAAAGCCGCACGGCGCTTGGGTTGCAGGCCCAGTGGCTTGGCACCGGCCAGCTCACCGATTTTGTCTGCCCAGGCGCCAGCCGCGTTGATGATGATCGGGGCGCTGAAGGTCTGGCCGTTGGTTTGCACGTGCCACACACCTTCGTCGTCCCGGGTCAGGCTCGTGACTTCACTGTCGGTATGAACTTCGCCCTTGTTGCGTCGGATACCGCGCAGGTAGCCCTGGTGCAAGGCATCGGTGTCGATGTCGCTGGCGGTCGGGTCGTAAATCGCACCATGGACTTTTTCCCGACGCAGGATCGGCAGGCGCGCGAAGGCTTCGTCGGCGCTGAGCAGCTGCATTTCCGGCACTGTGGCTTTGGCGCTCAGGTATTGATTGTTCAGCTCGTCCGGGTCACCGGTGAAGTCCACGGTCATCTCGCCACGCGGAGTCAGCAGCGGGTGTTCGCAGAAACCGGCCGGCGGCGCGTCGAAGAAGTCGCGGCTGGCCTGGGTCAGCGCCCTAACCTGCGGTGTGCCGTATGCGGCGGTGAACAGTGCAGCTGAACGTCCGGTGGAGTGGTAAGCCGGATGGGATTCGCGTTCGAGCACGATCACTCGGGCGTGCTGCGACAACCAGAAACCGGTGGAAGCGCCGGCAATCCCGCCGCCGATGATGATGAAATCTGCCTGGCTCATGAACGTCTCCTGATGGGCGCAAAGGCCAAATTTGTAGTGATCCTTTGTAGGAGCTGACGAGTGGAACGAGGCTGCGATCTTTTAACTTTGCTTTTAAAGGCAAGATCAAAAGATCGCAGCCTCGTTCCACTCGTCAGCTCCTACAGGGTCTGTGGTGTTAGTGCTGTAGGCGGTAGATGGCATTGGCCAGCGCGATGTCTTCCAGGCCCAGACCAATGGAGCGGAAGAACACATGACGGTCGTAGCCAGGGCGCTGCACTTTTTCGCTGAGCAGATCGGGCAGGTCGCCGATGATCGCGTTTTTGTCCCAGCCATGTTGTTCACCGGCAATCAGCATCTCGCCGGCCGAGCCCGGGGTGGTCAGACGATAGTCGCAGAACACTTGCATGTCGTTGAGGCTCTGCGGCGGTACTTCATGGGCACGCGGTGCGTTGGTGCTGATGGAGGTGATCAGCGCCGGTTTGCTCAAGCTTGACGGGTCGATCACCGGGCCTGCGGACGAGGTGCAGAGCATGATCACGTCGGCGTCTTGAACCGCTGCTTCACGACTGTCGACGATGGTCAGCCGTGGATCGAGGCTTTTGAGCTGTGCCAATACTTCGGGATTCTTGTCGCTCAGGCTCGGCGAGTAGAGGCTGATGCTCTGCCAGTCGCGCAAGCCTTTGACGTAGTGCAAGTGCGCCTGGGCGACCTTGCCGCTGCCGATGATTGCCAAGCGTCGGGCCTTCGGCGGGGCGAGGGCGTCGACCGCCACGGCAGTTGTTGCAGCGGTGCGCGCCGTGGTCAGTTCACCGGCATCACAGAGCAACAGCGGCTGGCCGGTCTGCATCGACATCAGCAGCGTCCAGGCGGTCACCAGCGGACCTTGTTCGCGCACGATGTACGGCGAGGTCTTGACCCCGTAAACGCCGTCTTCGGCCAGCACGCCCAGGTAGTTGATGAAGTCGCCAGCGCCCTGTGGAAACTCCACCAGCTGCTGCGCCGGTTGCACAGCTTGCCCGGCGGCCAGGTCGCGGAACAATTTGCGCAGGATCTGCGGCACGTCGACCTGCGCCAGTAGCTCACGGGCCTGAGGTTGGGTGATCACATAAGGCGTACTGGACATGGTCGGCTCCGGGAGCTGGAAGTAAACTAATTTGTCCATTATGGACTTTTAGTTATCGCGAGCAAGCTCCTGTTAAAAAAAACGGACGAAAAAAAAGCGCAGTCCGTTTCCGGCTGCGCCTCTTTTGGTGCGACCCGCGTTACGGGCGCTTGCGCTCAACCGCCCGCAGCAGATGCGTCGGTGGCGTTTCGCAGCTGATCTTGCGACCCAGCAGCGCCTCGATGGACGGTAGCTGGTAGGAATCGTCTTCACCGGCAAAACTGATGGACACACCATCGGCGCCGGCACGACCGGTACGGCCGATGCGGTGCACATAGTCGTCCGGGACTTCCGGCAGGGTGAAGTTGATCACGTGGCTGATACCGTCGATGTGAATGCCGCGACCGGCCACATCAGTGGCGACCAGGACGCGGATCTTGCCTTCGCGGAAACCTTCCAGAGTCTTGATGCGCTTGTGCTGCGGCACGTCGCCGGACAGCTGCGCGGCATTGACGCCATCGCGCACCAGGCGTTCTTCGATGCGCCGCACTTCATCCTTGCGGTTGGCAAACACCATCACCCGCTCCCAACCGTTGTCGTTGACCAGGTTGTAGAGCAGTTTGTATTTGTCGGCACCGGCGACGGCATAGATGTGTTGCTCGACATTTTCGCTGGCCACGTTCTGCGACTCGATCTCGACGATCGACGGGTCGGTGGTCCATTGCTTGGCCAGGTTCATCACGTCTTCGGTGAAGGTCGCGGAGAACAGCAGCGTCTGACGCTCGTTCTTCGGCGGAGTCTGGCGAATGATCTGACGCACTTGTGGGATGAAACCCATGTCGAGCATCCGGTCGGCTTCGTCCAGGACCATGACTTCGACCATGTCCAGGTGCACGTCGCCGCGCTGGTTGAAATCCAGCAGACGACCCGGGGTGGCCACGAGGATGTCGCAATGACGGGCTTCGAGGTGCTTGAGCTGCTTGTCGAAGTCCATGCCGCCGACGAACGTCATGACGTTGAGGCCGGTGTATTTGGTCAGGTCGGCCGCGTCCTTGGCGATCTGCACCACCAGTTCACGGGTCGGCGCAATGATCAGCGCCCGCGGCTCGCCCATGTAGCGCTCTTTCGGCGGTGGGGTTTCCAGCAACTGAGTGATGATCGAAATCAGGAACGCTGCGGTTTTGCCGGTGCCGGTCTGGGCGCGGCCAATTGCATCTTTGCCGGCCAGGGTGAAGCCGAGGACTTGTGCCTGGATCGGCGTGCAATACGGGAAGCCCAGGTCCTGGATGGCGTGCATCAGTTCGGGGGCGAGTTTGAAATCGTGGAAACGGGTTTTGCCTTCCAGGGGGGCGACGGCAAAGTCTTCGAGTTTCCAAGGGATAACCGGTGCTTTTGGCTTCGGTTCGCGACGCGGTCGGGCAGGTTTTGCAGCTTCGCTGCTTGGTTCTTCAGAGGCTTGAGCCTCAACGGGTTGGACGGCCGGTGTGGTCATCGGCTCGTGCTTCGGTACCGCTACGGTTGCGGTCCGACCAGACTGATTACCGTCGGTGCGGTGGCTGGGATGGTGAGACGGAGCGCTGGAGACTGGCGCGAGCTGCTCAGTCTCGCTTTTACCGAACATTTTCTTGAGTGCTTTGAGCACGGTCATCTCATCAATTGATTAAGGAATATACGCCGGCCAGTGTAATGCAAGAATCGGGCGCGGCGTAGGGGGATGGATCAATGGGCTGCTTTTCACATAAACCGTTAACGCAAGCGCTCGGCGAGCCAGACCCCAATGTCGCGAATCTCCTCGGGTAACACTTCGTGACCCATTGGGTATTCCTGCCATGTCACGGTGACACCATGCTGCTTTAAATACTCGTAAGCGGTGCGGCCCATGGAGTTTTGAACGACGTCATCGTACTGTCCGTGTAAAGACAGCACGGGAATGCGCTGCTGGCTGGCGGAAAGCTCCAGTTCATCGCTGAAGGTCGGTGCATAGGTCGAGAGGGCAAGTACGCCACCCAGCGGTCCCTGCCATTTCAGAAACGCGGTGTGTAATGCCACCGCGCCACCTTGGGAAAAACCTGCCAAAAATATCCGCGAGGCGTCTATTCCGATGGCTCGCTCCACTTCGATCAAATTGACGATCCTCTGCGCCGACTCTTCCAGCTGCTCGCGGTTGATCGCGCGCGCCGGGCTCATGGCCAATATGTCGTACCAGCTCGGCATCTCGTAACCACCGTTGATGGTCACGGCGCAGGTCGGTGCCTGAGGGAGAACGAAGCGGGTAGTCAGCAGGGTTTCCTGCAGCGCCTCGGCCACCGGCAGGAAGTCGTAGCGGTCGGCGCCCAGGCCGTGCAGCCAGATAACGCAGGCGTCTGCGGGCTTGACGGGTTGAAGAATCAAGGGCTCGGTCATGGTTGCTCCAATGTTGTGCAGGCGCTCTCATTGGGTGCGAGATCTGAGTGCGCGCCTGGTTGATCAGTTAAGAAGATGTCGCAAGGCTACAAGTTTTGCTATTGACCTGTCGCGCAATCGCTTCGGCGAGCGGTCTGGTACGGGCTTTGCTATGGGGAAACGGTGCAACCCATCTCGCGCCTTGCGGTAACACTATCAGTGTACTGCTGGCGGTGGGATAGCAAAGAATCCGGTGATGGATGTTCGCCAGTGGCCGCTACGGGCTTCGCGAACGTGAAAGGGCTACAGCCCGTTCGGCCGATTGGTGAGAAGTGAGTTGTCCATGATGTGGATTTTCTCCTACTAGACTCATAGCGCAGGTCCTACGTCGGTTGACCCTAAAAAAAGCCAACACGGGTCGACTACGCCTCATAAGGGTGCGACAGGACTCAAGCTCCGACACAACAAGAGCAAAACTGGAGGTTTGAATGAAGATGTTGAAATCCACCCTGGCTATCGTGACTGCAGCCGCAGTACTCGGTGTCAGTGGGTTCGCTCAGGCGGGTGCAACCCTGGATGCAGTGCAGAAGAAAGGTTTCGTACAGTGCGGCGTCAGTGACGGTCTGCCGGGCTTCTCGGTACCGGATTCGACTGGCAAGATCATCGGTATCGATGCCGACGTCTGCCGCGCTGTGGCCGCTGCCGTATTCGGCGACGCGACCAAGGTCAAATTCAGCCAGTTGAACGCCAAAGAGCGTTTCACCGCGCTGCAGTCCGGCGAAATCGACGTGCTGTCGCGTAACACCACCTGGACCAGCTCCCGCGATTCGGGCATGGGTCTGGTGTTTGCTGGCGTGACGTACTACGACGGCATCGGCTTCCTGGTGAACAACAAGCTGGGCGTGAAGAGCGCGAAAGAGCTCGACGGCGCCACCATCTGCATTCAAGCCGGTACCACGACCGAGCTGAACGTTTCCGACTACTTCCGTGGCAATGGTCTGAAATACACCCCGATCACCTTCGACACCTCCGATGAAAGCGCCAAGTCGCTGGAATCCGGTCGTTGCGACGTACTGACCTCCGACAAATCCCAGCTCTACGCACAACGCAGCAAGCTGGCGACCCCGACCGACTATGTCGTTCTGCCGGAAACCATCTCCAAGGAGCCTCTGGGCCCGGTCGTGCGTAAAGGCGACGAAGAGTGGTTCAGCATCGTCAAGTGGACCCTGTTCGCGATGCTCAACGCTGAAGAAATGGGTATCACCCAGAAAAACGTCGAAGCTGAAGCCAAAGCCACCAAGAACCCGGACGTTGCTCGTCTGCTGGGCGCTGACGGTGAATACGGCAAAGACCTGAAAGTGAAGAAAGACTGGGTCGTGCAGATCGTCAAGCAAGTGGGTAACTACGGTGAAGTGTTCGAGAAAAACCTCGGCAAAGGCACTCCACTGGCCATCGACCGCGGGCTGAACGCTCTGTGGAACAACGGCGGCATTCAATACGCACCACCAGTGCGCTGATGGTTCTATCACCCGGTGGGCCAACCACCGGGTGATGTTCTGTTCCATTATTTGCGGGGCACTTCATGCAAAATTCAATCGGCGCACCAAAGCAGAGGCTCAGCCTCAGCGATCCAAAAGTGCGTGCGTGGCTATTTCAGATCATCACCATTGTGGCGGTGGTCTCGATGGGCTGGTATCTGTTCGACAACACGCAGACCAACCTTCAACACCGGGGCATTACCTCCGGCTTCAGCTTTCTGGAGCGCAGTGCCGGTTTCGGCATCGCTCAACACCTGATCGACTACACCGAATCGGACAGCTATGCCCGGGTGTTTGTCATCGGCCTGCTCAACACGCTGCTGGTGACCTTCATCGGCGTGATCCTGGCGACGATCCTCGGGTTCATCGTTGGTGTGTCACGGCTGTCGAAGAACTGGATCATCAGCAAGCTGGCGACTGTTTATGTGGAAGTCTTCCGCAACATTCCGCCGCTGCTGCAAATCCTGTTCTGGTACTTCGCGGTGTTCCTGACCATGCCGGGGCCACGCAACAGCCATAACTTCGGCGATACCTTCTTTGTCAGCAGTCGCGGCCTGAACATGCCGGCCGCGTTGACGGCGGATGGTTTCTGGCCGTTTGTGGTCAGCGTCGTCGTGGCCATTGTCGCCATCGTGCTGATGAGCCGCTGGGCGACCAAACGCTTCGAAGCGACCGGCGTACCGTTCCACAAGTTCTGGGTGGGGCTGGCGCTGTTCCTGGTGATCCCTGCGCTGTGCGCATTGATCTTCGGCGCGCCGCTGCACTGGGAAATGCCGAAGCTGCAAGGCTTCAACTTCGTCGGTGGCTGGGTGCTGATCCCGGAGCTGCTGGCGCTGACCCTGGCCCTGACGGTGTACACCGCGGCGTTCATCGCCGAGATCGTACGTTCGGGCATCAAGTCGGTCAGCCACGGCCAGACGGAAGCGGCGCACTCGCTGGGATTGCGCAACGGTCCGACCCTGCGCAAGGTGATCATCCCGCAAGCCCTGCGCGTGATCATTCCACCGCTGACCAGCCAATACCTGAACCTGGCGAAGAACTCCTCGCTGGCGGCCGGTATCGGTTATCCGGAGATGGTGTCGTTGTTTGCCGGTACGGTGCTGAACCAGACCGGACAGGCGATCGAGGTGATTGCTATCACCATGAGCGTGTACCTGGCGATCAGTATCAGCATTTCCCTGCTGATGAACTGGTACAACAAGCGCATTGCGCTGATCGAGCGGTAAGGAAAAGCGCATGACGACTCATACTTTCAAACCTGACATGCCGCCCCCGAACCGCAGTATCGGTGTCGTGGCGTGGATGCGCGCCAACATGTTCTCCAGCTGGCTCAATACCCTGCTGACCCTGTTCGCGTTCTACCTGATCTACCTGGTGGTGCCGCCGATCCTGAGCTGGGCGATCCTCGATGCCAACTGGGTTGGCACCACGCGCGCCGACTGCACGAAGGAGGGCGCCTGCTGGGTGTTCATCCACCAGCGCTTCGGCCAGTTCATGTACGGCTACTACCCGACAGACCTGCGCTGGCGCGTGGACCTGACCGTGTGGCTGGCGGTCATCGGCGTGGCACCGTTGTTTATCTCGCGCTTTCACCGTAAAGCGGTATACGGGCTGAGCTTCCTGGTGCTGTACCCGATCATTGCCTACTTCCTGTTGCAGGGCGGCCTCTTCGGTCTGAGCACCGTGGCGACCAGCCAATGGGGCGGCTTGATGCTGACCCTGGTGATCGCCACCGTCGGTATTGCCGGTGCATTGCCGCTGGGTATTGTCCTGGCACTGGGCCGTCGTTCGAACATGCCGGCGATTCGGGTGGTCTGCGTGACCTTCATCGAATTCTGGCGCGGCGTACCGTTGATCACGGTGCTGTTCATGTCCTCGGTGATGCTGCCGCTGTTCCTGCCTGAAGGCATGAACTTCGACAAATTGCTGCGGGCACTGATCGGCGTGATCCTGTTCCAGTCGGCGTACGTCGCCGAAGTGGTGCGCGGTGGTCTGCAAGCGATTCCCAAAGGTCAGTACGAAGCGGCTGCAGCGATGGGCCTCGGCTACTGGCGCAGCATGGGCCTGGTGATTCTGCCGCAAGCCCTGAAGCTGGTGATCCCCGGCATCGTCAACACCTTCATTGCGCTGTTCAAGGACACGAGCCTGGTGATCATCATCGGTTTGTTCGATCTGCTCAACAGCGTCAAACAAGCCGCCGCCGACCCGAAATGGTTGGGCATGGCCACCGAAGGCTATGTGTTCGCGGCCCTGGTGTTCTGGATTTTCTGTTTTGGTATGTCGCGCTATTCCATGCATCTGGAACGCAAGCTCGACACTGGCCACAAGCGTTAGGAGTTCTGTAATGAGCGAAGCAATCAAAAAGCCTGTGAGCCCTGAAGGCATTATTCAGATGCAGGGCGTGAACAAGTGGTACGGCCAGTTCCACGTGTTGAAAGACATCAACCTGAACGTTAAGCAGGGCGAACGTATCGTCCTGTGCGGCCCGTCGGGTTCCGGCAAATCCACCACCATTCGTTGCCTCAACCGTCTGGAAGAACACCAGCAGGGTCGCATCGTGGTCGATGGCGTGGAGCTGACCAACGACCTCAAGCAGATCGAATCGGTACGCCGTGAAGTCGGCATGGTGTTCCAGCACTTCAACCTGTTCCCGCACCTGACCATCCTGCAGAACTGCACGCTGGCACCGATGTGGGTGCGCAAGATGCCCAAGCGCAAGGCCGAAGAAATCGCCATGCACTACCTGGAGCGCGTACGTATTCCGGAGCAGGCGCATAAATTCCCTGGGCAACTGTCCGGCGGGCAGCAGCAGCGTGTGGCGATTGCCCGGGCCTTGTGCATGAAACCGAAAATCATGCTGTTCGACGAACCGACCTCGGCACTCGACCCGGAGATGGTGAAAGAGGTTCTCGACACCATGATCGGCCTGGCTGAAGACGGCATGACCATGCTCTGCGTGACCCACGAAATGGGCTTCGCCCGCACCGTGGCCAACCGCGTGATCTTCATGGACAAGGGTGAAATCGTCGAACAGGCTGCGCCGAACGACTTCTTCGATAACCCGCAGAATGAGCGGACCAAGCTATTCTTGAGCCAGATTCTGCATTGATCCTGCGCAGGCGTTGAAATGAACCCGGACTTGATCCGGGTTTATTTTTGTCTGGGGTTTGAGGTCAGGAGGTTAGTGCCGCTTCCAGTTCCGGATGGCGGGCGGCCAATAGCTGTTTGAGGGCGCCACCTTCGTTCAACACCTGAATTTCCGCCAGCAAATAGGGATGACGATCCAATAGCTGCATAAGTGTTAATAACGGTTTGGGCGCAGGCAGCTCTCCACGCTCATACCGCGAAAAGGCATTGTTCCCACCGCCGGACAGCAACTGCACTGCGTTTTTTTGCGTGAGGTGGAGTTTGCGGCGGATACGCTTTATCTCGGAGCCAATCAGTTGCAGGCAGTCCTTGAGCAATTGATCGCCGGCATCCGAATAGCGGTCGGCGCTGTCGGTGTCATGATCGAATTCGATTTCACCGCAAACCCTGCACTCCCAACCTGCAAGATCGCAAACAAGTCGCGACATCTGTTTGTAATTGACGGAGAGGGTACGTCCTTCGAAGTGTCCCATTCCATCGTGAGTGCCGCAGTTGACGCATTGCTGCGTTTTCATAGGTTTTTCTCCTTGAAGGAGACTACCGGATGTCCACCGCCGGGGCGGTAAGACACTTTGATGTAAATCTCCATTCCATGAAATGTTGCGTGATAAACGTCTTGCCAGACCCGGTGGTCGACATAGGAGGTCATGGATTTGAAGAGCATTCGGCGCTCCAGTGCACTGATGGCCTGGATCATTTGCCAGAGGTTCAACCCCATGTCATTGCCCGATTCCAGAGCCCGTCGGGTGAACGCCTTTTTGCCTAACCTGACAACTTCTGACTTGACCACCGCCAAGTCGTAATGGGGTGTGCTCTTTTCCATAAGAAACCAAAAACCCTGTCCCTAAAATTACCCTTAAAGGGTAATTTTGACTAATCGAAAATCCCGCTCCATTTCCCTCTCCCTGACCGTAGGCGGTTGCCGTCCTGCATGTAGCTGACTAACATGTCAGAAAATTCATCCTATGATTGGATGAAAGGGCGAATTCCATGTCAGACATTTCTCCATTAGTTAAACGATCTTTGGTCGACCAAGCGTTGGACCAATTACGCCTGCGCATCACAGAAGGCATCTGGACGGTCGGCCAGCGTTTACCCACCGAACCCGAGCTGTCCGCCGAGTTGGGCATCAGCCGCAACACCGTGCGTGAAGCCATGCGCGTATTGGCGTTTTCCGGGTTGATCGAAATCCGTCAGGGCGACGGCAGCTATCTGCGGGCAGTGGTCGATCCTCTCGACACCATGAAAGCCTTATCCCGCTGCTCCCATGAGCAAGCCCGGGAAACACGGCACATTCTGGAAGTCGAGGCCATCGGTCTCGCCGCGTTGCGTCGTACCGACGAAGACCTGGTGGCATTGCGCGAGGCGTTAGGCGTCAGCGGCAGTCACTACCACGGCGATCTCGACACGTATATCGCCTGCGATCTGGTGTTCCACCGCCGCTTGGTTGATGCCGCACACAACCCGACCCTCAGCGAGCTGTATCGCTATTTTTCCAGCGTCATTGGTGCGCAGTTGCGCGAGACCCTGAACATTTCCCCCCGACGCCAAGAGGTGTTCGACCTCCATATCGAACTGCTTGATGCCGTCGAGCAACGCGACCCGGAACGGGCCAAAGCCCTGTCGAGGCAGTTGATCAATGAACCTTGAAACCGAGAACCCCATGTCCAGCCAGCAGGTCAACAAAAGCAGCATCCCCCAAGCCAAGCGCACGGCGGAGCTCGAAGAGCTGCTGATCGATGCCGAGGCGGATGACGAACAGGTCCAGCAAAGTCACCCGATCCTGCGGCGGCCGTGGCTGCTGTTGCTGGGCCTGATTCTGGTGGCGCTGAACCTGCGCCCGGCGCTATCGAGCATGGCGCCGATGCTCAGCGAGGTGTCGAAAACACTCGGTCTGTCGGCAGCCCAGGCCGGTTTGCTGACGACGTTGCCGGTGCTGTGCCTCGGCTTGTTTGCACCGCTGGCGCCCGTGCTGGCCCGACGTTTCGGCGCCGAGCGAGTGGTGCTGGGCATTCTCTTGATGTTGGCCGGCGGGATCATCCTGCGCAGTTCGTTCGGTGAGATCGGCCTGTTTGCCGGCAGTGTGCTGGCCGGCGCGAGCATCGGCGTGATCGGCGTGTTGCTGCCCGGCATCGTTAAACGCGACTTTGCGAAACACGCGGGCACCATGACCGGCGTCTACACCATGGCCTTGTGCCTGGGGGCGGCGATGGCGGCGGGCGCGACCGTGCCGTTGAGCGAGCATTTCGACAAGAGCTGGGCCTTGGGCCTCGGCTTCTGGGTGGTTCCGGCATTGGTCGCGGCGATTTTCTGGTTGCCACAAGTCGGGCAGAAACACGGCGCGCACAACGTCGCGTATCGGGTTCGCGGCCTGTTGCGTGATCCACTGGCCTGGCAAGTGACGCTCTACATGGGGCTGCAATCTTCTCTGGCCTACATTGTGTTCGGCTGGTTGCCGTCGATCCTGATCGGTCGCGGCCTGACGCCGACCCAGGCGGGTCTGGTGCTGTCAGGGTCGGTCATTGTTCAGTTGGCGAGTTCACTGGCGGCGCCATGGCTGGCGACGCGTGGCAAGGATCAGCGTCTGGCGATCGTCATCGTCATGCTGCTGACCCTTGGCGGCCTGTTTGGTTGTCTTTACGCACCGATCGAAGGCTTGTGGGGCTGGGCGATCCTGCTGGGTCTGGGGCAGGGCGGTGCGTTCAGTCTGGCGTTGACCCTGATCGTGCTGCGTTCGCGGGACGCTCATGTCGCGGCGAACCTGTCGAGCATGGCCCAAGGCTTCGGTTACACCCTGGCGTCCATGGGGCCGTTCGCGGTCGGCATCGTGCATGACTGGACCGGCGGCTGGAACGCCTTGGGCTGGATTTTCGGCATCATCGGCCTCGGGGCGATCATCGCCGGCCTGGGCGCTGGGCGTTCGCTGTACGTCCAGGTCGAAAGCGAAAAGGTCTGACACCCGCACACTGTCGATATTCGGCTCACGAATGCCGATAGTGTTTCGCGCCTTTGTTGACTATCGTGCAGGCAATCTTTCGACACCACTTTGCGCATCTATTTGCACATCCTGAGGGAGCCTGCCCATGAGTGATGCCCACAACGCATTGATCACCCAGTTCTACCAAGCCTTCCAGCGGCTGGATGCCGAGGCCATGAGTGCCTGCTATACCGACGACGTGGTGTTCAGTGATCCTGCGTTCGGCGAATTGCACGGCCGCGATGCAGGCGACATGTGGCGGATGCTCACCACTCGGGCCAAGGATTTTTCCCTGACGTTCGATAACGTGCGCAGCGATGAGCGCACGGGTGGCGCCCATTGGGTGGCGACGTACCTGTTCAGCCAGACCGGCAACACCGTGGTCAACGACATTCAGGCACGCTTCGTTTTTCGCGACGGCAAGATTTGCGAACATCACGACAGCTTCGATCTGTGGGCCTGGTCCCGACAGGCGCTGGGTTTCAAAGGGTTGTTGTTGGGCTGGACGCCGGCGGTGAGAAACGCCGTACGCGCTCAAGCCTTGAAGGGGCTGAAGGCATTCCAGGCCAGTCGCTGATAAGATCGCGGCTTGTTTCCTTTCAAGCCTTGATCGTCACGTGAACACCGCCAGCGAATCTTCCGTCATTGCCGCCGAACCATCGCTGCCTGTCAGCAAACCCTGGTTCGTCTACCTCGTTCGCGCGGCCAATGGTTCGCTCTACTGCGGGATCAGCGATGATCCCGTGCGCCGCTTCGCCACCCACCAGAGTGGCAAGGGTGCGCGCTTTTTTCTCTCCAGCCCTGCCGTGGCATTGGTCTACACCGAAGCCTGCCGCGATAAAAGCGAAGCGCTGCGTCAGGAACGGCTGATCAAAAAACTCAAAAAAAGTGCCAAGGAATGCTTGGTGGCGAGTGCCGCTGCGGGCTTATCAATCTGACTGATAAGTGCCCATCAGGCAGATCGGTGGGCTGCACATGGAATGCGCGCTAAGCTGCGGATTCCCTATCCGTGCGCCGGAGCCGAGCATGTCCGAATTGATTCTTCATCATTACCCGACGTCCCCTTTTTCTGAAAAGGCCCGCTTGCTGCTGGGCTTCAAGGGGCTGTCCTGGCGCTCGGTGAAGATCTCGCCGGTGATGCCAAAACCCGATCTGACCGCGCTGACCGGCGGCTACCGCAAGACACCGGTGTTGCAGATTGGCGCGGACATCTATTGCGACACGTCGCTGATCGCCCGCCGTCTGGAACAGGAAAAAGCCTTGCCGGCGTTCTTCCCGGAAGGTCAGGAAATGATCGCCGCGACCTTCGCCGCATGGGCGGATTCGGTGGTGTTCCAGCACGCGGTCAGCCTGGTGTTTCAACCGGAATCGATCGCCGTGCGCTTCGGCAATATGCCGCCGGAAGCGATCAAGGCATTCATTGCCGATCGCGCGGAGTTGTTCAGCGGTGGCAGCGCCACACGGTTGTCGGCTGAACAAGCCCGGCATCAATGGCCGACTATCATGACGCGACTGGAACAACAGCTTCAGCGCGAACAGGGCGATTTCCTGTTCGGCGAGCCGTCGATTGCCGACTTCGCCCTGGCCCATCCGCTGTGGTTCCTCAAGGCTACGCCCGTCACTTCACCGTTGGTCGATGCTTATCCAGCGGTTTCGGCATGGCTGGGGCGCGTGTTGGGCTTCGGGCATGGCGCGTTCAGCGAGATGACCTCCGAGGAGGCGCTGGAGGTTGCGCGCAATGCCACACCGACCGCATTGCCAGATGAGCAATTCGACGAGCCGAATGGTTTTGAGGCTGGCCAGCAGGTGGCCATTGCCGCCATCGATTACGGCGTTGACCCGGTGGCGGGTGAGTTGCTGTTTGCGGGCAGTGAAGAATTGATTTTGCGTCGTGAAGACGAGCGGGGCGGCGTGGTGCATGTGCACTTTCCGCGGTTCGGGTTTCGCATTGAAGCCCTATAAATGCTGAACAAAAAACGCCCGGCAAAGCCGGGCGTTTTCATGTCTGGGTTATTTCAACGCGGCGAGAATGGTGTCCGGGTCATACCCACGAATCAATGTCCCATTCACATCGATGATCGGAATCCCGCCGCCACCCAGCGCCTCGTAGGCCTTGCGCGCCTTGGCATCCTTCTCAATATCGAACTCCTTGTACGGAATGCCCTTCTGATCGAGAAAGCGCCGGGTCAGTTTGCAGTAACCGCACCATTCGGTGGCATAGAGCACGACGTTGGCCTTGGCCTGAGTCTGCTCGGACACCACTTGCGTCGGATGGAACACCCGCTCGATCTTGCCCCAGTTCTGGTAGACCACGACCACCAGCAGGATCAGCAGGAATTTTTTCAGTACGCCGCCGAGCATCAGTTACGTCGCTTGAGCTGATCGGTGAGCTGGGTCGGCAGACCTTTGATGATGAGCGTGCCGGCTTCTTCGTCATATTCGATCTTCGAGCCCAGCAGGTGCGCTTCGAAGCTGATGGACAGGCCTTCGGCGCGACCGGTGAAGCGGCGGAACTGGTTGAGGGTCCGTTTATCGGCCGGGATCTCCGGCGACAGGCCGTAGTCTTTGTTGCGGATGTGATCGTAAAAGGCTTTCGGGCGCTCTTCGTCGATCAACTCCGAGAGTTCTTCCAGGCCCATGGGTTCACCCAATTTTGCCTGGCTGCTGGCGTAATCCACCAGGGTCTTGGTCTTCTCGCGGGCGGACTCTTCCGGCAGGTCTTCGCTTTCGACGAAGTCACTGAAGGCCTTGAGCAGGGTGCGGGTTTCGCCGGGGCCGTCGACGCCTTCCTGGCAGCCGATGAAGTCGCGGAAATATTCCGAAACCTTTTTGCCGTTCTTGCCTTTGATGAACGAAATGTACTGCTTGGACTGCTTGTTGTTCTGCCACTCCGAAACGTTGATCCGTGCTGCCAGATGCAGTTGGCCCAGGTCCAGGTGCCGGGACGGGGTCACGTCCAGCTGATCGGTCACTGCAACGCCTTCACTGTGGTGTAGCAGGGCGATCGCCAGGTAGTCGGTCATGCCTTGCTGATAATGGGCAAACAGCACGTGGCCGCCCACAGAGAGGTTCGATTCCTCCATCAGCTTTTGCAAGTGTTCCACCGCCACTCGGCTGAACGCTGTGAAATCCTTGCCGCCATCGAGGTATTCCTTCAGCCAGCCGCTGAACGGATGCGCCCCGGACTCGGCATGGAAGAAACCCCAGGCCTTGCCTTGTTTGGCGTTGTAGCTCTCATTGAGGTCGGCAAGCATGTACTCGATGGCGCTCGACTCGGCCAGTTCGGAATCGCGAGCGTGGAGAACTGCAGGTGTGCCGTCGGGTTTTTTGTCGATCAGGTGGACGATGCAATGACGGATCGGCATGGGCTTCTCGGCTGATTGAAGAGAGGAGGGCGTGCTCCCCCAAAAAGTGCCAAGTGTACCGCAACCACTGGTTTTGGCGCTGCACGAAGGGCAATTCGCAGGTGTCCGATGGCGCTTATGCTGTTTTTTACAGTTTTAGAGCAATAAAGCTGACCAAATGGGTAGCTAGAGGCGGATATTTCCCCGTCTCTGTGCTAGTTTTGCCCGGTCTTACGCGAAGTCACTGCGTTAAGCGTGCATTCAGCATTTGTCAGGTCGAACCAAACCCTGATTTCGGTATCTATAACCCCGACTCGTCGCGGTTATGGCCGAGGGTGCCAGATCCAGAAGATCGGGCTCGATGGCTGACACTGCACTCTGCAATCCATATGAATTTGATAGGGAAGGAACACTACATGGCTCTTACTAAAGACCAACTGATCGCCGACATCGCTGAAGCTATCGACGCGCCAAAAACCACCGCGCGTAACGCTCTGGACCAACTGGGCCAAATCGTTGCCGATCAGCTGGAAAACGGCGGCGAAATCACTCTGCCAGGTATCGGCAAACTGAAAGTGACTGAGCGTCCTGCCCGTACCGGCCGCAACCCTTCGACTGGCGCTGCCATCGAAATCGCTGCCAAGAAAGTTATCAAGCTGGTTGTGGCCAAAGGCCTGACCGACGCTGTTAACAAGTAAGACGCAGTAAAAAAAAGCCGTGCTCCGGAGTAATCCGGGCACGGCTTTTTTGTGTCTGCGATTTACCACATACACCGCTAAACCAATGTGGGAGCGAGCCTGCTCGCGAAAGCTATCTAACAGTCAATATTGATGTGACTGATAAATCGCCTTCGCGAGCAGGCTCGCTCCCACAGTTGATCTGCGTCGGTCAGTTACTCAGCTTTTCTTTACCCAGCGCTCACGCCAGACCTGCTGCTCGGATTTGGTCTGGAAGGTCCAGGCGACGAAGCGGCTTTGCTTCTGCCCCTGAGACATTTCCACGACCTGGCTTTCCAGTACGCCAGCCTTTTTCAGCGCCGTCTGGATTGCCGGCAGGTTGGAGGCTTTCGAGACCAAGGTGCTGAACCAAAGCACTTTGTGTTGGAAATGCGCGCTCTCGGCGATCAGTTGCGTCACAAACCGTGCTTCGCCACCTTCACACCACAATTCTGCCGATTGACCGCCAAAGTTCAGTACTGGCAGTTTGCGTTTTGGATCGGCACGGCCCAGCGCGCGCCATTTACGCTCACTGCCCTTGGTCGCTTCGTCCATCGAGGCGTGGAACGGCGGGTTGCACATGGTCAGGTCAAAGCGTTCGCCGGGTTCGAGCAGGCCCAGCAGGATGTGCTTGGGGTTGCTTTGTTGGCGTAACTGGATGGCTTT
Source organism: Pseudomonas mandelii (assembly GCF_006438925.1). Taxonomy (GTDB): domain Bacteria; phylum Pseudomonadota; class Gammaproteobacteria; order Pseudomonadales; family Pseudomonadaceae; genus Aquipseudomonas; species Aquipseudomonas mandelii_C. The sequence goes on along the minus strand of NZ_RCZA01000003.1, from coordinate 464,417 downwards.
GTTCAGTCCGTTGGACTGGACGATGGCTTTGGCGGCGGCCACGGCCGTCGGGTCGATTTCCGAGCCAAGGAAGTGCCAGCGGTAGTCGCTGTAGCCGATCAACGGATAAACGCAGTTGGCGCCCATGCCGATATCGAGCACCTTGACCGGCGCGCCGCGGGGGATCTCGCCGTCGTTGACGCTGGCCAGCAGGTCGGCCAGGAAGTGCACGTAATCGGCACGCCCCGGAACTGGAGGGCAGAGGTAATCGGCCGGGATGTCCCAATGGGCGACGCCGTAGAACGACTTGAGCAACGCACGGTTGAACACCCGCACTGCGTCCGGGCTGGCGAAGTCGATACTTTCCTTGCCGTACGGATTGATGATCACGAACTTCGCCAGTTCCGGCGTGGTTTTGATCAGCGCCGGGAAGTCGTAACGACCCTGATGGCGGTTGCGCGGATGCAGGCTGGCCTTCTCGCGGGGCTCCACGGCTTTGGCCGGGGTGGCGGAATCAGGCTTTTTGCGCGCAGGGCGGGGTGTGCGGGGGGCGTTCATGGGCGTGGTCGATTCGGGTATGGCTGAAAGTGGGGGGCATTGTCCCACATCCAGCCGTTGTGAACCCAATTGTGACAAACAGCACAATCCCTCTGTGGGAGCGAGCCTGCTCGCGATGGCGGCGAAACAGGCGACATCAATGTTGAATGTTATGGCCTCATCGCGAGCAGGCTCGCTCCCACAAGGGATTTGTGGTGTAGGGGGAAAGTGATGGGCACAAAAAAGGAGGCCGTTTCGGGCCCCCCTTTTCATTGCGATTTGCCGTTACAGGCTGGCAATCCGCGCATGTTGCTCGGCCAACTTGCCCAAAGCCTGCTCAGCTTCAGCCAGTTTGGCGCGTTCCTTCTCGATGACTTCGGCCGGGGCCTTGTCGACGAAACCGGCGTTAGACAGCTTGCCGCCCACGCGCTGAACTTCGCCCTGCAGACGCAGGATTTCCTTGTCCAGACGCGCCAGCTCAGCATCTTTGTCGATCAGGCCGGCCATCGGCACCAGCACTTCCATCTCGCCAACCAGTGCGGTGGCGGACAGCGGTGCTTCTTCGCCAGCAGACAATACGGTGATCGATTCGAGGCGAGCCAGCTTCTTCAGCAGGGCTTCGTTCTCTGTGAGACGACGCTGATCTTCGGCGCTGACGTTTTTCAGGAACAGGTTCAGCGGCTTGCCCGGACCAATGTTCATTTCGCCACGGATGTTACGCGTGCCGAGCATCAGGCCTTTAAGCCACTCGATGTCGTTCTCGGCAGCCGGATCGATGCGCTCTTCATTGGCCACTGGCCACGGTTGCAGCATGATCGTCTTGCCTTCGATACCAGCCAGCGGCGCGATGCGCTGCCAGATTTCTTCGGTGATGAACGGCATGAACGGATGCGCCAGACGCAGCGCGACTTCCAATACTCGAACCAGCGTGCGGCGGGTGCCGCGCTGACGTTCGACCGGTGCATTTTCGTCCCACAGCACAGGCTTGGAGAGTTCCAGGTACCAGTCGCAATACTGGTTCCAGATGAACTCGTACAAGGCTTGTGCAGCCAGGTCGAAGCGGAACTGATCGAGTTGACGGGTCACTTCGGCTTCGGTGCGTTGCAGCTGCGAAATGATCCAGCGATCCGCCAGCGACAGCTCGTAAGCTTCGCCGTTCTGACCGCAGTCTTCGCCCTTGTCCAGTACGTAGCGCGCGGCGTTCCAGATCTTGTTGCAGAAGTTGCGATAGCCCTCGACGCGGCCCATGTCGAACTTGATGTCGCGACCGGTGGACGCCAGCGAGCAGAAGGTGAAGCGCAGGGCGTCGGTGCCGTAGCTGGCGATGCCGTCGGCGAACTCGTCGCGGGTCTGCTTCTCGATCTTCTTCGCCAGTTTCGGCTGCATCATGCCGGAGGTGCGTTTCTGCACCAGGTCTTCGAGCTCGATGCCGTCGATGATGTCCAGCGGGTCCAGGACGTTGCCCTTGGACTTGGACATCTTCTGGCCCTGGCCATCACGCACCAGGCCGTGAACATAAACAGTCTTGAACGGAACCTGCGGTGTGCCGTCTTCGTTCTTCACCAGGTGCATGGTGAGCATGATCATCCGGGCAACCCAGAAGAAAATGATGTCGAAACCGGTCACCAGCACGTCGGTGGAGTGGAATTTCTTCAGGAACTCGGTCTGCTCAGGCCAGCCGAGCGTGGAGAAGGTCCACAGACCCGAACTGAACCAGGTGTCGAGAACGTCATTGTCCTGTTGCAGCGCAACGTCCGGGCCGAGGTTGTGCTTGGCACGTACTTCGGCTTCGTCGCGACCGACGTAGACTTTGCCTGACTCGTCGTACCAGGCCGGAATCCGGTGGCCCCACCACAGCTGACGGCTGATGCACCAGTCCTGGATGTCGCGCATCCACGAGAAGTACATGTTTTCGTACTGTTTCGGCACGAACGCGATGCGGCCGTCTTCAACGGCTGCGATGGCTGGCTCGGCCAATGGCTTGGTCGACACGTACCACTGGTCGGTCAGCCACGGCTCGATAATGGTGCCGGAACGGTCACCTTTCGGCACTTTCAGCGCGTGATCGTTGACGCTGACCAAGAGGCCGGCAGCATCAAACGCAGCAACGATTTGCTTACGTGCTTCGAAGCGGTCCAGACCGGCGTACTCGGCCGGAATCTTGCCATCGATGCTTTCGTTGAGCGTGCCATCGAGGTTGAACACCTGACAGGCCGACAATACAGCGGCGTTCTTGTCGAAGATGTTCAGCAGCGGCAGGTTGTGGCGCTTGCCGACTTCGTAGTCGTTGAAATCGTGAGCCGGGGTGATTTTCACGCAGCCGGTGCCGAATTCAGGGTCGCAATAATCGTCGGCGATGATCGGAATGCGGCGGCCGACCAGCGGCAGCTCGACGAATTTGCCGATCAGGGCTTGGTAGCGTTCATCGTTCGGGTTAACCGCTACGGCGGCGTCGCCAAGCATGGTTTCCGGGCGAGTGGTCGCGACGATCAGGTAATCGTTGCCTTCTGCGGTCTTGGCGCCATCGGCCAGTGGGTATTTCAGGTTCCACAGGAAACCTTTCTCGTCGTGGTTTTCCACTTCGAGGTCGGAAATCGCCGTGTGCAACTTGGTGTCCCAGTTGACCAGGCGCTTGCCGCGGTAGATCAGGCCGTCTTCGTGCAGGCGCACAAAGGCTTCTTTCACGGCTTCCGAGAGGCCGTCGTCCATGGTGAAGCGCTCGCGGCCCCAGTCCACGGACGAGCCGAGACGGCGGATCTGACGGCTGATGTTGCCGCCGGACTGATCCTTCCATTCCCAGACTTTCTCGAGGAATTTCTCACGGCCCAGATCGTGACGATTCTGGCCCTGGGCTTCGAGTTGACGCTCCACCAGCATTTGCGTGGCGATCCCGGCGTGGTCGGTACCCGGCTGCCACAGAGTGTTACGACCCTGCATGCGGCGGAAACGGATCAGGGCGTCCATGATCGCGTTGTTGAAGCCGTGACCCATGTGCAGGCTGCCGGTGACGTTCGGCGGCGGGATCATGATGGTGTAGGACTCGCCCGCGCCTTGCGGGGCGAAGTAATTCTCTGACTCCCAGGTGTTGTACCAGGAAGTTTCAATGGCGTGCGGCTGGTAGGTCTTATCCATGCGCGGCGGGACCCTATTGGCATTTATTCAGGAAAAGCCGGCAAGTATAGCGGGGCATGGGGCGTAGGGCGAGCGGGTGCAGACAGGGCGCAGACTCAATAACGGCGCGAATCAAATGTGGGAGCGAGCCTGCTCGCGATGCAGGCGCCGCGGTCTATCAGGAAACCGAGGTGATGCTATCGCGAGCAGGCTCGCTCCCACAGGGGATTGGTGTTTTATTCGTACTGACTTAGCAACCGTTCCATTCGCGCAGCCAGGCGGCGTTTGATTTCGGTTTCGATGTGCGGGGCGAAGTCGTCGATCACGTCTTGCATGATCAATTGCGCGGCGGCGCGCAGTTCGCCATCCAGGTGCAGCAGGTCGTCGGGGCCCTTGCTGGCGGCGGGTGCCGGTTGGGCAGCAGGGGCTGCAGGGGCGGGTGGCGCCGGTTCGAGAATTGGCGGGCTGGCGCCGACCGTATCGAACAGCATCGGAATCTGTTCCTGATCACCTTCCTCGACCGTGTCAGTGAGCAAGGGTGGTTGCAGGTTGTCATCGCCGAGCAATTGACGGATCGACTCAAGGTCATCCAGCAGGTGCGCGGACTTTTGCAGCGGTTTTGGAGTGTCCATCGGAATGCTCAGAGTCGCTGTAAACGGTGATCTTGCAGAGAATAGCCCTGTTCGCGGTAGAAACGGAAACTCTCCCGCGCAGCCGTACGAATGGTCGGATCTTCCACCACCACTTCCGCCACACGGGCGAACTTGTTGGCGAATGCCGGGACTTTCAGGGCGAGATTGACCAGCAGGTCCTGATGCGGACCGCAGTCATCGCCAAGGCCCAACACAATCAAACCGTCCGGCTCATTTTCAGCGGGGTCGTGGGGCACGAAGCTTTCGCCCTTGAAGGTCCACAAACGCGCATCGAGATCGTCACGCTGGGCAGCATCGCTGCAATGCAGATAGATGCGGTGGCCCATGCGCCAGGCTTTCTCGGTGAGCTTGCAGGCAAAATCCAGCCGCGCTGAAGGATCGGCGCTGGGCAGGATATAGAAGTCGACTTTGGTCATTGCGGTTCCTGAGCCTTGAACGGCGTCACCGGAAAGTGACGCCGCCCAGGTTCATCGGTTTCAGGCTTTGGCGCGGTCCAGCAGGTATTGGGTCAGCAATGGAACCGGACGGCCAGTGGCGCCCTTATCCTTGCCGCCGCTGGTCCAGGCCGTGCCGGCGATGTCCAGGTGCGCCCAGTTGAGGTTCTTGGTGAAGCGCGACAGGAAGCAGGCCGCGGTGATGGTGCCTGCTTTCGGACCACCGATGTTGGCGATGTCGGCGAACGGGCTGTCCAGCTGTTCCTGGTACTCATCGAACAACGGCAGTTGCCAGGCGCGGTCGTCAGCCGATTGGCCAGCGCTCAGCAGTTGGTCAATCAGTTCGTCGTTGTTGCCCAGCAGGCCCGACGTGTGGGAACCCAGCGCAACGACGCAAGCGCCGGTCAGGGTGGCGATGTCGATCACTGCTTGCGGCTTGAAGCGCTCGGAGTAGGTCAGGGCGTCGCACAGCACCAGACGGCCTTCGGCGTCGGTGTTGAGGATTTCCACGGTCTGGCCGCTCATGGTGGTGACGATGTCGCCAGGACGCGAAGCGTTGCCGCTCGGCATGTTCTCGGCGCAGGCCAGGATGCACACCAGGTTGATCGGCAGTTTCAGCTCGAGCACGGCGCGCAGGGTGCCGAATACACTGGCAGCGCCGCCCATGTCGTACTTCATTTCATCCATGCCGGCGCCCGGTTTCAGGCTGATGCCGCCCGTGTCAAAGGTGATGCCTTTGCCGACCAGTGCATACGGCTTCTCGGATTTCTTGCCGCCGTTGTATTGCATGACGATCAGGCGCGGTGGCTGGGCGCTGCCCTGGCCCACGGCGTAGAACGAGCCCATGCCCAGGTCCTTGATCTTCTTCTCATCAAGGACTTCGACTTTCAGGCTTTTGAATTCTTTGCCCAGGTTCTTCGCTTGCTCACCGAGGAACGTCGGGTGGCAGATGTTCGGCGGCAGGTTGCCCAGGTTGCGGGTAAACGCCATGCCGTTGGCGATAGCGGTGGCGTGGGCCACGGCGCGCTCGACTTCAGCCTGTGCAGCCTTGATGGTCACCAGGGTGACTTTCTTCAGGTTGCGAGGCTCGGCTTTCTGGCTTTTGAACTGGTCGAACGTGTATTCGCCGTCCACCAGGGTTTCGGCCAGCAGGCGGGTCTTGCCGTAGCTGTCACGGCCTTTGACCACGACTTCGTCCAGGGCCAGCACTGCGTCGCTGCCGCCCAGGCCTTTAAGGGTGTTGAGGATGCCGGCAATGATCTTGCGGAACGGGCGGTCGCCCAGCTCTTCGTCTTTGCCCACGCCCACCAGCAGCACGCGTTCGGCCTTGAGGTTCGGCAGGCTGTGCAGCAACAGACTCTGGCCGACTTTGCCAACCAGGTCGCCGCGCTTGAGCACAGCGCTGATGGCGCCACCGCTCAGTTCGTCGAGTTGTTTGGCGACGGCGCCGAGCTTGCGGCCTTCGCCGATGGCGACCACCAGAGTGGCGGTTTTCAACGTTTCTGGGCTAACGCTTTTTACAACCAGTTCCATGTCCGGGTCCCTGAATTAATGGTCAACACGCAAGAGCTCGACGGCATTCATTCGAGCTTGCTTATAAGTAGAAAGACGCAGGTCACGGCCCGCGACAAAGGCCGCAGTTTGAACCTCGTGCCCCGAGCCTGACAACCCTCGGTCGTACGATCTTCAGTGCTTTAACCGCTTGCTTGAGCATGCGCAGTGACAGGCGCACCCAATCACAGGATAATGCGCCATCTTTTTCGGCGGCTCTGCCCTGCGGGCTGTCTGATACGTTTGCTTGTTTGGCCGCCTTAGCCTGACAACCCTGGAGTGTCTGGTTTGATCGTCTTCCGTTATCTATCCCGCGAAGTCCTGTTGACCTTGAGCGCCGTCAGCGCTGTGCTGCTGGTCATCATCATGAGCGGTCGCTTCATCAAGTACCTCGCCCAGGCAGCCTCTGGCCTCCTGGATCCGGGTTCGCTGTTCCTGATCATGGGCTTTCGTCTACCGGGTTTCCTGCAGTTGATTTTGCCTCTGGGCCTGTTTCTCGGCATCCTGCTGGCCTACGGCCGCCTGTACCTCGAAAGCGAAATGACGGTGCTGTCTGCCACCGGCATGAGCCAGCAGCGTCTGTTTGCCATGACCCTTTTTCCAGCCACCCTGGTTGCACTGGTGGTGGCGTGGCTGAGCCTGAGCCTGGCGCCACAAGGCGCCAATCAGTTCCAGTTGCTGCTGAACAAGCAGGATGCCCTGACCGAGTTCGACACCCTCGAGCCAGGTCGCTTCCAGGCCCTGCGTGACGGGACACGGGTGACCTACACCGAAACGCTGTCGGACGACCGCATCAACCTCGGCGGTGTGTTCATTTCTCAGAAAAACGACAATTCCGATAACAAGGATCGCGGGATTTCCGTGCTGGTGGCCGAGAAGGGCCGTCAGGAAATTCGGCCCGACGGTAACCGTTACCTGATTCTCGACAACGGCTATCGCTATGACGGCAATCCAGGGCAGGCCGACTACCGGGCGATCAAGTACGAGGAGTACGGCGTATTGCTGCCCAAGCCGGACGTCAGTGACGAAGTGACCGACCGCGACGCAATGACCACCAGATTCTTGCTGGACAGTGACGACATCCGTTTGCGTACCGAGCTGCAATGGCGTCTGTCCTTGCCGTTGCTGGTCTTCATCGTGACCTTGATGGCGGTGCCGTTGTCGCGGGTCAATCCGCGTCAGGGCCGTTTCCTCAAGCTGTTGCCGGCGATTCTTCTATATATGGCTTACCTGTCCATCCTGATTGCCGCTCGCGGCGCCCTTGAAAAGGGCAAAATCCCGCCAACTCTGGGGTTGTGGTGGGTGCATGCAATCTTCCTGGTCATCGGCCTGGGCTTGCTCTATTGGGAACCCTTGCAGTTGAAGCGGGCGAGTCGTCGCAGCGCGCTGGAGGTGGCTCGTGGATAAGCTCGATCGCTACATTGGTAGCAGCGTGTTCGTGGCTATTCTGGCGGTACTGGGGATCATTCTCGGTCTGGCGACGCTGTTTGCGTTCATCGATGAAATGAGTGAGGTCAGCGATACCTACACCTTGGTCGACGTGTTGAGTTATGTCCTGCTGACCGCGCCACGTCGTCTTTACGACATGTTGCCGATGGCTGCGCTGATCGGTTGCCTGATCGGCCTCGGCAGTCTGGCCAGTCACAGCGAGCTGACCATCATGCGCGCTGCGGGCGTGTCGATCGGGCGCATCGTCTGGGCGGTCATGAAGCCAATGCTGATCCTGATGGTGGTAGGTGTGCTGATCGGCGAATACGTTGCGCCGGCCACCGAAGTCACCGCTCAGGCCAATCGCTCCCTGGCCCAGGGCAGCGGCGACGCGCAAAGCGCCAAGCATGGCCTGTGGCACCGTCAGGGGGACGAGTTCATTCACGTCAACTCCGTGCAGCCAAACGGTGTGCTGTATGGCGTGACCCGTTATCGCTTCGACGATCAGCGCCACATGCTGTCCTCGAGCTTCGCCAAGCGCGCCGAATTCGACAAGGATCACTGGCAGCTCAGCGATGTCACGACCACGTTATTCCATGACAAGAACACCGAAGTGGTGACCGCTCCGGTCGAGCGCTGGAACGTGGCGCTGAGCCCGCAACTGCTGGATACCGTGGTGATGTCGCCCGATTCGCTGTCGATCAGTGGTCTGTGGGGGTACATCCACTACCTGGCTGACCAGGGCTTGAGCAATGGTCGTTACTGGCTGGCGTTTTGGGTCAAGGTGTTGCAACCGCTGGTCACCGCCGCTCTGGTACTGATGGCGATTTCCTTCATCTTCGGTCCATTACGCTCGGTGACCCTCGGTCAGCGGGTGTTCACTGGCGTGCTGGTGGGCTTCACCTTCCGTATCGTTCAGGATTTGCTCGGTCCTTCGAGCCTGGTCTTCGGTTTCTCGCCACTGTTTGCGGTGCTTATTCCGGCGGGTTTTTGTGCCTTGTCCGGGGTCTGGTTGTTGCGCCGGGCCGGTTGATCCAGGGTTTCTCCTGACCTTGCAGGTCACTCAAAACGCCCCTGTCGCAAGACCGGGGCGTTTTTGTAGGCGCCGTCTGACCTGCGAACGTGACGCTTGCGCCGTGGATCAGGTACAATTCCCGGCTATTTTTCGGCGGGCTATGCCTGCAGCCTTTTTGAGTGTTGATCCGTGAGTGATTTGAGTCATATCCGCAATTTCTCCATCATCGCCCACATTGACCATGGCAAGTCGACGCTGGCCGATCGCTTCATCCAGATGTGTGGCGGCCTTGCCGAGCGCGAAATGGAAGCCCAGGTTCTGGACTCCATGGACCTGGAACGTGAACGCGGGATCACCATCAAGGCCCACAGTGTCACCCTGTATTACACCGCTCGCGATGGCATCAAGTACCAGCTGAACTTCATTGACACCCCGGGCCACGTTGACTTCACCTACGAAGTCAGCCGGTCGCTGGCGGCCTGTGAAGGCGCGTTGCTGGTGGTCGATGCCGGTCAGGGCGTTGAAGCGCAGTCGGTAGCCAACTGCTACACCGCGATTGAGCAGGGCCTGGAAGTGATGCCGGTCCTGAACAAGATCGACCTGCCTCAGGCCGATCCGGACCGCGTGAAAGAAGAAATCGAAAAAATCATCGGCATCGATGCCACCGATGCGGTCGAGTGCAGTGCCAAGACCGGTCTGGGCGTCGACGAAGTACTCGAGCGTCTGGTCAAGACCATTCCTGCGCCGACCGGCAACTATGAAGATCCGCTGCAAGCGCTGATCATCGACTCCTGGTTCGACAACTACCTGGGCGTTGTTTCCCTGGTTCGCGTGCGCCACGGTCGTGTGAAGAAGGGCGACAAGATCCTGGTCAAGTCCACCGGCAAGATCCACCTCGTGGACAGCGTCGGTGTCTTCAACCCGAAACACACCGCCACCGTTGACCTGAAGGCCGGCGAAGTGGGCTTCATCATCGCCGGCATCAAGGACATTCACGGTGCACCGGTCGGTGACACCCTGACCTTGAGCTCCACGCCGGACGTCGACGTGCTGCCAGGCTTCAAACGCATTCAGCCGCAGGTTTACGCCGGCCTGTTCCCGGTCAGCTCCGACGACTTCGAAGATTTCCGTGAAGCCCTGCAAAAGCTCACGCTTAACGACTCGTCCCTGCAATACACCCCGGAAAGCTCCGACGCCCTGGGCTTCGGCTTCCGTTGCGGGTTCCTCGGCATGCTGCACATGGAAATCATCCAGGAGCGCCTGGAGCGCGAGTACGACCTGGACCTGATCACCACGGCGCCGACGGTAATTTTCGAGCTGCTGCTGAAAACCGGTGAAACGATTTACGTCGACAACCCGTCGAAGCTGCCAGACCTGTCCTCGATCGAAGACATGCGCGAACCGATCGTGCGGGCCAATATTCTTGTGCCGCAAGAGCACCTGGGCAACGTCATTACCTTGTGCATCGAGAAGCGTGGCGTACAGCACGACATGCTGTTCCTCGGTACCCAGGTTCAAGTGACCTACGATTTGCCGATGAACGAAGTGGTCCTTGACTTCTTCGACCGTCTGAAATCCACCAGCCGTGGCTATGCTTCGCTGGATTACCATTTCGATCGTTATCAATCGGCTAATCTGGTGAAACTGGATGTGCTGATCAACGGTGACAAGGTCGACGCCCTGGCGTTGATCGTGCACAAGGATAACGCGCACTACAAAGGTCGCCAGCTGACCGAGAAGATGAAAGAACTGATTCCACGCCAGATGTTCGACGTCGCGATCCAGGCCGCCATTGGCGGGCAGATCATTGCGCGGACCTCTGTCAAGGCGCTCAGAAAGAACGTATTGGCCAAATGCTACGGCGGTGACGTTAGCCGTAAGAAAAAACTGCTGGAAAAGCAAAAGGCCGGTAAGAAACGCATGAAGCAAGTCGGTAACGTGGAAATTCCACAAGAAGCCTTCCTTGCAGTGCTCAGGTTGGATAGTTAGGTCCTATGTCACTAAATTTCCCGCTGTTGCTGGTCATCGCCGTGTTCGTCTGCGGCCTGTTGGCGTTGCTCGATCTGGTTTTCCTGGCGCCGCGTCGGCGTGCCGCCATTGCCTCCTATCAGGGCAGCGTCAGCCAGCCTGACGGGGTGGTGGTCGAGAAACTGAACAAAGAGCCGCTGCTGGTCGAATACGGCAAGTCGTTCTTCCCGGTGTTGTTCATCGTGCTGGTACTGCGTTCGTTCCTGGTGGAACCGTTCCAGATTCCTTCCGGCTCGATGAAACCGACGCTGGACGTTGGCGACTTCATTCTGGTGAACAAGTTTTCTTACGGGATCCGCTTGCCGGTGATCGACAAGAAAGTCATCGAAGTCGGTGATCCACAGCGCGGCGATGTGATGGTGTTCCGCTACCCGAGCGATCCGAACGTCAACTACATTAAACGTGTGGTGGGCCTGCCGGGTGACCAGATTCGTTACACCGCCGACAAGCGTCTGTTCGTCAACGGTGAGTCGATTGCCGAACAACTGGTCGGCTCCGAGCCGGGCACGTTGGGCAGCGCCGAGCTCTACAAGGAAAAACTCGGCGTCGCCGAGCACCTGATCCGCAAGGAAATGAGCCGTTACCGCGCAACGCCGGACCATTCGTGGACCGTGCCTGCCGGGCACTACTTCATGATGGGTGACAACCGCGACAACTCGAATGACAGTCGCTACTGGGATGATCCGAGCATTCCCAAGGATCTGCTGGGCATGGTTCCCGACAAGAATATCGTCGGCAAGGCCTTCGCAGTCTGGATGAGCTGGCCAGAACCTAAACTCAGTCACCTGCCGAATTTCTCGCGGGTTGGCCTGATCAAGTAATCACACACGGCGCTGTTGAACACAGCGCCGAATGCATTTCTGGAGTCGGCATAATCGGCGACAGAAGCATGAAAACAACGATATTCAGGACGTTATTTTTGAACACAGCGTTAATTGTCCCAAGCCTGCGCCGCATCACGGCGATGGCGGTGGAACCCAACCACGAACTCAGCGTGGGTAAACCGTGAGCGTCTCCTTAAGCCGTCTCGAGCGTCAGCTCGGCTACACCTTCAAGGATCAGGAACTGATGGTCCTGGCCCTGACTCACCGCAGCTTTGCCGGGCGTAACAACGAACGCCTGGAGTTCCTCGGTGATGCCATCCTTAACTTTGTCGCTGGCGAGGCGCTGTTCGATCGCTTCCCGCTGGCCCGCGAAGGTCAGTTGTCGCGCTTGCGCGCACGCCTGGTGAAAGGCGAGACCCTGGCCGTACTGGCTCGCGGTTTCGATCTGGGCGAATACCTGCGCCTGGGTTCCGGCGAATTGAAAAGCGGCGGGTTCCGTCGCGAGTCGATTCTGGCCGATGCCCTTGAAGCGCTGATTGGTGCGATCTACCTGGATGCCGGCATGGACATGGCACGCGAACGCGTGCTGGCCTGGCTGGCCGGAGAGTTCGAAGGCCTGACGCTGGTCGACACCAACAAAGATCCAAAAACCCGCCTGCAAGAGTTTCTGCAGTCGCGGGGTTGTGAACTGCCGCGTTACGAAGTGGTGGATATCCAGGGTGAGCCGCATTGCCGGACGTTCTTCGTCGAATGTGAAATCACCTTACTGAATGAAAAAAGCCGAGGTCAGGGTGTGAGCCGTCGTATTGCCGAACAGGTAGCGGCCGCTGCAGCACTGATTGCCCTGGGCGTGGAGAATGGCCATGACTGATTCAACTGCAACTCGCTGTGGCTATGTCGCCATCGTCGGCCGTCCCAACGTGGGCAAGTCCACGCTGCTGAACCACATCCTCGGTCAGAAGCTGGCGATCACCTCGCGCAAGCCTCAGACCACTCGCCACAACATGCTCGGCATCAAGACCGAAGGCGCCGTGCAGGCGATCTACGTCGACACCCCCGGCATGCACAAAGGTGGCGAGAAAGCCCTGAACCGCTACATGAACAAGACCGCTTCGGCAGCGTTGAAAGACGTCGACGTGGTGATCTTCGTGGTTGACCGCACCAAGTGGACCGACGAAGACCAGATGGTCCTCGAGCGCGTTCAATACGTGACCGGCCCGCTGATCGTGGCGCTGAACAAGACTGACCGCATCGAAGATAAAGCCGAGCTGATGCCGCACCTGACCTGGTTGCAGGAACAGTTGCCGAACGCGCAGATCATGCCGATCTCGGCCCAGCACGGGCATAACCTCGAAACGCTGGAGCGCGTGATTGCCGGTTACCTGCCGGAAAACGATCACTTCTTCCCGGAAGACCAGATCACCGACCGCAGCAGCCGCTTCCTCGCCGCTGAACTGGTACGCGAGAAAATCATGCGCCAGATGGGCGCCGAGCTGCCGTACCAGATCACCGTCGAAATCGAAGAGTTCAAGCAACAGGGCAAAACCCTGCACATCCATGCCTTGATCCTCGTTGAGCGCGACGGCCAGAAGAAAATCATCATTGGCGACAAGGGCGAGCGGATCAAGCGCATCGGCACCGAGGCACGCAAGGACATGGAGTTGCTGTTCGACTCCAAGATCATGCTCAACCTCTGGGTCAAGGTGAAAGGCGGTTGGTCCGACGATGAACGTGCCTTGCGTTCGCTGGGTTACGGCGACCTGTAACACCGTTCCTGATACACCGAAGAACCCTGTGGGAGCGAGCTTGCTCGCGATAGCGGTCTGCCAGTCAACATCAGTGTTGAATGTCAGGTCCTCATCGCGAGCAAGCTCGCTCCCACATTGGGTTTGGGTTGTTTGTAAAACTGCGTTCCGTCATTGAGAACTCCATGTCCCAACCCATCGGCCAACCCGCCTTCGTGCTCCACTCCCGCGCTTACCGCGAGAACAGCGCATTGGTGGACTTCCTCACGCCGCAAGGTCGGCTGCGGGCGGTGTTGCGCAGTGCACGAGGCAAGGCCGGGACGTTGGCACGGCCGTTCGTGCCGCTGGAAGTCGAGTTCCGTGGGCGTGGTGAATTGAAGAACGTCGGTCGCATGGAAAGCGCTGGCGTCTCCACCTGGCTCAATGGTGAGGCGCTGTTCAGCGGGCTCTACCTCAATGAGCTGTTGATTCGGCTGTTGCCGTCCGAAGACCCGCATCCCGCTGTGTTTGACCACTACGCCGCGACCCTGCTTGCGCTGGCCGAAGGTCGTCCGCTGGAACCGTTGTTGCGTTCCTTCGAGTGGCGGCTGCTCGATGATCTTGGTTACGGCTTCGCCTTGACCACCGACATCCATGGCGATCCCATCGCGCCGGACGGTCTCTACCGTCTGCAAGTGGATGCGGGGCTCGAACGGGTCTACCTGCTGCAACCCGGTCTGTTCAACGGCACCGAGCTGTTGGCCATGGCCGATGCAGATTGGTCTGCCCCTGGCGCGCTATCGGCAGCCAAGCGATTGATGCGCCAGGCACTGGCCGTTCATCTGGGCGGTCGTCCCTTGGTGAGTCGCGAGTTGTTTCGCAAGCCGTAGGGTCTGTTGATGCTTGGCAGCGGCCGCGACGGGCGCCCACTTGGCGCAGGGCTGCGTTGCTCGGAACTTATTTGGAACAACCAAACTGCGTTCCTCGCGCCTTGCCCTGCACCAAGTGGTCATCCGTCGCGGCCGCTGCCAAACATCAACAGACCCTATCTCCCCGTGTATGCTGTGCGCCGAACTTTTCCATTTTCAGGAGCGCTTCCGTGACCACCAGCAATCGCATTCTTCTTGGCGTGAACATCGACCATGTTGCCACCCTGCGTCAGGCCCGGGGCACGCGCTATCCGGATCCGGTCAAGGCAGCACTGGACGCGGAAGAGGCGGGCGCTGACGGCATTACCGTGCACCTGCGCGAAGACCGTCGGCACATTCAGGAACGCGACGTGTTGCTGCTCAAGGATGTGCTGCAAACCCGCATGAACTTCGAAATGGGCGTCACCGAAGAGATGATGGCGTTCGCCGAGCGCATTCGTCCGGCGCACATTTGCCTGGTGCCGGAAACCCGTCAGGAGCTGACGACCGAGGGTGGTCTGGACGTGGCGGGGCAGGAAGCGCGGATCAAGGCGGCGGTGGATCGCCTGGCGAAAATCGGCTGTGAAGTGTCGCTGTTCATTGATGCTGACGAGCGGCAGATCGAAGCGTCCCGTCGTGTCGGCGCGCCCGCCATCGAGCTGCATACCGGCCGTTATGCCGATGCCGAGACGCCAACCGAAGTGGCTGAAGAGCTCAAGCGTGTGGCGGATGGCGTGGCTTTTGGTCTGGCTCAAGGTTTGATCGTCAATGCCGGTCACGGCCTGCACTATCACAACGTTGAAGCTGTAGCGGCGATCAAAGGCATCAACGAACTGAACATCGGTCACGCGCTGGTGGCTCATGCGTTGTTCGTCGGGTTCAAGTCGGCTGTTTCGGAGATGAAGGCGCTGATTCTGGCTGCTGCGTTGAAAGGCTAAGATCAAAAGATCGCAGGCTTCGCCAGCTCCTACAGGTGTACACATAACCTCGTAGGAGCTGCCGAAGGCTGCGATCTTTTTTGCACAGGCCCCGCGGTATCAGAGCGGTGGGGTTTCCAGGTTCGGCTTGGTCTTGTCGACCCCCGGCACATGCAGGTTGCCCTCGGCGACCTGATTGCCTTCCAGCTGCGGCTGCGTCACCCACGTCAGGATGTCGTAGTAGCGGCGGATGTTCGCCACGAAGTGAACGGGTTCGCCGCCACGGGCGTAGCCGTAACGGGTTTTGCTGAACCACTTCTTCTCGGACAGCCGTGGCAGGATCTTTTTCACGTCCAGCCACTTGTCCGGGTTCAGTCCTTCCTTAGCCGCCAGTTTGCGCGCGTCATCCAGGTGACCGCTGCCAACGTTGTAGGCCGCCAGTGCAAACCATGTGCGATCCGGCTCCTGGATCGACTCATCCAGCTGATCCTTCATGTAGGCCAGGTACTTGGCGCCACCCATGATGCTTTGCTTGGGGTCCAGTCGGTTGGAGACTCCCATGGCCTGCGCAGTGTTCTGGGTCAGCATCATCAGGCCGCGCACACCAGTCTTCGACGTGACGGCCGGTTGCCACAGGGATTCCTGATAGCCGACTGCGGCCAACAGGCGCCAATCGACTTTCTCTTTCTTGGCGTACGCCTTGAAGTGCTGTTCGTATTTGGGCAGGCGTTGCTGCAAGTGTTGGGCGAAGGTGGTGGCGCCCATGTAACCCAGTACGTCGACGTGCCCGTAATAGCGGTCTTTTAGGCGTTGCAAGGTGCCGTTTTTCTTCACCTTGTCGAGGTAGTCGTTGATCTCGTTGAGCAAGCTGTTGTCGTCGCCAGCGGCCACCGCCCAGCTCTGGTTGCTGGCATCACCGAGGTCGAAGGCCACTTGTATGTTGGGGAAGTAGACCTGGTTCATCGCGACTTCGTTTGAATCGACCAGGGTCAGATCGATCTGGCCTTCATCGACCATCCGCAGCAAGTCGACGACTTCAACGGCGTCGGACTCTTCGTATTCAATGCCGGGGAATTTCTTTTTCAGCTCCGCCAATTGCTCGGCGTGGGTGCTGCCCTTGAGCACCATGATCTTCTTGCCCACCAGATCCTTCGCGTCGGTCGGCCGCGATTGGCCGTTGCGATAGATGATCTGCGGGGTGACTTCGAGGTAAGAGTGGGAAAACCGCACCTGCTGTTTGCGTTTGTCGCTGCTGACCAGGCCGGCAGCAGCGATCACCGGACCGTTGGGTTTGCCCACCTGATTAAACAGGTCGTCGAGGTTGTCGGCGGTTTCGATTTTGAGTTCCACCCCTAGATCGTCGGCGAAGCGCTTCACCAGCTCGTATTCGAAGCCGGTTTCACCGTTGCGATCCTGAAAGTAGGTGGCGGGGCTGTTTCGGGTAACCACCCGCAGCACGCCATCCTCCTTTACGCGCTCCAGCGTGTTGGGTTTATCAACACAGCCACTGAGCACCAGGAAGAGTCCGGTTGCGATTAGCCATTTGGCAAACCGCGGACGCAAAGCCGTTGGGGAAAACATCTGCGCAGTATACGCAAAGGACCACGAGCGCCATATCTCGACAGCGAAGGGCTTGTCTGCTAGGCAACTGAAAACCGCTCCGGAGCCCGCAGGAATGGGCCCGCGCAGCATTTTGTGACAGAAAAAATAACGCTCAGTGTGCGCCTGTTTAATGTCCGGACACCCGGCCCGACGCTCGGGTGCAGCCGCCCGTACCGTTTCGGGTGATGTCGCGGCCCGTTTAGGCTAGAATGCACGGCCTCAAAGCACACCCCTTCCCGAGGCTGTCCCGAAGATGTTGATCCTGCGCGGCGCTCCTGCCCTTTCTGCCTTTCGCCACAGCAAACTCCTTGAGCAACTGAGCCAGAAAGTTCCGGCTGTCAGTGGCTTGTATGCTGAATTCGCTCACTTCGCCGAAGTTACCGGCGTCCTGACCGGCGACGAACAGCAGGTGCTCGCGCGCCTTCTGAAGTACGGCCCAAGTGTTCCGGTACAAGAGCCGACCGGTCGTCTGTTCCTGGTGTTGCCGCGTTTCGGCACCATCTCGCCATGGTCCAGTAAAGCCAGCGACATCGCTCGCAACTGCGGCCTGAGCAAAATCCAGCGCCTGGAGCGCGGCATCGCGTTCTACGTCGCCGGCCAGTTCAGCGACGCCGAAGCGCAGCTGATCTCAGGCGCACTGCACGACCGCATGACCCAGATCGTCCTCGGCAACCTTGAACAAGCCGCCGGCCTGTTTAGCCACGCCGAACCGAAGCCGCTGACCGCGATCGACGTGTTGGGTGGCGGCCGCGCCGCGCTGGAAAAAGCCAACACCGAGCTGGGCCTGGCCCTGGCCGAAGACGAAATCGACTACCTGGTCGACGCCTTCGTCGGCTTGAAGCGCAACCCGCACGACATCGAACTGATGATGTTCGCCCAGGCGAACTCCGAGCACTGCCGTCACAAGATCTTCAACGCCAGTTGGGACATCGACGGTCAGAGCCAGGAAAAAAGCCTGTTCGGCATGATCAAGAACACCTACGTGATGCACAGCGAAGGCGTTTTGTCGGCTTATAAGGACAACGCTTCGGTGATCGTCGGTAACGTCGCCGGTCGTTTCTTCCCGGACCCTGAAACCCGCCAGTACGGCGCGGTGCAGGAACCGGTGCACATCCTGATGAAAGTCGAAACGCACAACCACCCGACCGCGATTGCCCCGTTCCCGGGCGCGTCCACCGGTTCCGGTGGCGAGATTCGCGACGAAGGTGCCACCGGTCGCGGTGCCAAGCCAAAGGCTGGCCTGACCGGTTTTACCGTGTCCAACCTGCAAATCCCGGGCTTCGAACAGCCGTGGGAAGTGCCGTACGGCAAGCCTGAGCGCATCGTTACCGCGCTGGACATCATGATCGAAGGCCCACTGGGTGGCGCCGCGTTCAACAACGAATTCGGTCGTCCGGCCCTGACCGGTTACTTCCGTACCTTCGAACAGTCGATCACCACCCCGCGTGGCGACGAAGTTCGCGGCTACCACAAGCCGATCATGCTGGCTGGCGGTATGGGTAATATCCGTGCCGAACACGTACAGAAAGGCGAGATCACCGTCGGCTCCAAGCTGATCGTCCTCGGCGGCCCGGCCATGCTCATCGGCCTGGGCGGCGGCGCGGCTTCCTCCATGGCCACCGGCACCAGCTCGGCAGACCTGGACTTCGCTTCCGTACAGCGCGAAAACCCGGAAATGGAACGTCGCTGCCAGGAAGTCATCGACCGTTGCTGGCAGTTGGGTGAGCACAACCCGATCAGCTTCATCCACGACGTCGGCGCGGGCGGTCTGTCCAACGCCTTCCCGGAACTGGTCAACGATGGCGACCGTGGCGGTCGCTTCGAACTGCGCAACATTCCAAACGACGAGCCGGGCATGGCCCCGCACGAAATCTGGAGTAACGAATCCCAGGAACGCTACGTTCTGGCGGTCGGTCCGGCTGACTTCGAACGCTTCCAGGCGATCTGCGAACGCGAGCGTTGCCCGTTTGCCGTCGTCGGCGAAGCCACTGCCGAGCCGCAACTGACGGTCACCGACAGTCACTTCGGCAACAGCCCGGTGGACATGCCACTCGAAGTGCTGCTGGGCAAAGCCCCGCGCATGCACCGTTCGGCCGTTCGCGAAAACGAAATGGGCGACGATTTCGATCCGTCGACCCTGGAGATCGCAGACTGCGTCGAACGCGTTCTGCATCACCCGGCCGTGGCCAGCAAAAGCTTCCTGATCACCATCGGCGACCGCACCATCACCGGCCTCGTGGCCCGTGATCAGATGGTCGGCCCATGGCAGGTTCCGGTAGCCGACGTTGCCGTCACCGCCACCAGCTTCGATGTGTACACCGGTGAAGCCATGGCCATGGGCGAGCGCACTCCGCTGGCTCTGCTGGACGCTCCGGCGTCGGGCCGCATGGCCATCGGCGAAACCCTGACCAACATCGCGGCTTCGCGCATCAACAAGATCTCCGACATCAAACTGTCGGCCAACTGGATGTCCGCTGCCGGTCACCCGGGCGAAGACGCGCGTCTGTACGACACCGTGAAAGCGGTCGGCATGGAACTGTGCCCGGACCTGGGCATTACCATTCCGGTGGGCAAGGACTCCATGTCCATGGCCACCCGCTGGAACGACGAAGGCGTCGACAAGACCGTGACCTCGCCGATGTCCCTGATCGTGACCGGTTTCGCGCCTGTGGCTGACATCCGTCAGACCCTGACGCCGGAACTGCGCATGAACAAAGGCACCACCGACCTGATCCTGATCGATCTGGGCCGTGGCCAGAACCGCATGGGCGCCTCGATCCTGGCCCAGGTTCACGGCAAGCTCGGCTCGCAAGCGCCGGACGTCGACGATGCCGAAGATCTCAAAGCCTTCTTCGCCGTGATCCAGGGCCTCAACGCCGACGGTCACCTGCTGGCTTACCACGACCGTTCCGACGGTGGTCTGTTGACCAGCGTTGTGGAAATGGCCTTCGCCGGTCACTGCGGACTGAGCCTGAACCTCGACGGTCTGGCAGAAACCTCCGCCGACATCCCCGCAATCCTGTTCAACGAAGAACTGGGCGCCGTGATCCAGGTTCGCCAGGACGCTACTCCAGACATCCTCGCGCAGTTCAGCGCTGCTGGCCTGGGCGAGTGCGTGTCGGTGATCGGTCAGCCGATGAACAACGGCCAGATCAACATCACCTTCAACGGCGAAACCGTGTTCGAAGGTCAGCGTCGTCTGCTGCAGCGTACATGGGCTGAAACCAGCTACCAGATCCAGCGTCTGCGTGATAACGCCGACTGCGCCGAACAAGAGTTCGACGTGCTGCTGCAAGAAGACAACCCGGGCCTGAGCGTCAAGCTGAGCTACGACGTCAACCAGGACGTCGCCGCGCCTTACATCAAGAAAGGCATCCGCCCACAGGTTGCCGTACTGCGTGAGCAGGGCGTCAACGGTCAGGTGGAAATGGCGGCCGCGTTCGACCGCGCCGGTTTCAACGCGATCGACGTGCACATGAGCGACATTCTGGCCGGCCGTGTCGACCTGAACGAGTTCAAAGGTCTGGTCGCTTGCGGTGGTTTCTCCTACGGCGACGTACTGGGTGCCGGCGAAGGCTGGGCCAAGTCTGCGCTGTTCAACAGCCGTGCACGCGATGCGTTCCAGGGCTTCTTCGAACGTAACGACAGCTTCACCCTCGGCGTGTGCAACGGTTGCCAGATGATGTCCAACCTGCACGAGCTGATTCCGGGCAGCGAGTTCTGGCCGCACTTTGTGCGTAACCGTTCCGAGCAGTTCGAAGCGCGCGTGGCGATGGTTCAGGTCCAGGAGTCGAACTCGATCTTCCTGCAAGGCATGGCCGGTTCGCGTATGCCGATCGCCATTGCTCACGGTGAAGGTCATGCCGAGTTCGCCAGCGAAGAAGCGTTGCTGGAAGCCGATCTGTCGGGTTGTGTGGCGATGCGTTTCGTCGACAACCACGGCAAGGTCACCGAAAACTACCCGGCCAACCCGAACGGCTCGCCGCGCGGGATCACCGGTTTGACCAGCCGCGACGGTCGCGTGACGATCATGATGCCTCACCCGGAGCGTGTGTTCCGCGCGGTGCAGAACTCGTGGCGTTCGGAAGACTGGAACGAAGACGCACCCTGGATGCGTATGTTCCGTAATGCTCGGGTCTGGGTAAACTAAAAGCGGGTTAACTAAGCGCTGTGTATAAGCTCAGTTTTTTTGTTCCGGCCAGTCATGTGGAACAGGTCAAAAGTGCCGTATTCGCCGCCGGTGGCGGACGGATCGGCGCGTACGACCATTGCGCCTGGCAAGTGCTCGGCCTCGGCCAGTTTCGCCCGTTGGACGGCAGTCAGCCGTTCATTGGGGAAGCGGGGCAGGTCGAGCAGGTTGAGGAATGGAAGGTTGAGCTTGTGGTCAGTAACGAGTTGATTCGTTCTGTGGTGATGGCTCTGAAGCAGAGTCATCCCTATGAGACGCCGGCTTACGAAGTGTGGCGGTTGGAAGATTTCTGATCTGCCTGCCGCTGAAATGAGAAACCCGCTGAAGTGAATCCAGCGGGTTTTTTATTGCCTGAACAATCAATGAATGCACACACCCCTTGTAGGAGCTGTCGAGTGAAACGAGGCTGCGATCTTTTGATTTTGATTTTTCAAGATCAAAAGATCGCAGCCTCGTTTCACTCGACAGCTCCTACAGAGGGCGTGGGTTAAACCTTGGCACTCACCTCACTGCGATTCACCAACGCCTCCAGTGCATCATTCAAACTCGATGCCTTGTCGCCAATCAGCAGATGCCAAACTCCACCCTCCAACTGACTGACACCCTGGCACCCCAGCGCCTTCAGATCACACTCCGACAACGCCTTGCCATCCGCCAGTTGCAATCGAATCCGGGTCATGGCGATGCAATCCATCTGCAATACGTTCTCGCTACCGCCCAACGCATTCAACCATTGCTGTGCTTCTGAATTCGCCACCGCCGCTGGTTGCGGCGCATCGATCACTGCAGCGGGGGAGGAAATGATCGCGCGCCCCAACGCAGGCATCGCCAAGCGAATCTCATCGGCAATGCTGTCGGCCATCGGCCCGACCACTACCTGCAAACTCCCACCCTTGCCCGGACGCACAACCGCCATCGCACCCAGCGCTTTCAACTCCGCATCGTTTGCCTTGTTGCGATCCACCATGTCCAGCCGCAACCGAGTGGTGCACGCACCCACGGTGATCAAATTCTGCGCACCACCCAGCGCCTTGATGTAAGCCCCGGCCCGTTCATTCTCGGCGACGACTACTTTGTCGCCATTCAGAACATCTTCTCGCCCCGGCGTTTTCAAGTTGAACCGACGAATGCAGAAATCAAACACCACGTAGTAGATCACCGCATAGGCCAGGCCGACCGGTACCATCAACCAGCCGTTGGTGGATTTTCCCCAGCCGAGAATCATGTCGATCAAACCACCGGAAAACGTAAACCCGAGATGGATATTCAACAGGTTGGTGATCGCCATCGACAGCCCGGTCAGCAACGCATGCACGAGATAAAGCAGTGGCGCGAGGAACATGAAGGCGAATTCGATCGGCTCAGTTACCCCCGTCAAAAATGACGTCAGGGCCATCGACAGAAAGATCCCGCCCATGACCTTGCGGCGTTCCGGCAACGCATTGCGGTACATCGCCAGGCACGCGGCGGGCAGGCCGAAGATCATCATCGGGAACATGCCGGTCATGAACTGGCCGCCTTTGGGGTCACCCGCGAAGTAGCGCGACAGGTCGCCGGTGACAATGGCGCCTGTGGTCTGGTCGGTAAAGTTACCGAAGACGAACCACGCCATGTTGTTGAGGATGTGGTGCAGCCCGGTGACGATCAGCAGGCGGTTGAAAACGCCAAAGACGAACGCGCCGAAGCTGCCGCTTTCCATCATCAACGTGCCGAAGCTGTTGATCCCGTGTTGGATGGGCGGCCAGATCAAGCCAAAGATGACACCCAGGCCGACGGCGGCGAACCCGGTGACAATTGGCACGAAGCGCCGGCCGCCAAAGAATGCCAGGTACTCCGGCAGTTTGATGTCCTTGAAACGGTTGTACAGCGCGCCCGCCATCAAGCCGCTGACGATCCCGGCGAGCATGCCCATGTTGATGCTCGCGTCGAGCACCTTGAGGGTGGAGATCATCACCAGGTAGCCAATCACCCCGGCCAACCCGGCGGTGCCGTTGTTGTCCTTGGCGAAACCGACTGCGATGCCGATGGCGAAGATCATCGCCAGGTTGGCGAAGATGACTTGGCCGGCGTCGTGGATGATCGCGATGTTCAGCAGGTCGGTGTCGCCCAGGCGCAGCAACAGGCCGGCGATCGGCAGGATCGCGATCGGCAGCATCAGCGCGCGGCCGAGGCGTTGCAGGCCTTCGATGAAGTAGTGGTACATGGCGGATCTCCGTGGATTCTTGTTGTTTTCAGCTCAGAGGCCATTGCTGGTGACAGGCGTGACGCACAGCCGCGGCGCTGCTCAAACTGAGCAGGCCCTGGCAGAGGCGTCGGCATTCGCTCGCGTCGAGGTGGCGGACGCGGTCCTTGATTTCACCGATCTGCACCGGGCTGACCGACAACTCGCTGACGCCCAGGCCGATCAGTACCGGCGTGGCCAGTGGATCGGAGGCAAGCGCGCCGCAGACACCGACCCAACGGTTATGCA
The DNA here is from genome assembly GCF_006438925.1 of Pseudomonas mandelii. GTDB lineage: Bacteria > Pseudomonadota > Gammaproteobacteria > Pseudomonadales > Pseudomonadaceae > Aquipseudomonas > Aquipseudomonas mandelii_C. Next base: position 441,047 of record NZ_RCZA01000003.1, on the reverse strand, counting down.
CCGCAGCACCGGCGCAGGTATGGGCGATCAATCGCAGCAATGCCGGGTGCATGGCGTCGACCCGCGAAGCGAGGCCAGCGTGGTCGCGGTCCATGGCCAGGGTGTATTGCGACAAGTCGTTGGTGCCGATCGACAGGAAGTCCGCGTGTTCGGCCAGTTGCTTGGCCAGCAGTGCGGCGGCGGGGACTTCGATCATCACGCCCAGCTCCGGACGCTCAAGCACACCGAGTTCAGAGCACAACGCGTCGAGGCGTTGGCGGATGTGCAGCAACTCATCGACTTCGGTCACCATCGGCAACAGGATCCGGCAACGCGAAAGCGGGCTGACATGCAGCAAGGCGCGCAGTTGCTGATCGAGGATTTCCGGACGGACCTGAGCCAGGCGAATGCCGCGCAGGCCAAGCACGGGATTGGCCTCAGCCGGCAGCGGCAAATAGTCGAGTTGTTTGTCGCCGCCAACGTCGATGGTGCGAATGATCACCGACTTGTCGCCCATGGCGTCGAGCACGGCTTGATAAGCAACGCGCTGTTCCTCTTCGTCCGGTGCGGTGTTGCGATCCACAAACAAAAACTCGGTACGCAGCAAACCGACGCCGTCGGCGCCATTGGCCAAGGCATCAGCCGCTTCAGCGCTGGAGGCCACATTGGCGGCGACTTCAATCTGCAAACCGTCGAGCGTCAGCGCCGGGGTGTGAGCCTGAGCCTGTTGCTCGGCGCGGCGCTGTTGATGATCGAGTTGCGCCTGATGCACGTCGGCCAATCGTTCGGCACTTGGCATCAGTTCGAGGCGACCGCCATCGGCATCCAGCACGACCGCTTGGCCTTGCTGCTGATCCAGCAGGGTCGGGCCCAGTGCAACCATGCATGGCAAGCCTTTGCCACGCGCGAGAATCGCCACGTGGGAAGTCGCGCCGCCCTCGGCCATGCACAACCCGGCGACGCCTTGCTGACTGAGTTGCAGCAGATCGGACGGCGTCAGTTCATGCGCGGCGACGATGGCGCCGGCCGGCACGTCGTAGTGCCAGGTTTCGCCGAGCAGGGCACGCAGCACGCGTTGTTTGAGGTCGCGCAGATCGTTGGCACGTTCGGCCAACAGCGGGCTGCCGAGTTGCTGGAGAACCTCGCACTGCACGTCGATCGATTGGCTCCAGGCGTGGGTTGCGGCCATGCCCTGGTCGATGGAAGTGTTCGCAGCGTTCAGCAGCGCCGGGTCTTCGAGCAAGGCGAGGTGCGCGGCGAAGATCGCTTCTTCGTCGGTGTTTTTATGTTTCCTGGCTTGGGCCAGCGTGTGGTCGATTTCGCTGCGCACAACGGTCAGCGCGGTGTCGAGGGTTTGCAGTTGTTGCTCGGGATCATGGTTGCCGGCGTCCACCGGCAGGCTGATTGCGGTCAAGCGGAACAACGGCCCGCCAACCAAACCCGGGGCTGCACAAACACCGTGCAGTACGCCCGCTTCGGCAGCTCGAGTGCGTCGGGCAATCGGTGTCGGCGTGGCGGCGTGGCTGTCTTCAGCCAGCGCTGTGGATAACGCGATCAGCAACGCTTGCAACGCGGCTTCGGCGTCCGGCCCCTGGCAGCTGACCTGAACCTCGTCCTGCTCGCCGACGGCCAAACCCATCAGCCCGATCAAGCTGTCACAGGTCGCCGATTTGCCGGCGAAATGCAGCTGCGATTTGCTCTTGAAACCTTGCGCTGTCTGACGGATCAGCGCTGCCGGACGAGCATGCAGCCCGCCGCGATGGGCGATGCGAACGTAGCCATGAATTGCTTCCCCGGAGAGCTCCGCTTCAGCCTGCGCACCCGACGCGTGCCGACGAATGATGTGCAGCAATGGCTCGCCAACTTTCACCGACTTCAGCGTGATCGGCCGCGCCTGAAAGTCTTGGCTATTGGTCAGGATCATCAAGCTGACCAGGCTTTTGCACTGTTGCGCGACCTTGTCCAGGTCGTAGCGCAACAGCGGCTGGCCGTTGCTGACCCGCGCACCTTCCTTGACCAGCATCGAGAAGCCTTCGCCCTGCAACTCGACCGTGTCGAGGCCCAGGTGCAGCAGCAATTCGGCGCCGTTGTCGGCGCGCAAGGTAACGGCGTGGCCGGTGCGCGCGACGTGCACCACGACGCCGGCGCACGGGGCGTGGAGGGTGTCGTTCAGCGGGTCGATGGCGATCCCGTCGCCCATGGCGCCGCTGGCGAACACCGGGTCCGGGACTTTGGCAAGCGTGAGCACCGGGCCGCTGAGCGGGGCGCTGAGGGTCAGCTCTTTATTATTGTTGTGCATGGCTCGGTCTCATTAAAAATTCGGATCAACTCGCCTGCCCTTTGTAGGAGCTGTCGAGTGAAACGAGGCTGCGATCTTTTGATCTTGCCTTTGAAAATCAACGTCAAAAGATCGCAGCCTCGTTTCACTCGACAGCTCCTACAGGGGATGCATTTGTCATTTGATTCAGTGGGTGCGCGTCACTTTGCTCAAGTGACGCGGCTGGTCCGGGTCCATGCCTCGGGCGACGGCCAAACCGGCGGCCATGACGTAGAAACTCTGGATGGCCAGAATCGGGTCGAGGGCCGGGTGCTCGGCGCGGGTCAGGGTGAGGTCGCGTTCGGCAACGTCATCCGGTGCGGCCAGCAATACGCGGGCACCGCGCTGGCGCATGTCGGCGGCGAGGCTCAGCAAACCGGCTTGCTCGGCGCCGCGAGGGGCGAAGATCAGCAGTGGATAATTTTCGTCGATCAACGCCATCGGGCCGTGACGGACCTCGGCGCTGCTGAAGGCTTCAGCCTGGATCGCCGAGGTTTCCTTGAATTTCAACGCGGCTTCCTGGGCGATGGCGAAACCGGGGCCACGGCCGATCACCATCAGGCGCTGGCAATCGCGCAAGGCATCGATGGCCAGGCTCCAGTCCTGTTTTGCCGCCTCGCGCAAACCTTCCGGCAGTGAGAGGCCGGCCTCCAGCAATGGCGTGTCCTCTTTCCAGTGGGCGATCAGACGGGCGCTGGCGCTGAGGGTGGCGATAAAACTCTTGGTTGCGGCGACGCTGCTTTCGGTGCCTGCGCACAGCGGCAGGCTGAACTCACACGCGGCCTCCAGCGGCGAACTCTCGGCGTTGACCATCGAGATGCTCAGGGCGCCGCGCTTGCGCAGCAGACGCATGCTGTTCACCAGATCGGGACTTTGCCCGGACTGCGAAAAGGCGAACGCCACTTGGCCGCTGACCTTCAGCGGCGCTTGCAGCATGGTCACCACCGACATCGGCAACGACGCCACCGGGAAGCCCAACTGCTGCATGGTCAGGTAGGCGAAGTAACTGGCGGCATGATCGGAGCTACCGCGAGCGACGGTCATTGCCACTTGTGGTGGCTGACGGCGCAGGCGCCGGGCGATCTCGATCATCTGCGGGTCGAGTTGCTGCAATTGGGCTTGCACGGCCTCGAACGAGGACAGCGCCTCTTCAAGCATTTTTGAAGTCAATGTCTTCTCCTTCGACCATGACGGCGGTCAGTGTGAGTGAGCGATCGAGCCGCACGCAGTCAGCCCAGCTGCCGGGTTGCAGGCGCCCGCGTTCGTTGAGGCCGAGGTAGTCGGCGGGGAATTGCGAAAGACGTTGCGAGGCCTCGGCGATCGGCAAACCGATCTTCACCAGATTGCGCAGGGCCTGATCCATGGTCAGCGTGCTGCCGGCCAGCGTGCCGTCGGGCAAGCGCACACCGCCCAGGCATTTGGTCACGGTGTGGCTGCCGAGCTTGTACTCACCGTCGGGCATGCCGGCGGCGGCGGTGGAATCGGTGACGCAATACAGACACGGGATTGAGCGCAGGGCCACACGGATCGCGCCGGGGTGCACGTGTAGCAAGTCCGGAATCAACTCAGCGTATTTGGCGTGAGCCAGTGCCGCGCCGACGATGCCTGGCTCGCGGTGATGCAGCGGGCTCATGGCGTTGTAGAGGTGAGTGAAGCTGCTGGCGCCGGCGTTCAGCGCGGCAACGCCTTCCTCGTAGCTGCCGAGGGTGTGGCCGATTTGCATCCGCACGCCGCGAGCGCTGAGGTCACGGATCAAGGCGTCGTGGCCGGCGATTTCCGGGGCGATGGTGATTACCCGGATCGGTGCCAGTGCCAGATATTCTTCGACTTCGGCCATCAACGCGGTGTGTGCGAAATTCGGTTGGGCGCCGAGTTTGCCGGGGTTGATGTACGGGCCTTCGAGGTGCACGCCGAGGACTCGGGCGCTGCCTTTCGGGCGGCGCTCGCAGTACTCACCAACGGCTTTGAGCACGCTGGAAATTTCTGCAGGCGGCGCGGTCATGGTGGTCGCCAGCAGTGAGGTCGTGCCGAAGCGGACGTGGGTTTTGGTGATGGTCTCGAAGGCTGGCGCACCTTCCATGATGTCTTTTCCGCCGCCGCCATGAACGTGCAGGTCGATGAAACCCGGCAGCAGGTAAGGCAGGTCGTTGTCGGCCGGATCGCACGGTTGGCCTTCGATCGACACGACCTTGCCATGTTCGTGAATCAGCCGGCCGCGAACCCAGCCGTGGGTGGTGAGGATGTTGTCTTCGGACATGATCGGTTCTCGTTTGCTCGTTTAACGCAGCTCTTTATCGACGGAGCTCTCTATCTACGAAGCTCTGCGACAAAGTCGTAGTAGTCGTTGCGGCAATAGGTGTCGGTGACTTCGATCGGCGTGTTGTCTTCCAGGTAACCGACCCGGGTCATCAGCAGCATGGCGGTGCCGGGGGCGATGCCCACCAGGGCGGCGAATTCATCCGAGGCGTTGATCGCCTGAATGTGCTGCAGGGCGCGGACGATCGGCTTGCCGATGCCGTCGAGGTATTCGTACAGGGAGTCGCCCACGGCTTGCGGCTTGGGAATGATCGAGGCGGGCAGGGTGCTCATCTCGATCGCCATCACCGTGTCGTCGGCTTTACGCAGACGCTTGAGCCGCGCGACCTTGTCGTTCGGTGAGAGGCCCAGGCGGATCAGTTCTTCGTGGGTCGGCGGAGTGATTTCACGCTCCAGCCATTGCGAGCCGGGGACAAAGCCCTTCAACCGCAGCATTTCGCTGAAACCCGAGAGGCGCGACAGCGGTTGTTCCAGGCGTGGGGTGATAAAGGTGCCGGAACCCTGGTTGCGGCGGATCAGACCTTGTTCGAACAGAACTTCCAGCGCTTTGCGTGCGGTGACCCGGGAGATGCCCAGCATTTCGCTGAGGTTGCGTTCCGACGGCATGGCCTGTTCGGCTTTCCACTGGCCGGCATGGATCGCCGCTTCCAGATTGCGCGCCAGTTGCAGGTACAACGGCGTGGGCTGGGTGTCGTCAGGGCGTAGGGACTGGAGGTCATTCATGTAGGTTTGGTCCGATGCGGATATAGGATTGTTGTCGCTCGGTGGTGGGGTGAAACCTAATACCACTTAAATACCATGTCAATGCCAGTACTTTGCTATGGGCGCGAGAAGGCCTGCCCGATTGGGTAGACTGAAGGGCGGGAGGTTTGAAGTGGTATTAGAGGTGGGGATTTCAACAGCAAAGATCGCAGCCTTCGGCAGCTCCTACGGGTGAAATTGGTATCTACCCGGTAGGCGCTGCCGAAGGCCGCGATCTTTTGAATTTATTTTTCGAGGAGCGACCGAAGGTAGCCTTTACGGGCGGATTTCGATCATCGTGCCGTCCGGCACCAAACCCCAAACCTCGCGCATATCCATGTTGCGCATGGCAATGCAGCCGTCGGTCCAGTCCAGCGTGTGGAACAGGTCTTCGGGGTTTTCTTCGGTGTCCGGGGTGCCGTGGATCATGATCATGCCACCGGGTTCGACGCCTTCACGCCGGGAGCGTGCGGAGTCACTGATGTTCGGGTAGGAGATGTGCATCGCCAGATTGAATTTATCGCTGACCTTGCGCCAGTCCAGCCAATAGAAACCTTCAGGCGTGCGTTTGTCGCCTTCCATGAGTTTCGGGCCGATGGGTCTTTTTCCCAATGAGATGCGATAGGTCTTGAGCGGCTTGCCGTCATTGATCAATTGCAATTGGTGGGCGGATTTGAGCACCAGGATTTTTTCGATGACTCTGCCGTCCAGGGTTTCAGCGACGGAAGCCTGGGAGACAGCGACGAACGACAAGCAAAACACGGCAAGCAACCAGCGCATTGAAACGATATCCCTAAGAGGTGTCGCGACGATATTAATAGTTATAGGTGTTTTTGCAGGAGCTGCCGCAGGCGGCGATCTTTTAGCGGCTTGCAGAGGTTCCGAATTTAAATCAAGTAATGGCAGGCTGTGCAAGCGGCGGGATCGACTCGGACCGCACGGGGTAGACCTCGGTCTGCCGGTCAGCGAAGAAGCATTCTAAGGTACGGCCCACCGTGCGGAAAGCCAGCTCGGACCAAGGGATGTCGGCTTCTTCGAAAAGCTGTACTTCCAGGCTCTCGGGACCCGCGGCAAAGTCCAGGTCCACCAGCTCGGCGCGGAAGAACACATGCACCTGGCTGATGTGCGGCACGTCGATCAGCGTATAGATGCTCAGGTTGCGCACCCGCGCGCAGGCTTCTTCGGCCGTCTCGCGAATGGCCGCCTGCTCGATGGTTTCACCGTTTTCCATGAAGCCGGCGGGCAGGGTCCAATAACCGAGCCGAGGCTCGATGGCGCGTCGGCACAACAAGACCTTCGAGCCCCAGGTCGCCACGCAACCGGCGACGATATTGGGGTTCTGATAGTGAATCGCCTGACAGCTGTCACAGACAAAACGCAGGCGCGAATCGCCCTCTGGAATGCGTTGGGTCACCGGGTTGCCGCACTGACTGCAAAATTTCATGCTTGGGTTCCTGAATGCTGCGCCTATCTTGGCGTGCGGCGGTGTCTGTCGGCAAGTTGTCGTTTAGCGACATGCAGCGGTTATGGGGTTGGGCGGTCGGTTCGATTGGTGCATGATGCGAGGTAGAGAACAAATCGAGAAGACTCATGCTGGACGAGCTACTGCATCGAGTAAGCAACCACACCCCACGCACAATGGAAACCGACAAACGTTTCCCTGAGGCCGCGGTACTGGTCCCCATCACCCGCAGTGACGAGCCGGAACTGGTTCTGACCCTGCGCGCCAGCGGGCTCTCGACCCATGGCGGCGAAGTCGCCTTTCCCGGCGGGCGACGCGACCCTGAAGACCCGGACCTTATATTCACTGCCCTGCGCGAAGCCGAAGAAGAAATCGGCCTGCCGCCGGGGTTGGTCGAAGTGATCGGCCCGCTGAGCCCGTTGATCTCCCTGCACGGCATCAAGGTCACACCCTATGTCGGTGTGATTCCGGACTTTGTCGAGTACCGGGCCAACGATGCCGAGATTGCCGCAGTCTTCAGCGTACCCCTGGAGTTCTTCCGCAAGGATCCGCGCGAACACACCCATCGCATCGATTACCAGGGTCGCAGTTGGTACGTGCCGAGCTATCGTTATGGCGAGTACAAGATCTGGGGCCTGACGGCGATTATGATCGTCGAGTTGATCAACCTGCTCTATGACGCCAAAATCAGCCTGCACCAGCCACCCAAGACGTTTATCAATACCTGAAGCCATCGCCCGTATGGCGTGAACCCCGCTTTTTGCAAGTGAGCCAGCCTGGCCTGAGGACAATAAGATGAAATATCGCCTGGGCGACGCCCGCGTCGAAACCCATCCGCAGAGCTGGGTCGCACCCAATGCCGTGCTGGTGGGTAAGGTCAAACTGGAAGAGGGCGCCAACGTCTGGTTCAACGCTGTGCTGCGTGGCGACAATGAACTGATCCTGATCGGCAAGAACAGCAACGTCCAGGACGGCACGGTGATGCACACCGACATGGGTTACCCGCTGACCATCGGCACCGGCGTGACCATCGGCCATAACGCCATGCTTCATGGCTGCACGGTGGGCGATTACAGCTTGATCGGGATTAACGCGGTGATCCTCAACGGCGCGAAAATCGGCAAGAACTGCATCATCGGCGCCAACTCCCTGATTGGTGAGGGCAAGGAGATTCCAGACGGTTCGCTGGTCATGGGCTCCCCCGGCAAAGTGGTGCGCGAGCTGACCGAGCCGCAGAAAAAAATGCTGGAGGCCAGCGCTGCTCACTATGTGCATAACTCGCAACGTTATGCCCGCGATCTGGTTGAGCAGGAAGAATGAGCGCCACTGAACGGCCGGTGCTATCGCCCTGCGTGAACATTTGCGCGTTGGACGACGATGACATTTGCACCGGGTGTCAGCGCACGGTGGAAGAGATCACCCGCTGGAGCCGGATGACCAACGACGAGCGCCGCACGGTGTTGGGGTTGTGTCATGAGCGGGCCAAATCGAGTGGCATTCTCTGGATGCTGGGCAAGACACCCGACTTGTAGGAGCTGCCGAGTGCAACGAGGCTGCGATCTTTTGATCTTGCCTCTAAAAACAACGTCAAAAGATCGCAGCCTCGTTGCACTCGTCAGCTCCTACGGTACCCTGTGCGCCAAATTGACAGGTATCCCGCCGCCCCATGTTCTTCCTGATCGCTTACATCAGCAGCGTCGTGCTGATCAACTTCGCCTTTTCCACCGCCCCGCACCTGGACATCATCTGGTCGGCCTGGGGTGGTTTGGTGTTCGTTTTGCGCGACATGGTGCAAACCCGTTTCGGCCATGGCGCGATCGCGGCGATGCTGGCAGCGCTGGTGTTGTCCTACGTGACGTCCGATCCCTCCATCGCGCTGGCCAGCGCCACGGCGTTCGCGGTGTCCGAATGCATCGATTGGCTGGTGTTCAGCATCACCAAACGTCCCTTGCACGACCGCCTGTGGATAAGTTCGGCCCTGAGCATTCCTCTCGATACCTTCATTTTCTTCGGCATGATCGATGCGTTCACTCCAGGTGTGATCCTCACCGCCATGGGCTCGAAGTTCGCCGGCGTGACCGCCGTGTGGTTGATCATGGCCTGGCGCTTGCGCAAGCAGGCCGTCGTCAGCTGAAGCCAAACCCCTCGGTTCATGTAAAATGCCGCGCTTTCTCCCCATGGGACGCGCGCCAGGCGCTGCGACCCTCGATGATCCGCTTCTTGAGGACCTGAGATGACCCGTATCGGAACTCCATTGTCGCCAACCGCGACCCGCGTATTGCTGTGTGGCTGTGGCGAGTTGGGCAAGGAAGTGGTGATCGAGCTGCAACGCCTGGGCGTTGAAGTGATTGCCGTGGATCGCTACGCCAATGCGCCGGCCATGCAAGTAGCCCATCGCAGCCATGTGATCAACATGCTCGACGGCGCCGCCCTGCGTGCGGTGATCGAAGCCGAAAAGCCGCATTTCATCGTGCCGGAAATCGAAGCCATTGCCACCGCGACCCTCGTGGAGCTGGAAGCCGAAGGCTTCACCGTGATCCCGACCGCGCGTGCCGCACAGCTGACCATGAACCGCGAAGGCATCCGTCGCCTGGCCGCCGAAGAGCTGGACCTGCCGACCTCGCCGTACCACTTCGCCGACACCTTTGAGGATTACAGCAAGGCTGTCGAAGACCTCGGCTTCCCATGTGTGGTTAAACCGGTGATGAGCTCGTCGGGCAAAGGCCAGAGCCTGCTGCGTAGCGTCGATGACGTGCAGAAAGCCTGGGATTACGCTCAAGAAGGCGGCCGTGCCGGTAAAGGCCGCGTGATCATCGAAGGCTTTATCGACTTCGACTACGAAATCACCCTGTTGAGCGTGCGTCACGTAGGCGGCACGACGTTCTGCGCGCCAGTGGGTCACCGTCAGGAAAAGGGCGACTATCAGGAATCCTGGCAGCCACAAGCCATGAGCCCGATTGCCCTGGCTGAATCCGAGCGCGTTGCCAAAGCCGTCACTGAAGCCTTGGGTGGCCGTGGTCTGTTTGGTGTTGAGCTGTTCATCAAAGGTGATCAAGTCTGGTTCAGCGAAGTCTCGCCGCGTCCTCATGACACTGGTCTGGTGACGTTGATTTCCCAGGACCTGTCGCAGTTTGCGCTGCACGCACGGGCGATTCTGGGCCTGCCGATTCCATTGATCCGTCAGTTCGGTCCATCGGCTTCGGCGGTGATTCTGGTGGAAGGGCAGTCGACTCAGACGGCTTTCGCCAATCTCGGTGCGGCGTTGAGTGAGCCGGATACGGCGTTGCGTCTGTTCGGCAAGCCTGAGGTGAATGGTCAGCGTCGGATGGGTGTGGCGTTGGCGCGTGATGAATCCATCGAAGCCGCTCGTGCCAAGGCGACCCGTGCTGCTCAGGCTGTCGTGGTCGAGCTGTAAACCGAGGCACGGCTATCGCGAGCAGGCTCACTCCCACAGGGGGACCGCGTTCTTTCTGACAGAACGCGGTCCCCCTGTGGGAGTGAGCCTGCTCGTGATGCTCTTGCTTTTTAAGCCACCCGATTCAGATCGTTATTGCGCGTTTCCTTCAGGCACAGCACAGCAATCAAACTCAGCACCGCCGCCCCTGACACATACCCGCCGACATAACTCAAACCACCCATCGCCACCAGCTTCTGTGCGAAGAACGGCGCTGCCGAGGCCCCGACAATGCCGCCCAGATTGTAGGCCGCCGACGCACCGGTATAGCGTACGTGAGTCGGAAACAGCTCCGGCAGCAGCGCGCCCATCGGCGCAAACGTCACGCCCATCAGAAACAGCTCGATGCACAGGAACAGCGCCACGCCCCAGGTCGAACCTTGGGTCAGCAGCGGCTCCATCAGGAAGCCGGACAGAATCGCCAGCACGCCGCCGATGATCAGCACCGGTTTGCGCCCGTATCGATCACTGGCCCAGGCCGACAGCGGCGTAGCGGCGGCCATGAACAGCACGGCGAAGCACAGCAGCGCGAGGAAGGTTTCGCGGGTGTAGCCGAGCGTCGACACGCCATAGCTCAGCGAAAACACTGTCGAGATATAGAACAGCGCGTAGCACACCACCATCGACCCAGCCCCCAGCAACATCGGCGCCCAATATTGGCTGAGCAACTCGACCAGCGGGATTTTCACCCGCTCCTGGCGAGCCATTGCGTTGGCAAATACCGGGGTTTCGTGAAGCTTGAGGCGCACGTACAGACCCACCATCACCAGCGCGGCACTGAGCAGGAACGGAATCCGCCAGCCCCACGAGCGGAACTGCTCGTCGTTCAGGGTCATGGCCAGCGTAAGAAACAGGCCGTTGGCCGCAAGGAAGCCGATCGAGGGGCCAAGCTGCGGGAACATGCCGAACCAGGCGCGTTTGCCCTTCGGTGCATTCTCCGTCGCCAGCAGCGCCGCGCCGCCCCATTCACCGCCGAGTCCCAGGCCCTGGCCGAAGCGCAGCACGCAAAGCAGGATCGGCGCCCAGGCCCCGATGCTGTCGTAACCTGGTAGCACGCCGATCAGTGTGGTGCACACGCCCATCAGCAGCAGCGAGGCAACCAGCGTCGATTTTCGCCCGATACGGTCGCCAAAGTGACCGAAAAGCGCCGAGCCCAGCGGTCGAGCCAGGAAGGCGATGCCGAAGGTGAGGAACGCCGACAGCATTTGGGCCGTGCCGGAAGTCTGCGGAAAGAATACCGGACCGATCACCAGTGCAGCGGCAGTGGCATAGACGTAGAAGTCGTAGAACTCGATGGCGGTGCCGATGAAACTCGCGGTCGCCACGCGGGTGGCGGAGTTCGTCGGTTGCGCAGGCGCGGTGTCGTTATAAGTCGTGCTGGTCGTCATGCGGTTATCCCTGACAGTCATGTGCCCCAGTGGAGCGAATTATTATGGTCGAACACCCAGGGATGTGGGAGTGAGGCGCGGCCGCTGTTCAAGGTAGGAACAGTCGTCGGTGTGGTGCGGATATTGCCGATGGTCTGGCCGGACCAGCTGCGTGCGGGGTAAGCACGTGGTGCGGTGGGGCTTGGGTAAGCGGCTCGATTATAGGAAGGAGGCTATCGATCGAACAAGGGCATAGATATTGAAAAAGATCGCAGCCTCGCTTTGCTCGACAGCTCCTACAGTTTGGAATGCGTTCCCTTGTAGGAGCTGTCGAGCGAAGCGAGGCTGCGATCTTTTAACTATCTAACGGATAGAGGCAATCGCAGGCGTCGAACTGGTATGCCAGATCAGTACGCGACTGACGCGATTGTCTTCCGTCTCCAGAATCTCCAGCCGATAGCGCCCGATCTTCAGGCATACCGCACTGTCCGGAATCGTCTCCAGCGCCTCCGTCACCAACCCGTTGAGGGTTTTCGGACCGTCGCTCGGCAAGTGCCAGCCCAGGCTCTTGTTCAATTCGCGAATCGACGCCGCCCCTTCGATCACCAGGCGGCCATCGGCCTGTGGATGGATGTGCGGGTTATCCAGGCTGTGCTGGCTTTCGAACTCGCCGACGATTTCTTCGAGAATGTCTTCCAGGGTCACGACACCGAGCACTTCGCCGTACTCGTCGACCACCATGCCCAGGCGTCGCTGTTGTTTGTGGAAGTTCAACAGCTGCAGTTGCAGCGGGGTGCTTTCCGGCACGAAGTAGGGGTCGTGACAGGCTGCCAGCAGTGCTTCTCGGGTCAGACTGGCGTCAGGCAGCAGATGGCGGATCTGCCGGGTATTGAGCACCGCCTCGACCTGGTTGATGTCGCTGTGGAAAACCGGCAAGCGTGTGCGTTTATTGGCGCGAAGCTGCTCAATGATTTCCTCGAGGGAGTCGTCCAGATTGACCCCGTCGACGTCACTGCGTGGCACCAGAATGTCGTTGACCGTGATGTTGTCCAGCGCATGGATGCCTGACAGCGGGTGTGGGCGGCAGGCGGCGTGTTCGTGATCATCGTGCCGATCGTTCGGATCCTCGTCTTCGCTCTGCTGCACCACGTTGACTTTGCGGGCGAACGGTCGCATCAGCAGCTGGCTTATGCCATTGAGCAGCCAGGCGATGGGATAGATGATTTTCAGTGGCGCGCCAAGCAAGGTGTTGCCCAGGGCCAGGACTGTATCCGGATAACGGACGGCGAGGGTGCGCGGCAGGTAGTCGGCAAACACAAGAAGCACGGCGCCAGCCCCCAGGCAGGCCACCCATGGACCGTTTTCCGCCCAGGTGAAAATCGCCAGCAAGGTGCTGATGACCACGACCAGTGCGCGGCACAGGGTGTTGCAGAAGATCAGGCTATTGAGCGCAAAGCTCAGCTTTGCCACTGGCTTGTCGCTCGAGCGCGAAGCGGTCCGCTGGGCGAGCAAGTGCTGTTGTGCAGCTTCGATGGCGGTAAACAGCCCCGACCATAAAATCAGCAGGGCCACTACCGCGAGCATCGGCCCTATGGGCAAGTCGTCCATTAATGCCGCCCGTCAGATATGCAGGATGTATTCACGAACCAGCTTACTGCCGAAATAGGCCAGCATCAGCAGGCAGAAACCGGCGAGGGTCCAGCGAATGGCCTTGTGTCCGCGCCAGCCGAGGCGATTACGGCCCCAGAGCAGCACGCTGAAGACGATCCAGGCGAGACAGGCCAGCAAGGTTTTGTGCACCAGGTGCTGGGCGAACAGGTTTTCGACGAACAGCCAGCCGGAGATCAGCGACAGCGACAGCAGGGTCCAACCGGCCCAGAGGAAACCGAACAGCAGGCTTTCCATGGTTTGCAGCGGCGGGAAGTTCTTGATCAGGCCCGACGGGTGCTTGTGCTTGAGCTGATGGTCTTGAACCAGCAGCAGCAACGCCTGGAATACCGCGATGGTGAACATGCCGTAGGCGAGGATCGACAGCAGGATGTGGGCGAGGATGCCCGGTTCTTCGTCGATGATCTGCACGGTGCCGGCCGGGGCGAACTGTGCGAGCAGCACGGTGGCGGCGCCGAGCGGGAACAGCAATATAAGCAGGTTTTCCACCGGGATCCGCGAGCAGGCCAACAGCGTCAGGGCAATCACCGCGGCGGCAATCAGGCTGGCGGCGCTGAAAAAATCCAGGCCCAGGCCAATCGGTGTCAGCAGGTGGGTGAACAGACTGGCGCTATGAGCCAGCACGGCGAGCACGCCGAGCGTGACCAGCAGGCGTTTGTTCGCCTTGGCACCGGTGGCCAGACGAGTGCCCTGATAGAGGGTCGCAGCGGCATATAAGCAGGCGGCGGCGAGGGTAGTTAGCAAGCTGGGTGACAAGGGGAGCATAAATCCTGTTAGGCAAGCCCGAAAGGCGCTGAGTTTGGCATAGAACCCCCGCAGCACGAAAGACCATGCAACCTGACGACGAGGTGTCCGCCAGACGCAGTCTTCGCTATAATCCGCGACCTGCCCACGCCGCAGGCTCGCCGAGCACATGTTTATTCCGGTCTGGGCCGCCATTATCCCGGTCTACACAGGGCCTGAAAGGATCGCGCAATGTTTGAAAACTTAACCGACCGTCTCTCGCAGACGCTGCGCCATGTCACCGGCAAGGCCAAGCTGACCGAAGACAACATCAAAGACACCCTGCGCGAAGTGCGCATGGCGTTGCTCGAAGCTGACGTCGCCTTGCCGGTCGTCAAGGACTTCGTCAATTCGGTCAAGGAACGCGCCGTCGGCACCGAGGTGTCGCGCAGCCTGACGCCGGGCCAGGCCTTCGTGAAGATCGTCCAGGCCGAACTCGAAAGCCTGATGGGCGCGGCCAACGAAGACTTGAACCTGAGCGCCGTTCCTCCGGCCGTCGTGCTGATGGCCGGTTTGCAAGGTGCGGGTAAAACCACCACCGCCGGCAAGCTCGCGCGCTTCCTCAAAGAGCGCAAGAAGAAGTCGGTCATGGTCGTGTCTGCGGACGTTTACCGTCCGGCAGCGATCAAGCAGCTGGAAATGCTCGCGGGTGAAGTCGGCGTAACCTTCTTCCCGTCCGACCTGAGCCAGAAGCCGGTCGACATCGCGCAAGCAGCCATTAAAGAAGCAAAACTGAAATTCATCGACGTCGTCATCGTCGATACCGCCGGTCGCCTGCACATCGATGAAGAGATGATGGGCGAGATCAAGGCGCTGCATGCCGCGATCAACCCGGTCGAAACGCTGTTCGTGGTCGATGCCATGACCGGTCAGGACGCCGCCAACACGGCCAAGGCCTTTGGCGACGCGCTGCCGCTGACCGGTGTGATCCTGACCAAGGTCGACGGCGACGCCCGTGGCGGTGCTGCACTGTCGGTGCGCGCCATCACCGGCAAGCCGATCAAGTTCATCGGTATGGGCGAGAAGAGCGACGCGCTCGAGCCGTTCCATCCTGAGCGTATTGCTTCACGCATCCTCGGTATGGGTGACGTGCTCAGTCTGATCGAGCAGGCCGAACAGACCCTCGACAAGGACAAGGCCGACAAACTGGCCAAGAAGCTGAAGAAGGGCAAGGGCTTCGACCTCGAAGACTTCCGCGATCAGCTGCAACAGATGAAAAACATGGGTGGCCTCGGCGGCCTCATGGACAAACTGCCAAACATGGGCGGTATGAACCTCGCGCAGATGGGCAACGCCCAGGGCGCGGCAGAGAAACAATTCAAGCAGATGGAAGCCATCATCAATTCCATGACCCCGGCCGAGCGCCGCGACCCTGAGATGATCAGTGGTTCGCGCAAACGCCGGATCGCCATGGGTTCCGGCACTCAGGTGCAGGACATCGGTCGCTTGATCAAGCAGCACAAGCAGATGCAGAAGATGATGAAGAAGTTCTCCGCAAAAGGCGGAATGGCCAAAATGATGCGCGGCATGGGCGGTATGTTGCCCGGCGGCGGCATGCCGAGAATGTAAATAATTTACGCAGGGGCTTGCCCTTGCACCTCCCACACGGAAGTGGGATCTCCAGCAAACCCGCACTTGGCGGGAGCTGACTGGCCGTTTTCAACGACGGCTCTATAGCAAATCTTGATGGCGGCCGATAGGCAGCCGGAAAAAGACATTTGCAAAAGTCCGGATATTCCTTAGAATATGCGGCCTTTCGGGCACCTATGCCCGCTGTGCCTTTAGATTTGCAGCACCGACTACAGGAACGATGTTCACATGCTAACAATCCGTCTTGCCCTTGGCGGCTCCAAAAAGCGCCCGTTTTACCACTTGACCGTAACCGACAGCCGCAACCCGCGCGACGGTTCGCACAAGGAACAGGTTGGTTTCTTCAACCCTGTTGCTCGTGGTCAAGAAGTCCGTCTGTCCGTGAACCAAGAGCGCGTAGCCTACTGGCTGAGCGTTGGTGCACAACCTTCTGAGCGTGTTGCTCAGTTGTTGAAGGACGCGGCTAAGGCTGCGGCCTGAGCAATATGAACGCGACGCCAGCTGTTGCTGATGATTTGATCGTTATCGGCAAAATTTATTCGGTTCATGGCGTTCGCGGCGAAGTGAAGGTGTATTCCTTTACTGATCCGACTGAAAACCTGTTGCAGTACAAAACCTGGACGCTCAAGCGCGAAGGTAATGTGAAACAGGTCGAGCTGGTCAGCGGACGCGGGAACGATAAGTTCCTGGTCGCGAAGCTCAAGGGTCTTGATGATCGTGAAGAAGCGCGTCTTCTGGCCGGTTATGAGATCTGCGTGCCGCGCAACCTGTTCCCTGAATTGACCGACGGCGAGTACTACTGGTACCAGCTGGAAGGTCTGAAGGTTTTTGATCAACTCGGGCAATTGCTCGGGAAAATCGATCATCTTCTGGAAACCGGCGCCAATGATGTAATGGTGGTCAAGCCTTGCGCTGGCAGCCTGGATGATCGCGAACGCCTGTTGCCCTATACGGAGCAATGCGTGTTGGCCGTCGACCTTGCCGCAGGCGAGATGAAGGTGGAATGGGATGCGGACTTCTAAGCGTGGCTAACTTGCGCGTAGAAGTGATCAGTTTGTTTCCCGAGATGTTCTCCGCCATCAGCGAGTACGGCATCACCAGTCGTGCGGTGAAACAGGGGCTCTTGCAGCTCACCTGTTGGAATCCGCGAGACTACACGACGGATCGACATCACACTGTGGACGATCGCCCATTTGGCGGTGGTCCGGGCATGGTGATGAAGATCAAGCCCCTGGAAGATGCGTTGGTTCAGGCCAAGGCAGCAGCCGGGGAGGCGGCGAAGGTAATTTACCTGTCCCCCCAAGGCCGTCAACTGACTCAGTCGGCGGTACGCGAGTTGGCGAATCTGGATGCATTGATCCTGATTGCCGGCCGCTATGAAGGCATTGACGAGCGTTTTATAGAGGCTCATGTCGATGAAGAGTGGTCGATTGGCGACTATGTACTGTCTGGCGGCGAGCTGCCGGCGATGGTCCTGATCGATGCGGTTACACGACTGCTGCCTGGAGCTTTAGGGCATGCGGACTCCGCCGAGGAAGATTCCTTTACGGATGGTTTGCTGGATTGCCCGCATTACACCCGACCGGAGGTGTATGCGGATCAGCGTGTTCCCGACGTGTTGCTAAGTGGCAATCACGCGCATATCCGGCGTTGGCGTTTACAGCAGTCCCTTGGTAGGACCTTTGAACGACGCGCCGATCTTCTGGAAAGCCGCTCGCTTTCTGGAGAAGAGAAGAAGCTGCTCGAGGAATACATCCGCGAGCGGGACGATAGTTAACAACGTATCGATGGTAGATCCGACGATTTACCTTAGGAGCACAGCATGACTAACAAAATCATCCTTGCACTCGAAGCAGAGCAGATGACCAAAGAGATCCCTACCTTTGCCCCGGGCGACACCATTGTCGTTCAGGTGAAAGTGAAGGAAGGCGACCGTTCGCGTCTGCAAGCGTTCGAAGGTGTTGTTATCGCCAAGCGTAACCGCGGCGTAAACAGTGCTTTCACCGTTCGTAAAATCTCCAACGGTGTTGGCGTAGAGCGTACTTTCCAGACCTACAGCCCGCAAATCGACAGCATGGCCGTTAAACGTCGCGGTGACGTACGTAAAGCCAAGCTGTACTACCTGCGTGACCTGTCCGGTAAAGCAGCTCGCATCAAGGAAAAACTGGCTTAAGTCCAGCTTCCGATGCAGAAAAAGCAGCCTGCGCAGACTGTGTGAAAACCTGTCAGTCTGTGCGGTGCTCAAAGAAAATGCTCCGTATCGAAAGATACGGAGCATTTTTCGTTTTGGCTTACATCCAAGGAAAATCCCGGAACCAGACCAGCCTGTTTTCGGTTTCGCTGGAAGAGAAGTCATGTGGTTGATCAATCGGCTCAAGCCAGACTTCGGGACCATCACTGACTTTCGCAAGAGCAGCAAAGCCGCCCGGGCAATGGTCAGCATCCCGTTCATCGGCTAAGTTGTCAGAGTTCGTCCTATAGGCTATTTAAAGGGGGGCATTTCTTGTCTGATCGCTGTTGGGTAACTGCTTTTTATGTTGGTGACCAAAAATATATGATCCTTTAAGGCTGTCGTGAGCAGGTTTAAAGGATCATATATGCAGGGTTGTGTCGGGTTACCCAGGAATTCGTCTGATATTTCCTGGTGTGCTGAGCGAGTGTGTACCGATGCAAGTAACTCCCTTTACGTCAGGAGAGGAAAAAATTAGAGGGTAGCAGCCTTCGGAAGACTTTTTTCCCGCTAAAACTTTCCAGGAAAGTTCGCTGACAAGTTTGCGGAGAACACCGGGTTCGGGATCCAGTTGTAGATAGTCATAGGGGTAGCGCACTTCAACTTCTTGGTCCTTCAGAGAGGAGCCGGTCAGCGCTATGATCTTAATAATGTACTCACTGCCAGGAAGGAGCCCCACATCACTCAGCGCTGCATACGAGATGCCGTTTACCTCAAAAGCCACTTTATGTATGGGGTCATCGGACGGAGGAACAAATGGCAGCGAAGTGGACGTTTCTTGTTCTGGTCCATCGCCCCCTACAATTTTGATGTCAACGTTCGCCATGTCGGTCAATGGCTGAGTGGTAGGTGTATAGGGGATATCTATATAATTGGATTTGAAGCCGATGGTGACGGGCGCCTCATTCTGGTAGCGCCAAGTTGTGCTGTAATCTCTGAAGTTGGGAAAGTAGCTGGGAACGTAAGCTGAAACCCAGGTTTTCTTGCCTACTTGGAAATAAGGCTTCTCATAACAAAAAGATCCAATGAATATTTTTGCTTCGGGTAACGATTCATAGCTGACGGATTTTATTGACTTGTTTTCTAAAGTTGCAGAGATTTCAAGAGTGCCGAGTATCGCAGGTTCAATGGAGACTCGGGTCCAACCGTCGAGTTTGGTGAGTGTTTCTTGAAGGGGAACAGTTGCGCCTTGTGCTCTCCAGAGAACTTTTATGTCTGGTAAGCCCTCTCCTGTGTTGGGGTCAGTAACTTTCAAATAGCTATGTACTTCCCTGGGTCGATGTACGTATTTTTGAGAGATTTGCATAAAATATATTTTTGCTTGATCGCTGATCGAGTTCATTTCTTTTACCCCTGTCATGAAATAGGGTGTTTATGGTTTTAATTTTGAATGTGCACTACCAGAAGTAGTTGGCGGTACCATTCGAGTATTAAATCGTGGTACGTGGGGCGTCTACTGTCAGAAGTGACAGTCCTGATGAGCGGTTGCTCGCATCATTGAACAGCAGGGGGATTTGACGAGCGGTTCCGTCGTTCAGGGGTGACTGACCATGGCCGGAAGGTCTCCCTGTTCCTTGAAATAGCGCGCTATGGAAGACTAGGGGTTATTGACGTTTGGTGACGAGCGCGACGGATGTCCGCTTGGCGTAGGGCAAGACCGGATATGCGTGGTTTGGTTGTTCCAAATAGGTCCCGAGCAACGCAGATCGTTGCCAAACGTCAACAGACCCTCGTGACCATCATCCCGATTCATTATTTATTTATGCGCGGCCTAGAGCCTGCGAAACCTGAGTGCCAATGCCCGCTATCGATCATCCACTGATAGACCAATTCCTCGACGCTCTGTGGCTGGAGAAAGGTCTTTCCGATAACACCCGCGATGCCTATCGCAGCGATCTGGCCCTGTTCCACGGCTGGCTGCAGGAAAAAGGGTTGGAGTTGATCAATGCCGGCCGAGAATTGATCCTCGATCACTTGGCCTGGCGTCTGGAGCAAAACTACAAACCCCGCTCGACAGCGCGATTTCTCTCCGGCGTGCGTGGCTTCTATCGCTATTTGCTGCGGGAAAAGCTGATTTCAGTCGATCCGACCTTGCGTGTCGATATGCCGCAGCTGGGTCGACCATTGCCTAAGTCCTTGTCGGAAGCGGATGTGGAGGCCTTGTTAAAAGCACCGGACCTGAGCGAAGCCATTGGCCAGCGCGACCGCGCCATGCTCGAAGTGCTTTATGCCTGCGGCTTGCGTGTGACGGAGCTGATCAGCCTGACGCTGGAGCAGGTCAATCTGCGCCAAGGTGTGCTGCGAGTGATGGGCAAGGGCAGCAAGGAGCGGCTGGTGCCGATGGGCGAGGAGGCGATTGTCTGGGTCGAGCGTTACATGCGCGATGGCCGCCAGGAGCTGCTGGGCGGGCGTCCCAGCGATGTCATGTTCCCCAGCCAGCGGGGTGAGCAGATGACGCGGCAGACCTTCTGGCATCGCATCAAGCACCAGGCCAAGGTTGCCGGTATCGGCAAGTCGCTGTCGCCGCACACCTTGCGCCATGCCTTCGCCACGCACCTGCTCAACCATGGCGCGGACTTGCGGGTGGTGCAAATGCTGCTCGGCCACAGCGATCTGTCGACCACGCAGATCTACACCCATGTCGCCCGTGCACGTTTGCAGGACCTGCATGCCAAGCATCACCCGCGCGGATGATCACGATTCCTGTGGGAGCGAGCAAGCCCGCTCCCACATAACAGCCAGCGCCACCACGATGTCTCGCGACAGGCGCATTCGGTCACGAGGGCCTTATGTGGTAGGCTTTGCCGGTTTGCACGATGGGCGTTTATGACCCGGTGTTTCGGCACGGGCGTTCTGATCGTCCCATTTGTCCGCCTTCAGGAGTTCTCATGCGTCTGACCCAGATTTTCGCCGCCGCAGCCATTGCGTTGGTCAGCACCTTTGCCGTCGCCGATGACGCGGCCGACAAAGCCATTCGTAAAAGCCTGGAAAACCTCCAGCTCGAGGTTCCGGTAGAAACCATCACCGCCAGCCCGCTGCCAGGTCTGTACGAAGTCAAGCTCAAGGGCAGCCGCGTGCTCTACGCCAGCGCCGATGGCCAGTACGTCGTTCAGGGTTACATGTTCCAGCTCAAGGACGGCAAGCCGGTCAACCTGACCGAGAAGACCGAGCGCCTGGGCGTTTCCAAACTGGTCAACGAAATTCCGGTGGCTGAAACCGTGGTATACCCGGCGATCGGCGAAACCAAATCGCACATCACCGTGTTCACCGATACCACCTGCCCGTACTGCCACAAGCTGCACGCTGAAGTGCCTGAGCTGAACAAGCGCGGCATTGAAGTGCGTTACGTCGCGTTCCCGCGCCAGGGTCTGGGCTCACCGGGTGATGAGCAGCTGCAAGCGGTCTGGTGCTCGAAAGACAAGAAAGCCGCGATGGACAAGATGGTCGACGGCAAGGAAATCAAGGCCGCCAAGTGCGATAACCCGGTTTCCAAGCAGTTCGCCCTCGGTCAGTCGATCGGCGTGAACGGTACACCGGCCATCGTTTTGGCCGACGGCCAGGTCATTCCGGGCTACCAGCCTGCGCCACAAGTCGCCAAACTGGCGCTGGACGCGAAATAAATTCGCATCGTCACGGTCAGCCATTGACGATCATGGTTCGGCGGCAGCGTTCGCCGAGCCATTAATAGAGAACCGCGAGTATGCGGTTGTTTTCACGGCCGGCCTTGAGTCGGCCGTTTTATGGGGAGTTCACAGTGAAACCGGTCAAAGTAGGCATCTGTGGGTTAGGGACCGTCGGTGGCGGTACCTTCAACGTACTTCAGCGTAACGCCGAGGAAATTGCTCGTCGTGCCGGGCGTGGAATCGAAGTGGCACAAATTGCCATGCGCACGCCAAAGCCTCAGTTCCAAACGACCGGTATTGCGATTACCAACGATGTCTTCGAAGTGGCCACGAACCCTGAGATCGACATCGTTATAGAGCTGGTGGGCGGCTACACCGTTGCCCGCGAGCTGGTACTCAAGGCCATCGAGAATGGCAAGCATGTGGTCACCGCGAACAAGGCACTGATTGCCGTTCACGGTAATGAAATTTTCGCCAAGGCGCGCGAGAAAGGCGTGATCGTGGCGTTCGAAGCGGCTGTGGCCGGTGGCATTCCGGTGATCAAGGCGATCCGTGAAGGTTTGTCGGCCAACCGTATCAACTGGGTCGCCGGCATCATCAACGGCACCGGTAACTTCATCCTCACCGAAATGCGTGAGAAGGGCCGCACCTTCGAAGACGTACTCGCCGAGGCGCAAGCCCTGGGTTACGCCGAAGCCGATCCGACCTTCGACGTTGAAGGCATCGACGCGGCCCACAAGCTGACGATCCTGGCGTCCATCGCGTTCGGTATTCCGCTGCAGTTCGACAAGGCCTACACCGAAGGCATCACCAAGCTGACCACCGCTGACGTGAACTACGCCGAAGCGCTGGGCTATCGCATCAAGCACCTGGGCGTGGCGCGCAGCACCGCAGCCGGCATCGAACTGCGCGTGCACCCGACGCTGATCCCGGCCGATCGCCTGATCGCCAACGTCAACGGCGTGATGAACGCGGTGATGGTCAACGGTGATGCCGCCGGTTCGACCCTGTTCTACGGCGCTGGCGCTGGCATGGAGCCGACCGCTTCGTCGGTGATCGCCGACCTGGTGGACGTGGTTCGCGCCATGACTTCCGACCCGGAAAACCGCGTACCGCACCTGGCCTTTCAGCCGGATTCGCTGTCGGCCCACCCGATCCTGCCGATCGAGGCCTGCGAAAGCTCCTATTACCTGCGCATCCAGGCCAAGGACCATCCGGGCGTGTTGGCGCAGGTGGCGAGCATCCTGTCGGAGCGCGGTATCAACATCGAATCGATCATGCAGAAGGAAGTCGAAGAACACGACGGCCTGGTGCCGATGATCCTGCTGACTCACCGCGTGCTGGAACAGCACATGAACGACGCGATCGCCGCCCTGGAAGCGTTGGCGGGCGTAGTCGGTCCGGTCGTACGGATCCGCGTCGAGCACCTGAACTAAGCCGTTATCGTTCACCGGGCTCGCCTGCGGGCCCGGGTTTGCGAACACTGTCTATTGGAGCCAGTCATGCGTTATATCAGTACCCGCGGCCAGGCACCGGCCCTGAATTTCGAAGATGTCCTGCTGGCCGGTCTGGCCACGGACGGTGGTCTGTACGTCCCGGAAAACCTGCCACGTTTCACCCAGGAAGAAATCGCTTCCTGGGCCGGCCTGCCGTATCACGAGTTGGCCTTCCGGGTAATGCGCCCGTTCGTCACCGGCAGCATCCCTGATGCCGATTTCAAAAAGATTCTTGAAGAAACCTACGGTGTGTTTTCCCACAACGCCGTGGCGCCATTGCGTCAGCTGAACGGCAACGAATGGGTACTGGAGCTGTTCCACGGCCCGACCCTGGCGTTCAAGGACTTCGCCTTGCAGCTGCTGGGTCGTCTGCTCGACTACGTGCTGGAAAAACGTGGTGAGCGCGTAGTGATTGTCGGCGCCACCTCCGGCGACACCGGTTCGGCCGCCATCGAAGGCTGCAAGCACTGCGAAAACGTCGACATCTTCATCCTGCACCCGCACAACCGCGTGTCCGAAGTGCAGCGTCGCCAGATGACCACCATCTTCGGCGAGAACATCCATAACATCGCCATCGAAGGCAACTTCGATGATTGCCAGGAAATGGTCAAGGCCAGCTTCGCCGACCAGAGCTTCCTCAAAGGCACGCGTCTGGTCGCCGTGAACTCGATCAACTGGGCGCGAATCATGGCCCAGATCGTTTACTACTTCCATGCAGCCCTGCAGTTGGGCGGCCCGGCACGTTCGGTATCGTTCTCGGTGCCGACCGGCAACTTTGGCGACATTTTCGCCGGTTACCTGGCGCGCAACATGGGCCTGCCGATCAACCAGTTGATCGTCGCCACCAACCGCAACGACATCCTGCACCGCTTCATGAGCGGCAATCAGTACGTCAAGGACACCCTGCACGCCACGCTGTCGCCGTCGATGGACATCATGGTGTCGTCGAACTTCGAACGCCTGCTGTTCGACCTGCACGGTCGCAACGGCGCAGCGATCGCCGGGCTGATGGACACCTTCAAACAAGGTGGCGGTTTCAGCGTCGAACAGGAACGCTGGACCGAAGCTCGCAAGCTATTCGATTCGCTGGCCGTGGATGACGCACAAACCTGCGAAACCATTGCCGAAGTTTTTGAGCAAACCGGCGAACTGCTGGATCCGCACACCGCTATCGGCGTGAAGGCGGCGCGCGAGTGCCGTCGCAGCCTGGATATCCCGATGGTGATCCTCGGTACGGCGCATCCGGTCAAATTCCCGGACGCTGTGGAAAAAGCTGGCGTAGGAAAAGCGCTCGAACTGCCTGCACATCTTTCTGATTTGTTTGAGCGAGATGAGCGCTGCACCGTGCTGCCAAATGACCTGAAAGCCGTGCAGGCCTTTGTCAGCAAGCATGGCAACCGCGGCAAGCCTCTGTAACCAATTAAAACTGTCACATTTTGAAGCCCGTCTCCTGACGGGCTTTCTCATTTCTGCATGTCACACTTGTTGGGTTTTCGCCCCATGAAGGACGGGCGAGTTGATCACGAAGGGAAGTGGTAATGCTGTTTTTCAGAGGGTTAAAACCAGCTGCGTGCTGGATGTTTTTTTTAGTCGGCACCCTGGGCTTTGCTCAATGGGGGAGCGCGTCGCAATTGGCGGCAACCGATTCCAAAGGATCGGTTGCTGGCCTAAGAATCGAGCTTGATGCTCAGGAGTTGAAATGGATTGCCGAGCATTCAAAAGTCATCGTCGCATCGGTGCAATACCCGCTGTACCTGTTCAAGGATAAGCACGGCCAATGGAGCGGCTTGAACAATGATCTGCTCAACCGCATCAGCGCGATGACGGGATTGCGGTTTGTTCACGAAGAATCATTTTCCACCGATCAGTTGCTCGGGCGACTGGAAAGTGGCGCAGCGGACATGAGCACGACGCTGGCGATGAATGACGAACGCAAGACGTTTCTGGATTTCAGTCATGCGTTCGGTGGCGCTGGCTGGGTGTTCGTCGGGCGGGCGGGGGCGCCAGAAGTGCAATCCCTGGAGCAGCTGTCGGGAAAGGTTCTGGTGTTACCGACCCGGCATGCGCTGGAGTCCACGATTCGCCGCGACAATCCGGACATCGAGCTGCGCTTGGTTAAAACCTATGCGGAAGCCCGGGCGTTGGTCGAGAGCGGTGAGGCTTATGCCACTATCGAGAACGAAACCGGAGCACAACTCTATCCGTCTGGGCAGCTCAAGGTCGGGTATACGGTGGAGGGCAAATGGGAGGCGGACCACCTGGCCGTACGCAAAGGTCAGCCTCAGCTGTCGAGCATCCTCAACAAGGCGCTTGAGGCGCTTGATCCTGCTGAATTGCGCGCCATTCGCCTGAAATGGCTCAATGGGATTGCCCCCGTCAAGGTGCCCGACGCCTGGCACCGACTCGCCGAGTGGGGCTGCTGGGGAATGTTTATCGTCAGTCTGTTCGGTCTGTTATCCCTGCTCTGGAACCGACGGCTCACGGCATTGATCCAGCAACGCCTGGATGCCGAGAAAAGTCTGAGTGATCAGCTCGCCTTCCAGCATGCGTTGATGGACGCCATGCCCGATCCGATGTTTGTTCGTGATCTGGAAGGGCGTTTGATCATGTGCAACAAAAGTTATGAGGAGGGCTTGTCGACCCGTTTCGACCAGGTTCAGGGACGACAGCTGATTGAACTGGACATCTTGCCCAAAGAGACCGCCGAACTGTTGCATGCAGAGTTCATGGCCCAGCTCGGTACGCGCAAGACCCGCTTCACCGAGCGTCAATTAATGTTCAACAACGGCGTCAGGCATGTCTATCAGTGGACGGTGCCGTTTTACAGTGCCGACGGACAATTGCGGGGTCTGTTGGGCGGATGGATCGATATCGGTAAGCGCAAGCAGCAGGTATGACGCGGCTGTTTTTTATCTGTCATCTTGGCCGTGCATGCTCTATTGACCCGCGGCGCAGGTTCCCCAGCAGTCGGTATCCAGAACTTTCTTCTCGAGCCAGTGGTCATTTACTGTAGGCACGCCCCAGGCACTTTGTTTTCGGACTATTGAGTGGTGATCGAGATGGAAAGTATCAGTCTATTGCTCGGTGAAGCTCTGAGCCCGTATCAGGTAACGTTGACCCCGTCGGGAACCCAGGGCGAATGCCTGGTGACACTGAAAAATGCGACCGGCGCTATTGTGGTCGAGCGGGTGTTCAATCAGGCCCAATTGACCAGCAAACGTCTGTTGACCGATGTCGTCGACGGATTGCACCGCGATGTGCTGATCGCCGAAGGCAGGCTGGAGCCCTGCGTCATCGCGGCGTTGCGTAATGCTGCTCAGGACAAAATCCTGGCCAACCGTAATTGAATTGTTTTTTGTGGGAACCTTCCTGCGTTTAGGTCAGTCAGACCTTGTAACAGCAGGATCAAGCATTGTGCTCCGGTGCTTGTAGCTTGCTGCCACTGGTCTTTATGTAGGCCACGTTTAACCCCGAGTCGTCTCCCCACTTCTCGGGGTTTCTTTTTGCCTGCGATTTGTCATTGCTCGGCCTGGTGCTCAAAAAACGCTTTGGTTTCTTTCAGGTAATCGCTGCGCCTTTCCGGATCCAGCCAGTCAGCGTATTGCTGATCCAGTCGATCATGCGGCATGGTGCGTAACAGCTGGTTGATCTCATTGATCGCCTTTCGGCCTTGAGGTGTATTGGAGCAGCCGATGTGCCCGGACAGGTATTTACCCGTGCCTCTGACCGGATAGAACGCCAGCTGGTCGTCGGCCATCTGTGCCTGATCGGCCTTATAGCGAATTTCCGGCCAATAACCCAAAACCACCTGCAAGCGACCCAGGCGCTGCATTTGTAACAGGCTGCCGAGGGCGTCGTTGCCGTAGTGACGTGTCAGCGCGTCGGGCAGTGCCTGTTTCAGCAGCGTGTCGAGGAATTGACCATAACTGCGCTCAGCCACTACACCGACTTTCTTTCTACCACTGGCCAGCATTGCCGCCAGATCGACTTCACCGTCGACAAGAAACGGTTCCAGCACCGCTCGATCTTCCTGCCGGACGACCAGGCCATTGCTGACGGCGCGGAAGGCCGGAATGGAGAACGTAATCCACTGTTCCCGCTCCTTGGTCCAGACCAGCGAGGGATCGCACGTCAACGACGCTTCGTGGAGCATTTGCATGCCACGGGCCCGGTTGACCCGCATCAGGGCGTGCTGGTATTGCGGCATGCCGGCGATCAACAGCGGCAGCATTTGATCGATGATTCCCTGTCCTTTTTTCGGACCTTCGAGAATCATCGTTGGCGGCAAATCGCGCAGCAGCCAGATCAGCGTCTCTTTGGGCTGCGCCGAGGCGGGAGAGCCAAGGCACGACAATAAGATGAGCGTCGCCAAAACCCGCCAGCCGTGGGCGTGATCGAGTGCTGATGAAAGCAGGCGTTCCAGCTTAGATGGCCCCGTCTTCACGCAGCTTTGCGATCTGTTCCTTGTCGTAACCAAGATCGTTGAGTACCTGCGCATTGTGTTCGCCCAACTGCGGCCCGACCCATTCCGAAGTGCCGGGTGTCTCTGATAGTTTCGGCACGATTCCCGGCATCTTGAAATCTTTGCCGTCCGGTAACTTGGCCTTCAGGAACATTTCCCGGGCCAGGTACTGCGGATCGCTGAACATATCTTGCGCACTGAAGATCCGGCTGGCCGGTACGTCGGCCTGATTCAACTGCTCGATGATGGTGTCCAGCGGCAGCGAGTTGACCCAGCGATCAATCACCCCATAAATCTCGTCGCGACGGTTATCGCGTCCGTCGTTGCTCGCCAACACAGGGTCATTGGCCAGGTCCTCGCGACCAATGATCAGCATGAAACGCTTGAAGATCGCATCGCCATTGGCGCCGATCTGCACATGTTTGCCGTCGGCACTGGTGTGGATCGACGAGGGCGTGATGCCCGGCATGATGTTGCCGGTGCGTTCGCGGATGAAACCGAACACGTCGAACTCCGGGACCATGCTTTCCATCATGGCGAAGATCGCTTCATACAGCGCCACATCCACCACTTGGCCAAGGCCACCGTTGACCTCGCGATGACGCAGGGCCATCAATGCGCCGATCACGCCCCAGAGCGCGGCAATAGAGTCGCCGATGGAAATCCCGGTGCGCACCGGTGGCCGGTCTTCGAACCCGGTGATGTAGCGCAAGCCACCCATGGATTCACCGACGGCGCCAAAGCCTGGCTGATCCTTCATCGGCCCGGTCTGACCGAAACCCGAGAGACGCACCATCACCAGTTTCGGGTTCAGTGCGTGCAAGACTTCCCAGCTCAGGCCGAGCTTTTCCAGCACGCCAGGGCGAAAGTTCTCGATCAGGATGTCCGCCTCGCTGAGCAGTTTTTTCAAGATCGCCAGGCCGTCGGGGTGTTTGAGGTTCAGGGTCAGGGATTTCTTGTTGCGCGCCTGGACGAACCACCACAGCGAGGTGCCTTCATACAGTTTTCGCCATTTTCGCAACGGATCGCCGCCATCGGGGGACTCGATTTTGATCACCTCGGCACCGAACTCTCCGCAAATGCGCGAGGCAAACGGCCCCGCGATCAGCGTACCCAATTCAATGACTTTCAGACCTGAGAGCGGTTTTCCGGTGAGCGGCATGCTGGATCCTGTAGGACAAAGGTTGAGCGAATACAGGGTTTTAACATAGCCGAACGTCAGACGACCAAGGTTGATCGCCTTCAATTCGTGGATTGCCTACCGCATCGGTTAGACTTGCCGCCTTTCCCCGTATCAAGAAGCCCGTTCATGGCCCAGCCGTCCACGACCTACAAGTTTGAACTGAACCTTACCGACCTCGACCGCAGCGTCTACGAGAGCGTGAAGCAGACCATCGCCCGTCACCCTTCGGAAACTGAAGAGCGCATGACCGTGCGGCTGCTGGCCTACGCCTTTTGGTACAACGAGCAGTTGTCGTTCGGTCGCGGTCTGTCAGACGTGGACGAACCTGCCCTGTGGGAAAAGAGCCTGGACGACCGTGTTCTGCACTGGATCGAGGTCGGCCAGCCAGACGCCGATCGCCTGACGTGGTGCTCTCGTCGCACCGAGCGCACCAGCCTGCTGGCTTACGGCAGCCTGCGCGTCTGGGAGACCAAAGTGATCCCGGCGATCAAGAACCTGAAAAACGTGCACATCGCTGCTGTTCCGCAGGAAGTGCTGGAAACCCTGGCCAAAGACATGCCCCGGGTTATCAAGTGGGACGTGATGATCAGCGAAGGAACGATTTTCGTCACCGACGACCGTGGTCAGCACGAAGTCCAGTTGCAGTGGCTGAGCGGCGAGCGCGGCTGATTATTCGCTGCTGGTCCGCGTTATCCGGTTTTATCCTACGTACCCAAGAGAAGCACCTGTCACCCCATGCGCATCGAACCCCGCCTGTTGCCCGACACCCTGCCATTCCTCGGTGATCTGCCGCCGCTGCTGACCCGTCTGTACGCGGCGCGGGGCGTGCTGTCCGAGGCTGAACTGGACAAGAGCCTGGCGCGGTTGATTCCATTCCAGCAGCTCAAAGGCATCGATGCGGCGGTGGATTTGCTGGTGACGGCGCTGGAGCAGCGTCAGCGGATTCTGATCGTCGGTGACTTCGACGCCGATGGCGCGACGGCCAGCACCGTGGGCATGTTGGGCTTGCGCCTGCTGGGCGCGGCGCACGTCGACTATTTGGTGCCGAACCGGTTCGAGTATGGTTACGGCCTGACGCCGGAAATCGTTGAAGTGGCGCTGACCCGTACACCCCAGTTGCTGATCACTGTGGACAACGGTATCTCCAGCGTTGAAGGCGTGGCAGCGGCGAAAAAGGCCGGGCTCCAGGTGCTGGTCACCGACCACCACTTGCCCGGTGACGAGTTGCCGCTGGCCGATGCCATCGTCAATCCGAACCAGCCGGGTTGCGAGTTTCCGAGCAAGGCACTGGCCGGCGTCGGGGTGATTTTCTACGTGTTGATGGCTCTGCGTGCGCGTTTGCGCAGCCTCGGTTGGTACGAGAGCAAGCCGCAGCCGAACATCGGCGAGCTGCTGGACCTTGTGGCCCTGGGCAGCGTCGCCGACGTGGTACCGCTGGATGCCAACAACCGGATTCTGGTGCACCAAGGCCTGGAGCGGATTCGCGCCGGGCGTGCTCGGCCGGGGATCAAGGCGATCCTCGAAGTCGCCAAGCGTGACCACACGCGCATCACTTCTACTGACCTGGGTTTCATTGTTGGCCCGCGTCTGAACGCGGCGGGGCGTCTGGATGACATGAGCCTGGGCATTGAATGCCTGCTTACCGAAGACGCTGGTCTGGCGCGTGAAATGGCCGCTCAACTCGACGGCATGAACCAGGACCGTAAATCCATTGAGCAGGGCATGCAGCGTGAAGCGCTGGCTCAACTGAAGGATCTGCCGGTCGAGTCGATGCCGTTCGGCTTGTGCCTGTTCGATCCCGAGTGGCACCAAGGTGTCATCGGAATCCTCGCTTCGCGTATGAAAGAACGCTATTTCCGCCCGACCATTGCCTTTGCCGATGCCGGCGATGGCTTGCTCAAGGGCTCGGGGCGTTCGGTTCAGGGTTTTCATATTCGCGACGCATTGAGCGTGGTGGCGGCGCAACACCCGAATCTGATCAGCAAATACGGCGGCCATGCGATGGCCGCCGGCCTGACGCTGCCGGAAGCGAATTTTCCGTTGTTCGCCGAAGCCTTTGACGCGGAAGTGCGTAGGCAATTACGCGAAGAAGACCTGACCGGGCGATTGCTGTCGGACGGCACGTTGGCGGTCGAGGAGTTCCACCTGGAACTGGCCCGTGCCCTGCGCCATGCCGGTCCTTGGGGGCAACATTTCCCGGAGCCGCTGTTCCACGGCGTGTTCCAGTTGGTCGAGCAGCGAGTGGTCGGCGAGCGGCACCTCAAAGTGGTGCTGAAGAGTGAATGCGGCTCGGTGAAGCTGGATGGCATTGCCTTCGGAATCGACCGCGACATCTGGCCGAATCCGACCATCAAATGGGTGGAATTGGCCTACAAACTCGACCTCAACGAGTTTCGTGGCAACGAGACGGTGCAGTTGATGATTGCCCACATCGAACCGCGTTGAACCCTTCGCGAGCAGGCTCGCTCCCACAGGATTTGCGCAAACCCTGTGGGAGCGAGCCTGCTCGCGAAAGCGATTTGCCTCACACCGAATCCCTCGGAACCCTCCCTGATCCCCCGATGTCGACTAGTCTCTAAGCACTGCTTGATTATCCTTGTGACGTCTTGTCGAATTTTTTACCCGCGGGGGCGGGTGCTGCACCTTTTTCCTGTCACTCGTCGACTTTTCAAACAGAACCCTGGAGCCTGCCCACTGATTCGAGAGGTGCCCCATGAGTCTGCTGCTTGAACCCTATACCCTTCGCCAATTGACCCTGCTCAACCGCATTGCGGTGTCGCCGATGTGCCAGTACTCCAGCGTTGATGGACTGGCCAATGACTGGCACCTGGTCCACCTCGGCAGCCGTGCTGTCGGCGGCGCCGGCCTGGTGTTTACCGAAGCCACGGCAGTCACGGCCGACGGGCGCATCACCGCCGAGGACCTCGGCCTGTGGAACGATGAACAGATAGAGCCGTTGCAACGCATCACTCGCTTCATTGCGGCTCAGGGCGCTGTGGCCGGCATTCAGTTGGCTCACGCCGGGCGTAAGGCCAGCACCCATCGGCCGTGGATCGGTAAACATGGCAGCGTCAAACCCGAAGACGGTGGCTGGATCCCGGTGGGCCCATCGCCGATTGCTTTCGACCCGCAACACACACATCCCAAGCAGCTCGATGATGGCGAGATCGCTGAAGTCATTCAGGCCTTTGTCGCTTCGGCCCAGCGAGCGCTGACCGCCGGTTTCAAAGTGGTGGAAATACACGCTGCCCACGGTTACCTGTTGCATCAGTTTCTTTCGCCCCTGAGCAATCAGCGGCGCGATCAATATGGTGGTTCGTTCGAGAATCGAATCCGGCTGGTGCTGCAAGTCACCGAAGCGGTGCGTGCGGTGTGGCCTGAAGAGCTACCGCTGTTCGTGCGGGTGTCGGCCACCGATTGGGTGGAAGACGGCTGGAATCCCGATGAAACCGTGGAGCTGGCGCGACGCCTCCACGCGTTGGGCGTAGACCTGATTGACGTCTCGTCGGGCGGTACGGCGGCCAATGCCGAGATTCCGACAGGTCCCGGGTATCAGACCCGCTTCGCTGAACGTGTGCGCAAAGAATCAGGTATTGCCACCGGCACGGTAGGAATGATCACCGAGCCGGCACAGGCCGAGCACATTCTGCGCACCTGCCAGGCTGACATCATCTTTCTCGCCCGTGAGCTGTTGCGTGATCCGTACTGGCCGCTGCATGCCGATGATGACCTGGGTGGACGCAAGGCCATCTGGCCGGCGCAGTATCAGCGGGCCACCCATCGTGAACAGCCGATTCATGAGTCGGATTTGCGCGACTGATTGACGCTGTAAAACCAAAAAGCCCCGGTCGAATTGACCGGGGCTTTTGCGTTTCTGGGCCGGGACTTTTATTGTCTGGCCTGGCGTCATCGCGAGCAGGCTCGCTCCCACATTGGATCTCCATGAGACACCAATTTTGTGTCCGACAAAGATCACCTGTGGGAGCGAGCCTGCTCGCGATGGGGCCAGCCAAGACACCCAATTACCCTCAGGTGTACTTACGCTTGTCCGGTGCTGGCGGGAAATACTGGTACAACCAGGTCTCACTCAACGTCCGATCATTGGTGCGAATGAACAACCGCAGCTCCACCGGCGCCACGCTGTCATTGGTTGGGTACCAGTCAAAGGTAATGCGGTAACCCTTGATGTCATCCAGCACCAGCACGTTGAAATCCTTGACCTGCCCATTCGAGCACGTGACCACCGGCTCGATCGCCGCACCTTCCGGCAAGCGGTCCAGGCCGCCACCGGTGAAGTCCACGGCAAACCGTCGAGCCCAAACCTCCGGGTAATGCTCGCCAGGCGCCCAGCCTTCGATGAAGCCGCCCATGCCCGAACGAGTGGCGTTGACCCGCGCCAACGGCGTGCTGACCGGCGGTAGTGCGCTCCAGTACAGCTTGTAGCCGTAGTTCAGTGAGTCGCCGGCCGCGACCGGTTTTTTCGGGGTCCAGAACGCGACGATGTTATCCAGGGTTTCGCCAGTCGTAGGAATTTCCATCAGATCGATAGAGCCTTCGCCCCACGCGGTCGTAGGTTCTACCCACAGGCTCGGACGCTTGCTGTACCAGTCGACGGTGTCTTGATAGCTGTCGAACTCATGATCGGTCTGCACCAGACCGAAACCTTTCGGGTCGGTGTCGGCGAAGGCATTGAATTGCAGGGTGGCCGGGTTGTTCAGCGGGCGGCAGATCCACTCGCCGTTGCCGCGCCACATGGCCAGGCGATCAGAGTCGTGGATTTGCGGGTGAATCGTGTCGCACATGCGCCGTTCATGGGTGCCGCAGCTGAACATGCTGGTCATCGGCGAGATGCCCAGTTGTTCGATGGCAGTGCGCGCATTGATGTGGGCATCGATGCCCATGACGACCTGGCTGGCCTGACAGTCGATGTCGAAACGGTAGGCACCGGTGGCGCTCGGCGAGTCCAACAGGGCGTAGACCACGAATCGGGTGCTGTCCTTGTCCGGGGTCTCGAACCAGAACTTGGTGAAGTCCGGGAATTCTTCACGCTTCTTGGCATAGGTATCGATCGCCAGGCCGCGTGCCGACAGACCGTACTGGCCTGAGGCATCGACCGCACGGAAATAGCTGGCGCCGAGGAAGGACAGCACGTCGTGCTGGTCCAGCTCCGGGGCCTTGAACAGCTTGAACCCGGAAAACCCCAGGTCGCCCGTGAGCTGTTTGGTATCGACCGTGGTTTTTTCATAGTTGAACAGGGACGGGCGGAAATGCACCTCTCGCGCCTGACGCGTCTTGGGGTCGACGCTGTACATGCGCACCGGTTGCTTGAAACCCATGCCGACGTGGAAAAACTGCACATCCAGCTGACCGTTGAGGTCATTCCACAGTGAGTGGTTGCCGTCATAGCGGATCGCGTTGAAGTTCTGCGGTGTCATGGTCGCCAGGGTCGGCGGCAGCACCTGCTTGGTGTCCTGATAGCGATTGCCGGCGAGCTGCTTGGCCTGGATCTTCAGTGCTTCGAAGTCGAACGCCTGAGCCTCGCCATCCGCCGCGCCGGTACCGGCCCAGGCCCGCGAAGCCAGCAGGCCGGTGGCTGATAATCCGGTGTAGGCAGCGATGGCCATGGACGCTTTGAGCAAATTCCTGCGGTGCATAAGTTCAACCTGTCGTGAACAATCCCGCGCCGTTCCTGGCACGTGCTGGATCAAAAATAAAGGTTCGGACATGCCTTCGGCCAAACGCAACGGACATTAAACAGATAACAAATAGCTTAAACCGTTCGGTCGCGGAGAAAAAATGATTGGTAGCACTTTGGCTTCGTGGCAATGAAACAAGAAATGTCGGTTAAGTTTTCCGACAGTACTTTCTGATTTATAGGGCATTTCTGCTTTTTTTGACTAATTACTCTAAAAATCGCTTTTCAGCGCCGCGATAGTTCCTATTCTGTGTTCATGACCGACCACTGCCCTTCAGGCCGGCGACTACAAAAAGGAGAGGGCGATGCGGTTTTTGAAGTTTTCTCGGGCTTATAGAAGGACATCGTCCATGACGAAAGTACAAGGCATCACCCAGTTGCTGGGAATCCTTCCTTGCCTGACCACTGTGCGCCGAAGGCGTCGGGTCAGTTCGGACGAGATGAAGTTGTTGGAGCGCTATCGGGAGCTGTCGGAAAGCGACCAGATTGCGATGCGGTATCTGGTGGATGCGATGAGGAGTGTTTCGCGGTTTTGAAAAGGAGAAGGCTTTGGCCGTGACACGGGTGTCGCGGTCAGATCCTACAGGGCGGTAGGAACCCGACTACGATGAGCGGCGGTTGCAGACTTGCACGCCAAGTATTACGTTTCTCGGGAGAGTAATACTCCAGGAGAGCATCATGACGACAACCATGACCAGCAAAGGGCAGGTCACTATTCCCAAGCCTATTCGCGACGCACTGCACCTGATACCAGGTTCGGCCATAGAGTTCAGTGTCAACGCGCAAGGCGAGGTGGTGCTGCACAGCCATAAGGCAAAAGCCGACAAGACAGCCACACTCGACCGATTTGAGGCGGCGCGTGGTAAAGCGGATATCAAATGGCGAACCGACGATTTGATGGCATTGCTGAGAGGTGAGGACTGATGATATTGGTCGACACGAATGTGTTGATTGATGTTCTGGAAGACGACCCCGTCTGGGCTGACTGGTCCATACAACAGCTACGTGCTCAATCCCAGATTCATGAATTGGCCATCAATCCGATTATCTACGCCGAACTGTCCCATACATTCACGACGTTTGAAGCGCTGGATGATGCGGTTACACAGCTCGGTTTGGCGATGCGGGAAGTCCCGCGTCCCGCCTTGTTTTTGGCCGGAAAGGCTTTTGTTCGTTACCGGAAAGTGGGCGGCGGAAAAAGTAACGTTTTGGCGGATTTTTTCATCGGTGCGCATGCCGCAGTGAAAAAGCTGCCGCTACTGACTCGGGATGCCAAGCGTTACCGCAGCTATTTTCCTTCGGTTGAGTTGATAGTGCCGGCCTGAGACCGTTGGGCATCAACGGATAAACCTGCTGAGATGCCTATTCGCGAAGGTTTTCAGGGGGAGGCTAACAAAAGGGGCGGACTGTGAAGTCTGCCCCTTTTTCATTTTTTCACTCTACCTTCAACTGCAAGTGCCCACGATCGTGAACGGCCGTTGTGCCTGCATCAGATCAGGCATGTCCCGCCATTTGATCCAGGCCTGATGCTGCCAATGCAGCAGCGGCACCGAGATCCCGGCCCACTGCAACGAACTCAGGCTTGGAATGTTATCCACAGATGTCGCTTTCGACTCACGCAGCGAAGGTATGACTTCGTTGCTCAGCCACTGGCGCAGGTTTCGGTTTTCCGGGACGAAATGGTGCACCAGAAGGGCGTACATCCCTGATTCGCTGACCATCAGTGATTCGACCGTTTTGCCGTTCTTCAGCAACCAGGCAAATCGACGTTGATCGGGGTCGAGTTTCAGGGTGAGGCGTTGGTCCATCGGGCGGCCCATCAAGCGACCGAGATCCTGGACGCAGAACCAGGCTTGATTGTCCTGCATGAAGGCGTGGAGGAAGCGGTTGTGGCGGGTGAAGATGGTTGGGGTGAAATGAGGATGGGTTTTAGACGGATTTAGCGTGTGTTCAAACATTTTTTCGACTCCAAGTTGAAAAGGGAGCCGCCACTCAGAGGAGCGCGGTTGCGCCATGTTGATAGTGTTCCGGCTTCGACCCCGGGTCGCTGATTTGGCAGCGACGAGGTAAAGCCTATCGTTCAGGCGCTCGCGGCGCCGCATGCTGTAGGAATCGGTGTCTATGCCGGAAGGTTCGATCTGTAGGAATTTCCTGTTTTTGCCTGAAGTGCAGTCAAGCAGCATCACAGCGGTGGTTTTTCCTATAGTTTTTCCCGCATTCAGGAACGAACTGCAGGTTTGCTACATGTTGATCGAATTTTCAGTTTCCAATTATCGCTCCTTCCGTGACAAACAAACCCTGTCCATGGCTGCGACGCCGCGCTTGAGCAAAAAGCGCAACGTGTTCACGCCAATTGTAAATGGAGAAAAACTGCCTGATTTATTAAAGGTGGCGGCGATTTACGGACCGAACGCTTCCGGTAAGTCTTCGCTTATCCGGGCGATGGGGATCATGGGGAGTTTGCTTGCTTCGACACCTACATCAAATGATGAACCGCTACCGGTCTCGCCGTTTCGTTTTGACCCGCAACTTCAAAATGCACCCAGTTCTTTTGAGTACAACTTCATTCAACACGGGGTCCGATACCGGTTTGTTCTGCGCATGACTGCGCAACGGATTATCGAGGAACAACTGGTTTCCTATCCCAAAGGTAAGGAAACGCTGTTGTATTCGCGTCGTTTTGTTGATGAGGGGGAGCATTATGTTTTTGGCTCAAGCCTTGAGGGGGGTAAAGAGGTGCACAACGCCTGGCGGCGTCTGACGAGCCCCAAGATGTTGTTTATTTCGCAGGCGGTTGCGAACAGTAGCGAAGAGTTGACTCAGTTGCGGGGGCCGTTTAGCTGGTTTCAAACCGGTCTACTCGTTATTGAGCAGAACAACATGATGGGGCTGTCAGCAGCGTCCATCAGATTTCTTCGGATGGCATCGGATTACACACATGATTTACGAGACTTTCTGAAGGAAGTGGATATCCCGGTGTCAGCGATCCGGCTCAACACCGAAGACGCAGAGTCTGTTCAATGCACCAAAAAACTCACACTGAAAGAGTTCTTCGCCGCAGCCCAAAAAGACAAAGTGACCCTGACGCATACGAGTCATTTAGGCCCCGCGGAGTTTGATTTTTCCGAGGAGTCAGGCGGTACGAAAAATCTGATTGGATTCTGGCTGCCCTGGTTCATGATCAATCACGCTGATGGTAGCGGGATACTTTCTGTCGATGAGTTGGACAGCAGCCTTCATCCCTCAATAGTCTCGGACTTGATTGAGAAACACCTGGACGGTGGGTTGGAGACTCAACTGATCTTTACCACTCACGACACTCATTTAATGAACACCAAAGCGCTTCGGCGCGATCAGTTCTGGATCACCGAAAGAGACGCTAACGGTGCAACCTGCCTTTTTTCTGTTTACGACTTTGAAGGACGGGAAGGGGAGGATGTTGAGAAACGCTACTTTGAGGGTCGTTATCGCGGGTTGCCACTGATAAGGCGGGGTTGATCATGGCGCGTTCGATACGGCTATTTGATCGAAAGGCACCGCGGTTCAAGCCTCAACCCAAAGTGTTGATCCTCTGTGAAGACAGCAAGTCAGGAAAACGATATCTGGAGGAGGCTGCATTTCATTTTCGCGCCAAAGCTCAAGTGGAAATTGCCCACTGTGGCCTCACGCACCCAAGCGGCATTGTAGAAACAGCAATAGCCGCCAGAAATGCTTCGACAAGGTGTTTTGTGCATTGGATCGCGATACACATCTGTGTTTTGAACGAGCAATAAATCTGGCGAGGCCTCATCCGAAAATCAAAGTCATCGCTTCGTACCCCTGTTTTGAGTTTTGGTTGCTTCTGCACTTCGGTTTCAATCGAAAGCCATTTCGAGCGGTTGGGAAGCGCTCTCCAGGCGACTTGGTGGCCAAGAGCCTCAGAGAGAAACCCAACATGGATAAGTACGAGAAAGGCGAAGACACCAACTATTTCGCACAACTTTTAGGTGAGCCATTCCAAAGGGCGAGAGATTTAGCACCAAAGATTATCGAGGACGTTGCTATCAGCGGCGAACCCAACCCCAGCACCGAAATCCATCTGCTGATGGACGAATTCGAAATTCTCTCCAACCCCCTACCGATCTAACACCTCAAACCCAGCCCGCATCACTGCGGGCTGGGTAAGTGCCCTTACCGACTAACCTTCCAAGCATCCCCCGCAGGCGCAGTCCCATGGTCATACGGCTTGGCCAGCCACATATAAACCAGCCCCAACCCAATCACGATCGCAGTACTCAACACCATCGCGTAGTTGATGTACCACGCCGCATCCGGCGTGCGCGGCCAGGCCATGTTGATGATTGCGCCGACGCCATAGACCAGCGCGCCGATGTTCACCGCCCAGCCCCAGGCGCCGAGGGTGAATTTGCCGCTCGGTTTCCAGCCCTTCATGCGCGCATAGAGTGCCGCGAGCACGATCATCTGGAATGCCAGGTAGATGCCGATCGCGGCGAAGCTGACGATGGTTGCGACGGCATCTTGCAGGAAGAAACCGAGGATGATGATCAGCGCCGGTAGGACGCCGGACACGAACAGTGCCGCAACCGGTACCTGAGTCGTAGGAGAGATCTTCTTCAGCAGTGAGCTGCCGATGACCATTTCATCCCGAGCGTAGGAATACAGCAGACGGCTCGCCGCCGCTTGCAGGCTGATGACGCAGGAGATGAAGGAAATCATCACCACGCCCATCACCACTTTCGAGCCGACCGGGCCGAAGGCATTGTTGAGGATGGTGGTGACCGGGTCCTTGTCAGTGCCGTTGATCACCGCTTGCATGTCTGGCACGGCGAGAATCAGCGCCAGGCAGGCGAACATCGCCGCGATGCCGCCGATGTAGATGGTCATGCGCATGGCCACCGGGATCTGCTTGCTCGGGTTCGGGGTTTCTTCGGCCACGTCGCCGCAGGCCTCGAAGCCGTAGTACAGGAACATCCCCGCCAGAGATGCGGTGAGAAATGCCGGCAAGTACGAGCCGTCGACGCTGATATCGAAGGTGTTGAACAACACACTGATCGATTGATGACGTTCGAAGATCAGCAGGTAAACGCCGACGATCACCGCACCGACCAGTTCGCAAACGAAGCCGAACATGGCGATCCGCGCCAGCACTTTGGTGCCGCTGAGGTTCACCAGGGTCGCGAACAACGTCAGGAACAGTGCGATGACGATGTTGGTGTTGTTGCTCGGTTCAAAGCCCATCATGGCGGCCAGGTACGGACCGGCGCCCACCGCAACGGCGGCGATGGTGACGCACAGGGCGATGGAGTAGATCCAGCCGACCATCCACGCCCAGCGCTTGCCCACCAAGCGACGAGCCCACGGGTACACGCCGCCGGAAATCGGGAACTGCGAGACCACTTCACCGAAGATCAGGCACACCAGCAACTGGCCACATCCGACCAGCAAATAAGCCCAGAACATCGGCGGCCCACCGGCGGCGAGGCACAGGCCGAACAGGGTATAAACCCCTACGACCGGAGAGAGATAAGTGAAGCCCAGGGCGAAGTTTTCCCACAGGCTCATGCTGCGATTGAAGTTCGAGGTGTAACCCAGCTTGCGCAGTTGCTCGGCATCGCTGTCGGCAACGGCTGCGGAGAGTTCGGGTGATGCACTCATGGTGTGTTAACTCCGGAAAATCGGCAGATTTCGGATGTCCGAAACCGTGACAGGGCCATGACGGCGCTGCCCGGATCGGTGGTTATTGTTTTTGAATTGCGGTGAATTCCTGGTGTAAATCGCTGACGCTTTCCGTGCGCCTGCTGAAAAGATCGCAGCCTGCGGCAGCTCCTACATTGATCGTATGCGCCGCGGACATCGTTGCCTGCCGCAACCCCTGTAGGAGCTGCCGCAGGCTGCGATCTTTTCGCTTTTTAATGCTTGAACATCACATGCCGAACGACGGTGTAGTCCTCCAGCCCGTACATGGACATGTCCTTGCCGTAACCAGACAGTTTCTGACCGCCGTGCGGCATTTCGCTGACCAGCATGAAGTGCGTATTCACCCAGGTGCAGCCGTACTGCAAGCGTGCGGACAAGCGATGCGCACGACCGACGTCCGAGGTCCAGACCGACGACGCCAGGCCGTAGTTCGAATCGTTGGCCCAGCCCAGAACCTGTGCTTCATCGGCGAATTTGGTCACCGACACCACCGGCCCGAACACTTCACGACGGACGATTTCATCGTCCTGTTGCGCGTCGGCCAACACCGTGGGTTCGAAGAAGAACCCATTGCCTTCCACAGCCTTGCCGCCGGTGATCAATCGGATATGCGGCTGCGCCACGGCACGTTCGACAAACCCGGCCACGCGGTCGCGGTGTTGCGCGGTAATCAACGGGCCCAGTTCGGTCGACGGATCATCCTGCAAACCGTACTTGATGCTGCTGACCGCTTCGCCGAGCTTCTCGACGAATTTGTCGTAGATGCCTTCCTGCGCGTAGATGCGGCAGGCGGCGGTGCAGTCCTGGCCGGCGTTGTAGAAGCCGAAGGTGCGAATGCCTTCCACGGCGGCGTCGATGTCGGCGTCGTCGAAGATGATCACCGGGGCTTTGCCGCCCAGTTCCATGTGCATGCGTTTGACGCTGTCGGCGGTGCTGGAAATGATGTTCGAACCGGTGGCGATCGAACCGGTCAACGAGACCATGCGCACTTTCGGGTGTGTGACCAATGGGCTGCCGACCGTAGGACCACGACCGAACACCAGGTTAAGCACGCCGGCCGGGAAGATTTTCGACGCCAGTTCCGCCAGACGCAGCGCGGTCAGCGGGGTTTGTTCCGACGGCTTGAGCACCACGGTATTACCCGCCGCAAGGGCCGGGGCGATTTTCCAGGCGACCATCATCAGCGGGTAGTTCCACGGTGCGATGGACGCGATCACGCCCACTGGGTCGCGGCGGATCATGGAGGTGTGGCCCGGCAAGTATTCACCGCCCGCCGAACCGCTCATGCAACGGCTGGCGCCGGCGAAGAAACGGAACACGTCGGCAATTGCCGGGATCTCGTCGTTCAGCGCGGCGTTGTAAGGCTTGCCGCAGTTGTCCGATTCCAGTTTGGCCAGCTCTTCGCCGTGGGCTTCGATGGCGTCGGCGAGTTTGAGCAGCAGCAGCGAACGTTCTTTCGGCGTGGTTTGCGACCAGCCTTCGAAGGCGCTGTCGGCAGCACGCACGGCGGCATCGACCTGGGCTTCACTGGCTTCGTTGATTTCCACCAACACACGACCGAGGGCCGGGTTGAACACCGGTTGGGCGGGGCCTTCGCCGTCGATCAGTTGGCCATTGATCAAGAGTTTGGTTTGCATGGCTTTGTCCTCTTCAAAACTATTGTTGTTCTTCTGTGGAAACCGAGCCCCCTGTGGGAGCGAGCTTGCTCGCGAAAGCGGTGTGTCAGTCACCATCAATGTTGAATGTGATGGCCTCTTCGCGAGCAAGCTCGCTCCCACATTTGATCCGGTTCCTACAGTGAGTCAGTTACTTACCGCCACTGCCCGCAACGCTCTCACCGCCACGGGTCAGGTAATAGGCGCCGAGGATCGGCAGCATGGTCACCATCATCACCAGCATCGCGACGACGTTGGTCACCGGCACGTCCCGTGGGCGACTGAGCTGGTTGAGCAGCCACAGCGGCAGGGTGCGTTCATGGCCGGCGGTGAAGGTGGTGACGATGATTTCGTCGAACGACAGGGCAAACGCCAACATGCCGCCGGCCAGCAACGCCGAGCCGAGGTTCGGCAGGACGATGTAGCGGAAGGTCTGCCAGCCATCGGCGCCGAGGTCCATCGAAGCCTCGATCAAACTGTGAGAAGTGCGACGCAGGCGGGCGATGACGTTGTTGTAGACGATCACCACACAGAAGGTCGCGTGGCCGACGATGATGGTGAACATCCCCGGTTCGATCCCCAGCGTCTTGAAGGTCGCCAGCAACGCGATACCGGTGATGATCCCCGGCAAGGCAATCGGCAGGATCAGCATCAGTGAGATGCCTTGCTTGCCGAAGAAATCCCGCCGGTACAACGCCGCCGATGCCAGCGTACCGAGGACCAGCGCAATCAACGTCGCGACGGAAGCGATTTGCAGCGACAGCTTGATCGCTTCCAGTACGTCGGGCCGCGAGAACGCCACGCCGATCCACTTCAGGGTGAAGCCCTTGGGCGGAAAACTGAACGCCGCATCTTCGGTGTTGAAGGCGTACAGGAAGATGATCAGGATCGGAAAGTGAAGAAACACCAACCCGCCCCACGCTGCGATGCGCAGGCCGAGCGAGGCTTTCTCCCCGTGCGTTTCTGGCCTTTGTTTTTTAGAGCGCATCGAAGGCCCCCAGTCGTTTCACGATAGTCAGGTAAATGGCGATCAACACAATCGGCACCAACGTGAAGGCCGCGGCCATCGGCATGTTGCCGATCGCGCCTTGCTGGGCGTACACCATGCTGCCGACGAAGTAGCCCGGCGGGCCCACCAGTTGCGGCACGATGAAGTCGCCCAGGGTTAGCGAAAAGGTGAAGATCGAACCGGCCGCGATGCCCGGAATCGACAGCGGCAGAGTCACTTGCATGAAGGTCTGGCGTGGCTTGGCGCCGAGGTCGGCCGAGGCTTGCAGCAATGAGGGTGGCAGACGTTCCAGCGAGGCCTGGATCGGCAGGATCATGAACGGTAGCCAGATGTAGACGAACACCATGAACCGGCCCAGGTGCGAGGTCGACAAGGTGCTGCCGCCGACACCCGGAATGCCCAGAATGAACTGCAAGACCGGCTCCAATCCAAGGTGCTGGACGAACCACTGCGCCACGCCGCCCTTGGCCAACAGCAAGGTCCAGGCATACGCCTTGACGATGTAACTGGCCCACATCGGCATCATCACCGCGATGTAGAAAAACGCCTTGGTCTTGCCGGTGGTGTAGCGCGCCATGTAGTAGGCGATCGGGAACGCGACGATGGCGCTGGCGATCGACACGACGACGGCCATGCTCAAGGTGCGCAGGATGATGTCGAAGTTCGACGGCTGGAACAGGGCAGCGAAGTTCGCCAGGGTCAGCTCAGGCGTGACCGCCATGGTGAAGTCGTCGAAGGTATAGAAGCCTTGCCACAGCAGCACCAGCAGCGAGCCGAGATAGATCGCGCCGAACCACAGCAGCGGCGGTACCAGCAGCAGCGACAGGTAAAAATTCGGCCGGCGATACAGCAGGTTGGAAAACCTGCGCAACGGCGAGCCGCCGGTCGGGGTTTGAGGGATAGCCACGCTGTTCATCTCACACCCCGCCGACAACGTTGTCGTGCAGCGGGATCATCGCTTCCCGTGCCCAGCGTGCGCTGATGCGTTGTCCGGTCTGATGTTGCGCGCTGACGTCCAGCCACTGGACGTTGGCCTGGCTGATGTTCAGGGTCTGGCCGTTTTCCAGTTTCAGTTCATAGCGCGTGGCGCTGCCTTGGTACTGAATGTCATGGAGCAAACCGCTGACTTCGATTTCATGGCTGGCCAGCGGCCCTTCGGCGAAACGCACATGTTCCGGGCGAATCGAAAACGGCTGTGGATTGCCGCTCAATTGTTTCGCCAGATCGCCGCGAATCACGTTGGAGGTGCCGACGAATTCGGCGACAAAGGTTGTCGCCGGTTTCATGTAGAGGTTGCGCGGGGTATCGACCTGCTCGATGCGCCCCTTGTTGAACACCGCCACACGATCCGACATCGACAGCGCTTCGGTCTGGTCGTGGGTGACGAAGATGAAGGTGATGCCGAGCTGGCGTTGCAGCTTCTTCAGTTCACCCTGCATTTGCTCGCGCAGCTTCAAATCGAGGGCGCCCAACGGTTCATCGAGCAGCAGCACTCGCGGCCGATTGACCAGGGCGCGGGCCAGGGCCACACGCTGCCGCTGACCGCCGGACAGCTGCACCGGTTTGCGCTCGCCATAACCGCCGAGGGCGACCATGTCGAGGGCTTCTTCGGCGCGTCTCTGGCGTTCGGTTTTGCCGACGCCTTTGACTTTCAAACCGTAGGCGACGTTGTCGAGTACGTTCATGTGCGGGAACAACGCGTAATCCTGGAACACGGTGTTCACGTCACGCTGATACGGCGGCAGCCCGGCGGCTTCTTCGCCATGAATACGGATAGAGCCTGCACTCGGTTGTTCGAAACCGGCGATCAGGCGCAGACAGGTGGTTTTGCCCGAACCGGAAGGGCCCAGCATGGAAAAGAACTCGCCGTCCTGGATATCGATGGAAACCCGGTCAACGGCCTTCACTTCGCCGAACTGACGGGAAACGTTGGTGAACTGGACTGCAAGCGTCATGGTGCGGTGCTCCAAAAAGGCGAGGGTCTCGCGGCGGCCTTGCCTGGACTTCTGAAAATCTGAATCGTTGCGGTGTACGCGACCTGCTTTTAGCGCCCTCTCCCTCCGGGAGAGGGCGGGGGGTGAGGGCCGCGGTGTCGGTCATTCCCAAGAGTCGAGGCGGAGTCAAAAACCACCCCTCACCCCAGCCCTCCCGAAACGTCGGACCGCCCCACAGGGGAGAGGGGGGAAGGGAGTTGACCGTGTCGTGCTTGAGGGCTTAACGGCCGCCCATGATCGC
The DNA here is from genome assembly GCF_006438925.1 of Pseudomonas mandelii. GTDB lineage: Bacteria > Pseudomonadota > Gammaproteobacteria > Pseudomonadales > Pseudomonadaceae > Aquipseudomonas > Aquipseudomonas mandelii_C. The sequence goes on along the minus strand of NZ_RCZA01000003.1, from coordinate 396,085 downwards.
GATGTAGTCCTGGGTCCAGCGGCTGTACGGCACGAATTTGCCGCCTTCAGCCTGCGGGGTTTTCCAGAAGGCCAGGTTCTCGAATTGGTCGTAACCATTGGTTTTGCAACCCTCGGCGCCGAGCAATTCGCTCTCCTTGCACCCGGCCGGAACCGACGGCAGCGAACCGAACCAGGCCGCCAGGTCACCCTGGACTTTGGGTTGCAGCGACCAGTCCATCCACTTGTAGGCGCAGTTGGGGTGCTTGGCTTCGGCGTGGAGCATGGTGGTGTCGGCCCAACCCGTTGCACCTTCTTTTGGAATGACCGAGGCAACCGGCTGCTTGTCCGCCACCAGGCCGTTGACCATGTAGCCCCAGGTGCTGGACGCCGCGACGCCTTCGTTTTTGACGTCACTCATCTGGACCGTTGCGTCATGCCAGTAGCGGTGGATCAAGGGCTGTTGCTTGCGAAGCAGGTCCAGCGCCGCTTTGTATTGCGCTTCGTTGAGCTGGTACGGGTCTTTGATGCCCAGCTCCGGCTGTTTCGATTTGAGATAAAGCGCCGCATCGGCGATATAGATCGGGCCGTCGTAGGCCTGGACCCGACCCTTGTTGGACTTGCCGTCCGGCAGGGTTTGCTCTTCGAACACCACGCTCCAGCTGTCCGGCGCCGTTTTGAAGATATTGGTGTTGTACATCAACACGTTCGGGCCCCATTGGTACGGGGTGCCGTAGGTTTGCTTATTGACGACGTACCACGGGCCGTCCTTGAGGCGAGGGTCAATGTTCTTCCAGTTCGGGATCAACGCCGTGTTGATCGGCTGCACACGCTTGCCGGCGATCAACCGCAGGGAGGCGTCGCCGGATGCAGTCACCAGGTCATAACCACCCTTGGACATCAGGCTGACCATCTCATCGGAAGTGGCGGCTGTCTTGACGTTGACCTTGCAGCCGGTTTCCTTTTCGAAGCCGGTGACCCAGTCGTAGGCCTTGTCGCTTTCGCCACGTTCGATGTAGCCAGGCCAGGCCACAATATCCAGCTGACCTTCGCCGGCACCGACGGCTTTCAGCGGTTCGGCGGCCTGGATACTGGCACTGGCCAGCAGCGCCGTGGTGATTGCACTGAGCAGTGCGGTCTTGTGCACGAACATGGGGTTTCCCTCTTCTTTAATTATGGTCGGGGCAGTTTTGAACGTGGTGAAGCATGCCGTTAGCGGCTTGTTATAAGCGTAGTCAGAGATGCTGTCCGTGGCGGGCCATGATGTGCCGCACCACGCTGTAGTCCTGGAGCGAATCGCTGGATAAGTCTTTGCCGTAGCCCGAACGCTTCAGGCCGCCGTGGGGCATTTCGCTGACCAGCATGAAATGGCTGTTGATCCAGGTGCAGCCGTACTGCAAGCGCGCCGCGACCTGCATCGCCTTGTCCAGGTTCTGGGTCCAGACCGAGGAGGCGAGGCCGTATTCCGAGTCGTTGGCCCAGTCCACGGCTTGTTCGAGCTGATCGAAACGGGTCACGGTGACCACCGGCCCGAACACTTCGCGCTGGACGATCTCGTCGGTCTGCTTACAACCGGCCAGCAACGTCGGCTGGTAATAGAAGCCGGCACCGGAATGCACCGCCGCGCCGGTCACCCGTTCGATGTGCGGCTGGCCGAGGGCACGCTCGACGAAACTGGCCACGCGATCACGCTGGCGGGTGCTGATCAGCGGGCCGATCTCGTTGTCGGCGTCGCGCTTGCCGGCGAACCGCAGGCTGCTGACCGCTGCGCCGAGTTCGGCCACCAAGCGATCATGAATCCCGGCCTGTGCATAAATTCGGCAGGCCGCGGTGCAATCCTGGCCGGCGTTGTAATAGCCGTAAGTGCGCACGCCTTCGACCACGGCTTGAATGTCCGCATCGTTGCAAACGATCACCGGGGCCTTGCCGCCGAGTTCGAGGTGAGTGCGCTTCAGGGTTTTCGCCGCGGCTTGCAGGATTTTTTGCCCGGTGACGATATCGCCGGTCAGCGACACCATGCGCACTTTGGGATGACTGACCAAGTGACTGCCGACGCCTTCACCGCCACCGCAAATGATGTTGATCACACCGCGCGGCAGAATCTCGGCCAGCGCGGGCGCCAGGGCCAGAATCGACAGCGGCGTGTGTTCGGACGGCTTGAACACCAGTGTGTTGCCGGCCGCCAGGGCCGGGGCGATTTTCCACGCGGCCATCATGATCGGGTAATTCCACGGCGCAATCGAGGCGACCACGCCAATCGGATCGCGGCGAACCATGCTGGTGTAGCCCGGCAGGTATTCGCCGCTGAGCTGGCCCGTCTGACAGCGCACGGCGCCAGCAAAGAAACGGAACACATCGACTGTGGCACTCAAGTCATCCTGACGCGCCAAGTGCAACGGCTTGCCGCAGTTCAGCGATTCGAGACGGGCGAGGAGGTCGGCTTGTTTTTCGATCGCGTTGGCGATGTCCAGCAACAGGTTCGAGCGTTGTTGCGGTGTGGTCCGCGACCAATCGGCAAAGGCGCGGTGGGCGGCGAGGATCGCGGCTTCGACTTGTTCGGTGCTGGCTTCGGCGATGTGAGTCAGCACTTCCCCGGTGGCCGGGTTGAGGATCGGTTCGACAAACCCCTGGCCCGCGACCAATTCGCCATCGATCAACAACGCGGTGAACAACGGGGTCTGTGCACCAGCCATTTTTCGGGTTCTCTTTTCTTGTGTGGCCATGCTGCTCCCTGTGACTGGGGCCGGGCCGTCTTATAGATGTACCAAGACTAGGCGCCGCACCCGAGGTCGACAAATACTAAATACTGAAGGTGGCGTTCGATTAAATAGATGGCTTGCGCCCGCCGTGGGGCTGCTCGCGGGCGACGGTCAGGAACGGGTCCACCAATGCTGGGCGCGCGGTGCCGCGACGCCAGGCCAGGCCGACATCGAGGGTTTGACTAAGGTCGGCAATCGGGCGCGCTTCGATGATGTCGCCCTCCAGTGACCATGGGCGATAAGTCATGTCGGGCTGGATCGACACGCCCAATCCCGCTGCCACCAGGCTTCGCACCGCTTCCGTCGACGCCGTTCTCAAGGTGATGCGCGGCTGCAGCGAGGCCGCCGACCACATGCGTTGCGCATTGCGATCCATTTCATCGACGTTCAGTTGAATCAACGGTTCGCGGGCCACGTCGGCGAGGTTGATGCTGTCGTGTTCCAGCAGCGGATGCTGGGCTGGCAGCCATAACCGATGCGGCGAGTGGGTCAGCACTTCGGTCTGCAAGGCGTGGCGGTCTTCGAGGTTGGAGAGGATCAGCACGCCAACATCGATCTCGCCGCTGACCAGCAAATGCTCGATGTAAGGGCGCTCATCTTCCATCACCCGGATCTCGACGTTGGGGTAGGCGCGCTGGAAACGGGTGAGTAGATCCGCAAGGTAATAACCGGCCACCAGGCTGGTCACACCGATGATCAACTGCCCGGCGACCTGATCGGTGCTCTGTTGCAGGCTGCGTTTGGCGTTGTCCACCGTCGCCAGAATCAGGTGCGCCTGGCGTAGGAATTGGTGGCCCTGGTGGGTCAACGTCATGCCCTTGGCGTGACGGTTGAACAGGCCGACGCCGATTTCCTGCTCCAGTTGCTGGATGGCCAGGGTCAAGGTGGACTGAGAAATGAACGCGGTTTGCGCGGCGGCGGAGATTGAGCCGGTCTCGGCCACGGCGATGAAGTGACGGATCTGACGCAAGGTCATCATGGAGAAAGTACCCGGTGGGCGGTTTTTATAGATTTGCTTGAGTGTATATCTATTTTTCTGAAGGGTCGTGGTCAGATGAACGGTGCTGCGCAACATCTCGAAGCACTCTCGCCCCCGAATGCCGGGCACTTTCGATCTAGGCTGGTGGCCTTATTGATCCGGTTAACCCCTTTTTTGGAGGCGGAAAATGAACACGCGTGGATTGCTCGATCAGCTACTCAAGTCCGGTCAGGACATGTTGCAGAACAAGGCCGGCGGCTCACAAAACAAGACCTCCGGCGGTGGTTTAGGCGGATTGCTCGGCGGCAGCGGCGGTTCGGGCGGCCTCGGCAGCCTGCTTTCGGGCGCAGGCGGCGGTGCGTTGGCGGCAGGTGCCATGGGCCTGTTGCTCGGCAGCAAAAAGGCGCGCAACGTCGGCGGCAAAGTCGCCATCTACGGCGGCCTCGCGGCGCTCGGCGTCATTGCCTACAAGGCCTACGGTAATTGGCAGGCCCAGCAGGGCACTGCGCCGAAGACTGAGCCGCAAACACTCGACCGTCTGCCTCCAGCGCAAGTCGAATTACATAGCCAGGCAATACTCAAGGCGCTGGTTGCGGCGGCCAAAGCCGATGGCCACGTTGATGAACGCGAGCGTGCATTGATAGAAGGCGAATTCACCAAACTCGACAACGATCAGGAATTGCAACAGTGGCTGCATGCCGAACTCAGCAAGCCGCTCGACCCGACAGAAGTCGCCCGCGCTGCCAGCACGCCGGAAATGGCTGCCGAGATGTACATCGCCAGCGTGATGCTGGTGGATGAGGAGAGCTTCATGGAGAAGTCCTACCTGGATGAACTGGCGCGTCAGTTGAAGCTTGAGCCGGGGTTGAAGGCTGAGTTGGAGAAGCAAGTTCGCCAGGCTTCTATCTAAGCGTTGTTTAAAAAAGCGCGTTCCGAGAGGGCTCTGGGTAACCTCGATCCACTGGAGTCGGTGTGCAGTCAGTTAATCCGCGTCATCGTTCTTCGCGAGCAGGCTCGCTCCCACATAGATCGTGTCCGTTTGGATAACTCGGTCGAGTGTGGGAGCGAGCCTGCTCGCGATGGCATTTTCAGCAGCACCACAGATTTTATTGTCATTCCACGACCCGTTTCTTCCGATTTACCCCTGGCAACAGTCTTATAGATGAAACACAGCCCTCGGCTATACTCCGCAGCATTTGAACCGCACCCGAGGACTGACTGTGAAGAACTGGACGTTGCGCCAACGCATCTTGGCGAGCTTTGCGGTGATTATCGCCATCATGCTGCTGATGGTCGTCGTCTCGTATTCCCGGCTGTTGAAGATTGAAACCAGCGAAGCCAGCGTTCGTGAAGACGCGCTGCCTGGGGTGTATTACAGCGCCATGATTCGTGGTGCCTGGGTCGACAGTTTCATCCTGACCCAGGAAATGCTTGGTTTTAGGGAAGGGCAGGGCATCAGCACTGAAGATGCCGCAGACTTCAAATCCTTTGAGGTGCATCTGCACGAGCAGATGAATAACTATCGCGGCACCATCACCACGGATGAAGACAAGGTCGAGTACGCCGACTTTGAAAAGCGCTATGACAATTACAACAAGGCCCTGGCTGCCGTGCTCGATTTGCATAAACGCAATCAGGAAGCCGAAGCCATCAAGATGTTCAACGAGCAACTGACCCCGGCCTGGACCGCCGGTCGAATGAAGCTCAATGACATCATCCGCGAAAATAAAACGCTGGCCGACCAGGAAATCGCGAACATCGATGACGCCGTGGACACCGCGAAAGTCATCATGGGCATCTCCCTGCTGATCGCGGTGCTGGCCGCCGGCCTCTGCGGTCTGCTGTTGATGCGCGCAATCATGGCGCCGATGAACCGGATCGTCGAAATTCTCGAAGTCATGCGCGCCGGTGATCTCAGCAACCGCCTGAACCTGGAACGCAAGGACGAATTTGGCGCCGTCGAAACCGGCTTCAACGACATGATGACCGAGCTGACGTCCCTGGTGTCCCAGGCCCAGCGTTCCTCGGTGCAGGTCACCACCTCGGTGACCGAGATCGCTGCCACCTCCAAGCAACAGCAAGCGACCGCCACCGAAACCGCCGCCACCACCACCGAAATCGGCGCAACGTCCCGTGAGATTGCGGCCACTTCGCGGGATCTGGTGCGCACGATGACCGAAGTCTCCACCGCCGCCGATCAGGCCTCGGTGCTCGCCGGTTCCGGGCAGCAAGGCCTGGCGCGGATGGAAGAGACCATGCACTCAGTGATGGGCGCGGCTGATCTGGTCAACGCCAAACTGGCGATCCTCAATGAGAAGGCCGGCAACATCAATCAGGTGGTGGTGACCATCGTCAAGGTCGCCGACCAGACCAATCTGCTGTCGCTCAACGCGGCGATTGAGGCCGAAAAGGCCGGTGAGTACGGCCGCGGTTTTGCCGTGGTCGCCACCGAAGTGCGGCGTCTGGCGGACCAGACCGCCGTCGCCACGTACGACATCGAGCAGATGGTGCGCGAGATCCAGTCGGCGGTGTCGGCCGGGGTCATGGGCATGGACAAGTTCTCCGAAGAAGTGCGCCGCGGCATGTCCGAGGTGCAGCAAGTCGGCGAGCAGTTGTCGCAGATCATCCATCAGGTTCAGGCATTGGCGCCGCGGGTGTTGATGGTCAACGAAGGCATGCAGGCCCAGGCCACGGGCGCGGAGCAGATCAACCACGCGCTGGTGCAGTTGGGCGATGCCAGCAGCCAGACCGTCGAGTCCCTGCGCCAGGCCAGTTTCGCCATCGACGAACTGAGCCAGGTGGCCGTAGGGCTGCGCAGCGGCGTTTCGCGATTCAAAGTCTGATGAGCGAACCCACGGCCAAACGCATCGCCGTGAAGCCGGCGCTGCAATCATTGTTTCTGGTGTTCCGCATCGGCAATGAGCGCTATGCCCTGCAGGCCATTGAGGTGGCGGAAGTGCTGCCGCGTCTGCCGTTGAAACCGATTCCTCGCGCGCCGGACTGGGTGGCCGGGGTGTTCGCCTACCGCGGCGCGGTGGTGCCGGTGATCGACCTCAGTGCGCTGACGTTCGGCCAACCGGCCCAGGCCCGCACCAGCACCCGCTTGGTGCTGGTCCATTACCGTCCGGATGAAACCGTTGAAGCGCAATTGCTCGGGCTGATTCTGGAGCAGGCCACCGATACCTTGCGCTGCAACCCGGCGGATTTTCAGCCCTATGGCCTCGACAATCGTCAGGCGCCATACCTCGGGCCGGTGCGTGAAGATGCCCAGGGTTTGCTGCAATGGGTGCGGGTCGCCGACTTACTCGACGATCAGGTTCGCGCGCTGCTGTTTCCGTCGCAGCCTCTGAACCTGGCGCTGCTTGAGGAGCGGCCATGAGCAGTGATCAACGGTTTTTCGATTTCCTCAAAGAGCGCATCGGTCTCGACGTGACCTCGGTGGGGCCTGCGATCATCGAGCGTGCGGTGCGCCAGCGCAGCACGGCGTCCAAGGCGCTGACGGCCGATGAGTACTGGCACACCTTGCAGGGTTCGCAGGACGAGCAGCAGGCGCTGATCGAAGCAGTGATTGTTCCCGAGACCTGGTTTTTCCGTTACCCGGAATCCTTCGCCACGTTGGCGAAACTGGCCACCAAACGCCTGAGCGACATCAACAACATGCGCGCGCTGCGGATTCTCAGCCTGCCGTGTTCCACTGGTGAAGAGCCGTATTCCATCGCCATGGCGTTGCTCGATGCCGGGTTACAGCCGCACCAGTTCAAGGTCGAAGGCATGGACGTCAGCCCGTTGTCGGTGGAAAAAGCCCGGCGCGCGCTGTACGGCAAGAATTCGTTCCGGGGTCAGGACATCGCCTTTCGCGACCGGCATTTCAGCGCTGAAGGTGAGGGCTATCGCCTCAGCGGGCGAGTGCTTGAACAAGTGCGTTTGCAGGTCGGCAATCTGCTGGATCCGACGTTGCTGGCCAGCGAGCCGCCGTATGACTTTGTGTTTTGCCGCAATCTGCTGATCTATTTCGATCAGCCGACCCAGCAGCAAGTGTTCGAAGTGCTCAAGCGTTTGACCCATGTGGATGGCGTGCTGTTTATCGGCCCGGCCGAGGGCAGTTTGCTCGGCCGTTTTGGCATGCGTTCGATCGGCATCCCGCAGTCCTTTGCGTTCAGTCGTCAGAGCGCACCAGAGCCTGCGCCCATTGCGACGTTCGTGCCGACGCTTCTGCCCGTGCGCCAACCGGTGCGCAGCGTGGCGCCGCCGCCCGTTCTCAGTCGGCCCTTCGCAACGGTAGCGCCGCTACCTGTCGTGACGAAAGTCGCCAACCCGGACACCGCCGCGCTGCTGGCGAACATCGCCGCGCTGGCCAACGAAGGCAAAAGTGCCGAGGCCCGCGCCGCGTGCGAGAGCTATTTGCGCAGTCATGAACCCGTGGCCCAAGTCTTCTACTGGCTGGGCTTGCTCAGCGATGTCGCCGGCAGAGTCCTTGAGGCTCAGGGTTTTTATCGCAAGGCGTTGTACCTCGACCCGCAACATCCCGACGCGTTGATGCACCTGGCGGCGTTGCTGCAATCCTTGGGCGACACGGCGGGAGCCAGACGATTGCAGGACCGCGCCGCCCGCAGCGAGCGCGCCGCTGACAGTGAGCGTAACCGATGAACGCCGCCGACACCTTTAGCCTCACCCATGAAGATGCCCAGGCCATCGACGACTGCTGGAACCGCATCGGTATCCACGGCGACAAGTCCTGCCCGCTACTGAGCGATCACATTCACTGCCGCAATTGCGCGGTGTATTCGGCGGCGGCTACGCGCTTGCTCGACCGCTACGCGTTACAGCAGGAAGACCGAGGGCAAGTCTCCAGGACGGTCGAGAGCGAGGTGAAGACCCGTTCGCTGCTGATGTTCCGCCTGGGCGAAGAATGGCTGGCCCTGGCCACTCGCAGTCTGGTGGAGGTGGCGCCGCTGCAAGCGATTCATTCCCTGCCGCACCAACGCTCCCGGGCCTTGCTCGGTGTGGCGAATGTGCGCGGCGCGTTGGTGGCGTGCCTGTCGCTGGTGGAATTGCTCGGGCTCGACGGCGCCAGCCGCGTGGCGTCCGGCGCGCGGGTCATGCCGCGAATGCTGATCATTGCCGCTCACGGCGGACCGGTGGTGGTACCGGTGGATGAAGTGGACGGGATTCACGCCATCGACGAAAGCATCCTCGAGGCGGCGTCCCGCTCCGGCACCCAGGCCAGCGCCAAATACACCCGTGGCGTGTTGCAATTCAAAGGTCGCAGCCTGCGGTGGCTGGATGAAGAACAGCTGTTGTCCGCCGTGACCCGGAGCCTTACATGACCCCCGAGCAAATGCGTGACGCCTCTTTGCTGGAACTGTTCAGTCTGGAAGCCGAGGCCCAGACGCTGGTGCTGAGCGCAGGTCTTTTGGCGCTGGAGCGCGACCCGACCCAGGCCGATCACCTCGAATCGTGCATGCGCGCGGCGCACTCGCTCAAGGGCGCGGCGCGGATTGTCGGCGTCGATGCCGGGGTCAGCGTCGCGCATGTGATGGAAGATTGCCTGGTCAGTGCCCAGGAAGGGCGCCTGTACCTGCGGCCCGAGCACATCGATGCCTTGTTGCAAGGCACCGATTTGCTGATGCGCATTGCGACACCGGACAACAACCCTGAACGGGTGGAAATCGAGGCCTATGGGGTGTTGATGGCGCGGTTGCTTGATCCGATGGCGGCGCCCGCGCCGGTCACTGCGCCTGTCGCCTCAGTGATGGCGGAACTTCAGCTCGAACCACCGACGCCCAAGGTCGAGGTGCTAATCCCGGTCGCCGAACTGCAACCCGCAGAGCCGCCGCGCAAGGCTAAACGCACCACCGAAAACGGCGAGCGGGTACTGCGAGTCACGGCCGAACGCCTGAACAGCCTGCTTGACCTGTCGAGCAAATCCCTGGTGGAAACCCTGCGGCTAAAACCGCACCTGGCCACCATGCAACGCCTCAAGCGTATGCAGAACAAAGGCCTGCGGGCCCTGGAAAACCTCAACGTCCACCTCAAGGAACATGCCTTGAGTCTGGAAGCACAAGAAGCCCTCGATGACGCGCGTCGGCTACTGGCTGAGTCTCAGCAATTGCTGGTGGAAAAGAACGCCGAACTGGATGAGTTCGCCTGGCAGGCCAGTCAACGGGCGCAAGTGTTGTACGACACCGCGCTGGCCTGCCGCATGCGGCCGTTTGCCGATGTGTTGGCCGGGCAAGAGCGCATGGTCCGCGACCTCGGTCGCAGCCTCGGCAAGCAGGTGCGACTGGAGATCGAGGGCGAAAAAACCCAGGTCGACCGCGACGTGTTGGAGAAACTTGAAGCACCGCTGACTCACCTGCTGCGCAATGCCGTGGATCACGGCATCGAATCCCCGGAGCAACGGCTATTAGCGGGTAAACCCGCGGAAGGCCTGATCCGTTTGCGCGCTTCCCATCAGGCCGGTCTGTTGGTGCTGGAACTGAGCGATGACGGCAATGGCGTCGATCTGGAAAAGGTCCGCCGTAGCATCATCGAACGCCAATTGTCCCCGGCCGAAACCGCCGCGCAGTTGAGCGAAGAAGAGCTGCTGACCTTCCTGTTTCTACCGGGTTTCAGCCTGCGCGACACGGTCACCGAAGTCTCCGGGCGCGGCGTCGGACTGGATGCGGTCCAGCACATGGTCCGCCAGGTGCGCGGCGCTGTCGTGCTGGAGCAGACGGCGGGCGAGGGCAGTCGCTTCCATCTCGAAGTGCCGCTGACCCTGTCGGTGGTGCGCAGTCTGGTGGTGGAAGTGGGTGACGAGGCGTATGCCTTCCCGCTGGCCCACATCGAACGAATGTGCGATCTGGAGCCGGCGGACATTGTCCAGGTCGAAGGCCGTCAGCATTTCTGGCACGAAGGTCGGCATGTCGGGCTGGTCGCGGCCAGTCAGCTGTTGCAGCGTCCGGCGAGCCAGAACAGTCAGCAAACCCTCAAAGTGGTGGTGATTCGCGAGCGCGAGGCGATTTACGGCGTGGCGGTGGAGCGTTTTATCGGCGAGCGGACGTTGGTCGTTTTGCCTCTGGACGAGCGTCTGGGCAAGGTGCAGGACATTTCCGCCGGGGCCTTGCTCGACGACGGTTCGGTGGTGCTGATCGTCGACGTCGAAGACATGCTGCGTTCGGTGGACAAACTGCTCAATACCGGGCGTCTTGAGCGCATTGCCCGTCAAGGCAGCCAGGCGGTTGAAGCGGCTCGAAAACGGATTCTGGTGGTCGACGATTCGCTGACCGTGCGTGAGCTGCAACGTAAGTTGCTACTCAATCGAGGCTACGACGTGGCGGTGGCGGTGGACGGAATGGATGGCTGGAACGCCTTGCGATCGGAGGATTTCGATCTGCTGATCACCGACATCGATATGCCACGCATGGATGGCATCGAACTGGTGACTTTATTGCGTCGGGACAATCGCCTGCAATCCCTTCCGGTTATGGTGGTGTCTTACAAGGATCGTGAAGAGGACCGTCGCCGTGGACTGGACGCTGGAGCCGACTATTATCTAGCCAAAGCCAGTTTTCATGACGACGCCCTGCTTGACGCGGTGGTTGAGCTCATTGGAGGAGCGCGAGCATGAAAATAGCGATCGTCAACGACATGCCCATGGCGGTGGAGGCCTTGCGCCGCGCCTTGGCATTCGACCCGGCGCACGAGGTGGTCTGGGTTGCCAGTAATGGGGCCGAGGCGGTGCAGCGTTGCGCTGAAAATACGCCGGATCTGATTCTGATGGACCTGATCATGCCCGTGATGGATGGCGTGGAGGCGACCCGGCGGATCATGGCGGATACTCCGTGCGCAATTGTCATCGTTACGGTCGACCGCGAGCAGAACGTGCATCGGGTGTTTGAGGCCATGGGCCACGGCGCACTGGATGTGGTCGATACGCCGGCCATCGGTGCCGGCAATGCTCAAGAGGCAGCGGCCCCGTTACTGCGCAAGATCATAAACATCGGTTGGCTGATCGGTGACCGGGGCAATCGGGAGCGAGCCGCCCCGAGCCCGCTGCGCAGTTCGGCTTCGCGCCAGCACCTGATCGCCATTGGCTCATCGGCAGGTGGGCCGGCCGCGCTGGAAGTATTGCTCAAGGGGTTGCCGCGAGATTTTTCGGCCGCCATCGTGCTGGTGCAGCATGTTGACCAGGTGTTCGCTGCCGGTATGGCCGAATGGCTCAGCAGCGCCAGCGGACTGAATGTGCGCCTGGCCCAGGAGGGCGAGCCTCCGCAGGCCGGCGCGGTGCTGCTGGCGGGCACCAACCACCATATTCGCTTGTTGAAAAACGGCACGCTGGCCTACACCGCCGAACCGGTCAACGAGATCTACCGGCCCTCGATCGATGTGTTCTTCGAGAGCGTGGCCAATTACTGGAATGGCGATGCCGTGGGTGTTTTGCTCACCGGCATGGGACGCGATGGCGCACAGGGGCTTAAACTCATGCGCCAACAGGGCTACCTGACCATCGCTCAGGATCAGCACAGCAGTGCAGTGTATGGAATGCCGAAGGCGGCAGCGGCCATCGATGCGGCGATGGAAATCCGCCCACTGGACAAGATAGCGCCACGATTGCTGGAGATATTCCCCAAATGAAGAATTTTCACAGCAATCCTGGACCAAGTAGTACTCAGGTGACTGCTCATGAATGAATTACAGCTCGACGACTTCAAAACCGACGAAAACGCCGCCATGGTGTTGTTGGTGGACGATCAGGCAATGATCGGCGAGGCGGTGCGCCGCGGGTTGTCGAACGAAGATAACATCGACTTCCACTTCTGCTCCGACCCGCACCAGGCCATCGCCCAGGCGATCCGCATCAAGCCGACGGTGATCCTCCAGGATCTGGTGATGCCCGGTCTTGACGGCTTGAGCCTGGTGCGCGAGTACCGCAATCATCCGGCGACCAAGGACATCCCGATCATTGTCCTGTCGACCAAGGAAGACCCGCTGATCAAAAGCGCGGCGTTTGCAGCCGGGGCCAATGATTACCTGGTCAAGTTGCCGGACAACATCGAACTGGTGGCGCGCATTCGCTATCACTCGCGCTCCTACATGACGTTGCTGCAGCGTGACGCAGCGTATCGCGCGTTGCGGGTCAGCCAGCAGCAGTTGCTCGACACCAACCTGGTGCTGCAACGCTTGATGAACTCAGACGGCCTGACCGGGCTGTCGAACCGCCGGCATTTCGACGAATACCTGGAGCTGGAGTGGCGCCGTTCGCTGCGTGACCAGAGTCAATTGTCGTTGCTGATGATCGATGTGGATTACTTCAAGTCTTACAACGACAGCTTCGGCCACCTTGAAGGCGATGAAGCCTTGCGCAAAGTGGCTACGGCGATTCGTGATGCCAGTGCGCGACCTTCGGACCTGCCGGCCCGTTACGGCGGCGAAGAGTTCGTTCTGGTGCTACCCAATACGTCGCTGGGCGGTGCCCGGCTGGTGGCGGAAAAACTGCGCCAGACCGTAGCTTCGCTAAAGATTCCGCATGTTTTCCCGGTCGAAGGTTCGAGCCTGACCATCAGCATCGGCCTGTCGACCATGACCCCGCAACCGGGCGGCGATTGCCGTCAATTGATCTCGGCGGCGGATAAGGGGCTGTATCTGGCGAAGAACAATGGGCGTAATCAGGTGGGGATTGAGTGAAATTTAAATCGACCCCTCATCGGATCGCCGCCCGCCCATCCCTCTCCCCTCGGGGGAGAGGGGGAAAGGGAGCCGATCTCCATGGTTTTCGAGGTCCTGAGTTCAGCTCGGTAATTCAGGTCGATGTAGCTCGAAGAACGCCTCGGTCAGTCCCCTCTACCCTCTGGGGAGAGGGTTAGGGTGAGGGGAGCGATCTCAAGCCAGGCAAATAACCTCAATCCATTCGCCCCTAAAGCCGCCAGGCGGGCTGCCGTGACAGCCTGATTACGTTATACTCGCCGGCTTTCAAAAGTTCGCCAACGAGTGCTGCCCGCCATGGAAATCAACCCGATCCTTAACAGTATCAAGGACCTGTCCGAGCGCTCCGAAACTATTCGGGGGTATCTTTGACTACGATCAAAAGCATGAGCGTCTGACTGAAGTCAATCGCGAGCTTGAAGATCCGAATGTCTGGAACAACCCGACGTACGCTCAGGAGCTGGGCCGCGAGCGGTCCCTGCTGGCTCAGATCGTCGAAACCCTCGACGAAATGCACACAGGCCTGGCCGACGCCAAAGACCTGCTGCTGATGTCCGCCGAAGAAGAAGACCAGGCCGCCGTCGATGACGTCGCTGCTGAAGTCGAGCGTCTGCGCGAGTCCCTGGAAAAACTCGAATTCCGTCGCATGTTCAGCGGTGAGATGGACGCCAACAACGCCTACCTGGACATCCAGGCCGGCTCTGGCGGCACCGAGGCTCAGGACTGGGCCAACATCCTGCTGCGCATGTACCTGCGCTGGGCCGACAAACGCGGTTTCGACGCGACCATCATGGAACTGTCGGCCGGTGAAGTCGCCGGTATCAAAGGCGCCACGATCCATATCAAGGGCGAATACGCCTTTGGCTGGTTGCGTACCGAAATTGGCGTGCACCGTCTGGTGCGCAAGAGCCCGTACGACTCCGGTAACCGTCGCCACACCTCGTTCTCGGCCGTGTTCGTGTCGCCGGAAATCGATGACAACATCGAAATCGACATCAACCCGTCGGACCTGCGCATTGATACCTACCGCTCCTCCGGTGCCGGTGGTCAGCACGTAAACACCACCGACTCGGCCGTCCGTATTACGCACGTACCGACCAACACCGTGGTCAGTTGCCAGAACGAACGCTCCCAGCACGCGAACAAAGACACCGCGATGAAAATGTTGCGGGCGCGCTTGTACGAGCAGGAAGTGCAGAAACGCAACGCCGCCTCCCAGGCCCTGGAAGACACCAAGTCGGACATCGGCTGGGGTCACCAGATTCGCTCTTACGTGCTCGATCAGTCGCGAATCAAGGATTTGCGTACTAACGTCGAACGCAGTGACTGCGACAAGGTGCTCGACGGCGACATCGACGAATACCTGGTGGCCAGCCTGAAGCAAGGCCTGTAAACCGCCAGTCAAGACCTTAAGTCCCCTGCTACCCGCGGGGGCAACGAACCTGTGATGGAATCTTTAAAGACATGAGCGACCTAGAACTCGACCCGCAAGCCCTGCAACAGGAAGAAAACTCCCTGATCGCCCTGCGCAAGGAAAAGCTGGCTGCCGAGCGCGCCAAGGGCAATGCCTTCCCGAACGACTTCCGCCGCGACAACTACTGCGAAGACTTGCAGAAACAGTACGCGGACAAGACCAAGGAAGAGCTGGCAGAGGCTGCAATCCCGGTCAAGGTTGCCGGTCGCATCATGCTCAACCGTGGCTCGTTCATGGTGATCCAGGACATGACCGGTCGCATCCAGGTTTACGTCAACCGTAAAACCCTGTCCGAAGAAACCCTGGCCTCGGTGAAAACCTGGGACATGGGCGACATCATTGCAGCCGTTGGCACCCTGGCCCGTTCCGGCAAGGGTGACCTGTACGTTGAAATGACTGAAGTGCGCCTGCTGACCAAGTCCCTGCGTCCGCTGCCGGACAAACACCACGGTCTGACCGACACTGAACAGCGCTATCGTCAGCGCTACGTTGACCTGATCGTCAACGAAGACGTGCGCCAGACCTTCCGCGTACGGTCGCAAGTGATTGCGCACATTCGCAGCTTCCTGATGCAACGTGACTTCCTGGAAGTGGAAACGCCGATGCTGCAAACCATTCCGGGTGGCGCGGCGGCCAAGCCGTTCGAGACTCACCACAATGCGCTGGACATGGAAATGTTCCTGCGTATCGCGCCTGAGCTGTACCTCAAGCGCCTTGTTGTTGGCGGCTTCGAGAAAGTCTTCGAAATCAACCGCAACTTCCGTAACGAAGGCGTTTCGACTCGTCACAACCCTGAATTCACCATGTTGGAGTTCTACCAGGCTTACGCCGACTACGAAGACAACATGGACCTGACCGAAGAGCTGTTCCGCGAGCTGGCGCAGCTGGTTCTGGGCAGCACCGACGTGCCTTACGGCGACAAAGTGTTCCACTTCGGCGAACCGTTCGTGCGTCTGTCGGTGTTCGACTCGATCCTCAAGTACAACCCTGAGCTGACCGCTGACGACCTGACTGACATCGAAAAGGCCCGCGCCATCGCCAAGAAGGCCGGCGCCAAGGTGCTGGGCTTCGAAGGTCTGGGCAAATTGCAGGTGATGATTTTCGAAGAGCTGGTAGAGCATAAGCTGGAGCAGCCGCACTTCATCACTCAATACCCGTTCGAAGTGTCGCCGCTGGCCCGTCGTAACGACGACAACCCGAACGTCACCGACCGTTTCGAACTGTTCATCGGTGGCCGCGAAATCGCCAACGCCTACTCCGAGTTGAACGATGCGGAAGACCAGGCCGAGCGCTTCATGGCTCAGGTGGCTGACAAGGACGCCGGCGACGACGAGGCCATGCATTACGACGCCGACTTCGTTCGCGCGCTGGAGTACGGCATGCCGCCAACCGCCGGTGAAGGTATCGGCATCGACCGTCTGGTGATGCTGTTGACCAACTCCCCGTCGATCCGCGACGTGATCCTGTTCCCGCACATGCGGCCACAAGCGTAAGTGTTTCAATAAAAAAGCCGCCTAAAACAGGCGGCTTTTTATTGCCTGTCTGGTACAAACGTATCAATTGGTTACTTTTGAAGTAAGAGAGGAATACCTGTCGTGAACCGTGCAATTGCTCAAGAGGGTGCAGCGGACGTCGCCACTGCGGTCGCTGAAAGTGTTCAGTACCAGGGTCGCAAGGCTAGCCGACAGGGCAGTGAGCAGCGTCGACAGGACATTCTCGATGCGGCGATGCGCATTGTCGTGCGCGATGGCGTGCGGGCCGTGCGTCACCGTGCGGTGGCCGCCGAGGCCGGTGTGCCGCTGTCGGCCACCACTTACTATTTCAAGGATATCGATGACCTGCTCACCGATACCTTTGCCCAATACGTGGAACGCAGCGCGGCGTTCATGGCCAAGCTGTGGGCCAACAACGAAGGCCTGTTGCGCGAGATGGTGGCTTATGGCGATGGCAGCCCCGAGTCCCGTTCACAGCTGGCCGACGATATTGCACGTCTGACCGCCGATTATGTGCAGCGCCAATTGCTCAACCGTCGCGAGCACTTGATGGCCGAGCAGGCGTTCCGTCAGGAGGCCCTGTTGAACCCGCGCCTGGCGGAGTTGGTGCGCTCGCATCAGCAAATTCTTCTGCAAGGCACCTGCCATTTTTTCGAGGTATTGGGTTCCCGCGAGCCACAACAGGATGCCAAAGTGTTGACGGCGATTATCGGACGGATGGAATATCAGGGCCTGCTCAACGATGCCGAGCCTGTCGCCGAAGCCGAAATGCTCGGCATCCTCACGCGGTATATGCACCTGGTATTGGCGTCGGTGTAACCCTGTAGGAGCTGCCGAAGGCTGCGATCTTTTGATCTTGATCTTCTTGATGCCGCAGCGAAGCAAGATCAAAAGATCGCAGCCTTCGGCAGCTCCTACCGGTCCGTGTGTGTTCAAAGGGAGTGTTGAATGAAAGCCTGGCGTGTCGTTGTGATCGCCTTGTCGTTCCTGCTGCTCAGCGGCTGTCTGGTGACCTTCAAGGAGCCGCTGCCCTCGAGCGAGCCCGTGCCTAAAGGGTTGCTCGGCAAATGGACCAGCACCAATGCCTGGGGCGAACCGCTGAATCTGGAACTGACACGCCTGGGCGACAATCACTATCAGGCCGTCAGCTACTTCAAGGCTAAACCCAAGGAGCGCGAAGCCTATCCCTTCACGGTGACCCGCCATGGCAGTCGCTGGTACCTGTCGGCCAAGGTGCCGACGCAATTCGGTGGGCATTTCACGCTCTTGGGTTTTGAACTCACCGACAAGCATGAACTGGTGGTCTATAACCTCGACCTCGAGCAGATCAACCAGGCCCTGAGGCAAAAAGTCCTCAGCGGCGAAGGCTTCCAGACCGACGACGGCGACGGCGTGTTGATCAACAACAATCTGGACCAGGTCTTCGCCTACCTCGACGACCCGGCCAATTCCGATGTGTTCGTCGAGGCTGTGCGCTATCAGCGCCTGGCCAAAGCCAAATAAACCCAGCACGTAAACGGTTTTTCTACAGGAGTTTCGGGTGGACGATTACCAGCAGTCGATACGCATTTTGTCCGATCGCATTGTGCTGGCGCAGACGCCGATTCGCGTCCTCGATGCAGTCAAGTGGGACGACAGCATCCGCAAGGGTTTCCTCAAGGCCAAGGGCAAGGAAATGCCGGCGGTGGACCGCGATTACTACCTGAACCGGCCGCTGGCGTTCGACTCCAGCAAGGTGAAGCTGGAATTCCAGAACATCGAACGCGACATCACCCGTCAGCTCGGACAGTTCAACCCGGTTGGCCAGATCATGCGCCGCATGTGCAAGGAATACCGGATGGTGGTGCGCATGCTCGAAGCGCGCGGCACCGAGGATTTCGGGCTGATTTCACAGGAGCTTTACGGTGCCGCTTCCGACGCGTTCCACGCCGGCGATCCGACCCTTTCCGACCTGGGCCTGATGCTCTCGGATTACCTGAACAATATCGATGGCCGTGGCGACCTGAAGGATGAACCGAAAATCCTCACCGCCAAGGAAGCCGTCCACCAGCTGCAAACCCGCTTGAACAAGGTATTTGGCGAGGCCGAGGAAACCATTCGGGTATTCGAGTCCGACGGGATCGTCGCCGATGCCGCGGCTGGCGCCGACTACATCAAGATCCGTGCCGATGCGATGTTCAACGAGCGTGACGTGCGCGCCCTGGAAGTCCACGAAGGGCTGGTGCATGTGGGCACCACGCTCAATGGTCTGAACCAGCCGATCTGCACCTTCCTCTCCAAAGGTCCGCCGTCGTCGACGGTGACTCAGGAAGGCCTGGCGATCCTGATGGAAATCATCACCTTCGCCTCGTACCCGAGTCGCCTGCGCAAACTGACCAACCGCACCCGCGCCATTCACATGGTGGAGGAGGGCGCGGACTTCCTGCAGATCTTCGAGTTCTTCCGTGAGCAAGGTTTTGAAATGGCAGAAAGCTACGGCAACGCCAGTCGGGTTTTCCGTGGCTCGGTGCCGACAGGTCTGCCATTTACCAAAGACTTGTCCTACCTCAAGGGCTTTATCATGGTTTACAACTACATTCAGTTGGCCGTGCGTAAAGGCAAGCTTGAGCAGATACCGCTGCTGTTTTGCGGCAAGACCACACTGGAAGACATGCGGACCTTGCGCCAGTTGGTGGATGAAGGGCTGGTGGTGCCACCGAAGTATTTGCCGGATCAGTTCCGTGACCTGAACGCGCTGTCGGCGTGGATGTGCTTCTCCAACTTCCTCAATCACTTGAGCCTGGACCGGATCGAAGCGGATTATTCCAACATTCTCTAACGTGTACGCCGTCCAAATGTGGGAGCGGGCTTGCTCGCGAAAGCAGTGTGTCAGACAACAGAAATGTTGAATGTTAAACCGCATTCGCGAGCAAGCCCGCTCCCACATGTGGTCCGTATTCCAACCACACTTCGCGAGGTTTCATAGGATGAGAATCCTCGGTATTTTCTGCCTGCTGCTGACCCTCGGCGGCTGCAGCTCGCTGCTGTTCTACCCCGAGCCTGGCCAGCTGTTTACCCCGGAAAAAGCAAAACTCGAATACCGCGACGTCACCCTGACCACCGCCGACGGCCTCAAGCTGCACGGCTGGTGGTTGCCGGCCAAACAAGGTGTCGAGGTCAAAGGCACGGTGCTGCACTTGCACGGTAACGGCGGCAATCTGCCCATGCACCTTGGGGGGAGTTGGTGGTTGCCGAAAGAAGGGTATCAAGTGTTGCTGCTGGACTATCGCGGTTACGGTCTGTCCGAGGGTGAACCGACGCTGCCGGCGATCTACCAGGACATCGACGCCGCGTTCAAATGGCTCGATCAGGCGCCGGAGGTCAAGGGCAAGCCGCTGATCCTCTTGGGGCAAAGCCTCGGCGGTTCGATGGCCGTGCATTACCTGGTTCAGCACCCCGAGCGCCAGAAACAACTCAAGGCCTTCGTCCTCGATGGCGTGCCCGCCAGTTACCGCAGTGTCGGTCGCTATGCGTTGAGCAACTCTTGGGTGTTCTGGACGTTTCAGGTCCCGCTATCGTGGCTGGTGCCGGATGGAGACAGCGCGATCAACTCCATGGCGCAGCTCAATGGCGTACCGAAACTGATCTACCACAGCATTGACGATCCGATCGTGCCCCTTTCCAACGGCATCCGTCTGTATCAAGCTGCGCCGCCGCCGCGTGTGCTGCAACTGACCCGTGGCGGTCATGTGCAGACATTCGCCGACCCGGTCTGGCGCAAAGTCATGCTGCGTTTTCTCGACGACCCGCAGCATTTCAACGGTCTGCGCCGCCTGGGCGAAGTCCCGAATTACCCGGCGCCGAAAAATTCTGAAGATGAACCACCAGAGAGTCCGCAATGAGTGAAGAACGTAACGCCATCCCGCTGATCATCACCGGTATCTGCAGCATCCTCGGTACTGTCGGAGCCCTGTGGTTCTACGGCTACCTGCACTTCGCCAAACCCGAAGATGCGCTGCTGCTCAGTGACTTCACCATGCTCAAGACTGTGCCGGGCGAAGACTACAAAGTCTCCCTGGAACCGGCCCCGCAAGTCGCGCAGTGCATCGATGGCGTGCTGGTGATGTTCGACACCGAACAGAAAGGCCTGAGCGGCGTGTTGGTCAACAACAAGAAAAAAGCCGTGCGCTGCATGGGTGAGGAAACCCCGCAGAAGCTGCAACCGTAACGCTCCCGAAAAGATCGCAGCCTCGTTTCACTCGACAGCTCCTACATTAGACCGTGTGCTTCTGTAGGAGCTGTCGAGTGAAACGAGGCTGCGATCTTTTGATCTTAAAAACAAAAGCCCCGCCTGATCGACTCAGGCGGGGCTTTTGCGTTAAAGCAGGTTCAACTCAGTTCGAGCTAACCGCCGAACGCGGGATCACCGGCTGGTTGTCGTTGGAAATGGTCACTTCCACCCGACGGTTCATCGCACGGCCCGAGACGCTGCTGTTCTCGGCCACCGGGTATTCCTTGCCGTAACCCTGCGCCACGATGCGCGCTGGATCAACGCCCATTTTCACCAGCGCCATGCGCACGGAACCGGCACGACGCTCGGACAGCGACAGGTTGTGGTTCGAAGTGCCCGTACTGTCGGTGTAGCCCTCGACGATCACTTTGCGATCAGGGTTTTCCGAGAGGAACTGCGCCAGTTTGTTGATATTCACCAGACCGCTGGACTTCAGATCAGCCCTGTCAGTGGCAAACAACACATCACCGAACGTCACCAAGGTGCCGCGATCGGTCTGCTTGGCGTTCAGGCTGTCCTGCAATTGCTTGATCTGCGCGTCGCGGGCATCCAGACGAGCCTGGGCACGCTGCGCGGAAGCATTTTTCAGATTGGCTTCGGCGTTGCGCAGGGCGATGGTCTGCTTCGCCACTTCAACACGTTGATTGGTCAGGTAAGCCAGTTGGTCGACCGTGGCCTGGTTTTCTTTGTCCTGGTAAGCCTTGTCGGCCTTGTCCAGGTAATCGCTGGCTTCTTTGGTTTCCAGCGCCGCGACTTTGCTGGCTTGCGGGTTGGTTTGCAGGCCGGTGTAGTTGGTGCGGGCCTGTTCCAGGTTCGCGTTCGGCGGCGTGGAGCAGGCAGCCAGTGCAACGCTTGCGGCCAGCAGGGCAGGGATCATCAATTGTTTACGCATGGTGGTTTCGTCCTTTTAGTCGAGTAAGAAATACGTCGTGCCGCGCCGCTTACTGCACGGTGCGCTGGCTTTCCTGACGCAATTCTTGAACACCTTTCTGAGAGTCCTTCACAGCTTGTTCAGCTTTGATAGCCTGAGCTTTGCGCTCAGCCACGCGAGCGTCCCACTCGGCCTGTTCGGCCAGGACTTTGGCTTCGTCATACTTTTTGTCGTGCATGGCGATTTCGGCTTGTTTGAGCTTGTCCTGCGCGGACTTCATTTCCACTGCCGCGAATTCGGTACCGCCGGCACTGACGGCGCTGTTGACCGCCGATTCCGTCACGGCGAATTGCTCGCTTGGCGGGTTGCCGGCACAACCGGCCAGAATGAAGCTGCCGCCGATGGCCAGTGCTGCCAGTTTCAGGCCGCGCAGGTGGTTGAACGAGGATTGGGAAGTTCGGGTCTTCATGGTTTTCAACTCCATTGGAAAAACTCCTGAAAAACTTAAAAATCCATCCTGGGCAAGGAGCCGCAACCTTCAATTTCCGGGGGTGTTTTAAATCGGCCGTCCCAGGCGTGGTTAATGGGTGTGACCCGAGGCGTTTTTCGAAAGTTCAGAGAATATGGCCTATTGCCCGAAAAAACTTTGACCGGGAGGACAAGGCTCTAAACCGGGAATTCTTACCGCAAGCTGCAGTATTCCCGGCCCTGTAAGGGGTCAGGAATACGCATTTTGGGAGGGGGAAAGAAGTGCGGTAATCAGTGTTTCTGTTTGTCGTCGACGGCCGACAAATCGTGCAAATGACGACGGGACAATGCGAGAAAACGCGGAGTCGGACCGACGTCTTCGTACAGCGGATCACCTTCTTCGTCGGTGGCCACGACGGTCGAGCCCTTCACATACGGAAAGCTCTTTTCGAGCTCTTCCAGGGCGGCGCCGATCAGCTCTCCGAGCAGTTCTTCGGGCTGCCGTTTGGGGTACATCTCGATAATGGCCGCCAGCCGTGCGGCGGCCTCCACATCCAGATGAATCGAGTATCCGGTGTCGGTCAGGCGACCCTTGGCGTTTTCTTCCCAGTGATGGGCAAGCTCGCGGATTTTCATAGTGACCTCAATGCGCACCTGCTCGTGGCAGGCAGTGTCAGTGTCCGGCAATCGCCGGCTGCAGCCGTTGTACGGCTTACTCTTCAGACTAGCTTTAACGCCCAAGGTTTAAAGTCCCTTCGTCGTCTTATGGTGAACGTTGCCTTGGTGCTTCAGGCGTTCACGCTCATTTGTGGCGGCGGATTGGGTGTATATCCGTTTCTTCGGTGATGGCTGCTGGCGGTTTCGCTTTTACAGCGAGTCACTTGGAAAAGCCCCAAGTAACCAAGGGCTCTTGCCCCTGACGTTCGGTGCCTCGCCCAGGCTCGGCATGCCCTCGCTCCGGTCCTGCTCCGTGGGCCCGCCGCCATCGGCCATCCATGGCCGGGGGCGGCTAACCCGGCATCCATGCCGGGTTGCCCACTGCGCAGAACCTCCACTCGGCCTCTCGAGGCGGCGGTGCATCAAGATCAAAAGCTGCAGGCGAGCTAACGCTCGGCCTGTTGAGTGGTGAGGAGCGTGCGTACACCCCCCCCCGGTAGGAGCTGTCGAGTGAAACGAGGCTGCGATCTTTTGATCTTGCTGTGGCTGCGGCTGTGGCATTTGATTTTGATCTGTTGCCCCTTTCCCAGAGGCCGAACGCAGGTATTGCGCAGGGGGCACCGCGGCAAGGATGCCGCGGTAGCCGCCCCCGGCCATGGATGGCCGATGGCGGCGGGCCCCCGGAGCAATGCCGGAGTGAGGGCATGCCGAGCCTAGGCGAGGCACCGAATGGCGGGGCAAGAGCCCTTGGTTACTTGGGGCTTTTCCAAGTGACTCGCTGTAAAAGCGAAACCGCCAGCAGCCACCACCGCAGAAACGGATATGCCCCCAGCAATCCCAATCCCCAATCCCAAAACTTTCTCGGGCGAACAGCATTCCCATCGTCGTCCGCTTGTAAGAACCGCTTTACAGCGGCACTCTCTAACGACGAAGCACCCCCGGATTTTCGCTGGAGAACTGCTGATGACCGATATTGATGCACGCTTGCGCGAGGATGTTCACCTGTTGGGTGAGCTGTTGGGCAACACCATTCGTGAACAGTACGGGGACGGTTTTCTCGACAAGATCGAGCAGATCCGCAAGGGCGCCAAGGCCGACCGTCGCGGTTCAATGGACGCTGAACTGAGCGCCAGCCTCAACCAATTGAGCGAAGAAGAGTTGCTGCCGGTGGCGCGGGCGTTCAACCAGTTTCTCAACCTGGCCAATATCGCCGAGCAATATCAGCTGATTCACCGTCGCGAAGAGTCACAGCCTGCGCCGTTCGAAGCGCGGGTACTGCCGGAACTGCTCGCCCGCCTGAGTGCTGAAGGTCATGGCGCCGAATCACTGGCCCGGCAACTGGGGAGGCTGGAGATTGAACTGGTCCTCACCGCGCACCCGACCGAAGTCGCGCGCCGCACGCTGATCCAGAAGTACGACGCCATTGCCGCGCAACTGGCCGCCCAGGACCATCGCGACCTGACCACTGCCGAACGCGAGCAGATCCAGACCAAGTTGCAGCGCCTGATCGCCGAAGCCTGGCACACCGAAGAAATCCGTCGCACCCGCCCAACCCCCGTGGATGAAGCCAAATGGGGCTTCGCGGTGATCGAGCATTCGCTGTGGCAGGCGATTCCCAACTATTTGCGCAAGGCTGATAAAGCCCTGCATGACGCCACTGGTCTGCACCTCCCACTGGAGGCCGCGCCGATTCGCTTTGCCTCGTGGATGGGCGGCGACCGTGACGGCAACCCCAACGTGACCGCCGCCGTAACCCGTGAAGTCTTGCTTCTGGCGCGGTGGATGGCCGCGGACTTGTACCTGCGCGATGTCGATCACCTGGCGGCCGAGTTGTCGATGCAGCAGGCCAGCGATGACTTGAAGGCGAAGGCCGGGGACAGCGCCGAACCTTACCGCGCGGTGCTAAAACAGTTGCGTGAACGCCTGCGCGCGACGCGTAACTGGGCTCATGCCTCCTTGACGCAGACCACGCCGGCACCCGCCGATGTGTTGCAAAACAACCGCGAGCTGCTTGATCCGCTGGAGCTGTGCTTCCACTCGCTGCATGAGTGCGGCATGGGCGTGATCGCTGATGGGCCGCTGCTCGATTGCCTGCGCCGGGCGGTGACATTCGGGCTGTTCCTGGTGCGGCTCGATGTGCGTCAGGACTCGACGCGACACACCGCGGCCATGACCGAGATCACCGATTACCTGGGCCTGGGGCGCTATGAGGACTGGAGCGAGGAAGAGCGCATCGCCTTCCTGATGCGCGAACTGAACAACCGCCGGCCGTTACTGCCGGCGTACTTCAAGCCATCGGCCGACACCGCTGAAGTGTTGGCGACCTGCCGGGAAATCGCTGCCGCACCGGGCGCATCGCTCGGTTCTTATGTGATCTCCATGGCCGGCGCCGCTTCCGACGTGCTGGCCGTGCAACTGCTGCTCAAAGAGTCTGGCGTGTTGCGGCCGATGCGTGTGGTGCCGCTGTTCGAAACCCTTGCCGACCTCGACAACGCCGGCCCGGTGATCGAAAAACTGTTGCTGCTGCCCGGTTATCGCTCGCGCCTGCAAGGGCCGCAGGAAGTGATGATTGGCTACTCCGACTCGGCCAAGGACGCCGGCACGACGGCGGCGGCCTGGGCACAGTATCGGGCGCAGGAGCGCTTGGTCGACATCTGCCGCGAGCAACAAGTGGAACTGCTGTTGTTTCACGGTCGCGGTGGCACCGTGGGGCGCGGTGGCGGCCCGGCACACGCGGCGATTCTGTCGCAGCCGCCGGGTTCGGTGGCGGGGCGTTTCCGTACCACCGAGCAGGGGGAAATGATTCGTTTCAAATTCGGCCTGCCGGACATCGCCGAGCAAAACCTCAATCTGTACCTGGCAGCGGTGTTGGAAGCGACCTTGCTGCCGCCACCACCACCGGAGCCTGCCTGGCGCCATTTGATGGACGAATTGGCTGCGGATGGTGTTAGCGCTTATCGCGCCGTGGTGCGGGAAAATCCGCAATTCGTCGAGTATTTCCGCCAGTCCACTCCGGAGCAGGAACTGGGACGCTTGCCGCTGGGCAGTCGCCCGGCCAAGCGCCGCGCCGGCGGGATTGAAAGCCTGCGGGCGATCCCGTGGATCTTCGGCTGGACCCAGACGCGTCTGATGTTGCCGGCCTGGCTCGGCTGGGAAGCGGCGCTGAGCAAGGCACTGGAGCGCGGCGAAGGTGAGCTGCTGGGGCAGATGCGTGAGCAGTGGCCGTTCTTCCGCACGCGCATCGATATGCTGGAAATGGTGTTGGCCAAGGCCGATGCCGATATCGCCCGGTCTTACGATGAGCGTTTGGTCGAGCCGGATCTGCTCCCTTTAGGTGCGCATTTACGCGACCTATTGTCGCAGGCCTGCTCGGTGGTCCTGGGGCTGACCGGTCAGTCGCAGCTACTGGCACATAGCCCAGCCACGCTTGAATTCATCCGCTTGCGCAACACTTACCTCGACCCTCTTCATCTATTGCAGGCCGAGTTGTTGGCGCGTTCGCGACAACAGGAAGTGGCGCAGGGCAGCCCGGTAGAACAGGCGCTGCTGGTGTCTGTGGCGGGGATTGCCGCCGGTTTGCGTAATACCGGCTAAGGTTTTCGTCGTGGGGCAAGGCACTCGGCGCGAGCGTCGAGTTGCCTGTGGGCGAGGGGTTGAAAAGTGCTGCCAGGCGACAGTTAGTGATGGGGTTGCGACTAGGGGGACCCCGACGAAAGGCCACATCAGGCGCGGGTTTCTCCGACTTTCGGCGGCTTGTGTGGTCCGGGCCTGCTGTGTATCTTGATCAGCCTTTGACCGTTTGGGCGGTCACGACCCTTTTTTTGAGATTGGCCCCACGAGGCGAATCTGACGTTATCTATATAAAAAATTGAGGAGCACATCGATGCGCGTCATTCTGCTGGGAGCTCCCGGGGCCGGTAAAGGTACTCAGGCTAAGTTCATCACCGAAAAATTCGGTATCCCGCAAATCTCCACCGGCGACATGCTGCGTGCCGCGGTCAAGGCCGGCACCGAGCTGGGCCTGATCGCCAAGAGCGTCATGGACAGCGGTGGTCTGGTTTCCGATGACCTGATCATCAACCTGGTCAAGGAACGCATCAGCCAGGCCGATTGCGCCAACGGTTTCCTGTTCGACGGTTTCCCTCGCACCATTCCTCAGGCTGAAGCCCTGGTGAAGGCCGGCGTCGAACTGGACCACGTGTTGGAAATCGACGTTAAAGACGAAGACATCGTTCAGCGTATCGCTGGCCGTCGTGTTCATGAGGCCAGCGGCCGCGTGTACCACATCGTCTACAACCCGCCAAAAATTGCCGGTAAAGACGACATCACCGGCGACGAGCTGGTGCAGCGCAAAGACGACACTGAAGAAACCGTGCGTCATCGCCTGTCGGTCTACCACGCCCAGACCGAGCCTCTGGTGAAGTTTTACCAGGAGCTGTCCGCCGCTCAAGGCAAACCGAAGTACAGCCACGTCGAAGGTGTTGGCTCGGTTGAAGCGATCACCGGCAAAGTGCTTGAAGCACTGAGCTAAAAAAACGCTTCATCTTCTACGGCCCGCTTGCGGGCCGTAGTTGTTTATACTGGCGCACTTTTTCTGACCTCTCTTACGGAAACATCGATGAGCACCTTGCTGGCCCTGGACACCGCGACTGAAGCTTGCTCCGTTGCCTTGCTGCATGACGGAAAAGTCACGAGCCATTACGAGGTGATCCCGCGCCTGCATGCGCAAAAGCTGCTGCCGATGATTCAGCAGTTGCTGGCGGATGCCGGGACCACCCTGCAAGCGGTCGATGCCATCGCTTTCGGACGTGGTCCGGGTGCGTTCACCGGTGTGCGGATCGCCATCGGCGTGGTGCAGGGGCTGGCATTTGCGCTGGAGCGTCCGGTGTTGCCAGTATCGAACCTGGCCGTGCTGGCGCAGCGGGCCTATCGCGAACATGGCGTGAGCCAGGTTGCGGCCGCCATCGATGCGCGCATGGACGAAGTGTATTGGGGTTGCTACCGCGAAACGGCGGGGGAGATGCGGCTGGTCGGCAATGAAGCGGTGCTGCCGCCGGAAGTGGCCGCGTTGCCGGCTGACGCCAGCGGTGCGTGGTTTGGCGCCGGCACTGGCTGGGGATATGCCGAGCGAATCGCCGTCAGCCTGACCGGACAGGATGCGGGCATGCTGCCTCACGCTGAGGATCTGCTGACCCTGGCGCGTTTTGCCTGGGCGCGTGGTGAGGCGATCGTGGCTGATGAGGCTCAGCCGGTGTACTTGCGCGATAAAGTGGCCACTCCCAAAGCGCGTTAATTTCCGAGACCGAGTCGGTCCTATCGCGAGCAGGCTCGCTCCCACACGGGTTAGCGCAAAACCTGTGGGAGCGAGCCTGCTCGCGAAGGCGATCTAACGAATGTAGCCAATCGTCGTTTTATACCCTTCGCTTTTAAACCTTTTCCATTTTCTGTGTTCTAGTTATCACTCGGCGGTTTGCGAAGTGGGCTATGCGCCACTAAACTGCCATCATTGATACCGGACATGTACTCATGCGTATAGACGGCGTTCCTTCTCAGTCCTACCCCATCAAGCGCAAGCCTCGCAAAGGCCCTGTGGCGGATGACGACTACGTCGATATCGACGGCGAGCTGGAAATTCCATCCGAAGAGCAAATGGCCGCTCGCGCCGCCAAAGCCTCTGCGCAACGCTTGAGTAATCTCCCCGCCCGTCAACAAGACATGCTTTATCACCGTGCCATGAGCAACAGTGTCGCAAAGGCCCTGGCCAGCTACCTGAGCACCGCCGGTTTTGTCGATTGGGATTCGGATGTGCTGGGCCTCGACCTGTACATCTGATGCGGCTGCCTTACTACCTGGGCTGTCCGTCCTGGAGTGAAAACGCCTGGCGCGACTACCTGTATCCGCAAGACGCCAAACCCGCTGAATTTCTGAATCTCTATTCCCAAGTGTTTAACGCCGTGGAAGGCAATACGACCTTCTACGCGAGCCCGGCTGCGACCACCGTGCAGCGTTGGGCGGAAACCATGCCCGAACACTTTCGCTTCACCGCCAAGTTCCCTGGCGACATCAGCCACAGCGGTGACCTGCGCGAACAATTGACCGCTGCCGACACCTTCCTGCAATTGCTCAGCCCCCTCGGCGAACGGGTTTCACCGCTGTGGCTGCAACTGTCGAAAAGCTTCACGCCGCAACGATTGCCTGAACTGGCCGGTTTTATTGATGCGGTGGACCGGCCTCTGGCGGTTGAAGTGCGGCATGACGAGTTCTTCGCCAAGGGCGATGCCGAGAGAATGCTCAATCGCCTGCTACTGGATCGCGGTGTCGAGCGTATCTGCCTCGATCCTCGCGCGCTGTTCAGCTGCACATCGACCGATCCCTCGGTCCTTCACGCCCAATCGAAAAAGCCCAGGGTGCCGCCCCGTCCGGCCGCCTTCACACAATGTCCGCAGGTGCGCTTCATCGGCCATCCGCAGCTTGAGGCCAACGACCCGTTCCTGCTGCCGTGGGTCGAGAAAATCGCCGCGTGGATCGAAGAGGGTCGTACGCCTTATATCTTCCTGCACACCGCCGACAACCTGCTGGCCGCTAAACTGGCGCAACGTTTTCACGCAAAACTGATGCTGCGTTTGCCTGGCCTGCCGCCGCTGCCTGAGCTATACAGAGAGCCCGCTGCCGAGCAACTTGGCCTGCTCTGAAGCGGATTCCCTGCCCTTTTCAGGAGCCTGCCAATGGATGCGCAAACCCTTCGAGCCCAAGCGTTTAAAGCACTGCACGAACGCGCGGGGGCTTTTGTCATTCCCAACCCTTGGGACGCCGGCTCGGCGAAGATGCTCGCCAGCCTTGGTTTCGAGGCGCTGGCGACCACCAGTGCCGGATACGCCTTTTCCAACGCACGCCCCGATGGCGCGCTGACGCTGGACGACACCCTGGCAAACGTTCGGGCGATTGTTGCGGCAACAGATCTACCCGTCGCCGTCGATCTGGAAAATGGCTTCGCTGACGATCCCGCCGAATGCGCACAGAGTATTTTGCGTGCGGCAGAGGCCGGTGCGGTCGGCGGTTCTATCGAAGATGCCACCGGCCGTGAAGACGCGCCGATCTACTGCTTCGAGCATGCCGTCGCGCGCATCGAGGCTGCGGTGGCAGCCGCTCGCAGCTTGCCGTTTCCCTTTATGTTGACCGCGCGCGCGGAGAACTTTCTGCACGGCAATCCTGATCTCGCCGATACCATTCGCCGCTTGCAGGCGTTTGCCGAAGCGGGTGCCGACGTGCTTTATGCGCCAGGGCTGCGCAGTGCTGAAGATGTGTTGGCGGTGGTCCGTGCCGTGGCGCCGAAACCGGTGAATGTGTTGATGTCTGGCGGACTGAAACTGACGGTCGAGCAGTTGAGCGAAATGGGCGTCAAACGCATCAGCGTCGGTTCGGCTCTGGCCTTGGCAGCCTATGGCGAGTTTTTCCGCGCGGCCGAGGAGATCAAGACGTCGGGCACGTTCGGGTTCACGTCGCGGTCCATGCCGTACGCCCAGGCCAATCAATTGTTCAAAGGCTGACGATGCGGTTTCGGTGGTGGCTGCTGTTGATGCTGTTGATCATCGGCACGGCGGCCGTGAGCGTCTGGCGCGGCTGGATCTCACTGCCGGCGCAGTGGAATCCCTGGGCACCGCTGGACGTGAAGGCCGTGCCCAATTTTCTGACCCGCTACAAACTGATGCGCCTGAGCGATGATCCGCAGTTGTGCGATCAAGCCCTGAGCAGCTCTGGATTGAGCGTAACCCATCAGGCCGACAGCCCCGACGCGACGTGCCCGTTGATCAATACGTTGCGTGTGCAAGGCGGCGAGGTGGCGCTGAGCAGCAGTTTCCTCGCCAGTTGCCGCCTGGCGGTGTCGTTCGCCTTGTTCGAACGCCACGCCCTGCAACCCGCGGCGCAAGCGGTCTACGGCCAAGCGGTAACGCGGGTCGACCATCTCGGCAGCTTTGCCTGTCGCAACGTCTACAGTCGCGAAAATGGCAGACGCAGCCAGCATGCCAGCGCCGATGCGCTGGATATCGCCGGTTTTCGCTTGGCCGATGGCCGCTCCATCAACGTGCTCAAGGATTGGCCGAAGGATAATCAGGACGCACAGTTTTTACGTCAGGTCCGCGATGGCGCCTGCGACATGTTCAGTGTGGTCTTGAGTCCGGACTACAACGCCGCCCATCGCAATCACTTTCATGTGGATGTCGGGCCGTGGTGGGTGTGTCGCTGAAGGCCTGTTATTGAAGGTCAGGCGGCGATGCGCAGGTTCTGCAGGACGATCGGGCGAGCCCAGCCGTTATCGAAGTCGAGTTGTTTCTGTTGCTCCACCAGCTCTTCGGGCGAGAACGGCGGGAATGGCTTGTCCAGCAGATCGAGTTCGAATTCGGCGATCGGCAGGTGCAGCGGACGCGGTTGTGGTGCCGGACCTGCTTCCGGTACAGGCTGACCGGCGGTGAGCACGATCGGGCGGACCCAGCGGCTTTCGAAGTCCTGTTGCTTCTGTTGAGCGACGATTTCTTGTGCCGGGAACGGTGGGAAAGGTTTGTCGGCCAGGTCCATGTCGAACTCGGCAATCGGCAGGAACAGTGGCTCGGGCGGGCGGACCTCGGTTTCTTTCACATCGCATTCGCGCTGGGAAATGATGTGCGCCAGCAGTTCGCTGCCAACGGTGGGTTCGACCGGGCTGTCGAGATCGACCGGTGGAAAGTTGAGAGAGGCCGGTACGACATCGCCCGACTGATCGGCCAGGGCCTGGGCAAAAAAATCCTGCCACAG
Organism: Pseudomonas mandelii; assembly: GCF_006438925.1. Classification (GTDB taxonomy): domain Bacteria; phylum Pseudomonadota; class Gammaproteobacteria; order Pseudomonadales; family Pseudomonadaceae; genus Aquipseudomonas; species Aquipseudomonas mandelii_C. Next base: position 364,659 of record NZ_RCZA01000003.1, on the reverse strand, counting down.
GTGACTGACGCCGCTCAGTGCTTGGGAGTTTCGTAGACCAAAATCGCCGTGTCGCGAAATGTAGCCTATCGATGTGCGTTGAATGTCTGACATTTCTCTCGGTCGACGCTCAGCTCTGGCAAAATGCTCGATAGTTTTGTTATCGGCCGTTTTTGCCGATCATTAATTTTTTGAGCGTATTTTCCAATGATTGAGCAACCTGCGGCCTGCCGCATCCATGTCGAGGCCCTGGCCGCGACTTTTCAGCCACAGGCCGAACAGTGGGCCGAGCGCCTGGGTTTGCCGATGCAGGTGGATGACGGTGAGTTCGCCTTGCAGGTCGGCGACCAGGGTTTGCAGCTTCAGCAATTGGGCCCGGACGCGCCGGGGCCGGTGCGGGTGGACTTTGTCGAGGGCGGTGCGGCCCATCGCCGCTTGTACGGCGGCGGTAGCGGTCAGATGATCGCCAAGGCTGTCGGGGTTGCCCAAGGCGTGCGTCCGCGCGTGCTGGATGCCACGGCGGGGTTGGGCAAAGATGCGTTCGTGCTGGCGAGCCTGGGCTGCGAGATGAGCCTGATCGAGCGTCAGCCGCTGATTGGCGCGTTGCTTGAAGATGGCTTGGCACGCGGCGCGGAAGACTTTGACGTGGCGCCGATCGTGGCGCGGATGCACTTGCTCAAGGGCAATTCGATCGAGGTGATGCGCAATTGGGAAGGCGAGCCGCCCCAGGTGATCTACCTCGACCCGATGTTTCCCCATCGTGAGAAAACGGCCTTGGTGAAGAAGGAAATGCGCCTGTTCCGGCCGCTGGTAGGCGATGACCCGGATGCGCCTGCACTGCTCGAAGCGGCGTTGGCGTTGGCCAGCCATCGAGTGGTGGTCAAGCGCCCGCGCAAGGCGCCGTGCATTGAAGGGCCGAAACCGAGTCATGCGCTGGATGGTAAATCCAGCCGGTATGACATTTATCCGAAGAAAGCGCTCAAGCCTTAAGACCGCGTCGCGCCCTTCGCGAGCAGGCTCGCTCCCACAGGGGATCTACGGTGTTGCATAGATCCAGTGTGGGAGCGAGCCTGCTCGCGAAGGGGCCAGACCGGACAACCGAAACCTATCAGGCTGACTCAGGCCGATACGCCCGCATAAACAATTCCACCACTTCCTGCACATGGCTCTCGGCCGCATCCCTGGTCAGCGGCTCGCCGCAGCCATAAAGCAGCCTGAAATTCCCCGCCCCCTTGAGCAGGCAGAAGAAATGCTCGGCCGCATTGCGCGGTTTGTCGATGCTTAACGCGCCGCTGTGATCAACCTTGGTCAGCAACCGTTCCATGCCCTGCAGCATGCGCTCAGGCCCGGCCTCGAAGAAGATCAGCGAGAGTTTCGGGTCCTGGCTACCTAACGTCATCATCAGCCGATGCAGGTTGACCGATTCGTCGCTGTTGATCAGTTGATGAAAGCCGCGTGCGATGTTCAACAGCACCGTTTCTACGGCAGTGCCGTCCAGCAATTCGAAAAACAACGTCGGCAATTGCTCTTCGCACTTGGCCATCACGGCGGCGGAGAACAGCGTCTCCTTATCGTTGAAATGGCTGTAGACCGTCAGCTTCGACACGCCGGCCTCGGCCGCGACGGCGTCCATGCTGGTATTCGCATAACCCTTGCTCAGAAACAGAATTTTCGCCGCATCGAGGATCGCCTGGCGTTTGGCCAGATCCTTGGGACGGCCCGGGCCGTTGGGTACTGAAAGATTGTTAGGCATATGCGCTTTTATTACTGGACTGGTGAGTTTGCTATTAATAACATACTGCGCAGTATAATTATTCAAAGCACCATTAGCGAAAGGTCCTTCACCATGTTCCGCTATGCCTTGCCCCTCGCGTTGCCAGTCAGCCTGGCGTTTTTATTGTCTGCGTGTGGTCACGAAGAGGCGCCTACAGTCACCATTCGCCCGGCCATGGTGGTTCAGCCAGAGCCTTCGGCCCAGGCGATGGAAAGTTTTCCCGGTGAAGTCCGCGCACGGTATGAGCCGGAACTGGCGTTTCGCATTGGCGGTAAAGTCAGTCGACGACTGGTCGAAGAGGGGCAGCGGGTCAAGGCCGACCAACCTTTGGCGGAACTCGATCCTCAGGACGTGCGCCTGCAACTGGAAGCCACCCGTGCGCAGGTCGCCGCTGCCGAGGCCAACCTGAACCTGGTGCGTGCCGAACGTGATCGCTACAAGACCCTGATGGACCGTCAGATGGTCAGCCGTTCGCAGTACGACAATTCCGAAAACCTTTACCGATCCGGTGAAGCACGCCTCAAGCAAATCAAAGCCGAATTCAACGTATCGACCAATCAGGCCAGTTACGCCGTGCTGCGTGCGCCGCAGGATGGCGTGGTGGCTAAACGCGCGGTTGAAGTCGGGCAAGTGGTGGCGGCGGGGCAAACTGTATTTACCCTCGCCACCGATGGCGAGCGCGAAGTGTTGATCAGCTTGCCGGAGCAGAGCTTTGGCCGCTTCAAGGTCGGTCAGCCAGTGTCAGTCGAACTCTGGACCCAACCCGACCAACGTTTCGCCGGGCGCATCCGTGAGCTGTCGCCCGCTGCCGATCCAAAATCGCGCACCTTTGCCGCCCGCATCGCCTTCACCGCCGGCAAGGTTCCTGCTGAACTCGGCCAGAGTGCCCGGGTGTTCGTTCAGACCTCCGATGTGGTGCCGCTGTCGGTGCCGCTTTCCGCGCTGACCGCGGAAAACGGCGCGACCTACGTCTGGGTCGTCAATGCCAACAACACTTTGAAGAAAACCCCGGTCCGGGTCGGTGCCTTCGGCGAGAAAACCGTACCGGTACTCGAAGGACTGAACGCCAGCGATTGGGTGGTGGCCGCTGGCGTCCATGTGCTGCTTGAAGGGCAGCAGGTGCGTCCGGTGGATCGCTCCAATCGCGTGGTCAATCTGGCGGACAAGGAGTAATCCCCGATGGGTTTCAATCTTTCCGAATGGGCGCTGCGTAATCGCCAGATCGTACTGTTCCTGATGCTTTTGCTGGCCATTGTCGGCGCACTGTCCTACACCAAGCTCGGCCAAAGTGAAGACCCTCCGTTCACCTTCAAGGCCATGGTGATTCGGACCAACTGGCCAGGGGCCACGGCGCAGGAAGTGTCGCGTCAGGTTACCGAGCGTATTGAAAAGAAACTGATGGAAACCGGCGAGTACGAACGCATCGTTTCGTTCTCCCGGCCGGGCGAATCCCAAGTGACGTTCGTCGCTCGCGATTCCATGCATTCGGTGGAAATCCCGGACCTCTGGTACCAGGTTCGCAAGAAGATCAGCGACATTCGTCAGACCCTGCCACCGGGCATCCAGGGGCCATTCTTCAATGATGAGTTCGGCACAACGTTTGGCAATATCTACGCCCTGACAGGCGAAGGTTTTGATTACGCGGTGCTCAAGGACTACGCCGACCGCGTGCAGATTCAGCTGCAACGGGTCAAGGATGTGGGCAAGGTCGATCTGCTCGGGTTACAGGACGAGAAGATCTGGATCGAACTCTCCAACGTCAAACTCGCCACCCTGGGTCTACCTTTGTCGGCAGTGCAGCAGGCCCTTGAAGAGCAGAATGCGGTGTCCACCGCCGGGTTCTTCGAGACCTCCAGCGAGCGATTGCAGCTACGCGTCTCGGGGAATTTTCAGACGGTCGAAGAGATCAAGAATTTCCCGATCCGCGTCGGTGATCGTACGTTTCGCATCGCCGATGTGGCGGATGTGCGCCGTGGTTTCAACGATCCGCCGGCGCCGAGCATGCGCTTCATGGCGGAAAACGCCATCGGTCTGGCCGTTGCCATGAAGGACGGTGGTGACATTCTGGTGCTGGGCAAGGCGCTGGAAATCGAGTTCGACCGGATTCAGAACAATCTCCCTGCCGGTATGCAGTTGCGCAAGGTCTCTGACCAGCCCGCCGCCGTGAAAAGCAGTGTCGGTGAATTTGTTCAGGTGCTGGTGGAAGCGCTGGCAATCGTCCTGCTGGTGAGTTTCTTCTCCCTCGGCGTGCGCACCGGCATGGTGGTAGCGCTGGCGATTCCTTTGGTATTGGCGATGACATTCGCCTGCATGTATTACCTGGGAATCGGCCTGCACAAGATTTCCCTCGGGGCATTGGTACTGGCGCTGGGTTTGTTGGTGGACGACGCGATCATCGCCGTGGAAATGATGGCGATCAAAATGGAGCAGGGCTTCGACCGGATCAAGGCCGCCAGTTACGCCTGGACCAGCACCGCATTCCCGATGCTCACCGGTACGCTGATCACCGCGGCCGGCTTCCTGCCGATTGCCACTGCGCAATCGGGCACGGGTGAATACACGCGCTCGATCTTCCAGGTGGTGACCATCGCGTTGCTGGCCTCATGGGTGGCTGCTGTTGTGTTTGTGCCTTATCTGGGGGAAAAACTCCTGCCGGATCTGGCGAAGATTCATGCCGCCAAACATGGCACCGGCGACGGCCAGCCCGACCCTTATGGCACTCCGTTCTATCAGCGCGTCAGACGCTTGGTGGAGTGGTGCGTAAGGCGGCGCAAGACGGTCATTGTCCTGACGGTCGTGTTGTTTATCGGTTCTGTCATCCTGTTTCGCTTCGTGCCGCAACAGTTCTTCCCGGCATCGGGTCGTCTGGAATTGATGGTCGATCTGAAACTGGCGGAAGGCGCTTCGTTGAGCAACACCCGCGATGAGGTCAAACGCCTCGAAGCACTGCTCAAGGATCACGCCGGTATCGATAACTATGTCGCTTATGTGGGTACCGGTTCGCCGCGTTTTTACCTGCCGCTGGATCAACAACTTCCTGCAGCGAGCTTCGCGCAGTTTGTAGTCCTGGCCAAAACCATTGAGGAGCGCGAAGTCCTGCGCACCTGGCTGATCGAGGCCCTCAAGGAACAATTCCCGGCCCTGCGTGCGCGGGTGACACGTCTGGAGAACGGGCCACCGGTTGGCTATCCGATGCAGTTCCGGGTCACCGGTGAGCACATCGAGGAAGTCCGCGCGCTGGCCCGTAAAGTCGCGGCCAAGGTTCGCGAGAACCCGCATGTGGTCAACGTTCATCTGGATTGGGAAGAACCGAGCAAAGTGGTTTATCTGAACGTCGATCAGGACCGCGCCCGGGCGCTTGGCGTGAGCACCGCAAACCTGTCGAAGTTCCTGCAAAGCTCTCTGACCGGTTCCAGCGTCAGCCAGTACCGTGAAGACAACGAGTTGATCGAGATTCTGTTGCGCGGCACATTGCACGAACGCACCGAACTGTCGCTGCTGCCAAGCTTGGCGGTGCCGACCGACAATGGCCGCAGTGTTGCACTGTCGCAGATTGCGACCCTGGAATACGGCTTCGAAGAAGGCATTATATGGCACCGCAACCGCTTGCCGAACGTGACGGTGCGTGCCGACATTTACGGCAAGGAGCAACCGGCAACGCTGGTGAAGCAGATCATGCCGACCCTCGATCCGATTCGCGCCGAACTACCCGACGGCTACTTGCTGGAAGTCGGCGGCACTGTGGAAGACTCGGCTCGCGGGCAGAACTCGGTGAAGGCAGGTGTACCGCTTTTCATCGTGGTGGTGCTGACGTTACTGATGCTGCAACTGCGCAGTTTCTCACGCACGGTAATGGTGTTTCTGACGGCGCCTTTGGGTTTGATCGGTGTGACCTTGTTCCTGATGGTGTTCCGTCAGCCGTTCGGTTTCGTCGCCATGCTCGGGACCATCGCGCTGTCGGGGATGATCATGCGTAACTCGGTGATTCTGGTGGACCAGATCGAGCAGGACATTGCTTCGGGGCTTAAGCCTTGGCAGGCAATTATTGAAGCCACGGTGCGGCGCTTCCGGCCGATTGTGTTGACTGCACTCGCGGCGGTGCTGGCGATGATTCCGCTGTCGCGCAGCGTGTTTTTCGGGCCGATGGCGGTGGCGATCATGGGCGGGTTGATTGTCGCGACGGCGTTGACGTTGCTGTTTTTGCCGGCGTTGTATGCGGCGTGGTTCAGGGTCAAGAAAGAGGCCGTTTGATCTTTTGATCTTGGCGGCCTTCGGGCCGACCAGGCTCTTGTTGCTGGTGTACATATCCGTTTGTGCGGTAACGGCCGCTATTGGTTTCGCCCTTACGGCGACTCCCTTTGGCAAACGCCCCAAAGGAAGCAAAGGTCTCGCCCCGAGCGTCCGGCCCCTCGCTTAGGCTCGGCGTGCCTTCGTTCCGGCATTCATCTGGGGGCATCGCCTCCGGTCGGCTTCGCTTCGACCTCCTCTCGATGTGTTCGACTTCGTCGAACGGCGCTGCGCGCCTCCCCCCAGATGAACGCCTCCACTCAGCCTCCCGAAGGGGCGGGTGGATCAAGATCAAGGGCTGCAGGCGAGCTAACGCTCGGCCTGATGAGTGGTGAGAAGCGGGGTTGTATGCCGATCCATTGTGGGAGCGGGCTTGCTCGCGATGGCGGCCTGACGGCCAACCTATCTTTTGCAGATGCACACCATCCCACTGTGGGAGCGAGCCTGCTCGCGATGGCGGCCTGACGGCCAACTTATCTTTTGCAGATGCACACCATCCCACTGTGGGAGCGAGCCTGCTCGCGATGGCGGCCTGGCGGCGGACCTATCTTTTGCAGATGCACACCATCCCACTGTGGGAGCGAGCCTGCTCGCGATGGCGGCCTGACAGCCGACCTATCTTTTGCAGATGCACACCATCCCACTGTGGGAGTGAGCCTGCTCGCGATGGCGGCCTGACGGCCAACCTATCTTTTGCAGATGCACACCATCCCCCTGTGGGAGCGAGCCTGCTCGCGATGGCGGCCTGGCGGCGGACCTATCTTTTGCAGATGCACACCATCCCACTGTGGGAGCGAGCCTGCTCGCGATGGCGGCCTGACAGCCGACCTATCTTTTGCAGATGCACACCATCCCACTGTGGGAGCGAGCCTGCTCGCGATGGCGGCCTGACGGCCGACCTATCTTTTGCAGATGCACACCATCCCACTGTGGGAGCGAGCCTGCTCGCGATGGCGGCCTGACGGCCAACCTATCTTTTGCAGATGCACACCATCCCCCTGTGGGAGCGAGCCTGCTCGCGATGGCGGCCTGACAGCCGACCTATCTTTTGCAGATGCACACCATCCCACTGTGGGAGCGAGCCTGCTCGCGATGGCGGCCTGACGGCCGACCTATCTTTTGCAGATGCACACCATCCCACTGTGGGAGCGAGCCTGCTCGCGATGGCGGCCTGACAGCCGACCTATCTTTTGCAGATGCACACCATCCCCCTATGGGAGCGAGCCTGCTCGCGATGGCGGCCTGACGGCCGACCTATCTTTTGCAGATGCACACCATCCCCCTGTGGGAGCGAGCCTGCTCGCGATGGCGGCCTGACGGCCGACCTATCTTTTGCAGATGCACACCATCCCACTGTGGGAGCGAGCCTGCTCGCGATGGCGGCCTGACGGCCGACCTATCTTTTGCAGATGCACACCATCCCCCTGTGGGAGCGAGCCTGCTCGCGATGGCGGCCTGGCGGCGGACCTATCTTTTGCAGATGCACACCATCCCACTGTGGGAGCGAGCCTGCTCGCGATGGCGGCCTGACGGCCAACCAATTTTTGCTGATGTGCACCGTTTCAATGTAGGAGCGGGCTTGCTCGCGAAGGCTGTTTAACATTCAGCATTGAAGTCACCTGATACCCCACTTTCGCGAGCAAGCTGATCTGGTCAAGTAATCCTGGACCACTATTTGGCTCAACCCTGCGAAAAACAGGCAAACGAAAAAGCCCGCTGAACCTGTAAAGGTCAGCGGGCTTTTTGTGGGTTTCAGTCACTCAAAAACTACAGCGTTCCAAACACCTTCTTCGCCAAACTCGTCGCTGCCGCCGCAGGATTCTGGCGAATGGTTTCTTCCTGTTTACCAATCATCTCGAACAGACCGTTCAACGCCTGCTCGGTCACGTAGCTTTCGATGTTGGCGCTCTTCGCATCCACCACACCCAGCGTCGCAGCTTGCCCGGCGAACGAGTTGTATTGCTGGGCCAGGCCGACCTGGTCGGTGGCTTGCTTGACGATTGGCAGGAACTTCACGCGGATCTGTTCGCGGCTGGTTTTGTTCAGGTATTGAGTGGCCGAGTCCTTGCCGCCGCTGAGAATGCCCTTGGCATCTTCCACGCTCATCTTCTTCACCGCGTCCACCAGGATCGGCTGGGCTTGGGTCACGGCGGTTTCAGCCGCTTTGTTCATGCTGGTTTCCAGCTGATCGACCTGGTCGCCCATGCCGAACTGTTTCATTTTGCTGGCGACTTTGCCCAGTTTGCCCGGCAGCTCGATTTTCACGTCCGGGTTGTTGCTGAAGCCGCCCGGCGTGCCCAGTTGTTTCACGGCCAGCTGCGCGCCTTGGGTCAGGGCATCTTTCAGGCCGCCGGTGGCGTCTTTTTGTGACAGGTCGTTGAGCGACAGCGCCAGGGCGCTGGCGGAGATCATCAAGCCTGCGCACAGGCCGGCGAAGCGAAGGGTAGGGCGGAGCATGGCAGCTTCCTTGTTCAAAAAAAGTAGAGATTAGCGGACGGCGTCGACGCGGATTTTCAGTGGCTGCGGATCGCTGCCATCCAGCTGCACGGCGTGATGTTCGGTGGTGATGAACATCAGTTCGCCATTCACTTCGATCCGTGCGCTGACCGAATAACGATGGCCCGGTTTGACCTGCGTTGGATCGTAACTCAGATGAAACGGCAACGGCACCTGGCCTTTGACCGGGCCTTTCTGTTCGCCAAGGACCACGGCGGGCGCATCGGCCAGGGACACGTCCTGCAAGCTGACGCTTAAGGTGGCACTCGGTGGCAGGGCAATGCGTTGCAGGTAGAACACTTCGCCATCGAGGGCGGTTTTAGCGGCGGGTTGCATCGACTGACAGGCGCCCAGCAGGGTGGTCATGGCCAATAAAGAGAGTTTTTTCATCGCAGATCTCCAATTAATGTGGGAATGAGCCTGCTCGCGAAAGCGGTGTGCCAGACAACTGAAATGTTGAATGTTAAACCGCATTCGCGAGCAGGCTCGCTCCCACAGGGATTTCATCAGGCCTCGGGCTGTGTGGCGACCTGATCCGCCGCATCTTCACTGCGATGCAACGCGACCTGACGGATCGACAAGCGAATCTCCGCTGGCAACACCCGCTTGGCCGCGCCTTCGGCCAGTTCGCCGAGCAGTTCGTGATAGCTCAGCTTGCCGGCCTCGTCTCGCTTGAGCACATCCAGATCCAGCATCGTCTGGATGAAGTGGCGAAACAGGCTCTTGTCGAAGAACTCCGGGGCGTTGAGGCCATGGAGGATCGACAGGCGCTGGGCCATGACCGTGCACAAGTCTTCCAGCTCTTCGGCGCTGATGCTGTTCTGACCGCTGTTGAGCAGCAGCGAGACCGTCATGTAAAAGCGCTGCAAGGTCTGGGCGATGCTTTTCGACAGCAGGGTCAGCAGGACGAAATGCCGCGAGCTCGGTGCCGGACGCAGGTAGACGTCGTTCTCGAAACGCAGCAGACCTTGCTCGACGAAGGCTTCGAGCCATTGATCAATCACCGCATCCAGCTCGTCCAGCGACCAGCGAATAAACAACTCCGATTGCAAGTACGGATAGAGCGCGCGGGTGTAGCGCAGGATCTGTTCGCGGCTCATGCGCGAGGCGCTCTGGAAGAAGCTCGCCAGCAACGCCGGCAAGGCGAAGATGTGCAAAACGTTGTTGCGGTAGTAGGTCATCAGGACGGCGTTCTGCTCGTCCAGATACAGAATCTTGCCCAGGGCATCGCTCTGCTCGGACAGCAGGTCCATGTCCTTCACATGCTCGATCAGCGCGCGGCCGTCACCTTCCGGCAACGTGGTGTGCGGCGAATACGGCACCTTGCGCAACAGCGCCAGGTACAGATCGAGCACCCGTGCCATCGCACGATCGTCCAGGGCCAGTCGGCTGGTGGACAGCAACGCCAGGGCCACAAGGTTGACCGGGTTGATCGCCGCCGCTTCGTTCAGATGCTGCGCGACTTTCTCGCCGAGGCGGTTTGTGGTTTCGTTGAGCCAGGCCGGTTTGAACTGCGGACCGAGTTCCTGCTGGCGCCAGTCCGGTTGTTCGCTGTCGAGGAATTCCGCCAATTTGATCGGTTCGCCGAAGTTCACCGCCACCTGACCGAAACGCTGCTTGAGCGCGCCGATGACTTTGAAGATGTCGAAGATCGATTCTTTCTTCTTGCTCGCGCCACGCAGTTCGCCGAGGTAGGTCCGGCCTTCCAGCACACGCTCGTAGCCGATGTAGACCGGGATGAACACGATCGGCATGCGCGATGAACGCAAGAAGCTGCGCAGGGTGATCGCCAGCATCCCGGTTTTTGGTTGCAGCATGCGCCCGGTGCGCGAACGGCCGCCCTCGACGAAGTACTCCACCGGGAAGCCTTTGGTAAACAGAGTGTGCAGGTATTCGTTGAACACTGAGGTGTAGAGCGGGTTGCCCTTGAAGGTGCGGCGCATGAAGAACGCACCGCCACGCCTCAGCAGGCTGCCGATCACCGGCATGTTGAGGTTGATCCCGGCGGCGATGTGCGGTGGGGTCAGGCCGTTGCGGAACAGCAAGTAGGACAGCAGCAGGTAGTCGATGTGGCTGCGATGGCACGGCACGTAGATCACTTCGTGACCTTGCGCGACTTTCTGCACGCCTTCGATGTGGTTGACCTTGATCCCGTCGTAGATCTTGTTCCAGAACCAGCTCAGCACTACTTCCAGAAAACGAATGGCGGTGTAGGTGTAGTCGGAGGCGATCTCGTTGCCATAGCGCAGGGCTTGGGCCTTGGCTTTCTCCGGGGAGATGTTTTCACGCTCGGCTTCGTCGAGGATCGCTTGCTTGACCAGTGGTTGATTCAGCAAGCCTTTGACCAGGTTGCGGCGGTGGGAAATGTCCGGGCCGATCACCGCCGCTTTCAGGTTGCGGAAGTGCACCCGCAGAATCCGCTGGGCCATGCGCACGGTGCGTTCGTGGCCCTTGTTGTGGTCGATCAGTTCGCGCAAATGGATCGGCGCGGAGAACTGCACCCGGGTTTTGCGCCCCAGCACAATAATGCTCAGCAACCGACGCAGACGCCCGGTGACCGCCCAGCTGTCGGCGAACAGCAACTTCCACGGGCTCGATTCGCTGTCTGGCGACTGACCCCAGAACACGCTGACCGGAATGATCTGCGCGTCTTCGACGGCGTTCTGGCTCAGGGCGCTGACCAGGCGAGTCAAGGTCGGCGGTGCACCACGCTTATCCTGACGGCCGAGCCAATCGGGCTCTGGCGTCAGGTAAAAGAACGCCGCGGGTTCCTCCAGCGTACCTACCGATACTGGCAACACCGGGCGCGGCAGGCCCGCCTTGCTGCACTCGGTATCGACCACGGCCAGGTCGGTCAGCGAAGGGTTTTGCAGGACGTAGAACACCGGACGGCTGCGGTCGAGGTTGAGGGTGAACGACGACTGATTGATCGTCTCCGAACGAACCCAGAGGTACAACAGTCGGCGCAGGGTGCCAAACACAAGACGGCGGAACGGGGAGCGGGTCATTCGGGATCTGCATGAGTGAATAAAACCGAGCGTTTGCTCGGGTGGCCGGTAGTGTGCCGTATTCGCCGAAAATCGGCAAAAAAGCGGCTAAGTAAAGTGAGTTGAGAGTTTTGGCGGCTGTCATATACTCGGCCGTTCAAAATAAAAACAAGGGGGTACTGACATGGCTACGCGCGAAACCGGCAATGTGAAGTGGTTCAACGACGCCAAGGGCTACGGCTTCATTCAGCGCGAGGACGGGGTGGACGTGTTCGTGCATTACCGCGCGATTCGCGGCGAAGGGCATCGCTCGTTGGCTGAAGGCCAGCAGGTTGAATACGGCGTGGTGACCGGCGAGAAGGGTTTGCAGGCTGAGGATGTGGTGGGTTTGTAAACAACACCCTTCAGATCACACGAAACTACTGTGGGAGCGAGCCTGCTCGCGAATGCGGTGTATCAGTCGACATCAACGTTGAATGACTCACCGCATTCGCGAGCAGGCTCGCTCCCACATTTGATCGGTGTCGCCCACCGGTTTTGTGAGCGACACAAAACAGGCTTTAAGCCGTTTTCCAGGTGATTTCTTCTTCGCCATCGGCGCTGATGCGCATCCAGCGATCCGCTGTCTCTTCACCTTCTTCCTCGACCCAGCTACCCGGTGCGCAACGCACTTCGACGTTCAATGCGGCAAAGGCTGCGCGGGCGCAGGCGATGTCGTCTTCCCACGGGGTCTGGTCGCTGTCCAGGAACAGGCTGTTCCATTTGCCCACGGCTTTTGGCAACCAGGTGACCGACACGTTGCCGGCCTTGCACTTATAGGTCTGGCCTTTCTGAACCCAGTCGGTGCATGGGCCCAAAGCAGTGCCGAGCCAGGCCGCGACGGCCTTGTAGTCGACGTCGGCGTCTTTCAGGTAAATCTCGATATCGGGTTGGCGCATGGATGTCCTCACTGCGGGTCTGAAAAATCCATTCGCGGATTTAGCCGGCCTCAAGCCGTTGCTCAAGACCAAAAATTTATAGTTTATTGAAGTACGAAGTAATCGTAGCGCATTGAAACAGTGACCTCGAACGGCTCGACCTGTTCGATGACTGCCGCTCGGCGTTCAGCACTGGCGCGCCAGCCGTGAGGGGTCATGGCCAACAGGTTCGCACGGTCCTGACCCTTTTCCAGCGTCAGTTTAAATTCCAGGGTTTCACTGTGTTGCAGCGTCATGCCTTCCGGCACCAGGGCCAGATGCTTGTCGTCGGTGTATTCACGCACTTCGTCGTAAAGCCGCTCACGCAATTCCATCAGATGGCCGCTGGTCGGCCCGACTTTCATCAAACCACCGCCGGGGCTGAGCAGGCGCTTGGCTTCCTCCCAGTCCAGCGGGCTGAAGACGCTGGCGAGAAACTGGCAGCTGCCGGAGGCCAACGGCACCCGCGCCATGCTGGCGATCAACCAGGTCAACTGCGGGTTACGTTTGCAGGCGCGTTTGACGGCTTCCCGGGAAATATCCAGCGCGTAACCGTCGGCGTTCGGCAAGGCCTCGGCGATTTGCGCGGTGTAGTAACCCTCGCCACAACCGATGTCCAGCCAGCGCTGTGGCGCGTATTGCGCCGCCAGTTCGGCCAGACGCTTGGCCACCGGCGCGTAATGGCCGGCGTTCAAAAAATCGCGCCGGGCTTCGACCATCGCCAGGTTATCCCCAGGCTCGCGGCTGTTCTTGTGCTGCACCGGCAACAGGTTCAGGTAACCCTGACGCGCACGGTCGAAACGATGCCCGGCGGGGCAGGCCACGCCGTTGTCCACCGCGTTCAGCGGTTCACTGCAGATCGGGCAGGCGAGCATCAGGCGAGCAACTTGATCAGGGTCTGGTAGTAAATTTCGGTCAGCACATCGAGGTCGGCAGCCAGCACGCGCTCGTTGACCTGGTGGATCGTCGCGTTGACCGGGCCCAGTTCAACCACCTGCGTACCCATGGTCGCAATGAAGCGCCCGTCGGAGGTGCCACCGCTGGTGGAGGCTTTGGTCTCGCGACCGGTCACGTCCTTGATGCTCGACGCGACGGCATCCAGCAACGCACCCGGCTCGGTGAGGAACGGCAGACCGGACAGCGCCCAGTCGATGTGCCAGTCCAGGCCATGCTTGTCGAGGATGTCAGCGACGCGCTTTTGCAGGCCTTCGACGGTGGACTCAGTGGAAAAGCGGAAGTTGAACACCGCCACCAGATCACCCGGGATCACGTTGGTCGCGCCAGTGCCGGAGTTCACGTTGGAGATCTGGAAGCTGGTCGGCGGGAAGAAATCGTTGCCGTGGTCCCAATGCTCGGCGGCCAGTTCGGCCAGTGCCGGGGCGGCGAGGTGGATCGGGTTTTTCGCCAGGTGCGGATAGGCCACATGGCCCTGTACACCGCGCACGGTCAGCTTGGCGCCGAGGGAACCGCGACGGCCGTTCTTGACCACATCGCCCACCAGAGTGGTGCTCGACGGTTCGCCGACGATGCACCAGTCCAGACGCTCCTTACGGGCGACAAGGCGTTCGATCACCGCTTTGGTGCCGTGGTGCGCCGGGCCTTCTTCGTCGCTGGTGATCAGGAAAGCGACCTTGCCCTTGTGATCCGGATAGTCGGTGACAAAACGCTCGGCCGCCACGGTCATGGAAGCGAGGCTGCCCTTCATATCCGCCGCGCCCCGGCCGCAGAGCATGCCGTGTTCGTCGATAACTGCGTTGAACGGGTCGATTTGCCAGGCGGTCACCGGGCCGGTCGGCACCACGTCGGTGTGACCGGCAAAGCACAGCACCGGGCCGTCGTGTTTGCCGTGGGTCGCCCAGAAGTTATCCACATCTTCGATGCGCATCGGTTCCAGCGCGAAACCGGCATCGCCCAGGCGCTGCATCATCTGCTTCTGGCAATCGGCGTCGACCGGCGTCACGGACGGACGGCGGATCAGGTCGATGGCGAGTTGAAGGGTCGGCGAAAGGTCGGCGTGGGCCGTCATGGGGAACTCCGGAAGCTTAAAGTTGGGCATGGGCTAATGTGGGAGCGAGCCTGCTCGCGAATGCGGTGTGTCAGTCAACATAAACGTTGATTGTTACACCGCATTCGCGAGCAGGCTCGCTCCCACAAGGTTGGGTTTGATCGGCAAACCGTATTCTGCCAAGCCCTGCAAAATGGCGGTTATCTTAAAGCAAAACGGCGGCCATTGGCCGCCGTTTAGTACATCTGGAACGATTTAGACCGCCGGAGCCGTCTCGCCCTCGACCACCGGTTTCGGCAGCGAAGACAAGAACGCCATGATCAGCGCCGCCAGGTAAGGCAATGATTGCACGAGCAACATCGTCACCCAGAAGCGCATGTCGTTGCTCGGCAGGCCGTTCACCAGGAAAATCCCCAGCGCCGCGCTCCATAACAGCAACATGATGAACATTTCTTCGCGAGCTTCCGAAATCGCCACCCAGAAGCCGTGGTTATCGGCGTTTTTCGGGGTGCGGAAGAACGGAATGCTACTGGTGAAGAAACCGTACAGCACCGCTTTGGCGATGGTGTGCGACAACGCCAACCCTGCCAGTGCCGCGCAGAACGCATCCTTCAGGTTGACCCCCACCGCACGGCGGTAGAGGAAGATGATCTTGCCCACCTTGAACACGAACAGCGCCAATGGCGGGATCGCGAAAATCAACAACGGTGGATCGACCCGCTGCGGCACGATGATCATCGCCGCCGACCACAACAGGGCGCCGACGGTGAAGAAGATGTTCATGCCATCCGCCACCCACGGCAACCAGCCCGCGAGGAAGTGGTAACGCTGGCCACGGGTCAGCTCGGTGTCCTTGCCGCGCAACAGGCTGGCGGTGTGACGCTTGATAATCTGAATCGCTCCGTAAGCCCAGCGGAAACGCTGTTTCTTGAAGTCGATAAAGGTATCGGGCATCAGGCCTTTGCCGTAGCTGGTGTGGTAATACGCCGCTGACAAGCCTTTCTCGAACACGCGCAAACCCAACTCGGCGTCTTCACAGATGCACCAGTCAGCCCAGCCCAGTTCCTCGAGCACCGAGCGCCGGGTCATGGTCATGGTGCCGTGCTGAATGATCGCGTCACGGTCGTTACGGGTGACCATGCCGATGTGGAAGAAACCTTTGTATTCGGCGTAGCAGAGCTTCTTGAAGGTGCTTTCGTTCTGGTCGCGGTAATCCTGTGGCGATTGCACCACGGCGATTTTCGGGTCGGCGAAGTGCGGCACCATGTGCTTGAGCCAGTTCGGGTCGACGCAGTAGTCCGAGTCGATCACCGCAATCACTTCGGCATCCTTGGCGGTGTGCGGAATCAGGTAATTCAGCGCGCCACCCTTGAAGCCGGCCAATGGCGCGACGTGGAAGAACTTGAAGCGCGGGCCGAGGGTTTCGCAATAATCGCGCACCGGCTCCCAGACCGCCGGGTCCTTGGTGTTGTTGTCGATGATCAGGACTTCGAAGTCCGGATAGTCGAGGTTGGCCAGGGCGTTGAGGGTCTGTTTGACCATCTCCGGTGGCTCGTTGTAGCAAGGCACGTGAATCGAGACTTTCGGTCGGTAGTCCGAATCGCCGACCACCGGCAGGAATTCACGCCGGCGTTTGTGGGTCCAGACCGCTTCGGCCAGTTCATGCGCCTCGGTCAGCAAAACAATAAAGACCCCAAGTGCGCCGAGCGCGAGCAGGAATCCTACTGTCAGGCTGAACCAGGTGCTGTATTGCTGGCTGTAGTCGTAACCGATCCACACCAACACCGAACCGCACAGGAACGCGATAAAGGTCAGGAAGGTGCGGCCACGTTGGCGCAGGGCCGAGCCGTCGATCATCAGCAAGGTCAGGGACAGCAACGCCAGCACCGCCGAGCCGATTGCCAGCACGCGCCATTGCGGGATCGCGACCACCGGGCCTTCGAAGTTGAATTTCTGCTGGCGCGCGGCGTTGAACACGCCCCAATACGCGCCCACCGAACCTTCGTCAGTGGCCTTCCACGGCTGGTCGAAGGCTTCGATCACGAAGTAGTTGAAGCCCTGGCGATTGAGCTTGTTGACCAAGGTCCGCAGATAAATCGCCTGGTCTGCCGGCGACGCGTCGGCACCACCGCGCATACGGCCGTTGCTCGGCCAGCCGACTTCCGACAGCAGCAGCGGTTTTTTCGGGAACATCTTTTTCAGGTCACGGGCGCGGTCGAGTACGAACTGCCCGGACTGCTCCATCGGAACATGTTCCCAGTAAGGCAGGACGTGGGCGGCGATCAGGTCGACGTGCTTGGCCAGGCTCGGGTTTTCTTCCCAGACGTGCCATTGCTCGGAGGTCGTCACCGGTACTTTCACTGCCGCGCGGACGCGATCAAGGATCACGCTCAGTTCCGCGGCAGTAATTTCCTTACGGAAGATCGCCTCGTTACCGACCACGACGCGAACCACGCTGCGGGAGGTATTGGCCAGGTCAATGGCGCGCAGGATTTCACGCTCGTTGCGCGCCAGATCCGGGCTGATCCAGATACCCAGCGTCACGCGCAAACCGAATTCTTCGGCGAGCTTGGGGATATCACCCAGGCTGCCATCGACCGAGTAAGTACGGATGTTGTCCGTCAGCTTGCTCATGATCTCCAGATCGCGACGCATTTCATCGTCGGTCGGATATTGCTCTTTTTGCGGGTACTGCCCTTGCTGGAACGGCGAGTACGAAAAGCCGGAGATCTGTTCAGGCCAGTTGGGGGCGGTGACCGGGCGATTGATCAGCGCCCAGAAGCCGGTAAACAAGGCGGCGATGGCGAGCACCACGACCAGGTTGAGTCCAAATTTACGCGATGACATAGCTTTTTCGGGTTCCGGAGGCTGTGGAACGAAGGAACGGTCGGCGGCCGATTGCCAAGAGGCTGGGGGCGCGCATCCTACACCGGGCGTTCACTGACCGTACAGCGGACAGGGAAATGCCGGACGTTGGGCAATCCAACTCGGTTTAAGTTCTTTCGTTGGACCTTGTAGGTTAAATCTTGGTTCTGTGTAGCCTGATTACAGCGGTCAAGACGCCCGTTCATAGCCCAAAGATGCTCTTGGCCGCTGACGGCCCTATAATGCGCGCCGGTTTTTGGGGTAATGGTCATGAGTACAGAAGATCCGCGGTTTGCAGGCATCGCCCGTTTGTATGGCATCGACGGCCTGGAGCGTTTGCGCGCGGCCCACGTGGCGATCGTCGGCGTGGGTGGCGTCGGTTCCTGGGCGGCGGAAGCCGTCGCCCGTTGTGGCGTGGGCGAGATTTCGCTGTTCGACCTGGATGACGTCTGCGTCAGCAACGCCAACCGTCAGTTGCACGCGCTGGACAGCACCGTCGGCAAACCCAAGGTTGACGTGATGGCCGAGCGCCTTCGCGGGATCAACCCGGACTGCACCGTGCACGCGGTGGCGGACTTCGTCACCCGCGAGACCATGGCCGAATACATCACGCCGAACATCGACTGCGTCATTGATTGCATCGACAGTGTGAATGCCAAGGCGGCGCTGATTGCCTGGTGCAAGCGCCGCAAGATTCAGATCATCACTACCGGCGGTGCGGGCGGGCAGATTGATCCGACGTTGATTCAGGTGTGCGATTTGAACCGGACCTTCAATGATCCGTTGGCTTCGAAAGTGCGCTCAACCTTGCGCCGGGATTACAACTTCTCACGTACCGTGACCCGCCATTACAGCGTGCCGTGCGTGTTTTCCACCGAACAACTGCGCTACCCGAAACCGGATGGCAGCATTTGCTTGCAGAAGAGTTTTGTCGGTGAGGGTGTGAAGCTCGACTGCGCCGGAGGGTTTGGTGCGGTGATGATGGTGACGGCGACGTTTGGCATGGTCGCGGCGACCAAGGCTGTGGATAAGATTGTTGCCGGTGTGCGGCGCCCCGCGGATCGCATCAAATCTCAAGCTGAAACGTAAACCCGTGTAGGAGCTGCCGAAGGCTGCGATCTTTTGATCTTTAGCGTGACCACTGGCGCCGAAGATCAAAAGATCGCAGCCTTCGGCAGCTCCTACACGTCGCTCAGGCTCCGCATTCGCTGAAGCACGGCATTCAAGCCATTGCTGCGCGATGGTGACAATTGCCGCGCCAAGCCCAACTGATTAAACCACTCCGGCAAATCCACCTGCTGCAACTCTACAGCCGACAACCCGTTAACCCGCGCCAGCAGCAACGCCACCAGCCCGCGAATCAACCGCGCATCGCTGCTCGCGGCAAACTGCCAGTGACCGTCGTCCAGCGCGCCCACTAGCCACACCTGACTTTCGCAACCATGCACGCGGTTGGCATCGACCTTATCCACATCGCTCAACCCAGGCAGGCGGTCGCCCCACTGCATCAACAGTCGCGCCCGTTGTTCCCAACCGGCAGCCCTCTGAAAAACCTCCAGCGCCGCAACCGCATCGGCAGGCAAGTTCATCGCAACAACTCCAGCGCCTGATCCAGCGCTTCAAAGAACCGCTCCAGGTCTTCGGAGTCGTTGTACAGCGCCAATGACACCCGAATCGCCCCGGCCAGCTCAAAATGCTTGAGCAACGGCATGGCACAGTGATGACCGGCGCGCACCGCGATCCCCTGTTCGGTCAGCAAATGCGCCAAATCAGAGTTATGCACACCCTCGACGACAAAACTGGCCAGCGCCAGTTGCGGCTTGCCCAGCAACCGAATGCCGTTGCGCGCTTCAAGGCCTTTGAGCAAATAGTCATGCAGCGCTGCTTCATGGGCGCAAACCGCGTCCTGATCAAGCCCCGCAAGATAATCCAGCGTCGCCCCCAAACCAATCACACCGGCAATCGGCGGCGTACCCGCCTCAAAACCCAGTGGCGCCGGGCGGAACCTTGCGCTGTGGTAATCCGCATCCAGCACCATTTCGCCGCCGAATTGCCAGTGGCGCAGTTGCTCAAGCGCTTCATTGCGACCGAACAGCACGCCCAGCCCATCGGGGCCGTAGAGCTTGTGGCTGGAAAACACATAGAAGTCGCAGCCCAGCGCTTGCACGTCATGCCGGCCGTGAACCACGCCTTGGGCGCCATCGACCACGGTCAGCGCGTTATGCGCCTTGGCCATCGTCAAGAGGGCGGGCAACGGCTGCCAGGCGCCGAGCACGTTGGACAGCTGACTGACCGCCAGCAAACGGGTTCGCGGACCGATCAACTGCGCGGCGGCATCTAGGTCGATCAAACCGTCGGCGTCCAGTGGCAGGATCACCAGCTTCAGGTCGCGACGGTGGGCCAGTTGCTGCCACGGCAACAGATTGGCGTGATGCTCCAGGGCGCTGATGACAACTTCATCGCCCGGATTGAAAAGATGTTCCAGGCCATAAGCCAGTAGGTTCAGCGCAGAGGTTGCGCCATGGGTAAAGATGATCTGCCCGCAATCGCCGGCATTGAGCCAATGGGCGACTTTGCTGCGGCTGGCCTCGAACGCTTGGGTGGCGTGGGCGCCGGGCAGGTGTTGCGCCCGATGCACGTTGGCCGCGCCGTTGGCGTAGTAATGCGCCAGGGCATCCAGCAGGGCTTGAGGTTTTTGCGTGGTGGCGGCGTTGTCCAGATAGGTCTGGTCTTGCCGTTGCAATGCGGCGATGGCCGGAAAATCGGCGCGCCAGGGAGAGGGAATCATCATGCTATTGGGCCCTGGTGACATGGGCGGGTGTACGCCTGACCTGTAGGAACGAGCGATGCGGCGTTCCTACAGGTGATCGTTTGACGCTCTGCTTAGTTGTGAGCGTGCAGCGCTTCGTTCAGTTCGATCGCCGATTTGTGGGTTTTGCATTCCACTGCACCGGTTTCCGAATTGCGACGGAACAACAGGTCAGGTTGACCGGCCAGTTCACGCGCCTTCACGACTTTGACCAGTTTGTTGTTTTCGTCCAGCAGCGCCACTTTGGTACCAGCGGTCACGTACAGGCCCGACTCAACGGTGTTGCGATCGCCCAACGGAATGCCGATACCGGCGTTCGCGCCGATCAGGCAGCCTTCGCCGACCTTGATCACGATGTTGCCGCCGCCCGACAGGGTGCCCATGGTCGAGCAACCGCCGCCCAGGTCCGAACCCTTGCCGACGAATACGCCAGCGGAAACGCGGCCTTCGATCATGCCCGGGCCTTCAGTGCCAGCGTTGAAGTTAACAAAACCTTCGTGCATCACGGTGGTGCCTTCGCCCACGTAGGCGCCCAGACGAATACGTGCCGCGTCAGCGATACGCACGCCGGCCGGAACCACGTAGTCGGTCATTTTCGGGAACTTGTCCACCGAGAACACTTCCAGCAGCTCGCCACGCAGACGGGCTTCCAGTTGATGCTCGGCCAGTTCGGCCAGGTCGATTGCGCCCTGGCTGGTCCATGCCACGTTCGGCAGCAGAGGGAACACGCCCGCCAGGTTCAGGCCATGCGGCTTGACCAGACGATGGGACAGCAGGTGCAGCTTGAGGTAGGCCTCAGGGGTGGAGGTCAACTGAGCGTCTTCAGCCAGAATGGTCGCGACCAGCGGCTTGTGGCTCTCGGCCAGACGGGTCAGCAAGGCAGCCTGGGCAGCGTCGACGCTTTTCAGGGCTTCAGCCAGTTGCGACGCCTGAGCGGTGGTGAAGGCGATGGCCTGATTGCCTTCGGTGTAGCCCAGAACTGGCGCGATGGCAGCGACCAGTTCGGCCGAAGGGTTGAGCAGTGGCTGCGCGTAAAACACTTCCAGCCATGCGCCTTGACGGTTTTGAGTGCCGACACCAAAGGCCAGGCTGAACAGGGTAGTAGACATGTTGATACCTCTAACAAAATGGAACGGGCTGCTTACTTGAGCGCTGCCGCGTAGATATCTGGCTTGAAGCCAATCAGGGTTCGGTCACCGAGATCAAGCACCGGGCGCTTGATCATCGAGGGTTGTGCGAGCATCAGTTCGATGGCTTTCGGCTGGTCGAGATCGGCTTTGCGTTCGTCGTCGAGCTTGCGAAAGGTCGTGCCTGCACGGTTCAACACCACTTGCCAGCCGTGCTCATCGCACCATTGGGTCAGGTGTTCACGATCGATTCCGACCGTCTTGTAATCATGAAAGTCATAGCTGACAGCGTGTTCATCGAGCCAGGTGCGCGCCTTTTTCATGGTGTCGCAGGCTTTGATGCCGAAAAGGTGCAACGTTTTGCTTGAAACGGTCAAGGAATTGCCCCCTTTGCAGGTGCTGGAAATAAAAGGTGACGGATTATGCCATGACCGGACGGTTTCGCGTCGGCCGTGGTCGGTAAGCCATCACAAAAACCTGTGGGAGGGCTAGCCCGCGAAAGCGGCTCAGACGACATCATGGGGTGAATGTCAGTCCGCCTTCGCGAGCAAGCCCACTCCACGCTATTTAAAATAGAGGGTTCCACGTTGCATTGCGCAATGCGGAACATTAAGAACTCTTTGGGTGGTGATCTGTTGTTAATGACGTATTAGCGCTTCGGGTACAGAAGTTTCATAAGGCGTTTGTCTTTTTTACTGATCTTTCGGTTGATAGGGATTTCCCAATCGCCCACTGTCAGCGTGTTAGCCACCGGGTGGTGCATGATGGACTTCCTGTCGTAAGGCGTATAAATCGCTTCGATTGTATTGAAGGGCTCGAAGAGATTCCTGTCGACTTGCTCTTTGGTAAGTGGATTCATCTCTCTATTCTGGTAGAACTCATGCACTTTCGGTTTGTCCCAGGGGATATTAGCCTTGGGGTGTTGATGTTCGTGCATCGCGCCTAATGCATGTCCGAACTCATGAGTCACGATCACTTCGAAATCTTCATGTTCAGGTTTGACCCCCAGGTTCATGGTGGGCCAGTCTGGATGAATCAATAGCGCGTCAGTGCCCAGCATTGAACTGTTGTCATTGTTTTTGGTTGCGATTCGGATATCACCTTCGAGCCCCTCAACGAAATCGAAGCTCAGATTGATATGGGGCAGCCATTGGCGCGCTGCTTTGATGGTCTTCTGTTTGTGTTCATCGTCGGGGTCGTCGATAAACGCGATCTTGAGTGTGCGTCCATTTGCCCACAACTTTGAATAATTGATCAGAGAGCGCTTGCGACGAGTGCCACCGCCGGTGCCGGTGCCGGCATTCTCAGGGTTCTCTTTGATGGCGGCTTCGTAGGATTGTTGATCGTCGGGCCATTGGATAAGGGTGCAGTCTTCAATACTGTTCATTGGCTACTTCTTCCTTGAAGTGAGTTGCGTGTATACGCACGCTAATGCGCTGCATGAGAGTAAGGGGGACTCTGCAGTTCGGTGAGCTTTAATTTCGGGGGAAGTGTTACCGGTTATAAAAGTGCGCCCGCACTGCGTTGCACAGTGCGGGCGGGAGACTACTTGTTGCGGGTAATGAACGCGCGAATTCGCTCTGCGGCTTCTATGCATTCGGCCAACGGCGCGACTAAAGCCATGCGTACACGACCAGCGCCCGGATTAGCACCGTCGACGTCACGGGACAGATAAGACCCCGGCACCACAGTCACATGCTCTTCGACAAACAGGTCGCGGCAAAACGCTTCGTCATCACCGTCAACGCTGGGCCACAAGTAAAAACCACCGTCCGGGCGCTGCACATCCATCACCGGGCTGAGGATTTCCAGTACCGCATCGTATTTCTCGCGATAAAGCGCCCGGTTGGCCCGCACATGCACTTCGTCATTCCAGGCGGCGACGCTGGCCAGTTGGGTCTGAACCGGCATCGCGCAGCCGTGGTAGGTGCGGTACAGCAGGAAGCCTTTGAGAATGTCCGCATCACCGGCCACGAAGCCTGAGCGCAGGCCCGGCAGGTTGGAACGCTTGGACAGGCTGTGGAACACCACGCAACGCTTGAAGTCCTTGCGGCCCAGTTCCACGCAGGCGCTGAGCAAGCCGGCCGGCGGGGTTTGTTCGTCGAAGTACAGTTCGCTGTAGCACTCATCGGCGGCGATCACGAAGTCGTATTCGTCGGCCAGGGCAATCAGCTTCTTCAGGGTTTCAACCGGGATCAGTGCGCCGGTCGGGTTGCCTGGCGAGCACAGGAACAGGATTTGGCAGCGTTTCCAGATGTCTGGCGAAACCGCATCGAAATTCGGGTTGAAACCGTTTTCGTCCAGGCACGGCAGGTAATGCGGCTTGGCCCCGGCGAGGAACGCGGCGCCTTCGTAGATTTGATAGAACGGGTTCGGGCTGACCACCAGTGCGTCGTCGCCACGGTTGACCACGGTCTGGGTGAAGGCGAACAGCGCTTCACGAGTGCCGTTGACCGGCAGCACATTGCGCGCCGGGTCGAGCCAGCCGTGCGGGACGTTGAAACGACGTTCGCACCACGCGGCGATGGCTTCACGCAGGGCCGGGATGCCGAGGGTGGTCGGGTACACGGCCATCTTATCCAGATTGCTTGCCAGGGCTTCGGCGACAAAGCTTGGCGAACGGTGTTTCGGCTCGCCAATGGACAGCGCAATGGCACGCTTGTCCGGGTTTGGCGTGACGCTGCCGAGCAGGGCGCGGAGCTTCTCGAACGGGTAGGGCTGCAATTGGGTCAGAGCGTTGTTCATCGGTACGGGGTCTCGTTCAAAGCGGCTGAATCCTGGCGCGCGGCTAGATGCTGATGTGCGACAGTTTGATATCGGGTTCGTTTCTGACGGTCAGCTGTTCGACGATTGCATCCTGCAAGCGGCTGCACAGCAATGGGTCCGACAACGGCTGGTTGTTCGCGTCGGTTATGAAGAACACGTCTTCCACGCGCTCGCCCAGGGTGGCGATCTTGGCGTTTTGCAGTGACAGGTCGAACTCTAGAAAGATTGTGCCGATCCGCGCCAGCAGGCCGGGGCGATCCGGGGCGCTGAGCTCCAGCACTGTTACCGGGCGTTGGGCGTCGTTGTGGATCGTCACCTGTGGCGCAAACGCGAAATGCTTGAGCTGGCGCGGCACCCGACGCTGAATGATGGTCGGGTAGTCGTCCGGGTTGCGCAGGGCTTCGGTCAGGCCTTCGCGAATCTGTTTGACCCGCGCCGGGTTGTCGCCGATCGAGTCGCCGTCGGTGTCGAGCACGATGTAGGTGTCGAGGGTGAACTGGCTGCTGGAGGTGATAACCCGGGCGTCGTGAATGTTCAGGTTGAGCTGGTCCATCGCCGCCACGGTCACGGCGAAGAAGTCGTGCTGATCCGGCGCATAGATGAAGATCTGCGTGCCGCCTTCGAACTCGCGCTGGGTGGTTTCCTTGATCAGCACCAGCGGACCGCCGTCGGCCGGCTGCTGGAGGATCGCGTCACTGTGCCAGGCCACGTCGCCGGCGGTGTGGCGCAGGAAGTAGTCATCGCCCAATTGCGCCCACAGCTGCTCGACGTCGTCCGGATCGGTGCCTCCGCGCACCAGGATGTCCAAAGCGGCGCTCTGGGTCTGGCGGATCTGCTCTTCGCGGTCCACCGGGTTTTCCAGGCCGCGGCGCAAGGCTCGCTTGGTCTCGGTGTAGAGCTGGCGCAACAGACTGGCGCGCCAGGAATTCCACAGCGTCGGGTTGGTGGCGTTGATGTCGGCGACGGTCAGCACGTACAGATAATCAAGATGGGTTTCATCGCCGACGATCTGCGCGAAATCGTGGATCACCTGCGGGTCGGACAAGTCCTTGCGCTGGGCGGTGGTCGACATCAGCAAATGGTTTTGCACCAGCCAGACGATCAGGCGGCTGTCCCACACCGGCAACTGGTGTCGCTGGCAAAAGGCTTCGGCATCCACCGCGCCAATTTCCGAGTGGTCGCCATGCCGGCCCTTGCCGATGTCGTGGTACAGACCGGCCAGGTAGATCAGCTCGGGTTTGGGCAATTTGCCCATGAGCTTGCTGGCCAGCGGGAATTTTTCCGACACCTGGGTGTACTGCAACTTACGCAGATGTTTGATCAGGTTCAGGGTGTGAGCGTCGACCGTATAGATGTGAAACAGGTCGTGCTGCATCTGTCCGACGATGAAGCCGAACTCCGGCAAGTAGCGCCCGAGGATGCCGTAACGATTCATCCTTCGCAGGTTGCGGTGGATGCCGATCTTGCACTTGAACAGCTCGATAAACAGGCTGGTATTGCGGATGTCGTTGCGGAAGTCGTCGTCGATCAGGTGACGATTTTCCCGCAGCAGACGAATGGTGTCGGCGCGCACGCCTTTGATTTCCGGCTGCTGGGCCATCAGTACGAAGATTTCCAGCATGGCGAACGGTGTACGACGGAATACGTTGTCGTTGCGGGCCTCGATGTAACCGTCGTGCAGCTGGAATCGCGAGTTGATCGGCTGCGGCGGCGCTTCGTCTTCCGGCGCGAGGATGACTTCCTCGAAGTGCTGGATGATCAGGTCGCTGAGCTGGGCGATGCTCATGACCACCCGGTAATACTGCTGCATGAAGTTTTCGATGGCTTGCTTGGCATCATCGCCTTTGAAACCCAGCAGTCCGGCAATGGTGCGCTGGTGATCAAACAGCAAGCGGTCTTCGGAGCGGCCGGCGAGCATGTGCAGGGCGTAACGCACCTTCCACAGAAATTCCTGGGACGAGGCCAGCAGGGCGTTTTCGCTCTCGACCAGGAAACCTTCGCCGGCCAGGGCCCGCAGGTTCAGGGTGCCGTATTCACGACGGGCCACCCACAGAATCGTCTGAATATCCCGTAGGCCGCCGGGCGAGCCTTTGACGTTGGGTTCCAGGTTGTATTCGGTGTCGTTGTACTTGTGGTGACGAGCCTTCTGCTCGGCCCGTTTGGCCAGGAAGAAGTCCTTGCTCGGCCACATGTGCGCGGTGCTGGTGACGTCCAGCATGCGCTGGCGCAAGCGCTCGGGGCCGCAAATGGTGCGGCTTTCCATCAGGTTGGTGACGACCGTCAAGTCGGCGCGGGCTTCCTGGACGCATTCGTCGACCGAGCGAACGCTCTGGCCAACTTCAAGGCCGATGTCCCACAACAGCGTCAGAAAACGCTCGATGGAATCTCGGAAAACTTCGTGATCGGCGCTGTCCAGCAGGATCAGTAAATCGATGTCGGAATAAGGGTGCAACTCGCCGCGACCGTAGCCGCCGACCGCGACCAGCGCGATGTCGGCGTCTTCGCTCCAATTGAACTGCTCCCAGGCCTTTTGCAGGATGTTATCGACGAACCAGGCGCGATCCTCGATCAACCGGCGAATGTCGCGGCCGCTGCGAAAACGCTCGTCGAGCACCTCGCGGGCCTGGCGAATCGCTTTCTTGAAGGCCGCGATCGGGCTTGCCTTCAGGGCCAGTTCAGCCTGGAACTGGCCACGGTCGAAGAGTTCGGGATCCACCTGCGGCATCGATTGGCTTTCCTGTCTATAAGGCTGAGGAGATGCGCGCCCGGATCAGGCCGAAACGCGCGGGATGGTGTCGTCGGCGCGCAAGGTGAAGATCTCATAACCCGTTTCGGTTACCAGCAGGGTGTGTTCCCACTGTGCCGACAGCTTGCGGTCCTTGGTGATCGCGGTCCAGCCGTCGCCCAATACCTTGGTGTCGGCTTTGCCCTGGTTGATCATCGGCTCGATGGTGAAGGTCATGCCGGCTTTGAGTTCCATGCCGGTGCCGGCGCGGCCGTAGTGCAGGATCTGCGGCTCTTCGTGGAACACCTTGCCGATGCCGTGACCGCAGAATTCGCGAACCACGGAAAAACCGTTCTTTTCAGCGTGCTTCTGGATCACTTCACCGATGTCGCCCAGACGGCAGCCGGGTTTGACGATTTCGATGGCCTTGTACATGCATTCCTGGGTGATTTGCGACAGGCGCTCGGCCCAGACCGGCACGGTGCCGACGTGGAACATGCGGCTGGTGTCGCCGTGGTAGCCGTCCTTGATGACAGTCACGTCGATGTTCAGCGTGTCGCCATCCTTCAATGGCTTCTCGTTGGGAATGCCGTGGCAGACCACGTGGTTGATCGAGGTGCAGATCGACTTCGGGAAGCCTTTGTAGTTGAGCGGGGCAGGGATGGCTTTCTGCTCGTTGACGATGTAGTCGTGGCAGATGCGGTCCAGTTCTTCAGTGGTAATGCCCGGCTTGACATGTTCGGCAATCATTTCCAGCACATCGGCGGCCAGTTTGCCGGCGATGCGCATTTTTGCGATGTCCTCTGGGGTTTTGAGGGTGACGGTCATACAGGCTCTCTCTGCGCTCGATGGCGCCTTCTAAAACGGAATGGGCGTTGCGCGGTCGATCTTCGCGGCCCTGAAAAACGCGATTCTAACAGACGAGCCGCGCAAATCTGAGCCTCTGTGCATCGCTTCTCCTTATAGAATGGCGCATTCTTGGAGGATTCCAAGGGCCGGAGCCAAAGCACGCGCCAGGATTTAACAATCCGGGTTCCGTTTTTTTCAGCCTTGTGATATAAAATGCGCCGCTTTCCGGGGATCCCCTGAAAAGCCTAAATCCACACACGTGTCGACACGATGACCTGGGTGCCTTCAGCTGATGCTGCTGGTTGGTCATTGGGATACGTGGAGGCCAAACCCGACTTATTAAGGAACTATCATGTCCCAAGTCAACATGCGCGATATGCTGAAGGCCGGTGTGCACTTCGGTCACCAGACCCGTTACTGGAACCCGAAAATGGGTAAATACATTTTCGGCGCGCGTAACAAGATCCACATCATCAACCTTGAAAAAACCCTGCCAATGTTCAACGAAGCTCTGACTTTCGTAGAGCGTCTGGCCCAGGGCAAAAACAAGATTCTGTTCGTCGGCACCAAGCGTTCCGCTGGCAAGATCGTTGCTGAAGAAGCAGCACGTTGCGGTTCGCCGTACGTCGATCACCGCTGGTTGGGCGGCATGCTGACCAACTTCAAAACCATCCGTGCTTCCATCAAGCGTCTGCGTGACCTTGAAGTGCAAGCCGAAGACGGTACTTTCGCCAAGCTGACCAAGAAAGAAGCGCTGATGCGCACTCGCGATCTTGAGAAGCTCGATCGTTCCCTGGGTGGTATCAAGGACATGGGCGGTCTGCCAGACGCACTGTTCGTTATCGACGTTGATCACGAGCGCATCGCGATCACCGAAGCCAACAAGCTGGGCATCCCGGTTATCGGCGTAGTCGATACCAACAGCAGCCCGGAAGGCGTTGACTACATCATCCCAGGCAACGATGACGCAATCCGCGCTATCCAGCTGTACATGGGTTCGATGGCTGACGCTGTTATCCGCGGTCGCAACCACGTTGCTGGCGGCGCCGAGCAGTTCGTTGAAGAAGCTCCGGTAGCAGCAGCTGAGTAATTGACGCCTAGGCGTTGACTCAGTAAGCAAAAAGGGGGCTTGGCCCCCTTTTTGCCACCTCGAAAACCGTTTGTCGGCAGCGCAGTTACAGCCTTTGTAACGTGCAGCAGCCAGCAAGGGTGGTTCGGGAAGAATTGATCGCCCGTTCGGTCGGGTGGAATGGTTGAAAACCTATCCAAGAGGAATTTTGAAATGGCAGAGATTACTGCAGCGTTGGTCAAAGAACTGCGCGAGCGTACTGGCGAAGGCATGATGGACTGCAAAAAGGCCTTGACCAAGGCTGGCGGCGACATCGAAAAAGCCATTGATGACATGCGTGCTTCGGGCGCTATCAAGGCTGCCAAGAAAGCTGGCAACGTGGCAGCTGAAGGCGCGATCGCTCTGAAGGAAGACGGTAAATCCGCCGTTCTGCTGGAAGTGAACTCGCAGACCGACTTCCTGGCTTTGCAGGATGACTTCAAGGCATTTGTAGCTTCCAGCGTTGAAAAAGCGTTCGCTGACAAACTGACTGACGTTGCTCCGCTGATCGCAGCTCAAGAAGCCGATCGCCTGGTTCTGGTCGGCAAGGTTGGCGAAAACGTCAACATCCGTCGCCTGGCTCGCGTTGAAGGTGACGTTGTTGGTGGTTACCTGCACGGCAACAAGATCGGTGTTGTGGTTGCCCTTAAAGGCGGCAGCGTTGAGCTGGCCAAGGACATCGCCATGCACGTAGCGGCGACCAACCCTGAATTCCTGCTGCCATCGGAAGTTTCCGCTGAAGCGGTCGAGCGTGAGAAAGGCGTGTTCCTGACCCTCAACGCTGACAAGATCGCCGGCAAGCCGGAAAACATCGTTGAAAACATGGTCAAAGGCCGTATCAGCAAGTTCCTGGCTGAAGCGAGCCTGGTTGAACAGGCGTTCGTCAAGAACCCTGAAATCAAGGTTGGCGAACTGGCCAAGAAAGCCGGTGCTGAAATCGTTTCCTTCACCTACTTCAAAGTAGGCGATGGCATTGAGAAGCCGGTCGACAACTTCGCTGAAGAAGTTGCTGCCCAGCTGGCTGCCGCCAAGCAATAAGACAGTTTTTAACTGTCGCCCTGAAGAGGCTGCCCGCTCACGCGCGCAGCCTCTTTTCAGATGGGGCACCAATTTTTAATTGGTTTCCTTTTGGAACTGGCTTACAAAGCCATGTTCCGATGGCGCTGAAGCAGCGCCAAGTTAGAGTGAACGCCAGCTGTAAACAGCTCGCAAAGAATTTTTAAAATACGCCGCAGGAGAGATTCGCAATGGCTCAGCAGGGCAGTGGTTATCAGGCTCGCTATAAACGCATTCTACTCAAGCTTAGCGGCGAGGCCCTGATGGGCTCGGAAGAGTTCGGGATCGATCCGAAAGTTCTGGATCGCATGGCGCTGGAAGTCGGCCAACTGGTCGGCATCGGTGTTCAGGTCGGTCTGGTGATCGGCGGCGGCAACCTGTTCCGCGGTGCAGCGCTGAGCGCGGCCGGCATGGATCGGGTCACTGGCGACCACATGGGCATGCTGGCCACTGTGATGAACGCCCTGGCCATGCGCGATGCGCTGGAACGTGCCAATATCTCGGCCATCGTGATGTCGGCCATTTCCATGGTTGGCGTAACCGATCACTATGATCGCCGCAAAGCCATGCGCCACTTGAATGCCAAGGAAGTCGTGATTTTCGCGGCCGGTACCGGCAATCCGTTCTTCACCACGGATTCGGCAGCGTGCTTGCGTGCAATCGAAATCGATGCCGATGTCGTGCTCAAGGCGACCAAGGTCGATGGCGTCTACACCGCTGACCCATTCAAAGACCCGCATGCCGAGAAGTTCGATCATCTGACTTACGATGAAGTGCTGGATCGCAAGCTGGGCGTGATGGATCTGACTGCCATTTGCCTGTGCCGCGACCACAAGATGCCGTTGCGCGTATTTAACATGAACAAGCCCGGCGCCCTGCTGAATATCGTGCATGGCGGCGCTGAAGGGACCCTGATCGAGGAAGGCCAACAATGATCAACGAAATCAAGAAAGACGCTAAAGAGCGTATGCAGAAATCCGTCGAGTCGCTGATGCACAACTTCGGCCGTATTCGTACTGGCCAGGCGCACCCAAGCATTCTTGAAGGCGTGATGGTGCCGTATTACGGTTCCGACACTCCGATCAAGCAAGTGGCGAACATCACCGTCAAAGACGCCCGTACCCTGCAAGTCGTTGCCTTTGAGCGCAACATGCTGGGCGCCGTCGACAAAGCCATCGGTAGCGCAGGTCTGAACCTCAATCCGACCAACCTGGGTGAATTGCTGCTGATCTCCATGCCGGCCCTGACCGAAGAAACCCGTAAGGGCTTCACCAAGCAGGCTCGCGATGTCGCTGAAGATGCCCGTGTTGCGGTGCGCAACATCCGTCGTGATGCGAACAGCCAGCTCAAGGATCTGGTCAAGGAAAAAGAAATCAGCGAAGACGAAGAGCGCCGCGCCACTGGCGAGATCGACGATTTGACCAAGAAGTACGTGGCTGAAATCGACGCGAATCTTGCGCAGAAAGAAAAAGACCTGATGGCCGTATAAGGGTCGCGTTTTCATGGAAAAGACCAAGCAGACTGCGCCGTCCGCGGTGCCGCGCCATGTCGCGATCATCATGGATGGTAATAATCGCTGGGCGAAAAAGCGCTTTATGCCGGGTGTCGCCGGTCATAAAGCGGGCGTGGATGCGGTTCGTGCGGTGATCGAGGTGTGCGCCGAGGCCGGGGTCGAAGTATTGACCCTGTTCGCCTTCTCCAGCGAGAACTGGCAGCGCCCGGCCGACGAGGTCAGCGCCTTGATGGATCTGTTCTTCAAGGCGTTGCGTCGCGAAGCCAGGCGCCTGAACGAAAACAACATCAGTTTGCGCATCATTGGCGACCGTTCGCGCTTTCATCCAGAGCTTCAGGCTGCCATGCGTGAAGCTGAGGCAATGACGGCGGGCACCAATCGCTTCGTTCTGCAGATCGCTGCCAACTATGGCGGACAGTGGGATATTGCGCAGGCCGCACAGCGTCTGGCTCGGGAAGTTCAGGCTGGGCACCTGCGTCCGGAAGACATTACCCCGGAGCTCTTGCAAACCTGTCTGGCTACCGGCGATTTGCCGTTGCCGGACTTGTGCATCCGTACCGGTGGCGAGCACCGCATCAGTAACTTCCTGCTGTGGCAACTGGCTTACGCCGAGTTGTACTTCTCCGACCTGTTCTGGCCGGACTTCAAACACGATGCCATGCGTACCGCGCTGGCCGATTTTGCTTCTCGGCAGCGCCGCTTCGGTAAAACGAGCGAGCAGGTCGAGGCTGGAGCCCGGTTTTAATGCTTAAACAACGAATCATCACCGCGCTGATCCTGCTGCCGATTGCCCTGTGCGGGTTTTTCCTGCTCGAAGGTACCGGTTTTTCGCTGTTCATCGGGCTGATCGTGACCCTCGGTGCATGGGAGTGGGCTCGCCTGGCGGGCTTCACTGAGCAGCCGATCCGCGTTGCCTATGCGGCTGTGGTCGCGTTGATGCTGTTTGTCATGCATATCGTGCCTGGGCTCGCGCCTTGGGTGTTGGGCGCTTCGGTGCTTTGGTGGGGCGTTGCAACCTATCTGGTGCTGACTTATCCGCGCTCCACCGAACTTTGGTCAAGCGCTGCCTGCAAGCTGGTGATCGGTCTGCTGATCCTGCTGCCCGCCTGGCAAGGTCTGATTCAGATCAAGCAGGAGTCTTTGGGCAACTGGCTGATCATGGCGGTGATGGTGCTGGTCTGGGGCGCTGATATCGGTGCTTACTTCTCCGGCCGGGCCTTTGGCAAGCGCAAGCTGGCGCCACAGGTCAGTCCCGGCAAAAGCTGGGAGGGCGTCTATGGCGGCCTCGCGGTGAGTCTGGTCATTACTGTCATTGTCGGTCTGGTTCGAGACTGGACGGTGGCGCAGCTGTTCAAAGGTCTGATGGGTGCAGCCATCATCGTGTTTATCTCGGTGGTAGGTGATCTCACCGAAAGCATGTTCAAGCGTCAGTCCGGGATCAAGGACAGCAGTAATCTGCTGCCGGGGCACGGCGGCGTGCTGGACCGTATCGACAGCCTGACTGCAGCGATTCCAGTGTTTGCAGTGCTGCTGTGGATGGCGGCACCGTGAGCCGCCCGCAGCAGATTACCGTCCTGGGGGCGACCGGTTCGATTGGTCTGAGCACGCTTGACGTCATCGCTCGTCATCCCGAGCGGTATCAGGTTTTCGCCTTGAGCGGTTTCACCCGTCTGAGCGAACTGTTGGCGCTGTGTGTTCGTCATACGCCGCGGTTCGCCGTGGTACCTGAGGCGGGTGCTGCCCGAGGCTTGCAGGACGACTTGCGCGCCGCAGGTCTGTCGACTCGCGTGCTGGTGGGAGAGGAAGGCCTGTGTCAGGTTGCTTCCGATCCTGAGGTCGATGCGGTCATGGCGGCCATCGTGGGCGCCGCGGGCTTGCGACCGACTCTGGCGGCGGTCGAAGCCGGCAAGAAAATCCTCCTGGCCAACAAAGAAGCACTAGTGATGTCGGGTGCGCTGTTCATGCAGGCGGTGCGCAAGAGTGGTTCGGTGTTGCTGCCGATCGACAGCGAGCACAACGCGATTTTCCAGTGCATGCCACAGGATTTCGCTCGCGGACTGGGTGCCGTCGGGGTGCGTCGGATTTTGCTCACGGCCTCTGGCGGTCCGTTCCGACAGACACCTGTGTCTGAACTGGTGCATGTTTCCCCTGAGCAAGCGTGTGCCCACCCGAACTGGTCCATGGGGCGCAAGATTTCGGTGGATTCGGCCAGCATGATGAACAAGGGGCTGGAGTTAATCGAAGCCTGTTGGCTGTTTGATGCCCAGCCGTCCCAGGTCGAAGTGGTGATTCATCCTCAAAGCGTGATTCATTCGCTGGTCGATTACATCGACGGTTCGGTATTGGCCCAGTTAGGTAACCCTGATATGCGCACGCCGATCGCTAACGCGCTGGCCTGGCCGGAGCGAATCGACTCGGGTGTTGCGCCGCTGGACCTGTTTGCAATTGCGCGGCTGGACTTCCAGGCGCCTGATGAAGAGCGATTCCCGTGTCTGCGCCTTGCGCGTCAGGCGGCTGAATCCGGCAATAGCGCGCCGGCCGTGCTGAATGCGGCGAATGAAGTGGCGGTCGCGGCCTTTCTCGACGGGCGGGTTCGCTACCCGGAAATCGCGAGTATCATCGAAGAAGTATTGAATCTCGAGCCCGTGGTTGCGGTTGACGATCTCGAGGCAGTGTTCACGGCCGACGCAAAAGCGCGAGTACTGGCCGAACAATGGTTGAGTCGTCACGGGCGGTAAGTGCTGCAATACGTTGACCCATGCAGCACTGGACAGGATTG
Organism: Pseudomonas mandelii; assembly: GCF_006438925.1. GTDB lineage: Bacteria > Pseudomonadota > Gammaproteobacteria > Pseudomonadales > Pseudomonadaceae > Aquipseudomonas > Aquipseudomonas mandelii_C. The sequence continues at coordinate 330,578 of NZ_RCZA01000003.1, read as the reverse complement.
CGGAGAAAGTAGATGAGCGCGCTCTATATGATTGTCGGCACCCTGGTGGCTTTGGGTGTGCTGGTCACCTTCCACGAATTCGGCCATTTTTGGGTCGCACGTCGCTGTGGGGTCAAAGTGCTGCGTTTCTCCGTGGGCTTCGGTATGCCGTTGCTGCGCTGGCACGACAAGAAAGGCACTGAGTTCGTCGTCGCCGCGATCCCGCTGGGCGGTTACGTGAAAATGCTCGACGAGCGCGAAGGCGAAGTGCCGGCTGATCAGCTTGATCAAACCTTCAATCGAAAATCCGTCCGCCAGCGTATTGCTATCGTATCGGCGGGTCCGATTGCCAACTTTTTACTGGCGATGATTTTTTTCTGGGTGCTCGCCATGCTCGGCAGCGAGCAAGTGCGCCCGGTCATTGGTGCAGTCGAGTCCGGCAGTATCGCCGCCAAGGCTGGTTTAAGCGCGGGCCAGGAAATCATTGCCATCGATGGCGAGCCAACTTCCGGCTGGGCCGCGGTGAACCTGCAGTTGGTCCGTCGTCTTGGGGAGAGCGGTTCCCTGCAGTTGCTGGTCCGTGATCAGGGTTCCACAGTGGATTCGTCCCGTGAGCTGATGCTGGATAAATGGCTCAAGGGTGCCGATGAGCCGGATCCGATTCGTTCGCTGGGTTTGCGCCCTTGGCGTCCGGCGCTGCCACCGGTTCTGGCCGAACTTGATCCGAAAGGCCCGGCACAGGCTGCTGGCTTGAAGACCGGTGACCGACTGTTGGCTCTGGACGGCAAGTCGCTTGATGACTGGCAGCAGGTGGTGGACACGGTCCGTATGCACCCTGATACCAAAATCATGCTGCGCGTCGAGCGTGATAGTGCTCAAATCGACGTCCCTGTGACGCTGGCCGCTCGCGGCGAGAAGAAGGCACCCAGTGGTTATCTGGGGGCTGGGGTGAAGGCGGTTGATTGGCCGCCAGAAATGATTCGCGAAGTGAGTTATGGTCCTGTGGCAGCGATTGGGGAGGGTGCTCGACGCACCTGGACCATGAGCGTACTGACCCTCGATTCGCTCAAGAAAATGTTGTTCGGTGAGCTCTCGGTAAAAAACTTGAGTGGACCGATAACCATTGCTAAAGTGGCGGGCGCTTCTGCCCAGTCGGGTGTCGCTGATTTCCTGAATTTCCTTGCTTATCTGAGTATTAGCTTGGGGGTTCTGAATTTGTTGCCCATTCCTGTACTGGATGGGGGGCATTTGTTGTTTTATCTGATCGAGTGGGCGCGTGGTCGCCCCTTGTCGGATCGGGTGCAGGGTTGGGGGATACAGATCGGTATCAGTTTGGTGATCGGGGTGATGTTGCTTGCTCTTGTCAATGATCTGAGTCGACTGTAACGCTTCGCTGAATTGCGAATCTGCCGCATTTTGCGGCAGTTTGTTTATTGCCAGTTGGAATAAGAAAGGACTTCATGAAACGTCTGCTGCTAACTGCGGTTCTCACCGTATTGATGATCGCCGAAGTTCACGCCGAGTCCTTCACTATCTCTGATATTCGCGTCAATGGCCTCCAGCGGGTCTCCGCGGGTAGCGTCTTTGGTGCTTTGCCGTTGAACGTCGGTGAACAGGCGGATGATCGTCGCCTGGTGGAATCCACTCGTGCGTTGTTCAAAACCGGTTTCTTTCAAGATATCCAGCTGGGCCGCGATGGCAACGTCCTGGTCATCACGGTAGTCGAGCGCCCGTCGGTCGCCAGTATCGAGATCGAGGGTAACAAGGCGATCTCCACTGAAGACCTGATGAAAGGCCTCAAACAATCCGGTCTGGCCGAAGGCGAGATCTTCCAGCGCGCTACCCTCGAAGGTGTGCGTAACGAGCTGCAGCGTCAATACGTCGCTCAGGGTCGCTACTCGGCTACCGTCGACACTGAAGTGGTGCCGCAGCCGCGTAACCGCGTTGCGTTGAAGGTCAATATCAACGAAGGCACCGTTGCTGCTATCCAGCACATCAACGTGGTGGGTAACACCGTCTTCCCTGATGAAGACCTGATCGACCTGTTTGAACTCAAGACCACCAACTGGCTGTCGTTCTTCAAGAACGATGACAAGTACGCTCGTGAAAAACTTTCCGGTGACCTGGAGCGTCTGCGCTCCTACTACCTGGACCGTGGCTATATCAACATGGATATCGCTTCGACCCAGGTGTCCATCACCCCGGACAAGAAGCACGTCTATATCACCGTCAACGTCAATGAAGGTGAGAAGTACACCGTCCGTGACGTCAAGCTGAGCGGCGACCTGAAAGTCCCTGAAGACCAGGTCAAGTCCCTGCTGCTGGTCCAGAAAGGCCAGGTGTTCTCGCGCAAGTTGATGACCACCACGTCCGAACTGATCACCCGCCGTCTGGGTAACGAGGGTTACACCTTCGCCAACGTCAATGGCGTGCCTCAGCCTCATGATGAAGACCACACGGTTGACATCACATTCGCCGTCGATCCGGGCAAGCGTGCCTACGTGAACCGCATCAACTTCCGTGGCAACACCAAGTCCGAAGACGAAGTGCTGCGCCGTGAAATGCGTCAAATGGAAGGCGGCTGGGCTTCGACTTACCTGATCGACCAATCCAAGACTCGTCTTGAGCGTCTGGGCTTCTTCAAGGAAGTCAACGTCGAAACGCCGGCCGTGCCGGGTGTCGACGACCAGGTGGACGTGAACTACAGCGTTGAAGAACAAGCCTCCGGTTCGATTACCGCTAGCGTCGGTTTCGCCCAGAGTGCCGGCCTGATCCTCGGTGGTTCGATCACCCAGAACAACTTCCTGGGTACGGGTAACAAAGTCAGCATCGGCTTGACCCGCAGTCAATACCAGAGCCGCTATAACTTCGGTTACGTCGACCCGTACTGGACTGCTGATGGCGTGAGCCTGGGTTACAACGCGTTTTATCGCACCACCGACTATAAAGACCTCGATGTCAACGTAGCCAGCTACGCCGTAGACAGCCTGGGTGCAGGCGTCAGCGTTGGTTACCCGATCAGCGAGACTTCGCGTCTGACCTTCGGTCTGTCTGCACAGGAGGACAAGATCAAGACTGGTCAGTACACCGTTGACGAGATTTTCGCCTTCGTTAACAAGGAAGGCGATCAGTACCTCAACTTCAAGGCATCGGCTGGTTGGTCAGAGTCCACCTTGAACAAAGGTGTACTGGCGACCCGTGGTCACTCCCAGAGCTTGACCGCGGAAGCCACGACGCCGGGCAGCGACTTGTCGTTCTTCAAGCTCGATTACCGCGGTCAATTGTTCCAGCCGCTGTCTGAAAATTACACCATGCGCCTCCACACCGAGCTGGGTTATGGCGATGGTTATGGTTCGACCGATGGCTTGCCGTTCTATGAAAACTACTATGCTGGTGGTTTCAACTCGGTACGTGGCTTCAAGGACAGCACTCTGGGGCCTCGTAGTACTCCGAGCCGTGGCGTGAACCCTGGGACCACAGCCGACCCGGATCAGGATCCACTACCGTTTGGTGGTAACGTCCTGATTCAGGGTGGTGTAGAAGTTCTGTTCCCTCTGCCGTTCGTGAAAGATCAGCGTTCCTTGCGCACTTCAGTATTCTGGGACGTGGGTAATGTGTTCGATTCGACTTGCAAGCAGAGCACTAACGCCGATGGTTCGAAGTCCAACACTCAGTGTAACGATGTCAGCCTGAGCAATATGGCCAGTTCGGTAGGTGTCGGTGTGACATGGGTTACCGCCCTTGGTCCGTTGAGCTTCGCCTTGGCGATGCCAGTCAAAAAACCGGACAGCAATGCCGAGACTCAAGTGTTCCAATTCTCCCTCGGCCAGACGTTCTAAGCGTCTGACCCAAGATAACGACAATGGATTTTGTAGGAGTGCATCGTGCGTAAGTTGACTCAATTGGTTCTCCTGGCGACCTTACTGGTAGCAGGTCCGGCTTTTGCCGACATGAAAATCGCCGTTCTGAACTATCAGATGGCTCTGCTGGAATCCGATGCGGCCAAGAAGTACGCCGTTGATGCCGAGAAGAAGTTCGGCCCACAGCTGAGCAAACTCAAGACTCTGGAAAGCAGTGCCAAAGGTATCCAGGACCGTCTGATGGCCGGCGGCGACAAGATGCAGCAAGGTGAGCGTGAACGCCTGGAACTCGAGTTCAAGCAAAAGGCTCGTGACTTCCAGTTCCAGTCCAAGGAACTGAACGAAGCCAAAGCTGTTGCCGACCGTGAAATGCTGAAACAGCTCAAGCCGAAACTGGACAGCGCTGTGGAAGAAGTCATCAAGAAAGGTGCTTTTGACCTGGTCTTCGAGCGTGGCGCAGTGATTGATGTCAAACCTCAGTACGACATCACTCGCCAGGTTATCGAGCGCATGAATCAGCTGAAGTAATCATGACAGCGACTATAAAGCTCGGCCAATTGGCCGAGTTCCTCGGCGCCACACTGCGTGGCGACCCGGAGAAAGAAATTACTGGGCTAGCCACTTTGCAAGAGGCTGGCCCAGTTCAGTTGAGCTTTCTCGCAAACCCCCAATACCGTAAATACCTGGCTGACAGCCGGGCCGCAGCCCTGTTGCTGAAGGCCGCTGATGCTGAAGGTTTTGCAGGTAATGCGCTGGTCGTGCCTGATCCGTATCTGGCCTACGCGCGGATTTCTCATCTGTTCGATCCCAAGCCAAAGGCCGCTGTCGGTGTTCATCCGACAGCCGTTGTGGCAGCGGATGCAGTAGTCGATCCAGCAGCGAGTATTGGTGCTTTTGCGGTGATCGAAAGCTGCGCACGTATTGCTGCGGGTGTGACCGTTGGCGCGCACTGCTTCATTGGTGCTCGCTGCGAGATTGGCGAGGGCGGCTGGCTGGCCCCGCGAGTCACGCTGTACCACGATGTTCGCATCGGTAAGCGGGTGGTGATTCAGTCCGGTGCCGTACTCGGCGGCGAAGGTTTCGGTTTTGCCAATGAGAAAGGTGTCTGGCAGAAGATCGCTCAGATCGGTGGTGTGCTGGTCGGTGACGACGTGGAGATTGGCGTGAATACCGCTATCGATCGCGGTGCACTGGCCGATACCGTTCTGGGTAACGGGGTGAAACTCGACAACCAGATTCAGATCGCCCACAACGTCCAGATCGGTGATCACACTGCCATGGCCGCGTGCGTGGGGATCTCCGGCAGCACCAAAATCGGCAAGCATTGCATGCTCGCCGGTGGCGTAGGGCTGGTGGGGCATATCGAAATTTGCGACAACGTTTTTATCACCGGGATGACCATGGTGACCCACTCGATTACCGAAAAGGGTTCTTATTCTTCCGGTACAGCCATGCAACCGGCAGCCGAATGGCGCAAAAGCGCGGCCCGTATCCGTCAGCTCGATGACATCGCGCGGCGTCTGCGACAGCTGGAAAAGCGTGTAGGGGAAGTGACCCCTGACGGTAATGCTTCATCAGATGGCTGATACCATTTCCATATCAAGTGTGCACAGCCGCTAGACTGCCTCCTTGATTTGCTAGAGGGGTGCGCGTCAGTCGCGCCTCCCAATCTTTACATAGGCTTCCCCCCGAAATGATGGACATCAACGAGATTCGCGAATACCTGCCTCACCGTTACCCGTTCCTGCTGGTGGACCGGGTCGTGGATCTGGATGTGGAAGGCAAGCGCATTCGCGCCTACAAGAATGTCAGCATCAACGAGCCGTTCTTCAATGGTCACTTCCCTGCGCATCCAATCATGCCGGGTGTGTTGATCATCGAAGCGATGGCACAGGCTGCCGGCATCCTTGGCTTCAAAATGCTCGACGTGAAGCCTGCCGACGGCACGCTCTACTACTTCGTCGGCTCCGACAAGCTGCGTTTTCGCCAGCCCGTCACCCCAGGCGATCAGTTGATCCTCGAAGCCCGCTTCATCAGCTGCAAGCGCCAGATCTGGAAGTTCGAATGCCAGGCTTCGGTCGATGGCAAGCCAGTCTGCTCTGCTGAAATCATCTGCGCGGAACGCAAACTATGAGTTTGATTGACCCTCGCGCAATCATCGATCCGACGGCTATCCTGGCCGACGGCGTCGAGGTCGGCCCTTGGTCGATCATCGGTGCAGGTGTGGAAATCGGCGAGGGGACAGTGATCGGGCCGCATGTGATTCTTAAAGGCTCGACCCGAATCGGAAAGCACAACCGTATCTACCAGTTTTCTTCGGTAGGCGAGGACACGCCCGATCTGAAATACAAGGGTGAAGAAACCCGTCTTGTCATTGGTGACCACAACGTCATCCGTGAAGGCGTGACGATTCACCGTGGGACCGTTCAGGACCGTTCTGAAACAACCCTGGGCGATCACAATCTGATCATGGCCTATGCCCACATCGGCCACGACAGCGTCATCGGCAACCACTGCATCCTGGTCAACAACACCGCGTTGGCGGGCCATGTGCACGTTGAAGACTGGGCGATCCTGTCCGGTTTTACCCTGGTTCATCAGTATTGCCATATCGGCGCCCACAGCTTTTCCGGTATGGGCACCGCCATCGGCAAGGACGTTCCTGCGTACGTCACGGTGTTCGGCAACCCGGCCGAAGCCCGCAGCATGAACTTCGAAGGCATGCGTCGTCGCGGTTTCAGCGAAGATGCGATCCACGCGCTGCGTCGTGCCTACAAGGTGGTTTACCGCCAGGGGCTGACGGTCGAACAGGCACTCGCCGAACTGGCCGAGCCTTCGGATCAGTTCCCGGAAGTCGCGGTATTCCGTGATTCCATCCAGTCTTCGACCCGCGGCATCACTCGTTAATCATGGCTAATCTGCGTATTGCGCTGGTAGCGGGTGAGGCTTCCGGCGACATTCTTGGCGCGGGTCTCATGCGCGCACTCAAGGCTCAGCACCCGGCAGTGGAGTTCATCGGTGTCGGCGGTCCGCTGATGCAGGCCGAAGGCCTGACCTCGTATTTCCCGATGGAGCGTCTTTCGGTCATGGGCTTGGTGGAAGTGCTGGGCCGCTTGCGCGAGTTGCTGGCACGCCGCAAGAAGCTGGTTGCCGACCTGATCGCCGAGAAGCCGGACGTGTTCATCGGTATCGATGCCCCGGACTTCAACCTCAATATCGAACTCAAGCTGCGTCAGGCCGGGATCAAGACCGTGCATTACGTGAGCCCGTCGGTTTGGGCGTGGCGGCAGAAACGGGTGCTGAAGATTCGCGAAGGCTGCGATTTGATGCTGACGCTTTTCCCGTTCGAAGCGAAATTCTATGAAGAGAAGGGCGTGCCGGTGCGGTTTGTCGGGCACTCACTGGCCGATGCGATCCCGCTTGAAGCCGATCGCGCTGCCGCGCGGGCTGAACTCGGTTTGCCCGACGGGCCGCTGGTTGCTCTGATGCCCGGCAGTCGCGGTGGCGAAGTTGGCCGGCTCGGCGCGTTGTTTCTCGATACGGCCCAGCGTCTGCGAGCCCTGCGCCCTGGTGTGCGGTTCGTCATGCCTTGCGCCGGCCCCGAGCGCCGCAAACAACTTGAAGAGCTGCTGGCAGGCCGAGATCTGCCGCTGACATTGCTCGATGGCAAATCTCATCTGGCTCTGGCGGCCTGCGACGCGGTACTGATTGCCTCCGGGACCGCTACGCTTGAAGCGTTGTTGTACAAACGGCCGATGGTGGTCGCGTATCGATTGGCACCGCTGACGTTCTGGATTCTCAAGCGCATGGTGAAAAGTCCCTACATTTCCTTGCCGAACCTGCTGGCCCAGCGCCTGTTGGTGCCCGAGTTGTTGCAGGACGATGCGACGGTTGAAGCCTTGGCCCAAACGCTGTCGCCACTGATCGAAGGCGGTGAAGAACAGACCCGCGGCTTCGATGAAATTCACCGTACCTTACGTCTGGACGCCTCCAATCAGGCGGCGGACGCGGTACTGAACCTGATCGGCAAAACACAATGAGCAAAGCAAGCATTCAGATGGGCCTGGACTTCACCCTGGTCGCCGAAGTTGAAGATCTGGTCGCCGGCGTTGATGAAGTCGGTCGCGGCCCGCTTTGTGGTGCAGTGGTGACAGCCGCGGTGATCCTCGATCCGAACCGTCCGATTCTGGGCCTGAATGATTCGAAGAAGCTCACGGAAGCACGCCGCGAAAAGCTCTACGACGAGATCTGCGAAAAAGCCCTGAGCTGGTGCATCGCTCGCGCCGAAGTCGAAGAAATCGACGAGCTGAACATCTTGCACGCCACCATGCTGGCCATGCAGCGCGCGGTCGAAGGCCTGCACATCACGCCGAAACTGGCGATGATCGATGGCAATCGTTGCCCGAAGCTGTCGATGCGCGCCGAAGCAGTGGTGCAGGGCGATGGTAAGGTACCAGCCATTGCGGCAGCGTCGATTCTGGCCAAGGTCAGCCGCGACCGCGAGATGGCAGCGTTCGAATTGATTTACCCGGGGTATGGCATCGGTGGCCACAAGGGCTATCCGACGCCCGTTCACCTGGAGGCGCTGGCCCGCTTGGGGCCAACGCCGATTCACCGCCGCTCGTTCGCCCCGGTACGCCTGGCTTACGAGGCGCGGGAAAACCTGATCGAGAGTTAGTCGCAAGGCTGATGTTTTTGCCAAGGCCCGGTACAATCCGGGCCTTGTTGTCTTCACGTTTCTAGTTTCTAGACAGGATCACTATGCCGGCTTCATTCGTTCATCTACGCCTGCACACTGAGTATTCCCTGGTCGACGGTCTGGTGCGGATCAAACCGCTGGTCAAGACCCTGGTCGGCATGAACATGCCTGCCGTAGCGGTCACCGACCAGAACAACATGTGTTCCCTGGTCAAATTCTATAAAGCCGCCATGGGCGCCGGGATCAAGCCGATTTGTGGCGCCGACCTGTGGCTGTCGAACAAGGATCCGGATAACGCTCTGAGCCGGATCAGCCTGCTGGCGATGAACGCCGTCGGTTATCGCAATCTCACCGAACTGATCTCTCGCGGCTTCATCGACGGTCAGCGCAATGGCTCGGTCATCATCGAGCGCGAGTGGGTGGCCGAAGCCAGCGAAGGCTTGATCATGCTGTCGGCGGCAAAAGAAGGCGAGATCGGTCTGGCGATGCTCAGTGGCAACCCGGCCGAAGCGGAAAACCTGGCACGTGAATGGATGGCTGTGTTCCCGGATCGCTTCTACCTGGAAATCCAGCGCACCAACCGTCCCAACGACGAAGAACAGTTGCACGGTGCCGTGGCCCTGGCTGAAAAAATCGGTGCGCCGCTGGTCGCGACCAACGACGTGCGCTTCATCAAGCAGGAAGACTTCGCCGCTCACGAAACGCGCGTTTGCATCGGTGAGGGCCGCGCCCTCGATGATCCGCGGCGTTCGAAAAATTACAGCGATCAGCAATACCTCAAAAGCGCCGAGGAAATGGCCGAGCTGTTCAGCGACATTCCCGAAGCGCTGGAAAACACCGTCGAGATTGCCAAGCGCTGCAACATCGAAGTGAAGCTGGGCACTCACTTCCTGCCCAACTTCCCGATCCCCGATGGCATGACCATCGACGAGTATTTCCGCAAGGTTTCCTTCGATGGTCTGGAAGATCGCCTCAGCGTTCTGTTGCCCAAGGACACCACCGAAGACTACGAAACCAAGCGTCAGGTCTACGTCGACCGGCTGAATTTCGAGCTGGATATCATCATCCAGATGGGTTTCCCCGGTTACTTCCTGATCGTTATGGACTTTATTCAGTGGGCCAAGAGCAACGGCGTGCCGGTTGGCCCAGGCCGTGGGTCGGGTGCCGGGTCGCTGGTGGCCTACGTGCAGAAGATCACTGACCTTGACCCGCTGGAATATGACCTGCTGTTCGAACGTTTCCTTAACCCGGAACGGGTATCCATGCCCGACTTCGACGTCGACTTCTGCATGGACGGTCGTGACCGCGTGATCGATTACGTGGCCGAAAAATACGGCCGCAACGCGGTTAGCCAGATCATCACCTTCGGTTCCATGGCGGCAAAGGCTGTGGTCCGTGACGTGGCGCGGGTACAGGGCAAGTCTTACGGCCTGGCGGATCGTCTGTCGAAGATGATCCCGTTCGAAGTCGGCATGACCCTGGAAAAGGCCTACGAACAGGAAGAAATCCTGCGTGACTTCATCAAGGTTGATGAAGAGGCCGCGGAAATCTGGGAAATGGCCCGCAAGCTTGAAGGCGTTGTGCGTAACGTCGGTAAGCACGCCGGTGGTGTTGTTATTGCCCCGACCAAGCTGACTGACTTCTCGCCAATTTATTGCGATGAGGCCGGTGATGGTCTGGTCACCCAGTTCGACAAGGATGACGTTGAGGCCGCCGGTCTGGTGAAGTTCGACTTCCTCGGTCTGCGGACCCTGACGGTCATCGACTGGGCGCTGAAAACCATCAATCGTGATCGCGCCAAGGTTGATGAGCCGCCGCTGGATATCGCGTTCATCCCGCTGGATGACAAGCCGACTTACCAGTTGCTGCAAAAAGCCGAAACCACCGCAGTGTTCCAGCTTGAGTCGCGCGGCATGAAAGAGCTGATCAAAAAGCTCAAGCCCGACTGCCTGGAAGACTTGATCGCACTGGTGGCCCTGTTCCGTCCCGGCCCGTTGCAATCGGGCATGGTGGACGACTTTATCAACCGTAAGCACGGTCGCGCCGAACTCGCGTACCCGCACTCGGACTACCAGTACGAAGGCCTCAAGCCGGTTCTGGCACCGACTTACGGCATCATCCTGTATCAGGAACAGGTGATGCAGATTGCCCAGGTCATGGCCGGTTACACCCTCGGCGGCGCGGACATGCTGCGTCGAGCCATGGGTAAGAAAAAACCCGAAGAAATGGCCAAGCAGCGCGGCGGTTTCATTGAAGGTTGCAAGACCAACAATATCGAAGCCGACCTGGCCGGGAACATTTTCGACCTGGTAGAAAAGTTCGCCGGTTACGGCTTCAACAAATCCCACTCCGCTGCTTATGGCCTGGTGTCATACCAGACCGCCTGGCTAAAAACGCACTACCCGGCGCCATTCATGGCCGCGGTACTGTCGGCGGATATGCACAACACCGACAAGGTCGTGACCTTGATCGAAGAAATTCGCACCATGAAGCTGCGTCTCGACGCGCCGGATGTGAATACTTCGGAGTTCAAGTTCACGGTGAATGACGAAGGCCGAATTATTTACGGCCTCGGCGCGATCAAAGGTGTGGGCGAAGGTCCGGTGGAAGCCATCACCGAGGCGCGTCAGGAAGGTCCGTTCAAGGATCTGTTCGATTTCTGCGCCCGTGTCGACCTCAAACGTATCAACAAGCGCACCCTGGACGGTTTGATTCGCAGCGGTGCGCTGGATCGTCTGGGGCCTTACTTCCATGACGAGCAGAAAGCCTATCAGGCCAACATCGACCGCAATCGCGCGGTCCTGCTGAACGCCATGGAAGGGGCGATCAAGGCGGCCGAACAAACCGCGCGTACTCATGACAGCGGTCATGTCGATCTGTTTGGCGGTCTGTTCGTCGAAGAAGACGCTGATGTCTACGCCAATCACCGCAAGGCCAAGGAGCTGACCCTCAAGGAACGCCTGAAAGGGGAGAAAGACACCCTGGGCCTGTACCTGACCGGTCACCCGATCGACGAATACGAAGGTGAGATCCGCCGTTTCGCCCGTCAGCGCATCATCGACCTGAAACCGGCGCGCGATACCCAGACCGTCGCCGGCATGATCATCGCCTTGCGGGTGATGAAGAACAAAAAGGGCGACAAGATGGGTTTCATCACCCTCGACGACCGCTCCGGGCGGATCGAAGCGTCGTTGTTTGCCGAAGCATTCCATTCGGCGCAATCGTTGTTGCAGACCGACGCGATGGTGGTGGTCGAAGGTGAAGTCAGCAACGACGATTTCTCCGGTGGCTTGCGGCTGCGGGTCAAGCGGGTGATGAGCATGGAAGATGCGCGTACCAACCTGGCCGAAAGCCTGCGCTTGAAGCTGCAGACCCAGGATTTGAAAGGCGATCAGCTACGCTGGCTCGGTGAGTTGTTCAAGCGTCACCGTGGCGCGTGCCCGATCACCATGGAATACACCAGTCCCGATGCGAAGGCCTTGCTGCAGTTCGGCGAGACCTGGCGGATCGACCCGGCGGATGCCTTGATTCAAGCCCTGCGTGACCAGTTCGGGCGAGACAACGTCTTCCTCCAATACCGTTGATGGTCAGGTGCCGCTCTTCCAAAAGGGAGCAGCTCTGATCTCGACCCAATTTTTAATCTCGACCTGAACGCGCCTCTCCCTTAAGGTAGGCGCGAATAGACAACCGGCCGGCCCAAGCTCTCTTGGATGTCGACCCAAGACGGACGCCTATGAACCCGAATTTTCTAGATTTCGAACAGCCGATCGCCGACCTGCAAGCCAAGATCGAAGAGTTGCGCTTGGTCGGTAATGACAATTCGCTGAATATCGGCGATGAGATCTCCCGCCTGCAGGACAAAAGCAGCACGCTGACCGAAGACATCTTCGGCAAGCTGACCAGCTGGCAGATCGCGCGTCTGGCGCGTCACCCGAAACGTCCGTACACCCTGGACTACATCGAACACATCTTCACCGAGTTCGACGAACTGCACGGCGACCGTCACTTCTCCGACGATGCTGCGATCGTGGGCGGCATTGCCCGTCTGGACGACCAGCCGGTAATGATCATCGGTCACCAGAAGGGCCGTGAAGTGCGCGAGAAAGTTCGCCGCAACTTCGGCATGCCGCGTCCGGAAGGCTACCGCAAGGCGTGCCGCCTGATGGAAATGGCCGAACGTTTCAATATGCCGATCCTGACCTTCATCGACACCCCGGGCGCTTACCCAGGTATCGACGCTGAAGAGCGCAACCAGAGCGAAGCGATTGCCTGGAACCTGCGCGTCATGGCGCGCCTGAAAACCCCAATCATCGCCACCGTGATCGGTGAGGGTGGTTCCGGTGGTGCTCTGGCGATCGGCGTTTGCGATCAACTGAATATGTTGCAGTACTCGACTTACGCGGTGATTTCGCCGGAAGGTTGCGCCTCGATTCTGTGGAAGACCGCCGAGAAAGCGCCGGACGCTGCAGAAGCCATGGGCATCACTGCCGAGCGCCTGAAAGGCTTGGGCATTGTGGATAAAGTGATCGGCGAGCCTTTGGGCGGCGCGCACCGTAATCCGGCCGCTGCGGCCGCATCGATCCGTGCCGAGCTGAGCTCGCAGCTGGCGATGTTGAAGAAGTTCGATAACGAAGCGCTGTTGGCTCGCCGTTACGAGCGTCTGATGAGCTACGGTCTCTGATCTGACCTCGCTTTACCCATGTGGGAGCGAGCCTGCTCGCGAAAGCGGTATAATAGCCAACAAATATGTTGAATGTTAAGCAGCCTTCGCGAGCAGGCTCGCTCCCACGTTGGGTCTAGGTGAGGCGACCGACCTATGAATTCTTCGAAGATTGATCTGCCTGCCAGGCTTCTACTGAATCTAGCTCCATGGCGCAACGCCACAACCTGGCACGTCGCCTTCTCCGGTGGTCTCGACTCCACCGTACTGCTGCACCTTCTCGTACACCTCGCAAAAACAGAATCCCTGCCGGCGCTAAGCGCCATCCATGTTCATCACGGCCTTCAGGCTGCGGCTGATGCGTGGCCGGACCATTGTCAGTCGGTCTGTGATGCGCTGGGTATGCCGCTGCAGGTTGTTCGTGTGCAGGTTCAACCCGGCGCCAGCCTTGAGCGTGCTGCCCGGGATGCGCGATATGCCGCGTTCATCGAGGCGACGCAGGCCAATGAAGTGTTGATGACCGCCCAGCATCGCGACGATCAGGCGGAAACGTTGTTATTTCGGCTGTTGCGTGGGGCCGGGGTGAGGGGATTGTCTGGGATGCCACGCCAGCGCCCTCTTGGTAAAGGGCAGCTGCTGCGGCCATTGCTCGATGTCACGCGGGCTGAACTTGAAACTTATGCAGCGGAGCATCGGCTGAGCTGGATCGAAGACCCATCGAACCAGGATCGGCAATTCTCGCGAAATTACCTGCGCCTTCAGGTATTCCCGGTATTGACCAAGCGCTGGCCACAAGCGGTAACGACCATGGCCCGCAGCGCTGCGCACCTGAGCGAAGCGCAGGGATTGCTCAATGAGCTTGCGCAAATCGACCTGGCCGGCGCCAGCACTGCCAATGATTTTGATTGGCTGGGATTGCCGTCCCTGGAACTGGGAGCATTGGAAACGCTGTCCGATGCTCGTCAGCGTAATGCCTTAAGTCATTGGCTCGAACCGCTGACGCGACTGCCGGACAGTGACCATTGGTCGGGTTGGGAGAATTTACGTGATGCCACCGGTGATGCCTGCCCGATCTGGCGGCTGGCGGAGGGCGAGCTGCATCGGGCGGGTGGGCGTATCTGGTGGTTGTCCGGCAGTTGGTTGCGCACGTCGCCCGCCGTTGGAAACTGGCTTGATCCCTCGCGATCACTGGTGTTGCCGGACAACGGTGTGCTCACACTCAGCGGCCAAATCCCCGATGGCCTGCTGCATATCCGCTATCGTGAGGGAGGTGAAGTGATGAATTTGCCCGGTCGCGGCCATCGCGATCTGAAGCGATTGCTCAATGAAAGCGGCGTGCCGGGTTTCGTCCGTGGCAGATTGCCGCTGCTCTACCGAGACGAGCAATTGCTGGCGGTGGCCAACCTGCGGGGCTTGGACGGCATTGCAAAGGACCGTTGGAATTTGCATTGGCAGCCGCCGCACGAAGATCAAGGTTTGAGCTGAAAGGGGCTTTCCGGTAGACTACGCTCCCTTCTTGATACAACTTCTGTGGATTCGCCTGAATTGCAGGAGTTGCCGATTACCAAGCAGTCTTTGCTGGGCGATTCCAAAAAATGTGTAGCGAGCAACGTACCGGTGTTTCATCTTCCGGTCTGTCCCAACGCGGCGGTTTTTTTGAAAGGTGCACTGTGATTAATGCAGGTGATCGGGGGCTTCGGCCTTCCTTCGCTTTCCCCGGCGGCTCGGACCGCTTTAACGCAGACTTCTAGGGTTTTTCATGACGCGCTACATATTCGTCACGGGCGGTGTTGTTTCTTCATTGGGGAAAGGCATCGCATCGGCTTCATTGGCGGCCATCCTGGAGGCGCGGGGACTTAAGGTCACCATGCTGAAGCTGGACCCGTACATCAACGTTGACCCGGGCACCATGAGCCCGTTCCAGCACGGTGAAGTGTTCGTCACCCACGACGGCGCCGAGACCGACCTGGACCTGGGCCACTACGAGCGGTTCATCCGCACGACCATGACCCAGAACAACAACTTCACCACCGGCCGTGTCTACGAACACGTCCTGCGCAAAGAGCGCCGTGGTGATTACCTGGGCGCCACCATTCAGGTGATCCCGCACATCACCGACGAAATCAAGCGCCGGATCATCAAGGGCGCCGGCGATGCCGACGTGGCCATGGTCGAGATCGGTGGCACCGTGGGTGACATCGAGTCCCAGCCGTTCCTCGAAGCCATTCGTCAATTGCGTTTCGAAGTCGGCGCCAAGCGCGCGATGCTGATGCACCTGACACTGGTGCCGTACATCGCCACTGCCGGCGAAACCAAAACCAAGCCTACTCAGCACTCGGTCAAGGAACTGCGTTCCATCGGCCTGCAGCCTGACGTGCTGGTCTGCCGTTCCGATCACCCGATCGACATCTCCTCGCGTCGCAAGATCGCTCAGTTCACCAACGTTGAAGAACGTGCGGTGATTGCGCTGGAAGACGCCGACACCATCTACAAGATCCCGGGCATCCTGCACTCCCAGGGCCTGGATGATTTCGTTGTCGAGCGTTTCGGCCTGCAATGTGGCGGCGCCGATCTGTCCGAGTGGGAAGCCGTGGTCGACGCCAAGCTCAACCCTGAGCATGAAGTCACCATCGCCATGGTCGGCAAGTACATGGAACTGCTGGACGCCTACAAGTCGCTGATCGAAGCGATGAGTCACGCCGGCATCAGCAACCGCACCAAGGTCAACCTGCGCTACATCGACTCCGAAGACATCGAAAACCAGGGCACTGCGCTGCTGGAAGGTGTCGACGCGATTCTGGTACCTGGCGGCTTCGGTCTGCGTGGCGTGGAAGGCAAGATCACTGCCGTTCAATACGCTCGCGAAAACAAGGTTCCGTACCTGGGCATTTGCCTGGGCATGCAAGTGGCCGTGATCGAGTTCGCTCGTAACGTGCTGGGCTGGAAAGACGCCAACTCCACCGAGTTCGATCGTGCCAGCGGTCATCCGGTCGTGGGTCTGATCACCGAGTGGGAAGATGCCACCGGCGCAGTCGAAACCCGTACCGAAGCGTCCGATCTGGGCGGCACCATGCGCCTTGGCGCTCAGGATTGCCTGCTGGAGCCGGGTTCCCTGGTGCACGATTGCTATGCCAAGGACGTGATCGTCGAGCGTCACCGTCACCGCTATGAAGTGAACAACAACCTGCTGCCGCAAATCATGGAGGCCGGTCTGAAAATCACCGGTCGTTCCGGTGATGGCGCCTTGGTAGAAGTGATTGAAGCCCCGGATCATCCATGGTTCGTCGCTTGCCAGTTCCACCCTGAGTTCACCTCGAC
Organism: Pseudomonas mandelii; assembly: GCF_006438925.1. Lineage (GTDB taxonomy): Bacteria > Pseudomonadota > Gammaproteobacteria > Pseudomonadales > Pseudomonadaceae > Aquipseudomonas > Aquipseudomonas mandelii_C. The sequence goes on along the minus strand of NZ_RCZA01000003.1, from coordinate 314,062 downwards.
ACCACGCGACGGTCACCCGTTGTTCAGCGGTTTCGTTAAAGCAGCTTTGATTCAACACCAGAAGAAGGCGTAAATCTGATGGCGCAGAAGATCATCCGCGTAGGCGATATCGAGATTGCCAACGACAAGCCAATGGTGCTTTTCGGTGGCATGAACGTGCTGGAAAGCCGCGACATGGCGATGCAGGTCTGCGAAGAGTACGTAAAGGTCACCGAGAAACTCGGTATCCCTTACGTGTTCAAGGCCAGCTTCGACAAGGCCAACCGTTCCTCCGTGACCTCTTACCGTGGCCCCGGCCTGGAAGAGGGCATGCGGATTTTCCAGGACATCAAGCAAGCTTTCGGCGTACCGATCATCACTGACGTCCACGAGCCTGATCAGGCCGCGGTCGTCGCTGAAGTCTGCGATATCATCCAGCTGCCGGCCTTCTTGTCGCGCCAGACCGACCTGGTGGTCGCGATGGCCAAGACCGGTGCCGTGATCAACATCAAAAAAGCCCAGTTCCTCGCGCCTCAGGAAATGAAGCACATCCTGAGCAAATGCGTGGAAGCGGGTAACGATCAGTTGATCCTCTGCGAACGCGGTTCGAGCTTCGGTTACAACAACCTGGTCGTCGATATGCTCGGCTTCGGCATCATGAAGCAGTTCGAATACCCGGTGTTTTTCGACGTGACCCACGCGCTGCAAATGCCCGGCGGTCGCTCCGATTCCGCCGGCGGTCGCCGCGCTCAGGTCACCGACCTGGCAAAAGCCGGGATGAGCCAGTCGTTGGCCGGCCTGTTCCTCGAAGCACACCCGGACCCGGACAACGCCAAATGCGACGGCCCTTGCGCCTTGCGTCTGGACAAACTGGAGCCATTCCTGGCCCAGCTCAAAGCTTTGGACGAACTGGTGAAGAGTTTTCCGACGGTAGAAACCGCGTAATCCTCATTTCTCCGGTAAAGTACCGCACGAATTAATGCTCAGGCCCTCGGGTCTGGGCCTTATCGTCCGCAAGTCTGCCCGCTGCACATCACTTGCCGGCGATACAAGATTTCCTTCAGCTGCGTCGTTTTCGTCAACTTTGGAGTGTTTACAACAATGGCAAAAATCGTCGACATCAAAGGTCGTGAAGTTCTCGACTCCCGTGGCAACCCCACCGTGGAAGCGGACGTGCTTCTCGATAACGGCATCATCGGCAGTGCTTGCGCGCCGTCCGGTGCTTCCACTGGCTCGCGTGAAGCGCTCGAGCTGCGTGATGGCGACAAGAGCCGTTACCTGGGCAAGGGCGTACTCAAAGCCGTCGCCAACATCAACGGTCCGATCCGCGACCTGTTGAAAGGTGCAGACCCAAGCGACCAGAAAGCGCTGGATCACGCGATGATCAAGCTCGACGGTACTGAAAACAAAGGTTCCCTGGGCGCCAACGCGATCCTCGCCGTTTCCCTGGCAGCCGCCAAGGCAGCCGCACAGGACCAGGACCTGCCGCTGTACGCGCACATCGCCAACCTGAACGGCACCCCGGGTGTTTACTCGATGCCGGTTCCGATGATGAACATCATCAACGGTGGCGAGCACGCCGATAACAACGTCGACATCCAGGAGTTCATGGTTCAGCCAGTTGGCGCCAAGTCTTTCTCGGAAGGTCTGCGCATGGGCACCGAGATTTTCCATCACCTCAAAGCTGTTCTGAAGGCCCGTGGCCTGAGCACTGCAGTGGGTGACGAAGGTGGTTTCGCACCGAACCTGGCCTCCAACGAAGACGCTTTGAAAGTGATCTCCGAAGCCGTGGCCAATGCCGGTTACAAGCTGGGCACCGACGTGACCCTGGCTCTGGACTGCGCTGCCAGCGAATTCTACGAAGACGGTAAATACAACCTGTCCGGCGAAGGCCAGGTGTTCACCGCTGAAGGTTTCGCTGACTACCTGAAAGGCCTGACCGAGCGTTACCCGATCATCTCGATCGAAGACGGTCTGGACGAGTCCGACTGGGCTGGCTGGAAAATTCTCACCGACAAGATCGGCGAGAAAACTCAGCTGGTAGGCGACGACCTGTTCGTCACCAACACCAAGATCCTGAAAGAAGGCATCGATAAAAAGATCGCCAACTCGATCCTGATCAAGTTCAACCAGATCGGCACCCTGACCGAAACCCTGGAAGCCATCCAGATGGCCAAGGCCGCTGGTTACACTGCCGTCATCTCGCACCGCTCCGGCGAAACCGAAGATTCGACCATTGCCGACCTGGCTGTGGGCACCGCGGCTGGCCAGATCAAGACCGGTTCCCTGTGCCGTTCGGATCGTGTTTCCAAGTACAACCAACTGCTGCGTATCGAAGAGCAGTTGAATGGTAAAGCCAAGTACAACGGTCGCAGCGAATTCCGCGGTTAATAAAGTGCCGAGCCTCGCCAATACTGCTCCTTTTTGACGGTGTCTGTTGCCGTCATACTGCGTTGCCGCTCCTCGCCATAGCCAGCTATGACTCGTCGCGGCGCCTTGTCTGACGACAACAGTCACTCGTCAAAAAAGGAGCGTATTGGTGAGGCTCGGCACTAACGTGGTAAAAAGACACCGGATTGTGTCGGAAAAATCGCTACAGCGATGGATTTGCCACTAATCTGATGCCTTATAAGCACAAGCCTGGGTCTTCCAGGCTTCGTGCTATCAGAAGCTTCAAAGTTTTGGCATGGCTGTCTTTTTTCACTGGATACCTGATATTCGATGCGCAGTCCCAATTGGTTGTTCCTCGTCTTGCTCCTACTGCTGGCTGGCCTGCAATACCGCCTGTGGGTGGGTAATGGCAGTCTGGCGCAAGTGGCCGAACTGACTCAGCAGATCGCAGATCAACACGCTGAGAACGAGGGGCTGCTTGAGCGCAATCGGGTGATGGACGCTGAAGTCAGTGAATTGAAAAAGGGCATGGAGACCGTTGAAGAGCGGGCTCGTCATGAGTTGGGCATGGTCAAGGACGGTGAAACCCTTTACCAGTTGGCTCAATGAATCCCTCGTTACCGGCCTTCTGGGCTGTAATTCCTGCCGCGGGCGTCGGTGCCCGTATGGCCGCGGACCGTCCCAAGCAATACTTGCAACTGGGCGGGCGCACTATTCTCGAACACAGCCTCGGCTGTTTCCTTGATCATCCTTCCCTGAAAGGGTTGGTGGTCAGCCTTGCTGTTGATGATCCTTACTGGCCGAACCTGGCGTGTGCTTGCGATCCGCGAATTCAGCGGGTTGAAGGTGGTTCCGAGCGTTCCGGGTCGGTACTCAATGCATTGCTGCATTTGCATGCGCAAGGCGCTGACGATGAGGATTGGGTGTTGGTTCACGATGCCGCACGGCCGAATCTGAGCCGTGATGATCTGGACAAGTTGCTGGGTGAACTCGCAGAAGATCCGGTTGGCGGACTGCTGGCGGTTCCGGCACGCGATACCCTCAAACGGGTCGACAAGCACGGTCGCGTGGTGGAAACCGTGGATCGCAGTGTGATCTGGCAAGCCTATACGCCGCAGATGTTTCGCCTTGGCGCGTTGCATCGGGCGTTGGCCGACAGTCTGGTGGCCGACGCGGTCATCACTGACGAAGCTTCGGCGATGGAGTGGGCAGGCCTGGCGCCGCGCCTGATCGAAGGTCGGTCCGACAACCTCAAGGTTACGCGTCCCGAAGACCTGGAATGGTTGCGGCAGCGTTGGGCTAACCGCCGCTAAAAGATCGCAGCCTGCGGCAGCTCCTACATTGGAATGCGGTTTCCTGTAGGAGCTGCCGCAGGCTGCGATCTTTTGATCTTAAACCCGATACTCCGGCCGCTCAGCCAATCCTTTCTTCAAGTAATCCACCAACTTGCGCACTTTGGGCGAGAGATGCCGCTGCTGTGGATAAAGCGCCCACACGGCAGTGTTCGGCGGTTGGTGGGCTTCCAGCAGCGAAATCAACTCACCGTTTTTCAGATGCTCCAGCACGTAGTAGTCCGGTAACTGACACAGACCCACGCCCTGTAACGCCGCATCCAACACGGCTTGCCCACTGTTGCAGCGCCAGTTTCCCTGTACCCGCTGGGAAAATTCCCGCCCGTTCTGTTCCAGTTGCCAGATGTCCGAGCTACCGATGAGGCAGTTGTGGCGGCTGAGTTCCGACAAGCTATGCGGGCGGCCGTAGCGTTCCAGATAGGACGGCGATGCACACAGGTACATGCGCCGTGGTGCCAGGCGTGTCGCTACCAGCCGCGAGTCCTGCAGGCGACCGAGACGGATCGCCAGGTCCAGCCCTTCGTGCACGAGGTCGAGTTGACGATTGCTCAATTCGATGTCGATTCGCAGTTGTGGATAGAGCCCCATGAAACGGGTCACCAGCGGCACGATAAAGCGTTCGCCATAGGCCACAGCGCAGGTCATGCGCAGCATGCCTTTAGGTTCGCTAGTCAGGTCACCCACCGCTCGCAGTGCTTCTTCGCGACCATCCTGTAGGCGCTGGCAATGCTGCAGAAAGGTTTGCCCTGCTTCGGTCAGAGTGACCCGGCGGGTGCTGCGATAAAGCAGTCGAGTCTGAAGGCGCTCCTCGAGGCGTACTATTTGTCGACTGACGTGAGAGGACGAAACCCCAAGGCGTTCCGCGGCAGCCGTGAACTGGCTGCACTCGGCCACGGCGACGAACTCGTCGATACCTTCCCAGCGGTTTTCGGACATCAAGGATTATCCCTGTATGGCAATAATGTTTTTCTTTTGTCCGGATTATTCACCGTCAGGCGGTGTATTACACTCCTTGTCTCGTTTTTATTCACTGGAGAATCCACATGATCAAGTCGCGCGCTGCCGTTGCCTTCGAGGCAAAGAAACCCCTCGAGATCGTTGAAGTCGATGTCGCCATGCCCAAGGCCGGTGAAGTCCTGCTGCGTGTGGTTGCTTCCGGTGTCTGCCATACCGACGCCTACACGCTGTCAGGCGCGGATCCGGAAGGTATCTTCCCGTCGATCCTCGGTCACGAAGGTGGCGCGGTGGTTGAGGCGATTGGTGAGGGCGTGACCTCCGTCGCCGTCGGCGATCATGTGATCCCGCTGTACACCCCGGAATGCCGCCAGTGCAAATTCTGTCTGTCGGGTAAAACCAACCTGTGTCAGGCGATTCGCGCGACTCAGGGCAAAGGCCTGATGCCGGATGGCACTTCGCGCTTTTCCTACAAAGGCCAACCAATTTTCCACTACATGGGGACGTCGACGTTTTCGGAGTACACCGTGCTGCCGGAAATCTCCGTCGCCAAAATTCCAAAAGAAGCGCCGCTGGAAAAAGTCTGCCTGCTGGGCTGCGGTGTCACCACCGGCATCGGTGCAGTTCTTAATACCGCCAAGGTAAAACCAGGTGATACCGTCGCCATTTTCGGCCTCGGCGGCATCGGCCTGTCGGCGGTGATCGGCGCGGTCAAAGCCAAGGCTGCGCGGATCATCGCCATCGACATCAACCCGGCCAAATTCGAGATCGCCAAGCAGTTGGGTGCAACCGATTGTGTGAACCCGAAAGATTTCGATCGTCCGATTCAGGAAGTCATCGTCGACATGACCGATGGCGGCGTCGACTTTTCCTTCGAGTGCATCGGCAACGTCCAATTGATGCGTGCTGCTCTTGAGTGCTGCCACAAAGGTTGGGGCGAGTCGGTGATCATCGGTGTGGCCGGTGCCGGCCAGGAAATATCCACCCGTCCATTCCAGCTGGTGACCGGTCGCGTCTGGCGCGGTTCGGCGTTCGGCGGCGTGCGTGGCCGTACCGAGTTGCCAAGCTATGTCGAGATGGCTGAAACCGGCGAAATCCCGCTGGATACTTTCATCACCCACACCATGGGCCTGGAAGATATCAACAAGGCGTTCGACCTGATGCATGAAGGCAAGAGCATCCGTTCCGTCATCCATTTCTGAGGTCGGTCATGAGCCTGGAAAATATCTCCTGCCAGAAAAGCTTCGGCGGCTGGCACAAACGCTATCGGCACCGCTCCGATGTGCTCGGCTGCGACATGGTGTTTGCCGTGTACCTGCCGCCGCAAGCGGAGCAGGGCGGCAAGTTGCCGGTGCTGTACTGGTTGTCCGGCCTGACCTGCACCGACGAAAACTTCATGCAAAAGGCCGGCGCCATGCGCATGGCCGCCGAACTGGGGCTGATCATCGTTGCCCCGGACACCAGTCCTCGCGGCCCTGATGTGCCAGGTGATCCGGATGGCGCCTGGGACTTCGGTCTCGGCGCCGGGTTTTATCTGAATGCCACGCAGGAACCCTGGTCCCGGCATTATCGAATGCATGACTATGTCGTGCAGGAATTGCCCGCATTGGTCGAAGCCCATTTCCCGGCCTCGGACAAGCGCGGCATCAGCGGTCATTCCATGGGTGGCCACGGTGCTTTGGTCTGCGCGTTGCGTAATCCGGGGCGTTATCAGTCGGTGTCGGCGTTCTCGCCGATCAACAATCCGATGGACTGTCCTTGGGGGCAGAAAGCCTTTTCCCGCTACTTGGGGGAAGACCGATCGAAATGGCGCGAGTGGGATGCCTGCGTCCTGATTGCCGAAGCGAACGAGAAGTTGCCGTTATTGGTCGACCAAGGTGATCGCGACGATTTCCTGGCCACCCAGCTCAAGCCTGAAGCTTTGCAACAGGCCGCCAAACTGGCCGGTCATCCGCTGACGTTGCGCTTGCAACCCGGCTACGACCACAGCTATTTCTTCATCGCCAGCTTCATTGATGACCACTTGCAGCATCACGCACGCGCCCTAGGCGCCTAATGCAGGTAGAATCACGCCCTGACAAAAATCGGGGCGTTTTTTTATGCGTATTGGCCACGGCTATGATGTGCACCGTTTCGCTGAAGGCGATTTCATTACTCTGGGCGGCGTGCGCATTGCACACGGCTTCGGGCTGCTCGCTCACTCCGACGGTGACGTCCTGCTGCACGCCTTGAGCGATGCCTTGCTCGGCGCCGCTGCGCTGGGTGATATCGGCAAACATTTTCCGGACACCGACCCGACATTCAAGGGCGCCGACAGCCGAGTGCTGTTGCGTCACGTCGTCGCACTGATCCATGCCAAGGGCTGGAAAGTCGGCAACGTCGATAACACCATCGTCGCTCAGGCGCCGAAAATGGCCCCGCATATCGAATCGATGCGCGCGCTGATTGCCGCGGATCTTCAAGTTGAGTTGGATCAAGTGAACGTGAAAGCTACCACCACCGAAAAGCTCGGCTTTGTCGGTCGCGAAGAAGGCATTGCCGTGCACTCCGTTGCCTTGTTGCTGCGCACATGAACGAACTGCAATTGCTCGGCCCGCGGGCCTATGGCCAAGCCCTCGGCACCGCAGTACTGAAAGCCACGGCGGAAGATTTTCAGGTCGATGAAGTCCTCAATATCCCCCTCAGTGGCGACGGCGAACACTTGTGGATCTGGGTGGAAAAGCGCGGTCTGAATACCGAAGAAGCGGCACGGCGGATCGCCAAGGCGGCGGGCGTGCCATTGCGCACTGTCAGTTACGCGGGCCTCAAGGATCGTCAGGCGCTGACTCGCCAGTGGTTCAGCGTGCAACTGCCGGGCAAGGCTGATCCTGATCTGTCGGCGGCGGAAAACGATACGCTGAAGATCCTCAAGACCGGCCGGCACAAACGCAAGCTGCAACGCGGTGCTCACTCGGCCAATGGCTTCACGTTGCGACTGACGCAATTCGCTGGCGACAAAGCGGCGATCGACGAGCGTCTGCAACTGATCGCCAAGCAAGGTATTCCCAATTATTTCGGCGCCCAGCGTTTTGGGTTTGACGGCGGTAACGTGGTCGACGCCCGTGCCTGGGCGGCGCGTAAAGCGTTGCCGGAGCAGCGCAACGTGCGTTCGCGCCTGCTCTCTACCGCGCGCAGTTTTCTGTTTAATCAGGTGTTGGCGGCGCGTGTCGCCGATGGCACTTGGCAGCGCGCTCAGGTGGGCGATCTGCTGGCGTTCACCGACAGCCGCAGTTTTTTCCCTGCCGGTGAAGCCGAATGCAACGACCCGCGTCTGGCGATTCTCGATCTGCACCCGACCGGTCCGCAGTGGGGCGAAGGTGACTCGCCGGCCACTGGCGCTGTCCATGAACTGGAGCAGGCAATCGCCACTCGCGAAGCGGACTTGCGCGATTGGTTGATTAACGCCGGTATGAGCCACGAACGTCGCATCCTGCGGCTGCCCATTGGTGGGTTGACGTGGCATTATCCCGAGCCTGACATTCTGCAACTGGAATTCGTCCTCCCGGCCGGATGCTTCGCCACCGTATTGGTGCGCGAGCTCGTTGATCTGGTGCCGGTGGGGCAGACGGACAGCCCATGCGTATTCTGATTTCTAACGACGATGGGGTAACCGCACCCGGTCTCGCCGCGCTTTATGCTGCGCTGGCGGATTACACCGAGTGCGTGGTTATCGCCCCGGACCAAGACAAAAGCGGCGCCAGCAGCTCGCTGACGCTCGACCGTCCGTTACACCCGCAAACCCTGGCCAACGGCTTTATCAGCCTCAATGGCACACCGACCGATTGCGTGCACCTGGGCCTCAATGGCTTGCTGGAGCGCGAGCCGGACATGGTGGTTTCAGGCATCAACCTGGGCGCCAACCTGGGTGATGACGTGTTGTATTCCGGCACCGTGGCGGCGGCCCTTGAGGGACGTTTCCTGACGCGTCCTTCGTTTGCCTTTTCGTTGGTCTCACGGCAAGTGGAGAACCTTCCCACCGCCGCGTACTTTGCGCGCAAACTGGTAGAGGCTCACGCGGACCTTGAACTGCCACCGCGTACGGTACTGAACGTGAACATTCCCAATTTGCCGCTGGACCACATCCGCGGTATTCAGCTGACCCGCCTCGGACATCGCGCACGTGCTGCAGCGCCGATGAAAGTGGTCGATCCGCGCGGTAAATCCGGTTACTGGATTGCGGCGGCGGGGGATGCCGAAGACGGCGGCCCGGGCACCGATTTTCATGCGGTGATGCAAGGCTATGTTTCAATCACCCCACTGCAACTGGATCGCACCTTTAATGATGCCTTCAGAAGTCTCGATGGCTGGCTGGAGGGGCTGAACTAATGGCTCGTGAACAAGACGATATTCTGCGTCGTGGCATCGGGATGACCTCACAACGGACCCGTGAGCGCCTTATTCAGCGCCTGTATGAAGAGGGAATTTGCAACGCCAAGGTGCTGGAAGTCATTCGCCGTACACCGCGTCACCTGTTCGTCGACGAGGCGCTGGCTCACCGTGCCTACGAAGACACGGCGCTCCCGATCGGCAATAACCAGACCATCTCGCAGCCTTATATGGTGGCTCGCATGAGCGAGCTGCTGCTGGAGGCAGGTCCGCTCGACAAGGTGATGGAAATCGGCACCGGCTCGGGCTATCAGACGGCGGTGCTGTCGCAACTGGTCGAGCGGGTATTTTCCGTCGAGCGCATCAAGGTTCTGCAGGACCGGGCCAAGGAACGCCTGGTGGAACTGAACCTGCGCAACGTGGTGTTCCGCTGGGGCGATGGCTGGGAAGGCTGGCCGGCGCTGGCGCCGTACAACGGCATTATCGTGACTGCGGTGGCGACCGATGTACCTCAGGCGCTGCTTGATCAATTGGCACCGGGAGGGCGGCTGGTGATCCCGGTCGGGTCGGGTGAGGTTCAACAATTGATGCTGATCATCCGGGAAGAACAGGGCTTTTCCAGGCGTGTTCTGGGGGCTGTACGCTTCGTCCCGTTACTCAATGGGCCACTTGCCTGAGCATTTGTTTCAGGGCGCTGAATTCTCTTCGATTGCTTCTGTCTTACAGCGGCATCGATCAGTTAAACGGGATTCATCGTCTGGCAGCAAACGTGTGCGCGAAGCCATTTCGCTTCATCAAAGGTAAAGCCTGCACGGCCCGTTATACTTGCGACATTTCAATGCCGGAACACGGCAATCCACATTTCAGCCACCACAAAGGGAGCGGCGGGTGAGTCTCACAGTCATTGCGCAGCGAATGGGTAAAACGAGCTTTCAGCGCCTGGTGACTGGCCTTGTCTTGAGCACCTTGCTGGTAGGTTGCTCCAGCAACAAGTCGAGCGATGTACGCGTCGTCGATCGCAACAACGCCGTCGCCCAGCGTCCGGCAGTGACCACGGGTCAATACGTCGTCCGACCTAAAGACACCTTGTTCTCCATTGCCTTTCGCTACGGCTGGGACTACAAAGCCCTCGCGGCACGCAACAACATTCCTACGCCTTATACGATCCATCCGGGTCAGACGATTCGCTTTGACGGTCGCACCGGTTCAACGCCGACGCCGGTGGCCAGCTCCACCGATTCAACGCCTTCTTCGTCGCTGAAAACCACGGTTATCCGGCGCCAGCCGAATGGCGCAACTACAAGCACAGCAGTGGTTGCACCGTCCGTCGCCAGCAAGCCGACCCCTGCTCCGATGCCTCCTGCCGGCCCGGCCCCGACCGGCTGGGGATGGCCATCTAATGGCATTCTGATTGGTAAATTCTCTTCAAACGGCAGTTTGAATAAAGGAATTGATATCGCCGGGGATTTGGGACAGCCTGTTTTAGCTGCGTCTGATGGGACGGTGGTATACGCCGGGAGTGGCTTAAGGGGCTACGGCGAATTAGTCATCATCAAACACAGCGATACCTACGTCAGTGCCTACGGACATAACCGCAGGCTGTTGGTTCGGGAGGGGCAGCAGGTCAAGGTCGGACAGACAATTGCCGAAATGGGGTCAACGGGTACAGACCGGGTGAAGCTGCATTTTGAGATTCGCCGACAAGGTAAACCTGTAGATCCGCTGCAATTCCTGCCGCGTCGTTGATCGCTTTCCAGCCTGTTCCGTCGCGTAGAGGGAACAGGCTCCAGCGTTGCCAAGGATAAAGGCGCCGCTTGAGCCTGAGGTCGAACTCACCAAAGGACTATAACAATGGCTCTCAGTAAAGAAGTGCCGGAGTTTGACATCGACGATGAGGTTCTCCTGATGGAGACCGGCATCGGTACGGATTCGATGTCGAATGATGAAGGGGCTGCTCCACCTTCCGTTCGTGCCAAATCCAAACACTCCGCCTCGTTAAAGCAACACAAGTACATTGACTACACGCGTGCGCTCGATGCCACGCAGCTGTACCTCAATGAGATTGGTTTTTCCCCTCTGCTATCCCCCGAAGAAGAAGTTCATTTTGCGCGCTTGTCGCAAAGTGGAGATCCGGCCGGGCGCAAACGCATGATTGAAAGTAACCTGCGGCTGGTGGTGAAAATCGCCCGGCGTTACGTCAATCGTGGCCTGTCGCTGCTTGACCTGATCGAAGAGGGCAACCTCGGTCTCATCCGGGCGGTAGAGAAGTTCGACCCCGAACGCGGCTTCCGCTTTTCGACCTATGCGACCTGGTGGATTCGTCAGACCATCGAGCGCGCGATCATGAATCAGACCCGGACCATCCGGTTGCCGATTCATGTGGTCAAAGAGCTCAACGTGTACCTGCGGGCTGCACGGGAGCTGACGCAAAAACTCGATCACGAACCCTCACCCGAAGAAATTGCCAACCTGCTGGAAAAACCAGTGGGCGAGGTCAAGCGCATGCTCGGCCTGAATGAGCGGGTTTCTTCGGTCGACGTCTCACTGGGTCCGGATTCGGATAAAACCCTGCTGGACACCCTTACCGATGACCGTCCAACCGATCCATGTGAACTGTTGCAGGATGACGACCTGTCCCAGAGCATCGATCAATGGCTCTCGGAGCTGACCGACAAGCAACGTGAAGTGGTGATACGCCGCTTCGGCCTGCGCGGTCATGAGAGCAGCACGCTGGAAGATGTAGGCCTGGAAATTGGCCTGACCCGGGAACGGGTCAGACAGATTCAGGTTGAAGGCTTGAAGCGTCTTCGGGAAATTCTCGAGAAGAATGGCCTGTCGAGCGAGTCGCTGTTTCAATAAGTAATGTGCTTGCTGGCATAAAAAATCCCCGACTGGTTCGGGGTTTTTTATTGCCTGGGAAACAGGCTGGAAGTTCCCTCCGTAATCCCTCTGGTTTGTAGTCTCTCGCTGTAAGTTTTTGCTTACTCTTTCGTAAGTGTTCGCTAATTCAATGAGTAGCAGTCGTACATTTTCCTACGTGAGAGAAGATTAACTAATTGATTTATATGATTATTTTTTTAGATTAATGGCTTGTGACAGGCAATTTCAGCTATCGGGGGCGATTGCTCTTGGTAGGGAATTCTCTAGTATCTGAACTGTGTCGACGGACAGACACACCCTTCAAGGATGAGGGGGAAGGACATCGCAGGAAGCGATTCATCAGGACGATGAAAAGGAACACAGGGAATAGGGAAAAATGTGGGCGGGTCAAACCGCCCCTTTTTTTGCCTGCAGAAAAGCAAAAAGGCCCGCGAGGGGCCTTTTCGAGAACGCGGAAGTAATCAGCGTTCGAGGTCTTTGATCTTGCCTTTGACGCCATCCCACTCTTCGGCGTCGGGCAACGATTCTTTCTTCTCGGTGATGTTGGGCCAGATTTCCGCCAGCTCAACGTTCAGCTGAATGAATTGCTGCATGTCTTCCGGGACTTCATCTTCGGAGAAGATGGCCACGGCAGGGCACTCTGGTTCGCACAGTGCGCAGTCGATGCACTCATCCGGGTGAATCACCAGGAAGTTCGGGCCTTCGTAAAAGCAGTCCACCGGACAGACTTCTACGCAGTCGGTGTACTTGCACTTGATGCAGTTGTCGGTGACGACGAAGGTCATTTCTAATTTTCTCCTCAGGCGGCGGCAGCGGAGCCCCTTCACGTTGGGGTCGCCAGGTTTGGGAGCGATAGTCTGCTGGTCAGGCTATAAGCCAGCAGCATCCCAAACCGCGCGAGATTCTAACAGCTTGCAGGCAAGTGCGTTAGATCCGTGTCTTCAGTGTATAGAGCATTTCGAGCGCCCGACGCGGTGTCATGTCGTCCAGATCAAGTTTAGCCAGATCATCCAGCACCGGATGCGGCAGGCTGGCGAACATGTCGCTCTGCTGCGGCGCCGCCGGTTTGCCTTTGGCAGTCTTGGGAACTTCATGAGGGAGGGCGGTCGCTTCCAGCCGGCCCAGGTGTTCGCGAGCGCGAACGATCACTTCGCTCGGCACACCGGCCAACTGCGCAACCGCAAGGCCGTAGCTCTGGCTGGCAGGCCCTGGCAGCACGTGGTGCAGGAACACGATGCGTTCGTTGTGCTCGGTGGCGTTAAGGTGAACGTTGGCCACCAACGGCTGGGCTTCCGGCAACACGGTCAGCTCAAAGTAGTGGGTGGCGAACAGCGTATAAGCCCGCAGATGTGCCAGGCGTTCGGCCGCAGCCCACGCCAGGGACAGACCGTCAAAGGTGCTGGTGCCGCGACCGACTTCGTCCATCAGCACCAGGCTGCGCTCGGTGGCGTTGTGCAGAATGTTCGCGGTTTCGCTCATTTCGACCATGAAGGTCGAACGCCCGCCGGCCAGGTCATCGCTGGAGCCGATCCGGGTAAAGATCCGGTCCACCAGAGACAACTCGCAGCTGGCTGCCGGTACGAAGCTGCCGATGTGTGCCAGCAGCACGATCAGAGCGGTCTGGCGCATGTAGGTGGATTTACCGCCCATGTTCGGACCGGTGATCACCAGCATGCGGGTGTTGTCGTCGAGGCTCAGGTCGTTGGCCACGAACGGCGTGGTCAGCACTTGCTCGACCACCGGGTGACGACCCTGGCTGATGCGCATGCATGGCTCACTGACGAAGCGCGGGCAGTTCAGATCGAGGTTCAGCGCACGCTCGGCAAGGTTGCTCAGCACGTCCAGCTCGGCCAGTGCCGCGGCGGTGTCCTGCAACGGTGGCAACTGGGCGATCAAATCTTCGAGCAGTGCTTCGTAGAGCATCTTCTCGCGAGCCAGGGCGCGGCTCTTCGCCGACAGCGCCTTGTCCTCGAACGCCTTCAGTTCCGGCGTAATGAAGCGCTCGGCACCCTTCAACGTCTGGCGACGGATGTAATCGGCCGGCGCCGATTCGGCCTGCTTGCTTGGCAACTCGATGAAGTAGCCATGAATGCGGTTGTAACCGACTTTCAAATGAGACAGACCGGTGCGGGCCTTCTCGCGGGCTTCGAGGTCGATCAAAAACTGCCCGGCGTTTTCGCTGAGCGATTGCAAGTCGTCCAACTCGGCGTCGTAACCGGTTTTCAATACGCCACCGTCACGGATCACTGCTGGCGGGTTGTCGATGATGGCTTTTTCCAGCAGGGCCGCCAGTTCCGGGTAGGTGCTGGTGGTCTTCGCCAGTTGAATAATGTGCGGAGCTTCCAGTTCGTTCATCGCCACTTGCAGTTCTGGCAGTGCACCGAGCGCATCGCGCAGGCGAGCCAGGTCACGAGGGCGGGCATTGCGCAGGCCGATCCGTGCCAGGATTCGCTCGATGTCGCCGATTTCCTTGAGCTGCGGTTGCAGTTTCTCGAAGCGGTAACCGTCGAGCAGGCAGGTGATCGAGGTCTGGCGCGCCAGCAATACGGTCAGATCCCGCAGCGGACGGTTCAGCCAGCGGGTCAGCAGGCGGCTGCCCATGGCGGTCTGGCAGCGGTCGACCACCGATTGCAACGTGTTGTCGCGACCACCGGCCAGGTTGGTGTCCAGCTCCAGGTTGCGACGGCTCGCGCCGTCCAGCACCACGGTGTCATCCAGGCGTTCATGGCGCAGGCTGCGCAAGTGGGGCAGGGCGGTGCGCTGGGTTTCCTTGGCGTAACTGAGCAGGCAGCCGGCCGCGCCGATGGCCAGGGTCAGGTTCTCGCAACCGAAGCCTTTCAGGTCCTGGGTGGAAAACTGCTGGCAAAGACTTTTCAGCGCCGAATCACGTTCGAAATCCCACGGCGCGCGGCGACGAACCCCACGACGTTTCTCCGCCGGCAGATCCTTCGGCCAGTCGTCCGGGATCATCAGCTCCACCGGATTGACGCGCTCCAGTTCTGCCAACAGGTTTTCCCAGCCCTTGATTTCCAGCACGGTGAAGTTGCCGCTGGTGATATCCAGCACCGCCAGGCCGAACAGACGCTCGTCACCCAGCACCGCCGCGATCAGGTTATCCCGACGCTCATCCAGCAACGCTTCATCGCTGACAGTACCCGGCGTGATGATCCGCACCACCTGACGATCCACTGGGCCCTTGCTGGTCGCCGGGTCGCCGACCTGCTCACAGATCACCACCGACTCGCCGAGCTTGACCAGTTTCGCCAGGTAGCCTTCCGCGGCGTGGTAAGGAATCCCACACATCGGAATCGCCTGACCCGCCGACTGCCCGCGGGCGGTCAGGGTGATGTCCAGCAATTTGGCGGCCTTCTTCGCGTCTTCATAGAAGATCTCGTAGAAGTCGCCCATGCGGTAGAACATCAGCTGGTCAGGGTGCTGGTTTTTCAGGCGCCAGTACTGTTGCATCATTGGCGTGTGGGAGGACAGATCAGAGAGCGCTTTATTCATCGGATAATCAGGCAAATTCGTTGAAAGGTGTAGGGCAAAGGAGGGGCATCGGCCCGGCTTTTCCGCGATGGGCGCAAGGTTAACATGGGCGGTCCACCCGACGCAGGCATGAAAGCCCCGGGATACATTTCTTCTGTCTATGCACGACATATGCGAAATTTATGCAATTTGGCATTTGTTTTCCGCGAAAAGAACAAGCACTATGCGCTTTATGCAAAAACGCAATGTTTCTACCGTCTTAAGAGCGCTGCTCGATCAGCACGGGATCTCCCCCACGGAGCTTCACCGTCGCACCGGCGTGCCTCAATCCACTCTCTCGCGGATCCTCAGCGGGAAGATCGTCGATCCCTCGGATAAACACATCTCGAAGATTGCCGAGTACTTCGCCGTGAGCACCGACCAGTTGCGGGGCCGTGCGGATGTTGCGCCGGCAGCCAGCACCGGGCGCGATCAATTGCATTCGGAACTCAAGGACATAAGTCTGTGGGACGACGATACGCCCGTCGATGATGACGAGGTATCGGTCCCCTTTCTTCGCGAGGTTGAATTGGCTGCAGGATCAGGAAGGTTCGTCATCGAAGAGAGCGAGCGCTCTAGCCTGCGCTTCGGCAAGCGGAGTCTGCGCCACAACGGCGTGCAGTTCGACCAGGCCAAATGCGTGACGGTGCGCGGCAACAGTATGTTGCCGGTACTGCGCGACGGCGCCACCGTCGGCGTTAATGCCGGCAAGTGCGGGATCGGCGATATCGTGGATGGCGACCTTTATGCCATCAACCATAACGGCCAGCTGCGGGTGAAACAGCTTTATCGCCTGCCTACCGGCATACGCCTGCGCAGCTTCAATCGCGATGAACATCCGGACGAGGACTACACCTTCCAGGAAATCCAGGAAGAGCAGATTGTCATCCTCGGTCACGTCTTCTGGTGGGGCATGTACGCCCGTTAACCTCACCACTGTCAGATAAAACCCGCCACCGAGCGGGTTTTTTTTCGCCTGCCAAAAACCACCAGCGCCTTTGTCTGCGGGACTTTCATGCGTATGTGCATTTTTAACGCATAAATAAATGCATTAATGCATTGACTGTATATGCATCCATGCATATTCTTTGTCTCAAGCAGCTCAAAAGCAGCTCGAAACGAAGCTCTTTAGTTCCACCACAAAGGCAGCGATGAACCGGCTTCAACGGTTCAGAGGGTTGGCAACTGACCCGGGTGTGCAGCGTAAAGCACCAGAAGCAGTTATCCGGCGGGCAGGGACCGCGGTCGGAAAAACAATTTGAATGGACTCGTACCGCGCCAGTAGCGCCGAAAGGTCAACGCGAAGGACCGCATTCTGAAAAGCCCGGTTAGCACCGGGCTTTTTGGAATGCCTACCTACCCTCAGGCAACTCAAGAGACACCGTTTGAAAGACACACACACACACACACATACCACTCATCAATCACCCCCAGGAGGCGTGACATGACAAACGAGCAACAAGCGTTGCTGGACATGCCGATCTGGCTCGTCATCGTCCTCGCCCTGGTGGGCGGGGTGTCCGGCGAAATGTGGCGCGCCGACAAGGAGGGCGCCCGCGGCTGGTCATTGCTGCGGCGCCTGGCCTTGCGATCCGGGGCCTGCATGGTCTGTGGGGTCTCGGCCATCATGCTGCTGTATGCCGCCGGCGTGTCGATCTGGACGGCTTGCGCGTTCGGTTGCCTGACGGCGATGGCCGGGGCAGACGTTGCCATTGGCCTTTATGAACGCTGGGCTGCCAAGCGGATTGGCGTTTGCGAAGTGCCGCCGCGAGATCCCCACCAGGATCACTGAACACAAAGCCCAATGGAATGGCGAGCAGCGGTGCCGACCGGCATCCGACCCGCAAGGACGCGGGTTTCCCAAGGCCAGTACCTTTCACTCAAACCCGCCAACAAGCGGGTTTTTTATTGCCCGGTGAAAACACCATGAAACTCACCCCCCCTGATTGCCCAACTGCGCGATCACTGCCCAACCCTCGCCGGTCGCGTGGCTGCCGGCATCGACCTCGAAACGCTGCAAGTCAGTACCCCGAGGGTTGTTGACGAAGGTCGCAGTGTTGACCCAGGTCGAATGGCTGGTAGTTGGCACGTTGATATATTGAAGTCACACAGACATGAACTAAAAAGCGACATGTTGGGTGTTCCCTCAGGTGCCGGGTCAGTCGCTCCCGATGCTCTATTCAATCAAGGTCCGAGCAGTCTTGGTTTTACCGAAGTTACCGGCGGTATAGAAACGCGTCCACGAAATGTCGCCTACCCAGGCAGAATAAAACTCATCTGAAATTAACGTTGGTCTGCGTTTTTAATGGATGCTCAAGATTTTTCAATAGAGGTGTTTATGGTTTATTACTATGTTTATGAAACAACGCAGGAATTGGTCGGTCCGGTGGAGTTGCCTGAGTTCCCCGGTATGGGCGTTGTCCTGCCAGGCAATGCCATAGAGTTGCCGGAAGCATTGCCGGCCGCCGAAACGGGTTATGTATGGGTTTGGCGTAACGGTGCCGCTTCGCAACTGATCGATTTGCGCAACCGCCCGATGTATCGCAAAGACACAGGTGGCCTTCAATTCTGGTACGAGTTGGGCCCGTTGCCTGACTATCTGACCGTCAAGCCTCGCCCCGGCGAATATTATGTTTGGCTGAATGATGACTGGGCGCTGGACTTGGCTGCCGAACGAACAGGCAAAACCGCTCAAGCCGACGCCGAGCGAGACAATCGTCTGCGTGAGATTGTTATTCGCGTCGCGCCGCTGCAATACGCTTATGAACTAGGTGAGGCCACCAATGTTCAACTGGCCACTCTGCAAGAGTGGAAACGCTATACGCTCAAGTTGATGAACATTGAACAGCAGCCGGACTTCCCGCTGATCATTGACTGGCCGGCTTCACCTGTCAGTGTCGTAACCGTATAAACCCTGAAACTTATTGATCACTGGAAGTGCAGTCTTGTGTTGCCAGCACACGGCTGCCTGCAAAATACCAACGGAAGGATATACCGTGGACTATCCCAATAGTGTCCCCAGCGCCGGTCTGGTGGACGGCAAGTTTGTCGATGAAAACCCGATCACGGGGACTCCGGGTTCTTTGATCCCTGCCAGCTGGGGCAACGGTGTCACTCTGGAGTTGTTTAAAGTCATCGAGGCTGCCGGTATCAAACCGTCAGAGGCGAGTAACGATCAACTGTTGACGGCGTTGCGCAGTAACAAGCTGTTTGTGACCGCGCCACAGTTCGACAGCGATCAGTCGGTTGCCACCACTGAATTCGTGACCCGCAGCGGTCTACAGTTTTCAGGTTTTAACGTCTTTCCCGCGAGCGCTACGCTGACCGCGGCCAACGTGATGGGGGCTCGGTCAGCGACAAGTACGCTTCGTCCTTCTCCGGCGCCTATGGCAACGTCGGTTACCAGAAGTATCCCAGTGGCAACATTGAACAATGGGGCGTTGGCACCACGGATGCCAATGGCGATGTCTATATCACTTTCCCGATCTCGTTCCCGATGGCTTTTTCTTCGCTCGTTGCCACCCATGTGGGCGGCGACGGGGCGATGGTCATCCTGGTTGTGGGCACCGGGACCAAACAGGGCTGCCGCCTGAAAGCCCGGAATTTTTCCGGGCAGGTACAGGCGGGGTGGAGCGTGAACTACTTTGCAAAGGGTTATTGAATGAACGCGTTCAATGTTTTGTTTAGCGCAAGTACCTGTGGTGTTTATGTTCCTGGAATCAATGCGTCGGATATCCCTTCCGATGTCATAGAAATCCCCCAGGCTTAATGGATTTCGTTACTCCAACAGTTGGCTGTAACCCCGAAAATGATTTCTGTACGCGCCGATAATGGCTATCCCGTTCTTGTGGATACACCGCCTCTTGTGCCGGAGGAAGCAGCGAAGGCCGAGCGTTTTTGGCGTGATAGCCAGCTATCGGCCACGGACAGTATGGTCGCCGCGACAGGGACAAACTGGAGGACGGTGGCGGCACGACATTGACCACCGATCAATACGCCGAATTGCAGGCCTATCGCCGTGCACTTCGGGATTGGCCGCAAGGGTCATTCTTTCCTTTCAGCGAGCATCGACCCAGTGCGCCACTTCGGCTGGCTGGATATCTTTGACACGAACCAGACACTCGTCAGGGCCTGGGGGCTATATGACAGTTACGCAGCAACAACTACAGATCGTTATGCCCAGCGCTCGCTCCCAAGCGGGCGTTTTCATTTCCGCCCTGAACACAGCCATGTCTCACCGCAACATCAACACCCCAAAACGTATCGCCGCCTTCCTTGCGCAAGTCGGTCACGAATCGGGGCAGTTGCAATACGTGCGTGAGTTGGGGAGCGATCAATACTTGAGCCAGTACGACACTGGCGCACTGGCTGCGCGCTTGGGAAATACACCGGAGCCCGACGGCGACGGTCAAAAATATCGGGGGCGCGGCCTGATCCAAATCACCGGCCACAGCAACTATCGCCTATGCAGTCTCGATTTGTTTGGCGATGAACGCCTTCTGTCGCTGCCGGAACTGCTGGAACAACCCCAATGGGCCGCCGAATCAGCCGCGTGGTTCTGGGAGCAAAATGGCTTCAACGAACTGGCCGACCGCGACCAGTTCAACAGCATCACCCGCCGCATCAATGGCGGTCTGAACGGTTTGCAGAATCGACTTCAACTCTGGGCGCGGGCGAGGGCGGTGTTATGCCAGCCTTCGGTTTGATGCCGATGTCTTACCGCGTCATTGGCGTTGTTGTGTTTCTGGCTGTGTTGGGCGGTGGCTCGGCGGCGCTGGCCTGGCAGTTTCAGGATTGGCGGTATGGCCGGCAACTGGCGGAACAAGCCAAGCTGCACGCCGAGGCACTGAATCAGCTGACTCTGGCAGCCGCAACGCAGCAACAGACCGAGCAGGACAAGCGTCTGGCACTGGAGCAGCGTCTTTCGACCAGTGAACACACCCATTACCGAGCGCTTAGCGATGCCCAACGTGATCAAGGTCGCCTGCGCGATCGTCTTGCCACTGCTGATGTGCGCTTGTCAGTCCTCCTCGATGCCCGTGACGATGCCTCTGTCTGTGCAGTGCCATCCGCCTCCGGAGGCAGCCGCGTGGATCATGGAGCAGCGCGCGCCCGACTTGACCCGGCGCATGCTCAACGAATTGTCGCCATCACCGACGCCGGGGACCGCGGACTGATTGCGTTGCAGGCCTGTCAGGCTTATATCAGAGCCCTCGCTCGCTAACATTTTGATCGATCCTGCGCCTTGCAAGCGCGTTACGCTCGTGTACGGTAGTTCTCATTCCGCTTGCTCAGGAGATGACCGTGAAAGAAATCACCCAACTGGCCGCTGAACTTGGCAGGCGCATGCAGGTTCTCAATGCCCATGTCACCGCCGCCGAGTCCTGCACCGGCGGCGGGATCAGCGAGGCGATCACCCGGATTCCGGGGAGTTCGGCATGGTTCGAGGCTGGTTATGTCACCTATTCCAATCGCCAGAAAACCGAGCAATTGAATGTCCCGGTCGAGTTGTTTGCGTCGGTGGGGGCGGTCAGTCGCGAGGTGGTCGAGGCCATGGTCCGCGGCGCGCAGGAGAAAAGCCGGGCGCGATTTGCCGTGGCGGTCAGCGGTGTGGCGGGACCGGATGGCGGTTCGCCGAGCAAGCCGGTGGGCACCGTGTGGCTGGCCTGGGGCGTTGGCGAACAGGTGTTCAGCGAGGTGCAGCACTTTCCCGGCAACCGTGACGAGGTCCGCCGACAAACGGTGAAGGCCGCGCTAGAGGGGCTGCTGCACCATGCCACTGGAGAAATCTCAAATCAGGGGTAGGCGATCCTGAAACGCTGTGGAATAATACTGGCTACTTATACAGGTGTTGGCCGTCAGGCCTTATTGATTACGTGAGGACTTTAATGGACGACAACAAGAAGAAAGCCTTGGCTGCGGCCCTGGGTCAGATCGAACGTCAATTCGGCAAGGGTGCCGTAATGCGTATGGGCGATCAGGACCGTCAGGCGATCCCGGCTATCTCCACTGGCTCTCTGGGTCTGGACATCGCGCTCGGCATTGGCGGTCTGCCAAAAGGCCGTATCGTTGAAATCTACGGTCCTGAATCCTCCGGTAAAACCACGCTGACACTGTCGGTGATCGCCCAGGCTCAAAAAGCTGGCGCGACCTGTGCGTTCGTCGATGCTGAACACGCCCTCGACCCTGAATACGCCGGCAAGCTGGGCGTCAACGTCGACGACCTGCTGGTTTCGCAGCCGGACACCGGCGAGCAAGCCCTGGAAATCACCGACATGCTGGTGCGTTCCAACGCCGTTGACGTGATCATCGTCGACTCCGTGGCAGCTCTGGTTCCAAAGGCTGAAATCGAAGGTGAAATGGGTGACATGCACGTGGGCCTGCAAGCCCGTCTGATGTCCCAGGCCCTGCGTAAAATCACCGGTAACATCAAGAACGCCAACTGCCTGGTTATCTTCATCAACCAGATCCGTATGAAAATCGGCGTGATGTTCGGCAGCCCGGAAACCACCACCGGTGGTAACGCGCTGAAGTTCTACGCTTCGGTTCGTCTGGACATCCGCCGTACCGGCGCGGTGAAAGAAGGTGACGAGGTTGTCGGTAGCGAAACCCGCGTCAAGGTTGTGAAGAACAAGGTAGCTTCGCCGTTCCGTCAGGCCGAGTTCCAGATTCTTTACGGCAAGGGCATCTACCTCAACGGCGAGATGATCGACCTGGGTGTGTTGCACGGTTTCGTCGAGAAGTCCGGTGCCTGGTACGCCTATGAAGGCACCAAGATCGGTCAGGGCAAGGCCAACTCGGCCAAGTTCCTGGCGGACAACCCGGAAATCGCCGCGAAGCTCGAGAAGCAGCTGCGTGACAAACTGCTGACCCCAGCGCCGGACGTCAAAGCATCGCCAGTCAAAGAGACTGCTGATGACCTGGCTGACGCTGATATCTGATTGATCCGATGACCGCCGTACTCGATACACTCGTCGCGGTGCGGCGAACCGCAATGGACCTGCTCGCGCGACGCGAGCACGGTCGAGTCGAGTTGACGCGTAAACTGCGTCAACGCGGTGCCCTCCCTGAAATGATCGACACGGCACTCGACCGTTTGACGGAAGAAGGCCTGCTGTCCGAATCCCGTTATCTCGAAAGCTTTGTTTCCTACCGTTCCCGTTCCGGTTATGGCCCTTTGCGTATTCGTGAAGAGTTGAGCCAGCGCGGCCTGCAACGTACCGACATCGAACTCGCTTTACGCGAGAGCGGTATCAACTGGCAGGAACAACTGGAAGACACCTGGCAGCGAAAGTTTTCCGGGCATTTACCGATAGACGCCCGGGAACGTGCCAAACAAGGCAGGTTCCTGAGTTATCGGGGATATTCCATGGAAATGATCAGCCGCTTGTTCAGCGGCCGAGGGATGGACGATTGACTGAAACGGCTCGCTATTTCGATAGCGGGCCGTTTTTTTATCTACGTAACCTTGGATTGTTCCCGCGAGCGCTGTTGTGCCTGGGGTTGGGATTGCGCCCAGTTTTCCGGCAGGTTGATGTAGTCCACCAGTTCCCGCAGGCGTCCATGATCACGGGCGTTGAAAGTGAAGGCGAGTCGCGCCAGGTGGCTGAACTGCGGTTCGTCGTGTTCCTCTCCGCTGTAGGCATGTTGATGGAAATGATCGCTCAGACACAGGTCGGCAAATGCCTCCTGCATATGTTCGAGCGCCTGGTCGCTGAGCTTGTGATTCATGCGGATCACGAATTGATGCTTGAGCCAGCGGCTTGAGTGGAAGTTGCTGTAGAACTGGTTGATCTGCTCCACAGCCTCTTCCGCGCTGTAGACCAGACTCACGAGTTTCATATCGGTCGGCAGAATGTAGCGATTTTCCTCCAGTTGATGGTGAATGAAGTCCAATGCGCCTTGCCAGAACTTGCCGCCGGGAGCATCCAGTAATACCACGGGCACCAGTGGGCTTTTGCCAGTCTGGATGAGTGTCAGCACTTCCAGCGCTTCATCCAGGGTACCGAAACCGCCAGGGCACAGGACCAGCGCATCTGCTTCCTTGACGAAGAACAGCTTGCGGGTAAAGAAGAAGTGGAAGGGCAGCAGATTGGTGGTGCCATTCACGGTGGGATTCGCATGCTGCTCGAAGGGCAGGGTGATATTGAATCCCAGGCTGTGTGCCAGGCCAGCACCTTCGTGGGCCGCGGCCATGATGCCACCACCGGCACCGGTGATGACCATCAGGTCTGAGCGCGCCAGCGCGGCGCCAAGTTCCCGGGCCAGACCGTACAGAGGATGTTCTATAGGTGTTCGGGCCGAGCCGAAAACGGTGACTTTGCGTCGCCCCTTGAACTGTTCGAGCACACGAAAGGCATGTTCCAGTTCGCGTAGGGCTTGCAGGGTGATCTTGGCATTCCAGCGGTTGTGATCTTCCTGGGCCATGCGCAGCACGGTCAGGATCATGTCGCGGTAGATCGGGATGTTCGGGCTGTTGGGTGAAACCAGGTTGAGTTGCTCTTCGACCTTGCTGATGAGGTCGTGGCCGCTTTCTTCAAAATGACGGCTCAGGAGGTCATTCGGTTGGTAAGGCATCAACTTCTCCTTCCATACAGGCTCTGTTTTTCCCTTGGATGAAGGAAACATTCGCACAACAAGACGCGCAATGGGCAGCCCCTTTCCTGCCCTGAAAAGTAAACGTGAACACTATGAATCTAGACCCACATAGCGTTTTTCGCTGACTTGATCATTGCGCCGCAAAGTCTTTCCTGGCAACCGCTTATTGGCGATTTGCAAGGTGCTTTCACCGCTCGTCTGAACGCAAGGCGAGTGTCCTACAGTCTGATTTACTAAATTACAGGCACGACACGACAACTTTGCGTCAAAGGAGGACGTACGGCACAAGCGGTTCAAGGATTTTATCGCTCTCAAGCAAGGGCGAGGTGCAGGGAGGCGGGAGGCGGGAAGCTATGGCCAGAGTCATTCTGGAGATCGATACGCAACTGTATCGATTACTGAAATCGTCAGCCGAGACCAATCATTTGAGTCTCGAGGAAGAGTGCTGCCGGCGTCTGGAGGGGGCCGACCGACGTTCCCGTTATTTGCAGGCGTTGTTGGCAGAACTGCGCGCCGAGGATGAACAGCGGCGCGCCACTTCCCGATGATTACTTCTTCTTGGCCGGAGCCGCTTTCGGGCAGTCCGATTCCTGATAGCTGGCGGAGCCGACTGAGCGGTTGGTCTTCACCTCAGTGAAGTCGTAACGCATGACCGCGCCCTTGGCCATCAGTTTGCGGAACGATGGGTTGTTGCATACAGAGGCGCCAAGCTGGAAATACACGGCTTTCGGGTCGGCACGCATCTTGTTGGCGTGGCTGCTTTGTACGCTTAGATGGTTGATCAGCGTGTTGCCTTCGACGGTGTAGCCCTGATCAAGAATGTCTTCGTTGATCGCCCGTGGAGTACCAACACTGCTTTGTGTGGCGACGTTTCGCAGCTCTCTGTTGAGATTCTGCTCACTCAAGGAAGCAGCCTGAGCGCTGAAGGACGACGCCAGCAAAATGGCAGCGGTGGGAACGATAAGGCGCAGCATGAAACTCTCCTGGTTCAGTGACTGGTGGTTCGACCCGTCACATGACTGTGCGTTCAGTGGCGGCGAATTATAGGGGACGAGGCCTGGACGGTACAGGCTTGCGCCGGCTGCTCTGATAAACTGCCGCCACTTTCTGTCCTGCCGAGTGTTTTTCGTGTCGATTTTCTTCCCCTGCCGGCGTTGCCTGCGATGAACCCTGCAACCCCGCGCTTTGCTGCAAACGCAGTAGCCCGCTTGCGCGATGAGCGAGAGGAAGAGGGCATCAAGCCGATTCAGGCCCGAGGCTGGAGGGCGCCGCGTTGCCGAGCCTGCCGCGTGATCGAGAGCCATTGCCTGTGCGCCTGGCGCCCGCAGGTCGAGGCCCGTTCTGGCGTGTGCCTGATCATGACCAACAAGGAAGTGTTCAAACCGAGCAACACCGGTTGGCTGATCGCCGATGTGGTGCGCGACAACCATGCGTTCATCTGGTCGCGTACGGAGGTTGATGAGCAATTGCTGGCGCTGCTGGCCGATCCGCAATGGCAGCCCTATCTGGTGTTTCCGGGTGAGTACGTCGAACCCGAGCGTGTCACCAACAGCGTCGATGCCGATAGTTCGAAGCGTCCGCTGTTCATTCTGCTGGATGCCACCTGGACAGAAGCTAGGAAGATTTTCCGCAAAAGCCCCTACTTTGATCGGCTTCCGATCCTGAGCCTGTTGCCCGAGAAGTTGTCTCGGTACCGGTTGCGCCGGTCGACCCGCAGCGAGCATTTATGCACGGCTGAAGTGGCGGCGTTGTGTCTCGATCTGGCGGGTGATACCGAGGCAGCGTCGGCACTGGACGCTTATTTCGACGTGTTCAGCCAACATTACCTTGATGCCAAACATCAGCTTGAAATGAATGTTTCAACACCGGCACACGCCGAGCTGATGCCCTTCGTTGAGAACGTTGCGCCTGCCTTGAGCTGATTGTCGCCCATACTGCAAAGAACTGTACTGGCCATGCACCTTGACCACCCCGACTTCGCTGGGCATGCTTGGCGCCGATTAGGGCGCGGCCAAAGTTTGATACGCCGTATTCTTTACGTGGATAGTCACGTGATTGGCGTTGAACGTGCCCTGTTGGTACAGCTCCGTGGCTGTACCTCGAGTTGTTTGAAAAACAGGATCATTTGAAAAATGGCCACATACGAAATCCTGATTGCCGATGACCACCCTCTTTTTCGTAGCGCCCTGCATCAAGCGTTGACCCTGGGCCTGGGCCCGGAAGTCCGTCTGGTGGAAGTGGCAAGCATTGCCGAGCTGGAAACCCGTCTGGACGAGAAGTCCGACTGGGATCTGGTGCTGCTGGATCTGAACATGCCGGGGGCCTACGGTTTTTCAGGGCTGGTGCTGTTGCGCGGTCAGTATCCGCAGATTCCGGTGGTCATGGTGTCAGCCCAGGAAGAAGCCTCGATCATGGTCAAGTCCCGTGAATTCGGCGCCAGCGGCTTCATCCCCAAGTCCAGTGATCTGAGTGTCATCCAGAAAGCGGTACGCGCGGTGCTTGATGGTGATGTGTTCTGGCCGCCCCAGGCGTTCGAGGCGGTGAGCGTTTCCGCCGAAGCGAAGGCCGCCAGCGAAGGCCTTGCGAGTCTGACGCCTCAGCAGTTTCGTGTTCTGACCATGGTCTGTGAAGGCCTGTTGAATAAGCAGATTGCCTACGAGCTGAGCGTTTCCGAAGCGACGATCAAGGCCCACGTGACGGCGATTTTTCGCAAGCTGAATGTGCGGACCCGGACCCAGGCAGCGTTGCTTCTGCAACAACTTGAGTCAATTTCGAGCTAATCAGGCGCGGCGCGTTCACGCTTTTTTGACTGTGCTTAATCTAGCCTTCCTACTTCATTTTTTGGTCAGTTACCTACTTTATGTCACCTTTCAAAGGCCAAACCGGCCTCAAACGCATCCTCAACGCCTCCGGTTATTCGCTGGACGGTCTGCGCGCAGCCTTCACCGGCGAAGCGGCCTTTCGGCAACTGGTGTTGCTCAACGTCATATTGATTCCGCTGTCGTTCTTCCTGAACGTCAGTCGCGTCGAGCAGGCGTTGCTGATTGCAGTCTGCCTCCTGGCGTTGATTGTCGAATTGCTCAATTCGGCAGTGGAAGCGGCCATCGACCGCATTTCCCTTGAATTGCACCCGCTGTCCAAGAACGCCAAGGACATGGGCAGCGCCGCTCAGTTCGTAGCCTTGAGCATGATCGCGCTGGTCTGGGCGGTCATCCTGCTTTAAGCGATGGTAGGCAGGACGATCTCGTCGCTGCGCTGAACCCCTGCGGTGAAAGCGCGGCACAGGTCGAGGAATTCACGCATCGCCGACGTCTGATATTTCTGTTTGTGCCAGATGAAATAGAACTGCCGCGCCAGATCCAGATCCGGCGTCTCTACGGGCACCAGGCTGCCGCGGCGGAAGGCATCGCGCAGTGCCAGGCGAGAAATACAGCCAATCCCCAACCCGGACTCCACCGCACGCTTGATCGCTTCGGTGTGTTCCAGCTCCAGCCGGATATTCAGCGAGCTGCGATGGTGACGCATGGCCTGGTCAAAGGTCAGTCGCGTGCCAGAGCCCTGTTCCCGCAGAATCCAGGCCTCATGGGTCAGCTCTTCCATGGTCGCCGTGCCGCGCTTGGCCAGTGGATGCTGGGGCGCGCAGAACACCACCAGCTCATCCTCGACCCAGCTCTGCACTTCGATGTCCGGATGACTGCAGTCGCCTTCGATTAGACCCAGATCAATTTCATAGTGGGCGACCTGCTGCACAATGTTGGCAGTGTTCTGCACATGCAGCTTCACCTGGCTTTCCGGATGGCGCTGCATGAAGCTGCCGATCAGCAAGGTGGCCAGGTAATTGCCGATGGTCAGGGTCGCGCCGACCGCCAGAGAGCCGAATCCCGACTTGCCATTGAGCAAGTCTTCGATTTCTTTGGACTGGTCGAGCAGCGCCACCGCTTGCGGCAGCAGCTGTTTGCCGAGGGCGTTGAGGCTCAGCCGTTTGCCGGCGCGGTCGAACAGCTGACAGCTGGACTGACGCTCTAGCTCGGTGATCGAGGTGCTCGCCGCCGATTGCGAGAGGTTGAGCAGGCCCGCAGCACGGGATACGCTTTCCTGCTGGGCGACGGCGACGAATACTTGAAGTTGACGGAGAGTAAATCGCATATCGATATAACCGATAACCCTTATCTTAATAATCCAGTTAACAGATATTGTGGCTGCCATTAGAATGCGATGCAATTGCGCACAGCAGCTCATTTTTTGCAGAGCAGGCGCAGAGCATGCGCAGACAAAATCTCCAGGAGTCCCACGTACATGAGCAACATGAACCACGAGCGTGTCCTCAGTGTTCATCACTGGAACGACACTCTGTTCAGCTTCAAGTGCACCCGCGATCCGGGCCTGCGCTTCGAGAACGGTCAGTTCGTGATGATCGGCCTGCAACAGCCCAACGGCCGGCCGCTCATGCGCGCTTACTCGATTGCCAGCCCTAACTGGGAAGAGCATCTCGAGTTCTTCAGCATCAAGGTGCCTGATGGCCCGCTGACTTCCCAGCTGCAGCATTTGAAGGAAGGCGACGAGATCATCATCAGCAAGAAGCCTACCGGCACGCTGGTGCTGGATGACTTGAAGCCTGGCAAACATTTGTACCTGCTCAGCACCGGTACCGGTCTGGCGCCGTTCATGAGCGTCATCCAGGACCCGGAAACCTACGAGCGTTTCGAAAAAGTGATCCTGTGCCACGGCGTGCGTTACGTCAACGAAGTCGCTTACCGCGAGTTCATCACCGAGCACTTGCCGCAGAACGAGTTCTTCGGCGAGGCCCTGCGTGACAAGTTGATCTACTACCCGACCGTGACCCGCGAGCCGTTCGAGAACGAAGGTCGCCTGACCGACCTGATGCGCAGCGGCAAGCTGTTCAGCGACATCGGTCTGCCACCGATCAACCCGCAAGACGACCGCGCCATGCTGTGCGGCAGCCCGAGCATGCTCGACGAGACCAGCGAAGTGCTGAACAGCTTCGGCCTGAAAGTGTCGCCGCGGATGCGCGAGCCGGGTGATTACCTGATCGAGCGTGCGTTCGTCGAGAAGTAAGTACACGCAGCACCGAAAAGCCCCCATTGCCTGTGCAGGCAATGGGGGCTTTTTTATGTCCAATGCAGGTTGGAGGCGGGGATGACTTCCAGGACACGGATTACCCCGGCTTCGGGATAGTGCCAGCGCACGTCCAGGTCCCAGAACTGCGCGCCGTATTCCCGTTCGGGTGTAGGAATCTGGTACGCCGGACGTGGGTCTTGTGCAAGGCATTGCTCGATCAACTCCACCAGCGGTTCTTCGAGGCGCTGAGCATGGCCGTGAGCCTGTTGCAGCGCTGAGTCCGTCCACTGCACGGGAATCAACTGCGGCGCGGCGCTAGCGATGCTGTTGGCGGCCGTATCGATGATATCGGCGTAAGGCACGTAGGGTTTGATGTCGAGAATCGGCGTGCCGTCCAGTAGGTCGATGCCGGATATCCACAGGCGATTGGGTTCAACCTTGTCCAGCTTCACCACGGATTGGCCGATACCATTGGGCCGATGCGTCGCGCGGGTGGCGAACACACCCATGGATTTGTTACCGCCGAGACGAGGAGGGCGGACTTTCAGTCGTGGCTTTTCTTCCAGGGCCTGGTGAAACAGGAACAACAGCCACACGTGGCTGACCTGTTCCAGGCCTTGCACCGCATCGCCCTGATCGAACGGCGCCACCAGCTCCAGCACGCCGCGAGCGGCCGGAGCCAGTTGTGGCTGACGCGGGATGGCGAACTTCTCCTTGAAGCAGGAGCGCACGAAGCCGATGGGGGAAACGCTGTAGGTCATGGTCTGGGGTCGAGGCGGGGTGAGGGTGGGCATGATAACCCGAGCGACCGGAAGATCGGTGGTGCCTGTCAGTCCGCCATCGCGAGCAGGCTCGCTCCCACATTTGATCTGTGGCGGGCACAAATGTTGTGGTCGCAGCAGGCCCCTGTGGGAGCGAGCCTGCTCGCGATGGCCGCACCGCCAATCTAGAGACTGAATCCGCCATCCAGCGGAATGATATTCCCGGTCATGTAAGCGCCGGCCGTACTCGCCAGGCTGATCGCCAGTGCCGCCATCTCTTCCTCCCGGCCCCAGCGTTTCATCGGAATCAATGCCGTGTCGTCGGCCAACGCCTGCTCATCATTGCCGATGTGCTGAGTCATCTTGCTCGGAAAACGCCCCGGCGCGATGACGTTGACGTTGATGTGCTGGCTCACCAGCTCCCGCGCCAGAATCCGCGACAGTTGATGCAGGGCCGCCTTGCTAGGCCCGTAGGCATAAGCCTGCTCGCCGAAGGACGAAATGCCCGCCACTGAACCGATATTGATAATTCGTGCCGGATTCGCTGGCGAACCGGCCTTGCGCAGCAGCGGTAAAAACTGCTGAATGCAGTTGAACACCGAGGTCACGTTCAGCTGCATGACCTTTTCCCAGCCCTTGACCGGGTAGCTCTCCAGCGGCGCACCCCACGTAGTGCCGGCGTTGTTCACCAGAATATCCAGATGAGTGATCTGCTCGCCCAGTCGCGTAGCCAGTTCAAGTACGCCTTCTTCGGTGGCCAGGTTGGCCGTCACTGCGTGGCAACGACCGAATGCGCTCAATTCATCAGCCGTTTGCTGACAGGCTTCGGCATCCCGGGCGCAGACGTACACGGTGGCGCCAGCCTCGACATAAGCCTTGGCGATCATTTTGCCGATACCACGGGTGCCGCCGGTCACCAGAGCGGTGCGGCCTTGCAGGGAAAAGTACGGGTGCATGGCGAATCCTGAGAGCTGAGGGTCAATACACCCTAGTCGTCAGCCGCCGGAAGCGGAGCCACTATTTTTGCGAGGAATGAGCGGCCATATAGCCCTGTAGGAGCTGTCGAGTGCAACGAGGCTGCGATCTTTTGATCTTCGCTTTTAAAAGCAACATCAAAAGATCGCAGCCTCGTTGCACTCGACAGCTCCTACAGGTCAGATCCGCTTCACACGTTACTGCGGACGAACGCGTAGGGTCAGGCCCTTGAGGAAGTTGCGCAGCAACTGGTCGCCGCACGGACGGTAGTTGGTGTGGCCGAACTTGCGGAACAGCGCGCTCAGCTCAGGCTTGGACACCGGGAACTCGGAGGCCTTGAGGATGGCGTGCATGTCGTCTTCTTTCAGTTCGAAAGCCACACGCAGTTTCTTCAGGATGATGTTGTTGGTCACCGGCACTTCGATCGGCTGTGGCGGACGGCTTTCGTCCTTGCCGCGCTTGAAGGTCACCAGGCCGTCGAGGAAATGCGCCATGACTTCATCCGGGCAGCGTACGAAGCCTTCCTCGTCTTCCTCTTTCTTGTCGAGGTACGTCACCAGGTCTTCCAGGGTCACGTCCATGCCGCCGAGCTTGATGATCTCGATGACTTTCTTGTCGCTGATGTCGAGCATGTAGCGCACGCTGCGCAGTACGTCGTTATGAATCATGGTGTGCAATCCTGATATTCAGCAGTGGGCGCCGCATTAACAGCGGCGCCAAAATGTGTGGCGGCGTGAAAAGTCTTAGAACTTCTCTTTGCCGGACAGGTAGCGCCATCGCCCCAACGGCACTTTGCCGATGGACACGCCGCCAATGCGGATGCGGCGGATGGCGACAACCTTCAGGCCTACGGCCTGGCAGAACAGGGCGATGACACCCGGTTGTGGGTTCTTCATCGCAAAACGCAGGCGGTTTTCGTTCTGCCAGCTGGCTTTGACCGGCGGCAGTTCCTTGCCCTTGTAGGTCAGGCCGTGGTTCAGGCGGTTGAGGCCGTGAGCCACCATGTCGCCTTCAACTTCGACCACATACTCTTGCTCGATCTTGGCGGAGTCGGCAGTGAGTTTGCGCAGGATCTTCCAGTCCTGGGTGAACACCAAAAGACCGCTGGCGTTGGCCTGCAGGTCGGTGCTGGCGGTCAGGCGCAGGAAGTGGCCCTTGAGCGGACGTTTGCTGAAGCGGTGTTCTTCGCTCAAGGTCTCGGCGCTGATCGTTGCCATGGCCGTTTCCGCATCCATGCCCACGGGCACGTTCAGCAGGATGGTCACCGGTTCCGGCGCAGTGGCCTTGGCTTCAGGATCAAGCTCGACTTTCTGGTTTTCGACCTTGAACTGCGGCTCGTCGATGACTTCACCGTCCACGGTGACCCAGCCTCCCTCGATGAACAGCTCAGCCTCCCGACGGGAACAGCCGACGAGTTCGATGAGGCGTTTGGAGAGACGAATCGGGTCAGTCATGACAGGGCCGTAACAAAAAAGGGGTGTGCATTGTACCTGCCTGGCGCCGGTTAATCGCGGGTCCATTTGCGCCGTATAGCTTTTTGTGGGAGCGAGCCTGCTCGCGAAGGCGTCATCAGCTTCAACATCAATGTTGATTGATAGGCCGCTTTCGCGAGCAGGCTCGCTCCCACAAGGGTTTCATGGTGTGTCAACCATTGCGCGTCAACCTTTGGGTCTGGCGCAAACGCATATGCAGCAACGGATAAGGCTGGCCCATGCCGTCATGCTCGGAGCGACCGATCACCTCGAAGCCCTGTTTGAAGTAGAAGCCCAAGGCTTGCGGGTTCTGTTCGTTGACGTCCAGTTCATCGGCATTCAGGTGTTCCATCGCATAGCGCAGCAACTGCTTGCCCAGGCCTTGACCCCGGTGAGCCGGGTCGATGAAGAGCATTTCGACCTTGCCCGCGGCGACTCCGGCGAACCCGGTAATGCGCTGGCGCGGGTCTTTGGTGCAGATCAGCATCACCGCATCGAGGTAGCGCGTCAGCACCAGGTTCTTCAGCAGTTCGATGTAGCTGTCCGGCAGAAAGTCATGGGTGGCGCGCACCGAGGCTTCCCAGACCTGAGTGAGTTCTTCGTAGTCGCTCTGTTTCGGCGTGTGGATGACCGAATGTTGGCGCATGGCCGGCTGCCCCTTTTCCTGTGGATGTCGAGAATCCTTTCCTCACAAAACGATAGACGTAAAAAAGCCCCGCATCTCGTCAAGAGAGCGGGGCTTTTCGTATTTTTTTTGTTTAGATCTGTTCAGCCCACAGGTCGTATTCGTCGGCGTCGGTCACTTTGCACCAGACTTTATCGCCTGGTTTGAGGTTGCTGCCGTTGTCGATGAACACGTTGCCGTCGATTTCCGGGGCATCGAAGAAGCAGCGGCCGACCGCACCTTGCTCGTCGACTTCATCGACCAATACTTCGATTTCACGGCCAACGCGCATTTGCAGACGCGCCGAGCTGATGGCTTGCTGGTGCGCCATGAAGCGGTCCCAGCGGTCTTGCTTGACGTCGTCCGGCACGATGGCCGCGTCCAGCAGGTTGGCCGGTGCGCCTTCGACCGGCGAGTACTGGAAGCAGCCGACGCGGTCGAGTTGCGCTTCGGTCAGCCAGTTCAGCAGGTACTGGAAGTCTTCTTCGGTTTCGCCGGGGAAGCCGACGATGAAGGTCGAACGGATAATCAGGTCCGGGCAGATTTCGCGCCAGTTCTTGATACGGGCCAGGGTCTTGTCTTCGAAGGCCGGGCGTTTCATTGCTTTCAGGACTTTCGGGCTGGCGTGCTGGAACGGGATGTCCAGGTACGGCAGGATTTTCCCGGCGGCCATCAGCGGAATCAGCTCGTCGACGTGCGGGTACGGGTAAACATAGTGCAGACGAACCCAGACGCCGAGGGTGCTCAGGGCTTCGCAGAGTTCGGTCATGCGGGTTTTCACCGGCGCGCCGTTCCAGAAACCGGTGCGGTATTTCACGTCGACGCCGTAGGCGCTGGTGTCTTGCGAGATCACCAACAGCTCTTTGACGCCGGCTTTGACCAGGCGCTGAGCCTCGTCCAATACATCACCGACCGGGCGGCTGACCAGTTTGCCGCGCATCGACGGGATGATGCAGAAGCTGCAGCTGTGGTTGCAGCCTTCGGAAATCTTCAGGTAGGCGTAGTGGCGCGGGGTCAGCTTGATGCCTTGCGGCGGCACCAGGTCGATCAGCGGATTGTGATCCTGACGCGGCGGCACCGCGTCGTGCACGGCGTTGACCACTTGCTCGTATTGTTGCGGACCGGTCACGGCCAGGACGCTTGGGTGTACCTTGCGAATGTTGCCTTCTTCGACGCCCATGCAGCCGGTCACGATGACCTTGCCGTTTTCCTTGATGGCTTCGCCGATCACTTCAAGCGATTCAGCCTTGGCCGAGTCGATGAAGCCGCAGGTGTTGACCACCACGACATCGGCGTCCTCGTAAGTGGACACGACGTCATAGCCTTCCATGCGCAGCTGGGTAAGGATGCGCTCGGAGTCGACCAGTGCTTTGGGGCAACCCAGGGATACGAAGCCAACCTTTGGATTGGCTGGCGCAGGAGTGGTGGACATGTCTAACCTCGGTATTTGTGACGCCTCCAGCCGAAGACGGCAAGGCGACAGACGGGCGCTTTGCTGCGCCTCTGATCAAAAAGTGCGCAATTCTAGCGATGAGAGGCGCACTTGACCAGCTTTATGCAGGGAAATACGACGAGTGCTGCGCTATGCTTCGCGCCGTTACGCTTTACCGAATTTTTACAGTCAACAAAACGTCTGTAACGTTAAGTAAAACAGCGCATGCTGCACGGCAAAGCATAGTGCTTCTTATAAGAAGTCCGGGTTTGAGTAGTAGGAGTTTTGGATGGGGCAGGCAAGTAGTCAGACGGCGGGCTCTGAGCATTCGGCGGCAAAGCCGATCGGCATGCTGGTCGCGGCGGTCGGGGTGGTTTATGGCGATATCGGCACGAGCCCGCTGTACACCCTCAAAGAAGTGTTTTCCAGTGCCTATGGCGTGCCCGTCAATCATGACGGCGTGCTGGGGATTCTGGCGCTGATCTTCTGGTCGCTGATCTGGGTCGTGTCGATCAAGTACATGATGTTCGTACTGCGCGCCGACAACCAGGGCGAAGGCGGGATCATGGCCTTGACCGCTTTGGCTCGACGGGCCGCAGCGGGGCATCCGAAGTTGCGTAGTTTGCTGGTGGTCTGCGGGCTGATCGGCGCGGCGTTGTTCTACGGCGACAGCATGATCACCCCGGCGATTTCCGTGCTCTCGGCGATTGAAGGCCTGGGGCTGGCATTCGACGGCATCGACCATTGGGTGGTGCCGCTGTCGTTGGTCGTGCTGGTGGCGCTGTTCCTGATTCAGAGTCACGGTACCGCGCGGATCGGCATTCTGTTCGGGCCGATCATGGTCACCTGGTTTGTGGTGCTGGGGGCGCTGGGTGTCTATGGCATTCTGCAGCACCCGGAAGTGTTGCACGCGATGAACCCTATGTGGGGCGTGCGCTTCTTCATGGACCACCCGGGCATGGGCGTGACGATCCTCGGCGCGGTGGTGCTGGCGTTGACCGGTGCCGAAGCGCTGTACGCCGACATGGGCCACTTCGGTCGCAAGCCGATCGCCCGTGCATGGTTCATCCTTGTGCTGCCGGCACTGGTGCTGAACTACTTCGGCCAGGGGGCGCTGCTGCTCGGTGATCCGGAAGCCGCGCGCAACCCGTTCTACCTGCTGGCACCGAGCTGGGCGCTGATTCCATTGGTAGGATTGTCGACCATGGCCACGGTGATTGCCTCCCAAGCAGTGATTTCCGGTGCGTTCTCCCTGACCCGTCAGGCGATCCAGCTCGGTTACATTCCGCGCATGCACATTCGGCACACTTCCAGCGCCGAACAAGGCCAGATCTACATTGGCGCGGTGAACTGGGCGCTGATGGTCGGCGTGATTCTTCTGGTGTTGGGTTTCGAATCCTCCGGCGCGCTGGCCTCGGCCTATGGTGTGGCGGTGACTGGCACCATGCTGATGACCACCATTCTGGTGTCGGCGGTGATATTGCTGCTGTGGAAATGGCCTCCGGTCCTCGCGGTTCCGCTGTTGCTCGGTTTCCTCTTGGTGGACGGTCTGTATTTCGCTGCCAACGTGCCGAAAATCATTCAGGGCGGGGCGTTCCCGGTGATCGCCGGTATCGTGCTATTTGTGCTGATGACCACCTGGAAGCGCGGCAAGCAATTGCTGGTTGATCGTCTCGACGAGGGTGGCTTGCCGCTGCCGATCTTCATCAGCAGCATCGCCGTGCAACCGCCGCATCGCGTTCAGGGCACCGCCGTGTTTCTGACCGCGCGCCCGGACGCCGTACCCCACGCGCTGTTGCATAACCTGCTGCATAACCAGGTGCTGCACGAGCAAGTGGTGCTGCTGACGGTGGTGTACGAAGACATCCCGCGGGTGCCGGCATCACGGCGTTTCGAGGTGGATGCCTACGGCGAAGGTTTCTTCCGGGTGATCCTGCACTTCGGCTTCGTCGACGAGCCGGACGTGCCGCAAGCGCTGAAGCTGTGTCATCTCGAGGACCTGGACTTCAGTCCGATGCGCACCACCTACTTCCTCAGCCGCGAGACGGTCATCGCTTCCAAACTCGAAGGCATGGCCCGCTGGCGTGAGGCGTTGTTCGCCTTCATGTTGCAGAACGCCAACGGCAATTTGCGCTTCTTCAATCTGCCGCTGAACCGGGTCATTGAACTGGGGACGCAGGTAGAGATGTAAGCCACAAAAAAAGCCCCCGTTGCCATGAAGGCAGCGGGGGCTTTTTCGTGGGCTGGACTCAGATCACTCTTGAGCCGCCGTCTCCTTCGCTTGTCGCTTCTCGATGATATCCACCAACCGCTGCGCCAGTTTCGGGTAGTTCTCGTCGAAGTGATGACCGCCAGGCAATTTCATCGCCTCGCCCACTGCGGTCTTGTCGGTACAGCCGCTCTCGTCGACTTCCTCTTCACCGTAGATGCACACCACTTTCTCCGGCGGCAGCTTGGCCATTTCCGGGCCGGTGGCGGCTTCTTTGCCGGCGTTGCCGAGCCAGCCTTCTACTTCGATTTCGAAGCTGCCGGTGCGGGCGAAGGCCAGCAGGATAATTGCGTCGACGCGTTGCTGCTCCGATGGCTCCAGGCGGTTGTAGATCGCTGGCAGGACGTCGGCGCCGAACGAGTAACCGGTCAGGATGAAGCGCTTGGAGCCCCATTTCTGCCGGTAGTGCTGCATCAGCTCGGCGAGGTCCAGGGCGCTTTGCTCGGGGCTCTTGTGTTGCCAGTAGTAGCGCAGGGTGTCGATGCCGACGACCGGGTAGCCGATCTTCGCCATCTCGCCCGCTACGTCGCGGTCAAGGTCGCGCCAGCCGCCGTCACCGGACAGGAACAGGGTCACGGTGTCCTTGGCCTGGCCGGCGGGCACTTCGACTACCGGAATCTGCAGGCCGCCAGAAGCTTTGTCGCCACCCACGAGGATCTTGCGCAGCTCGTTGTTCAGCACTTGCGGCAGGTTGATGTCGTAGTCGCTGATGCTGGTTTCGGCGTTGGGTTGGTCTCGCACGAAGCCGGCGCTGGTGTCGTCCGGGTTGTCGTTCCAGGCCACCAGCCAGTGCCCGTGAGCGGCGCTTTTCGGTAGCAGGTGGGTGCAGCCTGGTTTTTCCAGGGCCAGGTCCACCGAGACGGCCTGGGCCTTGTCGCTCTTCTGCTCGGACAACCAGCGCCATGCCAGCACGGCGCCAGGGCCGATGCCGCTGACCAGGGTCGCCGGGCCTTTGAGTTCTCTCAGGGCTGATTGCAGGGCGCGACTTTGCAGCAGGCAGTCTTTGGGCAGGATCACCTGAACAATCTGCGCCGAACCGGTGCGGCTCAGGGTCATCAACTGTTTGTTGCTGAGCTTCTGGTCTTCATTGACCGCCACCAGTACCTGGGCGCGTGGCGTGTTGCCGGGGATGACACGGGTCATCGCGGCGCCATTGGCCGGCGTCAGCTGTTCGAGGGTCGGTTCGGGCGCCGGGCGTTTCAGGTACCAGTAACCGCCACCGAGAATCAGGGCCAGCACTACCAGTGTGGCCAGTACGTACCGCAAGGAGCGTTGAATCATCAGCGTTTCACCAATCCAGTCAAGCCGCCCGCAATCAGGGCAGCAGTGTCGGCCAGGGCAACCAGCGGATCGAGTCCGGCGGGCACGGCCATATAACGGGGTTCCCAGTCTGGCTGGAACTTGTCTTTGAAGCGGCGCAAGCCTTGGAAGTTGTAGAGCTGCTCACCACGGCGGAAAACCATCGAGCCCAGACGCTGGGTCAGTGGTGCGCCACGACGGGGTTGCAACCCCGACAACGGCACCATGCCCAGGCTGAAGCGCGCGTATCCATGATTTTTATAATGTTGAATCAGGCCGACCATCATGAACTCCATGGTCAGCTTGGGGGCATCCGGGTGTGCGCGCATCAGGTCGAGACTGGCCAGGTCATGGCCGTAGGTCTCGAGCAGGTTGGCGAACGCCACCGGACGCCCTTCGAAACGAATCACCGCGACGCGGAAATGCTTGATGTAGTCATCGCTGAAACGGCCGAGCGAGAAGCCTTTCTCGCGCACGTTCTTGCCGGTCAGCCAGGCATCGGAAATTACCTTGAGTTCTTCCATCGGTGCTTGCCCTGGATCAAAGATTTCCAGCGACAGGCCATCGCGAGTGCCGCGGTTCCAGGTGTAGCGCAGGTCTTTCATCTCTTTGCCTTTGGCCTCGAGATCAAAGCGAAGCAGATCGACCCGGGCTTCTTCGCCGAGCTTGATCGCGGTCAGGCCAATGTCCATGTAGTACGGCAGGTTCTCGGCGCGCACTTGGTAGAACACAGGACGGGCGTGGTGGATGTCGCAAAGGTCGCGGAACTGCCAAATCATTTCCGCCCGTTGCTGGGTCGGGCCGATCGGGTCATACAAAGCCACCAGGCTGCGACCACGGCGTGCGTACATCAGGAACGCCTGGTCGTTGGGGTGAAACAGCAGCGCCTTGTCACCGGTCAGGGCGAGGCCACCATCCGGTTGTGCGGAGGCCATCAGGATCTTTACCGCGCGGTCCAGTTCATCGGGCGTTGGCAGATGGATCACCGGGCGCGCGGTGCGCAGCAGCCAGGTCAGGGACACCACCACCAGCAGCACGGCGGCGCCGAGCAGCGAGCGCAAGCCACGCGGGGCATCGGCGTCGAGGGTGAACTGCCACCAGAGCTGATGGCTGTACGGGACGTCCTGATAGGCGAACAGCAACAGCCAGATCGACGCACCGAGTACGCACAGGCTCGCCACCAGATACAGCGGCGAGAACGGCACCTCGGTCAGACGACTGGGGCGATAGAACGAGCTGCGGAAAACCCCCAGTAAGCTCGCAGTCAGCGTCAGCAAGCAGGCTTCTTCCCAATCGAAGCCCTTGAGCAACGAGAGCAGGGCAGCGACCAGCAACAAGACGGTGGTCAACATCCAGGCGGCCGATAGTCGGCGGCGCAGCCCTTGAGCCAACAGCAAGCAAAGCACGCCGATCAGGCTGGCCCCGAAGTGCGAGGCGTCGACCAGTCGATGCGGGATCAGAAAGCCGATGTGTTCCAGGCGTGTGTCGATTTCCGGGGTGGCGCCGGAGAACAACAGCACCACGCCGGACAGAAATACCAGCACCGCCAGAATCGGCGCGGCCAGGCCGGACGCCACCCTTAAGGACTGACGCGATTGAAACAGGCGCTGACCTTCATTGATCAGCAGGAATACGCAGGCCACCAGCAACGGCAGCACCACGTAGATCAGGCGATAGAGCAGCAGGGCGGCAGCGAGTGGCGCGGCACCGAGTTTGTCGGAAAAGGCGGCCAGCAAAATCGCTTCGAACACCCCAACCCCGCCGGGAACGTGACTGAGCACCCCGGCGGCCAGTGCCAGCAGGTACACCAGCAGGAACGCGCCGAAGGGCGGCGCTTCAGGCAGCAACAGATAGAG
The DNA here is from genome assembly GCF_006438925.1 of Pseudomonas mandelii. GTDB lineage: Bacteria > Pseudomonadota > Gammaproteobacteria > Pseudomonadales > Pseudomonadaceae > Aquipseudomonas > Aquipseudomonas mandelii_C. The sequence continues at coordinate 274,211 of NZ_RCZA01000003.1, read as the reverse complement.
CACGGTTGCCGCGGCGGCAACGTCCAAGGCCGTGATGATCAGTTGCAGGAACGTCAGGCGTCGGCCCGGCAGGCGCAAGGTGCGGCGTCCGACCTTGACCAGCAGGTTGTCCGGGTAAGGTTGCTCTGGCAGGCGGCGGCGGTAAATCCCGATGGCCAGTACGCTGAAGAGCAGCAAAACGGCCACGGCGATGGCGCCCAGCAACGTCTGGGACAGACCCAGGGCGGCAGAAGCGCCAGGCAGGTTGCTGAGGGTGGCGAGGGCGGCCAGTGGGGGCAGGGCGCAGCCGAGCGAGAGGCTGGCGAACAGCGTCATGTGAGCGACTTCAGAAGCGCCCAGACCATGACGTGCATATAAACGGTAGCGAACCGAGCCCCCCGAGAGCATCGAAAGGCCAATGGCATTGCCGATGGCGAATGCGGTGAACCCACCCAGAGCCAGGATTCGTGGCGCCAGTGTCACGCCTGCGTAGCGGCTGGCTGACCATTCATAGCCCAGCAGAATGATGAAGCCGACCACGGTCGCGCCCAGCGCGCCCAATAAGGCCGGTTTCGGAACGTCGAGAATCGAGTCGTGCAGAGCGTACAGATCGAGTTCGCTCAGCAGGTGGCGACAGGCAATCAGCGCGATAGCGAACAACAGCAAAGTGACTGCCAGGCCGATGGGCTGGCGATATTTGCTGATTCGATCAAGCAAGCGCAGACGCTCGGCCTTGATCGGTTGTGTCGCTGTGACGGTGTCTTGTGGATCAGACGAGTTGGCGCGCATCAATCACCTCTTGGATTGTGCGCGACAGGATGGGGGTATCCAGCCAAGTTACCAATCCCTGTAGAAAAAAATAATCACAAATATTAACGCCTCTCACCGGGTATCGGCGATGGTACGTCATCAGTCGTAGAAGGTTCTGTCTGTGGCTCAGCATAGTCTGGGCTCAGAACATCGGGGATCCCGAACGGCTCGGTACACAGTGGCAGATCATTGTTGCGAAAGGGCTTTTTCAGCAGATACAAAAAAGGCCACTCTTTCGAGTAGCCTTTTTTGATGTTTGGTTGCGGGAGCCGGATTTGAACCGACGACCTTCGGGTTATGAGCCCGACGAGCTACCAGACTGCTCCATCCCGCGTCTGTGTGGCGGCATTCTACAGGCGAACGCCGGAGTGTCAACCGTTAATCCTGAATAGGGTCAAATAAGCGTAAATGAACGGCGAACGGTCGTGAGAGAGACTTAAGTTTCGGAATCGGAACGATTTCTCGTTTCTGCATCGTCAGCCGTTACCCGCTCGTATCGATGCTTATATTTAAAAAAAGACGCGCACAAAAAAGGCCACTCTTTCGAGTAGCCTTTTTTGATGTTTGGTTGCGGGAGCCGGATTTGAACCGACGACCTTCGGGTTATGAGCCCGACGAGCTACCAGACTGCTCCATCCCGCGTCTGTGTGGCGGCATTCTACAGGCGAACGCCGGAGTGTCTACCGTTAATCCTGAATAGGGTCAAATAAACGTAAATGAGCGGCGAACGGCCGTGGGGGAGACTTAAGGCTCGGAATCAGAACGATTTCTCAATCCTGCACCGTCAGCCGTTACCCGCTCTTTTCTATCTTGTGTTTACAAAAGAGACGCGCACAAAAAAGGCCACTCTTTCGAGTAGCCTTTTTTGATGTTTGGTTGCGGGAGCCGGATTTGAACCGACGACCTTCGGGTTATGAGCCCGACGAGCTACCAGACTGCTCCATCCCGCGTCTGTGTGTCGGCATTCTACAGAGGATCGGCAGGCTGTCAACCTTCAACCCAGAGAAAACCTCTTCCCGTTCAATCGCTTAGCTTGAAAACAGGGCTGAGTGATGGGCTGTAAGGTCGGTGTGGCAAGGCTTTCAGCTCTATCGGGTGAAGCTTTTCGATTAAGAAAATAAATTCATAGGCACTTTTCCTACAAGTAGAAAAGAACATTCAGAGTACTGGTGCTATATACAGGTGTCAGTGAGATACTGCCGATCTGACTCGCCAGTACTCCATTTCTTCACCATGAACACTGCTTTTATATGACGCAGCGAAAAATCATCCACGTCGATTGTGACTGCTTCTACGCCGCCATCGAGATGCGTGACGACCCGCGCCTGGCCGGGAAGCCTCTGGCAGTGGGCGGTTCTGCGGATCGACGTGGAGTGATCGCCACCTGCAATTATGAGGCGCGGGCTTATGGGGTGCGCTCGGCCATGTCTTCCGGACATGCCATGAAGCTGTGCCCGGACCTGACCATCGTCAAGCCACGCATGGAGGCCTATAGAGAAGCCTCTAAAGAAATTCACACGATCTTTCGCGATTACACCGAGTTGATCGAGCCGCTTTCTCTGGATGAGGCCTACCTCGACGTATCGGACAGTGCGCATTTCGGTGGCAGCGCCACGCGGATCGCCCAGGACATTCGCCGTCGCGTCTCTAATCAACTACACATCACCGTTTCGGCGGGCGTTGCGCCGAACAAGTTTCTGGCCAAGATCGCCAGCGACTGGAAGAAGCCCAACGGCTTGTTCGTCATTACGCCGGATCAGGTCGAGGATTTTGTCAGTGGTTTGCCAGTGAGCAAGTTACACGGCGTTGGCAAAGTGACCGCAGATAAATTAGGCAGGCTTGGCATCGTCGATTGTTCGCATCTGCGCGAATGGGACAAGTTGGCGCTTGTGCGCGAATTCGGCAGCTTCGGCGAGCGACTCTGGAGCCTGGCTCGTGGGATCGATGACCGGTTGGTGCACAACGACAGTCGTCGGCAGTCGATCAGTGTCGAAAACACCTACGACGTGGACTTGCCGGATCTGGTGAGCTGCCTCGATAAATTACCCGAGCTACTGGAAACCCTGGCCGGCCGCATGGCGCGAATCGACAGCAGCTATCGACCGGGCAAGCCGTTCGTCAAAGTGAAATTCCATGACTTCACCCAGACCACTCTGGAGCAGGCCGGGGCAGGGCGGGATCTGGGGAGCTATCAGTTGTTGCTGACCCAGGCGTTCAATCGCGGCGGGAAACCGGTGCGGTTGCTGGGGATTGGGGTGCGGCTGGAGGATTTGCGGGGTGGGTTTGAGCAGATGGAGTTGTTTGAGCGTTGAAAGTCAAAAGCAAAAGATCGCAGCCTTCGGCAGCTCCTACATTGGAATGCGTCCTCTGTAGGAGTTGCCGAAGGCTGCGATCTTTTAAGGGGCTTTAATTCGGTCCCGGATCCGCTACCAGTCGCCCGGCATCCTTGGTCAATGACTTGAGGAATTCGGTCTGCAACTCAGGATCGTTGCGCGTCAGTTCGATCAGGCTCTGTTCCAGCTCGGTGGCTTCTTCTTCCAGGCCCAGTTCCGACAAACGTTTGACCCGGTGTACCCACTGGCTCACTTCGTCGTCTTCGAGGTCGTCGTAAATCAGCCCGTGAGCTTCAAGCAGCTTGCCACGCAAGGAGCTACTGACCGCCAGGGACGAGTTGGTATGCACGTCGTCCTGAGTATTCTGGACACTGATCAGCAGCCGGCTCAGATGATTGATGTCGTGTTCGGCGAACGGGCTGTCCAGCAGGTTCACGCGCAATACACCGTTTTTGTCGGTGCTCATCTCGAACGTTTCCTTGCCGGCCTTGACCTCAACCGGACGCTCGCTCCATGGCAGGCTTGAGTATTCGGTGCGCTTGTCGAGCTGGACCTCGTCGATTCCCGCCAGGTTCTGTTGCGCGCGACCATGAGACTGCACGTTCATGAACGGGTTGAGCCCGGCGAAACCGTAGCTCAACCAGTCTTTCGTCACGCTGTCCGGCAGGTTGCCGAGGGCGAACACGTTGACCACGTTCGCACCGACACCGGCCACCACGGCCACCGCACCCAGCGGGATCTCGTAAGCCTCCCGCCAGGGTTGGTAAGGCGTGTAGCGGTCGTAGTGGCGTGTGACTTCGAATTCGGTGACTTCGAAAGTCTTCTGCTCGTGGATCTTCACCCGACGTTGCGGCAGCTCAAGCACCTTGGGCTCGCCGACATCAATCTGCAGGCTGTGATCGAGCAATTTACGCTCGACACGTTCCTCGTGCTCGCTGCGTTGTGACATGTGATTGGCACAGCCGCTGACCAGCAGGGTGCCGCACAGGGCGGCACCACCGAGGCCTAAGGTGTTTCGCTTGAACATGACTTCTCTATCTGGTGTCAGCGGCGGATACGGGACTGAAGGAAGGACAGCACGTCTGCGACCGGCAGCGCTTGCGCGTCGGGTTCGGTGCGGCTCTTGTATTCAAGATTGCCTTCGGCGAGGCCGCGGTCACTGACCACGATCCGGTGAGGAATGCCGATCAGCTCCATGTCCGCGAACTTGATGCCCGGGCTGGTTTTCTTGTCGCGGTCGTCCAGCAGTACTTCGAAGCCGGCGGCAGTCAATTCTGCATACAGCTTGTCGGTGGCTTCGCGAACCTGTTCGGTTTCATAGCGCAGCGGTACCAGAGCGATCTGGAACGGGGCCAGCGTGTCACTCCAGATGATCCCGTTGGCGTCGTTGTTCTGCTCGATGGCCGCAGCCACCACGCGGGAAACACCGATGCCGTAGCAACCCATTTCCAGGGTGACTGGCTTGCCATTCTCGCCCAGCACTTCGCACTTCATCGCTTTGCTGTACTTGTTGCCCAGCTGGAAGATGTGCCCGACTTCGATGCCGCGCTTGATTTCCAGGGTGCCCTTGCCATCTGGGCTCGGATCGCCGGCGACCACGTTGCGCAGGTCGGCAACGGTCGGAACCGGCAGATCACGCTCCCAGTTCACGCCGAAGTAGTGTTTGTCGTCGATGTTGGCGCCGATGCCAAAGTCGCTCATCAATTCGACGGAACGGTCGATGATGATTGGCAGCGGCAGATTCAACGGGCCCAGGGAGCCGGCGCCGGCGCCAATGGCGTCGCGCAGTTCGGCTTCGGAGGCCATGACCAGCGGGCTGGCAACGCCAGGCTGGTTGCCGGCCTTGATTTCGTTCAGCTCGTGGTCGCCACGGATGATCAGGGCAATCAGCTTGCCTTTCTCTTCAGCGTGAACCACCAGGGTCTTGATGGTCTTTTCAATCGGCAGGTTGAAGCCTTCGACCAGTTGCGCAATGGTCTTGGCGTTCGGCGTGTCGACCAGGCGCAGCTCTTCGGCAGGTGCGGCGCGAGAAGTTTCCCGTGGCACGGCTTCGGCTTTCTCGATGTTCGCCGCGTAGTCGGAACCGTTGCTGAAGACGATATCGTCTTCGCCGGATTCGGCCAGCACGTGGAACTCGTGGGAGCCAGCACCACCGATCGAGCCGTTGTCGGCTTCAACCGGGCGGAATTTCAGGCCCAGACGGGTGAACACGTTGCAATACGCCTGGTGCATACGGTCGTAGGTGACCTGCAGCGATGGCTGGTCAGCGTGGAAGGAGTAGGCGTCCTTCATGATGAATTCGCGACCGCGCATCAAACCGAAGCGTGGACGGATTTCGTCACGGAATTTGGTCTGGATCTGGTACAGGTTGATCGGCAGCTGTTTGTAGCTGCTCAACTCGTTGCGCATCAGATCAGTGATGACTTCTTCGTGAGTCGGGCCGGCGCAGAAATCGCGACCGTGGCGATCCTTGAAACGCAACAATTCAGGGCCGTATTCTTCCCAGCGACCGGATTCCTGCCACAGCTCAGCCGGTTGGGTGCTCGGCATCAACACTTCGAGAGAGCCCGCGGCGTTCATTTCTTCACGAACGACGGCTTCGACCTTGCGCATCACTCGCAAGCCCATCGGCAGCCAGGTGTACAGGCCCGAGGCGAGTTTGCGGATCATGCCGGCGCGCAGCATCAGCTGATGGCTGATCACGACCGCGTCGGAAGGCGTTTCTTTCTGTGTGGCGAGCAAAAATTGACTGGTGCGCATGGTTGGCCGTTGTCGGTTGCTGATGACGAGAAATGACGGAGCATTGTACGGGCGAGATCTGCTGGCGTACAGGCGTGCGGTCGGCGGGGTGTGGCGGGAGGGCGGGAACCCCCGCGCCCTCTGCGCTGCTTCCTGCTTGAGAGCCTACGATTCTTCCGCGATCTGGGTCGGAACCGGTTCTGGTGCTGGCGTTGGCGTCGGCGTCGGGCCTTCGCGGCGGCTTTCCTGGAACCAGTGCAGCGCGATCAACAGCAGCGTCGGAACGCCCAGCAGGGCAGTGATCAGGAAGAAATTGTGATAACCGAATTTCTCCACCATGACCCCCGAGTAGCCGCCGATCAGGCGTGGCAGCAAGAGCATGATCGAGCTGAGCAGGGCGTACTGGGTCGCGGAGAACTTCAAGTTGGTCAGGCTCGACAGGTAGGCGACAAACGCCGAGGTCGCCAGGCCCGAACTGAAGTTATCCAGGGAAATGGTGAGGATCAGCATGTTCAGGTTGGCGCCCATGTCGGCGAGCATCAGGAACAGCAGGTTGGTGCCGGCTGATGCAATGCCGCCGATAAGCAGAATCGGCAAGATGCCGAAGCGCACAATCAGCAGGCCGCCCATGCCGGCGCCGACCAGGGTCATGATCAGGCCAAAGACTTTGCTGACGCTGGCAATCTGATCCTTGGTGAAGCCTTGGTCGATGTAGAACACGTTAGCCATCACGCCCATGACCGTATCGGACATCCGATAGGTGGCGATCAGCCCGAGCAGCAGGAACGCTTGCCAGCGGTAGCGCAGAATGAAGTCGTTGATCGGCGTCAGCACCGGTGCCAGGCCGCGGCGGCCAATGGCCGACAGGCACAGCGCGGTGAGCGTGGTGTAGAGGATCGCTCGCAGGAACGCGCGGTCTTCGAGCAGCAGGTTGAGCAGGCTCACGCCTTGGAACAGCACGCTGGCAAAATCGGTGTTGTACAACTGGGTGAACATGGCCGGCACGGAAACCAGCAGCACGATCAGCACAAACACCGATGCCAGTTGATGCACAAAGCTGTAGCGCCCGGCCTGAAGCTGCGTGCGCAGCGGCACCGGCGGTTCGCGCATGAAAAAGGAGGTCAGCAGCGCCGGAACCATCAAGACGCCGAACAGGATGTAGGTACCGGCCCATGCCGAATGCTTATAGTTGAAACCGGTGGAGCCGAAGCCTTCAGCGAAGAACAGGGCGCCGGCGGTGGCCAGCAGCGCGGCGATCCGATAACCAGACATGTAACTGGCGGCGAGGGCGGCCTGACGGGTATCGTCGGCGATTTCCAGACGATAGGCGTCGACCGCGATGTCTTGCGTCGCCGAAGCGAAGGCGACAACCACAGCAATAGCGATCAGCCAGGACAAATGCTTTTGCGGGTCGCAGAAACCCATCCCGACCAGGCCGAGGATGACCAGCGCCTGGGAAAGCACCAGCCAGGAACGTCGGCGACCGAGCTTGCCGAGAAATGGCAGGCGCCATTGGTCGAGCAGCGGTGACCAGACCCATTTAAAGGCGTAGGCCAGGCCGATCAGGCTTGCATAGCCAATGGTTTCGCGAGCCACACCGGCTTCGCGCAGCCAGACCGAAAGTGTCGAAAACACCAACATGTAGGGCATGCCGGCGGCGAAACCAAGCAGCAACAGTACAAGCGTCGAGGGGCTGGCATAGGCGGCGAGCGCGGCGCGCCAGGTTTTACGGGGCATGGGCTGGAGTCTGCCTCAAGAAATACGGAAACAAAGCGCGCACTCTAACCGCTGTGCTCTACCGGGCGCCAGCCATGGCGCTGAATATCAACACGATTGTTCAGGATACTGATGCCCTCCATGCGCAAGCGTGCGCGTTGTTCATCCCCCGACGGGCTGCCCGCAGGCAGGCTGATACGCCCGCCGGCGGCGAGCACGCGGTGCCAGGGTAATTTGCTGTCGCCCGGCAGTTGGCTCAGCGTCCGCCCGACGAAACGGGCGGCGCGACCCAGTCCCGCCAACTCGGCGAGCTGACCGTAACTCACGACTTTGCCCTCTGGGACTTGCGCCAGAGTCAGGTACAGCGCCGTGCGTCGGATTTGCGCCGGACTATCGGTTTCAGCGGTTGAGTCGGTCACGTCGGCAGTTCCTGAAAAAGTTCGCCTTACCGTCTGTAGAGTAAATCCTGGATCACCTATTGAGAAATGAACTCAATAGAAATAGTCGGGTCAGTCCTTGCTAGGGTCTTATTCGTATGGATAATGCCGACTTTTTTTCGCAAACTTGAGCCTGTATTTGCTTATGTTGTCCAGAACCCTGCTGTGCCTTGCTGTCGTCAGTGCCTCCACGCCTTTGCTCGCCGATACCGTCTGGTTGAAGAACGGTGACAAGCTGAGCGGCAAGATCACTGTTTTCGATGGCGGCAAGCTGTTGATCCAGACCGAGTACGCCGGTGCCGTCCCGATCGACTGGAAGCAGGTTAAAACCCTGGAAAGCGATCAGGAATTGCTGGTCAAGCAGGATGCCTACACCGGCGAAAAGGCCAAGGCGCTGCATGCGGCAGAAGACGGCAAGGTCACCCTGGCTAACGGCGAGACGCCCAAGACTGTGGAGCTGGCGAGCATTCAGCAGATTCTCAAGCCCAAGCCTGTCGTCGAAGATTTGGTGTGGAAGGGGAATGTCGATGCCGCGCTGGATTATCAGCGGGCCGAGAAAGACACCGACGATTACGATATCGACTTCAAGACCACTGCGCGTCATGGTAGATGGCGACACACCGCAGAAGGCGAGTACAACCGCGAGTTTCAGGATGGCGTGGTCACTACCGACAACTGGCGGGGCGAATACTCGCTCGACCGCTTCCTGACCGAGAAGTGGTTCTGGCAGGGTCGCGCAGTCTATAAGCGCGACAAGGTCGAAGAGCTCTCTCGTCAGCGCACCGTCGGTACCGGTCCGGGTTACCAGTTCTGGGATAACGAGCTGGGCGCATTCTCGCTGGGCTCGCTGGTCAACCGCACGGACTATGAGTTCGCTGACGGCAGCAAAGAAAACTTCTATTCCGTGGCGATGAAGTGGGATTACAACCGCTACCTGATCGGCAAGAAGGTGGAGTTCTTCACGAACGGCGAAGTGGGTAAGCCGTTGTCGGGCGTGGCGGATTACGCGCTCGATGCCGAAATGGGCTTGCGCTACAAAGTGACCGAATGGGCGTCGCTTAACCTGAAGGCCGAGAGAGATATCATTAGCGGCACCGACGATGCTGATTTGGACAAGACCCGGTACACCGCAGGGTTTGGCGTGGCCTGGTAAGCGCCGCTTAAAGAGCAAAAGATCGCAGCCTTCGGCAGCTCCTACATTGGATTGACATACATCCTGTAGGAGCTGCCGAAGGCTGCGATCTTTTTTTGCGTAGCAAAAACATACGCCCACAAAAAAGCCCCGCTTTTGAGGGCGGGGCTTTTTACTAAAGCAAGTACAAGTTAGATAACTTGAACTTCTTCAGCTTGCATGCCTTTCTGACCGCGGGTAGCGATGAAAGAAACCTGTTGGCCTTCTTTCAGGCTTTTGAAGCCGTCGGATTGGATAGCTTTGAAGTGAACGAACAGGTCGTCACCGGATTGTGGAGTGATGAAGCCGAAGCCTTTTTCATCGTTGAACCACTTAACGGTACCAGTTTGGCGATTAGACATGGTGTAACTCCTTGAACAAAGATAACTGCGACGCAGGAAGAACCCTGGCCGAGACTGAGTGCAAAGAGCAGGAAAAATTCTTGTAGATGGTTGGATCGAAATTCAACATATCGTGTAGAGATTCTCAGTGACACAAGCAGCACAGTGGCGCCACCTTAACCCTTTTTCCGGAACGTGCCAATGCTTCCTGCGAAGGTTTCTCTGTTTTCATGACTGACGGTCCGCCGGTTTACCCGCAAGGGCCGGAAATTACGGGGGATCGGCAAGATTTGTGACCCGGACTTTGAACCCGAAGCGCGCGCCCGGTAAGATGCCGGACAGATTTTTTCCACCTCGCTATTCAGGACACCCGCCATGAGCATCAAATCGGACAAGTGGATTCGCCGCATGGCGCAAGAGCACGGCATGATCGAGCCCTTCGTAGAGCGCCAGATGCGCGGCGAAGGCGCCGACCGAGTGATTTCCTACGGCGTGTCGAGCTATGGCTACGACGTACGCTGCGCCGATGAATTCAAAGTGTTCACCAACATCAATTCGGCGACCGTTGATCCGAAGAACTTCGACGAGAAGAGCTTTGTCGACGTCAAGAGCGATGTCTGCATCATCCCGCCGAACTCCTTTGCCTTGGCACGCACCGTGGAATTCTTCCGTATTCCGCGCAATGTACTGACGATCTGCCTGGGTAAAAGCACCTACGCGCGTTGCGGCATTATCGTCAACGTGACGCCGCTTGAGCCTGAGTGGGAAGGCCACGTGACCCTGGAGTTCTCCAACACCACCACGCTGCCGGCAAAAATCTACGCCAACGAAGGTGTGGCTCAGATGCTGTTTTTCGAATCCGACGAAGAGTGCGAAGTGTCCTACAAGGACCGTGGCGGCAAGTATCAGGGCCAGCGCGGCGTCACCCTGCCACGCACCTGATCCGTTCGTCTGGCAAGTCGTGGGAATTCTTGAGCGGGTAGACACTCTATTGGGTGTACTGCCCGGTTCGCGCAACGCGGACGGGGCCATCGCTCAGGAGTGCTTTATGAAGATCGATCCCCGAATAAGTGCCGAACTGGCAAGGCTTGAGCCCAATCAGGTTGGCGTTTTGGCCTGGTCCTTGTTGGCACATCCACCTATCAGCATGGCAGGGGGCATTCCCGGTCAGCCTGATCCCGATACCCCCAACGAACAACCTACCGAGCCCGGTGAGCCTACCTTGCCGGATGAGCCGCCTCCCGCGCCCGTTGCCTAAGGTCTGACTACATGAGTCCTGCAACCTGTAGGAGCTGCCGAAGGCTGCGATCTTTTGTGGATTGCGAGATTTTATAGCCGAAAAGCAAGATCAAAAGATCGCAGGCTTCGCCAGCTCCTACAGTGATCTGTAGCGGCGGGCGAAACCTGTGATTTTTTTACTTCAGGTTGCCGCTCAGGAACTGCTTCAACCGCTCACTCTTCGGATTGCCCAACACGTCTTCCGGTGTACCTTCTTCCTCCACCAATCCCTGGTGCAGGAACAACACCTGATTCGAGACCTTACGGGCGAAGCTCATTTCGTGGGTCACCATGATCATGGTTCGGCCTTCCTCGGCCAGGCCCTGGATCACCCTGAGCACCTCACCCACCAGTTCGGGATCGAGGGCCGAGGTGGGTTCGTCGAACAGCATCACTTCTGGTTCCATGGCGAGTGCCCGGGCAATCGCCACGCGTTGCTGTTGACCGCCGGAAAGAAACGCCGGGTATTGATCCGCGACGCGCGAGGCCAGGCCCACCTTGTCGAGATAGCGTCGGGCACGGTCTTCGGCTTCCTGCTTGCTGCACCCCAGCACCCGACGCGGGGCCATGGTGATGTTTTCCAGCACCGTCATGTGGCTCCACAGGTTGAAGTGCTGGAACACCATGGCCAGGCGGGTGCGGATCCGTTGCAGTTCGTCGGCGTCGGCCACGTGCATGCCGTGGCGGTCCTTGATCATGCGGATGTTCTGGCCGTCCAGGCTCATGGCGCCGTCGTTGGGCTGTTCGAGAAAGTTGATGCAACGCAGGAAGGTGCTTTTGCCCGAGCCGCTGGCGCCGATCAGGCTGATGACGTCGCCGGTATTGGCCTTAAGCGAAACGCCTTTGAGTACTTCATGTTCGCCATAGCTTTTATGCAGGCCTTCAATGGTCAGTTTGTACATGGGGCATGCATCCTCAAGGCGAAAGTAGGTAGCCGCTGCGATAGGCTTCGGTGCCCGCAATGTGGGCGATCACCATGCCGGCAGTGGCCATGCGCCGTAGCGAGCGGGCGTACATCAACCCGGCGACGGTGCAATGAACGGGGGTGACGCGGTCAAAGATCGGGTCGATGATTTCAGCAATCAGTTGCCCGGCTTCGAGGTATTCCCCTGGTAGCGCGGTGAACACCAGCAGCCCGCCGACCGGTGTCGCTACCGGTTCAACACCGGCAAGCGGCGTAGCCGGGTAGGGCAGTTCAGGCTGCGACGCGGGTTCGCCGGCAATGGCGCCGAAGTGAATCAGGTAATTGATCAGCGCCTGGCAATCGAGGCTGGCCAGCGGGTGATTGACGTCACCCTGACCGCGCAATTCGACGGTGACCGAAAAACTGCCCAGCGGAATATCAAAGTGTTCGCCGAAGCGTTCCTTCAACTGCCACCAGAGCAGGGTGAAGCATTCATCGAACGACTGACCGCCGGAGTCGGTAGCCAGCAGGCAGGCTTCGGCACCGATGTACCGCGCCAACGGCTCGACCTGCGGCCAGGCCTCGGGCGTGGTGTAAAGGTGGGCGACCGCTTCGAAATCGCAATGCAGGTCCAGCACCATGTCGGCATCGCAGGCCAGCCGTTGCAGAGCCAGGCGCTGGGATTGCAGTTGCGTGCTGGCCGTCTGTTGGGCGAGGGCATTGCGCAGGCTGCTGCGAATCAGTTCGAGGTTGTGCTGCGGATCGTCGCCGAGCAGGCCTTCGATCTCGTTGCCAACGGCTTCGCTCAGATCGACGAACCAGCGGTTGAAGTTCTGCCCGCTTTCGAGGTCGTAACGGCCCAGCGGCACATCCATCAGCACTTGTTCGAGGCCGACCGGGTTGGCCACCGGCACCAGCACGATTTCGCTGCGCAGGCGGCCGGCGGCTTCGAGTTCCGCCAGACGTTGCTTGAGGTGCCAGGCAACCAGCATGCCGGGCATTTCGTCGGCATGCAGGGATGACTGGATGTAAATCTTGCCTTTGGCCGATGAGGGGCCGAAGTGAAAACTGTGTATCTGTCGAGCGGTCCCCGGCAGCGGGGCCAGGAGGTCATGAATCTGGTGGCGCATGTCTCTTTATCCCTAAAGCGGGTCCTAGTGGGTCGGCCCGAGGAAGGCCAGCCATCGGCGTTCGGCGAGGCGGAACAGGCCGACCAGCGCAAAGGTAACGGTCAGGTAGATCAGCGCAGCAATGCCGAACGACTGGAAAGTCAGGAAGGTCGCCGAGTTGGCGTCCCGCGCGACTTTCAAGATGTCCGGGATGGTCGCGGTGAATGCCACGGTGGTCGAGTGCAGCATCAAAATCACTTCGTTGCTGTAATAAGGCAACGAACGACGCAGGGCCGAAGGCATGATCACGTAGGCATAAAGCTTCCAGCCCGTCAGACCGTAAGCCTTGGCCGCTTCGACTTCACCATGCGCCATGCTGCGAATCGCCCCGGCGAAAATCTCCGTGGTGTAGGCACAGGTGTTCAGGGCGAAGGCCAGGATCGTGCAGTTCATCGCATCGCGAAAGAATGCATCCAGTACGGGTTGGGCGCGCACGGCCGCCAGGCTGTAGATGCCGGTGTAGCAAATCAGCAGCTGAATATAGAGAGGCGTACCCCGGAACAGGTAGGTGTAGAACTGCACCGGCCAGCGGATGTAGAAGTGCGGTGAAACCCGGGCAATGGACAGCGGAATCGACACCAGGAAACCGATGAAGATCGACGCACTGAGCAGCCACATGGTCATGGCCAGGCCTGTGATGTTGTTGCCGTCGCTATAAAGGAAGGGTTTCCAGTATTCCTGCAGAAGTTCGATCATCGTACGGCCTCCCGGGAACCGGCGGCGTAACGGCGTTCAAGCCAGCGCAGGATGACGTTGGAAGCACTGGTGATCAGCAGGTAAATCACCGCCGCCAGCACCAGGAAGTAGAACAGCTGGTAAGTGCTTTTGCCGGCATCCTGCGCCGCCTTGACCAGGTCGGCGAGGCCGATGATCGAGACCAGTGCGGTGGCCTTGAGCATCACCATCCAGTTGTTACCGATACCCGGCAGGGCAAAACGCATCATTTGCGGGAACACCACGATCCAGAAACGCTGGCCACGCTTGAGGCCATACGCGGTAGCGGCTTCGACCTGGCCCCGTGGGACCGAGAGAATCGCGCCACGGAAGGTTTCGGTGAAGTACGCGCCATAAATAAAGCCCAGGGTGATGACCCCGGCGCTGAACGGGTTGATCTCGATGTATTCCCATTCCATGAAGTCGGTAAACGACGTCAGCCAGGTTTGCAGGCTGTAGAAGATCAACAGCATCAGCACCAGGTCCGGCACACCGCGAATCAGCGTGGTGTAGACCTGCGCCGGTACGCGCACCAGTTTGACTTTTGACAGTTTTGCACTGGCGCCGAGCAGGCCGAGCAACACGGCCACCAGCAGCGACAACGCCGATAATTTGATGGTCATCCAGGTGCCTTCCATCAGCAACGGACCGAAGCCCTTGAGGCTGAAGGCGGAGAGCCCCAGGTTTTGTAAGAGGTTTTCGAACATAAATCAGCAACCTGATCGGATAAAAAAAGCGCCCATCGCAAGATGGGCGCCGGGCATTATTTGCCGCTGTACAGATTCAGATCGCCAAAGTGTTTCTTCTGAATGGTGGCGTAGGTGCCATCGTCGTGTAACGCTTTGATACCTTTATCAAGAAGTGCCTTGAGGTCTTTGTTACCTTTCGAGATACCGACAGCTGTTTTGGCTGGCAGCAATTCGTTGTCGACCGGCTTGCTGACTTCGTAATTGGCACCTTGTGGCGACTTCAAAAAGCCCAGTTCGGCCTGCAGCATGTCCTGGATGCCGGCGTCGAGACGACCGGAAGTCAGGTCGGAATACACCTGATCCTGGTTGGCGTAGGCCTGGGTTTTCACGCCCGCCTTGTCCAGAACGGCTTTGGCATAGGCTTCCTGAATGGTGCCTTGTTCGTAGCCGACGGTTTTGCCCTTGAGCGAAGCGACGTCTGCGGTTACGCCAGAACCTTTCTTGGACACGTAAGCGGTTGGGCCGGAGAACAGCTCGCTGGAGAAATCGATGACTTTTTCGCGGGCCGGGGTGACGGTCATCGAAGAGATCACACCGTCGAATTTATTGGCCTTCAAGCCCGGAATCATGCCGTCGAAATCGCTTTCGACCCATTTGCACTTGACCTTCAGTTCGGCGCAGATCGCGTTACCCAGATCGATGTCGAAGCCTACCAGGCTACCGTCAGCCGCTTTTGACTCAAACGGAGCGTAGGAAGGATCAACGCCAAAACGCAATTCCTTGTATTCCTTGGCCAGCGCGGAACCGGCTGCCATGCACAACGCCAGTGCAGAAAGGGTCAGCAATGCTTTTTTCATTATTCAATCCCTAAAAACCAATATGAGCGCTTGTGGCGCAGAATTATTGTTACTGGAAAGCGTAAGACCCTATGAAAGTAGCAATTTCCGAACCAGAGTCCCGAACAAGTGTTTTAAAAGGTGATTCAAGAAATGGCAAGGAGGGATTTATGCACGAAAACGGGCGTTGAAAATTTGATGCACCAATATAGATCGGATCACCACAAATTCCTGTGGGAGCAGGCACGCTCCCACAGGGATTTGGTTTAGCTCAACAGGTCCTGCAACGTTCCCAGATTGTCCGCTTCCTCAACCGACTTATCCTGCCGCCAGCGCAACATCCTCGGAAACCGCACCGCAATCCCGCTCTTGTGTCGCCTGGACAGGGCGATGCCCTCAAATCCCAGTTCAAACACCAGGCTCGGCGTCACGCTGCTCACCGGCCCGAATTTCTCTACGGTGGTCTTGCGCACGATGCTGTCGACCTGGCGCATTTCTTCGTCTGTCAGCCCCGAATACGCCTTGGCGAACGACACCAGTGTGCGTTCGCTCGCGTCAGGCGGCCCGTCCCACACGGCGAAGGTGTAATCGCTGTAGAGACTGGCGCGGCGCCCATGGCCGCGTTGCGCATAAATCAGCACCGCGTCGACACTGAACGGGTCGACTTTCCATTTCCACCAGACGCCCATGTCCTTGGTCCGCCCGACGCCATACAACGCCTCCCGGGCCTTGAGCATCATGCCTTCGACACCGAGCTTGCGGGAGGCTTGCCGTTGTCGGGCGAGGTCGAGCCAGTCTTCGCCGGTGATCAGAGGTGATAGGAGTAACACCGGGTTGTTGCTCCTGGCGACGACGTGCTCCAGTTGAGTGCGACGCCGGGATTGAGGCTGGTTGCGCCAGTCTTCACCCTGCCACTCCAGCAGGTCGTAGGCGAGGACCACCACCGGCACTTCTTCGAGGATTTTTTTGTCCAGGGTTTTACGGCCGATTCGCTGTTGCAGCAGCGCGAAAGGCTTTACCGCAGGTGAAGCCGGGAAATGAGGGTTGAAGGCGTCCTCGGTGGTGGGTCGTTCGGTTTTCCAGGCGACGATTTCACCGTCGATCACCGTGCCATCGGGCAAGCAGTGAACCAGACTCTCGAGTTCGGGGAAGCGCTCAGTGACCAGCTCTTCACCTCGCGACCAGATCCACAGTCGCCCGTCGCGTTTGACCACCTGGGCGCGAATGCCATCCCACTTCCATTCCACTTGCCAATCGCTGGCCGAGCCGAGCAGGGCTTCGAATTGTTCAACGGGTTGTGATAGCGCGTGAGCGAGGAAAAACGGGTACGGCTGGCCGCCGCGTTGGGCATGTTCGGCAGACGATTCGGCGGCGATCAACTTCAAATAACCCGGCGCGCTCGGGCGGTTGGACAGGTCGGTGTAACCCACCAGTCGCTGGGCGACGCGTTTGCTATCGAGCCCGGCCATGACCGCCAAGGCGCGGGTGACCAGCAACTTGGAGACGCCAACACGGAAGCTGCCGGTGATCAATTTGATGCAGAGCATCAGGCTCTGGCGGTCCAGTTGCGACCACAGGGCAGGCAGTCGCTCGGCGAGGACTTGCGGGGTTTCACCGCGCAGCGGCAGCAGTTTGTCTTCAATCCAGACCGCCAATCCATCGTTGGAGCTGTGAAGCGTTTCGGGCAATACCAGCGAAATGGTTTCCGCCAAGTCGCCGACGGCCTGATAACTCTCTTCGAACAGCCACGGCGCGAGACCGGAGATCTCCACCGCCAACTCTCGCAGGATGCGCACCGGCACCAGTTGCCGAGGTCGCCCGCCGGACAAAAAGTAAACAGCCCATGCGGCATCTTCCGGCGCGGCCTCGGCGAAGTAGTGTTGCATTGCCGCCAGTTTGGCGTTGCTCGACGTCGTGGCATCGAGTTCGGCATACAGCTCGGCGAACGCCTTCATGGCAGCACCTCGGCGCTCTCGGGTTCGATCACTGCGTTTTCTTCCTCATCGTCGCCGTACTCGGTGCTGAAACTCATGGCATCGAGACCCTGTTCACGCAGATGGCGCACCAGTACCCCGACCGAACCGTGGGTGACCATCACTCGCTCAGCACCGGTCTGTTCGATGGCCCAAAGCAGGCCCGGCCAGTCGGCGTGGTCAGACAGTACAAAGCCACGGTCCACGCCACGTCGCCGCCGGGTGCCACGCAAACGCATCCAGCCGCTGGCGAATCCATCGCTGTAGTCACCGAAGCGACGCATCCAGCTGCTGCCGCCAGCCGAAGGCGGGGCCAGGACCAACGCCTTGCGCATCATGGGGTCGCTCTTTTTTACTGCGCCGGCATAGATCGTTGGCGGTAAATAAATACCGCCTTCGCGGTAAACCTGATTGAGCGGTTCCACGGCGCCATGCACCAGAATGGGGCCGAGGCTGGCATCGATACCGTGGAGAATTCGCTGCGCCTTGCCGAAGGCATAGCAGAACAACACGCTGGTTTTGTCGACGGCGGCGTTGGCTTGCCACCACTGATTGATCTCGGCAAAGACGTGCGCCTGGGGTTGCCAGCGATAAATCGGCAGACCGAAGGTCGATTCAGTGATGAAGGTATCGCAGCGCACGGGTTCAAAGGGCGCGCAGGTGCCGTCGGGTTCGATCTTGTAGTCACCCGACGCGACCCAGACTTCACCGCCATATTCCAGACGCACCTGTGCCGAGCCGAGGACGTGGCCGGCGGGGTGAAAACTCACGATGACGCCCTGGTGGGTCAGGGGTTGACCGTAGGGCAGGGTTTGCAGGTTGATGTCCTGGCCCAATCGCGCACGCAAAATCCCTTCGCCGGGAGCTGCCGCCAGATAACGCTGATTGCCGGTGCGGGCATGGTCGCCGTGAGCGTGGGTGATGACTGAACGTTCGACCGGCCGCCACGGGTCGATGTAGAAATCCCCGACCGGGCAATACAAACCTTCAGGACGCGCGATAACAAGATCCATGTTGTTACCAAAAATGGAGGGACTTGTTAGCTATGAGGTTTGCGCGAAGCCAGAAGTTCTATTGATTTTTTCAGAGATCAAAAACAAAGATCGCAGCCTTCGGCAGCTCCTACAGATGAACGCGAATCCACTGTAGGAGCTGCCGAAGGCTGCGATTTTTTGATCTTGTCTATTTGGGTTACTTGCCAGGTGTCAGCGTCAAACGCTTGTTGCCATACACCTTGTCAAAGTTCTGCGGCTGCATCGGCAGACTCATGTATTGCCCCTTCAGCCACGGATCAATGCTGTCGAGGTAGTTCGGACTCGCCGGATTACCGGATTGCCCCGTACCGTTCTGCCCCATCAGCGGTTCCGCCTGGCCGAAGTCGACGATAAAGCGCATGGCTGGCGCCAGGGTGGTGTTGAAATCCTGGCCCCAGGCGAATGCTGCAGTATTCAGCGTGGTGTGGTCGCCACCGGCCGCCAGTGGACCGCGCACCGTCTGGCCACTGGCGTTTTTCCACTCGTAGCGGTGCAGTTTGCCCCATTGCCAGGCTTTGTGATCGGCGCCCAACTGACTGTCGCCCGCGCTGATCGCTGCCGCCAGACTGCGGGCGAGGATCGCCGGTTTATCTTCTTTCTGCGGCGTGCGAGCGTCATCCCAGAACGGGCTGTCTTCACGACCCAGCAGGTGATCGGCCTGGGCCGCGTAGGACAACTTGCCGTTGGCGATAAAGGCTTTCCACGCCGGGCTGCTTTCCGGGCCCAGTTCGTCGAGGAAGATTTGCTGGGTGCTTTGCTGCAGGAACAACTCGTAAATCGCTGCATCAGCGGAGGTCGGGCTGAGTTTTCCGTCGAAGGCCATCAGGCGGGTATACGCCTCGCGAGCCTTGCCACGATCCGCCTCAGGCAACGCTTCAATGGCCTGCTTGAGTGGCTTGGCCATGCCCGGTGCTTCGAACATTTTCTTCAGCTTGGCAGCGAAAGTGGTGGTCTGGTCGTATTGCATGGCGATCAGACTGCGCGTGTCGTGTTTGCCCACACCCGCCAGTTCGGCCAGGCGTTCGCCACGCTCCGGCGCCGACCAGGAGTTGGACAACTGCATGCCGTAGCCATGGGGAATGACGCGCTGGTTGGCGGTGCCGAGCCAGCCTTGGGCCGGATCCTGGTCATAGGGATGGAGCATCGGGTCGGCGTAACCATCCCAGTCATAACGACCTTCCCAGCCCGGCGACGGTAGCAGGCCTTCGCCCTCGCGACGGTTCGGGAAGCGACCGGTGACTTGCCAGCCGATGTTGCTGGCGTCGGCAAATACCAGGTTCAGCGCGATGGCGCGGATTTCGCGGCTGGCGTCCGAGGCTTTCTCGACGGTCTGGGCGCGGGACAGGTCGAAAAACGCGTCCAGGGACTTGTCATCGGTGAAGTTCGGCGTCTGCAAGGCCAGGCCAAAACCATTAGCCAGCGTCGTGCCTTGGGCACTGTTGAGCAGCGGGCCATGGCGGGTTTCGTACACCACTTCGCGAATCGGCCGCTGGCCTTTGACGAAGTAGGTTTCGTTGCGCACGATCGCTGGCTGCCATTTGCCGCCGACCTCGTAGGAAAGACCATTGCCCTGGCGTTTGATTTTTTCCAGGAACAGGTCCTGGTTGTCGCCCATGACCGTGGTCATGCTCCAAGCCACTTTGCCGTTGAAACCGCCGAGCACCATTGGCAAACCGGCAATCGTCACACCAGAAGCCTGGTACTTCGGCGCGCGAATCTGCACGTAACTGAACAACGACGGCACGCCCAGTGGCCCATGGCTGTCGCTGGCCAGCAGGCTTTTGCCGCTGCGGCTGCGTTGCGGGCCGATTGCCCAGTTGTTCGACGAGGTGGCGCCCAGCAGATTCAGATCGGACAGTTGGCTCGTGGCTTTGCTGATCTCGGCCAGGCCCGGGATTTGCCCGTTGAGCTTGATGCCCTGAAGTTTTTCAGCTTCGGCCAGCGGCAGCTTTTCATCGGGGGCAGACGGCGTCAGCCACGGGAGTTTGTCGGTGCTGACGGTCTGGGCCAGCATCAGCGAGGAGATTTCTTCCGGCAGGTTGGCCGACTGGCTGAAGTTCAGCAGGCAGAAAATCAGCGCCGAGTCTTCCGGCTTCCAGTATTCAGGCTTGTAGCCGGTGGCCGCGAGGTCCGCTGGCAGTTTGTCGCGATAGCGGAACAGGTAGGCGTTGACGCCGCGGGCATAGACTTCGAAGAAGCGTTTGAGGCGCGGCGAAGACGCCTTGTACAGCTCGCCGGCGCTTTTCTTCAGATTGACGGCGCGCATGTAGCGGTCAGCGTCGAGCAGGTCCGAGCCAGACATCTCCGACAAACGGCCCTGAGCCAATAGGCGCAGGGTGACCATTTGCGTGATGCGGTCGGTGGCGTGGACGTAACCCAGGGTGAACAGCGCGTCGTGGAAGGTGTTGCTTTCGATCAACGGCATGCCCATGGCATTGCGGCGTACCGAAACGTTCTGCGCCAGGCCCTTGAGCGGCTGCACGCCGGTGGTCGGCGGGAGGGTGTCCTGGGTGTTCCAGGTCTGACAACCGGTCAGGCTCAAAACACCGGCCACTGCTGCGGCAACGCCGAACCGGGGAAGAAAATGTGTAAGGGCTGGCGAGGCCATGGCAAAGCTCCTGCGGGGGTAGTGGTGCCCGGCCTCGAAAGTCGCTGTTCACTTTTGACGGCGTCTAATGTCGCCAGACGGCGTTGCCGCTCCTCGCCATAGCGGGCTATGACTCGTCGCGGCGCCTTGTCTGACAACATTAGCCACTCGTCAAAAGATGAACGGACTTCCGAGGCCGGGCACATTAAAGGCGCTACGTTAGTGAGCAGGAGGTGGCCGCGCAAGCGGGGTATCAGGTTATTTCAGGATTTGTCTGTGGAACGCAAAAAGATCGCAGCCTCGTTTCACTCGACAGCTCCTACAGGGGAATGCAAAACCGTGTAGGAGCTGTCGAGTGAAACGAGGCTGCGATCTTTTGATCTTCCATCAGGATTTAGGGGGATTCACTTTTGCAGCGAGGGCATACGCCTTCACCGTCGCCGGACGGCTCTGGATGCGGTTGAACCAGCGCAACACGTTGGGGAAGTCCTCCAGGTTCTGGCTCTGCCACTTGTGGGAAACGATCCACGGGTAGATCGCCATGTCGGCAATGCTGTATTCGCTGCCGGCGACGAAGTCTTTATCGGCCAGCTGCTTGTCGAGCACGCCATAGAGGCGGGCGGTCTCGTCGATGTAGCGCTTGATTGCGTAGGGGATTTTCTCCGGCGCGAACTGGCTGAAGTGATGATTCTGCCCGGCCATCGGCCCCAGGCCGCCCATCTGCCAGAACAACCATTGCAGCGCTTGTTGGCGACCGCGCAGGTCTTTGGGCAGGAATTTGCCGGTTTTCTCTGCCAGGTACAACAGAATCGCCCCGGACTCGAACAGTGCCAATGGCTCACCGCCATCGGCCGGTTCGGGATCAACGATGGCCGGAATTTTATTGTTCGGGGAAATTTTCAGAAAATCGGGTTTGAACTGGTCGTTCTGGCTGATGTTGATCGGGTGCACGTTGTAGGGCAGGCCGGCTTCTTCCAGGAATATCGAGATTTTGTGGCCGTTGGGGGTGGTCCAGTAATACAGGTCGATCATGGAGTACTCCAAATCAAGAGATGTCGTTACTTGCGGACAGCAAACGCCGGCATCAGGTCGCCCTGTTTGCGTTCGATAGCTTGCCTGTAGGAAGAGGTGATGCTGAAGTGCAGGAAATTCAATGACCCCGCATGAGAAAAACCGGCATGGAGCTCAAAGCAAACGCGGCGCTGATCATCATCGATCAACAAAAAGGCATCCAGCATCCCAAACTGGGTCGCCGAAATAATCCTCAGGCCGAGCAGAGAATCCTCGATTTGCTAGGGAATTGGCGTCGAACGGGGCGACCGGTCATTCATGTGCAGCACTTGTCTCGTTCACCTGACTCGGTTTTCTGGCCGCAGCAATCGGGGGTGGAATTTCAGGAGCGGTTTCAGCCACAGACCGGTGAGCAGCTTATTCAAAAGCAGGTGCCGGATGCGTTTTGCTCGACCGGGTTGGAGGCGAGTTTGCGCGAGGCAGGGATTGATCAACTGGTGATTGTTGGCGTAGCGACTAACAACTCGGTGGAATCCACGGCACGAACGGCCGGTAATCTGGGGTTTGATACGTGGGTCGTGGAGGATGCGTGTTTTACCTTCGACAAGGCTGACTACTTTGGTAAAGCCCATTCAGCCGAGGAAGTGCACGCAATGTCGCTGGGGAATTTGCATGGCGAATACGCGACGGTCGTGAGCACCGTGCAGATCCTGAAGCGAGGGTGACTAACCGTCCGTCTTCGCGAGCAGGCTCGCTCCCACAGGGACTCAGCGGTCAATGTGGGAGCGAGCCTGCTCGCGAAGGCGATTCAACAGGCGAAAAAGAAATTCGCCCGAAGCATCAAGCGCCGTGGCACTTCTTGAATTTCTTGCCGTTGCCGCATGGGCAAGGGTCGTTGCGGCCGACGTCTTTCAGGGCGTTGCGCACCGGTTCCTGGTGGGCGTGGCCGCAGTTTGGGCCGTGGACATGGCCATGGTCGTGATCATGGTGGTCGTGATGGTCGTTATGGTCATGATCGTGGTTGCAGTCAGGGCCATGGACGTGGGGTTGCTGGGTCATCGGTTTTGCTCCGGAATTAAATCGGCGGGGATTATCACGCCATTGCGCGCCAGGTGCACGTAGTGCGCGATGAATAAACCGGTTTCCAGTTCACCTTCCAGACGATAAGGAATGGGCTGCTTGGGGTTTTTCAGCAGTTTCACCAGATCCCGCACCTTGGGCCACAGGTTGGTGCGGATCGGTACTTTAAAGTAGGCACTGCGTTTGGGACCGACAGTAAACCAATGTTCGTGCTCGCCTTCGGTCAGCAACATGTCGCCCAAGTGAATGCGGTACTCGATGCCCCGCACCGTCAGGTCACTGTCGTTGGGGTTGTCGACGCGAAAGTGCAGCAGGAATCGCTGCTGCATCAGTTTGGCCTGGACCACTTCGACCTTGACCAGATGCACCTGCGGTTCCGGTTCATCATCGCCGAACCAGGACACACAACCGCCGAGCCCCAGAAACAGGAACAGGGTGAGGGCGTGTAAGACGTGTCGCTGACTGAGCATGGACTGACTCCCTTTGATGCCCAGTCTAGCCTCTTGCGATTACCTCAACTGCTGAAATAACCCGCACAACACTTCTTGAACTTCTGCCCGCTGGCGCAAGGGCACGCATCGTTGCGTCCGGCCTTGAGTTGTACGGTGGGGTCGATGAAGTACCAGTGACCGGCGTTCTGCACGAACGACGAGCGTTCGCGGTGGCTGTGTTCTCCGCTGCCGTCGTGCCAGCGCGCGGTGAAAGTCACGAAGGCATGTTCCGGCTGGCCGCCCAAAACCTCGGAGCTTTCCACTTCAAGGCCCAGCCAGGTGCTTTGGGCGCTCCAGTCGCTGATGGACTGCCGATCCAGGCCTGCCTGTTGTGCGGGCAGGGTGGTCGCCACCAGATAATCGATCAGCCCCAGTACATAGGCGCTGTAGCGCGAACGCATCAAAGCTTCGGCACACGGCGCCGGATGACCGGCATGGTAATGACCGCAGCAGGCATCAAGCGGCGTGCCGCTACCACAGGGGCAAATGGATGTACTCATTGCGTTACCACCAATATTTCCCGAAGTTTTCCGGATTGGCCCAGAACCGTGAGTTGAGCCAGTCGGGGACTTGTTTGTAGTCAAGCAGATCATAGGTGAACAGGGTCAGCACTTGATCGTCGCGCTGGAAGCGTTCGCTGGCTTGCAGGGCCAGGGAGAAAAAATCGGTTTCCTGCCAGCCGCTGGCCGGCAAGTCCGCCAGCACCGCGATGCGACTGGCGTTGAGGTTACGGATCCCGCCCAGCAGGTTCAGGCCATCGCGTTTGGGCAGGTGTTCGAGGCAATCGACCACCAGCGCCAGGTCAAACCGGCGCGCCGCCAATTCGGCCGGCAACACCCCGGGGGCCGCGTGGGCTACACAAGTGTCCGGGTGCGCCAGCTTGAAGGCCTCAAGCGCGGGGAACTCGCTGGCGCCAATCAGCAACAGGCGCGCGGGGGCGTAACGATCAAGCAAAGCGGCCAACGCCTGCTGGGGCGTGCGCGAAGAAATACCTGCAATCATCGAAGATCCTCAATCAGAGCTGCCAAGACTAGCCTGCTCAAAGGGCCGGGCCTAGAGGTGGTTTGTCGCAAAAGCGTCGATCTACCGTGAACAAGGGACAAAACTGCAATGGCCTATTGCTGGCGGAGATTAAAACTCGGGTCTTTACTACCTGAATCGGTTCTAAGCCGATCCCTCAGGAGAAAACTAGATGAGCATAGTTCGCACAGCATTACCCTTGGTTCTGCTAACCAGTGTGTTGACTGGTTGCGCAGGTTTGCAGAAAACCGACTGGCCGACCTGTGCGGCGGTCGGTGGTGTCGTGGGTGCAGGTCTCGGCGCGACCGAGAGTTCGGCATGGGCGGGGTATGGCGCGCTGCTCGTCGGCGGCACGGCTGCGGCTTATTGCTGGGTTCACGGTGATGGCGACGAAGACGGTGATGGCGTGCCGGATAGCCGCGACAAGTGCCCGGGAACACCTAGAGGCGTGCGTGTCGATGCCGACGGTTGCCCTCCACCGGTACCTGCGCCAGTGGTCGAAGAAGCGGCCGTGGTTAAAGAAGAAGTCATCGTCATTCGCGATGTCCACTTCCAGTTCGACAAGGCCACACTTACCCCGGCCGACAAATTGGTACTCGATAAAATTGCCACTCGCCTGAAAGGGGAAGCGCCTAACGCCCAACTGACTGTAACCGGTCACACCGACAGCGTTGGCAGCGATACCTATAACCAGAAACTGTCGGATCGTCGTGCTCATTCGGTGGTTGAATACCTGATTTCCCAAGGTGTACCCCGCAGCGAATTCGTGTCTGTTACCGGTGCCGGTGAAAGCCAGCCGGTTGCCGATAACAAAACCGCTGACGGCCGGTCGATGAACCGTCGCACGGAAATCAAAATCAACCGCTAAACCCCTCGTACTCCGCGGCTTGTGCAGTCGCGGATGCGGGTCTTTACTCCTGTGTGACCGGCATTGGCCGGTAACACAGGAGCTTTCACCATGAGCGTTCTCACACGGACCGTCTTGCCGGTCGTGCTGCTTGGCAGCCTGTTGACCGGTTGCGCTACTCACAGCGATGGCACCGCCCCCCTCAATCAACGAACCTGGCCAATCTGCAGCGTGATCGGCGGCCTGGTCGGTGGAGGTCTGGGCGCTCTCGAAAGTGGCGGTTGGGCGGCCGGCGGAGCGGCGCTTGGTGTGTTGACCGGTGGCTTGATCTGTTACGCCCAGGATGGCGACGAAGACAACGATGGTGTCTTCGATCGACGTGATCGCTGCCCTGATACGCCGGCCAATACCCCCGTCGAACATCATGGTTGCCCATTGCCGCAGTACCCGGCGAGCGTGAAACCTGAACCTGCTCAATCGGAGGTCATCACCCTGAGCGACGCGGGCGACGTGCTGTTTGCCTTCAACCAATCCGAACTGACCCCTGCCGCGCAGAGCAAGCTGGATTCGCTGATGCCCAAACTGCAAAGCGCCGATGTGGTGAGCATCAAGGTGATCGGACATACCGACAGCGTCGGCTCGGACACCTATAACCAGGCACTCTCGGAACGTCGCGCCAGTAGCGTGGCGGCCTACCTGTTGAGTCAGGGCGTGGCGCCGAACAAGCTCACCAGCGAGGGCAAGGGCCAAAGCCAGCCGGTGGCCGATAACGAAACGGAAGAAGGACGGGCGAAAAACCGTCGGGTGGAGTTGCACATCAATCGCTGAGCCCCGTAATAGAGCTGTCGGGCCACAATTGAAGTCAGTCCGACGGCCATTCGGCGGCCTTCATGAAGAATTTTCCGTTGCCCTCTGGCTTATCCCGCGTGTAAGCCGGTACTGTGCGCGCAAAGAATAATTCTCAACGGGGGAGCGTATGAACGTGTTTTGGGGGCTGGGGAAGTTGTTGACCCTGCTGTTCTGGCTGGTGGTGCTGGTCAATCAGCTCATGCCGTTTGTCAATCCTCTGCATCTGCTGGTCGATCTGGCCGGCAGCCTGCTGGCCTGCCTTCATCTTCTTGAGGCGGTGTTCTGTTTCCGCAGCCTCAGAGGGCGCACCCACCCTTGGCTTGATCGCCTGAAGATCCTCTTTTTCGGCGTTTTCCACCTGCAAACCATCCCGGCTCCGACCGCGCCTAAGGCTTCCCATGCGTAAACTCTGTCTGCTCGCTGCACTCATCAGCCCGTTGGCCTGCGCCCAAGTGGTGAGCGTCGAAACCAACTCGCTGATGCGTTTGCCCAACACCGCCAGCACCTTGCAGCTGGAACGCCTGGAAGTAGCCGACTACGGCACGTTGTTGATTCCCTCGAATGTGACCGAGGTATCCGTCGGTGAATTGCGTCTGGGTCGTGAAGCGCGGATTGCCATCGTACCCGGCGAACAGCCGCTTGAGCTGAAGGTCAGTCGTGCGCAGTTGTCGGAAGGCAGCCAGATCACGGCTCGCGGCGCGCCGGGAACTTACCTCAAGGCAGCCCGCTCCGGGCGTAACCTGAACTTGCAGATCAAGGCACTGAGTGCGCCGCAATTGTTGGTGGACGCTCGCGGCGGTGCGGGCGCACCGGGTTTCGTCGGTCTCGATGGGGCCAACGGTCAGGCACCGGGTTGTACCTGGGGCCAGGCCGGCCGAGGTGCAGATGGCAGTGATGGTAGCGACGGTCAGGCGGGCGCGCCGGGTGCACTGGTTCGTCTGGAAGTGCCACGCGATTACCCGGCGCAACTGATCAAGGTTCAGGTGGCTGGCGGTGACGGTGGTGTGGCCGGGCCTGGCGGTAAACCGGGCGCGGGTGGCAAGGCCAAGGGCTGTTTGGTTTACAAGGCCGATGGCGGCAAGAGCGGCCGCCCTGGCGCTGACGGTCAGCCGGGGCCTGCCGGTGCGGCGGGTTCGGTGACTGTTCAGCGTCTGTAACCCTTTAATTGATTGTTCCCACGCTTTGCGTGGGAATACAGCCCGTGACGCTCTGCGTCACTGGACGCGGAGCGTCCCTTGAGGCATTCCCACGCAGAGCATGGGAACGATCACGGTCGTGCCGCAGCAATCGCCACCAGCACCAGCCCGACAATCAGATTAATCCCCACCAACTTGCGAATTTTCCCAAGCGTTGCAGCCCCGGTCGGCCAGTCCTGCGCCGCCACTGCCGTGCGCAACTCTGGCAACAACAACGCCTGAATCCGGATAAACAGCGCCGTCATCACCACGTACAACCCCATCATCACCTGCACATACCGCGGCGCCGCTTCAAAACCGCTGTACTGCAAATGAATCATGCCCACGCCGCTGACCGGCAACAGCACCACCGCGATCCAGACCCACCGGAAAAAACCTTGAAACACTTCTACCCACAGCTTCAAGCGGGCAGGGCCTTCCAAAGCCTTCATTGCCGCGGGGCGCAAGACCATCCACGCGAAAAACATGCCGCCGACCCAGACCAGGGCTGACAGGACATGCAGGGTGTAAAGGATGCCAAAAGGTGTCATTGGGGTACTCCGTTCTGCGCGGGATTAATTAGCGGGGTATGATAGCGGCCGATCCGAACCACTGAAAATTTATCCAGCGTTTTTTGCGCCCGACAATCATGATCAGCACTGAACTCAAAACCACGATCCAGGGCGCCTACACGCGTTTTCTCGAAGCCAAGAGCCTCAAACCGCGCTACGGGCAACGCCTGATGATCGCCGAAATTGCCAAGGTCCTCGGTGACATCGACACCGACGACGAAGGCCGACGCAGTGGCGACCCCGCGATTGTCGCGGTAGAAGCCGGCACCGGTACCGGCAAAACCGTGGCCTACAGCCTGGCGGCCATCCCCACGGCCAAGGCCGCCGGCAAACGCCTGGTGATTGCCACGGCGACCGTGGCCCTGCAAGAGCAGATCGTCTACAAGGATTTGCCCGACCTGATGCGCAACAGCGGGCTGAATTTCAGCTTTGCCCTGGCCAAGGGGCGCGGGCGCTACATGTGCCTGTCCAAGCTCGACATGTTGCTCCAGGAAGGTCACGCGCAAACCGCCACGGCGCAGCTGTTTGAAGAAGAAGGTTTCAAGATCGAGGTCGACGAGGCCAGTCAGAAGCTGTTCACCAGCATGATCGAGAAACTCGCCGGCAATAAGTGGGACGGCGACCGTGACAGTTGGTCCACCGCCCTGGAAGACGCCGACTGGGCGCGTCTGACCACCGATCACAGTCAGTGCACCAACCGCCATTGCCCGAACTTCGGCCAGTGCGCTTTCTACAAGGCCCGCGAAGGCATGGGCAAGGTCGATGTGATCGTCACCAACCACGACATGGTGCTGGCCGACTTGGCGCTGGGCGGCGGCGCCGTGTTGCCGGACCCGCGCGACACCATCTACGTGTTCGACGAAGGCCACCACCTGCCGGACAAGGCCATCGGCCATTTCGCCCATTACACGCGTCTGCGTTCCACCGCCGACTGGCTGGAAACCACCGCCAAGAACCTCACCAAATTGCTCGCCCAGCACCCGCTGCCGGGCGATCTGGGCAAGTTGATCGAGCAGGTGCCAGAACTGGCCCGTGAGATCAAAACCCAGCAGCAATTCATGTTCAGCGCCTGCGAGCAGGTCGCCGATTTCAAGCCCGGCGAAGACGTCGAAGGTCGCGAGCGGCCACGTCATCGTTTCGTTGGCGGGGTGATTCCCGAGCACATGCGCGAAATGGGCGTCGAGCTGAAGAAGGGCTTTGCCCGTCTGACCGATCTCTTTACCCGACTGACCGAACTGCTCAAGGAAGGCATGGACGGCGAGGTCAATATTGGCATCGCCAGTAACCAGGCCGAAGAGTGGTATCCGCTGTTCGGTAGCCTGTTGTCCCGTTCTTCGGGCAATTGGGAGTTGTGGGGCGCGTTCACCGCTGAAGACCCGGAAGACAACCCGCCGATGGCCCGCTGGCTGACCCTGGCCGAAAGCGGCTCGCTGTTCGACATCGAGGTCAACGCCAGCCCGATCCTCGCGGCGGAAATGCTCCGTCGCAATTTGTGGAACGTGGCTTACGGCGCTCTGGTGACCTCCGCGACCTTGACCGCGCTCGGCACCTTCGATCGTTTCCGTATGCGCGCCGGTCTGCCGAAAAAAGCCGTGACCGCAGTGGTCCCGAGCCCGTTCCATCATGCTGACGCTGGCGTGCTGCGGGTGCCGGACCTGAAGGCCGATCCGCGTGATGCGCCGGCCCACACCGCAGCGATCATCCGCGACTTGCCGGCATTGGTCGAAGGTTCGCGCGGCACGCTGGTGCTGTTCTCCTCGCGCAAACAGATGCAGGACGTGTTCGACGGCCTCGACCGCGACTGGCGCAAGCAAGTGTTCATTCAAGGCAACCTGTCGAAACAGGAAACCCTGAACAAGCACAAGGCGCGGGTCGATGGCGGCGATTCCAGTGTGTTGTTCGGCCTGGCAAGTTTTGCCGAAGGGGTCGACTTGCCTGGTGCGTACTGCGAGCACGTGGTGATCGCGAAGATTCCATTCTCGGTGCCCGATGATCCGGTCGAAGCGGCCCTGGCCGAGTGGATCGAGGCTCGGGGTGGCAATCCGTTCATGGAAATCTCCGTTCCGGATGCTTCGCTGAAGCTGGTCCAGGCCTGCGGTCGCTTGCTGCGCACCGAAGAAGACCGCGGCACCATCACCTTGCTCGATCGACGCCTGGTCACCCAGCGTTACGGCAAGGCAATCCTCAATGCGTTGCCACCCTTCCGACGTGAAATTTCCTGATACACCGGTGGGCAAATTTGCCCACCGCGTTGTCTATCTCTCTGTCATCGCTTTTCCACTGGCCATTGTTGGTCGTTAGGGAGAACTTCGTTCTTATGATCCGCCGTTCGTTGCCTGCTGTTTTCGCTCTGATGTTCGCAGCCCCTTTGCTGGCGGCCCCTGCCGGCCAACAGACGCTGTTCAACTTTGTGCGCCCCGCCGATGTAGTCCAGGTGGCGACTCAGGACGCCAGCCTGCCGCAATCCAACGCCGAGCAAACGGCCGAAGGCGAAGTGCTGCGTCGGGTGACGTTCAACCCTGTCGCCCAGCCGACCTTGCGCCTGACCCCGCAAACCGGCGCCTGGGACTGGTCGCAGTCGGGCTTCATGAGCTTGCGGATTCAGAGCGCAATGAACTGGGCTGTGACCCTGTACGTGAAAATCCAGAGCAACGACGGCAAGACGCTGGTCAGCCGCGTCGACTTGCCGGCCGGCCCTGCGCAAACCTTATTGGTGCCGCTGCAGCCATTTACGCCATTGAGCCTGGGCCTGAAAGCCGGCCCACCAATGCCGATGACGTTTGAGGGGCAGCGCGTATTGCTGGCCAGCAGCGCCGGTGAGCTGGAGCGCAGCCAGGTGGTGTCGGTGACCTTGTCGATGGATCAGCCGAAAGTCGCGCAAAGCATTCTGCTTGAGCGCTTTGGCGTGCAGGACGGCGATGCGGTTACCCAAGCGGCTTTTGGCGGCCTTGTAGACGCTTACGGCCAGTCGACCCGGGCCAAGTGGCCAGAGAAAGTCAGCAGCGACGAGCAACTGAAAAGCGCCGCCGCCAAGGAACATCAGCAACTGAAAACCTGGCTGGCCGAGCGCGAGAAATCGTCCCTGGACAAGTTCGGTGGCTGGAACAAAGGCCCGGCATTCAAGGCCAGCGGGTTTTTCCGCACTGAGAAGCGCGACGGTCGCTGGTACCTGGTGACCCCGGAAGGGCATCCGTTCTACTCGCTCGGGGTCAACACCGTCACCCCGGACGTCGACCAGACCTACGTCGCCGGCCGCGAGTGGATGTTTGAATCGCTGCCCAAACCCGACGAGCCGCTGGCCAGCCACTATGGCGAAGGCGACAACCGGGGCGGCAACGGTGTCGATCAGGGCCGTGGCTACAATGCCGGTCGCTGGTACGACTTCTATGGCGCCAACTTGCAGCGTCTGTATGGCGCGCCGTGTGTGGTGACCAGCGACACCAAGGCTGGTGTCGCCGAAGCGGCCAAGGCTGACGCGGTTGCGGCAACGGCAACGGTGGAGAAGGCTGCTGAGCAACCTATCGTTCCTTCGACGGCCGAATCCGGTGTCGCCGAAGCCGCCAAGACCGGCGCCGTTGAAGCGACCGCCGCGAAAGCAGCAGAGCAAACACCTGCCGAACCCTGCAAAGCGGTGGTTGATGAACAGCGCTGGGCCAGTCACACCCTTGATCGCCTGCAAGCCTGGGGCTTCAACACCATCGGCAACTGGAGCGCCCCGGCGCTGGCCAATGCCGACCGTGTGCCGTACACCTTGCCACTGTCGATCGTCGGCGATTACGCCAGCATCAGCACCGGCACCGACTGGTGGGGCGG
Source organism: Pseudomonas mandelii (assembly GCF_006438925.1). Classification (GTDB taxonomy): domain Bacteria; phylum Pseudomonadota; class Gammaproteobacteria; order Pseudomonadales; family Pseudomonadaceae; genus Aquipseudomonas; species Aquipseudomonas mandelii_C. Next base: position 242,643 of record NZ_RCZA01000003.1, on the reverse strand, counting down.
CATGCCCGACCCGTTTGACCCACGATTCGCCATGGCCACCGAGCGTGCCGTGGCCATCGCCGCGCGCGATCATCGCGATGATCCATGGCTGATCGGCTACTTTGCCGACAACGAATTGGCCTGGGCCGGTCCCGGCGACGACCCGAAAGCCCGTTACGCCTTGGCCTACGGCACCTTGAAAATGACCACCGACGTGCCGGCCAAACGCGCGTTCCTCAAGCAATTGCGCGATAAGTACCGCAACCAGGCAGGCCTGTCGAAAGCCTGGGGCATTGACCTGCCAGCCTGGGAATTGATGGAAGATCCGGGCTTCGAAGCGCCGCTGCCAAGCGCCGAACACCCGGAAATCGAAGCCGACTTCAAATACTTCCAGAAGGTCTTCGCCGACACTTACTTCAAGACCATTTCCGATTCGCTCAAGTGGCACGCGCCGAACCAGTTGTTGCTGGGCGGCCGTTTTGCCATCAGCACCCCGGAAGCGGTTGAGTCCTGCGCCCAGTATTGCGACGTGCTGAGTTTCAACATGTACACCCTGCAACCGCAGGACGGTTACGACTTCACCAAACTGCGCAGCCTGGACAAACCGGTGCTGATCACTGAGTTCAACTTTGGCTCGGCGGATCGCGGCCCGTTCTGGGGTGGTGTGACGCAATTGGCCAAGGAAGAAGACCGTGGGCCCGCTTACGCCAATTTCCTCAAACAGGCGATGAGCGAACCGTCGATCGTCGGCGTGCACTGGTTCCAATACCTTGATCAACCGGTTACCGGTCGTCTGCTGGATGGCGAGAACGGGCACTTCGGGCTGGTGGGCATTACCGATCTGCCGTTCCAGGGGTTCGTCGACAGCGTACGCAAGAGCAATTTGCAGACCGTCGATCAGCTCGGTAAAGAGGCCGAGAAGGCCAGCGCCGAAGCTGAAAAAGCCAGCCATGCAGCTGAAGGCGGCCGAAAAGGCGACGCCGGTAAAGGCCCGGGGCAGGGCGCTGGCCATGCGGGCGGGCATTCCGGCAATGGCCACTGAGTCCTGTTAGACCGCGTTATCGTTCTTCGCGAGCAAGCCCGCTCCCACATTCAATCGCATTCTTTCTGAAAGAACTCGGTCGAATGTGGGAGCGGGCTTGCTCGCGAAGGCGTCCGCCAAGGCACCCTAAAGATCTGATCCAATCCATAGGTGGGCGACCGCCCAGCCCGCCATAGTTCCCAAAACCCTCTAGGGCTGGAACAATGCGGCCACTTTGTAGAACATTATCCAGAGGAGTTGCGGGTGCAGATTCAGGGTTTTTACGAGCTGAAGTTCGAAGCGGTGCGTGAGACTTTCGCGGCGCTGTTCAACGATCCACAGGAACGTGGCGCAGCGTTGTGCATCCAGATTGGCGGTGAAACCGTGGTCGACCTTTGGGCCGGTAGCGCTGACAAGGATGGCACCGAAGCCTGGCACAGCGACACCATCGCCAACCTGTTCTCCTGCACCAAAACCTTTACCGCGGTGACCGCCCTGCAACTGGTGGCCGAAGGCAAGCTGCAACTGGATGCCCCGGTTGCCCGCTACTGGCCAGAGTTCGCCGCCGCCGGCAAAGAGTCCGTGACCCTGCGTCAATTGCTCTGCCATCAGGCCGGTCTGCCGGCACTGCGTGAGCTGTTGGCCCCGGAAGCCCTTTACGACTGGCAAACTATGGTTGACGCCCTGGCCGCCGAAGAGCCGTGGTGGACGCCAGGGGTTGGCCACGGTTATGCGGCTATCACCTACGGCTGGCTGGTGGGTGAATTGTTGCGTCGTGCCGACGGACGTGGCCCGGGTGAGTCCATCGTGGCGCGGGTTGCGAAGCCTTTGGGCCTGGATTTCCACGTCGGCCTGGCGGACCAGGAGTTCCATCGCGTGGCGCACATCGCCCGTGGCAAGGGCAATGTCGGCGATGCCGCCGCCCAGCGCTTGCTGCAAGTGACCATGCGCGAGCCGAACGCCATGACTACGAGGGCGTTCACTAACCCGCCGTCGATCATGACCAGCACCAACAAACCCGAGTGGCGACGCATGCAGCAGCCGGCCGCCAATGGCCATGGAAATGCCCGTAGCCTGGCCGGGTTCTATGCGGGTCTGCTCGATGGCAGCTTGCTGGAAAGCGAAATGCTCGAGGAGCTGACGCGCGAGCACAGCCTCGGCGAGGACAAGACTTTACTGACCCGGACCCGTTTCGGCCTGGGTTGCATGCTCGATCAACCGGACGTCCCCAACGCCACCTACGGCCTCGGCCCTCGTGCGTTCGGTCATCCGGGTGCGGGCGGTTCCACCGGTTTTGCTGACCCGGAACACGATGTGGCCTTCGGCTTTGTGACAAATACCTTAGGGCCGTACGTCTTGATGGATCCGCGCGCGCAAAAGCTTGTGCGGGCACTGGCCACTTGTCTATAAAACGCGCTCAGGGGTTCCAGGGCCGGAACCCCAAGGCCTTTATGCTTTCCAAGCGTCTGTTTATCCGGGTCAGTCCGGCCTGATTTTTCATTACTTATGTTGTGGATATCCAATGTCATCCAATAAAACTCTCGCTTTGGCCCTGTGCTTCGCTATTACCGGTTGCGCACAAACTCCACAAAATGACTCGGATGGCAGCAGCTGGTGGCCGTTCGGTTCCTCCGACAAAGTTGCGGCTAAAAACCCGGCTCCGGCCCCGGCACCCCTCAAGCCTGCCGCGACCGCTCCGGTGGCCAAGACAGAAAGCTCCAGCCATTGGTACTGGCCGTTCGGTTCCGATGATGCCGCCGACAAGACCCCGGCCAAGCCAGAAATAAAACCAGAGGTAAAACCTGAAGCCAAACCTGCCGCTGTGGCCAAGGCTGAGGCCGACACAGGTGGCAAGTGGTGGTGGCCGTTCGGTGGTAAAGAGCAAAGCACCGCTAAAGCCGTGCCAATGCCTGATCCTAAAGTTACCCAGGCCTGGCTCGACGACTACGAACCGCGTCTGCGCGAAGCGATCAAGGGCAGCAACCTGCAACTCGAGCGCCGTGAAAACGTATTGGTGGTGACCGCGCCGGTAGACGGCTCGTTCAACCCTGACCGTCCGGCCATGCTGCTGCCGGTGACCCTCGGCCCGTTCACTCGCGTCGCGAAAATCCTTGAAGTCGATCCGAAAACTGCCGTACTGATTCTGGGCCACAGTGATACGTCGGGCGCCGCACCGGCCAACGTGAAACTGAGCCAGGAGCGTGCCCAGGCCGTGGCAGCGATTTTCCGCCTCAGCGGTCTGCAGCGTGATCGCCTGATGCTGCGCGGCATGGGTGGGGAAGCTCCGCGTGCTGCCAATGACAGCAATGAAGGCCGTGCCTTGAACCGTCGCGTCGAACTGCTGGTGACCCCGCAAAACACCATGGTCGCGTTGCTGAGCAAGTACAACATGCCGGCCCCGGCGCCAGTGAAGGTGGTCGTTGCTCAGGACGTCAAGCCAGTGGTCAAACCGGTCACCCCTGCGCCTGCTGCGAAGAAAGCCGCTGTGCCTGCCGCGAAAAAGGCCCCGACCAAGAAAGCCGCTGCAAAGAAAGCGCCGGCTAAAACTGCGACTCCGGCGAAGAAGACTGCTCCCGCCAAAGCCGCTACCGACACGAAAAAAGACGCTGCCGCCGCCGATACTGTAAAAAAGTAATTCGTTAACCAAAAGGAATGCGCCATGACCCAGGGCCTGGCTGATATGCGTCGCGACTACACCCGTGATGGCCTGACCGAGGCACAAGCCCCGGCCGAGCCGTTCGCGCTGTTCCATCAGTGGTTCACCGACGCGGTGAAAACCGAGCAGGCGCCGGTGGAAGCCAACGCCATGACCCTGGCCACCGTCGATCAGGACGGTCGGCCGCATTGCCGCATTCTGCTGCTCAAGGGGCTGGACGAGCAGGGTTTCACCTTCTTCACTAACTACGACAGCGCCAAGGGCCAGCATCTGGCCGCGAACCCGTTCGCGGCGATGACCTTTTTCTGGCCAGCCCTTGAGCGCCAGGTGCGAATCGAAGGGCGGGTGGTGAAAGTCACGCCTGAAGAGTCCGACGCCTACTTCCAGGTTCGTCCACTGGGCAGTCGTCTCGGTGCCTGGGCCTCGCCCCAGAGCCGGGTGATCGCCGATCGTGCCGAGCTGGAAGCGCTGCTCAAGAACACCGAGCAACGTTTCAGCGACACGCAACCTCATTGCCCTGAGCACTGGGGTGGTTACCGTTTGTTACCGGAGCGCATCGAGTTCTGGCAAGGCCGTCCGAGCCGCCTGCACGATCGCCTCAACTACCGCTTTCAGGGCGCCGACTGGATTCTTGAACGTCTGGCACCTTAAGCCGTCTACCGATCGGAATAGCCTGCCGCAGCGGCTTCAAGCCACTGCGGCAGGTCTCGGCGCTTGATCTTCTGTGCGTGAGCGTTCGCCAGTTGCTGGAGCATGAATGCCTTTTTCTGCTCGTCTTTACCCGCCAGTGCCAACGCCAGATCGCGGTCCATCCAGCGTTTGATCCGCACGTATAGCCACCAGTGGAAATACAATCCGGCAACGCTAGTGACGACAATGATGAAGTAATCCATGACAATCCTTGGGGCAGCGGCGCAGATACCGGAATTTGCCACTACTGTGTGGTGAGTTCGTGGAGGTGTCTGTACCGGGCCTGAATCAAACCAATTTTATCCGGGCGAGGCCGTGACAGGCGTCAAGCTGCGGAGTTTAATGAATACCTGTCCTTTGGAGTTGATGCTATGCGTAAGTCTGTTCTGCTGATTGCTTCTTTTTCCACGATGGCGATGTTGCTCACTGGTTGCCAGTCCAGCCTGACCGGTGACTCCTACTCCCGTGACGAAGCGCGTCGCGTGCAGACCGTTCGCATGGGTACTATCGAATCCCTGCGACCGGTGAAAATCGAAGGCACCAAAACCCCGATCGGCGGCCTTGCTGGTGCGGCGGTTGGCGGTGTTGGCGGCAGCGCTATCGGTGGCGGTCGTGGCAGCATCGTTGCTGCCGTTATCGGCGCAGTCGCCGGTGGCCTGGCAGGTTCTGCAGCCGAAGAAGGCCTGACCCGCACTCAGGGCGTGGAAATCACCGTGCGTGAAGACGACGGCAGCATGCGCGCCTACGTGCAACAGGTTCAGGAGAACGAAGTGTTCCGTGTTGGCGAGCGTGTGCGGATTGCCACTGTTGATGGGACTAGCCGCGTTTCGCACTAAGCGGGAATACAGGTAAAAGAAAACCCCGATCAGGTGACTGGTCGGGGTTTTTGTTTGTTAAGGATTGTCACGACGCGGCACGGGGGCCTATGAAATATTCCAACCCCTCGGGTAAGTCGATTTCTAATAGTTCGGCAACCCGTAGGATTTGAGCACCTGTCAGTTCCAGCTCTCCAGGCTCTATTTCTTCCAGTTTTTTTGACTCGGTCAATTGAGCCAATGCCTGGTTCATCTCATAGTCTTTGATGGTCAGTTGGAACTGCAATGAATTGTCTTGTTTTTCATCAGGGTAAAAACCGGTGATGGATAGATAGCGCATAATTTTTCTCTTCAGTTTCTTGAGGTTTTTCTACCAGGCTTTGCCTTTTTAGTTCGCTCGCCGGTTACGTGATTGAATTCGCCCAAATGCACTCCGAATTTATCGTAAAGCTCTACAGCACCGCTTTTGGAGTCCCACTCATATATACGGCCTCTGCGGTCTAGCCACCGGGCTCGTTTTTTACCTCCACCTCGAACTGAAACCTTCGGTTTTACGGGGAATGCATCAGGGAAGCCTGGGAGGGTTTCAGGATCATCGTAGTACTTATGATCCCCCGGCATGCTCATCACTACGTAAACCGGCTTCACCAACGACCCCACCGGAAACACAAGAATGAAATCCTTGTACTCAGGCGGATAAACCGGATTCACGATGATGCTATCCGCCGCTTTCGTCGGCGGATAAACCCAAATATGCGGTGCTTGCGGCGCAGCTTCCAGCGCTGGAATACCGAGGATGTCTGAACCATCCACGGCCGGTGTCCAGATCAGCTCAATACCATCCCCTAGATCCGCCACCTGCTGACTGCCGCGCAAGCTGAACTGCACGACATCAACCATTTCCCAATCGCGGTCCTTCCCGGTGTAGAAACCGTATCCCTTGAGACTGCCGTCAGCCTGTTGCTCGACTCTTAGCCGAACACGAGTTCGAGCCTGTTTCAGGGCGCGCAACTGATCTTCGGTATAGAGCGCGCTGTCGCCCAGGCTCGGCGTCCAGAAAAACGCGACGAGGCCGGCCAATATGGCGGTTCCTGCAGCACCGAGTGCTGCGGTGGGAACAGCGATAGTCGGGGCGCGAAGCGCCATTCGACCGATACCGAGCGAGACGGTACTGCCTCTGATGGTTTCGAGATTCAGTAGCCCGGTATCGTCTACTTCGCGAGCACCGAGCCAGGCGACTTCTCCGTAGTCCTTGAGGCTGTCGGTGGGCACCATTCCCGAAGGATTCGAGTAATCGATGATGGCGTCCGGCAGCTTGCAGGACTTGGCAAAGACGCAGCCCGCGCGAACGGCTTCGTGCTTTTTGGCGACGACCTCACGACTCCGTTCGAAGTTGTCTTGCCTCGCGAGCATGGCATCGTAAGCGTTTTGTCGGGCATCCCGCTCGGCCAGTTCGGTAGCCGTCATAAAGCGGTGAGTGACGTGATGACCGTCGCCTGACGGAGGGTTCTTAACCCGCGGAATGTCCTTATTACCAGCCACTGATCTTCCTTGCGTTCGTACGTCGACAGTCCCCAAAAATGAGGCTGTGCGACGTTAGCGAACGAGGCTGATCGTGGCTGTAGGACGAGTCTTCAATGACTCTAAGAGTTGTCTCTGTTTATCAGGATTGCAGAGCGGCGCTCTTGCGACTCGCCGCCGCCGTCACCGCATAACCAATCAATGCCGCCAGTATCGAACCGGTCAAAATCCCCATCCGATCCATCCCGGCGTATTCACTGACACCCGGCTCAAACGCCAGGGAACCGACAAACAGGCTCATGGTGAAGCCGATGCCGCAGAGGATTGCCACGCCCAACACCTGGCCCCAGTTGGCGCCTTGGGGCAGGGTGGCGATGCCGATTTTCACGGCCAGCCAGGTCAGGCCGAAGACGCCGAGGGTTTTGCCCAGCAGCAGACCGACCGCGATGCCCATCGGCACGTGGTGGGTGAAGCTTTCGACGGTCACGCCACTCAGGGACAGGCCGGCGTTGGCGAAGGCGAACAGCGGCAGGATGCCGTAGGCCACCCATGGATGCAGGGCGTGTTCGAGGGTCAGCAGCGGCGAAGGTTCGGCGTTTTTCGTGCGCAGGGGGATACAGAAGGCCAGGGTCACACCGGCCAGTGTCGCGTGGACGCCGCTCTTGAGCACACAAACCCAAAGGATCAGGCCGATGATCATGTAGGGCCCGAGCTTGACCACCCCGAGCCGGTTCATCGCGATCAGTGCCACGATGCACGTCGCGGCCAGAGACAGCGAAAGGGTCGAGAGCGTACCCGAGTAGAAGATCGCAATGACGATGATTGCGCCGAGGTCGTCAATAATCGCCAACGTCATCAGGAAAAGCTTCAGCGACACCGGTACCCGCTTACCCAGCAGGGCCAGTACGCCGAGGGCGAAGGCGATGTCGGTGGCCATCGGAATGGCCCAGCCACCCAGGGCTGCCGGGTCTTCGCGGTTCAGAAACCAGTAGATCAGTGCCGGAACCACCATGCCGCCAATCGCCGCCGCGCCGGGCAGGACGATTTGCGACGGTTTCGACAATTGACCGTCAAGAACTTCGCGCTTCACTTCCAGACCGATCAGCAGGAAGAACAAAGCCATCAGGCCGTCGTTGATCCACAGCAGCGCCGGTTTGGCGATTTGTAACGCGCCGACCTGCGCCACGACCGGAGTGTCCAGAAAACTGCTGTAAAGCCACGACAGCGGGGAATTGTTGATGATCAAAGCCAGGGCAGCAGCGGCGATCAATAACAGTCCGCTGGCAGCTTCCAACTGGAAGAAACGCGTGAAAGTGCTACGCAGAGGCAAGGTCGCTCTCCATCGATGAATTCAAAAGGTGGCACACCCTAACCCGTACCGTTAGTTGTTAAAACAAAAGTTATATTCTTTTTTGTTATATGCCGTTACAACGCGAAGGGCCGGCAAGGACCTGAGCCTAGCAGTTGTCGGGCGTATTGAACCTCAGCTGTATCTGTGCGTGATGTAGGTTTTTTCCTAAGCTTGTTAGCTGAGCCTTGCAACAAGGCCGACTCAACGAGAAAACCACCATGAGCGACAACCGACAGTGGGCCCGCGAAGCCATCCGGATCATCGAAGCCGACTTCCAGCGCAGCGCCGACACCCACCTGATTCCCTTGCCGCTGCCGGGTTTTCCGGGCATCGAGTTGTATTTCAAGGATGAGTCCAGTCATCCCACCGGTAGCCTGAAGCACCGTTTGGCGCGCTCGCTGTTTCTGTATGCGCTGTGTAATGGCTGGCTCAAGCCCGGGGCGCCAGTGATTGAAGCGTCCAGCGGTTCGACGGCGATTTCCGAGGCGTACTTCGCCAGTTTGCTGGGCTTGCCGTTCATTGCGGTGATGCCGGCGACCACCTCCAAAGAGAAGATCGCGCAGATTGCTTTCTACGGCGGCAAGAGTCATTTGGTCGACGATCCGACGCAGATCTACGCCGAATCCGAGCGGCTGGCCCGCGAACACGATGGGCATTTCATCGACCAGTTCACCTATGCCGAGCGCGCTACCGACTGGCGGGCGAACAACAACATCGCCGAGTCGATCTTCCAGCAAATGCGCTTCGAACTGCACCCCGAGCCGAGCTGGCTGATCTCCAGCCCCGGCACTGGCGGCACTACCGCGACGCTGGGCCGTTACGTGCGTTACCGCCAGCATTGCACCCGCGTGCTCTGCGCGGATGCCGAGCGTTCGGTGTTCTTCGATTACTACCAGACCGGCGACGCCAGTCTGCGTCTGGAATGCGGTTCGCGGATTGAAGGCATTGGTCGGCCTCGGGTAGAAGCGTCGTTCCTGCCCAAAGTGATCGATGCGATGGTCAAAGTGCCGGACGCGTTGTCTCTGGCGGCCATGCATTACCTGGCGCAGCGTTTGGGACGTCGGGTTGGCGGGTCGAGCGGGACCAACCTGATCGGCGCGTTGATGGCGGCCCAGCAGATGGCGGCGGCGGGGGAGTCGGGGTCAATCGTGGCGATTCTGTGTGATGGCGGCGAGCGTTATGCCACCACCTATTACGATCAGGCTTGGCTCAAGGCCCAAGGGTATGAGTTGAGTGGTTTGATGGATGCGGTGGCGGGGAGTGTCGAGCGCGGTGAGCCGCTGCCGGCCACCGTGTTGCGCGCAAACATCTGATAAAAGCAAAAAGATCGCAGCCTTCGGCAGCTCCTACATGGGACGGTGAACACCCTGTAGGAGCTGCCGAAGGCTGCGATCTTTTGATGTTAAGGCTTAAGCCTCGAGGCCAAGGATGTCGCGGGCCACGGCTTCTGCAATCCGAATCCCGTCGACACCCGCCGATAGAATCCCGCCCGCATAACCCGCGCCTTCACCCGCCGGGAACAAGCCCTTCACGTTCAGGCTCTGCATCGACTCGTCACGGGTAATCCGCAGCGGCGACGATGTACGTGTCTCGATCCCGGTCAACACCGCGTCGTGCAGCGAGTACCCGCGAATCTGCTTCTCGAACGCTGGCAAGGCTTCGCGAATGGCTTCGATGGCAAACGCCGGCAAGGCCAGCGCCAGGTCACCCAAGGCAACTCCCGGTTTGTAAGACGGCTCTACGCTGCCCAACTCGGTGGACGGCTTGCCGGCAATGAAGTCACCGACCAGTTGCGCTGGCGCTTCGTAGTTGCTGCCGCCCAGCACAAAGGCGTGGGATTCCAGGCGTTCCTGCAGCTCGATTCCCGCCAGCGGGCCGCCCGGATAATCGACTTCCGGGGTGATCCCGACGACGATCCCGGAGTTGGCGTTGCGCTCGTTACGCGAGTACTGGCTCATGCCGTTGGTGACCACGCGGCCCGGCTCGGACGTCGCCGCCACCACGGTGCCGCCGGGGCACATGCAGAAGCTGTAGACCGAACGTCCGTTGCTGGCGTGGTGCACCAGTTTGTAATCGGCGGCCCCGAGTTTCGGGTGCCCGGCGTACTTGCCCAAACGCGCGCGGTCGATCAGTGACTGCGGGTGTTCGATGCGGAAACCCACCGAGAACGGCTTGGCTTCCATGAACACGCCACGGCCATGCAGCATGCGGAAGGTGTCCCGGGCACTATGGCCGAGGGCCAGAATCACGTGTTTCGAATGGATCTGCTCGCCGCCATTGAGCTCGACGCCGACCAGTTGGCCGTCTTCGATCAACACATCGGTAACGCGCTGTTGAAAGCGCACTTCGCCACCCAACGCACGAATCTGCTCACGCATGTTTTCCACAACGCCAGTCAGACGGAACGTACCGATGTGCGGCTTGCTGACGTAGAGGATTTCTTCCGGCGCACCTGCTTTTACGAATTCGTGCAGGACTTTGCGACCGATGAATTTCGGGTCTTTGATCTGGCTGTAGAGCTTGCCATCGGAGAATGTCCCTGCGCCGCCTTCACCGAACTGCACGTTGGATTCGGGGTTAAGCACGTTTTTACGCCACAGCCCCCACGTGTCCTTGGTGCGCTGACGCACTTCGGTGCCACGCTCGAGGATGATCGGCTTGAAGCCCATTTGCGCCAGCAGAAGCCCGGCGAAAATCCCGCAGGGGCCGAAACCCACGACCACAGGACGTTGCTCAAGATCAGCCGGCGCCTGGCCGACTACTTTGTAGCTGACATCCGGCGCCACGTTGACGTTTCGGTCATCGGCGAACGTGTGCAGCACCGCCGCCTCATCGCGAACGTTGAGGTCGATGGTGTAGATGAAGCACAGTTCGGAGGACTTTTTGCGCGCATCGTAGCTGCGCTTGAACAAGGTGAAGTCGAGCAGGTCATCACTGGCGATGCCCAGGCGCTGCACGATGGCAGGGCGCAGGTCTTCTTCGGGATGGTCGATCGGCAGCTTGAGTTCGGTGATTCGTAACATGACAGGATCCGGTTCGCGGGGCGCACAACTGCGCCAAGGCGTTTGAAGCCCGCGATTATAAGCCTCAAAGAAAGATTCCCGTGAGGCTAAAACGATCAGTCGTTACGCGAACCGCCGAAATACCCGCAGCCACGCTGAACCTGGCCGTCGATGCGCAGTTCGGCGCTCATGTGCTGGACACTGCCGGTGGTGCTGTCGACGCAACGTTGCGGTGCAACCCACAATTCGATGTGCTGGTTGTTGGCTTCGGTGCTGAGGTTGAAGCGGCCATCGCCCAGTTGCTCTTCAACGTAGGGCACGGCCAATGGCGGCTGGCCGGCGCGCTCGATGACCATACCTTTACCGCTGACTTTCACGTTCCACTCAGGCCCATGGCCGGCGGCACGCAGGATAAGCAATTTGAAATTCGGATCGTTGCACGCGGTGCCCGAACGCTCGACGCGGTACAGCTGCGCAAGATCGAGGCGGCTATCGACGACCCGCCCGCGTACGTCAGCAAAAAGCTTGCCTTGGTCATCGGCCAGGGTCGCGGCCTCTTGCAGGACGCTGGTGCCACCGATGTCGTTGACCACATAACTGCGCTGTTCATTGCACGGCTGGAACAACAGCTTGCCGTCGGCCGCCGTCAACTGGCCCTGCATGCGGGTCTGGCCCACGTGGGAGGCACTTTCACGCGGGCCGTCGAGCAACTGGCAAGCGGCGAACAACGGAAGCAGGGCAACAAGGACTAAGGAACGGGCAACACGCATCTTTGAGTCTCCAGACAAGTGCCGTCACGTTACTCAGCCTGACCGTTCATCACAAGGGTTTAGCCCACGTGAAAGGTCTGGCCTGTTTGCAGGCCTTCCACACTTTTGGCGTAGGCCAATGCCACATCCGCTGCCGGAACCGGTTTGTAGCCGCGGAAATACGGCGCGTAGCTGCCCATGGCTTCGACCAGTACGTTCGGGCTCACCGAATTGACGCGCAGACCACGAGGCAGTTCGATCGCTGCGGCACGGACAAAGCTGTCCAGAGCGCCATTGACCAGCGCTGCCGAGGCGCCGCTGCGAATCGGGTCGTGGCTGAGCACGCCGGTGGTTAAGGTAAACGAGGCGCCGTCATTGGCGAACTCGCGGCCGATCAGCAGCAGATTGACCTGGCCCATCAACTTGTCTTTCAGGCCCAGCGCGAAGCTTTCTTCGGTCATTTCACCGAGGGGGGCGAAGGTCACGTTGCCGGCGGCGCAGACCAGTGCATCGAACTTGCCGATTTTCTCGAACAGCTTGCGAATCGATGCGCTGTCGCTGATATCCACATGGAAATCACCGCTGTTGCGACCGATGCGGATGATCTCGTGACGCTCGGACAGCTCCTTGTCGACCGCCGAACCGATGGTGCCGCCTGCGCCTATCAAAAGAATTTTCATGCTGCTGTTCCTTGAATGGGTTGAAAGAGGCTTCAGTCTAGAGTGGTTTTTTCCATTGATAAGCGCGCTAATAGGCAACCTTTGGTTTTCAAATGGAAACAATCCATGAGCGAAATGGATGATCTGGCGGCGTTCGCGATATTGATTGAAGCAGGAAGTTTCACACTGGCGGCGCAGCAGCTGGGGTGCAGCAAAGGACAGTTGTCCAAGCGCATCAGCCAACTGGAATCGCGGTTTTCAGTGGTGCTGCTGCAACGCACCACCCGCCGTTTGAGCCTGACGGCCGCAGGTGCGGCGCTGTTGCCGCAAGCCCAGGCGCTCGTAGTCCAAGTCGAGAGGGCGCGTCAGGCATTGGCGCGGCTGAAGGACGACATGGCCGGGCCGGTGCGTATGACGGTTCCCGTGTCGTTGGGGGAAACCTTCTTCGATGGCTTGTTGCTGGAGTTCTCTGGCAAATATCCCGAGGTGCAGATCGAGCTGGACCTGAGCAACAGCTACCGTGATTTGTCCCGCGACGGGTTTGATCTGGCGGTTCGCTCCGAGGTGGGCAATGACGAGCGACTGGTGGCCCGGCCGCTATTAGCCTGGCATGAAATGACCTGCGCCAGCCCGGCTTACCTTGAGCAATACGGCGAACCGTTGACGCCTCAAGCACTCGTTGAACACCGCTGTCTGCTCAACAGCCATTACAGCGGCCGTGAAGAATGGCTCTATCACCAGCAGCACGAATTGTTGCGGGTGCGGGTCTCGGGACCGTTCGCCAGCAACCATTACAGCGGCCGTGAAGAATGGCTCTATCACCAGCAGCACGAATTGTTGCGGGTGCGGGTCTCGGGACCGTTCGCCAGCAACCATTACAGCCTGCTGAAAAAAGCGGCACTGGCCGGCGCCGGTATTGCGCGGTTGCCGTCCTACTTGTTGCAAGCCGAATTGGCTGACGGACGTTTGCGCTGGCTCCTGCGTGACTATCAGACCCGCCGCATGCCGATGTACCTGGTTCACCCGTATCAGGGAGGGTTGCCGAAACGCACCCAAGTGCTGGCGGATTACCTGATCGGCTGGTTCAAGCGCAGCGGCGAAGCGCTGGATCGACTCCAGCACACCACATAGATCCCTGTGGGAGCGAGCCTGCTCGCGAAAACGGTAGGGCAGACAACATTTCTGTTGAATGTGAAATTGCATTCGCGAGCAGGCTCGCTCCCACAGGGTGATCTTCGTGGTCAGGATTCTTGTGGGTCGATTTGATCCAGCGCCCGATTCACCGCCAGTTCGCCCAGCATGATGCTTTGCTGGATGCCGAGCAGCATGTTGCGGTGCGTACCTTCCAGGAAAGCGGCGAAATTGCTGGCCATCACACTCGCCGACGCTAGTGATTCACAGGCATGGCCCAGCAGGGTTTGCATATCGATACCGGGCGCGACGACGAACATCGGGCTGGGATTGTGTGGGGGATTGGGTGAGTTCTTGAACATTTACGGGTTCTCTCTATATGAGGCTGCAACCCGCTCGCGACTAAACGAAAAGGTGGCGGCTGTGCACAGGTTAGTCGACCGATCGAGAACCCCGGATATCGGCGCGCCCGAGGGCGCCCTGCACACAGCCACCGTCAAGTGCAGGGATGGAATACCTGACTTTTTGGCACTTATGCGATCCGGGAGAACTACCGAGCGACTAAACCCGACCACTGATGGGCAGTGGCGGAGAAACGATAGAGGCCGGGCCCGAGGCGCACAAGCCGGCGGATTCTGGCGTAGCTGTAGGCAACGACGCAAGGCGATGTAGCTTGCAGGAAGTAACACTGACACTGATTAAACACGCTCTCCAGAACACCAAAAATCCCCTGTAGGAGCTGCCGAAGGCTGCGATCTTTTGATCTTGATTTTCACCAGGACCACCGAAGACCAAGATCAAAAGATCGCAGCCTGCGGCAGCTCCTACGGGGGAGATTTCCATTATGACAAGCATAAAAAAACGGCCCGAAGGCCGTTTTTTATTTACCGCAATCACTCAACCGCCCAGATACGCCTCGCGCACTTTCGGATCAGTCAGCAGTGCTTCCCCAGTGCCTGTCATCACCACCCGGCCGTTCTCCAGAACGTACGCGCGGTCAGCAATTTTCAGCGCCTGGTTGGCGTTCTGCTCCACCAAAAACACCGTTACACCGTCCTTGCGCAGCTGTTCGATGATGTCGAAGATCTGCTGGATGATGATCGGTGCCAAGCCCAACGAAGGTTCGTCGAGCAGCAGCAGCTTGGGCTTGCTCATCAGCGCACGGCCGATGGCGAGCATTTGCTGTTCGCCGCCGGACATGGTGCCGCCGCGTTGGGCGAAGCGCTCTTTCAGGCGTGGGAAAAGTCCGAGAACCTTGTCCATCTGTTCCTGATAATCACCCTTGTCGGTGAAGAACCCGCCCATGGCGAGGTTTTCTTCCACGGTCAGACGGGCAAACACCCGACGACCTTCCGGAACCACGGCGATGCTCTTGCGCATGATCTGCGCCGAGGTCTGCCCCACGAGCTCTTCACCCATGTACTTGATGCTGCCGCTGTGGGCTTGCGGCGAACCGCAAAGCGTCATCAGCAAGGTGGATTTGCCCGCGCCGTTGGCGCCGATCAGGGTGACGATTTCGCCCTGACGGATTTCCACGTTGACGCTGTGCAGGGCCTGGATCTTGCCGTAGAAGGTGGAAACGTTTTCGAATTGCAGCATTTACGCTTCCCCCAGGTAGGCTTTGATCACTTCGGGATTGTCGCGGATCTGTTCCGGCGTGCCGTCGGCCAGAGGCGTGCCCTGGTTGATCACGACGATGTGGTCGGAAATGCTCATGACCAGTTTCATGTCGTGTTCGATCAGCAGCACGGTGACATTGTGCTCTTCACGCAACATGCTGATCAGCGCCTTCAGGTCTTCGGTTTCCTTCGGGTTCAGGCCGGCAGCCGGTTCGTCGAGCATGAGGATCCGCGGACGGGTCATCATGCAGCGAGCGATTTCCAGACGACGTTGCTGACCGTAGGCCAGGGTGCCGGCCGGACGGTTGGCGAACGCCTTGAGGTTGACCTTGTCCAGCCAGAACTCGGCGAACTCCATGGCCTCGCGCTCGCTCTTGCGGAACCCCGGGGTCTTGAACAGACCGGCCAGGAAATTGGTGTTCAGATGACGGTGCTGGGCGATCAAGAGGTTCTCGACCGCCGTCATGTCCTTGAACAGCCGCACGTTCTGGAAGGTGCGCACCACGCCTTTGAGGGCGATCTTGTGGCCGGGCAGGCCTTCGATTGACTCGCCGTCCAGCAGGATGCTGCCGCCGCTCGGTTTATAGAAACCGGTCAGGCAGTTGAACACGGTGGTTTTGCCGGCGCCGTTGGGGCCGATCAGTGCCACGACCTGTTTTTCCTTCACGCTCAGGGCTACGCCGTTGACCGCCAGCAAGCCGCCGAAGCGCATGCTCAGATTTTCGACTTTAAGGATCTCGCGGCTCATTTGCGCAGCTCCATGTGAGGACGTTGCATGGGCAGCAGTCCTTGAGGACGCCAGATCATCATCAGCACCATCAAGGCGCCGAACATCAACATGCGGTATTCACTGAACTCACGCATCATTTCCGGCAACAGGATCATCACCGTGGCGGCGAGTACGACGCCCAGTTGCGAGCCCATGCCACCCAGCACCACGATGGCGAGGATGGTCGCCGACTCGATGAAGGTGAACGACTCCGGTGTCACCAGGCCCTGACGCGCGGCGAAGAAGCTGCCGGCGAAACCGGCGAAGCAGGCACCGAGGGTGAAGGCCGAGAGTTTGATGATGGTCGGGTTCAAGCCCAGCGCACGGCAGGCGATTTCGTCTTCACGCAGCGCTTCCCAGGCACGGCCCAGAGGCATGCGCAGCAAGCGGTTGATGACGAACAGGGCAAACAGCGCCAGCAACAGCGCAACGAGGTAAAGGAAGATCACCTTGTTGATCGAGTTGTATTCCAGACCGAAGTACTCGTGGAACGTCTGCAGGCCTTCGGCGGCTTTTCGTTCGAAGGTCAGGCCAAAGAACGTCGGTTTCTCGATGTTGCTGATGCCGTTCGGACCCCCCGTGAGGCCGGTCAGGTTACGCAGGAACAGACGGATGATTTCACCGAAGCCCAGCGTCACGATCGCCAGATAGTCACCGCGCAGACGCAGGACCGGGAAACCGAGCAGGAAGCCGAAGGTGGCCGCCATCAGGCCGGCGATCGGCAGGCAGATCCAGAAGCTCAGACCGTAGTAGTGCGACAGCAGCGCATAGCTGTAGGCGCCGACGGCATAGAAGCCGACATAACCGAGGTCGAGCAGACCGGCCAGACCAACCACGATGTTCAGGCCCAGGCCGAGCATCACGTAGATCAGCACCAGCGTGGCGATATCCACCGCACCGCGGGAGCCGAAGAACGGCCAGACCAGAGCACCGATGATCAACGCGATGATGATCCAGCGCTGGGTGGTCGGCAAAGTCAGGAACGTACTGGCCTTGGCCGGCATCACCGGCATGTTCGGCGAGGATTTCCAGGCCGAGCTGATCTGCTGATCGAACAACACCCGCAGGAACATCAGCACCGAGCACACGGCGATGGTGATCAGCGTTGCAGTGCTGGTGCCATGGACTTCGAGGTTGATGCCGACAATGGTCAGTTTCAGACCGAGTACCGGGTAGGCAACGGCCCACACCAGCAAGGCGCTGAACAACGCCTGTTTAAGATTCCTAGTCATACTTTTTCAACCTCCGGACGGCCCAACAGGCCGGTTGGCCGGAACAACAACACCAGAACCAATAAGCCGAACGCCACGACGTCCTTGTACTGGTCGCCGAAGATATCGGCACCAAAGGCTTCCGCCACCCCCAGCACGATCCCGCCGAGCATGGCGCCGGGGATGCTGCCGATACCGCCCAGTACAGCTGCGGTGAAGGCTTTGAGGCCGACCAGGAAACCGGCGTTCGGGTTGATCACGCCGTATTGCATGCTCAGCAACACAGCCGCGATGGCTGCCAGTGCGGCACCGATGACGAAGGTCAGGGCGATGATGTTGTTGGTGTTGATACCCAAGAGGTTGGCCATCTTGATGTCTTCGGCACAGGCGCGGCAGGCGCGACCCAGGCGAGAGCGGGAGATGAACAGCGTCAGGCCGAGCATGGCGACCAGGGTCACCACGAACACCACGATTTGCATGTAGGAAATCAGCACTTCTTGTGCGCCACCTGGCCCGATGGAGAAGTTACCGGGGATCAGGTTGGGGATGGATTTGTCCTTGGAGTCTTGCGCCAGCAGAACCGTGTTCTGCAGGAAGATCGACATGCCGATGGCGGAAATCAGCGGGATCAGACGGTTGCTGCCGCGCAGAGGGCGGTAGGCGATCCGTTCGATGCTGTAACCGTAGGCACTGGTCACGACAATGGTCGCGAGAAAAGCGGCGGTCATCAACAGCGGAACACTGTCGAGTCCCATCATGGACAGGCCCGCGATGGCGATGAACGCCACGTAGGAACCAATCATGTACACCTCGCCGTGGGCGAAGTTGATCATTCCAATGATGCCGTAAACCATCGTATAGCCGATGGCGATCAGGGCATACGTACTGCCAATGGTCAGACCATTAACCAGCTGTTGGAAGAAGTGATAGATGTCAGGCATTACAGCGCTCCTAAAAACCTGATACGCATTTCACTGGTGGAGTCATTTTCCCGCTCGAGCCCCGTGGATCTGCATCCACTTCGAACGCGAGGTTTGCCAGCGAACCGCTGATGACGGTTTTGAGATTTTCAGGTGGGGAGACTGGCGGATCACGCCAGCGCGGCCCAATACGTTCGTAAAACAAAGCCCACGGCACGCCGTGGGCTTTATTGGCAGTCAGTCAGGCAACGCCTTACTGAGGCTTGGCTTCAGTTTTAGGTTTGCCGAAGTGCCACTCGTAAACCACAAATTTGAAGTCTTTCAAGTCGCCCTTGGCGTCGAAGCTCAGGTCGCCAGTCGGGGTTTTGAAGGAACCTGCGTGGATGGCAGCAGCCACTTTGGCAGGGTCTTCGCTCTTGGCAGCAGTGATACCACCAGCGATGACTTCAACAGCCGAGTAGGCCGGGAACACGAACGGACCGCTTGGGTCTTCTTTCTTGGCTTTGAACGCATCAGCCAGGGCGATGTTGGCCGGATCCTGGTCGAAGGATTTCGGCAGGGTTACCAGCAGACCTTCGGAAGCGTCTTTGGCAATCTGCGAAATGGAGTCGTTACCCACGCCTTCCGGACCCATGAACTTGGCTTTCAGGCCTTTTTCCTGGGCTTGACGCAGGATCAGACCCAGCTCCGGGTGGTAGCCGCCGTAGTAGACGAAGTCGACGTTGGCTTGCTTGAGCTTGGAGATCATCGAAGAGAAGTCTTTGTCGCCGGCGTTGATGCCTTCGAACACGGCAACCTTGACGTTTTTGCCTTCCAGGGTTTTCTTCACGGCGGTGGCGATGCCTTCACCGTATTGCTGTTTGTCGTGCAGAACAGCAACGATCTTCGGTTTTACGAAGTCGGCAATGTAGTTACCGGCGGCTGGGCCCTGGGCGCTGTCCAGACCGATAGTACGGAAGATCATTTTGTAACCGCGATTGGTGATGTCCGGGCTGGTGGCAGCCGGGGTGATCATGATCACGCCTTCGTCTTCGTAAATGTCCGAAGCCGGTTGAGTGGAGCTGGAGCACAGGTGACCGACCACGAACTTGACGCCGTCGTTGACGACTTTGTTCGCAACCGCTACCGCTTGTTTTGGATCACAGGCGTCATCGTATTCAACGGCTTCGAGTTTCTTGCCGTCTACGCCGCCTTTGGCGTTGATCTGTTCGATGGCCATTTTGGCGCCACTGAACTGCATGTCGCCGTATTGGGCTACAGGGCCGGTTTTAGGGCCGGCGATGCCGATCTTGATGGTGTCAGCTGCGAACGAATGGCTGGCAACCCCGGCCAGAACCATAGCGGCAAACAGTTTGGAAATCTGCTTAGTAGCCTTAGTCATAGTGCTCCACTCTTACTGTTGTAGTTTTTATAGTCCTGGCGCCGTAGCAGCAGAACCGGGTCAGATATCTTCGATATCCTCCGGAAAATGCCCCCGGCAACTGTACCGGTACAGTGTAGAGCGCCAATTGTTAGCCTGGGAAGCTGGCGCCAGGGGGCAAAACCTGAGGGTGTCGCTTTATTGAAAGAAAAAGACAGAATGGCGGCGGGGGTTATAGCTGAAATATCAGCAATCCTTGGCTTTCCTGCTGTTTTCAATCGGTAACTCCATTGCCTCCGGGTTTTTCTGCCAGACCACCGACGTTATGATTGCGTCAATTTCTTTTCCGGACAGGACCCATGACTCAAGAACCTAGCACCCTCTATGCCAAGCTGCTTGGTGAAACCGCATCTATTACCTGGAAGGAGCTTGAGCCGTTCTTCGCCAAGGGTGCCCTATTGTGGGTCGACCCCGGTCTGGATTTGATTGCTGCAGCGGAGGCCGTCGCGACCGATGAAGGCGAGAAAGTGGCTGCCTGGCTGGCTGCCGACAAGGTCGCCAAGCTGTCTGAAACGCGGGCGCTGGATCTTTTCGAACGTGATCCGCAGCTGTGGGCAGTGGTCGTTTCGCCGTGGATTCTGATCCAGGAAAGGGCGACGAGCTGAAAGCTTGCACTTGATTGGTGCATGACTTTGTCGGGCAAAAGTGTGTAGCCGAGTAGCGTGATGGCATGTTGCCGTAGAGAAAGGCCACAGAAGGGTCTTGGCGAGGGTGACGTAAACGTAACGGGAACAGTTTAAGGAGCAGCCTGATGGCTGCTTAATTGTTTCTGAATGTTGGGATATTGCAGCAAAAGATGAAAATCAAAAGATCGCAGCCTTCGGCAGCTCCTACAGGGGAATGCGTATACCTGTAGGAGCTGCCGAAGGCTGCGATCTTTTGGGAACAACCCAAATTAAGCAGTTTTACCCGTATGGTTATTCAGCGAAATAACCTTGGTCTTGCCAATCCGGTGACGGTAGATCTCGCGCAAGTACTTGATCGCCTTCTTCACGCAGTCCCGGGACAGACGAATGTCATTGATCGAGACGAACTTGTCTTTGTCGTTGATTAGCTCGCGGTACTTCTTCTCGTACATCGGTTTGATCGCGTACCAGTTGGTGTCGAGGATCTTCGCCGGGTTCTCGAATTCATTCAGTAGTTCGTCGATCCGGTCCTCGTCAAACTCTTCATTGATGATGAAGTCCAGGATCGAGTTATCCAGAGTCTCGTCAAAGCGGTACGGGTTTTTCGCGAAGCAACGCTTGATGAAGGCCACGATCAGCGTCAGGAAGTCGTCTGACAGGCACGGGCTCTTGGCGATCAGGGTGGTCAGCGACAGGTTGGCCGAGGCGCCGATGACCAACGCATAGCGCTTGAGCGTGGTGTTCGGGAACAGGCTGTTGAGGTGGGTCTTCAACCGGTTCAAGTCCATGTAGGACAGCTTGTAGTCCTTTGGCAGCGAAACAATCGAGACCACCGACGAGCAGTTCTTGAAAAAGTGCAGGTCGTGCAAGGCGGCCGCGTCATACCCCGAGTTCTTGTACTGTTCCAGCGAGGCGCGATAGCGCTTGGATTCGATCGGCAACAAGCTGATGCCTTCGATCGCCTGGGTCACTTTGTTGAAGTGCGGCAAGTCGATGGAGCGGAAGAACAGATCGTCGATGTTCAGGCGCTGCGGTTCTTTCTCGAACACCTTGAACTTGTCGCTGCTCGGCGGCGGAGTTTCCGGCACCACGGACTCGGCGTAGGCAATCGCTACGGGGCCGGCCAGACTCATGAACAGGTCGTTGGCGTCGAGGCGAATGGTTTCGCCAATGTCGATGCCAGCCCGACGGAAATAGTTCTGGTCATAGTCGGTGGTGACCGCTTGCGCCGTCAGAATGTTGAAGATCTGCTGTGAGATGTACTGGTTGGCGTGCTTTTCCATCGCGTTGACGTCGATGTTCTGAATGTTGCCGTCATCGCTTTCTTCGGCGTAACGCATGATGTCGTTGGAGATCAGCATCATGGCGTTCCATGGGCGGATACGGCCCATGACACTGGCTTCGCTGCTGTCTTCGTTGGCGAAGTTGTAGGAGAAGTCCCACTCTTCCGACAGGTATTTGCACAGCAGGCGACCGGCGTTGATGTGCAGCGCCTCGGACATTTCGCTGCGGTGATCGGAAATATTCGGCAGCACGCAGATGCCACTGGTGAAGATCGGCTCGAAGACGAAGGAATGACCGCTCTTGCCGTCGTGCTCGTCCATCGGCTTGGTGTCGAACGTCTTGTTCATGTACGAGTGTTGCTGGGCCAGGCCGAATTCCGAGGCCATGCCCGAACCGGTACCGCCACCGGCGCTGAAAATCGAGAAGTACAGGCGCGACTGGTTGGCCTTGATCCCGCAGCTATCGATCAGGTACGAATGAATCATCTTCCAGTCAGGGCTGGAGAAACGCTGGGTGTCCTTGTTCAGGATGATCTTGGCCAGGTACTGACCGAGGATCGGCGCGTTACCGGCGCCACCGGCGTGGACTTCCGACAAGTCCATGATCTTCATTTTGCTGTAGTCGCGCAGGAAACCGCTTTTTTCGCCCTTGCGCGAGAAACGGATGCGGCCAGCGATGTCTTTGTCCAGGTCGCCGAGCATGACCAGCGGTTCTACCAGAAACACCGGTTTGGTGGCCTTGTTCGACCCCAGGCGCAGGTTATTGCGAATCCACTGTGCCGGGCTGTAGCCCTTTTCGGCGAAGCGTTTGTCCGGTGACAGACGATCTTCGTTATTGAATTCGTTGAGGTAGAACTTGCGGGCGTTGTACACCAGCTCCGCGACGTCCAGCGCGATGTTCGAACCGCAGCGGCCCAGGCCGATCAGGCACACCGACGGGAATTCCTGATCGCTGTGATGTTCACTGTCGCCTTCCAGATGCGGTGGGCGCGGGAACACCATGTCGCGCAGACCGTCGAGATTATCGAGGATGCGGTCGGTATTGGTTTCGGTGAAGTACAGGTATTGCTGAGTCGCCAACGGGCGCGATGGCGTCAATGGCTTCGACGGTGCGGGGCTGTTTGCCGCGGGGCTCAACGTCAGATCGGATATCGCAGTGGCCGGATTATTTTTAGAAGTCATTGTGCGCCATGTACCTGGGCTGGTTGGTTGAGCGACACGATGTCGTCGAACCATCACGGATGGGATCTCGCGTCTTTTTTCTGCGCGTATTTGGCCCAAGCGTCAGGGCCTTGGCCTGAGCATCGCTCGGGGGAATCCTTTCCTAAGTCATGATGAATCGGCCAATATTCGACGATCTTTAATCAAAAGGAGGCCAAATGATGGCAACGTTACCTTCGCTCGGGTTTGCCGGGATCGGCTTGATGGGTTTGCCGATGTGCCAGCGCCTGCTGGCAGCGGGTTATCCGCTGACAGTGTGGAACCGCAATCCAGCCAAGTGCGCGCCGCTGGTCGAGGCCGGTGCACGACAGGTCGCCACGCCGGCTGAGCTGTGTCAGCACGCCGACGTGGTGATGTTGTGCCTGGCGGACACGTCGGTAGTGCGTGAGGTGGTATTTGGCCCTGCCGGGGTTGCCGAGGGTGGGAAAAGCGGTCAATTGCTGGTGGATTTTCCAGCCTGGAACCTACCGCGACGCGGGAAATGGCGACAGCGTTGGTCAGCCAAACCGGCATGAGCTGGCTGGATGCACCCGTGTCCGGCGGAGTGGTTGGCGCCGAGGCGGGCAGCCTGGCGATCATGGTGGGCGGTGAAACGGCGGATCTTGAGCGCGTCAGGCCTGTGCTGTTGAGCCTCGGCCAGCGCGTGACCCACATGGGCGCCGTCGGAGCGGGGCAGGTGACCAAGGCCTGCAATCAGATGATCGTCGCCTGCAACGCGCTGGTGATCGCTGAAGTGGTGGCGTTGGCCGAGCGTTCCGGGGTGCAGGCCAGTCTGATCGCAGAGGCTCTGGCAGGCGGGTTTGCCGATTCAAAGCCCTTGCAGATCCTGGCTCCGCAAATGGCCGAAAGCCGTTTCGAACCGGTGAAATGGCATGTGCGCACGCTGCTCAAGGACCTCGACACCGCGGTGAAGTTTTCCCGTGAGCAAGGCTCGGCCACGCCGATCAGTGGACTGGCCGCACAACTGATGCGACTGCATGGGTGCCAGGGATTCCTGGAAAAAGATCCGTCGACGCTAGTGCAGTTGTACCGCGAGCCAGACTCAAAGGGCTGACACTGTGCAAGTGCTTGCGCTGGTTGATTTCGCTCAGCACCGGACGCAATTGCGCCAGCGGTACCGGACGACTGAGCAGGTAGCCCTGCACGAAGTCGCAGCCGTTACGCTCCAGAAACTCGTATTGCTCAATGGTTTCGACGCCTTCGGTCACCACCTGCAAATGCAGCGTGTGGGCCATGACGATGATCGCTTGAACGATTTCCATATCCTGGGTGGCCTTGGGAATGTCCTGGATGAACGAGCGGTCGATCTTCAGCGTGTTGAGTGGCAGCCGTTTGAGATAGGCCAGTGATGAGTAACCGGTGCCGAAGTCATCAATCGACAGCGACACGCCGAGGGCACGAATCTGGCGCAGTAACACCAGCGTATCGGCGATGTTGCCCATCAGCGCATTTTCGGTCACTTCCAGTTCCAGTCGCTGCGGCGCCACTCCGGAGACCCGCAGCGCGTGTTCGATTTCATCGGCCAATTCTTCGCGCGCCAGGTTCAGGGGCGAGCAGTTCACGGCGATGTGGAGTTCTTCGCAGCCCTGACGCGACAACTCGCCCAGATCCTCACAGGCTTTGCGCAGGACCCAGTTGTCCAGTTCTGCGATCAGGCCGTTGGCCTCGGCGATGGCAATGAACCGGTCCGGTGCCAGCAGTCCGTGAACCGGATGCTGCCAGCGGACCAGCGCTTCAAGTTTGCTGACCTGAGCGGTTTTCAGGTCATAGATCGGTTGGTAATAGAGCATCAGTCCGGTGTTTTCGCGCAGGGCGTGGCGCAGCTCTTCTTCCAGTTGCAGTTCCAGCGTCGCGCGGGTTTTCAGGTTTTCGCTGAAGAAATTCAGGCCATTGCGCCCGCTGTCCTTGGACTGATACAGCGCCAGGTCAGCGTTTTTCAGCAACTCTTCACAGGTCTTGCCATCTTCCGGAAACACGCTGATGCCGATACTGGTGGTCATGACCATGCGCCGCCCGGACAGCTCGATGGGCTCCTTCATTTTCGCCATGATGCGCTGGGCCATGTGCCGCGCTTCATCACGATCATGCAGGCCGATGAGGATGCAAAACTCGTCGCCCCCGAATCGCGCAACCACATCTTCGTGGCTGCGCACCGAACACTTTATGTGGCTTGCCAGGACTTTGAGTAATTCGTCGCCGGCATCATGGCCGAGGCTGTCGTTGATTCGCTTGAAATGGTCGATGTCCAGGAACAGCACCGCCAGCATGCCGCCTTCGTTGGTTTTCTCTATGAGTTTCTCGGCAAAAATCTGGTTGAAGCCACGGCGGTTGATCAGGTTGGTCAGGGGGTCGTAGTGCGCCACCTGTTGTAACGACATCCTCGCCTGGTCCAGTTGACTGAGCAGGGCATTGACCCGTTGCAGGTCGCGCTCCTTGTTTTGCAGCTTCTTGTCCGCCAGCGCCGCGCTGATGCTGCTGCCGATGATCAGCAGCGTCATGACAGCCACCGTCAGACCCAGTTGTAGATGATTGTTTTCGCCGGGCAGCGGTTGGAGGCTGTTGGCGGGCAGCACCAGATTGAGCGCCGCCATGCCGGTGAAGTGCATGCTGACGATACCGGCCCCGAGCACCAGGCTGGCGGTGTATTTGAGTAGTTGATGTAACACACCGCTGCCTTCGCGCAGGTGACTGGAAATCAACAATGCGGCCAGGCTTGCGCCAATCGCGATCACGATGGAGAGGGCAAACAGGGCGGGTTGGTAATAGGCCGTCGCAACCGAACGCATGGCGGCCATGCCCATGTAGTGCATGGTCGCGATGCCCAGGCCAATCCACACGGCGGCCCGCAAGTATTGCCAGAAACTCAGATGAGGATGGCTGAGGGTATGCATCGCCAGCCACGAGGCCGTCAGCGCGAACAACAGTGAGATCAGAGTGATGGGCAGCTGGTAATGGATTTCGATCGGCGCCTGGAACGCCAGCATGCTGATGAAGTGCATGGCCCAGATACCGCCCGCCAGACACCCGGCACCGATCCAGCACCAGAGACGTTGGGACGCTGATTTTTCTGCATGGCCAACCCGTTCGGTTATGTCCAGCGTGGCGAAGCCGGCCACACAGGCGACCACATAGGCCAGTAACACCAGAAAGGGGTTATGAGCGCAATTGAGTATGACCTGCCCGAACTCTGGTAGTTGGGTAGTGAAATATAAAGCAGGCCACTCCATCGTACGCCCCGCATCCATTATTCTGGCCAACACCATGAACCTGGTGAATGCGTTGGAGTATAGGTGTCATGCACAGAGTGCAAGCGGTAGTGGCATATTGGTTCTAATGATTTTGGAATGAGCCTCTGAATTTTTAGAAATAAAATGTTGCATGGGCGGCGCCTCATTACATGGGGCGCTATCACCTTTACAAATAATGACAGACAGCTCTGGCGGGCCTGACTAGATTGCAGATTCCGGGCTCGGATGCGCTGGCAGTGAAGCCCCAATAACAATAAAAGAGACGGACCCATGCAGAACTCGACCCAAGCGGCGAATGCCTGGCGCATTCTGTTCCTGCTGTTCCTGGCCAACCTGTTCAACTTCTTCGATCGCACCATTCCGGCCATCATCATCGAACCGATCCGCATGGAATGGCACCTCAGCGACTTTCAGCTGGGGATCATCGGTACCGCATTCACCCTTGTTTATGCCATTGCCGGCCTGCCTCTGGGACGGATGGCCGATACCGGTTCACGCAGCAAATTGATGGGCTGGGGCCTGGCGGCGTGGAGCGGGCTGACAGCGGTCAACGGACTGGTGGGGAGTTTCTGGGCTTTCCTGATCGTGCGCATGGGCATCGGCATCGGTGAAGCCAGTTACGCACCGGCCGCCAACTCGCTGATCGGCGACCTGTTCCCGGCCCACCGTCGGGCGCGGGCGATGGGCATTTTCATGCTCGGCTTGCCGCTGGGGTTGCTGTTGGCATTCTTCACCATCGGCGCCATGGTCAAGGCGTTCGACAGCTGGCGCGCGCCGTTCTTTATCGCGGCAGTGCCGGGGCTGATCCTGGCGATCTTCATGTTCTTCATCAAAGAACCGAAACGCGGCGCCGCAGAGAGTGTGCAGGTTTCTCAGGAGCGCGTAGACCGGCCAATCCGTCGGGTGTTGGCGGTGCCGACGTTCCTGTGGCTGGTGATGGCGGGGCTGTGCTTCAACTTCGCCACGTATGCCTGCAACTCGTTTCTGGTGCCGATGCTGCAGCGCTATTTCCTGATGCCGTTACAGGAAGCGGCGGTGGCGACCGGGGTGATCGTCGGCGTGACCGGGTTGTTCGGCCTGACACTGGGCGGTTGGGTCGCGGACAAGATTCATCAGCGGGTGGCCAATGGGCGACTGCTGTTTGCCGCGTTCAGCTTGATCATCTCGACGGTGTGCACGGCTTGGGCGCTGCATGCCGGGCGGATCGAGATCGGGGGATTTGTGGCGGTGTTCAGTGTGGGCTGGTTGTTTGCCTACAACTTCTACACCTGCGTTTACACCGCCATTCAGGACGTAGTCGAGCCGCGCTTGCGGGCTACGGCCATGGCGCTGTTCTTTGCCGGGTTGTATTTGCTGGGTGGTGGTTTGGGGCCAGTGGTAGTGGGCGCATTGTCCGACCACTTTGCACATACGGCGATGCTCTCGGCCGGTGCTGACCAGATGACGGAGGCGTTCAAGGCTGTCGGCTTGCATGACGCGATGTATTTGATCCCGGTGGCGCTGTTTTTCACCATGGTGTTTCTGTTCCTGGCTTCGCGGTGTTTTGTGCGCGATGCCAAGCGGATGAAGGAAGGGTTGGTGGCGGTGGTTGAGCCTGGGGTTTCTGTAGCGACTGCCTAATCGCCTTCGCGAGCAAGCCCGCTCCCACACTGGATTTGTGAACGCCACAGAACCAGTGTGGGAGCGAGCCTGCTCGCGAAGGGGTCATCAGCAACACCGAAACAATCAAGCAGACAAAAAAAGGCCCGCATCGCTGCGGGCCTTCTTTTTATAGCGGGGTGGAGCAGGGGATTTAGCCCGCCACCAACACCCGAATCGCTTCCAGTCGCAGCGCAGCCTTGTCGAGCATGGCCAGGCCTTGCTCGCGTTGTTTGCGCAGGGCAACCAGTTCGCTGTCGCGCACGGTCGGGTTGACCGCTTGCAACGCAGTCAGGCGCGCCAGTTCTTCGTCGGTGTCGGCGGCCAGACGACGCTGCGCCTCAGCCACGCGCTCGGCGTGACGCGGGAAGATCTTCTCTTCGCCGGCGTTGATCCGTGGCGTCAGCTGATCGCGCTGGGCCTGGATGAACTTGTTGGCGCTGGCACGCGGCACGCTTTCCAGCTGATCGTTAAGGGTTTCGAACGACACACGGGCCGACAGGTCGTTGCCATTGGCATCGAGCAGGCAGCGCAGGGCGGCCGGCGGCAAGTAACGGCCCAGTTGCAGCGAGCGCGGGGCAACCACTTCGCTGACGTAGAGCAGTTCCAGCAGCACGGTGCCGGGCTTCAGCGCCTTGTTCTTGATCAGCGCCACGGCGGTGTTGCCCATGGAACCGGACAAGACCAGGTCCATGCCGCCCTGAACCATCGGGTGTTCCCAGGTAATGAACTGCATGTCTTCGCGAGACAGCGCCTGGTTGCGGTCGTAAGTGATGGTCACGCCTTCGTCGTCGCCCAGCGGGAAGCTGGCGTCGAGCATTTTTTCGCTCGGCTTGAGGATCAGCGCGTTTTCCGAATGGTCTTCGCTGTCGATGCCGAAGGCGTCGAACAGGGTTTCCATGTAGATCGGCAGGGCGAACTGGTCGTCTTGCTCAAGGATGTCCTCGACCAGTGCATCACCTTCGCCAGCGCCGCCGGAATTGAGTTCCAGCAAGCGGTCACGGCCGGTGTGCAGCTCGGCTTCCAGGCGTTCGCGCTCGGCGCGGGCTTCGTCGATCAGCGCTTGCCACTCGCCGTCGTCGGCATTTTCCAGCAGCGGCAGCAGGCGCGGGCCGAACTGATGCTGCAGGGCGTTGCCGGTCGGGCAGGTGTTGAGGAACGCATTCAGCGCTTCGTGGTACCACTGGAACAGGCGCTCTTGCGGGCTGGTTTCCAGGTACGGCACGTGCAGTTCGATGATGTGCTTCTGGCCGATCCGGTCCAGACGACCAATACGCTGCTCCAGAAGGTCCGGGTGCGAGGGCAGATCGAACAGCACCAGGTGGTGCGAGAACTGGAAGTTACGACCTTCACTGCCGATTTCCGAGCAGATCAACACTTGCGCGCCAAATTCTTCGTCGGCGAAGTAGGCGGCGGCGCGGTCACGCTCGAGGATGTTCATGCCTTCGTGGAAGACGGTGGCCGGGATGCCGGAACGCACGCGCAGGGCGTCTTCCAGGTCCATGGCGGTTTCAGCATGGGCGCAGATCACCAGCACTTTGGTGCGCTTGAGCATCTTCAGCGTATCGATCAACCACTCGACACGCGGATCGAATTTCCACCAGCGTTCTTCTTCGTTGGCGTCTGGCTGAGCCTGGAAGCTGACTTCCGGGTACAGCTCGGCGTGATCACCCAATGGCAATTCGAGGTATTCGTCGGGGCATGGCAGCGGGTACGGATGCAGCTTGCGCTCCGGAAAACCCTGCACGGCGGCGCGGGTATTGCGGAACAGCACCCGGCCGGTGCCGTGGCGGTCGAGCAGTTCGCGGACCAGGCGGGCGCTGGCCTCGATGTCGCCATCGTTGACGGCGGCCAGCAGCGCTTCGCCTTCGTTGCCGAGGAAACCGTGAATGGTCTTGTGCGCTTCAGGCGACAGGCGCCCCTTGTCCAGCAGCTCCTGAACGGCTTCGGCCA
Organism: Pseudomonas mandelii; assembly: GCF_006438925.1. GTDB lineage: Bacteria > Pseudomonadota > Gammaproteobacteria > Pseudomonadales > Pseudomonadaceae > Aquipseudomonas > Aquipseudomonas mandelii_C. The sequence continues at coordinate 213,161 of NZ_RCZA01000003.1, read as the reverse complement.
CCGGGCGATAGTTTTCGCTCTCGGCGCGGAAGGCGTGCAGGTCATGGAAACGGTTCGGGTCGAGCAGGCGCAGACGCGCAAAGTGGCTGTCCTGACCCAGTTGTTCCGGGGTCGCGGTCAGCAGCAGGACGCCGGGAATGACTTCGGCCAGTTGTTCAACCAGCGAGTATTCCGGGCTGGCCTTGTCTTCATGCCACACCAGGTGGTGCGCTTCGTCGACGACCATCAGGTCCCAACCGGCGGCGAACAGCGCGTCCTGGGCCTTCTCGTCGTCTACCAGCCACTCGAGTGCAACCAGCGCGAGCTGGGTGTCTTCGAACGGGTTGGCGGCATCGCTTTCGATGAAGCGTTCTTCGTCGAACAGCGCGACTTGCAGGTTGAAGCGGCGGCGCATCTCGACCAGCCACTGGTGCTGAAGGTTCTCCGGAACCAGGATCAGCACGCGGTTGGCGCGGCCCGAGAGCAGTTGGCGATGGATCACCAGACCGGCTTCGATGGTTTTGCCCAGGCCCACTTCGTCTGCCAGCAATACCCGCGGCGCAATGCGGTCGGCGACTTCACGGGCGATGTGCAGCTGGTGCGCGATCGGTTGCGCACGCACGCCACCCAGGCCCCAAAGCGCGGACTGCAATTGGCGGCTGGTGTGTTCCAGGGTGTTGTATCGCAGGGAGAACCAGGCCAGCGGGTCGATCTGCCCGGCGAACAAACGATCGCTGGCCAGGCGGAACTGAATGAAGTTCGACAGTTGGGTTTCCGGCAGGGTAACCACTTCGTTATGCCCGTTGAGGCCGTGGTAAACCAGCAAGCCGTCGACGTCGTCGACTTCTTGTACGGTCAGTTTCCAGCCTTCGAAGTGAGTGATCGAGTCACCCGGCGAAAACCGCACGCGGGTGAGGGGCGCATTCCGTAGCGCGTACTGGCGAGTCTCGCCAGTGGCCGGGTAGAGCACGGTCAACAAGCGGCCGTCCTGTGCCAGAACGGTGCCTAAACCCAGCTCGGCTTCGCTGTCACTGATCCAGCGTTGCCCCGGTTGATACTGCTGCGCCATGCTGCCTGACTCCCACCTTGAAAAAGCGGGCTATCTTAACGGAATCGGCCCTCCAGACCAAAAGGTTTACGGCGTAGGAGCTGCCGAAGGCTGCGATCTTTTGATCTTGGGGAACGCTTGAGTTCTATGTTGTCCGATAAAGATCGCAGCCTGCGGCAGCTCCTACAAGTGCAAAACGGGTCACAGTTTGCGACCGATGGCTCAAGTCGCCATCCCCGCAGCCGACAGCCTGCTGACAGGAGACTAATAATTATGCTGCCACCGATGCTCCCCTTGAGTGCCGTGCCAATCACCTCACAGCAGGATCCGATTCGCCAGCGGCCGGATATTCCGCCCGTGGTACCGGTGCAGGAAAGCTCCAACGAAAGCACCATCGACCTGCAACAGCGCGATCCGGAAGAGGCGGCGTTTCAGCTGCGCGAGGAACAGCGCCGCAAGCAGGAACAGCAAAGGCGCCGCCGGGAAGCCGATGAAGATCCTGAAGAGCACCTGGCGATTCCCGGTGACGAGCTCAACGCTGACAATACCGTGCCAGTGGCGCCATTGATGGAAGATCAGCCACGGCAGGGTTTGTGGGTCGATATCCAGATTTGAGGTCACGGCTGGTCAGCGCCGCGATCAGACCGCATTATTGGCACATCCTTGCCTGCAGATTCGGCAACTGAAATTCATTCCAAGCGATGCACTGAGCACCATGAGCCAAGACGACAAGCTGACCGACCTCAACGCCGAACGCGCCAAGCGGGTTCATGACCTTAATGAAAAGCGCCTGAACGAAGTGCGCCAGGCGTTCGAGCACGCCATGCCGTTGGGTAAAGCGAAGAAAAAGCCGAAGAACAAACCGAAAAAGCGTTGAAACACCCTGCATCTGTTGATGCAGGTCAGTTATTTCCCCTCCTTTACGCCCAGTCTCGGGCGACATTGATCCCGGTCAATTTTTTCCCCTGCCTGATTGGTTAACTTAGCCCCATCGCAACAAGGCAAGTGCAGGAGGCCAGTCATGTTTTTCGACAACGTGGTGATCGCCGGAGTGCTGACAGTCGGCCTCATGGTTCTGTTTTTTGCAGGGTTTGGATTTTTTATCTGGAAGGATTCGCATAAGCGCAAACCGTAGGTCCTTCTGGAAGCAATGAGCACGCAAGGCATTTTGGGCAACTTCGGTTGCCCTTTTTTTTGCCTGCGATTTCTTGAGGATGTATGGAGATCAAATGTGGTGTTTGGAAGATCGCAGGCATGAAAAAGGCGCGGCTCTTACGAGGCGCGCCTTTTTCGTTGCAGCGATGTATCAGCTGCCCAGTGCCTTCGACGCCAGCCAGAACAGGCCGGCCGACAGGCCCACTGTGGCTGGCAGGGTCAGGACCCAGGCCAGCAGGATGGTTTTGACCGTGCCACCTTGCAGGCCACTTTTATTGGCGACCATGGTGCCGGCCACGCCCGAGGACAGGACGTGGGTGGTGGAAACCGGCAGGCTGAAGATGTTGGCGAGGCCGATCATGCACGCGGTGGTGATCTGTGCAGACATGCCTTGAGCGTAGGTCATGCCTTGCTTGCCGATCTTCTCGCCGATGGTCAGAACCACGCGCTTCCAGCCGACCATGGTGCCCAGGCCGAGTGCCAGGGCGACCGCCAGAATCACCCAGAACGGGGCATATTCGGTGGTGGTGGTCAGGTCTTTGCGCAGCTTGTCCAGGTCAGCCTTTTCACGGGGGGCGAGGCCAGGCAGCTTGCCCACTTTCTTCGCCGTGTCGTCCAGGCAGAGCAGATAACGACGCACTTCGATGCGGCTTTCAGACGGCAGCGAGTGGTAGTCCGCTACACCTTTAAGGGTGCCGAGCAGGGCGGTGATGGTCGGTTCGGTCTGTTGCGGGTTGCAACGGAACTTCTCCGGCAGATCGCCTTCCACGCTTTTTCCCAAGGCCAGGTACTCACCCAGCGTTTCGGCATTGCGCTTATAGAACTGACTCAGGTGCAGGGTCGCATCGCGGGTCCGCTCGATCTGATAAGTCGTGCTGCTCAGGTCGAGTACGAACTGCGCCGGCACGATACCGATCAGTACCAGCATGATCAGGCCGATACCTTTCTGGCCATCGTTGGAACCGTGCACGAAGCTCACGGCCATGGCCGAGATCACCAGTACCAGACGGTTCCAGAACGGTGGGTGCTTCTTGTCATCGAGCTTGCGGCGCTGGTCCGGCGTCTTGTGCATCTTCGACAGTGGACGCCACCATTTCAGTCCGATCAGCACCAGAGCGGCAACGATGAAACCGGCCATTGGCGAGAACACCAGGGACGCACCGATATCAATTGCCTTCTGCCAGTTCACGCCATCAGCCAACGGAATATCGTTGATCAAGGCATTGGCAAGGCCGACACCGAGGATCGACCCGATCAGCGTATGGGAGCTGGAAGCCGGGATACCGAAGTACCAGGTGCCCAGGTTCCAGGTGATGGCTGCGGCGAGCAGCGAGAACACCATGGCCAGCCCGTGACCGGTGTTCACATTGATCAGCAGCTCTACCGGCAGCAGGTGGACGATGGCATACGCCACGCCGACACCGCCCAGCAGCACGCCGAGAAAGTTGAACACACCGGAAAAGAACACCGCCAGATGGGGCGGCATGGCTTTGGTGTAGATAACAGTGGCCACCGCGTTAGCGGTGTCATGAAAGCCGTTGATGAACTCGAAGGCGAGGACAAAGGCCAGGGCGAGCAAGAGGCTCACAAGCACCCAAGCATCTAGTCCGCTGAATAAATCGATCATGAAGGTTTTCTGACCCGGTCGTAAGGGGGCGCGATTATGCCAGAAAAGACTGCAAATCGATGCACTAGGTGCTCATCGGTAACATTCTTCAACGAATTAATTTGTGACAGCAGCCCAAGGCCCAGGTTTTTACTGGGTTTTGCAAGTCATTGAATTTCTTTGAAAAGGCCGCAGCCACAAGGCGTCCTCTCGTAGAAACAAGAGGTTTTAACGCTTGTGTGAAGTATCTGAAAAGAGGGCCAGACATGCGCCATTTGCCTCATCCGGTGGGTGAGGTGGCCGCTGCCCGCTGGTAGCGGGCGCGAAAGGCATCATCGATACATCCCGTTTTTAACGGGTGCAGACGCAGACCCTTGAAAGGATTCAGGCCGAGGGCTTATGGCTCTTCGGCTTTGAGTTCCTTTTCCATTTTCTGCAATTCTTGAGTGAAAGCCTGATCCTGAACGGTGGCGCGTTTACGCCAGGGTTTGCGTTCCGGTTCGGGCTGAGCGGCGTAGGTGGTGACTTCCCCGCCATAAACTTCCTTGTAACGTTGTTCCTGGCGCTCAAGTTCCGCGCGCAGTTCGTCTTTCGTCACAGTGCTACCTGATTGAGTTGAGATAAACTCTGGTGAAACGCGCTGCATCAAATGTATTTGACCACGCTCGCCGAAAGGACAAGACCCGCAAAGGCATCATTTTTTACGGCATTGCGATCAATTACTTCCATGTTGCAGGCGGCCACGGCACCAGAGATAAACAGCTGACGTAGCATCAGTTTCCTGTTTCAGCGAACGCCTTGGCTAAGCATATGAAATAAGTGTCAGGCGCTTGCTGCGGGTAACGGCGATGGAACATCGCGCTACCGGGTGGCGGAATCGGCAATTAAAAACCGGACACCACTGAATTGCATTATAGCGGTCGATTCGAAGAACACTATCACCAAAGAGTTAAAAGTGGGTCTTGATGTGTGATTGTTTTGTTACTCGCAACTTTATACGGCTAACTAGGTCGTTCGGCGGCACGACGTTACAGTGATGCCTTTCTGACGCCATTAAGTCGAACAAGTTAGGACAATTACATCGACCCTTTTAGTCTGCGTCAGAGCCAGTGTAAAAATAGGTGCAAGCCCGTTCAATAATCGGCTGGTCCGATTGCGATTATCGGTCGATGGTTCGATAATCGAACAGTCTTGGCTGTCCGGGGTTGTGTGAGGGACCGGCTGACGCTTGTAATAGCCGCTGAACCGTGTGGGAAAAGGACCTTATATGAACGATCAAATGCGCAATTCCTTCGCTTCAGTGGCGCCGCCGATCGTTGCCTCGCCCGCCAAGCGGATCCAGGCACTGACTGGCGACCCGGATTTCATGACATCCCTGGCCCGTGGCTTGGCCGTGGTGCAAGCGTTCCAGGAGCGCAAACGTCACCTCACCATCGCCCAGATCAGCCACCGCACGGAAATTCCCCGCGCCGCTGTGCGACGTTGCCTGCACACGCTGATCAAACTCGGCTACGCCACTACCGACGGCCGCACGTATTCGCTGCTGCCCAAAGTACTGACGCTTGGCCATGCCTATGTGTCCTCGACGCCGCTGGCGGTTTCCGCTCAGCCTTACCTGGACCGCATGAGCGAGCAACTTCATGAAGCCTGCAACATGGCCACTCTGGAAGGCGATGACATCTTGTACATCGCTCGTTCGGCCACCACCCAGCGACTGATTTCCGTTGACCTGTCGGTGGGTGGACGTCTGCCCGCCTATTGCACTTCAATGGGCCGGATTCTTCTCGCGGCGCTGGACGATACATCACTGCGAGAGTACCTCGACCATGCAGAGCTGCAAGCCAAGACCAGCCGAACCCTGCACACCCCCGAGGCGTTGCTCGAATGCCTGCAAGAGGTGCGGCAGCAAGGTTGGTGCATTGTCGATCAGGAACTGGAGCAGGGCCTGCGCTCGATTGCCGTTCCAGTGTACGACGCTTCCGGCCAAGTCGTAGCGGCGCTAAACGTCAGTACCCACGCCGGTCGAGTCAGCCGCAACGAGCTGGAACAACGTTTCCTGCCGGGCCTTCTGAGCGCGAGTCGCGACCTCAGCGCGCAACTCTTCGCCTAAGCTGTTCGATAAACGCACAGAGTCGCGTTTATCGAATTGACGCTCTTTCCCTTGGATCATTAATGTCGCGGCAGCGGCATCCGGCGCTGCTGTTCTCGCTCCATTGCCGGACGACGACCCCAATAATAATGAAAAGAGGCACTTCCCATGCGTATGTTTCCCGACTGTCGCTGTTCCCATCGGTTTCCCTGCCGGAACCGCATCGCCTGATTCCGACACCTCTTTCTTGTGACAGTGTCAGCCTCGGTTGGCACCTGTTCGACTGCGTTCTTTGCGTGGAATAAAAATAATGAACCAGCCTCAGTCTGCTGTAGGAAACTGCCTCGACGTGCAGTCCTTCATCAATGCTCAACCCATTTCGCGCTACCAATGGCGAGTGGTGATCCTGTGTTTCCTGATTGTTTTCCTCGACGGCCTCGACACGGCGGCCATGGGTTTCATCGCGCCCGCCCTGTCTCAGGATTGGGGCATCGACCGCGCCAGTCTCGGCCCGGTGATGAGCGCGGCGCTGATCGGCATGGTCTTCGGCGCGCTGGGTTCTGGCCCATTGGCTGACCGCTTCGGGCGAAAAATCGTACTGGTGGGCGCGGTGCTGTTGTTCGGCGCGTTCAGCCTGGCTTCGGCGTACAGCACCAACGTCGATCAGTTGCTGGTGCTGCGATTCCTCACCGGCCTGGGCCTTGGTGCCGGCATGCCGAACGCCACGACGCTACTGTCCGAATACACCCCGGAACGCAAGAAATCCCTGCTGGTGACCAGCATGTTCTGCGGCTTCAACCTCGGCATGGCGGGCGGCGGTTTCATTTCCGCCAAACTGATTCCGGCCTTTGGTTGGCACAGTCTGCTGATGATCGGCGGGATTTTGCCGCTGATCCTCGCCGTCGTTTTGCTGTTCTGGTTGCCGGAATCGGCACGCTACCTCGTCGTCCGCAATCGCGGTACTGACAAAGTGCGCAAGGCCCTGGCGCCCATTGATCCAATCGTCGTCGCCCAGGCTGCGAGCTTCAGCGTGCCGGAACAGAAAACCGTGAAGGCGCGCAACGTGTTCGCGGTGATCTTCTCCGGCACCTACAGCACCGGCACCTTGTTGCTGTGGCTGACCTACTTCATGGGGCTGGTGATTGTTTATCTGCTGACCAGTTGGCTGCCGACGCTGATGCGTGACAGTGGCGCGAGCATGGAGCAGGCGGCATTCATCGGCGCGTTGTTCCAGTTTGGCGGGGTGTTGAGCGCAGTGGGCGTGGGCTGGGCGATGGACCGGTTCAATCCGCACAAGGTTATCGGCATTTTCTATCTATTCGCCGGGGTATTTGCCTACGCGGTAGGGCAGAGCCTGGGCAACATCACGCTACTGGCGACGTTGGTGCTCGTAGCCGGGATGTGCGTCAACGGCGCGCAATCGGCGATGCCTTCACTGGCGGCGCGGTTTTATCCGACGCAGGGGCGGGCGACCGGGGTGTCGTGGATGCTCGGGATTGGCCGCTTTGGCGCGATTCTCGGTGCATGGATGGGCGCAACGCTGCTGGGGCTGGGTTGGAACTTCGAGCAGGTACTGACAGCGCTGGTGATTCCAGCGGCATTGGCAACCACGGCGGTGGTGATCAAGGGCATGGTCAGCCATGCGGATGCGACCTGATCCGGCTGAGACAGTGGTGTAGCAAAAGATCGCAGCGTTCGGCAGCTCCTACAGAGGAAAGTGAACACCCGTAGGAGCTGCCGCAGGCTGCGATCTTTTGCAGGCGACAGAGAACGATAGCCAGACAACAATGTGTTCGATAAACGAACGCTTAGTCGATTATCGGATTGTTTGGCGTTTTTCAGGGGCTTACTCTTCAGTCATTCCGGCGCTGCGCATCGCGCCTTTTTCTTCCACTGTCGGTTCATAACAAAACGGGAGCCTGCCCCATGGCTGAAATCCTTTCGCTGCACGACGCGGTGAAGCAATTCGTAAACGACGGCGATACGGTCGCGCTCGAAGGCTTCACTCATCTGATCCCTACGGCGGCGGGTCACGAAATCATTCGCCAGGGCAAGAAAGACCTGACCCTGGTGCGGATGACGCCTGACCTGATCTACGACCAGTTGATCGGCGCCGGTTGCGCTCGCAAGTTGATTTTCTCCTGGGGCGGCAACCCGGGCGTCGGTTCGCTGCACCGTCTGCGTGACGCCGTCGAGAAGCAGTGGCCCCATGCGCTGGAAATCGAAGAACACAGCCATGCCGACCTGGCCAATGCCTACGTCGCTGGCGCCTCCGGCCTACCGTTCGCGGTGCTGCGTGCCTACGCCGGTTCCGACCTGCCGAAGGTCAACCCGCTGATCAAAACCGTCACCTGCCCATTCACCGGTGAAGTATTGGCGGCCGTGCCTTCGGTGCGCCCGGACATCACCGTGATTCACGCGCAGAAGGCTGACCGCAAAGGCAACGTACTGCTGTGGGGCATTCTCGGTGTGCAGAAAGAAGCTGCACTGGCCGCCAAGCGCTGCATCGTCACCGTCGAAGAAATCGTCGACGACCTCAATGCACCGATGAACTCTTGTGTGCTGCCAACCTGGGCCTTGAGCGCGGTCTGCCACGTCCCTGGCGGCGCGCATCCGTCCTACGCTCACGGTTACAACGAGCGCGATAACCGTTTCTACCAAGCCTGGGACCCGATTGCCCGCGACCGTGAAACCTTCACCGCGTGGATCAACGAGTACATCCACGGCTGCGCTGACTTCAGCGAGTTCCAGGCCAAGCTGGCCGCTGCTTCGGAGGCCAAGTAATGACTTACACCACCAATGAAATGATGACCGTCGCCGCTGCCCGCCGTTTGAAAAACGGTTCGGTGTGCTTCGTCGGCATCGGCCTGCCGTCGAAAGCCGCCAACCTGGCGCGTCTGACTTCCTCGCCGGATGTAGTCCTTATCTACGAATCGGGTCCGATCGGTGCCAAGCCGAGCGTGCTGCCACTGTCGATCGGTGACGGTGAGCTGGCGGAAACCGCTGACACCGTCGTCCCGACCGGTGAGATTTTTCGCTATTGGTTGCAGGGCGGGCGCATCGACGTCGGTTTCCTCGGCGCCGCGCAAGTCGACCGCTTCGGCAATATCAACACCACCGTGGTCGGCGACTACCATCAGCCGAAAGTCCGCCTGCCGGGTGCCGGCGGTGCGCCGGAGATCGCTGGCTCGGCCAAAAGCGTGCTGATCATCCTCAAGCAATCGGCGCGTTCCTTTGTCGACAAACTCGACTTCATTACCTCGGTCGGCCATGGGGAGGGCGGTGATTCGCGCAAGCGTCTCGGCCTGCCGGGCGCCGGTCCGGTCGGCATTATTACCGACCTGTGCATCATGGAGCCGGAAGCGGATACCCATGAATTCGTGGTCACCGCGCTGCACCCAGGCGTGACGCGTGAACAAGTGGTCGCCGCCACCGGTTGGGCGATTCGCTTCGCCGACACGGTTGAAAACACCGCCGAGCCCACCGAGGTCGAACTGAAGGCGCTCAGGGATCTGGAAGCCCGCACCGCCGCGGCCCACGGCCAAGCACCCGGAGAAGCCTGATGCGCGACGTTTATATCTGCGATGCGATTCGCACCCCCATCGGCCGTTTCGGCGGTGGCCTGGCGGCGGTTCGCGCCGACGACCTGGCCGCCGTGCCGATCAAGGCATTGATGGAGCGCAACCCGTCGGTGGACTGGAACGCGGTGGACGATGTGTTCCTCGGCTGCGCCAACCAGGCCGGCGAAGACAACCGCAACGTGGCGCGCATGGCGCTGTTGTTGGCGGGCCTGCCGGAAACCATTCCGGGCGTGACCCTCAATCGCCTCTGCGCCTCGGGGATGGATGCCATTGGTACCGCCTTCCGCGCCATCGCCAGCGGTGAAATGGAGCTGGCGATTGCCGGCGGCGTCGAGTCGATGTCCCGCGCGCCGTTCGTGATGGGCAAGGCGGATGCGGCGTTTTCGCGCAACATGAAGCTGGAAGACACCACCATCGGCTGGCGTTTTATCAACCCGTTGATGAAAGCCCAATACGGCGTGGATGCGATGCCGCAGACCGCCGACAACGTGGCAGACGATTACGAAATTTCCCGCGCCGATCAGGACGCTTTCGCACTGCGCAGTCAGCAGCGGACAGCCGCCGCACAAGCCGCAGGATTTTTCGCCGAAGAAATCGTTGAAGTGCGAATTGCCCACAAAAAGGGTGAAAGTGTCGTCACCCAGGATGAGCATCCTCGCGCCGACACCACGCTGGAAACCCTGTCCAAACTCAAACCGGTCAATGGTCCCGACAAAACCGTCACTGCCGGCAATGCTTCCGGGGTGAACGACGGTGCTGCGGCGCTGATTCTGGCCTCCGGCGACGCCGTGAAAAAGCACGGTCTGACCGCCCGCGCCAAAGTACTGGGCATGTCCAGTGCCGGTGTCGCACCGCGTGTAATGGGCATCGGCCCGGTGCCGGCGGTGCGCAAATTGACCGAGCGCCTCGGCCTGGCCGTCAGCGATTTTGATGTGATCGAACTCAACGAAGCCTTCGCCAGCCAAGGCTTGGCGGTGCTGCGTGAACTGGGGCTGGCGGACGACGCGGCCCAGGTCAACCCGAACGGTGGCGCCATTGCCTTGGGCCATCCGTTAGGCATGAGCGGCGCCCGCCTGGTACTGACCGCGCTGCATCAGCTGGAAAAGACCGGTGGCAAGAAAGGTCTGGCGACCATGTGCGTCGGCGTGGGCCAGGGTCTGGCCTTGGCGATCGAACGGGTCTGACACGCGGCGTGACTAATAAGAACTGAGGAAATGCTCCATGACTGACAAGCCTGGTTACCGCCGCCCGCAGGAAGGCACTCAGCCGGAATATCTGCACCTGGCGTATCAATCCACTAACCGTCGCTCGCCGTCCAAGCCGTTGGTGTTTTTGCCCCATTCGCTGTCGGAAATTACCGGTCCGACCATCGGTGCCGAGCGCATCCAAGCGCAGGACAACGACCTGACCGCCCAGCACAAGGGTGAGCCACTGGGTGAGCGCATCATTATCCATGGCCGCGTGCTGGATGAAGATGGTTTGCCGGTGCCGGGGATTCTGGTGGAGATCTGGCAGGCCAACGCCGCCGGTCGCTACAACCATGACCGCGACCTGCACGATGCACCGCTGGACCCGAATTTCACCGGTACCGGCCGCACCGTGACCGACGCTGATGGCTGGTACCAATTCCAGACCATCAAACCCGGCGCCTATCCGTGGGGCAACCACCACAACGCGTGGCGCCCGGCGCACATCCATTTCTCACTGTTCGGGCCGAGCATTCTGACGCGCCTGGTCACGCAGATGTACTTCCCGGGCGATCCATTGCTGGCGTATGACCCGATCTACAACTGCGTACCGGACACCAGCGCCAAAGAGCGTTTGATCGCCAGTTTCGACCTGGAAAAAACCATACCTTCCTATGCCCTCGGTTATCGCTGGGACATCGTCTTGCGCGGCCGTGAAGCCACGCCGATGGAGAAATAAGATGACGCTGAACGCGACCACATCCCACACCGTCGGGCCGTATTACCACATTGGTTTGACCTGGTTGAACCGCGAAGACCTGACGGTCGAACAAACCCTGGGCGAGCGCGTGGCGATCACCGGGCAAGTCATCGATGGCAACGGCGACGTCGTCAACGATGCGATGCTGGAAGTCTGGCAAGCCAACGCCGCCGGCAAGTATGACCACCCCGAAGACGATCAGGACAAACCCCTGGACCCGAACTTCGAAGGGTTTGGCCGGGTGCCGGTGGATGCGCAAGGGCGCTTTCGTTTCACCACGATCAAGCCGGGCACGGTAGAAGGCTTGAAAGGCACGACTCAGGCGCCGCATCTGGTGGTGCTGGTGTTTGCTCGCGGGTTGGTGAAGCACTTGCTGACGCGGATTTACTTTGATGGCGAACCGGCCAACGTGGCGGATCCGCTGCTGGAATGTGTGCCGTCTGAACGCCGCCATACCTTGCTGGCCAAGACTGATACGTCGGGTGTTTACCAGTGGAATGTGATTTTGCAGGGCACTGATGCAGAGACGGTGTTCTTCGACTATTGAGTGAGCACCGCTAACCTTGTGGGAGCGAGCCTGCTCGCGAAGGCGTCGTATCAGCCACCATCAATGTTGCCTGTGCCGACGCTTTCGCGAGCAGGCTCGCTCCCACAGGGACTGTGTTGCGCTCAGGTAATGCATTTGTGGAACGGGGCTGTTGCAAAGTGTGTCTAGACTCTGACAGTCCCCATTGAGTAAAAAACAATGACAACTAACACCTCTACTACAGCGCACTACACCGGCGAAGAGCGCAGTAAACGGATCTTCGCGATTGTCGGCGCCTCGTCCGGCAACCTCGTCGAATGGTTCGACTTCTACGTCTACGCTTTTTCCGCGATCTATTTTGCCCCGGCCTTTTTTCCTTCAGATAACCCGACTGTACAGTTGGTCAACACGGCTGGCGTCTTCGCCGCCGGGTTCCTGATGCGGCCCATAGGTGGCTGGATCTTTGGCCGTGTCGCGGACAAGCACGGACGCAAGAATTCGATGATGATTTCGATTCTGATGATGTGCTTCGGTTCGTTGCTCATCGCCTGCCTGCCGACTTACAAGGACATCGGTGTCTGGGCGCCGATCATGCTGTTGTTCGCCCGCTTGATCCAGGGCCTGTCGGTGGGCGGTGAGTACGGCACCACCGCGACCTACATGAGTGAAGTTGCCCTCAAGGGCCAGCGCGGTTTCTTCGCCTCGTTCCAGTACGTGACGCTGATCGGTGGGCAATTGCTGGCGGTGTCGCTGGTGGTGATCCTGCAACAGTTCCTCACTGAGGATGATTTGCGCGCCTATGGCTGGCGGATCCCGTTTGTCGTCGGTGCGTTGGCGGCGTTGATTTCGCTGTTCCTGCGCCGTTCGCTCAAGGAAACCACCAGCAAGGAAATGCGCGAAAACAAGGACGCCGGCAGCATCCGTGCGCTGTTCCGCGACCACAAAGCTGCGTTCATTACCGTGCTCGGTTACACCGCCGGTGGCTCGCTGATTTTCTATACGTTCACCACGTACATGCAGAAGTACCTGGTAAACACCGCCGGCATGCAGGCCAAGACCGCTAGCTACATCATGACCGGCGCCCTGTTCCTTTATATGTGCATGCAGCCGCTGTTCGGCATGCTCGCGGACAAGATCGGCCGACGTAACTCGATGCTGTGGTTCGGCGCTCTGGGGACGTTGTTCACCGTGCCGATCCTGCTGAGCCTGAAAAGCGTCAGCAGTCCGTTTCTGGCGTTTGTGCTGATTACTGTAGCGCTGGCGATCGTCAGTTTTTACACCTCCATCAGTGGCCTGGTAAAAGCCGAAATGTTCCCGCCGGAAGTACGCGCCTTGGGCGTCGGCCTGGCGTATGCGGTGGCGAATGCAATCTTCGGCGGTTCGGCCGAGTACGTGGCCCTGAGCCTCAAAGCCGGGGGCATGGAAAACTCCTTCTACTGGTACGTGACGGTGATGATGGCGGTGGCGTTCCTGTTCAGCCTGCGCTTGCCGAAACAGGCGAAGTACTTGCACAACGACCTTTGATCTTTACCCGTGGGCCTGACCGGCCCACGCCTCCAGGGACTGTTTATGAACGAGCGACCGGGCAATCAATTGTTCGATGCCTATTTCACTGCCCGCGACATGCGTGAGGTGTTCTGCGATCAGGGTCGGGTTCAAGCGATGCTTGATTTTGAAGCGGCGCTGGCTCGGGCCGAGGCGCGAGTCGGGCTGATTCCGCAAACGGCTGTCGCGCCGATTGAAGCGTCCTGTCAGGCCGGGCATTACGACTTCGCCGCCCTCGGCGAGGCGATTGCCACGGCCGGCAATTCGGCAATTCCTTTGGTCAAGGCGCTGGGTAAACAGATCGCGGCCAACCATGCCGAAGCCGAGCGCTATGTGCATCTGGGCGCTACCAGCCAGGACGTGATGGACACCGGTCTGGTGTTGCAACTGCGTGGCGCGCTGGCGCTGATCGAAAGCGATCTGGCGCAACTGGGCGAAACGCTGGCGACCCAGGCGTTGCGCTACGTCGCCACACCGCTGGCCGGGCGCACCTGGTTGCAGCACGCGACACCCGTCACCCTCGGCATGAAAATCGCCGGTTGGCTGGGCGCTGTCACTCGCAGCCGTCAACGTCTGCAACAACTCAAACCGCGACTGCTGGTGCTGCAGTTCGGCGGCGCCTCCGGAACCCTCGCGGCCCTCGGCGAGCAGGCGATGCCGATTGCCCAGGCGCTGGCTGAAGAATTGAAACTGACACTGCCGGATCAACCTTGGCACACCCAGCGAGACCGCTTGGTGGAGTTCGGCTCGGTACTGGGATTGATCGCCGGCAGCCTCGGCAAACTGGGCCGTGACATCAGCCTGTTGATGCAGACCGAAGCCGCTGAAGTGTTCGAACCTTCCGCGCCGGGCAAGGGCGGTTCTTCGACCATGCCGCACAAACGCAACCCGGTGGGCGCGGCGGTGTTGATCGGCGCTGCGACTCGCGTACCCGGTTTGCTCTCGACGCTGTTCAGCGCCATGCCTCAAGAACACGAGCGCAGCCTGGGCCTGTGGCATGCCGAGTGGGAAACCCTGCCGGAGATTTGCTGCCTGGTGTCCGGCAGCCTGAAACAAGCGATGCTGGTGGCGGATGGGCTGGAAGTGGACGCCGAGCGCATGGCCCGCAACCTTGATCTGACCCAAGGGCTGGTGCTCGCCGAAGCGGTGAGCATCGTGCTCGCCCAACGGGTCGGCCGCGACACCGCGCACCATTTGCTGGAGCAATGCTGCAAGAGAGCAGTGGCAGAACAACGTCATCTACGAGCGATACTCGGCGACGAGCCGCAAGTGACCGCGGAGCTTTCTGCCGCTGAACTCGATCATCTGCTGGACCCCGCCCATTACCTCGGTCAGGCCCATACCTGGGTCGAGCGAGCGGTGGCTGAACATTCTGCGTTGACTGCCTGAAGGAGATTGCTGTGGCTTTCGTACAACTCGCCGAGGGCGAACTGCACTACCAAATTCAAGGGCCGCAACTCGATGGCCCGGCGGATGCACCGGTGCTGGTGCTGTCCAACTCGCTGGGCACCGACCTGCACATGTGGGACGCGCAGATTGCGGCGTTCACCGAGCATTTCCGGGTGCTGCGTTTCGACACCCGGGGTCATGGCAGATCTCTGGTCACGCCGGGGCCGTACAACATCGAGCAACTAGGTCATGACGTGCTGGCACTGCTGGATGCGTTGCACATCGAACGCGCGCATTTCTGCGGTTTGTCCATGGGTGGGCTGATTGGCCAGTGGCTGGGGATCAACGCGGGTGATCGCCTGAACAAACTGGTGGTGTGCAACACCGCGGCGAAAATCGGTGATCCGTCGGTATGGAACCCGCGCATTGAAACCGTGCTGCGTGACGGTCCGGCCGCCATGGTCGCGCTGCGTGATGCGTCGATTGCGCGCTGGTTCACCGCGGATTTTGCTGAAACCAATCCTGCCGCCGCGAAGAAGATTACTGACATGCTCGCCGCCACCTCGCCTGAAGGCTATGCCGCGAACTGTGCCGCCGTGCGCGATGCCGATTTCCGCGATCAGCTGTCCTCGATCAAGGTGCCGCTGCTGGTCATTGCCGGCACCGAAGACGCGGTCACACCGCCGTCCGGTGGGCACTTCATTCAGGAACATGTGCAGGGCGCCGAGTACGCCGAGTTCTACGCCGCGCACTTGTCCAACGTCCAGGCCGGTGCTGCGTTCAGTGACCGGGTAGTGACGTTTTTGTCAGCTCATTAAGGGGATTGTTGTGGACGAGAAACAACGTTACGACGAAGGCCTGAAAGTCCGCCGCGCAGTGCTCGGCGACGCCCACGTCGACCGCAGCCTGAACGCGCTGACCGAGTTCAACTCGGAGTTTCAGGAGATGATCACCCGTCACGCCTGGGGCGACATCTGGACCCGTCCGGGACTGCCGCGCCACACCCGCAGCCTGATCACCATGGCCATGCTGATCGGCATGAACCGCAATGAAGAGCTCAAACTGCACCTGCGCGCCGCCGCCAACAACGGCGTGACCCGCGGCGAGATCAAGGAAGTGATCATGCAGAGCGCGATCTATTGCGGCATTCCGGCGGCGAATGCGACGTTCCACCTGGCGGAGTCGGTGTGGGATGAGCTTGGCGTCGAATCGCGGGAGTGATTCTGGCGATTTGCGGTGTCTGAGCTGACGCCTTCGCGAGCAGGCTCGCTCCCACAGTTTTCGGCGTGAACGTCAATTTTGTGTTCACTGAAAATCCCTGTGGGAGCCGGGCTTGGTCTGGGCGGCATTCCGACGATGGCGGTGGTGAGGTTTACAACAAACTGATCGGATAGCTGACGATCAACCGGTTTTCATCGAACTCGTTGTTGCTGAAATCCCGGCGAATGGTCGAGTTGCGCCATTTGACGTTGAGGTCTTTGAGCGCGCCGCTCTGCACGGTGTAACCCAGTTCGCTTTCGCGGCCCCATTCCTTGCCGTCGGTGATGGTGCCGGTGTGGACGTTGTCGCCGCTGATGTAGCGGTTCATCAAGGTCAGGCCGGGAATGCCGAGGGCGACGAAGTTGTAGTCATGCCGTACCTGCCAGGATTTTTCTTTCGCATTGTCATAACTGGCGTTGTAACTGTCGTTGGCCAGGGTGCCGCCGCTGGTGCCATTGACCCGCATCCACGCGCTGTCGCCGGTGAGTTTTTGCAGGCCGACATAGAAGGTGTTGCCGCCGTATTTGGCCGAGAACAGGCCTGACCACGTCTTGTTGTCCAACTCGCCGGCCCGGGCGCTGCCGTCATCCTTGCCGTAGAAGAAACCGAGGTTGGCGCCCAGGGTCCAGTCGCCGATGGGCTGGCTGTGGATCAGATTCACGTACTGCTGGCTGTAGATGTCCTTGAGTTCGGCGTTCCACACACCGATCTGGGTGCGCTTCTCGTTAAAGGTGTATTCGCCGCCCTGGAAGTTGAAACGGTCGGAGGTAAATACCGGTTTTCCGGTCATCGACATGTCGCTCATGCTGCTGTCGTCGCGCGGGCTGTTGGCGCGGAACTGGCCGCCGTAGAGCGTCAGGCCGTTGATTTCCTTCGAGGTGATCTGGCCACCACGAAACGTTTGCGGCAGGGAACGACCGTCGTCCGAACGCAGGATCGGCAGCACCGGCATCCATTCGCCCACCTTCACTTCGGTCTGCGACAGCTTGGCCTTGAACGCCACGTTGGTGCGACCGAAGTTGTCCGCCGGGCGACCGTCGTGATCCAGCGGCAGCAACTGCGTACCGCCCGTGCCTTTACCACCGTCGAGTTTCACCGAGTACAGGTCCAGCACATCCATGCCGAACCCGACGGTGCCCTGGGTGAATCCGGACTTGGCGTCGAGGATGAAACTTTGTGTCCACTCCTCTGCCTTGCCCTGAGCTTTGGTCGGGTTGGTGAAGTTGCGGTTGATGTAGAAGTTGCGCAGGTTCAGGTTGACCTTGGCACCTTCGACAAAGCCTGACTCCTCGGCCATGGCGGGCAGAGCCGTACTGGCCAGTGCAACGGCGATGAGGCTGGGGAACAAGTATTGAGTATTGGAAGGTGTCATGTGCTCGGGTCTCTCTAATTTTTAGGTGTGAAACGGGGTGCTGCCGCCACCTGGGGGGTGCAGACAAAAATTTGAAATCAGGACAAAAACGAACGGGATCAGCCAGACAGGGCAGGGCGCGGGGGCATGGTGTCGAACCTGTTGTCATTGGTCTTGTGCGACGAATGGTGCGGGGAATGGACTGGATGGTTCAATCGGGAAAAGCGGGTTTTGGGCGATTATCGAACATAAGATTGGCTGGGAATTTGTGTTGTCTGTTCCAGCCTCATCGCGAGCAGGCTCGCTCCCACATTGGTCATTCTGTGCGCATGCGATCTGTGGCAGACACAAATCTCCTGTGGGAGCGAGCTTGCTCGCGATGAGGCCAGTCCTGGCGCCACAACTTTCCCGCAGACAACAAGAAGCCCACCAAAAGGTGGGCTTCTTGTCTTACAGCGCTATCAGAACAACTTCAGCTTCGGCGCTTCTTCTTTCAACGGTTCGTTCTTCGCCGTCTGCTCGTTCCAGCCACCGCCCAGTGCCTTGTACAGATTGACGGCACTGACCAGTTGCGCCAAACGGTCGGTGATCAGTACCTGTTGGGCACTGAACAGCTGACGTTGGGCATCGAGGAAGGTCAGGTTGCTGTCGACACCAATGCGATAGCGACGCTCGGCCAGACGGTAGTAGTCCTGGTTCGCGGTGACGAAATCACGCTGGGCCTGCAACTGATCGGTGTAGGTCTGGCGGGCGGCCAGGCCATCGGCGACTTCCTGGAAGGCCGTTTGAATGGACTTCTCGTAGTTCGCCACGCCGATGTCTTTCTGGATTTTTGAGTAATCCAGGCTGGCGCGCAGGCTGCCGGCGTTGAAGATCGGCAGGTTGATCTGCGGCTGGAACAACCAGGTGCCCGAACCGCCCTTGAACAGACCGGACAAGTCCGGGCTCAGGGTCCCGGCATTGGCGGTCAGGCTGATGCTCGGGAAGAACGCCGCCCGCGCCGCGCCGATGTTGGCGTTTGCCGCTTTCAGGTCGTATTCGGCCTGGAGGATGTCCGGACGACGATGCAGCAAGTCTGATGGCAGACCGGCCGGCACGTCGCTCAGCAGGTCGTCAGCCAATGGTTTGGCCGCTTGCAGGTTGGCCGGGACACCGGTGCCGAGCAGTAGCACCAGGATGTTTTCATCCTGGGCGACTTGACGGGTGTACTTGGCCTGTTGCGCGCGGGCGTTTTCCACCGAGGTACGCGACTGGGCGAGGTCCAGGGCCGAGGCGACACCCACTTCGTTGCTGCGGGCGGTGAGCTTGTAGCTCTCCTCGAACGCACCGAGGGTGTCCTTGGTCAGATTCAGCAGCTCCTTGTCGGCCTGCCAGGTCAGATAGGCATTGGCCACGCTGGCCACCAGGCTGATCTGGGTGCTGCGGCGCGCTTCTTCAGTGGCGAAGTACTTCTGCAGCGCTTCTTCGCTCAGGCTGCGAACCCGACCGAACAGGTCGAGTTCATAGGCGCTGATGCCGACTGTGGCCGAGTAGGAACTGGTGATGTCCGCTTCGCCGGTCTGCGAGGCCCGAGCCGGGACCCGCTGACGGCTGCCGGTGCCGTTGGCCGACACGGCCGGGAACAGATCGGCACGCTGGATGCGGTATTGGGCCGCGAAGGCGTCGATGTTCAGCGCCGCGACACGCAGATCACGGTTGTTTTCCAGGGCGACCTGGATCAGCTGTTGCAGCGCCGGGTCATGGAAAAACTGCTTCCAGCCCTGTTCGGCGGCAGCCTGGGCAGGCGCCTGGGCCGGCGAATACGCCGGGCCTTGCGGGTACTGGCCCGCTACCGGTGCTTCAGGCTGCTGATAATCGGGTATCAGCGAGCAGCCACCGAGCACGAAGGCGGCAACAGCCAGGGAAAGTAGCGACTTGCTCATAAGCCAGCCTCTTTAGAAGGTTCTAGAGCGTCGTCCTGGTCAGCGATTTTGCGCTGCCCCATGGCCGACACGGTGACGAAAAACAGCGGGACCCAGAATATCGCCAATACGGTGGCGGTGATCATACCGCCAATCACTACCGTACCGATGGCGTGCTGGCTACCCGAGCCGGCGCCGGTGGAAATGGCCAGGGGCACGACGCCGAGGACAAACGCCAGGGACGTCATGATGATCGGACGCAAACGCATGCGGCAAGCCTCGATGGCGGCCTCCTGCAAGCTCTTGCCCTGTTCATGCAGGTCTTTGGCGAACTCGACGATCAGAATGGCGTTTTTCGCCGCCAGACCAATGGTGGTCAACAGACCCACCAGGAAGTACACGTCGTTGGACAGACCGCGCAGGCTGGTCGCCATCAAGGCACCGATAATCCCCAGCGGCACCACGAGCACCACCGCAATCGGAATCGACCAGCTTTCATACAACGCGGCCAGACACAGGAACACCATCAGGATCGACAACGCAAACAGCGCCGGCGCCTGCGAACCCGCCAGTCGTTCCTCGTATGACAGGCCGGTCCAGGATATACCAACACCGGCCGGCAGTTTCTGGGCCAGGGCTTCGACTTCGGCCATGGCTTCACCGGTGGAATAGCCGGGTGCCGGGGCACCGAGGATTTCCATCGCCTCTACGCCGTTGTAACGCGACAGCTTCGGCGCACCGTAAATCCACTCACCCTTGGCGAACGCGGAGAATGGAACCATGGTGCCGGCGCTGTTGCGTACGTACCATTTCTTCACGTCTTCAGGACTCATGCGCGCGCCCGGCTGGCCTTGTACGTAAACCTTCTTCACCCGACCGCGGTCGATGAAGTCGTTGACGTAGCTACTGCCCAGGGCAATCGACAGGGTGCTGTTGATGTCGGCGATGGTAATACCCAGGGCACTGGCCTTCTCGTCATCGATTTCCAGTTGGTATTGCGGTTCGTCGTTCAGACCGTTCGGGCGGACCTGCGACAGCACCTTGCTCTGCGCCGCCATGCCGAGGAACTGGTTGCGTGCAGCCATCAGTGCGTCGTGACCGATACCGGCACGGTCTTGCAAGAACACGTCGAAACCGGTGGCGTTACCCAGCTCCAGCACCGCTGGAGGTGCGAACGCAAACACCATGGCGTCACGGAAGGTGAAGAAATGCTGTTGGGCACGGGCCGCGACTTTGAACACGCTGTTGTCGGCGTTACGTTCGTCCCACGGTCGGAGCATGATGAACGCCATACCCGAACTCTGACCACGGCCGGCGAAGTTGAAGCCGGTCACGGTGAACACCGAGGCCACCGCATCACCTTCACCGCCGTCCTTGCCCGGACGCAGCAGGAACTCACGCATCTCGTCCACGACCACTTGCGTGCGTTGGGAACTGGAACCGGCCGGGGTTTGCACCTGGGCAAACAGTACACCTTGGTCTTCTTCCGGCAGGAACGCGGATGGAATACGCAGGAACAACCAGATCATGCCGACGACGATGATCACGTACACCAGCAGATACGGCACCTTGTTGCGCAGAATGTTGCCAACGCCGCGTTCGTAGCTTTTCACGCTACGGTCGAAGTTGCGGTTGAACCAGCCGAAAAATCCGCGTTTCGGGACGCCGTGCTCACCCTTGGGAATCGCTTTGAGCATGGTGGCGCAGAGCGCCGGGGTAAAGATCAGTGCAACCAGTACCGACAGGGCCATGGCCGAGACGATGGTGATCGAGAACTGCTTGTAGATCACACCGGTGGAACCGCCGAAGAATGCCATCGGCAACAGTACCGCCGACAGCACCAGGGCAATACCGACCAGTGCACCCTGGATTTGCCCCATGGATTTCTTGGTGGCTTCCTTGGGTGGCAGGCCTTCTTCACTCATGACCCGTTCGACGTTCTCCACCACGACGATGGCGTCGTCCACCAGCAAACCGATGGCCAGCACCATACCGAACATGGTCAGGGTGTTGATGCTGAAGCCGAACGCCGCGAGGATCCCGAAGGTCCCCAGCAGTACCACGGGCACGGTCATCGTGGTGATGACGGTGGCGCGGAAGTTTTGCAGGAACAGGAACATCACCAGGAACACCAGCACGATCGCTTCGACCAGGGTTTCAACCACACCCTTGATCGACTCGGTCACCACCGGCGTGGTGTCGTAAGGGAATACCACTTCCATCCCTTGCGGGAAGAACGGCTTGAGGGATTCGATGGTCTTGCGCAGGGCTTTTGCAGTGTCGAGGGCGTTGGCACCGTTGGCCAGTTTCACCGCCAGACCGGAGGCTGGGCTGCCGTTGAACTGGGCGCTGATCGAGTAGTTTTCACCGCCCAGACCGACATCCGCCACGTCGCCGACACGCACTTGCGAACCATCCTTGTTGACCTTCAACAGGATCGCCTTGAACTGCTCAGCCGTTTGCAGACGGGTCTTGCCGATGATCGTCGCGTTCAACTGTTGGCCGGCCACGGCAGGCAAGCCACCGAGCTGACCGGACGACACCTGGACGTTCTGCGCGGCGATGGCGGTTTTCACGTCCCCCGGGGTCAGGTTGAAGTTGTTCAACTTGGCCGGATCGAGCCAGATCCGCATTGCGTACTGGGCACCGAAGACCTGGAAGTCACCAACACCGGCGGTCCGCGAGATCGGATCCTGCATGTTCGACACGATGTAGTTGGACAGGTCGTCCTTGGTCATGCTGCCGTCGCGCGACACCACGCCGATCACCATCAGGAAGTTTTTCACTGCCTTGGTCACGCGGATACCCTGTTGCTGCACTTCTTGCGGCAGCAGCGGGGTGGCCAGGTTCAGCTTGTTCTGGACCTGAACCTGCGCGGTATCGGAGTTGGTGCCCTGCTCGAAGGTCGCGGTAATGGTCATGCTGCCGTCGGAGTTACTTTCCGAGGAGACATAACGCAGGTTATCGATACCGTTGAGCTGTTGCTCGATCACTTGCACCACGGTGTCCTGCACGGTTTGTGCGGACGCGCCAGGGTAAGTCACCTGGATCGCAATGGCCGGAGGCGCAATGCTCGGGTATTGGTTGATCGGGAGTTTGAGGATCGATAGAGCCCCGACCAGCATGATCACCAAGGCAATTACCCAGGCGAAAATCGGACGGTCGATAAAAAATCTGGACATGGTTTACTCCCCTTTGCCGCTGGAAGCCTTGTCAGCTACTTTTGCGGGGGCCGGGTTCTTTGCGCCAACGTTTGTCGCCTCAGTGGCTTTGACTTCAATGCCAGGTTTGACGAATTGCAGTCCTTCGGTGATCAGACGATCGCCGGCCTTCAGACCGTCTTCGATCAGCCACTGGCTGCCGACAGTGCGGCTGGCCTTGAGCTGACGCAGTTCGACCTTGTTGTCCGGGCCGACGACCAGCGCGGTCGGGGAGCCTTTGAGGTCACGGGTCACGCCTTGTTGCGGGGCGAGGATCGCCGCGCTGTTCACACCGGCCTGCAATTGGGCGTGTACAAACATGCCTGGCAGCAGGGTGTGGTCAGGGTTCGGGAACACCGCACGCAAGGTCACGGAACCGGTGGTCTGATCCACCGAGACTTCGGAGAACTCGAGTTTGCCTTCCTGTTTGTACTGGCTGCCGTCTTCGAGGGTCAGCTTGACCGCGGCCGCGTTGTCGCCAGATTTTTGCAGACGGCCGCTTTCCAGTTCGCGGCGCAGTTCCAGCAGCTCTACGGAAGACTGGGTCACGTCGACGTAGATTGGGTCCAGTTGCTGAATCACCGCCATCGCTTCGACCTGGCCGCTGGTGACCAGCGCGCCTTCAGTCACGGTCGAGCGGCCGATGCGGCCGGAGAGTGGCGCGTAAACTTTGGTGTAGCGCACATTGATCTGGGCGCTTTGCAGGGCGGCTTCCGATTGCAACCGGTTGGCCAGGGCTGTGTCGTATTCCTGACGGCTTACAGCCTGTTCGCTGACCAGTTGCTTGTAGCGATCCGAAATCGATTTGGTCTGCTGCAGGTTGGCTTCGGCGCTTTTCAGGGTGGCGTCATAGACGGCCGGATCAATCTGATACAGCTGCTGGCCGGCCTTGACGTCGCCGCCTTCCTTGAACAGGCGCTTGAGAATGATGCCGTTGACCTGAGGGCGAACTTCGGCGATGCGGTACGCGCTGGTGCGGCCCGGAAGCTCGGAGGTCAGGGTGAAGGCTTGAGGTTGCAGGGTAACGACGCCGACCTGAGGGGGTGGTGCGGCAGGTGCCGCCTCTTCCTTTTTGCATCCGCTGAGCAGCGATGCCAAGGCGAGGGCGGTGACCAGAGCGGTAACAGCTGGCTTGAATTGCATGAAAATCCTCGGGTCAGGCGCGCAAATTGCGCACTCGAAATGTGGAAAGGTAAAAAATGTGCGCTGAGTGGATAAGTAGCTTGCTAAGGAATATACTTACGTTCATGGTTGTTTGTAAATACCTTGGCCGCGTATCCACACCGTTACAAAAGCCGTTCAAGGGTTCGAATTGTAGGCCGGGGACGACGCCTGAGAGCGATCGCCCCACTTTTATTCAGCTGATGTTCAGACATCGCTGAAGCATCCTGATTGAGGTTGTACTGCCATGGTCCGTCGTACCAAAGAGGAAGCTCAAGAAACCCGCAGCCAGATACTGGAAGCGGCAGAAAAAGCCTTTTACGAAAGGGGCGTGGCGCGCACGACACTGGCGGATATCGCTACCCTGGCCGGGGTCACGCGCGGGGCCATATACTGGCATTTCAGCAACAAGGCGGATTTGGTGCAGGCCATGCTTGATACCCTGCAAGAGCCGCTGGATGAAATGGCCAAGGCCAGTGAAAGCGAAGATGAGCTCGATCCCTTGGGCTGCATGCGCAAGCTGCTGATTCATTTGTTTCATCAAGTTTCTCTGGACCTGAAGACCCGACGCATCAATGAGATTCTGTTTCATAAGTGCGAATTTACCGATGAAATGTGCGACCTGCGCCAGCAGCGCCGAGCGGTCAGCCTTGATTGCAATGTGCGAATCGCCCTGGCCCTGAGTAATGCGATCAATCGGGGACAGTTACCGGAAAGCCTCGATACGGCCCGTGCGGCCATCAGCCTGCATGCGTATATCGATGGCATCCTGTATCAGTGGCTGTTGGCGCCCGACAGTTTTGAATTGCACACTGAAGCCGAGCGTCTGGTCGATACAGGGTTGGACATGCTGCGCTTGAGCCCCAGCCTGCGCAAATGAAACAAAATGCGTAATTGGATCCGGCCATGTCAACATTTGAGGGCGGATGAGGATCATCCCGACGCTCGCCTGATTGCAATGGGTTGCTTTTATATACGTAGGCTCGCCAGGTTGATAGGTAGTGAGCTACCTGATTTGTAGGGATTTTGTGAGTAACCCGGTTGCAAAAAAGCCCCGGCTCTTTCGAGTCGGGGCTTTTGCGTTTCAAGCGGGGACGCTTACAACACCGGGTAGTCGATGTAGCCAACCGCGCCCTTGGAATAAAACAGCTCAGGACGTGGCTCATTCAACGGTGCATCGGCCTTCAAACGTGCCGGCAGGTCCGGGTTGGCAATGAATGGCACGCCGAAGGCCACCGCATCAGCCTTGCCGCTGGCGAGCCAGGCGTTGGCGCTGTCTTTGGTGAAGCGTTCGTTGACGATGTACGGGCCGCCGAACGCTTCCTTCAATTGTGGACCCAGGCTGTCGCCATCTTCTTTCTCGCGGGAGCAGATGAAGGCGATGCCACGTTTGCCCAGTTCGCGAGCGACGTAAGTGAAGGTCTCTGACAAGTTGTCGTCACCCATGTCGTGGGAATCGGCGCGCGGTGCCAGGTGCACACCCACGCGGCCAGCGCCCCAGACTTCAATCGCTGCGTCGGTCACTTCCAGCAACAGGCGAGCACGGTTCTCCAGGGAGCCGCCGTAATTATCGGTGCGCTGGTTGGTGCTGCTTTGCAGGAACTGGTCGAGCAGGTAACCGTTGGCGCCGTGAATTTCCACGCCGTCAAAACCGGCCGCCTTGGCGTTCTCGGCACCGGTGCGGTAGGCGTCTACGATGTCGGCGATCTCAGCGGTTTCCAGAGCGCGCGGGGTTGGGTAGTCGGCCAAAGGACGGACCAGGCTGACATGACCTTTTGGCTGAACGGCGCTGGGTGCAACCGGCGCTTCACCGCCCAGGTACGACTCGTGGGAAACCCGGCCGACGTGCCACAGTTGCAGGAAAATCTTGCCGCCCGCGCCGTGGATCGCTTTGGTCACATTGGCCCAGCCACGCACCTGATCGTTGGACCAGATGCCCGGGGTGTCCGGGTAGCCGACGCCCATTGGCGTGACCGAAGTGGCCTCGCTGAGGATCAGGCCGGCCGAGGCACGTTGTACGTAGTACTCGGCCATCAGTGCGTTTGGCACGCGGCCTTCGTCGGCGCGGCAGCGGGTCAGCGGTGCCATGATGATGCGGTTGGCCAACTCGAGGTCGCCCAGTTTGATCGGATCGAAAATAGTCGTCATGAAGTAAAACCCTCGTGAGGTTAGTGGGTAGCAGGAGCCAGTTCGGGGTTGCCGCTCTGGCGGAAAGTAATCAGGGTCACCAGCAGGGCGAGAACCGCCAGTGCGGCTGCCGCGAGAGGAACGCTGGTCAAGCCGAAACCGTGGGCGATGACGCTGCCGCCGACCCAGGCACCCAGTGCGTTGCCGATATTGAAAGCGCCGATGTTCAGGGTCGACACCAGGTTCGGTGCGGCTTTGCCGTAGGTCACCACGTTCACTTGCAGGGCGGGCACGGCGGCAAAGCACGCGGTGGCCCAGAGGAACAGGGTGATTTCGGTCGGAATCAGCGCAACGCTGGTCCAGGTCAGTACGGTGGAGATCACGGCCATCGAGATAAAGACGCCGATCAACGTTGCGGCCATGCCTTTGTCAGCCAGTTTGCCGCCGATGATGTTGCCGACCGTCAGGCCCAGGCCGATGAGCATCAGGGTCCAGGTCACGCCTTTGGGCGAGACGCCAGTGACATCGCCGAGCAGCGGGGCGACGTAGGTGAACAGGGTGAATACGGAAGCCGCGAACAACGCGGTCATGCTCAACGACAGCCAGATCCCGGCGCCTTTGAGGGCGCGCAGTTCGGCGCGCATGTCGAGTTTCTCTTCATCGCGCTTGGCCGGCAGGAAGCGAATCAGGCCGATCAACGCGATCACACCAATCACGGTCACCGCCCAGAAGGTCGAACGCCAGCCGGCTTCCTGACCGAGCGCGGTGCCCAGCGGAACGCCAAGCACGTTGGCCAGGGTCAGGCCGGTGAACATCAATGCCACGGCTGAAGCCCGCTTGTTCGCCGGCACCAGACCCGCTGCCACCACTGAGCCAATGCCGAAGAACGCACCGTGGCAAAGCGCAGTGACCACACGGGCAAACATCAGCACGTTGTAGTCGGTAGCCATTGCACAGAGCAGGTTGCCGACGATGAAGATGCCCATCAACGCTACCAGTGCGGCTTTGCGTGGCAACCGAGAGGTTGCCAGTGCCATGAATGGCGCACCGATGGCCACGCCCAGGGCGTAACCGGTCACCAGCCAGCCAGCGCCGGGAATCGATACACCGAGGTCCGCCGCCACATCGGGCAACAAGCCCATGATGACGAACTCGGTGGTGCCGATGGCGAAGGCGCTCAAGGCCAGAATGAGTAGCGAGAGGGGCATTGTTGATTCCTTATCGGCGTACTGACGTAAAGGGTCAGAGCTCTTTGCTGAAGGTTTTGAGGAATTCCTGAATGGTTTCCTCATTGCGTTTGAAAAAATGCCACTGGCCGACTTTGCGGCTGCTGATCAGGCCGGCGCGTTGCAGGGTTGCCAGGTGTGCAGACACCGTGGACTGCGACAAACCGCAACGTTGATCAATCTGCCCGGCGCAGACGCCGTGCTCGTTGCTGTGGGACTGGTCGGGGAATTCGACGGTCGGGTCTTTGAGCCAGTGCAGGATTTCTCGCCGTACTGGGTGTGCCAGGGCTTTTATTATTTCGTCGAGATTGATGGTCATGGTGTTGGGCTCGTGATGAGTAAAACGCTATATCGCGATGAAGCGAACTTTAAATCGGTAATTCGCGATATACAAATATAATTTTGGTCTGAGGACCGCTTAATTCGGTATATCGAGTTATAACGATATGATGAGTGTAACGATACAAAGGCGCAGTGCTAAGCTGCGCCCATGAACTATCTCGCACATCTGCACCTTGGTGGCCAGCGCCCCGGTCAATTGCTCGGCAGTCTTTATGGCGATTTCGTCAAAGGGCGGTTGCAAGGGCAGTTCGATCCGGAGATCGAAGCGGCCATTCAGCTGCATCGCAGCATCGATGTCTTTACCGACCGCCATCCGTTGGTGGACGTTTCGTTGTCACGATTTTCCCTGACCCGCAGGCGTTACGCCGGGATCGTGCTCGACGTGTTTTTCGACCATTGCCTGGCCCGGGACTGGACACTCTATTCGGATCAGCCGCTGGAGCAATTCACTTCGGGCGTGTATCGGGTGCTGTCCACCGAGGCGCAATTGCCCGAGCGTCTGGCGCAGATCGCGCCGCACATGGTGGCTAATGACTGGTTGGGTTCATATCGGGAATTTGCGGTGCTTGAGCAAGTGCTGCGAGGGATTTCACGGAGACTGACGCGGCCGGAGGAACTGGCCGCAGCGATGCAGGAATTGCGGGTGTTGTATGAACCGTTGAGCAATGACTTTCGGTTGTTCTATCCGCAGCTTCAGGATTTCGTGGCGCAGCGTGTGTAGCCAGGATCAAAAGATCGCAGCCTTCGGCAGCTCCTACAGAGATCGGCGTAGGAGCTGCCGCAGGCTGCGATCTTTTTCTTTCAGGCAGCGATCAATTCGCCGACACGTCGCGGTTCGGCAGATTTGGCCACTTCACCAAACAACGCCTTCTGCACCGCCTGCTGCGCTTCAAACGCCAGTGCCGCACGCTCGCGACCTTCACACGCGATTGGCTTGAGCAAATGAATCTCCACCTCACCCCGATCATGGGCAAACAAGCGCATCAGGTGCGAGAGCAAATCATCGTCGCCAATGAACGGCGCCAGCGCATCGAGCTCTCCGTCGCGCAGATAACGAATTGCCACCGGCTGCAGCTTCACTTCTGAGTCGATCGCTGCAGACAGCAATCGACCGTGGAAAGTGCGCAACGAACGGCCATCGGTGGTGGTGCCCTCGGGGAACATCAGCAACGGATGTTCCTGCTCCAGATGACGGGTCATCTGTTTGCGAATCAACTGACTGTCGCCCGACCCCCGGCGAATGAACAAGCTGCCAGCCTTGGCCGCCAACCAGCCCGCCACCGGCCAGGTGCGCACTTCGGCCTTGGACAGGAACGACAGCGGCGTGAGCATGCCCAGCAGCGGAATGTCGGTCCAGGACACATGGTTGCTGACCCAGAGCATCGGCGCCTTCGGCAATTCACCGTGCATGGTCACGCGAAAGGGCAGGGCATTGCTCAGGCGTGCCATGAAAAATCGCGACCAGCGCTGGCGACGCACCATCGAATGAGCAATTCCCAAACGCTCGAATAGCCCAAACACTCCAGCCATGCTCAAACCCAGCGCCACCACCACCAACACTCGCGCAATCCGCGCGTACACCCGTAGCCGACTCATCACACGGCCGCCTTGAAGTGCTTGGCATAACGTGGGCAGAGTTCGTCGCGCTTGAGCAGGATGAACACGTCGGCGACCTGGAAGTCTTCGTCCCAGCACGGCTCGCCGCAGATCTTCGCGCCAAGCCGCATGTAGGCCTTGAGCAGCGGTGGCATTTCGGCGATGACATTGGACGGGATGTCTAGGCTCGGCAGCGGTTTTTTCGGTTCCGCCCGCAGGTGTTCCGTACACAGGTAGCGCTCGCGTAGGCGCTGCATGATCGCGTGGGCTTGAATGCCGCCGTCCTGCATCGGGATGCTCGCGCAACCCATTAAGTAGCTGTAGCCGCCCTGGTTCAGCACTTCGGCCAGTTCGCCCCAAAGTACGGCGATAGTGCCGCCGTTGCGGTAGGCCGGGTCGACGCAAGTGCGGCCGATTTCCAGGAGCGGGCCTTTGAGATGGACCAGGCCATGCAGGCTGAATTCTTCTTCGCTGTAGAACTTGCCCAGGCTGCTGGCGGCCGTGTGGTCGAGCAAACGGGTGGTCGCCACCAGACGCCCGGTGTTCAAGTCACGCACGCCGATGTGGGCGCAGTGAACATCATAGTCATCCATGTCCAGACCCAGCTCAGCGCCTTTGAGCTTGGCGTTGAATTCGCCGCTGAACACGTTGAAGCGCAAGGCCTGGGCTTCCTGCAAGGCCTCGGCGCCCACCAGGCGTTCGGCTTGCAGGCGGCGTTCATTGCCGGTGTCGCTGATGCGGGCGATCTGAGTCATTGCGAATCTCCATACGGGCCGGTCACCCGTCTTGGGTAGCAGCCGATCGACTTTCTTTATGCAGCCGTGTTGTGCAAAGTCAGGCTATGTAGCCCCGGTGTCATCGCCATGAAGCTTTGGTGATGCTTATATGACAGCCTTTGAGGAGCCTCTTATGCCCTGGCAAAACCTGCTGCGCCGCCGCGATCGCTTGCCCACCAACCCGGACCTGGCCGAGGGATTCGCGACCTTGTTGCACCAGTTGGGTAACGTCACGCCGTTCGAATTGGCGGTGGCCGGCGGGCGTTTGATGTCGACGCCAGGGCTGGCGTTTCTGGTGGGCTATCAGGCGGCGTTGCGCATGCTCTGGCCGAGCGCGCCGCTGAGCCTCGGCGCCTTGTGCGCGACCGAACAGCGCAGCCTGAAGGTGGCGGACATGCAGACCCGTCTAAGCGATTTGCGTCTGAGCGGGCGCAAGGATTTTGTCACCGCAGGCGATGCTGCCGATTGGCTGCTGATCGCTGCTCGCAGCGAAGCACCTGACGAAAAACCGCATCTGAGTCTGGCGGTGGTTTATCCCGATGAACCGGGCGTGCGTCTGGAGAAGCTTCCGGCGATCCCGTTGATGCCAGACATCAGCCATGGCCGGCTGTTTCTCGATAACGCTCAGTGCGAACTGTTGGCGGGGGATGGCTGGGATGCTTACATCAAACCGTTCCGCACCCTTGAAGACATCTATGTGCTGAGCGCCATGACCGCCTGGCTGTACGGCATCGGTCAGGACAGCGACTGGCCACAAGCCTTGCAACTGCGTTTGCTGGCGCTGCTGGCCGGGTGTGCGGAAGTCAGCCGGCAGGCGCCGAATAATCCGTCTGGGCATGTGTTGCTCGCAGGCTTGTTTGCGCAGTTCGATGGGCTCAAGGCCGAGGTGGCCCAGGCACTGGCCGATGGTCCGCAGCATTGGGCGGCGATGTGGCAACGCGATCAGTCCGTCATGGATTTGGCGGCGGGTGCGCGGGGGAAGCGGTTGGCCAAGGCACTCGCAGGATCGTCAGTGGGCTGACTGGCCCCTTCGCGAGCAGGCCGCTCCCACAAGGGAATGCATTTCAAAGGTGGGAGCGAGCCTGCTCGCGAAGGCGGCTGCATTAATGACACAAATCCCGGAACTGTCATCAAGCGCGACTAGGCTCAGCAGGTCCATACCGCCGAGCCCACACCATGTCCAAAGGCTTGTCCCTGGTTTTTATGCTCCTGCTCAGCCTCACGGTCCACGCCGAATACTGGCCTGCCGAGCAATGGTCAACCGGTCCGACAGTCAGCGGGCCGGCGCTTCAAGCGCTGGAGATTTACGCTTTTGCGCCTCGCGACGACAACGCCCGAAAAGGCATCCGCACCGACGCCTTGCTGGTGATCCGCGACGGTCAACTGATCTACGAACGCTACGCCGGTCCGACCACCGCCGACACCCCGCACCTGACCTGGTCCATCAGTAAAAGCCTGATGGCCACGGTCCTTGGCGTCGCCTATGGCGAAGGTCTGTTCAAGCTCCAGGACCCGGCGCTGAAGTTTTATCCACCGCTGGAAAAACACCCGACGATGACCATGGCCGACCTGCTGCACTGGGCCTCGGGCCTGGACTGGCAGGAAGACTATGAATACGCGCCGTTGAAATCCTCGGTGGTCGCGATGCTCTACACCCGTGGTCACCCGGACATGGCCGCGTTCACCGCCGATCACGGTGAATACGCCAAACCCGGTCAGGCATTCCGTTACTCCAGTGGCGACAGCAATCTATTGTCCGCCGCGCTGAAAAACATCGTCGGCCCGAACCGGTATCCGGACTATCCATGGACTGCTCTGTTCGAACCCTTGGGCATTCGCCACGCCTCCTGGGAAACCGACGCCACGGGGGCATTCGTCGCTTCATCCTATGCCTACCTCACCGCCAGGGATCTGGCTCGAGTCGGGCTGTTGATGGCCCGCGACGGTCGTTGGGGCGAGCGCCAGTTGCTGCCCAAGGACTGGGTTTCTTTCAACCGCGAACCGTTCGCCCGCTATCAAGCCCATCAGGACGACGCCGTACCCGGCGGCCATTGGTGGCTCAATCGAGCAGCGGATGGCGCGGCAAAACCATGGCCCGATGCACCCGCCGACACCTTCGCCGCGCTGGGTCATTGGGGTCAGGCGATGTACGTGATTCCCAGCGAAAACCTGGTGATCGTGCGCTACGGCGATGACCGCGACGGCAGCTACCGGCACAACGATTTGCTCAAACTCGCGCTCAAGGCATTTGCCGCGAAGGTGCAGCCATGAAGCGTCGCAGCTTTGTCCGTCGCCGACCGTTCAGTACGTTGTTGTTGATCCTGTTGATCGCCTTGCTCGGCTGGATCTGGCAGGAGCGCGTGGCGCTGTGGGCGTTCCCGGACATCATCAGCGCCTACACCGCCAAGGAATATTGTTCGTGCCGTTACGTGATGAACAACCCGGCCGAGTACTGCCACGGCTATGTGAAGCAGTGGCTGCCGACCCGTGGCTTTACCGATGACGCCGCCAGCAAGCGCGTCACCGTCAGCGGCATGGGCCGCAACAACAGCGCGCAATGGATCAGCGAGCGCCAAGGCTGCCGCCTGAATCCCTGAACACCACAGTCCTTGTAGCAGCTGGCGAAGCCTGCGTTCGGCGGCGCAGCCGTCGTAAAACCAGGCACCGCGGTATTTCAGCAAACCCGAGTTGGCAGGATTGGCGACTGCTTCGCAGCCGAACGCAGGCTTCGCCAGCTGCTACAAAGGTTGCTGCGTTCTCTGGTTCCACGTGGTGGAACCACATTCGATTGTCCTCGCGCCGAACTCGCGGTTATCTGGCGGTGAGCGCGACCTGCCTTGATGTGTCGCGAAATCACTGCGAACAAAAAGAACGGGAATACACCCGGCCCGAGGACAATCGTCATGACCCGACATCAGCATATTCTTGCCTGGCTCAACGACGTGGCCAGCGACCTGCACGCCACACGCCAGGATATCCACGCCCACCCTGAACTCGGCTTCGAGGAAAACCGCACCTCGGCGCTGGTGGCCAAATCCCTTGAAGATTGGGGTTATGAAGTTCACACCGGGATCGGCAAGACCGGCGTGGTCGGCGTCCTGCGCAACGGCAGCAGTTCACGCAAACTGGGGCTGCGTGCGGACATGGACGCCTTGCCGATCCTCGAGAATACCGGCGCGGCTTACAGCAGTCGGCATCAGGGCTGCATGCACGCCTGCGGTCATGACGGCCACACCACAATGCTGTTGGGCGCCGCGCGCTACCTGGCCGCGACCCGTCAGTTCGACGGCACCCTGACCCTGATTTTCCAGCCCGCCGAAGAAGGTCAGGGCGGCGCCGAAGCGATGCTCGCCGATGGCCTGCTGGAACGGTTTCCCTGCGACGCGCTGTTCGGCATGCACAACATGCCGGGCTTGCCGGCGGGGCATCTGGGCTTCCGTGAAGGGCCGATGATGGCGTCCCAGGATTTGCTCACGGTGGTCATCGAAGGCGTGGGCGGACACGGCTCAATGCCGCATCTGGCGGTGGATCCTCTGGTGGCGGCGGCCAGCGTGGTCATGGCCCTGCAAACCGTGGTTGCGCGCAACATCGACGCGCAGCAGGCCGCCGTGGTGACCGTCGGTGCGTTGCAGGCCGGGGAGGCCGCCAACGTGATTCCGCAACAAGCGATTCTGCGTCTGAGCCTGCGTGCATTGAACGCCGAAGTTCGCCAGAAAACCCTCGACCGCGTGCGCGCGATCATCGAATCCCAGGCCCGCAGCTTCGGTTGCAGTTCGAAAATCGAACATCGCCCGGCTTACCCGGTGCTGGTCAACCACGCCGCTGAAACCGAGTTCGCCCGGCAAGTCGGTGTCGAGTTGCTCGGTGCCGACGCGGTGGATGGCAACACACCCAAACTGATGGGCAGCGAAGACTTTGCCTGGATGCTGCAACGCTGCCCCGGCGCCTATCTGTTCATCGGCAATGGCGTTTCGCGGCCGATGGTCCACAACCCCGCTTACGACTTCAACGACGACATCCTGTTGACCGGCGCGGCGTATTGGGGCGCGCTGACCGAGCGCTGGCTAAAGCCCGCCTGACGATCTCACTTTCTACTGCCGCTGGATCGGGCGCGCATTGTCGCGTCCGTTATCGCCCAACAGGTTTCTGGAGAGTTCCCCATGCAGACTTCGAGCACAGGCGTTTCGCGCACCCGGCAGGTGGTCGCCGCCGTTATCGGCAACGCCCTGGAATGGTATGACTTCATCGTTTACGGCTTTCTGGCGAGCATCATCGCCCGGCAATTCTTCCCGTCCGAGGACGAATACGCGTCACTGCTGATGGCCTTGGCGACCTTTGGCGTCGGGTTTTTCATGCGCCCGGTGGGTGGCATTCTGTTGGGCATGTATTCCGACCGCAAAGGCCGCAAGGCCGCGATGCAGATGATCATCCGCCTGATGACGGTGTCCATCGCGTTGATCGCGTTCGCGCCCAATTACGCCGCCATCGGCATGGGCGCGCCGTTGTTGATCGTGGTCGCACGGATGCTCCAGGGTTTCGCCACGGGCGGCGAATACGCCAGCGCCACGGCGTTTCTGGTGGAAAGTGCCCCCGCGCACAAAAAGGGTTTGTACGGTTCCTGGCAATTGGTCGGGCAATGTCTGGCGGTATTTTCCGGGGCGGGGATGGTGGCGTTGTTCACTCATCTGCTTTCCCCCGAGGCGCTGGATAGCTGGGGCTGGCGGATTCCGTTCATGATCGGTTTGTTGATCGGCCCGGTCGGGCTGTGGATTCGCAAGCACATGGAGGAACCGGAAGAATTTCTGGAGGCGCGTAAACAGGCCAAAGGCGCGAGCCCGAGCTTGCTGCAAGTGATCCGCGAACATCGGCGCAGCATTCTGGTGTCGATGGGTCTGGCGTGCGGCGCAACGGTGTCGTTTTACGTGGTGCTGGTGAACATGCCGACCTTTGCCCACAAGAACCTCGGCCTGCCGCTGGACCAGGTACTGCTGGTGCAGATGCTCGCCGTCGCGGTGATGACCGTGATCATTCCGCTGTCCGGCGCGCTGTCGGACCGGCTCGGACGGCGCCCGGTTTTGATGGCGTTCACATTGGCGTTTTTCGTGATGGTGTATCCGCTGTACGTGTGGGTCGCGGCGGCGCCATCGGTGGAGCGTTTGCTGGTGATGCAACTGTTGCTGTGCAGCGCCATCGGCGGGTTCTTCGGCCCGGCCCCGACCGCGCTGGCCGAACAGTTTCCGATCGAAGTGCGGTCCACCGGGGTATCGGTGGCCTACAACGTTGCGGTCATGGTCTTCGGCGGTTTCGCGCCGTTGATTGTCACCTGGCTTAGCAAAGCGCTGGCGACACCCGTGGCGCCGGCCTTCTATGTCCTGTTCGCTTGCGTGCTGACGCTGATGGGCACTTACTGCATGCACGAAGCGCCACGCGCTAAAAAATCCGAAGCACTTAATCTTGAGGTGAAGCCTTGAGCATCAATCCGATTGTTGAAATGGACGCCGATGCGTTGTCCCGGGCGATTCACGCTCGCCGGGTTTCCTGCCGTGAAGTGATGCAGGCGTATCTGGCGCAGATCGAACGCTTCAATCCGCAGGTCAACGCGCTGGTCTCACTGCGCCCGGCCGATGAGTTGCTGGCCGAAGCCGACGCCTGCGACCGGCAGTTGGATCTGGGCCAGTCCCGCGGCTGGATGCACGGCATGCCGCAAGCCATCAAGGATCTGGCGGCGACAGCCGGTTTGCGCACGACCATGGGCTCGCCGCTGTTCGCCGAGCAGATCCCGCAACACGATGCGATCAGCGTGGCGCGGGTTCGCGACTGTGGGGCGATCATCATCGGCAAGTCCAATGTCCCGGAATTCGGCCTCGGCTCGCAGACTTACAACAGCGTGTTCGGCACCACCACCAACGCCTACGACTCGGCGTTGATCGCCGGTGGCAGCAGCGGCGGGGCGGCGGTGGCGCTGGCGTTGCGCATGCTGCCGGTGGCCGACGGCAGCGACATGATGGGTTCGCTGCGCAACCCGGCGGCGTTCAACAACGTGTTCGGCTTCCGACCGTCACAGGGCCGCGTGCCCCACGGCCCGGCGCCGGACGTGTTCGTCCAGCAACTGGCCACCGAAGGGCCGATGGGCCGCAGCGTGACCGATGTTGCCCGCCTGCTCGCCACCCAGGCCGGTTACGACCCGCGCGTGCCCTTGTCGCTGACGCAGAACCCGGAAATCTTCCACGACACGCTGGTGCGGGATTTCAGTGAGGTGCGGCTCGGCTGGCTGGGGGACTACAACGGTTACCTGCCGATGGACGACGGCGTGTTGAGCCTGTGCGAATCGGCACTCGAGGATTTCGAGGCGCTGGGTTGCCGGGTCCAGGCCTGCCAGCCGGACTTTTCCATGGAACGCCTGTGGCAAACCTGGCTGGTGCACCGACACTGGCTGGTGCAGGGCAGCCTCGGCGCGCTGTATGCCGACCCGCAAAAACGCGACCTGCTCAAACCCGAGGCTCAATGGGAAATCGAGGGTGGTCTGCGCCTGACGGCGGCGGATGTTTACCAGGCGTCGGTCAGTCGCAGTGATTGGTACCGAGCCTTGAGCGAGTTGTTCGAACGTTACGATTTTCTGCTATTGCCCACCGCGCAAGTGTTCCCTTTTGATGCACAAACCCCGTGGCCGCGCGTCGTCGGCGGGCAGAGCATGGACACCTATCACCGCTGGATGGAGGTGGTGATCGGGCCGACCCTGGCCGGCTTGCCGAGCATGAGTGTGCCGGTGGGATTCAACCCGGCCGGTTTGCCGATGGGTCTGCAAATCATCGGCCCGGCCCAGGCCGATCGGGCGGTGCTGCAACTGGCGTATGCCCATGAGCAACTGACGCAATGGGTCAAGCGCCGGCCGCCGGGTTGTCTGCAAGACGCCTGAGTTCGCCGAGCGGGCCCGCATCTTGCTGCATAAAGCGATCATCCATCCGGGCTATTCCATCAGGGCTTAGGGAGATCGAAACCATGGACAGCAAGGCAGAAACCGGCAGCGTGCGTTCCGTTGAACGGGCGCTGGCCATCGTCGAACTGCTGGGCGAGCATCAGGCGTTGGGTCTGGAGGAGTTGCACTACCTGACGACCCTGCCCAAGGCCACGGTGTCGCGGATGTTGCTGACCTTGCAGGAGCAAGGCTGGATTTATCGCGGTTTGAGCGACCGGCGTTATCGCCTGTGCGCCAAGCGTCTGTTCGGCGACAGTCAGCAGCGTTTCAAACGGCGACTGGTGGAAAGCGCCGCGCCGCTGTTGCTGGAATTGAGCGAGCGCACCGGGCTGGTGGCGGACCTGTCGAGCTTTGACGGCGAGCGGGTGGAAGTCATGGAAAGCGCAATCCCCACGGTGCTGCGCAAGCGCTATCCGAACAACTGCCAGATCGTCGGTCAGCACGCCAGCCTGTTTCATTCGGCCATGGGCCGGGCATGCCTGGGCGAACTGGACACCCAGGAAGTGGAGCGACTGGCCGGTCGTGAACGACTGACTGATGAGAGCCTCTTCAGCGCCAGCGAACAGGCGTTGCATCAGGGTTTCGGCCAGCGCACCGAAGGTTACTGGGAATACCCGGTGCGCCTGCCGTTTCTGATTCGGGCGGTAGCCTTGCCGCTCCATGCCGATGGCCGACTGGTCGGCAGCATGGCGCTGCACTGGCCGATGGATCAGGCACCGGTGGAACGGGTGTTGAGCCTGCACCTGAACAGTTTGGCCGCGACCATCGGCGATGTGCAGCACGCGTTGGCGTGACGCTTAAAGATCGCAGCCTGCGGCAGCTCCTACAGGATCGGGTTCCATTCGTGAGCGCGCGATTGCATGGGCGTATGCAATCTCCTGTAGGAGCTGCCGCAGGCTGCGATCTTTTGATCTTCGCGGTTTGCAATGCGCTCACGGGCGGTTAAGGTTCGTGCAGGTTTATCTGCCCCACGAGTCTCTATGTTCAACCGCTTCCTCTGCCAAACCCTCGCCTTCCTGCTACTGGCCGGAGCCGCCCTGTCGGCTCACGCCGATTGGTATCTGGATGGCGAGTCCTCGCGGCTGTCGTTCATCAGTACCAAAAACACCAACATGTCCGAAGTGCAGCGCTTTCTGGTGCTGCACGGCAAGGTCGATCCCAAAGGCCTGGCCGAGGTGGAAGTCGAGATGGACTCGGTCAACAGTGGCATCCCGTTGCGCGATGAACGCATGCGCAAGGACCTGTTTGAAATCCAGACTTTCCCCGAAGCACTGATCACCGCGCAGATTGATCTACGCCCGATCAACGATCTGGCGCCCGGCGCGCAACTTGAATTGCGCCTGCCGCTGACCGT
This sequence comes from Pseudomonas mandelii, assembly GCF_006438925.1. Classification (GTDB taxonomy): domain Bacteria; phylum Pseudomonadota; class Gammaproteobacteria; order Pseudomonadales; family Pseudomonadaceae; genus Aquipseudomonas; species Aquipseudomonas mandelii_C. The sequence goes on along the minus strand of NZ_RCZA01000003.1, from coordinate 175,026 downwards.
CAATCTCCATGGAAAACAACACGAATACACCGCCGAACTGCTGGCAACCCGTCTCGATGACCGACGCTTCCAGGTGGTGACCCTCGAACCGCTGATCATCAATGCCGCGGATTTCGACCTGGCCCCCGGCCTGGAAAGTTTGCGCAAGACCGCCGGTTTGTCGGCTATCAGTCTGTCGGTGCCGGTGGGTGCGGTACTGATTTTCACGGCGCGCTGACATGGCCGGCGCGATATTCCCCTGGCGTGAAGGCAACCGTTTTGAACTGCTGATTGACGGTCCTCAGTTTTTTCCAAGGATGTTGGTCGCGATTGCCCGCGCCGAAGAGCAAGTCGAGCTGGAGTTGTACCTGGTGGAGGCGGGCGCCTGTGCCGAAGCGATGGTTCAGGCGTTGGTCCAGGCTGCCGAACGTGGTGTGCGCGTGCGCTGCCTGTTCGATGATTACGGCAGCCTCGCGTTCACCCTGACTTTGCGCCAGCGATTGATGGCGGCGGGCGTGGAGCTACGTTTCTACAATCGCCTGAGCTGGCGACGCTGGGTCGGCAACTTCTACCGCGATCACCGCAAGCTGTTGCTGGTCGACCAGAGCATGGCCGTGGTGGGCGGCACCGGGGTGACCGATGAATTCTGGACGCCGGGTGAAGACACCAGCGAATGGCACGAAGTGATGGTGGAAATCACCGGCCCCTTGGTCATCGACTGGCAGTTGCTATTCGACCGCCAATGGATCGCCAACCGGCATCGGCGCGCCTGGAAACCCGCTTCGCATTTCGGCTTGCCGCGTCTGCCACGCGTGCCATTGATGGGCGAGGGCATGGGCCGGGTCGCTTATGCCGACGCCCGCCAGCACCGGGACATTCTGCAATCGCTGGTTCGCGCACTGAACAGTGGCCAGCAACGGATCTGGCTGGCGACGCCGTATTTCCTGCCAACGTGGAAAGTCCGCCGCTCACTGCGCCGGGCCGCGGGGCGGGGTGTCGATGTGCGTCTGCTGCTGACCGGGCCACGCACCGATCACCCGTCGGTGCGCTACGCCGGGCATCGCTACTACCCGCGATTGCTCAAGGCCGGGGTGAAGATCTTCGAATACCAGCCGTGTTTCCTGCACTTGAAAATGGTCCTGGTCGACGACTGGGTGAGCATCGGCTCGTGCAATTTCGATCACTGGAATTTGCGCTTCAACCTGGAAGCCAACCTTGAGGCGCTGGACCCAGGGCTGACGCGGGCGGTGGCGGCGAGTTTCGAGAGGGACTTTGCGCAGAGCCAGGAAGTCAGCCTGGAGGCATGGCAACGCCGGCCGCTGTGGCGGCGGGTGAAGCAAAGGATTTGGGGATGGGTGGATCGATTGGTGGTGAATCTGCTGGATCGACGGGGGTAGGGCAAGAGCAAGATCAAAAGATCGCAGCCTGCGGCAGCTCCTACAGGGGCGGCGTACACCCGTGATTTCACGAACGTACGCAATCTCTGTAGGAGCTGCCGCAGGCTGCGATCTTTTGCTTTTCAGCGGTATTAAAGCAGTTCAAAGCTCTGCTGCGTCACGTCCTGTGAGTCCAGGCCGATCTCCACGTTGAACTTGCCCGGTTCTGCCGCGTACTTGAGCTGGGTGTTGAAGAACTTCAGATCATCCTCGGTGATGGTGAAGTGCACGACTTTCTGTTCGCCGGCCTTGAGCGTGATTTTCTGGAAATTCTTCAGTTCCTTGATCGGGCGGATCATCGAGCCCGTCACGTCCTGGATGTACAACTGCACCACGGTTTCGCCGTCACGCTTGCCGGTATTCTTCACCATGACGCTGGCGTCGAGTTTGCCGGTTTTGTTCAGCGTGGTCGACGACAGTGCCATGTCGCTCAGGCTGAAATCGGTATAGCTCAGGCCGAAACCGAACGGGAACAGGGGCCCGGTGGTGTCATCGAAATACTGGGAGGTGTAGTTGCCCGGTTTGCCCGGCGTGAACGGTCGGCCAATGCTCAGGTGGTTGTAGTAGGTCGGAATCTGACCCACCGAGCGCGGGAAGGTGATCGGCAATTTACCCGACGGGTTGTAGTCGCCGAACAGTACGTCGGCGATGGCGTTGCCGCCTTCGGTACCGGTGAACCAGGTTTCCAGGATCGCGTCGGCCTGTTCCTTCTCTTCGAGAATCGTCAGCGGACGGCCGTTCATCAACACCAGCACCAGCGGTTTGCCGGTGGCCTTCAGGGCCTTGATCAAATCGCGCTGGTTGGCCGGGATGTTCAGGTCGGTGCGGCTCGACGATTCGTGGGACATGCCACGGGATTCGCCCACCGCGGCCACCACGACATCAGCGTCCTTGGCGGCCTTCACCGCTTCGTCGATCAGCACTTGGGCCGAGCGCGGATCGTCCACCACTTCCGGTGCGTCGAAGTTGAGGAAGTTCAGGTAATCCAGCACCTTCTTGTCGCTGGTGATGTTGGCGCCGCGAGCGTAGATCAGCGTCGATTGCGCGCCCAGTGCAGTGGTCATGCCGTCGAACAGGGTCACCGATTGCGCGGGCTTACCCGCGGCGGCCCAGCTGCCCATCATGTCGATCGGTGCCTTGGCCAGCGGGCCGACCAGGGCGATTTTCGCAGTTTTCTTCAGCGGCAGGGTTTCGCCCTGGTTCTTCAGCAACACCATGCTGCGGCGCGCGACGTCACGAGCCTCGGTACGGTGCAGGCGATTTTCGGCATAAGTGTCGGCCGGATCATCCTCAGCCTTGCCGATGCGCAGGTACGGGTCCTTGAACAGGCCCATGTCGTACTTGGCGGCGAGCACTTCACGCACGGCGTTGTCGATGTCGCTTTGCTGGATCTCACCCGCCTTCAACAGCCCCGGCAGCTCTTTACCGTAGAGGGTGTCGTTCATGCTCATGTCGATGCCAGCCTTGATCGCCAGCTTCGCGGCTTCGCGACCGTCACGGGCAACGCCGTGTTTGATCAACTCGAAAATCGCCCCGTGGTCGCTGACGGCCAGGCCTTTGAAGCCCCATTGCTTGCGCAACAGGTCGTTCATCAGCCAGGTGTTCGCGGTGGCCGGCACGCCGTTGATCGAGTTCAGCGCGACCATCACCCCGCCAGCACCGGCGTCGATAGCCGCACGGTACGGTGGCAGGTAGTCCTGGAACATCTTGACCGGGCTCATGTCGACGACGTTGTAGTCGCGACCGCCCTCGACCGCGCCGTACAGGGCAAAGTGCTTGACGCTGGCCATGATGCTGTCGGCCGCGTTCGCGCCCGTGCCCTGGAAGGCTTTGACCATGACGCCGGCAATGCGCGACACCAGGTAAGTGTCTTCGCCGAAGCCTTCGGAAGTCCGGCCCCAGCGCGGGTCGCGGGAGATGTCGACCATCGGCGCGAAGGTGATGTCGAGGCTGTCCGCCGCGGCTTCCTTGGCGGCGATGCGCCCGGACAGGCCGATGGCGTCCATGTCCCAGCTTGAGGCCAGGGCTATCGGGATCGGGAAAATGGTGCGGTGACCGTGGATCACGTCATAGGCGAAGAACATCGGGATCTTCAACCGGCTGCGCATGGCCGCGTCCTGCATCGGACGGTTTTCCGGACGGGTGATCGAGTTGAACGTGCCACCGATGTTGCCGGCGGCGATTTCCTTGCGGATCAGCTCCCGTGGCATTTCCGGGCCGATGCTGATCAGGCGCAACTGGCCGATCTTTTCATCGAGGGTCATTTGCTTCATCAGGTTGCTGATGAACGCGTCCTTGTTTTCCAGAGGTGCGGGCGTCGTGGCGGCCAGTACGTTATGACTGGCCAGGCTGACGAACAGGCCCAGCAAACACAGCTTCTTCATGAATAGTTTTCTCAAAAGCCTAAACGGCAGTGAATACGCGCCGGTCAGCCAAAATTTAGGGAGCGACTATTGTTGTTCAGGTAAATGCAGGCACACTTGCGCAGTGTTTTAGCGCAGGGGCATCTTTTAGCCCATTGGCGCGATGCAATCCAGTGGTGGCGGCAGATTTTGCCCCAAGAGCCGGGTTCAAAGTTCGAAGGTTGTTTTTCAACGGAACGTGCAAGGGAGCATCAACCAGATGAATGTACGACACCACTATCGGTCGAGCCTGCAGGTTGCAGTCTTGATGTTGCTGACCACACTGCTGGCCGGCTGCGGTATCAACACGATCCCGACCCTCGACGAACAGGCCAAGGCCGCCTGGGGCCAGGTGCAGAACCAGTACCAGCGCCGCGCCGACCTGATTCCCAACCTGGTGGAAACCGTCAAGGGCTACGCCAAGCACGAAGAAGAAACCCTGACCGCCGTGGTTGAAGCCCGGGCCAAGGCCACTTCGATCCAGGTCGATGCCAAGACTCTGGATAACCCGGAAAAACTCAAACAGTTCCAGCAGGCCCAGGATCAGCTGACCGGTGCCTTGAGCCGTCTGATGGTGGTGTCCGAGCGTTACCCGGACCTCAAGGCCAACCAGAACTTCCTGGCGTTGCAATCGCAACTTGAAGGCACCGAGAACCGCATCGCCGTGGCGCGTCGGGACTTCATCCTCGCCGTGCAGAAATACAACACGGAAATCCGAACCTTCCCCGGTCGCCTGTGGCACAGCGTGATGTACAGCGATTTGCCGATCCGCGAAACCTTCGAGGCCACCAGCCCCGATGCGGAAAAAGCGCCAGAAGTGAAATTCAAGTAAGTACCGGGATGGGTTTGAAGCGTCACCACGGATGAGGTTGCCCATGCGCGTGTTGAAAGTTGGCCTGATGCTGTTGCTCTGGGTGTTTGCCCTGACAGCCCAGGCTGCGTTGAAATTTCCGGAACTGACCGGGCGGGTGGTCGATAACGCCCAGATGATCGAGCCTGCGGTGCGTGAGCAGCTGACGCAACAGCTTCAGGCCCATGAAAAAGCCACCGGCGAGCAGTTGGTGGTGGTCACGTTGCCGGATTTGCAGGGCACCGACATTGCGGACTTCGGTTATCAACTGGGGCGCTACTGGGGCATCGGCCAGAAGGACAAGAACACTGGCGCACTGCTGATCGTTGCGCGTGATGATCGCAAGCTGCGGATTGAAGTCGGTTATGGCCTGGAAGACCGGCTGACCGATGCGCAAAGCTCGGTGATCATCAATCAGGTGATCACCCCGGCGTTCAAGACCGGCAACTTCAGCAAGGGCATCAGCGACGGGGTCGCGGCGATGCTCGTGGTATTGGGCGGCAATCCGCTGGATGAACCGTCCACGGTGTATGACTCCGGCGGCAATCAGGAAAGCGACTTCGTCTCACGGCATCCGGGGATCTTCGTGTTTCTGGTGATGCTGTTCATCCTGACGATGTTTGTCTGCCAGATGCTCGGGATCCTGCCCAGCGGCGGCGGTGGCCGAGGCGGTTCGAGCGGCGGGTTCGGCGGTGGAGGTTTTGGCGGCGGTGGAGGCGGGGGCTTCAGCGGCGGCGGGGGCAGTTTCGGGGGCGGCGGTTCCTCGGGCGGCTGGTGATCACACAACAATAGCGAGTGGGCATTCTTAGACATGGCATTACTGACCGAACACGAACAACGCAAAGTTGCCGAGGCGATTGCCCGGGTCGAGCGCGACACCGACGCCGAACTGGTGACCGTGCTCGCGGCCCGCGCCGACGACTACGCGTACATTCCGTTGCTCTGGGCCAGCCTGCTGGCGCTGGTGGTGCCGGGTATCGTGCATTACCTCACGGGCTGGCTGACCCTGCACAGTTTGCTGCTGGTGCAATGGATCAGTTTCATCGTGCTGTGCCTGGTGTTCCGGATTCCGAAAGTCACCACGCACCTGATTCCGCGCTCGGTGCGTCATTGGCGCGCCTCGAACCTGGCGCGCCGACAGTTTCTGGAGCAAAACCTGCACCACACGGTGGGCAGCACCGGCATGTTGATCTTTGTCTGCGAAGCTGAGCGTTATGTGGAAATTCTGGTCGATGAGGGGATTTCGAAACGGCTGGACAACAAGAACTGGGATGGAATTGTTGCGGCGTTTACTCTGCAGGTGAAGCAGGGGCAGACGTTGCAGGGGTTTGTCACCTGCGTCGAGGCGTGTGGCGAGTTGCTCAAGGTGCATGTGCCGGTGACGCATGTGAGGAATGAGTTGCCGAATCGGTTGGTGGTGTTGGGTTAAAAGCCCCCCTCACCCTAACCCTCCCGAAACGTCGGACCGCCCCGAGGGGCGAGGGGACTGACCGATGTGTTCTCTAGAAATTTTGCGACCGGGGAAATCGAGTCGAACTCAGGTCCTGAAAAGCTTGAAGATCGGCTCCCTTTCCCCCTCTCCCCATTGGGGAGAGGGCTGGGGTGAGGGGTGGTTTTCAAACCGTTCGGTAAATAACTGCGTGTCCCCAACCCCCATCCCCCCTAAAATACCCGCCATTCCCTGATCCGCACCGCCCGAGGCCGTTTTTCCCATGTCTGTCACCGCCACTCCCGCCAGCCTCGCGCCGGATCATCACGCCCAATTCATCGACCTGCTGCAAACCAGCCTTGACCAGAATGCCTTCATCAAACTGGTGCTGGCCAAGTACGTCGGCACTGAAGCGGACTTGCAGCGGCTGATCATCAAGCAGCTGACAGTCAAGGATCAGCCCTGCCTGTCCTTTGTCTACCGCTACAAGACGCGTGATATCACCAAGAATTTGCCGATTGCCGAGGGCGTAGCGACCATCGCCGCGCTCTTGCCGGCATCGTTCAAAAATGCGCATTTGCTGTCGCTGACGGATGAAGCTCAGCTGGAATACAGCAAAAAGGGCAAGTCTTCGCTGTTCAAGAGCAAACCTCAGCAATTGCGTGAAGTGCCGTCCGCTGAGCATAACCGCGAGAAGAACCGCTTTCTCGACCTGAGCCGGCCGTTCCTCGCTGACCTCGGCGTGACCAACAAGCAACACGAGCTGATCCCGGCGATGTCGCGCAAGTGGAAGCAGATCAACAAGTTCATCGAAGTCTTCAGCCATGCACTGACCACCTCACCACTGGCGCTGGACAAGCCGGTTCAGGTGGCGGATTTCGGCTCGGGCAAGGGTTACCTGACGTTCGCGATCCATGACTATCTGCGCAACACCTTGAAGGCCGAAGGCGTGGTGACCGGCGTTGAGTTGCGCGAAGAGATGGTGGATTTGTGCAATGCCGCGGCCGCAAAGCTCGAGCATCCAGGGTTGGTGTTCAAGTGCGGTGACGTACGCAGCGTCGCGCCGAGCGAGCTGGACGTGATGATTGCGCTGCATGCCTGCGACATCGCCACCGACTATGCGATTCACACCGGCATTCGTTCTGGCGCCTCGATCATCATGTGCTCGCCGTGCTGCCACAAGCAGATCCGCCTGCAAATCCAGAGCCCGGCGCTGCTCAAGCCGATGCTGCAATACGGTCTGCATTTGGGCCAGCAGGCGGAAATGGTCACCGACAGTTTGCGTGCGTTGTTCCTGGAAGCCTGCGGTTACGAAACCAAGGTTTTCGAGTTCATTTCACTGGACCACACCAACAAGAACAAGATGATCCTGGCGGTCAAACGTGCCGAGCCGGTTGATCCGGCCCAGCTGTTGGTGAAGATTCAAGAACTGAAGGATTTCTACCACATCAGCGAACATTGCCTCGAGACCCTGCTGCGTTCCGACGGTTATTTGGGTTAACGGCAAAAGATCGCAGCCTTCGGCAGCTCCTACATTTGGACGGCGTACGCCCTGTAGGAGCTGCCGAAGGCTGCGATCTTTTGATTTTGCTTTCAGGCTGCAGCCACTCGTGCTGGCTTGACTGCTGTCTTGCGTCCGAGCATCACGGTCACGATCACCCCGGCGGCAAACAGCCAGGTGATCGGCTCGATGTGTTCGCCGAAGAACAGCGCCGAAAAAGCGATGGTGAAGAAGATCTGTAACAGCTGGATCTGACTCACCCGGGCAATCCCCCCCATCGCCAGCCCGGCGTACCAGGCAAAGAAACCGATGAACTGCGAGAACAGCGAGACGTAACCGAAGGCCCACCAGGTCTTGGCCGAAATCTCACCCTGATGTTGCAGCGCCAGGTACACCACCGGCCCGATCAGCAGCGGCGTCGACAGCACCAACGCCCAGCAGATCACCTGCCAGCCGCCCATCTCCTTGGCCAACCGGCCGCCCTCGGCGTACCCCAAACCACCCACTGCTATCGCGCCGAGCATCAGCAAATCACCGGCCTGAATGCTGCCGGCCCCGCTGATCAGCGCATAACCCAGCACCAGCGCACTGCCCAGCGCGGCGCAGGCCCAAAAGGCTTTCGACGGTCGTTCGTGGGACAACCACGCGGCGTACAGCGCCACGCACAACGGCTGTAAGCCGTTGACCAGCGCACCGTGGGACGCCGGCAAGGTTTGCATGGCCCAGGCCGACAACACCGGGAAGCCGAGGATCACCCCGGCAATCACCAGGGTCAGGCCTTTGACCTGCTTCCAGGTCGGCCACTTCTCCCGGCGCCACAGCAACAGCAACGCCGCCGGAACCGCCGCGAACAGTGCACGGCCCAGGCCGTTGAGCAGCGGATGGAGTTCCTGCACGACGATCCGTGTGAAGGGCAGGGTGAGGCTGAAGATCACAACGCCGATCAGGCCGAGGGCCATGCCGGTGTTTTCGCGCGAGGACATGATGGCAACCAGAATCTAGGGTGGCGGGAAGACCTTCATCTAGCCACAAACTGTGCAGGCTGCTCTGTTACAGCTAGGCGCAGAGTTGTCCGTACAGTTGCGAGTAATGCTCGCAACGTAGGAGCTGCCGAAGGCTGCGATCTTTTGACTTTGATTTTTAAAGATCAAAAGATCACAGCCTTCGGCAGCTCCTACAGGGGATTGCCGTAGTAGTCGGGTATTACCTGCCATGCTGATTAAGGACTACCTTGAATACTCCTGCAGGCCCACGTATTTCCCAGAGGAGTCCTCCCCATGGCGGCTAAAAAAATTCTGATGCTGGTCGGCGATTACGTCGAAGACTACGAAGTGATGGTGCCGTTTCAGGCGCTGCTGATGGTTGGCCACACGGTGCACGCCGTTTGCCCGGACAAAACCGCCGGTCAGACCGTGCGCACGGCGATCCATGACTTCGAAGGCGACCAGACCTACAGCGAAAAACCCGGTCACCTGTTTGCCCTGAACTTCGACTTCGCCAAGGTCAAGTCCGAGGACTACGACGCCCTCCTGGTACCAGGCGGTCGTGCGCCGGAGTACCTGCGCCTGAACGAGAAAGTCCTGGAACTGGTGCGAGCGTTCGACAAGGCCGGCAAACCGATCGCCGCCGTGTGTCACGGCGCACAATTGCTGGCGGCAGCGGGGATTCTCGAAGGTCGCGAGTGCAGCGCCTACCCGGCCTGCGCCCCGGAAGTGCGCCTGGCGGGCGGTACGTTCATCGATATCCCGGTGACGGAAGGTCACGTTCAGGGCAATCTGGCCACTGCGCCAGCCTGGCCGGCGCACCCGAGCTGGCTCGCCGGTTTCCTCGGGTTGCTGGGTACTAAAATCACGCTGTAACGAGGGACCTTTCCATGTGCGAGCTCTACGTCAAAGCCGATCCGATTCTCTACGAATCGCGCTCCCGCTCGCTGCGCATCTGCGGGGTGGTCACCACCCTGCGGCTGGAGAATCAGTTCTGGGACATCCTCAGCGAAATCGCCGAGGTCGACGGCATGACCACCAACCAGTTGATCGCCAAGCTGTATGAAGAGGTAATGAACTACCGCGGCGAGGTGGTGAATTTTGCCTCGTTTTTGCGGGTCAGTTGTATGCGCTATTTGAGTCAGCGGCGGGTGCAGGCACCGGAGTTATCAGTGGTGCGTGCGGTGGTGAAGTAGGTGATTTTGCGCTGACCTTACCGGCCTCATCGCGAGCAGGCTCGCTCCCACAGGGGAATTGTGTACATCGATCCATTGTGGGAGCGAGCCTGCTCGCGATGAGGCCCGGACAGGCGACAGATGTCCCAGCCTAGTCTTTACTCTGAGGCGCGAAACCTCTCAATTGCCAAGGAGAAAGAGCATGTCTGGATGGTATGAAGTGAACAAAAGCAGCAATGGTCAATTCAAGTTCGTCCTGAAGGCCGCCAACGCGGAAACCATTCTGACCAGCGAGCTGTACACCACCCGCGCTGCCGCCGACAAAGGCATCGCGTCGGTTCAGAGCAACAGCCCGAAGGATGAACGCTACGAAAAGAAAACCACCAAGGATGGCCATCCTTACTTCAACCTCAAGGCTGGTAACCACGAGATCATCGGTAGCAGCGAGGCTTACACCTCCGCTGCCGCGCTGGAGAAAGGCATCGCCAGCGTAAAAGCCAACGGGCCGACCACGGTGGTCAAGGACAAGACCTTGCCGGTGCTCTAAACACACCGACGATCTAATGTGGGAGCGGCGGTGCGACGATTCGACTTGCCCGCGAAGGCGTCAGCCGCGTCGCCGCCTAAACCTCGACCGGCACCGTCAGCTTCGGGCTACCCAACGCATGGGTCTTCGAATCAAAAAACCGCAACTCACTCCCGGTTCCTTCAAACACCTTCGCGTAATGCCGCTTCTGGTGCTGAATGAACGCCTTGCTGCGCGGATAAATCGAGATCGCCACCCTTTGCGGTTTCGCCTGGCGCAAGGCGTGAATGATGTGGCTGTCCTGCTCACCCAGGGCATGGCCAAACAGGCACAACCCGTCGCCATGGCCAAGTAACTGGTCGTAGCAGAACGACAGATAGTCCGAGCTGCGAATGGTTTTGAGCTTGTCCTGCGCCGGACCTTCATTGACGAACAGCGGCACGTCGTCGAGGGTCTTGATCGTGTTGTTGATCGCGAAACTGCCGAGCAACGTGCCCTCGGTCGACATCAGTTTGCGCGCCGTACCGTCCTGATTACGCACCAGATGCAACCCGCCATGCAGGTAAAGCAGCCGGGTTTTATCGGTCGCCGTGGCGCTCAGATCAAAGCTTGATTCTGCACCCTGAAACAGGTCGCTGATCACATCAGGCTGGTGCTGGATCGCCCAGTAGCTGAGCAGATCGTAGTTGGTGGTGAACACAGTCCGGTAGCGGCCCAGTTCCTGATTGATCGTCGTCAGCGTCGAAGGCACCACCAGCCGCCATGGGATGTGCACCGCGTGCACAGTGTTGATCAGCGCTTCCTTGATCGCGTAGTAACGATTGCGCGGCGCGGCGGAACTCACGGCCAGGGCCTTGTTGACCCGGCTGGTGGTTTTCAGCGCGCTGAGCACTTGCTCGAAGCTGCGCGTCTGCAGGGCGTCAAACACGCTCAGCTCGGACTGGCTCAGGGGTTTTTCTTCGACGGTACGGGCGTTTTCGAACAGCGAGTCGTAGCCGAAGTCGTCCCACACGGTGCGGCTGGCGCCGTTGCCCACCAGCAGGCCGCTGAACGAGGCGGTGGCGCGCAAGGCGTTCCAGTCTTCAAGTTGGGCATCAACATCCTGGAAATCGGTCATTGCGGTCAAAGTCTCAAAGCAAAGGGGCTGATGGGCGGCGACTTTATCACGACCAAGACTTGAGCCAGATCAAGTTACTTCATGACCGATAGGTCGATTCTGTGGGCCCCGCCAGATCGGCGCTGCCGATTCGGCCTCAGCCAGGAGACTCGCTCATGAGCAGCACGTTTTTCATCCCCGCCGTAAACATCATGGGCATCGGTTGCCTCGGCGAAGCCATGGACGCCATTCGCAAGTATGGTTTTCGCAAGGCGCTGATCGTCACCGACGCCGGGCTGGCCAAGGCTGGCGTGGCGAAGATGATTGCCGAGAAACTGGCGATGCAGGACATCGATTCGGTGATTTTCGACGGCGCCAAGCCTAACCCGAGCATCGCCAACGTCGAGAGCGGTCTGGGTCTGCTGAAGGAAACCCGCTGTGATTTCGTGGTGTCCCTGGGCGGCGGTTCGCCCCATGACTGCGCCAAAGGCATCGCGTTATGCGCGACCAATGGTGGGCAGATTCGCGATTACGAAGGCGTCGATCAATCCACCCAGCCGCAACTGCCGCTGATCGCCATCAACACCACCGCCGGCACCGCCAGCGAGATGACCCGTTTCTGCATCATCACCGACGAATCCCGTCACGTAAAAATGGCCATTGTCGATCGCAATGTCACGCCGCTGCTGTCGGTCAACGACCCGGCGCTGATGGTTGCCATGCCCAAGGGCCTGACGGCAGCCACCGGCATGGACGCGTTGACCCACGCCATCGAAGCCTACGTTTCCACGGCGGCCAATCCGATCACTGATGCCTGCGCACTGAAGGCGATCACGTTGATCAGCAACAACCTGCGCCTGGCCGTCCGCGACGGCAGTGACATGGCTGCGCGGGAAAACATGGCTTACGCGCAGTTCCTCGCCGGCATGGCGTTCAATAACGCATCCCTGGGTTTTGTCCACGCCATGGCTCACCAGTTGGGCGGTTTCTACGACTTGCCGCATGGTGTGTGCAACGCGGTCCTGCTGCCCCACGTACAAAGCTTTAACGCCCTGGTTTGCGCCGATCGCCTCACCGATGTCGCCCTTGCGATGGGCGTCGATGTTCACGGTTTCACCCCGGAAGCGGGCGCCCAGGCGGCCATCGTGGCGATCCGCAGCCTGTCCAAAGACGTGGAAATTCCCGCCGGTTTGCGTGAGCTCGGCGCCAAGCTCAACGACATCCCGACCCTCGCCAGCAATGCCTTGAAAGATGCGTGTGGCGTGACCAATCCTCGCGTGGCGGATCAGCGCCAGATCGAGGAGATTTTCCGCAGCGCTTTTTAAGACGTTTTGCGAGCGGGCGCGAGCTTGACGCAAAGCATCGCGCCCAACGCCAGCAAGGTACACAACAGTGACAACGGCCATGCTTGTGGGCTCGCGATCATACTGGCGATCCCGCCGATAACGGCAGCCATCAGTTGATGAATGAAACCGCTCAACGCCATCGCATACGCACCGCCGACCGGCGAACCGTCATTGGCCAGGGACAGGCTGATCGGATAAGTCAAAGACTGGCCGAACACCGCAACGCAATAGGGCAACCAGAACAGCAGCGCTACTGAAGTGCCCGCCAGACTCCCCAGCAACATTACCGCGCTGCCAGCCAGCACCAGCCCCACACCCGCCGTTATCAACCCGCGTTGACCGGTGCGAAGTACAAAGCCATTGACCGCCAAAGCCCCCAGAAAATACGCCGCGCTGATGGGCCAGCCCAATAACCCGTATTCCACGGCCGACCAGTTGAACGGTCCTTGCAGAATCAGCGGCGCAGCGGTGTTGAACGCCACAATCACCCCGTACCCAAGGCCGCCGGTGAGGGCCGGCAACAGAAAGGCTCTATGACGTAAAATGCGCCAGTAGCTCGGCCAGGCGGATGACGGGGCATTCTCCTCGGCCAGCATCGGGAATGTCACCCGGGCCACGACCAGCCCCACCATCAGACTCACACCCCCCAACAGGTAGAAAATCGCCGGCCAGCCCAGCGCCACCTGGATGATCGACCCCAGGTATTGGCCGATCCCCAGCGCCACCACAAAGGAAATCGAAATCCAGGACAACGCCTTGGCCAGCAGGTCGCCGCGGAAACTGTCGCGGATCAGTACCCGCGCCATGACCGAAATCCCGCTGGCGCCAATGCCCTGAACCAGTCGAAACGCCAGGAACGACTCAAGCGACTGGCTCAGGGGCAGGGCCAGATTGCCCAGCCCGTAGATGCCCAGCGCGGCGAGCAGCACCGGTTTGCGACCGATGCGCTGGCCAAGGCTGCCCCAGAACAACATCGGCAACGCCATGCCGATCAGATACACCGCCAGCCCCCAGGAAACCTGCGAGGCGTCGGCGGACAGATCCCGGGCAATCTCCGGCAGCGCCGGCAGATAAATGCTCATGCCTAATTGGGCGAGGAAAACCGTGCAGCAGGTGACGAGGAGGGTGGTGCTGCTCTTCATTGAATCTTCCCTGGTTTCAGTTCAACAGCCGATTTCCCGGCCTTGAGTGCGTAAAAGCTCGGTAATCAGTTCACAAAAGTGGCGGATCAGCGTCGGTTCCATGTCGGCGCGCAGGGTGATTCTGATGGCTGCCTTGCCTTGTGCGACCACCGGGAAAAACACGGCCGAGGTGAAGAAGCCGTGATTGGCCAGTTCCATGGCGATGCTGTTGGCCAGCGCTGCTTCGCCGCAGTTGACCAGTCGAATCGCCATGTTGCTGTTGTGTTGGTCGGTGCGTATGAGGCTGTCGAACAGCCGGATATTAACCTGAAGTTTTTCCTGCAACGCGGCAAATTCCAGCGTGCGATGAAGCTGGATGGACGCTATGCCCGCGCCAATGGCTGCACTGTTCAGGCATTGCGACCAATTGCTGGGGCCGCCGTAGCGCGCAATGAGCTTCTTCTGCCGTTCATTGCCCAGCATCACCAGACCACCGCTGGCGCCAAACGACTTGGCCAGCGAGGCGACGATCAGGCAGTCATCCTCCAGGGCATGCATCCTGGGGCGCACGAGGCCAGCGCCCATTGTTCCGACGGCGGACAGCGCGTGGGAATCGTCCAGATAGAGAAACAACCCATAGCGGTCCTTCAGGTACAAAAGACTGTCCATGTCTGCGACCCCTCCCATGCTGTAGGCGCTGTCCGCGACATAGGCGACAGTGCGGTGTTGCTGGCACTGCTTCTCGAGAAAATCCATGTCGTTATGAGGACAAGTCACGACCGTGGTTTCATCAGCACAGGCGGCTTTGAGGTGACTCATCGAGTCATGCGCCAACCGGTCAAAGACCATCACGGGAGGGCGGTTTTCCGTGAACACGCCGCTGGCCAGCAATGGCAGAATCCCGGCACTCGCCGCACTGCACGACAAGGTGCTCAGGCAACTGGCGCCGAACAACTCGGACAGTTCGGTTTCGTACTGTTCCAGAATGGCCAGCTTGCAGCGGTTCTTTGAGTTGGCGACGCGAAGGGTGCCGGTTTCCCACAGTGTATTCATGGCGCCATCGAGAATGTCGGGATGGTGATCCAGGCCCAGGTACGAGGTCGTGCAGAAATGATGAAACGCGCGCCCGTGCTGATCGAGCATCCGGTTGGCACTTTTGATTTCGATGTTAAGCCCGGAAATTTTCCCGGCTTCAGCGCTCTCCCAATTGTGATCGGCCAACGCGATGACCTTGCGGTAGTTGGTGTAGCGGTTTGCCGCCTGTGCTGTCTGGTCCATATGAAAATGACTTTCCTTGAGTGAAACGATCCATGGGTTTGTTGCAATTCGTGTGTGTTTCCAGACTTTACAGAGCGCGGCGAAGGCTTTGAATCGGCTGTTTCCGGTACGGCTGAGTGTTACAAGAGATTTATGTGTAGGACGACGCCTCGTGATGTTGTGGGCTAAATGCTTTGCCGAGTCGCGTGGAAACCGGGCTATCCTGCCGACTCAGCCGAACAGAAGTCATCGAGCCCTCCATGCTGCAAAAAAGCCTGATCCGCCGCCTCGACCTGATCACTCTCCAGCTGTTTGTCGCCGTTCATGAGGAGGGCACGCTGACCCGTGCCGCCGCGCGTGAAGCCATCGCTGTGTCGGCGGCCAGCAAGCGGCTGATGGAGTTGGAAGAAGCGCTGGGCATCAGCCTGTTCGTGCGCCAGGCCAAGGGCATGACCCTGACGCCGGCCGGGGAAACCTTGTTGCACCATGCTCGGCAGATGCTGTTCAACGTCGAGAAAATGGGGCTCGAACTGGGCGAACACAGCCACGGTATCCGCGGCTATGTGCGAATGCTCGCCAACCTGTCGGCGATCATTCAGTTTCTGCCCGAAGACCTGCGGGACTTTTCCGAGCGTCATCCTCAGGTCAAGACCGACCTCGAAGAACGCCCCAGCAGCGGGGTGATTCAGGGTGTGCTGGATGGCGTGGCGGACCTTGGGATCTGCTCCAGTGACAGCGACGTCAAAGGTCTGCACAGCGTGCTTTATCGACAGGACAAACTGATGGTGTTGATGCTGCCCGATCATCCGTTGGCGAGTCGTTCCAGTCTGGCCTTCGCCGATACGCTGGACAGCGATTACGTCGGTCTGCATTCCGCCAGTTCGATCAATATGCGTACCCACGCGGCCGCGCGCGAGGCCGGCAAAGTGCTGCGGCTGCGGATTCATGTCCCGGGTTTCGACGCCATGTGCCGGATGGTCCAGGCCAACATGGGCATCGGCATCCTGCCGCAAAAAGCCTATGAGCTGTTTGGTCGGGCGTTGGGCTTGCATGCGGTGCCGTTGATGGATGACTGGTCGGATCGCGCATTGGTTCTGGTGGTGCGCGATGAAGCGGCGCTGTCGCCGGTGAGCCGGATGTTGTTCGAGCAGTTGCGCGGGCAGGTCTGATCATTCTCGATTGGATTGACTGGCCCCATCGCGAGCAAGCTCGCTCCCACAGTGGTCTTGCAGTGAGTTTGAATTCAGCGCTGATCCCTTGTGGGAGCGAGCTTGCTCGCGATGGCGGACTCAAGGTCGCGGTAATCTTCAAGGCGTTCGCGTTTCGCGAACGCTCGTTGCCAACTGAAGGTTGGATTCCTTCACCCGTGGTCCTCTAGCCTTGGCTCATATTCCAAGAACAACATGAGGTACCCCGCGATGACTGCCCCCTTGAGTGCAATCAAAGTGATCGAGATTGGCACACTGATCGCCGCGCCGTTCGCCGCACGCATGCTCGCCGAGTTCGGTGCCGACGTGATCAAGATCGAAGCCATGGGTCAGGGCGACCCGCTGCGCAAATGGCGCAAGCTGCACGAAGGCACGTCGCTGTGGTGGTACCTGCAATCGCGAAACAAGAAGTCCCTGGCGCTGAACCTGAAATCCCCCGAAGGTATTGAACTGGTCAAGCAACTGGCAACCAGCGCCGACGTGTTGATCGAAAACCTGCGTCCCGGCGCTCTGGAAAAACTCGGCTTGGGCTGGGACGTGTTGCACGCCCTCAATCCTGACCTGACGCTGGTGCGTATTTCCGGTTATGGCCAGACCGGCCCGTACCGTGATCGCCCGGGGTTCGGCGCCATCGGCGAGGCCATGGGCGGGATCCGCTACACCACCGGCACCCCCGGTTCACCGCCAGCGCGGGTGGGCGTCAGCCTCGGCGATTCCCTGGCTTCGTTGCACGCGGTGATCGGTGCCTTGATGTCGCTGCTGCGGGTCAAGACCGGGCAGGGCGGTGGGCAAGTGGTCGATGTGTCGCTGGCTGAAAGTGTGTTCAACGTCATGGAAAGCCTGGTGCCGGAATACGACATGCTCGGCCATGTTCGTGAGCGCAGCGGCGGGGCCTTGCCGGGCATCGCGCCGTCCAACACTTATCTGACAGCCGATGGCGCCTACGTGGTGATCGCCGGCAACAGCGACCCGATCTACAAGCGCTTGATGGACGTCATCGGCCGCCGTGATCTGGCCGATGCGCCGGAGTTTGCCCATAACGACGGGCGTGCCGCCAAGAGCAACGTGCTCGATGCGGCGATCACTCACTGGACCAGCAGCCTGCCGATCGACGATGTGTTGTCGGCACTGGAAGCTGCCGAAGTCCCGGCCGGGCGCATCTATTCAGTCGCCGACATCGTCGCCGATCCGCACTATCAGGCGCGGGACATGTTGCTCAACGCCGACCTGCCCGGCGGCGCCACGGTGAAGATGCCCGGCATTGTGCCGAAAATGTCCGAGACGCCCGGTGGCGTGAACTGGTCCGGCCCTACATTGGGCCAGCACACCGACGGCATTCTCGCGGGACTGGGCCTTACCGGTTCGGACATCGAACGGCTGAAAGCTCAAGGGGTGGTGCAATGATCACTGATTTTTCCGAGACCCTGATTGTTCAGGAAGTCTCCCCCCGCGACGGCTTGCAGATCGAGCCGACCTGGGTCGAAACCGTCGACAAGATTGCCTTGATCGATCAGCTGTCGCTGGCCGGTTTCAGCCGCATCGAAGCAGGCTCGTTCGTTTCCCCCAAGGCGATTCCGGCGCTGCGCGATGGTGAGCTGGTGTTCAAGGGCATCACCCGGCAACCGGGGGTGATTTACGTCGCGTTGATCCCCAACCTGAAAGGCGCGCAACGGGCGCTGGCGACGGGGGCCGACGAGTTGAATCTGGTGATGTCCGCCAGTCAGACCCACAACCTGGCCAACATGCGCATGCGTTGCGAAGCCTCATTGGCCGCGTTTGGCGAGATCGTGCAATTCGTTCACGGGACGAAGGTGCGACTCAACGCCAGCATCGCCACCACCTTCGGCTGCCCGTTCGAAGGCAAGATCGACGAGGATTGCGTGCTGCAAATCGTCGAGGCTTATCAGGAACTCGGGATCCAGGGCATTACCCTGGCCGACACCACCGGCATGGCCAATCCGCGGCAGGTTGATCGTCTGGTGCGGCGGGTCTTGCAGCGGGTTTCGCCCGCTGATTTGACCCTGCATTTCCATAACACTCGCGGCCTCGGTTTATGCAACGTACTGGCCGCCTATGAGGCCGGTGCCCGACGCTTCGACGCGGCACTGGGCGGGCTCGGCGGTTGCCCGTTCGCGCCAGGTGCCTCGGGCAATATTTGCACCGAAGATTTGGTCAACCTGTGCGATGAGATCGGCATTCACACCGGCATCGATCTGCCGCTGCTGCTGCAATTGTCGCGAGGATTACCCGCGCTGCTGGGCCACGAAGTACCCGGTCAACTGGCCAAGGCCGGACGCAATTGCGATCTGCATCCAAGCCCTTCCTGACCACACCGAAGAACCCCTGTGGGAGCGAGCCTGCTCGCGAAAGCGGTCTGGCATTCAGCATTGTCGGTGACTGACACACCGCCTTCGCGAGCAGGCTCGCTCCCACAGTAAAAGCTTTTCCAGCCTCTCAACCAGACAACAAAAACAATCGGACACCCACGGGCAGTCCGCCTGGAGAACCATCATGAGCCTTAATGTACTGGAGGCGGGCGCGAGCCCGTCCGTTAGCCACGACGAAGAAAAAGCCCTGGTCAGCAAAGTCGCCTGGCGTCTGATGCCGTTGATCATGGTCTGCTACCTGTTCGCGTTTTTCGACCGTATCAACATCAGCTTCGCCAAGTTCCAGCTGCAGACTGACCTGAGCCTGAGCGACACCGCTTACGGCCTCGGCGCCGGGCTGTTCGTGGTTGGTTACGTGATCTTCGAAGTGCCGAGCAACATGATGCTCTACAAGGTCGGCGCCCGGCGCTGGATCGCCCGGATCATGATGTCCTGGGGCCTCGCCACCGCGGCCATGGTCTTCGTCAATAGCGAATGGCAGTTCTACGCGCTGCGCTTTGTGATTGGCGCGATGGAGGCCGGTTTTGCCCCTGGCGTTCTGTATTACCTGACGCTGTGGTTCCCGCAGCACTATCGCGGGCGCATCACGTCGATGTTGTTTCTGTCGTCGGCGTTTGCCGGTCTGGTCGGCGCACCGTTCTCCGGGCTGGTGTTGCAACACCTCGACGGCTTTATGGATATGCGCGGCTGGCACTGGCTGTTTCTGCTGGGCGGCGTGCCTTGCATTGGCCTCGGCTTGCTGGTGCTGACGTTGCTCAAGGACCGCATCGAAGACGCCCATTGGCTGACGCCATCCGAGAAAACGCTGCTGGCCAGCCGTATCGCGCACCATGAACCGCACAAGAGCGGTGGCTCGTTGCTCGCCGCACTGCGGATTCCGGGTTTCCTGACTCTCGGGCTGATCTACTTCCTGATTCAGGTGGCGTCCTACGGCTTGAACTTCTGGGCCCCGCAACTGATCCGCAGTGCCGGCACCGAAAGCCCGGTGATGATTGGTTTGCTGACCGCCATCCCTTACATCTGCGGCGCCATCTGCATGGTGGTGATCGGGCGGTTGTCCGACGCGACCGGTGAGCGGCGCAAGTTTGTCGCAGGTTTGGTCGCGGTGGGCGCGGTGGGGTTCTTCTGTGCGGGGATTTTCGCTAACCACACGACCTTCCTGATTGTCGCGCTGGGCTTGCTCGGTGCCGGGATCATCGCGTCTATCCCAAGCTTCTGGACCCTGCCGCCGAAACTGCTGGCCGGTGCTGGTGCAGGGGCTGCTGGCGGGATTGCGGTGATCAACACCCTTGGCCAGTTCGGCGGCATTGTCAGCCCGGTGATGGTAGGGCGGATCAAAGACCTGACCGGCAGTACCACGCCGGCACTGTATGTCATCGGCGTCTGTGCGCTGATCGCCGTGGCGCTGCTGATGTGGGGGCTGCCGCAGAAGCTGCGCACGCTCGACAAGTTTTAAAAGATCGCAGCCTTCGGCAGCTCCTACCTGGGACCACGCATCCCTGGAGCTGCCGGAGGCTGCGATCTTTTGATTTTCAAGAGGCTGCAATCACCGCGTTGGCCGGTGTAGCGCTGAACTGAATCAACACCACTCCCGCCACTAGCAACAAAGCGCCAACCCCCCGCGACACGGTCATCTGCCGCTCCACCAACCCAAACCACCCGAAGTGATCCAGCACTAGCGACGCCACCACCTGTCCCGCCAGCGCCAAAGCAATAAACCCCGAGGCCCCGAGTTTGGGCAACAGCATCAGCGCCAATGAAATAAAGCACACCCCAAACGCGCCACCGGCCCACATCCATAACGGTGCCTTGCTGATGAACCCCAGCGACGGCAACGGCAATCGCAGCGCCAACATAACCGGCAACAACACCACAATACTCACCAACAACGACGCGAGGGTTGCCCACAACGGATGACCCAGGCCGCGACCGAGGTTGGCGTTGATCGCGCTTTGAAAAGGCACCACCGCTCCGGCTATCACGGCCAGCAGCAACAGCCCGGCCCAATGCAACGTACTCATGAAGATTCTCCAACAGGTTTTGCTGGACTCTAAAGTATTCGTCGCGCAGATTTAAATTCCAAATAGCTATCCAGAACATGCATCAGATGAATGATCTTCGGCGCGTCGACCTCAATTTGCTGGTGACCCTCGACGCCTTGCTCAGCGAACAACACGTGACCCGTGCCGCCGAGCGCTTGCACCTGAGTCAGCCGGCCGTCAGTCATGCGTTGGCACGGTTGCGTGATCTGCTTGGCGATCCTTTGCTGGTGCGGGCGGGCGCCAGCCTCGTGCCAACCCCGCGAGCCCTGGAGTTGATGGCTCCATTGGCCGAAGCCCTGGCTCAAGTGCAATCGCTGCTGGCACCGAATACCTTCGATCCGGCCACCGCCAAGCGCACGTTTCGACTGGCGATGTCCGACTATGGCGCTGCAATCGTCCTGCCGGGGTTGATACGGACCTTGCGCCGGGAAGCGCCGGGCATCGATCTGCAAATCAGCCATGCCAGCCGCGAAGGCATGCTCGAGGGGGTGCTCAACGGCGACATTGACGTAGCGGTAGGCGTCTTTCCAGAGTTGCCGAACGAGTTGCGCAGCACCCCGCTGTTCGAAGAGCACTATGCCTGTCTGGCAGACCGCAACAGCCTGCCCGCCGATGGCGTGCTCGACTTGCCGACCTACCTTGCCCGACCCCATGTTCTGCTGGAAATGCGCGGCAGCGGCACCCCGGAAATCGAACGGGCCCTGACAGCCCTGCGAGAACGCCGTCGCGTGGCAATCAGCCTGCCGCACTGGAGCGTCGCCCCGGAATTCATCAGTGGCACTGATCTGATTCTTACTGTTGCTTCCCGAGGGTTGCTGAACATCGATGAGCAGTCGTTGATCGTGGTCCCGCCGCCGTTTCACATTCCGTCGTTTACGTTTGTGTTGGTTTGGCACAAGCGGCGGGGTGGGGATCAGGCTTTGAACTGGTTGAATGGGCGGATTGGGGAGGGGATAGTGCGTGGCTACCAAACCACTGGCTCATCAATTAACGATTGAGGTAAAAAAATTGCTCACTGGCCTCAACCACCTGACCCTCGCCGTCACCGACTTGAACTGCAGCGTGGCGTTCTATCACGATCTGCTGCAACTTCAGCTTGAAGCCACGTGGGACACCGGCGCTTATCTCTCGCTGCCGGGTCTGTGGGTGTGCCTTTCCTTTGATCCACTGCGCAAATCCGAACCCGCCGCCGACTACACACATTACGCCTTCGGCATCAGCGCATCGGATTTCCCGTTGTTCGTCGAACGCCTGCAATCCGTCAACGTGCAGGAATGGCGCGACAATCGCAGTGAAGGCGCCTCCTTCTATTTCCTCGACCCGGACGGCCACAAGCTTGAAGCCCATGTCGGTGACCTGGCGTCACGGCTGGCAGCCTGTCGTGGGCGACCCTATGCGGGAATGAAGTTCTTCGACGATCAGTAAGTCGATGCGCGTGGACCTGAGATAGACTTGCGCCCATTCACCAAGTAGTTCAAAAGGACTTTCCGATGACCCCATCGCTGCTAATGGCTGTTCTCGCCTCTGGCTTTATCTACGGCATCACGCCGGGGCCGGGTGTGTTGGCGGTGTTTGGCATTGGTGCGGCGCGTGGTCGGAGGGCCGGGGCGGGGTTTCTCTGCGGGCATTTGCTGGGGGATGTGGTCTGGTGCAGCACTGCGTTGATCGCGATTGTCGGTGCGCGGGAAATCGGCAGTACCGCATTCGATGTGCTGGGAGTACTCAGTGGGCTGTACCTGTTCTGGCTCGGTCTGCGCGCGGTTCGCGCTCGTCGCAGCAGTGACGAAGCCCCTCAAGGCCCGGCGCGGCAGCCGTTCTGGCACGGCATTCTGTTTGGCCTGACCAATCCGAAGGCTTACCCGGTGGCGGTAGCGACTTTTACGGCGCTGCTGTCCAGCCGTGCCGAATTGCTGCACTGGTCGATGCTGCCGTGGCTGATTGTCCTGAGCTTCGTCGGTGGCCTTTTGGCCTACGCTATCCTCATCGGGATCGTTGGTGCGCGACAGGTCCGTACCTTGTATCAACGCCATGAACTGGCGATTACCCGGCTGTGTGGGGTGATGTTTATCGGATTCGCCATCAATGCCCTGGCGCATGCATTACCGGGGCTGGTGACGAACAAGGCGTGAGGCTGATTGCAAGGAGGCGTCAGTTGTACTGATGGGGCAGGGAAGATTCTTTATTGCTGCATTGGCCGGGCACGCTCACCGCACTATGGCAACCAGAAATTCCGCGCCGTTGGCGAGCTTCATCGATCTCTTGCTGGACGCCGTCTGTGCGGTCGACAAACAAGGTCGCTTCGTATTTGTCAGCGCGGCCTGCGAGCGTATTTTCGGTTATACCCCCGAAGAGCTGATCGGCCAGTCGATGATCGATCTGGTGCACCCCGCCGATCGTCAGCGCACCCTCGATGCCGCGCAGGAGATCATGGGCGGCGACCCCAAGCTCAATTTCGAAAACCGCTACCTGCGCAAAGATGGCCGAGTGGTGCACATTCTCTGGTCGGCGCGCTGGTCGGAGGTCGACCAACTGCGAATCGCCGTGGCGCGCGACATCACTGAACGCAAGCAGGCCGAATCCCGGCAAGCGGCGTTGTATGCGATTTCCGAAGCCGCCCACGCGGCGGAAGATTTACTGGCGCTGTTCAAACGCGTCCATTTGATCATCGGTGAATGGCTGCCGGCGCTGAATTTCTCCGTGGCGTTGTATGACGAACACTGTGCACAGCTGAATTTCCCCTATCACGTCAACGACCATGAGCAGCAACCCGAGCAGCCCGGAACGATCACCGGACGTCTCTGCGCCGAGGTGATTCGCAGCGGCCAGCCGATTCTGCTGACCCCGGATCAGGACAATCCACCGGCGGGGTTTGAGGCGCTGGTCGCGGGCCGGCATTCACCTTGCTGGCTGGGTGTGCCGTTGAGTTCACAAAACGGCACCATCGGTGCGCTGATTGTTAAAAGCGTGCCCGGTGGTGAGCGCTACACCGAGCAGGACAAGGAACTGCTGCAATACGTTTGCGCCCAGGTCGCCACAGCGATTGAGCGCAAGCAATTGCATGCCAGACTGCAGCGCATGGCCCAGTACGACCAACTGACTCAGCTGCCCAACCGAGAGTTACTCCGTGACCGGTTTAAAGATTCTCTGACGCTGGCGCGGGCGGACTCCGGCCGAATGGCACTGCTGTACGTCGACCTCGACCGCTTCAAGCAAGTCAACGACACCCACGGTCATGCGGTCGGCGACATGCTGCTGCAGGCTGTCGCCAATCGTCTCAAAGGCTGCGTGCGAGAAACCGACACGGTGGCGCGCATCGGCGGTGATGAGTTTGTAGTGTTGTTGCACAGCATCCACGCTTCGGAAGACGCCGACAGCGTAGCGGGAAAAATCCGACAGGTTTTGGCTCAGCCCCTGCGTCTGGACGGCCACAGCCTGATCATCCAGACGAGTATCGGCGTTGCGCGATACCCCGACGACGGCACTGAAGAAAAGCAGTTGTTCCGGCATGCCGATGAGGCCATGTACGCCGTCAAGCGCCAACATCATCAACGCCTCGGGACCTGAAAAATCTGCCACCGTTCGTCGCGGCGATTTCAACTTTTCTAAACCTTTGCGGTGATCGAAATTCTGATTCTATGCGGGCTCCTGCTCGCCGCGATCATCACCAAGAGGTAGAGAATCATGCCTAATTCAAGAAACTCGAACTCGGGAAACTTCGCCAACGATCGAACGAAGGCGTCTGAAGCGGGTCGCAAAGGTGGGAAAACTACCACCACGACCGTCGATAAAGACCCTGCGAAACCCGATATGGGCCGCAAAGGTGGTCAGAAATCGAAGTAGCGGTGAAGGTAGTTTTGATTGAGAGGCGGGAGCGTAAGCTCCCGTTTGAATTTTTTAGGAGGAGGGCGCGACCATGAGCCGGATGGCCACCCGATTACGCAATGCCAGTTTTGCTACGTTACTGGGCCTGTTTGCCTGCAGTGCCTTTGCCCAGTCCCCCGCCGAATTCATTAACGATGCATCGGCCAAAGGCATGGCCGATATCGAAGCCAGCCGCCTGGCGCACCAGAAAACCGAATCCAAAGAGGTCAAGGACTACACCATCGTCGTCATCAACGACCGCACCACCGCCAATCAGCATCTGGCGAAAATCGCCAAGCAGCTGGATTTGCCGGTGGCCCCGCGCGAAGAGGTAGTCGATAAAGCCAAAGCCTTGATGCCGCAAGTGCAGGACGGCGCCAGCTTCGACCAGGCCTACGCGGCCAGTCAGGTGAAAACCACCCAGGAAGCCATCGAACAGCTTCAACAGGCAGCGCAGACCACCGACGTGCCTGAAATCAAAGCCTTCGCCGAAGAAACCCTGCCAAAATTGCAGAGCCATCTGCAAATGGCCAAGGCGCTGCAAGCCAGTCGCTAACCCACGAAGTACGCGGGTGACCTCGGGCCACCCGCGATGATCCCGATCAGCATTCATTCAAATCCTGCTTACCTTTTTCCTGGACGACGGTCCCGTCCAGGGAAATCGTTTGGCCCTCGCCAAGTTGCCGATACTGCTTTCTCAGCGCTTCCAACTGCTTGAGGTCCAGCGCCTCAAGCCCCAGCATCGCGTTCTGCGCCTCCTTCGTCACCCGCAGCAACTCATCGACCTTCAAATGCAAAATATCCGTATCGCGGTTCTGGGTGTTCTGGATCAGGAACACCATCAGGAAGGTGATGATGGTGGTCGACGTATTGATGATCAGTTGCCAAGTGTCGTTGAAGTGAAAAATCGGCCCACTCAGACCCCACAGAAAAATCAGAATGATCGCCCCCATGAACGTCTTGGGGCTGCCCGCCCACAGGGCAAGTTTCTGAGCGACTTTTGCGAATTTCATAGCCGTGTTCCTTATAGGGATGCGCCTGATTTTCAGACAGCGACGGCGTGTTGGAAATTCTAATTACTTATCTGTGCCCGCTGAAAAAACGGTTTTCTGAGCTTGATACCTTTTACATTGGAATATGGTCGGCGTAGGAGCTGCCGAAGGCTGCGATCTTGGTGATGTCAAAGACAGATTGAACGAGAGCTGGGTAGAAGAAATCTAGGCGGTTCTCAATTCTTGGCTGGAATCTTTCTTTGTGCGGGTTTGTGACTAGTATCAATGGCAGTCAATTTGCCAGCATGCAATCTCACGGATCGAAACCAGGTAAGAGGCCACTCATGGAATTCTTCGAAAAGTTAGCAAGCTTAGCCGCCAAAGTTCGTTTGCAAGGCGCTGCCATTAAGACGGAAGAAGCGACCAAGAACGCGTTTGTCATGCCATTTATCAGCACGGTGCTGGGCTACGATGTCTTCGATCCGACCGAAGTGACCCCCGAATTCGTTTGCGACATTGGAACGAAAAAGGGAGAAAAAATTGATTACGCAATCATGAAGGGGGGGGAGGTTCAAATCCTCATCGAGTGCAAAAAAATAGGCGAGCCGTTGCACATAAATCACGCCTCCCAGTTGTTTCGCTACTTCCACGTCACCAGCGCCCGAATCTCTATCCTTACCAACGGTCAGGTCTACAAGTTTTTCACCGACCTGGATGCACCCAACAAGATGGATGAGAAGCCATTTCTTGAACTCGACCTTCTGGATATCGACGAGTATTCCGTCCCCGAATTGGTCAAGCTCACCAAGTCAGCCTTCGATGTGGATTCGATCATTAGCGCCGCAGGTGAGCTGAAGTACGTCAGCCAAATCAAAAAGGTCATTGCTTCGCAGGTCAGCAAGCCTGATGACGACTTTGTGAAGGTGTTCGCGTCGCGTGTATACGACGGGGTGATTACTCAGAAGGTCCGTGAACAGTTCTATGAGCTAACGAGAAAGGCCGTGGTGCAGTTTCTCAACGACCAAATCAACGACAGGCTCAAGTCGGCCATGAGCGGTGCTATTCAACCCGCGTTAGCCTCTTTGCCGGCTTCTTCCAGTGGTGCTGAGCAGCCGGATTTGCGAGACGAGTCAGAGGACAAGGTTCTGACAACGCTGGAAGAACTGGAGGGGTATCACATCGTCCGTGCCGTCGTTCGGTCTGTTGTCGATGCGAAGCGGATTGTTCAGCGCGACACCCAGAGCTACTTCGGCATTCTGCTCGACGACAACAACCGCAAACCGATCTGTCGTCTGCACTTCAATCGTTCACAAAAATACATCGGCATATTTGACGAAGAGAAAAATGAAACCCGGCACGCAATAAACTCGATAGACGATATCTACGAATACTCAGATCACTTGAAGAAGACTGTTGGATATTACGACTAACCACGATGATCGATTGGCAGAAGAAACCGGCCCTTGAGGCCGGTTTTTTTGGATTTCTGTTCACTCCGCCAACTTCACGTCCACCGTCCAACTGAAGTACCCCAATGCCTCGCAGCTTTTATTGATCAGCATGAATTTCAGTTCGCACGCCGCTACCCCAGCCGCCAATTGCGTACAGTGCCAATAATGATCATCGGCCGTGTGGCTGCCCGGTTGGGTCGGGTTTTCGGGATCGGGTGCGGGGACTGTCAGGTTTGCGTGGACCACCAGTTCAGGCGGTGAAAGTACCCCGGCATCACCGACAGACATCTCGTAGAACACCACGCTGTGTTCGGCGAGCAAGCTGACGGTCCTGCCACGGATTTGAAAGTTCTTTCCGTTATTTGCGGCAAGCGTCATTGGGCTGTCATTAATTGTACTTTGTGTGAGATTTGTACCGCTGATGGAAAAGATGAAGCCTTCCTCAATCCCGGTCGGATTTTTCGGCTCAAGACTGGGTTGCGGATAGCGTGAAAGCAGTGATTCGACATCGACGATCAGCAGCACATTATTGGCTGGCGCGATACTCATCGAGGGGGAGGCAATCGGTTCAGAAGTCATCATGGATTCCTTTCATGATGTTGATTCAAGACGGCAGCCGCATCGGCTCAAGCAAGACATCCCGTCCCGGCCGAAGCGGCAACGAACTCGGCAGGCCCCTTGTCTCCAAGGGGCCTGGTCATCGTCAGTTACGGATGGTAATGAACGGATCCCACGAGCAGCAGCCTACGATCTTGCAGTCGCGATCAACGATCAGGAAGTGGAAGTGGTAGGTCACACTGCCGCATGAAAGTGTTTCTGAAGACCAGTAATGGTTGTCGACTTTCTGGCAGCTAGGCACCGACGGGTTGCTGGTGTTGGGAACGGCAACGCACGCTGTAGCCTTGCGGGGCGTGGGTGTGGAGATCAAGTCGTTGCCGACATTGCCGATGAACTTGTAGAAAATCACTGCAGTCTCGAAGCTCTGCGACAGACTGGTTTCACGCCAGCGAATCAAGTCGCCTACCTGGGCTTTCAAGTTGAGTTCGCCACCGGCCTGGCCGCTGACCACGTTGTTCTGATTGGTCACCATGTACACATGATTGACGTCGATTAACGTCGGCGAGGCAGGGTTTTTGCTGATGTTCGGGTAGTTTTTCAGAATGGTTTCAGTGTCGATTGAAACAAGTACATCCGTGACTCGAGACATAGTAAAGCTCCTTGTTCATAGTGAATGCCTGGCATCTTCCAGGCAAAACAACGCTTGCTTGCCTTACGGCCGTTGCGAACACACTACGGGCGGAACCCACCTGTCACGGGCATGAGCTGGCCTTGCTCCTTGCGTGCAAACTAACGGGTTCGGGTTCCTTCCGACGGGCCGCGATTGGACTATAGATGTGAATTTTAGGCTGTCAAAATTGCTTGGCTTCTAGTTCGACGAACGGTCGGTTTGGTTATGACTTCAGAAGATTTTGCGATAAAAAATGCTCATTCAAATTCTCGTTGTTATGTCGGTGCCAAGTCATACAAGTTCAGGTAATAGACAGATACGACCTGCTACAAGATCAATTAGCCAAGCAGGAGCGTGGCTGGAAAAGGGGGGATTTTTGCTGATTCACTCAATGCGGCGGTCAAGCCTGAGGAGGCAGCATGTGGTTACGTTATATGGCGTTATTGGCGGTGATGTTCGCAGCGTCCGGCTGTGTGCAGGAGCGGGTCGTTCATGAGCGGCGTCCGGTGCAGCATGAGTACGTTGAAGTCATTGCACCGCAGCCGCCACCGGAACGCGTAATCGAAGTAGAGCCTGTGGCGCGTCCGGGGTACGTCTGGTCCCGAGGATACTGGCGTTGGGAAGGTGGGCGTTATGTCGCTGTTCATGGCCACTGGGTGCCGGAACGACCGGGCTATCGTTATGTGCATCCCCACTGGGAGCAGCGTAATAATGGCTGGTATTGGCAACGAGGGGGTTGGGTCAACTGACATCTTTCGCCATAGGTCGGATAGGGCAGAGCACATCGGTCGGCGTATCGTAGCGAACTGTTATCTGCCCTGCCCATGACAACGCACCGACAGGAGAACGCAATGAGTTGGTCCGCCAAACAATACGTCGCTTTTGAAGATGAACGCACACGTCCCGCCCGTGACCTGCTGGCCGCGATCCCTGCTGTGGACGCACGCTCGGCAATCGACATCGGTTGCGGCCCCGGCAATTCAACCGAGTTGCTGGTTGAGCGCTTCGCCAATGCCGCGGTGCGTGGCTTGGACAGTTCGACCGATATGATCGCCGCCGCCCGCAAGCGCTTGCCGCAGGTGCAATTCGATACGGCTGATATTGATACCTGGAACGAAAACGGCCCGTTCGATGTGATTTTCGCCAACGCGGTGTTGCAGTGGTTACCTGATCACGCGAAGTTGCTGCCTGCACTGGCGAGCAAGCTGGCCCCAGGTGGCAGCCTGGCGATCCAGATGCCGGACAATCTCAACGAACCTTCGCATCGCTTGATGCGCGAAGTTGCAGCCGATGGTCCATGGGTTGGCAAGCTGGCGGGCGCCGCCGGGCAGCGGACGGAGATGGCAGATGCCAGTGGTTATTACTCGATGCTGCGAGCCCACTGTTCCCGTGTCGATGTGTGGCGCACGACTTACCATCATCCACTTGCTGGCGGCGCGTCTGGTGTGGTCGAGTGGTTCAAGGGCAGCGGATTGCGACCGTTTCTTGATCCGCTGGATGAGGCGGAGCGGGCGCAGTATCTCAAGCAGTATCAGGCCGCGATCGAGCTGGCCTATCCGCAGTTGACCGATGGTTCAGTGCTGCTGCCGTTCCCACGGTTGTTTATTGTTGCGACGCGCTGATGAATTAATGAAAAAGGGACAGATTCCGCTCTTTTCGTCTGTCCCTTTCGCGTACCAATGGCCGAGAATTCCGTCGTAGCTAGGCGTCAATCAGCTGATCAATCAAAACCGCGTTGCTATAGATCAAGCTTCCATCACTCGCTCGATGCCCGACCAGATGGAACTGACCGCGTTCGTTGTGTATATAGACGCGCATTTGGCAGTCGGACAAAGGGCCGTATCCCTCCGGCAAGTTCAACTCCAGAGTGTCCATGTCGACATCGACCATGGCTTCACGCTCATGGGTCTTCTGCAGGCGTTCTTCAGCTTGCTCCAGACCCCGATGGAGGGGGCCATCGACGTAAAAATGGATTTCACCCACAGGGGTCGACTTTTGTTCTCCGTTGACTTTGCACCAGCCTTCGATCGTCAAGGCACTCATGACGAAATCTCCGTTGTGGACGGCTGGACGCTGTAGCTCTTGGCCGTCACTTGTCTGACCGCTATGCATAGGCAAAGACTTTTGCGGGCGCTTGCCGATTTTTGCCTTCCGTAATCAGACCTAATTATAGCTGGCAACCGGGCCCCGCTTACTCGACTGTCGTTCAGGCGAAATGTGTTGCTGAAGAGTTACAGTTATATATAGCGAATAGGTTTTAAGTGATCAAGTTGATGCTGAAGTTGGAATATCCAGGCAATAAGGCTTTTCAGCAAAAAGCGCTTGTTCCGGCCA
Organism: Pseudomonas mandelii; assembly: GCF_006438925.1. GTDB lineage: Bacteria > Pseudomonadota > Gammaproteobacteria > Pseudomonadales > Pseudomonadaceae > Aquipseudomonas > Aquipseudomonas mandelii_C. The sequence continues at coordinate 144,422 of NZ_RCZA01000003.1, read as the reverse complement.
TGAACTATACTTCCTGCGGACTTTGCCACAAAGATAGGTGGTATTTGTCTAGCCTGTTTTGGCGTCAGATTAGTACGGATTTGACGATGTTGTTCTGTGGCGATGCTTATGCATGCCGATGAGTAACAGGAATAGGATGAAAGCAAAATGGCAATGGCAATTATTCTTGTACTAATCGTTATTGCATCAGTGCTGTTCCATATATTAGCGCCTTGGCATGCGACACCGGCAGCGTCCAACTGGGGGTCAATAGACACCACCCTGTTCATCACCCTGATCATTAGCGGAATATTTTTCGTCGCCGTCACCCTATTCATGGCGGTGGCCGTGATACGTTTCCGTCACAAGGAAGGTGCCAGGGCGGCCTACCAGCCAGAAAATAAAAAGTTGGAAACATGGTTGATTATCGTGACCTCGGTAGCGATTGCCGCGATGTTGGCGCCAGGCCTGGTTGTTTACAGTGACTTTATCCGGGTGCCGAAAAATGCTTATGAACTTGAAGTGGTTGCCCAGCAGTGGCAATGGGCCTTTCGTTTTCCCGGCCAGGACGGGAAGCTGGGCAAATCGGATATTAAGTTTGTTGATTCCACCAATCCCTTCGGCCTCGACCCCAAGGATCCTCTTGGGCAGGACGATGTACTTATAATAAACAATGACGTTCGCCTTCCGCTCGATAAGCCGGTAAAAGTTTTACTGCGCTCTAAAGATGTGCTGCACGATTTCTATGTCCCACAAATGCGCAGCAAGATGGACATGGTGCCAGGGATGGTGTCGTACTTCTGGTTTACACCGACTAAAACGGGGAAATATGAAGTCCTTTGCGCTGAATATTGTGGCGTAGGTCATTACAATATGCGCGGCCATATGATCGTAGAAGAACAGGATGCCTTCGATCAATGGCTGAACAGCCAACCAACTTTTGCGCAAACATTAACGACAGCTGCCAAACCCAGTCGGGACAGCGTGCTGGAAAAAGGTCGCCAGTTGGTCGAAAAACTCGGCTGCAGTGCCTGCCATAGCCAGGATGGCAGTGCCAGTCTCGGCCCGGGATGGAAGGGCCTGTACGGCCGCACTGAACAGCTTGCCGATGGCACCAGCGTGCTCGTCGATGAGGCCTACGTAAAAGAGTCGATCCTCGATCCGAAGGCCCGACTGGTACAAGGCTACCCGCCGGTCATGGTGACCTATACTCTCAATGACGATGAACTGGGTGCGCTCGTCGCCCTGATCAAATCACTCGGTGCCGGGCAGCAAGACAAAGAACCTACTCCCGGCGAAGCGTCGAGCCCAGGTGGCGACTTGGCGGCACAGGGACAGAAGTTGGCTCAGTCGCTCGGCTGTCTGGCCTGCCACAGTGTCGATGGCAGCAAGGGTGTTGGCCCCAGCTGGCAGGGCCTGTATGGCAAGGCAGAAACCCTTGCCGACGGTACGAGCATAAAGGTCGATGAGGACTATATAAAAGATTCGGTTCTTAATCCCGGTGCCAAAATCGTCAAGGGCTACGCGGCCGTCATGCCGGCCTTTACTCCGAGCGACAAGGACCTGAACGCACTGATCGCTTTTATCAAATCCAAAGCGAATGCCGACGCTGATGCGAGCAAGGCGCAACCAGGGAAGTAGCCGTAAAGCAACCAGGAATGCACCGAAACTTCGACAGGAGGATGACGTGATGGCCTATGCGGAGCAAGCCGAAACAGAAGCACTACACGAACCCAAAAGCTTCCTGACCAAATATATCTGGAGTCAGGACCACAAGGTCATAGCCATTCAATATTCCTTGACGGCTCTGTTCGTGGGTCTTATCGCCGTGGTGTTGTCCGACTTGATGCGCATACAGATAGGCTTCCCCGGCAGCTTGGCGTTCATGGACGCCAGTACTTACTATCAGGCGATGACCATGCACGGCATGATCATGGTCATTTATTTGCTGACGGCCTTGTTTTTGGGGGGCTTCGGCAACTATTTGATCCCGCTGATGGTGGGCGCCCGCGACATGGTCTTCCCCTACGTCAACATGCTGAGTTACTGGTTCTACCTGCTAGCGGTACTCGTGCTGCTCTCCAGTTTCTTTGTCCCCGGCGGTCCCACCGGTGCGGGCTGGACGCTCTATCCGCCACAGTCCATTTCTCAGGGGACACCAGGGGTCGAGTGGGGCATCATCCTGATGCTTGTCTCACTGGCGATTTTTATTGTCGCAGCCACCATGGGCGGGTTGAACTACGTCACCACGGTGTTGCAGGCGCGCACGCACGGCATGACATTGTTTCGCATGCCGCTCTCCGTATGGGGAATCTTCATGGCCTCGATCATGGCCTTGCTGGCCTTCCCGGCGTTATTTGTCAGTGCAGTCATGATGCTGTTTGACAAGCTGTTGGGCACCAGCTTCTTTATGCCGGCGATGGTCTCGTTGGGGCAGTCGCTCGATCACCAGGGCGGTAGCCCGATATTATTCCAGCACCTGTTCTGGTTCTTCGGCCACCCGGAGGTCTACATCGTTGCTCTCCCTGCGTTTGGTCTGGTGTCCGACTTGATCAGCACGCATGCGCGTAAAAATATCTTCGGCTACCGAATGATGGTGTGGGCCATTATTGCGATTGGCGTACTCAGCTTTGTGGTCTGGGCGCACCATATGTATGTCAGCGGAATGAACCCGTACTTTGGCTTTTTCTTCGCGACCACCACCTTGATCATCGCGGTGCCGACCGCACTGAAAGTCTACAACTGGGTGCTGACCCTGTGGCGCGGCGACATTCATCTGACTGTGCCGATGCTGTTTGCCCTGGCCTTTATCGTCACTTTCCTGGTCGGCGGTCTGACCGGCTTGTTTCTGGGCAATGTGATCGTTGATATCCCGCTCTCGGACACCTATTTCGTTGTAGCCCATTTTCATATGGTCATGGGGGTTGCACCGGTACTGGTGGTGTTCGGTGGCATTTATCATTGGTTCCCGAAAGTCACCGGGCGCATGTTGAACGACACCCTGGGCAAGTTGCATTTCTGGATTACCTTTCTGGGCACCTACGCCATCTTCTTCCCCATGCACTACCTGGGTTTCCAGGGCATGCCACGCCGTTACTACGCCTATGAAAACTACGCGTTCATCCCGCAGTCGGCGCAAGAGTTGAATGCTTTCATTACGGTGGTCGCATTGACCGTCGGCGTTTCCCAGTTGCTGTTCCTGTTCAACCTGGCCTGGAGTGCATTTAAGGGCAAACCCGCAGGCAGTAATCCCTGGGGCGCGGCCAGTCTGGAATGGCAAACACCGAACACCCCGCCGATACACGGTAACTGGGGAGCGAAGCTGCCGGTCGTGCATCGCTGGGCCTATGACTACAGTGTGCCGGGGATAGAACAGGATTTCGTTCCGCAAACAGTCTCCGCCGAGGAGCTGGAGCAGATGCGGCAACTGAGTGTCGGAACCAAGATAGCGGACGTTAAAACATGAGCCGGTTGCTATTGAGAAACGCCGACGGCGCTGACCCCGGCGGCAGCTGGAATCGCGATCCGGAGGGTATTCAGGCCGGCGAGGGTGCCGACCGAAACCAAACCGCAAGAATAGGCCTGCGCTTATTTCTGGTCGTGGTGAGTTCGTTATTCTTTCTCTTCTTGCTCGCCTTTATCGCCCGTTCACAAATGACCGACTGGCTACCCCTGACAGAGCCCTTGGCGCCGTTAGCCAATCCATGGCCGCTGTGGGTGAATTCGGCTTTTCTGGCATTCAGTTGCATCGCACTGCAGTGGTCACGCATGGCCGCGCGACAGGCTCGACTGGACGCAACGGTCATTGGCTTTGTATTGGGGGGCGTATTTGCAATTGCCTTTCTGGTGGGGCAATTCTGGGTCTGGCAGCAGTTTGTCGCCTGGGGCTACTTTGTCGCCAGCAATCCGGCCAACAGCTTCTTCTACCTGTTGACCGGTGTGCATGGGCTCCACCTGCTGGGCGGGTTGATCGCCTGGGGCAGAACCGTCGCCAAATTCCTGCGTCATGTGCCGCTGCCTCAACTCAGCGCTAGCGTGGAGCTGTGCGCCATCTATTGGCATTACTTACTGGGTCTTTGGTTCGTGCTATTCGCTCTGCTGACCAGCACGCCGCAAACCTATGAAGCCATCGCCAGATTCTGCGGCCTGAGGTGAAAAGCCATGGCATCGCATTCACCCGCCCCAGGCGAGTCCAGTTCATCCAATCCCCCCAGCTTGCCGCCAGCAGCAGGATGGCAGGGCATCGCCAGCGACTGGTCCTCGGATAAGGAGGCTTTCAAGCAGGTCCCCTGGGGCAAGGCGATGATGTGGATATTCCTGCTCAGCGATACGTTTATATTCACCTGTTTTTTAACCGGCTACATGTCGGTACGCATGACCATCACCACCGCCTGGCCGAACCCCAGTGAAGTGTTCGCATTGACGATCGGCGGTAGAGAAATCCCGCTTATTCTGATCGCCATCATGACCTTTGTGCTGATCAGCAGCAGCGGCACCATGGCCATGGCAGTCAATTTCGCCTATCGCCATGATCGTGCGAAAACCACAGCCCTTATGCTGGCGACCGCTGCCTTGGGTGTGACCTTCGTCGGCATGCAGGCATTCGAATGGAGCAAGCTCATCGCAGAAGGGGTGCGTCCCTGGGGGAACCCTATGGGGGCGGCGCAATTTGGTGCGAGTTTTTTCATGATTACCGGTTTTCACGGGCTGCATGTGTCAATCGGCGCCATCTACCTCAGCATTGTGGCAATGAAAGTAATGCGGGGAGATTATGAGCGCTCCGGGAACTATCAGAACGTCGAGATAGCCGGGCTTTACTGGCACTTCGTGGATCTGGTGTGGGTGTTTATTTTTGCTTTCTTCTATTTATGGTAGAGGAGCACGGGTGATGGCACATGCTCAGGGTCAACAACATCCGATTAGTTTGTATCTCAAAATCTGGGGGCTGTTATTCGTCCTCAGTACGATGTCGTATCTTGTCGACTATTTTCACTTCCAAGGCTACCTCAGGTGGTCCCTGATTATTACTTTCATGTTGTTGAAGGCAGGTTTGATTGTCTCCATCTTCATGCATATGGCCTGGGAACGGTTGGCCATGGTCTACGCCATACTGGTGCCACCTTTGTGTTTGCTGGTACTCGTCGGACTGATGGCCACCGAGGCGGACTATGTTTTCCTCAGCCGGGTCATTTCCTTCGGCCAATAAGCAGCTTCCGGATGGCCTTCAGTCTCCAGGGGCTAACCCGATATCACTCGCTTGAACTGATGCCATTTGTGCTGCCAGGCCACTGTCCAGTGGGGGGCTGCGGTTCCCGTGCCGGCAATCTCCAGCGCTGGGTGATGTTCGATAACCCCGTCCAATACCGACTCCTGAGCCGGCTCGACATCTACGAAGAAAATATGTTTTCCCTCTCCTACCACCTGTTTAAAACTGCGGAAGTGAGTGTTTGGCACCTGAATACCAAAAAAACCGCCTTCCCAGATGCAGAAGCCACATACAACAATGGCAAGAAAGATAAAAGGCATCCAGCCTGCGGCGGATTCGGTCCAGCCCAGCCAATAGGCGCCGCCAAGAACCAGCGCCGCGAGTGGCACACCGATCACTGCACCAATTTCGCCAGAGCGAACAACATCCTGTTCCATTAACGAGTTAACTTCGTGAAGGTGATGTTGTTCAACATCGGCAACGTGTTGACTGAGCACATGAATTTGTTCGGAATTGATGCCGCTGGCTTCCAGTTCATTTTCAACGGCTTCAAGATCGTCGAGATTGTTGCTGATGTAATAGTGTCGATTCATGCCACACCTCCCATCTCGTGCTTGCCGTAGACCTCCTTTGTCTTGCAGCTGCCAGTCGAGATTTGCAGTCGGTATCAGTACCTGTGGGGAACGTTGTGCGCTTCATTCAAGCCATAAAAAAGTATAGCACTGCATATCATTCAGGCATGGGGATGGGAAGCATGCGGTCTGATGCTCCCGGCAGGTTCCCCGGCACCCTAAATTCTGGACATAAAAAAACCGGTCACAACGGACCGGTTTTTGTGTTCCTGCATCTCCCGTCAAAACCCTCCTGACGTGAGACCAAATTCGATTGGAGCGGGTGAAGGGAATCGAACCCTCGTTATCAGCTTGGGAAGCTGGAGTAATGCCATTATACGACACCCGCTCAGAGCGGCTGACTTTGTACCAGATGTGGGCGTAGAAATGAAGTTTTTCTTTGCGCGCGACGGCTTTAGCGCAGATGAAACAAAAGCAGAGACCGCATGACGATCTATCGCGGGCAAGCCTTGCTCCTACAGGAATGCATTCAACACTGTAGGGCGAAGCCTGCTCGCGATGACGCTGTTTCAAATGGCCAATGCATGTTGGTTCTGGACGTAGTGATAACGCGGTCGGCTTTCGTGTTGCGAAGGTTTCAGAAAGCCCAATAGTGCGTTGCGGCTGTCTCGGCAAGCTGCTTTGTGCTCCATGTCGAGAAAGTGGCCGGTGGCCTGCAGGGTGCTGAAGGTGGCGTCCTGCACGTGGTTGGCGAACAATCGGGCGCCGTCGGCAGCGGTGTACTCGTCCCATTCGCCGTTCATGAACAGCACCGGCACGTTGATTTTCTCCGCGGCTTTGAAGAAGCACTGGCGATCACTGTGCAGCAGATCGCTGATGTGGAAGTGCATCTGCCCGTATTCATGCTCGGCCAAAGAGCTGACGTGCCGATAATTGAAGCGCTTGAACAGCGTCGGAAGGTGTTTGCCAATGGTGCTGTTCACCAGGTTGCCGACCCGGTCACCGTCCCGGCTACCGAGGTAATCGATGCCGCGCTCGAGGTAGTCGAGCATGTGCGCGTTGATCTCCGGGGAGAACGAACTGATCACGGCTTTTTCGATGCGCCGTGGCTGGTGGGCCAGGGCGACCAGGGTCGCGGCGCCACCCCAGGAAAACGACAGCACGTGTTCGGCGGCGAAGTGGTCGATCAGCTCCAGGAGGATCTGCCCTTCGACTTCCTTGGTCAGCAATTTCTCGTGCAGGTTGTGGGCTTTCGACTTGCCCGCGTAGGGCTGGTCGTAGCAGACCACATTGAACTGCGGGTGAAGGTTTTTCACGGTTTGTGCAAACGACGCAGTCGTGGCCATCGAGCCGTTGACCAAAATAATGGTCTTCTCAGCGGCGTCTGCGCGATAGAACTCCGTGTAAACCCGATACTGACCCTGTATATCCAGCACAGCGATTTCAGGCCTCATGTCATAAGACTCCAAGCAAGCGGGTATGCGCGCAAATGAGATTGCACGAGCTTTGTGACAGGTAGGCATACGCCTGGAATTTTGGAGCCCATGTCGATCCAATGCAGGCCGGTCGACGGGTATTGTTATTGGAGGGCAGTCTGCCGGGGGAAAGCGGAACCTGAGGGTTCTCTACCGGCAAAAAGTTTCTTAGAAGTATGTTGTGACTCGTCGGTCACATTTCGGCCGACGTCCTGATTCAAGCAGGGGTCACGTCATCGCGCAAGTATCTTTGGCAAATTGTTCGACAACTTCTGCTGAGCGGTCGCCTGCTTAGAACAATTGAATCTCTTCAGTGCGTAATGCGCGGTACTCGCCCGGTTTCAGGGCACTGTCAAGCACCAGCGGGCCCATGCTTTCGCGGTGCAGGCGCAGCACCTTGTTGTCGAAATGGCCGAACATCCGCTTCACCTGGTGATAACGGCCCTCGACGATGCTCAGTCGTGCGGAGGTTGGTCCGAGTACGGCCAGCTCGGCGGGCTGGGTGGTGAGGTCTTCGAAGGCGAAGTACAGGCCTTCGATGAATTTCAATGCGTATTGCGGGCCAATCTCTTGCTCCGTCTCGACGTAGTAGACCTTGGGCAGTTTGGTTTGCGGCTGGGTCAGGCGTCGCGACCAGCTGCCATCATTGGTGATCAGCATCAGGCCGGTGGTGTTGAAGTCCAGGCGTCCGGCGATGTGCAGGTCCTCCTTGTCCGGCTCATGGATCAAGTCGAGCACGGTCGGGTGTTGCGGATCGCGGGTGGCACTGACGCAGCCGGGCGGTTTGTGCAGCATGAAGTAGCGTGCAGGCTTGCCGACTTGCAGCAGCTCATCGTCGATTTCCACGCGGCTGAATTCCAGTACGTCGGCGTGAGGGTCGCTGACGATGTTTCCGTCGATCCTGACGCGCTTTTCCACCAGTAACAGACGCACCTGCTTACGGTTGAAGCGCGGCAGGTTGCTGAGAAAACGGTCAATGCGCATGACGAGGGATCGGTAGGAATGGGGCGCGTATCTTACGTGATCGGTTGTGCGGTTGCTTACAGCTGCGCTTCGACTTGCGCGCAGCGTGGGCACAAACAGGATTTGTCGCGCAGTTCGGGCGGCAGCGCTTCGAGCACCGCCGGGTCGATGCTGACGCCATAGCACCAGCAGGCCCGATCGGCGGTTCGCGGGTCGGCCAGCGTGCAGTCGTTGGAGGCGCCGCACGCCGGGCAGAGGTCGGGTTTACTCATGTAGGGTTATGCATAACTGGAGTGAGGCATTTCCACGCAGGTGCGGTTACGGCCGGCTTGCTTGGCCCGGTACATCGCATGATCCGCTCTCGACAGCAGCGTGTGCAAGGTGTCATCCGTCTGCAAGGTGGTTAGGCCGATACTGACGGTCAGCTGCAAGGTCCGATCGTTGTAGGCATAACGCTGTTGCTCGACATGCTGACGAATTTTCTCGGCGATCATCAGACCTGTCTCACCATCAGTGTCCTTGAGCAACACGATAAATTCCTCCCCGCCCCAACGGCAGACGATGTCGGAGTGGCGCAGGCAACTCTCCAGATCCCGTGCAAAGCCGATCAGCACCTGATCGCCGGCAAGGTGACCGTAGGTGTCGTTCAACGCCTTGAAATGGTCCAGATCCAGCAGCAACGCGGTCAGCGGTTTGGGCTCGCGCTGGGCTTCGTGCATGGCTTGCGCCGCCAACAGGTCGAAACCGCGGCGGTTTGGCAACTCGGTCAGGCTGTCGAGGACCGCCTGGGCCTGGATCTTGCCCTGGTAGCGCTTGATCACCCGGTTGAGCAGGACCAGCACGATCAGCGTGACGATCAGGCAGATCAGCAGGTTGAGGTACAGCGATTGGCGGATCTCACTGAGGGCGCCGTCTTCGCGTTTGTCGACGAACAAGTACCAGTTCAGCTCCGGAATGAAACGCACATTGAGGAAATGTCCCTGGCCCCGGACGGAATATTCGTAGCTACCGCTGTGAGGTTTGGGCAGTTGGCTGACCAGGTCCTTCATGCTGTCGAGCTCGCCGAGGGTCCGCCCGATCCGCGCGCCTTCTGGGCCACCCTCGGCGCCCGTCAGTACCAGGCGCCCGAAGTTGTCGACGAAAAACACGCTGCGTTGATAACGCTGCTGATACTTGTCGATCAGCTTGATCACCGCATCCACCGTCAGACCGACACCCGCCGCGCCGATGAAACGGTTGTTGTAGTCGTAGACCTTGTAGTTGATGAAGAAGGTCAGGTTGTCCTTGTTGGCAAGGTCCGGGTCGACATTGATCTCGTAGGGATCGGCCATGTCTCGTACGCGGAAATACCACGCATCGCGGGGTTCAGTGGCTTTGACCTGTTTGAGCACGCCCTTGGCGTGGTAGTAGGTCAGGCTGGTGTTGGAAACGAAAAATGCGGTGTAGGCGCCATAGTGGGTCATGACCTCGTTGAGATAGCGGGTCATTTTTTCGGGATCCAGCTCGCCGTTTACCACCCAGTCACGCATGAAGGTGTCGCGGGACATCATCGAGGAAATCAGGATCGGTCTGACGAGGTCTTTCTGGATTTCCGAGTAGACCGTGTCCGACGTCAGCGGCAGTTCGGTGTTGATGATGTTGTCGCGGATCGACGCTCGCGAGGCGTAGTAACTGAGGAAGGATGTGGCGAGAAAGCCTGCGCCCAGCAACGCGATCAGCGTGAGGACCAACGAACGTTGCGAATACAGCGGCGAGCGAAGCGGCATGACGATTCCGTTGGCAGTGACCCGATGGCAGGCATTCTAATGGCACTGCCGGGAAATAACTGCTGCATTTGTGGGGGGAATGGCTGGCGATTTGAATGTCTTGATATGGAGCCGTGCTCTCGGGCAGATCGACCCCTCACCCCAGCCCTCTCCCCAAGGGGGAGAGGGGGAGAGGGGGAAAGGGAGCCGAACTTCACGCTTTTCAAAACTTGAGTTCGACTCAATATCTGAGGTCGATGTAACTCGAAAGAACACCTCGGTCAGTCCCCTCTCCCACCGGGAGAGGGTTAGGGGGAGGGGGCGATTCCGGCTCAGACACGAGTCTCAAGATACGCACGCCATCCACCAAGGTAACTAATATCCACCGCCCCCTCCAAGCCATACGCCTCACAAATAAACCCACTCTCCCAACGCCCATCCGCCAATTGCACCTTGCCCAACCCTAGTGGCGCCGGAATACCGGTCAGAAAAGAACCCAGCTCATGGCTCGGCAATTCCCAAACCTCGACGGCAATCGCCACCCCCCCGTCCTTCACGCGAACCATCCCGGGACGAAACGGCGGGCCGCCGGCCAAGGCATACAGTTGATAGTCCGGCGAGCTGAACGTCGTCTCGACCCGTCGAGCCCCGCGCTGCCTCAATTGCCAATTCAGCGCCAACCCATCCAGATGCGCGCCACACACCACCAATCGCGCGCGATCATTGCGTGCGACAGCCGACGGAACCGGTGTCGCCAAACCTTGCTGGCGCTGCAAGGCATCCGCCACGCTCAACAAATACTGATCAGTAAACGCCCGCCCGAACAACGTCACGCCCCAAGGCAAACCATTGCCCATGAAACCGCTGGGCACGGCGACGGCGGCGTAATCGAGCAGGTTCATGAAGTTGGTGTAGTAGCCCAGTTCCGAATTGCGCAGCACCGGCTCGGCGTCCAGTTCCGCCAGCGTGACGGGGCGGCCGATGGTGGGTGTGAGCACGCAGTCGAGACCGTCCAGCGCCTGGTCGCACAGGGATTTCAGGGCTTGCAGCCGGTACTGGGCGCGGAAAGTTTGCACGCCGTTCACCGCTGGAGCCTTGGCCAGCACCGCGCGAATCACCGGCAGTACGGCTTCAGGGTTTTGCTCCATCAATTCGCCAGCGACGCTGTAGCGCTCAGCCACCCACGGCCCTTCATAGAGCAAACGCGCCGCTTCAAGGAACGGTGAAAAATCCAGCTCCACGGCGTCACCACCCAAAGCCTTGAGCTGATCGATGGCATCACCGAACAACAACGGGCCTTCAGGGCAGCCGAAGAACTCCAGATCCTGAGCGCGCGGCACGCCAAAGCGGAAGGGGCGAGGCGCACCAAACGCCGAGCCGTCATTCCACAACGGATTGCTGCGGCTGTATTCATCGCGGGGATCAAGGTGCGCAGTGAGCGCGAGCAACTGACTGGCTTCCCGAGCAGTCGCGGTGAACGTGGTCACGCAATCGAGGGTGCGGCAGGCCGGAACCACACCGGCCGTGGAGATCAACCCTTTGCTGGCTTTCAACCCCACCAGATTGTTCAGCGCCGCCGGCACACGCCCGGAGCCCGCCGTGTCCGTACCCAGGGAAAAACTCGCCACGCCGAGCGCCACCGCCAGTGAAGACCCGGCGCTGGAACCGCCCGATGGATACTCCGGCAACACGCTGTTTGGGCACGCGCCATAGGGTGAGCGACTGCCGTTAAGCCCAGTGGCGAATTGATCAAGATTGGTCTTGCCCAACGGAATCGCCCCCAGCGCCAGCAATTGCTCGACGATGGTCGCCGAACGTTCGGGCACGTAGGCAAACGCCGGGCACGCAGCGGTCGTCGGAATGCCCGCCAGGTCAATGTTGTCCTTGATTGCGAACGGCACGCCGAACAGCGGAAGGCTTTCAATGTCACGACCGTCGAGTGCCGCGAGGTACGGTTCCAGTTCTTCAACACTGAGCAAGTGGATGAACAGGTGATAGTCCGGGTTCAACGCCGCGGCTTTATCGCGCAGGCTCAGCAGCAGTTCACGGGGCGTGATGTTGCCGATGCGATAAGCGCTGCGCAGGGCGTCGAGTTGCAGATTGATGTTCATGGCGTTAATCCTTTTAAAAATGGGTTCACTCAAGTTCCAGCACCACGACACGCTGTCCGGCGCGCACGGCCGAACCCGGTTGCACACGAATCTCGCGTACCACTCCGGCCGTGGGTGCGAGCAATGGGATTTCCATCTTCATCGACTCCAGAATCACCAGCACATCACCCGCGGCGACCCGGCTGCCGGTTTCAACCTGAACCTGCCAAAGGTTGCCGGCGATGTGGCTGTCGACGCTCTGTTGACCGCTGGCCAGCGGTGCGTCGTCGGTCACTTCCGGGACAAGTTCTTCACTGTCGAAATGCGCCTGGCCACTGGCAATCCAGCGCTCGCGTTCGGCGTTGAACGCGCCTTTTTGCTGATCGCGAAACGCGGAAATGCTCTCGGCTTCCTTCGTCAGGAAGGCTTGGTAATCCGCCAGATTCAACTGACTGTGCTCGATGTTCAGATCGAATCGCCCGAGGGGGAAATCCCGTCGAATGCGCAGCAGTTCATCGGCACTGACCGGGTAGAAACGGATCTGATCGAAGAAGCGCAGCAGCCACGGTTTGCCATCGAATGCGGCGACCTCACGGTAGCGATTCCACATCTGCAAGGTGCGGCCGACGAACTGATAACCGCCGGGGCCTTCCATGCCGTACACGCACATGTAAGCACCACCGATGCCCACCGAGTTTTCCGCGGTCCAGGTGCGGGCCGGGTTGTATTTAGTGGTCACCAGACGATGACGCGGATCGAGCGGCGTGGCGACCGGCGCACCGAGGTAGACATCGCCCAGGCCCATCACCAGGTAGCTGGCGTCGAACACCGTGCGCTGCACTTCGTCGAGGTTTGGCAGGTCGTTGATGCGGCGGATGAACTCCAGATTGCTTGGGCACCACGGGGCGTCCTTGCGCACGGTGGTCATGTATTTTTCGATCGCCAACTGGCAGGCCGGGTCGTCCCAGGACAGCGGCAGATGGACGATGCGCGAGGGCACTTGCAGGTCCTTGGCGGCGCACACGGCGTCCCATTCGCCAGCGACGATGCAGAGCAGATCGGCCAGCGGCAGTTGTTCGGGTTGGTAGTGCACCTGCAGCGAGCGGATGCCGGGTGTCAGGTCGATGACGCCGTGCAGGTTTTGGCTTTCCAGGGCTTGCATCAAGGCGTGGGCTCGGAAGCGCAAGACGAGGTCCAACTCAGGTGCACCGATTTCCAGCAGTAGATGAGTGTCCCCCGACAGTCTCGCGACCAGCCGCGTATCCCCCTGACCCAAATCCAACACCACAGGCGACACAAGTCCCTGTGGGAGCGAGCTTGCTCGCGATAGTGGTGTATCAGTCACATCAATGCTGGATGTGCCGACGTCATCGCGAGCAAGCTCGCTCCCACATTGATTCCATTTCAAGGCGAGAGTGCGGGCGGTCTTGAGATCGACTGGGAGGAACTGCACCTTATCCCCCGCCTTAAGCTGCCCCAGCTGCCAGAGGTCGGCTTCGATCACCGTCACCGGGCAGACAAACCCGCCGAGGCTAGGGCCGTCGGGACCGAGGATTACCGGCATGTCACCGGTGAAATCCACCGCACCAATGGCGTACGGATTGTCATGAATATTCGACGGATGCAGACCCGCCTCGCCACCATCGGCACGCACCCATTCAGGCTTCGGCCCGATCAACCGCACACCGGTTCGGCTGGAGTTGAAATGTACTTCCCACTGGGTGGCGAAGAAGGTGCCAATGTAGTTTTCGGTGAAATATTCCGGCGCACCATGAGGGCCGTAGATCACCCGGATTTGCCGCACGGTGGACAACTCGGTGACCTGTTCTACAGGCAGTTGAAGACCGGTGCTGCGATCGCTCAAAGCAAGGACATGCAACACGTCGCCAGCCCGCAACGCACGACCACCATGCCCACCAAACTGGCCGAGGGTGAAGGTGCTTTTGCTGCCCAGATAATCCGGTACTTGCAGGCCACCGCGCAGGCTCAGATAGCTGCGGGCGCCTGCACCGGCAATTGTGCCAAGGCTCAAAGTAGCGCCCGCCGGTACGAGCAAAGCAGTGTTCATGGGCACCACTTCACCATTAAGGGTCAGTGGAATCACTGCCCCGGTCACCGCCACCACAGCGTCGCAATTGAAGCGCAGCAGCGGCCCGCTCATGGTGATTTCCAGTGCCGCAGCGCCTTCGTCGTTACCCAGCAAAAGGTTGCCCAAACGCAACGCACGACTGTCCATCGGCCCTGACGGCGGCACGCCCACGGCCCAGTAACCGAGGCGGCCGGGATAGTCCTGAACGCTGGTTTGAGTCCCGGCGCTGAGCACTTCAAACGTGTTGGCCTGATACACCAGACCTTCCAGGCAACGGGTCCACGGCTGACCGCTGGCGAAGGGCACATCGAGCAGAATCTGTCGCAAATAATCGCGATTGGTTTCCACCCCGTAGAGCTGGCTGTCGCCCAGCGCTTGATGCAGGTCGGCAGCGGCTTCTTCGCGGGTCGGCGCCCAACTGATGACCTTGGCGATCATCGGATCGAAATACGGTGGAATCTCGCAACCGGCCTCGACCCACGTGTCGATGCGCAGGTGTTTGCCATCGGCGGCAGGGAAGTTCACGGCGGTCAGCAACCCCGGGCTCGGCTGAGAATCGCGCCCCGGATCTTCGGCATAAAGCCGCGCCTGAATCGCATGGCCGCAGGCTTTCAAGCCTTGGCTCAACTCGCTCAACGGCGTCAAATCACCTGCCGCCAGTTCAACCATCCAGCGCACCAGATCCACGCCCCAGACTTGCTCGGTGACGCCGTGCTCCACCTGCAAACGGGTGTTCACTTCGAGAAAGTAGAAACGCTGAGCCTCGCTGTCGAAGACGAACTCAACGGTGCCGGCGCTGCGGTAATTCACCGCTTTCGCCAGTTTGATCGCCGCTGCACACAGCTCTTCGGCCATGCCTTCAGGCAGGTTCGGAGCCGGGGTTTCTTCGAGGACTTTCTGGTTGCGCCGCTGCACTGAACAGTCGCGCACGCCGAGGGCAATGACTTCGCCCTGGCCGTCGCCGAACACCTGGACTTCCAGGTGGCGGGCGTGCTGGATGTACTTCTCGATGAACACCCCGGCGTCGCTGAAGTTGTTCTGGCCGAGGCGTTTGACGGCTTCAAAGGATTCGCTCAACTCGGCCGCACTGCGACACACGCGCATGCCGATGCCGCCGCCGCCGGCGGTGCTTTTGAGCATCACCGGGTAGCCGACCTGTTCGCCGGCAATCAGCGCTGCGTCGAGGCTGTCGAGCAACTCGGTGCCTTCGAGCATCGGCACGCCGTGTTGCTTGGCCAAGGCGCGGGCGGTGTGCTTGAGGCCGAACACTCTCAGCTGCTCTGGCGTCGGGCCGATGAAGGCGATGTTGGCGGCTTCGCAGGCTTCGGCGAACGCGGCGTTTTCCGAGAGAAAACCGTAGCCCGGATGGATCGCCGTGGCGCCGGTGGATTTGGCGATGTTGAGGATTTTTTCGACGGCCAGATAGGTGCCGGCGGCTGCGCCTTCGCCGAGGCTGTGGGCTTCATCGGCCTGCAAGATGTGCAAACTGGCGGCATCGGCTTCGGAGTAAACGGCAACGCCCTGGACCTGCAACTCACGCAGGGTACGCAGGATGCGACAGGCTATGGCGCCACGGTTGGCAATCAGGACTTTTTCGAACATGGCATAACCCCCGGAGGCGATAGCGCATCAGCCTCGACCTGGGATGCGGGCCGTCCCGCAGTTTTTTGAGATGCACCCGGGCCGTCCCGGATGGCTGACGTTCACTCGATCCCTGTAGGAGCTGCCGAAGGCTGCAATCTTTTGATCTTGATCTTTTAGGGATCAAGGGAGATCACAAGCAAAATCAAAAGATCGCAGCCTTCGTCAGCTCCTACACGGAGTGGTCACTTAATGCACTGGCCGGAACGGCTCTGGCACAACGCAAACAACCATCTACGCAACCGCACGAATTTCAGTTCCATACCAGCAGCTCCGCAGGGGTGGGGTTGTAGGCGTTGCACGGGTTGTTCAGTTGCGGGCAGTTGGAGATCAGCACGATCACGTCCATCTCGGCCCGCAGGTCGACGTATTTGCCCGGCGCCGAAATGCCGTCTTCAAAGGTCAGCCCGCCATCCGCCGTGACCGGTACGTTCATGAAGAAGTTGATGTTCGGCCCGATGTCGCCCTTGCCCAGTCGCCCGTCGTGAACGCAGGCGCGCAGGTAGTTATCGCGGCAGCTGTGCATGTAGCGTTTCTCCAATGCGTAACGCACGGTGTTGCTCTCTTGTGCACACGCACCGCCGAGGGTGTCGTGACGGCCGCAGGTGTCGGCGACGATGGTCAGCATCGGTTTTCCGAGGTTGGAATAGAGCACGCTGCCAGTGCTCAGGTAGACGCTGTTCTGCCGGCGCAACGTGCGCTGCACGTCATAGCGTTCCTTTGGATTAGCGACGCTGTAGAACAAGGTGTCGACCGCTTGGTTGCCTTCCAGGTCGAGGATGCGCAAGGTCTGGCCGGCCTTGACCTCCATCAGCCACGGTTCCCCGGCGGGGATGGTGGCGCGGTAGATCGCGGTTTCGGGCAGCTGTTGAGCGGTAGCGATGGCGAGTGACATGGCAGCGATCCTCAGGCGAACAGACGGTCGGTGTTGATGAAGCCGCGCTCGTTTTCCGGGCGTGAGGTGCGGCAGTGTTCGGCGACGCTGGCGTCAGCGTTCATCCAGCTGAGTTTCAGCGGTTTTGGTGCGTACTCGGGCGAAGGGTCCATCGGATGTTGCAACGCGGTGAGCACCACCAGCGTGTCCATCGGCGCATACAACTCGATGTAGTCAGCGGCCTTGGAATTGCCTTCGACGAAATGAAAACGCCCGGCCTCATCGACGTTCACCCGGCTGAACAGGTTGAGCGTCATCAGCAAATCGGACAGGCCCAAACCCCACTTACCCAGCTCCACCAACAGGTTGTCGGTGCCGTTGCGGAAGAAGCCGTTGCGCAGTTCCTGATAGCGGCCCTGGCCGTATTTTTCTGCGACCTCTTCAGCGCAGAGCACACCGCCGAGGCTGTCGCTCCAGCCGCAGGTGTCCGCAGTAATGGCGGCCAGCACGCGGCCCATGTCCGAGTACAAACAGTGACCTGCGGTGAGCTTGGCGGTGTGTTGGCATTTGAGGCTGTCGGGCAGGTTCAGGCGTTCGGTTTTCTCATTGGCGTTGAGCAGCGTCAGGCTGACATTGGCACCCCCGCGCAGGTCGGTCAGGCGCAGCAGTTGGCCGCGTTTCAGAACGAAGGAACGATGGCCGCCACCGGGGAGCATTTCTTCGGCGAAGGGCGGGAACAGTTGGGTCGAATCAGTCATGTGCAAAGTCCTCTTAAGCGGTACGAAGCGTGCCTGCCAGCTCTGCCGGCAAGGCATCGACGGCGGCGCGATGGGCGCGGCGGTCGCTGTTCAAAGGGATGTCGTAGGTTATGCGCGCGCCATAGGCGCCGGGGGCATGCGGGTCGACGCGGACCTTGTCGAACACCAGCAGGCGCGTGCCGAGGCTGAAGCCTTCGGACAGGTCGTGGGTGACCATGAACACCGTCAGTTGCGTCTCGCGCCATAGCTCCAGCAGCAGGCCGTGCATGTCTTTGCGGATGCCTGGATCGAGGGCGCCGAACGGTTCGTCGAGTAGCAATACCCGAGGCTTCATGATCAGCGCTTGGGCAATCGCCAGTCGTTGCTGCATGCCGCCGGAAAGCTGCGCCGGGTACTTGTCCAGCGAATGGCCCAGGCCGACTTTGTGCAGCAGCACTGATGCCTGTTCTCGTGCATCTTTTTTTGCGCTGCCGAACAAACGTCCGAGCAGAGGCGAGCGCGGCAGTTCGAGGCCCAGGGCGACGTTGTCCAGCACCGTTATATGCGGGAACACCGAGTAACGCTGGAACACCACGCCACGGCTGGCATCCGGTTCGCCAGCCAGGGTTTGGCCGTCGAGCAGAATCTCACCGCGACTGGCGCGTTCCTGGCCGAGCAACAACCGCAGGAAAGTCGATTTACCGCAACCGGAGGCGCCGACCAAGGTGCAGAACTCACCCTCGTTGACGTTCAGGTTCAAGCCTTCGAGTACCACCTGATCAGCGTATTGCTGCCAGACGTTTTTCACTGTGATGAAGCTCATGCCCGCGCTCCTTCATACCAAGGGAACGCGCGCTGGGTCAGGCGTTTCAAGCCCCAATCCATCAGCCAGGCGAGCAGGGTGATCCAGACCACATAGGGCAAAATCACGTCCATCGCCAAGTAGCGGCGCACCAGGAAAATCCGGTAGCCGAGGCCATCGGTCGAGGCAATGGCTTCAGCGGCGATCAGGAACAACCACGCCGAGCCAAGCATCAGTCGCAGCGAGATCAACAAGCGTGGCAGCAATTGCGGCAGTACCACGCGCAGCATCAGCGTCCAGGTCGAAGCGCCGAGGGTCTGGGCCTTGATCAGCAACTCGACGGGAATTTCCCGGGCGCGCTGCTCCAGATCACGGGCCAGGCACGGGGTGATGCCGATAACGATCAGCATCACTTTCGACAACTCCCCCAAGCCGAACACAATGAACAGAATCGGCAGAATCGCCAGCGGCGGCACCATCGACAGCACCGTCAGCATCGGCGACAACGGTGCGCCAAACAGCGGCAGCGTACCGGCGGCGATGCCCAGGCACAGCCCGGCCAGCGCGCTGATGCCGAGGCCGATGGCCAGGCGTCGCAGGCTGGACGCGGTGTCTTGCCACAACACGTATTCACCGGTGCGGGTGTCGGCGGTGAACGCCAGGCGTTTCACCGCGTCGGTCATCTGCACGGCGCTCGGCAGCAGCTTGTCATTGGGGTTGTCCGTCAGCCGCTCGGCCGAGCCCATGAAGTAGGCGAACAGCACCAGGGCGAACGGCAGGATCACCAACAGCAGGCGACTCGGGCGATCCGGGTGGCGATTGATCAGGCGCATGGCCAGGTCCTCCTGATTACAGCTTGGCGTCGGCAGCCATCTGCACGTAGGTGGGGTCGAAGCGCAGCTTGAGGTTGGTCTTGTCGCCGCTGGTGACGCCGTTGGCGAAGGCCATGCCGACTGCACTGGTGTCCTTGGCGCCCTCACCGAGCAAGCCGTGCTGGAACGAGAACTCGGCCACTTTGCGCATGGTTTCCGGCAGTTGCTTGCTGGTGGAGAACGCCAGGGCTTCTTTGGGCGTGGCGAACAATTTGGTGGTGTCCAGTTGCGACTGAAAACCGGCCAGATCGGTGCCCGAGGCTTTGGCCATGTGTTCGAGGGCGGTTTTGCTGGCGGCGTTTTTTGCGTTCATCAACTCGACCACTTCGAACCAGGCGCCGGTCAGCGCTTTGCCCAGGGCCGGGTTGTCTTTGAGGGTGGCGCTGTTGACCACCATCATGTCCATGATTTCGCCGGGGACCTGGCTGGAGTTGAACACTTCGGTCACCCCGGGCTTGGCTTTGATGTCCGAAAGCATCGGGTTCCAGGTGGTGACGGCGTTGACCTGATCGGTGTTGAAGGCAGCCGAGATGTCGGCGTCCGAGGTGTTGACCACTCTCAGGTCTTTCTCGGTGAGATCGACCGAATCCAGCGCCCGGGCCAGCAGGTAGTGGGAAACCGAGAGTTCCACCAGATTGACGTCCATGCCTTTGAGGTCGGTGACTTTCTTGCCGTCGCCCTTGAGCACAATGCCGTCGTTGCCGTTGGAGAAGTCGCTGACGATCAGCGCGGTGCTGTCGACGCCACCGGCCGCCGGGATGGTCAGTGCATCCATGTTGGTCATGGTGCAGCCGTCGAACTGGCCGGCGGTGTATTGGTTGATGGATTCGACGTAGTCATTGAGCTGCACCACATCGATCTTGATGCCGTACTTCTTCGCCCATTTATCGACGATGCCTTGGCTGCCAGCGTATTCCCAGGGCATCCAGCCGGCATAGATGGTCCAGCAAACACTGAAGTGGTCTTTCTGGGCGGCTTGGGACGAGACGCTCACGAAAGCTGCGAAAGCTGCGAAAGCAGCGGCGAGCAGGGCGGGTAAACGAAGCTTGAGCATGGGTGATTCTCCAGTTGATCAAGGGCGGGCAGGAGTCAACGCGGCACCGCGAACGGTGGCTTGTCTCCCGGGCTTTTGTCCCGCCGTGTAACCTCAACTGGAGGTCGCCAACTCTCGGACCAGCCACTCGCCTTAGCGAGCCGGAACCCTAGTCAGCCATTGCAAATTGTGGTGCCGCGAACCTGTGATGACTCCTGCACGTCTTTGCTAAAGCGAGAGCCGTGCCAAGTCGGCTTGAACGCTCTAGCGTGGGCGATTACGCAACTGGCGCGTTGGAGACAGGTGGCGGCGTTGCCTTGTGATGGTGCATGGATGCACCGCAATGGATCGGGCCGGCCGCTGATCTGAAGGTCCAGGCGGCTCGGCACTCGGCGCAGCATTGCCAGTCAAAAATGGTGTCAGCCGGCCTGTTCCGGCTGTGGGTCTTTCAGGAGGCCGCCATGTTTCGTCGATTGTTGTTCGGTGTTGTTCTCGGTCTGGGGGTGTCCGGCTGCTACTACTACGCCGGTGGCTATGATGTGTATTCCGAGCCTTATTACTACCCCGGCTATTCGCCCTATTCCTACTATTACGGACCGCGTTATTACTATGGTCCGCGCTTTTATGGCGGCTATCGCTACTACTATTGGGGCGGGCATTCGCCACGTTATTACGGCGGTGGATATCGTGGTGGCCACCATTAATCAGCGGGTGAATGGATGAAAAACCTTTCATCGGTGACTTGTTTCAATGTGTTTCAGGAACGCACCAGATTTGGAAAACGATGTCTGATCTTTCGACAGTCACCGAATAATTGACTGTCGCCTGCCAGCGTCGCTGGTGTGGCTCACTCGCGGTCCAGGAGGCCGCCATGTATCTGCGAATTCTTCTGATTGCTGTATTGGGATTGTCTCTTGGTGCATGTGTGCCTTATTCCGATGGAGGAGCCAGCTACTACAGTTCCGAGGTCTATACCTCGCCAGCCTATTATGACGGCGGGCCTTACTACTCAGGTGGTGGCGGTTATTACACGCAACCACGCCGGTACTACGCACCGCCAGCGCGGTATTACCAGCCAACGCCGCGGTATTACCATCAGCCGCGGGTTTATCAACCGGCACCACGCTATTACCAGTCGCAACGAGGCGACTATCGGGCCCATCAGAATCACGGTTGGGACGGCCGTAACCGCGACGGCAGGAACGACGACTACCGCGGACATGGGGGGCGGGACAATCGTGGCGGACGAGGCGACCACAACGGTCGCGGTGATCACGATGGCCGAGGCGGCCACCGTTAAACGCTCATAAAAAAAGCGGCGCATGAAGCGCCGCTTTTTTATGCCCGGATTTCAGTATTCCTACAGATCGGCCAGAGGATGCCGGCCTTCCCAGGCCTTGTGGAAATGCGCTTCTATCACTGCATCCGGCAGGTTATTGATGTCTGGCCAGTGCCAATGGGGTTTTTGATCCTTGTCGATCAACCGTGCGCGCACGCCTTCGCTGAACTCAGGATGACGGCAGCAGTTGAGGCTCATGGTGTATTCCATCTGAAAGACTTGCGCCAGCGACATGTGTCGGGCGCGGGCGATCTGTTCCCACACCAGATGAGCGGTCAGTGGCGAGCCTTCGCTCATGGTTTTCGCGGCACGGCTGAGCAGCAGATCCGTGTTGTCGCGCAGCTGGCTGATGGCCTTCCAGGCGCAGCGCACGTCACTGACATCCAGCAGCTCATCGATCTGCTGGCGTCGCGGTAGCCACTGAGCTTCAGGCATTTGCGCGATCGCTTCCTGCTGCAAGGCCTTGAGCAGGCTGTTCAGCTGCATCGGCGTCTGTTCCTGCCAGTTCAACTGCAGCAGGCCTTCCATCAGCTCTTCCTGCTGTTCGTCGAGCAGGAAACGGTCGGCCAGGTCCAGATCGATCGCATCGCGACCGTTCATATGGGCGCCGGTCAGGCCGAGAAACAATCCCAGCTTGCCGGGCAGGCGCGACAAAAACCAACTGGCCCCGACATCCGGGTACAAACCGATACTGATCTCCGGCATCGCCAGGCGGCTGCTCGGCGTAACAATCCGGATGCCCGCTCCTTGCAGCAGCCCCATGCCGCCGCCGAGCACATAGCCATGCCCCCAGCAGATCAGCGGTTTAGGGTAAGTGTGCAGATTGAAGTCCAGGCGATATTCCGCCGCAAAGAAATGCGCGGCCAGCGGCGGCACTTCGCCGGGATGGGCGCGACAGGCTTCCACCAGGCTGCGTACTTCGCCACCGGCGCAAAAGGCCTTGGTGCCGTTGCCGCGCAGCACGACGCAGACGATTTGCGGTTCTTTGGCCCAGACGTCCAGTTGATCGCGCAAGGCGTTGATCATCGGCAAGGACAGGGCGTTGAGGGACTTTTCGGCATCCAGGCTGGCGACTCCGATGCGTGCGCCGTCGGTGCCCGTGAGTTCTTCGAAGTGCAGATTCATCGTGACCTCGATCGGGAATTTGAGCGTTCAGTATGATCGCTATGTAGGAAAGTGCCGGATCTGCGTCAGATCAATTGACAAGCGTGATGGGCTTTCCTAGGGTTCGCCCCATTGTTTTTGCCGGATGTAACCATGACTGCTGACGACCGTATCAAACTCGAACCGAGCTGGAAGGAGGCACTGCGTGCCGAATTCGACCAGCCCTACATGGCAGAGTTGCGCAACTTCCTGCAAGAGGAGCGCGCGGCCGGCAAGGAAATCTACCCTCCAGGACCGATGATTTTCAACGCGCTCAATTCGACACCGCTGGATAAAGTCAAAGTCGTCATCCTCGGCCAGGACCCGTACCACGGTCCGGGACAGGCCCACGGCTTGTGCTTTTCGGTGCAACCGGGCGTACCGGCACCGCCGTCGCTGGTGAACATCTATAAAGAGTTGAAACGTGATCTGAACATCGACATCCCGACCCACGGTTGCCTGCAAAGCTGGGCCGACCAGGGCGTGCTGATGATCAACACCACCATGACCGTGGAACGCGCCAACGCCAACGCCCATGCGGGCAAAGGCTGGCAACACTTTACCGATCGGATTATCGAAGTGGTCAGTGAACACCAGCCACATCTGGTGTTCCTGCTGTGGGGCGCGCATGCCCAGAGCAAGCAGAAACTGATCGATGCCACCAAGCATCTGGTGCTGACCTCGGTGCATCCGTCACCGTTGTCCGCTTATCGGGGCTTCCTCGGGTGCGGGCACTTTAGTCGAACCAATAAATATCTTGAGCAGAATGGCGAGACGCCGATCGAGTGGCGGTTGCCGCCAGTTTGATGCGTTGACCGAGTTGGCCCCTTCGCGAGCAGGCTCGCTCCCACAAGGATCACGCGAACCCTGTGGGAGCGAGCCTGCTCGCGAAGGGGGCGACTCGGTCTTTCAGACAGAATCCGGCTGCCGATTCCAATACTTGAACAACGGCTCCGCCAGAAACAACACAAACAACAGCCGCATCACCTGCATCGCCGTCACCAGCGGCACCGACAACTGCAATGTCTCTGCCGTCAGGCTCATCTCCGCAATCCCGCCGGGCATCATGCCTAACGTCAGCGAACGCAAATCCAAATGCGTCAGCGCACTCAACCCCAATGCTGCCAGCGTGGCGATCAACATGGTCAGCACCGTGCCGATCAAGGTCCGTCCCATAAAAGAAGGCGCACGCCGGAAAAACTGCCGATTGAAGTGACACCCCAACCCGCTGCCTATCAACCATTGGCCGATCTGGCTGCCGCCGTTGGGCAAGCCGATGTGCAGGTCCCAGCCGATACTCACCGCTGCACTCACCAGCAACGGCCCGAACAGCCAAGGGTTGGGTTGACGAAGACGTTCCCACAGCCATGCGGCCAAGGCGCCGGCCGGGAATAGAAAGACCAGCCACCACCAATTTACGGCGGACGGATGAAAAACCGGCGTGCCGCTGCCCAGCAAATACTTGAACGCCGCCGGCACACACAGCACCACCACCAACACCCGCAGACTTTGCCCCGCCGCAACGCGACTGAGCACCGCGCCATTGCGGGCGCCGAGGTTGACCATCTCCCCGGAGCCGCCTGGCATGCTGGAAAAAAACGCGGTCGCGCGATCTTCACCGGTACGCCGCATCAACCAGACCCCGACCACGGCCGACAGGCTGGTGACCAACGCACCGAAGAAGATCAGACCGAAGTGGCTCAGGACCTGCTCCATCACCACCGGGGTGAAGTGCAGGCCGATACCGATGCCGACAATCCACTGGCCGCACTTGCGGCCGCCAGGGATTTCCGCCAATTGCCAGGGTGTCAGGCAACGCACCAGGATGATCGCCAACAACGAGCCGACCATCCACGGCAGCGGCCAGCCGATCTGGCTGGCGAGGTAACCGCCCAGCAGACCGACCAGCGGGGTTCCCCACCAGGCTTTGAAGGGTGTTCGATCAGACATCGGCGATAGCGCGCCGGGCGACCGAACGTTTGCGCCAGATCCGCAGGATCGGCATTAGCAACATGATTGCGGTCAGCACCCAGACACCGAAGGTGATCGGGCTGGACCAGAGGATTTCCAGCGCACCGTTGGAAATCGACAGGGCGCGACGCAGGTTCTGCTCCATCAGGCCACCAAGGATGAAGCCCAACAGAACCGGCGACAACGGGAAGTCCAGCTTGCGCAGGATGTAACCGAAGATGCCGATGCCGATCATCAGGAACAAGTCGAAGGTGGTGGCATGCACCGCGTAGACGCCGATTCCGGTGATGATCGCAATCACTGGCACCAGCGCCCAGTTCGGCACGGCCAGGATGCGGGTGAAGATGCGGATCATCGGGATGTTGAGGATCACCAGCATGATGTTGGCGACGAACAACGAAGCGATCAGGCCCCAGACAATGTCCGGTTGCTGTTGGAACAGCAGCGGACCCGGGGTGATGTTGTACAGCGACAGCGCGCCGATCATCACCGCCGTGGTACCGGAACCCGGAACGCCGAGCGTCAGCATCGGCACCAGGGCACCGCAGGCGGCGCCGCCGATGGCGGTTTCCGGCGCCGCGAGGCCACGCATGTCGCCTTGTCCGAACGTGCCATTGGCGCCGGCAATACGTTTTTCGGTCATGTAGGCCACGGCACTGGCCAGTGTTGCGCCGGCACCCGGCAGAACGCCCATGATGAAACCGAGCAGACCGCAACGGATGTTCACCACGAACACCGACGACGCTTCCTTGAAGTTGAACATCATCCGGCCGGTAGCTTTCACCGCTTCCTGGCCGCGATGGGTTTTTTCCAGCAGCAGAAGGATTTCACTGATGGAGAACAAGCCCAGTACCAGCACAACGAACTGAATACCGTCGGTCAAGTGGATGTTGTCCCCGGTGAAACGGTACACGCCGCTGTTGGCATCGATCCCGACGGTCGACAAAAACAAACCGATCAGCGCGGCGATAAAGGTCTTCAGTGGTCGATCACCGGCCATGCCGCCGAGGCAGACAATCGCGAACACCATCAGCACGAAATACTCCGCCGGTCCAAAGGCAATCGCCCATTTCGCCAGCAGCGGGGCAAACAGCACCATGCCGCAAGTGGCGATGAACGCACCGATGAACGAACTCCACGCCGACAGCGACAACGCTACACCGGCCAGACCCTTGCGGGCCATCGGGTAACCGTCGAGGGTGGTCATGACAGTGGAGGCTTCGCCCGGAATGTTCAGCAGGATCGAGCTGATCCGGCCGCCGTATTCACAACCCAGGTACACCGCCGCCAGCAGGATCAGCGCCGACTCCGGTGGCAGACCGAGGGCGAACGCAATCGGAATCAGCAGCGCCACGCCGTTGATCGGCCCCAGGCCTGGCAACAGCCCGACGACGGTGCCGATCAGGGTGCCGCACAGCGCGGTCACCAGGTTGTACGGGCTCAGCGCGACGCCGAAGCCCTGGCCCAAATAGCCAAGAGTATCCATATCAGTTCTCCAGAACGTCGAGCACGCCCAACGGCAGTGGCACGTCCATCACCTTGTCGAACAGCAGATAAAGACCGATAGCCATCAGGCTGATGATCACCGTGCTGGGTAGCCAGCGGCCGCCATACAGGCGTGCCATAGGGATCCCGATCAGAATGCTGGCGACGATGAAACCAAGGGGTTCGAAGGCCCCGGCGAACACCAGCAACAGCAGTACGCAGATGCCGATTTTGGTTAGGGTTTCACGGTCCAGTTTCGGGTCGTCATCGCTGTGGATGATCGGTGTCGGGCGAAACACCATGTACAGCAGACCAAGGCCCATCAGGCCGAGCATCAATAGCGGGAAGGCTCGCGGCCCCACCGGTTCGTAGGAAAAAGACGCTTGATACGGCCACGCCATCAGCGCCAGGCCAACACAGACCAGCAACAGCGCCGAAGCGAAAATGCGTTGTAAGAGCATGGGAAACTCCTGTGCCGCGGCCCCGCAGAACGGGGGCCGCAGCCGCTAGACAGAGGCGATCACTGAATCAGGCCGAACTCTTTGGCCAGCACTTTGTAGTCCGCAACCTGCTTCTTCACGTAGGTGTCCAGCTCCGGGCCGGTCATGGCGAACGGGAAGAGCTCACGTTGATCGCGAAGCTTGGCGAATTCCTCGGAAGCCAGCAGCTTGTCGAAAGCGTCTTTCCACCAGGCGTAGTCTTCGTCGCTGACCTTTGGCCCGAGGTAGAAGCCGCGAACCACTGGCCAGACGATGTCGTAGCCTTGTTCTTTAGCGGTCGGAATGTCTTTCATTTCCGGCTCGTCCAGACGCTTCTCGGAGAACACGGCCAGCAGGCGCATGTCACCACTCAGGATGTGCGGCATGGAGTCGGAGATGTCGGTGCTGCCGACCTGGATGTGGCCGCCGAGCAGGGCGGTGGCGATTTCACCGCCGCCTTCGAGGGCGACGTAACGCAGGTCGCGCGGGTTGATCCCGGCAGCCTTGGCGATCAGGGCGGTTTGCATCCAGTCCTGGCTGCCGACGGTGCCGCCAGAGCCGATCACCACTTTGCTCGGATCTTTCTTCAACGCCTGAACCAGATCGTCCAGGGTCTTGTAAGGCGAATCGCTTTTCACCGCGATGGCACCGTAGCTTGTTCCAACGGCGGCCAGCCAGCGCACGGCGTTTTCATCGAAACGACCGAACTTGCCTTGGGCCAGGTTCAACAGCGAACCGCTGGACCAAGCTACCAACGTGCCAGCGTCGGCTGGACGCTGAGCGACCACCGCGTTGTACGCCACCGCGCCGACACCGCCGGGCATGTAGGTCACGCGCATCGGTTTGGTCAGCAGTTTCTGGTTCACCAGCGCGCTTTGCGCCAGTTTGCAGGTCAGGTCGAAACCGCCGCCGGGCGAGGCCGGGGCGATGCATTCCGGGCGTTTGGGTTCGGCGAGCAATTGGCCGGCGAACAGCAGGGCGCTGGCAGTGAGAGCAACTTTACGCAGTGATAAGTTCATTCAAGTCTCCTTGGGAGTTGTTGTTATAGGTGTATTGAATTACCAAAGGGCAACGCTATAGCTCACCAGCAGACGCACTTCATCGGCATCGCGAGCGGAGTAGTTGGAACGGTAGGTGGCATTACGCAGGCGCACGGCAACATCCTTGAGCGCGCCGCTTTGTACGACGTATTTGATTTCGGTGTTGCGTTCCCACTCTTTGCCTTCGTCACCGTTCTTGAGCTTGATGTTGTCACCGCTCAGGTAACGGCTCATGAAACTCAGGCCGGGGATGCCGAGTTTGGCGAAGTCATAGTCGTAGCGCGCCTGCCAGGAATGTTCTTCGGCGCCGGCAAAGTCGTTGATCTGAACGAAGTTGACCAGATACGGGTCACTGCCATCGACATAAGGAAACGCACTGTCGCCGGACATGTGCTGATAACCGGCGCTGAATTTATGCCCGCTCAAGGCGTAGCTCACCAGGCCGTTGAGGGATTTGTTGTCGATCTTGCCGCCACGGGCCGCACCCTGGTCATCACTGATGGCCAGGCGCAAATCGGTGCCGAAAGTGCCGGGGCCGAACGGTTGCGAAGCGACAACACCGAGGAAGTGCTGGTTGTAGACTTCATCAAGTTGCGCGAAGTGGTAGCTGCCGGTGATTTTGTCGGTGAACTTGTAGTCCAGGCCGCCAAAGTCGAAATGCTTGCCGGCTGCGGTGCCAGCGAAGCGGCTGTTCTTGTTGTTGAGGGCGATGTCCTCGAAGTCGGTGCTGTCGCGGTCCTTGGCTTTCTCCAGACGCCCGCCGGTGAAGGTCAGGTTCTTGATCTCTTTGGAGGTCAGCATTCCACCTTCAAAAGTCTGTGGCAGGATGCGCCCGTCGTTGGGCTTGAGGATCGGCAGTTCCGGAATCAGGCTGCCGATTTTAAGTTCCGTGGCGGAGATCTTCACTTTGCCGGTCAGGCCCAGCTTGGAGTACTCATCGGCGGCGCGGCCGTCGTCATGGGTTGGCAGCAGGCCGGTGCCGGTGCGGTCGGGACTCGAATCGAGTTTGACCCCCAACATGCCCAGCGCATCGACACCGAACCCCACGGTGCCGTCGGTGTAACCCGATTGCAGATTGAGCATGAAGCCCTGGGCCCATTCGTCCCGCTTGGATTGCTGGGCGCTGGTACCGTCGCGAAAGTCGCGGTTGAAATACATGTTGCGGGTTTCGAGGGTTGCCGTACTGTCTTCGAAGAAGGCAGCCTGGCTCAACGGCGAAAAGCCGGCGAGGGCGGCGGCACTGGCAAGGGCGGTGTGGCTGAGGCGGGAAAAGCGAGCAGGCGGGCAAGCCTGAAGCTGCATGGACAGCATCTTGAAGTACTCCGTTTATTGTTCTTATTGGCGAAAACGCTTCGAGGCGTTTTTCGTACGCTATGTGCGGTAGCGACGGCAGTCGAAACTGTCCGTGGCTGGACTCTAACCGGCCAACCTTTCGCTAACCTTTCAGAAGACTTTCACGGTTTTCGGGCTTCACAGCGGCGGTTGCGGCTGTAAACTCCGCGCCAAAGAATGGCATCGACCATCCCTGAATGAGGTAAAGATCCATGCGTGTTCTGCTCGTCGAAGACCATCTGCAGCTCGCCGAAAGTGTCGCCCAGGCGCTCAAGAGCACCGGGCTGACCGTGGATGTGCTGCACGACGGTGTGGCAGCCGACCTGGCGTTGAGCAGCGAGGAATACGCCATGGCGATCCTTGACGTCGGTCTGCCGCGCATGGATGGCTTCGAAGTGCTGGCGCGCCTGCGGGCGCGGGGCAAGAACCTGCCGGTGTTGATGTTGACCGCCCGCAGCGACGTCAAGGATCGGGTCCACGGCCTGAACCTTGGCGCTGACGATTACCTGGCCAAACCCTTCGAACTGACCGAACTCGAAGCCCGGGTCAAAGCCTTGCTGCGCCGCAGTGTGCTCGGTGGTGAGCGCCAGCAGCGCTGTGGCGTGCTGTCCTATGACCTGGACACTCGGCGCTTCACCCTCGGCGAAGAATTGCTGGCCCTGACCTCCCGCGAACAGGCTGTTCTTGAAGCGCTGATCGCCCGTCCTGGCCGGGTGATGAGCAAGGAACAACTGGCCTCGCAAGTCTTCGGTCTGGACGAAGAGGCCAGCCCCGACGCCATCGAGATCTATGTTCATCGCCTGCGCAAAAAGCTCGATGGCCAACCGGTGGTTATCGTGACGTTCCGCGGTCTCGGCTACTTGCTGGAAAGCCGCGATGCATAAGCCCAGCAGCCTGCGCTGGCGGTTGCTGTGGAATCTGGCGTTGTTGCTGGTGGTGTTGATGTTGGCCAGTGGTTTGAGCGCTTACTGGAACGGTCGCGAAGCGGCCGATACCGCCTATGACCGGACCTTGCTGGCCTCGGCGCGGACCATCGCTGCGGGCGTCTCCCAGCGTGACGGCTCGCTGAGTGCCGACGTGCCGTACGTGGCCCTCGACACCTTCGCCTACGACAGCGCGGGGCGGATTTTTTATCTGGTCAACGACATCAATCAGAAGCTGATCTCTGGCTACGAAAACCTTCCGCCACCGCCGCCGGGAACGCCGCGAACTGATGACTATCCGGCACTGGCGCGTTTCTATAACGCCAAGTACCAGGGGCAGAACGTGCGTGTGGTGAGCCTGCTCAAACCCGTGAGCGAGCCGAACATGAACGGCATGGCGGAAATCCGCGTGGCGGAAACCGATGAGGCGCGGGTCAGCATGGCCCGCAGCCTGGCGGCGGACACGTTGCTGCGTCTGGGCATGCTGGCGGTGGGGGCGTTGTTGTTAGTGTGGTTTGCGGTCAGCGCCGCGTTGCGTCCGCTGGAACGCTTGCGCACCGCGGTGGAAGAACGTCAGTCGGACGATCTGCGGCCATTACCGTTGGTGGAAGTGCAGCACGAATTATGGCCACTGGTGCGCGCGCTCAATCACTTTACCGAGCGCCTGCGCGGGCAGTTCGAGCGTCAGGCGCAGTTCATCGCCGATGCCGCCCATGAGCTGCGTACTCCCCTGGCGGCGCTCAAGGCACGACTGGAACTGGGTTTGCGTTCGACCGAACCTGAAACCTGGCGCAGTACATTGGAAACCGCCGCCCAAGGCACGGACCGTTTGACCCACCTTGCCAATCAATTGCTCTCGCTGGCACGGGTCGAAAATGGCGCCCGGGCCATCGCCGAGGGCGGCGCGCAGTTGCTTGACCTCAGTCAGCTGGCGCGCGAACTCGGCATGGCCATGGCACCGCTGGCCCACGCACGCGGTGTGGCGCTGGCGCTGGAAGCGGACGAGCCCGTATGGTTGCGCGGCGAGCCAACGCTATTGAACGAACTGTTGAGCAATCTGGTGGATAACGCGCTGGCGCACACGCCGTCGGGTGGCAACGTGATTCTTCGGGTCACGGCACCGGCCGTGCTGGAGGTCGAGGACGACGGCCCAGGCATTCCTCTTGAAGAGCGCGATCGGGTGTTCGAGCGCTTTTACCGGCGCAACCAGCAGGTGGCTGGTTCGGGGTTGGGGCTGGCGATTGTCGGTGAGATCTGCCGCGCCCACCTGGCTCAAATCAGCCTGCACGATGGCGAACAGGCGGGGTTGAAGGTGCGGGTGAGTTTTATTGCGGGAGAGTGATGGTGTTTGTTATGGCCCCATCGCGAGCAAGCTCGCTCCCACAGGGAATCTTCGCTGCTACATAGATCCAGTGTGGGGGCGAGCTTGCTCGCGATTGGGGCGCTGCGGTCCCAATCAGTAAAACATCGACCGCGACTCTTCCAGATCGCGGCACATCGACTCGTTCTCCGGATCAATTCCCAGCTTTTTGAACGCCGGCACGCTGAATGCGTCGATGCGGGCGAGGGGGTGGTCGGTGTCCTTGTGGCAATACAGGTTGGCCACTTGCACCAGATCGACATAATCGACCCGCTCGGACTGTCGCTTGAAGTCCAGATAAAGTCCCGGCAGCTGTACCAGCATTTCCGGAAATTCCCAGACTCTGAGCAGTTTGTCGCCGAGCAGTGGATGAATGTGATCGATCACATGGTTGAGGCTGACCGGATCCGCCAGCAGTTCATAGTGATCTTCTGCGTAGGTCAGGATCGGCAACACACCGATCTGATGCACCAGTCCGCCAAGGGCGGCTTGATCGGGCTTGAGCTGCGTGTACCTGCGGCACAATGCATAGCTGATCCCGGCGATTTCCAGGCTTTTGCGCCAGACATCGCGCATTTTGTGTTCCACCACTTCGGAGCGGGCATGGAAAATCTGTTCCATGACCAGACCGATGGCCAGGTTGCTGCTGTAATTGATGCCCAATCGAGTGATTGCCGTGTGCAGGTCAGTGACTTCCTGGGTCGCGCGCAACAGCGGGCTATTGACCACTTTGATCAGACGCGCCGACAGCGCGGTATCGCGGCCGATCACTTTGCTCAGGGCGCTGACACTGATTTCCGGGTCTTCAGCGGCCTTGCGAATCTGCAGGGCCACTTCCGGTAACGTTGGCAGAACCAGGTCATCGTTATCGATGGCCTCAACCAAATCCTGTTGGACCTTTTCCGCCAGCTCGCTCATTTCGTTTCTCTAGGTATTGCGACAAATGCTGCTGTTAACGCTGGATTTCGCGATCGCGATCCAGTTCGTAAGGCAGGTCGAGCAGGTGCAGGGCTGGCCCTTCGAGCGCGCCCAGATGGATATCACCCCCTTCAGCTGCTTCGGCTTGCAGCACGGCCAGAAGTTCAATGTTTTGCCCGGTGTTGGCGGCCAGCACCACTTCGCCGATAGAGCTGCCGTGGGTAGGGGAAAACAATTGTGTGCCAGGTTCAGGCAGCTCGTTGGCATCCAGTTTCAGGCGATACAAGCGGCGCTTGAGTTTGCCCAGGTATTGCATGCGCGCGACGATTTCCTGGCCGGTGTAGCAACCTTTCTTGAAGCTCACGCCACCCACGGCTTGCAGATTGAGCATCTGCGGGATGAACAACTCGCGAGTGCTTGGCATGACCTGACCGATCCCAGCGCGGATCTGGCCCAACAGCCATTGATTCAGGTCGCCTTCGGCCAATACGGCGGACAGCTTGCCCTTGATAAGGTCGGCCTGGTCGGCGGCGACCCAGAGTTCGGCGCGCTCCGGCGAGACGCGAATGGCGATCATGCCGTCATTGCGCACGACGCTGTCGGTGTCGGCCGGAAGATCAAGACCGAGGCTGATCAGAGCCGCATCGCCATGGTCGATGCCGAAGCGGACCCAGGCAGCGCTTTCATCGGTCAGTTTGGACTTGGAAAACACTGCGTACTTTTTCAGATCCGCCAGTTGTGGTTCCAGCAGTTCGGTGGCCATGGCCATCAGAACGCCGTCGCCTTCCAGCAGGATGCGGAAACTCGACTGCATCCGGCCCTTCTGCGTGCAGCGGGCGCCGAGGCTGGCCTGGGTGTCACTCAGGTAATTGAGGTTGCAGGTCAATTGGCCTTGCAGGAATTTGCCGGCATCCGCGCCGCGTACTGCGAGAACGCCTTCGTGAGACAGGGTGCAGAAAAAAGCAGAATCGGCCATGGGTCATCGCAGGGTAAAGAGTCTGGGGGACATCATAAGGGGGCGCTCTTGAAATGGGTAGTTCACAAAGGATCGTTGGTGGCCGACCAAAGCCGAGTGTTCGACTCCGCCTGGGGCTGTATACTTGCCGCCTATTTGAGGAGCGCTCCATGGTCGAAGATGTTGAACTGAATCGCCTCTACTGGCACAGCCGCCGCGGCATGCTTGAGCTTGACGTGTTGCTGGTACCGTTCGTGAAAGAGGTCTATCCGCACCTCAATGATGTCGACCGCGATTGCTACCGCAAGCTGCTCGAATGCGAAGATCAGGACATGTTCGGCTGGTTCATGGAGCGCGCCGAATCGGAAGATCCGGAGCTTCAGCGCATGGTTCGCATGATTCTGGATCGTGTCCAGCCCAAGTAATGCGTTCGAATGCCGCTGGCATGCCTCACGGCAATTGCTGGCGGCGTATCTTCTGGCCCAGTTGTTCGCGCTGGGTTCGCTCTTCCTTCTATCTATTCCGGTCTGGGCCTGTCTGCTCGGCGTTGTTTGCTGTCTGGCTCACGGCGCTTGGGCGTTACCGCGACAGATTCTGCTGACACACCCAAGGGCATTTCGCGGCTTGCGTCGCAATGCCGATGGCTGGCAATTGTGGAATCAGGAGGAGGGTTGGCAATCGGTGCAGTTACGACCGGACAGTCTGGCGCTACCGTTGCTCGTTGTGCTGCGTTTTCGACTGCGGGGCGAACGACGAGTCAGGGCAGTTTGTGTGCCTCGTGACTCGCAGGCGGCGGATCTGCACCGACGCCTGCGGGTTCGGCTCACGTTCAGTCGACGTAGGTGGGCGGCACCAGAATAGTGTCCAGGGCAACCGGCAGCATGTTCGGATAGTCGAGGGTGTAATGCAGGCCGCGACTTTCCTTGCGTTCCATGGCTGACTGGATCATCAGCTCGGCCACTTGGGCCAGGTTACGCAGTTCGATCAAGTCCCGACTGACCTTGTAGTTGCTGTAGAACTCATCGATTTCGTCCAGCAACAACCGCACACGGTGCTGTGCCCGTTGCAAGCGCTTGTTGGTGCGCACAATGCCGACGTAGTCCCACATGAATCGCCGCAGTTCGTCCCAGTTGTGCGCAATAATCACGTCCTCATCGGAGTCGGTGACCTGGCTCGCATCCCAGACGGGCAGGGCGATCGGAACCGAAACCTGCGGCAGTTGATCAAGAATGTCCGCCGCCGCGGAACGCGCGTAAACGAAACACTCGAGTAACGAGTTGCTGGCCATGCGGTTGGCGCCATGCAGCCCGGTGAAACTGGTTTCACCAATGGCATATAGACCCGGCACGTCGGTGCGACCCTGCTGATCGACCATCACGCCGCCGCACGTGTAGTGCGCCGCCGGAACCACTGGAATCGGTTGCTTGGTGATGTCGATGGAGAATTCGAGGCAGCGTTCGTACACCGTCGGGAAGTGAGTCTTGATGAACGCTTCCGGCTTGTGGCTGATGTCCAGATAGACACAATCGACGCCCAGGCGCTTCATTTCATGGTCGATGGCCCGGGCGACGATGTCGCGCGGGGCCAGTTCGGCGCGAGGGTCGAAGCGTTGCATGAAGCGTTCGCCGTTGGGCAGCTTCAGGTGTGCGCCTTCGCCGCGCAGGGCTTCGGTGATCAGGAAACTCTTGGCTTGCGGGTGATACAGGCAAGTGGGGTGGAACTGGTTGAACTCCAGATTCGCCACCCGGCAGCCCGAACGCCAGGCCATGGCAATGCCATCACCGCAGGCGCCGTCGGGGTTGCTGGTATAGAGATAGACCTTTGCTGCGCCGCCCGATGCGAGGATCACAAAGCGAGCGCCGTAGGTGTCGACTTCACCGGTCCCGCGATTGAGGACGTAAGCGCCGAGGCAGCGATCACCTTCAAGGCCCAGGCGCTTTTCGGTGATCAGGTCGACCGCGACCCGCTGCTCCAGCAGTTCGATGTTCGGTCGTTGCCTGGCCTTGTCGAGCAAGGTTCTGAAAATCGCTGCGCCCGTGGCATCGGCAGCATGGATGATGCGCCGATGGCTGTGACCGCCTTCGCGGGTCAGGTGGAACTCGAATCCGCCATCTTCGGTGCCGGACTGTTCATCG
Organism: Pseudomonas mandelii; assembly: GCF_006438925.1. Taxonomy (GTDB): domain Bacteria; phylum Pseudomonadota; class Gammaproteobacteria; order Pseudomonadales; family Pseudomonadaceae; genus Aquipseudomonas; species Aquipseudomonas mandelii_C. Next base: position 109,264 of record NZ_RCZA01000003.1, on the reverse strand, counting down.
CGGGTGAAGGGCACACCTTGGTCGATCAGCCATTGAATCGCCTCTTTACTGTGCTCGACGGTAAAGCGCACGGCGTCTTCGTGGCACAGGCCGCCGCCAGCATTGAGGGTGTCATCGACATGTGATTCAACGGTGTCGGTATCATCCAGGACGGCAGCGACGCCACCTTGGGCCCAGAAAGTCGAGCCATTGGCGAGGTCGCCTTTGCTCAGCACGGCGATGCGCAAATGACCGGGCAAGGTCAGGGCAAGGCTCAAGCCGGCAGCACCGCTGCCAATTACCAGAACATCGTGTTGAAACTGTTGGCTCATTTCAGGATTCCGCTCAAAGCGACCCGGGTCGGGGTTGGCGCAAGACGCCTGGATCGGCGAGTCAAGACAGCCACACAGCCCACTAGTATATAGAGGGGGGGAGCGGCACAATAGCGAGCACACATGGCATTGTGAAACTACTGTGACGGAAAATACCTGACGCTTCGTCGGATGGTTTTTCGGCCGGTTCGGCGACAAGGCGACTGTATCAACGATTTAACAGTCTTTTTCTATTCACGGTTGCACAATGTCGCTCTTGCGCAGCTATAAATATTTGGAACTTTTGCCAAAGGCCCAAGATCAATAGACCGTTGCCTGATTCAAGGGACAGTGTCGGCTTCAACGCGGGATCTGTGAATTGATCCTTGCCGGCGAATCCGATGACAAGATTATTCGCGCAGCCGGGTTGACCCGCGCTGCGCTTTTCGTGCGTGCCAAATCAGAGCCCGCAGGAAACTTGCTTGGAGGGGGAGAACTTTTGCGAAAAGCCCGAGTCTATGTTTGCAAGTCTGGTCGTTTAGTTATGCAAGCCTCCTCCGAGCTTATCGAGGAGTGTTCATGCTAACCCAGGAAGAGGATCAGCAGCTGGTCGAACGCGTTCAGCGCGGCGACAAGCGAGCTTTCGATCTGCTAGTGCTGAAATACCAGCACAAAATTCTCGGGTTGATCGTGCGTTTCGTGCACGACACCCATGAAGCCCAGGATGTGGCGCAGGAAGCCTTTATCAAGGCGTACCGTGCACTTGGAAATTTTCGCGGGGACAGCGCGTTTTATACGTGGCTTTACCGCATCGCCATCAACACGGCGAAAAATTATCTGGTTTCACGCGGCCGTCGGCCGCCGGATAGCGATGTCAGTTCCGAGGATGCAGAGTTCTACGATGGCGATCATGGCCTCAAGGATCTCGAGTCGCCAGAGCGTGCATTGCTGCGGGATGAGATCGAAGGCACTGTCCATCGAACCATTCAGCAACTGCCAGAAGATTTGCGTACGGCCTTAACTTTACGTGAATTCGATGGTCTGAGTTACGAGGACATTGCGGCCGTCATGCAATGTCCGGTGGGTACCGTGCGCTCCCGGATTTTCCGCGCTCGGGAAGCCATCGATAAAGCCCTGCAGCCGTTGTTGCAGGAAAACTGAGACAGCGGCGACAGCCAAGAGAGGAACGCCATGAGTCGTGAAGCCCTGCAGGAATCGCTGTCCGCAGTGATGGATAACGAAGCGGACGAATTGGAATTGCGTCGGGTATTGAATGCCTTTGACGATGTTGAAACCCGTGATACCTGGGCTCGTTATCAAATCGCTCGGGCAGTTATGCACAAGGATCTGCTGCTTCCACGTCTGGATATCGCTGCGGCAGTCTCTGCTGCGCTGGCTGACGAAGCTGTACCTGCAAAAGCCTCCCGTGGTCCATGGCGCAGCCTGGGTCGTCTGGCGGTCGCTGCTTCGGTAACCCTCGCCGTACTGGCAGGTGTTCGTCTGTATAACCAGGACGAGATCGCTGGGGTCGAACTGGCTCAACAATCCAGTCAACCAGGTCTGGCCGTTCCTCAGGTCAAGGGTCCAGCTGTATTAGCAGGCTACAATGAGAGTTCGGAAGCCACTGGCCCTATGGCCAACGGCGTTTTGCAAGGCCAGCCAGGCTGGCACGATCAGCGTCTGCCAGGCTACTTGCGCCAACATGCTCAACAGGCTGCACTGAAAGGTACTGAGAGCGCTCTGCCTTACGCTCGTGCAGCAAGTCTGGAAAACCGTTAAGGAGGATCATGCGCGCCATCCCTCTACTTACGCTTCTGCTCGGTGGCTGGTTTGTTGTTCCAGCCCATGCTGATGAAGCCCAGGACTGGTTGACCCGTCTGGGCCAAGCCGAGCAACAGCAAAGCTTTCACGGTACATTCGTCTACGAGCGTAACGGTAGTTTTTCTACCCACAACATCTGGCACCGCGTCCAGGATGGCAAGGTCCGCGAGCGTTTACTCCAGCTCGACGGCTCGGCACAGGAAGTCGTGCGCATTGATGGGCGTACTCAATGCGTCAGCGGCATTCTGATAGCAGGGCTTGGAGATTCCCCCAGCTCCGCTGCTCGTGCACTCGATCCACAAAAGCTAAAGAATTGGTACGACCTTGCCGTCATTGGCAAGTCGCGTGTGGCCGGGCGTGCGGCAGTAATCGTTTCGCTGACACCTCGCGATCAACACCGCTACGGTTTTGAATTGCATCTGGATAAAGAAACCGGCCTGCCTCTCAAATCATTGCTTCTAAATGAACGAGGGCAGTTGCTGGAGCGATTCCAGTTCACGCAACTGGATACCGCCGATGTTCCGTCCGACAGCGACTTGCACCCTGGCGCCGATTGCAAAACCGTTGCCCTCGACAGTGACAAGGCTTCTGCGATCAAGGCAGCGCAAGTATGGCGTTCGGACTGGTTACCACCTGGTTTCGAGCTGATCAGCAGTACCTCCCGCAAGGATCCAGAGACCAAAACCCAAGTCAACAGTCTGATGTATGACGATGGTCTGGCCCGTTTCTCGGTTTTCCTTGAGCCGTTGAATGGCGCAACAATTACTGACACTCGCACCCAGTTGGGGCCGACCGTTGCAGTTTCCCGACGCTTGACTACCCCGCAAGGCGAGATGATGGTGACCGTGGTCGGTGAGATTCCGATTGGCACCGCTGAACGCATTGCGCTATCCATGCGCAGCGACGCCACTGCAACCAAGTAGTGAGCTGAAATCGAAATGTTTGGTGAGCATTTCAACTTGCAAATACCCCCGATTTTTTCTATAGGTCAGAGCCTCTCGGCTCTGGCCTTGTTTGTTGTTCCCGGAACAAAAATACCGGCGTATCGTTCCCGGTGTTCCTTGCTCCATATCGCTTAACCATGCTCGTCGTAACGGGAGCCGTATGTCGATACCACGCTTGAAATCTTATCTTTCTATTTTTGCCACCGTGCTGGTGCTTGGTCAGGCGGTCGCTGTTCAAGCGGCTGAGTTGCCTGACTTCACACAGTTGGTCGAGCAGGCCTCGCCCGCGGTGGTAAACATCAGTACCACGCAGAAACTGCCGGATCGCAAAGTGAGCGAGCAGATGCCCGACCTTGAAGGCTTGCCGCCCATGTTGCGCGAGTTCTTCGAGCGCGGTATGCCGCCACAACCGCGTACACCGCGCGGTGATCGTCAACGCGAAGCCCAGTCCCTGGGGTCAGGTTTCATCATCTCGTCTGATGGCTACATCCTGACCAACAACCATGTGATTGCCGATGCAGACGAAATCCTCGTCCGTCTCGCTGACCGCAGCGAATTGAAAGCCAAACTGGTTGGCACCGATCCGCGTTCCGACGTGGCTCTGCTGAAAATCGAAGGCAAGGATCTGCCGGTCCTCAAGCTCGGCAAATCCCAGGACCTGAAGGCCGGTCAGTGGGTCGTGGCGATTGGCTCGCCATTCGGTTTCGACCATACCGTGACCCAAGGTATCGTCAGCGCCATTGGTCGCAGCCTGCCGAACGAAAACTATGTGCCGTTCATCCAGACCGACGTGCCGATCAATCCGGGTAATTCTGGCGGTCCGCTGTTCAACCTGGCCGGTGAAGTGGTCGGCATCAACTCGCAGATCTACACCCGTTCCGGCGGCTTCATGGGCGTGTCGTTCGCGATCCCGATCGACGTTGCCATGGACGTTTCCAATCAGCTCAAAAGCGGCGGCAAAGTCAGCCGTGGCTGGTTGGGTGTGGTGATTCAGGAAGTGAACAAGGACCTTGCCGAGTCGTTCGGTCTGGAGAAGCCAGCCGGCGCGCTGGTGGCTCAGATCCAGGATGACGGCCCGGCTGCCAAGGGTGGCCTGCAAGTAGGGGACGTGATCCTGAGCATGAACGGCCAACCGATCGTCATGTCCGCCGATCTGCCACACCTGGTGGGCGCGCTAAAGGCCGGCTCGAAAGCTGATCTGGAAGTGATTCGTGAAGGTAAGCGCAAGAATGTCGAGTTGACTGTCGGCGCTATCCCGGAAGAAGGCAAAGAGCTGGATGATCTGCCAAAATCTACCACCGAGCGCAGCAGCAATCGGCTGGGTGTTTCCGTGGTCGAGCTGACGGATGAACAGAAGAAAACCTACGACCTCAAAGGCGGCGTCGTGATCAAGGAAGTCCAGGACGGTCCCGCTTCTCTGATTGGCTTGCAGCCAGGCGATGTGATCACTCACCTGAATAATCAGGCAATCGGTTCCACCAAGGAATTCACGGATATCGCCAAGGCGCTGCCGAAGAACCGCTCGGTGTCGATGCGGGTTCTGCGTCAAGGACGCGCCAGCTTCATCACCTTCAAACTGGCTGAATAATCAGGTTGTCGGTTGAATAAAAAACCGCCTCGAAAGAGGCGGTTTTTTTGTGCCTGTCTTTTTTTGAGAAGCAGATCAGCCCATCATGTCCTTGATCATGCGCTCCTGTTCCATCAGCTCCCGTTGCCGTGCGTCGATCCGCGATGACAGCGGGAAATTGGTTCCTGCCTTGCGCTTGGCGAAGTCCAGTTGCTGAATGGCCTGACGATAGTCGCCGACCAATGCAAAATACTCGGCGCGGGCCTGATGCAGGCCGATGATGTTGCCTGACAGACCGCGAGTCTCGGCCACCATGTACCAGACGTCCGGATCGTCAGGACGGCTCTTGAGTAGGTTCTCCAGTGCTTTTTCCGCCTCGGGCGCACGGTTCTGCTTGAGCAGCAGGTCAACACGCACCGAATTCAGCGGATAGTTGCCGGGATACTGCGTCAGCATTCGGTCAACCCGGGACTGGGCGTCTGGCAGACGATTGTTGGTGATGTCCAGATCGACCTGCGCCAGGTTGTAGATGATCTCGTTCGGCGACTTGGCCAGAAGCAGCTTGAGGTTTTCCCGTGCTTCATTCAGCTGGCCGCCCTTGATCTGGGCGATGGCCAGGCCATAGCGAGCGACATCATTTTTCGGGTTTTCATCAAGCTGGGCGCGAAAGCGTTTGGCGCCCAGGCCTGGGGTTTCTTCATAGATCAACTGGACCCGTGCACGAATCAGCTGATAACGCGTCGTGTCTTCGATGCCGCCGGGTTTTGCCTGTTCGGCGCGGTTGCGCGTGTCAGCGATCCGCGACTCGGTCACCGGGTGAGTCAGCAGAAATTCCGGTGGCTTGGCGTCAAAGCGGTACTGGCGCGCCAATCGCTCGAACATGGTCGGCATCGAGCGCGGGTCGTAACCGGCCTTTTCCAGATTGAGGATGCCAATGCGGTCAGCTTCCTGTTCGTTCTGGCGAGAGAAACGCCGTTGCTCCTGAATGGCTGCCGCCTGCGTGCCCGCAATGGCCGCGATCCCGGCATCGCCGGCGCCGGCTGCGGCAATCACGATCCCGGCCAGCAGCGCGGCCATCATCGGCACCTGCATGCGCTGTTGGGCTTCGACGCCACGGGCGAAGTGGCGCTGCGACAAGTGGGCCAATTCGTGAGCGAGTACGGAGGCGTATTCGCCTTCGGTCTGGGCATTGAGGAATAAGCCGCCGTTAACCCCGACAATGCCGCCCGGTGCGGCGAAGGCGTTGAGTTGCGGGCTGTTGATCAGGATGAACTCCAGGCGCCGGTCATTGACCTGGCTGGTCTCTACCAGTCGGTAGACGCTGGATTCGACGTAGTCCTTGAGCTGTGGATCGTTGAGCTGCGAAACCTGGCTGCGCAACAGCGCCAGCCAGGCACGGCCCAACTGATATTCCTGTTGCGGCGAGACGATGGCAGAACTGGCGTCGCCGAGTGACGGCAAGTCGTCGGCGAAGCCCGGTGAGGCAAGCAGGCAAGCGAGCGTCAGCAGGGTAGGGCGCAAAAAAGTCATGCACAAAGCCTTAGTCGACAAAGACCTTACTGTAGCCGGACACTACGCTTCGGACCAGATATTCTAGCCGCTCGACCACCTGACTCCGGAGTGATGCAATGACCGACGCTGTAGCCCATGACGCCGAGCTCGACGCCAGCGGCCTGAACTGCCCCTTGCCGTTGCTCAAGGCCAAGATGGAGCTCAATCGACTGGCCAGCGGGGCAGTGCTGAAGGTAATCGCCACCGATGCGGGCTCGCAGCGCGACTTCCGCACCTTTGCCCGATTGGCCGGTCATACGCTGCTTCGTGAAGAAGATGACGCGGGTGTTTACCGCTACTGGTTGAAAAAAGCCTGAATTCTGCTGCGTTCGTTTCTAAGGATTATTGATGTTCAAAGTGTTACGCGACTGGATTCAGCGCTACTTCTCCGATGAAGAGGCCGTTGTGCTGGCGGTCCTGCTGTTTCTGGCGTTTACCGCCGTGCTAACGCTGGGCGGCATGCTTGCGCCAGTGCTGGCCGGGATGGTGCTGGCGTATCTGATGCAAGGGTTGGTCGTCACTCTCGAACGCCTGCGCATGCCGGGCGGGGTGGCGGTGGGGATGGTCTTTGCGTTGTTCATGGGGCTGTTGCTGGTGTTCATCGTAGTTGTGGTGCCGTTGCTCTGGCATCAGTTGATTACGCTGTTCAACGAGTTACCCGGCATGCTCGCCAAATGGCAGTCGCTGTTATTGCTGCTGCCCGAGCGCTACCCGCATCTGGTATCCGATGAGCAGGTGCTGCAGGCCATCGAAGTGGCGCGGGGCGAGATTGGCAAGTTCGGTCAGTGGGCGCTGACGTTCTCGCTGTCGAGTCTGCCGTTGCTGGTGAACATCATGATCTACCTGGTGCTGGTGCCGATCCTGGTGTTTTTCTTTCTCAAGGACCGGGAGATGATCGGTCAGTGGGTGCGTGGTTACTTGCCCCGTGAGAGGGCGCTGATCACCCGCGTCGCTCATGAGATGAACCGGCAGATCGCCAATTACATTCGCGGCAAGGTCATCGAGATTTTCATTTGCGGTGGCGTGACCTACATCGGTTTCGTTGTTCTGGGGCTCAACTACGCGGCGCTGCTGGCATTACTGGTGGGCGTATCGGTGGTGGTGCCTTACGTCGGCGCTGTTGTGGTGACCGTGCCGGTCATGCTGATTGCGCTGTTCCAGTGGGGCTGGAGCGATCAGTTCATCTATTTGATGGCGGTCTACGGGATCATCCAGACGCTGGACGGCAACGTGCTGGTGCCGCTGCTGTTTTCGGAAGCGGTCAATCTGCATCCGGTGGCGATCATCTGCGCGGTGTTGTTGTTTGGTGGGCTGTGGGGCTTTTGGGGCGTGTTCTTTGCTATTCCGCTAGCAACCCTGTTCAAGGCTGTACTGGACGCATGGCCGCGCAAAGAGCCGGTGGTGGCGCCGCTGCTTTAACTGCCGGGCTTGATTCTTGAGTAAGGCATAAGGCCTCTTCGCGAGCAGGCTCGCTCCCACATTAAACCGCGTTTGCCTGGACAGCTCGGTCAACTGTGGGAGCGAGCCTGCTCGCGAAAGCGTCCGAAAGGACGCTAAAAAATCAGGCCTTGTTCAGTGCCTGAGCTGCAGCCAATACAGCATCCACATGACCCGGCACCTTCACACCACGCCATTCCTGACGCAACACACCGTCCTTGTCGATCAGGAACGTGCTGCGATCAACGCCCATATATTCTTTGCCATAGAGCTTTTTCAGCTTGATCACGTCGAACTGCTGGCAGAGCGCTTCTTCCTTGTCGCTGATCAGCTCGAAGGTGAACGCCTGCTTGGCCTTGAAGTTTTCGTGTGATTTAAGGCTGTCGCGGGACACGCCAAAGACTTCGGTATTGGCAGCTTTAAAGGCGTCGAGCTGGTCACGAAAGCCCTGACCCTGAGTGGTGCAGCCTGGCGTGCTGTCCTTCGGATAGAAGTAAATCAACACCTGCTTGCCTTTGAGGCTCGCGAGGTTGACGGTCTGCCCGCTGGTGGCGGGTGCTTCGAAGTCGGCAACCGGTTGGTCGATGGCAACGGCCATGAAAGCTTCCTTACATTGGGTTTTGTGGGCGCCACGGTTCGATCAGGGCGTCCAGGTTCAGCGCGTCGGCGAAATCCAGGAACTGATCGCGCAGCCAGCTGATTTGCACACCGGCGGGCAAGGTCACGGTAAACGTGGCATTGAGCATGGTGCCGCCGGTTTGCGGAGCCTGATAGGTGTCGCAGGTCAGGTTTTCCAGCTCGACGTTGTGGTCCATGAAGAACTGGCACAGCTCGTTGATGATGTCCGAGCGGTACGCCGAGCTGACATAGGCGACGTATGGCAGGGCCTGAGGACGATTCTCCAGCGCCGCGCTGCGCACGACATTAACGGTGAATGCGTGCTTCTTGGCGAGGCTCGACAGGCTGCCTTCAAGGCGCGCCAGGGCGTCCCAGCTGCCGGAGATCTCGAGGATCAACGCGCTGCACTCGCCATGACGCGTCAGGCGAGAGGTGACCACGGCGCAGCGGTTTTCATGGCTGGCGCGGCACAGGACGTTAGTCAGCTCCATGGGGTTGGCGCCGAGGGCACTGATGACAAGGAATTGTTCGCGAACTGTGGGGGTGGACATGCAGCATTCCTAAAGCGATGAGCGGTCGATACTTCTACGGGCTTTTTTTACCGGGAGCGAGCCTGCGGATGCGAATTCAAAAAACCCGAACCGCAAGGTTGCAACGTGCTCCAGAGTGGCAGGAGCGAGGGGTGGCAACGCTGGATCGGGGCTTGTGATGCCGAAAATGGAGGCTGGAACCCGGCGTACGAGCTTATCAGTACCGATCAAAGTCTGAAGGGTAGCGAAAAGCAGCGCCAAGGGGAATGGCAGCAGCGCAGTACTTCGCTTGTACAAGCATCTTGGCGCCAGTACCATTACCGCTCTCTTTTTCCGGCAGGAGCGGTTGCATGATTGCGGGCAGTATGGTGGCACTGGTCACACCCATGGATGCACAAGGTCGTCTCGACTGGGACAGCCTGAGCAAACTGGTGGACTTTCACCTGCAAAACGGCACCCACGCCATCGTGGCGGTCGGCACCACAGGTGAATCGGCCACCCTTGACGTGAACGAGCACATCGAAGTGATTCGTTACGTGGTGAAGCAGGTTGCAGGGCGCATTCCGGTGATCGCCGGTACCGGCGCCAACTCGACGCGCGAAGCCATCGAGCTGACCACCAATGCGAAGACCGCCGGTGCCGATGCTTGCCTGCTGGTGACGCCGTATTACAACAAGCCGACCCAGGAAGGCCTGTACCAGCACTTCAAGGCCATCGCCGAAGCCGTCGACATCCCGCAGATCCTTTATAACGTGCCCGGCCGTACGGCGTGCGACATGCTGGCCGAAACCGTGATCCGCCTGTCGACCGTGAAAAATATCATCGGTATCAAGGAAGCCACCGGCGACCTGTCCCGTGCCAAGGCCATCATCGACGGCGTGAGCAAAGATTTCCTGGTGTTCTCCGGTGACGACGCCACCGCAGTCGAGCTGATGCTGCTTGGCGGCAAGGGCAACATCTCGGTGACCGCCAACGTTGCCCCGCGCGACATGGCCGACCTGTGCAACGCTGCTCTGAAAGGCGACGCCGTGACGGCCCGCGCGATCCACGAGAAGCTGATGCCACTCAATAAAACCCTGTTTATCGAATCCAACCCTATCCCCGTGAAATGGGCACTGCATGAAATGGGCTTGATGCCGGACGGTATCCGTCTGCCGCTCACCTGGCTCAGTGCTGCCTGTCACGAACCGCTGCGGCAGGCCATGCGCCAGTCCGGCGTCCTGGTTTAATTGAGGAAGTACTACGCATGAAGCGATTGGCCGGACTTTCCGCACTTGCCTTGATCATCTCCAGCACCAGTGGCTGCGGATGGGTCTGGGGCCCGGAAGGTTATTTCCGTGACCGCGGTAGCGATTACCTGGAAGCGCAACAGACTGCACCCATGCAATTGCCGTCGGATGTCAGCACCGCCAAACGTCTGGATCCGCTGTTGCCGATCCCGCGCAACGTGGCCGATGACACCGTCAAGGGCGAGTACATCGTTCCTCGCCCGCAGCCGTTGTCGGCAGGGGCTGACGCCAGCGCCTACTCCCTGCAAAAGACCGGTGATTCGCGTTGGATCGTCGCTCAGAACCCGCCGGCCGAAGTCTGGCCAGTGGCCGTACAGTTCTTCCAGGACAACGGTTTCCGTCTGGACGAACAGCGTCCGCAAACCGGCGAATTCACCACCACCTGGCAGCATTCCGACGAACTGTCCGCCGCGATGGCCAAGCGCCTGAGCGCAGCCGGTGTCGGCGCTGACAGCGAAACCCGCGTGCGGGTCCGCATCGAGCCAGGCGTGCAGCGCAACACCAGTGAAGTCTACGTGGTCAGCGCCGAGCGTCCTGCCGGTAGCACCTCCGACGTGGCCTTCACCAACCGTTCGGTCAACACTGGCCTGGACGCGGCACTGGTCGACGACATGCTCGCGAGCATGAGCCGCACCTCGGAGAAGGGCGGCTCGGTCTCCATGCTGGCTTCGCGTGACTCCGATACGCCAAGTCGTGTCAGCCTGAGCGAAGACGGCAGCGGTAACCCTGTCCTGAACGTCGGCAGCGACCTGGATCGTGCCTGGTCGAGCGTCGGTCGTGCGTTGGAACAGGGCGAATGGCGCGTTGAAGACATCAACCGCAGCCTGGGCCTGTACTACATCAACCTGTCGGAAAAAGCCGAGAAGAAAGACGAGAAGCCTGGTTTCTTCAGCGGCCTGTTCGGCAGTGCGCCGAGCAAGGAAGAAGTTGAAGCCCGTGCCGAGCGTTATCAGGTTCGCCTGAGCAAGGTTGGCGACAACGTCCAGGTCACCGTCGAGAAAAACATCAACACCGTGGCGCCGGCAGATGTGGCGCGCAAGGTATTGAGCGTGATTCAGGACAATCTGGGCTGATCTCATGCGTTTTGCCGTTCTCGGCAGCGGTAGCCAAGGGAACGGCACGCTGATAGCCAGCGCTGACACGTATGTGCTGGTGGATTGTGGTTTCTCCCTGCGGGAAACCGAAAAACGCCTGCTGCGCCTGGGTGTGAACCCTGCGCAGCTGAGCGCGATACTCGTGACCCACGAACATGCCGACCACGTGCATGGCGTGGGTTTACTGTCTCGGCGCTACAATCTGCCTGTCTACCTCAGTCGCGGTACCCTGCGCGGGATGCGCAAACCAATTGAACCGGCTGGCCTTCTGGCCGGCGGCGAGCAACTGCAGATCGGCGCACTGAGCATCGGCGTCATTGCCGTGGCCCATGATGCACAGGAGCCGACGCAATACGTCTTCAGTGACGGTGAGCGGCGTTTCGGCCTGTTGACCGACCTGGGCTCGTATTGCAACAAGGTGCTGGACGGCTATCGGGATCTCGATGCGTTGATGATCGAGTCCAACCATTGCCGTGACATGCTGGCTCGCGGTCACTACCCGTACTTTCTCAAGCAACGGGTAGGCGGTGAACTGGGGCATTTGAACAACCATCAGGCGGCATTCCTGGTGTCCGAGTTGGGCTGGCAAGGCCTGCAACATCTGGTCCTGGCCCATCTGAGCAGCAAGAACAACCTGCCGCAGCTGGCCCGGCAATGTTTTGTCGACACCCTCGGGTGCGACCCGGACTGGCTGCAACTGGCCGATCAAGATTCAGGGCTCGACTGGCGACACATCGCCTAGCCCACCTACTTAGCAAGCGGAGCCCATCATGGAAAAACGTGAAGAACTCTACCGCGGCAAAGCCAAATCGGTTTTCAAGACCGACGACGCTGACCGCTTGATCCTGCTGTTTCGCAACGACACTTCGGCGTTCGACGGCAAGCGCATCGAGCAGCTCGACCGCAAAGGCATGGTGAACAACAAGTTCAACGCCTTCATCATGCAGAAACTCGAAGCCGCCGGCGTGCCGACCCAATTCGACAAACTGCTGGGCGACAACGAATGCCTGGTGAAAAAACTCGACATGATCCCGGTCGAGTGCGTCGTGCGTAACTACGCCGCCGGCAGCCTGGTCAAGCGCCTGGGCGTCGAAGAAGGCATGAAGCTCAACCCGTACACCTTCGAACTGTTCCTGAAGGACGACGCCAAGGGCGACCCGTTCATCAACGAATCCCACGTCGTGGCATTCGGTTGGGGCACCGCCGAGCAACTGGTTCGCATGAAAGAACTGTCGCTCAAGGTCAACGAAGTCCTGAGCAAACTGTTCGACGACGCCGGCCTGCTGCTGGTCGACTTCAAACTGGAATTCGGCGTGTTCTCCGACGGCTCCATCGTCCTGGGCGACGAGTTCAGTCCGGACGGCTGCCGTCTGTGGGACAAGGCCACCGGCAAGAAAATGGACAAAGACCGCTTCCGTCAGGGCCTCGGTGACGTCATCGAAGCCTACGAAGAAGTCGCCAATCGTCTGGGCGTACCGCTTTAATCGACGCAAGCATCTGATAGCACGGAAAAATTTCGCTTAGGGGGTTCGCTTCCGGCAAAAGTGTTGTTATGATGCGCGCCGTTGGAGAGATGCCAGAGTGGCCGAATGGGACGGATTCGAAATCCGTTGTACCTTCACCGGTACCTAGGGTTCGAATCCCTATCTCTCCGCCATACATAGAAAAGCCCCGCAAATCAATGGTTTGCGGGGCTTTTTGTTTTGCGATTGTACTACTCGGTTGTACTACTCCCTTCCCCCGCTGTGCCCCTCATCTGAGACCTTCCCTGACTTCGTTCTTTCCGCAGTCCACTATGTCTAGTGGTTGGTTCGAACGCTCTACCGGTGGGTGCCCGAACTAGCGCGCCTTCCTCATGTGGACAGGGTGTCTGCAAGCCGATAATGTCGATGGAATGCATTTCCCATATTGCCATTTAGAGCCAGCCTGCATGACCGCACAGACACCACCTCCCACAAAAAAAGAGTTCTGCATCACCTTTCCCCTGTATGAGCAATTCACCTTTGCGGCGGGCCAGGACAAAGCAGGCTGGAATGTAATGTTCTCCCAAGAGCCAATCGACACGTACTGCCCGGAATGTAATGGCCCCAGCATTTTCCATCACCATATCACTGGGAGCGTCCCTCAATATATTGACGCATGGGTGGGGAGTAAGCGATTTAACGTCTTGCTTAAATGTTCTCGGAATGAGGGCCATCACTTGTACTTCCTGTTCGACGTTGAGGATAGGACGGTGCAGAAAATTGGACAGTATCCGTCTCTTGCTGACCTCAACACGTATGATGTGCGTCAGTACTCTACTGTGCTATCCAGAGAGGATTTCAAGGAATTCACTAAAGCTATTGGCTTGGCTGCGCACGGTGTAGGGGTAGGCTCATTTGTCTACCTGCGGCGAATCTTTGAGAACCTTGTAGATGCTGCTTACCAGATCGCGAAAACCGATAGCGGCTGGGATGATGACGCTTATCAAAACGGGCGGATGGCAGAGCGGATACAACTGCTGGCGGGGCACCTTCCCGAGTTTCTCGTGGAAAATCGTTCGATGTACAAGATTCTTAGCCAAGGGATACACGAGCTGACAGAGAATGAGTGCTTAGTGGCGTTTCCGGTCGTAAAGATGGGAATCGAGCTAGTCCTTGATGAGAAGTTGGCCGCAGCGGCGAAACGACGAAAGCTAGAGCAAGCAACGAAGGCCATTCACGGCCTAGTCAGCAGAGCAGGCGCTGAGGCTCGCTCCGGTACTGGTGAGTAGATCGCTGATTATTCTTCAGGTCGTTTTCTGCACCAAAGCCCAAATTCCCGCCGTGGAAAAGTGTCCCGTCTTTTATGAACTTGATTTCCGGCCAGGAAATTGAACAGCAGAAGGACTTTTGGAAACTGGGATTCAAGAGTGAGGTTCTTAGTGGTGTGCGAGCGTCCGAATAGGAATCGTCTGAAATGTAGAAATAACAAACTGCCCCCTGAAGCCCCTGTAAGCCTCAGAAGGACACGTTGAGAGCGAGCATCAGGCGACGTACTGCTGTTGGTGTGAACTCGCTACCACGGGCTGTACGAAGCCCTTTAACGTTGAGGCAATCAGCTACTGACTGAAGTGTCTTCACCTTGTCGTGCAGGCAAGCCTTGAGGTGTGGCTCTAGGGTGGTTTGGTATGTGCTGATGTTCGCCATGCGGGTGTTGTTAGCTGTTGTGATATCAGCGACTGCACGTCCCTTAGCCTGTGCATCACTCCTGTTCTTCACCTTCTGGATGCTCTCTGCATCACCATTGGTTGCACGCTGCTGGAGAGACTGTAGGGCGTCCTTGGTACGTTGGCTGATGAATGCACGTTCCTGTTCTGCCAGAGCTGCAAACAAATGTAATTGGAATTTGTCAGCTTGGGGCATGGTTGCCACTTTGAAGTCTGTACGCTTCATTAAGCCTGCAATGTGTTCAACGTCCCTAGAGAGCCTATCCAGCTTTGCACACAACACTGGGACTCCATGAGAAGCAGCCTTGATGAACTCAGGACGCTCCATAGGATGGATGGTGCCGGAGATTGTCTCACTGTAGACAGCTATCACATTCCAGCCATTTTGGGAGGCTGCACGTTGGATGTACTCAAGCTGTGCCTCTAAGCCTAAGCCTGATTCACCTTGCGACTTTCGAGAGACACGAACGTAGCCGACACAATCCATTTCCAATCCCCTAGAGCATTTCTGTTGTGACGATTCTATAGCGGATTCTGGGAGTTGTCATTAGGGGAGACGAACGTCAGTGCAATTGATAATGATAAAAACAAAAGGGCTTGACTTTGTTGGAATTCCATTGGGTAAAACCTGATATGACCATTGGTCGGATTCGTTTGGATTGAGAGTGAAAAACCTTGCACCAATGTTGTAGGTGTGCATCGTTCGCCACCCTTGGGTTTCGTTTTTCTGAATTTTCAAATCCCGGCGCCGCCAGAGAAAAAGCAATTCGCTTAGTACAGACGCACTACTATGGTGCAGGAAAGGGGTTTATTGTACTGATTGGTACAAAACACGTTGGCTAAAATTTCAGCTGACGGGCTCTAAGCCAATGAAACCGGGGTGTGTAGCCAATCTGGCCTAAACGGCCCCAGCCAAGACACCTATATGTACCATATAGTTACTACAGGGTTTTGATGAGTTAATTGTACGTTTTTTGATCAGATGTGAATCCGTCGCACTATGCAGACAGAGGATTTTGAATGTGTCGTATTAATAAAGACAGGACATGGATGCTTCGCATCAAGGAGGTGTACAACCCTGAACGGACGTTCAGAAGGGACAAGACTGGGAGTGTTCCAGACTGGGAGTGTAACCTGATAAAACAAAACAGATAATCCAGTACCCTAAGAACTGACGTTCTTGGAGAGTGTAAGCTTTGACCGTAGGTGAGCTGGCGAACCAACCGTAGGTCAGGAGGGTACAATTGATAACTGACGTTATCAGTGCTAATCCTCTTTGTTAGTGTTGTTATGATAATTGTATATTATTTGTACAACCAACATTGGAACACTCAAACCTAACGGTTTTGGGTAAGGCATTGTCTCTTGAGTGCTATCACCTGTCAAACTAGTAATTTTCATGTTGCAAGCAACTAACATGAATACTTTTAACTTATCCTCTTTCTGTTCGTGCAAACACTCGGCCTTCAGCCGGGACTATGTACCATTGTGAACGTCCGTTCACGGGTTACAACACTTCGTAGCTGCACACTAAAAATGGCTGTAAGCCTTGAATTACGTGGCCTGTAGGCAATGCAGTCGGAGTAGAACGTCTCCTACTCTTGCGAGTGCGAACAATGTGTTGTCCCAACGAAAAAGCCCCATCCGGCAACATGGCAAGATAGGGCTTCAGAGTTGTTTTAAAAAGGAGCGTTGTAGAACGGGTCAGAGTTCATTGCCCCAGGGCGAACGAGTGACAGGGTATCGACTGTATCCGTCAGGATCACTGCGCGTGCAGGTTGGCCCATTGTCGCCTTGAAGGCAGCCAGAGACGTATGGTGAAGCTGCGCACCAGCAAGAGGGTTTTGCACGTACTGGAATGCGTCAACAGCGTATCTTGGCAAGTTGGTAACGTTGCCTGTGTACGTGATGAAACTGTGGGCGGTGTTCTCAGCAATCACCATTTCCAGAGTATCGGCCATAACTGCAATCGACTTACCGTGCAGCACGTCGAACAACATCTGTGCATGATGCTGGGTAAAGAGACTGGGTTCTGTCTGAGTGGCGAGAGCTTCCTCAAGGGCATAGGCGAACACTTCAAGCTCTGGACGATGCGCACTGAGGCGGTTCAGTTCCTGACAGAACACAACCTCTTGGCGTGAAGCAGGGGAGGCGAAGTATTCACCCGTTTCTTCACCAAGCATCATGGCTTTAACGTGATGAAGCTCCTTTGTCTTCATGCCATCCACTTTACTGATATCTGGAAGTGCTGCTTTATGGTCTGGGTTGGCTGGATCGTATTTACTGACAATCCATTCTGTGAGTTGGCTGCGTTGGGCTGGCTTGATCTTGCATTCCTTGATTGTATCTAGAACAACCTTCCTTCCAAGATAATCAATCACCCGTGTGACAACTTCAGACTCCTTGTCCAAACGCTTATCAATATTGTGCTTGGAATCAAGTGTTAGACGGTGAACAGACTTACCGTAACCAAACCACTTGGTGCTGTGTGCACGGTTGAGAGCTTTGGGAGCGGATACAAGGTTCTCAGCGTACAGAAGACCGATAATGTCATGTCCTTTCACTGGGGCGATATGGGATAGCTCGTATTCGTTACGATCACCATAGCCGTTGTATTGCATGTTGGTCTTGTACAGGGTGTGAAGGTAAGACAGGGATTCAACAGTGTGGCCGCGTAGAATCTCAAGTGTTCCAGCACGAATACACTCACGAGCGATGTAATAGAAGAAAGCAGCTTTCAAAGCTTTCTCCATTGGGTCTTTCCTCACTTTCTGGTTGGCGGTGTTGTCTTTGCAAGTGCGGTTGCAATAGATGGCGGTTTTAACAGATGGTCTGAATCTCTTTTTGCAATCTGGATTCTTGCATGTCTTCTGTTTAGCGGTTGCTGTGGTGTTTTGTGTGGTCATTAGTTGTTGCTCCAATCAGGATAGCGGGAAGTGGGTTGTTTGCCATAAATGCAGTACGGCAACTGGTTGTGCAGAATGGGCGGATTCGCTTACTAACGAATACATGCTCGCAATTCATGCAAGTGCAAGATTTCATTGTGTTACTCCTATTAGAATGATGGGCTGTGCTTTGACTGTTTTGGTCAAACTAGGCCACGTAAACCGTGGGTTGTAGAGGTGCTAAAAGTGCATGTAGTACCTTGGGCAGTCCTGCAATGTGCACCTCTCAGAACGCACTACAGGAGCTTACAGAGGGCATTAAGAATCCTTGCTGTATCTGGCTTTCAAGATATTCATTGTCATATCAGCGGATGTTAGTGGTGTGGTATCAGCGGACTTTGTAACTTGCTTAGCTTCTTCAACTAATTCAGCCGATCTTATAAGCATCTGACTGAACTGGTCGTCAGTAAACCACCTCACTTGTTCTGCAATGTCTACTGCTGCACTGTAAGAGCATCCAGAGGCCACTAGATCGGCAATGCGACTAGCGTTCTTATGAAGAGCCTGAATGCCTGCTGTGGGCCTTGTTACCGATACTGTTTTGTAAATTCGTTCCATTTTGTTTCTCCTGTTAGAGTAGGTATTTTCTATGAATGTATAGTTTGAATTCTTCTTCCGTTACACCGCTTTTGATGCACCTGAGTAGATGGTCGGTGAT
Organism: Pseudomonas mandelii; assembly: GCF_006438925.1. Lineage (GTDB taxonomy): Bacteria > Pseudomonadota > Gammaproteobacteria > Pseudomonadales > Pseudomonadaceae > Aquipseudomonas > Aquipseudomonas mandelii_C. The sequence continues at coordinate 91,333 of NZ_RCZA01000003.1, read as the reverse complement.
ATCAGGAAAGTTATATGGGATGTGTGGGCCATACCAATCAGTGAGGTATTGTTCTACACCCATACGGATTGGCTGTTGTCGTTCAATGTTCTTGTAGAGCAGTCTCATTGCCATCTAGCCTCTTTGCGGGTTGGGATGTTACGTTGAGTACGCTTGTCTCCACGCACTTTCTTACGATCACTGTAGAAGCTGTAATCATCGTCAATATCATTAGATTCAAGAGCTGGGATAAGCTCGTATGTGAAATCTGGGATATCAGCAAGGGGGTTGGGTTCTACAATTGACATAGGAGGGGATGTATCATCAGGAGTTGTGGCGGGTTTCTTGCGAAGTGTGAGCGTTGTTTTCTTGATACGTTGTTCCATTAATTATTCCTTGATAGTGGTCCTAATTCCCGTTCACATTCATTCCTGTCAAATTGTGTTTGGCATAAGATTCGGGTTAGGAGAGTTGTTGTCTTTGAAACATCAGAGATTGCAGCGAGTGTTGATTGCTGGCTTTCAATAATGCGGCTGTCGGTATAACGTCGAGATTCTTCTAACGTTTGCAGGTTGTCTTTCTGCAATTCGTTATATCTTGTAACCGAGTATCCAAGCGTTAATACAAAGCACAATGCTAAGACGCCTATAAGCGTCCATACGGCTTTAAGTTTGGCCATGTCGGTTGTCCTGTAAGTTTGTTAATTAGAATGCCTCAGAGGCTCTTGTGGAGCCTCCTAGCGTTATTGTCCGTCGTACTGTAGAGAGCGGGCTTGGCCAAGTGCATTACGGAAAGATCGTTCTGCAATCTCTGGCATTTTCAAAGCCATAGCATCTGTTCTCTTATCCATCTCTACCGTGATTGCATCCATGATCTTGGTTCTATCCTCATCTGTGGCAGAGCCATGCAGCTCAATGTTGATATTACTGCCTTCAATAGTGGTATTGATTTGAGGGGCGGCCATAGAGTTGGCAGTGTTGGTAGAGTTAACAGAATCAAAAGCAGGGGAGTTAGAGCTTCTGTTGTAGAAGCCAGCCATTTGTTTGATGGTGTCTGCACCAAACTGGAATTGTGGAGTGATTCCCGGCATTGCTCCAGCTTGTCCCAAAGTGTCAGGAGCCAAATCCATTGCTTGCTTCTTGTACTCTTCACGCTTGTCTTTAATACCAAGTGCCCAGTTCCAGAAGTTACCAACAGGGCCGCCCTGATGTTGAGAGTTGCCGTCAACATTAGAATAATCATGCGTGCCAACCATTCCCAAAGAGACTGGCATATCTGCCGTTGTCATACGGTCTTGCGTCTTCTCTTGGTCTGTCTTCTCACTACCATCAACATTCTTGCCTGCTGACATGTTGAACAACTTAGCGGTTAGGTTGATAAGTCCGGTATCAAAGTTGGTAAGGCTCTTATCAAGCTCTTCAAACATTTTGTTAGCTGGTGCCATTGCTTCAACCAGCTTTCTTTCAGCGTCAATACGCTCTCCGATTGCACCAACTAGAGCAGGATCAGCTTGTTGTTTAGCTGTCTGTAGGTATTGATCGTTTACATAGCGAGCTTGTCTAGCTTCAATACTGTTCTTATGGCGCTCTAGGGGCTCTTGGTTTTGAGACACAGCATATGCAAATCCAGCATCAAGAGACTGAGGTGTAATTCTACGTTCTGTACGAGCTTGCAACATGTAAGCCTTAGCACCCTTGTCTTTTCCTCTGTAACCAAGTTGGCGAGCAGCGCCGATATCAACATCACCTGCTAGGCGTGGCCCCAAGGCGTCTTCAATTGGTTTATAATCTGTACCAGAGGCATAACCTTTAGCCAGCACTTGGCCCATCTGATAATTCAAACTCTCTTGTTGTGTGGCGTTCAAGTTACCAGCACGGAACAAGGCAGAACGGTCTTTCATCACCTTCATTGCCGCATCAGGCGAATAACCCATCTTTCCAAGGCCAGCCACACTGTTAGAATATGTGCGGGCAGAATCCTTGTTAATCGACATACCGAACTCTTGGTAATCGTTAACGTAAGCATCGTTAAACTTCTTGCGTGTTGTTGGGTCTTCAGATGCAGCGGCCAGAGCGTTATCAAACTGTTGTGTATCGGATGTAGACTCTTGACGCTTCTCTACACGGTCACGCAATACATACATGGCTGCTGTAAGTGCTGCGACTGCCACTCCAACAGGGCCAAGAGCTTCAGCGATGTTCAACCCAATTCCGCCGATACCACCATGGAGCATAGAACCAATACCACCACCACCAAAGCCACCACCACTATTAGAAGCGTTAGCAGCCTTAGCAGCTCTTGCAGCTTGGTTGGCTTGCCACACTGCATGTTTCTGGCCTTGCCATTGAAACTTAGTCTGTGCGTTGTTGTGTGCTGTTTGTTTGGCGTTGGCTGCTGCTGCCAGTGATGCAACTCTTGCTTGGTGTAGGATTGCATCATGTTGAGTTTTTTGGGCAATACGTTGAGCAACAATTTGAATCTGATTTGCTTTCGACTGAGTTAGAAGGTGATTTGCGTCCGCTTTAGCTGTAGTAGCTTGGGTCTTTGCAAGAATCTGTTGTAGACGTGCTTGCTTAGCCTGTAGCGTTACCAAACTCCCTTGTGAGGCCACTTGCTGCTTTGATACACCATTAGCAGCCTGTTGTGCTGCAAAGGTCTTAGCAGCGATTACAGCGGCGTGCTGTTGGTCTTTTACAGACTGGCTAACAAGGTTGCTATGTTGCTTGTCTACAGAGTAAATCCATTTCTTACTTTGCAACTCAGCTTGGAAGGTTTGACGTTTAGCGTCAGATAGTGCCTTTTGGGCTTTTGCTTCTCGACCAATTGCGTGTGAGAGTTTGGTTTTAGCCTTGTCTGCATCGCTAGTATCAATCTTTAGTTTGAGTGGCTTTGCCATCTTTGCAGTCAGCTTATCAACTTCTTTTCCAAGCTGTAGCATCTTCTGGGAAGCGGCCTGCATCACTGCCATAGCCTGTTGCAGTGGGCCGGTGTTAACGTCGAATACAAGCTTGCCTGTTAGTCTTGCAATTGTCTCTGTGTGAGCTGTCATTTATTAACTCCTGTTATTGCACTACCACCATACGAATGCTGATTGTTTGGTAGTGTTGTGTGGCTCTCTGCCAATCCATTCAGGGTGGAGGTGATAATGCTGACTGGGGTTACAAGGAAGACGCTGTGTTGTTTCCCTGTATCCGCCATTGCTGTTAGGTGTTGCCTCAATGTATCTTTTGGTAGAGTCATAGGCGTGTTGATATCTCCATAGATTGGATAGCCTTGTAAGGGCGAGGAATTAGTTGTGTTGGGAGAGGGTTGTAACAAAGGGGCATTGCGCCCCTATATTATTTAGTCTTTGTTCCACGCATACGAGCTTGAACACGTTTGTCAAACTCTTGAGCGGCTCTTGCTTCGTCTTCTGCCTTCAGTTGGGCAACAATTGCAGCTTCTTCAGCTTTAAGTGCGGCGGCTTCCTGTGCGTAGACTTTCTGATTGTGGACTTCGATATCAGCGTTATATTTGGCAGTGATTTCTTCTGCAATCTTCTTGGCATTTTCAGCTTGGACAGATTCAGGTTTAGAAACATATAAAATCCCAGCACCTACAGCAGTGACTTCAGGGGTGCAAATGTTACTCAAGAAAATCTTGTAACCTTGGTCAAGACGTTGTTGAAGAACTCCCATCGCACCGATAAGAGAGCGTTCTACAATCTTGTCGATGGCACCTAAGAAGTGCTTGCGGGGGTAGTTGCCTCTAGCATCCGGGGTTGCTGTGTAATCAGTATCATGTCCAGTTAGGCGAATAGCGTAAGCGGCCATCTCGCAATCAATCAGGAATTGAAGCTCTTTAGCATCTGCTTTCTTCAGGGTTAGTTTCGTTGCGTTTGTCATAATTTGGTTTCCTTGTATTAGATAGTGTTGGTGTAGTGTTGAGCGGCTGCGAATAGCAAACCAAGGGAGGCGCTGCTTGTTAACATCCAGATGCATAACTCCATTAGAGTGCGTTCGCAAGGTAGTGGAGTGCAGCATCATTGCCGAAAAGACGTTTGATTTTGTCGTACATTCTCTGACGGTGTTGCATGTACTCGAATCCGGTTTGCTCTCTAGGGGCTTTCGTTTCGACTGTGGTTGCTGGTAGACGGATAATTGTCTGCACTTCTGGTTGTTGCACTGTGATGCTTACATTAATAGTTATGTTCATTGGAAAGGCTCCTGTGTTATTGGGGTGTGGTTTCTGGTTGTTGCTCTTGTTCCAACACTATTAACTCACGTTTTCTAGCATTCAAAGCATTCTGACGGCATAGAGGCGAGCAATAGATTTTGGTGATACGTTTGATGGTGTGAGACTTCCCACACATTGGGCATAGCTTTACGATTGCCATGGGGGCTCCTTTGGCTTGAGGTTTATAAGATTGGATTGTGTTGTAGTGTTTGACGATAAGGAAAAAAGCTCATTAAAAAGACCAACTTTTTAGGGTTGGCCTTCATATCGCCTTTCCAACGATAAACTTACAACAAGAATTTGTTCTAGTCGTCGCCAGTTACTAGAGGAACTGAATCAGGCCATGAGATAGCCCTGCGGAGGAACCCGTATGATGAAATCGAAAACACCATACTGGAATCTAGGAATGTATCCCGGCTGTGAGCGTCTGCCGGAAAGACTGGAGGTTGCATATAAGGAAGGATATGCTTTGCTCGGATGCACTGAGGAGGAGTCAGTACAGATTGCTAAGACTGGAGGAATCAGCAAAAGGAAATTTGGGGAAAAGAGCAACTAAGAATTATCTATCTCTACGTACTAATTGTAACACGGATATGGCGGTTGTCAATGCATATCTGCACTAGGTAGTCAACTTTTTTATATTAATCGTGTAGCGGTAGTCCAATAGAGCGGGGCTGTTGGGTCTATTGGGAGTTGGATGTAGGTAGTTATGAACTAGAATGGTATCATTGGGCTATCACTCAGAATGGAGGTTGTGTGTAATGGCGTTTTATCATTTGGCAGTTACCCTTTGTGCTGCTGTTCTAGGAAGTCCCGAGCACTGCGAATCAGAGAGGATGATTGATACGCAGTATGTCAGTCTGGTCAGTTGCTATTCGGCTGCTGAGAAGATTGACAAAAAGGTTACGGGCGACTTTCTAGAGGAAGCGAAATCGCAGGGAGACGAACAAGCTAAGTTGAAGGTGAAGACGCGGTGCCTGACGATTGAAGAAGGTGAAGCCTTCCTGAAGAAGGAAGGGCCATCGGCCTTGGTGGTTACCGGCAAGAAATTCGAGTAACCGGCCAATGACTCAATCCGTTGGCAACTTGAGAGAGCGTCCCACACCAACAATGCTGACTGATTTTTTCAGGCATCTAGGGAGGGGAGCTTGGAGATAGCTGCCAGCTTCTGTGCCGTGCTCGCGCCTTGTGAGTAAACGTCGAAGGTCACGGTTCCAGTTTCATGTCCTACCAATTCTGCAATCAGCGTACCTTGGACTTCAGCCCTTACGAGTTGGGTAATAACAGTTTTACGGATGGAGTGGAATACGTGCTGGGGGCCATAACCATGGGCTTCCTTGAGTCTGCCGAAAGCCTTTGAGAGCGCATCAGATCGTATGCCGTACTTGTTCTTACTGTCCGAGGGGATCAGGTAACCATCCTTGGAGTCCTTCTTTAGACGCTTCACAATGCGCGTCAGGGCAGGGTGTATAGGCACAACGCGGATACCCGCTGCGGTTTTCGAATCAACAATGTCGAAGCTTTCAATGCCGTCCGGCTTAATCACGTGCTCGGTTCTCAATTGGCAAAGTTCCTCGATGCGAGCGCCTGTATAAGTACCTAAGAGGATCAGGTCCGCCAGCGTAGTATGGTCAGCGGCTAAGGCAGCTGCGTGAAGCTCTGCAATTTCTTTCGTCTGGAAGTCCTTTCGCTGACGGTCTGCGCGTTCCTTACCACGGGTCTGCGGTAGCTCATGGTTTTCAAACGGGTTGGCCTTATCCTTGAAGTCTTCACGCCAGCGGATGTCGTGCTTCATCGCCCATTTCCAGAAGACGTTACCTGCCAACAGGTATTGCGTAAGGGTCTTACTCGCCAGCTTGAGGGCGTCGAGCCACGATGACACGGCATCGAAGTCGAGCGGCTTACCTTCTTTAGCCAGGTACGCGGAAAGCTTCTCTAGCTTCGACTCCTGCTGATCTATCGTCTTGGTGGCGACATTCCGCGTTTCACGATACTGGCGGAACGTAGCGATACGCTGCTTGGTGATCGGTGACCGAACTTTACGAATGCCATCACCATCACCAGCCGCAATCATCCTGATCTCTTCCTTCTGATCGGCGTTCGGCATGTAGTGAGTTTCAAATCGCTGAGCTACTGCGGTTTTGAACAATTTCCCCAATTCATCATCAAGCTTGAATAGACCCAAGGGGGTTTGGCGTCCTTTCTGAATCATTCCCTTGAGAGCGTCCACCATGGCAGGGTTGTCCTCCATGAACTGCGCCATTTCAGTTGGATCGGGTATGACATAAGGAGCAGCGCCAGCTTCACCTATGCGCGCCATTTTGGAATGCTTCGTTACCCTGTCCACCGTTTCGAGCATCCCAGTCATCGACTCTTGCCAGTCTGGTGGCAATGGCTTGCCAGTTCGTGCAGCTTGAAACTGCGCTTTCCATCCAGCAAGAACAGAGAGGCGTCGGGTCATTGCTTCGGATCGAAGGCCGGTCTTTAACGACTGAATCAGAACGGACTTCCCGCCCATAGCTTTTCGCACATCTTTAGGCACGGCCAGTCGGACATACCATGTCGATTCGCCTTTCTTCTGAATCAAGTTGTCTGACATTGGGGCGCCGTGAAGTGGGGAGTGGTACAGCGAATTGTACTACTCAATTGTACTACTATGCACGCTTAGACCCTCTGAATGCGGGGCTTGTTGGTCGAAAACGTCCTTTGTGGTGAGTCCCTATCTCTCCGCCATTATTGAATAAGACTAAGCCCCTGAAATTGTTAAAGATTTCAGGGGCTTTTTCGTTTCTGGCATTTCGTTTAGGGCAAATTTGCGGCTTGTTTTCTCGGCGAGCGGTACGACTGTCTCGCGAAACATGGGCGGTATCGCTCTTTGCTATCGAACCTGAACTCTCGCCTGGATCACCCACAATCCCAGCAAAGACAGAACAGCAAAGCCCCCTCCCATCAAAAAAGTGCCTTGGAAGCCTACCGTGTCCCACAACGCCCCAGCGGTGACACTGGCCAGCAGCAAGGCCAACCCAGTCAACAGATTGAACATGCCAAATGCCGTCCCGCGCAGTTCAGCCGGCGCGCAATCGGCGATCAGGGCGGCGAATATCCCTTGGGTAAACCCCATGTGCAGCCCCCATAGAACGACGCCGACAACCAGGCCATCGATACCCGGGGCGAACGCCAGAGTCAGGTCGGCAGCAATCAGCAAAATCAGACCTACGCCGAGCACCGCCACGCGGCTGACACGATCAGACAAGGCCCCGGCGGGGTAGGCTGACAGTGAGTACGCCACCCCCATCAGGACAAGCACCGCTGGCGCCCACATCGGCGCCAACCCGACGGCCTGTCCGCGCAGAATCAGAAAGGCTTCGCTGAAGCGCGCCAGGGTGAACACCGCAGCGACACCCACCACCCACCAGTAGCCAGCACCCAGTCGGGCTAGTTCCCGCCGGCTCAAAGGCGCACGCACCCGGTGCGTCCCTTCCACTTGTTTGGGCTCATGAACGAACACCAGCAGCACCGCGACGGCAAGGAAGGCCGGGATGACGGCCACCCAGAACACAGTCTGGAAGTGGTTCGCGGTTAGCCACATCAATCCGATCGCCAACAACGGTCCCAGGAATGCACCAACGGTATCCAGAGTTTGCCGCAGGCCGAAAGCTGCCCCCCGTATCGCGGGCGGCGTGATGTCGGCCACCAACGCATCGCGCGGGGCGCCGCGAATACCTTTGCCAATGCGGTCGATAAAGCGAGCTCCGATCAGCCAGTCCAGCGAGCCCGCTAAAGGAAAGATCGGTTTGGACAGCGCCGCCAGCCCATACCCCAGCGCCGCGAGCAGTTTACGCTTGCCCAATCGATCACTGAGTGCCCCGGAGAATACCTTGGTGATCGAGGCCGTAGCCTCGGCTATGCCTTCGATGAGACCCACGGCCAACACGGAGGTACCCAGTACCGTGACCATATAGAGCGGCAACAATGCATGGATCATCTCTGAGGAGATGTCCATCAACATCGAGACGAAGCCCAACGCCCAGATGCCGCCAGGCATGGTGCGCCAGACGTTGCCGGTTGACGCCTTCTCGATTGGCGCAGTAACCGAAGTGCCACCTGACTTGTCAGTGTTTTTCATCATGAGCCTCGAAAGCCTGTTTGGCATAAGGCAGCTTATAGCGCCTCGCGATTCCACATCAGCGTTTTTGGCTTTCGGTGTAACCCTGGTCATTAGCTATCATGCAATACAGAGCAAATCACCGGATGACGGGGGAATGCATGAACAGATGGCGACGGATTTGGGTGTTTGTGAAGCTGGTGGCAGCATTTGCGGCATGCCTGACCGTTGCTGTTCAGGCTTTTAGCTACATGTTGGAAAGCCCCGATGCAGCGCAAATTCACCCTTTGAGCATTTTGGTTGTTGGACTGATCTTTGGCTTCATCACCTATGGAATCCTTTCACTGATTGAAAGGGCTGTGCGGGGTTTGCTGCCCCATCCTGACCCGGCTCAACCTCAAACAGAACTTGAGGAAGATGCCGTGCTGATGGAAGAACAGCCTTTGGCCCTGTCAGCAGACGATTCAACTCAGCAGAAAAATCAGTGAACATTCTGTAAGGCGGCTCGAATCAGAGTTTTTGCGTCGGACCAGACAGCGTCGCAGCGTAAGAAAAATATGCCTCTTCAAGGGAAAAGTTACTCAGCGCAGTCACCCAATTTACCGCTCCCCGAATCTGTTGGTCATCCCGCCAATCAAGTCCGTAGCTGCGAAACATCCCCTGACATTGAAAGGCCCTGCTGCAAAAAATCCTCATCTACTCTCGTTTCGCAGGTCACTGATCTGCCGTCATCAGCAATCGCAAGGAGCGAGCAATGTATTTTGAGATTTACAGGCAAACCCGTGGCATCGCACAGACCGGCAAAGGTCAATGGCGGTGGCGTTTGAGGGCGGGTAACCATGAAACGATTGCCAGCGGGGAGGCTTACGTCAATAAGTCTGATTGTGTGCATGCCATCAGTTTGATCAAAGGGACCCACGATCAGACCCCGGTCAAGGAAATCTAGGCTTCAGGTGGTGAAGCTGCTCAGTCAGAGCAGCTTCGTTTTAACGGGCGGTATTACGGTTATGAGTGCCGCTGCCTGAATCCGGATTAAACGCAAACTGCTTGAGTCGCATAGACGCCGATTGCGACACCTACCTAAACTGTCATCAGATTTGGGAGCGGGGTCAGTGGATGAATCGTAACGAACTACGCAAGGCCGACATCAACCTGATGGTGGTGTTTGAAACGCTGATGCTCGAACGCAACGTCACCCGGGTGGCGGAGAAATTGTTTCTCGGCCAGCCAACCATCAGTTCGGCGCTCAATCGCTTGCGCACGATGTTCAACGACCCGCTGTTCATTCGTGTCGGGCATCGTATGGAACCGACGGCGCGGGCCGAGGAGATTATTCTGCACCTGTCGCCGGCGCTGGATTCGTTGTCGGTGGCGTTGAGCCTGACCCATGATTTCGACCCCGCCAGCAGCACCATGACCTTTCGTATCGGGCTGTCGGACGATGTCGAGTTTGGTCTGCTGCCGCCATTGCTGCGTGCCTTGCGCCAGGAAGCACCCAAGGTGGTGTTCGTGGTGCAGCATGTCGATTACTGGCGGATTCCGGATTTGCTGGCATCGGGCGATATCACCGTGGGTATCAGCCAGACTCGCGGGCTGCCGGCCAACGCCAAGCGCAAGTTGTTGCGGCACATCCTGCCGAGCATTTTGCGCGCGGACACATCGGATACACCGCTGACGCTCGATGAGTATTGCGCGCGACCGCACGTACTGGTTTCCCACACCGCCAATGTCAGTGGTTACGCCGATGAGTGGTTGGCGGAGATTGGACGCACGCGCCAAGTCGTCCTTTCCGTGCCGCAATACAGCTCGCTGCCGGCCTTGCTTGCCGGGACCGATCTGATCGCCAGCCTGCCGGACTACGCCGCCGAAGCGATGGCCGCGTCCGGCCAGCTGTTCAAGGAGCCGTTCCCGTTCAAGGCGCCGACCCTGGATCTTTCCATGGTCTGGCTCAGCCATGTCGATACCGACCCGGCCGAGCGCTGGTTGAGGTCGCGGCTGGAGGCGTTCATGAGTGAACGCGCGGTTTTACCGCACGAGTGAGTAGGGCGATGCTGTGTTATATGTACGACCTTTCTGCCAACTTTCAGGAGCTCAGTCATGCCTCACCTGCACATGGAATACACCGCCAACCTGCCCGGGCTCAATGCCGATGTGGCGTTGATTCGTCTCAATAATGCGTTGGTGGCTTCCGGTCAGTTTGCTGCCGAATATGACATCAAGAGCCGAGCGGTGAAGGTTGAGACGTTCAAGGTCGGCACGGTGTCAGGTGAGCGAGCCTTTGTGCATGTGAAACTGGCACTGTTGAGCGGTCGTTCACCGCAGATCAAGCAGCAGTTGTCCGAAAGTTTGCTGGCTGTGGTGCAGGAGCTGTGTGAATGGCCGACGGACATTGAAGTCCAGCTGGCCGTGGAAATCCTCGACATCGATCGAGAGTCCTACACCAAGATTGCCATCAGCCACTGAGTTTCAGGCCATTTCCTGCTCGGTGCAGGCCTTGACCACTTGCTCGCGCAGCCAGGTGTTGGCGCTGTCCTGATCGACATTCTGGCTCCACTGCATGTCGAGGCTGAAACCCGGCAAGCCGTTGGGCGCTTCGCAATGATTGAAGATCGCCTCGTTGGCCAGCAATTGCTGGATACGCCGAGGCAGGGTCAGGATGAAGTCGGTACCGGTGATCATCTTCAGTGCGGCGCTGTAGCTGTTGGAGCGCGCGACGATCTGCCGTTTTTGCGCCTGCTGCGCCAGCCAGCCGTCGACCATGTTGGTGGTGGAGGTCCAGGGTGTCGGGAACACGTGCCGGCGTTCGACGAAGGCTTGCAGGCTTAAACGCGGCTCCGGCGGTGTGGCACGTTTATCGAAGACACAGACCAGGTCGTCCTCCAGCAGCATCCGGGATTTGAAATCGCCGTGACTGCGATGAAAGTTCGGGCCGAAGCAAACCACCAGGTCGAGGCTGCCGTCGCGTAGTTCTTCGGCCGGGATGTCGGTTTCGAACTTGTGCATGTTGACCATGACTGGAAGGTCGGCGAAATCGAAGCTTTTCAACAGACGCGGCAGGATCAACTGCTCGAAGTATTCCGGTGCGCAGATATTGAAGGTGACGGGTTGCAGGGTGGGGTCGAATGCTGGCGCACCGGCGTGACACAGGTTGATGCTTTCCAGGATCTTCAGCACATGGGCGTACATGGTGCTGGCTTTGTAGGTAGGGCGCATGCCCGCGCGGGTATTGATGAACAGTTCGTCTTCGAAACTGGTGCGCAGCTTTTTCAGGCAGTAACTCACGGTGGACTGGCTGACGCAGAGTGCCTCGGATACACCGCTGACGCTGCTTTGCTCATACACGGCGATAAACACCATGAGGTCCTGCATATCGAGCTTTCTAAGCAAGTTACTGTTCAGCATCCGTTGGGTCTCGCTGTGCTCCTTGCGCTGACTGTGCGCAAACTTGTGCGAGTGATCCTAACGGAACGATGGTGCCAGGAGAATGCCTTGTAGGAGTTTTCATGGAAAGTTGTGGGGCAGTTCCAGAGGTTTTCAGCCCTGAACGGCGGCAGGCACCCCGCGGCGGCTGGACATCAGCAGTGCCCACATACCGACTCCCACCAGCAGCGCCCCAATGATTTCCAGCGGCAACGGCGACTGACGTAACCAGAACCAGTGAAACAATGTGAGAAACAGCGTGCTCAGGTAAATGTAGGAAATGACCGAGGAAGGGGCGATAACGCCGATCGCCCGATGCAGCAGCCAGAAGGTCGCCAGTGTGGCGAACACCGCCAGGTAAATCAGCCACCAGAAATCGCTCACGGTCAGCAATGACGCCGATCGCCAGCCGCCGCTGAACCCACAGAATGCCAGCAGAAACAGCGCGCCGAACAGCATGTTCCAGAAAGTCATGCCCACTGGGCCGCGCCCCTTGAGGCTGCTGGCCTTGAGCCGTTGACTCAGGGGCGAGTAGAGCGCCATCGCCAGGCAACCGATGCCATACACCGACACTGCATACAGCGAAGGCAGCTCACCAGGGCCTGCGTCTTTCAAAACCAGCAACACGGCCCCGGCAGCGGCAATCAGCATCGGCAGCACGCGCTGTTTCAGGTTGCTGTCGGGCATCAAAACGGCTTCAAACAGCAATGTCAGCAAAGGCACCAAGGTGAACATCGTCCCGGTGTTGACCGCCGAGGTATAGCGCAGTGCCTCGAACAGCGAGCCGAAATACACCGCCAGCAGCAAGCCGAGCACGGCATGGCCGAACAGTCCGCGGGCGGTCATGGCGGTATCGCCCTTGAACAGCAGCAGCGGCAAAAACACCAGGGCGCAAAACAGCAGGCGTAAACCGGTCAGCAGGATCGGGTCGATGGCCTGGCTGACCTGTGCTGCCGCAGAAAACGATGCAGCGATCAACAGTGCCCAGAGCAACATGCCGGCGTGAGCGGCGGCGAAACCGGTGTGTTTCATGATGTGGGGTCCGGGTCAGTGAATGTGTTGGGCGTAATGCCGCGGATCGAAGCGCAAGACCATCAGGATCATCAGTGCCATGACGCCGGTCAGAGACCACCAGGCCCATTCGAAGCTCCCGAGCTGATCGCGGATCAACCCGGCAATCAGCGGCGAGAGACCGGCGATCAGATAGCCGATGCCTTGCACGAACGCGGTCAGGCCACCGGCACGCTGGGGATTGTCCAGATGATCCAGGGACACGATCAGGCTCATCGGGAACAGTCCGCCGATGCCGAGCCCCAGCAGACATGGCCACAACAGAGTCAGGTGTTGCGGGCTGAGAATAAGTCCGCAGAAACCGGCCATGATCAGCGCCAGCAACACCACCAGCACCACGCGCCGGTCACGGCTGCGGTTGGCGATGGCCGGTGTCAGCAGGCCGGACAACACTTCCATGGCAGTCAAGAAACCCAGCAGCAACCCGGCGTTTTGTTCGCTCCAACCCTTTTCCACGTAGTACGGCGCCAGCCAGGCCAGCACACAGGTGTAGGACGCCGTGCCCAGACCGAAGAAAATGGCGAGCAGCCAGGCGCGGGAATTGCCGAAGAAAGACCCATTGCGTTGCGCTTGAGCTGGCTGCACCGGCATCCGTTCACGTTGCATGCACCAAAACAGCAGCGCTACCAGCGCCAGTGCCGCCCAGATCGCCAGGCCCACGCGCCAGCTGCCGGTGCGGATCATCACCAGCGGCGCAAACGACGCCGCAATCGCTGCGCCGCCCATGATCGAGGTGACGTAGAACCCCATGCACACGGAAACGTGATCGCTGAAGCGGGATTTGATCAGCACCGGCATCAATGCCTGGATCAGCGCGATACCGAAACCCGCCAGCACGGCGCTAATGATCAGTTCGGCCGCCGAATCGAGGAATAACCGCGACACCGTGGCCACGCCGATGATCAGCAGCGAGAGCACCACGGTGCGTTGTTCGCCGATTCGTTGGCTGACGCCCAGCCCAAAGAACATTGCCAGCCCCATCGTCATCACTGGCAGCATGGTCAACAGCGAGGCCAGGCTGAAACTCAGTGCGATGTCGCCGCGAATCGCCGACAGCAAAGGACCGACGGCGGCCATGGAAGGCCGCAGGTTCAGGGCGACAAGAAGGATGCTGAACATCAGCCAGAGGGCGGGGCGGGAGATTGCACGAACGTTTTCCATCTATCGGACCTTGAATGACAAGGAGCCGATTAGGCGCGCGGGGCTTGCGGGCCGCAAATCAGAAAGTCCGTGGCAGTATTTAGAAATTAAATACATCTGTGTGAAGCTGAAAAGATCGCAGCCTTCGCATCTCCTACAGGTGTACGGCGATCCAATGTAGGAGCTGCCGAAGGCTGCGATCATTTTGAAAACACAGACAATGTTTAGCCAGTCCACAACCAAAGTTCTTCAAATCCTGATTTAACGACTTATCTACCCGTGTGACGCTGCGGCTCATCTGTTTCCTGTGGTTTTTTCTATGGACGGTTGTCCCGTCACACTTCCCTCCGAATTAGCCTTTTGGGCGCTGTGGCACTGCCGTCACGCGCGTCCACCGGATTCCTGCATTTCCCGTTGATTGTTCTTACAGGTCCCGCGCTATGCGCCGGGATCAAAGCGGCGACGCCTGTGCGTTTGCCTGACGCGGAAATAAGAGAATCCCCATGAGTGTTGCCACGACATCTTTCGCCTCCAAGCAAGAAGCCCTGACCTTTCTGGAACAGAACCCGGATATCGAGATGTTCGAGTTGTTCATCCTCGACAACAACGGTGTACCGCGGGGCAAGTTGCTGCATCGCGATGAACTGCTGGCGGTGTACGAAAGCGGGCGGCCGTTGCCGAGCACCATTCTTGGCCTGACCATCAACGGCGATGACGTGGAAAACTCGGGCCTGGTCTGGGATGTTGGCGATATCGACTGCCGGGCGTACCCGATCAGCGGCAGTTTGACGCGCATGCCGTGGCGGCTGATTCCTACGGCGGCGGTGCAGGTCAGCATGCATCCGAAGGAGGGCATGCCCGCGACAATTGCCGATCCACGGCATCTGCTGGCGAAAGTCATCGAAGGCTTGCAGGCCGACGGTTATTACCCGGTGATGGCGGCGGAGCTGGAGTTCTACCTGCTGGATCAGCAGCGTGATAGCAACGGGCGACCGCAACCGGCGCGGGATGTCGATGGCGGGCGGCCGCGAGGGACTCAGGTCTACGGCTTGCGTGAACTGGAACAGATCGAGCCGTTTCTGGCCGATCTCTATAGCGCCTGCAAACTCCAGGGCATTCCTGCGCGCACGGCGATTTCCGAATACGCGCCGGGGCAAGTGGAAATCACCCTCGAACACCGCACCGACGCCTTGCAGGCGATGGACGAAGCGGTGCGCTACAAACGACTGGTCAAGGGCGTGGCGCACAAGCACGGGATGACGGCGTGCTTCATGGCCAAACCGTTCGACGACCTGGCGGGCACTGGCATGCACATGCACGTCAGCCTGGCGGACAAGGAGGGCAACAACCTGTTTGCCAGCGAAGCCCCGGACGGCACGCCACTGCTCAAGCAGGCGGTCGGCGGGATGCTCAGCACCTTGCTCGATTCGTTGCTGCTGTTCTGTCCGAACGCCAACTCTTACCGTCGCTTTCAGACCAACAGCTATGCGCCGCTGGCACCCACGTGGGGCGTGGACAATCGCACCGTGAGTTTGCGCGTGCCCGGCGGGCCGGCGTTTTCCCGGCACATCGAACACCGCATCTGTGGCGCCGACGCCAACCCGTATCTGGCAGCCGCGGCGATTCTGGCCGGGATCCATCGCGGTATACGCGAACAACTCGATCCTGGTGCGCCGGTGGAGGGCAATGGCTACGCCCAGGCTACGGAACTGTTGCCGACCGACTGGCTGACTACGTTGCGAGCGCTGGAAGGTTCGAGCTGGGCTCGGGAAGCGTTCGGCGGTGAGTTCCTCGGCGTGTACCTGGCAGTAAAACGTGCCGAGTATCGACAGTTCATGGGCGAGGTCGGCGAGCAGGACTGGCGTTGGTATTTGAATCAAGCCTGAACAGAACCTGAATCATTCTCAAATAAGTTGAGCGTTTTGGCCTCGCTCCATGAGCCAACTAATCGTTGGCTTCTTTTTCACAAAAAATTGATGGTTGGCAGCCTAAAATCAGTGATGTTACGGCCAATGAAATTTTCACATTTGGCGAAGGCACTTTTATTCAGGAACAGCCGATCATCATGTTGAAGATTAAAGCCGTGCGCCCCGAATGGGTAACACTGATTGCCAGCGCCTTTCTATTGGCAGGATTCAATTTAGTTCTCTGGCAACACCTGTTTGAAATCACGGCCTCTGACGGTCAAGGCATCGTCATGCGCGTGGCTTTCGGCTTGATGATTCTGGCTGCCTTCAACATTGTGCTGACCCTGCTGGCGTTCCGGCCTGTGCTCAAACCGGTCTTGACCCTGATCTTCATGGTCAGTGCCGGCGTGGCGTACTTCATGAGTCAATATGGCGTGCTGATTGACACCGGCATGTTGCGTAACTTTGCGCAAACGAATGCGACGGAAGTGCGTGACTTGCTGTCGTTGAAGTTGCTTGTTTATATCCTTCTGCTGGGTGTCTTGCCGTCGTTGTTGTTGTGGCAGATCCCGGTTAATTACCGTCGCTGGCACCGTGAGCTATTAAGTAAAGCACTGGTAACTGTCGCGTCGGTTGCCGTGATTGGTGGCGTTGCACTGGTTAACTATCAGGGCCTGTCTTCGTTGTTTCGCAATCATCATGAATTGCGCCTGATGGTCGTGCCAAGCAATTACATCGGTGCCTCTTTCGGCTTTCTGCGTGAGCAGGTCGCCTCTGCGCAGCAGCCCTTTGTCAAACTGGGTGAAGATGCCCAGCGAAATCCCGCCTGGCAAACCCATGAGCGCAAATCCCTGACCGTGCTGGTGGTGGGCGAAAGTGCCCGGGCCGAGAACTTCGGCATCCTGGGGTATGACCGTGACACCACACCAAAACTGAGTAAAGAAGCCGGCCTGATCGCTTTTACCGATGTGCATTCCTGCGGGACGGAAACAGCGGTGTCGGTGCCGTGCATGTTCTCCGACATGGGCCGCAAGAATTACAACGCCAGCAAGGCGAAGAACCAGGAAGGCCTGCTGGACGTGCTCAAACGCGCGGGTCTCGACGTGATCTGGCGCGATAACCAATCGGGCTGCAAGGGCACTTGCGATCGGGTCACCCTCGACGACGTCAGTAACCTGAAAGACCCGGTACTGTGCGCCAATAGCGAATGCCGCGATGAAATCCTGCTGCAGGGTTTGCAGCACTTCATCGATACCCTGGATAAAGACACGGTACTGGTGTTGCACCAGATGGGCAGTCACGGTCCGGAATACTTCAAGCGCTACCCGAAAGAATATGAGCACTTCACCCCGGTTTGTGAAAGTAACGCCCTGAACAATTGCAGTCGCGAAAGTATCGTCAATGGCTACGACAACACCCTGGTGTATACCGATCACGTGTTGTCCACCCTGATCGATTTGTTGCGTAGCAATCAGAACAAAGTCGACACCGCGATGCTCTATCTGTCGGACCATGGCGAATCCCTGGGCGAGTACAACTTGTTCCTGCATGGCACGCCTTACATGCTGGCACCGGAACAACAAAAACATGTCGCGATGCTGGCCTGGTTTTCCGACAGCTATCAAAAGTCGTTCTCGGTGGACGCTAACTGCCTGCAACAGAGTCGTGAAAAACCCTTGAGCCAGGACAACCTGTTCCATTCGATGCTCGGTCTGCTGGAAGTCAAGAGCAAGGTGTACAAGCAGGATCTGGATATGTTTGCCGGATGTCGTGGTGCGGTAATCGACGGCGTGTTGGCCAAAGACTAAATGCCTCAACCTTTTTTCATGCGCCGGCCCCCTAATCAGCCGCTGGTAGAGTTTCTCCCGAGAGCCATTGCACATGTCCGCTCAACCCCCATCTGCCATCGAGCTTGAGATCGCCCGGCGCTACGATCAGGAGCACGCCCGCGTCTGTCTTCAGCCGAGGCCGCGTGGTCTGGCCGGGCGGTTGACGTTCTGGCGTGACGAGCAACTGGTGCGCAATGCGCTCAAGGCTGCCGGCGAGCCGGGTCTGGTGCTAGATGTGGCTTGCGGTGTCGGGCGTTTCTGGCCAGTACTGGCCGAGCATGCAAACCGGGTGATCCTCGCGGCCGATCCGTCTCAGGACATACTCGATCATGCCCGCACCCACCATCCGCAGAGCTTGCTGGAGCGGGTCAAGACCTTTCAGAGTTCAGCGTTCACCATCGGCTTGTCGGCGAATGCGGTTGATTGCATTTTTTGCATGCAGCTGTTTCAAGACATCGTCTGCCCCGAGCATCGTTTGGCCATGCTTAAGGAATTCCATCGGGTCAGTCGCGATACGGTGATTGTGGCGGTACGGGTCGATGCTCATTTCAAAGGCAGGCGCACGGATGCACAGGGCGTTCCGGCCCGACCGTTGGCCAGCAAGGCCGACGTAGAAGCCGAGTTCAAGCGCGCAGGTTTGCGCTTGCTCAGTCATCAGGACTTCCTTCCCGGCTGTGCGCGGATGCGCGTCTACGTACTGCGTAAGGCCGGCTAGTCTCCGCTTATCAGACATTTCTTGCTGTTTGGAAGGCATTTTCGCTAAAGCTCTTGTTCAGTGGATGCGCGGAAATTGCCGGGGGCGATATATACTGCGCGCCATTCTTCAAGGGAGAGCCGTGTGGCCATCGATATTCACTGGATTCGCGACAACGATAGCCTCGGTCAGTTTTGCGCCGAGTGGCAGCAGCTGCCATTCGTTGCCCTCGACACCGAATTCATGCGGGTCGACACCTTTTATCCGATTGCAGGCCTGCTGCAGATCGGCGATGGCGTACGCGCTTACCTGATTGACCCGCTGAGCATCGACAACTGGCAGCCTCTGGCCGCGTTGCTGGAAAACCCGGCCGTGGTCAAAGTCGTTCATGCGTGCAGCGAAGACCTCGAAGTCCTGCTGCGCCTGACCGGCAGCCTGCCGGCGCCGCTGTTCGACACTCAGTTGGCCGCCGCTTACCTGAACCTCGGTTTTTCCATGGGCTATTCGCGGCTGGTGCAGGAAGTGCTGGGCATCGACCTGCCCAAGGGCGAGACCCGTTCCGACTGGCTGCAACGTCCACTTTCCGACACCCAAATCAGCTACGCCGCCGAAGATGCTTTGCACTTGGCGGAAGTTTTCGTACAGCTTCGTCCGAAGCTTTCTGACGACAAGTACGCTTGGGTCCTGGAAGACGGCGCCGAGCTGGTGGCCAACCTGCGCCGCGAAGTTGATCCATATGAGGTCTATCGCGAAGCCAAGCTGGCCTGGAAGCTCTCCCGTGCCCAACTCGTCGTATTACGGGAACTGTGCGCCTGGCGCGAGCGCGAAGCCCGCGCCCGTGATCTGCCGCGTAACCGCATCGTGCGTGAGCATTCCCTGTGGCCGCTGGCGCGGACTCAGCCGGACAACCTCGGCGCGTTGGCGAAAATCGAAGACATGCACCCGCGTACCGTGCGTCAGGACGGCGAGTTTCTGCTTGATCTGATCAAACGCTCTGGCAGTGTGTCGCCTGATCAATGGCCGCCAGCGGTGCCGGAGCCTTTGCCGGTGGACGCCGCCACGCTGGTCAAACAGCTGCGGGCGATCGGCCAGGCCGAAGCCGAACGCCTGAATATTGCGCCGGAGCTGATGCTGCGCAAGAAAACCCTGGAAGCGCTGCTCAAGAGCGGCTATCCCAACGGTCCTTACCAATTGCCTGATTCGCTGCGTGGCTGGCGCCGCGAGTTAATGGGCCAAGCGCTGCTCGACAGCCTGGCCACCGCCGGAGAACAGCCTTGAAACGTATTTGTTCCATCTATCGAAGCTTGAAGAAAAACGAGATGTACCTCTATGTGCTCAAAAGCGATGCACTGGAGCGCGTCCCGGAAAGTCTGATGGCCGCCTTCGGCAAACCGCATCACGCCTTCGACCTGGTGCTGACCCCCGAGCGAAAGCTGTCGCGCGAGGACATCACCGTGGTGCTGGAAAACCTTGAGAAGCAGGGTTACCACTTGCAAATGCCGCCGGCCGAAGACGAGTACATCGAACACTTGCCGGAAGAACTGCTGCGCCGCAACGACCCGATGTGACCGGCAGACAGGCTCTGTTCAGAGCCTTTATGAAACACTGGAATGATTTTGGCGAGGGCCAGGGCGATGGGGCGTTACTCCATCGGCGGCCGTCTGCACTGTTTTTGAAAGGTTTGAACCATGCGCGTTCTGATTGCCGAACACGACCACCCGGTGTACGCCCAGCTGTTGCGTCAAGCAGCGCCTGACCTGGAAGTGCTGACCAGCGGCGACTCCGCCGAACTGGCCAGCCAAGCCGCTGATTGTCCGATCTGGCTCGGTCAGCCGGACCTGCTGGCGACCTTGCTGCGTCAGGGGCACGAGCCACAATGGCTGCAATCGACCTGGGCGGGCATCACGCCGCTGCTGGCCGACGGCTTGCCTCGTCACTATCGCCTGACTCGGGCGGTGGGCATTTTCGGCCAGGTCATGGCCGAATACGTGCTGACCTACATGCTCGGCCACGAGCGCGAAGTGCTGCCGCGGCTGGTCAGCCAGGTCGAGCGCAAGTGGGACAGTCGCCAGGGCCAAAGCCTGGCCGGCCGCAAAGTGTTGATCGTCGGCACCGGTGACATCGGCCAGACCGTGGCGCAGTTCCTGGTGCCGTTTGGCGTCGAGTTGTACGGCATCGCCAGCGAAGCCCGCGAGCAGGCGCCGTTTGTCGAAGTCGGGGCGCTGGCTGATCTGCCGCGTCTGGTGGGTGAAGTGGATTACGTGATCAATCTGCTGCCGAATACGCCGAACACCCATGACCTGTACGACGCGGCGCTGTTCAAGCAATTCAAACCGACCGGGTTGTTCATCAACGTTGGACGCGGCGTGGCAGTGGTCGATGCGGACCTGGTGGAAGCCTTGAAAGAGGGGCATCTGGCCGGTGCGGTGATCGACGTCTGCCGCCAGGAGCCGCTGCCGCAACGTCATCCGTTCTGGACCGCCTGGGGCTTGCTGCTGACCGGTCACAGCTCGGCCCCGACCTCGCCATCGATGATGGTCAATCTGTTCGTCGAGAACCTTCGGGCG
Organism: Pseudomonas mandelii; assembly: GCF_006438925.1. Taxonomy (GTDB): domain Bacteria; phylum Pseudomonadota; class Gammaproteobacteria; order Pseudomonadales; family Pseudomonadaceae; genus Aquipseudomonas; species Aquipseudomonas mandelii_C. The sequence continues at coordinate 70,406 of NZ_RCZA01000003.1, read as the reverse complement.
TATCAGGCGGGTGAGGCATTGCGCGGGGAAGTGGATTTCAACCGCGGCTACTGAATCCACCGCTTACTTGAATATTGTGCAAAACCTGTGGGAGCGAGCCTGCTCGCGAAAGCGGTCTGTCAGTCAACAGTGATGTTGAATGTGATGGCCCCTTCGCGAGCAGGCTCGCTCCCACATTGGTTTTCGGTGTGGTTTAGAGGGTGAAGTCGCCTTCGGCAGCGAGTTCGCTCAGCGGACGACGCGGGCTTGGCTCTTCACGCGCTTGCAGGTAATTCGCCAGCGTCGCCTTGTCGCCCAGTTTGCCCACCGCCACCGCCGCGTGCAGTGCATAACCCTCGGGAATGTTCAGCTCCTTGCGGGTCAGGTCCTGGTCGAAACCGGCCATGCCGTGGGTGTGCCAGCCGCTGATGCTCGCTTGCAGCGCCAGATGACCCCAAGCGGAACCGGTGTCGAAGGTGTGCCACAAGGCCGGGGTCTCTTCGGTGGCGCCAGGCACCGCGAAGGTGGTTTTGGAGATCACGATCACCAGTGCCGAGGCGTGTTGCGCCCAGCTGCGGTTGAACTCATTCAGCAGGCCCAGAAAACGCTCCCAGTTTGGCGTGTCGCGACGCGCATACAGAAACCGCCAAGGCTGCGAGTTGTAGGCCGATGGCGCCCAACGTGCAGCTTCGAAGAAGCTCAGCAGGGTTTCTTCGGAGATCGCTTCGCCTGTGAAGGCGCGGGGCGACCAGCGGTCGGTGAACTGAGGGTGGATGGCATAGTCGGCAATGCGTGGATTAGCACTCATCAAGAGATTCCTTGCTACGTTTGAAAGTGAGGGTCGTCTGAAACCTGCGGGCGCAGTTGAGCTGAGCGATGAGGTTTGTCGGGAGCCTGGGTCGTTCACCTGAATGCAATGCGGTTGAGCATTAATGGCACGCAGGTCCGGTTCCTTGCGACTGGCAAAACTACATTGGCGGCGCAATAACTGACAAGCTCCTTCTACCGGCAGTCGCCAATGCTTGGCCCACAAGGGCCTTGGCACTAGACTGGCGGCCTTTTCACCACCTGATGTTGATGCTTGAGCCATGGCCGCCAAAGTCGAACCGTTCTGGATACGCAAAACCCTCGATCAACTCGATCAAGAGGAATGGGAATCGCTGTGCGACGGCTGTGGCCTGTGCTGCCTGCAAAAGCTCGAAGATGAAGACGACAACAGCGTCTATTACACGCGTATCGCCTGCAAACTGCTGGACTTGAAAACCTGTCAGTGCACCGATTACCCGAACCGCCGCGATTTCGTCCCCGACTGCATCCAGCTCACACCGGGCAAGGCTGACGAATTCAAATGGCTGCCACCGACCTGTGGCTATCGACTGGTCAGCGAAGGCAAGGACCTGCCGCTCTGGCACCATCTGGTGTGCGGTGATCGCGATGCGGTGCACCACGAACGTATTTCCCAGTCCGGGCGCATGTTCGCCGAAGGCAGCGTGGCCGAAGACGATTGGGAAGACCATCTGATTTTCCGGGCGGGTTAAACGCCAGGCGTATTAACGTTTCACGAAGGAGTGTGTATGGCTGTGGGATTGCGGCTGGCGTTGACCTTTGGGCTTTTGGCTCTGAGCTCGCCCGTATGGGCGGCGAAGAAGGTTGATCTGGATTACCACGTGCGCCTGTTGCCGCAAAGCGATCAGGCCGAAGTGCGGCTGACCCTGGCCCAGGGTTCGGCAGTACGCAGTCTGGATTTTGACCTGGGCGACGGTAGCCAATACAGCGACTTCAAGGCCGATGGCCAATGGCAGCTCACGCCGGGCAAGCAAGCCCGTGGTGTCTGGCGTCCGGCCGCCGACAAGGCCAGCCTGACCTACCGCGTACGCATCAGCCATGGGCGCAAGAGCGACAGCTTCGATACGCGCATGACGCCAACGTGGGCGCTGATGCGCGGCGACGATCTGGTACCGGCGGCCAAACTCGATCAGCAGGACGGCATTGAGCTGGTTTCACGCCTTGAATTCGAATTGCCCACCGGCTGGAAAAGCGTTGAAACCGCCTGGCCGCGAATCGGCAAGAACAAATTTCGGGTCGATAACGTTTCTCGCTTGTTCGACCGGCCCACGGGCTGGATGCTCGCCGGCCACCTCGGCAGCCGTCGCACGCGGCTTGGGGAAACCGAGGTCACTGTCGCCTCGCCTCAGGGCCAGGGCATGCGCCGCATGGATGTGCTGACGCTGCTGACCTTTGTCTGGCCGCAAGTGCAGGCGGTGTATCCCCGTCATCCCGTCAAACTGCTGATCGTCGGCGCCAACGACCCGATGTGGCGTGGCAGTCTGGGCGCGCACGAATCGATCTATCTGAACACGCGTCTGCCGCTGGTCAGCGAAAGCGGTACCAGTGCGCTGGTGCGGGAATTGGCCCAGGTGTTCGGGCGGATCAACGATCAGCAGCGCAGTGACTGGATCAGCGAAGGATTTGCCGAGTATTACGCCATCGAACTGGTGCGCCGCGCTGGCGGCATGAGTGATGAGCGGTATGAAAGTTTGCAGAAGAAGTTGGCCAAGGACAGCCAGAAGGTCAGCACATTGCGCGGTGAGCAGGTCAGTCCGGCGCAGGTCTCGAAAGCGGTCGTGTTATTGCAGGAACTGGATCGCGAGATTCGCCTGAAGACCCGCAACAAGCGTTCGCTGGATGATGTGTTGCAAGGGGCGATGCATTTGGAGAGCGTGGATACCAAGGAATTTGTGCAGCTCGCAGAAAGCATCATCGGTGAATCTTCCAAAGTCCTCGATACAGAGTTACTGCAGTAGCACCGCCTTCGCGAGCAGGCTCGCTCCCACAGGTGACTGCATTCCAATGTGGGAGCGACGGTGCGACGATTCGACCTGCTCGCGAAGGGGCCCTAAGCCTCAATGAAAATCTCGGGTTAAACCCCGGTTTTCGGCGATTTCAACGAATCATTGCCAGTCACGGTAGCGGTATTGGTCGCCGCTTCGGCATTCGCCTTCAACCGGTTCAACTCTTCACCCGCCCGCTGAATCTTCGCCCGCACGTTGTTCATGTCCTGACGGCTTTTCTCCAGCAGGCTTTTCGCCGAACTGTGCCCGGTAATACCACGCGCCAGGGCCACACCGCCGATCGCCACTTGAATCAACCCGAACACACCACCGCGACGCAGGCCCTTGCCGACCATCACCACGCCGCAGGCCAGGGAACCGATGCGCTCCCAACCCTGCACGTTCTGCTCCGTGTGAGTCTGGAACGGGGTGGATTCGATGCGTTCTACGCGTTTGAGTTCGCTCATGATCTGTCTCCTGGCTGGAATGGCTTTCAAGAATAGATAATTAAGCTGACTGCCGAGGCGGGCGGCTTGTTCCATCGGATGTGCGCTGAATCAGCGGAATTTCGCCCCGGAGCGGGTGTTGAGCCCCTTGGACATGCGGTCATAGAGCACGACGTTGACAGTGGCCGCCAGGTTCATGCAGCCGGTAGTCGGGATGTAGACCACGTCTTCGCACCAGTCGCGAATCTCTTTATCCAGCGAGCCGTCTTCCGGGCCGAAGATGTACAGCGCGCGGTCCGGATGGGTGTATTCCGGCAGTGAACGAGCGCCGTCCACCAGTTCCACTGCGACCGGAACGCAGCCCAGCGGCAGGATTTTTTTCAGGTCGTCGATGCCGATCAGCGGAATGTCGTAGTGGACGCGCTTGGTGTCGGTGACGAAGTCGGCGGCACGTTCATAACGCTTGCCGGTGTAGAACACGGACGCCACGCCATAACAACCAGCGGCGCGCATCACCGAACCGACGTTCTCCGGTGATTTGGGGTTATACAAACCAATGCAGCTGTACCGTTTGTCTGCCACGAGCGGGTGCCTTCGGGGAAAAAAGCGCGATTATACGGGGATTGGGGGAGGGGTGTTCGGTTTGGAGATTGGTGGTGTCTGGTCAGCCGCCTTCGCGAGCAGGCTCGCTCCCACAATGGATCCTGAGTGTTCACAAATGTTGTGTTCACAGAAGATCCCCTGTGGGAGCGAGCCTGCTCGCGAAGGGGCCGGTCGAGGTGCTGAAGATGTTACTCGTCTTTCTTCATCAGGCCGGCCAACGCGGCAAACGGGTTATGCGTGGCCTTGGCGATTTTCGGCGAGCTCAGCGAGCCTTCACCGAAATACTGTTGATCGGTGTACCGCGAGTGTTCGTTGTCGTGGCAATACAGGCACAACAATTCCCAGTTCGAGCCGTCCTGAGGGTTGTTGTCGTGGTTGTGGTCGCGGTGGTGCACGGTCAGTTCGCTCAAGCGCTTGCCGGAAAACTCACGGGCGCAGCGACCGCACACGTGCGGGTACATTTTCAGGGCTTTGTCGCGGTAACCCATTTCCTTGTCGCGCTGATTGTCGGCAAGGATGCGGTCCAGTTTCGACGTGTTGGTCGGAGGCGTTGACGAACTCATGGTTCACCTTTGTAAAAGACTAATGACGGTATTAAACGCAGTTTAGCTCAGCCCTTGAGCTTCTCGGCAATCCAGATGGTGTGGCGGGTGCCTTTGTTGCCGTGGGCGAAGACCTGGACTTCCTCGGCCTTGAAGCCGGCTTTCTTCAGTTTGTCGGAAAACTGTCGGTCAGCGCTCGCGGACCAGACGGCCAGCACACCTTTGGGCCGCAGGGCCTTGGCGCAGGCGCTCAGGCCGCCAGCGGAGTAGAGCCAGCTGTTGGCCTTCTGGGTCAGGCCTTCGGGGCCGTTATCGACGTCGAGCATGATCGCGTCAAAACCTTGCGGCTCGGCTTGCAGGACTTTGGCCACGTCTTCCATGCGAATGACCGTGCGCGGGTCCAGCAGCGGGTTCCCGGCTTTCTCACCCAGCGGTCCACGGTTCCACTCCACCACGCCCGGCACCAGTTCGGCGACCACCACTTCAGCGGTCTTGCCCAGATGCTTGAGGGCCGAGGCGAGGGTAAAGCCCATGCCCAGGCCGCCGATCAGCACGCGCGAATTCGGCCGACCGGCCACTTTACGGCACGGGATCTCCGCCAGAGCGTCTTCCGAGCCGTGCATGCGGGTGTTCATCAGTTGCCCGCCGTCGCCGCCCTGGATCTTGATGACGAAATCCTCGCCGTATTCGAACAGGCACAAGGCACCGCCATTTTCAGGAATTGGAGTGGTGTCGAGCAGAACGAAACGTTTCATGGGGCTCACTTGAGGAGAAATTGGCATAAGAGGGGGAAGGCAAACACGCGCAGTTGGGAGTAGCCTGCAAAACGACAACAAGGCCAACGGAGCCATTGATGAAGCGCACCATTCTAACGGTCATTGCCTTGGCCGCGCTCTCGATAACTGCAGTGCAGGCCCAGCAGTTGCAAACCATTCCGACCAGCCCTGCGCCGCAGCCCGGTTCGCCCGGCACCGCGACCCCGACACCGTACCCGCAAATCACCCCGACCAGCGCACCCAGGGTCGGGCCCGGCAGTGGCGGTCCGCCGTTGGTGCCCATTGAAATGCCTAGCCCGCCCACCAAGGACCAGCCACTGCCGGGGCTGGAGCAAAACCCGTCGAAAGTCAAATCACCCGGCGGTTAAACCGGCTGCGAGAGCAGTTGCCCATCGGCCATGCGCAAGCGTTTGGAGAGGGAGACGGCGAGGGCACGGATGATTTTGGCGGCGATTTTCGGCGCATCGTTGAGCATCTTTTCCAGCGAGTCCTTGCCCAGGTTGAGCAACTGGCAATTGCTCGCGGCCACGCAGCTGGCCGAGCGGCGTTCGCCGTCGAGTACGGCCATTTCGCCGAACGCCCGACCGCTGCGCAACGTTGCCATGGTCACCAGGTGACCTTCGCTGTTGGTTTTCTGCACCGCCACCTGGCCGGTGTGGATGATGCACATGAAGCTGCCGGCATCCCCCTCATGGAAAATCTCTTCGCCCTGAGCAATGGTGCTGATGCTGAAGTAGCCCGAGGCCGTGGCAAAGTCCGCCGGCAGCAGTTGATCGAACAGGCCACAGTCCATCAGCCAGTCGCGAATTTCGTTGTTCAGTAAGGTCGGTTCTGACATGTCGTCACGGTCTTTTTCTTGTGTCTGTTACGGATTTGGGCCTTGGGGCTCACTGCTGATCCCTTGTGGGAGTGAGCCTGCTCGCGAAGAGGCCAGCACATTCAATATCAATGTTGAATGACACACCGCTTTCGCGAGCAGGCTCGCTCCCACAGGGGGATGTGTGGTGTATCGGCGTCCGATGTCAGGTGTTAAGACCGGCACGCCGAACGGAGTTCCTCAGGCGATGCCCAAAACCTTGAAAACAAATGCGTATTCGAGTGCTACATCACGCAATCCCTGATAACGACCGCTCATCCCGCCGTGCCCGGCACCCAATTCGGTCTTGAGCAGCAGGGGATTTGTGTCGGTTTTGGTCGCGCGTAATTTCGCCACCCACTTGGCCGCTTCCCAGTACTGCACGCGGCTGTCGTTGTAGCCGGCGATCACCAGGGTCGCCGGATAGGCTTGCGCGGTGACGTTTTCGTACGGGGCGTAGGCCTTGATCCGCTCATAGACGTCCGGTTCTTCAGGATTGCCCCACTCGTCGTATTCGGTGACGGTCAACGGCAGATCCGGGTCGAGCATGGTGTTCAGCACGTCGACGAACGGCACTTCGGCAATCGCCGCGCCGAACAGCTCTGGCCGCTGATTGAGCACCGCGCCGATCAGCAGACCGCCGGCGCTGCCGCCGCTGATCGCCAGTTGCTGTGAAGTTGTGAAACCATTGGCGATCAGGTGTTCAGCGCAGGCGATAAAGTCGCTGAAGGTGTTGTGCTTGTGTTCCTGCTTACCGGCGCGATACCAGGCTTCACCCAGTTCGCCGCCGCCACGCACGTGAGCGATGGCGAAGGCCACGCCACGATCCAGCAGACTCAAGCGGGCGTGGGAGAACCACGGGTCGAGGCTTTCACCGTAGGCGCCATAGCCGTATAGATAAAGCGGCGTCGGCTTGCCGAGTGCTTCGCGTTTGACGACGAGGCTGATCGGCACTTTCGTACCGTCCGGTGCCGTCGCCCACAGGCGCTGACTGACGTAGGCATCGGCGTCGAACGGGCCGAGCACCGGGGTTTCCTTGAGGACTTTCTGCTCGCCGCTGCCCAGCTCTAGCTGACGGATTTGTGCCGGGCGGTTCAAGGCTTCGTAGCGCAGACGGATCTTGTCGCTGACGAACTCCAGACTGTTCTGCACATGAAGGCTGTAGGCCGCATCCGGTAATTGCACACGGTAGCTCGGCAGGTCTTGCGGATGAACTTCGATGATCGGCAAGCCACCCTCACGCAAGCTCAGGGTCATGGCACCGGCATTCAGGCTCATGCCTTCGATCATCACCGTGTCGTTGTGCGGGATCAGGTTCTGCCAGTCGGCCTCGGTCGGCGCCACGCCGGTGTCTACGGCGTGGTACAGGGCAAAGTTGATGCCGTCGCGATTGGTGCGAATGAACCAGGTCCATTCACCATTGAGCGCGCCGTGGTCGACGTCGTACTCGTGGTCTTCAGCCCTTGGTGCGATGCAGGTAAAAGCCTGCTGCGGCTGGAACGCGTCAAGCACCCAGACTTCGCTGGTGGTTTTGCTGCCCAGGGACAGCAGTAATTGCTGCTCGGAACTGGAGCGGTAGCAATGCATGAAGAATCGACCGTCCGGCTCATGGAACACTTCTTCGGCCGCCGTACCGTCCAGCCGATAGCGGAACAGCTTGTGCGGGCGATGGGTGTCGTCCAGTTCGCCGAAGAACAGCGTCAGGCTGTCATTGGCCCAGGTCATGCTGCCGTCGCAATCCTGGAATTCCAGTTCGCTGACACGGCCGTTGGACAATTCCTTGACGAACAGCGTGAAAATCTCCTCGCCCGTGGCGTCGATGCTGTAGGCCAGACGCTGGTGGTCCGGGCTGATACTGAAGGCGCCCAGGGAAAAGAAGCCGCCGTTGGCCAGTTCATTCGGGTCCAGTAGCAGCTGTTCCTGGCTTTCGTCGAGCAGCAGGCTGTCATCGGCAGGGCGCGGGCAGCGGTAGTGACGGGCATATTCATCACCGGCCGTGGTGCGCGTGTAATACAAGTACGGACCCCAAGGGGAGGGCAAGGACAGGTCGGTTTCGAGAATCCGGGCCTTGATCTCTTCGAACAGGGTTTCACGCAACCCGGCCTGGTCGGCGGTTTGCGCCTCTTGGTAGCGGTTTTCCGCTTTCAGGTAGTCGAGCACCGCGTCGGTGTCGCGCTCCTGCAGCCAGGCATACGGGTCAGAACCGTCAGCCTTGTGGGCGATTGGGGCGCTTGAGACGTTGTCGGATACGGGCATGAATGGCTCTCGGACGATGTACGAAATAGGGACTTCGCACCTGTGGGAGCGAGCTTGCTCGCGATGACGGATGGCCATACAACATTGATGTTGAATGTACTGGCCTCATCGCGAGCAAGCTCGCTCCCACAGGTTCTGTGTCTTGACCGACTGGCATTGGAGCAAGCCTGACGTGCGAAAAGTCGTTACTATAAGCGCCTCTTTGCCTGCCTTGCCATGGACACCATGACCGAGAACGACTATCTGATCGCTTGGGGCCTCTACGCCATCGCCGCTTTGGGCTGCCTGTTGGTGTGGATGCGTATCACCCGCTGGATGTGGCGCTGGCTGCGTGAGCCGTTACGGCTATTGGTTGCTGTGTTGCTGTTCAGCCCGACCATCATTGATCCGGTGAAGGAAAAGGTTGCCCCGGCCATCGCCATTACTGCCCTTGATCTATTGTTCAAAGTCGGCAACAACGCTTGGCGGGCGATTTCCGACCTGTTCATGTACAGCATGATCGCCTTCGGCATTTACCTGGTATTTGTGGCGATCCGTTTCCCTATCGAACGTGCGTCCAACGCTCGCAAGGAACAGGCTGCCGCTGCCAAGGCTGCGGCCCGGGCCGATGACCCTGAAGAGGATCATCCATTCGGCGGAGCAGGCGATGATCGTTACGGTCGTCCACCGGTGCCGAGCAACCCTCAGCGATCGCGGGTCGAGCCGCGTCTGTAACCTTGCCCCTGCCTTTGAGCGAGAATCCGAGCATGTGTGAGTTATTGGGCATGAGCGCCAATGTGCCGACCGATATCGTGTTCAGCTTCACCGGGCTGATGCAGCGCGGCGGCCGTACCGGTCCGCACCGTGACGGCTGGGGCATCGCTTTTTACGAGGGCCGTGGCCTGCGCCTGTTTCAGGACCCGGCGGCGAGCTGTGAGTCCGAAGTCGCGAATCTGGTGCAACGCTATCCGATCAAGAGCGAAGTGGTGATCGGGCACATCCGCCAAGCCAACGTCGGCAAGGTCTGCCTGTCCAATACCCATCCGTTTGTGCGTGAGCTGTGGGGCCGTAACTGGTGTTTCGCCCATAACGGCCAACTCGCGGAGTTTCAACCGATCAGGAGTTTTTACCGCCCCGTTGGCGATACCGACAGCGAGGCGGCGTTCTGCGATTTGCTCAACCGCGTGCGCGCAGCGTTCCCGGAACCGGTAGAGGTCGAAGAACTGCTGCCAGACCTGGTGGCCGCCTGCGCCGAATACCGCAGCAAAGGCGTGTTCAACTGCCTGCTCAGCGATGGCGACTGGTTGTTCTGCTATTGCTCGACCAAACTGGCGCAAATCACCCGTCGCGCGCCATTCGGCCCGGCGCGCTTGAAGGACGTCGATGTGATCGTCGATTTCCAGGCCGAAACCACGCCCAACGACGTGGTCACCGTGATCGCCACCGAACCCTTGACCGAAAACGAAACCTGGACCCGCTACGAACCGGGCCAATGGAGCCTCTGGCGACGCGGTGAATGCGTCAGCCAGGGCAAGACCGAATAAGGATTTCCCCTCATGTTGCTCAGTTATCTACGGCTGGTGTTGTTCGCGGCGGGCCTGTTGATCGGTGTCCAGGTGCCAGGGTTTATCAGCGATTATGCCAAACGGGTCGAAGCGCATCTGATTGAGGCACAGACCGGTCTGAGCGGTTTTCAGGGCACGGCGAATCAGTTCTTCAAGGGTGACATGCAGGCGTTGGTGGCCCATTACCGCGCCAGCGAAGACCCTATCTTTCGCAGCGATGCCGACAGCCTGAGCACCTTGCTGACTCGTCAACTGGCCCTCGATAAACAGTTCCAGGCCATGCAGGGCCCGTGGTACATCCGCTTCCTGCAAGTGGCATTGGCCGCCGATCCGGATATTCGCAAGGAAACCTGGAATGGCTACAGCTACCAGATCCTGCTGACGCCGGAAGCGATGATCTGGGGCATGAGCGGGGCGTTGCTGCTGTCGTTCGGCATTGAATGCCTGTTCCGTCTGATCGACTGGGTGGTGCTGGGCGGCAAACGCCTGCGCCAGAGCCGGCCGATCGAAGATCGGGATGTGCGGGGGTTGTAACAGCAAAAGATCGTCCGAACGCGGCCCGAACCTTCGGCAGCTCCTACCTTGGAATGCGTTCCCCTGTAGGAGCTGCCGAAGGTTCGGGCCGCGTTCGGACGATCTTTTGATCTTCAACGACTCAAAGTGATGTAATCCTCACCCACCTTGCGCGCATACCCGTCCAGCACCTGCTGACACAACGAAACAATCTCCTCGACCCACTCCACGCCAACCCGCCACGACACCACCACCTGCAAATTCGGTGGACGTTGGTCGATGGCCAGCAAGGTCAACTCCCCCCGCGCCAGTTCCTCGGCGACCAGCACCGGTGGCAGCGCGCCAATACCGAAACCGTCCCGCAGCAACCGGGTGATCGCCGATACCGAGTTCACGCAGTTCAACCGTGGCGTCATGATGCCGTTGGCCTGCATCAGGGCGAGAATCTCCTGGTGCGGATGAGAGTTTTTCGAATAGGTAATGATCCGTTCCCGCGCCAGGTCGGCAATGCCTGAATACTCGCGGTTGTAGATCGAGTTAGTCGCCACAATCCAGCCCATCGGGTGACTGGCCAGCTCAAGGCTGCGCACGCTTTCCTGACGCAACAGGTCGGTTTGCAGGATCAGATCGAGAAAGCCTTTTTGCAGCTGATCGCAGAGGTTGAGTGCGGTATCGGCCACTAACTCGATTTCCACCAGCGGATAGTGATCCATCATTTGCGCCACCAGCGGGCTCAACCAGGTATGGATGACCGTGTCCATCACGCCGATGCGAACCCGTCCGACCTTGCTCGAGCGGGTTTCGATCGACTGCTTGAGGGCTTGCATGGTGTCCATCATTTGCTCGGCGTACTCGAGCACCTTCAAGCCTTCGGGCGTCAGGCTCACGCCACGTGAATCGCGCAGGAACAGCTTCACCCCGAGCTCGCCTTCGAGCACGGCAATGCGACTGGAAATCGACGCCTGGGTGGTGAAGAGCTTGTCTGCCGTCAGGCGAAAACTCTTGAGTCGGGCGACCCAGACAAAGGTCTCGAGAAACTTCAGGTTCATAAGGACAAGTTTTTCTTATGTCTAGAGCGGGTTTTTATTAGTTGGACGCAGCAGGGCCGGCAGCCCAAAAATCAGGTCATCCGGTTCCCACGATAGGCGTCGTCGGGGCTCAGAACAATACCAATAAAAATTAGCGCGGAGATTTGCCATGAGTGCGCCCGACACGCTCGACATCCCAAAAGCCACGGTTCGCCCGGGACCTTTCGACTGGTACCACAACATCAACAAGCAGGAACGCCGCACGTTCTGGAGCTGCAAGATCGGCTATGGCCTGGACGGCATGGACACGCAGATGCTCAGCTTCGTGGTGCCGACCCTGATTGCGATGTGGGGCATCACCACCGGCGAGGCCGGGCTGATTCACACCAGCACCCTGATCGCCTCGGCCATCGGCGGTTGGGTGGCGGGGATTCTCTCCGACCGCATCGGTCGCGTACGCACCTTGCAACTCACCGTGCTGTGGTTCGCCTTCTTCACCTTCCTCTGCGGCTTCGCCCAGAACTACGAGCAACTGCTGATCAGCCGCACCCTGATGGGCTTCGGTTTCGGCGGCGAATGGACCGCTGGCGCGGTGCTGATGGGTGAAGTAATTCGCGCCAAGGACCGCGGCAAAGCGGTGGGCATGGTGCAATCCGGCTGGGCATTGGGTTGGGGACTGACGGCGATCTTGTATGCGCTGCTGTTCTCGGTGCTGCCACCGGAAGACGCCTGGCGCGCACTCTTCATCCTTGGCATCGTGCCGGCGATCTTTGTGATCTTCGTCCGCCGACTGGTCAAGGACCCGGAAATCTATCGCGAAGCCAAGGCTAAGCAAGAGCCCAGTAATCCGGCAAAGTTTTACGAGATATTCGCTCCCGGCATCCTTTTCACCACGATTCGCGCTTCGGTGCTGACCACCGGTGCTCTGGGCGGCTACTACGCGATCACCTCCTGGTTGCCGACCTTTCTGAAGAACGAACGCGGTTTGAGCGTACTCGGTACGGGCGGTTATCTGGCGATGGTGATCGTCGGTTCCTACATCGGCTATGTCATCAGCGCGTATTTGACTGACATCCTCGGGCGTAAAAAGAACTTCATTCTGTTTGCGGTCGGCTCGTTCACCATTGTTCTGTTCTACACCCAATTGCCGGTCAGCAATGGCGTGATGCTCTGGCTGGGCTTTCCTTTGGGCTTCTTCGCTTCGGGGATTTTCAGCGGCATGGGCGCGTTTTTGACCGAGCTGTTTCCAACGCGGATTCGCGGTTCGGGTCAGGGCTTTTGCTACAACATCGGCCGGGCGCTGGCGGCGTTGTTCCCGCTGTTGATCGGCTTGATGAGCCAGAAGGTGCCATTGAGTGTGGGAATCGGTGCTTTTGCGGCTGTGTCCTACGGGGTAGTGATCCTTGCGGCGCTGAGCTTGCCGGAAACCCGTGGCAAGCAACTGGAAGCCGAGTAGCTGATAATCTGCGGGCGAATGCCTACAGCTAAAAGAATAAAACCTACAGGAGTGTTCATCGTGAGCCGCCTGCTATTGAACTGCGACATCGGCGAGAGTTTCGGCAACTGGACCATGGGTCTGGACGCCGAGGTCATGCCCTTCATCGATTGCGCCAACATCGCCTGCGGCTTTCATGCCGGCGACCCGAGCATCATGCGCAAGACCGTCAGCCTGGCCTTGAGCAATGGCGTGCAGATCGGCGCACATCCGGCGTATCAGGATCTGGTCGGCTTCGGCCGCCGTTCCATGGCCTACGCCGCCCAGGAACTTCAGGACATTGTGCATTACCAGATCGGCGCTCTCGACGGCATTTGCCGGGCTCAGGGCGGGCGGGTGAGTTACGTCAAGCCACACGGTGCGATGTACAACGACATGATGGCCAACCCGGCGCAATTGCGCGCGGTGCTTCAGGCCGTGGCGTCCTATGATCGCCAGTTGCCGTTGATGTTGATGGCCACTCGCGACAACAGCGCAGCTCAGCAATTGGGCGATGAATATGGTGTGACCCTGTGGTTTGAAGCTTTCGCCGATCGCGCTTACGACAGCGCGGGAATGCTGGTCTCGCGGCAACTGCCGGGCGCAGTGCATCACGATCCCGAAACAATCATCGAGCAGGCGCTGACCATTGCCCGCGGCGGCAACCTCACGGCCAGCGATGGCAGTGCCTTGCATTTGCAGGCCAATACCCTTTGCGTACACGGCGACAATGCCAGTTCGGTAGCCGCCGTGCGGCGTATTCGCGAAGCACTTGATCAGCAGAGCGCGCCATGAACCTGCGGGTGGAAGTGGTGGCGCTGGATTGCTTGATGGTCCGTCTGTTTGATGAGATCAGCGAGGCCAACATGCCATGGATGCTCGCCGCCAGTGAAAGTCTGCGTGCTGCGTTCGCCGGGCATCTGATCGATCTGGTGCCGTCTTATACGACATTGATGGTGCATTACGATCTGACCGCGTTGAGTCCGGCCCAGGCTCGGGAGCTGATCGCTGAGGCCTTGATCGATCTGTCGCCCAACGCCTGTACCCGCGGCAAATGTCATGTGTTGCCGGTCTGGTATGACTTGAGCGTTGGCCCGGAGTTGAGCCTGTTGTCCCAGCGCAGCGGATTGGCCGTGGATGAAGTGATCCGCCGCCACAGCTGGCGCGAATATCAGGTGTTTGCATTGGGTTTCGCACCGGGTTTCGCCTTCATGGGGCTGGTGGAAGAAGCGCTGGCGGCGCCGCGTCTGAACACTCCGCGTAAAAAGGTAGCCGCCGGCAGTGTCGGCATCGCCGAACGCCAAACGGCCGCTTACCCGGTGGTGTCCCCCGGTGGCTGGAATCTGATCGGCCGCACCCCGGCCAAATTGTTCGACCGCGAACGCGACGGCTACAGCCTGATGCAACCGGGCGACACGGTGCGCTTCGAAGCCGTCAGCCATGCCGAATTCATCAATCTGGGCGGTGATGACACGCCGTTGGAGGCGCAGGCATGAGCCGTCTATCAATAGAAGCGAGTACACCGCTGTGCCTGTTGCAGGATGCTGGCCGTTTTGGCGTGCGGCATCTGGGCGTGACCCAGGGTGGGGCGGCGGATTGGCGATCGATGTCGTGGGCTAATTGGTTGCTGGGCAATGGCCTGGATGCACCGGTGATTGAAATCACCCTGGGCGGGTTCACCGTCGTTGCCGAAGAGGATTGCGTGCTGGCGTTGGCCGGGGCGGATCTGGGGGCGCAGGTGGATGGCGAGGCGTTGGCACCGTGGCGCAGTTTCAGGCTGAACAAAGGTCAGCAATTGCAATTCACTCAACCGCTGCTTGGGGCCCGGGCTTATTTGGCAGCCCCGGGCGGATTTGATGCGCCAAAGGTGTTGGGCAGCAGCGCAACGGTGGTCCGTGAGGAACTCGGCGGGCTGGATGGCATGGGCCGGCCGTTGGTCAAAGACGCGCAGTTGAGCTATTCGGGGAGCTCGCTGCTGTTGCTGCGGGCGTTGGCGCCCGAACAGGTGCCGGATTTCAAACTCAACGCGCCACTGGACCTGGTGCTCGGTGCCCAGATTGGCGAGTTCAGTGGACAGAGTTCGTTTGACGCGTTCAACAGCGTCTGGACCCTCGACAGCCGTGCCGACCGGATGGGCATCCGCTTGCTGGGAACGGCGTTGCAGTATCAGGGTAAACCGATGATTTCCGAAGGCATCCCGCTGGGTGCGGTTCAGGTGCCGCCGGACGGGCAGCCGATTGTGTTGCTCAATGATCGGCAGACCATTGGTGGCTATCCGCGATTGGGCGCCTTGACGCCGTTGGCGCTGGCGCGATTGGCGCAGTGTCTGCCGGGGACGCGGGTACGGTTGAAACCGGTGGTGCAGGATGTCGCGCATCGGGAGCAAGTCGAGTATCTACGCCGGTTTTTAGGCCGCTAAAAGCTTCGTCGGAACGCCGCCCGGAGCAGGCCCGCTCCCACATTGGATTTTGGTCGTACACAAATAATGTGTCCGCTGGAGATCAACTGTGGGAGCGAGCCTGCTCGCGATAGCGTCAGACCAGCCAACAGAGATTATTTGGAAAGAAACCGCATCCCTTCCTCCAACCCCCGCAACGTCAACGGATACATCTGGTCGTTAATCAAGTCCCGCACAATGTTGGTCGACGACGTATAGCCCCACGTATCTTTCGGATACGGGTTGATCCAGATGACCTTCTTGTACTTCTCCATGAACCGCTGCATCCACACATAACCCGCTTCTTCGTTCCAATGCTCGACGCTGCCGCCGGCCTGGGTGATTTCGTACGGCGCCATGGCGGCGTCACCGATGAAGATCACTTTGTAGTCGGCACCGTATTTGTGCAGCAGGTCCTGGGTCGAGGTGCGCTCGGACGTGCGGCGCATATTGTTCTTCCACACCGATTCATAAACGAAGTTATGGAAGTAGAAGTACTCCAGGTGCTTGAACTCGGTCTTGCAGGCCGAGAACAGCTCTTCGCAGATCTTCACGTGGGCGTCCATCGAGCCGCCGATGTCGAACAGCAGCAACAACTTGACGGTGTTGCGCCGCTCGGGTCGCATCTGGATGTTCAGCAGCCCGGCATCGCGGGCGGTGTGGTCGATGGTGCCATCGATGTCCAATTCTTCCGCCGCGCCCTGGCGAGCGAATTTACGCAACCGCCGCAGGGCGACCTTGATGTTGCGCGTGCCCAGCTCGACCGAATCGTCGAGGTTCTTGTACTCGCGCTGATCCCAGACCTTGACCGCTTTGCCCTGGCGTTTGCCGGCATCGCCGACGCGAATGCCTTCCGGGTTGAAGCCGCCCGAGCCGAATGGGCTGGTGCCGCCAGTGCCGATCCACTTGTTACCGCCGGCATGGCGTTCTTTCTGTTCTTCGAGGCGTTTCTTGAACTCTTCGATCAGCTTGTCCAGGCCGCCGAGGGACTGGATCGCCGCCCGCTCTTCGTCGGACAGGGAACGTTCGAACTCCTTGCGCAGCCAGTCTTCCGGGATCAAGGCCTGAAGGTGGTCGTCGAGTTTTTCCAGGCCGTTGAAATAGGCACCGAAGGCCCGGTCAAATTTGTCGAAATGCTTTTCGTCCTTCACCAGAATCGCCCGGGACAGGTAATAAAACTCGTCCATGTCGGCGAAGGTCACGCGCTGTTTCAGCGCGTTGATCAGGTCCAGCAGCTCCCGTACCGAGACTGGTACTTTGGCTGCGCGCATTTCATTGAACAGGTTAAGCAGCATGGCTATCGCCCTCTATCTTGTTAAACAGAGGGATCAGCGAGTGCCGCGACGGCTCATGAACGCCAGACGTTCGAGCAATTGCACGTCCTGTTCGTTCTTCACCAACGCGCCTGCCAGCGGCGGAATAGCCTTGGTCGGATCGCGCTCGCGCAGTACCGCTTCGCCGATGTTGTCGGCCATCAGCAGCTTCAGCCAGTCCACCAGTTCGGAGGTCGATGGCTTCTTTTTCAAGCCCGGCACCTTGCGCACGTCGAAGAACACGTCCAGCGCTTCGCTGACCAGGTCTTTCTTGATGTTCGGGTAGTGCACGTCGACGATTTTCTGCAGCGTGACGCGGTCGGGGAACGCGATGTAGTGGAAGAAGCAACGGCGCAGGAAGGCGTCCGGCAGCTCTTTCTCGTTGTTGGAGGTAATGATGATGATCGGGCGTTTCTTGGCCTTGATGGTCTCGTCGATCTCGTAAACGTAGAACTCCATCTTGTCGAGTTCTTGCAGCAAGTCGTTCGGGAACTCGATGTCGGCCTTGTCAATTTCGTCGATCAGCAGGATCACCCGCTCTTCGGATTCAAACGCTTCCCAAAGCTTGCCCTTTTTCAGGTAGTTGCGAACGTCGTGAACCTTTTCCGTTCCCAGTTGCGAGTCGCGCAGACGGCTGACCGCGTCGTACTCGTACAGGCCCTGATGCGCCTTGGTGGTGGACTTGATGTGCCAGGTGATCAATTTGGCGCCGAAGGACTCGGCCAGTTGCTCGGCGAGCATGGTTTTACCGGTGCCCGGCTCGCCCTTGACCAGCAGCGGACGCTCCAGGGTGATGGCGGCGTTGACCGCCAGCTTCAGGTCATCGGTGGCGACGTAGGCCGGGGTGCCTTCGAACTTCATCTGCTAATCCTCGAACGGTAACGCCGACCTGAACGAGGCAGGGCGGGGCGCAATAATTGTAGTACCCGACTATAACGCGGTGCCCGGTCGACTGTGAACGCAGACGGCTTATTCAGTCTCTGAATGGGGCGTCACATCTTGACTCAGTCTCGGCCGCTAGCCAGTATTGAGCTATCGCCATTTTGGCGATAGCTTGCGGCACATGTCTACTAAATACCGATTTCGCGATACGTACCGCATTCAGTTGCGTGAGAAGGATCATCCGCCGCCCCATGTGCACCTGACCGGTGGCGGGCTGGACGTCATGCTCAGCCTGGAAACCATCGAAGTGATGGTGGGCAAGGCGCCGCCGCTGATTATCAAGGAAGCGCTGGAGTGGGTCAGGGCCCATCAGGTGCAATTGCTGGAGGATTGGAAACGATGTTACCCATGAAACGACCACGGCTGTCGTCCGTGCAGGCGTTGCCGGATCACCGCCTTATGCTGACCTTTATCGACGGTCAGCAACTGAACCTCGATTTGAGTCGGGACCTGCGTGCCTACCCAGGATTGCAGCCATTGCTGGAGGCTGGCGCTTTCGAAGGGGCCTCCCTGGGCGACGATGGCTGGAGTGTTGAGTGGCCCGAACTGGATATCCAGATCGGTGCAGACACCCTTTATCTGGATGCTCTCGCACAAAATGCGTTGGACGAAAACACCCGGATCTTCATCGACTGGCGCGCTCGCACCGGGTTGCCGCTCAATCAGGCGGCCGAAGCGTTGGGGGTCAGCGCCCGCAGCATTACGCGTTACAGCAGTGGTCGTGAAGCCGTTCCGCGATCGCTGGCACTGGCCTGCCTGGGCTGGGACTTCTTGCAGCGGCAATTGAACCCGGCGAGGGCGGCGGAAGAAACCGGTCGTTACACCGTCACACGCAAGCCTTAACCGGCGTCCGGCTTGGGCCGTTCGTATTGGGCATTGAAGGCCTGGATGAAGCCGTTGCGTAAAATCTGCAAAAAAGCCTCGAAGGCGCTGATATCTCGGCGATGCACATTGCCGCTCAGTTCCACGCGAGTCGCAAACTGGTTCTTGCCCTGGTTTTTCAGCACCGTTTCGGAGCCGCCGACGATGGCCTCCCAAATGGAGCGGAAAATCCCTTTGTCCTTGTTCTCGACGTCCTGCTGCCAATTGAACACGTCGACGTCTTTCAGCAGTGGTTTGATGTAACCCGTTAATTGAGCTTTTTTAGCCTGCGCTTCAATGACCACATCACCGTGACCTGCATTGAAGTCGAACTTGCCATAGGCGGAGGCAAAGTCGTTCATGCGTTTGAGCTCGATGTCTTTGGCCCGCAGGCGGAACTCGAAATCTTCAAAGTTGCTAAAAGGGTCGAAGGTGGCGGTGGTTTCCAGTGGTGCGTGCCCGAGCAGCAGCGCCTTGCCGTCGAAGCGAGCGTCGCGTTTGCCTTTGGTGTCGACCACGTTGGTCAGGTTGTAAATGCTGGCGTTGACCTGAGTGGCGTTCATGTTCACGGGGGGCTTGGAGTTGAAGTTGCGGAAACTGATCTTGCCATCGTTGATCCGCACTTCGTTCAAGGTAATGGGTGCCAGTTTGCTCAACTGCGCACGCCAGTCGGTGCCCTGACCGGTCTGGGAGTTTTGCTTGTTGGCGCCGCCATCGACGAAGTTCACCTCGGGTTTGAAGAACTGCACCTTGGCCACGACGGCGTGGTCGTACCAGAGCGAGTGCCAACTGACGGAAAGATCGATCAGCGGCGCGTTGACGAAAGGCACCGGGACCTTGCCCACGACCTTGACGATTTTCAGCCCGTTGATTTTGTACGCTCCGCGCCACAGGGCCAGGTCCACATCAGTGATCTGGCCACGGTAGTCGCCCATGTTCGCCAACTTGTCATTCAAGTAGTCGCGCACCATGTAGGGCAGGGCGATGTGCAGGGCAATCAGCAGCACAACGAGGCCGGCGAGGGTCCACAGGGGCCAACTGTATCTGCGTTTCATGATGGCAAATCTCTGGCGTTGTACAACGATTGACTGCTGCGGTTACGGGACGTTCGACTGACTGGACGATCAAGGGCAACAGGCATACCTTGGAGAGCTTATTTAACGCTGTATAAGGACCCAGCCATGAGCCGTATCTACGCTGACAACGCCCATTCCATCGGCAATACACCGCTGGTGCAGATCAACCGTATCGCCCCGCGCGGCGTGACCATCCTGGCCAAGATCGAAGGGCGTAACCCCGGTTACTCGGTCAAGTGCCGGATCGGTGCAAGCATGATCTGGGACGCCGAAAGCACCGGCAAACTCAAGCCTGGCATGACCATCGTCGAACCGACCTCAGGCAATACCGGTATCGGCCTGGCGTTCGTCGCTGCGGCTCGCGGTTACAAGCTGATGCTGACCATGCCGGCGTCCATGAGTATCGAGCGACGCAAAGTGCTCAAGGCACTGGGGGCCGAACTGGTACTGACCGAACCGGCCAAGGGCATGAAAGGAGCAATCGAGAAGGCTGCTGAAATTGTCGCCAGCGACCCGGCTGCCTACTTCATGCCGTCGCAGTTTGAAAACCCGGCCAACCCGGCCATCCACGAAAAAACGACCGGTCCGGAAATCTGGAACGACACCGACGGTGCCGTCGACGTACTGGTGGCAGGGGTCGGAACGGGTGGAACCATTACGGGGGTTTCGCGGTATATCAAGAATACCCAGGGCAAACCGATTATTTCGGTGGCGGTGGAGCCCGCGGTGTCGCCGGTCATCACCCAGGCAATGGCCGGTGAAGAAATCAAGCCGAGCCCTCACAAGATCCAGGGTATTGGTGCCGGTTTTGTGCCGAAAAATCTTGATCTGTCGATGGTCGATCGGGTTGAGTTGGTCAGCGATGAAGAATCCAAGGCCATGGCCCGGCGCCTGATGCAGGAAGAAGGGATTTTGAGTGGCATTTCCTGCGGCGCCGCCATGGCGGTGGCCGTCCGCCTGGCGGAAACCCCGGAAATGCAGGGCAAGACCATCGTGGTGATCCTGCCGGACTCCGGTGAACGCTACCTGTCGAGCATGCTGTTCAGTGATCTGTTTACCGAGCAGGAGAATCAGCAATAGGCGTTGCGATTTTTTGATCCAGTGGGAGGGGGTGATTCAGGTCAGCCCCCGTTCAGGAACCTTATGTTAAGAAGTGCTTTATTGCGCAATCCTTAACACTGAATGTTGGGATACACGGGTGTTTCCCGAGGCCGGTAATGTTTATCATGGCCGGCTGCCACGTCGGGTAAATGGCGTTGCGCAGAGTTGTCTACTATCAAGGAGTTGTTGATGACCTTTTCCCTTGCCGCGAAAGCGTCGCTGTTGCTGCTGTTCCTCGGCAGCACTCTCTATGTGCATTTGCGCGGCAAGGCACGATTGCCGGTCCTGCGTCAGTTCGTCAACCATTCAGCTTTGTTCGCGCCCTATAACGCCTTAATGTACCTGTTCTCCAGTGTGCCGTCCAAACCCTATCTGGACCGCAGCAAGTTCCCGGAACTGGACGTGCTCAAGGACAACTGGGAAGTCATCCGCGACGAAGCGATGCATTTGTTCGACGAGGGTTACATCCGCGCCGCCGAAAGGAACAACGACGCCGGTTTCGGATCGTTCTTCAAAAAAGGCTGGAAGCGCTTTTACCTCAAGTGGTACGACAAACCACTGCCATCGGCTGAAGCCCTGTGCCCGAAAACCGTGGCACTGGTCAGCAGCATTCCCAACGTCAAAGGCGCCATGTTCGCGTTGCTGCCAGGCGGCAGCCACCTCAACCCGCACCGTGATCCATTCGCTGGTTCCCTGCGTTATCACTTGGGGCTGTCGACACCGAACTCCGACGATTGCCGGATTTTCGTCGATGGTCAGGTCTACGCCTGGCGTGATGGCGATGACGTGATGTTCGACGAAACCTACGTTCATTGGGTCAAGAACGAAACGGACAAGACTCGGGTCATCCTGTTCTGCGACATCGAACGACCGCTGAGCAACCGCCTGATGACCCGCATCAACCGCTGGGTCAGTGGCCTGCTCGGTCGCGCGACTGCGCCGCAGAACCTTGATGACGAACGTGTTGGCGGAATTAACCAGGCTTACGCCTGGAGCAAGAACTCCAGCGACAAGTTCAGCGGTGTGGTCAAACGGTGGAAGCGTCGCAATCCCAAGGCGTACCGCGTGCTGCGGCCGGTGTTGGCGGTGGTGGTGCTGACGTTGTTGGGATATTGGTTGTTTGGCTGATACCGAACACAGAAAAGTATCCGGCGAAACACCCTATTGTGTAGCAGCTGGCGAAGCCTGCGTTCGGCTGCGCAGCAGTCGTGAAATCAGACGACGCGGTGTTTCAGGAAGACAGCGTGCTCAGGTTTCACGACTGCTGCGTCCGATCGCGGCCCGAGCCGAACGCAGGCTTCGCCAGCTGCTACAGATCGTTGCCCTTTGTCCAGATCATTGCAATCCATGTGACCCGCTGGTTATAGTCGGCGCTCGGTGTTTTCCAACCCAACTTTCTACCCTTCAAAAAAGATCAGCCCAATGCCTGCTTCCCTCATCAACGCGGTAGTCGATTCAGCGGTCAACGCTGGCGTCGTGCCGTGCGGGAATCAACAGCCTGCGCAGATCAGTCATTACCCCCCACCTGTCAGTAGCACACCGGTGTGCGCAGTCGTATCACCGCCAGGCGTTGGCTTCTCGGGCTGATCAGCTTCTTTTTTGCTGTTTCCATGCCCGTCTAAAAAGTGTCCGCCTGAAAAACTACTGAATTTCAGCTTCGGCTGAGTTGGCTTTTTGCCTGACTACAGGTGGTATTCATGTTTGTCCTTTCGAAAAACACCGCGCTCGCGGCGGCGTCCACGAGCCTGTTCGTTCTGCTGTGGAGCAGCGGGGCGATCTTCTCCAAATGGGGCTTGGCTCACGCCTCACCCTTTGCCTTTCTACTGTTTCGCTTTGCCATCGCGCTATTCGGTCTGGTGCTGCTGGTGCCGTTGCTCAAACTGAAGCTGCCCAAGGGCGGCAAGCCGATGTTGTATGCGATGGCCACGGGCGTGGTGTTGCTGGGGGCTTATCAGATTTTCTATCTGCTGGCCCTGGACCTGAAAGTCACCCCGGGAGTGATGGCGACGATCATGGGCGTGCAGCCCATTCTCACGGTGGTGATCATGGAGCGTCAGCGATCAACCAGCAGAATGTTCGGTCTGGCACTGGGTTTGGCCGGCTTGGTCATGGTGGTTTACCAAGGCATCGGTCTGGCCGGTATGTCGTTGGCCGGGATGTTCTTCGGTTTGCTGGCGCTGGCGAGCATGACGTTCGGCTCGATCATGCAGAAGCGCATCACCGACAATCCACTCGGCACGCTGCCAGTGCAGTACCTGGCCGGGCTGTTGCTCTGCGGGATCTTCGTACCGTTCCAGCCCTTTCATTTCGAACACGGCACCGGTTTTATCGTACCGGTGTTATGGATGGGATTGGTCGTGTCGGTGCTGGCGACCTTGCTGCTGTATCGCTTGATCGCCCGGGGCAATCTGGTCAATGTCACCAGTCTGTTTTACCTGGTGCCGGCGGTAACGGCGGTGATGGACTACCTGATTTTCGGCAACCGGCTGGCGGCATTGAGCATGCTTGGCATGTTGCTGATCATCGTCGGTCTGGTGTTCGTCTTCCGTAAAAACGCTTGAAGCAAAACAAGGCCTGGGGCATGAGCTCCAGGCCTTTTTTATTTGGCCAACGCATGCTCGGCCCGCACCGAATTCATGAACGCCTGCATCGCCGACGACTGAATACGATGACGCCGAGTGATCAGCCCAAACGGCGGTAACCGCGCTTCGAACTTGATTGGCAAAACCGCCAGCAAATCACGCCCAGGATAATCCTCCACCACCGACACCGGCGTGACGCCGAGCATGTCGGTCTGCTGCACCAACGAGAGCAAGGTCATGATCGAGGTGGTTTCAACGATGCTGCTGGGGATGTCGACCCGCGCGTTGTGGAACACTTGATTGATGATCGCGCGCATCGGGCTTGGATGCTGTTGCAGCACCCAGGTCATGTTTTGTAATTCCGCCCAGCTCAGATGCGTCTCCTTCGCCAGTGGGTTATTTGCACCGGCTATCACGCACAAGGCTTCTTCACCGAGACTGTCGAAGAGCAATTCTTCGGCCCGCGCACCGGCCGGAATCCGGCCCAATACGATATCCAGTTGATCCTGTAAAAGCGCCTGCACCAGCACGTCGCTGGTATCGACCTGGATGCTCATCGACAAGCGTGGATGGCTTTTTTTCAAGGTCGCGATGGTTCGGGTCAACAGCCCCGAGGCCAGCGCCGGAATCGCGCCAACTGCAACCCGCCCGAGGTTGCCGGATTCCAGCGCGACCAGTTCTTCACGCATGCCGCTGAGTTCGGCAAACACCATGCGCGCGTAGTAGATGACGGTTTCCCCGAAGGGGGTAGAGCGCATGCCCCGAGGCAGGCGTTCGAAGAGCTCGACGCCCAGCAGGTCCTCGGCCTCGTGCAGCATCTTGGTCGCTGCCGGCTGGGTCATGCCGATGTGGTCGGCGGCGCGGCGCAATGAGCCGAATTCCTGCAACGCCAGCATCAGCCGCAGTTGGCGCAGACGCAGTCGGCTGTGGATCACGTTGGCTTCAGGAATTCGGGTCATGGGCCATGCTCGCAAAAAGGACTGCGGCAAGCCTGACAACAAATGTCAGGCGTTGCCAGCATTGCTGTGTCACAGCACCGATTTTGGCTTGGCGACGTGGGGTTTGCGCAGGCCCGTCAGGGTTTGCAGCGCCTTGGAAATCAACGGCCAGAACAGCATCAGCAGCGCCGCCGTGGTCAGGCTGCCCACCAATGGGTTGGACCAGAAGATCCCCAGGTGCCCGTCGGAGAACAGCATCGACTGACGGAATGCATCTTCCGCTTTATCCCCCAACACTGCTGCCAGTACCAGCGGAGCGATCGGATAACCGAGTTTCTTGAACAGATATCCCAGCGCGCCAAAGCCCAGCATCAGCACCACGTCGAAGAACGAGTTGTGTACCGAGTAGGCGCCGATGGCACAGACCATGATGATGATCGGCGCAATGATCGAGAACGGAATCCGCAGGATGGAAGCGAACAGCGGCACGGTGGCCAGCACCACGATCAGACTGACGACGTTGCCCAAGTACATGCTGGCGATCAGGCCCCAGACGAAATCGTGTTGCTCGACGAACAGCGTCGGGCCAGGGTGCAGGCCCCAGATCATCAAGCCGCCGAGCATCACCGCTGCTGTCGCCGACCCTGGAATGCCCAGGGTCAACATCGGCAGCAGGGCACTGGTGCCGGCGGCGTGGTCAGCGGTTTCCGGGGCGATCACGCCTTCGAGTTCACCCTTGCCGAAGTTCTCGCGGTTCTTCGAGAAACGCCGCGCCAGGCTGTAGCTCATGAACGACGCCGCCGTTGGCCCGCCGGGCGTGATGCCCATCCAGCAACCGACCAACGTGCTGCGCACAATCGTCCACCAGTAGCGCGGCAACTTGGCCCAGGTGCGCAGGATGATCATCGGGGTGATGCGCGCATGCTCGCCACGGAACACCAGACCTTCTTCGACGGTGCAGAGGATTTCGCCGATACCGAACAGACCGATCACCGCTACTTCGAAGCTGATGCCGGTCATCAGCGTCGGCTGGTCGAAGGTCAGGCGCAGGTTGCCGGACACGGTGTCCATACCGACCGCGGCCATGGCGAAGCCGATCATCATGGCGACCACGGTTTTCAGCGGCGGGTTTTTGCTCATGCCGATGAAGGTGCAGAACGCCAACAGGTACACCGCAAAGAACTCCGGTGAACTGAAAGACATGGCGAACGCGGCGATCTTTGTCGACAGGAAGGTCAGCAACAACACCCCGGCCAACGCGCCGATCAACGCCGAGCTGAACGCGGCGGTCAGGGCTTCGGCGGCACGACCTTCGCGGGCCATCGGGTAGCCGTCGAACGTTGTCGCCACCGATGAGGGCTCGCCGGGGATGTTGAACAGAATCGAGGTGATCGAGCCGCCGAACAGCGCGCCCCAATACATGCACGACAGCAGAATGATCGCCGACACCGGCGACATGGTGAACGTCAGCGGCAGCAGCAACGCCACGCCATTGGGGGCGCCGAGGCCGGGCAACACGCCGACCAGAATGCCCAGCAGCACGCCGATCACCATCAGGCCGATGTGGCCCGGGGTCAGGATCAGGTTCATGCCTTGCAGCAGGGAATCGAACTCACTCATTTGAAATTTCTCCCGGCCAGGGCAATCCAGTCGCCCATCGGGCCGGCATCCAGCGGGACCTTGAACCACAGCGCGAAAATCAGGTAACTGGCGAGCACTGCGCCAAGGGACACGCTGGCGATCATCCACTTGCCGTATGGCTTGGTGCGGACCTTGTCACGCCACATGAACCAGGCGATGAAACAGGCCGAGGCCACGTAGATGCCGGTGAACGGCATGGCACCGACGAACAGAGCAATCGGGATGAACACCGACAACACTTGCTTGAACGCACTGCGGCTGACGAATGAAAGGCTCAGGGCTTGCCAGCGCACCACGGTCAACACCCCGTTGGCTACGCTCGCCGCGCTCAGCATCAAGCCAATGTAGAAAGGGAAGTAACCCGGCTCAGGGCCGGAATCGCCCCAGCCGATACCTTGTTCGAGACTGCCGAACATCACCACCGTGCCGATCAGCGTGGTGAAGAGTGCCAGGCCGAGTTCGACCCAGCGGGTACCGACCAGCGCCGGTGAATCCGAAGAATGGGACATGAAAGCACCTCCAGAGGTGACGGCCGTGCGCAGGCGGACGGCCGCAAACAACTCAGTTTTTCAGCCAGCCGGCTTCTTTGAACACCGGCGTAACGCGGGCGGTGTCTTTCTCAATGTAGGCGGTCAGTGGCTCGCCTTCGAGGAAGGTGGGTACCAAAGCGTTCTGTTTGACGTAGGCCTTGAACTCCGGGGTCTCGGTGACTTTGCGCATCAGCTCGACATAGAACGCCCGTTGTTCAGCGGTGACTTCGCCGGGCATGAACACGGTGCGCGGGAAGCGATACTGATCGATGCCCAGACCCTGTTCGTGGCAGGTTGGAACGTCGGCCCAGGATTTTTCGCCGGCGACTTTTTCGGTGTAGGCCATACGCTCTTTACTGAACACGCAGAGCGGTTCGACCTGATCGCCGCGCCATTGGCTGATGCTTTCGCTGGGGTTGTTGACGTTGGCGGCGATGTGTTTGCCGGCCAGTTGGGTCGCGGCTTCACTGCCGCTCTTGAACGGGATGTACACCAGTTTGCTGTGGGTGGTCTGGTTCAGCAGCAGGGTCAACGTCTGGTCGACGTCCTTGGACTGGCTGCCGCCCATGCGCAGGTTCGATGGGTCTGCCTTGACCGCTTCGTAGAAGCTTTTGGCGTCCTTCCACGGCGCGCCCTTGTAGCTCCAGAGAATGAAGTCGTCTTCGGCCACTGCAGCGATCGGGGTCAGCTCTTGCCATTGGTAACCGAGCTTGGACACCAGCGGCAACAGGTAGATGTTGTTGGTGCCGATCACCAGTTTTTCCGGATCGCCCTTGTTCATCTTCAAGTCGAGGAAGGCTTCGGCACCGTTGCCGCCGCCCTTGTTCAGGACGATGGTATTAACGTCGAGGAACTTGTGCGTGGTGATGATCGACTGGATCAACCGACCGAGCTGGTCGGTGCCGCCACCGGGGCCGCCAGCGACAACGATTTCGACATTCTTGTCCGGCTGCCAAGCAGCGTGAGCGAGAGCGGGAAGGGCGCCGGCGGCGATCAGCGTGCAGCCAAGAAACAGACGGGATGTGCGACGGACGAATGCTTTTCGCATGATGGAAGGGCCTCGTTTTTGTAGTTGTTATGAGTGACTTGTCGGTGCTCAAAAGCTGCAAGCCTGGAGTGAGTGTGTGAAGCCTCGGGCCCCGCGTCTAGTCAAAACAATACATACACCGATAGCCTGCGGTTATAGGTCACGACGGCCAAAATCCCCGTTATTGCTGAAGGCCTTGCGCCAGAGCCTTTTGCGAGGAAAGTCAGGGTTTGCGTCATACGTTGAAAGCTCCCTGAAAGCAGGGCATGCCATAACCCGGGGCTATCACCTGATTTCAAGTTTTGATTAGACGGTTATCACGCAGCCTTCGATAGTGCTCACCAGCGCCGCCATGAAGCGGCAAAGTTGCAATCCACAACAATAATAAAACGAGGTACGCACCATGGCTCGTTCCAGTGCTTCCCTGCATCTGCCTGGCGCCGTTGCCCAGCCAGCGGCGGCAGCGGCCACACCGCTGACCGGCACGACCAAAGCCAGCAGCGTGCGCTGGCGGATCTTCGCGATCATCTTTGCGTTGACCATGGTCAACCTGATCGATCGGGTCTCGCTGTCCATCGCGATGCCGACCATCGCCCATGAATTTTCCCTGTCGCCGAGCCTGCAAGGGCTGATCCTCAGCAGCTTCTTCTGGGCGTATGCGCTGTTGCAGATTCCCGGCGGCTGGATGATCGATCGCTTCGGGCCGCACCGGGTCATCAGTTGGTCCACCGGGTTGTGGGGCACGTTCCAGGTGCTGGCAGCATTGGCGACTGGCGGCCTGTCCTTGTTGTTTGCCAGGGTTGCTCTTGGTGCTGCAGAAGCACCGTTGTTTCCGTCTGGCGGCAAGTTGATTTCCCTGTGGCTAGCACCGAGCGAGCGCAGTCGCGGCGCGGTGCTGATGGACAGTGGCAGCCCGTTGGGCGTGGCGCTGGGCGGGTTGATCATTGCCTATCTGATTGCGTCGCTGGATTCGTGGCGTCTGGCGTTCGTGATTGCCGGCATCGCGACGTTGGTGCTGGCCTGGCTGGCGCGGCGTTATCTGCGTGATGACCCGGCCAGTCACCCGCAAGTGAATGCTGAAGAACTGGAAAAGATCAACGCCGGGCGCGCGACGCCTGCTGCCGAAGCCGCGCGCGTGCCGGTCAAAGGCCTGGGCATCGCGGCACGTTCCTTGAGTGGTTTGCTGATCGGTCGCGCCAGTTGGGCGATGGTTTATTTCGGTCTGCTGACCTGGGGCCCGAGTTACCTGGCGCAGGCTCGCGGTTTTGATATCAAGGGGATTGGTGCGGCTACGTTTGTGATCTTTGTGTGCGGTGCGCTGGGTTCGTTGACTGGCGGTTTCCTTTGCGACGGGTTGATCCGAAAAGGCATCAGTCGTGGCGTGGCGGTCAAGAGCCTGCTGGCGTTTTCCGGTCTGGTAGCCCTCGGCGCGTTCCTGTTGCTGCCAACCCTGAGCAATCCTTTTGCGGCCGTGGCGCTGTTGGCCATGACCGCCTTTTTTCTTATGTGGGGCAGCCTGTACTGGAGCTTCCCGGCGTTGCTGGCAGCACCGGCGCGAGTCGGGTTGATCGGCGGCGTGATGAACATGGCCGGCAGCACCGGCGGCATCGCGGTACCGATTCTGGTGGGGATCATTCTGCAAATGACCGGTGGTTTTGCGCCGGTGCTGGGGTTCTTTGCGGTGTGCTCGGCAGTCTTTGTGCTGGCGACGTTGTTCATCAGCCTCGACGAGGTGCGTCATGGTTAATGTGTGGAACGGCCCGATCATCGACGCCCATCATCACTTCTGGGACCCGTCGATCAATGACCATCCGTGGCTTGCGCCCGAAGCCAACATCCCGTTTCGTTACGGTGATTACAGTGCGATCAAGCGCCGCTATTTTCCTGATGATTATTTCGCTGACGTCGGCCCGCATCGCGTGGTGCAAACGGTGTACGTCGAGACCGAATGGGACCCGCAAGACCCGATTGGCGAAACCCTGTTCATCGAGGGTCTGGCCGCCCGATACGGCGTGCCGAATGCCGTTGTGGCGCAAGCCTGGCTCGACCGTCCGGACGCCATCGCGGTACTGACCGAGCAAGCCAGTTTCAAGTGCGTGCGCAGCGTTCGCCACAAACCTGGTGGACCGACTTCGCCTGCGCAGGTCGGCCACGTTCGCAGCCTGATGAGCGACGAGTATTGGCGCCGCAGTTTCGCCACGCTCGAAGGTTTTGGGCTGCATTTCGATTTGCAGACACCCTGGTGGAACCTGCACGAAGCCGAACGGCTGGCCCGGGACTTTCCCGGCACCACGTTGATTCTCAACCACGCCGGGTTACCCAATGACCGCAGTGCCAAAGGCCTGGCGGGTTGGCGTTTGGCGATGGCGCGGCTGGCCGAGTGGCCGAACGTGCAGGTGAAAATATCCGGCCTTGGCCAGATGGGCCAGGCGTGGCGCGCCAAAGACAACGCCTGGATCGTGCGTGAAGTGATCGCCATGTTCGGCACCGATCGGGCGATGTTCGCCAGCAACTTTCCGGTGGACAGCCTGTGCGGCTCATTCGACGACATCTATAGCGGTTTCAAATCCATCGTTGCTGATCTGCCCAGCGTCGATCAGGAGCGTCTTTTCTACAGCAACGCGCAGCGGGTTTATCGCTGCGAGCCTTGCGCCATTGACCGGACATGGCCTGAACCCTTGAGGAGTGAAGCATGAACAAGACAACCATCGCGATGGTCCTGGGTGACCCGGCGGGCATCGGCCCGGAACTGATTGCACGCCTGCTCGGCGAGCCCGAAGTGCGTAGCCAGGCTAATGTGATTTTGATCGCCGACGAGGCGGAAATGCGTCGTGGAATGCGCATCGCCGGGGTGGAGTTTCCTTACCGTCGCGTCGAGTCGCTGGATCAGCTGGATTTTCGTGATGACACGCCGCTGTTCTATGATTTTCGTGGCGACACGCTTGGTGAATTTCCCCGCAGCGAAGCCAGCGTTATCGGCGGTCGCTACAGCCTCGATACCCTGGAAAAAGCCCTGCGCCTGACCGAGGCCGGCACCACCGACGCGGTGCTGTTCGGGCCGTTGAACAAGACCTCGCTGCACATGGCCGGCATGGCCCACAGCGATGAGCTGCACTGGTTCGCCGAGCTACTGGATTTCCACGGACCGTTCTGCGAATTCAACGTACTCGACAACCTTTGGACTTCGCGGGTGACGTCCCACGTGGCGCTGGCCGAGGTGCCAGGCATGCTCAGTCAGACGCGGGTGGTGGAAGCGATTCAATTGATCGACACCGCGCTCAAGCGCAATGGCCTGGAAAAGCCGCGCATTGGAGTCTGTGGGTTGAACCCGCACAACGGTGACAACGGCTCGTTCGGTCGGGAAGAACTGGACATCATTGGCCCGGCCGTGCGCTCGGCTCAGGCGCTGGGCATTGCGGCCGAAGGACCGTATCCGGCCGACACGATCTTCCTCAAGGTTCAGGGCGATGCCAGTGCGTTCGACGCGGTGGTCACGATGTATCACGACCAGGGGCAGATCGCGATCAAGTTGATGGGCTTCTCTGGACTTGCCCCTACCAAACCGGACACCAACTCCCCGTTAAATTGATGCTGCCGCCAAGCGCCTGAACTCCCTCGGTGAGCGATAGTTCAAGGCGCTGTGCGGATGCTGCTCGTTGTAATGCTCGAAGGCAATGGCCAAGTTGCGCAGTGCCGTTTCGCGATCCGGCTTAGGCATGTGCGCCACGTAATCACGCTTGATCGTCTTCACAAAGCTCTCGGCCATGCCGTTGCTCTGCGGGCTGCGCACAGGTGTGGTTACCGGCTGCAAACCGATCTGCCGAGCAAACAGGCGTGTCTGTTCGGCGGTGTACGCCGAGCCGTTGTCGCTTAGCCATTGCACCGGCGTGGCGGGCAGTTGATCACCGAAGCGCTTCTCCACGCTTTCCAGCATCAGGTCGCGGATATCATCGCCGCTGTAACCGGTCGGGCTCGCGACCCAGCCGATGGCTTCGCGATCACAGCAGTCCAGGGCGAAGGTCACGCTCAGTTTGGCGCCGTCCTCGCAGCGGAACTCAAAGCCGTCAGAACACCAACGCGTATCGCTGGTCTGCACAGCAATACGGCCTTCGTGCCGACGCGGCACGCCGGGTTGTTTGATCCGCCGCTCCAGCAGTAAGTTGTGATCACGCATGACCCGGTACACCCGCTTCACGTTTATCGCTGGCAGCGACTGGGTTTCACGTTCGCGGCGCAACAATCCCCAGACACGACGGTAGCCGTAGCTGGGCAACTCGCTGACCTGCTGTTGGATTTCTACCACCAGCTCAGCATCGTTCACGGGCCTGCTTCGCCGTACCTTGGGCGATACCGATTGCTTGATTCGAACCGTTAATTGCGAGCGCGCCACACCGAGACATTCGCTGACCAGCTTCACTGGTCGTCCCCCGGCAACAAGGGTGAGTGCGCAATCCATTTTCGCGACCGGGCGATCTCCACGGCCTCTTTGAGGATTTCTGCTTCCATCGTTTTCTTGCCCAGCATCCGTTGCAGTTCACGGATCTGCTTGAGCGCATCGCTCAGCTCCGAGGCCGGCACCACGGCTTCGCCAGCACTGACCGCCGACAGGCTGCCGTCCTGGTACAGCTTGCGCCACAGGAACAGCTGGTTGGCATTGATGCCGTTGCGCCGAGCCACCACCGAAACGCTTTGCCCTGGCTCAAGACTCTCGCGAACCATGGCCAGTTTTTGCTCTGGGCTCCAGCGGCGCCGTCGCTCCTGGCCCAAAAGCTCCCCACTCTTATCGTTGCTGTTAGTCATAAACATAACCGTTTGCCTATCCCTTATCGTAAGGGGGAAACGGTGTCCTGTCTTTCATGGGGCTCGTTCANGGCACCACGGCTTCGCCAGCACTGACCGCCGACAGGCTGCCGTCCTGGTACAGCTTGCGCCACAGGAACAGCTGGTTGGCATTGATGCCGTTGCGCCGAGCCACCACCGAAACGCTTTGCCCTGGCTCAAGACTCTCGCGAACCATGGCCAGTTTTTGCTCTGGGCTCCAGCGGCGCCGTCGCTCCTGGCCCAAAAGCTCCCCACTCTTATCGTTGCTGTTAGTCATAAACATAACCGTTTGCCTATCCCTTATCGTAAGGGGGAAACGGTGTCCTGTCTTTCATGGGGCTCGTTCACCCCTCACCCCGCCCTCCCGAAACGTCGGACCGCCCCACGGGGGAGAGGGGGAAAGGGAGCAGATCTTCAAGCCTTTCAAGCCTGAGTTCGACTCAGATCTTTCAGGTCGATGCAGCTCTAAGAACAACTCGGTCAGTCCCCTCTACCCTCTGGGGAGAGGGTTAGGGTGAGGGGTGGTCTTTAAAGCTTCCACACCCGATAACCCTATCTACCCAATAACCGCTTTTTCCTATCACCCCAGGTTATCGGCGGATACGCATAAGTGATTATCCGCAGCCCCCGAGCGCTGGCTAAAGTCGCTCCATCGAATGCCCGGAGCCGGCCACCCAAGCGGCCCCGCGCAGCGACCCGACAACTACAAAAAGCCGGCAGCGCAAGGAACTGTATTCATGAAAATCAAAGCAATCCGTACCCGCGTTTTCGAGTGGAAAGGCAAAGTCGTCCCCCCTCAAGCGCACTTCTGCACCAACGCCAGCGACATCCTGTTCGAACGCGGCGACGCCATGGGCTCGTTCCGTTTCCACGGCTGGCTGGTGGTGGAAGTCGAGACCGATACCGGTCTCGTCGGCATCGGTAACTGCGCCCTGGCACCGCGTGTGGCCAAGGAAATCATCGACACCTATCTGGCGCCGATCGCCATTGGCGAAGACCCGTTCGACAACGAATACATCTGGCAGAAGATGTACCGCCAGAGCCACGCCTGGGGCCGTAAAGGCATTGGCATGGCGGCGATCTCGGCGATCGACATCGCCATCTGGGACATCATGGGCAAAGCGGTCAACAAGCCTGTGTTCAAACTGCTCGGCGGCCGCACCAAGGAAAAGATCTGGACTTACGCATCCAAGCTCTACGCCAACGACAACCTCGACCTGTTCCTTGAAGAAGCCCAGGGCTATTTGAACCAGGGTTTCACCGCGCTGAAAATGCGTTTCGGCTACGGTCCGAAAGACGGCCCGGCGGGCATGCGCAAGAACATCGAACAAGTGCGGGCGCTGCGTAACCTGGCCGGCCCCGACATCGACATCATGCTCGAATGCTACATGGGCTGGACCCTGGAATACGCCCGCCGCATGTTGCCCAAACTCGCCGAGTTCGAACCACGCTGGCTCGAAGAACCGGTGATCGCCGACGACATCGAAGGCTACATCGAGCTGAAAAAAATGGGGATCATGCCAATCTCCGGCGGCGAGCATGAGTTCACCTCCTACGGCTTCAAAGACCTGCTGGAACGCCGCGCTGTCGACGTGATCCAGTACGACACCAACCGCGTCGGCGGCATCACCGCCGCGCGCAAGATCAACGCCATGGCCGAAGCCTGGTCGGTGCCAGTGATCCCGCACGCCGGGCAGATGCACAACTATCACCTGACCATGTCCACCACCGCATCGCCGATGGCCGAGTTCTTCCCGGTGTTCGACGTCGAAGTCGGCAACGAACTCTTTTACTACGTGTTCAAGGGCGAGCCGCAACCGGTCAACGGCTACATCCAGCTTGATGACAATAAACCGGGTCTGGGCCTGGAAATCTCCGATGAGTACCTGAGCGACTTCAACATCATCGAGTGACCTTGAGGCACCGCAAGCGGGCACCGCAAACTTGCGGCGCCATCCACGACTTTCTGGAGGGCCGTCATGCGCCTGATTCAATTCGAAAACACTGCGGGTGAACGCCAGGTCGGCCTCGTCGACGGGGCACAGGTTCAGGTATTGCGCGACACCCGCAGCACCCGCGAACTGGCACTCGCGGCGATCCGCGCCCAACGCAGCCTGGAAAAAGAAGTCGCCCAGCGCGGCACAGAGCGGGGCCCGGACTACGCACAACTATTGCAACAAGGCAAAGTCCTGCCGCCACTGGACCACGAAGACCCGGCCCATTGCCTGATCAGCGGCACCGGCCTGACCCATTTGGGCAGCGCCTCGGCACGGGACAAAATGCACCAGCAGGACGGCGCAGTCGAAGCCGGCATGACCGACACCATGCGCATTTTCAAATGGGGCCTGGAGGGTGGAAAACCAGCGGCCGGGCAGGTCGGTGCACAACCGGAATGGTTCTACAAAGGTGACGGCAGCATCGTCGTGCGCCCCGGCGCGGACTTCCCGGTGCCGCCGTTTGCCGAAGACGCCGGTGAAGAACCGGAACTGACGGGCCTGTATGTGATCGGCGACGACGGCCAGCCGTATCGCGTCGGTTATGCCTTGGGTAACGAGTTCTCCGACCATGTGATGGAGCGGCGCAATTACCTGTACCTCGCGCACTCGAAACTGCGTTTCTGCGCCTATGGCCCGGAGCTGCGCGTCGGTGAATTGCCCAAGCATCTGGCCGGCACCAGCCGCATCAAACGCAACGGCGAAACAATCTGGGAAAAGGAGTTTCTCAGCGGCGAAGACAACATGTGCCACAGCCTCGCCAACCTTGAATTCCACCACTTCAAGTACGCGCAGTTCTTGCGGCCCGGTGATGTTCATGTGCACTACTTCGGCACCGCCACGCTGTCGTTTGCCGACGGGGTGAAAACCCAGCCGGGCGATCGCTTCCAGATCAGCCTTGATGAGTTCGGCGCGCCACTGGAAAACGGTATCGGCGAAAGTGTCCAGCCGTTGGCCATCGGTCAGGTTCGCGCGCTTTAGGCCTGAAATTCTCAGTCGAACTCATAGTTGAACATCATGAAGATCGGCTCCCTTTCCCCCTCTACCCCGTGGGGCGGTCCGACGTTTCGGGAGGGCTGGGGTGAGGGGTGGATCTTGAATGTCCCAAAATCTTCAACAGTCGGCGTTGTTGGCCGGTCAAGGAATCAGTCATGACTTCGCTACTTGGACACAACTACATCGGCGGTCGCCGCAGCGCCAACGGCACGTTGCAATTGCAAAGCCTCGACGCGACTACCGGCGAGCCGCTTCCCGGCACTTTCTTTCAGGCTTCCGAAGCCGAAGTGGACGCCGCCGCCAAAGCTGCGGCCGCTGCGTACCCGATCTACCGCAACCTGAACGCGGAAAAACGTGCGCAGTTTCTCGACGCCATCGCCGATGAAATCGATGCACTGGGCGATGACTTCATCGCCACCGTGTGCCGCGAAACCGCGTTGCCGACGGGGCGTATCCAGGGTGAACGCGCACGCACCAGCGGGCAGATGCGTTTGTTCGCCACGGTGCTGCGTCGCGGCGATTTCTACGGTGCGCGGATTGATCGGGCGCTGCCGGATCGTCAGCCGTTGCCGTGTCCGGATCTACGTCAGTACCGTATCGCCCTCGGGCCGGTGGCGGTGTTCGGCGCCAGCAACTTTCCCTTGGCGTTCTCAACGGCCGGTGGCGATACCGCCTCGGCGCTGGCCGCCGGTTGCCCGGTGGTGTTCAAAGCTCACAGCGGGCACATGGCGACGGCCGAATGGGTGGCGGACGCGATCATCCGCGCCGCCGAGCGCACCGAGATGCCGGCCGGCGTGTTCAACATGATCTACGGCGGGGGCGTCGGTGAGTGGCTGGTCAAGCACCCGGCGATTCAGGCCGTGGGCTTCACCGGTTCGCTCAAGGGCGGCAATGCCCTGAGCCACATGGCCGCGACCCGGCCGCAGCCGATCCCGGTGTTTGCCGAGATGTCGAGCATCAACCCGGTGTTCCTGTTGCCGGAAGCGCTTGCGGTGCGTGGTGAGCAGATCGCTGCACAATTGACCGGTTCGGTGACGTTGGGCTGCGGCCAGTTCTGCACCAATCCAGGCTTGGTCATTGGCCTGCGCTCGCCGCAGTTCAGCACGTTTGTGGAAACGTTTTGCGCCAGCATGAACCAGCAACCGGCGCAAACCATGCTCAACGCGGGCGCATTGGTGAGTTACAGCAAAGGTCTGGGTGAGCTGCATGAACATCCGGGGCTGACACATCTGGCAGGCAAGCCGCAACAGGGCAATCAGGCTCAACCGCAAGTGTTCAAAGCGGATGTCAGCCTGTTGCTCAAGGGCGATGAGCTGCTTCAGGAAGAGGTCTTCGGGCCGACCACCATCATCATCGAAGTCGAAGATCGGGCGCAGCTGGTGGCGGCGCTGCACGGCCTGCGCGGGCAACTGACGGCAACGTTGATTGGCGAGGCCGAGGAATTGCTGGAGTACCGCTGGCTGGCGGAGGCGCTGCAGGAAAAGGTCGGGCGGATTTTGCTCAACGGTTACCCGACGGGTGTCGAGGTTTGCGAGGCAATGGTGCATGGCGGGCCGTATCCGGCGACTTCAGATTCGCGGGGCACATCGGTGGGTACGCTGGCGATCGATCGATTCCTGCGGCCGGTGTGCTTCCAGAATTACCTGGATGCGTTGTTGCCCGAGGCGTTACAGAACGCCAATCCGCTGGGGATTCGGCGGTTGGTGGATGGCGAGGTGAGTGATTTAGCATTGTGATTATCGGTGTCTGAACTACCGCCATCGCGAGCAAGCTCGCTCCCACATTGGATCTGTGTCACGACGAAGATCAAATGTGGGAGCGAGCTTGCTCGCGATGGCGTCATCAGCAACACCGCAAAACTACTTGGCAGTCACTTCTACCACCTTCACCACCGAAGGCTTCAACACCAACCACAACGCCGCCGCAATCAACACCCCGCCATAGATGTGCGCCATCGACAACGGCTCATCCAGCAACAACGCCCCCCACAACACCCCGAACGGCGGGATCAGAAAGGTCGTGGTCATCGACTTCACCGGCCCGACCGAGCTGAGCAACCGGAAGTAAATAATGTACGCAAGCGCCGTACACACCAGCCCCAAACCCAGCAACGACAGCCAGACACTCCAGCCGCCCCAGCTTTCCGGTGGCTGGCTGATCACGCTGTAACCGAACAGCGGCAACAGAAACAAGGTTGCGCCGAGCATGCTGCCCACCGCCGACAGTCGACTGTCGAGACCACCGGCGTGATCAAGCCAGCGGCGCGCGAGGAACCCGGCGAAACCGTAGCAGGTCGTGGCGAGCAGGCAGGCGAGGGCGCCCATCAGCAGTTCCATGTCGAACGCCACCGGACCGGCACGGGTCAGGACACCGACGCCAAACAGCCCGAGGAACACGCCGCCAAGCTTGGCTGCGGTCAGTCTTTCATGGAAGAACAGACCGCCGATCAGCACGCCCATCAGTGGCGTGGTGGCGTTGAAAATCGCCGAGTAACCGGCTGGCAGCACTTGGGCGGCTACCGAGTACAGGGTCGCCGGAATCCCGGAGTTGATCACCCCGAGCAGCATCACGGTTTTGAGTTTGCCTTTGAAATCCCAGCTGATGCGCATCAGCCCGAGAATCACCAACAGGCCGGTCGCGGCAATCGATACGCGGAAAAAAGCAGTGGGGATTGTGCCAATCACCGGGGCGATGATGCGCATGAACAGAAAGCTCGCGCCCCAAATGGCGGCAAGCGATAACAAACGCAGAGTATCGACGGGGTTCACAGCACTTTCCTTCCTTGATTGGCACGCAAGTGTCGCGCCAGCCAGGACGCAAGGCAATGGTTGCGTTGCGTAACAAAGGGCCACTAAGCTCAGGCCCCAACGATAAGCATCAGCCGCCGAGGTTTTACCTATGCCGCAGCAATGGCCAGCCGCCGACATCGCCCGAATGATCCTCGATGGCTTTGACGATTACCGCGAGCATTTCCGCCAGATCACCGACGGCGCCCGGGCTCGCTTCGAGCAGGCCAAGTGGCAGGAGACGCAAACGGCGTCGGCCGCGCGGATCAATCTCTACGAAGAAAAAGTCAGCGAAACGGTGGGACGGCTGCGTATCGCGTTTGATGCCGACACGCTGGATGTCAGCTGCTGGCCGCTGGTCAAAAGCGCTTACATCACGCTGATCGACCTGCGCTTCGACGATGAACTGTCCGAAACCTGGTACAACTCGATTTTCTGCGGGCTGTTCAGCCACGACCTGATCAGCGACGGCTGCATGTTCATCCACACCACCCGGCCGAGCCTGCGCCGGGCCCGCGCCGCGCAAACCCGCACGTACAAGCCCCAGGGCCAGTTGTCCGGGATGCTGGCGAGCATTTTTGCCGACTACCGCTTCAGCGAGGATTACGCCAACCTGGCGGGCGACCTGAACCGTCTCGAAGGGCAATTGCGCGAGAACCTGCCGGACTGGGTCTGCAAAGACCCGGAATTGAGCGTCGAACTGTTTTCCTCGGTACTTTACCGCAACAAAGGCGCGTACCTGGTCGGGCGCATCTACACCCAGGACGAACAATGGCCGCTGGTGATTCCGCTGCTGCACCGCGAAGGTCGCGGCATTCAGATCGATGCGCTGATCACCGATGAAGCGGACGTGTCGATCATCTTCTCGTTCACCCGTTCGTATTTCATGGTCGACGTGCCGGTACCGGCGGAGTTCATCGGTTTCCTCAAACGCATCCTGCCGGGCAAGCACATCGCCGAGCTGTACACCTCGATCGGCTTTTACAAACACGGAAAATCCGAGTTCTATCGGGCGCTGATCAATCACCTGGCCAACACCGACGACCAGTTCATCATGGCCCCGGGCGTGCGTGGCATGGTGATGAGCGTGTTTACCCTGCCGGGCTTCAACACCGTATTCAAAATCATCAAGGACCGCTTCTCGCCGTCAAAGAACGTCGACCGCGCCACGGTGATCGAGAAGTACCGTCTGGTGAAAAGCGTCGACCGGGTCGGGCGCCTGGCCGACACCCAGGAATTTGCCGACTTCCGCTTCCCGTTGAGCAAGTTCGACCCGGCCTGTCTGGAAGAATTGCTCGAAGTGGCCGCGTCCACCGTGTCGGTAGAAGACGACACCGTGCTGATCCGCCACTGCTGGACCGAACGGCGGATGACGCCGTTGAACCTGTATCTGGAGAACGCCAACGACGCTCAGGTCCGCGAGGCGCTGGAAGATTACGGGCTGGCGATCAAGCAACTGGCGGCGGCGAACATCTTTCCCGGCGACATGCTGTTGAAGAACTTCGGCGTCACTCGTCACGGGCGGGTGGTGTTTTATGACTATGACGAGATCTGCTTCCTGACCGAGGCCAACTTCCGGCATATCCCGCAACCGCGTACGCCGGAAGACGAGATGGCGTCGGAGCCTTGGTATTCGATCGGACCGCTGGATGTGTTTCCTGAAGAGTTTCCGCCGTTTTTGTTTGCTGATTCCGGGCAAAGGAAGTTGTTTGATCAGTTGCATGGTGAGCTTTACAACGCCGATTACTGGAAAGGCCTTCAGGAAGCCATTCGCGCCGGGAAGGTCATCGACGTGTTCCCGTATCGGCGCAAGGGCCTCGACAACGAGTAGCACCTCCCCCCTACAAGGGATCTCGTTCGCCCTTTAAATCTGCGACAATCCGCCCCCTGCGCCACTAGACGACTTATTGCGTACCTGATGACTGACGAATCGCCTTCCATCGACAAACTGCTGAAAAACCTCGATCACGCCATGCTCGCCGACCGCCACCGGCTGCGGCGGCAGTTGCTTGAGCTGCGCAAAAAACCTGACGAGGCCAAGCTGGCCCAGTGGGTGACGCGCATGCAGGCGTCCTGTGATCAGGTGTTGGCGCGGCGGGCCAGCCTGCCGGTGATTCGTTACGACGACAGCCTGCCGATCGCCGCCAAGCGCGACGAAATCAAGGAAGCGCTGCTCAAACATCAGGTGCTGATCATTGCCGGTGAAACCGGTTCGGGCAAAACTACCCAGTTGCCGAAGATCTGCCTGGAAATCGGTCGCGGCCAGCATGGCCTGATCGGCCACACCCAGCCTCGTCGAATCGCCGCCCGCAGCGTGGCGAGCCGGGTTGCCGAAGAACTGGCGACGCCGTTGGGCGCGCTGGTCGGCTATCAGGTGCGGTTCGAGGATCAGAGCGATTCCAACACCCTGATCAAACTGATGACCGACGGCATCCTGCTGGCGGAAACCCAGAACGACCGATACCTCGAACGCTACGACACGATCATCGTCGACGAAGCCCACGAACGCAGCCTCAACATCGACTTCCTGCTGGGTTACCTGAAAACCCTGCTGCCCCGTCGTCCGGACCTGAAAGTCATCATCACCTCGGCGACCATCGACCTGGAGCGTTTCTCCAAGCACTTCGATGACGCGCCGATTGTCGAAGTCTCCGGCCGCACCTTCCCCGTGGAAACCTGGTATCGCCCGCTGACCCTGGAGCAGGACGAAGAGGGCAACCGCGTCGAGGACGACTTGACGGTGGATCAGGCGATTCTCGCCACCCTCGACGAAATCGCCGCGTTCGAACGCAGCGAACGCAAGAGTCCCGGCGATGTGCTGGTGTTCCTGCCCGGCGAGCGCGAGATTCGCGACGCGGCGGACATGCTGCGCAAGGCCCAGCTCAAGCACACCGAGATTCTGCCGCTCTACGCACGACTGTCGCCGGCCGAACAGCAGCGGATTTTCCAGTCGCACCCAGGGCGGCGCGTGGTGCTGGCGACCAACGTCGCGGAAACCTCGCTGACGGTGCCGGGCATTCGTTATGTGATCGACAGCGGCACCGCGCGCATCAGCCGTTACAGCTACCGCGCCAAGGTCCAGCGCCTGCCCATCGAAGCGATTTCCCAAGCCAGTGCCAACCAGCGTAAAGGTCGTTGCGGGCGGGTCGAGCCGGGTATTTGTATTCGTCTATATGGCGAAGAAGATTTCATGGGTCGGCCGGAATTTACCGACCCGGAAATCCTGCGCACCAACCTCGCCGCGGTGATTTTGCAGATGCTGCATCTGCGCCTCGGCGAGATCACCGATTTCCCGTTTATCGAGCCGCCGGATGGCAAAGCCATCAGCGACGGTTTCAACCTGCTGCAAGAACTCTCGGCGGTCGACCGCAACAGCCAGCTGACCCCGCTCGGTCGCCAGTTGGCGCGGCTACCGGTGGACCCGCGGATGGGCCGCATGCTGCTGGAAGCAGCAAAACTCGGCAGCTTGCAGGAAGTGCTGATTGTCGCCAGTGCCATGTCGATTCAGGACCCGCGCGAGCGTCCGCCGGAACGTCAGCAAGCGGCGGATCAGGCGCACGCGCAATGGAAAGACGTGGACTCGGACTTCGCCGGGCTGGTCAATCTGTGGCGCGGTTTCGAAGAACAGCGCCAGGCGCTGACCGCCAGCCCGC
Source organism: Pseudomonas mandelii (assembly GCF_006438925.1). Lineage (GTDB taxonomy): Bacteria > Pseudomonadota > Gammaproteobacteria > Pseudomonadales > Pseudomonadaceae > Aquipseudomonas > Aquipseudomonas mandelii_C. Next base: position 28,860 of record NZ_RCZA01000003.1, on the reverse strand, counting down.
TGCGCAATTGGTGCCGCAAGAATTTCCTGAATTACCTGCGTCTGCGCGAATGGCGCGACTCCCATCGTCAGTTGAGCCTGATCTGCCGCGACATGCAGTTGAGCCTCAACAAGGAACCGGCGGATTACCCGAAACTGCACAAAGCCGTGCTCTCGGGGCTGCTCAGCCAGATCGGGCAGAAAACCGATGAAGGCGATTACCTCGGCGCCCGCCAGCGACGCTTCTGGATTCACCCGTCATCGGGCCTCGGTAAAAAGCGTCCGCAATGGCTGATGGCCGCCGAACTGGTGGAAACCACCAAGCTCTACGCGCGCATGGTGGCCAAGATCGACTCGGACTGGATCGAGCCCTTGGCCGGGCACCTGATCAAGAAAAACCACTTCGAACCGCACTGGGAGAAGAAGCGCGGCCAAGTCGTGGCCTTCGAGCAAATCACTTTGTTCGGATTGATCGTGGTCGGTCGCCGACCGGTGCATTACGGGCCGATCGATCCCGTAGTGTCTCGTGAGTTTTTTATTCGCGAAGGTCTGGTGCGCGGCGAGATTCAGTCCAAGGCCAAGTGCCTGACGGCCAATGCGCAACTGCTGGAGCAGCTCGACGAACTGGAAGCCAAGGCTCGCCGTCGCGACATTCTGGCCGACGAAGAAACCCTGTTCGCCTTCTACGATGCGCGACTGCCGGCGGAGATCCACCAGACTGCGACTTTCGACAGCTGGTACCGGGTCAACAGCCAGAAAGACCCACAGCTGCTGATCATGCGCGAAGAAGACGTGCTGGCCCGTGAGGCGAGTGAAGTCACCGCTTTGCATTATCCGGACACCTTGCACATCGGTGATCTGGAGTTGGCGCTGAGCTACCACTTCGAACCGAACCATCCCCGTGACGGCGTGACCCTGCGTGTGCCGGCGCCCCTGTTGCCAATGTTGCCGCCAGAACGCCTGGAGTGGCTGGTGCCGGGCGTGATCGAGGCCAAGTGCATCGCGCTGGTGCGCAACCTGCCTAAAGCCCTGCGCAAGAATTTCGTACCGGTGCCGGACTTCGTCAAAGCCGCATTGCAGCGCGTGACTTTCGCCGAGGGCTCGTTGCCTCAAGCGCTGGGCCGTGAACTGTTGCGCATGACCGGTGCGCGGGTCAGCGATGAAGCCTGGGCCGAAGCGTCGCAGCAGGTCGACAGTCATTTGCGGATGAACCTGGAAATCGTCGACGGCCAGGGCAAGTTCCTCGGCGAAGGGCGTGATCTGGCGGAACTGACCGCACGTTTTGCCGAAGCCAGTCAGGCGGCGTTGGCCGTGCCGCAAACCGCGAAAAACCAGCAACCGGTGGAGCCGAAAGTGTTTGCCGCCGTCGCCGAGAAAACCCAGCAGAAGATCGCCGGGCTATCAATGACGGTGTATCCGGCGCTGGTGGAAGAGAGCGGCACGGTCAAGGAAGGGCGTTTCTCGACGCCGGCCGAGGCAGAGTTTCAACATCGCCGCGCCTTGCAGCGTTTGCTGATGCAGCAACTGGCCGAACCGGCGAAGTTCCTGCGCAGCAAGTTGCCGGGGCTGACCGAATTGGGCTTGATGTACCGCGACATGGGGCGCGTCGACAGTCTGGTCGAAGACATTCTGCTGGCCAGCCTCGACAGCTGCATTCTCGACGGCGAAGACCCGCTGCCACGGGATGGCGCCGGGTTTGCGTCACTGGCCGAACGCAAGCGCGGCGGCTGGACCGAGCACGCCGAGCGCCTGGCCAAGCTGACACTGGAGATTCTCAAGCTCTGGCACGGCCTGCAAAAACGCTTCAAGGGCAAGATCGATCTGGCGCAAGCCGTGGCCCTGAACGACATCAAGCAGCAGCTCAGTCATCTGGTGTATCCGGGCTTCGTCCGAGAAACCCCGATGCAGTGGATCAAGGAGTTGCCGCGTTATCTGAAAGCGGTCGAGCAGCGCTTCGAGAAAATCGGCGCTCAGGTGCAGAGGGACCGGGTCTGGAGCGGTGAGTTGTCTGGCCTGTGGACGCAATATCAAACCCGCGCGAACAAGCATGCCCAGGAAGGCAAACGCGATCCGCAATTGGAGCTCTATCGCTGGTGGCTGGAGGAATACCGGGTTTCCCTGTTCGCCCAACAATTGGGGACCAAGGTGCCGATCTCCGACAAGCGCCTGAACAAGCAATGGACCCAGGTCGAACCATAACGCCGATACTCTGTGATCACCGCGATCCCCTGTAGGAGCTGCCGAAGGCTGCGATCTTTTGATCTTTCTTTATCGCGACAGCAGAAGATCAAAAGATCGCAGCCTTCGGCAGCTCCTACAAGTAGCCGTGTGACCGCGTTTGTTCCAGCAAAAGGCGCCAAAACCCAATGTTTATGGCAAACTTCGCGCCTATAAACGCCGGTCCCGCGGTTTTGAGCCTTCACAGGTCTGGGCGGATTGGAATAAAGCGATGCCAGGTTTGCGTCCCCTGACGGGAGCAGATCCTTTGTGTGTTGGTACGTCGGTGCCAATACTTTCTGCCTGAACAGATTAGAGAAACGACCATGCATAACGTCGTCATCAGCGGCACCGGCCTGTACACCCCGGCCAACAGCATCTCCAACGAAGAGCTGGTGCAGTCTTTCAATGCTTACGTCGCGCAATTCAACGCCGACAACGCCGACGCCATCGCGCGCGGCGAAATCGAAGCGTTGACGGAGTCCAGCGCGGCGTTTATCGAAAAGGCGTCTGGCATCAAAAGCCGCTTTGTCATGGACAAGGACGGCATCCTCGACCCTCAACGTATGGCGCCACGCCTGCCGGAACGCTCGAATGACGAGTGGTCGGTGCTTTGCCAAATGGCGATCGGTGCCGCCGAGCAAGCCTTGCAGCGTGCCGGCAAAACCGCCGCGGACATCGACGGTGTGATCGTCGCCTGCTCCAACCTGCAACGGGCCTATCCGGCCATCGCCATCGAAGTCCAGGAAGCCTTGGGCATCCAGGGTTTCGGTTTCGACATGAACGTCGCCTGCTCCTCGGCGACCTTCGGCATTCAGGCTGCGACCAACAGCGTGCAGCTGGGCCAGGCCCGGGCGATCCTGATGGTCAACCCGGAAGTCTGCACCGGTCACCTGAACTTCCGCGACCGTGACAGCCACTTCATCTTCGGCGACGCCGCGACTGCGGTGATCATCGAGCGTGCTGACCTGGCGACGTCCAAGTACCAGTTCGACATCGTCAGCACCAAGCTGCTGACCAAGTTCTCCAACAACATCCGCAACAACTTCGGCTTCCTCAACCGCGCGGCGGAAGAGGGCATCGGTGCCAAGGACAAACTGTTCGTGCAGGAAGGCCGCAAGGTGTTCCGCGATGTCTGCCCGATGGTCGCTGAGCTGATCGCTACGCACCTGGAAGAGAACACGCTCAACATCAGCGACGTGAAACGCTTCTGGCTGCATCAGGCCAACCTCAGCATGAACCACCTGATCGTCAAGAAGCTGCTGGGCCGCGAAGCCACCGAAGAAGAAGCCCCGGTGATTCTCGACACCTACGCCAACACCAGCTCCGCCGGTTCCGTGATCGCGTTTCACAAGAACCAGGACGATCTGGCCGCCGGTTCGCTGGCAGTGCTCAGCTCGTTCGGTGCCGGTTACTCGATTGGCAGCGTGATTCTGCGCAAGCGCTGAGTTTGGCTTAAAAGATCGCAGCCTGCGGCAGCTCCTACACGGGATTGGATTTCAACGCGATATCGCGGTTGGAATACGGTCGGTGTAGGAGCTGCCGCAGGCTGCGATCTTTTTTGCGCCAACAAAAAAAACTCGCGCTGCAGTATCGGACGGATGATGGGGACCGATACCACAACGCGAGTTTGTAAAAGCGGCTCGGGCTTCCTTGCCCGAGTCGTGTAGCGGGGAATCAGAACTTCGCTTCGGCATCCAGTTGCAGGGTGTTGATGTCCGAATCTTTCTTGTTGATGCTGGCGTTGGTCTGGTCAGATGTAGCCATGAAGTACGTCGCGCCGAGGTTGAAGTTCTTGTCCAACTCGTAGCTCACTTTCAACTTGCTACCGCGCGAACCGGTGAAACCGTTGGCAAAGTCGGAGTCGGTGAAGGCGCCGACCACCGCATTACGCTGTACATCGCGGTAGTTGTAGTCCACTGCGAAGCCGTAGATCTTGGACTTCACACCGGCCAACCAACCAGTGTCCTGATCGTTGCTCGCGTCTTTGTTGTTGACGTACTGACCGTACAACGAGAGCGGTACTGGCAGGTTGCTGAAGTCGAGCTGACCAAAGCCTTCGTACAGTTTGAAGGTTTCGTTCGGGCTGTTGCCGTTGACGGCCAGTGCGCATGGAGCGGTGACGGTACCGGTGGTAGGGCATGCGCTGTTCTTATCGTTGTCGTACGAGTAGATACTGCCGCCCAAGGTCATTTTCATGCTGTCGGTGATGGCGAAACGCGCGCCCAACTGGCCAGCGTACAGACGCAGGTCGTGTTTGAACTGCACACCCTCGCCGTCGACGTTGTCCTTGAGGGTGTAGTGACCGGCGCTACCAAACAGCTCGGTGCTGCCGCCCAGCGGGTATTTGTAAGTCGCTGCCAGGCCTTCCGGGTTGATGTCGCTATCCCAGATGATGTCGCCCATGCTCACCCATTGTTGCGGCATCTTGCCGCCAACGAGGTGCAGGTTCTTGATCGCGTCGGGGTGGTAGTCAACGTAGCCCTGGTCCAGCCAGATCGACTTCTTGTCGAAGTAGTTGTTCAGGTCCTGGTTGGTGGACCGGGCGTCGTCGTTGCTGCCGGTGGCGATACGAATACCGGTGTCGACTTGCGGGTTGATTTCGCTGTAGGCACCCAGACGGGCACGAATGCGCTGACGATCCTGGTCTTTGCTGTTTGGAACGCCATCGTTGTGGACTGTTTCTTCACGGAAACGCACGTCACCCTTGAATTGGGTCTTGGCGGCCCACGCCAGTTTCTGGTCGAAGGTACTCAGTTCATTGGTTTTCTTCGCGGTCGCTGCGATCTGTTCGTTGGTCTCTTGTTGAGCCTGACGAGCAATCTGCTGGTCCTTCTGATCCCTGGTCAGCTCGGCTTGCAGTTCGGTGTACTGCGCAGGCGAAATCGAGCCGTTTGCCTTGAGCATGTCGAGCAGTTTGGCGTCAACTGCAGCGCTGGCCGGAACACTCATGGCCAGCAGCAACCCACCACACAAGGCCGCCGCAGTTTTCGTGGAAGCAAGACGCATATCAATCTCCGAAGATGTAATGGGATGACTGAGCCATCCAGGACACAACCGACCGTTGGCGGACGGAAAACAGTGACCAGGTTTAGAACCCGGCGCTCTAAAAACAGGCGCCAGTATCGCGATGGTTTATGACAGAGCAGTGGCAATGTGATGGCGTCTCGATGACGATACAAATATGGCGTAAAGCCTTATCCAGAGCCCTGTCGGCGGATTGCTCGTGTGGATTTTTTGGCGATGGGCGATACTCGCCAGGCTTTCACGCAAAGAAGTAGGGAAGAACTGATGCCGCTGCAACGTCTGGAAAGTCTGTCCGAAATCGCGTCGCAGACGTGGGATGCCCTGGTGCCCGAGAATCAGCCCTTTCTGCGCCACGCCTTTCTCAGCGCGCTGGAAGACAGCGGCAGCGTCGGCCCTCATTCAGGCTGGCAACCCGAACACTTGTTGCACATCGAAGGCGATCGCCTGATTGCCGCGCTGCCCAGTTACCGCAAATGGCATTCCTACGGAGAGTACGTGTTCGACCACGCCTGGGCCGATGCCTGTGAGCGTGCCGGTATCGATTACTACCCCAAGCTGCTGACGGCTGTGCCGTTCAGTCCGGTCAGCGGCCCGCGTTTGCTGGCGGCCACGCTCGAGGACGGTTTCGAACTGTTGAAAAGCCTGCCGGGCTACCTTGAAATCGAACAACTCTCCAGTGCCCACATCAACTTCACCGACCCGTTCACTGACGCAGCCTTGGCCGAGCAGCCAGGCTGGTTGCAGCGAATCGGCTGTCAGTACCACTGGCAAAATCGCGGGTATCGGGATTTTCAAGACTTCCTCGACGCCCTCAGTTCGCGCAAGCGCAAGCAGATGCGCAAGGAACGCGAACAAGTGGCGGGGCAGGGCATTGATTTCGAATGGCTTGAAGGTAGGCAACTCGATCAGGCGCAGTGGGATTTTGTCTATGCCTGCTACGCCAATACCTACGCAGTGCGTCGGCAAGCGCCGTATCTGACGCGGGAGTTTTTCAGTTTGCTGGCCGAGCGCATGCCAGAGTCGATTCGTGTGGTGTTGGCCAAGCAAGGCTCACGGCCGGTGGCCATGGCCTTCAGTCTGGTGGGTGGCGACAGTTTTTACGGTCGTTACTGGGGCTGTCTGGCGGAGTTCGACCGTCTGCACTTCGAGACCTGTTTCTACCAGGGCATGGACTACGCGATTGCCAATGGCTTCCAGCGTTTCGATGCCGGTGCCCAGGGCGAGCACAAGTTGATTCGCGGGTTCGAACCCGTGATCACTCATTCATGGCACTACTTGCGTCATCCCGGCCTGAAAGCTGCCGTCAAAGACTTCCTGCAGCAAGAGCGCGTTGGTGTGCTGGCGTATGCCGAGGAAGCGAGGACGGCCTTGCCTTACCGGCAAGAGTGATCCTCGCCCCGCTTCAGCTGCTTTCCTTGCCCAGCTATCGATACGTCACAAGTCCATGTAGCAGCTGGCGCAGCCTGCGTTCGGCTGCGAAGCAGTCGTTAATTCAGCGGATGCGTTATGCCTGAAATACCGCGCTATAGGATTTTGCGACTGCTGCGCAGCCGAACGCAGGCTGCGCCAGCTGCTACAAGGATCTCGGCGACCGGCATTTAGTCGATCCCGACAAATCCACCCGTCTGGTGCTGCCACAACCTCGCATACAACCCGCCATGGGCCAGCAGTTCGGCGTGGCTGCCGGTTTCGGCGATCTTGCCTTTTTCCAGCACCACCAGCCGGTCCATGCGCGCGATGGTCGAGAGCCGGTGAGCGATGGCGATCACGGTTTTGCCCTGCATCAGGGTTTCGAGGCTTTCCTGGATCGCTGCTTCGACTTCCGAGTCGAGCGCCGAGGTGGCCTCGTCCATGATCAGGATCGGCGCGTCCTTGAGCAGCACGCGGGCGATGGCAATGCGCTGACGCTGGCCGCCGGAGAGTTTCACCCCGCGTTCACCGACGTGGGCATCAAAACCGGTGCGACCTTCGGAGTCCGACAACAATGGGATGAACTCGTCGGCGCGGGCCTTGTGCACCGCCTCCCAGAGTTCGGCGTCGGTGGCGTCGGGTTTGCCATACAACAAATTGTCGCGGATCGAGCGATGCAGCAGGGACGTGTCCTGGGTGATCATGCCGATGCGCTCGCGCAGGCTTTCCTGACCGACTTCGGCGATGTTCTGGCCGTCGATGAGGATGCGTCCGCCCTCCACGTCATAGAGGCGCAGCAGCAGGTTGACCAGGGTTGACTTGCCTGCGCCGGATGGACCGATCAGGCCGATTTTCTCACCGGGCTTGATGGTCAGGTTGAGGTCGCCGATGATCCCGCTCTTCTTGCCGTAGTGGAAATCCACGTGCTCGAAACGCACTTCGCCACGGGTGACCGCCAGCGGTTTGGCCTGCTCGCGATCAGTGACGCTGACCGGTTGAGAAATGGTCTGCAAACCGTCCTGAACCATGCCGATGTTTTCGAAAATGCCGGTGACCACCCACATGATCCAGCCGGACATGTTGACGATGCGGATCACCAGGCCGGTGGCCAGGGCAATCGCGCCTACGGTGATCAGCGATTGCGTCCACAGCCACAGGGCCAGGCCGGTGGTGCCGACGATCAGCAAGCCGTTCATGCTGGTGATGACCACGTCCATGCTGGTGACCACCCGGCCGGCCAGTTGGGCTTTTTCGGTTTGTTCCTTGATCGCTTCGCGAGCGTATTGCTGCTCAAAGTTGGTGTGGGCGAACAGCTTCAGGGTAGTGATGTTGGTGTAGCCGTCGACGATCCGCCCCATGAGTTTGGAGCGCGCCTCGGATGACACCACCGAACGTTCCTTGACCCGTGGCACGAAGTAGTAAAGGGCACTGATGAAGGCGACGATCCAGGTCAGTAGCGGGATCATCAGGCGCCAGTCGGCTTCGGCGAACAGCACCAGCGAACTGATCGCGTAGATCAGCACGTGCCACAGCGCGTCCACCGCTTGCACAGCCGAATCGCGCAGCGAGTTGCCGGTTTGCATGATGCGTTGGGCGATGCGGCCGGCGAAGTCGTTCTGGAAAAAATTCAGGCTCTGTTTGAGCACATAACTGTGGTTCTGCCAGCGGATCAGGCTGGTCATGCTGGGGCTCAGGGTCTGGTGCACCAGCAGGTCATGCAGGCCAACAAAAATCGGCCGAAAAACCAGGGCTACCACCGCCATCCAGGCGAGCTCGATGCCGTGTTCCTTGAAGAAGTCGACGTTAGGTGTGCCTTGGGTCAGGTCGATGATGCGGCTCAGGTAACTGAACAGCGCCACTTCAATCAGCGCACCGATCAGACCGACGAGCAGCAGGGCAGCGAAACTCGGCCAGACCTGCTTCAAGTAATAGGTATAAAAAGGGAGAACCCGATCCGGCGGAGCGGCCGTCGGGGCCTCGCGGAAAATGTCGATCAGTTTCTCGAAACGGCGATAAAGCATCAGTTCTCCGCCCGCGCACGGGCTCTCCTTTGAACAGTGTGAGCGGCGCACTCCGGCAGCCGCTCAAGACTTCCTGTGTAGCTTAGTCGATGACTTTGGCCGACTTGATGAACACAGGGTCGGCTGGCACATCTTTCATGCCGCCACGGGTGGTGGTTTGCGAGTTGACGATGACGTCCACCACGTCCATGCCTTTCACGACCTTACCGAAGACCGCATAGCCATCACCGCTGTCGAGGAAGTCATTGTCTTTGACGTTCACGAAGAACTGGCTAGTGGCCGAATCAGGATTAGAGGTGCGGGCCATGGACAGCGTGCCACGGACGTTATGCAGACCGTTTTTGGACTCGTTCTTGATCGGTGCCTTGGTTTCTTTCTGCTGCATTTGTTGAGTGAAACCACCGCCCTGGATCATGAACCCTGGAATCACACGGTGAAAAATCGTGTTGTTGTAGAAGCCGCTGTTGACGTAATCAAGGAAGTTCTTGGTACTGATCGGCGCCTTGACCGGGTCCAGTTCGATTTCGATCTGGCCGTTGGTGGTCTCCAGCAGCACGTGCGGCGCCTTGGCGGGCGTTGCGGCCATCAGGTTGGCGGCAAACAGAACGGAGCCAGCGACGAGGGCGATTTTTTTCAGCATGGGTCAGTGATCCTGAGTGAGGTGGTGTCGACTGCGGTGAGAAACTCGAGCAGCGTTTGGTTGAACATTTCGGGTTGATCCAGCGGGGTGGCGTGGCGCGAATCGGCGATCACCACCAGCCGCGCATCGGGCAGCAGTTTTACATAGGTCTCTTTCAGCGAGACCGGTGTGTAGTCACGGTCGGCGCTGACGATGAGGGTTGGACAGGAGACCCTCGAAAGTCGTTCCTGAACCCCCCAGCCAACGATTGCATCGAAGCTGGCGAGATAAGCATGTTTGTCGTTTTTTGCCCAGCGCTCGGCCATTTTTTGTCGTAAATCTGCCTGTTCCGGTTTGGGAAACAGCTTGCCTCCAAGGGCCGTGCCGATGGCGCCGAGACTGAGAACGCGCATCAGGCTCCAGCGCTTGAACCACTGCCAATAGTCGTCGCGGCTGCGTAATTTGACTTCGGGCGCGCTGTTGACGATGCACAGGCTTTTGAGCAGTTGCGGCTGATCCACGGCCAGTTGAAAGCCGATCATGCCGCCCATGGAAAGTCCCACATAGTGTGTCGGGCCGAGGTTCAGGTGTTCAATGAGGGCGATCAGGTCGGCGCTGAACCCGGCGATGCTGTAGCGCTCGCGGGGTTTGTCGGAGCGACCGTGGCCGCGTACATCCGGCACGATCACCCGGTAGCGGGTCGACAGCGCCGGGATCTGCTTTTCCCAGTCCAGGGTGCTGGAACCCAGCCCGTGAACCAGCAGCAACGGAGTACCGTGGCCATATTCCTCATAGTGCAGGTTGCAACCTTCGTGTTCGAAATAGGCCATGCATACACTCCGTGTCAGGCTTGTTCAGGGGCGGCGAAAGGGGCATCCAGCGGCGCGGTATCGAAGGTGCGCAGCAGTTCGATGAGAATTTGCGTGGCCGGGCCCAACGGTTTGTCCTTGTTCGAATACAGGTAGAAGCTCGGGTTGCGACTGCCGCCCTGGTCCAACGGTAGCAGCTTGAGCAAGCCTTCCTTGATTTCCCGTTCGATCATGTGCCGAGGCAACCAAGCGAAACCCAGGCCGCAGCTGACAAAAGTTGCCGCGGTGGCCAGGCTGCCGACGGTCCAGCGCTGTTCCGCGCCGAGCCAGCCGACGTCCCGTGGCTGCTGGCGGCCGGAGTCGCGGATGACCACTTGCATCTGGGATTCCAGATCCTGGAAGTTCAGTTCGCGGTTCAGACGATGCAGTGGGTGTTCGGGGTGAGCGACAGCCACAAACTCTACATCGCTCAATTCCGCACCCAGGTAACCGGGAATGCTCAGGCCGGTGATGGCCAGATCGGCCACGCCTTCGAGCAAGACTTCTTCCACACCCGACAATACTTCTTCGCGCAGACGCACCCGGCAGCCACGGCTCTGCGGCATGAACGCGGTCAAGGCGCGAACGAGGCGGGCGCTCGGGTAGGCGGCGTCAACCACCAGCCGCACTTCCGCTTCCCAGCCTTGTTCCATGTGATGGGCCAGGTCTTCCAGTTGACTGGCCTGTTTCACCAGTTGCCGCGAACGGCGCAGCAGCACGCCGCCGGCTTCGGTCAGCACTGCTTTGCGGCCGTCGATGCGCAACAGCGGCACGCCGAGTTGGTCCTGCATGCGCGCCACGGTGTAGCTCACCGATGATTGCGAGCGGTGCAGCGCTTCGGCGGCCTGGGCGAAACCGCCGTGGTCGACCACGGCCTGTAACGTTCGCCATTGATCAAGGGTCACGCGGGGCGCTTTCATGAATAGCTCCTCTTGTCCTAAGCTGGCAGTCCTTTTTGGAGACTGCTGAATGAAAAAGCTTTGTTGTGTGGTATCGGGTTGTGTGCTGCTGGCGATGCTGCCGCTGACGGCGTTTGCCTATCCGATCGACGTTGAAAAACAGCTGAACGGAATGAGCATCGACTACAACGCGTATGACACGGATAGCGACATCGCCTCCATTCAGGTGAACAACTACGGCACCACCGATGCGGCCTGTAAGGTCGTTTTCAACAATGGCCCGGAAGCGCCACGCACCCGCAATATCGAAGTGGCCGCTGGTAAACACAAAAATGCCACCGCCAAGTTCAACCGAAGCATCATCAAGATGCGTATCAAACTGACCTGCACCCCCAAATGACCTCAAGCTACTGTGGGAGCGAGCCTGCTCGCGAAAGCGATTTACCATTCAACGTTTATGTTGACTGACACTCCGCTTTCGCGAGCAGGCTCGCTCCCACAGGGCATGCTCTGCTTATAAACGAATTTATTGATGGTTTATAGCAGTTATTTGCGCTTTTTCATCGATTTAACTCCGTTTAACCTTCACTCCATCGACTTACAGCATTCTCAGATGGAGCCTACATCCCATGTCCCGCGTTCTGATCATCGAAAGCAGCGCTCGTCAGCAAGACTCGGTTTCGCGTCAACTGACCCAGACCTTCATCAGCCAGTGGCAAACCGCGCACCCGAACGACCAAATCACCGTTCGTGACCTGGCCGCCAACCCGGTGCCGCATCTGGATATCAACCTGCTGGGCGGCTGGATGAAACCTGCCGAGCAGCGCACCGACATCGAACAGGTTTCCCTGGAACGCTCCAACCAGTTGACCGACGAATTGCTGGCTGCCGATGTACTGGTCATGGCCGCGCCGATGTACAACTTCGCCATCCCGAGCACCCTTAAAGCCTGGCTCGACCATGTGCTGCGTGCCGGCGTGACCTTCAAGTACACCGACACCGGCCCGCAAGGCTTGCTCAGCGGCAAGCGTGCCTACGTGCTGACTGCGCGCGGCGGGATCTACGCCGGCAGCACCGCGGATCACCAGGAACCGTACCTGCGTCAGGTCATGGCGTTCATCGGGATTCACGACGTGACGTTCATTCACGCCGAAGGCATGAACCTGGGCGGTGACTTCCAGGAGAAAGGCCTGAGCCAGGCCAACGCCAAGCTTGCCCAGGTCGCCTGAGGCTTTAATCGCCAGATAATCCCTTGATGTTCAAGTGACCTGGCGCAACCCCTTCAAGGCTATACGCGCATCGAACCTCCCTTTGCACTTGTTGCTCCTGAGTGCTGTAGCCCGATTGAACGCTTTAGCGAGATCGGGCTTTTTTTTGCCTGCGATTTAGTGAATGAGCACACACCCCCTGTGGGAGCGAGCCTGCTCGCGATTGTGGTGTGTCAGCCAACATCAATGTTGAATGTAACGCCGTCATCGCGAGCAGGCTCGCTCCCACAGGGGGTTGTGTTGCCTGACAGGTCGCGATGGCTGGCAAAAACCGCTATCGTCGCCGCCATTCGACACGAGGCGAGCATGGGCTATCTACTTTTTGTCACGCTGATTCAGGCGTTTTCCTTCAGTTTGATCGGCGAGTACCTGGCGGGTCATGTCGACAGTTACTTTGCGGTGCTGGTGCGAGTGGTACTGGCGGGGCTGGTGTTCATTCCGTTGACCCGCTGGCGTTCGGTTGAACCGGCGTTCATGCGCGGCATGCTGCTGATCGGCGCGTTGCAGTTCGGCGTGACCTACGTCTGCCTGTACCTGAGCTTTCGGGTTTTGACGGTGCCAGAGGTGTTGCTGTTCACCATCCTCACACCGTTGCATGTGACCTTGATTGAAGATGCTTTGAACCGGCGCTTCAATCCGTGGGCATTGGTCGCGGCACTGGTGGCGGTGATGGGCGCGGCGGTGATTCGCTACGACCGGATCAACCCCGATTTCTTCATGGGCTTCCTGCTGCTGCAACTGGCCAACTTCACCTACGCCGCCGGGCAGGTGCTCTATAAGCATCTGGTGGCCCGCCATCCGAGCGATTTGCCGCATTACCGGCGCTTTGGTTACTTCTACCTGGGGGCATTGGCGGTGGCGTTGCCGGCGTTTCTGTTGTTTGGCAAACAGAACTTCCTGCCCGAAGCGCCTCTGCAATGGGGCGTGCTGGTGTTCCTCGGGCTGGTCTCGACTGCGCTCGGGTTGTACTGGTGGAACAAGGGCGCGTGCCTGGTGAATGGCGGGACGCTCGCGGTGATGAACAACCTGCATGTGCCGGTGGGGTTGCTGATCAATCTGCTGATCTGGAATCAGCATGAAGAGCTGGGGCGGTTGTTCCTCGGCGGGTCGGTGATTTTGCTGGCGGTGTGGATCAGTCGGTTGGGCGTCAGGCGAGAAGTGCTGCCGTTGCGGGAACGGCCATGACGGACCTGGTCGCCGCCATCGAGCAGATCTACAAACCCGCAGGCATGACGTTAACGGATGATGCTTGGCGCGAGGAGGAGAGTGCCGACTACGGCGCCTGCCGCTTCGGCCTCGATGGCCAGGTGATTGTCTTCCGAGTGGCGAAAACCACGCCGACCAAGATTGGCCAATTCGTCACGCTCTGGAAGCGGCCAACGCCTGCCAGCGAGATTGCGCCGCTCGACACCGGCGATGGCGTCGCCTTTGTGGTGGTGAGCGTTGCTGATGAAACCCATCGCGGGCAGTTTGTGTTTGATCAGAAGATACTCGCCGCCAAGGGTGTCATGTCGATTGATGGCGAAGGTGGCAAGCGGGCGATTCGTGTCTATCCGCCATGGTCCAGACCCGTCGCCAAACAAGCGGTGAAGACGCAGCAATGGCAGCTCAAATACTTCCTTGCGCTTGACCAAAGCGGTAATTCCGATCCCGTTCAGGTGCGCCGGCTGTTTGGGTAGGACGCAAAATCCCTGTAGGAGCTGCCGAAGGCTGCGATCTTTTGATGTTGTTCTTAAAATCAAGATCAAAAGATCGCAGCCTTCGGCAGCTCCTACACGGGGATTGTGGGGTTACATGACGTGTTTTTCGGGTTCGGGTATGTGGCTCGCACCCAACACCGCAGGCAATAACCCCGCCCTTAAATCCCCGCCACTGGGCTGCTGATAAAGGCTCAAGCCAAACTCCGGCAACACCGCCAGCAAGTAATCGAAAATATCCCCCTGAATCCGCTCGTAATCCGCCCACACGGTGGTGCGGGTGAAGCAGTAGATCTCCAGCGGAATGCCCTGAGCGGTGGTCTGCATCTGGCGAACCATACAGGTCATGTTCGGCTGGATTTCCGAGTGACTCTTCAGGTACGCCAATGCATAGGCGCGGAAAGTCCCGATATTGGTCATCCGTCGACGGTTGGCCGACATCGCCGCCACATTGCCCTGAGCTTCGTTCCAGGCCTTGAGTTCAGCCTGCTTGCGACTGATGTAGTCGGTCAGCAGGTGAACCTGAGAAAGTTTCAGCTCTTCGTCATCGCGCACAAACCGCACGCCACTGGCGTCGATGAACAGGCTGCGCTTGATCCGTCGGCCGCCGGACTGCTGCATCCCGCGCCAGTTCTTGAACGACTCGGACATCAGGCGCCAGGTTGGAATCGAAACGATGGTCTTGTCGAAATTCTGCACCTTGACCGTGTGTAGCGTGATGTCGACCACGTCTCCGTCGGCACCGACTTGCGGCATCTCAATCCAGTCGCCAACCCGCAGCATGTCGTTGCTGGTCAGCTGCACGCTGGCGACGAACGACAGTAAGGTGTCTTTGTAGACCAACAGAATCACCGCCGACATGGCGCCCAGCCCTGACAGCAGCAATAGCGGCGAACGGTCGATCAGCGTGGCGACGATGATGATCGCGCCAAACACGTACAAGACCATTTTCGCCAGTTGTATGTAGCCTTTGATCGAGCGGGTACGGGCATGTTCGGTGCGTGCGTAGATGTCGAGCAGGGCGCTGAGCAGGGCACTGATCGCCAACAGCAAAAACAGAATGGTAAATGCCAGCGCGACGTTTCCGAGGAAAATCAGACTGGTCTTACCCAGCTCCGGCACCAGATACAGGCCGAACTGGATCACCAGCGACGGGGTCATCTGTGCCAGGCGATGAAACACCTTGTTGTGCCGCAAGTCGTTGACCCAGTGCAACGCGGGCTGGCGACCGAGCAATTTGGTCGCATGCAGAATGAGGTAGCGCGCCACTCGTCCGAGGACCAGCGCAACCACCAGCAATACCACCAAAGCCAGGCTGGAATGCAGGAGTGGGTGCTGATCAAGGGCACCCCAAAGGTCTTGGACGTTGAGCCAGAGCTGTTTGATATCCATGGGCAAAAACGGTTCTTCTGTAGGACGCGACGGGGCGATTAGAGCATTTAAGACGCTTTGGATGACGTTTGAGGACAAAAGACGCCACAAAAAAACCACTGTTTAGCGCCGTTTGTATAAAGAAACTCGGCCTTAGCGCTCGAAACCGTTACCCTATGCAGCTGTTTTTTTGTATTTCTTCGAGGTAGCACCCGTGTTTTCCCAATTCGCCCTGCACGAACGCCTGCTCAAAGCCGTGGCCGAGCTTAAATTTGTCGAGCCAACGCCTGTGCAAGCAGCGGCTATTCCGCTGGCGCTCCAAGGGCGTGACCTGCGGGTGACAGCGCAAACCGGTAGCGGCAAAACCGCTGCATTCGTTTTGCCGATCCTCAACCGTCTGATCGGCCCGGCTAAAGTCCGCGTCAGCATCAAGACCCTGATCCTGTTGCCAACCCGCGAGCTGGCCCAGCAGACCATCAAGGAAGTTGAGCGTTTCGCTCAGTTCACCTTCATCAAGTCCGGCCTGATTACCGGCGGTGAAGACTTCAAGGTCCAGGCTGCCATGCTGCGCAAGGTGCCGGATATCCTGATCGGTACGCCGGGCCGGATGATCGAGCAACTGAACGCCGGTAACCTCGACCTCAAGGAAGTCGAAGTACTGGTCCTCGACGAAGCCGACCGCATGCTCGACATGGGCTTTGCCGAAGACGTCCAGCGTCTGGTGGAAGAGTGCACCAACCGCCAGCAGACCATGCTGTTCTCCGCCACCACCGGTGGTTCGGGCCTGCGCGAGATGGTCGCCAAGGTACTGAACAACCCTGAGCACCTGCAGCTCAACAACGTCAGCGATCTGAATGCGACCACCCGTCAGCAGATCATCACCGCTGACCACAACCAGCACAAAGAACAGATCGTGAACTGGCTGTTGGCCAACGAGACCTACCAGAAGGCCATCGTGTTCACCAACACCCGGGCCATGGCCGACCGTATCTACGGTCGCCTGGTGGCGCAGGAATACAAAGCGTTCGTCCTGCACGGTGACAAAGACCAGAAGGATCGCAAGCTGGCCATCGACCGCCTGAAGCAGGGCGGCGTGAAAATCCTCGTCGCCACCGACGTCGCCGCTCGCGGCCTCGACGTGGAAGGCCTGGACCTGGTGATCAACTTCGACATGCCGCGCAGCGGCGACGAATACGTTCACCGCATCGGTCGTACCGGTCGCGCCGGCAACGATGGCCTGGCCATCTCGCTGATCTGCCACGGCGACTGGAACCTGATGTCAAGCGTCGAGCGCTACCTCAAGCAGAGCTTCGAGCGCCGCACCATCAAGGAAGTCAAAGGCACCTACGGTGGACCGAAAAAGGTCAAGGCCTCTGGCAAAGCCGTTGGCGTGAAGAAGAAAAAGGTCGACGCCAAAGGCGACAAGAAGAAAACCGGCGCCAAGGCCCCGACCAAACGCAAAATCGCCAACCGCCCGAAGACCGACGCCCTGTCGCTGGTCAGCAAGGACGGCATGGCACCGCTCAAGCGCCGCAAGCCGGAAGCGCCGGCTGCTGAATAAGCAGTTCTAGCGACCCATAAAAAAAACCGGACCCAGGTCCGGTTTTTTTATGCCTGGGATTCCTGAGCCGGATCAGCCCTCGGTTTTCTTCTCCGCGGAATCCAGCTCCTTCAATCGCTGATCGATCAACTGGCACTTGTCCGGCAGATCCTTGCTGGCTGTTCCCAAATCCATCTTCTGCAACTCGGCGTTGATCTCCTTGGCTTTGGCTGGGTTCTGCTCGGTGAGCTTGGTCACTTCCTTGGCCAATTGTTCGCGCTTGGCGGTGGCTTCCTCGGGTGTGCAGGCCCAAGCGGGAAGGGCGCAGGCGAGGGTGGCGGCGAGGGTGAGTTTCAGCAGGGTTTTCATTGGGGTGGGCCTCGGTTCCGTGTCGGGCGGTTAATCGGTTGAGGCCGCGAGGTTGTGAAAGTTCACTCGTGATCAGCCCCATAGAACGGTCCTCGGAAACGTCCTACCTCTTCCAGACGTTTTCGACATCACTTCAAGACATTTCCCGCTGTTGCGCCGGAACCGTCCGGTTTAGGTGTTTTCGCTCGTCGATTACGCTTTATGGATCCAATCATTTATTGACGCCAGAATAGTGGCCATTTAGTATTGCGCCACTATTGTGCTATCAGTCTCCATTCGAGGGATCGAACATGTATCCACCCGCCCTCGTGGCGAGGTTGTGCCTGGCTTTGCTGTGCCTTTCTCCGCTAAATCTTGCTCACGCCGCCCCCACCCCCGGTGAAACCGACCTGATCCGCGAACGCCAGGATCGTCTGCTTGAAGAGCAGCGTCGGCGTCTCGAAGAGCTCAAGGAGTTACCCGGCAAGGAAGTCAAACCCACGCAACCGGCGGCCCCGGCCGACACGCGTTGCTTCCCCATCAAGGACATCGAACTCAAAGGCGCCGACAGTCTTTCCGAGAGCGAAAAAAGTCGTCTGCTCAAGCCTTACATCGGCCAGTGCTTGGGCGTTACCCAGCTCAATGAACTGTTGAAAGTCATCACCGACCACTACATCGAAAAAGGCCTGGTCACCAGCCGCGCCTACTTGCCGCAGCAGGATTTGTCCGGCGGGCATCTAAAGGTGCTGGTGGTCGAAGGCAAGCTCGAAGGGTTGAAAGGCGCGCAGGGCAGCAAGCTGTCGGAGCGCGAGTTGGGCATGGCTTTTCCCGGCAAGACTGGCGAGTTGGTCAACCTGCGGGAAATCGAGCAACTGGTCGATCAGCTCAACCGTTTGCCATCGAATCAGGCGCAGATGGAGTTGGCGCCGGGCAAGAACGTCGGCGGCAGTGAAGTGCTGGTCAAGAACACCCCGCAAAAGCCCTGGCGTGCCGGGTTGTCCCGCAGCAACGACGGCCAGCGCAGCACCGGCGAGCAGCAGTGGGGCACGACATTTGATTGGGACAGCCCGCTGGGTTTGGCGGATCAGTTGATGCTGCGCGGTGGTCACGATGCGATGACCGATCACCAGCACACCTCCAACAACGCGATGCTCTATTACAACCTGCCGTGGGGCTGGTGGAACTTCAGTTACACCTACAGCCAGAGCGAGTACCGCTCGCAAGCGCAGGCCAACGGTTTCAATTTCAAGCAGACCGGCGACAGTGAAAACCATCAGCTACGTGCCGAGCGGGTGATCCATCGCGATGCCGTGAGCAAGACTTCCCTCAGCACCGGTCTCTCTTACCTGCGCACCAACAACTTCATCGAAGACAGCAAGCTCAAGCTGAGCAGCAACCGCATCAGCGAAGCGCAGTTCGGCATCAACCACGGTCGGCGAATCGGCAGCGCGTTCGTCAACATTGACCTAGGCATGCAGCAAGGCATCGGTGCGTTTGATGCGCAGGGCAACGGTCACCCGGGCCCCGGTGAACCGGATGCGCGTTACCGCAAATACACCGCGACCGCGAGCTACCTGCAGCCGTTCAAGCTGTGGGGCGAGTCCTTCAGTTTCAGCAGCCTGATGACTGGCCAGCGCAGCGAAGACGTGCTGTTCAGCCCGCAGCGCACCAGCCTCGGCGGGCAATCGTCGATCCGCGGTTACAAGGATCAATCCTTGTCCGGCGACAGCGGCGGCTACTGGCGCAACGACCTGCGCTGGAGCCGTCCGGTGACCCTGGAATGGCTGCGCCCGGCGTTCGCCGAATACGGCACCAGCCTCGGCTACGACCAGGGCGTGATTCGTGGTGACCGCTACAACGGCGATCAGCACGGGCGCATGTCCAGCAACTCGGTGGAGCTGTTTGCACGCGGTCAGCACCTGGCCGCCAGCGTGACCTTCGCTCATTCCCTGGAACGTCCAGACGCACTGAGCGAGCGCGAAGCGCCGATCTATTTCCGCGTGGATTTCTTCCTCTAAATTCTGCTCTAGCGAGATACAAATCATGGACGTTCGCCATCACGCCTTCCTCGCGCGCCAGCCTTCTGCGGACCTGAAAGTCCGAGAACACTTCTGGGGCATGCCCAAGCGCGGACTGGCGTTCCTGTTGGCCAACGTCATGTTCTGGCAGCCAATGTGGGCCCAGGCTGACGGGATTGTGGTAGCCACGCCGGGCACCAGTCTCGGTCAGGCGGGCAACGGGGTGCCGATCGTCAATATCGCCACGCCGAATGGCACCGGGTTGTCGCATAACCAGTTCCACGATTACAACGTCGGCACCCAGGGCGTGATCCTCAACAACGTCGCTGCGCAGACCGGTGCGACACAATTGGGCGGCATCATCGTCGGCAACCCCAATCTCACCAACCGGGTCGCCGCGCAGACCATCCTCAACGAAGTGATCGGCGGCAGCCCGAGCCAGTTGCGCGGTTACACCGAAGTGGCGGGGCAGTCAGCCCGCGTCATCGTTGCCAACCCTTATGGCATCAGCTGCAACGGTTGCGGCTTCATCAATACGCCGCGCGTGACGCTGACCACCGGCAAGCCGGTGCTGGACAACGGTCGACTGGATCGCTTTCAGGTGGATCAGGGCAGCGTCTCCATCGACGGCGCCGGATTGAATGCCAACAACGTCGACAGCTTCGAAATCATCACCCGCAGCGCGAAGATCAACGCCGAGATTCAGGCGAAGAACCTGACGATTGTGGCCGGTCGCAACGACGTCAACGCACAGACGCTCAACGCTACCGCGCGCGCCGATGACGGCAGTGCCAAACCGCAATTGGCTATCGACTCGTCGGCGCTGGGCGGGATGTACGCCGGGGCGATCAAACTGGTGGGCACCGAAGCCGGCGTCGGGGTGAAGCTCGACGGCAACCTGGCGGCTAGTGGTGGAGATATCCAGCTCGATGCCAACGGTCATCTGAGCCTTGCGCAGACTTCTGCGGCGGGCGCGGTGAATGTCAAAGCGACCAGCCTTGATGCTAGCGGCCCGGTCTACGCCGGCACCGCCGTCAACGTACAAACCCAGGGCAACCTGACCAACCAGCAAACCCTCGCGGCCCGGGACAGCATCACCCTTAGCGCCGGCGGTGTACTGACCAACAACGGCATCATTGAAGCCGGGGTCAACGCCGACACCAGCCGCAACGCCAACGGCGATGTGAGCCTGAGTGCGCAGAACTTCAACAACACCGGCAAGAGCGTGGTGGCCAGCCGCAACCTGACGGTCAATACCGCACAGACGTTGAATAACCAGGGCGGCACCTTAAGCGGGCAGCAAAAAACCAGCATCACTGCCACTACCCTGGACAACCGGAACACTGGCCGGGTGCTCGGCAGCGGTGCATTGGAGCTGAAAGCCACGCAGGTGCTCAACACTAAAGGGGTAATCACCAGCAACGGCAACCTCACGGCGAATCTTGGCCACCTGAACAACCACGATGGCGAAGTCTCCAGCGCAGGCAACACCACCGTCACCGCCACGACGCTGGACAACAGTGATGGTCAGGTAACGGGCGACGTTGCACTGAACATCGGTTTGATCGGTGCTCTGAATAACCAGAACGGTGTGCTGGGTTCCGGCCAGAGCGTGAGCATCAGCGCCGCCAGCCTGGATAACAGCCATGACGGCAGCCTGGTCAGCGATGGCAGTCTCAGCGCACGTATCAATGGCCTGTTCGACAACCAGAATGGCGACCTGAACGCCAAAGGCGTGGTCGACCTTCAGGTCGGTAGCCTCGACAACCGCAATGGCAACCTGATCGGCAAGGATCGACTGACCCTGCGCAGCGATTCGCTGGACAACCGCACCGGCAAAGTACGCGCTGGCAAAGACCTGCAACTGACCGTCGGACAACTCGATAACCGGCAGCAAGGTCTGCTCAACAGCCAGGCGGCCATCAACTTCGACGGCACTCATCTGGATAACCGCGGCGGCTTGCTCAGCGCGGCGGGTCCGGTGCAACTGGAGGCCGCCAGCGTCGACAACAGCAGCGGTCGTATCTCCAGCAAAACCGATCTGACGGCCAAGGTTGCGCAGTTCACCAACCAGGGCGGCGAACTGGTCGCCCAAGGGATGTTGACCCTCAATGGCAAAGGGCTCGATAACCGCAACGGCGGTCTGGTAGGCGCGACAAAAGCGCTGAAACTCAACGTCGATGAGGTGGACAATCGCGGCGGCGAAATCTCCAGCGCCGTTGATGTGGCCATCGAAGGCCAAAGCCTGAACAACAGTGACAACGGCAAGATCCTGGCCGGCACCGAACTGGGCCTGAAAGTCGCGCAAATCATCAACCGAACCCAGGGACTGTTGTTCGGCAAGGGCGCCACCACGGTGACGGGCCAGAGCCTGGACAACAGCGGTGGCAGTCTTGTCACTCAGCTTGGGTTGGATATCCGCCTCGACCAAGCCTTGAGCAACATCGAAGGCCTGATCAGCAGTGAAGGGATGCTGACGGTCAACGCGGCCAGTCTCGACAGCACCCGCGGCAGCGTGTCGAGCGCCGGAGCGCTGGCGCTGACGACAAAGGGAGCGCTGAACAATCAGGGCGGTTCAATCACCACCGACAGCGGCCTGACCCTCAAAAGCGCAAGCCTGATCAACCGCCAGAATGGCCTGATCAGTGGCAAGAACGCGACCAGTGTCACCACCGGTACGTTCGACAACACTCAGGGCGGCCAATTGATCAGCGGCGATACCCTCGACCTGACCGCGACCCAAGTCAGCAACGGTGTTGCCAGCCGAATCGCCAGCGACAAGGCCCTGACCGCCAGTGTCACCGGTTTCGATCAGCAGGGCGGTCAGCTGTTCAGCAAAACCGCCCTGAGCCTGGACTTGAATCAGGGCCAACTGAACAACCAGAACGGGCTGATCAACGCGCCGTTGCTGATGTTGAAAAACCTCAAGGACGTCAACAACCAGAACGGTGAAATCTCCAGCGCTCAGGCCTTCACACTGGCCGCGCAGAACCTGGATAACAGCAACGGCAAATTGATCAGCACTCAAGGTTTGACGCTGCACATCGATCAACTGCTCGCCAGCATCAAGGGCCTGATTGCCGCGCAGACCCTGGAGGTGCATAGCGCCCGTCTGGACAACACTGGCGGCTTGATCAGCAGTCGCGGCACCCTCGGGATGACGGTAGACAGTCAACTCGTCAATCAAGACGGCACGTTCATCGCTGACGGTGACGTGCACATCAGCGCCGATAGCCTGGACAACACCCGTGGCCAGATCGCCGGTAAAACCGATGTCACGGCCAGCGTCGCGACCCTGAGCAACCAGGGCGGTCAGTTGATCGCAACCGGTGGGCTCACTCTGACGGGCATCAACCTCGATAACCGGTTTGGCGGCTTGGTCGGTGCGACCAACGCCCTGCAGCTGAACGTGGAATCGGTCGACAACCGCGGTGGCGAATTGTCGAGCAAGTCAGATGTGACCCTGGTGGGCAACCGTCTGGACAACAGTGATGGCGGCCAGGTATTCGCCGAAGGCGCACTGGCGCTGACGGTTAATCAGGTGATCAACCGCGCCAAGGGCCTGCTCTCGGGCAAGGCCGATCTGACTCTGACCGGCCGCGATCTCGACAACAGTGACGGCTCTGTGTTGAGTCAGAAAAACCTGTCGCTCGATCTCACGGGTGACCTGAACAATAGCCAGGGCCTGCTCAGCGCTGAAGGGACGCTCGGGGTCACGGCCGCCAGCCTGACCAACACCCTGGGCAGCATTTCCGCTGCGGGGCCGCTGACGTTGACCACCAGCGGCGCGGTACTCAATCAGGGCGGCGAAATCGTTACTGACGCCGGCATCTCACTCAAAAGCGCGAGCCTGGATAACCGCAACAACGGCAGCATCAGCGGCAAGGGCGCGGTGATCGTCAACACCGGCGCACTGGATAACAGCCACACCGGTCGATTGAAGAGCGGGGCCAGCCTGGACCTGACGGCCACCCAACTGACTAACCAGGATGGCGGTCGCATCGCCAGTGTCGGTGCGCTGACTGCCAGCGCCACCGGCCTTGATCAGCAAGGCGGGCAACTGTTCAGCAACACGTCCCTGGTGCTGGATCTGAACAAGGGTCAGTTGAACAACCAGAATGGCCTGATCAGCGCGCCATTGCTGATGCTCAAGAACCTCACCGACATCAACAACGATGGCGGCGAAATCTCCAGCGCTGAGGCGTTCACGCTCGCCGCTCGCAGCCTGGACAACAGCAATGGCAAACTGCTGAGCAATCAGAATCTGACCCTGCGCATCGATCAGGCGCTGACCAACCTCAAAGGCCTGATCGCCGCCGCGGCACTCGACGTCAAAGCCGCCAGCCTGGACAACAGCGGTGGCACGCTGACCAGCCGTGCCAACCTCAATCTGAATCTCGACGGGCTGCTGAATAACCAGAACCAGGGGCTGATCCACGCCACCGACGACCTGACTATCAACAGCAGTGGCCTGAATAACCAGAACGGTTCTTTGCTGGGCAGCGCGATTGCCATCGACTTCGGCTCGGTTACCGGCGACCTGAACAACAGCGGCGGTCTGATCACCACCGCAGGCTTGCTGAGCCTCCAGCACCTGCGCGACCTGAACAACCGCAACGGCGAAATCTCCAGCAGCCAGAGCCTCAACCTGACATCCCGCGCCCTGGATAACAGCGGCGGCAAACTGATCAGCAGCAACCTGCTGACGGTCAACGCCGACACGGTACTCAACCAGGGCGGCCTGATCTCTGGCTGGCAGGGCCTGAACCTCACCAGCAACAGCCTGGACAATCGCAACAAAGGCACGCTGTCGAGTCACGACGCCGATGTAGTCGTCAGCGTCAGCGGTGCGATTCTCAACAGCGGCGAAGGTGCGCTGGTCAGCCAGAAAACCCTGAGCGTCAATGCGGCAAGCCTGGACAACAGCAATGGCGGCATCCTCTCCAGTGGTGGCGCCCAGACCCTGACCCTCAGCGGTCTGCTCAACAACGCTCAGGGCGGCTTGATCGACAGCGGCGCGACCCTGGCCATGCAGGCCATGACCCTGGGTAATGCCGGCGGCTCGGTCAACGCAAAACAGGACCTCAGTTTCACTGGCACGACACTGGATAACACCGGCGGCAACCTGATCGGCAACGCTGCCGTCACCCTCGACCTGCTCGGCGCCTTGACCAACACCAACGGCAAATTGGCCAGCGCCGGCCCGCTACTGGTACAGCGCACCACGCAAATCAATAACCAGGGCGGCCAACTCGCCAGCCAAGGCTTGATGACCCTGCTTACCGGTGGCCTGGACAACCGCAATCTCGGCACCATCGCGGCCAATGATCTACTGACCATCACCACGGGCGGTACGCTGCAGAACAGCGCCGACGGCCAGATCTACAGCCAGAATGGCGACCTGCAAATCCAGGCCGCCAGCCTCGCCAACGCCAAGGGCACCCTGCAAAGCCAAGGGGCTTTGAACCTCACCATCAGCGGCGATATCGACAACCAGAGCGGTCGGATCGTCGCCAAGGACGGTGACCTGTCCATCAAGGCCGGCAACCTCGATAACCGCGGCGGCGTGCTCGCCGGTCTGCAAGCAGCATTCACGGCCAACCTGACCGGCGTGCTGAAAAACGGCTATGACCTGAACAACAACCGCCGCAGCGGCGTCACCCAGGCCCAGCGCCTGAACCTGACCGCTCTGGCCGGCATCGACAACTACGGCGGGCGTATCGCTGCGCAAAGCGGCGACGCGATCATCGCCACCGGCAACTTCGACAACCGCAACGGCGGTCTCTACGCCAAAGGCAAGGTCAACGTCACCGGCAACAATTTTGACAACAGCGGCGACAACGATGGCCAGATCGCCGGTCAACAGATCGACCTCAGCCTCAGCGGCGCGTTGAACAACCGTCTGGGCATCATCGAGAGCGACAGCACCTTATCGATCAAGGCGGCCAGCCTCGATAACCAGACCGGTCAACTGCGTGCACTTGGCACCAGTGGCAAAACCAGCTTCCAGATCGGTGGCCTGTTCGACAACCGCAACGGCACCCTGGAAAGCGCCAACAGCGACCTGACCCTGGCGGTGGGCGGCTTCCTCAACGGCGGCGGCAGTTTGCTGCACGTGGGAAACGGCACCTTCGATATTTCCACCGCCAACGTCACGGGCGCCGGTGGTTCGATCGTCACCCGCGGCGGCCTGACCCTCAACGCCGATAGCTGGACCAACAGCAACGTCATCCAGGCCGGACGCCTGAACGTCAACGTCAATAACTTCAGCCAAACCGCCAGCGGCCAACTGCTCGCTTCCACCAGCCTCGTCGGCACCGGCGGCAATTGGTACAACGACGGACTGATCGCCAGTGACGGCACGCTAAGCCTCAACCTCGGTGGTACCTACTGGGGCAATGGCCGGCTCAGCAGCCTCGGGACGCTCGGACTGAGTGCCGCGCAAGTGAACCTCAACGCCGCTTCGACAATCGCTGGCGGCGGTGACACCTCGGTGTCGGTGGGGGGGCAATTGAGCAATGTCGGTCGCCTGACCTCGGCGACTAACCTGACCGTCAACGCGGGGGGGATCTACAACCAGGGCACGCTGGGCAGCGGTCAAGCGCTGACCGTGACCACCGGCTCGCTGGTCAATGATCGCGGGCTGATCTTCAGCGGCGGTGACATGAGCCTGCGGGTCAACGCGCTGAACAACAGCTACGCCAACATCTACAGCCTGGGCAATCTCACGATTGACCGTAATGGGCAAGGCGCCCAGGCCGACAGCATCGTCAACAGTTCGGCGTCGATTCAAAGCGACGGCAGCATGAGCCTGGCGGCGAGCACAATTCAGAACATCCGCGCGGTACTGACCACCAATAATCAGGGCATCTACACCGCCCGGATTGGCGAAATTACCTGTATCGAAGGGGTCAATGCCGGTGACTGCGGCGGCAAGCAAAACCATGTCTGGGAGATCGTGCAGCGCGATAAATTCGAGGTCACTGCTGCCAGCGCGGCCTCCAGCATCACGGCCGGTGGAAACCTGAGCCTGACTGGTGGCGACCTGCTGAACCAGAGCAGCACCATCGCCACTGGCGGCAATCTGACGGCTTCGCTGGTCAACCTGACCAACAGCGGCATCGAGACTGGCGAAACCGAGACCACCCGAGTATTTCGCTCCGAACGAACCCGCAACGCAGGCGGGTTGTACACCGCGGCCGGTAATTTCACCGACCAGTACTGGTACGAAAGCGCCAGCTATACCCCCAACGATTTGGGCGGTCTTGAGGCCGGAATGGCCAACTTTATTGGCATGACCGAAGCTGAGCTGCCTCAGTTCGGCACGACCACAAAAATCTCGCCCAGCGACCAAAGTTACGCCGCCGTGATCCAGGCTGCGGGTGCGGTCAACATCAACGCCCAGAACAACATCGACAACAGCGTCGTACGCCCTGGCTACACCTACGTGGGCAGTGGTCCGCGCACCGGCACCAACGCTTCGGGCAGCCAATTCTCCACGCGCATCACCGTCAACCAGCAACTGCCGCCTAACCTGGCCCAACAGCAAGTCAACCCGCTGACCTTGCCTGGCTTCAGCCTGCCCACTGGGCAAAACGGTTTGTTCCGCCTGAGCGGCCAAGACAGCAGCATGCCAGTGGCCAGCGCTCCGCAAAGCTGGACCATGGGCGGCGGCAGCGTCACCCCGACCCAGCGTCAACAATCGCTGCCCAGCGTCCAGCCACGGAACATTCTACTGGGCAGCAACACGCAGGCCTCGGCCAGCAGCGTTGACCTGAACCCGGCGGATCATCAGGCGTCGAACGTGGGCGTCGGTGCCAGCGCGATCGACGTCAGCACACCGACGGCCAATTTAACCGGCTCGACACTGCCTGGTCGTTCCACAGCCTTTACCGTCAATCGTGTCCAAGGGGTGCCGGCCAGCAGCGGCCAGTCCAAACCCCAGAAATACCTGATCGAAACCAACCCGGTCCTCACCAACCTCAAGCAATTCATGAGCTCGGATTACCTGTTGTCGAACCTGGGTTACGACCCCGACCAAAGTGCCAAGCGCCTGGGCGATGGCCTTTATGAACAACGCCTGATTCAGCAAGCGGTAGTGGCTCGCACCGGCCAGCGCTTCATCGATGGCCAGACCAGCGACGAAGGCTTGTTCAGATACCTGATGAACAACGCCATCGCCAGCAAAACAGAGCTCAACCTGTCGCTGGGCGTCAGCCTGACCTCAGAGCAAGTCGCGGCCCTGACCCACGACATTGTCTGGATGGAAAACGCCGAAGTGAACGGCGAGCAAGTGCTGGTGCCAGTGCTGTACCTGGCCAACGCCAACAACCGCCTGGCTGCCAACGGCGCCCTGATCCAGGGCAGCGACGTAACCCTGATCGCCGGCAAAGACCTGAACAACGCCGGCACCTTGCGCGCCTCCAACAACCTGTCGGCCACCGCCACCAACGACCTGGTCAACAGCGGCCTGGTGGAAGCCGGCAATCGCCTCGACCTGCAGGCCGGCAACAACATAGTCAACAAAGCCGGCGGCATCATCGCCGGTCGTGACGTCACGCTCACCGCCACCCGGGGCGACGTGATCAACGAACGCACCGTCACCACTCACGAAAGCGGCAGCGGCTATCGCAACGAACGCACTGACTTCGTCGACAACGCCGCCCGCATCGAAGCCGGAAACTCGCTCACCCTCAACGCCGGACGCGATATCAACAACGTTGGCGGCGTGCTGAAAAGCGGTGCCGATACCACGATCACTGCCGGTCGTGACGTCAACCTCACTTCAGCCGAACAGATCGTCAGCGGCGAGCGCGGTCTGCACCGCAATCAGACCATCACCCAATATGGCTCAGACATTGATGTCGGGCAGGACCTGAAGGTCAACGCCGGACGGGATATCACCGCTATCGCCAGCCAGATCGACGCCAAACGCGATNGTCGGGCAGGACCTGAAGGTCAACGCCGGACGGGATATCACCGCTATCGCCAGCCAGATCGACGCCAAACGCGATGTGAGCATGAGCGCTGTCGGCGACTTGACCCTGGCTTCGGCGGCGGATGAACAGCACTCGTACAGCAAGAGCAAGAAGGTTGCCAGTCAGGAGGATCATGTCAGTCAGGTGTCTACGACGGTCACTGCGGGGGGCAGCATTGCCCTGAATGCAGGCAAGGATTTGACGCTGATCTCAAGCAAGATCACCGCCGGGGATGAGGCCTACCTGGTGGCGGGTGACAAGCTCGAACTGCTGGCGGCGCAAGACAGCGACTACTCGCTGTATGACATGAAGAAGAAGGGCTCCTTCGGCGCGAAGAAAACCCAACACGACGAAGTGACCGATGTGAAGTACATCGGCAGTGAAATCACCACCGGGGGCAACCTGACCTTGGTCAGCGGTGGGGATCAGCGGTATCAGGTGGCGAAGCTCAACAGCGGCAAGGACATCACGCTGGACAGTGGAGGAGCCATCACCTTTGAGGCGGTGAAGGATTCTCATCAGGAGAGCCACGACAAGAGCAGCAATAGCTGGGCGTGGACCAGCATGGAAAACAAAGGCCAGGTTGACGAAACGCTGCGGCAAAGCCAGCTGATTGCTAAA
>NZ_RCZA01000029.1 GCF_006438925.1 Pseudomonas mandelii | reverse complement strand
ATCGACAACAACCCGGCAGAGCGTGCAATTAAACCGTTTGTGATCGGGCGCAAGGCATGGCTGTTCAGTGATACACCCAAGGGCGCCACGGCCAGTGCTCAGATCTACAGCCTGGTCGAGACCGCCAAGGTCAACGGCCAGGAGCCCTATACGTGGCTGCGCCATGTACTGGAGCGGTTGCCGCATGCGGAGTCGGTAGAGGACTTTGAAGCCTTACTGCCGTGGAACTGCTCGCCAGAAATGCCACGGTAAACGAGGTAAATATCTTTGGGTATGTGGGGTTCATGGATCGCATACGTTAGCTGAGCTTCCTTCGACGAGATCAACAACCATGAATCGCTTATTGCCATCCTCCAGCCCGGTGGTCTCGATGATTCTGGCACGGTGAACAAGCGGTTGAATCTGATCGTTAGCTTCTACCAATGGGCTAGCCGCGCGCCAGGGAATGCTAGTGTTTCGGAGCGCGGGCATACCAACCGTAGATTGCGATGCCGGCATAACAGGTCGCTGGCACGCTCAATGCCATCGCGAGCGTCGAGAGGTCGGCCGCATAACCTGTCAATGGCGGAATAAATGCCCCGCCAACAATGGCGCAACAGAACAGGCCCGAACCTTCCGCCGCGCGATGACCGAGCCCTGCGGTCGCAAGGGTAAAGATCGTCGGAAACATGATGGAGTTGAACAGCCCGACAGCCAGCAGCGACCATCCGGCAACAACGCCTTGTGTGGTGGCAGAGATCGTCAACAGCACAATGACTGCCGTGGCGGCAAAGGCCAGCAGTTTCCCGGGCGCGAAAGTGCGCATCAGCGCCGAGCCGATAAAGCGGCCAACCAGGGCGCCACCCCAATAGAAGGCAACATGCTTGCCTGCGGCTTCGGCGGGAAGGGCCAGGGTTGTCGGCAGCATGAGGTAGTCGGTGATGAGGCTGCCAATCGTGACTTCGGCGCCGACATAGAGAAATATGCAAACGGTGCCGAGTGCAAAGCGCGGCTGCTTTAGAAGGTCGAGCGCAGCGAGTGGATTGAGACGTTCAGGTCTTGTTGACGGTTGCAGCTCATTTCTTTTCAGCCAGACGATCAAGGCGACGATGCAGATGAAGAGCGTAATGCTTGCATAGGTGTTGCTGATCACGCTGGCTTCCTGCGACAGGAAGGACGTCAGTTCTGCTGGCGACAATGCGGAGGTATCTACCGCATTGAGGGAGCCTAGGATCAGTATGGCACCCAGGTAGGGCGCGACCGTGGTTCCCAGCGAATTGAACGCATGGCCGAGGGTGAGGCGGCTGGGGGCCATTGCGGCGGTTCCGAGCAGTGAAAGCAGCGGGTTCGCAACGACCTGAACGGTTGTCACGCCAATCGCAAGCACAAAGAGGGCTCCGAGGAAGGCTGGAAACAATGCGGACTGGGTGGCAGGAATGAAGAGCAGGCATCCACCAGCCATCAGCAGCAACCCGAGGACGGCCGCTCTCATGTAGCCGATTCGCGAAATGAGCAGGCCTGCGGGTATGGCGAAAATGAAATAGGCAAAAAAGAATGACGACTGCACAAGCATGGCCTCGGTATAGCTGAGGCTGAAGAGGTGCTTGAGTTTTGGCACCAGGACATCGTTAAGGCTGGTGATGCTGCCGAGAATGAAAAACAGCGCGAACACGTAGGTGCTCATCCGTTGGGTGTGGGGTGTTGCCAAACTGTGGGTGACAGTCGCGCTAGCACTAGCGTTCGTCATCACGGGCTTCCTCTTTCTTGTGATTGTTACTTTCAAGGAAAACTCTATCGAGCCTCAGGCACCTTGATAGTGAGACAGCGCTATCTTTGTGCGGTGAAGTACTCGCCAAAGGAGGGTGCGCTGCCATCTGATTTTTTGTCTGTAGCCGTTACCGCTCACCCAAAGTCCGGCGCCAGTCGTTAGAGGGCGCTACCTTAGTGCCTGACTTTTCGTTTGGCAAGCCGCTGGATCTCTTGGGGGTTATGCCGAGATAAGGGGTAAATTCGCTCATTTGGGTTGCAGCAGGGCCGTGGGCACTTGGACGCTCGAACTGGTTGTTCGCCGGGTCGCTACGCAGCGGTAAGCGGGCAGCTGCGATCATGAGCTTGATTCAGTCAGCCCGCATGAATGGGCATGATCCTTAATCGACCCCTCAGGTTATCCCTCCAGCTAGCATCAAATGAGCCGGAGCCGGTGATTCAAGCCAGTTCGTGCAGCTGAGATACTGACGAAACATTCTGGCCATATGATTCGCGTCACTGAAATCCAAGGAGTTGGAGATGAATCGACCATCAAGAAGCATGCGCAAACTGCTCGACGCCGTTGCCACCCACAATGAGGCAGCGGCGCTTGATGTGATGCGTGCTGCTGAGCAGCTCCAAGATGAGGTGTTGCGCCAACGATTGCTGAACTTGATTCATCGGCTCAACCAAGACGCCAATGACTTGCGAATGGCACGGGACGATATCCAAGGCGGAGCCATCAAGCTCGCATAATCCGCGTCCATCACTTTTAAGCTCGTTCGCCTAAGCCGCGAATTGGGGGGCGCGATGAACAGCTTTATTTCAATCCAGGTAGTGCTGGGCGGTGACGCCTTAAGCTGCCGGTGACTCCAGCTCTACTTGAAGCACTTGAGACCTCAATTGAACCACGACTGATTCACCTACTCGACTCGCATCATCCATTGTGAGGGGGCGACCAGATCACTCAGGTGTTCTGAGCACCGCAAGCGTCATGTTGATGAACTCTTCATTTTTTCTGATCGTGTCCAGCGCACCGCGCACGTTGCCTCCAACCTCACCCGATCCACGCTGCTCGACCCAGAGTGTCAGTTCCATGATGGCAGCTTCAAGGGCTTGCTGGTTTTCGTTGATCTTGAATAGCAGGGATGGGAGCAGATCTGAGTTCGGCATCGCGATTTCCTCCATGGAAAAAGGACAGCGTAGCAGTATAAGAATGTGGATAAATCGTAAAGATCGGACTGTCGAGATCTTGGCTGATCGCACGACGATACTGAGTCAAATCTTCAGGTGCCTAGGCGGGCACCTAACGCTGCTGAATTAACGAACAATGCATGGACGCTTGTTGTTAAATTCCTTGAGTCGCGCTTGGGGTTGTAGTCACAACAAAAAGTAGCTTCGCCCGGAAACAGCCACGTCATCAGGTAGCCATTGACCATCTTCGTTAGGATTTTTGCCATACGCGAGAAGAGTCGACAGGTCACTTCGGAAGTGCGCAACTTCTTGCGCACTTGCCCCGGCATTTTCCCTCAATAAATCGCTACACCCCAAGTATTTCAAGGCTTTCAGCCAAGTGCGCAACTTCTTGCACACCACTGCGCAACTTCTTGCGCACTTTTTTATAGGTTCTTTCGCCAATTTCGCTGTTTGTACGGAAAAACATCAGCAAGCCATTGGTTTATAAGGGTTTTATAAAAATTGGCGCACTTCTTGATCGCAATTGGCAGTCTGTCAGGTAATCCCACCTACCAGCACCCCCATCCATCAGCAAGGAGAGCACTCATGGCAACACCGGCGTACATGTCCGTCACTGGCGAAAAACAAGGTCTGATCACTGCCGGCGCATTCACCGCCGACTCCGTTGGCAACACCTACCAGGAAGGTCATGAAGACCAGGTCATGGTTCAGGCTTTCAGCCACGACGTGATCATCCCGCGTGACCCACAGTCCGGCCAACCGACCGGTCAGCGTGTACACAAGCCAGTCGTGATTACCAAGGTATACGACAAGGCTTCGCCACTGCTGCAAGCGGCGCTGACCTCCGGCGAGCGCATGAGCGAAATCGTTATCCAGTGGTACCGCACTTCGGCTCAAGGTACCCAAGAGCACTACTACACCACCAAACTGGAAGACGCGATCATCGTCGCCATCAACAACAAAATGCACAACTGCCAGGATCCGGGCAACTCGCACTTCACGCACCTGGAAGAAGTGCAGTTCACCTACCGCAAAATCACCTGGACTCACGAAGTCTCCGGTACTTCGGGCTCCGATGACTGGCGTGTTCCAGTCGTTTAATTACGGCTGATTGTTTTACCGTCTCGGCCAGCGCGGCTGGTTGAGGCGGCTTTGACCTACTGAATTTTTTGCGTGCGCCACATCTTGTGGGATCGGCGCGCGTTGCAGCATTGCGCGAGGAACAAGGGATGTTCTCACCGGCCAACCAGCCTCATTTCAATCTGACCATCGATGGCGCCGACAGCGATTTCCAGGTGCTGTCGTTCACCGGTCGAGAGGCACTCAACACCCCCTTTGAATTCGAGTTGGAATTGGTCAGTGAAAAGGCCTCGATCAACCTCGAAAGCGTGCTGCACAAACTGGCGTTCCTTCAGCTCTCGCCGAGCGGTACGGGCATTCACGGACTGGTCTACAGCATCGCCCAGGGCGAGGCGGGCAAGCGTCTGACCCGTTATAGGATCTCTCTGCGCCCGCAACTGGCGTACCTCGCGCATCGGGTCAACCAGCGCATTTTCCAGCAGAAGACCGTGCAGCAAATCATCAGCCAGATGCTTGAAGAACACGGCATCCTGGCCAGTGATTACCACTTTCAACTGAGCGCGGTATATCCGGAACGCATCTACTGCGTGCAGTACGACGAGACGGATCTGCACTTCGTCCAGCGCCTGTGCGAGGAGGAGGGTATCCATTATCACTTCCAGCACACCGCCAGCGGCCACAAACTGACTTTCGGCGATGACCAGACGGTGTTCCCGAAACTGGCGCCTGTTGCCTATCAGCAGGACTCGGGCCTGGTGGCGGACAAA
Source organism: Pseudomonas mandelii (assembly GCF_006438925.1). GTDB lineage: Bacteria > Pseudomonadota > Gammaproteobacteria > Pseudomonadales > Pseudomonadaceae > Aquipseudomonas > Aquipseudomonas mandelii_C. Next base: position 21,001 of record NZ_RCZA01000029.1, on the reverse strand, counting down.
CCGGTGGTCAAGCGTTTCGGCCTGCGCCTCGTCACGCGCACCAGCCGTACCACGCGGCGTGATTACGATTTCGTCAAACCGAAGATCGAGCTGGAAAGCGATGCCAAGAGCAGCGCTAAACCGGATCTGGAAGATTACGACTACCCAGGCCGTTTCGTGGATCGCGAGCGTGGCCGCCACCTGGCCAACCGTGCGTTGGAACGCCACCGCAGCGACTACCGTCTGGCCGAGGGCAACAGCGATCAACCGATCCTGGTCACCGGCCACTTTCTCGCCCTGACCGACCACGCCAATCCGACGTGGAACGATCTCTGGCTGCTCACCGAAATCTTCCACGAAGGCAAGCAGCCGCAAGTGCTGGAAGAGTCGGTGACCAGCGACACCACCGACCTGAAGGACGATTTCCACCAGGGCTATCGCAACCGTTTCAACGCGATCCCGTGGGACGTGCCGTACCGCCCGCCGCTGGATCACCCGAAACCGAAAGTTCTTGGTTCGCAAAGCGCCGTGGTCACCGGCCCGGAAGGCGAGGAGATCTTCTGCGACCAGTACGGTCGGGTGAAGGTGCAGTTCTTCTGGGATCGCGAAGGCCAACACGACGACAAGACCACCTGCTGGATGCGCGTGGCCTCCAGTTGGGCTGCCGAAACCTTTGGTTCGATCAACATTCCGCGCGTTGGCATGGAAGTGCTGATTACCTTCCTCGAAGGCGATCCCGACCAGCCGCTGATCACCGGTTGCCTGTACCACGGCGCGAACCTGCCACCGTACAAACTGCCCGACTTCAAGACCCTCGCCACGGTCAAGAGCAAGGAATACAAGGGCAGTCGCGCCAACGAACTGCGCATCGATGACACTACCAGCGAGATCAGCATTGCGCTGCGCAGTGATCACGGTGCGAGTGCGATCAATCTCGGTTACCTCACCCATCCGCGTCCAAGCGGTGGCCAGCCGCGCGGTGAAGGTTTCGAGCTGCGCACCGACCGCCATGGTGCGGTGCGTGCCGGTGCCGGTTTGCTGATCACCACCGAGCCGCGTCCGAACGAATCCAAACACCATAAGGATCTGCCGGAAACCGCCGAGCGCCTGGCCACGGCCAGCGATCAGCAGGACGGGTTCGCGGTACAGGCCAAGGAACTGCAAGCCCAGGAAGCGGGCGATCAGGATGACGTGGCCAAGGCGCTGCACGCCCAGCACCAAGGCGTGCTCGGCAGCGGCCCGGCGAACATGACTGCCAACGAGTTCCCGGAATTCACCGAACCGCATCTTGTACTGGCCAGCCCGGCCGGCATCGCCCTGACCACGCCGCGCTCCAGCCACATCGCCACTGGCGAACACCTGGCGCTGAGCAGTACCGGTCACACCAGTCTGTCGATCGGCAAACGCCTGCTGGCCAGCGCCAGTCGCGGCATGCGCCTGTTCGTGCAGAGCATGGGCTGGCGCCTGGTCGCGGCGTCCGGCGACATCGACGTGCGGGCGCTGAAGGACAGTATCAACCTGCTGGCCAAGCTCAACATCACCGCCAATGCCGACCGCATTACCATCACCGCCAAGACCGAACTGGTGATCCAGGGCGGTGGCAGCGCCACGACCTACAACGCTGGTGGTATCACCCACGCTACCAGCGGGCCTTACACCGCCCACGCGGCCAACTTCGCCTACACCGGCGCCAAGAGCCTGGCTGGGGTATTCCCGGAGCCGCCGAAGCCGGGCAAAGGCAACCTCGAACTGTTCAACCAGTACGCCGGGCGCCAGGGCATCAAAGAAGGCGATTACGAAGTCATCGACGCCCTGGGCAAGAGCATCAAGGGCAAGCTCGATGCGAAGGGCTTTGCCAATGTCTCCGGCGCCGCACCGGGCCCGGCCCGCGTGTTGTTCGGCAAGGATCCGGCGGATACCTGGAGCGACGGCAGCTACATCGGCAAACCCGAATGGCCGCTGAACCCACCGGGCGCCGATGACGTGCCAAGCCAGGTGCAAGCCATGGTGGCGCAAGTGCTGCCAAGCAAGAACTGGGACGTGCTGGAGCAGGGCAAGGATCTGGCGCAGACCGGGATGAGTGCGATGCAGACCGCGCAGGGCGCGATGCAAACGGCGCAGCAAGTGAAAGGCGCAGTGCAGGGCGGGGTAGCCGGGCTGCCGAAACTGGCGAGCGCAGCCATGCCGAGTGCGTCTGGGATCCTCGGGGCGGCGAGCAAGGCGGGCAAGTTGCCGAGTTTGCCGGCGCCAACGTTGCCTAAACCTTCGTTCAAAACTCCTGGGCTGATCGCAAGTGAGATGCTGTCATGACTACCGCAAGCGCAACTCAAAACCGAGAGTCCCAAGTCGCGGTCGTACCGCTCAATCAGATTCAAGTAGCGGATGTCGGACGCGATGCTGCCAAGTTCGATGCATGGCTGCAGGAAGTCAGTGGTGGTTATGTAACGCTTGAGCGGATCAAGTATTTCGCCGGAGCCCTGCCGGTAGTCGGCAATATCATGGCGCTGGTCGATGTCTTGAATGACATCGCCGTTTTATCTCGGAGTGAAAAGCGTGATCCGCTGGATTGGGTCAGCCTTGGCATCGACCTTATCGGTGTAATTCCTGTACCCGCGAATATGGCTGCCGCACGCATGAGCCTTCGACCGACGCTTTATCTGGTAAGGCAGGAAATGAAGGTCGCTGGCAAGGCTCTCTTGGGCGATGCGTTGATCAACGTGATTGCCGGTCACTTGAACGCGACCATTGTTGGTGAGATTGATAACTTCGTTAAGACGGCTCAATCCTCCTTGCCGGATCTGCTGGATAAAGCTGGACAAAAAGGTGAAGAGTTCCTGACGCAGATTGCCAAGGGACTGAACGCTGTTGTCGACGCTGATCTTGATGCGGGTGCTGACCTCAATCGAGCAGAGAAGAGAATGGGCGGTGTGGGAGGACAACTCCTGCACGATCCCGGCAAGGCCATCAGCAATATTTTCGATGCTGCCTGGGACGTCTATAAGGCGGCCGGAAAAGGCGTAGTCAATAGCGCTGCAAAGCATCTGTTGCCTAACGAAGCCAAGAAACTGGTTCACGATCAGACGACCAAATTGGTTGCCATGGGGCCGGAATTACGGACTCAACTGAAAAAACTAAGCAATCCGAACATGCCGTTTTCTATCGGTGCGCTCCTGATCGTATTGGCCAAGGCTGTCGAAGCCTGGAGTCTGCGTAACAGGCGTGGTGTCGCTGGTCACGTGAAGGTCGGCGGAACGAGCCAGGCCAAGCATCGGGCGGGCGAGGGCAGAACCGAAGTCAGGAAGACTGAAGTACCGGCGAAGAAAAAGCCTAATGCTGAAAAAAATGGTACCTGTCCAGGTACTTGCGACAGCATCAGCTTTGCAATCGGTTCTGAAAGTATTGCTCACACGGATTTCAATCTGGCCGGCCCGTTCCCGATCGAGTGGACGCGTATTTACAGCTCGGATCTGGGTGCTTATGACCAAGGCGACTTGGGTGCACGATGGATCACTTCATTCACAACACGATTCGACCTCATCGACGGTGCCTTGCAGTTCCATGATGCGGATGGTCGCAGCCATGACTTTCCGTTGCCCAAAGTCGACCTGTTTCACTATGACGCCATTGAAAATCTCACTGTTGTCCGGGTAAGCGACGACAAACTATTGCTCTGCCGTGGTTTTGAACGCAAGGAAACCTACGTACGTCGTGGCCAGCAGTTTTTGCTGGCCGGTGTGGAGTTGCGAAGCGGCGCCGGCATCATGTTGCATTACGAACACCGCCACGGTAATCGGACTGTTCTGTCCGACCTGATTACCTATGAGGGGGATCTGAGCAAAGTACATCTGCATCTCGGGACAATGATTGATGAACAAGGACGTTTGACCGGTCTCTGGGAAATTCGTGACGGGGAACCCCTGCGTCAGCTGTGCTCCTATGTCTACGATTCGGCGGGCGATCTGGTACAGGCACAAGATGAAAATGGTGCTGCTTGGCGTTATCAGTATCAACATCACCTGATCACCCGTTACACCGACCGCACTGGCCGGGGTATGAATTTGCAATGGCAAGGCTACGGTACCGATGCCAAGGCTGTTCGCGAGTGGGCTGACGACGGCAGTTTCGATACGCGTCTGGAATGGGATGAAAACATTCGTCTGGTGTATGTCACTGACGCGCTCGGTCACGAAACCTGGCACTACTTTGACAGCCTTGGTTATACCTACCTCATCCGGCACGCAGATGATCGTTCCGATTGGTTTTTCCGTGATGACGCCAAGAACGTAATCCGTCACGTCCGTGCCGATGGTCGCTCGGATCGATACAGCTATGACGAACGAAGCAACCTTCTCGAACATATCCGTACAGATGACACGGTAGTGCACTTTGCCTACGACGATCACGATCAACTGATCAAGATCAGCGATGCCGAGGGGGGGCAGTGGACAAGAGCCTATGACGACTCAGGCAATCTTGTTGAGAGCGTCGATCCACTGGGTAACAAGACTGAATACGCTTACAACCCGGCCGGGATGCCAACCGCAGTCAAAGATGCCAACGGCAATGAAAAGAAACTTTCCTATAACACTTCCGGGCAACTGGTGGAGTACGTCGACTGTTCAGGCAAGACCAGTGCCTGGAAGTACAACGAACGCGGGCAAATGGTTTGCTTCACAGATGCCGCCGGCCAGAGCACCGAGTACGAGTACAAAGCCGGGCAACTGATGTTGATCAAGCATCCGGACAAGACCGAAGAGCGTTTTGAGCGCGATGCGGAAGGCCGTTTGCTGGCTCATGTCGATGGTCTAGATCGTTGCACGACATGGAAGTACAGCGCGGCAGGATTGATTGCCGAGCGGGTCGATGCGCTGGAGCATGCCGTTCGTTATCGCTGGGACAAGCTCGGTCGTCTGGTTGCGCTGGAAAACGAGAATGAGCGGCGTGCCCACTTCAACTATGACCCGGTCGGCCGCTTGCTGGAAGAAACAGCTTTTGATGGGCACTCAACCCGATACTTGTATGAACCCGAAACCGGTCGACTTGCGAAAATCTACAACGGAGAGCATTGCGTCGAGGTTCGTTTTGACTCAATGAATCGTTTGGTTGAACGTCGAGCTATTTTGGGTGAACAGCAGCAGAGCGAAACGTTCAATTACGACGGCAATAGCAAACTGATCATGGCTTGCAATGCCGACAGCCGCCTGCAGTGGTTTCATGATCCGGCGGGCAACATACTGCGTGAACACCAACATTATCTGGGCCTGGAAAGCCCGATGGTCGCCGTATGGCAGCACGAGTACGATGCTCTCAATCAACGGGTTGCCACCGTTCGCCCCGATGGACATCGTGTCAGCTGGCTGACTTACGGTAGCGGGCACTTACTGGGCTTGCGTCTGGACGATCATGAGTTGGCCGGTTTCGAGCGCGATGACTTACATCGTGAAGTCGCCCGTCATCAGGGTAACCGCCTGCTGCAAACGCAGAAATGGGATCCCGCCGGACGACTGCAAGAGCAGATGCTGGAGCGTGGCGATGACAAGTCCGTGCTGCTCAAGCGCGACTACAAATACGATGCTGCCGGTCAACTGACGGATATCAATGATAGTCGTCGAGGCCCACTGTCCTATCGCTATGATCCTGTAGGTCGTTTAATCAGTACCGTCACGCGGCTTGGGGTCGAAACATTTGCTTTCGATCCAGCCGGAAACCTTCTGGATGAAAAAGCCTTTGATATCCGCCGGCCCCTGGATCAGGAACCCGTGCGCAGCAAACTTCTCGATAACTTGTTGCGTGAGTACGCAGGCACGCACTACGAGTACGACGAGCGCGGAAATCAGGTCAAGCGTTGGAGTAATGGCAGTGTGTGCGAGATGCGATGGGATCTGTTCGATCGCCTGGTGCATTTCGAAGATGACCGTCTGGCAGTGGATTATGCCTACGACCCACTCGGTCGCCGCCTGCACAAAAACTCCCGAGCGCACTATAAGCATCGTCCAGAGGCCGGATCTCTGTGGAATCGCAATGAACATGCACGCAAACAACGTGAGTATGGTTGCGGCTTCACGATGTTCGGTTGGGACGGTGACAATCTGGCGTGGGAGAGCAGTCCCGCTCAGCTGGATGGTGATACCGGACGCACTGTTCATTACGTATTTGAGCCCGGTACATTCAATCCAGTGGTACAGGCGCTAAGTCACCAGCCTATTCGTTTAGTGCCTCAACCCATTTACGGTGATGTTTACACACCGGACGAGGATCCGCTGTGGAATCACGCGCCTGTTCCTCAACCGTTTGATGCGATTGCGTGGTATCAGTGCGATCACCTCGGCACGCCACAAGAACTTACCGACCAGCAGGGTGAAATGGCATGGAGCGCGCAGTACAGGGTGTGGGGACAAGCGATTGAACAACGCTCATCCTCGGCCCAGCAACAAGGGTTGAATAACCCGATCCGCTTCCAGGGCCAGTATCACGATCATGAGACTGGACTGCATTACAACCGCCATCGGTACTACGACCCTGGCGTCGGTCGCTTTGTGTCTCGCGATCCAATCGGATACGCCGGCGGTATCAACTTCTATCAGTATGTGATCAGCCCGACCCAGTGGGTCGATCCGAATGGGCTGTGCAGTAGCACGCTCAATCGGGCATTGGGTGGCAAAGCCCATGACAAAATGCAGGCGCATCACCTCATCCCCGAGGAAGTGTGGGGACAGCAAGCCAGCTTCTTCTCGGATATCGGGATGGGCGGAGAACGGGATAAAAAGGAAAACGGCCTGTTGATGCCTGACAGTGCGGATCAGGCGAAGAAAACCAAGCGCGTTTTTTACCATTGTGGATCGCATGGTAAGGTCTATAGCCCGATGGTTAACAACATGGTAACGACCGTCAGGAGCAAATATGAGGCTGGTGTCATCGACGAATCGCAAGCGCGAGCTCAGATATCCGCGATACAGACAAGATTAAGAGCAAGCCTTTCGGTGCCCGGCACAACACAACGCCGACTTAGATAAGCAGGGAGAAGTGTTTATGGAATATTACGTGCTTTCTCAAAAGGAAGAACCTGGTTGCCCGGCTGGCTTCTTACAGGCAGATCTTTACGATAAATTTTACTCAGATACCAAAGGTGTCGAGTATGGATTTTTTCCGTGGTATGCGGAGAAGATTCATTACAAAACGCACACGCCCTATCCAGAAGGTATGGTGCTTATTTCTAAAGATAAGTTCTATGATTTCGATATACGCAGTGTGGCGCGTTTCTACATAGTCAGTGATGATTTCATGTCTGTTTGTAGCGAGCTGGACGTAGGTGTTACTGACGCGGTGCCTATTCAAGTGGTTTCCAAAGGTGGGGAAACTATTTCATCAAAAAGCTACAATACCGTACTTTTTGAAGAGCTGGATGCGCGCTCGGAGACCGATCCTGCTTCTACTTTCATAGAAGAGGATGGGTTGATTTTCAGGTTCAAGAAATTGGTATTACCTCCCGACTTCAAGCGTGATCTGTTCAAATTCAAGGGGTTGATTTCAGGAAGTAATACACTTATTTGCTCGCGCAAATTCAAAGAGCTTGCAAAAGATATTAAAGGAGTAAATTTTACGCCTTTGGAAAACGTGCTTTGGTCGGCCATCAAGCCAATTTGAGTGTGAAGGGTTGACGCGTTTGCAATCATCAGTGAACTCCGGGCAGCTTGCTTACGGACTGCGAGCCTACGTGAAGGTCAAGCAGCTCGTCATTACGATCAACCAGCGTGATTCTCAGGCACTGCAACGCGATTTCGGGATTTCTACCGCAGTGGCTGACGAAATTTACGAAGCCATTGACGATTACTTTGATAGAGGTACAAAGGTTTCAATCTGTCCCGAGATGGAGGCTTTTGAGTCGCGTGGAAAGAAACGGCCGTTTGTTGATATTTACGAAACAGACGATGGTTCGCTTGGGTTGGAATGTATTCTTTTTGCTGACGGAGAACCCAGCGAAGCGATACTCCATGTGGAGGTATCGGAAACAGATTCGCAGCTTTCTCTTTATTACAAGTACATCGGTTCTTAAGCTTTATGCTGATTGAAGTATTTGCAGGCACCAGCGACGAAAATCCAGTATTCGAGGAACTCCCGGCTCGTCAGTTGGATACTGAAACCTATGAGCTGCTGTCCTCACCAGGTCTGGCGCTCAATATGGCCCGAGGAGACGTCATCTCCATCGAGGACAGAAACACTCATGCGGTAGTTCTTGAGCGAGGCGGCAATTTCTGCATCCACATCTACGCCGACCATATCCCTGCTGAGGATATCGCCGGGCTTGAAAGCGATGTCGGATGCGACCTAGGTGGCACGCTGGATGGTGTGTTTCAGGGAAATCTTTCGTTGGCCGTACCTGCGGGCAACGGGATGGACAAGATCAATGAGTTTTTTGATCGGTTTCGCGATAGAACCGGGATTCAATGGTATTACGCGAACATCTATCAAAATCTGGATGACGATGATGACGAGACGCTTTTGAACTGGTGGCTTGAAGACTGACGATCCCAAGTCCGCAATCGAATGGCATCGGATCGACAAGAAGGAGTGGCTGTGAGCGAACATGAACGGGTATATCCCAACGCCGCGCAGAGAGCGACCTGCGAAAAGTACGGGATGGCAGTATTTCCACCCGAAGAGATGGTTGCTATCGACATCGAGTCGCTCGGGAAAACACCTGTCTACGGCACCCGAATGGAGCTGCCGGAAGGGGGAGATGTCAGTTGGTTCATTCACTGCGGTGAATATTCAGCAGCGACTGATTTTTACCAGCCGATTCACGTTCATCATGTGAGTGAAATGCTGCCTCTAGTCATCAAGTATATATGCCTGCCAACATTCGCAAAATTCATCATCGATACCCAAGGGTATGAAGATGTCTGGATGGCTGAATAACCTGGCCAAAGGAGTGACAACATGAAAGACGCAATTCGCTTGGGCGACTCTACCACCCACGGTGGCAAGGTGCTCGAAGCCTTCTCCCAAACCGACCTCAACGGAAAACCGATTGCCGGGGTCGGTCACAAGGTCAGTTGCCCGTTGTGCAAAGGCGTTTTCCCTATTGCCGAGGGCAGTAGCACCTACACCGTCGATGGCACGCCCATCGCTCTGGACGGCATGAAAACCGCCTGTGGTGCCGCACTTATTGCCAGTGGCCCCAAGGGGGCGGTTGTCAGTTGAATCTCTGAATTTCACGTGGGCTTCATTACTCCAGGACACGGCACTCAGTCGTGTGCCCGATGGCCCGCTTGATCGTAGGGCGGCTACCCGCTATACGACATCCAGCGATGTGTATCCATCCGGGGCGGGCCAAACTGTCCAGAATCGGAAATTCACAAGCATATCTTGGTTGCGCGTAGGGTTTCCTCAGTAAATGCCTCTCAGGCTCGGCGAAAATATTGAAGCTGGGTCTAGACGATCATGCTGAGCAGAGGGGTCTTTGCCAATGAAAGCTGCACTTCGAGCAGCAATTAGCCCTTCTGATGGGGTCAAGGCGCACAAAAAGAACTTTCAGAACCGATAAAACTGCATAGCTTCTTTTTAGGCCCCGGCTGGCTAAAGTTGACTGCATAGGCCTGCGCCATCAGGCACGTGTTACTGGATGAAACGTAGCGGCTAATTAAGCCAATCAACTGGAGAGGGATACCGACTTTCATCGGCTCGCCATCAAATATAGGCCCTCCACTGTCACCCCTGCAAAAGGAGCTGCCAATGGGGTTTGCCACTGCATCAAAATCCCAAACGAACGATTGTCGTGGTGCCGAGAGATTAACCGTCAAGGGGCCAATGAGTAAGCCATCGGGTTGTCCGCCGCTATAGTTACTTTCACCATAGCCTGCGATCGTTATCCTTCTGCTGCCTGGGGAGGAGACATTGGTCAAATTGGCAACAGGTGTCCATGCTGTTGTGTCGGTCTCGGCGACTTTGAGAACAGCAAAGTCATAATCATTGTCCCCGCATTTCGATGAGCAATCAGAATTCAAAACTTCGTCTGGAACCATGGGCGCAGACACCAGCGAAAGGCGTTTGCCGCTTGGTGAAAGGACTTTGATTAGAGACGAGTCTATGCGGCGATCACGTCGACCAGTGCTGTCGATCACGCAGTGCGCAGCCGTTAAAATTTTGCCACCCCCTATGAAAACCCCAGTGCACTTTGAGCGTGGAGAAATTTCAATTTTTAGCACAGACACAAATTGTTTTCTGTCCCACTCAATCTCTTGGCATCTAGTTGGCGTTGATCTATCCAGCAACGCTATCCTTTGATCGCACGCGGGGTTAGCTATGAATACTTGATTGAGTAGTATTTTATAAATGTCACTGCTCAATTTCTCAGGTATTACCACAGAGGGCATATCGGCATAAGCAATTTTCCCTAGGGCTGGTTTGATTTCATCCTTAAGTGTAGGCGGGGAGGTCACAATGCCTGAGTTTATTGCCTGCAAGGCTGCTCTATTGAGCAGGTCTGTACGAAAAGTGGCGATATCTTCATCGCTTGCCCGGGACAAGAATACGGTCGCCGTGTTCATTCCCAGCGCCTTGTTTGTAGCGCCTACCAACAGCCCAGGATTTAGCGCGGCTGCGGTGGTGATGACTTTGGAATCGTCTTTTGAGAGGGATCCTCTTTGTTGCAATCTCTCAATCAATACACGACCGACCACATCGTTGCCAGGAACCGGTGGGGTCACCACCGGTGTGCTTTGAATGGCTTGGCATCCAGACAAAATCATTACCAAGCAGAGAAGTGGCCCCGGATTCATTGGCCGCCCAACCCGGTAAGCCTGCGTTCAGCCTCAATTTTGTCGGCTTTGGCGTTTAGCATTTCTGTCTCGGTTTTTACAGTCTGCAAAGGTGCGCTGGCGTCTGCGGCGTCCTCAGCTGCCTCAGTACTGCGTTTTTTACTGGCATAGCCTTCATAGGCAGTTGCCGACTCAGAAACCGTTGTCGCGATTTTCTCAAACCGACTTTCGGCTCCATAGGTCGCACTTTCCAGTCGCCCATTGGGGGCAAACGATACCGCAATGTTATTTTTCTCAAAGGGCCTGTTCTTCAAAGGGAGAATGGCATAACGGCCCAACTGCGCAATCTGGGTGCTGTAGGTCGCAATGGTTTCCGATTTGGAGTCATCATAGGCCCCTGCGCTAACCTTGATCGTGGCATTGATGGGCTCCCTGTAAATGATTCCCTTTTCGGTAAGTTCGCTAGGAGGCAATGCTGCAACTGGGGGCGGTGCTGATAGCTGTATTCCAGTCGTCAATAACCTTTGGAATCGCTGTTTGTCTTCCTGCGGAGCGGCATTGATTTCTGAGAAATTGGCGATCCAGCTTTCGATGTAACTGTCTCGCAGGGATATTGATATAGCCTTGTTGTTCTTGTCCGGGTCAAATACATACGTTTCCGAGAACTTCAGAATTGACTTGGCGTGCGTGATGCTCGCAACCCAGTTGGCGCGAGTTTTCTCATCCAGGGACTGATCCATTAGCTTGGTCGTGCCCTCGTTAATAGTACGCAGGGCCTTGTATACGTAATCGTGACATAGAGAGGGCTCTCCCGACGCCGCTGGTATTCCCGTAACAATTCTTGCCGTGCTGAGTGCCGTGGAAACCACGGCCTTGACCACAGCGGCTGTCTTGTCCTCCACTGTTGTGTTGAGTGTATGAAGTGTTTGATTGTCATAAAAAGTTGCAACCAATGATGTGGTCTTCCATCCGGACGTTAGTGTGTCCAGCGGAATGGAGTATTTTTCAGTTTCGTCCGCGATAGTGAGCTCTGTTACAGTTGCGGTTTGAGCAATTACCAACCGCACATTCCGTTCAGGTACTGCCGCATTGGTATTAGGGCAACTCTTCAATTCATACGTGGCGGTTACGAGGTAGCGTTGTTTAGGTAAAAAATAGGTTATTCCAGGTTTCGTGGGCTGAGCCCCGGGTTGTATCCGTTCATGTTCCAGTGAGGTCGTGCATCCAGCGACCCCAATACACAAAAAGACGATCATCCGATTTTTATAGGACACGATATTCACCATCCCTGATGTGGCAATTGGCTATCTCGGCAAAGTATTGACGATTTTTTGAAAAAAACCTCTAATCGCTCATAAATATTATTTATTGCGGCAAGCAGGCGGCAAGGCAGAAGCTATTTGTGGCAATTTTTCGAAGGTCGCCGAAATCACCTCGACGTCCCCGTCGTGTCTGTTCAAACCAACATATGGGCAATGATAGGATTACCAGCACGCGGTGCTGAGTTGCACAAGAAGGTTCACCAGGGCCTGCCTTTCGCTTTTTATCAACGGCTCGCAGATATCCTGGATGTGCCTGTGAGCGAGCTTCGCAAGTCTCTGTGGATAGCGCCAGCAACGCTTTCGAGAAGAGCGGCGGCGGGGCGATTGAACACCACGTTTGTGTAGTCTGGTTAGCGCGCTGGGCATTGCCTATGCGTTGTTCGATGGCGACCTTGAAGCTGCAAGAGAACGGATGAGGTCGCCCGCGCTTGGGCTTGATTCAAAAGCGCCGCTGGAAATGATGGTTTACGCGTGTTGAAGCCCTGACTGTCATTGACCTGATAGGCCGGCTGGAGTGTGGGGTGCACGCCTGAAAGTACGTTATGTGTTGCCCTTGTCAGGCACGGCGATTTACGGCGAGAAATCACAACCTCAAATAGAGTTGCATACGCCACTCAATCAAGTTTTCTGGCAACACATCCGGGGGCAAAGCCTGGACGATGGCTTGCAGTAGATGGCTGGAATGACAGTGGAGAATCGCCACTTTGGTCGGGTCTTCCCCAAAAAATCCCAACTCCGCTCCCGCCAAGCGCTGGCCTCTGCGTAGCGCTTCCAGAGCTTCGTGGCCAAGCCATTCGAGTCGCAGAAACCCATACATGTTGACCTTATGAGTCCTCACATAGCCCGTAAGGAGTTCAGCCACCAACTGCTCCAGGCGTTCCGCCCCCAGTGTGGCCACAGCCAACCTCCAAAGCTGCCCTTCCAAGGGAGTAGTGATCCTCATACAAACTCCAAAATGATGATGTGCTTGGACTCCTATCTCTACCTAAATTTACCGTCCTGGTTCCGGGGTAGCCAAAGCCTCGGGCTCTTCGAGATACGACACCAAGGCGGTACGCAATTCGAGCAGCGCATCTCGCAATCGAGCGTCTTCACGAGCGTCGCCTGACTGGGGCCTGAACTCATCAACGTGATGGAGTAGGGCTTCGCTGTCATTTTGATTGAGGTCAAAAGCAATCATGTTAAGTCTGTGGGCATGGACAGGGGCTAGTGATTAGCAGGCGTACCCTTGATTGATTCGTTCAAGCACAACCTTCACGAGTAGGTATCCAGCTTCACTGTGAGCGAGCTCTGTCGGTGTTTTGCCATCGAAGGCGGTTTTCGGCTGACTCAGCCAAGCGTCCGCTTTCTCTTTGTTGCCAAATACAAGCCCGGCTTGGCGCTGAATCAACTCAACGTAATTCATTTTCTGACTCTCAGGAGACTTGCCGGAATCCGCTCTGTTTAGCTTGCGGGCGAGGTCGATGCCGGAGCCTTGGCGCAATATTCGCGAAACGCCTTGATGCCGCGCGTGGTGCTCAATATTGGCTTAATCATGTAGCGATAGCAGACGAATAAATTGAGCGCGAGCCAGCCCAATTGATAGGTCGATCCGTAGAAGCTTCTGTGGTTAGAGCTGTTTTCCCAGAAACCGTAGGCAACGAAAATAGTAAAAATGGCGACCATCAGAGGCAGGATGCTGAGCCGTCCAATGGACACCGCGAGGAAGGGAAGGGTAACAACCGATCGGACAGGTTCATTGTCGAGCTGAATGGCCCAGATGCGATTGATGTCGTCTTTGCCTGGCTGATACGTCGCTCGAATCGTGTTACCTGTCTTTACATGGGCATCGAGGACATCCGGAATTTCGAGCTTTTCGAGCTTCTTGCCGCCAATTTTCCAGAAGTGGTAGCTCACCATGTCGCCGCCGAAGCCTCGCGATTTTTCGTCGAGCCGGCCGTCTACGATCTGCATTTCCTTCATCTTGATTCCTGTCCTTGCGTTTGGAGTGATGGCAAAAGGATATTTCCGCCAAATACTAAGGAATACTTAGTATGTCGTCAAAGCGAATCTAAGAATCTCTTAGCCTTTTGCGGCGAGAGAAATGACGACGTTCAGCAGGCGTTTGAGAGAGGCGCGCAAGTCGCGAGGGTTTTCGCAAGAACGTCTGGGCATAGAGGCGGGCATTGAGCCGGCCACGGCCTCAGCGCGGATGAGTCAGTACGAGAAAGGCGTACACCACCCTGGGGAAAGCATCGTGAAGCAGATTGCTGCTGTCCTGAATTTGCCGGTGTCGTATTTTTATTGTGAGGATGACGATACGGCGCATCTGCTGCAGTGCTTTCATTTGTTGAAAGGGAAGGATCGGAAGGATGTAATTGATCTGGTTGAGAGGCTTGCGTTTCAAAACTGATATTTGCATTCACTGAAGGTGCGGTTCATGGGGAATGTGACTTAGAGATCACCCATCAATGCGACCATCCTGAGCTGCATTAATCTAAGACGCATGGTAGAGAGTAGATTTCGTCGTAGCCCACGATCCGAAGTTTCTTGAGCCTTGCCCGAGAGGTACGGAGAAAGGCTATCGTGCGCGCTAGCGTTCGTACTGGATGGAGGTTGAGGTAGGGGGGGCTAAAATACTGCCATTGGACAAATTGATTGGTGCCGCAGAATGCTCGCATTTTTGTAACCAGTCTCTTTACGGCTTTTGACCAGTTGAGCAGCTTACTGACATAGTCCGCTAAAAACGCTGCCCAAGAAGCTCCCCCAGCAACTTCTTCACATCCTGTTGTCGAGACATGAGTCAGTATTGCTGTCAATTTGATATTGCTGTTGTTGCTTTCAAGGTGATAAAGTGTGAATTAGGACAGATCTAGGTGCACTATGACGATTTTTTCAAAATCTAAAGCGGTCATTAATTCGCACAGCGCTCCTCGGGCCCTGCCGGATTCTGTTGTTCGCTGGGTCGACTCTTCTGAGGCGCAACAAGCCATTCGTGCCGCCCTAGAAACTGCGGCGCGTTCGAATGCCGAGTATGACCGATACTGCATAGTTTCTCGCGAGTCTCTCGACAGGCCTCTCAGTACCATATAGTTACAGGACATGGATGGTGGGTTTTGCATTTCGATCTTTGGCAGTATAACTCGGAGAATTTTCTCCGTTGTTTAGTGGATGACTCAAAATTTACCACGCTGGAAACTGTTCAAGGCAAGCGGCACAGGAATTACCTCGAACAATATTTCGATGAAATAAACGCACAAACGATTGTTGTAGAGCACGCATACGTCGATAGGGATTATCTTCAGGATTATGCAGCTTATTATGATCGTTGTTTTAGTGATTATTCTCGGCGGACAAAGCGGCTGCATTTCTTCGATAAGAAATTTGGTCACGAAGATCTGCAGAAACTGGTTGTTAACAATCCTGATAATCTCCTTGACGCGGATCTAAAAGCCGCTTACCTCGGCTTTATCGTGGTAAGGCCTTTGCCGATGACGATCATTGGTCGCACCTGTCTGAAGACCTATGGGTCGGATAGCGGTCGTCGTGTGTTTCCGAGTCTACGCGGATATCCGGTGAATTTATTTGGTATCGAGCTGGAGGTCATCAGCTTGGCGTACCAGGAACAGGATACTGTGGTTGCTGCGTGCGCGACGAGCGCCCTTTGGACTTGTTTTCACGGGACGGGTAAGTTGTTCCAGCATTCAATTCCGGCACCGGTTGAAATTACCGATTGGGCGAACGAAGTTATGCCTGAGAACCTGTTGTCTACAGGGGCGCGGGCCTTTCCGAATTCTGGCCTCTCGGCTAAACAAATGGCACATGCAATCAAGCAGGTCGATCTTGATCCTTTCGCGGTGCGAGCAAGTTCAAGCTACAGTCTTAACAGCGTTGCTTATGCTTATTTGCGTGGAAAAATTCCATCGCTCTTGGCTTGTCACATCACCAGTTACGATTCTGGCCAAGAAAAATACATAGGAGCCCATGCGGTGGCTATCACGGGGTTTTCCTTGCGAGGTGAAGATTCGGTGGTAGCGGCGAGTGCCATATTGGGAGGTGAGGACGGACTGCTTGAGGAGGGGGATGCGCAGGCGGGTAATGGATTCAGGTTGCGAGCCGCCAAGATTGATAAGTTGTATGTTCATGACGACCAGATCGGCCCATTTGCTCGTATGGAGTGGAGTCGTATGCCGACCCCGTACCAGATGCAGCTAGAACAGACATCTATTGGATTGAAAACCTCGTGGTCGCCGCTCACCTTTGCTGTCCCCGATTTTATCCTCCTGCCGTTGTACCACAAGATTAGAATCCCTTTTGCGCTCATTCATAATGCCATGAAGGCTCTGGACTTCGCATTGGAAACAATTCGCTCTCGAAGCGAACTTACCAATCTGCTTGAGCGTGCGGAATGGGATATATATTTAACTTCGGTTAATGACTATAAGACTTCTGTGCGTAACGAATACGTTATTATTGGGATGGATCCCGAAGAATGTCTGTATGCGGATCTCCCGCGCTTCATGTGGCGAGTTATATTGCGTAGCGCTGGGGAGGTACATGCCGAGTTACTTTACGATGCGACAGGAATCGCTCAGCAAAATCTATTGGTTCATTCATACAGCACCGGCAGAGAATACGCCCAATTGCTTTCCTTGATGGGGCGTCATGCTGACACCGTTAAATACCTTCCCTTGCAAGCCAGAGCGGCTGTCGAGGCGTTTTCCGCTTAAATGGCCTAATTTTTTGTCGGCTCAACCCTTCCCATGTGGAAACCTGATCAAGCTCTGGGTCACAACTGTCGTTTCAGGGCGGGCGGGTGGCCGGTCGAGCGGTGAGACCGTCTCACTGCCGTGATGGTTTTAATGTCGCCATGGTGAGCAAGGTATTTAGGTCGGAGTTGTCTATCCCCGAATAGCTGCAGGATCCTGCTGTTCTGCAGTGCCGGTAAACCGCACTTTCCCAGTCTGTGCGTGTCGGGCATTCGCCTTGGTCTATGATCCGTCGGATGTCTCTTTGAATACACGCAAGTTGAGTGTCTGTTGGCTCGCCAGGTGCTAAGCCAAATTTCATCTTTAATGAGTGGGCGAGGTTATGGTTGCTCATTTTGAGAGAAGCTCCTTAAAAAGTTAATTTGACTGGATTTTCGACATCCCCCTGGCCGAACTTCAAGTAGCCAAAGGGGATTTCAAAATACTATTTATTTAACTATTCGGAGCAGTCAAACTCGATGGTTGAGTCGTCGATGGGGTTGCACTCTGTGTCAGTTCTGCGGGGTTGACCAAGTAGATAATCAGAAAGACAGCAATCGCTCCGCCAGCGACGGCCTTGAAATACTGTCCAAGGCCTGAGGCTTTAAATTTGACATTTATAAAGCCAGGTACGCCCGCAATGAGCATTGATAGCCCGACCGCCAACACAGTCCGGAAAACAAAGGTTTGATACGGAGTTGGATTGGGAGCATACAGGCTTAGGCAGATTGATATCGCCAATATTACTGCCCCGAGCACCGTGCATGAAATAAGCTGTGCCTTTGATATTGTTTTTATATCTTCGTGTGCTTCCACGGTAAACCCCTGTATCGGTAGCTTCGCTTCACTGAATTTTTTGAATAGAGCTTCAAAGGTTTTAGGATCTAAATACTCCTTCACCATTCTTTGCATGCCTGCCATAGCGTGCTTATCCGGCTCTGCAAATGCGCCTCGTAAACACTCAGAATGGCTTCGCAAGAATGTGATGTAGGTGTAATAGCTAACCAAAGCGGTATGGCACGTTTCTGCCAGATTAGTTACCCATTTCCCATTTAAGTGGGCGCTAAGCAAACCGCTGTTGGCTACAAAATTTTCAAGTGCATTAAAGTAGGCATTTCCAAGGCGCAGGCAAGTTGTAAATTGACCGGCCTTAAGGGGCGTATTATTTTCTAGAACATCATGCGCCAGAGGTTCGATGTAGTTAAGGTATACCTCTTTGAGCTCGTTGACCTTGGCCTCAATTCTCGAAACTTCAATCTCATTAGTCATTTTGGCTGGGAAGCCTTGGTGGCCATCATTAAAAGGGTATCTAGATCTGTATTATCTATGCCTTCCACTGCCCAGACTGTGTGGTGTGGGCTGACGTCTTCAACGATTTCGACTAACGCCTCTTGCGTTAGAGGCTGACTCGTCCTAATCCGTCTGGCGATTTCTTGAAGTTGTTTATCGGAGGGGTGCCATCCGACAAATTTAAAAGCTGTTTCGATGTAGGATTTTAACGCTTGTAAATCCATTTGATTTCCGTCCGAGTAAAACAATTTGCAGAGACGTATTCCACATCTCCGTGCGTTTGTGATAGTACCAATATGCCAGTACTGGTGTCGAATACTGAATTGCTTGGGCTATCAGCGCGTGCAACTCCATGTGTGCAGGGGGGGAAGCAAACTGCTGTGACCTCAAAATTGATGCGAAGCACAAACTCGCTGAAACCATTGAACGTGTGGGGTTAGAGAAGAGAAGCAAGAAGATCAAATTCCTGACCTATCACTCGTCCAAAGGGCTACAAGCCGATGCGGTTTTTCTGCTGGGGATTGTGATATCACATCGTCTTCTCCGTCGAAAAACGACTTCTACGCCCAGGCGGGTATGGGCAGTCCGACAGATCCTTTCGGTTGCGACACTGCGCAACAGCAAGAAGCCTTCATCGCTTTGCTCCAAGCCCTCAAGGGCTTGGGCGGGAAGGTGTAGGGATCATCGTTTTAGTCGGTAGATGGCGGCCCATAGATGTGTACCAGTGCGCCGAGCGCCACAGTGCTAGCCAAATTCGCCATGAATAAAGGCGGTTGAGCCGCCTGTGGCCCCTCTACCATGGCAGCGCCTTGCGCTCTGTCAGCAGGTTCTTTTTGATGGGTGTGAACATGAGGAACTGGAGCTCTAAATGGGTGCTCAGGTCTTTGCTCAACATTTGGTAACGCTCGCCTGCCTGGAGAGTGATTTCTTGTCGCTGCCGTTCGTAGTCTCGCTCGATGACTAGAATCTGTTGCTGGTAGCTGGCCTTGAGTTGGAAGAGGGTCTCCGCTTCTTGAGTTGGAAGGCTAGCGATTTGGGTCTCGATCTGTTTCTGCACGGCCATGAGCTGGCTTTTGCGGGGACGGTACTCAGCGAACACGGAAATGCTGCCAGAGAACGGCAGCATGTCTTTCCATTCAAATTTGAAGTCCGACATCGTCCCGACCAATCCGACGTACTGCGACAGGTTGATCGAGCCGTTGTTGAGTTTGGCCATCGCGTCCTGCATATCCTTCATCGCGAGTTCCTTGCCCTGGCCGGCGAAGTGACCAACGTAAGCGGACACAGCAAACGAGAAACCGATTGAGAAGACGGTAAGCGCGCCCGGTGCTTTACATCCGACAGTTGATCAGCTCATCTGTCAGCCGTCGGACTTCCCCGGCAGCATGTGAGTGCGGGGCTACATCTATGAGCGAATGGAAATAGCAGTATCCATCCAAAAAATCTCGACTTTCATTGTAAAGCTCGATCGCGATCTTGTGAGATGCCGTCATTTCAGTTGTCAGCATCGGCAAATCCAGCGCATGAATAATTTGATGAAGGCGCTCACGGCGAAGGTAATGTTCGCGCTTGGCTTGCTGAAGGTCTTCACGAATCTCATCGCTCAAACCGGGCAGGTCGCCTACGAATTCTTGCAGTTCTCTGCTGACCCCGCCCACATCGCAGTTGGTAATTAGCCCGAAATAAGCCGGCGCTGCCTTGCGGCACTTGATCGCTCTCAAAGCTGCGAGAAACGCCTCGGCGCTCTGAATTGAGTAGTAGCAGTTGCTGTCCAAAACAATCGCCACCAAGTCGGCGTGTCTGCGTATCAGTTCGGTCTTCACGTTGATATCCAGAAAAACGTAGTCGTACCGAATGATCAAGTCGCTGAGCCGTTCGGTGGCTAGAGCCTTGCGTTCAACCGCCCTGATAAGATGGCCGTAGAGAAATCTGCCCATCTGCTGTTCTCCAATGGGCAGGTGGGTGACGTTGTCGCGGATCTCTTTTTTCATTTTTTTGAGATCCGCCTGCGAGGTTATAAGGTCGAGTTCATCATAGAAGTCAATTTTGCTGACTTGGGTTCCAGGGGCCGGCCCTCGACCGTCATTGCACATCCCTCGAAATACGCCGTCGTCTGTGACAATCGCGACCTTAAAGTTTTGCTCCGCTAACTGTGCCGCAACGTTGATCGTTATGGGGGATTTGCCAACGCCGCCTTTGTAGCTAGCAATCGACAATACCTTCCCTAGTGGTTTGTCATCCGCTCGCGCCTTGAACTCTTGAGGCATCTCGATTCCAGAGCGTTGAAAAAAGCTCCATAGCGCTTTTTCGGATGGCTGGCGGTCATACGCTGCCCCCTTCAAGGTTTCCCAGGAACGCCAGGTACGCTCATCTACAAATGCTCGCTTCGCCGCTAGCGCGACACTGATCTTTGCTGACTCACGAAGCTTTCTCAGTAACATGCGAAGCTCGTCTTTCATTGCTCTTCTCCGACCCTAGCCTGGTTGCAGGAAGACTAGCCAATGCAACCAGACGAAAAAACTAGGAGCATTGCTCATGACCCAGGTACTGCGTTAATCGTGTTTGTCAGAGTAGGGGACGGAGGAGGTGGGTGTTGGGGGAGAAGCAAATTCAATTCACGGTTCAGTCTGTAGTGGTCTAATGAAACCGGACACCCATTTAGGCGAAAATGCTCGCCAAATCGAGGTGTCAAATGACCAAACAACGCCGTTCCTTTTCTGCTGAATTCAAACGCGAGGCTGCCGACCTCGTGCTCAAGCAAAACTACAGCTACATCGAAGCCAGCCGTTCACTCGGCGTCGGCGAATCGGCCCTGCGCCGTTGGGTCGACCAGGTTCAGCAGGAGCGCCAAGGCGTCACCCCGCAGAGCAAAGCGCTGACACCGGAACAGCAGAAAATCCAGGAGTTGGAAGCCCGGATCGCCCGC
>NZ_RCZA01000028.1 GCF_006438925.1 Pseudomonas mandelii | reverse complement strand
GTTGAGGCCGCCAACGGCCGAGGTCGAGGTGTCTGAACCGGCACGTACGCCGAGCACCGCCCCTGCGGCGAGGCCATCGGCGCCGCCGACGTCATTCCACAACACGTTGCCGTTGACGGTCCCGCCCTCCGCGACCGAAGTCTCGTCGGCATGAGCAGTCGGCACGTCATCGACGACGTTGATCACGATGGTGCTGGTGGTGCTGTTGCCCAGGGCGTCGGTGGCTTGGTAAGTGAAACTTTCGCTCAGAGTGTTGGCGCCGTCGTTCGCATGCGGCGTGGTGCTGGGCGCCGACGTCAGCGTGTAGGTGTAGGAGCCATCAGGATTGAGCAGGATTTGCCCGTACGTACCGGTGGCGCTGCCGACCAGGGTGTAGGTGATTGCGCCGACCGCGCCGCTGACCGAACCGACCAGGGTGCCACTGGCGGTTTCGCCCGTGTTACCCGGCAGGCTCCCGGTAACGGTGCCGGGCGCCAGATCCTGGCCATCCTTGTTCAGGTCGAGGGCTTTTTCATACACGGTCACGTCGCTGTCGCTGACCGCGCTGATGCAGCTGTTGTGCACGTCGATAGTGATGGTGGTGGTGCTTTCGTCACCGTCGGCATCGCGCACGGTGTAGGTGAACACGTCAGTCGCCCCGGGGCCGCTCACGGCGTTCGGGTTGCTGTGGTATTCAGCGTTGCCGTTGGCGTCCAGCGTCAGGTAACCGTAGGTGCCATTGATCTGGTTGTTGAGGCCGCCAACGGCTGAGGTCGAGGTGTCTGAACCGGCACGCACGCCGAGCACCGCGCCCCCTGCGGCGGGGCCATCGGCGCCGCCGACGTCGTTCCACAGCACGTTGCCGCTGACGATGCCGCCCTCCGCAACCGCGGTCGAGTCGGGGTTGGCGGTCGGCAGGTCATCGACGATGTTGACGTTGATTTGCCCGGTCGCCGAACTGCCGTCCGTATCGGTGGCGACGACGTCGAAATTCTCGGTGATGCTGTTGGCGCCGTCACCGGCCGGATGGGTTTCATTGTCGATGAGGGTGTAGCTGTAACTCACAACCCCCGTGGCCGGGTTGTAGCCGGTGACGGTCAGGGTGTTGCCCAACGGGGTGGTGATCGATTGCGGGAAGCCTGCGGCAACGCCACCGCTGATCACGTTGATCCCACCGATGCTAAGGCTGGTCAGCCCGTCAGGAGCAGACACGCTGAACGTGCCGGTCTTCGTCAGCGCCCCAGGGTTGGGGGCCGAACCGTCGGCCAGGTTGGCCTCATTGAGGGTCAGTTCGCCCCCTGCCACCGTCAGGCCGGTGAGGGTGACCGGATTGTTCGGCACATCAGGAACAACCGGTGTTACAGCAACAACAGGAACATCCGGTGTTACAGGAACAACGCCTGCCCCTCCTGACCCTCCTGAACCACCCGAACCGCCTGAACCACCTTCACCGCCTGCACCGTTGTCGCCGTTGTCCGGGTTTCCGGCCAGCCGCCCCAGGGGAAATTCGGGAATGCCGTTGAAGCCTGCGGTAGGAAAACCAATCGTCGGATCGACCCGCCCGCCCACCTCTTCAAGCATGACAAACGAGTGGCCACCGCCCAATGCACCAGGTGCGCCGGTCGAACCCGGTCCGGCCGCCGTAGCTTCAGCAGTCTGGGTCGGGTCGTCGCCGGCAGCGATCGCTTTTTGCAGTTGTTCGACATCGGTCAGTTGCGCTTGAGTCGGTGTCACCGCTTCAGCGGTATCTACATGGGGTGCCTGATGCGCGAGTAACTGAGGCGTCATCTCCATACTGCTGCCACGCCCAAGTGTCAGTTCCTGGCCACTCTGCAGATGAACCGCCACCGCGCCTTCGGCCCCGGTGACCAGTTGATCGCCGGCGAATAACCGGTCCCCCTCGACCAGCCCGCGTCGGGTGCCATCGCTCGCAACCGCGAACACCTGACCAATGACCTTACTGACAATACCGATGAGCGTAGCCATGTGCACTTCCTCCGCTGCCAACCGCTGTCGGCATCCTGTTTTTGCGAAGAACGTGCTCCTGGCTCCAATGGGTTGCCTGGCGGAATCGCCTGCTGGCAGTGGTTACCTGAAGTAAGCCGCTGCCCTGGCGCCGTTCTCGCCAAGCGTGCCGCTCGCGGGCGACGTGTCTGCTGCGGGATAAAAACCCTCTGCAATCAATGGCATCGGGATCCACTTGCGCAACAATTCGCCCTTTGAGCGATGCGTAACGGTTTTGATCCACCAAGGCGACAAAAAACCGTCACCTCAAAACCGTCCGCTTCCCTCCCCTCCAGCACTTCCCCGCCCTATGTCGATATGTGGTCTGGAACTTTCCTCAAGCCCCGCAGAGCGCCCTAACGCTCATAAATCAAGGGCTTTCGCAGTGAACAATGTGCTGGATTTTACGGAGCGCATAAGTTTTTTTTGGCATATACCTTATGAAAAATTCTTCTATGGTTTTCTCTAGAATGTTCTTAGCTCTGTTGTTACAAGCATGAAACGGTTTTCACTATAAATTCCGTCAAATATTTGGCGACTAATAAGCACCATTAGGAATCAGGGAGAGGCATCCATGCGCGTATTAACCCCCCTATGCAGCGCAATTCTGCTGGCTATGGCCTGCACTTCACAGGCTCAGGCCATGTCATTGACGGACGCAATCCAGAGCACCATCGCGACCCACCCGGAGCTGGCGTCGCGGGTGGACAGCCGCCTCTCGGCCGATGAACAAGTGAAAGTTGCCAAAGGGGGCTTTTATCCATCGGTTGATCTGAATGCCGCTTACGGGCGCGGGTACAGCGATAACACCAACACTCGGGCACTCGGCAATCACCACACCGAAATCCTGACCTACACCCAATCGGAATTGCGTCTGCGGCAAATGCTCTTCGATGGTTTCAACACATCCAACGAAGTCCAGCGAACCAAAGGCGTGGTCAATTCCCGGGCCTATTACGCTCAGGGCACCGCTCAGGATCTGGCCCTGCGCACCATCGAGGTCTACCTCGAAGTGCTCAAGCGCCGCGAACTGGTGACCCTGGCCACGAACAACCTGCAAGCTCACATGCGGGTCAACGATCAGATTGGTCTGCGCACCCAGCGCGGTATCGGCAGCAACGCCGACTCCGACCAGTCCGTCGCTCGCCGCGCACTGGCGCAAAACAACCTCGATACCGCTGAAGTCGATCTGGCGGATGCCGAGTCGAACTTCTACGCCGTCGTGGGGCGCCTGCCCGATGAACTCGAAGCGCCGCCCTCGACCCGCGGCGAACTGCCCGCCACCCTGCAGGAAGCCCAGCAAAGCATGGTGGAAAACAACCCGTACCTGAAATCCGCCCAGGCCGATGTGCAATCGGCCGAGAGCCAGTACGAAGTTGCCAAGTCGCCGTTCTACCCTCGCTTCGACGCCGAAGCCGCCGTGGGTGCGAACAACAACGTGCAGGGCGATGAAGGCCACGACAACGAATGGCGCGTCGGCGTGGTGATGAACTACAACCTGTTCCGCGGTGGCAGCGACAAGGCTCGCCTGGCCTCCGATGCGCACCTGATCAACCAGGCGATGGACGTCCGCAACAATGCCCTGCGCCAACTCAACGAGAACATTCACCTGGCCTGGAACGCCATGGTCAATGCCAAGAAACAAACCCCGACCGCCCGCGAATACGCGGATACCAGCCGACGCGTACGCGTGGCGTATCAGGACCAGTTCGGCCTCGGCCAACGCACCCTGCTCGACCTGCTGGACAGTGAAAACGAGCTCTACAACGCCAACCGCCGCTACACCGAAGTGCGCTACACCGAGGAGTTCTCGATGTACCGCGTGCTGGCGAACATGGGGCAGTTGCTGAGCAAACAAAGGGTGGTGTTGCCCGCCGATGCGATCGCCTCCACGGAAGTAAAAAACGAAGCCCGTTTGCCTGAACTGAAATAACCCCTGTAGGAGCTGCCGCAGGTTCGGGCCGCGTTCGGACGATCTTTTGATCTTGTTTTTCAGGATCCAGATCAAAAGATCGTCCGAACGCGGCCCGAACCTGCGGCAGCTCCTACAGAGAGATGTGTAGATACCTATGCCAACGGGAGAGATCAATGTGACCAGCATGGAATCCGGCAATATCGGTGTCGATCCGCGCCTGAGCTTCGATGACCCGCTTCTGGACGGTCTGTTGATCCTCTGCAAACTCCACGGCGCGACGGTCAGTCGCGCCAGCCTGAGTGCGGGGCTGCCCCTGAACAAACAACGCTTGAGCCTGGACCTGCTGCCTCGCGCAGCGGCCCGGGCCAGTTTGCAGGCGCGATTGCTGCGCCGTGAACTGGCGGACATTTCCGCCCTCAACCTGCCTGTAATGCTGATCCTCAACAACGGCCGTACTGCCGTTCTACGACGCTTCGGCGATGACGGGCAGTTGCTGATTTTGCCGAGCGAAGCCGACGGCGGTGAACAATGGGTCAGCACGGACGAACTGGCCGAGAATTACAGCGGCCAGGCCTTGTTCGCGCGGCCACGGCATGAACTCGAAGACTTGCGCTCACCGCTGGTGCCACGGGTTGAGGCGTGGTTTCGCGACACGTTGAAGTTGTCGAAGTGGTTGTACAGCGATGCGATTCTGGCGAGCTTTCTGATCAACCTGCTGGGGTTGATGGTGCCGTTGTTCGTGATGCAGACCTACGATCGGGTGGTGCCGAACCAGGCGACGTCGACCTTGTGGGTATTGTCGATCGGCTTGCTGATCGGCACCGGTTTCGAACTGGTGTTGCGGGTGGTCCGCGCGCACCTGCTGGACACCGCCGGGAAGAAAACCGACGTGATCCTTTCGGCCACGTTGTTCGAACGCATCACCGGCATGGCGATGAAAGCGCGGCCGGCGACCATCGGTGGCTTTGCCCAAAGCATTCACGACTTCCAGGGCCTGCGGGAATTCCTCACCGCCGTGACCCTCACCAGCCTGATCGACCTGCCCTTTGCTGTGCTGATGCTGGTGGTGATCGGCCTGCTCGGCGGCTGGCTGGTGGTGATTCCGTTGTTGGCGTTTCCGATCACGATCATCTTCGCGATGGTGATCCAGGTGCGCCTGCGCGACACCGTACAGAAAAGCCTGAGCCTGGGCGCCGAACGCCAGGCGCTGCTGATCGAAACCCTCGGTGGTCTGGAAACCCTCAAGGCCTGCAGCGCCGAAAGCGAACGCCAGCACAAATGGGAAAGCACCCACGGCGCCCTCACCCGTCTCGACAGCCATGCGCGCAATCTCTCGGCACTGGCCACCAACGGCACGCTGTTCATCCAGCAATTTTGCGGCATGGCGACCATCGTCGCCGGGGTCTACAGCATCATCGCCGGCAACCTCAGCGTCGGCGCGCTGGTGGCGACCTACATGCTCGGCAGCCGGGTGCTCGCGCCACTGGGGCAAATTGCCGGTTTGATCACCCGCTACCAACAAGCGCAACTGACCATGAAAAGCACCGATGCGCTGATGTCCTTGCCGCAGGAACGCGACGCCAAACAACGGCCGCTGGAACGCACGCAACTGCAAGGCGCGATAGACGTCAGCAGTGTGACCTTCCACTACAACGGCCAGAACGCTCCGGCCTTGGCCAACATCAGCTTCAGCGTGAAACCCGGCGAGCGGATCGGCATCATCGGTCGCAGCGGCTCAGGCAAAAGTACGCTGGCGCGGCTGGTAATGGGTTTCTACGCACCGGAAGAAGGCCAGTTGCTGCTCGATGGCCTGGACATGCGGCAACTGGACGTCGCCGACCTGCGTCAGCAAATCGGTTACGTCGCCCATGACCTGCCACTGTTGGCCGGCAGCCTGCGCGACAACCTGACGCTCGGCGCACGCTACATCAGCGATTCACGGATGCTCGAAGTCGCCGAACTGACCGGCGTCACCGAGCTGGCCCGTCAGCATCCGCAAGGCTTCGACCGGCCGGTGGGTGAACGCGGACAACTGCTGTCCGGCGGTCAACGTCAGGCGGTGTTGCTGGCCCGCGCCTTGTTGCTGGATCCGCCGATCATGTTGCTCGACGAACCCACCAGCGCCATGGACAACAGCAGCGAAGACGTTCTGCGGCAAAAACTCCACCGCTGGGTCCAGGGCAAAACCCTGCTGCTGGTGACCCACCGTACCTCGATGCTCAGCCTGGTGGATCGGCTGGTGGTGCTGGACAACGGGCGGA
Source organism: Pseudomonas mandelii (assembly GCF_006438925.1). Classification (GTDB taxonomy): domain Bacteria; phylum Pseudomonadota; class Gammaproteobacteria; order Pseudomonadales; family Pseudomonadaceae; genus Aquipseudomonas; species Aquipseudomonas mandelii_C. The sequence goes on along the minus strand of NZ_RCZA01000028.1, from coordinate 22,762 downwards.
TCGTCGCCGACGGTCCGAAAGAAGTGGTCATCGATGCACTGCGCAAGGGCCGTGTCGGCTCTGCGGCTGTCTAGGAGCTAGCCATGGCCCGTTCATCATCCGACACCTCGTCTAATTCGAAGCCGCGCGGCTACTTCGGCAGTTTCAGCAAAAGCGCCGAAAGCGAATTCATGCCGGAAACTGCCGGCGCCTCGTTGCAGGACTCACCACGCTGGTCGCGGATCACCGTATGGCTGGCGGCTGCGCTGATTATCACGGCGGTGGTCTGGGCCAAGTTCGCGGTGCTGCAGGAAGTGACCATGGGCGAAGGCAAGGCGATTCCGTCGAGCAAGGTTCAAGTGATCCAGAACCTGGAGGGCGGCATCGTCACTGAGATCTTCGTTCGCGAAGGCCAAATGGTGAACAAGGGCGACACCTTGCTGCGCCTCGATGACACTCGATTCCTGTCGAACAAGGGCGAAAGCGAGGCGGATCGTTATGCGCTGACCGCGCAGGTCGAACGGCTGTCGGCCGAAGCGGAAGGCCGGCCATTCAAGCTGTCCCCGGAAGTGATCGCCAAGGCGCCGCAAGTGGCCGAAGACGAGCGCTCGCTGTACGAACAACGGCAACGGCGACTGGCCAGCGAACAGCGCACCCTGAGTGAGCAACTTCGGCAGAAATCCCAGGAACTGGCGGAGTTCCGCTCGAAGCAGGGCCAATTCAGTTCAAGCCTGGCATTGCTGCAACAAGAGATGAACATGTCCGCGCCGCTGGTGGGCACCGGGGCGGTTTCGCCGGTGGAAATTTTGCGACTCAAACGCAGTGCGGTGGAGATTCGCGGCTCATTGAACGCTACGACCCTGGCGATTCCCCGTGCGGAATCGGCGATCAATGAGATCAAAAGCAAGATTGATGAGTCCGAACAATCCTTCCGCTCCGACGCGGCGAAAGAGCTGAATGAAAAACGCACCGACCTGTCGAAAATCACGGCATCGAGCATTGCTATCGATGACCGCGTAACCCGCACCACGGTGGTGTCGCCGGTTCACGGGATTATCAAAGTGCTGAAGGTCAACACCATCGGCGGCGTGGTCCAGCCGGGCAGCGACATGGTGGAAATCGTGCCCATTGAAGACAACTTGCTGATCGAAGCCAAAGTCCGGCCGCAGGACGTCGCATTTCTGCACCCGGGGCAGAAAGCCATGGTCAAGTTCAGTGCTTACGACTACACGATTTATGGTGGGTTGAGTGCGAAGCTGGAGTTGATTGGGGCGGACACGATTACGGATGACAAGGGCAACAGCTTCTACCTGATTCAGGTACGCACGGATAAAAACCATTTGGGTGGCGACATCAAACCATTGCTGATCATTCCGGGGATGGTGGCGACGGTGGATATCATTACCGGGGAGAAAAGTGTGCTGGATTACTTGCTCAAACCGGTACTCAAAGCCCGGACCGAGGCGATGCGCGAGCGGTAGTTTTCTTGCCGGAATGGGTGGTGATTGTTCTATCGTCTTCGCGAGCAGGCTCGCTCCCACAGTGGTTTTGCGTCGTCCACAAATCAACTGTGGGAGCGAGCCTGCTCGCGAAGAGGCCCTTACAGCCGCCAGTTATTTCGGCCCATGGTTACGCTGGTAGGTCTCCTCCCCCATCGCCGCAATCTGCCCCTCGATCAACGCGTCGAACGGTTTCAACAAGGGTTCAAAAGAGCTCGGCGCTTCCAGTGTCTGCAACGCCTGCACAATCGCTTCCACCGTCGACAACGCCCCCGGCCCGGGGGCTTTGCGCAGTCGATATCGAGACACCCCGCCGTCCGCCAACGTCACTCGTGGCAACGCCGCCAGCAACGGATTGAGGTGCAGCATCTTGCGCGCCTTGCGCCAGGTGCCGTCCGGGACGACCAGCAACAGCGGCTCGTCATTCGCGGTGTACGCCTGCAACGGCTGCGCATCATCAGCCGGAAACAACAACCGCGCCTGATACCCCGGCGGATTCAACAGCGCTGGCAAATCCTCGAACACCTCGCCAACCATCAGCGCGGCGTTCTTCAACCCCAACGCCGCCAACCGCGCGGTGTTCAGCGCATGGTTCACTTCGCTGGGATGCTGCAACAACAGCACTCGGGTGCGGCTGTCGAGGCTCGGAATCAGCGGGCACAGGCAATGGGTTTGCGGGCGCAGGCAGCGCGGACATTGGATTCTGGACATAGTTTTCAAGCCTGATTCAGTTGCGCTTTGAGCAAATCGCGAAAGGTCTGGATCAGCGGCTCGCGGCTGCGGCCACGACGCACGATCATCGAAAACGGCGCCTGATAACCGAAAGTCGCCGGCAGCAGCACTCGCAAATCGCCCTTATCCGCCCAAGCCTGCGCGTAGTGCTCCGGCAGGTAACCGATGTAGGCGCCCGACAGCACCAGAATCAGCTGCGCCTCCATACTTTCCACCGTCGCCGCGCTGTGTTTGAAGCCGTGGCGTGCCAGTTCCGCCTGGCTCCAGTAACCACGACCAACCATGCGTTGCTGAGTGATGACTTGCTCGGGAATGCGCCGCTCGGTGAACAGCGGATGACGACTGCTGCAATACAACCAGTGTTGTTCGCGGTACAGCGGCATGTAGACCAGACCGCTCATGCGCGTGGAGAACGCGCCGATGGCCAGGTCGAGGCGGTTGTCCTGCACGCCGAGTTGCAGTTCGTAAGGGCTCATGACCGACAAATGCAAATGCACGGCCGGGTGTTCCTGGCTGTAGGCGCCAATGGCTTCGGCGAACGGCAAGGCCTTGTCGCTGACGGTGGAGTCGATGACGCCGAGGTTCAAGGTGCCGCGCAGTTCGCCTTTGAGGGCGGCAGCGTATTGCTCGAAGCCTTCGAGTTCACCGAGCAGACGCAGGGTTTCCTGGTGGAACAGTTCGCCTTTGCTGGTCAGGCTGAAACCACCACGACCGCGATGGCAGAGCACCAGACCGAGGGCGGCTTCGAGCTGGCTCATGTAAGTGCTGATGGCCGAGGTCGAGAGGTTGAGCTCTTGCTGGGCGTTGGCAAACCCCTGATGGCGAACCACGCTGACGAAGATGCGCAACAGTTTCAGGTCGGGTAATGCGTTGGCCATGGGGGCTCCGGGTTTTAGAAATGTGTTGCCTGTTGAATCCACCCCTCACCCCAGCCCTCTCCCCACGGGGGAGAGGGGGAAAGGGAGCCGATCTCCATGGCTTTCAAATCCTGAGTTTGACTCGATATTTCAGGTCGATGTAATTCCCGAGAGCACCTCGATCAGTCCCCTCTCCCCCTGGGGAGAAGGGGAAAGGGAGCCGATCTCCATGGCTTTCAAGTCCTGAGTTTGACTCGATATCTCAGGTCGATGTAATTCCCGAGAACACCTCGATCAGTCCCCTCTCCCCCCTGGGGAGAAGGGGAAAGGGAGCCGATCTCCATGGCTTTCAAATCCTGAGTTTGACTCGATATTTCAGGTCGATGTAATTCCCGAGAATACCTCGGTCAGTCCCCTCTCCCCCCTGGGGAGAAGGGGAAAGGGAGCCGATCTCCATGGCTTTCAAGTCCTGAGTTTGACTCGATATTTCAGGTCGATGTAATTCCCGAGAACACCTCGGTCAGTCCCCTCTCCCCCCTGGGGAGAAGGGGAAAGGGAGCCGATCTCCATGGCTTTCAAATCCTGAGTTTGACTCGATATTTCAGGTCGATGTAATTCCCGAGAACACCTCGGTCGTCCCCTCTCCCCCCTGGGGAGAAGGGGAAAGGGAGCCGATCTCCATGGCTTTCAAATCCTGAGTTTGACTCGATATTTCAGGTCGATGTAATTCCCGAGAACACCTCGGTCGTCCCCTCTCCCCCCTGGGGAGAGGGTTAGGGTGAGGGGTCGTTCTTGAGGCGAGCACAAATCTCAATGCCGCAAAGTCTAATCCCCCTCCAGCCATTAGTTTAGAAAAATCTGAACTAAGTATTTGCCCATAGCGATTCTTCCCGGCCACTACATTTCGCAGAATTGCCCCCACAGCGGTGCCTGCGTCTCCCCGACCTGCGCAACCGACATAAATAAAACAACGACGATGAGGCCTTACCCGTGGACAAGATTCTTCACCAACCACTGGGCGGCAATGAAATGCCGCGCTTCGGCGGCATCGCCACCATGATGCGCCTTCCCCATTTGCCAACCGCTGCCGGTCTCGATGCTGCCTTCGTTGGCGTCCCGCTGGACATCGGCACGTCCCTGCGCCCAGGCACCCGTTTCGGACCTCGCGAAATCCGCGCTGAATCGGTGATGATCCGCCCGTACAACATGGCCACCGGCGCTGCACCGTTCGACTCGCTGTCGGTTGCCGACATCGGTGACGTGGCGATCAACACGTTCAACCTGCTGGACGCGGTACGGATCATCGAAGAGTCCTACCACAAAATCCTCGAACACAATGTGATCCCCCTGACCCTCGGCGGCGACCACACTATCACCCTGCCCATCCTGCGTGCGATCCATAAGAAGCACGGCAAGGTCGGCCTGGTGCACATCGACGCTCACGCCGATGTGAACGATCACATGTTCGGCGAGAAAATCGCCCACGGCACCACCTTCCGTCGCGCCGTTGAAGAAGGCCTTCTGGACAACGACCGTGTCGTGCAAATTGGTCTGCGCGCTCAGGGCTACACCGCTGACGACTTCAACTGGAGCCGCAATCAAGGCTTCCGCGTGGTTCAGGCCGAAGAGTGCTGGCACAAATCCCTGGCCCCGTTGATGGCTGAAGTTCGCGAGAAAGTCGGCGGCGGTCCGGTGTACCTGACTTTCGACATCGACGGCATCGACCCTGCCTGGGCGCCAGGTACCGGCACCCCGGAAATCGGAGGTCTCACGACCATTCAGGCAATTGAAATCGTTCGCGGCTGCCAAGGCCTCGACCTGGTCGGTTGCGATCTGGTAGAAGTCTCGCCCGCTTACGACACCACCGGCAACACCTCACTGCTGGCCGCCAACCTGCTGTACGAAATGCTCTGCGTACTGCCTGGCGTGGTCCACCGCTGAGGATTGGTCGTGAACGAACGTGATCAGGTACTCAAGGCCGCTGCCGATCTGGTAACCGCCTTTGCCCGTAATGATCGCGAAGCTTACTTCGGCGCCTTCAGCGCCGACGCCAGCTTCGTGTTCTACACCCTCGAACAGCCCCTGCTGTCGCGCGATGCCTATCAGGCGTTGTGGGACACCTGGCGCTCGGAGGATGGCTTCGAAGTGCTTTCGTGTACTTCAAGCAACGCCTTCGTCAGCCTGCAGGGTGACGTGGCGATTTTCATCCATGACGTGGCCACCGAGCTGCGCATGCAAGGGGAGCAACACTTCAGCCAGGAGCGCGAGACGATTGTGTTTCGCCGACAACAACAAGGCCTATGGCTGGCCTGCCACGAACATTTGTCCGCGATGCCGGAAGGGCTGCCAACCCCTTAGCCAAACAGGTGACGCTCACACACGATGAGCGCGCCTTTATGATCGGAGCTGATCATGAATAACAACAACAAAGACCAAAGCCTTACGCACATTGAAACCTACGGGGTCGAACAGATCCCGGACAGTGAACGCACCGCAGGCCCGACGGATTTGTTCCGGATGATCTTCGGTGGTTCCAACACTTTTGCCACCGCCGTGCTCGGCAGTTTCCCGGTACTGTTCGGCCTGTCTTTTCAGGCGGGCGTCTGGGCGATTGTGCTGGGCGTGTTGCTGGGCTCGCTGATCCTCGCGCCAATGGGCCTGTTCGGTCCGATCAATGGCACCAACAACGCCGTGTCTTCCGGTGCGCACTTCGGCGTGCACGGGCGGATCGTCGGTTCGTTTCTGTCGCTGTTGACCGCCATCGCCTTCTTCTCGCTCTCGGTGTGGAGTTCGGGTGATGCGCTGATCGGTGGCGCCAAACGCCTGATCGGTCTTCCGGAAACTGACCTGACCCTGGGCCTGGCCTACGGTCTGTTCGCGATCCTGGTACTGACAGTCTGCATCTATGGCTTCCGCTTCCTGCTGTGGGTCAACAAGATCGCGGTATGGAGTGCCAGTCTGTTGTTCCTGCTGGGCATCTTCGCCTTCATCGGTCCGTTCGATGTGAACTACGCCGGCACCGTCAGCATGGGCCAACCGGGTTTCTGGGCAGCCTTTATCGGTGCTGCGCTGGTGGCCATGAGCAACCCGATTTCCTTCGGCGCGTTCCTCGGTGACTGGTCGCGTTACATCCCGCGTGATACCTCCAAGCGCCGGATCATGGCGGCGGTGGTGATCTCGCAGATTGCAACCTTCATCCCGTTCCTGTTCGGCCTCGCCACCGCCACCATCGTAGCGATCAAGGCACCGGACTACATCGCCGCCAATAACTACGTCGGCGGTCTGCTGGCTGTCTCGCCGAGCTGGTTCTTCCTGCCGGTGTGCCTGATTGCGGTGATCGGCGGCATGTCCACCGGCACCACCTCGCTCTATGGCACCGGGCTGGACATGTCCAGCGTGTTCCCTCGCGTGCTGTCGCGGGTCAAGGCCACACTGCTGATCGGTGTGATGTCGATTGCCTTCATCTTCATCGGCCGTTTTGCAGCGAACCTGGTGCAGAGCGTGTCGACCTTCGCCGTGCTGATCATCACCTGCACCACTCCGTGGATGGTGATCATGATCATCGGCCTGCTGGTGCGCCGTGGCTTCTACTGCCCGGATGACCTGCAAGTGTTCACCCGCGGCGAAAAAGGTGGCCGCTACTGGTTCACGCATGGCTGGAACTGGCGTGGGCTGGGTGCCTGGATCCCGAGTGCTGCGGTGGGCTTGTGCTTTGTGAACCTGCCTGGGCAGTTCGTTGGTCCGCTCGGTGAACTGGCCGGCGGCATCGACATCAGCTTGCCGGTCACCCTTGGCCTGGCGTCGCTGGTGTACCTGGCGCTGTTGAGCCTGTTCCCGGAATCGGCCGCGGTGTTCGGTCCAAACGATGCACGCAGCAAGGGTGCAAGCACCATGGCAAAACCTGAACTACGTCAGCCCGCCTGACAACCTTTCCCTTGTGGGAGCGAGACCGGCTTGCCGGCGATGACGGCGGCACATCCAACATTGATGTGACTGCAAGACCGCTATCGCGAGCAGGCTCACTCCCACAGAAGGATGCCCCACAGAAATATTTTTGTTTCACCATAAAAAAGACAATCGGAGACACGCCATCATGGCATTGGATTTATTCGTCGTACTCATCTACGCCGCCGCGATGCTGATACTCGGCTACTACGGCATGCGCAAGGCCAAGACCAACGAAGACTTTTTGGTCGCCGGTCGTAACCTCGGCCCGAGCCTGTACATGGGCACCATGGCCGCCACCGTCCTGGGCGGCGCGTCCACCGTCGGCACCGTGCGCCTGGGCTACGTCCATGGCATCTCCGGTTTCTGGCTCTGCGCGGCCCTCGGTTGCGGGATCGTGGCACTGAACCTGTTTCTCGCCAAACCGCTGCTGAAACTGAAGATCTACACCGTTACCCAGGTATTGGAAAAACGCTACAACCCGATGGCCCGCTCCGCGAGCGCAGTGATCATGCTGGCCTACGCGCTGATGATCGGCGTGGTCTCGATCCTGGCCATTGGCACTGTGCTGCAAGTGCTGTTCGGCCTGCCGTTCTGGCTGTCGGTATTGCTCGGCGGTGGCGTGGTGGTGATTTACTCGGCGATCGGCGGCATGTGGTCCCTGACCCTGACCGACATCGTCCAGTTCGTGATCAAGACCGTTGGCCTGATGTTCATCCTGTTGCCAATCTGCCTGTACCGCGTCGGCGGCTGGGATGAGTTGGTGCTGAAACTGCCGGCGAGCGCCTTCAGCTTCACCACAATTGGCTGGGACACCATCATCACCTACTTCATGATCTACTTCTTCGGGATCCTGATCGGCCAGGACATCTGGCAGCGTGTGTTCACCGTCAAGAGCGCCAAAGTGGCTCAGGTCGCCGGTACATTCGCAGGCTTCTACTGCATCCTTTACGGACTGGCCTGCGCCCTGATCGGCATGGCCGCTCATGTGCTGATCCCGGACCTGGACAACGTCAACAACGCCTTCGCCGCCATCGTCAAACTGTCCCTGCCGGACGGTATCCGTGGCCTGGTGATCGCCGCTGCCCTGGCGGCCATGATGTCCACCGCCAGTGCCGGCCTGCTCGCCGCTGCCACCACCCTGACCGAAGACCTGCTGCCGAAACTGCGCGGTGGTAAACAGTCGAGCCTGGGCATGAACCGCCTGTTCACCCTGCTGACCGGCATCGTGGTACTTGGCATCGCTCTGGTCGTGAATGACGTGATCAGTGCCCTGACCCTGGCGTACAACCTGCTGGTGGGCGGCATGCTGATCCCGCTGATCGGTGCGATTTTCTGGAAACGTGCAAACACAGCGGGTGCTATCGCCAGCATGGGCATGGGCTTCGCCACGGCGTTGGTGTTCATGTTCAAAGACGGTCTGGATGCCAACACCCCGATCTACTACAGCCTCGGCGTTGGTCTGGTGAGCTTCGTGCTGGTCAGCCTGATGTCCCGTCGCCCGGTAATGGTGGCCAACGCCGCCTAAGCTGAACATAACGACTTGATGCTTTCTTCGACGGGTGTGGCGTCGGTTGCCACACCCGTTTTTTTTCGTCTGGAGAAAACCTTTGATGAAGATTGTTTCTCGCGATCAGTGGTTCGAAGTGAAACAGCTCAGTGACGGCATCCGATTGATTCACGAGCCTTATATCCGCCCCTTCTATCGCTGCAACCTCTGGCACATCCAGGGCCGCGACAAAGACTTGCTGCTCGACAGCGGTTCCGGGCTGGTCAGCCTGCGCGAGCAACTGCCGTGGATCACCGAGCGGCCGCTGGTCGCCGTGGCCAGCCATTGCCATTTCGACCACATCGCCGGCCATCACGAATTTCCTGAACGACTGGTGCATCCGGCTGAAGCGCAGATCCTCGCGTCACCGGACGGCGAAAACACACTGAGCACGGCGTTTGTCGGCGACGAGATGTTCGAAGCGCATCCCGACTGCCCGTTATGCTACGCCGAGTATCGGGTCAAAGCCGCACCAGCCACAGGTTTGATCGAAGAAGGTGACGTGCTGGATCTGGGCAACCGCACGCTGCAAGTGCTGCACACGCCGGGGCATTCACCGGGCGGCATCAGCCTGTACGAAGCGGCGACCGAGACCCTGTTCAGTGGCGACATCATCTACGACGGGCCGCTGATCGAAGACGCCTACCACTCCAACCTGGACGACTACGCCCGCAGCCTGCAGCGTTTGCGCGAGTTGCCGATCCGCACAGTGCATGGCGGGCATTTCGGGAGTTTTTCCGGCGAGCATTTGCGCACGATGATTGACGAGTGGCAGCGCTTGCACGCCTGAAGCCTGCTGTACTCAGGCCCGGGGACAACAACAATAACGCCCTCGAAGAACCACCATGAAAAGAGCTGCCGTTCGTGCTGCCGTGCATCGCTTCATCCGCCGCCTGCTGGAGGCTCAGGATGACTTCGACGACAACGCGAGCCTCGCTCAATTGGGACTGGATAAAGAAGATATCGAAGAGCTGATCTTCCATCTGGAAGATGAGCTGGGTTTGACGGCGTTTACGGCGGAGGAAGATCAGATGCTCAAGACCGCCAGGACGGCGAATGACTTGAGTCGGTTTTTGATGGAGATCGGAAGGCATTGACCCGTAGACCGCCAAGCAAGATCGCAGCCTTCGGCCGCTCCACAGGTAGACGGTCAATCGCAGCATTGGCGCTGCTCACTGTAGGAGCTGCCGAAGGCTGCGATCTTTTAGGCCCTGACGCGTTACCGGCGTCGCTGTTGGCGCCGGCGTTGTTCGTCGTCAGTGCGAATAGGCACAGGTTGCATCGGTGGTTCGATCAAACCGAGTGCAACACCCAAGTCGTGCAGCCAGTTTTGGATTTTCTCTTTCATGGTGCCCCCTTCAGGGTAGTGCCGAGTGGCCAAAATTCTGTAGCCACTTCGCACTGATAATAGTCCGAAGTCCTACGTAATGCTCGCCCAAAGTCGCAATGATCTGTTACTGAATTGATCAAAATACCTGACCGATAGTTCAAGCCATCGCCCGAGCCTGACTCGGCGCCGACGGATAGAGCAATTGTTGCTGCTCAAGCCAGGCATTCAAGTTCGCCCCGACCATGCCTTTGCGCCACATCAGCCACGTGGTGGCACTGGCAAATGGCTCGACCAACGGATGCACCGCCACGCTTTCGCGGCCCGGCAGGCTGGCGAGCATCGACTCTGACATCAGCGCCACGCCAGAGCCGGCGATCACACAGGCAAGCATCCCCGGATAAGACTCGATTTCCATCGCCCGGCCCATCGCCGCATGGTAATGGGCAAACCAGGCTTCCAGGCGCATCCGGTAGGAACAACCCTGCCGAAAGGTGAACACCGACCGCCCTTCCACATCCAGCGCGCTGAGAATCGGCGGGTGATCGGCCTCGCTGATCAGCACCAGCCGTTCGTCGCACAACGGCACGCCGTCCAGCCCGGCCAGTTCCAGCGGACCGTCCACCAACGCCGCATCGAGGCGACCGGTGAGTAAACCTTCAAGTAATTCGCCGCTTGGCCCGGACTGCACTTGCAGGTTCACTGCCGGGTAAGTGCGGTGATAACGCGCCAACAATCCTGGCAGATGAATCGCCGCCGTGCTGTACATGGTGCCGAGCACGAAGTCCCCGGCCGGTTGCCCGCCCTGCACCGCCGCTTGGGCTTCGTCGCGCAGATTGAACAGCTTGGCGGTGTAGTCCAGCAGGACTTTTCCTGCAGGCGACAACTGCAAACGCTGACGCTCACGCACGAACAGTTCTACGCCGAGTTGCTCTTCCAGCTGTTTAAGCCGGGTCGACAGGTTCGATGGCACCCGGTGCAGGCGTTCAGCAGCGCGGGTGATGGAACCCTCCTCCGCGACCGCCTGGAATATCCGCAATTGGCTGAATTCCACGCCATTCTCCAAATCAGAACAAGTTACTCACTATTATTCATTTTAAAAGAAAGTCAATCAGTCCTAGCCTGACGGTCATTGATCCTCTGCCGGAATTCAGACCATGTCCCCTCTGATTCGCTTACTCGCCAGTTTCATCGCCCTGATGATGGCCATGGGCATCGGGCGTTTCGCCCTCACGCCTCAGTTGCCGCACCTGCTCAGTGAAGGCCAAATTGACCTGACCGCCGCCGGTCTGATTGCCGCGGCCAACTACCTCGGCTACTTCGTCGGTGCGGTGGACGCGATGTTCTCTCGCCGCCCCGAGCAAGTGCGCCGGCGTTTGCTCGGCGGTTTGTGGCTCTGTGTATTGCTGACATTGGCCTCGTTCTGGGCCAACGGGTTTTGGTCCCATCTGGTGCTGCGGTTCGGCACCGGCGTGGCCAGCGCCTGGGTGCTGGTGATGATCACCGCGTTGAGCCAGCCGTTGGCCGCGGCGGCCGGTCGTCCACGGCTCGGCGCCCTGGTATTTGCCGGACCGGGTTTGGGGATTTTTCTGACGGGCTTGCTGGCCTTGGGCTCGAACCTGCTGGGGCAGACTTCTGCTGCCTTGTGGCTGGTGTATGCCGGCGTCGGGCTGGCGATGTTGTTGGGGATTCTGCCCTTCCTGCCGCAACCGGCTACAACCGTGGCCGCCGCTCCCAGCGTCGCTGGTTCGGGAAATCATGGCATCGGCCGTTTAGGTGTGGTCTATGGATTGTACGGTTTGGGCTACATCATTCCGGCCACTTTCCTCTCGCAAATGGCCAACGCGCAGTTCCATGGTCAATGGCAGGCCGATCTGTTCTGGCCTTGCTTCGGTCTTGCTTCGGCCATCGGGGTGGTGCTGGTGAGTCTGCGTCGACAACACCCGCAGAGCACTCGCTATTGGCTGATGGCGACATTGTGGCTGCAAGCGGCTGGGGTTTTCGCTTGCTTGTTGGGCAGCGGCCCAGGCCTGGCCTTGGGCGTGATCCTTTGCGGCACGCCGTTCCTGGCCTGCATGCAGCTGGTAATGCAACGTTCCCGGGAACTGGCGCCCCACGCCACCCAGCGCAACGCCGGGCTGCTGACGGCGTGCTTTGCCGTGGGCCAGCTCAGCGGGCCGTTGCTGGCCGCGTTGAGCAGCCACTTCAGCGGTGGTTTGCAACTCGCACTGGTGTTCGCCGGCAGCGGTTTGATTGTCGCTGGCGGTCTGTTATTGCGCCCGGTCAGCTCTGCCCAAGGGCTTTGCGCAAGCGACGGCGCACCCACTGCTCGGCGCTGACAAAGGTGATGCCCAACAACACCAGCACCGCGCCGACAACGAAGTTGAAGCTCAGCGCTTCGCCCAGCAGCACCACGCCGAACGTGACGCCAAACAGCGGCGTCATGAACGAAAACACCGCCAGGTTTGCCGCCAGATAACGGCGCAACAGCCAGAACCAGGTCAGGTAACTGAAGAACGAGACCACCAATCCCTGGAACAACACACTGGCCACCGCTACGGTGGTCAGGCTGACGTGGGTGACCTGGCCGCTGAGGATCGCGATCAGCAACAGGCCAACGAAACCGACAATCAATTGATAGAACAGCGTCAGGGTCACCGGCGCTTCCGACAGGCGAGAGGCGCGCACCACCACCGTGGTTGCGCCCCAGGACGCGCCGGCCAGTACGCCCAGCGCATCGCCCATCAACATACGGTGATCGAGATTGTCCCAGGACACCCCACCGGCAAAGGCGATGGCGATCCCGACGAAGGCGAGGAAAATCCCCAGCCACTGGACCGGCCTTAAACGCTCACTCGGTAACAGCCAATGAACGCCCAATGCGGTGAAGATCGGCGCGGTGTAAAGGAACACCGACATGTGCGCGGCCGTGGTCAGTTGCAGGCCTTCGGAAATGAAGAAGAACTCCAGGCCAAAAAGCGCGCCAGCCAGTAGTCCACCGCGCCAAGTATTGCCCACTTGATCCCAGCCGCCCTTCCAGAAGATCAACAATCCTACGAGTAACGCGGAAATACCCGAGCGCCCGGCGGCCTGCATGACCGGCGCGATGTCTGGCGCCGCCCACTTGATCATCACTTGCTGAATACCCCAGATCAGGCACAACCCAATCATCACTTGCAGGGCAAACCCATCGGCGCTGCGCCGGGTGGCACTCACCGGAACACCTCGACAACACAATCCATGGCAGAAACTCGGCAGAAAAAAACAAAGCCCGGCATAGGGCAAAACGCCCCCCTGTAGCAGCTGTCGAGCCCCAGCGACGCTGCGTCCGGTTCTGTAGCAGCTGTCGAGCCCCGGCGAGGCTGCGTTCGGCTGCGAAGCAGTCGTAAATTCAGACGATGCGGTGTTTCAGAAAGTCCGCGTGTACAGGATTTACGACTGCTTCGCAGCCGAACGCAGCCTCGCCGGGGCTCGACAGCTGCTACAAGAGCTTGACTGGTATTACGGTCAGCTCAGCTCAATGCGATCGGCATGAATGACGATCTGGCCGTTCTTGTACAACGCACCAATGGCCTTTTTGAAGTTGCCCTTGCTCACGCCAAACATACTGCTGATCACCGTCGGGTCGCTCTTGTCGCTGACCGGCAGGCTGCCATTGTTGTCGCGCAACTTGGCGAGAATCTTCGAGTTCAGGCTGGTGGCGGCTTCTTCGCCGACCGGTTGCAGGCTCAGGCTGATCTTGCCGTCGGCGCGGACTTCTTTGATAAAGCCCTTCTCTTCTTTACCGGCGCGCATGAACTTGAAGATTTCGTTCTTGTGAATCAGGCCCCAGTGCTTGTTGTTGATGATTGCCTTGAAGCCCATATCGGTGGCTTCGGCAACCAGCAAATCAACTTCCTGGCCGGGGGTGTAGTTGGCCGGGGTCTTGTCGAGGTAGCGGTCCAGACGCGCCGTCGCGGTGATGCGGCGGGTGTGCTTGTCGAGGTAGACGTGCACCACGACATACTCGCCGGCGGTCATCTGACGCTTTTCTTCGGAGTACGGCAGCAACAGATCCTTCGGCAAACCCCAATCCAGGAAAACACCGATGCTGTTGACTTCAACGACTTTTAAACTGGCGAACTCACCGACCTGAACTTTCGGCTTTTCGGTAGTTGCGATGAGTTTGTCATCGCTGTCCAGATAAATAAAAACGTTGAGCCAGTCTTCATCTTCGCTGGGAATATCTTTGGGAATATAACGATTAGGCAGGAGGATTTCGCCATCCGCGCCACCGTCCAGATATAAACCGAAGTTAGTGTGTTTAACCACTTGCAAACTGTTGTAGCGCCCGACTAAAGCCATTTCCAATACCCTCATTGCGTGGGCGGCATTCTACCCGGTTTTGCGGGTTGCGTTCGCTGGCCAGCCCGGTGGCGCAAGAAAATCCTCTGAAGGGCTTAATTTTCCTGGGTTTTACCGCACGCGCCTGGCCGCTCGTCAGGCCGTTCTGGCGATTTTCGCACCTGCCCACCAAGCGAAAAACTGTAATTTCTCACGATCGTTCTTAGTTAAAACAGCAGCTTAGAGGCCTATTCAGAATAATAACTTGTGATTAACTCTTCATCTGCCCCGTGTATTTCGGGGGGATATTTACCAAGCAATTGTCAAGTATTTCCTGTACGATGCCTGGCCAAGTTAATTTTCTATAGGTTAATGGCCGCCATGCGTGTAAAAGCATCCAACAGCAAAGCAAAGCCAGCTCCAGCCGTTGAAACCAGCGAATCGATCAACAACCAGATTGCTGCGTTCCTCAAGTCCGGCGGAGAGATCCAGCAAATTGCCAAAGGCGTCAGCGGCCAGACGTTCGGCCCGTCCAAGCAGATCACCCTGGGCAAGAAGTAACTTCACCAAGATCCGTCGCGTCACCTGGTCCCTAAGCGCTTTGAGCTTCGAAGCGCTTGGACTGGAACCCTCCTCGCAACACCCCTGCAAACAAACCAATATTTCAAAAATCGACGAACGGCCCTCAATGCCGAGCATTCGCCGGTATGCTTGCACACGTCTAGATCAAGCGTTCCAGTAGGTTTTTAGTGCCTGCACCTCGCTGTCATGGAGTGACGCATGCTCAAACCCTCCTATTTATTGCTCGGCACCCTGCTGTCGTGCTCGGTCGCCAATGCGCAAATCTTTCAGCGTGAACTGGGCGACTTCGATCTCAAACTTGGCACTACCCCCAGCCGCAGCATGGCCCAGGGACTGGTCAAACCTTCCAGCACCGGCTCGTTCCACGGTGGGCTCGACCTGAGTCACGACAGCGGTTTTTACGTGGGCCAATGGGCACCGAGCATGGGTTTAACGCCAGGGGCCAACCTTGAAGTCGACTCCTACATGGGCTTTAAACAGCCTTTCGATAGTACCCTCGGGTACGAAGTCGGCATGATCCGTTACAGCTATCCGAAAGTGGACACCCTCGACAGCCAAGAGCTTTTCGGTGGCCTGACCTTTCTGGGCAGCCGTTTCGGCGCAGCCTTCAGCAACGACCCGGACAAGCAAAACAGCACCGTGTTCGCCGACCTGGGCGGCAATCAGCCGTTCGGCATCGGGATCAGCATGAAATACACCACCCACCAGCTCAACACGCCAGTGTCCGTCGACGGTGGGTATGTAGGCAGTTTCACCGACTGGTCCGTGCAACTTTCCCGCCCGTTCATGGGCGTCGATCTGGACCTGATCTACAGTGATTCCAGTTTGAGCGGCAACAGCTGCTCCGCCTATTCCGGGCACAACAGCCAATGCGATGGGCTACTCACCCTCAAGGCCGAACGCGCCTTTTACTGATCGGCTGAACTGCGAGGCTCATCCTGCGTTCACATAAAGAAGCCCATTAAAAAAGCCAGGCCTTCGCAAAGGATTCGCCCATGTCGCGCTGGTTGAAGTGTCTCGTCGTCGTTATCACCCTCAGTCTCGCCCTCGGTGCGTGCAGCCGCGTGGGCCTGGCCTATCGCAACCTCGACGTGATCATTCCGTGGACGCTCAGCGACTACCTGGACATGAACGGCGAGCAGAAAGGCTGGTTCAACGAGCGCCTCAAGGAACACCTGAGCTGGCACTGCACCACGCAATTGCCGGGCTACCTCGACTGGCTGGACCGCTTGCAAGTCATGGTCGAGACCAACCAGGTCACAGACGCTGCGCTGCAAGCCCGCACCCAGGAAGCCAAACAGGCCATCGCCCAGACCGCGCGGGAAATCACCCCATCGGCCATTGAGCTGTTACGGGGACTGAATGACCAGCAAGTCGCGGAGATGAATGAGGCCTTTGCCAAGGACCAGCGCAAACGCCAGGAGCAATACCTCAAACCGTCTCTTGATCAACAGATCAAGGCACGCAGCCAGCGTATGGAAAAACGTCTGAATGATTGGCTCGGCCCGCTCAGCGCAACCCAGCAGCTGCGTGTTGTCGCGTGGTCAAACGCCTTGGGTGACCAGAACACGCAATGGATCGCCAACCGCGTCCATTGGCAGAAGGAGTTCAGTGCAGCGGTTGCGCAGCGCCAGAGTCCAGAATTCCCACAGAGAATCGAGACGCTTCTGGTCAATCGCGAGAGTTTGTGGACGTCTGACTATCGCCAGGCCTACGCCAACACCGAAGCTCAGGCCCGGGGACTTTTTGTAGATCTGATGGCCGAAAGCACACCGGAACAGCGGCAGCGGTTGCTGAAGAAGATCGAAGGGGTGCGCAAAGACTTCAACGATTTGAAGTGCCTGAAGGCCGCAAAACAGAGCTAAGTACTACGCAAATCCAATGTGGGAGCGGGCTTGCTCGCGAATGCAGTGTGTCAGGCAACGATAAGTTAACTGTCACACCGCTTTCGCGAGCAAGCCCGCTCCCACACTGGATTTGCGCGTTTTCAGGCAATCTGCGCCTTCGACGCCACCTCATCAAACGTCACCTCATCCAGCGCATCTTCCTGCTCATCCAACACCTGCCGCGGATGGTCATTCCCCGGAATACTGCTGTCGATCAAGCTCAATAAACTCGAGCCCCGAGGCGTCAAAATGTAGTTCGATCCGGTGCCACCCTGTTCCTCAGGCCGAGGCTCAATATAACCACGCGCCAACAGTAACTTTTCATACTCACCGGCCACCGCTTTCAGGTGATCCAGGTTCTCAATAGTCTCGCCCTCCGCCGCTTTCTCCGCTGCATACTGTTCGGCATAGGGCCGTGGCGTGAAGCTACTTGCACCGTTCTGCACCTCGTGCAGCAAGCGTTCAATCAAATCCCAGTTATAAGTCGTCATCCTGATCAACCTCCAGTACCCGCGAGTGAAATGGCCTTCATAGGTTGTGACCGGTGAGGTTCGTAGCCGTTCAGCCGAGGTTTTGAACAGCACCGACCGGCGGTATGTCGAATTGGCCGTAGGCCAAACGACTAGGCTGTGTAAGTCACCTCCCAGCCCCCCGCAGGAGAATCCCAATGAACATTCAGAATCATCCCGTCGTCTCCCGAGAAGAATGGCTCGCCGCCCGCAAGCAACACCTGGCCCACGAAAAAGCCTTCACCAAAGAGCGAGACAAACTCAGCGCCGAACGCCGCGCCCTGCCCTGGGTGAAAATCGACAAGGACTACCGTTTCCAGGGCCCGAACGGCGAACTGAAACTGGCGGACCTGTTCGGCGGCCGTAGCCAGTTGGTCATCTACCACTTCATGTTTGGCAAAGGCTGGGACGAAGGTTGCTCCGGCTGCTCGTTCCTGTCCGATCACATTGACGGCGCCAACCAGCACCTGGCCCATCATGACGTGGCCGTGTTGGCGGTTTCCCACGCGCCGTGTGCCGAATTCCAGGGGTTCAAACGGCGTATGGGCTGGAAGTTTGATTGGGTATCGTCAGAAGGTAGTGACTTCAATTACGACTTTGGCGTTTCGGCCCGAGCAGAAGACGTCACCGCCGGAAAAGCCACCTACAACTACGAAAAATCTGACGGCGCCGAAGAAGAACTTCCTGGCCTCAGCGTGTTTTATCGAAACGAAGCCGGCGAGATTTTCCACACCTATTCCACCTATGCCCGAGGCCTGGACATGTTGGTCGGGGCCTATAACTACCTCGACCTCACGCCTAAGGGCCGCAATGAAGAGGAAATCATGGAGTGGGTGAGGCATCACGACCGGTATGAGGACAAGGCAGCGGCCAGTTGCTGCCATGGAGAGTAGACCCTCAGGGTTCGAGGCACAGCCATCGGGGGATTGGTCCGGGCTGGACACAGTCCCCATGAACACCACAAATCCCCTGTGGGAGCGAGCCTGCTCGCGATGACTGACTAACATTCAACATCGATATCAACTGATACACCGCTATCGCGAGCAAGGTTGCGTGGTGTTCTGTAGGTTGCGGCCGGTTGCCTGACTGCCACCAGGCAAACGCCCTATGAATCGCCACGCGGCCAAACAGATAATCAAACTTACCCGGCGTAATTTCTAGTCCTTTTGCACCATCTACATAGCTTTAATCTCTGAGATCAGAGCAAAAAACTCAGACTCAGTTAACTCGAACTCCTCACCCTCTTCCATTGCCATCAGTGTGAGCAGTGCACGATCCATAGATGCCGTAATTTCTAGACCATGCTCCTGATAAATTTCGAACGCCACTTTAGAAACCCTGGCGACATCGAACCCCCTAACCAGTGTTCTTTCTAGCTCCATAGCCAGATCAGCTTGTGAATACATTATTTCCAGCTCCCCAACTCTGCACCTGTAGGAGGATAGTGCTGCGCGCTAACTGGCTGCCCATTAATGCTTTTAGGGTGAACCCGAATGACATTTCCTGAATGATCATAGCTTTCCATCCATTGCCTAGTGGAGCCAGTCGCAGGATTGTATTCCGTGGCAAACGATGCGCCACGAGTAGTGCCTTCAGTTCGAGCAGGTACTTCCTGTGTGTAATAACGAATTCGTCCATCAGGGAGCGTCTTCGTGACAGTTGCCCCCGGTGGTGATTTCACTGCCGATGTATTTCACATCGGTCACTTCGTCGCGCTGGGTTTTCTTCGCGCCGAAGGAGCCCTTCTTCTTCATGTCATACAGCGAGTAGTCGCTGTCTTGCGCCGCCAGCAGCTCGAGCTTGTCACCCGCCACCAGGTAGGCCTCATCCCCGGCGGTGACCTTGCTTGAGATCAGCGTCAAATCCTTGCCTGCATTCAGGGCAATGCTGCCCCCCGCAGTGACCGTCGTAGACACCTGACTGACATGATCCTCCTGACTGGCAACCTTCTTGCTCTTGCTGTACGAGTGCTGTTCATCCGCCGCCGAAGCCAGGGTCAAGTCGCCGACAGCGCTCATGCTCACATCGCGTTTGGCGTCGATCTGGCTGGCGATAGCGGTGATATCCCGTCCGGCGTTGACCTTCAGGTCCTGCCCGACATCAATGTCTGAGCCATATTGGGTGATGGTCTGATTGCGGTGCAGACCGCGCTCGCCGCTGACGATCTGTTCGGCTGAAGTGAGGTTGACGTCACGACCGGCAGTGATCGTGGTATCGGCACCGCTTTTCAGCACGCCGCCAACGTTGTTGATATCGCGTCCGGCGTTGAGGGTGAGCGAGTTTCCGGCTTCTATCCGGACAGCGTTGTCGACGAAGTCGGTGCGCTCGCTGCGATAGCCGCTGCTGCTTTCGTGGGTGGTGACGGTGCGTTCGTTGATCACGTCGCCCCGGGTGGCGGTGAGCGTGACGTCACGACCGGCGATGATGCCGCCGGCTTTGTTGACTATGTTGTTGCCGGCTTTCAGGTCGAGGCGATAACCACCACAACGCTGTTGTTCGAACGCAGGTCTATGCCACAGATTTTCATCACGACCTCCTCACAACAGAAGACTAAGTTCCCACCTTGTGTTTTGCGTCACCTCCGTGAGGGAGGCCGGCAAGATGATTCTCAGATTCATTTAATTACCAGTCCAACCAAGCAATAAATAAATAAATAAATAAATAAATCTGGCCCCTTAACGCTGCTTGATGCGATGATTTTGAAACACCAGACAAAACGATTTTTTACTCACTCCAGAATCAGAACAGTAACCATGAACAGCAAAAAGCTCAACGAAGCCAGTAAGTTCCTCAGCTATGTATTGCGACATGAACCGCAGTCCATTGGACTTCAGCTAGACATGGAAGGCTGGGCGGAAATTGATATCTTAATTGCAGGCGCAGCTAAGGAAGGGTGTGTTCTAGATCGCGAACTGATCCTGGCTGTTGTCAGCAGCAGCGATAAAAAACGCTTTGCTATTTCTAACGACGCGCAATACATTCGCGCCGTGCAAGGGCATTCAACTGGAAGCGTAAACCTCCAGTATGTTAAGAAAGAGCCACCCGAGTACTTATACCACGGAACAGCAACTCGCTTTCTAGAGTCAATTCAGCAACAAGGATTACTTTCGGGGTCTCGCCATCATGTGCATTTATCACAAGACATAGCCACTGCAACATCGGTAGGACAGCGATATGGAACACCTGTAGTGCTACAAATTGAAGCCCTGCAAATGTACCAGCAGGGCTTCAATTTTTTTCAGGCTGAGAACGGTGTTTGGTTAACGGGTCACGTCCCCAATTTTTTTATACATCAGGAATAGCCTTCGCCTCCGCTCCGATCAGCTTTATAACGAGCAGATTCTTCTTTGGCAGATCTAAACCATTCAGAGAAACCAGAGTAAGCCAAATTATCCCAAGGACTTAATTTTGGCCTTGAGTAATCATAAATCCGAACACCTGAATTGCCCCCCTTGCTTCCTTCAAAACAAGCCAGAACTACCCAGCCATCATTATATAATCCTGACTCATCTTGAATAATTGCAAATGGAATCAGCACAGCTCCCGGAAATTTCAAAAGCATAGAGCCATAATAAAAAAGAGAGAGAGCCATATCTTTCGTTAAAAATCGCCAAGGTGCTATATCTATCTCGTCATCCAAAACCACATTTAGATAGTCGATAGGAAATTGAAACCCATCTGGTAAAATTGGAAGTTCATACAAAAAAGGCTTCATCATTTCCCGCCTCCAGAAATACGTGGTGGCTCTGTTGAACCGTAAGGATTGGCAGCAGAAAACCCTCCTGACTGCTTGTTTATACGACCAGTTATTGCCTCTCCCCAAGTATCAAAACTCTGCCACCCTCTCGCCTCTTGAATAGCTGGCGTCAATGGATCATCAAATCCACGAACGCTAGCATTCACGTCGATCCCCGCCTCTCTGGCAGCTGCAATTCGAGTGTTATCCATACTAGTCAGCTTGCCATCAGGCATTCTCACCACATCAACCGGATCACCTTTCCAGCCATTGGTTTTCATGCTCTGGACTAAATCGTCATAGGTGTAGTTCGTACCAGAAATCCGGTCCGTTTTGTTGAACGAAACAGTATTCTGCGAGAAGCGAATATCATCAGCAGCATAAAGTGTTGCATTGCCTGCGCCTTTTGTACCCTTTGCACCAAATGCTTCAGTCAATGCCTTTTTAGCAGCAACTGCTGCTACACCGCCAGCAGCGACCAATACCAGATTATCAGCAACAATCTTGGTTTGCTCGTCCGAAAGCCCCCATTTTTGCTGCACCGCTTCAGCGATGGCTCCAGAGGTATGCCCAGCAGTGAACGTCGCGAGCATCTCCTGGAACCCGAGGTTGGATTGCCGTAGGGCGTCCCATTCCTTCGTCGGACCATCGCCCAGCAACTGATAAACATCGTCCAGATTGGCCATGGTGTTGGCAACTTCTCTGGAATAGTCCGCGCAACTGGCCTGACTATCTGAACACGCCGCCGCGGCTTCTAAATCCTGAGCAAAGCTCAGCTCTTTATAGCGGGTTAGAGTCTCCTCGCGGCAGGCTGCATCTCCACAGGCACGCAATTCCTTAGCAGCCTCCGCCAATTGATCATGATTCAGGAAGTTGTACTGTGTCCCGTTCTGCGCGGCCCACGCCCCGGTTTGCAACTTGTCAGTATCGGCATCAGGGTCTTGAACCGCAGTCGTCAGCACCCCGATCAGTTGCGAGTTCATCAGCAACAGTCGATCCCTGTCCTCCTTTGGCATCCCGGCATAGACCGAGGCCAAATCGTCGACCAGGGCTTCGTTGACGCCGGCCGCCAAGGCACCCGTTTTAAAGTCTCCGCCCGCAGCAAGTGACGCCAAGCCTCCCATCACCGCGTGCAGGCCAATTTTGGCGAGGCCTCCGTTTGGCAGGCCGTTCTCCACACTGATATCACCCACCAGGTTGAAGCCATAGGCAGCAAACGCATTCACCAGACTGCTTTGCAAGGCATCACCAAGGCTGCCGTCGCGACCCAATGCTTTATTGAGCAGCGCAGAGGTGCTGTTTTGCAGTGCCTGGTTCGCAGTGAACTGGGCGATACCTTCCAGGCTGCTCAACCCGCCGGAGTTGGAAACGACAACTTTGCCCGTGTTAGCCAAAGCCCCACTGGTGGAATCAGTCAGCGCGACACCGGGTTCTGTGGTGGTACCGGTCCAATCGTTGAACAGACCGGTGGTAAGACCCGCCACGGCCCCGGCAACAATGTAGTTTTTCATGCTGTCGGCGCTGAAGGTTTCTTTGACGGCCGCGCCAAGATTGCCTTTATTGTTGATGGTACTGACCGTGGCCGTACTGGCTGCGGAGGTGAGCATGGCGGTGAGGGCAGCGTTCGCCCAACCAGCGGCGACAGCTTGCGTCGCTGCGGTCGTTGCAGTCGCTGCGGTCGCTGCAGCGCCGGCTGCGAATGCGCTGCCCGCCCCTGCGTTTGCGGCAGAAGCCACGAAACCGGAGGCTGCACCGGCCGTGAAGTAGGTGACGATGATGATGATAATGATCATCGCCGGGCCACCCAGCCCGGAATGGCTTTCATCCCAGCTGTCATG
>NZ_RCZA01000027.1 GCF_006438925.1 Pseudomonas mandelii | reverse complement strand
GCGCTTGAGCCAAAGGCAAAAGCCGTTGCGCTCCCAATAGAGGATTTTTACTCGATTACGGTGGCGATTCAGAAAAACGAAAAGCACGGGATCGAACACCGCGACCTTGATATCCAATTCGACGAGGGCGGACAGGCCGTCGATGGATTTTCGGAAGTCCACGGGTTTGGGGTACAGATAAACTTTTTCGACTTTGGCGTCGGGACGCATCATGGTTGCGGGCTCCTGAAAGAGATCAAGAGCACAGCATCAGGCTTCAACTGGCGGCTTTGAATGTGGGTACGGTGGATCGCTTACGATGCAATCAGGTGGCCAAGTAGAGTGCAATTTCGCACTCACCGTCGCTTTCTCCGCAGTGAGGATGATGTCAGCCTCGCTGAAGTAGTGATCGCTCAAACGTATATTTCTGTCCCATTATTTTTTCCGAGCTATGTGGTTGGATGGGCTGCGTACGCACTCATGGAAAGAGGTAGGTAACAAGGATGACAACCGGGGAGCGGCGATGGACAAAGCGACTCGACCATCGATCCAGCGCTGCCTGGTTAGTCTTGCTGGTCGCTGTGAAGAACGAAGCGCAGGTCAAACCTTAGCATCGGAAGACGCGTCATCGACGGTGAGTGGCCGGCCGCCGTTCGCCCGACATAAAAGTCTGATCCGTCTCCACTAGTGACGTCACGTTCGAAACAAAGATTTGAGCTCATCATCGTCAGGCCCGCGCATAGCGGCTTCAAAAGATTCTAGGTCTTCATCTGAAGGGACGGTCATTTCTGGTATTGCTCGGATGGCGTCCGCAAGGTCTCGACGACTGAGGTTGCAGATGATGACCCGACCGCTATTGATCTGGTACTCCAAAGACCCACACCACCGATTCATGTAACCCACTGTGGGCATCAGGACTGCTGCGTTGGGTCGTTTTCTCATCTGATGTTTCGCGAGAGACATCCGCAGCAGCGCCATCTGAACGAACAGAATCTTGGTGCGCTTAAGGTCTACTCTCATCGTTTCAACGAGTTCTGGATCCTCGATGAGCATCGTCACTTCTTCGATGCGTTTCTGGATCGTGTAGTTTGAGTAATCCCATGGCTTTTCCAGACCCTCAAGCTTCAGCGACAGTCCACCATTGTCTGCAGTTTTGATGTGTTTGGTGATTTTCTCACGCCAGGTGCGCATCAGCTCATAGGCGGAAAAAATCCACATCTGAGATTGCGCAGACAGAAAAACTGATTGGTGAGGCGTGTTCGTTTCGTTGAATTTACTCCGAAGATACTGGTGCTCAAGATCCATGATGAACTCATCCACAATCGTCAGACTCAACGCTTGATTAACGAGGTCGATATTGCCCGCGAAGAACACCAAGCTGTTTAGTGCTGAGTAGAGCTCCATTTGCCCAATGTCTTCAGGGTTTTTATAAGCGATTTCTTCATCGTAATATTCGTGATTGCTCATGATTGGCTCTGCGCGCAGTAGTGGAAGCCTTTAAGAGTCTACGACACGGAATGGATGGCGCCATCCATGGCTTTCTTCCAACAATAATTTAGAAAACGTGCTCGCTCACCCAGCGCGGTTGGCCTCCGCCTTCCTATGCATTTCCAGGATTGGGTGGTCTCCTGCGATCTGTGCGCCCAAGTGCATCAGCCCGGGCAGGCGCAGGTGACCATCCCAGAAAGGTGCGTTTCGGCAGAGCAACGCCACCTGCTCAGCAATGCAGGTGACCGAGGAAAATGTGCCTGGGTCGATGATGGCGATTTCCGTGACACCCAGTTGTTGCCAAGGGTCTCGCAGGTCGCGATCTGATACGTCGTAACGAGTGTTGTGACGCTGTGATCGAACGGTGCCGAACTGTTTAGACGGTGAAATGAAGTAGTAAACGTCTGGACTTTCGCAGGACTGGAACACGCCGACTTTAGTACCGATGTAGTGAGCCGCGTGGGGAGAGAATGTTTGGTTGCCGCTGACTTGCGCGACATCCTCGTCTGCTCGGATCCGGACAACCGCAGCGCCTTGTGGCACGGGTGGAAGACCTTGGCCAGGGCTGTCCTTGAGTCCACCGTAAAAAGTGCGCAAATTGCTGTCGATGCAAACAATTAACGGGCCGTCAGCGGTGGGTGTTGGAACCAGAAGTGATTGGGTGACCAGTCTCCTCAGCGAGTCTGGGGTGAGTAACGAAGTCGTTGCATGGATGGCCGTCAGGCCATCGGTATAACCGAACCACTTTCCGACGAAGTCAGACCCAGGCTCAAACCAAAATACTTCAGGGGAGCGAGAGCCCAAGGTGGCCCGGGTGATGACAGGGAGCAACGTAGACCAGCCCTTATCCTGAAACCGATCAACCATGATAGAAAGCAGCGTGGTATTCGTCGGCATCTCTTTGATTCTCGGGGTAGGTGCCGGGAGATACCCGCTCAAGCGGATTGCTTCGATAAGGGCGTTGAGGGCCTTGAAGTCTCTCGCATCCTTGGCTGTCGGCTTTTTCTTTGGCTCAGCGGTAGCGTCGGTGTGCATGATGAATTGGGTGGCAATCCCATGCTCTGCCAAGACGCGGCGGATTAAGTGTTTGGGATCTTTTTCCGGTGACAATGCGGCGGCAGCCGAGCTGGTTTCGATGATTGCCACCTGGGTCGCCTGCTGCTTGGCAGCAGGAATCACATGACTCAACAGCCACTCTTTAAGCACGTGGCTTTCATGCTCGCCAGCGAGCATGCGCTGTGCATCTGGAACATCCAGTCGCGTCAGCGATATCAACGGTGGCGTCACCTTGCGGAAGAATTGACTGTCCACCGCCAGCGATTGGCTAGCCGCGTGCAAGCGCAACATCAATTCGGAGTTCGCCGCGAGCACCATCACTGCCAGGTTCACCACTTCTCCTGTGGCTTCTGATCTGACTTCCTTCATGCTGGCGACCGCTTTTTTTGCCAGAAGAGCAGAGGTGCCCGGCAGGCTGCGCAGGAGATGGAAGCTGGCCTGATCCAAAAACTGCGGGCCGGGGCCGGAGGCGATCAAGGGCGTGGAAGGCGGCGTGGAAGGGATAGGCCTTACGTCGCTGTCGATCGGGATATTCCCTTCGTTGATGGTTGGGAATGTTGGGACACCCATGAAAGACAGCAGCTTTTCCACGGGGTGTTCGTAGAGCGTCCTCCACTGATCATCGACGCGTCGAGTTTTGATCTTGGCCTTTACGATTAGGTCGCCTACTTTGACCCAGGCATGTTTTTTCTTACCAACCCAGCTCGGCATGACCTGACTCAGCTTCACTCGCAATTGCAGGTAAGGCTCATCCCGCCCACGTAGCAGCACCAGCTTCGGCTCAATGGCGTGTAGTGCACTGGCATATCGGAAATCGTTCTCTGAGACGATAGGGTCATCCCAAGCAAGAAGCGTCGAGTCTGCTGACTGGTACAGTTTGATTGGCCGGCTGGCTTGCATGGGAGTCTTGATGAGTGCCTGTCCAACCAGCCATGGGATCACGGTATACGCCAAAGACGATATGTCGCCAGGCACTACCAGGCCGCTCGCGGGTAGCGGTACAAGGCCTGTGACCACCAGCTTTCCTTCAAACCCTTCAAGCTGTTGGTTCCAGATCCTCAGCACATCCATCGACCAGAGATGCAGTGCCTCATTGATCCTGTTTATAGGGATGGGATTTAGCAGAAGAATCGCTGAGACACCGCCGTACTTTTGAGGGGACAAATTCACTTTGACGGGCCCGCCGGACAGCACCGCGAGCATCTCTTCCAGTCCTGTTGTGGGCAGGCCCGGATGAGGCTTGGGCGTCAGTCCCTGGAGGGCCTGCCAAGCGTCAAGGTAATGGGTGCCCACTTGAACGCGATACGCTTCGCCCAATTGCGCAGGGTCGAATTTGAACAGGGTTGTGCGCAGCTCAAGCGTCTTCATCGTGCTTCCTTTCTCGATTGAATAATGTACTGCTGGACAGCCGTCGCGATGCCGGCGTGGTGAAGTTCAAATTGCGCCCAATCGCCGTCGTGCTTGAGACGTGCGACGCTGTCGGCGAGCATCTGTGGCCATGTCGTGCGGCCTGCCAGGAAGGCGGCGTCTGCAAAGTAGCACGTGACGGGTGTACCGCCCCGACGTCCTCGGCCGATGAGCTGAGTCAAGCTCACTAGAATGTTCATGATGGTGTAGTGACGAATGTTGTGCGGCTGCTGGCTAAACGCGGGAGGTGAGGTACGAATGCGCTGCAACAGATCGTTCGCAAGGTTGCGCTCCTGCATCATCACTTCGCCTGGACTGACGCGTGGCAAAACGGTATTGGCGGTTTCGTAGCAGATATGGGCAAGGTTGTTATTTGGGCTGTCCGAGGAGGGCAGAGGGCGAACACAAATGACGACACCTCCGATGGCTGAGAGACCATCCGCATTGACGATATTGTGTCCTCGCGCCATAGGCCCCAACGCGCTGACCAGCACGGTCTTGTCTCTGTGTTTTCCCGTCGTAAATTCGGCGAGATCATCATAGATGAGCGTGTGCTGGCTAGACAGGGATGACGGTTTGTATTCACTTCGACGGCCGCGTACCCAGCCCACTGACTGTCCAGGGCCTCCTGGCATAGAGGCCAGCGTCATGGCGAGAGCCTCCGCATCTGAATCGCTGTTGGTGACCAGAAGAAGTCGAGCTCTGTCCTGAGTGATGGGATCGTGGCTGAGGCTTTCGAGCCGTGTTTGTACCCATGGCCAGATTTCCTTTGCGAGCTTCGTCACGCGGTATTTACGCTCGAAGTAAGCCGCACCTGATATAACGGTGGTCAGATTCACATCTTTGAAGGTGACTTGGCCTTTGGCATCCGGTACGTCGATCAGATCCAGTGCCTTCAGGTCGAACGAACTGGCACCCGGGAAGTAAGCCGTGGCGGAGAAACCAATGAACAATCTTTTTACGCCGGCATAACCCAGCGCGCTCATATCAGGCAGTGAGAGAAGGGTGCCGTGCGGATCGCCTCGCATGGCCACGACATTCAGGGTCGATTCGTCTTCGCTGCTGTCTTTGCGTTTGAAACCAAAAACAGCTCGCTGCAGTGGGCCGTTCGGACTGGGGCTCAGCGGCTCGGGGCCGGTTATGCTTCGCCGGACTTCATACGCAAAGGGTATTTCTGCGTTGACGAAAGCCGGGAGTTCCACTTGCAGATTGCGAAGGTGTGTCTCGATGATGAACAGCGTGCCTCTTAGGATGAGCGATGCTTTGAGGCGTATACGCTCGTGCTCCTTGAGCGGCACCGGCAACTGGCCGTCGGCAGACAGTGAAGTGATGAGATGACCGAGTTCGGTGGCGAGCGTTTCAAGCCTATGTTCGCCATCGTTGGTGCGCCAATTGGCGAGGTTGCGGCTCAGGGATTCAAGGTAGGGCGGCAGGCTTCCTACATTGTTGCTGAAGAGGTGCTCCAGTGTTTCGCGTTCGATTCCAAGCGCACTCATGATGAAGCTGTCATTGGCTTCGGGCCAAGTGGTTTCCTTGATTGGCCACTCGAAATAGCGTTCTTGCTGAAGGTTCATCAACTGACTGACGCTGAGCGTGCAATAGGTCAGCGCCCAGTTGACTCGGAAAAAACTACTTCGATCGATCCCCGAAATTTTGGGTCGACTGACGACATTATTAAACAGGCGTAGTAGCGGGCTGTTGTCACCTAGGTTACCTAGCTGGAGCTCAATCACGCTGCTGTCGATGGCCGTTTTAAGCAGGGCATCAATCTCATCCACCAAAAAGACCGGGGAGGTTCGCAGCAGGATTTCTATGAGGCTTCGTGGGCCAGGAAATTGATCAGCGTCGGATAGGGGGATTCGTGTGGTACCCGACAGCAGCGCATGGTGGTTAATGACAACGATGTTCGCCTCGATGGCTTGCGACAGCATTCGGGTTTGACCGCATTGAAATAGGAAAGGGCAATGCTTCAGTCGCTTTGAAGATTCGCTCTCATCGTTTTTGATCGTCGACACCTGAACGTTGAAGCAAGGCTCAGTGCCAGGCTCTATGGTCTTGAGATCGCCCGAGTAGGCATTGAGCAGGCAGGCGTAATCGTAAGGGTGGTCGACACTGTGTTGTGCGAAATGCATTTCTGCTCTTTCGTGAATACGAGTCGCGGAATGCAGCGGTGCGACTGTTAGATCCTTGGCGGTAACTGCTACCGACTGCTTGAGCGCCTGCACGGTGTTGGCCAGTTCGACCAAGGTCGGTACGGCAATGATGACTTTGTGTCCACGGCGAGCAGCGTCAATCGCCATTATGAGCATGACGACACTTTTGCCAGTGCCCGTTGGAGCATTGACCCGATAGAAACTGCCGGAGTTGGCCGCACGCGTGGCTTGCTCACCCCAGATGTTCTTCAGGGACGTGGCGTGCTGGCTGTGAAGGCTGGATTCCAAGTCCAGCTGCTGGGCTAGGCGTTCAAGCGCCTCGTAGTCCCAGATTATTTCGGGGACAGCAGAGGAGGGGGCAATGTTGATGTGCTGGATGCGCGTCGCCAATACGGCTCGTTCGGCCTCAGGGATCTGGAAAACCCTGATCTGATCGCCGGTGATGTGCTTGAGCACCACGTCTCCCGTTTCCGGAAGCTGGGCCGTGACGCTGGCCGGGCGCCCATTTTTCAACGCCTCAACGTTTTCCCGGATCAGTTGGTCGACATCCAGGCTGGGGGATACGCGATACCTGTCGCGCTCATTCAACTCAAGGCCGAGTTTCGTGCCATCAACCAGTTCGAATGGGCTCATTTCGCTCTTGATGATGGCCTCGGCACTCATCATAAATCGCTTGGGCTGCGCGAGCATGGATGGCCTGAGGCGCAAACCCTGGGCGATCAGTGATTGCTGCGACTCTGGCAGTGACTCCCAGGTGCTCCATTTGCGCGTACGTCCTGCGATGATCGCAGCGGCATCAGCCAGCATGGGTTCGGTGGATACATGGCGTGCGGCGAGCGCGAGAAACAAGGTGGTGGCGTAGTCAGAAAGGGGCCGCATGTTTTTGTGCCTCCCGTACGCATTGGCTCTGGGTAAATACCCGTACACCCGCAGGGCACCGCTCTCTGAGCAATGGGATATTTTTCTTTTGGTAATCGGGTATCACGATCCAGCGGGATACCTGGTCTGGAATCTGTTCGAGGTGCTTGGCAAGCTCGTGGGGCGACACCCAGACTTTTGCATCAATATCCTGGATCGAGCCGCCCAACTGGAGACGCAGATCCGTTCGATCGACGTCGGGCCACAACAGCGCCTCAAATCCTTTTTCTGTGAGTTTTTCCGCCAGTGCCAATTCCAGCAATCCGGGCTGCAACGTGAACTTCCAAAGCGCGGGCTTGAGCATCAGGCGGTCTTTTGGAGGTTCGCCTTTCAGTGAGCTGTTATTGATGCGATTTACGAGCTGGGTGCCCTTGAGCTGAAAAACGCTTTTCTTTTCCCGACACCACGCCGAGTCGCAGTTAACCTCGTGCCGCTGCGCATTCATGGGCCATCGGCAGATGGGGCAGAGGTAGATCAGCCCGTTGTGTTGCAGCTGCGGTGGAATGGGCTCGTAGAAATCGGAAAGCGACAGGTTCAGTGGTACGAAAACATCACGAGCCTGAGAAGGCTCGATGACGGCATGCTCGATCAAAAACAGACGAAAATTGCGATAAAGCGTCTCACCATCCGAGCGAAGGCGGCAAGCCTGCTTTACTCGGTTGACGCACGCTTGGATCACCTCCCAGAGCTGTCTGACATTGAGCTCCAGTATCATTTCGTTGCATGTCTGCGTCGCCATGTTGGTGGTCAGTAGCGGGCCTGAGTAATCACCCCTGATCTCCTCGGGCAGCCAACATTCAATCGGCGTGCTTAATTTCCGTTCCAGTGCCATAGGGGAGAGCGGTTGGCCCAAAGGTTCAAGCCGCCACAGCAAGGCGCTGGCTTGTCGTAAAATAGGCAATGCATGGGAGCGATCAGAACCACAGAGCATGGCAGCTTCGGCAAGCAGCCTGAGCAGGGCCTCGGCAATTTGCTTTTTCATATTACAACCTCACGATGATCCTTGAGGATGCCTACATGGCTTCGAGTACCGAGCAGGCAGCTATAGAGTTCAATACTCAGATGCGCCTGCTAGTCCTCCCATCCGGGCGATACCCTGTCTGATATGCCCCGCGTTTTCGCCGATTTTTTGAAGTGCCCCACGCGCGTTATCGCATGCCTCTGAAGACCCACGCTTCTCCTCCAGAAGGACGAGCTCCATCAGCGCGGCTTCGATCGCCAATTGGTTTTCGTACATTTTGCTCAGTACGTCGGGAAGGGAATATTGCTCGGCCATAACTCGACTCCGTTCGATGGAGATCACAGCATAGCAGCGGTTCGTGGTGAGAAAGGTTCGAGGATGGGGGCACATGCGCGGGAGCTACAGTAGTACGACATACTCAAACTGAACGATGCCAATGACGACGTACCGTCGATTCCGCCATCCCTAGTTCCCGCGCAATATCAGCTTGCGAGTAGCCTGCTTTCTTCAATGCTTGGACTTCCGCTCGCGCCTTCGCCGCTGCGGCGACACCTGGATGCATTTTTGCCTTGGCCTCCAAGGGAATGGCGACCTTGAGTAGAGAGATCAACTGCAAATCTTTTTT
The DNA here is from genome assembly GCF_006438925.1 of Pseudomonas mandelii. GTDB lineage: Bacteria > Pseudomonadota > Gammaproteobacteria > Pseudomonadales > Pseudomonadaceae > Aquipseudomonas > Aquipseudomonas mandelii_C. The sequence continues at coordinate 22,014 of NZ_RCZA01000027.1, read as the reverse complement.
GGCGCGCTCCAAGACTTCGCCGGCCGTTAATTCATCCTGCGCCGCGCACACGACGGCCATGAGCGCGACAGGGCTGAGCTCCATCACTCTGGCGAGCTCGATGATGGCTTCAAGGCTGGGCGAGGTTTTCCCATTTTCGATTTGGCTCACATGTGACTGAGTGATATTTCCACTCAATGCTTCCTGCGTGAGTCCTCGCTTTTTTCGCAAGACCTTCAGCGCTGCGGCGAATGCTATGCGCACAGACATTTTTCCGTTCCGTTAAAACAGAGTTGTATGCCCCGTTTGCCATCCGCCACTCAAATCTATATATTTATATTGATGGCGGAATTGCTTCGATGTGGCCGTTGACGGCTCGCAAAATCTGGCTCCGCCTGAGTGATCGTTCTTTCAATTTAGCTGTAAATCGAGATCAGGCCATTGATCAAGCTTCACGTGCTGTCAGATCTGCACAACGAATTTTCGCCCTATCAGCCCCTATCCAATGGCTTTGACCTGGTGATTTTAGCCGGCGACATTGACTTGAAGGGACGAGGGGTGGAGTGGGCAAATGAGACGTTCGCTTGTCCCGTCATTTACGTCTGTGGGAATCACGAATTCTATAAAGGACACATCGATCACACGCTTCTAAAAATGAAGGAAGCCGCCTTACCGAACGTCCACGTCTTGGAAAACGAGACCTTCATTTGGAATCAAACACGGTTCCTTTGCGCGACTGCGTGGACTGATTTTTCGTCCACCGGGAACATCGTTGCAGCCACCCAAACTGCATGGGATTGGATGAATGATTTTCGAGTCATTCGGACTGAAGAAAACTACCGACGCTTGCGCCCGTCCGACCTGATCAGTCGGAACCATGCGTCATTCGCATGGCTGACCAAGGAGCTTGATGCGCCCTTCGATGGCAAAACTGTCGTCTTGACGCATCACGCGCCCGTTCCCGAAGTGATGGGTGACAAATATGAGGGGCATTTGAGTGCTGCTTACTCAAACAGTTGGCACGAGCTTCTGGTTAAAGCGGATCTTTGGGTTTTTGGACATACACACCGCGCGGTTGATATCACGCTGGATGGCTGTCGTGTGGTCTCGAACCCTCGGGGTTATCCAGGTGAGCAGACGGGTTTCGATGCCAGCTTTGTGATCGACCTTTCCTGAGTGCGCTCATACCCATGGGTTGTGATGGGGATTGGCGCAGTTCTATGTTGAAAAGTTAAGGGGGACTGAAAGATGTGTGGAGTAGACAACGAAATAAGTACCCCGGCTGACCTTGCAGGCGTGCTGCTTGATGGTTGAGGAACAGCGTGCATCGTCCATTCCTGCAGTGGTCGCTTTGGCAATGGAAAAGGATTTCGGTATGCCCGTTACCGCGTTCTTGTTCGCAGCAGTCGACTGCCCACCGGTATTGGTGGGGACGATCTATGGCGACAGCACGGGGCGGTTTCGGGAGGGAGCGAGCATGCGGACGTCCAGGATAACGAACGTCCTCTTCGTCGATGGTTATTCATTATTTTTAACCTTGGCTGGCAGTCGTTACGTAGTGGTCAGTTGGGCGCCGGGCGGCCACAACATCTACATGAACCGCATTTATCACTGAGGGATCTGCGAACGCGGCGCGAAAAAGGCTTTCGGGTTATCCAGGTATCGACGGGGATCGGGGAAATGATTTCTGGTCTGGTACTCGCGAGAAGAGCAGGTTAAAGCGAGATTATGAATACAAGCGTTACCGATACAGACCTGCTAGGCGATTTGCTTTTTGGGCCTGCGCAATCTCTTGGGGGTTCAAAGCTTGGCGACGATGAGTTGATCAAACTGGCCGCTGATAACTTCACAGAAAAGCCATTTTGCATCGTTCGGCAGTGGCTGTTGTTGGATGTCATGCTCCCGGAATCTCAAGAGCGGGAAGTGAAAGCACAAGGGCTTGGAGCAACCATCTTGTATGCCCAATCTGCGGTCTACGATAGCCAGAGCAAACTCCAGCCAGGCGACAGCGTCCTCAGCGATTTTCAGAGTGATTTTGAGAAGTGTATTTTTGAAAGCAAAGACGTGTTGTACATCTTGGCCGGCCGTGGCGCGAGAAAGCACGTGAGTGCGCCTGCTGTTGAAGCGTTACGTGCCTTTAAAAATGCTTACGTTAATGAACGCGTTGCGAGTGCGGCACTGCATGAAAATTTGTCATGGCGCACCTAGTTGGCTTTCGGAGGATTGGGGAAAATCCCCGTTCAGGTGAAATGCCTTACTCGCCCTTGAATTGAATGAGACGCTGGTCGAGAAATTATCCCTCGCCTTCTAGGGGTACCGACAACACCCCCAGAAGCTCTGCGGGCTCATATAGATCAAGGCACAGTGAGGGTTCGGCAATTTGCCGAGATGTATGGAATCCATCACGCTCCAAATTCACTCGGATGGCCGTTGGCGCGATGCACTGGTGGTCAGCTTCGATTCACCTAGAGATAGTCTGCGAAGCCGGTGCACCATCAACTACCAGCCCGAATATCTTGTGGATCTGTATATTCAACTGGGTACGGTTAAAGCGCCGGCTGTCAGTGCGAACCTCCCGCTGGAGTGGGATATTCGGCGTGAACCTGCCCCAGCTTTTCTGCGCGATATCATCCCGGCCGGTGCCGGACGTCGGCACTTGTTGTCGAGAGTTGTAGTACCACAAGGGATGTCGATTGATCTCTTTCTGCTGCAGCAATGCGCTGCTGCTCCCGTTGGGCATATGCGTATAAAAAGTGCGGCCGGAGCGCTGTGTTCCGCACAAAAATTGACTGGTGGGTTTAACCGATACGAGGTTGTTCAGGAAGGTATGGGCTTTCTCGATCAGGCCAGGAAATCGGGAATGGCGATAAGCGGTGCCCTTGGCGCTGGCGGCGAAGCTCCAAAAATGCTGCTGGTCGAAGATGCTTCGGGGCAGCTTTATCCTGAGGGGGCGCTACGCGACGCTGATGTGTGCCGACATTGGTTTGTTAAGTTCCCGCGTAACAACGCAACTAGGTTAGACCGCGACATCTTGCTTAGCGAATACTGCTTTTACCGCGCGTTGGGCGAGTTGGGGATCGACACGGTCGCCGCCGATGGTCTGGCCCACGAAGCGGCGGAAATGCCTAGCATTTGGATGCAAAGATTTGATCGGAAAGTCTCTCTGGGCGGGGTGGAGCGCATCGCAGTAGAGTCAATGTACTCATTATGTGGTGCCAGGAATCGAGGTGGTTTTTTGAATCATTTCGATGTCGTGGATCGGCTAGCGAAAATATGGATTGCTGCCGGCCAAGAATCTGAAATTCCGGACATGGTTAGCGAATACTTGCGGCGGGATTTGATCAATCAGATTGTCGGGAACACCGACAACCATGGCGGAAATTTCTCGATCCTTCGGGGCAAGGAACGAGTGAGCTTTGCACCCATCTATGATCTTGCTCCCATGGTGCTGGATATGGAGGGCGTTGTGCGGATCACCCGGTGGTCAACAAAGATAGAACGATTAGGTTCGGTCGATTGGGGGGCCGTGTGTGCTCGCTTCGCGCATAGGGTAGACCCAGAATGGCTGTTCGATCGCTTACAGGCGGATGCTCGGTTGCTGCTGGCGTTGCCGGATTTGCTTCAGGATCTAGGACTGCCCCAGGAAGCTTGGCGCTCGCCGATGATTCCGTTGAGTCGTCTGGAAGATACGTTTCGTAGTTGGAAGTTGATGTGTTGATCTACTTCCTCCTAACGGTTTCTTTTTTGAGAGTAAAGACAAGCTGTACATCCTGGCCGGTAGAGGCTGCCGAAAGCACGTGAGCTTGTCGGCTCTGCAGGCGCTTAAGGCGTATTGAATAGCTACTACCGAAGCATGGGGGCATATGGACAATGAGCTGTTTTCTGTTTTGCGGAAGCGCTTTGCGGCGCTGTCTTCCAGTACACATCTTCGCGAAAGCGTTTGCTCGCTTACCAGTGAGATCCGCGCTCAGCGTGATGACTCGCAGTCACTCACTGAGCTGCTAGCGGAGCATTCTGCCGTATGCCGGGTATTGGATTTTTTGGCGGCAGACATCTATCACTGTCCGCCGCGATTGCAGGCTGTAGATCCTTGCCTGCTTGACCGCATACATTCGCTGGTCGGTCACGTAGATATTGATCTCAATGCGCCACTCTCTCCCGGTGATGAATGAGACACGCACGGCTCATCGGATATTCACACGATCCTTTTGAATATGCTCGATCAGCGCCTCACGAAGCGTCTCTAGAGCTTCCTGCAAACGCCGCATTTCCCTCGGATCATCTCCCGCCGGCACAAAGCTCTCGCAATGCCTGATTAGGGCCTCACAATCGTTTCTGTTCAAATCAAACTCAATCATTTAGGCGCCACTCCTGGTGAGCTTTGAGGTGCTCCATTTCGCGCACCCACCCACGGAGAAAGCGACGCCAGTCACTTACATAGCTGCCCTCGGGCAGCCGAGATGAAAGAGCGCTCGACGCTTCGAATCTCGCGTGCCACGGCTGTGGAATGTGTTGGTCGAGCACGATAACGAAAAGGTGGCCATCGCTACCCTGGAACGGTGTTTCTGGGACACGCTCGCGCAGTTCATCAATCGAGATCGAATAGGCATTACCGATTGGGTTTTCGAGATCCTGTTGCTCTATGTTTCTGAGCTCGGCGAGCAATGGTTTTGCCTCCTCAGTTCCAGGGCGTAATCGTTCTAGCGTCGAAAGCAGCCTGCGCCGTTGGTTCTCGCGCAGCCATAAAGTCTTCAGGTCAGTACCCATCATTGCTCCCTTACCACGGTAATACTTAGATCAACTCGCGAATCGTGTTGCCTACGCTATCAGCTTCAGGGCAATCAGGAGTTATAGAATTCTACTGGATGGGCGAGTGCGTGAAGCGAGCATTGCAGCTTTGAATCAACTATTGGTAGTTGCGCAGATTGGTCACTCGTTTCCTCTGCGTTCGAATGCTTTCATTTGAGGCGGCGAGCGTAGTGCGGGTGTGAGTCGGTCATGACTCAGCCTATCGCCGCATCGGATCGTCATAACGTTTAGGCTAGGATGACTTAGCAGCAGTCTACTTCCAGATCACCTTTCTCGAAGCGCCTATCCATGGAAGACACGCCAGAATCACACATTCCAGCCGATGACTCCTCCGAAGACGTGGTGACAAGAGAGTCGTTGTACGAACAAGCCTGGTCGATGCCAATGACCAAAATCGGTGAACGATATGGTGTTTCTTCCAGTTACCTGGCTCGGATCTATTCCAGCCTGAATGTACCTCGACCGCCGGTGGGGTATTGGGCTCAGGTTGCGGCGGGCAAAGGAAAGCCTCGCCCACCTCTGCCAACGGCGTTGCCAGGCACTCTCATTGCCTGGAGTCGAAATGGCGCGCCTCTCAAGGTTTCACAGACCCTACCGAAAGCACCCCGGAAGCTGGGTCGGCAAAAAAATAAGATCGATGTGGAGCTACCTCGGAAACACCCATTGTTGCTGGGTATCGAAGAGAATTTCCTGAAGGTGAGGGAAAGCGAAAACGGTTATTTGCGACCGACAAAGCGTTCAATGGCAGATCTCATTGTGAGCCGCACTGGACTCTCTCATGCCGTGGACTTTGCCAATCAGCTGTACTTGGGGCTGATGAAAAAAGGTTTCTCCGTAGCGCTCTCAAATGCCGAAAGACATATGAGTCGTGAATCCGTGGATCACCGCGAAAAGGAGTCGAAAAGGTACTTTCATCCTCCACTCTGGAAGCCGCAGCGACCCACCGTGGTTCATATTGGAACTGTCCAATTCGGGCTGACCATCTACGAAGTCAGTGAATACGTGCCAGTGAAAAGTGTCGGTAAGCAATACGTTCGACTGAGCTCGCTTCCCACGAGTCAACGACGATCTCCATTTCATGATGGCTGGGTGATGAGCGATGACATGCCTACTGGCCGTCTTTGCCTGCAGGTTTACTCTCCTTACTACCGCGCAGAATGGGTACGTCGTTGGATTGAGGACAAGCCTGGCGACTTAGTCAGCAAAATTGCTGGCATCATCAAGTTGTTGATTACCGAGGCTCCGGTGCTTGCCAACAAGGTCGAAGTCGAGCGTGAGCGGAGCGAGCGCGAGCATCAGAAGTTTTTATTGGAGTGTGAGGAGAGGCGCAGACAAGAAGAGGAAAAGCGCCGACTCAAGGTGATCCAGGAAAGCCGTGATCGGCTTGAGTCTGTGATTGAGACTTGGGCGAAGGTGAACAGTATCCGCGCCTTCTTTGATGACATCGAGCAATCTGCACAGAGGTTGGGGGATGCCGATCGTAAAGCTGTCCTAGAGCGACTGACCAAAGCGAAAGAGTTAATCGGAGACTTGAACGCACTGAAGCATTTTGAGAGTTGGGAGCCTCCAGCCCACTAAACGTTTTCGCTTTGCTTCAGTAGCAGAAATGAAGTCGTCGGCGTGTTGAATGTTCTGTATTTACCGAATCTCCTGCGCCAGCGTCTTACGCTGCTCGGGCCTACATAGAGGCCGCGTGTGGGCGCGAAACGGGTTTGAAACGCATCTACGGCGTGGCCACGCCATTCTGCTTAGCCGAAGATTGGCTTTGCGCAAAAGCGATAGCAGTCGAGATATCCAGCGATATAGACGCAAACGACTTCATCAGCAATGACTCCGGCAATGCCCAATCCCATTTCTCGCGCAGCATGTTCTCCACATTCGCAAGAATCGAATCGAGATCACCTGCATCCAATCTACCAACATCCTCCAGCGCTCCTTGGGTTCGACTGATGTCTGCGTCAATCTCAATGGCAAGGCCTGCGTTATCGCAAGATAGGCCTATATGATTGAGCAACAGACGCAGTGCATCGTTGGCATGATCACCGAGCCAGCTGATCAGATAACACTTGCCGCCCGACTCGATGATGTAGCGTTCACCGAGACCTAATGAGACAAATGTCTTCCGTGCCTCGTCGAGCAGTTCTTGAGCTCCACGATCAATAAACAGGCAGGGCGAAGTATCCGCCAGCACTGTGCGCATTTCTTCACGGACGGTGTCATGCACCATTGCACCCAAGCCATCGAACTGGGGAGGAGCACCGCCGCGTGCGGCTGTAACAATAATGACCTTGGCCTGGAGATCAACGTCACGCACTTGCCATCGTCGCCCGCCAAAGATAATTCGTTGATCCTTGGTAAGCGGGCGGCTTACCGGTACTGACCCCAGGGCTTTCCCATCACACACGAGGCGAAACTCTTCATCGCTGGTGAACGCACTGTAGAACTCGTAGTGGTTTATCAGACGCTCTCCAACCGTCCCGGGAAGCAACAATCCCGAACTGTCTTGAACAATGAGTTCATGCTCTCCCAATGACCTGAGCAGCCCCACGAAGTCGGGTCTATCGACTTTGGAAAAAGCACCTTCGGCGATCAGACTTTTCCAGAGATCTGCCGCTGATGCGCCTCCACACTGGGCAATGACGGAAAGGATTTGCTGAACCAGGGTGGAGGCGTGAATGCCTTGGGCTCTCGGGGGTTCGAACCAGCCACGAATCAGCAGGCGAACCATGGCAATGGTCTGTACCAGGCCTTGGCGCAGTTGGTCGGAAAGGCTCGAAGAATCTTTGAGTGGCGATTCTTTGCAGTAGGCGCGCAATATCGCATTTTCTCCAGGGCGTCTTCCTGAACGGCCTAAGCGCTGACGCAGACTTGCCACTGAGGGAGGGGCACCAATCTGTACTACCGTTTTGATGCTCCCGATATCTATTCCCAGTTCAAGCGTCGTGGTGCAAATCGCCGATGCCGCCTGGTTGCCGGCCTTAAGAGCGTGCTCAGCCTGCTCACGCAAGTCCTTTGAAAGGTTGCCGTGATGAGGCCAGAATTCGTTGGGCATACCATTTTTCTCGCAGCGTCGACGCAGTTGGTCTGCGTACCATTCGACCTGCTGCCGGCTGTTCGGAAAAATCAGGTTATTACTTCCTCTTAATACCTTGTACAGATGATCAGCGATCGCGAAGTCAGGACTTGCCTTGTTCTCAGTCTCATCTTCATTTTCGTCACCATCGGAAAGCTCGACGGAAGTCCTTTTGAGCTCGCTCATTGGTGGCTGAATGTAACCGCGGACTTGTACTTGGAGTGTCTGATTGGAGTTTTTGGACTCGATCACTGTCACCGTATCGGCGTCTCCCGGACGGAGAAACTCTGCGGCCATTTTCATATCACCCAGTGTCGCTGAAAGGCCTACCCGGGGAAGACGACGACCAGCTACTAGCTCCACTCGATGCATCAGGGACTGCAGTTGTTTGCCTCGCTCACTACCAATGAATGCATGGAGTTCATCAACGACGATGTAGCGCAGGTTTTGGAAAACTCCGGCCAGACTTGAGCCTCGGTTGACAAACAATGCTTCAAGGGACTCAGGTGTGATCAATAACACACCCTCCGACGACTTCAGAAATCGATGCTTTTTGCTCGATGAGATGTCCCCGTGCCAGCCGACCACAGGAATTTCCAGTTGCTCGCAAAGACGACTGAGTCTGCCCCATTGATCGTTGATCAAGGCTTTGAGTGGGCTGATGTACAGCACAGAGCCGGGAGGGTCATTGTGGTTGAGTAAATGGGTGAGGATGGGGAGGAACGCGGCCTCGGTTTTCCCCGCCGCCGTTGCAGCGGCGATGATGACATCCTGGTCTGCGTCCACTAGAACAGGCACTGCCCATTCCTGGGCGTCACGCAAGGACGTCCAGCCTTCAGCCCAAATCCATCGCTGGATACGGGGTTCTAGCTGGTCGAAACCCGATGACTCAGAGTGAGAAGGTGGCAAGTTCATCGTCCGCGTCGACCTTCGTGTCCTCTTCTCCGCCGAGGTCTTTGGCTACCTCGACACCTCCCAGCAGCGTCCGCCAGTCAGCTCCCGGGTTTTGCTCCAGAATGGCCAGCAGATTGATGAACGCAGTGATAGTGGTGCGGGGCGTACGGAAGTAGGCTTCACCCATGCGCTGGTTACAGTGCGCCATGAACAATGGGAGTGCTTCGTCAGGCAGTAGATATTTTTCAGCATCACCGCCTGCGTAGACATGACGAAGCTTCTGAAGCAATACATAGAAGTCTTCAGGGGTGAGGCTGGTTAGGCGAATAACAGGGCCCGAAAGATCAACCAACCCTGTTTTTGCGAACGAGTTTTCGGCTAGTCGCGATTGCAGGGCAGGGTAGCTGAAGAGGCCTCGGCGAGTGTCCATCAAGAACTCGGGAGTACCGCCCAATACGAAACCAAGCCCCTCAGACGATCCTTGCAACGAATCATTGAGGATACGCAGGATCTGCTCATAGTTAGCATTTCGAGCTTGTGTGTTCGCCAGCTTGTAGAGATTTACCAGTTCGTCAAGGCAGATCATCAAACCGCCGAATCCCGCAAGTCTTACGAATCTCGACAGCAGCTTGAGCTGATCGTAGACGGAGGCGTCATCAATGATCGTTCGCACACCCAGAGCCGCACGCGCATCGGTCTTGGTGGTGAACTCACCACGCAGCCAGCGGATGGCGTCAGCCTTGAGTTGCTCATTGCCGTCCTCGAAACCTCGGCAATACGCAGCGATCACCTCAGCGAAATCGTAGCCGTTGACCATCTCGGTCAACTCAGCAAGGTGTGTACGGATGACAGTCTCACTGTCAGTACCCGCCGCCTTGGCTTCTGTTTTGGCTTGGGAGATGAATTTCTCGACGATGCCTTGCATAGCCCCACCGTCAGGCTTTGTGCGTGTCGACATGTTCTTGGCCAGCTCGGAATAGAGTGAGCGTGCCTGTCCCCCAGTGGCATGCAGCCTGCGATCGGGGTTTAAGTCAGCATGCATGGTTACGAGTTTTCGCTCCATCGCAATGGCTCGTACCAAGTTGAGAAAAAACGTCTTACCGGCGCCGTACTCGCCAATCACGACGCGAAATGCTGAACCGCTTTCAACCAGGCGGTTAACGTCGGTGATCAGCGCATCGAGTTCGCCCACCCGACCGACCTGAATCAAATGTTGGCCGACACGAGGAACGACGCCGGCGCGTAGCGATTGGATGACCGCGTCGCGATCCTTGGCTCTGATAGTGGTCATAAGGCTAGCTCTTCCAGAATGTCTTTATTGATCTCGATGGGATCATCACCTTCGGTGATGGGCATATCGAAGCGGTCAAAGGCCATGTCGTTGATTTGCTCCAAAGCACCATCGAGCATTAGCTCCATGTCGCTCGCAGCGGACTCAAGTTCAGATCGACTCCACTCTGGACGTGAGACCAATAGGCGTAGGAACGCCGAATGTTCCAAGTCGAGACCCGCAACGTCGGCACTCGACGCTGAAGTCGATTCGGCATCCTCAACAAGCTGCTCAGATTCCTCAACCTGATCATCAGTGAACACCTGAGCAAGTAGGGCGGATACCTCAGCCGTTTCTCGTTGCAATTCAGCAATTCGCTCATGATCGAGCACGAACCCTTGCTTGGCGTTAACTGGGAGGGGCACCCCAGGCTCGGACTGAGTGGTGTTGGCGGGTGGTATGACGGACGCAATCCTTGCTCCGGATGCAGCACCGTGAAGATCGCTGTAGAGCAGCTGACTGTCCAGTTGCAACGCTTTATACACTCGCTCCAGAAGCTTCACCTCAGATGTGCTGACGGTGCCATCGGCTTGTGCGAGGTGGGCCAGGAAGCTGGCAATCGCGCGCTTTGCTTCGACGGTCAATGGGTCGAGCTTTTTCTTCAAACTTGCGAGTGTTGGAGGTTGCTAAATTTGGATTCGTAAATGCGCCTTGAGACGTTTGCGATGGGCAACACTCAGGTGACTCCATGAGTCAATGTGCTGACCCAGCATTGTGACTTCTTCATTTGAAGTATCCCCATCGGCAGATGCTACTGCACTGGCTAGGTCAAGAGTGACCGAGGCCGCGTTATAGGCCGCCGAAGCTCGCAGTGATCCGTCTTCTGGTTGGGTCACGAACAATGCAATTTGGTCTTCTGCTTTCGGTGTTTTACTGCCTGCCAGAACGTCAGGTTCCATACCGATATGGAGTGACTCCAGCGCGCGAGAAAGTGCCAGTACTTTGTCGCGAGACAACGCCCCTGCGCTCTTGAACCGTCCAGCGAGTTCGCCAAAACTCATGGTGATCAGGTCATCACCGATCCTGTGTTGAAGATCGTCCAATTCTGCACGGGCCGACGCCGGCCATAGCGCGACAGGAAGCTGCAAAAGGCCCTCCAGGGCTTCTGCGCTTTCAGGGTTTCGGCCCAGATAACGGCTATAGGGCTCCAACTCGCTGGTGCAAAGCTCAACAATCAATTGCAGGTTTTTACGCGTTCCTGACGTAGCCATGACATCAGGAAGATCTCCCAGGTTAACTGCTGGTGCCATTAACACTGCGGAGGCCGGTCGATAGCTTGCTTTAAGCTTGGTCTTGTTTTGCGCGAGGATTAGCCCGGTAGGGTGGGTACTCGCGTACTCGAGTTTGAACAATGCAGCGAAGACTTTCTTACACCGAGTTACCGGAGTGCGCTTGCTGATGTTGGGGTCGGCTAGCGCCCATGCCAATGCCCAGTCGGCATCAAGTGGTCGTTTGTTGGAGGCGTGTTGCCCTAAACCTATGCGCAGTGAAAGCGGCATTTCGTAGCCGTAAGCAACTACATCAGGAGGTGGGCCAAGGTACTGACTAGGATTAACCGTGTGGTTGCTCAGGTAATCCAGGAAACCCTCCGCGTACCCCCTGAATGACCGATTCTCCCCATAGATATTCAGAAGTCGCTGGACTTCTTTGGTTATCAGAGGAATCTCCGCCTTCACCTGCGGATCGCTTACGGCATCAACGAGTGCACGGCGCTCAAGGCCATAAAAAAATAAAAAGACGTAGCCGGTGTCCGCCAGCGGATCACGACGTCCGCCTTCTAGCCACTGCAGGTATCCGCGCCGAGCCTCTGGCGAAATGGAGTGAAAACTCGGCCAGTAGGACATCAGCCGCTCTTCGATATCTACGTACGATTTGGCTATCCGCAGTTTGGGATTGATCAGTGATGGTTCTTGCGCATCGTATCGACCCAGTGCGCTTCCTACATAGAGCATTCCACCGGGAAGTGAAAAACCAGACACAGTGACCGATTCGCCCGCCGGAACCCAACGGGTATCGGATTTCTGCTTGCTTGCATCTGGAATTTTAAAGGAAGCGGAAGGGGGGGAGCCGAGTTGGACGGTATAAAATTCGGAGGGATCTTCAGACATATTGCTCGACGAAACCTCATGCATGGAGAAGGTCACGTCTTTACTTCGCGGCTCCCGCAGGTGCGTTGTCGCTGAAGCAGACCTTTGAATTTGTTCAAGCTGTCGTTTAGTGCGAGTGGCTAACAACCACATAATGGCGACGATGCAAGCGACGATGCCAATTGCGATCCATGCATTCTTCGGGATCGAAGCGAATGCACCAAAAGCCAGTGCAAAAATGATCAGGATGCCGGTGCCGGTAGAGTTTTTTGCCTTCTTCCTTGCCATGAGTATTTCAACCTTGAAAGGTGGGGGCTGGCGCAATGGCAGTATCCGATAAATGCATCTCTAGAACTATGGACTACGCAGCGCTACTGATCGGAAAAAATGCCCATCAACGAACCCTACAGCGCTAGCTGTCACAGTCACTCCAGTGATCGAAAGCTTAGACTATGAGTGTTTTGTCTACGGGATACGTTGTTCAAATCAGTGATAGAGAAGTTCGGTTGACCTGAGCAGCCACGAACTCGGGGGCACGTAACAGGCCGGATGATTGAGGAAGCGTCCGGTTATGCCCAAGCTCCGGCCTATCGCAGTTCTGTCGTTTACACAGAGTTAGACGGTAGAGAGGAACGTATTTTTCTTTGCTCCGATCGTGTCAACAGAAATATTTTTTCAGAAGGCCCCTTGAAAAAAATTTTGAGCGACGGATCTTTTAATTTGAGACCAACAGAAAAGCAGCGATCTCGGCGCCTCATCTTCCGCCGATCATGCTGAGGAAACGGTGTTGGTTTTTTGCTTTTGTATTGCTTCTGCTTTTGGCCTTTTTCCTACGATTTATCCTGCTGACGCTGAGGTGTGGCTGCCCAATGGGCATAGCAAAATCGCCCCCTGTGCGGCGCAAGCCGCTGCTTTCTAGTTTGATTTCAAATAACGATCCATTTTTTGAAAAAAATACCCATGTCGGACAACATCTGGGTGGGAGCTTTCAGTGGACGAGGAGTGGAGCGTGAATGCACAGTGAACTCGAATCTCAAGTGTGGCTCTCGGTGCAGCAAACATGTGACGCCACAGCGTTTGAAGCACTAATTCTGCGGGCCGTGGATAGCTTCAAGCGGCATCCGGGATTCGATCCTCTTGTGCGATTGCATGCTTCCGACATTGGCCCGCAAGGGATTCAGGTACTGCGTGCAGTGCTGCGGCAACGAGGGCTTCATCCTGAATCCTGTGTTGATGTTCCTGGTTACCTTGAACTGAGGTCTCGACTCAAAGACCACCTACGTTGTCAGCTCCAGTGGTATCTGGTGAAGGCTGGGCACGCAACTGAGGAAATCCAAGAAGACCAACTACACAGAGATTTGGGGCTGTAAAAAAATCTATCATGTGTCCCTACACTATGTATTATCCAAATTGAAGGAAATTATCGATGTCTCGTCTGGCTGAATTTCGCAAACTCGAACAACAACTCGCCTCTCAGCTTGCTGAACTTGAAGCCATGAAGGGGGATGCAGGCCTGAAAAAAGAGATCGAGTTTGAGGCCAAACTACGCAGTCTGCTGGGTGAGTACGGCTACAGCCTGAAAGACGTGATCAACCTGCTTGATCCTCAGGCTGGCCGCCGCGCTCCTGCCGCCATGTCCAAGGCCGGCACTCGCAAGCCTCGCCAAGTGAAGGTCTACAAAAACCCAGAGTCGGGCGAAGTAGTCGAAACGAAAGGTGGCAACCACAAAACTCTGAAAGAGTGGAAGGCGAAATACGGTTCCGAAACCGTAGAGTCCTGGCTGACCAAGTGATTTCGGTTTGAGTACAAAAAGGCCCTACGAGGGCCTTTTTGTTGGGCGGACTTACAGATCAACATACGGCCCAGCAGCTCGCGACCTTGTAGCGCACAGCGAGTGCTCTCCCAGGTTATGAAACTGCAAACAGATCAGTTGAGCCAACCCGATGCGATGCTTGCAGCCGGATATCTGGCGAAAGTGGAGGGTCTTACTCATGCCCGGCAGATGGTCAAGGACATCAGATTGCCTCGCTTCAATCTCAAGTCAAAGCCTGCGAGTGATGCAGATTCTAAGGGAGCGGAATCGTCATCGACTCATCACCCGGCCGCTGCGTCCACGCGCTATTCAGCATCCTACCCATTTTCAATACATCTCCAGATTCGTCGCTGCAGTATCAGGCACTGCCCATCGGCCACTCGGACGTTGGCTGCGTTCCGTTTGACCTGAGCACCCTTAGCGTTATGAGGCAGAACGCCATGGCGTTACCGCACCAGCATCGTTGCCGTCGATTCAATTGCCACTGCGCTTGTGCGTACTGATCGGCGACGAGGTTTGGCGTGAGGTGTGCAAGGCACTACTGTGTTCTTCACCTCAAACAGTTGTCCTTAACCGATGAAGAAGCTGGACAGACTGGTGGCGTTTCAATATCGTGCTCTGTAGGATGCTATTAAATCAAAACCCCCTTTACAAGTCCTAAATAGGCCTCTCCAACACACCTTGGAAATCAACCGTAAATGGACTCAGAGAGACTCAAATGAGCTCTAAGCACCAGAAATTCAAGGTTACTTCTACAAAGCAGTTCATCAGGGCAATTCATAGTTACTCAAAGTCGGGAAATAAGTCCGCGCCTTCTCTGCGCTTTGGTTTGGGAAACGCCAGGACAATAACGGATAGCTTTCTGTTTGCTAAAATCGTAGAAGAAATTGGGAGGACGCCCCTTTATCTGAAGTTAATAGCTCCAATGCAGTTCCCTGGAAATCTCTCAGAGATGAAGAAAGGTGTTCCCTCAATCTATATGCTTAAGGCACAGGATGAACTTATCTGGACGGCTGCAGTGCTGTCTGTTTTCAAGGAGAAACTTTGCGGCTTCATGAAGGTAAAGAAGCAGTTTGAAGGTGCGTTCTTAAACAGCCGATTTGAGGAAGCATTGGAGATCCTTTTTCAAATCGAACAAACCTACGGTCTATCAATATGGTTGTTGAAGAATAAAATTTGTGTGTTACAGCTGCTTTACGGGCTGAAAGAGCAAAAGGATTACCTTGAAAAAATTGTGAATACCGAGTTCTTCAGTGTTCACGGCGCATTGGTGTCCTATCACACTAGCCTACGAAGCGAAGAAAACGTAACTTCCGCTGAAATGGAAAGTGAGCTTGATGAGTATCCAGGTGAGATCTCCTATTACTTTACCTATCATCTGACGCCGGCAAATTTGGACAGGATAGAAAATACCGCTGTCATCCAGTGTATCGAGGAAACTCAGCCATTAATCGACAGATTGTTGGCGCATATCGCTATGCTTCAATTGTACTTTGCTCAAGGCGAATTCAATGGGCGAGCACTCGACGAAACCATTAGGCTCTCCTCTTGGATACCCGAGGCGTCTATACAGAATCTGGTTCGGATGAACTCTAAACAACCTGTGCCGATAGATGTTGTTGAACTAGATGTTTTTGAACGCTATGCCTTGGGTCAATACGGTACTAAACACGTTAGAACCGTAGAGTTGCTTGAGGTGTTGGCCTATGACAAAGCATACGGTAGTGAGCCACAGGACTCAGAAAACACCAGCTTGTTCGACGAAACTGTTGACTTAATGGCAAAGACCGTGACTTATGCAAGTGATCAGGTAAAAATCAGGCACAGGCTAGGGAAAATAGCGATGATTTCCCCATCACTTTCCCTCTCAGTCAATATTTCTAATTTTCTTGCGAACGCGGGGGATACCCCAGCGGTCGATAAAAAGACACTTAAGTCAAAACTTGCATTGATTAATGGGTCGCTGGCAAATCCTAAGAATTGGAACTCGATACAGCACGAAAGCATGGCTCCCGGATTTTCGGTCGCTCTGGCTCCTGAGCAAGAAAAATTTAGTGTTATCCAATTGTTTCGATACATGGAAAATGAATTTAAGGAGGGCGCTCGGGGTATATCAGGGCTTAGCTTGCCAGAGTACCGAATAAATACATATATAGGACACTTGGCCTACAAGCTAAAAAAACATGATGAAGCTGAAAAGCACTATACCCTAGCATTGGCGTCTCCGATCCCATTCCCCCAAGATAGGGTAAGATCGTATTTGTTCGACTCCGTGTTCGCACAGGGAATCATAGAAGATGCCGTAACGCTTGCGGTAGAGCATTGTCTACGTAATCCTAATGTTGTAGGCCTGTATCCGTTGGCCGAGTTGTCCAACGCAGCACTGGCCATCAAAGGGCTTCGGGCAGACATCGCAACTGCAATATTGATACATCTGACGGCCCGTCACGTGCATACGAAGTGGGAGAGGAAGTTATCCGACATCAATGAAAATGTACTTTTCGAAGCTGGCGTGGACAAACCGTCCGAGCTTCTCGCTGTACAGATGGATTATGAGCCAAGGATGCTTGTCTACTTTTTAAGGTATGTGTGCGTGTCCAGAATTTTGGATGACAGCAGCGCTTATAACTCTGTTGAGGGAATCGAAGAAGAGCGTATCGCTATCTGTCAGTGGCTCGCTGTGCTGGATCCGCCTAATAAGTCTATTTATGCATCGGAAATCAAGGACATTACTCGAAATGAGAATATTGCGAGTATTTGGCACCAGTTTCAGTCCAGTAAGGTTTATGTGGACGAAGACGGGCTCAGAAATTTCTTGGCGCCTTCTTTTAAAGAAACATTTCGACGTTATGTGATTCTAAGAGATTCTCCCTCGTTAAATACCCAGGCTGAGAAATTGGCCAAGGCATTGGAGAGGATTTTGAAAGATGTTAATTCTGGATTTAAAAATATAAAACTGCCCGCTTCGGAAGCGGAGTCTTTGTTTAATACCATGATCTACCAGTTTTTGAATGCCTTCGCGACACATCCTGCTTATGGATTGGACACGCATCTGTCGACAGCAGTCAGGCACGGTGTTTTCGAGGGGCACGTTCGAACAGCGTTGATCAGCATACTTTGCACCAAAAGTGAGAGCGGATATATTCTCCCAGCATCATTTCGTCAAAAAATATCTTGTCATGGCGATGCAGTTGATAGTGTGCAGGCAGCATTCACTCGTTTCACCCGAAAAATAGAATTACTCATTGAAAAATACTTGTCAGACTTTTTCCGGATTGAATCGGATCTTACGCCGACTGGATTGTTCAGCTTCGTCTTATCGGACGAGGTTCGTTCTGATGCCATGGCGCGGATGAATACGATATCCGACTATGAGGATTTCATGAATGAATTTTTCTCCATAGCTTGGCGTCTTACGGACAACTCTACTCAGGTGCTGAAAAAACACGTCGCCAATTCACTGGGTAACCAGATATACCAGGCCTTCGATCTGATTCTGGAAGGGCTAAGGCCGACGCTTAACGATGGTGCTTTCGCCATAGTGGAAAAAGAGGTGGTTGATGCCCGGCTCCGTATTCAACGAACATTAGAAGATGTGGCAGGTTGGTTCAATCGTCCTCAAACCGCTCATCCCGATGAAATCGACATGGAGATGGTTGTAGTAGTTGCGCTAAAACAGATTGCCAACTGCTATACAAACGACAAGCTCATCCCGTCAGTTGATTACTCTGCCAACAAGAAGGTTAAAGGCGATCTGCTTTCGGGGCTCGTAGAAACGCTGTTCATATTGTTGCAAAATATTATTATCCACGGAGGCGTTGCGCGCGATCTCAAGGGTGTGAGATTGTCATTCGGATTTACCGATGATTCGCTGTCGATTACATTGGAAAATCCAATCGGAAACTCCGTAGATACTTTTAAGCTTGAACAGAATATTGCAGAGTCTTTGGAGCGGTACCAGACGGGCGCGGGGTTGACTAAAGCCAGCACTGAAGGCGGTTCTGGTTTGTCAAAGATTTGGCGTATCATGGAGTTCGACATCAAGAAACCTCACCACTTAGAACTTGCCGCAATCGGCCGGATTTTTAGGGTCAAACTCACTATTGAGAGTATCGAGTTTATATGAATATTTTCATAATTGAGGATGATCTTCTCAAACTCAAGAAAATTGAGGATTTTTTATACTCGATGCTTCCGAGTGCTATTTTTAGTAACTATGGTAGTTTCAATAGTGGGCTCAGGGCATGTGAGAGCAGTTTGCCTGACTTAGTCATTCTCGATATGGCACTACCTACGTTTGATAGGAAACCCAACAAACGAGAAGGCAGGTTACGTCCATTAGGTGGATATGACCTTCTCAGGAAGTTTTCGTTGAAGGAACTATCCACCAAGGCCATTGTGGTGACTCAGCTTACTGAGTTTGGCGACGGGGTAGAGGAGATGTCCTTTGGTGAAATATCCCAGACATGTCTCGACGAGTTCCCTGAGATTTTTTTGGGCAGTGTATATTTTGGTCAAGCCAGCCTCGAATGGCAAAACAAGCTGCGGGATTTAATATTGAAATTTCAAGGAGAGCGGTTGTGAAGGTGCTGATTGTTGAGGATGAGCAGGAAAAGCGTAGGCTCATCAGTGAGGCGGTGAACAGCGCCGAGGGAATGATTTATTCGAATATCGATTATGCACATGACTTGAGTGCGGCCAAGAGATATCTACAAACGAATAAATTTCAGCTCGTTATTTTAGACATAAATATTCCCGCCAACTCGATATCAGGGCCCACTACCGGTCTTGGTTTGGAACTGCTTGACTTCATTAAGAATAACCTCAAGGCAATTAAGCCGACGTATGTGATCGGTATGAGCGCCTACAGCGAAGGGGTAAGCGCCGCAGCACAAGAATTTAACTTCCCGCTCTGGCGATTCATCGATTTTTCATACGATCAGCTAGGATGGCAGGCCACCATCAAAGATGCGGTGGAGTATCTTAATGAAAACAATAAGCCTCCTTTCACCGCTGACGGTAAAAACTATCATACCGATTTGTGTGTTTATGTTGCGCTTGAGGAGGAGCTGGAGAGTCTAAAAAATTTATCGGTTGATTGGATTGAGGTAAAGGTTGCCCATGACGATGCGCGCTATTATCAAGGCCAATTCAAACGAGGCGACAAAACCTTGGACGTTGTCATCGCAGCGTCGCCGGAAATGGGAATGCCCATTGCGGCAGTCTTTGCTGCCAAGCTCATCCACACCTTTCGGCCCAAGTACTTGGGTATCGTCGGTATCTGTGCAGGCGTGCATAACAAAACCAAAATGGGCGATTTGCTCGTCGCTGACCCATGCTTCGACCTAGGTAGTGGCAAGTGGACGATTGACAAAGAAACGGAAGATCTGAAATTCCTGCCCGCCCTCTACCAGCGACGGCTCGACGACACTCTGCGGGCCCAAATCAGGTCGGAGGGGGATAATAAGGAAATGCTGGAAAACATCTGGAAAGGGTTTCACTACGCGAAGCCTAAAGAGCCCCCATCAGTTGTGATCGGCGCAATGGGAAGCGGCAGCTCGGTGCTTCAAGCACTTGAGATGATGGAGCAAGCTAAAGAAAGGCACAAAAATCTCATAGGTATTGAGATGGAAAGCTATTCGGTGTTCACCGCATGCGAATTTGCGTCTGCTCCGAAACCCCGGTGCTTTTCGATGAAGGCGGTGTGTGATTTTGGGGACTCCCAAAAAGCTGATGATTTCCATGACTACGCTGCTTACGTCAGTGCAAATTTCCTTTACGAGTTTGCTTTGGTAAATCTTGAATCACGCCACGAGCCTGTATGAACCAGATGTGCTCCATTTTGATAATAGGTTGGCGGTACAGTCGAGTGCTACCAGCGTTCTAACAGAGCTGCCGCCAAAAAATTGGGGCAGCAGCAGGTCATCCAAGGACTTAACCCATTTCTTGTGCTTGCTGAGGGGGTGGCATTTTGCCTTCAAAATGATTTAGTCTAAGGCGGCAGTTTTTTGACCGGTGGTTGGCTCTCTTAGCACTGCGAGGTGGTCTACTTTGTGAGAAAGTTCTGAGGAGCATACCGAACTCAAAACGGGCGATGCCAATCAAGTTTTTCTCTGCGGGGAGGGGTAACGTTCAGTAGATAAAACCGTCTACTAATCATCTCGCCCAAAGGGGTCGCCTGGCCGATTACCTGAATTTGAACGGCCGATCAGGCTTAATATTACCTACTGTTAAAGTGTTTATATGGCAAGTGATCTCTGGAATCTAATACTCAATATCATAGCTGCATTCATATATGCGGGAATTGTGTGGCTATGGAAAAGAAGGGGGGCTCGGCCGATCCCTGCGCCTTCTCCCAGCAAAAGCAACGTTCCTTTTGATACAGTTGACTTGGATCGTCGATCAAAAAATCTCCAGACAGCTGAGTATGCAGCATATAAATTTGTTTTCTATTTTACCACCTTTGCAGCGCTCTATCTTTCCATTACCACGCCGCCATTATTTAAGGCGCTTTTCGCCAATAGTGAAGTTTTTCTAAATAATGCTCGTTTTGTCGGAGAGTACCTTCCGGCCATTCCCATCGGAAAAAGTCATCTTCAATTTACATTTTTTCTAATCTCAGCATTACTTTATTTTCCTTTGTTGTTTGTCGCAGAAACTATAACTTCATTCGTTAATCCGCTGGTTGACTCATTTAAGGAGGTGACGGAGCGAATCTGGACTGCAATAACCATGCTTGTATTTTTAGTTTTTTGTATCCCGGTGGCGGCAACGTCTGTATGGCTGTTCTATGATAAAACTTATACCGCTTCCCTTGTGAGTGTCATATTCTTTATTATACTGCCTTTCGTTTTTTCTCAGGCGCAAGCTGGGCGTCGATGAATTTAATCTTTCTTACTTAATCCGAGCAATAATGCTCATCTGTTTTTCACTTGGCTTTTCGAGGGTGATTCTATAATGGCCCCTAAGGGGGATCACTAGAACAGTACCGGAACCTCGCGGGGCGGCCTATGGGCATATACTGCAGAAGAAAGCCAAAACCACCTCAACCAGTGGTTTTTTTCGCCCCAAGAAATCTGGAGACACCAGGCTTGAGCTTAGAGCGGTGGAATCCAAAGGGCTTTCGAGCCTCCGCCATTGTGGGCAAATCGAATTAGTAAGAATTATGGCTGGGCAATAATTTCAATCTGCGCAGTTGGTGAGCGGTGTCTAATAGCACCTTCGTACCCAACAGGCCTCTTTCAACATATGGGGTGAATTACTCCGTAGCCATCAACACAGCGAGCGTCATGTTGATGAACTCTTCATTTGATCTGATCGTGTCCAGCGCACCGCGCACGTTGCCTCAACCTCACCCGATCCACGCTGCTCGACCCAGAGCGTCAGTTCCATGATGGCACCCTCAAGGGCTTGCTGGTTTTCGTTGATCTTGAACAGCAGGGAAGGGAGCAGATCTGAGTTTGGCATCGCGATTCCTCCATGGAAAAAGCACAGCCTAACAGGCGGGTGGTATTCCGATTCACTGCCTGGTGTCTGAGATCACCGCTTCCATAATAGAAACCAGCTCCTCAAGCAGCTCCGCATAGTATCGAGTGAGATACCGCTCCGGCTCAGTAGGTGCTACTCGGTGCAACATCACACACTCCCAACTGCCTCGGATGTTCAGCATTCTATGTCGAGCAAACAGCGTCTGCCTCTGTCCTAACCTTGAAGACACTATGCTTGTTAGCTGGTAACCGCTCCATGAACCCCACATTCAAAGCCAGCAGTTGATCCCCGAAGCTGTACTCCGATTTCTCTCTGGAGCCAGCACGTCATGATGCGACCCGACGCTAAAGTCGAAAAAGTGTACCTCTACCCCAAGGCCGTGGACTTCCGAAAATCCATCGACGGCCTGGCCGCCTTGGTCGAGCTGGATATCAAGGTCGCGGTGTTCGACCCTGTACTTTTCGTCTTTCTGAATCGCCACCGTAATCGAGTGAAAATCCTTTACTGGGAGCGCAACGGCTTCTGCCTTTGGCTCAAGCGC
>NZ_RCZA01000026.1 GCF_006438925.1 Pseudomonas mandelii | reverse complement strand
CAACGTCGTCGATGACGTGCCGACTGCTCATGCCGACGAGACTTCGGTCGCCGAAGGCGGCACCGTCAACGGCAACGTGCTGTGGAACGACGTCGGCGGCGCCGATGGCCTCGCCGCAGGGGCGGTGCTCGGCGTACGTGCCGGTTCAGACACCTCGACCTCGGCCGTTGGCGGCCTCAACACTCAGATCAATGGCACCTACGGTTACCTGACGCTGGATGCCAACGGCAACGCCGTCTACCACAGCAACCCGAACGCCGTGAGCGGCCCCGGGGCGACCGACACGTTCACCTACACCGTGCGCGATGCCGACGGTGACCAAAGCACCACCACCATCACCATCGACGTGAACAACAGCAGCATTCTGGCGGTCAGCGACAGCGACGTGACCGTGTATGAAAAAGCCCTCGACCTGAACCAGGACGGCCAGGATCTGGCGCCCGGCACCGTCACCGGGAGCCTGCCGGGCAACACCGGCGAAACCGCCAGTGGCACCTTGGTCGGCTCGGTCAGCGGTGCGGTCGGCGCAATCACCTACACCCTGGTCGGCAGCGCCACCGGCACCTACGGGCAAATCCTGCTCAATCCTGATGGCTCCTACACCTACACGCTGACGTCGGCGCCCAGCACCACGCCGCATGCGAACGACGGTGCCAACACTTTGAGCGAAAGTTTCACTTACCAAGCCACCGACGCCCTGGGCAACAGCACCACCAGCACCATCGTGATCAACGTCGTCGATGACGTGCCGACTGCTCATGCCGACGAGACTTCGGTCGCCGAAGGCGGCACCGTCAACGGCAACGTGCTGTGGAACGACGTCGGCGGCGCCGATGGCCTCGCCGCAGGGGCGGTGCTCGGCGTACGTGCCGGTTCAGACACCTCGACCTCGGCCGTTGGCGGCCTCAACACTCAGATCAATGGCACCTACGGTTACCTGACGCTGGATGCCAACGGCAACGCCGTCTACCACAGCAACCCGAACGCCGTGAGCGGCCCCGGGGCGACCGACACGTTCACCTACACCNCAACGTCGTCGATGACGTGCCGACTGCTCATGCCGACGAGACTTCGGTCGCCGAAGGCGGCACCGTCAACGGCAACGTGCTGTGGAACGACGTCGGCGGCGCCGATGGCCTCGCCGCAGGGGCGGTGCTCGGCGTACGTGCCGGTTCAGACACCTCGACCTCGGCCGTTGGCGGCCTCAACACTCAGATCAATGGCACCTACGGTTACCTGACGCTGGATGCCAACGGCAACGCCGTCTACCACAGCAACCCGAACGCCGTGAGCGGCCCCGGGGCGACCGACACGTTCACCTACACCCTGCGCGATGCCGACGGTGACCAAAGCACCACCACCATCACCATCGACGTGCACAACAGCAGCATTCTGGCGGTCAGCGACAGCGACGTGACCGTGTACGAAAAAGCCCTCGACCTGAACCAGGACGGCCAGGATCTGGCGCCCGGCACCGTCACCGGCAGTCAGCCGGGCCTCACGGCTGAAACCGCCAGTGGCACCCTGGTAGGCTCTGTCACGGGTGCCACCGGCGCGATCACCTACACGCTGGTCGGCAGCGCCACTGGCACCTACGGCCAAATCCTGCTCAACCTCGACGGCTCCTACACCTACACGCTGACGTCGGCGCCAAGCACCACGCCGCACGCCGACGATGGCGAGAACACCCTCAGCGAAAGTTTCACTTACAAAGCCACTGACGCCCTGGGCCATTCCACCACCAGCACCATCGTGGTCAACATCGTCGATGACCTGCCGACCGCCAACCCCGACGTGGTCTCGGTAGTGGAGGGCAGCATCGTCAGCGGCAACGTGCTGGCGAACGACTTCGGCGATGCCGATGGGGGTGGGGTGGTCGGCGTGCGTGCCGGTTCAGACACCTCGACCTCGGCCATCGGCGGTCTGAACAGCCAGATCAATGGCACCTACGGTTACCTGACGCTGGATGCAGCGGGCAACGCGGTCTACCACAGCAACCCGGACGCCGTGAACGGTCCCGGTGCGATCGACGTGTTCACCTACACCTTGCGCGATGGCGATGGCGACGAGAGGACCACCACCATCACCATCGACGTGAACAATAGCTGCATCAGCGGCAACGACGGCGACCTGGCCGGTTCGACGTTGCCGGACCCAGTCATTGCGAACGCGCCACCGGTGGCGGTCGATGACCACGTCATCACCAACGTGCTGTCGGGCAACATCGTGGTACCGGGCGAGTTGTTGCTGGCCAACGACACCGACCCCAATGGCGACCCGCTGACCGCTTCGCCGACCACCGTCAGCACCGGTTGGATTGCCAAAGGCGCGGACTTCACCGGCACCCATCAAAACTTCAGCTTCACCGGCGGTAACGAGCAGGCGGTGACCCTCGCCCGCAGTGCATTCGTCGCCAACACGACAGCCATGACGGCGGTGTTGGTAGTCAGCGGGGCGCTGGGAGCGGTCAACAACACCCACGATGAGGACCGCATCACCATCGACCTCAAACAGGGTGAAACCCTTAACCTGGATCACAATCTGCCGGCCGATCATGTCGCTATGGAGTACTCAATCAACGGCGGCGCATGGATCGCCCTCGCGGACGGGCAAACCCTCACCGCAACGTCGGACAGCACCTACCAGATCCACATCACCAACATCGACAACCCTGGCCCGGGCAACAGCGGGAATGGGGCGGAAAACTACCAGTTGACCATGACCGTCAACTACGCCGGTGCCCACGACATCGCACCAGATGTCCACGGCACCTACACCGCCAGCGACAGCCATGGCGGCAGCGACAACGGTGCCGTGACCATCACCTATCAGGATGGCCACACCCTCACCGGCACGGCGGGCGACGATGTACTGGTGGCGGGCGCCGGAAATAACGTGATCAATGCCGGCGACGGCAACGACGTACTCACCGCCGGTTCCGGCAACAACGAAATGCACGGCGGCGCCGGCAATGACTTGCTGTACAGCGGCGCGGGCAACGACCTGCTCGACGGCGGCACCGGCGTCGACACCGCGAGCTATGCCCACGCCACCGCCGGGGTTACGGTCAATCTGGGCGTGCTCGGTGCGCAGAACACCGGGGGCGCCGGGACCGACACCCTGACGGCGATCGAGAACCTGACCGGCTCAAACTTCAACGACAGCCTCACGGGCGACAACCACAGCAACATCATCAACGGCGGCCTGGGTAACGACATGCTCAACGGTGGAGGCGGCGACGACTTCCTCATTGGCGGCCTGGGCAACAACACCCTCACCGGCGGCAGTGGTACCGACACCTTCCAGTGGCTCAAAGGCAACAGCGGCCACGACGTGGTCACTGACTTCACGCCGGGCATCGACAAACTCGACCTGTCGCAACTGCTGCAAGGGGAAAACAGCACCGCGGCGTCGCTGGATGACTAC
Organism: Pseudomonas mandelii; assembly: GCF_006438925.1. Classification (GTDB taxonomy): domain Bacteria; phylum Pseudomonadota; class Gammaproteobacteria; order Pseudomonadales; family Pseudomonadaceae; genus Aquipseudomonas; species Aquipseudomonas mandelii_C. The sequence goes on along the minus strand of NZ_RCZA01000026.1, from coordinate 32,436 downwards.
CTGCACTTCAAAGTCACCGGCAGCGGCGAATCACTGGTCACCAGCATCGACGTCAGCGCCATGGCTGGCGCCGCGCCGAACCAGACCATCGACCTGGCGGGTGTGAACCTGGCCAGCCATTACGGCGTAACGCCGGGGGCGGGTGGGGTGATTGCGGGGGGGCATGATACGGCGACGATTATCAACGGGATGCTCAATGACCATTCGTTGAAGGTGGATACGGTGTGATTTGAAGCTGAAACGACAAAACCCGCGATCCCCGTAGAAAGGGATGGCGGGTTTTTTGTTGTTTGGGGGCGTCGTTTGATCGTTCCCACGCTCCACGCAGAGCGTGGGAACGATCATTAAGTAACGTGGGGTGGCCCTTAAACATGGGCTGCCGATAACACAGCCCGACTGATGGCTCACATCGGCTCCGGCGGCCCAATCAACCGTCCCATCACCCCAAACAATCCCAACTCCCTGATCACCTCCAGCTCTTCTTTGGTCTCGACCATCTCCGCAATCAACGGCAAATCAATGCTGTTGGTCGCCCGAAAAATCGCCTCGATGAACAACCTTTTATCACTCTGCTCATCAATGTGACGGATGTAGGCACCGTCGATTTTCAAGTAAGCCAGCCCCAGTTGAGTCAGGTTGCCGATCTGGCCGAAGCTGCCGCCAAAATGCTGCAGACCGATGCGGTAACCGGTGTTGAGCAGGCTGTGGCTCAGGCGTTGCAGTTCTTCCTGAGGTGGCAGTTGGCGTTCGTCGATTTCCAGAATCAGCAACGTTGCGAGTTCGGGCAGCGATTCGAGCATGTCGAGGATGTGTTGCAGCTGCGCGGGATCGCGCAGGGTGCTGCCGGACAGGCTTAACGCCAGGGGCCAACGATTGACAATGAGGTAGTCGAGGGTGGCTTCGAGCATGGCCAGGTCGAAGCGCGCCGACCAGCCGAGTCGCTCGATCCACGGCAGGAAGTGCCCGGCAGCAATGGCCTCGCCCTGCGGGTCGAGCAGGCGTGCGAGGACTTTGTGATGCAGCACCTGGCTGGTGTCAGCGCATTGCACGACGGGTTGGAAATACAGTTGCATCTTGCCTTGGTTCAGGGCGTCGTCGATCCAGGTTTGCCAGTCGTTTTGGGACGGGTTCGGCGCGGTGATGGAATCGGCCAAGTGGACCCACGGGCGCTCGGGATGTTGCCGGGCTTCGGTCAACGCCTGATCCAGTCGCGTCAGCACGTCACTGGCTGGCTCACCGGGGTGGTAAGGGGCGATCCCCAAATGCGCCACCGGCATGGAGTCGCTGGCGCCGGTCAGGCGCAGGTTTTCCAGGGTGGCGCTGATTTCGCAGGCCAAGCGTGCGGCGTCGGTGCTGTCCAGCCCTGGCGTCAGCAGGCTAAATTCACCGCCACGATTACGCGCGGCTAGCCAGGTGCGACGTTCCGGTGGCTGGGTAAGGCGCTTGAGCAATTCACCGACGGCGCTGATCAGCGCATCGGTGCGCTGGCCACCCAAGCGTTGGTTGAGACCGACCAGATCGTTGATTCGCAGCATCAGCAAATGGCCGTCGCTGCTCTGCTCGGAGACCAGCAACTCGTCGGCCAATTCTTCATCCAGCAAGCGTCGATTGGCCAGGCCTGTGAGGCTGTCCTGATAGGACTCGACCCGCAGTTTTTCACTGCGTGCGACCTCTTCGGCGAACAGCGCCTTGAGCTTCTCGACCATCTGGTTCATGGCCAGTACCACGCGTTTCAACTCCGGTGTGCGCGGCAGTTTCGGCAGGCTGAGGAACTCGCGTTTGCTGATGGCTTCGGCCTGTTTGACCATGGTGTCAAGTGGACGAAATTGCCGGCGCAGCAACCAGCCACCAAACACGGCACTGAGCAGGCCGCACACCAGTAACCAGATCAGGCTGCCGAGGGTGCTGTCCCAGAGTTTGGCCAGGGCGAACTGTGGATTGCTCAACACTTCGACCCGTGCCGCCTGCACCCAGCCGCGCATGATCAGCGCTTCGCCACCGGGTGGGTGCAGGTTGACCAGGTTCACAAACCAGGCGGGAACGCCCTCGATTTGCCCCGGCGCACTGCGCTCGACCAGCACCTGCGCATCCGCAATGTTGATGATTCGAATGCTGCTGAAATAACCGCTGTCGAAAATCGAGCTGACCATTAATTCGATCATGGCCGGGTCATCAATTTGCGCCGTCAACGACAAACCCAACGCGGTGGCGGCGTCCTGGGCGTGGGAGCGCAACTGGCCGAGCATCTGGTCGCGAGAGCTTTCCAGGCTGACAAAAAAGCTGCCGCTGAACGCCACCAGCAAGAACAGGCAGATGGCGAGAAACAACTGTTTACGCAGTGACATAAATCGCTCCTTGCTCAGGTGGCTAGCCGTCGCCCACGGCGAACCCTTCGACCTGCATCTTTTTTAGTACGTCCTGCCAGCGCGACAGTTTTTTCGAGTCGCTGCTGCGTTTGCCGCCATTGGCTCCCGGCAAGTACAGGCCTTCTGCGTTGAAGGCGTACACCGGCAGCAGGTCTTTGCGTTGGGAGGCGGGGCGGACCTCGCCGATCAAGTTGTCCAGCACCAGAGGATCGGCCGTGGGGCTGTTGTAGAAAGTCAGCACCATGTGCGCCTGGTTCTGGGTCAGGGCTTTCACGTAGGTGATGCGTAGTTTTTCGCTGGGAATTCCCAGGTAGCGCAGGCTGAAATATTTCGCCAGTGCGTAGTCCTCGCAATCAGCGGCACCCTTGATCAGGGATTCGACGGGCGTGGCCCAGTAATCGGTCTGATGCCAGATGCGGGTGTCGTCCAGAAAGCTCAGTTGCTGATTGAAGAAGCGATTGACCGCGTTCAGTTGCTCGCGCTCGGGCGCGTTGACTTCGCTACTGAGCATTTGACTCCAGGCCTCGATCCTTCCCCGTCCCGGGCCGAGGGGGCCGTAGCGATTTTCGGCGGTTTGCAGAATTTGCGTAAAACTCCAGTTGGCCCCGACACTGCCCAGCCCGGCTAACAGAAAAGTGATCAGCAACAGCCATCCGCCGAGCCGAAGTCGGAGCGTTGACCATCCTGGACTACGCGGACTGCGGGACATGTCTGGCCGCTCCGGTACAGATGTCTGAAGTCTAGGCGGTGTTTTCAGCTAGGCAGGACAGATCGTCGGGTTGGTACGCGGACTTGTAGCAGCTGGCGAAGCCTGCGTTCGGCGGCGGAGCGGTCGTAAACCCTGCACACGTGGTTTGCCTGATAGACCGCAGCGGATGGCCTGGCGACGGCTTCGCCGCCGAACGCAGCCTTCGGCAGCTGCTACAGGGATTGTGGCGTTTTCAGGATTTATGCAGGGTTTTCTGTTTGAGGATGTAGAGGGTCACCAGCACGGCGCTGGTCAGCATGAACCCCCGCGCCCACGGCAGGGGCACCAGATAGCAGGAGAGCAGGATGCTCGCCCACATCAGGCCGATGGCGTAGACCTTGCCTTTGAGCGGGATACCGTTGCCGCTCAAGTAATCGCGAATCCACGGCCCAAGCCGCGGATGTTCAACCAGCCAATGATAAAAGCGCGGCGAACTGCGGGCGAAGCAGGCGGCCGCCAGCAGCAGGAAGGGCGTGGTGGGCAACACCGGCAGGAAAATCCCGATCACTCCCAGCGCTACGCTCAGCCAGCCGATGGCCAGCAGCACGTAACGCAACATCAGGGAGCGGTTGCCTATGGGGTTGTCCATAGGCAAAACCTTAGTGGTGACGAGGCTTGAGGATCGCCGGTTTTTCGTCTGGCGCCTGGCACAGCAGGTACAGCGCGGTCAGGGCTTCCGGGATCTGCACGATCATGTCGTCCATCAGGTTGGCGTCTTTGGCGATGTCTTCGAACTCAGGCTGTTCGTCGAACAGACCCGAACCGACCATGATCGGCAGCAGCATTTCGCTGACTTCGTCTTCGGCGGTTTCGAACCAGGCCGCTTCGCGCAGGAACACGCCTTCCATGAAGCCGATGCACCAGCCGCGCAGGTCGGAGTCATCCGGCTCTTCGCCCAGGTCCAGGTCGCAGGGCAGCTCGAACTCTTCATCGGACGCCAATTGGCGTGCGATGTGAGCCTTGAGGGCCAACAGAGTGGATTCAATCGCTTCACGCTCGGTGTCGTCGGCGTAATGCGGCTCTTCGGCGAAGAGGGCGTCGATCCATTCACGGTCGGGAACGGTTTCGGAACAGATCGACAGCGCAGTGAGGTAGCCGTGGGCGGCCACATAGTCCAGCGCCTCGTCATGCAGTTCGTCGGCGTCGAGGAAGACTTGCAGGCGGGTTAGTTGCTCAGCGAAGGACATTAAAGGGCTACCTTGGGAATTAAACAGATGCGGGAATTCTAGGCCTTCTTGAGCGCTTGGGCCAGCCGCGCGGGATATTTGCCCCATCGCGGCCCCGCGAAACACCGCAATCCCTGTGGGAGCGGGCTTGCTCGCGAAAGCGGTGTTTCAGTCAACGCAAATGTTGAACGTCAAGCCGCCTTCGCGAGCAAGCCCGCTCCCACAGTTTCTGCGCCAGATTGACTTTCGTATGTCGTCTCAGCGGCACCCTTTGCCGGACAGGGGTCGGGTATACTCCCGCGTTTTGTGATGCCCTGCCGGCGTCGCGGCTGAAATGTGAAGCGTCATGCAATGCGCACTTACGATTTGTCGGTGCAGCCTTCGTGGTTCTGAACCAGCCTTGCAGGGATGTTTTTGTGATTTTTGGAGTTTCTATGCTCGAACAGGCTCAACGCGTCCTCAAGGACATCTTCGGTTACGACAGTTTCCGTGGCCGTCAGGGTGCAATCATTGAGCGCGTGGCCAGTGGCGGCGACGCCCTGGTGCTGATGCCTACCGGTGGCGGCAAGTCCTTGTGCTTCCAGGTGCCGGCCCTGTTGCGCGAAGGCCTGGCGGTGGTGGTGTCGCCGCTGATCGCCCTGATGGACGACCAGGTCGCCACCCTCGAAGAGCTGGGTGTCGCTGCGGCGGCATTGAACTCCACGCTCAGCGCCGAGCAGCAGCGCGATCTGGCGGCACGGATCAAGCGCGGCGAAGTGAAAATGCTTTATCTCGCGCCCGAGCGTCTGGTTCAGCCACGAATGCTGGCCTTTCTGCAAAGTCTTGAGATTTCCCTGTTCGCCATCGACGAAGCCCACTGCGTGTCCCAATGGGGCCACGACTTCCGCCGCGAATACCTGCAATTGGGCCAGTTGGCGGAATTGTTCCCCAACGTCCCGCGTATCGCCCTGACCGCGACCGCCGACAAGCGTACCCGGGAAGAAATCGTCGACCGCCTTCATCTTCAGGATGCCGAGCGCTTCCTGTCGAGTTTCGATCGCCCCAACATCTTCTATCGCATCGTGCCCAAAGAGCAGCCGCGCAAGCAGTTGCTGGCGTTCCTCGCCGAACGGCGCAGCGATGCCGGCATCGTCTATTGCCTGTCGCGCAAGAAAGTCGACGAAGTGGCGGTGTTTCTCAGCGAACAAGGCTTCCCGGCGCTGCCGTACCACGCCGGTTTGCCCAACGATACCCGGGCTCACCACCAGAAGCGCTTCCTCAACGAGGAAGGCCTGATCATGGTCGCCACCGTGGCGTTCGGCATGGGCATCGACAAGCCCAACGTGCGCTTTGTCGCTCACCTCGACTTGCCAAAATCCCTTGAGGCCTATTACCAGGAAACCGGTCGCGGCGGCCGAGACGGTCTGCCGGCAGACGCCTGGATGGCCTACGGCCTGCAAGACGTGGTGATGCTCAAGCAGATGTTGCAGAACTCCGAGGGCGACGAGCGCCACAAGCGTCTGGAGCAGCACAAGCTCGACGCCATGCTCTCGCTCTGCGAAGAAACCCGCTGCCGTCGCCAGACGCTGTTGGCTTATTTCGACGAAGACATGCCCGAACCGTGCGGCCATTGCGACAACTGCGTCGATGGCGTGCAGACCTGGGATGCCACTGAGCCGGCCCGTCAGGCACTTTCGGCGATCTACCGCACCGGCCAGCGTTACGGCGTCGGGCACCTGGTGGACGTATTGCTGGGCAAGGACAACGAAAAGGTCCGCAGCTTCGGCCATCAACATCTGTCGGTATACGGTGTAGGCAAGGCGATGGGAGAGAGCGAATGGCGCTCCCTGTTCCGACAACTGGTTGCCCGCGGTCTGGCGGACATCGACCTCGAAGGCTACGGCGGTCTGCGCCTGAGTGACACTTGTCGACCGCTGCTCAAGGGCGAAGTGACCCTCGAATTGCGCCGCGACCTCAAGCCGCAAACCACGGCCAAAAGCAGCAAGAGCCAAGCGAGCCAACTGGTTCGCGGCGAAGAACGCGAACAGTGGGAAGCCTTGCGCGCCCTGCGTCGAAAACTCGCCGAAGAGCATGGCGTACCGCCGTACGTCATCTTTCCCGACTCGACATTGCTGGAAATGCTCCGCAGCCAACCGACCTCGCTGTCGGAAATGGCCACGGTCAGCGGCGTTGGCGCGCGCAAGCTGGAGCGTTACGGCGAGGCCTTCCTCGAAGTCCTCGGCGGGCAGGTCGAGGCGCCAAAAGTGGTGGCTGACCTGCGCCACGAACTGATCACCCTGGCCCGAGCCGGCATGACACCGTTGCAGATCGCCGGTCAGCTGCAATGCTCGGAAAAGAACGTCTACACACTGCTCGCCGAAGCGATTGGCAAGCAGCAGTTGTCGCTGGAGCAAGCGCTGGATCTGCCCGAAGAGTTGATGGGTGAAATCCAGGATGCGTTCCTCGACGGCGAGGGCGAATTGCCACCCGTGTCAGAGATTGCCGCCCTGTTTGCCGGGAGAGTGCCGGAAGGCGTTTTGTACTGTGTTCGGGCGGCGCTGCAATCCGAATTCGAGATTTAGGTGATCTGCCACATAGATGTAACGATTCAGTACGGAGCAAGCCTTGCCTCTGGCCAAGGGTCATGCTTAGCTGACTAATAATTAGTTTTTCTCTATTTCAGTCTAATCATGAGTGTTTTATGCCGTTAACCGACCAACACCGCTTTGGCATGCAACTGGCCCAGATGTCGCGCGGCTGGCGTGCCGAACTGGACCGCCGTCTGGCTGGCCTGGGTCTGTCCCAGGCGCGCTGGCTGGTGCTGCTGCACCTGGCGCGTTTTGATGATGCCCCGACCCAACGTGAACTGGCGCAGAGCGTTGGGGTTGAAGGGCCGACCCTGGCTCGTCTGCTCGACAGTCTCGAAAGCCAGGGGCTGGTGCAACGTCAATCGGTACTGGAAGACCGCCGGGCGAAGAAAATCGTCCTCTGTGCCCCGGCCCTTCCCTTGATCGAACAAATTGAAACCATTGCCACCCAACTGCGCCACGAATTGTTCGACGGCGTCGATGAGGCGGACTTGAAGGTCTGCATGCGTGTCCACGGGAACATTCTGGCCAACCTGGAAAAATCTTGAGGCAGAAACGCACCCAGGACTTTTGAGATACTCCGTTGGGCAGACTATAAAGAACTACTTGGCAATATCGTGTTCGTACCGGATGTGCGAACGCGTACAAGATGTTTCTGGTTATCTAAGGGATGCTCATGCTCGAGAGTTGGCACATGGCTTTACGGTGTTGCGCCAGGCTGCTTCTGGTCGGTGGTGCTGTCACTTACTCGGCATTGGCGCCCGCGTTAGGCTTGGGCGATATCACCCTGCATTCGGCGCTGAACCAGCCGTTGCGTGCCGACATAGCACTGGAAGATGCCGTAGGTCTGGAGGAGGGTGAACTCTCGGTCAGCCTGGCGACAGCGGACGAGTTCAGCCGCGCCGGCATCGATCGGGTGTTCTTTCTCAATAATCTGAAATTCACGCCAATCCTGCGCGGCAACCGCAGCCTGATCCGGGTGAGCTCCAGCAAACCTGTCAACGAACCTTTCCTGAATTTCCTGGTGCAGCTCAATCAGCCCAACGGGCGCGTGCTGCGCGAGTACACGGTCCTGATCGATCCGCCGGGTTCACCGGGGATTGTTCCCGTCACTGACGAACCGTCTACCGACGTTCAGTCCTCTGGATTCCCGACGGTTGAGCCGGCCGTTGCGCAGCCACCTGCAGCGAAAAGCAAAAAGTCGCCACTCCCTCCTGCCGCAGCGCCTGTGAGTGATCCCGTTGCCGAACAACTGGCCGCCAGCGTGCTGCGAAACCAGCAGCTGCAAGCAACCATCGATGAATTGACTGCGAAGCTTCAGGCCCAGGAGGAGCAGGTCGCCGGTCAGAAAAAGCAGGTGACTGAACTGCAAACCCAATTGGCGGAAATCAAGACCGCCGCGGTGGAGCCGGTTGCACCCGCCGTTGTGGCTCCCGTGCCGGCCATTGTTGAAGAGCCTGAGGCTACTAACTGGGGGCTGATTTTCGGGTTGTTGGCGGTGGTGGTTCTGGTGTTGCTGGGGTTGTTCGTTCGGCGTCAACGACAACAGGTTCAGGCATTGCCCGACGCTTTACCTGTTTTGCCGTCACGGCATGAACCGGCGCTCAATCGCACTGCAGAACCGGTTGGCCAATCGTCAGAGTCGCAACCGGCAACTCAATCGGGTGAAGAGTCGCCCGCAGGCGATGTGCTTGAAGGGGTTGATATCTATCTGGCCTATGGTCGTTTTTCCGAAGCGGCCGGTTTGTTGCGAGAGGCGCTGATCAAGGAGCCGCAACGCACGGATCTAGCCGTTCAGCTGTTGGACGTTTTGGGTAAACAGGGTGATGTACCTGCCTATGAAGCACAGGAAAACAACCTGCGTGACGCCGGATACGACCTGCAAGAACTTCAGAATATTCGCGCCCGACACCCGAAATTGAGCAGTGCGGCACCGCTGGCCGTTGCAACGTCAATTACTTCCCCCAAGGCTGCGATACCCGAAGCAGCGCCCAATGATGAGTTTCAGTTGAACCTGGATGACCTGTCGATGGATTCGAGTTGGGACCTGATCAGCCCTTTTGAACACTCGCCGTCCGCCGCGAAGCCATCGAGCGAATCCGCGCCGGTCGAGCCGCCGTTTATCTCGAACCTGCACGTCTTGCCCGAGGTGTTTGAAATGCCCGACGAGTCGACGCTGGACGAGCCCGAACTTGAATGGGTCGCCGAGCCTGACTCGCAGTCTCTGGATGACACCTTTCTCAACGAGTTCAGCGATCCCGGCCAGTCGCTGGAGCTGGAACCGCTGAACCTGGAACCGGCCGAGCCGAGCAGCGCCGACAAACTCGAACAAGCCCAGACCTGCATTGATGATGGCGATGTGGACAGCGCCATCGAACTGCTCAACGAGTTGCTCAAGGAAGGTAACGAGCCGCTGAAGCAGACCGCCCGGAACCTGCTCGCCGGGCTATCATAGCGGCGCCCTCTGGCTCAGGAGTTTCGCCAATCATGACTGCACGCAAACCGGAAATCATCATCACGTATTGCACGCAATGCCAGTGGCTGTTGCGTGCTGCCTGGCTGGCCCAGGAGCTGCTCAGCACGTTTGGCGACGACCTTGGCAAAGTGTCGCTGGTGCCCGGCACCGGTGGGGTGTTTCACATTTTCTGTGACGATGTGCAGATTTGGGAGCGCAAGGCTGATGGCGGTTTCCCGGAGGCCAAAGTGCTGAAGCAGCGGGTCCGCGATCAAATTGATCCGGACCGCGACCTGGGGCACAACGACCGCACTCAGTGAGAGGCGGCTTCTGCCGCAACGGTCTTCTTGCTTGAACCACCCGAGAGTCGGCTGGAGACCACGATCGCCACGATGATCAACGCGCCACCGATCAGCATGCGCAGCGTCGGATTTTCATCAAACAGCAGCCAGGCCATGGTGATGCCGTAAACCGGCTCAAGGGCGAACACCACTGCCGCCGTCCGCGCCTTGATCACTGCGAGGCTGGCAACAAACAGACTGTGAGCGACGCCGGTGCAGAACACCCCGAGCAGACCGATCCACAGCCAGTCGATGGCGCGCACTTCGCTCAACTGCGGTGCCGCCACCGGCAGCAGGCACAACGCGACCACCACGTTCTGACACAACGCCGCCTGCACCGCCGGGATTCGCCCGGAGCTGGCGCGGTTGGTCAGCGATAGCAGAGAGAACAGCAAACCTGAACCCACCGCCCACAGCAGACCCATTGTGGCGCCGCTGGCCAGATCGAAATCAGGGGTGACCAGTACCAGCCCGACACTGACCAGCACCACCAGCAGGATTTCGTTGGCGCGAATTCGCTCGCGGAAGATCAACCCTTCAAGGATCACGGTAAACGCCGGGAAGCTGGCGAAACCCAGGGTCGCGATTGCCACGCCTGCGACTTTCACTGCAATGAAAAAACTCACCCAGTGTCCGGCCAGCAGCAAACCGCTGAGCAACAGTCGGCGCCAGTCCACAGCCTCGAGTTTCTGCCAGCGAGTAGTGCTGGCGAACCGCGCAAAAACGGCCAACGCCAGCACAGCGAACGCGGCACGCCCGAAGACAATGACGGCAGGAGAGGCGGCAGCCAGTTTGCCGAACACGCCGGTCAAGCCGAACATCAGTGCGCCAATATGCAAAGCGCCAAGGGCGGTACGGGGAGTCATTGCAATCCTTGAAAAACGTATAAAACCAGACCGGAGACAACGCCGTCCCCTGTAGCAGCTGGCGAAGCCTGCGTCCGGCTGCGAAGCAGTCGTAATATCAGGCACCGCGGTCTTTCAGATGTACCGTGCATGCAGTTTTACGGCTGCTTCGCAGCCGGACGCAGGCTTCGCCAGCTGCTACATTTAATCGCGCAACGCCCCGCTACGTCTGTCGCCAGACTATCGTCCTTTGTCGCCAGCCTCTCGGCGCAACTTGCCAGGCGATGCGCCAAACTCCCGCAACACCGCGGCCGCGAAGGCACTCTGCGAACTGTAACCGACTCGACTGGCAACCTCGCCGATGGGCAATGGCGAATCCCGCAGCAGTCCCACAGCGATATGCAGACGTCGACTGCGGATGTAATCCATCGGCGTCTGCCCGCATTCAGCAACGAACCGCGCATGCAGCCGAGCGCTGGACAGACCGGCGACGCGCGCCAGATCGGCGACTTGAAGTGGATAGGCTGCGTACTGATCGATGTGCGCATTCAGCGCCGCATAAGGCAGGCGCCGACCACCGACGATCTCGGGTTTGGCGTTGTTGAGGCTGGCCAGCAACAACACCGCGCCTTGTTGCGCGATCAGTGGATCGCTGACCTGACTGCCCGCCAACCAACTGACCAATTGGCTTTGTCCGGCATCCAGCGACAGGCGACCGGCGTTGTCGAGTAAACGACGACTGGCTTCGGCGTGATCACCCAGGGACTGAGAAACCCATTGGTCGCTGGGCACGTCCAGTACCAGGCAACGGCTGCCATTGGCGCTACCGCAGGCGTGATGGAAACCGGACGGCACCACCACGAAACTCTGTTGAATCACCTGACTGCCACGCCCGTCGACCTCGAAATCCAGCGCACCCGACAGCCCAAACACCAGCTGCGCGTGGTCGTGGCTATGGACGATCAGGTCATGAGTGTATTGGCGTAGCATGAGGATCGGTCTCATCGCAGGTCTCCCGGGCAAGGCTGCCAGTCTACACCGAGGGCAATCGTGGGGCGCTGTCACAGGACTGACTCGCCACTGTCATGGGCAATTAACCCGACCGGCGCAAGCTTGCAAAAACTTTTCCAGAGGGTTGCCCATGACCAGCGCCGAGCTCGCCAAACCCAGTCGTAAGCAACGTGTGCGGACCTTGTGGATTTCCGACGTGCATCTGGGTACCCGGGATTGCCAGGCCGAACACCTGTCGCAGTTTCTCAAGGGCTATCACGCGGACAAGATCTACCTGGTCGGCGACATCATCGATGGCTGGAAGCTGCGCGGCGGCATGTACTGGCCTCAGGCGCACACGAATGTGATCCGCCGTTTGCTGACCATGAGCAAGCGCGGCACCGAGGTGATCTACGTCACCGGCAACCACGACGAATTCCTGCGCCGCTATTCGAAGCTGATTCTGGGCAATATCCAACTGGTGGATGAAGCCGTGCACGTGACCGCCGATGGTCGCCATCTTCTGGTCATTCATGGTGATCAGTTTGACGTGATCACGAGGTATCACCGCTGGCTGGCCTTTCTCGGCGACTCGGCCTACGAATTCACCCTGACCCTCAACCGCTGGCTCAACCATTGGCGCGCACGCTATGGCTACGGTTACTGGTCGCTGTCGGCGTATCTCAAGCACAAGGTCAAAACCGCGGTCAGCTTCATCAGCGATTTCGAAGAAGCCATCGCGCACGAATGCGTCAAACGCGAGTTGCACGGCGTGGTGTGCGGGCACATTCACCATGCCGAGATTCGCAAGGTCGGCGGGGTGGATTACCTCAATTGCGGGGATTGGGTGGAGTCATGCACCGCGCTGATCGAGCATTGGGACGGATCGATCGAGTTGTATCGATTGGCGGATGCCCAGGCGCGGGAGGCCGAGTTGAAGCTGGTGAAAGTCACAGAGCCGGCGTAGTCCGCAAAAGCAAAGATCGCAGCCTTCGGCAGCTCCTACAGGGATCGTGTTTCCATGTAGGAGCTGCCGAAGGCTGCGATCTTTTGATTTTCAGGCTGGCGAATGTTCTTCCATCGCCGCCTTGTAAATCGAGTGCTTGGGCTGTGCAAACAACCGCTCCATCATCGGTTCAAAGAAGCTCAGCGGCAGGGTGTCATACGCGGGATCAAACGCCGCTGCGTCATATTTGGCGCAAAACTCAATGGTCGCCTGATACTGCGGATGCCCGCTGAATTGCTCGCGCAAATGCCGGTCCATCCCTAGATGATGGAAGAAGTAATACCCCTGGAAAATTCCGTGTTTCTCGACCATCCACAGGTTCTCGGCGCTGACGAACGGCTTGAGGATTGCCGCAGCGATGTCCGGGTGGTTGTAGGAACCCAAGGTGTCGCCAATGTCGTGAAGCAGCGCGCAGACCACGTATTCTTCATCGCGGCCATCGCGCCAGGCACGGCTGGCGGTTTGCAGGGAATGGGTCAGACGATCCACCGGGAAGCCGCCAAAATCACCCTCCAGTAATTTCAGGTGCGCCACAATCCGTGTCGGTAATTGCCTTGCATAGGCACCGAAATCTGCGGCGATGATCGCCCAGTCTTCCTGCGTGCCGTCCTGCATATGGGTGAAACGGGCGCTGGCATTCATCGGCCATCCTCTTGTTCTTATCGAAAGGGATTTTTTGAGTGTAGGACCTGGATCCAATACCGCACTGGCTGAGCAGGACGCTTTTGTGGCCCATCGGGCCTAGAACGGCACGCGACCCAGAATCATGTCTCGGTACATGACGAAATCGCCGAGCAGACTGTAAAACGGATGTTGAAAGGTCGCAGGACGGTTCTTCTCGAAGAAGAAATGCCCGGCCCAGGCGAAGCTGTAACCCGCCAGCGGTAGAGCCAACAACAGCAGCCAGGCGCCTTTGCCGATAGTCAGGGCCAGAATGAAAATAACCAGCGTCGTGCCGATAAAGTGCATTCGTCGGCAGGTACTGTTGCTGTGTTCGCTGAGGTAATACGGGTAGAACTCAGCGAAGCTGTTGAAACGTTTGATGTTTTCCACGACTGCGATCTCTGTGGTTATTGTTCTGGCTGCAAGATGTTCTGCGGGTAGCTTATTTGAGTCTAGAGTGATCATTGGCATCAGCCAGTGACAATAGGCGCCACTTTAGTATCCTTCGGAAATTGGCCGTAGCATGCGGCTCATCATGTAAGTGGACGACATGAGCGAACGAACGACTTCTGCAAGCTGGGCGATGGGGATTGTCAAAGCACTGGAGATGGACGGCCTGGATTGCCGGGTTCTGTTCAAGCAGCTGGGGCTCGACTACGCGGCACTGGATGATCCGGATGCGCGCTTCCCGCAAGATTCCATGACACGACTGTGGCAGCGCGCGGTTGAGCTGTCCGGTAACCCGGCGATTGGCCTGAACATGGGCAAGGTGGTGCGACCGGCCTCCTTCCATGTGGCGGGCTACGCCTTGATGTCCAGCCAGACCCTGGCCGAAGGCTTTCAACGGCTGGTGCGCTATCAGCGGATTATTGCCGAAAGTGCCGACCTGAGTTTCCGGTTGTTGGAGGAGGGTTATGCGCTGATTCTGACGGTCCACGGCGACCATCTGCCACCGACCCGGCAGAGCGCCGAAGCGTCACTGGCCTGTGCCCTGGCGCTGTGCGGCTGGTTGACCGGGCGCACTCTGCAACCGCGCAAGGTGCTAGTGCAGGGCGATCAGCCCGCCGATCTTGAACCCTACAAACAAGCCTTCCATGCGCCTTTGGTGTTCAACGCGCCTTATGACGCCTTGATCTTCGAACGCGCTGACATGGAGGCGCCGCTGCCTACCGCCAATGAGGCGATGGCGCTGTTGCATGACCGGTTTGCCGGTGAGTACCTGGCGCGGTTTTCCGAGAGTCGCGTGACCCACAAGGCGCGGCAGGTGCTGTGCCGTTTGCTGCCCCAGGGCGAACCCAAGCGCGATACCGTGGCGCAGACGCTGCACCTGTCGCAACGCACCTTGCAGCGACGCTTGCAGGAAGAGGGCACGAGTTTTCAGACGTTGCTGGACGACACGCGACGTGAACTGGCTGAGCAATACCTGGCGCAGCCGACCATGACCCTGCTGGAAATTGCCTACCTGCTGGGGTTCGCCGATCCGAGCAACTTCTTCCGCGCTTTCCGCCGCTGGTTCGACGCCACCCCCGGCGAGTATCGGACGCGGCTGATGGGCGCGCCTGCTCCTGTCAGTGACGCCAGAACGCCGGAATACACAGAACAAACACCGTAATGATCTCGAGCCGGCCCAACAGCATGCCGAACGAGAGAATCCACTTGGCAGCGTCCGGCAGGGTGGCGAAGTTGCCCGCCGGGCCAATGGTCTCGCCCAGTCCCGGACCGACGCCGGACACCGTGCTGGCTGCACCGGTAAGGGCGGTCATCCAGTCCACGCCGAGCAATGACAACAGCAGCGCGATGACGCAGATGGTGATGGCGAAGAAGAACGAAAAGGTCAGGATCGAACGCACGATCTCTTCGTCGAGGCGGTGGCCGTTGTACTTCTGCTTGATCACTGCGCGCGGGTGAATCAACTGGTTAAGGTTGGCCTTGAGCAGGATGTAGGCGACCTGGAAGCGGAAAATCTTGATCCCGCCGGCGGTCGAGCCCGAGCAGCCGCCGACAAAACCCAGATAGAAGAACAGCATCAGCGAGAAATTGCCCCAGAGGCTGTAGTCCCCCAGCGCAAATCCTGTGGTCGTTACCACCGAGGTCACGTTCAGCGCCACATGCCGCAGCGCCTCCAGCCAATGCAGCTGGGTGGTCCACCAGTACCAGGTGCCGAGCACCAGCCAGGTCACCAGCAACATGCCGAGCAAGCCTTGAACCTGCTGATCCTTGATCAGTGCTTTGCGGTTACCGCGCAAGGTCGCTACATACAGGGTGAACGGCAGGCTGCCGAGGATCATGATGACGATCGCCACCCAGTGCACCGCCGGTTGCGTCCACTTGGCCAGAGACTGGTCGGACGTTGAGAAACCACCGGTGGAAATCGCCGACATCGCGTGGTTGATCGCATCGAACAGGCTCATGCCCGCCCACCAGAACGCCAGGCCGCCGACAATGGTGATGCCGACGTAGGCCGCAACGATCAAACGCGCCACCATGTGCGAACGGGGCATGATTTTTTCGGAACGGTCCGACGACTCGGTCTGAAACAGCCGCATGCCACCGATGCGCAGCAGTGGCAGAATCGCTACCGCCATGCCGATGAAGCCGATGCCGCCGATCCAGTGCAGCAACGAGCGCCACATCAGAATGCCGGGGGACATGGTGTCCAGGCCCGTGAGCACCGTCGACCCGGTGGCGGTAATGCCGGACATGCTTTCGAAGAACGAGTCGGTGTAGCTGATGCGCTGGGTCAGCAGAAATGGCAGCGCAGCAAAGATGCACACCACCACCCAGCTGCTGACGGTCAGCAGGTACATGTCTCGCGGACGCAGGTGTACATGTTCCGGGCGACCGGGGATGACCAGGGCGAGGCCGGCGACAAAGGTAATCATGCTCGCCCAGAGAAACGACGGCAGGTCGCCCGTGCGGTCGAAAATCACCAGCGTGGCCATGGGCACGACCATGGCGATGGCCAGCGTGATCAGGAAGATGCCGATGATGAAACCAATAGTCCGTAAGGTCGGCAACGCCATGAAGTCCGCTCGGGCTGAAATAGGGAAGGGCGCCATTCTACCTGCGGGGCAGGGCATGTAAACCGGCACTCCCGGAGTGGTTGCAGCTAGAATAGCCAAACATTTTTTTCAGGAGGTGGCCGATGCAGGCTCTCGACGCTTTGCTCAACCGTGTTTCCGTTCCACGACTGCTCGAACCGGCACCGACCGCAGAACAACGCGAAGTGCTGTTTGGCGCCGCGATGCGAGCGCCAGACCATGGTCACTTGCAGCCTTGGCGCTTCCTGACAGTCGAAGGCGCGGCGCGCGAGCAAATGGGCGAGTTGCTGGCCGAAGCGGCGAAGCTGCAGGACAGTGAGGTGTCCGAGGCGGCGCTGGACAAGGCGCGTAACGGGCCACTGCGCGCGCCACTGGTGGTTGTGGTGATCGCGCGGTTGCAGGATCACGTTAAATATCCGAAGTCCGAACAACTACTGGCGGCGGGTTGTGCAGCTCACGGGATTTTGCTGGCGGCTTATGCGCAAGGGATTGGCGCGGTGTGGCGCACGGGTGAACTGGCGTATTCGGCGCATGTGGCCAAGGGGTTGGGCTTGGCTGAAGGGGAAGAGGTGATTGCGTTTCTTTACCTTGGCACGCCGCAGAAGGAACCGCGCGTGGCGGAGAAAGTCGACCTGGCTGAATTCGTCAGCGCTTGGCCTAAGGGTTAAAGATCAAAAGATCGCAGCCTCNGCGGTTGCAGGATCACGTTAAATATCCGAAGTCCGAACAACTACTGGCGGCGGGTTGTGCAGCTCACGGGATTTTGCTGGCGGCTTATGCGCAAGGGATTGGCGCGGTGTGGCGCACGGGTGAACTGGCGTATTCGGCGCATGTGGCCAAGGGGTTGGGCTTGGCTGAAGGGGAAGAGGTGATTGCGTTTCTTTACCTTGGCACGCCGCAGAAGGAACCGCGCGTGGCGGAGAAAGTCGACCTGGCTGAATTCGTCAGCGCTTGGCCTAAGGGTTAAAGATCAAAAGATCGCAGCCTCGTTGCACTCGACAGCTCCTACAGGTGTGCGCGTAGCTCTTGTAGGAGCTGTCGAGTGCAACGAGGCTGCGATCTTTTCAAATCACCACTGCACTACGGCTGAACCACCGCCCCCGGCACCAACGGTAATTCCAGGCTGGCAATAAATCCGCCGTCGGGATGATTAGCCAGCACCAGACTCCCGCCGTGCCGTTCCGCCGCACGGCGCGCAACGCAGCCTCTACGCCCGGCCCATGGTCGCGCACACTGACCACAATCCGCTCACCTTGACGCACCGCCTGCATTTCAATCGATTGCCCCACCGGGTTGAACCGCTGAGCATTGCGCAGCAGGTTGTCGACGGCGCGCTCGATCATCGTCGGCCAGCCTTTAAGGTTCAGCTGCGGCTCGGCCTCAAGGTGCACGTTCTGCTCCGGCGAACCCAATTGAGCATCCTTTTGCAGCGTGTTGAGCAGTGCATTGAGATCAACCTCTTCAGCGCTGGCGTTGTCGGCATCGACCCGAGCCAGAACCAGGATTTCGCTGATCAGTGCTTCCAGTCGATCGCACTCCCGAGTGAGGCGCGGCCAGAGTTTTTGCCGTTCTTCAGGGTTGGCTCGCTCGGCCAGGGCCAGCGCAATGCGCAACCGGGCAAGCGGTGAGCGCAGCTCATGGGACACATCCCGCAGCAACTGTCGCTGGCTGCCGATCAAACTTTGCAGACGCGCGCCCATGCGGTTGAAGTCGTTGGCCAGCACGCCGAACTCATCGCGGCGGTTGGCCAGTTTCACCAGGCTGTTTTGTTGGTAGGTGGTTTGCCCCAGATCATGCACCGCGCCGCGTAAACGGCTGAGGGGACGGGTGATGGAAAGGGTCACGAGCAAGCTGAACAGGGTCAGTACTACCAATGCGATACCCAGCGCACTCAATGGCCAAAGCAAGCTTTCGCGATGCCAGGCGTCCAGTTCCGGGTGCGGAATGCGATAAATCAGAAGGTAGGTGTCGCCGGTTTTTTCGCTGGTGTACTCGGCGGTCAGACGACGCCATGGCAGGCGACGGTCGTCGTTGTTCTGCCGCGCTTCGAAGGCAGCCGCCCTGCGTGGGAAGGTACCGCGCACCACCGGATCACCGCTCTCGTTGAGCACTTGAACGTCGATGTGATATTGGCGCTTGCGCTGTTCCAGAATGTCCTGGGCCGCGTCTTCACCCTGTGACTCGTAGGTTTGCGTCCACTGCTCGGCCAAGGTATTGAGGCCCGGATGGCGGCTGAGAATCCACGCGTCCTGATTGAGCATGTGCCCCAGCAGAATGGAAAGCCCTGCAACCAGAGCGATGGCCAGCCAGAAGCTGGCCAGAATACGCCAGAACAATGAGCGCACAGAAAATCCTCAAGCAAAGAAAGCCCAACGGTGATTAACCGTTGGGCTGTGATATGACGCTAGAACATTATTGCGCCTTTTGCGGCTGTTGCGCTTTCCAGGCCTTGAACTCGGCCCATTCAGCGCGACGCTCAGCCTGTTTCTTCTGGATCTCGTCGAATTGCTTCTGTTGATCCGGTTTCAGCAAGGCACGCACGTCGGCTTCAGCTTTCTTGTGGTTGGCCGCCATTTCATCTTTCATGGCTTTCTGGTCGGCTGGCGAAAGTTTTTCCAGGTACTTGTCGACCACTTGCTGACGCTCATGCATCTGCTCGCCCATGATTTTGCGGATCTGCTCGCGCTGTTCGCGGCTCAGGTCCAGCTGGCTGTACGGGCCTTTGCCGTGCATGCCGTGCATCTGACCGCCATGGCGTGAGCCGTCCATCGGGCCACCCATCGGGCCGGCACCTTCAGGCATGGCCATGGCAACGGTCGGCAGGGCGGCAGCGAACATCAGAGCGATAAGAGTCTTGCGCATGGTGAATCTCCTTGTCTCGTTCCCGGTACGTTCCGGATTGAGTACAGATTACGGAGATCAAGGTCAGCGGCGGTCAGCGGAGCGTAAAGCTTGGGTAAAGACGATTTTGTAGCTTCCTGACAAATCCAACACTTTCACCGACTTCTCTAACGAAACATGACTTGTGTAGCAACTGCCGAGCCCGCGAGGCTGCGTTCGGCTGCGCAGCAGTCGTGAATTCAGGCACCGCGGACTTTCAGGCGAACCGAGCGCGCAGGGTTTACGACTGCTGCGCAGCCGAACGCAGCCTCGCGGGCTCGGCAGCTGCTACAAAACGGATCGCGTGGTTTCAGAGGCTGTAGTAGTAACCACGGCTGCGCAGGGCCACGATGCGTGGGCGGCCGTCGGGGTGCGGGCCGATTTTTTTGCGCAGGTTGCTGACGTGCATGTCCAGGCTACGGTCGTACAGCGTCAGCTTGCGGCCGAGGGCGATTTGCGCCAGTTCCTGTTTGTCCAGCGGCTCGCCGGGTTGCTTGAGCAGGGCTTCGAGCAAACGGCTTTCGGAAACGGTGAGGGTGAATTCCTGTTCATCGATACTGACGACGCCACGCACCGGGCTGAAACACAGGTCGCCCAGTTCCATCTGGCTGGACACCGCCGCCGGATGACTGCGGCGCAACACGGCGCGCAGGCGGGCTGTCAGTTCCCGTGGGTCGCACGGTTTGGCCAGGTAATCGTCAGCGCCGAGTTCCAGGCCGAGGATGCGGTCCAGCGGCTCGCCGCGAGCCGAGAGCATCAGCACCGGCAAGTCCGGGTGATCGCTGCGCAATTGCTTGAGCAGCTCCAGGCCGCTGCCGTCAGGCAGCATCACGTCCAGCACGACGGCAGCCGGGGAGGTTTCGGCCAGCGCACGGCGTGCACTTTGACCGTCGTGGCAGGCGCGGACCTGGAAGCCTTCCTGGCTCAGCCAACTGCTCAGGAGCTCACACAGCTCCTGGTCATCATCAATTAATAACAGCTCGCTCATGACTCACTCAATTTAGCCATTGCCTACGTTTTCTGGTGGCACCACTGGCGAAGATACCGCAGAGCAGCGCCAATAGCGCTACTCCGCCGCCGATGACGAACCACTGTTGCTGATCGGTCAATAGACGCGGCAGCGGGCTGCTGGCCTGGGCTTCCTTAAGTTGCAGCTTGAGGCGCTGATTCTCTTGGCGCAACCGGCTCAGCTGAGCGCTTTCGCGTTCGGCATCGGTATTTTGCAGTTGTTTGCTCAGTTCTTCTCGTTGCTGTTCGCTTACCTTCAAGCGCTGTTGTAACTGGGTGATCTGGCTGCCGGCGCTCAGGGACAATGGCGTGGAGCTACCGCCCTCGGCGCTTTCTTCACCGTGAGCAGGGACCACAATCGACAACGTCACCAACATCAGACACAACGGACCTTTGCGCATCGCCACTCCTGATTCCAATACGAGTATTGGGCAGGTTGTCGGCCGGTAAACGAGAATAATGAGCGTTGAGCGCGCGATGAACCGATAAGGTTCATCGCGCTGGAGGGATATTACGGCAGGACTTGCTTGAACGGCTTGACCGAAACGTTGGCGTAGACGCCTGCGGCGATATACGGGTCGGCGTCGGCCCAGGCCTGTGCGGCGCTCAGTGAGTCGAATTCGGCGACGATCAGGCTGCCGGTGAAACCCGCAGCGCCCGGATCATTGCTGTCGACCGCCGGGTGTGGACCGGCCAAAACGATGCGGCCTTCACCTTTGAGCACTTGCAGGCGCTCAAGGTGTGCAGGCCGTGCGGCCAGGCGGGCTTCCAGGGAGTTGGCGACGTCTGTGGCAATGATTGCGTAAAGCATGTCAGTCCTCGGTTTTTGGCGTTGTGGTATCGGCGTCGTGCAGGTGGCGGGACAGGTAAATGCCCTGGCCGACCAGGAACAGCAGCGTCATGCCCAGGCTGCCGAAGACTTTGAAGTCAACCCAGTAGTCCTGAAAGGTGAACGCGACGAACAGGTTGGCGGCACCGCAAAACAGGAAAAACCCGATCCAGGCGATGTTCAGGCGGGTCCAGACCGGCTCCGGCAGGGTCAGCGCGTGGCCCATGATGCGTTTGATCAGCAGTTGTTCACCGACGAAGTGGCTGCCAATGAACGCCAGGGCGAACAGCCAGTTCACCACCGGGGCTTTCCATTTCAGGAAGGTTTCGCTGTGGAACGCCAGGGTCAGGCTGCCGAAGACCAGGCAGGCGATGAGGGTCAGCCACTGGCTCTTCTCGAGCTTGCGCTGCTTGATGAACAGCGTGCCGTAAACCACCAGGGAGCTGATGATCAGCATGGCGGTGGCGCTGTAAATACCGCCTACAGTGACCTCGTGACCGGCGATGTCGACGACCCGGGGATCGAGTTTGAAAACGATGAAGAACAGCAGAAGCGGGATGAAATCGATGAATTGTTTCACAGTGGCAGCCAGAAGCAGGATGTGGCGGCATAATAACAAACATATGGGCGCGCGATAGCGCCAGCTGATTTGAGGTAAAAAAGTCCTGTGAATGTTGATTTGCACTGCCATAGCACGGCCTCCGATGGCGCTCTCGCGCCTGCAGTACTGGTTGCGCGTGCGTTCGAGAAAGGCGTGCGAGTCCTGGCCCTGACCGATCACGACACCCTCGAAGGCCTCGATGAGGCCCGCAGCACCGCGACTGCACTGGGGATGCAACTGGTCAATGGCGTCGAATTGTCCTGCACCTGGGGCGGCGCGACCATTCATGTGCTGGGCTACGGATTCGACGTCAACGCCCCGGCGTTGGTCGAGGCGATCGCAAAATTGCACGATGGCCGCTGGCTACGGTCCGAAGAAATAAGCCGAAAACTGGCATTGAAAGGCATGCCGGGCGCGCTGGAAGGTGCCCGGGCCATCCAGCAGGAGCTGGGTGACAGCGGCAACGCGCCGGCCCGCCCGCATTTCGCCGACTGGATGGTGCGTGAAGGTTTCGTCAAGGACCGCGCCGAAGCGTTCCGCAAATGGCTGGGCGCCGGCAAGCTGGGGGACGTCAAGCAACACTGGCCGACCCTGGAAGACACGGTCGAAACCCTGCGCGCCGCCAAGGCCTGGGTCAGCCTGGCGCATCCGTGGCACTACGATTTCACTCGCAGCAAACGTCGCCGGCTGATTGCCGACTATATTCAAGCAGGGGGCCACGCGATCGAAGTGGTCAATGGCCATCAGCCCGCCGAGCAAGTGGGCAGCCTGGCGATGCTCGCCCGTGAGTTCGGTCTGCTGGTCAGCGCCGGCAGTGATTTTCATGGCCCTGGAGGCTGGTCCGAGATCGGTGAGTACCGCCCGCTCCCGGAGGATCTGCCACCACTGTGGTGTCGATTCAAACATGACCCAATTATTGCCGCCGTCTGAACAGGTAGAGAATGTGAGTCAATTTTTCCAGATTCATCCGGAAAACCCGCAAGCGCGCCTGATCAAACAGGCTGTCGAGATCATCCGCAACGGCGGGGTGGTGATTTATCCCACAGACTCGTCCTACGCCATTGGTTGCCAGATCGGCGACAAGAACGCCGTGGAGCGCGTGCGCCGTTTGCGCGGGCTGGACGACAAGCACAATTTCGCGCTGATTTGCAGCGATCTGTCGCAACTGGGCCTGTTCGCCAAGATTGACACCGGCCTTTTCCGCTTGCTCAAGGCCCACCTGCCGGGACCGTACACCTTCATTCTGAACGCCACCCGCGAAGTCCCGCGGCTGCTGCTGCATCCGAAAAAACGCACCATCGGCCTGCGGGTGCCGAGCCATCCGATAGCCTTGGCGCTGCTTGAAGAGCTCGGCGAACCGCTGATGAGCGTGACCCTGATCCTGCCCGGCGAAACCGATCCGATGACCGATCCTTACGAAATGCGCCAGGTACTCGAGCATCAGGTCGACCTGATCATCGATGGCGGTTTCGGCGGGATCAAGGCGTCCACCGTGATCAACCTCGCCGACGGCGAGCCGCAAGTGATCCGCGTTGGTTGCGGCGACCCGACGCCGTTCATGGCCGAGGCGTAGATGTCTGCAGTAGAACCTGCTGTCGACAGTCAGGCCGGAGCCCAGCAAGAGCTGCCCTTCGCGATGGTCTATGGTCAGGCGGTCATGGAAATGCCGCTGGACCTGTACATTCCGCCGGATGCGCTTGAGGTCTTTCTCGAAGCCTTCGAAGGCCCCCTCGATTTGCTGCTGTACCTGATCCGCAAACAGAACATCAACATCCTCGACATCCCGGTGGCGGAAATCACCCGTCAGTACATGGGCTATGTCGAGTTGATGCAGTCGGTGCGTCTGGAACTGGCCGCCGAGTACCTGGTCATGGCCGCGATGCTGGCCGAGATCAAATCGCGGATGCTGCTGCCGCGTGCCGAAACGATCGAGGCCGAAGAAGACGACCCCCGCGCTGAATTGATCCGCCGCTTGCAAGAGTACGAACGCTTCAAGGCTGCCGCTGAAGGCATCGACGGTCTGAGCCGGGTCGGTCGTGACGTGGTGGTGCCCAAACTGGATGCGCCGGAGGCCCGCGCGCGCAAGCTGTTGCCGGATGTGCGCTTGTCAGAGCTGCTGTTGTCCATGGCCGAGGTCCTGCGCCGTGGCGACATGTTTGAAAGTCATCAGGTCAGCCGCGAGGCGCTGTCCACCCGCGAACGCATGAGCGATGTGCTGGAGCGCCTCAAGGGCGGCGGTTTCGTGCCCTTTGCCGAGCTGTTCACCGCTGAAGAAGGACGTCTGGGGGTGGTGGTAACCTTCATGGCGATTCTCGAACTGGTCAAGGAATCTTTGGTCGAGCTGGTGCAGAATGAGCCGTTCGCAGCGATCCACGTGCGGGCCCGAGCCGAATAACGAGTTGAATCATGAACCTGACTGAACCCCGCGAGCTGGCGCCACTGCTTGAAGCCTTTCTGTTGGCCTCGGGAAAACCGCAATCGCTTGAACGCCTGTTCGAACTCTTCGAAGAGGGCGAGCGCCCGGAGCCGCCGGTCTTCAAGAAAGCCCTGACGATTCTCGCCAAGTCCTGCGATGGCCGAGCCTTCGAGTTGAAGGAGGTGGCCTCCGGGTATCGCTTGCAGATCCGCGAAAAGTTCTCGCCGTGGGTAGGACGTTTGTGGGAAGAGCGCCCGCAGCGGTATTCCCGTGCCATGCTCGAAACCATTGCGCTGATCGCTTATCGCCAGCCAATCACCCGGGGCGAAATCGAAGACGTGCGGGGCGTGGCGGTCAACAGTCACATCGTCAAAACCTTGCTGGAGCGCGAGTGGATCCGCATCGTCGGCTACCGCGACGTGCCGGGTAAACCGGCGATGTTTGCGACCACCAAGGCCTTTCTCGATCACTTCAACCTGAAAAACCTCGACGATTTGCCACCGCTGGCGGAATTGCGCGAGCTTGAGCCTGATCCGGTGCTCGATTTCGACGACGCGCCGGTGCCTGCCGGACTGCAGGAGTTGGCCGACGCCAGCGCCGAGCCGGAAGAGCCAAAGGAAGAAACCAGTTTCCACACCCTGTTGCTGGAACTGGACACCATGGAGGAGGGGCTCAAGACCGACTTCGACGATCTGTTGCGCGATGGCGAGGTGACCGAGACCGAAGAGACCCTGGATCAGCCCGAGCCCGAGCTTGAGCCTGAAGTCGAAGTTGAACTTCAGGTCGAGCCCGAAGCCAGTGTCGAAGAAGAGCAGGAAGATGATGTGCTTGGCGTTGCCGAAGCTCGCGAGAAACTCCTGGCCGCTGTCGCTGCCCTTGAACAACACAAGCCCGAGCCCGAGTTGACCGACGAAGAAGCCGAAGCCCGGGCCCTCGCCGAAGCGATCGAGGCCGAACGCCGCGAATTTGAAGACGACTGATCAGCATGAGCTCAACCAAAGACCCCTGCATCAGCGTCTGCAAATTCACCGACGACATCTGTGTCGGCTGTGGCCGCAGCAAGCGTGAGATCAAGGCATGGTTGAAACTCGACAAAGTCGACAAGCGCACGGTGCTGGCCGAAGCGTCGCTGCGGTTGATCAAGCTCGGCGCCACCGGTCGGCGGAAATCCAGGTAAGTCGCCATTGATCAGCTAGTCTCTGATGCGCGAACGCTCCCATGAGCGTATGATTCGCGACCCTTCGGCGATCCCTTCGCCAAGTACCCCGTTTTACAGACCACACCGGGAGGTGCCCAGATGAGTATCAACGACCAGAAAGACGACCAGGAAATCGGCCCAGCAGGCGAGAAACTGCAGAAAGTCCTCGCCCGTATCGGCGTCGGCTCGCGCCGTGACGTAGAAGCCTGGATCAGCCACGGCCGCATCAAGGTCAATGGCAAAGACGCCACCCTTGGGCAGCGCGTCGACATGCACGACGCCATCACCATTGATGGCAAGGTGATCAAGCGCGAAGAAGCCGCCGAGTCGGTACGCCGTGTGATCATGTACAACAAGCCGGACGGCGAAATCTGCACCCGCCTTGATCCGGAAGGCCGTCCGACCGTTTTCGACAAGATGCCGCGCCCGAAAGAAGGTCGCTGGATCAACATCGGTCGTCTGGACATCAACACCACCGGCCTGCTGATGTTCACCACCGACGGTGAGCTGGCCAACCGCCTGATGCACCCTTCCTACGAAATGGACCGTGAATACGCGGTACGTGTGCGTGGCGAAGTCGATGACGAGATGATCGAGCGCCTGAAAGCAGGCGTCGTCCTCGAAGACGGCCCGGCCAAGTTCACCGACATCAAGCAGGCGCCAGGTGGCGAAGGTTTCAATCACTGGTACCACTGCGTGGTGATGGAAGGTCGCAACCGCGAAGTTCGTCGTCTGTGGGAATCCCAGGGCCTGGTGGTCAGCCGTCTGAAACGTGTGCGTTTCGGTCCGGTGTTCCTCAACTCCGACCTGCCGATGGGCCGCTGGCGCGAAATGAGCCAGTACGAAGTCGACATTCTGAGTGCTGAAGTCGGCTTGACTCCAGTGGCCATGCCGCAGATGAACGCCAAGAGCAAAGACAAGCTCGATCGCATGCAGCGTAAATCGTCGCGTCCGATGGGCAAGACCGAGCGTGTGCGTTCGTTGCGTCCAGCCATCGGCAACCAGACAGCGGCTACGCCACGTGATACCCGCGAACCGCATATTGAAGGCGAGCGTCCAGCCCGTAAACCAGCAGCACCTCGTGCTGACGGCGAGCGCGGTCCACGCACGCCGCGTCCGGCCAATGGTCGCGCCGAGCGCGGCGAAGGCCGTGGTGCACCAAGCGGTGGTCGCAGTGATCGCGGTGCTCCAGCCGGTCGTGGCGAGTCTCGTGGTGAGTCGGGTCGCGGTACGCCGGTGGCAGACCGTCCTTCCGACACCAAGCGCCCGGCCAAGGCACCGGCGAAGAAGCGTCCTGGCATCGTTCTGGTCGACAAGGATGCACCCTCGGGCAAACGCCGTGGTGCACCCGCCGGTTCGGGCCAGCGTCCGGGCTTCGGTCGTCGCAAGCCGGAGTAATCGGTAAGCGCCCCATGAAAAACGCCAACCTTCGGGTTGGCGTTTTTTTTCGTCTGACTTTAAGTAAGGTGGTGACTGTTCGGGCCCTTCGCGAGCAGGCTCGCTCCCACAGGTGAGCGCGTTATCTCGGTCCACTGTGGGAGCGAGCCTGCTCGCGATGAGGCCCGTAGCGGCACCGCCTACTTTGCGGCTAAAACACAAACCGCCCATCAAACACCGGCTCATCATCCAGCGCCAACACGCCGCTGGAGAAAATCAGGTCCAGATGATGGCTACCCTTCGCGCCACCGCCCAATCCTAGATGCAGCCCGCAATGGCGCTCCTCAAACCCGGCATTGCGCGCATACAGCGTCTTCACGCCTTCATTGGTGCCGATCCCCAGCTCCTCAATCCGTCGATTGGATGGATTGGCCTCCAGGTACTTGTTGAAGTCATGTTCCAGCCCCGGCACCTCGGTGGCGATTTTGCTGATGGTCGAGTTCTCGATCCACAACTCTAGCGGCGACTCCAGCACCCCGTATTTGCGGGCAAATGGAATGGTGCTGAGAAAAGTCCCCATGAATTTGACCCGGCCGTTAATGGCTTCGCTGTGCGTGGCAATCTCACCAGGCGCCAGATCGAAGTTGCCGACACCGTTGATGTCGGTCCACTTCTTGATACTGCTCAACGGTGTTTCGAACCACGAGCCGTGATCATCTTTGAAACCTAACGTGGTGGCATGGGACATGCGCTGGATCAAGTGGCTGTTCAACCCGGCAATGCGCTGCGGGGTGACGCTGAACGTGTCGTAGAAGTAATCGCCGTAATCCTTGAACAGCAGCGACTTCTTCCAGTTCTCGGCCATGACGCCTTGCAGCGCGCGGACAAAATCCGGGCCGTCGGGGCGTGGGTTGGGCAGGGTGGAGGAGTCGTAGAAGAAAATGTACAGATCGCTGTCGGCAATCGCCTGGGCCAGCAATTCCGTGGGTTTCAGATCCAGTCGCATGGCGCTGAAACTGAACCGTGGGCTGGCACCGGCCTGTTCGGCGATGGCGCTCGTCAGTGCCTGGTAATCAGCCGTGTGGCCGAGCAAGACCTTCGCCGGGTTGATGCCGGCAAGGGCAGGGTGATGTTCGAGGTAGTAAAGGAAATGCGAAATGGCGCGTTGCTTATCCATGTAGTCCTCCCTGACAAACCGAGAAAAAGTGGCAGGCACAACCGGCCGGATCGTGCCTGCCGGGATGTCTTACAGAGGCCACATCGCCGTGCCGAACGGAACAATCGCGTCGGCTTGCATCATTTCAACGGCGGCGTCATGGGTCGGTGCTTCAAACCAATCGTCCAGTTGCAGTTCAGTTTCCAAGTCTTTTTCAAGTGCTTGCATTGTGAATCTCCTAGATGACTTTTTCGGTAAGTGCAGCGGCGCGTTTTCAGTCATTGAATAACCCGCCAACTTGCTGATTGATGCGTCTCGGCAAGTCGCTGAAAACCTAGTTCACAGGTTTTTAAATTGCAAAAAAATAATCAAATAATATTTATTTGAACTTTTTATTCTGTTTTCTGTTAGGCAATTTGTTAATAAAAAACAAAAAACTAACTCGACCTTTCCCTGCGGAAACGTCCTACCGTCAATTTGCAGTCAGCCTACAGTCAGATCTGATTCGGCAAATTTACGTTACGGCATGTAAAGAAATGCTGACGAAATCAAGGCTCAAGGCCCTTGGTTTGACGTTTGCGGAAGGGATGTAAGGAAAACCTTCCGCCTGACAGCCAATTAGCCTTTCCGCAGGGCTCTGGCCCGCTTGTTTCAGGCGCGGTTGAAGGGTGAGATGCGCCCCATGCCTGTCGTGCAGGTGCATAACAAGAAGGAGGCGCAATGTACGCCGTGATTCATCTTCACCTCTCCCGTGGGGCGATTTTTCCGTCGCTTCCGTCGATGACCCGCAAAGGTCTGACTCTATTTTTGCAGCCACCCGAGACCCTCGTGGCGGACACAGGCAATCCCGGCAAATGACACGCTGATCCAGTGGTGTCTGGCAGCAGGGGGTTACAGGTGTACAATGCGCCGCGTTTTAACTGTGACCTCCTGCGCATCTGCGCAAACCTCAAGGCTATCCGCCTTGTTCACTCCGCCGCGCCACAAGCGTGTCGGGTTCGATTTCGTCACAGATAAAAACAAACAGGTGACGCATGACCGTTGTAAAAACGCTGAACTCCTTTGGCCTTCGCTGGGGTTTGATTGGCGCTGCTTGAAATCGCAACCGAGCAGCAACGTCTAACGAACATCATCAAACCTTGCGTGAGACCCTTTTCATGAGTGGACAAAACTCGCATTCAGGCGAGCTGAAACGCGGCCTGAAAAATCGCCACATTCAACTGATCGCCCTCGGTGGCGCGATCGGTACCGGGCTGTTCCTCGGCTCGGCCGGGGTACTGAAATCCGCCGGCCCGTCGATGATCCTCGGCTACGCCATCTGCGGCTTCATTGCTTTCATGATCATGCGCCAGCTTGGCGAAATGATCGTCGAAGAGCCGGTGGCCGGTTCCTTCAGCCACTTCGCCCATAAATACTGGGGCGGTTTCGCCGGCTTCCTGTCGGGCTGGAACTGCTGGATTCTGTACATTCTGGTGGGCATGTCGGAGCTGACCGCGGTCGGCAAATACATTCACTACTGGGCGCCAGACATCCCGACCTGGGTCTCGGCCGCCGGCTTCTTCGTCTTGATCAACCTGATCAACCTGGCCAACGTCAAAGTCTTTGGTGAGACCGAGTTCTGGTTCGCGATCATCAAGGTCGTGGCCATCGTCGGCATGATTGCGCTGGGCAGCTACTTGCTGGTCAGCGGCAACGGCGGCCCGCAAGCCTCGGTGAGCAACCTGTGGTCCCACGGCGGCTTCTTCCCGAATGGCGTCAGTGGTCTGGTGATGGCCATGGCGATCATCATGTTCTCCTTCGGTGGCCTGGAAATGCTCGGTTTCACCGCAGCAGAAGCTGACAAGCCGAAAACCGTGATCCCGAAAGCCATTAACCAGGTGATCTACCGGATCCTGATTTTCTACATCGGTGCACTGGTGATCCTGCTTTCGCTGACACCATGGGACAGCCTGTTGGCAACCCTGAATGCGTCCGGTGATTCCTACAGTGGCAGCCCGTTCGTGCAAGTGTTCTCAATGCTCGGCAGTAACACCGCTGCGCACATCCTCAACTTCGTGGTCCTGACCGCGGCGCTGTCGGTGTACAACAGCGGCACTTACTGCAACAGCCGCATGCTGCTAGGCATGGCCGAGCAGGGCGATGCACCGAAAGCCTTGTCTAAAATCGACAAGCGCGGCGTGCCGGTGCGTTCGATCTTGGTCTCGGCGGCGGTGACGTTGATTGCCGTGTTGCTGAACTACCTGATCCCGCAAAACGCGCTGGAACTGTTGATGTCGCTGGTGGTTGCCACCCTGGTGATCAACTGGGCGATGATCAGCTTCTCGCACTTCAAGTTCCGCCAGCACATGAACAAGACCAAGCAGACGCCGCTGTTCAAGGCCTTGTGGTACCCGTACGGGAACTACATCTGTCTGGCGTTCGTGGTGTTCATTCTGGGCGTCATGCTGCTGATTCCGGGCATCCAGATCTCGGTGTATGCGATTCCGGTGTGGGTGGCGTTCATGTGGATCTGCTACGGCATCAAGAACAAGCGCAGCGCTCAACAGGCGCTGCAAGCTGCAGTGAAATAACGCAGCAGGCAGCAAGACAAACCCGGCCATGTGCCGGGTTTGTCGTTTATGCGTCAGGCGTTATTTCTGGTCCAGAAAACTCTGTACCGAAGCATTGAAAAACTCCGGGTCCTGGATAAAGGCGAAATGGCTGACATTCGGCAGGATCAGCAAACCGGCGCCGGGGATGGCCGATGCCATGTATTCAGTGTGTTCACGCTTGATGGCTTCGTCATGGTCGCCATCAACAATCAACACAGGGCTTTTGATTTTCGCCAGGTCCTCTGTCGTCCAGTTCGGCTGGCTCGCCCACATATGGCTGATTTGCTCGACGAACGCGTCGTACTCTTTGGGTGTCGGCGACAGCTTCACGTATTCCTTGTCGGCGCGTTCGATGTAGGCGGCGAACGTCGGGTTCTTCTCGATACCTTCCTTGACCCCCGACGTTTGGGTGTTGGCGGCGAAGGCGAAGACCTTGCCGGTGCGCCGCGGGTAGCGCATCGCCAGGTCCAGCCCGAGGATGGCGCCGTCGCTCCAGCCCACGATGTCGGCGCGTTCGATCTTCAGTTTATCGAGCACCGCGATCACGTCGTCGGCCATCAGATCGTAGCCGTATGGTCGCGCGTCCCGGGAACTGCGGCCGTGGCCACGACTGTCGAGGGTAATGACGGTGTGTTTCGCCGAGAGGGCCTTGACCTGATGACCCCAGTAATCGGAGTTGGCCAGGCCACCGTGCAGCAACACGACGGGTGAGCCATGGCCGGTGATCGAGTAGTAGAGCTTGATGCCGTTGACGTCGGCACGGCCGGTTTTGGCGCTGGTGATCGGGGCCGGGGTGGCCGGCAATGTTTCCCAGCGTTCTGCGGCATGAGCAATGTTGAATGACAGCAGGACACAGAAAGCAGCAAGCAAGCGACGGGGCATAGGTGTCTCCATTCAAAAGGCCTGATCGGCGTGATCCGGATCTTTAGCGTAGAAGCCTGCCGTCAGAAGGCTAGGCGTCGGTGTTTAAAATCATGTTGCGGATAGCTTTGTAATGTTCTGAAGTCTGGTCCTACATGCGAAGTTGCCATGTACTACAGTGTTTTCTGAAAACTTAAAAAATAGAGTAAAGTTCGTTAATTCGGAATTGGCCTACAACCCGCTGGATTATTTTTTTCATAAACTGGTGCTCCAAAACATTAACGAGCGGCGCATATGGCCAGTAACAGCTACATGACTATTACCGGTAAGCGACAAGGGTTTATTTCTGCTGGTTGCTCAGGGCATAGCTCTATAGGAAACAAATGCCAGTTTGATCACGAAGACGAAATCATGGTGTTGGCGTGCTCGCATGATATGTCTACGGGCAATGAAGGCGGTGTTGCAGATGGCCGGGGCAAGCACATGCCTATCATAATCACCAAAGCAATTGATAAATCATCACCTCTGTTGGCGAGTGCGTTGCATGAGCGTGAAGAGGTCGAATGCACAATAAACTTCTACCGCACCGCTTCGGCTGGAGGGCAGGAGCGCTATTACTCAATACATCTCACCGGTGCGCGCATTGCGCATATCAGTCAGCAAGTGCCCCGCGCTATTCGTATGAACGATGCAGAGCCGCAAGAACAAGTGGCTATTCGGTATAGAGAAATTGCCTGGGCGCACGTGACCGCCGCTACAAGTGCTTATAGTTCTTGGGGGGAAGAGAGTGAATGAAGACTCTTGTGATATTCATGATGTAACGCGAGCGGCCTCTGATTTGGTTGCAGTCGGATGCAGCATTGGTACGACGCATTTTCCTGACGGTCTTACGCGGCTTCGATTTGGCTCGATTATTTCGTCCTATGCCAATGAGGTTATCCAAGCGGTCGATGAGGGGCTAATCAGCGCTTGGGACGGGGTTGAGGAGATCAGGGCTGAGTATGAAGGGTTGTCGTCAAAGGCGCGGTTTTACCGTATGCGATCCATGAACCCCACATACCCAAAGATATTTACCTCGTTTACCGTGGCATTTCTGGCGAGCAGTTCCACGGCAGTAAGGCTTCAAAGTCCTCTACCGACTCCGCATGCGGCAACCGCTCCAGTACATGGCGCAGCCACGTATAGGGCTCCTGGCCGTTGACCTTGGCGGTCTCGACCAGGCTGTAGATCTGAGCACTGGCCGTGGCGCCCTTGGGTGTATCACTGAACAGCCATGCCTTGCGCCCGATCACAAACGGTTTAATTGCACGCTCTGCCGGGTTGTTGTCGAT
>NZ_RCZA01000025.1 GCF_006438925.1 Pseudomonas mandelii | reverse complement strand
GGTCGTCATGACGGATCAACTGCCCGCATTGATTCCGGACGCCATGATCGGGACCGCCATAGGCCATGCGTTCAACCGCCCTTCGCGGTTCAGCCACGCCCTGTTCGAACACCACCACGGGACGAAGCAAATCGTCGTACTCGACCTTGCGTCCGGTGCCTCGACTGTCCCACCCCAGCAAAACCTCATTGCCCAGACCTGGCAGGGTGAGCTGCCAACCGGCATCGACGCTGTCAGTGAACAGCGCGTTACCCGACAGCGAAAACACCGTCGTGAGGTTGGCGGGCGTCAGCGGCTCTTCTTGTTTCAGCGCCCAAAGCCGTGGATCCCACTGTTCAACCACACGTCCTGCGGCATCGTGAAAGGTGCGATTGATGCGTGCCTGAGTGGGGTCACCTTCGACCTCGCGCCAGTAATCAAC
Source organism: Pseudomonas mandelii (assembly GCF_006438925.1). Taxonomy (GTDB): domain Bacteria; phylum Pseudomonadota; class Gammaproteobacteria; order Pseudomonadales; family Pseudomonadaceae; genus Aquipseudomonas; species Aquipseudomonas mandelii_C. Next base: position 37,051 of record NZ_RCZA01000025.1, on the reverse strand, counting down.
CGAACGGATCGGCAGACCACGCGGGTCGACAACGGACAAGCCGGGTGTTTTGTGGTGCATTCCCATCGTCAAGGCCTGCATGTCGGTGGCGTCCCTGTTTACCAGCAGTCATCTAACCGTTCGTGGACAGGCCAGGCTACTGTCAGAAATTACAGTGCCGACCAACGGCAACATCCCTTGATCGACGAATGTCCATTCCTTCAGCCCTTCGGTAGGATGGTGGTCACGAGTTCAAGGAGCGTTCAAACATGTTCATCGGCGTCCTGCTGGTCATTACCTGGCTGATTTTGTTGCTGCGCTACCCGGCCAAGGCATTACCGGTCTCCGTGGCGGCGGCCATTGGATTGGGTGTGGTGGCAACGTGGGTGATCTGGATGGACAACCGCGAGGTCAAGCAACTGGCGCGCCTGGAGTTGCGCATCACTTATGCGCCCGAACAATGCCCGGCAGACCGCCCCCTGCAACTGAAAATGAACAACGGCAACGACGTGCCGCTGACCGAACTGCGCTGGCGCATCGCCGCCTATGCCCCGGGCGATACGGTTAATCTGGCCGACAATCAATATGCCGCCCCGCGCTATCGCGGCCCCGGTGAACTACAGGCCGGCGCGAACTGGGAAGACTGTTTGCCGCTGCCGCCGCTGCGCCCTGGTTATCGCCCGCAAACACTGGAGTTTCGCGCCGAGCATTTGCAAGGTAGTTTCTCCGACTAATCACCTTCTTCTTTTTGCACAAGGACCGCGCCATGCCCGTTGCGTTGATTACCGGTTGTTCCAGCGGCATTGGCCGCGCCCTCGCTGATGTTTTCAAAAATGCCGGATACGACGTCTGGGCCAGCGCTCGCAAGTCTGAAGACGTGACGGCCCTGGCCGCTGCCGGTTTCACTGCCGTGCAACTGGACGTCAACGACGGTGCAGCACTCGAACACTTGAGCGAGCGCATCAACCAGCAACATGGCGGCCTCGACGTGCTGATCAACAATGCCGGTTATGGCGCCATGGGGCCGTTGCTCGACGGCGGTGTGCCGGCCATGCAGCGGCAATTCGAAACCAATGTGTTCGCCATCGTCGGCGTCACCCGCGCCCTGTTCCCGGTGCTGCGTCGCACCAAGGGTCTGGTGGTGAACATCGGCAGCGTGTCCGGGGTTTTGGTCACGCCATTCGCCGGCGCCTACTGCGCCTCGAAAGCCGCGGTGCATGCCTTGACCGATGCGTTGCGCATGGAACTGGCGCCGTTTGGCGTGCGGGTCATGGAAGTCCAGCCGGGCGCAATCGCCTCGAGTTTTGCCAAGAATGCCGGCCATGAGGCGGAGCAGCTGATTACCGAACAATCGCCATGGTTTCCGCTGCGTGAAGGCATTCGCGCACGGGCCAAGGCCTCCCAGGACAACCCGACCCCGGCCAGTGAATTTGCCGTCGGTTTGCTCAAGGCCGTGCAGCAGAGCAAACCACCGCGCCTGATTCGCCTGGGCAATGGCAGTCGGGCGTTACCGTTACTGGCGGGGTTGTTGCCTAAAGGGCTGCTGGAGGCGGGGCTGATGAAGCGGTTTGGGTTGCGCGGGCAACTCTGAGACCGAGTCGACGCCATCGCGAGCAGGCTCGCTCCCACAGGGTTCTGCTGCGTAGCATAAATTGCATTCACACCAAAGATCCCTGTGGGAGCGAGCCTGCTCGCGATGGCGTCAGAACTAACGCAGAAAATTTCAGGAAACACTTCCATGACCGACTACACCGAATACTTTGACGAAGTGATCCAGGCCCACGTCGCCATCGAGCAATGGTTGGCCGAGGAACAAGACGAGCCGGCGCTAGAACAATTACTGACGCGGTTTTCGCCGCAGTTTTCCATGGTCTCGCCGTTGGGCCGGGTGCTGGATTTCGATGCGTTGAGTGAGTTGTTTTTGATGGCGGGCGGGAAGAAGCTCGGGTTCAGAATTGAGCTCAGCGAGTTGCGTGGCATTGCTTTGTACGACGGTGGAGCGACGGTGAGTTATCGCGAGCAACAGACGGATGCAACCGGTCTGCACTCTGACCGGCGTTCGACCGTGGTGTTTGAGAAGCGGGCCGATGGCCAGCTCATTTGGCGGCATTTGCATGAGACGTTTTGCAAGGGCTGAGCTGTCGCCTTTTAGCTGCGGGACCGAGTTGCCCCCCTTCGCGAGCAGGCTCGCTCCCACATTGGCCGAGCTCGAATGCAGATTTTGTGAACGACGCCAACCCCTGTGGGAGCGAGCCTGCTCGCGAAGGCCGCGACGCGGTCTAATGGCTAGTTCACCACAACGGTGCAAGTAATCCCCGCCGCCAACAGCACACCCTCCGGCACTTCATCAATGTGAATCCGCACCGGCACCCGTTGCGCCAGACGCACCCAGTTAAAGGTCGGGTTCACATCGGCAATCAGCTCACGACTCTCCGGGTTATCACGGTCGTAGATGCCGCGAGAAATGCTCTCCACATGCCCCTTCAACACTTCCCCACTCATCAGCTGCATGTCGGCTTTATCGCCGATCCGCACGTGGGGCAATTTGGTTTCTTCGAAGAAGCCGTAGACCCAGAACGAGTTCATGTCGACCACGGCCATTTTCGCTTCACCGATGCGCGCGTAGTCGCCGCGATGCACATTGAGGTTGGTCACATAACCGTCCACCGCTGCGCGGACCTCGGTGCGTTTGAGGTTCAGTTCAGCGGCTTCGAGCTGTGCCTGAGCATGCTGGTAATCGGCCAGGGCCGAGTCGGCGATGTTGCTGGCGTCGTCGCGGTTTTCCCTGGAGATCACCAGGTTGTCCATGTCAGCGCGACGGTGAGCGTTGACCTTGCGCATCTCCCACGTCGACTTGCGCGAGGCCACCAGCGACTGTGCCTGTTTGACCGCAATGCGGTAGTGCTCGGGGTCGATCCGCATCAGCAAATCACCCTTCTTCACCTGTTGATTGTCGCGCACCGGCACGTCCACCACTTCCCCAGTGACGTCGGCGGCGACGTTGATGATGTCGGCGCGCACACGGCCGTCGCGGGTCCATGGCGTGTCCATGTAATGCACCCAAAGGGTCCGGCCGATCCACATTGCAAGGGCCAACACCAATAGAGTGGCGAGCAGGCTGAAAAGCTTTTTCATCAGGGCCTTCTTCAGAGATAGAGAGTCAGTGGTAAACAGTCAGCGCCAAGGCGCCGAACAGACAGGTAAACAGACTCAGGCGCAGCAGCGCCGGGTGCCAGAAGAAGCGGTACAGATCGAATCCGGACAGGAACCGGTCGAGTGCCCAGGCCAACGCCGCCGCGATGAAAAACATCAGGGTCATGGTCGGCATGTACACGCCGTGGAAGGCGATTTCACGAGGCATGTTCAAGTCCTTGGTGCTTGGCGGTGGCATTGGCATTTATATAGCCGGCGAGCGGTGATTGCGGGTCCAGCAACGAAGTGCGGATGAAGTGCAAATAGCTTTTCACCCGACGCAGGGCCGAGGTGTCGAAGTGCGGCGCGAAAGGTTCGTCGGTGGCTTGTACGCGGCTGATCGCATGATCGACGGCGATCAATCCACGCTCCAGATTGCTCTGGCTCGGTTGCAGAAACAGACGCACCAGTGAGCGCCCCATCACCCGGATCGCCTGACGCCACGGCTGGGATTCGGCATAGGCCGGATGCACCGGCAGGATCGCCTGCTCCTTGCGCAACTCGATGATCGCGTGGCCGACTTCCAGCACCACGAACATCCAGCGCAGCAAGTCCCGTTGCACCTGCGGCTGCCCTGCCGCGAGACCGTAGGCCTGATGCAGCAAGTCCCGCGTACTGCTTTCGAAACTCGATGCCAATCCCTTGAGTTTGCCGCTGATGGCGTACACCACTTGCCCGCGTAAATCCTGCTCCAGCCGACGCCACAACCAGCGGCTGTTGGGCGGCAGAATGATCGCCCCGGCCGCCGCGCACACCAGCATGCCGAGCACCATGGCGATGTAGTCGTTGATAAAGGCGTAAGGGTTGTAAACGGTGAGGTTGTCCGGCACCGAACCGGTGCAGAAGAAGATCAGCAAACCGAGACCGACACCGGCGTATTGCGGCCTTGAAGTGAGGAACGAACCGAGCACGATCACCGGTACGAGCATCACGCAGAGCAACGCAAAACCGTCGATCCACGGGAAGATGAAAAACATCTCGACGAAGCCGATCAGCGCCCCGAGGAGCGTCCCGCACGCCATCTGAAAGGCCATGCGTTTTGGATTCGGTGTCGCCGCTGAAAGGCCCACGGTCGCGGCGGCGATCAGCGTCATCGTCGCCCCGCTCGGCCACGCGGTGGCGACCCAATAGCTGCCCAGAACCACCAGAATGAACGCCGCGCGAATCCCCGAGGCGGCCGACGCCATCCAGTTGGTTTGCGGGGTGAACGGCTCATCCCATTGCTCGCGCGCATGGCTGTGATCGGCCAGCGACGCGTGGGTCTGTGCATAACCGTGCAAGTCGTCGACGAAGCGATAGAGCAGTTCATACGCGGTATGAAAGTCCAGCTGCTCGGCGTCGCTCGGGCCGCTCTCCTGGAAGATCGCCCGCAGGCTGCGAACGCGCGCCGGCAGGCCTTCTTTATAGGCGGTCAACGCGACCACCAGACGCCCTGCATCAGCGTTGGTCAAGGCGCGGCCGCTGAAGCCGTCGAGCAGTTCGGCCAGGTCCTGCAAACCCGGTTTGATCGCCGCCACCACGTGATCGGTGCCGCTGCTGCGCAAGCGTTCGAGCAACTGGTGCAAGGCGTTGAAACGGGTGGTGATGCCCATGAATTCGCTGTTCAGTCGACTGAGCCGACCGTTGCGCCGACGCATGTGCGGGTCTTCAAAAACGGTGACGCTGCGCAGTCCTTCCAGCCCCACAGCCTCGGCGATGAAGCGCACGTTGCTCGCCTCGAAAGCCTCCCGTTTACTGCGACCGCGCAAGCCATCGGTGACGAACAATGCGAACACGCCGAAGCGCTGATACAAGGCGTTGCGCATGGCGGCACTGGCGGATTGCGGCAGGATCGCGGCGCTGACCAGCGTGGAGCAAATAATCCCCAGGGAGATTTCCAGCACCCGCCACACGGCGGCCATGAACGCGCCGTCCGGGTGCGCCAGTGCGGGCAAACCAACCATCGCCGCGGTGTACCCGGCGAGCACGAAACCATAGGCGCGGAAGTTGCGATAGCGCGCCGCGCCCGCCGAGCAGATGCCTACCCAGATCGCCAGCGAACCGAGGAACAGCTCGGTGTTCTGCGCAAACAAGGCAATCAACGCGACCATCACCGCCGAGCCGGCCAATGTCCCAAGGAAGCGATAGAAACTCTTGGCCAGCACGTGGCCGCTTTGCGGTTGCATGACGATGAACACGGTGATCATCGCCGTGCGCGGCTGCGGCAACTCCAGGCGCATGGCCAGCCACAGCGTCAGAAACGCGGCGAACAGCACCTTGAAAATGTAGACCCAGGTCACGCCATCGCTGCGCGCCCAGTCGAAGAAACCCCGGCGCCATTCAAGGGAATACAGCCAGCGCAAAGGTGCGGGCAAGGGAGTCATGGAGTCCTGCTCAGTGAAATTAAGACCGGGCACGGCACCTGTGGGAGCGAGCCTGCTCGCGATAGCGGAGTGTCAGGCGACACAAGCATTGACTGATACGCCCTCATCGCGAGCAGGCTCGCTCCCACAGGGTCCGTGTTCAATTTTCAAGGTTCTTGAGAAGGCTCGGGGTTTTCGGTGCCTGGGTCTGGCTGTCTTTCGGCGCATCGTTACCCGCGCCTAGGCCACCACCCAACGCCGTCACCAGTTCAGCGTGCGCACTCAGTCGCGCGGCCTGAACCTGCTGCTGAACTTGTTGCTGTTTGAACAACAGCGTCTGGGCGTTGAGCACGTTGAGGTAGTCGGTGAGCCCGCGCTGGTAGGCGATCATCGCGATGTCGTAAGTCTTCTGCGCAGTGGCCACCGACTCGGCGGCGAAGGTTTGCTGCTTGTCCATGGATTCGCGGCGGATCAACTGGTCGGAGATGTTTTTCAACGCGTTGACCAGCGTCTGGTTGTACTTGGCCACGGCGATGTCATAACCGGCCGAGGCTTCACCCAGCTCGGAGCGCAAGCGGCCGCCGTCGAAGATCGGCAACGAGATCGCCGGGCCGACGCTGTAGTTGAGCTTCTTGCCGGTCAAAAACTCCAACGCTCCACCGCCGGTGGCCATGTAGCCGAGGCTGCCGACCAGGTCGACGTTGGGGTAGAAACCAGCGTGAGCGACATCAATACCCCGTGCCTGGGCCGCCACTTGCCAACGACTGGCGACTACGTCCGGGCGTTGACCGAGCAACTGCGCGGGCAACGACGAAGGCAGTTTCAGCGCTGCGCCTAACGACAACGTTGGCCGCTGCAACTGCGCGCCCTCCCCCGGACCAAAACCCGCCAGGGCTGCGAGTTGATTGCGACTCAGGGCGATTTCCTCATCCAGTGCATCGATCTGGCGGTGGGTTTCCGGCAGCGGCGTTTCAGCCTGACTGACTTCGAAATGGGTGCCGATGCCACCGTTCAGGCGCTTCTGCGCGAGGTCGAGAATTTGCTGCTGCTGTTTCAAGGTCGCCTCGACGATGTCCCGCTGCGCGTAATGCAACGACAGATCGATGTAGGCACGCACGATGTTGTTCTGCAATTCGAGCTGGGCCAGACGCGCTTCCGCAGCGCTCATGTGAGCCATGTCGACGGCGCGCTCGGTGGCGTTGCTTTCGCGGCCCCAAAGGTCGAGGGCATAGCTGAAGCCCAGCGCGGCGTTGTTGTCCCACGTGGTGGTGTTGGCCAACTCGCCCGGCCCGTAGAACTGATCGGTCGGCCAGTTGTGGCGTTTGAGGGTCGATTCGCCATTGATCTGCAGCGACTCGGCGGACTCGGCGATCCCGGCCATGGATTTGGCCTGACGCACTCGCGCCGCCGCCATGGCCATGGTCGGGCTGCCTTGCAGGGCGAGGTCGATCCAGCGGTTCAATTGCGGGTCGCCATAGGCCTGCCACCATTGCGCGGTAGGCCAGTGAGCGTCCTGTGCAGCGTTCTGGATGGCTTCGTCGGTGGCCAGTGAATCGGCCTCCAGTGCCTTGCCCTGCGGGGCAATACCTCCGGTACCGATGCAGCCGCTGATTGCCAGGGTTAAAGCCAAAACACTGAGCGTCTGAAGCGCTCTGTTGATGCGACGCGGCACTGCTGAAAATTCCTGAGCTGAGGGAGGTCCCTGTAGGAGCTGTCGAGTGAAACGAGGCTGCGATCTTTTGATGTTGCCTTTAAAAGCAAAGATCAAAAGATCGCAGCCTCGTTTCACTCGACAGCTCCTACAGAGGTGGGCGCAATTCTAGGGGGCGGCTTTGTTGGCGATAAGCTGGGAATCCTGTGAATCTTTGTTACCGTTAACGCGATAATCCCTTGGTCGGGGTCTCAGCCACCGTAACTTCGTGTCACAATTTGCCATCGCCTCCGAGAGCACCCCATGGACACTTTGCAAAACATGCGCGCCTTCAGTTACGTGGCCGAGGCCGGCAGCTTCACCGCCGCCGCCGTGCAACTCGACACCACGACGGCCAACGTTTCGCGCGCGGTCTCCAACCTGGAAGCCCACCTGCAAACCCGCCTGCTCAACCGCACTACCCGCCGTATCGCCCTGACCGAAGCCGGCAAGCGCTATCTATTGCGCTGCGAACAGATCCTGGCCTACGTCGAAGAAGCCGAAGCCGAGGCCAGCGACGCCCACGCCCGCCCGGCCGGGCAGCTCAAGGTGCACACCATGACCGGCATCGGTCAGCACTTCGTGATCGACGCCATCGCCCGCTATCGCAAAACCCACCCCGACGTCACCTTCGACCTGACCATGGCCAACCGCGTGCCGGATCTGCTGGACGAAGGCTACGACGTGTCCATCGTGCTCGCCAGCGAACTGCCGGACTCAGGCTTCGTCTCCCAGCGTTTGGGCATCACCTACAGCATCGTTTGCGCCTCGCCGGCCTACGTGAAAGCCAACGGCTGCGCGCAGAAGCCCAGCGATTTGCTGAACCACGCGTGCCTGCGTTTGGTAAGCCCGGTGATTCCGCTGGAGAAATGGACCTTCGACGGCCCGGAAGGCCAGGAAATGGTGACGATCAATAGCTCACCGTTTCTGGTGAACTCCGCCGATGCGATGAAGACTGCGATCACCAGCGGCATGGGGGTTGGGGTTTTGCCGGTGTATGCAGCGATTGAAGGGTTGCGCAACGGTACGCTGGTGCGGGTGATGCCGAACTACCGGTCGCAGGAATTGAATCTGTATGCGATCTACCCGTCGCGACAGTATCTGGATGCGAAGATTAAAACGTGGGTCGAGTATTTGCGCGGGTCCTTGCCGGAGATATTGGCGGCACATCAGGCGGAATTGGTGGCTTATGAATTGAGTGGGAGCATGGGTGGGGTTCGGGTGGCGAACTGATTTCACGGTCCTACAGACGGGGTGATTTTGGGGAACGTTTCCGACGGGTTCTGTCGGTTGTTGGGTCGGAAGGGAAATGGGTAGGCTTTGTGGGTCGCTGCAAAATCAGCGATCAGGTCTGGAAAACCTGGCAAACACTCACCACACCTCATGGCATACTGCGGCGCTTTTTTCTGCACGCAATTCCTTGTTATGGCGGCTGTGCGCGGGAGACCTTCGGGTCTGCCGGTATTTGGTGGGTGTTCCGGTTTTTCCAGTCCGCGCGCAGCTGCCACCCTTTCGTCTGGAAAACGGAAGATGGCAGTTCCTCTACATCTGCCAATGAGTAACTTCCGCATGATCAAAGAAACACCGAATCCCCCGGAAACCGACGACGTTTCCCCCTACGAATCCCTCGATTCCAAAAAACTCAACGACGCCGCCGAACGCGCCCTCGACTTCCACTTCCCCTCGATTGCCGACATCAAAGCCACCCCGCGCACGCCCAGCACCCTGTTTTCCGTGGACCCACAGGCGACTACCGAAACCTTGGTGGTTTTTTTGGTCGAGACCCTGGCCTCGGTCGATGTGATGGTCCATCAGTTGGTGGATCATCTAGAGGGTGGGTCGCGCTATGCCCTGCTGGGCATTTCAAACAGCATCATGGTGGCGGAGATCACCGCGAACCGGGTGCTGGATAACATCAACGTGCCAAAACCTGCGCCACACTGCTAACCCCTTGTGGGAGCGGCGGTGCGACGATTGAATTTGGTACATCAGCAATATATTGGTCGGCTGTCAGGCCGCCATCGCGAGCAGGCTCGCTCCCACAGGGAATCGGCGCACGCCTTTCGCACCTCACCACTCAACAGGCCGAGCGTTAGCTCGCCTGCAGCTCTTGATCTTGATCCACCCGCCCCTTCGGGAGGCTGAGTGGAGGTGTTCATCCGGGGAGTGGCGCGCAGCGCCGTTCGACGCAGTCGAACACGCTGCATGTAGGTCGTCGCGAAGCAGACCGGAGGGCAGTGTCCCCGGATGGATACCGAAGCGAAGGAACGCCGAGCCTAGGCGAGGGGCCGGACGCTTGGGGCGAGCGTTTTTTTGCTTACTTTTTTACTGGGCCGGCACTCCGGGCGCTTGTAAAAAAAGTGAGTCGCCGTAAGGGCGAAACCCTAAGTGGCCGTTACCGCAGAAACGGATATGTACACCAACAACAGGAACATGGTCGGCCCAAAGGCCGCCAAGGACAAAAGAGCCCAACGGCCTCGCCCAAATCCAAAGAAGAATGTTAGCGTGCTTGGCATTCTCCAAGCCCGACGAGCCCTGAACCCATGAAAAAGACCGTCCTCGCCTTCAGCCGCATCACCCCCGAAATGATCGAACGCCTCAAGCAAGACTTCGACGTCATCGTGCCAAACCCGAAAAACGGCGACATCAACGCCCAATTCAACGAAGCCCTCCCCCACGCCCACGGCCTCATCGGCGTCGGTCGCAAACTCGGTCGCGCACAGCTGGAAAACGCCGCCAAACTGCAAGTCGTCTCCAGCATCTCGGTCGGCTACGACAACTACGATGTCGCCTACTTCAACGAACGCGGGATCATGCTCACCAACACCCCCGACGTCCTCACCGAAAGCACCGCCGACCTGGCCTTCGCCCTGCTCATGAGCAGCGCGCGCCGCGTCGCCGAACTGGACGCCTGGACCAAGGCCGGCCAATGGCAAGCCACCGTCGGCGCACCCTTATTCGGCTGCGATGTACACGGCAAAACCCTGGGCATCGTCGGCATGGGCAACATCGGAGCGGCCATCGCCCGTCGCGGCCGGCTAGGCTTCAACATGCCGATTATCTACAGCGGCAACAGCCGCAAGACCGAACTGGAGCAAAAACTCGGCGCCCAATTCCGCACACTGGATCAACTGCTGGCCGAAGCCGATTTCGTCTGCCTGGTCGTACCGCTCAGCGAGAAAACCAAACACTTGATCAGCCATCGTGAACTGGCACTGATGAAACCAAGCGCGATTCTGGTGAACATCGCCCGCGGCCCGGTGGTGGACGAACCCGCCTTGATCGAAGCCCTGCAAAACAACCGGATTCGCGGTGCCGGGCTGGACGTTTACGAGAAAGAACCGCTGGCCGAGTCACCCCTGTTCCAACTGAAAAACGCGGTGACATTGCCGCACATCGGCTCGGCGACTCATGAAACCCGCGAAGCCATGGCCAACCGTGCCTTGGCTAACTTGCGCAGCGCTTTACTCGGTGAGCGACCGCAAGATCTGGTGAACCCACAAGTCTGGAAGCACTAACTAAAACGGGCAGGCGTTTTAACCGCCTGCCCGTGATATACACACCTTGCAATTCAGTTAACGGCTAAAAAAAAGATACTCACTATAGACTCCCCATTACTGAGTCCAACTTACGGACCTTAGTTATGGAGAGCACCTACATTGAACCACCTTACGACCGACAAACTGATTAGATACAGCAAAGTAATACTAATGGCCTATATAAGCTTCTTTGGCTTGATGGTGATGTTCAGCAACTTTACCGACTACCCGTCCAATTACGAATACGTCGGCCACATCCTCAGCATGGACACCACCCGAGAAAACCTGAACCTGAGTTACAGAGCAATCACTTCGCCGATGCTCCACCACCGCATTTATTGGTTCATCATCACTCTGGAAGTTGTTTACACGGCTTTTTGCTTGCTGGGCACTTACCATCTTTATCGAAACATCAATACACCTGCAGACGTTTTTCACGAGGCGAAGAAGTTTGCGATCGTCGGATTATTGATTGGCCTTTTTGTCTATTACATCTGCCTGCAAGTGATCGGCACCGAATGGTTCAACATGGATGAATCTGCAACCTGGAACGCCAAGGATTGGGCTCGACACATCGTGGACTTCATGTTTCCACTGCTGATTTACATCGCTCTCAAAATCGAACGCTGAAGTTTCAGCGCTCGATCACCCAGTCCTTCACGCCAGCTTCCCGTTCACCTGTACCATCGGCGTCTTGGGCTTACGAAACACCAGCACATTGCCCAGCATCACCAGTACCAAACCCACCAAGGCGGGCGCGGTCCATTGATAGCCTTCGGCAAACGCCGACACGTTCAGCGCCACGACGGGGAACAGTACGGTGCAATAGGCTGCGCGTTCCGGCCCCATCCGCCCGACCAACGTCAGGTAGGCCGTGAAACCGATCACCGACCCCGGAATCACCAGGTACAGCAGCGAGCCGATGTAGCGCGTGTTCCATTCCATGTCGAACGGAATGCCTTTGACCAGGCACCACACCGACAACATCGCCGCGCCATAAGCCATGCCCCAGGCGTTGGTGGTCAGCGGTTTGAGCCCGGCTTTCTGTTGCAGGCTCGACAGCATGTTACCGGCCGAGAAGCACAGGGTGCCGAGCAATGCCAGGCCCAACCCGAGCAAGGTTTGCGGGCTCGCGGTGTGGCCCGCCACCTCAGGCCAGAACAACAGGCCAAGCCCAAGCAGCCCCAGCGCACCGCCCATCAGCACATTGCGAGCGACTCTCTGGCCGAAGAACACGCGTGCATTGAGTGCGTTCCACAACGTGGCGGTAGAAAACACCACCGCGACCAGACCACTGGGTATCCACTGGCTGGCAGTCAGAAAACACATGAAATTGATGCAGAACAGGCACAACCCCTGCGCCAGACAGATCAGATGCCCGCGACGGTTCATCACTTGCAGGCGGCGACTCAGCAGCAGCATCACGAACAGCACCAACGCCGCGAGGCCGAAGCGATAGACGATCGACACCGGAATCGCCACCACGCCCAATTGCCATTTCAAGGCAATCCAGGTGGTGCCCCAGATCAGCACGGTCAGCAGATACAACGAAAGGTTCATGGCAAAGACTCCTGAATAGGCCTTCAGTGTCCTGCGCCAAGGCCTTTCGCACTTGCATAAACTTGCGCTTTTGTCGGGCCACAGGCTGGCAGCCGAACGGCTACGGAGTAGGATGCAAGGCGTCGGAGAGAAGCCATCATGCCTGCACTGGAAACCCTGCAAGTCTTTCAAGCCCTCAACCGCTCGCCCAATGCTCGCCTGGAGCACAGCGCCGAGCTCGGTGACGGCATGGCTGCAGCCTTGTGGAGCAACCATCACGACGCCCAGGATTACGAAGCGCCAAGTCATCACACCCTGTCCTGTTACATCGCCGGCGGCACCGGGACCTTTCGCCGCGACCAGCCCGGCACCAAGGGCGGCCCCGACAAGCTGTGCATTCTGCCGGCCGAGCATCAATCGGGCTGGGTGATCAACGGCGACATTCGCCTGGCCCACGTGTATTTCAGCCCCGAACAATTTGCCCTCGGCTGCGTCACGTTGCTGGACCGCGAACCTCGCGAGCTGCAGCTGCGCGAAGCCACCTTTCTGGACGACCCGGCGCAAGCCCGGCGCTTTCGGCAAATGCTCACACTCAACTGGGACGAGCCCGGCGAACGCGTGCTCACCAGCAGCCTGGCCCATGAAATGCTCAGCCACGTACTGCTCGGCCAGGTTGGAATGCGTGAGGGCTTGCGGCTGAAAGGCGGATTGGCAGCGCATCAGCGGCGGCACCTGGTGGAGTTCATCGACAACCAATTGGCCGAGGCCATCAGCCTAGGGCAGTTGGCTGCGTTGTGTGCGCTATCCGAATACCACTTTGCACGGATGTTTCGCGAAAGCTTCGGGTTGCCGCCGCATCAGTATGTGTTGTCGCGGCGACTGAGCCGGGCGCGGGAGTTGTTGCGTTCGTCGTCGCAGCCGTTGGGGGAAATTGCATTGGCGTGTGGGTTTGCCAGTGCGAGTCACTTCACCAATCGGTTTCGTCAGGCATTGGGTGGAACGCCTGGGGAGTATCGCCAGGCGTTTTTGCGGTAATCCTGAAGTCTTCAGTGTCTGGCAAGACGCCATCGCGAGCAGGCTCACTCCCACATTTGGAACGCGTTCCCCCTGTGGGAGCGAGCCTGCTCGCGATGAACGATGACGCGGTTTGCGGTCAGAACTCCAGCGTGCTGGACAAGGAAATCTGCCGCGAATCCCCCATCGACACAAAGAACCGGCTCGCCGCCGAGGTGTAGTAGGTGCGGTCAAACAGGTTCTTCACGTTGAGCTGGAACTTGACCTTCTGCCCTTCGACTTTGGTGTCGTACGTGGCGAACGCATCGGCCACGGTGTAGCTCGGCAGGTCGAAATCGTTCACCGCGTTACCCGCTCGCTCACCGACATACCGCGCACCCGCGCCAACCCGCAGCTGATCGCCGCCAACGATGGTGCCAAAGTCATAAACCGCCGACAGCGAACCACTATTCTTCGCTACGTTTTGCAGTTTCTTGCCTTTGTAGATCGGGTCTTCCGTGACTTCGGCATCGGTGTAGGCATAGCTGCCGATCATGCTCCAGCGATCAGTCAGCTGCCCGCTCAGGTCCACTTCCAGACCACGGGAACGCACTTCACCGGCGGCGCTGTAGATCGTCACCGGGCCTTCGGAATTGGCCACCAGCACGTTGCGTTTCTTGATGTCGAACAGCGCGACGTTTCCGGTGACGCGGCCCGGCATGTCGAGCTTGGCGCCGATTTCCCAGGACTTGGCTTCTTCCGGCGCGATGCTGCCGTCCAGCACGGTGCTGCTGCCGCTCAACGGCGCGATGGTCGAGTTGGGTTTGAACGACTCGGTGTAGCTGCCGTAGAACGACAGTTCATCGGTGTAGCGATACACCAGACCGGCGCGAGGCACCCATTTCTGGCCGTTGCTATCGGTGTTGGCCTGGAACGGTACACCTTTGCCGGCGTACTGGTCGTATTCCTGGAAGCGCGCGCCAGCGACGAAAATCCATTGATCGGTCAGGTGAATCGAGTCCTGCAAAAACAACGAATCGCTGCGCAGTTCATCGGTCTGCGCGCTGTCGGCCGGGCTGACCGTGGTGCCGGCGACTTCGCGGCCGTAGACCGGGTTGACGTAGCTGAAGGTGCTCAGGCTTTTCTGACGGATCAGGTCTTCGCGGTAGATCTTGCGGTACTCGTCATCGACGCCGAACACCAGGTCATGTTTCATCCCCGCGAGCTGGACATTGCCTTCAAGGCTGGCGGTGGTGAAGCGGTCGGTGCTGATCGCGTTCTGGGTCCCGTCCATGCTGCGGGTCAGGGTGCCTTTCTGGGTGTCGATGGCGGTGATGCGCACCTGGCTGGCGTCGTAGGTTTCGCGATTCCAGCTGTAGCCGAAGTGGGCTTTCCAGTTGTCGTTGAGCTCGTGATCGGCCTCGAAGTGATACAGGTCCGAGCGGCCTTCCATGTTGTTGAAGGGCTCGTCGAGGCGACGCTCGCGGGAGATGTCCAGCGGATGGTTGTCACGCGGGTCGATGATCGTGCCGCGGTCGAACGGGGTCAGGAACTCGCGGTGTTCGTAGGAGAACAGCAGCTGGGTGCTGTCGCCGAACCAGGCCAGTGACGGTGCTACCAATGTCTCGCGGTGAGTACCGAAGTTGCGCCAGTAATCTTCGTCTTCGTGGTCCAGGACCATGCGATAGGCCAACCCGGAATCACCCAACGCGCCGGTGCTGTCGAGGCCGCCACCGCTGCCGTTTTTACCGTCGCCATAGGTCGAGCCACGCAGGGTCAACGCGTTGTACTGCTCAAGCTCGGGTTTCTTGCTGACCATGTTGACCACGCCGCCCGGGTCTTGAATGCCATAAAGAAGCGAGGCTGGGCCCTTGAGCACTTCGACCCGGTCCACGGTCGCATTCATGCCACGGCCCTGCACGATCGGCATGCCGTCGCGCATGATCGAGCCGTTGCGGTTGTCGCCGAAGCCGCGAGTCATCACCGAATCCTGAGTGCTCGCCAGTGTGTTGCCTTGAGTAATGCCGCTGACGTTGGCCAGCGCGTCATCCAGATTGCGCGGCGCCTGATCGCGAATAACCTGCGCCGGGATCACGTTGACGGTCTGGGGGATTTCCTGAAGCAAGGCCGATGAGCGCATCACCGAACTGGTGGGCGGTGGCTGATAGCTCATGGATTGATCGGCCACCGAGGTGATGGTGGTCGCGCCCAGGTTCAAGGCACCCTCGGTAGGCAACGGCTCCAGCACCCATGTGTGGCCATCGGTGCGACGGAAGGTGAACCCCGAACCGCTGAGCAAACGCTGCATCGCCTGCTCGGCACTCATCTGCCCGCTGAGCGCTGGAGCGTTGAGGCCGTACGGCGCCTCATCGGTGTAGACCACGCTGATGCCGGTGATCCGGCTGAAGTCGCCCAAGGCCTGGGGCAGCGGTTTGGCGGCCATTGCGAAGCTGAACGGCGCATTCTGTCGGTCGCTGCCGGCCTCAGCCGCCACCGCCACACTCAACGGCAGCAATGCCAATGCCGAAAAGCTCAAGGCACACGTACCCAACCATTGTTTGACCGAACCCGATTTTGCCCTGGACTTCATTGCTCATGACCTGTGTAGAACCTACTTAATGCGAATGACTCGCAGTTTCAGTCACTACACGGATGGCGTCGGGGTTTACCTCACCAGAAAGTTGAAAATATTTTCATTCGGGCGATGCAGTGTTTGATCTGACGCCTTCGCGAGCAGGCTCGCCCCCACAGGGAATGCATTTCAAATGTGGGAGCGAGCCTGCTCGCGAAGAGGCCAGCAGCCTCAGCGCAAAATAATCAGATGCCCCATCACCTTGGTCTGCTCAAACCCCAAAACGCCCTGCAACGAACTCAACACCGCTTGCGGATCCTTACTCGGAAAGCTGCCACTGACCCTCCGCGCCGCGAGTTCATCGTTGAGCAGCACAATCCGTCCCGGGTAATAACGCCCAAGGTCTTGCACCACCTCGGCGAGTGTCGCCTTGTAGTAATTGAGCCATCCCTGACGCCACGCCAACTGCGCTTCGCTGTCGACCGCATGGAGTTTTTCCGCCGAACCCTCGCCATAGGCCACTTGCTGGCCAGCGATGAGGATTTGCTGCGCGGCGTTTTTGTCCGCCGTCACACCAACCCGCCCGGACAACACCGTGACCTGCGCGCCGTGCGGTTGCAGGCGCACTTCGAACTGAGTCCCCAGCACCCGCGCCTGGCCTTTTTCAGCGTCCACCACAAACGGATCGCCGGTGTGGGTCACGCTGAAAAATCCGGCGCCGCGCCGCAGCTGAACGTGCCGCTCGCCACGACTGAAATCCACCGCAATTGCACTGTCCGCATCAAGCGTGACTTGCGAATGATCCGCCAGCGTGACGGTGCGAATTTCCCCCGGTGCCGACACATAGTCCGCGCCCAGATCATCGACCCAGCGCGACGGTTGCCAGCCAGCACCGAAGCCGATCATCAGCACCATGCACGCCGCCATCGCCAACGCACCGGACCAACGCCGAACGCTGGTACGGCGCGAGCGATTCATGGTGTTGAGGTAACCCTGCAAGGCAAACGCGTCTTCATCGGCCAATGTTCGGGCCGGTGTTTCGGTCAATTCCCACACCACTTGCGCCTGGGCGTAAGCCTCGGCATGGGCAGGGTCGGCCTGTAGCCAATGGCTGAAAGTGGCCTGATCGCCGCTGCTGGGCTGATCATGCAACAAACTCAGCCAGGCGAAGGCCGCCTGTTCCTGAGCCGGCGTCGGGGTGACACGTTCGGTGTTGTTCACAGTGCTTTCCCTGGCGTGCGCGGTTCGGGTTCCCGCAGGCTGGCCTTGCAAGCCTCGAGGGCGCGCATCATATGTTTTTCCACGGCGCTTTGGGACAAGCCCATGGCCTTGGCGATCTCGGCGTATTTGCGCCCGTGAATACGGTTGAGCAAAAAGATCTGCCGCGTGCGCTCGGGCAGCGCGCGCAACGCCGCTTCGACGTGACGCAAGTCATTGCCCGCCTCCAACGCCGCTTGCGGTTCGCTGCCGTGGCTGTCGGGTTGATCCGGCATCCAGCCCTCGTTGACCCGCACCCGCGTGCCTTCGCTGCGCAAATGGTCGATGGCGATGTTGCCGGCGCAGCGCAACAGGTAAGTGCTGAGCTCTTCAACCTGCACCAGCGGCCGACGCCAGAAACGCAGGAACAAATCCTGCACCAGATCCGCGGCGGTCGCCCGACAACCGACACGACGGCTCACCAGCGCTTCCATTTGCGAACGCTGGGAAAGGAACACCTGCAGGAAATGCGCACGCGCACCGCGATGCTCATCGTCATGGGATTCCGGGGGATTGGTGATCATCAGGTCAGCCCTTTGCAAACACGGCAACGGGGCTGGCGAGCAGACTCAAACCGGCCAACACCAAGGCCAGGCGCGGGCGATACGGTATCAATAGCACCAGCACCAGAGCGCTGAGCATCAATACGGCAAACCACTCCACCAACCCAAGCCCCCAACCCGTCGACAACACCGCAGCCCACAGTGATAACGCCAGCAAGAGCCAGCCACTGAGTTTCATCCCTTGGCGGCGACGGGCCGAGGGCTTGCGCCCCAGCAGTTCGGCGTGATGCCGATCCATGGATAAACACAGCGCGGTGAAACCGCCGTAGCACAGCAACAAGGCCAGGAACATTCAGTGCGCCTCTTGCTCAAGCATTATCGATTTCGCCCGTGGTCGGGTGACGATTCCAGGCTGCCCTGCGTGCTGCATTTTCCACGCAGCCCACGCGAAAAACAGACCACTGCCCAGGCACGTCAGATCGAAACCGACCATGGCCCAATCGCCCTGAATCAGGGTGACGCCCAAGTGATAAGGCGTGGTCAGCGCGTTCAGCAGCGGCACCGCAAAGAACAGCAGCGCCGCCAGCGCCAACTGTTCGACCCACGCTGCGCGACCACGGCGGACCATGGCGTGCAACACACTCAAGCCCCAGACGATGAAGAAGCCGTTCACTTCCCAATCCGCCCGCCCGGCCATTCCGACCGGCAACAATCGATTGGCCCAAAAGATCGCCGCCACCGCGACCATCAATCCCGACATGCTGGCGATGTTCAGGACTTCCACCAGTCGCAACTCAAATGGCATCACACCGCTCTTCACATGTTTGAGCTGACGCTTGCCGAGCCAGATCACCAGCCCGGTACCGATCATCGCGGTGCCCGCCAAACCACAAATGAAGTACAGCCAGCGCAATACCGGACCGGCGAAATGGCCCATGTGCAAGCCGTAGAAACTCCCGGCAATCGCCATCGGTAGCGCTTGCTTCGGAGTCGTACTGAGTAGCTGCCCGGTCACGCCGTTGAATGTCACCGCGCTGCCAAAGTCGTGGACCACTCGGTCGGCGCCGTCACGCGCAAGAATGACCGAGGCATTCGCATCACCCGGATTGTTCACCGTCAGCCACCCGGTTCGCCCGCCCGACCACTGCTCGCGGGCCCGTTCCAGCAGCGGTGCCAACGGAATCAACTGGCCCGGTTTGCCTGCCATCTCGGGCGTATTGGACGCCGGAAACACCTCATCGTAAAACGCCTCGACATCACCTTTGTACGAGGCAAGGATGCTCGCCGGCATCACCATCGCCATGAAAATCACCAGGCTGCTGTAAGTGATCATCAGATGAAACGGCAACACCAGAACGCCCACCGCGTTGTGCCCGTCGAGCCAGGAGCGCTGGCCCTTGCGCGGGCGGAAGGTGAAGAAGTCCTTGAAGAGTTTCTTGTGGGTGATGATCCCGCTGATCAGCGCGACGAACATCACCATCGCGGCGATCGTCGACAGCCAGCGACCCCACGGATAGGGCATCTGCAGCTGAAAGTGGAAGCGGTAAAAGAACTCGCCACCGCGTGTGTCCCGGCCCTGCACTTCTACGCCGGTTTGCGGATCGAGGCGTTTTTCGGTGAATTGACCGCGCGTGCCGGGCTTGGCCGGTGCTTGCTGCCACCTCACCGACAGCCCGGGTTCGCGAGCATCCGGTAAATCGATGAGCCATCGCGAGGCACCCGCCGCATGCTGCTCAAGGTAGTGCTGGGCCAGGGTCAGACTGGCTTCGGAGGACAGCGAACGGGCGGGAATTTCCGGTTGCATCCAGTGGCTGATCTCATCCTTGAAATAGGCGAGCGTGCCAGTCAGGAAAATCGCGAACAGCAGCCAGCCGAAGATCAACCCGGCCCAGGTGTGCAGCCAGGCCATGGCCTGTCGAAAGCCCTCTTTCATGAGTGGCCCATCCAGTAGGCCAGCCCCGACACCGCTGCCAAAACCACACTCGGCACAATCAATCCGAACCAGGCTTGCCACGCACTGCGACAGGCAAAGCACCAGAGTACGGCGACCAGATACGCCAGAAACGAGGTCATCATCCCGGTGACCACCGCTTCGCCACGAGCCATGGGCAGCCACATCGTCAGGCTGACACTGGCCAATGCCGCGACGAGGTAACCCCCCAGCACAGCGGCCAGCACTCGGGAAGTGACGGCCAGTCGGTAGGAATGGGGGAGCGAGGTGATTTTGCCTTTCATGTTTCGACCTTGAAACGGGTGAGGCCTCGTGAACGTCACGGGGTCAACAAGGTCGCAATACTAATGATAAATATTCTCATACGCAAAAGACTCCGACGATATCGCCACTGCGGCGGCCGTAATGCACCTTGTAGCAGCTGGCGAAGCCTGCGTTCGGTTCGGGCCGCGTTCGGACGAAGCAGCCGCAAAACCTGAGCGCAGGATCTCCCTGAACCACCGTGTCGCCTGACTTAGCGACTGCTTCGCAGCCGAACGCAGCCTTCGGCAGCTGCTACACAGAGTGCGGCACGGCGGAGGTCACTGGCGCACAAACAAAACGGGCCTGCATAAGCAGGCCCGTTTTCAGTGGTGGAAAGGTAAAAAATTAAATCAGGCTTCAACCGTTTTGTGCAGCCTGTTCGTTCTCGAGAAACTCTTCTTCCAGCAGCACATCAGCATGAGCGCCCCTTTCGAACGGCACCACAGCGGCACGTGGTTTGCCCCGCAGTTTGCCGAACAGGTGCTCAAGCGCATGTTCGAGTTTTTCGGCCGCCCCGTCGATCGCCAGTTCCAGGGAGTCGGCTTTATGGGTTACAGAAATCGGTTGGTGGCCTTTTGGCCGCGCTTCCAGCTGACAGCGCATGTCATGGGGACCGGGCTTGTCGCCGTTCTCGTCCCGCAGATGAACCTCGACGCGTGTCAGGTCCTCCTCATAACGTTCGAGCGTGCTCTCAATGGTAGTACGTACCCACTCCTCCAGTCGGATGCTGCCTTGAATATGGTTATCACTGTTGACTTGGATTTGCATAGTTCATCCCTTATTTCAGCTAGCTCGCGAGAGGCACATCGGCTGGCCCTTGGGCGTCATCACCGTGACCTCTTACTTACACAATCGGTCTGCTCGCAGAACAATTCAACCCCTAAAAAAAGATAATTTTTCATACGCAAAAAAAGCCGGACAAGGAGCAAAAGCGCTGTTAAGGTCGGGAGTTGGGTCGCCTGACTCTTTTGTCACAATTGCTCACATCTGCCGCTCCGCCAGCGGATGCAGGCTTCGAAATATCCCCGCCTCCTCCACCAGCCAGTCATGCACCGCCCGCACGCCTGGATGGCTCAGCGCCCCAGGCGCATAGAGCAGCACGTAACGCTTGTGATTGGGTACTGCCAGGCCAAACGGCACGATCAACGTCCCCCGCTCCAACTCGTCATTGAGCAACGTTCGCCGCGCAATCGCCACGCCCATCCCGGCAATCGCCGCTTCGATGGTCAGGTGATTGCGATTGAAGGTATGCCCGCGCCGCACGTCCGCACCCTCGAAGCCGATGGCATTGAGGTAGAACTCCCATTCCGCGTACTCGTAACTGCCGCGCCAGGCGGTAATGTCGTGCAGCAACGGGAAATGCATCAGGTCCGCCGGGCCATGCAGCGGCGGCCGGCCGCGCAGCAGGCTTGGGGCACAGACCGGAAATATCTGTTCGTCGAGCAAGGTTGTGGATAACAAACCGGGATAGCTGCCGTCATTCAGGTCGATGGCCAAATCGAAGTCGCCTTCGTGTAATGGCACGCTGCTGTCCTCGGCCACCAGGCGTAATTGAATGTCCGGAAAGCGCTGCTGCAACCGCGGCAATCTTGGGGTCAACCACTTGCTCAGGAATGATGGAATCGAGCGCAGCCGCAAAATCCCGCTGATCATTCCGGCGTCCAGTCGTCGCAATTCCGCATCGATGCTGCCGTAAGCCTCGTTGACCGTGATGGCCAGTCGCTGGCCTTCGGCGCTCAGTTCCACACCGCGAGCGCGACGGTGGAAAAGTCGAAACCCCAGCCGTTCTTCCAGTTGTCGGATTTGCTGACTGACCGCACCCGGCGTGATGTGCAGTTCTTCGGCGCATCGGGTGAACGACAAGTGCCGCGCGGCACAGGAAAACACGTGCAGCCAGACGTAAGTCTGGGCGTGCAATTGGCGACTCATTGTTTAGTCCTGCTAAAGGCTGTCTTAGGAAGTTTCGTTGGTCACGTAGGACCGAGGTAGGCAGTATCGCCGACATTGCGCTTGTCCTACAAAAATGGCAGCGATTTCTCTTCCATTGCTTGTATAGGCTTTAGCATGGCTATCAGTGTTTTCGATCTCTTCAAAGTCGGCATCGGTCCGTCCAGTTCCCATACCGTCGGCCCGATGCGCGCCGCCGCGACCTTCGCCCAAGCCCTGATTGACCAACAATTGCTGGCCGACGTACGGCGCGTAGAAATCCGGCTTTATGGCTCGCTGTCGGCGACCGGCGTCGGTCACGCCACCGACCGCGCCTGCGTCATGGGCCTGATGGGCGAGTGGCCGGACAGCATCGATCCCACGTCCATCGACAGTCGAATCCAGACCCTGCGCGAAACCGGCGAACTGTCTCTGGCAGGCAAAACCACCATCGCTTTCAACTGGCAACGCGACCTCCTGCTGCTCGACGAGAGCCTGCCCTACCACCCCAATGCGATGTCCCTGACAGCCTTCGGCGAAACCGGTGAGTTGTGGGAGCAAACGTACTACTCGATCGGTGGCGGTTTCATCATCGAAGCGGCCGAAGCCGAGTCCGGCATCGCGCCCACCAGCGACGTGGTGCTGCCGTACGATTTTTCCAGCGCCGCCGAACTACTCAAGCTCTGCAACCTGCACGGTCTGCGCGTTTCCGAATTGATGATGGCCAATGAATTGGCCTGGCGCAGCGAAGCCGAAATCCGTCAGGGCCTACTGCACATTTGGTCGGTGATGCGCGAATGCGTCGAGCAAGGGCTGCGCCATGAAGGCATCCTGCCCGGCGGTCTGAATGTTCCCCGTCGCGCTGCGAAACTGCACCGCAGCCTGTTGGAAATCGGCAAGCCGAATGTCATCACTTCCACGCTATCGGCCATGGAGTGGGTGAACCTGTTTGCCCTCGCCGTGAACGAGGAAAACGCAGCGGGCGGGCGCATGGTCACGGCGCCGACCAACGGCGCGGCGGGGATCATTCCGGCGGTGCTGCACTACTACATGAAATTCAACCCGGACGCGTCGGACGATGACGTGGTGGCGTTCTTTTTGGGCGCTGCTGCTGTAGGCATTCTCTGCAAGAAAAACGCGTCTATCTCCGGCGCCGAAGTTGGCTGTCAGGGCGAAGTTGGCTCCGCCTGCGCCATGGCCGCCGCCGGGTTGGCGGACGTGCTCGGCGCCACGCCCGAGCAATTGGAAAACGCCGCCGAAATCGGCCTGGAACACAACCTCGGCCTGACCTGCGACCCGGTCGGCGGCCTGGTGCAAGTGCCGTGCATCGAGCGCAACGCCATCGCCGCCGTGAAGGCGATCAACGCTACGCAAATGGCCCTGCGCGGCGACGGTAAACACTTCATTTCCCTGGACCGGGTGATCCGCACCATGCGCGATACCGGCGCCGATATGCATGACAAATACAAAGAGACTTCACGGGGCGGCCTGGCTGTTAGCTGGGTGGAGTGCTGAGGAGCACTCCCTGACCGTCCGCACGTGAGCCCGAGCAAGAACAATAACGAGGCCAAACGATGACCGATGTACGTACACCTGCTGCCGATAACCCAGCTGTAGAACTCAAACGCGACACAGCAACAGCCACCAAGGGCTGGAGCAAACACGACACCACCTGGATGCTCGGTCTTTACGGCACCGCCATCGGCGCCGGCACGTTATTCCTGCCGATCAACGCCGGCGTGGGTGGCTTCTGGCCGCTGCTGATCCTGGCAGTGCTGGCGTTTCCGATGACCTACTTCGCCCACCGCGGCCTGACCCGCTTCGTGTTGTCCGGGCGCTCCGGGGACATCACCGAAGTGGTGGAAGAACACTTCGGCATCGGTGCCGGCAAGCTGATCACGCTGCTGTATTTCTTCGCGATCTTCCCGATTCTGCTGGTGTACAGCGTGGCGCTGACCAACACCTTGAGCAGCTTCATGGAGCATCAGTTGCACATCGCCCCGCCACCACGGGCGATTCTGTCGCTGGTGCTGATCCTCGGTCTGATGGCGATCGTCCGTTGCGGTCAGGGTGTCATCGTCAAATGCATGAGCGTGCTGGTTTATCCGTTCGTTGCGGCGTTGCTGCTGCTCGGTCTGAGCCTGATCCCGAACTGGAACGGCGCGTTCTTCGCCACCGCCAGTGAAGGCATGCCGATGCCCCTGTTCTTCAAGACGTTGTGGCTGGCGATCCCGGTGATGGTGTTTTCGTTCAACCATTCTCCGATCATTTCCGCCTTCTCCGTCGATCAGAAACAGCGTTACGGCGAACAGGCCGAACGCAAAAGCAGCGGCATCCTCGCCATCGCCCACGCGATGATGGTGGTGACGGTGATGTTCTTCTGCTTCAGCTGCGTACTGGCCTTGTCACCGGCGGATTTGGCGGCTGCCAAGGCGCAGAACATCTCGATCCTGTCGTACCTGGCCAACCACTTCCAGACGCCGGTCATCGCTTACGCTGCGCCGCTGATTGCGCTGGTGGCGATCACCAAGTCCTTCCTCGGCCATTACATCGGCGCCAGCGAAGGCTTTCAGGGCCTGATCGTGAAAAGCCTGCGCGGTCGTGGCCGGGTGATGTCAGCGAGCTGGCTGAACCGCGTGACCGCGCTGTTCATGATCCTCAGCTGCTGGGCCGTGGCGACGTTCAACCCGAGCATCCTTGGCATGATCGAAACCCTCGGCGGGCCCATCATCGCGTGCCTGTTGTTCCTGATGCCGATGTACGCCATCCGTCGAGTGCCAGCCTTGCGCCAGTACTCGGGTCAGGCCTCGAATGTGTTCGTGGTGGTGATCGGTTTGATTGCACTGTCTGCGATCATCTACTCATTCATGCCCTGAAACGGGCAGGCAAAAAGAAGGCGGGCCACAGAGCCCGCCTTTTTTTGCCGTGTCTATTGTTCGACAATTTTTCCGGCATGCCCCTTGCTATGACTCCTACGCGATAGGGAAAAAAGTAATGAACATGGAATGCCGGTGGTCTGGTGTTGCGAACTAATCCCGATCACGGTGGGTCAACAACTGCACGTTCAATCAGGCGGTAACGCAAAATGGACAACCCTTTTCAGCTCATTACCGATGCTTTTGCACCGGATTATCAGATCAACCTGAGCATTCAGGGTCTGGATGGCAGCATCATGCTGACCCTGTCCAACAGCGGTCACGTGGTCGCCAAACGGATGATCAGCGCCGAACAACGTAATGACCCCCAGCGCCTCAAACGTCTGGTGCAAAGCATTCAATTCGGCATCGCCATCGAACAGGGCCACAGCGCCGTGGCCATCCTCGAAGCCATGACCGACGGCGACAATCACAGCCTGCCGCCGCCACGCGTCAAGGGCCACAGCCGGCCAGCCATGCGGTTTTAAAGCTCGCCCTTCTCGACTTCGGGATGCTCACCGGAACCCGCACCGATCTTGCGTTGCGGGTGTTCGATCTTCACCGAAGGGAATTGCGACGAGGCGTAACGCACCACCAGAATCGAGAACGCCAGCAGCAGAATCCCGCCGCACAGGTAGATGATGCCGATGTCTGGCGGATTGTGGTGCGAGACGTTGGAGATCAGCAATCGCGTCAGCGCAGTGATCGCCACGTAGATCAGGAAACGCACCGGCATGTGGTTGGTCTTGAAGTAAATCCCGACCATCGCCCCCAGTTCCAGGTAGATGAACAGCAGCAAGATGTCATCGATCTTGATGTGCCCCGCCTCGATCATCTGCAAAAACTCCATCACCGCCGCCCACGCGGTGACCGCACCGATGGCGAACAGCGCCAGGTAGTGGAAGGTCTCGACGAACAGGTTGCCCAGGGACTCGGCCAGTTGATGCACGTTCTGCCGCAGGTTCTCGGCCCAGTTGATTTTCACGATGATTCTTCCTTAGCTCGGTTCGAGCGGATGATGCGGGTTTGACGTGACGGTTGTTCTGCATGCAGAAAAAAGGCCAGAGGCTGCTGGGTGAGATGGCGATGGGCTGCTACTGGACACTTTTGTGGTGTCTGGACTGGCGCCTTCGCGAGCAGGCTCGCTCCCACAAGGAGCAAACCATACCCTGTGGGAGCGAGCCTGCTCGCGAAGGGAGCAACTAGGTCCACCTGACAAACGCCAAATTCGGTCTACATTAAAAAGCCACTACCCAAAGCGCAGGGATTCGCTTATCCTTTTCGCTGTATATAAATACAGTGGTCGAATAAGACAACTTAATGTGAAGGCATGTGAGGTGGTGAATGGCCGTCGAAGTGGTATACCGCAGCAGCCGAGATCTGGAGCGCTTGTTCATGGATAAAGCCGAAGCTGACCGTCATGACAAAATGCTCGAACTGGCCGAGTTGCTGGCCGAGGTGTTGCAAAAAGCCGTTCCGTCCCTGACCGAACAGCAAGTGGAAGAAGCCGGGATCTACATGGCGAAGAATCGCGATGTGTTCGCCAAGGCGTTCAAGAGCCAGCCGGACGCGTTGTCCGAATTGCTGAACGCGCCTGCTGAAGTCGTTGAAAAGGCCGCACCTGTTGAGGCGCCTGCACCTGTTGAAGTCGCTGAGCCGACCAAGCCAGCTAAAGCGCCCAAGGCTGCCAAGTAAGCAACGCCCGAATTGAATAGGCCCTGAGTCAAATGACTCAGGGCCTTTTTCATGCCTGCGAAAAACCTAAGCTTCGGGTTGCTCCAGCGCCTCGACCAGGGCCTTGAAGAAACGCGCCGCCTCGCCGCCCGTCACCACGCGATGATCGAAGGTCAGGGACAGCGGCAGGACCGGATGCACCACCACCGCGCCGTCAACCGCCACCGGTTCGTCACGGATCGCGCCAGCGGCGAGGATTGCCACTTGCGGCGGCACCACCACCGGGTTGGCGTAGCGACCGAACAAGGTGCCGAAATTCGACAACGTCAGGGTCGCCCCCATCATTTCCTTGGGCGGAATCGATCGCGCCTGCACGTCGGCCCTTAATCGCATGACGCCTTCCTTCAAGTCAGCCGGGGTGCGATGACCGACATCGCGCAGCACTGGCACGAACAAGCCG
Source organism: Pseudomonas mandelii (assembly GCF_006438925.1). Classification (GTDB taxonomy): domain Bacteria; phylum Pseudomonadota; class Gammaproteobacteria; order Pseudomonadales; family Pseudomonadaceae; genus Aquipseudomonas; species Aquipseudomonas mandelii_C. The sequence continues at coordinate 10,216 of NZ_RCZA01000025.1, read as the reverse complement.
TCCGGGGTGTCCACGGCGATGCCCAGATCGAGCCGTTCATGTTGCTTGAGCGACAGGCTTTTGCCATCGAAGGCACTGTTGAGCACCGGCTCCACGGCGCACGCGGCCGCCATCGCTTTGGCGAGACGAATCAGCGGTTCGCGGGCCTGACCCCAGCGATGCAGGTCGGCGTCCCCGAAAATCGTCACCGGCACGACTTCGGCGTGGGACCGGGCCATGTTCAGCGCCATGCTGCGCCGCACACCGCGCAACCGTTCGCCGCCGAAGCGATCCAGTTCAGTTTGAGCCGCGTTTTCCACATCCGTACGGGTGATCAGCCCCTCGTGGCCAGAGCCCGTCAACCCGCTCAACTCCACGCCGAGCTGCCGGGCCAGTTGCCGCACGGCCGGCGTGGCGCGAGTCGCCAGGTGCTCTCGGGTCGAGGGGGCCGCCCCGATGAAAAACGAGTCATCCTGACTGCTGCCGCCACCTTCGAGTCGTCCCACTACGGTGCCCGCATCGGCTTCGCCTTCGTAGCCGAGCAAGGGTTCACCGACGTGAATAATGTCGCCCTCACCGCCGTAGAGTTTTGCCACCACGCCGTCGTATGGCGCGGGAATATCCACCAAGGCTTTGGCGGTTTCTACCGACACCAGCAGTTGATCGGCCTTGACGGTATCGCCAACGTTGACGTGCCAGCGGACGATTTCCGCTTCCTGTAAACCTTCGCCCAGATCTGGCAGTTTGAAATATTTCATCAAGGCCTCCGTGGGTTCAGGCGAAATTCAATACCGTGTCACAGGCGTGAAGAATGTCTTCGACGTTGGGCATATAGAGCGACTCCAGTCGATACAGCGGCGGCGGAATGTCCGGCGCCGTGACTCGCTGAATCGGCGCCTGCAATTCCAGCAACACCCGCTCATAGAGGCTCGCGGCGATTTCCGCACCGACGCCGCAGGAGCGCGGCGCTTCATGAACGATCACGCAACGACCGGTCTTGCGCACCGAGGCTTCCATCGTGTCGAGGTCCAGCGGCTTGATACTCGCGACATCGATCACTTCCGCCGAGACGCCCCGCTCGGCCAATGCGGTGGCGGCTTGCAGGGTTTCCATCACACTGGCACCCCAGCTGATCAACGTGATATCGCTGCCCTCGCGCAGGGTGAAACAGCTGTCCAGCGGCAGGCGTTTACCGTCATCCAGCAGAGGTTGCGGGTTCATGCGATAGAGCCGGGTCGGTTCGAGAAACACCACCGGGTCCGGGTCATCAATGGCCGCCAGCAACAAGCCATAAGCCCGGGCCGGCGATGACGGAATCACCACCCGCAGACCTGGAATGTGCGCGAACAATGCTTCAGTGCTTTCGCTGTGATGTTCCGGCGCGCGAATCCCTGCGCCCATCGGCGTGCGCATCACCATCGGGCATGTGATCCGCCCGCGCGTGCGATTACGCATGCGGCTGGCGTGGGACACCAGGTGTTCCATGGCCGCGTAGATGAAACCCATGAACTGGATTTCCACCACCGGTTTCAGGCCCTGAGCGGCCATGCCGACCACCAGTCCGCCGAGCATGGTTTCGGCCAGCGGCGAGTCGATGACTCGCTTGAAGCCAAAGCTGTCGCGCAGCCCTTGGGTGGCGCGAAACACGCCGCCGTTCACCCCGACATCCTCACCGAGGACGATGACGTTCTCGTCTTCACTCATCGCCCGATGCAGCGCGAGATTCACCGCTTCCAGCAACGTGACTTTGCCGTTACTCATGGCTCGAATCTCCAGCGCGGCGCGCCGCTCTTTCGAGCAACTCTTCACGCTGCCCGGCGAGGGGCGCCGGCCATTGGGCGTAGACGTGATCCATGATCGATTCGGGTGCCTGAATACCCGCCACTTCGAAGTTATCCACAGCGCGCTGCACCAAGCCTTGGCATTCGCTGATCAGCGCCTGTTCGCGGCTTTCGTCCCACACACCCTGGTCGACCATGAAACGTTGCAGGCGTTTGACCGGCTCTTCGAGCCAGGCCTGCTTGACCTCGTCCGCCGGCCGGTAGCGTGTGGCATCGTCGGCCGTCGTGTGATCGCCGAGGCGGTAGCTCAGGCATTCCAGCAACACCGGGCCTTTACCGTGACGCGCCTTTTCGAGGGCCAGGTGTACTCGGTCGTAAACCGCGAGCATGTCATTGCCGTCGACCTGCTCACCGTGGAACCCGGCACCGATCGCTTTCTGTGCCAGGGTCGGGGCGCCGCACTGAATCCGTCGTGGCACCGAGATCGCCCATTGGTTGTTATTGACCACGAACACCACCGGCAACTGCCAGGCACCGGCGACGTTGAGGGCTTCGAGGAAATCGCCCTTGCTGGTGGCGCCGTCGCCGCAGGTGGTGACGGCGACCCGATGTTCGCCACGGATTTTGAATGCACTGGCAACGCCACAGGCATGCAAGGCCTGGGTGGCAATCGGCACACAGATCGGAAAGTCCTGGGCCGCCGCCGGTTCGGCAAAGTCGCTGCCGCGCTCGTCGCCGCCCCAGTACAGGAGGATTTCTTCCATGCGCACCCCGCGCATCAACTGCACGGCGGTGTCACGGTAATACGGAATCAGCACGTCTTCGGCGTGCATCACGCTGCCGACGGCGACGCCAATGGCCTCCTGGCCCAATGTCGGCGCATACGTACCGATGCGCCCGGTGCGTTGCAGGGCGACGGCTTTCTGATCGAAAAGGCGGGTCAGCACAATCTGCCGATAAAGGCGCGTCAGCAAATTGAAATCGTCGGCCCAGGCAGGAAGTTCGCCGAGCAATTGGCCGTCAGGGGATAAAAATCGGGTGTAAGGCAGCTCAACCTTGTGAGGCATCACAGGGGCTCCTGGCACGCCGCGTCAGCGTGCATCAGTCAAGCCTGACGCTTGTGGCGCCAGGCCTTGGGAGCAAGTCTGCCGGATAGGCCCTCACTCCTTCATCGGTTCAACCTCATCGATACAGCACTTTCTCCGCCAACTCGTCCGCCACCCGTGCAGGTGAGCGTTTTTCTGCCTGGGCGTGGGCGAAGACTTCGGTCAGCCGTGAGCTGATTTTCGACAGGTGTGCGGTGATGGTCGCGAGCTCTTCGCCGCGGTGTTTAAGCGAAACGTAGATCAGCCCGCCGGAATTGATCACATAGTCCGGCGCATACAGAATGCCCCGCCGCTCCAGTTGATCGGCGACTTCCAGATGGGTCAGTTGGTTGTTCGCCGAGCCGGCCACCGCCGCGCAGCGCAATTGCGTCACGCTGTGGCTGTTGAGCACACCACCGAGGCCGCAGGGCGCGAGAATGTCGCAAGGGGTGCTGAGCAGCGCGTCGTTGGCGATCGGGTGAGCGCCGAGTTGCTCCATCGCCAATTGCACTTTGCCGTGATCGATGTCACTGACCAGCAGTTCGGCTCCGGCGGCGTGCAGTTGTTCGGCGAGGGCATAGCCAACGTTGCCGAGCCCTTGAATCGCCACTCGCAGGCCTTCGAGGTTATCGCTGCCCAGCCGGGCCATGGCGGTGGCACGAATACCGGTGAACACGCCCATCGCCGCGTGCGGTGCAGGATCGCCCGCCGAGGTGGTGCTGGTGACGTACTGGGTCTGTTGGGCGATGCAATCCATGTCCGCCACCGAGGTGCCACTGTCGATGGCGGTGATGTAGCGGCCGTCGAGCTGATTGATGCAACGCCCGAAGGCTTCGAATAGCGCGGCACGGTTTTCCACATGAACCGGTCGAACAATCACCGCCACGCCGCCGCCCTGAGCCAGACCGGCCAGCGCCGCCTTGTAACTCATGCCTTGGGCGAGGCGCACCGCATCCTCGACGGCGGACTCGTCGCTCGGATAGGCAAGGTACCGACACCCGCCGAGGGCAGGCCCCAGACGGCTGTTATGAATGGCAATGACCGCCTTCAACCCGGTGACCGAGTCAACGCTCAGATGCAGGGATTCAAGGCGAGTGCTTTGCATGAGAGCGAACATCGTAGGGCTCCCGAATCACTTCTTGTAGTCGCCAGTATAGGCTTGCGCTCGAAAATTGCAGAAGCGCACCGGAATAAGCGACGCCGCCATGCAGACTTTCGGACATAACCTGCAACCGCCCATGTTCGGCACTGGACGAATGGCGGAGACGGGGCTAAAACGAGGCATTGCCCGGAGATTTTGATGACCCCCCGCCAACGCTTTTTCGACTGTCTGCAACGTTCACCGCCCGCGCTGTTCGAGGCGGCGCTGTGGATTGCCGCCGAACACGACAGTGCGGTCAATCCCGAAACGGTGCTGAACGATTTCAAGGACCTGCAACAACGGGTCAGTTATGGCTTGCCGATGTTGCCGGTCAGCGAGTTGGCCCAACCGTTGTTACGGCGTATGAATGACATGGGATTTGCTCAGGACGACTCCACGCCATTGCGTCCGCAAGTCGCGCTGGTCAATAAAGTACTGGAACGCAGACGTGGGCAGCCGCTGAGTCTGGGCTTGATTGCCCTGGAACTGGCCAAAGGTCTGGAAATCCCCATGGTCGGGGTCAACTTCCCCGGGCATTTCCTGCTGCGGGTACCGGGCGCCGATCACTTGCTCGACCCATGCGGCGGGCGTCGTTTGTACCCCAACGATTGCCGGGAACTGCTGCAACGCCAGTACGGCCCGAACATGCAGCTCAGCGCCGAGCATTTGCTCACCGCCGAACCGGTGCAAATGCTGCAGCGGCTGTCGCGCAACCTGCGTCAGTTACACCTTTCTAACGATGACTACATCGGCGCTCTGATCGACGCCGAACGAGTACTGGAACTGGGCAACGCCAGTGCCTCCGACTACCTGGCCCGGGCCAGCCTCTATCAACGGCTGGATTGCCCGAACGCCGAGCGCTTTGACCTGGAGCATGCCCTGCTGCTTAGTGACGACCCGATTCAGCGGATTCGCCTGACTGAACGATTAGGGCACCTGCCACCAAACTCCATCGTCCATTAAAAGCAAAAGATCGCAGCCTCGTTTCACTCGACAGCTCCTACAGGGGTCGCGATTTCCAGTAGGAGCTGTCGAGTGAAACGAGGCTGCGATCTTTTGATCTGATGTTTTTAAGGGGTATCTGGCTGGTTCGCCGGATGCGCCTTGATGAATGCCGGATGCGTCGCCGCCAACGCCGCCACTCGACGAATCCGCGGATACGCCTCAAGTGAAATGCTGAAGCGCTCGGCCGCGTACAGCTGCGGAATCAGGTAAACATCCGCCAGCCCAGGCGTCGGACCAAAGCAATAACCCTCATCGCCGATCAACTGCTCCACCGTCGCCAATCCTTGGCTGATCCAGTGCCCGATCCACTCCACCACTTGCGGTTCATCGTGCCCCAACTGCCGCAGCTTGTTGAGTACGCTGACGTTGTGCAGTGGGTGCACGTCGCAACCAATCACTGCCGCCACGCCACGCTCATGGGCGCGAGCGGCGAGGTCTTTGGAGAGCAGCGGCACCTGTGGATAACGCTCCTCCAGGTATTCGATGATCGCCGGCGACTGGATCAGCAGTTCACCTTCGTCGGTGCGCAAGGCCGGCACCCGGCCTTGCGGGTTGATGCCGAGATACGGCGGCTGTCGATGCTCGCCACCTGGCGGCGCGATCAGATTGATCGGCAGCGCCTGGTAATCCAGCCCCTTGAGCGCCAACGCAATGCGCACCCGATAGGACGAAGTCGAACGGTAGTAGGTATAGAGTTCCATGACCCGACCCTCTTAGCGCGCCGGCAGCACTTTGCCGCGGCATTCGCCGAAACCGATGGAGGCAAAACCCTCGCGGCTGCAACGAGCCCGCAGGATGATTTCGTCGCCGTCCTCGAGGAATTTACGCACCTCGCCAGACGCCAGTTCGATCGGCTTTTTACCGCCCTCGGTGATTTCCAGCAGGCTGCCGAACTGACCGTTCTCAGGCCCCGACAACGTCCCCGAACCGAACAGGTCACCGGCCTGCAACTGGCAGCCGTTGACGCTGTGGTGCGCGACCATTTGCGCCACGGTCCAGTACATGTGTTGGGTATTGCTGAGAGTCAGGCGATGGGCCGGCAGTTTTTGCTCGCGCAGGCCTTCGGTGAGCAGCAGCACTTCCAGTTCGATGTCGAAGGCGCCAGCCGCTTGATCGCGTTTGTCGAACAGGTACGGCAGCGGCTGCGGATCGCCTTCCGGACGTGCCGGCTGAGCGCGACGGAACGGTTCCAGCGCTTCGGCAGTCACCACCCAAGGCGAGATGCTGGTGATGAAACTCTTCGACAGGAACGGCCCCAGCGGCTGGTATTCCCAAGCCTGGATGTCTCGCGCCGACCAGTCGTTGAGCAGGCAGAAACCAGCGATGTGATCGGCGGCGTCACCGATGGCGATCGAGTCGCCCATCTCGTTACCCTGACCAATCCAGATGCCCAGCTCCAGCTCATAATCCAGACGTGCGCACGGGCCAAAAGTCGGCTCAGTCTGACCGGCCGGCAGGGTCTGCCCCTTCGGACGACGCACATCAGTGCCGGACGGGCGAATGGTCGAAGCGCGACCGTGATAACCGATCGGCACGTACTTGTAGTTCGGCAGCAACGGGTTGTCGGGACGGAACAGTTTGCCGACATTTTGCGCGTGCTCAATGCCGACGTAGAAGTCGGTGTAGTCGTTGATTTTCGCTGGCAGATGCATCTCGCAATTCGCCGCCAGTGGCAGCAGTTTTGCGCCTTGGGCTTCGATCTTGCCGTGCAGGGTGCTGCCTTCTTTGAACAGTTCCAGCAGGCGTTCGCGCAGGGCAACGCGAGCGTCACGACCCAGTTCGAAGAACGCGTTCAGCTGACCGCCACGGGTGGCTTCGACTGCAGTTTTTGCGACGCCATCGAACAGCCCGGCGTCCAGTGCAGCTTCCAGGTCAAAGATATGTTCGCCAATGGCCACGCCACTGCGCGGCGCCGAACCCTTCACGCTGAACACACCCAGCGGCAGGTTCTGCAGAGGGAAATCAGCATGGCCGTTGGCGGAGGCAACCCAGCTACGAGTGATGGAAGTCTGAGTCATGGATTATCTCCGGGTCGGGTCGAAAGTGGCGGGCAGCGTGGCCCAGCAGGCATCGTAGTTGTTTTGCAGTTGCGGGCAATCCAGGGCGAATCGGCTCGGGCGCAGCACCTGGCTGGTCTCGAACATGAAGGCCATGGTGTTGTCGATTTTCGCTGGCGCGAGTTCGGCGCTGATCGCCTTGGTGCAGGTCTCGCCGTCCGGGCCGTGAGCGCTCATGCAACTGTGCAAGGACGCACCGCCGGGCACGAAGCCTTCGGCCTTGGCATCGTACTCGCCCTTGATCAGGCCCATGAATTCGTTCATCAGGTTGCGGTGGAACCACGGTGGCCGGAAGGTTTTCTCGGCGACCATCCAGCGTGGCGGGAAGATCACGAAGTCCAGATTCGCCAGGCCATGCACGCTGGTTGGCGAGGTCAGGACGGTGAAGATCGAGGGGTCAGGGTGATCGAAACTGACCGTGCCAATGGTATTGAAACGGCGCAGGTCATATTTGTACGGCACGTTATTGCCGTGCCAGGCCACCACGTTCAGCGGCGAATGATCAAGTTCGCAGCCCCACAACTGGCCGAGGAATTTCTGCACCAGCGTGGTCGGTTGTTTGAGGTTTTCGTAATGCGCGACCGGCGTCAGGAAGTCCCGCGCATTGGCCAGACCGTTACTGCCGATCGGCCCGAGGTCGGGTAGGCGCAGCGGCGCGCCGTGGTTCTCGGCAATGTAGCCGCGAGCTTGGGGGTCAAGCAGTTCAACGCGAAATTTCAGACCGCGCGGCAGCACGGCGATTTCCAGCGGCTCCAGTTCCAGCACGCCCAATTCGGTGGCGATGCGCAGACGCCCCAGTTCCGGCACCAGCAGCAGCTCGCCGTCGGCGTTGAAGAACACGCGCTCCATGGAACGGTTGGCGCGGTAGCTATAAATGCTGATCCCGGCCGGTTTTTCCGTGCCAGAGTTGGCCGCCATGCTCACCAGGCCGTCGATGAAATCGGTCGGCTCGCTCGGGATGTCCAGCGGGTTCCAGCGCAGGCGATTGGGGGTCACTTCACCCAATGGGCCGCCAGCCAGTTGCCGATCCAGTTTGACGAATGCCGGGTGATTGGCCGATGGCTGAATGCGGTACATCCAGGTGCGCCGCGCTTCGCTGCGGGCCATGGTGAACGCCGTGCCGGAGAACAGTTCGGTGTAGAGACCGTAAGGCGCTTTTTGCGGGGAGTTCTGGCCGACGGGCAGTGCGCCGGGCAACGCTTCGCTACTGAATTCGTTGCCGAAGCCGGACTGATAAGCCAGCTCGGGCGCCGTTGAATCGAGGTTCATGGAGCCTCCTGAACAGGGAGTAGGCATGGCCCGTCGCTCCATTCAAGAGGTCTCGGCACGCCCGGGTTATTTTTATCGTAATTCGATTACGCTTAACGTAATTTGATTGGTATTGACCGTCAAGCTATAAAGACGCCCATTCGTCCCGGGATCAGACCGCCTCCATGGAAACGCCGCGCAGCAACGATAAACAGAAAGTCCGCTCGGCCGAGGTCGGCACCGACATCCTCAAGGCCCTGGCCGAGTTGTCGCCATCGACTTCACTGTCGCGCCTGGCCGAACACGTACAGATGCCGGCGAGCAAGGTTCACCGCTATTTGCAGGCGCTGATTGCCAGCGGTTTTGCTGAACAGAATGCTGCCACCAACCACTATGGTCTCGGCCGTGAAGCCTTGCGTGTAGGGCTGGCAGCACTCAACAGTATGGACGTGCTGAAGGTTGGCGCCCTGCCCTTGGCCGAGTTGCGTGACGATCTGAATGAAACCTGCTTTATAGCGGTGTGGGGCAATCAGGGCGCAACCGTGGTGCACATCGAACCGGCGGTGCGCGCGGTGACGGTGGTGACGCAATTGGGTTCGGTGTTGCCGTTGCTCAGTTCGTCGACGGGGCTGGTGTTCGGTGCTTTTCTGCCGAAACGGGAAACCGTGGACCTGCGCGAGCAGGAACTGCACAACGCCGCTGACCACGTCTTGGCGGACGATCAGACCTATGCAGCCTTATGCGAAAAGATCCGCGAGCGTGGCCTGCATCATGTGCATGGTTTGCTCATGCCGGGGGTGGACGCCTTGTCGGCACCGGTATTCAACGCGGTAGGGAATGTAGCGGCGGTCATGACCATTGTCGGTCCGACCTCACTGTTTCACGCTGACGAAAACGGCCCGGCGGCGCAGCGGTTGTTGGCTGCGACGCGGGCCGTGAGTTGGCGGATGGGGTATCAGCCGATCCCGGTTTCATCGACATGAGATTTGTGCAGCACAATGGTATTCAACGTATTAAGCCGATTTCCTGTTCGATGAATACAAAACACTTATCCCGTTATATCGGTGCCGCTATATTTACTTGACAAGTACGACGGCACTTATCACGCCAAAACATACAGCTAATAACCAAACAAAACATCCCAACCGCTCATAAAAATTCCACCATTCACCCCATGTACAATATTTAACTCAGCACCACACAAACAACTTCATCAAACATTATCAAGCAAACTTTAAAAGACACTTTTAAAGTTAAACAATGTAATGCATCAGACGACCAGACAGTCATTGCCTTCGCCGCGGACCATGGATGGGTGAACGTGATATACAGGAGGGATATCTTGTCTCAGCCGTTACAGCAGACGAGTTTTGCTGTCGAGGGCTTGTGGGTCATCGAGAATAGCTTGAATGACCTCGAGCGCCTGTGAATGCAATTTCTCGTGCCCGGTCGCCTGGGTGTAAAACTTCTGAACCGAATACACATCACCCAACAATCCGATAAGGTCTTTCTGCAACTTGGTTGGCTGGCCCTTGCTGTAACCGGCTTTACCCAGCGACGCCAGTTCGATCAGTGCATCCAGAAAATGCCATGCCGCAGTGGCGCGTTCCCCGTCGTTATAGGGTATGCGATCCATGAACCCCACATACCCAAAGATATTTACCTCGTTTACCGTGGCATTTCTGGCGAGCAGTTCCACGGCAGTAAGGCTTCAAAGTCCTCTACCGACTCCGCATGCGGCAACCGCTCCAGTACATGGCGCAGCCACGTATAGGGCTCCTGGCCGTTGACCTTGGCGGTCTCGACCAGGCTGTAGATCTGAGCACTGGCCGTGGCGCCCTTGGGTGTATCACTGAACAGCCATGCCTTGCGCCCGATCACAAACGGTTTAATTGCACGCTCTGCCGGGTTGTTGTCGAT
>NZ_RCZA01000024.1 GCF_006438925.1 Pseudomonas mandelii | reverse complement strand
GATAACAACAAGGCCGAGCGAGCGGTAAAACCCTTTGTGATTGGTCGCAAAAATTGGATGTTCAGCGACACGCCCAAGGGCGCGACGGCCAGTGCGCAGATCTATAGCCTGGTCGAAACTGCCAAAGCCAACGGCCAAGAGCCCTATACGTGGCTGCGCCACGTACTTGAACGCCTGCCACAAGCTACTTCGGTAGAAGACTTCGAAGCCTTGCTGCCGTGGAACTGTTCCCCGACTATCTCGCGCTAAATGCACACATCGGTTTTTTGCCATGTGTGGTTTATGGGTCGCTTACGATATTCACGGCATTGGACGTGGAGTGGTTTCTGGACTTTATAGAAACGGAACGATTCACATCCGAAGAGGTATTTGTCCTGACGTTGAGCGCGAAAATTGGCTCGCTTGGCGTTCGTCGATATTAAATGAGAACTATACGTGAATAATCACTCGGTCAAAGCCTATGTCACCCAAGCAGATGGGGACTACGTCCTGTTAAAGCTACTTGATACCGAGTTGAAAAATACGTTGCTCGACCTTGGTTTTTTCCAAGAAACTAACGTTGATGAGTACAAAATTTCAAGTTCGGATGATGACATCAAGGCCAACATTTTTGCCAAACTGCGAACCTTGGAAATTTGCTTTGCTCATGGACGTGAGTGGTGCCCTGCTGAAGTTTTTAAACACCTCAGAGATATCGGGCTGCTGAGCGGTGGATTCAGAGTGATCATCTGGACCGGTCCCGGCCGTTACGAGGTGAGGGACGAAAAATAACTATTGGAGTTGCCTCAACGACTGGCAATCAGGCAAACATTAAAGGCTCAGCAGTTTTTGCCAGCACTACGTTCATAATTGCGTCGGCATCAGGCATTGCCACCCGCATCAAAGAAACCGGATACACACCCCCAAAGGAATGAACCCTTGTTTACCATCTCACGACCATTCGCCCTGCTTTTGGCTTTGAATCTTTCCCTTGACGCCGCCGCGCTGTCACTTCGACCAGAAAAGCGCGCACACGGACGGCTTGGGATATTCAACAATCAGGACACCATGTGAACAAACACAGGATCACCCTTTCAAACGGCTGGATCGCGGAATCTGAAAACCAAGGCGAATTCCGAATGTCAGCCGAAAGCTGGAATCTGGTTAACTTCAAGTCAGCAAACTTTCCTCAACCTCATACTTAACCACCACACGATTCTTATAAAGCCGCTCACTCTTCAACACCTGACTCTCCTGTCCCTTGCTCCTGACCTCTCGCACAACAACTCCCCTTCCAACTGTTGCTCGGCGACATTGAGCTTCAACTGAAAATGGCGATCGGTCGGGTTATGCAGCACCAGGTCAATGTAGTTGTAAAAGATCGCAGCCCCGGAGCCGAATGGCAGTACCCGCCCTTCGTCAGGAAAGGGATAGAAGCTGTGGTTCGACCGCTCAACCACGACCAATAGAGAGTGAATCGCCATCCAGTGAATCAGGTTGCTCAGTTGGCAGATTCCGCCGCCAATGCCGCTACGGGTTTCACCAAATGACAGCTCCATGCCTTCGACATAACCACGTTTGCAAAAATACTCGCCATGGCCGATGACGACGCCGTCCATCGAAGCGACGGTCAGTTTCAGGTTGATGACTTTGTTGTGTTGCAGGGCGAGATCGGAGTTGCCGAGTTTGCGGATCAGTTTGGAGGTGTGCTTGAGGTAGCGGAGTGGCAAACGGGAGGCGGTGTTCAGGGGAACAACGTATTGCTGCAAGTGTGTATCGCACGTCGATAAGGTGTTCGCCCAGTGTAATGGCCTGGCAATCCATGCACCGGTAAAGAGCCCTGACACTGGGCGAACGGGAAGTATTTTAATAGAAAGTTTCGAATATGTCCGCGTCTATGAACATGAAATTTATCGAAACAACATTGATTAAATGTCGGCTTAAATACTATTTAAAGACCGCCAAAACTCACCAGTTAGACCATTAAAACTGATTGTTCTTATACAGAAAAGTTGTACAAGAACAATCAACCTATAGAGCTAATACGCAACCTCAGTGCTTGCTGGTCACTGTCAATATGTCGGTATAGGTCACAACGACACTCTGTCCAACTTCCAGATCTTTCAATTTCGCTTGAACTTCGGGTCTTACGACGTCAACAGTCTTGGACTGGCCGGCGGGGTTTTCGAAGGTGACTTGGTTTTTCTTCACGTCGATTTTGGTGATTTTCAGTTGGACCTGCACCTGACGGTAGGCTTCGCCGCCCGGGTTGTCACTGCCGGGGGCTGCGCGGACTTCGCCAGCGCGTTCGACGGTGCCTGGCAGGCCTTTGTCGACATCGGTGTCGAGGTAGGCGGCGACAGCGCTAGTAACCTTGACATCGACTTGGTCGCCGACTTTCAAGTTGCCGAGGTTTTTGGCCTTGTCGGTCAATTGCACATGGACCTGACGACCTTCCGGCCCCTCCAGGACGACCCGGTGATTGGCAGCATCGACCGAGACAACTTTGGTGGTGACCTGATCCGCCTCCACAACGGCAGACAGCGGGATGTCCGCAGCCATGGCGCTAAGGCTGGCGGCAGACAGCAGGGTCGCAAGGGTGATGGCTTTGGTCAGTGCGTGAAGTTTCATAAGCGGTACATTCCCTGTGAATTGGGGGCAGCAACGAGCGCTGAACCACCGTCCAGCGCCCTCTGCGCAGATGAGCATAGACGCTGATCAGGGAGTCTTCGCAGTTTCTTGTGCGGTGGATTCACCGCTGTCTGTGCCCTTGCCGCTTTCCTTGCGCCGGGTCGGATCGGTCGGGCGCAGGGCGTCGTTGTCGCGCTCGACTTCACCCGGTGGCCGCGGTTCGTCAGGGTGCTCAGTGGGGGTCGTCGGTTTCATGTGGGTTCTCCTCAAGCCTCGGGATCGTCGACCTCTTGGGCGACGTTCACGGCAGGCGAATCTTTATGGGATTGATCGGCCTTGACCTTCAAGGTTTGCCACTGCTCCAGGTCAATGGCGCCCTGCCCCAGCAAGTCGTCGGCCACCCGCAACAGTTCGGCGTAATGGGCGTCGGGGGATTGTTGCCAGTAGGCTTTGTCTTCAAACAGGTGCTGCCACGAATCAAGGTCAGGCGGTTTCAAGTCTTCACTCATGGCGGTCTCCGGTGAACGGACTTCTAGAATTAGGAGGCCATCACTCTGGCGAGAGTTCCGACTCAATACCCGGTCATTTCCAGATAACCCTGCCCACCATGGCTGCCGCTCAATTGCACCGGCCCTTCCCAATAGGGAATGCGCAAAGCCATCCAAGCATTGGGGTTGAGCGCGCTGATGGTGATGTCGAGGTGTTTGTCGGGGATTTTGATCGACCAGCGCACCGGCATCGAACGTCCGGCGACGTTGGCGGTGTCTTGCGGCGTAAGGCTGATGTCGGCGGCGTGCAGTAGCTGCGTCTGGCCCTGAGCGTCGATCCAGGTGCCGGTGAGGTAAGGCGCGCCGTCCTTCTGCCGCATGCGGTAGAGCATCACCTGTTCGCCGCTGTCCAGGTGCAGGGAAAACCAGTCCCAGCCGGTCTGGTTGGCGGTCAAGGGTTGGCTGCTCCATTCCCGGTCGAGCCAGGCCGGGCCGCTGACTTGATACGTTTTGCCGTCGATTTCCAGCGTGCCGCTGGCCTGAAAAAATGGCTGGCTGTAGTAGTACGACGCCTGCCCTTGTTCGGATTTCTGACTGAAGCCTTTGTCGCCCTGAAGTACCAAAGGACGTGTGGAGGTCAGCCGCAGTTGATAGCCAAACTTCTTGTCCCGGGCGCTGAGTTGAAGATCCGCCATCGGGTCGGAACCCTGACTGCTGAAACGCCAATCATCAATCCACGCGTTGAAGGGCGCGAGACTCACACCCGCCTGACCAACACCACCCCGGGCGTAACGCTCGGCGGCGTGATGTTCCGTCGCCGACGTCACGGCTGCGTGGCCAAGCCAGATAATTTGATTACCCCAGCCAACTACTTCGGGCGTCGCTTTCAAGGCGCTGCGAAACAATGTCCACTGCGCGCCGAACTCGCGCCCCTGATCGTCCTTGAGGTTGGCGGTGACGTACCACCATTCAATGCGAAAACCGTCATGCGGACCGTGATCCGCCGGAAAGCTGAACACCCGACCGGGCACCACCGGCGTAAACGCGGCGGCCTGATGACCCAGCCCCGCAAAGCCTTTCTCAACGGGCGCCGAGTTATCGCACCCGCTCAATAGCGCCAATAGCAACACGCCGACCTTAATCTTCATGAGCAAACGTCCTCAGCAGATCCGCCGGTTGCGTGCGATACAGCGAGTACAGCGGCCACGCCGACGCCAATAAAGTCGCCAACAGCGCCAACCCCATCAACTGCAACAGCTGCAGCGGAAACACCCGCAGCGGCAAGCGCCAGCCGAAGGCCTGCACGTTGATCACCGTGTCCAGGCACCACGCCAGCGCGATCCCCAACGGCAACGCCAACACCAGGGTCAGCACCGCCAGCAACCAGGTCTGCCCGAGATTGAGCAGCATCAATTGCCGGCGAGTCACGCCGAGCGCCCACAGAGGGGCGAGTTGCCCGAGGCGGCTCTGACTTTGGGTCAACAGGCTGATGAACAGCGCCACGCCCGCCACACAGAGGGTCAGGCTGTTGAGCGCGGCGGTCGCGGCAAAGGTGCGTTCGAACACTTGCGTGGACCAACCCTTGAGCCGGGCCTGGTCGACGATGCGACTGTCCTCCAGCGCGAAGCGTGTTTGCAGTGCTGTCAGGAAATCCGGGATCAACGTCGGGTCGATGCGCAGGTTGAAACGGCTCGGTGTCAGCTGCGGCCAGCCGCGCAGCAGATGGTTGACGTTGACCAGAATGTGGCCATTGGGATTGCCGTAATCGGCGTAGATGCCGACGATCCGCGGCGACCAGGCGCCGTTCGGGGTGGGAATCGTCAAGTGATCGCCAACGCGCACCTTCAGCCGACGGGCCAGTTGTTCGCTGAGCATCAGTGCGTCGTCCTTGGCCAGTCGGTCCCAAGGGTTGTCGCCCAAGGCTTCCAGCAGCGGCCAATGCTGGCGATACGTCGGATGATCGATCACGCCGAAGACGTCCGCCGGCCAGCCTTGCAACTGGATCGACACTTGCCAGTTGGGCAGCACTGCCGTGAGTTCGGGTTGCTGCTTGAGCCAGGTTTGCAGCTCTCTGGCCTGGGCCGGATTTCGCGGATTGACGTACAGTTCGGCGGTCAGGCGTTGTTCGAGCCAATCGCTGAAGGTCTGACGAAAACCGGCCGTCATGCTGCCCGCTCCAATGTTCGCCGCCAGTGCCAACAACAGCGCCATCAGCGCCAGGCTCAGGGCCGGCAGTTGCTGACGGCAGTCGGCGAGAAACCATTGGCCGAGCACCGAGCGACTGCGATGCAGCACCCGGTTCAACACCCAGTTGAGCACCACCGGCAACGCCAGCGCAGCGCCGATCAACAGTGCCACCATCAGCACGAAGCCACTGCTCAGGCTGTCGCCGAAGATCAACGCCAGCACTGCGATCACCGCAGCGATCACGGCAACCCAACCCTGACGCCGCAACCAGCGCGCGTGAGCCTGATGCCAGGCTTGCGGGTCGGCCAGGGCCAGCAAAGGCAGGCGCGCGGCCCGCAACAAACTGTTGGCCCCCGCCAACAACGCGCCCAACAGACTCAGGCCGACGCCGCTGAGCCACCACCACGGACTGAGGCTCAATTGCCCCGCCACTTCAGCGCCGTACAACCCGCGCAGACTCGCGGCGACATCCGGCAACAGCACGCTGGCCAGCAGGTAGCCGCTGGCGACGCCGACCAGTCCGCCGATCAACGCCAGCCCACCCAGTTCAACCGCCAGACAGGCAATCAGCATCCGTGCGCTAACACCGCAGGCGCGCAGGGTTCTGAGCAAGCCACGACGTTGTTCCAGCGCCAGACCGATCGCGGCGTGGACGATAAACAGACCGACCACGAATGATAGAAAACCCAGCGCATCGAGGTTCAGGTGAAAGCTTTCGGTCAGGCGCGACAAATTGTTCTCTTCGCCGCTGGTCTTGAGCTGCAGTTGACCCTTGAATTGATCAGGCAGGGGCGCGGTGAAATCCTTCGGCAGCAGCAGGCGTGACAGCTGATCCGGCAGGCCGAGAATCTGCTGGGCGAAGCCGATGTCCACCAACAACACGCCCGGTGCCATATCGGACTGCGCATGCAGCGGCGGTAATGCCTGCCCACTCACACTCACCGGGCGCTCGCCCTCGTGCAACCCCAGGGCCTGCATCGTCTGCGGCGAAATCCAGGTACTGCCTGGAGGGCTGAAAAACTCGACAACCTGCTCAATCGGCAACGCCTGCCCGGCCACAGAGGAACCGGCGGGCAGCGACACCGGCTCGATGCCCATCAACTGCAAGCGCTGGTCTTCATGACCCTTGAGCGTCACCCGACCTTGCAGGACCGGCGACACCGGCCAACCCAATCGGCGCAGGTCGACAAACACGTGTTGGGAGAAGGTTGCGCCACTGGGTGAACTGAGGCTGGCCTGGGGTTCGCCGCCAATCAACTGACTGGCCCGGGCATAGCTTTCGCGCGCCTGGCTGTTCAGCGCCTGCACGCCGGTCAGCAGGCTGGTGGCGAGCCAGAGCCCGGTCAGCACACTGAAAAACTGCACCGGATGCTGTCGCCAATGACTGAGCAGCGCCCGCAGCGTCTCGCGAAAGACCCGCACTTCAGCGCTCGTCCGCGCCAGCCAGACGACCACCGTGGAGCACCACTTTTTCGGCCAGCCGCGCGGCAACCCGTGGGCTGTGGGTGACCATCAACAAGGTGGTGGGACTGTCGTCGAGCAACTCCAGCAACAACTTCAAGACCTCATCGCTGGTGGCTTCATCGAGGCTGCCGGTGGGTTCGTCAGCCAGCAACAGTTTGGGTTGCGACGCCAAGGCACGGCCCAGCGCAACCCGTTGCTGCTGGCCGCCGGACAGCTGTTCCGGATAACGCTGCAGCAAATCACCCAAGCCCAGACGTTGCACCAGATGCGCTTGCCAGCGCGGATCATGCCGCCCCGCCAGTCGTGCCTGGAACGCCAGATTGTCCTCCACGCGCAAACTGCCGATCAGGTTGAACTGCTGAAACACCAGGCCGATTTCGGTCCGCCGCCAGTTCGCCAGTTGCCCTTCGTTCATCTGCTCCAGCCGATGTTCGCCGCTGCGGATGCTGCCGCGATCGACCTTGTCCAGCCCGGCAATCAGGTGCAGCAAGGTGCTCTTGCCACTGCCCGACTCCCCCATCAACGCCAGGCTGCTGCCGGGTTTCAAGGTGAGGTCGACACCTTGCAGAACCGCTAATGGGCCCTGGGGAGTGGCGTAGCTTTTGAAGACGCCTTGGACCGAAAGCATGGGGAAAACCGTTCGATGTGCGTGGAGCAAGGATAGCGGACGGTAGCGGCACCGCGAATAGACCCGCTCGGATACCCCCATAGCCCACACGCTTAAGGGAAAAAACATACATAACGAAGGAATTGCCTGACTGGTCATTCGTATCCAGATGGATACATTTGAGTAATGAATTATCTTATTCAACAAACTATGATCTTCGCGGCATGGCATGCCTCAATTCGTGACTTGCGGGCGAAGTTAGCCATCGCTCGTCGCATTGATCGTGCCTCTGCGGGTAATCTGGGCGATATCAAACCGGTGGGTGATGGTGTTTCCGAAATGCGCGTGGACGTCGGTGCAGGCTATCGGGTCTACTTCACTATGCGAAATAGCGTCGTCATTGTGCTGTTGGCGGGTGGTGACAAATCTTCGCAAACCGCCGACATCAGGCGGGCGAAAAAATTGGCAAAGGAGGTTTAAACATGAGCCAGACTTTGACTACTTTCGATATGGCGGCTCTGCTGGACAGTGACGAAGCCATCAGCGAGTACCTTTCGCAAGTGCTCGCAGACGGCGACAACGAAGAGTTTCTTCGCGCTATCGGCTACGTGGTGAAAGCGCGTGGAATGACACAAATAGCCAAGGATTCGGGTATGGGCCGCGAAAGCCTGTACAAGGCCTTCGCACCAGGTGCAAAACCACGTTTCGATACGGTTTTAAAGGTCATTCACGCCCTTGGCATTGATCTCTGCGCGCAGCCGGGTCATTCGGTCAATCACTCAACGCTCTAAGAGACTCTTCTGACTAGACTGCTCGCTTCTGTGCAACCAACGTAAAACACAACGGCAGCTGCGCCGTTTGCTGTTCATACCGATCATAGAGCTCCTCGCGGTTGGAATGCGGGTACTCCTTGAAGTGGCTGATCTGCAATCCGGCGTCGATGGCGCCGGTGAAGATGGCGCCCAGGGTGTGGACGAACCAGTAGGACGAAGCGGCCTGCTGGTCGACTTTGCCTTCGTAGACGATCGGCTGGTCCTGCACGAAAGGTTCGCTGCGAAAGTATGAGCTGTCCGGCCGATACGGATCGGCGGACTCGGGGTCGAACATTTCGAGGAAGGGGTGGGTTTCGTACACCACCAGACTGCCACCCGGCTTGAGGGTTTGTGCGACATGTCGGAAGAATTCGCCGATGTCCGGCATCCAGTTCAATACGCCGATGGTTATCAGGGCTACGTCGAAGCGGCCATGAAGTTCAGTCGGCAAGTGATGAATGTCTGCCTCGATGAACTCAGGCGCATGGGGCGAGCGTGACGCCAGTTCCCACGCCTGATCGAGGAAAGCCTCGGACTGGTCGACGCCCACGACGCTGCGCGCACCCAGCGCAAACAACGACAGGCATTCGCGGCCGTTATTGCAGCCCAGTTGCACCACGTCTTTGCCGTCGACACCGACCTGCTCCAGCAAACCTCGGAGGGTGTCGTCCATGCAGCAAAAATCCCTACAACCAACCGCCGTCAAACGGGCCTGCCATTCGGGGGTGTCTTTGTGGTGTCGGGCGGAGTCATTCCAGGCATCGCGGTTGCTGGCGATGGCTTTTTCTTTTGTCGGCAGTTCCATTGCGCGCTCCAGACTGGGGTCTTTCATTAATTGCGTGGGCTGACACCATAACCCCTCTACAACCCATCCTGAGCCCGATCCAACCGTTCACGCAAAAACTCGATCAACGCCTGCACCGGTCGCGATGCTTGACGGTGCTGCGGATAGACCGCCGACAACGTCAGCGGCGGCGGACGAAACTCATCCAGCACCGGCACCAGCCTGCCGTCCTTTAATGCCGAACCCACAATGAAGGTCGGCAAGTAAGTAATCCCCATACCGGCAATCGCCGCGTCCCTGAGCAGTTCACCATTGTTCACCCGCATCCGCCCGGTGACATTGACCACCAACGGCTTGCCCTGCCCTTCAAAACGCCATTGCACCTGACGACCGTGGCCGTAAGGCAGGCAGTCATGGCTGTGCAAGTCTTCGGGTTTGAGCGGCGTGCCGCGCTCGGCCAGGTATGCCGGGCTGGCGCAGTACATCCGCTGGATGGAGGCGATGCGTCGGGCGATCAGCGTCGAGTCCTCCAGAATGCCGATGCGCAGCGCCAGGTCATAACCCTCACTGAGCAAATCCACCGGCCGATCACTGAGGTCGACCTCCACCGTGACATCGCGATAACGCTGCAAAAACACCGGCAGCAAACAGCCCAAATGCGCCACCGCAAACGACAATGGCGCGCTGATACGAATAGTGCCGCGGGGCTCAGTGGTCTGGCCGGCGATGCCCTGCTCGACTTGCTCGACTTCGCCCAGCAGGCGCAAGGCTGACTCGTAATAACTCTGCCCCAGTGGCGTCACGTCCAGTCGCCGCGTGGAGCGATTGAGCAGCCGCACACCCAGACGCTCTTCGAGCTGCATCAACCGCCGGCTGACGAATTGCTTGGACAGGCCTAATTGATCGGCCGCCGCGGTGAAGCTGCCGGAATCCATGACCTGGCAAAAAATACGCATATCTTCGAACGGGTTCATTGTCACGCCTTGGTTGACAGTCAAACATTTTATAGCCGCTTTTTCCTTTTTAGACACCCTATTAATCTGTGTCCACGGTGTTGCTGAGGCCTGAACCACAGTGCTGGCAGCAACCTGAACCTTAGGTAATCAACGTCTAATTAAAAAGGATTTATCCCATGAACATCGTCAAAAAATCCCTGACCGCTTCCCTCCTCGCCCTCGCCGTAGGCAACGCCTTTGCCGCCGGCAGCCCGGGCGTCGAACACAACACGCAAGCCTTCCTCGACGCGCTCGCTGCCGGCGGTGGCAAGCCGCTTGAGCAACTGAGCCCTGCAGATGCCCGTGCGGTACTGACCGGCGCGCAAAATTCGGTGAAGGTTGATCTGTCGGGTGTGGACGTCAGCGACCGTACGATCAAAGTCGATGGGCAAACCATCAACCTGAAAATCGTGCGGCCAGTTAAGGTCAAAGGTGAATTGCCGGTGTTTATGTTCTTCCACGGTGGTGGCTGGGTGTTGGGCGATTACCCGACTCACCAGCGTCTGATCCACGACCTGGTGATCGGCTCCGGTGCTGTCGCGGTGTATGTCGATTACACACCGTCGCCGGAAGCGCACTACCCGACCGCGATCAACCAGGCCTACGCCGCGACCCGTTGGGTGGCAGAGCATGGCAAGGACATCGGCGTCGATGGCAAACGCCTGGCCGTGGCCGGCAACAGCGTCGGCGGCAACATGGCGGCGGTCGTGGCCTTGATCGCCAAGGAGCAGAAAACTCCGGCCCTGCGCTTCCAGCTGTTGATGTGGCCAGTGACCAACGCACAGTTCGACACCGGGTCGTACCAGCAATTTGCTGAAGGCCACTTCCTGACCAAGGGCATGATGAACTGGTTCTGGGACAGCTACACCACCGACAAAGCCGAACGTATTCAGATCCATGCCTCGCCGTTGCAAGCCAGCGCCGAACAGCTCAAAGGCTTGCCTGCGGCCCTGGTACAAACCGCCGAGTTCGACGTGTTGCGTGACGAAGGCGAAGCCTATGCCCGCCACCTCGACGCGGCCGGTGTCCCGGTCACGGCCGTGCGCTACAACGGCATGATTCACGACTTCGGCCTGCTCAATCCGCTGAGCCAGATTCCGCAAGTGAAAGCGGCGGTTCGCCAGGCGGCACTGGAACTCAAGACGCATCTGAACTGAGTTCCCTCGCCTCGCCACACAGCAATGTGGGCGAGGCGGCTACGCGAATCGAAAGCAATCTTTAGCCGGAGTGTCCCCATGTCCTTTTTCCTTGCCCATCTGCTGTCGTGGAGTGCCCTGCTGCTGTTGATCGACGCAGTGCTCTGGCACCTCGCGCCGTTCAAGCATCGCATCACGCGGGTCGGTGTGCGCCTGACGCTGTTCATCATGTTCAGCGCACTCGTGATCAATGCCGGTGTGAGCCCGTTACAGGCGCCACTGTTCACCGAGGATCGCGTAGCGCAATCGGGCGCCACGGCACTGGGGATTCTCTGGTGGCTGTACGCCGCACGGGTGCTCACCGAAGTCATCGGTCTGGTGCTGATGCGCCGCATCGGTCACAGCGGTCGGTTGCTGCAGGATGTCATCGGCGCACTGGTGTTTCTGATCGCCATCGTCGCGGCGGCCGGTTATGTACTGGAGCTGCCGGTGAAAGGTTTGCTGGCGACTTCCGGCGTCGTGGCAATCGTCGTTGGCCTGGCGTTGCAAAGTACCTTGAGCGACGTGTTTTCCGGGATCGTGCTCAACACCACCAAGCCGTATCAGGTGGATGACTGGATCATGATCGACGGCGTCGAGGGCAAAGTGCTCGACATCGACTGGCGCGCTACCCACCTGCTGACCAGTGCCGGCAGTACCGCGGTGGTGCCGAACTCGGTGGCGGCCAAGGCAAAAATCGTCAACCTCAGTCGGCCCAACAACATGCACGGCGTGTCGATCAGCATTCAGGTGCCTAACCACATTCGCCCGCGTCGGGTGCTGGATGCACTGGACCGCACGCTTCAGGGCAGCAGCAGTTTGCTGCTCAACCCCGCACCGAAAGCAGTGCTGAAAGCGTCTGGCGAAACCATGTCCGAATACGTAGCCAGCGGGTTTATCGCCGAGCTGGGTAAAAAAAGCGAAGTGCGCAATCAACTGTTCGACCTGGTGCATCGGCACCTCGAAGCGGCGGGTATTTCCCGGCAGCTCGATGGCGTGATTGAACCAACGACCCGCGCACGGGCGTTGCTGGATGAAGTGAAAATCTTCCGTTCCTTGAGCGAAGATGAGCGTGATCAAATCGCCCAGTCGATGGTCCCGCAGCAGTACGCGGCAGGTCAGGTGGTGCTGGAATTGGGCGACGTGCCGGACAGCTTGATGGTGATCGCCACCGGGGTGGTCAGCGCCACCGTACCCAATGGCACAGGGCAAACCGAAGCCGGGCGTATGGGGCCGAGTGAAGTCATGGGCGAGCAAAGCATTCTCACCGATACACCCTCGCAGGCGACCTTCACCACCTTGACCTCGTGCATCATTTACCGGATCGACAAATCCCTGACCCGTGATTGCATGGAGCAACGCGTCGAAGTGGGTCAGGCGTTGAACAAGCTGCAAGCGGTCAGGCAGCAGAACAGTCGGTTGGCGTTGATGACCACACCGGTGCCGATCAGGAAAAGCGGATTCCTGAGTTGGCTGCAGAAACGCCAACCGGTGTAACGGGGCACACGGTCCAGCTAGCAAAAAGCTCATTCACCAGCCAAAAAAATGCCCGCACATTCGCGGGCATTTTTCTGTGTGATTGCAAACTTACTTCGAAGTCAGCACCGAGTAGCTGTTCATCAAATTGCGGTAGTTCGGAATGCGCGGCGACAGCAGGTTCGCCAGGCCTTCCATATCGTTGCGCCAGTCGCCCTGCAGCTCGCAGGCCACCGAGAACCAGTTCACCAGTTGAGCACCGGCCGCCGCCATGCGCGCCCAGGCCGCTTGTTGCACGGTTTCGTTGAAGGTACCCGAAGCGTCGGTCACGACGAACACTTCAAACCCTTCAGCCAGCGCCGACAGCGTCGGGAACGTCACGCAAACGTCGGTGACAACACCGGCGATGATCAGTTGCTTGCGGCCAGTAGCTTTAACGGCCTTGACGAAATCTTCGTTGTCCCAGGCGTTGATCTGGCCTGGACGCGGGATGTACGGCGCGTCCGGGAACTGCTCTTTCAACTCGGGAACCATCGGGCCGTTCGGGCCGTTTTCGAAGCTGGTGGTCAGGATGGTCGGCAGCTTGAAGAACTTGGCCACATCGCCCAGGGCCAGTACGTTGTTCTTGAATTCGTTCGGCGAGAAATCCTGAACCAGCGAGATCAGGCCCGTCTGGTGGTCAACCAACAGGACAACGGCGTCATCTTTGTTCAGGCGTTTGTACGGAACGTTGCTCATGTGAAACTCCTCGGTGGATGGGTATTACATACGGCGCCGACGCGCAGGGTCGGCGCTTTTTTGTGATCGTCAGAACGCGAAGCACGAGCAGCCGAACGCGCCCCAGAAACCCGCGAAATCACTGACCGGCGCATTCGACAAGCGCGCCTTTTCATGGCTATGGGAATGCACGCCGCACGGCCCGCTGCAATGGTGAACCTGCGCTTGCATCGGCGAAGTCGGACGCCAGTGCCCCGGCACTTTCACCACCGGCGACCAGTCCGGCAGCACCGGTACGCTGGCCGGTCCGAGTTTTTCGAAGTCACCGGCGGCGTACACCACCTTGCCGCCGACCACGGTCAACACCGACTCGATCCACTTGATCGCTTCTTCGTCGACGCTGAAAAAATCCGCGCTCAAGGCCGCGACGTCAGCCAGTTGGCCGACCTTGATCATGCCTTTCTTGCCCTGCTCGGAAGAGAACCAGGCGCTACCGTGGGTGAACAGCTCCAGTGCGGTTTGACGAGACAAGCCCTCGGCATGCAGTTCCAGGCCACCGACCGTGCGGCCGCTGACCATCCAGTACAGCGAAGTCCAGGGGTTGTAGCTGGACACTCGCGTGGCATCGGTGCCGGCGCCGACCGGTACACCTTCGGCCAGCATGCGTTTGATCGGCGGGGTCGCTTCGGCGGCTTTGGCGCCGTAACGCTCGACGAAATATTCGCCTTGAAACGCCATGCGATCCTGAATCGCGATACCGCCACCCAGCGCCCTCACCCGCTCAATGTTCTGCGGTGTAATGGTTTCGGCGTGGTCGAAAAACCATGGCAAACCGTTGAACGGAATGTCGCGGTTAACCTTCTCGAACACGTCGAGCATGCGGCTGATGGATTCGTTGTACGTGGCGTGCAAACGGAACGGCCAGCGCTGCTCGACCAAGTGGCGCACCACCGGCTCCAGCTCGTCTTCCATGGTTTGCGGCAGGTCCGGACGCGGCTCGAGGAAGTCCTCGAAATCCGCCGCCGAGAACACCAGCATTTCCCCGGCGCCGTTGTGCCGCAGATAGTCGTCACCCTGATGCAGGGTCACGCTGCTGGTCCAGTTCTTGAAGTCGGTCAGTTCTTCTTTCGGCTTCTGGGTGAACAGGTTGTAGGCGATGCGAACGGTCAACTGCTGGTCCTTGGCCAACTGCTCGATCACCTGATAATCGTCCGGATAATTCTGGAAACCGCCGCCGGCATCGATGGCGCTGGTCAGGCCGAGACGGTTGAGCTCGCGCATGAATTGGCGGGTCGAGTTGACCTGATATTCCAGCGGCAACTTCGGCCCCTTCGCCAGCGTCGAGTACAGAATCATCGCGTTGGGCCGTGCGACCAGCATGCCGGTCGGTTCACCGTTGGCATCGCGCACAATCTCGCCACCCGGCGGGTTCGGCGTGTTGCGGGTGTAACCGGCCACGCGCAACGCGGCACGGTTAAGCAAAGCGCGGTCGTACAAATGCAGGACAAATACCGGCGTATCCGGCGCGGCCTGATTGAGCTCTTCGAGGGTCGGCATGCGCTTTTCAGCGAACTGGAATTCGTTCCAGCCACCGACCACGCGCACCCATTGCGGCGTCGGCGTGCGGTCGGCCTGATCCTTGAGCATGCGTAGGGCATCGGCCAGCGACGGCACCCCTTCCCAGCGCAGTTCGAGGTTGTAGTTCAAACCGCCACGGATCAGGTGCAAGTGCGAGTCGTTGAGGCCGGGAATGACGCAGCGACCCTTGAGATCGATGACCTGCGTACCCGAACCGCGCAGGGCCATGGCTTCGGCGTCGGTGCCGACCGCGACGAAGCGTCCATTGCTGATCGCTACGGCGCTGGCGCGTGGGTTTTCACGGTCAACCGTATGAAATTGACCATTGAACAAAATCAGATCGGCGTTCATCACGTTTCCTTGGGCTGAGTGGAAGAGGACAGCCAGGGCGCGAACAAGCGCGTCGCCATCGGCATGAACAGGTACACCACCGAAACGACGATGGTTAGCGTGATCAGGAACGTCGCGACCACGTAATTGGACAGGAAGGTATTGAGCTGCAGCAACGGGCCCCAGATCAGCGGCACCAGCAAGGTGTGCGGCAAAATCACCAACAACGTCACCACGGCCTGCTTCCAGCGCGGCGGTGGCGGCGAAGCGGCGTCGGCTTGCGGCGCGAACCAGAATTCGTTGACCGGATTGACCTCGGTCTGGTCGCCGTCAGCGAGCATCGGTGTGGCTTCGTTGACCAGTTCCAGCCGTTGCGGTGAATCGAGCCAGCGTTGCATCGATTCGGTGGAGCAAAAGCGCAGCACGCAGGTGTACAGGTCAAGGCCGGCGCTCTTGCCGCGAATCACATCGACGCCCAAGTGCCCTTCCTGCTGCCCGGCAATGCTGACAATGTTGCGCAACCAGGCTTCATAGGGCGCTTCAAAACCCGCCTTGATTCTGTGCTTGATGACCAGGGTCACGACTTCCTCGAAACGATTGGATTCAGGCATAACGCAAAGCTCCAGGGAAACGGACATTGAGCGCCAGCCGTCCCGGCCCGGCGATAAGAAGGCTGGTGAACAGAATCAACAGCAGCCAACCGAACTGCCCTTCATCGAGGCTCCATTGCGCATGCACCACCAGCAGCGCGATCAGCAACACCGCCAAAATCGGCAGACACGCCAGACGCACCAGCACCCCGGCGATGATCAGCAGCGGACACAGCACCTCGGCAAAAATCGCCAGCATCAGCGTGACGTTCGCGCCCAAGTGAAACGGGTCTTCGATGACTTGCAGTTGAGCGTTGTAGTTAAGCAGTTTCGGCAAACCATGCACCCACAGCAGAAACAAACCACCGCTGACCCGCAAAAAAAACAGCCCGACATCCTGGGCTCGTTCATCCCATCGCGAAGCATTCATGGGCTACCTGCACTAATGAAAAACCACCGGCAGCGATGTGCCGGAACGTCATTCGATAGTGCCGCTGTGGGGAAGGGAAAAATTGGATGTACGTGCTCTTTTTGTGGATGAGCCCAGCGGTACGATCCACCGCAGATCCCTTGTGGGAGCGAGCCTGCTCGCGAAGGCGATGTGTCATTGAGCATTGATATTGCCTGACCCACCGCTATCGCGAGCAGGCTCGCTCCCACAGGGAATCGGCGCACGTCTTTCGCCCCTCACCACTCAACAGGCCGAGCGTTAGCTCGCCTGCAGCACTTGATCTTGATCCACCCGCCCCGTCGGGAGGCTGAGTGGAGGTGTTCATCTGGGGGGGTAGGCGCGCAGCGCCGTTCGACGAAGTCGAACACATCGAGAGGAGGTTGAAGCGAAGCCAACCGGAGGCGATGCCCCCAGATGAATGCCGGAGCGAGGGTACGCCGAGCCCAGGCGAGGGGCCGGACGCTGGGGCGAAGCCTTTTGGTTCCTTTTTGGCGTTTGAAAAAGGGACTCGCCGTAAGGGCGAAACCCTAGGTGGCCGTTACCGCAGGAATGGATATGTACACCTGAAAGAGATTGGTCGGCTACCAGGCCGCCTTCGCGAGCAGGCTCGCTCCCACAGTTGGACGGGGTACATCAGGATATAAACAGGTCGGCTGTCAGGCCGCCTTCGCGGGCAAGCCTCGCTCCTACAGGGAATCGGGCAGGCGGGAATGTGGTCGGCCCGGAGGCCGCCACGGTCAAGCCGAAATCGGCAAAGGCTTCGACATGAACTCACTGATCCGCGACCGCAACCACCGTTCCGCCGGATCGTTGTCATGCACCCCGCTCCAGGCCATCGAAAGCTGCGCCGCTTCAATCGGAAACGGCGGGTCTTCGGCCCGCAACGCACAACCCTCGACCAACGCACACGCGGCGTAATCCGGCACGGTGGCGATCATCTCGGTCCCGGCCAGCAATGCCCGCAACCCACTGAACTGCGGAACGCCTAACACCACTCGCCGACTTCGTCCGATCTTCGCGAGATCAAGATCAATGTTGCCGCTCAAATCCCCCGAAAACGACACCATCGCATGCGGTCGTTCACAGTATTCATCCAGCGACAGCGTCCCCGGTCGTTTGTCACCCCGCAGCACCTTGCACGGAATATCCCGCAACGTCTTGCGCTTGGCATTGGCCGGCAGATCCGTGGTGTAACTCACTCCCACCGAAATCTCCCCAGACGCCAGCAACGCCGGTATCAGCAGATAATTCGCCCGCCGCACGACCACAATGATCCCTGGTGCCTCCTCCCGGAGCTGGCTCAACAATGGCGGAAACAAGCCAAACTCGGCGTCGTCCGACAGCCCAATGCGAAACACATCGCAGCTTGTAGCGGGATCGAATTCTTTAGCTCGGCTCACGGCCCCGGAAATCACATCCATCGCCGGCTGCAGTTCCTTGAGAATTGCCAGTGCCCGCCCTGTCGGCTCCATTCCACGGCCGTTGCGCAACAGCAGCGGATCGTCGAACAGATCCCGCAACCGTCCCAGCGCCGCACTCACCGCCGGCTGCCCCATGAACAGTTTTTCAGCAACACGGGTGAGGTTCTTTTCGAACATCAACGCTTCGAAAATCACTAACAGGTTCATGTCGACGCGGCGCAGATCGTTACGGTTCACAGGCAGATTCCCTTGTGTGTTCAGCCAGGCACTTAGAGGCGGACTTTACTCGATCAGCGGTACGTTGGCCGCACGTTTGTAAGGACCGTACTCCACCGGTATCCATTGGAAATGCTTGCCCTCTGCCGCGATATGGCCGATGCCCGGAAACGGCAAATGCGCCGCTGTTACCCAGGTTTTGCTCGCCGCTGCATCACTGAAAACCCTGGCGCGGCTCTTGATCGCTTGCTGACTGTTGACGTCAAAGCCGATCGACACTTCAGGGTGCTCGAACTGCACCGCGAGGTTATGCACCAGATCACCCATGAACAGAATGCTCTGACCCTGCGAGGTAAAGCGGTACGTGGTGCTGCCCGGCGTGTGGCCAGTCTCGAGAACCGCCTCTACACCCGGTACGGGCGACTGACCGGCACCGAACGTCTTGAAGCGACCCGCCGCGACGTAGGGCGCGGTCGAGTCCTGGGCGATTTTGAAATACGGCTTGGCACCCTCCGGCGCCGTGGCGAGGGCCTGAGGATCAAGCCAGTAATCGGCTTCTGCCTTTGCCGCGTAAACAGTGGCGTTGGCGAAAATCGGTTTCTGCTGTCCGTCGACCAGTCCGCAGACATGGTCCAGATGCAGGTGGGTCAACAAAATCGTATCGACCTGCGCAGGCTCATAACCGGCGGCTTTCATATTGTCTGACAGCATCCCGGCTGTAGCACCAATGCACTGGCCGGCACCGGTATCGACGAGGATCAATTGCTTGCCAGTGTTGATCAGAAAGGCGTTGAACGCGGTTTGTACGCCCGGCGTTTCAATCGAACGGCGAGCCAGCAGCGCGCGGATCTGACTTTGGGTCAGGCCTTTGAGCAGTTTGGGCGACAGATCGTTGTAGCCATCGAACAACGCCGTTACCTCGTAATCGCCCACCGCCAACCGGTAATAACCCGGCACTTGTGTGCCGACTTGCGCCGGTGCCTGAGCCGAGGAAATGCCGGACGCCAGCGCGGCCGCGAGCCCCAGCGCGCAAACCAGAGAATGTTTCATGCCACCACCTTGGTCGAGTCAGAAGAGCGGCCACGTATACCGCCGCCAGATGACGTCGATTTTGCACGGCTCGCACCCGCAAAAATTGCAGCCATGTGCTGAGTTAGCGCTGTTGGTTACCCCCGCACACCGACGGAATTAACAACGTTTAACTCGCCTGCCAGAGCCCTGCGGCCAAAAATGAAGCTCACCGACAAGGACATCTGTCATGGCCCATTCTCAGCAAAACGTTGCCCGCGAGGCGACCACTGAAACGCGAAAGAAAAACACCGGCGGCCTGACTCCGTGGCGCGAAAGCCTGGTCAAACAACTGATCCTCGAGCGCCTTGGTGAGACCGTTGAAGTGAGCGAACTGGCCCGCGCCTGCGCCCTTTCGCGCAGTCATTTCTCCCGCGCGTTCAAGTGCAGCACCGGGCTCTCACCTCAGGACTGGATTCGCAACCAGCGCATCGCCCGCGCCAAGCAATTGATCCAAAGCACTGACTTGACGCTGACGCAAATCAGTCTCGAATGCGGCTTCTGCGATCAGGCACATTTCTGCCACATCTTCACTCGCAATGAAGGCATCACTCCATTTGCGTGGCGTTGCCGCACCGTACGGTCCCTGGCCCACCGCCCCGCCTGCACCGCTCAACTTCACGCGCCGTAAACCCGCTAACACATTTCTTGTAGCAGCTGTCGAGCCCCGGCGAGGCTGCGTTCGGCTGCAAAGCAGTCGTGAATTCAGCCCCCCGGTGTTTCAGGCAGGCCGCGCTCTCGCATTTTGCGACTGCTTCGCAGCCGAACGCAGCCTCGCCGGGGCTCGACAGCTGCTACAAAGCTTCCATGGCATAGGATCGAGGGGCTAGGGATTAACGCTTAGTCCTTCAAAAACGCCAGCAGATCAGCGTTGAGCTGATCCTTGTGGGTATCCGTCAAGCCATGGGGGGCGCCGGGGTAGATCTTCAACGTAGATCCTTTCACCAGTTTTGCCGACGCAATGCCCGCCGCTTCGATCGGCACCACCTGGTCAGCATCGCCATGCACCACCAGCGTCGGAATGTCGAACTTCTTCAGGTCTTCGGTGAAGTCGGTTTCGGAGAACGCCTTGATGCAGTCATAAGCGTTCTTGTGGCCGGAGGTCATGCCTTGCATCCAGAACCAGTCGATCATGCCCTGGGATGGCTTGGCGTCCGGTTTGTTGAAGCCGAAGAACGGACCGCTGGCGAGGTCGATGTAGAGCTGCGAACGGTCGGCCAGGGACGCCTCACGAATGCCATCGAACACTTCGATCGGCAGGCCTCCAGGGTTGGTTTCAGTCTTGAGCATCAGCGGCGGCACCGAAGAAATCAGCCCGGCCTTGGCCACGCGGTCGGTGCCGTGGCGACCAATGTAGCGCGCCACTTCGCCGCCGCCGGTGGAGAAGCCGAACAGCACGGCGTCTTTGAGGTCCAGCAACTCGATCAACTGCGCCAGATCATCGGCGTAGGTGTCCATGTCGTTGCCGGTCCACGGCTGGCTGGAGCGGCCATGACCGCGGCGATCATGGGCGATCACCCGGTAGCCTTTGGCAGCCAGGAAGATCATCTGCGATTCCCAGCTGTCGGCGTTCAATGGCCAGCCGTGGCTGAAGACGATGGGCTGACCGCTGCCCCAGTCCTTGTAATAAATCTCGGTGCCGTCTCGGGTCGTGAACGTACTCATGCGTTGTCTCCTTAGCGAGTGTTGGGGTGAATCAAACCGGTGAGTGGCTCATGCGTTCAGCCAGCCGCGCCACTCGCTCGCCCAGATGGGCGGCGGTGCAGCGGTCTTCGGGGGGCGGTGCGCGTTCGGGGGACTGTTCGACATTCGACTGCGCCATGGCGCCGAGCGAGCTACCCAGGCGATTCATTTGCCCATCGAACACGCCCGTGCTCGAACGCGCCGGTAGCAGGCCGAGGCCAACCCAGATCATTGAATGCTGCGCGGCGAACACTGCCATCTGCAGCAAAGTGTTGAGTTTGTCGCCGCACAGGCAACCGGAATTGGTGAAGCCGGCCGCCAGTTTGTCGCGCCAGGGTTGGGCCAGGTAGAACGCCGCCGTGGCGTCCATGAACCCCTTGAAGGGTGCCGAGGCGCTGCCCATGTAGGTCGGCGCGCCGAAGATGATCGCGTCGGCGTTGTGCAAATGGTCCCAGTGCCGGTCCACGTCCTCGACCGAAATCAGCCGGCAGGTACTGCCCAGGTGGCTTTCCACACCTTGGGCCACGGCGTCGGCCATGACACGGGTGTGCCCGTAGCCACTGTGATAGACCACCACCACGTTGCTCATTCCGGCGTCCTCATGACATGTTTAATCCCTTTGTTCCACGGCAGCCCCCTGTGGGAGCGAGCCTGCTCGCGAAAGCGTTGTATCAGTCACCAACGATGTTGAATGTGCCGCCGCCTTCGCGAGCAGGCTCGCTCCCACAGACCGGTGGCCGTTGAAGATGCAGAGTTTTGAGCGTAAACCGGACGCAGGACGAGTTAAACGTTGTTAATTTTCCCTGGCGCGCCAAAAGCCTCAGCGACACCTTTAAGACCGTCGCGCCCAATAATTACCGACCCCATGAACAAGGACGGGGAACCAGCCATCCAGGCGGACACCGCAGAGTCATCCGGCCAGCGCATTGCGTTGCCGTAAAAACCTGACGAATATGTTCGAAAACCGCGTACCAGACGGCGGCAAGCAGGAGTGACACGTTGACCCTTCCCCCCGAACAAGCCGTCCATTTCGGCCCCTACCGGATCTATCCCGGACAACGTCTGGTCATGGAGGCCGACCAGCCCTTGCGCCTGGGTCGGCGTGCCATGGACATTCTGTTGATCCTTTTGGAACACGCCGGGCAGGTGGTCAGCAAACAAACGCTGATCGCCGGGGTGTGGCCCAAAAGCGTGGTGGAAGACATCAACCTGCGGGTACACATGGCAGCGTTGCGCAAGGCCCTCGGCGACGGCCAGGCCGGCCAGCGTTACATCGTCACTGTGGCACAGCGCGGGTACAGCTTTGTGGCACCGTATTCGCTGGAGCACATCGAGCATCCTCCAGGGAGCGAAGCGCCCGCGCCGAGCGGCCACAACCTGCCCGTTCGTCGAACCCGCATGATCGGGCGCCAGTCCTTCGTCGATAGCCTGGTGGTCCAGCTGTCACGCCAGCGTTTCATCACCCTGGTCGGCCCCGGCGGGATCGGCAAAACCACCGTGGCCCTGCGTGTCGCCGAACAACTGATCGGGCGCTACCGGGATGGCATTCGTCTGCTGGACCTGGCGCCGATCAACGATCCGTCGATGATCACCGTTCACCTGGCGACATTGCTCGAACTGTCCTTGCACGACGCCGAGCCGATGAGCGGCCTCGCCGCGTTTTTGCGCGACCGGCAGATGCTGCTGGTGATCGACAACTGCGAACACCTGGTCGACGCGATTGCATTGCTGAGCGAGAACATCCTGCGCGCCGCGCCAGAGGTGCACATTCTGGCCACTAGCCGTGAGAGCCTGCGGGCCGAAGGTGAATGTGTCCAGCGCCTGGAGTCGCTGGACTGCCCTCCCCCCATCGCCGTACCAGACCGCGCTCAGGCCCTGACCTTTTCCGCCCTGCAGTTGTTCGTCGAACGGGCGATGGCCAGCCACGACAGCTTCGAACTGACCGATGACGACCTGCCGCTGGCGATTGAAATCTGCCGACGTCTGGACGGTATTCCATTGGCGATCGAATTGGCGGCCGCGCAAGTCAGCGGCCTCGGATTAAGCGGATTGCTGACCCAACTCCAAGGCAGTTTTCGCCTGTTCACCCAGGGTTGTCAGACCACGCTGGGCCGACACCAAACCCTGCGCGCCACACTGGACTGGAGCTTCGAGCTGCTCAATGCCTGCGAACAAACCTGCCTGCGCCGACTAAGTGTGTTCAGAGGCGGATTCACCCTGGAATCGGCGGCGGCGGTGATCGTCGGCGAACACATCGAACCGCAAGCAGTGTTTGGCTCGATCACGCAACTGGTGGCCAAATCGTTGCTGAACGTGGAGGTGGGTGACGAAGAGGTGTTCTACCGGTTGCTCGACACCACACGCAGCTATGCCCTGGAGAAACTCGACCAGGCCGCCGACCTGCCCGATACCCGGGAACGTCACGCCGAACGCTGTCTGGCGTTGATGAATCAGGCCCAGCACGACTGGGAGCTGATCCCGACGCGTACGTGGATCGAGCGTTATGCCCGCGGTCTGGAAGACATTCGTTCGGCCCTCGACTGGTGCTTTAACGCGCAAGGACCGCACGCATTGGCGATCCGCCTGACGGCAGCTTCCACGCCGCTGTGGCAGGAACTGTCGCTGCTCAAGGAGCACGGCCAGTACGTGCGCAAGGCGCTGTCACTACTCGATGCAACGTCCGATCCCTGCCCGCAGCTGAAGATAGCCCTCCATCTCGCCCTCGGCAGTTCTTGCTATCACACTCAGGTCGGCACGGCGGAAACCATCGAGGCTTTTGTCAGCGCCAGAACCCTGGCCAAGCAATGCAACGATTTGGCCGGTCAGTTGCGGGCGGTGTCCGGGCACATGGCGGTCAACCTCTGTAGCGCCAATTATCAAATGGCCCTGGAACAGAGCCGGCAATTCGATCGGTTGGGGCTGCACGGCGATGCAGTGTTGTCCCTCAGCATGCATCGCTTGCGGGTGCTGGCGTTGCACTTTGCCGGGGACCAGCAGCAGGCGCGGATCAATGCCGAACAGGTGCTTCAGCGCATGGCCCAGAGCGGTCACCTCAACCGCTTCACCTACGGTTTTGGCGTGCACTACGATCAGAGCGTCGCCTCCCTGACGATTCTGGCGCGCATCCTCTGGTTGCAAGGGCAACCGGAACAAGCCTGGCGCACCGCCCGACAAGCGCTGGACATTGCGACCCAGATCAACCACGGCACGTCCATCTGCTACACCCTGGCGCTGGCCGGTTGCCTGATCGCTCACTACAACGGCGATACCCCAACGGCTCGTGAACTCTTGCGCCTGCTGCTGGAACAAGCACAGAAACACTCGGTGCTGCTGTTCTACACCTGGGCCCGGCACTATGCGCAGGTAATCGACCGCGCCGAGGCGCGTACGCCTCTTCAACCAGGTGTGGGGCTGATCAAGGACATCATGGTCACGCTGGATGGCAGTTTCGTCGATGACGCCCTGTTGCAACGGGCCGACACCGGTACGGCCGGCTGGAGCACCGCGGAAGTTCTGCGGGCCCGGGCTGATGCGCTGCTGGCCGAGAATTGCCCACTGAAAACCGAAGCGGCCGAGGCCGTGCTGATCAGGGCGTTGAACGTGGCAAAACATCAGGGCGCCCTGGCTTGGGAACTGCGCAGCGCCACCTCGCTGGCGCAACTTTGGCAGCGTCAGGGCCTGTATCAGCAAGCTCATGAGCTGCTGGCACCGATCTACCATCGGTTCACCGAGGGATTTTCTACACCGGACCTGAGCAAAGTCCGTCGATTACTCGACGAGCTCCATGGGCAACTGCATGCCTGAGACCCAGCGCGCCCGGCTGATGTAATGCGAATAGCGCTGCTCAAACGCCCGCAGGTGGCCGCTGTGTTCGAGCTTCTCAAGGGCATAGGAGCGCGTGGTGTTGAGAAAGCGATAACGGGTCGTGCCGTTGACCTGATCCATCGAGAGCAACGATTTGGCGACCAATCGCGTCACCAGTGTCGCCAGTTGATCGGGCTTCAGCGCCACGCAACTGCACACGCCAATCGCGGCATCGAGGGTGAAGGACATTTTGAACACCGACAGGCGCTGCAACACGGTTTGTTCCAGCAGGCCCAGCCGTTCATAGCTCCAGTCCAGCGCAGCTTTGAGCGTCTGATGTCGGGGCACCGCCGTGCGCCGGCCTTGGGTCAGCAGCTGAAGACAGTTATCCAGCTGAGCTTGCAAACCGACCAACGCCAGCGCGTGGATCTGCGCCGCTGCCAGTTCAATGGCCAATGGCAAACCATCGAGCCGCCGGCAGATTTCACGGACCGCCTTGAGGTCTTGTTCGCGCAAGGCAAACCCTTGTTGACGGGCTCGGGCACGACTGACGAACAGCTGCACCGCCGAATACCCCATGGTTTCGGCGACACTGTGCAACGCCGACGCCGGCGGCACCGCCAGAGACGGCACACGCTGGACCGTTTCCCCTGCTGCCTGCAAAGGCTCGCGGCTGGTCACCAGAATGGACAGCCGAGGCGCCGACCTCAGCAAATCCTCGACCAGGGTTCGACAGCGTTCCAGCAGGTGTTCGCAGTTGTCCAGCACCAGCAACGCGTGCCAGTTTGCAAGCACCTCCAGCGTCGTGCCGATCTCCCGTTCAAGGGTCTGGATCAGATGATCGACCCCTCGCGCGGGGTCATCGATCGCTGCAAAATCAACCAGCCACACACCCTCTTCATAGTGCTGCAACAGCAGTTCGGCGACACGCAACGCCATCGTGGTCTTGCCGATGCCGCCGGGGCCGACCAGCGTCATGAGACGCCGGACCGGCAACTGCCGGACCAGACTGCCGACCAGCGAATCCCGACCGGTCACCGGCGTGAGTCGTGCGGGCAGGTTGTGCTGATGTTTTTGCACGGTCTCGATCAAGCCCCGCGTGCCTGCGGACGCATGCTGCACAGGGGCGATAAAACTGTAACCGCGCTGGGGAATGTTGACGATGTAGCGCTGGCCATTCTGCCCGTCGCCAAGCGCCCGACGCAGGGCCGCAATGTGCACGCGCAGGTTGATTTCCTCGACCACGGACGTCGGCCAGACGTGAGCAATCAGTTCATCCTTGCTGACCACGTTGCCGGCGCGCTCGACCAGCACCTGGAGGATATCCAGTGCCCGACCGCCCATGCGCAGCGGTCGATCACCCTCAAGGATCAGCCGTTGCCGCAGGTGGAATGCATAGGGGCCGAATCGCAGCACCGCATCGCTGTTTAAATCTCTGAGGCTGTTCATGCACATTCGCTGAAACCTGGCCCGGCTCACAGTGCAGCAACATCCCTTGCACCCACCTTCCAGGCTCCCGCACCTCCATTGCAAAGCGTTCAGGATATCTTGGCAGGCATCAGTGACAGAACAACTGCCACGGTGGGAGCGTCACAGCCATCACGGTGCGCATAACGGACAAGAAGGCTCTAGCTGAACTGTTCGCGGTATTGGGTCGGCGTCAAACCAAGCTTTTCACTGAACAGAAAACGCATGTGCCGTACGCTGCCGAAGCCACTTTTGAACGCCACTGTCTTGAGTGGCAAGTCGCTGGTTTCCAGCAGATTCCTGGCGCTGTCGATACGCGCACTTTGCAGAAATTCCATGGGCGTCATGTTCACTTCCCGAGCAAACGTCCGGGCAAAGTGCCGCGCACTCATGTTCGCGAGGCTGGCCATGCGTTCGATGCTGAAAGCTTCATCGAGGTGTTCGAGCACATAGTTCTGCACGCGAGTGATCGGCGTTTCCTGCGGTGCGACAGTGGCCATCAACGGGCTGAATTGCGCCTGCCCACCCTGCCGCTTCGTTACCACCAGCAATACCTTGGCGACGTCCTGGGCGACTTTCTTGCCATGGTCTTCGGCGACCACCGACAGTGCCAGGTCGATGCCGGCAGTGACGCCGCCGGAGGTAATGAGGTTGCGGTCCTGCACGTAAATCTGATCGGTCTCGACGGTCGCCTTCGGGAAGCCTTTGATCAGTCGTTCGGTGTAATGCCAGTGGGTGGTCACGCGATAACCGTCCAGCAAACCGGCATGCCCCAGCACGAACGCGCCGGTGCAGATCGAGCC
Source organism: Pseudomonas mandelii (assembly GCF_006438925.1). Lineage (GTDB taxonomy): Bacteria > Pseudomonadota > Gammaproteobacteria > Pseudomonadales > Pseudomonadaceae > Aquipseudomonas > Aquipseudomonas mandelii_C. The sequence goes on along the minus strand of NZ_RCZA01000024.1, from coordinate 17,429 downwards.
GTATCGCTCGGTGCGACCAACCGCGGCTTTGAGCCAACACAACAACGGTGGATGTTTTTCGTTGTAGGCACCCGGACCGCCCGGCACCAGCAACAGGTCAAACGCCTGATCCGCCTGATCGATGTGCAAATCGGCCTGGACGCTGACGCCGTTGGAGGCACGCAGTGCGCCATGTTCGGTGCCGATGGTCGACAGTTCGTAACGATCATCCGGTGCCAGATATCGATTGGCGATGGAAAACACTTCCATCGGGCCTGCCATGTCCAGCAGGAGAAAGTCCGGGAACAACACCATAGCCACGGTTTTCATGGGTTCAAAATCACTGAAGTCAAAAGAAAATCCATCTGCCAAACACCAACCCTCAGTGGGAGCGAGCCTGCTCGCGAAAGCGGTGTATCGGTCACCAACAGTGTTGGATGTGACGCCGCCTTCGCGAGCAGGCTCGCTCCCACAGGTCTCGTGCCCGGCATCAGAGGAATGCTGTGCATTATGGCCAAATGTGGCATCGGCGTCGGAGAAGAATACGTGATCGCCTGCCGATTATTGTCAACCTCAACGGGACAGTATTTCAATTTCCACCTACTTATTGCACCAGCCAGTAACCATTAACCTTCTCCTCACTCGGACGAATCAACGTCCCCACAGGAGATTTCATCATGCTGACCCTTCGCAAAGCTTCGGATCGCGGCGCGGCCAATCACGGTTGGTTGAAGTCGTTCCATACCTTTTCCTTCGCCAACTATCGCAACCCGAAAGAGCAGGGTTTTTCCGACCTGCTGGTGATCAACGATGACCGGGTTGCCGCCGGTAAAGGCTTCGGCCAGCACCCGCACCGCGACATGGAGATTTTCTCTTATGTGCTCGAAGGTGCTCTGGAACACAAAGACACCCTGGGCACCGGCTCGGTGATCCGCCCTGGCGACGTGCAGTTGATGAGCGCCGGCAGCGGCGTGGCGCATAGCGAATTCAACCACTCGACCACCCGGCCGGTGCACTTCCTGCAAATCTGGATCGTGCCGCAAGTTAGCGGCGCCACACCGCGTTATCAGCAAGAGCACTTCAGCACGCAAAAGAAACGCGGCCGTCTGCAACTGATCATCTCCCCCAATGGGGCGAAGGGTTCGCTGAAGGTGCGTCAGGATGCACGGGTGTATGCCGCGTTGATCGACGGCAAGGAAAGCGCAACGCTGGAGTTGGCCGCCAATCGCTATGCCTATGTGCATGTGGCCCGCGGCAGTGTTGAACTCAACGGCGTGCCGTTGCAGGAAGGCGATGGCGTGCGGGTTCGCGATGAACAGGTGCTGACGTTAAGCAATGGCGTGGATGCCGAAGTATTGGTGTTCGATTTGCGCCCGCAAGAACTGCCTGAAATGCCATAAAGATCAAGAGATCGCAGCCTCGTTTCACTCGACAGCTCCTACAGGTGTACGCAAATCCCTGTAGGAGCTGTCGAGTGAAACGAGGCTGCGATCTTTCCTTTACTCCCCAGAGCCAGAAAACACCGCGACAATTTCATCAATTACTACACGGACTCTGGCGGTGTGCCGCAGGTCCGCGTGGGTCACCAGCCACACGTCATACGGCACCGGTCGCGTGCGCTCCGGCCACAACCTGACCAGCCCGTCCCTCTCCCCCATGTACACCGGAACTTCCCCGATCCCGATCCCCGCGGCAATGGATCGACGCACCAGCAGACTGGAACTCAGGCTCGAGACAATGCGCCCGCGAGTCAGCGGTTCCGACACCAGGGTCATGTCCTTTTGGCTTTGCAGATACGGCTGATACACCACCAGATCATGCCCTTCAAACGCCGAGCCCGGCGTCGGCACGCCGTTCGCGTCCACGTACGCCTGGGACGCAAAAAGCCCCACCGGCCAGCGAGCGACTCGTCGCGCGATCAGGTCCGGGTTATCCGGCCGGGTATTGCGCACGGCGATGTCGGCTTCACGTTTGGCCAGGCTGAGAAACTGCGTCGAGGCGTCCAGTTGCACGCGCACGTCGGGGTGCTGCTGATGCAGGCGCGCAATGGCCGGGATCAGGAAGTCGATGGCCATGGAATCGGTGGTGCTGACCCGAACGAGCCCGGTCAACCGGTCGTCCAGCCCCTGGATCTGCCGCTCAAGCTCCAGTGCCGAGCGCTCCATTTTTTCCACGGCCGCCAGCGCCGCCTCGCCGACCGCGGTCAGTGCGTAGCCTTCGGAGGTGCGCAGGAACAACGTGGCACTCAATGACTTTTCCAGCGCAGTAATACGCCGGCCCACCGTGGCCTGATCAACCCCGAGCACCCGCGCTGCACCGCGCAGTGTCGACTCTCGGCAAACCGCGAGAAATACCCGTGCGTCATCCCAATTCATGCGGTCCTCCTACTGATGCATATTCGCATCACAGTAACGCAAAATAGCTGCGTTATTGCATCAAACAATCACGGTAGGCTGAAGGCCAGCGAACACCTCTCAGGATCCTGCTCATGCACAGCTCATCGCCCCCTCGCGTAGCGCCCTCTGGCTGCCGATCTTCGCCGGCCTCAGCGCCAGCCTGGTCAGCATTGGCCTGGCGCGATTTGCGTACACGCCGTTGATTCCATCGTTGATCCAGGCGCACTGGTTTTCCGCCAGCGACGTGGTTTATCTCGGTGCCGCCAACCTCGTCGGCTATTTGATTGGCGCCCTGATTGGCCGCCCTGTCGCGCAACGCACCTCCAACAAAACCGCGCTGCGGCTGATGATGTTTGCCGTGACCTTGTCGTTCTTTGCCTGTGGCTTTCCCTTGTCAGTGAGCTGGTTTTTCGGCTGGCGTCTGCTGTCGGGCATTGCCGGTGGCGCGATCATGGTGCTGGTGGCCGCGACTGTGTTGCCCCACGTGCCGGTGTCGCGCAGAGGGTTGGCCAGCGGCGCGATTTTTCTGGGTATTGGCCTGGGCATTGCCGGTTCGGGGACGATTGTTCCGCCGTTGTTGAGCCTTGGCTTGCAACAGACCTGGTTCGGCCTTGGCTTGCTGTCCCTGGTGCTCACCGCTGCCAGTTGGTTTGGATGGCCGTCAGACGCTCACCACGTGGCCGTCACGCCAGCAGTCGAAGAACCTGTGACAACCACGGATCCTCGGGTTTACCTGCTGTTCGCTCAATACGCCTTCATGGCCGCCGGGCTGGTACCCGCCATGGTGTTCCTGGTGGATTACGTGGCCCGAGGGCTCGGTGCCGGGCCGCACGTCGGTGCGCTGATTTGGGTGATGTATGGCCTTGGCGCGATTATCGGGCCGGTCAGTTATGGCTTTCTGGCCGATCAGTTCGGCGCGAAGGTCAGTATTCGTACGGTACTGGTGGTGCAGGCGATTGCCGTTGGTCTGTTGTCGGTCTCGAGCTCTTTTACGGTGCTGGCCTTGCTGGCAGTGATTCTCGGCTCGTTCCCGCCGGGCATCGTCCCGTTGGCGCTGGCACGGGTTCACGAACTGATCCCGCAGCATCACCAGCAGCAAGTGGCCTGGAGTCGCGCGACGGTTTCGTTCGCGACGTTTCAAGCCATCGCAGGCTTTGCCTATTCCGCGCTGTTCAACGCCAGCGGCGGTCATCACGCCTTGTTGTTTGTCATTGCGGCTGGTGCGATTGTGGTTGCACTGCTGCTGGAACAGGGCATGCGTTTGCTCAACCGTCGTGATGATTTGTTGCCTGCCTTGAACTGAATCACCGCCGCCTGGATGCGGTCCCACTTTTATGACTTCTCTACCCCAGGACTTCGACATGACATTGCCTCAAACCATGACCCTGATTGAAATTACCGAGCCCGGCGGCCCCGAGGTTTTAAAGCCACGCCAGGAACCGGTGCCCACCCCGGCTGCAGGCGAAGTACTGATTCGCGTGCACGCCGCCGGGGTCAACCGCCCCGACGTGATTCAACGCGCCGGCAAGTACCCGATGAAACCCGGCATGAGCCCGATCCCGGGGCTGGAAGTGGCTGGTGAAGTGGTGGCCATCGGCGCAGGCGTCAGCGAATTTATCGTTGGCGATAAGGTTTGTGCGCTGACCAACGGCGGCGGCTATGCGCAGTATTGCGTAGCACCGGCCGGCCAGACGCTGCCAATTCCTGCCGGGATGGATTGGGTGCACGCGGCGGTGGTCCCGGAAACCTTCTTCACGGTGTGGGCCAATCTGTTCGACATGGGCGGCGCCAGCAAAGGCCAGCGCGCACTGATTCACGGCGGCACCAGTGGCATCGGCACCACCGCGCTGATGTTGTGTCGCGAGTTCGGCGTCAAGGCATTCGCCACGGCGGGCAGTGAGGACAAGTGTGCGGTGATCCGTCAGTTGGGGGCCGAGGCGATCAACTACCGCGACCAGGATTTCGCCGAAGTCATCGCGCAAAAAACCGCCGGCAAAGGCGTGAACGTGATCCTCGACATCATGGGCGGTTCGTACCTGAATCCGAACATCGCGGCGCTGGGCATGGAGGGTCGACTGGTGATGCTGGGCTTTCTCGGCGGCGCTCACGCCAAAGATGTCGACCTGCTGGCGATCATGGCCAAGCGCGCAATCATCACCGGTTCCCTATTGCGCTCACGTACTCGCGAAGAAAAGGCCTCGATCGCTGAACAGTTGCGCGAGTATGTCTGGCCGGTGCTCGCCGCCGGGCGTTGCCTGCCGATGATCGATAAGGTCTATCCATTGACCGACGCGTCGCTGGCTCATGCCCGGATGGAAGCGGGTGATCACATCGGCAAGATTGTCTTGCGGGTGGACTGATCAGTACCCCTCACCCGCCGCCAGCGCGCCGCTGATGATCGCGATGCCCGAACTGGTGCCCAGTCGCGTGGCGCCGGCTTCGATCATCGCCAGCGCGGTCGGGTAATCGCGTACGCCACCGGAAGCCTTGACCCCGATGACCGCGCCGACGGTGCGGCGCATCAGGGCGACATCTTCCACGGTGGCGCCGCTGCGGCTGAAGCCGGTCGATGTCTTGACGAAAGCGACATTCAGCTCACGGCAAATCTCGCAGGCCTGAACTTTTTCGGCGTCGCTGAGCAGGCAGTTTTCCAGAATGACCTTCAGCGGCACACTGCCGCAGGCCTGTTTGACCTGGGCGATGTCGTCCCGCACCTGATCGAACAAACCGTCTTTCAACCCGCCGATGTTCAACACCATGTCGACCTCCCCGGCACCGGCGGCAATCGCTCGCTCGGCTTCGAAGGCTTTGGTGTCGCTCAGACCGGCACCCAGCGGGAAGCCGACCACTGCGCAGATATTGACGCGTTGCCCGGCGAGGCATTGGGCCGCATGAGGGACCTGCCCCGAGTTCACGCACACCGAATAGAAGCCGTGTTCTACGGCTTCGCGGCACAACGTGGCGATTTGCTCGCGGGTAGCATCGGGCGCCAGCAAGGTATGATCGATGTACTGCGCCAACGCTTGGGGTTCGAGGTGTGCCATCGCAAAAACTCCTGTTTGTATATTCAAATGCCCCTGCGCCACAATCGAGGGTGATTCGCGCAAAAACGTTACAAATCTAACAAATAATGTTACTTAAATAACACAAACAATCAACCCCGGAATGCCTGTGGACAGTAAAAAAGCCGAGCGTCTCAAGCTGATTCAACAAGCCCTGCAGGACCAGAGCGCCATTCATCTGCGCGAGATGGCGGCGTTGCTGGACGTGTCCGAGATGACCCTGCGCCGCGACCTGAGCAAGTACACCGACCACCTGCGGCTGCTCGGTGGCTACATCACCAGAATTCACGACGGCAGCGAGCCCGGCGATTACCGCGTGGCCGAACAAGACACCCGCCACGTCGAAGAAAAACGCCGTATCGGCAAACTCGCCGCCGGGTTTATTCAACCGGGCGACACGGTGTTCTTCGACTGCGGCACCACCACGCCTTTTGTGGTCGACTTCATCCCCGACGAACTCGAATTCACTGCGGTGTGCAACTCCCTGAACGTGCTGCTCAAACTCTCGCAAAAGCCCAACTGCCACATTGTTGTGTGCGGCGGCACATTCCACCGCAAGAACCAGGTGTTCGAGAATCAGACCGAAACCGGCATCCTCGACAGTGTGCGCCTGACCTGGGCCTTCGTTTCCGCTGCCGGCATCAGCCAGGACTTCGGGGTGACCTGCTTCAACTTCAATGAAGTGGAGGTCAAGCAGAAAGTCTTGCGTCAGGCGCAACAACGGCTGCTGCTGGCCGACCACAGCAAGTTCGACACGGTGCGCACCGCGCACTTCGCCAACCTTGAGGACTTTCAGTTCGTGGTCAGCGACAAGAAAATCCCCAAGGCCTACCGCGACGCCATTACCGCCAGCGGCGCGCAGTTGATCATCTGATCAGAGCCTGTTGTTCCGCTGCACTGAGGTAACCAGTGGTGACGCTGAAATCAGCCGTCGCCCCCGCCGCCAGCGAACGCACATGGCCCTTGGCAGACTCGGCGCGATAGCCTTCCGGCTCGCACGTGGCCGGCAGCACGAACGCCGCCACGTGTTGATCGGCATTGTGCAAAATCCAGCGCGCGGCATGCTCGAATTGATCGGGACGATAGCGGGTGTAGAACGCCGCACCGCCAGGGTGGCTCAGTAGAAAGTGCGCGTAGCCGCTGTCGTCCGCCCGCACACCGTCGAAGAAAAACACGATCTCGGGATCGTAGAGCGCGGGTTGATCCAGGCACTGGAGCTGTTCCGGTGCTGACGCCAACGCTTCCATGTAACGACTCCAGGCCGGTGTCGGTTTCACATGGGCCGGCACGCTTGTGCGCAGGCGCACACGTTCAAAACCCAAGGGCTCGATGAAACGAGCCCCTTCGACATAGGCGTAATTCATGTGCGCCATGTACATCAGGTCCATCGGTTTGCCCGCGAGATTGGTCACCTGCATGGCGATGTCGAACAACCCTGAGTCAGCCCGTAAAGTCACGCTCGGGCTGGCCCGATAACGGTCACCAAAACCCTGCACGTATTCGTACTCGCCACCCAATCGCAGGTATTGACCGACACTGTCTTCACCGACCTCCAGCCAGGCGCGATCCATCGCCGCGCAAGGCATCTCGCCGTGTAGCGGATGATCATCCTCGGGGCTCGGGCAACCGTTGCGCAGCAGGCCGCTGTGAAACATGAAACAGCCGTAAGTGCCGATCACCGTCGGGCTGGGTTTGGGCTGGCTGAACAGGTTGCGCATGGTCAGGTCGCAATCGTCGAACACGGCGGACCATATCATCTGCCCCTGATACGGCAGCACCACGAGACTGCCGCGATGGTTGGCCAATTCCACGGCCAGCACGCCACTGGGATAGACCCAGGCGCTGACGGTGAAAGCCTCGGATTCCAGCAAGGTTTTGCGCGCCTCGCCGAACTGCGACGGATGAAGATTGATCCGCGTATTCATGACGCGACCACCGCACCCACCGGTGCCCGCTCGCTGTCGGAATGACGCAGGCAGCGTACCGCGTACATCACGATCACGATGAAGCACAGCAGCGGCACGCTATAGGCCAGTTGCATGTTGCCGCCGCTGTAATCGGACAGCAGGCCCTGGAAGATCGGAATCACCCCGCCACCGACGATGCTCATCACCAGCAGCGAACCGCCGACACCGGTGTCTTCACCCAAGCCGTCAATCGTCAGGCCGTAGATGGTCGGCCAGCACGGACCGAGGAACACGCTCACGCCAACGGCTGCGTATACCGCGGTGATGTTCGGCACCAGAATGGTGTAGGCCAGCAACGCGATGCACAGCACGCCGTACACCGCCAGCACCTTGGCCGGGTGCAGTTTGCGCATCAGCACGTTGGCGATCAGCTTGCCGACAAAGTACGCGGCAAATGTGGTCAGCAAAAACCACGAGGCACTGCGCTCGTTCATGCCGCCCAACTGCATCGCCAGGCGGATGGTGAAACTCCAGACACCGACCTGGGCCCCCACATACAGAAACTGCGCCAACACACCAAAGGTAAACCGCTTGTTACGCCACAGCCGCGACAGGCTCTGGCCGAGGCTGGCGGTTTTCTTGCTGCTCGGTTGATTGCCTTTGCACGCGGGAAACCGGGTGATGGCGATCAGGATGAACATCAACACCAGCACCGCGATCATCCATTTGTACGGCAGCAACGTGGACTGGATCATTTGCAGTTGCTGGACCGCCGCGTCAGAGGCGCTCATTTGCGTGAGCTGCTCGCGCGTGGCGTCAGTGTCCTTGAACATCACGAAACTGCCGACATACACCCCGGCCATCGCACCGAACGGGTGGAACGTCTGGGAAATATTCAGGCGACGGGTGCCGGTTTCACGCGGGCCCATCAACGTCGAATAAGTGTTGCACGCGGTTTCGAGAAACGACAGGCCGGCCGCGATTACGAACAGCGCCAACAGGAACATGCCGTACTTGGCGGTCGATGCCGCCGGGAAGAACAACAGGCAACCGAACATGTACAGCATCAGGCCGATCAGGATGGTGGTCTTGTAGCTGAAACGCCGGACCACCAGTGCGGCCGGAATCGCCACGAAGAAATAGCCCAGATAAAACGCCGATTGCACGAACGCGGTCTGGAAATCGCTAAGCAGGAAAGCCTTCTTGAAATGCGCGATGAGCACGTCGTTCATGCTCGCGGCCGCCGCCCATAACGCAAAGATGCTGCACAGCAAAATGAAGGCGAACCAAGGCGTGCGGTTCAGGTAGAAACCATCGGGCGTCTGTTGGAGCGGAGGCTTTGTCATTGTTGTTCTCCGTGGTGATCTTGGGGATGGTGGAGCGGTTGAATCACCTCAACGTCAGGCGTCGAGGCTGCGCTGGAATTCAGCGAATGCGTGGGCGTCCGGGTAGGACGTCTGAGTACCCAGGCCGGTGACCGAGCAGGCGGAATACGCCACGGCCAGGGTCATGGCGGCGCGGATGTCTCGGTCGCGACTCCAGTGATGAATGAAGCAGCCGATGAAGGCGTCCCCTGCGCCGGTGGTGTCGCGCGCGGCAACAGCCAGGCCGGGAATCTGAAACTCGCCCTCCTCGCCGACATACAGCGCGCCTTGCTGGCCCAGGGTCACGATGACGTGACGAATGCCGCTGGCAACCAATGTCTGGGCAGCCTTGTGGGCCGACTCCGGCGAGTCCACGGTCCGGCCCGTAATCAACGCCAGCTCGGACTCGTTGGGCACCAGGAAATCCAGTTGCGCCAGGTGTTCACGGCTCAGGCCTGACAAGGCCGGCGCAGGGTTGAGCAGCACCGGAATGTTGTGTTCGCGGCCGAACTCGATGGCGTGGTAAACGGTGTCGACGTTGATCTCGAGCTGCAGAACGATCAGCGAGCACTCGCGCAACGCCTGCGCGGCCACGTCAATATCTGCCGGGGCGAGATGCGCGTTGGCGCCTTTGACGATGAGGATGCTGTTGTGGGAATCGGCCTGAACGAAGATCGGCGCCACCCCGCTGGACACGCCGGGCACGCGCTGCACGTAACGGGTGTCGATGCCAAAGCGCTGGAAGTTGGCCAGGGTGTTGTCAGCAAACAGGTCATCGCCAACCTTGGTCAGCATCAACACATCCGCCCCAAGCTTGGCGGCGGCAACCGCCTGATTGGCGCCCTTGCCGCCACACCCGAGGGCAAACCCCGGCGCTTCGAGCGTCTCGCCCCGGGCCGGCATGCGGTCGATGTAGGTGATCAGGTCCACCATGTTGCTGCCGATGACTGCGATCTTGCTCATTGCTATCCCACCTTGATACGGCTTGCCAGGCTGACGCTGGCGTTGTTGTTTTGTTATTTAAATAACATTTTATGTGATTATTCAATCTTTTTGTTGAATAGGTTCTGAAGCAAAGACGAGTGGCTTTGCGCACGGCTTCGAAGATGTATGGGCAGGAATGACCTCATCGCGAGCAAGCTCGCTCCCACATAGGAATGCGCTCCCCTGTGGGAGCGAGCTTGCTCGCGATGAGGACCGAAGCCTAAACGTCGAAATCGGAACGAAGTGATATCATTGCGACACCACGCGTCGTGGCCATCACGGAGGATCCATGAACAAACTATCTCTGCTTGCCCTGCTCGTTATTCTTTGCGCTAGTCCATTCATGGCCCAGGCATGCCCAAAAGGCACGCACCCTGTCGGCGGCAGCGGCTCGCACCATAAAGGTGGCAGTTGCCAGTAAGTCATCGCCCGGCACCGCGCCGGGCTCTTCATACGACTGTCGAATTTATCCCCACCTTTCCCCACGCTTCTGTTAAAACCCGAGCTTTCCTTTTCATCCTCCGGACCCCTGCATGTTTTCGAATTTGATGAGCCGCTTGGGCCGACGCTGGCTGCCTCTGCTGTGCATGGCCGTGCTAATCGTCGGCTTGCCGGTGAGCTGCGGCGTGCTCAAGTACACAGAGCGCGAGCTGCTGTTTCGTATCGAGCCGGGCAACGCAGGTTGGTATCGCGGCCTGCCGCAGGATGTTCAGGAATTCGACATCAAACCCGCCAGCTTCAAGGCTGGGCAAAGCCTGCATGCCTGGTGGTGGCCGGCCGCGCGTCGCGATGCGCCGTCGATCCTCTACCTGCATGGCGTGCGCTGGAACCTGACGGGCCAGGCGTTCCGCATCGAGCAATTACGCGCCATGGGCTATTCGGTGCTGGCCATCGACTACCGCGGGTTTGGCCAGAGCAAGGGTGATCTGCCATCGGAAGCCAGTGTTTACGAGGACGCGCGAGTCGCCTGGGAGCGCTTCACCAAGATGCAACCGGACGCCAACAAGCGCCTGATCTACGGTCACTCCCTGGGTGGCGCGGTGGCTATCGACCTGGCGGCAGACCTGGCCGCACAGGCGAAAAAGGACCATGGCGTGGTGCCGGTGCGTGGTTTGGTGATTGAGTCCACCTTCACCTCGCTGGGCGATGCCGTGGCGCAAGTGGCCGACAGCAACCTGCCAGTGAAATGGTTGCCGGTGCGCTGGCTGCTGTCGCAGAAATTCGATTCCATCGACAAGATCGTCGACATCAACATGCCGTTGCTGGTGGTCCATGGCCTGGCCGACCCATTCATGCCCTCGCGGTTCAGCCAACAGTTGTTCAATGCCGCCAACGAACCCAAGCACCTGTTATTGGTGCCCGGTGGTACGCACAACAACAGCATGAGCCAGGGCGGTACCCAGTATCGCCAGGCACTCGACGGCTTGATGAAAACAAAACCAACACAAATGGCCGGGCCAGCGGTGACGCGGGTTTCTCGGGAGTCTTGAGATCTATCGGTAACCGCGGGCCTGCAAATCAAACAACTGCGCATAGCGCCCGCCCGCTGCGACGAGACTGTCGTGATCGCCCCGCTCAAGGATCGCTCCCTGATCCAGCACGATGATGTGGTCCGCATTGCGCACGCTGGAAAACCGGTGAGAGATCAGCAACGTCATCCGTCCTTCGGTGTGCTCACTGAAATGCTCGAATACCGCCGCTTCCGCCGCCGGGTCGAGTGCAGAGGTCGGCTCATCCAGAATCAGGATATCGGCGTTACGCCGCATGTAGGCGCGCGACAACGCGATCTTCTGCCATTGCCCGCCAGACAGCTCCTGGCCCCCGGCGAACCACCGCCCCAATTGCGTGGCATACCCTCGATCCAGCCCCTCGATGAAGGGCGCGGCCATGCCCTCGGCGGCGGCGGCCTGCCAGCGCTGTTCATCGTTGAACGCCAGGGTATCACCCACGCCGATGTTCTCGCCGACGGAGAATTGATAGCGGATGTAGTCCTGAAAAATCACCCCGATGCGCCGCCGCAGCGCGTCTTCTTCCCACGCTTGCAGATCGCTGCCGTCCAGCAGGATGCGGCCCTGATCAGGACGGTATAGCCGCGTCAGTAATTTGATCAGTGTGGTCTTGCCCGAACCGTTCTCCCCCACCAACGCCACACTGTGCCCAGGTACAAGGTGAAGATCGATGCCCTCCAACGCGGCGCGACTGGCCCCCGGATAACAGAAACCGACGTTTTCGAAACGCAGGCCATCGCCGGGTACCGCACCCACGGTGAGATTGCCGATATCCGCTACAACAGGCTCGGCCAGGTATTCATAGAGACTGGAGAGGTAAAGACCATCCTCGTAGAGACCGCTGATAGCACTCAAGCTGCTGCTCACCGCCGTCTGCCCCTGTTTGAACAACACCAGGTACATGGTCATCTGACCGAGGCTGATGTTGCCGTGGACGGTATCGACCACCACCCAGGCATACGCCAGATAAAACGCGCCCGTGCCCAGAAGACCGAGGATAAACCCCCAACCATCCCGACGTAGTGTCAGGCGCCGGTCTTCGGCATAGAGGCGCGCGAACGTCTCGCGATAACGCTTCAATAGCAGCGGCGCGAAGCCGAACAGTTTGACCTCTTTGATGTAGCCCTCGTGGGAGAGCAGCGTCTCGATGTAATTCTGTTGTCGACTCTCCGGCGCGCGACGGGTGAACAACCGAAAAGCGTCCCCAGAGAAATGCGCTTCAGCAAAGAACACCGGCAATGCGCCGACCACCAGCAGCACGAGCGCCCAGGGCGAAAAATGCACCAACAACACGCCGAAGCTGAGTAACACGATCAGGTTCTGGATCAGCCCCAACGACTTCATCACCAGCGCCAACGGCCGAGTCGATGCTTCGCGCCGCACCCGAACCAGTTTGTCGTAGAATTCGGAATTCTCGAACTGCACCAGCGATAACGTCTGGGCCTTCTCCAGAATCATCGTGTTGACCTTCTGCCCCAACTGCACCCGCAACAGCGATTGCTGGACCGACAGCGCCCGCTGAGTCCCGGACAGCAATGCGAGCACGCCTGCTTCAAACAGCACATAACGCACGACCGGCCACAACGGGGCACTGCCCTGTTGCGCGTGCAACTGCATGGCGGTGACGACCGCATCGACGATACGTTGGCCTAACCAGGCGGCCAGCGCCGGGAGTACACCGGCAATCAGCGTCGCCAGCACCAATCCCAGAAACAGTCCGCGAGACGTTGCCCAGACCAGCAGCAAGGCGCGTCTCGCCTGGTCGAGCAGCGAGGTGAAACGATCAAGAACAGGGTTCACTCCGCGAGCTCCCCCTGATACCTCGCCCGATACCGTCCCGGACTTTCCCCTGTCCACTTCTTGAACGCCCGGTGAAACGCGCTCGGCTCCTGAAAGCCAAGCTGCTCGGCAATATCGCTGATGCTCGCCTTGCTCTGGCGCAGTTGCTCAAACGCAACGCCACGCCGCACCTCGTCCTTGATCTCCTGATACGAACACCCTTCGCGCTCCAGTTTTCGGCGAAAGGTGCTCGGGCTCAGGTGCTGTTCCAGGGCGAAGGCCTGCAAGGTCGGCCATTGGCTGTAATGGCTGTTACGCAGGCGCTGATGGACCTGCGACGCCAGGCCGTGCTGATTACGAAAACGGATTACCAGCCATTGCGGCGCGGTGCGCAAAAACACTTTCAGTGAGGTCAGATCCTGAACCACCGGCAGACGCAGGTAGTGGCTGGCGAACTCGATTTCGGTGCGCTCTGCGCCAAAGGTCAGGTTGGGTCCCCAGAGTAAACGGTCATCGCTGAGCGACACACGCTCATGGCGAAAATCTGCGCGGTCGATGGGGATGCGCCGTCCACCCAACCAGCAGAGCAGACTGATCATCAACACCAGAAACGTCTCCTCGCCCAAACGACTGACGTCGCTGTTTGGCGAGTGGTTTTGCAAGCTGATCACCGCACGCTTTCCGCGCACCGTCAGCGTGCCGCGAAAGTCCTGGAGGAACAGCGCGAAATTGGCCAGGCACTGGCGCATGGCTTTGTGCAGGTCAGGTTCCTGAATCAATGCCCGGCAGATCAGGGCGAAACTGCCCGGCGGCATCCCATGGGAGTCGAGCCCGAAGAACTCATCGTTGAGTTCGCGGATCTGAATCAACCACAACGCGGCAAACGCACTCGCCGGCACGCGCGCAGTGGGCTGCGTCGTCAACGCCGGGTCGATGCCAGCCTGTTCAAGCGCAGCCCTCAGACGTTGCGGATTGTTCCCCAGCCCATGGATCATTGCCTGCACGAAGTAGGCGGAAACCGAGTCCTTTTCCCGCATGTGAACGCTTCTCTCCCCATCACCCGAATGGCAAAAAACACCAGTGCCGTTGAACAGTTTCGGCATAGGACAACCGCCCTGCCGGCTCTAGACTCGCGGCCAATAGTACGCCTTCGGCCACTATGGCGGCCAAGGTATCGCGGGATTTGATCGGAAGGACAGAACATGAATCTGCAAAACATTGGCGTGATCGGCGCAGGCACCATGGGCAATGGCATTGCGCAAGTCTGCGCCTTGGCCGGTTTTAACGTGACCTTGCTCGACATCTCCGAGAGCGCCTTGCAAAAGGCCGTCGCAACCGTCGGTAAAAACCTCGATCGGCAGGTTGCCAAGGAAACGCTGACGCAAGAGCAAAAGCTCGCCGCCCTCGACAAGATCCGCACCAGCACCGACTACAGCAACCTGCAGAACGTGCAACTGGTGATCGAAGCCGCGACCGAAAACCTCGAGCTGAAACTGCGCGTGCTGCAACAGATCGCCGCGCAGGTCAGCGACGATTGCGTGATTGCCTCCAACACGTCTTCGCTGTCCATCACCCAACTCGCTGCCAGCGTGAGCCAGCCTGAGCGCTTCATCGGTCTGCACTTCTTCAACCCCGTGCCGGTGATGGGTCTGATCGAGGTGATTCGCGGTTTGCAAACCAGCGACGCCACCCACGCCCTGGCGCTGGACATGGCGACAACGCTCGGCAAAACCGCGATCACCGCGGGCAACCGTCCGGGTTTCGTGGTCAACCGGATTCTGGTGCCGATGATCAACGAAGCGATCCTGGTGTTTCAGGAAGGCCTGGCCAGCGCCGAAGACATCGACGCCGGCATGCGCCTGGGCTGCAATCAGCCGATCGGGCCACTGGCGTTGGCGGACCTGATCGGCCTGGACACCGTGCTGGCCATTCTCGAAGCCTTCTACGATGGCTTCAACGATAGCAAGTACCGTCCTGCTCCACTGCTCAAGGAAATGGTCGCCGCCGGTTACCTGGGGCGCAAAACGGGGCGTGGCTTCCATGCCTATGCCTGAGCGTTGCTCGCGCTTTGCCGAGTACCGGGACAAGGTGCTGGAGCTGTTCGCCTGCAAAGGTTTCGGACAGGTCGGCATGCGTGAGCTCGCGACCTGCCTGGGACTCGCCCCGGGCTCGTTGTATCACCACTACCCCAGCAAGCAGCACTTGCTGCTCGACTTGATCGAGGAGTTTTACGAAGAGCTGCTGGCCACCTTGGGGCGAGTCGAGCAACAGGCGCCGGCAAAACGTGACAAACTCCATGCCCTTATCCGAGCGCATTTGAATCTGCATCAGGAGATGCCCTGGCATTTTCGTCTGGCAGAGCGTGACAGCGGCTGCCTGAATGAAGAGCAACAGGAACGGGTTCGGCAGCTGCGCGAGCAATACGAGCGCAAATTGTTGCTGATGCTCGGGGCCCGGTCCCGCTTCAGTGAACACGGTCTGCAGGCCGCTGGACATGCCATCGCAAACTTACTCAACAGCGCGCCCGGCTGGTTGGCGCAACATTCGCTGGATGAGCGAGAGCGCGTTGAGCTGTTGGAAAGTCTGGTGAGTGGAGCCATCGAACGTTTGCTGCGCCCCTCGGTTCCACGCGCAGCAGCTTGAGGGTCCAGGACGATACCCCCGTGACCGTGGATCGACACAGGCACCGGAAGCCATAAGCCACGCTGCTTCAATAGAAAAAACATCTAAACGATTCCTGCCAATCACGACATCTAACGCTTTGCTAATGGGAGCCCAATCACTGCGGAGCCGGAGGTGAATTCAGCCTCCCTCCGCTTCTTCGTTACCGGGAGCAAAGCATGAAAATCAATCCCTACCTGATCTTCAACGGCGACTGCAAAGCCGCCTTCACCTTCTATGCCCAAAGCCTGCCAGGCCAGATCGAAGTCATGATGACCTTCGGCGAAAGCCCCGCGCGCGAGCACTTTCCGGCGGACTACCACAACCTGATCATCCACACCCGCCTGCTCGTGGGCGATCAGGCGATCATGGGCTCGGACACAACACCTGATCGCCCCACTGACGAAATGAGCGGCTGTTCGGTTTCACTGAATGTCGACAGCATTGCGGAGGCTGAACGGGTGTTTTCTGCGTTGTCGGACGGCGGCAAGGTTGAAATGCCACTGGAAACCACGTTCTGGGCGGCTCGCTTCGGCATGTTGGTTGACCAGTTTGGTGTGTCGTGGATGGTGAACTGCGAAAAGGATCAGTGAAACTCACTTTCTCAAGGCATGAAAAAAGCCCAACCTGAAAAGGTTGGGCTTCTGGCAACTGCCGAACTGTCTGCTACCGTCAACACGCTACCTCGTATAGCAGCAGATTGTTCGGAGGAACCCCACTATGCCTGCCCATGACGCGCCTTGGTCCACTCGTTTCAAACTGTCACTGCTGGCTGGAGGGCTCACCGCTACTCTGCTCGCGCTGAGTGGGTGCTCCACTGTCGACGCCCAGACCACTGCCTATGTGGGCGTGGAGCATCCCGCGCCGACGCTCGCCAGCGAGGTCGTGGTGCTGCGCACCGAGCCTCTTCGCCCTCACGTCCGATTGGGTGAGGTGCTCATCGATGCCAGTGTCGAGCCTGCTCCTCCCATCACACAGGTAGAACAAAAACTACGCGAAGAGTCCGCCAAGCTCGGCGGCGATGCCGTTGTAGTGGTCTACGACCATATCCAACCGGTGGGCGCCTATGTCAACGGTCCACTGTGGGCCCGCGACGTAAAAACCATCGAGGGTCGGAAACTC
The DNA here is from genome assembly GCF_006438925.1 of Pseudomonas mandelii. Classification (GTDB taxonomy): domain Bacteria; phylum Pseudomonadota; class Gammaproteobacteria; order Pseudomonadales; family Pseudomonadaceae; genus Aquipseudomonas; species Aquipseudomonas mandelii_C. The sequence continues at coordinate 667 of NZ_RCZA01000024.1, read as the reverse complement.
AAAGGGATTGTGATCAAGTACCGGTAATATCCGCGCGTATTTTCCTGCGGACAAAACAAAACCCCTACCTGCATACGCAGATAGGGGTTTCGGAATTTAATCTTGACGATGACCTACTCTCACATGGGGAAACCCCACACTACCATCGGCGATGCATCGTTTCACTGCTGAGTTCGGGATGGGATCAGGTGGTTCCAATGCTCTATGGTCGTCAAGAAATTCGGTAGCCAGGTCGTGGGCCTTTTCAGGTTCACGCTCCAGCGAATGGGTATGCGATAGATTTGTGTGTTTCGTTTCGAATTTTCGACTTRTRTCGTCTTCACACACCGCAATCTGGTGCCTTTTCAGGTCAGCAAATTGCTTGGGTGTTATATGGTCAAGCCTCACGGGCAATTAGTATTGGTTAGCTCAACGCCTCACAGCGCTTACACACCCAACCTATCAACGTCGTAGTCTTCGACGGCCCTTCAGGGGACTCAAGGTCCCAGTGAGATCTCATCTTGAGGCTAGTTTCCCGCTTAGATGCTTTCAGCGGTTATCTATTCCGAACATAGCTACCCGGCAATGCCACTGGCGTGACAACCGGAACACCAGAGGTTCGTCCACTCCGGTCCTCTCGTACTAGGAGCAGCCCCTCTCAAATCTCAAACGTCCACGGCAGATAGGG
>NZ_RCZA01000023.1 GCF_006438925.1 Pseudomonas mandelii | reverse complement strand
CAAAACCGGCGTCGACCGCGGCGCGGGAAGCACCGACAGCAGCGCCCAGCTTGTCAGCCAGGGCGTACAGGTGTTTGAAGTTGTCGCCGTTCTGCATGCCACGGCCGCCGGAAACGACGATCTTGGCAGCGGTCAGTTCCGGACGATCGGACTTGGCCAGTTCTTCACCGACGAAGCTGGAGATGCCAGCGTCGTGTGCAGCGCCAACGGCTTCAACCGAAGCAGATCCACCTTCAGCAGCAACCGGGTCGAAACCGGTGGCACGCACGGTGATCACTTTTACTGCAGCGTTCGATTGMACGGTSGCGATGGCGTTACCGGCGTAGATCGGACGCTTGAAGGTGTCAGCGCTTTCGACCGAGATGATCTCGGAGATCTGGTCAACGTCCAGCTGAGCGGCAACGCGCGGCAGGATGTTTTTGCCATTGGAAGTGGCAGCAGCCAGGATGTGGCTGTAGCCCTTGCCCAGTTCGGCGACCAGTGGAGCGACGTTTTCCGGCAGCTGATGCGCGTAAGCGGCATTGTCAGCGTTCAGGACTTTGCTCACACCAGCGATTTTCGCCGCGGCTTCAGCCACGACGCCAGCGCCTTGGCCTGCAACCAGCACGTGGATGTCACCACCGATTTTGACGGCGGCAGCCACGGTGTTCAGCGTGGCCGGGGCCAGCACTTTGTTGTCGTGTTCAGCAATAACCAAGATAGTCATTTAGATYACCTTCGCTTCGTTTTTCAGTTTCTCGACCAGTTCAGCCACCGACTTGACCTTGATACCCGCGCTGCGTGCAGCCGGCGCTTCGACTTTCAAGGTTGTGTTGGTGGAGGCGATGGAAACGCCCAAAGCGTCCGCAGTCACGACTTCGAGAGGCTTCTTCTTGGCTTTCATGATGTTTGGCAGGGACGCGTAACGCGGCTCGTTCAAACGCAGGTCAGTGGTGACGATGGCCGGCAGTTTCAGGGAAACCGTCTGCGCGCCGCCGTCGACTTCGCGAGTCACGGCAACGCTGTCGCCGCTGATTTCGACTTTGGACGCGAAGGTGCCCTGACCGTAACCGCTCAATGCGGCAAGCATCTGGCCGGTCTGGTTGTTGTCGCTGTCGATGGCTTGTTTGCCAAGGATCACCAGCTGAGGCTGTTCCTTGTCGACCACAGCCTTGAGCAGCTTGGCCACGGCCAGCGAAGTCAGGTCTTCAGCGGATTCGACGAGGATGGCGCGGTCGGCACCCAGAGCCAGCGCGGTGCGCAGTTGCTCTTGAGCGGTAGACGGGCCGATGGAGACGACGACGATTTCAGTCGCAACACCTTGCTCTTTCAGGCGTACGGCTTCTTCCACGGCGATTTCGCAGAACGGGTTCATCGACATCTTGACGTTGGCGAGGTCGACGCCGGAATTGTCCGCCTTGACGCGAACTTTCACGTTGTAATCGACGACGCGTTTCACAGCTACCAGGATCTTCATGGGGCAGTGTTCACTCCAAAATAGTTGTTCGTTGCAGTCAGATGGCCCCGGCGGCGCGCATTTCTTCGATGCGATTCGCAGACAGCCCCAGCTGTCTGAGCACCTGTTCAGTGTGCTGTCCAAGACCCGGCACGGCGTCCATGCGCGGTTCGAAAGCGCTGTTGCTGCCTGGCGGTATCAGGCTCGGGACTGTGCCGGCAGAGGTCTCGACTTCCCGCCAGCGATCCCGGGCCTTCAGTTGCGGATGATCCCAGACGCCTTGCATGTCATTGACCCGGGCATTGGCGATCTGCGCATGCTCCAGCCGATCTAACACAGCATCGAAATTGAGCGTGGAGAACGATTCAACGATCAGCGCGCGCAACGCATGACGGTTTTCGACGCGCTTGAAGTTGGCCGAGAAGCGCTCGTCTTTCGCCAGTTCGGGCATCAGCAGCACCTTCTCGCAAAACAACTGCCACTCACGCTCGTTCTGCAAACCCAGCATCACGGTGGTGCCGTCACCGATGGGGAAGGGGCCGTAGGGGTAAATGGTGGCATGCGCGGCACCGGCGCGAGGTGGCGGAGGCGCGCCGTCGTAGGCGTAATACATCGGATAGTTCATCCACTCGACCAGGCTTTCCAGCATCGACACATCGAGGTGGCTGCCTTCACCGGTGCGTCCACGCAACAGCAGTGCAGAAAGAATGCCGGTGTAGGCGTACATGCCGGCCGCGATGTCAGCGATTGAACATCCGGCCTTGGCCATTTCTTCATCGCCCGGGCCGCCGGTGACCGACAGAAATCCGCCTTCGCTCTGGATCAACAGGTCGTAGGCTTTTTTCTTTTCATAGGGGCCACCGGCGCCATAGCCTGAAATGTCACAGACAATCAGGCGCGGAAAACGCTGATGCAAGACCTCAAATGACAGCCCCATTCGAGCTGCGGCACCGGGTGCCAGGTTCTGCACGAGCACATCGGTGCTGGACAGCAAACTGTCCAGCACCTCGGTGGCCGAATCCTGCTTCAAGTCGAGGGTCAGGCTTTCTTTCGAGCGATTGGTCCAGACGAAGTGCGAGGCCAGACCGTTGACGCGTTGGTCATAACCTCTGGCGAAGTCACCTGTACCGGGACGCTCGACCTTGATCACGCGGGCGCCAAGGTCGGCCAGTTGTCGGGTGCAGAAGGGCGCTGCAATGGCATGCTCCAGGCTGACGACGGTAATGCCATCGAGCGGACGGAGGCCGTTGGGCTGGCTCATGATTTTTTCTCTCTTGTTTTTAGAAAGAGCGCGGCAGCTCGAGCAGGTGTTCGGCGACGTACGACAGGATCAGGTTGGTGGAGATGGGCGCTACCTGATACAGACGGGTTTCACGGAATTTGCGCTCGACGTCGTATTCGCAGGCAAAGCCGAATCCGCCGTGGGTCTGCAAGCAAGCGTTGGCGGCTTCCCAGGAGGCTTTCGCCGCCAGGTACTTGGCCATGTTGGCGCTCGCCCCGGCGTTGATGCCGCTGTCGTATTCCTCGCAGGCGCGCCAGCGCATCAAGTCGGCGGCTTCGATCTCGATGTGCGCTTCAGCGATGGGGAACTGCACGCCCTGGTTTTGCCCGATCGGACGACCAAACACCACACGGTCGCGGGCATAAGCGCTGGCCTTTTCGATAAACCAGCGACCGTCGCCGATGCATTCGGCGGCGATCAGAGTGCGTTCGGCATTCAGGCCGTCGAGGATGTACCGAAAGCCTTTGCCTTCCTCGCCGATCAAACTGTCAGCGGGAATTTCCAGGTTGTCGAAGAACAACTCGTTGGTCTCGTGGTTGACCATGTTCGCGATCGGCTGCACGGTCAGGCCGTTGCCGATGGCCTCACGTAGGTCCACAAGGAAGATTGACATGCCTTCGGATTTTTTCTTCACGTCGGCCAACGGTGTGGTCCGCGCCAGCAGGATCATCAGGTCGGAATGCTGGACGCGCGAAATCCATACCTTCTGCCCGTTGATCACGTATTTGTCGCCTTTGCGCACGGCGGTGGTCTTGATCTTGGTGGTGTCGGTGCCGGTGGTAGGCTCGGTCACTGCCATCGATTGCAGGCGCAATTCACCGCTGGCCAGTTTCGGCAGGTAATAGCTTTTCTGCGCCTCACTGCCGTTACGCAGCAGGGTGAACATGTTGTACATCTGTCCGTGAACGGTGCCGGAGTTGCCGCCGCAGCGATTCACTTCTTCCAGGATTACCGACGCCTCGGCCAGCCCAAGGCCGGAGCCGCCATATTCGACAGGAATCATCGCAGCCAGCCAACCAGCGTCGGTCAGGGCCTTGACGAAGGTTTCCGGAAAACCTTTTTCTTCGTCGATTTTGCGCCAGTAAGCGGCATCGAATTCAGCGCACAGAGCGCGTACGCCCTCGCGGATGGCATTGAGTTCTTCAGAGTTGCGGTCGGTCATTATTATTCTCCTCAGCGTGTCACGCACGGCATCTGCCCTGCGTGACCGGGTCCGGGCAAAGAGCAATCAGATCGGGTTGAAACCCAAGGCCGCACGAAAGCGATTCTTGATGTAATGACCATCGCGCGGAGGCAGCACCCGTGGCGGGTTTTCTGCTTTGATCTTGATCGTCGCGAGCTTGACGCCGTCGCGGGTCGCAAAGCGCTCGCGCAGGTCATGCACGCCTTCCATGTCGCGGATTTCATCGGTCCAGCTGAAGCCGCAGGTCTTCGCCACCTGGTCCAGGGAAATACCGAACCCTGCATGACTGACTTGCATGCCGGTTTCGCCAAAGTGACCGTTATCCAGCACGGCGATGGTCAGGTTGGCGGGCTTTTGCAGTGCTACCGTGGCCAGTGCGCCGAAGCCCATGAGCAACTCACCGTCACCGGTGACCACCACGACGGACTTGTTCGGCTGCGCGTTGGCGAGACCCAGCCCGACGGTGATGGCGCTGCCCATGGCGGCCCAGAGGTAATAATTCAGATCGTTGTCACCGGCAGCCATAACGTCATAGGACGCTGAACCCAGGCCGGTCACGACCAGCACGTCTTTGCGGTCGGCCAGCAAGGCCTTGACCACTTCGCGGCGGCACAGGGTGTGGTTTGCGCTTACTTGACCCATTTCTTTTCTCCAATCAGACGCTGACCGAGCAGCAGGGCAGTGGACGAATCACCGTTGAAGGCCATGGTCGCGGCGCCGTGCAGCAGCGGTGCGACATCTGTAGGGACGTCCGCACGCCAGGTCATCACTTTCATCAGATTCAGGGAGGCTTCTGTGGCCTGACCCATCGGGTTCTGCCACGCGTTGAACTCGGCCCAGTCACCGCGCATGGTGACCACCATCAGCAGTGGGAAGCCGGCACAGACTTGAAGTGCCAGGGTGTTGATGCAGTTACCGACGCCGCTGGACTGCATCAAGAGGGCGCCGCGCTCACCGCCCAGCCAGGCGCCGGCGAGGTAGCCGATGCCTTCTTCTTCGGTGGTGAGGACAACGGCCTTGATGTCCGGGTCTGCATACGACATACGGATCGCCGCCGAGTGACCTGCATCCGGTACGAAGACCACGTGTTTGACGTCGTGGGCCTTGAGTACGCGAAACACGTCCTCCTGCCAATCCTGTCCCACGGTGTGTTCAGCTTCTGTTGACATGCCTATCTCCCAAGCAGTGCTGCTTTTGTGTTTTCACACATTCTGGGAGCGCTGAAGGAGAACAACGACTACCGTTTTTGTCTTTGAGATATGCCCGTTTTGTATAGCTGGGCGGTGAATGCGTGGCGCAGCAGTGAACGGCGATAACCGCGAATTATGGGAAGGGGGAAACCGAGAAATTGCTATTCGCGAAAACGCTGAGATTGAGCGCGCCGCCATAGCATTTGGGCATATCTGGTAGAGCGCGATCGGCTCTTATTGGGGGAGGAGGACTAGCGTAGTTTTCCGGCTACGTCGTTACAGTGCGTAACCGACGCAACCACAACTATAAGATCCGAGGGTTGCACCTATGTATGACAGCCTCCTGCAGTTGGCTTGCCCCGTCCTGTCCTCTGTCCATGACCTGTTCCGCCCGCATCCATCCTCGGCCTGCCGATACAGGCACTTTGCACTTGCCTTTTTCATTCCGTAGCACTGCGGCGGCCCTTGCGCTTTTCAACGCTATCGCGTGATTACGCGGCGTTTGCCCAAGCTACTTTCCAGAAAATACGACAACAGGTGCGTTATGAAAAACAGGCTACCGGCTGCGGCAGGCATTCTGATCGCCATGCTGCTGGGGATCCTTATCGGCTACATGATTTTCCTGAACTTCCCGGACAAAGCGGCGGCGACCCGAGTCGCCGGTTACATCTCGATCATCTCCGACATTTTTCTACGCCTGATCAAAATGCTCATCGGCCCTTTGGTGTTTTCGACGTTGGTGGTGGGCATCGCCCACATGGGCGACGCAAGCGCTGTGGGCCGGGTCTTTTGCAAGGCGCTGGGCTGGTTCGTCACCGCGTCGTTGATTTCACTGGCGGTGGGGTTGGTCATGGCCAACGTGCTGCAACCGGGGCACAACCTGGGCTTGCCATTGCCAGAGGTGACCAGTGCGACCAACCTGCAAACGTCGGTGTTCACCCTCAAGGATTTCGCCACGCATTTGGTGCCCAGGTCTTTCGCCGAGGCCATGGCCACGAACGAAATTCTGCAGATCGTGGTGTTCTCGCTGTTTTTCGGCGTGGCGTTGGCTTCTCTGGGCAAGAAGGCCCAGGGGCTGATCAATGTCATCGAGGAGCTGTCCCAGGCGATGTTGAAAGTCACCGGTTATGTGATGAAACTCGCGCCGCTGGCGGTGATGGCGGCCATGGCCGCGACCGTGGCGGTCAACGGGCTCTATATTCTGGTGAAATTTGCGGTGTTCATGCGCGACTTCTATTTCGGGCTGATCGTGCTCTGGGCGATGCTGATCTTTGCCGGTTGGATGTTCCTGGGGCGGCGTGTATTCAAACTGGTGGTGCTGATCAGGGAGGCTTTCCTCTTGTCTTTCGCCACGGCCAGTTCCGAGTCGGCTTACCCGAAGATTCTTCATGCACTGGATCGTTTCGGGGTCAGGCGCAGGATCTCCAGTTTCGTCATGCCCATGGGTTACTCCTTCAACCTCGACGGCTCGATGATGTACTGCACGTTTGCCGTGCTGTTCATCGCTCAGGCTTATGGCATCGAGATGTCGATCGGCACGCAGATCACCATGTTGTTGACGTTGATGCTGACCTCCAAAGGTATGGCCGGCGTGCCGCGCGCTTCGCTGGTGGTGATTGCCGCGACCCTGACCCAGTTCGATATCCCCGAAGCCGGTCTGTTGCTGATTCTGGGGATCGACACCTTCCTCGACATGGGCCGCTCGGCCACCAACGCAGTGGGTAACTCCATCGCCACGGCGGTCGTGGCGAAATGGGAGGGCGAGTTGATGAGTGAGGGCGAGGCTGAGCGTCATGCGGCTGTGCTGGATGTTCAGGGTGACACAGGAGGAAAACCGCTGACGGTCTGACCTGTTATCGGCAAATCTTCAAGATCAAAGGGTTAGCATTCACAGACGTGGCTGCTCACCCTTTGTCGTTCGCCAAGACTCTGGACGCACAAGCAAAAAAAAGCCCTCACATTGCGCTGTCGTGGGCAGGCTGTGAGGGCAAAAAGGGAAGGGGTTGTCAGGCGAGGGTCAGGACTTGCGTTGCAGGGTGTGGTAACCCAGCGCTGTCCTGGCTTCCTTGAGGGATTTGCCTTCAGCGATCAAGGCACGAATACGCGATTCCACCTCTTCGATTGAGCGGGCGCAGGATGCCACTTCATGGGCTCGATCCCGGGGCACGATCACCACGCCGTTGGCATCGGCGATCACGATGTCCCTGGCGCACACGCGGGCCTGGCCGATGGACACCGGCTGATTGACGGACGCTACTTCGACCCGGTCCTTCCCGGTACGCATGAACCGGCCTTTGCTGAACAGTGGGTAGCCGTCTCCGAGTGCCTTGCTGACATCCCGGCAGACGCCATCGATAACCGTCGCGGCAATCCGTTTGCTTCCGGCATATTGGGTCATGATGTCGCCCCAAACGGTGCAATCGGTGCGCCCGTCGTTGTCGATCACCACCACGTCGCCTTCTGCCACATCATCAATGAAATCGCCGACCGTTCCCGGCGGGTAACTGGCGGTGACGTAGCGCACGGTGTAGGCCGGCCCGACCACCACTTGCCGATAGTTGTCCAGGGGCATGACGCCCAGGCACTGGCCAGGCAGACCCAGTTTATCCAGGGCATCGGAAACACCCGGCGTATCCAGGCCTTCAAACAGGGCAACCAATTCTTTGTCTTGGGGGGACATGTGTAACACCTCGCAGTGATGACAGAATCGTTCAGACAGAAGCCGCTCAAACAAGCGGCCCGGTTTTGTTCGGAATGCGCTTCAACCAGGGGTGCTCAATCTCGCTCTTGGCTCGGAAATGGTCAGCAAGAGGATGAAACTCATGAACGATCCGATCGCCAGCCAGGCAAACACATAGTTCCAGCCATAGTTATCCAGCAGCAACCCAGTAATGAACGGCGTCGCCGCCGCGCCCAGTTGACCGACCATGTTCACAACGGCGTTGGAGATGGGGAACGTTTTTTTGGTGGTCAGCCCCATCGGGTAAACCATGTAGGAAGAGAAACCCAGGCTGAGAACGGCACCGGTCAACAACAGCAGCAAACCGTAGGGAATCGGTTCGGCAGGCGAGTTGATCAGCAGGTACATCATCAGTGACGTACCCAGCGCAGACAGCAGCATGCCGGGTTTGCGCCGCCCGCCCATCAGTCGATCCGAGCAGAAACCACCCAGCAGGTTGCCGAGTACGGCGCCCACCCATGGCGCAGCCGACACCAGCCCCATGTTCATGATCGAGAACTGTTTGACGGTCATCAGGTAGGTTGGAATCCAGGCCAACAGTACGCTCGATACGCCCAGTTGGAAGCAATAGCTGGTGGCGCAGCCCCAAATGTTCCAGGACTTGAACACCTGCCGGTTGGTCTCCAGAGGCGTTTCATGGCGGGCACGTATGACTCGATCGAGTTTGCTCACCCAGGCAGGAGTCTGCTGGGGACGGGTTTGTTGAGTCGCTTCAGTGCTGCCGGCTTCTTCGATGATGTAGTTGAGCTCGGCTGCGTTGACGAACCGGCTACGGGAGGGATGGTCGGTGACCATGAAATACCAGACGACTGCCAGTGCGATGCCGGGTACGGCGAAAAAGTAGAAGATTTCTCGCCAGCCCCATACCGAAATGATCACGGCACACAGTGGGGGCACGATCACCGGTCCGAACTTGACGGCGGACAGAAAGATCCCTGACGCGGTGCCTTTTTCCCGTGCAGGAAACCAGTTGTTGATGGTCGTGGTCATGCTGATCGGCAGTGGACCTTCAGCAACGCCAAGGCCCAGGCGATACAGTTTAAGTGCCAGCAACGAACTGGCTGTACCCACCAGGCCCGTCAGCATTGAGGTCAGCACCATGGCGCCGGGCAAGATCCGGCTGACACCGAAACGGCCGAAGGCAAAGCCGGAAGGAATCTGTACCAAGGCATAGGCCAGCAGAAACAGGCTCATCAAGCCTCCGGCCTCGGCATTACTCATTTCGAACTCTTTACGAATAAACGGTAGAGCGACACCCAGGTTGGCCCGGTCGGCGGCAGCAATGGTGTAAATCAGAAAGATCAGGGCCGCGACCACCCAGCGGTAATTGCTGCGCACGGCGGGTTTTATGACTTCAGGCATAGACATGGGGCGGACCTTATTTTTCTGTTGGTGTTGTCCGGCCAAAGTAATGATTGTGAATCTGCAAAAAAAGCGACAAATACTCCTCTCAACAGATCACTTTTATTGATGAAAAGGTTTGAGACGCAGGCATAAAAAAACCGGGCTGGATGCCCGGTTGGATGGCGTTGCGAGGTCCCTGCAGCAAGGCGATTACGCAGTGTTTTTCAGTTCGCCAGGCCAGCCTTTTCCAACACCTTGTCCAGCCATGACTGATCGATGGCGCCAGTGGCGATTTCGGCTTTGACCTGCTGTTCATGTGCGTCATGCTCTCGCGCCTTGACCAACACCTGCTCGGCATGGTCGGGCGAGAAGGCAACCAGCCCATCCTCGTCACCGACAATGATGTCGCCCGGATTGATGATCATCCCGCCGATTGACACCGGGACGTTGATTTCCCCTGGGCCGCTTTTGTAGGGGCCGCAATGCACCACGCTGCGGGCATAACACGGTGTGGCTTCAAAACTGGCGACATCGCGGATGGCGCCGTCGACGACGAAGCCGACACAGCCGCGTTGCTGGGCATAGAGCTTGATCAGCTCACCGATGACCGCGTTGGTCGCGTCACCCTGGGCGTCGATCACCAACACATGCCCCGGTTCGATCAGCGTCAGGGCCTTGTAGATGTAAAGGTTGTCGCCGGGGCGAGTCTTCACCGTCAGGGCGGTGCCCACCAGTTTGCCGGTGTGGTTATAGCGCGTCAGCCCCCGGGCACCGATGTGACGCCCGAGGTTATCACTGATATGCGGCGTGACGACGCTCTGAAAAGCGTCCAGCAGCGAGCGTGGCGCCTGGGGCGGAGAAGGGTAGATGCGTGAACCGGGCAATGACATAGCGACCTCCATGAACGACTGAACCCTTGTGGGCTATGCGTTCATAGTAAGAAAGGTCGCACGGCACTATTAGCGATATTTATCTATGCAAAAGCATCGCTTTTTTTCTTGTTTCAAGAGCTAGATCACCATGCGGCTGAAATCACAGCAATCTGCCGCCAGACGTGCAACTTCGACACTGAGGCCCTGAAGACGATCGGCGCGGTGCACTGCGATGTAGTGGATGGGAGGCAGCGCAGGCTCGGTTTCGATGACCAGCAGCCGGCCCTGGTCCACCAACGGCGAGAGACACTGGCGAGGCAGGTAGCTGATACCGACACCGGACAGGGTCAGGCCCAACTGGGCGATCAGGTAGTTGCTTTTGATCGTACGGTTGACCCGGACGTCATTCTGGGCAAACCAGCGCTCATAGATCAACCCGGTGCCGGAGCCGCCGCCCTGAGTCAGGACGGTGTACGAGGAAATGGCCTGCATGTTCATGATCTCGTTACCCTGATGCAGCGAGGGTGCGCACATCCAGGCGTTCTCCACCGAACTCAGCGGGGTGCTGACGAAACGCGCATCGGCAAAGATGTCGGGAACGATGATCAGGTCGAGCTGATCGTTCTCCAGTTTAGCCACCAGTTCGGTGCTGAGCTCGACCGAGGGTTCGAGTACCACTTTGGGATAAGCACTGCGAATACCCTCGACCAGCGCCGGCAGCCAAGTCATGGCGGTCAGCTCGGTGACGCCGATGCGAAAGCGCCTGACCAGCACTTCCTTGGAGCTTATGCGTTCAAGCAGGTAATCGCGTTGGCGCAGAATCTCCGTGGCCTGCTCGAACAACTCCGTGCCTTTTTCCGTCAGACGCGCACTGCGTTTGGATCGATCAAAAATCGGCATGTCGAAGGCATCTTCCAGCTCCTGAATACGCTTGGAGATGGCCGACTGGGACATGTTCAGTTTCATGGCTGCGGATTCGAAGCTACCCAGTTCCACAATCCAGTAGATGGCTTCCAGTTGCTTGAACGTGATCATGGCTCAGGCTCGGTTGAAAAAAAGTGTTCCATTATTTACCAGAAGCATCGAGTTAACGCCGCTAATAAACAGCAAAACCCGGCCTTGGCCGGGTTGATTTTTCAGCGACGGATTAACGCAGGCTGGTACAGAACGAGCGGATGGCCTCGCAGGCCTTGCGCAATGAAACGTCATCCAGGGCGTAGGCAATGCGAATGTAGGGGCCAAGGCCAAAAGCGCTGCCATGCACCACGGCCACATTCGCTTCGTCGAGCAGCGCGTGGGCAACATCTTCGTCAGTTTGGAGCACTCGACCTCCAGGCGAGGTACGACCGATCAGCCCGGCACAGGAGGCAAACGCGTAAAACGCCCCCGCAGGGCTGACGCATTCAAGACCCGGTGTGGTGTTCAAAAGCTCCACCATCAAATTGCGACGCCCCTGGAACGCGGCGCGGCTTTCGCGGATGAAGTCCTTGGGCCCCTCCAGCGCGGCGAGTGCGGCTTGCTGCGAAATCGAACTGGCGCCAGAGGTTTGCTGACCTTGCAGCTTCTCCATGGCGTCCAGCAACCAGCGCGGCCCTGTGGCAAAACCGATGCGCCAGCCGGTCATGGCATAGGCCTTGGACACCCCGTTCATGGTCAGGGTGCGCGGTGCCAGTCGTGGTTCAATCTGGGCCAGGGTGTAGAACGCTTGATCGTCGAAAATCAGATGCTCGTAGATGTCATCGGCCAGAATCAACACATGAGGATGTGCCAACAACACCTGCGCCAAGGCGTGAAGCTCATCCCGGCTGTACACCGCCCCCGTCGGGTTGGACGGCGAGTTGAGGATCAACCATCGGGTCTGTGGGGTGATCGCTGCGGCCAGCGCCGAGGGCGTCAGCTTGAAACCGGTGTCGGCATCGCAGGTAACGATTCGGGCTTCACCACCGCACAATTGAACCATCTCCGGGTAACTGACCCAGTACGGCGCCGGCACGATGACTTCGTTACCTTCATTGAGGGTCGCGGCCAGGGCGTTGTAGATCACCTGCTTGCCACCGTTGCAGACAAGGGTGTCTTGCCAGGTAACGTCCAGGCCGTTCTCACGGCGGAACTTGGCGGCCACCGCTTCTCGCAGTGAACGTACGCCGGCGACCTGGGTGTAGCGGGTGTGGCCATGCTCAATGGCGTGAATTGCAGCCTCACGTACATGTTTGGGGGTATCGAAATCAGGCTCGCCTGCGCACAGCGAAATAATCTTCGCGCCTTGCGCCCGGCGTTCAGCCACACGGTCCATGATTCGGTAGGTCGCGGAAGGCTGCGCGCTGGCCAGGTGCTGGTTGAGCCGTTGGATATCGGTGCTCATGCGCGGGTTCTCCACTCAGTCAGGTTCATCAGTTCCAGGGTCGAGCGGCCTTCGGTCAACGCCTGCATCATCTGCGCTTCTTTGTTCGCGCGTGCTTCGCCTTCGGCCAGGGTACGTGCCGCATCGGCTTTGGGAATGATGATCACACCGTCGTCGTCGGCCACCACCAGATCGCCCGGGGCCACGAAAGCACCGTTGAAATTGAATGGTTGACCCACCGAGGGTGCACTGGCCTTGACGGTGCCTTTTACCGAGATGCCACGGGCAAATACCGGGAACTGACGTTTCTTCATGGCGGCGATATCGCGTACGCCGCCATCGATGACCAGGCCGACGACGCCCGCCGCTTCGGCCGCCACGGTGAGCACCTCGCCCCAGTAACCGGCAATGAAGCTTCCCGTACCCACGACCAGCACGCTGCCACGCGGCACACGCTCCATGGCCAGGTGCAGAGCCAAATTGTCGCCCGGCGCGCACTCCAGGGGGTAAGCGGGGCCAGCGATAAATGCACCGTCCCACATCGGGCGGATGGCACTGTCGACGGCGCAAGGCAGATGGGAAGCCTCATACAATGTCGAGCTGCCAAGTACTTTTGCCCGCTCTGGGAAGTTTAGGGGGAGTGGGAGTGTGGACTGGCTCATCAGACTTTCCTCTGCAGGCTGTGGTAGCCCAATGCGGCCCGGGCTTCTTTTAGGGATTTGCCTTGAGCGATCCGGGCGCGAATGTCGGCTTCGACCGATTCGATCTGACGGGCAACCGTCGCGACTTCACGGGCGCGGGCTCGTGGGACGATCACCACACCGTTGGCGTCGGCGACGACGATGTCGCGGGAGCAGACCCGCGCCGTGCCGATGGACACCGGCTGGTTGACCGATTGAACTTGCACGCGGTCTTTGCCGGTGCGCATGAAGCGGCCCTTGCTGAAGATCGGGTAACCGTCGCCCAGTGCTTTGTTGACATCCCTGCATACGCCATCGATGACGGTGGCGGCGATCTGCCGAGTGCCGGCGTATTGGGTCATGATGTCGCCCCATACGGTGCAGTCGGTGCGGCCGCCGTTGTCGATAACCACCACGTCGCCCGGCGCTACGTCTTCGATGAAATCACCCACGGTGCCAGGAGGAACGCTGGCCGAGACGTACTGCACGGTGAACGCAGGTCCGACGACGACCTGGCTGTAATTGTCCAGTGGCGCCACGCCGAGGCATTGGCCGGGCAGCCCGAGTTTGTCCATTGCATCGGACACACCAGAGGTGTCCAGACCTTCAAACAAGGCGACCAGTGCTTTGTTTTCAAGAGCTTTGTCTTCAAGATTCATCAGGCGTGCTCCACGCGGATCGCTTCGAACTGGGTGTCATGCATCACCTCGGCCACCGAGCGACCGCTGCGAACAGCTTCCACCATGCCGTCCTGACGGCGGGCGATCCGCTCGCCGAGGTCGAGTACCTTCTCGATTTCAGCCTGGGGTATAAACACCGTCCCGCAGGTATCGGCGATCAAATAGTCATCCTCACGGACGTCGACACCGGCCACGGCGATCGTTACGCCTGCATCGATCTGCACTACCCGATTGCGCGCGCTGATCATCGTCACGCCGCGGCCGTAGACCGGGTAGCCAATCGCTTCGCTACCGTCGATGTCGCGGCTGAAACCGTCGATCACTGTGCCGCGTACCTGCTTGCCGGTCGCGGCGTTGGCGAGGATATCGCCCCAGCAGGAAATACCTTCGATACCGCCGGCGATCACCAACACACGATCGTTGCTGGCAATCTGTTCAATCACTGGCGTGATCAGGTGCACCGTGGGTGCGCTGTCGAATTTTGGGGCGAGCAGGACCGTACTGGCGCGGCCGACGATTTTCGGGCAGTTCCACAGCGGGCGCAGCCCCACGGTGGCACCCGGCAGGCCGAGGAAATCGAGCGCATCGGACACCGTGTTGGTGTCCAACGCCTCCAAGCGATCCAGCAAACTCTTGTTAGTCATGGGAGAGCCCCTGTGGTGACGGAGGCGCCCAGTGTCAACGAGGCAGTTTGATAGGTATATTACTAATCACAGAAACATTAGATACGTTAAACCTATGGAATGATCATGATCAATTTCCGCCTGATTCGTCACCTCTGGTTGTTCCTGGCGGTCGCCGAAGAACAGAATTTTGGTCGCGCCGCCAAGCGCCTGGGAATGTCCCAGCCACCCCTGAGCGAGCAGATCCAGGTGCTGGAGCAGGCGCTCAAGGTCAAACTGTTCGACCGTTCGCGACGCGGGGCGAAACTGACCCCAGTCGGTGCGGCGATCCTGCCAGCGGTGCGCAAATTCGCCGAGCAACTGGAGCGCCTGGAGCTGGCGGTGGAAGAGGCGGTGGCGGGGCAGTCAGGGATGTTGACCATTGGCGCAATTTCCACGGCCATGTTTGATGTGTTGCCGCGCTTGATCGAGCAACTGAAGAGCGATTACCCGCATCTCACTGTTTCTGTACGGGAGATCGACAGCGTCGAAGCGGTTCCTGCGCTAGAGGCCGGAGACATCGACCTGGCTTTCGCCCGGCTGGACGGTGACCTCGGGACCTCGATCAAGTCGTTACCGTTAACCGAGGATCGGCTGGTCGTGGCCTTGCCCATTGATCATCCGCTGGCTTCGCGCAAGCGAATCAGCCTGTCCAGTTTGTCCAACGAGTCCTTGGTGATGTTTTCCCGAAAGGTCAGCCCGGTCTACTTCGACAACCTGATCGCGACCTGTCGGGCAAGCGGCTTTTCCCCTCGAGTGCTGCATGAAGTGCGCTCTGTGGCTTCCCAAATCGCGTTTGTCAGCTATGGGCAAGGCATCGCCCTGGTCCCAGCCTCACTGAAAAAACTCGCACCCGATAATGTGGTGTTACGACCGCTGAGCAAACCACTGAATGTCGTGACTACCGCCGTGGCCTGGAATACGGACAGGGCCAATCCGCTGGTGGAAGAGTTGGTCGCTCGGTTTCGAACCCAGTCCTGATAGGTTTGACGTATCAAAGCGCTCCCCAATCAGTCATTTACAGTAGGCGCGATACCCTTGAAATTGTGCGCCATGCGGCAATCCATTCGTTCAAGGAGTCACCCTCGTGTCCTCGCAAGAGCCCTTCATTCAAACGCAACTCCCTCTAATAGTGGAGGGTGTCCAACTGGACATCCCGCCATTCACCGCGCTGGAACCCTGGCGCCCATCGTGTTCTTGCATGGTTTTGGCTCGACCAGGAAGACTATGCCGACATCGTGCAGCGAGCCGCATTCGCCGGGCATCCTTTCGTCGCCTACGATGCGCCAGGTTGCGGGGAAAGCCAGTGCAGTGACCTTTCCAAAATCTCCATTGAATTTTTGATGAGGACGGCACTGCAGGTGCTCGAGCACTTTGGCATTGAGCGCTTTCATTTGGTCGGTCACTCCATGGGCGGACTGACCGCATTGGTGCTCGCTTATCAGTTCCCGAACAGAGTGCTCAGCTTCGTCGATATCGAGGGCAATATCGCCCCGGAAGACTGCTTCCTCAGTCGTTAGGTGGTCGACTATCCTGCCGCGGATGGCGAAGCATTTTTTGCCGCCTTCATAGAGCGCACGCGGCATGCGCCAGCCTATGCCAGTGCTCTCTATGCCGCGAGTTTGAAGCACAAGGTGCGTGCCGGTGCGGTGCGAGGGATATTCCAGTCGATGGTCGATCTCTCCGATAACGCCGACTTGATGGGCAAGTTCCTCGGATTGAAATGCCCGCGCATGTTCATGTACGGCGAGCAGAACGCGTCACTGTCCTATCTGCCGCATATTCAGGCCGAAGGTGTGCGGTTGGCGCAAATTCCTACGTGCGGGCACTTCCCGATGTACTCCAACCCGATTGTGATGTGGCTGCAAATCGCCGACTTTCAGAAAAGCACTGCGCAATGATGCAAAAAGGGCCCAACGGGCCCTTCTTAATCGTGCCGTTGTAATGGTCAGACTCTGGCAGCGCTCGGTTTTGAACAACCCTTGAGCCCGGTGCGCTCTTCGATCTCACCGGAACCGCTGATGTACCCATAGCGAGACAGGTTCGGCATCAACATCGCAGCGATGAAGGTGATGGTCACTACCGCCGCGACGTAGAAGAAAAAGTACTCCTCGATGCCTTGTGATCGGAGTGACAAGGCCACGTACTCGGCAGTGCCACCGAATGCCGCGTTGCCGACGGCGTACGGAAAGCCCACGCCCAGCGCACGCACCGCAGGCGGGAACAGTTCAGCTTTGACAATACCGGCAACCGGGGTGTAGAGCGACGCAATGACCAGGCCGCCAAACACCAGCAGGAATGCCGTAAACGGGTTGCTGACCGACTGCAGCGAGTAGAGCAGGGGGATCACCAGCACCATGGCCAACCCGGAAAACATCAGCATGTGCGTCTTGATCCCGATACGGTCAGCGAGCAAGCCAAACAGTGGCTGGCAGAGCATGAAGCCGACCAGGGCCGCCGTCATGATGAAGCTGACCGTTTCCGGGCTGAAACCGGCGGAGATCACCAGAAACTTCTGCATGTAGGTGGTGAAGGTATAGAAATACAGCGAACCGCCGATGGTGAACGCCACCACCAGGGCAACGGCCCGCTTGTGTTTGAACATACCGCGCAGAGAGCCGGCGTCTTTGCGGTTCATGTCTTTCTTGGTGGCGGTTTCATGCATGGCGCGCCGCAGATACACCACCACGATCGAACTCAAGGCGCCGATGAAGAACGGAATCCTCCAGCCCCATTCGCGCAACTCATCACCCGTCAGGGTTTGCTGGAGAATGACCACGGTCATCAAAGCCAACAGTTGACCGGCAATGATGGTGAAGTACTGAAACGATCCATAGAAACAGCGACGGCCCGGTGTCGCGATTTCGCTGATGTAGGTTGCGCCGGTGCCGTATTCCGCACCGACGGACAGGCCCTGAATCAGCCTGGCAACCACGAGCAGAATCGGTGCCGCGACCCCTATGGTTGCGTAGGTGGGCATGACGGCGATCAGCAGCGAGCCGGCGCACATCATGAACACCGAGATAATCATCGAGACCTTGCGGCCGCGAGTGTCAGCGATCCAGCCGAATATCCAGCCGCCGAGCGGGCGCATGAAAAAGCCGACGGCGAAGACGCCTGCGGTCGCCAGTAGCTGGCTAGTAGTGTCCCCCTTGGGGAAAAACGAAGCGGCAAAGTAGATGGCGGTGTAGGCGTAAATGAAAAAGTCGTACCACTCCACCAGATTGCCCGAACAGGCACCCATGATGGCTTTGACTCGGTTCGGCGCTCCCATCGGAGCGACTTCGGCCACGTGGTCTTTGGCGTCTGTGATTGATGCGGACATGTTATTCACCCTTTCTTCAAGGCGAGGCGACACGAGGAGCACGCTGATGCGTGTCCGACGTGAATGGCTCGATGGGTTGTTGGGCTTAACGAAGAGGTGTGAACCCGATCACGGCCGGGTTTTCTGAAGGGGAGGGGGAGGGAGGATGCACGAGCGTGGCAAGTTGTACGTGGCCCGGGAACATCGGACAGGTCAGGTAAGACGAAGCATTGAACATCATGGCGCGAGCCCTCGAATCTTATTCTTGTAGTGAGTCGAGCGCTCTTTGGCGCCGACGTTGATTGCACGCTACCGCAGAGTCAGGAGGGTAATAAGCCGTCAGGCGGGCCTAACTGATATACCTAAATTCTATAGCTTGGCGTGCAGCCCCGGCGGGCCGGGGCCTACAGCCGGCGCGAAAGTCTTCAGGCCTCGCGACGCGCGGTTTGCGGGGCATTCCAAGGTGCGCAAATGCGATTACACTCACAGCACTTTCGACGCATATCGCGCCGAGCCCGATGCTGACTGGCCTGGTAATGGATGTCGTTCAACTCAAAACCCTGATTCATGTGGCCGAGCTGGGCAGTCTCAGTAAGGCCTCCGACCGGCTACACATCGCACAACCGGCACTTAGCCGACAAATTCGATTGTTGGAAAAAGAGCTTGGCACCTACCTGTTTGATCGACATGGGCGAGGCATGGAGATTACCGATGCCGGCCGCGAAGTGCTGGCGCATGCCACCCGAATCATGGAAGAAATGGAGTCCATTCGAAGTTCGGTAGTGGGCGGGAAGACTTCCTTTCGGGGAACGGTCGTCATCGGTACAACGCCGACGGTAGCGGAAATTGTCACCGTCCCACTGGTGCGCAAGATCAAAGAAGCGCATCCGAATCTTGCTGTCAGGTTTTCCTCGGCCTTCAGCGGATATCTGCTGGATTGGGTTCAGCGTGGCGAATTGGAACTGGCGATTTCTTACGATCCCCAACCCCTGCATACGCTGCGTATCGTGCCGGTGATGATGGAAAATCTGCTGTTGGTCGGCCCCGCCAGCGCCAACTTGCGTCTTGATACGCCGGTGTCATTCGAGTCTTTGGCTGAGCAGCAATTGGTATTGCCAAGCGCTCGACATAGCCTTCGCGTGATTCTGGATGATTGTGCGCGTGAAGTCGGGATCAAGCTCAAGACCAGCGTTGAAGCCGACTCCTTCGGCGCGATGATTGCCTTGGTCTGCAATGGCTTCGGTTTGACCGCTTTGCCTTTGGCATCGATTTACGCGCAAATCGAAGCTGGCGTGCTCAGTGCCGCACCCTTGGTCGACCCCGTTCCCATGCGCAAACTGGTTCAGGTTTTTCCTGCCGACAGGCGTGTCAGTCCGGCCGCTAAATTTGTCGGTGATGCGTTCATCGAGATTGCCGCTGATCTGGTTAATCGCAAGATCTGGGCCGGACACATGCTTTGAGCCAACGGCCTATCTGTTAGCCCGTGTGCCCCGCCCCTGTGCACTAGCCGCCCATCCGCCTTTTCTCACCACTGATGACATTGCCTTGAACCATCAAACGCGACTGCCTGGCGTATTCGGCATTTTTATATTGGGGATGCTGCAAGTTCTGGTCTGGGGAGGTTCGTTCTTCCTCATGGCCGTCATGGCCGATCCGATCATGAGAGAGACCGGTTGGGCCAGCCAATGGGTGTATGGCGCGCTGTCGCTGAGCATTCTGGTTTCCGCGGTGCTGGCGCCATTGACCAGCCGGCTTATCGCCCGCTACGGCGGCCGCCCCATCCTGGCCAGTAGCGGCCTGGGCGTCGCCATCGGGTTGTTTCTGATGGCCAGTTCGACCTCGTTGTCGATGTTTCTTTTGTCTTGGGCAGTGATTGGCGTCGGTATGGCGCTGGGGCTGTATGAAGCACTATTCGCCGCTTTGGGTTCTCTGTACGGGGAGCGGGCGGGCAGTGCGATAACCGGGATCACGCTTATTTCAGGGTTTGCGACAACACTGTCGTGGCCTGCGGTTGCGCTGGTCATCGAGCACGTTGGCTGGCGCATGACGTGCGTGGCTTATGGGGTGTTATTGGTCATTGCCGTGGCACCGCTTTATCTCTGGGTGCTGGCGCGGGGCGCGGAGCCACTCGCAAAAAGCCATGCCATGAGTGATGAAAGCCTCTCAATCGATCGGCGGATCTACCTGCTGCTCACGCTGATTTTTGCGCTGGGTGCAGTGATCATGACGGCGATGTCTGTCCAGCTGATTTCATTGTTGCAGGGGCAGGGCTACTCGCTTGCAGCCGCCATCGGGCTGAGCGCTTTACTGGGGCCGAGCCAGGTAGGTTCACGTGTTCTACAGGTGTTTTCGCGAAAGCGACACCCGATCTGGACGACGTTGATCTCCGTGGTATTCGTGGCAATCGGTCTGCTGTTGGTGACCATCGCGCCGGCAATGACCGCGCTGGGGCTGGTGATCTACGGCGCGGGTAATGGTTTGCGGGCGATCGTTCGAGGACTACTGCCGCTGGCCCTGATGTCGCCCACCCATTATGTTTTGCTGATGGGGCGCATGGCTCGGCCTTCGCTCATCGGCCAGGCCTTGACCCCTCTCGCGGGCGGTTACCTTTTACAGACCTGGGGGGCTGGCGGTGTGCTTGCGGGCCTGAGTTCGCTGGCCGTATTGAATGTGCTTTTGGTCATGCTGCTCATTCGGCTGGTGTGAAAAGAACAGCGCTGAACCAGCGACAGGGTCAGCCATGCACGCTGCTCAGATACTCAAACAACTTGGCCGCCTCCGGCGCAAGTTGCGTTTGACTCGCAACCCCTACGAACAAGGTGCGATGAGCCCAGTCATCACTCAAGTCGACAGCCATCAGGCGGGTACCGAGCAGTTCGGCACGCACGGATGACAGCGGCAAAATCCCGATACCCAAGCCTGCTTCGATCATGCGACAGATGCCGTCGAAGCTGCTGACCTGGATCCGGACTTTGAGGATCTTGCCCGCACTGACGGCGGCATCGGTGATTCTGCGCAGCAACGAGCTGCCTTGGTTGAGCCCCACATAATCAAAGCCAAGCGTATCGGCAAAGGAAACGCGGCGTTCATTGGCCAGTTCATGGCCGACGGGCACAAGTAGCACGAGTCGGTCATCACGGTAGGGCAGTTTGTACAGACCCTCAGCCGGTACGTTATCGGCAAAAATGCCGATGTCGGCACGCCCGTTTTCCACGGCTTGAATAATCGGTTCACTGAGTGCTTCTTCCAGTCCGATACGCACGTTCGGGTTTGCCCGCAGGAACGACGCGAGGTCATCCGGCAGGAACTGGACGACGGCGGACGTGTTGGCGAACAACCGCACATGCCCGCGCACACCGACCGCGTAATCACTGGCGTCGCACGCCATCCGGTTCACGCCTTCCAGAATCGTTCTGGCGTGTTCAACGATCCCTTGTCCCGCCGCGGTCAATTCGAGCCCCCTTGGCAAGCGCACGAACAGTGGGCACTGGGTCGTTCGCTCCAGCTCGGCCAGACGTTTGCTGGCCGCCGAGACCGTCATGTTGGCCTTTTCGGCGGCACGGGTCAGGTTGCCGGATTCGGCGGCGAAGATCAGCAGGCGTAAGGACAGCAGATCGAAATGCAGGGGATTAATCATCAAGGGGATCCAAGGTTTTCCATTTTGGAAAGAGTAGTGGCGAAATATGAAATTTTCATCTGCCGAATTTGTGTCGATGATCCATGCCACAAGTACTCAACAAGAACGGGAAACGTCATGAGGTTACCTCTGCAAGGTGTCAAGGTCGTGGAGCTCGGTCAACTGATTGCCGGGCCATTTGCGGCGAAAATGCTCGGTGAATTTGGCGCCGACGTGATCAAGATCGAACCGCCGGTCACCGGTGACCCATTGCGCAAATGGCGCTTGCTGCACGACGGTACTTCCGTCTGGTGGGCCGCGCAATCTCGTAACAAACGCTCGCTAACCCTCGATTTACGCCAGAGTGAAGCCCAGCAGGTCGTACGCCAGTTGCTGGCCGACGCGGATGTGCTGATCGAGAATTTTCGCCCAGGGACCCTGGAAAGCTGGGAGCTCGGCTGGGACACGCTGCACGCCCTGAATCCAAAACTGATCATGCTCCGGGTCTCCGGCTACGGCCAGACCGGGCCCTACCGTGACCGTCCCGGATTTGGCGTGATCGGTGAAGCGATGGGCGGGCTGCGGCATCTTTCCGGCGAGCCAGGGCGCACGCCGGTCAGGGTGGGCGTTTCCATTGGCGACTCGTTATCGGCCTTGCACGGTGTGATCGGCATTTTGCTTGCCCTGCGTCATCGCGAGCAAAACGGTGGAGACGGCCAGCAGATCGACGTGGCGCTGTACGAGTCGGTGTTCAACATGATGGAAAGCTTGCTGCCCGAATACTCGGTGTTCAACGTCGTTCGAGAGCCCGCCGGCAGCAGTTTGCCGGGGATCGCGCCGACCAATGCCTATCGCTGCCGTGACGGTGGTTTTGCCTTGATCGCCGGCAATGGCGACAGCATCTATCAGCGCCTGATGGAAGTGATTGGTCGCCGTGATCTGGGGGCCGATCCCGATCTTGCGCAGAACCACGGCCGAGTGTTGCAGGTTGAACGCATCGATGCCGCCATCTCTGAATGGACCGCGCGGCTGAGCCTCGACGAAGTCTTGTCGATCCTGACCGAGGCGCGCATTCCGGCCGGCAAGATTTACAACGCCGCCGACATTGCCCAGGACCCGCATTACCGAGCGCGCGACATGTTGCTCGACAGCCTGTTGGACGATGGCACGCCCGTGACCTTGCCCGGCATCGTCCCCAAGCTTGGCACCACGCCTGGCAGCGTGAGTCGCTCGGCGCCGACCCTTGGCCAGCATACCGCCGAGATTCTTGGTGAGCTCGGTATCGATGCTGCGCAGCAAGCCGACTGGCGCCAACGCGGCATCATTTGAACCGGAGAATGAACATGCAACGTCTTTTCTTGCAGGAGGTCGCCACCCGTGACGGTTTCCAGAATGAAGCGCGTTTTATCGAAACCGTCGACAAGATCGCCATGATCGACGCCCTCAGCCAATGTGGTTTCGCCAAGATCGAGGTCACCTCGTTCACATCGCCCAAGGCCATTACTGCGCTGCGGGACGCCGAGGCGGTGATGCAGGGCATCCGGCGCAACCCGGCGGGGGAATACACCGTGCTGGTGCCTAATGTGCGCGGCGCCGAACGGGCGCTGGCGTGCAACATCGACGAAGCCAACCTGGTGATGTCGGTCAGCGAACCGCACAACCGTTCCAATCTGCGGATGAGCCGCGAGCAGTCGTTTGCCCAGCTCAGCGAAGTGGTCAGCGTCATCGGTCAGGGGCCGGTGGCGATCAATGTGTCGTTGTCGACGGTGTTCGGTTGCCCGATGCAGGGCGATGTGCCGGTGGGGGAGGTGTTGCACTGGGTCGAGCGCTTTGCCGGCCTGGGTGCTCGCGGCGTGACGCTGTGCGACACCACTGGCATGGCGTACCCGAGCCAGGTCGAGGCGCTGTCCCGGGCAGTCCGTGAGCGTTTTCCGGCGCTGCAACTGACCCTGCATTTCCACAATACCCGCGGCATGGCCCTGGCCAATGCGCTGGCGGCCATCGAGGCCGGGGTCGATCGTTTCGATTCGTCTCTTGGCGGCCTGGGCGGTTGCCCTTATGCGCCGGGGGCCAGCGGCAATGTGTGCACCGAAGACCTGTTGCACATGCTGCAGTTGATGGGTTTCAACACCGGGGTTGATCTGGATCGAGTGCTGGCGGTCGCCGCGCAGTTGCCGGGTCTGATCGGCCACGAGATTCCCAGCCAGATCCTCAAGGCCGGTAAACGCCTGGACCTGCACCCGATACCCGCCCATGTCGCCAGCCTGGAAAAACAGGTGCCGTCGGCCCGCACCCAGGCGCTGCACCCATGATCAATCATCTCGACCATTTGGTGCTGACCACCATCGACCCTGTGGCTGCCGAGGATTTTTACGTGCGGGTCATGGGCATGCAGGTACAAACCTTCGCCGGTGGGCGCAAGGCGTTCGCTTTCGGTCAGCAGAAAATCAACCTGCACGTGCGTGGCCACGAGTTCGAACCCAAGGCGCACTTACCGGTGCCGGGAGCGCTGGACCTGTGCTTTATCGCCTCGTTCCCCCTGGATCAAGTGATTGCCCACCTGGCCCGTGCCGACTGGCCAATCATCGAAGGCCCGGTGTTGCGCACCGGTGCAGCCGGGCCGATCCGTTCGGTGTATGTACGTGATCCGGACCTGAACCTGATCGAGATTTCCGAACCCGTCCTGCCGGAGCGTGCAGCATGAACGTAGTGTTTCTCGACAGCGACAGCCTGCCCGTGAGCATTGCTCGCCCGGCCTGGGTCACGGACTGGCAGGACCGCCCCGACACGACGCCGGACCAAGTGGTGGACGCCGCCCGGGATGCCGATGCCGTGATCACCAACAAGGTACGCATTGGCCGGGCCGAACTTGAGCAACTGCCGAACCTGCGATTCATCTGCGTTGCCGCCACCGGTTACGACTGCATCGATCTGGCGGCCTGCCGCGATTTTGCCCTGACGGTGTGTAACGTCCCGGCCTACTCGGCGCAAAGCGTCGCCGAGTCGGTGATCGCGTCAATCTTCGCCCTGCGTCGACAGTTGTTCGTCTATCAGGCTGCCGCGCTGCGGGACTGGCCGGACTCACAGCATTTTTGCGTGCATCGCACGCCGATTCAGGATGTTCAGGGCAGCGTGCTGGGCATCGTCGGCCGGGGCGGTATCGGCCTGGCCACGGCGCGTCTGGCGAGCGCCCTGGGCATGCAGTTGCTCTTTGCCGAACACCGTGGCGTGGTCCCGGTGCGCAAGGGTTACCAGGCCTTTGAAACGGTGTTGGCGCAAAGCGACGTGATTTCTCTGCACTGTCCGCTGACCGAGCATACCCGACACCTGATCGGGGCCCCGGAACTGGCACAGATGAAACCCGGCGCCTTGCTGATCAATACCGCTCGCGGACCGTTGGTAGATGAGGCCGCAGTGCTCGATGCACTGGACAGCGGCCACCTCGGTGGCGCGGCGCTCGATGTGTTGTGCCAGGAACCACCTCCGGCCGACCACCCCTTACTCAACAGCCGCCATGCCAACCTGATCGTCACTCCCCATGTGGCCTGGGCCAGCCAGAGCAGCCTGCAACGGCTGGCCGACGGCATCCTTGGCAACCTGCAGGGCTACCACTCGGGGAACTTGATCAACGTCGTGTCGTAAATGCTTCAGCACCCAACAAGAAGGTCCACTCATGAAAACAATAACAATCAAACCGGTCCGTCAGCTTGTCTCGTTGTTCATTGCCGCGTTTCCCCCGGGGCCCATTCGCTCGGTGTACCTGCGTGATCCCGATCTCAACCTGATCGAGATTTCCGAGTACATCCGGAAGTAACCATCCCCCTGAACAATCTTTCCCTGGCGATCGATCGCGCACCGGTAGGGCGATCGGCTGCCTGGGGAAACGCATCACGCCTGCGAGGAAACCATCATGACAACAACAATTACACCCTCGATTGCCGAAAAACCACCGAGCCAATCTCGACTGCGCCGCGTGTTCCGCCATCTGTATGTGCAGGTGCTACTGGCGATTGTGCTGGGCATCATCTTCGGCCATTTCTACCCCAGCCTCGGCGAGGAAATGAAGCCTCTGGGCGATACGTTCATCAAGCTGATCAAGATGCTGATTGCCCCGATCATCTTCTGCACCGTGGTCAGTGGCATTGCCAGTATGCAGAGCCTCAAGCGCATCGGCCGGGTCGGCTTCAAGTCGCTGCTGTACTTCGAAGTGCTGACTACTCTGGCGCTGGTGATCGGGCTGGTCGGGGTCAACCTGATGCAGCCGGGTACGGGGATGCACATCAACCCGGCGACCCTCGACGGCCATGCCATCGACAGTTACAGCAAGCTGGCCCATGAACAGAGTGTGGTGGGTTTTCTCACCCATATCGTGCCCAGTACCGTGTTTGGCGCCTTTGCCGAGGGCGATATCCTTCAGGTGCTGTTCATTTCCATCCTGTTTGCCTTCGCCTTGCAGATGCTCGGTGCCGCCGGCAAACCGTTGCTGAACTTGATCGACCTGGTGGCCCAGGCGTTTTTCCGGATGGTCAAGATCGTAATGTATGTCTCGCCGCTCGGGGCCTTCGGGGGCATGGCCTTTACCATCGGCAAGTACGGCGTGGGCTCGTTGGGGGCGTATGGCAACTTGCTGATTTGCTACTACGTCACGGCGCTGTTTTTTGTGTTCGTGATTCTCAACCTGGTCGCGCGCCTGGCCGGTTTCAGCCTGTGGCAGTTTCTCAAGTACATCCGCGATGAGCTGTTTCTGGTATTGGGTACCTCATCTTCGGAGTCGGCTTTGCCTCGGTTGATGGGCAAGCTTGAGCGCCTGGGATGCGAGAAGTCGGTGGTGGGGCTGGTGGTGCCTTCGGGTTACTGTTTCAACCTCGATGGCAGCTGCATCAACATGACGGTACTGGCGATTTTCATCGCGCAGGCGCTGGATATCCCCCTCGACCTGTGGCACCAGGTCACCTTGTTGTTGATTCTGCTGCTGACCTCCAAAGGCGCGGCCAGTGTCACCGGCGGTGCATTCATTACCCTCGCGGCGACCCTCGGCAGCCTGGATGTGATTCCGGCGGCGGGGCTGGTGCTGGTGCTTGGGGTCTACCGGTTTATTTCCGAGGGCGGGGCGTTGATCAATGTCATCGGCAACGGTGTCGCCACCCTGTTCATTGCCAAGTGGGAAGGGGCGCTGGACGAAGAGAAGCTAGCGGCCGAATTGCACAAGGGGTGTGCCCGTGAGTTAGAAGCACAGCCCTGAACGAGTTGTCGCAAGACAGCCCCAAGACTGCTCAGTCCACGAAAGCTGAGTGGTTTTGGGTTTCTAAATCGGATGGTTTGGATCTTTCCCATCGCCGAGGGCAGTAGCACCTACACCGTCGATGGAACCCCCAATGCACTGCATGGCATGAAAACCGCTTGGGGTGCCAACCTGATCGCCAGCTAATTCCCCACTCATTTGGATAACTCTCCATCACCCGCACCGCGCTACGCCATGGCATTATCCTGGTGCCTTCATTCGCGGTAGGGCGCGCGCAGTTGTTGATGTATCACTTGTATCGGCTGAAACAAAAAGGGGCCATTCCCGACTTGCCGATCTACCTCAACAGCCCCATGGCGACAGATGTCACGCGCCTGTACCAGCGCTTTCGCAGTGAACACTGGTTGTCGCTGGAGGAATGCGAAGGCATGTGCCAGGGCACGCACTTTGTGCGTTCGACCCGAGACTCAATCGAGCTGGATCAGCAACGTACCCCGGCGGTGATCATCGCCGCCAGCGGGATGGCGACTGGCGGACGGGTGCTTCATCACCTCAAAGCGCTGGCGCCCAATCCTTTGAATACACTGCTGGTACCGGGCTTCCAGGCAGGAGGCACTCGTGGTGCGCAGATTATCGCCGGTGCCCCATCGGTGCGTATCCACGGTAAAGACGTGCCGATTCGGGCCGAAGTGGTGCCGATGGAAACCTTGTCCGCACACGCTGATGCCGATGAAATCATTCAGTGGTTGCGCGGGTTCAAGCGGCCGCCGAAACACACCTATGTGGTACACGGAGAACCCAATGCGTCGGATGTGCTGCGTCGACGTATCAGCCTGGAATTAGGCTGGTCGGTGTCGGTGCCGGAGTATCGCGATAGCGTTGAACTAACCCGCGTTGATCAGACTTGAACTTCACTACGCTGATGAGAGTTCCCTCATCGGCTTGCGCCCCTCGGAATCCACAAGTGAGGTCGGTGGAAGCACGTACTGCCCCTGGCACAGTTCAATCGCCAAATGGGTTTGGTTGCCGCTCAGCTGTTGATCGAAAGCGGTGTGGCATTCAGCATCCTGCCCATATCGAGTACATTGGCCAGTTCGACACCCAGTCGAACTCCCACTGACAACAGATACAGAGCACAACAACATGACAATCAAAGTTGGCATCAATGGTTTTGGTCGGATCGGTCGCCTCGCTCTGCGAGCAGCCTGGAGCTGGCCAGAGTTCGAATTCGTGCAGATCAATGATCCAGCAGGGGATGCGGCGACTCATGCACACCTGCTGAACTTTGACTCGGTGCATGGTCGTTGGAATTACCAGGCCGACTCCGAGGGCGACAGCATCGTCATCGATGGCAAACGAATCAAGGTGACGGCCAACAAGGCGATTGCTGATACCGATTGGTCGGGCTGCGATCTGGTGATTGAAGCCAGCGGTAAGATGAAGACCGTCGCGGTACTTCAGGCTTACCTCGACCAAGGTGTGAAGCGAGTGGTGGTCAGCGCCCCGGTGAAGGAAAAAGGCGCGCTCAACATCGTCATGGGCGTCAATCATCAGCTGTTCAAACCGGCTGAACATCGCATCGTCACGGCGGCATCATGCACCACCAATTGCCTCGCTCCAGTAGTCAAAGTGATCCACGAAAAGCTGGGCATTCGTCACGGCTCGATCACCACCATCCACGACCTGACCAACACCCAAAGCATCCTCGATCAGCCGCACAAGGATCTGCGTCGTGCGCGTGCATCCGGGATGAGTTTGATTCCGACGAGCACCGGCTCGGCCACCGCCATTGCCGAAATCTTCCCAGAGCTGCGTGGGCGCCTGAATGGTCACGCCGTACGCGTACCGCTCGCGAACGCTTCGCTGACAGACTGTGTCTTCGAGGTCGAGCGGGCCACCACTGTCGAAGAGGTGAATCAACTCCTTAAGGACGCTTCCGAGCATGAGCTGAAAGACATCCTCGGCTTCGAGGAGCGCCCGCTGGTGTCCATCGACTACCGTACCGACCCTCGCTCATCGATCATCGATGCGCTGTCGACCATGGTCATCAACGGCAGCCAAGTCAAACTCTATGCCTGGTACGACAACGAATGGGGCTACGCCAACCGTACCGTCGAACTGGCCAGAATGGTCGGTCTGGCAGTCTAAGGAGCGGTCATGAAAGCGTTGTCAGCCCTCGCTCCGCAAGTGCGGCAGTACCTGCTCGTCACGGGTAACTACTGGGCCTTCACACTTACCGATGGCGCGTTGCGCATGTTGGTGGTGCTCCACTTTCACGCGTTAGGCTACAGCCCACTTCAAATCGCCGCGTTGTTTCTGTTCTACGAGCTTTTTGGCGTGATCACAAACCTGGTGGGTGGCTACCTCGGCGCCCGGCTGGGGCTGAACCGAACCATGAACATCGGGCTGGGTATCCAGGTCGCGGCGCTGCTGATGCTGACGGTTCCGGTAGCCTGGCTGACCATCCCTTGGGTAATGGGGGCCCAGGCTCTGTCAGGAATTGCCAAAGACCTGAACAAGATGAGTGCCAAAAGCTCCATCAAGCTTTTGGTTCCTGATGGGCAGCAGGGCAAGCTCTACAAGTGGGTGGCGATCCTCACCGGCTCGAAGAACGCACTCAAGGGTGTCGGCTTCTTTCTTGGCGGAGCCTTGCTGGCATTGATCGGCTTCAAAGGCGCGTTGCTGAGCATGGCGGGTATCCTGGCGCTGATCTGGATCAGCAGCTTGATCCTGTTGAAGAAGGACTTGGGCAAAGCCAAAGCCAAACCAAAGTTTCGCGAGATCCTGTCCAAGAGCCGGGCGATCAATATCCTCTCGGCTGCACGGTTGTTCCTGTTCGGTGCCCGCGATGTCTGGTTTGTGGTGGCCCTGCCGGTGTACCTGAGCAGCGTGTTCGGCTGGGATTTCTGGAAGGTTGGCGGCTTCCTTGCAACATGGGTGATTGGCTACGGCATCGTGCAGTCCTTCGCACCCAATATCACCGGAAAGAAACGTGGGCACGTACCGGATGGTCGAGCGGCGTTTATGTGGGCCCTTGCATTGGCGGGTTTGCCTGCGGCAATCGCTCTCGGTCTGAACACCGGATTGTCACAACAAGTTGTGCTGCTCGGCGGATTGATGGTGTTTGGTGTGCTATTCGCGGTGAACTCTTCATTGCACAGCTACCTGATCGTCTCCTACGCCAAGGAAGACGGCGTGTCACTGGATGTGGGTTTTTATTACATGTCGAATGCTATGGGACGACTGATAGGAACGGTACTCTCCGGCTGGGTTTATCAGGTGTATGGGCTGGGCGCGTGTTTGTGGATTGCGAGCGCATTCGTGTCGCTGGCCGCCCTGATTTCTATCGCTTTACCTCGGCATGTCAATTCGATACAAACATGAGCTACGCGGACATCCATGCGGAAGTGGCAGGCCTCGCTTGCAATCTTGGTCATTCTTATCGCAATGAATCGACTGGGTGTAAGACGAGTGCTGCCGTATCTCCTGGTCGGGGCGTGTTGTGGCTCTTCGTGTTGCAGTCGGGTGTCCATGCCAGGTTGGCGAATGGCTATCGTCTGATCAGCGCGGCTTGTGATGCGTTGAGTCTGCCATGCCATCCGCTCCACTTGCGCCTGCCGTCTTTATTGGCTGGAGCGAATGGCCCCTCCATCAATCAACAGGTTCTGCCCCGTCAGGTAGCCCGCATGACTGCTGCAAACGAAAGCGCACAGAGCGCCGAACTCCTCGGGTGAGCCGAAGCGTTTAGCCGGAATTTCGCTACGGCATTCGCCGAGGAATGCCTCACTGTCTTGCCCTGACTCTTCGGCGGCAGCGACCAGGTTGTCACGCAGTCGATCGGTGTCGAATGAGCCCGGTTGCAGGTTGTTGATCGTCACATTCCGGCTGGCAATGTTTTCTTGCCGGGCAAGCCCTGCGATAAATCCAGTCAGACCACTGCGCGCGCCATTGGACAGACCCAGGCTTTCGATCGGGGACTTCACGGCACTCGAGGTGATGTTGATGATTCGGCCAAATCCGCGGGTCGCCATACCGTCTACCGTTGCCTTGATCAACTCGATAGGGGTGAGCATGTTGGTATCCAGCGCCTTGAGCCAGGCGTCGCGGTTCCATTCGCGGAAGTCCCCGGGAGGAGGGCCTCCAGCGTTGTTGATCAAAATATCGAAATGCTCATGGGCCATGAGGGCTGCCGCGCGACCCTCAGGCGTCGAAATGTCTCCGGCGACGGCGATGACAGTCACTTCAGGATTTATCGCTCTGAGCTGACGGGCCGTTTCATTCAGCGTCTGTTCGCCTCGGGCGGTGATCACCACGTTCACACCTTCGCTGACGAGTGCCTGTGCGCAGGCTTTACCCAGGCCTTTGCTGGCCGCGCACACTAGCGCCCAGCGTCCTGCTATTCCAAGATTCATGCGTGTTTTCCTGAAAGAAGTAAGTTCAAAGAAAGTGCTTGCCTACTGCAGCACCCTGCTCACGCATGATTCGCAGTTATAGGCAGGTTTGGCGATCGAGTACTGATACCCATAAAGCGCCGCACTCTCTCTCCTTCGGCATCGCAGCGTATGGTTTCAGGCGCAGCATCCAGTTGGATATTACCGTTCTCCATGAAGACGACCCTGTCGGATATCGACATGGCAAAGTCCATTTCGTGGGTGACAATAATCATGGTCATGCCTTCACTGGCAAGGTCGCGTATGACGTTCAGCACATCGCCCACCAGCTCTGGATCGAGTGCTGACGTAGGCTCGTCGAACAGCATGATGTCCGGTTCCATGGCCAACGCACGCGCGATCGCCACGCGCTGTTGCTGTCCGCCGGAAAGCTGGTGCGGGTACTTGTGGGCGTGGGCGAGCAGGCCGACCTTGTCCAGCAGCGCATAAGCACGATGTTCACTCAGCTCGCCCGGGATGCCGTGGTAACGCGGCGCCAGCGTGACGTTGTCGAGAATGGTGCGGTGCGGGAACAGGTTGAAGTTCTGGAACACCATGCCAATGTGCCGTACGCCTTTGCGCAGACGGGCGCTGTTGGGTTTGTCCGACGCTTCGATGAATTTTTCACCGAACAACAGAATGTCGCCTGTATCGATGCTTTCCAGACCGTTGACCGTGCGGATCAGCGACGTTTTGCCGGAACCGGAGGGGCCAATGATCGAGATCACCTGGCCGTATTCGACATTCAGATCGATACCCATCAGCACTTGGTGCGTGCCATAGCTCTTCTGGATGTTCTTCAGTTGCAGAATTGGCGTCGTGTTGCTGCCCGCGGCTTTACGCGCATTGTCGGGCAAGGCTTCGGCGCAGGCCTTGAGCTTGACCACGGCGGCGGCATCGAGTGTATGCGGCTTGCGGAAGTTCAGGTCCAGGTAGCGCTCCAGACGCTGCAGGAAATAGCCGAACACGGTGACGATCAGTACGTAGTACACGCCCACTGCCGCCAGGGTTTCCATGACCAGAAAGTTGGTGGCATAGAGGCGTTGGCCGACCGTGAGGATTTCGGTCAGGGAGATGACCGAGACCAACGACGTCAGCTTGACCACCGTGATGTATTCATTGATCAACGTAGGCAGCGAGATACGGAATGCCTGGGGGATCACGATCAAGCGCTGCATGCCGAACAGGCCGACACCCAACGCGCGGCCTGCTTCCTTCTGGCCCTTGGCCACGGAGATCAGGCCACCACGGTGGATCTCTGCCATGTAAGCCGCTTCCGTGACCACCAGGGCCAGCAAGCCGGAGTAGAAGGGGTTTGACAGAATGGGTCCGCTACCGGGAAACAATTGGGGCAAGTTGTAGACGAAGACCACCAGCACCAGCAACGGGATGCTGCGGAAGAACCAGATGTAGACCGCCGCGGGAATGCGCAGTAAGGGCGACTGGGACAGCTTGGCCGTGGCCAGGCCAAAACCCAGCAGCATGCCGAGGAACCAGGCCAGGGCACTGAGCTGGACCACGGTGACGCAGGCCTTCCAGAAGTCCGGCAGGGAGAACAGGGAGAAGAAATACGACCAATCGAATTGCATAGGGCACCTCGATCTGCCGACCCGGTGCAGGGGCGGCAGATGACCAGACTACAAGGACACGTTCTTAGTGGGCAGTCGGTTCTTCCAAGCCATATTTCTTAAGAATAGCGGCGTATTCACCGCTCTTTTTGGTCTCCTCGAAGGCTTTTTGCACCGCCTGGAATGTTTCGTCGTTACCTTTCTTGACGAAGATACCCAGGGTTTGCTGATAGATCGGGTGTTCGGTGGTGATCACTACCCGGCCATTGGTCTTTTCCGCGATCATTTTTGCAGCGCCAGCGATTTCAACCTGGGCCTGAATGTTTTTGGACAACAGGGCCTGGGTCACTTCGGGTGCAGAGGGGTACTCGCTGACGGTGATGGCGCCTTTGTTGTTCGGCACGCAGTAGTCATCGGAGAGCTTCTTGAATTCCTTGACCCAGGTGGTGCCCTGTTCCAGGCCCAGTTTCAAGCCGCACAGGTCTTCAGGTTTTTTCGCATTGATCTCGCTGCCCTTGGGCACCATGACCGCGGCACCGGTGTTGGCATAGGCGATGGTTTGGGCCTGAGTCTGGCGCTCCGGTGTGATGTACATGCCGGAAATGACCGCGTCGTATTTGGCGGAGTTCAGGCCCAGGATCAGGCTCGGGAACTTGGTGTCGACGAACTCCACCTTGGCGTTCATGTGCTTGGCCAGGGCTGTTGCCAGTTCCGGGTCCGAGCCCACCACGTTTTTGTCCTTGTCATAGGACTCGAAGGGCGGGTAGGTGACTTCCATGCCGACCTTGAACGTGTCTGATGCGGCCATGCTCAACGAGGCACCGAGCATACCGGCTGCCAATACAGCCAAGCTCAACAGGTGTTTTTTATTGTTTTTCATTTTTTACTGACTCCGGCGTAGGTAAGGGGTAACTGAAAACTTCAATCAGGACGGTTGAGCCTGATTTTTCAAATGTCCGAAACTGGCGGGCTTACGTGCCTTGCCTGGCAGTTGAACGTCCCCATTGGCCACCCTCTGGCGCAGATACTGATAGGTCTGCAGCGCCTGGCCATACATGTGTTCGCCGATCGTGATTTCTTCGTAGTCGTTGCCTCCCTGGGCGAACCCGGGCAGCGGTTTGATCTGGGTGTGATAGTCGCAGGCATAAAACAGTGGAAAGGAATAACGCTCTTCCTTCACGCTCCGCACCCGGTGCGCAGTGGCAACGAATGCGCCTGCCGTCATCACTTCCAGCATGTCGCCGATGTTGACCACAAAGGCATCGGCAATCGGTGGTGCATCGATCCATTGTCCAAGGTTGTTCATCACCTCAAGGCCTGGTTTGTCGGCCAGGAGGATGGTGAAGCACTCATAATCAGTATGGGCGCCAAGACCCGGTGCGTCATGGGCGGCACCGTCGAAGGGGTAGTGGATCAGGCGCAGCTTTGACGGCGGGCGGGTGACCAGGCTGTCGAAATAGTTTTCTTCCAGGCCCAGGGTCAGGGCAAAGCCGCCGAACAGGCGCCGGCCCAAGGCGAAGATCGCTTCATAGTAAGCCTGCACCGACGCCTTGAAACCCTGCAGCTGCGGCCAGTCGTTGGGCCCCAGCAACGGGGTATTGGCCAGCACCAGCGGGTCATCGGCCGGGACTTCGAAGCCGACGTCGAAGGCTTCCTTGTGGTCCGGCTTGCCTTTGGAATAGACCTCTTCGCCTTCGGGTACAAAGCCCTTGTGGGTTTGCGAGGTGCCGATGTAGTGCCGCATCTTGGTGTCGAGGGGCTGGTCGAAAAAGTCCTTGGCAGCCTTGCGCAGGTTGACGATCAGTTGCGGGTCGATACCGTGATCGGTGATGTAGAGGAACCCGACTTCGCTGGCGGCACGCCCCAATTGTTCGGCCACGGCCAGGCGGTGTTCCAGTTCGAAGCTGAACAGACCGGCGATGTTGACCACCGGGATGCTATTGAAGTTGGCTTTGTGTGTGTCCGTGCTGGCGCTGTTGTTTTTATTGTCAGGCATGACGCATCGGCTCCCTAAGGATTGTTTGAGTGGTGGAAACGCTCGAAGTGTTCGCGCTCGGTCTGGCCCATCCACACGTTCAATGACCATAGGTCGGCGACCGGGACGTTAGTGAAGGGCAAATGATGCAGGTAGCCGTCGGCGCCGAATTCCGGGGTCAGGGTGCTGACCTGGTAACCGCGGGCTTGCTGCGAGCGCCAGATGCTTTCCCAGTGCTGCTGATGGAAAGCCAGTTCTTTTGCATATTCGGGAGCCGCCGGGTGCGGAACCTGCGGGCCCTGGTCGTAACCGACCCGTGCCTGGATATGGTGAACCCGCTCGTTGAAAGCGCTCAGATCATCGGCCGGATCATTCAACAGACGCTCGCAGGTTACGACCCAATGGCTGATGTCACTGGTGAACAACAGATCGGGCAGTTGACGGATCAACTCCAGGGTCACCCAGGGGTTGAACAGTGAACGCGAGCGGTGAGTTTCGAAACTGCAGACCTGGCCGTGCTTGCGCGCCAGCTCCAGTGCCTGACCGAAGAACTCCACTTGTTGTGGCAAGGACCAGCGATCATTGCCCGCCAGCACGTTGACGAAACGTGGGCCGAGCTCGCCGGCCCACGCAAGTTTCTGATTGAGGTCATTGAGGTGAACGGCAGGGGTCGCCGACTGCTCCGGCAGCACATCGTACGCCGTGAAGACTGTGCTGATATAACCCAGGCGATTAGCCTGGAGAAAGGCGGCAAACTCAGCCCGTTCACGGGCGTCCAGCGGCAAACGTGCTTCCATTCCATCAAAGCCCGCCTGCAGCAGCTCTTCAAGCGCCTGGGCCTTGCTGGCGGTGTAACCCCACAGCGTGCGGAAAATTTCCAGCTTCATCGGTGATCCTCAAAAATCCTTAGGCCTACTGCAAAAGCACTTCGACAAAACCAGTCGGCGATCAAGGGCCAGCAACGACAGAGGATTTTTGAGCCGGGGCTCTGCCTGATGGTCCCACTAAGCGCTGCCGTGGCTAGTTCGCTGTGGGGCCGATGTTAGGCATAGGCGGCGGGGTGAAAGAATCTGAAAGTTCAAATGAATACTTCAGACTTTTGTCAACAAATAGCTAGCTATTTATCGCGGTTTTGAAGAAGGGTTTTATGGGCGAGTAGGTGTCTACGCTGGCTATTAGCGAGGGGTGCCATTGTTACGGCATCATTTTGAAGAGTCCCAAGCGATACGGGGGCGTTGATGGTTTGCTTCTGGCCGATTCTGTTGAAAAAGTCGGATTTTCAGCTCGCCTGAACTCAGGCGCGACCACCACCGGAGAACCTACTCACCACATTGAGTGGTTTCTCGGCCCTTCGTTGACCTTTGCTGCTCTGTTAATGGGTTAGTTTGAGGTTTTTTGCTTCGTGCAGGCGCACCTATCCCGTAGAAGGTGGCCCTTGAAATGCAAGTTTGGCCAGACGTCGCAGGTTCTGTACCGCGGCCGCCAGCGTGAACTCATCGGACGCGCCACTCAGGCCACGTAGTCGCAAGCGATCCAGTTTCAGGATGCGCTTGAGGTGGGCAAACAACATTTCGACCTTCTTACGTTCGTGGCGAGAGCGCACGTACTCCGGCGTCGCCGCGATGCGTCGAGCCACATCACGAGCGGCTTCATGGACGCTGCGGACGATCTTGCGAATCGCAGTGTTCGGGCAGCACTTGGCTTTCATCGGACATGTCGCGCAGTCGGTCTGTCTGGATCGGAAGATGATGGTGTTGGCTTTTGTGACGTGCGAACGCTCGCCATTCGCTGCGTAATACATTGCCGGCTGGGCAGCGGTATTCCTCAGCCTCTTCATTCCAGTGGAAATCGTTACTCGAAAAGCTGTCGTTCTTGCGCTCAGTTTTGTCCCACACCGGCACATGCGGTTCGATGTCTTTTTCCTCCACCATCCAGGCCAGCATCGGCGCTGTGCCGTAAGCGGTGTCGCCAATGAGGCGCTCTGGCTTGATGTCGAACTGCGCTTCGACCCGATTGATCATCGTCTTGGTGCTCTCTACTTCTGCGGTTCGATGAGCCTGGGTGGGTTCCACATCCATGATCACGCTGTGCTCGGTATCGATCAGATAATCCGTGGAGTAAGCGTAGAAAGCTCGGCCGCCTGGAGCAGCGGTCCAGCGGGCTTGAGGATCCGGTAGCGACAGGCGCTTCGGTAGCGTTTCGGCCAGAGCCTCTTCATCGAGTGCCTCAAGGTACTCACGCACGGCGCGGGTGCTCAGGGACGGATCGCTCCAGTTGACCGGTTCATCACCCGGTACGCCGCGCTGCCGACTCGCATCCGCTTTGATGATGCTGGCGCCCACGGCAAATCCTTCGCCTTTAACCAGACCTGCGTCCATGCAGTGACGCAGCACTTCATTGAACAACCAACGAAATAGATCACTGTCCCGAAAACGGCCGTGTCGATTTTTGGAAAAGGTCGAGTGGTTGGGGACTTCATCTTCAAGGCTCAACCGGCAGAACCAGCGATACGCCAGGTTCAAATGGGCCTCTTCGCCCAACCGCCGTTCTCGTTTCACCACAAACATGGGCCAGAGCGCCCAACCGCGCATCCTGACGGTCTGATCGGAGGAATTCGACTTGCCGCCCTCCAACCAACGCGCAGGGTCGTCCGACGCATCGGTTCTTCAGCATCCCGCTAGGGCAACGTGTCGCGCTTGGCGAAGATGCTTGCCATTTCCGCCGCGTTCTCGGTTCCCCAGGTGCACAGCGGGACGATCGCGTCAGCCAGGCTGCGGCCGAGCGGGGTCAGCGCGTAGTCCACGCGCGGCGGCACTTCCTTGTAGTCGGTCCGCGCCAGCACGTGATCGGCCTCCAAATCCTTCAATTGCTGGATCAGCACCTTGTCACTGACGCCTTGGACCAAGCGCTTGAGTTCGCCGTAGCGCTTCGGGCCGTCGCGCAGGAAAAACAGGACCAGCGGTTTCCACTTGCCCGAGATGATGCGCAGCGTGGCGTTGAGCCCGCAGCCGGTGCCGCAGATTTCAGAAGTCGTCGTCATTTTTTGATACTTACCTAAAAGTGCATACTTGTCCTTAGGTTATTAGGCCCGCATCCTTGGTCTCAAGCAAGCAGTTCCCTGCTTCCGTGCACTCCAAGGAAAAATGAACGCCATGACCAGACTGAATGGAAAAACCGCCGTGATCACCGGCGGCGCTACGGGCATCGGCCTCGCCGCTGCAAAGCGCTTCATCGAGGAGGGCGCCTTCGTCTTCATCTTCGGCCGCCGGCAGGAAGCGCTCGATGCCGCTGTAGCCGAACTCGGGCCCAATGCCCGCGCGGTGAAGGGCTCTGTCTCCGATCTGGCCGACCTCGACCGACTCTACGCGGCGGTGAAGGCCGAGCGCGGAACCCTCGACATCGTTTTCGCCAATGCCGGGGCGGGAGGCCCGCTTGCGCTCGGCAAGATCACCGCCGAGCACATTGACGAAACCTTCGACACCAATGTGAAGGGTACGATCTTCACAGTCCAGAAGGCGCTGCCGCTGATGGGGCAGGGCGGTTCGATCATCCTGACCGGATCGAGCGCCGGCACCACGGGCGCCCCGGCATTCAGCGTCTACAGCGCGAGCAAGGCGGCAGTGCGCAACCTCGCGCGGACCTGGGCGGAGGACCTGAAGGGCACCGGCATCCGGGTAAACGTGCTGTCGCCCGGGCCGACGGCGACTGAACTCGCGAAGGCAGCGCTAGGCGAGGAGGGCATGAAGGTCTTCGCCTCGATGAATCCGCTCCAGCGCATGGCCGATCCGACGGAGATCGGAGCGGTGGCTGCCTTTCTCGCGTCGCAGGACAGCAGCTTCATGACCGCCAGCGAGGTCGCCGTCGACGGCGGCCTAGCGCAAATCTGATGCGCTACGCCCTACGGCGCTCCATTCGATCGTTAGGAGCGCCGTAGAACTCGGTAAACCTCAGGAGAATATATGAGCTACGCAATTATCGGCTTCGGCAATATCGGTCAGGCCTTGGCCAAGGCGTTTGCCCGCAACGGCATCGAAGTATCCGTTGCAACCACGCGCGACCCAGAAAGCTTTGCATCCGCCGCAGCAGCGATCGGACCTCAGATCATTCCCAAAACACTGGCGGACGCGGTCAAGGCGGACATCGTCTTTCTGGCTGTCCGTTTCGAGTCGTACCCGGACGTCGCGAAGGCGTTGCCGACCTGGAAGGGGAAGACCATGATCGATGTGACCAATGCCTACGGCGTGTCCCCTGAGGAACTGGGAGGAGAGCCTTCTTCCAGAGTCGTTGCGCAGGCCTTTACTGGTGGACGACTGGTCAAGGGCTTCAACCATTTGGGCGCTGCCGTCCTTGGCCAGGACCCGGCCGTAAAGGGTGGCAGGAGAGTCGTTTTCCTGGCGAGCGATGATGACGGCGCCGCAGCGGAGATCGGTGCGCTTGCGGAAAATCTCGGTTTCTCGCCGATCAAACTGGGCGGGCTTTCGGAAGGTGGACTGCTGGTGCAGGCGCGCGGAAATAGCTGGGGTCAACTGATCTTCAAGGACTTGGTCAAGTTCGACTGATAAATCTCGATCGCTAATTTTGAGGGCGGTCCTGGCCACAACTTATGTGACCAGGTAAGTGCTCAATAATGAAGGAGAGGAATGATGATGCTTGATAA
This sequence comes from Pseudomonas mandelii, assembly GCF_006438925.1. GTDB lineage: Bacteria > Pseudomonadota > Gammaproteobacteria > Pseudomonadales > Pseudomonadaceae > Aquipseudomonas > Aquipseudomonas mandelii_C. The sequence goes on along the minus strand of NZ_RCZA01000023.1, from coordinate 5,503 downwards.
TGAAAAAATAGTCAGAGAGCTCTGCGCCGCCGCGGAGGGGCAAGGAACGGATATCGAGAAGTTTGTTTCCATGTTCTCTGAGGAAGGGTACATGTGGGATATGGCATCCGGCATGAAGTTTCGCGGGAATGCCATTGGTGAGTCTATCGCGGGTATGGTCAGTGCGTTCCCCGACGTCCACCGTGAGATATTTAACATCCATGTCGCGGGAGACGTCGTCGTTGTCGAACTCGCGATTCGCGGCACGCACAAAGGTGATCTGCCTCTTCCTTCAGGGACGCTGGCTCCCACGGGCAAGAAGATAGATGTTCCGTCATGCGATGTTTTCCACCTCGAAGGCGGGAAGGTCATCTCTTTCCATTGCTACAACGAGGCTTCCGCGATGCAGCAACAACTTGGCCTCGTCCCCGGCTGAATGACCGACACCACGCGATCCGATGCAAGCGCAATGGAGACGTCTTTATGAGCATTCAAGAGAATATCCAGGTTGTGAAGGACTTTTTTGCAGCAATGGGCGGCGGCGATAGGCAAGGTCTGCTGGCGTTGTGTGCCGAAGATTTCGAGTGGATCATTCCGGGGGAGGATTGGCCGCTGGCTGGCAAGCACCGCGGGCACGCGGGATTGGCGGACGTGCTTCAGAAGGCTTCCGCAGAACTGGAAACATCCATGGAGCCCCCCGAGTTTGTAGCGCAGGGCGACCGGGTTCTGGTCGTTGGCTTTGCGACGGGGAAAGTAAAAGCCACGAACCGGACGTTTGAGGACTATTTTGTCTTCGCCATCACTGTTCGCAATGGCAAGCTGACGAACATCCGCGAGTATGTCGACACTCAAGCATTGGCGCGGGCCTCAGAAAGGGTCGCGAGCCCAAGGTCCTGAGTCATCAGGACCGATACCAACTCATTTGCGCGCCGTGAAAAGGCGCGTTCGCCGCCTTGTTCATCTCCCACTCTCAGGAAAGAGGCAACCGCCATTGCGGACCAGCGCCCTCACTTCCTCGCTCGCCTGCATGGGGTTTTGACTGAATCGAGCAACCAAATCCTCGTGGCGCCGCACGTACGACTCCGAATCATGCTTCGCGCTCCAGAGCACAATGTTGATCACAATAGGAATGAGGTCCAGACCCTTCTCGGTCAAGGTGTAGAAGTCCTTGCGCCTGTCGTCGGGGCTGGGCGCCTTCGAGAGAACGCCTTGCTTCTCAAGAAAGGCCAGTCGGGAAGCAAGGACATTGGTCGCGATTCCCTCTTCCGATTTCAGGAAATCGCCATACGTCTTCTTTCCAACAAAAACGATGTCGCGAATGATCAAGAGCGACCACCGGTCGCCGAAAATCTCCACGCCGTAGTTCACCGCGCAATGGGACCGAAAGTCTTCTTTAAAAGTTGTCTTCATGGCTGGATCTTAGCATCGCTTGCATGACGCAAGTAAAAACCTATAGATCACTTGCGTTTTGCAAGTGATGCGTCCAGCATGGATCGTACGTTGAATAAGTTCGCCGGATCGCACCAGCAGCCTTGGAATGATCAACCCCATACCTGCAAGGACACTGCGCATGAGCACTATCAGCATTATCGGCTCAGGTGACATGGCCGCAGCGATCGGCGGCCTTGCCGCCAAGGCCGGATACACCGTCGAGTTGATGAGTCGCGATGCCGTCAAGGCGCGGGCGCTGGCCGAGCAGGTCGGAGCCGGCGCCACGACAGGAACTTTCGGCGCCGCCCCGGCTGGGGGCATTGTCATCCTGGCGGTTCCCTACTCCGCCGTTCTCGACGTGGTGAAGCAGTACGGCGAAGCACTGGCCGGCAAGCTTCTTGTCGACATCACCAACCCCGTCGCCCCCGACTTCACGAGCTTTGTGACCCCTGAGGACAGTTTCGGCGCACAGGAGATCGCCAAAGCCGCCCCTGCCGACGCCGAAGTCGTCAAGGCGTTCAACACCCACTTCTCCCACGTCCTGGCTGCCGGTTCAGTCGAGGGGCACCCGTTGGACGTGTTCATCGCCGGGGACGACGCGCTGGCGAAAGAACGCGTCTCGGCGTTCATCGAGAGCCTCGGCCTGCGCCCGATGGACTCGGGGCCGCTGCTCATGGCCCGGACGCTGGAGCACGTCTGCCTGCTGTCGCTGGGCCTGATCGCCCACTCCGTCAAGCACACCAACTTCTCAATCGGCGTCAGCCATCTCGGCTGAGCGTTCCCGTAGTACCACTTCTCGCATCACATCACTCACAAGGAGCATTAACATGCACGTTTTCGTCACTGGAGGGACCGGCCATTCCGGTCCATATATCATTTCCGACCTCATTGCAGCCGGTCACGAGGTCACTGCGCTTGCCCGGTCGGACAAGTCCGCAGAGGCGGTGTCTGCGCTTGGCGCCAAGGTGCGTCGCGGCGACCTCGATGATCTCGACGGGCTAAAAGCGGCGGCGGCGGATTCCGACGGTGTCATTCACGTCGCGCACAGGCAAGACCTGCTTCCCACCGGAGGCCTCGACGCGGTGGCTGCCGCGGAGCAGGCGATCATGCTCGCATACGGCGAGGCACTGAAGGGGACCGGAAAGCCGCTGGTCACGTCTGGGAGCATCGGCTCGCCGGGCTGGGAACATCTCGGCCGTCCAGCAACCGAGGAGGATCCCCCCCTCTCTGGCGGCGAGAAGTTCAAGGGCACCTTGCGAGTTCGTAACATCGTGGAAACGACCGTACTCGGTCTCGCCAAGCAAGGCGTGCGGTCCTCGGTCGTGCGGATTCCTACCATCATGCACAGCACGACCGACAACGCCGGCTTCCTCCCGCTGCTGATCGGACTTGCGAAGGAGAAAGGCGTCGTAGGCTATCCCGGTGACGGCAAGAACAACTGGTCGGCCGTACACGCCCGCGACCTCGCCGCCGTGTTCCGTCTGGCACTGGAGAAGGGCCCTGCCGGCAAAAATTGGCACGCGGTTGCCGACGAGGCTATTTCGTTCCGCGAGATCGCTGAGGCCATTGGCAGTCGTCTGGGCCTGCCGGCCGTGAGCATTCCCGCGGACGTACTGATGCTGCCGGGATACTTTGGGTTCCTCGCGAATCTGGTCACGCTGGACCTCCCGGCGTCCAACCTGATCACCCGCCAGACCCTCGGCTGGGAGCCTGCTCAGCCCGGCCTGCTCGAGGACCTGGACAACGGCCATTACTTCCCTGCCGGCTGAGTTGAGTTGAGGAGGGCGCCGGGGCGCAACGAGCCCGGCGGACAGCAATGTCGCGATGCGTGATCCGTTCGGGTAAAGATTCTGCCGATTCAGAGATGGCATGAGGGATGACGCACGCGGCCCGGCACTCACGCGATATGACCGTGGGATGCCCGTTGAAGCAACGAAAAATACCCTAATTCACGAGGAAACTGCACATGAGTACTATCAGCATCATCGGTTCAGGAGGCATGGCCGCAGCGATCGCCGGTCGTACCGCCAAAGCTGGACATACCGTTGAGGTGATCAGCCGCGACCCCGCCAAGGCGCAGGCGTTGGCCGACAAGCTCGCATCCGGAGCGACCACAGGGACGTACGGGGCCGCGCCGGCCGGCGACATCGTCATCCTCGCCGTGCCGTACACCGGTGCGGCGTCGGTGGTGGCCGATTACGGGGACGCGCTTGACGGCAAGGTGATCATCGACATCACCAATACGGCCTCTCCGGACCTCACGGGCCTCGTCTCTCCCGCCGGAAGTTCTGGCGCGCAGGAGATCGCCAAGATCGCCCCCGCCAGCGCGCATATCGTGAAGGCGTTCAACACCCTCTTCGGCCACGTCCTTGCCAAGGGTGGGCGCCTCGACGCGTTCATCGCCGCCGACGATCCGGAGGCCAAGGCGCGCGTCTCGACGTTCATCGAGAGTCTCGGGCTGCGCCCGTTGGATGTCGGCGGCCTGCACATGGCCCAGACGCTCGAGGCGCTCGGCCTGATGATGATCGGCCTGGCGAAAAACGGCGCCGGCACTTGGGACATCGCCCTGAACGTCGATATCGGCTGAATCGCCGATACCCGTCAGGACCATAGCGTCGCGATCAGAAATGAGAGAAACGGAGAGATTTCGATGAACGCGCAAGAGAATGTCCAGATTGTGAAGGATGCGTTTGCAGCAATCGGCCGCGGCGATATGCAAGGTCTGCTGGCGTTGTCTGCCGAAGATATCGAGTGGATCATTCCGGGCGAGAAATGGCCGCTGGCCGGCACACGCCGCGGGCACGCAGGATTGGCGGATTTGTTTCAGACGCAATCCGAAACGATGGAAACTTCACTCATGTAACCCCGCGAATTCGTAGCGCAGGGAGACCGGGTTCTGGTCGTCGGCTTCGCCAGGGGGAGAATTAAAGCTACGAACAGGACGTGGGAGGACGATTGGGTCTTCGCCATTACTGTGCGAAATGGAAAGGCGACGAACATCCGAGAGCATATCGATACGCAAGCACTGGCGCGGGCCTGCGAGATGGACGCGGGCTCCAGGCCCTGACCCATCGAGATCGATAACACACGAAACTATTCACAAAGTCAGCGAATACGTTTGAACAGCGACAAAGCCTTGCCGATGCGCCAAATAGTCGGTAACCAACTACGCGGAGGATTGATGATGCTTAACAATAAAGAAATCGTCAGAGAACTGTACGCCGCCGGGGAGGGAAGCGGGAAAGACATCGCGAAGTTTGTCTCCTTCTTCTCGGAAGAAGGATATATGTGCGACATTCCTACCGGATTGAAATTGCATGGGCAGGCTATTGGCGACGCTATCGACGCCTTCGCAAGTGCATTTCCTGATGTTCACCGCGAGCTATTCAACATCTATGTCGCGGAGAATGTCGTAGTCGTCGAGCTCGCAATTCGGGGGACGCATAAAGGTGAGCTGACACTTGCCTCAGGGACTGTCGCTCCAACGGGCAAGGCAATAGATGTTCCGTGCTGTGACGTTTTTCACCTGGAGCGTGGCAAGGTCATATCCTTTAATTGCTACAACGCGGCTTCCGTAATGCAGCAGCAACTTGGCCTTGCCAGCAGCTGATGAGCGGCGCTGGGGACTGCATCAAGCTCTTCCTCACCTATGTCGCCACCGTCATCAACACGTTGAAGGGCTTCGCCAAGGAAGCGCATGCAGCGTGGTCATCTGCGAACTATGGATCTTTGGTGGGGGATGGCAATCGGCGGCTTCATATGGCCGTGTGATTGGTCGATGTCTCCATCCGCCTGTGGACTTGCCCCTACCAAACCGGACACCAACTCCCCGTTAAATTGATGCTGCCGCCAAGCGCCTGAACTCCCTCGGTGAGCGATAGTTCAAGGCGCTGTGCGGATGCTGCTCGTTGTAATGCTCGAAGGCAATGGCCAAGTTGCGCAGTGCCGTTTCGCGATCCGGCTTAGGCATGTGCGCCACGTAATCACGCTTGATCGTCTTCACAAAGCTCTCGGCCATGCCGTTGCTCTGCGGGCTGCGCACAGGTGTGGTTACCGGCTGCAAACCGATCTGCCGAGCAAACAGGCGTGTCTG
>NZ_RCZA01000022.1 GCF_006438925.1 Pseudomonas mandelii | reverse complement strand
CAGACACGCCTGTTTGCTCGGCAGATCGGTTTGCAGCCGGTAACCACACCTGTGCGCAGCCCGCAGAGCAACGGCATGGCCGAGAGCTTTGTGAAGACGATCAAGCGTGATTACGTGGCGCACATGCCTAAGCCGGATCGCGAAACGGCACTGCGCAACTTGGCCATTGCCTTCGAGCATTACAACGAGCAGCATCCGCACAGCGCCTTGAACTATCGCTCACCGAGGGAGTTCAGGCGCTTGGCGGCAGCATCAATTTAACGGGGAGTTGGTGTCCGGTTTGGTAGGGGCAAGTCCAGTGTGGTCGAGGATGGTGAAGCGGTGGCTGATGACCAAGGCTTTATCGGTGGGCTCGGTGAAGATCACAGACCCGGCCAGGACTGCGCCCTTCGAGATGGTCTGGTTGTCCCAGTTCTTGCGAGGGTCAAAAGTGACCGAGCGATCAGCCATGGTGATGATTTGTTGACCTGAGGCATTAGAGCCAGCCGGACGGAACTCGCAAGGGGTTCTCTCAGCGGCCTCTTCGCGCCATTCGTCACCGTTGAGGTACTCGCTGAGACCCTCGGTCAGGGCTTCCACGTAGACGGACACATCGGTGGCTGCCAAGTCTTCAGGACGGATGTTGCCGGTAGAGAATTGGATAGTGCTGCTATTGCCGAAGGTCGAGGTCAGGTGCTTAACGTTGTCTTTGGTTGGGGCGATGTATTGGTTATGCAGTTTCATGGGATGGTTCTCCTGAATTAGAAAGTGGGTGATGGCGAGGACTGGGCTACTTCGTAGTTACTACCAGCCAGAGTTACGAGAGGCAGCACGGACACGGTCGCCTTGTTCACGAATGGCAGCCGCTCGGGCTTCTCTATCGGCCTTCGCTTGGGCCAGCTCACGGGGCGTAGCTTCACGGAGCCGCTCAGCATGGGCGTTGGCCTCACGTTGCTGACGTGCTCTCTCAGTTGCCTTAGCGTGCTGGTCTTGGCGGTACTCACGGGCGACTTCGAGAGTCGCTGAGAGCGACAGACCAGCCTCATCGAAGACCTTAACGATCTCGAACTTAGCGCTGTTATTGCGGCCACACTGAGCCATTAGTAACGGCAGCATGATGCTCTCGACGTACTCACGGCTCATGGTCTGGCCGGACACGGTGACTTCATTCTTCAGGACGTTGGTGATGGTGATGGTGATTTTCATGGTGTTGGATCTCCTATGAGGTGACCCATTCGTTCAGCCTTGGCGCCATAGACGCGCACGACAAGACGGCAAGGATTGAGCCGCGTGGGCATCTTCCAAGACTGACGAATAGGTTCTTGATTGGGTGGTGTGGCTGATGCTTGATCAGGACATGGCAAGCCTGAAGGACATCGAAAGGACAACCGTGGCGACGGTCGGGTGTTACTGGGGACGAGCGGTGAGGATCACAGGGACGCCACGGACGGCATGGTAGAGGCTGAGCAAGTCGAGACCGGTAGCAGCCAATAGGGACTCAAGGGGCTCCATGAGGTACGCTCCAAGCCTGCTCGACACGAATGCCTTAGCTTTCTCGGGGTCTTGGCTGGAGAATACGTTGAGGTTCTTCAAGTCGAACACTGCGAGACGGGTACGACCATTCAACATGGCCGCTTCGATAGACAACAGACGATCAGCATCGGCTGAGCTGAGACCATCTAACTTGAAGTGGTAGCGCATAGGGCCTCCTTAGAGATGGACTGAGAGAATAGGGATTATCATGGTCGCCAGACCAATCCCTAACTTAGAGATGAACTTAAGAGAAACTTAAAGATAAAGGATAAAGATTTAATTAAAGACAATAATGATGGAGTTACTCAATGAGTAATCTTTAAGATCTTTAAGTTAAAGGCCCCTTGCAACTTGAGCAATACACGGTGGCCCCAATCCCGTGCAAGGTCTCTCTGCGGCGTCCTCCATGGACTTCGACTAATGAGTGACAATATCAAGCTGCGCTCCTTCCTACTGGAGCCAGACGCTGATGGTCTGCTTACCGGGGACTGTTGAGCGCTTGGCGTGCCTCCCATGAAGGGCGGTCGCACTGGTCGTCTCAGTTGTCGCTGGTCGGGTCCACAAGGGAACCCGGTAGGAATCTGGAAGAGCCACAGAGAAATTTATTTTTGGTTTCTGTGGTGTCTCCCAATAGTGAGGGTCTAATAAACCAAAGTGCCACCATATTGACAGTGGCACAAAAGTCTTAGCCTTGAATCTCTCAAGCCCTTGCGAATTCTCCGTGTGATTCCTTACGTCTGGTTTTCAGATAGTCCTGGGCAGCCCTCATATTAGCCAGATGGGCAACCTGAGGTTCACCGTTGATCGACACTTGAACTCGAAACCAACCGTTAGGCAACTTGGAGATTCCTTTTGGAAGATCGGATGACTTTGCGTACCTCTTGGAATTCCATTTGTTTTCTTGCTGGGTACAGGCACGAAGGTTCTCGACATTGTTATTTCGGCAGTCACCATCACGGTGATCGACAACAAGTTCAGCCGGGTCGATTCCAGTGTGCATGTAATAGATGACTCGGTGGGTCCGATAGAACTGACCGTTGAACTGCATACGGTAGTAACCATCGCTGCCGATGCTCACGACAGGACCAACTTTGCCATTGCGGCCTGTTGTAGCTTTGGTACGGGACAAGCCCGACGGGCTCTCTGGGTCGATCTTATAGCGGACCTGAAGGTCGGTAAGGGATGGCATTGCGGTGAAGCTGATCATAGTGGGGCCCTCCTGAGTTTTGGTTGGGTGTCTCTCAATAGTGAGGACAAAATAAACCGTCTCAGGAATGACCAGAATGGATCACAAAGTCATGAACAAGCACGCGCCTACGCTCACGGAGCAAGGCCAGGACCCAGCGAGTCGATTGGATTTCACATAGGAGCGCGATCAGGTACGCAGTACCGCCGGGTTCGTGGACTCCTCAGCGTTGTACTTGCCGGTCTTGCGGATGGTCGGGAGGACTTCCTCAGTGACCCAGCGGCGGAAGGGCTCAGAGGCTGGCGCGTGGCCCCTTAGGAGCATCTGGTAGGTTGCAGCCTCAGTGAAGACCCAAGAGCGTGGCTGCATGTTAGGCAGCTTTGGCAAGGTCTCTACATTTGGTATAGACCCCAGTGCCAGTGCCCCGGCGATGCCAGAGTAGCCAGCATGCCGACTCACTTGCTGACTCGGGTTCTTCAGGCCAGCCGCTCGGGCCACTTGTACCGCCACAAACAACAGGTCGTGCTCAGGGTGACCCACGAGGACATCCAACTCGATGCCCATAAAGATGCGCTTTTCAATTAGAAAAACAGCTTGTAAAGACCGAACAGGCCAAGCGCCACGAATACATAGAAGATGATCTGTACGCTATTCTTTGTGACCTTTCGATTGATAACTCCAAGCTCATCGAAGAAGTGAGAGACGAAAGTATCAGAGTCAGTGTCCATTTCCTCGCCTGTCTCCCAATAAGCCTCAATGGCTTCTCCACGCTTCATTCGAGCAAGGTTAGCGGTCCGCTCGTTGCTATCGTCCAGTTTGATTTGGTCCTGAACAAAACATTGCCAAGCCATGATGCGGGCTGTTTTCTCACCAAGGGATAAGATCCTGTCTACCACCACGGCCCGTTCGTGCAGTTCCTTGTTTACCTTCGCAATTCCGTATAGATCAAGGTTTCTCATAGAGCCTCCATTCGAAACCCTGATGATATCACTTGGCCATTGAAAACGCCTCCTTGAGCGCCGTAGCCATACGACCCAATTGCACAGCCCCAGCGGCACCATAAAGATCATACGTGATCGACCCAGAGCTATGCCCGGTGATCTCCTGAGAGATACCCAACGGCACCTCAGCGGCCTTGAGACGCCCCGACATGGAGTGACGAAGCGAGTGGAAAGACAGCCCGGTATTGGTCTCGGTGCCCAGCACATCACGGGTCAACTGATTGAGAATGGACGTGAAGCCACTTGAGGACCGCTTGAAGAGCTTCCCATCGGTGTGATTAGCACCACCGGCAGCCTCAGCGAATGCCTTGAGCGCCTCCAAGTCCAGCCCATAGGCAGCCACCAAGGGCACCTTACGGACACTGAATTTGTTCTTGATGGTCTTCCCGTCATTGGTGTTTATGTCCATGACCAGCAAGCCTTGGGCCTCAATGATGTCCTTCGAGGTCAACTGGTAGATCTCGCCAATGCGAGCCCCAGAGACCACGCCAATGCTCAGCGCCCAGCGCTTCCAATCGGTAGCAGGGAGCTTGTTCGCGTAATCCATCAGCGCAGCCACTTGAGCCGGTGAGAATTCCTTACGCTGACTCTCAGAGCCCTTGAGGATTTGCAGCTTCTGGACGAAAGCCTTGTCGATATAGGCGTTGGCCTCAGCCCATCCCATAATAGTCGTGAGGTGAGTAAGGATCTTGTTGACCGTGGAGACTTTGCGACCCGCCTTCAGACCATCCCTCAAGGCCAGCATGTGAGCCCGTGTGTGGATCTTCAAGTCCAAGTCACCAAGGAGCCCGCTGATTGTCCCGCAAGACGCCCTGAGGTTCTTCAGTGTGGAGCCGGTGAGGTCGTCCTTACGTTCGGTCATGTAGAGCGCGGAGAGATACTCGAAGGTGTGGACAGGTGTGATCAGATTGTCGAGACCTTGAGGAGCCCCTTCGGACCCTAATACAGATAGGGACACAGGAAGAGGCACGTCACTCGCGTGCTTCATCTCTTCGATGATCTCAACGATCTCTCCAAGGCTTCCATGAGTTCGCTCTTCAGCGGCAGCCATGATCCTTGTCCCCATCATCACCGCCTTGGCCTGATCGGAGTTCAAGGGCACCGTACAGGCAATCTCGTCGAGGTCCCTACGGATGTCTGAATAGACCAACCCCATGCCGCCATAAGCTGGTGAGGCGCTCACTGGATCGTAAGGGTCCCAAGCGGAGCCAGTCGCCAAGGCACCCTCAGCGATCTCCTTGAGGCGCTCGCGGAGTTGATCCCAAGTGGCCTCAGGCTGATCGAGATGGAAGGTTCTGAGCGTGGTCAGCAGGTGCTTAGCGATGGTCACAGCGGTTTGCCTATGGATCGTCTTGAGGGAGAGCGTGCAGGTAACTTTAGAGCCCAGTGGGCGAATGCGGAGAGTGTAACGGCCTTGCCTGCGGTAGACCCATGGCGTGGCGAGTTCTAACAGGGTTCTAACAGTTGGTGCCTTGGTATAGGAGGTCATTATTGGTCGCGCCCTTGTCCTGCTTGGGTTTGACCTTCGTTGCGCCCCAGTTGGCAAAAAACTCCACAGGGACTCCTTTAATACGATGCGCTGCATAAACGCGCGCGGGATACCTCCAGCATACCCATGCGCCGCGTCGGCGGCCAGCCGTGAAACCTTTGGCAACCAGCCTGTAACGGGCATTTCAAACAAGCGTATGTTTTTTCATTGACAGCTCACCGTCATCCTCATAACCTCGCCGAACCTTCAACGTAGCGGGATGAAGCGGACGTGGGCAGTATCTATTTGATTCGACATGGCCAGGCCTCCTTTGGTGCAGACGACTATGACGTCCTGTCGCCGACCGGTGTTCGCCAGGCAGAAGTCCTCGGCCAGCACCTCGCCGAGCTGGGTATCAGCTTCGATCGCTGCCTTTCGGGCGATCTGCGCCGCCAACAGCACACGGCCAACAGTGCACTGGAACAGTTCGCTGCCGCAGGCCTGCCGGTTCCTGTCCTGGAAATCGATTCCGCTTTCAATGAGTTTGACGCCGATGCGGTGATCCGCGCGCTGCTGCCGGCCATGTTACCGGACGAACCCGAAGCGCTGCACATCCTGCGCAATGCCGCGCAAAACCGCGGTGAGTTCCAGCGAATCTTCGCCCTGATTATCGAACGCTGGCTCGCCGGCACCTATGACACACCGGGCCTGGAAAGCTGGCTGGGGTTTGTCGAACGGGTGCAGGCCGGTTTGCAGCGAATCCTCGAAAGCGCCGACAACACCCAGAAAATCGCCGTGTTCACCTCCGGCGGCACAATCACGGCCCTGCTCCATCTCATTACGCAAATGCCTGCCAGGCAGGCGTTTGAACTGAACTGGCAAATCGTCAACACCTCGCTCAACCTGCTGAAGTTTCGCGGTCGTGAGGTAGCTCTGTCTTCTTTCAACAGTCATGCGCACCTGCAACTGTTGAAGACCCCGGAACTCATCACGTTTCGCTGAGTCCGGACTATTGTGACCCTGGCTGTATTCACCCAGCTCTAATTACCCAAGAAAGGATCGAACCATGACCTCCGTAGCTGATGCCGTACAAGCAATGAAAGCCAAGTTCAACCCAGCCGCTGCTGCCGGTCTGGACCTGGTATTCGGTTTCCGCATCGACGACACCAAGAACTTCTCGCTGATCGTCAAGGACAGCACCTGCGAGCTCCAGGAAGGCGAAAACCCGAACGCCCAGGTGACTCTGGTGATGGACGGCGAAACCCTGGAAGGCATCGTCGACGGTTCGACTGACGGTATGCAAGCGTTCATGGGCGGCAAACTGCGCGCTGAAGGCGACATGATGCTGGCCATGAAACTGTCCGAGCTGTTCCCGAGCTAAGACAGCGGCTCCCGGTCTTGGGGAGCACGTCTGGCTACAAACGAATCCCGCCCTTCGAGGCGGGATTCGTCGTTTTTCGCCATCGGAAAACGGCTACCTGTGGATTTGCCGTCTATATTCCTTCTGGCCGCATGCGTCAGACATCGGCTGTTTGCCTTCGCTTTTTTATGAAGAGCCTTTGTGCGGAGCACTGCCCATGAGCCCACCTGACGACCACGACGGATTCAACCGCCGCCGTGTACTGCAAGGCCTTTCGGCAGGCGCCGTCGGTGCCTGGATCAGCCCGCTAATCGCAGAGAGTAAAACCATGCCCGACGCCCCCGCCGACCTCATCCTGTACAACGGACGCCTGCACACCGTCGACCGCAAAAAACCTCAAGCCAGCGCCGTCGCGATCAAGGATGGACGCTTCGTGGTGGTCGGCAGCGATGCCCAGGCCATGGCCCTGCAAGGCCCTGGCACACAGATTATCGACCTGCACGGTCGCACGGTGATTCCCGGTCTCAACGACTCGCACCTGCACCTGATTCGTGGTGGCCTCAACTACAACCTCGAACTGCGCTGGGAAGGCGTCCCTTCACTGGTCGATGCGCTGCGCATGCTCAAGGATCAAGCCGATCGCACACCCACGCCGCAATGGGTGCGGGTGGTCGGTGGCTGGAACGAATTCCAGTTCGCCGAAAAACGCCTGCCGACGATTGATGAACTGAACAAGGCCGCGCCAGACACCCCGGTATTCGTCCTGCACCTCTATGATCGTGCACTGCTCAACCGCGCCGCGTTGAAGGTGGTCGGGTATACCCGTGACACGCCGAACCCGCCGGGTGGTGAAATCCAGCGCGATAGCAATGGCGACCCGACGGGCATGCTGATCGCCCGCCCCAACGCGATGATTCTCTACTCGACCCTGGCCAAGGGGCCGAAACTGCCGCTGGAATACCAGGTCAACTCCACCCGCCAATTCATGCGTGAACTCAATCGCCTGGGTGTCACCAGCGCCATCGATGCCGGCGGCGGTTATCAGAATTATCCAGATGACTATCAAGTCATCCAGCAACTGGCCAAAGACCAACAACTCACGGTGCGTATCGCCTACAACCTGTTCACGCAAAAACCCAAGGAAGAGCTGACCGACTTCAAAAACTGGACCAGCACCACCCACTACGGTCAGGGCGACGATTTTCTTCGGCACAACGGTGCCGGGGAAATGCTGGTGTTCTCGGCGGCCGATTTCGAAGACTTCCTCGAACCCCGCCCAGACCTGCCGCAAACCATGGAACAGGAACTGGAACCGGTGGTCCGCCATCTGGTGGAGCAGCGCTGGCCGTTCCGTCTGCACGCCACGTACAACGAATCCATCAGCCGCATGCTCGACGTGTTCGAGAAGGTCAATCGCGACATTCCGTTCGACGGTTTGCCGTGGTTCTTCGACCACGCAGAAACCATCACCCCGCAAAACATCGAACGAGTCAAAGCCCTCGGCGGTGGCATCGCGATCCAGGACCGCATGGCATTCCAGGGCGAATATTTCGTCGACCGTTACGGCGCCAAGGCTGCCGAAGCCACGCCGCCCATTGCTCGTATGTTGGCCGAAGGCATTCCGGTCGGCGCCGGCACCGATGCCACGCGCGTGTCCAGCTACAACCCCTGGACTTCGCTGTACTGGCTGGTCAGCGGTCGCACCGTCGGAGGTCTGGCGCTGTACCCGCAAGGCTTGAGCCGCGATACCGCGCTGGAACTCTTCACCCACGGCAGCGCCTGGTTTTCCTCCGAGCAAGGCAAAAAAGGACAGATCAAGGTCGGACAATTGGCGGACTTGATTGCGCTGTCGGCGGACTATTTCCACATCGAGGATGAAGCCGTCAAATGGATCGAATCAGTCCTGACCATCGTCGACGGCAAGATCGTCTACGGCAGCGTCGAATTTGAAAAACTCGGGCCACCTCCAGTTCCGGTGGTGCCTGAGTGGTCGCCGGTGGCCAAAGTACCGGGCCATTGGAAACCCCTGGCGCCGCTGACGGCACAAGTTCATCAATGCGTCGGGGCTTGCGCGGTGCATGCGCATAGTCACGAGAGAGCGAGACTGTCGTCCGCACCGGTCAGTGATTTCGCCGGTTTCTGGGGAGCGTTTGGTTGTTCGTGTTTTGCGTTTTGAAATGAACCGCTAAAAGATCGCAGCCTGCGGCAGCTCCTCGATCCCTGTAGCAGCTGCCGAAGGCTGCGTTCGGCTGCGCAGCAGTCGTGAATCCTGCTGCACGGTCTTCCTGACACACCGTATGTGCGGATTTTACGACTGCTACGCAGCCGAACGCAGGCTTCGCCAGCTGCTACATGAACTGATCCGGCGGTATCCGTTTACAATGCCTGCACCTCCTGTACCGGCCGCCCCATGGACATCGATCTCGCCCGCACCTTTCTGGAAATCGTCCGCCACGGCAGCCTTGCCGCGGCGGCTGAAAAACTCCATGTCACCCAGACCGCGATCACTGCGCGCGTGCAGAAACTCGAAAGCCAGCTAGGAAGTACGTTGTTAGTGCGCAACCGCGCCGGTGCCCGTCTGACGCCTAACGGTGAAGCCTTCGTGGTTTACGCCAATCAACTGGTCGAAACCTGGGAAGCGGCGCGCCGGGACTTGCCGTTGCCCGAGGGTTACCGCGACGTGCTGCACATCGGTGGCGAGGTCAGTCTGTGCAACCCGCTGATGCTCAGTTGGGCCGGCGCGCTGCGCGAGAAGATTCCCAGCCACGCCCTGCGCATGGAAATCCGTGACGGTGAAAACCTGCTGCGCCAACTGGAACTGGGGGTTCTGGATGCGGCGCTGGTTTACCAGCCCGAGTATTGGCCGCGCCTGCAAGTCGAACAGGTGCTGGAAGAAAAACTGGTCCTCATCCGCCTGGCCGCAAGACCCGATCCCTACGTGTACATCGACTGGGGCCCGGACTTCCGCCGTCAGCACGATGCGGCCCTGCCGGAAAAAGCCAAAGCTGCGTTGAGCTTCAACCTCGGCCCACTGGGTTTGCAGTACATTCTGGAAAACGGCGGCAGCGGCTACTTCCGCACCCGGGTGGTCCAGAGCTATCTGGAAAGCGGTGTGCTGGAGCAAGTGCCCAAAGCCCCGGAATTCAGCTACCCGACCTATCTGGTTTACTCCCGCGACCGCGACTCGGCGACCCTGCAACAAGCCTTCGACCTGCTGCGCGAAGTGATCAAATCCGACGATGACTGGTCGCAACGCTGGAACCCGCTGACCTGAATCCGGCTTGCACCGGAGCATAGCGGTTGCGTCCTCAAGGTTTGGCCAGCCAAAACGCCGGGATCGTCTAATCTGCTGGAGATAACAATAATTACAGGTGATTGCAGTGAGGCAGACCACCGAAGCTTTCCGCACCCGCTACCGCGCTGCTATTCATCCGCTCTACAACCCATGGCTGCACGGCGCTTTTGTGCTGCTGTTCGGGGTGCTGGCCATCGGCGGATTCTGGAGCACCGTGCATCAGGTTCATCCACTGGAATGGCTGGCAGTGCCGTTGACGTTGTTGTTTTTCAACTTCGGCGTGTACTGGGTCCATCGGCACTTGGGGCATCACAAAAAGAACTTCGCTCGAATGTTCTATGCTCGCCATGCCGGCGACCATCACAGCTTTTTCGCCCCCGGCCACATGACCTACGACACTGCCCGGGACTGGCGGGTGATTCTGTTTCCAGCCTGGCTGATCGTGTTGCACACGGTCGTCATCACCCTGCCCGTCTGGTGGCTGCTTGAGCAGTTCGATGCCAACGTCGCCGGGTTGTTCGGAGGCTGCCTGGTCCTCGGCTACCTGACCTATGAAGTGTTCCATGCCTGCGAGCACCTGCCACCCGAGAACCCCGTCACATGGTTGCCGTGGATCCGCCAGATGCGCCGCCTGCATGAACTGCATCACCGTCGTGAGCTGATGCAGGAACGCAATTTCAATATCGTTTTTCCGCTGATGGATTACCTGTTCGGCACCCTCTATTGGGAACCGGAGCCGATCGACCTGCACCCGACGAGAATGCCCATGACCTGCATGCAGCATCAGATCGACATTGCTGGAGACCCGATTGACGTGCTCGCCTACGCCAGCACCGTGACCCGTTGGCCGGAGTGGCATCCTTCGTCCCTCAAGGTCGATGGCCAGAGCGGTCCGGCGCATGCCGGGGGGCGGTTTGAGGAAGACATCAAGGCGGGCGGGCGTGAGGGACACTTGCACTGGGAGGTTAACGAATACCTGCCAGGACGCCGCTGGAGTGCCTGGGGCCATGACGATCACGGGTTGTCTTTAGTGGTGACTTACGAGTGCGCGGCCCGGGGCGATGGCACACGCTTCGTCCGCACCCTGGAGTATCGGTTCAGCGGCCTGGCGATGCGCATTGCCAATCGACTGCTGCTCAAGCGGCGCATCGATCGTGAGTCGGCGGCATCGATGCTGGCGTTGCGTGAGATGGCGCAAAAACAATTGGCCCCGGCAGGAGTCAGCGCATGAGTCGAACCGTCAAGTTTCGTCATGTGGCGTTGCTGGTGATCGTTGCCATCGGCGCCTTCCTGCTGCTGATGCCGACCAAGGTTCAACCGGTGGCCTGGACACCGCCACCGGCGCCTTCCCTCACCAGCGGCATCTACGCCGACAATCAGCGTTTAAAAGGCGTGGAGCGCGTCGGCGCCGCTGATATCGACGGACCGGAAGCGTTGCTGCTGGAGGAAGACGTCCTCATCACGGGTTTGCATGACGGCCGATTGATCCGTACCAGCCTCGACGGCAAGGTCACCAAGGTTCTGGCCGATACGGGCGGTAGACCCTTGGGCCTGGCCCGCCATCCCAATGGTCTGCTGGTGATTGCCGACGGGGTCAAGGGCTTGCTGTCACTGGATGCCCAGGGCCGGTTGATTCCATTGACCACGGCGGCCAACGGCGTGCCCTTCAGCTTCACCGACGACGTGGCGATCGACAAATCCGGGCACTACGCCTATTTCAGTGATGCCTCCAGCCGCTTTGGCTACGGCAGTGACGGCGAAGCGATCATCGAGCACGGCGGCGATGGCCGCTTGCTGCGTTATGACTTCCAGACCGGCAAAACCGCGGTCCTGTTGGATAAGCTGGAATTCGCCAACGGCGTGACCCTGGGCCCGGACGATGCCTTTGTGTTGGTCAACGAAACGGGCGCCTATCGCATCAGTCGTTACTGGCTGAGCGGGCCCAAGGCCGGTACCCACGATCTATTCATCGAAAACTTGCCAGGGTTGCCGGACAACCTCGCGTTCAATGGTCGCGACCGCTTCTGGGTGGCACTTTATGCACCACGTAACGCACTGCTCGATGCCACCGCGCCGCATCCATTCGTGCGCAAGATGATCGTGCGAGCCATGACTGTCCTGCCTAAACCGGTGGAGAAACGCGCCTTTGCGCTGGGGCTGGATCTGGACGGTAAAGTCATCGCCAACTTGCAGGACGGTAGCCGCGACAACTACTCGCCGATCACTACCGTTCGCGAGTATGGCGATTGGTTGTACTTCGGGTCGTTGAAGGCGAAAAACATGGTGCGATTGCCGTTGAGTACTGCGCTGCAGTAAAAAACAAAAGATCGTCCGAACGCGGCCCGAACCTTCGGCAGCTCCTACATTGATTCCGCGTACACCTGTAGGAGCTGCCGGAGGCTGCGATCTTTTGATCGTGGTTTAGCGCGGATCCACTTCGCCATCGCGTACCGCATTATCCGTTTCCTCAAGCACCCTTTCCGGGTCCATGGCGGTGGAGTCATCCTCGTCCAGCGGGCGCGCGCCTTCATTGTCGGGCAGTTCGTCGATGCCCGGCTCATCTTCGGGATTGATCGTGGTGCGTCCTGGACTCAGGGGTTCGGGATGTGTCGGGATGGGATCGTAGCCACCCTGTTCTTCACTGGGGAATTTTGGATTCATGAGGCACCTCGCATGGAGCCGTAAATTCGGACTCTATTCATTCGAGGTGCCGGTATTTATCGCCGTTCCAATTTTTCAGTCACCGATTGTCGATGACCAGACAGGGCGCGTCAGGACGGCGTCTGGAGCCGATCAACGATCTTTTGCTTAACCTGCACGCGCTTCTCCTTGAGTTTCTTCAATGCGTCATCGCTGGGCGCATCCGATTTGGCGGTTTCGGCCTTTACGACCTCGGCGTCCGCCTGCGAATACTTGTTGATCAGTGAATCCAGTAATGGATCCTTGGTGCGTTTTTGCTGGATATCTTCCTTTGAAAGTTTGAGATCCTGATAAAGGTCGTGTGGCACCGGCATGGAACACCTCCGTTTGTTGATCGGAGGCAAACGCGATCAATGGCGTTCACCAACTATCAGAATGGCCTTGGTTAGCCGGTTCTGTCGACCGCCTATCAGACCAGCGGTGCCCGTTCGTCGCCATGGCGCAAACGCAATAAAACCTTTGTCCACTCGTCGGCATCCACACGTTAACGATCACTTGATCGCCCATGAAAACCTGTGTGGAGAATAACCAATGGACGGATTTACCCTGCGCCACCTCACGTTGGCCGTTGCCTTGAGCGCCAGCATGGGCGCGGCTTTCGCTGCCACTTCCAATGACTTCGTCGACAGCGCGGCCGCGGGCGGTATCGCGGAAGTCGAAACGAGCCGACTGGCCCTGGAAAAAAGTTCATCGGCGGACATCAAGGCATTCGCCAACATGATGATCACCGACCACTCCAAGGCCAACGATGAACTGGCGGCGCTGGCGAAAAAGCATGACATCAAGGTGCCGGACAGCACGACGCTGGTCAAACAGGCGAAAGAGAAAATCCTCGACTTACGCGATGAATCCTTCGATGCGGCCTACGCCAACAATCAGGTGAAGGCCCATGAAGACACCATTGAGCTATTCAAGAAAGAAGCCAACACCGTGACGGACGACAGAACCAAAGGCGCCACGGAGCTCAAAGGTTTCGCGCAAAAAATGCTGCCGGCGCTGGAGAAGCATCTGGATATGGCGAAAAAACTCCAGG
Organism: Pseudomonas mandelii; assembly: GCF_006438925.1. GTDB lineage: Bacteria > Pseudomonadota > Gammaproteobacteria > Pseudomonadales > Pseudomonadaceae > Aquipseudomonas > Aquipseudomonas mandelii_C. Next base: position 33,173 of record NZ_RCZA01000022.1, on the reverse strand, counting down.
CTGCTCATCCAGGCAAATAACCCTCCCACGAAAAGGCCGCATCATTTGATGCGGCCTTTTTCAATCCCTGACTAGCCGCCATCGGTGTCGATGTCGGCATCGGTGTCATCCCCAGGTTTGGGCCGGTCGGGATTCGGCTTGAAACCCGGGCTGAACTCGTTGTCGTTATCGGTGTGGAGTTGCTTCTGGTCGACCGCTTTGTCTGCGCTTTCCGGTTCGGCTGTTTTCGCGTTTTCCTCAAGATCACTGTCATCTTTCATAAGTACCTCATTCATCACTGCACATGCGCGGCTGAAACAGTCGGGCCTTGAAGATTCGAAGCCGCCCGGCAAGCAACGTTCCATTGGATGGATCATCGACCAAGGGTTCTGGCCAAAAACGGCGCCGTCCGGCTCTGTTTACTCTTGGCGACCTTCTGCGGTGTGCCTGCAATAACAATCTTCCCGCCCTGATCCCCCGCCCCCGGACCGATGTCGATCACCCAGTCACTCTGCGCCACCACGCGCATTTCATGTTCGACGACGATCACCGTATGCCCCGCCGTCACCAGCGTATTCAACTGTTCGAGCAAGCGATCGACATCCCTTAGGTGCAAACCGGTGGTGGGCTCGTCGAGCACATACAGGGTGGCCCCGCGCTGGTTGCGTTGCAGCTCGGTGGCCAGTTTGATCCGCTGGGCTTCACCGCCCGACAGTTCGGTCGCCGGCTGGCCGAGGCGCAGGTAACCCAGGCCGATATCGCGCAGCACCTCCAGCGAGCGGCGAATACCCGGTTGTTCAGAGAACACCGTGACCGCTTCATCCACCGTCAACTGCAACACCTGGGCGATGTTCAACCCTTGCCAGACGATTGCCAGCGTCTCGGGGTTGTAGCGCGCGCCGTGGCAGGTCGAGCACGGAGCATAGACGCTGGGCATGAACAGCAACTCGACGCTGACAAAGCCTTCACCTTCGCACGTCGAGCATCGCCCCTTGGCAACGTTGAAGGAGAACTGGCCCGCGTCGTAACCCTCGGTCTGCGCCTCGGGTGTGGCGGCGTACAGTTTGCGCACGTTGTCGAAGAGACCGGTGTAGGTCGCCAGGTTTGAGCGTGGCGTGCGGCCGATGGGTTTCTGATCGACTTGCACCAGACGCCTGATCGATTCCAGCCCCGCCGAGACCTGACCGCCGCTGACTTGCGGTGCGTCGTCCTCAAGGCTCAACTCTTGCGGCTCACTGTCACTTGCCGCGCGCCCGAGATGCGCGCCCACCAGTTCCAGCAACGCCTGACTGACCAGGCTTGATTTACCGGAGCCGGAGACGCCCGTCACCGCGGTAAAACACCCCAGCGGAAACTCGACGCTGAGGTTGTTCAGGTTATTGCGGGTGATGCCTTCGAGCCGCAGCCAATCGGTCGCCTTGCGGCTGGCTTGGGGTTGAGTGACCTGCTCGGCGAACAAATAAGCGCGCGTCTGCGAGTTCGTTACCTGCGCCAACCCTGGCGGCGGTCCGCTGTACAGGACTTGGCCGCCATGCTCGCCGGCCGCCGGGCCTACGTCGATCAACCAGTCAGCACGACGCATGGTTTCCAGGTCATGCTCGACCACGAACAAGGTGTTGCCGGCGGCTTTCAGACGTTGCAGCGCTTCGAACAATGCTTCGCCATCCGCCGGGTGCAGACCGGCCGACGGCTCGTCCAATACGTAAATCACGCCGAACAACTGCGAGCCCAATTGCGTCGCCAGACGCAGACGCTGCAATTCGCCGGACGACAGCGTCGGCGTGCTGCGTTCCAGCGCCAGGTAACCGAGCCCCAGATCGGTCAATGTGCTGACCCGTTCCAGCAAGTCCTGAGCGATCCGCTGCGCGGCCAGGCGTTTCTCTACTGAAAGGTTCGGTGTGTGGCGTACATCCGGCGCGTTGGCGTGAGCACTGGCGCCGTGGGCCACTCGTTGCTCGCGGGCTTCGCGGGTCTGGTCGTGCGTCAATACTTCGCCCGCCGCCTCGGCCTGTTCGAGGTAGCTGTGAGCGGCCACTGGTTTCAAGACTTCGGCCACTTGCAACAACGGCATCTGCGACAGTTCGCCGATGTCGTAACCGGCAAAGGTCACCGACAACGCCTCGCGCTTGAGCCGTTTGCCGTCGCACAACGGGCACGGGCTGCCGAGCATGAATTGCGAGACGCGCTTCTTCATCAGCGCGCTTTGGGAATGACTGAAGGTGTGCAGGATGTAGCGCCGGGCACCGGTGAATGTGCCCTGGTAACTCGGCTCCATGTTGCGTTTGAGCGCGATTTTGGTTTCTTCGGGGGTGAGCCCGGCATACACCGGCACCGTGGGCGTTTCTTCGGTGAAGAGAATCCAGTCGCGCAGTTTTTTCGGCAGATCGCGCCAGGGTTTATCGACGTCGTAACCCATCGTCACCAGGATGTCGCGCAGGTTCTGTCCCTGCCAGGCGGTGGGCCAGGAGGCGACCGCGCGCTGGCGAATGGTCAGGCTCGGGGCCGGCACCATCAACGCTTCGGTGACTTCATACACCCGCCCCAACCCATGACATTCGGGGCACGCGCCCTGGGGCGTGTTGGGCGAAAAATCTTCCGCATAGAGCATCGGTTGCCCCGACGGATAACTGCCGGCGCGGGAGTACAGCATGCGGATCAGGCTCGACAACGTCGTCACGCTGCCCACCGAAGAGCGCGTGCTCGGCGTACCTCGTTGTTGCTGGAGCGCCACCGCTGGCGGCAAGCCTTCGATGGAGTCGACGTCCGGAACCCCGACCTGATCGATCAGGCGCCGCGCATAAGGCGCCACGGATTCGAAATAGCGGCGTTGCGCTTCGGCGTAGAGGGTTGAGAACGCCAGCGACGATTTCCCCGAACCGGACACGCCAGTGAACACCACCAGGGCATCCCGGGGGATGTCGACATCGACGTTTTTGAGATTGTGTTCCCGGGCGCCGCGCACCCTGACCATGCCGGAGGGAGGATTGGAGGTGCGCTTGGATGTCATGAGCGTCCTTAAAGGGAATGATGTGGATGAACGCGATACAAATGTAGGAGCTGCCGCAGGCTGCGATCTTTTGATCTTGATCCTGGCAATGTCATGACCGCCATAAGATCAAAAGATCGCAGCCTGCGGCAGCTCCTACAGGGGTCTGTGTTCAGCCATTGAGGACGGTGCGAACCATTTGGGTCAGCGCCTCGGGGCCATAAGGTTTGCTCAGCAAGTAAGTGTCGGGGCTGAGCTGGTGATTGCGCGAAATAATGTCACGGGTGTGGCCCGAGGTGAACAGCACAGCCAGCGGCGGCGTCTGCATCTTGGCCCAGGCGGCCAGGTCGGAGCTTTTGATCAGGCCGGGCATGACCACATCGGTGAAAATCAGGTCTACCACGGCACCATCCAGCAACATCTGCATCGCGACGTCACCGTTGGCCGCCGTCAGCACTTGATAACCTTCTTCGCTCAGTAACTCCACCGCTGAGCTGCGCACCGCCTCGTTGTCCTCGACCACCAGAATGGTTTCGTGTCCGCCTCGCTGGTGCGGGTCATGGCGTGTCGTTTCGTTGAGCATCGGGCGCAGGCTGCGAGGGAAATACAACTGCACCCGAGTGCCCTGCCCGACCACGCTCGAAATCTCGATGTGCCCGCCACTCTGCTTGACGAAACCGAACACCATGCTCAGGCCCAGCCCCGTGCCTTGACCATCGGCCTTGGTGGTAAAAAACGGTTCGAACGCCTGTGCGAGTACCTGCGGCGACATGCCGACCCCCTTGTCAGCCACCGCTACACAGACATAGTCGCCGGCGACGATGCCCCTGCCTGCACAAAACTTGCTATCAAGGGCAATGTTCTCGGCGCTCAGGTCAATGGTCCCCTCGCCGTTCATGGCATCACGGGCATTGATCGCCAGATTGAGGATGGCGTTTTCCAGTTGATTGCGGTCCACGTAGATGTGCCAAAGGGCTTCGGCCGCGCTGACATTGATCTGGATGGTTTCCCCCAGCGCCCGCTGCAACAATTCCCCGAGCCCATCGAAGACCTGCCGCAGATCGCAGACCGCTGGCGACAATGGCTGACGACGGGCGAACGCGAGCAATTGCGAAGAGAGCTTGGCGCCACGTTCGACCGCGGCAATCGAAGCACTGACCCGGCGCTGCACGTTGGCGTTGTCCGGTTCCTGCCGCGCCAACAAGTGCAGGTTGCCGGCGATCACCTGCAACAGGTTGTTGAAGTCATGGGCCACGCCACCGGTGAGGCCGCCGATGGCTTCGAGTTTCTGCGATTGACGCAGTTGTTCTTCAGCGGCCAGCCGCGCTTCGACTTCGTCGGCAACGCGTTGCTCCAGGTTGCGGGTGAACTTGAGCAAGGATTCTTCGGCGGTCTTGCGTTCGTGGATATCGATCAACACCCCGGGGAAACGGAACGGTTCGCCCTGCTCATTGAACTCGCAGCCACCACTCGCCTGCACCCACAGATAACTGCCATCCGGGCGCAGGACCCGATACTCGGCGTTAAAGGGTTCGCCGGTTTCCACTGATTGATTGATCTGCTCCTGCACCCAGCTGCGGTCATCGGGATGGATCCGTGCTTCGGCGATGTCCGTTGGCAGATCGGCCAGGTTTTGCTCCGGCGGGTAGGAAAAGGTGCGGGCGAAACGCTCGTCACCGGAGAGCGCATTGCCCTTGATGTCCCAGACGAACGAGCCGAGCAAAGCCCCGGCATTGAGCGCCAGGCGCACCCGTTCGTTGTCGGCGTGATAGGCGTCCTCGGCGGCCTGACGACGGCGTTCGGAAATCACATGCTCGGTGGTCTCGACCACCATCGCCATGACCCCGGCCGGTTTCCCGTCATCATCCGCCACGGGGCTGTAATAGAGGTCCAGCCAGACGTCTTCGGGTATCCCGTCGCGCAGCAACTCCAGGACTTTGTTGCGATAGGACAAGGTGCCGCCGGCCAGGCAGGTGTCGACCACCTGCCGATTGAATTCGGCGACTTCCGGCCAGCCCAGTTCCACCGGGGAGCCCAACAGGTAAGGATGGCGGCCACCGGCAAACTTCGAGTACGCATCGTTATAGATCATGTAACCCGGTCGTCCCCACAGCATCACCATCGGCAGTGGGGACGCAAGCATCAACTGCACCGCGCTGCACAGGCTTCTGGGCCAGGTGTCCATGTTCCCAAGCTCAGTCAGGCTCCAGTCGAACGCGCGGATGCGCCCGGCCATTTCACCGTTCCAGCCTGCACACCCATGGCTATCTTCTAGAAACTGCATCGACTGACTCTGTATCCCTGTAGATGACTGGCTTAAGGGATCGCAACGGCATGAGGACGGTGCGTGCCCGTTTGTTTCGAGCATCGCCGTCGCCAATGGTTTCATAGAGGTTAGCTGATTGACATCATCCAGGTTTTTGCAGCAATGGAGCTTGCCCAGCGAACGAACCTTGTAGCAGCTGCCGAGCTGCGCGAGGCTGCGTTCGGCTGCGAAGCAGTCGTAAACCCTGCATGCGAGTTTGTCCTGACACACCGAGGTGTTTGATTTCACGACTGCTCCGCAGCCGAACGCAGCCTCGCGCAGCTCGGCAGCTGCTACGGATCTCGTCGTTAAACCTCGATCAGGTGCTTGAGCGGGTGGTAGCCGGTTTTCAGTGTGGCGGCGACGTCGAGAATGGCCTTCTCGATGCCATTCAAATGCATGCAGGTCAGTTCGATCGCGGCGCTCTGGTTGCCGGCTTCGATGAACTCGATCAGCCGCAGATGTTCATCGTCGCGGCAGGCCTCGTGACTGTCGTCATCCAGCGCGGCGGCGTACAGCGAGGCGCGGGAAATCAGCTTGCGGAACCAGTCCAGCAACACCGGGTTGTTCAGGCTTTGCGCGAGTTTGATATGGAACTCACCCAGCAGATGAATCAACCGTTCATGGTCGCCACTGCGGTGCGCTTCATCCTCCAGTAACAGGTGATCACGCAGGTCCTGGGTCACGGCAGTATCACGACGACGACAGAGCTCAGTGACGATGCCGATCTCGATCAGACGCCTCGTTTCAAACAGCGAGCGAATCTCCTCATCACTGGGCAACGACACCGACGCCCCTTTGTTGGGCTCGGTGGTGACCAGGCCATCGGCCTCCAACTGTTTGAGCGCGGCACGAACCGACGTCCGGCTGACATTAAAAAGTTCGGCCAATGACGCTTCGCCGAGCTTCATGCCGGGACGCAATGAACGTTTGCTGATCGCCTCGTAAACCCCTTGGTAGACGCGGTCGACCGTGGTCTCGAGTTTTTTCTCAGTCATCTGAACACTCCTTTAGCGCTAAACAACCGGCCCCAGGCGATGAACAACCTTTGAAAAAGGGGGTTGCACGAGCAGATTAATCCGGTTATTTCTAGATTGCATCCAGATATTGCATACAATAATTAGAGGAATGCACCAATATGGGTCATCCAACAGCGATTGAAGTGCGTAACGTCTCCAAGCGGTATTCCGACGATCCGGGGCTGGCTCCAGCCCTCGACAACGTTTCAGTCGACATTGCCGACAATGAATTCTTCACTTTGCTCGGCCCTTCCGGCTGCGGCAAGACCACCCTGCTGCGCACCATCGCCGGCTTCGAACAGGTCAGCGAAGGCGAGATTCGTCTGGCGGGCGAACCGGTCAATGATTTGCCACCGTTCAAGCGCCGGGTCAACACCGTATTCCAGAGCTACGCGCTGTTTCCGCACATGAGCGTCGCGCAGAATATCGCCTTCGGCCTCGAGATGCAGGGTCTTGATCGCAAGCTCATCCCGCAACGGGTCGATGAGATGCTCGCGCTGGTACAAATGCAACACCTGGCCCAGCGCAAACCGGCCGAGTTGTCCGGTGGCCAGCAGCAGCGCGTAGCCCTGGCCCGGGCCCTGGCGCCGAAACCCAAAGTGCTGTTGCTCGACGAACCGCTGTCGGCGCTGGACTTGAAGCTGCGCAAGGAAATGCAGGTCGAACTCAAGCGCGTACAGAAGGAAGCCGGGATCACCTTCATTTTCGTCACCCACGATCAGGAAGAAGCGCTGACCCTGTCCGACCGAATCGCCGTGATGTCTGCCGGCAAGATCCTGCAAATCGGCACACCCAACGATATCTACGAACGGCCGCAGCACCGTTTCGTTGCTCAATTCATCGGCGACATCAACTTCCTCCCCGGCCACCTCAAGCGCGGCCAGCAAAACGAAAAACTGTTCGTGCCGAACGGCATGCCGGTGGAAATCCCCTGCCCGGCCCAAGGCTTCGACGGCACCAGCGTGCAACTGGCGTTCCGCCCGGAACGCTCGCAGTTGGTCGACCCGGCGCAACCGCATCACCTGCGCGGCGTGATCGAAGCGGTGTTGTATGTCGGCACCGCGACCCTCTACCAGTGCCGGTTGAACAACGACATCAAGGTCATGCTGCGCGAGAACAACGAAGGTCTGAACCGCGGTCGGGTGGTCGGCGATCGCGTCGCGGTCAACCTGCCGCCCCACGCCTGCCTGTTGATGGAGGCCTGAGATGAGCGTCAGCAGCACTTCTCCCGCCCTCAACCGTGCGCTGTTGCTCAGCCCGGTGGTTCTGACTTTGCTGGCGCTGATCGCCATTCCGCTCGGCATCATGGGCTACATCAGCCTGTTGCCGCGCAACGTGTATGGCGGCGTCGACTGGCAGGCCAACTGGCAATTGCAAAGCTACGTGCAGCTGTTTTTCCAGGAAGGTTTCGACGGTGAACTGGAACTGAACTGGGTCTACGCCCAGGCGCTGTTGCGCTCGGTGTTCCAGGCCGGTGGTACCACGTTGCTATGTTTCCTGTTCGGCTTCCCAGTGGCGTTGTGGATGTCGAGCCTGACACCACAGCGGCGCAACCTCATGGTGTTGCTGATCACCATTCCGTTCTGGACCAACCTGCTGATCCGCAACTACGCCTGGCTGATCATCCTGCGCGAACACGGTTGGGTTGCCCAGAGTCTTAACGCGCTGTTCCCGCAGGCCGGCGACATCACCCTGCTCTACAACGACTTCGCCGTCAGCGTCGGGCTGGTCTACAGCTTCTTGCCGTTCATGATTTTGCCGATCTACTCGACCCTGGAAAAACTCGACTGGCGTCTGGTGGAAGCGGCTTACGACCTTGGCGCCAATCGCTGGCACGCGTTGCGGCGAATCATCCTGCCGCTGTCGATGCCCGGCGTGATTGCCGGTGCGTTGCTGGTGTTCGTGCCGAGCCTCGGCGCCTTCATCACTCCAGCGATTCTCGGCGGCGGCAAGACGCTGATGATCGGCAACCTGATCCAGCAACAGTTCGGCACCGCGCGTAACTGGCCGCTGGGCAGTTCGCTGTCATTCCTGTTGCTGGGAATTCTGCTGCTGTCCCTGGTGCTTTACGCCCTCTACAGCCGCAGCGCCGCCAAAACCCTGCGTCGGGGAGCCACCGCATGATCGCCCTGCACCTGAAAAAACTGCCCCTGACCCGCGAAGTCAGCCTGTTGATCCTGGCGTATCTGTACGTGCCGATCTTCGTGCTGATCGCCTACAGCTTCAACGCCAACCGTTCGGCCACGGTGTGGACCGAGTTCTCCTTTGCCTGGTACGGAAGGATTCTGGCCAACCCGTCGATTCAGACGGCGGCGCTGAACTCGATCATCGTCGCCGGCATCGCCACGGTGTGTGCCACGGCCATTGCCTTGCTCGCGGCGTTGGCGACGTACCGGCCGTTCTATGGACAGAAGATGGTCGAGGGCGGGATCAACCTGCCGCTGATCCTGCCGGAGATCGTCACCGCCGTCGCCACGCTTCTGCTGTTCATGGCCCTGGGGATCAAGCTCGGTTTGCTGACGGTGATCGTCGCGCACATCGGCTTCTGCATTCCTTTCGCGTACCTGCCGATCCGCGCCCGGCTCAATGACCTGGACAAGAGCTTGCTGGAGGCGGCGAACGATTTGTACGCCAACCCGTGGCAAGTATTTCGTCGGGTGACACTGCCGCTGCTGTGGCCGGCAGTGTTGTCCGGTTCGGTGTTGGCGTTCGTGGTCAGCCTCGACGATTTCATCATGACCTTCTTCGTTGCCGGCCCCGGTTCGACGACGTTGCCGGTGTACATCTTCTCGGCAATCAAATCCGGGGTAACACCGGAGATCAACGCGATCTCGACCCTGACGCTGGTGATTTCCATCGTGCTGGTGGTACTGGCCTTCTGGCTGGGACAGCGCGGCAAAAACCAATGAACCTTTGTCCTTCGTGGTACTTCTGGAGCGTACATCTATGAGCATCAAAAGCATGCGTTTCGCTGTCGCCGGTCTGGCCCTGAGTTGCTTCACGACGTTCAGCGCCCAGGCCGCCGAACCCAAGGAATTGTTCTTCTACAACTGGACCGACTACTACCCGGTGGAACTGCTGGCCAAGTTCGAAAAGGAGACCGGGATCAAGGTCACCATGGACGGCTACGACAGCAACGAAACCCTGCTGGCCAAGTTGCAGGCCGGTGGCGCGGCGTATGACGTGATCGTGCCATCGCAGTCGATCATGCGCACGTTGATCAACCAGAACCTGCTGCTGCAAATCGATGCGTCGACCTTGCCCAACTTCCAGTACGTCAAACCGGCGTTCCGCGACCCGAGTTTCGACCCGGGCCGCAAGTTCTCAGCCCCGTACCTGTGGGGCACTACCGGGTTTTCCTATGACAGCGCGCGGGTGCCCGGCGGCAAACTCGATGACTCTTGGAAAGAGTTCTTCGAACCGCGCAAGGAACTCGAAGGCCAACTCGCCGCCCTCGACACCTCCAGCAGTGTGATCAACGCGGCCAGCCATTACCTGAACGTCGACGAATGCAGCGAAAACCCGCAGGACGCCAAGCGCATTCTGGAGCTGCTGCAAAAACAGAAACCGCACTTGAAGATGTACAGCTCGGACAACACCGTCGACCGCATGGCCTCCGGTGAGGTGATCATGATGCAGAACTGGAACGGCTCGACCGCCCGGGCCACGTTGCAAAAAAGCACCATCAAGTACGTGTACCCACGCGAAGGCCTGGCGATGTTCCAGGACAACTTCGCCGTACCGAAAAGCGCCCCGCACCCTGGCAACGCGAAGATTTTCATCGATTGGATGATGAAGCCGGAAAACGCCGCCGCCGTGTCCAACGCCATCGCCTACGACAACGGCATCCAGAGCGACAAGCTGATCGACGCCAAATGGCGGGTGATGGACGCGATCAACATGCCCGACGAGTTCGCCTCGCGCCTGCGCCCGGAAAAAGAGTGCAGCAACAAGGCGCGGGAGCTGCAGGACCGGATCTGGTCGAAGCTCAAGGGCTGACTTTAGACCGAGGCGCGGCCATCGCGAGCAAGCTCGCTCCCACAGGGTATTGGGTTGTTCACACATTCCATGTTCAACACAAACCCCTTGTGGGAGCGAGCCTGCTCGCGATGAGGCCCGACCAAACACCACAAAATTTGAGGTTTGAAATGACCCAACCCCGCTGGCTACGTAACGTACGCCCCTACGGTTCAACCACCGAAGACCTACTGATCGAAAACGGTCTGATTAAACAACGCCGTCCGGCATCGTCTGCGGTCCTGACCCCCACCGACATCGACGGCCAAAACCAGCTCCTCACCCCTGCCCTGGTTGAAAGCCACGTCCACCTCGACAAAACCCTCTGGGGTCAACCCTGGCGCCCGAACAGCGCCGGCCCGACGCTCAAGGACTACATCGCCAACGAGCGCCGCGTGCTGCGTGAAGTCCAGGCACCGATTGCCCAACGTGCTGGCGCCCTGCTGGAAAACTGCATAGCCCGTGGCTCGCTGACGATGCGTTGTCACGTCGACATCGACCCGGAATTCGGCCTGCGCCACGTCGAGGCCATGCAGCAACTGCGCGAAAACTACCGCGACCTGATCGACCTGCAACTGGTGGTGTTCCCGCAAACCGGCCTGATCAGCCGCCCCGGCACTACCGAACTGATGCGCGAAGCCATGGCCCTGGGCGTGGAAAACGTCGGCGGCCTTGACCCGTGCGGCATCGACAATGACCCCATCGCCCAGCTCGACTTCGTGTTTAAGCTGGCCAGCGAATTCGAGCGTGGCGTCGACATTCACCTGCACGACAAGGGCGAACTCGGCCTGTGGCAGATCGCACTGATCGCCGACTACACCGAACGCTTCGGGCGTCAGGGTCGAGTGATGATCAGCCACGCTTACTGCCTGGGCATGTTGCCGTGGAGCCAGGTCAAACCGGTGGCCGAGCGTTTGGCGGCGCTGGGCATTTCACTGATGAGTTCGGCACCCGCGGATTGCGCGGTGCCGCCGTTCCTTGCGTTGCGCGAGACCGGGGTAAACGTGTGCCTGGGTTCGGACGGCATTCGCGACGCCTGGTCGCCCATGGGCAACGGCGACATGCTGGAACGGGCGATGCTGCTGGCGTTTCGTTTCGACTTGAACAAGGACGATGAACTGGCGGCGGCGTTCGACGCCGCCACGGTGAATGGCGCCCGGGCGTTGGGCTGTGAAGGTTATGGAGTGGAGATTGGTGCGCCGGCGGACTTTTTGCTGATGCCGGTGCAGACGCTGGGTGAGGCGGTGGTGTCGCGTCCGATACGGCAGGTTTATCGCGGCGGTGAGTTGATCGCTTCCGGTGGCCGACTGCTGGAAAGTCGCTTGTGAAAAGGATTGGATTGAAAGCCAGTTGCGTGGTCGGGTTCGACGGCACCCAGCATGTGCTGTGGCGCGACGGCGAAGTGGTGTTCGAAGGTTCGCGCATCGTGTTTGTCGGGCGTGACTATCCGGGGCCGGTGGATCAGTGGGTCGATTATGGCAATGCGTTGATCGGTCCGGGCTTCATCGATCTGGATGCGCTCGGGGATCTGGATTCGACGGTGCTGACGCTGGACAACGGCGATGAGCGCGACATGGGGCGGATGTGGTCCGAGGACTACCTGACGGCAGGTCCGCGAGAGAGTTACAGCCCCGATGAAGAAGTCTTCAAATACCGCTATGCCTTCACTCAGTTGATCCGCAACGGCATCACTACTGCCATGCCGATCACCTCGATGTACTACCGAGAGTGGGCCGAAACTTACGACGAGTTTTCTGCAGTGGCCGGTGTCGCTGCCGAGTTGGGGCTGCGGACTTACCTCGGTCCCTGCTACATGAGCGGCATGAGTTACTGGCACGCCGATGGAAGCCTCGGGCATCACTGGGATGAAGCGCGAGGCATGGCGGGGCTCGATGCGGCTGCTCGGTTTTTCCGTGATGTCGACGGTGCGCATGAGGGTTTGATTCGCAGCGCGCTGCTGCCGGACCGCATCCAGACCTGCACCCCGGCCCTGCTGCAACGCACTGCCGCGTTGAGTCGGGAACTGAACGCGCCGATGCGTTTGCATTGCTGCCAGGGGCTCGGTGAGGTGGCGATGGTCGAGCAACTGCGCGGAGTGTCACCCCTGACCTGGTTGCAGCAACTGGACCTGCTGACCCCGCGCAGTCTGCTGCCCCACGGCATCTACACCTCAGGCGATGACGATCTGCAACGCGTGGTGGATGGCGGCGCGAGTCTGGTGCATTGCCCGGTGGTGTTTGCCCGTGACGGTGAGGCGTTGAACGCTTTCGGTCGCTATCGGGCCAAGGGCATCAACTTCGCCTTGGGCACCGACACCTGGCCGGCGGACCTGTTGGAGAACATGCGCCAGGGTCTGAACATCGCACGATTGATGGAGGGCGGGAACTTGCTCACCAGCACCCTGGATTTGTACAACGCCGCCACCCTCGGCGGCGCCAGGGCCCTGGGTCGCGATGATCTGGGCCGCTTGGCACCGGGCGCCAAGGCCGACATCACGGTGTTCAGCCTTCGCGGCCTGCATTTGGGGCCGCTGTTCGATCCACTGAAAAACCTGGTGCTGGCCGGGCGCGGTGACGACTGCATCGCCAGCTACATCGACGGCCGCTGCGTGATGCGGGACGGTCAGGTTCAAGGCGTCGACTACCCCGCCCTGCAACGCCAGGCTCAACAACAATTCGAAAAACTGATGCGCAGCCACAGCGACCGGGCCTTTGGCCAACCGGACTGGAAAGGCCTGTTCAAACCGGCCATCCCGTTCGCTGACGACTACAGCGCACACGCGCCGCTGAGCGCGATTGATCCCCTTCTTTAGAGAATTCTGCCCATGCAAAGCTTCGACTTCAGCCAATTGAGCCCGCGAGACAAATACAAGATTCTGATCGGCAGCGTGGTGCCACGGCCGATTGCCCTGGTCACCACCATCGACGGCGAAGGCCGGATCAATGCCGCGCCCTTCAGCTTCTTCAACGCCCTCTCGGCCGACCCGCCGATCCTCGCGTTGGGCGTGGAAAACTACGGCGACCAAAGCCCCAAGGACACCACGCGCAATATCCAGCTCAACCAGGAATTCACCGTCAACATCGTCAGCGATGCTCTGGTGGAAGCCATGAACGTCTGCGCCGTGCCGTTCGCCCCTGGTTTCGACGAGCTGACGGCCGCCGGCCTCACGGCCATTCCCGGCACCACGGTCAAATGCCCAAGGATCGGCGAAGCCCCGGTGGCGTTGGAATGTCGACGGATGATGGCGCTGTCCATCGGACAGTCCCGGGAGATCATCTTTGGCGAAGTACTGATGGCGCATGTGCGGGATGAATTGATCGACCCGAAAACCCTGTATATCGATCAGCTCGGGCTCGATGCAATTGGCCGGATGGGTGGGCATGGGTATGCGCGCACGCGGGATTATTTCGATTTGCCGACACGGTCGTTGCAGGCGTGGACGGAGGCGCCGGGGGGTGGGCAGCGGTTTTGGCCTGACACCAAATAGAACAGCCTCACACTCACCGTGGCAGGCGGCTTGCCCCAGGGAATTGTGGCATTCGCATCACCGCCCCTCAGTCTCAGCTAAGTTTAGCGACGTATCTTCTCCCTCTACGCAAGTTCAGCGCAGATCAGGAGAGGCTACCAGCACATGAATCTCGAAAAAGCCGGATGGCTCAACAAAGTGCCCGAGGTGACGCTGTCATTCTGGGTTATCAAGATTCTATCGACAACTGTGGGTGAAACCGGCGCGGACTTTCTGGCCGTGGATGCTGGTTTTGGCGCTGGTTGGACGAGCATCGGTATGGCCGTCTTGCTGGCGCTAGCGTTGTTTTTTCAACTGCGTACCAAAGCCTATTCACCCTGGATCTACTGGTTAACCGTGGTGTTGGTCAGCATTGTCGGGACACAGATCACCGACATCATGACCGACATGCTCGACATCAGCTTGTACACCAGCACGGCGGTCTTCGCTGTTCTGCTGGCAATCAACTTCCTGGTCTGGTACGGGGTGGAGCACAACCTGTCGATCCGCGAAATCGTTACCCCGCGACGGGAGCTTTTCTACTGGGCGACCGTGCTTTGTACCTTTGCCCTCGGGACTGCAGCGGGCGACCTGGCCACTGAAGCGCTGGGCCTGGGCTTCACCCTTGGCGTGGTGATTTTCGGTGCGCTTATCGCCACAACGCTAGTGGCTTGGCGCTTAGGCGGCAATGTGGTGCTGACCTTTTGGCTGGCCTACATCCTGACCCGTCCGTTTGGTGCCTCTCTCGGCGATTTGCTGACCCAGGCTAAAACCTATGGTGGCCTCGGCATGGGAGCCGCGTGGACGAGCGCCATTTTCCTGTGCGTCATTATGCTTTTGGTCGCGGTTGCTCAATTCAACGTAGTCAACCGTAAAACCGTCACTCAGTAACCCTTCAAAAGCCAATCAAGGATTGTCATGCGCCCACTTCAAAATGTCCTTCGCCACATTGCCTTCGTTTCGTCGATCTTTTTGCTCAGCGTCGCCGCTGGCTGCTCGAAACCTGCCGACAAACCCGGTGCAGGCACACCGGCCACTTCGGTAAGCGCATCTGCACAGACCGGTTCAAAACTGGGTGATTTGTCCCAGTTCCGTGCCATCGCAGCGGATGTCGCCGCGCTCGTCGATAAAGGCGACCTGCCCGGCGCGAAAACCCGCATCAAGGATCTGGAAACGTCTTGGGACTCTGCCGAAGCCGGCATCAAACCCCGTGCCGCCAGTGACTGGCATGTGCTGGACAAAGCCATTGACCGGGCACTCGATGCCCTGCGTGCCAGCACACCAAAGCAGGGCGATTGCAAGGCAACAATGGATGATCTGCTGAAAGCTTTCGATTCGATGAAAGGCAAACAGTGACCAACCGTCGCACATGCACTCATCCGCTGGCGGACAAACGCCGGCTCAGGTGCTTCAATACAGGCGCGACGGTCATGACCGTCGCGCTTTTTTTCGGAGCCGTACATGCGAATCTTGCTGGTCGAAGATGACTCGATGATTGGTGACGCCATCCAGGGCGCGCTGAACGATGCAAGCTACGCCACCGATTGGGTCAAAAACGGACTCATCGCCCTTGCGGCACTGGAAACCCATGTCTATGACCTGGTGTTGCTGGATCTCGGATTGCCCGGCAAAGACGGGCTCGATGTGCTCGATGGCATACGCGGCCGCAACAACCCGGTACCGCTGCTGGTCATCACCGCGAGAGATGGTCTCGAAGACCGCCTGCGCGGCCTCGACGGCGGTGCTGACGATTTCTTGCTTAAACCCTTCGCCATGGCGGAGCTGCTAGCTCGTATCCGCGCGGTGTTGCGCCGTAAAGGCGGCAGCGCCCAGTCACGGCTGGACAACGGCGTGGTGTCGCTGGATCTTCTCTCCAAACAAGCCAGCACCGCCGAAACCCCCGATGTTCAGCTTTCCAGTCGTGAGTTCGCGCTGCTACAGGCTCTGTTGATCCGGCCGGGTGCCATTCTCTCCCGCAGCGAACTCGAAGAGCGAATTTACGGCTGGGGCAATGAGGTGGAAAGCAACGCGGTGGAATTTCTGATTCATGCGCTGCGGCGAAAACTGGGAAACCACATCATCAAGAATGTCAGGGGTATGGGATGGATGGTTTCAAAGAGCGCTTGAATGACTCGGTGCAGGTACGTTTGTCTGTAACGCTGTCGCTGGCCATCCTAATCGTGGCGGTACTGGCAGGTTTTTTCGCTTTTTTCTCTGCGATCAACGAGACGCACGAAATGCAGGACGAGACCCTGCGTCAAGTGGCCATCCTTTTTGATCGGCAAAAGATGACCTTGCACTACCCTGTGGTGGAGCAGGTAGCCGGCGACGACGAAGAGTCCAGGGTTATCGTCCAATACCTGGCCGATAGCACTAAAGCGAATGGCAGTGATGACGCAACAACGCCGCTGCCCTTCCCGACCGGACTGGCCGATGGCTTCTCGACTTTGAGCGTCGCAGGCGAAAATTTTCGCGTGCTGGTGAGAACAACAGCCAGCGGCGAACGCATCGTTGTCGCCCAAGAAGCGGACGTGCGTGAAAAAGAGGCAAGAAAGAGTGCCTGGCGCAGCCTGTTGCCGTTTCTCATTCTGTTTCCGGTGCTGTTGCTGGTGGTAAGCGATCTGGTGCGCAAACTGTTTCGTCCCATAGCAACCCTTTCGGACGAAATCGATCAGCGCGACGAGCAGGCGCTGCACCCTATCGACGATAACCACCTGCCAACCGAGATCCGACCTTTCGTCGTGGCAATCAATCGATTGTTGACGCGCGTCGCGCAATCCATGGAAGCCCAGCGTCGCTTCATTGCCGACGCAGCCCACGAACTGCGTTCCCCGATGACAGCCCTGTCACTACAAGCCGAGCGACTGTCGGCCATAGAAATGTCGGCAGCGGCCTATGAGCGTTTGTTGCCATTGACCGGGGGAATTGAACGCAGCAGAAAATTAATCGATCAACTGCTGGCCCTGGCGGCAGCACAATCGAGCTCGGATCGATCACAGACATCCGTTTCAGTCCATGAAATCTATCGATGGGTACTTGAGGACTTACTGCCGCTGGCAGAGCGCCGACACATCGATATCGGAGTCGAAAGCTTCGAAGACGTGCAGGTCGTTGGTAACGAGATGGATCTCTTGATCCTGGTCAGGAATCTGGTGGACAACGCGATCCGTTATACCCCCGTTGGCGGACGAGTTGACCTGGCGGTCGAGTTGGCGGGTGAAACGGTGATCCTTGAAGTCAAGGACTCGGGTCCGGGTATCAGCGCAGAAGAACAATTGCTGGTGTTCGATCCGTTTTACCGCAGTCTGGGGACCAATGAAGCAGGCTCCGGGCTGGGATTAGCTATCGTCAAAGCGATCGCTGATCGTATGGGGGCACACCTGCGATTGAGTTTTTCGGATCAGATTAACAAGAGCGGATTGTGTGTTTCGGTCCGGTTAAAAAGAGCCAGGTGATTCGCTGAAGGTGTGTTGGCCGGCCTCTTGCCGAGCGCAGACCGGCCAACGCAAGCAAGCTCCGTTGCCACGGGAGCTTGCTTGAACTGACGGGTTTCAGTCAGTGCCGTATTTCGGCGAACGCGGCCCGTATAACAACCCCGCCGGTTGCCCGGCTGACAACAGCCTTGCACTGGTCACCCCGGCAATCGGGTGACCGGCATCGGTGGAATTGTTGATCACTTGCTTCACTGCAGCCGTAATCAGCATGCCAATCAAACCACCGCCACCGTTGTTACCGCCCTCCTCGCTCGAAGCCCGGGCCGAGCCGGTCCACAGGGTGGTGCCGCTCTTGAGGTCCACCAGTTTCGCGCTGGCCGTAACCACGGTTTCGCTGCTGATGATCATGTAGCGAGTGCCGTAGTCCGTCACAGTGATGTACAGCGCAGCATCGGCACCGAAGATTTCTTGCAGTTTGTTGGCCGGTGCCTGATGGATATCCGCCGGTGTGGTCAAGCCATTCTGGCGGAACGTCTCATCGACCAGGGCAATCGGCAGCACGTAGTAACCGGCTTCAGCCAACGGATACGTGACCTGCGACAACAGGCTGTAGGACGCCTTGACGTCCGGCGAGTTGTTCAGCGGCGGCAGCACCAGAATGGTTTTCGGACGACTTTGCTTGTATGCCGAATAGTCCACGGTCTTGGGACTGACGCAACCGCCGAGTACCGCCAGAGCCAGTAGCCCGGCCATCAGTTTCAATGAGCGCGCGATCATTGGGTGTCTCCGGTCTTGGCGTTTTTAAGCAGAAAGTCCATGTACGGCGTCGACTCGGGGAACAACGTCTTCTCGGTTCTGAATTGCTGCACCATCTGATCGTCCTTGCCCATGCTCAGGTACAACAGCCCCAAATGAGCGTGGTAGCCAGGCGGCGGCGTCTTGCCGGTGGACCTGATTTTCTGCAAGTCGCGCTCCAGGGCTTCGGCCTGAGCTTCCTTGGGCTCTTCACCCTTGAAGTACTCGTAGACTTCCGGCTGGTAGCTTTCCCACTGGTAAAGGGTTTTCGGGCCGCTGTTGCAGCCGGCCAACAGGCCACTGACCAGCACGGTCGACGCCATCAGCGCCCATTTCGCATAACTCTTGAACATGCTTGTACCGCTCCTTGTCATCGACCTTGATCAGTTGCCCGGTTTCCATGCACCGGCATTCATGCCGTCCACCAGACGATTGATCGCCTCGCGCATGGCCAGGTCGAGCACTTTGCCATTGAGGGTCGAATCGTAGGCAGCGGTGCCGCCAAAGCCGATGACTTCACGGTTGGACAAGGCGTATTCGCCCGCGCCCTGAGTCGAATAAACGACTTCCGAGGTGCTGATGTTGACGATGTTCAAATTGACCTTGGCGTAGGCCACCTGGGTCTTGGCGCGACCGAGAATGCCGAACAACTGGTGATCGCCAGTCTCTTTGCGGCCGAATTCGGTGACATCACCAGTGACCACAAAGTCAGCCCCCTTGAGGCGCTGGGACTGGCCCTTGATCGCGGCCTCCTGCTGGATCTCGTCCATGTTGTCGCGATCCAGCACGCTGAAGCGGTTGGTTTGCTGCAAGTGAGTAATCAGGATGGTCTTGGCCTGACCGCCAAGGCGATCTACACCGTCGGAAAAGATCCCGCGCATGTAGCTCGAACGGTTGTCGAACTTGCCGACCGCCATGGGTACGCGAACGCCGGCATAAGCGAGGCTGGCGCTTTCGACCTTTTCTACCGGCAAGGCACGCGAGCTTTCGGTCGCACACCCAGCCATCGCGCCCAAGACGGCAACCGCTGCCGCCGATACCAACATCCGAGAGATCATTCTCACTGCGCATTCCTTTTGAAAAACGGTTTATCCCGACACGGCAATAGCCAGCCACTGCGGGTTGCAGCGGCGAAAAAGCGAGGGGGAATCAAATCGACAATCGACGTGTGGGACGTCGGCGGCCGGCATTATGCCAAAGTGCCACTATCGAAGACAGTATTAAATTATTTTGGCGTCAGGTCATTGACCCTTGCAGAGCGACTCCTTGTGGCGAGGGGCAAGCCCCCTCGCCACAGGTCAACGGAAATCCCGGCTGCGCACGCTGATGCCGTCGAGCAATGGGCTCAGGTCGCTCAACCGTCCGGCAATCAAATGCCGCACTTCGCCTTCCTTTTCCCAGCGCCCGTCGACCTTGAGCAATTGCGAGCCCACCAACACCTGGCGCTGCCGGTCGGCCAGGTCGCGCCAGACAATGACGTTGACGTTGCCGAACTCATCTTCAAGGGTGACAAAGGTCACACCACTGGCGGTGCCCGGGCGTTGTCGGCCGGTCACCAGCCCGGCGACGCTGACCGGTCGTCCATGCTCGACCTCCAGCAGTTCCTTCGAACTGCGGCAGCGCCGGGCTTTCAATTCACCCCGCAACAACGCCAGCGGATGCGGACCGAGCGTGGTGCCGACACTGTTGTAATCGGCCAGCAGATCCTCGCCGACGGTGGGTTTGGGCAACGATACCGCGCCCTCCTCCTGACTCGGCAGACCGGCAAACAAGCCGAGCTGTTTCTGCACCCCCGCCACTTCCCAGCGAGCCCGATGACGGTCACCGGCCAGGCCGCGCAGCGCACCGGCATCGGCCAGTTGTTCCTGGGCGCGGGCGTCGAGTCGCGCCCGTTCGCCGAGGTCGGCAACGTCGATAAACGCCCCCTTCGACCGTGCGGTTTCGATGCGCCGGGCATCGTCCTCGCGAAAGCCTTTGATCATCCGCAATCCCATGCGAATCGCCGGTTGGGCATCGGTGATCGGTTCGAGGCTGCAATCCCAGTCACTGGCGCGCACGTCCACCGGGCGAATCTGCAAATGATGCCGGCGCGCGTCCTGCAGAATCTGGTCCGGGCTGTAGAAACCCATGGGCCAGCTGTTGATCAGCGCACAGGCGAAGGCCGCCGGCTCGTGGCATTTCAACCAGCAACTGGCGTAGGTCAGCAAGGCGAAACTGGCGGCGTGGGACTCGGGAAAACCATAACTGCCAAAGCCTTTGATCTGCTCGAAAATCTGCGCGGCAAACTCGGCCGTGTAGCCGTTTTTCTTCATCCCGGCGGCCAGACGATCCTTGTGCGGCTCCAGCCCGCCGTGGCGTTTCCAGGCAGCCATGGAGCGGCGCAACTGATCGGCCTCGCCGGGGCTGTAATCGGCGGCGACGATCGCAATCTGCATCACCTGTTCCTGGAACAGCGGCACGCCCAGGGTGCGCTTGAGCACGGTTTCCAGTGCCGGGGACGGATAGATCTCCGGTTCTTCCTTGTTTCGGCGTCGCAGGTACGGATGCACCATCCCGCCCTGAATCGGCCCCGGACGGACGATCGCCACCTCGATCACCAGGTCATAGAAGGTCCGGGGTTTGAGCCTCGGCAACATCGACATCTGCGCCCGGGACTCGATCTGAAACACGCCGATGGTGTCCGCACGACCAATCATGTCGTAGGTCTGCGAGTCTTCGGACGGGATCGTCGCCAGGCTCAGGTCCCGATGGCGATGACGGCGCAACAGATCGAAGCAGCGGCGGATTGCACTGAGCATGCCCAACGCCAGGATATCCACTTTGAGCAACCCGACGGCATCGAGGTCGTCCTTGTCCCACTGGATGATGGTGCGCTCGGCCATGGCGGCGTTTTCCACGGGGACCAGGCTGTCCAGAGGCTGCTCGGAAATCACGAAACCGCCGGGGTGCTGGGACAGGTGTCGGGGAAAACCGATCAACTGCCCCGTCAGGCTGAGCACCCGGCGCAGCACCGGGCTCTCGGGATCGAACCCGCCTTCAAGCAGGCGCTCCACGGGCGGTGTTTCATCACTCCAGTGGCCACAGCAATCGGCCAGGGCGTTGATCTGATCCGACGGCAAACCCAGGGCCTTGGCCACATCACGCACCGCGCCGGCCGCGTGATACGTGCTGACCACCGCCGTCAACGCCGCGCGGGTCCGGCCATAACGCTGGAACACGTACTGCAGGACTTCTTCGCGACGCTCATGCTCGAAATCGACGTCGATGTCCGGCGGTTCGTTGCGCTCTTTGGAGAGAAAGCGCTCGAACAACAGCGTGGTGCGATCCGGATCGATTTCCGTGATGCCCAAGGCAAAGCACACTGCGGAGTTGGCCGCCGAACCACGGCCCTGACACAGGATTTTTTGCTCACGGGCGAATCGCACAATGTCGTGAACCGTCAGGAAATAGCTTTCGTAGCCCAGCTCGGCGATCAGCTCCAGTTCCTTGTCGATCTGCGTCAGCACCTGGGCCTGCGGGCCTTTTGGCCAGCGCCACGCGATGCCCTCCTCGGTCAAATGACGCAGCCAGGACGTGGCTGTCTGGCCTTCAGGGACCAACTCCCGGGGATATTGATAACGCAACTGACCGAGGTCGAAGGAGCAGCGCCGGGCGATGTTCAGCGTTTCGTCGAGCAGTGTTTGCGGGTAGATCGATTGCAGCGCATCGAGACTGCGCAGATGCCGCTCGCCATTGGGATGAAGACGCAACCCGGCCTCCGCCACCGGCACGTGATGACGGATCGCGGTCATGGTGTCCTGCAAGGCGCGTCGCCCACGAGCGTGCATGTGCACATCACCGCTGGCCACTGCCGGGATTCGCAGTTCCCTCGCCAGAGCCAGCAATGCGCCCAGACGCCGGGTATCGTCCTGGCCGCGATGCAGCTGGACGGCCAGCCACAGGCGTTCGGCGAAGGTCTGTTTCAGCCAGTGGCCCTGTTCGAAGTCATCGACGGCGTCCGGCACCCACAACACCAACAGCCCCGGCAAGGGTTCGCTGAAGTCTTCCCGCAGCACTTGATACTGGCCTTTCTGCGTGCGGCGCCGCGCTCGGGTAATCAGTCGGCACAAGGTCTGGTAACCCTCAAGGTTTTCCACCAGCAACACCAGTTTCGGACCGTTCTCGATGCGCACTTCGCTGCCGATAATCAGCGGTAGCTCCACGGATTTGGCCGCTTGCCAGGCGCGGACGATACCGGCCAGGGTGCATTCATCGGTGATCGCCAAGGCCTGATAGCCCTGCTTTTTCGCCCGCTGAAAGAGTTCGAGGGCGCTGGAAGCACCGCGCTGGAAACTGAAGTTCGACAGGCAGTGCAGCTCGGCATAGTCGATGCTCATGCGAACCAGCCTTGCAACCACAACGGGCCGCCCTCACCGACCGCACGATAGGCCCAGCCCTGCTGGCCGGAACGGGTTTCGATCAGGAAGTAATCACGGCGCACATCGGCGCCGTCCCACCAACCGGACTCGATGCGTTCCGGCCCCATCAGGATGCGCGCCGAACCTTCGTGCACCGCCAGCGGTTCCGTCAGCAACCAACCCGGACGTTGCACGCCAGGCAGCCCTGCACAGCGCTGACTGTCGGCACTGGCCTGCCACGCGCATTCCGGTCGGTGATCGGCCTGGAACCGCAAGCCCTGCACCGCGTCATCCCCCAACCGCGCGCGCAAGCGTTCGCGCAGTTGCTCCCAAGGCAAGGACTGCTGCGGGCGGTCGTCGAACAGCTCCTGATACTGGGGAACGAAGGCCGGCAAGTCTTCGGCGCGCAGGCGAAAACCGCGTACCGGGGCCTCGACCTGGACGTGCTCCAACCGGCCCCGGGCCAGTTCAAAGAGCATCGCCGGATCACGTTCGGCGCTGAGCAGGCCGACCTTGATGACGGTGTCCGGCAACCCGGCGTGTTCCAGGTGCAGGTCGAAACGCTGCACGCCGCTGTCCCGACCGCAAAGAAACGCCGACAGGTCGCCGGTCAGCCGGCGTAACGGAAACAGCAGCGCCTGATGGGACAGCACGTCGAAGTTGAGCTCGATGCGCACATCGAACCGGTCCGGCGGCAAGTAGAACGCCAGCGCCAGCTGCCGTAACCCGAGCAAGGCGTCCAGATGCTTGAGCACCTGGGCCTCGAAACGCCGGGCCAGACTATGGCGAGGCAACGCCTGAACCTGACTCAAGGTGCGCAACCCCATGCGCGACAACGCGGTGGCAACGCTGGTTTCCAGCCCGATCCGGTCGATGGGCAACTGCCCTAGATGATGCTGCAAGGCTTGATCGTCGGGCACCACCAGGCCGTCATAAGCGTTGGCCAGTACCCGTGCGGCCACCGGGTTGGGCGCGGCAACAATCCGATGGCGAAACCCCAGCTCGCCGAGCTCGGCCCGCAACCGCGCCTCGAATTGCGGCCAGGCGCCGAACAATCCCAGGCTGGACTCGATTTCAAACACCACCGCACGCGGGTAATGCACGCTGACTTGTGAACTGAATCGATAAGCCCAGGCGGCCAGAAACTGCTGCCAGTGCTCGATCTCGGCAGCGTCGTATTCAGCCGTGACAAACCCTTTGCTCAAGGCCTGGGCGGCGGTCATCGACTGGCCCGGACGCAAGCCCAGCGCCCGGGCCGAAGCGTTGACCGCTTGCAACACCCGACGCTGGGCCGGGCCGGTCAGCAGCGCCAGCGGCTCATCGGGATCGGAGCGCTGACGCAGTACCGCGTCCAGCGCCAATTGCGGGAAGAGAATGCACACCCAGCGCATGGCAACCTCAATGTCCCACAGGGAAGGCAATCGGCGCCGAACGCGCCAACCCGCCCCGGCACTTGAGCACGCGCAATTGCGCAGGTTTGGCATCGATGGCGATGCGCAGCGCCGCGGGCGAAGGGTTGATTGCCTCATTGATCGAGCGGTAGGCAAACGCCAGGGTCGAGCCGGTTTCCGCCGCCACCTGCAAGCGCCGCAACGCCCGGTCATCGGCCTTGTGCGGCCAGCACAGCACTGCGCCGCAACTGCCCGAACGCAGGCATTGTTCCGCTGCCCACAAGGCATCGCGCTCGCAGGCCTGGATGATCGATAAGTGACGCAGATCGACCCCGGCGTTCTGCCAGGCCTGGGGATACGGCACGTAAGGTGGCGCCACCAGCACGATGCGCTCGCCCGCGGCGGACAACCGCGCCAGCGCCGGCCACACCAGTTGCAGCTCACCGACGCCCTGCCCGGCCAACAGGATTTCGGTCAGCGCCGCTTCCGGCCACCCCCCCGTAGGCAACGCCGCATCCAGCGCGGCATGCCCGGTGGGTTGCGGGCTGACAGCCGGTGGCGCAGGCCGGCCCTTCCAGACCTGGCCGCCATTGAACAGCGTATCCAGCGCAACGACGGCGCCCATCACCCTTGCCTCACCAGACCGCAGAACACCCCTTCGATGGCCAGGTCCTGATTGGCTTCGACGATGATCGGCTTATAGGCCGGATTGCGTGGCAGCAATCGGACAACCTCGCCGACCCGTTCGAAACGTTTGATGGTGACTTCCCCGTCGAGTCGCGCGACGACGATCTGGCCGTTGAACGCCTCGGGATTGCGGTGCACGCCCACCAGATCGCCGTCGAGAATGCCGTCCTCGATCATCGAGTCCCCCTGGACCCGCAGCATGTAATCCGGCACCCGCGAGAAGATCGACGGGTCGAGCAGCAAGCGGCTGTGAACCTCGGCATCGGCACCGATCGGCGCACCCGCCGCCACCCGACCGAGTACCGGAATGTCCAGCAACTCGGGCCGCGCCGGTTGCCCGAGCAAACGAATGCCCCGGGCCTGATGCGCATTGACCTCGATAAAACCGGCCTCGGTCAGCGCCAGCACATGCTTGCGCGCCACGCTACGGGAGGCGAAACCGAACGCCTCGCTGATTTCAGCGAGGCTCGGGGACTGACCGTGTTCCGCAATTCGATCGCGGATAAAAGTCAGGATGGCGGTACGGCGGGGAGTTAAAGTCGTCATGGAGTACATATGTACTCTTTTGGCTTTTTTCTGGCAAGGACTAGCTGACGAGTGAAACGAGGCTGCGATCTTTTGATCTTTTATCAACCGCGCTTGAGGATCTGGTCCATCACCCAATCGGTTTTCAATGCCTCTTCGGCCACCGCTGGATGCTGCGCTTCACCCCGAATGTGCGCGTTCATGCCCAGCACGTGATGCCACTGGATGTGCGGGTGGTTTTCGATGTGCAGGCTGAGGTTTTCGTCGGCTTCAAGCTGAACCGGATGCTCATCGAATACGGAAAAGCTGATCCGGCCTTTGTTGCCGATCAGTTCGACCCGATCTTCGCGTCGGTCCGCCACGAAATTCCAGCAGCCCATGCCCAGGGTGCCCGAAGCAAACCGCCAACTGGCGCTGACGGCATCCTCGGCGGCATACAAACCGGCCTGGTGCGCCGTAAACCCTGCGACTTCGACGATGTCACCCAGCAGGTACTGGAACAGGTCGAAGCCATGACTGGCCAGGTCGGCGAAATAACCACCGCCCGCAATGGTCGGGTCGGTGCGCCAGTTATCTGTACCGCCAAGATCGGTCGGAGATGGCGCTTTGGTCAGGGTCCAGGTCAAGTGCCGGACCTCGCCGATCCGCCCTTCCTCCAGCCATTGCCGCACTTGCTGAAAGCGCGGCAGCGAGCGTCGGTAGTAGGAAACAAACAGGTGCAGCCCGGCATCGGCAAAGACCTTTTGCATCTCACGGCTTTGCCCGGCATTCAGCGACATGGGTTTTTCGACGCAGCAATGTTTGCCGGCGGCGGCCACCCTCAAGGCGTAAGCGTGATGACTGTCAGGCGGCGTGGCGATGTATACCGCGTCGACCTCGGGATCATTGATCAACGCTTCCACGTCGGTGTAGACCCGAGCAATGCCGTGGCGCGCGGCGTAATCCGTCACCGCTTCCAGACGTCGGCCCATCACCGCCACCAACGCCGAGCCAGGCGCCTTGTAGAAGGCCGGCCCGCTCTTGCGTTCAGCGACGCTGCCACACCCGATCATGCCCCAGCGCACCACGTTCATACTCACTCCTTGATGTTTAGCCGATGCGCAGTGCGCGCAGGTCCAGATGACCGTCCTTGAGCGGCGGGCACCAGTAGTAGCCGCCTGTGATCGGCCGGCTGATGCGGTACAAACCGTCGGTGATGCCGTCTTCCAGACCGCTCATGCGACGCAGTTGGGCTTCGAAGGCGTCGAGGGAGAAACCGAAGGCCAGGAACATCAGACCGGCGCGATCGCCTTCGATCCACGGCATGGAACGGCGGACCACGAAGGCCTCGGGGGCAAAGCTTTCCTGGGCGGTGCGTTTGACGTGGGCGGAAATCGGCGCGTCGTCGAGTTCTTCGTTGTCGCTCAAGCGGCGGCCCATGATGTTGTCCTTCTCATGGGAAGGCATCGCGTGAAAGCCTTTCAGGTCGTGCTGCCACTGCTGGATCGCGGCGAAGCTGCCGCCGACCATTCCGTCAGCGCCGTCACCCACCAGCGCAGCGGCCACGGCGGCGTCGTCGTGAGGGTTTTCGGTGCCGTCTTCGTAACCGGTCAGGTCATGGCCGGTGAGGTGGCGGAAGGTTTCGTTCATCTGCACCAGGCGCAGGGCCGGGGCCAGTGCCGCTTCGATAGCGTTGCTGTGGTTGAGCAATTCGCCACGGTCGACACCGTGCAACCAGCACCAGAGCGCGTGCTGGGTCGACGGGTTGTCGACGCCGACACCGGTCAACGCTGGAAAGGTGCGCAGGCCTTCGATTTGCCCCTTGAGGGCCTTGACCAGGGATTCACCGAACCCGACCACGGCCGCCTTCCCGTCCACCAACCCCTTCAGATTCTCCAGCGCGGCCGGCAAGGCTGCGGCGGATTCGAGTGCGAAGAACATATGACGGGCTTGAGGCGGAACTGGGGTGGCGAGAATGCCCGGCTGGTAGTAACTCATATGAACTCCTTTAGAAAGAGCGCGAAGTTTAACCGCAGCATCGGCCGTTGTGTGTTTTCAGGTCAAAAACCGCCACTTTCATCCCTCTTTCAACCGATCAAGACAGCGTGTGCTGTGGGTCATGACAATACATGTTGCCCTCTGATAAAACGATTCAGCTATGCTGATCGAGCGCGCAACCTGTAATCGGCAGCCTCTCGCCACTACTTTCGACATCCGCGTTGTGATCAGGCCTTGACCTGATAGCAGTGCGTAGCGATAACAGACCTTATCCGCATCACCCAATCCAGACGGGGTAGCGACATGACCACAGCACACATCCTTGGCAACCTGTTTCCCGACGCCACCGACATCCCGGAAAAATATCGCCTGAACGGCCAGACCGAGCAGCGTGAATACCTGGTCGACGGCGAGCTGAAAACCTGGTCCGGGCCCCTTGCCCAAGTCCGCAGCCCGGTGTACCTGACCGGCGAAAATGGCGACGAACAAGTGATCCTCGGTAGCACGCCGCTGCTCGACGCCGACACTGCATTGACCGCCCTCGACGCCGCCGTCCGTGCCTATGACCGGGGCCAGGGCCTGTGGCCGACGATGCGGGTGGCTGAGCGCATCCAGCACGTCGAAGCCTTCCTCGGACGCATGCGTGAACAGCGCGAAGCCGTGGTCAAGTTGCTGATGTGGGAAATCGGCAAGAACCTCAAGGACTCGGAGAAAGAGTTCGACCGCACCTGCGATTACATCGTCGACACCATCAACGCGCTCAAGGAACTCGACCGCCGCTCCAGCCGTTTCGAACTGGAACAGGACACCCTCGGCCAGATCCGCCGCGTACCGATGGGTGTGGCGTTGTGCATGGGACCTTACAACTACCCGCTGAACGAAACCTTCACCACGCTGATTCCGGCGCTGATCATGGGCAACACCGTGGTGTTCAAACCGGCCAAGCTGGGTGTGCTGCTGATTCGTCCGTTGCTGGAAGCGTTCCGCGACAGCTTCCCGGCCGGGGTGATCAATGTGATCTACGGCAGCGGCCGCGAGACCGTCAGCGCGCTGATGGCCAGCGGCAAGATCGACATCTTCGCGTTTATTGGCACCAACAAAGCCGCCAGCGACCTGAAAAAACTCCATCCAAAACCGCACCGCTTGCGCGCGGCGTTGGGCCTGGATGCGAAGAACCCCGGCATCGTGCTGCCTGAGGTGGATCTGGACAACGCGGTCAGCGAAGCACTCACCGGCTCGCTATCGTTCAATGGTCAGCGCTGCACCGCGTTGAAAATCCTTTTCGTCCATGAAGACGTGGTCGACTCGTTCATCGAGAAATTCAACGCCAAACTCGCCACGCTGAAACCGGGCATGCCATGGGACAGCGGCGTGGCGCTGACGCCGTTGCCAGAAGCGAGCAAGGTCGATTACCTGCACTCGCTGGTGGCGGATGCCGTCGGCAAAGGCGCCACCGTGGTCAACCCCAATGGCGGTGAATCCCGCGCATCATTCTTCTACCCCGCCGTGCTGTACCCGGTGACGCCGCAGATGCGCGTCTACCAAGAAGAACAGTTCGGCCCGGTCGTGCCGATCGTGCCTTACCGGCATCTGGATACGGTGATCGATTACGTCCTGGAATCGGACTTCGGCCAGCAGCTGAGTATCTTCGGCACCAACCCGGTGGCGGTCGGCCGGCTGGTGGACACCTTCGCCAACCAGGTCGGCCGGATCAACCTCAACGCCCAGTGCCAGCGCGGCCCGGACACCTTCCCGTTCAACGGCCGCAAGAACTCCGCCGAAGGCACGCTGTCGGTGCATGATGCGCTGCGGGTGTTTTCGATCCGGACACTGGTGGCGACCAAGTTCCAGGAAACCAACAAAGAACTCATCAGCGAGATCATCAGCGGACGCAGTTCAAGTTTCCTGACCACCGATTACATCTTCTGAGGAGACCGAGCCTGAGTACATTCAGAGACAGCCGACTGCCACCGCTAATGCGCCGACTGCTGCGTCCGTTGCTGGACCCGTACCGGCGCTATCGCCATGCCAGGGTGATCCACGCGGTGCGCGTGTCGCTGGGGTTGCTGGCAACGATCCTGCTGACCACCGGTATCCACTTGCCCCACGGTGAGTGGGCGTCGGTGACGATGCTGGTGGTGATCGGCGGTTTGCAGCACCACGGCAACATCGGCAAAAAAGCCGCCGAACGCGCCATCGGTACCTTGATCGGTGCCGGTGTCGGCTTGCTGCTGGTGGCGCAACAGGCCTGGCTGGGGATGCCCTGGCTGACCTACTTTGCGATGGCGGTGGTCTGCGGATTCTTCTCGTACCACGCCATCGGCAAGGGCGGTTACACCGCGCTGCTGTCGGCGATTACCGTGTTTATCGTCGCGGGGCATGGCGACAATCCGATCACCGACGGGTTGTGGCGTGGGGTGGACATCCTGATCGGCATCGCCCTGGCCCTGGCGTTTTCTTTCGCCCTGCCGCTCTACGCGGTTTACTCCTGGCGCTACAACCTGGCCGATGCCTTGCGCGACTGCGCGACGATCTACGGACGCATCATCAATGGCCAATCGGTCACCGATGACGAACACCATAAACTGGTGAGCCGCCTGAACACGGTGATGGTGCAACTGCGCTCGTTGATGCCGTCGGTGTCCAAGGAAGTACGGATCTCCATGACCGAACTCGATGCCATTCAGCGCCATCTGCGGATGTGTGTCAGCACCCTGGAAATCCTCGGCAACACCCGACCTGACGCCAGTGACCCCGATGCCATGGCCCATCTGCAATCGGCCTTGAAAGCCGAACATCGGTTGATTCGGGTGCAACTGATCGGTATGGCCCGGGCGCTGAAATCCGGTGCATCCCAGCGGCTGAATCGACCCGTCGAACTGCCGTCGGATTCAAGCCTGACCGCGCCGGTTTACAGTCCGCTGGACGGCTACCGGTTATTGGTCCGGCAATTAGCCGCCAACATCGACGAGATGCGCCAGCGCTTGGCCAAGACGGCACCGCGCTGGAACATCTGACGTTTCTTGACGGCTTACGGCGTCGTCACCGTCCGACGAAACTTAAGGCTCCAACCCTGTTGCATGCCGGCAGCGGCCAACAGAATCGCGGCAACACCGATCCATTGCAGCGGCTCCAGGCGATGGCCGAAGGCAAACCAGTCAACGAAAATCGCCGCAATCGGGTAGATGAAGGACAACGCACCGGTCAGCGCCGTCGGCAGTTTTTGAATGGCGCCGTAGAGCAGCACGTACATCACACCGGTGTGGACAATGCCCAGGGTTACCAGACTGGCCCATGCGCTCGGCGCTTGCGGCAGTGCCGAAAAGTGCGCGAATGGCGCGAGTAACAGCACGCCGGTGAGGACCTGAATCAGCGCGATCAGATGCGGCGGTGTGCCGGTCAGACGTTTGATGATCAACGCGGCAATCGCGTAAAGAAATGCCGCCCCCAGCGCCAGAGCGATGCCTATCAGGTAATCATTGCCGCTCTCGCCCTGCCCGCCATGTGCACTGACAATCGCCAGCATCCCGAGAAACGAAATGCCCAGCCAGAACAGTTTCTGCAGGGTGATTTTCTCGTTGAGGAACAACGCGGCCAACCCCACCAGCATGAACGGTTGAACGTTGTATACCGCAGTGCCGATGGCAATCGAGGCGCGGGAGTAAGAAGCAAACAACAGCACCCAGTTGCCGACAATCGCCACACCGCTGAGCACCGCCAGCAGGAACGTGGTGCGGGTCAGAATGCCGGGGCGCAGGAAGCCGAATGCCGCGCAGATCAGCAACAACGTGCCGGCGCCGAACACGCAACGCCAGAACACTACGTCCAGCACCGGTTGCCCGGACACCAGCACGAACCAGCCGATGGTCCCGGAAATCAGCATGGCGGCGGTCATTTCAAATGACCCGTGACGTATTGTTTTGTCCATCATCAGACTCCTGTGTTTGAGCCCAAAGTATGCCAATCCGCCGAGGGGCTTCTCCAGCGCAAAAAGCAGGCTAAACTCGGTTTCTGCCTTTTTTATCAAGGCGGTTTGAATTAATTGCCTAATAGGGATTTTCGCCATGACCGACGATATCGACCAAGTGCTGATCACGGCATTGATGGAAGACTCACGCCGCTCGCTCAAGGCTCTGGCGCAAATCAGCGGCCTGTCTTCGCCCAGCGTCGCCGAGCGTTTACGTCGCCTCGAAGAGCGTGGCGTACTCAAGGGTTACACCGTCGAGATCGACCCCAAATGCTTTGGCTATCAACTACAAGCCATCGTCCGCATTCGCCCGCTGCCGGGCCAGTTGCAGGAAGTGGAACGGCAGATCCAGGCCATTCCCGAATTTACCGAGTGCGACAAAGTCACCGGCGACGACTGTTTCATCGCCCGCCTGCATGTGCGTTCGATGGAACAACTGGACACCCTGCTCGACCGCCTCAACACCCACGCCGAAACCAACACTGCAATCGTCAAGAAAACCCCGGTCAAGCGTCGCTTGCCACCGATGGCGTGACCCTTTACTCAAATCGCAGGCAAGAAAAAACCCGCCGAAGCGGGTTTTTTCCTCAAGGCTGACGATTAGTCATCGCGGCTCATGATGCCGAACAGCTGCAACAAGCTGATGAACAGGTTGTAGATCGATACATACAGGCTAATGGTCGCCATGATGTAGTTGCGCTCGCCGCCGTGAATGATGGCGCTGGTCTGGAACAGAATGCAGACCGAGGAGAACAGCACGAAACCTGCGCTGATCGCCAGTTGCAGACCGCTGATCTGGAAGAACAGGCTCGCCAGCGTCGCACCCAGCAGCACGAAGAAGCCTGCGGTGATGAAACCACCCAGGAAGCTCATGTCCTTGCGGGTAATCAGCACGTAGGCCGACAGACCGCCGAATACCAGCGCAGTCATCGCAAACGCGGAACTGACCACCTCGGCGCCACCCTGCATGCCCAGGTAACGGTTGAGGATCGGGCCGAGCAGGAAACCCATGAAACCGGTCAGGGCAAATGCCGACACCAGGCCCCAGGCCGAATCACGGAGTTTGTTGGTGAGGAAGAAAAGGCCGTAGAAACCGATCAGCACCACGAAAACGTTCGGGTAGCCGACACGCATCTGCTGAGCGACAAACGCCATCACGCCGCTGAATGCGAGGGTGAGAGCGAGTAAGCCGTAAGTGTTGCGCAGGACGCGGCTAACCTCTAGCTGCTCAGCCTGCACGCTGTTATTAACTGCGTAATCCTGTTCGCGCATGGCGACACTCCTGTTGGTTTGAAACGTTCAGTCGCAAAGATCATAACAGACGCTCTGTAACAAGCTATGCAGAGAGTTTGACAGTGTGTTTCATTCAGGTATTATGGCGCCCGCAACGCAAACGGAGGTGTGGCCGAGTGGTTTAAGGCAACGGTCTTGAAAACCGTCGACTGTAACAGGTCCATGAGTTCGAATCCCATCGCCTCCGCCATATTTGTACCGACAAAGCCCTGATTTTTCAGGGCTTTGTCGTTTCTGGGATTTGGGTGGCGGATCTTCTTTTTGGAGGCGTTACAAAACTATTTGGTAACCGTTACAAAACTTTCCGGTTTTTCCCATCCTGCGGCGTCCTGCCGATCGTTAAACATCCTTCATGTAACGCGATGCTACGCTGTCCTCAAAACAGAGGATTTGCGATGCCCCATTCAGACCTGCTCCTTCCCTGCTGTACAAGATCAACGAAAACCAACTCGCCCTTGAAGCCGCCATCATGGAGATTTCGAATTGGGTCCAGGCCCGCCGCCGACAACGTCCGCGGCGCCCTGGACACCATCGACAAGAACGAGGAGTTCATCAATCTGACGCTCGCAGTCCTAATGACGCCTGAGTGACAGTTATCGGCCCAGAGTGTGTAAAAACTCTTTCGCAAACCCTTGCTATGATTTCTGAGGATTTCATCGCAAGGATCGCCCATGAAGCGCTTTATCCAAGGTGAACATCGAGGCCAAAGCACCTTCCTTCCAGAGAGCCTCGACGATTACGTCACGGATACCAATCCGGTGCGCGTAGTCGACGTCTTTGTCGACGAACTTGACCTGGTCAAACTGGGTTTTGAAGGCGCCATACCGGCAGATACTGGCCGGCCGGCTTACCATCCCGCTGTCCTGCTGAAGATCTACATCTACGGCTATCTGAAC
>NZ_RCZA01000021.1 GCF_006438925.1 Pseudomonas mandelii | reverse complement strand
ACACCGCAGGAACTGACCGATTTTGGTGGCGAGATTGTCTGGTCGGCGAAGTACAACGCCTACGGCAAGGTCACTCGACGTGCATTCGGAGGAGGAGAGCAGCTCGAGCAACCGTTACGGTTTCAGGGGCAGTACTTCGACGCTGAGAGTGGTCTGCATTACAACCGGCATCGGTACTATGATCCGGAGGTGGGTCGGTACCTGACGCCGGATCCGATCAAGTTGGCGGGCGGGCTGAACCAGTACCAGTACACGCCGAATCCGACGGGGTGGGTTGATCCGTTGGGGTTGAGCGGGAACTGTCCGCCGCCGAATAAGCCGGGGTGTTCGGCGCCGGATGATACGACTGGCGCTAAGGTTGATGAGGGTGAGCCGCCGCTGCCTACTGTGATCAGTGGCGTAGATCCAGGCAGTTTGAAAAGAACTCATGCGATAGAGGGAAAAACCTCCACCAAGCAAGTAGAAACTATAGCTGGCAAAATGCAAAAAAGCGGGTATGACGACAATTGGCCAATCGACGTTGTGGAGCATAACGGTAACCGCTATATAGTCGATGGACATCATAGGGCTTCTGCGGCCAGGCAAACTCACACCAAAGTCAGTATCGTATTGATAAAAGATATTGTGAGTCATCACAGTGTTTTCAATAACATCGATGAAATAAAAGAGTCTGCTGATAACGTAGGGCATGACAGGCTGGTGAGGCCAAGAAGATGAAGAATAAAGATCTTGAATATTTGATTGATGATTTTCTGGCTCAGGTGGAAAAAGCTACAGACTTGCTTGAGGGGCGATTTGGTAAAAAATGTATTCTTAGGCTATGGAGAGCAAAGGAAATTCCGCAGCGGGGTGAAATTTTAGCAGGCATAAACTACGAACTGCATGGTGTCGGTTGTAGGGTGTATTTTCCGGAAGTATGCGTGGATTTCGATTATGGTCCAGGTGAGCGGGTCGACGGATTTGATGTGTGGAGGCTATACACATACGCATGCGAAGTTCCTCGTTTGCACCCTAAATACACAGATCAGGAGGCGCTAAAGCGAGATTTCAATGAGTACATGAATCTTGGGAAGGTAGAGAGAATATCTGGCTCTATGTCGAATCTATACTTCAAGAACAAAGTTAATTGGTGATGTTGCATTGATTATTAAGAACTATCGGTTTTTATGGGTTGTCACGTGATAAATGGCGGCCCGCGGGATAAGCAGTGAGGCCTGTAAATGACAAAAAAATACAACGCATTAATTCTTGAAATCGACGAAGTCGTTGAGGAGGCAGTTGTATTGCTTGTTGAAGGCGTGACGGTTAAGTGCTTCGCGAGCTACTGTCCCTTTGCGATTGAAGCGGGAAAGCAATATGCCGTGGAATTCGACTTGGTTTTACCTGACTCCGACGGCGTAATGCTCGCCCAAGGGTCTGATCGAAAA
This sequence comes from Pseudomonas mandelii, assembly GCF_006438925.1. Lineage (GTDB taxonomy): Bacteria > Pseudomonadota > Gammaproteobacteria > Pseudomonadales > Pseudomonadaceae > Aquipseudomonas > Aquipseudomonas mandelii_C. The sequence continues at coordinate 47,062 of NZ_RCZA01000021.1, read as the reverse complement.
GCTGAAATGACGGATCTTGGATTTTCCTGCTTTGTTTCTGGGTACTTGGACGGACCCATTCTTCGGTCATTCGTAGATTTCATGAATCTTGAACTTCACTACGAATTCCCTCAGTTCAATGAGAAATATGTGAAAGTCAGCGTGGAAAGGATTGATGTGGCGTTCGGGCAGGAAAGGCGAAATTTCTGGGCAAGGTCGTCGGAAGTTTCCTTCAAGATGTAGCGGTTTTCATGAACTGGTACAAAGTGAGTTCCATGGATAGTCTTTGGCTGTCACTGCGAATGCAGTGGCAGGGTGTAGGAGCCCTCTCTCATGGTGCAACAGCTCTGTCGTTTGATTGCGGCACTTAATTGGTGTCCGTAAGATCGTTCGCGGCGGCTGTGCGCGGGACACGCTTCGGCGTGGCCGAGGTTCATGAGTGCTCGGTACTCCTACTCCTGCGCATGGCTGCCACCCAAACCTGTAGGAGGGTGCGTTGGCAGCTCATATTCATACTCATGGAAATTGCAAATGACGACGCTAACGCCAGACCCACCCTACGAAAAACCAATGCCCCACCCCAAAAGCCGCTTCATGGCGCTCACCAGCAATTGCGACGACATGCCAACCCTGTTCGTCGACACCCAAGCGCCGCTGGACGTTTTGTATGACGCTGCCAACTACCGAATTCGTGCCGTCACCCAGGTGATGGAGAACTTGTCCATGCGTGGTTCGATCGAGTGTCAGTCCTTCCTTCTCAGTGATTTTGCTTTGCTCTGTGCCATTCCGTTGCGGGATGGGTGTGATGTGCTGGATGTATTAGGGCGACGATTGAAGGCTCGGCCTTCGGAGTAGCGCCGGGCGGCTTTTGTGGCGAAGGAGCTTGCTCCCTCGCCACAGGGTTATGTTTACGCTTGGAGGCCAGTGATCAGATGCACCACCCCGTCATCCAGCCTCATGATTCCCGGCACACCTGCCCTATTTAAAGCCTGCCGATCCATCCGCCCCACATCCCGCAACTCCACCCGAATCCGGGTCAGCGCCACCGGCTGCTGCGACTTCAGGTTATCCACACCGCCCAGCGCGGCCACAATATCCGGGGCCAGACCAGAAACAGGCTGAGCCACCACTTTCGGCTCATCCACGATCAGGTCCGGAGTCAACGCTTTCCAGAACGCCCGCTGCATTTTCTCGAACATGTTCAGTTCTCCAGTACCAGTGAAGTATCGACCGTCGCCTCGTGATACAGCCGCAACGCCTCGCGCACTTGCTCGGCGCTTTCCAGACCCAGCACTTGCTGGGCAATGGCCTGGCAGTCCAGCAGATCCACTTCGCGTACCGCCGCTTTGATCGCCGGAATCAACGGCACGCTCACCGACAGTTCATCCACCCCAAGTCCCAGCAACAACGGCACCGCCAGCGTCTCCGAAGCCATGGCGCCACACACACCGACCCATTTGCCATGGGCGTGGGCGGCCTTCACGGTGCAGGCAATCAAACGCAGCACCGACGGATGAAAACTGTCGGCCTGACTGGCCAGACGCGGGTGATCGCGGTCCATGGCCAGGGTGTATTGGGTCAGGTCGTTGGTGCCGATCGAGAAGAAATCCACTTCGGGCGCAAACAGGTCGGCCATCAGGGCCGCTGCCGGCACTTCGATCATGATCCCCAGTTTCGGCCGTTCAGTGAGGCCCAATGCCAGCGCCTCCTCCTCAAGCAGCTGCCGGGCCAGGCGCAACTCCGACAGCTGCGTGACCATGGGCAACATGATGTGCAGACGGGCCAGCCCGGCGCTGCTCAGGATCGCTTTGAACTGATCGCGCAACAGCTGCGGGCGCTCCAGGCACAAACGAATTCCGCGCATACCGAGGAACGGGTTGGTTTCGCTGTCCATCGGCACGTAGGCCAACGGTTTGTCGCCGCCGACATCCAAAGTCCGCACCACCAGATTGCGCGCCGGCCCCAGGGCGCGGGCGATGGCGCTGTAGGTGGATGCCTGTTCGTCATGACTCGGCGCATGATTGCGATCCAGATAAAGAAACTCCGAACGCAGCAAGCCGACGCCCTCGCCTCCCAGTGCCACGGCCTGCTCCGCTTCAGCCAGCGAGGCGATATTGGCCGTCACTTCAAAGTGGTGTCCATCGCGGGTACACGCCGCCAGCGCAGCGTGCGCCAACTCATGTTGATGGCGCTTCTGCTGGCGCTGACGATTGGCTTGCAGCTGCTCGATGGCCGCCAGATCCGGGTCCAGATGCAGCTCGCCCTTGTCGGCGTCGAGCAACACTTGAGTGCCGTTGGCCAGCCCCAGCACCTGAACGGGCAACCCGCAGATCGCCGGCAAACCGGACGCCCGAGCGAGGATCGCGACGTGGCTGGTAGCGCCGCCACCGACCGTGGCGAAACCCAGCACCTTGCGGGTATCGAGCCCGGCGGTCTGCGACGGCGTCAGTTGTTCGGCGATCAGGATCGCCCCTTCAGGCAGCTCCATCGCCTGATCCTGTACGCCGAGGATCAGCTTGAGCACTCGCTGGCCGACATCGGCCAGGTCCGCCGCCCGCTCCACCAGCAAGGCATTGCCCAGGCTCTTGAACAAGGTTGCCGCCGACTCGGTGGCCGCGCGCCAGGCGAACCCGGCACTTTTGCCTTCGTTGATCAAAACGTGAGCCACTTCCAGCAAACCCGGGTCTTCGAGCAGTTCCTGGTGAGCCTTGAAGATGTCTGCCTGCGCGCTGCCAATGGCGTTCCCACGCAATTGTTGCAGGGCCAGCAGCGCCTCGGCCAAGCCGCGGGACAGATGATCGCGTTCAACCTGTGGTGTGGCGCCGAGTTCATTCACTTTCAGGTGTTGTTCGGCTATCTGCACCACTTGGCCAAACGCCGACCCGGCCGATGCGCAAACCCCACGCAACACCGTCAGCGATGAGGCCTCAATCGCCTTCGCCTCAACCTGCGCCGAGGCCGCCACCGCTTCACCGCATCCAGTCACCAGCAATTCGGCCAGCGTCTTGATCGCCGCTTCAGCATCCGGGCCGATCGCGCTGACTTGCACAACGTCACCGTGAGCTGTCTGCAACGCCATGATCGCCACCAGGGATTTCGCGTTCGCACTCGCCTGCTGTTTATGCAGGTAAATGCTCGCCGAAAAACCTTTCGCCGCCTGAGCGAATACCGCTGCCGGTCGGGCGTGCAAGCCATTCGGGTTGGCCAGTGTCACCGGTTTGGAAAACAGTGCTTCGCCCTCTTCCGGCACTGGCTCATCCGTTGCCTGCTCGATGGGCTTCAAACTCAGTAGCGGCTGGCCACTGTCTACCAAACCCGCTTCCGGCGTCAGCCAAGTGAAGGGCTCGCCGCTGACCACCAGCATCAACGTCAGCAGGCTGCGGGCATTCAATGCAACAAAATCGGCATCGAACTCGATTAGCGACTGCCCAACGTCAACCTGCTGGCCCTCCTCCACCAACCGCGTGAACCCCTTCCCGGCCAGGTTCACCGTGTCGAGGCCAATGTGCATCAACACCTGCACGCCATTTTCGCCGGTGATGCTGATCGCATGCCCGCTGGCCTGCACATTGCTGACAACCCCTGCCAGCGGAGCGCACAACGTCGTTGAAGTCGGATCGATGCACAGGCCATCGCCGATCACGCGGCTGGAAAACACCGGATCGGGCACAAGGTCCAGTGGCATCAATACGCCGGACAGGGGCGCGTGCAGTTGCAATTGTTGGGGTGTGGCCATGACGTCACCTGCTGTTTTGTTCTTTGAAGTGCCGATGGAGCGCGAGGCTCCGACAGCATCGCTTATTTCCACCAGTACTCGACCTGCAATCCGACATTCGAACCGTGCAGCGCCGTGCCGAAGGCGCCGGTGTCGGACAATGCCGACCCCTGCGCCATTTCATTGGCCGCCCGTTTGGCCGCCTCGTTCCAGCTCGCATAGGTGTAATACAGACGCACCTCGGGCCGTGCCCAGAATTCCGGACCTTTGGGCGACCAGGTCGGGGCGAAGGTAAACTTGCTCAGCTTGCGCGTGCCGCCCGTGGCCTCGACCTGATCGTGGCCCAGTTCGGTCACCAGTTTGAACTGCTCAGTGAGCGCATAGGTCGGGCGAACACCCAGGGAAATCCAGTTCTGATCACTGCCGTCCGTGCGAATGTCTTTCTGGTAAACCGCCTCCACTTGCCCGCCAAATCGCGGCGTCACTTGCCAGTCGAAGAACTCCACCACCCGGTAACTTTTGTTGCTGTCGTCCAGCTTCACGTCACCGGTATAACCCAACCCGGTGCCGGGACCTTCGCCATACTGGAAAGCCAGTTTGTTCTTGCCGCCCAAAAAGCCTTTCTGCACATGCTGGGTGGTGATCGCCCAGCCACGGTGAGCGTCGCGGCTGTCGGGTTTGTCGATGTAGCTCAGCCCGAACTCCAACGCACCGCCGGGGTTGGTGTTGAAGCCGGCGACGTTGAAGTCGTGACGGTTGATGTAGTCCTTCTGGTACAGGTTGTCCTTACGCGAGAAGGCGTAGCTGTATTTCAGATCGCCGATCAGCACGTCCTCGATACCGCCGCCGGTGGCGCTCTGGTTCCAATAGTAGAAGTCGGAAATATGAATATCGTTCCGTTTGTAGTAACGCCGGCCGGCCCACAGTGAACCGCCGTTGAGGCTTGGCATGTTCGACCACTGCGCGTACGCCTGCGGCAGGCGCACCGAGCCGTTGTCACCGTTGAAGGTCAGGTCCTTGTCGTACTGGTTGTACAACGAAGCCATGCCGTCGACGCTCAGCACCGAACCGTCATCCAGGGTGTACAGATCCTGGCGCAACTCAAGTTCAGCGTACTGCTCGCATTCGTTGCCCAACCGATATTTGGTCTGCGCACCCGGCAGCTGGAAGCACTGCTGTTTATCGCTGTTGACCGAGGTGCCGACGCCGCTACGCAAGTAACCGGCGAACTCCAGCGCCTGGGCCGAAAGAGGCAAAGCCAGGCACATGCCCGCCACTACAAGGCTGCGATTTATTGTTATTTTCAAGAGCTACCCCATTATTTTTATTGTGTGCAGCGGCAAAATCGGCGCGCAAAACTCCCCCGCGCAGCGTTCTGCGTGTTTTTTGAGTCAGTGTTTTTTTGCGGTCGGTCAGTCGGTCATATGCAGCACGAACGATTCATAAGGCCGTAAGAGGACCTGACTATTTCGCGTCGGACAGTCCGGGTAATTACTGATGACCAGACGCTGGGCCATGGTTTCACTGATCACTTCATCCGGCAGGTCGACTTCGCACGGTGTGCCGTAGAAGTTGTTCAGCACCAGCAACCGTTCGCCGTTGCCTTCGCGCACGTACGCCCAGATTTGCAGGTGCTCTGGCAGCAACTGCCGATAGACACCGTCGGACATCAGCGCCTCAGTGCGACGCAAGGCGATCAACTGACGGTAGTGATGCAGCACCGAATCCGGGTCATCGAGCTGAGCGGCAACGTTGATCTGCCCGGCGTTCGCCGGCACCCCGATCCACGGCTCGACAGCGCTGAAACCGGCGTTGGGCTCGGCATTCCAGTGCATCGGCGTACGGCCGTTATCCCGGGACTTCTGCATGATCGCCGCCATGTTGTCGGCATCGCTCGCACCCGCCTCGCGCTTGAGCCGGAAGATGTTCAGCGTCTCGACATCGCGGTACTGATCGATGTGATCGAAGCCCGGATTGGTCATGCCCAGTTCCTCACCCTGGTACACGAACGGCGTGCCCTGGAGGAAATGCAGCGCCGTGCCGAGCATCTTCGCCGAGAGCACCCGGTATTCGCCGTCATGACCAAAACGCGAGACCACCCGTGGCTGGTCATGGTTACACCAGAACAACGCATTCCAGCCACCGCCGGCCTGCATGCCGGTTTGCCAATCGGAGAGAATGCGTTTGAGTTCGAGGAAATCGAAATCGGCACGAATCCACTTCTGCAGGTTCGGGTAATCGACCTTCAGGTGATGGAAGTTGAAGGTCATCGACAGTTCTTTCGACTCTGGTCGCGAGTAGCGGATGCAGTGTTCCAGGCTGGTGGAGGACATCTCGCCGACGTTGATCAGGTCATGGCCTTCGAACACTTCGCGGTGCATTTGCTGCAAGTATTCGTGGACGTTCGGGCCATCGGTGTAGAAACGTCGCCCGTCGGTGTTGTCCTCGGGGAAGTCCGCCGGTTTGGAGATCAGGTTGATGACGTCCAGACGGAACCCGCCTACGCCCTTGTCACGCCAGAAACGCATCATCTTGAAGACTTCGGCACGCACCTTGGGGTTATCCCAGTTCAGGTCGGCCTGGGTGTGATCGAACAGGTGCAGGAAGTACTGACCGGTCTGGGCTTCATACTCCCAGGCCGAACCACCGAATTTGGATTCCCAGTTGTTCGGCTGGTCGCGCCAGATGTAGAAATCCCGGTACGGGTTGTCGAGGCTGCTGCGGGCCTGCTGGAACCAGGTGTGCTCGATGGAGGTGTGGTTGACCACGATATCGAGCATCAACTTGATCCCGCGCTTGCCGGCCTCGGCGATCAGCAACTCGCAATCGGCCATGGTCCCGTAACTCGGGTCGATGGCGTAGTAGTCGCTGATGTCGTAGCCGTTGTCGCGCTGGGGCGAACGCAGGAACGGCGTGATCCACAGGCAATCGACACCCAGCCAGTGCAGGTAATCGAGCTTGGCCACAACGCCCAGCAAATCACCCGTGGGGTTGCCGGCGTGGCTGTGAAAACTCTTCGGGTAGATCTGGTAGATCACCGAACGTTGCCAGTCTTGCATGGCGGGATTCCCTCAGTAAGTTTTGTAGCGGCCCTTAGGGCCTCATCGCGAGCAGGCTCGCTCCCACAGTTGATTGCATTCCCATGTGGGAGCGAGCCTGCTCGCGATAGCGATCTGTCAGGCAACCCGATACCCGGGCCGAACAATCTTCATGCTCAATCCGCAGGTCAGAACAAACGGCACCACCATGGCAATGACCATCCCGATCACGAACATCGGAATGAACTGCGGAATGATCGAGATAAAACCGGGCAAGCCACCGACGCCGATCGCCGAGGCCTGGACCTTGTTCAGCGACAGGAAAATGCAGCCCAAAGCGGAGCCGATCAGGGCTGAATAGAACGGAAATTTGTAGCGCAGGTTGACCCCGAACATGGCCGGTTCGGTGATGCCGAAGTAAGCGGAAATCGCCGAGGTCGAGGCCATGCTTTTATCCCGCACGTTGCGGGTCATGTAGAACACCGCCAGTGCTGCGCTGCCCTGGGCCAGGTTGGACATGACGATCATCGGCCAGATGAAGGTGCCGCCCTGGGTGGAGATCAGCTGCAAGTCGACCGCGAGGAACATGTGGTGCATGCCGGTGATCACCAGCGGCGCGTAGAGCAAACCGAAAATCGCCCCGCCGACCATTGGCGCCAGGTCAAACAGCATGACCACGCCTTCGGTGATAAGAATCCCCAGATGCCGGGTCACCGGGCCGATCACCGCCAGCGCCAGCACGCCGGTTACAACGATGGTAGTGATCGGCACCACCAGCAATTGCACCGCGTTTGGCACCCGCGCCCGCAACCATTTCTCGATGACGCTCATCACATAGGCCGCCAGCAGGATCGGCAGGATCTGCCCTTGGTAACCGACCTTCTCGATCTGGAACAAGCCAAGGATGTCGAAGTACGGCAGGCTCTGCCCGTCCAGCCCGGCCACCGCTTTGCCATAGTTCCAGGCGTTGAGCAGATCGGGGTGAACGAGCATCAGGCCGAGCACGATGCCGAGGATTTCGCTGCCGCCAAACCGTTTGGCCGCCGACCAGCCCACCAGCGCCGGCAGGAACACAAACGAGGTATTGGCCATGAGGTTGATCAGGCTCCAGAGCCCGTCAAGCTTCGGATAGGCGTCCAGCAGGGTCTTGCCCTCGATGAACATGCCCTTGGCGCCGATCAGGTTGTTGATGCCCATCAGCAGGCCGGCAATGATCAACGCCGGGAGGATTGGCATGAAGACGTCGGAAAACACCCGCACCAGACGCTGCATCGCGTTGATCTTGTCGGCGCTTTTCTGTTTAACGTCGGCGATGGTTGAAGCCGCAAGACCGGTTTGACGGCGTAGCTCTGCGTAGACCTTTTCCACTTCGCCGGGGCCGATGACCACCTGGAACAGGCCGCCGGTAAAGAACGAACCCTTGACCAGATCGATCTGGTTCAGCGTGGCGCTGTTGACCAGGCTCGGGTCCTTGAGGGCCAGGCGCAGGCGGGTGACGCAGTGCGCGGCCTGCTCGAGGTTGTCGCTGCCACCGAGGCTTTGCAGCAGCTCGCTGGCGATATTCGGATAGTCGTGGCTCATGCTTGTTCTTCCGCTGTAGTTTTTTGTTATTGGCAGCACGCCGAAACGAAAAGTACTCGTCTGTACGAGTTAAAGCAACAACTCGTACAGACGAGTTTGATTTTGTTTATCCTGAACCCGACAGGCGGCGATCTTTCCTACCTCCAAAGTCAAAGAAACCTAACGCCGCATGGACAAACCCCTACCCTGCCCTTAAGGTTCGAAGCCTTGAGTACAGCGCGGCATAGAGCCATCCCCATGAGTAAATACAACCAGATCTACAGCGATCTGCTTGCCAGCATCACGACCGAACGTCTGGAACGCGGCGCCCGATTGCCTTCTGAAACCGAACTGATGGACAGCTACCAGGCCAGTCGCGGCACCGTGCGCAAGGCGATCGAACAATTGCAGGAGCGCGGTTTCGCTCAGAAGGTCCATGGCAAAGGCACGTTCGTGCTGTCGACCAACCCGATCGAATTCCAGCTCGGCGGCATCGTCAGCTTTCAGGAAACGTACCCGCGCCTGGGTAACGACGTCAGCACCGAGGTGGTCGAGTTCACTCAAATCCCCCTCGAAGGTCCATTGATCGAACACATCAAGGCTGAAGAAGGCAGCCTGATCACGCGGATCAAGCGAGTACGGCGGATCGACGGCAAACGCGTGATCCTGGACATCAACCATTTTGTCAGTGACGTGATCCCCGGCTTGTCCCGGGACATTGCCGAGCAGTCAATCTACGCCTTCATCGAGCAGACGCTGCAACTGCAAATCGCCTACGCCCAGCGCACCATTGAAGCCGTGCCCCGGAGCAAGGACGACCAGCAGCACCTGGACCTCGACGGACAGAGCCATGTGATCGTGGTCAGTAACCAGACGTTTTTGCAGGATGGTCGGCAGTTCGAGTACACCGAATCACGGCATACCCTGGACAAGTTTTACTTTTCGGATGTGGCTCGGCGCTGAAACGCAAAAGGCCCCGTGAACTCACATTCACGGGGCCTTTTGGGTGTTACGGACGATCAGTTAAAACCGGGATCACTCCCACTCAATCGTCGCTGGCGGCTTGCTCGACACGTCGTAAGTCACGCGGGAGATGCCTTCGATTTCATTGATGATGCGGCCGCTGACGGTTTCCAGCAGTTCGTAAGGCAGGTGTGCCCAACGCGCGGTCATGAAGTCGATGGTTTCCACGGCACGCAGGGCCACGACCCAGGCGTAACGACGGCCATCGCCGACAACGCCAACCGATTTCACCGGCTGGAACACCACGAATGCCTGGCTGACCTTGTGGTACCAGTCGGCCTTGCGCAGTTCTTCGATGAAGATGTGGTCAGCGCGACGCAGCAGGTCGGCGTATTCCTTCTTCACTTCACCGAGGATCCGCACGCCCAGGCCCGGGCCTGGGAACGGGTGACGGTAGACCATGTCGTACGGCAGACCGAGTTCCAGACCCAGACGACGGACTTCGTCCTTGAACAGCTCGCGCAGGGGTTCAACCAGCTTGAGGTTCATTTCTTCCGGCAGGCCACCCACGTTGTGGTGCGACTTGATCACGTGCGCCTTGCCGCTTTTCGCGCCAGCCGACTCGATCACGTCCGGGTAGATGGTGCCTTGGGCGAGGTACTTGATGTTGTCCAGTTTGTTGGACTGGGCATCGAAGACGTCGATGAAGGTACGGCCGATGATCTTGCGCTTCTTCTCTGGATCGCTTTCGCCAGCCAGGTTGTTCAGGAACTGGTCTTCAGCGTTGGCGCGGATCACCTTGACGCCCATGTTCTCGGCGAACATGGCCATCACTTGCTCGCCTTCGTGCAGACGCAGCAGGCCGTTGTCGACGAAGACGCAGGTCAGCTGGTCGCCGATGGCTTTGTGCAGCAGCGCGGCAACCACCGAGGAGTCCACACCGCCGGACAGGCCGAGCAGTACGTTGTCAGTACCGACCTGGGCGCGAATGTTGGCGATGGCGTCTTCAGCAATCTTCGAAGGCGTCCACAAGGCTTCGCAGCCGCAAATGTCGAGGATAAAGCGCGAGAGGATGCGACCGCCCTGCTTGGTGTGGGTCACTTCCGGGTGGAACTGCACGCCGTAGTAGCCACGAGCATCGTCGAACATGCCAGCGATCGGGCAGCTTGGGGTGCTGGCCAGGATATGGAATTCCTGAGGCATCTTGGTGACCTTGTCACCGTGACTCATCCAGACATCGAGGCCGAACAGGCCGTCGGCGTCGATGTGGTCTTCGATGCCGTCGAGCAGACGGCTCTTGCCGACCACGTCAACACGGGCGTAACCGAACTCACGCAGCTCGGAACCTTCGACCTTGCCACCCAGCTGTTCAGCCATGGTCTGCATGCCGTAGCAGATACCGAAGACCGGTACGCCCAGGTCCCAGACAGCTTGCGGTGCGCGCGGGCTGTCGGCGACGTGTACGGACTCGGGGCCGCCGGCGAGGATGATCCCCTTCGGTGCGAATTCGCGAATCGCTTCGTCGTCCATGTCGAACGGATGCAGTTCGCAGTACACGCCGATTTCACGCACGCGGCGGGCAATCAGTTGGGTGTACTGGGAACCGAAGTCGAGGATCAGGATGCGGTGGGCGTGAATGTCGAGGGCCATGTGGTCAGTCTCGTCTATGCAGTTCGGTGAAGAGAATCAGAAACAACTCGGGGCTGAAAACAGCCCCGGTTACTTAACTTATTGCTGGAAGGCTCAACCTACGCGGTAGTTTGGCGCTTCTTTGGTGATTTGCACGTCGTGAACGTGGGATTCGGCCATGCCAGCACCGGTGATCCGCACGAACTCAGGCTTGGTGCGCATTTCTTCGATGTCGGCACTGCCGGTGTAACCCATCGAGGAACGCAGGCCGCCCATCAGTTGATGGATGATGGCGCTCAGTGTGCCCTTGTAAGGAACACGCCCTTCGATCCCTTCAGGTACAAGCTTCTCGGCGCCTGCCGAGGAGTCCTGGAAGTAACGATCGGAGGAGCCTTGAGCCTGGGACATGGCGCCCAGCGAACCCATGCCGCGGTAAGCCTTGTACGAACGCCCCTGGAACAGTTCGATCTCGCCCGGTGCTTCTTCAGTACCGGCGAACATCGAGCCCATCATCACGCAGGAAGCACCGGCAACGATGGCCTTGGACAGGTCACCGGAGAAACGGATGCCGCCGTCGGCGATCAACGGAACGCCAGTGCCTTCAAGGGCAGCGGCGACGTTGGCGATGGCACTGATTTGCGGGACGCCGACACCGGCGACGATACGGGTGGTGCAGATCGAGCCTGGGCCGATACCGACCTTGACTGCATCGGCGCCTGCTTCGGCCAGGGCCTTGGCGGCAGCGCCGGTGGCGATGTTGCCGCCGATGACCTGCACTTCAGGGAAATTCTGTTTGACCCAGCGAACGCGGTCGATCACACCTTTGGAGTGACCGTGAGCGGTGTCGACCACCACCACGTCAACGCCGGCATTGACCAGGGCGGCTACGCGATCACCGGTGTCTTTACCGGTACCGACAGCAGCGCCAACACGCAGACGACCTTGATCGTCCTTGCTGGCGAGCGGGTAAGCCTTGGCTTTTTCGATGTCGTTGACGGTCATCATGCCTTTGAGGGCAAATTTGTCGTCGACGATCAGCACGCGTTCGATGCGGTTTTTGTGCAACAACTCGCGGACGTCGTTCTTGTCGGCGCCTTCCTTGACCGTGACCAGACGCTCTTTAGGCGTCATCACTTCACGGACGGTGGCGTCCAGACGATTTTCGAAACGTACGTCACGGGAAGTGACGATGCCGACCAGGTCGCCATCGTGCAGTACCGGAACGCCGGAGATGTTGTGCATACGGGTCAGTTCGAACAGTTCACGAACCGTGGCGTCAGCCTCGATGGTGATCGGGTCCTTGACCACGCCGGCCTCATAACGCTTGACCTTGCGCACTTCGGCAGCTTGCTGCTCGATGGTCATGTTCTTGTGGATAATGCCGATGCCACCTTCCTGAGCCATGGCAATTGCCAGACGGGCTTCAGTAACGGTGTCCATGGCGGCAGAAACCAGGGGAATATTCAGCTCGATGCCACGGGTTAGGCGGGTCTTGAGACTGACTTCGTTAGGAAGCACCTCGGAATAACCAGGCACTAGGAGAATGTCGTCGAATGTCAGAGCTTCTTGGCTGATACGCAGCATCGCGGGGGCTCCCGAGCGGGAAAATGGAAGCGCGCCATTATAGTCAGACACCCCCTCGGGTTCAATGTAAAACTCTGTCTATTATTAGCATTACTGATATACGGGGATTGCTGCCTTGCGTAGGAGCTGCCGAAGGCTGCGATCTTTTGATCTTCAGCGATCTCATCGACGCTAAAAGATCGCAGCCTTCGGCAGCTCCTACATGATGTGTTTACAGTTCGACTTTCACCCAGCTAACAGGCTGATCGAGCCAATCGGCAAATTCGTCGATAAAGCTTTGCTTGAACCCGGCCTCGGCCCAGTTGTTGAAGATAAAGCCCAGGTTGGAAAAGCCGCATTCCTGCAGAAAAAGAAAGCCGTTGATGTCATCTTCATGTCCGCATTCCGGACAGGTGAAGTTATCGGTGCGCCCCGGCATCCACTCTTCCAGGCTTTCGAACAGCGCTTCGCCGACTTCCTTGCGGCACTCGGCGCAACCCGCCTCTTCAAGGAAACCCTTGGCCGGCGTATAGATGCAGCGCTTGGTGATGATTTCCAGGCCATTGATCGGTTCGCCGAACGGCAGCGCTTCAGGATGCAGCACGACAGCGCGGGCACCGTCGCCGATGGCATGAGCCATGCGGTTACCTGTGCGGCCACAGGTGGTCAGTTCTTCCTTGACGATGTTCTTGCGCACCAGCCAACGCACGACCGCCCGCGCCCGGGGTTCGTGCACCGGCAGTGTGGAGATTTTCGGGACGATGATGCTTTGGGAATTCATGGTGCGGCCTACTGCAACGCTTTAACGAAGCCCGGCAGCATAAGCACCCGGCTTCAGAGGTCAAGTACTCAAATAACGTCCGATCAAGGCGATTCCGCTGGCCAGCACCAACCAGGTCACCAGCCGCACAAACGCCTCGCGGGACAATCTCATGGTCAACCGCCGGCCGATCCACAGCCCCAATGCCATGGCCGGCAATAAACACAGCGCCAATACCAACAAGGGTAGCTCGGCATACACACCCGCGACAGCAAACAGGCTCAAGCGCACTACGGTGCTGCAACTGATCAGCGCACTCTGGGTCGCCCGGGCCGCCTCTTTGGGCAGCCGACTGTTCAAATAGATCGCATATAAAAAGCCGCCACTGCCGAACAATGCCCCGAACATCCCGCCCACCGTACCCATTGGCACGGCCCAAGCGGCGGACAATTGTGTCGGACGGGTTTTGACCCACAAGCTGTAAATCGCGTAGGCGCTGATAAACAGCCCCATCAACAGCAACAACACATCGGATTTCAGATTCAGTAGAAAAATAACCCCCAGCGTGCAGCCCACCGCCATGCACGGCAGCAGCCGCAGCAACTCAGGCTTCGCCACATCCCGTCGCGAAGGCAGCAGATTGCCGAACGCCGCGACGAAATCCAGCAGTACCAGCAACGGCACGATTTTCGACAACGGCATGAACAGGATCAGGACCGGCCCGGCCACCAGCGCAGTGCCAAAACCGGCAATGCCGAACACGATGTAAGCCAGGACGATGCCTAGCCCGATTACCAGCCAATCCGTAGCGCCGAATGGCCATTGGTGCAACAACTCAAGCACGTTCATCTGCACGTCTTCCCTGATTACCGTTGATCACCGTAGGAGCTGCCGCAGGCTGCGATCTTTTGATCTTAAAAATCAAGGTCAAAAGATCGCAGCCTTCGGCAGCTCCTACAAGTGTGCGGGGTGTCAGGTGGAACGCATTGCCTTTATCATGCGCCCCATGATTAAAGATCCCTTTGCAAGACTCGGCCTGGACCGTGAAGTCCTGACTGTCAGCCAGCTCAACGGCCGCGCGCGGGTGTTGCTCGAAGACGTGTTCAGCAACATCTGGGTCGAAGGCGAAATCTCCAACCTCGCCCGTCCGGCGTCCGGCCACGTGTATTTCACCCTCAAGGACAGCGGCGCCCAGGTCCGTTGCGCACTGTTCCGGCAGAACGCCGCGCGGGTTCGTCAGGCGCTGAAGGATGGCTTGGCGGTCAAAGTGCGCGGCAAGGTTTCGCTGTTCGAAGGCCGTGGCGACTATCAGCTGATCCTCGATACCGTGGAACCGGCCGGTGACGGTGCGCTGCGTCTGGCCTTCGATGCGCTGAAGGAAAAACTCAGCGCCGAAGGCCTGTTCAGCGCCGAGCGCAAAGTGCCGCTGCCCGCGCATCCGCAACGCATCGGCATCATCAGCTCGCCCACCGGCGCGGTGATTCGCGACATCATCAGCGTATTCCGCCGCCGCGCGCCGCAGATCCAACTGACGTTGATTCCCACAGCCGTGCAAGGTCGCGAAGCCACTGCGCAGATTGTCCGCGCATTGAAACTGGCGGACGCCCGTGGTTTCGACGCGTTGATCCTGGCCCGTGGCGGCGGCTCGCTGGAAGACCTTTGGTGCTTCAACGAAGAAGCCGTAGCCCGCGCCGTGGATGCCTGCGTGACGCCGATTGTCAGCGCCGTCGGCCATGAAACCGACGTGTCGATCAGTGACTTCGTGGCCGACGTACGCGCCCCGACGCCGTCCGCCGCCGCCGAACTGCTCGCGCCGGATTCCAGTGACCTGGTCCGTCGCGTCGAAAGCCTGCATCGACGGCTGGTGATGCGTATTCGCGACCGTTTGATGCGTGATCGACTACGCCTGGAAGGCATGTCCCGCCGCCTGCGCCATCCCGGCGAACGTCTGCGCCAGCAAGCGCAGCGCCTGGACGATCTGGACATGCGCATGCGCCGCGCGTTCGAACGCAGCCTCAACACCCGCCGCGAACGGTTGATCCGCCTGGAAACCCGTCTCGCCGGGCAACATCCCGGGCGGCAACTGGCGATGCTTCGCCAGCGCCTCGACAGCCTCGCCGAACGCCTGCCCCGTGCCATGCGCGAAGGGCTCAAATCCCGTCGCCTGCAACTGCAAAGCCAGATGCAGACGCTGCATGTGGTCAGCCCTTTGGCGACCCTTGGCCGTGGCTACAGCATTTTGCTGGACGAACGCGGCAACGCGATCCGCAACGCCGCGCAAACCCACAACGGTCAGCGCCTGAAAGCCAGACTTGGCGAAGGCGAGCTGCAAGTGCGGGTCGAAGACAATCACCTGACGCCTGTCACCCTTTCTTTACTGGATTGATCCATGCCGCGTTTTTTAGCTCCGCTGCTGTTGCTGTGCCTGACTTTCAATGCCCACGCCGACAGTTACATCACCCGCCTGTTGAACAAACCGGTGCCGGGCGGCGTGGCCGTGGTGGATCTGGGTGCCTCTGCCCAGGCGCCGAAGGCCAGATATCAAGGCAAGCCTGTGCTGGTGGTCAAGGAACAGAACAACTGGTTGGCGATTGTAGGTGTGCCGCTGACGGTGAAACCGGGCACGCAGCAGGTCAGCAGTGACGGGCGGAATCTGAGCTTCACGGTCGGCAACAAGAAATACCCGGAACAGCACATCACGTTGAAGAACACGCAGCAGGTCAATCCGAACCCGGAGAATCTCAAGCGCATCGAAGGCGAGTTGGCCGAACAGATCCAGGCTTATCGCAGCTTCAGCCCGAACACCCCGAGTAACCTGTTGCTGGACAAACCGGTCAACGGCCCGCTGTCGAGCAAGTTCGGCGTGCGCCGCTTCTTCAATGGTGAAGAGCGTAATCCTCACGCCGGCCTGGACTTCGCCGTGCCTGCTGGCACGCCGATCAAAACCCCGGCTGCCGGCAAGGTAATCCTGATCGGCAACTACTTCTTCAACGGCAACACGGTGTTTGTCGACCATGGGCAGGGGTTTATCAGCATGTTTTGCCACATGTCGAAAATCGACGTGAAGGTGGGCCAGCAATTGGCCCGTGGTGGAGTGGTCGGCAAAGTCGGCTCGACCGGGCGCGCGACCGGGCCGCATATGCATTGGAATGTCAGCCTGAATGATGCGCGGGTTGATCCGGCCATCTTTATAGGTGCATTTCAGCCTTAGATAGTTTTTGACGCCTATGGCCCCTTCGCGAGCAGGCTCGCTCCCACATTTGATCTCTGTCGCGCCGATGATCCAATGTGGGAGCGAGCCTGCTCGCGAAGGCGGCCTCACTGGCACCGCTATTCAGCCTCAAGATCTTCAATCCCATGAATTTCCCTGTGCGCCAGACACTCTTTGACCCACGCCTGAGTCTCCTCCGAAAAACCGGCCAACTCTTCAGCGCTGATCAACTCATGAGTACACAGCCCCAGCAAGTGAGCAGGCGCCTCATTGCGTGAGTGTCCGAACACGCCAAACGCCCAATACAGCTCCTGTTGACCGGCCTTCAGCCTTTCCTCACTGGCTTCAATACGCTCGTAAGGCGCAATGCTTTTATCCAGCACTATGCGCTCGACCTCTTCCATGATCCGGATGCATAACCGCTCATGGGCCAACGGACGCAGCTCACTATAAAGCTTCCAATCCGACTCGTTCATTGTCGACTCCTGCCTGCCAGTAGTCCTTGGTGAGGCTTTAAGAATAGCCGCGCTGACACGCCCCATCACCCGAAAGCCTTCAATTGCGCATCGCTCAAACCTCGCGCAAACATAAAAACAATCACTGCCGTTCACCGCAATAAAATCTCGATAACTACGACTTTTCGAGGATTCCTCTCAATTTTTTTCGACCGCTTGCCATCCTTCACCCTCGCGGTTAGGGTTGAAGGCATGAAAACCTCTCACACCCTCATTCAGCTTCGCCAGCACCGCAGCCTGTGCCTTGTCAGTGCACGACTGCCAGGCTGAATCGCGGTGCCTCGTCCTACGCTTTATCCCCAGAACATTTGATCCACCGGCAGGCCGCCTTTTTTCGGCCCACACAATAAGGATTTCCCGATGAGCATGCTCAAAGACCCGTCTTCGAAATACCGCGCGTTCCCGACCATCGACATCCCGGACCGCACCTGGCCGTCGAAGACCATTACCGCCGCGCCGATCTGGTGCAGCTCCGACCTTCGTGATGGTAACCAGTCGCTGATCGAGCCAATGGACGCGGTCAAGAAGCTGCGTTTCTGGAAAACCCTGGTGTCGGTCGGCGTGAAAGAAATCGAAGCGTCGTTCCCGGCGGCTTCGCAAACCGACTTCGACTTCGTGCGCACCCTGATCGAAGGCAACCACATCCCGGACGACACCACCATTCAGGTGTTGACCCAGGGCCGTGAAGATTTGATCGAGCGCACCTTCGAATCCCTGCGCGGGGCGAAGAAAGCCATCGTTCACCTGTACAACGCCACCTCCCCTTCCTTCCGTCGCATTGTCTTCAACCAGGACAAGGAAGGGGTCAAGGCCATCGCCGTGAACGCGGCCAAGCTGTTCGTCAAATATGCCGCCCAGCAGCCAAACACCGAGTGGACCTTCGAATACTCGCCAGAAACCTTCAGCGCCACCGAACTCGAGTTCGCCAAAGAAGTCTGCGACGCAGTCATCGAAGTCTGGAACCCGACGCCTGAGCACAAGGTGATCCTCAACCTGCCAGCCACCGTCGAATGCGCGACCCCGAACATCTATGCCGACCAGATCGAATGGTTCGGCCGTCACATCAACCGTCGTGACAGCGTGATCATCAGCCTGCACACCCACAACGACCGTGGCACTGGCGTTGCGGCTACCGAACTGGGCCTGATGGCCGGCGCCGACCGTGTCGAAGGCTGCCTGTTCGGTAACGGCGAACGTACCGGTAACGTCGACCTCGTGACCGTGGCGCTGAACCTCTACACCCAGGGCATTCACCCTGAGCTGGACTTCTCCGACATCGACGGCGTGCGCAAAGTCGTCGAAGAATGCAACCAGATCCAGGTGCACCCACGCCACCCGTACGTCGGCGACCTGGTTCACACCGCGTTCTCCGGCTCCCACCAGGACGCCATCCGCAAGGGCTTCGCCCAGCAGAAACCGGACGCCCTGTGGGAAGTGCCGTACTTGCCGATCGACCCGGCCGACATCGGCCGCAGCTACGAGGCGGTGATCCGCGTCAACAGCCAGTCGGGCAAGGGCGGTATCGCTTACCTGCTGGAACAGGAATACGGCATCAGCTTGCCGCGTCGCATGCAGATCGAGTTCAGCCAGGTTGTGCAGCGTGAAACCGACCGTCTGGGCCTCGAGATGACGGCTCAGCAGATCCACGCGCTGCTGCACAGCGAATACTTGCAGGCCAACACCCCGTACGCGCTGGTCAGCCATCGCCTGCAGGAAGAAAACGGTCACAGCGCCGTCGAAGTGGAAGTCTCTGGTAAAGGTCAGGGTGAAACCAACCTGCACTGGCGTGGCAAGGGCAACGGTGCCCTGGAAGCGCTCGTGGCTGGTCTGCCGATTCCGGTCGAGATCATGGACTACAACGAACACGCCATCGGTTCGGGCACCAACGCCAAGGCGGCGGCCTACATCGAGCTGCGTGTGAACGGTGAACGTGCGGTGCATGGCGTCGGTATCGATGAAAACATCACCACCGCCAGCTTCAAGGCCTTGTTCAGCGCGCTTAACCGCTCGCTGAGCCAGCCGGAAGCGAAAGCTGCGTAAGCCTTCGCTGAAATGCAAAAGGCCCCGGGGTGTGAACCTCGGGGCCTTTTTGTTTGCCTGCTGTTTTTGTGCTGCCTGTGATGGCCTCTTCGCGAGCAGGCTCGCTCCCAAAGTGGATTGTTGGTGCACACAAAATCTGTGTTCACAATGATCAAATGTGGGAGCGAGCCTGCTAGCGAAGGGGGCGGGGCAGACAGCGAAAGTCTCAGGTGAACTCGAACGTATCGGCATCCAGATTGGCCGGGAATCGCGTGCGATAGGCTTGCAGGTCCGCAGCATTCAGAACGACCTTAAACACGCCATCCGCTTCGCCAGCACTGAGCAATGTCTCCCCCTGAAAATCCAGCACCTGGCTATCACCGGTATACGCAAACCCTTTGCCGTCAGTACCAACGCGATTCACCGCCGCCACATAACACAGGTTCTCGATCGCCCGCGCTGGCAGTAAACGGTTCCAGTGCTGACGCCGTGCCCCCGGCCAGTTGGCGGTGTACAGCAGCAAATCGGTGTCCTGAGCATCGCGGCTCCAGACCGGGAAGCGCAGGTCGTAGCAAATCAGCGGCCGCACTCGCCACCCCTTGAGTTCGAACTGCACCTGACGCTCACCGGGGGTGAAGTGGTTGTGCTCTCCGGCCATGCGGAACAGATGGCGCTTGTCGTAGTGCCACACCTCCCCGTCCGGCCGCGCCCACAACAGGCGATTGCGATGGCTGCCGTCAGCCACCTGGACGATGATGCTGCCGGTGATCACCGCATCCAGTTTCGCCGCCTGAACCCGCAGCCATTTGCGGGTGGGACCGTTTTCCGACTCGGCGAGGGTCTCGGACTCCATCGAGAAACCGGTGGTGAACATCTCCGGCAGGATGATCAGGTCAGCGCCACGAGCCTGTTCCAGCAACGGCTCGAAATGCTCCAGATTGGCCTGACGATCGTGCCAGGCCAGGGTGGTCTGGATCAGCGCAATGTTCAGATTGGGCAGTGCACTCAGATCACGCATAGTTTTGCCGCTGCTTCACGCAGGGTCTCCTCGCGTTTGGCGAAGCACAGGCGCACCAGGCGCTGGCCTTCGGGCGGTTTCTGGTAGAACACCGAGATCGGGATGCTCGCCACGCCATGTTCGCGGGTCATCCACAACGCCATCTCGACATCATTGAGGTCCGGGCGGATCTGCGAGTAATCGACCAATTGGAAATACGTGCCGGTCACTCGGGTGAAACTGAAGCGCGACGGCGTTAGCAGATCGCAGAACAGATCGCGCTTGGCCTGATAGAAAGCCGGCAATTCTTCAACGTGTTCAGGGTGCTCGGCCATGTAGTCGGCCAAGGCATATTGCAGCGGCGTTACACCGCAGAAACTGACGTATTGGTGAACCTTGCGCAGCTCCGCTGTGAGGGCCGGCGGTGCGACTACGTAGCCGGTTTTCCAGCCAGTGACGTGATAGGTCTTGCCAAAGGAGCTGACCACGAAAGCCCGCTGATACAGCTCTTCGTGATTCAGCACGCTGACGTGGGGCACGCCATCGAACACCAGGTGTTCGTAGACTTCATCACTGATGACATAGATGTCGCGGTCGCGAATCAACGCCGCCAGCTGATCCAGCTCGGCACGACTGATCAGCGCGCCGCTGGGGTTATGTGGAGAGTTGAGGATGATCATCCGCGTGCGCGGTGTAATGGCTTCACCCAGCTTCTGAAAGTCGATGGCGAAGTCATTCAGGCCCAACTGCACGTGAACGCAACGACCACCGGCCAGCTCAACCGAGGGCTCATAACTGTCGTAGGCCGGATCGAACACGATCACTTCGTCGCCGCTTCGGATAACCGCCTGAATGGCGCAGAAGATCGCCTGGGTTGCGCCGGGGGTGACGGTCACTTCATGGTCGACATCCACTTTGACGCCGTAGCTGCGGGCGATCTTCGCCGCAATCTGCTGACGCAATGCCGGAAGGCCGGTCATCGGCGAATACTGGTTATGGCCATTGGCGATATGCCGACCGACCGCATCGCACAGGGCCTGCGGGGCATCGAAGTCGGGAAAGCCCTGGGACAGGTTCAGCGCCCCGGTTTGCGCCGCGAGCTGAGACATCTGAGTGAAGATAGTGATGCCGACATTCGGCAGCTTACTGGTGATCATCGGTGATTCCCTGCTCTACACCCGGCTCTAACGGCGGCGCGGGAGAGCCCGAGAATAGCCCAAACGACAGGCATGAAAAAGGGCGCCATTGGCGCCCTCTTCATTCCACGGGAAAAACCTGAATCAGCGCTTGTCGCGGCGCTTCTTGTCGGCTTTCTTGTGGTGCGACATCATCCGACGCTTCTTGTTGACCTGACGGTCGGTGAGCGAATTCTTGTTGCCTTCGTACGGGTTCTCGCCGCCCTTGAACTCGATGCGGATCGGAGTACCGACCAGCTTCAAGACACGACGGTAAGTGTTTTCCAGATAGCGCACGTAAGACTTTGGCACTTTCTCGATCTGGTTACCGTGAATCACGATGATCGGCGGGTTCGCGCCACCCAAGTGGGCATAACGCAGCTTGATCCGGCGGTTGTTGACCATCGGCGGCGCGTGCTCACCGACCGCATCTTCCAGAATCGTGGTCAGGCGGTTGGTTGGCCAGCGGGTGACCGCAGACTTGAACGAGTTCTGTACGGAGGCGTAGAGGTTGCCCACGCCCGTGCCGTGCAGGGCCGAGATGAAGTGAATGTCGGCGTAATCAACGAAGAACAGTCGACGTTGCAGCTCGACCTTCACGAAGTCGCGCTCGCTCGGCGTCATGCCGTCCCACTTGTTGATCGCGATCACCAGCGCACGACCCGACTCAATGGCGAAGCCCAGCAGGTTGAGATCGTGATCGACCACGCCTTCGCGGGCGTCCATCACAAAGATCACCACGTTGGCGTCTTTGATCGCCTGCAGGGTCTTGACCACGGAGAATTTTTCGACTTCTTCATGGATCTTGCCGCGCTTGCGCACACCGGCGGTGTCGATCAGCGTGTACTTCTCGTCGTTACGCTCGAACGGGATGTAGATACTGTCGCGGGTGGTGCCGGGCTCGTCATAGACGATGACCCGGTCTTCACCGAGCATCCGGTTGACCAGGGTCGACTTGCCGACGTTCGGGCGGCCGATGATCGCGATCTTGATCCCGTCTTTTTCGCTAGGGCCAGGAATGCGTTTGGCTTCCTCACCTTCGGCAACGATCTCTTCCTCGCCTTCTTCCAGCTCGTCATCGTCTTTCGGGAAGTCGCTCAGGGCGATTTCCAGCATCTGGGTGATGCCACGACCATGAGCACCGGCGATCGGGATCGCGTGGCCCATGCCCAACGGGGCGAATTCGGCGCGGGCCATTTCAGGGTCGATGTTGTCGACCTTGTTGGCAACCACGTAAGAACGCTTGTTACGTTTGCGCAAATGCTCGGCGATCATCTGGTCGGCGGCGGTGAAACCGGCCTTGGCATCTACCAGGAACAGAACGACATCCGCTTCTTCAATGGCCAGCAGCGACTGCTCGGCCATTTTTTCGTCCATACCGTGCTCGTCACCGGAGATACCGCCGGTGTCGACCAGAATGTAGGAACGCCCTTGCCACTTGGCCTCACCGTATTGGCGATCACGGGTCAGACCGGACAAGTCGCCAACGATGGCGTCGCGAGTCCTGGTCAGGCGGTTGAACAAGGTGGACTTGCCGACGTTCGGTCGGCCCACCAGGGCGATTACGGGAACCATGCGGCTCTCCACTTCGTTATTTCAGAAAATACAAAAGCCGCTGCGAGGCAGCGGCTGGTGCTCGGGGCAGCGCTTGAGGGCGCTGCGAACCCCGTCAAACGGGGCTGCCTGGGGTTTAACCCCAAGCATAGTCAAACCTTTACTTAATGGTCAGGGCTTCCAGTTTGCCACTGTTGCCATACAGATAAATCGTGTCACCCACCACCAGCGGACGGGCACGCAGGCCATCGCTGTCGATGCGCTCGCGGCCGACGAAACGACCGTCCACCTGGCTCAGCAGATGCAGGTAACCTTCCATATCACCGACTGCAACATAGCTGGAGAACACTTCCGGAGCCGACAGTTGACGACGGGCCAGCGAATCGTTGCTCCACAAAGCTGTGGTGGAACGTTCGTCGACGCCTTCAACGGTGCCCGAAGACAGGCTCACGTAGACGCTGCCAAAACCCTGGGCGACACCGGCATAGCTGGAAGCATCACGCTGCCAAAGCTGACGACCGCTTTGCAGGTCCAGTGCCGCAACGCGACCCTGGTAGCTGGCGACATACAGCGTTTCGCCGGAAAGCAGCAGGCCACCGTCGATATCGACAACGCGCTCCAGTTCCGAACGACCCTGTGGAATTGCTACACGTTGTTCCCACACCGGCACGCCGTTGGAAATATCGAGAGCGACCACTTTACCGGTCGACAGGCCAGCCACCGCGAGGCGGTTGGTGACGATCGGCGCACTGGTGCCGCGCAGGGTCAATACCGCCGGAGTACTGTCATACAACCAGCGCTGGGTGCCGGTAGCGGCATCCAGACCGATCAGACGGTCATCCTGAGTCTGAACTACAACGACATCACCGTTGTTGGCCGGCGGTGCGAGGACTTCACTGGACACGCGAGCGCGCCATTTCTCTTCACCGTTGATGGCGTCCAGGGCAACGATTTCACCCTTGATCGTACCGAACATGACCAGACCGTAACCCACGCCAACGGCGCCGGAAACAGGCAGCTCAAGGTCCTTCTTCCATTTGACGTCGCCATTGCTGCGATCCATCGCCATCACCACACCGGTGACGTCGGCGGCATAGATGGTATCGCCATCGATTGCCGGAACCAGCATGTTATACGTTTCGCCCTGACCGTTACCGATCGAACGACTCCACTGCTTGTGCAGAACCACTTCTTCTTTGAAGTCGGTCAGCTCGGCCGGCGGCAATTCTTTTTTGCTGTTGCTGCTGCAACCCGCGGCCAATATGGCCAGAGCCAGCAATGCTGCATGTTTCCAACGAATCACGTCACGCATCCCCTTTGGCCAGGTCGTCCAGCTTGATTTGTAGGCCACCCACTGCCGCTTCATCCGACAGTGCCGCCTTGGCTTTTTGATACGCCGTGTTCGCTTCGTCGGTACGACCCAACTGCACCAGCAGGTCGCCTTTGAGTTCTTCGCGAGTGGCCAGGAATGCTTTATCGGCATCGCCTTCGAGCAGTTTCAGGGCTTCATCGGCCTTGTTCTGCGCGGCCAGCACCTGCGCCAGACGCTGACGAGCAATTTCGCCCAGCGCCGGGTTGGCCGGTTTGGCAACAATGGCTTTCAGCTCGCTGGCTGCGTCATCCAGCTTGGCGCTGTCGACCGCAACTTTTGCCACGAACAGGCTGCCGTACTGCGCGTAAGCGCTACCGCCGAACTCGCTGTTGAGCTTGCCGGACAGGTCCGCAACACGGGCGGCATCAGGCTTGCCGTCTGGCGTCAGCGTGGTTTCCAGCAGTTGCTGATAGAGCATCGAGGCGCCTTGCGACTGATTGCTCTGATACTTGTGAAAGGCCTGCCAGCCGAACACGATGACCAGCGCCAACAGGCCGCCAGTGACCAGGGGCTTGCCGTTGCGTGTCCACCAGTCCTTCAAATCCGCCAGATGTTCGTCTTCGGTACTCGACACCCCAATACTCCTTAATCGCTAAATCGGCTGTTTGACAGCTTCAACCCTGCACGACGCAGGTGGCCAGGTGTGCAGCAAGCGCATCCCAGGCAATGCTTTGTTGTTCGCCCTGGCCACGCAGGGGTTTGAAACCTACCACTTGCTGGGCCATTTCGTCGTCACCAAGGATCAGCGCGTACAACGCACCGCTCTTGTCGGCTTTCTTGAATTGGCTTTTGAAGCTGCCGGCGCCAGCATTCACTTGCAGGCGCAGGTTGGGCAATTGATCACGAACACGTTCACTCAGGGCCAGACCGGCCAACTCGGCGGCCTCACCGAAGGCGCAGAGGTAAACATCGACCTGACGGGAAATCTCTTCCGGGATCTGCTCCAGGGTTTCAAGCAGCAGCACCAGGCGCTCGATGCCCATGGCGAAACCAACGCCAGGGGTCGGCTTGCCGCCCATTTGCTCCACCAGACCGTCGTAGCGACCACCGGCACACACGGTGCCTTGGGCGCCCAGCTTGTCGGTGACCCATTCGAAAACGGTCTTGCTGTAGTAATCCAGCCCGCGAACCAGCTTCGGGTTGATCACGTAAGGAATGCCGGCGGCGTCCAGGCGAGCCTTGAGGCCCTCGAAGTGCACGCGGGATTCTTCGTCCAGGTATTCGGCCATTTTTGGCGCGTCGACCAGGATCGCTTGGGTATCGGCGTTCTTGGTATCCAGAACCCGCAGCGGGTTGGTCTTCAGACGGCGCTGGCTGTCTTCGTCCAGCTTGTCCAGATGCGCGGACAGGAACTCGACCAGCGCTTCACGGTAGCGACCGCGCGACTCGGCAGTGCCCAGGCTGTTGAGTTCAAGCTTGACCGCATCACGGAGGCCCAGCTCGCCCCACAGGCGCCAGGTCAGCACGATCAGCTCGGCGTCGATGTCCGGACCGTCGAGGTTGAAGACTTCGCAACCGATCTGGTGGAACTGGCGATAACGGCCTTTCTGCGGACGTTCGTGGCGGAACATCGGGCCGATGTACCAGAGTTTCTGTACCTGACCGCCGCCGGTGATGCCGTGCTCGAGCACCGCACGCACGCAGGCCGCTGTGCCTTCGGGGCGCAGGGTCAGGGAGTCGCCGTTGCGGTCGTCGAAGGTGTACATCTCTTTTTCGACGATGTCGGTCACCTCACCGATGGAGCGCTTGAACAGCTCGGTGAACTCGACGATCGGCATGCGGATCTGCTTGTAACCGTAGTTATCCAGCAAACGCGAGACGGTGCCTTCGAAATGACGCCACAGGGGGGTCTGCTCGGGCAGGATGTCGTTCATGCCACGTATGGCTTGCAGAGACTTGCTCACTATAAATCCTTAAATTCGTTCGACTTAGCCGCGCGCAATGACTGCTGCGTCAGCTTCGACCTTTTCGGCCGCTTTCTGGCGGATCAAGCGTTCAAGCTCATCCACCAGATTGTCATTCGTCAGTTTCTGCGACGGCTTGCCGTCGATGTAAATCAGGTTTGGCGTGCCGCCGGTCAAGCCGATATGGGCTTCCTTGGCTTCGCCCGGTCCGTTGACCACGCAACCGATGACCGCGACATCCAGCGGCACCAGCAGGTCTTCGAGGCGCCCTTCCAGTTCGTTCATGGTTTTGACCACATCGAAGTTCTGCCGCGAGCAACTCGGGCAGGCGATGAAGTTGATGCCACGGGAACGCAGATGCAGGGACTTGAGAATGTCGTAGCCGACTTTCACTTCCTCGACCGGGTCGGCCGCCAACGAGATGCGAATAGTATCGCCAATCCCTTCGGCGAGCAGCATACCGAGGCCCACGGCGGATTTCACCGTGCCTGAACGCAAACCACCGGCTTCGGTGATGCCCAGGTGCAGCGGTTGGACGATTTCCTTGGCCAGCAAGCGGTAAGCGGCGACGGCCATGAACACGTCGGAAGCTTTCACGCTGACCTTGAAGTCCTGGAAGTTCAAACGTTCAAGGTGCTCGACGTGACGCAGGGCAGATTCAACCAGCGCTGCCGGGGTCGGCTCGCCGTATTTCTTTTGCAGGTCTTTTTCCAGGGAACCGGCGTTCACGCCGATGCGGATCGGAATCCCGCGATCACGAGCGGCATCGACTACCGCACGCACGCGGTCTTCGCGACCGATGTTGCCCGGGTTGATTCGCAGGCAGTCAACGCCGAGTTCGGCTACGCGCAGAGCGATCTTGTAGTCGAAGTGGATGTCGGCAACCAAAGGTACTTTGACCAGTTGCTTGATCTTGCCGAAGGCTTCAGCGGCATCCATGTCGGGCACGGAAATTCGCACGATATCGACGCCAGCAGCTTCCAGACGATTGATCTGGGCCACGGTGGCGGCGACGTCGTTGGTGTCGCTGTTGGTCATGCTCTGCACAGCGATAGGTGCATCGCCGCCAACGGGCACGTTACCGACCCAGATCTTGCGGGATTCGCGACGTTTGATTGGAGATTCGCCGTGCATGACTTATTGACCCAACTTCAGGCGAGCAGTCTCGCCACTGGTGAATGGAGCAACATCAACCACCTGACCGTTGTAACTGATCTGCGCGCCACGGGCGTAGCCCAGACGCACGGAAAACGGCGGTTTGCCGCTGACAGAAACGTTTTCGCCTTTACGCTTGAGACCGCTCAACAGCACTTTACCGCTGCCATCGGTCACTTGCGCCCAGCAATCGGCAGTGAATTGCAGTTGAACCTGACCCTGGCCAGCAACCGGAGCAGCCGCTGCTGGAGCGGGAATGGTCGGAGTAACCGAGGCGCTCGCAGGCGGCGTCGATACAACAGGAGCAGTCGGGGATGTCGGGGCCGGAGTCGCGACAACCGGAGCAGTGCTATGCGCAGGTGTAGCGGACGTTGGCGCTGGTGCAACCGGTGCAGCAGGCGCAGTCGCTTCACCTTCGGCCGGCGCTTCAGCCGACGTCTCGGCTTGCGGCAACGCAAGAGCGGTTGTGCCATCAACCTGACCTTCCGCGACAGCCTGGTCTTCCGGCTCGTCCAGCGGATGGATCTGGGTGGTGCCGTCAGCGCCTTCGACTTCAACGTGTTCCGGGCTCAGGCTAGTCAGGTCTTTGGTGCGCAATGAGGTCTGATCCTGCCACCAAATAAAACCACCACCAATCACTGCGAACAGCAACAGCAGGCTGACAACTCGCAAAATGGTGTGGGAAACCCTAACCGGCTCTTCGATACGTCCCAGGCTATGAACGTTGCTGCCCTGGGAGTCGGTGCCGGTGGATTGGTCGAACTGTTGGACGAGTACGGTTTGATCCATGCCGAGCAATTTCGCGTAGGCGCGAATATAACCGCGAGCAAACGTATGCCCAGGCAGCTTGTCGAAAGCGCCGGCTTCCAGATTGCTCAGGGAATTGACGGTGAGGTTGAGCTTGAGGGCCACTTCGGCCAGCGACCAGCCATTGCTTTCGCGGGCCTGGCGTAAAGTTTCACCGGGATTAACGCGATTCGCTGCTACAACTTCGGGATGCGCCGCTTTCATCATTGCTCCGACAGGTATTGCTGATATTCCGGCGTACCGGGATAGAGTCGTTTTAGTTGCAGGCCAAAACTGGCGGCCTTGTCGCGATCATCAAACACTTTTGCCAGCCGAACGCCGAGCAATAGACTACGTGCATTTTGCTCGGTGAGCAGGCTAAAACGATCGTAATAGTCACGCGCGGGCACATAATGCCTGTCTTCGAAGGACAACTCAGCCATTTCCAGCAATGCACGTGGCTGTTGGCGATTCAAACGCAGGGATTTTTCCAGCTGCTGCTGCGCCAGATCGCGCTGCCCCAGCTTTGAAGCGGTCATTCCGAGGTTCTCGAACACCCGCGAACGCTCAGGATACAAGGTATCGGCGGCGGCCTGTTCAAAGCGCTCGTAAGCTTCTTTGTAGCGTTTCTCTTCGAAAAGAAAACTGCCGTAGTTGTTCAGGATTCGCGCATCGTTGGGGCGGGAAGACAGCGCCTTGCGAAAATGCTGATCCGCCAGCTCCGGCTCCATCTCGGCCTGGAATACCAGACCCAGCGCAGCGTTGGCATCCGGATCCGAGTCATCCAGATCCAGCGCTTTCTTCAACGGTACTTTCGCCCGTTCGGTCATGCCCTGCTGCAAGTACCCCAAGCCCAGCTGCACATAGGCAACGCGCGCTTCATCGCGGCCCTTGCTGGTCTTCATCGGGTTGAAATCGCCCGACAGGACACAGCCAGCACACAGGCTGGCCAACAGCAAAAGCAGCGCGAAGCGCAGGGACATAGAGATCCTCTCTTAATTATTGTTCGCAG
Organism: Pseudomonas mandelii; assembly: GCF_006438925.1. Classification (GTDB taxonomy): domain Bacteria; phylum Pseudomonadota; class Gammaproteobacteria; order Pseudomonadales; family Pseudomonadaceae; genus Aquipseudomonas; species Aquipseudomonas mandelii_C. The sequence goes on along the minus strand of NZ_RCZA01000021.1, from coordinate 18,155 downwards.
CGTTTGTTGCGATATCGTTTTCGGCGCTTAACTCGCGCACGGCGATATAACGTTCGCTGCGACGGGTGCGATCCAGCACCTGTCCTACCAATTGGCCACACGCGGCGTCGATGTCTTCACCGCGGGTGGTGCGTACGGTGACATTGAAGCCGGCATGGTGAAGCTGATCCTGGAAACGACGAATCGCGTTGTTACTCGGGCGCTCGTAACCGGAATGCGGGAACGGGTTGAACGGAATCAGGTTGATCTTGCACGGGATGTTCTTGAGCAACTCGATCATTTCGACCGCGTGTTCGACCTTGTCGTTGATGTCCTTGAGCAAAGTGTACTCAATGGTCAATACGCGCTTCTCGCCCAGGGACGACATGTAGCGCTGGCACGACTCGAGCAGCATCTTAAGCGGATACTTCTTGTTGATCGGCACCAATTGGTTACGCAATGCGTCGTTCGGTGCGTGCAGGGACAACGCCAGGGAGACGTCGATGTGCTTGGACAGCTCATCGATCATCGGCACCACACCCGAGGTAGACAGGGTTACGCGGCGCTTGGAGATCCCGTAGCCCAGGTCATCCATCATCAGATGCATGGCAGCCACGACGTTGTCGAAGTTCAGCAGCGGCTCACCCATGCCCATCATCACCACGTTGGTGATGGCACGGTCGGCGGTCGCCGGGATGCTGCCGAACGATTTATTGGCAATCCACACCTGGCCGATGACTTCGGCGGCAGTGAGGTTGCTATTGAAACCTTGCTTGCCGGTGGAGCAGAAACTGCAATCCAGGGCACAGCCTGCCTGGGACGAAACGCACAAAGTGCCGCGTTTGCCCTGGGGAATGTACACGGTCTCGACGCAGCTACCGGACGCCACGCGCACCACCCACTTACGGGTGCCGTCGGTGGAGATGTCCTCGCTGACCACTTCAGGACCGCGAACCTCGGCAATAACCTTGAGCTTGTCGCGCAAGGCCTTGCTGACGTTCGTCATGGCGTCGAAATCATCGACGCCAAGGTGGTGAATCCATTTCATTACCTGACCGGCACGGAAACGCTTCTCCCCGATTGAGTCGAAGAATTTTTCCATTTCCAGCTGAGTCAGACCCAGCAGGTTGGTTTTTACAGTCGATGTAGTCATGGATTCACCTTCACTCTTAAGCCAATGCTTAGCGAGTGGTTACTTCAGTAGCTGCGAAGAAGTACGAGATTTCGCGAGCAGCAGCGGCTTCGGAGTCCGAACCGTGTACAGCGTTGGCATCGATGGAGTCAGCGAAGTCAGCGCGGATGGTACCGGCTGCAGCTTCTTTAGGGTTGGTAGCGCCCATCAGCTCACGGTTCAGAGCGATAGCGTTTTCGCCTTCCAGAACCTGAACGACAACCGGACCGGAGATCATGAAAGCAACCAGGTCACCGAAGAAACCACGAGCGCTGTGCTCAGCGTAGAAGCCTTCAGCTTCAGCTTTGGACAGTTGCTTCAGTTTCGAAGCTACAACGCGCAGGCCAGCTTTTTCGAAACGAGTGGTGATCTCGCCGATAACGTTTTTTGCAACAGCGTCAGGCTTGATGATGGAGAAAGTACGTTGAACAGCCATGGTGTAACTCCAGAAACGGTAATTTGCGAAAAATTAAACCCGCGAATTATACGCGGGTTCTTTGGTATTGCCTAACTGCATACGGCGCAGACTCAGTCTGCTTCTTCGATCCAGGCGGCCTGAATGGCTTCAAGCACCTTCTCGCCACCGCGGGTCGGATCATCACTGAACTCCGGCAATGCCAGCACCCATTTGTGCAGATCGACGAAGTTCACATAATGCGGATCCACATCCGGCTTGGATTCAGCCAATTGGATCGCGATTTCCAGCACATCAACCCATTTCAGACTCATTTCAGTTCCTTGAATCAGTGCGGCGCTTCAGCCGCATGGTTGACCGAGTATTTCGGAATTTCAACAGTCAGGTCTTCATTCCCGACGATCGCCTGACAGCCTAGACGCGATTGCGCCTCCAGACCCCAGGCACGATCAAGAAAGTCTTCTTCCAGCTCATCCGCCTCTTCCAGCGAGTCGAAACCTTCGCGGATGATGCAGTGGCAGGTAGTGCAGGCGCAAACGCCGCCACAGGCGCTTTCCATCTCGATATGGTGTTCGTGGGCCAGCTCGAGAATGGATGTGCCAGGCTCAGCCTCCACAACCATGCCGTCCGGACAAAACTTCTCGTGTGGCAGAAAAATGACCTGCGGCATCGTTATTCCTCAATCTCATTCAGGTTGCGCCCCGCCAGCGCGGCTTTCACCGTCGAGTCCAGGCGGCGGGCAGCAAAGGCGTCGGTCACTTGCGACAGACGCTTGGTCTGCTGCTCGATGGCGTAACCATCGGTGCCTTTCATCAATTCGGTCAGTTCCTGCATCTGTAATTCGATGACCATGCGTTCTTCGGCGTCAAGCAAGCGCTCTCCATCGACATCGAGGGCGCCCTGCACCGCTTCGATCAGGCGTTGGGCATCGACCTGCTGTTCACGCAACACACGAGCGACCTTGTCGTCGTTGGCGTGCTGGAACGAATCCTTGAGCATCTTGGCAATTTCACCATCCGTCAGACCGTAGGACGGCTTGACCTGGATGCTGGCCTCAACGCCCGAACCCAGTTCGCGTGCCGCGACGCTGAGCAGACCGTCGGCATCGACCTGGAAGGTCACGCGAATCTTCGCCGCACCGGCCACCATCGCTGGAATGCCGCGCAATTCGAAGCGTGCCAGGGAGCGGCAGTCGCTGATCAGCTCGCGCTCGCCCTGCAATACGTGGATCGCCATGGCCGACTGGCCATCTTTATAAGTCGTGAAGTCCTGAGCACGGGCGACAGGGATGGTGGTGTTGCGTGGAATCACCTTCTCCATCAGTCCGCCCATGGTTTCCAGCCCCAGGGACAACGGAATCACGTCAAGCAACAGCAACTCATCGCCATCGCGCTTGTTGCCGGCCAGCGTATCGGCCTGGATCGCGGCACCGATGGCCACCACTTGATCCGGATCGATTTCGGTCAACGGTTCGCGGCCGAAGGCTTCAGCGACGGCTTCGCGGACGCGAGGCACGCGTGTCGAACCGCCCACCATGACCACCGCGTGCACTTCGTCCAGCTCGATGCCGGAATCACGCACAGCGCGGCGACAGGCTTTCAGGCTGCGGGCAACCATTGGCTCGATCAGCGCATTGAAGGCTTCACGGGTCAGCTCGGCTTTCCAGTCGCCATAAGCGACTTCAACGGACGAGGCATTGGTCAGAGCTTCTTTGGCCGCACAAGCGGTTTGCAGCAGATTGCGTTGTGCACCCGGATCGAGGTCGGCGGACAGACCGGCGCTCTCGATGATCCAGCCAGCGATTGCATGGTCGAAGTCATCGCCGCCCAGCGCGCTGTCGCCGCCGGTAGCCAAAACCTCAAACACACCGCCGGTCAGGCGCAGAATCGAAATATCGAAGGTGCCGCCGCCCAGGTCATAAATGGCAACCAGGCCTTCGGCGTGTTGATCCAGACCGTAGGCCACAGCGGCAGCGGTCGGCTCATTGAGCAGACGCAGCACATTCAGACCGGCCAGTTTGGCCGCATCCTTGGTGGCTTGACGCTGAGCATCGTCGAAATAGGCCGGAACGGTGATCACCGCGCCCACCAGTTCGCCACCCAACGTCGCTTCGGCGCGTTGACGCAGCACTTTCAGGATATCGGCGGAAACTTCGACCGGGCTTTTCGGGCCCTGAATCGTGTCGATGAACGGCATGTGCGACTCGCCGCCGACGAAGCGGTACGGCAGTTGGTCGCCCAATTGCTTGACGTCGGACAGACCACGACCCATCAAGCGCTTGACCGACAGCACGGTGTTCAAGGGATCGGTGGCGGCAGCCAGTTTGGCCGACTCGCCGACCTCGACACGATCGGCGTGATAGCGCACGGCAGACGGCAGGATGACCTGCCCGTCTGCGTCAGCCAGGGGTTCGGAAAGACCACTGCGCAATGCAGCGACCAGCGAATTGGTAGTGCCCAAGTCGATCCCCACAGCCAGACGACGCTGGTGCGGTTGAGGACTTTGGCCGGGTTCGGCGATCTGCAGTAGGGCCATCGTTATCAGGACTTATCTGTATATCAGGCGTGCGACCGGAGCGGCACTGGGTTAATCGTCGAGGCGCTCTTCTAACTGGCGCACTTCGTAGGTGAGCTTGTCGAGGAACTGCATGCGCCGCATCAGGCGCTCGGCCTGCTCGCGGTGCGCCGCATCATTCCAACAAGCCGCGAAGCTTTGGTTCAGTACATCCTGGGCGATTTTCAGGCGACGCTTGAACACTGCAACACCGGCCAGATCGGCACTGTCCTGCAGGTCTTCGAGCTCTTCACGCAGCTCCATCTGCTGCAGAAGGAACTCCGGATCATGCACCGTGACCTCCAGCGGCAGCTCACCACCATTCAAGGCGAGCAAGTAACGCGCGCGCTTGGGTGGACTTTTGAGCGTCTGGTAGGCCTCGTTGAGGCTCGCGGATTGCTCTAGCGCCAACCGCTGCTCACGCTCGGAAGCGTCAGCAAAGCGGTCCGGATGAACACTGCGCGCCAACTCACGGTAGCGCGTAGCCAGCTGGTCGAGGTCCAGATTGAAACTCGGTTGCAGCTCAAATAAAGCGAAATGACAAGGAGTACCCACGACAAGCCTCAGATGTTGAAGCTTTCGCCGCAGCCACATTCACCGCGCACGTTGGGGTTGTTGAACTTGAAGCCTTCGTTCAACCCTTCCTTGACGAAATCGAGTTCGGTGCCGTCCAGGTAGGCCAGGCTTTTCGGGTCGATGATCACTTTCTCGCCGTGACTTTCGAACACCTGATCCTCTGCAACCACCTCGTCGACAAACTCCAGCACGTAGGCAAGGCCGGAACAGCCTGTGGTGCGAACACCCAGACGAATCCCTTCACCTTTGCCGCGCCCGTTGAGGGAGCGTCGCACGTGTTGAGCAGCCGCTTCTGTCATGCTGATAGCCATCGGTGACTCCTTACTCGTCGCCAAAACTTGAAAGTCAGATCAAGCCTTTCTTCTGCTTGTAGTCGCGAACGGCCGCTTTGATGGCGTCTTCAGCAAGTACGGAGCAGTGAATTTTTACTGGCGGCAGGGCCAGTTCTTCAGCCAGCTGAGTGTTTTTGATGGTCTCTGCTTCATCCAGAGTCTTGCCTTTCATCCACTCGGTCGCCAGGGAGCTGGAGGCGATAGCCGAACCGCAACCGTAGGTCTTGAACTTGGCGTCTTCGATGATGCCTTGCTCGTTGACCTTGATCTGCAGACGCATCACGTCGCCGCACGCTGGGGCGCCGACCATGCCGGTGCCGACATCAGGGTCTTCCGCGTCCATCTTGCCGACGTTGCGCGGGTTCTCGTAGTGGTCGATGACCTTTTCGCTGTAAGCCATGATTCTTAATCCTCACTCATCAGAGAGTCGCTCTTGAAGCCCTGCGCCCGAGGGTTCACAGGGCCGGTTTGCGGCGACTTGAAATCAGTGTGCCGCCCACTCGATTTTCGAAATGTCGACACCGTCTTTGTACATGTCCCACAGCGGCGACAGAGTGCGCAGCTTGGTAACGGCCTCGCAGACTTTCTGCGCGGCGTAGTCGATTTCTTCTTCGGTGGTGAAACGGCCGAAGGTGAAGCGAATCGAGCTGTGTGCCAGTTCGTCGTTGCGGCCCAGGGCGCGCAGTACGTACGAAGGCTCAAGGGAAGCCGAGGTGCAGGCCGAACCGGACGAAACCGCCAGATCCTTGAGCGCCATGATCAGCGACTCGCCTTCAACGTAGTTGAAGCTCAGGTTCAGGTTGTGCGGTACGCGGGCGGTCATGCTGCCGTTGATGTACAGCTCTTCCAGGCCTTCGACCTGCTTGAAGAAGCGGTCGCTCAGGGCCTTGATGCGGATGTTCTCGGCAACCATGTCTTCTTTGGCTACGCGGAAAGCTTCGCCCATGCCGACGATCTGGTGGGTCGCCAGGGTGCCCGAACGCATACCGCGTTCGTGACCGCCGCCGTGCATGGTCGCTTCGATGCGAACACGCGGCTTGCGGCTCACGTACAGTGCGCCGATGCCTTTAGGGCCGTAGGTTTTGTGGGCAGAGAACGACATCATGTCGACTTTCAGCTTCGACAGGTCGATGTCGACCTTGCCGGTGGACTGAGCAGCGTCGACGTGGAACAGGATGCCCTTGGAGCGGGTCAGTTCGCCGATGGCTGCGATGTCGTTGATGGTGCCGATTTCGTTGTTCACATGCATGACCGAAACCAGGATGGTGTCGTCACGCAGGGCAGCTTCGATCATCTCTGGGGTGACCAGACCATCAGTGCGAGGCTCGATGTAAGTGACTTCGAAGCCTTCACGCTCCAGTTGGCGCATGGTGTCGAGGACAGCCTTGTGCTCAATCTTGGTGGTGATCAGGTGTTTGCCTTTGGTGGCATAGAAATGCGCCGCACCCTTGATTGCCAGGTTGTCGGACTCGGTGGCACCGGAGGTCCAGACGATTTCACGCGGGTCGGCGTTGACCAGGTCAGCGACCTGACGACGAGCGTTTTCGACGGACTCTTCAGCTTTCCAGCCGAACACGTGAGAACGGGACGCCGGGTTACCGAAGTTTCCGTCAACCAGCAGGCATTCACTCATTTTTTGCGCTACACGCGGATCAACCGGGGTGGTCGCAGAGTAATCAAGGTAAATCGGCAATTTCATGGACTATCTCCTAAATCAGGCTGGCTGGCGTGCCGCTAGCTCTTTGGCTGTCATTCGACGGCGGACGCTTCAATCTTGTCCAGGCGTGGCGCCTTGCTGTTGCAACGGCGCTGATCCTGACGCTGGGCTACTTCTTGTACCTCACGGCGAGTGACAAGATCAGCCAAGCTGATACCGCTGAGAAATTCGTGAATCTGCAGGCTCAGATCGCACCACAAGTGGTGGGTCAGACAGGTATCGCCTTGATGGCAATCACCCTGGCCCTGGCATTTGGTTGCATCGACCGATTCGTTCACCGCATCGATCACCTGAGCGACCTGGATACCCTGCATGTCGCGCGACAGCTGGTAGCCACCGCCTGGACCACGGACGCTGGACACCAGATTGCTGCGGCGCAATTTGGCGAAAAGCTGTTCGAGGTAGGACAGGGAGATGCCTTGGCGCTCGGAGATATCGGCCAGGGACACCGGCCCGTGCTGCGCGTGCAACGCCAGGTCAAGCATGGCGGTCACGGCGTATCGGCCTTTTGTAGTCAGTCGCATGGACAGTTACCACGGAGTTCAGAATGGGGCGAGTATGCAATTCCCGAGTATTTAAGTCAACTATAAGACCTAGTACTTTAGTCAGGATTACCCGCAAAAGAGCGCGCGCATCATAGCAAAGGCTGGCGGCGTACAGCCAGCAATTGCGCGTTATCGTTCATCGCGAGCAGGCTCGCTCCCACAGGTGACCGCATTCCAATGTGGGAGCGAGCCTGCTCGCGATGAAGTTGACTCGGTTTAGCCGGCCTGGCTCTGATCCTTGTCCTTCACACAGGCAAAGTCTTCTTCGCGCAGTTCAGGCAGATCTTTCGCACAGTAATTGCTCCCCAGATCCTTCAGCGCCCCGCACATCCCTTCAAGTCGACCATCTACAGCCTGCAGATGATCGAGCAACTGGTTAATGGCTCGAGCCACTGGGTCCGGCATGTCTTCACCGACACCATAGGCATCAAAACCGATCTTCTCGGCCATGGCCTTACGCTTGGCATCTTGCTCATCGTCAGACTTGACGATGATCCGACCTGGAATTCCGACCACCGTCGCACCCGCCGGAACCGCCTTGGTGACCACCGCATTGGAACCGACCTTGGCGCCGGCGCCAACCGTGAACGGGCCAAGCACCTTGGCCCCTGCCCCGACCACCACGCCATCTTCAAGCGTCGGGTGACGCTTGCCCTTGTTCCAGCTGGTGCCACCCAGGGTCACGCCCTGATAAAGAGTGACGTCATTGCCGATCTCAGCGGTTTCACCGATGACGATGCCCATGCCATGGTCGATAAAGAAGCGACGACCGACCTTGGCACCCGGATGAATTTCGATCCCGGTCAACCAGCGACCGAAGTTCGACACCAGTCGCGCCAGCCATTTCCAGCCCATGCCCCACAGGGCCGACGACAGACGGTGGATCCAGATGGCGTGCATGCCCGGGTAGCACGTCAGAACTTCAAAGGCGTTGCGCGCTGCCGGATCACGATGGAAAACACTCTGGATATCTTCACGCAAACGCTCGAACATTTTTAATCCTTCCGCTTAAGAAGCTCACCACGGGCCGCTTTCTGGGTTTCCGTGAGGATGCCACGCAATATATTCATTTCCGCCCGGCTGACCGAGCTGCGTCCGTACAACCGGCGCAGGCGCGCCATCAAGTGTCGTGGCTTTTCCGGATCGAGGAATTCAATGGCCACCAGGGTTTGCTCCAGGTGTTCATAGAATCGTTCCAGCTCATCCATGGTCGCCAGCTCACCACTTTTGGTGGACGCCACTTCATCCTTCTCGACCTTGCTCGGCTGACCTTGGGCCGCGAGCCAGGACATTCGCACTTCATAGCTCAACACCTGCACCGCCGCCCCAAGGTTCAGCGAACTGAACTCAGGGTCTGATGGGATGTGCACGTGATAATGACATCGCTGCAGCTCTTCATTGGTCAGGCCGGAATCTTCACGACCAAAGACCAAGGCGATCTCAGCACCCTGCGAGGCCTCTTCCACAACCTTCACTCCGCATTCGCGGGGATCGAGCAACGGCCAGGGAATGCGACGGTCACGGGCGCTGGTGCCGAGCACCAGATTGCAGCCAACCAAGGCATCTTCCAAGGTGGCGACGACTTGCGCGTTTTCAAGGATGTCACCGGCACCGGAAGCACGAGCATCGGCCTCGTGGTGCGGGAACAAACGCGGTTCGACCAGCACCAGCCGCGACAGGCCCATGTTCTTCATGGCACGCGCAGCCCCGCCGATATTGCCCGGATGGCTGGTATTGACCAGGACGACACGAATGTTTTGCAGCAAGGGAGGCGCTCTCGAACACTTTAATGGGGAGCAGAATCTTACAGCTCAACCTACCGTTAAGCTATGAAAGCGAACACTGACCTTCACCTGTAGAAACTTTCTGATAGAATGCCCGGCTTTCTTTAACAACCTTAGGTGACACATCCATGCAGCCCATGCTGAATATCGCGCTGCGCGCCGCCCGCAGCGCCAGTGAATTGATCTTCCGCTCCATCGAGCGCCTGGATACCATCAAGGTCGACGAAAAAGACGCCAAGGATTACGTATCCGAGGTGGATCGCGCCGCCGAGCAGAAAATCATCGACGCGCTGCGCAAGGCCTACCCTACCCACGGCATTCTCGGTGAAGAAACCGGCATGCACCCTGGTAGCGGCGAAGGCGAAGAATACCTGTGGATCATCGATCCGCTGGACGGCACCACCAACTTCCTGCGCGGCATTCCTCACTTCGCTGTCAGCATCGCCTGCAAATACCGCGGTCGCCTGGAACACGCTGTTGTTCTGGACCCGGTTCGCCAGGAAGAATTCACCGCCAGCCGTGGTCGTGGCGCTCAACTGAACGGTCGTCGTCTGCGCGTCAGCGGCCGCACCAGCCTGGACGGCGCCCTGCTGGGTACCGGTTTCCCGTTCCGCGATGACCAAATGGACAACCTCGACAACTACCTGGGCATGTTCCGCGCCCTGGTTGGCCAGACTGCCGGCATCCGCCGCGCCGGCTCGGCGAGCCTGGACCTGGCTTACGTAGCGGCCGGCCGTTTCGACGCATTCTGGGAGTCGGGCCTGTCCGAGTGGGACATGGCTGCAGGCGCCCTGCTGATCCAGGAAGCCGGCGGTTTGGTGAGCGACTTCACCGGCGGTCACGACTTCCTTGAGAAAGGCCACGTCGTTGCCGGTAACACCAAATGCTTCAAAGCAGTACTGACGGCCATCCAGCCGCACCTGCCGGCCTCGCTGAAACGCTAAGCGAGCAGCCACAAAAAAGCACCCTTCGGGGTGCTTTTTTTATGCCTGTAATCCGAGCTCAACAACATCACCGATCAACTGTGGGAGCGAGCCTGCTCGCGAAGCGGTGTATAAGCCACCACCATTGTCGGATGTGACGACGCCTTCGCGAGCAGGCTCGCTCCCACAGGGGATAGTTGGCGACATGAAAATCCGGGCACAAAAAAAAGCACCCCGAAGAGTGCTTCTTTTTGACTCTCAAACCTGAATATTTAGCGGTTCTCTTCGTTCTGCCCCAGGACTAGCTTGCCTTCCTTATCGACCGGAATCTGGTTGCCTGGATCGCGATCCATCCGCACCTTGCCTTCCTTGCCATCCAGTGAATAACGGACGTCATACCCTACGACCTTGTCACTGATGTCATTCACCGTATTGCAGCGAGTTTGGGTCGTGGTGTAAGTGTCACGCTCCTGCATGCCTTCTTGCACCTTGTTACCCGCATAACCGCCGCCGACCGCACCGGCCACCGTGGCGATCTTCTTGCCAGTACCGCCGCCGATCTGATTACCCAACAGACCACCAGCCAGCGCACCGACCACCGTACCGGCGATCTGGTGTTGATCTTTCACCGGCGCTTGCCGGGTTACTGCAACGTCCTTGCATACTTCACGTGGCGTCTTGATTTGTGTCTTGACCGGTTCAACGGCTAAAACTTGCGCATACTCAGGGCCGCTTTTTTTAACGAGGCTGTAGGTGGCAACAGCACCCCCGGCCGTCACACCAACAGCACCCAATACTGCACCAACCAGCATCGACTTGTTCACATGAACCTCCTGACCATCACATGCGGGACATGCCCGCGCTTCTCCCAGCCTTGGAGCATAAAAAAAGGCGCGAGTTCAACACTCGCGCCTTCTCGGCCGACAGCTGGAAAAGCGATAGCCGTTATGGGCGGTCGTCGACTTCCTTATCGGTAGCCACTGCAGGAATCAGATCCTCAGTGCTCAGGTTCAGCCAGATCAGCACGACGTTGGCGATGTAGATCGACGAGTAAGTACCCGCCAACACACCGATAAACAGCGCGATGGAGAAGCCGAACAGGTTGTCGCCACCAAAGAACAACAGAGCCGCGATCGCCAGCAAAGTGGAGATCGACGTCGCCATGGTCCGCAGCAGGGTCTGGGTAGTCGAGATGTTGATGTTCTCGATCAAGGACGCCTTGCGCAGCACACGGAAGTTCTCACGAACCCGGTCGAATACCACGATAGTGTCATTGAGCGAGTAACCGATAATCGCCAGTACCGCCGCCAGCACCGTCAGGTCGAAGGTGATCTGGAAGAACGACAGGATACCGACGGTCACGATCACGTCGTGAATCAGCGAAACGATGGCACCGACCGCGAACTTCCACTGAAAGCGGAAAGCCAGGTAGATCAGGATGCCGCCGAGCGCCATCAGCATGCCGAGGCCGCCCTGGTCGCGCAGCTCTTCACCGACCTGAGGGCCGACGAATTCGACGCGCTTGACCGTTGCCGGGTTATCGCCGCCAACCTTCAACAGCGCTTCTGCCACTTGATGGCCCAGCTGCGGGTCTTCACCCGGCATGCGCACCAGCAAATCGGTAGTCGCACCGAAGCTCTGCACGATCGCCTCGTGATAACCCGATGTAACCAGCTGCTCACGCACCTTGGTGACGTCGGCCGGACGCTCGTAGGTCAGCTCGATGAGCGTACCGCCGGTGAAGTCCAGGCCCCAGTTCATGCCCTTGGTGGCAACACTGAACAACGCCAGTGCGGTAAGGAACAATGTGACGCCGAACGCAACGTTGCGAACGCCCATGAAGTTGATTGTACGTAACATGGCAGCCCCTTAAATCCACAACTTCTTGAAGTCACGTCCGCCGAAGATCAGGTTGACCATCGCGCGGGTCACCATGATGGCCGTGAACATCGAGGTAAAGATCCCGAGGGACATGGTCACTGCGAAACCTTTGACTGGACCGGTGCCCATCGCAAAGAGAATCCCGCCGACCAACAAGGTTGTCAGGTTGGCGTCGAGAATCGCGGTGAATGCCCGGCCGAAGCCTTCGTTGATTGCCCGTTGCACGGTCATGCCAGCCGCGATCTCTTCACGTATCCGCGAGAAGATCAGAACGTTGGCGTCGACAGCCATACCCATGGTCAACACGATACCGGCGATACCCGGCAGGGTCAGCGTTGCACCCAGCAGCGACATCAGGGCCAGCAGCAGCACCATGTTCACCGCCAGAGCGACGGTGGCGATGATGCCGAAGAAGCGGTAGATGGCCATGATAAACAGCGATACAAACAGCATGCCCCACAGCGATGCATCGATACCTTTGACGATGTTGTCGGCACCCAGGCTCGGGCCAATGGTACGTTCTTCAGCGAAGTACATCGGGGCAGCCAGACCACCGGCACGCAGCAGCAGCGCCAGTTCGGACGACTCGCCCTGGCCGTTCAGGCCAGTGATGCGGAACTGAGCACCCAGCGGCGACTGGATGGTCGCCAGGCTGATGATCTTTTTCTCTTCCTTGAACGTCTGGACCGGCACGTCTTTCTCGACGCCATTAACCACTTGCTTGACGTAAGTGGTAACCGGGCGCTGCTCGATAAAGATCACTGCCATGCTGCGACCGACGTTGCTGCGAGTCGCACGACTCATCAGCTCGCCACCGTGGCCATCCAGACGGATGTTCACTTCTGGCGTGCCGTGCTCGCCGAAGCCAGCCTTGGCGTCAGTGACCTGGTCACCGGTGATGATCAAGCCACGCTCGATCTGCGCCGGCGGACGCTTGCCTTCACGGAACTCGAAGGTTTCGGAAGTGGCTTTCGAAGCACCTGGCTCAGCGGCCAGACGGAACTCAAGGTTGGCCGTCTTGCCGAGAATACGCTTGGCTTCGGCGGTGTCCTGCACGCCCGGCAGCTCAACCACGATGCGGTTGGCGCCCTGGCGCTGAACGATTGGCTCGGCAACACCCAGCTCGTTGACGCGGTTCCGTACCGTGGTCAAGTTCTGCTTGATGGAGTATTCACGGATTTCCGCCAGCTTGGCCGGGGTCATCGCCAGACGCAGTACCGGTTGGCCATTGAGGTCGGCCGGAACAATGTCGAAATCGTTGAAGCTCTTGCGGATCAGCGTACGGGCTTGTTCGCGGGCTGCTTCATCAGTGAAGCCCAGCTGAATGGCACCGTTGAGTTGCGGCAGGCTGCGATAGCGCAGCTTCTCTTTACGCAACAGGCTCTTGACGTCGCCTTCGTAGACTTTCAGGCGCGCATCGAGCGCTTTGTCCATGTCCACTTCCAGCAGGAAGTGCACACCACCGGACAAGTCCAGACCCAGCTTCATCGGGTGCGCGGCCAGGCTGCGCAGCCATTGCGGGGTGGTTTGTGCCAGGTTCAGTGCAACGACGTAGTCATCACCCAATGCCTTGCGCACGACGTCCTTGGCAGGTAGCTGATCTTCAGCCTTGGTCAGACGAATCAGACCGCCCTTGCCGTTGGCGGCCAAAGTGGCAGCCTTGACGTTGATCCCGGACTCCTTGAGCGCAGCGCTCACACGGTCCAGATCAGCCTGATTGACCAACAGCGCAGTGCTTGCACCGCTGACCTGAATGGCCGGGTCATCAGGATATAGATTGGGAGCGGAATAAATCAGACCGACCGCCAGCACCGCCAGGATCAGAATGTATTTCCACAGAGGGTATTTGTTCAGCATCACGCCGCCCGCTTATGACGCGGGGCGCCTTGCGCGCCCCGTCGATTGAGTAGAAGTTGAAACTTAGATCGCTTTTAGCGTGCCTTTTGGCAACGTGGCGGCGATGGCGCCTTTCTGGAACTTCATTTCGATCGTGTCGGAAACTTCCAGAACAACGAAGTCGTCTGCCACTTTAGTGATCTTGCCGGCGATACCACCGGTGGTCACAACTTCGTCGCCTTTCTGCAGGCTGCTCAGCAGGTTCTTCTGCTCTTTGGCGCGCTTGGCCTGTGGACGCCAGATCATCAGGTAGAAGATGACCAGGAAACCGACCAGGAAAATCCACTCAAAACCGCCACCCATAGGGCCGGCAGCTGCCGGTGCAGCGGCGTCAGCCATGGCATTAGAGATAAAAAAGCTCATTTAGCACTCCAGTTGCAAATGTTGAATCTTGGGGTCAGAAAACTCAGTCCAAAGGCGGAACAGGTAACCCGCGTTTGACGTAGAAGGCATCGACAAAGGCGGCCAATGTACCCTGTTGAATAGCCTCGCGCAAACCAGCCATAAGCACCTGGTAATGGCGCAAATTGTGGATGGTATTCAACATGCTACCCAGCATTTCGCCACACTTGTCCAGATGGTGCAGATAAGCACGGGAGAAGTTCTGGCAGGTATAGCAATCGCAGGTCGGATCCAGCGGCGAATCATCATGGCGATGGAACGCGTTACGGATCTTCAGCACGCCTGTATCAATGAACAGATGCCCATTGCGGGCATTACGGGTTGGCATCACGCAATCGAACATGTCCACACCGCGGCGCACACCCTCAACCAGATCTTCCGGTTTGCCAACGCCCATAAGGTAACGAGGTTTGTCAGCCGGCATCTGACCCGGCAGGTAATCCAGCACCTTGATCATCTCGTGTTTCGGCTCGCCCACCGACAGACCGCCAATGGCCAGACCATCGAAACCAATATTGTCGAGACCTTCCAGGGAGCGCATGCGCAGATCCTGGTGCATGCCGCCCTGAACGATGCCGAACAGTGCCGCCGTGTTGTCGCCATGGGCTTCTTTCGAACGCTTGGCCCAACGCAACGACAGCTCCATCGATACCCGCGCGACGTCTTCGTCAGCCGGGTACGGGGTGCATTCGTCAAAGATCATCACGATGTCCGAGCCCAGATCGCGCTGGACCTGCATCGACTCTTCCGGGCCCATGAACACTTTGGCGCCGTCGACCGGAGAGGCGAAGGTCACGCCCTCCTCCTTGATCTTGCGCATGGCGCCCAGGCTGAACACCTGGAAACCACCGGAGTCGGTCAGAATCGGGCCTTTCCACTGCATGAAATCATGCAGGTCGCCGTGCTTCTTGATCACTTCAGTGCCAGGACGCAGCCACAAGTGGAAGGTGTTACCCAGAATGATTTCCGCGCCCGTGGCGACGATATCCCGCGGCAACATGCCCTTGACCGTGCCGTACGTGCCCACGGGCATGAAAGCCGGGGTCTCGACGGTACCGCGCGGAAAGGTCAAACGACCGCGACGAGCCTTGCCGTCAGTAGCAAGCAACTCAAACGACATACGACTTTGGCGACTCATTCTTTGTCCTCAGGGCCACGTGGTGCGGGGTTACGGGTGATAAACATCGCATCACCGTAGCTGAAAAATCGGTATTCATGCTCCACGGCGGCTTTGTAAGCGGCCATGGCTTCGGGATAACCGGCGAACGCCGAAACCAGCATCAACAGCGTGGATTCGGGCAAATGGAAATTGGTGACCAGGGCATCGACCACATGAAACGGGCGGCCCGGGTAGATAAAGATGTCGGTGTCGCCACTGAACGGCTTGAGCACGCCATCGCGCGCGGCACTTTCCAGGGAACGCACGCTGGTGGTCCCCACGGCCACCACGCGACCACCGCGAGCGCGGCAGGCCTCGACGGCATCGACCACGTCCTGACCGACTTCCAGCCACTCGCTGTGCATGTGGTGGTCTTCGATCTTCTCGACGCGCACCGGCTGGAACGTGCCCGCACCGACGTGCAAGGTCACGAATGCAGTCTCAACGCCCTTGGCAGCAATCGCCTCCATCAGCGGCTGATCGAAATGCAGCCCCGCCGTCGGCGCCGCCACCGCGCCCAAACGCTCGGCGTAGACCGTCTGATAACGCTCGCGGTCCGAGCCTTCATCCGGGCGGTCTATATAAGGAGGCAACGGCATGTGCCCGACGCGGTCGAGCAGCGGCAACACCTCTTCGGCGAACCCCAACTCAAACAACGCGTCATGGCGCGCCAGCATCTCGGCTTCGCCACCGCCGTCGATCAGGATCTTCGACCCCGGCTTCGGCGACTTGCTGGAACGCACATGCGCCAGCACGCGATGACTGTCCAGCACCCGCTCCACCAGGATTTCCAGCTTGCCGCCGGAAGCCTTCTGGCCAAAAAGCCGCGCCGGAATCACCCGGGTATTGTTGAACACCATCAAATCGCCCGGGCGCAAATGCTCAAGCAAATCAGTGAATTGACGGTGTGCCAGGGCGCCGCTGACCCCATCAAGGGTCAACAGGCGACTGTTGCGACGCTCGGCCAAAGGATGGCGGGCGATCAGCGAATCAGGGAGCTCGAAGGTAAAGTCAGCAACGCGCATGATGGGGTTCGTCTAGCAGGGCCGGGAAGTCTAGCGGAAATATCAAAAATTCTCCATGTACCTGATTGACCGACGGTTATCTCATCTCTATACTTCGCCGCCATTGAGCCCTGATGGCGGAATTGGTAGACGCGGCGGATTCAAAATCCGTTTTCGCAAGAAGTGGGAGTTCGAGTCTCCCTCGGGGCACCAAAATTAAGAAAGGTCTTGCTTTGCAAGGCCTTTTTTTTCGTCTGGCGTAAAAGTGGCGTAACCACCTCACCACTCATCGTCCGCTGCCTTTAAGGAGTTCCGTTTTGGGAAGGAAAGCCGCCCCCCGCGCACTAGCGAAAAAAAAAGTGACGACCTCCCTCTCGGTCCGCACGGATGACATGTGGACGAAAAATCCTGCAGTCATAAAGAAATTTCTGGACGCCAGGCCGCAGTTCGAGCAGCTGTGTAGCGAGGTCGAATACATTCTGAAAAAAAAGGTCTCGGCAGCGAACATTGAGACCTCATTTTTGGGATCTAGGGCTAAGACCCTTAATAGTTTTCTAGAAAAATTGAACCGTAAAAGCTACACGGACCCTTTCAACCAGTTAGATGATTTAGCCGGAGTCAGGGTGGTATGCCTATACAATAGCGACATACCTAAAGTCACTGAGATAATACGCACTGAGTTTGAAATAGTCCAAGAGATCGACAAGCGCGAAGAACTTGAAACAAATAAGTTTGGATATATCGGAAATCATTTCATAATCCGCTTAGGCAATAATTACTCGGGCGCGCGATACGATGATCTGCGGACTTTGAGATGCGAAATTCAAGTTCGCACCGTCGTACAGGACGCATGGTCCATAATCCAACATCACATGGTGTACAAAAAAGAGTCGCAAGTCCCATCTAATCTAATACGAAAACTCAATGGACTTGCGGGTTTATTCGAAACTGTAGACGATCAGTTCGAATTCATCAGAATGCAGCGTGACATGTATTTGGACAGCGTTCGAGAAAGTAAAAACGCACCAGACAACTTCTTAGAGAACGAACTTAACTACGACAGCCTTGTTGAGTTTGTGCAGTGGCGCTATAACGAAAATCTCGATGAAGACGACCGAGAAATCATCTCAACAATACTTGACACGCTGAATGAAATCGGCATATCAACACTAAAAGACATTGAACTCTTACTCGAGCAAAACCAGAAATTTATTGATCTGGCTGCAGAAGTTTACATAAATATCTGTCGAGAAGAGAATCCAGAAGGTGATGACTTTATTTGGGGGCCGATTAAAATAGCTGTCGCGATATCCGCCACCCCTGAATGGCGAAGTAAGTTTCCCTGGGGACGTAATTGGAGTAACGCGTTTATTCAAGCTGATAGCCAGCTCTAACGCTTTCATAAACAGCTACCTCGTTATCATGCTTTTATGCGGGTGCTTCGTAAGGACTCCCAAGCTGATAACGAGGGTTCGATTCCCTTCACCCGCTCCACTAATTTCAAGGCCTGTAGCTGTATTCATCCTTTACCGCATCCCGCTGGGGGCCGTATTGGGGGACGTTTGAAGAAATCAGTCGCAAGCAGCCGCAAAACCTGATCCCAACCCCCGTATAGGTGCCGATCCTAAAATCTGTGGGGGTTCGAAAAAAAGTAACATTAGTAATATCCCCTCTGAAAATCAGCTACAGCCCAAGCGAATCAAGGCGCTCAGCCGTTTTATGGAAAGGCGATACTTGAGCGATAGGAAGGCCATATTATTACCTTTCTATAAAGCTATATTTCGGTTCCTTAAAACCCAATGAATCCGGGGGGGGGGT
>NZ_RCZA01000020.1 GCF_006438925.1 Pseudomonas mandelii | reverse complement strand
CCCTTGGCGATCGGCAGCAGCACCCGGACCATTTCCTGCCACAGCGTGGCACCGTCGAGGCGCGCGGCTTCGAGGATGTCCTTGGGGATGTCTTTGAAGTAGGTGTAAATCATCCAGACCACGATCGGCAGGTTGATCAGCGTGTAGATCACGATCAGCGCGATGCGCGTATCGAGCAGGCCGAAACTTTTGGCCAGCAGGTAGATCGGCATCAGTACGCCCACCGGCGGCAGCATCTTGGTGGAGAGCATCCACAGCAACGTGCCTTTGGTGCGCTTGGTTTCGTAGAACGCCATCGAGTAGGCCGCCGGCACCGCGATCAGCAGGCACAGGGCCGTGGCGCTGAACGAAATCACCACCGAGTTCCAGGCGAAACTGAAGTAATCGCTGCGCTCGTTGATGTGCAGGTAGTTCTCCAGCGTGGGCGTGAAGAGGAACTGCGGCGGCGTGGCGAAGGCATCGATTTCGGTTTTGAAACTGGTCATCACCATCCAGAAGATCGGGAAGAAGATCAGGATCGCGATGGCCCAGGCCAGGGTGCCGAGCAGCAGGCTTTGCAGACGGCGGGATTGTTGAAGGGTCATGGCGCAGGCCTCAGGCTTTGTCTGTCAGGTTTTTGCCGATCATGCGCACCAGCACGATGGCGGCGATGTTGGCGATCACCACCGCGATCAAACCACCGGCGGACGCCATGCCGACGTCGAACTGCACCAGCGCCTGGTTGTAGATCAGGTAGGCGAGGTTGGTCGAGGCGTAGCCGGGACCTCCGTTGGTGGTGGTGAAGATTTCGGCGAACACCGAGAGCAGGAAGATGGTTTCGATCATCACCACGACGGCAATCGGCCGGGCCAGGTGCGGCAGGGTCAGGTGCCAGAAAATCGCGATCGGCCCGGCACCGTCGAGGCGCGCGGCTTCTTTCTGTTCCTGGTCGAGGGACTGCATGGCGGTCATCAGAATCAGGATGGCGAACGGCAGCCATTGCCAGGACACAATGATGATGATCGACAGCAACGGGTAGTGCGCCAGCCAGTCCACCGGCTGCGCGCCGAACAGCTTCCAGACGTAGGCGAGGATCCCCGACACCGGATGGAAAATCAGGTTCTTCCAGATCAGCGCACCGACGGTGGGCATGATGAAAAACGGCGAGATCAGCATCACCCGGACGATGCCGCGACCGAGAAACTCACTGGCCTCCAGCAGCGCACTGATCAACACGCCGAACACCACGCTGATCACTAGCACACTGCCGACCAGCAACAAGGTATTGGTGGCGCCGGGCAGGAACCCCGAGTCGCTGAGGAAGTAGCTGAAGTTCTCCAGCCCGACGAACGCGTTCTCGCCGGGGTAGAGCAGGTTGTAGCGGATCAGCGAGAAGTACACGGTCATGCCCAGCGGCACGATCATCCACAGCAGCAACAACGCCACCGAGGGGCTGACCAGGAACCAGCCGGGGTTGGCCAACCGGCTTTTACGCACCGGTTGGGGAATGTCCATGTGAGCTTTGGCAGTTGAAATATTCATGGCGATAGAACCAATTAAGAACAGGTGCATGAAGATCAAATGTGGGAGCGACGGTGCGGCGATCCGACCTGCTCGCGAAGAGGTCGGTACATCCGATGCCTCTTTGGCGATTGGAACATCGCTTTCGCGAGCAGGCTCGCTCCCACAATAGGTTGCGGGTTACTTGGGGTAACCGGCGCGCTTCATTTCACGTTCGGTGGTTTGTTGGGCAGCGGTCAGGGCCTGGTCAACCGTGGTCTGGCCGATCAGTGCCGCCGAGAACAGCTTGCCGACCTGGGTACCCACGGCCTGGAACTCAGGAATGGTCACCAACTGAATGCCGATATAGGGCACGGGTTTGAGGGTCGGTTTGCTCGGGTCCGCGGCTTTCAGCGACTCCAGAGTCACCTTGGCGAATGGCGCAGCCTTCATGTACTCATCGCTGTACGTCGAGGCGCGGGTACCTGGCGGCACGTTGGCAATGCCGTCTTTCTCTGCAACCAAAGCACCGTATTCCTTGGAAGTAGCCCAGGCGCTGAAGGTTTTCGCGGCGTCCTTGGCCTTGGAACTGGTCGGAATCGCCAGCGCCCAGGAATACAACCAGGCCGAGCCCTTGTCGGTGGTCTCGTGCGGTGCGTAGGTGAAGCCGACGTGGTCGCTGACCTTGCTTTGGGTCTTGTCGGTGACGAACGAACCGGCAACACTGGCATCGACCCAGATCGCGCATTTGCCGCTGTTGAACAGCGCGAGGTTTTCGTTGAAACCGTTGCTCGACGCACCCGGCGGGCCGGATTTCTTCATGGTATCAACGTAGAAGTTGAGCGCGTTTTTCCACTCGGGGCCGGTGAATTCCGGCTTCCACTGCTCATCGAACCAGCGCGCACCATAGGCATTGGCGACGGTGGTGATCAGCGCCATGTTCTCGCCCCAACCGGCTTTGCCGCGCAGGCAGATACCGTACTGTTCTTTATCCTTATTGGTGAGTTTGCTGGCGAATTCGCTGATCTGGGTCCAGGTCGGATGCTCGGGCATGGTCAGCCCGGCGTCCTTGAACAGGTCGGTACGGTAATAGGTGATGGAGCTCTCGGCGTAGAAGGGCAAGGCATACAGCGAACCCTTGACCGACAAGCCTTCACGCACCGATGGGAACACGTCGTCGAGGGCGTAACTGGCCGGCAAGTCCTTCATCGGCTCCAGCCAACCTTTGGCGCCCCAGAGTGCGGCTTCGTACATGCCGATGGTCAACACATCGAACTGCCCGCCCTGAGTAGCGATGTCGGTGGTCAGGCGTTGGCGCAGCACATTTTCTTCCAGCACCACCCAATTTAGCTTGATGTCCGGATGCTCGGCCTCGAAGGTTTTCGAGAGTTTTTGCATGCGGATCATGTCGCTGTTGTTGACGGTGGCGATGGTCAGGGTCTGGGCGCCGAGGCTGACGCTGCTGAGGGTCATGCAGGTGAGGGCAAGCAGAGCTTTTACAGAAGGTTGCATCGTGCACTCCTTTTCTGCACCCGGCGGGTTACAGAAGGACAGTTATTGTTTTTGTGTCTTCCGACGGCAGGAAGAATGTGCACTGATTACAGCCTTCTATTGATGACGTGACAAATCATCCATCGCACTTGAATCGATACTATTTTGCACTGGTGTTTGGAGGGAGAGGTGCAGGGAACGGCTTTTTTGCCGTTAATCAGTATTGATTCTGTACAGGTTTTCGGGCCCCAAGATCAAAAGATCGCAGGCTTCGCCAGCTCCTACATTGGAATGCGATCCCCTGAAGGAGCTGGCGCAGCCTGCGATCTTTTGATCTTTCTTTAACCGAGGTTTTGTTCGGTCAACCGCTGCACCGCCAGCCGCCGGTAGTGCGATGGCGTCATGCCCTTGAGTTGCTGAAAGCGCCGATTGAAATTGGAAATATTGTTGAAACCCGATTCGAAACACACATCGGTTACCGGTTTGTCACCGTCGGCCAACAGCTCACAGGATTTGCTGATGCGCAGCCGATTGACGAACTCGATGAAGCACCGGCCGGTGGCTTGCTTGAACACTCGACTGAAATAAGTCGGCTTCATGCCCAAGTGCTCGGCGACTTCCTCCAGCGGCAGTTCCCGAGCGTAATGCGCGAAGATGTAATCCACCGCCCGGTTAGTGCGATCGATATTGTGCTCGTCGGCCAATTGCGGCGTCGTGGCCCCAGACAGCAACTGAAAGTCGTCAGAGGCGGCCAGCAACTCCAGCAGAATGAAAAAGTGCCCGAGGCGTGTCACACCTTTGGTATCGGCGATGCGCTGCATCAAGGTCATGGCCTGGCGGATGGTGCGCTTGCAGCGAAACTCGATGCCGTACTGGGCGCGCTCCAACAGCGGTGCAAGCGTTTTGAGCTCGGCAAACACCAAGTGGCCGCTGTCGAATAACTCATCCGTGAAGTTGACCAGCATGTCGCGCTTGGGCACCACTTCGTCTTCGGCCACCTGGCTGATCCAGTTGTGGGGCAGGTTGGGGCCGGTGAGGAACAGCGATTCCGGATAGAAGTTACCGATGTAGTCGCCGATGAACACTTTGCCGGAGCTGGCGACGATCAGGTGCAGTTCGTATTCCTTGTGAAAATGCCAACGCACCAACGGGCAGGGAAATCCGTGCTGGCGATAGATGATGGACAACCCGTTATGGTCGTCCATCAGTTCGTAGGAGGGGTCTGTCACGCGGGCTGTTCGGGTCATGTCAGGGTGCTTTTCTTGTTATCGCTATTCGATCATGCCTCTTTTGGCGCCTGCTGTGCCAGCCTGCCACGACTTTCGCTTAGGCCTGCTCGTGCAGCCTGTCTCCGTAACCGGGCGCGAAAATTGTTAATTTCGCTTGCTCGCTTTCGTCAGGTTTACAGTTCGGCAATAAGAGACAATGTTGGACTCTTCAATAAAATCGACGTTGATGATGTTGCACTTTGACGCCCAGTCGCTTTTCTTCGGATCGAACCAGGAATTAAGCTTGTCATGAATATCCACGGGGCCACCGAGAGCGCTGTAACTGGTGGCGGAAAGCGACCACGGCGTCCATGTGCCCGGCGGGTATTTCAGCACATTAATAATGTGCTTTTCCAAGTTCGCGGTACTGGTAATACCGCTGCCAGACCATTTGTGCCCGATCTGCTCGTGAAATACATTTCGATCAAGCGCACTGTGCCATGGGGCCGCGACCAAAATTCTTTGTTCAGAGCTGATTTGTTTGAGTTGACGAAGACTCAGAGACCGGTTTTGGGTAGGGATTATGCGATGGCCGAGAAAGTGCATCATCATTCTGTTGAAGTAAGCGAAATCAAACTGATCCCCCTTCAGGTCATGAAAGTCCAGGATGATGAATTCGTTGGGGTTCTCCTGAAGAAAGTCTTCCACGTCGGTTACAAGGTGCCCCAAGGTACGACCATTGCGGTAACTGTTGTGATGAATGCAGAATTTCCCGAGTCCCGGCGCGCCAGCGTCATACATTAAACGGATATCGAGTGCTCGAGAGCCGTGCTTCAGCTGGGCATAAAACGATTGGTGCTGACAGGCGAGCCAGTGGGCGCCTGGAATCAGCGGCCAGGATGCTTTCCAGTCGCTGCCCGCGTTATGGGTGCCTGGCAGCGTCAATTCGCTGAGCGACAATGTATCAATTGCCGGAGTAGCGGCCATCCAGTTGTTAAGTGCGTGGTTGTTCTGAACAAAGTTGTCCATTTGATGCATCCTTGCATTGATTTATTATGAGTAGGTCGTTGTGCCGAACTTAACTAAACAAGTTAAAGTTCGGTCGAGTATTTATAAAGGAGGGTATTAAGCTTGGTCAATAATAGTGGTAATGCGAAATGTTTGTTGTTGGGGTAAGTGCTATAGTGGATTTCGATTCTTTGCCTCAATCCATTGCGCCATGTATTGCGTACTTTTGTGATGGTGATGACGCAACATGCTACCCGTAAAATTATCACTTCTAAGTTGCGTCAGGTGTTGTTGGCAGTACACCAGCTTTTCGATCAATGCCGGGCCATGTTCGGACTGCCGATAACGATCGGCCAGCAATGTCTTCCCTTGGGATTGGGCGTTCGTCCACAGAGCCTCGTCCTTGTACAGCTGAACCGCGCAATCGGCGAACGCCTGTGCTGTTCGGGTCACAGCCCCCGGCCAGAGATGTTCGCCATGCATCGCTTCTGCGCCGATTGGTGTTGTGATCGTGGGCGTGCCACACAACATGGCGTCGACAATCTTGCCTTTGATGCCGGCACCGAAGCGTAAAGGTGCCAGGCAAATCCGTGCACCAGACATGACTTCTAACGCGTCTTCCGCCCAGTTCATTACATGAAAACCCTGGCTGGCGTTGTGCAGCGCAGTCGCCTTGGGCGGTGTGTAAGCGCCATATATATGTAACTGAGCGCTGGGCAGCTGCTCGCGGATCAGCGGCCAGATCGTGGTTTTCATCCAGAGCACCGCATCCCAGTTGGGCGCATGACGGAAGTTGCCGATGCTGAGAAAGTGCGCGCGGTCTTCAAAAGAAACCGGTGGCACGCTCGGTAGATCGACCATCAGCGGGCACCAGTGCAGCAAGTGGCGCGGCATCTTGAATTGCTCGACCAGCAACTCGATCTCTATTTCGGAAATCATCAGATTCAAGTCGCAACGATAAATCGCTGCGATTTCCCGTTTGGCCAGATCGGTCTCGGCCATGAGCTCAAACTCTTCACGTAACGCCGGCGCGAACAGTTCATTGAAGTCATTGGCGTCGTCACTAGCCTTCAAACGCTCCTTGAGGCGTTGATGGCGGGCATCCCGCAGGCTTTGCAGGTCGGAGGTCTCAAGCACGCGCAAGGCATCGGGGCAGTGCTTCTCGACGCGCCAGCCGAACTGTTCTTCCATCATGAACCGATCGAACAGAACGATATCCGGGGCCAGTTCGCTGATGAACGTGTCGAAACTGCTGTTGTTCAATTCGATCGGGACTTCGCGAATGCCCAGGACCGTCAGGTCTGCCCGGTGTTCGCCGGTGCCGGCCGGGCTACTGAACGTAATGTCCCAGCCTTGCTGCAAGAAGGTCTCGAGAATTTGCATCATGTGCCCACCGGCCGCTGAAGAGCGGGGCTCGGGCCAGACATAACCAATGACCAGGACTTTGGTTGCGTGGGGCTGGGTCATGAACAGTGATCCTTTGCAGCAAGCGAGGGGGCAAAAAAGGGCGCAATTAAACCACAGTACAGTAGTGGTCGCATGCGCCTGGTTTCAGTAACTCGGTATGTCTGGAACTCAGAGAATGTTGATTTTTACCAGTGTCTGCCCACTGATGTATCCATGGTTGGCATTTTTGAGTGCCGCTTTCATGGTCGCTATATTCTGCTGATACGCTTGCTTGTTGGTCTTTAATTGGCTTAGCAGCGATGTCGTCAATGCAAACGAGTCGGCATTTTTAAACGCCGTGCCGCGGTTGTAGTTAGTATTTGGAAAACTCGGCAGGCCCATGGATGTCTTGCCGTTGGCGAGATTCAGGAGTGGACTTACGTCCAATTGCTGAGAACCACGCTGAAATATTCCGCTGTCTTCAGCGTAGGCGAAATCTTTGGTTTTCGGCGTGCCGTGGAAAATTTCATGAACGAAAGTATCGGCAGTGACGCCCGGGTTGAAATGATCCCTGCGATAAGCCTCGTTGAAGTTGTTGCTGTGGACCCGGAAGAATTCGTTATTGGCATTTTGCGCCTTGTTGCCGGTCTTCCAATCGTTGTAGAGCCCCCAATGCAGCTCGGCTACTGCGTCGCTTTCTTTACCGCTGTCGAAGATGAAGTTGCCGGGTTTGATAGTTGAAAGATCCTCTTTAACTGCAATCAGGTAGTCGCGGTAAGTACTTCGGGCAGCAGAAGAGTCATTCGCAAGCAGAAGGTCAAGAGCCGCATTCGATTCCTGAACCAGCGTTGGGTCATTCAATACGTTGATGGCATCGTCTACTTTTCTGCTGGCGAGTGGTAAACCTTCTTTGATCACTGTACGAGCGTAGCTATTAGGCATGACTTTATGCCAGCGTGGGGTGGGCAGTTTAAGTTTGAAATCAAAACCCTTCAGTTTGGCACCCCAAGGTTCGCCAAATCGGTTCAGAGCGTACCATTCGTCATTGTGGCGTATACCCCATACCTGGAAGGTATCCAGGGAAGTTTGCGCGGGGCGCCAGGTTCCCAGACGAATGATGTCTGGATCGACGGCTTTGGCCAATTGCTTGAATGGAGGCTGACCCGTCAACTGGCGAAGATCGGAAATGGCGTTTTCCAAGGCCGCAACACTCCCGTTAAAACCTTTGCGCAACAGTTTTGCGCCACCTATAAGCAAATCCGTGACGCCATCCAGCGGATTTAGCAAGCTGCTCACCAGGCCCAGGCCAGTCTTGGCCATGGCGCTGGCTTTCGTTGCAAGGGTCATGCTCCTGACGGCAAGACTGGCTACCTTAGCGATGACCCCGACCACCAACAGAAGTGTCATCGCCGCTTCCAGGGTGCAGGCAGCTACTCCTTGGAACTGTCGATCCGGATCGTCTGAACTGATGTCTTCAATGCATGATTTGAACGGTACGATAATATTGAGAAACGTGTTCAACCCTTGTTCGCGTTCTGCGCGCAATGCTTCCAGCCGGGTTTGTCCCCAACATTCTTTTACCAACTCATCGTAGGTTGCGATTGGCCGGTGCTTGAGCACGAAGTTCACGAGCGGGTCGAATTCACTTGAATAGAAACTTTGGTAATAGCCTTTGCTTTCAATGTTCGAAGGCAGGGGTGTCGCTGATAGCTCACCGATTTTTTCAATAACGCCACGACTGGTATTGACGAGGCCAGGTGTAACTCCATGGGTGTAGCACTCGATGTCCGTGGGCAGTTGATGCACCGGTGCCGGGTGGAAGTGGTTTTCTTTAATGGTGCGGGGGCTTGTATGTAACAGGTTCTCCCTTTCGACCAGCTCAGTCAGTTTCGTGTTTTCACGGCAGACTCCGTGCAAGGTGAACAGCTCATAACAACTCAGTCGTCCTTCGAATAAGGTACACATCACCACACCGTAACGACCGGTGGCCTGCTCTTTGTCTTTCTGACTCTCCATGGGAACCCGATTCGGCACTTTCAGTATGACATCAAGGGTTGACGATATTGGATTCATGGGGGGGCGGGTGATTGGATGAAGAGTGGCGACTGAAGGCCTTATAGAGAATATCGTCACCTGTCCGTGCAGCAGCCGAGCCCGATCAGGAAGTGGCAAGGATGTAAGGGCCAGTTTCAAATGCGTGCTCATGGCCTGTGTATGCGGTACATAGTTTCGATTGAATTGGCGGTAAAACTCTCCATCCGGAGAAATCAGATTGGGGAGCATCTTTGGAAACGCTTTATAAATACTCTCTCCATGCTTCAAGTCCCAATCACCTGTCTGCAGGTCGTTGGACATGAGCAGGTCTACAGGGGATATGAGGAACGGTTTGGCATAGGCGTCTTCCAGCGTTCGATTGCGCTTTTGGTGAAGGACGTCATCTTCAAGATAGGTGCATCCCTTGGCGACTTGCTGGAGGATGTCCAGGGCGACGCTCTTGCGGGTCGGCAAGGGGCGAGACAACGTTTCAGCCGTTTCAGCAAAGGTTTTCGCATGGCGGGCGTAAGCGGCCACTGCCACTTCAAGCGAATCCTTGACCGACCGGTTCACTTCATCATGGGTGACGATACCGTTGAGCAACGCCCAGTCGATCACTGGATCTACAGCAGCCAAGGCATTGAGTGCCTGTTGCGACTCGGTGACTGGGTCGGACTTCATCAGGTGTTGTATTTGCGCATGGGTCATTGAGCGCGACGATCCCGGTGAAATGATTTCCTGCACCGCGATGGTCCGGCAGTAATCAACCCATTGCGGGGTGCCTAATAGCAGAGTAGGCGGCAAGTCCTTGACCAGGAACTCCGGCGCGGTGCCGGCCAGCAATAAATGCGAGGCCAGTGCCGCGTTATGTTCAGTGATCCCGTGGTTATCGATCAGGTGTCTTTCGAATTCCGTTTGAACACTGGCGAAAGACTTCTCTATGTGTTGGGCTGCATAGAGATCGAAACCGGCCACTTGATTGCGCGGCTCTTGCTCCCCGACCATCGGATGGAGATCTAACAGTAGCGCGGTCAAAAGTATTTGCTGAAGAGACTCATCCGATAAGGGCTGATGATCTTGCGCACCATACCAATCCAGGTCCCGTACAAAACTTTTTGCCCAGATTAGAGCAATGGAGCTGGAAACAAGTGTTTTCAGATAATACTCCGCACCCGCTCGTTTGAAGGGAGTGGATCGTCCACCCAGAATAGTGTCTGACAGATGCTCCAGTAATGACTTGCCTTTGGTGTGTTCCTTGATAAGTGCTCGAAGTCGGCTGCACTGTGCTGATGACATAGTGAGCGAATTGTTTTCCCCGACCTGTATCATTTCCCAATAGTTACCGAATGGCGGACTGACGGGATGTTGCTGTTCCAGGAATGCAATCAGGTTC
The DNA here is from genome assembly GCF_006438925.1 of Pseudomonas mandelii. Lineage (GTDB taxonomy): Bacteria > Pseudomonadota > Gammaproteobacteria > Pseudomonadales > Pseudomonadaceae > Aquipseudomonas > Aquipseudomonas mandelii_C. The sequence goes on along the minus strand of NZ_RCZA01000020.1, from coordinate 40,959 downwards.
TGGGCATCGATGAGCGTCCGAGGGAGGAGGTAACGATGGAATCTCAACCATTGAGTCATGCTGACTTGATCATCAAGGGTGACGACGCCACCGGTCAATTGCGCCATTTCAACCAATACAACAAAGTCATCGTTCAGATCCGGAGCCAGTTTGAAGGCACTCTCGAAACTCAGGGTTCTGCCTGCGTAGTGTGCCTGAACCTGACCATTAGCGGTGACTTCAATCAGTGAATGTTCAGACAGCTGGAGTTTCATCAAAAGATTTTTGAAAGAGGATTTTTCGACCATGTTTCGCAACATGACTCTTGCGGGCTGGAGAGCTTCTTCTAGCGATGAACCAGACTCCAGGGAGATGGAAGCACCCTCCAGACTGATTTCCTTGGAATCACTATAGTCTTGCGCGCGACGCTTTAATTTGCTGAGAAGCTCCAGGCGTTCGATATTGTCTTTTTGACTGTTGTGATCTTGTGGCGGGATATAAGATGAAGGTCGTGATAAGTGTCGTTGAAAGGTATTGGTTGTGTTTCTATTGGTCATGGTAAATCCATTTATCTCTGGGTGGTATGTTTGAGGCATCCTCTTTTAATGTTTGAGTGATGGCAAGTTGGCGTATGTAAGTGTGTGTTGCATTTGTCTGAAAATAATTATGGCTTTAGTTGGTTTTCATGTTGTCAGTGTGCAAATTTTTTCGCTGTAACTAGCAATAGCTCAGGTGATTTTAAATAATGCTTTCCACTTTATTCCGCAGTGATCAATGGAAAACGGCTTGCCGATCACGTGCATGCCGTCAGGCGCAAGAAAATGGATGACCGAGAACAGTCTAGGAAACACGACAACCCCACAGAGCAAAAGGGTTGAGATTGTCGTGTCTTGATTTACTGACCCGGGGTGGCAGGTAGCGTTCTGCAAAACGCCTCATCGGCGGGTGGTGCCTGATTCGGATACGTATCCGGAAGAACCTTGACCATCGTCGTTTCGACAACGCCGTCCGCGTACTCAGCTTCGAAGAACTCTGCGCTCCAACCCACCTTCGGAGCACGGAGAGTCGTCTGGACGTCCGTTGAGGCCGGCAATTGTGCTGCGGTGTAGCGCACGCCGCAGTTGTACCGGAAGTCCCGAGCCTTCGGGTTGTGGGCTGTCCACCGGGTCATCCTGATCGGTATTTCGGACAAGGTCAGGTGCAACTGGGTCGATGCGGCGTCCAGGCGCTGTTCCTGTGTCTTTAACCTTGGTGCGGTATTGCCGGTCTGCCGCCGCTTGATATAAGGAATCAGGTTCGCTTCAACAAACGCCCGCACATCGTGGGCGGAATTGGGAATGACCCGAAGTGTATTGTCACCCGGCAGGTCCACAAGATACTGGCGTGAAGCATCCGGGATGAAGAAGTCATCGCCACTGGCGTTGACGATGTATTTCGGGATCTTCAAGCGGTCGGTGTAGCCGGACAGATTCCGATAGGTCATCGGATCTTCGACCTGCATCAGCTTCTTGAACGGCTCGGTCTCGCGTTGGGCGATCACACCTTGCATGTAGTAGTCGATGTACGCCAGTGGCCAGTTACGGCCGTAGGCCAGAAACGTCTGCTCGAACACTTTTTCTGTGTTCAAGACGTCGATGACAAACGGCACGATGCTATCGACGCGTGAGTCCGCAAGGGCGGACAGCCATACCGCCCAGCCGCGTTTCGATGCGCCGGTGGCAAGAAAACTCACCACCTGGCCTGGCTGCGTTTCCTTTTGCGCCAGGTCCATGGCCTTGACCAGCGCTTCCATCATCGGCACATGCAGCGACATAAAGGGCTGTTGTTCCGGGGCCTGCATGAAAAGTTTCCAGCTGTGGGCAACACTGCCATCTTCTGTGCGCGGCACGCCGTCATCGCTGTAGGTCAAATACTGGTTAGGGACATTGCTGACAGCCACGACGATCAAACCGGTTTGCCGGGCAATGTTGAGCAGTGTTTGCTGCGAAAAGTTGTTGGGTGCTCCCGGAGACTCTCCGGGCAAAGGATTGTTGACGCCGTCGTTGGCGACCAGCACAGCGCGCGTACCCTTGACGTTGTCGGGAATGTACAGGTCGACGCCATGAATCCAGTCTGCCGGGGCGACTTGACCGCCCTGGCCCCAGGACTGCGACGTCAGCTCGAAGCGTTGGATGTTGACGCCGGGCTGTTGCTCTTGTCCTTTACTGATGTAGCGCAGCGGTTGCGTCGCTTCGGCTTTGCGATAGCAGCTCAATACCTCGCTGAACGCCTGTCCGCTCTGTTCAAAGCAGTGCTGGGGATTGTCGGAAGAGGCTGACTGGCAACCATATCCGGCGACGAGCATCAGCAATAATCCGCTGATTTTCAAATAACGTGCGTAGCGTTCGGTTCGATTCGGCATGGACTCGGTTCCTTATGAGTGGGAATCACCGGTCCAATCAAACGCCAGGCGGGCGGCCTTTTCTACTGTCAGAGTTGACAGGTCAGCGCCCAAAAACGCCGAAAAATGCAGCCTTACGTCGGTTTATGCACAAACGTGGAGGGGCCAGGAGCCCCAGCAAGCTGCCTCAGACCAGCATGCCTTTGACCTTGTCGCGCAACTGATCAATGGAAAACGGTTTACCAATCACGTGCATACCTTCGGGCACATCAATACTTTCGGCATAACCGCTAGCAAACAGGATGGGCAGCTCGGGGCGCAGCATCCGGGCCTGGGTGGCCAGTTCACGGCCGTCCATCACCGGCAGCCCCACATCGGTCATCATCAAGTCGATGTACTGATCTTCATCGTTGAGAAACTCCAGCGCCTGTTCGCTGCCATCAGCCTCGAGCACCTTGAACTCGAGTTCCTCCAGCACATCGACAATCAGCATGCGCACGATGGCGTCGTCTTCGACGACAAGGATGATGGACGCGGTGGCGGACATAGTGGGGTTCTCAGAGGTTGAGTTCGCGGTTGTCGGTCGATCGAAATCGCCGGGCTCTTGCTTGAGTAAGTGACGGAACGCGACAAGTTCCCACGCGGTAGAAAAAAGAATAGCCGCACAAGTGCTGGCAAGGATAACCGCTCCTTTGCGGTGGAGCAGTGGAATGTAGGATTTTGCGCGAAAAGGTTTCAGAAAAATGGATCAAACCGGCGCTTTTGGGGCAAACTCCTTGGTTTTCAACAGTTCGACAAGGTTTCCCCCATGACCTCCGCGTCTTCGGTTGATGAGCAACGATTTCGTAAACTCCTGAGCCGCAACGTTAGCCTGCCGTTGGGTGTCGGCATACTCAGTGCAGTGTTCTTTGTCTTGCTGATCACTTACCTGCTGTCGGTGATCCAGTGGGTCGAGCACACCGACCGGGTGATCAATAACGCCAATGAATCGATCAAGCTGACTATCGATCTGGAAACCGGTATGCGCGGCTTCCTGCTCACTGGCGACGAGCACTTCCTTGAACCCTACGAAACGGCCAAGCCGCGAATCGCTGTCGCCCTCAATACCTTGCTCGAACTGACCGCGGACAACCCGGTGCAGACCGACCGCCTGCACCGGCTCCAGGCCTTGCAGAATGAGTGGACCACTTACGCGCAGACAATGATCGATTTGCAGCGCGCCAGCGGCGATTACCGCAGCGCGGTCAAGGCCGGGCGCGGCAAGCGGCTGACCGATGAGATCCGCAAGCAATTCGAAGACGTGATCGACATGGAGCAACAGTTGCGCACCACGCGCAACGAGGAAGTGCGCCGCACCACGATCTGGAGCATCAGCCTTTATCTGTTGTTCATCGCCGGGATCAGCGCCTTGCTGGCCTACATTGGCCGTCGGGACTTGCTCAACCTTTCACAAAGTTACAGCGCCAACCTCGCCAAGCAACAGGCCAGCGCCCAGCGTCTGGAACAGCAGGCCTGGCTGCGCAATGGCCAGACCGAACTGGCCGAGCAAGTGCTGGGGCAACTGTCGCTTAACCTGCTGGGGCGCAACATTCTGCAGTTCTGTGCGCAGTACCTGGGCACCGCCGTAGCAGCCATTTATGTCCGTGAAGAGCACGGTGGACTCAAGCGCATTGCCACTTATGGTTTCTCCCGCGAGCAGGAAGCGCGCGAACAACAGATTTACAGCGATGAAGGTATCGTCGGCCAGGTGGCGAACCAGGCTCGCTTGATTCGTCTCGATGACGTACCGAGCGATTACTTCAAAGTCAGCTCTGGCCTGGGCGAAGGCCTGCCGCATAGCGTGCTGGTCGTGCCGACCAGTGACGATGATCGGGTCAACGGTGTGATCGAACTGGGCTTCCTGCGCCCGCTGACGGACCGCGATGTCGAATTGCTTGAACTGATTGCCGGAAACATTGGCACGTCCATCGAGGCTGCTCGCTATCGCCACCGCCTGCAGGAAGTGCTGGCCGAAACCCAGCAGCTCAATGAAGAGCTGCAAGTCCAGCAGGAAGAACTCAAGACCGCCAACGAAGAGCTGGAAGAGCAGTCGCGGATTCTCAAGGAATCTCAGGCGCATCTGGAGACCCAGCAGGTCGAGCTTGAACAAACCAATGAGCAGCTCGCCGAACAGGCGCAGATCCTGGCCGAGCAGCGCGACGCCTTGGACCTGAAGAACACCGAGCTCAATCAGGCCCAGACCCAGCTCGAAGAACGCGCCGAAGAGTTGCAGCGCTCGAGCAAGTACAAGTCTGAATTCCTTGCCAACATGTCCCACGAGTTGCGCACGCCGCTGAACAGCTCGCTGATCCTGGCCAAGTTGCTGGCGGAAAACCCTCAGGAAAACCTCAGCGCCGAGCAGGTCAAGTTTGCCGAGTCAATCTACTCTGCCGGCAATGATTTGCTTAACTTGATCAACGACATTCTCGACATTTCCAAGGTCGAGGCCGGCAAGCTTGAGATGCGACCGGAGAACACCAGCGTCGCGCGTCTGGTGGATGGCTTGCGCGGGATGTTCCAACCCCTGGCGACCGACAAGAAACTGGATTTCCAGGTCGAGGTGCAGGCCGGTGCGCCGATGATGATCTTCACCGACCGCCAGCGTCTGGAGCAGGTGATCAAGAACCTGCTGTCCAATGCGGTGAAATTCACCGAGAAAGGCACTGTCAGCCTGACGGTCGCCAGCCAGCCAGGCGACGGTATCGCCTTTATCATTCGCGATTCGGGGATTGGCATTGCCGCGGATCAGCAGGAAAGCATTTTCGAAGCCTTCCGCCAGGCCGATGGCACCACCAATCGCCGTTACGGCGGAACCGGCCTGGGCTTGTCGATTTCCCGTGATCTGGCGGCCTTGCTCGGCGGTTCCATCAGTGTCACCAGCGAGCCGGGGCAGGGCAGTGTGTTCACCCTGGTTTTACCGCAGCAATACGTTGAACCAGGCGAAGAGCCTGTCGAACCGATGAGAGCCACGCCGGTCGCCATTACACCGAGAGTGGCGACCGCCCCGCTGGTGCCGTTGATTGCCGAAGTCGATATTCCGCGTTTCGACGACGATCGCACCAAGGTGCCATTCGCCACTCGCTGCATTCTGGTGGTGGAAGACGAGCCGAACTTCGCCAATATCCTTTACGACCTGGCGCATGAGCTGGGTTATCAGTGCCTGGTGGCGCACGGGGCGGACGAGGGTTACGACCTGGCCAGGGAGTTCATCCCGGACGCCATTCTGCTGGACATGCGTCTGCCGGATCATTCCGGGCTGACCGTGTTGCAACGTCTGAAAGAGCACGCTGGAACCCGGCACATTCCGGTTCATGTGATCTCCGTCGAAGACCGGGTAGAAGCCGCGATGCACATGGGCGCGATTGGTTACGCGGTCAAACCGACCACCCGCGAAGAGCTGAAGGACGTGTTTGCCCGACTTGAAGCCAAGCTGACCCAGAAGGTCAAACGCGTGCTTCTGGTCGAAGACGACGATGTGCAGCGCGACAGCATTGCCCGATTGATCGGCGATGATGACATTGAAATCACTGCCGTTGGCCTGGCGCAGGATGCGCTGGATCTGCTGCGCACGACGATTTTCGACTGCATGATCATCGACCTGAAGCTGCCGGACATGCTCGGCAACGACCTGCTCAAGCGCATGTCCATGGAAGATATCTGCTCGTTCCCGCCAGTGATCGTCTACACCGGGCGCAACCTGACCCGGGACGAAGAGGCCGAGCTGCGCAAGTATTCGCGCTCGATCATCATCAAGGGCGCGCGCTCGCCAGAGCGTTTGCTGGATGAGGTGACACTCTTTTTGCACAAAGTCGAATCCAGGTTGTCCCATGAACGCCAGAGGATGCTCAAGACCGCGCGCAGTCGCGACAAGGTTTTCGAGGGTCGCAAAGTGCTGCTGGTGGACGACGATGTACGCAATATCTTCGCCCTCACCAGTGCCCTGGAGCAAAAGGGGGCAGTCGTGGTCATCGGCCGGAACGGCCGTGAAGCGATTGAAAGACTGAATGAAGTCGAGGACATCGATCTGGTGTTGATGGACGTGATGATGCCGGAGATGGACGGTTACGAAGCCACCATCGAGATCCGCAAGGACCCGCGCTGGCGCAAGCTGCCGATCATTGCGGTGACGGCCAAGGCCATGAAGGACGATCAGGAGCGCTGCTTGCAAGCCGGCTCCAATGATTACCTGGCCAAGCCCATCGACCTGGATCGCCTGTTCTCGTTGATTCGCGTGTGGTTACCGAAAATGGAACGCATTTAGTGGAACGCAATTTTTCAGTGGAGCGAAATAGCGAAATCGAAATTCGCTTGTTGATCGAAGCGATCTACCTCAAATACAGCTATGACTTTCGCGACTACTCCGGCGCTTCGATCAAGCGCCGGGTCAATCACGCGTTGAGCCAGTTCGAGTGCACGACCATTTCAGCGTTGCAGGAAAAGGTCCTTCACGACCCGACGGCGTTCATGCAGTTGCTGCAACTGCTGACGATCCCGATCAGCGAAATGTTCCGCGACCCTTCGCATTTCCTGGCGATCCGCAAGGAAGTGGTGCCGCTGCTCAAGACTTACCCCTCGATCAAGATCTGGATCGCCGGTTGCAGCACCGGTGAAGAGGTCTATTCGATGGCCATTCTGCTGCGCGAAGAAGGCTTGCTCGATCGCACCATCATCTACGCCACCGACATCAATCCGCGCTCGCTGGACAAGGCCAAGCAAGGGATTTTCTCCATGGAGAATGTCCGCGCCTACACTCATAACTACCAGCAGGCAGGTGGCCAGCGTTCGTTCGCCGACTACTACACGGCGGCCTACGGTTACGCCATTTTCGACAAAACGCTGTGTGAGAACGTGACCTTCGCCGATCACAGTCTGGCGACTGACAGTGTCTTTTCAGAAACTCAATTAATTTCGTGTCGTAATGTTTTGATTTACTTCAATAAAAAGCTTCAGGATCGTGCTTTCGGTTTGTTCCATGAATCCCTTTGTCATCGAGGATTTCTGGTGCTGGGCAGCAAGGAAACCCTGGATTTTTCGGCGTACGGTAACCAGTTCGAACCGTTGGTCAAACAAGAACGGATTTACCGCAAATCATGAACAGTGCAGCGGATTTGCCTTCTATAGAGGCTATCGTGATCGGCGCCTCGGCCGGCGGTGTGGAGGCGTTGCTGAATATCCTCAGCCCATTGCGAGAAGGCTTCAAACTGCCGATCATCGTGGTTTTGCATTTGCCGGACGAACGTCGCAGTCTTCTGGCCGAGGTGTTCGCACGGCGAGTAGCCATGCCTGTACTGGAAGCACGCGACAAGACGCTGGTTCAAGCGGGAACGCTGTATTTCGCGACTCCGGGTTATCACTTGTCGGTGGAGCAGGACCGCAGTTTTTCCTTGAGCCTGGAAGCCCGCGTGAATTATTCGCGACCGGCCATCGACTACCTGTTCGAGTCGGCCGCCGATGCCTACGGTTGCGCCCTGGCCGCGGTGTTGTTGACCGGCGCCAACCGTGATGGCGCCCGCGGCCTGGCCCAGGTCAAGCGCCGTGGTGGCATGACCATCGTTCAGGACCCGGACGAAGCCCAGGTCGCGACCATGCCTCAGGCGGCGCTTGATATACACCAGCCGGACCATATTCTCCCTATTCGCGGCATCGGCCGTCTGCTTGTCGAGCTGGAACGAATCGCATGCTAAGTACTATCCTGGCCAAATTGCTGATCGTCGACGATCTACCGGAGAACTTGTTGGCGCTCGAAGCGTTGATCAGGCGCGAAGACCGTATCGTCTACAAAGCCTTGTCCGCCGACGAAGCCTTGTCGCTGTTGCTGCAACACGAGTTCGCCATGGCCATTCTCGACGTGCAGATGCCCGGCATGAACGGCTTCGAACTGGCCGAGCTGATGCGCGGCACGGAAAAGACCAAGAACATTCCGATCGTGTTCGTCAGTGCGGCCGGTCGTGAGCTGAACTACGCGTTCAAGGGCTACGAAAGCGGCGCTGTGGATTTCCTCTACAAGCCGCTGGATATCCACGCGGTCAAGAGCAAGGTCAACGTGTTCGTCGAACTGTATCGCCAACGCAAGGCGATGAAACAGCAGGTCGAAGAGCTGGAGCAGAGTCGCCGTGAGCAGGAAGCGCTACTCAAGCAGTTACAGAGTACCCAGCTGGAACTGGAGCAAGCGGTGCGCATGCGCGATGACTTCATGTCCATCGTTGCCCATGAACTCCGCACGCCGCTCAATGGCCTGATCCTCGAAACCCAGTTGCGCAAGATGCACCTGGCCCGGGACAACGCTGCGGCGTTCACCCTGGACAAAATGCACGCGATGGTCGATCGCGACGAGCGGCAGATCAAAAGCCTGATCCGCTTGATTGAGGACATGCTCGATGTGTCGCGCATTCGCATCGGCAAGTTGTCGATCCGAACAACGCGCTTCGATCTGTCGGCGCTGGTTCGCGGTTTGTTGCAGAACTTTGCACCGCAGATCGATGCTGCCGAGTCCTCGGTCACCCTGGAGGCCGAGCAACCGGTGGTGGGCAGCTGGGACGAGTTTCGTGTTGAACAGGTGATTTCCAATCTGCTGACCAATGCTTTGCGCTACGGCGCCAAGAGTCCGATCACCGTTAAGGTGTACAGTGAGAGCGGTCAGGCTCGGGTGGAAGTGCGCGATCTAGGGATTGGTATCAGCGAGGAGAACCAGATGCGTATTTTTCAGCAGTTCGAACGCGTCACGGCCAAACACGCTGTCGCGGGGTTGGGCCTGGGATTGTTTATTTCCGAGCAGATTGTGGCCGCCCATGGCGGTTCCATTACCGTCGAAAGCCGGATTGGCGAAGGCGCCTTGTTTCGCGTTTGTCTGCCGCTGTAGGAAAACAGCCAGATAAACGCAACCTCTGATCGACCCCACGGTCGTATCAGCAGCTATTGACCGAACAAAGGCTTCCCATGAGTGAAGATGCACAAGACGTCGTATTGATCGTCGAAGATGACCCTTCGATTTTGATGGTGCTGTCGGCCTATCTGTCGGGTGAGGGTTACCGGGTGCTGCAGGCCGAAAACGGCGAGCAGGCCTTCGAAATTCTGTCGAGCAAGCCGCACCTGGACATGATGATCACCGACTTCCGCCTGCCGGGCGGAATCTCTGGTGTCCAGATCGCCGAACCTGCCGTGAAGCTGCGACCGGAACTCAAGGTGATCTTTATCAGCGGTTATCCGCAGGAGATCCGCGAGACGGACAGCCCGATCACCCGTAAAGCACCGATTCTGGCCAAGCCGTTTGATCTGGATGTACTGCAAGAGCTTATGCAGGAAATGCTTTCCTGATATCCCGCGGACTATCGTACACAAGTGATCTTCAGATCCTGATCATCTCCCGCACCTTCGCCGTCAACAGGTCGAAGGTGAACGGTTTGGTGATCATCTGCATGCCAGGATCAAGGAAGCCACCGCGCACCGCCGCGTGTTCGGCGTAGCCGGTGATGAACAACACCTTCAGATCAGGCCGGTATTGCCGGCCGATTTCCGCCAGTTGCCGGCCATTCATGCCAGGCAATCCCACGTCGCTGATCAACAGATCGATACGCTGCCCGGAATCGAGAATCGGCACTGCGCTGTCCGCATCGCCAGCCTCGACGAAGGCATAACCCAGATCACTCAACACCGTACTGACCAACACCCGTACCGCCGGATCGTCCTCGACGATCAGTACCGTTTCGCCATTTTGCGCGAACGGAGCGTGCTGGACGTCCACCGGACTGTCCTGAGGCATGTCACCGGCGAATCTCGGGAGAAACAGACTCACCGTGGTGCCTTTGCCCACTTCACTGTGAATGGCGACGTGGCCGTGTGATTGTTTGCTGAAACCATAAATCATTGACAGCCCAAGGCCTGTGCCCTGGCCGATGGGTTTGGTGGTAAAGAACGGATCAAAGGCCCGGTTGATGATGCTTTGCGGCATCCCACACCCGGTGTCGGTGACGCTCAGCACCACGTAATCACCCGGTTGAAGGTTGCTTTGGGCTTCGGTCAAGCCAATGTCCAGATGCTGATTGCTGGTTTTCACCACCAGTCTGCCGCCATCGGGCATCGCATCCCGAGCATTGATCACCAGATTGAGCAGGGCGCTTTCCAGTTGATTGGGATCGGCCTCGGCCACCCAGAGTTGCTCGTTCAGCTGCATGTCCAGCTGAATGGTTTCGTTGATGCTGCGCTGAAGCAATTCGCCCATGGAGACCACCAGGGTGTTCATCTCCACGGGTTTGGAGTCCAGCGACTGACGCCGGGAGAACGCCAGCAGACGGTGGGTCAGGCCTGCCGCGCGGTTGGCTGAGGTCACGCCCAGGTCGATAAGGCTGTCCAGATCGTCGGTGCGCCCACGGGCCAGGCGTCGGCGCAGCAGCTCCAGGCTGCCGATGATGCCGGTCAGCATGTTGTTGAAGTCGTGGGCAATACCGCCGGTGAGCTGGCCGACCGCTTCCATCTTCTGCGATTGGCGCAGGGCTTCTTCATTGTGTCGCAGCTGTGCGGTGCGTTCCTCGACCTGCTGTTCGAGGGTTTCGAGGGTGTTTTGCAACCGCAGTTCGCTTTGACTCAGATCGATCAGCCGGTCCCTGGCTTCGTACTGTCGTCGACGTCCGCGCAACGCGGTGGTCACCAGGCTGATCAACGTGACAGGGTGAAAAGGACGCTCAAGGAAGGTCACGTTCCCCAGCTGTGGACCGTAGCGCGACGCCGGGTTTTGTTCCGGGCCGCCATGGTAGGTCATCAATACAATCGGAAGGTCCGACCAGGCCGGTTGTTGCTCGATCAGATCGAGCAGCGGTTCAAGATCACCGCCCAACAAAGCCTCGGAAGAGATCAGCAGCAATCCTGCCCCTTGCTGCAGTTCGCTGCACAACGCCACCAGGTCCCGCGTAATCACCCCGTCGTAACCCGCTTCATTGAGCATCATCAACGCAATCTGGCTGTCGCGACCCAGCGGCGCGAGAATGATCGCGCGCTCGGACATCGCTTCCTGGGCAATCACGGGCTTTGTTCCTCAAGCAAGGGGTTGCTGGCACCCAGATAGGTCGGGACGCCGCGCAACACACCTTGAAATGCATCCAGCGGTTCACCAATGGTCATGCCCTGAGCGCTGATGCGGTACTCACGAATGGTTGACTCATGGCTGCCCGTGCGTTTCTTGATGATCGAGATTGCCCGGCGCACCTTGCCCACTGCCTCGAAGTAGCGCAGCAGAATGACTGTATCGGCCAGATAGGTGATGTCCACGGGGGCCTGCATGTCACCGACCAGTCCATGCTGGGCGACGGTCATGAAGGTCGCGGCCCCCTGGCGATTGAGGTACAGCAGCAACTCGTGCATGTGCAGTACCAGCGCGTTCTCCTCGGGCATCGCCGCCTGATAGCCGTTGATGCTGTCGATCACCACGGTCTTGATATTGCCCTCATCGACACAGCGACGAACCCGGTAGGAAAACTCTCCGGGAGACAACTCGGCCGCGTCCACTTGCTCGATCAGCAGGTTGCCGGTGTCTTGCAGCGCCTTGAGGTCGATGCCGATGTTCTTCATGCGCTCGAACAGCAACCCGAGCTCTTCATCGAAAATGAACAGCGCGGCTTTTTCGCCACGGGCCACGGCGGCAGCGGCGAAGATCATCGAGATCAGCGATTTGCCGGTACCGGCCGGGCCGAGGATCAACGTGCTGGAACCGGTCTCGATCCCGCCACCGAGCAGGGCGTCCATTTCCTTGATGCCGCTGGTCAACTGCTGACGGATATAGCGACCGCGATGCTCGGCGGCCACCAGGCGCGGAAACACATGAACGCCATCGCCCATGATGGTGAAGTCGTGAAACCCGCCTCGGTACTTCTGGCCACGGTATTTCACCACACGGATCCGCCGACGCTCGGCGCCATAGTTGGGGGTCAGTTCCTCAAGACGAATGACGCCGTGGGCCACACTGTGCACGGTTTTGTCGAGGGATTCGGTGGTCAGGTCGTCCAGCAACACCACCGTGGCGTCATAGCGCACGAAGTAATGTTTGATCGCGAGGATCTGGCGACGGTAGCGCAATGAGCTTTGGGCCAGCAGACGGATCTCGGAAAGACTGTCGAGCACCACGCGGGTCGGCTTTACCCGTTCGACCACTTCGAAAATCTGCTTGGTGGCTTCGCCCAGTTCAAGGTCCGAGGAATACAACAAGCTCTGCTGATGCTCGGCATTGAGCAGGCTTTCCGGGGGCGTCAGCTCGAAGATGTGGATGTTCTCGTCCAGCTCCCAACCATGGGACAAGGCCCCTTGGCGCAATTCGCGTTCGGTCTCGGACAGGGTGATATACAACGAGCGCTCGCCGGCTCGGGCGCCGGCCAACAGGAAATGCAAAGCGACGGTGGTTTTGCCAGTACCGGGTTCACCCTCCAGTAAAAACACATGCCCGCGGGACAATCCACCGGCCAGGATGTCATCCAGACCTTCGATGCCGGTGGCGGCTTTTGCACTGATCAACTCGTTAGATGTAGACAAAAAATGCCCTCTCTTGACTAGGGGAACGAGGCAGCAGGCCGTAAGTGCCTGAATGGACTGCCTGTTCTCTTGACCCTTGGCCGAGACGACGAGTTCAACGAAATTTTTGCTGTTGTTAAAGCCCTTGCTGTAAGGCAGGGTCGTCGGGATTGAGTTGTTCAAGTTGCGCCAACAGAATCTGTACGTTCTGCAACTGGCCGCTTTCTTTCCAGTAGTTGATCAACAATACCCGGGCTCTTCGGTCAGCCGGGTGGCGCTGGACGATCTCCTGCAACTGTTTCTGCGCCGCTTCCAGCTCCTGTTCATCGTGAAGTGTGGTGGCCAGGTCGTAGCGGTAATCCTTGTTGTCCGGCTCCAGCTCCACGGCTTTGGAAAGGCCGAGCAGGGCGAACTCACTTTGCCCGTGATGCAGCAGCCAGAGTCCCAGGGCATGTTGCAGGTAGGCCGAGTCGGGCTGAGCCTTCAGCTGCTTGGCCAACAGTTGCCGGGCAGCATCGTTTTGGCCCAGGCGATCCAGCACGTCGATTTGCATCACCAGAGCGGGCAGGTTGCCGGGCGCAAGACGCAAAGTGTTCTCCAGCGCCTGCTGCGCCTCTTTCCATTCTGCGTTGTGAAGATGCAGCCGAGCCAGTTGATATTGGTTGTCGGCGCTTTCCGGTTGACTCTTCAGGTCCTGTTCCCAGGCATCGATGGCTTGCTCCAGAGGCCCGAAGTACAAACCGAGATCGTCCGGCGATAGCCCCAGCAAGGCGTTCACGGCGGTATAGCGGACGCGCTGTTCGCTGTCATCGAGCAACGGACCCAGCAGCAGGCTGCGCTGACCGCTGGGCACCAGACCGCTGATGCTTTTGATCGCCGCGATGCGCACGTCCGGCGATTCATGCTGCAAGTCCGCATCCGCCAGTTTCAGGGCCACGGAGCTGGGGTAGTTGGGCAGTTCGGCATGCAACCAGACGCGGCGTTTGGCTGATATATCAGAGCGACCCAGTTGCTGGTAGAGGACCCGCGCTGCGCCCGGTTGGCCTGCGCGAGCCTGGTTCAGCGCCTCGCTGTAGCCACGCTTGATCGCCTCCGGCACGGCGGGGGTTGTACTGCGCAGGAAAAGCCAGGCAACGCCGATGGCAAACAGGACGCAGAGGCTGATGAGCAGGAAGCGGCGGGACTGGGGCATGCAGGAATCCGGGAGCTGGCAAGCTGTTGCAAAGTTGCCAGCTTCGGTCAGGCAAGGCTGTGAGTCAAACCCAGAGTCAGTTCAATTCGTTAGTCAGTCAATTCGAGGCAGGCTGGCCTTTCAATGATTTTGCCTACAGGTTGCGTCGACATTGAAACCCATCGAGGCGCCGTAGCAGTGACTACGCTTGCTGGAGATGACTCGATGAGCACTCCCATGCAACCGCTGCTTCAGTACTTCAAAGCGATACTCAACCCCGGGCCCGGAGTGGCGTTGTTCGCCCTGCGGACCATCGCGGCCGGGCTGCTGACGTTGTATCTGGCGTTCCTGTTCGACCTTGAGCAGCCCAAGTGGTCGATCATGGCGGTGGTCATCGTCAGCCAGCCATTGGGCGGCATGGCCCTGGCCCGAAGTTTCGGCCAGGTCATCGGCACCACGCTCGGGGCGGTCGTGGCAGTGTTGATCATGGCGATCTTTCCCCAGGCACCCATGCCTTTCATCCTCACCCTGGCCTTGTGGCTGGCGCTGTGTACCGCCGGCGGCACCTTGTTGCGCTACACCAGTTCCCAGGCGTTTGTTTTGAGCGGGTACACGGCGGTGGTCGTGGCACTGCTGGCGGTGCCCGATCAGGACGGCACGTTCCTTCTCGCCGTCACCCGCGTGACCGAGACGCTATTGGCGGTGGCTTGCGTGTGCGTGGTCAGCCTGCTCACCGCGCGACCGGAAGCTGTGGCCCGGGATTACTTCACCAAGATCGATCAGGTCATCAAGCTGCTCGCGACCCACGCTGCTGCCGTCATTCGAACCGAGGAAAGCGAGGCCGATTTCCATCGGCGGCAGATGCAACTGCTCGGCGCGATCAGCGCCCTGGAAGGCGTAAGGCGGCATTTGTATTTCGATGCACCCCGGTTGCGCAGCGCCAATGGTTTGGTGCAATTACTGGGCAATCAGCTTGTGCTGCTGACCTCGCGGCTGACGGCGCTACGCCACCAGCGGCAACTGCTGGCCGAGCGCTGGAAAGGAGCGTTACCCGAAGAGATACAACGTTTGCGTGGCGAAGAACTGGCGTTTCTCGATGAATTGGCCCTGCAAGGGCGCTCACTGTCGACCGAAGCGCGGCACCATTTTGTGGCGCTGCAACAGCGTTTCGATGATCAAGCCTATAAGGCCGAACAACTCACCGAGACGATGCCAGCCACGTTGCGTTCACTGGCCTGGGCACTGCGCTGGGAGCAGGCTCGGATGCTGGAGCAACTGGGGCAGATTCTGGAACTGAGCGATGCGATCCAGGAAGGCCGTGAAGCCAGTTGCGTGTTCCGCGGCCAGGACAATCCGCTCCATCTGGATTTCACGTTGGCGGCAATGAACGCGATCCGCGCATTTACCGCGTTGCTGGTGGCCGGCCTGATCTGGATCGAGACCGGTTGGGACGGGGCGCGTGGCGGGATGATCGTGGCGGGGATTCTCTGTTCGCTGATGGCGACTTTTCCCCGACCGTTGCTGGCCAGCCAAAGCTTTGCCAGGGGGCTGGGTCTGGCTTTGGTGGTATCGGCGCTGTATCTGTTCCTGCTGATTCCGATGATCAGTGACTTCGAGTTACTTGCCTTGTTGTTAACCCCATTGCTATATGCCGTCGCGGTGGGGTTGTCCAGTCCGCCAACCACGGGCACAGGCATTGGTCTTGGACTAACGACAATGCTGTTGTTGGGCCCGCAAAACACGGAAATCGGCCAAAACAGTGCCATTCAGTGGTTCGAGTTTGCCGGTTCCTATATCTGCGCAGCCGCGCTGGCGCTCAGTGTCTACGCATTGATCTTCCCGTTCAGGCCCGTTTTGCGGATGCGCCGACTGTTCAATGAGAACTGTGAGCAGGTCTACGCTTTGCTGAAGACACCGGCCACCGATGAGCAGCAATTTGCGTTTGAAAGCCGCATGGTCGATCGCCTGACCATGATGTTGGGACTGTTGCCGGCCACCAACGACAAGCAATCCAGCGAGTTGTTCGAAGTCAGTCTCGGGTGCATGGCACTGGGTGTGGCGTTGAACCAGCTCAGGCAACAGGGGCAAAACAACACGCTGCTCAGTACTGAACAGCAAAACCGTTTGCTCGCTGCTGTCCGTCAGACAGGACGATTGATCGCCGGGCGGCCCGGAATTGACCTTGAGCAGCTACTAGGAGACTTGCGTGTCTTGGGCGATGAAATGGACGACCTCCATTTAGACGTTCATGAACACCTGTGGTCGGTCTTCAGGATGCGCGTGGCGCTGTTGATCGTGGTGTCGTTTCTGGAGCGACATCGCAAACACTTTCAACCCGCAGAAACGGAAGGAGTGCAGGCCCTTGCCCATTGATTTTGAATTGGGTGGCGTCTACTTGCCGCCGATTGCCCAGGCCTTATTGCTGGCCCTGCCGATCTACCTGTTGCTGGACTGGATCTTGCGCCGCATTGGCGTGCTGCGGTTCGTCTGGCATGAA
This sequence comes from Pseudomonas mandelii, assembly GCF_006438925.1. Lineage (GTDB taxonomy): Bacteria > Pseudomonadota > Gammaproteobacteria > Pseudomonadales > Pseudomonadaceae > Aquipseudomonas > Aquipseudomonas mandelii_C. Next base: position 24,399 of record NZ_RCZA01000020.1, on the reverse strand, counting down.
GCCTTGTTCGAAGGCGCGTTGTACGCCTGCGTTTGCGCAACGCTGATTCTGGTGATGGGAGCTTGATGCTTTGAAGAAGATCCTTGCCCGACTTGCGACGGTGGCGGTGGTGTTGCTGGCCTTTGTTCTCGGCTGGTTTGCCTGGGAACATTACACTCGCGCTCCCTGGACCCGCGATGCACGGGTGCGTGCCGATGTGGTGACTTTGTCCGCCGATGTCTCGGGGCGCATCGTTGGTCTGGGCGTGCAGGACAACCAGCATGTGGAGAAAGGCCAGTTGCTGCTGGAGATCGACCCGGCGCGCTATGTCCTGGCAGTTGAGCATGCCAAGCGCTCGGTGGAAGTGGCGAAAGCCACCCTTGGTCAGTCCGAGGCAACGATTGTCGCCAGTGAAGCGCTGCTCCGTCAGCGTCAGAGTGAAGAACGCCGACGGCGCACGCTGAAGCAGCGGCTCGCCATTTCTGGCGAAGAATGGGAAAAGTCCAGTACGGAAGTGGCGGTGGCGCAGGCCGAGTTGCTGCGCAACCAGGCCAACCTCGGTTTGGCCCAGGCCAACGTGCAATTGGCCATCGCCGCATTGACCCAGGCCGAACTGGACTTGCAACGCACGCGGGTCGAAGCGCCCGTCAGTGGTTACGTCACCAACCTTCTGACCCGTCAGGGTGACTATGCCGCGGCCGGTGGCGCGCTGTTGGCGCTGGTGGACAGCGACTCGTTTTATGTCAGCGGTTACTTTGAAGAAACCAAGCTGCCGCGAATCGAGGAGGGCGACCGGGTCAGGATTGAACTGATGAGCGGCGAAACCTTCGGCGGCACGGTGCAAAGCATTGCCTTCGCCATTTCCGACCGGGAGAACCTGCCCGGCGGTCGCCTGCTGGCCAACATCAACCCCAGTTACACCTGGGTCAAACTGGCGCAGCGGGTGCCGGTGCGGATACAGATCGATGCCGATTACGCGGCCAAAAACCGACTGCGTGCCGGGACAACCGCCACCGTAACCATAATGGAAACCCGCGATAGCAGCACAACCCACTAACCCTGTGGGAGCGAGCTTGCTCCGGGCGGCGTTCCGACGATGTCGGACTGAGATTCAACATTGATGTCGGCTGACAGATCGCTATCGCGAGCAAGCTCGCTCCCACAGGGAAATGTGGTGGATTCAACAAGCGTGCAGGCAAAAAAAAAAGCCCCGCGACCGAATGAGGCGCAGGGCAAAGGAATTGGTTGGTTGCGGCCAACCAAAGGAGCTCGTTAAAACTTTACTTGCTGGCGACCGTCTCTGGTTGCCAGCCACCGCCCAGGGCTTTGTAAATCGCGACAATGCCGCGATACAGATCGACTTCGGCCTGGGCCTGAGTGTCTTCAGCCGCCAGGCGCTCACGCTGGGCGTCGAGCAGGACGAGGAAGTCCGCAGTGCCTTCGCGGTAGCGAATTTCGGCGAGGTCGGCCGCGGCGCGGCTGGATTCGCTCTGACGGATCAGCGAGATCAAGCGTTGTTGACGTTTGCCGTAGTCGCTAAAGGCGTTTTCCGATTCTTCCAACGCCAACAGTACTTGCTGCTCGTAGGTCGCCAGGGCGCCTTCGGCATCAGCATCGGCACCACGTAGACGGGCGCGCACGCTGCCAAGGTCGAACGCCGCCCAGGTAATGCTTGGACCCAGTGCCCAGGCGTTGGCCGCCGAGGAACCGATTTGCGAACCGCGCCCGGCGGTGAAGCCAAGGAACCCGCTGAGGCTGACCCGTGGGAACAAATCAGCCTTGGCCACGCCGATACGGGCGGTGGCGGAGGCCAGTTTGCGCTCCGCGCTGAGAATGTCCGGGCGACGTTGCAGCAGTTCACCCGGATCGCCGATCGGCAGGGCCTTGGCGATCGCCGGCAAGTCTTTTGGACTCAGGTCGACGGTCAGCTTGTCCGGCCGCTCACCCAACAGGGTAGCGATGCGGTTTTTCTGCCGAACCTGTTCGGCCTGCAATTGCGGCACGCTGGCTTCGACGGACGCCAGGCGTGCATCGGCGCGAACCACATCGAGCTGATCGCCGACGCCGGCATCACGCAGGCTGACGGTGATCTTGCTCGATTCCTGCTGGTTGTTCAGGTTGGCCAGGGCGATCTTTTCCCGCAGCTGCGCACCGCGCAGTTGACCGTAGGCATCCACCAGTTCAGCAATCATCGAGACTTGCAGTTGGTACAGATCGGCTTCAAGCGCTTGCTGTTCGGCGTCGGCGGACTCCAGGTTGCGCTGGATACGGCCAAACAGGTCGATCTCCCACGCCATGTCCAGGCCCAGGTCGTAGCGTTCGCTATTGACCCGCTTGGTAGTCTGGCCCGGGATCTGACCCTTGGCCAGGTCACTGCTGGCGCGGCTGGTGATGGTTGGCATGGCGTCATTGCTGACGTCATCGCGAATCGCCCGGGCCGCTTTCCAGCGAGCGAAGGCGACGCGCAAATCACGGTTGCCTTGCAGCGATTGAGTCACCAACTGGTTGAGGGTCGGATCTTCGAACTGCTGCCACCAGATGCCTTCGAAACGCGAGCGGTCGTAGTTTTTCTGACCGGCGCTGCCATCGGTGGCGGTGGTAATGTTGGCCGGCTCAGTGGCTGGGGTCTTGTAGTCCGGGCCGACGGCACAGGCACTCAGGGCCAGTACCAGAAGGCTCGGCAGGAAGGCTTTCAGGCTCATTGTTGCGCCTCCAGTTTCAGGGCCTTGGCCGCTTTGCGCTTTTCACCGCGCTCCACAAAGTTACGAATCAATACGTAGAACACGGGTGTCAGCAACAGACCGAAGAAGGTCACCCCGAGCATCCCCGAGAACACCGCCACACCCATGGCATGACGCATTTCGGCACCGGCACCGCTGGAGAAGACCAGAGGCACAACACCCATGATGAACGCGAAGGAGGTCATCAGGATCGGCCGCAGACGCAGGCGGCAGGCTTCCAGTACCGCGGCGAGCGGGCTGAGGCCTTCGTCCTGCTGTTTGTCCTTGGCGAACTCGACGATCAGGATCGCGTTCTTACACGCAAGCCCCACCAGTACGATCAGACCGATCTGGGTGAAGATGTTGTTGTCACCGCCCGAAGCAATCACACCGGTAATAGCCGACAGCAAGGTCATCGGTACGATCAGGATCACCGCCAGTGGCAGGCTCCAGCTTTCGTATTGAGCCGCGAGTACCAGGAACGCCAGCAGTACGCAGAGCGGGAACACGAACAGTGCGGTGTTACCGGACAGAATCTGCTGGTAGGTCAGGTCAGTCCACTCGTAGGTCATGCCGTTCGGAAGTTCTTCCTTGAGCAGTTTCTCGATGGCTTTTTCGGCCTGGCCGGAGCTGTAGCCGGGGGCTGCTGCACCGTTGATTTCAGCAGTGATGAAGCCGTTGTAGTGCATCACGCGGTCCGGGCCCGAGGTGTCGCTGACCTTGATGAAGGTCGCCAGCGGGATCATCTCGCCTTTGTTGTTACGCACTTTCAGCTGACCGATCTGGTCCGGTTCGAGACGGAACTGCTGTTCAGCCTGAACGTTGACCTGGTAGGTGCGACCGAAGCGGTTGAAGTCGTTGGCATACAGCGAACCCAGGTAAATCTGCAGGGTGTCGAAGATGTCGCTGACGGCCACGCCGTGAGTCTTGGCTTTTTCCCGGTCGATAGCCGCATCGACCTGTGGCACGTTCACGGTGTAGCTGGTGAACAGGGCGGCCAGTTCCGGCACGTTGTGGCTTTTGTTGATGATGTTCATGGTTTCTTTGTATAGCTCGTCGTAGCCCAGGTTGCCCCGGTCTTCGATCTGCAGGCGGAAACCACCAATGGTGCCCAGGCCTTGTACCGGCGGCGGCGGGAAGATCGCCATGTAGGCTTCTTGAATCCCGGCGAATTGACCGTTCAATGCCCCGGCAATCGCACCGGCGGACATGCTTGGGTCTTTACGTTCGTCGAACGGTTTCAGCGTCACGAACACGATGCCGGCGTTAGGGCTGTTGGTGAAACCGTTGATCGACAGGCCCGGGAAGGCCACGGCACTTTCCACGCCTGGCTGTTTCAGGGCCAGGTCGGACATGCGTTTGATCACGTCTTCGGTACGGTCCAGGCTCGAGGCATCCGGCAGTTGCGCGAAGGCCACCAGGTATTGTTTGTCCTGGCCGGGTACGAAACCGGTTGGGGTGCTGGAGAAACCGAAGAAGGTCAGCACCATCAGGCCTGCGTACAGCAGCAGGGCGATGCCGCTGCTGCGGATAACCCGGCCCACGGTGCCGACATAACCATGGCTGGCCTTGTCGAAGAAGCGGTTGAACGGACGGAACAGCCAGCCACCAAAGATCTTGTCGAGGACCTTGGAGAAACGGTCCTTCGGTGCGTCATGGCTTTTGAGCAACACCGCAGCCAGGGCGGGCGACAGCGTCAGCGAGTTGAACGCCGAGATCACGGTCGAGATCGCAATGGTCAGGGCGAATTGCTTGTAGAACTGTCCGGTCAAGCCGGAGATGAAGGCCGCCGGGATAAACACCGCACACAGCACCAGCGCTGTCGCGATGATCGGACCGGTCACTTCACGCATCGCACGTTTGGTTGCTTCGACCGGTGTGAGCCCCAGTCCGATATTTCGTTCGACGTTCTCCACCACCACAATGGCGTCGTCCACCACGATACCGATGGCCAATACCAGGCCGAACAGTGACAGGGCGTTCAGCGAGAAGCCGAACAGGTGCATCACGGCAAACGTACCGATCAGCGAAACCGGCACCGCCACCAATGGAATGATCGAGGCGCGCCAGGTTTGCAGGAACAGGATCACCACCAGAACAACGAGGATCAGCGCTTCAAAGAGGGTGTGAACCACCGCCTCGATGGAGCCGCGCACGAAGATCGTCGGGTCATAGACGATGCTGAAGTCCATGCCTTCCGGGAAGCTCTTTTTCAGCTCCGCCATCTTGTCGCGCACTTCGTTGGAGATTTCGATTGCGTTGGAACCAGGGCGCTGGAAGATCGGGATCGCAACTGCCGGCTGGTTGTTCAGCAGCGAACGCAAAGCATATTGGCTGGAACCCAACTCAATGCGAGCGATGTCTTTCAGGCGAGTGATTTCACCGTTTTCGCCGGAGCGAATGATGATGTTCTCGAACTCTTCTTCAGAAACCAGACGACCTTGGGTGTTGACCGACAGCTGGAACGCGGTGGCATTCGGCGCGGGTGGCGCACCCAGTGCACCGGCAGCCACCTGACGGTTCTGTTCACGGATTGCAGTCACGACGTCAGTGGCGGTCAGGTTACGCGAAGCGGTCTTGTTCGGATCGAGCCAGACCCGCAGCGAGTAGTCGCCCATACCGAACAGTTGCACGTCACCGACACCGCCCAGACGCGCCAGCTCATCCTTGATGTTGAGCAAGGCGTAGTTGGACAGGTAGAGCATGTCGTAGCGTTTGTCCGGCGAGGTCAAGTGCACAACCATGGTCAGGTCGGGCGAAGCCTTGTCCACGGTGATACCGATGCGCGTCACTTCCTCGGGAAGTTTTGGCTCGGTCCGGGTCACGCGGTTCTGCACCTGTACCTGTGCGTTGTCCAGGTCAGTGCCCAGCGCGAAGGTGATGGTCAGGGTGATCTTGCCGTCAGCGGTGGACTGCGAGGACATGTACAGCATGTTCTCGACGCCGGTGATGGCTTGCTCCAATGGAGCGGCCACAGTTTCACCGATGACTTTTGGGTTGGCACCCGGGAAGTTGGCGCGGACCACAACGGTCGGCGGAACCACTTCCGGGTATTCGCTGATCGGCAACTGGAACAGCGAAATGGCGCCGGCGATCAGGATCAGCAGCGAAAGTACCGCTGCAAAGATCGGCCGTGAAATGAAGAATTGGGAAAAATTCATCGTAGAGATCCCTTAACCGCGTGGAGTCGCAGCAGCCAGTTTCACAACCGAACCCGGCGCGACCTTGGCAGGTGCGACTTGGGGCAGGTTGCTGGCTTCCAGCGCTTGTCGTTGTTGTGCCAGAGCGGCGAGGGTTTGTTCACTGGCCATCGGGATCACTTCAGGGGTGACCGGCGAGCCAGGGCGAACCCGTTGCAGCCCCTTGACGATGACGGTGTCGTCCTTGTTCAGGCCGCTGCGCACGATACGCAAACCTTCGATCTTCGGACCCAGCTCGACCGAGCGGTAAACCGTTTTGTTGTCGGCATCCATCACCAGCACGAACTTTTTACCCAGATCGGTACCGACCGCTTCGTCGTTGATCAGCACGGCGGAATAGGTGCCGCTGCCGACCAGTTTCAGGCGGGCATACAGGCCTGGGGTGTAGGCGCCGTCGCTGTTGTCGAACACGGCGCGACCACGGATGGTGCCGGTTTTCGGGTTGACCTGGTTGTCGACGAAGTTCATCACGCCCTGGTGTGGGTTGCCGTCTTCGTTGGAGAGACCGAGGTAAACCGGCGTGGTAGCACCGCGTTTGCCCTGGCGAGCGAGCTGGGTGTATTTGAGGAACACACGCTCGTCAGCGTCGAAGTAGGCGTAGACCTTGTCGGTGGACACCACACTGGTCAGCGCGGTGGTATCGGCGGTCACCAAGTTGCCGGCGGTGATTTCTGCGCGGCTGACGCGACCACTGATTGGGGCGGTGACGCGGGTGAAGCTCAGGTTCAGTTTGGCCAGGTCCAGTTGCGCCTGGAGGGCACCGACGGCGGCGCGGGCTTCTTGAGCAGCGCTGGTGCGCGAATCGGCCAGCTCGGCGGAAATCGCGTTGCTGGTGCGCAGACGCTCACCGCGTTGGGATTCGTTTTCGCTGCGGGTGGCGTTGGCGCGGGACTGGGCAACCAGGGCTTCGAGGCGGCGGACCTCGGCCTGGAATGGACGCGGATCAATCTGGAACAACAGGTCGCCTTTCTTGACCAAAGCGCCTTCAGTGAAGGCCACTTCATCGATCTGACCAGAGACCCGTGGACGAATTTCTACAGTTTCCGGCGCTTCGAGGCGCCCGGTGAATTCGTCCCACTCGTTAACCGGTTGTTCCAGCACCTTGGCCACGCTGACCTTGGCTGCGGGCATAGTGGCGGCCGTGTCCGGAGTCTTGCCGCAGGCGCTCATCACCAGTACGGCCAACAGGGCCAACGGGAAGCGCAAATGTTTGAGTGATTGTTCCATGGATGCATCCGCCAATGTATTGAGAATGGACGGATGATGCTCGGCGAGGTTGTATCGCACGAATCGAATGAGGCAAAGGTAACTATCATTCGGAATGATATAAGCGCCAGCCAACCTCTCTAGTGTGCACCTTTCGTTAGGCGGCTATCAATTGGATTGATGACAATTCTGTGTTGCGGGGAATGCAAAGGTGGACCGAGTCACGGCTTTCGCGAGCAGGCTCGCTCCCACAGGATTTGTGAACACCGCAAACCAATGTGGGAGCGAGCCTGCTCGCGAAGAGGCCATCAGTGCCGATACAACAATCAGGGTCAAGCGAGGCTATCCGGATCCCCAAAAAACATCTGGATCCTGGACCGCAACCAACGTTCGCCCGGATCATTATCCTGCGACCCGCGCCAGGCCATGTGCAATTCAAAAGTGCGCACCGGCAACGGCGGGTCTTCAGCCCGCACACCACCGGCCGCCGTCAACGCTTCAGCCGTGTAATCGGGCACGGTCGCGACAATATCGGTCCCGCTGATGAGTGTGCTGAGTCCGTTGAACTGCGGCACCGCGAGCACCACATGTCGTTTGCGCCCGAGCTTTTCCAGTTCTTCATCTATAAAGCCGCTCAGGTCACCGGCGAACGACACCAGCGCATGAGGCCGTGCGCAGAAATCATCCAGGCTCAACGGCCCCGGCACCGTGTCGGCCCGCAACAGCTTCGGCATGCTGCGGCGCAGTACTTTGCGCTTGGCGTTGGCCGGCAGGTCGGCGGTGTAGCTGACGCCGATGGAAATTTCGCCCGAGGCCAGCAGGCTCGGCATCAGGATGTAGTTGGCCCGACGCACCACCAGCACGATCCCCGGTGATTCGGCGCGCAGGCGCTTGAGCAGCATCGGCAGCAGCGCGAACTCGACATCGTCCGATAGACCGATGCGAAACACCGCGGTGCTGGTCGCCGGGTCGAATTCCGCCGCACGGCTGACTGCGGTGGAAATCGAATCAAGTGCAGGCGAGAGCAGGGCGAAAATCTCCACCGCCCGGGCGGACGGTTCCATGCTGCGGCCGGTACGCACGAACAACGGATCATCGAACAGCCCACGCAGGCGCGAGAGCGCCGCACTGATGGCCGGCTGGCCGAGGAACAGTTTCTCTGCAGCGCGGGTCACGCTGCGTTCGTGCATCAATGTTTCGAAAACGATCAACAGGTTCAGGTCGACACGACGCAGGTCATTACGATTCATCTGGAGTCCTGGCAGAGTCATCAAGCTTGACGAGAGCGACCATATGAGAACAATGGCCGGCATGAATATTAAGGGGAAAGGCTGCTACTCTGCACCGAGTAATTCAGTTTTCCTGAAATGGCTGCTTCGGTTTTACGGCATTTGATGATGTCACCGGCGCTGCGGAATCAATGACAGGCATGTCGACTATTAATAGCCACTGATAGTCTTGGGTAGAAAGCCCAGATAGAGTTCAGGGCATTAGAGGTTTCTTTGACGAGGTTTGCGATGTCCCGCACGATCCGTTTTCACAAGTTTGGTCCAGCCGAGGTGCTCAAATGCGAAGAGCATGCGGCCGCTCTCCCTGCGCCGGGCGAAGTGCAGGTGCGCGTCGAGGCGATTGGCATCAGCTGGTACGACATTCTCTGGCGCCAGAACCTGGCCTCGTCCCACGCTCGTCTGCCTTCAGGCCTTGGCCATGAAATGTCCGGCGTCGTGACGGCTGTTGGCGAGGGCGTCGATGATCTGGCAGTCGGCGACAAGGTCGCCAGCTTCCCGGCTGAAAGCCCCAACGATTATCCGGTCTACGGCGAGCAGATCGTTCTGCCGCGTACGGCACTCACCCGTTACCCGGACGTGCTCACCCCGATCGAAGCCAGCGTGCATTACACTCCGCTGCTGATCGCTTACTTCGCTTATGTCGATCTGGCACGGGTCAAACCCGGGCAATTCGCCCTGGTGACCGACGCCAGTCACTGTGCCGGTCCGTCCTTTGTACAGCTGGGCAAGGCTCTGGGTATCCGGGTCATTGCCGCCACCAAGACCGCGGAAGAGCGTGAGAATCTGCTGTCCCTGGGTGCCGAGAAAGTCATCGTCACCGAAGAACAGGATCTGCTGATGCAGATCAACAAGATCACCGACAACCGTGGCGTGGACGTTGTGTTCGACGGTCTCGGCGGTCCACAGATGTCGTTGCTTGGCGATGTGCTTGCACCTCGCGGCAGCCTGGTGCTGTACGGTCTGCAAGGTGGCAACCAGACGCCGTTCCCGGCCTGCGCAGCGTTCCAGAAGAACATCCAGTTCTTTGTGCACTGCATCGGCAACTTCACCGGCAAGCCTGAACTGGGCATCATTCAGGACCAGGTCGCACTGCAACGCGCCTTGCGCGACATCAACCAGATGACCGCCGACCGCGTGCTGCTGCCGCTCAAGACTCGGGTCTTCCCGTTTGCCGAGTTTGTAGAAGCACACCGCTACATGGACGAATGCCCATGCCGCGAACGGGTCGCCCTCCAGGTCGAGCCTGCATAAGCCCTTCAAATAAGCCCCCTCTGCAAGAGTCCGTGCCCACGGACTCTTCTGTTTTCAGCACCTGCCAAAATGAGACGTCCCATTGCCCCGTCAATGGGTCAGTTCAGCAACTGAACTGGTTTTTGCTCTCAATCTGTATCTTCTAATCATCATATAAGCCTTGATAATTGAATGATTACTTTCATCTCAAGGAATGAGTCATGGCTGGGTGTCGGCTTGATACTTTTCAATACACACTGTTAATACATATCCGACCAATAGTTCGTCGTTGCGCAGTTGCCAAAAAAACTTGGGTGACTTCTTTCTCTATTTCTTGTGCTAATTGTCTGTGGGACGCTGTCGGACATTTCCTAGGAAGTCGCTCGCAGCTGCAAGAGGCCAGTTCTACAGGGGTTCGCAGCCACCTGCCTCTGACAGGGCAGGGGAGACTTCTAGTTATTTCAAATAATTACTAAAAGCTTAAGTGCTAGCATTTGGCAATAACGTCCAGTACTTCAATCGTGGCAAGCAACCCATTGCGCAATGCATGTCGTTGTTGGCGCGATATCGAACTTACAAGCATCAGGTAAATGAAGATGACCAATATCCATGACCAAGCGATGAACTATGTCTATCAGCAAGTGCTGCAGCGATTGCTGAGTTTCTTCTCGCGCGCCGAACGCACGGCATTGCAGCTGATGATTCAGCGGCTGGTGGTGGCCGCCGGGGGCATGGAGCGTATTGGCGAATACAAGGTACTGGCGATTCAGTCCGGGTCCCGCGACAGTTGTTACACCCTGGCGCTGCTGCGCGCTGCACAGCTGAGTATCGCCGGCCGGGCGCCAGCGACATTCCAGTTGCGAGTGGCATCCTTGCGCTTGAACGGCGCAAGCCCGACGGCCCTGGAAAACATCTATCGCAGCTACAGCGCCTTGTTCCTCTACGACGATCCTCGGGTCGAATTGTTGATGGTTGATAACCGGGAAGTCCTGCCGTTCAACCACCTGGCGCCGATTTCCGAAGGCGGCCGTGAGTCGAGTCGGCTCAATCTTTTGATGGTTGGCCATTGTCGCGCCTGGAACGGGCCGCTTGATCTATGGGACGACGGGTATCTGGCCACCGGTGAGTTCTATGGGCAAATAGCTCGTTGGGACAGCGGTGTCGATGCATTGATCAGCAGCGACTCACCTCGTCAGCAGAAGCAGTTTCTCGACGGGTTGAAACGTGCTGCCGCCAAGGCCGGGCTCAAGACCTCGAATCACCACGAAACCGGCTACGAGGCGCTTTTCGCGCTGCTCGATGAACTGGGCAGCGACTGCTACCGCGCGTTTTATGCTGAGCATGACCAGGTTGCGTGGCGTCCGGCCGAACGATTTGAGGCCTGTCGTCGCGCCACGTACATCGACATTCACGACTTGCTGGTCAGCAATCTGGAAGAGCGTTGGCCGCTGCTCACAGAGTTTCTCGGTTTTCAACCTGACGAACTGGCGGCACAGCTCAGCGACAACGAGTACGTCAGCCTTTCCATCTCTGCACACATGCGGGGTTTGCAATCGTGCTTCATGCACGGCCGCGGCTACGAGACGGGTGTCGCCGAATACCTGCAACGGGCATTGGTGATGATGCGGCGCAAACAACTGGCGGAACGGTTGTGCGAGCAAGCGGTAGAGGCGTTCGGCAATCCGGCGACATTGGCCGAGCAGCGCGTGCTGGCAACGGCCGAGGCTCAAAAAAACCTTGGCCTGAGCGAGGCTCAACTGGTGTGCCTGCTCTTTTCACCTTTCGTCGAAAATGGCGCGGCGCTTGAGCGCTTTCTGCGCGAGTGCCACCCCGGCATGCTCGTGGCGATGCCTGATTTGCACCGGGCAATGCAGGGCAATCCGGTGTCGGAGCAAGTTCTGCAATGGATGACCGACGTCAGCGGGTTGCCTGTCAGCTTGATCGGCAAGCTTTACCGCATGGGCCCGGTGTCTGCGGATGAGGGTAGGGCAGGCGCCCCGGAACTCGGCGGCGCAGGTTTGCAAGTCGAAGCAGCCGACTATGACGACGACACGGCGGTGGCGGATGAATGGACAGCGGGGCGCTGAAAGTGCGCGGCTTGACAGATTTCTTGACGATGCATGATGACGTTCACATGGCATTCGGCCCTCGCCCATGAAAGGGCCACGAGAAACTGACTTCGCGTATCAGGCGGTGTACCGATATCTGACTAACCTGATCAACGAACCGGTCAGTGACACGCGAGTCCGTCTGCCTTCGTTGCGACAGTTGGCGGAGCGTCTGAGCGTGTCGATCTCGACCATTCAGTACGCTTTAGATACTCCCGATTGTCAACGACACTGTAAAAAATATTTTTTATTGCCTTCAACCCCGCACTCACTAATTCCTATGAGGTGCTTTTGTCCATATCGGGTCACCGCCCCTGAAAAAGTGTAAAAATACTCGGTATTTGAACCCTCCTGTTTACACTTTTAATTCGTCCCTGGCTGAGGCGCTGTGAAAGCGACCCTGAGCCTGTAGAGGTTCAACCGCTGGCGGTGAACGACCCCATTTCGAAGCTTGGCTGGATCTGAGAGACTTAGGCCCTACTCCGGGCGTATTTGCCCCTGCGTCCAATGGCGCACAGAATGAATCCACTATCAGAAAGGAATGCTCGTGGTTCCAACCGCGTACGTCGTGATTTATACGGAAGAGAAACGCAGAATTTTCGTCGTGTTCTCACAAGTGTACGGTGACTTTGTTCTCACAAAGGAATGCAAAAACATCGGGTGCAAGTGTATGGGATGCGTGTTGGGCCAAGCTACGATTCACACCTGCGAAGAGGAGATTCCTGTCCTCGATCTGGAGTCGCAAAAGGAGCTAGAGGACAACATGGTTGTCATTCCCTTCACGGAAGAGGGGGAGATGTTTTTGAAAGGGCTCAAGATTGAGCGCTACAGGCGTTATCGAGGTCGTCTGAATAGGGCGATGCTGGAAGATGTGTGCCAGACTCCAGACGCTGTACTTTTAATCAAAGCAGAGGACGATGGAACGTACACTCATTCTTACGCCTCGCTAAGCTTGGATCAACGAGTGATTGCTAGGGGGTGTATTGCCAAAAATTGCCCCTGCATCGGCTGTCGAATTCAAGATATGCATTATATCGAGGCGTCCGGCAAGCTCGTGAAGATGATTGATCAAAATAAAGGTGGAGTTAATTCGAGTGGAGAGATCGTGCTGCCAATTTTTCAGGGCGAGGCGATTCTCTCGAAACTGCTTGGTCGTGACCCAAGTATTCGGCATGACTATAAGCCATATCCTTTCGGATCCCCTATTGAAGAGATGTTTTTCGAGCTCGCTTTTCTAGATCTGCACATATTTCCGCAGTACCAAGCAGGAAGATACCGCCTCGATTTTGCGATTCCTAACAAACGGATAGCGATAGAATTAGACGGACATGAGTATCACAAAACGAAGTACCAGCGAACCCATGATGCCCAGCGTGATCGATGGCTTTTCGGTGAAGGCTGGAATGTTTTGAGATTTACCGGCTCTGAGATTTATAAAGATCTCAACGGGTGCATCGATGAAATTTGTAAGTTGGCGAAGGTTGAGCGGCTGAGTGCCCAATCTGCTATCCCTTTATAACGATCTGGGCGGGTCTGTCGCCAAGAATGCTATAGCCAAAAAAATGGTTGTTTTATCATTCGTAGCGAGCCTCTCCGCACTCTAATAGATCTATTTTAACCTATATAGACTACGATCAGAGATGGCACCATCTCGGGGCGTGAAGATATGCTTGTAGGTAGCTGTTATTTTAACTCAATGAGGCTCTGCTGCTAGGTCGAGCCTCAGCGTAAATACAAAATTTTGTTTTAGATTAAATAATAACTCTATCGGGCTCTTGTTTTTTAGGTTGGGGGTTCCGGTTTTCCGTTAGGAGTCCTTAACCTTATCTATTAGAATGGTAATTCTGCTGTTGCTTTTAATTGCATAAGATACGACTCCGTTTTCGTGTAGACGATAGCGAAGATGTTTGATTATGCCTGGGTAATTACCAGCAATCTGATAGTCTGTGTAGTATGCGATCGACTTGATGATTTGATCGTTGTTCGCAATTTCTGCTCCTGCTTTATCGAAGCATTGTCCAAGTAATAGGGCAGTCGCAGTCGCACCTCCCCACTGAGCCAGACTGAAATAACTGTTGATAGTTCTCTCTGTGAATATGAAATGGCGGAGGCGCTCATTTTTTATGACTGTTCCCATGAATCTAACCATGTCATCCACGACCGGCAGCATGGTGAGTCGGATGGCGAGAAATATAAAAAGATGAATTAATCCAATGCCGGAGCAAATGAGCGCTACAACGAAAAACCATAATGCAGGATAAATACAAAGCGAAAGTATTGCGACGGTAGCATCGAAGTCTTGGCCAGGAAGCCCCATGACTTCTGAAACCAATGTTCTAGCAGGAACAAAGGCGATGAAAAAAAGTAGCGCATGGAAGGCGCGCCGAAACCACGTTCCGACTTTGTGCTCCCAAAAGCTTCGAACTTTAGGATAGGTAGTACCACAGAATCCGGCCACAAAGACTGTGATGCAAATGGTTGCTCCTACATTGAAGTAGCTGGGTTTTTTTGTTAACCACGTCAAAATAACGGTGCAAATGGCCAGCGCGACTCCTGCGGAGTAGGTGATCTTCCAGAACTCCCTGTACCTTCCGACAGTACCACTTTCACGGTTATGTGCTTTGCTTTCTTGGGTGTGCATTAGTGGTGCTCAATTTTTATAGTGTGTATTCGAATAATTCGAATGGTTGTGCAGGGACTGCGCTGTGATGTTGTTGCAGTTGGTGTTGGGCTTTCGATGGTGAGGAATGTATATGAATGAAATAGCTTCCGCAACTAGTTCGTTTTAAAAAAGATGGCGAAAGTCGCGCATCGTTGATAGCAAGTTGGCATATTTTGTTGCTGGGTGTACGGGTTTTTATAGCTGGCTTTTTGATGGTTTATTTGTGTGGATGATAAAAACCGTTGATTTTACTCACTCTTTAAGTTGGTGGCTTATGGCTATTGAGTATGCAGTTGATACACCGTAACTGGAGGAAATTCATTGTTAGGCGTTTTTTACAAAGCTGAGCGTCCACCAGGATGACTACGATGGGGTTAACCGTGAGCTTGTCGAGAAACCACTGGAGCACCGGCTGTCGATGACTCAATGCCTGGGTGCTTCGCCGACCCCAGCCCTTCATAGCGGAAGATATTTTTCTTTTTTGTGTCCTGTGAATTCAGGGTAGTGACACGCAAGCTTTGGGGTGTCGCAATCAGCGACTTCCTTATACCAGCAGGCAGTAGTTACCCATGACCAAGCAATCTAAAAAGCGTAGCAACCACGACGGCGACATCAGCAACCGAAACAAGGGCACACCGGGTACGAATGTTACCTTGGACAAAAATCAGGGTAATCGAAGCAAACAGCTGACGGAAAATCGCAACGTGCAAAACTAAGGGCTATCACTGGGACGCGGGCATGAACTGCCCGCTTTTACGTAAGGGGCTTTCCGAGGAGAGCCCGAGCCTTTCGAAATTCGTCCTCATAGGTATCAAACACTTCCTGAATGTGCCACCAGGGCAAATTCTTTTTCTCCATCTCCCTCAGCAGCACCACATTCAGCCAAGCAAATCTGAATTTTCTGTTCTGTGCCGAAGTGCTACTCCATAAGCCTCCATGCTTGCTGAGCAAGGGTTGCAGTGCCTTCAGAAGGCTGGTGATCACAGAGTCCCGAGGTTTGCCAGGATGAGGCTCTTCCCAGCGTCTTAGCGTTCGCTGCTTATCAGAAACGTCTGAATCGTCGCCGGCTAGAATTTCCCCCAAGAAACTACTCGGGCGACCGTCTCCGTGATAGCCGGCGTCCGCCGCCAAGGCACGCAACTGCTCGGTGATGGGCCGGCTCCAATGACCTGATTGTTCATCGAACTGGGGTGTCAGATTTTTCAGCAGAATTTCGTCTACTAGCCCGGCTCCGAGTAGGGCCTCCCAGTCTCGCACGCTGATTTCTGCGACAACCCAAGCACAGACTCGAAAAACGACCGCGAACGTGTCAGCGATTCTATTGTGCTCAAACAACGGCGAATCGAGCTGGTCAGGCTCACTGTTACCCCAGTCATAGGTCGCCATTCTCAAAACGCTACCCGAGCACCCCAGCTCCCTGGTCAACCTTGAAAAAACCATGATGCGTACCTTCTCACCAGAGGAAGCACAGGCCGGAAGCAATTCGCACCCAAGTTCTTTATCGAGCTCTAGCCAAGTCTTCCAATAAGCAATTGATCGCGGATCCCGTATAAGTTGTGCTTGAAGAAGACCTTTCCACTCATGCTCTGATTGCCAAATGGAGTCCGTATCCGTCGGGAGATCAAGCGCCGTGGTGTCCTCTGCCATCGCATTGATAGACGCAATACTTGAGGGTCTGACGGGAGAGTGTGTACCCGAAGAGAGAAACCATTTGTCCAGGCTCTTCCAGCTGGGCCATTCAGGCTTTTTTAGTCCTGAGTTTTCATACGCGTTTTCAAGTGCCGTAGCCCCGTACACCAGCGTGATCAGGCTGGATACGGGGATAAAAAACAGAAAGCCAGGGAGGTGGGGAACTTGTGGGCCAAGCGGTTGGGTAGCATCCATAAAGTTCAGCGTCCGTGGGTGTGATCAAAAGCGAGGAAAGGGCTTGCGACCAGGATAGCTAAGGGTGCTTTCCAACGGCCAGTTGCAGGAATAGGATGACCTTTGGACATCCCCAGCCAAGGATAGCGTCGTGATAAAAAATATAATCCTACGAGGCGTGTCGAGCTATTCCCCCGACACAAACTCCACGATCGGCCCGCTCACAAAGGTTAATGTGTTCTACGGACACAATGGCACGGGTAAGACCACCATTGGTAACTACCTCCAAGACCCTGCAGACCTGGTGTACCACCGTTGTAGCGCGTTGCCCGCAGATGCTGAACGTGAGGTGTTGGTTTACAACCACATCTTTATGGAGAGCAATTTTCATGCAAGCTCTCAGTCGGGTGTTTTTACGTTGAACGAAGGCAATATTGAAGCTGAGAAGGTGCTCGAAGTTGCCGAGTCTGCACTCAAGAAGCTCACAGAAGAACACCAGGACGTAGTGGCGTCAGGGAATGCACTGGGTGAGGCTCAGAAGGCCAACAAGACCGAGCTACAAGAACGTATATGGGCATTGAAAAAGCCGTTCGACAACGCGGCCTTGAAATACTGTTTTGCGTCTCTGAACACCAAGGAAAAACTGGCAGAAAAGGCTGTTGCTCTGAAGTCGGTACCGACCGCTGATACCTTCGAGGGGCTGATGGAGGAGGCAGAGCAATTACTGCAGGCAAGCGATGCTGTGCTGCCGGGAATACCCGCATTGAGCTTTGCTGAGGGCGAGATAGAAGGTCACGCTTTACTCCAAGAGACCATCACCGGATCGGGTGATTCGTATTTGTCGGCTCTGATTGGCGAGTTAGGCAACTCTGACTGGGTCAAACAAGCCTTCAGTTTTGTCCCCAAAGAGGAGGAACGCTGCCCATTTTGCCAGCAGCCACTACCTGCCCGGTTTTATGATGAAATCAGGAAGGTATTCGATAAAACGTATGAGCAACGAATTGGGCAACTCGCTTCATTGAAAGGCCGATACGAAGCTGGCGTGGCCCGCCTGCAATCCCAGTATCGTCGCACTGAATACCAGTTGCCTGCATTCCAAGCGCTCATTGCGAGCCTGGAAGCGAAATTGCTTCTAAACATTCAGAGCCTGTCAGCCAAAGCGGCAAGCCCATCTGTCCCGATTATGCTCACATCAACGGCCGATATCCTGGCTGACCTCAATGCCTTGGTCAGAGTCGAGCAAAGCAAAATCGATGCGATCAACCTCAAGGTAAGGGACAAGAAAACCCATCTGGAGAGCATAAAAACCCGCTTCTGGAACTGTTTTCGATTGAGCTGCGATGCACTGATAACGTCGGCCAAGAAGGTTCACAACGACTACGCATTGCAGCGGGAAGAAAAGCGCATCGCCATGGAAACCATTCGGGCAAAGGCACAAGAACAGAAGGACATCATCACTGACAGCAAATCCAAAATTACCAACATTGATCAGTCCATCGACAGCATCAACGCGTCTCTCAGCATGCTGGGACTTAAAGGTTTCACGGTGGTGAGGGAGGAGGGCGAACTTCCTCGGTACCGGCTCCAACGACCAGATCAGCAGACGGGTGTTTTCAAGACGCT
This sequence comes from Pseudomonas mandelii, assembly GCF_006438925.1. Classification (GTDB taxonomy): domain Bacteria; phylum Pseudomonadota; class Gammaproteobacteria; order Pseudomonadales; family Pseudomonadaceae; genus Aquipseudomonas; species Aquipseudomonas mandelii_C. Next base: position 6,519 of record NZ_RCZA01000020.1, on the reverse strand, counting down.
CAGTGAGGGTGAGAAAACTCTCATCTCCTTTCTCTATTATCTGGAGGTATGCAATGGCGAACTGGACGGCAAGGGAAGCAAGCTCAGAAGCAACCGCATCATTGTCATCGACGACCCGATATCGAGCCTGTCCCACAACTACATCTATGACATCGCTTCGATGATTTATCGTCGTGTACTCAATCCAAAGGATCGCTTCAGGCAGGTATTCATTCTCACCCACAACCTGTTTTTCTTCCACGAAATGCTAAAGCACCTGAGGAAGGCAGACGAGTTTTCTCTCTTCAGGATTACGAAGGCGGTACACAGCACGATCACGCCGATGAAGGCTACAGATGTGCAAAACGATTATCAGTCTTTCTGGCAGGCCATCAAGGATGCAAAGGAAGGGCGTACCTCTGCGTCAGTGATTCCGAACATGATGCGAAACATCCTTGAATACTACTTCGCCTTCGTTCACCAACAGGATGAGCTGCAGGATGCTTTGGTTGAATTGGCTGACGAGGACACGGAATTCCGAGCCCTGTACCGATATGTGAACCGGGAGTCTCATTCTGATGCTGTTAATCTCACTGACTTTGGTGAAATCGCCCCTGAGCATTTCATTGAGCGATTTAAGCAGGTGTTCGTCAAAACAGGTTTTGGGGAACATTACGAAAAAATGATGAGCTAATAACGCGAGCGCGGTGTTCGACACAGCCGTATTTACTCGTCCCCGTCACGACCCCGAATCCAGTCGTGGTCAGGGACGATCAGCGATGCAACAAAGCCATCTTCTCGCTCCGCCAAGCCTTTTTCGTGCTGAGTAATTGCAAGCGCGAGCATCTGGATGGCTGACCGGGCCACACGCAAGGCGCGTAACACTTCCTGAGTGAATTGCTCACGATGATGGTGCTCGACCTCAGGTGCTTGCCTGCTGGAAGCTGGATCGCCAAGATCATGAAGAATCACGAAGCGGTGCGTGCTGGAGTTACGCAGATCTTTGTGAGGCCGGAGGATACCCTCTGTACCACCATAGTCGTCAGCGAGCTCCACAAGCCCGTAGAGAGCAACGGCGCCGCCGCGAATCACCGTATCGACCGGATTGGTGAGCGGGCCAACTTTTTTGGATTTATCAGGGGCTTTGCGCCAAAACGAGCTAAAGGAAATTTTATTGGGAGGCAGCCCTAGCTCAAAGTGGTGATTTGCCGTTACAGCTACCTTATCGAGCAGATCAAGGGCCGTCCGGTGAGCGAGTATGAGCGCAGATGTATCCGGACCGTAGTTGGCATAGTCGAGAGTGTCTGAGAATCGGCCCGTCACCGGCCAAACGCCTTCGTCGAAAGCTCGCCAGGCCAAATCACGAGCAAGGATAAAGTCACTTTTCAGCATGTTGAACATGGCGAATACGGGAGGTGGTGATCCGCCTGCCTCAGGCTCACGTTCTAAAATTCCGGGAAGCATGAGCCAGTCCAGCTTCCTCATCGAAGAATCGACTAGCTCGACGGCTGGAGAGAGTGTTAACCGTTCCGTTTCTACCCACCGAATGAATGGATCTGAGTGTGGTGAGCGCGGTGGTGGATCTCCAAGCTTGTTAGCAAATGCGGCGATTTCTTTTGCTGCTTGCGCACCCGCGTAATCGACGACTCGCTCTTCATTCGTATGTGCGATCTTTGCCAACATTACCGCCTCAATGCGAGTGAGGTCTGAGCATCCCCCTTGCTCAAAAAGCCACAGTAAATCACGGGTTGCGCAAAATGCGGCGACGCCATTTTTTGGATCAATTTCAAGTGCAGCAAGCCGAGCATCATGAGCTTCACCTAGACGAAAACTATTGCGGAACTGATTCGCGAGATTCGTCCAGGCTTGCGTTCTCAATGTTGATTTAGCGTCCACGTCTTGAGTGACTTTCCAGAAACATTGGCGCGCTTGCGCACGATGCTCTCGTGTGCGTTCCTGATGATCCAGCCAGCTAGAATCGCGTGGTGGCATGCCTGTCGCAGCAATAAAACCGTTTGCAAGGTTGTAGGTCACGTTCGCTGTTGGGAATAAATTGTGCAACTCACGAAATAACGCTAGACCTTCTTCGATAGCCTCCTGTTGCTGAGTCAGTGCGCCTCCATCCACTAGAACGCTTGCCCGTAGGTTCATCCAATTAGGTCGATCAGGAGTATCAAGATCGATCTCCCGAGCTTTTGTCACCGCGAGAGCAGGATCGGTATTCAACAAGTGATCGAGATGCGCGTGCAGCTCGCTGTAACGGCTAGGCATTGATGGCATTGGGTGCGCTCGCGTCGTCGGAATGAGTTTTCACGATTACAAACCAACCTTAGCTCACAATGAAGTCTGGTCACCACGTAGGAATTACTGGGTTAGAGTCCGAAGGTTTTTCAATCGAATAGTTTGGAAGGATCTTTTGCGCCCTTGAGGTCGCCCTGGCTCGCGACAACGTCGGAGTAGGCAAACTCATCGATGATCATTTGTCCAAACGCGTGAGCGTTAATCGTGATTGACTGGCAATGAGCCACCGCCGTAGGCTAAAGCTCAGGTTCCAACAACCAGGGAAGGCCATGATTGAGTTTGCATGCAAACACTGCCAGCAAAGCATTCGATTGAGTGACAATAAGGCCGGTATCTTTGGTCGATGCCCCCATTGCGCAGAGCCGGTGACAGTGCCTACTGCGAGTGACCTTGCGCTGCACGACGATGTATTTGTCGAGCTCGATCCTTCCCAGTCCCTTGTTCTCCAATCCGACGCGAATCACCCAAGTACAGATTTAGGGACGAGATCCGTCAGCCTCGCCAGCAAAGCCCTTGCGTGGTTTTTCGGTCTCTGTTTCATGATGCTGTTTGCTATGAGTGTCTGGCGTTATCCATTGGTGTCGCTACCGGCACTGGCGGGTGCGGCTTTGCTCATTCCGCCCATTTACCAACGCGCCCGGTCGATGCTCGGATTTGATGTAGGTGCACAGTGGAAGGTCATGGGCTCGGTTGTCCTGTTCATCTGCTACATGATGATGTTCTCCTCCGCCACCTCCAATGAGAATGCGGAGCGCAGCGAGCTCGCGAAAAAACAGGCCGAGCAACAGCGTAAAACCGAGCGTGAACAAACTGCTCAGTACCTCAAGTCAAATAAAGCTGCGATCCAAGCCGAGGCGAACGCTTTTATTGATCAGGGAAAGGTTGCTGAGGCGCTGAGTGTCGTAGGTAAGTATCGGGAGCTTGGAGACGCCGATATCGATGCAATCGCTGTGAAAGTGGAGCTCAAGAATAAGACCATTGCCACTGAGGCCAAGAAATCCAAACTCGTCGAGAGTCTCGCCTCTATCAAGGATGACAACATCTCTGAGCGAGCCAAAATTTACACGCAATTGGTCGCCTTGGCTCCTGACAATGCCGGCTACAAAAAACAGCTAACGGAGCTCAATACTCAGATCGCGCAAGCCGCTGCCAAGAAAAAGGCAGAGGAAGAGGCCGCTGCACTCAAAGCCTATCAACGGCAGACGGGATTGGCTTGGCGATACGACACTCACAAAGATGAAATGACCCAGAAAGAAGTACTGACAGCGCAGGTCGACTCAATCAATACCCTGTCCTTCGGTTTTCCATATTCAGGATCACAGCGGGCAACGCTCGAACTGCGTAAGCATCCTCGATGGGGATCGGACGTCATTCTTCAGATCGAACGTGGACAGTTTCTATGCAGCAGCTACGACGGTTGCAGCGTGAGCGTGCGGTTCGGGGAAGGGAAACCTCAACGGTTTTCCGCCACTGAGCCGAGCGATAACAGCACGACGTACTTGTTCATTTCCGACTACAGCAAATTTATGACTCAGCTACGTAAGGTCGACGAGGTGGTCATCGAGGCGAGCTTCTATCAATCGGGTAACCAGGCGTTAAAATTCTCTACAGAGAACTTGGACTGGAAGTAGTCCATGTCGGGCCAACGGGGCCTGCCTATTGCCCGTTTTTGTGCCGTGGAAGTCGGTTTTTGGGGGGGCGATCATTTCGAGCACGCGTCCGAATGTCGTAACGGCATTTAGCCAGCGCATAAGCATCTGAATGTGCCAGAATCTCCGCTTGCCCCCATCTGCCAAGGAAAGGTATGAGTTTTCTCGACCGTTTGTTCGCGTTCCGACAGAGTGAATTCCGGACACCCCTTGAGGACTTTCTCACCGAACTCTTTGCTGAGTGGCTGCGCCAAGTGACGTTTGCCGGTCGAGTTGAAGAGGTACTGACCGATCTCTTCAAACTGGCACCGGCCCAACTTGGAGAATTGAATAATCTCAATTCCATTGTCTGGGAAACTCAGCACGTCATCGGCCCAGGCGACCACGGGGCGGAGGGTAAACGCCCGGATCTGATTGGACGTTGTTCTAATTTTTTTCTGATCATTGAGAGCAAAATCGCAGCTGGATTTACCCAATACCAAGATGAGCTGGGGCGAGTCGATCAGCTGTCCATGTATCAGTCATACCGGAGAAGTCGGAACGAGACGTTTGGCGGCCTTGTTCTGATCACACACTCTACTTTGCCTCCATCAGACTGGGCCCATCAGACTCTGTACTGGCGTGCTGTTGAAAAGTACTTGCGCGGTTTTACGGATCACAGCTCGTCTTCCAGTGCATTGAATTACCTCACTCAACAATTGACCAAATTCCTTGGAGACAACGGTATGAACGGAACCCGTATCGATCTAGCGGATATTACTGCCTACCCCGCCTATCAAAGACTCACGCAAGGACTGACAGAGCTTGGTAGAGTTGCGGACAATTGCCTTAGAATCCAGGTTCAGGGAACTAGTCTGGAGCAACTTCGAGCTCCTCGTGGGGGGAGTGGTGGGGACTTCGTCTGGCCAACTTTTTGTGGATTGACACTCACCAATGACGGCTCCAAATGTCATGACGCTCAATTCATTTTGTGGAGTGGCACCCTTGCCGGAAAAGTTTACGAGTACATTGGGCCTCTCACCGATGGAATCCCAGATCTCTCGGTCGGTATTGGCTTGTGGTTCAATCAGGAAATCCGGCAAGAAGCCCGTAGCTACCTGGTAGCGTTGTGCGACAAGCTTAACAGTCAGGCGAAAGGGATGTGGGCACTGGACATCCACTCTCGCGATGGCAGGGGGCCGATGATCTTGCTGTCGACTCGTCGATCCCTTATCGATTTGCATGTTCAAGCTCTCGGCGGCGACTTGGACGATATCGCCAGTGTGTTCTTCACAACTCACAGCAATTCACTTCTAGTTGAGCTTTCAGCGCCACTCCTGGAAACCGGAAAGCGCGCTGATCAATTCCTGTTTGAAATGGTTACAGCTGATTGAATCGCCCCTGGTGTTGCAGACGCTGAGTGACGGCTTGTGGCCGTCAACCGCCGTTCGTGAAAGACAGCCATCGACCCGAAGCTGCCATTGAGGAATGGCAGAAATCGGCCAGAAGCAGTCATTCAATCTCGGGTAGCTAGCGGCTTGACAGCGAAATTTCGCAGTGCACGAGTACATATCTGGGCGATACTCGAATGACGCTGGATGTGCTGTTCTAGCTGCAACGTTGAACCAATGGACGTAAGCCAACAACCTAGCCTGCCGGTAGATAACCAATAGATGCTGCCAGAGCTAATTTAATTTTCACATAGCTAAAATCAAGCATCTCATTTCTATTGAAAGTATCCGCCAGTACCAATAAGATGGCTCTGCAATAACCAAAATAAATATTAACATCAAGGAGAAATCTTATGGCGCTTAAACCTGGCCCAAAGCCAATTGCTAAATCCACCGGCGAAGTTGATAAGCGTCGTCGTGACAATAAAGGCACGGAAGGGAATAACCCCGATTTGAAACCTAGCAAATCCTCAAAAAAATAGGTTGTCGCTGGCAGAAGCTACTTCAATGGTAGCTTTTGTCATTAGAGCTTAGGGGATGAATGCATAGCCTGTAATTTTGCTTTGTCTGACAATCATTGCCGTTTTAAAAGCTCCATAACGACGTATCGAATATCATCATTGCGGCATAGCCTGAGAGTTAAATTACCCCGGGTTTTCTAGATGCCCTTCAGGCTCGCAGCGGACAGTTTTTTTCAACTCTACCAGTGACTGAACTGCCCCTATTTTCGCGGAGAAACTGAGTGACCGCTTTTGGCCGATTTCCGCCTGGCGCCACCGGCAGCAATGTGCAGCTCTCAGCCGATCAATGTTACTAAGTGTGGGGCAAGTGCAACGCAAACGAGTGTCAGTGCCGATGCAATGTAAGCGACCCATAAACCACACATGGCAAAAAACCGATGTGTGCATTTAGCGCGAGATAGTCGGGGAACAGTTCCACGGCAGCAAGGCTTCGAAGTCTTCTACCGAAGTAGCTTGTGGCAGGCGTTCAAGTACGTGGCGCAGCCACGTATAGGGCTCTTGGCCGTTGGCTTTGGCAGTTTCGACCAGGCTATAGATCTGCGCACTGGCCGTCGCGCCCTTGGGCGTGTCGCTGAACATCCAATTTTTGCGACCAATCACAAAGGGTTTTACCGCTCGCTCGGCCTTGTTGTTATCGAT
>NZ_RCZA01000002.1 GCF_006438925.1 Pseudomonas mandelii | reverse complement strand
TTATCGATCAATTCCTTGAGGTATTGCCGATCGATTGCGGAAGCTTTCAGGTACCAATCCGGTGTCGAGACCGTGGTGCTGGCGAGCAACGACAACCTGACCGGCGGTGTCGCTTTTATGGCTGGAGGAAGTGCCTGAACAATACGCTCATAATGAATGCCTTTGTTTTCGACGGGTGCAACTGAAGGTCTTGTAACAACATCCAATCCTTGTGATTCATACATAATATTACGACCAAAGATAATCCAATAAGTCTTCAGCTTAAGCCCGCGCCAATAAAACAAAAGACTAAAAACCTGCTGAACTATCTGCGCAAATATCGAATGATCATTCGAACATTAAAGATACAAACATATATAAATAACACCACGCCCCGCAACGTATGCTCCACCACCGAACGCCTATAAAAAAACCCCGAAGATTGCGTTTGCAGCGACCTTCGGGGTATTCAAATACCGTACGCGTTACTCTCCGGCGTTCAAACCGGGCAGCTCAAGTTTTGTCTTGCGGTTGATGAACGCGTCCTCGACCGTTTCAAACTCCCTGGCCAGTTCTGCGCTCTTGATCAGGTATTCCTGACTCGCCAAATCCGCTGCCGCCAGCGCGTCCAGCCGTGCGTGCAACGGCTCTTGCGCCAGTAGAAATTCATCGGCGTATTTGTGCTTCAGGAACCCTCGCCAGAAATCACGCTGGGTGGTCGCCGCAAACTCCTGAGGTGAGTTGTCCAGGGCCAACACCCTCTGCTCGGCGGCATCCAGCATCGCCTCCGTCACATCAGCCACGCCGATAAATCTGGCCTGCTGCGGCTGCCCCGGCAAACCAAGTCGATCCTTCAGCCCGATACGGTAGGCAAGACGAATCTCGACTCGGTCGACAAGCAGAACCTCTTGAACCTTCTGCGCCAGGGTCAAAGCGTGATTGGCCGAAATGTTGCGAATCCGCTCGCTCGCATCCTGCTGCGCAATCCGTTCGACTTCGTCAAGCCTGAACAAGCCCTTTGCCAGTGTGGAAAGCTCCGGGGTCGCCTGTGTGCTCAAGCCGTGGCTGACCAGATTCCTGACCTCCAGGCGACTGAAAATCAGCGCAGCCCCATCGGCACAGGTTTCCACATCCCCGGCCAGGCGGAACAACTCGGTGCGCAATTGCTCGGACTGTGCAGCAGCGTCCATCAGCGTCCATACTCGAGCCTGCAGATCAGGGTAGGCGTTGCTGTACTCGCCTGTTTCTCGCAGATTCTCCAGTAACCTGAAGAACTCCTGACTGTGGGTGTCTTCCCCCTCAAGCAACCTCCACTGCTCTTGTCTGGCGGCACGCTCGCCGGCCGGAATGTCTCGCATCCAGTGCTGCAATCGCTCACTGGAGTTTGCCAAAGGGTCGGCAGCCGCGCGGGGTTCAATGGGCATTGGCCCCCCAACCTCGGGTGGTGGAATACGCATCCAGGCCTGAGCATAGTCTTCCAGAGCCGCCGGAGTGAGTGGGTTACCGTCCAGAACGGCGCTGTTAAATACCCGGCGCGCCGCACCTGCGTTTTCCACGGCGGGATTAAGGATTTCGTCCGCAACCCGGCTGATGAGGTTATCGCGCAGATCGATGCCTTGAAGCTGCGGCAACCCATCCAGCCCCGCTGGCCACTCGGTAAGCCCAGTGTTGCGCAGGTTGAGTTGTCTCAACGTCGGCATCCGCCGGAAATCGGGAACACGCCCTAATGGGTTGTGGCTCAGGTGCAGTTGTTGCAGCACCGGGTATCCTTCGAGGGCCACGATGGCTTCGGGACTCATCGAAATGACGTTCATGGAGAGATTCAGCGCCTGCAGCCGCGGCATCAGCCGCAACGTCACCGGAAGCGTTTGCAGCCGATTGTTCTCCAGGCTCACCTCGTGCAAATTCGGGAACGCTTCGAGAAAAGTGGCCGGCACCTCCCCAAGCGCCATGGCGCTGAGGTCCAGCGAGAAAACGTGAGTGAAAAGCGCTCGGGTCAACACTGGAAGCTCCCCGATACGCAGCCCGGTCAGGCTGAGAGTGCCCTCGGCGTACAAACTACCGATAGCCTGCTGCGGCGAATTGGTCCTTTGCCAGCAACGCCGGAGCAAGTCGGCAACCCGCTGCCTGTCTTGTCGGTTGACCGGTTCAACACTCCCATCGGGCAAGACGTGCGTCCCTGGCGTATCCACCCAGGCATTCGCCTCCTGTTGCAAGCTGTCGAACTCTTGCTCAAGGCCCAGCAAATACTCATCGACTGACAGCGGATAGGCGGGATGAGCCTGCGCAAGCTCCGCCTGCGCCAAAACCGATTCGACATCTGCATTGCCAAGGGAGGGATACAGTCGGCGAACCCTCGCACGTCGCTCTGCCATCCGCAGACTCATGCCTTGCCCACGACCACTCATAGGATAGCCAAAGGTGCCGTCGCCCCCACGCATCGGGGCCTTGAAAAAAGGTTTGATCGGCTGCATCCGCAACGCCTTGCGCAAGCCGTCGCGCGACAGAACATGCTGTTTGATCAGCTGCTTCAATTCCGCCCCCTGCCCCACATGGGGGAGCCCCAGCGCAGCGCGATGGTTCTGCGGTAAGACATGCTGCAGAGCCGCATACACATCATCAGCGCCGTGCAGATGGTTATCGTCACTGTCACGCGCTTCGTACCGCCCGTCTTCGTTGCGCACCAGTACCTTGCGCTCGGGCGCGTCCTCGGGGCCAATGCTGGCGCGCAGTTCCCCGTTGAAGGAACCATTGCGCACTTCAATACGCAGATTTTTTATCCCGTTCGGTAAGGCTTCCAATGTGTGGAGAACCAGGGCCTCGGTATCCGGAGTCAACGCGGCCTCCAGATACAGCCCTTCATAGGCCCGCGACAGACGCACTTCACGTTGTGCATTGCGTAGCGCCTCGGCCAGGCGCAGAGGAATAGGCTTGGTCTGTTGCGTGTTCGCAAAATCCCATTGAGCCATTTGTCGGCGCTCGGCGCTGGAAGCACCGGCCAGCACGTCTTCGACAATGTTCGTGGGGAGGCCAGTGAAACGGTTTTTAATCAGCTCGACACGCGGATCACCCGACGCTTGCTGGCCGGCGTAGCGAGCATTGAACAACTCGGTCTTGTGATCGATCGTCGCGTAGACACCCCGCTCAGTGCTTTCCATCCGTGAGATAACGTTTTCGGTCTGACGGTAGGCGTCGAAGCGGCTGAGGGTATCGGCCAGCAATGGCGGCAGGGGCTCGCGCTCGACATACATTTTGCGCAACAGGCCTTCGTGGGTGCCGCTGATCTTGCGGGCCAGCTCAAGCTCGCCATCGCTTAACGCGTCCGCACGGTGACCAAGGCGTCGTAACAAGGCCGGACGCTCCCAGGTCAAGGGTTGCTCGGTTTCAGCTTTCCAGGCGCCGGCATTATTGTGCTCAACCCGTGGTTGGTAGGCGCTTGGCCGGGTCGGATGCTGCAGGCGATGCTCACCCGTCACCGGGTCCTGGCGCACCTGATAATTCTTTTGTTCCAGGCGCAACCACTGTTGATCGTTGTGCTGATAAAGCCCCAGATCATCGGGTCTGGCCTCGGCCGGCAGCGCCACCGGGTGTTCGTAAGGGGTCAGGTCCGGTTTCCACAGGCGGGTCTTGCCAGTGGGCAGCTCCACCGGTTTGAGGCTGTCGATCAGCGGACTGGGTGTTACCGGCACCCGGGCGCCCTGGGGCAATACGTGCCCGGCAGCCATCAAGGCCAGTTGCGCAAAGTTGATCAAGACCCCGTTGATGTGCGCCGACGCTTCGTCCCAGTCGCCCTTGCTCCAGTCTTCGATACCTTCCAGCAGCTCGGCGGCCATCTGCGCCACCATCAGCGCCAGCATGGCTTCGCCCAGCCCCGGCACCAGCATCGCGGCAAAGTTGAACACGTTCCAGCCGATGTCCAGATAGCTGGTCAGGCGCTTCCAGCGAGTGGCGGCGTCTTCATCACCGGTCGGGACGGCAATCGCCCGCGCGTCGCTGATCGCCTTGTCGCGCTTGAGGCGATACAGCTGAGGCCACAGCTCACCCGACAGCCGGTTGGTGATCGGCTCGGCATGGGGGTTCTCGACCGCGGTTTCTCGCCACCAGGGCCCCATGTCCAGCGGTTCGCGCTGCTGCCAGGTGATCCGGCTCAGACGCTCCCTGACCCGGGCAAAGAACCGGCCCTTGTCCTTCTGTGCCACAAAGCGGCTGAAGAACGCCTGATAGTCCGGCTCGCGCAGTTGGCTGATCAGCGCTTTCATGAAGTCCGYCAGCGAGGCGTACTCTTTCAACGGGTGCAGCGGRTCGTCCGGCACATAGGCAATCACCGGGCCGCTCAAGCGGCTTTGCTGGTAGATGTCCTGCTGGCGCAGCATCTCTTCGCTGGCTCCGCTGGGGCCATTGGCGAAAAACGCCTGCAGCAGTTTGAACTGCTCGTACACATTCCCCGTCAGCGYCGGYATGCGTTGCGACCAGTCGATCCAGAACTTCAGCGCGTCAGGGGTCAAGTCATCCACCGCCGCCTTGACCCTGGAACCGTCGCCCTCGGCACTGAACAACACCACACCGTGCAGCGCGAAGCCCATCAGCGACAGCCGATGCCGATGCAGCGGGCGATGGTGGAAACGGATGRCGCTTTTATTCTCGCGAACCTCGCGCAGTACACCGTAGGCATACGAACTGATGTCGTCTTTGAGCAGGGCGATCAGTGAGGCCARTTCAAACGCCGCTTTCTCACTGGCCGCGCCGTGTTGTTCCTGGGTTTGCCTTTTCTGCGTATCGGCCGGCAGCAGCAGGGCTTTCAGATGGCTTTGATACTGCCCGCCGATGTCCAGYCGACGACACAGCGTGGCGAKTTTACTGACCGTCATCGACGGTATCCGCGACAACTCCCCTCGTAAATCGCTGCGAAACACACCGGAACCGCTGCGGAAATAATCGGCGGCGGTTTCCGGCTCTTCGAAGTTATGCAGCGCCGCGTCCAGCAGGGTGGACTCACGCAGATGGCTGGCACCGCGATCGATACCGAAAATGATCCGGTCCGGCACATACAGCCTCAGCGTCAGTTGGCTGACGTCGTCATGGCTRTTGAAGTTCGAACTCATCAWCAAGGACAGCAAGGGCTTGGCAAACGCCTTGATGTCCTGYTGCAGGTCTTGCAACGGCGCATCCACCAGGCGCTGCAACAACCAGCGTTTATCGATCAATTCCTTGAGGTATTGCCGATCGATTGCGGAAGCTTTCAGGTACCAATCCGGTGTCGAGACCGTGGTGCTGGCGAGCAACGACAACCTGACCGGCGGTGTCGCTTTTATGGCTGGAGGAAGTGCCTGAACAATACGCTCATAATGAATGCCTTTGTTTTCGACGGGTGCAACTGAAGGTCTTGTAACAACATCCAATCCTTGTGATTCATACATAATATTACGACCAAAGATAATCCAATAAGTCTTCAGCTTAAGCCCGCGCCAATAAAACAAAAGACTAAAAACCTATTGCATCAGGGTTTGATTCGAGGCAGTCGATCAGTGTTTTGATTCAACCGTAAAAGTCCGAGCAGTCGAAGCCGTACGCAAATCCGTAGGAGCTGCCGCAGGCTGCGATCTTTTGATGTTGAACTACTCGATCACCAACCGCCCCAGCCGCTGCTTGAGCATGCGGTTTTCGGCACGCAGCTGCTGGACTTCCTCAAGCAGGTCCAGCGCCAGGGCGACGCCTTCCCATTCCAGCTCCAGATCGTGCCGCAGCTTGGCGGCACGTTTGGCCAGCGCCAACTCATAATCGTTGAAACGCCAATCCTTGGGCTGGTTGCCCTGAGGTTCGAGGATGCCGTGTTCGACGATTTCGATCACGTAGACGTCCGACAGGTCGGTCGCCTCACAGAATTCTGCCATGTCCAGTTGAACGATCAGGGGGTTGCTCATGATGGGCTACTCCGTCTCTTGGATCAGAAGTTTTCTCTCGGGTTGAAAGCCGCTTTTTTCGCCAGTTCCTGCCACAGCGCCTTGACCTCGTCGTCCGAGGTTTTAGGCATGACGGCCTTGAGCTGTACAAACAGATAACCGCGATGACCGGCCTTGTTCAGCAACCCATGTCCCTTGGCGCGCATGCGCTGGCCATTCTGACTGCCGGCCGGGATCTTGAGGTTGATCTTGCCTGTCAGTGTAGGCACTGCCACCTCAGTACCTAATGCCAACTCCCACGGAGCCAACGGCAAGGTAATGATCAGGTTCTCGCCTTCGACGTCGAACTTGGGGTGCGGCGCAAAGCGAATGATCAGGAACAAGTCGCCATTGGCCCCGCCACCCGTGCCCGGTGCCCCCTGGCCCTTGAGGCGGATGCGCTCGCCATCGGCCACGCCGGCCGGAATCTTCACGTTCAGGCTTTTGCTGGTGTTGCTGACATGCTGGCCGGCAGCGTTGTACTGCGGCACCTGGAAGGTGACCTTCTTCGATTCGTTCGAGAGGGTTTCTTCCAGAAAAATCCCGAGTTCCATTTCCACGTCTTGCCCTCGACGCCCGGCGCTGCGGCCTGACTGTCCACCACCAAAACCAGGGCCACGGTTGCCGAAGATCGAACTGAAGAAGTCCGAAAAATCGCCCGTATCCTGACCACCACCAAAACCGCCTGCGCCACGACCCTGCCAACCCGGCGGGCCCTGGAACGGTTGGCCGTGCTGGCCGTATTTGCGCAAGTCGTCGTATTCGGCGCGCTTGTCGGCGCTTTTCAGCGCTTCATAGGCTTCCGAGGCGTCTTTGAATTTGGACTCGGCGTCCTTTTCCTTGCTGACGTCCGGATGATATTTGCGCGCCAGTTTGCGATAGGCGGCCTTGATCGTCTTATCGTCCGCGGTCGGTTCCACACCGAGAATCTTGTAATAGTCTTTGAAGTCCATCTAAGGATCACCATCCGTTATCGATATCGCGCCACCACCGGCAGCATGCGCTCATTGGCAGCCGCCGGCTTGACCGATCTCAAGGTTGTGACCGGGCAGCGCATCAGAAGTTTATATCGGCAGCGGAGGACGGTTCTTGCGACCGCCCGGGGGCTGCCAGAGCCAATGCAGACAAGTTTGGGGCGAAGGATAGTCTTTCAAGGCGCTAATCGCTGAGATTTAGCGGATAGTCGGCCTTCGAATCTGCGCCGCACTGACATACACTGCGCGGCCGTTTTTTAACCGGAACTCGAAAGACATGAAAAACGCATCTCCAGCCCGTGCCTGTGGTATCGACTTCGGCACGTCCAACTCCACCGTCGGCTGGCTGCGCCCCGGCATGGAAACGCTGATCGCGCTGGAGGACGACAAGATCACCCTGCCTTCGGTGGTCTTCTTCAACATGGAAGAACGCCGCCCGGTGTACGGCCGGCTGGCGCTGCACGAGTATCTGGAAGGCTATGAAGGCCGGTTGATGCGCTCGCTCAAGAGCCTGCTGGGCTCCAAGCTGATCAAGCACGACACCAGCGTCCTCGGCACCGCGATGCCGTTCAAGGACCTGCTCGGGCTGTTCATCGGCCAGTTGAAGAAGCGCGCCGAAACCGCCGCCGGTCGCGAGTTCGAGGAAGTGGTGCTGGGTCGTCCGGTGTTCTTCGTCGATGACGATGAATTGGCCGACCAGGAAGCCGAAAACACCTTGGTGGATGTGGCCCGTGCCATCGGCTTCAAGGACGTTTCATTCCAGTACGAACCGATTGCGGCGGCATTCGACTATGAGTCGACCATCGAAAAAGAAGAGCTGGTGCTGATCGTCGACATCGGCGGCGGTACGTCAGACTTCTCGCTGGTGCGCCTGTCCCCTGAGCGCCGAACCCACGACAACCGTCACGATGACATCCTGGCCACCGGCGGCGTGCATATCGGCGGGACCGATTTCGACAAGCAGCTGAGCCTGCAAGGCCTGATGCCGCTGTTCGGCTATGGCAGCCGTATGAAGAGCGGCGCTTACATGCCGACCAGCCACCACATGAACCTGGCGACCTGGCACACCATCAACTCGGTGTACTCGCAGAAGTCGACCCTGGCGCTGGGCAGCATGCGTTACGACATTGAAGACACCGGCGGCATCGATCGCCTGTTCAAGCTGATCGACCAGCGCGCCGGCCACTGGCTGGCCATGGAAGTGGAAGAAACCAAGATCCAGCTGACCCACGCCGACAGCCGCCATGTGCCGCTGGACCGCATCGAACCGGGTTTGAGTGTGGAGTTGAGCCGGGCCCTGTTCGAATCGGCCATCGACAACCTGCTGGAGCGCGTGCGCAATAGCGTGACCCAGTTGCTGAACGACGCCAATGTGCGGGTTGATCAAGTGGATACGGTGTTCTTCACCGGGGGTTCGAGCGGCATTCCGGCACTGCGCAACAGCGTCTCGGCGATGTTGCCGAATGCGCGGCATGTGGAAGGGAACATCTTCGGCAGTATCGGCAGTGGCTTGGCGATTGAAGCGATGAAGCGCTACGGCACGATGGACTGATCCGAAACCGAGTCGCGCCCTTCGCGAGCAAGCCCGCTCCCACATTCGACCGCGTTCCCCTGTGGGAGCGAGCCTGCTCGCGAAGAGGTCAGTCCAGGCAATATATCTCCAGGATCAAACCATCCCCACCTGCTTCAACTCACTCTTCAGGTACGCGTAATAAATCGGCCCTGCCACCACCCCCGGCAGGCCGAACGCGGCCTCGAACACCAGCATCGCCAGCAGCAACTCCCACGACTTGGCACTGATCTGCCCGCCAACGATGCGCGCGTTGAGAAAGTATTCGAGCTTGTGGATAAAAATCAGGTACCCCAGCGCCGCCACGGCCACCCAGATCGACAGCGACAGACCGACGATGGTGATCAGGGTGTTCGACATCAGGTTGCCGATCACCGGCAACAAGCCGAGCAGGAAGGTCAGCACGATCAGGGTTTTGGTCAGCGGCAGCTTGATCCCGAACATCGGCAGAACCACCACCAGAAAAATCCCGGTGAAGAAGGTGTTGAGCAGGGAAATCTTGATCTGGGCGAACACGATGTTGCGAAACGCCTGGACCAGCAGGTGCAAGCGGTCGAACAGCGCAGCGGCCAACGGCTTGCGTTTGGTCACGTCCGGCACGCGCTGCAAGGCAATGATCGCCCCCAGCACCATGCCGATCAGCAGCGTCACAAACATGTGCGCCGCGTCCTTGCCCACCAGCTGCAAATCACTGAGGTGCTTGCTCATCCACTCGCCAATCGCCACGCGAAACTCGGCGGCGCTGGCGGGCAAATAGGCGTCGATGAACGGCGGCAGTTGCCCGCGCGCACGGTCAACCACGTGCATGAATTTGTCGAGGGAAGCGCCGGGGTTTTCCGCTTCGTGCAGCAGAAAGCTGATAGCACCGGCAAAGATCAGCGTCAACACACTGACCACCAGCGTCCCCAACAAGGCAACCGCCAGCCAGCGCGCACGCCGACCTTCGATCAGGCGCTGCAATTGCGGGGTGAGCATGTTGACCAGTTCGAACACCAGCAGGCCGGCCAGCAGACTGGGCAGCAACCGCAGCGGGATCACCAGCAACAAACCGCCGAAAATGATGACCCAACTGATTAGCAGCAAAACGTGACGTTGAGAAAACGTTGGCATACAGCCTCAAAACGAACAGCGTAAAAGGATGGGCAGTCTGCCAGCGTTCCGATGCCAGCACTAGGGATTGTGTAGGTCGGCGCTGGCGACTTTTTTCAGCGTCATTGCCGGCCCCTTCGCGAGCAGGCTCGCTCCCACATTTGTCCTGCGTACACATATCCATTGTGGGAGCGAGCCTGCTCGCGAAGAAGTCCTCACAGCTCCCACATATCCCGGTCCAATGATTATTTTTTCTTCAGGCAATCACTCATGAAGGCTTTGCGCGCATCGCCCTTGAGCGCCTGAGTGGCAGCATCGGCGTTGCAGGTTTTCATTTTCTCTTGCTGAGGCGTCAGGGGTTTGGCTGCATCGGCGGCGGGTGCCGCTTTGAGGCAATTGCTCATGAAGGCTTTGCGTTCGTCTCCCTTGAGGGTTTTCGAGGTAGCTTCAGCATTGCAAGTGGTCATCTTGTTCTGTTGCTCGGTGGCGGCAAAGCCCTGGGCGCAGAGCAGCAAACCGATCATCAACAAAGGGACACGCAACATCTTCATGGAGTTTTCTCCTTGTTGCCGCACCGACGAGCACGGCCTCGCTCTGGAGTGTAGACAACACCTGTTACACCTTCCTGGTCTCAAGGTGACTGCGTCGATACTGTTCCGGCGTGCACTGCGCCTGGCGTTGAAACATCGCGATAAACGCTGAACCGGTGCTGTAGCCCATATCGAAGGCGATTTCCTGAACGCTGCGATGGCTGTCCAGCGCTTCGATCGCCGCCAGAAACCGCAACCGCTGCCGCCACTCACCAAAACTCATGCCCAACTCACGCACGAACCGCCGCGCCAGGGTGCGTTCGCTGACATGGATCTGCGCGGCCCATTCCGCCAAGGGCCGGTTATCACCGGGCTCGGCCTGCAAGGCTTCGAGTATCCCGAGCAATCCCGAACTACTGGCGTAGGGCAAGTAACACTCGTGAATGGGTGCCTGTTGCAGCTGATCTACCAACACCTGAGCCAGACGTTTGTCAGCGTCGTACTCGGGAATCTTCACATCGCGTGAGGCAAAGTCTTTGAGGATTGCTTTGAGAATATCGCTGATGGCCAGGGTGCAGGCCTGTTGCGGCAGGTCCTGGCACATCAGCGGCGCCAGGCAGACCGCGCGATAGTTGATCGGCTGATGGCTGTAGAAGCTGTGCTCGGTCTGCGGCGGCACCCACACCGCATATTGCGGCGGTGACATAAAGCGGCTGCCACCGATTTCCATGTGCAATACGCCGTGGGCCGAATACTCCAGCGTGCCCCATGGATGACGGTGCGCCGAGGCATAACGATGCGCATCAAAGTCGGCATAACGGAAATACACCGGGGCAGGCAGTTCGCTGAAGTCCAGCAGATCGATGTGTTTACTGGTCATGCTGTCCGTCATTAGGGGCAGGTTGTCTGGATAGAAGTATAGGCTTGTATCCAGACAAGCGATAATCACCCCTCATTAACGTTCTGGTTTTTATCGATGCAATACGCTTATCCCCTGCTGGCCATTTTCATTTGGGCCGGCAACACCGTGATCACCAAAATGTCGGCCGGAGCGATCTTCCCCGCCGAGATCGGCTTTTACCGCTGGCTGCTTGCCGGACTTCTGTTCACACCCTTCATGCTCAAACCGGTGATCGCCCATTGGCCAGCGATCCGCCCGAACCTGGGCAAGATTTTTGTACTCGGCGTGCTCGGCATGGCTGTTTACCAAAGCCTGGCGTACTTCGCAGCGAGCCTGACCTCGGCCACCAACATGGGCATCATCCTGTCGCTGATGCCATTGATGTCGCTGGCCATGGCGATCATTAGCCTCGGCCAGCGCCTGACCATCGGCGCACTGGCCGGTGCGGTGCTGTCGTTCGCGGGGGTATTGGTGGTCGTCTCGTCCGGTAGCCTCGGCGCGCTGCTCGAACACGGGGTGAACCTGGGTGACGCGATAATGCTGATCGCCACCCTGGCCTACGCGATCTACAGCACGCTGCTGAAAAAGTGGCAGCTGCGTTTGCCACCGTTGGTGTTGCTGTACTTGCAGGTATGGGTAGCGGTGGTGGTGCTGTTTCCGATGTTCCTCGCTTCACCGAAAGTCGGTCCGACGCTGCAGAACATTCCGCTGGTGCTGTATGCCTGCCTGCTGGCTTCGATGGTGGCACCGCTGGCGTGGATGCAAGCGGTGGTGCGCCTGGGGCCGAGCCGGACCACATTGTTTTTCAATCTGCTGCCGTTGATTACTGCGCTGATTGCGGCGGTGGTGCTGCATGAGCAGTTGGCGATGTATCACCTGGTGGGCGGGATGTTGACGCTGGGTGGGGTGATTCTTTCGGAGCGTTGGACCACGGTGTTGGGCCGTAAGGTTAGCGTTGCCTGATCTGACGCCTTCGCGAGCAGGCTCGCTCCCACAGGGGGAACGCATTCCAAAATGTGGGAGCGAGCCTGCTCGCGATGAACGATAACGCGGTCTAAACCCCGGCGGCTTTCAACCGCGCCGCATGTTCAACAAACAACCGGACCGGCTCCGCACCCTTCCCCACCAAACCCAACGACTGATTGACGATATCAAAGTGATCCATCGGATACTCATCGCCGATCACTGTCCCCAGATGCGAGCTGTAACGCCCGACCATCCCGTCGCAATGCCCGACTTCTCGAACGAAGGTCCTGGCAAACAACCGGCAACTGCGGTTGGTCCCATCAAACAGGTTTCGCCCACGATCGGTCTTGCCCGGCTGCAAGGTCCCGGACCATGAGTAATACCGCACGCCATTGACCTCTTCCGGCCCATGCCCGCCCCAGATATCAGGCAAGCCCTGTGGATAACGCTGGTTGAACAGCGCCACGCCTTCCGTCGTCAGTGAATGATGGGAGGCATGGATATCCACCGGCAATTTCGGCCCGCGATAACCGGTTTCCAGCAGGCTCATCAACGCCGCGATCCAGCGCAGCAAAACGCAGAGCAAACGCCCCTTGGCGCTGTCTCCCGGATAGTGTTTGTGCAGGTAATCCGCCAGTTCTGAACCGTGATTGGGTCCTGCCACCGAGGTAACCGAGGCGACCTGGTCCGGGCGTTTGGCGGCGGCATAACGGGCGGTCAGCGCCCCTTGGCTATGGCCGATCAGGTTGACTTTCTCGGCCCCGGTTTCCCGCAGAATTTCCTCGATCCGCGCCAGCAGTTGCTCGCCGCGCACTTCGCAGGAGTTGATCGGCGAGACCTGCACCGCGATCACCGTTGCACCACCCCGGCGCAGCGCCGAAATGATCCCGTACCAGTACGGATAGAGCAGCAGGCGGATAAACCCGAGCATTCCCGGGACCAGCACCAACGGGTAACGCGGGGCGGAACCTTGCGACATGGGCGAACGTCCTTGTGATCGGTGAGGTGACGCCAGGCTGAATGCAAGACATCAGCCAAGCATCGGCATCGAAGATGACAACTCGACGACCAGTCTATGACATCCCGCCCTACTTCAGCCCCACCACCCCCGCCACGATCAATCCGACCGACACCAGTTTGACCGCCGTCAGACTTTCACCGAGCAACGCAAACCCAAGAAACACCGTGCCCAGTGAGCCGATGGCGGTCCAGATCGGGTAGGCGATGCTCACTGGCAACTCGCGCATGGCCAGGGTCAGGAAGTAGATCCCGCCCACCGCGGCCACCACGGTGATCATCGACGGCCAGAGCCGGGTGAAGCCTTCGGCGTACTTCATGCCCATGGCAAAGGTGACTTCGAAGCCGGCGGCGATCAGCAAAAACAGCCAGGCCATCTAGAACTCCCTGGCCAGCGCCCGCAAACGCCGCTCGGCCTCGGCGGCGGAGACCTGGAAGGTGCGCGCCTCGGATTCTTCGCCTTCGGCGGCCACGACCGTGATGTCGGTGATGCCAATGAACCCCAATGCCGTTCGCAACAACGGATCGGCATGGTTCATCGCCTCAAGTTCTCCACCGGGCCCGAAACCGAACCCGCCGCGACTGGTGACGATCAACGCCTTTTTGCCCTGCACCAGCGGCTCGTATTGAGCGACGCCATTGTCCAGTGTGTGATTGAAGGTCAACCCCAACCGCACAATCTGATCGATCCAGGCCTTGAGGCCGCTGGGCACGCTGAAGTTGTGCATCGGCGTGGAAATCACCAGCAAATCATGACCGAGTAACTCGCTCACCAATTCATCGCTGAACGCCAGGTCGGCCTGCATCGACAGCGGCCGCGCATCGGGTTCAGGGTAAAAAGCGGCGGCCACAAACGCCTCGTTGACCGGCGGAATCAACGCTCGACCGACTTCGCGACGGGTCAGGTGCGACTGAGGATTGGCCGCCTGCCAGGCTGAAAGAAACACCTCGGCCAAGCGCCGGGAGTGAGAACGGTCGCCACGGGGGCTGGCATGCACGGCAAGAATTGTACTCATCTGAATCTCCTGAAGGACTAAACTAAAACTGCTGGTGGCTTGCAGCTTGAAGCGCTTAGCCGCCCCTCTTCAAATGAGCAAAAATCAGTCTGGATGAATTCATTTCATTCGTGGAGCTTCCAATGTTTGCCTCGCTGCCGCTGACCGCCCTGCGCGCCTTTGAATCCGCCTCGCGCCTGCTGAGCTTCAAGGCAGCCGCCGAAGAACTCTCGGTGACGCCGACGGCGGTTTCCCATCAGATCCGTTCGCTGGAGACCTGGCTCGGTGTGCCGTTATTCGAGCGGTTGCCACGGCAAGTTCGCCTGACGGACTGCGGTGAACGGCTGTTCCACAGCTTGCACGGCGCCTTGCTGGAAGTGGCGCAAAGTGTCGACACCTTGCGCCCGCAACGCAGCGGCGCCAGCCTGACGATCTCCACCACCGCTGCTTTCGCTGCATTGTGGCTGGTGCCGCGGCTGGGCCGGTTCTACGCCCGGCACCCGAACATCAGCCTGCGGCTCGATACCCATTGCGAAGTCATCGATCTCCATCAGGACGCCAGCGTCGATCTGGTGCTGCGCTATAGCCTCGGTGATTACCCGAACCTTTATGGCCTGTGTCTGTTCGACGAATCCTTCGGCGTCTATGGCTCGCCGGAGCAAGTCGCCCTGGCCGCCAGCCAAGCGCCGACGCTGATCAGCGTGCGCTGGCATAACTCCAAACTGTACGCCCACGGCTGGGAGGCCTGGTGCGCACAATCCGGCGAGAACTGGCTGGTGGGGCAACCAGCGGTCCGTGAATACGACGAAGAACATTACGCCCTGCAAGCGGCGATTGCCGGGCAAGGCCTGGTGTTGGCGAGCAATATTCTGGTGTCCGAGAGCGTGGCCAGTGGTTTGCTGGTGGCGTATCGGGGCGAAATCCAGGTCGATGGTGCCGGATACAGTGCCCTCTGCGTGCCGGGGCGCGAACGACATCCGCCCGTCCGGGCGTTTTTTGCGTGGTTGCAGGAAGAAGCTCGATTGTCTGGTCTATTGCCAAGATCGCAGCCTTCGCCAGCGCCTACAGGAGAACGCATTCCCCTGTAGGAGCTGGCGCAGCCTGCGATCTTTTCGATTACCAAATTACATAAAACTTTTCGCGATGCTCATCACTCACACCCTAGGTAGCGATCACTTCTATAGAAGGTGACGCAAACCGGATCAGCCTCCAGGAGATCGAGATGAGCGACATGCATTTGTCTGATGTAACCACCCTTCGCGAACGTGCCCGCAAGAACGTCGAGAACGGTGCGGTAACCGAAAGCTACAGCGCCAACCGTGAAGAAGTGCTGCGCCTGCTCAACGAATCGCTGGCCACCGAACTGGTCTGCGTGTTGCGCTACAAGCGCCACTACTTTATGGCCAACGGCCTGAAAGCCCAGGTCGCCGCCGACGAATTCCTCGAACACGCGACCCAGGAAGCCCAACACGCCGACCGACTGGCCGAGCGCATTGTGCAACTGGGCGGTGAGCCGGAGTTCAACCCTGACTTGCTGTCGAAAAACTCCCACGCGCAATACGTGGCTGGCAATTCACTTAAAGAGATGGTCTACGAAGACCTGGTCGCCGAGCGAATTGCCATCGACAGCTACCGCGAGATCATTCAGTACATCGGCGAAAAAGACCCGACCACCCGGCGCATCTTCGAAGACATCCTGGCCCAGGAAGAAGAGCATGCCGATGACATGGCCGACATCCTGAAAGACCTGTAAAACCTTAAAAGCAAAAGATCGCAGCCTGCGGCAGCTCCTACAGGGGAATGCATTCCAACTGTAGGAGCTGCCGCAGGCTGCGATCTTTTGATCTGCATATTACCGAGTGGGTTTGACGGTCACTGGCGCCTTACCAGCCTTCATCTGCTCCAGCAACGGCGCGCACTGATTCGGTTCGCCACCGCTCGGCGCCACCAGCGCCAGCAACCCCGCCGCCGGCGCCGCAATCACACCCAACGCCACCATCCCCGCCCCGCGCAGTATCAGCGGCACAGCCTTCACACCCGCATCAGGCTTGATGAACTTGCCCCGCACATACAGCGGCGAACGCAGTGAAATCAATCGCCAGCCCTTGGATTCCGGGCTGATGGTCAGGTCCAGTTGCTCAGTCGCCATGTTCGCCGTGCCATCGATGTAGATGATCGCGTTTTCGGTATCGAAGACGAACAGGCGCGTGGTCGCCAAACCGGTCTTGATGTCGAAGTCGGCGGCAGCGCAGTTGATCTTCACTTCCTTGTCGCCAAAGATCTTGCCCACCACATAGTTGCCGACGTTCAGCCCGGCCAGCTCCATCAACTCGCGGCTGATAGCGCCATCGTTAATCAGCATCTTCAGATTGCCATTGGCGGTGCCCAGCAGTTTGGCCACCGAGTTGCCACGACCGGTGATGTCGGCATCGCCATTGAGCTCGCCGAAACTGGTTTTCATCGGCTCAAAGGTCGGGAACAGCTGCTTGAGTTTGAACTTGCGTGCGGTGAACTTGGCCCGGCCTTCCAACGGTTCGGTTCGGCCATTGAGGCGAATCTGAGCATCCAGGTTGCCACCGGCCACACCAAAGCGCAGGGGTTCAAGGCTGAGCACGCCGTCAGTGAGTATCAGGTGGGTGTAGAGATCGTTGAACGGCAGTTTTTCGCTGTGGACGATGCGCTTGCCAGTGAACTCGACGTCAGCATCCATATCGCGCCAGCGCTCGGTTTTGAACTCTTCGACCGGCAACACCTTGTCTGCCGGCTGCTTGCTTTCGCCGCCACGGGCCTTTTGTTTGGCGTTGGAATCGGCACCGATCAGCGGGGCCAGGTCAGCAAACAGCAGTTGATTGGAAACCAGCGATCCGCTCAGCTTCGGGCGCGGCTGACTGGCGACATAGGCCAGGCTGCCATGGATGTCGCTCTGACCGATCTTGCCGTTGAATTCTTCGTAACGGAACACTGCACCGTCCGCGTCATGCAGCTTGGCGATCAAGTGGCCGTCAGTCTCGTACGGCGGTGTGTCCGGCAGGGTGACGCCGGTCAGCGGGTAGAGATTGCCCAGGCTGGTGCCGGCCAGTTTCAGGCGCAAATCCAGAGCGCCGAGGTTCAGTGGATCGGTGAGGGTGCCGGCCAGTTCGACACTGGTGTCAGCGATTTTCACTTGTGCTTGAAGCGGAAACGGCTTTGCCGCGTCCTGCAACGCCAGCAGGCCGCCAATCTTGCCTTCGCCCGTGAGTTTCTGGCCGTGGTATTGGCCTTTGACCTTCAGCGCGAACGCGTAATCCTGCGGCGCGGCACCCTTCTGCGACGCGGTTTTCGCGGTTTTGTCACCGACGATGTCACTGAACGGAATCGGTTTGCCCAACGGGTCGATGATCAAGTCGAGCTGAGTCTTCAGGCTTTGGTCGTCGAGGATGACGTGGCCTTTGTCGAAGCCGATCGCACCGATGTCCACCACCCAGCTGGATGGCTCGGCGTTCGGGTCTTTGGGGTCGAACTTGAAGGTCCAGTTTGCACGGCCGTCGGCCAGGCGCTGGAGGTCGGCATTCGGTTCGGTCAGGTCAATACGCGGGATCACCACGCGCTGCGCCAGCAAGGCCAGGGGCGAGAGGCGCAACTCGACACGCTTGAGGGTGACCATCTGCGGCTTCTTCGACCAGTCCGGGTTGCCCAGGCTCAAGTCTTCCGCCACGACATGCGGCCACGGCACCCACGCGCGCCAGCCGCCCTCTTCGGGCTCACGTTGCCAGACCACCGCGAGGTTGCCGTTGATGGCGAACGGGCGGTGCAGCTCTTCGGAAACTTTGGCGTTAAGCGGTGGTTTGATCCGGTTCCAATCGAAGAACGCGATGATCAGAACCAGTATGGCCAGCAGGACAACAAGGCTGGCGAGGGTCCAGGTAATAATTTTACGAGTGCGCGTCATTGCACAGGGCTCCTGATACGACTGAGCGCCCTGACTGCGACGCACGTTTGAAACGTTAGGCCAGAACCGGCCTGCCATGGAGTCTAGGACTGGGAAATGGCGCGCAGGTTTAACCGAAATGCCGCTTAACGTTCAAATAATCGGTCGGGGTCACATTGCGCCCTCAAATCAGCGTTACCGGCCCCGCACTTTTGCAAGGCGCAAGTGAGTGGAAAATACCCATCTCAGCGCAAAAACATCCGCCGGAAACGCCTGATTTAGAGCCGTCGCACGGAACAATCAATTCTGTTGATTATTACCATTGCATTTATGAACTTTTATATCGACTTATCGAGAGTAGCATTGCCCTCGTACCCACTTTATCGCCCTCCTACGGAGCACCTAATCATGAAACGCCAATTACTGCTTAGCCTTACACTTTCAATGCTTGCCAGCACTGCTTTCGCCCTGCCAGCTGCTGACCAAGCGACCCCACAAGTCAAATCCACCCACTCGGTATTCAGCCAAACCGTCGCCGAAGGTGGCAATGATCGCCTGAAAGAAAAAGGCCTGATCACCCAGGATGGCTCGGACCGTACTCCACAAGGTCAAACCTTGGCTGCTGATGGTTCCGATCGCACTCCACAGGGTCAAACCCTGGCTGCTGACGGTTCCGATCGCACTCCACAAGGTCAAACCCTGGCTGCTGATGGTTCCGATCGCACTCCACAGGGTCAAACCCTGGCTGCTGATGGTTCCGACCGCACTCCACAAGGTCAAACCCTGGCTGCAGATGGTTCCGACCGCACTCCACAAGGTCAAACCCTGGCTGAAGGTGGTGGTGACCGCGTCATCGAACGCAACAGCGCTTTGAGCTGAGCCCATGGTGGCCCTGAAAAAAAGCCCAATCCCCGGATTGGGCTTTTGACGTTATAGAGACCTCACTTCCCCGCTTGATCCCCCGATAGTCGTTCGACGCAGGCAAAGCCGATTTGCTAGAGTGCGCCGCTGTCTTATCCAGAAAACACCCTTGCGATGCTGCCCCGCGCCGAACAGAAACAACAGACCCGCAACGCCCTGATGGACGCTGCCCGCCACTTGATGGAATGCGGCCGAGGATTCGGCAGCCTGAGCCTGCGCGAAGTCGCCAGAACCGCCGGGATCGTGCCCACCGGTTTCTACCGGCATTTCGCCGATATGGATGAACTGGGCCTGGTGCTGGTGAGTGAAGTCGGTCAGACCTTCCGCGAAACCATTCGCCTGGTGCGCCACAACGAGTTCGTCATGGGCGGCATCATCGACGCCTCGGTGCGGATCTTTCTCGACGTGGTCACGGCCAATCGCTCGCAGTTCCTGTTTCTCGCCCGCGAGCAGTACGGCGGCTCGCTGCCGGTGCGTCTGGCCATTGGCCGTTTGCGCGAAGACATCAGCTCGGACCTGGCGGCCGACTTGTCCTTGATGCCGAAGCTGCAACATCTGGACATCGCCGGCCTGAGCGTCATGGCTGATCTGATTGTTAAAAGCGTGTTCGCGACCTTGCCGGACATCATTGATCCGCCAGCGCAGGCGCTGCCCGAGCATCTGACGCCCCAAGCAAAGATCACCCAGCAGCTAAGATTTATCTTTATTGGCCTTAAGCATTGGCAAGGACTCGGCAGTACCGAGTGACCCTTTAAAAGATCGCAGCCTTCGGCAGCTCCTACATGGATGGCATTTCTCTGTAGGAGCTGCCGAAGGCTGCGATCTTTTTTTGTGCGCCGCAATTTGGTGCGCGCAGCTCTGAACCGCACCAAATTCATCCAAATTGCCGTAACGCCTTGGCACACTCACCGAGCTCCGACAGGCATTTCCTACGTATCACCCGATTGGCAAGCCCCTTGCTCTAGCCTAAGCATTGTCCATTGCTGGAAGCCTTCCGATGCTGGTGATTCATCGCAGAATCGACCCTCAACCCGTCTGGTCCGCCGAGTTGCACTTGAACTTCGAAGCCCGGAGCAAAAGCCGTTTGCGCTGTTTCAGTGCCGAGGGTGAAGACGTCGGGTTGTTTTTGGAGCGCGCCCAGCCTCCGCTGCATGACGGCGAGTGCCTGCAAGCCGAAGACGGGCGCATCGTCCGCGTCTGCGCCCGGGCCGAACAATTGCTGCACGTCACCTGCGCCAATGCTTTCGAACTGACTCGCGCCGCCTATCACCTCGGCAACCGCCACGTCGCCCTGCAAGTTGGCGATGGCTGGTTGCGCCTGCTCGACGACTACGTGCTCAAGGCCATGCTCGAACAGCTTGATGCCGAGGTCGAGAACATCGAAGCGCCGTTCCAGCCGGAACATGGCGCCTACGGCGGCGGCCACCACCATTCGCGTCACGGCGATGAAGACTTCAACTACCCGCCGAAACTGCACCAGTTCGGCGTGCGGCTATGAACCCAGCCTGGGCGCTGTTGCGCCTGGCCAGTCCGCAGTTGCCGATTGGCGGTTACAGCTATTCCCAAGGTCTGGAAATGGCTGTGGATAACGGCCGCGTCAACGACTCCAATAGCGCCCGGCGCTGGATCAGTGATCAGTTGCTGCTGAACCTGGCGCGTTTCGAAGCGCCGTTGCTGCTCGCCCATTGTGTGGCCGCCTTTGATGAAAACTGGGGTGAATTACTGCAACGCTGCGAAGAGCATCGCGCCAGCCGGGAAACCCGCGAGCTGCATCAGGAGAGCCGGCAGATGGGCTATTCCCTGCAACAACTGCTCAACGGTTTGCCGGAGCTTGATGCGCCGGCCCGCGCCTTTCTTGAACAACGTCCCGAGCCGCACCTGGCACTCGGCTGGGCGCTGGCCGCTCGCGCCTGGAATATCAGTCCGCAAGACGCGCTGGCGGCATGGCTCTGGAGTTGGCTGGAAAACCAGCTGGCAGTGCTGATGAAAACCCTGCCACTGGGTCAGCAAGCCGCGCAACGACTGACCAGCGAACTGCTGCCGCTGCTGCAAGAGGCTCAGCAGAACGCCACCCGAATCAACCCCGAGCACTTTGGCAGCGCTGCTTTCGGCCTGTCCCTGGCGTGCATGGCCCATGAGCGCCAGTACAGCCGTCTATTCCGTTCCTAGGGCCTGTTATTTTGGCCCTGTTATTTTGGAGAAGCACATGAACACACAACCTCTGCGCGTCGGCATCGGCGGCCCGGTCGGTTCCGGCAAAACCGCCCTGACTTTGGCCCTGTGCCTGGCCTTGCGCGATCGCTACAACCTGGCGGTGGTCACCAACGACATCTACACCCGTGAAGACGCCGACTTTCTGGTGCGCAACGAAGCACTGGCACCGGAGCGGATCATCGGTGTGGAGACCGGCGGCTGCCCGCACACGGCGATTCGCGAGGACGCCTCGATCAACCTTGAAGCCGTGGATCAATTGAACCGCCGCTTTCCGGGGCTGGACCTGATCCTTGTGGAATCCGGTGGCGACAACCTGTCCGCCACCTTCAGCCCGGAACTGTCCGACCTGACCATTTACGTGATCGACGTCTCGGCCGGCGACAAGCTGCCGCGCAAGGGTGGGCCGGGGATCTGCAAATCGGATCTGCTGGTGATCAACAAAATTGACCTCGCGCCATTGGTGGGTGCGTCGCTGGAACTGATGGACAGCGACACCCAGCGCATGCGCAACGGCAAACCGTTCGTTTTCAGCAACCAGAAAACCGGCCTCGGCCTGGAAGAAATCATCGCCTTCATCGAACGCCAGGGCCTGCTGACAGCGGCGTGAACACGATCAACTTTTATCAACAAGGACGCTTATCCATGACACTTAAACGCATTCTGGGCGCCATGGCGCTGTTGCTGACCCCGGCCATCGCCTTCGCCCACCCAGGGCATGGCGACAACGGTTTGATCGCCGGTATCAGCCACCCGGTCGGTGGCCTCGATCACTTGTTGGCGATGGTTGCGGTCGGTTTGTGGGCGGCACAACAGAAAGGCGCTGCACGCTGGGCGCTGCCGTGCACATTTGTCGGCATCATGCTGATCGGCGGGTTGCTGGGGTTTGAAGGGCTGAACCTGCCGGCGCTGGAGAGCGGGATTGCGGCGTCGGTGCTGGCGCTGGGTCTGGCGGTGGCTTTGGCAGTGCGTCCGCCGTTGAGCCTCGCCGTTGCGGCAACCGCTTTGTTTGCTCTGTTCCATGGGGTGGCGCACGGACTGGAGTTGCCGCAGATGTCGAGCCCTTGGGCGTATGCGGCGGGTTTTGTAGCGGCGACAGCTGCGTTGCATGGATTGGGTTACGCCGTAGTGCGGGTGTTGCCGCAAGCGGCGGCGCCGTTGGTTCGACTGGCGGGTGCGGCATCGGCGGCGACTGGCGTGTGGTTGTTGGCGGGCTAAACGCCCAAAGATCGTTCCCACGCTCTGCGTGGGAATGCAGCCCGGGACGCTCCGCGTCCCTTTCGAAGCGGACGCGGAGCGTCCAATGAGGCATTCCCACGCGGAGCATGGGAACGATCGACGCGTTCACTCTGATAACATGTCGCGCAATCAACCCTGCCGTGACGACGCCAGCCAATGCCGCCTGTTTCCCGCTCCGCCTCCCAGCCTGAATTGACCGCTCTGTTTGCCTCGGTGCAACAGCACTTCCAGGACGTGATCGTGCCGCTCTGGCAAGGTCCCGGCTGGAATGCCGACATGGCGCTGCCCTATGAGGCGCTGGACGCCGAGCACCAACCGCTGCCGCCCCAACGCTACCGGGCCATGGCCTGCGCGCGCCAGCTCTACCTGTTTTCCAGCCTGATCGGGCAGGTACCGGCCGCCGAAGAGCGCGCCGCAGCGCTGTTCGGCTCCCTGCAGCAGCATTTCCATGATGCCGAGCATGGCGGCTGGTTCTATAGCGTCGACCCGCACGGTGCTCCGCTGGATCAGCGCAAAGACCTCTACACCCACGCTTTCATCCTGTTCGCCTGCGCCCATTACTGGGACAAGGTCCGCGAGCCGCGGGTGGAATCGGTGCTCAACGCCGCACTGGAAGTGGGCGCGCAACGCTTCGCCACGGGCGACGGCCTGTACGAAGCCAGCCTCGACCGTGACTGGTCCTCGCTTGAGTCCGGGCCGCTGCAAAATCCCCTGATGCACTTGGCCGAAGCCTTCCTCGCCACGCTGTCGATGCGCGAAGACGTCGCCGTGCAAGACGCGCTCGTCGAGTTATGCACAGCGATGCAGAAGCGTTTCATCGACCCGCAACACGGTGTGCTGATGGAAAAACCACTGGGGTCTGTGGATAACTGGTTTGAACCGGGGCACCAGTTCGAGTGGTATTTCCTGCTGGAATCGTCTTCGTTGCTGCGCGGTTTGACACTGCATGCTTCCCTGGAACGCGCCTTTACGTTCACCGAACAACTGGGTGTCGATCAACAGACCGGCGCCGTGCGGGCCATGCTCGACCTGGAACCGAACGGCCCACCTCGGGACGCTACGCAGCGAATCTGGGCTCAGGCTGAATACCTGCGTGCCCTGACCTTGCGCCCAGACAGCGAGGCCGCAGTGCTACGCCAATTGCAGGCGTTGCAACAGCATTCCCTGCATAAGGGTGGCTGGTATGAGTGTCGTGATGAGAACGGTGACGTGACCCGCCGGGACATGCCATCGACCACGCCTTATCACTTGGCAACCTGCTATCGCGGGCTTGCCGAGTATCTTCGCTGACTGAAAGATTGCCTTCGCGACGGTGCGGCGATCCGACAGGCTCGCTCCCGCAGTAGTTCTCCTTTGACCACATTACTTGTGAGCAACAGAGATCAAATGTGGGAGCGAGCCTGCTCGCGAATGGCCGTTACACGGTCTTAAGCCTTGGCATTACGCTCAATCGCAAACCCGCTCCACGTCTGGCTCACCGGCATCAGCTCCAGGCTGTTGATGTTGATGTGCGCCGGGGCATTGAGCACCCAGAAAATGGTGTCGGCGATGTCTTGCGGCTGGATCGGCTCGGCACCGGCGTAGGTCGCGTTGTAACGCTCCTGGTCACCAGCGAAACGCACCAGTGAGAACTCGCTTTCGCACAGGCCCGGCTCGATATTGCTCACCCGCACACCTGTGCCTTGCAGGTCGCAGCGCAGGTTCAGGGAGAACTGTTTGACGAACGCCTTGCTCGCGCCATACACATGGCTGCCCGGGTACGGGTAGTTGCCGGCGATGGAACCGAGGTTGACGATGCCGGCGCCGCGACCGTGAGCGATCAAGCGGGGCAACAACAGACGAGTGCTGTACATCAGGCCTTTGATGTTGGTGTCGACCATGGTGTCCCAATCATCAAGGTCGCACTTCGGCGCCGGGTCAACGCCCAAGGCTAGCCCGGCGTTGTTGATCAGCCCGCGCAGTTTGGCGAAGGACGGCGGCAGGTTGGCAATCGCCTCCTCCATGGCTTTGCGATCACGCACGTCGAGCACCAGGCCATGGACCTCGGTCTGCTTCGACAACTCGGCGCACAGCGCATTGAGGCGCTCTTCACGACGGCCGGTCAGCACCAGTTTCCAGCCGGCTTCGGCAAAACGACGGGCGCAGGCTTCACCAAAACCGGAGGTCGCGCCGGTAATAAACAGGGTGTTGGACATCGTGTTCTCCTTGCTTCGGCTGATCGACAGCCACTGGAATAGAAAATCAGCAGCCAGCATGCCCGGCCTTGCCCACAGCGGCAACTACCGCAGAAGCTGTACAAAAAACGATCAAACCTTGCCACGCCTTACCTGCCGTGGCTTTCAGCCATGTGCGCGCACCTTATCCACAGGCCGGTCCACAGTTTCCGGGGGCGAGTGGAAAAGCTGTAAGCCGCTGTGCACAAGGCTTTGCGGGCAAATTGGAAATTTTTTTGCTTGACCCTGGAACGCGGGGTGTGTAGCTCATGGCATTTTGCACGATTGACCGGTCATACCGACGATGGCGCCAAGCCAGTAACTACGGCCTTCAGCCGAGTCTTTCCAGAGTTTAACCACAGACTTATCCACAGGCAGCTCCACTCCATTTCGCCCTGCTTTCGTCACCAACAAAAAGGTTGACAAAGCCCGCTCGCGGTCCCGCAAAAACGCCTGATCAAAAAACAACCACAACTCTACAAGCCACGGTTTCAAAGGCCTTCAGCCAGCTACTCCCACGTTATTCACAGCCAGCTCCACAGCAAACGGGGACAAGTCAAAACCGTGACAAAACAACTATTTGCAGCGGCTTTATGTCGCGCTTTAAGAGCTTGTGAATATTGTTTTCCACAATTTCCCGAAAGCTCACCACAGCCACCTGTGGGAGCGAGCTTGCTCGCGATAGCGGTGGCACATCCAACATCGATGTGACTGATACAACGCTATCGCGAGCAAGCTCGCTCCCACAGGGGTTGTGGTGTTTTGGAGGTGTAAAAAAGCCCCGGCGATTGCTCGTCGGGGCTTGTTGTTGCAGCGCAGAACTCAGTGGCCGCCGAGATAGGCGTTACGCACTTCCTCGTTAACCAGCAGCTCCTTGCCGGTGCCCGTGAGGCGGATCTCGCCGTTGACCATCACGTACGCCCGGTCGGACAGTTTGAGGGCGTGGTTGGCGTTCTGCTCCACCAGGAAGATGGTCATGCCGGTTTTGGCCAGTTCCCGCAGGGTCGCGAAAATCTGCTTCACCACGATCGGTGCCAATCCCAGGCTCGGCTCATCGAGCAACAGCAGTTTCGGCCGACTCATCAGCGCCCGAGCGATGGCGAGCATTTGCTGCTCGCCGCCAGACATGGTCATGGCCCGCTGGGTACGACGCTCTTCGAGCCGCGGAAACAGCTCGAACATGCGTTGCATGTCTTCCTTGGCGTACTTGTCGCCAATCGGGATGGTGCCCATCAGCAGGTTTTCCTCGACGGTCATGTCGGGGAATACCCGCCGACCTTCCGGCGATTGGGCGATGCCGTGGGACGCGATGTAGTGCGACGATTTGTGGGTGATATCCACACCCTGATAGTTAATCTGCCCATCAGCCGCCCGGGGTTGACCGAAAATAGACATCAGCAGGGTCGACTTGCCGGCGCCGTTGGAGCCGATCAGGCTGACGGTTTCGCCTTCGTTGATGTGCAGCGAGACTTTCTTCAGGGCCTGGATCGGCCCGTAAAACACGTCCAGTTCCTTGAGTTCGAGGATGGGTTGACTCATAGCGCCACTTCCTCTTCATCAGCGCCCAGGTAGGCCGCAATCACTTTCGGATCGTGTCGGATGTCGTCGGGGCCGCCCTCGGCGATGACGATGCCGTGGTCCAGCACCACGATGTGGTCGGAAATGCTCATTACCATGCCCATGTCGTGTTCGATCAGCACCACGGTCAGATCGTGCTCGTCGCGCAGCAGCCGGATCATCGCGCTCAGCGCTTCGGTTTCCTGAGGGTTGAGGCCGGCGGCCGGTTCGTCGAGGCAGATGATCTGCGGCCGGGTGCACATGGCCCGTGCGATCTCCAGACGACGCTGCTGGCCGTAGGACAGCTCACCGGCCAGACGGTTGGCGCAGTCCACCAGGTCCACCACTTCCAGCCAGTAGAACGCGTGGTCCAGCGCATCGCTTTCGGCTTTGCGATAACCCTTGGTGTTGAGGATGCCGGCCAGCATGTTGCGGTTGACCCACATGTGTTGAGCCACCAGCAGGTTTTCCAGCACCGACATTTCCTTGAACAGGCGAATGTTCTGGAAAGTCCGCGCCAGGCCGGCACGGTTCACCAAATGGGTGCCGCCGAACATTTTGTAAAACAGCCGAGTGGCGAAGGATTTCGGCGAGACGAAATCGACCGGTTTAAACGACTCACCCAACAGCTGGATGACATTGGTTTTCTCGCCACGCACATTGAGTTCGATCTTGCCGCCCGAGGCCTTGTAGAACCCGGTCAGGCAGTTGAACACGGTGGTCTTGCCGGCGCCATTGGGGCCGATCAGGGCGAAGATCGAGTTGCGTTTGACCTTCAGGCTGACATCGTTCAACGCCTTGATGCCGCCGAAGTGCATCATCAGCTTCTCGACCGAGAGTACGACTTCGCTCATGGCGCTACTCCTTTACGCGGGGTCACACCGGTACGGCTGATCCGAATCAGGCCGCGCGGTCGCCAGATCATCATCAACACCATCAGGACGCCGAACAGCAGCACGCGGTATTCCGCGAACCCCCGCAGCAGTTCCGGGGCGACGGTCAGCACGAACGCCGCAATCACCACGCCGATGGTCGAGCCCATGCCGCCGAGTACCACGATGGCGAGGATCAATGCCGATTCGAAGAAGGTGAACGAGGTCGGGTTGACGAAGCCTTGGTAGGTGGCAAAGAACACACCGGCCAGCCCGGCCGTCGATGCACCGATGGTGAACGCCGAGAGCTTCACCAAAACATGGTTCAGGCCCATGGAGCGGCAAGCGATTTCATCTTCACGCAAGGCTTCCCAGGCGCGACCGACCGGCATGCGAGTCAGGCGGTGCTTGATGTACAGCACAGCCAATACCACCAGGAACAACACCGCGTAGATGAAGTAATACTTCACATCCGGGTTGTAGGCGATGCCGAAGAACTCATGGAACGGCACCCCGCCCTCTTTCGCCCTTTTGCCGAACTCGATGCCGAAGAAGGTTGGCAATGGAGCGGCCATGCCATTCGGGCCGCCGGTCAGGGACAGCCAGTTATTGAGGATCAACCGGATGATTTCACCGAAGCCCAGGGTCACGATCGCCAGATAGTCACCGTGCAGGCGCAGCACCGGGAAACCGAGGATGCAACCGGCAAGGCCAGCGGTGATCGCCGCCAGCGGCAGCACCGTCCAGAAGCCCAGACCGAGGTATTGGTAACCGAGCGCCAGTCCGTAGGCACCGATGGCGTAGAACGCCACGTAACCCAGGTCGAGCAGACCGGCCAGACCGACCACGATGTTCAGGCCCAGACCCAGCAGTACGTAGATCAGCCCGAGGATGACCACACCCAGCAGGTAGGAGTTGGAGAAAAACGGGAACACCACGGCAACGACGATCAACAGCGGGATGATCCAGCGCAACCGGGATTTGTAATCAGGCGGCAGTACATGAACCCCGGAGCCGGTGCTTTCAAAGCCTTCAAGAATTCTCAGACCCTTGGGGGTTTGCAGGAACAGGCTCAAGGCAAAGCGGCCGGCCATGACGATGGCGACAATCCACGCCACGCGTGTCGGCTGCAGGTTGAAGCCGTAGCCGTCGAGGACGATGCCGACAATCGGGCCGAACACAATCAGGGCCACAAGGCCGGCAAGAATCGCGTCAACCAGGCTTCTTTTGAGATCAATGGTTTTTTTAGTGGTTGAAGACATCGCTTACACCTTCGACACAAGAGGACGGCCGAGCAGGCCTTGAGGCCGAAAGACCAGAACAAGAACGAGCAGCGAGAAGCTGAAAACGTCTTTGTAGTCCGAGTTCACCAGACCTGAGAACAGTGATTCGGAGATCCCCAGAATAATCCCGCCAAGCATGGCGCCAGGCAGCGAACCGATCCCGCCGAGTACCGCGGCGGTGAACGCTTTGATGCCGATGACAAACCCTGCGTAGAAGTCGAACGTGCCGTAGTTCATGGTGATCAGTACGCCGGCCAGGGCCGCCATCGCTGCACCGATGATGAACACATAGGAAATCACCCGGTCGGTGTTGATCCCCAGGATCGAAGCCATCTTGCGGTCTTGCTGGGTCGCGCGGCACATGCGGCCGAGCTTGGTGTACTTGATGACGTAGGTCAGCAGGCCCATCCCGACAAACGCGGCGACCAGAATGAAGATCTTGGTGTAGGTGAGCTGGACGAAGCCGGTTCCGACTTCAACTCGCCATGCACCGGTAAGCAGTGTGGGTACGCCTTGTTGACGGGCGCCCTGGGCGATCTGTGCATAGTTTTGCAGGATCAGCGAAATACCGATGGCGCTGATCAGCGGTGCCAGTCGTGTGGAGTTGCGCAACGGTTTGTAGGCGACGCGCTCGATGACCCAGCCATACACCGCCGTGACGACGATGGTGAAGACCAGTGTGCCGAGCATCAGCAGAGGGAAGGATTCAATACCGAAGTAAGCCAGCAGAGCCAGACTGATTGCCGCGAGGTAAGCGGAAATCATGTAAACCTCGCCGTGGGCGAAGTTGATCATGCCGATGATGCCATAGACCATTGTGTAGCCGATGGCGATCAGGCCATAGACCGACCCGAGGGTCAGGCCGTTGACCAGTTGCTGCAGGAAAATACCATCCATAACGCAATCTCACGCATTTGAGAGACTGCACAGAAGCGGGTTGCAACGGACCGGGGTTCAGCCGCCGGCGCAACACGGTTGTGTGCAGCTCTACGAGAAAAGACAGGTACTGCACGGACATGTTGATTGATCTGCCCGGCGCACCAGGCACCGGGCAGATCAGCAGTTCATATCACTTCTGTTTTTCCAGTTGGTGGTATTTGCCGTCCTTGTCCCACTGGTAAACCACGTAGTCGGAGACTTTCAGGTCGCCCTTGGCGTCCCAGGTCTTCTCGCCCATCACGGTTTTGACCGGGTGCGATTTCAGCCATTTTGCGGCGTCTTCACCCTTGTTGGACTTGGCGCCGTTGAAAGCAGCTGCCAGGGTCTGGACCGAAGCGTAGGCATACAAGGTGTAGCCTTCAGGCTCGGTGCCTTTTTTGCGGAACTCATCCACGACCGTCTTGCTGTCCGGCAGCAGGCGCGGGTCGGCGCCGAAGGTCATGTACACGCCGTCAACGTTTTGCGGGCCACCTGCGGTGGTCACCAGCTCGTCGGTCACGATGCCGTCATCGGACATGAACTTGACGTCTTTGAGGCCTTGTTCACGCAGTTGGCGAACCAGTGGACCGGCTTCCGGGTGCAAGCCGCCGAAGTAGACCACGTCGGCACCGGCCGCACGGATCTTGGTCACCACGGCGCTGAAATCTTTCTCGCCGCGGGTCAGGCCTTCGTACAACACTGGCGTTACGCCGCGCTTGACCAGTTGTGCCTTGGTGGCGTCCGCCAGACCTTGGCCGTAGGTGTCTTTGTCGTGCAGGACCACGACTTTCTTGCCCTTGAGCACGTCGACGATGTAGTCGCCGGCGACGATGCCTTGCTGGTCGTCACGACCGCACATACGGAACATGGCGCTCAGGCCGCGTTCGGTAACTTGTGGGTTGGTGGAGCCTGGAGTGATCGCGATGATGCCCGCTTCGTCGTAGATCTCCGAAGCCGGGATAGTCGAAGAGGAGCAGAAGTGACCGACTACGCCAGCGACTTTCTGGTTGGTCAGGTCCTTGGCGACCGTCACAGCCTGTTTCGGTTCGCAGGCGTCATCGCCTTTGACCAGTACGATTTTTTCCCCGTTTACGCCGCCCGCTGCGTTGACCGCATCGGCCGCAGCCTGTGCACCCTTCATGTACTGCTCGCCAAATGCCGCGTTGGCGCCTGTCATCGGTCCCGCCACACCGATTTTCACATCGGCCTGTGCAAACGCAGAAACACCCAACGCAGTTGCCACTGCGAGGGCCAAAAAGCCTTTTTTGTAAAACGTCTGGGACATGAGGTGGTGCTCCAAGGTTTTTTTTTAGTTGGCACTGCGACTTCCTGAATGCTCAGAGCAAGGGCCGTGCCATCGGTTTTTTATTCTGAAAAAAGTCGCTGCTTTATTGTTATTTCGACTGTTTCGATCCCATTTTCATTGGGCGTGCAACCGTCTAAACCGCGGGAGGTGAAACCATTTATTTTTAAAGGCGCAACCCGCACGCGCCATCATTGCAACCGCGGCGCCAAACGACGTGCAACCAGCCTGTAACAGCGAGCGTCACCGAAGTGCACACTGCTGGTGCGCAACTGCTACAACCCGCACCTTTTACAGGCTAGTCGCTGCGCGAAAAAGCGCCGCTTTCAGCAACAAATTTCAACAATCAGATAACGATCCGCAGGCACTGGCCTGCGTGATACAGCGAGAATCCGGCCTCGTACAGACAGCTGCGCAATCCCACACCCGCCAACGGCTGCATGGGTGCGAAGGGAATCGGTAGCGCTTGAGGATTTCCGTTACACAGATAATCGGCAAAGGCTTTGCCGACGACGGTGCCAGTAGTGACGCCCCGGCCGTTGTAACCGGTGACTGCCACTAAACCGGGCGCCGGCTCGAACAAACGCATCAAATGATCGGGGGTGAAGGCGATGCAACCGGTCCAGGTGCACTCCCATTCCACCGGTTTGAGATAAGGAAAGTAGTGCTGCTGAACCCGGTCGGCCCAAGCTTTGAGAAACCAGGTCGGTTTCTGATTGCCATTGCCGAGACTGCCGAGCAGCAGACGGCCATCCTTATCCCGACGAACACTGCTGAGGACCTGGCGGGTGTCCCATGAACCCTGGCCACCCGGGAGAATTTGCTGCGCAGCCTCTTCGGTCAGCGGGACCGACGCCACTTGATAGTAATAACCGGGGAAGAAGTTGCGCCGCAATTCCGTCCAGTCACCTTCGGTGTAAGCGTTAGAGGCAATCACGACTTGTTCCGCAAGCACCGAACCCTGAGCGGTTTGTACCGACCAGCGCTGGCCCTGACGTTCGAGTCGGGTCACCGGGGAATGATCGAACAACTGACCGCCGAGGCCGATGGCCGCTTTGGCCAGCCCCGTCGTGTAAGCCATTGGGTTGATTGTGCCGGCACGTCGATCAAGCAGCGCAGCGGCAATCTTTTTGGTGCCCGTCGCTTGTTCGCAGGCTTGACCGGTCAGCAGCTCCACCGGCGCGCCGCGACGTTTCCATTGTTCTTCACGACTGCGCAAGTCCGCTTCGCCACGGGCGTTGTGCGCCATGTGCAGCGTGCCTTCACGGCGTAACTGGCAATCGATGTTGTACTTATCCACAAGGCTGAACACCAGGGACGGTGCCGCACCGAGCATGCGATTAAGCTGACTGCCGACCGCCTCGCCAAAACCGGCTTCGATCTCGTCCGGTGGAATCCACATCCCGGCATTGACCAGCCCGACGTTGCGCCCCGATCCGCCATGACCGGCGCGATGGGCTTCCAGTACACAGACGCTTTTGCCTTTTTCCAGCAGATGCACCGCCGCCGACAGACCGGTGAAACCGGCACCGATGACGCAGACATCGACCTTTACTTCGCCCTTGAGCGCCGCGTTGTCAGGCCTTTGCGGCGTCAGTTTTTCCCACAGACACTCTTCGCGTAACGGCATTGCCAGACTC
Organism: Pseudomonas mandelii; assembly: GCF_006438925.1. Taxonomy (GTDB): domain Bacteria; phylum Pseudomonadota; class Gammaproteobacteria; order Pseudomonadales; family Pseudomonadaceae; genus Aquipseudomonas; species Aquipseudomonas mandelii_C. The sequence goes on along the minus strand of NZ_RCZA01000002.1, from coordinate 688,752 downwards.
CAACAGAAACCTAACCAACACACACATTCCAATGTGGGAGCGAGCCTGCTCGCGAAGACGGCGACACATCTAACATTGATGTGACTGCCAGACCGCATTCGCGAGCAGGCTCGCTCCCACAGAGGGAATCACTGCACTACTTGCGATTTAGTCGAACGTAATGCCCTGAGCCAACGGCAACTCCAGCGAATAGTTCACGGTATTCGTCTGACGGCGCATGTAGCCGCGCCATGCATCGGAACCGGATTCACGACCGCCGCCCGTTTCTTTCTCACCGCCAAACGCCCCGCCGATTTCCGCGCCGCTCGGGCCGATGTTGACGTTGGCGATGCCGCAGTCACTGCCCACCGCCGACATGAACTGCTCGGCTTCACGCACGTCAGTGGTGAAAATGCACGACGACAAGCCTTGTGGCACAGCGTTGTTCAGGCGCAGCGCCTCGTCAAAATCCTTGTAACCGACCACGTACAGAATCGGCGCGAAGGTTTCGTGGCAAACCACATCGCTCTGTTCCGGCATTTCAACGATGGCCGGCGAGACGTAATACGCGTTAGGGAATTTGTCTTCCAGTTGGCGCTTGCCGCCGAACACCCGGCCACCTTCGCTCAAGGCCTGCTCAAGCGCGTCCTGCATGTTTTCGAAACTGTGTTTGTCGATCAGTGGACCGATCAGGTTGCCTTCCAGCGGATTGCCGATGCGCACTTTGGAGTACGCGGCTTTCAGGCGGGTGACGATTTCTTCTTTCACCGATTCATGGGCAATCAAGCGACGCAATGTAGTGCAACGCTGACCGGCAGTGCCGACGGCGCTGAACAGGATGGCTCGTACGGCCATGTCCAGGTCGGCGCTTGGGCCGAGGATCATTGCGTTGTTACCGCCCAGTTCCAGAATGCTGCGAGCGAAACGTGCGGCGATTTTCGGTGCCACTTCGCGGCCCATGCGGGTGCTGCCGGTGGCGCTGATCAGCGCGACACGCGGGTCATCGACCAAGGCTTCGCCGGCATCGCGACCGCCGATGATGACTTGGCTCAGGTGCGGCGGCGCGTCGCTGAAGTTCTTCAGTACGCGGTCGAACAGCGCCTGGCAGGCCAGGGCGGTCAGCGGGGTTTTCTCCGACGGTTTCCAGATCACCGGGTTACCACAAACCAGCGCCAGCGCAGTGTTCCAGGCCCAGACCGCAACCGGGAAGTTGAACGCACTGATGACGCCAACGACGCCCAGCGGGTGCCAGGTTTCGCGCATGTGGTGGCCAGGACGCTCGGAAGCGATGGTCAAACCGTACAGCTGACGGGACAGGCCGACGGCGAAATCGCAGATGTCGATCATTTCCTGAACTTCACCCAGACCTTCCTGAGTGATCTTGCCGGCCTCCCAGGACACCAGCTCGCCGAGGTCGGCCTTGTATTCGCGCAGGATATCGCCCAGTTGGCGAACCAGTTCGCCACGGCGCGGGGCCGGAACCTTGCGCCACAATTCGAACGCATGATCTGCACGACTGATGTGCTGCTCGACTTCAGCGGCGCCTTCCCAGTTCACGGCGGCGATCTGGCTGCCATCGATCGGCGAATGCACCGGCACTTTGCCGTTCTGGTACAGGGCCGGGTTCACACCAAGACGATCAAGCAATGCGGCAACCATGGGTCACTCCTCAAGCGAAAAACAGAAAACGTGCAGCCGGATTAATTCGGCTGGTGAGGCCTGTAGTTTTAGCGCTCCCGACGTTACCCAACAAACGACCTTTAAGAGAGATATCATTCCGTTTATTCATGCTGCGAATTGCTGGTAAGAAAGAAACAAGAAAAAGGACAACCCATGCTGAATAAACGCTACTTGCCGTCGATCACCGCGCTGCAGTGTTTTGAGGCCGTAACCCGGCATTTGAGCTTCACCCGGGCGGCGGAAGAGCTGAACCTGACCCAGAGCGCTGTCAGCAAACAGGTCGCGCAACTCGAAGAATTATTGCAGCACCTGCTGTTCCGCCGGGTGCGTCGACGCCTGCAAATGACTCCGGCCGGTGATTTGTACCTGGTGGAGGTACGAAAAATCCTCACGCAGGTCGAGATGTCGACCCACTACCTGCGCTCCTACGGCGGTGAAACCGAAGTCCTGCGCGTCTCGACGCCTCCGACCTTCGGCGCGCGCTGGCTAGTGCCACGCTTGAAAGGCTGGCGTCTGCGCCATCCCTCGATCCATCTGGACCTGTGCAGCGAACAGGAAGCCGACGATCTGTTGCAGGGTCGCAGCGACCTGGCGTTTTATTTCGGCCAGGGCTCACGACCCGGCACTGAATGCCTGAAGCTGTTCGGCGAAGAGCTGGTGCCGGTCTGCGCACCGGGCAGCCTGCCGGACACGCCGTTCACCGATCCTACGCAACTCACCGACCTGGTCCTGCTGCAAAACGCCTCCCGGCCCCAGGCCTGGCACGACTGGTTCGACAGTCAGGGCTACCACACCGAACACAGCTACCACGGCCCGCGTTTTGAAACCTTTTACATGTGCATCCGCGCAGCCCAGGTCGGCTGCGGAGTGGCGCTGTTGCCACGGTTTCTGGTGGAAGAGGAATTGGCCGACGGCAAACTGGTCATACCTTGGCAGCACGCGCAGCCCAGCACCGATGCCTATTACCTGGCGTATCCGGAGCATTCGGCGGAGGTGCCGAAAGTGCGGGATTTTGTGAAGTGGATGCTGGAGCAGATTGATAGCCCGGAGATACCGCAAATTTAGGGTTACACCACAATACCTGTGGGAGCGAGCCTGCTCGCGAAGACGGCGGCACATTCAACATAGATGTGACTGAAAGACCGCTTTCGCGAGCAGGCTCGCTCCCACAGTAAACCGTGGCGGTTTAAAAAATCGCTGGCAATACCTGCCGTTGATATGCGCCACTAGCCCCATTCATTGAAACAGCTGCAACGTCGCTGCCACGGGCCGCGGCCAGCCTGGAGAACCCCGTTATGAGCGAGAGCGTGTTTGGCGATCGCATCGTGCAGAACCTGCTCGACACCGACTTCTACAAACTGACGATGATGCAGGCGGTGCTGCACAACTACCCGAACGTGGAAGTCGAATGGGAGTTTCGTTGCCGTAACAGTGAAGATTTGCGCCCGTACCTCGCGGAAATCCGTTTCCAGATCGAGCGCCTTGCCGAATTGAGCCTGAGCGCGGACCAGTTGAGTTTCATGGAGCGCATCAGCTTCATGAAACCGGACTTCCTGCGCTTTCTCGGGTTGTTCCGCTTCAATCTGCGCTACGTCCACACCGGTATCGAAAACGGCGAACTGTTCATCCGCCTGCGCGGGCCATGGCTGCACGTAATCCTGTTCGAAGTGCCGCTGCTGTCCATCGTCAGCGAAGTGCGCAACCGGTATCGCTACCGTGAAGTCGTCCTGGAACAGGCGCGTGAGCAGCTCTACCGCAAGTTCGACTGGCTCACCGCCAACGCCAGCGCGGAGGAATTGTCCGAATTGCAGGTCGCCGATTTCGGCACTCGTCGTCGTTTCTCGTACCGCGTGCAGGAAGAAGTGGTGAACGTGCTCAAGCACGATTTCCCCGGTCGTTTTGTCGGCACCAGCAACGTGCACCTTTCACGGGAGCTGGACATGAAGCCGTTGGGCACCATGGCCCACGAATGGATCATGGCCCATCAGCAACTCGGCCCCCGGCTGATCGACAGTCAGATTGCCGCCCTCGATTGCTGGGTCCGTGAGTACCGCGGCCTGTTGGGGATTGCCCTCACCGACTGCATCACCACGGATGCCTTTCTCAACGATTTCGACCTGTACTTCGCCAAGCTGTTTGACGGCCTGCGCCATGATTCCGGTGATCCGGTGCTCTGGGCGGAAAAAGCCATCGCCCACTACCACAAGCTCGGCATCGACCCGATGAGCAAGACGCTGGTGTTCTCCGACAGCCTGACGCTGCCCAAGTCTCTGGAAATATTCCGGGCGTTGCGCGGTCGGATCAATGTCAGCTTTGGCATCGGCACCAACCTGACGTGCGATATCCCGGGTGTTGAACCGATGAGCATCGTGCTTAAAATGGCCGCCTGCAACGGCCAGCCCGTGGCAAAGATTTCCGATGAGCCTGGCAAGACTCACTGCAAAGACCCGAATTTTGTCGCCTATTTGCGACACGTTTTCAAAGTACCTGCCGCCCTTTCCAGCACATCAAGCACATCAAGCACATCAAGCAAGGAGTGAATTCATGCAAGCCGAACAGCGTGAGATTGCTGAACAGCTCAAGGTCCAGCCGCCGTTCGCCGACCAGGCCGCCCTCGAGGCTGAAGTCGCCCGGCGGATTACCTTCATCCAGGACTGCCTGGTCAATTCCGGGCTCAAGACCCTGGTGCTCGGCATCAGTGGCGGCGTCGATTCCCTGACCGCCGGCCTGCTGGCCCAGCGTGCGATGCGCGAACTGCGCACCCGCACAGGCGACAACAGCTATAAGTTCATCGCCGTGCGCTTGCCGTACGAAACCCAGTTCGACGAACACGATGCCCAGGCCTCGGTGGATTTCATCGCCCCGGACGAGCGCCACACCGTGAACATCGGCCCGGCGGTCAAAGCCCTGGCCAGTGAAGTAGCCGCCTTTGAAGGCAAGCATGCCGTCTCGGTGGATTTCGTGCTCGGCAACACCAAGGCGCGGATGCGCATGGTTGCCCAATACACCATCGCCGGCGCAGCCCACGGCCTGGTGATCGGCACTGACCACGCGGCGGAAGCGGTGATGGGTTTCTTCACCAAGTTCGGTGACGGCGCTTGCGACCTGGCGCCGCTGAGCGGCCTGGTGAAAAACCAGGTCCGGAACATCGCCCGCAGCTTCGGCGCTCCGGAATCACTGGTGGAAAAAGTCCCGACGGCCGACCTTGAAGACCTGTCGCCCGGCAAACCGGACGAAGCGTCCCACGGCGTGACCTATGCCGAGATCGACGCGTTTTTGCACGGTGAGCCGGTGCGTGAGGAAGCGTTCAAGATCATTTGTGACACGTATAAAAAAACTCATCACAAGCGAGTGATGCCGTTTGCGCCTTGATTTCACCCCCATGGGCGCCTGAAGGAGCCTGTAGGAGCTGTCGAGTGAAACGAGGCTGCGATCTTTTGATCTTGATCTTAAAAATCAAAGTCAAAAGATCGCAGCCTCGTTTCACTCGACAGCTCCTACAGGGATTGGCGTTGACGGATTTGCGTTGGCCAATAAATAAACAAAAAAAGCGTCCCATGTGGACGCTTTTTTTACGAGCTCGATTCGATTACTTCAGGACAACAGCGCCTTTCATCATCGAGATGTGGCCAGGGAACGAGCAGAAGAAGCCGTAGCTTTCGCCAGCAGCCAGTTTCGAGATGTCGAAGGTCACCGAATCCGTTTCGCCAGCACCAATGATTTTGGTATGCGCGATAATGCGGGCATCACCTTCTTTCAGGTAGTTCTTCTCGATACCTGCACTCAGACCATCGGTAGCAATTGGCTGCATATCAGCTGTTTTGCTCAGCACCCAGTTATGACCCATGACGTTTTTCGGCAGGTTGCCGGAGTGTTTCAGCTCCACGGTGAACGTCTTGCAGCTCTTGTCGATGCTGATTTCCTTGGTATCGAAGGACATCTGGTCAGTCGAGTCGACAGTGACCTTGCACTCGGCAGCCATCAATTGGCTGCTGGCCAGTGTCAGCAGGGATACTGCAACAAGTTTGGCAAACATGGTGAATCTCCAAGGCAGGGTTAACAAAAGTGCGAATGGACAGAAGACTGCCTGAAAACTTCGCAAGTTCCTATGACCTGAATCAAAAATTGTATACAACTTTCGGGCTATGACACCTATCGAAACAATCTACCAGCCAGACGTCTGGGGCGGCCCTATCATCAGGTCGTCCTCACCCATCTGGAGCGTCAGTCATGTCCCTTAACAGCCTGTTGCGCAGTCTGCTCGCCGCCTACGCCTGTGGCGCCAGCGGAACCTGTGAAACACCTGAACGCGAAGTGTAGACCTTGGAACGCCGCACGCCTGCCTTTACTCTGTGGCCATCCTGACCATGGAGTAAGGCATGTCTTTAGCGTCCGTTTGTGTATTTTGCGGTGCCAGCACTGGTACCAACCCGGCTTATCGTGAAGCGGCTGTCGCCTTGGGGCGAGCATTGGCCGAGCGTAAGCTGACTCTGGTCTATGGCGGCGGCGCCGTCGGGCTGATGGGCATCGTCGCCGATGCTGCGCTGGCGGCCGGTGGTGAAGTGATCGGGATCATCCCGCAAAGCCTCAAAGACAAAGAAATCGGTCACAGCGGCCTGACTCGTCTGGAAGTGGTCGACGGCATGCATGCGCGCAAGGCGCGGATGGCCGAGCTCAGTGACGCCTTTATCGCGCTGCCCGGCGGCCTGGGTACACTGGAAGAACTGTTCGAAGTCTGGACCTGGGGCCAGCTCGGCTACCACGGCAAACCGCTGGGGCTGCTGGAAGTGAACGGTTTCTACAGCAAATTGACGTCTTTTCTCGATCATATCGTCGGCGAAGGCTTCGTTCGCGAACCGCACCGTGACATGCTGCAAGTGAGCGAATCGCCGCAAAACCTGCTTGATGAACTGGATGCCTGGCAGCCGACAGTGGTGCCAAAGTGGATCGAGCAAAAACCCAGCTAACGGCTGGGCATCGATACAGGGCAGAATACGCGCCGCTCAACCTCACCTTCGACCCCAGAGGATCGCCCATGGCTAAACCCAATTATTCCTTCGCCAAACGTCAGAGAGACTTGGCCAAGGAGCAGAAGAAAGAGGAAAAGCTTCAGCGCAAGAAAGCTACAGCTGAAGAAGAAGCCGCCGCACTGAACCCGGATGCAGAAGGTGAAGTGGCCGCAGAAGACGCTGTTGAAGCACCGAAAGATCAGGCGCCCGACGCCTGAGACCCTCAGGGCCCGATGATCTGATCAGGCCCACCGGATCTGTGTCCAGGGTCAGCAACGATGTTGCTGACCCTCACAGGCCAATCTGAAATACCCCTCCAGAAAGCACTGCACACTACCCACATTGGATTTTCATTACTCCAGTGGCATCACTGTGACGCGGACTTCGGGATCATGACTGCCACCACCCAAAATCACCCCGCGCAACGGCGATACATCGGAAAAATCCCGGCCCCAGGCCAAGGTGATGTGTTCCAGCGCCGGCTGGACTTTGTTGGTCGGGTCGAAATCCACCCAACCGAGCACCGGGCAAAACACTGAAACCCAGGCATGGGATGCATCGGCGCCGATCAGTCGCGGCTGGCCCGGTGGTGGCTGGGTCAGCAGGTAGCCACTGATGTACCGCGCCGCCAACCCACGGGAGCGTACGCAGGCGAGCATCAGGTGAGCGAAGTCCTGACAAACACCGCGCCGGCGCTCCAGCACTTCCACGAGCGGCGTCGCCACTTGGGTCGCCTCGGCGTCGAAGGTGAATTCGCTGAAGATCTTCTCCATCAGCGCCTGAACACCCAACAGCAGCGGACGACCCGATGGAAAACAGCTTTCGGAAAACTCGACGAAGTTGCGCTTCAAATGCACGTAGGGTGATTCGAACCGGTAACGACACGCTTCCAGCAATTCGGGGGAAAGCGGCTGACTGCTGTAAGTCAGCGCGTTACAGGTTTCTTCCCACGCAGGGGATTGATTGAAATCCAGTGCAGGCCGGGCCAGCACTTCGACGGTGAGCCGGGCATTGACCAGCAATTCATCATGCGGCCGCTCGAACGCCAACCGGGTCAACGGATTACCGAACACATCCAGTTCATCGCGGCGGGTCGTCGGGTCGGGGCTGATCTGCAATTGCTGCTCGGTGCAGCGCTGCCAGGCACATGCACGCGGCCACAGGTGCGCGAGCTGCTGAGCCAGGGACACCGGGCTGTCGTAGTGATAATGGGTGTCGTGGAGAATCTGGTAATGGGCGCTCATCAGACGGACACCGTGCGCTGGCTGACGTCATCGACATGGGCGAAATGGCGCAAGGCCAGACGATCCGACACTTGCCCGCTGGCGTCGGCGATCTCTTGCAACAGATCGGCCAGCCCCTCAATGGCCGCCCGAACGCTGGCTGCGCCGAACAGCGGGTTCTCCAGGCATCCCAGATCGAACCGTGCCAAGCGTTCCACCAACTGCGGCAACCCCGCTTCGCGAGGCACGCCGAAGTCGTCATTCAAGCGTTTCAAGGTTCGAGTCACCAATTTCAACTGAAACAGCACGGCGTGGGGGTTCTGCTCGTCGAGCAGCAACAGGTCAAGCACCGGAATCAATTGCGCCACTGCCAGATACCGCGATCGGTAAGTGATGCTGCTGTTGCCCAGTTCCAGCAGCCATTCCAGTCCGGCCTGATCGAAAGCAACGGCCCCGCGCAGAAATGCCGCCAGGCTGGCGCTGAGAAATTGCAGGCGTTCGATCCGGCGGCCGATCATCAGGAAGCGCCAGCCTTCGTCCCGGGTCATGTCGTCGAGGGCGAAGCCGGATAATGCCGCCAGGGACATCACCAGACGGTTGAGGAAATCCAGCAATTCGCCGAAATCCGGCTCTTCGGCTTCCAGCTCCAAGGCCTCGCGCTGCAGCTCCACCAGCGCTTGCCAGTTTTCCCGCGAGAGCTTGCCGCGCACCTGCGAGGCCGCCCACTGCAAACGCTGCAGGTTGGAGCGCAGGCTGAACGACCAGTCGTCGCCGAGCAGTGCCGCCAGCAAACGCTCCGGCAACTCGCCTTCATCGGGTAACAACATCAACCGTTCGCCCAGATCGACCGCTGCCTCAAGGGCTTGCGGGTCATCGCCATCGACATAACGCGCCAGCATGATTCGCAGCAACCGCGCGCTGTCATCACAGCGTTCGCAATAACGGCCGAACCAGAACAGGTTTTCCACCACCCGCGACGGCAGGTACGGATCCCGTCTTACCAGATCGTGCACACCGATCGTACGCTGGGTTTTCCATTGCTCACCGCTCGGCGGGCGATCGCCCAGCACCCAGGTGTCTTTGCTCGCGCCACCGCGCTGCATCGACACCACTTCGGCGTCAGCCTCGGCGGCGACCCGGGTAAGGCCGCCGGGCAGAACCCGATAACCCTCACGACTGGCCACTGCGTACACGCGCATGCCGATAGCCCGAGGTTGCAGATGACCGTCTTCAGCCTGCCAGATCGGGGCTTGAGAGAGTTGAGCCAATTCTTGTGCGACATAGGCGTAAGGCCGGGCCTGCATGCGCTCAGCCAGTTCCTGACGCTGTTTTTCACTCAAATCGCGACCAAATACCGGAGTAAAGCTCTGTGACGGGAAAGCCGGTTTGATCAACAACTCCGGCAATTTTTCCAGGGCCTGAGCCAGCACCGGTGCTTCACCGCACCACCAGGTCGCGATGGAGGGCAGAATCAGTTCTTCGCCGAACAGGAATTGATTGATCTTCGGCAGGAAGCCCAACAATCCCGGCGACTCCAGCACGCCGCTGCCGAGGGCGTTGGCCACCAGCACTCGCCCTCGGCGTACCGCTTCCAGCAATCCCGGCACGCCAAGGGCCGAGTCAGTGCGCAGCTCCAGCGGATCGCAGAAGTCATCGTCGAGCCGCCGCATGATCGCGTGGACCCGACGCAGTCCGCTCAAGGTTTTCAGGTAAACCGTGGCATCCCGGACGGTCAGGTCGCCGCCCTCTACCAGTGGGTAACCGAGCTGACGCGCCAGATAGAGGTGCTCGAAATAGCTTTCGTTGAAACGTCCCGGTGTCAGCAGCACGATCAGCGGCGCTTCGTCATCACTCGGCGCCTGACGGGCCAGGGTTTCCTGAAGCGTGCGGAAGAACCCGGCCAGGTGCTGCACTTTCAAATCGCGGTACAACTCGGGAAAGGCCCGGGACACGATGGTGCGGTTTTCCAGCGCATAACCGGCGCCGGACGGTGCTTGCGTCCGATCCGCCGTGACCCACCAGCGACCGTCGGGTGTACGCGCCAGATCCACGGCGTACAGATGCAGAAAAGCCCCGTCGGGCGGCGTGATGCCCTGACAGGGCCAGAGGAAGTTGTTGTGGCCGAAGACCAGCTCAGCAGGCAGCAGACCCTCAGCAATCAACCGTTGCGGGCCGTACAAATCTGCCAGCACAGCATTGAGCAAGCGTGCCCGCTGGGCGATCCCGGCTGATAACTGCTGCCATTCATCCGCAGCAATCACGTGCGGCAACAGATCGAGCTCCCACGGCCGATCGGCCCCCTTAGGGTCGGCGTAGACGTTGTAAGTCACGCCGTTTTCCTGGATCTGCCGAGTCAGCAGCGCCTGACGCTGCACCAATTGCGTTGGTGTGCTGCGCTGTAATTGGTCGAACAACCGACGCCAGTGCGGGCGCACCGCGCCGCTGTCGTCGAGCAGTTCGTGATAAGTGCCCGCCGTCAGCGGGTAGCGGTCAAGCAGGTCAGGCATGGAAAGCTCGGCAGACAGCAAAGAACGGTCAGACTAACGCAGGCTCATGACGCCCGGATATACGAAAAATCCGAGCGTCGCGTACGGTTTAGAAACGTCGTAAATCGAGAGTCATCGGTAGCTCGTCGTTAATTTCCATATTGGGTATAGGAAGTTTCCCTGGCGTATGTCCGATGCGGAAGAAACGCGCCATCCGCCGGCTCTCCGCCTCATTGGCGTTCACCGGCAAGCTGTCGTAGTTGCGCCCTCCCGAATGGGCGACGTGGTACTGGCAGCCACCCAGCGAGCGCTGCATCCAGGTGTCGAGCAGGTCGAACACCAGCGGCGCGTGGACCGGGATGGTCGGCTGCAGGCAGTTGGCCGGTTGCCAGGCGCGGAAGCGCACACCAGCGACAAACTCGCCGACCCGCCCGGTGGGTTGCAATGGCACCGGGATGCCATTGCAGGTCAGAAGATAACGCTGCGGCGGCAGGCCCGTGAGTTTGACCTGCAAGCGTTCCAGCGACGAATCCACATAACGCACCGTGCCGCCGACCGCGCCCTCTTCGCCCAGCACATGCCAGGGCTCCAGCGCCTGACGTAATTCCAGCTCGATCCCGCTGACGGCGTAATCGCCGACCTTGGGAAAACGGAACTCCAGATGCGCCGCAAACCACTCTGCGCGCACGGGATAACCGGCGGCATTGAGGTCCACGATGACGTCGGCGAAATCCTGTTCGATAAAGTGCGGCAACAGGAACCGGTCGTGTAGTTCGGTGCCCCAGCGCGCCAGCTTCGGCGGTGCATAGGGCTCGCGCCAGAACCGCGCCACCAACGCCCGCAACAACAACTGCTGCGCGAGACTCATGCGCGCATGGGGCGGCATTTCAAAGGCGCGCAATTCAAGCAACCCCAGACGCCCCGTCGCGCCATCCGGTGAATAAAGCTTGTCTATGCAGAACTCGGCACGGTGCGTGTTGCCGGTCACGTCGATCAGCAAGTTACGCAGCAGCCGATCCACCAGCCACGGCGCGCACTCCTCACCCGGTTCAGGCATCTGGGCGAAGGCGATTTCCAGTTCATACAACGCATCATTGCGCGCCTCATCAACCCGTGGCGCCTGAGACGTCGGGCCGATGAATAATCCGGAAAACAGGTAGGACAAGGACGGGTGGTTATGCCAGTAGCTGATCAGGCTGCGCAGCAGATCGGGACGGCGCAGAAACGGTGAGTCAGCCGGTGTCGCGCCACCCAGTACGAAATGGTTACCGCCGCCGGTGCCGGTGTGCCGGCCGTCGATCATGAATTTCTCGGTCGTCAGTCGGGTCTGGCGTGCCTCTTCGTAAAGAAACTCGGTGCGTTCGACCAACTCATCCCACGTGGCGGACGGTTGCACATTGACCTCGATCACTCCCGGATCGGGCGTGATGCGGAAGTTGCTCAGGCGCGGATCGCTCGGCGGCTCATAGCCTTCCAGCAACACCGGGCAATGCAATTCCTCGGCGGTGGCTTCGATGGCGCTGACCAGTTCCAGATAATCCTCGACCCGCTCCAGCGGCGGCATGAACAGGTACAACCGCCCTTCTCGCGCCTCCGCACAGAACGCCGTGCGGGTCAGCCAGTCGGCGGATTCATCGAGCTTCGGCGTGCGTTCATCAGCAACCGCAGGCTCGCCTTGGCTCTGAAGTTGTGCAGTGTCGGGCAGTGCGGGGAAATCCTGATTCGGGTCCACAGGATGAATAAACGGGTACTCCGCCGCTTTCACCCAAGGCTGCGAGCCAAGCGGCAAGCGGTAGCCCAGCGGCGAGTCCCCTGGCACCAGTCGGCAATGCTCGTCGCGCAGATACCAGCGTCCGCTTTGCCACTGATCACCCTTGGCGGTGCGCGCCAGCGGCAGGACCTGGCCGATGACTTTGTCCAGCCCCTGGCTGAAGACTTTGCGCAGGCGTGCACGCTCCAGAGGCTCTTCAAGACGCGAGTCTTCGGCGCTGACGTTCTGCGGCAAAGTGCCTTCGCGCCAGAGGTAATAGAAATTGTCTTCGTAGGCCGGAAATACAAAACGTGTCGGAATTTTCAGGCGTTCGGCGACACTCGCCAGAAAGCGTCCGGCCAACTCTCCATTGGCACCGTAGTCTTCCTGCTCATCAGCAATCAGCGCGCTGTTGTGCCAGATCGGTACATCGTCGCGGCGCCAGTAACAGTTCAGCGACCAGCGCGGCAATTGCTCGCCGGGGTACCACTTGCCTTGACCGAAATGCACCAGACCATTGGGGGCGTAGTGCTTGCGCATGCGCTGGAACAGTTCGGCGGACAGACGCCGCTTGTCCGGCCCGAGCGCAGCAGTGTTCCACTCGGCGCCGTCCGGATCATCGATGGACACAAACGTCGGTTCGCCGCCCATGGTCAGGCGTACGTCACCCTCCAACAGGTCAGCATCGATCTGCCGACCCAACGCCTGGATCGCCAGCCATTGATCTTCGCTGTAGGGCTTTGTCACCCGCGGTGCTTCCCAAATCCGCTCCACCGACATTTCGTGGGTGAATTCGCACTCGCACGGTTCAACCAAGCCACTGATCGGTGCCGCAGAGCCCGGATCGGGACTACAGGCCAACGGAATGTGTCCTTCACCGGCAAACAGCCCTGACGTCGCGTCCAGGCCGATCCAGCCGGCACCGGGCAAATAGACCTCACACCAGGCGTGCAGGTCGGTGAAGTCCACGTCAGTGCCCGACGGGCCGTCGAGGCTTTTGACGTCGGCGGTCAGTTGAATCAGGTAGCCGGAGACGAAACGCGCCGCCAGACCGAGGTTGCGCAACAGCTGCACGAGTAACCACGCAGAGTCGCGGCAGGAACCGGAGGCATGTTCCAAGGTGTGTTCGGGCGTTTGCACACCTGGCTCCATGCGGATCAGGTAGCCAATGTCTTCGCTCAGACGCTGGTTGAGTGCGACGAGGAAATCGACGCTAGGCAGTGGCGTGCGGTCGATGCCATCCAGGTACGCCTTGAATTTCGGCGTCAGGGGCAAGGTTTCCAGGTACGGCGCCAGCTCTTTGCGCTCATCCGCGGCGTAGGCGAACGGAATCTTTTCCGCGTAGGGTTCAAGGAAGAAGTCGAACGGATTGAAGACCGCCATCTCTGCCAGCAGATCGACTTCGATCCGCAGCTCATCGGTTTTTTCCGGGAACACCAACCGCGCCAGGTAATTGCCCTGGGGGTCTTGCTGCCAGTTGATGAAGTGCTGCTCGGGCGACACTTTCAGCGCGTAGGACAGTATCCGCGTGCGACTGTGGGCCGCCGGGCGCAGGCGAACGATCTGTGGACCGAGCTCGACGGCGCGGTCGTAGCGGTAATGCGTGACGTGGTGCAATGCGACATGAATCGACACGGCGTGCCTCCTGCGAGCCTTAAGCGTTATCGAAAGCGCGCAAGACTTATGCCATCCAGCAGCGCTGGCGCTTTCTCCGGTTGCTTGAGGCAGTACAGCACCAAAATCGGGCGATGCGGGAATTTGGTTAGGGGGAGATGCACGGAAATGTTGCGGCCGGTGGGTTGTCAGCCAGAATGTGCTGCGGCTGTACCGGCCTCTTCGCGAGCAAGCCCGCTCCCACAGGGAATCTGCTGTGTACGCTGGATTTGGATACGACATACAAACACTGTGGGAGCGGGCTTGCCCGCGAAGAGGCCGGTTGCCCCAACCCAGCTTCCGACCCGGCGCCCCTGATTCCGTGGCGCAGAAACGCAAAACGCCAACCCGAAGGTTGGCGTTCTGTTCAGTTCAAGCGAGCCTTAGCGCGGTACAACCGGCTTGCGCGCAGGCTTCGGTCCTTTGCCTTTGGCCGCATCCTTGCGATCCTTGGCTGCCTGCTGGTTGCGGGCGAACGCCGCTGCCTTGGCCTGTTCACGCTTGTCCCACGGGTTGCCGCCATCGCTGGCGCGCGGTGGCAAGCCAGTGTGCTGGGTCAGGATCTTGGTGATCTTTTCCCCGGCCACTTTATGGCTGCCGGCCGGCGTCGAGTTCTTGCGACGGGCGCTCTGGTAGCTGTCGGTCGCCGGCTGGTGCAGCGGGATCAACTGATTCTTACCCGGCCCGATCAGGTCGGCGCGGCCCATGCGGGTCAGCGCTTCACGCAGCATCGGCCAGCCTTTGGGGTCGTGATAACGCAAGAACGCCTTGTGCAGACGACGCTGCTCTTCGCTCTTGACGATGGTCACGGCGTCACTCTTGTAAGTGACTTTGCGCAGCGGGTTCTTGCCCGAGTGGTACATCGCCGTAGCGGTGGCCATTGGCGACGGGTAGAACGCTTGCACCTGGTCGGCACGGAAGCCGTTGCCCTTGAGCCACAGGGCCAGGTTCATCATGTCTTCGTCGGTGGTGCCCGGGTGAGCGGCGATGAAGTACGGAATCAGGTACTGCTCTTTCCCGGCTTCCTTGGAGTACTTCTCGAACATGCGCTTGAACTTGTCATAGCTGCCGATGCCCGGTTTCATCATCTGATTGAGCGGACCTTCCTCGGTGTGCTCCGGGGCGATCTTCAGGTAACCACCGACGTGGTGGGTCACCAGTTCTTTGACGTATTCCGGCGACTCGACCGCGAGGTCGTAGCGCAGACCGGAAGCGATCAGGATCTTCTTCACACCCGGCAAGGCTCGGGCGCTGCGATACAGCTGAATCAGCGACGAGTGATCGGTGTTCAGGTTCGGGCAAATGCCCGGGAACACGCACGAAGGCTTGCGGCACGCGGATTCGATTTCCGGGGTCTTGCAGGCGATGCGGTACATGTTCGCGGTCGGGCCGCCGAGGTCGGAAATGACGCCGGTGAAGCCGGGGACCTTGTCGCGGATCTCTTCGATTTCGCGAATGATCGACTCTTCGGAACGGTTCTGGATGATCCGGCCTTCGTGCTCGGTGATCGAGCAGAAGGTGCAGCCACCGAAGCAGCCACGCATGATGTTCACCGAGAAGCGGATCATGTCGTAGGCAGGGATTTTTTCCTTGCCGTACGCCGGGTGCGGAACACGCGCATAGGGCATGCCGAACACGTAGTCCATTTCTTCAGTGGTCATCGGAATTGGAGGCGGGTTGAACCAGACGTCGACTTCGCCGTGCTTCTGTACCAGCGCACGGGCGTTGCCCGGGTTGGTTTCCAGGTGAAGCACGCGGTTGGCGTGAGCATAAAGAACCGCATCACCGCGGACTTTCTCAACTGAAGGCAGACGAATCACGGTCTTGTCGCGAGTCATCTTCGGACTGGCCAGAATCTGCACGACCTTGGCTTCGCTCGGGTCTTCTGCACTTGAAAAAGTCGCACCCTTTTCCTGCTCGATGGCGCAGGCCTGGGTGTCCTGGGTGTTGACGTACGGGTTGATGATCTTGTCGACCTTGCCCGGACGGTCGATGCGCGTGGAATCGACTTCGTACCAGTCTTTCGGCGTATCGCGACGAATGAACGCGGTACCGCGCACGTCGGTAATGTCTTCGATCTTGTGACCGTAGGACAGACGCTGGGCGACTTCGACAATTGCACGCTCGGCGTTGCCGTAGAGCAGGATGTCGGCGCTGGCGTCGATCAGGATCGAGTTGCGAACCCGGTCCTGCCAGTAATCGTAGTGGGCGATGCGGCGCAGGGAAGCTTCGATGCCACCGAGAACGATCGGCACGTTCTTGTAGGCTTCCTTGCAACGCTGGCTGTAAACCAGGCTCGCGCGGTCCGGACGTTTGCCCGCCAGGCCACCGGGGGTGTAGGCGTCATCGGAGCGGATTTTTTTGTCGGCGGTGTAGCGGTTGATCATCGAATCCATGTTGCCGGCCGCGACGCCGAAAAACAGGTTCGGCTCGCCGAGCTTCATGAAGTCGTCTTTGGACTGCCAGTTTGGCTGGGCAATGATCCCGACGCGGAAGCCTTGCGACTCCAGCAGCCGGCCGATGATTGCCATGCCGAACGACGGATGGTCAACGTACGCATCACCGGTGACGATGATGATGTCGCATGAATCCCAGCCAAGCTGATCCATCTCCTCCCTGCTCATCGGCAGGAATGGCGCTGGACCGAAACATTCGGCCCAGTACTTGGGATAGTCAAATAACGGCTTGGCTGTTTGCATGACGATGACCGGTGTTGAGATGAAAAATCGCGGGCGCGGAATATAGCACAAAAAATAACCAATTCCGACCGCTATGGTCGGAAATTATGTGGGAGCGAGCTTGCTCGCGATAGCGGTGTGTCAGTCGACATTGACGTTGACTGATCCACCACCATCGCGAGCAAGCTCGCTCCCACAGGTTGTTACTCGTCGTCGAAGTTGTAGCTGCCCGGCGCCAGGTTTTCGAAGCGGGTGTACTTACCGATGAACGCCAGTCGTGACGTACCGATCGGGCCGTTCCGCTGCTTGCCGATGATGATCTCGGCGATGCCTTTGTGCTCGGTTTCCGGGTGATACACCTCGTCCCGGTACACGAACATGATCACGTCAGCATCCTGCTCGATCGCTCCGGATTCCCGGAGGTCGGAGTTGATCGGGCGTTTGTTCGGTCGCTGCTCCAGGGAACGGTTGAGCTGTGACAGCGCCACCACCGGGCAGTTGAATTCCTTGGCCAGAGCCTTCAAGGAACGGGAGATCTCGGAAATCTCATTGGTCCGGTTGTCGCCACTGGAACCTGGAATCTGCATCAGTTGCAGGTAGTCGATCATGATCAGGCCAACCTCGCCATGCTCACGCACCAGACGCCGGGTCCGTGCGCGCATTTCCGACGGGCTGATACCGGCCGTATCGTCAATGAACAGCTTGCGATCGTTGAGCAAGTTGACCGCCGATGTCAGGCGCGGCCAATCGTCGTCTTCCAGGCGACCGGCACGAACCTTGGTCTGATCGATCCGGCCGAGGGACGACAACATACGCATGATCAGCGATTCGCCTGGCATCTCCAGCGAGTAAACCAATACGCACTTGTCGCTGCGCAGCACGGCGTTTTCCACCAGGTTCATCGCAAAGGTGGTTTTACCCATGGATGGACGACCGGCGACGATGATCAGGTCAGACGGTTGCAGGCCGCTGGTCATACCGTCGAGATCGGTATAACCGGTGGACAGGCCGGTAATGGCGTTGTCAGTGTTGAACAAGGTGTCGATGCGGTCGATGGCCTTGGTCAACAGGTCATTCACGCTCACCGGGCCGCCGGTTTTTGGCCGGGCCTCGGCGATCTGAAAAATCTGCCGTTCGGCTTCGTCGAGAATTTCTTCAGCCGAGCGACCTTCCGGGTTGAAGGCGCTGTCGGCGATTTCGGTGGCGATGCCGATCAACTGCCGCAAGGTTGCTCGTGCGCGGACGATCTGCGCATAGGCCTTGATGTTGGCGACAGACGGCGTGTTTTTCGCCAGTTCGCCAAGGTATCCGAGGCCGCCGACTTGCGAGGTCTGACCTTCCTTGTCCAATTGCTCGGCAAGGGTCACGACGTCGATCGGCGAGTTCTGGTCGGCGAGCTTGGCGATCGCACGGAAGATCAGGCGGTGGTCATGTCGATAGAAATCGCCGTCCGAAACTTGATCGAGCACGCGTTCCCAGGCGTTGTTGTCCAGCATCAAACCACCGAGCACGGCCTGTTCGGCCTCGATGGAATGCGGCGGCACCTTCAGGGCAGCGGTTTGCAGATCGTATTGCTCAGGAGCGGAGATATCGTTCATAGCCACTTGAATAGTTTTGTGAAAATCAGGAACTGCAGAAAGACAAAGGGCACGACCTGTAAACAGGATCGTGCCCGATGTTACCGGCAAGCACCCGAGGGTGCCAGCCGACAAGTGCTGCTTAAGCTGCTACCACGACAACGCGTACGGTGGCTTCAACTTCGGCGTGCAGGTGCACGGCTACGTCGAATTCGCCTACGTTGCGGATAGTGCCGTTCGGCAGACGAACTTCGCTTTTTGCAACTTCAACGCCAGAGGCGGTCAGTGCATCAGCGATGTCGTGAGTACCGATCGAACCGAACAGCTTGCCTTCGTCGCCAGCGGTGGCAGTGATAGTCACTTCCAGCTCAGCCAGTTGGGCAGCGCGGCTTTCAGCCGAAGTTTTACGATCTGCTGCGGCTTTTTCCAGCTCAGCGCGACGCTCTTCGAACGCAGCCAGGTTGGCAGCGGTCGCAGCGGTAGCTTTGCCGTAAGGCAGCAGGTAGTTACGACCGTAACCAGCCTTAACGTTCACTTTGTCACCCAGGTTGCCCAGGTTGGTGACTTTTTCCAGAAGGATCAGTTGCATGTGAAAATCCTCTTAACTTTTAACCTTCACCGTTCGCGCTATCGACGTCTTTCGGCGTCGAACGACCGCGAAAATCAATCAGGCTGTCGACGATGGCCAAGACCACCAGCAACGGATAGATCAGCTGCATGAACAGCAACAGCGTGACGTACAACCCCACCAGCCAAAACCTGGCCAGTCGCTTTTGCGCCACCAGCCCGTGAATCAGGGCCAGCCCGGCGAACACCAGCGGTACACTGCACAACGGCGTCAACATGGCCATCTGCGGACCGATGTTCGGCCCCAGAAGCATGAACGCCAGCAGTAACATCGCCAGACCCAGCGGGAATCGGATGGCGCGAAACTCGCGACCAAAACCACCCGGGTTGTACAACAACGCCTGCCAGTAGCGCCCGACAAGCAGGCTCAGCACACTGACGATTTGCAACAAGGCCGCAATCAGGCCGGTCAGGACCGGTGCGATCAGGGACGCAAAATGCGCTTGCTCGTCTACCGACAACTTCTGGTAGACATCACCGAGTAGCGACGGCATGACTTTTATCAAAGCCTGCGCCAGCATCTCGATTTGGGGACCAAAAGCCGTCCCCAGCACCACTGAAAACACCACTCCCATCGCTATGCTGACCAGCAGCACGCGGTTCCAGGATTCGCTTGCGCGCAAAACCAACGCAAGGCTCCAAGACCCCAGCAGCACCAGAAGTGCCCGTGGGTCATCGGAGTAAAGCCACCAGATCAACGCCGGCAGCAGTCCCAGAGCAAGAACGCCCAGGGCGTCCTTCAATCCGCGCCGCAGGAGCACAAGGCAACCCGCGGCAGCACCCAACCAATACAACAACGGCAATGTTGCGCATCCAGCCACTACCAGAGTGGCCTGCATACGGCCGCGCATGATGAACTCAGCTATGGCACGCATGCTTTCAATCCTTTGCTACGTGTCGACTGCCCGGTCTCAGCGGCCGTGGCTGTCGGTGTAGGCCAGCAGGGCCAGGAAGCGGGCGCGCTTGATAGCGGTGGCCAGCTGACGCTGATAACGTGCTTTGGTACCGGTGATGCGGCTTGGAACGATTTTGCCGGTCTCGGATACATAAGCTTTCAGAGTGTTGAGATCTTTGTAATCGATCTCTTTCACGTCTTCAGCGGTGAAGCGGCAGAATTTACGACGACGGAAGAAACGTGCCATGTAATAGGCTCCTCAAAAGGTCCGTGGATTACTCGTCAGCGTTATCGCTGTTGTCGCTGTCATCACTATCAACGCTTTCAGCGCCTTCGTGCTCAGGACGGTCGCGACGCTCACGGCGCTCACTGCGGTTTTCTTCAGCCTTGAGCATCTCGGATTGGCCAGTAACGGCTTCTTCGCGACGGATGACCAGGTTACGGATCACTGCATCGTTGTAGCGGAAGTTGTCTTCCAGCTCGGCCAGGGCCTTGCCAGTGCACTCAACGTTCAGCATCACGTAGTGAGCCTTGTGAACATTGTTGATTGCGTAGGCCAGTTGACGACGGCCCCAATCTTCCAGACGGTGGATTTTGCCGCCGTCTTCTTCGATCAGCTTGGTGTAACGCTCTACCATGCCGCCGACTTGCTCGCTTTGATCCGGGTGGACCAAAAAGATGATTTCGTAATGACGCATGAATGCTCCTTACGGGTTGTAGCCTGCCGCTCAAAAGCGGTCAGACAAGGAGTGAATGACACTTATGGACTTGCTTGCGATAGACACATGCGTGCCTGCCGTCACAGCAAGGGGCGCAATTGTAGAGAAGGGACAGAAGAGGTGCAAGGCAATTGGTGATTATTTGAACAACCACCAATCTTCACTCAAACACAAAACACTGTGGGAGCGAGCCTGCTCGCGAAGAGGGCATGACATTCGACATTGATGCTGAATGTAAAGCCGCTTTCGCGAGCAGGCTCGCTCCCACAGGGATTGCGTACGGATCAGGACTTTTTGGCGGTTCCGGCAGCCTTGACGCTGCGCTGGCGCCGGGCTTCAAACAGGCACACGCCGGTCGCCACGGAAACGTTGAGACTGCTGACGCTGCCGGCCATCGGCAGGTGCACCAGGTAGTCGCACAGATCGCGGGTCAGGCGACGCATGCCGCTGCCTTCAGCGCCCATGATCAGGATGGTCGGGCCGGTCATGTCTTGCTGATACAGACTCTGCTCAGCCTCGCCCGCCGTACCGACGACCCACAAGCCGCGCTGCTTGAGTTTTTCCAGCGTGCGCGCCAGGTTGGTCACGGCTACCAGCGGAATTACTTCCGCCGCGCCGCAAGCCACTTTTCGTACCGTCGGGGTCAGCGTGGCTGACTTGTCCTTCGGAACGATCACCGCCAGTGCGCCCGCCGCATCGGCCGAACGCAGGCAAGCACCGAGGTTGTGCGGGTCGGTCACGCCGTCGAGCACCAGCAGCAGCGGTGCGCCTTCGGTGCGATCGAGCAGCTCGTCGAGCATTGCTTCGCCCCAGACCTGGCTCGGACTCACTTCCGCCACCACGCCCTGGTGCACGCCTTCAACCCAGGCATCCAGCTCACGACGCTCGGCGTTGCCGACGGCCACGCGATTTTCGTTAGCCAGCTCGATCAGCGTCTGAACGCGCGGATCACTGCGGCCTTCGGCCAGCCAGATCTGCTTGACGCGTTTTGGGTGGTGACGCAGCAACGCTTCTACAGCGTGCACGCCGTAGATCTTTTCCAACTGACTCATGACTTGGCCTTCGGTTTACGCGACCCGCCGCTTTTGGCGGCTGGAGCAGAACCCGCTTTTGGCGGGCCTTTACGGTGTTTGCTCGGTTTGGCTGGCTTGCCGCCGGGAACCTTGTCAGGCGCCGACCGTCCGGTCTTTCCCCCAGACGCCGCTTTACCGCCGCTCTTCGCTTCAGACAGTAGCGCCTGCTTCATTTCGCGGCTTTTGCGCAATTCGGCATTTTTCGCCGCGGCATCGCTCGGGCGATAGGCTTCTACGGCTTTTTCCTTGGCAGGACGACGACCGGTTTTCGCCGGGGCCGGCTCTGCAGCCGTTTTGGTGGCTGGTGCAGCGGTTTCAGCCCCACGCTTCTTGCGGCCAATCGGCGCGCTGATGGTTTTTTCAGCCATCTCGAAATCGATCTTGCGCTCGTCGAGGTCAACACGCATGACGCGCACTTCAACAGTGTCGCCAAGGCGGAAGCTGCGACCGGTACGTTCACCGGCCAGGCGGTGGTGCACAGGATCGAAGTGATAGTAATCACCCGGCAGCGCGGTGACGTGCACCAGGCCTTCGACGTAGATATCGGTCAGCTCGACGAACAGGCCGAAACCGGTCACGGCAGTGATCACACCCGGGAACGACTCGCCCACGCGGTCTTTCATGAACTCGCACTTGAGCCAGTTCACGACGTCGCGGGTCGCTTCATCGGCACGGCGCTCGCTCATCGAGCACTGTTCGCCGAGCTGCTCCAGGATCGCTTCGTCGTACGGGTAGATGCGCGCTTTCGGAATGGTCATCGCGCCAGCACGGCGAACGTGCGGCGTATCCATTTTCGAATGGATGACACTGCGAATCGCCCGGTGCGTGAGCAAGTCCGGGTAGCGGCGGATCGGCGAGGTGAAGTGGGTATAGGCTTCGTAATTCAGGCCGAAGTGGCCCTGGTTATCGGCGCTGTACACCGCCTGGCTCAACGAACGCAGCATAACGGTCTGGATCAGATGGAAATCCGGACGGTCCTTGATGCTCGCCAGCAATGCCTGGTAATCCTTCGGCGACGGGCCGTCCTTGCCTTTGTGCAGGGACAGGCCGAGCTCGCCAAGGAAGGCGCGCAGTTTTTCCAGACGCTCCGGTGGCGGACCATCGTGGACGCGGTACAGCGCAGGGATTTCGTGCTTTTTCAGGAATTCAGCGGTGGCCACGTTGGCCGCCAGCATGCATTCCTCGATCAGCTTGTGGGCGTCGTTACGAACGGTTGGACGGATTTCGGCAATCTTGCGCTCGGTCCCGAAGATGATCCGGGTTTCCTGCGTTTCGAAATCGATCGCGCCACGCACGTGACGAGCGGCCAGCAGCACTTTGTACAGTGCGTAAAGCTGCTTGAGGTGCGGCAGAACGTCGTTGTACTCGCCACGGAGCTGACGCGCCTCGGTGAGTTTCGGCGTTTCCAGCATCGAGCTGACTTTGTTGTAGGTCAGGCGAGCGTGGGAGTGAATCACCGCTTCGTAGAAGCAGTAGTCGGTCATCTCGCCGGATTTGGAGATGGTCATCTCGCAAACCATGGCCAGACGATCGACGTGCGGATTCAACGAGCACAGGCCGTTGGACAGCTGCTCTGGCAGCATCGGCACGACGCGCTCGGGGAAATACACCGAGTTGCCGCGAACCTGGGACTCGTTGTCCAGCGCCGAACCGATTTTCACGTAGCTGGAAACGTCGGCGATCGCCACGTACAACTTCCAGCCACCGGAGAACAGGCGCAGCTTGCCCGGCTTGGCTTCGCAATAGACCGCATCATCGAAGTCGCGCGCATCTTCACCGTCGATGGTCACGAACGGCAGATGACGCAGGTCGATTCGCTTCTCTTTGTCTTTCTCTTCGACTTCCGGCTTGAGCTTGGCGGCTTCTTTCAGCACAGCCTCAGGCCAGACGTGAGGAATGTCGTACGTGCGCAGGGCGACATCGATTTCCATGCCCGGCGCCATGTAGTTACCCACCACTTCAACCACGTCGCCTTGCGGCTGGAAGCGTGGCGTCGGCCAGTGAGTGATCTTCACTTCGACGAACTGACCGATCTGGGCGTTGGCGTTGCGACCCGGGGTGACCAGCACTTCTTGCTGGATCTTCGGGTTATCCGCGACGACGAAACCAATACCGCCCTCTTCGAAGTAACGGCCGACGATGGTCTCGTGGGCACGGGATACCACTTCGACGATCATGCCTTCGCGGCGACCGCGACGGTCAAGGCCGGAAACACGGGCCAGGGCACGGTCGCCATCGAACACCAGACGCATTTGCGCCGGACTCATGAACAGGTCGTCACTGCCGTCATCCGGGACCAGGAAGCCGAAGCCGTCACGGTGACCGCTGATGCGGCCCAGGATCAGGTCGAGCTTGTCCACCGGCGCATAGGTGCCGCGACGGGTATAGATGAGTTGAGCGTCGCGCTCCATGGCGCGCAGGCGGCGGCGCAGGGCTTCGATCTGGTCTTCTGTGGTCAGACCAAACTCTTCGACCAGCTGCTCGCGGTTAGCAGGCGAACCCCGATCAGCAAGGTGCTGAAGGATCAGTTCACGGCTAGGGATAGGGTTTTCATATTTTTCCGCTTCACGAGCGGCCTCGGGATCGAGGGACTGCCAATCGGCCATTAGAGAGTTTTCACCTTGTCTATATGCGGGCTAGTTTGGCATAGGCGTAATGAAACGGGAAATTTCAGGCTATGACAGCCCATCTAAAGCCCTTTATCGACAGCGCGAAGCTGAATTAAATGCCACTGGTAAAATTTTCCAGGTTTTTTCGACTTCAGGGGTTTACAGTTAAAAAGACGCTCCGTATAGTGCGCGCCATCGACGACGCAGACGCATTGTCGATAATGCCCAGATGGTGAAATTGGTAGACACGCCAGCTTCAGGTGCTGGTGACCGCAAGGTCGTGGAAGTTCGAGTCTTCTTCTGGGCACCAATTTCGAGCTTGAGATTAGATCAATTTCAAGGCTCACACAAAAACCCGCGAAAGCGGGTTTTTTGCATTCTAAGCCCCTGATTTATTAAAACCAAATCAGGGGTTTACAGATCAAAAAGCTCTCCGTATAGTGCGCCACATCAACAGCGGCAACGCTTGCGATAATGCCCAGATGGTGAAATTGGTAGACACGCCAGCTTCAGGTGCTGGTGACCGCAAGGTCGTGGAAGTTCGAGTCTTCTTCTGGGCACCAATTCAAATTCAAGGTCACGATCTTGAATTTCACAGAAACCCGCGAAAGCGGGTTTTTGCGTTTCCGGGGTTTGTGTAGGAGCTGCCGAAGGCTGCGATCTTTTGATCTTCAGCAATTTCAGCTCCACCAACAATCAAGATCAAAAGATCGCAGCCTTCGGCAGCTCCTACCAACCCCTCACCCGCTGCAAAGGCGCACTTGAGAAACAATATCGTTTATCATTGTTTCAAGTTTTTGCAATGCGACAGTGAGGAACCCTGCGAATGATGTTTCGAAATACCCTGCGCCGCGGCCTGACCTTTACCCTCCTCGGCCTGGCACTCGCCACTCCCCTCACCCAAGCCGCCGACCCAGTTTCCCTGACACTCTATAACGGTCAGCACAAGGAAGTCGGCGACGCTATCGCCAAAGCCTTCGAAGCCAAGACCGGGATTCACGTCAATGTGCGCAAAGGCAGCAGCAACCAGCTCGCCAGCCAGGTCGTCGAAGAGGGTGATCGCTCCCCTGCCGATGTGATCTACACCGAAGAATCGCCCCCACTGAACAAACTCGGTGAACAGGGCCTGCTGGCACAGACCGACACCACTACCCTGGCCGTTCTGCCGAAAGACTACGTCGCCGGCAATGGCACCTGGATCGGCGTCACCGCGCGAGTCCGCGTCGTCGCCTACAACCCCAAACTGATTGACGAAAAAGACCTGCCCAAGTCGGTCATGGAGTTCTCCGATCCGAAATGGCAAGGCAAGGTCGGCTTTGTGCCTACCAGCGGCGCGTTCCAGGAACAGGCCGTAGCAATCATCAAAGTGCACGGAATGGACGCGGCCGAAGAATGGCTGACCGGTTTGCGTGCTTTCGGCAAGACCTACAGCAACAACATGGTTGCATTGAAGGCGGTGGAAAACGGCGAAGTCGCCACCGTGCTGGTGAACAACTATTACTGGTTCGCCTTGCAGCGCGAAAAAGGCCAGCTCGATTCGAAACTGCATTATTTCACCGGCGGCGACGTCGGCGGGCTGATCACTGTTTCCAGTGCGGCCGTGCTGAAATCCAGCAAGCATCCAAAAGAAGCCCAGCAATTCCTCGCTTACATGGCCAGCGAAGAAGGTCAGCGCGTGATCACCCAGACCACCGCCGAATACCCGCTGCACAAAGGCATGGAATCGGATCGCGGGCTCAAGCCGTTCAGCGAACTGCAAGCACCGAAAGTCACCCCAGCCGACCTCGGCAATGCCGAAGAAGCCCTGGACCTGGAACGTGACGTTGGCTTGAACTGATGAGCGCATCGTTATCCGCCCCCGCCGTGCACGGGGGTTATGTGCCACGGCGCAAGCGGCCATCGATCTGGCTGCTGCTACCGGTTTTGCTGCTGGTGGTGCTCAGCCTGTTGCCGCTGGCGTATGTAGGGCTCAAGACTTGGCAGGCCGGCTGGGCTGAGGCGCTGCATTTGTTGTGGCGACCCTATGTGTTTGGCCTGCTGCGCAACACATTGGCGCTGATGGTCGGTGTGACGCTCGCCTGTGGCGTGATCGGCCTCTCGCTGGCCTGGCTGCTTGAACGCAGTAATCTGCCGGGGCGACGTTTGTGGGGCGTTATCCTGTGTTTACCGTTCGCGGTGCCGGCATTTGTCAGCAGCTTCACCTGGGTCTCGCTGAGCGCTCATTTCGAAGGCTTGGGCGGGGCGATCCTGGTGATGACCCTGTCCAAGTATCCGCTGATCTTTCTGCCGGTCGCGGCGACCCTGCGCAATCTCGATCCCTCCCTCGAAGAGTCCGCCCGCACACTGGGGCAGAATCGATGGGGCGTGTTTTTCAGAATCACTCTGCCGCTGCTCTGGCCGTCACTGCTCGCCGGTTCGCTGCTGATCGCGCTGCACATGCTGGTGGAATTCGGTGCGCTGTCGATCATCGGCTTGCAGACGTTCACCACCGCGATTTATCAACAGTTCGAACTGGAATTCAGTAACGCGAATGCTGCGATGCTTTCCGCCGTGTTGCTAGCGCTGTGTCTGATGCTGCTTTGGCTGGAACTGCGCATACGCGGCAAGGGCCGACACGTGCGCACCGGCCAGGGCGCGGCCCGGCATGCGGAACAGGTTCGGCTGGGGCCTTGGGCTGCTGCCGGACAACTTTATTGCCTGGCGCTGGCGATCATCGGCAGCGGTATTCCGCTCGGGATGCTGGCGTACTGGCTGGCAGTGGGTTCGTCGGCAGCATTCCCGGTGGCGGCGATTAGCGAGGCGCTGCTCTCCTCCCTGGCGCTGTCACTGGGCGGCGCCGCGCTGTGCCTGGTGCTGGCAGTGCCGGTGGGATTGCTGGTGGTGCGCTACAAAGGCCAATTGGCGATCTGGGCCGAACGCTTGCCGTATCTGCTGCATGCGCTGCCAGGACTGGTGATAGCGCTGACGCTGGTGTATTTCGCCCTGCACTACGTGCCTGCGCTGTACCAGACTTCGGCATTGTTGCTGATCGCTTATGCATTGCTGTTTCTGCCGCTTGCGCAGGCGCCGATTCGTACGGCGCTGAACAAGGCTGCGCCGCAACTGGAAGAGGCTGCACGCACACTGGGCGCATCGTCTTTCAGTGCGTTTTGTCGGGTGACGTTGCCGATCATTTTCCCGGCGCTGGGCGCAGCGTTTGCGCTGGTGTTTCTGGATGCGATGAAGGAGCTGACGGCGACGCTGCTGCTGAGTCCAACCGGGCTCAATACGCTGGCGACGGAGGTGTGGGCGCATACCGCGAATGTGGAGTTTGCGGCGGCGGCGCCTTATGCGGCGTTGTTGATATTAGTGTCGGGGTTGCCGGTTTACTTGCTTACAACTCGGATGTATCTGAGCCGCTGATATTGCCTTCGCGAGCAGGCTCGCTCCCACATTGAAATGCATTCCTCTGTGGGAGCGAGCCTGCTCGCGAAGGGGCCAGCCCTGACAAACTATTACGCCCTGAACTGCCCCAGGCTGGCCTTCAACTGCGCCGCCAATCCATCCAGCACCTTGCCGCTGGCCGTGGTTTCCACCACCGCTTGAGCCGCTTTCTCAGCCTGTGCATGAATGGTTTCAACTCGACCGCGCACCGCGTGCGCGCCTTGCGCCTGATGCGCTGCTGCCTGGGTTGCCAGACCTATTGCCGCATGCACTTGCTCGACCGACGCCTGCACCGATTGCTGCAACCGCGCACTGTCGCGCAACACCAGCAAACCTTCGCTGGCCTGACGCCCAGCCTGACCGATCGCTGCCACCGCCTCACGCGCACCTTGTTGCAAGGCAACGATGTGCGCCTGAATGTCGCCAGTGGAGCTCTGCGTCTTGCTCGCCAGCGCCCGCACCTCGTCAGCGACCACGGCAAACCCGCGACCGGTCTCGCCCGCACGCGCCGCTTCGATGGCCGCGTTCAGCGCCAGCAGGTTGGTTTGCTCGGCGATCCCGTGAATCACCGTCAACACCACTTCAATCTGCTCACTCTGCTGCGCCAGCCGCTCGATGACTTTCGCACCGGTGTCGACCTGCCCGGCCAACGCCTCGATCAGGCTGCTGACTTTCGCCGACGTGCGCGTGTTTTCATCCGTGGCCGAACGAATATCCACCACTTGCTGCAAGGCCGCCTGCATGGCATGACTTTCAGACTGGGCTTCGTCAGCCATTTGTGACAACGCACGCAGGCTCTCGGCCACTTCATCGCGTTGCATGCCCGCCGCTTTATCGGCTCCGGCATTGCGCAAGGTCATGGCGCCGATTTCCACACCGGTACGCTGGGCGACATCGCCCGCTTCGCGCACGATCGGCTGCAACTTATCCACAAAGCGATTGACCGCCGAGGCCATGTCGCCGATTTCGTCCTTGCTGTTGATCTGCACGCGCTTGGTCAGGTCGCCCTCACCCGCAGCCAGATCGTCCATGGCAGCGATGAGCATTTTCAAGCGATTGACCACCCGACGCCCCAGCACCACTGCCAACAACAGCAACACGCCGAAGCCCACCACCGCCAGACCCATGCCGATGCGCCAGCGCAAGGTGCCCGCCGCTTCCTGCACGGTGCTGGTGGTGTTGGCCTGCATCTCTGAAGCCGTGGACTGCGCCGACGTCAGGCGTGCGCCCATCGCTGCCGCACTATCAGCCGCCGCGCCTTTGAGGCTGTCGCCGACCAGTTGATCACTGCTGGCGATCAGCGCCGAGAAACGCTTGTCGAGGGCTGCCAGATCGACTTCCACGGAAGCAGTGGAGACGCCCATCAAGACCTTGCCGATTTCCACGCCATTGGGGCTGATTGAGGCTTCAAGGTAGTAGACCGATGGATCGTTCTTCGCCGCATCCAGCACTTTGTCCAATGCGCGCTCGCCCTGGCCTTTTTCCAGCAGCGCTTTGTTGATCGGGTTCTCGCGGTTCAGATAGCGCGTCAGGTGCTGGCCGGTAGCGTCGTCGTAGATCACGAACAGCACGTTTGGATTGCGCTGGGCCCGGCGGGCGAATTCGGACAGGGTTGGAACGTCGCTGTCCCACATGGCGCGAGGTGCGACTGAAGCCAGAAGCTGCGCCATATCATTGGCAGAGTCCTTCAGGTCTTTTTCCAATGTCCCACGCAGTTGTGCCTGCTCGTCCTTCAATCGCGAGGACAAACCTGCCGTAAGACGCTGACGCGTGCTGGTAGAGAGGCTGTCGAGGCTCGACGTGACTTCACGCCCTGCCTGCTCAAGTTCCCCGGAGAGTTTTTGACTGTCGGCACCCAGGCGCACACCCAGATCGGCTTCCAGTGCGGTCACTGTGCTCCGGGTCAGGGCGACGGCTACCAACACTTGCACCAAAAGGGCGATACCGAGGGTAACGAATACAGGCCGCAATAGACGGCTTTGTAACAGTGAGAGAATGGCTGACACTTAAAATCCCTCTGCTTGGCGCCATTAAATTGATGGCGCACTGGAAGCGATGCTTTTAATCAACATCACAGCAAAGGTCGTGCCGCCCGACAGGCAGAAACGACAAAGGCCCCAATTAAGGGGCCTTTGTGTTTTACATCAACGACTTATTAGGCGAACGGGTGACGCAGAACGATGGTTTCGTTGCGGTCCGGGCCCGTCGAAATAATGTCGATCGGCGCGCCGACCAACTCTTCGACGCGCTTGATGTAGTTGCGTGCAGCCTGTGGCAGCTCTTCCAGGGTCTTGGCACCGACAGTGGATTCGGTCCAGCCCGGCATCTCTTCGTACACCGGCTCCAGACCGATGTAGCTGTCGGCGTCAGTCGGTGCGTCGATCACTGCACCATCCTGGTTCTTGTAGCCAACGCAGATGTTGATGGTTTCCAGACCGTCCAGCACGTCCAGCTTGGTCAGGCACAGGCCCGAGATGCTGTTGACGTCGATAGCGCGACGCAGGATGACGGCATCGAACCAGCCGCAACGACGGGCACGGCCGGTGGTAGCGCCGAACTCGTGACCACGCTTGGCCAGAAAAGCACCCACGTCGTCGAACAGCTCAGTCGGGAACGGACCCGAACCGACGCGAGTGGTGTAAGCCTTGGTGATGCCCAGGATGTAATCCAGGTACATCGGACCAAAACCCGAACCGGTGGCAATGCCGCCCGCGGTGGTGTTGGAGCTGGTGACGTACGGGTAGGTACCGTGGTCGATGTCCAGCAGGGAGCCTTGGGCGCCTTCGAACATGATGTCTTTGCCAGCGCGACGCAGTTCGTGCAGCTCAGCGGTGACGTCGAGCATCATCGGCTTCAGCAGCTCGGCGTATTCCATGCACTCGTCGAGTGTTTTCTGGAAGTCGATCGCAGGCTCTTTGTAGTAATTGACCAGGACGAAGTTGTGGTAATCCAGCAACTCACCCAGCTTGGCGGCGAAACGCTCACGGTGGAACAGGTCACCGATGCGCAGGCCACGACGTGCAACCTTGTCTTCGTATGCCGGGCCGATGCCGCGACCGGTAGTACCGATCTTCAGCTCGCCACGGGCCTTTTCACGAGCCTGGTCCAGCGCTACGTGGTAGGACAGGATCAGCGGGCAGGACGGGCTGATACGCAGGCGCTCACGCACCGGTACGCCTTTCTCTTCCAACTTGATGATTTCCCGCAGCAGAGCGTCGGGTGCAACCACCACGCCGTTGCCGATCAGGCACTGCACGCCTTCGCGCAGCACGCCCGACGGAATCAGGTGCAAGACGGTTTTTTCGCCATCGATCACCAGGGTGTGACCAGCGTTGTGGCCACCCTGGTAGCGCACTACGGCGGCAGCATGTTCGGTCAGCAGATCAACGATCTTGCCTTTGCCCTCATCACCCCATTGGGTGCCCAGGACTACGACATTCTTACCCATAACACTTGTCCTCATTCGCGCAAACTTGGTGCCGGCCGCGGCCGGCAGGAAAACTCAAGAAGCCAGTGGCGATACTTGCCAAAGCCCGTTCTGCTGAATCAATTGCCGGTCGCAGTCCGCTTCACGGGCGGCGGCCAAAGGTTGCCCAGGCAACGCCTGAACGACACGCTGACCCTCACTGCGCAACTGGCAAACCTGCTGCCAGAGTGCCGCATCCGTACTGTCAGGCATCCAGATACCGCCAGACGGTAACTCGATCTCAGCACGCCCCAGGGTCACCAGGGTTTTCAAATCGGTAGAGAAGCCGGTTGCCGGACGAGCCCGACCGAAGTCGGCACCGATGTCGTCGTAACGACCGCCCTGAGCAATGGACTGGCCAACACCCGGTACGAACACCGCGAACACCACACCGGTGTGGTAGTGGTAGCCGCGCAACTCGCCCAGGTCGAAATACAACGGCAACTCAGGGAAACGCGCGGACAGACGCTCGGCAATCGCCAGCAAGTCGCCCAGAGCTGCCAGCACCGGCGCCGGCGCATCCGCCAGACGCTCGCGGGCAGCGCTCAATACTTCACGGCCGCCACACAGGTCAACCAGCGCCCGCAACATGCCCGACAGATCGGCAGGCAGGCCTTCGGTCAAGGTAATGACCTCGTCGATAGCTTTACGTTGCAATGCGTCGAACAACTGTTGCTCGACTTCACCGGACAAACCGGCGGCGCGAGCCAGGCCGCGGTAGATACCCACATGACCGAGATCCATGTGCACATCCGGCACATCGGCCAGTTGCAGCATAGCCAACATCAGGCTGATGACTTCCACGTCGCTGCTCGGGCTGGCATCGCCGTATAGCTCGGCACCCAGCTGGATCGGGCTGCGCGAGGACGACAAGGCGCGCGGTTGAGCGTGCAGCACGCTACCGGCATAGCACAGACGGCTCGGACCTTCGCGACGCAAGGTGTGCGCATCGATGCGCGCCACTTGCGGCGTGATGTCGGCACGGAAACCCATCTGCCGGCCCGATTGCGGGTCGATGACCTTGAAGGTACGCAGATCAAGGTCCTGGCCCGCGCCGGTCAGCAGGGATTCCAGGTACTCGATATGGGGAGTCACGACAAACTCGTAACCCCAGCTCTGGAACAGATCCAACACCTGACGACGCGCGACTTCAATGCGCGCCGCTTCTGGTGGCAGTACTTCTTCGATGCCATCTGGCAGCAGCCAGCGGTCTACCGTTGCCATTACGCCATTCCCCTATGATCCGGGCGGCAAGCCTTTGGGCGAGCCTTGAGTGAAGCAGAAAATGATTGGCTCATGCGCAAACCACGCGCATGAACAACGAGGCGAAAAGCCTGAAATCGGCTTCGCCAACCACTTTCCTCGAAAAACCTGTCGAGTCATTCAACTCGGACGCCTGCATAAAAACAGCAATCAAACGTGCAGACGCAAAAAAGCCGGGAATTTCCCGGCTGCCGCATCATACACACGTTTTCCCAAAGGATCACCCCGCCCGAGGCGTTAGCCGCCAGGCGGGGGATGATTCAGGTCAACGTCGTATCAAGGCTTGGCTTTTTCCAGGTAACGGAAGAAGTCGCTGCTTGGGTCCAGGACCATGACGTCGGATTTGTTCGCGAAGCTTTCACGGTAGGCACGCAGGCTACGGTAGAAACCGTAGAACTCCTGATCCTGGCCGTAGGCCTTGGAGTAGATCGCAGCCGCCTGGGCATCACCATCACCACGAACCTCTTCAGATTCACGATAGGCTTCAGCCAGCAACACGCGGCGTTGACGATCAGCGTCGGCACGAATGCCTTCTGACAGTTCGTTACCCTTGGCGCGGTGCTCGCGAGCTTCACGCTCACGCTCGGAACTCATGCGCTCGAACACGCTGCGGTTCACTTCTTTCGGCAGATCGATGGCCTTGACCCGAACATCGACAACTTCGATGCCCAGCTCTTTTTCCGCCATCTTGTTCAGCGAAGCCGTGATATCGGTCATCAGCGCATCGCGCTCACCGGAAACCACTTCATGCAGCGTGCGCTTACCGAACTGGTCACGCAGGCCCGACTCCAGACGACGGGAAAGACGCTCGTCAGCAATCTGCTTGAGGCCGGAAGTCGCGGTGTAGAAGCGCTCGGCATCTTTCACGCGCCACTTGGCGTAGGCATCGACCATGACGGCTTTCTTTTCCAGCGTCAGGAAGCGTTGCGTCGGTGCATCCAGCGTCATCAGGCGTGCGTCGAATTTGCGCACCTGGTTAACGTAAGGCACTTTCACATGCAGGCCCGGCTGAACATCAGTCTGGACCACACGACCGAACTGCAGCAGCACCGCACGCTCGGTCTGAGCCACGATGTAGAAGCAGTTCCAGGCAGCGATCGCCACGACGACGCCGACAATAAGGGCGATCAGCGATTTATTGCTCATCAGCGACTCTCCCTGGTACGTGCTTGCTGTTGCTGCAGATCGGCTGCACGCACATTCGCTTCATTGCTGGTGGCTGCCGCGCCGGTCACCGGAGTGCTGGTGTTGCGACCGCCTTCGACCATCTTGTCCAGCGGCAAGTACAGCAGATTGCTCTGGCCATTCTTGTTGCCGGTCACGAGAACCTTGCTGGTATTGCTGAAGACTTCCTGCATGGTGTCCAGGTACAGACGCTGACGGGTCACTTCAGGTGCCTTGCGATACTCGCTCACCAGCTTGGTGAAGCGATCAGCTTCACCCTTGGCGCGCGAGACGGTTTCGTCACGGTAACCATTGGCATCTTCGATGATGCGCTGGGCCTGACCACGGGCTTCCGGCACGACGCCGTTGGCGTAGGTTTCAGCCTGGTTACGCGAACGCTGCTCGTCTTCACGGGCGCGGATCACGTCATCGAAGGCTTCCTGCACTTCACGCGGTGCGGCTGCGCTCTGTACGTTGACCTGAGTGACGGTGATACCGGTGCGATAAGTATCCATGAAGCGTTGCAGACGCTCCTTGATTTCGCTGGCCATCAATTCACGACCTTCGGTCAGCACCTGGTCCATAGCAGTGGAACCCACCACGTGGCGCAAGGCACTTTCGGTCGCGTGCTGCAGGCTGATTTCCGGCTGATCAACGCTCAGCACGAAGTCCTGCAGGTTGCTGATCTTGTACTGCACGGTCAGAGGCACTTCGACGATGTTCTCGTCTTCAGTCAGCATTTGACCCTGCTTGGTATAGGCACGCTCACGCGTGACGTTTTCCAGGTACTTGCGATCGATCGGCGGGAAATAGATGTTCAGGCCCGGGCCAACGGTTTCGTAGTACTTGCCGAAGCGCAGCACCACTGCTTGCTCCTGCTCGTCGACTACATAGACCGCGCTGTACAGCCACACGGCCGCCAACACGACCAGGCCGATGCCGAGCAGACCGCCGAAGCCGCCACTCCTGCCCGAACCGCCACCGTCATCACCGCGTTTCTTACCACCACCGAACAACCCGTTCAGGCTTTCCTGCAGCTTTCGGAAGGCCTCGTCGAGATCCGGTGGTCCCTTGCGGTCGCCGTTATTGCGGCGTTTGCCACCCCAAGGATCCTGATTATTCGAGTTGCCACCCGGCTCATTCCAAGCCATAGCGCTCTCCATCTGATAAAGCAAAGACGCACCCACGGCGCGCCGACCAATGCTACAGAATGCCTGTCACCGCGGCACAACCGCTTTTCCAGGCTTTTATTGCAAAGTGTGTTGCTCGATGAATTCCATCGGCTGCAGACCTTCGCGGCTCACCAGTCGATTCAACTCGACCCGCGGCAAGCGAACGGCCAGCAGGCTGATGCCTTCTTCGTCATGTTCTTCTTTCTGCACCGCACCGAGTTCGAAAAACTGCGCACGCAGTCGAGCAAAACGTTGCGGCAAGCGCAAGGTGCCAACAAACAAATCACCGCCCAGCAACTCGGCAATGGCTTGCTCAAGCAATTCCAGACCACTGCCATCACGCGCCGACAGCCAGACCCGCTGGGGCTTGCCGTTTTCGTCGCGCTGGATTTGTGGCTCAACGCCTTCAAGCAAATCGAGTTTGTTATAGACCTCGAGGATCGGCAAGTCCTGGGCACCGATCTCGCCCAGCACCACCATCACCTGCTCGATCTGCAACATGCGATCCGGTTCGGCCGCATCAATCACGTGCAACAGCAGGTCTGAGTTGCTCGACTCTTCGAGCGTAGACCGAAATGCCTCGACCAGTTTGTGGGGCAAGTGGCGTATGAAACCCACCGTATCGGCCAGGACAATCGGCCCCAGGTCGTCGAGTTCCAAACGGCGCAAGGTCGGGTCCAGCGTGGCAAACAACTGGTCAGCCGCGTACACGTCGGATTTCGTCACGTTATTGAAGAGCGTGGATTTGCCGGCGTTTGTATAGCCCACAAGGGACACGGTAGGGATATCCGCACGCGAACGGCCGCGTCGCGACTGCTCGCGCTGACTGCGCACTTTTTCCAGTCGGCCCTTGATCTGTCGCAGGCGTACCCGCAGCAAACGGCGGTCGGTTTCCAGCTGGGTTTCACCCGGGCCACGCATACCGATACCGCCACCCTGACGCTCAAGGTGGGTCCAGCCACGAACCAGCCGGGTGCTCATGTGGTCAAGCTGGGCCAGTTCTACCTGGAGCTTGCCTTCATGGGTACGGGCGCGTTGGGCGAAAATATCGAGAATCAGACCGGTACGGTCGATCACGCGACACTCGAAAACACGTTCGAGGTTACGTTCCTGACTGGGCGTGAGGATGTGATTGAAGATGACCAGATCTGCATTTTCGGCATGGACCAGGTCGCGCAACTCCTCGACCTTGCCGCTGCCAATCAGGAATTTGGCGGTTGGCCGATGACGCGGCACGTTAAAAAACGCAACGGTCTCGGCGCCGGCCGAATTAGCCAATTCCTGAAACTCCTGCGGATCTTCGCGCGCCTCAGGGTCCTGTCCATCCAAGTGAACGAGGATCACTCGCTCACCACCACCGTGGCGCTCAAAGAACAAAGGAGACTCCTATCAGGCGTTACCTGGCTCAGCGTCACCTGCTTCGGATTCGGTTGCGCTAGGCAGACGAATTGGACGAACCGGCACCACTGTAGAGATAGCGTGTTTGTAAACCATCTGGCTGACGGTGTTTTTCAGCAGGATAACGAACTGGTCGAAAGACTCGATCGTGCCTTGCAGTTTGATCCCGTTCACCAGGTAGATGGACACCCCAACTTTCTCTTTACGTAAAGTATTCAAGTAAGGGTCTTGTAGCGAATGCCCTTTTGACATGTGCCGCACTCCTTTAAGGATTCAATATAAAAAATAGGTAAACAGATGGCTTGTGGCCGTCACACCCCCAAGGATAGACGGCAATTGCAAGGACTCAGCTCAATATGGAGATGGTCCCAAGGTATTTCAAGGCGCGCGGCAGATTGTCGCAATCGAGGCTGTCCAACCAGTGTAAATCAGCCCAACTGCGCAGCCAGGTGAACTGGCGCTTCGCCAATTGGCGCGTGGCAATGATTCCACGCTCCTGCATCTCGGCTTGCGTCAGCTTGCCATCCAGGTAGTCCCAGACTTGTCGGTAGCCTACTGCACGTATAGACGGCAACCCGGTATGCAGGTCACTTCGCTTACGCAGGGCTACGACCTCGTCAATGAATCCCTGTTCCAACATATTCGTGAATCTTTGTTTAATTCGCTCGTGCAATACCTGGCGATTTGCCGGAGCAATGGCCAAGTTCGCGACAGTATAGGGCAATTGTTGCAGTCCCGAGGCGGCTGCTTCAGTACTTTGCGCAGATTGTTGCAACCTTAGTGCAGTCATGCTCTGACCACTGACGCGATAAACTTCCAGCGCTCGACTGAGTCGCTGTGGATCGTTTGGATGAATGCGGGCTGCGGATTCCGGATCGATGACTGCCAGTTGATCGTGCAGGGCTTGCCAGCCAAGGCGTGCAGCTTCTTCTTCGATCTGCGCGCGGACGTCCGGATCGGCCGCCGGCATGTCTGCCAGACCTTCAACCAAAGCCTTGTAATAGAGCATTGTGCCGCCCACCAGCAGCGGAATTTTGCCCCGCGCGGTGATCTCGGCCATGGCTTCGAGGGCATCACGACGGAAATCAGCGGCCGAATAGCTCTCTGCCGGATCAAGAATATCGATCAAACGGTGTGGAAATTCAGCCAGAAGCTCTTTTGAAGGCTTGGCGGTGCCGATGTCCATGCCACGGTAGACCAGCGCCGAATCGACGCTGATCAGCTCGCAAGGCAAGACTTTGGTGAGTTCGATGGCCAGGTCGGTCTTGCCGGCGGCGGTCGGCCCCATCAGGAAAATCGCAGGAGGGAGCTGGTTCATCAACGACCGCGCAAGAACAGTTTGTCCAGATCGTCCAGGCCCAGCTGGGTCCAGGTCGGTCGGCCATGGTTGCATTGACCGCTGCGCTCGGTGTTTTCCATGTCGCGCAGCAGACCGTTCATTTCCGGCAGGGCCAGGCGTCGATTCGCCCGAATCGCGCCATGGCAGGCCATGGTCCCGAGCAGCTCGTTCAGGTGCGCCTGAATCCGGTCGCTGGTGCCGTATTCCATCAGGTCCGCGAGGACGTCACTGACCAATCGATTGGCTTCTGCCTGCTTGAGCAGTGCCGGGATCTGCCGGATGGCCAGGGATTCCGGGCCCAGACGCTGCAATTCAAAGCCCAGGCGCTGGAACCACGCGACGTGTTCTTCGGCGCAATCGGCTTCACGCTGACTGACCGCCAGGGACTCCGGCACCAGCAGCGGCTGACCGCTCAGGCCTTCGCTGGCCATGGCGATTTTCAGGCGTTCGTACATGATCCGCTCGTGAGCGGCATGCATGTCCACCAGCACCAGGCCCTGGGCGTTTTCCGAAAGAATATAGATGCCTTTGAGCTGCGCCAGTGCATAACCCAGCGGCGGAATATCATCCTGCCCGGCCGGCAGCGCGACCGCGTTCGCTTCTGGTAACGGCGCGAAAAACTCACGGTAGGCGGCCTGAGCTTCAGCCACAGGCACACCCGATTGAGGCCGCGGCGAGTACTGATATTGATAACCGGCACCAGCGCCCGAGCCTGCCGGCGTATTGAGCGACGGCTGGGCCTGAGGCTGTTCCAGCAAGGCATTGGCCGCCAGACGCATTTCGCCCTGTGGACCGAACTCGCCAGCATCAATGCCAGTGGGTCGAACGATGGCCGTCGCGACAGGCGCGGCCAGATGGTCTTCCGGCCGCACATCGCCCAAGGCGCGGTGCAGGGTGCCATAGAGGAAATCGTGAACCATGCGCCCGTCACGGAAGCGCACTTCGTGCTTGGTCGGGTGCACGTTGACATCAACGCCTGCCGGATCGACTTCGAAAAACAGCACGAACGTCGGGTGCCGACCGTTGAACAGCACGTCGCGATAGGCCTGGCGCACCGCGTGGGCCACCAGTTTGTCGCGTACGGCACGGCCGTTCACAAAGAAATACTGCAAGTCTGCCTGGCTGCGGTTGAACGTCGGCAAGCCGACCCAGCCCCACAAATGCAGGCCATTGCGCTCGATCTCGATCGGCAGCGCCTGCTCGAGGAAACCCGAACCGCAAATCGCCGCCACACGCCGGGCACGGGCCGCGTCGTCATGGGCTTCATGCAGGCTGAGGATGGTCTTGCCGTTGTGGCGCAGATGGAACGCCACGTCAAAACGCGCCAGGGCCAGACGCTTGATCACTTCTTGCAGGTGATCGAATTCGGTTTTTTCGGTCTTGAGAAACTTGCGTCGTGCCGGGGTATTGAAAAACAAGTCACGCACTTCCACCGAAGTGCCCACCGGATGGGCCGCCGGCTGCACGCGAGGCGCCATGTCTCGGCCTTCGGTTTCGACCTGCCAGGCCTGATCAGCCTCTTTGGTGCGGGACGTCAGGGTCAGGCGTGCCACGGAGCTGATCGACGCGAGGGCTTCACCGCGAAAGCCCAGGCTCATGACCTGCTCGAGGTCTTCCAGATTGCGGATTTTGCTGGTGGCGTGTCGCGCCAGGGCCAGCGGCAGGTCATCGGCAGAAATGCCGCTGCCATCGTCGCGCACCCGCAGCAGCTTGACGCCGCCCTGCTCCACATCGACATCGATGCGCTTGGCGCCGG
Organism: Pseudomonas mandelii; assembly: GCF_006438925.1. GTDB lineage: Bacteria > Pseudomonadota > Gammaproteobacteria > Pseudomonadales > Pseudomonadaceae > Aquipseudomonas > Aquipseudomonas mandelii_C. The sequence continues at coordinate 649,813 of NZ_RCZA01000002.1, read as the reverse complement.
AGTCGAGGCTGTTTTCCAGCAACTCCTTGATCACCGAAGCCGGACGCTCAACCACCTCGCCGGCGGCAATCTGGTTCGCCAGTCGCGGGCTGAGCAGCTCGATGCGAGCCGTATTGGTCAGCACCTGGTTCATTCTTTGGCCGCCAGTTCAGTGCCGGGAATGGTCAGGGTCTGACCGATTTTCAGCTCGTCACTCTGCAGGTTGTTGGCGCTGCGCAGGGTGGCCGGAGACACCTGATAACGCACAGCGATCATCGCCAACGTCTCGCCCGGGCTCACCCGATGGTCACGTGGACCTTGAGCGATTTTGCCGGAATCACGTAGCCAGGCGATGTAGGTGCCCGGTGGCGGATTCTGCTGGAAGAACTGGCGAACACCGGCGCTGATCGAGCGTGCCAGCGCCTGCTGGTGGCTCGCCGCCGACAGTTTCGAGGCTTCGTTGGAGTTGGAGATGAAGCCGGTTTCCACCAGGATCGACGGAATGTCCGGCGATTTCAGCACCATGAACCCGGCCTGCTCCACCCGTTGTTTGTGCAACGGCGTGACCCGGCTGATGTTGCTCAAGACCTTTTGGCCAACGTCCAGGCTCGAAGTCAGGGAAGCGGTCATCGACAGGTCGAGCAGCACACCGGCCAGCATGCGGTCCTTGTCGTCGAGGCTGACGCTGCCAGCACCACCGATCAAGTCGGAGCGGTTTTCGCTGTCGGCCAGCCAACGGGCGGTTTCCGAGGTGGCGCCGCGATCGGACAAAGCGAACACCGACGCACCGAAGGCTGCCGCAGACGGCGCGGCGTCGGCATGGATCGAGACGAACAGGTCGGCGCCCTTCTTGCGGGCGATTTCGGTACGGCCACGCAATGGGATGAAGTAGTCGCCGGTGCGGGTCAGTTCGGCGCGGAAGCCTTTCATGCCGCTGACCTGACGCTGCAATTCGCGGGCGATGGCCAGCACCACGTCTTTCTCGCGCTGACCGCGAGAGCCGGAGGCGCCCGGGTCTTCGCCGCCGTGGCCAGCGTCGATCACCACAACAATGTCGCGCTTGCCGGCCGGGGCTGGCGGCAGCTTCACCGCGGGTTCCACTGGAGTGACCGGTACCGGCGCCACCGTCGCGACATTGGTCGGCGTCGGTATTGGCGCGGCGTCGGCGGCGTTATCGAACAAGTCGACCACCAGGCGATTGCCATACTGGGCATTTGGCGCCAGGGTAAAACTTTTCGGCGTCACGGCTTTTTTCAGGTCGATAACAACCCGCAGGTCGGTTGGCGTACGTTGAGCCGAGCGCATGGCGGTGATCGGAGTGTTCGAGCTGTTGACGTTCAGCGGCGCCCCCAGTGACGCGCCATTGATGTCGATGACCAGCCGATCCGGGGCGGTCAGGGTAAAGACACTGTGCTGGACAGGACCGCTCAGGTCGAACACCAGTCGTGTGTTGTCCGGAGCCCGCCACAGGCGAACGCTGTTGACCTTTGTCTCGGCCACAGCGTCGACGGTCACCGCCAAAAACAACAATCCTACGGCAGCTACCATCGCGCGAAAGCGCATACCTAACCCCATCATTTAATTGGTTTCCAATGCCAAAGCGGCACACCACAACTCGCCACGCGAGCCCTGGGGCAAAATTTTCAGCGAACGCCCGCTGTCTTGCGGGCTAATGGTAATGGTCAGGTCGGGCTTTGGCAAAAAGCCTGCACCCTTTTCGGGCCATTCGATCAGGCACAACGCATCGTCGTCGAAATAGTCGCGGATACCGAGGTACTCCAGCTCTTCAGGGTCGACCAGGCGATAGAGGTCGAAATGGAAGGCCCGGATTTCGCCAATCTCGTAGGGCTCGACCAGAGTGAAGGTCGGACTTTTTACCGCGCCTACATGCCCCAAGCCACGGATGATGCCCCGAGACAGCGTGGTTTTCCCCGCCCCCAGGTCCCCTTCCAGAAAAATCAGACCGTGCCCTTGAGTGGTTTTTGCGATGCACCCGCCAAATGCGGTCATCGCCTCTTCATCAGCCAGGTACAGGGTTACTTCAGACACGGTGCTTGCTCCTCCAACAACTGACGAATGGCTGGAATCAGATCACTGGCCGCCAGCCCACGGCCCGATTTACCTTCTTGCGCGCCAGCATTGGCGTGCAGCCAGACGGCCAGGCAGGCGGCGTCGAACGCCTCCATGCCTTGCGCCAGCAACGCGCCGACCAGACCGGCCAGCACATCACCCAAACCGGCGGTGGCCATGGCCGGGTGTCCCTGATGACACACCGCCAGGCGTCCGTCGGGGCTGGCAATCAGGCTGCCGACGCCTTTCAGCACCACGACAGCTGTGTATTTTTTGCTCAATGCGTGAGCCGCCGCTGGACGATCGGCCTGCACTTCGGCGGTGCTCATCCCCAACAAGCGCGCCGCCTCGCCCGGATGCGGCGTGATCACACAATCCTTGGGCAAACTCACGTGCTCGGTGGCCAGCAGATTCAATGCATCAGCGTCCCAGACTTGCGGCAGCGGCGCATTGGCAGCCGCCGACAAAAGACTGCGCCCCCAGGAAGCCTGACCTAAGCCTGGGCCAACAACCAGCACGGAAACCTTTTGAAGCAGTCCCATCAGCTGATTGGCCGACGAAGTGCCCAACACCATGGCTTCAGGAATTCTCGCCAGCGCGGCCGGAACATGTTCACTGCGCGTCGCCACCGACACCATGCCCGCACCGCTGCGCAGGGCACTTTGCGCGCTCAGCAGGATGGCGCCGCCAAAGCCGCGATCACCGCCGATCAGCAGGACGTGGCCGTATCTGCCTTTATGGGAGGTTGGCGCCCGGCCCGTCAGACGCGGCAAGGAACTGGCCGTCAGGCGACGTGCACTGATGGCGACTCCGTTAAACGACTCGGCGGAGGCCTGCAGATCGTTGAACACCAACTCACCGACCACGTCTGCAGCATCGCCGGTGAACAGACCCAGTTTCAGGCCGATGAACGTCACCGTCAGGTCAGCCCGCACCGCAGCGCCGAGTATTCGGCCGGTATCAGCGCACAACCCAGAAGGGATATCCACCGCTGCAACCGGCAGCCCGCTGCCGTTGATCGCCGCGATGGCGCCCGCGTAGGGTGCTCGCACCTCTCCCGTCAAACCAGTGCCAAGCAAGGCATCCAGCACGACGCCGCGCAACTCGGACTGTGCGCCCCAGGCTTGAATTGCGACACCTTCGGACACGGCCTCAGCATGGGCCAATGCCGCGTCACCCTGCAAACGCTGGGGATCACCGACCGCCAACACCCGCACATGCCAGCCGGCACGTCGGGCCAGCACGGCCACCAGATAACCGTCGCCGGCGTTATTGCCATGACCGGCCACGACACTCAATTCATTCGCCGACGGCCAATGGCGGACCAGCGCACGCCAGGTCGCCCGCGCCGCGCGCTGCATCAATTCGAAGCCCGGTGTGCCGCCCGCGATCAGGCTCGCATCAAGGGCTCGAACTTGCGCGGCGCTATACAGCGCGTCGGGTAAATCATCTTTAGTGTGCGGCATGCGTCTTCGGGCTCCGATGTCTGGCAGAATTATACGCACCTCAGCTCCGGTTTCTCTCGCCTCATGCCCGCAATTACCACAGACCTGCCCGCCCTCGCCCAATCCATCAAGGACTGGGGCCGCGAGCTGGGCTTTCAGCAAGTCGGCATCAGCGGCCTCGACCTGGCCGAGCATGAGCAGCACCTGGAGCGCTGGCTTGCGGCGGGCTACCACGGCGAAATGGACTACATGGGCGCCCACGGCAGCAAACGCTCACACCCGGAAGAGCTGGTGCCCGGCACACTTCGGGTCGTTTCCCTACGCATGGACTACCTGCCGGGCGACACCGAAATGGCCAAACGCTTGGCACAACCTGCAAAAGCCTACGTCTCGCGTTATGCCTTGGGCCGCGATTACCACAAATTGATCCGTAAACGCGTGCAACAACTGGCCGATAAAATTCAGGCCGAGATCGGCCCGTTTGGTTTCCGCGCCTTCGTCGACAGCGCGCCGGTGCTGGAAAAGGCCATTGCTGAAAAGGCCGGGCTGGGCTGGATCGGCAAAAACACCCTGGTCCTGAATCGCAAGGCGGGCAGTTACTTCTTTCTCAGCGAACTGTTCGTCGACCTGCCGCTGCCCGTCGACCCACCTCACGCTACCGAACATTGCGGCCGCTGCACGGCGTGCCTCGACATCTGCCCGACCAACGCCTTCGTCGGCCCGTACGTACTGGATGCCCGACGCTGTATTTCCTACCTGACCATCGAACTGAAAAGCGCGATCCCGGAAGATTTGCGGCCACTGATCGGCAATCGGGTATTTGGCTGTGATGACTGCCAGATCGTCTGCCCGTGGAACCGCTTCGCCCGTCCGTCCGGCGAAAGCGACTTCAAGCCACGGCACAATCTGGACAACGCGGAGTTGGCAGAGCTGTTCATGTGGGATGAGGAGAAGTTTCTCAGCAGTACTGAAGGTTCGCCGTTACGCCGGGCGGGTTACGAACGCTGGCTGCGAAACCTGGCGGTTGGCCTGGGGAACGCTCCATCGAGCATTCCGGTGCTGGAAGCGTTGAAGGCTCGCAGGGATTACCCCTCGGAGTTGGTCCGCGAACACGTGCAATGGGCTCTGAAACAACACGGACTCCTGTAGGAGCTGCCGCAGGCTGCGATCTTTTGATCTTGCTTCTAAAAAACAAAGTCAAAAGATCGCAGCCTCGTTTCACTCGGCAGCTCCTACGGGGGACCGTGTCGTCTCAGGCTTCGTCGTTGTAGACGAACTTCGGCATTTCCCAATGAAACCGGATTGCCAGCAAACGCAGCAGGAAGCCGCCAAACAAGGTGATGAGAATCGCCTGTTCACCCGGCAATTGCAGGTAAATGCAGAGCATGTAGCACCACGCCGCAGCGAACGAGACACTGGCGTAGAGTTCGCGGCGGAAGATCAGCGGGATGTCGTTGCAGAAGATGTCGCGCAGGATGCCGCCGAAAACCCCGGTGATTACGCCGCTGACCGAAGCCACCAGCATGCCGTGGCCCATTTCCAGCGCGGTCATGCAGCCGATCAGGGTAAATGCCACCAGACCTACGGCATCGAGCACCAGAAACAGCGAGCGCAGGTGGCGCATCCAGCGTGCAGCGAAAACCGTGAACATCGCCGCCACCGAGGTCAGCACCAGGTATTCCGGGTGTTTGACCCACGTCAGCGGGTAGTGCCCGAGCAGCACGTCACGCACCGAACCCCCACCCAACGCCGTGACGCAGGCAATCAGCACCACGCCAAACCAGTCCATTCCGCGACGGCCGGCAGACAGGGCACCGGTCATGGCTTCGGCGGTAATGGCGATCAGGTAAAGCATCAGCAACATGGTGGCGGTCCTTGCAGGAAGGCGCGCAGTCTACTCACTTCGCTGAAGCACCAAAAGAGGGCAAGTGCGGCGCAATCCCCTGTAGGAGCTGCCGCAGGCTGCGATCTCTTGATCTTAAAAAAACAAAGTCAAAAGATCGCAGCCTTCGGCAGCTCCTACACAGGGGACGTAGTCCGCAATCAGAACTTGATGAAATGCTTGCGGTAATGCTGCAGCTCGGCGATCGATTCGCGAATGTCGTCCAGGGCCAGGTGGGTGCTGCCCTTTTTGAAGCTGTCGCGCACGTCCGGCGCCCAGCGTGCGGCCAACTCTTTAAGGGTCGACACGTCGAGGTTGCGGTAGTGGAAGAAGCTTTCCAGGGATTTCATGTGGGTATAAAGGAAGCGACGGTCCTGGCAGATGCTGTTGCCACAGATCGGTGACTTGCCCTTTGGCACCCATTTTTCCAGGAAGGCAATGGTCTCGGCTTCGGCTTCGGCCATGCTGATGCGGCTGTCGCGAACGCGCTGGGTCAGCCCGGAGCCGCCGTGTTGACGGGTATTCCACTCGTCCATGCCGGCGAGAATTTCGTCGCTGTGGTGGATGGCGATCACCGGACCTTCGGCCAAGGTGTTCAGGTCACTGTCGGTGACGATGGTGGCCATTTCGATGATGACGTCGGTATCAGGGTTCAGACCGGTCATTTCCAGGTCGATCCAGATCAGATTCTGCGGGTTTTGCATGTGTCGGCTCCTAGGCAATGCTGCGCAGTTTAGCCTAGGGCGGCGGCCGGGCGTGCTAAACTCGCGGCCGTTTTACCTAATCGCTGCATTCTTGATACGGAACACCCATGGCCAAACGCCAACTCAATCGTCGTCAAAACTGGCGCATCGAAAAGATTCAGGGCGAACGCGCTGCCCGCGCCGCCAAACGCGAGTCCTCGGCTGTCGAGGCACTTGAGGGTGGCGACCTGGGTCCGGAACAGACCGGCTTGGTGATCGCGCACTTCGGTGTGCAGGTCGAAGTCGAAGCCCTCGATGGCGATTTGGCCGGCCAGGTGTTCCGCTGTCACTTGCGCGCCAACCTGCCGGCGCTGGTGACCGGCGATCAGGTGGTCTGGCGTGCCGGCAACCAGGGCATCGGTGTGATCGTGGCGCAACTGCCGCGTAAAACCGAACTCTGCCGTCCGGACAGCCGTGGTCAGCTCAAGCCTGTAGCGGCCAACGTGGATATGATCGTCATCGTCTTCGCGCCGCTGCCCGAGCCCCATGCCAACTTGATCGACCGTTATCTGGTCGCTGCTGAGCACGCCGGCATCCGGCCGCTGCTGCTGCTCAACAAGTTCGACTTGATCGACGAGCAAAACGCCCCTGCGTTGAATGCCTTGCTGGCGGTTTACCGCACGCTGGGTTATCCGGTGCTGGAAGTGTCGGCGCATCACGGCAACGGCATGGAGCAACTTCAAAAACAATTGGACGGACGCATCAGCGTGTTCGTCGGCCAGTCCGGCGTCGGCAAATCCTCGTTGGTCAACAGCCTGTTGCCTGAAGTCGAAGCCCGTGTCGGCCCGCTGTCCGAGCTGTCCGGCCAGGGCACTCACACCACCACTACCGCGCGGTTGTTCCACTTCCCCGGTGGCGGTGAGTTGATCGACTCCCCGGGTATCCGCGAATTCGGCCTGGGCCACGTCAGCCGTGCCGACGTCGAAGCCGGTTTCATCGAGTTCAACGACTTGATCGGCACTTGCCGCTTCCGCGATTGCAAGCACGACCGCGAGCCGGGTTGCGCCCTGCTCAAGGCCCTGGAAGAGGGTCGCGTGCAGCAGCAACGGATGAACAGCTATCGCTCGATCATCGCTAGCCTGCCGGAGACCAGCTATTAAGTAGCCTCCCGCAGAGACAAAAAAGCCGCGATCATCTCGCGGCTTTTTTGTGGTCACTGCTTGGGTGATTCAGCCGGCCTGGCTGGCTCACCCGGTTTCGGTGCCGGATTATCAAACAGATTCAACCGCTCGCGAAGCTCATGTGCCGGCAACGGCTCTTTATCTGCCGGCAACGCGTTCGGGTCGGCTGGCGTGGCGGGCACTTCGCCCGGGCCGCCCTGCCCTTGCGTCGGCATTGGTTCTGGAGCCGGTTCCGCACCTTGCGAACCTTCGATGGCACGCTGGGCTTTCTTGGTCAGCACCACGATGTCGATACGGCGATTGACCGGATTGAACGGTTTCTCGCGATCGAACAGTGCTGACGAGGCATAACCGACGACCCGCGCCACCTGAGTATCCGGATAACTACCCGCGACCAGCGCACGACGTGCCGCGTTGGCACGGTTGGCCGAGAGCTCCCAGTTACCGAAATCACCCGTGCCCGAATACGGCTTGGCATCGGTGTGGCCGCTGATGCTGATCTTGTTCGGCACCGCTTTGATGGTGTCGGCCATGGCCAGCAGGATGTCTTCGAAGTACGGCTTCAGACGTGCACTGCCAGAGTCGAACATCGGCCGGTTTTCGGCGTCCACGATCTGGATGCGCAAACCGTCCGGCGTGATTTCGAACAGGATCTGGTCTTTGAATTTCTTCAGTTGCGGATTCTCTTCGACCTTGTTCTGCAATTCTTGCAGCAACAGCTCGAGACGTTCCTTCTCGACCTGCTCGGCCATGCCTTCAACCTGCTCGGCGTCGATGGTCACCTTGTCTGGCTGCGGCTGGGATTTCACCTCGGGGTTGAGGGTGTTCTCCGGCGCCAGGGTCGGTGTGCCGCCCAGGTCGATGATGTACGGCGTGCCGCTTTCGGAAAAGCCGACCGGGTCCTTGAAGTAACCGGCGATGGCGATCTTCTGTTCAGGCGTTGCGGTGGACAGCAGCCACAGCACCAGGAAGAACGCCATCATCGCCGTCGCGAAGTCCGCGAAGGCGATTTTCCAGGCGCCCCCGTGATGCCCACCGGCGATGCGCTTGACGCGCTTGATGATTATCGGCTGGTTATTTTCCATGACTTAGCGACCGCGAACCGCTTGTTCCAGCTCAGCGAAGCTAGGACGGTGCGCCGGGTACAGAACTTTACGACCGAACTCTACCGCCAGCGATGGAGGCATACCGGAAGCCGAAGCGACCAGCGAGGCCTTGATGGCTTCGTAGACGTTGAGTTCTTCCTTGGCATCGTGGGCCAGGGAATGGGCCAGCGGACCGAAGAAACCGTACGCCGCGAGAATACCGAAGAAGGTACCGACGAGTGCCGCACCGACGTGCAGGCCGATGGACTTCTGATCGCCTTCACCCAGGGAAGCCATGGTCACCACGATACCGAGCACCGCCGCGACGATACCGAAACCAGGCATGGCGTCGGCAATACCGTTCACCGCGTGGGATGGATGCTCGAGGTCTTCCTTGAGGCTGTAAAGCTCCATGTCGAACAGGCCTTCAAGCTCATGGGGAGCCATGTTGCCGGAGGACATGATGCGCAGGTAATCGCAGATGAACGCGGTCATGCGTTCGTCTTTGAGCACGGCCGGGTATTTGGCGAAGATCGGGCTCGCGGCGGCGTCTTCGATGTCGCCCTCGATAGCCATCATGCCTTCGCGGCGGCTCTTGTTGAGGATCTCGTAGATCAGGCCCAGCACTTCCAGATAGAACGTGTGGTTGAAACGCGAACTGAACATGCCCAAGGATTTCTTGAGCACGTGCATGGTCATGTAACCGGGGTTGGCCTGCAGGAATGCACCGAGGGCCGCACCACCAATAATCATCACCTCGAAGGGCTGAATCAGGGCGGCAATTTTGCCGTGGGAGAGCACGTATCCGCCGAGCACGCTCGCGAATACGACGATGATGCCGATTAATTTAGCCATAGGTAGGAGAGCACTTACTGAGTCGGGTTCAAGGTCATATTCGGAAGTTAAAAAATCTCTTCTTCTACTTATCGGCAAAACTGCGCCAGACTATAGCCAGTTCAGGCGAAAAGCCAATTTGGCCCGTTCCGGGCATAGGTAATGCAGACGATGATCGCGTCCAGACATGGCTAACGAAACGAACGTACCGACTCCAAAACCGACCACTCTCGAAGGCTGGGTCAAGCTTCTCGACGGCGTGCGCCTGCCGGTTCCGCAAGCCAGTCATGACCGAGTCTGCAAAGCCATCGCCAACAGTCGCAGCTCCTTGCGCGATATCGCCGAACTGATACAGGACAGCCCGGCGCTGGCCTTGAGCGTGATTCGCGAAGCCAATCGCCACACCCATGGCAGCATGACCGAGCCTGCGGAAAACCTTGAGGTGGCGATCAATCGCCTCGGTTTGAAGCGCACCGAAGAACTGCTCGCCCGGTTGCCTGCCCAGCCGCAATCGGAGATCCCGATCGCCCTGCGTCAGCTGCAGTTGATCAGCCAGCACGCGACCCAACAGGCCAACGGTTTTTTCGCCAGTCGCCTGGCGCGACTGTGGCAAGACATCCACTGGGGCAGCCTGCTGTTTCTCTCGCCGCTCTGGCCGATGGCATTGACTCATCCGCAGTTGCTCGAAGAGTGGGAGCTGCGGGTCATCCACAAAGGTGAGTCGGCGCGCAAAGTCGAAATGCAGTTGTTCGGCGCTCGCCTGCTGGAAATCTGCCGGGCGCTCGTGGACATCTGGCGCCTGCCGATCTGGGTGCAGCAAGGTTATCGGCTGCTGCTCAACGAGCAGCGTGAGCTGGTGAAAGTGCTGCGCATCGCTCGCGACAGCGATCATCCATTACGCCAGCAGAACCGTCTCGATGACGATCCGACCCTGCGTCGCTGGCTCAATCAACCGGCCAATACAGTGCTGCTGGCCAACGGTCTGGCGCTGTCGGCGCAACAGGCCTGGGACAGTCCGCACAGTGAACGCTGGCAGTACCTGACCAGCCTTTACCTGCAAATGCCGATGGACGAAGTGCAGCAGCAGTTGCACCAACAGGCCGCCAACAGCGCCCGCCATCACGCCATGCCAGACCTTTGGCACCCGGCCGTTTCACTGATCTGGCCGTGGGGCATGAACCGCGCGCACGCAGGCTTGCTGCCGGCCCCGGCGCCGACTGCCGAAGACCTGGCGAAATGGCGCAGACAGTGTGCCGAGTTGCTGGTCGAGCCCAGCCGCTTCACCAATGCCATGCACTTGACCACGTCTGCCCGGGACGCTTTGGTCGCGTGCGGCATGCGTCGGGTGATGATCCTGATGGCCGACCGCACTCACGCCAATCTGCGGGTGCACCAGACGGCCGGGCTGCCAAAAGAAGTGGCCGGCCTGAACTTCGTCGTCAGCCAGAGCACCGTGCTGCAACGCCTGCTCTCGCAACAAGCCCAGGTGCGCCTGACACCGGACAACAACGCACAATTTTCCGCCCTGTTGCCCACCAGCTTGCGCTCACAGTTCGGCGGCGAACACCTGCTGTTGCGCTCACTGGTCAATAATGGTCGGGTCATCATGATTGTGGTGGCGGATCAGGGCGGAGGGCCGTTCTCGGAAATCACTGTGCAAGCCTTCGGCAAAACCGCGCAGTGCATCGAGAAAGCCCTGCACAGCTTTAGTCACCGCGGCCAATGACGCTGCTATACAATCCTCCCTTTTGTGCTCTGGAGACCTCACATGTCTGACTTCTCTGGCTTGCCGCTGGTGATCGAGCCGAGCGACTTGCTCACCCGTCTCGACGCCCGCGAACTGATTCTGGTGGACCTGACCAGCAGCGCCCGCTATGCCGAAGGGCATATCCCCGGTGCGCGCTTTGTCGATCCGAAACGCACGCAACTCGGTCACGCACCAGCGCCGGGACTGATGCCGCCGCAAGCGGCACTCGAAGCGTTGTTCGGTGAGCTGGGACACAACCCTGATGCGGTCTATGTCGTCTATGACGACGAAGGCGGTGGTTGGGCCGGGCGCTTTATCTGGCTGCTGGATGTCATCGGCCACAGCAAGTACCACTATATCGACGGCGGCCTGAAGGCCTGGCTGGCAGAAGGCTTGCCCATGTCGATCCAGATCCCGGCAGCGGTTGGCGGCCCGGTTGCGTTGACCCTGCACGACGAACCCACTGCCACCCGCGAGTACCTGCAAAGCCGTCTCGGTGCCGCCGACCTGGCGATCTGGGACGCGCGCGGGCCGCTGGAGTACTCCGGCGAGAAAGTCCTGGCAGCCAAGGCCGGGCACATTCCCGGCGCGGTCAATTTCGAATGGACCGCGGGCATGGATCAGGCGCGCAACCTGCGCATCCGCACCGACATGCCGCAGATCCTGGAGAAACTCGGGATCAGCAAAGACAAAGAAGTGATTACCCACTGCCAGACTCACCATCGTTCTGGCTTCACCTATCTGGTGGCCAAATCCCTCGGTTATCCGCGGGTCAAAGGCTACGCCGGTTCCTGGGGCGAATGGGGCAACCACCCCGATACGCCCGTAGAGATTTAAGGTTTTTAAGGACAGTTAATGAATAAGCGTCTGTTTATCCTCAGCCAATACCTGCTGCCCCATCACCTGCTGTCGCGACTGGCCGGCTGCATTGCCGAATGCCGCGTGCGCTGGTTCAAGAACGCCTTCACCGCCTGGTTCGCCAAGCGTTATCAGGTGGACATGTCCCAGGCGCTGGTCGAAGACCTGACCGCCTACGAACACTTCAATGCGTTCTTCACTCGCGCCTTGAAGGACGGCGCTCGCCCACTGGACGAGACGCCTGGCGCGATCCTCAGCCCGGCAGACGGTGCGGTCAGCCAACTCGGCCCGATCGAACACGGTCGCGTGTTCCAGGCCAAGGGCCACAGCTTCAGCGTGCTGGAATTGCTGGGCGGCGACGCTGCCAACGCAGCGCCGTTCATGGGCGGTGATTTCGCGACTATTTATCTGTCGCCGAAGGACTACCACCGCGTGCACATGCCGTTGGCCGGCACCCTGCGCGAGATGGTCTACATCCCTGGCCGGATCTTCTCGGTCAACCAGACCACCGCCGAAAACGTTCCGGAACTGTTCGCCCGCAATGAGCGTGTGGCGTGCATTTTCGACACCGAACGCGGGCCGATGGCCGTGGTGTTGGTGGGCGCGATGATCGTTGCGTCGATCGAAACCGTCTGGGCCGGGTTGGTCACGCCGCCGAAACGCGAGCTGAAAACCTTCCGCTACGACGAAGCTGCCCGTGCGCCGATCCATTTGGAGAAAGGTGCAGAACTGGGTCGCTTCAAGCTGGGTTCGACCGCTGTCGTGCTGTTCGGGCCTGATCAAGTGCAGTGGGCTGAAGAGCTGGCGGCCGGCTCCCCGGTGCAGATGGGCCAGGGCATGGGCCTGGCAAAAGCCTGATCACTGATCCGAACCCCGCGAACGTCTTCGCGGGGTCGGACATTTCGGTGGTGCCGTTACTCTATCTGTCCACGGAAGCCGATCGGCCCTTCGTTGGCGTAGGTATTGGTGCCACTGAGGTTTTTCCCTCCATCACTGGAGGTCACGCTCAACGCCACAACGTTCTGATTGTCCCGACCTCCGATGACCCATTTGCCACCCGGATGCCAGGGGGCATCGTTGCCGCCCCACTGATTTTCAACGTTGTACTGGTTCTGGCCCGTGCGCTGAGCCTTGAAGCCAATGGGACCTTCACCCGCATACGTCATGGTGCCGGTGAAACTCTTCCCGCCATCGCCCGACTTGATCTCGATCGCGACAACGTTCTGGTTGTCCCGCGCGCCTAGTGTCCAGTCTCCGCCCGGATGCCAGGGTGCCGAACTACCGCCCCATTGATTTGCCACTATATATCTAGACATAAACTTCATCTCCTTGAAGTTACAAAGAGACCTGCCCTGCGTAGGCAGCAGGCCGTACGACTGTGCGTATCCAGTCGCACGTGTGTCAGATTAGTAGTACGCCCGGATGGCACTCGACTGACAGACAAACGGTAAAAATCCATAGCTGCTACAGTCAGATCATTCACTGCCCATTTACCGGTTGGAGTTTTTCACGGCATGAATGAGACCAGCCCCCATCTTCTGCTACGCGCGCCCGTTCCGCTGCAGGTGCGTCTGTCGTTCTGTGAAGCCACCCCGCGCGATCTCAAGCGCTGGATCGCAAATCTGCCCAAAGCCAACATCGGCGAAACCGCTCGTCAGCTGTATCAAGGCTTGAGCGAACTCAATCAGCTGTTCACGCCCAGCGACAATCGCCTGCAATTGCTCGAACTGCTGCGGCCCGAGGTGTATTACGTCTGCAAACACCTTGAGCAGCATTTCCTGCATCAGTCGATTGTCCTCGACGAGCGCTCCCGCAAGATCGCCAACCTCTGCCAGGCGCTGCAAAGTCACTTGGCCATTGGTTATAAACAGATCGTGGTGAGCATCACACCGAAGTTCAGCAAGGACCGAGCGCCGCTGCTGACCCAAGCGCTGCAACGGGCGATCCATTGCCTGAACGGGCCGCTGATTCGTGCTACCAAACTCTATTGCCCCGTGCCGGAAGGCCTGTGGCTGGAGCTGCATCAGCTCTACCGGATCGCCTGCGCGCACCGGCTCCAGCACACGAGCCTGCGCGATGAGCTGGCCAGCCAGACGCAAACCTTGAGCATCGAACAGACGTACGTGGTCGCCTTGCTGCTGGGCGCCTCACGCTGCAACCAACTGCGCCAGCACCAGATTGCCCGGGTGGCCGAGGTACTGGAACCCTGGAGCCAATGGATCAAGCTGCAACCCGGCAAGCCGGCCACCGGGTTGTTTGCCGTCGCGCAAGACCTCGATACCGGACCGCGTTACCGCACCAAGTTCCGAGCCGAGCAGCAGGAGAGTTTGCTGGGGATCGATCCGCAGCCTCTGGTTGCGGCCATCGAAGGGTATTTGCAAAAACCCGACAGTTCATCGCCACTGCCCGTGCCGGCAGGGTTAAGCCTGGACACGTTGCAACATCTTCATGCCGCCTGGGGCCAGACTGCCGAGCGCAGCTTCCAGCGCACCGTTGGCCAAGGCACGTTGACCCTGTGCGTGGGCATGAGCGCGCTGCACTTTTATCTGGGTGGGCAACGCTCATTCAGCGACATCCTGAAAAACCATGGCGCCCGGCCTGCACAATTTTCGGTAACGTCAGCGACCGGCCGGGAAAAGGACCAATGGCACCAGGCCTTCGACGCCGCCCCCCAAGGCAATGCAGACGCTCTATTGCCCTACGAAGAGATCGAATACCCACAGCTTCAGAATGACGACGGCCACGATGCATCCGACCGCAATCAGCACTTCCCGACCCATGTCCTGTCAGTGATCAATCACAGCCCCGGCGGTTACTGCCTGGCCTGGCCCGCCGCTGTGCCGACCGAGTTACAGGCGGGTGAGATGGTCGGTATCGAGGATTCTGCCGGTCAGGGCTGGAGCATCGCGGTGGTGCGCTGGATCCGCCAGGTGCGCGGCGGTGGCACGCAGATGGGCATCGAGCAGGTTGCGCCCTACGCCGAGCCTTGCGGCCTGCAACTGGTGCGCACCCGTGATGACCACAGCCAATACCTGCGCGGTCTGTTGCTGCCGCAAATCAGTGCCATCGACCAGCCGGCCACTTTGCTCGCGCCGCGCCTGCCCTTTCAGGAGGGCAACAAGGTCATGATCAATACCCACGGCGAGGAACGCCGGGTCGGGCTGGAGCAGCGGGTGGCGAGCACCAACAGTTTCAATCAGTTCGCCTACCGTCCACTGGAGGTCGCCAAAAACGACAACGCCGCGGTGAGCGGCGCTGAGGACGATTTTGATTCGTTGTGGAAAACACTTTAACCGGGTGCCACAAAAGCAAAAGATCGCAGCCTGCGGCAGCTCCTACAGGGAAATACATATTCCTTAGTAGGAGCTGCCGAAGGTTCGGGCCGCGTTCGGACGATCTTTTGATCTTCCTTAGAGTTGCCCGTCGCGATCCCGGAACCCCAGCAGATACAGCACGCCATCCAGCCCAAGGGTGGAAATCGCCTGCTTCGCCGACTGCTTGACCAGCGGCTTGGCACGGAACGCCACGCCCAACCCGGCAATCGCCAGCATTGGCAAATCGTTGGCGCCGTCGCCGACCGCAATGGTCTGCTCCAGGCGCAAACCTTCCTTGTGCGCCAGTTCCTTCAGCAGATCCGCCTTGCGTTGCGCATCAACAATCGGCTCGACCGCCACGCCAGTCACTTTGCCGTCTACTACTTCCAGTTCGTTGGCGAACACGTAGTCGATGCCCAGCTTGGCCTGCAATTGCTTGGCGAAGTAGGTAAAGCCGCCCGACAGGATGGCGGTCTTGTAGCCCAGACGCTTGAGTTCGGCGAACAGTGTTTCGGCACCTTCGGTCAGACGCAGGGAGGCGCCGATGGAATCCAGCACGCTGACGTCCAGCCCTTTCAACAAGGCCAGGCGCTCCTTGAAGCTGGCGCGAAAGTCCAATTCGCCGGCCATCGCCCGCTCGGTGATCGCAGATACCTGATCGCCCACTCCGGCAGCCTTGGCCAGTTCGTCGATCACTTCGGCTTCGATCAGCGTCGAATCCATGTCGAACACCGCCAGGCGGCGGTTACGACGGAACAGCGAATCTTCCTGGAAGGCGATGTCGACGTTCAGTTCCTGCGCGACGCTGAGGAACTCGGCCCGCAGCGCTTGCGGATCAGCCGCTTCACCACGAACGGAAAACTCGATGCAGCCCTTGCCCTGATCGGCCGGGGTGTCCAGCGGCATACGCCCGGACAGACGATCGATGTGGTCGATGTTCAGGCCATATTTGGCGGTGATCGAACTCACGGCCTGCAATTGCCCGGCGGTCACTTTGCGGGTCAGCAGGGTCACGATGTGGCGTTTCTTGCCCTGATTGCCAACCCACTGCTGGTAATCCTCTTCGGACACCGGCGTGAAACGCACCTGCTGATCGAGCTTGTAAGCCGTGAACAGGATGTCCTTGAGCACCGACTTGCCTTGCTCGGTGTCAGGAATTTCAACCAGGATGCCGAACGACAGGGTGTCGTGAATCACTGCCTGACCGATGTCGAGAATGTTCACACCACCTTGGGCCAGAACGCCGGTAATGGCTGCAGTCAGACCCGGACGGTCGACTCCCGTGATGTTTATCAGGACGATTTCGCGCAAGGCGCACCCCCGCAGGTGGAAAAAAACCGCATTCTACCCACTTTCAGTGACCATCGGGCACCGTGAGCGCTTTGACGGTCTAGGGCCTGTCGCTATACTGCGCGTCAACTTCACGGACAAAAGAGCCGAGCTCAAGTGAACCGGCCCACGCCAGTAAAAACCGATAACTTCTTTCTGCTGATCTTCCGTGCACTGCGCCACCGCCGTGTACCGATTGCATTGCGCATTGCCAGCCATAACGTGATCCTGGTCGCTCTGGCCCTGGTGATTTATGCCTGTGTGATGGGTTTGCAGTTCAAGCAGGCCATGCACGAGCAGGCGGATGCGCTGGGCGAAAGCCTGACCACGCAAACTGCCACGTCCGCCACGGAGCTGTTGGTGTCCAACGACATCCTCAGCCTCAACGTGCTGCTCAACAACCTGACCAAAAACAAGCTGGTGGCTCACGCTGCCATCTACAGCGTGGATAACCGCATCCTCGCCGAAGCCGGTCAGCGCCCCAAGCACAGCCTGCTGGGCGAAGCCGAAGGCATGTACCAGAGCAAGATCACGTTCCAGGACGTGACCGCCGGGCAGCTGCGCATCAGCCTGGACATGGATCAGTTCCAGCAGCCGATGACCATCAGCCTGCAAAGCATGGGCATTTTGAGCGCGATTCTGCTGGCGCTGTCCCTGGCCTTGAGTCTGCGCCTGGGTCGGCACATCTCCACGCCGTTGCTGCAATTGCGGGTGTGGCTGCGCCATATCGACGAATACACCCCGGCCACCGAGCGTCAGGATGAGATCGGCGATCTGGCCCGCCAGCTGCACGCCGACTTCGCGCCAGAGCCCGCCGAGCCGGAACCCGCTCCTGAGCCTGAATACGACGAAAGCGACTACGAAGACGCGGACGATAACGAGCCGACCTTCGAAATGCGCAATCTGCGTGACCCGAGTTTCGATGAATCCAAGCCTGTGGCCGGCCTCAAACCTGCGCCACGGCGCATTGTCAGTACCGTTGAAGACGATGATGACGACGATGCATTTGCCGACCTGCGTGATGAATCAGCTTCGACCGCGCCGAAACCGGTAGCCAAACTGCAACTATCGAACGTGCCGCAGCACAGCGCGGTGCTGGCCGTGCAACTGGGCGCTCAGGATCAGCTGCGTCGTCTGCCCCGCACACGCCTGGAAGAACTGCTCAAACGCTATCGTGACTGCCTCGATCAGGCCGCCTCGCTCTACCAGAGCGAACTGCACACTCTGAACGATGGCAGCACGCTGATGCTGTTCCATACCGAAGACAGCGGCGATGACTACCTGACCAATGCCATCTGTTGCGGTGAGCTGTTGCGGGCTCTGGGCCATCAGTTGCAGATCGAAGTCGCCGACAGCGGCATCACCTTGCAATTGCAACTGGGCCTGACCCTGGGTGACGAGCTGTTCGGCCTGAGCCAGATAGATCTGCTGCTGACCGAAACCGCTCAGGATGCGCTGGCCCTGTCGCAACACAGCCGCAACCTGTTGCTGGTGGAGCGCAAGATCGGTGACGACGCGCTGATCCGCCAGCGCGCACGAATCCGACCGATCGCAAGCCCGGAAGGCGCTTGTTGCGTAGAGCGACTGATGGAGCCTTATCCGTCGATGCTCGAGCGGCAACTGGCGCGGATGCATGAGCGTCGGGCGTAAGCCTTAGAAGCTACAACCAAGCCCGCAGATGATCACTCGTCTGCGGGCTTTTTTGTTGCCTGTCCCGACGCCTTCGCGAGCAGGCTCGCTCCCACAGGTAGTCTCGGCTACCCACACATCCACTGTGGGAGCGAGCCTGCTCGCGAAGAGGCCAGGAAAAGCACTAGAGAACTTCAACTGCAGAAACAACAAAGCCCGCATCAATGCGGGCTTTGCTCTTGGATCAATCCAGGCTTAGAACCTGAATACTTCCATATCGGTCCGGATTGGCGAAGCCATCGGGATCTTCGGTTGCTTATCCTGCTCTGCCGCTGGTGCCGCCGGCTTGGCAGCTGGTTTTTTTGGCGCTTCGGCGATCGGTGGCTGGTTAGCCAGCGGCTTGAGCGCCGTCGACAGTTGCTCGGCCAGACGCTGCAGCAATACACCCTGAGCCTGAACCTGAGCCGCCGTGCCACCGGCATGCTGTTCCTGCAGGTGAATGATGCGGTTATCACGAACCTGGCCACGACGGTCGATCAGACGCCATTGCGCATCAAGGATCGCCGGTTGCCCCTCACCCGAGTCCAGGCGAGTAATCGTCAGCAGAACCTGCACATCCGGCGTGAAGCCCAGTGTCGCTGGCGCCAGCACCACGCGCTGGCTGTCCAGATGACCGGCGACCTGACGCAGCAGCAGCTGATCAATATCAGACGACAGGCTACCCGCCCAACGACCATCAGCCGAAGCTTGCAGGCTGCCATCCGGCTGTCGCTGCAACAACGTTTCGCGTTGCAGGTAATCGGCTACCGTTACCGGACCCAGCAATACAGCCATGCCCGCGCTTTGCGCAGGCTGAGCCGGACTTCCGCTGTCCAGCTGATACAGCGACACCGGTTGGTGAACGCTGCAACCCGCCAGGCCAAAAACGCCAGCGAGCATCAAAATAAAAGGAAGGCGCAGAGCAGTCATCGTCCCATCCAGGTGGCTGCCACAAGGCTAACCACAGTGAAAATACTCAATAAATATGAAGAACGCTCGGCCACGCCGGCGCTTGAAAGGCCATATCATCCGTGAATATGCGTTCCGACTCCAGCGCCAAAGCGTCGATCTACGCGTTAAATCGTAGATCGAGCGCTCTAGGACGCTTAATTGAGGTTTTCGACGAGCAGCGCATCTACCCTCTGAAAGCCACGTGGAAGTTTGTTACCACGACGTCCACGCTCACCTTTGTAGTGTTCGAGGTCGTCCGCTTTCAGTGACAAGGTACGTTTTCCGGCCTGCAGCACCAATGTGGCGCCATCCGGCAGAACGGCGATGTCCGTAACATATTCTTCGCGGCTGGCAACACGCTCACCAGAAATCCCGATGATCTTATTACCTTTACCTTTACCTAATTGTGGCAGATCGCTGATCTTGAAGATCAGCAGGCGACCTTCGGTGGTCACCGAGGCCAGCCAGTTCTGCTCACGATCGGCCACCGGACGCGGCAGAATCACCTTGGCGTTGTTCGGCAGGCTCAACAGCGCCTTGCCCGCCTTGTTCTTGGCTTGCAGGTCTTCACCTTTTACCACGAAACCGTAACCGGCGTCGGACGCGATCACGTACAGCGAGTCGTCTTCCGGCATCAGCACGCATTCGAAGCTCGCCCCTGGCGGCGGCGTCAGACGGCCGGTCAGCGGTTCGCCCTGGCCACGGGCCGATGGCAGCGTGTGCGCGGCCACCGAATAGCTGCGACCGGTGGAGTCGATAAACACCGCAAACTGGTTGGAGCGCCCGGGCGCCAAGGCCTTGAAACCATCCCCGGCCTTGTAGGAAAGCCCGGTGGCGTCGATTTCGTGACCCTTGGCAGAACGAACCCAGCCTTTTTCCGACAGAACGACGGTCACTTTCTCGTTTGGCAGCAGATCGTGCTCGGTCAGGGCCTTGGCTTCGGCGCGCTCGACGATTGGCGAGCGACGGTCGTCGCCGTAAGTTTCGGCGTCCTTGATCAGTTCGGTACGCACCAGCTTTTTCAGCTTGGCTTCGCTGCCCAGCAGGGCTTGCAGCTTGGCCTGTTCCTTGAGCAGTTCATCCTGCTCGGCACGCAGCTTCATTTCCTCCAGTCGCGCCAACTGACGCAAACGGGTGTCGAGGATGTAGTCGGCCTGGATTTCGCTCAGGGCGAAACGCGCGATCAGCGCCGCTTTCGGGTGCTCCTCGGTACGAATGATGTGAATCACTTCATCCAGGTTGAGGTAGGCGATCAACAAACCGTCCAACAGGTGCAGGCGACGCTCGACCTTGTCCAGGCGGAATTGCAGGCGACGACGCACAGTCTGGACCCGGAATTCCAGCCACTCGACCAACAACGCGCGCAGATTTTTCAGCTGCGGCTTGCCGTCCAGACCGATGATGTTGATGTTGACCCGGTAGCTCGACTCCAGCTCGGTGCTGGCGAACAGGTGGGTCATCAATGCATCGTGGTCAAAGTTTTTGCGTGCGCCCGGAATAATCACGATCCGGCACGGGTTTTCGTGGTCGGATTCGTCTCGCAAGTCAGCGATCTGTGGGGCTTTCGACGGCTTGGCCTGCATCATGGCCGCGATCTGTTCCAGCACCTTCGCGCCGGATACCTGATGCGGCAGCGCGGTGACGATGATGTCGCCGTCTTCAATGTGGTAAACAGCGCGCATGCGCACCGAGCCCTTGCCGGTTTCGTACATTTTCAGCAGGTCGGCGCGCGGCGTGATGATTTCCGCTTCGGTCGGATAATCCGGGCCCTGGATGTGTTCGCAGAGCTGTTCGACCGTGGCTTTGGGCTCATCAAGCAAACGCACGCACGCCGTGGCGACTTCGCGCAGGTTGTGCGGCGGTACGTCGGTGGCCATGCCCACGGCGATGCCGGTGGTGCCGTTGAGCAGGATGTTCGGCAAACGCGCCGGCAACACCAGCGGTTCGTCGAGGGTGCCGTCGAAGTTCGGGCCCCAGTCCGCAGTGCCCTGGCCCAGTTCGCTGAGCAGCACTTCGGAATAACGCGACAGCCGCGCCTCGGTGTAACGCATGGCGGCGAAGGACTTGGGATCATCCGGCGCCCCCCAGTTACCCTGGCCGTCGACTAGCGTGTAGCGGTAGCTGAACGGCTGGGCCATCAGGACCATGGCTTCGTAGCAGGCCGAATCGCCGTGCGGGTGGAACTTGCCGAGCACGTCACCGACGGTACGCGCCGATTTCTTGTGCTTGGAATCAGCGTCCAGCCCCAACTCGCTCATCGCATAGATAATGCGCCGCTGTACCGGTTTCAGGCCGTCGCCGATATGCGGCAAGGCACGGTCCATGATCACGTACATGGAGTAGTTGAGGTAGGCATTTTCGGTGAAGTCAGCCAGTGACCGGCGTTCTACACCGTCCAGGCTGAGATCAAGGGAGTCGCTCATGCGGGCCTCATCGGTTCGTTGTCTGGCGCAGCAGCATGGTGCCACCGCGCTGGGTAAATTCAAGTTTGTTCAGCGCGCTCATACCGAGCAGCACTTGCTTGCCATCCAGGCCTGGCACGACGAGGGCGCGCACATCACGCAGCACAATGTCGCCCAGTTGCAGCCGGTCGATGCGGGTTCGGTAACCCTGGGTGCGGCCGTTGGCCGTGCTCAGGGTCACCCCAAAGCCTTTTTCCAGTTTTAGCCGTTCGGCCATTTCCGCCGGGATCGACACGTCCGTCGCCCCGGTATCTAGCATGAAATCCACCGGCTGACTGTTGATCTGGCCGCTGGCGACGAAGTGACCCTGTGTGTTGCTGGCCAGTTTCACTTCGATAAAACCTTCGCCCTGCTCAGAGCTGACGACGGTGTTGGGGTTCTGCTGACGCGATTCCCACTGACCGAAAAACCGCGTGGCCAGAAACAGCGCCGCGCACCAGGCCAGCACCATAAATACCCGACCGGCGCGTTTTCCCGGCGTTTGCTGGCTCACGGCTTGGCGCTCCAGCCGCCTTCAGGCGCGGCAAAGCGCCAGACGATCGGACGTTCCTCGCCATCGGCGCGGGCATCGTTGTTGTTGTCGGTGCCAATCCACGCGCCCTCGGCGTCAACAATCAACGCTTCGGTCAGGCCGTAAGGATTTGAATAGCGGCGATGCGGCTGCAGGGCTTCATCGGCAAACGACCAGCAGCGCTCGACCTTGGCCGTCACCGGATCACGGCGGCAGATCTGGTATGCGTTGCGCTCAAGGGTAAACAGCTTGCCGTTGAACAGCGACAGGTCGGCAAAGTCTCGGGACACTGCTTTGGCTCGGGGAAACTGCGCCGGCTGCATTTCTTTCCCGGCTTCGCTCAGCAACACACAGCCACCATCGCAATCCCATACCGTTTGTTTGCGCTTGATCAGCAACAATCCACGGCTTTGACGCTCGGCGGCGAGCCACAATTGATCACCCGCCGGATTGATCGCCAAGCCTTCAAACAACGCATTGAAGTGCAGCAGCATGCCGCTGGCCCGGGCTTCGCGAATCAAAATCGGTGAGATCTTCAGCCAGGACGATGGCCCAACGGGCGGCACTTGTAGAATCGCGGCATGGGATTCGCTGACGATATAGCGATTACCGGCGCTGTCGCAGGTGATGCCTTCAAAATCCAGATCCCCGCCCCGGACAAACGACGCCAGCCAGGTCCGCGAACGCAGGCCCCAGGGCAACCCGCTGTCTGGCACCGGTGGTACGCCGATGCCCACGGTTTCGGCTTGCCATACCCGGTCGCGGGTATCGAGCCGGTAAATCTGATCGTCGTCGCGATCCGATACCGTCCACAGATCCTTGCCGCACTGGGCCAACCCTGACAGGTTGCCGCCGCGCATACCGTCAACGGGATGCTCGGACAACAGGCGCAGTTTCGGCAGCGGTTCGGCAAACACCGAAACCGAGGTCAGAAGTAACGCACACGCCAGGGCAAAGCCAACCCGCATCAGCCAAGAACCTCGGCCAGGTTGCCTTTGGATTCCAGCCAGGATTTGCGGTCACCGGCGCGTTTCTTCGCCAGCAGCATGTCCATCATTTCCGAGGTCGCTTCGAAATCGTCCAGCGTCAGCTGCACCAGACGCCGAGTGTTCGGGTCCATGGTGGTTTCGCGCAGCTGCGGCGGGTTCATTTCACCCAGACCTTTGAATCGGGTGACCTGCGGCTTGCCGCGTTTCTTCTCGGCCACCAGACGATCGAGGATGCCATCGCGTTCGGCTTCGTCCAGGGCGTAGTAAATCTCTTTGCCCAGGTCGATACGGTACAACGGCGGCATCGCGACGTAGACATGACCGGCATCCACCAACGGGCGGAAATGCTGGACGAACAACGCGCACAGCAACGTGGCGATGTGCAGACCGTCGGAGTCGGCGTCGGCGAGGATGCAGATCTTGCCGTAACGCAGCTGAGCGATGTCCGCCGAGCCCGGATCGACGCCGATGGCGACGGCGATGTTGTGCACTTCCTGGCTGGCCAGCACTTCGCTGCCGTCGACTTCCCAGGTGTTCAGAATCTTGCCGCGCAACGGCAGGATCGCTTGAAATTCTTTGTCTCGCGCCTGCTTGGCCGAACCACCGGCGGAATCACCTTCCACCAGGAACAGCTCGGAGCGCATCGGGTCCTGCCCGGCGCAGTCGGCGAGTTTGCCCGGCAGTGCCGGCCCCGCCGTGATGCGCTTGCGCTCGACCTTCTTGCTGGCCTTCAGGCGACGGCCGGCGTTGTTGATCGCCAGTTCCGCCAGCAGCATGCCGGTTTCGGGGTTGGCGTTAAGCCACAGGCTGAAGGCATCTTTGACCACACCGGAAACGAACGCGGCCGCTTCACGGGACGACAGACGTTCTTTGGTCTGGCCGGAGAATTGCGGCTCTTGCATCTTCATCGACAGCACGAAAGCGATGCGTTCCCAGACGTCTTCCGGCGCCAGCTTCACGCCGCGTGGCAGCAGGCTGCGGAATTCGCAGAATTCGCGCATCGCATCGAGCAAGCCCTGACGCAGACCGTTGACGTGGGTACCGCCCTGCGCCGTCGGGATCAGGTTGACGTAGCTTTCCTGAACGCTGTCGCCACCTTCCGGTAACCACAGCAGCGCCCAATCGACCGCTTCTTTGTTACCGGCCAGGCTGCCGCAGAACGGTTCGTCCGGCAGACGCTCGAATCCGTTGACCGCGTCCACCAGATAGGAGCGCAGGCCGTCTTCGTAATGCCATTCGACTTTCTCGCCGGTGGCCTTGTCTTCAAAACTGACCAGCAGCCCCGGGCACAGAACGGCCTTGGCCTTGAGTACGTGCTTGAGGCGGCTGATGGAGAATTTCGGCGAATCGAAGTATTTCGGGTCCGGGGCGAAGAATACGCTGGTACCGGTGTTGCGCTTGCCGACGGTACCAATGATTTCCAGCTCGGTTTTCTTGTAACCGCCGGCGAAGGTCATCTGGTATTCGTTGCCGTCACGCTTTACGCGCACCCGGACTTCGTTCGACAAGGCGTTGACCACGGAAATACCCACCCCGTGCAGACCGCCGGAGAACTGGTAGTTCTTGTTGGAAAACTTGCCGCCCGCGTGGAGCTTGGTGAGGATCAGCTCAACGCCCGACACGCCTTCTTCGGCGTGGATATCCACCGGCATGCCGCGGCCGTCATCGCTGACTTCCAGGGAGTGATCGGCGTGCAGGATGACCTGCACCGAGGTCGCGTGCCCGGCCAAGGCTTCGTCGACGCTGTTGTCGATGACTTCCTGGGCAAGGTGGTTCGGCCGACTGGTGTCGGTGTACATGCCGGGGCGTTTGCGCACCGGGTCGAGGCCCGAGAGGACTTCGATGGCGTCTGCGTTATAAGAGCTAGCGCTGGGAGTGGCCATGGGGTCTCGTCGTCAGTGTTCATTGAAAATAGGGGCGAGGGTTCACAGTGCTGTGAAATCGATCGCCTGATACAAATCTGCGCCAATACCGGCAAAACTCAGCATTGCCGGAAGTTGCGTGGCAAAACCCTGGAAACTATGGTCGCCGCCGGCCTGAATGCGCAAGGCACAGGCCCGGTAGTACTGCTGGGCGAGGCGATAGTCCAGCGTTTCATCGCCGGTCTGCAACCACACCTGATACCGCTGCGGGTCCTGGGGTGCCGGCACTTCCAGCTCGGCCAAGGCCGTCACGTGGTCGCGGGTCAACTCCCAGGCCTCATCGGTATACAGGTTTTTCTGCGTTCCCAGATACCCGTCGAACATCCGGTGCGGACTGACGGCAGGGTTGATCAACAGGGCCTTGAGGCCATGGTGCTCGGCCAAGTGAGTCGCATAGTAGCCGCCGAGTGAGCTGCCGACCAGCAGTGGCCGCCCAAGCTCCTCAATCGCCTTGCTTAGCTGACCGATGGCCTCACGCGGATGGTGATGCAAGGCCGGGACGCGCAACTGATCGCTCAAACCCAGACGTTCCATTACTTGTACCAACTGCGTGGCCTTTTTAGACGAAGGTGCGCTGTTGAAACCGTGGATATAAAGGATCGAACCGGACATTTGAGCTCCCTGTGCGTCGGGTAAAGAGGCGCAGTTTACAGGGAGATGGGGAGATCGGGGATATCCGTGGGAATCAGGTCTTGGCGGACGCCATCGCGAGCAGGCTCGCTCCCACAGGGGTATGCATTCCAATGTGGGAGCGAGCCTGTTCGCGATGGCCGCGCCGCGGTCTTTCTGAGAGTTCAGTAACCGTTGGAGCCGTAATCGATCTGGAAGTCGAACCCGGTGACACGTTCCACGCCGGTTTCCAGCTGGCCATCCGGCAAAAGTCGCAACCAGCGATACCCCGGCGCCTGGTCACTGACCTTGAAATCATCACTGCCCGGTTCGAACTGAATACACGTGGAAGGCGAGGCAATCAGCCGCACACCCTTGCGATCCTGGTCGATCTCTTGATGCACATGCCCCCACAAAACAGCGCGCACCTGCGGAAACCGATCCAGCACGGCAAACAACGCGTCTGGATTGCGCAATCCAATGGGCTCCATCCACGCACACCCGATCGACACCGGATGATGGTGAAAGCACACCAGATGATGGCGCTCCGGCGCCTCACTCAACGAACGGGCCAGCAACTGTAGCTGCTCATCTTGCAAATACCCTGGCACCGAACCCGGCACAGCTGAATCAAGCAACGTGACACGCCAGTTACCGACATCCACCACCGGCTCCAGCAACGCACTCTGCACGGCGGCCTCCGCCATGATCTGCGGCTCATCATGATTACCGGGAATCCAGCGCGCCGGCGCATCGAGCTGTCGCGTCAGGTCGCGAAACTGCTGATAGGACTCCAGCGTCCCGTCCTGAGAAAGATCGCCACTGGCAATAATCAGGTCGATCTGCGGCTGCTGAAGCCGCACCAGTTCGATGACTTTTTGCAGGCTGTCACGGGTATTCATGCCCAACAACGTTCCGTCCGTCTCGGCAAACAGATGACTGTCGGAAAGTTGCACCAGCAACGCCGAATCGGCGGTGGTCAAAATGGATACGCTCGGCAAGGCGTTCTCCCAGGGCTGAATCACGGGATGGATGAGTGCCGCAATTATGCTGGGGGACGATCAAAAGGGGAAACCTGCGAAGCTGACGCAGTTCACATCTATCGAACGACGGCGTACTCGTGTCCGCAGGCCAGGCAATGGCTCAGCCATTCGCCCAGAAACATGTTCAGCTGGGCCTTTTCGTCCGGCTGATGCATTGAGGCATTCGGGTAAGGATAGATGCCGCGAAAGCGTCGCGCATGTTCGGCGCTGACGACTTCGGCCATGCACGCGTCGTGATAGACCTGAACTTCCAGTTGCGGCACCGGCAGCCACGGCAGGCTGTGTTCCTGGCGCACTTGCAAGGTTGTGGTGTACGGACAGACCTGCAGCACTTCGAGGGCCAGTACGCCGAGCATCTGGTCGCCGTGGGTCACGGCAATGCGCCGCGCCTCCGGCTCGTTGCGCATGTCCGGTAGCAGTCGCATCAGGCGCGCGTAGTTGGCCTCGCAGGAGGCTTGCAGCCCCACAAGGTCGACCCGATAGCGATCGCGCAGTTTGTTTACGACCATAACCCCCTCACTTCAGCGCGGTTCAAAGCTAGCCATTGCAAGGCAATGATGCTGGCCGCGTTGGCAATTCGTCCGTCGCGTACGGCCTGCAGGGCATCTTCGAACGCCCAGACCGTGACGCGGATATCTTCTGCTTCTTCCTCCAGCCCATGCAGGCCGCCGACGCCGGTGCTGTCGCAACGCCCCAGGTACAAATGCACGAATTCATTGCTGCCGCCCGGCGATGGAAAATATTTGGTCATCGGCCAGAGCGCCCCGAACACAAGCCCAGCTTCCTCCTGCGCTTCGCGGTGAGCAACTTCTTCCGGCACTTCATCCTTGTCGATCAGACCGGCGACCAGCTCGATCAGCCATGGATTGTCGATCTTGCCCATGGCGCCGACGCGAAACTGCTCGATCAACACCACTTCATCGCGTTGCGGATCGTAAGGCAGCACGCACACTGCATCGTGGCGAACAAACACTTCACGATTGATCTCGCGACTCATGCCACCGGCGAACAATTCGTGACGCAAGTGCACACGATCGAGCTTATAGAAGCCCACGTAGCACTTTTCGCGCCGGACGATATCAACGGCGGTCGGAATGGCGTTGGCAAAATCAGTCATGACAATCCTCTTTACTGCAAATCCGTTACGAGGCTCCTTTTTGTTACTTGCAACCTCGACTTCGCGCCATCCTAACGCGCCCGCGACCTTTGATGCAGCCCCTTTACAGTCAGCGGGATAGACGGTGAGGGCGAAACCAACTCTAATTAGCTTAGTGGCGAACTGACTGCTTCGTTGAGAGTCGAAGCGGATAACTTTTTGCCTTTCCCTGTTTTATGAAGGACGCCCATGTCGCTTTTTAAAATCGCCTCCGTGGCCGCAATCGCCCTGACCCTGGGCGCCTGCCAGAGTTTGTTCCAACCCAACTACCGGACGCCGCTGGAAACTACCCGCGATGCCTCCGAGCAGCTGAAACCGGGTTGCACAACACCTGACTGCCCGCTGGTGAACATCGATACGCTGCGCTTCCCTGCCGAACCGCAGTTGGACGGCATTATCGAAAAACGCCTGCTGCAAATGACCCGCACCTCGCCCGACGCCCAGGTAGC
Organism: Pseudomonas mandelii; assembly: GCF_006438925.1. Classification (GTDB taxonomy): domain Bacteria; phylum Pseudomonadota; class Gammaproteobacteria; order Pseudomonadales; family Pseudomonadaceae; genus Aquipseudomonas; species Aquipseudomonas mandelii_C. Next base: position 621,646 of record NZ_RCZA01000002.1, on the reverse strand, counting down.
GCCGACGCTGGCAGCGTATCGCGAGCAATTTTTGAGCAGTGCCGGCCCGCGTAACAGCAGCTACCTGCAAGCCAAGGTACGTGAACAGCATGACGGCTTGGTGATCGTCGAATTTTCCAGCTACCTGGACACCGGGGGCGCCCATGGCACGCCGGGCCGCAGCTTCATCAACTATTCGCGCCAGCAACACAAAGTGCTGACACTGTCGGACATGTTGGTGCCGGGGCAGGAAGAGGCGTTCTGGAAAGCCGCGCAGGTGGCACACAACAGTTGGTTGATCAGCACCAAGCTCGATCAGGAGCCAGAATTCGTGAAGAGCTGGCCCTTCGTCAAAACCCAAAACGTTGCGCTGACGTACGGCGGGGTGATCCTCAAGTACGAGGTGAGCACCATCGCGCCTTACGCGCTAGGTCACGTCGAACTGAAGATCCCTTACCCACGCCTGAACGGCATTCTCAAGCCCGAGCTGTTTCCTGGCCGTAACTGAAGGCCCGACCCAGCACGAGTTGCAGCAGCCCTGCCAGAATCAGTGACGGCAGGGTTGCGCCGATGTCCGGATACAGATTAGCCAGCAAATGATAGGTGCTTACCCCGCCCAACCAGGCGAGCAACGCCGGCCAGCGCAATGCGGCTGACGCCACGCGAGCACCGCGTTTGCGCAGGATGAAGTGATCCACCAGCACCACGCCGAACAGCGGCGCAAACACCGAACCGATCAACAGCAGGAAGTTCTGGTACTGGGCCAATGGCGCCAGGCACGCGATCAGTGTGCAGATCACGCCAATCGCCAGCGCAAGATGCTCAACTTTCAAGCGCAGTAAAATCCCGCTGGAAACGGCTGCCGAGTGAATGTCGGCGAAGGCATTTTCCGACTCGTCCAACAGGATCAGCAGCAGCGGAATCCCGAGGCCAGCACCCGCCAATGCCAACAGCAAGGCATTCACTTCACCGCTCGGCGCAAACGCCAGGGTGTAGGCCACGCCCAGGCTCATCAGCCAGAAGTTACCGATAAAGAAGCCCAGTGCCGTGCCGCTGAACACGTTTTTGGCACGCTTGCCGAAACGCGAGTAGTCGGCAATCAGTGGCAGCCAGGACAGCGGCATGGCGATGGCAATGTCGAAGCCCACGGCGAACGGCATCGAACCATCACCGGCCTGCGCCCACAACGCCGCCAGATCGGCTTTGGCGAACAGGTTCCAGGTCAGCCAGATGCACGCGGCCAACAGCAACCAGATGCCCCACTTGCGCAAGATCTGTCGCACGAATGTCAGCGGACCACTGACGGCCAGCAAGGTCGCCAAACCACCAAAGAACACAGTCCAGAGCAATGGATTGGACAACAGACTGCCTTCGCTGAACGCACGCACGCCGAGCAGGCTGGCGGCATCGCGCATGACGATGATTTCGAACGAGCCCCAACCGATCAGTTGCAGCAGGTTCAATACGGCAGGCAGGCTCGCGCCTTTTGCACCGAGGCTGAGTTTGAGCGCGGCCATCGATGACAGGCCGGTGTCGCTGCCGATCACGCCGACGGCGGCCAGCAGCAGAACACCGACCAGCGTACCGAGGAAGATGGCCAGCAACGAGCCGGACAGACCCAGACCTGGCGCGAGCAATGCGCCGGTCTGCAGGACCATCAGGCCGATGCCGAGGGAGAACCACAGGGAAAACAGATCGCGGCCGCCGAAGACACGTTTGTCTTTGGGCACCGCGATATCAGGGGAATAAGTGCTGGGTTGAATGCTCAAGGGTGTTATCTCAGAGGGACATTTGTTGTTCTTTTGATCGCCATCGCGAGCAAGCTCGCTCCCACAGGGGACTTGCAGCGCTCACAAATCCCTTGTGGGAGCGAGCTTGCTCGCGAAAGCGGCGGTGCAAGCACCGCCGACCTCAGGTCAGATCAAACCTTCTTGTACAGCTGACTGCCTTCCTGTTTGAACCGCTCCGCCTGTTCCGCCAGTCCCTTGGCGACTTCGGCGTCGACGGTTTCGATGCGCTGGTTGGCCGCGTATTCACGGACTTCCTGGGTGATCTTCATCGAACAGAATTTCGGCCCGCACATGGAGCAGAAGTGCGCGACCTTGGCCGAATCCTTCGGCAGGGTCTCATCGTGATACGAACGAGCAGTGTCCGGATCAAGGCCCAGGTTGAACTGGTCTTCCCAACGGAATTCGAAACGCGCCTTGCTCAACGCATTGTCGCGGATCTGCGCCCCCGGATGCCCTTTTGCCAGATCGGCGGCATGCGCGGCGATCTTGTAGGTGATGATCCCGGTCTTCACGTCATCCTTGTTCGGCAGACCCAAGTGTTCCTTCGGCGTCACGTAGCAGAGCATGGCGCAACCGAACCAGCCGATCATCGCCGCACCGATCCCCGAGGTGATGTGGTCGTAGCCTGGCGCGATGTCCGTGGTCAGCGGGCCGAGGGTGTAGAACGGCGCCTCGTCGCAGCACTCAAGCTGCTTGTCCATGTTCTCTTTGATCAACTGCATCGGCACGTGGCCCGGGCCTTCGATCATGCATTGCACGTCGTGTTTCCAGGCGATTTTGGTCAGCTCGCCCAGCGTTTCCAGCTCACCGAATTGTGCGGCGTCGTTGGCGTCGGCAATCGAGCCCGGACGCAGGCCATCGCCCAGCGAGAAGCTGACGTCGTAGGCCTTCATGATTTCGCAGATGTCTTCGAAATGGGTGTAGAGGAAGTTCTCTTTGTGGTGCGCCAGGCACCACTTGGCCATGATCGAACCACCACGGGAAACGATGCCGGTGACGCGCTTGGCGGTCAGTGGCACGTAGCGCAGCAATACGCCGGCGTGGATGGTGAAGTAGTCGACGCCCTGCTCGGCCTGTTCGATCAGCGTGTCGCGGAACAGCTCCCAGGTCAGGTCTTCGGCAGCGCCGCCGACTTTTTCCAGGGCCTGATAAATCGGCACCGTACCGATCGGCACCGGCGAGTTACGGATGATCCACTCGCGGGTTTCGTGAATGTGTTTGCCGGTGGACAAGTCCATGACCGTGTCCGAACCCCAGCGAATGCCCCAGGTCAGTTTCGCCACTTCTTCTTCGATGGACGAACCCAGTGCGCTGTTGCCGATGTTGCCGTTGATCTTCACCAGGAAGTTACGGCCGATGATCATCGGTTCCAGTTCGGTGTGGTTGATGTTGGCCGGAATGATCGCGCGACCGCGGGCGATCTCTTCACGGACGAATTCGGGGGTGATGATTTTCGGCACGCTGGCACCGAAGCTGTGACCGGCGTGTTGCTGGTCCAGCAGGCCAGCGGCGCGAGCCACTTCAAGCTTCATGTTTTCGCGGATGGCGACGTATTCCATCTCCGCGGTAATGATGCCTTGGCGGGCGTAGTGCATCTGGCTGACGTTGGCCCCGGCCTTGGCCCGGCGCGGATTGTTCACGTGAGCGAAACGCAGCTTGGTCAGCTCGGCATCGGCGAGGCGTTCCTGGCCGAAGTTGGAACTCAGACCTGGCAGGCGCTCGGTGTCGCCACGGGACTCGATCCACGGCGAACGCACATCGGCCAGGCCTTTGCGCACATCGATGATGACGTTGGGGTCGGTGTAAGGGCCCGAGGTGTCGTACACAACGACAGGCGCGTTGATCTCACCGCCGAAGTCGGTCGGGGTCACATCAAGGCTGATTTCGCGCATCGGCACGAGGATGTCCGGGCGAGAGCCCTGAACATAGATTTTTTGCGAGCGGGTAAACGGCTGAACCGATTGTTGATCGACCTTGGCCGAGTCACTCAGGTTGGTTGCGATTTTTGATTTTGTAGTCATCACGGGCTCTCCAGACACACATCCAGGCAGTGGATTTTTGTCGGAGCGAACCTGTAAACGAATGGACGCACATGCGCTGGGGAAACCAGCTGTGCTGTGCTCAGTGCTCGAGGGGTGTTCGATTGTCGAACAACATCCCGGACGAAGCACAAGAGGACTCGCCGGGTGACGAGAAATCTTGTTCCCTACGCAGGCGCTAACCTGATCAGGTTCAACGGGATCCGAAATTATTCGATCTCAGCCTCATAGCAAGGCACCCCGACAAGAACCCGGCCAGTCTAGACACAACTGCCAAAGAACGCCAACACCGCAGTAAACACCATGATGAATGGCGCAATTGCAGGATTGTTGCGGTCGTTGCGCACAACTACACTCGCTACGCCATACCGCGCCTTGACGCTGTATGAGCCGCGCCGTAGCCTTGGCGCTCAAATTATCAGCGTAATTTTTAGGGATGGCCTCATGCTGCGCAAACTCTCACTGGCCCTTGCCGTGTCTTGTGCGTCCAATGGAATGGCCTGGGCAGCAGAAGCGCCCTTATCGACCAAAAACGATCTGGTCAGCGTGTACCAGGAAGCGAAGGACAACAACGCCGACCTCGCCGCCGCCGTTGCCCAATATGGTGCGCAGAAAGAAGTCGTGCCTCAGGCCCGCGCTGGGCTGCTACCCAATCTCTCGGGCGGCGCCGAAATGGCCAGCGTGCGCACTGCGCTCGATCAGCCTTCGGCCACCGCTAACCGTAACGCGCATTCCTATCAGGCGACCCTGGCTCAACCACTGTTCCGTGCCGATCGCTGGTTTCAGTTCCAGGCCGCCAAGGACGTCAACGAACAAGCCGCGCTGCAACTCTCGGCGACCGAGCAAAACCTGATTCTGCAAACAGCCGTCAGCTACTTCAATGTCTTGCGAACCCAGGACAACCTGGCGTCAACCAAGGCCGAAGAAGCCGCGTTCAAACGCCAGCTCGATCAGTCCAACGAGCGCTTTGATGTCGGCCTGTCGGACAAGACCGACGTGCTGCAATCCCAGGCCAGTTACGACACCGCGCGGGCCAACCGGATCGTCGCGCAGCGCCAGGTAGATGATGCGTTCGAAGCCCTGATCACCCTGACCAACCGTCAGTACAACTCGATCTGGGGCATTTCCCATACCTTGCCGATCCTGCCGCCAGCACCGAACGACGCCAGGGCCTGGGTCGATACGGCAGCCAAACAGAACCTCAATCTGCTCGCGAGCAACTACGCCGTCAGCGCCGCCGAAGAAACCCTCAAGCAGCGCAAGGCCGGCCATGCGCCGACCCTCGACGCCGTGGCGAAGTACGAGAAAGGTGACAACGACGCTTTGGGCTTCAGCAACCCGAATGGCTTCCCCCAACCGTACGGTGGCAACGTCGAGCAAACGACGGTTGGCCTGCAACTGAACATCCCGATCTATAGCGGCGGCCTGATCAATTCCCAGGTGCGTCAATCGTATGCACAGCTGGATCAGTCCGAGCAGCAACGTGAATCCCTGCGCCGGCAAGTGGTGGAAAGCACCCGCAATCTGCACCGCGCGGTGAACACCGACGTCGAGCAGGTGCAGGCGCGCAAGCAGTCGATCATCTCCAACCAAAGCGCCGTGGAAGCGACCGAAATCGGTTATCAGGTGGGCACACGAAACATCGTCGACGTACTGGATGCCCAGCGTCAGCTGTACACCTCGGTGCGCGACTACAACAATACTCGCTACGACTACATCCTCGACAACCTGCGTTTGAAACAGGCCGCGGGCACTTTGAACCCGGGGGACTTGCAGGATCTGGCGCGTTATCTGAAGGCCGATTACAACCCGGACAAGGACTTCCTGCCGCCGGATCTGGCGAAGGCTGCGATCTTTTTATGTCAAGCGACTCGGTCTAACGCTCGATCAACCGCCCCAACCCATCCAGCAACCGCTGCAACGCGCCCTGATTGGTGCGCATGACTTTCAACCCCGCCTCCGCCATCCGCTGCGCATCGCTCGGCAACTCGAACAGCCGCTGCACCGCCAGCGCCAGACCTTCGGCATCCTCCACTTCCTGCAACGCCCCGGCGCTGCGCAACTGCGCGGCAATTTCGAGGAAGTTGAACAGGTGCGGCCCGCTCAACACCGGTTTGGCCAGAGCCGCCGGCTCCAGCAGGTTGTGCCCGCCGTTCGGCACCAGACTGCCGCCAACAAAAGCGCTGTCAGCCAAGGCATACAGAAACAGCAACTCGCCCATGGTATCGCCCAGCAGCACCGAAGTTTGCGCGGTGACCGGGTCGCCAGTGGACCGACGCACGGTGGCGAAACCCTGCTGCCGACACAACTCGAACACCGAATTAAAACGCTCCGGATGACGCGGCACCAGAATCAGCAAGGCATCGGGATGATTGGCGAGCAACTGACGATGAGCCGCCAGCACCACTTCGTCTTCACCTTCGTGAGTACTCGCGGCGATCCACACCGGACGCTCCTGCGCCTGCCATTGCGCACGCAACTGGGCGGCACGCTGAAGCAGTGCCGGGTCGATAGTCAGATCAAACTTGATAGAGCCGGTCACTTCCACGGTTTGCGAACGCGCACCCAAATCGCGGAAGCGCTGGGCCTCGGCCTCGGTTTGCACCGCGAACAGGCTCATCTCGGCGAGCATCGGCTGGGTCAGTTTGCCGAAGCGGCCATAGCCCTTGGCCGAACGCTCGGAGAGTCGCGCATTGGCGAGCGCCACTGGAATCCCACGTTTGGCGCATTGGTGAATGTGGTTCGGCCAGAGCTCGGTTTCCATGATAACCGCCAGTTTCGGCTGGACCCGATCAAGGAATCGCTCCGCTGCGCAAGGCAAGTCATAAGGCAAATAACAGTGCTGGATGCGCGGTTCATTGGCGAACAGCGCCTGGATGCGCTCCGAACCGGTCGGGGTCATACAGGTCACGGTAATGGGCAACTGTGGATAACGTTGCAGCAAGGCGCGAATCATCGGCGCCGCGGCAATGCTTTCGCCCACCGACACCGCATGCACCCAGATGCCGCCCGTTTTCATCATCGGCAGCCCGAGGGAGAAACGTTCGCCAATGCGCTTGGCGTACGCCGGCGCCTTGCGCGCCCGCAGCCAAAGCCGAATCGCTACCAATGGCAGCCCCAGGTAAAACAGCGCGGTGTAGAGAGTTCTATTCATGGCGGCGGAGTTTATCGGCTTTTGTCACCGATCGCCTGCAAGTGCACGGCAAAACGTTCCGCCAGCCAACGAGCCGCCGGCCCCAGAGGTTCATCGCGGCGCCAGACCAGCTCCACCACCAGCGCTGGCGGAGTCCATTCGCTGACCAGTTCGACCATCAGATCCTGATACGCCGGGTACTGCACCACGTGGCGCGGCAGCCAGGCCCAACCGAGGCCGCGCACCAGCCATTCAGCCATCACGTAAAAACTGTCGGCCCGCCAGACTTGCGGGCTGGCGGGTTCGCTGCCGGGATAGACGCTGGACTGTGTGGACATCAGCAACTGACGATGCTGCGCCAGTTGCTGACAATCGACCTGAGCCTGCTTCGCCAATGGATGCCCGACGCCGCACACCGTGACCATTTCGACACTGCCCAACACCCGCCGCTCGAGCGCTTCAGGAATCTGGTCGTGATAAAACAGCAACCCCAGATCGGCCCGACGCTCCACCAGTTTGCGCGCGACATCGCCTTGGGCGGCGCTGGTCAGCTGCACTTCAAGGCTGGGAAATTGTTGAGCCAGGGCTTCGAAGCTTTCGATGATCGGCTGATAGGGCATCGCCTCATCCTGGGCCACACGCAAACGCGCCTCCTGGCCGCGCATCATTGCTAGCGCCCGTCCATTAAGGCGTTCGCATTGGCGCAGCACTTCCCGCGCCTCGTCCAGCAATGCGTTACCGGCCTCGGTGAGTTTCGGCTGGCGGCCGCTGCTGCGGTCGAACAGGCTGACGCCCAGGTCCTCTTCCAGCAACGCAATCGAACTGCTGACCGCCGACTGCGCCTTGCGCTGATCCCGCGCCACCGCAGAAAACGAACGCTGCTCCGCTACGCTGACAAACAGCCGCAGCTGCTCCAGATTCCATTGCGTGTTCATGGCTCAACCCATCTTCATAACAGATAGGTAATGACTTTACCGCATCTGGAGAATCTCTAAAATGCCGACCTCAGACAGCAACACTTCACACGAGGATGCACCTATGACCGCTTACTACTACCTGGCCATTGCCATCTGCGCCGAAGTGATCGCCACCGTTTCGATGAAAGCGGTCAAAGGCTTCAGCACGCCACTGCCTCTGATTCTGGTGATTGTCGGCTATGGCATCGCCTTCTGGATGCTCACGCTGGTGGTGCGTAGCGTTCCGGTGGGAGTGGCTTACGCGGTGTGGGCCGGCATGGGGATCGTGATGGTTAGCGTTGCGGCGCTGTTTATCTACGGGCAGAAGCTGGATGTGCCGGCAATGCTGGGGATGGCGCTCATCGTACTGGGCGTCGTTGTCATCCAGCTCTTCTCCAAAACCGCGGGGCATTGACGAAAAAGATCGCAGCCTTCGGCAGCTCCTACACGGGTGTACACATAACCCTGTAGGAGCTGCCGAAGGCTGCGATCTTTTTTCACGCCTTAGCTCCGATCCATGAGTCTGTATACTGCGCCCTCGTCTTGAACACTGAGGTCGCTGCATGCCATCCGTTATTTCCACCGACGTTCTGATTGTCGGCGCTGGTGTCGCCGGCCTCTGGCTGAATGCGCGCCTGCGCCGCCAGGGTTTTTCGACCGTGCTGGTGGAAAGCGCCAGCCTCGGTGGCGGGCAAAGCGTGAAGTCCCAAGGCATCATCCATGGCGGCGCCAAGTACGCATTGCATGGCGCCTTGACCGGTGCCTCGGAAGCCATCTCTGACATGCCTCGGCGCTGGCGCGAAGCCCTGGCCGGTGACGGCGAACTGGACCTGACCGGCGTGCGCCTGCTGTCCGAAGCTCATTACCTCTGGTCCCCCGGCACGATCGCCGGCAATCTCACCAGTTTCTTCGCCAGCAAAGCGGTGCGCGGCCGTGTCGACCAGGTCAAGGGTGATCAACTGCCGCCTGCCCTGCAAGACAAGCGCTTCAAGGGCAAGGTCTATCGCCTGGCGGAACTGGTGATCGACGTGCCGAGCCTGATCCAGCGCCTGGCCGATCTGGCGGGTGATGGCCTGCTCGCCGGTCAGAACATCGAACCGTTGCTGGAGGGTGGAAAACTGGTCGGCCTGAAGGTCGACGAGCGCGAGATTCGCGCCCAGCGCATCGTCTTGAGCGCCGGTGCCGGTACGGCAGCGTTGCTCGATGCCCTGGGATTGAGTCAGCCCGCCATGCAACGCCGGCCGTTGCACATGATCATCGCCAAAGGTCCGGGTCTCAAACCACTGTATGCCCACTGCCTGGGCGGCGGCACCAAGCCGCGCATTACCGTGACCACCCATCCGGCCGCCGATGGTCAATGGGTCTGGTATCTGGGCGGCGATATCGCTGAAGCCGAAGGTGTCGCCCGCGAACCCGCCGAGCAAATTGCCACCGCGCAGAAAGAACTCGGCCAGTTGCTGCCATGGATCGACTTGAGCACAGCGCAATGGGCCACCCTCCGAGTGGATCGCGCCGAGCCGTTGCAATCGGGACTGACCCGTCCTGACAATGCATTCCTTGCCGAAGAAGGCCGGCTACTGGTCGGCTGGCCAACCAAACTGGCGCTGGCTCCGGACTTTGCTGATCGCGTCATCGCGTCCTTGCAGCGCGACGGCATCCAGCCAAGCCATCCGACGCCGCTGCCCGACCTGCCAAAACCGCCGATGGGCGTCCCTGCCTGGGAGCAACTGCTGCCATGAGCCAACCAACCTTGCACGATCTGCATCGCCCGTTGGGCAGCACCGGCCTGCTGGTTTCGCCACTGGGCTTGGGCACGGTAAAACTCGGCCGTGACCAAGGCGTGAAGTACCCCAACGGTTTTCAGATTCCCGATGATGACGAAGCGCGCATGCTGCTCAAACTCGCGCGCGACCTGGGCATCAACCTGATCGACACCGCCCCGGCCTATGGCCGCAGCGAAGAACGCCTCGGGCCATTGCTGCGTGGGCAGCGCCAGGATTGGGTGATCGTCAGCAAGGTCGGCGAAGAGTTTGCCGACGGCCAGTCGAGCCACGATTTCAGCGCCGCCCACACCCGGCTGTCGGTGGAACGTAGTCTGCAACGGCTGGAAACGGACTTCATCGATCTGGTGCTGGTGCACTCCGACGGCAACGACCTGACCATCCTCAACGACAGTGAAGTCTATGCAACCCTCGCCGAGCTGAAGAGCGAAGGCAAGATTCGCGGCTTCGGTTTTTCCGGCAAAACCGTCGAAGGCGGTTTGAAGGCTCTGGAACAAGGTGATTGCGCGATGGTCACCTACAATCTGAACGAGCAGAACGAGAAGCCGGTCATTGACTATGCTGCTGCTCACGGCAAAGCCATTCTGGTCAAAAAAGCCCTCGCCAGCGGTCATGTTTGCCTGAGCCCGGGCGTGGACCCCGTTCGCGCCAGCTTCGAGTTGTTGTTTGAACATCCGGGCGTTGCCAGTGCTATTGTCGGGACCATTAATCCGCTGCACCTCGCCCATAACGTCGCGACCGTTGCCCAGGTCCTACGTAGAAACTGATGCCGCCCACGCGGCCTTAAGCAGGAGCCGACATGCCGCGTACGCTCATAAGAAAGAACCCGAGCAACTTCAAGACCCTGCCGTTATTTGTCGAAGCGACTCCCGAAGGCCTGAGTTATCAAAGCGTCGGGATGCCGCTCAATTTCTCCCAGACGCTGCAACGTCGCCGCCCGGTGACGGTCGCCGACACTCAGCGGTTTTCGCTTGAGCTGGCCAACCTCGGGGTCTCGGTGCGCCTGACCCTGCATTGGCAGAACCGCGATTACTGGGTGTTGGTGCGTCAGCGTCGGCAAGACCGCGGCGACGTGGTGCTCAAACTGATCTCCGGCTACGTGCCCGCCCATGAGCTGAACCTGCCACTGCACACCGCGATTCAGGAAATTGCCGAAGAGTGTCTGCTGGAAACCCCGGAGGGCTGGCTCGGCGGGCGTTTCAACGACACGTGGCTGCCGGCGCCCTACTCGTCCGCGCTGCATTATCGCGAAGCCCTGCCGTTTCGCCTGACGCCGTTGTCCGGTTCGGCACGGCCGGTGCGTTGCGCCAAGATGCAGTTGATCGAACGCCCGCGGGCTTACGTGCATTTGCCGACGGCCTCGCTGCAATTGATCTATGACTTGCGCCTGGAGGTGCCCAAGGAAGCCAAATCCCTGAGCCTGTTCCATGTCGACGAACGACTGGAAGGCGATCAACTGGTGGCCCGGCTCGATCGAAAACGTCCCGATTTGTATCTGATGCCGCTGCAGGATGGCCAACCGATGGCCGAGCTCTATACCTTGAAAAAGGATCAGCTGTACCCGGCGAGCACTCGCGGGTTGTACCTGGCAGAGAGTTTTGCCCAGCAGGAAGGCTGGCTGGTGAGAGATGAGCGAATTCGCTGGAAGGATTGGGTGCGGCAACAGGGTTTGAGCCCGCCGGGGAAAGATTCCGGTTTGGCGCGGTTGCGTGGGAAGGCGAAGCAATTGCTGAAGAGAATCGTACCGCGTAAAAAAGTCAGCTCTTAAAGCAAAAGATCAAAAGATCGCAGCCTCGTTTCACTCGACAGCTCCTACATTGAAATGAGATTCCCTGTAGGAGCTGTCGAGTGAAACGAGGCTGCGATCTTTTAGGCTTCACTCGGATTTGCGGATCTTCTCGACAATCGCGGTAGTGGAGCTGTTTTCCACCAGCCCCAGCACTTTCACCGTCCCGCCGTAAGCGGTCACGATGTCCGCGCCGACAACTTGCTCGATCCCGTAGTCCCCACCCTTGACCAGCACATCCGGCTTGACCTCGCGCAGCAGGTTTTCCGGAGTGCCTTCAGCGAAGCTGATCACCCAATCCACGGCGCCCAGACCTGCCAGTACGGCCATGCGACGGTCGACGCTGTTGATCGGACGACCCGGCCCTTTCAGACGGCTGACCGACGCATCGTCGTTGACCGCCACGATCAAGCGATCGCCCTGAGCTCGCGCCTGCTCGAGGTAGGTCACGTGGCCGGCGTGCAAAATGTCGAAGCAGCCGTTGGTGAAGACGATCTTCTCTTTATGCGCACGCGCATCATCGACCGCCAGCAACAGCTGCTCAAGGCCGAGCACACCGCGCTCCGAACCTTCTTCACGCTGGATGGCGCGACGCAGTTCCGGCGCGCTGATGGCTGCCGTACCGAGTTTGCCGACCACGATGCCCGCCGCCAGGTTGGCCAGGGCCACCGCGTGAGGCAGTTCTTCGCCAGCGGCAATGGCGGCCGCCAGGGTAGAAATCACCGTGTCGCCGGCACCCGTCACATCGAACACTTCACGGGCACGGGCCGGCAGGTGCAGCGCCGGATGATCCGGACGCAACAGGGTCATGCCGTGTTCGCCGCGGGTCACCAGCAATGCGCCGAGGTCGAGGTCGTGCATCAGCTGCGCGCCCTTGCTCACCAGCTCGTGCTCATCGGCGCAACCGCCGACGATGGTTTCGAATTCGCTGAGGTTCGGGGTGATCAGGCTCGCACCACGGTAGATCGAGAAATCCTTGCCCTTGGGATCGGCCAGCACCGGAATGCCACGGGCACGGGCGGCCTGGATCAGCACCTGATGGTTTTTCAGCGCGCCTTTGCCGTAGTCGGACAGCACCAGCACCTTGATGCCTTCGAGCAATTCGTCGACCTGTTCGCCCAACGCCAATGCGTCGGTGGCGAACGGTTCTTCGAAGTCGATACGCAGCAGTTGCTGGTGACGGCTCATGACCCGCAGCTTGACGATGGTCGGCTGGTGCGCGATGCGCTGGAACAACGCCCGTACGCCAGCGCCTTTGAGGCTATTGGCCAGGCTGTCGGCGGCTTCATCGTCGCCGGTCACGCCGACCAGCGAGGCCGGTGCGCCGAGGGCGGCAATGTTCAACGCAACGTTGGCGGCACCGCCCGGGCGGTCCTCGATTTGCTCGACCTTGACTACCGGTACCGGCGCCTCAGGGGAAATCCGTGAGGTACCACCATGCCAGTAACGGTCGAGCATGACATCGCCGACCACCAAGACAGGGGCTTGATCGAATCGCGGCATGGACAACTTCATGGAGCAACCCACATACAAAATGAACAGGGGCGCGATATTAACACAGGGTTGGCGTGGGCTTGTGTGACGGCTGCAATGGGATGATTCAGAGGAGTTTTCTGCTCATTTATTGATCAGAAAAACCGACAATCGACAGGCTTGGTCAAAAAGGGTAAAGGTCTGGATACCAATCACCGGACGCGTTGCACGCCTGGTGTGCAAAAGGGGTGAGCGCCAGCTCACCCCTTTCATCGGATCAAGCGATTCCGGCAGTGACCGGCTCGTCCAGGCCCATCGCATGCAGGCGCGAGTAGTAGCCGTTTTGCGCCAGCAGTTGTGCGTGGGTACCACGCTCGACGATTTCACCATGATCCATGACCAGGATCAGGTCGGCTTTCTCGATGGTCGACAACCGGTGAGCAATCACCAGTGTGGTGCGACCTTTCATGACCTGATCCAGTGCCGCCTGAATGTGCCGTTCGGACTCGGTATCGAGCGCCGACGTTGCCTCGTCGAGAATCAGCAACGGTGCGTTCTTCAACAAGGCCCGGGCAATCGCCAGGCGCTGACGCTGGCCACCGGACAGCAACACGCCGTTTTCCCCGACCTGGGTGTCCAGGCCCTGCGGCATCTCCGAGATGAAGTCCATCGCGTAAGCATCCGTCGCGGCCTTTTCAATGTCGGCACGTGGTGCGCCGGCCAGGTCACCGTAAGCGATGTTATTGGCAATGGTGTCGTTGAACAGGGTCACATGCTGCGTCACCTGCGCCACATGGCGACGCAGATTGCGCAGACGATAGTCTTCGATTTCCACGTCATCGAGCATGATTTCGCCGGTTTCGTGGTGATAGAAACGCGGAATCAGGCTGGCCAGGGTCGACTTGCCGCTACCGGAGCGTCCGACCAGGGCGATCATTTGCCCCGGTGCCGCTGTGAAGCTGATGTTCTTCAGCACTTCACGCTCGGTCCCTGGATAGGTGAAGCTCAGGTTGCGCACTTCCAGGTGGCCGCTGACGCGATCGCGCTCGACGGTACCCTGGTCAATCTCTGGCTCGACGTCCAGTTGCTCGAAAATGCTCTCGGCACCGGCAACGCCTTTCTGGATTGTCGAGCTGACTTCCGACAGCTGCCGAATCGGCTTGGGCAACAGACCCGCCGCGGTGATGTAGGCCACCAGGTCACCGGCGGTGGCATCGCCGCGCAGGAACAGCACCAGGAACATCAGCACTGCCATGGCGGTGTAGATCACCAATTGCAGCATGGGCGTGTAAACCGCACCGGTCTTGGTCATGCGCAGTTGCTTGTCAGTATTGCCTTGACTGGCTTCGGCGAAACGACGCTCTTCATAGCTCTCGCCGCCGAAGCTGCGCACCACGCGATAACCCTGGATGGTTTCGGAGGCCACGTGAGTCACGTCGCCCATCGCCACCTGGATTTTCTTGCTCTGCTTGCGGAATTTTTTGCTGGTGCTGCTCACCATGATCGCGATGATTGGCAGGATCGCCAGCATCACCAGGGTCAGTTGCCAGTTCATCCACAACAGGTAAGCAAACAGGAACACCACGGTCAGGCCTTCACGAATGACCACTTTGATGGCGTCCGTGGCCGCACCGGTGACCATGGTCACGTTGAAGGTGATACGCGAAATCAGGTGTCCGGAGTTATGGGTGTCGAAATAACGGTTGGGCAATACCAGCAACTTGTTGAACAGCTCAACACGCAAGTCGTGGACCAGCCCCAACGATACTTTGGCCAGGTAGTAGTTGCCCAGGAAAGACCCCAGGCCTTGCCAGGCGGCGATCAGGATAATCAGCAGCGGCACGGCCATCAGCAACTGCAAGTCTTTCAGGTAGGGAACAGTCGGGAAGAGCACCGCTTCAGGGTTGCTCAGGCCATCGACGAAATATTTGAGAATCCCTGCGAGCATGGGCTGCGTCGAGGCAAAAATCACAAAGCCGACGATACTGATGGCAAACATGCCCCAGTACGGGCGCACATACGACAGCAGGCGCAGGTAAATCTTCAAGCTCGACGGCGCAGGCGAATCAGGGCTGGTCATGAGAACCCGTTGTATGAGAAAAGAGCCCGCGAGTGTAACACAGGCCATTTTAGTCGCTGAGCTGCGGTAACATGGCCGGCTATTCATGCCTCACGGCGCCCAACCCGGAGTATTGATGCAAGCGCTTGATCACACCCGATATCTCGCCCTGCGCGAGGGAGCACAAGTCCTTGAAGCGGATGGTTCGGGGGACAAGGTTCTGCGGTTGACGGACGGTTCAATACTCAAACTGTTTCGCCGCAAACGCCTGCTGACGTCGGCCGCGTGGTACCCGTACGCCAAACGCTTTGCCGACAACTGCGATGCGTTGCGTGAACGGCACATCCCCTGCCCGTCGATTCGTCAGGTTTACCGTATTGCGAGTATCGAGCGCGATGCGGTGCACTACGATCCACTGCCGGGCCAGACCCTGCGTCAGCTGCTGGACATTGAGGGCGATGCCGATCCGTTGCGCGGCCAATTGGGGGTCTTCATGGCCACTTTGCATGAGCGGGGGATTTATTTTCGCTCGGCGCACCTGGGCAACATCGTGCTCACACCCGAGCATCAGTTGGGCCTGATCGATATCGCCGACATGCGGGTGTATCGCCGTCCGCTGCGCAAGACTTTGCGGCTGCGCAACTTCAAGCATATGGTGCGTTACCCACAAGATCGGCAATGGTTGCTCGACGGTCGCGGCGAAGTTTTCATGCAGAATTATGGCCAGACCCAGAGCATCTGCTCCCCGGAGGAGCTGAGCGTCGCCCTGCAAAAATAATCTGATGGCCTTCGCCTCCGGGGAGGAGACGAAGGCCAGGCACTACGCCAGCGCGGGTTGCCGCGCCTTCAGTACGCGAGACAGGATCATCGCTGCGGGCAGCAGCACCAGTGGCCACAACTCGTCAGGGTTGCCAATCAGCAAACTGCCATCAAAGTTCAGCATCACCAGCGCACACGCCAGGTACACACCCCACACGTCTCGCAGACGCCAGGCCTGCCAAAGGGATGCGGCCATCAGCGCAACGAACAACACCAGTGCGACCCCGCCGCTGTACAGCCCCAGCGCTACGAAAATGTTGTGCGGATGCTGAATCGGCATCCAGCCATCGAGTACCTGGGCGGTGTGAAAGCTGATGCCACAGCCCAGTACCCAGCCGCAGTTGCGCCACTCGCCGACCATGATATGGAAAATCTCGATGCGGTACGAATCACCTCGGTTCCAGAGGGACTGGTACCAGGCTTCGTTGTGCACCACCAGGAACAGCAGGCCTAAAACAATTGCGCAAATTGCCACCGCACCACCTACCAGCCGCGGCCTGTGGTAAATGCCGTAAAGCACCCAGATACCAAACAGGAACACAGCCCCCACAAACGCAGTACGCGTCTGCAGGACGAAGGCTACCGCGAACACTGACAAAACGATGGCCAGGCCAGCTTCGATGTAGTTTCGCGTCCTGAGCCAGACTGGCAGCGCCAGCGCCAACGAACAGAACAGCCAAATGCTGGCGTAGATGACGTTCTCCAGGCGTGCCGGAAGCAGCGCCACCCGGCTGCCAACGGCGAATTCACCGGTTGCCCAACCGTAGAGCGAGCTGCTGAAGATGTACAACGTCAGAATCCAGAACTGAGCGCGGACAAACGCCGCACTGCGGAAGAACTGCGGATCGGTAAAGGCGCCGACCACCATGACGAACATCAGTACATAGAAAACGTGTTTGTAGAACTGCATCTGCCCTGCAATCGTCGCAGGTACCAGAAACCAAAGAATGAACGCCAGCCAACCCCAAGCCAGCGGTTCCTTGAGCAAGCCCGCACCGCGCTCCTTGATCAGGAACACCAGGCCCGGCAATGCCATCAGGGCGTAGAACAGGTTGTTGGTCCACTTCGACGACCAACCCACCACAAAGCTCAAAAGAAACAGACAGAGCACCGTTCCGAAATACGCCATGGTGTTTTTTCCTGACCGCATGCCGCTAAATTCCATGTAACACCCAACCTATTGCAAGACCCGAGATAAGAGCGGCCATCAGCTTCAGCCGTTCAAGACGTTTACGCCGTAGTTTGTTCACCCGCTCCTTGGGAACTACCACATGCTCACCGAAACCGGTGTGCAATACCGCGTCGTTTTCCAGAATCAACGCATAGCGGTTTTCGCCAGCATACCGACGCGACAACTCTTTTTCGCCGGAGAATGCGGAATACGGTGCATGCGTCAAGTAATCCGCGCGACGGCGCAGCCCTGGATTAAAGGAAAAACCTTGCCACTCGGCTTTTTGCGAGCCCAGTACGTAGAAAGGAATGCCATGGCTGACTTTGCGCTCGTTCAGGAACACGTAAGGACTGTGAACCATCAAGTCATGATTGAAGCTGCGCAGCCACACCTGCAGTGCCTGCGGATCTTCCTCCAGCAGGCATTGGGACTCTTCGATGAACCCTTCGCGGTAGAAGTCCCAATCGTCTTCACAGTGAAAAATCCACGATGTCTGCACCTGAGCATAAGCGGCATCGATGGATTGCAACTGCCCCAGGCGCGGCTTGTTGATGAAGAACTGGGTATGCGCCCTCCAGTGTTCAGGAATACAGGCCTCTACGGCGCTGTCGCCGGAGTCCTCTGTAATGAACACTTTACGGATGGGAGCTGTGTTGAACCGGTCGAACGTCTCGAGGGTACGCTTCAACAGATCGAAGCGACCGCAACTAGTGATTACTACCGAAATGTCGCTAGTCTCGCTGAACACCATTTATTTACACCGCACCATTGGTTGTTTAATCACCCGGCCTCAAAGCCCCAGCGACATGCGTAATTTTTCTTTCCAGCCCAGCGGGACATGCTCGCGCAGCGGCGCACGCAGGGCCTCGACAATCGCATGTCCGACAGCTTGGAACGTGTAACGCTGCTCTACCAACGCCTGACCGGCCAATGAAATGGTCTCGGTCAGCTGTGGGGACTCGCGCAACACCGCCAGTTTTCCCCTGAGTTCGTCGCGGGTTCGATAGAGCACGATGTTGTGCATATCGACAAACCCCAGCGCGCGATTCTCTGCTTCCCCTTGATCGTAAGCAAACAGCACACAACCACAGGCCATGGCCTCGAAATTCTTGATCATGTATTCGCCCATGCCAACGTCGGCACTCACGAAGTAACGGATCCGGCTCAACGTCTCGCAGTATTCCTCACCCGACTTGGTGCGGGTGATCAGCAGGTTTTCCACGTCGGCCACGGACTCGAGCATAGCCTTGCGTCCGGCATACGCCACGCTATTGAGACTGCCGACGAAACCCAGCTCGATATCACGTTCACGCTGGCAGTTTTGCAACAGCGCCTGATCGTAGCCCTTGGGCACGAAATGCGCGTCAAACCCTTCCTCACGCAAGCGCTGGCTGACCATGAAGCCCGAGCTGATCACCCGCGCCCAAGGCAGCTTGCGGTAATGGGCGCTGAACTTGCCGGTGTACTTGCACGGGATGTAGTTCTGGTACGCATCGTGTTCCAGAATAACCAGATTGGGCAGGGTTTGTATGAACCTCACCTGTCTGATTTCTTTTTTGAAGCGCAGGAAAAAAACAATGCGGTCGTAGCGGGTCACATCGACATGCTTGCGAAAGTATCCACGCAAGTCGTCCTGCTCCGCGCTGGTCAGCTCGCGCTTGTCGCAGTCGCAGTGCTCGGCGATACCGTCATACAGTCGATCGAGGATCGCTCGCTGCTCTTTCTGTACCAGAAACAGAACTTTCAATTGGTCTCTCTCTTTCCAGACAGCTCTTGGACCCAGAATAATTCGTGGCGTCGCACTGCTTTACGGAAGAACTCGTTTTCGCCGAAAGCCGGCCAGTGTCGGGCCGCCAGGCAACGTTGTATCGCCCGGCGAAGTAGACGCTTGAGGGGAAGTCGGGGCTGAAGGTCGTGCATCATGCCCAACGACATAGCCTTGTGCCACTGTTTTTCGGCCGACAGACAAAGCGCCCAAGGACGCAACGGTTCATGATTATTGATCTGTGGCGGCAGTGTTACACCGGTACCGGCATCACCCATTGGCCAGCGATCGTTGTCGTGTAGATGATTGGCGTAATGCAATAAGGTTTCGGGCTGCCAGGCTGTACCGTTGAGTGCCTGCATCACCGCCTGCTGTGAGCATAGATGGTCTGGGTGCGGGTCGAAACGCGGATGTGGCAAAACGATGACCTGAGGCTGGATGCGCTCGATCAACTCACTCAGGTCGGCCAGCAGATTGTTCCAGGACGGTATGCCATCGACGTCACTGCCCAGGGTAAACGGATTGAACCGTCGAAAATATCGGGTATCACCCAGTTGTGCCTCATGGGACACCACGGCCTCGGTCGGTGTGCTTTGCATAGCGGGCAATTGCAGGCAGAAATAGCCCAACTGAATGCAGCGTTCCTGAGGTACGCCGCCCCACAACGGCACGCTGAGACTGTCCCAGGCACGAAGTGAGCCTTTCAGCCGAGACGCTTCGACACCATTGAGCCCCATTTGCTGATAGTGCCCGGCCTCTATTTCACCGGCGGTCAGGGTCACGATCCAGCTTTGACTGGCGCTGCTGTACAAACCGAATGCGGCCAACTCGGCATCGTCGGCGTGGGGCGCGATCACCATCACCCGTTGACGGCTGTAATCCGGATGCTCGAACACCCTGAGCACCGGCTCACCCAGCAGTCGGCAGAAACGCCCGCGCAGTCGTAACTCACCTTGCGACAGAACGTGCGCCTGACCACTGAGGTTGAGGTAACGCAGGCCGTTCACACCACGCTCGAAAGTTTGTCGGTCCGGGTTATCCCCCCCCGACAACTCGACCACGGGATCGATAAAGCGTCCCAGCCAAGTGCTTTTTATCCGCAGCGCCAAGACCAGAGTGGCGTCGTCGACCAGCATGACACCGTCGTCCAGGCGCAAACGCTCACCGTCAAGGTGAACCTTGGGCTGCTGGGTGTACGGTGGAAAGCTGTACTGATAATCGTCTTTGGGCGAGTAAAACAAATGGTCGGCAAACCATGCCTCGTGAGCAATCCAGCCCAGAACCGCGAGCACCAGCGGCAGCCACCAGGTCACCAGCACACCCATGGCAATCAATAGCACCAGCGCGATGAGCAGACCGATGCGTTTGTTGCGCCGATGGCGCTTGAGCAATTGCTGTTTGCGGTTCATGGGCTGGCTCATACGGTGAACACCGGCACAGGATTGCACCAGCGATCCTTGTATTCACGGTCGGCGCGGCCGAAAGAAAAGCGCAAGGGTTTGTCCAACGCCCGGGCATGCTCCCAGGCGCTTTGCGTATTGAGAAAGCTCAGCACGCTGCCCGGGCTGAATTCGCGGGTTTCGGGATCGACGCCGCCATTGATGTACTCGACGCTGATCCACTGCGGTGTCTCGACACGGTAGACCAGTTGAATCGCTATTGGCGCATCGTTGAGGAAAATCACCGAGCCGATCAGCAAATCACGCAGCAACTCGATGACCTCAGCCATGCGCTCGGCCCCCGTCGCCGGGAAGCCCCAGCGACGCTGGAACAGGTCGCAATAGATCGCCGCCAGTTCACTGCTGGAAAACTCCGCGACCGGCCGGACCACTCCGCCCGCTTCCTCCAGCAATCGCAATTCACGGCGCTGGTTGTAGCGAAACTTCTTCGACAGTTCTTCGGGCGTGCGGGCCATCGCCAGCTGTTCAGCCTGCAACTTGATGCCGGTGAAGCGGCCTTCATTCAGCGCCGACAGATAGCGTCCACGATGACGCAGCGGCGCTTGTGCATCGGCAGCGGCCGGCAGGATGAACTCGGCGTTACCGAGGTCGAACAGACCTTTTTTACCGCAGCGCTTGAGCACATCCTTGGACAAGGCGAGG
This sequence comes from Pseudomonas mandelii, assembly GCF_006438925.1. Lineage (GTDB taxonomy): Bacteria > Pseudomonadota > Gammaproteobacteria > Pseudomonadales > Pseudomonadaceae > Aquipseudomonas > Aquipseudomonas mandelii_C. The sequence continues at coordinate 600,793 of NZ_RCZA01000002.1, read as the reverse complement.
TCGCGTCCCCAGGTCGGGATCGCGGCTTTGACTTCACCGTTTTGCTCCCAGGCCAGGTAGCGCACAGGAATGTCAGCCAACTGCGCCAGTCGCTCGACCACCATGGGATGAGTGGCGACGCTGCCGCCATAACGTTGCCAGGCCTCGGCATATGTCGAGGCGTCGACTACCGCCCAGCCACGTTCGCGCCAGCCTTGAAATCGATTGAGCATCAGCCCCTCGGCGCCAGTTCGGTAACGTGCGGCAAACGCCAGAAAGCATCGCGCACCGCGAGGTCGGAGAAGCGCTCACGCAAACGATCGAGCATCAACTCGGCACACTGGTGACGTTGTTGCTCGTCCATCGCGGCCAGATGTTGCAGCCCTTGAGCCAAGTGTTCGGCATCGCCCAGCGGGAACAGAATACCGACGCCCTCGACCACTTCCTTCGCCCCGCCACACGCCGTGGCAAGCAACGGCACGCCGGCAGCCATGGCCTCCAGCAGCACCATGCCGAACGGTTCGTGGTCGGAACTCAGCGCAAACACATCGAAGGCACGGAAATAACGTCGGGCTTCAGGCACCTGACCGAGGAACAGCACGCGGTCGCCGATACCCAACTCACGGGCCAGGGCCTTGAGGTCCTGTTCCAGTCGACCGGCACCGAGAATCACCAATTGACTGCTGGCCGGCAAACCCGACAACGCCGCAGCAAAACCGTGCAGCAGCGTGGTTTGATCCTTGTCCGGATGCAGCCGCCCGACGTTGCCGACAACCCAGGCGTCCGGCGCCAGGCCGAGGGTTTCCCTGGCCTCGCGAACTGATACCTGGCTGTCCTGCAAGGTCTGCACATCGATACGGTTATAGAGCGTCTGAATCCGCGCCGCCGGCCACTTCGGCAGGCAATGACGCATGTCGTCGCGCACGGCATCGGAAACCCCGAGCAGGCTCAGGCGCTTGCGGAAAATATTCGCGAAGAGTTTGCGCGTGCCGCGTTTGTAATCGTCAAACGCGTGATGCACGCCAATCACCGGCAACGACGTGCCGAGCAAGGCGATATAAATAGGTTTGAAACGGTGAGCGATGCAAAAACTGAAATTGCGCGAGGCGGCGATCTTGCGCAGATCGCCGATGGCGCCCAGCTTCAGGCCACGAATGGCCTTGGAGCTGTATTCCATGAATAGCACTTCATCGGAAGCACAGCCCGCGGCGACTTCGGCATCGGCAGCCCCGGTCAGAAACACCGTGGTCACTCGATAACCGGTCCCCGCGAACAGGCTGGCGTACTGCCGGGCGCAGTCCAGAAACGGCCCGTCATAGCCGTGACAGAACTGCAGCACATGGCGTTCAGCCGAGCGTGTCATATGCGTCCGCGCCCTCTTTGACCACCAGGATGTCTTCCATGATCAGATACTGTAGATCGGAACCGAAGAACATGTTCAGGGCATCCGTCGGCGAGCAGATCATCGGTTCGCCACGACGGTTGAGCGAGGTGTTCAGCGACACGCCGTTACCGGTCAGCACTTCCAGCGCCTTCATCATGTCGTAGTAGCGCGGGTTGTATTCGCGCTTGAGCACCTGGGCCCGGGACGTACCGTCTTCGTGGACGACTTCCGGCACGCGGGTCTTCCATTCTTCCGCCACTTCAAAGGTGAAGGTCATGAACGGCGCCGGGTGATCGACCTTGATCATCTGCGGTGCAACGGTGTCGAGCATCGACGGGCAGAAAGGCCTCCAGCGCTCGCGGAACTTGATCTGGTGGTTGATGCGGTCAGCCACGCCAGTCGCACTCGGGCAACCAATGATCGAACGACCGCCCAAGGCGCGCGGACCGAATTCCATGCGGCCCTGGAACCAGGCGACCGGGTTGCCATCGACCATGATCTTGGCGATGTTTTCCGGCATGTTCTCAAGCTTGCGCCATACCGGCTTGCTCGGGTGACGGGCGCATGCAGCGAGGACGTCTTCGTTGGTGTACGACGGGCCAAGGTAGACGTGTTCCATCTTCTCGACCGGCACACCACGGGCGTGGGACACATAGGCCGCCGCGCCGACCGCGGTGCCGGCATCGCCGGACGCAGGCTGCACGAACAGTTCTTTAACGTCATCGCGGGCGATGATTTTCTGGTTCAGCTTGACGTTCAACGCACAGCCACCGGCGAAGGCCAGCTTGCCGGTTTCCTTGAGCACGTCGCCCAGGTAGTGGTCGATCATCTGCAGCGAGATTTTTTCGAACAGCGCTTGCATGCTCGCGGCGTAATGGATGTACGGCTCGTCGGCGATGTCGCCTTCGCGCTTGGGACCCAGCCACTCGATCAGCTTCGGCGAGAAGTAGAAACCTTTGCCCTTCTCTTTATAACGACGCAGGCCGATGACGTTGGCGTAGTCGGTGTTGATCACCAGCTCGCCGTTCTCGAACGAAGCCAGGCGCGAGAAATCGTATTTGCTGGCATCGCCATACGGCGCCATGCCCATGACCTTGAACTCACCGTCGAGCATCTCGAAACCGAGGAACTCGGTGATCGCGCCGTACAGGCCGCCGAGGGAGTCCGGATCGAAGAATTCCTTGATCTTGTGGATCTTGCCGTTTTCGCCGTAACCGAAAAAGGTCGTGGCGTACTCACCCTTGCCGTCGATCCCCAGGATCGCGGTTTTCTCTTTGAAACCGGAGCAGTGGTAAGCGCTGGAGGCGTGAGCCAGGTGATGCTCGACCGGCTCGATCTTGATTTTCTTCGGATCGAAACCCAATTGCTCGAGGCACCAGACAATCTTGTTGCGATAGCGCTTGTAGCGACGGTTACCCATCAGGATCGCGTCGAGCGCGCGGTCCGGGGCGTACCAGTAACGCTTGGCGTAATGCCAGCGAGCCTTGCCGAACAGGCTGATCGGCGCGAACGGAATCGCTACCACATCAACGTCGGACGGCTTGATGCCAGCCTGTTCGAGGCAAAACTTCGCCGACTCGTAAGGCATGCGGTTCTTTGCATGTTTATCGCGCACAAAGCGCTCTTCCTCAGCCGCCGCGACCAGCTTGCCGTCGATGTACAAAGCTGCGGAAGGATCATGGCTAAGGGCGCCGGACAGGCCAAGAATCGTCAATGCCACAGGGGTCTAGCCTCTTTAGTCTGCATGCAGGCGCAAGGCGCCTCAAAGATTAATGTGCCCTCGCAAAGGGCGAGTGGCAGCTAAAGGGCGGGATTATAGCGTAAACATGGCGGGAATGACCCAGCGCATATTACCCCCGTAAAGATGATCCGGGCGAAAGCAGGCGGCACTGCTTATCCGCGGCCTGACCTCCAGTAAATACTGAGATTGCCGTCGGTAGCTTGGCGGTAAACCGTATAGGGCAGGAGGACGGTATCGAAAACACCCGACAGGGTGAAATCCACCAATACGAACGGCAAAAGAATACCCGTGGGATCAGGCGCTGCGTTCAATACGCAAAAGTCGTAGGCCAGGCCGCTGTAGATGCGCGGGATGGACTGGCAGTAGGTCTTTTGCTTTCTAAGGCTACGAGCCGCGTCTTCGTCATCCTGCAGCACCGTAACGGCGGTCCCGCAGCCTGATAAAACCAGCGCAAAAGTGCTCAGTAACACCGTCATTTTTATCGTCAAAATCTGCCCTCCGTGAACGTCAGGCAAACTAGCATCGCGGCTATTCAGGGCACAGTTCACGGGTTCTGTAGATCATGTAGGACGTTTCATAAAAACCTGTCCCTTAATCTCGAGTGGCTGTTCTGGCCCCATCGCGAGCAGGCTCGCTCCCACAGGGGATCTTCGGCGTGACATAAATCCAGTGTGGGAGCGAGCCTGCTCGCGATGGGGATTCAGGCAGCGCTAGAGATATCTTTGGGAAGACGCTGATCAATGACCCGATACAGCGCACTGCTCTCAGGCCAGTTACGCATGAACCTTGCCCGATCCCGCGCGTAGGCCGGGGCGAAGCTGCTGAGCGAGGCATGCTGACACATCGAATCCAGATCAATCAGCGCCCAGCGATCGTGCTGCCAGAACAGATTATGCCCCTTGAAATCCCCGTGACTGATCCGCTCGCCAATCAGCTCGGCAAACAAATGATCCAGCGCCAGCAATTCGGCTTCCGGAGCCTCACCGCTTTCGACATAAGGTGCAAACCGCTCGATGATGTCCGGCCCCGGCAAATACTCGGTCACCAGATAAGCCCGACTGCGCAACCAGAAAAAACGCTTCTCCAGCAACGCCAACGGTTTGGGCGTGGCAATACCGAGAAACGCCAGGCGATTGCCTTCGCGCCAGGAGTGCCAGGCACGGCTCGGGCGCCAGAAGCGTTTGAGCCAGTGGGCAAAACCTTTGATGTTGTAGCGCTTGATCACCAGCGTACGACCAGCCACCTCGACCTTGCCGACGCTCGCCGCGCCGCCGGTCTTGTACAGATGGCCCTGATCGAGCAGCGCATCGGCCTGCGCCAGCACCGGCAGCATCGCCGCCTCTTCCTCGCGGCGAATCGCCCGCAAGCCGAACGCTCCGCGCTGGACACTGAACAGCGTGCATTCGCGACCGACCTTGATCAGGAAGTCCTTCAGGCGCCAGCCGCGCATCTTGCTGATCTGCTTCTGCAACGCTTCCATCGGCAAGGCATGCTCGCCGTTGCTCAGCAGGTAATACACCAGCAACTCTTCGGTGTAGGGCTCCAGCGACTTGGGCAACTGGGCGAAAAACACCCCGAGGTTTTCCAGGACTTTCTGCCGCGAGAGCGGTTGGCCCGGCGTCTCCGTGCGGATTCCGGCACCGTCGATCAAATACAGCCGACCACCCTGGCGCAGCAGGTTGTCCAGGTGCAGGTCTTCCTGCCAAAGGCCCTTGCGGTGCAATTGACCAATCGCACCCAGCGCATCGGCCAATACCGCCGATTGTTCATTCGCCAGCATCGGCAAGTGCTCGACCTGTTTCCAGGCATCCCCAAGGCTTTCGGCGCCTTCAAGGAAATCAAACAGCAGCCAACCACCCTCGCCGTCCTTCAGGCCATCAGCCAGCAGCAACGGCGTGGTCAACCCTTGAGCCGCCAGCAACCGCACGCCGTCCAGCTCACGCTGGAAATGCCGCGCCGCCTTGCTGCCGACCAACAACTTGGCCAGCACCGGCCGCCCACGCCAGACGCCGGCACCGACATAACGCTGCCCCGGCAATACCCGCAACAGACTCAGCAACTGCAGCTCAGCAGGGCCGGCGGCATCGGCCAGTGGAATGTTCAGCGGCAGGCGCGGGCTGCGGCCAGCGTTTTTCAGCTCGGACAAACGCATCAGCGCGCCTCCTTATGACTGCGCCGCGCGGTCAGTCGCGCAAGCCAGCTGTCGATCAGCGAACTGTCTTGCGATTGTTCCAGATAGGCGGCCAGCAGCTCGCGCAACTGCGCTTCGCTCCACTCAGGCGCCCGACGCAGCAACGGCTCCAGGTCTTTGGCCCGATCACGCAGACCAAACAGCAACGGCCGGGTCTTTTCCAGGTCGATCAGCTGGGCCAGGTAACCGTCGCCGGTGGCCTGGAGAAAAATGTGCTTGGGATAGAAGCAACCGTGAACCTGACGCGCGCCGTGCAGGCGCCGGGCCAGTTGCCCACAGGCCTTCAGAATGGCCGAATGCTGCGCCGAACTCAGGTCCGACCAGCGCTGCAACAGCGAATCCAAGTCATCCCAACCATCCAGGGCACGGGTCAGCAGAATCGCCCGGACTTCGCCGTTGACCTTGCGCTCTCCGAAGAATGCCGCCTTCAGCGCTGGAATACCGAACTTTTCATAGCGACTGATATTGCGAAATTCACGGGCAAAACTCGGCTCGCCAAAGGGCGCATGCAAGGTGCGCATCTGGTAGTTACTCTGGCGCTTGAGGTAGTAGCCATGACCTTCCAGATCCAGCCGAAACACGCTGCTCCAGCCACCGCGAGCGGTGTTGGGCTCGTCCACCGCTTCGAGCTGCTTGGCCCAGAGTGCGTCGAAGGTGCCGAGGCCGTGTCGCTCAAGCAGCGCACGGTCTTCAGCCGCCAGAAAATCAGTCATTCGCGTCCCTCAAAAAATCTCACCACGTGCCGGATCCGTTTTTTGTCGGCGGCATTCAGCCGATCACACTGGCGGTATTGCAGGTAAAAGCGCAGGCGCTGGGTAGCCGACAAGTGATACTTGGCGACCTTGTCCAGACACGCCAGGTCCTTGGTGATCCGGTACTTGAGCCAAAAGCCGCGCCAGAAATCGCCATTGGGGCAGTCGATCAAAAACAGCCGGGACTCATCGTTGATCAGCAGGTTGCGCCACTTCAAATCGTTATGGGTGAAGCGGTGGTCGTGCATGGTCCGGGTGTAAACCGCCAGCTGCCGGCTGACGTTGTCGACCCAGGCGCGGTCCGCGAGTTTAGGATCATGCCGCTCGGCCAGGGCCGACAAGTCTTCAGTGTGCGGCAGCTCACGGGTGATCATTGCCCCGCGATCGTACGCCGCACCGCGACGCTCCAGGCCCCAGGCCACCACTTCGGCGGTAGGAATGCCCCACTTGGCGAAGCGCTTGAGATTCTGCCACTCGGCTTTCACCCGAGGCTTGCCCAGGTAACGGCGCAGACCTTTGCCCGCACCCACGTAGCGTTTGACGTAATAGTTGACGCCATTGCGCTGGACGCGAATGACCTCGGACAACAGGTCGCGCGTCAGGCGCTCACCCTGAAGCGCAAACACAGCCTCAAGACTGCCGAAATCTTCTGCCAGATCGCTGTACCCAGGCTCCAGTTTCCAACCCGCCATCAGAGCGCATCCCCGTATCGCTGTTTACGGTCGTAGAGTTTGTTGGCCTTGCCTTCGAGCCAGGCGAGCAACCCGGCTTCTTCACCCAGAATCTGGCGCAGGGGCTGCTGGAAATAGCCCTTGAGGAAACGCAATTTGTCGCGACGGGTCAGGCCAATGTCCAGCGCCGAAAAATACAGCGCCGCCAGGTCCTTGTTGCGCCAGCGTTGGGTAATCGTCGGACGGGTCTGGGCGCGGTGCAGGTCGATCACCGAGAGCCTGAAATCGTCGGCCGTCACCGGCTTGTCGGTGTGCAACAGAAAGTGGCAGATGTAGCAGTCGCGATGGTTGACCCCGGCGCGGTGCATCATGCCGGTCATGCGCGCGACTTCGGCGATCAGCGCACGCTTGAGTTTGGGTTCTGGAGGCTGCTTGACCCAATCGATGCTGAAGTCTTCAAGGCTGACAGTGGGCGCCAGCTCTTCGGTGACGATGAACGAATGCTGGTCCGCCGGGTTGCTGCCCTTCTCGCCATAAGCCACGGCGGTCATGGTCGGCACGCCGACTTCTTGCAGGCGCTGGATGGCCTTCCATTCCTGGCCGGCACCGAGCACCGGCAACTTGGCAGTGAGCAGGTTCTTGAAGATCTCGCCCCAGCCAATGCCACGGTGGATCTTCACGAAAAAGCCATTGCCATTGACTTCGGTACGCAGGGTCCGACGCGCTTCAAGTTCGCGGTATACCTCGCCCTGGAGGCCCTCGACTTCAGCGAACGGATCGCGTCCGGCCCAGAGGCTCTTGAACGGTTCAGCCAGCATCAACTTCATTAAGCGTGCTCCGCCAGAATCACATCGGCCGCGTGCTGCGGCATGCTGTAGAGGTCGGCCGTCTCGGCGAACGCCAGACCATTGCGGCTCCAGGCCGCCCGTGCTTGAGCGTCGTTCAACATACCGGTCAGGTACTGAGTCAGCTGCGCCTGATCGAAAGGCTCGTCCAGCACCAGACCGGCGTCGGCCTCGGCGATGTAATGGGCGTAACCACACACCGCACTCACCAGCACCGGCAACCCGGCCACCAGGGCTTCGAGCAACACAGTCCCGGTGTTTTCGTTGTACGCCGGGTGAATCAACAGATCGGCGCCAAGCAGAAAACGCGGGATGTCGCTGCGGCCTTTAAGGAACGTCACGTTATCGCCGAGCCCCAGTGTGGCGCTCTGCATCTGGAATAATTTGGGGTCGTCCTGGCCAATTACAAACAGCCGGGTGCGTTTCTTCAGATCGGCGGGCAATGCGGCCAGCGCCTTGAGGCTGCGATCCACGCCCTTGGTCTTGAACCCGGAGCCGATTTGCACCAGCAGCAGCTCATCGTCTTTCAGGTTGAATTCGCGACGAAACTCGGCACGGATCTCGGCGGCATTGGCCGGCGCGCGACGATCCTGGGAAATGCCCGGGGGCAGCAAATGGAAGCGCGCAAGCGGCGTGTCGTAATGCTTGATGAACAGCGGCTGCTGGACCTCGGAAATCATCAGCACTTCGGTTTTGGCATCCTTGGCGAATACCGCGCGCTCGTACTCGGCGAAGTGCCGGTAGCGGCCCCAGCGTCGGTACAGCGAGTTACGCAGGTTTTGCGCCTTGTCTTCGAAGCAGCCGTCGGCGGCGTAGTAGACGTCCAGACCCGGCATTTTGTTGAAACCGATCAAACGGTCCACCGGACGCTTGGCCAGATCCGCTTCCATCCATTCGCTGAGCTTCTCGTTGCGTCGATGATTGAAGAACGCCTTGACCGGCGCCACCAACACTTCGAAGCCCGGTGGAATGTCGCCTTCCCAGATCAGCGTGTAGACCCGAATCTGATGGCCGCGCTTCTGACATTCCAGGGCGATGCGCATGAAATCGCGCTGCAAGCCCCCGAATGGAAAGTACTTGTACAAGACGAATGCCAATTGCATCAGCGCAGCTCCTCAGCCAGTAACAACGTGCTCAGTCGGGTCGCGACACGCTCGGGATTCAGACGCGTGAAGCACAAGGGCCACTCGCGCTTAAGGTCAAACTGACGGGCATCTTCGGCCGTCGGTTGATACGTACACTTCTTTTGCATACACGGCGCACAGGGGAAATCGCTGGCGATGTGAATCTGCGCTTTGCCGTAGGCACCGGTCAGACCCGGGTTGGTCGGGCCGAACAGCGACAACGTCGGCACGTCCAGCGCAGCGGCGAGGTGACCGAGCCCGGTGTCCACCGCCACGCAGGCTTGCGCGCCGGCCAGCACTTTGCCGACACCGGCCAGATTCAGCTTGGGCAGCACTTCGACGTGCCTCATGTCTTTGGCGATGCGCTCGGCCCGGGCTTTCTCGATCGGATTACCCCAAGGCAGCTTCACCGCGACACCGAGATAACCGACGCGCTCGGCCAACTCTCGCCAGTAGGCTTCAGGCCAGTGCTTGGTGTCCCACGTGGTGCCGTGCAGGAACACCACATAAGGATTTTTGCGCGGCAATTCCACCAGTCGTTCGACGTTCAGGCCGTAATCGCCCAAGCCTTTGGGCAGGTCATAACCCAGGGCCACGGCAAATAGCTGACGCACTCGCTCCACCGCGTGTTGCCCACGGGCCACGGCCAGACGCCGGGAATAGAAGCGTGCGGCAATCGGCTCGCGGGCCGAGTTTTTATCCAGCCCGGCCACCGGGGCTTTGGCGTATCGGGTCAGCAACGCACTTTTCAGCAGGCCCTGGGCATCGATCACCAGATCATATTTGTTGGCGCGAACGCTTTGCTTGAAGCGCTTCCACTCGCCACTCTTGATGGTCTGCCAGATGTTTTTGCGCCAGCGACGGATCGCCACCGGAATCACCTTGCCCACGGCCGGGTGCCAGGTCGGGATTTCGGCGAAGCCTTCTTCCACCACCCAGTCGAACTGGATGCCGGGGATCGCCCGTGCCGCGTCGGTCAGCGCCGGCAACGCGTGAATCACGTCGCCCAGCGAAGAAGTCTTGATCAGCAGTACCCGCAAACTATTTGACCTCGACCACAGTGCCCTGCAAACGCTGCAAGGCTTCGTTCACCGCTTGCGGCATGAGCTGGCGCAGGCAGTTGTAATGACCGAAACGGCACGTGCGATCGAAGCAGGGACTGCATTCGATGCCCAGGCGCACGATCTCGACGTGCTCGGCCAGTGGCGGCGTGAAACCCGGCGACGTCGAGCCGTAGACGGCCACCAACGGGCGATTCAACGCAGCGGCGACGTGCATCAGGCCGGAGTCGTTGGACACCACCGCGTCGGCGCAGGACATCAGGTCGATGGCTTCGGCCAGGGAGGTGCCGCCACTGAGGTTCACCGACTCTTCACGCAGACCGGGAATCAGCCGCGAGCGGATGTCTTCGCCGACGGCGTGATCGTTTTTCGAACCGAACAGCCAGACTTGCCAGCCTTCGCGGATCTTCGCCTCGGCAACCTTGGCATAGTGCTCGGACGGCCAGCGCTTGGACTCGCCAAACTCGGCACCGGGGCACAGCACCAACACCGGGCGGTCGAGGGCCAGGCCGAACTTGGCCATTGCCGCTTCGCGAGTGACCGGGTCAATCTGCAGGCTCGGCCGTGGATAAGGTGTCGGCAGCTCGGCGCCCGGCTCGTAAGCCAGGGCCATGAAGCGTTCGATCATCAGCGGGTAACGTTCTTTATCCAGCGTGCGCACGTCATTGAGCAGGCCGTAGCGGAATTCGCCACGCCAGCCGGTACGTTTCGGAATGCCGGCGAAGAACGGCACCAATGCCGACTTCAGGGAATTGGGCAGCAGGATCGCCTGGTCGTACTGGCCGGCCAGGGATTTGCCGATGCGCCGACGCGTCGCCAGCTCCAAAACACCGTGACCGAGCGGAAAGCTCAAGGCCTGGCGTACTTCGGGCATGCGCTCAAGAATCGGCCGGCTCCACTCGGGGGCCAGCACGTCGATTTCGCATTGCGGGTGGCGTTGCTTGAGACACTGAAACAGTGTCTGCGCCATCACCATGTCACCGACCCAACTGGGCCCAACGATCAGAATTTTCATGTGGTTTCCATAAACGAGCCGGGGAGGCATACGCCTCCCCGCCTCGAGAATTCTACAAATCACTGCAGATCTACTGTGGGAGCGAGCCTGCTCGCGAAGGCGGCGTGACAGTCAGCATACAGGCTGGATGTGACGGCCTCATCGCGAGCAGGCTCGCTCCCACAGGGTTTGTGCGGCATGCCTTAAATCTACAATCACCGCCAATCTACTGTAGGAGCAAGCCTGCTCGCGAAGGGGCCGTCACACTCAACATCAATGCCGACTGACACTCCGCTTTCGCGAGCAGGCTCGCTCCCACATTTGAATCTATTCGCATGAACAATCGTGTCTCAGCTTAGCCCTAGCTCGCGCCAGATCCGCACTACCTGCCGCCGTTCGTCCACGAACTGGTCGCCCGGTATCACCCCGGCGTCCTTCTGCAAGGCCTGCCGGTGAGCGGCGGAACGGTAGGCTTTATAGGCCTCGCGCAACAGGCTGGCGTCTTCGGCGGGCATCAGCCCTTCCTCCTCCAGCCCTTCCAGAATGCGGATATTGTCAGTCCAGCGCAGCAATGACGGGTGCGATTCGGACCACGCCAGGGCCGCGTATTGCACCATAAATTCAATATCGACGATACCTCCGGCGTCCTGCTTGAGATCGAACGGCGCCGTGGCCTCAAAGGCATTTGCTCCGGTGCCGGCCGCAGTGCTCTTGCTGCCAAGGTTATCGCGCATTTTGGCGCGCATCTCGCTGACCTCCTGGCGCAAGGTCGCCAGGTCCCGCGGTTTGCCCAATACCGCCGCGCGGACTTTCTCGAAAGCCTGCCCAACATCCCGACTGCCCACCAACACCCGCGCCCGCACCAACGCCTGATGCTCCCACGTCCAGGCTTCGTTTTCCTGATACCGGGCAAATGCCCCCACCGAACTCACCAGCAACCCCGACGCACCGGAAGGTCGCAGGCGCATATCGACTTCATACAGCTGACCGGAGTTGGTCTGGGTCGTAATCAAGTGAATGATCCGCTGCCCCAGCCGAGTAAAAAATTGCGCGCCGTCGATAGGCTTCGGCCCATCGGTTTCCGCCTGCGGGTCACCATCGTGGATGAACACCAGGTCCAGGTCCGAACCATGCCCCAGTTCCAGACCGCCGACTTTCCCGTAACCGACAATGATGAAGCCGGGATCGCACAAGGTGCCGTCGGTACGCAGCGGCGTACCGTATTTGGCCACGGTCTGGCGCCAGGCCAGGGCCAGCACTTGCTCCAGGATCGCTTCGGCGAGCCAGGTCAGGTAATCACTGACCTTCATCAACGGCAGGCTGCCGGCAATTTCCGAAGCGGCAACGCGCAAGCGGTGCGCCAGTTTGAAATGTCGCAGGGCTTCCATTTGCTGTTCGAGGTCGTCTTCGGGAATCCGCGTCAAACGCTCGCGCAACTCGGCAGCCAGTTCCGGCGCCAGCGGCGGCTTGAACAACCGACCTTCGTTGAGCAATTCGTCGAGCAGCAGCGGGAAGCGGGTGATCTGTTCAGCGATCCACGGACTCGCGGCGCACAAGGTCAACAAACGTCGCAACGCGCCAGGGTTTTCAGTCAGCAACACCAGATACGCAGAACGACGGGCCACAGCCTCCACCAGTGGCAAAACCCTTTCCAGCACCAAATCCGGATTGGCGTGCTCCACGGCCTGAGCCAGTAACCGCGGAATAAAGGCATCGAGGCGCTCGCGACCCAAGCGCTGCATCGCCCGCAACTGCGGGCTGCTGCGCAAACCGGCCAACGCTTTCAGGGCTTTGGTGGCATCAGCGAAACCGCCCTCCTCCAACTGACGGCAAGCGGCCTCTTCATCCTGCGCCTCTTCCCACAGCGGCAGCCATTCTCCGCCGACCACCACTTCGCTTTCGGTGCCTTCCTCTTCGTCGGGATCGGCGATCACCTGACCAAAGTGCCAGGCCACGCGACCGCGCCAATACATCAGCTGCTCATGGAAAGCCTCCCAGTCGGCGAAGCCCAACATAAAGGCGATGCGCGCCTGATCCTGAGCGCTGTCCGGCAGCATCTGGGTCTGGCGGTCGGCGATCGCCTGGATCGCGTGCTCGGTGTACCGCAGGAATTCGTAGCCTTCGCGCAGTTCGCTGATCACCGCCGGCGGCAGGTAACCCTGACCTTCCAGCGTGCTCAGTACTTTTAATAGAGGACGTTGCTGCAAGCTCAGGTCGCGGCCGCCGTGGATCAGCTGGAATGCCTGGGCGATAAATTCGACTTCACGAATGCCACCGGAGCCGAGTTTGATGTTGTCGGCCATGCCCTTGCGCCGGACTTCCTGCTGAATCAGCTGCTTCATGGTGCGCAGCGCTTCGATCGCCGAGAAGTCGAGGTAACGCCGGTAAACGAACGGCCGCAGCATCTCTTGCAATTGCGCACCGGCCACTTGATCGCCGGCCACCACCCGCGACTTGATCATCGCGTAGCGTTCCCAGTCGCGGCCCTGATCCTGGTAATACTGCTCCAGCGCGTTGAAGCTCAGCACCAATGCGCCGGCCGAACCATAAGGCCGCAGGCGCATGTCGACGCGGAACACGAAACCATCGACGGTCATCGGGTCCAACGCCTTGATCAGGCGCTGGCCGAGACGAATGAAGAACTCCTGGTTATCCAGCGAGCGTTTGACGCCGACGGTTTCGCCACCTTCGGGATAGGCGAAGATCAGGTCGATGTCCGACGACAGGTTGAGCTCCACCGCACCGAGCTTGCCCATGCCGAGAATGACCATTTGCTGCGGCTCGCCACTGCGCCGGCCAGTCGGCACGCCGAACTGCTGGCAGTGCCGCGAGTACAACCACTGATAGGCCTGATCGATGCTGGCATCGGCCATGTCCGAGAGATCGCGGCAGGTCTGGATCAGATCGCACTGACGCGTCAGGTCACGCCAGATGATCCGCACTTGATGACGGGTACGTTGACGACGCAGGGCACGCCCGAGCCCATCGTCGGTTTCTGCTGCATTCACCGCTGCCGCAATCTGTGCGCACAGCTCGCCGGGCGCAAAACTTCGGTCCAGCTCACCGGACTGCACCAGCTCCAGCAACATCAATGGGTCACGGACACTTTGTTCAATCACGAAGTCGCTGGCAGCGGTGACGCGGGCAAATTGTGCCCAGCGTTCAGGCGTCCAGCCGGCCAGGCCATGGTCGTCGGGAAGCACCGCGACGGCCGTGCGGAACGACTGCTCGGCGCGGGTGACAAACGGCAGGAGGATGCCAGGCAGTTCGGCAAGCGAAGGGAGGCTCATGGTCTATCCTTGATCGGCGTGTAGAGGGCTGCATGTAGTGATTCGCGAGAATGCACTACGTGATCGACTGTCGAACAAAGGTTAGAAATAGCTGAAATTTCTTTATTTTTGGCAGACAGCATCAAGCTTTCACCTTTTCTGGTTGGCAAAAGACCAACCTTAACGATTATTCTCACAACGCAGCTGGAGGCCACAAGCCGCTCATCTGTAGTTTTACTACTCGTATATACATTCGAAAGGCTGAAATGCCCGATGATTTGTAGTAAAACTACACGCCGCCGGAACAACCTCTCGGCAATCCAAGAATTTATATCGTCTGCCCACAAGGCCAGTCGCAAACTCAGGCAACCGATTCTGGAAGCCTTTCCGCCCTGGAGCAAGCCATGCAAGACCTCGATCCCGTCGAAACCCAGGAATGGCTGGACGCCCTGGAATCGGTTCTCGACAAAGAAGGCGAAGACCGCGCTCACTATCTGATGACCCGTATGGGCGAACTCGCAACCCGTAGCGGTTCGCAATTGCCTTACGCCATCACCACGCCATACCGCAACACCATTCCCGTTACCCACGAAGCACGCATGCCTGGCGACCTGTTCATGGAACGCCGCATTCGCTCGTTGGTACGCTGGAACGCGATGGCCATGGTGATGCGTACGAACCTGAAAGATTCTGACCTGGGCGGTCACATCTCCAGCTTCGCCTCCAGCGCAACCCTGTACGACATCGGCTTCAACTATTTCTTCCAGGCCCCGACCGACGAACACGGCGGCGACCTGATCTACTTCCAGGGTCACACCTCGCCAGGCGTTTACGCCCGTGCGTTCATGGAAGGCCGCATCACCGAAGACCAGATGAACAACTTCCGTCAGGAAGTGGACGGTCAGGGCCTGTCGTCCTACCCGCACCCGTGGCTGATGCCTGATTTCTGGCAGTTCCCGACTGTATCCATGGGTCTGGGCCCGATCCAGGCGATCTACCAGGCACGCTTCATGAAGTACCTGGAAGCCCGTGGCTTCATCCCTGAAGGCAAGCAAAAAGTCTGGTGCTTCCTGGGCGACGGCGAGTGCGACGAGCCAGAATCCCTGGGCGCGATCTCGCTGGCTGGCCGCGAGAAGCTCGACAACCTGATCTTCGTTATTAACTGCAACCTGCAGCGCCTTGATGGCCCGGTTCGCGGCAACGGCAAGATCATCCAGGAACTCGAAGGCGTGTTCCGCGGTGCTCAGTGGAACGTGACCAAAGTCATCTGGGGCCGTTTCTGGGACCCACTGCTGGCCAAAGACGTCGACGGTATCCTGCAACGTCGTATGGACGAAGTCATCGACGGCGAGTACCAGAACTACAAAGCCAAAGACGGCGCGTTCGTGCGTGAACACTTCTTCAACTCGCCAGAACTCAAGGCGATGGTTGAAGACTTGTCCGACGACGAGATCTGGAAACTCAACCGTGGCGGCCACGACCCGTACAAGGTCTACGCGGCGTACCACGAAGCGGTCAACCACAAAGAACAACCGACCGTCATCCTGGCCAAGACCATCAAAGGTTATGGCACCGGTGCCGGCGAAGCGAAGAACACCGCGCACAACACCAAGAAGGTTGATGTTGAAAGCCTGAAACTGTTCCGCGATCGTTTCGACATTCCGGTCAAAGACGAAGAGCTGGAAAACCTGCCGTTCTTCAAACCAGAACCCAACAGCGCCGAAGCCCGCTACCTGAGCGAGCGCCGCACTGCACTGGGCGGTTTCGTGCCACAGCGCCGCGCCAAGAGCTTCGACATCCCGACGCCACCACTGGATACCCTCAAGGCTATTCTGGACGGCTCGGGTGACCGTGAGATTTCCACCACCATGGCGTTCGTGCGGATCCTCGCGCAACTGGTCAAGGACAAGGAAATCGGCTCGCGCATCGTTCCGATCATCCCGGACGAAGCCCGCACCTTCGGTATGGAAGGCATGTTCCGTCAGTTGGGCATCTACTCGTCCGTCGGCCAGCTCTACGAGCCAGTCGATAAAGACCAGGTGATGTTCTACAAAGAAGACAAGAAGGGCCAGATCCTCGAAGAAGGCATCAACGAAGCGGGCGCCATGAGCTCCTTCATCGCTGCCGGTACTTCGTACTCCAGCCACAACCAGCCAATGCTGCCGTTCTACATCTTCTACTCGATGTTCGGCTTCCAGCGTATCGGCGACCTCGCCTGGGCCGCTGGCGACAGCCGTACCCGTGGCTTCCTGATCGGCGGCACCGCCGGCCGGACCACGCTGAACGGCGAAGGCCTGCAACACGAAGACGGTCACAGCCACATCCTGGCTGCCA
Source organism: Pseudomonas mandelii (assembly GCF_006438925.1). Taxonomy (GTDB): domain Bacteria; phylum Pseudomonadota; class Gammaproteobacteria; order Pseudomonadales; family Pseudomonadaceae; genus Aquipseudomonas; species Aquipseudomonas mandelii_C. The sequence continues at coordinate 584,448 of NZ_RCZA01000002.1, read as the reverse complement.
CCATCCCGAACTGCCGCACCTTTGATCCAACCTACGGCTATGAGCTGGCGGTGATCATTCAGGACGGCATGAAGAAGATGACCGAACAGCAGCAGGACGTTTTCTACTACATCACCGTGATGAACGAGTCTTACCAGCAACCAGCCATGCCGGCCGGTGTCGAGGAAGGCATCATCAAGGGCATGTACCTGCTCGAGGAAGACACCCGCGAAGCAGCGCACCACGTTCAGCTGATGGGCTCCGGCACCATCCTGCGCGAAGTTCGCGAAGCGGCGAAAATCCTGCGTGAACAGTTCAACGTCGGCGCTGACGTGTGGAGCGTTACCAGCTTCAACGAACTGCGTCGCGACGGCCTGGCCGTAGAGCGCAGCAACCGTCTGCACCCGGGCCAGAAGCCTAAACTGAGCTATGTCGAAGAGTGCCTGAACGGCCGTCAAGGTCCGGTCATCGCGTCTACCGACTACATGAAGCTGTTCGCTGAGCAAATTCGTCAGTGGGTCCCGTCCAAGGAATTCAAAGTCCTGGGCACCGACGGTTTCGGCCGCAGTGACAGCCGCAAGAAGCTGCGTCACTTCTTCGAAGTCGACCGTCATTTCGTGGTGTTGGCAGCCCTGGAAGCCTTGGCTGACCGTGGTGATATCGAACCTAAAGTGGTGGCTGAAGCCATCGCCAAGTTCGGGATCAACCCGGAAAAACGCAACCCACTGGACTGCTGAGGAGACACTCTGTGAGCGAACTCATTCGCGTACCTGACATCGGCAGCGGTGAAGGTGAAGTAATCGAACTATTTGTGAAGGTCGGCGACCGTGTGGAAGCCGACCAGAGCATCCTGACGCTTGAGTCGGACAAGGCGAGCATGGAAATTCCTGCGCCCAAGGCCGGCATCGTCAAGAGCATTAAAGTGAAGCTGGGCGATCGCCTGAAAGAAGGCGACGAACTGCTGGAGCTGGAAGTCGAAGGTGCCGCTGCTGCGGCCCCTGCGGCTGCCGCTGCGCAGGCGCCAAAGGCTGAAGCGAAACCGGCTGCTGCTCCTGCTCCGGCAGCAGCTGCACCGGCCGCAGCTCCAGCTGCCGCCAGCGTCCAGCAAGTGCACGTGCCGGACATCGGTTCGTCGGGCAAGGCCCAGATCATCGAGATCCAGGTCAAGGTCGGCGACACCGTCGAGGCTGATCAATCGCTGATCACCCTGGAATCCGACAAGGCCAGCATGGAAATCCCATCGCCTGCCGCTGGCGTGGTCAAGAGCATCAGCGTCAAGCTCAACGACGAAGTCGGCACTGGCGACCTGATTCTGGATCTGGAAGTGGCGGGTGCTGCGGCCCCTGCTGCTGCCGCGCCAGCCCAGGCTGCTGCGCCTGCTGCCGCTGCTCCAGCGCCAGCCGCTGCGGCTCCAGCTGCACCGGTTGCTGACAGCGTTCAGGACATTCACGTCCCGGACATCGGCTCGGCAGGCAAGGCCAAGATCATCGAAGTCCTGGTCAAGGCCGGCGACACCGTTGAAGCCGACCAGTCGCTGATCACCCTGGAATCCGACAAGGCGAGCATGGAAATTCCATCGCCTGCCGCTGGCGTGGTGGAAAGCGTTTCCGTCAAGCTGGATGACGAAGTCGGTACCGGCGACCTGATCCTGAAGCTGAAAGTCAAAGGCGCTGCGCCTGCTGCTGCCAAGGCTCCGGCCGCTGCTGCACCAGCACCTGCGGCTGCCAAGGCTGAAGCTGCTCCTGCAGCCGCCGCTCCGGCACCGGCCGCACCGGCTGCTGCACCGGCCAAGCCGGGCGCCAAGGTTCATGCTGGCCCGGCTGTACGCCAACTGGCTCGCGAGTTCGGCGTCGAGCTGAACGCCGTCGGCGCCAGTGGTCCGCACGGTCGCATCCTGAAAGAAGACGTGCAGGTTTACGTCAAAGCCATGATGCAGAAGGCCAAGGAAGCACCGGCCGCTGCTGCTGGCGCAACTGGCGGCGCGGGCATCCCGCCGATTCCGGTTGTGGACTTCAGCCGCTTCGGTGAAACCGAAGAAGTGCCGATGACCCGCCTGATGCAAATCGGCGCGTCGAGTCTGCACCGCAGCTGGTTGAACATTCCGCACGTGACTCAGTTCGATTCGGCTGATATCACCGACCTGGAAGCGTTCCGTATCGCTCAGAAAGCCGTTGCAGAGAAGGCTGGCGTCAAGCTGACCATCCTGCCGCTGCTGCTCAAATCCTGCGCGCACCTGCTCAAGGAACTGCCGGACTTCAACAGTTCGCTGGCACCCAGCGGCAAGGCGATCATCCGCAAGAAATACGTGAACATCGGCTTCGCCGTCGACACCCCTGAAGGCCTGCTGGTACCGGTCATCAAGAACGTCGACCAGAAGAGCCTGTTGCAACTGGCAGCCGAAGCCGCCGTACTGGCCGCCAAAGCCCGTGACAAAAAGCTCACCGCTGACGACATGCAAGGCGCCTGCTTCACCATTTCCAGCCTCGGCCACATTGGCGGCACCGGCTTCACGCCGATCGTCAACGCGCCGGAAGTGGCGATTCTCGGTGTTTCCAAGGCAACCATTCAGCCAGTCTGGGACGGCAAAGCCTTCCAGCCGAAGCTGATGCTGCCACTGTCGCTGTCCTACGATCACCGTGTGATCAACGGCGCCGCTGCTGCACGCTTCACCAAGCGTCTGAGCGATCTGCTGGCGGACATCCGCACCATCCTGCTGTAACACCGATCGGCCCTCCTTCACCGGAGGGCCCGTCGCGTTCCACGTTTTCCGAGCGCCACGCTCGTACCTCAACCCCGCCAGTTTGGCGGGGCTTTTTTTGCCTGGAAGAAAGTCACCCAACGCCCCTTTCCTACATTCTCGGCTTACGTCGCCCACAACCCCAGTCCACTTCTTCTCGATATTTTTTGCGAACCAATAACTAAGCTTAGTTCAACTAATTATCACCAGAACCCTCATCAACTTATTTTGCTTAGTTAGCATTACTTCGAATGGATTCGAACATGTTCAAACCGACTGTCGGCCCTATTATTGGCCACACAACAACTAACCACGCACGCATCTTCTTGCGCGGCAAACTTCAAAACAATGCACCCGTATTTGCAGGCATTCGTTATCGCCGGCTCGGCGAAGAGCGATGGTCCCAAGGTGTATTTGCAAAGTTGACGATCTTGCATGATATGTCCGATGTCATCGCACTCAACAACCTTGCCGCCGATACCGAGTACGAATACCAGGCGGGCTGGTTCAGCCCCATGAGCCCGGTGCACACCGTGGAAACGGTTCAGGAACTGCCGCTGCAATGGCCGCGCGATATCTACCGGTTTCGCACACAGTCCAGCAAAGCCAAGATTCCACGGGCCTATATCGTCGGTTCATGTCGTTACCTGCGCATGACCGCTGGCGTCCCGTCTGCACCGCATCTGGGGGACCGGATTTTCGCCTCGATCACGAATCTGGCGCAGCAGGCCGAACCGCCCATCAGCGCCATGTTGATGACCGGTGATCAAATCTATGTCGATGACCTGAACATCATTGCTCCCGACCGGGAATACAAGGCGATACTCAGTAAGTACCGCGCAGCTTTTTCCCAACCCAATATTGCAAAGTTAATGTCCGGCGTGCCGACTTACATGATCCTCGATGATCACGAAATTGAAGACAACTGGCCCGCCAAAAAAAGTAAGGCCGACGCCTACTTATACAAAAACGCCATCACGGCATATGAGTTGTATCAAGCCAGTCATAGCCCGGCGCATGAACTTCTTGCCAGCGGGCAAATAAATAGAAAACTGGAACACTATTGGTATCAATTCGCCGAAGGCGATATCGAATGGTTTGTCACTGACAGTCGAACCCGACGCAACCTGTCGGCCAATGATCGACGCATCCTCGACGAAGAGCAGGAACAGGCCTTGTGCAAATGGCTGATTCACAGCCGGGCCAGGGTCAAATTCGTGGTCACCAGCGTGATGTTCTACCCCGACCGCAAAGCCCATGGCGATGACGCGTGGAAGGCCTTTCCCGAACAACGTCTGCGGCTGCTGGAGACCATTCGTACACACCGTATCAACAACGTCTTCTTCGTTTCCGGCGATGTCCATGGCTCCCTGACCAGCCGCCTGACTCATAGCGCGGACCCGGACTTCGAGGTTCACACCATCGTTTCTTCACCGCTGTGCAACAGCAAGCTGCTGCCGTACGCCAAGGCATCCACCTTCATCCTCGATAAACCGTTGGCGCGAACAGCCGTCGGCGACTATCAGCATGGACTGACCAGCAAGGTGGTCAGCGAGGACAACTTTGCTCATCTGACTGTCGATAACGAACAGATTCGCATCAATTTTCACGATCGCGATGGCAAGCTTTTGCAGTCCACCAGTATCCCCTTGCGTTAAAAAAGCAAAAGATCGTCCGAACGCGGCCCGAGCCTTCGGCAGCTCCTACAGGGTGTACACCATTTCCTTGTAGGAGCTGCCGCAGGCTGCGATCTTTTCGGTCAAAAACATTACTTTCGGCCGTTAGCTGGAGAAATCTTCGCGCCTGCCGACATATTCTTATAGCACTTGGCCTTCATGTCTCTTGTCAGTCAGTGTCGCAATGATGCAACCTTGCCGCAGGTAACAGTAAAGAGGGCGAGAGCCCGGCGCGATCAGCCTATTCGAAGCGAGTTTCCCTCCATATGAAGAGCCAACCCGATGCCGCCAGCCGTATGGTGGCCGAGGTAGTGACGCAGTTGCCTGTGCCCTCGCGGCTCGGCATGCTGCGTTTCGAACGGCTGAATGAAGCGAGCTGGGCGCTGCTATTTCTCGATCCCAATTGCGAACGACAGTTCGGCCTGCCGGCGGTGGAGCTCTGCGCTCTGGTCGGCTCGCCCTACGCCAGCCTGATGGAGCCCGAAGCGCGCTATCAGCTGCATGACACGGTTCAGCAACAACTCAGCGAAAGCCCGCATTACCTGATCCGCTACACCCTGCACACCGCCGCAGGCTCCTTGAACCTGCTGGAACTGGGCGAAGCCTACAAACAACACAATCGACACCTGCTGCGCGGCTATCTGCTGGTGGTCGACGGCCTGTTCGAGGGCGAGCAACTGCTGCCGGCGTTGGACCTCGAAACCCAGAACTCTCGCCTGCAAATCGCCCTGGAACTCAATCAGCGCGCCCAGCAGGAACAGCTTCTGCACCTGGACCGGGTGCGCGCCCAGCAAGACTTGATCCTGCTGCTGACCCGCCAGCGCTACAGCAGCAACAACTCCCTGAAAGAAGCCGCTGAACTGATCACTCGCAGCGCCTGTGACATTTACGAAATCGACTGCGCCAGCCTGTGGAACCTCGAAGGTTCACTGCTCGTGCCGATTTCGGCCTATCACCGCGCCAGCCAGGAATACCTGCTGCCAGAGCCGATCAACGTCAGTCTCTTCCCTGATTACCTGGACGCCTTGCACACCGGCCGCGCCATCGACGCCCACAACGCCATGCGCGACCCACGCACCCGGGAAATGGCCGAACACCTGCGCCCGCGCGATGTGAATGCGATGCTCGACGCCAGCATCCGCGTCGACGGCCAAGTGGTCGGCGTACTCTGCCTGGAGCAGACCGGTACGCCCCGCGCCTGGCAATCGGACGAAATTGCTTTCGCCGGTGAGTTGGCGGATCAGTTTGCCCAAGTCATCAACAACCACAACCGCCGCACCGCCACCAGCGCCCTGCACCTGTTCCAGCGTGCGGTCGAGCAAAGCGCCAACGCCTTTTTGCTGGTCAATTGCGATGGCGTGGTGGAATACGTCAACCCGAGCTTCACGGCGATCACCCAGTACACCACCGAAGAAGTCCACGGCCAGCGGCTGTCGGAACTGCCGGCACTGGAAAACCTCAGCGAGCTGCTGTTCGACGCGCCCTCAGCACTGGCCAAGAGCAACAGCTGGCAGGGTGAGTTCAAAAGCCGCCGTAAAAACCTCGAACCCTACTGGGGACAGTTGTCGATTTCCAAGGTTTACGGCGACAACCGCGAGCTGACGCATTACATCGGCATCTACGAAGACATCACCCAGACCAAGCTCGCTCAGCAGCGCATCGAGCGCCTGGCTTATACCGATAACCTGACCAACCTCGGCAACCGCCCGGCCTTCATCCGCAACCTCGATGAACGTTTCGCCCGAGACAGCGATACCCCGATCAGCCTGTTGCTGGTGGACATCGACAACTTCAAGCGGATCAACGACAGCCTCGGCCACCAGACCGGTGACAAACTGCTGATCAGCCTGGCCCGACGCCTGCGCAACAGCCTGAGCCCGAGTGGCAGCCTGGCACGGTTCGCCAGTAACGAATTCGCCGTACTGCTGGACGACACCGATCTGCGTGCAGGCCAACAGATTGCCAATCAATTGTTGGCGACCCTCGACAAGCCGATGTTCGTCGACAACCAGCTGATCAGCGTCACCGGCTCCGTGGGCCTGGCCTGCGCGCCGTTGCACGGTCGCGATCCGCAAACCCTGATGCGCAACGCCGGCCTCGCCCTGCACAAGGCCAAGGCCAACGGCAAACATCAGGTCCAGGTGTTCACCGAAGCGCTGAACGCCGAAGCCAGCTACAAACTGTTCGTCGAAAACAACCTGCGCCGCGCCCTGGCCCAGAACGAGCTGGACGTGTTCTACCAGCCCAAGCTCTGCCTGCGCAGCGGTCGCCTGTTGGGGATGGAAGCGCTGCTACGCTGGAACCATCCGGAAAAAGGCATGATCCGCCCGGACCAGTTCATCAGCGTCGCCGAAGAAACCGGCCTGATCATTCCCATCGGCAAATGGGTCGCCCGCCAGGCCTGCCGCATGAGCAAAGACCTGACCGCCGCTGGCCTGGGCAATCTTCAGGTGGCAATCAACCTGTCGCCCAAGCAGTTCTCCGATCCGGACCTGGTGTCGTCCATCGCCAACATCCTCAAAGAAGAAGCGCTGCCGGCAAACCTGCTGGAACTCGAACTCACCGAAGGCCTGCTGCTGGAAGCCACCGAAGACACCCACTTGCAGCTCGATCAGCTCAAGCGCCTGGGCCTGACCCTGGCCATGGATGACTTCGGCACCGGTTACTCGTCGCTCAGTTACTTGAAAAAATTCCCGATCGACATCATCAAGATTGATCGAAGCTTCATCCACGAAATCCCCGACAACCAGGACGACATGGAAATCACCTCCGCGGTGATTGCCATGGCCCACAACCTGAAACTCAAGGTCGTGGCTGAAGGCATCGAAACTGCCGAGCAGTTGGCTTTCCTGCGCCGTCACCGCTGCGACGTCGGCCAGGGTTACCTGTTCGACCGTCCGATCCCCGGCGTAGAGCTGATCGAAAAGCTCAAGCGCTATCCGCGTGGCCCGATCGCCTGACGTTCTTCAGTCATTGCACAAAACCCTGTGGGAACGAGCCTGCTCGCGAAATCGGTGTGTCAGGCAACAATGATGTCGACTGTCACGCCGCTTCGCGAGCAGGCTCGCTCCCACAGGGATAATTGGGCAAACTGGCGGTCTGACTTTCTACATTCAAACCTGACTGAGAGGACTGATCATGGTCTTGCGCTCGGAAATTCTGGTGAACAAAAACGTGCTCCCTACAAAAGAACAAGCTCTGCCTGGCCGTGAAACCCCAATGACCATGCCGGAAAAACACTTCGTCCACGACGCCCCACTGCTGGGCCCGTTCGCGATGGACGTGGATTTCGCAATCTTCGGCCTCGGCTGCTTCTGGGGCGCAGAGCGCAAGTTCTGGCAGCGCGAAGGCGTGGTCAGTACGGTGGTAGGTTACGCCGGCGGCTTTACGCCGAACCCGACGTATGAAGAAGTCTGCTCGGGCCTGACCGGCCACAGCGAAGTGGTGCTGGTGGTCTACGAGCCGGCGAAAGTCAGCTACGAAGAACTGCTGAAGATGTTCTGGGAACTGCACAACCCGACTCAGGGCATGCGCCAGGGCAACGACATCGGCACCCAATACCGCTCGGTGATCTACGCCACCAACCCGACTCAATTGGCAGCCGCCAAGCACAGCGAGCAAGTGTTCCAGGCCGAGTTGACCAAGGCTGGCAAAGGCACCATCACCACTGAAATCGACGAAGCGCCGACGGTCTACTTCGCCGAGGCCTATCACCAGCAGTACCTGGCGAAAAACCCTGAAGGGTATTGCGGGATTGGCGGTACGGGCGTGACTTGCCCGATCTAACCGCTTAAAGCAAAAGATCGCAGCCTTCGGCAGCTCCTACACGGTTTTGCATTCACCCTGTAGGAGCTGCCGAAGGCTGCGATCTTTTGATCTTGCCGTTGATTTACCTTATTCAGCGATCAACCAATCCATCTGCCACCCACCCTGAGTCTGCCCCAGTTTCTTGGACAACCACGGCAGCAACTCACGCAATTCCTCTTCCAGCCCCCACGGCGGATTCGCAATCGCCAGCCCCGAACCATTCAGGCTGTTCGGCGTATCCAGCGGATGCACCAGCAACTCGACCCGCAACAACTTCGGCGCGCCCGTTCCCGCCAGGTCCTGATAAAAACGGCGCAACATGCGCTGGTCCTTCACCGGGTACCAGATCGCCGCCACGGTCTGCCGCATCCGGCCAATCGCCTCTTTCAGCGACGCCGCGCAGCGCTGCATCTCATCCAGCTGCTCGAACGGCGGATCAATCAACATCACCGCCCGCTTCTCCTGCACCGGCAACATCGCACGCGGCACATGCCAGCCTTCACCCAGATGCACCTTCACCCGACGGTCGCCGGCCATATTGTCCTTCAGCAGCAAGCCGTCCTCGGGGTGCTTCTCGTTGAGCATCACCCGATCCTGCGGCCGCGTCAGCCGCCGCGCCAACTCCGGCGACCCCGGGTAATAGCGCAACTGGCCATCCGGGTTCATGTCGTGCAGCACCTTCATGTAATCAGCGGTCAACGTCGGCAGATCCGGCTGATCCCACAAACGCGCAATACCTTCCAGGTACTCACCGGTACGGCTCGCCTGATCACCCTGCAGGTCATACAGACCAATGCCGGCGTGAGTGTCGAGATAGGCAAACGGCTGCTCCTTGCGCGACATCAAAGCGATGATGCGGGTCAAAGTCAGGTGTTTGAACACATCGGCGTGATTGCCGGCATGGAAGGCGTGACGATAATTCATGGCTGCTCCTGCGAAGGGCGGGAAGTTTACCTTGTACGGCGGCGAACGTCAGGGCCTCGCAGCCGAGCGGACATTCTGCGCTGCAATCGCAATCCTACCGTCCGTGTAGGAGTTGCCGAAGGCAGCGATCTTTTGATCTTGCTCTCGCGGTAGCAACATCACGTCACATATTGCCAAAGACGAGCCATCGTGGCGCGTACACATGAGTGCGAAGATCGAGCCGACCTGACGCCCGTAAAATGGAGATTTACATGGGAAGGAAAATGATTGGTATCGGCGCGCCCACATCGACTGGCGGTTCCGTACTGGAGGGAAATGTCGGTATCAACATCGATTGCGCGGTGAGCACATCATCCATCGGTCATATCGCAAGTTGTCCTGCCTGCAGCAAAGGACAAGGCCCCATCGTCGCGGTCGGTCCCCGAACCATTACGCTACCTGCCGGATTAGTTGCCCTGGAAGGTGATTACGTCGCCTGTGGATGCCCTCCACAATCCAACACCGTGATGTTCGCTCAGTCATCTGTATATGGCGGAGCCGAACACAACAACGCAGATTTTTCAGGCATTACCGCCCTGCTCAATCGTCCGAAGACCATCACCAGCATTTCCTTATCTTATGGCGATGCGCAGGTGCCTGTTGAGTCAGTTTCCCGGTTTTACACCGACTTGAATATTCATGTGAAAACCTCGGGTTATTTGCCTGGCGAGACGGTTACGGTCAACATTAGCGGCCCCACCGAAAAAGCGTTGACCGGGATTGTAGGGGGCAAAGGTGTAGCCATCATTTCAAACGCATTTGGAAGCGAAATCATTGACATGGAAGGGGAAGCATAATGGCTCAAGTTGTCATCAATTCCGGCGGTGTATCCTCCAGCATCTCAGTTAAAAGGCCTCGCTTTAGCACCTTATGGAACGCCTATGCAGAAGTCGGCCATAAAGGTTCAATTGAAGTATATGGACTTGTCGGAGGCGGGGTCGAAGCGGCAAGAGCGGAAAAGCCTGATGCCTATGCGAATGCCTGCGCTTTGAGAATAAGCAGAGCATTCAATTACGGTGGGTATAAAATCCCCAAAGGCACAATCATACAAAACCAACCCATTTACCGGCTAAGTGGAGCGGATCAGCTTCCCTATATCATGAAGGTAGTGGATTTTCTTGCCTTCCTTAAACACAACTGGGGCGAGCCTGATCATACGCTGACGCAAAATAAGTCAGACTTCATCAATGGCAAAAATGGCGTCATTGTTATGGAGATCACCGGATGGAGCGACGCCTCAGGTCACGCAACCCTTTGGAACGGGAGCGTAACCGGTGACGACAGTGACTACCACAGACAAGACAGCCATACCTATGACAATCCACGGGTAAAACTTGAAAAAATAAACTTTTGGGAGTTGAAGGGATGACACGCTCGCGGTTAATTTTTCTGGCCCTGCTACTTATTTCTGGGCGAGCCATATCTGCCGAAATCGATATCGATAAGGCTCGAGAAATGCTTAAAGATTATGGGCTAGCCAACTGTATTTCCAGCCAATTCAAGGGCGAATCAGAAGTAAAGTCTGATATAGGTCTTGCAATTGGTGCCTACTCGTCGATGGGCAAAGGTCAGCATCTCATCATTCAAAACGAGGACACTCTCGAAGTCACACACGACCCATACGCAGAAACCGAGAAATACATGAGCAATGCCTATACAAAGACTTCATCCGTCAGCAAGCATTCTGATAAAAAAATGGTCTTTTATGGTTGCTTGGAGGTTTACAACTCCAAGGAATTCGACGCATTCATTAAATCTCAGGATCAATACCTGCCAAAGTAGATCCGCAAAATAAAAAAGAACGATCCTTCCTACAACCAAACAGGAAGGATCACTCTTTATGCCGATGCTACGGCCGAGCCCGCAATCGCCGCCCAAGAACATCCAGCACATCACACCCATCCCGCAACGGAATGGCACAGAGCAAAGCAAAATCACTAAGAATGAAGGACTGACACTCGATCGAACCGCGCATGGACAGGTTCTCCATCACTTGGGTGACGGCGCGAATTCGGTAGTTGGCAGCGTCATACAAAACATCCAGCGGCGCTTGGGTGTCGACGAACAGGGTTGGCATGTCGTCGCAATTGCTGGTGAGCGCCATGAAGCGGTTTTTGGGGTGGGGGATTGGTTTTTCGTAGGGTGGATCGGGTGTAAATGTTTTCATTTGAATTGCTCCAAGGAAGAAATGGAGCTGCCTTAGGCCTTCCTACAGGCTAGGGTGGCAGCTATGCACGGGGTAGGAATATCGAGACCCTTAGAGCAAAACTCGACCACGCCGAAGCGTGCCCGCGCATAGCCGCCGCAACTGATCTTACGGACGCACGTTAACGGCCGCAAACCAAGCATCGACGCCAATGTAGCTCTAACGGTTTCGAAGGGTTCCTACACCCTGCCACTGGAATTTCAGTGACCGCCAAAGACTATCGATGGAGCTCATTTCATACCAGTTCATGGAAACCGCTACGACTTGAAGGAAACTTCCGACAACATTGCCCAGAAATTTCGCTCAAAAAAGCAAACGTGGCGAAAGGCTTCACTGAAGCTTGGCTTGATTTCGCCACCTGTTGAATCCACATCCTATAGCTGCCACTCAGCAAAGACAGAACTCGGCCCAGAGTGTGTAAAAATGCCTGCCACTCCCTTGCCGCCGACTTCAGACGGAGCAGAATGCCAAGCTATCAAGATCGATCTCGGCGTAGCTCCCCAAATCGCCTTTGTAGAGATAGATCTTGGACACTCCTAGCTCGGATTGTAAGAACTCAACAAGCTTTCTAAGGCTACCGTTTTTAGACATTGCAGTCGGACGTACTACCGTTGCCTGTCCGGGTTCGTCATCGTAAATTCTGATCAGAAACACATCCTCTTCGTTCTGTATGTCGTAGTTATAACCACGGTACTTATATCCAAAATCGTGGTCGACATCATCAAAGCGAGTAGATTTCACTATCTTCAAAGTAGCAGCCCGTTAAATGTCACTCATTGCAAAAGCGGGACAGATTTTATTTACCCCCCCTATTTAACATCTTCCTCAGACTGATAACGCTGCAAACAGCCAAGAAGAACCGTCATAAATTTTCTCTGGTCCTTAACATCTTCATCAAAATAAGTGTCAATTTTAGAAAAAACCCCATCAAAATTGTCACCACAATCTAAAAAATACTCCAAAGTATCAATAAGTAGTTTCCTCTCTTTTTGACTATAGATAAAAAACTCCGGACGCATCAAAACATCAAATAGTTCAGTGAGCTCTTGCTCATCATTCACGTCCTTCGAAACTATTATTTCTTCCCTTTTCAAGTCACGTGTATTTTCTATATCAAAAACGAAAAGCAAACTACGTATATCCCAAATATCGTAAGAATTTTTCATTAGTCAAAATCCGTAAAAGCTGTTATAGGCTGACCCGCTGAATTCAAGTAAACTATTGCTCTTGTTTGTTCACCGTACTGCAAGCCGTCTCTCTTAAATCCCTCGCCTACTTTTTTACCCATTTCAATTGGACGCTTGGAAGCATTCAAACCACTCTGTTTAAAAATCAACTGTGCGCGCTGTATCGCATTCATCTGAGCGCGATGGCTGAGAAAGTGTGTCGCCGCAGAGGGTATTACGGGCTCGCCCCTTCGCCTTCCTCTCTCGTACCTATCTATTTCGCCGGTCCCAGGGTTCCTGCCTTCTTGCACTCGCTGAAGCTGGGACTGCAGAGTGGTTTGAGTCCCATGTTTCTGTAGAAAGTGGGCCTCATCAATTGAATCTTCCATTTCTTTCAATCGCCTATGAACAACCGCCTCCGCCAATTCATCAATCCGCGCCCTACGCTGATCACCCGTCAGCTTCGGCAGCGCCGGCTCACCTTCATCAACCCTAGCGCCAGTAGTATCATCCGGCGCGCCACACCCAGGCTTATTCGGCGGTGGGCAACTCCCGCTCAACCCCAACGGATCAACCCACCCCGTCGGATTCGGCGTGTACTGGTACTGGTTCAGCCCGCCCGCCAACTTGATCGGATCCGGCGTCAGGTACCGACCCACCTCCGGATCATAGTACCGATGCCGGTTGTAATGCAGACCACTCTCAGCGTCGAAGTACTGCCCCTGAAACCGTAACGGTTGCTCGAGCTGCTCTCCTCCTCCGAATGCACGTCGAGTGACCTTGCCGTAGGCGTTGTACTTCGCCGACCAGACAATCTCGCCACCAAAATCGGTCAGTTCCTGCGGTGTNTCCCGCTCAACCCCAACGGATCAACCCACCCCGTCGGATTCGGCGTGTACTGGTACTGGTTCAGCCCGCCCGCCAACTTGATCGGATCCGGCGTCAGGTACCGACCCACCTCCGGATCATAGTACCGATGCCGGTTGTAATGCAGACCACTCTCAGCGTCGAAGTACTGCCCCTGAAACCGTAACGGTTGCTCGAGCTGCTCTCCTCCTCCGAATGCACGTCGAGTGACCTTGCCGTAGGCGTTGTACTTCGCCGACCAGACAATCTCGCCACCAAAATCGGTCAGTTCCTGCGGTGTGCCGAGGTGATCGAGCTGGTAGTAAAACGGGCAAGCCTTGCGCGGGCCTTTGCCGTCGAGCATCGCCAGTGGGCGGAAGCTGCCGGGTTCGTAGACGTAGCTGCGGTAGTGCTCGTGGGTGCTTTCGGCGATGAGGTGGTCGCCTTGCCAGAAGAACTCGGTGGTTTTGCTGTCGACGGTTTTGGCGATGCGGCGGCCGAAGGCGTCGTAGCGGTAGCTGGTGCTGCGGCCGTCCGGGGTCGTGACGCCGACCAAGCGGTGCTGGCAGTCGTAGCGGTATTCGGTGATGAGCTTTTGCCCGGTGCCGCGGCGCTCGCGGATCAGGTTGCCGAAGGCGTCGTAGTCATAGTGGCGATCGCCTTGCATCAGCAGGCGGTTGCCCAGCACCTTCGCTGCGCCGGAGCGGTCCTGCATCAGCAGGTTGCCCGCCGGGTCATGGGCGAAGCTTTCCGGTGGATCGTCTCGGGTGTGGCGCACGCGAGTCAGGCGGTTGAGCGGGTCGTATTGGTAATTGCGTTGGCCGTGACGGGTGTCGGCGATGCTGTCGAGATTGCCGTTGGCGCTGTAGGCATAGTCGCGGCGATACAGTGTTTGGTGCTGTTGACTGACAGCGTGGGCCTTCAATCGGCCCTGATCGTCGTAGGCATATTCGCTGAGCAACTGCCCCTGCTGGCGTTGCTGCTCCCGGCCGAAGGCGAATTGGTGGGTCGTGAGTCGCGCGCCGTTGAGGTCGATGGCCGTCAGCGCACCGCCCTTGGCGTGGTGGTAATCGAGTTTGCTGCCGTCCGGCAGGCGCAGGCGGTTGAGCTGGCCGCAGGCGTCGTAGCCATAGCGCAGCGTGCCCCAGCCTTGGTGTTCGGTGATCAGGCGGTCTTGCTGGTCGTATTCGAACTCCAGCGGATGGTCGTGGCCGTCGTCGACGCTGACCAGTCTGCGTTGGCCGTCGAATCCGCTTTCCTGTCGGATCAAGCCATTGGACGTGTAGTCCAGGAGATATTTTTCACCGGATTCGTTTTCAATTTCCGTGAGCAACAGCTGGGCGTTGTCGTAGCGGTACTTCAGCTGGGTGCCGTCGGCATTGATGCGGCGGCTGACCAGGTGCAGGTCGTCGACGTATTCGTAGCGGGTGACGCGACCCAGTTCATCGCGTTCGGCGGTGATCTTGCCGTAGGCGTTATAGCTGAACGCGCGGCTGGCGCCTGTGGGAAGCATCGTCTGGATCAGTCGGCCAACGGCATCCCATTGGTAGTGGGTAACGGCGCCATGTTCGTCCTGACGGGTAATCCGCCGCCCCAACGCATCGTAGGAAAATCGCCGCTGGCCACCGTCCGGCAAGGTTTCTTCGAGCAGTTGCCCCAAGGCGTTCCAGACGAACACATGCCGACTGGTGTCCGGGTAACGGATCGACAGCAGCTGCCCTTTTTCGTCGTAGTGATAGTGGCTGACATGGCCGTCGGGATCGGTCGCTTCGGTGACGTCGCCTTGCGCATTGCGCTGATATTTCCAGACGGCTTTGCCGCGGTACCGCGCATGCAGGAAACCGTTGCGATACTCGTAGGCTGTCGGTTCCTCTTCCGGCGGAATCAGCACAATCAGCCGCCCGACTTCGTCGTAACGGTATTCGGTGACAGCGCCGAGCGGATCCTGCTCGGCAAGCAACCGACCATTGTCGTCGTAGGCCTTGAGGTGCTCGCCGCCGTCCAGCTCGACCTTGCGCACCAGCCGCGCCCAGTCGTCATGGACGTAAACCTCTTCGCTGCCATCGATGTTCTGAACGGTGACGCTGCCCTCGTCATCCCAGACGTAACGCGCGTCCATCTGCGCAAACGACGCCCAGTGTCGGATGCATCGGGCCGCCTTGCCGGACCGTTCCCACTCCCAGAAGAAACTCGCCCCACCGGTCAGTTGCCGCTGCAGGATGACGTGCTGATCGTCGTAGTCGTAGCGCTCGCTTTCGCCGGCGGCATTGGTCGCTTCGATCAAGCGATGACAAGCGTCGTAGCGGTAGGCAACCAGTGTCTGCTCGGTGTGCCAAGCCTCGTCGAGGGTCTGGGCCGGGACAAAAACCTGATAGTCGACGGCGACCAAATGGCTGCGGTCATAGCGCAAGCGCAAGGCACGGCCGGCGCCATTGTCGAGGCGTTTGATGCGGTATTGCCGGTCGCGGGTGATGCGCAGGCGGTTGTCGTAAGCGTCGCTGATGGTGGTCAGCCGGCCATTTTGAAAGTGATAGAAGCGCGCATCGTCGCCAGCCTGGGCGAGGATCAATTCTTCGGGTTGATCGCCCAGATAAATCGCCGCCCGCGACAGGCTGTTGTGGATCGCCGGGCGTTCACTGTTAGGCAGCGGGAAAGTGGTGCGACGGTTTTCGTGGTCGATCCAGATGACAGTGTCGCCGTCGATTTCCAGGCGATGGGCGAGGCTGTGACTCCAGCCGAACCCGAGGCCGATATCGATCTCGGCGGCGCTGGTGCGATAGAGCCGGGTGAAGTCGAACGGCAGGATGCCGTCCAGCGCACCGTCGGTCAGCGTGAGCAGTTCTTCGCCGGTGACCATCGACACCGGGCATTTATTGGTCGCGGTTTTATCAACGGAATCGGCGCTGTCGCCGTTGGGGTTTTTCGCCTGATCCGGGGCGTTGTCGTGGTGTTCGTCTTTTTTCAGCGTGGTGTTGCGCCTGGCATCCCACCGCAGCTGCATGCGGCCTTTTTTCATACCGGCCGCGACGCCCCTCGCGGCGACTTTTTTGTAGCGGTCGACGTAGCTGATGAAGCTGTTGATGATCGTGAAAATCGCTTTGACGAGGCGCAGAACAGCGCTGAGTAATTGCGCAGCTCGATTAGCCAGCCGCATCGTCAAATAGGCGATACCGGCCCCTGCTGCAGCGAACGTCAGAACGATGCCAATCAGGATGTCGATCAACAGTTGCACCACCACCGTCGACACGGCTTCGGCAGTTTTGCCGGCGATCTCGCCGGGCGGCAGCATGTCCAACCAGAGGCTGGCGGTGCGTAGCAGCAGGTACAACGCCGCTTCGTCACTGGCCAACAGTTGGGCTTTTTCCATGACGTCGGGGGCGGTTTGCGCGAGTTTCTTCAGCTCTGCGGCGCTCTCGCCTAACCGCTCACCAAACTTCCCGGGATCCTTGAGGATGTCCGACAGCAGACCGATGCCGTCCCACACGCCCTCGATTGCCGCCCAGCTTCCCGCGAGCAATCCATTGCCTACGGCAACCGAAGACGATTGCGGCCACTTCGGCTTGAATGTCTTCCATTCATCACGCAGCCATTTCTCAAGTTCCTTCGTCAGGCCGTTGTAGGAAGAGAAAAGATCTTCAACGTGCTGCGGTGTGACTTCGTTGTGGACGTGAATGCGGTAGAACTTGCCCTCGTCCCCCTTGAACGTCCCTTTGCCATTTTCATCAAGCGTAACAAGCGTCGTTTCGCCGCTTTCAAGCGCAATCACATCGACCTGAATATTCCCCACGGGGATGTCATAAACCGATTCAAACTTGCTCTCGATTTCCAGCAATCCACCTTTCGGGCACTGCACGACGGTGGATAAAAACTCGTCATCGTCGCTGCTGACAGCGGTGCTGGAGTTGCCGAACCGGATGATCCGCTCCATGCCCATCAACGACGGCAGATCAGCGGCGCGGCTGGCCGTGTCCGCCGCTTGGCTGAACCAGTGCTTCAACTGTTCGCGATAAAGAGAAAGGGTGCCTGGAAAACTGTCGAGTTCCTGCTCGATACGGGCGACGTGCTCCATCAACGCCCCCAAAAATATGAAGTTGCTGGAGAAAAGGAGTCGAACATGAGCAATCCCTGGCGCAGAAATTAGGCGCGGGGACTTTGCGGGGGATCGATCAGGAAAGAAGTCGGGAAAGGTGGAAATGGATGTAGGGTGATTCCCAGATTAACGGCGACTAAATAACGATCAGCGAAGCGGCCCCCAATTCTGCAATCGCATTGCATCTGACTTATCGCGCTGGATGGTTTCACGACTGCTGCGCAGACGAACGGGAGCAAGCTCCCTCGCCACAGGGGGATGTGCGGCCCTTGGTAGCCCTTACTGTTTCTCAACCGCAGGTGTATCGTATTCGCCTTTTACAGGCCCCATGCCTGTCGCTGATACGTGAGGTAGTTGAGTTCATGTCCTTTACCCGTCGCCAAATCCTCGGTGGCCTGGCCGGTCTTGTTGTCGTTGGTGTCGGAGCGGAGGGCGCGTCGCGGTACTGGTTGGGCAAGATGGCCGACGCCGACGCGGGCCACGACTACGAGCTGATCGCTGCACCGCTGGACGTCGAACTGGTGGCCGGGCACAAGACTGAAGCCTGGGCGTTCGGCCCGTCGGCACCGGGCACCGAGTTGCGCGTGCGTCAGGGCGAATGGCTGCGGGTACGTTTCATCAACCACCTGCCGGCGGCCACCACCATTCACTGGCACGGCATTCGCCTGCCGCTGGAAATGGACGGCGTGCCCTACGTCTCGCAGCTTCCAGTGCTGCCGGGCGAATACTTCGACTACAAATTCCGCGTGCCCGACGCCGGCAGCTACTGGTATCACCCGCATGTGAACAGCAGCGAAGAACTCGGTCGCGGGCTGGTCGGCCCGTTGATCATCGAAGAGCGCGAGCCTACCGGCTTCAAGTACGAAAAGACGTTGAGCCTCAAGAGCTGGCATGTCGATGAAGAGGGCGCTTTTGTCGCGTTCAGCATTCCTCGCGAAGCGGCCCGTGGTGGCACGGCCGGGCGCCTGTCGACCATCAACGGTGTCTCGCAAGCGGTGATCGAGTTGCCCGCCGGGCAGATCACCCGGGTGCGCCTGCTCAACCTCGATAACACCCTGACCTACCGACTCAACATCCCTGGCGTCGAAGCGCAGATCTATGCGCTGGACGGCAACCCCATCGAACCGCGGCCACTCGGCAAGGAATACTGGCTCGGCCCGGGCATGCGCATTTGTCTGGCGATCAAGGCACCGCCGGCCGGTGAAGAACTGTCCCTGCGCAATGGCCCGGTACGACTGGGCACATTCCGTTCGGTGGCGAACACCGATACACCGACCGAATGGCCACCTGCGTTGCCCGCCAACCCGGTGGCCGAGCCGGACCTGGCCAATGCCGAGAAACTCAACTTCAATTTCGAATGGGTAGGCTCAGTGTCGGTGAACGTCGACAATGGCAAGCCGCCGAGCCTGTGGCAGATCAACGGCAAGGCCTGGGACATTACCGACAAGACTTGCGCCGACCGCCCGATTGCCAAGCTCGAGAAGGGCAAGAGCTACATTTTCGAATTGAAAAACATGACTCAGTATCAACACCCGATTCACCTGCACGGCATGAGCTTCAAGGTCATCGCCTCGAACCGGCACAAGGTTATTCCGTACTTCACGGACACCTACTTGCTGGGCAAGAACGAACGCGCGCAAGTGGCGCTGGTGGCGGATAACCCAGGAGTATGGATGTTCCACTGTCACGTGATCGATCACATGGAAACCGGCCTGATGGCCGCTATCGAGGTGGCCTGATGCGTCAGATACGCCCGACAGCAATCATCGACCGCAGCCGTGATCGTGACTTCATGCGCGAAGCCCTGACCCTGGCCGCCCAAGGCGCGGCCCTGGGCGAAGTGCCGGTGGGCGCAGTGCTGGTTCAGGACGGTGAAATCATCGGTCGGGGTTTCAACTGCCCGATCAGCGGCAACGACCCGAGTGCTCACGCCGAGATGGTCGCGATCCGCGCTGCCGCGTTGGCAGCCAGCAACTATCGGCTGCCGGGCAGCACGCTCTATGTGACGCTTGAGCCGTGCAGCATGTGCGCCGGGCTGATCGTGCATTCGCGGATTGCGCGGGTGGTGTATGGGGCGCTGGAGCCGAAGGCCGGGATTGTGCAGAGTCAGGGGCAGTTTTTTACCCAAGGCTTTCTCAATCATCGGGTGCTTTATGAAGGCGGGGTGTTGGCCGAGGAGTGCGGGGCGGTGTTGAGCGAGTTCTTCAAGGCCCGAAGAGCCAAGCCAACAGACTAAACACCGAACTAATGTGGGAGCGAGCCTGCTCGCGATAGCGGACTGACATCCAACATCTTCGTTGGCTGAAAGGTCCTCACAGCGAGCAGGCTCACTCCCACAGGTTTTTCTGGTGTCTGGGAGATTGGGGGTTTACTTGCGGGCCACGATCACGGCGCGCATCGGTGCCGGCAGCCCTTCAACCGTCTTGCTGTGATCTTGCGGATCAAGGAAATCGCTTAGCGACTGATACTTCATCCACTGCGTCCCGCGCTGTTCCTCGACCGTCGTCACGCTCACGTCCACACAGCGAACATCCGTGAACCCGGCCCGGCGCAGCCACAACTCCAGCGCCGGCACCGACGGCAGGAACCACACGTTACGCATCTGCGCATAACGGTCTTCCGGTACCAGCACCTGCTGCTGATCGCCTTCAATCACCAACGTCTCCAGCACCAATTCGCCGCCCTTGACCAGGCAATCCTTCAGCGCCAGCAAATGCTCGATCGGCGAGCGGCGGTGATAGAACACCCCCATGGAAAACACCGTGTCGAAGCCTTCCATGTTCGGCGGCAGGTCTTCGAACGGGAACGGCAGGTGCCAGGCATTGGGTTCGGACAGGTAACGCTGCACCGCCTGGAACTGACAGAAGAACAGCCAGTTCGGGTCAACACCAATCACGCTATCGGCCCCGGCACCGAGCATGCGCCACATGTAATAGCCGTTGCCGCAGCCGACATCGAGGATGCGTTTACCTTTCAGATCCAGATGCGGTGCAACCCGCGACCACTTCCAGTCCGAACGCCATTCGGTATCGACATGCACACCAAACAAATCGAACGGCCCTTTGCGCCATGGCGACAAGCCCATCAGCGCGGTGCGCATTTGCGCACGGGTTTCGTCGTCGCAATCGGTGTCCAGCGTCAGACCATTCAGTAAATCGACGACCCTCGGCTGAATCTTCGGCAAAGCGTCCAGCGCACTCTGCCAGCGCTCGAGGTCGCCATGACCCTTTTCCATTTTCTTGTCGAGTTGCGCCTGCAGGGTATTGGCCCAATCGGCCAGCGGTGTGCCGGTCAGACGGCGGGCGAGGGGAGAGAGATCAATCATGGCAAGGCAATCAACGAGGCAAAGTTAAGACACTGGAACCACGGCACGACTTTCGAGAACCCGGCGGCCAGCAGGCGCTCGCGGTGTTCTTCGAGGCTGTCGGGCTTCATGACGTTTTCGATGGCGCTACGTTTCTGGGCGATTTCCAGTTCGCTGTAGCCGTTGGCGCGTTTGAACGCGACATGCAAGTCAGTGAGCAGCGCATGTTCTTCAAGGTCGTTGAAGCGCAGCTTCTCCGACAGAATCAGCGCGCCACCGGGCAACAGCGACTGGCGGATGCGCGAGAGCAATGCGGTGCGCTGTTCCGGGGCGATGAATTGCAGGGTGAAGTTCAGCGCCACCACCGAGGCTGGCTGGAATTCGAGAGCGAGGATGTCGCCTTCGATCACTTCCACCGGCAGCAGCTCCTGGAACATCGAGTCTTGACCGTTGAGGTACTCGCGGCAGCGTTCAACCATTGCCGCCGAGTTATCCACAGCGATGACGCGGCAGCCGTCGGTGCGTACGTGTCGGCGCAGCGCCTGAGTCACGGCGCCCAAGGACGAGCCGAGGTCGTAGAGCACGCTGTTGGGCTGGGCGAACTGTGCGGCGAGCACGCCAAGGTTTTCAACGATGGTCGGATAGCCCGGCACCGAGCGCTTGATCATGTCCGGGAACACCCGCACCACGTCCTCGTTAAAGGCGAAGTCAGGCACCTGGGCCAAAGGCTGGGCGAAAAGGCGATCGGGTTCTTTGCTCACGGCGGTTCCAGCGGCGTAGGTGGAAAAGGCCGGCATTTTAGCCAAATTGACGGGGGGATGCGCGAGTTGTCTGATAAACCGCCGGGCAGGATCCGAGGTTTGCGTGTTCAGTGAGACCGCTTTCGCGAGCAGGCTCGCTCCCACAGTAGTTCTGCGTTGGACACAAGAAGTGCGTTTAACACTAATCAAATGTGGGAGCGAGCCTGCTCGCGAAGGGTTCAGCGCGGTTTTGCGCCGAACGCCGATGCAGTGATGCCCCATTGCCCTAGCCAGTAACTGAGGATGATCACATAGGCCGCTGCCTCGAACGGCGCGACGAATCGGTTGATGCCAATCACGCTGTCCGAAAACACAAACGCCACCGCACCTGCGGCCGCCAGCAGCGCCGAGCGTTTGGGCACGTCAGTGCCGAGCCGGGCCAGCGCCCGCCAAAGCATGGCGCTGATGGCCAGACCGTAGACGATTACCGGGATGAGTAGCGGACCCAGTCCATTGGAAATCAAGATCCCCAACAACACCGCGCCGACGCCCAAAGCGATGATCAGCGGTAACAGCGCTAACCGCCGGCAATCGCTCAAATAGGCTTTCAGATACGCCAGATGCGCGACCAAAAATGCCCCGAGACCGAACACAAACAAGTCCCCGGGCCACGCCAGCAACACATCGCCGAGCAGGGAGAAAATCAATCCAAGGCTGATCCAGCGCCGATATTCGCTGGGCGGTGCGTCATGCAACCAACCGAGCAAGGCCAATACCGGCAGCGGTTTGACCAGCAGACAGAGCAACGCGGCATGCACACTGACGCCGTAGAGGAACGTCACCGCGCCCATCAGCGCCAGAATCAGCCAGCCCACGATCAGTTAACCGAGATTGCGCAGTCGAAGGTTTCCACTGCCGGTACTTCCGGTGCCCATGGCTGTGAGTAGGTCAGGCGCAAACGGCCCGTGCCCGCGGCGAAGGACTGGAAGCGCCAGGTCGAGAGGCCGGCGCTGCCGACGATCCCCGCGTCTTGTGGATTGCTGTAAACCTCGGGGCTGAGCGCGCGCAATACGCCACCGGCCGAATCCTGGATCGCCCAGCGATAACCCGTGGTCGGGTTGCTTGGCAGGGTCAGGATCAGGTTTTGCCCGCTGTGCAGGTTTACCGGGCATTCGCTTTGTTTTTCCACAGTCACGTTCTGTTTCGGTTGCGTGGCGCACGCGGCCAGCAAGGAGAGGGCGAGGGGGACAAACAGGCGGGTGGGGGACATAAGGTCAGTGGCTCCGGCATTCACGACGAACGGCGAGCATAACTGAAGATGAGACAAAGTGTGACGGCGACAGGAGAGTCGGTGTTATCAGGGCCGACGCCATCGCGAGCAAGCTCGCTCCCACAGGTTTAGCGCAATCCTTGTGGGAGCGAGCTTGCTCGCGATAGCGGTGGTGCAGGCGCTAGATGATTATCAGAACAATATCTTCGCCACATCCGCAAACCGCTTGGCAAAGTGCACGGTAATCCCTTCCTTCAGATAATCCGGCAATTCTTCAAAGCTACCGCGATTAGGCTCCGGCAGGATCAATTCAAAGATCTTCTGCCGCCGCGCCGCAATCACCTTTTCGCGCACTCCGCCAATCGGCAGTACATGCCCGGTCAACGTCAGTTCGCCGGTCATGGCGATGCCTTTTTTCGGCGCCTGGTTTCGGGCGAGCGAGAGCAGGGCGCTGGCCATGGTCACGCCGGCGCTTGGGCCGTCTTTCGGGGTGGCGCCTTCCGGGACGTGGAGGTGAACGAAGGCTTCGTCGAAGAACTTCGGATCACCGCCGAACGACTTCAGGTTGGAGCTGACGTAGCTGTAGGCGATTTCCGCCGACTCCTTCATCACATCGCCCAGTTGCCCGGTGAGTTTGAAGCCACGATTCAGGGTGTGAATGCGCGTGGCTTCGATCGGCAAGGTCGCGCCGCCCATGCTGGTCCATGCCAGCCCGGTGATGACGCCGGTACCGGACAGCACTTGCTCGTTGCGGAAGACTGGATGGCCGAGTGAGGCTTCGAGGTCTTTCGGGCCGATCTTGATCACCGCTTTCGGCTCGTCGATCAATTTCACCACGGCTTTGCGCACCAGTTTGCCCAGTTCTTTTTCCAAGTGGCGCACCCCGGCTTCACGGGCATATCCGTCGATCAACGCTTTGAGGGCGCTGTCGCTGATGCTCAGGCTGCCTTTGGACACGCCGGCCTTTTCCAGTTGTTTCGGCCACAGGTGACGTTTGGCGATGGCGATTTTTTCTTCGGTGATGTAACCCGACAGACGGATGATTTCCATCCGGTCCAGCAACGGGCTGGGGATCGAGTCCAGGGTGTTGGCGGTGCAGATGAACAGCACTTTCGACAGGTCCAGACGCAAGTCCAGGTAGTGGTCGAGGAATTCGACGTTCTGTTCCGGGTCGAGGGTTTCCAGCAGCGCCGAGGCCGGGTCGCCCTGATAGCTTTGGCCCATCTTGTCGATCTCGTCGAGCATGATCACCGGGTTCATCACTTCGACGTCTTTCAACGCATGGACGAGTTTGCCCGGCTGCGCGCCGATGTAGGTGCGGCGGTGGCCCTTGATCTCGGCTTCGTCGCGCATGCCGCCGAGGCTGAAGCGGTAGAACGGCCGACCGAGGGATTCGGCGATGGATTTGCCGACACTGGTTTTACCCACGCCCGGCGGGCCGACCAGCAGCACGATGGAGCCGCTGATCTCGCCTTTGTAGGCACCGACCGCGAGGAACTCGAGGATGCGGTCCTTGATGTCGTCGAGGCCGGCATGGTGTTTGTCCAACACCTTGCGCGCGTGCTTGAGGTCGAGTTTGTCCTCGCCGTACACGCCCCACGGCACCGAGGTCGCCCAGTCGAGGTAGTTGCGGGTGACCGCATACTCCGGCGAACCGGTCTCGAGGATCGACAGCTTGTTCATTTCCTCTTCGACGCGTTTTTGCGCCTGGGGCGGCAGAACCTTGCCTTCCAGGCGTTGCTCGAACTGTTCGATGTCGGCGCTGCGGTCGTCCTTGGTCAGCCCCAGCTCTTGCTGGATGACCTTGAGTTGCTCCTTGAGGAAGAACTCGCGCTGATGCTCGCCGATCTTGCGGTTAACTTCGGCGGAAATTTCTTTTTGCAGGCGCGCGACTTCGACTTCCTTGCGCAGCATCGGCAGGACTTTTTCCATGCGTTTGAGCATGGGCACGCAGTCGAGTACTTCTTGCAGCTCGCTGCCGGTGGCCGAGGTCAGTGCGGCGGCGAAGTCGGTCAGCGGCGACGGATCGTTGGGACTGAAGCGATTGAGGTAGTTCTTCAGCTCTTCGCTGTACAGCGGGTTGAGCGGCAGCAGTTCCTTGATCGCATTGATCAGCGCCATGCCGTAGGCCTTGACCTCATCGGTCGGCTCGGTGGGCTGGTGAGGGTATTCGACTTCCACCAGGTACGGCGGGCGATGGTGCTTGAGCCAGGTGCGGATGCGCACGCGGGTCAGACCTTGGGCGACGAATTGCAGTTTGCCGTTTTCGCGACTGGCGTGGTGCACCTTGACCAGGGTGCCGTAGAGCGGCAGGGCCGAGGTGTCGAAATGGCGCGGATCTTCCTGAGGCGTGTCCATGTAGAACAGGGCCAGGGAGTGGTGATCGGATTTGCTCACCAGATCCAGCGTTTCAGCCCACGGTTCTTCATTGACGATGACCGGCAGCACTTGGGCCGGGAAGAACGGGCGGTTGTGGATCGGGATGATGTAGACCTTGTCCGGCAGGTTCTGGCCTGGCAGGGCGAGGCCTTTGCCGGTGGAGTGGTGTTCGGCGTTCTCTGGGTCGGCGTATTCGCTCGGGTCTTCGGGGAATTCTTGCTGGTCGCTCATGGGGCACCTGCGCAATTGGGTATGGGTGTTAGATGGGGCGGGTGGGGGGTGGTTTCAATGGCTTGGGGTATTTCTGGGTGTGTGTTCAGGGGTTTGACAGGTGCTTTTGACTTGGCGGCCTTTGGGCCGACCATGTTGGGGGTTGAATGGGGGCATATCCGTTGCTGCGGTAACGGCGGCTGGCGGTTTCGCCCTTACGGCGAGGCACTTTTTTCAAACGCCAAAAAAGTACCCAAAAAGGCTCGCCCCGAGCGTCCGGCCCCTCGCTCAGGCTCGGCGTTCCTTCGCTCCAGTATCCATCCGGGGACACTGCCCTCCGGTCTGCTTCGCGACGACCTACATGCAGCGTGTTCGACTGCGTCGAACGGCGCTGCGCGCCACTCCCCGGATGAACACCTCCACTCAGCCTCCCGAAGGGGCGGGTGGATCAAGATCAAGGGCTGCAGGCGAGCTAACGCTCGGCCTGATAAGTGGTGAGAAGCGAAGTTGTATGCCGATCTATTTGTATGAGCCCGCGTTGCCCGCGAAGGCGGCCTGACAGCCGACCAAGATTTCGCTGATGTGCACCGTTTCAATGTGGGAGCGAGCCTGCTCGCGATTGCGACCTGACAGCCGACCAATATTTCGCTGATGTGCACCGTTTCATTGTGGGAGCTGGCTTGTCGGGTCGCCGCATCGCTGCGATGGCGGCCTGACAGCCGACTAATTTTTGCTGATCCACACCATTCAACTGTGGGAGCGAGCCTGCTCGCGATTGCGACCTGACAGCCGACCAGGATTTCGCTGATGTGCACCGTTTCATTGTGGGAGCTGGCTTGTCGGGTCGCCGCATCGCTGCGATGGCGGCCTGACAGCCGACTAATTTTTGCTGATCCACACCATTCAACTGTGGGAGCGAGCCTGCTCGCGATTGCGACCTGACAGCCGACCAGGATTTCGCTGATGTGCACCGTTTCATTGTGGGAGCGGGCTTGCTCGCGAATGCGGTGTGTCATTCAGCATTAATTTCGACTGAAGCACCGCTTTCGCGAGCAAGCCCGCTCCCTCAGGGGGGATTAGCTGTGCGGCGAAGGTTTTGGTAGGTCGATGTTATCCAGCACCCGGTTTGCCGTGATCTCCGCCAGCATGATGTTGTTTGAAATACCCAGCAGGGCATTGCGCGATCCACCCTCTAGATGGTCCACCAACTGATGGACCATCACATCGACCGAGGCCAGGATCTCGACCAGAAAAACCACGAGGGTTTCGTTCGAGGCCTCTGAGTCCACGGAAAACAGGGTGCTGGGCGTGCGCGGCGTGGCTTTGACGTTGGCAATCGAGGGGAAGTGGTAGTCGAGGGCGCGTTCGGCGGCTTCATTGAGTTTGTTTGAATCGAGGGATTCGTAGGGGGAAACGTCGTCGGTTTCCGGGGGATTCGGTGTTTCTTTGATCATGGTGAAGCTCCATTCGAAGAAAAGGAGTTCGCCACGACTGCGACCAAGCAGTTGGGTGGCAAACCGTACGCAGGTTGGTCGACCAGGGAATGGAACCCGGCAGGGCCAAAGCCCTCCCACGCACAGCTCGCCATGAAGCAAGTACGAAAAGTGCGCCATTCTAAACCTGGGCGACCAAACCCGTTCGCTGAATTTGCAGCGACCCTAAAAGCCTATCGCCCTGGCTTCCGACCCGACAACCGATAGAACCTGTCGGAATCCTCCTCCAGAACAGCCAAACCTGTAGGACGTTCGCATTTTTTTCAGATCAACCTAGATCCAAATGTGGGAGCGAGCCTGCTCGCGAAGGCTGTTTAACATTCAACATCAATGTTGCCTGATACACCGCTTTCGCGAGCAGGCTCGCTCCCACCGGTGGCTGGAAATCCAGCGGCCACAAAAAAAGGCGACCCCCATCACAGGCGTCGCCTTTCCTTTAACCGCTGCTAAAACTTACTCGGACAGTTTGTACGCAATCACATAGTCACCCTGCTTGGTGCCCAGCGACCCATGACCACCTGCAACAACAAGCACGTATTGCTTGCCGTCCTTGCCGGTGTAGGTCATCGGCGTGGTTTGCGCGCCTGCTGGCAGGCGGCCTTCCCACAGTTGCTTGCCGTTTTTCACGTCGTAGGCGCGCAGGTACTGGTCGAGGGTGCCGCTCAGGAAGGCGACGCCACCGGCAGTGGTGAACGTGCCGCCCAGGCTTGGAACGCCCATGCTCAACGGGATCGGAACCGGCGAGCTGTCGCGCACGGTGCCGTTTTTGTGTTTCCAGATGATTTTGCTGGTGGTCAGGTCGACCGCTGTCACGTAACCCCAGGCCGGTGCCTGGCACGGCAGGCCCACTGGCGAGAGCAGGGGTTCGAGGATGACGCCGTAGGGCGCGCCTTTGTTCGGCTGCACGCCTTCGGTTTCGCTTTTACGCGGGCCTTGGGCTGCGATTTCGGCGGCCGGGATCAGTTTCGATTTGAACGCCATGTAGTCCGGGTTCATGAAAGCAATCTGACGCACCGGGTCAACCGAGATACCGCCCCAGTCGAACACGCCGAAGTTGCCTGGATACACGATCGAACCTTGCAGCGATGGCGGCGTGAACGGGCCGTCGTAGCGCAGGGATTTGAAGTCGATCCGGCAGATCAGTTGGTCGAACGGCGTCACGCCCCACATGTCGCGCTCTTTCAGTGGCGGCGGCATCAGGTTCAGGTCGGATTTCGGTTGGGTTGGCGAAGTGTGATCACCTTCGACAGCGCCTTGTGGCACCGGCACTTCGTTGATCGGCACGATGGCCTTGCCGGTGCTGCGGTCCAGCACGTAGATGCTGCCTTGTTTGGTGGACGCGAGTACCGCTGGCTTCACGCCGTCTGCGGTTTTCAGGTCCATCAGGGTTGGCTGGCCGCCGACGTCCATGTCCCACAGGTCGTGGTGGGTGAACTGGAAGTGCCAGCGCACCTTACCGGTGCCGATGTCGAGCGCGGTCAGGCCGGCGGCGTGCAGTTCCGATTCAGGGGTGCGAGCGCCACCGAACTGGTCCGGGGTCTGGTTGCCCATCGGCAGGTAAAGCATGCCGAGTTTTTCATCGACGGCGAACATGGACCACATGTTCGGCGAGTTGCGGGTGTAGACCTTGCCTTCGGCAATCGGCGTGGTGTCGTCCGGGTTGCCGCTGTCCCAGTTCCACACCAGTTTGCCGGTGTGCACGTCGAACGCGCGGATCACGCCGCTAGGTTCGTCGGTGGAGACGTTGTCGGTGACGTGGCCGCCAATCACGACCAGGTCTTTAGTGACCGCTGGAGGCGAGGTGGAGTAGTAACCGCCGGCGTTGAAGCCGCCGATATTGGCGCTCAGGTCGACCTGGCCTTTGTTGCCGAAGTCTTCGCACATTTTGCCGGTGTCGGCGTCGAGGGCGATCAGACGGGTGTCGGCAGTCGGCAGGAAGATCCGGCGTGGGCAGACGCTGCTGACCGGCGCAGGGTTGGCGGTGCCGGTCGGGCTTTGCTCGGAGGCATAAACGGCGTCATCGTGATACGTCACGCCACGGCAGGTCATGTGCGCCCAACCCTTGAAGTTCGCCGCGCTTTGCGTGGAGAGCTTCGGATCGAAACGCCAGATTTCCTTGCCAGTGTCCGGGTCCAGCGCGATCACCTGGCTGTGCGGCGTGCAGACGTAGAGCATGCCGTTGACTTTCAGCGGGGTGTTTTCGGCAGTGGTTTCACCCGGGTCGTTCGGCCCAGGCAGGTCGCCGGTGCGGAAGGTCCAGGCCGGAACGAGTTTGTTCGCGTTCTGCGGGGTGATCTGTGCCAGTGGCGAGTAACGATCGCCATGGGCGCTGCGGCCGTAGGAGTTCCAGTCACCGTCGGGCATGGCTGGGGCGGTGTTGGTCATGCCCGGCACGCTGTCGCGGTCCAGTTGGCCTTTGATTTCACCGGGGTTGGTGAATTGGCTGGCCAGCGCAGCAACGCCCGCCAGCACCACGGCCACGCTCAGTGCGCCGGTGCCCATCGGCGCAGGGCCAGTGAGCAACAGCGGACGGCGGAACCACGGCAGCAACATGACGATGCCCAGCGCAAACAGCATGGCCAGACGCGGCACCAGTTGCCACCAATCGAGGCCGACTTCCCACAAGGCCCAAACGGTGCTGGCGAACAGCACCAGTGCATAGAGGCCCAGTGCAGCGCGGCGAGCGGCAATCAGCAACACGCCGGTCAGCGCCAGGCCAATACCGGCCAGCAGGTAATACAGCGAGCCGCCGAGCATGCTCAGCTTGATCCCCCCGGCCAGCATGGCCAGGCCCATTAGCAGAAGCAGGATACCGAGCAGGCTCGGCAGCAGACGGCTTCGACTCAAAGCACCATCAGTGCTCATAGTGTGGTTCTCCGTGACGTTTTAAGTAGTCCCGCGCAAGTTCACTGTAGATGACGATCTGGCGTGGGCATGGTTCAGATAAAAACTGTTTGGACGACGCGATCCCCTGTGGGAGCGAACCTGCTCGCGAAAGCGGTGTGTCAGTCAGCATTGATGTTGAAGCTGACGGCCTCTTCGCGAGCAGGCTCGCTCCCACAGGTTTTGTGGCGTTGGTTAGAAGGATGACTGGATCTTGATCCCGCCAATCAGCGCGTCATCGACCTTGTCCACGCCACCGGGGTGGCGGATGTATTGCAGGTTCGGGCGCACGGTCAGCCAGTTCGTGACGTGCACGCCGTAATAGAGTTCGGCGCTGTATTCGGTGTCCTGCGGCGGCAGGAAGGACGGGTCGTCGTAGTCGAAGACAGCCCGGGCCTGATTGGTCGCCTCGGCGTTCTTGCGATAGGCCGGGTTGACGTGGACGCGAGCCAGGGCGAAACCGATGTCGTCCTTGGCGCGTGCATCGAACAAGCCTTTGTAGACGACGCCTGCCTGGACATAGTTGTCGATGGCGTTGGTCTTCTTGTCGTGCATCGTGCCGTTGGCGAACGCGCTCAGGCCGCGGGAGTTGTCGCTGGCACGGCTGGTCAATTGCTGCTGTACACCGAGCCACACACCGTGTTTGCTCGACGCGCTGCGGTAAGCCTCGCCACTCAGGGCTGCCGGCTGACCGTTGCTGTCCTTGTAAGCGTCGGTGGCGTTGGCACTGCTGTAGTAATAGCCGGCGCGGTATTCACCCGGCAGGCCGTTGAGCTTCGGCGACCAGACCAGTTCCACCGGCAGGATCGCCCCCTGGGTGCCACTGCCGCTGAGCTTGAAACCATTGTCGCGATCAAGGTTCGACGGGTTTTGCTCGTAGGCGCCGACCTGTGCGTACAGCTCCGGCGTCAGGTGATATTTAACGCGCATCGCCCATTGGCTGACCGGCCAGTTGTACCAGATGCCACCGACCCAGTTGCCGACCTGCGAGCCGCAGAACGCCAGGTTCTGGAAGTCGCAGGGGAAGCTGTTGAAGTCTTCGCCTTCGCCGAAACGGCCGACCTTGATGTCGAGCTTTTGATCGAAGAATTTCTGCTGATACCACATTTGCGTCAGGCGCCAGGTTTGCCCGCGACCCCAGACTTCCTGAGCCGAGGTGAACCCGCCCACGCGCGGATCATTGATACGGTCGTTGCTGATGTTGTTGCCGTTGCGCTCGGTGATGGTCAACTGAAATTCGGCATCGTCCCAGCCCAGAATCTTCTGCAGGTCCAGGTGCGTGCCGAGGCCGAACTGGTCGCTGTAGCGGGCGGTGCGGTCATGGTCGTAGCCGCCGTGCAGATTGCTGCCCATTTCTCCGGTGTAATCGACCTTGAAGTCGTAGCCTTTTTCCGAAAGTTCGGTGCGCGTGCCGTTCCAGTCGCCGAGCATCCACGGTGACTCGCTATCGAAGGCCGGAGCGGCCTGGGTGCAAGTAGCGAAGCCCAACGCGGAGAGTCCGCCGATCAGGTTCAGGGCTTTTCGACGAGCAATAGCGTTGCAGACAGCGCTGTCTCGCGGAGTTTGAAAATAAGGCATAGGGGAAGTAATTCTTGGTCTTTTCTGGAAAGTGAACTGAAGCGGCAGTATGTCGCGGGCAGCGGAAGCGTTTCAGCTTGACGGGCGCAAGGATAATGTCCTGTTACAAATAGAGAAAGCGCTTTTACTGACATGGAGCGTTTCGGATTTGGTAACAGCGTTTCACCTACATTTAACTGACAGCACACAGATCGCTTCCCCCCAAGGAAGCCCTCGGCTAAGGTGCGCGGCTTCCCATTCTTTCACCGCTCGAAGGCCCGGCATGACCGAACAGAACAACAACCCGCTGCACGGTGTGACGCTGGAGCAAATCCTCAACGCGCTGGTTGAACACTACGAATGGTCGGGGCTGGCCGAGCGCATCGATATCCGCTGCTTCAAGAGTGACCCGAGCATCAAGTCGAGCCTGACATTCCTGCGCAAAACCCCGTGGGCGCGGGAGAAAGTCGAACGCCTGTACGTGAAGTTGATGCGCACCAAGCGCCCGGTCTGAACATGGTTAGCCTCTCGACGCCGGGGTCTGCCGCGAGGCGTCGCTGTGTTGCCGTGGCCGCAGTGCTGGGCTGGTTTGCCCTGAGTGTCCAGCTGTACCTGATTCTCGGCACACGCTGGAGCATTGGAGCCAGCCTGTTGGGCGGGCTGGTGAGTTTCTTCAGCTTTTTTACCGTGCTGACCAATACCCTGGTGGCCGTGGTGCTGACCTGTGAATTGACATCGCGGGAGTCGGCGGCGCGCCGCTGGTTTTTGCAGCCGTCGGTCAGCAGTGGGATTGCCGTGAGCATCGCCGTGGTCGGCCTCGCGTATAGCCTGCTGTTGCGCCATCTGTGGCATCCCGAAGGCTGGCAGCTGCTCGCCGACGAGTTGCTGCACGACATCATGCCGCTTCTGTTTCTGGTGTATTGGTGGTGCTGCGTACCCAAAGGCACATTGCGCTTGGGGCACATCGCCTTGTGGGTGATGTATCCGCTGGTGTATTTCGCCTATGTGCTGCAGCGCGGGCATCTGCTCGCGGCCTACCCGTATCCGTTCATCGATGTGAGCACGCTGGGTTATCCACAGGTGTTTCTCAATGCCGGGGGGATATTGGTGGGGTTTGTCGCGATTGCATTACTGATCGTGGGATTGGATCGGTACCTTCGTCGTTGACTTGAAAAGCAAAGATCGCAGCCTCGCTGTCATCCAGCCGCCAGTAGCCGACGGCTTTGACGAACTGCTCGTTAAGCCCGTGCTCATCGAGCAACACCCGGCGTATCTGCCGCGACACTTTGCTCTCGGTCGCCACCCAGGCGTACAGATTGCCGCTGGGCACTTGCAGCTGCTTCACTGTCTTCAGCAGGTTGTCCTTGCCGCCCTCGCGCAACACCCAGATCACGTTGACCTGCGCGGCGCTTTCCAGTCGTTGCTGTTCGGCGCCGTTCTCTACTTCCACGATCACCAATACCCGGCGATTGGCCGCCAGGCCTTCCAGCCTCCGAGCGATCGCGGGCAGGGCAGTTTCGTCACCGATCAGCAAGTAGCTGTCGAAGATGTCCGGCACGACCATCGAGCCCCGTGGCCCGCCGATGTGCAGGAATTGGCCCGGTTTGGCTTGCTCGGCCCAGGTCGAAGCAGGGCCGTCGCCGTGCAGCACGAAGTCGATGTCCAGCTCCAGTGTGTTCAGGTCGTAACGACGCGGTGTGTAGTCGCGCATCGCCGGCATCGGCCCGTTGTCTTTACCGGCGCCGAGCACCAGGGTTTCCAGGGCCGCTTGTTCAGCCGCGTTTTGTGGAAACAGCAGTTTGACGTGGTCGTCCGTGCCGAGGCTGACGAAGCCCGCCAATTCCGGTCCACCCAGCGTGATGCGGCGCATGCGCGGCGTCAGGTCGACCACCCGCAACACCTCCAGACGACGGCGTTTGATCTCGTGGCTGACACGGTGGATGGTTTGCACGATCACTTCAGTCATTCGGCTTGCTCCTGAGCGGGTTGAACGACAGGGCCATCGACGATGGCTTTGGCGGTGTTGTTAAGCAGGTCGCGCACCCGCAGGATTTCTTCCGGGCTCCAGCGGCCGTGATGCATCTGCAAGGCATGACGCAAGTTGTGCACTGCTTCGTGAATCTCGGCGGGGCGGTCATGGCCGCGCAATGAGCGCTTGCTGACCTCGATGCGCATCCGCACGCCATCCAGTGCGATCGCCTGATCGCTTAACGACAGACGTCCGGCCTCGGTGATGGTGTAGCGTTTTTTTCCGCCCTCGGCGTCGCCCAGGATCATTTCGCTCTCTTCCAGAAAGGTCAGGGTCGGGTAGATCACGCCGGGGCTGGGGCTGTAGGCGCCGTCGAACATGCTTTCGATCTGGCGGATCAGGTCATAACCGTGGCAGGGCTGCTCGGCGATCATTGCCAACAGCAACAGTTTCAGATCCCCGGGCGCAAACACCCGGGGGCCGCGCCCGCCACGTTCGCGCCCGGGGCGCTTCTCGAAGCCGTCGCGGCCGTCACCGTGTTCGCGGTGGGGGAAATGATGGTCTCTCATTTTCTTGCCTTCTCTTCGTCGTGTTTAGATACAACTTAAGATATATCTTTAGAAAGAATCAAGGCCTCCCGACCAATGGTTTTCCACGCGCTTGACCGAAAGACACCTATGAAAAAAACCGTTTTTGGAAAAAATAAGCGCTTTTAGTTGAAGTAAATCGGCGTAATTAGTGCAAACTCTCTAATGCATAAATTAGAGCTAATATTTGCGGTAGATGTGGTACTTGTCTTACAGGAACAGGTTGGTTAATGTGGGCCGTTAATTGCCGTATTTTCGAACTTTGTAGTCTGTTTCTTACAGTAGCACTTTATATTTTCCGTTATTCAATGCTTTTTCACTCGAGTCTTATAGCGCTTTGGCTACAGGGTTTGAGGAACTTTCCGGCTTACTTTCCGAAAGAATTGATCGAATATTCCCGGCGTCGAAAGTTGAGCCAAATCGCCATCATCTCGTGAGTGATGGCAGCGCTTGATGACATTCGACGGTCCGATCAATTTAGAAAACAGGTAATAAGTAATGTTCAAGAAACTCGCAATCCTCACCCCGCTGGCTGTTCTGGTTTTCGGCTCGACTGCTGCTCTGGCCAAGGATGACGCCAGCACCACTATCAACATCAAGGCCGAAATTTCACCGTCCGAGTTCCATGCCAAACCGCGGGATCCAAACTTCGGTCGGGACGAGACCATGACCTACAACACGGTGAGCGGAGAGCTGAGCACGCTGCGTCAGACCTACGACCTGAAAAACATGAACGGTTCGATCAAGGCCTACATCGAGGGCGGCACCGCCGCGCTGTACAACGGTTCCAGCTCGATTCCCCTGACCATCGCCATCGGTGGTCAGGTACTGGGCGCCACGCCAGAAGAAGTCGCCCCTGACGTGCCTTCCAATGGTGGCATGCAGGCCGACATGGTGATCACCGCCGCCAAACCAGCGGATGACCAGGTTGGCTTGTTCACCGGCAACCCGGTGGTAATGTTCGACGCCGTACCGCGCTGAAGGACACTCCTTCTGTTCGTTGACTGACACGCCCCGATCGGTCCGTCTATCTAACCGGCCGACCGGGTTTCAACGTATTTACTGTCCGCATTCAGAGTATCCGGTTCATGTTCCCGATGACGCCCATCGCGGCAGCGCTTGCCTTGCTGTTTTGTTCAGCAGCCCTGGCCGCGCCCACTAACGGTAATTATATGCCGCGCTCTTTGCTCGCCCAGGCCAAGGGTTTGCCGGCCGAGTTTGAAGAGCACTTCTTTGATGTTCCGCTGGCGGTTCGAATTGAACGTGATCAACAGTTTCTGGGTGAGGCGATGGTGGTGTTATCCCGCGATGACCGCATCACCTTACTTGAAGTAACCGATGTTCGTGACAGCGACGTGAAAGCCACTGAGCGCGAGGCATTGACCACTTATCTGAAACAAGGCGTGCCACTGGGGGCCTGCACTAACAGTTGCCCGGAAAACCTGTTGGCCGTGCATTACAACCTTGAAAATTCCCTGGTCTCGCTCGTCACCGAAAACGCCGAGCGCGCCGACCAGCCCCAGGCTTATTACGAGCAGCCGCCAGGTGGCAGCACCGGCCTGATCGTGCGCAATCAGCTGAATCTCAACGGCGGGCAGGATCAAGACCTCGGCGGCCGATTCGGTCTTGAGGCCAGCAGCAGCCTCGGCAACTGGAGCCAGAGCGTCAACCTGCAACTCGCCCGGCTCGGTGGGCCAGACGATCAGCTCTATCACGCGGTACACGAGCTCTATACCCAGCGCGAACTGGAAGGCCAGTTTCTGCGCCTGGGCTATTTCATGCCCAACTCCGAAGGCCTGAGTCGCCAGCCCCGTTCGTTCGGCGCGAGCCCGGACACCGCGGTCGGCGTGATGTACGGCAGTTCCGACAGCCTGGCGATCAATAATCCCAAGCCCAGCGTGTATCCGATCTACGTCACCGCCAACCGTCTCGGCTCGGTGGAGATCTATCGCAATGGCCTGCTGATCAACACTCAACCGGTGCCCGCCGGATTGCAAACCCTCGATACCCGGCCACTGCCCGGTGGCATCTACGAGGTCGAGGTGCGGCTTATCGAAGACGGCCAGATCACTTCGACCACGCAAGAACTGGTCTACAAACCGAACAACTGGCGCAACCACGACGAACGCTGGCGCTACAACCTGTTTGCCGGGCGCGAGAGCAAGCTGCTCAGCAACTGGGATCAACAGGCTGAAGGCGACATGACCGCCGGCGCCGCACTCAACTACCTGCTGCACCCACGAGTGGTGCTGGGCTTGTCCGGGCGTCAGGTGCGGGATCAGTTGCAGTACGGCACGTCCGTGGACTGGACCGTGGCCAACAACGCCAGCCTGTTCGCCAACGTCTATCAGACCGAGGACCACGGCACCGGCCTCGATTTCCAAGGGCTCTACAGCTACGGCCTGGGCAACGTGGTGGTCAGCCACAATCGCAGCTGGCTCGACACTCGCAATACCTACGAAACCCTGCCCGACGGCACGCGCATTCGCCAGCGCAATGTGTTCAACGGCCAGACCAGCAACTCGTCGCTGTCCCTGACCCATCGCCTGAACAATCGCACCTCGCTCAACGGCCGGGTGGCCCACAGCGAAGGCAATGTCGAAGGCGTCGGCCTGGACCTGGGCTGGACCCAGCGCGGCAATCTGTTTGGCAACGACGCCAATTGGCGTTTCACCGTATTCGACCGGCCGGGCAGCACCAGCAGTGGCGACAAGCGTAATCGCGGTGTGGACCTGAGCGTGAGCCTGGCCCTCGGCGGTCCGGGCGAGCAAATCTCCGGCAGCATCGGCTCGCGCACTTCCCGCGATGGCGGGCGCGACAACAACGCCTCGCTGACCTATCGCAAAGACTTGCAGGATTTTATTCTGCAAAGCGTCTCGGCCACCGCGATCACCGACACCTACGGCCTCGGTGTGTCCGGCACCACGAGCTTCATGACCGACACCGTACTCGGCGATGCCTTCGCCCAGCGTTCGTCCTTCAGCGGCGACGTCACGGGTGGTTTGAACCTGGACAGCACCTTCGCCGTGGGCGGCCAGAAAATGGTCCTGACCAGTCAGTTCCAGGGCCGTGGCGCCGGGATGATTATCGACGTGGAGTCAGACGTGGACGCCATCGCCCTGCGCGCCGATGACCTCAGCGGCGGCAGCACCGCATTGCGTCCGGGACGCAACTTTGTGCCGATCACCGCCTACAAAAGCGGCTCGGTGAGCTTCGATTTCGAAGGCAACCATGTGCCGGCGGCGAGCATTCAACCGGCGCGCATGAGTTATCACCTGAACAAGGGCGGCGTGGCCTATCGCAAGGTCCAGGTGATGAAAACCGTGACCGTGCTCGGGCGCTTGCTCGATCCCCAGGGCCTGCCGCTCAAGGGGCACCACATCATCAACCACGCCAGCCGTGGGGTCAGCGAGGTCGACGGCTTCTTCTCCATGGAAATGAACGCCGGTTCACCGACCCTGCAAGTACGGCGTGGCGATCAGTTGCTGTGCCAGTTCCGCCTCGACCCGAGCAAGGCCCGCGTTGAGCAGGATGTGTTGATGATCGGCGATCTGCGCTGCACGCCCGACACCCTGGCGGACAGCTCTTTTACTTCTCACGCGGCAGGTTGAGCCATGTTTGGAACATTCTATAAGTGCTGTACCCGACAGGTCCTGCTGGTGGGTGCGCTGTGTGGCGCGTTCGCGGCGCCGGTGAATGCGTTGGTTCAGGACATCTCGGCGGTGTTCAACCCCGATCCGGCGAACCCGCTGAAGAACGAGTTCGTCAATACCACGCCGGAAAGCGGTGTGTGTCCCTGGCACATTCCGGCCAGGTGCAAGCAGTTGAATATTTTCAGTCTTCGCATTAGTACCCTTTTTGCACATTCCAAGGGGCCTATTTATCCCAACCCGAAGGACCCTCGCCAGGGAGCTATGTGGAAAGTGCCTTCGGAGTGGCGGGATGTGCAAGTCACCCACACGGGGACCGGTGAGGTCTCTACGGTGCAGATGCGTATTGCCGGCATCGGCCACCGCATGGACATGAGTGACAGTGTCGGTTCATGGGAGTTACCCGGTGTTCGATGGGACTCGCAGTGGCGCAACGCCCCCAGTCCTTGTGAAGGCACCGGATACATTGCGGCGGGCACCCGAATGATATATTTCTTCTGGCTGGTTCCGGAAGGTGCCGGTGTGTGCAGTCGACAACCCGGGACCGAGTTTGCGAGGCTGCAATACGCCGAATTCGAATTCGCCTACGCCCTGAAAACGCCCAATCCCTTGGGCATGTCGTCGGGGCAATACACCGGCACCCTGAAGTACAGCATCGGCCCGGGTAGGGATTTCGATTTTGGTGACAACATGGACGTCTTTCATGATGCG
The DNA here is from genome assembly GCF_006438925.1 of Pseudomonas mandelii. GTDB lineage: Bacteria > Pseudomonadota > Gammaproteobacteria > Pseudomonadales > Pseudomonadaceae > Aquipseudomonas > Aquipseudomonas mandelii_C. The sequence goes on along the minus strand of NZ_RCZA01000002.1, from coordinate 546,225 downwards.
TTAATCCTCAACTTCACCCTGGATGTGCAACACACCCTCAAAGTCGAAGTACCGCCCGGCGGCAATCGCGTCGAGCTGATCCCGCAAGGCGGCTGGCAGGCCTGGTTGCAGCGCAATCGCCGGCCGGAGCGGTTGTTCCGCGACCAGACCTTCAATATCTCGGCCTCCAGCCGTTTCAAGATGCAACTCGACTGCCAATACAGTGATGGCGGCAATCAGTGCCTGTTGTACGAACCGAATTCCGGTGGGGCGGTGCCGCTGAACATCAGCGTCACCTTGCCCTCGGGACTGAACGACGCCGCCGGCCAGCCTGTCAGCCGCCGTCCGTTGCTGCGTGACGGCAGTGGCACCGAACTGTTCCAGCCGGGGCATTACGTCGATCGCAAACCCGGCCAGTTGCACTTCGAAATTGCCCGTGAACACGTCGAAGAAATGCTCACCGGGGTCGCCAAGACCTATTCGGGCAACGTCACGGTTATCTGGAATTCGGAAATCTGATCATCGCTGCCGGGAGGTTCCCGGGCAGCGTTCAACCTGAGGGATCGAAAGTGATGAAACGTCTGTGGGCAGTGTTGGGTGCAGGCTTGTTACCGTTGTTGGCCGAGGCCGGGCCGGCGATCAATGTCGGGGTGGTTTACGACTACCTGGATGGCGACAAAAGCACCTACCTGAAACGGGTTTTCAACGGCGGTGACAGCACTGCCTTCGTCAAGATCAATATTCACGAAATCGTCTATGACGCCGAGGGTAAACCCACGGAACTGCCGATCAAATCCCAGGCCGACAGCAGCGCCCGGGACGGTCTGATGGCCAGCCCGGCGCGCTTGATTGTGCCGGTGAACGGCATGCAGGGCACCCGGTTGCTGTTTATGGGTGAGCGCGAGCGCGAACGTTATTTTCGCGTGCGGTTCGTGCCGGTGGTGCCGGAGAAGGAGGACGAATTCGCGGTCTCCAGCGAGGAGCGCGACGAGTACAAAAAGACCCTCTCGGCCGGGGTCAATGTGCTGGCCGGTTACGGCACGATTTTCTTCGTGCGGCCCAAGGATGCGCGCTTCAACACGCAGATTGACGACCGAGCCGGCCTGTATGCGTTGAGCAACAACGGCAATACCGTGGTGGTGGTCGATGACTTCAAGGACTGCGCCGCCAGCGATGAAAACGATTGCCAGCCGATCACCAAGAACCATGTGTTGCCGGGCAAGGCGTTCCGCTTCGAGAAGCAGGCCGGGCGTCAGTACCGCTTCAAACTGGTGGAAGGTGCGGCGCAGAAAAATTATGAGGTGAAAGGGTGAAGCGCTCAGGTCTCAAGCGCGGGGTCCAGGTCACCCTGTGCACCGTTTTACTGTTGGCCTGCAATCACGCACTGGCGATCCGTGAAGAGCAAACCTTCCACGTCTCGGTGACCATCCCCACCAGCGAGTTTTATGTGTTGCCGGTCAATCCGGGGTTCCTGGAGCGCGAGCAGGTCATGGCGTGGAACCCGGTCAGCGCCGAACTCTCGCCATTGCGCGAGCATTTCGATGTGAAAAACGCCAGCGGCAGTATTTCCGCACGGCTGGCGGCCGAGCCGTTTCTGTTCAATGGCCGTGAGCGTATTGATCTGGCGGTGCGGTTCAATGGGCAGTTGTTGTCGTTGCTCGAGACGCCGGTAGTGGATGAGCAGCAGGCCCGGGTCGGTCAGCGGGTGCGGCTGGAGATCGCCGCAACGAAACCTGCCGACGGGTATGTCCCCGGCCAGTATTACGGGACGGTGCAACTGATGTTCGATGCGGTGAATCCATGAGTGCTTTCGGAGCACGGAGCCATGCACATGAAAAAACGAATGACTAGAGCGGGTTGTGGTGGTGTTTCAGTCGGCGCATTGCTGTGGCTAGTCACACTTTGTGCGACTGCCGCCACGCAAGAAATATCGGCTGTATTCAAACCGGACCCGAGCAACCCGATGCAGAACAAATTCGTCAATACCACGCCTCAAAGCGGGGTCTGTCCAGGGCACATGCCGGCACGGTGCGAGGCCCTTGGGATTTTCAGCATTCGTACATGGGATATCAATTTCACGGCCAATGCGCCGTTGCTACTCAATCATGTTGGGCCTGGGCCCGCCGATGTTCGTAAAGGTGTGATGTTTAAAGTCCCTTCCGAGTGGCGCAGTTTCGAAGTGGTTTCAGATAGAGGCGAGAGGGAAACAGTGCAGGTGCGCATTGCCGGGATTGGCAATCGCTTTGATACCCTCCCCGGAGGCACCCGATCGTGGGCGCCAAGAACCTTTCAGTTTGCACCGGCGCCTTGCGTGTCGACTGGGATGAATACCGGCAGCAGCCGATATTTACTGTGGTTCTGGATTGTTCCTGAGGGTGCGGGGACCTGCAGCCTGATTCACGTGTTGGAAGTGCCCCAGCTCTCGTATGTCAACTTCGAATACGCCTATGAACTGAAAACGCCCAACCCTTTGGGCATGTCCACGGGGCGTTACACCGGATCGATCACCTACACGGTTGGGCCGAACCAGGATTTCGACTTCGGCGACATCATGATTCCCAACGACAACATCTTGACCTTCAACTTCAACCTCGACGTGCAACACACCCTCAAGGTCGAAGTGCCGCCCGGTGGCAATCGCGTCGAGCTGATCCCGCAAGGTGGCTGGCAAGCCTGGCTACAACGCAATCGCCGGCCGGAGCGCTTGTTCCGCGACCAGACCTTCAATATCTCGGCCTCCAGCCGTTTCAAGATGCAGCTCGATTGCCAGTACGGCGATAGCAGCAATCACTGTTATTTGCGCGAACCGAATTCCGGCGACGCCGTGCCGCTGACCCTCAGCGTCACCTTGCCCTCGGGACTGACCGACGCCGCCGGCCAGCCTGTCAGCCGCCGTCCGTTGCTGCGTGACGGCAGTGGCACCGAACTGTTCCAGCCAGGGCATTACGTCGATCGCAAACCCGGCCAGTTGCACTTCGAAATCGCCCGTGAACACGTCGAAGAAATGCTCACCGGCGTCGGCAAGACCTATTCGGGCAACGTCACGGTTATCTGGAATTCGGAAGTCTGATCATCGCTGCCGGGCGTTTCCCGGGCAGCGTTCAATCCCTGGCCAGTATTACGGGACGGTGCAGTTGATGTTTAATGCGGTGAATCCATGAAGCGTCTTTACGGTTGTCTGCTGTTCGCTGCCTGCATGACGGCAAGGGCTGAAGTGGTACAGATTGCCGCCGAGTTCGAGCCGGCCCCGGCTAAGCCGCACAGCAATGAGTTCAAGAACACCACAAAGGACAGCGGCTACTGTGCCGAAAATCCGTTCTCATGCCAGGAGGGAAACGGGTTCGAACGACTATTCAGCATTGAGACCGGGATCGATGTTCAATCGATTCGGCCCATACCTGCCCGTCACACGAATCCTCGTCAGAGGGCGATGTTTGATATCTCGGCGGCGCAGTGGCGTGATGTTACGGTGCTCGATGCGGGCATTGCGCCAAGACCCTGCCGGGATGGACGCGCAGGAGCAGGAGCCAATGACATCGATTTTGCCTTTTTTATGGCTGACCCCGGCACCCTGCATTTTTCCTTGGAGCAGGACGGCGTCGGGCAGATGCTGGAACTGGGCAGCGCGAAATTCTCCGGCGATGTGACGGTGATCTGGGACTCCGAGGTTTAATTGCTCGCCGTGGCGGTCGGCGCCAGGCACTCGGTGTTGCGCCCCGGTTGCAGATACGGCGTCAGGATCGGCGCCATGCCCTTGAGCACTTGCACTGGCAAGGCCGAGGTGAACTTGAACGCTTCGGCCGATTGCCCGGGCACGAACGCAGTCAACGTGCCGAAGTGACGATCGCCGATGTAGAACACGAAGGTTGCGGTGCGGTTTATGGATTTCGAACTCAGAATTCGCCCACCCGAACCGAAGGCTTCGATACGGTTATCGCCCGTACCGGTTTTGCCGCCCATGGCCAACGGTTTGCCATCAGGCGTTACGAAACTCCCGGAGACCCGTTTCGCGGTACCGGCGTCGACCACGTGGGACAAGGCTTCGCGCATGGCTGCGGCCACCTCGGAAGGCATCACCCGTTTGCCGGCAACCGGGTCATTGATCAGTTTGGTTTCGTACGGCGTGTTCGCTGCAAAATGCAGGCTGTCGATGCGCAGTGTCGGCATGCGCACGCCGTCGTTGAGGATGGTACCGATCAGCTCCGCCAAGGCTGCCGGACGATCGCCGGAACTGCCGATGGCGGTGGCCAGCGACGGCACCAGGTGATCGAACGGATAGCCGACTTTCTGCCAGCGCTGGTGAATGTCGAGAAACGCCTCGATCTCCAGCATGGTGCGAATGCGGCTGTCGCGGGCAAGCTTGTGACGGCTTTTGAACAGCCAGCTGTAGACTTCCTGGCGTTCGAACTGGCTGGCTTTGACGATCTGGCTGAACTTGGCGTCGGGGTTGTTTAACAGGTAGCCCATCAGCCAAAGATCCAGCGGGTGAACCTTGGCGATGAAGCCCTGGTCCGGCAAGTCGTAGGCGCCAGGGCCGTAGCTTTCGTAGAGCCGTTGGAGGCGTTCGTCGGTCAGCTTCTCGGTGAGCTTGGCGCCGTTGAGGTGCGAGCGCACGAACATGTTGAAGCTTTGCTGGCTGGCCTGTGGCAGCAGATAACGATGCACAGCGGCCATGCGAATCGGGGTCGGGCGCATGCCGTCAAGAAAGGTTTCGAGCCGCGCCTGGGTGTCCTTGTTCTTGTACTTCTTCCAGAACTTCAGCAGGAACGATGTGCCTTCACGGTCGGCAAACGAGGCCAGGTATTCCTGACGCCGAGGGTCGCGGTCGTCCTTGAGCAATTCGGCGCTGCTGTTGGGGCCCGAATACGTGGTGTAGCGCACCAGGTCACGCATCAGCCGAATGAACGGCAGGTTGATCGACTCACGTATCGCATCGCGCAGCGTCGGCATGCGGCCGTTGTCTTCCTTGCGAAAGTTATGGAACACATGCAGCCCGCCACCGGTGAAAAAGGCTTCGCCGGGGCTGGCGGAGTATTTGCGGTCCAGCGCGGCGCCAAGCATGGCCGGCAGGTTGCGGTCTTTGTTCTGGATCAGGTAATCGACGGCCCAGCGACTCAGGCGGTCCTGATCAGGGACGTCGACCTTCTTCAGTTCCGGGATGGTCATCGTTGCGTATTTATCGTGCAGCTCGGCCATGATCTGCAAATAGGTGGTCAGCACACGCATCTTGGCGGTGGAGCCCAGTTCCAGCTTGCTGCCTTCATTGATATCGAACGGCTGGTCGGTGCTGTCGGTCTGCACCCGCACCCGCGAGCCGTCCGGGGTCAGTTCGAACAGCGTGAAGCTGTAGCGCACTTGGGCGGTACTGGTGGGGGTGAGCAGGCGTTCGCCCATCAAGCCGATCTGCGTCGCAAAAACCGGGTCGGCCAGACGTTTGAGGTACTCGGTGGCTTTGGTTTGCAGCTCGCCTTGCAGGGTGCTGGTGGCGGAGAGATCAAGGCGGTCGAGGTCGTACAGCGGACGGTTGAGCAACCCGCCCAGACGACTGCGCGCCACGCTGATGCCCTTGTTGGTTTCGATCGGCTGAATGGTGGGCTGTGTTTGCCAGTCGCGATAGGTCACTGTGCTGGCCAATGCCGCTGCCTCGAGTGGCGCATCGATCACGCCGTTCTGTGCCAGCAGGCGAATATGGCTGTCGGTGAGATCGGCCAGTTCCTCGTGCCCCTTGGTCAGGTAGTGGGAAGGGCGGCGCTGGGCGATCATCAAAGACAGCATCTCACGCAGGGCCAGACCTTTTTCCGACATGCTTTTCGGATCTGTCGCGTTGCTGGCCAGCTGTTTGTTGGCCTCGTTGAAGTCGGCGCCGTACCAGACGCGCAAACCTTCGGCCATGCCGTGCACTTCACCGTGCCCCGGTACTGCCGACAGGGGCACGCTGTTGAGGTAATCGCGAATCACGTTCTGCCGGGCCTCCAGCGTTTCCGGCCCGGCCTGATAGGCGCGCACGCTGGCGGAAATCATCTGGCGGATTTTTTCCGCGCCGGACACGGTCAGGCCATCGGGCGAATGCCGGTACTTCTCAAGTTGCGTTGCCAGGGTACTGCCGCCCGCCGACTGGCCCGGCAGGTGCATCAATTTGGCGACCTGGGACCACGCCGCCATGCCGAACCGCGGCCAATCCACCGCGGGGTTGGCCCGGGGCTGACGGGGGTCGAGCAAGAAGCGGTTTTCAATGAACAGCAAACTGTTGACCACCACGGGAGGGATCGCTGCAAAGCTTGAATACAGTTGTTGTGGGTATTTGTACTGGTAGAGGGGTGCCGCACGGCAATCAGTGATCGACAATCCCGCCTGGATTTTCTCCGCGTAGGGCACGAAAAAGCCCTTGTCGGTGTAGTCCATCAACTTTTGGGAAAACCGGGTCTGTGACGCCACAACGTAGTCGCGCTTGATCAGGCGCGGCAGGAATTCATCCAGAGAGCTGTAGCCCAGACGCAGGTCGAAAGGACCCGCCCCCGGATAGCGAATGGCATCGCTGGGACCGGGTTTGAGCTCGTAGCTCAGGCTGGCGGCGTATTGGCTGAGCTCCCGGGATTGAAACTTCGACGTGCGCATTTCCTTGGCGGCGGCCAGCCCCAGGACAATCAGGATTATCAGCAACAACAACCAGAACGCCCACCAGCCGTGCTTTGTGCGACTGCTTCGGGGTTTTTCAGGTATAGGCGTTTCATCCACACGTTCAGTCGGAACCACATTTTTTCTCGAATCGGTTTGCCATAAAACGCCCATAGTCGACTGATCCATTTACGCAGATTGAGAGGACTTGTCTGAAGCTTAGACGGTGGTTGGCGTTGGTGAAAAAATTGTGAAGCGATCAGCCGTAGAGAAAGGGCGACGGTGAGGATGCCGCGCAAGGCGGGTGACCGGTGCTGCAGCGTCCGGAAAAGTTTCGCCTCAATATTCCATTCAGAAACACTATTTTGTAATTGCAGCGTTGGCGGAGTTGTTACTTGTTTTAAGTGGGAGGAGAAAGAGCGCTTTATTATTTTTCGTAATACTCATGTGCTTCTTTTTTTAATGTGCCTGTTATTTACTTTTTCTTCGTTTACCTAAATCAAGGATGATGTCATGACTGAGTTGTATGGTTTTCGCTCGAGTGCTGTTTCGGTTTTAGCTGGTAATGGGAAGTCCACGGTTTTTGAGCATATGGAAATCGTTAAGTCGGTAACGCCTGCGCCGCTGTTAACCATGTCGAAGCATAATCTGGACATGTTGAAAAGTTTTACTCCAATCATGCCAGTCTGGCTTGATAAGGCATTACCGGAACAGCGTGTTGAAGCAAGACGACGGGTTGAAGCGAGTGTGACGGCGCACACTGCTTTGAACGACGCCATGGCTGGAGTCAAGGCGCTGAAAGAGTTTGCTGAACCGCTGTTGAAGAAGAGGATCAGTGAGTTCTTTGACCTCGATCTCGATGTGAATAAAACGTGGATTGAACTCACTCCATCGTCCCGGCTTTTTTCCTCCCCGCAAAGCGAATACTTCACCCTGCTGGAGGCAGCCCTTCATAATTTCGAGGAAGAGGAAGCTCGCCCGAGTCACTTTTACCGAACTGAGATTTTTACCTACGAGCCGCTAAAGACAGGGGTCCGCAAACGCGTTTCGATGAGTACAGGGCGTTTCATTGAACTGTGCAGGGAGCTGAATCTCGGCCAACAGTATCAGGCACATATAAAGGCGGTGCTGAAATGGGATGATGTCGTTGCCCAAGGTAAATGGAGAGACGTATTCGTCGGCTATCACAAAGCGGCACTGATGGCGGCGAGCCAAATCGCTTTGCTCAAAGACGATATCGAACCCAAGCATCACCATGCACTGATGGAGATAATAAGCGGCAACAAATCCGTGCGGGTCGACGGCAAACGCGTATGGAGCCGCAGTCTGAGTTTCATGGGAATGACGCTGCACCGCTGCATCATTTTCGAGTTGGCTGAACCCGATGATCAAAGCGCCCTGGACAAGTTGTGGCCATTAGCCGATGCCGGATCGCAGAAAGGTCTCATCGCTTATCTACCGGACGACCCCGACCATCCCGTCAAATATTACCCGTCACTGAGCGCGTTCAAAGCTCGACTGATCAGCCAGTTTTCGCGGAAAAATCCGGGTGCCTCTCAATCGTCTGAGGCTCCCACCGATTATCAGAACTTCTTCAGTCGTTTTGTGAAGCACAAAGACCGCGCAAAGTATTTCACCAGTTTCACTGAATTGGTTCCTCGCGAGTTTCCTAGGCATATGACTATCAAGCGTCGTCAAAAGCAGACACCTGACTTTCTCCTGCAGTTGCGAGTGCTGGACCCGTCGGGAGACCCATGGCATCAAGCGTTTGATATCTGGACAACGCTTTTCCGGGAATACAAGGCGCAGCTGTTGCTCGACGCCCGTAGCCAGGCGGTTCCCACGGAGGATGCCGATGCCAGCGGTCGCCAGGGGTTGGTCGTTCAACTGCTTGATATGGGCTTGACTATGCTGACTCTGGCCTCGTTCCTGGTACCGCCCGTGGGCCTGGTGATGTTGGGCGTGACAGCTGTACAGTTGATGAATGAGGTTTTGGAGGGCGTTGAGGATCTGAGTCTGGGGGATAAGGAAGCGGGCTGGCGACACATCGCCGGTGTGTTGGACAACCTGATCACCATGGGGGCAAGTATTCCGGCCTTTGAATTGCTCACGGCGCCTGCTCACGCTGAATTCAACGCGATAGAACTGGCCAATGGGCAGAAGCGCCTGTGGAAGCCTGATCTTGCCGTTTACCGCAGTGACGTGTCCCTGAAGGGCCACGTACCTAATGCTCAAGGGCAGTACCGGATCGCCGATCGGCACTATGTCCGGGTTGAGGACGATGTTTTCGAAAAGCGTCTTGATCCGGTGATCGGAAAATGGCGAATTCAGCACCCAAAAAAACCGCAGGCGTATCAACCGATCCTTGAAGCAGACACTGCCGGTAACTGGCAGCACACACTGGATCGCACGGTGAATCAACCTGCGCTGGATGCATCCGTCACTGAAGTGACTGATCAGGACGCGGGCAGGGAATGGGTCGCTGAAAGTGACGTTGCGCCCGTTCAGCCATTACCGGTGTCCTCACAGGGAATCAGCAATGCCACCTATAAACGGTATGCAGTCAAGGCGTCGGATATTGCCGGACTGACTCCTTCGAAAGGCATCTTTCGAAGTACCGACGGGCAACAGTTTTACATCCGTAACATCGATGGAAAAGGCAAGGTTGCAGTTTATTCGATCAGGAACTCTTTCAATCTCAATGCCGACATCGTGGACGTCAACATCGTTGACCCCAACACTAATCGGGCTACGGAACTGCGACTCTGGCAAGTCGCCCCCGATCAATGGCAACCGCTTTCATTGAGGGGAGGCAACAACGCCGTAAGTTTTGATAGTGCGCAGTCCTTTACTTCATCCAGTGGGGAAAATCTGGCGATTGCAACTGCCGACACGATGGCGTTTGGCAGCCCCGTATTTACGCGCAAACAATTGCCGAACGGTTTATGGGAGCCTGTGATCGCCGTGGGTGAACAGCGATATCCGGGAAACGTGCCGCTCGATTGGGGAAGGCCTCACCAAGGGCTGCCGTTTACAGCCGAACAGACCAACATCCGCCAAGCGCTATCGGTGCCGGAATTCAGCCGCGTCACGATCAACACCAATCTGTTTGAGGCAGGGAAGGTTCGTTATTCCTCTAGCGTTGCCAAGCAACTTGCGAATAGACAGGGGGGAAGCCGTTTTGTTTTTGAAATGCAGCGGATGAGGTATTCCGGTGCGGTGGAGGGTGAGTTCAATGCCATCAAAATCGTCGATATTGAAGCCGGTGAAATACCCGATCAATCCAACGCAGTATCGGGCTACTGGGCGCCTCAGGGCGGGTACGTCGACATACCGGTTCACCCCGGATGGGCAGAACCCGACTACGTTTTTACACCCGGTTTCGGCGGCTGTTCACTGGTGGTGGATCAACTTGAGGAGAACGTGTTGCGCGTCAGGCATGTCGAGGGCGGTAAAGAAGACGCCCAATACAACTCGCTACCCGGCGGCGAACACGGATGGGGACAGGCTGCTGCCATGGAATATTACGATTACGGCATCGCGGCGGATCAAAACAACAATGCCGACACGTTGTTGGGGGGCTTTGCGTTTATGAAGTACGACAGAAGAACCAAGGTATGGAATATTCATTACCAGTCTCTTCAGGGCACGCCGAATATTACCCGCTACTCCGTGGCCAAACCGGGATTGTTTGGCCAGTCGGACTCCTATGTGGCGGTATATGAACCGTCGAAAGTCAGAAAAACAATGGCCATACAAGTGGTCACGGCGAAGGTGCCTGTAGGCCAAAAAGAAGCCCACGCTGGCGATCCGCTGCGGATAGAGGATGCAAAGTCTTTCGCCTAGCCCGTACAGCTTGCTTGTTGCAATCGTTCACCCGGGACCCAGGTGCCGGGTGAACATGGGGGTGCATCAATGCTGTGCAATGCTCGATGCCGTTTTAAAAGCGAAAAATCCTACAAAGCGCAGATAATCCTTCTCCGCGAATCGCACTTTTGCCGAGATTTATGACTGAATTTTGTGGTTTATAGAGTGAAAATCTCTGTCGCCAGCTTTTTATACTGCACGCCCCCGCTGATCTTGAAGGTTTTGTCCTGCAAGACGGTTCTGCCCACGAAGCAGGCCCGGTTACGGGAAGCAATGGCATATCGGTCAGCGCTTCGACACTCGGTGGTCATATCCAATAACAAGACGAGGTTGTACCCCTATGCCAGGCAATCACCTGCCCAATGGCGAGACCGCTCAAGGCGGCCCGCTCAAACGCGAACTTGGCGAACGGCATATTCGCTTGATGGCGCTCGGTGCCTGTATCGGCGTCGGTCTGTTCCTCGGTTCGGCAAAGGCCATCGAGATGGCTGGCCCGGCAATCATGCTTTCTTACATCATCGGCGGTCTGGCGATCCTGGTGATCATGCGCGCCCTTGGCGAGATGGCGGTGCACAACCCGGTCGCCGGCTCCTTCAGCCGTTACGCCCAAGACTACCTCGGCCCATTGGCGGGCTTCCTGACCGGCTGGAACTACTGGTTCCTGTGGCTGGTGACCTGCGTCGCGGAAATCACCGCGGTGGCGGTGTACATGGGCGTCTGGTTCCCCGATGTGCCGCGCTGGATCTGGGCACTCGCTGCGTTGATCAGCATGGGCTCGATCAACCTGATCGCGGTGAAAGCCTTCGGTGAGTTCGAGTTCTGGTTCGCCCTGATCAAGATCGTCACCATCATTGCGATGGTGATCGGCGGTATCGGCGTGATCGCGTTCGGCTTCGGCAACGATGGCGTGGCGCTGGGGGTTTCCAATCTCTGGGCGCACGGCGGCTTCATGCCCAACGGCGTGCAAGGCGTGTTGATGTCGCTGCAAATGGTGATGTTCGCCTACCTCGGCGTCGAGATGATCGGTCTGACCGCCGGTGAAGCGAAGAACCCGCAGAAGACCATTCCCAATGCGATCGGTTCGGTGTTCTGGCGGATTCTGCTGTTCTACGTCGGCGCGCTGTTCGTGATCCTGTCGATCTACCCGTGGAACGAAATCGGCACCCAGGGCAGCCCGTTCGTGATGACCTTCGAGCGTCTGGGCATCAAGACCGCCGCCGGCATTATCAACTTCGTGGTGATCACCGCGGCACTGTCGTCCTGCAACGGTGGCATCTTCAGCACCGGGCGCATGCTGTACAGCCTGGCGCAGAACGGTCAGGCCCCAGCCGGCTTCGCCAAGACCTCGAACAACGGCGTGCCCCGTCGCGCGTTGCTGTTGTCGATCTTCGTGCTGTTACTGGGTGTGCTGCTCAACTACATGGTCCCGGAGAAAGTGTTCGTCTGGGTGACGGCGATTGCCACCTTCGGCGCGATCTGGACCTGGGTGATGATCCTGCTGGCCCAGCTCAATTTCCGCAAAGGCCTGAGCGCCAGCGAACGTGCCGGCCTGAAATACAAGATGTGGTTGTACCCGGTCAGCTCGTATCTGGCGCTGGCGTTTTTGGTACTGGTGGTCGGCCTGATGGCGTACTTCCCGGACACTCGCGTGGCGCTCTATGTGGGCCCGGCGTTCCTGATCCTGCTGACGGTGCTGTTCTACATGTTCAAGCTGCAACCGACCAATGTGTCGCAGGGTGCGGTGCGTTCGGCTTCGTAAGGCGTAACACCTGAAATGAAAAAGCCCCGGTCGTGATGATCGGGGCTTTTGCGTTTGGAGGGTCAAAAGATCGCAGCCTCGTTTCACTCGACAGCTCCTACAGGAGTTGCAATTGACGACCGTACACGGACGATCGGTAAACACATTTCCCTGTAGGAGCTGTCGAGTGAAACGAGGCTGCGATCTCTTGATCTTAAGCAGCCGCCACCGACATTTGCTGATTCAACCGCTTGTTGAAATCCAGCCACGCCCCCAGCAACGCCATCACCCCGGCACCCACCAACGCGGTGAAAACCTGCATGGCAAACGCATCGTCGGTCAGGGCGTTGAGCATGTCCGCCAAGGGCGCCAACAGCACGCCGAGGCAGAAAACTTCCAGTGAGTAGCGCCCCATGCGGCAGCATTGCTGCGCCAGCCAGTTTTGCGTCCAGCCGTTGCCGGGCAAGAGCCTGGCGGTGACATAGGCCAGCGCCAGGAAGTGCAGCAGACGGACCGGCGACAGATCGGTCTTGCTGATCGGGTACAGCAGGTTGCTCAGGCTGGCTGGCATCAGGGCATCGTGTATTTCCGGCCAGCGCCAGGAGACAGTCATCACGCCGGTCACCACCACGTACACCGCCGCGCTGACAAACAAGGGCTGGCGCAACAGCGGGCGAGTGTCGGGCAACCGTGGCCGCTGCCCGTGAATCGCCATAAAGCCGCCGAGGATAAACAGCAGTTGCCAAGTGACGGGGTTGAAGTACCACACACCGTCCTTGATGGCCGCAAGGTTCCAGCCAAACCGCGGTGCCAGCAGGTACACCGCCAATGACACCGCTACGACCGCCCACGGCTTGCGCACCAGCAACGGCAGGACCAGTGGCAATCCCGCCAGCAGCACGATGTACAGCGGCAGCGGGTCCATCAGGTTCGGCTTGAAGCGCAGCAGTAACTCATCCGTCAACGCTTGCTGGGGGTTGGTGATGAAGTGATGCAGGCCCATTTCCTCCACCAGATCGCGGGTTTCCACATGACTGTTGGCGAAGAACACGATGCCCATCAGCATGGCCAGCAGGAAAATATGGACCACGTAGAGCACCCAGGCGCGCCGCAGAATCTTCACGCAGGCGATCAGGTAACCATCGCGCGCAAGGATTTTGCCGTAGGCCAGAACGGCCGCGTAACCGGCGAGAAACACGAATATTTCTGCGGCATCGCTGAAACCGAGGTTGCGCAGGGTGATTTGGCCAAGGGGGTTGTGAGGCACGTGATCCCAAAAAATGAAGATCAGTGCCAGGCCGCGAAAAAAGTCGATTCGGTGATCGCGCTCAAACGTCATGACGGCGGGCTCGTGAACGGGTGATGAGATAGGGAGTAGCCGAGGCGCCAAAGATTGCGCGCCGCTTATTGGCGGCGCGCAGGGTGGCGTGATTCGCGGGTAATTGCAAAACCGGGATATTACGGGATGTCTCTTGGCAGGGCGGCGGACCTAACCGCTGGTCTGAAAGGCACGTACACCTGTGATTTCTGACAGTAGACAGGTTCAAAGTTTTATGACTTGAAACGGGAGATTCACCATGAGGTTCTTGTGGAAAGGATTTTCCAGCTACACCGTGGTCGGGGTGGCCAACACGCTGATTCACTGGCAAATCTTCTTCCTGCTGAGCGTGGGTGCCGGCTTCAGTCAGGCTGTCAGTAACCTGGCTGCCTTCTGCGTTGCCGCTTCGTTTTCCTTCTACATGAACGCGCTGTACACCTTCGATGCCAAGGCGTCGGTCGGCGGTTATCTTCTATTCTTGGGATCCATGGGGGCGCTGAGTCTGGGCGTCGGCCATGCAGGCGACGTGTGGAGACTTCATGGCCTGCTGACGGTGGCTATTTTTTCAGCGTTGAGCCTGGTGCTGGGCTTTCTGTTTTCAAAGTACGTAGTCTTTCGCGAGCGTAGTGCATGAAAGTCTCGTTGATCGTTCCGGTATTCAATGAAGAACAGGCGATCAGCCTGTTTTATCAGGCCGTGCGTCGCGAGTTGAGGCTTGACCAGGCAGAAGTCGAGATCGTGTTCATCAACGATGGCAGTTCCGACCGGACGGCTGAGGAGGTCAAGGCCTTGGCGCAGGCCGATGAACAGGTCTTGCTGATCAACTTCTCGCGCAACTTCGGCAAGGAGCCGGCGTTGTTCGCCGGCCTGGAATATGCCACCGGCGATGCAGTGATTCCCATGGACGTGGATTTGCAGGACCCGATCAGCGTCATCCCGCGATTGATTGGCGAATGGCAAAAAGGTGCGGATGTGGTGCTCGCCAAGCGCCGGGATCGCACCTCCGATGGTTATCTGAAACGCCACAGCGCGTCGCTGTTCTACCGTGTGCTGAACCGTATCGCTTACACCCGGATCGAAGAAAACGTCGGGGATTTCCGGCTGATGGATCGCAAGGTGGTCAACGTGATTCGCACACTTCCCGAGCATCAGTTGTTCATGAAGGGGGTGCTGTCATGGGCCGGGTTCACCACCGTGGTGGTGGAATACGAGCGAGCCGAGCGAGTGGCGGGTACCAGCAAGTTCAATGGCTGGAAACTCTGGAACCTGGCGCTGGAAGGCGTGACCTCGTTCAGTACGGTGCCGTTGCGCTTATGGACTTATGTCGGTGGCGGTATTTCGATCTTCGCGGTGCTCTACGCGGTGTACATGGTGCTGGACAAGATTTTCTTCGGCAACAGCGTCCCCGGTTACCCGTCATTGATGACCGCGATCCTGTTTCTCGGCGGCGTACAGCTGATCGGCATCGGCATCCTCGGTGAGTACGTCGGCCGCATCTACATCGAAGCCAAACATCGGCCGCGCTATGTGGTGAAAGACATCGTCGGCGGCAAAGACCGGCTCGGGATTTAGCATGGGCAGGTTCAGCGACTTTTTCAGCAAGGAACTCGGACGCCGCCAGGTCTGGCTGTTTTTTCTGTTGGCGACCTTGGTGTATGTGGTGCCGCTGATCCTTGCGGACTATCCGTATATCGATGACAACTGGCGATCCCTGTCGGCCGCGGCCGGTACGGCCTGGGCGGAGGAGGGACGGTTATTCACCGAGTTGTTCTACAACCTGCTGACCTTCAGCAATGCCGCGCCGAACATCTTTCCGCTGCCACTGTTGATCGCCACGCTGGCCATGGCCGCGGCGTTGACCAGCCTGACATTTCATTACTACCCGCAACCGACGATTGCCTGCTGCCTGGTGCCGTTGCCGCTCTGGTACAACCCGTTCTTTCTGCAAAACCTGTCCTATCAATACGACGGGCCCGCCATGGCGTTGAGCGTGGTGGCGGTCATCTATGCGATCACCTTTCGTCCCCCCTCGCGCATCCAGCAGTGGCTGGTGCCGTCCTTCCTGGTTGCCTTGGCGATAGGGCTGTATCAGGTGAGCTTCAATGTGTTTCTTGGTTTGTGTTGCCTAGAGGTACTCAGGGGCGCCAATGACAAGCTGGCCTGGCCGCAGTGGTGCGAGTTGATCGGCTGGAAAATATCGCAGGCCATCCTGGGCTGGTTGATTTACAGCGTCAGTGCTTATCCGTTCATGAGTGGAAATCGCACCTTGTTGTTGAACTGGACGGCGCAGCCCCTGCTGCAACTTCAAATCAACATCGCCCGGGTGCTGGAAAAAGTCGTGCTGCTGTTTCACGGCGGATTTTCCTGGGTGTTCGCCGCACTGCTGCTGTGTGCCATTGCCGGCAGTGTCCGGCTGGGGCTGAACGTGTTGGAACGTCAGGACTCAGTGCTGAAGAAAATCCTGATCGGCTTGGTGTGTTTACTGACATTGCCGGTCGTGACGCTGCTGGTGTCGGGTGTCGCGCTGTTTTTCCGGGACTTCAATGAAGGCGCCAGGACCCTGATGGGCTTCGCGGTCCTGTTGGTGCTGTTGTTCTATTTGAGCCATCTGGCGCTGGCACGAATCCACGAGCGACTGCCGCTGTTGTTGGTGGTTCCACTGCTGGCGATGCTTTCGATTTCGTACGCCTATGGGCGTGTGCTGACGGTGCAGAAAGCCTTCGCATCCAGCGCGTTGTTAAGTCTTGAACACGACATCGCGTCGAATCGACAGCTGCTCGAAGCCAAGCGCATTTACCTGTCAGTGACCTATTCCGATCACTGGCTGCTGGGGGCGGCGGGCTCGTTCAAACAGATGCCGGTGTTGCACTATCTGCTGAACATCGACTTTTTCATGCTGGCCGAGAACCTGCCGAAAGTGGGCATCACCAACGTCGTTGCGGAGAAGGAGCGACGTAACGCGACCCGGGTGGGTTATCAAGGTTATCCACCGCTGGTGGAGAACCCGTACTACCGGATTTATCTGATCGGCGATTACGGTTTTATTGTCATGAAAGAACCGGCCCCGATTAAGACGCTTCACTGGTGAAACGCGATGACGGGGGCCGTCGGGTTCAGGCTGCTACGACCTCGTTCGGCTCAAAACTATCCGCCCGCGCCATCTGCCACATCCGCGAGTAAAACTCACCGCTCACTTCCCCGGTCAACAACTCCCCCGGTTTCAAGAACACATGCAGTTGCGAGAACAGTTTGATCTCGGTCGCCGACATGCGCCGCACCAAATGCTTGGCCGACAATTGCGAAGGATGTTCCAACCCGGCAGCGGCGAGCATTTCGGCCAGGGCCTTGAGCGTGTTGCGGTGGAAGTTGAAGACGCGTTGGGCCTTGTCCGGGACGACGAGTGCGCGTTGGCGCAGGGTGTCCTGGGTGGCGACGCCGGTCGGGCATTTGTTGGTGTGGCAGCTTTGCGACTGGATGCAACCGATGGCGAACATGAAGCCGCGTGCCGAGTTGGCCCAGTCGGCGCCGATGGCCAGGACGCTGGCAATGTCGAAGGCGCTGACGATCTTGCCGCTGGCACCGAGTTTGATTTTGTCCCGCAGGTTCAGGCCGACCAGCGTGTTGTGCACGAACAGCAGGCCTTCGCGCATCGGCACACCGATGTGGTCGGTGAACTCCACGGGAGCGGCGCCGGTGCCGCCTTCCTTGCCATCGACAACGATGAAGTCCGGGAGGATGCCGGTTTCCAGCATGGCCTTGGCGATGCCCATGAATTCCCATGGGTGGCCGAGGCAGAACTTGAAACCCACCGGTTTGCCGCCGGACAATTCGCGCAACTGTTGGATGAAGTGCATCAGTTCGATCGGTGTGGAAAACGCGCTGTGCCGAGATGGCGAGATGCAGTCTTCGCCCATCAGAATGCCGCGGGTTTCGGCGATTTCCTTGGTGACTTTGTGCTTGGGCAGGATCCCGCCGTGGCCCGGTTTGGCGCCTTGGCTCATCTTGATTTCGATCATCCGCACTTGCGGCGTCTGCGCTTGTGCGGCGAAGCGTTCAGGGTCGAAGCGGCCATCAGCGGTGCGACAGCCAAAGTAGCCGCTGCCGAGTTCCCAGGTCAGGTCGCCGCCGTTTTCCCGGTGATAGGCACTGATGCTGCCTTCGCCGGTGTCGTGGGCGAAGTTGCCGAGTTTCGCCCCTTGGTTCAACGCGCGAATGGCGTTGGCGCTGAGGGAGCCAAAGCTCATGGCCGAGATGTTGAACACAGAGGCCGAGTACGGCTGCGTGCACTGCGGGCCGCCGACCGTCACGCGGAAACTGCTCGGGTCGCTCAACGGCGCCGGGCGCATGGAGTGGCCGATGAATTCGAAACCCGACTGATACACATCGATCAACGTGCCGAAGGGTTTGTCGGCGCTTTCGTTCTTGGCCCGTGAATAGACCAGCGAACGCTGAGCCCGGGAGAAGGGCAGGGCGTCGCTGTCGGACTCGAGCAGGTATTGGCGGATTTCCGGGCGAATGCCCTCCACCAGATAGCGGATGTTGCCGAGGATCGGGTAATTACGGCGCACCGCGTGAGGGCTTTGCAGCAGATCGAACAGGCCCACGAGGCTGAGAATGCCGGTGACGACGGTGATCGGCCAGAGCCAGTCGTGCTCCAGGAAGGGCAGGCTGGCGAGGGTAAACATCACACAGACGGCAAAGAAGGCGTAGCGGCTCAGGAGTGACAGGCTCATACGGTTTTCCTTGGTTCGGACTCAATAATTTCAACGCAGCAGGTGCATGGATACACACAGATCCCTGTGGGAGTGAGCCTGCTCGCGATTGCGGTGGTTCAGTCGACATCAATGCTGAATGAAAGACCGCAATCGCGAGCAGGCTCGCTCCCACAGTAAAAAGCACTCCGCGTGGTAATCAGGCATTTTGTGCCTGGAGAAAAATCGAAAACAGCTCGGACTGGGACTTGATCCCCAGCTTGCTGTACATGTGTTTCTTATGGACTTTCACGGTTTCGACAGAGATTTCCAGCTTACGGGCGATTTCTTTACTGGAGCAACCGCTGAGCATCAAGCGCCCGACATCCAGCTCCCGGGCGGTCAATTGCGCGCCTTTGAGTTGCTGCACCGACGCCTCCAGCTGCACGCGCCAGTCGACTTGCGGCGGTGCGGGTGCGAGGGCCACGACTTCGTTGATTTCGTAGGGCAGGCGCTGGCGCAACAGGCCGAGCACCCAGGGCTGGATCAGCGACAGCAAGGCAATCTGCTGGCCGCTGAAACGCTGCTTGCTGCCCAGTGACAGGCACAGCGTGCGGTCGCCTTCGAGCTGGCAATTGAACTGGATTTCATCGGCGACCACATTCAGACGAAAGTAGCGCTGGTAATACTCGGTCAGCTCGAAATGCTCCGGCGCCACTTCCGACAGGCGATAGAGCCCGGTGCGTGACTGCTCGCGACAGGCGATGTAGAACGGATCGAGCAGGTACAAACCGCGCAGATAGTCCTGGAACAACTGATCGGGACTGCCGTCCGCGCCTGGGCATTCGGCGAACACTTGCGGGTGCTGATCGGCGCTGAAAAGCAGCGCCACCCAGCTGTCGAAGGTCACGTACTGATCCAGCAACCGTACCAGCTGCGTCCAGAAATTGGGCTTGTCCAGGGCGTCGATCAGTTGCCCGACCGAGCGGTGCCACGCGATGTCGTCTAACGAGAGTGTCATGCCTCTACCCCTATCGGGTTACCCCAGCGGCGTGATTCCCCGGTCGCTGGCTTGCTGCGCATACTGGCGCACAGACACCGACCGGGCAATCTTTCTGCCAGCCTGGTCAAGAACAAGGAATACCCATGAAAGTCGAACTCGCCCAGTTGGCGGGCCGTGACAATGACACGGCTTACAACCTCGAACGCGCTCTGAAGGCGATGGCTGCCTGTGCTGCCGATACGCAGCTGATCGTGTTTCCCGAAACCCACTTGATGGGCTTTCCGACCCTTGAGGCGCTGGCTGAAACTGCCGAACCGCTGGACGGACCCACCGTCAGCGCCATTCAGGCTGCCGCCCGTGAACGCAACATCGCCGTAGTGATCGGCATGGCCGAGAACGACAACGGCCGCTTCTACAACACCACGCTGCTGATCACCCCGGAAGGTATCGCGCTGAAATACCGCAAGACGCACCTGTGGGCGTCGGATCGCGGTGTGTTCGAGGCCGGCGACCGTTACGCCACGTGTGAGTGGAACGGTGTACGGGTCGGCCTGCTGATTTGCTACGACATCGAATTCCCGGAAACCGCCCGGGCGCTGGCGCAATTGGGGGCCGAACTGTTGATCGTCACCAACGGCAACATGGACCCTTACGGCCCGACTCACCGCACCGCGATCATGGCCCGCGCCCAGGAAAACCAGGCGTTTGCGCTGATGGTCAACCGGGTGGAAGAGGGCGATGGCGGGTTGGTGTTTGCGGGCGGCAGTGCGCTGGTGGATCCGCTGGGGACTTTGTTGTTCGAGGCCGGGCGGGAGGAGGGGCAGTTTGCAGTGGAGCTGGACCTGAATCAGCTGACGGCGGCGCGGCAGGATTATCGGTATCTGGATGATCAGCGGCTGCGGTTGCCGGGGGAAGTGGTGGAGCAGATCGGCGGTGTTCGGGAGTTATTGATTCCTGAGCGTTGAACCAGCCCTCACCCTAACCCTCTCCCGGAGGGAGAGGGGACTGACCGTAGAGTCCTCAAGAAATATTGCGACCTGAAACACCCGGTCGAACTCAGGATTTGAAACACACGGAGATCTGCTCCCTTTCCCCCTCTCCCCTGTGGGGAGAGGGCTGGGGTGAGGGGTGGATCTTCAGGTTGACGAACATTTGAAGCCTTACCCAAAACAACAACGTAACACCCGAAATTTTTGCGCCGAACTCGGCTCTGCCATAAATCTAATAAATTCGGAGTAGTCGCTCATGGCTCGTTTGCAACGCACCCTGTCATTGGGTTCGGTGGTGCTGTTCGGCATCGCCTACATGACGCCGATCATTGTGCTCGGCACCTTCGGCATCCTCGCTCAATCCACCGCTGGCATGGTCCCGGCCGCTTATCTGGCGGCGCTGGTGGCGATGTTTTTCACTGCCATGAGTTACGGGCGAATGGCCTCGGCGTTCCCCGTTGCGGGCTCGGCCTATAGCTATGTCCGCAAGGCGATCAGCCCGAAACTCGGTTTTATCGCCGGTTGGGCCGTGCTGCTCGACTACCTGTTCCTGCCGATGGCGATCTGGCTGATCGGCGCGGCCTACCTCAACTCCGCCTTCCCGGCCGTGCCGCAGTGGATCTGGGTGCTGGCGTTCATCGGCATCACCAGTGCGATCAACATCGTCGGCCTGAAACTGGCCAACGGCATCAACGCGTTATTAATGCTGGTGCAGTTCCTGGTACTGATCGCCTTCGTTGCGCTGTGCGTTCATTACGTCGGTGGTGATGCGAGCACGCCGTTGTGGTCGGTCAAACCGTTCTTCAACGGTGACATGCAGATGCCGCTGATCATGAGCGGTGCAGCCATTGCCTGTTATTCATTCCTCGGGTTCGACGCGGTCAGCACCCTCACCGAAGAAACCCGCGACCCGCGCCGCACCATCCCGCGAGCAATCATGCTGATCACCCTGATCGGCGGGCTGATCTTTGTCGGTGTGTCGTACTTCGTGCAGATCGCGCATCCGTCGTTCCAGTTCGACAGCGTCGACTCGGCGGCCTATGAAATTGCCCGCAACATCGGTGGTGACCTGTTCGTGTCGATCTTCCTGATCGGCCTGATCGTCGGCCAGTTTGCGTCGGGCCTGTCGGCTCAGGCCAGCGGCTCGCGGCTGTTGTTCGCCATGGGCCGCGACGGCGTGCTGCCAAAATCGTTCTTCGGCACTTTGCATGAACGCTTTGGCACGCCGGTCAACAGCATCCTGCTGTGCGCCGTGGTCGCTTTGCTGGCGCTGAAACTGGACGTCACCACCTCGACCTCGTTCATAAACTTCGGCGCGTTCCTGGCGTTCAGTCTGGTGAACCTGTCGGTGATCTTTCACTACTGGATTGGCGGTGAGAACAAAGGGCTGCGTGAATTCGTGTTGTTCCTGTTGTTCCCGTTTATCGGCCTGGCGGCGGATTTGTGGCTGATGGTCAGCCTCGATCACCTGGCGATCTATCTGGGGCTGAGCTGGCTGGCGATTGGCGTGGTGTACCTGGCGGTGTTGACCGGCGGCTTCCGTCGCCAACCACCGGAGATGGATTTCCAGGAGGCCACATAATCGCCTGACGGGTGAGGACACTGTGGGAGCGAGCCTGCTCGCGAAGGCGGTGTGTCAGTCACTATCAATGTTGACTGACATGGCCCCTTCGCGAGCAGGCTCGCTCCCACATTTTGAATCGTGTTCAGGCGGCCGGTTTTGTCTGGTGCACGGGCAACTGGACCCGAAACGTGGTCCCCACGCCGACTTCACTGCGCACCGTAATATCCCCCCGATGTTTTTTCACGATGCCATAGGACAGGGACAACCCCAGCCCTGTCCCCTGGCCCACCGGTTTGGTGGTGAAGAACGGGTCGAAGATTTTTTGCAGGCAGTCCGGCGCAATGCCGGCGCCGGTGTCTTCGACCTCGATCCACACCGTTTCCGCTTCAAGCCCGGTGCGCAAGGTGAGGGTGCCGCGCTCCGGGCCGATGGCCTGAGAGGCGTTGACGATCAGGTTCATGATCACCTGATTGATTTGCGAAGGCAGGCACTCGATGTCGGGCAACGCCTGATATTCCTTGAGCACATCGGCCTTGTACTTGAGTTCGTTGGCGACAATGTTCAAGGTCGATTCGATGCCCTGTTGCAGATTGGCCCACTGCCATTCCTGATTGGAGTCCACCCGGGAGAAGTCCTTCAGGTCCTTGACGATCTGCCCGACCCGGTTGATGCCGTCCTTGGATTCCTTGATCAGCAGTGGAATGTCCTCGCGCAGGAACTCCAGCTCGACCCGTTCGCGCAGTTGGTTCAAACGCTCGACGAGCTCGCTGGAGCCGATCGCCTCTTCCGCATCCCGATAGGCGTCGAGCATTTCCTGCAGCTGTTTGAAGTAGCCATCCAGGGTGCCGAGGTTGGAGGAAATGAAGCCGATGGGGTTGTTGATTTCATGAGCGACGCCGGCCGCGAGTTGCCCCAGTGAAGCGAGTTTTTCCGATTGCACCAATTGGGTTTCAAGCTGTTTGCGCTCGTCGATTTCCCGCTGCAATTCAACGCTGGTTTCTGTGAGCTGCCGGGTTCGGCGTTCGACCATTTGCCCCAAATGGTCCATCTGCACGCTGGCCCGTTCGGTCATGTCCCATTTGGTCAACAGGGTGTTGGCCATCTGCTGGACTTCAATGTTGTCGAACGGTTTTTTTAGAATCAGCAGCCGGTCATGTGCTTTCAAGCGGTCCAGCAGTTCATCCCAGGAATAGTCGGAATAGGCGGTGCACACCACTACTTGCAGGCGCGGGTCGGCCTGCCACAAATGTTCGATGGTCTGCGCACCGTCCCAGCCCTCGGGCATGCGCATGTCTACGAAGGCCAGGGCATAGGGGTGGTTTTCCTGCAAGGCTTCGTTCAGTTTGCCCAGGCCTTCCTGGCCGCCATAGGCTGAGTCCAGCTCGAACAGTGCACTGGTTGATTTCACTTCGCTGCCAAACAGCGCGGCTTCCATCTCGTCCAGTTCGACGGTCTGCTCCGGCATGGGCGTGAGAATCTTGCGGAAGTCCACGTGAATGGACGGGGTGTCATCGATCAGCAGAATGCGTCGGTTAGAAAGCTCGCTCATGCTTCCTCCGGTACGGCTTTCAGCGGGATCTGCAACGTGAACATCGCTCCTTTGCCCGGTCCGTCGCTATGGGCGGTGAGGTGGCCGTTCATTTCGATGGCGGCCAGGGCGCAGCTGTGCAGGCCGAAGCCATGGCCTTCCTTGCGGGTAGTAAAACCGTGGGCAAAGATGCGCGTCATGTTTTCCTCGGCGATGCCTTCGCCGTCATCCTTGACGCTGACTTGCAGGGTCTTGTCTTCGACGATTTTGACCCCCAGGGTCATTTGCCGCGGGCGATTGCTGAGGTCGGACATGGCGTATTTGGCGTTGCTGATCAGGTTGATCAGGATCAGCAACAACCGGTGTTTGTCGCCCATGACCTGCGGCACATCGCTGTACTCCTTGATCACCTGGACGTGGTGTCGGGTCAGGGCGCCAGAGTTCATGCGCAGGGCGTCTTCCAGCAACTCGCTGATGTGCAGCGGTTCCATCAGGCTGTTGGCGCCCGCGTAGGATTGCTGGGTGGCGACGATGTCCTTGATGTGGTCCACGCTTTTGGTCAGCTGGGCCAGCTCCTCGGTCATGCTTTGTTGTTCCAGGGCTATCGCGTCCACCAGTTGATTCAGGTAGCCCGGTAGCAACTTGCCTTTCGCGTCCTCGGTCAGAAAGGTGCCGAGGTCGTCAGGATGGTCGTTGATTAGCTGCATGGCCTTGCCCAGGCCCTGCGCTTTGCTGCCGCGCAGTTTGCGGCTCACCAGGTCGGCCGAAATGTTCACGCTGTTGAGCACGTTGCCGACGTTGTGCAGCACATTGGTGGCGATCTCGGCCATGCCGGCCTGACGCGCGGTGTCGAGCAGTTCGCTCTGGGTATCCTTGAGTTCGCGGGTGCGTTCTTCAACCCGCAGCTCCAGGTCGTCATTGGCGGTTTGCAGGGCTTTGTTGACGCGATTGATCACCGTGAAACTGCGCATCAGGTGAATCGCCAGGTACACCAGCAGTAACACCAGCAGCACCGAAAATAACAGCATGTAGAAGTGATAGCGCTGGTCGACCGCATCGGTCCGTTGCTGGTCGGTGTTCAGCAGGTCGGTGATGTCGTCCAGGCGTTCGGCCACGGGAACAGCTTCGATGTTTTCCAGCAAGCGATTGACCACCGGCTGCTCACGCAGGATCAGTGAAATATGGTTGCTCAGAATATCGATCGGACTGTGGAACTGTTCAGGTAGACGCTGTTTGTTCACCCCCATTTTGTTCAGCCCCAACAGGATGTCGGCCGCCTTGTCGTCGGAGGTGACCTGAGCGAACTCCAGGCTGCTGAGCAACAAGTCATACGTATCGGTGGCGATGTTCTGAAGTTGCAGTTTGTCTTCGTCCGCCAACCGGGCCAACTGTTCCTGAATGTCGTCCTCGGCGGTGGGCAGGAACGCCAGTGAGTTGCGAAGCACGGCGTTGTGAGACTTGAACTGCTCCACCAACCGGGTCTTTTCCTGCATGGCGGTCAGGTACGCATCATGGCTGGCGCGCCAGACGGGCGAGTCGTTGCGGCCATGGCTCGACTCCATCGTGTCGAACCGCTCCCAAAGGTTCGTTATCTCGGTCAGCGGTGTGACCAACGGATCGTAGTTGTGACTGATGGCGATCCTGGCCTTGAGGATCTCGGTTTCCCATTGTGCGTTCAGCTGCTTGATCCGGCCGATCAAGTCCCGGGATTCGGCGTAGGTCGTCGTCTGGTTCGAGCTGGATTTGAGGTACAGAAACAGCAGCACCGAAGCCAACATCAGGGCCACGACACAAAGCAACGCCAGGTTGCCGCGGTTGGACGTTTTCATAAGGGCTTGCCTCCCCATTCACCGGTCAGGGTCTTGAGGAATTTGATGATCAGGGTCTTGTCGTCGGCAGAGGGAATACGCCCGAGCTGGAACTTGAACATCACGTCCACCGCGTCCTCGAGGGTTGTCGCCGAGCCGTCATGAAAGTACGGTGCGGTCACGGCGACGTTGCGCAGGCTCGGGACCTTGAACACGTTGCGGTCCTCTTCGTCTTTGGTGACCAGATAGCGGCCCAGGTCGGCTTCGGTGGGGTTGCCCCGAGTCTCGAAGTAGTCGCCCATGACCCCGAACTTCTGGAACATGTTGCCGCCGATGTTGACGCCCTGGTGGCAGGCGATGCAGCCGTAGTCCTTGAAGCGTTGGTAACCGTATTTCTCGTCGAGGGTGAGAATGTCGGTATCGCCTTGCAGGTATTGGTCGAAACGCGAGTTGGCGCTGATCAGCGTGCGTTCATAGGTGGCCAGGGCATTCTGCACATTGTTCATGGTCACGCCGTCCGGGTAGGCGTTGGCGAACGAGGTCTGATAGGCCGCATCGGCGGTCAGCGTCTGCACCACATGCTCCCAGTTACTGCCCATTTCACTGGGGCTTTGCACCACCCCGTGGATCTGGGTTTCCAGGGTGTCGGCGCGGCCGTTCCAGAATTGCCGGAAATTCAGGCTGGAGTTGAATACGCTGGGGGTGTTGAGTGTCACTGGAACGCCGTTGAACCCGATGGAAAACGCCTTGTTGTCGGCACCGCCGTTTTCGAGTCGATGACAACTGGCGCAAGACAGTGAGTTGTTGACCGACAAGCGTGTCTCGTTGAATAACTGGCGACCGAGCTCGATCCGCAGCGGATTCTGCTGGGGCACCGCCGGCAGTGGTTTGAGCGGTTCATCCAGCGGCGCGGCACCGGCGCTCAGGCAGAACCCGAACAACGGCGCCAATAGCAGACGGTGAAAGGAAGGCGACATCTGATGATTCCTTGGCGTAGGGCCTGTGTGTCGTTGCGCATCGTTCACGTGGCGGCGGATGAAGAGGGCTTCAGCGACCCCAGATACCGGACGAAGGCGTCCGGCTCCACGGCTTTGCTGAAGTAGAAACCTTGACCCTCTTCACATTGATGTGATTTGAGGAAATCCAGTTGTTCGAGGGTTTCCACCCCTTCGGCAATGATGGTCAGCTTGAGGCTCCGACCCAGGCTGATGATGGCGCTGACCAGCGCGGCGTCGTTGCTGTCGCTGCTTAAGCCGCGAATGAACGACTGGTCGATTTTCAGCACGTCGATGGGAAAACGCCGCAAGTAGCTCAGGCTGGAATAACCGGTACCGAAGTCATCGATGGCCAGTCGTACGCCCATCACCTTGAGCCGGGTCAGGGCGTTCACCGTGGTTTCGACGTTCTGCATCAACACGCCTTCGGTGATTTCCAGCTCCAGCAAGGCCGGTTCCAGACCTGTTTGTTTGAGTGTCTGTTCGATGCTGTCGACAAAGTCCCGCTGGCGGAAATCGATGGCCGACATGTTCACCGACATACAGATCTTCGGCAGCCCCGCAGCCTGCCAGGCGCAGGCTTGTCGGCACGCCTCGGCCAGCACCCATTTGCTCAACGGCACAATCAAACCGCTGTCTTCGGCAATACTGATGAAATCCGAGGGGTAGACCAGGCCGTGCCCCGGTTTTTGCCAGCGAATCAGCGCCTCGGCACCGACTACCTGGCCACTGACCAGGTCCAGTTTGGGCTGGTAATGCAGGACAAATTCGTTGCGTTCCAACGCCAGGCGAATGCCGCTCTCGATGCTTTGCTGATCCCGGGCGCGCTGGTTCATCTCGTCGATGAAAAAACTGAAATCGTTCGGGCCGCTTTCCTTGACGTTACGCATCGCGGTTTCGGCTTTCTTGATCAGCGCGATGGCATCGAAGCCGTCGTCCGGGTAAATGCTGATGCCCAGGCTGGCGGTCACGATCAGGTCGTGGCCGGCAATGTGCTGCGGCGCGCGGATGGCGTTCAAGAGTTTTTCGGCGATACCCTTGGTCTGCTGGGGATGGCGGACGTCGGCGAGGATCACCACGAATTCATCGGAACCGTAGCGGAACACCGAGTCGGACTCGCGCACCGTCGCCACCAGATTGCGCCCGACCTGTTTAAGCATTTCGTCACCGGCCGGATGACCCAGGGCATTGTTGATGCGCTTGAAGCGATCGAGGCCCAGAAACATCACGGCCAGTTGCTTGTCATGGCGCCGGGACAGGGCCAGTGACTGGTTCAACCGGTCACCGAGCAACGTGCTGTTGGGCAGCTCGGTCAGTACGTCGTACTGCAACAGGTGCGACACCTTGAGCAGTTCGTGGACCCGCGCCTCGATGGTTTGTTCCAGGCTCAGGACCTTCATCGCCGCGTCCTGCGCCATCTGCCATTTCCAGGTCAGGGCACTGGCCATCTGGCGGATTTCCAGGCTGTCGAAAGGTTTTTTCAGCACCAGTAACTGGTCGCCGAACTCCAGCCGTTCGGCCATGTCTTCCCAGGTGTAATCGGAATAGGCCGTGCACAACGCGATTTGCAGGTGAGGGTCGGCCTTCCACAGTTGTTCGATGGTTTCCAGGCCGTCCCAGCCCGGTGGCATGCGCATATCGGTGAACGCCATGGCATAGGGGCGACCTTCGGCCCGTGCGCGCTTGACCAGTTCAAGGGCTTCCTGGCCCTGATAGGCCGAGTCGAGCTGGAACGTCAGCCGGTCAATCTGCACGGTGCCGAACAGGGCTTCTTCAGCGCCGGCCAGGGACTGTTCACCTTCAATCTCAGGGCCGAGGATCTTGCGAAAATCCTCATGAATCGAGGGCGTGTCGTCGATGATCAGGATGCGCCGGTTAGTCCGCACGAAAGGCATTTTCATCCTTTGTCCTCCGTGAAGCGTGGCGGGTTGTCCAGAATCGTCCCGATGTCGTGGTTCGGGGGCACGATGCTACCGGCCTTCAGCAGCTCGGCGGCCTGCTGGCTGCTGACCGCTTTGCTGAAGAAGTAACCCTGGGCGTTCATCGGTGAACCGGTGGCCATCAGCGAGCTGCGCTGCTCCTGGGTTTCGACGCCCTCGGCAATGATGCCGATCCCGACTTCACGGGCGAAGTTGATGATGGCGCGCAAGGTGTTCGCGCTGGCCGGATCGCGGGCGGCGGTGTCAATGAAGGCCTGAGCGAGTTTCAGGTGATTGACCTGGTAGGTCTTGAGGTAGTCGAACGAGGAGTACTCGGTGCCGAAGTCGTCGATGGCGATCTTCACCCCCAGTTCACGCAGGCGCGGCAGCACATCGTTGTGGGTCCATTTGGTCTGGGCCAGCGTCGCTTCCGTGACGTCGAAGCGCAGGTCCCAGGGGCAGAGTTCCCAGCGCGCGGTGGTGCGCAGCACGTCATAGATCAGTTCGGGACCAGTCTTGAGTTGGGCCAGGGACAGCTTGATCGCAATCACCGGCGGCGCCATGCCTTCGTCGCGCCATTGGCGCATTTGCTGGCAGGCGCGATCCAGCACCCAGTGACCGAGCGCGACGATGGTGCCGGTCTTTTCCGCCGCGGGCAGAAACGCCGAGGCTTCCAGTAAACCGCGCTCAGGGTGGTTCCAGCTGACCTGCGCTTCCATGCCGAGGATTTTGCCGCTGCTCAGGTCTACTTCTGGCCAGTAATGCAGTTCGAGTTCTTGGTGTTCGATGGCCGCTCTCAGGTCGCTGGCGATGGTCATGCGTTCGACCACCTCCTGATTGATCTCCTCGGAGTGGAAGTGGTACTGGTTGCGACCCTTTTCCTTGGAGCGATACAGCGCCATGTCGGCCTGGGTCAGCAGACCATCGGCGCTGGTGCTTTCCGGGGTGCAGCTGCTGATACCGATACTCACCGAGACCCGTACATCATTGCCGGCCAGGGAGTAGGGCAGTACCAGCGTGTCGCGGATCTTGGCGGCCAGGGCCGCGGATTGGGTCGGGTCGCCGACCTCCAGCTGCAAGATCGCGAACTCGTCACCGCCGAGGCGGGCAACCACATCGTTTTCGCGCACACAGGCCTTGATCCGGCGGGAAACCTCTTGCAGCAACAGGTCGCCCACTGGATGGCCGAGGGTGTCGTTAATGCGTTTGAAGTGATCCAGGTCCAGGTAAAACATGGCGAACGGTGCCGCCCCCCGACGCGCAGCGGCGAATGCCTGGTGCAACCGCTCGATCAGCGTCGCACGGTTGGCCAGCCCGGTCAGCCCGTCGGTGCGGGCCAGCAGGGCGATTTTCTCTTCGGCTACTTTGCGTTCAGTGATGTCGATGATGATGCCTTCGACTTCCAGCAAACGGCCTTCATCGTCGCGCACCGGGATGTAGCGGTTTTCGACCCAGCGCCAGGCTCCGTCGCCAGTGCGCATCCGGAATTCGATGGAAGCGCCTGCCGCATGACGGTCCAGCACCCGGGCCATGGCGGTGTCGACCTTCGTTTGATCATCAGGATGGATCAGTTCCTGGG
The DNA here is from genome assembly GCF_006438925.1 of Pseudomonas mandelii. Lineage (GTDB taxonomy): Bacteria > Pseudomonadota > Gammaproteobacteria > Pseudomonadales > Pseudomonadaceae > Aquipseudomonas > Aquipseudomonas mandelii_C. The sequence goes on along the minus strand of NZ_RCZA01000002.1, from coordinate 516,632 downwards.
CCCAGTTGGCCGAGGCGACCAGTTTCGCCGCAACATGACCGTATTTGGTGATGTTGTGCGAGATATACATCAACGGAAACGATGGCTCGCCGCGCAACCGATACAGAATGGTGGGGCTGTTCTGCACGATGATGTTGGCGTCGGACAGCTCTCGGGTGCGTTCTTCGACCGCCTGTTCGAGCAGCGACATCTTCAGCTCTGCGTCTTCGGTCATTTGCCACTTGGCCGTCAAGGCGCTGGCCATCTGGCGGATTTCGATGGCATCGAAGGGTTTTTTCAGAATCAGCAGGCGATCGCCCAGCTCCAGGCGTTCGTCGATGTCTTCCCAGGAATAGTCGGAATAAGCGGTGCAAAGCGCCACTTGCAGCTTGGGATCGACCTGCCACAGCCGTTCGATGGTTTCCAGCCCGTCCCAGCCCGGCGGCATGCGCATGTCGATGAAGGCCATCGCATAGGGCATGTCGTTGGCCAGCGCCGTCTCGACCTTGTCCAGGGCTTCGAGGCCCTGAAACGCCGAGTCGAGCACGAAGCTCTGCAGCGATAGCGCCGCAGGGGTGCCGAACAGGGCATTTTCGGCGCTGATCAGGCTGTCGTCATCGATCGATGGTGGACTGAGGATCTTGGCGAAGTCCGCATGGATCGAGGCTGTGTCGTCGACGATAAGAATCCGTCGGTTGGTCCGCGCCAGCAGCGTATTTATCGACATACGCCAGTACCGGCAGCAGTTTGATGCGGTTTTCTCATAGGGGGCTTCCTTTCCCTGATCACCTGGCCGAACGTACAGATTATGGATCCGAGTCAGCTGAGCATAGTCGCCTGTCCCGCACTTCGCGCAACTCAATGAGCTGAATCATTTCCGTTGGCGGGCTGAAAATCATCTAGCCTGTAGGTCAGGCTCCGGCAATAGGGGATGTTTGCCTCGGGGCCTGCCACAACGATGTGCCCGTTTCACTTGAGGTGACGCCATGGAAGAGCAACTCCCCACGACTTTGAACGATAAACCCAAGGTGCTGCTGGTCGATGACGAGGAGTCAATCCTCAACAGCCTGCGTCGCCTGTTACGCGGCCAGCCCTACGAGTTGCTGCTGGCCACCAGCGGTGCCCAGGCGCTGGAGATCATGGAGCAGCACTCCATTGATCTGGTGATGACCGACGCACGCATGCCCAATATGGACGGCGCCACGCTGCTGGCCCGCATCCATCAGCTTTACCCGACGACCACCCGGATTCTGCTCACCGGCTACGCGGACATGCCGACGATCATCAAAGCGATCAACGAAGGGAAGATTCACCGCTACATCAGCAAACCCTGGAACGACGAGGAAATGCTCCTGACCTTGCGCCAGGCCCTGGCGCATCAACATTCCGAGCGCGAACGCCAGCGCCTGGAACAGTTGACCCGGCTGCAGAACGACCAGTTGAAGTCGCTCAACATCACCCTGGAAAAACACGTCGCCGCCCGCACTGCCGAACTCCAGCAGACCGCCGACATGCTCGACCTGGCCTACGAAGAACTCAAGCACAGCTATGTCACCGGCACCGAGGTGTTTTCGCTGCTGGCCAACCTACGCCTGCCGCCGGCCAAGCAGACCAACCGCCAGATCATCGAACTGGTGCGGGTCTACTGCAAACTTCATGGCCTGGACGAGGGCACCAGCCGCGACCTGGCCATGGCCGCGGCGCTCTACAACATTGGCAAACTGAGCTGGACCGACAGCATGATGACCGCGCCCGCGGACCTGCTGCATCACAGCGATCGGGAGCGCTATCGCGGTTATCCCAAGCAGAGCGAATCGCTGTTGATGACGCTCGACCCGATGAAGGACGCCGCTCGTCTGATTCTTTACCACCAGGAGCGCTGGGACGGCAGTGGTTTCCCCGACCGGCTCAAGGGCGAGGCCATTCCGTTCGGTTCGCGGCTGTTGAAACTGGCGGTGGATTTCATCGAGTTGCAACGCGGGCTGATCCTCGAGCGGCAGATGAACAGCGATGAAGCACTGGTCTACATCCGCAGCTATGCTGGACGGCTCTACGATCCCGAGTTGGTGGAGGATTTCATCCAGGTCTGTGCCGCGTACCTGAGCGATGTCTCGTTGGCCGATCCGTCGGTCAAAGTGCTGACCACACGGGAAGTGACGGCGGGCATGATCCTGGCGCGCAACCTCAATGCCGACAACGGCATGCTGCTGCTCAATGCCGGCAAGGTGTTGAATGGGCCGCTGGTGGAGAAGTTGATCGCCTTCGAAGCCATGGAGGGCGCGAAATACAGCATTTTCGTGAAGGTGCCGGAAGACGTTGCGGTTCTCGAGGCCAGTGAGGTCTAAGCGCTGTACTCGTCCAATGTGGGAGCGACGGTGCGGCGGTCCGACCTGCTCGCGATGAAGACAACGCGGTTTTTCAGGTACACCGCATCATCGTTCATCGCGAGCAGGCTCGCTCCCACAGAGGGCTTGGTAGATGCTTTTTTCGGCGTGACGACACACCGAGACTCATGTGATCCTTGCGTTTTTTTCCCCAAGGCCAATCCTGATCCATGACCCTTTCATCCGCTTCTTCACCCCGCCTCATCCGCATCGCCGCTGCCCTGTTGATCGGCCCGGACGGTCGCACTCTGGTGGTCCGCAAGCGCGGCACCGAAGCGTTCATGCAGGCGGGGGGCAAGATCGAAGCCCATGAGCAACCGGTCCACGCGCTGGCCCGTGAACTGGAAGAAGAATTGGGGCTGGTCATCGACCCGGCACACGCCACTTATCTCGGGCAATTCTCGGCACCGGCCGCCAATGAGCCGGGTTTTACCGTCCAGGCCGAACTCTTTCAGCTGACCATCGATTCAGACGTATCGCCTGCGGCGGAGATCGAAGAGGTGCGCTGGATCGACCCGGCCACTGACGGCAGTGTCACGCTGGCGCCATTGACACGGGACCTGATCCTGCCGTTTTATCGTGCCTTGTTAACCGAAACTGCCTGATTATTCCCGGACAAAGGACTGCCCATGATCCCGCTTCAAGACTTGCTGATCTTCGCCGCTGCCGCATTGCTGATGGTGCTGACGCCGGGGCCGAACATGATCTACCTGATCTCCCGTTCGATCTGCCAGGGGCGCAAGGCCGGTGTGACTTCGTTGCTCGGTGTGGTCGCGGGTTTTTTCGTGCACCTGTTCGCGGCGGCTGCCGGTTTGACCGCGGTGTTTCTGGCGGTGCCGATGGCCTACGAAGTGCTGAAATGGGCCGGCGCGCTGTATCTGATGTGGCTGGCCTGGCAAGCCGTCAAACCGGGTGCGCGTTCACCGTTCGAAGCGCAGCAGTTGCCGCCGGACTCGTCGCGCAAACTGATCACCATGGGCTTTCTGACCAGCGCCCTGAACCCGAAGATCGCGGTGTTTTATTTGTCGGTGTTTCCGCAGTTCATCACGCCTGAGCATGGCTCGGTGTTCACTCAAAGCATCACTTTGGGTCTGACCCAGATCAGCGTCAGTTTCAGCGTCAATCTGCTGATCGCGCTGTTCGCCGCGGGCATCGCCTCCTGGTTCGTCAACAACCCGTCCTGGCTGGCGGTGCAACGCTATTTCATGGGGTTCGTGCTGTCGGCGCTGGCGGTGCGACTGATGCTGGAACAACGACGGATGGCTTGAACATGTGGATTGAACGGCTTGATGCCAGTCATGCTCTGGATTATCGGGCGCTGATGCTCGAAGCCTATGACCTGCATCCCCAGGCATTTACCTCCAGCGTGCGCGAACGCGCCGTGATGCCGTTGAGTTGGTGGGAATCACGCCTGACCAGCAAGCTGGACGTGGTGTTCGGCGCGTTCGAAGACGGTGAGCTGGCGGGCATCGTCGGCCTGGCGTTCGAGCCCCGGGAAAAAGCCCGGCACAAGGCGACATTGTTTGGCATGTACGTGTCGGGCAAGGTCCGGCAGCGCGGGGTCGGTTATCACCTGGTGCAGGCCGCCCTGGCTGAAGCGCAGGACCATAAGGGTCTGAAGCTGATCCAGCTGACCGTCACCGCCGGCAATGACGCCGCGTTCAACCTGTACCAGCGTTGCGGCTTCATCCAGTTTGGCCTCGAACCGCTGGCGGTGCGGGTGGGTGAGGACTACTTCGACAAGATCCACATGTGGCGCGAGCTCTAAAGATCACCGAAATCCCTGTGGGAGCGAGCTTGCTCGCGATGGCGGTTTAGCATGCAACATTTGTATCGACTGACACACCGCTATCGCGAGCAAGCTCGCTCCCACATTTGATTGCATTCCAGTCTGCAAACGATCAGCGAACGGCGCTGACGCCGTCGAGTGTCGAGAACGATGTGTCCTTGGCTGTCAGCAGGAAGTCGCGCATGTACGGCGCATCCAGCATGTCGGCGCGAATCCCGGCGTACAGCGTCGCAAACAAACCTTTCTCGCCCAGCCGCTTGGCCTTCACATAACCCCGTGAGCTGTATTCATGCAGCGCCCAATGGGGCATGCCGCACACGCCGCGGCCGCTGGCCACCAATTGCATCATCATCACCGTCAGTTCCGACGTGCGGACCTGCGCCGGTTCGATATCGGCCGGTTCCAGGAAACGGGTGAAGATGTCCAGCCGATCACGCTCCACCGGGTAGGTGATCAGCGTTTCGGTGAGCAAATCTTCCGGGACGATGTAGGCCTTGTTCGCCAAACGGTGCTGATTGGCGACCGCGAGCATCGCTTCATAGGTGAACAATGGCACGTAAGTGATCCCGGCCAGTTCCAGCGGGTCGGAGGTCACCACCAAATCCAGATCGCCACGGGCCAGCGCAGGCAGCGGGGCGAATGAGAACCCTGAGGCCAGGTCCAGTTCGACTTCCGGCCAGGCATCGCGGAACTGGTCGATGGTCGGCATCAGCCACTGAAAGCAACTGTGGCACTCGATCGCCATGTGCAAACGCCCGGCGGTGCCACCGGCCAGCCGCGCGATATCGCGCTCGGCGCCGCGCAGCAATGGCAAGGTCGCGTCGGCCAGTTGCAGCAGACGCAAACCGGCGCTGGTGAAACGCACCGGTTTGGTCTTGCGCACGAACAGTGGCATCCCCAGCCGTTCCTCAAGCTCCTTGAACTGGTGGGACAGGGCCGACTGCGTCAGGTGCAAGCGGTCGGCCGCATCCACCAGGCTATCGGCTTCGCGCAAGGCGTGCAGGGTCTTCAGGTGACGGATTTCAAGCACCGGGGGCTCCATGAGGAAAACTTGTGATCAACACGAAAAGGTTGAGTTTGTCTCATGTTGGGTTGGCTGTCGACAATAGCGCCATGTTTTACGACATCTTTTATAGGGAGAAACTCACCATGGCTCTGGCCCACACTCTTGGTTTCCCGCGCATCGGCGCTGACCGCGAACTGAAAAAAGCCCTCGAATCCTACTGGAAGGGCGATCTGGATCAGGACGCGCTGAAAAGCGTCGGCCGCCAATTGCGCGCCACCCATTGGCAATTGCAGAAAGACGCCGGCATCGACCTGCTGCCCGTGGGCGACTTCGCCTGGTACGACCAGGTACTGACCCATTCCTTGACCTTCGGTGTGATCCCCGAGCGTTTCGACAGTGCCAAGGACTCGCGCGGCCTGCCGACCCTCGACACCCTGTTCGCCATGGCCCGTGGCGCCACGGCTGCCTGCTGCGGCGGCGAACACAGCAAAGCGCAATACGCCCAGGAACTGACCAAATGGTTCGACACCAACTACCACTACCTGGTCCCGGAGTTCACCGCTGACCAGCAGTTCAAGCTGAGCTGGGAACAGTTGTTCGACGAAGTCGACGAGGCGAAGGCCCTCGGCCACAACGTCAAACCGGTGATCATCGGTCCACTGACTTACCTGTGGCTGGGCAAAGCCAAAGGCAACGACTTCGACAAGCTCGACCTGCTGGAACGCCTGCTGCCGATCTACGGCGAAATCCTCGGTCGCCTAGCCGCTCAAGGCGTTGAGTGGGTGCAGATCGACGAACCGATCCTGACCCTCGACCTGCCACAGGCCTGGAAAAACGCTTTCGAGCGCGCCTATCACATTCTTCAATACTCGCCGCTGAAAAAACTGGTGGCGACCTACTTCAGCGGTCTGGAAGACAACCTCGGCCTGGCGGTCAGCCTGCCGGTACAAGGCCTGCACATCGATGCGGTGCGGGCGCCGGATCAACTCGGCCAGGTGCTGGACCGTCTGCCGACCTACAAGATTCTCTCGGTGGGCCTGGTCAACGGCCGCAACGTCTGGCGCTGCGAACTGGAGCAAGTCCTCGCTCAACTGCAGCCGGCCCAGGAACGCTTTGGCGACAACCTGTGGGTCAGCAGTTCCTGCTCGTTGCTGCACAGCCCGGTGGATCTGGATCGCGAAGACAAACTCGACCCGGAACTGAAAAGCTGGCTGGCATTCGCTGTGCAGAAGTGCGGCGAAATCGCCGTGCTGCGCGATGCTCTGAACGACCCGCAATCCCCCAAGGTACAAGCTGCCCTCGCCGAAAGCCGCTCGATTCAGGCCAGCCGCGCCGAGTCGCCGCGCATTCACAAAGCCGAAGTCCAAGCGCGCATTAACGCCATCAGCGCCAAAGACAGCCAACGTCACTCGCCGTTCGCCAAACGCATCGAGCAGCAACGTACGCGGTTGAAACTGCCGGCATTCCCAACCACCACCATCGGCTCGTTCCCGCAGACCGGTTCGATTCGTCTGGCACGCCAAGCGTTCAAGCAAGGCAAGCTGTCGGCCAACGATTACACCGACGCCATGCACAGCGAAATCCGCCATGCCGTGCAAGTTCAGGAACGCCTGGGCCTGGACGTGCTGGTTCACGGTGAAGCCGAACGCAACGACATGGTCGAGTACTTCGCCGAGCAACTGGACGGCTACCTGTTCACCCGTTTTGGCTGGGTGCAAAGCTACGGTTCGCGCTGCGTGAAACCGGCGATTATCTACGGCGACCTGAGCCGCCCGAACGCCATGACCGTCGACTGGATCACCTATGCACAGAGCCTGACCGACAAGGTCATGAAAGGCATGCTCACCGGTCCCGTGACCATGCTGATGTGGTCATTCCCGCGCGAAGACGTCTCGCGCAAAATCCAGGCGCAGCAGTTGGCGCTGGCGTTGCGTGACGAAGTGGTGGATCTGGAAAGCGCCGGCATCAAGATCGTGCAGATCGACGAAGCCGCATTCCGCGAAGGCTTGCCGCTGCGTCGGGCGCAATGGCAGGAATACCTCGATTGGGCGGTGGAAGCCTTCCGCCTGAGCGCATCCGGTGTGCGGGACGAAACCCAGATCCACACCCACATGTGCTACAGCGAATTCAATGACGTGATTCAGTCCATCGCGGCGATGGACGCCGATGTGATCACCATCGAAACCTCGCGCTCGGACATGGAATTGCTGGAGGCTTTCGAAGCGTTCGACTACCCGAACGATATCGGCCCGGGCGTGTATGACATCCACTCGCCACGGGTGCCGGACACGGCCGAGATGGTGAAATTGATGAGCAAAGCCGTGAAGCGCATTCCGGCTGAGCGGTTGTGGGTGAATCCGGATTGCGGGTTGAAGACCCGGGCGTGGCCGGAGACTGAGGCGGCGTTGGTGAACATGGTGGCGGCGGCGCGGCAGTTGCGTAGTCAGTTGGCTTAAGGCAGGCAAAGCTGACGGAACGATGGTTCCGTACAGCCAGTGCGCCGCAAGCCTTTCATCACTGCAATGGATAGACCCGCCGACTGCGAGGTCGGCGGGTTTTTACGTTTAAGCTTTACTCACCTGAATCCACGCCATGTCCCAATCGTTACCATAGCCACTGGCCTCAAGGCTGTCGATGTACAGCGTCAACTGTGGCGTGGTTGAGCTGAAAGCGATTGTAAGGTTGTTCAGGGTTGCTGCCCCAATGATCCAGCTCTGTCCCACTGTCTGGTCGGTGCGTAGCCTGATGTGTGGTATCACGAACGGAGCGGGCCGAGGATCAAAACGTGCTATCCGAATCGTAAAGGTGTAGGTGACATTGGGTTGCAGGTTGTAGAACGTCTTGTACAGCAAGACTCCACTGGACTGGTAGGTATAGGTGTAGTTGTTGAGTACGTATTGCCCATGATTGACATGTAAGGTCAGGTCCCGGGGCTGAATGGCAGTGCCCGCTACCCAGCCGTTGAAGTGGCGATTGTTGAAATTGGTGATATCGGTCGATAGCCCCTGTTGCACCGTGAAGGTGTAGGCGAGCGAGATTTTATTACTGCCATCGGTGGTCCGTGCGGTAATGGAATGACCGCCCAGCGAGAAGTTGCGCGCCGGCAGGGTCCAACCTCCGGTATCGGTGGTCGTGACCGGTCCCAGCAGGATGCTGCCATCGTAGATATTGATCCGATGTCCTGGTGAGGCCGAGCCTTTGATGCTGATATTGCTCTGGTAGTAAGTGCCACTGTTGTTCGGGATCGTCGAGCCGCCAGCCTGTACCGAGTCGATGATGGGCGTCTGTGATTCCTGCACGGTAAAGGCCCAGATAGCGGAGGGTCGATTGGTACCGGGGGTCTGTACGGTGAAGCTGTACGAGCCCGGCGCCAGGGGGGTGATGGTGTATGACCAGGTGCGCCCGTCGGTGGAGGTTGGTGTGGCGACAATCACGCCGTGGTTGCGCAGTTCTACGGGGACACTCACCCCGGCAGTGCCCGTCAGTGTTGCACGGGTGGCGAATGTCTGGCTGTTGCGCGCAATGTCGTTGCCGTTGCCGTCTTTGACTTCAGTGATGTCCGGGTTCGGAATCGGCGAGCCGATGTTCAATCGCAGCCGCTCCGAGACCCGTTGGGTTTTGGTAAAGGGGTTGGTGACGGTATAGACCAGCTCGACGGTGTTGTTCCGATTGGCTAGCAGTTTCTCGAAGGGCACGGTTTGCGTAAAGTCTATGCCCACCATTGCAGGCTGTACTTCTATGGGCGGTGACGACCAGGAGTCCTGCTGGTTGGCCCCGATGAAGTCGAGCCTGATGATGTGCAGGGCGCGCATGCCGGGATAGGGTTTGATGGTGACCACGGCACCGTTGGGTACCTCTTCGGGGATCAACACACCGTCTTTCGCGTCGTTGACTTCCGGTGGCGGCAATTGGGCCGTGATGTCGCCGATTTCCAGCACCAGGGTTTCGGAACCCACGTCTTCAGTGTCTGTGCGGCGGACGGTGTACTCGACCAGTACCTTGGCCCCTTCCCATTTTTCAATATGGTCTTTGGGTACGGTGAACTCGATGTCCTTGTCCACCATGTCCTCGCCAACGATGCTGGACGTTACGTAGAGATCTTCAATGCCTGACGCTGTTATGACGTACCAGTAAACGAGAATGAGATCGTCGAGAATTATGGCGCCAGGCTGGCTTTTCACGATCACGTGGGCCGGGTCGGTGTCTATCGCGACAGACCCCCCTTTGGCTTCAGGCACCTCAGGTGCCGCCAGCTTCAGGGGCATGCCGATCATTTTGGCGTAGGTCGTGCGTGAATAGCGCGGGGTGGCGGGCGTGGCGGCTTGGGTCAGGCGGTAGTCGACTTTGGCGAAACCTCGAGCAATCAGGTGGACCGGGTAATAGTCAATCATGAACGAGTGAGAGCGGGTTTGTGCGGTGGGTTTCCATTGCATATCCACGGGGACCTTGCGGCCACCAGCGCTGACGCCCCGCCAGCTCAGGTCCACCACGTCTCCTGATTCAAAACGGACCTTCGACGAAGTTACAATTGTTTCGACGTCTTCACCGAGCAGTGCATCAAGGTCGAGCTGTTGATCGCCATCCGCCTGGTCGATAACCGGGGCTTCGAGCAGCACGAGAGAAGGGTCGAACAGGAAGAAGATCGGAGGCGCATTGGCAGCGCTGTGATTCTCCACCACGTCCTGAAGGCGATAAGTGAGCAGCAAAGGATTTACGGGGGGCAGGTTTGTCAGGATGCTTTTAGGGATCGTGAACTTTATGGGCTTGCCAACCTGGCCGGTAGTGACCAGGGGTAGCTTGATCTCTATATCTCCCCACAGGACAAAAATGGTGGAGTTCTTGCGCATGTTCTCGTAGGGCGCGATGGTGATGGGCACCCCGTTGTTGTCGTCCAGATAATCCTTGGTAACGCCGTTATCGAGGATGTCCCGCTCCACCTCGATAGACGCCAGTCCCTGATGGTAAGGCTCCTTCTCATCCGGGTCGGGTCCGCCGGGCAGGGTGGTTTTGATCAGTACCTTCAAGGGCGGTGAGCGTTCGTAGTCACCCCCGGCATTGCTGATTCTGCGTACGCCGACAAGCAGCTCGCACACGCCGTCGGGCAACTGATCCTTTTTGATGGTCGGGAACAGCCGATTATCCACTTGAGTGACATTGACAGTGTCACTCACAAGTGTGATCGGGTTCCCCGGCGAGTAGATCGCTTCAATAATCCATTCATCGCCTTCCGACATGCTGAGCCACGGGTCGATAACTACATTCAGCTCTGTTGGCTGGCCTTTTCCGTCCAGAAACGCGAGTCGATTGATACCACCGTGGACACCCTCATCTGCTGGCAGGTTGGGGATAAACCCGGATATCAAGAGCGGATCAATGCTATTGACTCTGATATCGCCGGGTTTTGGCAGAGGGGGCAGCAGGTCAATTTGCCGTGCTTTGACGGGGGCGTCGGGTGTGTTGAAAACGCTCATGGCGGATTACCTCTGAATAGGTGGGTAATGGGAGTCAATCGATTCTGCGGGTGTTGCCGACAATGAAGACCTGGACGTACTTCGAGCGTCGGCGTTCGCCGCTGGCGGTGACTTGCGTATACGCCACGTTGGCAAAACCACCGGCCAGGCGCTGGACCACGGCGTTGGACAGCTCGAAGGTCAGCGCTGTCTGGGAGGCAACAGTCTGAGAGTCGGTGAACGGCTGGGGCAGGCCTGCACGGGGCTCGCCTCGCCAGTCGAGTTCCACCACATCCGTTGGGGCAAAGACCGAGGCTGGGGTTGCGACCGTCACGCTGACGGAGTTGGCCCCTAGCGCAGTCATGTAGATGGCGTTGTCATGATCGGTTTCGGACACCACCGGGGCGGGCAGGCGTTGTGCGTGGTTGGCGTCCTGGATGTCGACCATCAACCCGACGGAGTGGTCAGAGGCCATGTTGCCCACCTCGTCTGTTACCCAGTACTGAAGCAAGGCCTGGCCACTACCGTCGGCCGCGATCATTTCTTGGGAAATCGTGAGCTCGACCGATTGACCGATCTCGGACTTTAGAACCTGGTGTGCGATGCGCCAGTCGACATACTGAAACGCTACGGTATCGTTGTGGCGCATGCCTTGCCAGGGCGCCACGGTGACAATGACGTCCTGTGTGCCGTCGATGATCGACGGAGTAATGACGGGGGCCCGCAATAACCTGTGGCCCGGGTATTCCGGTTGTGGGTCGATTCCCCCGGGCAGGTCGGTTTTGACGAACACCTCAAGATGCCCCGACTCCACGTTATTGACTCGGTAGAACCAGGTACTGAAACCCTCGGGAATGTCATTGGCCTGGATTCTTCTCAAGAGCGGATCGCCGTTATAGTCACTTGGCACTGTGAACCAGATGATCGGCAGGGCGGGCGAGGTCGGGTGGCGAATGAACACTTCCACCCGGTCACCGACGAAGACTTGTGTGGGGGGAATAACGATCGCCATACCATTGATGTTGCCACGGGCCAGCGTTCGGTTGATGCCGACATCCGCGCCTTCGATCACCGTGAGGGCGCCGGGTATATCAATCCTGCTCTCGCTCACGGTCGAGGTGGCAAACCGGGCCGGGCTATTTTCCACCAGTTGTTCGTCGGTACTCATAATGTGCTCTCGCGGCGGAGTGGGTAGCAATCCCGTGATTCGGGACATATGAGTGGTCGATTGAGAGCTTGAACGGAGAGTTTGACTACTGTCAGATGTGACAGGTCGGTGCACTTTTCGGACGAGTGGCAAGCTTCGGCCGTCCGCCGCAGGGGCATTACCCCCCCTGCGCCGGTGGGGTCAGAGGCTCTGGAAGTGCAGCAAGGCTAACTGCCTGCCGATGTCACCACGCCAGACAGGGTCGACCGGTGCACCGATTTGCGCCTGCGTTTGTTGCCATTGCAGGCCGAGCTGGCGTTGTTGCGCTGTTTTGAGGTGAGCTTTGACGAACTCGTCGAAGCGCGGTTGGGGCTTGTTGTAGTGAAAATGGGCATACCACAGGCGCTGTGCCGGAGTTTGTGTCAGGTCGAGCACTTCATATTCCTGCAGGAAGTCCCTGCGCCCGCCCACCGGGCGTGCGAGCTCCGTCAATACACCGTTCTTGCGAATCTGCACCGCACCCTGTTTGAGTAGATAGTCCAGATACCCTTCTGTTGGCGTCTGGCTGATGAGGGAGTGCTGGATGCGCAAGTCTCGTCCTTTGCGCGTCAGTTCGGCAGCCTTGTCGCGCAGTTGCCCGACGAGGGGGTCATGGGGGGCGAGGCGTTCGATCTGGCTGGCGCGCAGGCGAAGCTCGGCGGCTTCAGTGAGCATCATGTGTTCAAGGTCGACGGGCAGCATTTTTTGCCGGGCGTAGGCTTCGACCTTGTTCTGGTAAGCCGCCTGGGTGTTCAAGCGACTCCTTGCCTCCGTCAACAAAGGCCTGACATCAGTGTGGATTCGCTGTTGGCTGACCCGCACGGGATTATCCTGCAGACGGTATTTGCCGTGTGACCCTGGCAACCAGTTTTCGGTATAGCCATCGATGCCATTGAGCGTGAATCGATCCTGGCCGCTGATCACGTCACCGATCAACAATTGACCTTGCTCGGTTTCAAAGATCTTTTTCACGATAGGCCCGGCCGGCCGCGGCACAGATGTTTGTCTGAGGGCCTGGCGAGCTCGTTCGGCGGTTTTTTCTATGCCGTCCAGGAGCAGCGGGACATAGGTGAGATCGAAATGTTGGGGGTAGCTGGCCGTCCATGCGGTCAGCTCCTTGCGAAATTGATCGTAGGCCGCGAGACAGTCTTCAAGAAGCTTGTTGCGTTCGGCGTGGCGGGCGTTCACTTGGGGAAGACTGCGCTGGGTAGACAGGACCCGGTCGATCCTGGCCCGTGCGTCAGCCATTTGGGTTTGCAGATAGAACCAGGAGACATCATTAACCGCTTCAAACCGACTGACGACTTGCAAGTATTGACCTGTTTTCAGGTACTGCCGGTTCTCCGGCAGCAATGCGTTTGTCAGTTTGTCTTTTTCTGTCGTTACGATTTTTCGTTGAGCGTCATTGGTGATGCGCCTGCTCCATTCATCAATCTGTGCGCTGGCCGCGTCGATTAATTCCATCTCCTTGATTACCCCTATCCGCACATTTTTGCGCTGTTGCAGAAGGCTCAATATGGGTTTGTAGTCTGTACTGGGCAGAGCATCCGCCTGGTTCGCAAGGTCTTCCAGTTCGTCCAGGTGCTGAGCGATGCGCCTGGCGCTAAACCTCACCCGGTGCAGTGAGCGGTCCACTATCATCCAGGCCACTCGACTTTTTGCGTCTTTAATATCTGCCCGCTTGTTGCCATGGCTCAGCGACAACAGTTCTTCGAGTTCCAGGTAACTGGTTTTGGCCTGTTCTATTTCTTGCAAGCAAGCAGCGTCCAGTCGCTGGATTTGTGCCGTGTGGGTCTCAGGGGGGCTGCTTTGGTAGCGCTCCAGCGCCTCATTTGTGCGCTTGCTCAGGGTATTGAGTTGCTTAATCCTGGCATCGCTGCTGGCTGTCAGTGCTTGTTGGCGCCGAAAAACCCGATCAACCCACCAACGCGGCAGTCGCTCGCGGATGGCCGTCGGCCAGATCGGATCAAGCCTGTTGGCCAGGTAACTTTGTACCCCACCCCCTCCCGCCAGGCCGCCATTGAAGGCTGTCCCGTAAACGGCGAAGTGAGTGTTCCATTGCCCGCTGACATCGAGGGCTATGGGTTGTTTATAGCTTTTGAGCCGAGTCCCGCTCAGCCGCCAGGCCCCGTTATGCAATTCCACCTTGTAGATGATTCCGTACCTGACAATGAAGTCACCGTCGGCGTGACGATAGACATTGCGGTAGACGCCGTGCGTATCGGGTTGAAGGCCCGCCAGGGAAACGTGTTTTTCGTAGTGGTAGCCAGCGAATCGGGCCGCGACATGCCGGGCCTCTCGTGCCGATATCTGAGGAGCGGACGAGGCGGCAATGCCTCTGAACATTCTGCTCCACTGGCGATGAATCGTTCGTGTGCGGATTGCGCTGAGCCGCAAGTTGAAACCCGAAAGAAGGTCCACGCCTGCATCGATCAACGCCTGCAAAACCATGGTTATTTCAGCCATGCCACGCACGTGATCACCTTTGCGAAAGGCCGCGACGGCTTGATTGGCGCTGTTCCAGGCGTCATAGAGGCCGACACCGGTACCGATGATGGGCAAGACGCCAATGGCCATTTTCAAGTAGGTGAACACCTTCTCGCCGCTGACTGCGTATTGCTCCAGAAACAGTTCGCTGTTGGAGCGTGAGGTGTTGCGGTGAGCCAGGATCAGGCGGCCCATCTCGGCATCCAATAGATGGGCTGGCAATGAAGTGCTCTTGGGCCACGGGCGCCCAACACCGATGATCCCATCGAAGTTTTTCAGCACGGCCTGTGTGATGCGGGTCAGGTGATTCGCCTTTAGGCCGTCGAGGGCGCGCTCTGCCAGATAGTTGGCTATTTCACTGCCAAGGCACAGATCGAACAACGCCTTTCGGGCTTGCTCCAGACTGTTGTATCGGCGCAGGAAAACGCCGTCCGGGGTATCGGGCAGGTACAGCAGCGTAAGACCGCTGATTTGCTCCTCAATAAAGGTAATGCCCGACAGGGTGGTTGGCTTGTTGTCCGTATCTTTGCCCCCCGCGCTCAAGCACGCGGGCAGCAGTACGATCTGCTGGCCATTGGCGGACCAGGCCTGCGGCGTCGCAGCTTCAATGGCGATGCTCAGGATTTGCCATTCGGTGGCGTTGATTGCACCTCGCAGGAGGGCAAAGCGTCCCTGAATGGCGAGTTGCAAGCGGTAGGGTTCGAGCAGGCATTCGTGGTGGTATTCACGTTCGAAGGCCGATGCTGTCGCAGGTCCGCTGTAGGTGCTGCGTATCAGCTCTTCGTAGTGCTGCGCCAGATCAAGTTCCGGCACGAGGGCGCACAGGTACGACAGCGTGATGCCTTTGACCAGCGCCTTGCGCTCGGTATCGGAGCTGGCGGTGACTTCGACACGCATGAAGCTCAAACGCTGCTTGATACTGTCGTCGATGTTCAGCAGCGCCAGTTCATGGATCGACAGTTTGCTGCGGCTCTGGCTGGCGACCCACACGGTTTTGGTCGGCGTTCCCGGTGCGCCTGGGGCCACTATGAAGTGTTGTTCGGATGTCACCGCATCAGGAAGGTCCAATTGCACGGAGAAGCTGTGCTTGAGTGAGAAATCCTCGCGCAGCCGGGCATCGACGCGTTTGGCGGCGAAGCTACTGACCAGCGGCAAAGTGAGTTCGTGTAACGCGTGGGCGCGTTGCAAGGCCGGTACATAGCGTTCAATCAATGCATTGAGCTGCAAGCGTTCATCCTGTGACGCCTGGGTGAGCCATTGGGGGAACTGGCGGGTCAATTGTGCGCTTAGGTTTTGCTCGACGATCTGTGCGTAAGCGAGGTCCCGGTTCTGGTGGCTGGGCACCAGCAGGGCGGTAAGCGTCTGTTCGCGTAACTGTCCCAGTGCGTTCGCTTGTTGTGCGGGGTGGGAACTGATGGGGTATTGCAGCCGGATCTCGGCTGCGCGGCGTTCGAAGGTCGAGACTTGTTGATGCAAGCTGTACTCGAAAGGGTCGGTGTTGATCGGGGTCAGCTGCAACGCCGCGTGCCCGCCAGCGGCGTGCAGTTTAAACAGGGAACACTCCATTTCCCGGCGATTGGCGAACCGTTGCAAGCCTCCGCCAGCACCGGTGCAGTAGAGCAACAGGCTTTGCGTTGAGGACGGGTCTTGCAGCGTCGCTGTGTCGGCGAAAACCAGCAGTCCCTCCAGCTCCTGGCGCTGCGAAAGGGTTTCAATTTCGCGGGTTTCGCTGACCGATAATGTTACGCAGGCAGCGGCGCTGTGATCAGAACGATCGGCGCTGGCAGGCGTTTTCAACACCGCTTCAAGCAGGCTGTGTTCGGCGGTATTGATCTGATCCAGTTTGAGTTGGATGTTGGCCTCGGTTTGCAGGGCCTTGAGTCTCGCCTGGTAGAGTGCGGTGTATTGGGTGTTGATTGTCGAGGTATCGAAAACGCGCTCGCGCTCCAGCAAGGCGGATGCCGCTGTCATGGCGGCTTGCTCGGCCTCGTCCAGGGATGCAAACAGGGTCTTGAGCTCTGTCATTCGTGGATTGTCAGATGTCCCCGGATCGTTTTTTTTCAGCATGTTTTCGATGGCGCTGTATTGCTGTTTGAGTGCGGCCTTGCGCACGAACAAAGAAAATTCGTGCCCCGGATTACCGAGCGGGAAGGACGGGGCGAGCGCCTGATCATCCTGCTCGGGTACCGGTGCGGGGAGGTCTGGCGCTTCGGTAAAGCCCCCCGTTGCGCGGCGTTGTGCGTCGACTTGATCGACAGCGAGCAGTGCGTAGGCCGCCTGTTCGGCAATGTCATCGCCAAGGCCGGTGCTTGCGCTTTCCAGTTGAATGGCGTGCAAACGGTCCAGTAATTGGGCCGCACCTGCCTCCAGCGGGGCACTCGGGTTGTTGTAGTCGACGACGCTGTGACCGTCAGTCGTGACACTCCAGGGGATAGCGTGTTGATGCCTGATCAGCCAGCTGTCCAGTTCGCTGCGCTGACTAAAGTGCAACAGTGCGGGCCGGTGGGTGGGTAGATACAGCAACTGGTCGGTGGATTGTCCCCCGTAGAGACTGATGGCCAGCACACCGGGAAGTTTGGCAAAACGATTGTCACGGCGCTGCAGGGCCAACTGTTCGGCCATGACCCGCTGGCCTGCCACTTCGGATTTTCCATCGACGGGATCGAGGACCGCCAGCAGCGGCTTTAACTGCTCGGCACTTAACGCACCCTCGGCGAGGGCCAACTGGCCTGCAGCGTCAATGTGTGTGCGGTACAACCGGGCGACCAGATGCCGTCTTGATAATGGCGAGCCAATTGCCCGGCCGTTCCAGTACGTGTTCCAGCCGTCCGTCAGGCACTGCTTCAGGTCCAGGGCTTTGAGTTGTGTGAGCAGTTCGCCGGCAGCGGTGGAGACGTGTCGATGGCTGCGATCGATTCCCGCCATCCGACAGGGCGGGATACGCCGCGGGTCCAGATCCGGTTGTTGCAGGAGGAAGGCGCAGGCTTGCGTCAGGCTGCAACGGCGCGAAGAGCGCTCGGCGGTGGCCGGAAAAAACAGGCCGACCCTCTCGCCATCCAGATCCAGTTGCTGCTTGAGCGTTTGCGTCAACAGGTTGCGAACGCTTGGGGAGTTCGCCATGAGCTTGAGAATTTGCTGCTGGCTGTCTTGCCAGCGCTGCGAGGCCTGGAGGAACAAATGTTCATTCTGGATCGCCGGGACGGCGCCGGGTGCGAGGCCAAAATCGCTGAGGGTGGAGAGGTCGGGGTTGTGATGTTGTTCGAGCATGGTTGCCTGCTTCAGGGTGGACGGTTGGCAGGCATTGAATGCGAAGGGGCTCGGGAGGTGGTGGTACATAGTTATCGCATTGACCGCTCAGCGATCTTCATCAAACTGTCACGTAACTGTGGCAGCGCGCTTGAACAAACTTCATCAGACTCGCGCTCTACTGGAGTTCTGCGTTTCGGTGTTTTTCATGCGTGTTTTCTTTTTTCTGGCCGCGCTGTTGTTCGGCCTGCCGTCCTTGGCGGCATCTCGTTGCGATATCAATGTTCCGACCGAGCGGGTCGATCTGGCACAGGTGAGCCTGGCGTACCAGAGCATCGGTCGTGCGTCGGACCCTGCGTTGTTGCTGGTGATGGGCCTGGGCGGGCAGTTGATTCACTGGCCGGACGAGGTGGTGATTGCGCTGTGTCAGCAAGGCTTTCGGGTGATTCGCTATGACAATCGCGATGTCGGGCTCTCGACCTGGCGGCAAACGCCCGTCGACGCCAACCTGACGTTCGAAGTGCTGCGCTACAAATTTGGTTTGCCGGTGTCGGCGCCGTACACCTTGACCGATATGGCAGGCGATGCTTTTGGCTTGATGGATGCGTTGCACGTCGAGCAATTCCACGTGCTGGGCGCGAGCATGGGCGGGATGATCGCCCAGCACATGGCAGCGATGGCGCCGCAACGGGTCGAGAGCCTGACCCTGATCATGACCAGTTCCGGGGCCGAAGGCTTGCCGGCGCCGAGTGCGGCGTTGGTGCAACTGTTGTCGCGTCGTGGGGCGCCCAATCGCGAAGTGGCGCTGGAGCAGCAAGCCGATTTGCTGGCGGCGCTGGGAAGTCCGACGGTGAGCGATGATCGGCAAGCGCTACTGCATCAGGCGGCGCAGTCCTATGACCGGTCATTCAACCCCGAGGGCGTGAAGCGCCAGATCATGGCGATCCTCGCCGAGCGCAGTCGTGTAGCACTGCTCAATCAACTGCGCGTACCGACGCTGGTGGTTCACGGCACTGCTGATCCGTTGCTGCCGGTCATGCACGGTGTGCACCTGGCGGCGCATATCCGCGGCAGTCAGCTGAAGTTGATTCCGGGGCTGGCGCATCGATTCCAGGAAGCGTTCAAGGCGCCGTTGCTGGCGGCGGTGTTGCCGTACTTGCAGGCCCACCGCGAAGACACCTCGCATTGGGCGCAGATTGATCCGGTGGCTGAACACAACCTTCTGTAACACCAGAATCCAATGTGGGAGCGAGCCTGCTCGTGAAAGCGGAGTGTCAGCTGAGTGGACCCTCTCTTTCGCGATCAGGCTCGGTCCCACAAGGGATCTGCTGCGTGCTCAGGCCAGACGGGTGTATCGTTCGAACTTTCCGGCGCGTTCCAGTCTGCGAGGTGTGTGATGAGTACCCCCCTGAAAATCGATTTCGTCAGCGACGTGTCCTGCCCCTGGTGCGTCGTCGGCCTCTACGGCCTGACCCGGGCCCTGGATTTGCTGGGCGACGAGGTGCAGGCCGAGATCCGTTTCCAGCCGTTCGAACTGAACCCGAAGATGGGCCCGGAAGGACAGAACATCACCGAACACATCACCGAGAAGTACGGCTCGACGCCCGAGCAATCCCAGAAGAATCGCGAGATGATCCGCGCGCGCGGCGTCGAGGTCGGGTTTGCGTTTCGCACGGACGGCAACAGCCGCATCTACAACACCTTCGATGCCCACCGTTTGCTGTTTTGGGCGGGACTGGAAGGGTTGCAGTTCAATCTGAAAGAGGCGCTGTTCAAGTTGTATTTCACCGAGGGCGGCAATCCGTCCGACCATGGGCAGTTGGCGCAGATCGCCGAAAGCGTGGGGCTGGATCGGTCGCGAGCCGAGGCGATTCTGGCGTCGGACGAGTTCGCCAAAGAGGTTCGAGAGGAAGAGCAGTTGTGGCTGTCGCGCGGGGTGAGTTCGGTGCCGACCGTGGTATTCAACGGGCAGTACGCCGTGAGTGGCGGTCAGCCGGTGGACGCCTTTGTCGGGGCAATTCGGCAGATCATGAGTGAAGCGAAGGGCGGGACGGTGAGCTGATCCTGTGGCACGCGCGGTCACTGTGGGAGCGAGCCTGCTCGCGAAGAGGGAGTGTCAGCTGGCATTAATGTTGACTGAAACACCGCCTTCGCGAGCAGGCTCGCTCCCACAGTGATTTGCGCTCAATTCTGGAAGTGAACCCAAACCGAAACCAACACCGTAGCCGCCATCAACCAAGCCACTGCCGCTACAGCGAGCGAAGCCTCCAGCCGCATCCGATCCACCATCACATACAACGTCGCCAGGTAGATGAAGTAAGGAATGATCGACCACATCCCG
Source organism: Pseudomonas mandelii (assembly GCF_006438925.1). Lineage (GTDB taxonomy): Bacteria > Pseudomonadota > Gammaproteobacteria > Pseudomonadales > Pseudomonadaceae > Aquipseudomonas > Aquipseudomonas mandelii_C. The sequence goes on along the minus strand of NZ_RCZA01000002.1, from coordinate 496,764 downwards.
AACACGATGGTGGTCTTCAAGTCTTCCAGCGAACGGCCCTTGCCGACGATGTAATGCGCAATCAGCGCAAAGGTCGGAAACAGCGGCACCAATCCGGCGATGTAATAGTTTTTGGTCTTGGCCAGTGCGGCGAGGATCACCACCACGGCCGCGCCCAAGGTTGCTTTGAGAATCAGGTCCATCAGTGGCTCAGCCCGTACTTCTTCACTTTGTCGAACAGCGTGGTCTTGGCCATGCCCAGTTCCAGGCTGGCCTGGGTCAGGTTGCCGCCGCTGCGCTGCAAGGCGTCGTTGAGCAAGTTGCGTTCGAAGGCTTCCACCGCTTCGGCGAAGGCCAGGCCCTGATTGCTGCCGCTGGCACCTGGCTTCTTGAAGGCCGGCAAGCCCAGGGCGAACCGCTCGGCCACGTTGCGCAATTCCCGCACGTTGCCCGGCCAGTCGTGGCTCATCAGGTTCGACAGGGTCTGGTTGTCCAGATCCGGCACTGTGCGGTCGAAGCGCAGGGATGACTGCTGCAGGAAATGTTCGAACAGTTGCAGGATGTCTTCGCGGCGTTCGCGTAGTGGCGGCAGTTCCAGGGTGACCACATTGAGGCGGTAATACAGGTCGCTACGAAATTCGCCGGTCTTGCTCGTCGCGTCCAGGTCGGATTTGGTCGCCGCGATCACCCGGCAATCCACTGCCACACTCTGGTTCGAACCCAGGCGTTCCAGAGTGCGCTCCTGCAACACCCGCAGCAGTTTGATTTGCAGCGGCAGCGGCATGCTTTCCACTTCATCGAGGAACAGCGTGCCGCCGTCGGCGTGTTCGATCTTGCCGATCCGCCGCTTGCCGGCGCCGGTAAAGGCGTTGGCTTCATGGCCGAAGATTTCGCTTTCGAACAGGTTTTCCGGCAGGCCCCCGCAGTTCAGCGCGACGAACTGCTTGGTGTGCCGCCGACTGAAGTCGTGCAGGCAGCGTGCGACCAGTTCCTTGCCGGTGCCGGTCTCGCCTTCGATCAACACGTTGGCCGACGTATCGGCAACGTTGGCGATCAATTCCCGCAGGTTCTGCATGGCGGGCGAGCGGCCGATAATCCGGCCTTCGAGGGAATCCCGCTCCGCCAGTTGCCGACGCAATGAAAAAACTTCCCGCGCCAGGCTGCGTTGCTCCAGCGCACGGCGCGCCACATCGACCAGACGTTCGGGGGAAAAAGGTTTCTCCATGAAGTCATAGGCGCCTTTCTGCATCGCGCCGACAGCCATGGAGATGTCGCCGTGACCGGTAATCAGCACCACCGGCAGGCTGCGGTCGCGGGCCTTGAGGCGGGTCAGCAATTCCAGGCCGTCGATGCCCGGCAGGCGGATGTCGCTGATGACGATGCCGGCGAAGTTGTCGCCGACCCGCTCCAGCGCCTCTTCGGCGCTGCCGACTCCCTCGCAGGGAATGTCTTCCAGTGTCAGCGCCTGTTGGCAGCCGAGCAGCACATGGGGGTCGTCTTCGACGATCAGCACACTAAGGTCGTTGTTCATATTGGCTCGGCGTGAGTGGGGCTTACCAACGGTAAACTGAGGACGAAGGTGGTACCACCGCTGGCCGGGTGCTCGACACCCAGGTGCCCGCCGGTAGCGGCGGCCAGGCTGGCGGAAAGGGTCAGGCCGAGGCCCAGCCCCTGTTCGCCGGGTTTGGTGGTGAAGAACGGTTCGAACAAATGCTTGCGCGCTTCGGCGTCGATGCCGTGGCCGTTATCGCGTACACGAAGGCGATATTTGCCATCGAACTCTTCGCCTTCGAGCCACAGTTCTGGCAGCGGTTGTGCCTGCATGGCGTCGAGGGCGTTGCCGATCAGGTTGACCAGAATCTGCTCCAGACGGGTCTGGTCGATCTGCACCTGCAGATCGGCGAAGTCTCGGTGCAGTTGCAGATGCGCGCTTTCCACGCGACCACCGAGCAGCTGCAAGGCTGCATCCACCGCTTTGCCGAGGCTGGCCTGACCTTTGTCGTCTCCGCGGCGAGCGAACGAACGCAGGCTGGCGGTGATCCGGCCCATGCGGTCGATCAGTTCGTTGATGGTCTTGAGGTTGGTGCTGGCAACGTCCAGTTGACCGCGTTCCAGAAACCGCACGGTGTTGCCGGACAAGGTCCGCAGCGCTGCCAGTGGCTGGTTCAATTCGTGGGCGATGCTGGTGGACATCTGGCCGATGGCCGCGAGTTTACCGGCCTGCACCAGTTCATCCTGGGCACGGCGTAGCGTCTCTTCGGCCAGACGCCGTTCGCGGATCTGCCCCTTGAGCCGTTCGTTGCTGGCGCGCAGATCAGTGGTGCGTTCGGTAATCCGACGCTCCAGTTGATTGTTGGCTTCCTGCAAGGCCTCCCGGGCGGCGAGGCGCGTGGCAATGACCTTGCGCCGTTCGTTCCAGGCGATCAGCAGGAACGCCACGAGGGCAAACGCCACCGCCACCAGAATCCCCTGATTGATCGCTTCGCGCCGCAAATCCTGCAGGGGGGTGAGCAGGGTGAAATTCCACGGGGTATCGCTCAGTGGGCGGGTTTGCGACAGGTAGCTGATGTCCTCTTCATCTGATTCCACTTCACTGTTGGCGGGGAAGGTGAGTTTTTCCTCGCCTTCGGCCAGTCGTTCACGGGCCAGCGGTTGCAGTTCGTTCAGTGGGAACCAGTAGTACTGAAGGCTGCGGGCCAGTTTTTCCTTGGTCTCGTCGCTCAGCGGCACAACCGATTTCAGGCGCCGTGCCGGATCGCTGGAAAGAATGATGATGCCGTTTTCATCGCTGACGAAAGCTTCCAGCCGCGCGCGTTGCCAGCGTTCTTCCATGGCCTCGAGGCGGACCTTGACCACCGCGACGCCAATGATCTTGCCGTGTTCTTCCAGGCCATGAGCCAGGTAATAACCGGGCTCGCCGTTGGTGCTGCCGATGCCATAGAAGCGCCCCGGCTGACCGCGCACGGCATTCTGGAAATAGGCGCGAAAGGACAGATCTTCGCCCAGGTAACTGTCGACATCGCGCCAGTTGCTGGTCGCCATGACACGACCGGTGGTGTCCATCACGTAGATAGCCCGACTGCGGCTGCGCCGGTTCAGGCCTTCGAGGTATTCATTGACCGTCTGCCGGTGTTCCGGCGACGGGTCGGCCAACAGCTTCGAAACACTGGATTCGAGTTCCAGCAGGCTGGGCAGGTAGGTGTACTTGCTGATTTCGCTCTCGACAGCGCGGGCGTGCAGTTCCAGCTGACGCTGGCCGTTCTCGCTGAGGCTGCGAATTCCGTAGTGTTCACTGACCCAGAAGCCGAGGTAACCCAACCCGATCATCAGGGCGATGACCAGCGGCGGCAGGAACAGATGGCGAATCAGACGGGGTTTCACGGCGAGTGATGGCGGCGCGGCGCGATAGAGAGTGGGGTCGCATTTCATCACAGATGCCTTGGGTCAACCACTACAAGCCCTGAGGAACCCCCGTAGGAGCTGCCGAAGGCTGCGATCTTTTGCTCTTGATCTCCTGGGATTCTGCAAGAATCAAGATCAAAAGATCGCAGCCTTCGGCAGCTCCTACAGGGGCGGCCGTGTAGCTTTTAGTGCTGCAGAATCTTGGCGAGGAAATGCTGCGTACGCTCGGCGCGAGCGTTGATGTCGCCGAAGAACTCCTCTTTCTTGCAGTCTTCGATGATTTTGCCCTGGTCCATGAAGATCACCCGGTCCGCCACTTTGCGGGCGAAGCCCATTTCGTGGGTCACGCACATCATGGTCATGCCTTCGTGGGCCAGTTGCACCATCACGTCGAGTACTTCGTTGACCATTTCAGGGTCCAGCGCCGAAGTCGGTTCGTCGAACAGCATGACGATCGGGTCCATCGCCAGCGCTCGGGCAATCGCCACACGCTGTTGCTGACCACCGGAGAGCTGGCCCGGGTGCTTATGCGCATGGGCAGACAGCCCGACGCGCTCAAGCAGTTGCAGGCCTTTCTTGGTGGCTTCTGCCTTGCTGCGGCCCAACACCTTGATCTGCGCGATGGTCAGGTTTTCGGTGATGGTCAGGTGCGGGAACAGTTCGAAATGCTGGAACACCATGCCAACGCGCGAACGCAGTTTCGGCAGGTCGGTCTTCGGGTCGGCGATGGACGTGCCATCGACCACCACGTCGCCTTTCTGGAACGGTTCCAGGGCATTGACGCATTTGATCAGGGTGGATTTGCCGGAACCGGACGGCCCGCATACCACAATCACTTCGCCTTTTTTGACCTCGGTGCTGCAGTCAGTCAGTACCTGGAAGTCGCCATACCACTTGTTGACATTCTTGATAGAGATCATACGGCAAACCTTTTTTGCAGACGCTTGACCAGCAGCGAGGCGGCAAAGCTGATTGTGAAGTACGTGAGACCTGCAAAGATCAGGAACTCGTTGGAGCGACCGATGATGTCGCCACTGGCACGCGAGGCATTGAGGAAGTCCACCAGACCGACCGCGTAGACCAGCGAGGTGTCCTGAAACAGGATGATGCTTTGTTGCAGCAGCAGCGGGGTCATCTTGCGGAACGCTTGCGGCAGGATGATCAAACGCATCATCTGGCCATACGTCATGCCCAGGGCTTGGGCAGCACCCATCTGACCCTTGGAAATCGACTGGACGCCGGCCCGGACGATTTCGCAGAAGTACGCCGCTTCGAACATCATGAACGCCACGATGCACGAGGCGAATGCGCCGATCGGGGTGTCTTCGCCGGTGATCCAGCGCAGTACGAACGGCACCGCCAGGTAGAACCAGGTGATCACCAGCAGCAGCGGAATCGAGCGGAAGTAGTTAACGTAGGCGCCGGCAATGTTCGACAGCAATTTGCTGTGGGACAGGCGCATCAGCGCCAGGATCGTGCCGAGGATGATCCCGCCGACGACGCCCAGCGCCATCAGTTGCAGGGTCATGACCATGCCGTTCCACAAACCCGGCAGGGACGGGATGATGCCCGAGAAGTCGAATTCCATCATTTACCCCCTACGGAGATCAGGCCCGGTACGGCCACTTTCTTCTCGACCATGCGCATCAGCAGCATCAGGCCCATGTTCAGCGTGAAGTAAATCAGCGTTGCCAGGGTGAAGGCTTCGAACAGGTTGGCGGAGAACTCGGCGGTCTGTTTGGTCTGTGCGAGCAACTCCATCAGGCCGATCAGCGACGCGACGGAAGAGTTCTTGAACACGTTCAGGAATTCCGAGGTGAGCGGCGGAATGATGATCCGGTAAGCCTGGGGCAGCAGCACGTTCCAGTAGATCTGCGGCAGCTTGAAGCCCATGGCGCGAGCGGCGGCTTCCTGGCCGCGAGGCAGCGCCTGAATACCGGTGCGCACCTGTTCGCAAACACGAGCGGCGGTGAACAGGCCCAGGCAGACGACGACGCTCAGGTAGGCCGAAGTGGTCGGGTTCAGGTCCTGCTTGTACCAGTCTTGCAGGTTCTGAGGCAGCAGATCGGGCACCAGGAAGTACCAGATGAACAGCTGAACCAGCAGTGGCACATTACGGAAGAGTTCGACGTAACAGGTCGCGATGCCCGATACGATGCGGTTCGGCACGGTGCGCATGACGCCCAGCATCGAGCCCAGCAGCAGGGCAACGATCCAGGCCACGACGGCGATGGCGATGGTCCAGCCCAAACCGGAGACGTACCAGTCGAGATATGTCTCGCTGCCCACGCCGGTGGACTTGAAGAATACGCCCCAGTCCCAGTTGTAATTCATTAGGGTCTCCCCTCAGATCGATCGATGTACAAGTGCCCGCCTGGGGAAGCTCCGTTCCCGCCCGATTGAAGATCAGGCACACACGAGCGGCTCGACAGCCACCGGTTCGAGTGTTTCCAAAAATGCCAGCAGGGAGTGACTATCCCCTGAAAGGGCAGAGCCCTGTCAGGAGATAAGGTTAGTCAGAAATCAGGATTTCTTGTCGTCAGCCGCTTTATCGGTTGGATTGGCGATCAGGGCCTTGAGCTCGTCGCTCATAGGGAACATCAGGTTCAGGTTTTTTGGCGGGATTGGCTGCATGAACCATTTTTCGTAGATCTTGTTGATTTCGCCGGACTTGTAGGTCGCAACGATCGCGTCATCCACGGCCTTCTTGAACGGCGCGTCGCCCTTGCGGACCATGCAGCCGTAGATTTCGTAGGACTGTGCAGTACCGGTCACGGCCCAATCGGTTGGCTTCTTGGCCTTGGCCATTTCACCTGCCAGCAAGGCGTCGTCCATCATGAAAGCAACGGCGCGGCCGCTTTCCAGCATGTTGAAGGATTCGCCGTGGTCTTTGGCGGAGATAACGTTCATGCCCATCTGCTTGTCGGCGTTCATCGACTTGAGGATGCGCTCGGACGTGGTGCCGGCGGTGGTCACGACGTTCTTGCCTTTCAGGTCCGGGAAGTCTTTGTAAGGCGAATCTTTCTTGGACAGCAGCTTGGTGCCGATTTCGAAAATGCCGACGGAGAAGTCAACTTGCTGCTGACGCTCGACGTTGTTGGTGGTGGAGCCGCACTCGACGTCCACGGTGCCGTTCTGCACCAGCGGGATACGGGTTTGCGAAGTCACGAGGTTGTATTTGACCTGGAGGTTGGGCATGTCCAGGTCTTTCTTGATGGCTTCGACGATTTTCAGCTGGATATCGTGGGAGTAGCCAACCGGTTTGCCGGAAGCGTCCGCGATGTAGGAAAACGGAATGGAAGCGTCACGATGCCCGAGGGTGATAACGCCGGACTCTTTGATCTTCTTCAGGGTGCCGGTGAGTTCGGCGGCGAAAACTGGAGTGCTGATCAGAGCGGCAGCAATGGCTGCGCCCAGGAGATGGGGAACGATGCGCATCAAATTTTCCTCGACATTGTTTTTATATGGAGCCAGTTCATCGGCCCTTTTTTGTGCTTCGAATGCTTGCCGGCTCCTGAAGGGTTGGCTCAGCGGACATTCGTCCAAGAGTGTAGAGCATGACTCGTGCCAGGCCAGGCTGAACAGATCAACTTATTGATTTATAAGGTGATTAAATATTTATGGCGCAGTTTTTGACGTTGGAGAATCCGGGTAACCGAATCGACTGACAGGTCGCGTTCGGAAAACCGAATGGTGTTTGGGGTCGCTAACGTCCTTTCGGCCAGATAATAGAAGAGCCAGTGATCATGCCGTTCATATGACAATCAGCCTCCCTGGCTTAGCGGCGTTTCATGCAGGTAAATCCACTGGGCGTTGTGGTGATGGATGCCAATGATTGCCACCGAAACCCGTGAGCTCTCGCTTTGGTTTAGACGATGGGTTTCCTTGTAGCGGATCGCCACGCTGTTGCCTTCCTGCCAGACCGTCTGCAGGTCGCTGATGACGATCTCCAGGCCTGGCTTGGCGCCGACTGCACCTTTGAACATCTGTTCGACCGTCGCCCGGCTGACAATGGCGGCCGAGGTGGTGACCATGGTGAAGTGCTCGGCAAAGGCCGACATCAGCGGTTCAAGCGCCGCCTGCCCCTTACCGTTTGCGTCGGTGAACAGGGTGTGTATCAGCTCGTGAACGTGATGAATGCTGTGGTGCGCCTGTTCAACTATTTTGTTGTGCATGACAGTCCTTTTGAGTGTTCAACTGACTCAGTTGAAAGAGTGGGAACAGGCCCACCAGCGCGGCGATTGCAAAGGTCACGTGGTAGGCCTGGGTGGTATCGAAATGCTTCAAGAGCAGGTTGAAAACCATCAGGAAGAGGGCGGCACCGATGCTGAATGACATCTGTCGGTTGATGTTCCAGATGACGCTGGCCTTGTGGGTGTCATTACCCTCGAAGTCCATCAGCGACGTGGTTTGTGCTGTGTTGGCACCGATGCCGCCGCCGATCCCCATCAAGCTGTAGGCGATGACAATCACCAAAAAGTCTGAGGGATCGTTCACCAGTAACAGGGTGGCGATGCCGGCGCTGTGCAAGAGCATGCCGAGGGCAAACAGCCGCTTCGCGCCCATCCGGTTATAGACCCGGCCACAGATCAGCATCGCGATGAACGCGCCGATGGCGTACAGGATCATGAACATCCCTGTCAGTCGGGCGCTGAAGTGCAGGGTGTTTTGCAGGAAAAAGATGCTCATCAAGTTGACCCCCGTGAACACACCGGGAATCGCGTAATAGATAAAGATGGAGGTGCTGAGTTTTTTGCTTTTGAGCAGGCTCAGTTCAATGATCGGGTTTTTGCACGTGCGGTAGTGCAGCCCGTACAGCACGACGAAAGCAACGCCGGCCATGACGAAGAGGGCGGCTACCCATGCCGGAGCGTCGCCGCCATACAACGACATGCCCATCAGCAGGCTGCCGAGCGCCGCGCTGACCAGTAGCAAGCCCTTGATGTCGGGCCTGGGCAAACTCGTCGGGCGCGCTTCGTTGATCCAGAACCAGGACAGCAATGCCGCGATCAGCGAAAACGGGATGTTGCTGTAGAACACCCAGCGCCAGGAGCTGCTGTCGACGATGACACCGCCGATGGTTGGTGAAATGGCGGGCGCTATCAGGGCAACGGCCATGACCAATGTGGATATTTTCGCCCGCTGCTCGCCCTTGAACAGGTTGAACGTCAGCGCCTGGCCGACAGGAATCAACAGTCCGCCGCCAACCCCCTGGACGAAGCGCCAGATCACCAGTTCGTTGAAACTGTTGGCCAGCCCACTCATCCACACGGAGCCTGTGAACACGATCATCGAGGCGGTGAGGATTTCCCGGCTGCCAAAACGACCGGCCAGCCAGGTGCTGACCGGGATAATCAGCGTCAGCCCGAGAATATTAGCGTTAGCCACCCAGGCAACGTCTGAAGTACTAACGTGTAGCGCCGCCGATATACTCGGTAATGCGACCGCCGACATAAAGATGTTAATGCAGTCTATAAAAAAACCGATCAGAAATATCAGCGCAACTTTGTAGCGATAGGTCATGTTGTTTCCCCTTTGTCGCAAAGCATAGGGGCGGTGGACTTGAACTGTCGATACGACTATCCTTGAAACAATGTTTGACGGGATTTAACAGTGAACCATATTGCTATGCACACTCATCTTAATCGGGTCCAGACATTCCTGGCCGTGGTCGATTTTGGTTCTTACACCAAGGCTGCCAATTACCTGAGCATCAGCAAAGCCATGGCCAGCCTGCATGTCAAGGCGCTGGAGGACGTGCTGTCAGCGACGTTGTTGATTCGAAATACCCGAAATATATCCCTCACCGAAATCGGTCAGGACTTTTATGAAGAATTCAAAGGTATTGTCGCGGACATCGATAATGCCTTCGATAATGTATTAAAAGGGCATAATCGGGTGTCCGGCAAGTTGCGCTTCAGTTCCACCAGTGAATACGGCGAGGCCTATATTCTTCCGTTGATACCGCAATTTATAGAGCGCTATCCGGAAATAAAACTCTGTTATAACTTCAATTCGTCACTCAATGATCTGGTGGCGGAAAAGTTAGACCTGGTTATCCGTTTAGGCAACTTGGCGGACTCGGCTTTCAAGAGCCGTAAACTGGCGGATTATGAAATTGTCCTGGTGGCTACCGAGACGTTTCTTGCACGTCACCCGGTGCAGAATCCTCAGGACCTGAATTCGGTGCCGTGGATCGCCAACAGCAACCTGCAGGCACCGACCCAGTGGTCGTTGCGCCATCCGCAATTGGGGGCTGTCGAGATCAACGGGATCAATCAGTTTGAATCCAATTCTTCCACGGCCATCCGTTCCATGACGTTGTCGTCGCTAGGCGTCTCGGTGCTGCCCGCCTGGGTGGTCAAGGACGACATCGCCAGCGAGCGGCTGATCCGGTTGTTGCCCGACTATTCGCTGCCCTCGCAGTCCGTCAGCGTGGTGTTTCCCAACAGCCCGCATTTGCCCCACAAATCGAGGGCGTTCATCGATTTCCTATTGCTGCATCTGGCGCAGTAAGTTCCCACAAAAAAGCCCCTGAATCGTGAGATTCAGGGGCTTTGGTTTAACCGGATTCCCGATCAGGCCGCTTCGATCTTGCTGCGGTTCTGCTCGACCTTGCTCAGGTAATCCGCCAATTTCTGCTGCTCATCCGGGGTGGTGAACAGCCCCAGCTTGCTGCGGCGCCACAGGATGTCGTGCGCGGTGGTTGCCCATTCTTCGCTGCACAGGTAATCGACTTCACGGGTGTAGAGCCCGCCGCCGATGTGTTCGCCCATATCGCCGAGATTCTGCACGCCTTCCAGCATGCGCCAGGTGCGGCTGCCGTAGGTGGTGGCCCAGCGGCGGGCGATTTCGGTCGGCACCCAGTCGAACTTGTCACGGATCAAGGCGCACAAGGCTTGCGGGGTGGTCATGTCTTCACCGCCCGGCAGGGTAGCGCTGGCGGTCCAGCTTGGCTTGATGTGCTTGAAGTAAGGAGCCAGTTGCGCCAGTGCCGACTCGGCCAGTTTGCGGTAGGTGGTCAGCTTGCCGCCGAATACCGACAACAGTGGCGCTTCTTCGCCAGTGCCCGACAGCGCCAGGGTGTAGTCACGGGTGACGGCCGACGGGTTGTCGGATTCGTCGTTGCACAGTGGGCGAACACCGGAATAGCTGTGCAGGATATCGTCGCGGCTGATGCGTTTCTTGAAATGGGAGTTGACCACTTTCAACAGGTAATCGGTTTCGCCTTCAGTGATCGCAACTGCAGCCGGATCGCCGGTGTACTCGCGGTCGGTGGTGCCGATCAGGGTGAAGTGGTTCAGGTACGGAATGGTGAACACGATGCGCTGATCTTCGTTTTGCAGAATGTGCGCGTGTTCGCCTTCGTACAGTTTTGGAACGATCAGGTGGCTGCCCTGAATCAGGCGGATGCCGTACGGCGATTCCATCTTCAGGTCGTCACGAATGAACTTGGCGACCCATGGACCGGCAGCGTTCACCAACGCCTTGGCGCGGATCGAAAACAGACTGCCATCGGCGCGTTCCAGATGCAGATGCCACATTCCCTTGGTGCGACGGGCGCTGACGCAGCGAGTCTGGGTGTGAACGTGGGCGCCTTTTTCGCGGGCGGCCATGGCGTTCAGCACCACCAGACGAGCATCGTCTACCCAGCAATCGGAGTATTCGAAGCCTTTGGTGATTTCGCTTTTCAGCGGGCTGTCCGGGCCGAACTTCACGCTTTTGGAGCCTTCGAGTTTTTCCCGCTTGCCGAGGTGGTCATAAAGGAACAGACCGGCGCGGATCATCCAGGCCGGACGCAGGTGCGGACGGTGCGGCAGCACGAAGCGCATCTGCTTGACGATGTGCGGGGCGTTGGCCAGCAGCACTTCGCGTTCGGCCAGGGCTTCGCGCACCAAGCGGAATTCGTAATGTTCAAGGTAGCGCAGGCCACCGTGGATCAGCTTGCTACTGGCTGACGAGGTGTGGCTGGCCAGGTCGTCCTTTTCGCAAAGAAACACCGAAAGACCGCGACCGGCGGCATCCGCTGCGATCCCCGCGCCGTTGATCCCGCCACCGATGACGGCGATATCGTAGATCTCAGCGAGAGGGGGCGTAGGCAAGGTAGAAGTGGGCATCGGCTGGCCTCGGGCTTTTATGATTTTCGGTATTGGATTTCGAACATTAATGTTCATTTGCGAAAATGGTAGCCCATAAAGTCGCCCACAGCCAGTTAACTTCGATTGAAAATACTGATCGAAGGGCCGTGAAAGGAAAATTTTCGAACATTAAAAGCAAAAGATCGCAGCCTTCGGCAGCTCCTACAGGGGTGAGTGAACCTGCAGGAGCTGCCGAAGGCTGCGATCTTTAGAGGCTGAAAGCCTTAAACGACTTCGAGCCGAATCTTGTGCTGACTCAACAACTGCGCCAACGCCGGCACAGGTTGCTGATCGGTCACCAGGCAATCAATCAAACTGATCGGCCCCAGACGAATCATGGCGTTGCGCCCGAATTTGCTGGAGTCCGCCGCGAGGATGACCTTTCGGGCATTGGCGATGATCGCCTGGGACACCCGAACTTCCTGATAGTCGAAGTCCAGCAGGCTACCGTCTTCATCGATACCGCTGATGCCGACCAAGGCGAAATCAACCTTGAACTGGTTAATGAAGTCGACACTGGCCTGACCGACCACGCCACCGTCACGCCGCACATTGCCACCGGTCAGCAGAACGTCGAAGTCGTCCTTGGCGCTGAGCATCGAGGCTACATGCAGGTTGTTGGTGATGATCTTCAGGTGATTGTGATTGAGCAACGCCCGGGCGATGGATTCGGTGGTGGTACCGATATTGATGAACAGCGAGGCGTGATCCGGGATCTGAGCCGCAATGGCTTCACCGATACGCTGCTTTTCATCGCGCATCTGATCCGCACGCATGGCATAGGCGGTGTTTTCGACGCTGGAATCGTAAGCTGCGCCGCCGTGGTAGCGACGCAACAAATTAGCTTCCGCGAGCTGATTGATATCGCGGCGGATGGTTTGCGGTGTAACGACGAACAGCGTAGCCATTTCCTCGATGCTGACATAGCCGCGTTCGCGGACCAGTTCGAGGATTTGCTGCTGACGGGGAGGCAGATTCATGGGGCTTCCTTTGGGCTGCCGTGCAAAATTTGCCCATGATGCCGCAGGAATCTGCTCCCTACCAGTTACATACAGATACGAGTACTCAGCTTGGCTTATTCAGCGCCTTCATGCGGTTCCCAGTCGCGGGTGCGGCTGACGGCTTTTTTCCAGCCGGCGTAGAGCTTTTCCTTCGCGGTTTCGTCCAGGGTCGGTTCGAATTCGCGCTCGATCACAGCCTTGCCACGCAACTCGTCCAGGCTGCCCCAGAAGCCACACGCCAGACCGGCCAGGTAAGCCGCGCCCAGTGCGGTGGTTTCGCGCATTTGCGGACGTTCGACCTGAGTGCCGAGGATGTCGGCCTGGAACTGCATCAGGAAGTTGTTCGCGACTGCGCCGCCGTCTACACGCAGGGATTTCAAGCGTTCGCCGGAGTCCTGTTGCATGGCGTCGAGAACGTCGCGGGTCTGGTAGGCAATCGACTCCAGGGCTGCACGAATGATGTGATCCACGCGTACGCCGCGAGTCAAACCGAACAGTGCGCCACGGGCATACGGGTCCCAGTACGGAGCGCCCAGACCGGTGAAGGCGGGTACCAGGTACACGCCGTTGCTGTCCTTGACCTTGTTGGCGAAGTATTCGGTGTCGTGGGCGTCGTTGATGATTTTCAGTTCATCACGCAGCCATTGAACGGTGGAACCACCGTTGAACACGGCACCTTCCAGCGCGTAAGCCACTTCGCCGCGAGGGCCGCAAGCGATGGTGGTCAACATGCCGTGCTTGGATTTCACCGCTTTGTCGCCGGTGTTCATCAGCAGGAAGCAGCCGGTGCCGTAGGTGTTTTTCGCCTGGCCTGGTTCGACGCACATCTGGCCGAACAGGGCCGCTTGCTGGTCACCCGCGATGCCGCCGATGGCGATGCCGCTTTTGGTGTGGCCGTAGATTTCGGACGAGGATTTAACTTCCGGCAGCATCTCGCGCGGAATATCCAGCACCTCCAGCATCTTCGCGTCCCACTCCAGTGTGTGGATGTTGAAGAGCATGGTGCGCGAGGCGTTGGTGTAGTCGGTGACGTGCACCTTGCCGCCGGTAAATTTCCAGATCAGCCAGCTGTCGATGGTGCCGAACAACAGTTCGCCATTGCGCGCACGTTCGCGGCTGCCTTCGACGTTGTCGAGGATCCATTTGAGCTTGGTGCCGGAGAAGTACGGGTCGGTGACCAAGCCGGTGGTGTCGCTGATGTATTGCTCGTGACCGTCGCGCTTGAGTTGCTGGCAGATCTCGGTGCTGCGGCGGCACTGCCAGACGATCGCGTTGTAGATCGGGCGGCCGGTGGTCTTGTCCCAGACCACGGTGGTTTCGCGCTGGTTGGTGATGCCGATGGCGGCGACCTGGTCGTGATGCAGGCCGGCTTGAGCCAGGGCCTCGACCATCACGGCGCTCTGAGTGGCGAAGATTTCCATCGGGTCATGTTCAACCCAGCCGGCTTGCGGGTAATGCTGTGCGAATTCGCGCTGGGCGGTGCAAACCACGTTCGCGTCGCGGTCGAAAATGATCGCGCGGGAGCTGGTCGTACCCTGATCGAGGGCAATGATGTAGTTCTTATTCTGAGTGTCGGTCATGTCGATTGCCTTGGACGAAAAAAGGGAGTGAGGTCCGGCGAGCGATCTTAGGGGCAGGATCACACGCCAACGGTATCAAGAAGTTCTTGGTTTGCCGTCAATGGCCGGTGCTGCGTCCTTTGTAGCAGGTAGGGCGCTGGGCAGATGACGGGCAATCAGCCCGCGATAAGCTGCAGCACCGAGGCAGGCACCGACAATCGGTGCAAAAATCGGAATCAGGAAATACGGGATATCGCGCCCGCCGGTGAAGGAAATTTCACCCCAGCCAGCGAAGAAAGTCATCAGTTTAGGACCGAAGTCGCGCGCGGGGTTCATCGCAAAACCGGTCAGCGGACCCATCGAGCTCCCAATCACGGCAATCAGCAGGCCGATCAGCAGCGGAGCGAGCGGCCCCTTTGGCAAGCCATTGTTGTCGTCAGTCAGGGACATGATCACGCCCATCAGGATGGCGGTGATGATCACTTCAACCAGAAAGGCTTGTGCCGTGGACAAGACCGGGTTGGGGAAGGTGGAAAACACCGATGCCAATTCAAGGCTGGCCTGAGTACCACGAACCATATGGTGAGTTTGTTCGTAATCGAAGAATAAATTGCTGTACAGCGTGTAAACCAACAACGCTCCACAGAAGGCCCCAGCGATCTGGGCGAGAATATAGAAAGGCAGTTTGCGCTTTTCGAAGTCAGCGAAAATGCTCAGGGCAATGCTGACGGCGGGATTGAGATGAGCCCCGGAAACCCCGGCGGTCAGGTAGATCGCCATGCTCACGCCGATCCCCCAGATGATGCTGATTTCCCAAAGGCCGAAGCTGGCACCCGCGACCTTGAGCGCGGCAACACAGCCTGTACCAAAAAAGATCAGCAGCGCGGTGCCCAGGAATTCTGCCATGCATTGGCTTGAGAGCGACGGTTGTTGTAAAGCAGTTGTCATTGAAAACCTCGTTTTTGTTGTTGTCTGGCGCTTTTGCATCATGGTCAAAAGCGCGATTTTCACCGAGGCAGGATCCCCATCCTGTTCTCGGCCTACTGCTGGGTGCTGCGATAGGAACATTCGTACAGTATTCAGATTCGAAAAAATATAGACAAGAAACGCTGATGTCAAAGGTCGAAAGTGAACCATCAGTCACAATCGAACTATTAGTCACATGAATGACCGCATCGTTCACGCGGCAGGCCGAAGGTGGACGAACGGCATAAGGCGTCGCCAAGCCTTTGAAATAGCGCCGCAATAGAGCCTTTTATTGATCAATGACCTAGAATCCAGCGCAGTATTTTTCTACTGTCGCCCAGTCTGGAGCTGTCATGACCCCCGCATTGGATTTGTTGAAAAAAGTTCGTGCCGAACATCGCGTGCACAGTTACGAACATGATCCGAAGGCAGCGTCCTATGGGCTGGAGGCCGCGGAGAAGCTGGGGCTGGATCCGGCGCAGGTGTTCAAGACCTTGCTGGCGGCCAGCGAGAAAGGTGAATTGCTGGTGGCCGTGGTGCCGGTCGTCGGAAGTCTGGACTTAAAGGGCCTGGCGCATGCTGCGGGTGTGAAAAAAGTCGAAATGGCCGATCCTGCCGCTGCGCAGCGATCCACCGGTTACCTCTTGGGCGGCATCAGTCCGCTGGGACAGAAAAAGCGCTTGCGCACCTTTATCGATAATTCAGCTCAGCCCTTCGCCAGCATTTTTGTCAGTGCGGGGCGGCGAGGGCTGGAAGTCGAATTGGCACCCGCGGTGCTGGCCGAACATACCCAGGCAAAGTTCGCTGATATCGGCCGTGCCTGACGCGGACTATCAGCCCGGCGCTGTATGGTGCAAATTGACGGGCTCTGTCACTGGTGCCGCGTTGTCGGCAGCTTCATGCTCGGTGGCCTGACAAAGGGAGAAGGTTATGCAGCTTGAGTTTCATCAGGTCGATGCGTTCAGTGATCGGCCGTTCAGTGGCAACCCGGCGATGGTCTATCGCCTCGATGCCTGGCTTGCCGATGAGTTGATGCAGAAGATCGCCGCCGAGCACAACCTCGCCGAAACCGCTTTCGTGGTGCGCGAAGGGCAGGGCTGGCACATCCGCTGGTTTACCCCGGCCACCGAAGTGCCGTTGTGCGGTCATGCGACCCTGGCCAGCGCTTACGTTCTGTTTGAAATCTATAAAGAACCGGTCGAGCGGCTGGACTTCATCTGTAAGTCCGGCCCGCTGAGCGTGAGCCGTGAGGGTGAGCGCTTGTGGCTGGATTTTCCGGCGCTCATTCCGTCGGAAGTGGGCGTGACCCTGGATGTCGAGCGCGCGCTGGGTGTGGAAGCGGTTGATGTGCTGGGGTCGAACGAGTTGTTCGTGGTGCTGGAATCCGAGCAGGCGGTGCTCGAATGTCAGCCGGACATGGCGGCACTGGCGAAACTGCCGTGGCCGGGGGCAATTGTCACGGCCAGGGGCAACAAGCATGATTTTGTTTCCCGCTACTTCGCGCCGGCGATCGGCATCAACGAAGACCCGGTGACCGGTTCCACCCATTGCAGCCTGATTCCGTACTGGTCGAAACGTTTGGGCAAGTCGAGCCTGACGGCTTATCAGCATTCGGCTCGAGGCGGGGAGTTGTTCTGTCGGCTGGAACGGGATCGGGTGAAAATCGGCGGGAATGCGACGCTCGTTGCAAGCGGAACGCTAATGCTGGGTTAACCGAAACCTATTGTGGGAGCGAGCCTGCTCGCGAAGGCTGCGTGTCAGTTAACGAGGGTGTCGACTGATACACCGCCTTCGCGAGCAGGCTCGCTCCCACATTTATCCGTGTGTATCAGCTAGCAGTGCTGTAGCGCCGAACACCGGACTCTACTGTCGGAATCTGCGCCGCCGTACTGCCCGACGCCTGAAACAGCACCAGGTGTTCAGCCGCGACACGAATGCCGACCTCTGCTCCCACCTGATGATCGGCATGGCTCGGGAAAATTGACTCCAGCTGCGCGCCGGTCGGTAACTGCAAGCGATACAAGGTGGACGCACCCTGGAAAGACTTGCCGATAATCCGGGCCTTCAACGTGCTGTCCGGTGCATAAACGATATCGTCCGGACGCAGCAATACATCCACCGCACCGCCAACCGGCCAGGTGTACGCACGATTACCGCGTAACTCACCCAGTTCGGTCTGCACTGATTCGGGGCTGCTCAACTGACCGCGAATGAAATAACCCTGGCCTATGAAACTGGCCACATAGGGCGTCAGCGGTTCGTGATACAGGTTGTAGGGCGTATCCCACTGCTCCAGACGACCTTCCTTGAAAACCCCCACATGATCGCTCACCGCGAAGGCTTCTTCCTGGTCATGGGTCACCAGAATCGCGCTGGTACCACGGGCCTTGAGGATATCGCGCACCTCATGGCTGAGCTTGCGTCGCAGCTCGCCATCAAGGTTGGAAAAGGGTTCGTCGAGCAGCAGCAATTGCGGTTCCGGCGCCAGGGCACGGGCCAGTGCGACGCGCTGCTGTTGACCTCCGGACAGCTCATGCGGGAAGCGCTTGCCGAGGTTTTTCAGATTGACCAGTTCCAGCAATTCTTCGGTGACGCGATCCTTTTGCGGATGCTTGCGGATCCCGAAGGCGATGTTCTCGGCCACGCTCAAATGCGGAAACAGTGCGTAATCCTGGAACACCATGCCGATCCGGCGTTTCTCCGGAGCGAGGGTGAAGCCGGCGCGGGAGATCGTCTCGCCCGCCAACTGGATTTCACCTTCGTGTACCGGTTCGAAACCGGCAATCGCCCGCAGCGTGGTGGTTTTGCCGCAACCCGAAGAGCCCAGCAGGCACCCGATGTCGCCGGCATTCAAATGCAGGTTGAGGTTCTGCACGACGCGCTGGTCTTGATAGCCGCAGGCGAGGTTGCGCAGGTTCAGCAGTAATGGATGGCTCATGCGTGGTGGTACGCCGGTTCGACGAGAAACTCGAGCAAGGCCTTTTGTGCGTGAAGACGGTTTTCGGCTTGATCCCACGCGACGGAGCGCTGGTCATCGAGCAAGTCGACGCTGATCTCTTCGCCACGGTGGGCCGGCAGGCAGTGCATGAACAGCACGTCCGGTGCCGCCAGGTCGAGCAGGGCGCGGTTGACCTGGAACGGCGCGAACAGTTTCAGGCGCTTGGCGGTTTCCTCTTCCTGGCCCATGGAGGTCCAGACGTCGGTGCTGACCAGGTGGGCGCCGCGTACGGCATCCTTCGGATCGCGGACGATGGTGACCCGATCACCGGCCTTGGCCACGAATTCAGGGTTGGGTTCAAAGCCTTCCGGGCAAGCGATGCGCAACTGGAAGTCGAACTGGATCGCCGCTTCTATATAGCTGTTGCACATGTTGTTGCCGTCGCCGATCCAGGCCACCGTTTTGCCCTGGATCGAACCGCGGTGTTCGAGGAACGTCTGCATGTCGGCCAGCAACTGGCACGGGTGCAGGTCATCGGACAGGCCGTTGATCACGGGCACGCGGGAGTTGGCGGCGAATTCGGTCAGGGTGCTGTGGGCAAAGGTACGGATCATCACGGCGTCGAGCATGCTCGACATGACGATCGCGCAGTCGCCGATCGGCTCGCCACGGCCCAGTTGGGTGTCGCGCGGCGACAGGAAGATCGCCTGGCCACCGAGCTGGATCATGCCGGCTTCGAACGAAATACGGGTGCGGGTCGAGGACTTCTCGAAAATCATCCCGAGCACGCGGTTTTTCAGAGGCTCGAACAGTACGCCGCGGTTACGCAGGTCTTTGAGCTCAACGCCTCGACGGATCACGCTGACCAGCTCTTCGGGCGTGCAATCCATCAGGGAGAGAAAGTGCCTTGCGCTCATCATTGACTACCTTTTTGCAACAGACCGCAGATACTCAAAGCCTTGTTTAACTGAAAAACGGGCGAGACCTGCGGCGTAAGCCGCACGGGGCGACGAAATAGGGGAAGGCGCGATCTTATAATTAAATGTCGCGTCTTACCAATAGGGCTACGGTTTTTAGGGGATTTCAGAGGGGCTACGGGATGACCGCAGTAGCGCTTTTGAAGCCTGTTTCCTGACAGCAGCCCGTCATTTGTACACTGGGGTCACGGGGCTTTGCAATCAAACGGGGCGGGGAAGGCGTAGCAACGGTCGGTTTCTGACCTGTCATTCGAAACATTTGTACGCAGGATTGAGGGATGTGTCTGGTCTGAAACATTTGCTAAAGCAAAGTGGCGGGTTATAACTAACGCACGAACGACGCAGGAAGCCTTCGGAATGGAATCGAAAGAACGACAGTTAATGGAATTACTCGGCCTCACGGCTCGCTCGCTAACCCACCTCACCGCGTCCATGACCTCGATGTCCTTCGAGTTGATGCGCAGTGAAGACGAAGTGACCAAGGCCGCCGGCCGGCGAATGATCGACCGCATGGCAACCATCAGCACCGGGCTCGACGAACACTGGCGGCTGATCGGCGAACTCACCGGTGTTCATCTCGCTCAAGAGCAGATCGAAACCATCCAGGAGATCCAGTTGCAGGCGCCGCCGAGACCGCCGCCGAACTGATCCCCCAACGGTCATCGGCTGGCCTGATGGTCGCCAATTCACAAGACGAACGTCGCTGGCGCAGTCGTGGGTCTGGCGCCATAGTTTTGTTCCCGCGGCCGATATTGCCCGCCCAGAACAAGACAGAGACTGGCCATGACCAAGACTCTCCATCACCGTGCGTGCCACCTGTGTGAAGCCATTTGCGGCCTGACCATCGAAACCACCGAGGTCGAAGGCGCGGTGCAGATCACTTCGATCAAGGGGGACGCTCAGGATACATTCAGCCGCGGGCACATCTGCCCCAAGGCCGTCGCCCTGCAAGATATTCAGAGCGATCCGGATCGTTTGCGTCAGCCGATGCTACGTGTCGGCAGTGAATGGCAACCCATCGAGTGGGAAGACGCCTTCAACCTTGTAGCCGAACGTCTGGCGGCGATTCAGGAGCGTCACGGACAGAACTCGGTGGCGGTCTATCAAGGCAACCCCAGCGTGCACAACTATGGGTTGATGACCCACAGCAATTACTTTCTCGGCCTGTTGAAAACCCGCAACCGGTTTTCCGCGACCTCAGTCGACCAGTTGCCCCATCACCTGACCAGCCATTTGATGTACGGCCACGGTTTGCTGTTGCCGATCCCGGACATCGATCACACCGATTTCATGCTGATCCTCGGCGGCAATCCGCTGGCCTCCAACGGCAGCATCATGACCGTGCCGGATGTGGAGAAGCGCTTGAAGGCGATTCAGGCCCGCGGCGGCAAAGTGGTGGTGGTCGATCCGCGCCGCAGCGAAACCGCGGCGATTGCCGACCAGCATCTATTCGTGCGCCCCGGTGGCGATGCCGCGTTGTTGTTCGGACTGCTCAATACCTTGTTCGCTGAAGGTCTGACCCGCGACAGTCATTTGCCGGTGGACGGTCTGAATGAGGTGCGGGAGGCGGTCGCGAATTTCACCGCCGAGGCCATGAGCCCACTGTGCGCGGTGCCCGCCGAACAGATCCGCCAACTGGCGCGGGACTTTGCGGCGGCGCCGACAGCGGTCTGTTACGGCCGCATGGGTGTCTCGACCCAGGCGTTCGGCACCTTGTGTCATTGGGTTGTGCAACTGATCAATCTGGTCACCGGTAATCTTGATCGCGTTGGAGGGGCGTTGTGCACCGAACCTGCGGTGGACCTGGTGGCGTCCACCTCCGGTGGGCATTTCAATCTGTGGCAGAGCCGGGTCTCCGGGCGTCCTGAATATGGTGGAGAACTGCCGGTCTCGGCACTGGCCGAAGAGATGCTTACCGAAGGGGAAGGGCAGGTCCGCGCGCTGATTACCGTGGCGGGTAATCCGGTGCTGTCGACGCCCAATGGCCGACAACTGGAACAGGCGCTGGATGGGTTGGAGTTCATGGTCAGCATCGACCTGTACATCAATGAAACCACGCGTTATGCCGACCTGATCCTACCGTCCACATCGGCCCTGGAAAACGATCATTACGACACGACTTTCAATATGTTTGCGGTGCGTAACGTCAGCCGGTTCAATCGCGCGATCCTGGCCAAGCCTGAAGGTGCGTTGCATGACTGGGAAATCTTCGTAGGGCTGGCCAAGGCCTTTGCTGCGAAGACCGGCAAGGAGCTGAAACCGACGATCCCACCAGCGCAGATGATCGACCGTGGCTTGCGGATGGGGTTGTATGGCGATGCTTCGGAACAGAAATTGTCGCTGGCGACCTTGTTCGATCACCCGCATGGTGTCGATCTCGGGGCGCTGAAATCCAACCTGGCGCCACGCCTGAAAACCGCCAACCAGCGCGTCCAGGCTGCGCCGCCAGCGATCCTTGCCGACCTGGCGCGTTTTGCAGCCTTGCAAGCACCAGCGGCCGATGAGTTGTTGATGATCGGCCGCCGTCATGTGCGCAGCAACAACTCGTGGATGCACAACTATCATCGTCTGGTGAAGGGCAAACCGCGCCATCAATTGCTGATGCACCCGGATGACCTGGCCAGCCGTGGGCTCAACGACGGGCAGCGAGTGCGGGTCAGTTCGCGGGTCGGTGTGATTGAAGTTGAAGTGCTCGGTAGTCTGGATATGATGAAAGGCGTGGTCAGCCTTCCGCACGGTTGGGGCCATGCGCGACCGGGCGTGCAGATGACCATTGCCAGTGGTCAGCCGGGTTCCAGCGCCAATGACTTGACCGACGAGTGTCAGCTCGATGAGTTGTCGGGCAATGCAGTGTTGAACGGTGTGCCAGTGACCGTGGCGGCGGCTTGATCAAGTCTGTCGGGGAGACCGAGCAGGGTGCTCGGGTTTCCGTTACAATGCGCCACCGTGCCGACCCCTGAGTCGGAAAGTTCAGCCGAGGTGCTCCATGGATATCATCGAAACGATTAAAGAGCAGATTGCTAACAACACCATTCTGCTTTACATGAAAGGCTCGCCGAATGCCCCGCAATGCGGCTTCTCCGCGAAAGCCGCGCAGGCCGTGATGGCGTGTGGTGAAAAATTTGCTTACGTGGACATCCTGCAGAACCCGGAAATCCGCGCCAACCTGCCAAAATACGCCAACTGGCCAACCTTCCCGCAACTGTGGGTTGGCGGTGAGCTGGTCGGCGGTAGCGACATCATGACCGAGATGGCTGCAGACGGTTCGCTGCAAACCACCATCAAGGCTGCTGTCGAAGCTGCTGCTGCCAACAAGACCGAAGCCTGATTCGCTCCTGTAGGAGCTGTCGAGTGAAACGAGGCTGCGATCTCTTGATCTCAGCAACTAAAAAGCCCCGCCCTCGAAAGAGGAGCGGGGCTTTTTATTGCGCTTGATAAGTTATGTCGATGTCGCCGCTGCCATCGCCAAGATCGCAGCCTCGTTGCACTCGACAGCTCTTACACAGCTCCTACTCTTCGCCCATCTGCGATTGCAGATAGTTCTCAAGACCGACTTTATCGATCAGACCCAGTTGGGTTTCCAGCCAGTCGATATGTTCTTCTTCGGATTCAAGAATATCTTCAAGCAGTTCACGGCTACCAAAGTCGCCAACGGTTTCGCAATGAGCGATAGCCACTTTGAGATCCGCATGACCGGTGCGTTCGATACGCAGGTCGCACTCAAGCATTTCCTTGGTGTGTTCGCCGATCTGCAGCTTGCCCAGGTCCTGGACGTTCGGCAGGCCTTCAAGGAACAGGATGCGCTTGATCAGCTTGTCCGCGTGCTTCATCTCGTCGATGGATTCGTGGTATTCGTGCTTGCCAAGCTTGTTCAAGCCCCAATCTTCGTACATGCGTGCATGCAGGAAGTATTGATTGATCGCGACCAGTTCATTGGCAAGGATCTTGTTGAGATGCTGGATGACTGTAATGTCGCCTTTCATGATGGGGTCCTGCCCTTTATTAGCTGTCTATGAGGCCGAGTTTGAGCCGCGTAATTAAGAGTGTCAAACCTAAGTTATTGAAACTTAAATGAAAATTAATCGGAATAAGAATGTTTGTGTTCCGCGTCTAGAGCGTAAGCGGTTGATTTTCAGGTATAAAAAAACCGGACATCAAGTCCGGTTCTTTGAAATACGGTAGTTACGCGGCAGTAAACTCTACAGGATAGGGAATTGCAGCCTGGGCCGATTGCAGTTTAGTCAGGGTTTCGCGGACCACTTCCTTGGCAAGGCAGGCGCATTTACCGCATTGGCTGGCAACGCCGGTGGCCTGACGGACGTCCTTATAGCTGCAGCAACCTTCATAGATTGCTTCGCGGATTTGACCGTCGGTGACGCCAGTGCAGAGGCAGACATACATAAGTGAAAACCGTCGCTGGTTGTGACTCAATTGCGATGGATCTTAATGTTAACGAGAATGATTGTCAAAGTGCTTTCTGAAAGCTTCGCGTTATAAGCGGGCGTGACTGACGAACGGTTTCACCAGGGCAATCTGCCAGTAACCGTGGCGGCGGCATTTTTAACCCGCCTGCGAAAAACCGTTGAGGACAGCTCAAAAACGCCGTGTATGATGGTCGGTCCTTGCGAAGGGGTTCGTGTCACAGGGCTGTCGCTTGACGGTGGCAGGCTGATGCGAGCCCGGTTCTTCACGTTATTACACCAGGAGATATCCAATGAGCGTACTCGTAGGCAAACAAGCCCCTGACTTCACCGTACCGGCCGTACTCGGCAATGGCGAAATCGTAGACAGCTTCACCCTGTCGTCGGCCATCAAAGGCAAATACGGCCTGGTGTTCTTCTACCCACTGGACTTCACCTTCGTTTGCCCGTCCGAGCTGATCGCTCTGGACAACCGCATGTCTGACTTCAAGGCACGCAACGTTGAAGTGATCGCCGTTTCGATCGACTCGCACTTCACCCACAACGCCTGGCGCAACACTCCGGTCAACAATGGTGGTATCGGCGAAGTTCGCTACACCATGGCTGCCGACCTGAAACACGAAATCGCCAAGGCCTACGACGTTGAGTCCGAAGGCGGTGTGGCTTTCCGTGGCGCGTTCCTGATCGACGACAAAGGCGTTGTCCGCTCGCAGATCATCAACGACCTGCCGCTGGGCCGTAACATTGAAGAGCTGATCCGTCTGGTTGACGCTCTGCAATTCCACGAAGAGCACGGCGAAGTTTGCCCTGCCAACTGGAAAAAAGGCGACAAAGGCATGACCGCTTCGACCGAAGGCGTCGCGGCTTACCTGACCGAGAACGCTGCTGCGCTGTAAGGCACGTTTGAGGCATAAAAAAACCGGCCGTTGAGGCCGGTTTTTTTATGGGTGGGATAAACCCAACGATCAGTCGTTGTAGTCTTCCCAGCCGCCCATTTGTTTCCAGCGATTGACGATGCCGCAGAACAGCTCGGCCGTCTTCTCGGTGTCGTAGCGAGCCGAGTGGGCCTCACGACCGTCGAAGTCGATATCGGCGGCCTGACAGGCCTTGGCCAGTACCGTTTGGCCGTAAGCCAGACCGGCCAGGGTCGCAGTATCGAAGCTCGAGAACGGATGAAACGGGTTGCGCTTCATGTCCAGACGCGCGACAGCGGCGTTGAGGAAACCCAGATCGAAGCTGCTGTTGTGCCCGACCAGAATTGCCCGTTTGCAGCCATTGGCTTTCAGTGCCTTGCGGATGCCGCGGAAGATGTCGGTCAGCGCTGCTTCTTCGCTCACTGCCATGCGCAGCGGGTGATCGAGTTTGATCCCGGTAAATTCCAGAGCGGCCGCTTCGATGTTCGCGCCTTCAAAAGGCTCTACGCGAAAGAAGTAGGTGTGGTCGGCGTACACAAACCCTTTTTCGTCCATGCCAATGGTGGTTGCGGCAATTTCCAGCAAGGCGTCAGTGGCAGAGTTGAAACCACCGGTTTCAACGTCGACAACGACTGGCAGGTATCCACGGAAGCGCTCAGCCATCGGGTGGCGCGAACCACCTCCGCCGCCTTGACCGTCCTGTTCGTCGTCGAAATGGTCTTCACTCACGCGTGTTCCTCCAGCAGGCGCCAGCGCAGTTTTTCACCGGCGCGCAGCGGGATTACGGTCAGCTCGCCAAATGGCAGGCTGGTTGGGGCGGTCCACTCTTCGCGGACCAGGGTGATGCGATCGGTGTTCACCGGCAGGCCGTAGAAACGAGGGCCGTTCAGGCTGGCGAAGGCTTCGAGCTTGTCCAGCGCGTTGCGCTGTTCGAAGGCTTCGGCATACATCTCGATCGCTGCATAAGCCGTGTAGCAACCGGCACAGCCGCAAGCGGCTTCTTTGGCGTGCTGGGCATGGGGCGCCGAGTCGGTGCCGAGGAAGAACTTGTCGCTGCCGCTGGTGGCGGCGTCGAGCAGGGCTTCCTGGTGGGTGTTGCGCTTGAGAATCGGCAGGCAATAGAAGTGCGGCCGAATCCCGCCCACCAGCATGTGGTTGCGGTTGTACAGCAGGTGATGCGCGGTGATGGTAGCGCCAACATTGGCCGAAGCCTCGTTGACGAACTGCACGGCGTCGGCGGTAGTGATGTGTTCGAACACCACTTTGAGGCTCGGGAAGCGCTCGACCACACGACGCATGTGCTCATCGATAAAGAATTTTTCGCGATCGAACACGTCGACATCGCCACGGGTGACTTCACCGTGAACCAGCAAGGGCATCCCGACTTCGGCCATGGCCTCAAGTGCAGGGAAAATCTTGTCGATGCTGGTGACACCAGAGTCCGAGTTGGTGGTCGCGCCGGCCGGGTACAGCTTGGCGGCGTGAATGAAGCCGCAGGCCTTGGCCTCGCGAATTTCTTCGGGCTGGGTGCGGTCGGTCAGGTACAGCACCATCAACGGTTCGAAGCGGCTGCCAGCCGGGCGTGCAGCGAGAATCCGCTGGCGATAGCCGTCGGCTTCAGCGGTGTTCCGCACCGGAGGTACCAGGTTGGGCATGATGATGGCGCGACCAAAGGTGCGCGCGACATCCGCGACTGTATTGGGCAACACAGCACCATCGCGAAGATGAATATGCCAGTCGTCGGGACGCAGCAGGGTCAGGCGGTCGGACATGAGGGGATTCCAGGCGGGTCAAACTGAGGGGAATGCTACCGGAAAAGACTCTTCCAGGCACTCGCTATCAAGTTTTGCAGGAAGCTTCCGATATCCAACAGGTATGCCGTAAACATCTGTGTGTCGGTCTTTTTGTTGTAGAAGCCAGTGGAGCCTCCCGTGCGCCAGCGTTATTTAGCCTTGCTCAGCGTGTTTGCCAGCCTTCCTGCGATGGCGCTTACTTTCCAGACCCGTCTGGAGAGCATCGAGTGGACGGTCGAAGGAGACAAGTTCGAGTGCCGCCTGACTCAACCGATCACCGATTTTGGTTCGGGCGAATTCGTGCGTCGCGCTGGTGAGCAAGCGACGTTCCGTCTGAAGGCCTATAACTCGATGATCGGCGGCGGTTCCGCCACCTTGCTGGCGGCGGCTGCACCCTGGCAACCGGGGCGTGGCGACATCAACCTCGGTTCTGTGCGAATCGGCAGCGGCAATGTGTTGTTCAACAGTTCGCAAGTTCAGGCTGGCCGCTTGATCAGTGGCCTGATGGATGGCCGCAGTCCGGTCGTTCGACATTACTCGGGCGATGGCCGGGTGTCGGAAGTGCGTCTGTTGCCAGTCAAGTTCAGCAAGGCATTTAACGACTATCAGGGCTGCGTGGCGAAGCTGCTGCCGAAGAATTTCGAGCAGGTCAAGCAATCGCAGATCGGCTTCCCCGGCGAAGGTATCGATCTCGACGCGCAGGCCAAGGCGCAATTACAAGTGATGCTGGAGTTCATGAAGGCTGATCCGACGGTCAACCACATCGAGCTCGATGGCCACTCCGATAACAGCGGCAACCGCCTGACCAATCGTGATTTGTCGCGGCGTCGGGCCCTGGCCGTCATGGAGTTCTTCAAGGCCAACGGCATTCAGGAATCGCAGATCACCGTGCGCTTTCACGGCGAGCGTTATCCATTGGCGCCCAATACCAATTCCGCCAACCGGGCGAAGAACCGTCGGGTCAATGTGCACCTTGCGCGCGTTGCGCCCACTGAAAAGCCGGCCCCTCAGGCCACTGCATCGGCGAGCGCCGCGTCCACCTCCTGAACCCGCTGTTATCGTCGCTCACTCGACATAATCTGTCGCTTCGTCGTCATAAGCTGTCGCGCCTCTGTAAATTATCCTGCATGACCGGTAGACTTGACGGCTTTCCGTAGAACCCCGTGGAGTGATGGCATGGCGGACGTAAACAAGGTCGTTCTGGCGTATTCCGGCGGCCTGGACACTTCGGTGATCCTCAAGTGGCTGCAGGATACTTATAACTGTGAAGTCGTGACCTTCACCGCTGACCTGGGTCAGGGCGAAGAGGTCGAACCTGCACGCGCCAAGGCACAGGCCATGGGCGTGAAAGAGATCTACATCGACGACTTGCGCGAAGAATTCGTGCGCGATTTCGTTTTCCCGATGTTCCGCGCCAACACCGTTTACGAAGGCGAGTACCTGCTGGGTACTTCCATCGCTCGTCCGTTGATCGCCAAGCGCTTGATCGAAATCGCCAACGAAACCGGCGCTGACGCCATTTCCCATGGTGCCACCGGCAAGGGCAACGACCAGGTTCGTTTCGAGCTGGGCGCCTACGCCTTGAAGCCAGGCGTGAAAGTGATTGCTCCGTGGCGCGAATGGGACCTGCTCTCCCGTGAAAAGCTGATGGATTATGCTGAAAAGCACAACATCCCGATCGAGCGTCATGGCAAGAAAAAATCCCCGTACTCGATGGATGCCAA
This sequence comes from Pseudomonas mandelii, assembly GCF_006438925.1. Taxonomy (GTDB): domain Bacteria; phylum Pseudomonadota; class Gammaproteobacteria; order Pseudomonadales; family Pseudomonadaceae; genus Aquipseudomonas; species Aquipseudomonas mandelii_C. The sequence continues at coordinate 468,952 of NZ_RCZA01000002.1, read as the reverse complement.
CCTGCTGCACATCTCCTATGAAGGCGGCGTGCTGGAAGACACCTGGACCGAGCACGAAGAAGACATGTGGAAATGGACCGTCTCCCCGGAGAAGGCTCCAGATAAAGCGCAATACCTGGAACTGACCTACCGCAACGGCGACATCGTTGCACTGGACGGCGTCGAAATGACCCCGGCTACCGTGCTGGCGACCCTGAACCGTATCGGTGGCGAACACGGCATCGGCCGTCTCGACATCGTTGAGAACCGTTACGTGGGTATGAAGTCCCGTGGCTGCTATGAAACCCCAGGCGGCACCATCATGCTGCGCGCCCACCGTGCGATCGAATCGATCACCCTGGACCGCGAAGTGGCTCACCTCAAAGACGAGCTGATGCCTAAATACGCCAGCCTGATCTACACCGGTTACTGGTGGAGCCCTGAGCGCCTGATGCTGCAACAGATGATCGACGCGTCCCAGGCCCACGTGAACGGCGTTGTGCGCCTGAAGCTGTACAAGGGCAACGTGATCGTCACCGGTCGCAAGTCCGACGAATCGTTGTTCGATGCCAACATCGCGACCTTCGAAGAAGATGGCGGCGCCTACAACCAGGCCGACGCGGCGGGCTTCATCAAGCTCAACGCGTTGCGCATGCGTATTGCGGCGAACAAAGGCCGGAAGCTTTTCTGAGACCTTTGAAGCGGTAGTAGAACGACCTTAGTGGAACGAGAGTTGTGGCCTTGTCGGTGACAAGGCCACAATTTCTGAATAGGGGGGAGTTTTCCTGCCGGACATCGTGTTATCAGCACTCTTTTTGTATCTGTAATACCTTCCTTCTGTTTCCTCTCTCTGAATGCTCTTCAAGCGTTACCTGCTACGTGTCAGGTAAAAAGAGTGATCAAGAATCGTCAGACCGTGCGAATTCAAATTGTAAGCAATGCAAAGCGTTGGTCCGCTGCGATTCTTTGCCTGTTTTGATTGCTTGCTTGCGCTTTCCTTCAGTAGTGCCTCCGAATCGGTACAGGTGAGAAATACGATCACTTGTGCAGGACTTCCCTGTGGGTGCCGGTTTTTTTCAATCCAGGCACCGAATTCCATTTTCTTGTTTAACCAGCGCGCATCGATGATGTGCAGGTTTTTTAGCTGCTTGGCCATGCAAACGTGCTGTAGGGCCGAGAGGCCCGTCTGAATATCGATCCGGGTGGGAGGGTCCTTCAGGTTTTCGGGCCGCTGACCGCGTTCAGCGTTGTCCATCACTTCTACAAAATGCTTTCCCTTGCCGTAATCGGATGGCGCGTACAGCGACCGGTAGTTGAAGTTGAGTGTGGCGAAGAAAAGAAAAAGCAAATAAAAAGGAAAACTGATCAGAAACCAGACATAAAGCTCCCGCTCCTGGTTGTCGAGAAAGGGCAGCGAGACGGCGGCCGATGTTTCAGAAATAGCGGCAAATATCGCAATGACTGTCATGGGATTGATGATTTTGTTCTTTTGTTTGTTCATGTTTTCTGCTCATGGAAGTATTGTCTTTTCTCGATTGATTAGTGTTTTTTGGTTTTAACTTTTAATAACTAAGTGGTTGGTGTTTTTGTTTGTGTGGTACTCCTTTAAATGTTGGGTTTGAATAGTATGATAGTAGCGTTATTAAGTGTGGGCTGAGTATCTCTGTTCTTGATGTTTTAGGTGATGTTGCGTTAAATGTATTTTTAAGTGTTGCCTGGTGTGGTTTTTTTCTTGTTCCTTTATGTGCGATGTTTGTGGTGTGAAATTTAAAGTGGTAAATATCAGTTGCTTTTAAGGGTAGCTCAATAGTCGGTGTTCGTTTTAACGCTTGCGACGAATTCTGTTTTTTGGGTTTCTGGTTGTAAATAGAAACAAAAAAACTGCGGAGCATTGAAATGTTTTCAGGTTGATAAAGATTTTACCCTGCCGGTATTTTTGGAAATTTTGTAAGACTATTCGTTAATGTCTGTAGGGAATGTCTCTCGGTGCGGGTGGCCGAGGGGGGCGGCATGCCATGGGTGAAACGACTAGGCTATTGTGCGGGCTCTAAAAATTCGAACAGCGAAAATTGGACTTGCCCATGAATAAAGTGCTGATCGTGGATGATCACCCTGTCATTCGTCTTGCGGTGCGTATGCTAATGGAGCGTCATGGCTACGAAGTCATTGCAGAGACAGATAATGGCGTGGATGCGTTGCAACTTGCCCGTGAGCATATGCCGGATATTGTCATCCTGGATATTGGAATACCGAAACTTGATGGGCTGGAAGTCATTGCGCGTCTGACATCGACAGCAATGCCCATGAAAGTACTGATATTAACTTCCCAGGCGCCTGGGCATTTTTCTATGCGTTGCATGCAATCCGGTGCCGCAGGATATGTTTGCAAACAACAGGATCTCACTGAATTGCTCAGTGCAATAAAGGCAGTATTGTCGGGCTATAGTTACTTTCCGAATCAAGCTTTGCATACCGTACGTTCCAGTTTGGGGAACGCCAGTGAAGCCGATATGGTGGATCGACTGTCGGGACGGGAAATGATGGTCTTGCAACAATTGGCCCGAGGCAAGACCAACAAGGAGATTGCCGACGGAATGTTCCTCAGCAATAAGACCGTCAGTACTTACAAGACGCGTCTGTTGTTGAAGCTCAATGCTCGCTCCCTGGTCGACCTGATCGAATTGGCTCAACGCAATGGTCTGGTGTGACTGCCTCAGCGTTTGATGAGGCGCGATGAACGGGGGGGATCAGTGGTTGGCGCTTAGTAAAAAGCCTCCGTTTCGGGAGGCTTTTAGGTGTCATAGGTCAAAATCGTAATCGGCCAATTGCTTTTGCAGTCGGCGCTCCTCCAGCAGATTGTCGATGGTGCGGCGTTTGCTCAGGTTGGTCTTCGCCACTTCAACCACCGGTTCAGCATCATCAGCCTCAACAGGGGTGAAGTCGTCTTCTACGTCCAATTGCTCTTTGCCAGTGCTCATAGTGTTACTCCAGGCTAAGGCTGCCTTTGGCGCTCCTTATATCGATAATCTACCGGCGGGTAAAAAAGATTTTTTCAATCGATAAATTGAAAAACCTAATAGCGCCTCAATCGTCCGACGTCTTTTGCTTGTATTCGCACAAGTCTTCGATCCGACAGCTGCCGCAGCGAGGCTTGCGGGCAAGGCAAACGTAGCGTCCGTGGAGGATCAGCCAGTGATGGGAATCCAGCAGATATTCCTTCGGCACGTACTTCATCAGTTTTTGCTCAACCTCGACCACATTTTTGCCTGGAGCAATGCCGGTACGATTGCTGACCCGGAAAATATGCGTGTCCACGGCCATGGTCAGCTGACGGAACGCGGTATTGAGCACCACGTTGGCAGTCTTGCGGCCGACGCCGGGTAACGCTTCCAGCTCTTCACGGGTTTGCGGCACTTCGCCTCCATGACGTTCCATCAGTAAGCGACAGGTCTCGATCACGTTTTTCGCTTTGCTGTTGAACAGGCCGATGGTCTTGATGTATTCCGACAGTCCCTCGACACCCAAGGCATAAATCGCCGCCGGTGTATTGGCCACCGGATAGAGTTTCGCAGTGGCCTTGTTGACGCCGACATCGGTCGACTGCGCCGAGAGAATCACGGATATCAGCAATTCGAACGGCGAGGAGTAGGCCAGTTCGGTTTTCGGTTCCGGGTTGTCTTCGTGAAATCGGCGAAAAATTTCCAGACGTTTTGCGGCATTCATGGGCAGTGCGTTTCCTCGAAGGCGGTCAGTGTGGGGGCGTCGAGCGATTCCAGGCCTGATGTGCGGCGATCAGCAGTCCCAGCAGAATGAATCCGCCAGGGGCCAGGGTGGCGAGGCGCAAGCCACCGTCAGCGGTCAATGCCCAGCCTTGCCAGTCCGCTTGCGCAGTGCCAGCCAGCCATGGCAGATGGCTTGCGAATGTTCCGTTGCCGATAAATTCGCGCAGCACGCCAAGGCCCGCCATCAACGCGCCGAACAGGCCACACAGGCGCAGGCGATCACGCCAGGCGCTCTGGAAAAAACCGGTGTGTTCCAGCACAACACATTGCAAGGCAATCAATCCCGCATAGAACCCTACATGTTGGTGCCATTGCAGCGACCAGACTTGCGCGGCGAGTTCCGTGCAGCTGGTCAGTGTGGCCGCCAGCAGGACGTTGGCAAGCAAACGTGTCGCCGGGATAAGTCGGGATCGCAAGGCGGCCATGCTCACTCCAAAGGCACCGATCACCACGATGAACATCAGCCACAGGCCCAGAGCGGACACCAATGAATCCGTGGCACCGATCAGCGGTGCAAGCATCAGAGAATTCTGCAGCGTCGATGACTTATTCATGAGCGCTGCTCCCGATCAACTGTTGCTGATGTTCGTCGAAATAGCGCAACGCGTCATGGATGGCATTGATGACCGCTCTCGAAGTAATGGTCGCCCCCGCCATTTGATCGAATTGCCCCTGATCCTTTTTCAAGGCCCAGCCATTATCGGCAGGTTCGGTTCGGGACTTTCCGGAAAAAGCCTGAAGCCAGGTATTGGGCCAGTCGGCGAGTCGACCGCCCAGCCCCGGAGTTTCCGATTGCTTGAGCGTTTTTACGCCCAGCACCTTGCCGTTTGCGCCGATGGCGATCAGCAATTCGATGGAACCCTCGTAACCCAGGGTCTGGCTGCGCAGCAACACGGCACTGGTCTGGCCTGTCTTGGTTGCCAGGTAGCCACCTAGCAGCGTGCTGTTGGCCAACCCAGTGTTTTCGAGAGCGAGTGGTTGTTCCAGCGGCTGATTGTCGTAGCTTTCAGCAGGGAGCAGGTCCAGCAGGTTACGACTGTCGATCAGGCGCTGTTCGGCCGCAATGCGCGGCGCGCTGGTGTGCTGCAGGAGGTAAGTCGCACCAATCCCCAGGCTTGCCAGCAACACCAGGATCGCAATGCTCGACGCCCGGCTCATGGCGCACCCCGTTCCAGTCTCGAGGCGGCAAACCGCTCCAGCGCCGGCACACAGAGGTTCATCAACAGCACGGCAAAGGCTACGCCGTCCGGATAACCACCCCAGGTACGAATCAGGTACGTCAGCAGCCCGACGCCCGCGCCGAACAGCAGCCGCGCGCCGGGGCTTTTTGCGCCGGACACCGGTTCCGTAACGATGAAGAATGCCCCCAGCATGCTCGCACCAGTGAGCAGATGAAACAGCGGCGAGCCATGGGAGTCGGAGCCCGAGCCGTTCCAGCACAGCAGGCTAATGATGAACAGGCTGGCGAGCATGCCGACTGGCGCATGCCAACTGAACACCCGTCGTTGTAACAGAAACGCGCCGCCCGCCAGAAAGGCCAGGTTGACCCATTCCATGCCTCGGCCGCCGAAATGACCGAACGCCGGGTTAGCGGCAAACAGTTCATCCATGGTCAGGCTTTTGTTGATCCGCAGGCTGTCCAGCGCCGTGGCCTGGACCCAGGCATCTGGCGTCTGACCGAGGCTGAACCCGAACACCTGCTGCAAACCGCCGATCAGATCCAGTCCATGGAATGACGGCCAGTGGGTCATCTGTTGGGGAAAGGTCACCAGCACCAGGGCGAAGCCCAGCATTGCCGGGTTGAACGGGTTCTTGCCAACGCCGCCATACAAGTGTTTGCCGAACACCATCGCGAACGCCGCGGCACAGACCGTCAGCCACCACGGGCAATAAGGCGGCAAGGCCAGAGCCAACAGCGTCGCGCTGACCAGTGCGCTGCCGTCGCTCAAGGTCGGCTTGAGCGCTCGCTTGCGCAAGCGCAACACGGCCGCTTCAACGGCCAGTGCGGTAACCCCCGTCAGAATCAGGTTGATCAACACTCCCCAGCCATACAGCCAGAAAAACACCAGCATTCCCGGCACGGTGGCCAGCAATACCAGCTTCATGGCCTGCTGAAGACGCTCGTCGGCCGATTCAAGGGGCTGCATAGGCATCCACCTGACGCTCGGCTTCATTCACCGCGAGTTCCAGGGCTTCGATCTGCTCAGCTGGCGCTTCGCGGGCTTGGGCTTTCTTGAGTTCGGCGCGGCGCATGGCCAACTGGATCTTTGCCCGATTCAGCTGCGCATTTTTCGCCACAGTGACGGGTGCCTCGGCTGGCGGTGCAGTAATTTCCAGTTTCGCCAACGCCTGTTCGGCAACCTCGAACTGCTGTTGCAGGACGATCAGTTGCGACTGCTGTTCGAAGGTCGGCGGATGCCCGAACGCCTTGAGTGACTTGTTCAGTTGCGCCCGACTCATCGCCAGCTCGATCTTGGCTTTTTTCAACGCCGCATCGGCATTGGCTGCCTTCTGTGCTCGGACTCGCTCAAGAGCGGCTTGAACCGGGTCGAGCGTCGCTACCTCACTGTGCTGGACGGCGCGCTGGGCTCGGGCCTGACGTTCGGCGATTTTCTGTTCTTCTTCGCGATGCAGGCGAGCGTTGCGCTGTTCAAATCGGCGCCGTGCGCGATTGCGCTTGGCCGCCCGGGCGCGTTGTTCCTCAAGGCTGAACGCCAGGCCGCCGACAATCGGTAGCGCCGTGTCCAGCTGCAACGGCCGCATCTCGATGCAATCCACCGGGCAGGGCGCTACGCACAGGTCGCAACCGGTGCATTCATCGACGATCACCGTGTGCATCAATTTCGCCGCGCCGACAATGGCATCCACCGGGCAGGCCTGGATGCACTTGGTGCAACCAATACACTCCGCTTCACGAATATAGGCGATCTGCGCCGGGGCCGAACCGCGACTGACGTCCAGTTCCAGCACCGGCACTTTCAACAGCTCGGCCAGGGCAGCGATGGTTTCGTTGCCGCCCGGCGGGCACTTGTTGATCGGTTCGCCGCTGGCAATGCCTTCGGCGTACGGTTTGCATCCGGGGTGGCCGCACTTGCCGCATTGGGTCTGCGGCAACAGGGCGTCGATGCGTTGAATCAGACTCATGTTTTGATCAGTCCGCTGAATCCGAGAAAGGCCACTGCAATCAGTCCCGCGCCGATCAGGTCGATGGGCAGGCCGCGAAAGGGCAGGGGGATATCATTTTCGATTGTGCGTTGGCGCAAGTCGCTGAACAGGCTCAGTACCAGCCAGAATCCCAGCCCGGCACCCAGGCTCAGGGCCATGGCGTGGAAGAAGCCTTTGTCCTCCTGAGCGTTGAGCAGCGTCAGGCCGAGTACGCCGGCGTTGCCCAGCAGCAGGGGCCAGAGGCCATCGAACGCAAGCTTTGGAAGTAACCGGGAAAGCACTTTCAGCAGCGGGCCAATCAGCAGAACGCTTAATGGCAGGAAGACGAAAAGACGCAGCGACGTCAGCTCCAGCGGGACCAGCAACCAACGGTAGGCCGAGTAGCCCAGCGTGCCGACGATCAGCATCAAACACGTCGTCGCAAGGCCCAACGCGTGGACTTGCCGATGCTCGTTGTCCAGCAGCGGATCGACGCCCAGCGGCCAGTGCAACACGAGGTTGTTGATCAGGGCAGTGCTGATAAGCGTAAGAAGCAGTTCGGTCATGATCTGTCTACCTGAAGCGTCCGTATCCACACATCGTTGGGCTGCTGGGTAAATCTGTAGGAGTTGCCGCAGGCTGCGATCTTTTGACTTTGTTTTTTGAAGACAAGGTCAAAAGATCGCAGCCTCGTTTCACTCGACAGCTCCTACAAGGTGAGTCCGGAGTTGAGAGATAGTATGGGCCAGACATGAAAATCCCACAGTCGCGCCAGGCACGACTGTGGGATCGGTTTACAGCAGAACCTTACTTGATGCGCTGACCTGGCTTGGCGCCGCTGTCAGGGCTGAGCAGGTAGATTTCTTCACCGCCAGGGCCGGCCGCCATCACCATGCCTTCGGAGATGCCGAACTTCATTTTCCGTGGCTTGAGGTTGGCGATCATCATGGTCAGACGACCATTGAGCTTGGACGGATCCGGATAAGCGCTCTTGATTCCGGAGAACACGTTGCGTTGCTCGTCACCGATGTCCAGGGTCAGGCGCAGCAGTTTGTCGGCACCTTCCACGTGTTCGGCCTTGAGGATCAGGGCGACGCGCAGGTCGACAGCGGCAAAGGCATCGAACTCGATCTCCGGCGACAGCGGATCCTTGGCCAGTTCACCGTTGCCGGCAGGTGCAGCGTCGCCGGTGTCGGTAGCGCTGGCGGTCAGGTCTTCTTTCGAGGCGTCGCTCATGGCTTGCACTTTTACCGGGTCGATACGGGTCATCAACGGTTTGAACTCGTTCAGCTGATGGTTGCTGAGCAAGGTGGCGTGATCATTCCAGGTCAGCGGCGCGACGTTCAGGAACGCCTCGGCGTCGGCGGCCAGCAGCGGCAGCACCGGCTTGAGGAAGATCACCAACTGGCGGAACAGGTTGATGCCCAGGGCGCAGATGGCCTGGACTTCGTCTTGCTTGCCTTCCTGTTTGTTCAGCGACCACGGCGCCTTGTCGGCGATCCAGGCATTGGCACGGTCGGCCAGGCCCATGATTTCGCGCATGGCACGGGCGAAGTCGCGAGCCTCGTAGGCTTCGGCGATGCTCGGCGCAGCGGCGAGGAACGCTTCGGTCAGTTCCGGCGCGGCATTGCCCGCCACCAGTACACCGGCGTTGCCTTTGTGGATGAAACCGGCGCAACGGCTGGCGATGTTGACGACTTTGCCGACCAGGTCGGAGTTGACCTTCTGCACAAAGTCTTCGAGGTTCAGGTCCAGGTCGTCGACGCCGCGGCTCAACTTGGCTGCGTAGTAGTAGCGCAGATATTCCGGCGACAGGTGGTCGAGATAGGTCCGGGCCTTGATGAAGGTGCCGCGGGACTTGGACATTTTCTGACCGTTGACGGTCAGGTAACCGTGTACGTTGATGCCGGTCGGTTTACGGAAGCCGGCGCCTTCGAGCATGGCTGGCCAGAATAGAGCGTGGAAGTTGACGATGTCCTTGCCGATGAAATGGTACAGCTCGGCGGTGGAATCCTTGCCCCAGAACGCATCGAAATCAAGTGTAGGCGTGCGGTCGCAGAGGTTCTTGAAGCTGGCCATGTAGCCGATCGGCGCGTCGAGCCAGACGTAGAAGTATTTGCCTGGCTCGTCAGGAATTTCGAAACCGAAGTACGGCGCATCGCGGGAGATGTCCCACTGTTGCAGGCCAGCGTCCAGCCATTCGGCGATTTTGTTCGCCACGGCTTCTTGCAGGGTGCCGCTGCGGGTCCAGGCTTGCAGCATTTCCTGGAAGTCCGGCAGCTTGAAGAAGAAGTGCTGGGAATCCTTGAGCACCGGAGTGGCGCCAGAGATCGCCGACTTCGGATCCTTCAGGTCGGTCGGCGCGTAGGTCGCACCGCATTTTTCGCAGTTGTCGCCGTACTGGTCTTCGGTGCCGCATTTCGGGCAGGTGCCCTTGATGAAGCGGTCGGCCAGGAACATTTTCTTTTCCGGGTCGAAGTACTGAGTGATCGAGCGCGTGGCAATGTGCCCGGCGTCGCGCAGCTTCAGGTAGATCTGACTCGACAGCTCACGGTTTTCTTCGGCGTGAGTGGAGTGGAAGTTGTCGAAGTCCACCAGGAACTCGGCAAAGTCGGCGCTGTGTTCAGCCTGGACGTTGGCGATCAGTTGTTCCGGGGTGATGCCTTCCTTTTCCGCGCGCAGCATGATGGCCGAACCGTGGGCGTCGTCGGCGCAGACATAAATGCATTGATTGCCGCGGTGCTTCTGGAAGCGCACCCACATATCGGTCTGGATATATTCCAGCATGTGGCCAAGATGGATCGAACCATTGGCATAGGGCAGGGCGCTGGTGACGAGGATCTTGCGTGGCTCGGACATGGGGCTCGGCTACTTGATGAAACGGAGGTCGGCCACTATAAAGCGCCAGCGCATATTTTTCACCCCCGCGACCTGTATCCACGGTCCATGTAGCAGCTGGCGAAGCCTGCGTTCGGCTGCGCAGCAGTCGTGAACCCGGACAACTCGGACTACCTGAAATACCGCGGTGTCTGGTTTTACGACTGCTGCGCAGCCGAACGCAGGCTTCGCCAGCTGCTACAGGTTGCGTCTGGCCATGGGATATTTGTGACATCTTGAAAGCATGCCGTCCGGGCGACAGAACGGTTAGGATACCCGCCTGATTTTCCAGTCTTGCTATCGGAGTTGCCCATGAGCGCCGTCAATCGCGCAGCGGTGGAAGCCGTCCTTCGCCAATACACCGACCCTTATCTGAACCAGGACCCGGTCAGCGCCGGGTGCGTACGCGGCATCGACATTCAGGGTGATCGCGTCAGCGTCCAGCTGGAGCTGGGTTACGCCGCCGGTCTGTTCAAGAGTGGCTGGGCGCAGTTGCTGCAAATGGCCATTGAAGGGCTGGACGGCGTGACCATCGCCCGCGTCGAGATCACCAGTGTTATTGCCGCGCACAAGGCTCAAGCGCAGATCCCGGGGCTGGCAAACGTCAAGAACGTGGTGGCCGTGGCGTCCGGCAAGGGCGGTGTGGGCAAATCAACCACCGCCGCCAACCTGGCTCTGGCCCTGGCCCGCGAAGGCGCCAAGGTCGGGATTCTCGACGCGGACATTTACGGACCGAGCCAGGGCATCATGTTTGGCATCCCCGAAGGCACCCGACCCAAGGTCAAGGATCAGAAGTGGTTTATTCCGATCGAGTCCCATGGTGTCGAAGTCATGTCCATGGCGTTCCTGACCGACGACAACACGCCGATGGTCTGGCGCGGGCCGATGGTTTCCGGCGCCTTGTTGCAACTGGTCACTCAAACCGCCTGGGGCGACCTGGATTACCTGGTCATCGACATGCCACCAGGCACCGGTGACATCCAGCTGACTCTGGCGCAGAAAGTCCCGGTGGCCGGCGCGGTGATCGTTACCACGCCACAAGATCTGGCATTGCTGGACGCACGCAAGGGCGTGGAGATGTTCCGCAAGGTCAACATCCCGGTGCTGGGCGTGGTGGAAAACATGGCCGTGCACATCTGCTCCAACTGCGGGCATGCCGAGCATCTGTTCGGTGAGGGTGGTGGTGTGAAACTGGCCAACCAGTACGGCGTCGAACTGCTGGCTTCGTTACCGCTGGCGATGGCCATCCGCGAACAGGCCGACGGCGGCAAGCCAACGGTGATCGCCGAGCCTGACAGCCCGATTGCGATGGTTTACCAGGAACTGGCCCGCCATGTCGGCGCGCGGATCGTGTTGCAGGAAGCGGTTTCGCCCGCGATGCCGAACATCACCATCAGCGACGATTGATTCACTGAAAAAAGATCGCAGCTCCTACCTGGATTGGCTTACACCTGTAGGAGCTGTCGAGCGAAGCGAGGCTGCGATCTTTTGATCTTGCTTTAGATCCGCAACCCGCCATCCAACTCCAGAATCCGACCGGTGAAGTAGTCGTTCTCGAAGATGTAGGCCGCCGAATGGGCGATCTCTTCAATCTTGCCCATGCGTTTGAGCGGAATCGCGGACGTTATCTTCTCCAGCGCCTCAGGCTTCATGCTCAGCGTCATTTCGGTTTCGATAAAACCCGGTGCAATGGCTGCCACACGAATACCGTAGCGTGCCAATTCCTTCGCCCAGGTCACGGTCATCGCGGCGACACCGGCCTTGGCGGCGGAGTAGTTGGTCTGGCCGGCGTTGCCAGCACGGGAGATCGACGAGATATTAATGATCGTGCCGCTGTTGTTCAGCTCGATCATTTTGGCCGCGACTTCACGGGTGCACAGGAATACGCCGGTCAGATTGACGTCGATGACCGACTGCCACTGAGCCAGGCTCATCTTGGTCATCTCGCCGTCCTTGACCTTGATGAGCAAGCCATCGCGCAGGATCCCGGCGTTGTTGATCAGGCCATGAATCGCACCGAAGTCTTCGGCCACCTGGGTGGCCATATGGGTCACTTGCTCTTCATTGGCGACATTGCACAGATAAGCGCGAGCCTCGACGCCTTTAGCCTTGCAAGCGGCGACGGCGTCGTCGAGCTTTTCCTGGTTCAGGTCTACCAGCGCCAGCTTCGCGCCTTTACCGGCGAAATACTCGGCCATGGAACGGCCTAAACCCTGGCAACCGCCGGTGATAATGATTACTTTGTCAGTGAGTTGCATTCGCATGCCCCAATAGCAGGTCAGAGGAGTGGTTTCCTTTTAGAGAGTAGCCTCTCGATCTGCACCTGATGGCCTGGCTGCACATGAGAACTGCCCCGATGGCGTACTGGAACTTATCCCCAGGCGCCTGTCCGTTTTTTTGACGGATTCTAATAAGGAGTCATAAATTGAGCGTTGAAGCGGCCAAGAATGCCCGAGAATTGCTTCTCAAGGAATACCGTGGAGTGCTCTCGACACACTCCAAGGCGATGCCCGGTTTCCCGTTTGGCTCCGTGGTTCCGTACTGTCTGGACGAACAGGGCCGGCCGCTGATCCTTATCAGCCGTATCGCCCAGCACACCCACAACCTGCAGAAAGATCCCAAATGTTCACTGTTTGTGGGTGAGCGCGGGGCTGAAGATGTGCAAGCCGTTGGTCGGCTGACCTACCTCGCCGAAGCAGAAAAGCTCGAAGACGAGGCCGCCATCGAAGCGGCAGCTGAGCGTTACTACCGCTATTTCCCGGATTCGCAGAGCTACCACAAGGCCCACGATTTCGATTTCTGGGTGCTCAAACCGGTACGTCACCGTTACATCGGCGGCTTCGGTGCGATTCACTGGGTCGATCAGTTAACGCTGGCCAACCCGTTCGCCGGAAAAGCCGAAGCGAGCATGGTCGAGCACATGAATGCCGATCACGCCAAAGCCATCGCCCATTACGTCGAACTGGCGGGCCTGCCGAAAACCGAGCCGGCGCAACTGGCTGGTATCGACACCGAAGGCATGCACCTGCGCATTGGCCAGGGGCTCTATTGGTTGCCGTTTCAAGCGCCGTGTAATACGCCGACACAAGTGCGCGAAGCCTTGGTTTTCCTGGCTCACGCCGAACATTGGCCGAAAAATGAAGTGGCCGACGCTTGAATTCACGAATCGGCGACGTCATCTAGGGAAGACTGGCAAGGCATTCTTGCGTTGAGGAACCATTTGATGCGCCCTTTTTTATTGCTCTTTGTACTGTTTCCGGTGTTGGAGCTGTTCGTATTCGTCAAGGTGAGCGGGGCGATCGGGTTTTTCCCGGCCCTGCTGCTGGTCATTCTCGGCTCGATGCTCGGCGTGTTCGTGCTGCGTATCGCTGGTCTGGCAACCGCATTGCGTGCTCGTGAAAGCCTGAACCGCGGCGAGCTGCCGGCCCAGACCATGCTCGAAGGTTTGATGCTGGCACTGGCGGGTGGTCTGTTGATCCTGCCGGGCTTCGTCACTGACGCGCTGGGTCTGATCATGTTGTTGCCGCTCTCTCGTCGACTGTTGGCCAATAAAATGCGCCAGCGTGCCGAAGAGGCGGCAATCCGTCAGCGTGCGTTCGCCGACGACCTTCAGCCACGTGGCGGCCCTGCGACCCGCGAGCCGCTGGGCCGTGAGCCCAACGTGATCGAAGGCGAATTCGAACACCGCGATACCAAGTAATCCACACCACCGGCACGGCACCTTCGGGTGCCGTGTTCGTTTGTGGGGCAGCAACCTGAAAAAATTTGCTTCCTCGCCCTTGTAATAAGCTTATGCGCCCTTATGTAACGGTCACCGCAAGGTTTCTGGCGATCACGCCAGACAGACTTCCGCGGTTCGCTTGACGAACCGCACCCGGCACCGCCGGATTTTGTTAAACCCGCCGGGAATACACCGGCCGATGAAAACCACAATTAGGAGAGATCGACAATGAAGCTTCGTCCTCTGCATGACCGCGTCGTCGTCCGTCGCAGCGAAGAAGAAAAGAAAACCGCTGGCGGTATCGTCCTGCCAGGTTCGGCTGCTGAAAAGCCAAACCAGGGTGAAGTTCTCGCCGTAGGTCCAGGCAAAGCACTGGAAAACGGTGAAGTGCGTGCACTGGCTGTGAAAGTGGGTGACAAGGTTGTGTTCGGCCCGTACTCCGGCAGCAACACCGTGAAAGTCGACGGCGAAGACCTGCTGGTAATTGGCGAGAGCGAAATCCTCGCCGTTATCGAAGGCTGATTCCCCGCTCATTTTCCCGCTACTACAAAGTATTTAAGGAATATCGATCATGGCTGCTAAAGAAGTTAAATTCGGCGATTCCGCCCGCAAGAAAATGCTCGCCGGTGTCAACGTCCTGGCTGACGCAGTAAAAGCGACCCTGGGCCCTAAGGGCCGTAACGTGATCATCGAGAAGAGCTTCGGCGCTCCGACCATCACCAAGGACGGCGTGTCCGTTGCCAAAGAAATCGAGCTGAAAGATCGCTTCGAAAACATGGGCGCGCAGCTGGTCAAAGACGTTGCCTCCCGTGCCAACGATGACGCAGGCGACGGCACCACCACCGCTACCGTTCTGGCTCAATCGATCGTCAACGAAGGCCTGAAAGCCGTCGCTGCCGGCATGAACCCGATGGACCTGAAGCGCGGTATCGACAAAGCGACCATCGCTATCGTCAAAGAGCTGAAAGCCCTGTCCAAGCCTTGCGCTGACACCAAGGCCATCGCTCAGGTCGGCACCATCTCGGCCAACTCCGACAGCTCCATCGGCGACATCATTGCCGAAGCCATGGAAAAAGTCGGTAAAGAAGGCGTGATCACCGTTGAAGAAGGCTCGGGCCTGGAAAACGAACTGTCGGTTGTTGAAGGCATGCAGTTCGACCGTGGCTACCTGTCCCCGTACTTCGTCAACAAGCCAGAGACCATGACTGCCGAGCTGGACGGTCCGCTGATCCTGCTGGTCGACAAAAAGATCTCGAACATCCGCGAAATGCTGCCAGTACTGGAAGCCGTTGCCAAAGCCGGCCGTCCACTGCTGATCGTGGCCGAAGACGTTGAAGGCGAAGCCCTGGCGACTCTGGTTGTGAACAACATGCGTGGCATCGTTAAAGTTGCAGCCGTCAAGGCGCCTGGCTTCGGCGACCGTCGCAAGGCCATGCTGCAGGACATCGCTGTTCTGACTGGCGGTACCGTTATCTCCGAAGAGATCGGTCTGAGCCTGGAAAGCACTACCCTGGAACACCTGGGTAATGCCAAGCGCGTGATCCTGTCCAAAGAAAACACCACCGTGATCGACGGTGCCGGCGTTGAGGCTGACATCCAGGCTCGCGTTCTGCAGATCCGTCAGCAAGTGGCTGACACTTCGTCCGACTACGACCGTGAAAAACTGCAAGAGCGTCTGGCCAAACTGTCCGGCGGCGTTGCAGTGATCAAGGTTGGCGCTGGTTCCGAAGTTGAAATGAAAGAGAAGAAAGCCCGCGTTGAAGACGCCCTGCACGCTACCCGTGCAGCCGTTGAAGAAGGCGTGGTACCTGGCGGCGGCGTGGCGCTGGTTCGCGCTCTGCAGGCTATCTCCGAGCTGAAAGGCGACAACGATGACCAGAACGTTGGCATCCAGTTGCTGCGTCGCGCTGTTGAAGCGCCACTGCGTCAGATCGTTGCCAACTCCGGCGACGAGCCAAGCGTAGTTGTCGACAAGGTCAAGCAGGGTTCGGGTAACTACGGTTACAACGCTGCTACCGGCGAATACGGCGACATGATCGAAATGGGTATCCTGGACCCGGCTAAAGTGACTCGTTCGGCTCTGCAAGCGGCTTCGTCGATTGCCAGCCTGATGATCACCACCGAAGCCATGATCGCTGAGATCAAGGAAGACGGTCCAGCTGGCGGCGGCATGCCAGACATGGGCGGTATGGGCGGCATGGGCGGCATGATGTAAGCCAGCCTTACCCCTATAAAAAAAACCCCGCCTGCGCTAAGCAGGCGGGGTTTTTTATTGCCCTCTATAAAGTCAAAAGATCGCAGCCTGCGGCAGCTCCTACAAAAGAAGGCGATCCCCTGTAGGAGCTGGCGAAGCCTGCGATCTTTTGATCTTCCCTCAGGCGCTGACAGATTCTGCCTTGGTCACCCGATCAGCCTTGGAAGCTGGCCGATACAGGATGTAGTAATACGACCCCAGACAAATCAGCCAGCAGAAAATCGCCGTCCACACATTGTGCGAAAAGAAGTGCGCGCCCTGCATCATCCGGCTGATGGAAAACACCGTGCCCAACGCGAAAGCGAACACAAACGCCTTGCGTGCCAGACGCGGACGACGATCGCGCAGGACAAAGAACAGCGCAAACAGTGTGAAACCGGTCGCCGCATGGCCGCCTGGCCAGCAACGGCCGGGTTTATCGGTGTGCGGGCGAGGGCTGAGCAGTTCGCTATAGGTTTCGTGACCGCCAAACTGCTCAAGGCTCCACGGGCATTGAACGGCTGTCACTGCTTTGACTGGGGTGACAAAGGATGTAGCCAGAGCCAAAGACAGCACCAGGCAGCCCAGTTCCCGTTTGATCGGTTTGAGCCTGTCCATGAAAAAGGAGGCGATGAAACCGAAGATGGCCAACACCGAGAAGGCGATGACCACTTGCTTGGCACGGTCATGCAGGATGTCTTCCAGGAAGTAACTGTGCCGTCCGATGAAATCACCCGCAACCGGGTCATACAATAGTTTGGCAAGGTCCATGTCCAGGGACGTCAGTTCGAGCAACACCAGAGTGATCGCCGCGATGGCGGGAACGCCTAGGCACACCCAGAAATTGAGCGGGCGGGAGGCGGGGCGGACAGCAATTGATGACATGGAGGATCCTGAACAAAGGAAAAAGCCCCGGGGCATCAGCCCGGGGCGATTCGATTAATGTGCGCTGACTTGGTCGGTGCCCTCCTTGGGCGTCTTCCAGCCAAGCAGCTGTTGCTTGAAGCCATAACTGGCGGTTTGGTAATAGGTAATAGCACGGACAATCAATGGGTCGCTGGCGGTGGCCCGGGATTCGCGGCTCTCGGTCAGCGCGTCATCATGGCGCCGCAGCCCTTGGCGAGGGCTCAGGATCGCCAAATTCTTGCCGTCGAACAAGCCCAGATGCTGGTAATTGCCAACGACCACGCGGGGCGGCAGTGGATTGTCCTGCAGCAAGTTACGGCCAAAGAAGGTCGATTGATAATCCAGGTTCAGCAAACCCAGCAAGGTTGGCGCCAGGTCGATCTGGCTGGCCAGTTGCGCGGTTTCCCGTGCATCGATCAGCTTCGGTGCATAGATGAACAGCGGAATCTGATAGTTGCTGATCGGCAAGTCTTCCATGCCGGCGCTGCCGGCCGTGTGGTCGGCGACGAAGACGAAGATTGTATTGTCAAACCACGGCTTTTGGCGCGCCTGATCGAGGAACTGACCAATGGCATAGTCGGTGTACTTCACCGCACCGTCACGACCGTTGCCGGACTTGATGTCAATCCGGTTGTCGGGGTAGGTATAAGGACGATGGTTGGAGGTGGTCATCACTTGCAGCAGAAACGGCTGCTGTTTCGCGTAGTCAGCGTCGGCCAGTTTGAGGGTCTGCTTGTAGAGATCTTCGTCAGCCATGCCCCAGGCATTTTTGAAGTGGATTTCTGATTCCTCAACGCTGGTCTGGTCCACCACACGGTAACCGTTGCCACTGAAAAACGCGTTCATATTGTCGAAGTAACCGCGTCCGCCATAGACGAACACGCTGTCGTAACCCACGGCGGTGAGTTGCTGGCCGAGGCTGGCGAAACCGCTTTCACGCCCCACACGCTTGACGATCGAACGCCCCGGGGTTGGCGGGATCGCCAGGGTAATGGCCTCAAGGCCGCGATCGGTGCGGGTGCCGGTGGCGTAGAAGTTATTGAAGTACAGGCTCTGCTTGCGCAAGGCATCGAGATTGGGGGTCAGGTTGCGGGCGTCGCCGTTACTGCCCATGTACTTGGCGCTGAAGCTTTCAATCGTCACCAGCACTATGTTGGGTTTGCGCGCAGTGCCCGGGTTGTCGATCATCCGGCGAATGTCCTGCGGGTCCTCGCCGATGAAACGCGCGTTGGGTTCGCTCAGTTCGGCACGAATCTGCTGAGCAACGATTGCCGGTGGCAGGCTGCTGTAGAACTGCGGGTAATCCAGTTCGTTGTTACGGAATGCAGCGAAGAACTGATAGGGCCCATTGCTCGCCAATTCGTTCTGATAGGCGTTACCGCCCTGGGCGCGCGGCGAATCCTGACTGAGCAGTTGCAAGCTCAGCCCCGCGACAATCAACAGGCCCAGCGCATTCAGCAGGCGCCCGCGCAGTGGCGGCAACGGTGCGTCCAGCGCGGCATTGAAAGGTTTGCGCAACGCAAAGCTCAAGGCGACGGCCAACACGGCAAGGATGCTCAGCAGCGTACCGATCGGATAAGACTCCAACAGGTTGTTCAACACCTCGTCGGAATACACCAGGTAATCGACAGCGATGAAGTTGAAGCGCACACCGAACTCATCCCAGAATAGCCACTCGGCTACCGCGGTGAACAACATGGCGAACAGGCTGACGGTTAGCAGTCCCTGAAGGAACCAGCGGTGCCCGCGGCGACGCCACAAGGCCGGTGGGCAGAGCAGCAAGTAGAGGCCCATCGGCAGTGCTGCGTAGACAATGAAGCCCAGGTCGTAAAGCAGGCCGATGCCAAACACCGACAGAAATCCGCTACCGGCCTCATCCAGATGGGTGAGCAGCAAAACCATGCGGGTCAGCAAGAAAATGACCAGCCATGTGCCGGTCACGAGCAGGAGAAAGCGCATTGGCGCGGTCTTGAAGAGGTCCATTGTGTGTACATTCCTTAACAACAGTTGCATGGGATTCTCGCACCGCCACTGTAGTCGGCTTGTGAATCGATAGTGAAAAACATGTTAACGCCATAATGTGGTTGAGCGAATCGATTCCTAGGCCCGTAACCCTAGCCCTCAGCCACACTTGGCCTTAAGCTGCGCGGGCCAAGACGGCCGTTACTGTGTACGCAGGAGAGACCCATGCGAATTCTATTGGTTGAAGACAACCGCGATATCCTGGCCAATCTGGCCGATTACCTGGGGCTCAAGGGTTATACCGTGGATTGCGCGCAGGACGGTTTATCAGGCTTGCACCTGGCGGCCACCGAGCATTACGACTTGATCGTGCTCGACATCATGTTGCCTGGCATCGACGGTTACACCCTGTGCAAACGTCTGCGTGAAGACGCGCGCCGCGACACGCCGGTGATCATGCTCACCGCTCGCGATCAATTGGACGACAGGCTGCAAGGCTTCAAATCCGGCGCCGATGACTACCTGATCAAACCCTTTGCGCTATCTGAATTGGCGGCGCGCATCGAGGCGGTCATGCGTCGCGCCCAGGGGGGCGGCCGTCGCACCTTGCAGGTCAGCGATCTGATCTACGACCTCGATACCCTGGAAGTGACCCGCGAAGGTCGTCTGCTGAAACTCAACCCGGTGGGACTGAAGTTGCTGGCCGTGCTGATGCAAAAAAGTCCTCATGTACTGCGTCGCGAAATTCTCGAAGAGGCGCTGTGGGGTGATGACTGCCCGGACAGCGACAGCCTGCGCAGCCACGTCCATCAGTTGCGCCAGGTGATCGACAAGCCTTTCGCCAAACCGTTGCTGCAAACCGTGCACGGTGTGGGTTATCGCTTGGCCGAGGGCCGTGATGGAGTTTAAGCAGAGCCTTGCTCAACGGATCATCATCGCCTTTGCGCTGATGAGCGCATTGGTCGCGGGAGCCTTTGCCATGGGCATTGTGGCGACTGTGCACCTGGTGGAAGAAAAACTGATTTCGGCAGGTCTGGGGGGAGATTTACAACGGCTGTTGCTGATGGACAGTGTCATGGACTGGAACCATCGTCCTGAGCCGGACCAACTGTTCTATTTCAGCGGCGGGCCGGGCGATTTTCAGTTACCCAAGGATCTGCGACATCTGGACCCGGGTTTTCACGAAGTGTTTCGTGAGCAGTTGTCGTATCACGCGATGGTCGAAATCGTCGACGGCCGGCGTTACGTGCTGTTGCAAGATCAAAGTGATTTCGAAGAGCGCGAGCGGGTGCTGTTTGCCGTGGTGCTGGTGGGCTTCGTCCTGAGCCTGGCATTGGCGGTGTTTCTCGGATGGGTACTGGCTCGCAAAGTGATGGCGCCCGTGGTGCGGCTGGCCCGCCAGGTCCGTCACCGTGATCAATTGTTAGGTCTGGCGCCACCACTGGCGCCGGATTACGCCGCCGATGAGGTCGGTGAGTTGGCCGTGGCCTTCGATGCCACCCTTGGGCGCTTGCGCCAGGCGTTGACCCGCGAACGGTTGTTCACCAGTGACGTCAGCCACGAACTGCGCACGCCATTGATGGTGCTGGCCAGTTCCTGCGAGCTGCTGCTGGAAAACCCCGGCATCGATCAGCGTGGTCGTGCTCAGGTCGAGCGAATCGCCCGCGCCTGTGAAGAGATGCGCGAGCTGGTGCAAACCTTTCTGATGTTGGCCCGCAAACAACGTGAAGACGCCAGCATGTCGCCCCAGCAAACCCTGAACCAGGTCGCCGATGGACTGCTCAATCTGTGGCGCGAGCCGATCGAGTCCAAGGGATTGACGCTGATCTTTGAACCGGGCAATCCGGCAAACACCTGCTACAACGCAACCCTTCTGCACGCGGTCATGGGCAACCTGCTGCGTAATGCGCTGCATTACACCGAGCACGGGTTTATTCGCCTGACGCTGACCGCCACCGGTTTCATCGTCGAAGACAGTGGCGTGGGTATTCCCGAGGAAAAACGCGAGGCGATGTTCGAGCCCTTCGTGCGGGGCAGCGAGAAGCGCGGCGAAGGCCTGGGCCTGGGGCTTTCACTGGTGCAACGGATCTGTGAAAACCAGGGTTGGAGCGTCAGCCTGACGAACATGGAGCCCAACGGCTGTCGTTTTCAGGTGGAGCTGTCAACGAATAACTGATCGTCTTATTTAAACGCATTAACCCAGTGCATTCGTTTTCGTCCTGTAAGTCCTCGAAATAATTCGGGGTTTTACATAACATTTTTTTCACAACGGCATGACCTGACGCTGACACGGCGCTACCTATCGTGGGAGCCATCAGCAGCTCAGGAAACCTTGATGATGGACGGCCCGATCAAACTGGATTTTTCCGAAAAATACGACGATCAACACGCTCAACAATACCTGCGCAAACACAAGGATGGCCTTGGCCGCCGCCTGTCCCACTGGCGTGACGAGCAACTGGCGCGCAAGGCGTTGGCACTGGCTGGTGACCCGGGGCTGATCCTCGATTTGCCCTGCGGTGCGGGGCGCTTCTGGCCATTGCTGGCGGAAAAAACAAATCGTGCGATCATTGGTGCCGACAACTCTGAATCCATGCTGAAGGTTGCCATGCAGGCGCAACCTGCCGCGGTAGTGAAACGGGTACAACCCTTGCACACTTCTGCATTCGACATCGCCTTGCCTGATAACGCCGTCGACAACATTTTCTGCATGCGTTTGCTCCATCACATCGGTGAAGCCGAGCATCGACTGGCTATTTTGCGTGAATTCGAGCGCGTCACGCGTGATAGCGTGATCCTTTCTGTGTGGGTGGACGGCAATTTCAAAGCGTGGAAACGCAAGCGCCTCGAGAAAACCCGTGAGCAGGGAGGTTACCAAAATCGATTTGTGTTACCGGCTGCTACGGTTGAAAAGGAGTTCGAGCAGGCGGGTTTCCGTATTCAGGAACATCTGGACTTTTTACCGCTCTATGCCATGTGGCGGGTTTATGTATTACGCAAGAGGTAACAGAATGGCAGTGCAATGTGCAGCAGAAACGGACGTCGCTCCTCAGGACCGCTTCGACTATTTCTGGAATCAGCGCGGTGAGTGGGTAGAAGAACCCAACGTCCGTCGCGGTGGAGAAAGCGGCGTGCAGCGCGTCGTGAGCAGCAATGGACAGCTGCTTTACGTTAAACGTCAGACCGGGCATATCTATCGCAGCTTGCTGCACCCGTTCGGTCGGCCGACGGTGTTACGCGAGCGCGATGCGCTCATCGGCCTGAAACTGCTCGACGTTCTCGTTCCGGAAATCGTTTTCTGCGGTGCACAGCGTGATCCGGTGCATAAATGGCGCGCATTGCTGATCACCAAGTCGCTGGACGGCTTCGAGGAAATCGAACACTGGTACGCTGGCGGCGGTCGCGAGCATCACGGTGAGGCTGTGCATGATCGAGTGTTGAAGGAGCTGGCCGAGAGCCTGGCCCGGATGCACAAGGGCTGCTGGCAGCATGGCTGCCTCTACTTCAAGCACGTATTCGTGCGCATCACCGGCGAAGGCGAGGCTGCCAAGGTTGAAGTGGCCTTGATCGATCTGGAGAAAGGCCGGCAGCGTTGGACCTCCCGGCAAGCGGCGATTCATGACATGAAGCAGCTGCGTCGCCACTCGTCGTTCAGCACGACGGACTGGCAGAAACTCGTCTACTTTTATAAGACGGCGTTTGGCAGCGCTATCAAGGGTTTATAGCAATGAAACTCGAAATTGCACGAGGTGTATTTTTAATAGGAGCCTTGGCAGTTGCTTCACTCGCGGTGGCGGCTTGGGAGCAGCCCCGCACGCAAGTCCTCAGTTCAGTGAACGGCGGCGCACACTGTCCATTGCCACGTGTTGCGAAGGCATCCGTGGCATCCCAACCCGATCATGATTTTTTGCTGTTCATGTTCGGACTTTCTCAAGGATTGAGGCCACAAAGTTGAACAGATTGAAGCCCAAATAAAAGGCCTCGCTAATGCGAGGCCTTTTTGTTTTTCAACGGCAAAAGATCGCAGCCTTCGGCAGCTCCACATTGAATCGGGTACATCCTGTAGGAGCTGCCGAAGGCTGCGATCTTTTGATCTTAGGGTTTATCGGGTTTCGCCAAAAGCGTGTACACGCACGGCAGCACAAACAACGTAAACAACGTCCCGATCGACATCCCTGTGGCGATCACCATGCCAATGTCGAACCGGCTGACGGCGCCCGCCCCCGTGGCGATGACCAACGGCACCATACCGAACACCATCGCCGCGGTGGTCATCAACACCGGACGCAGACGAATGGCCGCTGCTTCCTCCACGGCTTCGCGCGGCGTCAGGCCTTTGTCCTTGCGTAACTGGTTGGCAAATTCGACGATCAGGATTCCGTGTTTGCTGATCAGCCCGATCAACGTCACCAGACCGACCTGGGTGTAAATGTTCATGCTCGACCAGCCCAGGAACAGCGGGATCAGCGCACCACAGATCGACAAAGGCACGGTCACCAGAATCACCAGCGGATCGCGGAAGCTTTCGAACTGGGCCGCCAGTACCAGGAAAATGATCGCCAGCGCCAGGGCGAAGGTGGCCCACAGCGCACTGCCTTCCTGGACGTATTGCCGTGATGCGCCGGCATAGTCGAAGGCATAACCCACCGGTGCCTCTTCCCGAGCGATCTGGCGCACGGTGTCGATCGCTTCACCCATGCTGACCAGCGGCACCCCGGACAGGATGGCCGAGTTGAGTTGCTGGAACTGGTTCAACTGCCGTGGACGCGCCCGGTCGGTCACGGTGATCAGGGTCGACAGGGCCAGCAGTTGGCCTTGGGTGTTCTTGACGTAATAGTTATTCAGCCAGTTGGGGTTATCCCGGAAGGGCCGTTCGACCTGCGCGATGACTTTGTAGCTGCGACCTTCAATGGTGAAGCGGTTGATCTCCGCTTCACCCAGCAACGTCGCGAGCGTCCCGCCCAGGTCCTGCATGGAAACACCCATCTGTGCGGCCTTGGCGCGATCGATATCCACCACCACTTCAGGCTTGTCGAACGCCAGGTCGAGGTCGACGAAGGCGAACTTGCCGGACTCCATTGCCCTTTTTTTGACTCGGTCGGCCACTTGCAGCAGCGAGTCGTAATCGTTGGCGGAGTTGATGACGAACTGAAACGGCAGCCCCTCGCCGGTACCAGGCAGGGAAGGCAGGTTGAAGCCGAAGATCTGCAGCCCGGAAATGCTCTCCAGTTTGCGCTGGACCTCGGGGAGGATCGCCATCTGAGTGCGGCTGCGTTCGTTCCACGGTTTGAGCAGGAAGCCGCCGATCCCCGATTGCACGCCGTTGAAGCCATTGATCTGGAACGACGAGTAGTACTCGGGAAACGTCTTGAAGATCGTGACGAACTCGTCGGTGTACGCGCTCAGGTAGTCGAGGTTGGCCGGTTGCGGGGCGCTGGCCATCATGAAAATGATGCCCTGGTCCTCGTCCGGCGCCAGTTCCGACTTGGTGAACTTGAGCAGCACTGGAATCAGGCACAGCACGATCACTGCGAACACCAGCACCACCGGCCGGGTATTGAGGGTGCCATGAAGCATGCTTTGGTAGCGGCGCTTGAGGCCTTCGAAAATCCGATCCAGGCGATGGGCCAGGCCGCTGGGATTTTCGTCGTGGCGCAGCAATAAGGCGCACATCATCGGTGACAGGGTCAGGGCGACGATACCGGAAATCACCACCGCGCCGGCCAGGGTCAGGGCGAACTCCTTGAACAGCGCCCCCGTGAGCCCCGTCAGGAAACCGATCGGCGCATAGACCGCCGCCAGCGTGATGGTCATCGAGACCACCGGCATGGCGATTTCCCGGGCGCCTTCGATGGCCGCATCCAGCGGCGTCTTGCCTTCTTCGATGTGCCGGTGGATGTTTTCAACCACCACAATGGCGTCGTCCACCACCAGGCCGATGGCCAAAACCATCGCCAACAACGTCAGCAGATTGATCGAGTAGCCCATCATCTGCATGAAGAACATCACGCCGATCATCGACAGCGGGATGGTGACTACCGGGATCACCACCGAACGCAGCGCGCCGAGGAACAGGAACACCACCACGATCACGATCAGCACCGCCTCGAACAAGGTTTTGATCACCTCGTTGATCGAGGCCTGGATAAACAGCGTGGCGTCGTAGGCGATTTCACCTTTGAGGTTCGGCGGCAGCTGGGCTTCCAGGTCCGGCATGATCTTGCGCACTTCCTTGATCACGTCCAGCGGGTTGGCGCCGGGCGTGGCCTTGATGCCGATGTATACCGAAGGGGTGCCGCCGAAGGAGCTGATCGAATTGTAGTTTTCCGCACCCATTTCAACCCGCGCCACATCGCTGAGCAGCACGCGACTGTCGCCCTCGACCTTGAGCGGAATCGCGGCAAAGGCTTCGGCGGATTTGAGCTCGGTATTGGCGTTGATGCTGGTGACGACGTACTCGCCTTTCACTTCGCCGGCGGCGGAGAGGAAGTTGTATTTGCGCACGGCATCGGTCACGTCGCTGGCACTCAGGCCGAAACCGGCGAGCTTGACCGGGTCCAGCCACAGACGCATGGCAAATACCTGGTTGCCGAGAATCTCGGCTTCGGCCATGCCCGGCAGGGTCGCCAGTTTCGGCTGGATGACCCGCGACAGGTAGTCGGTAATCTGCGGGTTGCTCAGTTCCTTGCTGAAGAAGCTGATGTACATCAGTGCCGAGGCGTCGGCAGCTTCCTTGCTCAGCACCGGGTCTTCGGCGTCCTGAGGCAGTTGGTTCTTCACCTCGTTGGCTTTGGCCAGCAGTTCGGTGAACAACCGGTCGCTGTTGGAGCCGATGCGCGCGTAGATCGAGATCACCGAGAAGTTCTGGCGACTGACCGAGGTCATGTAGTCGATACCTTCGGCACTGGCCAGACTTTGCTGCATCGGTTGGGTGATGTAGCCCTGAATGGTTTCGGCGTTGGCCCCGGGATAAGCGGTGGTCACCGTGATCAGGGCGTTTTCCATTTGTGGATATTGGCGCAGCGGCAACTTGCTCCAGGCCTGGAAGCCCAGCAGCACAATCAACAGGCTGACCACGGTGGCGAGCACCGGGCGACGGATGAACGGGTCGGTAAAAGCCATGGGGATTCCTTGATCAGTCCGCGCGCGGCGGGCTGTTCTTCTCGGCTAAGGTCTTGTCGTCGCTGATCGCAATGTGTGCGCCGTTGTCCAGTTTGATCTGGCCGGCCGTGACCACTTTTTCGCCGTTCTGCACACCTTTTGTGATCATCACTTGCCCATCGCGGCGCTCACCGGTTTCGATGAAACGCCGTTCGGCGATCAGGATCGGTTGGCCCTTGTCGTCTTTTTCCAGGCTGCCGTCTTCGGCTTTTTTCTGCGCAACGACATAGACCGAGTTGCCGTACAGCGTGTAAGTAATCGCGCTTTCCGGCACGACGATGCGCGGCTGCGGGTCGGGCAACAACACTTGCAGGCTGGCGAACATCCCCGGCAGCAGTTTGCCGTCGGGGTTGGCCAAGGTCGCGCGGACCTGGACATTGCGCGTGCTGTTTTCGACTTTCGGGTTGATCGCGCTGATGGTGCCGGGGAAGGTTTGTGTCGGGTAGGCCGCGACAATGATCTGCACCGGTTGGCCGAGGGCGATTTTCGGTACCGATTGCTCGGGCACGAAGAAGTCTACATAGAGGCTGCTGAGGTCTTGCAGGGTGGCAATCATGGTGCCGCTGGCGAGATAGTCACCGATGTCCACCTGACGAATACCGATAGTCCCGCTGAACGGTGCGAGCAAGCGTTTTTTGGCCAGCGCCGCTTTGAGCTGATTCACCGTGGCCCGGCTCTTTTTCAACACCGCCGAGAGCCGGTCGAATTCGCCTTTGGAAATGGCCTGGCTGCCCACCAGTTGACTGCCGCGACCGTAATCGAGCTGCGCCAGCCCCAGGTCGGCCTGAGCGGTTTCGAGCAGGGCGGTCTCTACCACGCTATCAAGCAGAAGCAGCGGTTGGCCGACCTTGACCTTCTGCCCTGACTCGAACTGCAAATCGATGACGGTGCCGTCGGTCTCCAGGCTCAGGTCCACGCCTTGCAGCGCCTTGAGCGTGCCGACGGTAGGCAGGCGGGCTTGCCACGGCCGTTCGGTGGCCGTGGCCACGGCGACACTGATGGCCGGTTTCGGTGCAGCAAAGCCCTGAATCATCGTATAGATGGAGAAGGCTTTGTAACCGGCCAGGACCAGCACGATCAGCAAAACAACACCCAACATGATCAGCATGCGGCGACGCAGCATATTTCCACTTCCTTGGAGAAAATCAGGTGAGACAGTCGGGCACATTACTCTGAGTGGGAGGTTGATTCCAACTGGCAGAACTTACAGGGTGCAAGGCTATCGATTGGTGTTGGCCTGAAAAGATCGCAGCCTTCGGCAGCTCCTACATTGGAATGCGTACACCCTGTAGGAGCTGCCGAAGGCTGCGATCTTTTCGGTGTTACTCACGCCATCAGGTGAAGGTGGTTGTCCCAGAGCCCTGCGGGTAGATCGAGGGGTTTTGCAACAAGATCTGTCTGACGGCAATCGTAGTACCGGCATCGCCCTTGACCCGAGGTCACGACAAAGCCATCGGCTACCGCGCCGACCCCGGCGCAATCGGGAAGCGGCGCGTCCAGGCGCACTTCACCGCTGTCCAGGTCCCAGATGAAAAAGCGGTTGCCCCGTGGCGCGGTCAACGCCACCAGGCGCAGTTCGCTGTGCACCGCGACGCTGGCGGTGTAATGCCCCATGGCTTGCAATTGATGCTCAGGCACCGGGAAGGCCACGAACGGCTGGCCGGGCCGCTTGATCGCCAGCAGCTCCGACGACTCGTGAGACGGCCCCATGAACTGCTGACCGGCGACGATGGTGCCGTCGCTGGCAATCCCCAAATGACGCACGCTGTTCATCTGCTGGGCGAGGGTTTCCTTGCTCAGCAGGGTGCCGTCCCGTTGCATCAGGACCAGGCTCGGTTCCATGGCGTTGAGGTTCATCTCGACGCGGCTTTCGGCCTCGGTGCGAATGCCGCCGTTGGCCACCACCAGGGTTTCACCATCGGGCATCCACGACACCTGATGCGGGCCGACGCCGTGGGTCGAAATCTCACCGCTGTGCACCAGCCGCTCACCTTCGAACTTATACACACCGAGCAAACCTCGACCCGGATCGGAGGTGTCGTTCTCGGTGGCGTACAGCCAGTCGCCGCTCTTGTGAATCACCGCATGACCATAGAAGTGCCGGTTCGGCAACGAGGTCACGGTTTGCAGCAGCGTGCCGTCGCGCAGGTCGATCAGGTAGCTCTCGGTACCCGGACGACGGGCGACGAACAGCGCAATCGGCAGCGTCGGGTGGTTGATGATGTCGTGGCAACGCTGGCCGACCTGGGTGGCAAACACCCGGGTGCCGTCCAGCCGGTAACCGACGGCGTAGTGCTTGCCGTCGGTATCGTCCCGCGCCGAGAGCAGCAGCGGGCTTTTGTCTTTTTGCTTGAACAGCGTCCAGCCGCCCAGTGTCACCGCACCCAGCAGCAAACTACCTAACGTCAGAGCCTGGCGTCGCAGCATGGCACTTGCCCTCATCAGTCACCGTCGTTGGCGTTGAAGCCCAGTTGGATGCCCAGCGCCTTGGCCAGGTCGCCTTCGTGCAGGCGGTGGACGACGTTGAGGCTGTCGTAGAGATCGTTGAGTTGCTGGCGACCGGCGTCGTCATTGAGCATCTCGGTCAGCGAGCGTTGGTTGCTGGCGAACAGTTTCAGGGACGCGGCGTAAGCGGCGTCGATCTTGTCGGCCAACGCTTTCTGCTCGCTCGGCAACAGGCCGCGCAGGCCTTTGTTGTCGACGCCTTCCCAGACCGTTTTGGCGGCGGCGAGGCTGGCTTCGAGGCCCGTCAGGGACGACTGGCTGCGCCATGCATCGGCCTGGAACGGCTGCGGCACACCCTTCGTCTGACGGCCCATCGGCGTGCCGAGTTTTTTCTTCAGGCTGTCGAGGGCGGTGACTTGCACACGCAGCAGATCGGCGATGGCTTCGTGGGAATCGGCGTAGCGCTGGTTCGGGAATTTGCTCATCTGCGCGAGCATACCGTCGGTGTTGTTCCAGCTTTTCAGAATCTCTTCGGCCAGTTGTTTCTGACGCTCGCCAATCGCGATCAGCAGCGGGCAGTACTTGGCTTTCTGTTCAGCGTTGGCCATATCAGGCTTGCTGTCGAACAGGATGTATTCGTAGGCGGACAGGCCTTGCACCACAACGCTCGACTTGGCCAGAGCGGCGGCATCGATCTGCGGCTGTGCGGTGACCAGTTGTTCGACCTGACGGCCGACGAGGTTTTTCTTGTCCGGCCAGAACTGCACCTGCCAGGCGCGATTGCCTTCGGCCAGTGGCCCGATCAGCAATGGTTGCAGCTCGGCCCAGGCTTTCTGCGCATGCAGGAAGTCGGCGCGGGCGGTGTCGAGGTTTTGCTTGCCTTCGCAGTAGGCCAGAGCGCTGACGGCCAGTTGGCGGTCGGCTTCAACCCAGCGCGTGTAGGTCGGCAGGATCACCGACTTGGCGATCGCCGCCGAAGTGACGGCCTGCGGATCCTGCGGTGAACAGGCGCCCAAGGCGAGTGCGGCAAGGCTGGTGAACAACAATTTGGGACGGAACATGTCGGGCTCCCGCTATGGAATACATATTAAAGAGAATTCAAAAACGCCAGCAACACAGCGCGCTGCTCGGCATTGAAAGACAAAACCTGTTGCTGCGCCGCTGTGGCTTCGCCGCCATGCCAGAGCACGGCTTCGAGCAGATTGCGGGCGCGGCCATCGTGCAAAAACTGGGTGTGGCCACTGACCGCCTGCGTCAGGCCGATGCCCCACAACGGCGGGGTGCGCCAGTCGCGGCCGCTGGCCTGGAATTCGGTACGGTTGTCGGCCAGCCCGTCGCCCATGTCATGCAGCAGCAGATCGCTGTAAGGGCGAATCACTTGATTGGCCAGTTCAGGTTCTGCGGCGTTGGCGGCGGTGGTGTATTTCGGGGTGTGGCAGGACTGGCACCCAGCCTGGAAAAACAGCGTCTTGCCGGCCAGCACCTCGGGGGCGCTGACATCGCGGCGGGCCGGTACGGCGAGGTTACGGCTGTAGAACAGCACCAGACGCAGGATGTTGTCGATGACTTCCGGCTCACCCTCCGGGCCATTGCCGTTGGGCGCTTGCTTGCAAGCGGTTTGCGCGTCGGTGCAGTCATCTACGGGGCGCAGACTGGTGGTGAGGCCCATGTCGCCGGAGAAAGCATGAACGTTCTGTTGATTGAGGTTCGGTTGCCCGGCCTTCCAGCCAAATCGCCCAAGGACGGTTTTTTGCTGCGCGTCATCCCAGACTCTGTTCGGCCGCCCGGCGATACCGTTTCTGTCTTTTGCCTGAGCCTCGGCATTGGCCAGGATCGCCTCGTCAGGAATCGCTTCGAGCAGGCCCAGGCCAATCATTGGCGGGGCGACCCTGGCCGAGAAACGCGTGTCAGGGTGCATCGGGCCGTAGCCGAGCTGGGTGATCTGCAACGTCGGTTTGCGCAACTCGACTTCGGTGCCGTCCTTGAAGCGAATCGGAACGGGCGTGTAATCGACGCGCACTTTGCCTTCCGGCACGACACCCGGCACGGACATGTCCTGGAATTGTCCGCCGTAGACCGGCTCCGGGACGACACCGAGCTGCTCGATGACCTTGGCATAGGCCGGCGTATCGGGAATCGACAGGCGTACCAGCATCGACACGGCGTTCTGCGCATCAGGCATGGGCGGATGACCGCGGCCGTCCTTGATGTGGCAGTTCTGGCAGGCGTTGGTGTTGAACAGCGGGCCGAGGCCATCCCGGGCGGTGGTGGTCGACGGAGCGATCACCCAGGGATTACGGAAAAAGCTGTTGCCGACACTGAAGTCCACGCGCCGTGATGGCGGCAGGTTGGCGGACGGTAGGGAAAATGAGTTCTGATCGGTCTTGCGCACGGTTGCGCTGCCACCGGACCGGGCTTCGCCGGGTTCGGCTTTGGTAAAACGCGGGACGTCATCGCAGGCACTCAGGCCCAGGGCCAGCAACAGTGCGGACAAGCGAAGAGGCAGCGAGGGCATCAGACATCCTGCAAGACGAGCAAAACAAGGGCGCAAAGTCTAACAGGGCAGGGGAGATTGAATAAGAGGAATTATCGTTTACTTGATGTGAGGCAATGCATCCGCAAGGTATCCGCGCCTTTAAGCGTTCAGTCCCCGGTTATGCCCGGCTGTCAGTACGCGGACAGTCGGGTCATCCTGCGAGAGGCGGCGAAGCTATGCTGAACCTGTAGGTTTTGCGCATTTTGCGGGAGGTCAATCATGGACGGTTTTCTGGTGATTTTTTTTACCCAACAGAGTCGCCGTCATGAGGGCAGGATGCTTGGCGAGTGGATAGTCGATCAGGCCAAGGAACTGGGTTTGCGCGGCGCGACAATGACCACTGGCATCGAGGGCTTTGGGCATTCCGGACAGTTGCACTCTTCGCATCTTTTCGAACTGGCCGATCAGCCCATTGAAGTCCGCCTGGCCCTCACGGAAGACGAGCTGACATGCCTGTTTCAGCGTTTGGATGCCGAAGATATTTCCCTGTTTTACATCAAGACGCCGATTGAATTGGGCACCTTGGGCCAAAAAGCCAGCCAGCCCTGAAATGAAAAAAGGCGACCCGGAGGTCGCCTTTTTATTCAGCCAGCGTTGATCAGAATTCGTGATCAGCGTTGTCCGGGTTCAGGTCGCTGATGCCCAGTTTTCCAGCCGCGGCTTCGATCGAACCGGTCTGCTTGACCAGGGAAGCGATCGCGTCGCGGATGATCTGGTTGCCAGCGGTGTTGCCGGCGGCGATCAGTTGGTCGTAGTGCTCACCCTTGTTGGCGTGATCGACGATGACCTGCAACTTGGCTTCGGTCGCCGCCAGGTCGGTTTTCAGCGCAGTATCGGCAGCCGGGTCAGCCTTGGCCACCAGGGACGACAGGCTGGCGCCGGTCATTTTGGTACCGTCGACACGGGTGTATTCGCCCAGGTACACGTTGCGAATGCCTTTGGCATCGTAGAAGTGCGAGTTGTGGGTGTTGTCGCTGAAGCAATCCTGTTCGTCTTCCGGGGAGTTGGCTTCCAGGGAAACTTTCATGCGCTCGCCCGCCAGTTCGCCCAGGGACAGGCTGCCCATGCCGAACAGCATTTTGCGCAGGCCGGATTCAGCTGGCTCGGCTTCGAGGGTGGCGCGGTAGTTGTCGGCCACGTTCGGTTTCCAGTTACCGACCATCTCTTCCAGGTCGCTGACCAACAGTTGGGTCACGGACTTCAGGTAAGCGCGACGACGATCGTTGTGACCGCCGGTTGCGCCTTTGCCTTCCAGGTAGTCGGAAGCTGGACGGTTGCCGGCGCCAGGGCCGGTGCCGTTCAGGTCCTGGCCCCAGAGCAGGAATTCGATGGCGTGGTAGCCGGTGGCGACGTTGGCCTCGGAACCTCCCAGCTCGTTCAGGCTGGCGAGTTTTGCGGGGGTGATGTCTTTCACTTCGACCTTGTCTTCGCCGACCTGAACTTCAGTGTTGGCGATGATGTTGGCCGTGGCGCCCGGGTTACCCAGTGCGTGCTCGTAGGATTTGTCGACGTAGTCGATCAGGCCTTCGTCCAGTGGCCAGGCGTTCACCTGACCTTCCCAGTCGTCGATGATGGTGTTGCCGAAACGGAACGCTTCGCTCTGCAGGTAAGGAACGCGCGCAGCAATCCAGGCAGCCTTGGCGGCTTTCAGGGTGTCGGCGTTTGGTTTGGCAAGGAAGGCATCGATGGCGGTTTGCAGGGTCTTCGCGGTGGATTCGGCATCGCTGTAAACGGCGAAGACCATGTCGGCATAATGCGCGACAACGGCTTTGGCGGCGGCTTCGTCGACTTTACTGGCAGCGGCAGGTGCAGCCGCAGGGGCCGTGGTGCTGGCGGCCGGAGTCGGTGCTTGCGCAGCGACAGCTTTGTCTTTGCCTTCGCCACAACCGGCGAGGGAAATAGCGATGGCCAACAGACTGGCGGTAGCCAGAGGCATACGAATCATGGCGAACATCCTGCTTCGAGAGGGGTGGAATGGCGCAGCAAGCGCGCAAAGCTGCGACATAATGCAAATCTTTCGCATTATCTGTAAAGGGTTGTACCTGGAAATATTTCTTATTCACGGAGACCCGTGAGGTAGATCAAAAGATCGCAGCCTCGTTTCACTCGACAGCTCCTACAGAGTGAAACGAGGCTGCGATCTTTTGATTTTTTACAAAATAGCCGCGTTGCTGCGTTGGGCCTGTTTCAGATATGCGCTCAATTCCCGCGCCGGCAGCGGCTTGCTGTAGAGATAGCCCTGACCTTCGTGACAGCCCTCGGAGATGATGTAGGCCTCTTGCTCGGCGGTTTCCACGCCTTCGGCAATCACCTGCATGCCCAGGCTCTTGCCCAGCTGGATGATGGCCCGAACGATGGTCGCATCGTCGTCGTCATCGAGCAGGTCTTGAACGAAGCTCTTGTCGATCTTGATCTTGTCCAGCGGCAGGCTTTTCAGATAACTCAGTGACGAGTAACCGGTGCCGAAGTCGTCGATCGCGATCAGCGCGCCGGAGCGGCGCAGGCTCAGCAGGTGCTGGGCGGCCGTGCTGATGTCTTCCATCAGACCGGTTTCGGTGACTTCCAGCTCCAGGCTGCGCGGTGGCAGGCGATACATCTGCAGCAAATTGTTGACCACCCGTGGCAACTCGGCGTGGTGCAGCTGCACAGTGGACAGATTCACCGCCATGCGCAGGTCGACGAAACCCTGGTCATGCCAGTCGCGCAATTGCTTGCACGCCTGATCCAGCACCCATTCGCCGATGGCGATGATGGTGCCGTTCTGCTCGGCCAGGGGGATGAACAAGTCCGGCGGAACCAGCCCGTGCTCGGGATGCTGCCAGCGAATCAGCGCCTCGACACCCACTACCCGGTGATCGCGATAGCTGATCTGCGGTTGGTAGACGAGGTAGAGCTGATCGCGGGCCAGGGCGTCGCGCAGGTCTTTTTCCAGCTCGCGACGGCGGCGCATCTCGGTGTCGACGCTGGCGATATAGAACTGATAACGGTTGCGCGAGCGAGTCTTGGCCAGGGTCATGGTCTGCTCGGCTTTTTGCAGGAGTTTCTCGGTGCTGTCACCGTCCTCGGGGAACAGGGTGATGCCGATGGTGGCGCGCAGGCGAATCTCCTGATGATCGAGGGCAAATGCCGCTTCCAGGTCATCGAGAATGCTTTGGGCCAGTTCGGCCGCTTCGTAGGGTTGTTCGATGTCGGCCTGAACCAGGGCGAACTGGTCGCCGCCGAGGCGGGCGAGGGCGCCAAGGCGTCCGCTGTGAGCTCGCAGGCGATCGGCCAGGGCCAGCAGCAGTTGGTCGCCGGTCTGGTAGCTGAATTGTTCGTTGATGCCCTTGAAGTCGTCGAGGCCGACCACCAATACCGCGACCCGACGTTGCAACTTGCCAGCGTCGACCAGGATTTTGTCCAGTTGTTGCTGTAATTGCTGGCGGTTCGGCAGGCCGGTGAGGAAGTCGTACTGCGCCATGCGTAGCAGGCTGTTTTCCGCTTCGTGGCGCAAATGGGTGTTGCGCTCGATGGACTCGAGCAACTGGTTGGCGGTGTTGATCCAGATCCCCAGTTCGTTCTTTTCATGCCCCTTGAGCAGCGGGATCTTGTGTGCGCTGGGGCGATCCGGATTGATTTCCGTGAGGTGTTCGATGATCCGCGACAGCGGCTTGGTCAGCAGCCAGTGATAGACCAGGTACAGCACCAGCCCCATGGCCATCGCACGCAACACGCCGGAGATGAAGATGATCACCGAACTGACGATGAAACCCTGGCCGTAGGTGGCGGTGTCGAGGGTGATGCTCAAGTCGCCGTAATACTCGCTGTAAGGGCCGCGACCCACCAGCTGGGTGGTGAAGGTGCGTTCCTTGCCGAGGATCAGGTCGGTCAGCCAGCGACTGTCGGAATGCTGCAGCTCGCGAGACTTTTGCGCGAGCATGGCTTCGCTGGGATGGCCAATGGAGGCCTTGCGCACAGCGTCGTCCTGAAACAGGCCTTCGATCACCTGCATACCCATTTCCCGGTCCAGGCTGTAGACGGCCTGGGTCGAGGGGTCGCGGAACATGTCGAGGATGCGTTGGGCATCGCTGGCCACGGCCTGGCGTGTTTTATAGGCATCAAAAACGATCTGTGCGCAGCTCAAGACCACGCCGACGATCAATGCCGACAGGAGCACGACCCGAAGCAACTTCACCGACAAGCTGTTCTTGAGTTCCAGCTTCAAAGAGTCATTCCTTGTTCCGTGCGGGTAGCGTCAAGTTGCCGTGAGTATTGGCAATCCGGTGATGGCAGTCAAAGGGACAATCGATCACATGGGGTTTTGCCTGTAGCTTGGCTGAAATGCTGTTGTCTGGAGTATTTGTACTGGTTGTACTGTGTCGGTTGTTGGGTCCTTCAACTTGAGGGGGATTTGGACATATTTTCCGTTTGATTGATGTTAGACGGCTGTGGCGGTGGGGCAAGGGGCTGAAGGCTGGTTTCATCTTGGGAAATCGCCCTGGTTTTGCGGATACACCCGGTGTACATATCCATTTCTGCGGTAACGGCCACTTGGGGTTTCGCCCTTACGGCGACTCACTTTTTTTACAAACGCCTAAAAAAAGTAAGCAAAAAAACGCTCGCCCCAAGCGTCCGGCCCCTCGCCTGGGCTCGGCGTTCCTTCGCTTCGGTATCCATCCGGGGACACTGCCCTCCGGTCTGCTTCGCGACGACCTACATGCAGCGTGTTCGACTGCGTCGAACGGCGCTGCGCGCCACTCCCCGGATGAACACCTCCACTCAGCCTCCCGAAGGGGCGGGTGGATCAAGGTCAAGAGCTGCAGGCGAGCTAACGCTCGGCCTGATGAGTGGTGAGGAGCGAAAGGCGTACGCCGCCCCCCTGTGGGAGCGAGCCTGCTCGCGATGACGGCTGCATGGGCAACGGATGCGTCCGTTTAAATAGCGGTAAAAAAACCAGACCTTTCCCACGAGGTTTTCAGGTTGCCCGTAGGAAGCGGGTTCAATAACCTTTTGGGTGTCGCTGAAAACTCAGCGATCGGGTGTGAGAACCCGGCAAGTCATAGTCATCCAGCGCCAGTATCCGCATAATTGCCGCCAGCTTATCTGCTGCATATGCGTTATGGCGGCTGTGTGCGGGCAGACTTCGGTCTGGCCGGGTGTCTATGACCGGTTTCTCACCTCGCACATAGCTGCCACCTCTTCGTCGCGTGAGAAACGGCGAGGGAATGGCACCCAACGTCATAGGCATTCCCTTGGATAAATTAATCCCCGATCCCCCCTTCAACAGCTCCAAACCCTACAACCCCAGCCCCATGTTCCTGATCTCCCCGGACATGAACACCGAAACCCTCCTGGCCCACGCCTGTGAGTCATTGGCCTCGGCAAGTGTTCTGGCCAGCGATTTCGCCACCTACCTGAGCGGCTCCCAGCGCAGTACGGCGTTGGCCATTGCGCAGATAGTCATGCTGGCGGACTTAGCCGTTAATCGGGCGCTGGATATCGTCGACCCGCAGGAATAGGCGTTCAGTCAGTTCTACCGCGTCATCGTTCTTCGCGAGCAGGCTCGCTCCCACAGGTACAGTGGTGTCCTTGTGGGAGCGAGCCTGCTCGCGAAGGCGGCCTGACAGGCAACACATTTCCAGCGCCCATAAAAAAACCCGACCTAAGCCGGGTTTTTTTGACTGGCGTCGATCTTAAGCGGTGAAGGTTTTGCCTTCGAACTGCTCAGCCACGAATTTCCAGTTGACCAGGTTCCAGAACGCTTCGACGTATTTTGGACGAAGGTTGCGGTAGTCGATGTAGTAAGCGTGTTCCCAGACGTCGCAGGTCAGCAGCGGGGTGTCGCCGTTGGTCAGCGGGTTGCCGGCGCCGATGGTGCTGGCCAGGGCCAGGGAACCGTCAGCCTTTTTCACCAGCCAGCCCCAACCGGAACCGAAGGTGCCGATGGAAGTCTTGCTGAACTCTTCCTTGAACTTGTCGAACGAACCGAAGGCTGCATTGATTGCCTCAGCCAGTGCGCCGGTTGGTTGACCGCCGGCGTTTGGCGCCAGGCAGTTCCAGTAGAAAGTGTGGTTCCAGACCTGAGCGGCGTTGTTGAAGATACCGCCCGAGGAAGATTTGACGATTTCTTCCAGAGTCTTGCCTTCGAACTCGGTGCCTGGCACCAGGTTGTTCAGGTTCACGACATAGGTGTTGTGGTGCTTGTCGTGGTGGTATTCCAGAGTTTCCTTGGAAATGTGCGGCTGCAGGGCATCGTGTGCGTAAGGCAGCGGCGGCAATTCGAAAGCCATGATGATTCTCCTAATCAGGTCAGTTGCGGTGAGCGCAAGGCCGATCACGGGCGGCCAGACAAGCGCCGGGGAGTTTGTACTCTTTGCGGCGCATCGGACCGGATCATAGCACCGGGGGGGCGGCATAACCACGCAACAACTGTGTGGGATAGAGGTTCCAGAGCCTTTTGGAATAATCAGCCGGCGGCGATCAATTGAAAGGCCACGGCAAACATCATCACCGCCACCAACAGATCGAGAATCCGCCAAGTGCTCGGCCGGGCCAGCCATGGTGCCAACCATGCGGCGCCCAACGCCAAAGTGAAAAACCACAGCAAAGAAGCACTGGCCGCACCCACCACATACGCACCGGGCTCGGTTTGTTGGGCACCGAGAGAGCCGATCAGCAACACGGTATCCAGATAAACATGCGGGTTGAGCAACGTCACCGCCAAAGCACTGAGCATCACCGCGCGCAGCGAGCGCACCGTTTGGTTTTCGCCCTGTTGCAGGCTCTGTTTCGAGCAGGCCCGACGCAACGCCAGGCTGCCATACCAAATCAGAAACGCCGAGCCACCCCAACGGGCGACTGCCAGCAACGTCGGGTTCTGCGCCAGCACCGTCGCCAGGCCGAATACCCCGGCGGCCACCAGCAAGGCATCGCAGATCACGCACAGTGCCGCCACGGGCAGGTGATGTTCGCGCCGAAGGCTCTGAGCCAACACAAACGCATTCTGAGTGCCGATCGCCATGATCAGCCCCGCGGCCACCAACAGGCCGTTCACATAGCTTTGCCACATAAGATGTTTACTCCGCGTTGGCCGCCAGATCCCGCAGCACGTGCAGGGCGCGTTCGGCATCGGCCTGGCCGACGAATAAATGGTCGTGGTAATAGCCAGCGATCACGTTGCAACTGATGCCGGCCTGGCCCAATGCCGTGGCGAACGCGGCGGTCAGGCCGACGGCTTCGAGGGCCGAATGCACGTTCAAGGTGATCCAGGCCGCGACGTAATCGAAACTGAAACCAGCCTTCTCAGCGTGGGAACGTTCCAGAATCACCGTCAGACCTTCCTGCTCGCGAAAGCTGCCGACAATCTCAAGGCCTGCCGGCAACTTGCCGTCGCGCAGGGTGCAGAACACGTATTCGCCGACGTTGAGTTGCGGGCTCATGCTACGCAGCAAGGTTGCCAATGAAGTTTCGCCAGCCATGTCGATGATCCTTATTCAAGAGTTCTTGCTGGCCATTCTCCGGTGTCAGGCTGTATAAGAAAAACCAATCATGCTGATCGCTCATTAGGAAAACTGATGTTCGACTATAAATTGCTTTCTGCCCTGGCCGCGGTGGTCGAGCAGGCCGGGTTC
This sequence comes from Pseudomonas mandelii, assembly GCF_006438925.1. Classification (GTDB taxonomy): domain Bacteria; phylum Pseudomonadota; class Gammaproteobacteria; order Pseudomonadales; family Pseudomonadaceae; genus Aquipseudomonas; species Aquipseudomonas mandelii_C. The sequence goes on along the minus strand of NZ_RCZA01000002.1, from coordinate 430,596 downwards.
GAACGAGCTGCGCAGGTGCTCGGCTTGTCGCAATCGGCGATCTCCCAGCGCATCAAATTGCTCGAGGCGCGGGTCGGCCAACCGGTGCTGGTGCGGGTGACACCGCCAGCCCCGACCGAAATCGGCCGACGGCTGCTCAACCATGTGCAGCAGGTGCGTTTACTTGAACGGGACTTGCAAACCTTGGTGCCGGCACTCGACGAAGAAGGTCTGCCGGAACGCCTGCGCATCGCCTTGAACGCCGACAGTCTGGCCACGTGGTGGGCCGCAGCCGTCAGTGATTTCTGCGCCGAGCAACACCTGCTGCTGGATCTGGTCGTCGAAGACCAGACGGTGGGCCTCAAACGCATGCGCGCTGGCGAAGTGGCCGCGTGCATCTGCGCCAGCGAGCGACCGGTGGCCGGCGCGCGCAGCGTTTTGCTGGGGGCCATGCGCTACCGTGCGTTGGCCAGCCCGGCATTTATTGCCCGGCATTTCCCTGAAGGGGTGCGCGCCGATCAATTGTCGAAAACGCCAGCGCTGGTATTTGGCCCGGACGATTTCCTACAGCATCGCTACCTCGCATCCCTCGGCGTCGATGGCGGATTCGAACACCATCTATGCCCCTCGTCCGAAGGCTTCATCCGTCTCACGGAAGCGGGACTCGGTTGGGGCCTGGTGCCTGAACTGCAGGTGCGCGAGCAACTGGAACGCGGTGTATTGGTAGAGCTTTTGCCCGATAAGCCGATCGATGTGCCGCTGTACTGGCATCATTGGCGCAATGGCGGTCAGTTGCTGGGGTTACTCACCGATCAGTTGGTGCGTTCGTCGAAGCAATGGCTGGTGCCGTTGGACTGACGGCCAGCGTCAAGACCTCACGCCTTACGCAATATGCAAAACGCAAAACGAAATATTCGGAGCAATTCATGAAGATTCTGGTTACCGGCGCAAGCGGCTTCATCGGCGGGCGCTTTGCGCGTTTTGCCCTGGAGCAGGGCCTGGACGTGCGGGTCAACGGTCGCCGGGCCGAAAGTGTGGAGCATCTGGTGCGCCGTGGCGCCGAGTTCATCCCGGGTGACTTGAGCGACCCGGAACTGGCACGCGATCTGTGCTCAGACGTCGAAGCCGTGGTGCATTGCGCCGGTGCGGTCGGTTTGTGGGGGCGTTATCAGGACTTCCATCAAGGCAACGTGCAGGTCACGGAAAACGTGGTCGAGGCCTGTCTGAAACAGCGGGTTCGCCGACTGGTGCACTTGTCGTCGCCGTCCATCTACTTCGATGGCCGCGATCACCTGGGGCTGACCGAAGAACAGGTGCCCAAGCGCTTCAAGCATCCCTACGCCGCGACCAAATACCTGGCCGAGCAAAAAGTTTTCGGCGCTCAGGAGTTCGGCCTCGAAACCCTGGCCCTGCGCCCGCGTTTCGTGACGGGGGCTGGCGACATGAGCATCTTTCCGCGGCTGCTGAAAATGCAGCGTAAAGGACGGCTCGCGATCATCGGCAATGGCCTGAACAAGGTTGATTTCACCAGCGTGCAAAACCTCAATGAAGCGTTGCTCAGCAGTTTGCTGGCCAGTGGTTCGGCGTTGGGCAAGGCCTACAACATCAGCAACGGCACGCCGGTGCCGTTGTGGGACGTGGTCAACTACGTGATGCGCAAGATGGATGTCCCACAGGTTACCCGCTACCGTTCCTACGGTTTGGCCTACACCGTGGCGGCGCTCAACGAGGGAGTGTGCAAGGTGTGGCCGGGTCGTCCTGAGCCGACCCTGTCGCGTTTGGGCATGCAGGTGATGAACAAAAATTTCACCCTGGACATCAGCCGCGCCCGGCATTATCTGGACTACGATCCCAAAGTCAGTCTCTGGACCGCCCTCGATGAATTCTGCGGCTGGTGGAAGGCCCAGGACATTCGCTGACGCATGGGTTAGCGCCGCCACACTGAACCGAGTTCGGGGTTGAGGGTCAATCGATGCGGCAGTGGGGGTTATACTGCGCCGCATCAAGCCATCACCGCGTTCCACAAAGGTTGACTCAATGTCCATGCGTAACGATGCCAACGACGACTTCGACGATGTCCCGAGCCTGCGTGCCGACAGCCTCGACGACGATGATTTTCCGACCACCGCTCGCACCTCCGTGCATTCGCGGACTACGCCAGTCGTCAAAGTCAAAAGTCCGAGCACCGGCCCGCTGTGGGCGCTGGTCGGCGCCTTGTTCTTTGCGTTTGCAGGCCTTGCCTGGTGGAGCTTCCAGCAGCTCTCGCTGATGGAACAGCAATTGGTGGCGACCCAGGAAAGTTTCGCGCGTATCAGTGAGGATGCGGCGGGGCGCTTGCAGGACATTTCCGGCAAGGTTGTCGCCAGTCAGACCAACGTCAGCAGCGACAGCGAAGCCTTGAAGCTGCAAATCAAACAGCTGGAAAGCAAGCTCCAGGATCAAAGCAAACAGCAGCAAGGCGTCCTCGGCCAGACCACCGATCTGGATAAGCGCCTGGCGCAGATGACTGCCCAAACCACTGATCTGGATAAGCGCTTGGCGCAGATGACCGCTCAGACCACTGAGCAACAGACCGCCACCATTCAATTGCAGGCTCAGGTCAAAGTCTTGAACAGCGATGTAGCCGTGCTGAAAAGCAACCCGGCGGACACAGAAAAATTCGACGCGCAACTTAAAAGCCTTGGCTCCGACATCGTTGCCCTGAAGAAACAAGGCAACCCGAGCGCCGCCATCGAGCGTCTGGAGCAGGAAGTCATTATTCTCAAAAGCCAACAGGACAATCGCCCGGCCGCGACGCCAGGCGGGACCAATACCGCCGAATTCGATGCCTTCCGTAGCCAGGTCACCCGCACCATCAACTCCCTTCAGGCGCAGATTCAGAATCTGCAGCAGCAGCTGCGCGCAAGGCCGTAAGAATCGGCCAGCTACATCTGAGCCCCTGTAGCAGCTGGCGCAGCCTGCGTTCGGCTGCGAAGCAGTCGTGATCCAGACACTGCGGTTCGTCCGATAAAACGCGGTGACTGATTTCACGACTGCTGCGCAGCCGAACGCAGGCTTCGCCAGCTGCTACCGGGGATCATCTTCTGTGCTTTCCTGAATATTCATACATATCCCCAAGCCGTCTACGCTCTTGAAACACCAACAAGAACGAGGGATGCGCAATGGAGTTTTTGCATAGGTTGGCCTTGCTGGGCGTGATGCTTTTGCTGTGTCTTGGCCAGGTTCAAGCCGCCGGCACGGAAAAGGATGACAGCCAGGCTGCCAAAGCCTTGCTGGAAAAAGCCCTGGCGTACTACCACGACAATGGCGACAAGGCCTTCGCTGCTTTCAGCCGTCAGGGGGAGTTTGTCGACAAGGATCGTTACGTGTTCGTGGTCGACACCCAAGGCGTGATGCTTGCCAGTGGCGGGCCGTCTTCGGCGTTGATTGGCCGTGATGTGTCCGATGTGCTCGGGCCGGATTTGCAGAAAGCCTTCAAAGACGCCTTGAAAGTGCCGGAGGGCAATGGCATCCAGCAGGCCGAATACCGCTGGCAGAACTGGTCCGACGGCAAGGTCGAACGCAAGCATGTGTTCTACCAGCGCATCGGTCAGCGGATCCTCGCGGTCGGTTACTACTTGCCACGGGCCTCAGCGGAACAGGCGATGGCGTTGCTGAACAAAGCGGCGGCCGATCTGGCCAAGGACGAGAAGGGTACGCTCACCGCCATCAACTCCCTCAAGGGCGGTTACTTGCAGGATGACCTGTACGTCTTCGTCGTCGACCTGAATAACCAGCGTTATGTCGCCCATGGCACCAACCTGCGGTTGATCAATACCGATTTCAGCAAGATCAAGGATCCGGAAGGCAAGCCGGTTGGGGAGCCGATCCTGGCGCTGATGGCCAAGCAGGACTACGGCGAATACGAGTACCGCTGGAAAAACCCGGTGACCGGCAAGGTCGAGGACAAGCATGCCTACCTGAAAAAGGTCGGGCATTTTCTGGTGGCTGTCGGGTATTACAGCCCTTGAAGATCAAAAGATCGCAGCCTGCGGCAGCTCCTACAAGGGTGTACGCATTCCACTGTAGGAGCTGCCGCAGGCTGCGATCTTTTGCTTTTAGCGAACCTTGTCCTCGCGCCCCCGCAACACCATGTTCGGCATGGCAACCGCCGCCGCCAGCCCCAGCAGCGACACCGCCGCGCTGACCATCAGCAAATGTTGAAAGGTCAGCAGCAGTTCAGCGCGCAAGGCGTTCTGCGCATCCCCCGGCGCGGCGTTCAAACCATCGAGCAAGACATTCCCCGAACTGCCCTCGGCAATCATCGAAGAGCCGGCCAGGTGGGCAAAACTTGAGTCCTGCAACAACGCCAGCAGCAGTGCCGACATCAAGGCCACACCCACCGCACCGCCCAGTGAGCGGAACAGATTGGTGGTGCTGGTGGCGACACCGATGTCCCGTTGTGCCACCGCGTTCTGCGTTCCGACCAGGGACGTCGGGAACTGCATGCCGCTAGCGATCCCGCTGAGCAACATGAACAGACTACTGAGCACAAATGCCTGGGGAGGACTGAACGCCATACCGAGAATCGAGAGGGGCATGATGAGGGCCCCGGTCAGAATCATGGGTTTGTAGCGCCCGGTCACCGAGGTTCGGCGGCCGGCGACATACGCCCCGATCGGCAAACCTATCGCCAGCGGCAACAGGTGCAGCGCGGCGCTGTCGGCCCCAGCGCCGGTCACGCTCTGGAAGCGCAGCGGCATCAACACAATCAGCGAGATCGCCTGGAAACTGGTGAAGAAAATCGTGCACCAGCACAGGATCGCATTGCGATTGGCGAACAAATGCATCGGCAGCAGCGGCTCCCGCGCCCGGCGTTCATGCCAGACGAACAGCGCCAGTACCAACACCGCACAACCGAGCAGGCCCAGCACTTCGGCACTGCGCCACGAATGGCCCTGACCGACCTGGGTGATGCCCAGCAACAAGGCGGTCAAGCCGATGATCATCAACAATGTGCCGAGGTAATCGATGATCGGTTTGCGTTGCGGCACTGGCAAACCCACCAACGTTCGATTGGCCACCAGCCAGGCACCGAGGCCCAACGGCAGGTTGATCAGAAATACCCAGCGCCATGACAGGTACTCGGTCATGTAACCGCCGAGTACCGGGCCGGCCACGCTGGCCACTGCGTACATGCTGCTGAAATAGCCTTGATAGCGGCCACGTTCCCGGGGCGGCACGATGTCGCCAATGATCGCCTGGCTGACCGAAATCATCCCGCCAGCACCGATGCCTTGAAGAATCCGCGCCAGCACCAATTGCTCCATGCTCTGGGCCATGCCGCAGAAAAACGAAGCGACCGTGAACATTCCCATGCCAAACAGCATCAACGTGCGGCGACCGTACAGATCGCCCAATTTGCCGTAGATCGGCACGGCCACCGTCATTGCCACCATGTAGCCGGAAATCACCCAGGCCAGCAGGCTGACGTCCTTGAATTGTGCGGAAATGGCCGGCATCGACACGGCGACGATGGTCTGGTCCAGCGCGCCCAGAAAGATCGCCAGCATCAGGGCGATCAACACGCTGCGAATGGCCGGTTTGGGCGTTTCAGGCTGGTTGAGATTGGTCACGGGTTAGAACCTGCGGACAGTGATTAACCCGCAAGGAGCAAGGCGAGCGGGGATGCTCGCCAGTGTAAGTCGATAGCAGGCTATTCGATAGCCTCGTATGGAAGGCCGACGTAATTTTCTGCAATGGTTTTCCGACCGGCTTCGGAGTCGACGAAGTACCCCAGTTCCGACTCGGCAATCCGCTGGCTGAAGGCGTCGTTATCGTCAAAGCGGTGCAGCATCGAGGTCATCCACCAGGAAAATCGTTCGGCTTTCCACACCCGACGCAGGCAGACCTCGGAGTATTTCTCCAGCAAATCCACACGGCCTTCCCGGTAAACCTTCAGCAGAATGTTGAACAGCGTACTGACATCGCTGGCCGCCAGGTTCAGGCCCTTGGCGCCGGTGGGCGGGACGATGTGCGCGGCGTCGCCGACCAAAAACATCCGCCCGTACTGCATCGGTTCGACGACAAAACTGCGTAACGGCGCGATGCTTTTTTCGATGGAAGGTCCAGTGACCAACGACGCTGCCAACGCACAAGGCAGACGGGATTTGAGTTCATCCCAGAAGCGCTGATCAGACCAGTTCTCGACGTGCTCGTCGGCCGGCACCTGGAGGTAATAGCGAGTGCGGGTGGCCGAACGCATGCTGCACAGGGCAAAACCGCGCTCATGCCGGGCGTAAACCAGCTCTTCGTGCACTGGCGGGGTATCGGCAAGAATCCCCAGCCAGCCAAACGGATAGACCCGCTCGAACACGTTCAGGCACTCGGCAGGAATCGACTGCCGGGCCACGCCATGGAAACCGTCGCACCCGGCGATGTAGTCGCAATCGAGTCGATACAGCTCGCCGTCCTTCTCAAAAGTCACGAACGGCTCTTCGGTTTTCATCCCGTGAGGAACGACGTTGCCTGCCTCGTAAATCGTCTGCGCCCCGGCCTCCCGACGAGCGGCCATCAGGTCGCGGGTGACCTCGGTCTGACCGTAGATCATCACCGTTTTGCCACCGGTGAGGGCGTGCAGATCGATGTGGACCTGACGTCCGTCGAGGGCCAGTTCGAAGCCTGTGTGGACCAGCCCTTCGGCGTCCATGCGCTGTCCCACCCCGGCCTGGCGCAACAGCTCTACCATGCCTTGTTCGAGGACGCCGGCACGGATTCGTCCGAGCACATAGTCCGGGGTCTGGCGTTCGAGAATGAGGGTGTCGATGCCGGCGTTGTGCAGCAATTGGCCGAGCAATAAACCGGACGGACCGGCGCCGATGATGGCGATTTGGGTTTTCAGCATTTTCATTGTTTTTATGACTCGCAAGCTTCACGCGACCAGGGCCGGTGAATAATTTTTATGGATCGAGTGCTTGCATTTTTCTCTCGTGAGTCTGTCAATTGAAGGGGAGAACTGAGCCGATACCTGTACATTCTGCCAATCGGTGCGATTATCGCCCGCCTACCCCCGAGGCCTGGATTGAAGTGATGAACAAGCCTGACCTACCTTCGATTCCAGTGTTCAAGCTCTACGGTGAAAGCCTGGATTGGCCGACCCCGGACTTGCTGCACTGTGAAACCATTTCCAAACGCAGCCGCGAACACCAATGGGAAATCAAACCCCACCGCCACGCCGATTTGTGCCAGCTGCTCTTCGTATTCAAAGGTCAGGCAGAGCTTGAAATCGAAGGCAAACGCACGCAATTGACTGAGCCGGCGATCCTGATCCTGCCGCCGTTATCGGTGCATGGCTATCGGTTTTCCGAGGACGTCGAAGGGTTTGTCGTGACCCTTGCCGCGCCGCTGGTTGCTCATCTTCAGGCGCAACTGGGCAACTCGGTGAACGCTCTGGCCCAGGCCGAAAGTTATCCGGCGGGCAAGGAAGGCGAATACCTCAACAGCCTGTTTTCAGCGCTGCAAGACGAATACACCGGGCACCAGCCGGCTCGCGAAATGCTCATGCATTCGTTGGTCAGCGTGATCATGGTGTGGGTCAGCCGCCAGGTGATTTCCCGCCGCAACGCCAGCCAGCGTCCGCAGCGAGCCCGGGAATACCTCAACGGTTTTATCCAACTGGTGGAAGAGACCTATCGCCAGCACGTCAAGGTCGAGGACCTGGCCCATCGGCTGGGGATTTCCGTGTCCCACCTCAACGGCACCTGCCGTGAGCTGGCGGGACAACCGGCGTTGCAGATCATGCACGAGCGTCAATTGCTGGAGGCCAAGCGCTTGCTGACCTACACCAGCATGACCATTTATGAGATGTCCGACGTGTTGGGGTTCTCTGATCCGACCAACTTCACGCGCCTGTTCCGGCGTCGAGTGGGGATCTCGCCCAAGGCATTTCGCGACCGCTTGAAGGCCGATCAGGACAACGAGGCCTGATCCCCTTCGTTACTTGAGGGCGTTGAGGGTCGCGTTGTGGGGAATGCAGCGTTCGAAGTTGCAGCTCGCGTATTCACGGGGCAGTTGTCGCAACTGCTCGACCCGCCAGGCCGCGGTGCCATACAGCGCGAGCGTGGCCGCGCAGGTGATGAAAATCGCGAGGTATCTTCTTGTTTTGATGTTCATGGCGTTGACCTCTGAACGAATACCCTTCGGTACTACTTTCAGCATAGGTCAGTGCCAGTGAGTTGCCAGCGATGGCGCTTTTGCATCTACCCCGATATTCAGAACACTGATGAACCCTTGTGGGAGCGGGCTTGCTCGCGAAGAGGTCGTTACATTCAAGAATGATGTTGGCTGACCCACCGCTTTCGCGAGCAAGTCGAATCGTCGCACCGCCGCTCCCACATTTTGATTGGTTTACAGGCCGATATCCCACGCCGGATCTTCCGGGAATCTGAGCACCAGAAAATCCAGCATGCTGCGCAACGCCGCCGGCATGTGTTTGCGTGAGGCATACACCGCGTAAACGTTCATTTGCCGGGGTTCAGCGTGGGGCAGCAGGCGGATCAATTCGCCGCTATGGATATGCACGCCGGCCTGATAACTGGGGAGCATCGCCACCCCTGCACCGGCCATCGCCGCGCGCAACAACGTGCTGGCTTCGTTGGCGCTGATGTTGCCCTGCACCGGCACTGACACCTGCTCACCGTCCTCCTCGAAATGCCAGAGGCTTTTGCCGAAGTAGGAGTGGGTCAGGCAATTGTGCTGGCTCAGATCCTCGACCCGCCGCGGTGTCGGGTGTTCGAGCAGATAAGCGGGGGAGGCGCAGATCACCGAGCGGCAGACCGTCAGCCGTCGCGCGATCAGGTTCGGGTCCAGGTCGTTGCTGGTGCGGATCGCCAGATCGATGCGCTCATCCACCAGGTTCACCGTGCGGTCGAGCATCTGCATGTCGATGCTGACGCCGGGATAACGTTTGACGTAAGCGGCCATGGCATCCGCCAGTTGTGCCTGACCGAACGAAGTGCTGACGCTGATCCGCAACACGCCGCGCGGTGCCTCGTCCGGTTCGCTGACGGCGGCCTGCATGTCCGTGGACAGGTCGAGCATCTGCCGACAACGAGGCAGGATTTCACTGCCGGCGGCGGTCAGGCTCAGCTTGCGCGTGGTGCGGTGCATCAGGCGTGCGCCGACCCAATCCTCCAATTCCGCCAGATAGCGCGAAACCACGGGCCGTGACAGGTCCAGGTGATCGGCGGCGGCTGATTGGCTGCCGAGGTCAACCACCGTGACGAACACCCGCATTGCTTGTAGACGATCCATCATTTGCTCACTTTCAGAAACAAACTATGTCCCAGCATCGCATTTTTTGTACTGAGTCATGCAACTAAGCTCTGTCCCCTGTAGGAGCTGACGAGTGAAACGAGGCTGCGATCTTTTGATCTTGTCTTTACCAGATCGCAGCCTCGTTTCACTCGACAGCTCCTACAGAACCATCGCCACGCACGGCAATTTGACAACGGAGCAACAGATGATCGGCTTCACCTCGCTTAAACGTATTTTGCTGGCCACCGCCACCCTCGGTTTCGCCGCCCACGCGGCGGCTGCCTCGACCCTGACCCTGGACGTCTACAACCCGGGCGACAAGGCGATTTTCCCGGTGACCTCGGTGCTGGTCAGCGGCGAGAAAGACGCGATTTTGGTGGATGCGCAATTTGGCAAATCCCAGGCCGAGCAAGTGGTCGAGAAGATCCGCGCCAGCGGCAAGCAACTGACCACCATCTACATCAGCCACGGTGACCCGGATTACTACTTCGGCCTCGACACCCTGACTGCCGCATTCCCCAACGCCAAAGTGCTCGCCTCGCAGCCGACCGTGGACCACATCCAGAAAACCGTCGACGGCAAACTGGCGTTCTGGGGGCCGAAAATGGGCGCCGACGTACCGGCCAAAACCATCGTGCCGGATGTACTCAAAGGCGACAGCCTGATGCTCGAAGGACAGAAGTTGCAGGTGGTGGGGATTGAGGGCAAGCAGCCGGATCGCACCTTTGTCTGGATTCCGTCGATCAAGGCGGTGGTCGGTGGCGTCGTCGTCGCGGAAAACATCCATGTGTGGATGGCAGACACCCAGACGCCGCAGTCCCACGCCGATTGGTTGACTACGCTGCATGCTATCGAAACCTTGAAGCCAAAAACCATCGTGCCGGGTCATTACCTCGGTGAGAGCGCCCGCTCCCTGGCCGCCGTGCAGTTCACCGCCGATTACATCAAGGCCTTCGACGAAGAAACCGCCAAGGCCAAAGACTCCGCTGCGCTGATCGCGGCGATGAAAAAACGCTACCCAAAGCTGGGTGAAGAAAGCTCCCTGGAACTGAGCGCCAAAGTCGCCAAGGGCGAGATGAAGTGGTAACCCGCCGTAGCTGATCGTTCCCACGCTCTGCGTGGGAATGCAGCCCGGGACGCTCCGCGTCCCATTCAAAAGCCGAACGCGGAGCGTCCGTTGAGGCATTCCCACGCAGAGCGTGGGAACGATCAATTCGCATCAGATTCAACTACGCCAACTGGAGAACGTCATGAGCAAAATCGCAATCATTGGAGCTACCGGTCGCGCCGGTAGCCAGCTGTTGGAAGAAGCCTTGCGCCGGGGTCACAGCGTTACGGCGATCGCCCGCGACACCTCGAAGATCGGCCAACGTGCCGGTGTGATGAGTAAAAATTTGGATGCGCTCGACGCTGAAACCTTGCAAGCGGCAGTCGCGGGCCATGACGTGGTGATCAGCGCTGCGCACTTCGCGACCCTTCCTGCCAGCGCGGTGATCGGACCGGTGAAACAGGCCGGCGTGAATCGTCTGCTGGTGGTGGGCGGTGCCGGTTCGCTGTTGCTGCCGGACGGAACCCGCGTCATCGACAGCGAGGGTTTTCCGCAGGCGTACAAGGCTGAGGCCAGTGCCGGTGCGCTGTTTCTGGAAAACCTGCGGCAGGAAAAACAGCTGGACTGGACCTTTGTGTCGCCGTCGGCAGAGTTTGTCGAAGGTGAGCGCACAGGCACGTTTCGGATCGGCAAGGATGATTTGCTGGTGAGTAGCGAAGGGCGGAGCTGGATTACTTTTTCCGATTATGCGATTGCGATGATCGATGAAGTGGAAGTGCCGAAGCATTCTCGGCAGAGGTTCACAGTCGGATACTGATCCTCGTAACACCACAAACCTGTAGCAGCTGGCGAAGCCTGCGTTCGGCTGCGCAGCAGTCGTAATCCAGCTGGCGCGGTGTATCTGGCGGAACGTGCAAGCAGGGTTTACGACTGCTGCGCAGCCGAACGCAGGCTGCGCCAGCTGCTACAGGGGCGGCGCAAGGGAACGATCATTAGCGCACCTGCGCCTGCTCCACCAACCACCCCATCAATTCACGCAACTTCGGCGAAGGTCCTGGTTTATCGGGGAAAACCAGGTAATACGCCAACCCGGTCTTCACCTTCAATTCAAACGGCATGACCAGCCGCCCGGCACTCAAATCATCGCCAATCAACGACCAATCCCCGATCGCCACGCCTGTCCCTTGGGACGCCATCGACATCGCCAGGTCCAGCGTTTCGAAATGCTGACCCTTGCCGACATTGCTCAAGCGAATATCCGCGGTGGCCAGCCAGGCCTTCCAGTCTCGTTCATCCCGTGTCGGGTGCAGCAGCATGTGCTGCTCCAGATCTTCCGGCGTCAGCAGCGGCACCGGACCTTCGAGCAACGGCTTGGAACAGACCGGCGTCAGTTGTTCGTCAAACAGCCGATGGGACGCCAGTGAGGTGTCCGGTGGCACGCCATACACCACCGCTGCATCGAACTGCTCGCGATGAAAATCCACACCGTGCTTGACCGTGGTGGTCAATTCCACCGGCACATCCGGGCGCTCCCGTTGCCACTGCAACAGCCGTGGCAACAGCCAGCGCATGACACACGTCGGGGCCTTGAGCTGCAGGGTTTCGCGCTTCTCGCCGATCTGTTCCACCGCCTCGTCGATCAGACCGAAAATCTGCTGGACCCGTGGCAGCCATTCCCGTCCTTCAGCGGTCAGGCCCAAGCCTCGAGCCTGGCGAATGAACAGTTCATAACCCAGATGTTCTTCCAGCCCGGCGATCTGCCGACTCACCGCACCTTGGGTGATGTACAGCTGTTCAGCAGCACGGGTGAAGTTGCAGCACTGCGCGGTAATCAGAAAAGTGTGCAGCGCCGGCAGGGGAGGCAATCGTTTCATTGGGATCCAAGGTATGACGTGAGGACATGGCTAGTATGACTTTTTATCCATTGTTGCGGCTACGTGTCGCCCGTTCCAATGAGGCCATCCCTGGACCTGCCCGCTCATCATAAACACTGCGCAGGTCCGGCGTCTCAAACGAACAAAAAGGGCAAAGACATGGCGACGTGCGGCGAAGTATTGGTCAAGTTACTCGAAGATTATGGGGTTGAGCAGGTGTTCGGCATTCCCGGGGTTCACACCGTGGAGCTGTATCGCGGGCTGGCCCGTTCGAGCATCAACCACGTCACTCCGCGTCACGAACAGGGCGCCGGTTTCATGGCCGACGGTTACGCTCGCACCAGCGGCAAACCGGGTGTGTGCTTCATCATCACCGGCCCTGGCATGACCAACATCACCACCGCCATGGGCCAGGCCTACGCCGATTCGATCCCGATGCTGGTGATCTCCAGCGTGCAATCGCGCAGCCAGTTGGGCGGCGGTCGCGGCAAGCTGCACGAGCTGCCAAACCAGAGCGCATTGGTCGGTGGCGTCGCGGCGTTCTCCCACACCTTGATGTCGGCGGCTGAATTGCCGGGCGTCCTGGCTCGCGCTTTTGCACTGTTCCAGGCTGGCCGTCCGCGTCCTGTGCATATCGAAATTCCGTTGGACGTGTTGGTAGAAGAGGCCGATGACCTGCTCGCCAGCGTACCCGTGAACATCGACCGCGCCGGTGCCTCGCCGAGCGCAATCAGCCGCATGACCGCGTTGCTGGCCGGTGCCAAGCGCCCACTGATTCTCGCCGGTGGCGGCGCCATCGATGCGGCCGCCGAGCTGACTGAACTGGCCGAGCTGCTGGACGCTCCAGTGGCCCTGACCATCAACGCCAAAGGCATGCTCGAATCCAATCACCCGTTGCTGATCGGCTCGACCCAGAGCCTGGTCGCGACCCGCGCCCTGGTGGCCGAGGCTGACGTAGTGCTGGCCATCGGCACCGAACTGGCGGAGACCGATTACGACGTCACCTTCGCCGGCGGTTTCGAGATTCCTGGCGTGCTGCTGCGTGTGGACATTGATCCCGACCAGACCGTGCGCAACTACCCGCCGAAAGTCGCGTTGGTAGCCGACTCACGCAACGCCGCCCAAGCCTTGCTGAGCGAACTGTCCCACCACTCGCTGGCCGAGCGCCGCAACGATTGGGGCCAGGTCCGTGCCGCACGCTTGCGCGACGAACTGGCCGCCACCTGGGACGCTCCGACCCTGGCCCAGACCCGTTTCCTGGAAACCGTTCTGCACGAATTGCCAGAGGCCGTTTTCGTCGGCGATTCGACCCAACCGGTATACACCGGCAACCTGACGTTTAACCCGGAACGTCCACGTCGCTGGTTCAACTCGTCCACCGGTTACGGCACCCTCGGTTACGCCTTGCCGGCAGCGATTGGCGCCTGGCTCGGCGGCAGCATCGAAAATGGTACCCGGCCGCCAGTGGTGTGCCTGATCGGCGACGGCGGCCTGCAATTTACCCTGCCGGAACTGGCCAGCGCCGTTGAAGCGCGCACTCCGGTGATCGTCCTGCTGTGGAATAACCAGGGCTACGAAGAGATCAAGAAATACATGGTCAACCGCGACATCGAGCCGGTTGGCGTAGACATCTACACCCCGGACTTCATCGGCGTGGCCAAGGCGCTGGGTTGTGCAGCCGAAGCCGTCTGCGGTGTCGAGCAACTGCGCAGCGCACTGCGCGCCGCCACCGATCGCCAGGGTCCGACCCTGATTGAAATCGATCAGACTGTTTGGATGAAGGCGGTGTCGAAATGACTTTCCGCATGACTTTCCCAACGGCACTGGATGGCCTGTTCATCGATGGCCAATGGTCCGCTGGCAACGAACACCTGCGCGTGATCAACCCGGCGACCGAAGCCCTGTTGACCACCGTGAACGGCGGCGATGAACGCGCGGTCGAGCAAGCCGTTACTGCCGCAACCAACGCCTTCGCCGACTGGTCGAAAACCACCGGCGCCGAGCGCGGTGCAATCCTGCGCAAAGTTGCTGCGGGCGTGCAGGCCAGTCGCGAACGGTTGATGCATTTGCAGTCGAGCAACAACGGCAAGCCGCTGTTTGAAGCCGCCATCGACGTCGACGACGTGATCGCCACCTTCGAGTACTACGCAGGTCTGGCCGAAGGCCTCGATGCCAAGCAAGACAGTAATGTTGAGCTGCCAACCGACGATTTCAGCGCTCGTGTGCGCCGCGAACCCTGCGGTGTGGTCGGCCTGATCGTGCCGTGGAATTTCCCGATGGTCACCACCGCCTGGAAACTCGCCCCGGCCCTGGCCGCCGGTTGCTGTGTGGTACTCAAACCGTCCGAAGTGACACCGCTCCCGGAACTGGAACTGGCGACGATCATCGCCGAGGCCGGTCTGCCCAAAGGCGTGTTCAACCTGGTCTGCGGTACTGGCCTGGCGGTCGGCGCGCCGTTGTCCGCTGATCCGCGCATCGCCAAAATTTCCTTCACCGGCAGCAACGCCGTCGGTGTTCAAGTCATGCAACGTGCCGCAGAAACCGTGAAGGGCGTGAGCCTGGAGCTGGGTGGCAAATCCTCGCTGCTGGTGCTCAAAGACGCAGACATCGAACTGGCCGTGGAAGTGGCCTGTGGCGGTGGATTCTTCAACGCAGGGCAGATGTGCTCGGCCACCAGCCGTGTGCTGGTCGCCGATGAACTGGCGGACGAATTCCTCATCCGTTTGAAGGCCCGCGCCGAAGCCATTCGCGTGGCTGATCCGTTCGACCCGAATGTGGAAATGGGCGCGCTGGTCAATCAGGCTCAATACCAGCGTGTGCTCGGTCACATCGATCGCGGTTTGAGTGCCGGCGCCAAACTGGTTTGCGGCGGCAATCGTCCGGCAGACCTGCCACGCGGTTATTTTTTGCAGCCGACGATTTTCACCGAAGTGCCCCTCGGCAGTGCGCTGTGGTGTGAAGAGATATTCGGCCCGGTGATCTGCGTACGCAGTTTTGCCACCGAAAGCGAGGCGATTACCCTGGCCAATGACAGCCAGTTCGGCTTGGTGGCCAGCGTGGTCACCCGCGACGCCGAAGCGGCAGATCGGGTCGCCAACGCCTTGCAGGCGGGGCTTGTGTGGATCAACGCACCGCAAGTGATCTTCCCGCAGACCGCCTGGGGTGGCTACAAACAGAGCAGCATCGGCCGCGAATTGGGGCCGTGGGGTTTGCAGGCTTTCCAGGAAATCAAACACGTGATTCGAGCGGTCTGACGGCCCGAAAAGGGTCAGCGCATGCCTCGTCATGAGGCATGCGTTGGCGTCATGGCTTCAATGAGTTTTTATCGATAGTCAGGTGTTTTGCACGACCTCAGGATGAACCCGTCGGCTCAGCGCAAGTCCTTTGAAACCGGGGACTTTAAGCCGATCTGACCGCGCGGATGCAACGGTTGCGACCAACCTCATACTTAAAAAAACAAAGGGAGTCCTTCATGGGCGAGCATGATTTAAACAGACGTCAATTCATCAAAACCGTGGGCGTGGCGTCCGTAGCCGCGGCGGCCATGAGTTTGCCCTTCGTCCGGGCCAATGCCAGTGACACACGCTTCCAGGGCAAAACCCTGCGCCTGCTGACCTGGTCCGACGACACCGGCCTGGCCGCACTGCGCAACATCGCGGCCACCTTCGAAGACAAGTACGGCTGCAAGGTCATCGCTGACCGCACCGGCAGTACCTCGGAAATGGTCGCCAAACTCAAGGCCGGCGGTGATCGTCCGCAGTACGACATCATCACCCTGGCAGGCGTCGGCGCCGAAGGTCTGGCCGCGGCCAACCTGCTGGAAAAACCCGACCTCAACCGCATTCCCAACCTGGTCGACGTACCGGAGAAATACCGCACCGGCGCCAATGGCCACGGCATCGGTTACCTGCTCTGGTGCAACAGCCTGGTTTACAGCACCCGCACCATCAAGGAAGCGCCGGACAGTTACGCCGCCCTGTGGGACGCCGAGCTGTCGCCGAACATCTTTCTGCCGCCGCCGAACTGGACCGAAGCGATGGACCTGATCATCATCGCCGCCAAACTGGCCGGTGGTGACGAACACAACATCGAGCCTGGCTTCAAGAAACTCGCCGAGCTGAAAGATCGCGTAGTGACCCTGGGTGAAAACCCGAACCAGATCGCCGAACTGTTCCGTACCGGTTCTCTGGACATGGGCGGGCTGTACGCGCCAGCGTTCTTCCCGAAACAGATCCGCGATCCGGCTTACGGTCTGGGCGCCACCTTCGGGATGAAGGAAGGTTTCTACACCGACCTGATGCTCTCGGTGATGCCGAAGAATCGTCCGGGCGATACCGGCCTGGCCTACGCCTTCATCAACCACTCTCTGGACCCGCTGGTGCAGGGCAAGATGGCTGAGGACATCTACAACGGTCCGGTCAACGCCAAGGCGATCATCTCCGCCGAAGCGCGCAAGAGCCCGTACATCCTCACGCCTGATCAGATTGCCGAGAAGGCGATCATGCACGACAACGCCTTCCTGGCCACCGTGCATGACCAATGGATTCGTCGTTACACGGAAATCTTTTCTTCCTGATCTGAATGGCGGGGAGGTTCTTCGAACCTCATCGCGGCACAGGTGTGACGGCTGACCGGATCTCCCTGTAGGAGCTGCCGAAGGCTGCGATCTTTTGATCTTGATGTTGATCCTCATCTACTCAGAAAAGATCAAGATCAAAAGATCGCAGCCTTCGGCAGCTCCTACAGGGGATCGGGTTGATACCCGCATTCTTGCGCCAATGATCTTCCATTGACGAGACCCTTGCTATGGAACACCAACCTTTGACTCATCCGGTCGTCGCCGTTCCCGCGCGCGCCAATCGGGGGGTTTCGCCGACGACGCGTGCCTGGTTTTTCCTCTCGCCGTCGATGCTGTTTCTGGGCGTATTGATCGCCGCCAGCCTCTTGGTACTGCGCATGAGCGTGGGCACCAAAGGCGCGGAATGGACCGGGTTCAGCCTGGCCAGTTACGCCCAACTGCTGGAACCGTACTACCTCAAATCCTTGCTGCTGACCCTGCGTCTGGCCTTGATCAGCGCGGTGATCGCGGTCGTGTTGGCAATCCCGGTGGCCTACACCATGTCGCGGCTGACCTCACCGTTTGTGCGACGGATCTTCCTCGCCGCGGTGCTGCTGCCATTGCTGGTCAACCTGCTGCTGCAAAGCTACGGCTGGCTGGTGATTCTCGGTCCTGGCGGGATGCTCAACCAGGCGCTGATGGGCCTGGGCCTGATCAAGCGCCCGATCATGTTGCTCTACAACCAGAACGGCGTACTGATGGGCCTGGTGCAAACCGCATTCCCGTTGGCCGTGCTGCCGATTGCCAGCGCCATGCGCGGCGTCGCCCGTACTTATGAAGAAGCCGCTGCAACCCTGGGTGCCAGCCGTTTGCAGGTGTTCCGTCAGGTGGTGCTGCCGATGAGCATGCCGGGGATCATCACGGGCGCGACGTTGGTATTCGCCTATAACGCCAGCAGCTTCGTGGTGCCATTGCTGCTCGGCGGCCGACGCGTGCCGATGCTGGCCGTGATGGTGCATGACCAGATCGCCCCGCTGATGAACTGGCCTGCCGCCTCCGCTGCCGGTGTGGTGCTGATTGTCACCACGCTCGCAATCATGACCTTGTCCGAATACATCACTGGCCGTCGTCGGCGCATGCTGGAGGCTTCCCAATGAGCACCCTGATCAAGAAACGTTATGGGCTGCTGCCCGGCGAGACCGGCAAGTTTGCCGGCATCCTGTCGGGCTTCATCCTGCTGCTGGCGGTGTTGCCGATCCTGACCATGATCGTGATGTCGTTCAGCGGTGCGTCGAACCTCGACTTTCCGCCGAGCAGCTACAGCCTGCAATGGTACAAGGCTGCCTGGCACACCTTCGTGTCGCCGGATTCCAGTGATGTGCTGAGCCTCGGCAAAGCCATGACCACCAGCCTGATGGTGGCGTGCCTGACCATGGTGTTTGCAACGATTGTCGCGGTGCCGGCAGCCTATGCCCTGACCCGTTGCGAGTTCCGCGGCAAAGCCGTGGCGCTGCAACTGATGTCGCTGCCATTGGTGTTCCCGATGGTGGTGTTGGGGCTGGCGTTATTGCTGGTGTTTGACAGCCTGCCCTTTCAAATCACTACGTCGCGGCTGGTGATTGCCCACGTGATCCTGGCGCTGCCGTTCGTGGTGAAAAACTGCACCGCCGCGATGCTCTCCATCGGCAGCGAAGTCGAAGAGGCCGCGCAGATGCTTGGCGCTTCACCGAGCCGGGCGATTATCGATGTGGTGGTGCCATTGATGAAGTCGGGGATTTTGGCGGGGATGCTGCTGGCGTTCATCGTCTCGTTCAACGAATTCACCGTGACCTACTTCCTCTACACCATCGACGTCATGACCGTGCCGATCTGGATGTACAGCCGCACCGTGTCATCGCTCGACCCAACCGTATTTTCGTTTGCCGTGCTGATCGTGCTGATCGACTTCGTCCTGATCTGGGCGTTGGAGAAGCTCGTCGGTGAAGGTGGCGTTTCGTTCTGATTCTTGAGGTGCAACATGACTGGTCTGATTCTGGAAAACGTCGAGAAACATTACGGCTCGGCCTGCGCGGTAAAGGACGTGAACCTGCATTTGCCTGAGGGCAAACTGGTGTGTTTTCTCGGCCCGTCGGGCTGCGGCAAAACCACCTTGCTGCGAATGATCGCAGGGCTTGAAACCCTGAGCGGCGGCGAGATTCGCCTGGACGGTGAAGACATCGGCCACACGCCTGCGCATCAACGTAACTTCGGCATGGTGTTTCAATCGCTGGCGCTGTTCCCGCACATGACAGTGGGGGAGAACATCGCCTATCCGCTGAAACTGCGTGGCGTCAGCAAGGCTGATCAGCAGGCGCGGGTGGTGGAGTTGCTCGAGCTGATTCAGCTGAGCGAGATGATTGATCGCCCGGTGGCCAAACTCTCCGGTGGTCAACGTCAGCGCGTTGCGATTGCCCGGGCGATTGCCTCGCGGCCTAAAATCCTGCTGCTGGATGAGCCGCTGTCGGCGCTCGACGCCAAGCTGCGCGAATCGATGCAGGTGGAAATCCGCCAGCTGCAACAACGCTTGAACATCACCACCATCATGGTGACCCACGACCAGCGTGAAGCCATGACCATGGCGGATATCGTCGTGGTATTGGGTGAGCATCGGGTGCAGCAGGTGGGTACGCCGATTGAAATCTATCGTCACCCGGCCAACGAGTTTGTTGCGGACTTTATCGGCTCGGGCAATATTTTCCCGGCCACCGCGCTGGGCAACGGCAAGATCGGGCTGCCGGGTGGCGATGCGCTGGAAGTGCCGATCTGCAGCAGTATCGTGGTGGGTGAGAAAGTGAAGATGCTGATTCGCCCTGAGGATCTGCAACTGTCGCATCCGCAGGCGACGGCGGGGAATCGGTTGCTGGGTAAGGTGACGTTTGTTCGTGATATTGGCGCGACGATCGAAACGACCGTGGAGTGTTCCGGGGTGTCGTTTACGGCGTTGAGTACGCCGTGTCAGGGGTTTGGGTTGAGCATTGGCAATCCGGTGTCGGTGACCCTTCCGGCGGAGGCGTGCCGAGTACTCAGTGCCTGACGGACTGGCCCCATCGTCGGAACGCCGCCCGGAGCCGGCTCGCTCCCACAGTTGATCTCCTGTGAACACAGAATTTGTGAACACCAAAGTTCCAATGTGGGAGCGAGCCTGCTCGCGATGAGGCCGGCACAACCAACAAAAATCTCAGCTAGACCGACAACCGCAACCGCGCCAAATCCCTTAACGGCGGAGCCCCGAACAATCGGCTGTACTCACGGCTGAATTGCGAGGGGCTTTCATACCCGACCCGATACCCCGCCGCCGAAGCCTCCAACCCTTCCGCCAGCATCAATCGCCGCGCTTCTTGCAGGCGCAGTTGCTTCTGATACTGCAACGGACTCATCGCCGTCATCGCCTTGAACCGGTGATGCAGCGTCGACACACTCAGGTTCACTTCCTTCGCCAGATCATCGATGCGCAACGGCTGTTCATAGTTGCCGTTGAGCCATTTGATCGCCTGGCTGATGCGATGGCTCTGGCTGTTGGCGATAGCGATTTCGTACAGCCGATGGCCCTGCTGACTGCGCAACAACCGATACAGAATCTCCCGGCGAATCAACGGCGCGAGCATGGCGATGTCTTTCGGCGCATCCAGCAAACGTGCCAGACGCAACACCGCGTCGAGCATCGCGGTGTCGATCCGTTCGACATACAAGCCGCGCCCCGTCGGCCGGGTGGGCACACCGAGAGGACCGGCGTCGGCAATCAGCGCGGAGATTTCCGCCGGGTCGATATCCAGCCGCACCGCGAGAATCGGTTCTTCAGACGTGACGTTCACCACTCGTCCGCTCAATGGCATCGAGACCGACACCACCAGGTAATTCAGCGGATCGTAATTGAAGTATTCATCGGCCAGCCTGACCTCTTTACGGCCCTGCGCCATGATACACAGCGCGGGTTGCGCCAGTACCGGGGCAAACTCATGGGACTTGCTATGGCGAGACATGAAGAGCGAGCCGACGGCAGTCGCATAAGTGCCATCCTCCGCCGTGTTATGGCGAATGATAGCGGCCAGTTCCGCGCGCTGTTTCTCCATGTCGGCATCCAGCGGGGCTTTAAAGTGATCGAGCGACGACATGCAAGGCATCCTCGGTGGGGCGTCAGTAATGAGGCGAGCTTAAGTTTGTGCAAGACGAAGCGGTAGACACATCCTGCCTCAACCTTGCCTGATTCTGCACGGGCTTCGTGTGCCGCCCCGTCATGACGTGATGCAGATGGGCAACGGCTGACGCAAGCCTGCCCCTGTAGGAGCTGCCGGAGGCTGCGATCTCTAGATCTTGAAAACAGAAGTCAAAAGATCGCAGCCTTCGGCAGCTCCTACACAAAGCTCGTGTGACAGTGGTATGACGGGTTTTACCGGTTGTTACAGGTGTTGAGCCAAGTTTCGCAGGATTGTGCAATGTGTCGGCAGGAATCGACTAACCGCGCTTCTACCTGCGCGCTTAACCTTGGATCCTGTCGCAGCCCGTCCCACGGCTGCTACTCGACTACCTGGGAGGGTTGAACATGTCTACGCAGATCCCCGTCAGTCATATGGCTTTTGTCCGCGCCCGCGCCGGGCGTTCGGCGGAACTCGGTGCGCGCCTGAGCGCCTTGATCGAGCCGTCCCGCAGCGCACCGGGTTGCCTGAATTTTGCCCTGCAGCATTCGCAGTGCGATCCGGAGCTGTGGCTGGTGTCCGGTTTCTGGATGAACCAGCAGGCCATGACCGCTTATTTCAGCACCCCGGCCATGCAGATTTTTGCCGAGCTGGTGCAAGACCTGGTGGTCAATAGCCTGGATTTTCATACCTTCAAGGACGTATCGGCCGCCCAGGCGCTCGGTCAGTCTCAGTCGTGGGTACACAAAATGGCGGGTTGAGGGTTTAATGGCTCAATTCTCAGTTAGCCAGGATCCGCGACATGGCACGTAAAGCCTTTGAAACCTTCGAAGCCGTATCCGCCGTAGTACCCCGCGAGGGCGGTTATCACGCCGCGATCGCCACCAAAGCCATCGGTGGTTCGGGCGCGCCGCGCTTTCATAAGCTGCTCGAAGAACAAACCTTCAAAACTGCCCGCGAGGCCGATGAAGCCGCCGCGCTTGAGTTGACACGCCTCAAAGACGTCAGCGAAGACGGCGACCTGATCTGGTAACTACCTTTTCGCCCCCGGGCGATACATCTTGAACAACGCCTCAGGCCCCAGCTGGAAATAATCCCCTGGCCCGCCGCCGCGCAGGATCGGTTCTGCGGCGGCGGTGTCGTACACCCCATCCTTCAATAGCCACTTGGCGATATGCACGGCGACCACTTCGCCGAGAATCAGCCAGCTGGGCACCACTTCGCCGTCCGCCCGCTGCAACTGAATGATCTGCGTGACCTTGCACTCGAAGGACACCGGGCTTTCGGCGACGCGTGGCACCTGAATGATTTTCGACGCTGCCGGGGTTAGCCCGGACAGCTCGAACTCGTTGACCTCAGGCCCGACCATGGCCGAGCACTGGTTCATCTGCTCGGCCAGCGGACGGGTCGCCAGGTTCCAGGCGAACTCGCCGGTTCGCTCGATGTTATTCAGGCTGTCTTTGCGCCCGACACTGGAAAATCCAATGATCGGCGGAATGTAGTTGAAGGCGTTGAAGAAACTGTAAGGCGCCAGGTTCAAGCGGCCATCGGCATCCTGGGAGGAAATCCAGCCAATGGGACGTGGGCCGACGATGGCATTGAACGGGTCATGCGGCAGGCCGTGGCCGTTGGCGGGTTCGTAGAAGTGGATGTCGTCAGCCATGGCATGGAGTTCCTGAATTCGGTTCGTAGCGAAGACGGCCATAGTGCAAGGGCTGACGGGTAATTTCCAGCGTGAGATCAGTTGGTACGGGCTGCGTCGGTGTGATCGGCGCTGTCGGAAGCGACCTTCGCCGAGTCAGTGCGATCGTTTCCAGCGGAGGCGACTGCAGCGCCACTTCCGGAGGTGAAAGCGGCAGAGCCGGTGCGATCGTAACCGTCAGCGGCGAAGGTACTGGCGGCCAGTACAGAGAGGGTCAGGGCGAGGATCAGTTGGGTTTTCATGGTGTGTACTCCAGGTTCGCTTGCACAATGTAATGAATCGGCGAGGAGAGTCCGTGGAGGGCGTTAACCGCTGATTAATTCGCTCTTTTGCTTATGTGACAAATTGTTCATGGCGCACTTATTTGTCTTGACCGCACTCTTTTCAGCGTCAATGAAAAAGGGGCAGACCTTTGCCAGGTCTGCCCCTTTTTTTGTGTCGCTTGCGGAATTAGTCCGTCTCGATCCGCGAATGCTTGCGGGTGTCTTTCATGGTCACGTAGACCAGCAACGACACGGCAATACACGCGGTGACATACCAGTAGTAACCGGTTTCCATACCGATGCTCTTGAACCACAGTGCGATGTATTCAGCGGTGCCGCCGAAGATCGACACGGTCAGCGCGTACGGCAGGCCGACGCCCAGCGCACGGATTTCGGTCGGGAACAGTTCGGCTTTGACCACCGCGTTGATCGAGGTGTAGCCGCTGACGATGATCAGCGCCGCCATGATCAGGAAGAACGCGCCCCACCAGGTCTGTACGGTGTGCAGGGTGGTCAGGATCGGCACGGTGAACAGCGTCCCGAGAATACCGAAGGCAATCAGGATTGGCCGGCGACCGACTTTATCCGACAAGCCGCCGATGATCGGTTGCAGGCACATGAACAGGAACAGCGTGGCAGCGGAAATGGTGGTGGAGTCGGAGATGCTCATGCCGACGGTGTTCACCAGGTATTTCTGCATGTACGTGGTGTAGGTGTAGAACGCCAGGGTGCCGCCCATGGTCAGGCCGACCACGGTCATCAGTTCCTTCGGATGGCGCATCAAGGTGCGCATCGCGCTTTCCTTGGCCTTCTCTTTCTTGGTGAACGACTCGGTTTCTTCCATGCCACGACGCAGGTACAGCGCGACCACGGCACACAGCGCGCCGATGGCGAACGGGATGCGCCAGCCCCAGGCATACAGCTGCTCGGTGGTCAGGGTCTGTTGCAGCACGATCAGCACTGCCAACGCGATGAGCTGGCCGGAGATCAGGGTCACGTACTGGAAGCTGGAGTAGAAGCCGCGACGATCCTTGGTCGCCATCTCGCTGAGGTACGTTGCCGAGGTGCCGTACTCGCCACCGACCGACAGGCCCTGCAGCAGGCGGGCGAAAATCAGCAGGATCGGTGCGCCAATGCCAATGGTTTCATAACCCGGGCTCAGGGCAATCAGCAGCGAGCCGAAACACATCAGATACACCGAAGCCATCAGTGCTTTCTTGCGACCGGCCTTGTCGGCGTAGAGGCCCATCAGCCAGCCACCGATCGGGCGCATCAGGAAGCCCACGGCGAAGATCGCGGCGGTGTTCAGCAGTTGTGCGGTGGTGTCGCCTTTGGGGAAAAAAGCCTTGGCGAAGTACAGGGAGAAGGCGGCATAGACGTACCAGTCGTACCACTCGACCATGTTGCCGACTGAGCCGCTGAAGATCGATTTGATGCGACTGGCAGTGGTTCTTTCTTTGGCAGGCGAAGCTGCCGACCCAAGAGGCAGGGATTGTGAGTTATCCATGACGGATCCTTCATTTAATTGTTTTTGTGGAGCGCGTTGAAACGCAGCCTGCTTGGGCTATAGCAGGAGCTGTGCCAACGGGAAGAGGGCCGGTTTAGAGGGGTTTTGAAACTTGAGTGAGCGGAAATCCGCTTATTCTGAGTTTGGTGTGAGCGGAAAATCGCCGAAAGATCAAAAGATCGCAGCCTTCGGCAGCTCCTACAGGGTGTACACCATCCCAATGTAGGAGCTGCCGAAGGCTGCGATCTTTTGATCTTGACGGTCGATTACACAAACATCTCGCGGGTCAGGCCATGTCGCTGCATCTTTTCATTGAACGTCCGGCGCGGCAGTTGCAGCTCTTCCAACACCGCTTTCACGTCGCCCTTATGCCGGGTCAACGCCGCGCGCAGACAATGCGCTTCAAACGCTTCCTGCTGCGCCGCCAGCGACTGCCCAGGGTCGATGCCCACCGGTTCCGGCTCGCCCAGCCCCAACACTTGTCGCTCAGCAACGTTCGCCAATTCGCGCACATTGCCCGGCCAGTCATGGCTCAGCAGGTGGCTCAACTGCGGGCCGCTCAGCGGTGGAAAAGTGCGCCCCAAACGCTCGGCGGCATTTTGCGCAAACGACTCGAACAACAACGGAATGTCTTCACGCCGCTCGCGCAACGGTGGCAGCCGCAACTCGGCCACGTTCAACCGATAGGCCAGGTCCTCGCGAAAACGTCCGGCCCGGGCTTCGTCCAGCAAATCGGGTTTGGTTGCGGCGATGATCCGTAAATCCACGCGGATGCTCTGATTGGAGCCTAACCGCTCCAGCTTCTGTTCCTGCAACACCCGCAGCAATTTCACCTGTTGGGCCAGCGGCATGCTTTCGATTTCATCGAGAAACAGCGTGCCGCCATCGGCGTATTCGAGCTTGCCGATGCGTTTGCCCGAGGCGCCAGTGAATGCGCCGCTCTCGTGGCCGAACAGCTCGGCCTCGAACAACTGCTCGGGGATCGCCGCACAGTTCAATGCCACAAACGGTTTGTCGGCACGCGGACCGAAGTCGTGCAGGCAACGGGCAACCAATTCCTTACCGCTGCCGGTTTCACCGCGAATCAACACATTGACCGGCAGCGTCGCCAGGTCCAGCACTTGCCGACGCAGCGTCTGCAAGCCACGGGACACGCCCAGCAACGTCGCATCGAGTTTGGCGCGGTTGTCCGCCTGCTCGTGCAGGGCGCGGTTTTCCAGCACCAGCCGCCGCTTGTCCAGCGCACGGCGCAGACTGCCGAGCAGGGTTTCGGGGCTGAAGGGTTTTTCAAGGAAGTCGTAGGCGCCATCGCGCATCGCTTCGACCGCCATCGGCACATCGCCGTGACCGGTCAGCAGAATCACCGGCAAGTCGGCGTCGCGCCGCTGAACTTCGGCCAGCAGTTCCAGGCCGGTCATGCCCGGCATGCGCACGTCGCTGAGGATCACCCCGGGGAAATGCTTCGGCAGCTGCGCCAGGCATTCAGCGGCGCGGCTGAACAATTGCACCTCGAACCCCGACAGGCTCAGCCATTGTTCGACGGCACTGCGAATACTGCTTTCGTCGTCGACCACCATCACTGAATTCAGCATGAGCCAGGTGCCTCCAGGTCGATGGGCAAGGTCACGGTGAACACCGCGCCGTTTGCATGATTGTCGGCGCTCAGGCGTCCGCCCGATTCGTGAACGATGGCAAAGGATACGGCCAGCCCGAGGCCCAGGCCATCACCCACCGGTTTAGTGGTGAAGAACGGATCAAACACGTTGGCCAAGTTTTCTTCGGCAATGCCGCCACCGTTGTCGGCGACCGTCAGGCGCCAGAGTTGTTCGTCGGCTTCGAGACGGATTTCCAGGCGTTTGCAGGGTTTGTCCTGCATGGCGTCCAGGGCATTGCGCAGCAAATTGATCAGCACCTGTTCCAGGCGAATCGCATCGCCACGCACCCACGCCGGGCGCGTCAGGTGCAGCACCGTGCTGACCTGTTCATCGCGCAACCTCGTGTCGAGCAGCTGCAATGATTGGTCGACCACCGCCGCCAAATCCAGTCGTTCGCGCAGACCGCTGGGGCTTTTGCGGGCGAAGGTTTTCAGGTGGCCGGTGAGGGCGGCCATGCGCGTCAGCATGTCATCCACCGGTTTGAGCGCCTTGTAAGCGTCGTCGACCCGACCGTGATCGAGCAGCAGCCTCAGAGTAGCAAGCTGCATGCGCTGGGCGGTCAGTGGCTGGTTGATTTCATGGGCCAGCGCGGCAGACATCTGTCCGAGGGCGGCGAGTTTGGCCGACTGCACCAGACCGTCCTGAGCGGTGCGCAGGTCGCGGGTGCGTTCTTCCACCAGTTGTTCGAGCTCTTCGCGACTGCGCTGGCGCAGCTTGGCCAGACGCCAGCGCTGATTGAGGAACAGCAACAGAAACACCACAGCCAGCCACAACCCGGCGGCTGCGAGCCCGGCGTTGCGGCTGTCTTCGAACGCCACTTGCGGGCGGCGCAGCAGGTGCAACGTCCAGCCTTCAGTGCTTAGCGGCAGCGATTCCCACAGGTAATTCGCCGTCCCGTCAGGACCCACGACCCGTGTCAGGTCACTGTTGTCGTCGAAGCGCCGCACCGATTGATACTCGAGTGGTGTCAGCGGTTGTTTGTCGTATTGGCGGGTGGCCTTGAGTTCGGCGTGATCGCTGTCACTCAGCGGTTTCAACGAGCGATAGCGCCAGCCCGGCTGGTTGGCGATGAAGATAATCCCGCGTGCATCGCTGACCAGCAGCGTGTCGCTGCCCTGACGCCACTCGCGCTCCAGCTCCGGAAATTCGAGCTTCACCACCATCGCGCCGAGGAACTGGCCGCTGTCGCCGGTGACCGCGCTGGACAGGAAGTAACCGGGAATGCCGCTGGTCACGCCCACCGCGTAAAAGCGCCCGGTGCCTTGGGTGCGGGTCTGGCTGAAGTAGGGGCGAAAGCCGTAGTTGTGGCCGACGTAGCTGCTGGGCAAACGCCAGTTGCTGGCGGCCACGGCGAGGCCGGTGTGATCCAGCAGTTCGAGTGTCGAGGATTGCGCCGCGCCGTTGATTTTTTCCAGTTTACGGTTCAGTGCGTCCTGTTGTTCAGCGGATACCGAACCATTGAGGGCTGCGCGCAATTCGGGGTCCAACGCGAGCACGGCGGGCAGGGCGCGGTAGCGGTCGATCAGGGTGTGCAGGGAATTGGCGTAGAGCGCCAATTGCTGATTGGCGCGGGCGGCATCTTCCTCCAGCGCCTGACGTTCGGCGTGGCGGATGGCCAAACCGGCGGCGAGAATCGCGCCAGCGGCTATGACCAGGGTGTAGAGCACCAAACGCAAGAAACGTGAAGTCGGCTGCATGCTGTAGAAAACAGATATGAGAACGGGCGGGCACCATAACATGGGCCCGTGGATCGTTCTGCCCCGAGATGCAGCCGCCTACACGGCGGTAAATTTACTGGATCTGGAGCGCAGCATGGTTTGGGTATCCTTCAGCACACCTATTACTTCTCTCGTCTCTTGCCCGAGGCTCTGAACCGAGTCCCCTGCCGTTTCTCCAAAAAGGCTGAAGATGTTCATGGCGCTAACGTCCATCGAATTGAAAGACGCTTCAATACCGGCCATTCGGGTGTTCAGCACGTCAATCAGGTTGGTCAGATGAGTGTCTGCCTTGGCGGTTTTTTCTGCCGACAGCTCGTTTCCGGCGCCGCTGACCTCATGAATAATCTCAATCCCGCCAAGCACCATGCTCAGTCCTGTACTGGCCTCGCTGGCAACCTCCGGAGTGAATAGTTTCAGGGCCACGCTGGTGCCAACACTGGTGCCTTCTTTGCCGGCCTTGAGCCGGCTTTTTGTAGAGTTCTGGGTCATTTGTTCATATTTTTTCTCGATATAGGGGATGAACGCCATCGTCTTGTATTCGGCTTTATTGATGATTTTCTCCGGGGAGAGCTTGCTGCCCTTGAATTTTACAGAAGCACTGGCGCCTGTTCGTTCGGCGATGTAGTCCACCGCAAAACTGACGCCCTTTTTCGCCGCAAATCCAAGGGCTACGGCCGCCGCATTTCCGACACCGGGTGCGGCAGACGCCAGGGGTTGTAAGCCAGCCGCGATCCCGATCCCGACGCCATAACTCAAAACCTGCCCACCAATGTGGACCGCTGTTCTGCGAGTGGTGGAGGCTGCGTGCTCCGAGGAGGAGCGGTGGTTGAGAATCTGCTGCTGAGCATCCAATCCACGTCGTTTCGACAGGCCCAATATTTTCAGGTGCGTTTCAATATTTTTTTGCAGCGCCTGTCTTGCCCGGACAGGCGCATTGGCTTGGCGCATGCTGGCGTATACGGCGTTCTCCCGCGCTTGAAATCTTCTCGTTGCCTCGCTAAAAGAATTGCTTCTGGTTTCGCCAATGACGTCGACGTACAGCATCGGGTTGTTGCCCACAAACCCATACAGATTCAGCCCATCCACATCCCCCGCCGGATCGGCACTGATCCAGCGCTGCAACCATGGTGCGTAATACCGCGCACCGTAGTAATACAGCCCGCTGTCATCCATTTCCTTGCCCGAATAGCGGATGGTTTTGTAGTCAACGTGTACCTCACTTCCGCGTGCGAACCAGGCCGTGGCGCCGAACGGGTAATAGCCTTCCTCGCTGATCACCTGCGCCTGTTGATCGAGCTCCAGCGCGCAGGAACCCAAATGATCGTCGAGGCTGTAGCGCAATTGATCGGCGGCGATGTTGGCGGGTTTGCCAGTGACCCAGTGCAGGCAACGCACGCTGCCGTGTCCGCCGGACAGGGTGATCACGTGCAATTTTTCGCCGTTGTCGCGGGTGCGGATTTCCAGCCCCTGCAGGTAGATCACTTCCTGAAAGTGGGTCAGCGAGGGCGTGTGGGTTTCGTGACGTTTGTACACGCGCACGCCCTGGCTGTAGCGGTAGAACTCTTCGTCATCGGGTCCATTGGCGCGTTTGACCAGGGTGACCGATGCCAGTTGATCCAGGCTGTTCCACTGCAAGGCTTTGCCCGGCTGCAAGTCCTGGAGATTGCCGTGGCGGTCGAACAACTCGGGGAAATCGGGGGCAGGATCTCCCTCTTTCCAGCGCACACCGCGATTGCTGGCAGGGTCGATGAACATCTCGCGGGTCTGTGAGGCGCCTGCCCGCACATGACGCAGTTTGATCAGGTTGCCGCCGGAATCGTACTCATAGTCTTGTTGGTAGTTGAGCCGATTGTTCGGATCTCCGGGCAGGGGCCGCCCCGGAATATCCGACGGTGGGGCATCGTCGTAACCGCTGGCGCTGGTCAGCCGGTACAGCGAGTCATAGGTGAAATCGCGGTGGCCGTCGACGAACTGGTTGGCGAAATGAATCGGCTGGAAGGTGTGGTCTTCGAGGCGGGTGATGTTGCCGACGCGATCGTAGAAATATTCCAGATCCTGCAGCGCCGGCTCGGCGTTTTTTTGTGCGCGTTGCGTGGACAGGCGCCCATCGACCGGGTCGTAGCTCCAGGTGCTGAGCACGTCATTGCCGGCGCGTTGCTCGATGATCTGGCCGGCGGCGTTGTACTGCGCATCTTTCAGAACCGGTTGCCAACTCAAACTGTCTTTGATCCGCAGCTGAACCTGCTGGAGCTGCCCGGCAACGTCGTAACGCGGTTGTTGCTGGTGATCCCCTGCATCGGTCTGGCTCAACACCGTGCCCAGCGGGCTGTAAATTCGGCTGCTGCGGTAGGGGATGCCCTCGACCAGGGTTTGGGTTTCGCGCAGGGGTTGTCCGAGCAGGCTGTAGCTGTCGAGCTTCAAGGTGCCGGAGCGGTCGAGTTGTTCGGTCAACTGGCCGCGCCGGTTGAAAGCAGGATCGACGGAGGCATCGGCATAGGTAAAGATTTCGACGTTGGGCTCGTCATTTTCCTCGATGGCAATCGGGCGCAACAGAGCGTCGTAGGTGGTGCGCCAATGACTGCCGCGTTGATCCCAGTGCTGCAGTGCTTCACCGGTCAGCCCTGGCAGGCTCAAGCGCCAACCGGCATCCACAGAGGAGACCTTAAGCGGTTGACCGGACAGGCGGTAGACCGTGGTCAGGTTCGGGACGAGCCCAAACAGACGCGGATCCCATTGTTCGAGCAATCGCCCGGCAGCGTCGTAGTGCTGGCGGGTGATCAGGGTTTCCACGGGGCCGGCAGCGACCTTGCGCAAGTACTCGATCTGGCGAATCGGCAAGCCCCGACTATCAATAACCGCCAGGTTCGGCGTGCGCCAATGGACCCCGGTCGTCATGGTTTGCTCGCTTTCAGCTCACTTTCAGGCGGCGCAACGTAGGTGTCATTAAAGTCCAGGCTGGTGGTGTACCAGGGGTGGATGATCTCGAGCGCGACATCTCCTTTGGCATTGATGACTTTGTTCTGGCGACCCAGCACGTCGTAAAAGTTCTGATCGTGATGGCCGAACTCACGGAAGGAGTGGTCATTGATATAGCGGTGCCCGTTGGCGAAGTACGGGCGAAACACTCGCACGGGCAATCCTTTGTTGTTGTATTCCACTCGTTCGCTGACGCGCCAGCGCGGGTCGGCGTGCGCGACCTTTGGCTTGCCGTCTTCAATCACCAGCTCACCGTTTTCCACCACAAAAGCCTGCCCTGGCTCGACCAACTGTTTGGTCTGCAGTGGCCGGGCGAAACCATCCACAAAGGCTTTGACGATCTGGATTTGTTGCAGCTCATCATCCCAATAGCGGTCGGCGGTGAGGACGACGCTGTGCACTGGTTCGCGGGGAACCGTGTGAATCAGGTCGAGCAGCGCTTGTTCCGGCTCGCTCAGGGATTTGAGCCGGGACAGGCGACGGCGGGCGCTGGCGCAAATGTGCAGGCTGGGTAGCACGTAACCCTGCGCGATCCAGGTGGCCAGCCAGTCAGGTGTCTGTCTGACGGACTCGGGGAGTTCGCCCATCCAGCTGAACAGGTCCTTGCGCAATACGCTGGCCGCTTTTTGCAGGGCGCCTTTCGGATCTTCGATGGCAGGGTCCGGACGATGGTCCATAGGACGTTCGTGTTCGTCGAGGGGGCGAAAACCCATTTCTTTGCCGTCCTCAGTTCCATAAAAACTGATGGCAAGGGGTTGTCCGGACGGCTCGTAAAGGGCTTCCTCGACATTGTCATTGGCATCGATGCTGCGCATGAGTTGCAGCGCGTGATAGTCATATTCGAAACGGGCTTCGCACCCGTCCGGCTGCGTGATGCTTTTCGGCAGCAGGCAGTAGGCGTCGTAGCGGACTGTCGTGATGCCGTAACTGGGCGTTTCGTTGTACTCCATCACTTTGTAAAAACTATCGAGCTCGCCGTACTTGGCAAAACCATACCGGGACGACCATAGATTTCTCTCCTTGTCCTCTTCCTTGTCTGCCTCCTCGTCTACCCCCAGCACCAGAGGCATGGACGAATAGCCGATTTTTTCCAGTTCATCCCGAATAACGAGCGACGGCACCGTGTCGTAGGCTTGCAGTGCTGTCTTGTCCAGTTGGGCAATTTCCAGCGGTGCCCGCAGTGCCTCGAAATCGGCTTTGCCGTCGGCAAGCGGTGTTTGATCGGCAGTCTTGAGGTAGCGATAGATCGACTGCGTGGTCAGTAGCCTCTGAGCGACCCATTCGGGTGATTTGTACAGTTTGGTCAACCCTTCAAAGGATATCTCTTCAGGGATAAGTCCCTCGGGTACGAGCCCCTTGGGTAAGACCAACGCATTGCCACGTTGCAGATAGGGCAGGCCCAATCGCCAGCCTTGGAAATCCTCCAAGTGAATGAACTCGGCGCGGGACTCGCTCAGGTAATAGGATTGCTGGGCCGGGTCGTGGGCATCCGACCACCATGTTCTTTCGTCGGGATCTTCGAAGGGGTTTTCTATCTTGGTGTCGGTCCTTCGCCGTGCATAGCTCACGGTGATGGAATGGCTGGGCAGGCCAAACTCGTCATGGCTCAAAGTGATTTCATGTCGGCACAGAGGGTCATCCAGGAAACGTTCGTACTGATAGCTGATTGTTTCCAGCTGCGCTGGCAGCATGATCGGGTACGCGTCATGGTCTCCCTTTTTGCGCAGCTCGCGGACCTTGTAACGACTTTCCTGCACCGCGAACGGCACCGCCGTGGCCAAGTTATCGTCGGCGGCGTAGGTCTCCACGCGCAACACTGAACCTGCAAGGGCGCGGGCGATTTCATGGGCGGTGGCTTCATCGGGCGGCGGGATCGGCTCATCGAAAGCGTCGTTGCGGTGATATTGGCAAAACTGCGTGGATTTCAATGCAAGGGCTTCGGGATCGCGATTGAAATAGCCATCGCGTGGCAGGTCGATTTGCCGTCCGGTGTGAAACCAGGTGCAGACCAGCGCCGGGGCGGTAAAACCGATGTCGTCTGCACGTGCGGCAGTTTCGCTGTCTGTCTGGCGCAGCAGGCCAAAGCCGCGAAACTCACGGTTGCGGCCATCGTAGTAACCCTGCAAATACTGGAAAAACTGGTTCAGGCAGTTGCCGGTGATTTCATCGAGCTGGCTTTGTTGCTTGACCACGGGCACCGGGAACGGCAGGTAGCACACTGGGTCGATCGCCGGTTTTTCATCCAGCCATTCCTGTGCCGAACTGCGATACACCACCTGGGTGCTGCAGCCCATGTTGTTGTTACTGGCAACCAGCATGTAGGGCTTGGCGCTGACGAAGTCGTAGCGCCAGTGCCGTGGTTTCATGTGCGGCACGGTCAAAATCAGGCTCGCGCACCCCAGGCCTTGCAGGTCGGCGAGGGTGACCTGGCACAGGTTGTCGTAGCGGATTCCTTCGGGCCACGGGACCGTGACGGGGGTCTGCTCCAGACCATTGCCGCCGTGATTCAAATAGATCTCGAAACAGTCCGACCTCAGATAAATCAGTGCCGGTGCGCCGGAGCCGTTGAGGTCGGCAATGCGCACGCGCGCTGCATCGAATGTCGCGTAGTCGAAGGGCAGGTCACTCATGACAAAGCCCTCGCCGAACCGACCGTGACCGAGGTTCGGCCAGCATTTGATTTCGTTGTGCCGGATGCGGCACAGCTCGGTCATGTCGCTGCCGAGCAAATTGCCCAGCATCACCAGTTCGGTGCGAGAGTTGCTGAACAGCGGCAGGCGGTCGGTGTCGGGTGTGTGCTCAACGTCCTGACCGGGGGCGAAACCTTCCTCACGCCGATTGGCATACAGGCGCACGCTTCGCGGGCCGATCAGCGCCATCGAGCTGAGCCCGTCGCCCATCAAATCGCCAGACTGTGAAAGCGTGTGGAAGAACTCCACCGGGAACGCCGAAAAGGGAATGAAGCCTGACCAGCTGCGATCGGGATTCAGGGTATGGAAACCGCTCACGCCGGGTGAGGCGAGGATCCAGTCGAGCCGACCGTCGCCGGTCAGATCGGTTAACGCCTGATAGGTCGGTTGATTTCGATTGGCCACGGGAATTCGGGACAGTTCCGTCCATGGGCCGTAGTGGATGTCATCGGTCCCCGTCGGCGCGCGCAAGGGTTCGCGGTAATACCAGCTCTGGTCGTAACGACAGAGAAAACCCGGCACGCCTTCACCGAACAAATCAACGCACTGATGGAGCGCGCCGTCCTCGATACCGGGCATGTTTTCGAACGGGAAGAACGGGGTCGACTGCTTGTTGAGTTCGAAGCCCGAATAGTCGAATTCCACCGGTGGCATATTTTCCACGGCGCCGCTGGCGTCGTACGCCTGATAGTGCGCTTTTTCCAGTTGGGTGTACTCCAGGGGAGTCGTTTGGTATTGCAACAGCAATCGCCGAATCAGCGCCGGTCTTTGTTCTGATGTTGCGGGGAAATGGTGAAACATCAAGACCTGGTGGCACAGGCGTCGGGTGCCCAGTTCGAAACCATAGGTGTAGCTGTGGAAGGGGTCGCCGCGCAGTTGCCACTCACCATAACCCTCGCCGGGCGCATCGAACGGCGGGCCGTAGAGCGGCTTCTTTTCCAGATCGAGGGTGCGTTCGCCGTAGTCGAACACCAGGTGGAAATGCCAACCTAGGCTCGCCGGATTTTCCACCGTCCAGGCGTACAAATTTTCACTGGCCAGGGCATTGCCGTAATACACCCGGTGCAGAAAACGCTGGGCACGATAGTCGTGCGAGTCATCCGGGGAGTGAGTCTGATCTTCGGGCTTGTAGTCGAAACAGATGTGTTCGCCATGGGGGTTCATGCTTTCGAGCAGCAGCCACACACCGATACGCTGCGGCGCTTCAGGGTTGGCCGGGTCGACAGGTTCGGCACGGCGCGAAGCGTCGGTCTTGCCGTAGACATGCAAGCTGCCGTCGGCCCCATGCACCAGCCAGAAGGGCGCTTTTTCTGCTGGTTGCCAAAGCTCGATCAGGCTGAACGAACTCTCGACCCGCGGCCAGTAGCGCACCACGCTGTGCTCGCCGATGGAGAGGCCGCGATAGAACGTTTCGATTCTGGACTTGGGCTTGCCCTCGTCATCCAGTTCGGGCATCAACTCCTCGCCGCCGGGGCCGACCATGATGTCGGTGACGAGGTAATCGGGCACACCCTTGCTGGTCTGGCGAGTGATAGCGCTGGTGCCCAAACGCCAGCCAATGCCTAACGGACCGTTACCGCCCTGGCCGTCATAGCCCAGCGCCATGGCGGGATCGAAACCGCGCCCTCCGGAAAGGGGCAACGGTAACTCGAATGAAGCACTGCCCGTTACGCCGACCGATCCCCAGCTTTTGCCAATCGTGGCAATGGAAGCACTCTTGGCGATGGAGGGTTCAGTAATGCTCAGGGAGGCTTGCTCTTCCATTGGGCTGATCCTGTGTAGGCTTTGCGCTCTCCCGTAGCAACGGAGTTGCGTGATGAAGCAACGCTAACAAGATCAAGGTGCTGCGTGACCTGTCAGATGTGACAGGTAAGGCCGGTATTTTTAGACCGAATAAGATGGACGACACGACGCTTTATCGCGAATGGTAAAAGCGATGCCAAAAAAAACGGCCGGGTCATCTAAAAGACGACCCGGCCGTATTGGCAGGCTGAAGCGTTTACTGCACTTCTACCGCCAGGCTTTCACTGATCTTTTTCTGCCAGATGGCAGGACCGGTGATGTGGACCGACTCACCCTTGCTGTCGACTGCAACCGTCACAGGCATGTCTTTGACGTCGAACTCGTAGATCGCTTCCATGCCCAGTTCGGCGAACGCCACCACGCGGGATTTCTTGATGGCTTGTGCCACCAGGTAAGCCGCGCCGCCGACGGCCATCAGGTAAACGGCTTTGTGGTCCTTGATCGCTTCGATCGCGGTCGGGCCGCGCTCGGATTTGCCGATCATGCCCAGCAGGCCGGTTTGCTCGAGGATCTGACGGGTGAACTTGTCCATCCGCGTGGCCGTGGTCGGGCCGGCAGGGCCAACCACTTCTTCGCGCACCGGATCAACCGGGCCGACGTAGTAGATGAAGCGACCCTTGAGGTCCACCGGCAGGGTTTCACCCTTGTTCAGCATCTCGACCATGCGCTTGTGCGCGGCGTCGCGACCGGTGAGCATCTTGCCGTTGAGCAGGACGGTTTCGCCCGGCTTCCAGCTCTGCACGTCTTCCGGGGTCAGGGTGTCGAGGTTGACGCGACGGGCCGACGGGCCGGCTTCCCAGACGATTTCCGGGTAGGCGTCCAGCGGTGGCGCTTCCAGCGAGGCCGGGCCGGAACCGTCGAGCACAAAGTGGGCGTGACGGGTGGCGGCGCAGTTGGGGATCATGCAGACCGGCAACGACGCGGCGTGGGTCGGGTAATCCATGATCTTCACGTCGAGCACGGTGGTCAGGCCACCCAGGCCCTGAGCGCCGATGCCCAGTTGGTTGACCTTCTCGAACAGCTCCAGGCGCATCTCTTCGATACGGTTGGACGGGCCGCGCTTTTTCAGCTCGTGGATGTCGATGGATTCCATCAACACTTCCTTGGCCATCACGGCGGCTTTCTCGGCGGTGCCGCCGATGCCGATGCCGAGCATGCCCGGTGGGCACCAGCCGGCACCCATTTCCGGAACGGTTTTCAACACCCAGTCGACGATCGAGTCGGACGGGTTGAGCATGGCCATTTTCGACTTGTTCTCGGAACCGCCGCCCTTGGCCGCCACGTCCACTTCCACGGTGTTACCCGGAACGATGGAATAGTGGATAACGGCCGGGGTGTTGTCCTTGGTGTTTTTACGAGCGCCCGCCGGGTCGGCGAGGATCGAGGCACGCAGGACGTTTTCCGGCAGGTTGTAAGCCCGGCGCACGCCTTCGTTGATCATGTCGTCCAGGCCCATGGTGGCGCCATCCCAACGTACGTCCATGCCCACGCGAACGAAGACGGTAACGATGCCGGTGTCCTGGCAGATCGGGCGGTGGCCAGTGGCGCACATCCGCGAGTTGATCAGGATTTGCGCCATGGAGTCACGGGCCGCTGGCGATTCTTCGCGCAGGTAGGCTTCGTGCATCGCCTGGATGAAGTCAACGGGGTGGTAATAGGAAATGAACTGCAGGGCGTCGGCAACGCTCTGAATCAGGTCGTCTTGCTTGATCACGGTCATGAGTCGCGCTCCTCTAAAAGACGGGAACATTCAATAAGGTGCTTGCAGCTTGGGTGCATCGGTCGGTTGCAAGCACCTTTACAAGGCACGCCGGGGCAGCTGGCGCGACGCTAAAAAGGCGCGGCAGTATACCGCGCCTCGGTTCCGGGTACACCCGCCGGTAGTCAATCGTTGGTCGCATATCGAACACAATCCCTGTAGGAGCTGTGTAGGAGCTGTCGAGTGAAACGAGGCTGCGATCTTTTGATCTTGTCTTTAAAAAGCAAAGTCAAAAGATCGCAGCCTCGTTTCACTCGACAGCTCCTACAATGGAAATCAGTCAGCGTTCTGACGCCAGTTTTCTGCCCCGAAAATTGAATGGTCATTTATCAGGCACGCTACTAAAGTGGCATTCGGTCTGTAGAGTAGGACACTCAAGCAGCCTCCCTTCGCACGGTGAGTCAACGATTGACCCATAACGCCATCCAACGCTTGTTGCTCAAACGCTTTGCCCTCGCAGCCGGCACCTACGCCCTGGCTTTGTTGCTGTTGTGGCTGGCGTTTTTCACCGGTCATTACGATGAACCCCTGTCCAGCGTGGCCATCGGCAGTGCGCTGGTGGTTATCAGCCAGGCCGCGTTGTTTGCGGTGTTTTACAGCGGCTGCAACCTGCGTTTTTCCGACCCCAGCCTGACGGAAGCGCAAGTGTTGCTGGGGCTGGGTTGGCAAACCTGGCTGATCGCCCATCTGGACGAGGCACGCGGCGCGTTCCTGGTGTTCTACGTGCTGATTCTGCTGTTCGGGTTGTTCCATCTTTCGCGCCTGGCCTTTTTGCGGTGCGCGCTGTTGGTGTTTGTCAGTTTCAGCGCGATCACGCTGTGGGAGGGCTACCACTTCCAGTTACCCGACCCGGCACTGGCCGCGTTGCAGGTGTGCGTGCTGCTCATCGTGTTGGTCTGGCTGGAGCTTTATGCCCGTCACGTCCAGGCCTCCCGTCAACGCATGCGTCAGCGCCGATTTGCCTTGCAGGCGCATCAGGACACCCTGCGCGGGATGATGCGCCAGCTCGAAGACCTGGTGGCCACTGACGAACTGACCGGGCTGTTCAATCGCCGGCATTTCCTGCGCCTGGCCTCCCGCGAGCTCAAAGCCATGGGGGCCGATGTCGTGCATGGCCTGGCGCTGATCGACCTCGATCACTTCAAACGGATCAACGATGTACACGGCCACGCCGCCGGCGATCAGGTGCTGCAAGCCTTTGCCGCCGTGGCCACCGCCTGCTTGCGCGATGGCGATGTTCTGGCCCGTTACGGTGGCGAAGAATTCGTCGTGCTGTTGCCCGATTGCAACGCCGAGCGCTTGACCTCCTGTTGCGAGCGGCTGCGCATTGCGTTCACCGATGTAGAACTGATCGGACTCAACGTCGCCCATATCAGCTTGTCGGCGGGCATGACGTTGCTCGAACTGGGCGACGATCTCGATGAAGCCTTGCAGCGCGCCGATCAGGCGCTTTATCGCGCCAAGCGTGACGGCCGCAATCGTTGCGCGGCCGCGTGGGAGAACGTCGATGCCTGAGTTACGGGTCGGCGAACGCCAATGGTCGGTGGCGGCGGGCAGCAACCTGCTCGATGCGTTGAATCAGAACGGCGTATCGGTGCCCTACAGCTGTCGCGCCGGCAGTTGCCATGCCTGTCTGGTGCAATGTGTACAAGGGCTGCCGAGTGACAGCCGTCCCGACGCCCTGAGCGCAGACCAACGTCAGCAAGGCTGGCGCCTGGCGTGTCAGTGTCAGGTGGTCGAGGACTTGCAGGTGCACACCTTCGATCCGCAGCAGGATGGCCGCCCGGCCGAGGTGGCGGCTGTCGATTGGTTAAGCGCCAGCGTGTTGCGTTTGCGCCTGACCGCTCAGAGCCCTTTGCGCTACAGCGCCGGGCAGCATCTGGTGTTGTGGGCGGGTAACGTGGCGCGGCCGTATTCATTGGCCAGCCTGCCGGAAGAAGACCGTTTTCTGGAGTTCCATCTTGATTGTCGTCAGCCGGGGGAATTCAGCGACGCGGCCCGTCAGTTGAAAATCGGCGATTCGATCCGCCTCGGCGAGTTGCGCGGCGGGGCCTTGCATTACGACCCGGACTGGAACACCCGACCGCTTTGGCTGATGGCCGCCGGCACGGGTTTGGGGCCGTTGTTCGGTATCTTGCGTGAAGCGCTTCGGCAAGATCACCAAGGTGCCATTCGCGTCATTCACCTGGCCCATGATGCCGAGGCGCATTACCTGGCCAAACCCCTGCAGGCCATGGCCGCCAGCCGCCCGAACCTGAGCATTGAGCTGTGGACAGCGGCCGAGTTGCCAGAGGCTTTGGCACAACTGCGGCTTGTTTCACGGCAAACCCTGGCCTTACTCTGCGGGGCCCCTGACAGCGTCGACGCCTTTGCCCGGCGCTTGTATCTGGCGGGATTGCCGCGCAATCAACTGCTGGCGGACGTCTTTGTTCTCCGCGGTTGAGCGCTGATTTTCGATGCGAGACCGACCATGAGCGATGCCATCCAATTTGAACGTGAGCGCGGCCTGCTGACCCTGCGCCTCAACCGCCCCGACAAGAAAAACGCCCTGACCCGCGCCATGTACAGCCACTTGGCCGAAGCGCTGAAACTGGCGGATTCCGACCCGGAAATCAAAGCCGTGCTGATCACCGGCACTACCGAGTGCTTCACCGCTGGCAACGACATCGCCGACTTCATCCAGCAACCGCCGAGCAACCTCGACAGCCCGGTGTTTCAGTTCATGCTCACCCTGCTCGAATGCCGCAAACCGGTGATCGCCGCCGTGGCCGGCGCGGCG
Source organism: Pseudomonas mandelii (assembly GCF_006438925.1). Lineage (GTDB taxonomy): Bacteria > Pseudomonadota > Gammaproteobacteria > Pseudomonadales > Pseudomonadaceae > Aquipseudomonas > Aquipseudomonas mandelii_C. The sequence goes on along the minus strand of NZ_RCZA01000002.1, from coordinate 390,819 downwards.
GTGGGCATTGGCACGACGATGCTGCTGCATTGCGATCTGGTGTATGTCAGCCGCGATGCGCGCCTTCGCATGCCGTTCGTGAATCTCGGTCTCTGCCCGGAGTTCGGTTCCAGCCTGATCCTGCCGCGACTGCTCGGGCAGGCCAAAGCCGCCGAGTTGTTGCTGCTGGGCGAAGGTTTCAGCGGTGAACAAGCCGCGCAGTGGGGCATTGCGACCGAAGCCTTGGGCAGTGGCGAAGAGGCACTGGCCAAGGCACGGGAGATGGCGTTGCGTTTCGAGTCGCTGCCACCGGAAGCGGTGCGTATCAGCAAGCAATTGATGAAAGCCCCGGACCGCGAACAACTGCGCAAGGCCATAGAAGAAGAGAGCGCACAGTTCACCCAACGGCTGCGCTCGCCGGAAGCGATTGCGGCGTTGACCGGGTTTATCAAACGCCATTGATTCTGCGGTGACTGGGCGGGCCCCTTCGCGAGCAGGCTCGCTCCCACATTGGATCTGTGGCGTACACAAAACCCCTGTGGGAGCGAGCCTGCTCGCGATGAGGCCAGCCCAGGCAACACATCTTCCGGATCAGAAACCAAAAAGCCCCGCCATTCACATGGCGGGGCTTTTGTTTTTCAGCAACCGGTCACTCAGACCATCTTGTCGCCAACGTGCAGGATTTTCATCCCGTTGGTGCCGCCGATGGTGTGGTAGCTGTCGCCCTTGGTCAGGATGACCCAGTCGCCTTTCTCGACTACGCCGCGCTTGAGCAACTCGTCGATCGCGGCCTGGCTGACTTGCTCAGGCGGCAGCGATGCCGGGTCGAACGGTACGGTGTAGACGCCACGGAACATGGCCGCGCGGGCCTGGGTTTCGCGGTGCGGGGAGAACGCGTAGATCGGCACCGAAGAACGGATGCGCGACATGATCAACGGCGTGTAGCCACTTTCGGTCAGGGCGATGATCGCCTTTACGCCCGGGAAGTGGTTGGCGGTGTACATGGCCGCCAACGCGATGCTCTGGTCGCAGCTTTCGAAGACCTTGCCGATGCGGTGGCTGGAGGTCTTGCTGGTCGGGTGCTTTTCAGCGCCGATGCAGATGCGCGCCATGGCTTGCACCGCTTCCAGCGGGTACAGACCGGCAGCACTTTCAGCCGAGAGCATCACGGCGTCGGTGTAGTCGAGCACGGCGTTGGCCACGTCGGACACTTCGGCGCGGGTCGGCATCGGGTTCTGGATCATCGACTCCATCATCTGGGTCGCGACGATCACAGCCTTGTTGTGGCGGCGTGCGTGCAGAATGATTTTCTTCTGAATGCCCACCAGCTCGGCGTCGCCGATTTCCACACCCAGGTCACCACGGGCAACCATGACGGCGTCGGATGCATTGATCAGCGCGTCGAGGGTTTCGTCGTCGGCCACGGCTTCGGCGCGTTCGATCTTCGCCACCAGCCAGGCAGTACCGCCGGCTTCGTCGCGCAGTTGACGGGCGTATTCCATGTCGGCAGCGTCACGCGGGAAGGACACGGCGAGGTAGTCGACCTGCATCTCGGCAGCGAGCTTGATGTCGGCCTTGTCTTTTTCAGTCAGGGCCGGAGCGGTCAGGCCGCCACCGCGACGGTTGATGCCTTTGTGGTCAGACAGCGGGCCGCCGATCAGCACGGTGCAATTCAGCTCGGTGGCATTGGCGGTATCAACGCGCATCACTACGCGGCCGTCGTCGAGCAGCAGCTCGTCGCCTACGCCGCAGTCCTTGACCAGATCCGGGTAGTCGATGCCGACGATGGTCTGGGTGCCTTCGGTCAGAGGATGGCTGGTGGAGAAGGTGAATTGATCACCGATCTTCAGCTCGATCTTCTTGTTGGTGAATTTGGCGATACGGATTTTCGGGCCTTGCAGGTCACCCAGCAGGGCGACGAAGCGGCCGTGCTTGGCAGCGAGGTCACGCACCAGCTTCGCGCGAGCCTTGTGCTCGTCGGGGGTGCCGTGGGAGAAGTTCAGGCGGGCGACGTCCAGGCCAGCCAGAATCAGCTGTTCGAGAACTTCCGGCGAGTTACTGGCCGGGCCAAGGGTAGCGACGATTTTGGTGCGACGGACGGACATGCATAGACTCCTGAGTTCAAGCGCTGAGTGAGGCTACTATGGTCCGAAGTTGTAGTCATTGTTCGTTTGCACTACTTATTCGTTTATATCTTTAACCGAACAATCCTGAAGATTTCTGCTCACGGGTCGATACAGAGCTCAAGACAGGAGAACCCCCATGCGATTCGTGCTCATTGCCGCCCTTGCCATCAGTGCCCTCAGCGTCACGGGCTGCACCCGTTGGTCGATGAACCATCATTTGAATAACGCCTACAGCGCCTACGACCGCGGCAATTGCGAGCAGGTGACGCTCGAACTGTCCAAAGTCGAACGCGCCAGTCGAGCTAGGCCTTATGTGTGGCCGGAAGTGTCGATGTTGCGCGGGTTGTGCCTGGAGCGGCAGAAACTGTTTGTCGATGCGGCACAAACCTACCAGTTCATCATCGCCTCGTACCCGCAAAGTGAATACGCCTACCGCGCCCGCGCCCGCCTGGAAACCTTGCAGTCGCTGGGCCACTATCCGCTACGCAGTGCTGCTGCGGTCGTGCGCCCGACGCAGTTCTGATGGTTGTAGTTGTTCAAAGGCTGGCTCACCGGCGGTGGTGAGCTATAGTCGAATAGATCGGTTTAGAGCCTTGCCTCTGATCGACGCAACACCTGTGATCGGCAGGAGTAAGCGGCAGCGGCTTTATGGACTGTCGCACCGGGATCGGGGAGAGCGCGCCCATGCCTCTGTATAAAAAGAAGCAGGCCCGTTCCGAAGCATTAGTGCGGCTCTGCTTAAGAGCCTTGCTGGGCCATTTGCGCATGTTTACTGACCGCCGGATCGAGCGGCATCAACTGCCGTATTTTCTAAGAGTGTTCAACAGCGTCACCGACAAACCCATCGGCTTTCTGGGCAACGTGTCCGAAGACGGGCTGATGCTGATCAGTCAGTTGCCGATGATGATCGGCGCCGATTTCGATTTGCGCCTGAAAATCCCCGCCAGCGATGGCTGCATGCAGGTCATTGATCTTCAGGCGTGTTGCCTGTGGTGCCATGAAGACACGACCCCTCACCACTATGACGCCGGGTTCAGCCTGCAACGGGCACCGCCGGAGTATGGGCAACTGATCAGCGCCTTGAAGCAATACTTCAGTTTTCAGCCGTTGCCTGCCTCTGCCTGAACGCCCACAACCTGTAGCAGCTGGCGCAGCCTGCGTTCGGCTGCGCAGCAGTCGTAAAATCAAAGCTCGCGGTGATCAGGTAGACCGTGCATCTCGGGTTTACGACTGCTGCGCAGCCGAACGCAGGCTGCACCAGCTGCTACAGGGGTTTAGGTCGTCTTGATCGCTGGCTCGTTAGCCAGCGACCTCTCTACCAGCATCAACCCCAACTCACTCAACTGATAAATCGCCATCGCCAGATGTCGCGGCTTGTCGTCCAGGCTTTCGGCCAGGTCGAGCAGCAGAATGCTGACGGTCGAAAAGGTCTCGTAGGTTTCGATGGTCAAGGCTTCGGGATTGGCATCGGGGACAACGGTGAACATTTTCATGGCACGGTCCTGGGATGAACGGAGGTGGTTGATGTCGGGTTTGAGGTAATGGTCCAGCGCCTTGTCGGCGGCGGCGTGGAGCTTTTTTGAATCGAGGGTGGCGTAGGGGGAAACCGGGTCGGTTTCGGGGGGATTGGGTGTGGCTTTGAACATGGTCGTATTGCCTCTATTAGGGCTACCACCGATTCGCGACTAAACGAGAGGGTGGCGGCTGTACGCAGGTTAGTCGACCGGGAGGCATACGAATTACCGGCGCGCCCGAGGGCGCCCTGCGCACAGCCACCATCGAGTGCGGGGATAGGGAATACCCGACTTGATGATGCTTATGCACCTACATATACCCACCGGGCGACTAAACCCGATCGCTGATTGGCAGCGACGCGGATCAAGTTACGGGGCAATACCAAGGCGCACAAGCCGGCGGATTCTGGCGGATCTGTAGGCAAATGCGCAAGACGCTGTAGCCGCGGACTGAGGCGTTGAAAACATTGGAGAAAGTGGCGGGGTGTAGGGTGACCGTTCGTCTGGACTGTCATATTTGACAGGTGTTGTGGCATAGGGAAACAGCCTAAAACAATTTTACGAGAAGTAAAAACCACCCCAGAACGGTAATACGATCATGACCGACGAACGCATTGACGTGGCTCCCGAAGAGGACGAAGTTCCAAGTGTGTCTACCCTGCCTGATTTGATCATAGAAGCTCCGATTAACGGAAGTATCCAATCCGGGGGCTTGGATGTCTGGTTCATGATTCCCGGGAACGGTTTTGTCTGGATGGAGTATTTTGTTAACGATGTAAAGATCTTCGAATACGATATTCAATTTTTCAGCGGGAATATTAGACACTGGAGACCCTTCGTATCCTACGTGCCGGGGCCGGCGCGCGTGGAGGGGTGGTGGAGTTACGGGCTCCAACCTTCCCGGCGAACGGTAACCAATTTTTGGATCAGCAACGTACCGATGATTACTTATCCGGCTGAAAATGAATTCATACAGAATCGCCGGCCAAAGATTACTGGGACCGGCGGCGGAAACTGTTCCCTCAAGGTGAGGAAAAGTTCCTCAACAATATCGCTAAGTGCTCCGTTCACGGCCACTGCAAATGAATGGACGGTAGACCTCAATCAGCGCTTGCCTTGGGGTGATTATTCAATTGCTATTGAACAATCAAGGGCGGGCTATACCACGCGTTACAGTCTAAACCGGACTTTTACAATTATCGGTGCAGAATTGTCTTCACCCATGGCCAATCAGATCGTGCCCAGCCATGAGCTTGTTTTCGAGGGCGAGAGTAATTCGGGTATGTCTGTTCACGTGGTTAGAGAGGACAATCATTATGTTGCGCTTAGTAACGCGGTTAACGTTCCTGGGAGCGAACAGTGGGAAGTGAAGCTGAAGGAGGATCTGGTTAGAACATTGCAAAGTGGTGAGTTAAGTGTAACAGCGCAATGGCGACGGGATGCATGGCGCTATGGTTATTCAGACATTTTGACTTTTAAAGTGTTAGGTGTGCCGGTCATTACCAGTCCCGCTGGGAGTAGTGCTCAGGAACAAACCTTTACCCTAAGCGGTAACAACGGATTAGCCGGGGCCAAGGTCGAAATATACGAGGACACGCAGACCGTCAAACTCGGTGAAAGCGGCGTGTTGACAGGGGCAACCTGGACCGTTCAGGTCGATCTGAAGCCAGGGCCTAGAAGTCTTGTTGCACTACAACGCCATAGCGGGAAACAGTCAGTGCGAGGTGCTCCCCGCTCCTTCAAAATCCGCCCCCCTGTACCCTCCATTACATCAAGGCTCAGTGGGGAAACCGTCACGCTATCGGGCACAGGCTATAACGGCACTGGTGTGCGTATGGACATTCACTTCCGTAACGATACAACGCCGTACCTGGACGCTACCGTCTCCGCAGGCAGCTGGTCGAAGGTCATTCCGCCGGATCTGCCGCCGTACAATTATAATTTCGGTGGTCGGCAAAGCGTTTCCGATGGCGGTAGCGGACGGATTTACAACACGGGCTGGGTCACTGATATTCCGGTCAACATCCCGACGCCTGTACCCACCTCCGTAAGCTTCACGGTCAACGGACAACGGGCAACCTTCAAAGGTCGGGGGCGCCAGTGGGGGACGGCTGCGGTCGGTGTCGGCATTTTCAATGACGGCGTTGCCCTGGCGGGTGTGCCCCACGCCAACGTACAGACAAACCTCAGTTGGGAAACGACCGCCATCGCTGACCTTGCTCCGGGCAACTACACACGGTTGACGGCCCGGCAAGGGGTGAACAGTCAGTGGTCTGCCGACAGTGCCAGATTTTCGATGGTCATAGCCTCGCCTCCTCCCACCTTTACCGCCCCTGGGGCGGGCGCCAACACCGGGCAACGCCCGACGATTTCCGGCACTGCCTGGCCCGGTTCGGCAATTGTCTTGACGATCCCGGGTAAAACCGATGTGCCGTTAACGGCAAACGGCGGCAACTTTAGCCTGACCGCCGCTGAAGACTGGGCGCCGACCACCTACACCATCACCGCAAAGGCGGTATCCGGCGGGCAGACTTCTACGGCCGCCAGCCGGACATTCACGGTCAAGACCCCGCTACCGATCATCACCACCGCCGCCGATGCCGAGGTCGACCTGTCTCCGGTCATCGACGGCGCAGGTTACAAAGGGTGTTGGGTGATCATCTATTCAAACGTTACCCACCAGTCCATCGGGGCCGGTCCGGTGGGCCCGGACAATAAATGGAAGGTGACACTGGTCGATCAGGCACCGGGCAATCTGGGTTATTACGCCATCCAGCAAGAAGAGCAAACCAGTAACAACCGGTCCGACCGAACCGCTGCGCGGACGGTAAAGGTGCGTGTGCCGAAGCCGTTAATCGGGGTGCCGACACAAAACGGCAAACCAGCGCGCGAGTCACTGTTTTCCGGTACGGGGCAATATCCCGGTACTGTCGAATTGTCGATCAAGGGACAGACCACGCCTTTTCTCAAAAACATCGTTGTGAAAAACGATGGCACCTGGCAGGCGCACGTGACGCTGCCGGCGGGCGGTCCCGTCATGCTGGAGGCGAGATTGCTGCAAAGAACCTATATCAGTGATCCGCTTGAGCACGTCGTTACGGTGGTGCCGGCGGTGCCGGTGATCGATACCCCCCGAAACGCAGAGGCGCTGGGTGCCCTGTTGAGGATTTCCGGGTTTGGTTATCCGGGGGACACCATACGTATCGACAGACGTAAAAATTTTGGGTACCTGGGTGTCGTTGAGGTAGCGGAGGCCGGCACTTGGTCGATGCTAGTCAGGCACAACATGGTTGCTGAAGACGGTATCTCTGCTATTGCGTATCCCGGCGGCAAGCCGGAATGGTGGTCGGGCTATTCATACATGCCTGTAATATCCTTGCTCCAACCCGCCCCAAAACTCACCGAGCCCCTGGCCGGCGACTGGGTCGGGATCAGACCGCAGTACAGCGGCCTGGCAATCCCCGGCGCGGCCATCACCGTCGCTTCATGGTTCGACGCCGACGACGTGCTGGCCCCGCCGACGACAGCGGACGCCAACGGTCGCTGGGCAGTGACAGGCAACAAGGATTTGCGTGAAGGTGCGATGCGGGTGGTGGTGCGTCAGACCGTGGACGGTACGCCTTCGGAGTGGTTCCAGAGCGAACGCTTCATGGTGGAGCGCAAGACCGCCGGCTTTGAGGCGCCCACCGTGCATTATCCGCTGGCGGGCCAACAGGTCGGACGGCGGCCAATGTTCTCCGGTTCGGGTGAGCCGGGCGCCGAGGTTCTGATCGTCAAGAAAGATTCGATGTCGACCGTGCTCGGCAGGACGCGAGTGGATCGTGAAGGACGCTGGGCGTTGCGATCGCAGATCGAGTTGCCGGTGGCGGCCACGTCTTATATCTATTCGGTGCAGCAGTCCCGCGATGGCGCCGTCTCGGACTGGTTGCTGCCCAATCGCAGCTTCGTCGTGACCCAGATTGCAGCCTCATTCGAAAAGCCGATTATCGACAAGCCGCTGGATAATGCCAGTCAGGTACTGGAGCGCCTGCCGCTGTTCTCCGGCAGGGGAGTGCCAGGGGCGGAGCTCAAAGTCCATCGGTTTAACACCAGCACTGTGCTGGCTACCACCCGGGTGGACGCCGCAGGCAACTGGTCGGTTCGCTGCGAAGTCGAGCTGACCGTACAGGCTGCCGCGCACCAGATCACGGCCCAGCAGAACATGGACGGCAAATTCTCGGTAGCTTCGTCCACTATCAGCTTCAAGGTCGAAGAGAAGCTGGACAAACCCGTATTCACCAGCCCGTCTCCCGAGAAAGCAGAGGTTTCGCCTCATGCAGTGATTCGCGGCACAGCATTACCGGGAGGCGAGGTGCGGCTGTACAAGTCGGGGAATCCCTACAGCGTATGGGGGCGTGGCATTGCCGATGTGCAAGGGCAGTGGGTGATTGTGACCGATGCGTTGCCGCTGCTGGAAGACTTCACAGTGGGGGGGCGGGTGTACAAGGGCGATATTTTCTCGCTATGGATGGACGAGCTTACGTTGAAAGTGGTCGATGGCGGTTGACCGCCCTTTGCGCCCTTGCATGGCCCTTCTCTGAGGGCCTTTTTTTTGTCATTTTCCGCGCGGTATATTCCGACCGACGGTCATAAAACCTGTCAGATATGACAGTAGTCAGGTTGCTCCGGCAAGCATTAAATCGACGAGACGCCAGCAATAGACAATCTCGCCTGGCGACCGATCACACGATTTTATGCCGAGGGGAATTACTGCGATGAATGAGTCTGACAATCGTCCGGTCAATCTATTGGTCAAGGCTGTGCTCGGAGAGAGGGACACGGACGAGGTCCTGCCTCTCGATGACTACATCGCACAGCAACCCAGCGTATTCGATTTGATCAAACTGCGGCCTGCTCAATTGCGCGAGCTCGGCTTGAGCCGCGCAGAGGCCCGATCTCTGCTGGCGCGTGGTAATGCCCTGGCGTTGTACATGGCCAGGCTGTTTCGCGAGCAGAGCCTGCGCGCAACGACGGCATCAGAGGATGAAAAGACATGGGTGCCGCTGCCCACGTACAAGGAGCAGTTCCAGCCCGATATCAACGCCGCCGCCCCGTCCGGCAGTCCCGAGCACAGTGCGTCGACCACCGCGTACATGGTGGCTCTGCGCGAGTGGATACAGGGCAAGATCGAGCCGCAGGGCGATCCGCAGCAGACTATCGGACTGGCGGAGCGTCGGCCCGATGTGGATGAACTGCTGATCGATGAAATGGCGATCACTCGCGGGCAATCGCGACTGGAGATCGCCAATTCGGTGCTGGAAGCGCAGATCCTGTCCAGGCCGAAAATATACTATTCGACCGTCAAGGCGTACCTGCGCACCGTGCGGTTTCATAACAGCCTGCCGTATGACCATGACTGGGAGAGTATTTCCCATGTCGTTGGCACGGCCCTGAAGGGTGGGGCACTGGGGGACATCATTCGCCGGGTCGATCCGGACTATCCGTATTTCAAGAATCCGGGTGCGCGGGGCGAGCGTGCCGATGTGGCCTTGCAGCTCGGTAGCGCCATCGGGCCTCTGAAATTATCGTTGCTGCTCGAAGACCCGTACTTCCCTCTGGATGCGACGATGGCCGAGGCGCCATTGCGCCGGGTGGATCCATTGACCCGACGGGTCGATCCGGATCCGCAGCAATCTGCGGACAGTTTTTATCCCGACAACTTCGGCAGTCTGGCGAATTTCCTCACTAGTCTGCGCATGTTGTGGATCTTCAAGGATGCGACACGCCTCGATCAGCGTCAGTTCGATTGCCTGCTGGGGCGCGGCGTCTTTACCCCCAAGCTTTCGGTCAACGCCCCCGTGTTGGGTAACCCGGATGTGCCGCTGACGGGGGTCGTGGCGGGCGCCCGGTTTATCCATGGTGGATCGGGGCCGGCCATCGATCTGGAGAAAGCGATTGTCGGTGGGGAGTTGACATTGGTGCGTGTGGGGGAAGCCGGCTTCACACAACTGGAACACCGCATTGATCGCATCAATCGCAAGTGTCGTCTGGATCGCATGCTGCAACTGCCCGGGCATCACGTCGATCAACTGCTCATCGCCGCCATGCAGGCCGAGCAGCGTGGCACCGGCGAGCCGTCAATCTGGATCCGTCCCAATACCCTGCGCTGTCTGGGCCTGTTCAAGGAACTCAACCTCGCTTACGAGTGCAAGGCCGAAGAGTTTGCGGCGCTGATCGATGTGCTGTCGGTGTATGGCCAGGATGGGCAACTGTCGCACTATGACCGCGTGTACAACCGCGAGGCCGTGTATGAGGAGGCGTTGCGAATCGATGATGTCGAGTTTGCAATCGTGCCGCGCACGCCAGCCGAGCAGCAAACGGTGCATCAGATTTGCAGCGCGCTGGAGATCAACTTCGAAACCTACCGTTACCTGGCCACGGTGATTGCCGAGGCATTCGGGCTCAAGACCCACTTGAGCCGCAGCCTGAACATTTTCTCGAGTTTCTGGCGACTGGTATTTATCGGCCGGCTGTTTGGCCTGACGCCGATTGAGTCGACGGCCCTGTTGCAGACCTTGAGCGCAGGGGAAGGCCTGGTGGCACAACTGGCAGGCGAGCCGGCGGTGTCCAGTTACGGTTCGGCGGACGGCGCTGACGCACTGAGTGCCATCCGCGGGTTGATGGCTTGCGCCAACTGGTGCCGGGAGCACGATTTGTCGCCGCTCTGGTTGGTGCAAAACGTCAATCCGGTGTATGTGCCGACGGTCTGGAGTGAATCCCAGGAGCAGTTGCTGCGCCAGTTGCGCAGCCAGGTGCAGGCGGTGCGGGTAGAGCAAGCCACCTTGCTGGAGGAAGGTGCGCCGCAGCGCGATGGTAACGAGCAGCTCATCGATTGGCTGGTTGCACTGACAGATCTGGTGGACGCCAACGGTCTGGTGATAGGCCGTGTCGGGGAAACACAGGACCAGTATCTCGAACGCGCCACCAGCGTGATCAAGCGCCTGGTTAAGACGATTTATCCCGATGCAGATGACAAGCAGCACCTACGTGAACCGCTGGAAACCGTGATCCGTACGATTGTATTGCGCTGCCGCGACGAGCAGCGGGTGGTGGTGGAAGCCGGTCTGTCGGTTTATCTGAAGCTCGATTCATTGCTGACGGCGCAGGTGATGTCCTGGGCGCAAGGCCAGGCTTATGATTTTTTGCAAGAAGCCATGCGTCTGCCGAACCTGACCACGCCGGGCGTGCAGGAGCAACCGGATTCATTTCTGCAAATGCTCGCGGAGCTTGAACGACGTGGCCGGATCGCTGACAAGCTGAAGCTGACGGCGACGATGCTCAGCACCCTGCTGGAGGGCGAGCAGTATCAATGGTTCAGCCTTGAGAGTCCCTACGAGATTTCGATCCGTGCGGTGTACTACCTGACGTTCTATCGTCGGCTGGTCTCCCGGGCCCGGCAGCCTGAAGAAAAAATCCTCGACTACCTCACCCAGGTCAATCAGTTACCCGACGACATGAGTGAGGATGGCCTGCGCCTGGTGCGCGACGCCGCTGCCGATAAACTGGCCAGTTATTTGGGCTGCGGTATCCGGCATGTGCTGGAGTGCGCCGAGCACATTAATCACGAGGTCGAAGGCAGCGCCAGCCCGGCCTGGCCGATTCTGCGCAATCTGGCGCAGCTGGATTTACTGGATCGCACGCTGGAACTGGCCCGACGCGGGATGGACATCACCGCTGCGCTCAGTCTGGGGGCGTTGAACCCGCTGGATCCGGAGCCGCTGTATGCACAGGCCGCGCAAAGTGCTCTGGAAAGCCTGGCCCGGTTCAACGCCACGACCACGCCGCAGGATTCGGCGGAGGTCGGCCAGAGTTTCACCACCCGTTGCGTGGTGGACAACCCGACCCTGATTGCCAACCTGCCGCAGGAAGTCGCCGAGTTCGAAATCACCCTGCTCGATTTCTACGGTGAACCGCTCAAGGGGGTGGTTCTCTACGTGGGAACCGACCTCGGGGCGGTGCTCACACCGGTGATTCGCACGGATGACAAGGGTCGTGCCTGGGCGCAATTGCAGGCCGGGGGCAGGATGGGCACCGCGCATCTGCACTACAGCGTGCCGCTGTACGAGCCGGTGTATGGCCCGTCGGTGGTCATCGATTGCGATGAGGCAACCTTGAAGTTCAATTCCGAGTTGAGCGGATTGCCGCCCACAGATCCGGTACTGGCCGGGCGTCTGTGGGAACAGGAGATGTATGCCGTGTTGATCGACGATTACGGCAACCGAGGCGCTCATCGCCAGGTGGCGTGGTCGACGACGCTGGGCGATATTCGCCCCAGTCAGACTTTCACCGACAGGGATGGCCTCAGTCGGGTGTGGATCTCCAGCCTGAGTCCTGGCGACGCCACCATCACGGTCGGCAATGTGGAGGGCAGTCACAGCCTCACGTTCAGTAGTTCCATTAAATTTGCCGACCAACCGCGAATTTTCAGCGCGCCCGTCATCACCACGGTGGCAATGGTCGGTCATGCCTTGCAGGTACGCTGCCGGGTTGTTGGACTGGACGATGCACCTGTGGAGGGTGGGAAGGTGATGTGGTGGACCAGTGCCGCGCTGGGCAAAGTCGAAGTGCCGAGCGGCGCTGACGGGTATTCGGAGTTTTCCGTGGACACTCCACCAGTGGGCGATCTGACCGTCTATGCGCAGCTGGACAGCAACCCGAGTGTCGAGGTCAAGGTGTGGGTGGCCAGTGATGCGCGGATCCAGAACTACTCGGAGGTTATTCGCTTCCCGGTCGCTGGCGCTGCACGACCGACTTTGCTTTGGGTCGATGTGAAAGAGTCCAGCGCTGCGGATGCGCGGCCGGTGAGCAACTACCCGGTGCAGTGGAAGGTCGAATTCATTCCTCCTGAAGAGGTGACGATTGCTACTGAAGAGGTGACGATTGCCACCGATGCCGAGGGCCGTTCGGTGTATCCGTTCAAGTCGACGAAGGAAGGGGACTTCATCGTGACGGCCAAACTGACACTCCACCCGGCACAACAGCGCCAGTTCGACTTGACCGTGTTGAAGGCCTTTGAATGGAAGGTGGAGTTGGTCGTCATCGAGGACGGCTCGGAAACCCGTACGCCGATCATTCCGGGGACCGATGAACTCACCCTGTTCAGGGACGGCCACTATCGCCTTGAAATTTCTCCGCTCAATACCTCGCAGCTCAAAGATAGCGGAGGTTCGCAGGGGTGGAGTTCCGACTACACCACTCAGGCGCTGGGCATGGTTTTCACACCACCACTGGCTACGCGTTTCACGTTCACCGACGACCCGTATCAGGTGGACATCCGCACCGCCAATATCCGCAATGGCCGCTTTCAGCTGAATCTTCACTGCGATCGCGTGATCGGGGCGCTGGTACTAGAAGGCACGTTGGGCAAGCGGCCCGCTACCCGCCGCGCGGGCAATCGCGCCGAGACAGGGAGATAACCATGGAAACGCTACAGATCAATGAACTGACAGAACGCTACACGGCGGCGATGGTGGAGGCGGTGCTGGGACAGAAACTGTGGACCGGTGCGGTCACCCTGAGAACCCCCGATGAGTTGAGCCGGTATCTGATGCTCGATACCCAGGACAGCGCGCAACTGCAAGCCACCCAGACTTCATCGACCGTGCGCTGTTTGCAGGAGCATATCCAGTCCGTCTACAGCGGCATGGAAAAGGGTTACGAAAACAGCCATTTCGAAGAGGAGGACCTGCAGTACTGGTATCAGTTTCTGAGCCACTACAGCACTTGGTCGGCCAATGTGCTGCTCAAGGATCAGGCGGAAAACTACATCGTCCCGTCACTTCGCCTGAAAAAAACCACCTTGTTCCGCGCCCTGGAAAACCGCTTGAATCAGATGCGCCTGAGTACCGGGTCGGTGCAACAGGGCTTGATGGAGTACACCCAGGCTTTCCAGCGCTTGTGCGATCTGGATGTGCTCAGCGGTTACATCGATGGCGAGAACGTTCAGGACGCACGCTATTACCTGATCGGGCAGGAACGCACGGCGCCGTTCGCCTATTTTTTGCGCAGTGTCAAAGTCGAGCTGGACAAGGAAAGCCGGAAAATCAATCCCGCCGCCTGGGGCGAGTGGCAGAAGATCGATGTCGCCACCACCGGCAGGGTGGTGGACATCCGTTGCGTGAACTGGCTGGGGCTGCCGGTGATGGTCTGGTGCGAATGGCGTGAACGCCAGATCGATAGCGACGGCGTGGTGCAGAACCCCTGGTCGCTGGAGATCAAGCTCGCCTTCAGTTCCCTGAACGGCCAGTGGTCGGCGCCGTTGTCGCTGCATCAGCGCGATTGCGAGTACGACGTTTCCAACGGTCGGCTGACTGTTGTGTCGTTGGGCGACGGTGATCCCCGGGACGACCGGTTGGCCGTCTGTTACACCAATCGGCATAGCCTGGACGGGCAGACCCCGTTCCACGACATCGAGATTCATGAAACCCGCGATGCATTGTTTCGCAAAGTGGCGGATGACACGGCAACCTTGCTGGCGATGACGTTCGGGCGTTTCAGCCACGTCGCCAGCCTGCAACAAAAGGTGGTGCCGGCGGATTATTCGACGGTCACCGTCAGCAGCGTGCCGGCCACGGTGGGGTCAATCACGGCAAATCTGTTTCTCGACGCTATCTATACGCGGGAACGTGCGGCGGACGACAACTTTTATGAAGTGATCAGGGTCCGCGGGCGCTGCGATGCGGTGGAAGAACAAGGGCGGGTACTCGAACGAGTGTCGATCAGTTGGCGGGCAACCACGGCCAGCACCTCCTTTGACGTCAGGATGGTCGAGGCCGGCGAGCAGCAACTGCGGATCACCCTGACCACGCGCCTGAAACCGACGCAGATTCATGTGGTGCAGTTGGTGAATGGCCAGGGCAAGGAAAATGTCCACTCGTTCGCCATCGCTGACTTCAAGGAAACCTCGCCGGGCGACGGCATTTGGGTGGCCGACGCCGTCGCCACGCTGACCAGCGAGGTGTTGGCGATTCTGCTGGCAAGAACCCTGGACGAGATTCGTGCCGGTGCCGGTTTCTCCATCACCGGTCTGGGCGATGCCGTGCTGAACGAGCTGAATCAGCTGGTACCGAAGGTGTTGTATGCCCCAGTGGTGTTCAGTCTAGTGTGGGCTGAACGCACGGTGGATGATCCGGCGGACTGGATCTCGACTGGCGTATTGAATGGCCAGTACGCAACGCCCTGGCGGACTTATCGTCGACAAACCCCGTCGATCGGTATCGGCAATTTTCCTATCGACTCACCGATCGACTTTTCTTTCGGTGAAGTGGATACGGGCAAGGAAGGCTATGGCCGCAACATGTTTTCAGTCACGCTCAAGGAGCGGCCGCGACTGTACGTGACCCCGTCCATCGACAAGAGCAGCGCCGAGGGCGCGCAGTTCCTGAGTTTCAACAATAGCAATCAGGCGCTCAAGTACACGCGAATAAACTCGACGTTCGGTCCCGTATTGACCAGTCGCGCCGCAGTCTCGGTGGATGCGTTGCTGGCCTGGGACACCCAGCATGTCGACGAGCCGCGCATGCCCGACGGCAACATTGAGGAAAACGGGCCGTTCGATGGCTGCAACGGTTTGTACTTCTGGGAGTTGTTCTTTCACACGCCGGATCTGGTAGGCGCTCGCTTGTCGGCAGAGGGTCGCCATCGCGAGGCGCAAGGTTGGTACGAGTACGTGTTCAACCCGCTGGCGCGTGAGGTGGAACCTGTCGAGAATCCGCAGCCCGATGACCCGCCGGTGATCCCGGCACCGGCCTACTGGCGCTGCCGTCCTCTGCAAAACGAACTTATCGAGTGTTCCCATGAAAGCGCCGCGCCATCGGATCCGGACGCCATCGGATACTGCGCACCGGTGCACTTCAAGATCGCCATTTTCCTGCGCTATGTGGAGAACCTGATCGCGTGGGGCGATGCACTTTATCGTCATCTGGATTACGACAGCATGGTGCATGCCGGGCTCAATTACAGCAGGGCCCTGACGTTGATCGGCGAAGAACCGGTCACTCGTACGGCGAGCACCTGGCAGCCGAAAAAGCTCAGCGAAGTATTGACCCTGATCAGCGGGCGCGATCCGCTCAAGGCGTTCGAAGCGGGTCTGAACCTCAGCCTTGCCGATGTGCCGAGCCAGATGCAGGTCACGCCGTACTTCGATCTGCTGGGTTCGGGGGTATTCCGTCCCGGGATCAATGAACGGCCCAAGGCGCTGTGGGATCTGCTCAACGCGCGGCTAAACAACTTGCGCAACAACCGCTCGATCGATGGCCAGCCCTTGTCGATCCCAATGTTCAGTCGGACGATGGACCCGCTGGAGCTGTTGCGTGCCCAGGCCAATGGCAATCAGGGCGCTGCGCGCAATCCGGGTGGCCAGGTGCAGGTGGTGCCATACAAATGGAACACCGTGTACAACCTGGCGCTGCAAGGTGTGGAGTTTCTGATCCAGCAGGAAGACCAGTTGCGCTCCTGGCTGGAACTGCGTGACCGCGGCGAGCTGGAGACGCTGCAGCAAGGTCACCTGATCGAGTTGGCCGACTACACCCGTGCAATCCATGAGACGACGATTGCCCAGCTCGAAGCCACTTCTGCGTCATTGCGGCAAAGCGAGAGCATGGTCAACGCCCGCGCGCAGCACTATGAAGCGTTGGCCGCGGAAGGGGTTTCCGAGGCGGAGCTAAGTGTTCTGGAGAAGAGCCAATCTGCCCGAGACTCTGCGGTAGTCGCTCAAGGGTTTCGGGTTGCGGGGGGCCTACTGGATCTGGCCCCCAATGTTTTCGGGACGTCTTTCGGCGGCGTTCGTATTGCCTCTCCCGTCTATGCTATTGCCGATATCCTTCAGATAGGCGTCGATGTCCTGCGGGGTGAAGCCGAAGAGATCGGCATCATCGAACAGCACCGGCGACGTCAGCAGGAATGGGAGCTCGCCCGCGATCAATCGTTTGCCGAAATGCGGGTGTTGCGCGAGCAACTGCTGGCCCAGGATCATGCGCTCGACGCTGCCCGTGCCAGTCTGCTACAGACCGAAATTGCCAACACTCAGGCCCTGGCGGTGTACGCGTTCTATCAGAATCGCACGACAGGTCAGGAGCTGAGCAATTGGGTGGTCGGGCAGATCAAAACCCTGATCTACCAGGTCTACGACGTCGTCGCCGGTGTGTGCCTGTGTGCCGAAACCTGTTGGCAGTATGAACTGGGCGATTACAAGAGCCGGTTTGTCCGCCCGGATGTCTGGATGGACGCCTGCCATGGGTTTACCACCGGCCAGTCGTTGAAACTCGATCTGTTGCGCATGGCCGCTGCGCGCATCAAGCGCGACGAGCACCGCTTGCAACTGGTTAAAACAATATCGCTCAAGAATCTGGACGCACACAAATGGGCGACTTTCAAAAGCTCGGGAACGCTGTCGATCGAGCTCAAAGAGAGTCTCTTCAACGAAGACTACCCGGGGCACTACTGCCGTCAGGTCAGAGGGGTATCACTGACCTTTCCCGGTCTGTTGGGACCCTATCAGAATATCTGTGCAACGTTGCTGCAGATCAGCAGTTCCACGCTGCTGGAGCCGGACATCGAGGCAGTCAAACTCCTGCATGGTCTTGAAGCTAAAGAGGTGCCGCCAGGTTCGCTGGTGCAGAACCTGCGTCCTTACCAGCAGATCGGCTTGTCCCTGGGGCTGGACGACAACGGCATCGCCACACGCATGGACGATGACCGCTATCTGCCGTTCGAAGGCACGGGCGCCCATGCTGAATATGTGCTGACACTGCCCCGACATGACAGCCCCTCCCAGGAACGACTTCTGGATTCTCTGACGGATGTCATTCTGACGCTGGTGTATCAGGCAAGGGACGGGGGCCAGAAGTTCGCCAGCCATGTTGAGGGCTTACCACCTCCAGCACCGTCAATGATTCGTCCAAGGAAGATACAGCCATGAATGAAGAATATATCCATGCCCGTCACAATTTCATCGTCAACGGCAATTTCACCAATGACCTGGAAGGCTGGACGATCGATGACGGAAGGAAGGTCACCCGTCAGGGAGGGTTATGGGAGGGCAGAACGGTCGACTTCATGAACGCCACAAACATGGGGCAAGGCTTTCAGACAATAACGCTGGCGTCGCTGCCACGCCCGATGCAGGGCAGAGCCGATTACAAACTGGTGTTCCACTACGAGGCGGTGCAGGGTGCGCTAGGTACGTTGCGGATCAATCCTGGTCTGGGTGGAGAAGTGGATCTGGACCTTGTGCCTTCGCGCCTGGCAGAACCCGAGCAAGCGGTTGGCCCCGATGGACTCCTGCTCGATCTGTATCTTGTCGAATATCCGCACATGCTTACGCTAGACCCAGCCGAGCAGACCGTCATGTTTACCGTCATCAGCCCTGACAATGGAGGGCCGGGCCGGCCTGGCGCCATACGGTTCACTTTTGCCCGCGTGGAGTTGTTGCTGGAGCCGTTACAGCTGGACAGTGTGGCCATCGATGGCGAACCACAATCGGTCGATGAAAAGTTGCACCTGTGCTTTGGTGCCAGCCATGAGCTTGCCTTGCAGCTGGCAAGCGACAGCGTCTGGTTCGGGACGCAGGCGGGATTGCTGGTCAATGATGATGAGCAGGATCCTGAAGGCATTCTCAATGCCGGCCCGCCCTGGGGGCAGGAGCATCCCGTAGCCGATCCGTGGACGATCAATTGCTCCGGGGTTGTTGAGGATACAGAGATCGAGCGTACCCTGGCCGTGCGCAGTCAGTACACCGCCGACACCTATCCGTTGCCAGCGGTCTGCGGGCATTTTCAGCTCGACGTCGTTGTGTTGCAGGAAGCCGAGTGGTATCCGGTGATCGACCTTGATCAGAGTGTGGACCTGCGCGTGCGGGTGCAATCGCATTACACCCAGACCCCGTTGGCCAACCGCGAGGTCACCTGGACGCTCAAGGGGGCCAATAGTGCGGATGATGTCGTGTTGGCCCGCCAACCCTCGGATCCGAACGGTGAGGCCTATTTAACCTGGACACCGGATACCGCTGGCGATTGGCGAATCGAAGCGTCGGTCGACAGTCACTATAAAAAGGAAAATGCCCGGCATGTGTTTGCGGTGCGGGCGCTGAAGGAGGATCCATGGCTGAGCGCCCGATTTTCTCTGGATGGCGCGCCGCGTGATTGGCTTTGGGGAGGCGAGACTGGCTACCCCTGCCGTGGCGCAACCCATGCCGTGGCCCTGGCGTTTGCGGCGGATCACGTCCTGGCCGAAACCGAATTGACATTGCATTGGGAGGGAGAAGACACCCCGGCCGGACTGAAGATGACGTTTACACCAAAGCTGGACGACGCCAATCCGGTGGAGGGGCCGGGACAGGTCTGGGTGATGGAGTGCGGCAATCAGAGGAACAGCTTTTTCAAATTCAATGTCAGTTGTTCGAAGCTGTTGAAACCCTCGCCTTTTCAGGCGCTGGAGCTTGCTCATAACAGGCTGGAGAGGGGTGAGGTGAAGTTTCGGACAAGGTTTCCTTCGGTCGACGGTGCGGCTTTGCCTTTACAGTTTCAGGTCCTGTCCAGTGTTCCGGGCGTGGGACCTGTGACAGGGGTCGATGTGGTATGGAGTCTCGCCGGCACGGAGGATCAGACACTGTCGACGGGCACTGACGGTTGGTCACAGTACGACTTCATTCCGAAAGAGGAAGGCTCGTTCACGGTCGCGGCCAAAGTTACCAGTCGCTATGACAGTGAGGAGATCGAGCATCCGTTCGAGATCACGGTGTTGGCTGAAAATCCGCTAGCGGGTTTGACAAAGGTGACACTGGCGGGACAGGAAGCCGGGGCGGTTGGATTGTTCTGTTTCCGCGACGCCGAGCCGGTAGAGCTGTTGATCAAGCCGGTTGGGAAAACGCTGGTGGACGAGTTCTTTTATCTGGAACTGAAAAGCGAAGATGGCTCCATTCCGGAGTTTCATTTTGAGCCTGCCATGGATGTTCTGCGCCGGTTACCGGAAGAAGGTTTGTCCTGGCAGGTCAGCTCTGCCTCCAGTGCCAGTGCCCGTTTCCTGTTGTATGTGTGCCATGACGAGATAACGCCCTACGAGTTACAGGGCAGATTATTGTCCAGAAACCTTGAGGACGAGGGTACCTTCACCTTTGACGGAAAAGCATTGGACATCACGAGCACGGCATATCCCTGCCTGGGTGGCCAGCACTTCCTGGAGTTCATGCCGAAGGTTGACAGCCCCTTGACCAGGCTTGAGGTCGCAGCACAATGGGTGGATGAGTCACATCGATCGCTCAATGCCAGGCTTGATCCTGTACATGCGCGGGACCTGCCGAGCGGTGGCCTGGAGTGGACGCTTGATGCGAGCAACAGCACTGAAAGCGGCCCGTTGGCGCTGGCGCTGACACTCCCGCAGGCCCGTTTCACATACCCTGCGATGACGATGTTGTTGGCCCACAACCGGATCGAGATCGCCGAGGTGCGCGGGCCAACGTTTGACATGGTCGTGGGCGAAACCGCTTATCTGGATATCAGGAATAAGTCGGTTTACACCGGACGATCCGTGCCGGGGATCGACGTCAGCTTCTCGTATCAAGGTGTTTCAACACCTATACGGACCCAGGACAATGGTTGGGCACGCTTTCCGTTCATTGCCACTCAAGTGGGCAAAGTGCAAGTGCTCGCCACGGTACCGAGCCCCTACAATGGCCCCGACAATTTCCCTTCATACAGCTTCGAGTTCACGGTATTGGCTGCTGTCGTGCAGGCGGACTCATCGTTGCCGGACAAGGTTCCACTCATTGCTGAAGGAGAGCAGCCAGTGTCTGTTGACGCCGAGATTGTCGAGGTGCGCGAGCCCACGTTCGACCCGGTGGAGGGAGAAAGTGTCTTGATGGGACTCAAGATTCACTTGTCGAACACCCGTCGGGCAGCGTCCGGTATTGCGGTGACCTTTCAGACCGGGCAAGAAACTGTGCAGGTGGTAACGGATAACGAAGGGTGGGCGCGTTTTTCCTACAAGGCCTCGTTTCCCAGGGATATGGCGGTAGTCGCCACACTGGACAGCTTCAACGACAGTGCCAGCGCAGTTCGATCCCACACCTTCCGCTTCAAGATATTGGCCGCCAATGTCTGGGACGATGCACTGATCCAATTGAACAGTGTGCCGAAAACGGTCTGGGGCGAGGAAACCCTGTTTCCCCGAACTCCACAGGTTCATACCATCAAGTTATCGGTCGACAACGTCGGCAGCCATTTGCTCAATCGCGAAATATGCCTCGGATTGAAGGGGTATTCATCCGCCCGGGACCTGGGATTGACTAATGTCCAGCCGGCATTGGGTGAGTATCAACGATTGACCAGTGCGGGGTTGAGCTGGCAGTGCACCGGTACGATCGGCGGTGCCTATGCCCTGCAACTGGAGGCATCGCGCCTGCTCAAACAGTCGCCTGTCAATGCGATGTCGTGGGGGCCAGTGCCGCCTGCCGGGTTGTCTGACGGTATTCCCGAAATCTCCAAAAATCCGGAAATTCCTGATTGAAGCTGGCGCTGTCTTGATCGATGGCTAGAAGGCCCCAGCCTTCTTCCAACTCAAATACTGCGTCACCAGCTCGGCCCCCAACTCCCCGGGCCGAACATCCAGCACCTGAACCCCATGAGCGCTCAACCGCTCATGGAGTTCGGCCCGCGCATTCAGGTAGTCCAGCGTGCCGCAATAGGCCAGTGCCTCTGGCAAGGTCTGTACTGGTGCCATTCTTGTCTGGTCGAAGATGTCTTCGCGCAAACTGGCGACCAATACGCGATGGTGTTTGCCCAGGCGTTTGACCGCACTCAATAGTTCGTCATCGTCCTCATCGCGCAGGTTGGTCACCAACACCACCAGCGCCCGACGCTTTTGCCGGGCGAGCAACTGGCTGGCGGCGGCCTGGTAGTCGGCGGGGCGCTGGCTGCTGTCGAGGTCATAAACGGCATTGAGCAACACGTTGAGCTGGCCGCTGCCTTTGACCGGGGCGAGGTGGCGTTGTCGATCGCCCGCGAAGGTGCAGAGGCCCACCGCATCGCCTTGGCGCAGGGCGATATAGCTGAGCAACAGGCAGGCATTGAGCGCATGGTCGAAATGCGCCAGTTCACCGTCCTGGCTGCGCATCCGGCGGCCGCAGTCGAGCATGAAAATGATCTGCTGGTCGCGCTCGTCCTGATACTCCCGGGCAATTGGAGTGCGCTGGCGGGCGGTGGCTTTCCAGTCGATTTGTCGCAGGCTGTCGCCTTCGCGAAATTCACGCAGCTGATGAAACTCCATACCCAACCCGCGACGCTGGCGCTGGCGGACGCCGAGCTGGCTGAGCCAGTTGTCCACCGCCAGCAATTGGCCGCCGTAGAGGCGGGCGAAGTCCGGGTAGACGCGGGTGTTGTCGGTGACGTTGAGCAGGCGTTTGTCGGACCATAAACCCAATGGGCTCGGCAGGTTGATTTCGCAGTGTTCAAAGGTGAAATGACCACGCTTGAGCGGGCGCAGGCGGTAGCCGACCTGGCTGTGCTGGCCGGGTTGCAGTTCGACCGACAGTGGCAGGTTTTCGAAGCTCAGGCCGTCCGGCACATGGTCGAAAATGTGTATGTTCAGTGGTTGGGCAAAGTCATGCTCGACCTCCAGTCGCACTTCACTCCATCGACCGAGTGCAAGGCTGCCGGGCATTTGTCGTTGTACGCGGGGAGTGGGCAGGCGTTTGAGGCGGATGGCGTCGAGTACTGCCAAGGCCAGCAGTGCCAGCAGCAATCCCCAGTTGATCGACAACAGGTTCGGCGCAACGCTGACGCCCAGCGCTCGGAGTGCGCCGAGCACAATGCTCAGGCCCAGCAGGGCGGCGAGCCAGATCAGCAAGAGGCGGGAGGGTTTCATCTTTCGTAACCCTGAGACTCGTTGAAGGGATCATGCACACCGAAGATCAAAGGATCGCAGCCTGCGGCAGCTCCTACGCCGACCGTATTCCCATTCCGATGATGGTGGTGTGCGCGATCCCGTAGGAGCTGCCGAAGGCTGCGATCTTTTCTGGTGTCGACGCGAATCTCGAGCACGGCGTTCACACTCTTGGAGCCGGCACTTGATCGAGCAATTGCTTGAGTACTTGATCGACGTCCAGCCCTTCGATGTCGAGCTCCGGCGCAATCCGCACACGGTGACGCAGCACCGCGAGGGCGCAGCCTTTGATGTCATCCGGGATCACAAAATCGCCACCACGCAACAAGGCGCGGGCCCGAGCGCAACGCACCAGGGCAATGGAGGCCCGAGGCCCGGCGCCGAGGATCAGGCCCGGCCAGGTGCGGGTGGTGCGGGCCAGGCGCACGGCGTAATCGAGCACCTGATCGTCCAGCGGCAAATCGCTGGCAATGCGCTGCAAGGCCAGCACGTCCTTGGCTTGCAGGACGGTGCGCAGTGGTTGCACATCAAGCATGTCGGCCCGGGTCGAGCGGCTGACCTGGCGGACCATGTTCAGCTCCTGATCGGCGTCGGGGTAATCCATGCGCACCTTAAGCATGAAGCGATCAAGCTCGGATTCCGGCAGCGGGTAAGTGCCTTCCTGTTCGATGGGGTTTTGTGTGGCGAGCACCATGAACGGTTGCACGATGGGCAGGGCGCGGCCTTCGAGGGTGACCTGGCGTTCCTGCATGGCTTCGAGCAACGCCGCCTGGGTTTTCGCCGGGGCGCGGTTGATCTCGTCGGCCAGCAGCAGGTTGGTGAACAACGGCCCTTTGCGCAGTTTGAATTGCTCGGTATGCAAGTCGTACACCGCGTGCCCGGTGACATCGCTGGGCATCAGGTCCGGGGTGAACTGAATACGTGCGAACTCGCCGCCGAAGCAGCGGGCGAGGGCGCGCACCAACAGTGTCTTGCCCAGCCCCGGCACGCCTTCGAGCAGTACGTGGCCACCGGCAATCAACGCAGTGAGGACGTCGTCGATCACGGTGTTTTGGCCGATCACGGCTTTCTGTAATTCGGTCCGTACTGCTTGGGCCAACTGGCTCGCGCGCTGGCGCTGCTGGGCGGCGTGGGTCTGTGTGCCGGGCTCGATCTGTTCACTCATAAGGCGTTCCTCAAGGTTTGCAGGTGGGCGACCTGACGGCTGAATTCAGCGCTGGACAGCCGCTGCTTCGGTCGCGGGCTCATGGCCTGGCTGATAGCGCGTGTGGATTGGCCGGTCAGGCGTGCGAGGACCAGCCATTGTTCGGCAACGCCGAGTTGTTCGAAACCGGGATGACGGCGCCGCACACGACGCAAGATGTCGTGCTGCAAGGCTTGCATCAGGTGTTGCTGACCGTTTCGGCGCAGCATGAAATCGGCGCTGGCGCGCAGGTGTTCCTGAAGTTGACGGCGGGCTCTCGGGGCCGGTTCCAGCAGCGGACCCTGGCGCACGCCGACGTGCCAGAAGCCAAGACCGATCAGGGCAAAAAGGGCGACCAATGCTTGGGGGAAATAGCGCAGGAGCAAGGTCAGAAGACTGTCGTGATCGGTGTTGAACAGCAGGGTCACGTTCGTGTCCGCGGTCAGGTACCAGAGCAGCCAGGCGTTGTCGTACTGGTCAATGGCCGGGGTTTTCCACAGGTCGGCGTCGGTGACCACGGTGATCGAACCGAGCCCGTGGGTCAGCTGCATCATGTGCGTGGCTTTGCCGCTGTTGGCCCAGGCCTGGGCGAGGTTTTTCGGGTCTTCGAGATGGAATGCGGTATCAAAACCGGCGTAGGCCGGCGCGTTTTCGTCTTCCAGATACAGCTTGGTCAGCTCGGGGTAAGGATCGTCGTCGATAGCGGGCGGCGGGTCCTTGAGGTCTTTGCTCAGCGACTGGTGCAACTGCACCCGGTCGAGCAACAGGTCATTGCTTTGGCCGATCTTCTCATCCCACAGCGACTGGGCGACAAACAAAAGTCGCCCGCCGGCCCGGGTCCAGTTCAACAGCTGATCGATCTGGCGCGGGGTCATGTTGTACCGGTCCCCGAGCAATAACAGACTGTGCTGATGCGGCTCCAGGGTTGGCATAATGTCGAGGCTGTTGGCGTGGTTCACCGACAGGCCCTGCTTGCGCAGGAAATACTCGGCGGCGAGATAGGGGTTGGCCTGGGCTTCGGGCGAGGGGCCATGATCGATATCTGTCTGATAGGGCGTCGCCTTGACGTACAGATAAACACTCAGCGCGATCAAGAGCACGGCGACGAACACGCCGACCGCCGGCCAGCGTTGCCGGTTCAACGCAACGCTCCCGGGCCGAACAGGGCTCGCCAGCCGTCACAGAGTTCCTGTTGCAAATGCGCGGGAGGCAGGCGATGCCCGTAGGCCATGTTCTGCCAGTGCCCGGTCAGGTTTTTACTGAAGGCCAGCAAGGCAGGTTGTTGCAGGTGTTCGATGCGCTCCAGGACCTGGCCTTCGGTGTCGGCGGGTTTCAGCGCCATGTTGAAGTCGTGCAGCAAGTGGCTGAGCAGACCGCGATAGAGCAATCCGAGGGCCTCGCGAGGATTGGTCTGCCAGAGGTGCTCGGCGCTGGCAGCGATGTCGGCGGGCAGGGTTTCGCGGTTGAGGTCCAGGCCGAAAGCCTGTTGCGGTAACGGCCGCGCGACCTTGCTGTTCAAGGCCGGTCGACGGCTGACGAAGGCTTGCAACCCGTCACGGTAATGCCAGATCAATAAGCCAATGGCACCGATCACGACACCCCATAACACAACTTCAATCAGCGAGGCCGCTGCGCCGAAGCGTTGGTTGTCCAGCAGCTTGAGCAGCGCCTTCAGCCATTCGGTTGTTTGGTCATCGTCTGCCGTATCGGCGGCGGGTTTTTCTTCGCCAAACCGATAGCGCGTGACCGATTCCTTGTTCTTGAACGGAGGCTGATCGAGGAGCGCCTTGATGCTGTCCCGGGATGCCTGACTGGTCAGTGGCTGGTCCAGCAGGCGTGGGCTGTCGGGTGAAATGACTGGCTCGGCGGCCCATACGGTGTGTGCTGTCGGTATCAACAGGAACGCTGCCAGCAGCAGGGTGACGGCGGCGCTGCTCAAGCGTTGGCGCATGCGACGGAACACCAGCTCGATATCCCAGGCCTCCAGCACCGTGCGCCGATTTAGATAAAGGCTGAAACCGCAGGCGACATAAACCGGTTCCCAGACAATGAGCACCAGTGCGTAAAAGGCGTTGGTCAGGTGCTCCAGCCATCGCCAGTCCTGTGTCGCGGCGGTGATCAAGGTCTGCCAGCTCCAGTCGAGTTCGACCTGTTGCGGCAAAAACAGGTAGAACAGCACCATCAGGCCGATCCACAGCGCGGTTTCCAGATGCACGCCGATGATGGTCAGCCACCGCGCGGCACCGGCGTTGCGCTGCAACAGCACCTGCAAGCGCTGTTGTCGCGTTTGCCCATTCAGCCCTTCGAGCTGCATCACCGGCATCAGGAAGCTGCGACTCAGGCTCAGGCGCCGCCAGGTCAGACTCACCAGCAGTTGCGGTTGGAGCAGCCGCGGAAATTGGCGCAACGCCTGCTTGAGCGTGGGCGTTTCGCCAAACATGGCTTTGGACAGTATGTACAGCGGCAGGCGGTCGAACGCCGGTTTCAGCCACCAGAAAATGAACACGGCGAGGGAGGGCGAATCCCACAGCACCCAGCTGAGCAGGGCGAAAACCGGCAAGGTCACGATGGCCCAACTGGTCATCAGCAGACACCGGTGTCGCTGGCTCAGCAGGACGCCCAGGTCCATGGCTTCCCAGGTGGTGCGCGGGCGGATGACAGCCGTGGCGTCACTCAGGCGCATGGCGGGTCCGTCCGGCAAACAGCAGATAGGTCGCCACCAACAACCAGAGCGCTGCACCGACCAGGTATTTGGTCATTGGCGCGACCCCGATCGTGGACGACCAGTAAGCTTCGATAAACGCCGCAATCAGCAGAAACAGCATGACCCCGCAAATCAGCAGTACGCTCTTGCGTGCCGCCAATCGCAGGGCTTCGGAGCGGGGCAGGCGTCCCGGCGCGATCAATGCCCAACCCAGTTGCAGGCCGGCGGCACCGGCCAGGGCGATAGCACTCAGTTCGAAGGCGCCGTGGCCAACCACGAATGACCAGAAGGTTTGCCCGTAGCCGATGTGCGTCAGGTGCCCGGCCACCGCGCCAATCATCAAACCGTTGAAGAACAGGAAAAACGCGCTGCCCAGGCCAAACAGCACACCGCTGGCGAAGGTCTGAAAGGCAATGCCGATGTTGTGCATGATGTAGTAACCGAACATCACCCAGTCTTCACTGGCCGCCCGTTCTGCCGAACGTCCCAAATGACCGGCGACGGGGTCGTACATGCCTTGCATCTCGCTGACCTGCTCGGCCGGGATCAGGTTGTAGACGAAGTCCGGGAACAGATACACCAGCAGCGCGATGCCGATCAGGCTGCCAAAAAACATCAGGCCGGCGGCGAGCACGAAGCGCCACTGTTCGCGCACCAGTCGCGGGAAGTCAGCCAGGATGAAGCCCAGCACGTTGGCACCCAGTCGACTGCGGTGGCGATAAAGCTGTTGATGCCCGCGCAGTACTTGTTGCTGTAATGAGTCGATCAGAAAGCTGCTGTAACCACGTTCCTGGGCCAGCGCCAGATGCTGGCAGAGACGACGATAATCGCTGGGGAAACCGGCGACTCGCTCTGCTTCCTTGCCTTGCTCCAGCTGTTCAAGCACGAGAGCAAATTGTTCCCATTCGGCCTTGTGGCGACTTTCGAAAAGGCTTTGTTTCATGTCGGGCCCAACAAGCCGCGGGCGATGCCATTGAGTTCGTCCACGGCCCCTGGCGCCGACACCTGCAACGTTTGCGCGAGTATGGCCGCCAGCTCTTTGACCCGTGCGTCAGAGAGTTCACCCTGACGCTCGGCAAACCCGAGGATGGCGCGTTGTTCGGTCAGCGTCAGCGCAAAGGCCGGGCGCCGGGGCTGGACGGCGGGCAGTTGTGGTCGGGCGAGCGGTTGTTCGCGGTAGATCACCAGCGTGCCGGCGGCCAGATCGCCGAGGCGTTTGAAGGTGGGATGTTGCAGGCAACTGATGGCCCCGAGGAAATAGCCGAACGGCAGCATGTCGACAAATCGCAGCAGGTTGCGCAGCAGCGAAGCAGACCAGCCGATGGGCGTGCCATCGTCCTGCACCACCCGCAGGCCCATCCATTGCTTGCCTGGTGAACGACCCTGGTTGAGCACTTCGAACAGCACCATGTACCACCAACTCACCACGAACAACAGAATCGAGCCGAGCCCTGCACCGAGTTTTCCGAGGAACGCCAGGACGATAAACAGCAGGCCGACGATCAACCCGCGCAGCCCGAGATCGATGGAGAACGCCAGCGCACGAACCATCAACCCGGCCGGGCGCAGTGGCAGGTCGATGCCTTCCGGCGTTTCGACTTGATACCGCGTATCCAGTGGCGGGGACAGCGTCGCATTCCTTGGCAGTGCTGTGGTCTCGAGCATGGGCAACCTTGATGTGGCCTGTTCGGGATTCGATGTCCGTCCGATGCTAGCAGCCTCTCGGGGGAAAACGACATAACTATGTATTGCACGGCACGTGGCCAGAGGTGATTGAATGAGAAGATTACTGGCCGGGGCGGGATGTGAACGCCTAGACTTCGCCGATCTTCAGTTCAGGAATAGCCCGTGACCTCTATCTTCTGGTACGACTATGAAACCACTGGCATCAACCCCCGTTGCGACCGCCCGCTGCAAATGGCGGGGATTCGCACTGACTTCGATCTCAACGAAATAGACGAGCCGGTCAACCTTTACTGCCAGCCCAGTGAAGACATCCTGCCCCATCCGGCAGCCTGTGCGATTACGGGTATCACGCCCGGCCGACTGGCCGAGCAAGGCTTGAGCGAAGCCGATTTCATGACCCGGGTGCATGCCCAACTCGCTGCGCCCGGCACGTGCGGGGCGGGGTACAACACGTTGCGTTTCGATGACGAGATGACCCGTTACAGTCTTTACCGAAACTTTTTCGACCCTTATGCGCGCGAGTGGCAGGGCGGTAATAGCCGCTGGGACTTGATCGATGTGGTGCGTGCAGCCTATGCCTTGCGCCCTGACGGCATCGTTTGGCCAACGGACGACGAGGGGCGGATAACGCTCAAACTCGAACGCCTGACCGCCGCCAATGGCATTGATCACGGAAATGCTCACGAAGCGCTTTCGGACGTTCGCGCCACCATCGCCCTGGCGCGTCTGATCCGGGAAAAGCAGCCGAAGTTGTATGACTGGTTGTTTCAGTTGCGCGGTAAACAAAAGGTGATGGATCAGATTCGTCTGTTGCAGCCGATGGTGCACATCTCCGGGCGCTTTTCGGCGGCGCGCAATTATGTCGGTGTGGTGCTGCCCTTGGCCTGGCACCCGAAAAACAAGAACGCCTTGATTGTCTGTGACCTGCACCTGGACCCTCAAGGTTTGCTCGATCTTGATGCCGACACCTTGCGCCAACGGCTGTATACCCGCCGCGATGACTTGGCCGAGGGCGAGTTGCCGGTGCCGCTCAAACTTATCCACATCAATAAATGCCCGGTGGTGGCGCCGTTGTCGGTTCTTCGTTCTGAAGATCAGCAACGTTTGGGGCTGGATATGCCGCTCTACCAAGAGCGCGCGCTGCGGCTAAGTGACGCACAAACAGTTCGGCGAGATAAAGTTCAGGCGATTTATGCCAGCGAAGCTTTCACCCCGAGCCAAGACCCTGAGCAACAGTTATACGATGGTTTTATCGGTGATAGGGATCGGCGTCTTTGTGAGCAAGTCAGGTCTGCCGACCCGGCTCAATTAGCGCAACAACAATGGCCTTTCGATGATGAACGATTGCCTGAATTATTGTTTCGATATCGCGCACGCAACTTCCCCGATACGTTGAATTTCGAAGAGCAAGAACGCTGGAGAATATTCTGTCAGCAACGTTTGTCAGCACCCGAGTGGGGGGCGCCAAATACGCTGGAAACTTTTGTAGAAGCCGCCGCCCAATGGAGTATTACGGCTACATCGTTTCAGCGAGAGGTGCTGAATGAATGGCAGAATTATGTCGAAGGATTACGCAAACGTTTGAATCTTTGAAATCGAAAATGTTCGGGGCTGAATACCGGACATAAAAAAACGCCAGCAGAGGCTGGCGTTCTTTTTTGTCGCGGATGAGTCTGCGACAAGCTCTGCGGCTTAGCCCAGCAGGGTAGCCCAGCCTTCAACCACGTCACCGCCCCACTTGGCTTTCCACTCTTTCAGAGTTTTGTGGTTGCCACCTTTGGTTTCGATGACTTCGCCGTTGTGCGGGTTTTTGTATTGTTTAACTTTGCGAGCACGCTTGGTGCCAGTAGTTTTTACTGCGCCGCCGCGTGGTGCTTTGGTTTTGGACTCTGGATCCAATAGCGCAATGATGTCACGCAGAGACTTGGAGTACTCGCCCATCAGGGTGCGCAGTTTGCCTTCGAATTCCAGCTCGGTTTGCAGTTTGTCGTCTTGGGACAGGTTCTTCAAACGGGCTTGCAGCTCTTTGATAGCTTCTTCGGTGGCGCGATATTCGTTGATCAAGGACATGAGGACTACCTTATGTTGGGGCGCTGGATGGCAGGTGACAGTGCGGCAATAATAGTCAGGGTGTTTCACCAAGTAAACATTTAACCGGAGTTTTATTTAAATTAGTTGCGGTGAATAGGCATAAATTGCCGGTGTAGTTAAATAGTGTGATGCAGTCATCACGAATATTCACAATTGGGCACTTGAAGATTGGCAACAGGAACACCATCGCGCGGGTTGCAGGTGCTGCCAGAACCTGTGCCGCTTACCTTTGTGTCGGGCCACACGTCATCAATACTGCAGTTTTGCTGCGCAATCGCTAGAATGGCCGCCTTTGCGAAGTTCTGGAGTTTGACCCTCATGCGCACTTTTCGGCTGGTGATTGCTTGCCCGGACCGCGTCGGCATCGTTGCTAAAGTCAGTAACTTTCTGGCGTCACATAACGGCTGGATCACTGAAGCGAGCCATCACTCGGACAATCTCAGTGGCTGGTTCTTCATGCGTCACGAAATT
Source organism: Pseudomonas mandelii (assembly GCF_006438925.1). Lineage (GTDB taxonomy): Bacteria > Pseudomonadota > Gammaproteobacteria > Pseudomonadales > Pseudomonadaceae > Aquipseudomonas > Aquipseudomonas mandelii_C. The sequence continues at coordinate 360,150 of NZ_RCZA01000002.1, read as the reverse complement.
CGTGCCGATTCGCTGCCCTTCGGTATCGATGCCTTTCGCGAAGCGTTTGCACCGATTGCCGAAGAGTTCTCGATGAACTGGCGCATCACCGATACCGAGCAGAAAAAGCGCGTGGTACTGATGGCCAGTCGCGAGTCTCACTGCCTCGCCGACTTGTTGCACCGCTGGCACAGTGATGAGCTGGATTGCGAAATTTCCTGCGTGATTTCCAACCATGACGACTTGCGCAGCATGGTCGAGTGGCACGGGATTCCGTATTACCACGTACCGGTCAATCCGCAGGATAAAGAGCCGGCCTTCGCCGAAGTCTCACGCCTGGTCAAACAGCACGATGCCGAAGTGGTCGTACTTGCTCGCTACATGCAAATCCTGCCGCCCGAGTTGTGCCGCGAATATGCTCACAAGGTCATCAACATTCACCACAGCTTCCTGCCGTCGTTCGTCGGTGCCAAGCCGTATCACCAGGCATCGATGCGTGGCGTGAAGTTGATTGGCGCTACTTGCCACTACGTGACCGAAGAACTGGATGCCGGTCCGATCATCGAACAAGACGTCGTTCGCGTCAGCCACAGTGACAGCATCGACGACATGGTGCGTTTCGGTCGGGACGTCGAAAAGATGGTGCTGGCCCGTGGTCTGCGTTATCACCTGGAAGACCGCGTGCTGGTGCACGGCAACAAAACCGTGGTGTTCTGATAGCGATACAACACGGTTGAAATTCGAAGGGCCTGGGCGTTCAATCGCTTCAGGCCCTTCGCCGTTTCTGCACTGAGGACATGATCATGGCCGATCCACTCGACAAAGCCACTTCCAGGGCACCCGCCACGTTGGGCGAAGGGTGTTTGAGTCGTTATGACCCGGATGACATGAAACCCGAAGACGGTACGGAGTTTCCCGGTGCGGCGGAGTTGTGGGAGCAACTGAATCCGGAGTCCGACGAAGAAATGGGGGAGGCCTAAAAAGATCGTCCGAACGCGGCCCGAACCTTCGGCAGCGCCATGGAGATTTTCGGTGAATGATCCATCGTCATCGCGAGCAGGCTCGCTCCCACATTGGTCCTATGCCACACCGAAGATCCCCTGTGGGAGCGAGCCTGCTCGCGATGAGGCCCGAATCGGCGCTGCAAATCTCCATGTAGGAGCTGCCGAAGGTTCGGGCCGCGTTCAGACGATCTTTTTAGGCCTGCTTGAACTTCATCAACTTCTTCAGCAGCGGCCGCCCAAGCATCAGTAAAAATACCGGCCCGCCGACTACCAGATAAAAGTAATAAGTCACCGCCCGCCAGATCAGAATCGCCGCCGCCGCGGTGGATTTTCCCACCATCGGCGCCAGCAGCGCCGCCGACGTCAACTCCGCCGCCCCGGCACCGCCCGGCAACAGGCTGAACTGCCCCGCACTTAGCGAAAGCATCTGGATCAGAAAGCTCCAGGCCCACTGCAAATCCGCCCCAAGCCCACGCAATGCCAGATACAGCACGCTATAGCGCAAGATCCAATGCAGGCAAGTCAGGGCAAACACCTTGATGAGCGTCTGAAAGGGCAACTTCAGCGTGTCAGCAAAGGCCGCCAGAAAGTGCAGGAGTTTTCGCGCCCAGCGCAGACGCGTGGTGGTTTTGACATTCAGGCGAGCGAGCAATCGACCGCTCAGACGAATCAGTACTCGATGGTAGCGAGCGACCACCACGCAACTGAACAACCCGCCGAACATCGAAATGGCGCTGACAGTCAGCAGCCATTCCATGCGTTGGCTGAGGTGCTGGAACAACGCGTAAATCAGGATTCCGCTCAGCGCGCAGAGAAAAAACAGCAGATCGCTCAGTTGATCCATGGCAAACACGGCGCTGCCCCTGGCCGGACGCACGCCATTGCGCGCCAGCAGCGCCATGATCGTCAGCGGCCCGCCGCTGCCACCCGGTGTTGCGCAATAGGCGAATTCGGCGGCCATCACCACGCCGAGACTTTTTAGCGGGCCCACCTTGTCGCGCTGATCCCCTAGCAACAAACGCAAGCGCATCGTGTTCAGCACCCAGCACAGCAGGATCATGCCGAACATGATCAGTAACCATGTCAGCGGAAAGCTTTGCAGTCGATACCAGGTTTCGTTACCGCCCAGCAGCGACGGAATCAGCACCGCAGCAAGCAGCGCGACGAGCAGCAGAATCCCGCGACTCATGCGGCGCGACCGATACGGTCGCTTTGCAGCGCCAGCCAGCGTGCCTTGGTCATCGGCACACGTCCTTCGTCGAGCAGGCGCTTGAGGGTTTGTAGCCAGTAAGTACGCGAGAACTCATGGCGCATATCCACCGGGTGCAGGCCGAGACGAATCACCGGTGCTTGCTGCCAGCGTTGTTCGCGTTGATCACTGACGAGCTTCGACAACCCACGGCGCCAGGCACTGCGCGCACTCCAGACCAGTCCCGGCGCGTCGACCGCGGTGAAGTCTGGCAGACGATACAGATGCTGAGGATCGCTGGTGTAACGCAGGGGCAACTGGCGCAAGGCCTGGCGCGTCCCTTCGCTCATCAACCAGGCCGGGGCGACGAAGCCCTCCAGTGGCCAGTGATAACGGTGGAATATTTCGATACCGGCGCGCAGGCGGGCGAGGGCGACTTCTTGAGACAGGCTGTAAAACTCGCCTTCGTGGGTGTAGATCCGGCGCATGAACCAGTCTCGTGGGGTAGTGGGCGTGGGCGCTTCATCGCAATGAAAGTAACCGTGCAATGCCAGTTCGTCACCTCGGGCGATACGATGGGTGAGTAAACGTCGAAATCCCGGATGCTCCTCCAGATCGCTGTGCTTGTGGAAATCGGGCACCACCAACCAGGTCATCGGCACCTCGCCCAAGGCGTCGACAGCGTCGACAAAGGGTTGATAATCGGCCCAGGTTTGCGGTGCAACGTCGTGCAGCACGAGTAACAGGCTGGGCGGGTTCATGGGGTCAACCATTGGCCGTCAGTGGCCAGTGGCTGCCGAGCACGGCGTGATAGTGCCCCAGCAGGCTGTTGACCACCGTGTCCCAAGAGTAATGCCGTTCGACATGGCTACGGGCCTGTTTACCCAAAACCACGCTGCCCGAACTGAACAGCTCGCGCACCGCGTTGGCCATCGCCAATGAATTATTCGGCGGGCAGAGCAGGCCGCATTGATCGGTGATGATTTCCTGAAAGGCCCCGGCCGCCACGGCCACCACCGGAATGCCACTGGCCATGGCTTCAAGAATCACCAGACCGAATGTTTCCTGATCGCCGGCATGCAGCAGCGCATCGGCGCTGGCCATCAATCGCGCCACTTGTGCTGCCGGGCAGAACTCATCGACCACAGTGACGTTGTCGGGCACCACAGCCGGCATCGACGAACCTACCAGCAGCAGGTGATAACGTCGGCCCAGGCGTTTCATGCAGTCGAGCAGCACCGGCAGGTTTTTTTCCTTGGAGCCGCGCCCGGCAAAGATCAGCAAATGCGTGTTTTCATCAATGCCCAACTCGGCCCGCAGGCCCGTGTCTCGTGCAGAGGGATTGAAGGTTTGCAAGTCGACGCCCAACGGTTGAACGAAAACGTTCTTCACCCCCAGCCCGATCAGTTTGTCGGCCATGACCTGGCTGGGGGCCAGAACCCGATCGAAGTTGCCATAGAGCTTGCTGACATAGGCTTCGACGTTGGTGGTGACCCAGTTGCCCATGCGATTGCTGACCAGCAGCGGCAAGTCCGAATGATAAAAGCCGATCACCGGGACATCGAGTTGCCGCCGGGCATCGAGGGCCGCCCAAGCAGTGAGGTAAGGGTCGCCGACCTCGATCAGGTCGGGCTGTAAGTCCTGCAGAACATTGCGCCATGGCGCGAGACGGAGAGGGAATCGATAACCCTTGCCGAAGGGCAGGGCGGGGGCCGGAACCGTGTAAACGCCATCCTGTTCACTGAAGTAAGCCCCAGGGATCAGCAGACTGTGGCGAATGCCTGGCTTGATGCTCAGGCGACGGTGTTTTGCATCCAGATAAGTGCGCACGCCACCGCTGGCAGGGGCGTAGAACATGGTTATGTCAGCGATATGCACGATGAACATCCCTCCGGTCCGTTGTTCTCCCTTGGTTGACCTTTATGAAGGATAGATGTTCGGTTGGGGTTTTGTGGCGGGGCGTCGATCGCGCGCCCTCACCCTAACCCTCTCCCAGAGGTAGAGGGGACTGACCGAGTTGTTCTTAGAGCTACATCGACCTGAAAGTCCGAGTCGAACTCAGGTTTGAATGGCTTGAAGATCGGCTCCCTTTCCCCTCTCCCCACTGGGGAGAGGGCTGGGGTGAGGGGGGCTGCGCTTCAACGCCGATCCACCATCGAACCTTCAGATCCGGAAACTGCCCACCAACTGCTTCAACCGCGCCGCCTGCTGCTCAAGGTCAGCACACGCCCGCAACGTCGACTGCAGGTTTTCCACACCTTCCTGATTCAGCGTGTTGATCTCGGTAATGTCGACGTTGATCGACTCCACCACCGCCGTCTGTTCCTCGGTCGCCGTCGCCACCGACTGGTTCATCCCGTCAATCTCGCCAATACGCAACGTCACGCTGTTCAACCGCTCGCCGGCCAGGTTGGCGATTTCAACGCTGTCCTGACTGTGGCGCTGGCTGTCGCTCATGGTGCTGACGGATTCGCGGGCGCCGACTTGCAGCTCCTCGATCATGGTCTGTACCTGTTGCGCCGATTCCTGAGTGCGGTGTGCCAGGTTGCGCACCTCATCGGCCACCACGGCAAAACCACGTCCGGCTTCACCGGCGCGCGCCGCTTCGATGGCCGCGTTCAGCGCCAACAGGTTGGTTTGTTGGGAGATGCTGGTGATCACTTCAAGAATCTGCCCGATGTTCACGGTTTTGCTGTTCAGCGATTCGATGTTGGTGCTTGAGGCGCTGAGCATGCTCGATAGCTGATTCATCGCGACAATGCTGCGATCCACCACTTGCTGGCCATCTTCGGCCAGGCTGCGGGCATCGCTGGCCTGACTCGATGCTTGCGCTGCGTTGCGGGCGATTTCCTGAGCGGCGGCGCCGAGCTGGTTGATTGCCGCGGCCACGCTGCTGGTGCGCGAAGCCTGTTGGTCGGAGTTGAACATCGAGGAGTTCGAGGCGGCCACTACACGCAGTGCCACTTCGTTGACTTGCCCGGTGGCCGACGACACTTCGCGGATCGAACCGTGAATGCGCTCCACGAAGCGGTTGAACGCGGTACCGAGGACGCCGAATTCGTCGTTGTTCACGATGGTCAGGCGTTTGGTCAGGTCGCCTTCGCCGTCGGCGATGTCTGCCATGGCGCGGGTCATGACGTGCAGCGGCTGGATCAGGATGCGGATCAGCATGCCCAGCAGAGCGATGATGATGGCCACGGCAATGACCGTCGCTATGACCGCCGAAGCGCGGAATTCGCTGAGCATGGAGAAGGCTTTGTCTTTGTCCACCGACAGACCGATGTACCAGTTGACCGATGGCAGGCCTTTAATTGGGGTGAAAGTGACGATGCGGGTTTTGCCATCGACTTCCACTTCACTGAAGTCGCTGCTCAGGCGCGGGGTATTTTTCGGGTAGGCCTCGCTCAGGGACTTCATCACCATGGCTTTTTCCGGGTGGACCAGAATCTTGCCGTCGGCGCTGACCAGAAACGCGTAACCCATGCCGTCGAAGTCGCGGGCGCTGAGGGTGTCGATCAGGGTTTGCAGGCTCAGGTCGCCGCCCACCACACCGACGCTTTGCCCGGCCTTTTTCGAGGCGGTGGCGATCGAGATGATGGTTTGGCCGGTGGCTGCGTCGATGTAGGGTTCGGTCAGGGTGGCGGTGCTGCTGCTTTCGGCGCCTTTGTACCAAGGGCGAACCCGTGGGTCGAAGCCATCGGGCATCTTCGCATCCGGGCGGATGGTGAAGTGACCGGTGGCGTCGCCCAGGTAGGACGCCATGAAGGTCGACGTCAGGGCTTTCTGCTCAAGCAGGCTGGAAACGGTGGCCTGTTCGGGATTGATGGCGATGTTCTGGGCGAGGTTGTCGATCAGCAGGATGCGGCCGGCCAGCCAGGTCTGGATGTTGTTGGCGGTGACGTCTCCCATCTCATTGAGGTAGTTATCCAGGTCTTCGCGAATGGCGTTGCGCTGCAAATAGTCGTTGTACAGCGTGAACGTGGCGAAGGCGGCAATGACGATGAGGGCGGCGGCAAGCAGGATTTTATGGCTGAAGCGCAGATTTTTGTTCATGGCTCGGGGGGTCCGCTAAGGTCTTATTGTTCGGGGCGCGTTGCTGTTAATGCGCGCAAAATGAGTGCGCAACGGAGCGAGTCGGTAATTCCTGCTCTCCATAGGGGAATGTCGGACCTTGCTTTCAATTGGGTCTCTCGCTTATTTCTATCGGCCGTGAAGGATCAAAGATTAACCATGGGTGACCAAATGCCTGACTCATTGCAACTCGTTATCGGTGCTGATCTCGCCGGGCAGCCCATTGCCCAGGCCATGCGTCTGGCGAACCGTCATGGTTTGGTCGCGGGCGCTACCGGGACGGGCAAAACCGTCACCTTGCAGCGGATGGCCGAAGCATTCAGCGATGCCGGCGTGGCGGTGTTCGCCGCCGATATCAAGGGTGACCTGTGTGGTCTGGGCGCCGCCGGCAACCCTCAAGGAAAAATCGCCGAGCGGATTGCCGGGATGCCTTGGCTGCACCATAAGCCTCAGGCGTATCCAGTGACCCTGTGGGACATTCACGGTCAGTCCGGTCATCCGTTGCGCACAACCTTGAGCGAAATGGGGCCGTTATTGATTGGCAGCCTGCTGGAGCTGACCGACAGTCAACAGTCGGCGCTGTACGCCGCGTTCAAGGTGGCGGACCGTGAAGGGCTGTTGTTGCTGGACCTCAAGGACCTGAAGGCACTGCTCAATCACCTGCGTGACAACCCCGAATTGCTGGGTGAAGACGCCGCGCTGATGACCACCGGTTCCAGTCAGGCACTGTTGCGGCGTCTGGCGACCCTGGAACAGCAGGGCGCCGAAGCGCTGTTCGGTGAGCCGGCGCTGCAACTCGAAGACATTCTGCAGCCGACCGCCGAGGGTCGCGGGCGCATTCACCTGCTCGATGCCAGCCGTCTGGTGCATGAAGCGCCGAAGGTCTACGCGACGTTCCTGTTGTGGCTGCTGGCCGAACTGTTCGAGCAATTGCCAGAGCGCGGGGATTCGGACAAACCGCTGCTGGCGTTATTTTTCGACGAAGCGCATTTATTGTTCGCCGGTACGCCAAAGGCTTTGCAGGATCGTCTTGAGCAGGTGGTGCGGCTGATACGCTCGAAAGGCGTTGGCGTGTATTTCGTCACCCAATCGCCGGGCGACTTGCCGGATGACGTGCTGGCTCAGCTCGGTCTGCGCGTTCAGCATGGCCTGCGCGCGTTCACCGCCAAGGAACAGAAATCCTTGCGAGCGGTGGCCGAAGGCTTCCGGCCGAACCCGGCGTTCGATGCCTTGTCGGTGCTGACCGAGCTTGGGATCGGCGAGGCGCTGGTCGGCACTTTGCAGGACAAGGGCACGCCGGAGATAGTCCAGCGGGTTTTGGTGGCGCCGCCGCAATCGCGGATCGGGCCACTGAGCGAGACTGAGCGCACGGTGCTGATCGCGGGGTCGCCGTTCAAGGGACGGTATGACAAACCCGTTGATCGCGAATCGGCTTATGAAGTGTTGATGGGGCGCAAAGGGTTGGCGCCAGAGCCTGACGCTGTTCCGGGCAAACCGGCAGCCGAAGAGCCAAGCTTCACCGACAAGGCCGGGGAATTCCTCGGCACCGCGGCGGGGCAGGCATTGAAATCAGCGATGCGCCAGGCGGCCAATCAATTGGGCCGACAGTTGGTACGCGGTCTGATGGGGTCGTTGCTCGGCGGCAGCAAACGCCGCTAAAAGAGAAAGATCGCAGCCTGCGGCAGCTCCTACAGGGTGTTCGCCATCCCAATGTAGGAGCTGCCGCAGGCTGCGATCTTTTGACTTTGCGTTAAACCTTGGGTTTGGCGTGAGCCGCCAGCCGTTCCAGCGCCGCCCGCAGATTCGGATCGCTGATCCCGTCGGCAGTGGCCTGAATGGTCGCGCCAGCATCGGTCGACAAGCTGATGGTATGGCCGGCCGCCCCTTGCTGAACCGTGGGAGGCTGAACCTTGAACAGAATCCGCGTCAGGCTGGCGAATTCGTCGAACATCTGTAATTGCCGTTGCAGACGCTTTTGCTGATAACGCAGGCGGGTTGCCCAATGACCGTCGGTCACTATCAGCAACAAACTGCCTTCGCGCCACGACGCCACATGGCAATGCTCGCGGGCAGCGGGCTGCAATTGGCTTTCCAGCAGACGTTGTAAATGACCCAGGCGTTGAGCGTGGCCGAAGATGGCTTTCAGCGGTTTGGCTTCGCGAAGCAGGACGGCGGGTGCTCTGGCCGTAAGAGGGCGAAATGCCATGATCAGACACCTGAAGTAACAGAGCCGCCATGGTAGCAGAAAGCACCGGATGCACCCGAGCCATTGCTTTGTGAGCGCTTTACCCATTAAATCAACAAGTAACTTGTGCCGTGAATGGCTTGAAGTTCAGCAAAAAGCCCTTATTTTAAGTGAGCCCCGTCAAAGCGCTGTGCCAGCATCGTGGAATAACGCCACTTTCCTCACCATCGTTTCCGGGTAGAATGCTCGTTCGCATGCGGCCATGAGGGCTGCTCGGGCGACTCACGGGGCCGCCCTCCATCCCTTTAGTGTGGAAGATCCTGCCGATATGTTTGCGCCTTTGTTAAAGAAACTTTTTGGAAGCAAGAACGAGCGTGAAGTCAAACGCATGCTCAAGACGGTGCAACTCGTCAATGCCTTCGAAGAGCAAATGGTGGCCCTTTCGGACGATCAATTGCGTGCCAAGACAGATGAGTTCAAGGCCCGCATCGCCAAAGGGGAAACCCTCGACAAGCTGCTGCCAGAAGCCTTTGCGGTCGCCCGCGAAGCCGGTAAGCGCGTCATGGGTATGCGCCACTTCGACGTCCAGCTGATCGGCGGCATGACCTTGCATGAAGGCCAGATCGCAGAGATGCGTACCGGTGAAGGCAAGACCCTGGTGGCAACACTGGGCGTTTACCTCAACGCGCTGTCCGGCAAGGGCGTGCACGTTGTGACGGTGAACGACTACCTGGCCCGTCGTGACGCCAACTGGATGCGTCCGCTCTACGAATTCCTCGGAATGTCGGTCGGTGTTGTCACGCCGTTCCAGCCGCCGGAAGAGAAACGTCTGGCTTACGCTGCCGACATTACCTACGGCACCAACAACGAATTCGGTTTCGACTACCTGCGCGACAACATGGCGTTCAGCATGGAAGAAAAATTCCAGCGCGAACTCAATTTTGCCGTGATCGACGAAGTCGACTCCATCCTCATCGACGAAGCCCGTACCCCGCTGATCATTTCCGGTCAGGCCGAGGACAGCTCCAAGCTGTACATCGAGATCAACAAACTGATCCCGCAACTCGAGTTGCACATCGAAGAAGTTGAAGGCGAAGTCACCAAGGCCGGCCACTACACCGTCGACGAGAAGACCCGTCAGGTTGAGCTCAACGAAGCCGGTCACCAGTTCATCGAAGACATGCTGACCCGCGTTGGCCTGCTGGCTGAAGGCGAGAGCCTGTACTCGGCGCACAACCTCGGTCTGCTGACTCACGTTTATGCCGGTCTGCGCGCTCATAAACTGTTCAATCGCAACATCGAATACATCGTGCAGGATGGCCAGGTCGTTCTGGTCGACGAACACACCGGTCGCACCATGCCGGGTCGCCGTCTGTCCGAAGGCCTGCACCAGGCCATCGAAGCCAAGGAAAACCTGAACATTCAGGCCGAAAGCCAGACCCTGGCCTCGACCACGTTCCAGAACTACTTCCGTCTGTACAACAAGCTGTCCGGCATGACCGGTACCGCTGACACCGAAGCATTCGAATTCCACCAGATCTACGGTCTGTCGGTGATGGTTATCCCGCCGAACAAACCGCTGGCGCGTAAAGACTACAACGACCTGGTGTTCCTGACCGCCGAAGAGAAATACGCGGCGATCATCAATGACATCAAGGAATGCATGACCCAGGGCCGTCCGGTGCTGGTGGGTACTGCAACCATTGAAACGTCGGAACACATGTCCAGCCTGCTCGTGAAAGAAGGCATCGAACACAAGGTTCTGAACGCCAAGTTCCACGAAAAAGAAGCCGAGATCATTGCCCAGGCCGGTCGCCCAGGCGCACTGACCATCGCCACCAACATGGCCGGTCGTGGTACCGACATCCTGTTGGGCGGTAACTGGGAAGTGGAAGTGGCAACCCTGGAAGACCCGACCCCTGAGCAGATTGCCCAGATCAAGGCCGACTGGCAGAAACGTCACCAGCAAGTGCTCGAGTCGGGCGGTTTGCAGGTGATTGCTTCCGAGCGTCACGAATCGCGCCGTATCGACAACCAGCTGCGTGGTCGTGCCGGTCGTCAGGGTGACGCCGGTTCCAGCCGTTTCTACCTGTCGCTGGAAGACAGCCTGATGCGCATCTTCGCCTCTGATCGGGTGAAGAACTTCATGAAGGCCCTGGGCATGCAGCCAGGCGAGGCGATCGAGCACCGCATGGTGACCAACGCCATCGAGAAGGCTCAGCGCAAGGTTGAAGGCCGCAACTTCGATATTCGTAAGCAACTGCTCGAGTTCGACGACGTCAACAACGAACAACGTAAAGTGATTTATCACATGCGTAACAGTTTGTTGGCCGCCGACAACATCGGTGAAACCATCGCCGACTTCCGTCAGGACGTGCTCAACGCAACCGTCAGCGCACACATTCCACCGCAATCGCTGCCTGAGCAGTGGGACGTGGCCGGTCTGGAAGCGGCGTTGCAGAGCGACTTCGGTGTGGCGCTGCCGATCCAGAAATGGCTCGACGAAGACGATCACCTGTACGAAGAAACCCTGCGCGAGAAGCTCATGACCGAGCTGCTGGCCGCGTACAACGAGAAAGAAGAGCAGGCGAGCGCCGAAGCGCTGCGCACCTTCGAGAAGCAAATCGTTCTGCGTGTGCTCGACGACCTGTGGAAAGACCACCTGTCGACCATGGATCACTTGCGTCATGGCATCCACTTGCGTGGTTATGCGCAGAAGAACCCGAAGCAAGAGTACAAGCGCGAGTCCTACACGCTGTTCTCCGAGCTGCTGGATTCGATCAAGCGCGACTCGATCCGTGTGCTGTCCCACGTTCAGGTTCGCCGCGAAGATCCGATCGAAGAAGAACAACGCCTGCGTCAGGAAGCCGAAGCGCTGGCTGCGCGCATGCAGTTCCAGCACGACGAAGCACCGGGGCTTGAGCAACCGGAACTGCTGGGTGAAGAGGTCGATGTCGCCCTTGCCACCGCGCCGGTACGCAATGAACAGAAGCTGGGCCGTAACGAACTTTGCTACTGCGGTTCGGGCAAGAAGTTCAAGCATTGCCACGGGCAGATCCAGTAAAACCCGTTTCATACGCTGAAATACCCGCGCCGCGACCGGCTTATGCCGTCGCGGCGTTTTGCCATTTAAACCACCGTTCTTCCTGAAAGCGGTGCTGACATCATTTATTAAGGAGCGCATTCATGGCTGTTGGTCTTGGTCCTTTGCCAACGTTGCACCCGGTTGCCGGTTTTGAACTCGGTATCGCCTCGGCTGGCATCAAGCGCCCGGGGCGCAAGGATGTTGTGGTCATGCGCTGTGCCGAAGGTTCCACGGTCGCTGGCGTGTTCACCCTGAACGCTTTTTGCGCCGCTCCCGTGATCCTGGCCAAGCAGCGTGTGCAAGGTCCGGTGCGTTACCTGTTGACCAATACCGGCAATGCCAACGCCGGCACTGGCGAACCAGGCCTTGCCGCCGCCGAGCGCACGTGCGCCAAGCTGGCTGAGCTGACCGGCGTCGACGCCAGCCTGGTGCTGCCGTACTCCACCGGTGTGATCGGCGAGCCGCTGCCGGTCGAGAAAATCGAAGGGGCTCTGCAAGCCGCCCTCGACGACCTGTCGGTCAACAACTGGGAGGCTGCTGCCACCGGCATCATGACCACCGACACCCTGCCAAAAGGTGCCAGCCGCCAGTTCCAGCATGACGGCGTGACCATCACCGTCACCGGTATCAGCAAAGGCGCGGGCATGATCCGCCCGAACATGGCGACCATGCTCGGCTACATCGCCACCGACGCCAAAGTTTCCCGCGACGTGCTGCAAAACCTGCTGCTGGACGGTGCCAACAAATCGTTCAACCGCATCACCATCGACGGCGACACCTCGACCAACGACTGCTGCATGCTGATCGCCACCGGTCAGGCAGCACTGCCGGAAATCACTGAAGCCAGCGGTGATTTGTTCGCCAAGCTGAAACAGGCCGTGTTCGAAGTGTGCATGGACGTGGCCCAGGCCATCGTTCGTGACGGCGAGGGCGCGACCAAGTTTGTGACCGTAGAAGTCAATGGCGGCGGCAATCACCAGGAATGCCTGGACGTCGGTTACACCGTGGCTCACTCGCCGCTGATCAAGACCGCACTGTTCGCCTCCGACCCGAACTGGGGCCGCATTCTGGCGGCCGTGGGCCGTGCCGGCGTACCGAACCTGGACGTGAGCAAGATCGACGTGTTCCTCGGTGATGTCTGTATCGCCAGCCGTGGCGCTCGTGCATCGACCTACACCGAAGCCCAAGGCGCGGCCGTGATGCAGCAGGAAGAAATCACCATCCGTATCGAACTGGGTCGGGGTGATTGCAGCGAAACCATCTGGACCACCGACCTGTCCCACGAATACGTGAAAATCAACGCCGAGTACCGCACGTAATCAACCGTTAGACCGAGTCGCTGCATTCGCGAGCAGGCTCGCTCCCACAGGGGATCTTCAGTGGACACAGGTTTTGTGTACAGCAGGATCCAATGTGGGAGCGGGCCTGCTCGCGAAAGCGGTCTGTCAGTCACTCAATAGATTGGCTTGTCCCCTCCATCAAAAGGTCCCGAACATGAGCTTGCACCTGATCATCGGCGACAAACTGATTTCCTCCTGGTCCCTGCGCGGCGCGTTGGCCCTCGACCTGGCCGGCGTTCCTTACACCGAAGAACTGATCAAGCTGAACCAGCCGGATACGCGTGAGCGTCTGCTCAAGCACTCGCCGACCGCGAAAGTCCCGCTGCTGAAAACCGAACACGGCACCATCGCCGATTCCCTGGCGATTGCCGAGTATCTGGCAGAGCAGTTCCCCGACGCCGGCCTTTGGCCCAAAGACACCGCCGCCCGCGCCCAGGCCCGTTCGGCCTGCGCGCAGATGCACAGCGGTTTCTTCGCCATGCGCGGCAACATGCCATTCGACTTGAGTCACGACGCTGCGCTGTCGCCGACACCGGCTGACGTCCAGGCCGATATCGAGCGTATGTTGGCGTTGTGGGCCGAGTGCCGCGCCGACGCCACCGAAACCGGTCCGTTCCTGTTCGGCGGCGTGACCTTGGCGGATGCCTTCTTCGCACCGATCGCCGTGCGCCTGCGCACCTATCAGGTGAGGCTGCCCGCAGCGGACGCGGCCTACGTCGAAACCATCTACCAATGGCCAGCCTTCAAGGCTTGGCAGAAGGCAGGTCTGGAGGAAGTAGAACGGTGAAACGAGTCCACGTAGCTGCCGCTGTTATCCGTGATGGCAGTGGCAAGATCCTCATCGCCCGCCGTGCCGACACCCAGCATCAGGGTGGCCTGTGGGAATTTCCCGGTGGCAAGGTCGAGGCCGACGAATCCGTCGAAACCGCTCTGGCTCGCGAGCTCCATGAAGAGTTGGGCATCGTGGTCAACGCGGCTCGCCCGCTGATCAAGGTCCGGCACGATTACCCGGACAAGCAAGTGTTGCTGGACGTTTGGGAAGTGTCGGCCTTTACCGGCGAACCGCACGGCGCCGAAGGCCAGCCGTTGGAATGGGTCGCGCCCCGCGATCTGCTGAACTACGAGTTCCCGGCGGCCAACCAGCCGATTGTCGCGGCTGCTCGGTTACCCGCGCAGTATTTGATTACCCCGGAAGACCTGGAAACCCCGGCCTTGCTCCGCGGTATTCAAAAAGCCATTGCCGGCGGCATCAAGCTGATCCAGTTGCGGGCACCCAACGGCTACGATCCGAAGTACCGCGATCTGGCGGTGGACGCGGCGGGGCTGTGTGCGGGCAAGGCGCAGTTGATGATCAAGGGGCCGTTCGAGTGGCTGGGAGATTTCCCGTCTGCCGGTTGGCACATCACCTCCGCGCAGCTGCGTAAATACGCGGCGGCTGGCCGCCCGTTACCGGCGTCGCGCTGGCTGGCGGCGTCCTGCCATAACGCTGAAGAGCTGGCGTTGGCCGAGCAGATGGGGGTGGATTTTGTGACCCTGTCACCGGTGCAACCGACCCTGACTCATCCGGGGGCTCAGCCGTTGGGTTGGGAACAGGCTTGCGCGTTGATCGAAGGTTTCAGCAAACCGGTGTTCTTGCTCGGTGGTGTTGGCCCGACGGATCTTCAGGAAGCCTGGGAGACAGGGGCTCAAGGTGTGGCAGGGATTCGGGCGTTCTGGCCTGATTCTTTGGTGTAGCGGCTGGCCTCTTCGCGAGCAGGCTCGCTCCCACAATTGATCTTTGGTGTTCACAAATCTTGTGTTCACAGAAGATCCACTGTGGGAGCGAGCCTGCTCGCGATGAGGACCAGACAGGCGACAATGTTCTACCAGGTTAAACCCCAGGCTTCGCCGCCGGCTGCCACAAAATCTCGGCTATCCCTTGTCGCTTGGCAATCAACCGTGCCACCACAAACAACAAGTCCGACAACCGATTGATATACGCCAACCCAACCCCGGCCAGCGGTTCGACGGCGTTCAAATGCTGACAGCGCCGCTCGGCACTGCGCGCCAGGCTTCTGCACACGTGAGCCTGGGCAATCAACGGCGAGCCACCCGGCAGAATGAAATTCTCCAGCGGCCCCAATTCTTCATTCCACACATCGATCGCAGCTTCCAGCCGTTCGACTTCTGCCGTATTCAGTGCCTGATACACCGGCATCGCCAGTTCACCACCCAGGTCGAACAACCGATGTTGGCAGGGTGCCAAAACCTCGATCACTTCGTTCAAGCCTGGATACTCGCCAGTTTCCGCCGCCAACCCGGCCAATAGCACACCCACCTGACTGTTCAGCGTATCGACCTCGCCAATGGCTTCGATCCGCGGATGATCCTTGGGTACGCGGCGGCCATCGCCCAGCCCGGTTTCGCCTTTGTCGCCGGTGCGGGTGTAAATCTTCGACAAGCGAAAGCCCATGGTTACCTCGATAGCTGATTGAGTTCTTGAGAGACGAGCGGGGTGCCCGCCAAGGGCAGGCGCAAGGTGAAACATGTGCCTTGGCCCAGGGTCGATTGCACTTCCATCTGACCCTTGTGATTGTTGGTAATGATGAAATACGAGACCGACAGGCCAAGGCCGGTGCCCTGACCGATTTCCTTGGTGGTGAAGAACGGTTCGAAGGTGCGTTTGCGCACGTTCTCGCTCATGCCGATGCCGTTGTCCTCCACCTGGATTTCCGCCCACGGCGGATTCAGTTTGGTGCGCAGAATGATCCGTCCCGGCTCGCGGTCGTCTTCACGTTGGTGAATCGCCTGAGCGGCGTTTTTCAACAAATTGAGCAGCACTTGCTCCAGTTCGTTCGCGGTCCCGGGCACCGGGCCTAATGCTGGATCGAACTGGCGAATGATCGCCTGGCCCTTGAAGTCGAAACCGATCGCCAGGTCGAAGTCGTTACCGGCGATTTCCACCGCCTGATCGATCAGCGCCGGCAGGTCGCACGGGGCCATTTGCCGGGTACTGCGGCGGCTGAAACTGAGCATGTGCGTGACAATCTTTGCCGCCCGGGCGCCAGCCTGTTGAATGCCGTCGAGCAACTGCGGGACTTCGCGCGCTTGCAGGTATTTGTTGACCGTTTCCAGCGCGATCCCGGTTTGCTCGGCTTGTTCGAGGTTCTTCGGCAGATCAGGCGAAAGGCGTCGGCGTATGTTTTGCACGTTGTGCAGGATCGCGCCTAACGGGTTGTTGATCTCGTGAGCCATGCCCGCGGCAAGACCGCCGACCGAGAGCATTTTTTCCGACTGCACCATCATTTCCTCCAGCGACAGGCGCTGAGTGATGTCGTCGATCCGGATCACCACCCCGCGCCCGGCACCGCCCATCAGCGGGTAAAACGTCAGGGCGTAGTGCTTGGGTTCGTCGTCCTTGAACCAGGTGACACGCTCGATCTTGGCCACCGTGTGCTGCTCGACGGTTTGCTTGAGTTGCGGCAGAAACGGTTTGAGTGGTTCGAAAGCAAGGAAGATCGGCTGGTTCAAGGCTTCGTCGAGGCGGGTGCCGGAGAGGGCGCTGGCTTCCTGATTCCACTGCGTCACGTAGAGCTGTTCATCAAGGGCGATCAGCGCCGAGGGCATGGAATCGATGATGCTGTTGAGGTAGTTCTGGAAACCGGTGAGCTTCTTCTCGATCTTGCTGCGCACCTGAACTTCGAGTTCCAGTTTGCGATTGGTATGGCGGGTTTCTTCGGCCAGGCCCTGAGCCTGATCATACGCAGCCTGGGAATCGTCCCGGGCCCGCTTGAGTTGCTGCTCCCGGGCTTCGATCCGCGAGAGCATGGTGTTGAAGGCTTCGGCGAGGCTGCCGATTTCGTCATGGTTGCCGCGGGAGGCGCGCAGGGCGTAGTTCTCTTCCCGGGTCACTTGCCGGGACAGCTCTTCGAGCTGATGAATTGGCCGGGTGATCAGGCGTTTGATTTGTCGGGCAATCACCAGCCACAACAGCACACTGAAGATCAGAATCCCAAGACTGGCGGTGAGCGTCCCGGTATAGAACGCCATTGGCAGTTCGCTGCTGGCGACCAGTAACAGGTGGCCAGGCGCGGTGCCGGGGCGGGGCAGGGTGATGATTTGATTGCTGCGAAACTCCGTGGCTTGCCAGGACTCGATGTGCCGGTAGCGCTCCGGCAGGCTCAGCTTGTCGCCATGCTGCAACTGCGCCAGACGCTCGCCCTTGCCGTCATAAAGGGCCGCCGCGCGCAACGGTGAATAGCTGTTGAGCTCATTGAGCAGGCGTTCGGCGCTTTGCGGTGACTGCAAGGCTTCGGACACCAGGCTGGGGTTGGACACCAGGCGGCCGATGGTCTGCAAGGCCTGAGGTGCCATGCTTTCCTGGGAGATGTAGTACGCGGCGCTGATAAAGGTCAGGTTGGCGACCAGCAGGACGGTGGTCAACAGCACCAGCAGGGCGGCCAGCAATTTCTGGCCGACCGGAAGGTTTTCAAGGCGCTGGCGCAATGGCATCAGGTTCATCGCTGAAAAGGAACAAGTGGCCAGCGTAGCCGCTGCTCAGTCGCTGGGCAATCCAAGGCTGTGCAGATGGGTGATCAACCTTTGCTCAAGTTGATTGAGGTGTGGCAGGTTGAGTTGATGCCTCGCGGCGACTTTACAGGCATGACCCAATAGATAGCTGATCTCGGTCCGGCGCTGGTTCGCGACGTCCTGATACATCGATGAGTAATTGGCGGCGGTCGCGTGAATCACCCGTTCGACTTCCTGTTGAAGGTCCTCGGCTGCTGCTGGCTGACCGCACCGCTCAAGCAACTCGGTCAATTCGACGCAGAGGGTGGCGACTTCGCAGTGGTGTTCCTGTAAACCGCCATTACGGCAATCGTGCAGCACGGTCAGCGGATTGATCGCACAGTTGAGCGCCAGTTTTCGCCACAGCCGGGTCAGAATATCGGTGCTCCACTCATGGGGAATACCGGCGGCGCTCACATCATCCAGCCAGATCGGTGCTACGGGATGTCCGGCATCCCCCAGCCAGGTGTAACCGTGGCCGGCGAATACCACGCGCCAGTCGCCATCGCGAAAGGCACCTTCGGTGCTCGACGCACTAATACAGCGTGCCTGCGGCACCTGCGCAGCGACGGCGTCCTGGCTGCCAAGGCCGTTCTGCAACAGGATCAGCTCGGCGTCGGGAGCCAGGCGCGGAGCCAGTTGGGCCACGGCTTTCTCGGCATCGTAGGCTTTACAGGCCACCAGCAGGCGCTTGATCGGTTCACTGCTGTCGGGTGTCTCGGCAGGCACTGGATAGCTCTGCGCTTTACCGTGTTCGACCAGCGTCAACCCACCCGCAGCCTCATACGCCTGCAAGCGTGCAGCGTCCCGCACGATCAGCTTGACCGGCACGCCGGCCCGCGCCAGTCGAGTGGCCCATAAGGTGCCAAGGCTGCCGGAGCCCAGAACATGCCAGGTGGTGGACATCAGCTTTTTGCTCTGTTTATCGCGCGCATGGGAGGCTCGCAGTGAATGATGGGAAAGACCCGTTATAATCAGCGCGGATTTTAACCGCAAGCCAGGCGTGCTCCATCGTGATCGAGCATGCCCTTTTATTGGAGAGATTACATGCCGTCGTTCGACGTGGTATCCGAACTGGACAAACACGAAGTCACCAACGCGGTCGAGAACGCCGTCAAGGAACTCGATCGTCGTTATGACCTGAAAGGCAAAGGCACCTTCGAGTTCAAGGAAAAGGACCTGACCGTCAACCTGACCGCTGAAGCCGATTTCCAGCTCGAGGCGATGATTGAGATCCTCAAGCTGGCCCTGGTCAAGCGCAAAATCGACGTGCAGTGCCTTGAAGTCAAGGATGCCTATGCGTCGGGCAAGCTGATGAAGCAGGAAGCGGTCCTCAAGGAAGGCATCGACAAAGAGCTGGCGAAGAAAATCGTCGCTCATGTCAAAGACGCCAAACTCAAGGTTCAGGCTTCCATTCAAGGCGAGCAAGTGCGCATTACCGGCAAGAAGCGTGACGATTTGCAGGAAGCCATCGCGGCCCTGCGCGCCAAGACGTTCGATATGCCGCTGCAGTTCAACAACTTCCGCGACTGACCTTTCAGGCGGGAACCCTGTGGGAGCGAGCTTGCTCGCGATGAGGGCGTATCAGTCGACATCACTGTTGAATGACACACCGCAATCGCGAGCAAGCTCGCTCCCACAGGGATTGTGTTTATTCCGGCGGGTCTTTTTCTGCCGCTCATTTTTGCGTGCCGGATGGCCGGAAATCAGGAGAATGTAGATGGATTTGAATACTGAAGTGGACAACCTGGTCAAGGCGTCTCAAGCCTGGATTCCGATGATCATGGAATACGGCAGCCGTGTGTTGCTGGCGGTGATTACCCTGGCCATCGGCTGGTGGCTGATCAACAAGGTGGCGCAAAAGCTCGGCGGGTTGTTGGCGCTGCGTAACGCCGACCTGGCGTTGCAAGGCTTCATCAGCAGCCTGGCGAACATTATTCTCAAGGTTCTGCTGATCGTCAGCGTCGCGTCGATGATCGGGGTGGAAACCACTTCGTTCGTCGCAGCCATCGGTGCGGCAGGTCTGGCCATCGGTCTGGCCTTGCAGGGCAGCCTGGCGAACTTCGCCGGTGGTGTGCTGATTCTGTTGTTCCGCCCGTTCCGCATTGGTGACTGGATCGAAGCCCAAGGTGTTGCCGGCACGGTCGACAGCATTCAGATCTTCCACACTGTGCTGCGTACCGGCGATAACAAAACCATCATCGTGCCAAACGGCAACCTGTCGAACGGCATCATCACCAACACTAACCGTCAACCGACCCGCAAAGTTGTGTTTGATGTGGGCGTTGATTACGAAGCGGACCTGCAGAAGGCCCGTCATGTTTTGCTGGACCTGGCCAAAGATGAGCGCGTTTTGGCTGACCCGGCACCTCAGGCAGTGATTTCGACGCTGGGTGATAGTTCGATCACTGTTTCCCTGCGAGTGTGGGTGAAGACGGCGGATTATTGGGATGTGATGTTCATGTTTAACGAACAGTCCCGTGATCGTTTGAAAACGGCGGGTATCGATATCCCGTTTCCACAGCGGGTGATTCGAGTGGTTCAGGAAGCAACCGTGCAGTAACCATACTTTTATTAGTTGGCTGTCAGTAATGAGCCCAAGAGATTAATAGTCTCTTGGGTTTTTTTCTGCCCGCCAGTCAGTCCATTGAAAAAAGTTCTAATGTTATGACATGAAGTTGTTTGCTGGTGCGCCCGTTATTTGCCAGGCATAAAAAAACCGCCCACCTAAGCTGGTGAGCGGTTTTTGTTTAGAGCCAGGCTCTACGGTACTTCCGGTTTTACACCCTGATTACAGGATGCTCAGCGGGTACTCGATGATCAGACGGGTGTCGTAGTTGTCGGAAGCGTAGCCGCTGTACGCGCCGTTCGAGCGATAGTTGGCGAAACGTGCACGGAAGGACAGGTCTTTGGCTGGACCTTCTTGGATGACGTACTTGGACTCGAGGTTCCACTCGTTTTCCTTGCCTTCACCCAGACCGTTGGTCTTGATGTTATTACCCATTACGTAACGGGTCATGAAGCTCAGGCCAGGTACGCCGTAGGTAGCCATGTTCAGGTCGTAGCGAGCTTGATAGGATTTTTCCTCGCGGCCCACGAAGTCGGAGATCTGGATGGAGTTGGAAACGAAGATGGTGCTGTTGCCGTCAACGCCGTAGTAGTAAGCGTTGTCGCCGCTGGACTGCTGGTAAGCAAGGGTGAACTTGTGAGCGCCCAGGCTATAGGCAGCTGCCAGGGACCACAGGTTGTTGTCCACACCCAAGGTGCCGTCGCCAATGGCGTCAACCTGGTCACCACGTTTATCGCCTTTGGTTTTGTAACCGTTGAGGTCGAAGTTCAGGGACTGATTATCAGTGATCGGCAGCGTGTAGTTCAGGTTCGCGTAGTACTTTTTGAAGTACTCATCAGCATCCGACGCAGCCAGGGCTCCGGTGAAGTTGTCGGTGAAGGCGTAGCTGGCACCGAAGATGTTGATGCCGCTGCTCAGGCCTTTGGCATGGTTACCATCTTCATCTGGCAGGCCGCCGATGCTGTCACGAGCCATACCGGTTTGTTTGCTCAGAGCGGTGAAGCGACCGGCGCTCAGTTCCAGGCCTTTGATCTCTTTGGAAGTGATCAGTGTACCGGTAGCAACTTCTGGCAGCATACGGCTGTCGTCAGTAGCGAATACTGGGCTGGCAACAAACTGCTGGCCGTATTTCAGGACGGTGTCGGAAAGACGCAGTTTGACTGCACCGCCAATCTTGCCTTGGGATTTTTCAGGGTTGTTATCGCTATCGACTGCGAACAGACCGGTACCACGGTGGCCCGAACCGCCGTCAAGTTTGACCGCACCCATTGCCATTGCATCGAGACCGAAGCCTACGGTGCCTTGAGTGAAGCCCGACTCGTAAGTCAGCAACTGGCTGAGACCGGACTCCTGACGATAGCCGGAGTCTGCGTTGTTGCTTGCACCGTTCTTGAAATCGCGGTTCATGTACTCAAAACGGGTTTTGAGTTTCAGGCTCTGGTCGCCGAAGAAACCCTTGGATTCTTCCTGGGAAGACGCCATTGCGAACTGCGAGGTGCCTGCTGCAACTGCCAGTGCGATCATGCTCCACTTCATCACGCGCATCGTGATTTGCTCCTTTGGTTTTAGAAGAGTACTGCCGTCCCACCTGATTTATTATCTGGGCGGCTCTTTCTTTTTGTGTCGGCGCAAACTTATATCACGCCGACCATGTTGGCGATACTTGCGCATCTAACCTTTCAGCTTCTTTACGACCCTGTCGCAAACGGCTTGGTAGATGTCGCAAATTTACAGCCCCGACGCAAGCGGACTGACAACTTTTAGCGTTGTTTTCCAGGGCCTGAGCATCGGTAAAAAGAGTCCCTGGTGAAACGCTTGAATCTCCATCGGGCAACCCTGCCACTGTTTTTATTTGCCTTAAGGCTTCCACTTCCAGCGGACGCTTTAGAGGCGATGTGGGTGTGAATGCAACAAGCGTGCACAAATCAGAATCCTGTTGCTGTTTTTTTCTGAAAGCCTGCCTGTTGCTGTAAAAACCTCATAAAACCGGGGTGTTCAAGCACGTTTTGTTTGGGCTTGACGCCATGGTTTACATCGTGTTGCACCCTTGTGGCCGACTGCATGACAACCAAAAACGTTACCGGTTCACCCCGCCAGTGAGTAGATGGCGGATGCCTGACCGACTCAGCGTAGACGCAATGTGCGGTTTTGGTGCAAAAAATTTTAATCGTTGTGCTGAATTCATACAGTGCGGCTGTCTGCCAAATTCGAACGCGTCGTTGTTTATCAGTCAGTTCGGCGTTTTTTGTGTGGCTGCTGGTTCTGTAATGGTGCGTCCTGAACGAAAATGACTCATGTCGGGGCGCGTGACGGGTCGTTTGTAGTTTCTCGGGTTGGCTTCGACCATGGTTCGTCGTGAAGCCAGCGGCGTTCGCAGGTATGCTGCCGTCCTGTCGCTTGGTGCGCCGTCTCTCGGGATGGACGCTAAGCTGAAATTGATGACCAGGCGGGAGTGCGCGCAGTGTTCGCTTTAGATCCACGACTTCAACAAGACACGTTACCGATCGGGGATTTCCCACTCTGCCGGTTGCTGCTGTCCAACGATTCGAACTACCCCTGGTTCATTCTGGTGCCACGTCGCGAGGATATCAGTGAGATATTTCAGTTGGGTGTCGCAGATCAACAGCAGCTGTGGCAGGAAACGACCGCACTGGCGGAAATGCTCAAGGACTCGTTTGACGCGGACAAATTGAATGTCGCGGCCCTGGGTAACGTCGTCAGTCAGTTGCACATGCATGTGATTGTGCGCAAGCGTGAGGACGCCGCCTGGCCGGCGCCGGTCTGGGGGAAACACCCAGCCAAGCCTTATGGCTCAGAGCAGATCGCGCTGATTCGCGAACGGTTGCGCCTGGTATTGACCGATGACTTCACGTTTCTGGAGGGTTGAATCATGAGCCTGGAAGAACGCGTTACCGATCTGGAGAGCCAGCTGGCGTTTCAGGATGACACCATCCAGGCATTGAGTGATGTGCTGGCGACGCAGCAGCGTGCGGTTGAGCGCCTGCAACTGCAAATGGCCGCCTTGCTCAAGCGGCAAGAGGAAATGGCCGGTCAGTTCGAGACGTTTGAAGAAGAAGCGCCACCGCCTCATTACTGAGTGTGACCAACTGATGGGCAATAAAAAACCGCGAACAGCCAGGCTGTTCGCGGTTTTTTTTAGCCTTGGATCAGCGGCGCGGCAGTGCGGCGATCACATCTTCGGCTTGCAGGCCTTTGTCACGATTCATGACGGAGAACTCCACGCGCTGGCCTTCGACCAGGACGCGATGACCTTCGCCACGAATGGCCCGGAAATGCACGAAAATATCATCGCCGGAATCACGGGAAATAAAGCCGAAGCCTTTAGAAGTGTTGAACCACTTTACGGTACCGGTATCGCGGTTGCTCATGTCATAGCTTGGCGAGGCGGCAGCCGGTGAAGATTTGTAGAAGCTGATGGCCAGGTGCAGAAGAACGGCAATCAGGGCAGCGACCAGGCTGAACAGAACAGCAGGTTGACCGGCAATGACAGGCATTGGCGCGATCAGCGTCAGGGTTTGCAGGACGACGGTCAGAACCAGCAGGGCGCTGACCAGATTTTGCAGTTGATGACGTGGGCCTTTGTTCCAGTAGGGGATAACAGGAGCGAGGGTGAGGTTGAGCAGGCCGAAAAAGGCCAGGTACAGCGCATCAGGTTGTTGCAGGTAAGGTACGGCTTCGGATCGCAGGCTAGGGATGAAGGACAACAGCAAGGCTGCTGCGCCCATTAGCAGGTGGACAATTTTCAACATTTTGAGTAACTCACGTTAAGACGGATCACAAGGAAGAGCTGATGGAGCACGGTTCGCTTCAGAACAATAGGAGGCGTTGGACACGTACCCGGTACCAGCCTATGCGCAGCCCCCGGAAAATAGGCGGTAGCGACACACTGCCTATTTAACAGCAAAGCCTGCGGCTACTCAAATCAGGCAGTCCAGCGGTGCCCTGAGGGTCGATTTGTCGCAGGTGACCGGAACGTCCGGGGCTGCGGAGTGCCGGCAGGCTTGCTAGAGTGGTCCTGCACCTGCTGGATGAATTTCATCACCTTTAGGGGAAACGCATGGCAATCGATATCGGTATCAGTGAAGAGGACCGCAAGTCCATCGTCGACGGACTTTCGCGTCTGCTGTCGGACACTTATGTACTTTATTTGAAAACCCATAACTTCCATTGGAATGTCACCGGTCCAATGTTCCGGACCTTGCACTTGATGTTCGAGGAGCAATACAACGAGTTGGCCCTGGCCGTCGATTCGATTGCCGAGCGTATTCGTGCCCTCGGGTTTCCTGCGCCAGGCGCCTATTCCATTTATGCTCGACTGTCTTCTATTAAAGAAGAGGTCGGCGTGCCCAGCGCCGAAGACATGATCAAGCAACTGGTCGACGGGCAAGAGGCGGTCACGCGTACGGCGCGCGGGATCTTCCCGCTCCTCGATAAAGTCAGCGACGAACCGACGGCTGACCTGCTGACCCAGCGCATGCAAGTCCACGAGAAAACTGCGTGGATGTTGCGGTCTCTGCTGGATCAGTAACCTGCCAGTGCGCGGATGACGTTCGTTGGCGTTGTTCGCGTTCTGCTTCTTGTCTCTTTAAACCTCTTTCGCGCTAGTCAAATGGCGTCTGACTATGTAGGAAAATGGCCGGCCTAGGACGGTCTCCATGATCGCCCTTCAATTGTTGGCTTCTCCTACGTTGATGGTCATAAAGTCATCTGGATATACCTTTGCGCCTGCGCTTTTATAAGGCAACAGATATTGCTCTTAAAGAAGGCAAGGATGGCTAAGGAGTGTCAACGATATGGATTACGAAGACAGGAGAAGCGAGGGGAGGGTCGGTCCGGTCAAGGAGATAAGGATTGATCCATTTGTCAGTGAATTTGATATGGGGCTGGCCCAGCCTTTATCCCGATCGGTGCGGTTGAATGGCTTCGCCACCTGCTTGCGGCTTGAACAGGTGTACTGGGATATTTTGGGCGATATGGCCAAGGTCAATTGCTGTTCGGTCAGTGTGCTGTTGTCCCATCTGGACCGCGAGGTGCATTTGCGTCACGGTGGGGTCAAGAACTTCACCGGGCTGGTGCGGGTTGTGTGCGTCGTGCATAGCCTGAAGGAAGGCGGCTGCGTCGCCATGCCTTAGCCAACGCGGTGGAATGGGCAGAGTGTCGGTCTGTGCAGTCTTACGGCTGCACAGGCTGCATTTAATGGATATAATCCCGCTCTTTGCCGCAAAACCCAGCGTGTGCGGTAGCAATCTGATCGCCGAGACAACCCCCATGCCGATGTACGACTATCAATGTGCTTCCTGTGGTCATCAGTTGGAAGCCATTCAAAAGATCAGCGCAGCACCGCTGGTCGACTGCCCTGCCTGCCAGGCGCCAGAGCTTAAGAAGATGCTGTCCATGCCGGGCTTCCGCCTCAGCGGCACCGGCTGGTACGAAACCGATTTCAAGACCGGTTCCAAGAAGAATCTGGCCGGCGGCGACAAAGCTGACTAGGGTCTTGGACCTGAGTTGAACGACACGTGCGAGGTCTTGCATCATCTGGCGCCTTTCTAAAGGGCGGGGCTGTTGCAGGATCTCCAACCGAATTTCGAATTACGAGAAGTGAAACTACGACCATGATGCGCAGCCATTATTGCGGCCAACTGAACGAAAGCCTGGAAGGCCAGGAAATTACCCTTTGCGGATGGGTTCACCGTCGCCGTGACCACGGTGGGGTGATTTTCCTCGATA
The DNA here is from genome assembly GCF_006438925.1 of Pseudomonas mandelii. Lineage (GTDB taxonomy): Bacteria > Pseudomonadota > Gammaproteobacteria > Pseudomonadales > Pseudomonadaceae > Aquipseudomonas > Aquipseudomonas mandelii_C. Next base: position 334,432 of record NZ_RCZA01000002.1, on the reverse strand, counting down.
TCCGTGATCGTGACGGTCTGGCCCAGGTGGTGTTCGACCCGGACCGCGCTGAAACCTTCGCCGCCGCCGATCGCGTGCGCAGCGAGTACGTGGTCAAGGTCACCGGTAAGGTCCGCCTGCGTCCGGCCGGTGCCGGCAACGCCAACATGGCGTCGGGCATGATCGAAGTGCTGGGCTACGAGCTGGAAGTATTGAACGAAGCGGAAACCCCGCCGTTCCCGCTCAACGAGTTCTCCGACGTCGGCGAAGAAACCCGCCTGCGTTATCGCTTCATCGACCTGCGTCGTCCGGAAATGCTCGAGAAGCTGCGTCTGCGTTCGCGCATGACCACCAGCATCCGTCGCTACCTGGACGAGAACGGCTTCCTCGACGTCGAGACGCCGATCCTGACTCGCGCTACCCCGGAAGGTGCTCGCGATTACCTGGTGCCGAGCCGTACTCACGCCGGTTCGTTCTTCGCCCTGCCGCAATCGCCGCAGCTGTTCAAGCAGCTGTTGATGGTTGCCGGCTTCGATCGCTACTACCAGATCGCCAAGTGCTTCCGCGACGAAGACCTGCGTGCCGACCGTCAGCCTGAATTCACTCAGATCGACATCGAAACCAGCTTCCTCGATGAAAAAGACATCATCGGCATCACCGAAGGCATGATCCGCAACCTGTTCAAGGAAGTGCTGGATGTGGAATTCGGCGAATTCCCGCACATGACCTGGGACGAGGCCATGCGTCGTTACGGTTCCGACAAGCCGGACCTGCGTAACCCGCTGGAACTGGTTGACGTTGCCGATCAGCTGAAAGAAGTCGACTTCAAAGTCTTCAGCGGCCCGGCCAACGACCCGAAATGCCGCGTGGCCGCCTTGCGCGTTCCAGGCGCAGCGAGCATGCCGCGCAAGCAGATCGACGACTACACCAAGTTCGTCGGCATCTACGGTGCCAAGGGCCTGGCGTACATCAAGGTCAACGAGCGCGCCAAAGGTGTCGAAGGCCTGCAATCTCCTATCGTCAAGAACATTCCTGAAGCCAACCTCAATGTGATCCTTGATCGCGTTGGCGCGGTTGACGGCGACATCGTGTTCTTCGGTGCCGACAAAGCCAAGATCGTCAGCGAAGCCCTGGGCGCGCTGCGGATCAAGGTCGGTAACGATCTGGACCTGCTGACTTGCCAGTGGGCGCCGATGTGGGTGGTCGACTTCCCGATGTTCGAAGAGAACGACGACGGCAGCTTCGCCGCCTTGCACCACCCGTTCACCGCTCCGAAGTGCACCCCGGAAGAACTGGAAGCCAACCCGGCGACCGCGCTGTCCCGTGCCTACGACATGGTCCTGAACGGCACCGAGCTGGGTGGCGGTTCGATCCGTATCCACCGCAAGGAAATGCAACAGTCGGTGTTCCGTCTGCTGGGTATCAGTGAAGCGGAACAGGAAGAGAAATTCGGCTTCCTGCTCGACGCCCTGAAATATGGCGCGCCGCCGCACGGTGGCCTGGCCTTCGGCCTGGACCGTCTGGTGATGCTGATGACCGGCGCCCAGTCGATCCGTGAAGTGATCGCCTTCCCGAAAACCCAGAGTGCCGCTTGCGTCATGACTCAGGCCCCGGGTGTGGTAGATGCCAAGGCATTGCGCGAACTGCACATTCGTCTGCGCGAAACGCCTAAAGCTGAGTAAGGCTGACCAGAAGGGCGCATCTTCGGATGCGCCCTTTCTTTATAGAATGGTCGAGATTTTTGTTTGCCGGCTGGCGCGTCAAGGCGCGGCGGGCAATGTTTCAAAGAGAATTCGGAGCGAGATATGGCGGGTCATTCCAAGTGGGCGAACATCAAGCACCGCAAAGAACGTCAGGATGCCAAGAAGGGCAAGATTTTCACCAAGTGGATTCGTGAGCTGACCGTTGCTGCCCGTCAGGGCGGTAGTGATCCGGGTTCCAACCCGCGTTTGCGTCTGGCGCTGGACAAGGCCCTTGGCGCGAACATGAGCCGCGACATCATCGATCGCGCGGTTGCCCGCGGCGCCGGTGCCGCCGACACCGACGACATGGTCGAGCTGACCTACGAAGGCTACGGCCCGGGCGGCGTGGCGGTGATGGTCGAGTGCATGACCGACAACCGCAATCGCACCGCAGCCGCTGTTCGGCACGCGTTCAGTAAGTGCGGTGGCAACCTCGGTACGGACGGTTCGGTGGCCTATCTGTTCGAGCGCAAGGGACAGATTTCCTTCGCGCCGGGCGTCGATGAGGATGCGCTGATGGAAGCGGCGATGGAGGCCGATGCCGATGACGTGGTGACCCACGAAGACGGCTCCATCGACGTATTCACCTCGTTCGCCGGTTTCTACTCCGTGCGTAACGCCCTGGAAGCGGCTGGTTTCAAAGGCGATGACGCGGAAATCGTGATGCTGCCGACCACCAGTGCCGAACTGGACCTGGAAGGCGCCGAGAAGGTTCTCAAGCTGATCGACATGCTTGAAGATCTGGATGACGTGCAAAACGTCTACTCCAACGCGGACATCCCTGAATCGGTGGCCGCACAGCTCGGTTGATGCATTTATTAAAGATCGCAGCCTTCACCTGGCCCCTGTAGGAGCTGGCGAAGCCTGCGATTTTTTGATTTTGGCTTTTTATTTAAAAGATCGCAGGCTTCGGCAGCTCCTACACAGTTATTCTCAAGCCACCGCGATCTCTTTCTGCAGGCGTTATGACTTTAATTCTTGGTATCGACCCCGGTTCGCGTATTACCGGTTATGGCGTAGTGCGTGATACCGGGCGTGGTTGCGTTTACGTGGCGTCGGGCTGCATTCGCACAGGTTCCGGCGAGCTGCATGAACGCCTGCAAATCGTCTATCGCGGCGTGCGCGAAGTCATCCAGACCTACGGCCCAGTGACCATGGGCATCGAAAAGGTCTTCATGGCGCGCAACGCCGACTCTGCGCTGAAACTTGGCCAGGCCCGCGGCGCAGCCATCGTTGCCGGGGCGGAAGAAAGCCTGGAAATCGCTGAGTACACGGCGACCCAGGTCAAACAGGCGGTGACCGGGACCGGCGCGGCGAATAAAGAGCAGGTGCAAATGATGGTCATGCATATGCTGAAACTGACCAGCAAGCCGCAAATCGATGCCTCGGACGCCCTGGCCATTGCCATTTGCCATGCTCACACCCGCTCCAGCCTCTTGCCCCATGGCCTGGGTACGGCACGCAGTCGTGGCGGACGCCTGCGTCTCTGATAGCATCAGCAATCATTTTTTATGGAACGAGGGTTTTGCGCCTGTGTCGTCGGCGCAAAACCCTTGTTCTGTCAGTCGCCAGCACTGATCTGGCCAACGCTCAAGGATCTGAAACGTGATTGGACGCTTGCGCGGCACACTGGCTGAGAAACAGCCGCCGCACCTGATTCTGGATGTAAACGGTCTGGGGTATGAGCTGGAAGTGCCCATGACCACGCTTTATCGCTTGCCGTCGGTCGGTGAACCGCTGACCTTGCACACCCATTTGGTCGTCCGCGAAGACGCGCAGTTACTCTATGGCTTCTTCGGCAAGCGCGAGCGAGACTTTTTTCGCGAGTTGATCCGTCTCAATGGTGTGGGGCCGAAATTGGCTCTTGCCCTGATGTCGAGCCTGGAAGTCGACGAACTGGTCCGCTGCGTGCAGTCCCAGGACACCTCGGCACTGACCAAGGTGCCGGGCGTGGGCAAGAAGACGGCCGAACGTTTGCTGGTGGAGCTCAAGGATCGCTTCAAGGCGTGGGAAACCGTGCCGGCGATGTTCGCCTTGGTGCCAAACCAGCCGGGTGGGCCAGATACGACGCCGGTCGCCACCGCCGAAAATGACGCGGTCAGCGCGCTGATCTCCCTGGGCTACAAGCCGCAGGAAGCCAGCAAGGCGATTTCTGCGATCAAGGAGAAAGGTTTGAGCAGTGAAGACATGATTCGTCGTGCCCTGAAGGGAATGATCTAAGTGATTGAAGCTGATCGTCTGATTACCGCCACACCGGGCCCTCGTGATCGCGAGGAAGTCCAGGACCGGGCGATTCGCCCTGTCAGCCTGGCCGAGTACATTGGCCAGCCGACCGTTCGCGAGCAAATGGAGTTGTTCATCCAGGCTGCCCGTGGGCGTAATGAATCCCTGGACCACACGCTGATTTTCGGCCCGCCGGGTCTGGGTAAAACTACCTTGGCCAACATCATCGCCCAGGAAATGGGGGTCTCGATCAAGAGTACCTCGGGCCCCGTGCTTGAACGCCCGGGTGATCTGGCTGCGCTGCTGACCAATCTTGAGCCACACGACGTGCTGTTCATCGACGAAATCCATCGGCTCTCGCCAATCGTCGAAGAAGTGCTGTACCCGGCCATGGAAGATTTCCAGCTCGACATCATGATTGGCGAAGGGCCGGCTGCGCGCTCGATCAAGCTTGACCTGCCGCCGTTCACCCTGGTCGGTGCGACGACGCGGGCGGGGATGCTGACCAATCCGCTGCGCGACCGTTTCGGGATCGTCCAGCGCCTGGAGTTTTACAACACCGCGGATCTGGCAACGATTGTCAGTCGTTCGGCTAACATCCTCGGCTTGCCGCTGGACCCGGAAGGCGCCTTCGAAATCGCCCGTCGTGCCCGTGGTACGCCGCGGATCGCCAACCGCTTGCTGCGCCGGGTTCGGGATTTCGCCGAAGTACGCGCCAAGGGCCACATTACCAAACCGATCGCCGACCTCGCCTTGAACCTATTGGATGTCGACGAGCGTGGTTTCGATCACCAGGATCGACGTCTGTTGTTGACCATGATCGAGAAGTTCGACGGTGGGCCGGTCGGGGTCGACAGCCTCGCCGCAGCCATCAGTGAAGAGCGCCACACCATTGAAGACGTGCTGGAGCCGTACCTGATCCAGCAGGGCTACATCATGCGTACGCCGCGGGGGCGAGTGGTGACCCGGCATGCGTACCTGCACTTCGGTTTAAACATTCCGTCACGATTGGGCGAGATGCCCGTGGTAGACGAGTTCCTCGATGCCGTGGACGATTAATAACCTTTGCGCGCTGATTTATTCGGGGTTTGTGCGGTCCTAGGACCGTACTTTCGCCACAAAGCCGTGAATCAATGAAAAACAGTTGCCTGGCCGGATTGGCAACCTGAGGAGTAAGCACTAGAGTATGCGCGCGCAAAACGGGCTTGAGCCTTTCGCACTTCGTTGTCGCGTTTATTACGAGGACACCGATGCGGGCGGCATCGTGTATTACGTTAATTACCTCAAGTTTATGGAACGGGCTCGAACCGAGCGGCTCCGGGAGCTGGGCTTTGCCCAATCCCAGCTTGCAGGTGAGGACCTGTTGTTCGTCGTGCATTCCAGCGAAGCGCGTTACCACGCGCCGGCGCGACTGGACGACGAGCTGCTGGTAAGCGCTGAAGTAATCGAATTGAACCGTGTCAGCCTGCGCTTCAAACAGCAGGTCAGGCGAGCCACGGATAATGCGCTGCTCTGCGAAGGGCAGTTTTTGGTGGCCTGTGTGCGCACTAACAGTTTGAAACCCCGGGCCATTCCCGAAGCTCTACGTGCGGCCTTTGCCGACGTGAGCGGCGCGGGTACACACTCAAAGCAGGAGATAAAGCGTGGAAGCTAACGTCGTCGACCATTCCTCCATGTGGAGCCTGGTCAGCAATGCCAGTATCGTGGTGCAACTGGTAATGCTGATCCTGGTAGCCGCATCGGTGACCTCATGGATCATGATCTTTCAGCGCAGCAATCTGCTGCGCGCCGGTCGACGTGCCCTGGAGAGCTTTGAAGAGCGCTTCTGGTCGGGTATCGACCTGTCCAAACTCTACCGTCAGGCCGGCAGCAACCCTGATCCGGATTCGGGCGTAGAGCAGATCTTCCGTGCAGGTTTCAAGGAATTCTCCCGTCTGCGCCAGCAGCCAGGCGTTGACCCGGAAGCGGTCATGGAAGGCGTGGCCCGTGCCATGCGCGTGGCCATTTCCCGCGAAGAAGAAAAGCTCGAGCAGAGCCTGCCGTTCCTCGCGACCGTAGGTTCCGTCAGCCCGTACATCGGTCTGTTCGGTACCGTCTGGGGGATCATGAACTCCTTCCGTGGTCTGGCAACTGCCCAGCAAGCGACGCTGGCCACTGTGGCTCCAGGTATTGCCGAGGCACTGATTGCAACCGCGATCGGCTTGTTCGCCGCCATCCCGGCCGTTATCGCTTACAACCGTTTTGCTGCTCGCAGCGAAACCCTGCTGAGCCGTTACTACACCTTCGCCGACGAATTCCAGGCGATCCTGCACCGCAAAGTGCACACCAGCGAAGAATAAGCAGGTAATTTCCAATGGCTTTAATCGCTCGAGCTCGCAAAAAGCGCAAGCCGGTTGCCGAGATGAACGTGGTGCCTTACATCGACGTGATGTTGGTGCTGCTGGTCATCTTCATGGTGACCGCTCCGATGCTCAATCAGGGCGTGAAAGTTGATCTGCCCAAGGTTTCCAGCGAAGCCTTGCCGCAGGACAACAACACCCAGGTCCTGACCATTTCGATCAAGGCTGACAAGACCTACTACTGGAACCTTGGCAGCGAAGTCGACACCGAAAAACAGCAGGACAAGGCCATGACCTTGCCGCAGATGACCGACGCCGTGACCAAAATCATTCGCGCCGGCACTGAAGGTGGCAAGCGTACTCAGGTGTTCATCCGCGGCGACAAAACCGTCGACTACGGTTCCGTCATGGGCGCCATGGGCGGGTTGCAGAAAGCCGGGGTCGGTAATGTTGGCTTGATTACCGAGGCACCCTGATGCAGCAAATGCGAGAGCCGTCCGCCTCGGAAAGCTACTTCTGGCCTAGTGTCTGGGCGCTTGTCTTGCACGTGCTGGTTTTCGGCATGCTGTTCGTCAGTTTTGCCTTCACACCGGAACTGCCGCCGGCCAAGCCGATCGTGCAGGCGACCCTGTACCAACTGAAATCGAAAAGTCAGGCGACCACCCAGACCAATCAGAAGATTGCGGGTGAGGCGAAGAAATCCGCCGCGCGCCAGACCGAAGTCGAACAGATGGAACAGAAAAAGATCGAGCAGGAAGCGATCAAAGCCGCGGAACAAAAGAAGGAAGATTCGGCTCAAAAAGCCGAAGAATCCAAAAAGGCCGACGAGACGAAGAAAGCGGAAGAGGCTAAAAAGGCTGATGAAGCCAAGAAAGCCGATGAAGCGAAGAAGACCGCCGAAGCTAAAAAGGCCGAAGAGAAACAATTGGCTGATATAGCCAAGAAGAAGTCTGAAGAAGAAGCCAAGAAAGCAGCTGAAGAAGAGGCCAAGAAAGCGGCCGCTGAAGAAGCGAAGAAAAAGATCGTCGAAGACGCGAAAAAGAAAGCCGCGGAAGACGCCAAGAAGAAATCTGAAGCTGAAGAGGCGAAGAAGAAAGTCGCCGAAGACGCGAAGAAGAAAGCTGCTGCCGATGCTGCGAAGAAAAAATCGCAGGAAGCGGCACGTAAATCCGCCGAAGACAAAAAGGCTCAGGCCCTGGCAGATTTGCTTTCCGACACGCCGCAGCGTCAGCAGGCCTTGGCGGATGAGCAGGGTGACGAAGTCGCCGGTAGTTTCGATGATCTGATCCGTGCTCGTGCAGCGGAAGGCTGGGCTCGTCCACCTTCGGCCCGCAAAGGCATGACAGTCGTGTTGCAAATCGGCATGTTGCCGGACGGTACGGTGACTTCGGTCAGCGTGGCCAAGTCCAGTGGCGATGGTCCGTTCGACGCTTCGGCTGTAGCGGCAGTGAAGAATATTGGACGTTTGACAGAAATGCAGGGAATGAAGCCGAGCGATTTCGCTCCGTATCGTTCATTCAAGATGACATTCACACCTGAGGATCTAGCCTTGTGAGAAACCTTCTTCGAGGAATGCTTGTCGTTATCTGCTGCCTGGCAGGGATAGCGGCAGCAGATGAAAAAAACATTCTGGTCACCAGCGGCAGTGATCGGGCCACCCCGATCGCAGTCGTTCCGTTTGGCAACCAGGGCGGCAGCGTTCTGCCGGACGACATGGCCGAAATCATCGGTAACGACCTGCGCAACTCGGGTTACTACTCGCCGATTCCTAAACAGAACATGATCAGCCAGCCAAGCCAGGCCAGCGAAATCATCTTCCGTGACTTCAAGGCGCTGGGCGCCCAGTACGTCATGGTCGGCAGCATTGCTCCTGCGGGCGGTCGTCTGCAGGTCCAGTACGCACTGTTCAACGTCGCCACCGAGCAGCAAGTGCTGACCGGCAGCGTGTCGGGTAGCGTCGATCAACTGCGCGACATGTCGCACTACATTGCGGACCAGTCGTTCGAAAAACTCACCGGTATCAAAGGTGCGTTCTCGACGCGTCTGCTGTACGTGACGGCTGAGCGTTTCTCCGAGAAGAACACTCGTTACACGCTGCAACGTTCGGACTATGACGGTGCCCGTGCTGTGACCCTGCTGCAATCGCGCGAGCCGATCCTGTCGCCGCGTTTCGCACCGGACGGCAAGCGCATCGCTTATGTGTCGTTCGAGCAGAAGCGTCCGCGTATCTTCATGCAGAACATCGACACCGGTCGCCGTGAGCAGATCACCAACTTCGAAGGCCTGAATGGCGCGCCAGCATGGTCACCTGATGGCAATCGTCTGGCATTCGTACTGTCGAAAGATGGCAACCCGGACATCTACGTGATGAACCTGGGTTCGCGTCAGATCACGCGTGTCACTAACGGTCCTGGCATCAACACCGAACCGTTCTGGGGTAAAGATGGTTCGACCATCTACTTCACCTCGGACCGTGGCGGCAAGCCGCAGATCTACAAAACCAGCGCAGGCGGTGGTGGTGCGGAACGTGTGACCTTTATCGGTAACTACAACGCCAACCCTAAGCTTTCGGCTGATGAAAAGACCCTGGTGATGATCCATCGTCAGGAAGGTTTCACTAATTTCAAGGTGGCGGCCCAGGATTTGCAGCGCGGAAGCGTAAAAATCCTCACTGATAGCACTCTGGACGAGTCGCCTACTGTTGCGCCCAACGGCACCATGGTAATCTACGCCACCCGCCAGCAGGGCCGGGGAGTCTTGATGCTCGTGTCCATTAATGGACGCGTAAGGCTCCCGCTTCCTACCGCACAAGGCGAAGTCAGAGAACCTTCCTGGTCCCCTTACCTGAACTGACGCGGCGCTACACGTTGTACTTAACACACTGGGGTTCATTAGGAGTTTCACGATGGAAATGCTGAAGTTTGGTAAATTTGCTGCGCTGGCTCTGGCCATGGCTGTAGCTGTAGGTTGCTCGTCCAAAGGCGGCGACAATGCCGGTGAAGGCGCTGTAGATCCAAACGCTGGTTACGGCGCAAACACTGGTGCAGTTGACGGCTCCCTGAGCGAAGAAGCTGCTCTGCGCGCAATCACCACTTTCTACTTCGAATACGACAGTTCGGACCTGAAGCCAGAAGCCATGCGCGCTCTGGACGTTCACGCCAAAGACCTGAAAGCAAACGGCGCTCGCGTTGTTCTGGAAGGCAACACCGACGAACGTGGTACTCGTGAGTACAACATGGCACTGGGCGAGCGTCGTGCGAAAGCCGTTCAGCGTTACCTGGTACTGCAAGGTGTTTCCCCAGCTCAGCTGGAACTGGTTTCCTACGGCGAAGAGCGTCCAGTTGCTACCGGCAACGACGAGCAGTCCTGGGCTCAAAACCGTCGCGTCGAACTGCGTAAGTAATTCGTCATGCGAACGTGCCGTCGTGCTGTAACTGTTTTGGCTCTCAGTCTCGCACCGCTTGCGGTGTGGGCTGCGGTTCCTGTGGTCGATAATGACTCCGGCTATAACAATAGCGGGACTAATAATCCGCCTGCGGGTTACGGTACGAACGGCGCCTATGCCGGGGGAGGGGTTTCGGCCCCTGTCTCGGCACAGGGCGAGCTGTTCAACCAACTGCAATCGATGCAGGAGCAGATCTCGCGCCAACAAGGCATCATCGAAGTTCTGCAAAATGATGTAGCGCGCATGAAGCAAGAAAACCTGGAGCGATATCAGGATCTTGATCGGCGCATAGGAACCGGCGTTGCACCAGCCGCGACTCCTGAAAATTCTTCCACCGGTGGCAGTTTGAATGCCCCCGGTGCAGCAGCGGGTGCAGCCGCAGGAGCGGCAGCCGCTCAAGCACCTGCCGCGGGTAGCGAACCGGCTGATCCGGCGAAGGAAAAACTGTATTACGACGCAGCCTTCGACCTGATCAAAGCCAAGGATTTCGACAAGGCCAGCCAGGCGTTTGCCGCATTCCTGCGCAAGTACCCGAACAGTCAGTACGCGGGTAATGCCCAGTACTGGTTGGGCGAAGTGAACTTGGCCAAGGGCGATCTGCAAGGTGCAGGTCAGGCTTTTGCTAAGGTTTCACAGCTGTACCCCAAGCATCCCAAAGTGCCTGATTCGCTGTACAAGCTGGCTGATGTAGAACGCCGCCTCGGTCATCCCGACAAGGTCAAAGGTATTCTGCAACAGGTTGTGTCCCAATATCCGGGCACTTCCGCCGCTCAGCTGGCCCAGCGTGATCTGCAAAAAATGTAAGGGCAGCTTGACCCGTTTTGAAGAAACCCGCGCTTGTCGCGGGTTTTTTCGTTAGAATTCACGCCCTTTTTATGAAATACGCTTTTTGGGATCTGCGCGGTGGCGGGGTTCCTAGAAGTGCCTGACGGAGGCGGACAGCCTGTTTAGCTGTTATGCCCGTGGCGACTATGCAAGACACATTGAGAATCACCGAAGTTTTCTACTCGTTGCAGGGTGAAACGCGGACTGCCGGGCTGCCCACTGTTTTTGTGCGCCTGACCGGTTGCCCATTGCGTTGCCAATACTGCGACAGCGCTTATGCATTCACTGGCGGCACCATTCGCACGCTCGACGATATTCTTGAGCAAGTGGCCGGTTTTCGTCCGCGTTACGTCTGTGTCACTGGCGGCGAGCCGCTGGCACAACCCAACGCCATCCCATTGCTCAAGCAGTTGTGTGACGCCGGTTACGAGGTCTCGCTGGAAACCAGCGGTGCCCTGGATATCTCGGCGGTCGATCCACGGGTCAGTCGCGTCGTCGACCTGAAAACCCCGGGTTCGAAAGAAGCCCATCGCAACCGCTACGAGAACATCGAACTGCTCACGCCCAACGATCAGGTGAAGTTCGTCATCTGCTCGCGGGAAGACTATGACTGGGCCGTGTCCAAGCTGATCCAGTACGGTCTGGATCAGCGCGCCGGCGAAGTCCTGTTCTCGCCAAGTCACCATGACCTCAATGCTCGGGACCTGGCTGACTGGGTGGTGGCGGACAACCTGCCTGTGCGTCTGCAATTGCAGTTGCATAAATATCTTTGGAATGACGAGCCGGGGCGCTGAAATGACTGAACAACTGAATACTGCTGAAAAACGTGCGGTCATCCTGCTGTCCGGCGGCCTCGACTCCGCGACCGTTGTGGCCATGGCTCGCGCTGAAGGCTACAGCTGCTACACCATGAGCTTCGACTACGGTCAGCGGTCTCATGCCGAATTGCACGCCGCCGCCCGCGTCGCCCGTGACCTGGGTGTGGTCGAGCACAAGGTGATCGGCTTGAACCTGAACGGTATCGGTGGTTCGGCATTGACCGACACCAGCATCGACGTGCCGGAAGAGGCGGGCGAAGGTATTCCGGTAACGTACGTGCCGGCGCGCAACACGGTGTTTCTGTCCCTGGCTCTGGGGTGGGCTGAAGTACTCGGCGCGCGAGACATCTTTATCGGTGTGAACGCAGTGGATTACTCCGGTTACCCGGACTGCCGTCCCGAGTTCATCGAGTCTTTCGAGCGCATGGCCAATCTGGCGACCAAGGCCGGTGTAGAAGGCAACGGTTTCCGCATCCAGGCACCGCTGCAGAACCTGAGCAAGGCGCAGATCGTCCAGGCAGGCGTGAAGCTGGGTGTTGATTATGGACTGACGGTTTCCTGCTATCAGGCCGACGATAATGGCCGCGCATGCGGCAAATGCGACAGCTGCCGCCTGCGTGCAGAAGGCTTTGCGGCAGCCGGGATCAGCGACCCAACACCTTATTTTTGATTTATTTCAAATTAGGTGTTGAATAGTCCTTAAAAATCAGTATTATACGCGCCACCACACAGCGGGTCGTTAGCTCAGTTGGTAGAGCAGTTGGCTTTTAACCAATTGGTCGTAGGTTCGAATCCCACACGACCCACCATTTTTGTAGCAGTTTTAAAAGTCTGGAAGGCCCACGCAAGTGAGGATTTCCGGATTTTTTTTTGCCCGCGATTTGAGCTCGCCCAGTTCCGGGCTGCAACCCGTGACGCAGGTCAGAATCATCTTTTGCATCCACGGGATATTCTGTAGCCTTGCGCAGCTTCAACGTTGTCCGTGCCTGATGATACTCACTCTCCCGGCGGTACCCTGAAGGGTCCGGAGCCGGGTGTATACTCGACTTTCGCGCGAATGCGCCTGCAGGTCTTGCGAACATGACGCAGATTTCCGAACGCCTTCTGGTTCAAGCCCACCTCGACGCCAAGCAGCCTAAGCCGCTGACTGCCGAGGAGGAGGCCTATTACCGTGCCGCCATCGCTGCCGAGCTCAAGGCTCAGGATGCAGTGCTGGTTGCTCACTTCTATTGCGATCCGGTCATTCAGGCCCTGGCCGAAGAAACCGGAGGCTGTGTCTCCGACTCGCTGGAGATGGCCCGCTTCGGCAATGCTCACCCGGCCAAGACCGTGGTGGTCGCCGGTGTGAAGTTCATGGGTGAGACCGCCAAAATCCTCAACCCGGAAAAACGCATCCTGATGCCGACCCTGGAAGCGACCTGCTCGCTGGATCTGGGTTGTCCGGTGGACGAGTTCTCGGCGTTCTGTGATCAGCACCCAGAGCGTACCGTGGTGGTGTATGCCAACACGTCGGCGGCGGTCAAAGCCCGGGCGGATTGGGTGGTGACTTCAAGCTGCGCGCTGGAGATCGTCGAAAGCCTGATGGATAACGGCGAAACCATCATCTGGGCCCCGGACAAACACTTGGGCACCTACATCCAGCGCCAGACTGGCGCGGACATGCTGCTGTGGGACGGTGCCTGTATCGTTCACGAAGAGTTCAAGTCCAAGCAGCTCGAAGACATGAAGGCGCTGTACCCGGACGCAGCGATTCTGGTGCACCCGGAGTCGCCGACGTCGGTGATCGAGTTGGCGGATGCCGTCGGCTCCACCAGTCAGTTGATTGCGGCAGCGCAGAGCCTGCCGAACAAGACCTTTATCGTCGCCACTGATCGCGGCATCTTCTACAAGATGCAGCAGCTGTGCCCGGACAAGGTCTTCATCGAAGCGCCAACGGCCGGTAACGGCGCAGCCTGCCGTAGTTGCGCACATTGCCCGTGGATGGCGATGAATACCCTTGAGCGCACGCTGAAGAGCTTGAAGGAGGGGACTAACGAGATTTTTGTCGATCCTGCCTTGATCCCGCAAGCGATTCGGCCATTGAAGCGCATGCTCGACTTCACCCAGGCAGCGCGGATGAAACTGGCCGGCAACGCTTAAGGGAAAGATCAAAAGATCGCAGCCTTCGGCAGCTCCTACGGGTATACATAGAACCTTGTAGGAGCTGCCGAAGGCTGCGATCTTTTTTTTGCGAGCTACTTTGTTTTCTTTGGAATCCGCACGAGCTGGGTATTGGAGTAGATGTCATGCCAGCTGCGTTTCTGATTGTCGAACAGCGACCAGAAAAAACCCAGCCCGACGCACAGCAAGGACGCGATCGACACCACAAAGCGCAGCAACGCCTGCCACAGGCTGATGGATGAGCCGTCGGCGTTTTGTACGCGGATGCACCAGACTTGCATGCCCAGGGTCTGACCGGACCAGGTCCAGAACTTGGCGAAGAAGCCGAACAGCACAAACAGCAGCACCGTTGACAGCAATGGATCGCCGTCCAGCGCGCCGGCTTCCGTCAGGGTGCGCATTTTGTCTTCGCCGATGATCGCCATCTGGATCATCTTGTAAATGCCGCTGGTGACGATCAGCAGGGCGGTACACAACAAGAAGTCGTAGAACATCGCTGCCAGGCGACGACCCAGAGTGACGGCAGGAAAGTCGCCCTGGGGGTTGAGAAGATGTTTCGACATGGCAGCCTCTGGACGGAAAAAAGAAGCCATTTTACGGATTTACGCGCACAAAAAAGCCCCTGATGTCAGCATCAGGGGCTTTTTCGTTACAGAAGATCAGGCTTCTGCTTGTACTTCGTCAGCCTGCATGCCTTTCTGGCCTTGCACAGCAACGAAAGTCACTTTCTGGCCTTCTTTCAGGCTCTTGAAGCCGTTGCCCTGAATAGCGCGGAAATGCACGAACAGATCCGGACCGCTTTCTGGAGTGATAAAACCAAAACCTTTCTCGTCGTTAAACCACTTGACGGTACCGCTCTGACGTTGGGACATTTCTTATTTCCTTTGACGCGAAAATTAATGACAGCCTCCTTCTTGTGAAAGAGTACTGGGGCTGGTTGCAGGAGAGTAAGAAGACGTCGAACGGGATGTAGCTAACTTGTAGGCTACTGCCCAGGTCACGATTCCAAGCGACCCATGCAAACACAGTGAATAAACTCTACGCCAACTACAGGAGAAAAAACAAGCCCTGTGGAGGGCCCGGATTTGCTCGCGCCGGGGCGTTTATCCCGCAACTAGTGTTGGCTTATGCAATCGCCGTGTTCAATTGTTTTCGATCGATATAAGCAAAGTTCATAAACGAAGCTTACAGGTAAAGTAATGCACTGTTTTATGGCGGTTGCGTTACACATTAGTGCACTGTTAACGCAACCGCGTTACTTATAGAAACAGTCAATCAGCCGCGGTAGTAGCGTTGTGGAACAAATGGCATTTTGCTTACAAGCAAAGGCACCTTTTTCCCACGAACGATCGCCCATACCGGCGTTTCGAGAGCGATATAAGCACTGTCGACGTAACCCATCGCCAAAGGGCCGCCCAGGGTCGGACCGAAGCCGCCACTGCAAACCGCACCAATAATGTCGCCTGCTTCATTAACGATTTCTGCACCTTCGCGCACCGGCGTGCGTTCCTGAGGCAACAGGCCAACGCGTTTGCGGCTGACACCGGCTTGTTGCTGTCCGAACACGGTTTCTGCGCCAGGGAAGCCGCCGGCACGTGCGCCATCAGCGCGACGAGGCTTGGAGATAGCCCACAGCAGGCTGGCTTCGATCGGGGTGGTCTCGGTATTCATGTCGTGACCATAGAGGCACAGGCCGGCTTCCAGGCGCAGGGAGTCGCGAGCGCCAAGGCCGATGGCCGCCACTTCAGGTTCGGCCAGCAGGGCGCGAGCCAGAGCTTCGGCATTGGCGGCCGGCACGGAGATTTCGTAGCCATCTTCACCGGTGTAGCCCGAACGGCTGACAAAGCAGTCCACACCCAGCAGTTTCACGCGGGCGAACTGCATGAAGGTCATCTTCGCCACTTCAGGTGCCAGGCGTGCGAGCACGGTGACAGCGGCCGGACCTTGCAGAGCCAGCAGGGCGCGCTCCTCGAACAGCGGTTCGATGGTGCACTGGTCGCCGATGTGTTTGCGCAGATGCGCCAGGTCCTGGTCCTTGCAGGCGGCGTTGACCACCAGGAACAGTTCGTCGTTACCCAGGTTGGCGACCATCAGGTCGTCGAGGATGCCGCCGGTCTCGTTGGTGAACATCGCGTAACGCTGCATCCCCACCGGCAGGTCGATGATGTCCACCGGCACCAGGCTTTCCAGCGCCTTGGCGGCATTGGCGCCGGTCAGGCGGATCTGGCCCATGTGCGAGACATCGAACAGCCCGGCCTGATCACGGGTGTGCTGGTGTTCTTTCATCACACCGAGCGGGTATTGCACCGGCATGTCGTAGCCGGCAAACGGCACCATGCGGGCGCCGAGTTCGATGTGCAGTGCGTGCAGCGGGGTTTTCGACAGTTGTTCGGTGGACATATTCAGCTCCTGAAAAAGTGTGCAAATGCGCGTGAGCATCAGCACTCGATAATGTTGACCGCCAAACCGCCACGGGCGGTTTCCTTGTATTTGCTTTTCATGTCGGCGCCGGTCTGGCGCATGGTGCGGATGACTTTGTCGAGGGAGACGAAGTGCTGACCGTCGCCGCGCAGGGCCATGCGCACCGCATTGATTGCTTTCACCGAGCCCATGGCGTTGCGCTCGATGCAGGGTACTTGCACCAGCCCGCCAATCGGGTCGCAGGTCAGGCCGAGGTTGTGTTCCATGCCGATTTCGGCGGCGTTTTCCACTTGTTGCACGGTGCCGCCGAGGACCTCGCACAGGGCGCCGGCCGCCATGGAACACGCCACGCCGACCTCACCCTGACAACCGACTTCAGCGCCGGAAATCGAAGCGTTTTCTTTATAGAGAATGCCGATCGCGGCTGCGGTCAGCAAAAAGCGTACGACGCCGTCTTCGCTGGCTCCGGGGATGAAGCGCATGTAGTAGTGCAAAACAGCGGGGACGATCCCGGCGGCCCCGTTCGTAGGTGCAGTCACCACGCGCCCGCCGTTGGCGTTTTCTTCGTTGACCGCCAGTGCGTAGAGGTTGACCCAGTCCAGCACCGACAGCGGATCGCGCAGGGACGATTCCGGGTTCTTGCACAGTTGTCGATGCAGCGCGGCCGCCCGACGCTTGACCTTCAAGCCACCCGGCAGGATGCCTTCGTTACGACAGCCGGCGTCGACGCAATCCTGCATCACTTGCCAGATTTTCAGCAGGCCGGCGCGGGTTTCCGCTTCCGGGCGCCAGGCACTTTCGTTGGTCAGCATCACCTGGCTGATGGATAAACCGTAGGTGGTGCAGTGACCGAGCAGGTCCTTCGCGCTTTTGAACGGGAAGGTCAGTGGCGTGGCGTCTTCGACGATGCGGTCGGCGCCGGCGGCGTCTTCATCGACCACAAAACCGCCGCCGACCGAGTAGTACTCGCGGCTGCGGATTTGTATGCCCGCCGCATCGAAGGCGCGAAAGATCATGCCGTTGGGGTGATAAGCCAACGGTTTGCGGATCATCGCCAGGTGCAATTTTTCATTGAATTCGATGGAGTGCTCACCGAGCAGGTTCAAGCGACCATTGCCACGAATCTCTTGCAAGCGTTCGGCGACGGTTTCGGTGTTCACGGTGTCCGGGTGTTCGCCTTCCAGGCCGAGCAGCACAGCCTTGTCGCTGCCGTGGCCTTTGCCGGTGGCGCCGAGTGAACCGTAGAGCTCGACTTTGACGCAGGTGGTTGCGGTCAGCAGCCCTTCACGGCGCAAACCTTCGGCGAAGCGCGCAGCAGCACGCATCGGGCCAACGGTGTGGGAACTGGAGGGGCCGATGCCAATCTTGAACAGGTCGAACACGCTTAAAGACATGGTTGTTCTCCGGTTTCTTGTTATAGGCGCAAATATCACGGGAGATGCACCCGGTAGGAGCTGCCGCAGGCTGCGATCTTTTGACCTTGCTCTTGAAGCCCGAGTGAATTCGAGAAAAAGATCAAAAGATCGCAGCCTGCGGCAGCTCCTACGGGGAAATGCGGTGTTCTTGAACGTGGGGGCAGGCGAACCCGCCCCCACACAGTTTTAAGCGTAGCTTTCGATCGACGGGCAGGCGCAGATCAGGTTGCGGTCGCCAAACACGTTGTCGACCCGACCGACCGGTGGCCAGTACTTGCCTTCGATCAGCGACGCTACCGGATAAACCGCTTGCTCACGGCTGTACGGATGCGTCCACTCGCCGACGATTTCCGCCGCGGTGTGCGGGGCGTTTTTCAGCGGGTTGTCGTCCTTGTCCAGGGTGCCGTTTTCCACCGCGCGGATTTCTTCGCGGATGCGGATCATGGCGTCGCAGAAGCGGTCCAGTTCTTCCCTGGATTCGCTTTCGGTCGGCTCGATCATCAGCGTGCCGGCGACCGGGAACGACATGGTCGGGGCGTGGAAACCGAAGTCGATCAGGCGCTTGGCGACGTCATCGACGCTGATGCCGCTGCTGTCTTTCAACGGGCGCAGATCGAGGATGCATTCGTGCGCCACCAGGCCGTTGCTGCCGGTGTAGAGCACCGGGTAGTGCTCTTCGAGGCGACGGGAAATGTAGTTGGCATTGAGGATCGCCAGTTGCGACGCACGCTTCAGACCGGCGCCACCCATCATCCGAATGTACATCCAGGTGATCGGCAAAATGCTCGCGCTGCCGAACGGTGCCGCGCAGACCGCGCCTTCTTTGCGCTCCATGGTCCCGTGACCCGGGAGGAAAGGCGTCAGGTGCGATTTGACGCCAATCGGGCCAACGCCCGGGCCGCCACCGCCGTGGGGAATGCAGAAGGTTTTGTGCAGGTTCAGGTGCGACACGTCGCCGCCGAACTTGCCCGGCGCGCAGAGGCCGACCATCGCGTTCATGTTGGCGCCGTCGATGTACACCTGGCCGCCATTGTCGTGAATGATGCCGCAGATTTCGCGGATGCCTTCTTCGAACACGCCGTGGGTCGACGGGTAGGTGATCATCAACGCCGCGAGGTGTTCGCGGTGCTCGATGGCCTTGGCGCGCAGGTCTTCGATGTCGACGTTGCCGCGGGCATCGCAGGCGGTCACCACCACGCGCATGCCGGCCATGTTGGCGGTGGCCGGGTTGGTGCCGTGGGCCGAGGACGGGATCAGGCAGATGTCGCGACGGTCTTCGCCACGGCTCTGGTGATAAGCGCGGATCGCCAGCAGACCGGCGTATTCACCTTGCGAACCGGCGTTCGGTTGCAGCGAGATCGCGTCGTACCCGGTGGCGGCACAGAGCATCGCTTCCAGCTCGTCGGTCAGCTGCTGGTAGCCGGCGCTTTGCGCGGCCGGGGCGAACGGGTGCAGGGCGCCGAATTCGGCCCAGGTCACCGGGATCATTTCGCTGGCGGCGTTGAGTTTCATGGTGCAGGAACCCAGCGGGATCATGGTGCGATCCAGGGCCAGGTCCTTGTCGGCGAGCTTGCGCAGGTAGCGCATCAGCTCGGTTTCCGAGTGATAACGGTTGAACACCGGGTGGCTGAGGATTGGCGACTGGCGTACCAGGGCGGCCGGGATCGCGCTGACCACCGAGGCGGCGAGGGCGGCGAAGTCCGGCAGGGGCTTGCCGTCGGCCAGCAGGGCCCACAGGGTTTCCACGTCGGCTTGCGACGTGGTTTCGTCGAGGGACAGGCCCAGACGCTCAGCATCGACCACGCGCAGATTGATCTGTTTTGTACGTGCTTTTTCGTGCAACGCGGCAGTGTTGGCGCCGGTGTTCAGGGTCAGGGTGTCGAAGAAGTTTTCCTGCTCGACGCTCAGGCCCAGTGCGCTCAAGCCTTGGGCCAGAATCGCCGTCAGGTGATGCACGCGGTTGGCGATCTGCGTCAGGCCTTTTGGCCCGTGGTACACGGCGTACATGCTGGCGATGTTGGCCAGCAAGACTTGCGCGGTGCAGATGTTGCTGGTGGCCTTCTCGCGACGGATGTGTTGCTCGCGGGTCTGCATCGCCAGGCGCAGGGCCGGCTTGCCGAAACGGTCCACGGAGACGCCGACCAGACGGCCCGGCATGTCGCGCTTGAACGCATCCTTCGTCGAAAAGTACGCCGCGTGTGGGCCACCGAAGCCCAGCGGCACGCCGAAGCGTTGCGCGCTGCCGATGGCCACGTCGGCGCCGAATTCACCCGGCGGGGTGAGCACGGTCAGGGCCAGCAGGTCGGCGGCGACCGCGACCAAGGCGTTGGCGGCGTGGAAGCGTTCGGTCAGTTCGCGGTAGTCGAATACATCACCGTTGCTCGCCGGGTATTGCAGCAGGGCGCCGAAGAACGGCGTCACGTCGCTCAGCTCACGCTCGTCGCCGACCACCACGTCGATGCCCAACGGCTCGGCACGGGTGCGCAGCACGTCGAGGGTTTGCGGGTGGCAATGCACGGAGGCGAAGAACGCGTGGCTGCCCTTGTTCTTGCTCAGGCGTTTGCAGAAGGTCATGGCTTCGGCGGCGGCGGTGGCTTCATCGAGCAAAGAGGCGTTGGCGATCGGCAGGCCGGTGAGGTCGCTGATCAGGGTCTGGAAATTCAGCAGCGCTTCGAGACGGCCCTGGGAAATCTCCGGTTGGTACGGGGTGTAGGCGGTGTACCAGGCCGGGTTTTCCAGCAGGTTGCGCAGGATCGGCGACGGCGTGTGCGTGCCGTAGTAGCCCTGGCCGATGTAGGTCTTGAACAGCTGGTTTTTGCCGGCGATGGATTTGATCAAGGCCAGGGCGTCGGCTTCACTCAGGCCGTCTTCGAGACCGAGGACGCTGGTGCCCTTGATGCTGTCGGGGATGACGCTGGCGCTCAGGGCTTCCAGGGAGTCGAAGCCGAGGCTGTTGAGCATGGCTTGCTCGTCGCCAGCGCGCGGGCCAATGTGGCGGGCGATGAATTCGTTGGCAGTGGTCAGGCTTACTTGAGTCATGTCAGTGCTCCTCAGGCTTCGGCGTTGGCTTTGATCAGACGGTCGTAAGCGTCTTGATCCAGCAGTTTGGCGACAGCCGATGCATCGGTTGGCTGGAAGCGGAAGAACCAGCCTTCGCCCAGCGGATCTTCGTTGACCAGTTCAGGGCTGCTGTCCAGCGCCGGGTTTACTTCCAGCACTTCACCGTCCAGCGGCATGTACACGCCGCTGGCAGCTTTTACCGATTCCACGGTGGCGGCTTCAGCGCCTTTGTCGTAGGACTGCAGCTCAGGCAGTTGTACGAAAACCACGTCGCCCAAGGCGTTCTGTGCGAAAGCGGTGATGCCGACTGTGACGCTGCCGTCAGCTTCGGTGCGCAGCCATTCGTGATCTTCAGTAAAACGCAACTCGCTCATGGAAACTCCTAAGGGGGCCAGACTCGTCTGGTGGACGCGATTGAATACTCGGCAATGCCGTACTTTATGGATGGTTACTAAGCAAAAACGCGGCCAATGTTTTTTTATTGTTATAAATCAATAAGTTATATGTTTGTTCGACGTGCGGCGATGTGCTGTCTGTAGCGAAATCGCTACAGACCAAGGCGGAGAAAAAAGCCTAAGTGGATCAAAGCCTTGCACAGCGGTGATCAGGAGAGGGTGTAGCGATATCGTTCCGCTGTAGCGCTTTCAGTACAGATGGAGGTCGCTTTTAAACAGATTTTCAGGCTGGACACAAAACTAATGTGGGAGCGAGCCTGCTCGCGAAAGCGGTGTATCAATCGCCATCAACGCTAGCTGACAGGACGCCTTCGCGAGCAGGCTCGCTCCCACAGTGATTTTGTGTTGGTAATGAGCTTGTATTGTCAGGCTTACGGCTTATTGGGAATGCCGTACTTGCGTAACCGATGGGCGATGGCGGTGTGGGAGGTTTGCAGGCGGCTGGCCAGTTGGCGGGTCGAGGGGTAGCTGACGTAGAGCTTTTCCAGCAGGGTTTTTTCGAACTCTTCCATGGCCTGTTCGAGGCTGTCGACGTCGCTGTCGCTCTCGCGCGCCACCGAGGTGCCCGCGATATCGAGGTCGCCAATGTCGACCAGGCTGCTTTCGCAAATGGCGGCGGCGCGGAAGATCACGTTCTGCAATTGCCGCACGTTGCCCGGCCAGCGATTGCCCAGCAGCGCCGGATAGGTGCCGGGCGCCAGGCGACAGACCGGGCGCTGGATCTGCGCGCAGGCCTGCTGCATGAAGTAGCGGGCCAGCAGCAGGATGTCCTGGCCGCGTTCGCGCAGGGGCGGGACTTCGACGTTCAGGACGTTGAGGCGATAGAAGAGGTCTTCGCGGAACGAACCTTCACTGACCATTTTTTCCAGGTCGCGGTGCGTGGCGCTGAGGATCCGCACATTGACCTTCACCTCACGATCCCCGCCCACCCGGCGGAAGCTGCCGTCGTTCAAGAAGCGCAGCAATTTCGCCTGCAGGTACGGCGACATCTCGCCGATCTCATCGAGAAACACCGTGCCCTGGTTGGCCAGTTCCATCAGCCCCGGTTTGCCGCCTCGTTGCGCGCCGGTGAAGGCGCCGGGGGCGTAGCCGAACAGTTCGCTTTCGGCGAGGTTCTCCGGCAATGCCGCGCAGTTCAACGCCAAAAATGGCGAACTGTGCCGGGCGCTGATGGCGTGGCAGGCACGCGCCACCAGTTCTTTGCCGGTGCCGGTTTCGCCCTGGATCAGCAACGGCGCATCAAGGGTCGCAACGCGCTGGGCGCGAGCCTTGAGGGTGCGAATCGCCGGAGACTCGCCGAGCAGCGCATCGAAACCTTCGGCATGGTCGTGGTGCAGCGCCGACAGGCGTTCGCCGATGCGGTTGGGTTGATACAGGGTCAGCAGGGCGCCGGCGTCGGTTATCGGTGTGGCATCCAGCAGCAACGTCTGGCCGTTGACGGTGACTTCCCGGAGCGGCAGGCGGAAGCCGTTTTCCAGCAGGGCTTCGAGCAATGCCGGGTCGGCAAACAGGTCGGCGATGCTTTCGCCGTCAGGCTCGCGACCGTACAACGCAATCAGTGCCGGGTTGGCCAGCAGCACCTTGCCGGCACTGTCTAACGCCAAAACCGGGTCAGTCATGGCCGCGAGCAACGCGTCAAGCTGCAGGTGCCGACGCTGACCGGGAAGAATGTCGACCACCGTCACCGCTTGCACGCCGCGCACGCTGAACAACGCATCGCGCAGTTCTTCGAGGACTTCCGGGCTCAGGGTCGGGGCGTCGATGTAGACGTTGGGCGGAACCATTTCCACCGCATCCAGATTGAGATTGCGCCCACCGAGCAGGGCCAGGACTTCCTGGGTAATGCCGACGCGGTCGATGAAGCTGACGTGGATACGCATGGGGCGTTGTTGGGTTCTGGAGTGCGGAGGGTGGCAAGTATGCCTTGGTGGAGGGCTGGGGTGAAATCTTGAGATTTATGGAGGATTCAAAAACCACCCCTCACCCCAGCCCTCTCCCCAGTGGGGAGAGGGGGAAAGGGGGCAGATATTTGTCGCTTTCAAAGCCTGAGTTCAATTTGGACTTTCAGGTCGATGTACATCGAAAGAGCAACGCGGTCAGTCCCCTCGCCCCTTGGGGCGGTCCGACGTTTCGGGAGGGTCAGGGTGAGGGGGTGGCCTTCAGATTCGATCCAGATGCTCAGGTTTTATCGGATCACCGGATTTGACGTGGAGCTGCGCCCGCACATCTTCAAACATGGCGTCGTACTCCTTGTGTATCGAGCCGATACTGGCCTCTTTGGGCATCCCGTACTTCTGCGCGATGCGCGTGGCATGCCGGGCGAAGTCGAAGGCCTGATCTTTGGGCAGGAAGAATTCTTCCTTTAACTCCTTGTCCCCAACCGTGCCATGCATCTTGAAGAGCATGCCTTCACCTTCCTTGGGGTCCTGACTGACGGCATATTCGATGTGCAGGTTGTAACTGTAATCGTCCTTGTTCAGCGCATGGCGCTCGATGTGCAGGTGACCGGGCTCGAACGTTGCCATTGGTGTCTCTCCTTCAAAAAGGCATTGAATCAGGGCAGACCTCAAGCCTGCCCTTGGAGTTTCTTTTATTGATAGCTCATCCGGGTGTCGCCGTGTCCGAGAGTGGACCGATCGACGCGACTTTTCCAGTCTGTCGGGCGAACTGGGTCCATCCTTGGTCTGGGTGAACTCATCGGTAATCGGAGGCGTTATGAAGGTGCTGCTGGAGTATCCACCGCCCTATGACTGGCCGGCGATGCTGGGTTTTTTGTCGGCACGGGCAATTGTGGGGATCGAGGCGGTGGTCGATGGTGTTTACTCGCGCAGCATCGGGTTGAACGGTGTTCATGGCACGTTTTCGATCAAGCCTGCGGCGGCGAATGCGCTTGAATTGACCCTGGATTTTCCTGATTCAGCGGCCGTGCCGGAGATCATCACGCGGCTGCGGCGGATGTTTGATCTGGATGCGGAGCTGGCAACGATTCATCGGCAGCTGGCGGTTGATCCCTTGATGGCGCGGTTGATTGCCGAGCGTCCGGGGCTGCGGGTGCCGGGGGCGTGGGATGGCCTGGAGTTGGCGATTCGTGCGGTGTTGGGGCAGCAGATTAGCGTGGGCGCGGCGATTAAGCTGGCGGGGAAACTGGTGGCGCAGTATGGCGAGCCGTTGGCTTCGTCGTTGCCCGGCGTGACCCATGTGTTTCCTCAGGCCGCCACTTTGGCGTTAGTGGACTTGGCGACGTTGGGGATGCCGAAAAGCCGTGGTCGAACCCTGTCGGGTGTGGCTCAGGCGTTGCTCGATGATCCTTTACTGTTTGAGCCGGATCGGGAAGGCGGCGTTGCCCGGCTACTGGCGTTGCACGGGATTGGTGACTGGACGGCGCAATACATCGCCTTGCGGCAGTTGCGCGATCCGGATGCGTTTCCGAGCGGAGATGTGGGGTTGATCAATGCGCTGGCGGCGCTTGAAGGTGAGGCGGTGACGGCTCGGGGGTTGTTGCAACGAGCTGAAGTCTGGAGACCTTATCGAGGCTATGCGGCGCAGGTGCTTTGGACTTCTTTGAATCGGGGGGATTGAGGGGGATGTTATCGGCTTGAAATCGACCCCTCACCCCAGCCCTCCCGAAACGTCGGACCGCCCCACAGGGGAGAGGGGAAAGGGAGCCGATCTCGGTTGCTTTCAAACCTGAGTTCGACGATTTCTCAGGTCGATGTACCTCCAAGTACACCTCGATCAGTCCCCTCTATCGCCTGGGGCGGTCCGACGTTTCGGGAGGGTTAAGGTGAGGGGTGGATCCACTGCGCACGATGCGACCCCAATTCAGAAGCCGGAATCGTCCACTGCAACGGCGTCCCCGTAATCTTCAGCGGCACATGAAGTCGATGCGCCGGTCCCCAAGGCGTCTGCTCAACCAACAGCCCTTGATCGTTGTCATCCTCCGCCCGCAACGGCTCATCTGTTCCCGCACCATTTTCAATCAACAACTTCGCCGTACGCGCCAACGACAACCGTGCCGATCCACTGCGCCCCAACAATCGAATCGCACTGGCCGCCATCAAATACCCGGTGGCGTGATCGAGCGCTTGCAAGGGCAATGGCGTCGGCTTGTTTGCACGTTTCCACTGCATGCCGGCGTCGGCGATCCCGCTGCTCATTTGTACCAGGCTGTCGAAGCCGCGGCGGTTCTGCCACGGGCCGCTCCAACCGTAGGCATTGAGGCTGACGTCGATCAGGCCGGGCGCCAGTTTCTGGCGTTCGGCGACACCGTAACCCAGGCGTTCCAGTGCGTCAGCACGGTAGCCGTGGAGCAGAATGTCAGCGTCCTTGAGCAGGCTTTCGAACACCGCGCGGTCAGTCTTGTCGTGCAGGTCCAGGCGTGCGCAGCGTTTGCCCAAGGTGACTTCCGGCACCACGCCCGGTTCGTTCCAGGTCGGTGGGTCGATCCGCAAAACGTCGGCGCCGAGGCCTGCCAGAAAACGGCTGGCGATCGGTCCGGCGAGCACTCGGGTCAAATCCAGCACCTTGATCCCGGCCAGCGGTTGCGCCACCGAGCCTTGCCACGGTTTCGCGTTCTGGCGGCTGTTGTCAGCCAACTGAATCAGCGGCTCGGCGTTCACGGCCTGACCTTGGGGATGCGCCTGCCATTGCGCCCAGCTACGCATCTCGGCGGCGCAGCCACCGGCATCGACCACGGCCTGCTCCAGATCACGTTTGGCCCATTGAGCAACCTTGCTCGCCATCGCTGTACGGTCGGCACAGGCGCCGAGCACTTTTTCGGCAGCGGCGCGGTGATGGGGTGCGTTGGTGTGCAGGCGAATCCAGCCATCCTTTGTGGCGTAGTCACCGGCGACCGGATCCCACAGCGGCGGGACGCTCCAGCCTATCGGGCGGATCGACGTGGCGAACCAGAAAGAGGCCAGGCGGCGGTCGACCTCAAGGCTTGGCAAGCGACCGGTTTGTTGCTGCAGCCATTCGCTGACAGCCTGGCCGGCAGCGGCAATGCTGGCGCACGCCAGGTCGGTGACGGCAAACGCCGAGGGCAAGGCGCCGCTCGAGGTGAACTTGACCTGGGTGTGAGGCAAGCCGAGTGCGGCTTGAATGGACGTGAGTAAATCAGTCATCGAAGGCCCTCCGGAAGAGAGGGGCAGCATAGATCAAAAGATCAAAAGATCGCAGCCTGCGGCAGCTCCAGGGATCGGTGTAGGAGCTGCCGCAGGCTGCGATCTTTTAAGGGTTACACCCGAAACTGATCCATCAATTTCATCTGATGCGAGCTCAACGAGTTGAGGTGGCTGCTGATCTGCGCCGATTCGGTGGCTTGGCCGGTCAGGGTTTCGGTGACCGTGCGGATCGCCGAGACGTTGCGGTTGACCTCTTCGGCCACCGCGCTTTGCTGTTCGGCGGCGCTGGCGATTTGCAGGTTCATGTCGCTGATGACCGTCACTGCGTCGCTGATTTTGCTCAAGGCCTGGACGGCTTGCTGGATCTGCCCGGCGTTGCTGTGAGCCTGGGTCTGGCTCGAATGCATCGTGGCCACCACACCGCGAGTACCGGACTGGATGCGCTCGATGACAATGCGGATTTCTTCCACCGAATCTTGCGTACGTTTGGCCAGGTTGCGCACTTCATCGGCGACCACCGCAAACCCGCGACCGCTCTCGCCGGCACGCGCAGCTTCAATCGCCGCGTTGAGCGCCAGCAGGTTGGTTTGTTCGGCGATGCTGCGGATCACTTCCAGCACCGAACCGATCTGCTCGCTGTTAACTGCCAAGGCTTCGACTTCGGTCACCGCCTTACTGACTTCGTCGGCCAGTTGATTGATGTCGCGGGTGCTGCGTTCGATGATCTGCATGCCGTCGCGGGCCGACTGGTCGGCACCCTTGGCTGCGTTAGCCGCGTTCGAGGCACTGTTGGCGACGTCGTGGGCGGTGGCGCTCATTTCGTTGGACGCGGTGGCGACCTGGTCGATTTCGCGGAACTGCACTTGCATGCCTTCGCTGGTCTGGCGGGCGATTTCCGAAGACTGGTCGGCGGTGCCGCGCGCATCGGTGATGCTTTGTTTGATCTGCGCGATGGTCGGTTGCAGCTTGTCGAGGAAGCGGTTGAACCAGCTCACCAGTTCGCCCAGTTCGTCTTTCTTGCTGTAGTGCAGACGCTGCGTCAGGTCGCCGTCACCGCTGGCAATCGCCTTGAGCATCTCGGCCACGCTATTGATCGGCCGGGTCACGCCGGACGCCGTGAGCCAGATCAGCAACAGTCCGACCAGGCCGGCAATCACTGCCACCAAAACGGCTTTGATCGTGCCGCTTTGCTGGGCGTCATCGACTAAGGCTTGCAACTTGACCGAGTCGGCCAGCAACACGTGTTTCGGCAGGTCGATCACCACGCCCCAGGCTTTGGACTCGGCAATCGGACTGACCGGGTACACCGCGCGGATCAGGTCGCCCTGTTCGAGAATCTTCGGCGTGCCAGCGCTGAGCAATTGCAGAACGTCCTTGCCGTCTGCGCCCAGGGTGTCGCCGATGCTTTTGCCGACCTTGCTCGCGTCCACGCTGTAGCCCGCGAGTACGCCACTACCGGAGACGATCAACATGTGCCCGGCGCTGTTGAACAGATCACGTTGGGAGTCGACAGCCGCCGCTTGCAGGGCGTCGAGGGCGATGTCCACACCGACCACGCCGATGGATTTGCCATCCACCAGCAGCGGTACGGAAATGGTGGTCATCAGCATTTCCTTGCCGGCGACGGTGTCGGCATACGGGTCGAGCAGGCAGGTGCGCTTGCTATCGCGAGGGCAGGTGTACCAGCTGTTATAGGGTGTGCCGCTGAGGCTCAAGGTGGTTTTGGTCATGTCGTCTTCGACCATGATCGTGTTGATCCCGACACCGCCGGCACGGCTCCAGTAGCTGGCGAAACGACCGGCTTCGTTGGATTGGCGAGCGGCATCGTTGGCGAACTCGCTGTCCTTGCCGTCGAGGCCATTGGGCTCGAATGCCAGCCAGATGCCGAGCACTTTGCTGTTGCGCTCGAAGGCGGTTTTCAGGCTCTGGTTCAACTCTTCACGCAGGGCACCGGCATCAAGGGAGCGCGTGCTCGCCATGGTGCGCATGTCCTTGATCTGGTCGGCCAGGGCAGTCACCACCAGCAGGCTTTCGCCGAAGGTCTTCTGCACCCGCACTGCTTGCTCGGCGGCCTTGGCCTGGAGCAGGTTCTGAACGCTGGCGGTGAGCATCTTGCTGCTGGAGGCACTGACCAGTTCATCGTTCTGATCGGTCTGGTAGATGTTCATCCCGACGATCAACGCGACCACGCCAAGCAGGCACAGACCGGAGAGCAGGACGATTTTCAGGCGGATGGAGAGAGAGTCGAACATGGGACGAGCTCGCGAATGGATGAGGTGTTGGCTGTGAGTCGGGATCGACCCAATTCGCCAAGTCCATTCAGCGCCATTTAATGCACATCGGCGTGAGCGGAGGTTGCATGAACGCAAAGCCGACGAACGGTAACAGGTGAACGTTTGCGCAGGAAAATGCCCTGAAAAGGGCAGAAATTCAGGAAATTGTCGGCACTGATTCCGCCCGTGCGGCAGGGGGAGGCAGGAGGCTCGATCGACAAGTCCTCCTGCGGGAGCAAGCGCCCACAGGAGGGCGCATTGAGTCAGGCAAGCAACAGAGTGAAGCTTTAGGCGCGGCCCAGCAGATAGGTCGCGTAATCGGGGATCCGATGTTCGTGCGCCTGCTCCATCATCGGGCTGCTGAGCAGGTAGTCGGCGCTGCATTCATTGCAGGCGACGGGAATGTTCCAGACCGCCGCGACGCGCAATAACGCCTTGATGTCCGGGTCGTGCGGCTGTGGTTCGAACGGGTCCCAGAAGAACACCAGCATGTCGACCCGCTGCTCGGCGATTCGCGCACCGAGTTGCTGATCGCCGCCCAACGGGCCGCTGATCATGCTCTCCACAGGCAAATCCAGGCGCTGTTGCAACAACAACCCGGTGGTGCCAGTGGCGACCAGTTCATGCTGTGCGAGCCTGTCTTTCTGCCGCTCCGCCCAGTCCAGCAAAAACACCTTGCAGTGGTCATGGGCGACCAAGGCAATACGCTTGCGCGCTGCCATGGTCTTTTGCGTAAAGCTGATACCGATCATCGGTGCTGCTCCGAGGCGTGATGCGTTGGCATAGGGCGCCACGCGAATACCTGTAGGAGCTGCCGCAGGCTGCGATCTTTTGATCTTGATCTTTTCGGGATCGCTGAAAATCAAGATCAAAAGATCGCAGCCTGCGGCAGCGCCTACTCGTAAGCTTCGCTTACTCTGCGTTGCACAGCGCCAGGCAGTTATCGAGCATGCGGTTGGAGAAGCCCCATTCGTTGTCGTACCAGGCCAGTACCTTGAGCAGCTTGCCGCTGGACTTGGTGTGGTTGGCGTCAAAGATCGACGACAGCGGGTTGTGGTTGAAGTCGCTGGAGACCAGCGGCAGGGTGTTGTAACCGAGAATCTTCGAGTGCTGGCTGGCTTCTTTGAGCAGCGCGTTCACTTCATCGGCCGACGCTTCGCGTTTGAGTTGCACGGTCAGGTCCACCAGCGACACGTTGATCACCGGCACGCGCACCGACATACCGGTCAGTTTGCCCGCCAGTTCCGGCAGCACCAGGCCGACCGCTTCAGCCGCGCCGGTTTTGCTCGGGATCATGTTCTGGGTGGCCGAACGCGCACGATACGGATCGACATGATAGACGTCGGTCAGGTGCTGATCGTTGGTGTAGGCGTGAATAGTGGTCATCAGACCGCTTTCGATACCCAGCTCGCGGTGCAACACCTGGGCCACCGGGGCCAGGCAGTTGGTGGTGCACGACGCATTGGAAATGATCTGGTGCGATTGGCGCAGAATGTCGTGGTTAACGCCATACACCACCGTGGCGTCGGCGCCTTTGGCCGGGGCCGAGATGATCACTTTGCGTGCGCCGGCCGTAATATGCGCGGCGGCTTTGTCGCGGTCGGTGAACAAACCGGTGCATTCGAATACAACGTCGATCTTCTCGGCAGCCCAAGGCAGTTCGGCCGGGTTGCGAATGGCGCTGACAGAAATACGGTCGCCGTTGACGGTCAGGCTTTCCAGATCGTGCTGGACATCGGCATCGAACGTGCCGTGAACAGTGTCGTACTTGAGCAGATGAGCGTTCATCGCGCTGTCGCCCAGGTCATTGATGGCAACGATCTGCAGATCCTGGCGATAACCTTGGGTATACAGTGCGCGTAGGACGTTACGGCCAATTCGGCCAAAACCATTGATTGCGATTCGAAGAGTCATTTAACAGGGCCGCCGTCGTTTTGTTGTTGGAATTACAAGATTATTCGCATAAAAATAGAAAACAAGCCTTTTTAATGGCAATATTTTGTTCAATCTACAACGAGTGACCTGAATCAACTGGTCCGACCGAACAAGAAAACCGTCTGTCATCCCATCGACAACGGCTCTTGCTCAGCATAGACAATCAGGTCGCCACATCCGTTAGCCTGGAGTTCTAAACATGCATCCCCGCGTCCTTGAGGTCACCGAACGGCTTATCGCCCGCAGCCGCGCCACGCGTGAGGCTTACCTTGCACTGATTCGTGGTGCTGCCAGCGACGGTCCAATGCGCGGCAAGCTGCAATGCGCCAACTTCGCCCACGGCGTGGCCGGTTGCGGCACCGACGACAAGAACAGTCTGCGGATGATGAACTCCGCAAATATTGCGATTGTTTCGTCATATAACGACATGCTCTCGGCGCACCAGCCGTACGAAGTCTTTCCTGAACAGATCAAAAAAGCCCTGCGTGAAATCGGCTCCGTCGGCCAGTTCGCCGGTGGCACCCCCGCCATGTGCGATGGCGTGACCCAGGGCGAACCGGGCATGGAACTGAGCCTGCCGAGCCGCGAAGTGATCGCGCTGTCTACTGCCGTGGCGCTGTCTCACAACATGTTCGACGGCGCGCTGATGCTCGGCATCTGCGACAAGATCGTGCCGGGCTTGATGATGGGCGCGCTGCGTTTCGGTCATTTGCCGACGATCTTCGTGCCGGGCGGGCCGATGGTCTCGGGCATTTCCAACAAGCAGAAAGCCGACGTGCGCCAGCGCTACGCCGAAGGCAAGGCCAGCCGCGAAGAGCTGCTGGAATCGGAAATGAAGTCCTACCACAGCCCGGGTACCTGCACCTTTTACGGCACCGCCAACACCAATCAGTTGCTGATGGAAGTCATGGGTCTGCACTTGCCGGGCGCCTCTTTCGTCAACCCGAACACCCCGTTGCGCGATGCCCTGACCCGCGAAGCAGCGCATCAAGTCACGCGTCTGACCAAACAGAGCGGCGACTTCATGCCGATCGGCGAAATCGTCGACGAACGTTCGTTGGTCAACTCCATCGTGGCCCTGCACGCCACCGGTGGCTCGACCAACCACACGCTGCACATGCCGGCGATCGCCATGGCGGCGGGCATTCAATTGACCTGGCAGGACATGGCCGACCTCTCCGAGGTGGTGCCGACCCTGAGCCACGTCTACCCGAACGGCAAAGCCGACATCAACCACTTCCAGGCGGCGGGCGGCATGTCGTTCCTGATCCGCGAACTGCTGGAAGCCGGGCTGCTGCACGAAAACGTCAACACCGTGCTGGGCCACGGCCTGAGCCGCTACACCATGGAACCGTTCCTCGAAAACGGCGAACTGGTCTGGCGCGAAGGCCCGATCGAAAGCCTCGACGAAACCATCCTGCGTCCGGTCGCTCGCGCATTTTCGCCAGAGGGCGGCTTGCGGGTGATGGAAGGCAACCTCGGCCGCGGTGTCATGAAAGTGTCCGCCGTCGCGTTGGAAAACCAGGTCGTCGAAGCACCGGCCATGGTGTTCCAGGATCAGCAGGATCTGGCCGATGCGTTCAAGGCCGGTTTGCTCGAGAAGGATTTCGTCGCGGTGATGCGCTTCCAGGGCCCGCGTTCCAATGGCATGCCGGAGCTGCACAAGATGACACCGTTCCTCGGTGTGCTGCAGGATCGCGGCTTCAAAGTGGCGCTGGTGACTGACGGGCGCATGTCCGGTGCGTCGGGGAAAATCCCGGCGGCGATTCACGTCAGCCCCGAAGCGTATGTGGGCGGCGCTTTGGCGCGGGTGCAAGAGGGCGATATCATCCGCGTCGATGGCGTCAAAGGCACCCTGGAGCTTAAGGTGGACGCCGAAGAATTCGCAGCGCGCGAACCTGCCAAGGGCCTGTTGGGCAACAACATCGGCAGCGGTCGCGAACTGTTTGGTTTCATGCGCATGGCCTTCAGCTCGGCGGAGCAGGGCGCCAGCGCCTTTACTTCTGCCCTGGAGACGCTTAATTGAAACTGGCTTTGGTCGGTGACATCGGTGGGACCAACGCACGTTTCGCGTTGTGGAAAAACCAGCAGCTGGAATCGGTCCAGGTGCTGGCAACGGCCGACCACGCCAGCCCGGAGGAGGCGATTGCTCTCTACCTGAGCGGGCTTGGCCTGGCGCCGGGTTCGATCGGTTCGGTGTGCCTGTCGGTGGCCGGCCCCGTCAGCGGCGATGAATTCAAGTTCACCAACAATCACTGGCGACTCAGCCGCAAGGCGTTCTGCAACACCTTGCAGGTGGATCAACTGTTGCTGGTCAACGACTTCTCGGCCATGGCGCTGGGCATGACCCGTTTGCAGCGGGGCGAGTTTCGGGTGGTTTGCGAAGGTACGCCGGAACCGTTGCGGCCGGCGGTGGTGATTGGTCCGGGGACTGGCCTCGGTGTTGGCACGTTGCTCGATTTGGGCGAAGGTCGTTTCGCCGCGTTGCCGGGGGAGGGCGGTCACGTCGATTTGCCGCTGAGCAGTCCGCGGGAAACTCAGTTGTGGCAGCACATCTTCAATGAGATCGGCCATGTCAGCGCTGAAACGGCCTTGAGCGGCAGCGGCTTGCCGCGGGTTTATCGGGCCATTTGTGCAGTGGACGGTCATGAGCCTGTGCTCGAAACGCCCGAAGCGATCACGGCTGCCGGGTTGGCGGGCGATCCGATTGCCCTGGAAGTGCTGGAGCAATTCTGCTGCTGGCTGGGGCGTGTGGCCGGCAACAACGTGCTGACCACCGGTGCGCGCGGCGGCGTGTACATCGTGGGCGGGGTGATTCCGCGGTTTGCCGATTTCTTCATCGAAAGCGGTTTCGCCCGGTGCTTCGCCGACAAGGGCTGCATGAGCGATTACTTCAAAGGCATCCCGGTGTGGCTGGTGACGGCGCCGTATTCCGGCTTGATGGGTGCGGGAGTGGCGCTGGAGCAAGCCAACCCAACTTGAAATGCAATCCTGTGGGAGCGAGCCTGCTCGCGAAAGCGGTGTATCAGTCAACGAATGTGTTGAATGTAAAACCGCTTTCGCGAGCAGGCTCGCTCCCACATTGGTTTTCCCACAGTTGGTTTTGTGGTGTTTGTAGATTCAGTGCTTAAGGCATAATCCGCCCAATTCAAACAACAAGGACGCCGCCCCGTGAGCTCAGTCAACAAGTCGATTTTGTTGGTCGATGACGATCAAGAGATACGCGAGTTGCTGGACACCTACCTGACCCGCGCCGGTTTCCAGGTTCGCACCACGCCCGACGGTGCAGGCTTTCGTCAGGCGATGAACGAGGCGCCGAGCGATCTGGTGATCCTCGATGTGATGCTTCCGGACGAAGACGGCTTCAGCCTCTGCCGCTGGATCCGTCAGCACCCGCGTCAGGCTCAGGTGCCGATCATCATGCTCACGGCCAGCTCCGACGAGGCCGATCGCGTCATCGGTCTGGAACTGGGCGCCGACGATTACCTCGGCAAACCCTTCAGCCCGCGTGAGTTGCAGGCGCGCATCAAAGCCTTGTTGCGCCGCGCGCAGTTCGGTCAGGAACGTTCCGGCAGTGAAGTGCTGGCCTTCGATGACTGGCGGCTGGACATGGTCAGCCACCGACTGTTCCACATCGACGGCGAAGAAGTGATTCTCTCCGGCGCCGATTTCGCGCTGCTGAAACTGTTCCTCGATCACCCCCAGGAAATTCTCGACCGCGACACCATCGGCAACGCTACCCGTGGTCGTGATTTGATGCCGCTGGATCGCATCGTCGACATGGCCGTCAGCCGTTTGCGCCAGCGCCTGCGCGACACCGAAAAACCACCGCGGCTGATCCGTACCGTGCGCGGCAGCGGCTACCAACTGGCCGCCAATGTGGTTGCCAGCAATGGCCACTGAGTTTTTCCGCAAGCTCGCTGCACGGATCCCCATGCCGCGCTCGTTGCTTGGACGGATGTTGCTGCTGACGCTGTTGGCGGTCCTGTTCGCCCAGACGCTGTCGAGCGTGATCTGGGTCTCGCAACTGCGCGCCACCCAACTTGAAGGCCTGGTCACCAGTGCTCGTAGCCTCGCTCATTCGATGACGGCCAGCGTCAGTTACTTCCGCTCTCTGCCGGTAGCGTTTCGGCCCTTGGTGCTCGACCAGTTGCGCAGCATGGGCGGCACCCGTTTTGTGGTGACGCTCAACGACAAACCCTTGGGCATGGAGGTGCTGCCGATCACCCCGCGCAAGGAAGCCGTGCTCAAAGCAGTGGATGAAGTATTGCGCCAGTCGCTAGGCCAGGACACGGATATCTCGGTGACGTTCGTCAGCCCCGAAGACCTGCGCATCTTCAACAGCGGTCTGAAACTCGATGAATTGCCGCGCTCCTGGGCGCATTACGCGTTGACCCTGGAGCCGGTGAATCCGCCGGTATTGGTCACGCAAATCCAGATGGCACCGGGCGAGTGGCTGTACATCGCCTCACTGTTGCCCGAGCCCTACACCAGTCTTGAAGAACAAGGCCTGCCGGCACAGCAAGTCTGGTTCATCGTGCTCACCAGCGGCTTCTTGTTGTTGTTCATTGGCGTGCTAGTGCACTGGCAGAGCCGGCCGCTCAAGCGCTTGGCGCGGGCTGCACGGGACATGTCCCTCGGCGCGGAAGTCGAGCCAGTGGCCGAGGGTGGTGGCAGTGAAGTGGTCGAAGTTGGCCGCGCCTTCAATGCGATGCGCGAACGCATCAGCCGTTACCTGACCGAGCGCAGCCAGTTGTTCAGCGCGATTTCCCATGACTTGCGCACGCCGATTACCCGCTTGCGATTGCGGGTTGAATTGCTTGAAGACGAAACGCTGCAAGCCAAGTTCGGCCGTGATCTGGATGAGCTGGAGCTGCTGGTCAAAGG
The DNA here is from genome assembly GCF_006438925.1 of Pseudomonas mandelii. GTDB lineage: Bacteria > Pseudomonadota > Gammaproteobacteria > Pseudomonadales > Pseudomonadaceae > Aquipseudomonas > Aquipseudomonas mandelii_C. The sequence goes on along the minus strand of NZ_RCZA01000002.1, from coordinate 299,332 downwards.
CGCGTTGCAATGCGTGAAAGACACCGACATCCACGAAAACATCGAACCGGTGGACCTCAACCATGTGCTCGACTGTCTGGTGGAGCCGTATCTGGCGCCCAACGGTAATGGTCGCGTTACTCAGCAAGGGCGTGCGCTGGCGGCGTATCCGGGGAAGCCGCTGGCGCTCAAGCGTTGCATCGGCAACCTGATCGACAATGCCTTGAAGTATGGGCAGAAAGCGCATTTGCACATCGATGACGACCAGAGTGCGTTCATCCTGCATGTGGACGATGAAGGGCCAGGCGTGCCGGAACAGCGGATGGAGCAGGTATTCGAGCCGCACTTCCGCCTGGCCGGTCAGCAGCAGGGTTATGGGTTGGGGTTGGGGATTGCGCGAAATATTGCGCATAGCCATGGGGGGGAGGTCAGCCTGCAGAATTTGCGTGAGGGTGGGTTGAGGGTGACGTTGCATTTGCCGCGGTCGATTGATTAAGGTTTCGATATTTGCGTCTGGCTTGAAATCGACCCCCTCACCCTAACCCTCCCGAAACGTCGGACCGCCCCAAGGGGCGAGGGGACTGACCGAGTTGTTTAAAAGAAATTCGGCGACCTGAAATTCCGAGTCGAACTCAGGTTCTGAAAAGCGTGAAGATCTGCTCCCTTTCCCCCTCTCCCCCGTGGGGAGAGGGCTGGGGTGAGGGGTGGCTCTTTGTCACAACCCAGTGACAAAACCTGCCCCCTTCGTTACAAGCCCGCCACCGCCCGTTGTTTAGACTGCCCTCAGTCATAACAACAAAAAAGGCACCCCATGGACACCTTCCAACCCGCTTTCAGCAGTTGGCTGAACGCCCCCGCCCATCAGCACTGGCTCGCCGACGAAGGCCTGCGCCTGCTGGCCTTCGCCAAGGCTTCGAAGCTTCCCGAAGGCTTCGGCAATCTTGATGAAAAGGGCTGCCTCCCGGCCAACGCCCAAGCCGAAACCATGAACACCGCCCGCATGACCCACAGCTTCGCCATGGCCCACATTCAAGGCTTGCCGGGTTTCGCCGAGCTGGTGGATCACGGTGTCAAAGCCCTCAGCGGCCCATTGCGTGACGCCGAACACGGTGGCTGGTTCGCTGCCCCCGAACATCGCGACGGCAACACCGGCAAGGCGGCTTACCTGCACGCCTTCGTCGCGCTGGCCGCCAGTTCTGCGGTTGTCGCTCAGCGTCCCGGCGCGCAGGCCTTGCTCGACGATGCCATCCACATCATCGACACGCATTTCTGGAGCGAGGAGGAGGGCGCGATGCGCGAATCCTTCAACCGCGACTGGAGTGAAGAGGAAGCCTATCGCGGCGCCAACAGCAACATGCACGCCACCGAAGCGTTTCTCGCGTTGGCCGATGTCACCGACGACAACCGCTGGCTGGTCCGCGCCCAACGCATCGTTGAGCGAGTCATCCACGGTCACGCCGCCGCCAACGATTACCTGGTGGTCGAGCATTTCGACCGCGACTGGCAACCCTTGCGCGAATACAACCACGACAACCCGGCCGATGGTTTTCGCCCCTACGGCACCACACCGGGTCATGGTTTCGAATGGGCCCGGCTGATGCTGCATCTCGAAGCAGCGCGGGTTAAGGCCGGGATGCTGACGCCGGGCTGGCTCGTCAGCGACGCGCAAAAACTCTTCGATCACAACTGCCGTCACGGCTGGGATGTCGACGGGGCGCCGGGGATTGTCTACACCCTCGACTGGGACAATCGCGCGGTGGTCCGCCATCGCTTGCACTGGACTCATTGCGAAGCCGGCGCCGCCGCCAGCGCTCTGCTAAAACGCACGGGCGACGACCAGTACGAGCACTGGTACCGACTGTTCTGGGAATTCTGTGACAGTCATTTCATCGACCGATGTGATGGCAGCTGGCACCACGAGCTCGATCCGCAGAATCGCCCGAGCGCCGATATCTGGGCTGGTAAGCCTGATCTTTATCACGCCTGGCAAGCCGTATTGATCCCGCGATTGCCTCTGGCGCCCAGTATGGCGACTGCCTTGGCACAGTTATCCCAGAGCGCTCCTGTGTAACCATGTGGTGACATTCGAACGTCCCTTCGTTACCTGCCAAGGGATAACTCCTGTTTAAAATCCATGCAGCGCAAGCACCAGACTTGCATGCATAACAACAAGAAAGGTAATTCTAGATGAATGCGATTTCTCGCCTCGCTACTGTCATTTCTCTTGCCTCATTGCTCCCTCTCAGTGCATTCCCTCTCAGTACGCTTGCCGCCGATTCGAAAGGTTCGGTAGAAGTCGTTCACTGGTGGACCTCCGGTGGCGAAAAAGCGGCCGTCGATGTCCTCAAGGCCCAAGTTGAAAAAGACGGTTTCACCTGGAAGGACGGCGCAGTTGCCGGTGGTGGCGGTGCTACCGCCATGACCGTACTCAAAAGCCGCGCCGTGGCCGGTAACCCGCCGGGCGTAGCGCAGATCAAAGGTCCGGACATCCAGGAATGGGCGTCTACCGGTCTGCTCGACACCGACGTCTTGAAAGACGCTGCCAAATCAGAGAAGTGGGACAGCCTGCTCGACAAAAAAGTCTCCGATACCGTGAAGTACGAGGGTGACTACGTGGCCGTGCCGGTGAACATTCACCGCGTCAACTGGCTGTGGATCAACCCGGAAGTCTTCAAGAAAGCCGGCATCGAAAAAGCGCCAACCACCCTTCAGGAATTCTACGCGGCCGGTGACAAGCTCAAGGCTGCGGGCTTCATTGCGCTTGCCCACGGCGGCCAGCCTTGGCAGGACAGCACCGTGTTCGAAGCGGTGGTCCTTTCGGTCATGGGCGTCGACGGCTACAAGAAAGCCCTGGTGGATCTGGACAACGGTGCACTGACCGGTCCTGAAATGGTCAAGGCGCTGACCGAACTGAAGAAAGTCGCGACCTACATGGACGCCGACGGCAAAGGCCAGGACTGGAACCTGGAAGCGGCCAAGGTCATCAACGGCAAGGCCGGCATGCAGATCATGGGTGACTGGGCCAAGAGCGAGTGGACAGCGGCCAAGAAAGTCGCCGGCAAGGACTACGAGTGCGTAGCCTTCCCGGGCACCGACAAGGCCTTCACCTACAACATCGACTCCCTGGCCGTATTCAAGCAGAAAGACAAGGGCACTGCTGCCGCTCAGCAGGACATTGCCAAGGTCGTGCTGGGTGAGAACTTCCAGAAAGTCTTCAGCATCAACAAGGGCTCGATCCCGGTTCGAATCGACATGCTGAGCGACATGGGCAAGTACGGTTTCGACTCCTGCGCCCAGACCGCTGCCAAGGACTTCCTGGCGGACGCCAAGTCCGGCGGCCTGCAGCCGAGCATGGCGCACAACATGGCGACCACGCTGGCGGTACAAGGCGCGTTCTTTGATGTAGTGACCAACTTCATCAACGATCCGAAAGCCGATCCGGCTACTGCCGCCAAGCAACTGGGCACTGCCGTCAAAGCTGCCAAGTAATGCTTGGCCCCTGTAGGAGTGAGCCTGCTCGCGATAGCTGATTGTCAGACTCTGGATGTATCAACTGATACATCGCTATCGCGAGCAGGCTCACTCCTACAAGGAGTGCATTTCCAAAGTAATTTTTCCTCACGTACGGGATCTTCCCATGAGTTCTGTTGCTGTGTTCAGCAAGGCCTCGCCGTTCGATGCACTGCAGCGCTGGCTCCCCAAACTGGTGCTGGCGCCCAGCATGTTCATCGTCCTGGTCGGCTTCTATGGCTATATCCTGTGGACGTTCGTCCTGTCGTTCACCACGTCGACCTTCCTGCCGACTTACAAATGGGCGGGCCTGGCGCAATACGAGCGGCTGTTCGACAACGACCGTTGGTGGGTAGCGAGCAAGAACCTGGCGGTTTTCGGTGGCATGTTTATCGGCATCACGCTGGTGATCGGTGTGCTGCTGGCGGTGTTTCTAGACCAGCGCATTCGTCGCGAAGGTTTCATTCGCACCATTTACCTGTACCCGATGGCGCTCTCGATGATCGTCACCGGTACCGCCTGGAAGTGGCTGCTCAACCCGGGCATGGGCCTGGACAAATTGCTGCGTGACTGGGGCTGGGAAGGCTTTCGCCTGGACTGGCTGATCGACCCGGATCGCGTGGTGTATTGCCTGGTGATCGCTGCGGTATGGCAAGCCTCGGGCTTTATCATGGCGATGTTCCTCGCCGGTCTGCGTGGCGTTGATCAATCGATCATCCGTGCCGCCCAGATCGATGGCGCGAGCATGCCGCGGATCTACCTCAAAGTGGTGTTGCCGAGCCTGCGCCCGGTGTTCTTCAGTGCGGTGATGATCCTGGCCCACATCGCGATCAAGAGTTTCGACCTGGTGGCGGCAATGACCGCCGGTGGTCCGGGTTACTCCTCCGACCTGCCCGCCATGTTCATGTATTCCTTCACCTTCAGTCGCGGGCAGATGGGCATGGGCTCGGCCAGTGCGATTCTGATGCTCGGTGCGATTCTCGCAATCATCGTGCCTTACCTGTACTCCGAGCTGAGGACCAAGCGTCATGACTAGTTTCGCTGCCAAACCTTCCATCAGCCTGAGTCGCATTGCCATCTACGGCGTGCTGATCCTGGCCGTATTCCTTTACCTGATACCGCTGGTGGTCATGCTGTTGACCAGTTTCAAGACGCCGGAAGACATCAACACCGGCAACCTGCTGAGCTGGCCGACCGTGGTCAGCGGCATTGGCTGGGTCAAGGCCTGGGCCACAGTCGACGGGTATTTCTGGAATTCGATCAAGATCACCGTCCCGGCGGTAATGATCTCCACGGCCATCGGTGCGCTGAACGGCTATGTGTTGTCGATGTGGCGCTTCCGTGGGTCGCAGTTGTTCTTCGGCCTGCTGCTGTTCGGTTGCTTCCTGCCGTTCCAGACCGTCCTGCTGCCGGCCTCGTTCACCCTCGGCAAGATGGGCCTGGCCAGCACCACCACGGGCCTGGTGTTCGTACATGTGGTCTACGGCCTGGCGTTCACCACGCTGTTTTTCCGCAACTACTACGTCAGCGTTCCCGATGCGCTGGTGAAGGCGGCGCGGCTGGATGGCGCGGGTTTCTTCACCATCTTCCGCTTGATCATCCTGCCGATGTCCACTCCGATCATCATGGTCTGCCTGATCTGGCAGTTCACCCAGATCTGGAACGACTTCCTGTTCGGCGTGGTGTTCTCCAGCGGTGACTCGCAACCCATTACGGTGGCGTTGAACAACTTGGTCAACACCAGTACCGGGGCCAAGGAATACAACGTTGATATGGCGGCGGCGATGATCGCCGGGCTGCCGACCCTGCTGGTCTATGTGGTCGCAGGCAAGTATTTCGTGCGCGGGCTGACGGCCGGCGCAGTCAAGGGGTAATCATGGCTACGCTCGAACTTCGCAATGTAAACAAGACCTATGGCCCCGGCCTGCCGGACACCCTCAAGGACATCCATCTGTCGATCAAGGACGGTGAGTTCCTGATTCTTGTCGGACCTTCGGGTTGCGGCAAATCGACCCTGATGAATTGCATCGCCGGCCTTGAGACCATCACCGGCGGCGCGATCATGATCGATGACCAGGACGTCAGCGGCATGAGCCCGAAAGACCGCGACATCGCCATGGTGTTCCAGTCCTACGCGCTGTACCCGACCATGAGCGTGCGCGAGAACATCGCCTTCGGCTTGAAGATCCGCAAAATGCCCGCCGCCGACATCGAAGCGGAAGTGGCGCGGGTGTCCAAGCTGTTGCAGATCGAACACTTGCTCAACCGCAAACCTGGCCAGCTCTCCGGTGGTCAGCAACAGCGCGTGGCGATGGGCCGTGCCCTGGCGCGGCGGCCGAAGATTTACCTGTTCGACGAGCCGCTGTCCAACCTCGACGCCAAGCTGCGCGTCGAGATGCGCACCGAAATGAAACTGATGCACCAGCGTCTGAAAACCACCACGGTTTACGTGACCCACGACCAGATCGAAGCCATGACCCTGGGCGACAAAGTGGCGGTGATGAAGGACGGGATCATTCAGCAATTCGGTACGCCGAAAGACATCTACAACAACCCGGCCAACCTGTTCGTGGCGAGCTTCATCGGTTCGCCGCCGATGAACTTCATCCCCCTGCGTTTGCAGCGCAAGGACGGTCGTCTGGTGGCGCTGCTCGACAGTGGCCAGGCGCGCTGTGAATTGCCGCTGGGCATGCAGGACGCCGGTCTTGAAGACCGCGAAGTGATCCTCGGCCTGCGCCCGGAGCAGATCGTTTTGGCGGGCAGCGAGCCGAATGGTTTGCCGACCATTCGCGCCGAAGTCCAGGTCACCGAGCCAACCGGTCCCGATACCCTGGTGTTCGTCAATCTCAACGAAACCAAAGTCTGCTGCCGTCTGGCGCCGGACGTTGCACCGGCCGTGGGCGAGACCCTGACCCTGCAATTCGATCCATCGAAAGTGCTGTTGTTCGATGCCAAGACCGGGGAGCGCCTGGGGGTGGCTGGTCAACCTAAAACCGAGACTCACAGTGCCAATGTGGCGCAATTCAAAGGCCGCTGAAGATTAAAAATGTGGGAGCGAGCCTGCTCGCGATGACGGACTGACATTCAACATCGATGTCGACTGATACACCGCTATCGCGAGCAGGCTCGCTCCCACAAGGGGAAATCCATGGCGGGCGGACTGTCGCCCGTCGCAACCGATGTCACCGCGTTAAATAAAAACAGTTAATAACAATAAAACGAGGATGTAGGGATGAAGAAGAAGAACAACGCTCAGCTTATCTGCCAGTTGTCGGCGATTGCGGCAATGATGCTGGCCGGTAGCGTGCATGCGGCTGACGCGTTCAGCGCCGATTCCGAGTGGATGACTGGCGATTGGGGTGGCGAACGGACCAAGCTGATCGAGCAAGGTATCGACATCAAGATGGACTACGTCGGTGAAGTGGGCGGCAACCTCCACGGCGGCTACAACAACGACAAGACCGCACGTTACGCCGATCAGTTTGGCCTGGGCGTGGCGCTGGACCTGCAAAAGCTGTGGGGCTGGGATAACACCCAGGCCAAGATCCAGCTCACCAACCGTAACGGTGAGAACATCTCCAATGACCGTGTCGGCGATCCGCGTGCCGGCACCTTGAGTTCGTCTCAGGAAGTCTACGGCCGCGGCCATATGGTCCGTCTGACTCAATTGTGGATCAAGCACCAGTTCCTCGACGGTAAACTGGACGTCAAAGCCGGTTACTTCGGCGAAGGCGAAGACTTCAACACCTTCCCGTGCGAGTTCCAGAACCTGGCGTTCTGCGGTTCCCAAGCGGGTAACTGGGCGACCAACATCTGGTACAACTGGCCGGTCATGCAGGCTGCGGTTCGCGTGAAGTACAACATCTCGCCTGAGTTCTATGCGCAGATCGGCGCGTACAACCAGAACCCGTCGCAACTGGAACACGGTAACGGCTTCAAGCTCAGCGGCAGTGGCACTGCCGGCACCGTCTTGCCGGTCGAACTGGTCTGGTCGCCGAACCCTAACAACCTGCCCGGCGAATACCGTGTCGGTTACTACAAAAGCACAGCCAATGCCGATGACGTCCGCAAGGATGAAAACGGCAATGATGCAGCCACCAGCGGTAACGCCTATCGCAGCCACGATAGCAAGCACGGTTACTGGTTCGTGGCCCAGCAACAGCTGACCGACCACAACGGTGACAAGAGCCGCGGTCTGACCGTTTCGGCCAACGCCACGTTCCACGACAAGGACACCAACTTCGTCGACAACTACCAGTCGCTGATGTTTGTGTACAAAGGCCCGTTCGATGCACGTCCAAAAGATGACGTCGGTATCGGTTTCGCCCGTATCCATGTCAACGACGACGTGAAGAAAAACGCCGAGCTGGTCAACGCCTCCAATGGTGTTACCGAGTACGAGGATCCACTGTTCTCGCCGCTGCGTACCACCGAGTACAACTACGAGATCAACTACGGCTTCCACGTTACCAACTGGCTGACCGTGCGTCCTAACCTGCAGTACATCACTCACCCAGGTGGTGTTGATGAGGTCGACAACGCGCTGGTCGCCGGTCTGAAAATTCAGTCGGTGTTCTAACGTTGTTGCGATAAGCTCCTCTCTATGTGCGCATTTTTGCGGACAGCCCAGGCTGTCCGCTTTTTTTTGGGGGCTGCGCACCCCGGGTGATTTTCAGGACCGTGGCACATGCATGAGCATCCGCTACAACGCTTCTTCAAATCCTTGCGCGAACGTCCGGTGTTTGCGTGGGAGCGCTATCAGAAGCGCGACGTGCTGGTGATCGACCATCCGCTGTGTCAGGCGGTGTTCAGTCGGCAGGGTGCGCAGTTGCTGCACTTCCAGCCAAAGGGTCAGAAACCCTGGCTTTGGTGTGCGGCGAAGTGGCCCCAGGTCGGCGCGATTCGTGGTGGCGTTCCGGTGTGCTGGCCGTGGTATGGCCGTCATCCGAGCGAAAACGCCTGGCCGTCCCATGGCTGGGCACGGTTGATCGACTGGAAGCTGCTGGACAGCAGCACTGATGACGATGGCGTGCGCTTGCACTGGCAACTTCAGTTGTGCGACTGGCAAGTGGACCTGCACGCGCACTTGGGCGAACGCATGGATTTACGCCTGAGTACCGAGCATCAGGACAGTCTGCCGTGCCAATTGAGTCAGGCGTTGCATGCGTATTGGCGTATTGGCGATGTCGGCGAGGTAGCGCTGTCTGGCCTCGACGGGGCGCAGGGTTACGACCAGTTGAACCGTCAGATTTGTCATCAGGAAGGCGAATTGCGGGTAGAGGGTGGCTGTCAGCGGGTGTTCCAGCATGACGGCGAATTACAGATCAAGGACCACGCCTGGCAGCGTGAGTTGTGCATCGATACCGGCAACCATGCGGACACGGTGGTCTGGCATCCAGGCTCACGGCCGTTGCTGGGAGTGAGCTGGAATGAGATTTCGGAATTTGTGTGTGTTGAAGCCGCGAGTGGCGGGACCGATAGCCTGAGCCTGGCGCCGGGGGAGAGGGCGCATTTGAGTTTGCAGGCGCGGGTTGGGGCTTAAGATCAAAAGATCGCAGCCTCGTTTCACTCGACAGCTCCTACAAGGGGTCGTGTAAACCTGTAGGAGCTGTCGAGCGAAGCGAGGCTGCGATCTTTTTAATTAAACTCATCCCCGATCGGATACCGACTGGCATTCAAGCTTTCCTTGATCTTGCGCAAATGCGGCTGGAAATCCACGCCTCGGCGCAAGGTCATGCCGGTGGCGAGCACGTCCAGCACGGTCAGCTGAATGATCCGCGACGTCATCGGCATATAGATGTCGGTGTCTTCCGGTAGCGGAATGTTCAGGCTCAACGTGCTGGCCTTGGCCAGTGGCGAACCCTCGGCCGTCAGGCCCAGTACCGATGCACCGTTTTCCCGGGCAATACGCGCCACTTCCACCAGTTCGCGGGTACGGCCGGTGTAGGAAATGATCACGAACAACTCGCCGGTGTGCGCCACCGACGCAATCATGCGCTGCATCAGCACGTCCGCGTGGGCGGTGACCGCGAGGTTGAAGCGGAAAAACTTGTGCTGCGCATCCAGCGCCACCGGGGCCGAGGCGCCGAGGCCGAAGAAGTGGATCTGCCGGGCCTGGATCAACAGGTCGACGGCGCGGCTGATCAGGTTCGGGTCAAGCGCCTGTAATGCACTGTCCAACGAGGCGATGGCGCTGCCGAAAATCTTTTTGGTATAGGCCTCCGGATTATCATCGGCCTCGACCGCACGGCTGACATACGCCGCGCCACTGGCCAGGCTCTGGGCCAATTGAAGCTTGAGTTCCGGGTAGCCGCTAACGCCAAACGAACGGCAGAAACGGTTGACCGTCGGCTCGCTGACTTTAGAGGCCTGGGCGAGGGCGGCGATGCTGAACCGGGTGGCCTGCTCTGGGTTGAGCAGGATTACTTCGGCGACTTTGCGTTCTGCCTTGTTCAGGTCTTCAAGGCGATTCTGGATCTGTTCCAGTAAATTTCGCACGCGGTCCATATATGTTCCTTAGCTCCGCAAACATGAGAGCAATGCAAATAAGGGCCCCGGCTATGCAAATTGGGACTTTGATCGGGCCCGTAACGGTGGCCTATCCTACTGATGGCTCCGACCGTCCACCACTCGGAATCTGTATTTTGCGAAAATGTTATGGTTATTACTACATTTTCCCTTGAGTGATGCCTTAAAAAAAGGTATTTGTAGCTTAACTTGATAAAAGAACAAACATCATGCCTTCTATTACGGTTGAACCGTGCACCTTTGCCTTGTTCGGCGCCCTCGGCGATCTGGCCCTGCGCAAGCTGTTTCCTGCCCTTTATCAGCTCGATGGCGCAGGCCTCTTACACGAGGACACGCGAATTATCGCGCTGGCCCGTGAGCCTGGCAGCGAGCAGCAGCATTTGGCGTTCATCGCCTCCGAGCTGCGCCGCTACGTCGTCGCCAAAGAGCTGGACGAAGCCGTGGTCGAACGCTTTCTGGCCCGCCTGAGTTACCTGCACGTCGACTTCCTCAAGGCTGACGATTACGTCGCCCTGGCCGAAATGGCCGGCAGCGCCCAGCGAGTGATTGCCTACTTCGCGACACCGGCCGCCGTTTACGGCGCGATCTGCGAGAATCTGTCGAAAGTCGGTCTGACCGAAAACACCCGCGTGGTGCTGGAAAAACCCATCGGTTCGGACCTGGAATCCTCGCGCAAGGTTAACGACGCCGTGGCGCAGTTCTTCCCGGAGAACCGCACCTACCGCATCGATCACTACCTGGGCAAAGAAACCGTCCAGAACCTGATCGCCCTGCGTTTCGCCAACAGCCTGTTCGAAACCCAGTGGAACCAGAATTATATCTCCCACGTGGAAATCACCGTGGCCGAGAAGGTCGGGATCGAAGGCCGCTGGGGTTACTTCGACAAGGCCGGCCAGCTGCGGGACATGATCCAGAATCACCTGCTGCAACTGCTCTGCCTGATCGCCATGGACCCGCCGGCCGACCTGTCCGCCGACAGCATCCGTGACGAGAAAGTCAAAGTGCTCAAGGCGCTGGCGCCGATCAGCCCGGAAGGCCTGACCACTCAGGTGGTGCGCGGCCAGTACATCGCCGGTTACAGCGAAGGCAAATCGGTTCCCGGTTACCTGGAAGAGCCAAACTCCAATACCCAGAGCGATACCGAAACCTTCGTTGCGCTGCGTGCCGATATCCGCAACTGGCGTTGGGCCGGCGTGCCGTTTTACCTGCGTACCGGCAAGCGCATGCCGCAGAAGCTGTCGCAGATCGTCATCCACTTCAAGGAACCGTCCCACTACATCTTCGCTCCCGAGCAGCGCCTGCAAATCAGCAACAAGCTGATTATCCGCCTGCAACCGGACGAAGGCATTTCCTTGCGCGTAATGACCAAAGAACAAGGCCTGGACAAGGGCATGCAGCTGCGCAGCGGTCCGTTGCAGCTGAATTTTTCCGACACTTATCGCAGCGCACGGATTCCCGATGCCTACGAGCGGTTGTTGCTGGAAGTGATGCGCGGCAATCAGAACCTGTTTGTCCGTAAAGATGAAATCGAAGCCGCGTGGAAGTGGTGTGACCAGTTGATCGCCGGGTGGAAGAAATCCGGTGATGCGCCCAAGCCGTACGCGGCCGGGTCCTGGGGGCCGATGAGCTCCATTGCATTGATCACGCGGGATGGGAGGTCGTGGTATGGCGATATCTGAATTGAAACTGCCTCAGGGCGTCAGCGCCCATGAGTTCAAAAGCCCGGTGCTGCTGGCCGAAGGCCTGGCGCTGAATGTGGCCAAGCAACTGAGTGACGCGATCGACGCGCGCGGCACCGCGACCTTGGTGGTTTCCGGTGGACGCAGTCCGGTGGCGTTTTTCCAGCACCTGGCCAAGCAGACGCTGGACTGGTCCAAGGTTGTCGTCACCCTGGCCGACGAGCGCTGGGTTCCGGTTGAACACGCCGACAGCAATGCCGGTCTGCTCAAGCGTTACCTATTGCAAGGACCGGCGGCCAAGGCTCAGTTCCTGAGTCTGTACAGCGCCACGGCCAACCTTGAACTGGCAGCCGAGCAGGCGGATCGCTTGCTCGCCGAATTGCCGCCGATCGACGTGCTGATACTCGGTATGGGCGACGACGGTCACACCGCCTCGTTGTTCCCCAACAGCCCGAACCTGGCTGACGCCTTGAAAGCCGACGGCACACGTCGCTGCTACCCGATGCTGGCGCCGACCGTGCCGCATCAGCGCTTGACCATGAGCCGTGCGCTGCTGGCGTCGGCCAAGACCACCGTTCTATCGATTTCCGGTCAGTCCAAGCTGACCACTTTGAGTGCCGCATTGGCCGGTGACGATGTCGCCGCCATGCCGATTCGCGCGTTTCTGCAACCTACGTTAGAGATTTACTGGTGCCCATGAGCCAAGGAACAGCCGCTATGAAAACCCCATCCCCGACCGTTTCCATGGCGGACAAAGTTGCCCTGATCGACAGCCTCTGCGCCAAGGCGCGGATCCTGCCGGTGATCACCATCGCTCGCGAACAGGACATCCTGCCACTGGCCGATGCCCTCGCGGCCGGTGGCCTGACAGCCCTGGAAGTGACACTGCGTTCGCAGTTCGGCCTCAAGGCCATCCAGATTCTGCGCGAGCAGCGTCCGGAGCTGGTGACCGGTGCCGGTACTGTGCTGGATCGCAACATGCTGGCGGCTGCCGAAGCGGCCGGTTCGCAGTTCATCGTCACGCCGGGCATCACCCGTGACCTGCTGGAAGCCAGCGTCAACAGCCCGATTCCGCTGTTGCCAGGCATCAGCAACGCCTCCGGCATCATGGAAGGCTATGGCCTGGGTTACCGCCGCTTCAAGCTGTTCCCGGCGGAAGTCAGCGGCGGTGTCGCGGCTATCAAAGCTCTGGGCGGTCCGTTTGGCGAAGTGAAATTCTGCCCGACTGGCGGCGTCAGCCCGGCCAACATCAAGAGCTACATGGCGTTGAAAAACGTGATGTGCGTGGGCGGTAGCTGGATGCTTGATCCCGAGTGGATCAAGAACGGCGACTGGGCCCGCATTCAGGAATGCACCGCCGAGGCACTGGCGCTGCTGGACTGATCGGCTTTTACCAAACACTTCGTTGTGTGTTCTACGGCTTTACGGTGCGCTTGGTCGGTGCACCGTTTTTTTTTGCCCGGTGAAAACTCTTTTGGCGGTCGACTCGCTCTTTGTAGCAGCTGTCGAGCTTGCGAGGCTGCGTTCGGCTGCGTAGCAGTCGTAAAATCAGAGATTGCGGTACGTCAGACAGACCGCGTAAGCCGGATTCACGACTGCTATGCAGCCGAACGCAGCCTCGCAGGCTCGGCAGCTGCTACAGATCGACATCATGCGATACATAGTTACCGCATCTCGCTGCTCGGCCAGCGTTAACCTGCGTTCATCTTATGGAAGAGAGAACGTCATGGACGACAACAACCCGGTTTCATCCTCACCAGCGGTTTACCTGCTTTCACCCGAACAGATCGCCGGTCCTTATTTCCGAAATCCGAAATTGATCAGAAGAAACATCAGCGAAGGCATGGACGGTATTCCCTTGGTGCTGAGGCTGACGATCGTCGATGCCATGACCGGTCAACCAGTGACTGACGCGTTAGTGGATATCTGGCACTGCAACGCCCGCGGTGCGTATTCGGGCTGGAGCAAGGTCAATCCGGATAAGGAAGTCGACGTCGATGACATCGGCTCGATCCCGCGCACCGACGACGACACTTACCTGCGAGGCGGGCAATTCACGGACAAAAACGGCATCGTGCGGTTTACCACGATCTATCCGGGGTTCTACGCCGGCCGTGCCCTGCACATTCACGTCGTGGTACGCATTATGGAAGGCAACAACTACCTGGAAGAGAGGCATGTTGCCTGGGTCGGTCAGCTCTACTTTCCCGAGGTGGCCTCACGCTTGGTACTCAACGCCAGGGAGTACCGGGGGCGGGCCGTTTCGCCACTGACCAACGATCAAGACTTTTTCTATGAAAACATGGGCGGCGAAGCTTCGACCTTGAACGTTCACATCCTGAGTCGAGACTCGAATAAAGACGGCTACTTCGGGCACACGACCATAGGCATCGACACATTCGCGGTATCGACGCAGATCAAGCCCGAGGACTTCGACAAACACACCGTGTGACGTCAGCGCAGTTCGGTCAGCGCCCGGGCCAGTAGATCCATGTCTGCACCCGTGGTGGTAAGTCCCGGGGTTATGCGAATGCACGGACCACTCGCGGCACCACTGCGCGCCACGGTAAACAGGTTGTAGTCCTTGAGCAGCCGCTCGACCATCGCCTGTTGATCGGCATGCCGGGTAAAGCGCATCGAAGTGATGCCGCAATACAGTCGCGGGTCGTCCGGGGTCATGACTTCGATCCCCGGCAACTCGCGTACCGCGCTCACCCAGCGGTTGCGCAGGTAATTGAGCCGAGCGCCCTTGGCCGCGGAACCGCCCATGGCCAGATGTTCCTCGAATACCTGCGGCAGGGTCAGCAGCGCCGGGATGTTGGGCGTGCTGTACGGCGTGCGGGCGCGAATGTCGGTGACCGGGAAATGCATCTCGCCCATGTCCGGGTCGATGTCGGCCAGGCGTTCGGGGGCGATGTAAATGAAGCCCAGGGTCAGCGGCGCACCGATCCATTTGTGTAGATTGAAACCGGCGAACGCGATCCCAAGGTTATCGAGATTGAACTGGATCTGGCCGAGCGCATGGGCACCGTCGAGGATTACGTCGATACCGTGTTCTTTGGCGGCTGAGGCAATCGCCTGCACCGGCATCACCAGCCCGGTGCGGTGAGTGACGTGAGTCAGGGCCATCAGTTTGAGTCGCGGATAACGCTCGAAAGCTTCGCGGTAAGTGGCCAGCAAACTGTCGAAACTGGCAGGGTGCGAGTGTTCGATCTCGATCACTTCGACACCGCGATGACGTGCCAGCCAGTGCATGGCCCCTTTGACCGTGTCGTACTCCAGATCACACATCAGCACCTGATCGCCCGGCATCAGACGGTTGTAGTTGCGGATCAGCGATTGCAGACCGTCCGAAGCGTTGCGGGTGAGGGCGACGGTGTCGGCTGGAACGCCAACCAGTTCGGCAAGCTGCGCGCGGATTTCAAGACTTTCGCCCTGTTCGAAGCGTTGCCGCACGTGCACCGAGTTGCTGCGGTTGATCAGTTCGATGTTGCGCTGATACTCCTCGACCACCGTGCGCGACATGCGCCCGAAGTATCCGTTTTCGAGGTTGACCGGGCCGGGTTCAACCGCGTATCGGTCGGCAAAGGTTCGCCAAAAGGCTTCGTCACGGGCGCGGCGGGTATTATCGGGCATGGGTTACTCAATCAGGGGCCAGGTCTGGGTGTCGGGTCAATGGCGAGGGGCGGGTTTGCCATGTTTGGCGCGCAGGGGTTCGAGCAACTCCGACAGGCCGTTGTGATCGATTTCCTGCATCAAGGCCAGCAAGCCGCCGAGTTCGCCATGGGGGAAACCTTCGCGAGCGAACCAGTTCAGGTACTGGCCGGGGAGGTCGGCAATGATCCGGCCCTTGTATTTGCCAAAGGGCATTTCACGGGTAATCAACAGTTCGAGCTTTTCAGGATTCATCAATCAGTCGTCTTGATTCAAACAGTCTGGAAAATACAGGCATTCTGCATGCAGGCCAAATGACAGATCATGCAAATAAAGCGGATACAGTTTTCGCGTTAATCGATAAGCAGTTGAAATATAAGGAATAACTTATCAATTTAAAGCTGGCATGCAGGATGCAACACCTATTGCATCTTTCATCAACCCGCGAGGAATTGAAAATGACCGACATGAATAAAGAAGCCATCTCTGTACTCAACGACCTGATTGAAACCAGCAAAGACGGTCAGGAAGGGTTCAAGACTTGCGCTGAAGACATCAAACACCCAGAACTGAAATCGCTGTTCATGCAGCGTTCCGCCGACTGCGCCACTGCGGCTTCCGAACTGCAAGCGCAGGTGCATGCGCTGGGCGGCGATCCGGAAACCTCCACCAGTGTCAGCGGTGACCTGCACCGTCGCTGGGTCGACGTGAAAGCGATGTTCACCGGCAAGGATGAAGAAGCCGTGCTGAACGAAGCCGAACGGGGTGAAGACCATGCACTGAAGGCTTACAAAGAAGCCATCGAAAAAATCAACAAACACAACCTGGTGGGCATTCGTGACCTGGTTGAACGTCAGTACCACGGCGTGCAACGCAATCACGATCAGGTAAAAGCCCTGCGTAACCAGGCGCGAGCACGCTCATAAGCGTTCGTTGCCTGTCAAAAACGCCAGCCAGTCTGGCGTTTTTTTGTGCCTGGCGTTCAACGATGAAATTAGCCTTGTAGGAGCTGCCGAAGGCTGCGATCTTTTGACGGTATAGAGGTCGCCGGACAGCAAGATCAAAAGATCGCAGCCTTCGGCAGCTCCTACCGTTAAATCGCCTTTCCAAGAGTCCTTTACGTGCCTATCACTTTGCAGGCTTTGTTTGCGCCTGACCGCCGCGCCTTACAGTTCGCGATCAAAACCTTGATCGGCGGCGGCCTGGCGCTGTGGCTGGCATTACGCTGGGGTCTGGAGCAACCGGCATGGGCGTTGATGACGGCGTTCATCGTCGCCCAGCCCTTGTCGGGGATGGTGGTGCAGAAGGGCCTGGCGCGGTTGCTGGGGACTCTGGTCGGGACGATCATGTCAGTGGTGTTCATGGGGTTGTTTGCCCAGACGCCTTGGCTGTTTTTGTTGGCTTTGGCCTTATGGCTAGGGCTGTGTACGGCAAGTTCGACCTTGCTGCGCAGCGCCTGGTCCTATTCATTCGTGCTGGCCGGTTATACGGTGGCGATCATCGCGCTGCCGGCCATTACTCATCCGCTGACGGTGTTCGATCAAGCCGTGGCTCGCTGCACAGAAATCTGCCTGGGCATTCTTTGCGCCACCGCCGCCAGTGCGCTGCTCTGGCCGATGCGGGTCGAACGGCAACTGGCGGATCAAGCGCGGGCAGCGTGGCAAAGCGGTATGAACGCCGCGCGTGCAACCCTGGCCGGTGATGGTCAGGCGCGTAAAGGCTTACTGGAAATCCTCGGGAGAATCGTCGCCGTCGATGCACAGCGCGAGCATGCCTGGTTTGAAGGAAACCTGGGGCGGCAACGAGCCCGCGCGATCAGCGGCTTGAGTCAAAAGTTGTTGATGCTGCTGCGCATCGCCCGTTCGGCGCGTCGTCAGTGGAAACAATTGGAACCCCAGGAAGCCGAGCAGCTGTTGCCCTGGATGACGGAGGTCCAAGAGGCGCTCAATAGCGCGGATACCGTGACCCTGCAGGCGCTGCGGCCGAGGTTGCTCGACGCTTCCCACGACGCGCACATCAGCTCCGCGCAAAGTTACTGCCTGGCCCGTTTCAGCTTGTTGCTCGACACCGCCATGGCGGCGACTGCTGCATTGAAAGCGGTGGAGGAGGGCAAGGAAACAGTCGATCCACCGAGAACCCTGACACCACACCGTGACCTGTCATTGGCGCTGATTTTCGGTGCCCGTAGTGCCCTGGCGTTTCTGGTGGTCTCGTGCTTCTGGTTGGCGACCGCCTGGCCCGCCGCCTCCGGCGCGCTGCTGTTGACGTGCGTGGTGTGCAGTCTGTTTGCCAGCCGCGAGAACGGCGCTCAGATCGGTATGAGTTTTATGCGCGGGATCTTCCTGGCGATTCCGGCCGCGTTTATCGTCGGGCAGATTCTGCTGCCGCAATGGAGTGGTTTTGCCTTGCTGTGCATGGGCATGGGCGTGCCGTTGTTCCTCGGCGCGTTGGGCATGGCGAAACCGCAGATCGGTGCGACGGCTACCTCATTTTGTCTGCACTTCATCGTGCTGGTCTCGCCGCTCAATGCGATGAAATTCGATGTTGCGACGTTCTTCAACAGCGCTCAATCCATCGTGGTTGGTGTCGGCGCCGCCGTGCTGGCGTTCCATTTGTTGATCCTGCGCAACCCGACGTGGCATGGCCGACGTTTGCTGGCGGCGACCCTCGACGATCTGGTGCGCCTGACCCGGCGCAATCTGCGCGGTGCCGAAAGCTGGTTTGGCGGGCGCATGGCCGACCGCTTGCTGCAATTGGCGCGGCACTATCCCGAGTTGCCGGAACCGGCGCGCAGTCGCTGGGACGATGGCTTGCTCGGCCTGGACATCGGCGACGAACTGCTGCATTTGCGTTTGAGTCTGGCGGTGGCGCAGGCACCGGTCAGTGCGCCTCAACGGCGTTATCTTGAACAGCTGGAAAAAATCCTCGAGCAAGGCCCGGCCGGCAGTCGCGCCGAGGCGTTGGCGCAGCCGAGCGAAGAATTCTTGAAGACCTTGTACGCATTGCCCCCCAGCGATGCGGTGAAACTGGCCCAAGGCGCGGTGCTGCAATTGCAAAGCAGCTGGCGCGCCTGGTGCCGTCAACAGGAGCAAAGCCATGGGCTTGCGTGAGTGGTCGGTGGGTGGCGTGCTGCTCAGTCCGTTTCTGATTTATGTGCTGCTGGCGCTGCTCGTCACCGGAGCCTTGCGCATGCTCTTGCGCCTGACGCCGGTGGGCCGCTGGATCTGGCACGAAGCATTGTTTGATTGCGCCTTGTACGTCTGTGTATTGACCTTGATCACCGTCGTCCTCGGACCTTTATAAGGAGTTGAAAATGCGAACACCGATACGTGTCGCGGTGACCTTGTGCCTGGTGGCGGCGGCGATATTTGCCGGCTTTCATTTGTGGCAGTACTACATGCTCACGCCTTGGACTCGGGATGCGCGGATCCGCGCCGACGTGGTGGTGATCGCGCCGGACGTCTCGGGTTGGGTGCGTGAGCTCAAGGCTTTTGATAACCAGCAGGTCAAGGCCGGCGATTTATTGCTGAGCATCGACCGCGATCGTTTCGAAGCGGCGCTGGAGAAAGCCCAGGCGGTGGTGCAGACCCGCCAGCAGCAACTCAATCTGCGCGAACGCGAAGCCAGCCGCCGCGCTGCCCTCGGTCCGCAGGCAATCAGTGCCGAGCTGCGCGAGAACGCGCAAATCAACGCCGGCATCGCCCGAGGCGAACTGCGCGAAGCCCAGGCCGAAGCCAAGGTGGCGGAACTCAACCTCGCCCGTAGTCAGGTCCATGCGCCCCGCAATGGTCACATCACTAACCTGCGTCTGGCCGAAGGCAACTACGTGAATGCCGGGCAATCGGTGATGGCGTTGATCGACGATTCGACTTTCTATGTGCAGGCGTATTTCGAAGAAACCAAGCTGCCACGGATTCGTGTCGGCGATCCGGTGAAGGTCTGGTTGATGAGTGCGGGGGAGGCGTTGCAGGGGCATGTGGAAAGCATCAGTCGCGGGATTACCGATCGCAATACCACGCCGGATGGGCAGTTGCTGGCAGAGGTCGAGCCGACGTTTAACTGGGTGAGGCTGGCGCAGCGGATTCCGGTACGGATCAAGATTGATCAGTTGCCGGAGGGGATGAATTTGAGTTCGGGGATGACGGCGAGTGTGCAGGTGCAGGAAGGGCCTTAAGATCAAAAGATCGCAGCCTCGCTTCACTCGACAGCTCCTACAGGTATACGCGAAACCCTGTAGGAGCTGTCGAGTGAAGCGAGGCTGCGATCTTGAAGCAATCAGCCAATACTGATAGCAGGCAACGTCGGCAACGTCACCGTCTGTTGCTTACGCGGGGCCAGAATCTCCGCCTCACCATCCACTACCAACTCATCGCGCTGGTTAAACACGCGAGTGGCAATCCGCACACGAAACTTCGGCAGCTTCTCGAGAATCTCCAGACGCACAGTCAGCGTGTCGCCAATTTTCACCGGCTTCTGAAAGCTCATTTGCTGACCGATATAAATAGTCCCCGGCCCAGGCAACTCGCAGGCAACGGCAGCGCTGATCAGCGCACCGCTGAACATGCCGTGAGCGATGCGCTCCTTGAACATGGTGCCGGCGGCGAATTCAGCGTCCAGGTGCACCGGGTTGTGATCGCCGGACATCGCGGCGAACAACTGAATGTCGCGCTCTTCGACCGTCTTGCTGTAGCTGGCGGTCTGGCCGACTTCAAGGGCCTCGTAAGGGGTGTTGGTAACCTGGGTCATCTGTTTCAATTCCTGTCACGAAAAAATAAATTCAAAAAAACTATTCCGATCTGGGTGGCCGGCGGTGGCTCAGCGCCTGGGCAATCCAGCTCAACACGTCATTGATCACTTCATCGCGGTTGCTCTCGTTGAACAGTTCATGCCGTGCTTGCGGGTAAATAGTCAGTTGCAGGCTCTGGCTGCCGGCAGCGCGCAGCGCATGGGCCAGATCTTTCAGACGCTTGCCATCGCTCACCGGATCACATTCACCGCCGATGACCAGCAATGGCAGGCCCGGATCAATCTGAGCGAGATTGGACGCTTTGCTGATTTGCTGCAACCCACCGAGCAAATCGATCCACAGCTGATTGGTGCAGCGAAAGCCGCAGAGCGGGTCGTTGGCGTACAGGTCGACCTGGGCCGGGTCGCGGCTGAGCCAGTCGAACTGCGTGCGCGCCGGTTTGAATTTTTTGTTGAACGAACCGAACGACAGCCATTCGATCAGCGCGCTGCGACCCTTCGGGCCCTGACGCAAACGTTCTAACCGCGCAATCTGGCGCGCCGCGCGATAGAGCGCCACCGGTTGGAAGTTCGACCCGCTGAGAACGGCCCCGTGCAGGCTGGCGCTGTGGTGCAGCAGATAGGCCTGGGCGATGTAGCTGCCCATGCTGTGACCGAGCAACACAATCGGCACTCCCGGATGTTGTTGGCCGATGTGCTGGTTGAGGCTCGCCAGGTCGCCGACCACCTTGCACCAACCGTCATCGTCGGCGAAATGGCCGAGTGTCCCGTTTTCGGCAGTTTTGCCATGTCCACGCAGGTCCGGCGCATACACACCGTAGCCCTGATCACAGAGTTTTTCCGCCAGTCGCGCGTAGCGGCCACTGTGTTCCGCCATGCCGTGGGCCAGCAGGATCACTGCTTTTAAAGGCGCGGCGGGCAGCCACTGGTTGACGAAGAGGCGGCTGCGGTCGCTCGCGGTCAGCCAGAAAGTGTCGTGGATCATGGCGGTTCCTTTGCGTAGGGCTGCATGGGGCATGGGCGTCGTTGCATTGTATAGCGCATCCAAAGCGTGCCGTCTGATCAGGCCACGCCACGGCAGCAAGATTCACACGATCAATGTCGACCGTGCGCATATTTGCCTGATTCGTCATAGCTGCTAGTGTCCGTGGAGTCCCGCTTTTTCGCTCTTTGTTTTGAAGAAAGACAGAAAAGCGGCCCCGGATAGGTTCAGGTAAAGAGGACAAGAACAATGCAACCTGATTTCTGGAATGACAAACGCCCGGCCGGCGTGCCCCTGGACATCGATCAAGGGGCCTATAAGTCGGTGATCGAGGTGTTCGAGCGTTCCTGCAAGAAATTTGCTGACCGCCCGGCATTCAGCAACATGGGCGTAACCCTGACCTACGCCGAACTGGAACGCTACAGCGCAGCGTTCGCCGGTTACCTGCAAGCCCACACCGACCTGGTGCCCGGGGATCGCATTGCGGTGCAGATGCCCAACGTCCTGCATTACCCGATTGCCGTATTCGGAGCCCTGCGAGCCGGGCTGATCGTGGTCAACACCAACCCGCTGTACACCGCGCGGGAGATGCGTCATCAGTTCAAGGACTCCGGTGCCCGGGCGCTGGTCTACCTGAACATGTTCGGGGCCAAAGTCCAGGAAGTGCTGCCCGACACCGACATCCAGTACCTGATCGAAGCCCGGATGGGCGACCTGATGCCCACCGCCAAGGGCTGGCTGGTCAATACGATGGTGAGCAAGGTCAAGAAGATGGTCCCGGCGTACTCCTTGCCGCAGGCCACTTCCTTCAAGAGCGCGCTGCGCCTGGGCCGGGGCCTGGGCATCAAGCCGCTGAAGATCGGGCTCCACGACATCGCCGTGCTGCAATACACCGGCGGCACCACCGGCCTGGCCAAGGGCGCGATGCTGACCCACGGCAACCTGGTGGCCAACATGCAGCAAGTGCGGGCGTGCCTGGAGCAGTTCGGCAATGACGGCCAGCCGCTGTTGCGCGAAGGGCAAGAGGTCATGGTCGCGCCGCTGCCGCTGTACCACATCTATGCCTTCACGGCGAATTGCATGTGCATGATGGTGTCGGGCAACCACAACGTGCTGATCACCAATCCGCGAGACATCAAGGGCTTTATCAAGGAGCTGACGAACTGGCGGTTCTCGGCCCTGCTGGGGTTGAACACCCTGTTCGTTGCGCTGATGGATCACCCGGACTTCAAGACCCTGGATTTCTCCAGCCTCAAACTCACCAACTCCGGCGGCACCGCGCTGGTCAAGGCCACGGCCGAGCGTTGGGAACAGCTCACCGGTTGTCGCATCACCGAAGGTTACGGCCTGACCGAAACCTCGCCGGTGGCCTGCACCAACCCGTACGGCGACAAGTCGCGCCTCGGCACGGTTGGCCTGCCGGTGCCGGGCACCACGCTGAAAGTCATCAACGATGAAGGCGTCGAGCAGGCGCTGGGCGAGCGCGGCGAACTGTGCATCAAGGGCCCGCAGATCATGAAGGGCTACTGGCAGAAACCCGAAGCCACCGCCGAAGTGCTGGATGCCGAAGGCTGGTTCAAGTCTGGCGACATTGCGGTAATCGATCCGGACGGTTTTGTGCGCATCGTCGATCGCAAGAAAGACATGATCATCGTCTCGGGTTTCAACGTGTACCCGAACGAGATCGAAGACGTGGTCATGGCTCACCCGAAAGTCGCCAACTGTGCGGTGATCGGGGTGCCGGACGAGCGTTCGGGGGAGGCGGTGAAGCTGTTTGTGGTGGCCCGTGAAACGGGTGTCAGCCTTGAAGAGCTGAAGGCCTACTGCAAGGAAAACTTCACGGCGTACAAAGTGCCCAAGCACATTGTTCTGCGAGAGTCGTTGCCGATGACGCCGGTGGGCAAGATATTGCGGCGGGAGTTGCGTGATATCGCGTAACCGCTCGTAGACCGAGGTGCTGCCAAAAGATCGCAGCCTTCGGCAGCTCCTACAGGGGATCGCACTCCTTTGTAGGAGCTGCCGAAGGCTGCGATCTTTTGCTTTTAAGCCCCATATTTATGGGGCTTTCAAGGCTGTATAGAATTTTTGCTCTAAAATGACTGCCGGCCATTCTTGAGTCATTAAAGTGACCGTAGAGGCCGATTTTGGCTCTGGTCGGCCCTTGGCAAAGCTGCTACTCTCGGCGCGCTTTGTGACTTCTCGGCCTATATAAATAGCCAGACTCACCAACAAACACACACCAATAATAATCGCATCAAATGCGGTGATGAAATTCGCGTTGCTGAGGAGTGGGCTTCCATGATCGAAGACTTTTGGAAGGATAAGTACCCTGCCGGGATTGCTGCCGACATCAATCCGGACGAGTATCCGAATATTCAGGCAGTGTTGAAGCAGTCCTGCCAACGCTTTGCCGACAAACCGGCGTTCAGCAACCTGGGCAAGACAATCACCTACGGTGAACTGTACGAATTGTCCGGTGCCTTTGCCGCGTACCTGCAACAGCATACCGACTTGCAGCCGGGCGATCGAATCGCCGTGCAGTTGCCCAACGTGTTGCAGTACCCGGTCGCCGTCTTCGGTGCCATCCGCGCCGGGCTGATCGTGGTCAACACCAACCCGCTGTACACCGCGCGGGAAATGGAACACCAATTCAACGACTCCGGTGCCAAAGCCCTGGTCTGCCTGGCCAACATGGCGCACCTGGCCCAGCTCGTCGTGCCGAAAACCGGCGTCAAGCACGTGATCGTCACCGAAGTGGCCGACCTGCTGCCGCCGCTCAAGCGCCTGCTGGTCAACAGCGTCATCAAGTATGTAAAGAAGATGGTCCCGGCGTATCACTTGCCCAAGGCCATCAAGTTCAACGACGTATTGAACAAGGGCCACGGCCAGCCAGTGGCTGAAGCCAACCCGGCCAGCAGCGACGTTGCCGTGCTGCAATACACCGGCGGCACCACCGGCGTGGCCAAGGGCGCAATGCTGACCCATCGCAACCTGGTGGCGAACATGCTGCAGTGCAAGGCGCTGATGGGTTCCAACCTCAATGAAGGTTGCGAGGTCCTGATCACGCCGCTGCCGCTGTACCACATCTATGCCTTCACCTTTCATTGCATGGCGATGATGCTGATCGGCAACCACAACATCCTGATCAGCAACCCGCGCGATTTGACGGCGATGGTCAAGGAGCTGTCGAAGTGGAAGTTCAGCGGTTTCGTCGGGCTCAATACGCTGTTTGTCGCGCTGTGCAACAACGAAGGTTTCCGCAAGTTGGATTTCTCTGCACTGAAAGTCACCCTGTCCGGTGGCATGGCCCTGCAACTGGCCGCCGCCGAGCGCTGGAAAGCGGTCACCGGTTGCGCCATCTGCGAAGGTTACGGCATGACCGAAACCAGCCCGGTGGCCACCGTAAATCCAATCCAGAACATCCAGATCGGCACCATCGGTATTCCGGTTCCGTCGACCCTGTGCAAAGTTATCGACGATGCCGGCGTTGAACAGCCGTTAGGCGACATCGGCGAGCTGTGTGTGAAAGGTCCGCAAGTGATGAAGGGCTACTGGCAGCGTCAGGACGCCACCGATGAAATCCTCGACAGCGAAGGCTGGTTGAAGACCGGTGACATCGCGCTGATCCAGCCTGACGGTTACATGCGCATCGTCGATCGCAAGAAAGACATGATTCTGGTCTCCGGTTTCAACGTGTACCCGAACGAACTGGAAGACGTGCTGGCGACCCTGCCGGGCGTGCTGCAATGCGCAGCCATTGGCGTGCCGGACGAGAAGTCGGGCGAGGCGATCAAGATCTTCATCGTCGCCAAACCGGGCGTGACGCTGACCAAGGAACAGGTGATGGAGCACATGCGCGCCAACGTCACCGGATACAAAGTGCCGAAAGCCGTGGAGTTCCGCGATGCGCTGCCGACCACCAATGTCGGCAAGATCCTGCGCCGCGAGTTGCGCGACGAAGAGCTGAAGAAGCTCGGCGTCAAGAAGGTAAGCGCGTAACAACAAAAGCCCCGCAGATGCGGGGCTTTTTGTTGAAGATCAAAAGATCGCAGCCTTCGGCAGCTCCTACATGGATTGGTGTACACCTGTAGGAGCTGCCGAAGGCTGCGATCTTTTGCTGTTACAGGCGGAACTGCGCGAAATTGACGTTGGTACCCGCCGGGCGCATGTCCTGGAGGTACGAGTCCTTGTCGGCGCTCAGTTCCAGGCTCAGGGCCGCTTTGCGTTTACCTTCGTTGCGCACCACCAGACCTTCGAGCTTCTCGCGCAGGAACACCGTCGGCACTTTCAGGTGCAGCAGTTCGTCGGTATCCGGGGTGTGCATCAGCAGGTGAACCCATTCGTACTGACCAATGGCCAGGCGCGCGACCGGAATATCAAACCACCAGATGTTGCGGTTGCGGTTCAATTCGGTGAAATGGCAGTTGTTGACGCCAAGCACAGCACCGCCAAGTTCCTGGTTTCTGCGGGCAATGGCCTGCTTTTTATCGAGTTTCATAACATTCCTACGGGATTGGATCTTCAGCGCCATGGCCTGAATACGTTGCGCATTCTCGGGGGTTGGTCGGCAAACATAAAGCCCAACCTGCACTGAACGATGAAATGTCGCCGTGAAAATAAATGAAACTCCACGCAAACGCCTCCGGTCAACCTTGTGTAACGACTTTTTCCGTTGAATGTTCACAGGAGAAAACACCATGAGCAGCACTGGCGATAAAGCAAAAGGCTTGGCCAACGAAGCAGTCGGCAATGTCAAACAAGGCGTCGGCAAGGCCACCGGTAACGACAAAATGCGCACCGAAGGCGTGGTGCAGGAAAGGAAAGGCGAAGCCCAGCAAGCGGTTGGCAAAGCCAAAGACGCGATCAAGAAAGGCATAGACAAGGCGTGATCCGGTCTTTGATGAACGTAAAAACGGCCATCCGCGGATGGCCGTTTTTGCGTCAGCCTGAACTTGCACAAGGAAATTGTTTCAAACTCGCCAAGTAGGCTACTTTGATGTAGAAAACGGCCCCTGAGTCGCCACGACTTCAACCTTTTTGCGGCGAAAGGAGACGCTAATGTTTTTCCCTCACATGAAAGGTCAGCGCCTGCACCGTGTCATGGTGCGCACGATCACCGAGTTCGTCGACGACGAGATGTCGACCTATGCCTCGGCGTTGGCCTATCAGATGCTGTTCTCGCTGTTCCCCTTCATTCTTTTCCTGATTGCCCTGATCGGTTTCCTGCACCTGCCGGACTTCTTCTCCTGGCTGCGACTGCAATCGGAACTGGTGCTGCCGCCCCAGGCGCTGGAACAGGTGAACCCGGTCATCGACCAGCTCCAGCAATCCAAGGGTGGCTTGCTGTCGGTCGGTATCGTGATTGCCCTGTGGACCGCGTCCGCCGGTGTGCGGCTGATGATGAGCGCGATGAACGCCGCCTACGACGTGGTCGAAGGCCGGCCGGCGTGGAAGCGTTTCCCGCTGTCGATTTTCTACACCATCGGCATCGCCGGCATGCTGCTGGTGGCCGCTGCGCTGATGGTGCTCGGGCCGCAGGTGATGGGCTGGATCGCCTCGCAAGTCGGCCTCGAAGACTTCATCGTGACCCTCTGGACCATCGTGCGCTGGCCGGTGGTCGTGATTCTGTTGATGATGGCGGTGGCGCTGATTTATTACGTCATGCCCGACGTCAAACAAGAGTTCCGCTTCATCACCCCGGGCTCGGTGCTGGCGGTGGTGGTGTGGATCATCGCGTCGGTGGGTTTCGGCCTGTACGTCAAGACGTTCGCCAACTACAACGCCATGTATGGCAGTATCGGCGCGATCATCGTGCTGCTGCTGTACTTCTACATTTCCGCCGCGGTGCTGTTGCTCGGCGCCGAGATGAATGCCGTGATCGAACACATGTCGACCGAGGGCAAGGATGATGGCGAAAAATTCCCCGGCGAGCACAGCCACGAACCCAAACACCACGTGTCGGGACTGGGTCGGGATCACTCGATCAAGCCGACCACTGACGAAGTCATCAAATGATCCGTGAAATTCTGAAAATGGGCGACGAGCGCCTGCTGCGCATTGCCCCGCCGGTGCCTGCCGAAATGTTCGACAGCCCGGAGCTGTGGCAACTGATCGACGACATGTTCCAGACCATGGAAAGCGTCGGTGGCGTTGGCCTGGCTGCGCCGCAGATTGGCGTCGACCTGCAACTGGTGATCTTCGGTTTCGAGCACAGCGAACGCTATCCGGACGCCGAAGCGGTGCCGCAGACGATTCTGATCAACCCGTTGATTACGCCGTTGAGCCCGACGCTGGAAGAGGGTTTCGAAGGGTGCCTGTCGGTGCCCGGCCTGCGCGGCGCGGTGGATCGCTATCAGCAGATTCGCTATGAAGGTTTCGATCCAAAGGGCAATCCGATCGTGCGTGTTGCCGAGGGGTTTCATGCGCGGGTAGTGCAGCATGAATGCGATCACCTGATCGGCCGGTTGTACCCGTCGCGCATCACTGATTTCAGCAAGTTCGGGTTTACCGACGTGATGTTCCCGGATCTCGATCCGAACGCCGACGACTGATCCGAAAACACCACAACCCCCTGTGGGAGCGAGTCTGCTCGCGAAAGCGGTGTGTCATTCAACGATGATGTCGAATGAAACGCCGCCTTCGCGAGCAGGCTCGCTCCCACCAGTCGAACTCACCAACGGTTCCAGGCCCATGACGATCATCGGTTTGCTGCGCGCGTAGCGGCTCAAGCGTTCGCTCATGGCGTAGGGCATTTGCGGATCGAAGGAAAACCCTCGGCGTTCATAAAAGCCCCGCAAATCGGGATGGCAGAACAGCCAGACCGGTTGGTCGAGACCGCGCACCGCTTCGGCGATCAGCGCCGCCGCGATGCCTTGTTCCCGACAAGCCGGATCGACGAACAATCCCGTCAACCAATGTCCGCCCGAGACTGGCCGCAAACACAGCGCGCCAATGATCTCCTCGCGTCTGGCGACCCACAGCTGAGCGTCGCGAACCGCTTTCATCGACGATTGGTGAGCGCGATAAAACTTGTTCATCAAGGGCCACAAAGGCTCGGCGAGCAAGGTGTACTGGGTGTTGGGCATGGTCTTCGACTGTCGGTGCGCAAAGCGGGCGATTATAAAAGAACGCGCGCGCAGCGATAGGTGTATACCTGATCTCACATCCCGTATGAGTGGAGTAAGTATCATGGCCAAAGGCATGGATTCAAAAAAAGCGGCAAAGAAAAAACCGGCAAAAACCGCCGATGAAAAGCGCGCGGACAAGAAGGCCAAGAAGGTGGATGTGTTCGGTCATTGATCCCGCCGCTGGTAAATGATCGTTCCCACGCAGACGGTTCGACGCCTCGACGTGGGAACGATCCTCAAAAATAATCTGCAAGAAAACCCTGCTCCATTGCACAGAAGGGGACTGGTCCCCGATCTGAGCAACGCCAATGCCCCATTACTTCGATACCGCCCACCGAAAAGAAATCGAAACCCTGCGCCAACGCCTGACCGCTCGCACCGAGTGGCCGACCTGGTTGCTGCTGATCGGCGTGTACGCTGGTTGGTTCAGCATTGTTTTGGGGAGCCATCGGTTGGGGCTTTGGTGGAGCACTGTGCTGTTGATTCCGTTGGTGGTGCTCTGGTTATCGGTGCAGCACGAATTGCTTCACGGTCATCCCACCCGCTGGACATCGTTGAACAAGATCCTTGGCTACGCGCCGTTCGCCGTCTGGTATCCCTACACCCTGTATCGCGACAGCCATTTGCTGCATCACCGCGACGAAGACCTGACCCTCCCGGGTCGCGATCCGGAAAGCCGTTACCTGAGCGCCGAGCAGTGGCAGGGCAGTTCACTGTTCGAACAGAGTCTGCACTGGCTGAACAAAACCGTACTCGGACGCTTTGCCCTCGGGGCACCGCTGGCCTTGCTGGCGCTGGCCAGGGAAGAACTGCAACGTCTAAAGGCAGGTGAGCGGCAGGCCTGGTTGATGTGGCTGACCCACGGCACGTTGGCCCTGCTGATGTTGCTGTTTGTCGCCCACTACAGCGTGCTGCCGGTGTGGCATTACCTGTTGTTGATCAGCGTGCCGGCGCTATCGATTGCGATGATTCGCTCCTACTATGAACACCGTCCCCACGCCGAGCCCGAGCAAAGAACGGTCATCAATGAAGCCGCCTGGCCGTGGCGCTGGCTGTTCCTCAACCTCAATCTGCATTTGGTGCATCACGATTTGCCGGGGCTGCCCTGGTACGACTTGCCCCGCGCCTACCACGCGCGTCGCGAGCAATGGCTGGCGCGCAGCGGCGGGTTTCTGGTGCAGGGTTATGGGCAGTTGTGGCGACAGCACGGGGTGAAGGCCATCGACAGCCCGCGCCATCCGTTTCACTGATTTTTATGATCGACACCTGACCCCTGTGGGAGCGAGCCTGCTCGCGATAGCGATGTTACTGGCAACATCAATGTTGAATGTAATGACCTCATTCGCGAGCAGGCTCGCTCCCACAGTGAAATTTTGTCGCCTGGAAGGTTTCGATGACTGAACACATCGCTGAATTACTGATGTACGTCGCCCCCGAACCGATCCGCGAGGCCAACGAGCGCTGGCTGACGCGAATGCTTGAGCGACTGGATGCCACCCGCCGCAACGCCGAGGGCCTTTCGCTGATGGACCTCTGGTTGTCCCCGCACTTGCTGTTGACCCAAACCTGCGGCTACCCGCTGATGACAGCGTTGCGCGGTCGGGTCCGGGTCATCGGTCGTCCTCGTTATGAACTGCCGGACGCCAACGGTGGCAACCATTGCAGCCTGTTGTTGAGTCGCGCCGATGATCCACGGCGCAGCTTGCCGGCCTTTCGCGACAGTCGTGGGGTGATCAATGGCGAAGACTCCAACAGCGGCATGAACCTGCTGCGTCACCGGCTGGCGCCGCTGCATCGAGACGGGCAGTTCTTCGCCAGTGTCGGTATCAGCGGCAGCCACCGCGAAAGCCTGCGCGGGTTGCGTGAAGGGACAGCGGACCTGGCGGCCATCGACAGCGTCACCTTCGCCTATCTGGCGCGGCACGCCGAAGAAGAAGTGGCCGGCCTGCGGGTCATTGCGCGAAGTGCGTTCAGTCCGACCTTGCCGTATATCACCGCCGCGACCGTCACCGATGAACAGGCCGAGGCGCTGCGACAGGTGATGAACACGACGTTGCAGGCATTGCCCGAAGT
This sequence comes from Pseudomonas mandelii, assembly GCF_006438925.1. Taxonomy (GTDB): domain Bacteria; phylum Pseudomonadota; class Gammaproteobacteria; order Pseudomonadales; family Pseudomonadaceae; genus Aquipseudomonas; species Aquipseudomonas mandelii_C. The sequence continues at coordinate 269,054 of NZ_RCZA01000002.1, read as the reverse complement.
CAGGGAAATCCTCGGTCTGCAAGAGGTATTGCCGGCCGGCGAAAGCGACTATCAGATTGTGCTCGACTATCAGCTAGAGGCTGAAGCGCTGGGGTATGGGCGATTACGGTAGGGGGGAAGAACGCAGCCTCGTTTCACTCGACAGCTGCTACAGGAAATCGGTGTACATCTGTAGCAGCTGTCGAGTGAAACGAGGCTGCGTTCTTTTGATGTTTAATTCCAGTATGGAATATAAAAATGCTTTTTAAGTATTATTAATGAATAAGGCTCCTTGCTAGGATCGCGTCACCGGATCACCGGACATTCAGCGACCCCTAACCCTTGGAGCCTCTATGTCCGGCACCGACCTTTCCCATCGCAACGACGTGGGCGGATTGTTCCGCGCGCACTACCCCTGGCTGTGCGCACGGTTGCGCCGGTATCTGGGCGCCAGTTCCAGCGTCGAAGACATCGCTGCCGAAACCTTTTTGCAGCTACTCGAATCGCCGGGGCTGACCCCGATTCGCGAGCCTCGTGCCTTGCTCACCACCATTGCCCAGCGGTTGATCTATCAGCTCTGGCGCCGCCGTGAGCTGGAGCGCCAACACCTCGATCAGTTGCAACACCTCGATCAGCCTCAAGCGATCTCGCCCGAAGAACGGGTGCAACTGACCCAGGCCTTGCATGGCCTCGACCGTACGCTGGAGCGCTTGCCGGGCAAGGTTCGCGCAACGTTCCTGTTGTCGCGAATCGACGGTCTGACCTACCCGCAAATCGCCGCCGAACTGGGCATTTCACAGCGCTCGGTCAGCGTTTACATGACTCGTACCCAAGCCCTGTGCGCTCGGCACAGCGCCAACCAATCCTCGAATCCCCTGACCCGGAGGTCCGCATGAGATCGATCAAAACCCTGCTCGGCAGTTCGCTGCTGGCCCTGAGCCTTGTGGCAACCCACGTTCCCGCCGTGGAGAAAACTGCGCCGATCCACTTCGGCGACATCACCTGGGAAAGCGGCAGCCTGATCACCGAAATCCTGCGATTGATTGTCGAGAAAGGTTACGGCTACCCGACCGATACCTTGCCGGGCAGCACCGTCAGCCTCGAAGCGGCACTGGCCAGGAACGATATCCAAGTGATCGGCGAAGAGTGGGCCGGGCGCAGTCCGGCGTGGGTCAAAGCCGCCTCGGAAGGCAAAGTGTTTGGGCTGGGCGACACGGTCAAAGGCGCCACCGAAGGCTGGTGGGTGCCGGAATACGTGATCAAGGGCGACCCCGAACGCGGCATCAAACCCCTGGCCCCGGAGCTGAAATCCGTCGCTGATCTGGCGCGCTACAAGGACGTGTTCCGCGACCCGGAAGACCCGAGCCGAGGACGCTTCCTCAACAGCCCGACCGGCTGGACCTCGGAGATCGTCAACAGTCAGAAACTCAAGGCCTATGACCTGACCGGCAGCTTCGTCAACTTCCGTACGGGTTCTGGCGCCGCGCTGGATGCCGAGGTGGCTTCGTCGATCCGTCGTGGCAAACCGGTGCTGTTCTACTACTGGTCGCCGACGCCGCTGTTGGGGCGTTTCAAACTGGTGAAACTCGACGAGCCGGTCTTCGACGCCGACGCCTGGAAGACCCTGGCCGACGCCAATAACCCGAATCCAAAAGGCACGCGGTCGATGCCGGCAAGCCTGGCAATCGGCGTGTCTGCGCCGTTCAAGGCGCAGTACCCGGACCTGGTGGCGTTCTTCGAAAAGGTCGACCTGCCAATCGACCTGCTGAACCATACGCTCGGCCAGATGAGCGAAAAGCGCCTGCAACCGCGTCAGGTGGCCGAAGCGTTTTTGCGTGATCAGCCGCAGGTATGGAAGGGCTGGGTGCCGGGGGAAGTGGCTACCAAGGTGAGTGCAAGTTTGTAGTTTTTTCCTGATGTTTTTGCAGTGCATGAGCTACCGCATTCGCGAGCAGGCTCGCTCCCACAGGTGATTTCGGGTGTTCACGAAGTTGTGATCGACAGAGATCCCTTGTGGGAGCGAGCCTGCTCGCGAATGGTCTTAAGTCCTACACCCACTCCGCAGCCAACGCCGCCTTAACGGCTGGCCTCTGGTCAATTCTGACCTGAAATCGCACCAACGCCGGCCACTGATCCAGATCAATCGCAAACAGGTGCGCCCAGCGCAACACCGTAAACAAATACGCATCAGCAATGCTGAACCCGTCAGCCATCAAATAATCCTGGCGCTCCAACGCCTGGCTCAACACAACAAAACGCTTGAACAGTTTCTCCTTGATGAGCGCTTTGACCTCATCCGGGAACTGCGAACTGAACAGCCAACCCAGCCCGCCATGAATCTCGGTCGAGATGAAATTCAGGCACTCCTGCAACCGTACCCGCTCGAACGTACCGTTCGCTGCCGCCAGGTTCGCCTCGGGTCGCAGGTCTGCCAGGTATTGCAGGATCGCCGGGCCTTCGGTCAGCACTTGGCCATTGTCCAGTTGCAATGCCGCGACGTAACCCTTGGAGTTGATGGCGAGGAAGTCCTCGCCGCTTGCGGTTCTTTTGGTGGTGTTGTCGACGTGGATCAATTCGAACGGTAGACCCAGTTCGCGCAGCACGATATGCGGCGCGAGCGAGCAGGCGTGTGGGGCGTAATACAACTTCATTGGCAGGGCTCTGGCTGGGGATTTACGCCAGTGTCATAGTGCGCGGCACCCTCGGTAAAATTAATCTTTCAGAAAGCGGCCATAAGGAAAGCTACTGCCATGATGAATCTGATGCATTGGCGAATGGTGGTGGCAGTGGCTGACACGGGCAACATTACCCGGGCTGCCGAGCGGGTCGGCATGACCCAGTCCGGTGCCAGCCAGGCCTTGGCGTTGATTGAAGAAACCCTGGGCGTTCAGCTGTTCAGTCGGGAGAGTCGCCAGACGTTACCGACGGCGATCGGCCTGTCTGTCATCGAGCACGCGAGAACCATGCTCGGTGCCCTGGAAAACATCCGCACCAGTGTCGATGCCACCAAAGACATTCAGCGCGGGACGATTCGCCTGGCCAGTTTCCCCATGGTGTTGGCGACTTTTCTGCCGCCGGTGCTGCGTCAGTTCACTCGGCTTTATCCCGGCATTCAGGTGGTCGCGCTGGAAGTCAGTGACGATGAAGTGGAAACATTGCTCGGTGCCGGGCTGGTGGATGTCGGCGTGGTGTTAAACCCGGCGTCTGAGCGCAATGCCGGTCGCCTGGGACGTGATGCCTGGATGGCTGTGGTGCCCGGCGGCCATCCCTTGGCTCGCCGTTCCAATGAAGAAGGTGTCTCCCTGGCGGAGTTGGCGGAGCAACCTTTTGTACTGGCTACGGGCGGTTGCTCTACCAACGCTCGCAGTCTGGCGGAGGATGCCGGGCTGCAACTGCTTGATGTGCGGGTCGAAGTCCGTGAATGGAGCAGTGCGTTCACCCTGGTGCGGGAAAACATCGGCGTGACGCTGGTGCCGCAGATGACACTGCCGAGCCAACTTCAGGGGCTGCGCGTGGTGCCGGTCAAACCGCGTATCGATCGCGAATTTGCCTTGGTGGCCGCTGCGAACAAGCCTCCCTCGGCGGCGGTGCAGGCGCTGATGAGTCTGCTTGCCGAGAAATGACTCATACCGAAGCTGAACCGATTTTGTCCTCAAGACTGGCCGACTAGTGGCCTTGCTTACCTGTCTCGCCTGTCTATGCTGACTCGTAACTAACTATGTCGACCGCCATGTGAAGGCCGTCATACACGTTAAAAGTGTGCGCAACCCAAGGCACCGACTCTGAACAACACGGAGCTGTCCGGTCAATGGAATGTCTTATCAGATCGTTAGGGCTGGTCCGATTCCGGGCTATCAAGAGACGGATGTCTTGATAAGAGCGTTGCGGCATGGACTCTCCGATTAAACATCATTGATCACCTGACCAAGTCCTTCCTGTGGAGGGATGCGTGTGCCTGTTCCTTGGAACGTAGTGGTGGAGCTGTTGAAAGACCAAAGAACTTTCATCAAACAAAAGACCGCGCTGAAGGTGATACGACCATGTTTAACCGACGTCACAAGACTGACCTGCTGGAAATCGAACGATTCAGTTGCGCGCTGGCCGAGGCTAACGCGAAGTTGGCCGCGGTCAGTCGCTCGATGGCTATGATTGAGTTCACCCCCGAAGGGATCGTGCTCGATGCCAACGACAACTTTTGCAGTGCCATGGGTTACAGCGCCGAAGAAGTGCGCGGTAAGCATCACCGGATCTTTTGCGAAGAAGCGTTTTATCGAAGCGAAACCTACGCCAAGTTGTGGCGTGACCTGGCCCGTGGCGAACCGGTGAGCGGGACCTTTTTACGCTTGAACAGGAGAGGCAAGGAGATCTGGCTTGAAGCCAGCTATATGCCGGTGTTCGGCGCTGATCGTCAGGTTCGGAGTGTGATCAAAGTCGCCACTGACATCTCCGCCAGGGTCTCCAAGGAGCACGAAAACGAGAGCATGCTCGCGGCGATCGGTCGCTCCATGGCCGTGATCGAATTCACTCCGGATGGCAAAGTCATCACGGCCAACGACAACTTCTTGAAGAGCATGCATTACTCGCTCAACGAAGTGGTTGGCCAGCACCACAGCCTGTTTTGTCATCGTGCAGAAGCCGAATCGCAGGCCTACAAAGCGTTCTGGGCCTCGCTCAATCGCGGCGAATATCACTCGCACCGTTTCGAGCGCAAAGATAAGCACGGTCATACAGTTTTCCTGGAGGCCTCCTACAACCCGCTGTTCGACACCAAGGGGCGGTTGTACAAAGTAGTCAAGTTCGCCAGCGACATCACCGATCAGGTGACCACCCTGCAAACCGCCGCGGAGTCGGCCCACAGCACCTCGGTTCAAAACGACGCTTGTGCGCAGAAAGGTTCTCAGGTGGTGCAGCAAACGGTGCAGACCATCCAGGACATTTCCAAAGACTTGAACGAAGCGGCGCTGAGCATTGATGCCGTCAGCAAACAGTCCGACATCATAGGCACCATCGTTCAGACCATTCGCGGCATTGCCGATCAGACCAACCTGCTGGCGCTCAACGCCGCGATCGAAGCAGCCCGGGCCGGGGAGCACGGACGCGGGTTCGCGGTAGTCGCCGATGAAGTTCGCAGCCTTGCGGCACGAACGAGCCAGGCAACGGTGGAGATCGTTGAAGTGGTGCGCAAGAACCACGATTTGTCATTGAGTGCAGTGTCGAGCATGCAGTCCAGTTTGAGTCGAACCGGGCTTGGGGTGGAACTGGCGAATGAGGCGGGAGCGGTGATTCTGGAGATTCAACAAGGGTCGCGGCATGTGATGGATGCGATCAGTCAGTTCAACTCGACCTTGCAGATAAGTTGATAGCGGCACCTTGGAAAGGGTCCCGCCGAGCGCAATGCCAGTCAGTTAAGGCGCAGAACTTGTGGGAGCGAGCAAGCTCGCTCCCACAAGGATAGCGGTGCTCAAATCCTTAACTGATCAGCATTACCCTTCGAGATACCCTCTTTTATTGATTTCCGCACTTTTAAAGCGAAGCGGTGGCTCAGCGATGAGCGATGTTTTCCAGTGCCAGGTTGCGGGTTCTTGGGCCGAACCAGCCGATGGTGATCATCACGATCAGCATGCTACTGACAATGAACGCCAGCACCCCCGGCGTGCCGAAGTGCTCGAGGAAAATCCCGATCAGTAAACTGCTGAACACCGTCGACAATCGACTGAATGAATAACAAAACCCCACCGCCCTGGCGCGGATGTTGGTCGGGAACAATTCGCTTTGGTAAGAGTGATAACTGAAGCTCAGCCAGGCATTACAGAAGGTGATCATCACCCCGCAGAAGATCAGGCCGAAGGCGCTGGTTTGCCAGGCGAACAGCGTGCCGAAGGTCATGGCACCCAAGGCCGAGCCGACAATCTGCCACTTGTTCTCGAAGCGGTTGGCGAACTTCACGAACAGCAACGGCCCGAGCGGGTAGGCGAGGGTGATGATGAACGCGTACATCAGGCTGTGCGTCACGCTCACGCCCTGGCCGGACAGCAGCGCCGGTAACCAGTTGCCGAAGCCGAAGAAACCGATGGCCTGGAACACGTGGAAGACAATCAGCATCAACGCCCGACGGCGATAAGGCGGCTGCCAGATATCGGCGAAACGCCCCGAGCCCTGAACATCCACCACCGCCAACTCCGGTTCATCCAGCGGCTTGCCCTGATCCTTCACGCAGCGGGCTTCGATGCCATCGAGAATCTTGCTGGCTTCGTCGAACCGTCCATGCTGGGCCAACCAGCGCGGCGACTCCGGCAACCGCGAACGCAGCCACCAGATGAACAGCGCAAACACCGCGCTCGCCAACACCACCCAACGCCAGCCGGACACACCGAACGGCGCTTGCGGCACCAGCCACCACGACATCAACGCCACCGCCGGCACCGACAGAAACTGTACGAAAAACGCAAAGGCAAATGCCGAACTGCGCATGCGTTTTGGCACCAGTTCCGAGAGGTAGGCGTCGATGGTCACCAGTTCGATGCCCAGTCCGATACCCACCAGAAAGCGCATGCAGATGATGCCGATGGCTGAACTCTGAACGCCCATCGCCACCGTCGCGACGGTGTACCAGATCAACGCGAAAGTGAAGATGGCACGTCGACCGAAGCGGTCGGCCAACGGGCTCAACAGACTCGCACCAAGGAACAACCCGAGAAACGTCGCCGAGGCGAAGGCGGCCTGATCTGAGAAGCCGAACACGCCTTGGTTGCCGGTGGCGAAGATGCCGTCGCGAATCAGGCCGGGGCTGATGTAGGCCGTCTGGAACAAGTCATAGAGCTCGAAAAAACCACCGATCGAGAGCAGCGCCACCAGCCGCCAGATCGTGGAGACGGCGGGGAGTCGGTCGATGCGGGCGGAAATTTGCGCGGCCCGGACGGGGTCGATTCCGTCAGGTTGAGCAAAGGCGGGGGAGTGAGCAGTCATGGGCTGATCCAATACTTATCGTGGGAGAAGCTTAGCCTGCTATCGGAAATGAATGATTGTGAATCTCGGTGGCTTTGCGTCGAGATTCACTCAGTTATTGCAATGAATGTTTACATTTTAGCGATTTGTAGCGCAGGAACCGCTCAAGGCAGGCCGTTGCAGCCATGTTTCAGGAATCCCGGGCGTTGTGCCAATCGTTGGAAATACTCGTCGATGGCCGGGTAGTCGGGGCGCTCCATCGGTGTCATCAGCCAGCGGTTGACCGACAGTCCGATGACGATGTCGGCCAGCGTAAAGTGTGGCCCGGCGACATACGCTTTGGTGGCCGCGAGCTGATGCTCGAGGATGCCCATTTTCTGATTCCAGCCGTGTACACCGGCGGCAATGTGATGCGGGTCCTGGAACTCCGGATCTTTACGTACCAATGCGGTGAACGCATAGCTCAAGGAGGCATTGAGTTCAGTCGCTTGCCAATCCATCCACTGTTCCACCCGAGCGCGGGCCGCGGGTTCGTGGGGTAGCAGATCAGTGTTGTGGTGTTTGCCGGCCAGATAGCGACAGATGGTATTGGACTCCCACAGCACGCCGGCCTCATCGATGATCACCGGCACCAGTGCGTTGGGGTTGAGCCTGAGAAACTCCGGCGTGTGGGTCGACGCATAACCGCCGCCCCAGTCCTCACGTTCGTAGGCAACACCCAGTTCCTCACAGGTCCACAGGACTTTTCTGACGTTGATGGACGAGGCTTTACCCAAAATCTTCAGTGCATGTTCCATTGAGCTACTCCGTTAGCGATTCGACGCTTCAGGAATCTAACAGACATTCAGCGTTTTCAAACCGGGTTCGGCAGTGCCGAAGTTGGCAAACCAAACGTGCGATCAAACAGCCAGTTGAAGGCGAAGGTGTAGCACGGGATGAAAATGATCAGCGCCGCGTCCAGCAGGAAGGCTTGCACCAGGCTGATGTTCATCCACCAGGCGATCAACGGGATGAGGAACACTATCAAGGTTAGTTGAAAACCCACGGCATGGGCGATGCGCCGTTTAACGGTGCGGGTTCGCGAAGGCTGACGACTTTCCCAGCGCTCAAACAGCGTGGTGTAGAAGAAATTCCAGGTCACCGCGATGGTGGTAATGATCACGGCCAACGGGCCTGTGCTGCCGGGCGAGGTGCCGGACAACAACGCCAGACCCAAGGCCGAGAAGGTCATGCCGATGACCTCGTAAAGCGACACGTAGAGCAATTTTCGTTTAACGCCTTGCATGGGAATTTGCCTCTTTCCGCAAACTTGAAGCCAGGAGCACTGGCGAAGGCGACAAAAGATAGCTTCAATAGGCGTGATAGAAAAAGTCGGTAGCTTTCAGTTGTATTGATAGGAAGAGGAATGAATTTCAACAGTGACAGCATCGAGTTGTTCCTCGCGGTGATCGAGCGCGGCTCGTTTTCCGCTGCCGCCCGGGCGCTGGGTAAAGTGCCGTCGGCGGTGAGCATGGGCATCGCCAACCTGGAAGCCGAACTCGGTTATCCACTGTTCGACCGCAGCCATCGCGAGCCGGTGCCGACGGCGATGGCCAGTGCTTTGGTACCGCATGCGCGGCTGATCGCCGAGCAGCTCAAACAGTTGCAAGTGCATGCAGTCGAATTGTCGCTGGGGCTGGAAAGCAAGTTGTCGATCGGGGTAGTGGCGGACATCGACAAGGGCCGCGTGATGGCGGCGATCAAGGTCATCGCCGAGCGTCATCCGCTACTGGAAATCGAAGTGCTCAGCGCGCCGCAGGACGATGTGCTGGCGATGCTCCACAGCAGCCGGGTCAGCGTTTGCCTGGCGTTCGCCGGGCTGAGCATAAACGTGCTGGAGCGGTTCCAGTTCGTCGGTACCGAGCGGATGATTGCCACGTTGGCGGCGGATAATCCGCTGTTTCAAGGCCAGGATTTGTTTCTCGAAGATTTGGTCCACGTACGGCAAATCATCGTCGCCAGCCGCGACCTGCCGATCAGCGAAACCCGGCCACTGGTGGCCGAGTCTTACTGGCGCACCGACACCCTGGCCATGGCGCTGGAAATGGTCGAAGCCGGATTGGGTTGGGGCAATTTTCCACTGTCGGTGGTCCAGCCGTTGCTGGAGGCCGGAAGGCTCAAGCGCCTGAGCTTTCGCAACATCGAGAACGGGTTGGTGCTGCCGGTGCATGCGGTGTGGCTCAAGAGCCAGCCGTTGCAGAAGGGGGCGTTGGCGTTTGTGGAGTTGATGGGGCGCTGAGCGGTGATCCTCTGTGGGAGAGAGCCTGTTCGCGAAAGCGGAGGGGCATTCACCAATGATGTCGAATGACACACCGCTTTCGTCGGAACGCCGCCCGGAGCCAGCTCGCTCCCACACGGGTCAGGTGCTTTCGCGCACCTTCAACTCAAATCCCATGTCCTGCACCGGTTTGGCCACCGTATTACCAGCCATCAACGTCAACATCTGCTCCGCCGCGCGGCGGCCGATGGCTTCTCGTGGGGTGCTGATGCTGCTCAGACGCGGGACCATGTGGGCCGAGGCCGGCAGGTCGTTGAAGCCGAGGATCGCCACTTGTTCGGGGATCTTGATCCCGCAGCGCATGGCTTCGAGCAGTGCGCCCTGGGCCAGGTCGTCGTTGCCGAAGAAGATCGCGTCGACATCGGGATGAGTGGCGAGCAGTTGCAGGAACAGTTCGCCACCAAGGCCGACGGAGGAAGAGCGAGGTGTCAGCACTTCCAGGTCCGGGTCATACAAACCGGCCTTTTGCAGGGCTTTGCGGAAACCTTCGCCGCGCAGCAACGTGCGTTGATCCAGTTGCGCGCCGATGTAGGCCAGACGCTTGCGACCCCGTGACAGCAAATGTTCGGCCGCTGTCTCGCCGGCAGCGAGTTGCGAAAAGCCTACGCAATTGAGCCCGGCTGCGCTGTCCAGTTCCATCATGTACACGCACGGAATGTTGCTGGCCTCGATCATCCGGCGCGAACTTTCGGTGCGGTCGAAACCGGTCAGCAGCAAACCGCGAGGCTGATATGCCATGTAGTTGCGCAGCAGGTTTTCTTCTTCATCACGTGAGTAATGGAAGTTCCCGATCAGCACTTCGAAGCCTTTTGGGCGCAAAACCTGATGAATGGCTTCCAGCGTGTCGATGAACAATAAGTTGGACAGTGACGGCACCAATACCACCACCGAATGGCTCTGGGCCGAGGCTAACGCGCGGGCGGCAGGGTTGACCACGTAGTTGAGTTCAAGCGCCGCTTTCTGCACTTTTTCCACCAGTTCGGTGGCCACCGTGCTGACCCCGCGCAGGGCGCGAGAGGCGGTGATCGGGCTGACACCGGCCAGCCGTGCGACTTCGTTCAAGGTGGGGCGGCCAGTGGTGCGCGTATTTTTATCGTTTTTAGGGGAGATCATCGGACGGCTTGCCAAACAAAATTCGAGGCACTAAGGTAGCGCTGTCTCGACGCAGCTGCAAATGCGTGAGCGGGGTTTGCCTGATCCCCGTTTTTTGGCGTCGGGAACGAACATGCTGCAACCCACAAAAATGACAAGAAGGCGTCGGCAACTTCTGCTTTTGATTGGGAGTGTCCTGTCTCACAAATACTGTTCATTTTTGACGATGTCTCGTCGAAAAGGAACGTATTTGTGAGACAGGACACTAATGTCCTAACTGTCAAAGGTAGCGCTGTCTGCGCGCTGAGGTGTTACATGAATCATCCAATCACCGCCCTGGTCATCATGGGCGTTGCCGGTTGCGGCAAGACTTGCGTCAGCGAGGCCTTGTGCCAACTCAGCGGCGCGACCGCCATTGAAGGCGACACTTTCCACCCCGCCGCCAATATCGAAAAGATGAGCGCGGGTATCCCCCTGAACGACGACGACCGTGCCGGCTGGCTCGACAGCCTGTGCGATGAATTGCGCCGTATTGACGCCAAGGGCGAACGCCCGGTGCTGACCTGCTCGGCCCTCAAACACATTTACCGCGAACGTCTGCGCAGCGCCTTGCCGGGCCTGGGCTTCGTGTTCCTTGAATTGACCCCTGAAGTTGCCGCCGATCGTGTCTCCCATCGACCGGGCCATTTCATGCCGTCGACGCTGATCGACAGCCAGTTCGCCACCCTTGAATCGCCCGTTGGTGAGCCCCTGACCCTGGCTCTGGACGCTTCGAATCACAGCGTCGACCAATTGGCGAAGCAAGCTCATGACTGGTGGCAGGCGCATGGCCTGAAACACGCCGTATGAGTTTTGCCAGAAGAGATAGCGCTGTCCTGTTGGCTTGCGAATTACCCGCTTTAATAACAACAACAACCAGGAGACACCCCTAATGTTTGGCATGTCCCACGAGACGTTCCTGCTGCTAGACGCAGTGGTCACGGTGATCGGGCTTATCGTCCTGATTACCAAGTTCAAGCTTCATCCGTTCATTGCCCTGATCATCGCCGCCGCTTTTCTCGGGCTGACCTCCGGCATGCCGATCGGCACCATCATCAAGGCGTTCCAGGACGGCTTCGGTGGGGTGCTTGGTTTCGTCGGGATCATCCTTGCGTTGGGCACGATGCTCGGCAAAATGATGGCCGAGTCGGGCGGGGCGGATCAAATTGCCCAAACCCTGATTCGCGCGTTCGGCAAGGACAAGGTGCAGTGGGCGATGATGTTCGCGGCCTTCCTGGTCGGCATTCCGCTGTTCTTCGAAATCGGCTTCGTGCTGCTGATCCCGCTGGTGTTCATCGTGGCCCGGCGTACCGGCGTGTCGATCATCAAGATCGGTATCCCGCTGCTGGCCGGTCTGTCCGCCGTGCACGGTCTGGTTCCGCCGCACCCGGGTCCGTTGCTGGCCATCGGCGTGTTCGGTGCCGACATTGGTAAAACCATTCTTTACGGCCTGATCGTTGCGCTGCCGACGGCCATCATCGCCGGCCCGATCTACGGCACGTTCATTTCCAAATACATCCCGGGTCATCCTAACCAGGAACTGGTCGATCAACTGGCGCGCGAGCCCGAGGCGGCTGAGCTGCCGAGCTTCAGCATCACCCTGATCACCGTGCTGTTGCCGGTGTTCCTGATGTTGCTCAAGACCTTTGCTGACGTGGTGCTGCCGGACGGCAATTTCTTGCGCACCTTCATGGACCTGGTCGGTCACCCGATCTCTGCGTTGTTGCTGGCGTTGCTGCTGTCGCTGTACACCTTCGGGCACCGTCAGGGCATGGGCTCCAACAAGATCCTCAAGTTGCTCGACGCGAGCCTTGCGCCGACCGCCGCGATCATTCTGATCATCGGTGCCGGTGGTGGCTTCAAGCAGATGCTGGTGACCAGCGGCGTGGGTGATGTCATCGGCCACATGGCGGTGAACGCACAGATCTCGCCGATCCTGCTGGCCTGGCTGGTGGCGGCGGTGATTCGTATCGCCACCGGTTCGGCAACCGTGGCGACCATTACCGGCGCCGGCATCGTGGTGCCGGTGGTGGGGATGATTCCGGGTGTGAACCGTGAACTGCTGGTACTGGCGACCGGTGCTGGCTCGTTGATCCTGTCTCACGTCAACGACGCGGGTTTCTGGCTGGTGAAGCAGTACTTCAACATGACCGTGGCAGAAACCTTCAAGACCTGGACGGCGATGGAAACCATCCTGTCTATCGTAGCGCTGGGCTTTATCCTGCTGCTGTCGATGTTCGTCTGACGCGATCACCAGACACAAAAAAACCGCAGAGATGCGGTTTTTTTGTGGGTGATGAATCGAAATCCCTGTAGGAGCTGTCGAGTGAAACGAGGCTGCGATCTTTTGATTTTGTTTTTTTAGATCAAGATCAAAAGATCGCAGCCTCGTTTCACTCGACAGCTCCTACAGTGTTAAGTGTCAGACGTTGGTCTTGGTAGCTAGCCCATCCGCCCGGAACATCCCGCGAATCCCGCGCACGGCCTGACGAATCCGGTCCTGGTTTTCGATCAGCGCGAAGCGCACGTGATCGTCCCCATACTCACCAAACCCCACGCCGGGCGAAACGCAAACCTTAGCCTCGGACAGTAGTTTCTTGGCAAACTCCAGCGAGCCCAAGTGCGCATAAGTCTCGGGAATCTTCGCCCAGACATACATCGACGCTTTCGGATTCTCGACCATCCAGCCCAGTTCGTGCAGGCCTTTGACCAGCACGTTGCGACGCTGCCGATACTGCTCGGCGATGTCTTTGACGCACTGCTGATCACCTTCCAGCGCCGCAATGGCCGCGACTTGCAGCGGGGTGAACGTGCCGTAGTCGTGGTAGCTCTTGATCCGCGCCAGGGCATTGACCAGTTCGGCATTGCCGACCATGAAGCCGATGCGCCAGCCTGCCATGTTGTAGCTCTTGGACAGGGTGAAAAACTCCACCGCGATGTCCTTGGCGCCCGGTACTTGCATGATCGACGGGGCTTTCCAGCCGTCGTAGACGATGTCGGCGTAAGCCAGGTCGTGCACCACCAAAACGTCGTACTGCTTGGCGAGGGCGATCACTCGCTCGAAGAAGTCCAGCTCCACGCATTGAGCAGTGGGATTCGACGGGAAGCCGAGGATCATCATTTTCGGTTTCGGAATCGAGCCGCGAATGGCGCTTTCCAGTTCGGCGAAGAAGTCCACGCCCGGAATCAGCGGCACCGAACGCACCTGGGCGCCGGCAATCACGGCACCGTAGATGTGAATCGGATAGCTCGGGTTCGGCACCAGGACGGTGTCGCCCTGGTCGAGGGTGGCCAGCATCAAATGCGCCAGGCCTTCCTTGGAACCGATGGTCACGATAGCTTCGCTTTCCGTGTCGATATCGACCTCGTAGCGATCCTTGTACCAGTTGGAAATCGCCCGGCGCAGACGCGGAATGCCTTTGGACGTCGAGTAACCGTGGGTGTCTTCGCGCTGGGCGACGGTCACCAGTTTTTCGACGATGTGCGGCGGGGTAGGGCCATCAGGGTTGCCCATGCTGAAATCGATGATGTCTTCGCCACGACGACGGGCGGCCATCTTCAGCTCAGCAGTGATGTTGAATACGTAAGGGGGGAGTCGATCTATGCGCGCAAAGCGGCGCGGCGAACCTGGGTTAGCCATTGTTGCCTCGGATAACGTGAGCGCCCGGAACCGTCCGAGCGACGCTGGTCACTGCGGTGACCTGTGGCGGAATGTAAGGGCTGATATGGCAAACTGTCCAGTGACTATGTAAACAAATTTGTCCGAAGGAAATCGGTTGATGGAATTTACCAGTGGCTTCTTGCTGAGCCTTTCGCTGTGCCTGGACATCGGCGTGGCCAACATCGCGATGATCACGTTGGCGATGCAGCGTGGCTATTTTCAAGGCTTCGCGCTGGGTTTGGGGACCTGTGTCGGCGACCTGATCTACGCCGTGCTGGCCTTGGCCGGGATGACCGTTTTGTTGCAATACGAAAGCGTGCGTTGGGTGCTGTGGATCGGAGGTTCGGCGCTGTTGTTGTACTTCGCGGCGAAGATGATCTATTCGGCGATTCACCATGAGGCGGTGCTGGCGCAGGCCGAAGATGTGGGACAGAACTCCCATCGGCGGGAGTTTTTTCGCGGGATCTTCCTCGCCATGTCGTCACCCAGCGCCATTCTCTGGTTCGCGGCGGTGGGCGGCACATTGATTGCTCGCTCCGGCGGCGGAGGCGCCCTTGGTTCGGCGCAGTTTCTCGGCGGGTTTCTCTGCGCCGGGGTGCTCTGGTGCGTCGCTTTGTGCTTCGCCGCGAGTCACGGCGGCAAGTTGCTGGGTGACAAGTTGCTGCGTTACTCCTATCTGGCATCGGCGGCGATCTTCTGCTATTTCGCGGTCTACGTGATCCTATCGGGTTATAACGAATTCGTCGGTGCAGGTGCCGTCGAGCAGTTGCATGCACTGTAACTGGGCGAATCGGGTTTGGGTTCTATACTCCCAGCCGAACCCACTTTTTTGTTCCAGGAGTTGAGCCATGGATGAGCAAACAGGCGTCGAAACGGCCAAGCCACGCTTCGAACACGGGCACTTCCTGCTCATTGCAGGGCTTGGCGGACGATTTACCCAGGAAACCTCCAAAAAAATCCCCGAACTCTGGGAGAAATTCATCCCCGAGATTGGCAAAATTCCCGGTCAAAAAAACGAAGTGACCTACGGCATCTGTTGCAATCCGGATGGCAAGGGCGGCTTCGAATACATCGCCGGCGTTGAAATCAGCAAGCTCGACGACCTGCCCGAGAAATACCGTTGGGTTGAGGTCCAGCCTCAGCACTATGCGGTGTTCGAGCACAAAGGCTCTCTCGATCAGTTGCCCCAGACCTTCCAATACATCTGGAAAACCTGGCTGCCACAGTCCGGTTATCAGGCGGCGGACGCGCCGGAATTCGAACGCTACAGCGAAGACTTCAACCCGAAGCTCAACACCGGTGTGCTGGAAATCTGGCTGCCGCTCAAGGCGTAATGGCTGCATCGGGAGGCGGATCGGTGATTCGCCTCTCGATGTCGTGTTGGCGCTGATTTATGATCCCCAGCCTTTCCCCCGCTGATCCCGAGCTGCCATGAACACCGTCATCCGTCACGTCACACCTGCTGATCTGGACCGCTGCTACGCCATCGAAACCGCTGCCTACGAAGGCGACGAAGCCGCCACCCGCGAGAAAATCGCCACCCGCATCGCCACCTGGCCCGAAGGTTTCATCGTGGCCGAAGTCGACGGCGTCGTAGCCGGTTTCATCAATTCCGGTGCGGCGTTTCAGGTGGAAATGTCGGACGAGGCGTTCAAGGAACTGATCGGCCACGACCCAGCCGGCCCGCACGTGGTCATCATGTCGGTGGTGGTGCACCCGGATTTTCAGGGGCTGGGGCTGGCGAAACGGTTGATGGTCGAATTCATCGAGCGGATGCGCGCGCTGGGCAAGACCAGCATCCATCTGATGTGCAAGGAGCGGCACATTCCGCTGTATGCCGGGTTCGGGTTTGCCTACATCAAGCCTTCAGCGTCTGACCATGGCGGGATGGCGTGGCATGAGATGGTGTTGGAGTTATTACATGATTAAGTCCTGCAATGAACGTAAACGTCGAGACGAGGCCATCGCGCTGATCAAGCTTCTTTCCTTTTCCACACGCGACAAGGAGCAACGAAAGTTGATTTCTGGCGAGACGCTTCTGGGCAGACTGGCGCTGCAGCGCCGGTTGAGCCAAGACGATAATGGTGTCTGAGCTGTGCTCTATGTCCCGCGGAGTATGTTGTGTACCGCGCTCACCGCTCTATCGAGTACAGCCGCCTCACTAAGGTCGGTCGTATCGATCCTCACCCAATTAGCCAAACCACATCGCTCATAACTGGATCGAACTCTATTTTGATAATCAATGAAACTTTTAAGGCGATTTTCATTGCCACCATCGTAGGCCCCGCTCTCGCTAAGACGAAAAGATCCTTTTCTCTGCGCCGCAAGAACCGGATCGACATCCAGGAAAATGACGGCATCAGGTTTTCTAATTGTTGAGAATATTGCTAACGCCTCTTCAGCCAAACCTGCGTCTTTGAGTAAAAAGCGCGCTAAATATTTATAG
Organism: Pseudomonas mandelii; assembly: GCF_006438925.1. Lineage (GTDB taxonomy): Bacteria > Pseudomonadota > Gammaproteobacteria > Pseudomonadales > Pseudomonadaceae > Aquipseudomonas > Aquipseudomonas mandelii_C. Next base: position 252,575 of record NZ_RCZA01000002.1, on the reverse strand, counting down.
TACCAACCATCTGCGATGCAGCTAACCCCGGAGTCCATTAATGGCCTGATGGCAGCATAGTCTGTCGCTTGAAACCATGCTGCAATTAAACTTATCCAATGCCTATCGCCTAATTGATCCAAGGGGGCGTCATCTGGGTAATCCCAAAGGATTTCACGTATGCGGGACATATGAAATTCTGTATACCCCAATGATACTGGTGGTCGATTTTTATCTATATATTTGAGTTTGGAATGGGATTCATAAATCTTGTCATATGTTGCCCTTGCAACAGTAGATTTCCCTGCTCCGTCAGTGCCTTCAAATGCGATAAATAAAGCTTGTTTAGCTAAATGACTCATGCGAATCCCCCTAAGTAAGCTTCAGTATCCAACGAGTTTCTACCGCTACCCTCAATTAATGGTTTAAACCCCTCTCTGCGATATATGTCCGACATTTTTTTTCCAAGTGACTTGAGGAAGTCCATTGAGGGGCGCCTCCTGTTAGAGTATTGTGAGCCCGCGTCAGGGTGAAACACTGCAACAGCAGGTACTACTCCCATGTCCCCAAAGTATTCAATGCCCTCAATAATTGACTCTAATGGTTCCATTCCAGCAACAAACCCTGCATATACATTACCGCGACCTAAAACTTCCACAGCTGCCTCGAAAGCGGCAAGAAATCTTTCGCGAGTATAATCGCGAGCTTTACCCGGGCAAACTTCCGAAAATAATCTAGGATTAAATACCTCCAGGCTCATTGACATATTATTGCCAATTTTTTTGAATCGATCAAAAAGACGAAAGTCCTTGGGAGGCATCGAAATTAAGTGGTAGTCCAAACGACTTTGCAAGTTTTTATTCTTTACCTGTTCAAGTAAGTCCATATGTATTGAGTATCCTTTGTCGTAGTTTGGAATCGTGCCTCCATTCAATAATACCCTCTTGTATCGTTCGCTCTCATTGTTAATAGCCATGCCTATTGCTTCGCCAGCCATGCCGCCTTTTATTCGCATCTTATGATCAGATAAGCTGTCTCTTGCTGATCCCAGAGAGCAAAATTTGCATTCATGACCATCGTTAAAATAATAACAGTGTCCGGGGGAGAAGATACCGAGTGTAGAATTACCATAGACGGTTATATGCTGCTCAAATAGCTCGCCATTACTCAGGTACTTTCCATAAGATATAGGTCTCCTAGGGAATGTAATTCTCGCGGTTTTTCTTTCATGTTTAAGAACTGGGGTTTCTTGCTCTAAGGCTATACGGTAATCTGAGTTTGGGTTGTGATTGACAGCGGAGATAATCTGCCCTTCGAGAATTATTTCTTGTGGAGTGCGAATGCTTGAGCTAAGAATTATACTGTCACCTGTTCCGTAAGCTCGCCTTTTTTCAATGTGATCCATTTGAGCTTGATAATACTCTAAAAAGTCTCTAGTAAAGCTAACTCCGTTGCATAACAATTCAAGTTTCAGATTTACAGTGTTTATTAACATGATTTATCTCCAGTAAATTGGCCAGGCACTACAAGATAAGTCGTATCAGCTCTTCGGAAGACAAGGCAATCAACGTTCCATTGTCTAAAAGGGAAGCGGCCGATGGAGGCAGGGAGAATCTAGGATGTCCTGTCTTATCAAATAATGATCCACCCGCTTCCCTTAGAATCAACTCTGCTGCGGCAATATCGCAGCTGCGTTCATGTCCCGGTGTATCTATATCAATAAAGGCATCAAGAGCCCCGGCAGCGATAAGGCAAATTTCCAATGATGAGCAAGAGTAGACGCGGATTTTACATGCGGACCATATGATATTTTCGATTATGGCTCTTTCTCTTTTATCTTTAGGGCGATGAAAAGAGATGTGCATGTCTTCTATTCGCTGAACTTTACGGGTCTGAAGTCGTTTCACAATAACGGGCGACTGAAGGTAAGCTCCCTCACTTAATGCGGCGGTATAGACTAAGTCTCTTGAAATATCATAGATCCAGCCAAACACATAGGCACCTTCGTGGTAAAGTGCCACGCTAGATGTATAAGCAGGAAACCCTAATGCTGCGTTGTGTGTACCATCTAGAGGGTCTATAAGTAGATAGAAGTCACCACGGTCACCAAATGTGACTGTTGAAGCATTCTCTTCGGAATAGATCGTGATTCGCATGCTGATATTAGAAAGGCAGTTATATAATATGTCCTGACAATCTAAGTCATATTGAGTCTGGGAGTTATTCCAGTATTTGTTTCCCGCGTCGAAGTTTGGTAGGCCGGCCAGGGTTCCTGCCCAATAACGGCGTAATTGTTTTCTGGCCTCGTAGAGGCATTCTTCTAACTCAGGAATGTGTTCCCGTTTAAATAATGGTCTCATTTTATTGTTCCATTATTAATTGTATATGCCATTGGTCTCGATCTAATCGAGGGGCATAAGACCTGACTTCAAATAGCTTTCCAGCATAAACAGCATAATCTGCGCTCATGAAAGCACTAAGTGATTTTGGGAATAGTGCTACTGTTTTAACATCGATATCATATCCAAACCTTTTCCTGATCATATTTGCTGCTTGTCTAAGACTTCCTCCGGTATAGGCTTTATCTACAATTAACCAAGGCTCGTTCGATGGTAGGGGGGAAGGGAAAACATCTTGAAAAGCAAAATCTCTGCCCAGTAGACTAGAGTCGTTTTGCCGATGAACTTCTGAAAAGAAAATATTTTGATCTCCGGTTGCCGCTAAATAGCCTAGTGCAATTGGCAAACCTGCCGACAATAAAAATAACTTGTTTTTTGATATTTTTTCTATCTGTCGCCAAACTGAGTGGTCCTCGTAAATATATCTCGTGTTTAAGGCGAAACTGCTGTCCCAATGTTCGTGAGATATATATTTGCTATAGAAGGCGCAGAACCTGTTGTGGAACGCCATGGTCTCGTTGTTTGTGTTTATAAGTAACCTGTTCTTGGTTATGCCTCGAACTGGATCTTTCATGGCAATGGGATGCACGTCGCGATGATAATGCGCAAATGCTTCACTAATAAGCGAATTCTTTAATTTAATAAGGTGTGATTTTGACGGGCCAGAAATAGCTATTTCTGGTGATAGTCCATCTCCTTTAATTCTACGCACCTCATCGAACTCAACTCTACTTGTACTTAAATTCAAGTAATCCCATATTCGTACAATGTCATCATCGGACATTCCGTTGTAAATTGGCTCAAGGTTGCTCAGATCACAAACCATTTCTTCAGGGTGTCGAAGATCGAAAGAAGCCTTTTGAAGATGGCATCCATTGAGTATGGCGTTGCGGTAGGCGTAATAGTCGCTTGTTTGTATGCCACTCAACGTTCGCCAACCATGATGCTCGCTAATAATGGTTATAAGACTAGTAAGCTGGAGTGGCGAATGTTGTGGGTAAGGTGCGTGATTCATAGTTAAATCCTCACGATAGTGCGTAAGATTAATAAAATCAGTCGTAAGTGTCGGAGTTTATGCTCTGTCGTATGGAAGTTGACGCTCTACTAATTGGTGGTTGAGTTGTCTTAAAAGACTGCCTAAACGCCAAAGTAAAAACGACATCAGAAAAAACGAACAGAGCACTAGAGCTACGAATATTGAGTGAACGCTATAGTTGTAAAAGGATAGAAGTCCGACGGAAAGTATCATTCCGAGAATGTTGAGTAACGATATGGTGAATAATGTGGGGATCCAGAAGTCGCCCATGCTTCTTAATGTCATTCGGGTCACAACATAAATATATTCAAATACTAAAAAAGGGATCGAGATCAGAAGATTTCCCTCAATTAATTTTCTTGTTGGTACGTCGGACGTATAAATTATAGATATGTATTCATTAAAGAAAAAGCAAGCCAGTAAAAACGGAGTCAATATGAAAGCTCCGAGCTTTATGCCTTGTATATAGGTTGTACTCAATGAGTAAAATTTCTTTAGTTTAAAATGTCTTGCGGCCACTATTCCTGTAGCATTTCCCACTCCGATTGAAATCATGTATACGACACTTAAAAAATGGAGCGATGCCTGGTACGCTGATAGGCTAGCATCGCCTAAACTCTTTGAAATAAAAGAGAGCATAAGAAATAACAGGCTTTCACCACCAAAGCAAAGTGCCATGGGGAGACTGCTAATAAAGTAATTAACATATGCTTTCGTTGGGATACTTTGTGAGTGCCGAAATTTTAAGATGTGTTTGTGGATTTTTCGATCAAAAAAACAGAATGCAAGCACAACAAAAAAACACCGTAGGCCCACATATGTGGATATGAAATGAATAGCGTTTGTGTTCGTGTTCGTTGCAATCAAAATTGCGCAAGCTGAGGCAAGCGTGGCGTTGAATAGCCATGTATATATTAACTCGTATTTGGCTATTTTTATGGCGTTAAAAAAATTGAAGATAGTTATCTGCAAGTACAAGGCAGGAATGGAGAGTGAGAGTATCAATAGTAATTTCAATCCTTCTAAATTACCGTTATCCGTAAGCGATCTTGATTCGCTAATGCTATATACAAATATAGCGGAAACAATAATTGCTCCATAAAGAAATGCAAGCCTGAAGGAAATAACTAAATCAAGTTCAACGCTTTCCGCATTTAGGTCAGTGGATCCAGCTACCTTCATCAACGATGTTGAAAAAAAGCCAATGCCAACGACTGTTAGAAAGGAAGTTAATGCCCATGCGAATGAGGCATGGCTGAGAGAGCTAATTATAAAGTGCCCAATAAATGAGAAATAAAATAATGATACGGTCATCTCGCCAAGTCTGGAGAGTATTAGCGGAATGGCTAGCCGGGTAACTTCCATGCGTGATCTCGTGTTTATATAAAATATAATTATGAGCTGGAAGGTTTTTGTATCCGTCACGCTAACAAGGACTTGATGTGCTATGTGCTGTTCTCAATCCCATTCTTTGAGTAGGCTGATTAGAGAGGGAGTTCCTTTCGCAGCAAAATATTTTTTTCTGAAGTAATACTCGCACATAGATATTCTATGTTTGGTTTGTTTTCGTTTGTTGAATTCATTGTCCAAAGCGGAAAGAGATTTTAGCGTAGATGGATAGAGATCTGATTTTTTTAACAACTTCTCAATTGCCAAAAATACCAGGTCTAAATATTTCAGTGTTTCTTGAATGTATGAGCGACATTCAGCTTCTGTGGTCGCCCCCTTTCTGGCCAACGCAAAGAAACTATTTTTGATATCATCAAACCCACTAACTCGGAACATGTTTGAGTAAACCCACTTATAGTGTTTGTTTGTTGTGCCTGTTAAATAAGTAAAGCTCATGGTCGTCTTTAGCATCATGTCCCGTGCGATCTCACAACCCATCCAGAGGTTTCCCGATTGCCAGCAACCTTGAATATCCTGAAATGCATAAAATACAGGCAGTTTCTCACGGTGAGCTACATAAATATGTTTCTCCAAAGGAATCCTGGATTTCAATTGACTGAATTTTTCCTCGTTTTCCAACGCATGCCCAATTAATGATCTATGAATGACATTGTTCTCTGTGTTCGATAATACTGGGCTATAGAGAAAGCGCTGATCATAGGTGATTTCATCAAATGCTTTTTCAATTTTCGCAAAAATTTCTTCCAGTTCGGAAAATGTTATATAGTCTGCATCAATATGGATGCTGGTGTTACCGTAAAAATCTGTTGTATTATGAACCTCCTCATCTTCAGTGATGTAGTGGTAGTTTATATCTGTAACCAATGCGTGTTCACAGTTTTCGATGTTGTTAGCTTTAGGTCGTTGCTCGCAAAGAATGATACAGTCGATGTCGGAATGAATGGTTCCAATCCCTTCGATTAAAGATCCTGAAACAATAAGAATGCTCGTGCTTTCTAAAAAAGCTCTTTCGCGTAGGTAATCTTTCGGAATTAAGATTTTTCCATCTAGTATGGAGATTTCATTGTTCGAGATTTTTGACTGCGAGGTTTTTACGAGGGCGGTCATTTCATGTTGCTCCCAGGGTAATGGCGAGAATATAAACTGAGGCACTTGAACCTGAACAACAATGCTCTGAAAAAAAAGAGGGGTGAGTATTTTACCTAGAGTTCCCCAGCGCAGAAGTAATAGCGTTCATGTGCTAAAACCCTAGTGTCGATATAGGCTGTTCGTCAATATTTATATATAAAATCAGAAGCGCCTTACAAACATTGAAGTCCAACTGTTTAATCTTTGAGTGAAGTTTCTTTTTTCTTTGAGAGATTACTCCTACAGGTCGCCGCCTGGGACTCTGTAGGAGCAAAGCGGAGGATCGTGTCAGTAAAGGCTATCCCGCACTCTCACCGGAGCTTCGCGGTCATATGTCTCGGCATCGAACTGCCCATCGTTCAACCGCTTGTGAAACGCACCCGCCGTCGGCAGCGCCGAGCGCTCCAGATGTTTCTCAGGGTTCCATAAATCCGAACGAACGATGGCCTTGGAGCAGTGGAAATACGCCGCTTCCACCGTCACCAGCATCACCGTGCGCGCCGGTTTGCCATTCACCGCAAAGCTCTCCAGCAACCCAGGTTCGGCGCTGATCTGTGCCGTGCCGTTAACCCGCAACGTTTCGCCAATCCCGGGAATGATGAACAGCAGCGACACCCGCGAATCGAGCACGACGTTGCGCAGGGTGTCGATGCGGTTGTTGCCTGGCCGATCGGGGATCGCCAGGGAGCGTTCATCAATGATCCGCACGAAACCCGGCGTGTCGCCCCGCGGCGAACCGTCCATCCCGTCAGGTCCCACCGAGCTGACGATCACCAGCGGCGAGGCGCGGACCATCGCCTGATAATCGTCGTTCAGAAAGGGGATCTGCTTGCGCACGGCGCGGTCGTGGGGTTGGCCATAGAGGGCTTCCAGTTCTTCGATGCTGTCGAGCATAACTACCTCAGAAAATCAGACCCATGCGCCGTTCGTAACCGATCCGGCCCCTGTAGGCTTCGCCGCTGTCGACCCAGCCGAATTTTGCGTAAAGCGCAATGGCCGATGCGTTATCCGCATCCACCGACAACTCCAGCCCCTTTATTTCCGGAAACGCCTGACGCGCCACGTAGGGCAGGGCTTGCAGGCAGGCCTTGCCATAGCCTTTGCCCTGAGCCCGATGATCGACTTGCAGTGCGTGAAGGGTGGCGCTGTGTTCATCGGCCCACGTTGGCAATACGGGCGGGCGTTTGAGCAGCAGAAAGGCCACGGGAACATCCTCGACCAGTAGCGCAAATCCTTTGACGCCGGGGCCGGGTTTGGACAGCAAGGTGTGCAACGCACCGTGAATGTCGCCGGAGAACCTGATCTGCTCTTTGTGAACTTCAATGGCCTCGACCTGCTGGCGCTGGAGCGCGTTCAGGCTGTCGTAAGGCACGAGTCGGGCTGTCACTGGAGTGTCCTTTTTCCAACAAAATGTGTTTCGGATTCTAACGAGTTTGCGTCCATGGATTATTTTTATTTGGGCTGTCGATTTGGCTTTTCGCCAGACGACTAAGGGTGTCTTCACAACAAAAACCACGGAGAACCACCATGAACGCTACCCACGAAATCCAGACCCTGATCGACACCTATCGTCAGGCGGTCATCGCCAAGGATGTCGAGAAACTCATGCCCCTGTATGCCGAGGACATCGTCTCCTACGACGCGGTCAAGGCCCTGCAGTTTCGGGGCAAGGCCGCCTACCGCGCGCATTGGCAGGAATGCATGGAAATGTGCCAGGGCGCGCACAAGTTTGATTTCGACCATATGAATATCGTGGCGGACGAGCATATCGCCTTCGCCCATTGGCTGGCCCATTGCGGCGGCACCAACGAGAAGGGCGAAACCCAGGCCTGCTGGATGCGCGTGACTGCCTGCTATCGGCGCGACGATGGGCAATGGCGCATCGTCCACGAACACTGGTCGGCCCCGTTCGACATGATGAGCGGCACGGCGCTGTTCAACCTGGAACCCTGAGCGTCAGGCCGATTCGTCGGGAATGTCGCGAAAGCGTCAATCAGCAGCCATAGTTGATCCGTTCGATTCAGGAGAGCCCCATGAAGTATTTATGCCTGGTCTACAGCAACGAGCACGAGTTGCACTCGCTGCCCGAAAGCCCGAATGACGCTGAATGCATGGCTTACGCCGAGGCGATCCAGGGCAGCGGCCGAATGGTCGCCGCCGAGGCGCTGGAGTCGGTGCAGACCGCGACCACGGTGCGGATGCGCAACGGGAAAATGTCTATCACTGACGGCCCGTTCGCCGAAACCAAGGAGCAATTGGCCGGCTTCTACCTGATCGATGCCAAGGACCTCAATGAAGCCATCCAGGTTGCCGGCAACATCCCGGCGGCCCGGGTCGGTTGTGTCGAGGTGCGTCCCGTTCGTCAGTTGAATACCCGCGCCTGATGTCGGCCGAGTCGGTACGGGCGCGGGTCGAGCAGGTTTACCGCGAAGACTCACGGCGGATCCTGGCGACCCTGATCCGTTTGCTCGGCGATTTCGACCTCGCCGAAGAAGCCTTGCACGAGGCGTTTTTCGTCGCGGTCGAGCGCTGGCAGCGTGACGGTGTACCGGACAATCCGCGTACCTGGCTCGTGTCCACCGGGCGTTTCAAGGCCATTGATGTGTTGCGTCGGCGCGCACGCTTCATCGCGTCGCAACCGATGTTGATCGCTCAACTGGAGGCGCTGGAGCAGGCCGACTGGAGTGACGAAGACGTGGAAGACGATCGCCTGCGCCTGATCTTCACCTGTTGTCACCCGGCACTCGCGGCGGACGCCCAGGTGCCGTTGACGCTGCGCGAAGTCTGCGACCTGACCACGGAAGAAATCGCCCGAGCCTTTCTGTCGGCGCCAGCGACCATCGCCCAGCGCATCGTGCGCGCCAAGGCCAAAATCCGTGACGCGAAAATTCCTTATCAAGTGCCGACCCTGGCGGAATTGCCCGAGCGCCTGGACAGCGTGCTGCGGGTGATTTACCTGGTGTTCAACGAAGGCTATTCCGCGTCCATGGGCGCGGAACTGACCCGTGATGATTTGACCCGCGAGGCGATTCGGCTCGGTCGTTTGCTGATGGAACTACTGCCCGAACCCGAGGTGATGGGGCTGCTGGCGCTGATGCTGCTGCACGAGTCCCGTCGCCCGGCCAGGACATCGGCGAGCGGAGAGTTGGTCGTGCTGGATGAGCAGGACCGTTCGTTGTGGGACGCTTCGATGATCGAAGAAGGTTGCGCGTTGGTAGAGCGGGCGCTGACGACTCGGCGCTTCGGGCCTTATTGCCTGCAAGCGGCGATTGCGGCGTCGCATGCCGAAGCGCCCACGGCGGCGGAAACGGACTGGCTGGAGATTGTGGGTCTGTATGACGTGCTGTTGCGGGCGGCGCCTTCGCCAGTGATCGAATTGAACCGTGCGGCGGCGATCTCCAAACGGGATGGGCCGTTGGCGGGCTTGGCGTTGGTAGACGGGATTCTGGGTCGGGGGGATTTGCTGGATTACCACTTGGCGCACGCGGCGCGGGGGGAATTTTGTCGGCAGTTGGGAAGGGTTGATGAGGCGCGGGCGGCTTATGAACGGGCGCTTGAGTTGACGCAGCAAGTGCCGGAACGGAGGTTTATCGAGGCCCGGATCATGGCTTTACAATAAGGTGAATTCGCCGGCCCCATCGCGAGCAAGCTCGCTCCCACAGGTTTAGCGCAAACCCTGTGGGAGCGAGCTTGCTCCGGGCGGCGTTCCGACGATGGCAGCGCCGCTATTCCAGCATCTTACCGAGCAACCAACTCCCCGCCGGACCTGGCGGATGCAGCCGCGACCACAGTGCATCGACGAACACCGGTTTTGGCCAGCCGCGCACGTCCAGTTCCTGCAACGTCCCAGGCCCAAACCGCTCCACCAGCCACCGGGGCAACGGTGCCCAGCCGAATCCGCCCTGAGCCATTTCCAGCAGCATCAGGTAACTCGGCGCCGACCAGACGCGCCCCTTTGCCCGGCTTTCATACGGATTGACGATCGTCGCCAGACGCAGCTCCCGGTGTTGTTGCAACACGTCCTGATTGATGTGGCTCAGCGCCGCCAACGGATGTTCGCGGGACACGAACAGGGCAATTTCGGCCCGTTCTTCCATGGTCGAACTGACCAGGTCCGGCGGGTAGCTGTCCTGTTTTTCGGCGAAGGCCACATGCGCCCGACCCCGTTGCACCAACGCCACCAAGTCATCGCACTCGGCGATCAGGCATTCAAGTTCCAGGTCCGGATAACGCTGCTCGAAGGCGCTGAGCGCCGCTTCGAATCGGTCGGACTGATACGTGTCGGAAATCGCCACGGTCAGCTTCGGCTCGACCCCTTGGGACAGTTGGCTGGCGGCCATTTCCAGTCGGCTGCTGGCGGCCAGAATGTCCTCGGCCCGTTGCAGCATCACGTGCCCGGCCGGGGTCAGGCTCGGTTTGCGGCTGCTGCGGTCGAACAGCGTCAGGTTCAAGTCGATTTCAAGGCTGGCCACGGCGGCGCTGATGGTCGACTGACTGCGGCCCAATTTGCGCGCCGCGGCGGAAAACGAGCCTTGAGTCGCTGCCTGAACGAAGGCCTGCAACACTTCTTGGGAGGCCATGAACTATCGCCTTGATCGATGGTTATTGGTTATGAAGTATCGGAGTGAAGAAGGATCATGGCAACCACAGTCACTCAGAGGAGTCTGGCCATGAGCGCCAACAAATCCATTACTGAACGTATTTTCCAGGCCATTGGTTTCGAATTGTTGGCCATCCTGATCTGTACGCCGCTGCTGGCGTGGATCATGGACAAACCGATGGTCGAAATGGGCGTCGTGACCATGGCTATCGCGGCACTTGCCCTGGCCTGGAACGTGGTCTTCAACGGGTTGTTCGACCGTGCGCTCAAACACTACGACATCGTGCACAACGCGTGGGTACGTGTTGTCCATGCGCTGTTGTTCGAAGGCGGTCTGGTCGCGGTGGGTGTGCCGTTGATTGCCTGGTGGCTGAAGGTCAGCCTGTGGCAAGCGTTCCTGCTGGACATCGGTGTGCTGCTGTTTTTCCTGCCATACACCTACGTCTACCACTGGGTCTATGACGTGGTGCGTGAGCGGGTGGTGATGCGCCAGGCTGTCTCGGGATAAAAGCAAAAGATCGCAGCCTCGTTTCACTCGACAGCTCCTACAGGGATCGCATTCCAATGTAGGAGCTGTCGAGTGAAACGAGGCTGCGATCTTTTGATCTTGATGGCGTTTACAAAAACATCCCGCCCGACGCTTCCACGCGCTGCCCGTTAATCCACTGGCTGCCCGGTGCCAGCAGCAGCGCAATCGCGGCGCCGATATCGTCCGGATGACCAACGCGCCCCAACGCGGTATTGCCGGCGACATAGCTGTTCACGTCGCTGTTATCACGCACCGTGCCGCCGCCGAAATCGGTTTCGATCGCCCCGGGTGCCAGGGTATTCACGGAAATGCCGCGCGCACCGAGTTCCTTGGCCTGATAACGCGTCAGCACTTCCATCGCGCCTTTCATCGCCGCGTAGGCGCCGTAACCCGGCAAGCAGAAGCGGGTCAGACCGCTGGAAACGTTGAGGATACGGCCACCGTCAGCCATCAGCGGAAGCAGGTTCTGGGTGAGGAAGAACGGCCCCTTCAGATGGATGTTCATCAGTAAATCGAACTGGGCGACGGTGGTGTCAACGAAAGTCGCATTCAGGCCGATGCCGGCGTTGTTGAGCAAAAAGTCGAAGTGCTCGCGATCAAAACGGCTGCGCAACACATTGGCGACCTGCGTGGCGAAATCTGCGAAGCCTTCACTCTGACCAACGTCCAGTTGCAGCATGACTGCACGAGCGCCGAGGGTTTCGATTTCTGTGACCAGTGCTTGTGCCTCTTCGGCGCGGCTGTTGTAGGTGCCGATGATGTCGATGCCTTGGGCTGCCAAATGCAGGGCTGCGTTTTTGCCAAGGCCGCGGCTGGCGCCGGTGATCAGTGCGATTTTACGGTTCATGGGGCTTCCTCAAGGAGCAGTGGGTGATGATGTGGAGGAAGTTTATTTATCCGTCCTGAAGTGATAAACAGGCTGAAATCGGAATCACTGGTCGGTTGATCCGAACAATAAAGGTCGGCCCATGAACAAGCTGGAACTGTTGCGCACTTTCGTTCGCGTCACCGAGATGTCGAGTTTTACCCTCGCCGGTGAAAGCCTGGGTTTGCCCAGGTCCACCGTGTCCGAGCACGTCCAGGCCCTCGAAATGCTGGTAGGCACGCGGTTACTGCAACGCACCACGCGTAAGGTTCAGGCGACTCAGGATGGCCTGGTGTTGTACGAGCGCAGCAAGGATTTGCTGTCGCACATGGACGAAATCGAAGGGTTGTTCCGCCAGGACGAAGCGTCGCTCGTTGGGCGGATTCGCATCGACATGCCGAACATTCTGGCCCGTCGGGTGGTGATGCCGCGTCTGCCCGAGTTCATGGCTCAGCACCCCAATCTCGAGCTGGAAATCAGCAGCACCGACCGCCGGGTCGATGTGCTCAGCGAAGGGTTTGATTGCGTGGTGCGAGTCGGCGCGCAGCCGGATCAATCGGTGGTCGCGCGTCACTTGTGCGATTTCACCATGGTCAACTGCGCCAGCCCCGAGTATCTGCAGCGTTATGGCGTGCCTGAACGGCTCGAAGACCTGACGCAGCATCGACTGGTCCATTACGTCGGCGTATTGGGTTCGCGGTCGGAGGGTTTTTTGTACGAGCAAGAGGGCAAGCTGCATCGATTGCCAATGGCGGGCAGCGTCACGGTCAACAGCACCGATTGTTACGAGTCGGCGTGTCTAGGCGGTTTTGGTTTGATCCAGGCGCCGCTGATGGGCATGCAGCCCCACCTGCGCAGCGGCGAGCTGGTGGCGGTGCTGCCGCAATTCAATGCGCCATCCATGGAGGTTTCGCTGCTCTACGCCCGGCAACGGCATTTACCGTTGCGGGTGAGAGCGTTCATGGATTGGCTCGGGCAAGTGATCCAGTCCACCACTTGAAAAATAATACAAAACCTGTGGGAGCGAGCTTGCTCGCGATAGCGGACTGGCAGTCAACATCGATGTTGAATGTGATGGCCTCATCGCGAGCAAGCTCGCTCCCACAGGGTATTGCGCGGCTTCAGAAGAGTTTGGTGAAGAGCCAATACAAACTGCCCGACAACAAAATCGCCGCCGGCAAGGTCAGCACCCAGGCCATCAGCAGGTTGCGGATGGTCTTCATCTGCAAGCCGCCGCCGTTGGCGACCATGGTCCCGGCCACGCCCGATGACAGTACGTGTGTGGTCGACACCGGCAGGCCGAACATGTCCGCCGCGCCGATGGTCAGCATCGCGACGGTTTCCGCCGAGGCGCCTTGCGCATACGTCAGGTGGGTCTTGCCGATCTTCTCGCCGACCGTCACCACGATACGTTTCCAGCCGACCATGGTGCCCAGCCCCAAGGCGATGGCCACCGCGATTTTCACCCATAGGGGAATGAACCGTGTGGCGTTGTCGATCTGCTGCTTGAACAGTTGCAGCTTGCCGCTGGTGTCGGCGTCGAAGTTGCCGACCTTGTTTTTGTCCATCAGGCGAATGGTTTCGCTGGTCAGGTACATGTCGTTACGCACGTTGCCCATGGCCTCGGCCGGGACTTTCGAGAGTGAGCCGTAGCCCTTCACTTCGTTCCCGATATAGCCGGTCAAGGCGGCGAGGGCGGGGATCAGTTGGGGTGAGGCTTCCTTGCTGCGCATGTATTCGGACAACACCGCGCGAGGATCGGCGGGCGCTGGCAGCGGCGAACTTTTGACCAGCGCTTGTTGGGTGACTTCGGCCACGGCGGCAAACTGCAGCGCCTGGTCCGCCGGCATGGTGCGGTTCAGTGCGTAAGCCATCGGCAGCGTGCCGACCAGAATCAGCATGATCAGGCCCATGCCTTTCTGGCCGTCGTTGGAACCGTGAGCGAAAGACACACCGGTGCAGGTCAGGATCAACATGCCGCGAATCCACCAAGGTGGCGGCGTGTTGCCCTTCGGTGCTTTATACAGCGCACGATTCTTGACGAAAGCCCGCAAGGCCAGCAGTAACAGCGCGGCGAACGCGAAGCCGATCAGCGGCGACAGCAACAGCGCGTAACCGACTTTGGTTGCCTGCGCCCAGTCCACGCCGCTGGTGCCGTCACGACCGTGCATCAGGGCATTGGCCACGCCGACACCGATGATCGAGCCGATCAGGGTGTGCGACGAAGACGCCGGCAAGCCCAGCCACCAGGTGCCGAGGTTCCACAGGATCGCGGCGATCAACAGGGCGAAAATCATCGCGAAACCGGCGGAGGAACCGACTTGCAGAATCAGCTCCACCGGCAGCAGGGCGATGATGCCGAACGCCACCGCGCCGCTGGACAGCAGCACCCCGAGGAAGTTGAAGAACCCGGACCAGGCCACCGCGAAATTCGGCGGCAAGGAGTTGGTGTAAATCACTGTGGCCACGGCGTTGGCGGTGTCGTGAAAACCGTTGACGAACTCAAAACCGAGGGCAATCAGCAGCGCCACGCCCAACAGTAGAAACGGCGTCCAGGTGGTCACCACGGTGCCGAGTTCATTCATGTCGTGCATCAGGCTGTAGGCGGTGAACAACAGCCCGCTCCCCAGCACTGCGAAGAAAATCACGATGGTGAGCAAGCCGGGCTTTTTATCGAGGTGCGGTTTGGCGCTACTGGTGGGCGCGTGGGCGGCGGTGAAGGAAGGAGTAGCCATGACGGACAATCCTGAGGGAGAAGGAGTGTCGCCCATGATCGTTGCTGAATGTTACAGAGAGGCTGCGTTGGGTCAGTGTTTTGGGTTTTTAGAGTCAGAAGATCGCAGCCTCGTTTCACTCGACAGCTCCTACATTTGGAATGCGCAACCCTGTAGGAGCTGTCGAGTGAAACGAGGCTGCGATCTTTTGATCTTAATAATCCTGGCGTTTACGAAACGCCCAACGCCCGGCGATCACGGTAAACGTCGCGACCAACGCCACCAGAATCCAGAACCCTTCCGGGTCGCCGGAAAGCGGCACCCCACCGACGTTCATGCCAAAGAACCCGGCGATGATGTTGATCGGCAACGCCAGCACAGTGACCACGGTCAGGGTGAACAGCGTGCGGTTGCTCTGTTCGTTGAGGTTGGCGGCGATTTCTTCCTGCAACAGCTTGATCCGTTCGCCCAGCGCCGTGAGGTCGTTGATGATCAGCGCGAACTCCTCGGTGGACTTGCGCAATTCCTTCACATCCTCCTTCTGCAACCACAGCGGCGGGCGATTAAGCAGGCGCAGCAACGAGCCCGGTTCCAGCGCCAACAAGCGTTGCAGGCGTACCAGCACCCGTCGGTTGGCACCCAGCTCTGCCCGGTTGGTCGACAGCCGCGAGGACAGCAATTCATCTTCGATCTGATCGACACTGAGGCTGGTCTTGCGCACGATCTGGGTCAGCACTTCGCCCTGATCGCGCAGCAGATGCACCAGCAATTCCAGCGGTGAGCGAAAGCATTCACCGGCCTTCACCGACGAACGCAGCTTGTCCACCGAGTGCAGCGGTTGCAGTCGCGCGCTGACGATCAGCCGACTGCGGGCGCAGACCCACAGCGTCGAAACATCGGAGGAAACCATGCTACTGAGGTTGAACACCACGTCGTTGACCACCGCCAGCAACGCTGAATCCACATGCTCGATGCGCGTCGAACGGGAGCCCTCATGCAGCGCTTCGAAAAATTCGTCGGGCAATTCCAGATGGCTTTTCATCCAACGCTCGCACGCCGCATGAGCCAGGTTGAGGTGCAGCCAGAGAAATTCGTCGTTGTCGCCGGGCTGTTGCAGGCACTGCAACGCCTTGGCCGAATCGAGCTCCCGGCCGCGCTCGCCGGGGCGAAAACTGAAACCGTACAGCAGACCGAACAGGTCCGTGTCGCGATGACTTTGGTCGATGCTGTGGTTCATGAGGTCTCGCTGTGAGGAGGCGCCTGTCGCGGGTTTCACAGGTTCACTTGAGCCGCATCATCGCAAGGAGTTTTAACAGTTTTGTGACAGAGCAGTGAAGGCGAAGTAGTGGCACTGCCGACGGTCGGATTTGATTAAAGAACCGCTCTGGGACGCCGATCTTGCTTACGTTAACTTGCACGGTTTTGGCCACTGGCCAAGGTCGCAGACAGGGATGTCCGGACACCTTTCACGCCTGATCGCGGCGTGCCTTATCCCTGCCATGAGATCACTCGATGTTTTTGCAAAAATCCCTGAGAGCACAAATCCTTGCCTTGTTGAGCGGCAGCCTGTTGGCCATGTTGCTGATCGCCCTGGCCTGCTTTCACTTTCTGTCCAGCGGTGTTCAGAACTACGCGAATCTGATCGAAGGCCCGCTGCACACCTCGCAATTGATCGATGAAGCCAACCTGCAATTCAAGGTGCAGGTTCAGGAATGGAAAAACGTTCTGCTACGCGGCAAGCAGCCTGCGGACTTGGACAAATACTGGAAGCAATTCGAGGACCGTCAGCGCGATGTGCAGGACATCCTCGGTGAACTGGCCGGACAGAAGGGTATCGAGCCGTCACTCAAGACTCGCATCGAACGCCTGCGGGACGAACATCGTCTGTTGGGCGCGGCTTATCAGAAGGGCCGTGACGCCTACGTGGCGGCAGGTGCCGAGCCAACGGTTGGCGACACGGCGGTCAAAGGTGTGGACCGCGCGACCAGCGAGCAGATGAGTGAGTTGGTCAGCGAATTGCGCAAGCAGGGTGCTGAGCAATCGAAGCTGATCAGCGCCGACGCCGACCGCACCGTGTTGCTGGGGATCATAGTGATGCTCGCCTCGGGTCTGTTGATCGGGTTATTGAGCCTGTGGCTGGTCAACCGCAACCTGGTGGAACCGATACGCAAACTGATCGAGTACGTGGCGCAACTCAGCCAGGGTCGTTTCGCCGAACGCGTGGCCAGCACCCGTCAAGACGAGTTGGGCAAACTGGCGATGGCCGCCAATACCCTGCGCGATTTTCTTGCCGAAACCTTCAACCGTTTGCAGCGCAGCGCCTCGGATCTGGACAGCGCCAGCGGTGAGCTGAATTCCATCGCCAGCCTGATGGCCAGTGGCACTAACGAGCAGTTCAACCGCACCGATCAGGTGGCCACGGCGATGAACGAAATGTCCGCTACCGCGCAAGAAGTCGCACGTCACGCTGCCGATGCGGCACGTGCCGCCGATGATGCCGACCAGTCCGCCCAGCAGGGCGAAAAGGTCATGCAGGGCACCATTCACACCATCACCCAAATGCGCGGCGAAATCGCCAATACCGCCACGGTCATCCGTCGTCTGGAAACCGACAGCGGGCGCATCGGCAAGGTACTGGAAGTGATTCGCGGCATCGCCGAGCAGACCAATCTGCTGGCGCTCAACGCCGCCATCGAAGCAGCCCGTGCCGGTGAAGCCGGGCGCGGTTTTGCGGTGGTGGCCGATGAAGTCCGCAGCCTGGCCCAGCGCACGGCGGCGTCGATCATCGAGATCAACCAGATCATTCAAACGGTGCAAACCGGTGCGGTGGACGCCGCTCAGGCAATTGAAAGCGGTCAGTCGCGCAGTGAGGAAAGTGTCGAGCAAGTGACTCAGGCCGGCGCCATGCTGGAGCGCATCACCCTTGCCGTGGAAGCCATCCGCGACATGAACCGCCAGATCGCCACCGCCGCGGAAGAGCAGACATCGGTGGCTGAAGACATCTCGCGCAACCTCACCGAGATCACCAGCATCGCCAGCACCAATCTGGATAACGTGCAGCGCACCGAAGCGGCCAGCCACAACCTGCATGGGTTGTCAGGGCAGTTGAATGAAGTCACGGCGCGTTTAAGCGCGTAACGGGAATGACTGTGTACCGGTTTGCTTACTGAGTCGGTACACAGTCGATCTCAAGTCCGCAGTGTCGATGTCGATGACCACGGTAATCCCAAATCCCAATGGAAAACCGCCATGGTCAGCATCACTTCCGTTTCGATCACCCCGACGGCCTCGACTGCTTCGAACAAGACTGCCCTCAGCGACAGCACCGAAGACACCTCAGTCACGGCAACCGCTGAGGCGTCCAGCGACACCACCAAGGTATCCGCCGGCGGCGCCCCCGCGGCGAGCGGCAGCAGTTCCAGCAGTAGCGAAGAATCCGATACGGTGAAAGAACTGCGCAAGCAGATCGCCGAGCTGCAAAAGCAATTGCAGGAACAACAGCAGCAACTGCAAGCGGCCCAGGCCAAACAGGAAAGCGCCGAAGCCAAAGCGGCGGAGGTTGCGGCGGCTCAGTCGCAGATTGCGACGACTTCGGGCTCGTTACAGACCGCGACGGCGGCGTTGTTGCTGGCGTTGCAGGAGTCCGGTTCAAGCACTTCGGGGTCTCTGGTCAGCACTTCGGCCTGATATCCCGTTCAGTAGGCATGACCGCTGGTCGGATTCGACGCTTCAAACCCATTGATTTAGAGGGTACCTGTTACTTCTGACAGTAGACGGGGAGCGTTCCGAACGGCTTGATGATCGGGTCAGCGCAATGGCGCGATTATCCCGATAAGGAGTGTTCCTATGTCTACGCTTGAAGTGTTGGAAAAACTGACGATCCCGAGCATGACGCCGGTCGAAGGTCAGGAGTATGAGGGCGAGGTGTCTTTACCCTCGGCTCCCGGTCTGCGGGCGTTAGTCCCTGGCAAACAGGGTTTGAGCGAAGGGGATCATCTTGAGGTGGTATGGATCACCAACGCTGGCACTGAAACAGTTTTTACGCATGAGATCACCGAGATCGAAGAAGTAAACCCTGTGCATTTCTATGTGAAGGAAAGCTTCATCACACCGGGTTTGGTGACTACCTTTTACGAGGTTGTCAGAGACGACCGAATCTGGCGCTCCAAGCCGTTGATCATTATGGTCAAGTGATTCGAGCCTGGCAGATCACACCCGCAAGCTGGAATCGCCGGCACCGCACTGATCCGACCGATCGTGGCGATGTCTGCTGCCGCTGCTTGCCCCATTTCAATCCATCTCTGCATGAACAGTGTGGTGGGATTCTAGCGGGCTGATGCTGCGTTGGCGCGGCTTGATTGCCTGAATTTGACGTGCAAAAAAGCCGCGCGATCCGAAGATCGTGCGGCTTGGTGTTTGTGTATCAGGTGTCTTGTTTGTTGCTCAGTACTTTGCCGGTGGTGGCATCGAAGTCCACATCAAATTCTTTGCCGTCAGCGGTTTTCAGTTCCACTTCGTATTCATAGTTATTGAAGTGGTTGTCCAGATCCGTGTCGGTGATGGTCGCGCCCGGATGCAGTTTTAGAGCAGCCTGGTTCATTTCTTCCAGTGGCTTGATCTTGCCGCTTTTGACCAGCTCGGGAATCTGGTCGACGCGGACATCGGCCTGGGCCAGACCAGCGGTAAGAGTCAGGGCTGCGGCAGTGAACAGGGCAGTCAGGGTTTTCATGAAGTTCTTTCCTTGGGTGATTCGTTTAAGTGGGATCAAGTTAACCGGCGCAACTTAATCCACCCTTAATTCTCCAAACACGACTGGGTAGCGATCGTTCCCACGTTCATCAATAACCGTTGTTCTGCAGCAACTGCGCAACGCTGGCCGCCGCCGGGCGCTTGTAAAACTTCAGCAGTTCGCTGGCGCGGTTGGTGAAGATGCCGTCGACACCGGCGTCCATGACTTTCTGGTAATCCACGGCATCGTCGATGGTGTAAACGTGCACCAACAAGCCCTGATCGTGGGTGTACTGGTTCATCCAGGGTTGCACCAGGTCCGAGTAACTCTGATCACCGCCCTTGGTCAGCGCGGCAGAAGGGCCGGTGCCGATTGCGCCCTGGGCTTTGGCGTACTCGACCCATTGCTGGAATTCGGCTTTGTCTTTCGGTTGCTGTTTGGCGTAGTAAGTGGCTTTGTCCTTGTCGCCGGACTCGGCAAACGTCACTTTGGATTTCGGCTCGATGCTGCCTTCACCGACCCACAGCAGGAGAATTTTCGGCACTTTCGGCATTTCCTTCTCAAGCAGTTCGAGGCTGCTCTTCTCGAAGGTTTGCAGCACGACTTTACCTTTGCCCTGGCCAACCGCCAGGTCGCTCTTCGCCAGTTTCGAGCCGGCCGGGCTCAACCAGCCGCGATCCTGAAGTTTTTCCTTGAGGTCGCGCTCGATCCCGGGAAATTGCTTCGGTTCTTTGGTTTCGATGTACAGACCGGGCTTGTGCATCGGATTGCCTTGGGCAATGTCGATGATTTCGTCGAGGGTCAGAATTTTCAGACCGACATACGAAGGACGCGCGCGATCCGGGTAGGCGGTGTTGAACCAGCTGCCAGCATCCAGGGTTTTCAGCTCGGCGATAGTGAACTCGTTGGCCGGGCGGTCCTTGCGCTCAGGGAATTTACTGGCGACGTCGGTGGTGCGTTGCAGGTTGTCGTCGTGCAGGGCGAACAGCACGCCATCCTTGCTGCGTTGCACGTCCATTTCCAGGTAGTCGGCACCCAGGTCGCGGGCCAGTTTGTAGGCCGCTGCGGTGGATTCCGGGGCATCGAAGGACGCGCCACGGTGGGCGATCACGGCCGGATGCGGAATGCCCATACGGGTTGCCAGTGCGGTGGGGCTTGGCTCGCTGGCGGCCTGTGCCTGGCCGAGGCCCAGCATCAGGCTCAGCAACAGGGCGCTCTTGGTGAAGGTAACAGGCATGGTCGAGGTCCTTTCGCAGATTTTCAAAGACGTCTCTTTTAACAACTGAGCGCCGCTTGCGCTATCGCCAGACCGACATAAACGTGTTTAAAGCAGATTTTTTCAGCGCTTTTGTGCGCTTCTTTGCAGTACTCTTGGCCCCGGCAGTTACCCCGGCAGAGGGAACGCCCATTCGCTTGCCCTGCGTGTAAACCATCGATCACCGGTCCTTTGCGACCTTCTGTGAGGTTTATCATGCGCATCACTTCCGAGCTCATCTGCCAGGCCGCCGACCAACTCAAAGGCTTCGTCGGCCTCAATCGCAAGACCGGCCAGTACATTGTTCGTTTCAGCGAAGACTCCTTCGGCATGGACGTGGCTGACGACGGCATTATTCCCTCCAGCGAATTCGTCTGGGCCCCAGGTTCCGCGCAGGCCATGACGCTCAAGCGTGAGTTGATTCAGTTGTTGCTGGATCAGAATATCGATGACCGGATCAACATCACCGAGCCGTTGCGGGTGTACATGAATCGGCTGGAGGTGCCGGAGATTTCGGCGGTTCGCAGTCTTGTGCAGAGCTGAGTTTTGCGGTGACTGTGCGGGCCCTATCGCGAGCAAGCTCGCTCCCACATGGATTATGTGTCGATCACAAGACCAATGTGGGAGCGACGGTGCGACGATTCGACCTGCTCGCGAAGACGGACTGAAGAGCGCCGCATCATTTACTGTTTGAACGCATACGCCCGCTCAACCTTGCACACCCGCGTATGACACGCCGAATACCACGTCGACCGCCCGCGCTCGCGAATCTCACTGTGCTCGGGATGATGTTTCCACGCCAGAATCGCCGCTTCGCTGGCCCAGTAGGACACCGTAATCCCGAGCCCGTCTTCACCCCGAGCCGATTCCACTCCCAGGAAACCGGGTTGCTCACGGGCCAGTTCGACCATGCGCGTGGCGGCCTGCTCGTAACCGTGATCACCGTCGGTGCGCAGGGAGGTAAAAATCACCGCGTAGTAAGGCGCTGGTGGAGTCTTGGCGATCATGGCTTCTGCTTCTTGCAGGCGGCGATCAACGCACGGACCAGTGGCGGCAGCTTGCCCTTGAGCGCTGCTCGTTCAGGTTGGAACAGCGTCGCGACGAAGAACGGATGCCCTTTGAGTTCCACCGCCCGCAAGTCGCCCGAAGCATCGTGTCCAACGGCGCACAGCTGTTGGGTCAACAACTCACGTTCGAACGCCGGATTAACGCCGTAGCGGCAGCGATACCCTTCGACAATCTCAGCGCTTTCGTACGCCTCGGCGATCAACGAGCCTTCAACCAGATGGATGCTGTTGACGGCCTCCACCAGCGAACAGGTCAGTGGCGTGATCAGCGCTCGCGTCGCATCCGGCGATGTCTCGCCATGTTCGGCATCGTCCCAACCCAGAACATTTCGGGCGTATTCGAGTACGGCGTGTTGAAAACCGCCACAGGTACCCAGGAAGGGCCGTTGCTGCTCACGGGCAAAACGAATTGCCCGCAACGCACCGTCCATATCGCGGTAAGGGCTGGCGGGCACGCACCAGAAACCGTCGAAATCAGCCAATGGCGCATCGGCGCTGATGCGGTCGGTGGCCAACCATTGGAACTGCACGTCTGTGTTTGCCTGTTCAGCAGCCATGCCGAGGGCGATGGGAATGGCCTGGTGAGCAGTGACTTGCGGATCGTAATCGCCGATCAGGGCGATGCGGATTGGGCGGGTTTCCATGTGTGCGCTCCACGCTTGTTGATTCCTGGCACCCACTATAGATTGGCGTTCACGCACTCAATATTGGCGTTATCCCAATTGATCAATGCACCGACGCACTATCGACTGGACTACTCCGACCTGTCCCTGATCCTCGCGTTGGTACGCGGCGGTTCTCTGGCCCGGGCATCGACGTTGTTGAAGGTCGACGTCTCGACCGTATTTCGCGCCGTGCGCCGACTGGAAGCTGCGCTGGGCCAGCAACTGTTCGAAAAAAGCCGCGCCGGCTACTTGCCCACCACCTTGGCGCAAACTTTGGCCGAGCAGGCTGAGCGGGCCGAACAGGCGCTGGAGGCGGCACGCATTGGCGTGGAGCAGGGCGGTGAAGTCATCAGCGGCACGGTGCGCCTGACCTGCACCGATTCGGTCTTGCAGGGCTTGCTGCTGCCTGCGTTGGCGACGTTCATGCCCGGCTACCCGGCGCTGACCATCGAGCTGAGTACCTCCAACGACTTCGCCAATCTCAGCCGCCGGGATGCGGATATCGCCTTGCGCCTGACTCGTACACCGCCCGAGCACTTGGTGGGCAGGCGATTGGCGCAGGTTTCCTATCGAGTCTGTGCCAGTGAGGCGTATCTGAAATCGGTCGATTCCGAAGACTTGGCTTCGCTGACCTGGATTGCCCCGGACGAATTCCTTCCCGATCACCCCACCGTCGTGTGGCGACGTCAGCAGTTGCCCGGCGTCACACCGGGTTATCGCTGCAACAGCATGTTGTCGGTGACTGAGCTGGTGCGGGCCGGGCTCGGTGTCGCGGCCTTGCCGGACTTCCTCATCGGTGACGGGCTGCAGCCGTTGAGCGAACCACTACACGGTTACGACACAGCGCTCTGGTTGCTGACCCGCCCGGACTGCCGCGCCTTGCGCTCGGTGGTGACGTTGTTCGATGAGTTGGGGCGGGCGTTGAAGTTGCCTTGAGGGGCTTCACGCGTTCGGTGGATCCTTGCGCACCAGGTGTTGATGCATCTCCGAAGTCAGGCTTTCGATGCGTTCGGTGAGGGCCTTGGTCATTTCGGTGAGCCGAGTGTTTTGCTCGAGCAGTTCCAGCAGTTGCGCGGTGTTCTGCGCCGCTTGTGCCTGGCGTTCGCTGTTAGCGACGGCGAGGGATTCGCGGTGTAGGGCGTCGGCTTCGGACTGGGCCTTATCCCGCGCCGCCTGGCGGGTCTGGGCCAGCAGGATCAGCGGCGCGGCATACGCCGCTTGAAGGCTGAAGGCGAGGTTGAGCAGGATGAACGGGTAGAGATCGAAGTGGGCCACGCCCAACAGATTGAGGCAAATCCATACCACCACGATCAACGTCTGCGCGCCGAGAAAGGTCGGTGTGCCGAAGAACCGCGCAAAGGCCTCGGCGCGCAGGGCGAACTTGTCGTTGCCGAAGGTGGGCGCCAGGTGTGCGTGGGTGCGATGAAAGCGCAGGTGGTCGACTGGGGGGAGGGCGTGTTTAGTGTCAGAAGTCGTGGTGGTCATGGTGCTCTCTGCTATGGCGCTGGGACTGAGGCTCACTATAGCCCCAGCGCCAGTTTCATTCTGAAACACATTGCGGAGTTTTTTCGGCGTTACCGATTACCGCTGAAGCAGCGGACATTGTCATTTATTGCAACTCGATTTAGAGCTGATAGCAGGCCAGGAACATGTCCAGCGCCGACTCCACCACCGTGGTCTGCATCTCCGCTGACAGGCCAGGCAGGCCCATGGAAATCTGTGGCCAGAATGCAAAGGATTTGAGCATTCCCTGAATCTGTTGCGCAGCGAATTCGGGGTCGACCGGTTTCAAGCGGCCGTCGGCCTGAGCGGCGCGGATCCACACGGTCAGGCCTTCTTCGTGCTCACCCATTCGCGCGACCATATTCTGGGCGCGCTCCGGGGAATGGATGGTGGCGGCGATGGCCACACGAGCCAGGTCGAGAAAATTGTCATCGCCCAGCATCTGCAATTTCGCCATCAGCATCTGGCGCATCTGGTCGCGCAGCGGCAGGTCGGGGTGGTAGGGCGTTTCCTGCTCTGCCGTCACCCGCGCCCACAATTGATTGAGGATTTCGGCGAACAACTCTTCCTTGCTGGGGAAATGGTTGTACACCGTGCGCTTCGACACACCGGCGGTGGCAGCGATCTTGTCCATGCTGGTGATGTCGAAACCGTTGGCACGGAATTCGGCAATCGCCGCCTGAATGATGGCTTCGCGTTTTCGGTCGGTGAGGCGCTGTGGAGCTGTCATAAGTACGCTTCGGCAGGAAGTGGTGAGAATTACACTCGGCAGTTTACTTGCGATCGGCTTTGATGCAACCTAGAAACTACACTGTGCAGTGTAATGTTTTGTTAATCCTGTGCAGTGAAGAATAGAATCTCCGGCTGATGCGTGCGTGCCTTGGCCATTTATCGTCCCAAGCGGAAAACTGCGAGTCAGGTGGTTTTCCTGGAGTCATTCAGTCATGGCCACTTCAACTTCCCCATCGGATAACGCCTCTACGCCGCAAGCTTCCCGTCAGGTAGAAGGGCTCTTTCGAAACCATGCGCTGGTAAAGCGCGAAGGCTTTCGAAAAACCCTGCGCATCATGTGGAACATGATCTTCCACAAACCGCGTGACACCCGCCCGACGGCGCCTGTCCCGGTGCAAACCCTGACGCAGGCAGCGTTGATCGCCGCCCCTGACCACAGCGTTTATCGCCTCGGCCATTCCACCGTACTGCTGAAACTGCGGGGCAAATTCTGGATCACCGACCCGGTCTTCGCCGAGCGCGCCTCACCCGTGCAATGGGCCGGCCCCAAGCGCTTCCATCAGCCGCCGATCAGCCTCGAAGAGCTGCCGCCGATTGAAGCGGTGATCCTGTCCCACGATCACTACGACCACCTTGATTATCAAGCGGTGCTCAAACTGGCGGATAAGGCCAAGTACTTCCTTACACCGCTGGGCGTGGGCGACACCCTGATCAAATGGGGCATCGACGCCAGCAAAGTCCGACAACTGGACTGGTGGCAGGGCACCGAGGTCGACGGTATTCAGTTCATCGCCACACCTTCGCAACATTTTTCTGGTCGAGGTCTGTTTGATGGCAACAGCACGCTGTGGGCCTCGTGGGTGATGATCGATGGCGACACGCGAATCTTCTTCAGCGGCGACAGCGGTTATTTCGATGGCTTCAAACGCATCGGTGAACAGTACGGCCCATTCGATCTGACGCTCATGGAAACCGGTGCCTACAACGTTGAGTGGCCGCATGTTCACATGCAGCCGGAGCAAACCCTACAAGCACACATCGACCTCAAAGGCCGCTGGTTATTGCCGATTCACAACGGCACGTTCGATCTGTCGATGCACGCCTGGTACGAACCTTTCGACCGCATTCTGGCGTTGGCCTGGGAGCGGAATGTGTCGATCACCACGCCGCAGATGGGGCAGGCGTTTAATGTGATGTATCCGCAGCGGGGTAGCACTTGGTGGTCGGAGATGGAAAACGTTGGCGATCAGGTGGAGCCTCAGAACGCATAACGTTGTGAAGCCGGGCTGCTTACCTGCAAGCGGCCCGGGCCGACACCTCACTCAACCATCGCATAATCCGCCCGCCCCACCGGATCAGGTGTCGCCCCTTTCACATTCATCCCTCTCCCCGGCGCAAACCCCGGGAAGAACACCAACCCCTCCGATTCAAACCGATATGCCAGTGCCAGCCTCGTAACATCCAGCACATCGCGTTCATCCTCAAATCGCTGAATAGCGTCCACCGAAACCCCGGATTCCCGAGACAGCTCCTCCACACTCCAACCCAGCATCGCTCGGGCCTGAGCGCTATGCGCGGGGGTGAACTGGAAAAGGGCGATACGTTCCAGGGTGATTTTCATCGCAAGAGAGGCCATGGTGTTCTCCGGGCTCAAGAGTGCTGATTCAAAAAAATACTGTGTTTTTGTACAGTTGTTTTGAGCCCGAATCAAACTCATTTTTTGATCGATTCTATTTTTCCTCTCAGGCAGGCGCGTTGGACCGACTACGCTATTTTTAGGCGGGCTGAAAGCTCAATGGGTTTTCAACACCCGTCAGCAGCAATGTTTGAACGTCAGCTTTCTGATTTTCAATACAAGGAAAGGTGGCGTTTCAGAGGCTGTGCGCCACAGCGTTATGCAGGGAAGGGAATCATGAAAAGACTACGTCTGCTATGTGCCCTGATCGGTTTTACAAGTCTGCCCGTCCTGGCCGATATGGAATCGTCGAACAAAGATGCCTTTGTCACCCACCTGATAAATCAGATGACCCTGGAAGAAAAAGTCGGCCAACTGCGACTGATCGCGATTGATGAAAACATGACGCCCGAAAGGATGTGCCAAGAAATCACTGCCGGGCGCATTGGGGGTACGTATGGCTCTGTGAGCCGTTACATAAACCGACCCATGCAGGACGCGGCTCAACATAGCCGCCTGAAAATACCGATGTTTTTCGGCTGGGACGTGATACACGGTCATCGAACCATTTTTCCCATTGGCCTGGCATTGGCCTCCAGCTGGGATATGGACGCTATCGAGTTGAGCGGTCGAACGGCGGCGAAAGAAGCCAGTGCGGACGGTATCGATATGACCTTTGCACCGATGATAGATATCGCCCGTGATCCTCGCTGGGGGCGTACATCCGAAGGCTTCGGTGAAGACACCTATCTGGTTTCGCGCATTGCCAAAGTGATGGTTCAGGCCTACCAGGGCAAAAGCCTGAATGCACCCGACAGCATCATGGCCAGCGCCAAACACTTCGCGTTGTATGGAGCTGTCGAGGGTGGACGCGACTACAACAGCGTCGACATGGGCCTGGCCAGAATGTACCAGGACTACCTGCCACCTTATCGCTCGGCGATTGAGGGTGGCGCGGGAGCGGTGATGGTGGCGCTTAACTCGATAAATGGTGTGCCGGCAGCGTCCAATGCATGGTTGATGCAAGACCTGCTTCGCAAAGCATGGGGCTTCAAGGGGCTGGTCATCAGCGACCATAACGGGATAAACGATCTGGTTCAGCATGGTGTTGCGAAGAATCCCCGCGAAGCGGCCAAGCTCGCGATCAGGGCCGGGGTTGATATGAGCATGAACGACTTCTCCTATGGTCCGGAGCTACCCGGGCTGCTTGAGTCTGGCGCTGTTTCCCAGAGCAATATCGATAACGCAGTGCGGGAAGTCCTGGGGGCCAAGTACGACATGGGGCTGTTCGAAGACCCTTACCGGCGCATCGGCGTTGCCAGTGAAGACCCCGCTGATAACAATGCCGAAAACCGTCTGCACAGAGCGACAGCCCGTGAGGTGGCACGCAAGACATTGGTGCTGCTGAAGAATGAAAACGGGCTCTTGCCGCTAAAAAAAGAGGGCGTGATCGCGCTCATAGGCCCGTTGGCAAAAAGTACCGTCGACATCATGGGCAGTTGGTCCGCAAGCGGCGTGCCCTCGCAATCGGTGACGATCTACGACGGGCTGAAAAGCGCTATGGATAAGGGCTCGCTGATCTATGCCCGAGGCGCCAATCTCGAGGAGGATCAGGAGGTTGTTAAATACCTGGAATATCAGGGGGTGTCCGAAATCGCGAACGACGCTCGTCCGGCAGCAGAGATGATTGACGAAGCGGTCAAGGCTGCACAGCAAGCCGATGTTGTGATTGCAGTGGTGGGCGAGCCCCGCAGTATGTCTCATGAGGCGGCCAGTCGAACCAGCCTTGATCTGCCTGGGCGCCAGAGTGAATTGATCACCGCCCTGAAAGCCACCGGCAAGCCGCTGGTACTGGTATTGATGAACGGCCGGCCACTGTCCATCGGCAAGGAGCAGAAACAGGCCGATGCAATTCTGGAAACCTGGTACAGCGGCTCCGAGGGAGGCAACGCCGTTGCCGATGTATTGTTCGGTGACTACAACCCCTCCGGCAAGTTACCCATCACCTTTCCACGCTCCGTGGGGCAGATCCCCAATTACTACAGTCACTTGAACACCGGTCGCCCCTACCTGCCAGGTGGGCTTCGCAACTACACGTCTCAATATTTCGATCAATCCCCTGGTCCGCTTTATCCCTTCGGCTATGGGCTGAGTTATACCGATTTCAGCCTGACCGACATGGCCCTGTCTTCGGCCACACTGAACAAAACCGACAAGCTCGTCGCCAGCGTCATAGTGAAGAATACCGGCCAGCGCGACGGCGAAACGGTGGTTCAGCTGTATATCCGCGATGTCGTTGGCTCCCTCAGCCGTCCGGTCAAAGAACTGAAGAACTTTCAAAAAATCATGCTCAAGGCCGGAGAAGAGAAAGCGGTCCACTTCAGCATTGATGAGAACGACTTGAAGTTCTTCAACGCTCAGTTGGAATACGCCGCCGAGCCGGGCGAGTTCCAGGTGCAGATCGGTCTGGATTCTCAGGATGTGAAGGCGCAGAGTTTTGAGCTGCTATAAGGCCGAGGTATTAGCGGCAGTGGCCTCTCTTTTTGGGCTAACTACTTCGCCCCCTCCAACCAGACGGACGGTGCCTGCCCCAGTACACGACGAAACATGGTCGAGAACGCAGCGGGGCTGTCATAGCCAAAATCCAGGGCAATCCGCGTCACCGGTTCACCCACCGCCAAGCGCGCCAGTGCCAGCGCCACACAGGCCCGCTGCCGCCATTGGCTGAAACTCATACCGGTTTGTTGGCGGAACAGGCGATTGAAGGTGCGCAGACTGATATGCAACTGATCGGCCCATTGCTGTGGCGACTGGTGAGCGTCGGGCCGCTGCACAAAGCCCTGGCACAACGCGAGCAGCCGCGCATCGACGGGCAGGGGAATGTGCAACGGCAGGTGAGTGCTGCGCGTCAGTTCATGCAGCAGCAAGCCGATCAACGTACCGTCGCGCCCACGCTCGTCATACGCCAGCGGGATCTCCACCGCCTCCATCAGTAAATGCCGCATCAACGGCGAAACGCTGATCACCTGGCAGCGATCCCCCAGATCCATCGCCCCCGGCTCGATATACAAACTGCGCGTGCTCACCCCCAGCATCAGCACCTCATGCGCCACCCCCGGCGGAATCCACACCGCCCGCTGCGGCGGCACCACCCAACTGCCATCATGTGTACTGACCTGCATTACCCCCGTGGTGCCGTACAACAATTGCGCCCGCCGATGTGTATGACGAGGCAACAAATGGCCGTGGGAATAATCCGTACCGATGGCCACCACCGGCCGTGGCGTGTGGTCCAGCAGATCAATCGAAACATTGCGCATCGAGCAGTCCCAGCGGTTGGCGTAAACGCGAACATTATTGGCTGACTTGCTGAGGCAGGCCAAGGCTCATCGTTCTATCGTCGACCGCTCTCAACCAACGGACGACCTCAATGTTCTATCTTCTGCTGGCACTCTTTGGCTGCATGACCGGCATCACCGCGGTGCTGTTCGGCTTCGGCGGCGGCTTCGTCGTCGTGCCATTGCTGTACCGCATGCTCATGACCAGCCACGGCACAGACGACCCCGTCAGCCAATCGGCGATGCACATTGCTGTGGCAACCTCGACCTGCGTCATGATCGTCAACGCAACGATCGCCACCGGAAAACACCGACGCGCCGGTAATCTCATTCGTCATTACCTGTGGCCGTTGGGCGGGTTTATCGGCGTGGGCGCGGTAGTCGGCGCCATAGCGGCGATGTGGGTAAGTGGCGAGGTGATTCGCTATGCCTTCATCGCGTACCTGGGCGTGACCATCGCCGATTGCGTGTTGCGACGCGGCTTTCTTACAGCGCCCGACACCGCCATCCCACGGCGATTGGGAAGGGCAGAAGTGTCTGGCGGCGGTGTAGGAATCGGCACCATCGCCACGTTTCTCGGCGTAGGCGGCAGCGTCATGACCGTGCCGTTGTTGCGGCGTTGCGGGCTGAGCATGTCCCAGGCGACGTCCATGGCCAATCCGCTCAGTTTGCCCGTGGCGCTGGCCGGGACGCTGACTTACATGGTGATGGCTGGGTTTACTGAGTATGGTCTGGGGCCGTGGTTTGTCGGTTATGTGGATCTGTTGGCGTTTGCGGTTTTGACGGTGGGGTCGCTGGTGGGGATTCGGTTGGCTACGCCATGGATTGGGCGGATACCGGATCGAACCCATGCGCGGGTGTATATCGGTTTGCTGGTTTTGGTGATGCTTGGTATGTGGGTCAAGTAGGGTTGGAATCAGGAGGTTTTTTCGCAAGAATAAGTCTTTGCATTGATCAAGATTTCACGCAGGAGAACTGCATGTCGATCCTCGAAAGTGACTGGAAGAAATTCAAGGAGCTGCGCAAGATTGCGTTAGATCGTTTCTGCCAAGGTGTTCTCGCCGATGCCAAAGCTATCGCCGAACATGGCGCGCTTTCGGCGCATGCTCGATATGGAATGCTCTACGGCCTGATCCATGATCGAAACAAGGACATGGCCCGAGCCTTTGACCAATACAGCCAATCCCGTTCCAGCGCGCTCACTGGTTTGCGTTTGATGGTCATGCATGACTTGCTGACCGACGCAGAGTTATCAGTTCTGAGCAAAGATGCGCTGGACTACATCTCGGATGTTGGTCGCCGGCCCTATGAGCTTGAATGGGTCGAAGAGATCGTGAGCCGGGACTGACAGTCGTACAGATTTCATAAAAGGACCACGCATGTTGATCTTCAACTGCACCGAAGCAGCCAGCAACCTTTTCAGCCGCGTCCACAAGGGTAAGAAAATGACCCCGGTGGAGAAACCGCCATCGCCCGTTATCGAGGACGATGAGCCGGTTGAATTTGCGGAGCAGTGGCTGGTCCATGCCATCACCGTGCAACGCAAACACGTGCTGTTCGTCATTCACATACAAACCCGCTACTGCATGATTTTTGCGGATGCGAAGAAGGCTGACGTTAAAGGTTTCATTCAGCGGTTTTCTGATCGTTGGATGAACGGACTGATGCGTGATGCACTGCACCATGATGTCCTGCAATGGGTTGGTCATGACTCTATGCTTGAACGATTCAATGAAAGCTGCCGCCAATACAGGCTGTACAAACGCGGTCATCGCAGTGCGCAAGGCCATATAGGCGAAATCGCCTGGATCTTTGAGGATTACGCCGCAGAGTGGGGTTGTTTGCCACCTGACGAGATCATGGCAGGTCGCTTTGACGCGAAGATGAACCACTTCATTAGAGGCAGCAAAAACGCCAAAGGCTATTTAGTGCCGGATGAGGAGATGATGGCTCACTGGATGCGTCAGTACTGTGGACTCGACGAGCCTGGCATCCAGGCCGCACGTAATCGACGTGATGAAGTCAAACGAGAAATACGGGAGCTGGAAGCGGCCTACGCGAAGCAGGGCCAGCCACCGCAGTAATGCTATGAAGCAAGTTACTTATCCGCCAACCCCGGCGCTTCACGAACAATAAAGTGATCCAGGTTCTCAATATTTGCACTGAACCCCCCGAACGTCTGCTCGGGGTTTTTCTTGCTCGGCACCTGCTTCAACTCCGGCGTCACACCATAAAAGAAGCAATACAACTCTTTCCCGCTCTCACTGGCGTGCTTGATCTCTTCCAGAAACGCTTTGCGCTTGCGGTAGTTGTCGATCAGCTTTTTGCTCAGGTAAACGTTGACTGAATAAGGCTTCTTCTTTGCCTCGTCCGCTTGCTTGAACCAGACCTTTTGTTCGAAGTCGATGCGAAAGCTCTGCGTGTAATCCTTGATCTCCTTGATCTTGCCCCAGTAAATCAGCCCCCTGTTGTCCGTCAGGTATTCGATCTTTTTGAAGAACGACCCATAAGGCGCCGTGTGCTCGCCAATCTTCAGCGGCATGCGCTTGAGCAGCTCCTTGTCCTCGAAGTTCGACACAAAACACTCCACCGGATGGGCGAAGACACTGGTCTTGTCCGGTGCCGACTCGCGGCTCGGGTGTTCGACATCACTGGCCGCTGAAGAGGGTTTCGGATCGTCCCGCACCACGTCAGCCGCCACCGCCGGGTTCGACGGCTTACGCACATACTCACGCCGCGTCAGCAACAACTCCGACGGGAAATGCTCCTCGCGACTGTCATCCGTTTCCGCGCCGTCCGCGTCCGCACCTGACGCCGAAGCCTTGAGACTGACATAAGGACAATCCGCCACATGCCGGGTGCTGGGCGTGTTCTTGAAGTGCGGGGTGCGCACGTAGTTCACGTTTTTGGCGTTGAACGTGGTCAAGACATTCGCCGCATCGAAGGCCAAACGACAGGCATCGTTGGGGCATTGGAAGTGTTCTTTGGCGGAATCGAAATCCATGGTCTCGTCGAAATTCAAATCGCGCACGTCATAGATCGACAGCTTGTCGTCGAGGCTGAGGCAGTAGGCGAGGTCGAATTTCATGGTGGGCTCGGGTCCTTGAGGGGGGAAGGGTATTAATAGCGGGAGGCGGGACGGGTTGCACTGACTGTTTTCAATACAGCGCAAAAACTGCGGCGACACACCAAGCCTGTGGGAGCGAGCCTGCTCGCGAATCCCTGCATCAACTCGGTCTACATGCCCCGCGCTGAGTCAGTAGCAACGCAACTTACGGTGATGAATCCAGTTCAACTACTCAGCCTTCAGCCGCTCCACCTTCGTATACAGCGAGGAAGTGAATTCATCCCTGTCGCTCGAATGGTGACAACGACGATGACAGTTCGGGCAAAGCGCCACAGCATTGCTCGTGCGATCCGAGCCCTCCTGCGCCAAATGCTTAACGTGATGAACCTCAAGAAACGGCCTGCCATCCTTTTCAAACGGAGCCGGCTCGCCACAGCCTTCGCATTTGCCTTCAGCCTGCTGGCGAACCCACGCTCTCACTTCAGGATCGCGAACATAAGACTTTCCGCTCGACTGAGTTTGCTCTGGTCGCTCAATCCCCTTCGGCTCATCTTTAAGCGGTTGCCGCTCAAGTTTGGCTGCTCGCAGCTCCAGCGTTACCTCGTCTGCCGTCGGGGCAAAATCCTCGGGCGTCAAAGTGCTTGGCGCGTTTAGCGCTTCACGAATGCTTCGCGCAACATTCGCGCCGACATTCTTGGCGGGTTTGTATCCCTCAATGCGAGCTCGGCCCAGTTCGACCAGCACGGTAGAGATGTTTTGCATCCGAAACTCAACAGATCCTTTAGTCCTACCGGCTAAGGCTCCCTCACGCAGGATGCGATTTTCCTCAGTCTTAACGACTTTCTGACCGCTCTGTTCGCGGGACAACATGCTGAGATAGGCATCGACCGCAGCCTGAATCTCCACGTCACTCCAATCGCTATTGCTCTTTTCAGTGTCCATACAATCGCCGAGGGTTGAAAACCCTCGGACGATACTGAGTGGCTATTACGACTGTCTACGAAAATTCCTACAGAAAAGTCAGATGCATCGCTCAATCGATCCTACAAGGGGACCACCGCACTAACCCACCGAATGCTTTGACGACTGAAACACCTCCACAACCTTCCGCCACCAAGGCTTAACCACCGGCACCCGCCGCCGCGTGCGATTGAGCAACAGATAAGGCATGTCCCGCAGCCGAATCCAGCCTTCATCCTGCCAATGCAACAGACTCAACGACATCTCCGGCCAATCCAACAAACTCAACATCGGCCGATCCGTGTTCTTCGACGGCGTCGCATCACGCAAGGCAGGAACCACCTGATGAGTCAGCCATTCACGCAACAACCGATGCCCCGGCGCGTAGTGATATACCAGCAACGCATACGCACCGGACTCGCTGATCATCAACCGCTTCTCCGGTTGGCCGTGGTACTCAATCAACAACGTATGTCTCTGATCCTCGTCCAGTTTGCTGACCACACGATCATTCAGATGGAAGCCCATTAAGCGACCTAGACCGCGGGCGCAGAACCATGGCTGGTTTTCTAGTAGGAGGGCATGTAGGGCAAGGTTGTGGCGAGTGAAGATTGTTACAGAGAAGGGATCAGTCATGACTGATCTCCAGAATGGCGAGAGTGCGGGGTAGATCGTGTTCAGGCATATCCATTACCTCTACGTTTAGATTTAGGAGGGCCTGACCCCAACGTAGAGTGGACTTAAAAAATCCCAACGAACAAAGCCTTCACACATCCGAACAACAAATCACCAAAAAGGTGAATTGTGCATCTGTGTGATTGGCCAAGCTTCTACGTTGGGCGTTTCTTAGGCACCTTCAATGGAGCTTAGAGGTGCTTTGAATGGGCATCAATGCGGACGGAGCTGTAAGTGCTGTAGGAGTTTTAGCGTCGTAGCGTAGGGAAGGAAAAAAGTTTTTCATTCCCCAATAAAAAGCCCCGATCAGATCGGGGCTTTTGCTTTTCGATTTTTCGATTCAGAGCGCAATCGTCAAATCGCGGCGAGCTCCAGGAATCAATCCCAGCTCAACGCCCCACCAGTCTGATACTCAATAACCCGAGTCTCAAAGAAATTCTTCTCTTTCTTCAAGTCCATAATCTCGCTCATCCAAGGGAACGGGTTAGTTGTCCCTGGGTACTCTTCCTTCAACCCAATCTGCGACAAACGACGGTTAGCGATGAACTTCAGGTAGTCCTCCATCATCGCCGCGTTCATGCCCAACACGCCGCGAGGCATGGTGTCACGCGCGTATTCGATTTCCAGCTGAGTGCCTTGCAGAATCATCTGCGAAGCTTCTTCCTTCATTTCAGCATCCCACAGGTGCGGGTTTTCGATTTTGATCTGGTTGATCACGTCGATGCCGAAGTTCAGGTGCATGGATTCGTCGCGCAGGATGTATTGGAACTGCTCGGCGACGCCGGTCATTTTGTTGCGGCGGCCCATGGAGAGGATCTGGGTGAAGCCGCAGTAGAAGAAGATGCCTTCCAGAACGCAGTAGTAGGCGATCAAGTTGCGCAGCAATTCTTTGTCGGTTTCGACGGTGCCGGTTTCGAACTTCGGATCGGAGATCGAACGGGTGTATTTGAGGCCCCAGGTGGCTTTTTTCGCGACCGATGGGATCTCGTGGTACATGTTGAAGATCTCGCCTTCATCCATGGCCAACGATTCGATGCAGTACTGGTAGGCGTGGGTGTGGATCGCCTCTTCGAACGCCTGGCGCAGGATGTACTGGCGGCATTCCGGGTTGGTGATCAGGCGGTACACGGCCAGCACCAGGTTGTTGGCAACCAGGGAGTCGGCGGTGGAGAAGAAGCCGAGGTTGCGCATGACGATGCGGCGCTCGTCGTCGGTCAGGCCTTCCGGGTCTTTCCAGAGGGCGATGTCGGCGGTCATGTTGACTTCTTGCGGCATCCAGTGGTTTGCGCAACCGTCCAGGTACTTCTGCCAGGCCCAGTCGTACTTGAACGGGACGAGCTGGTTGAGGTCGGCGCGGCAGTTGATCATGCGCTTTTCGTCGACAGCCACACGGGCGGAGGCGCCTTCGAGTTCGGCGAGGCCTTCGGCGATGTCGAGGTTGTCCAAGGCAGCTTTTGCACGGGCGATTGCGGCGGAGTCGGACGCGGTTACAGCGCGGGCTTCTTGAGCCGCGACGCCACCAGCGGTGTCGAGGCGGTCCATGTTGGCTTCAGTTGCGTGGCCAGCGTTGGCGCCTTTTACAACGGTTTCGCCGCTGTCTTCTTTGTCGAATTCGTCCCAGCTCAGCATGACGTGTCGTCTCCTGCGTGAGGGCCATTTGCCCGTGTGAAAACTGATTGGTTGTTTTTCACACGACCGTACTGGCCGCGTTGGATAGCGTTTTTTGCAGCGGTACACGCAGGCAAATAAACATAATTTTGTACGGGGTTCCGAGAGCCTCTGACGGGCGCTGAAATCGGTGAGGACTTCGGCGTGGGCTTCAGACTGGCTGTTATCCCTGTAAGGGAATATTGCAGGCCCGTTTAAGGCGGCATTATAGGGAAATTTTTGCGGTCGTGGTGGGGCGAATCCGCGCATGGAGCGCACGAGAAGGAGTGTTTTTCGGTCGGAGCGAGGGTTTACAGGGCTTTGGCTGGATGTCGCGGGTGCAGATTTTTTTTCATAAATTTTAGCGGGCAATTTTTTTGTTCAAAAAACAGCCAAAAAATTGCCTTTTTCACTACATGTTGTGTTTTGAGTCGGTTTTCGAAGGCCACAGACACAACTAAGCCCGACCGAAGTCGGGCTGTAACGTCACGCTACATGATCAGCTGAAGCGAGCGGCACCCACGTGATCTGCGCCATCGGCAGCCAGTTTGGCAGCGCCGGTGTGATCAAAACCGTCAGAGGCGAGTTTGGCAGCGCCCGTGTGGTCGGAGCCATCGGAGGCGAAAGACGCCGAACCGGTATGGTCGTAACCGTCAGAAGCGACAGCTGCTTGTGTGGTGTAAGTAGCCGAGCCAGTGCGGTCGTTGCCGTCAGCGGCGAAGGTGTTAGCGGCCAGGACGGAGAGGGTCAGGGCGAGGATCAGTTTGGTTTTCATGGTAGTGGCTCCAGGTTCGTTGGCGTCTTGTGCCTTGGTGTGGAATTGATACTACGCCAACTAATTCGATTAAAAAGCGCAAATAAACGCTTAAATAAATCGTATAAGTCGATATATAAGGTTCGGCGCTTCATCTGCCTTAAATAGCGGGCGGGTGGGTCGAACCTTGGGAGGGTGAGAGCGGGTGATTAGCCGTTAGAGCAGCCGTTACCCATGACGCTGTAACGAAGAATGTGGCGTTGGCCTTTGGAGTCGTCGTATTCCATTGTGGCTGGAACAACTTCACACACATTCGGGATTTCGCTCATGGAGATAACTTTGGCGATGTCCAGGTGAGTGGAGTAAGTGTATTCCTCAACGGCGGGTTGCTGCTGTGCGACATCAGTCGGGACCTCGTCTGCCATGGCGGTTGCGCACAGGCTGCTGAGGGCCAGAACTAATAAAGCTTTCATTTCAGATTTACCTTTTAGAGGTCGAGTGGGGTCACGCAACCTTTTTGGGGTTGCGTGTAGAACTTAAGTACTGGTTTTGGATTAACTGCCTTCGTGGGGGCTGCAACTGGGTTAATCACGTTGCCTGGTTGGCGAGGCTGATTTTAGGCGTGGGGTTTACATTCATATAGGCGTGCTTTTGATAAACACCTTTGGCGAATTTCGTAACAATCCCTGTAGGAGCTGCCGCAGGCTGCGATCTTTTGATCTTGGCGGCCGTTGAGGATCAAAAGATCGCAGCCTTCGGCAGCTCCTACAGGGGCCCTGGATAGCCGGGCTTGAGCGTGTCGACGAGGTATAGCCACATTTTGTAGGGGCTTGTTACTACCATCGTCGAATGGTTCTATAGGCCCGGCCCGGCTACAACTGGGTCATACAAAAACAACTATTCCACCGAGGTAACAAAGATGAGTGCGGCTTCTCTGTATCCCGTTCGTCCCGAGGTTGCGGCCAACACGCTGACTGATGAGGCGACCTACAAGGCCATGTACCAGCAGTCCGTCGTTAACCCGGACGGCTTCTGGCGCGAGCAAGCCAAGCGCCTCGACTGGATCAAGCCTTTCACCACGGTGAAACAGACTTCCTTCGACGATCACCATGTCGACATCAAATGGTTCGCCGACGGCACCCTGAACGTTTCCTACAACTGCCTCGACCGTCATCTGGCCGAGCGCGGCGATCAAATCGCGATTATTTGGGAAGGGGATGACCCTGCCGAAAGCCGCAACATCACCTACCGCGAGCTGCACGAACAAGTCTGCAAGTTCGCCAATGCCCTGCGTGGCCAGGATGTGCACCGCGGCGACGTGGTGACTATCTATATGCCGATGATCCCCGAAGCCGTGGTCGCCATGCTGGCGTGTACCCGGATCGGCGCAATTCACTCGGTAGTGTTCGGTGGTTTCTCGCCGGAAGCCCTGGCGGGTCGGATCATCGACTGCAAATCCAAAGTGGTGATCACGGCCGACGAAGGTGTTCGTGCCGGCAAGAAGATCCCGCTCAAGACCAACGTCGACGACGCGCTGACCAACCCGGAAACCAGCAGCATCCAGAAAGTCATCGTGTGCAAGCGCACCGGTGGCAACATCAAGTGGAACCAGCATCGCGACATCTGGTACGAAGACCTGATGAAAGTGGCAGGCACTGTGTGCGCGCCGAAAGAAATGGGTGCTGAAGAAGCGCTGTTCATCCTTTATACCTCCGGTTCGACCGGTAAGCCGAAGGGTGTACAGCACACCACTGGCGGCTATCTGTTGTACGCGGCGATGACCCACGAACGCGTGTTCGACTACCGTCCGGGCGAAGTCTACTGGTGCACCGCTGACGTCGGTTGGGTCACTGGCCACACCTATATTGTCTATGGCCCGCTGGCCAATGGCGCGACCACTTTGCTGTTCGAAGGCGTGCCGAACTACCCGGACATCACCCGGGTGGCGAAAATCGTCGACAAGCATAAGGTCAACATTCTCTACACCGCCCCTACCGCCATCCGCGCGATGATGGCGTCCGGCAAAGCCGCCGTTGAAGGCGCCGATGGCAGCAGCCTGCGTCTGTTGGGTTCGGTCGGTGAGCCGATCAACCCGGAAGCGTGGGATTGGTACTACAAGAACGTCGGCCAGTCCCGTTGCCCGATCGTCGACACCTGGTGGCAGACCGAAACCGGCGCGACCCTGATGAGCCCGCTGCCGGGTGCGCACGCGCTCAAGCCGGGTTCTGCGGCACGTCCGTTCTTCGGCGTGGTGCCGGCGTTGGTGGATAACCTGGGCAACATCATCGAAGGCGTTGCCGAGGGCAACCTGGTGATTCTTGATTCGTGGCCAGGCCAGGCGCGCACGCTATATGGCGACCATGACCGCTTCGTCGATACCTACTTCAAGACGTTCCGCGGCATGTACTTCACCGGTGACGGTGCGCGTCGTGACGAAGACGGTTACTACTGGATTACCGGTCGCGTGGATGACGTGCTCAACGTGTCCGGCCACCGCATGGGGACCGCCGAGATCGAAAGCGCGATGGTCGCTCACCCGAAAGTCGCCGAAGCGGCCGTGGTCGGTGTGCCGCACGACATCAAAGGGCAGGGCATTTATGTCTATGTCACGTTGATCGGTGGCGAAGAGCCGAGCGAGCAACTGCGTCTGGAACTGAAAAACTGGGTCCGTAAGGAGATCGGTCCGATTGCTTCGCCGGATGTCATCCAGTGGGCGCCGGGTCTGCCGAAAACCCGTTCGGGCAAAATCATGCGCCGCATCCTGCGTAAGATTGCTACGGCCGAATACGATGGGTTGGGGGATATCTCCACTCTGGCCGATCCGGGTGTGGTGCAGCATTTGATTGATGAGCACAAGATCATGAACGTCGCTTAAGCGGTTCTTGAGTCACCAAAGCCCCGCCCGGCATTGCGTCTGGCGGGGCTTTTTATTGCCTGATGTTTTTGTGTCGGCAGTTCGGGCCTCTTCGCGAGCAAGCTCGCTCCCACAGGGGATCTGCGCCTGGCACAAATCTTATGCTCACTGGAGATCAACTGTGGGAGCGAGCTTGCTCGCGATGGCGATCTGTCAGACACCACATCAACAACGGCCAATAATTATCGGCTTCGTCTGTAGGTGATTTCCCACTGTTACCTGCAAGCCTTCAAGTAACTGAATGTGTAACCGCTCGCTCCCATACGGGGCATTGGGAAACGCAAAGCCCCATCATCGGGCCGCACCAACCCCCATAAAAATAAGACACAACGCTATGCTTGCCGGATTAGAAGGCTTTGCCAATAATAGGCCCGCAATTTGCAGCATAGATCGGTTCACTGTCTTTTGCTCTTGCATGAATTTGCAAGGCTGTCAACGCGCCCAAGCGGCTTTCTCGGTGCTTCTGTAATTAGTTGTCGCATTGAAGAAATATCGGCTTCGGGCCTGTCGTTAGAATGCCGATCACTCGCTCGTTGTTGCTCGCGTTGAAAAAAACGCGCGATTCATACGACGCAGCACCGCTTTGCGGTTCCACTCATTCGCATATTGGGCTATCGCTCACTCTGCCGTTTTAGCCCTTTACCGATGGAGTCCCAAGATGAAGAAACTCGTGCTGCTTGGCGCCCTGGCACTGTCCGTGCTGTCCCTGCCGACTTTCGCCGATGAAAAGCCTCTGAAAATTGGTATCGAAGCGGCTTACCCTCCGTTTGCTTCCAAAGCGCCGGACGGCAGCATCGTTGGTTTCGACTACGACATCGGCAACGCTCTGTGCGAAGAGATGAAGGTCAAGTGCGTTTGGGTCGAGCAAGAGTTCGACGGTCTGATCCCGGCACTCAAAGTGCGCAAGATCGACGCGATCCTGTCGTCCATGTCGATCACTGAAGACCGCAAGAAGTCCGTGGACTTCACCAACAAGTACTACAACACCCCGGCTCGCCTGGTCATGAAGGCCGGCACTCCAGTCAGCGACAGCCTGGCTGAGCTCAAGGGCAAGAACATCGGCGTGCAACGTGGTTCGATCCACGAGCGCTTCGCCCGTGAAGTCCTGGCCCCGCTGGGTGCCGAGATCAAGCCTTACGGTTCGCAGAACGAAATTTACCTCGACGTGGCTGCTGGCCGCCTCGACGGCACCGTGGCAGACGCTACGCTGCTGGATGACGGTTTCCTGAAAACCGATGCTGGCAAAGGTTTCGCCTTCGTTGGCCCTGCGTTCACCGACGTCAAATACTTCGGCGACGGCGTAGGTATCGCGGTTCGCAAGGGTGACGCGCTGAAAGACAAGATCAACACCGCGATCACCGCCATTCGTGAGAACGGCAAGTACAAGCAAATCCAGGACAAGTACTTCGCCTTCGATATCTACGGCAAGTAACACGTCCCGGCGACAAGTCCGAAATGGCGCAAGCAACAGGATCTCTGAGGTTTGCGCCATTTTTTCATCCCCCTTTTCGAGGACCTGAATCATGTTGAAAGGCTACGGGGCTGTCATCCTCGATGGCGCATGGCTGACGCTTCAGCTCGCCTTGTCGTCCATGGTCTTGGCCATTGTTCTGGGTCTGATCGGCGTTGCGCTGCGTCTGTCCCCGATTCGCTGGCTGGCCTGGCTGGGCGACCTGTATTCCACGGTGGTCCGCGGGATTCCCGACCTGGTGCTGATCCTGCTGATTTTCTACGGTGGTCAGGACCTGCTCAACCGCGTCGCGCCGATGCTCGGTTTTGACGACTACATCGACCTCAATCCGTTGGCCGCTGGTATCGGCACCCTGGGCTTCATCTTCGGTGCGTACCTGTCGGAAACCTTCCGTGGTGCCTTCATGGCGATTCCCAAAGGTCAGGCAGAAGCCGGCATGGCGTACGGCATGAGCAGTTTTCAGGTGTTCTTCCGGGTGCTGGTACCACAGATGATTCGCCTGGCGATTCCGGGTTTCACCAACAACTGGCTGGTACTGACCAAGGCCACCGCGCTGATTTCGGTGGTGGGGCTGCAAGACATGATGTTCAAGGCCAAGCAGGCGGCAGATGCCACCCGCGAGCCTTTCACCTTCTTCCTCGCAGTGGCGGCAATGTACCTGGTGATCACCAGCGTCTCGTTGCTGGCATTGCGTCACCTTGAGAAGCGCTACTCGGTAGGCGTAAGGGCGGCTGATCTATGATCTTCGACTACAACGTCATTTGGGAGGCCCTGCCGCTGTACTTCGGCGGCCTGGTGACCACCCTCAAATTGCTCGCGCTGTCGCTGTTTTTCGGCCTGCTGTGCGCGTTGCCGCTGGGCTTGATGCGCGTCTCGAAAAACGCGGCCGTCAACATGAGCGCCTGGCTCTACACCTACGTGATCCGCGGCACGCCGATGCTGGTGCAGCTGTTCTTGATCTACTACGGTCTGGCGCAGTTCGAAGCGGTACGTGAAAGCTTCCTCTGGCCGTGGCTGTCCAGCGCGACGTTCTGTGCGTGCCTGGCCTTCGCGATCAACACCAGCGCCTACACCGCTGAAATCATCGCCGGTAGCTTGCGTGCCACGCCGAACGGTGAGATCGAAGCGGCCAAGGCCATGGGCATGTCGCGCTTCAAACTGTACAAGCGCATCCTGCTGCCATCGGCCCTGCGCCGGGCGCTGCCGCAGTACAGCAACGAAGTGATCATGATGCTGCAGACCACCAGTCTGGCGTCCATCGTGACCCTGATCGACATCACCGGTGCCGCGCGCACGGTCAACGCTCAGTTCTACCTGCCGTTCGAAGCCTACATCACCGCCGGCGTGTTCTACCTGTGCCTGACCTTCATTCTGGTGCGGATGTTCAAACTGGCCGAGCGCCGCTGGCTGGGCTATCTGGCCCCGCGGAAGCACTGATATGGAACGCATCGATCATTCATTGCCGTGGAGCCACTTGGGCAGCGAACGCCAGATTTCGGTGTTCCGCTTCGGCAGTGGCGAGCGCAAGGCTTACATCCAGGCCAGCCTGCACGCCGATGAATTGCCGGGCATGCGTACGGCTTGGGAGCTGAAAAAGCGCCTGACCGAACTTGAAGCCCAAGGCTTGCTCAACGGTGTGATCGAGCTGGTGCCGGTGGCCAATCCACTGGGCCTCGGCCAACTGCTTCAGGGCAATCATCAAGGGCGTTTTGAGGCGGGCAGCGGCAAGAACTTCAACCGGGATTTCGTCGAGCTGAGCGCGCCAGTGGCCGCCGAGCTGGAAGGGCACCTGGGTGATGATCCGCACGCCAATATTCAGCTGATCCGTCAGACCATGAGTGATGTGCTCGCCGCATTGCCGCAAGCTACAAGTCAGTTGCAAGGCATGCAGCGCATTTTGCTGAGCCATGCCTGCACTGCTGACGTGGTGCTGGATCTGCATTGCGATGCCGAAGCGGCGCTGCACATGTACGCCTTGCCGCAACACTGGCCGCAATGGCGTTCGTTGGCCGCGCACCTGAACGTAAAGGTGGGGCTGCTGGCGGAAGATTCTGGCGGCAGTTCGTTTGACGAAGCGTGCTCGCTGCCGTGGTTGCGTCTGTCGCGTCTGTTTCCTGATGCGCAGATTCCCCTGGCCTGCCTGGCGACTACCATTGAATTAGGTGGTCAGGCCGATACCGGTCGCGCTGAAGCCTGCGCTTACGCGGAAGGCATTCTGGCGTTCCTGGCCGAGCAAGGCCTGATCAGCGGCGAATGGCCAAAACCTGCGCAAGATGCTTGCGAAGGCATGCCGTTCGAAGGCACTGAATTGCTGTTCGCGCCGCATCCTGGCGTGATCAGTTTCTTGCGTAAACCCGGTGAGTGGATTGAAGCCGGCGATGAGATTTTCGAAGTGATCGATCCGTTATCGGATCGGGTCAGCACGGTGTGTGCTGGTACGTCCGGGGTGCTGTTTGCCATTGAACGGCTGCGTTATGCCCAACCCGGTTTCTGGCTGGCCAAGGTGGCGGGGCGCGAAGCGCTGCGTCACGGGCGCTTGCTCAACGACTGACTGACTGTTTTTGTGAGAACCGACCGCATGTACAAACTTGAAGTCCAAGACCTGCATAAACGCTATGGCAGTCACGAAGTGCTCAAGGGCGTGTCCCTGAAAGCGGCGGCTGGCGATGTGATCAGCATCATCGGCTCCAGTGGCTCCGGCAAAAGTACTTTCCTGCGTTGCATCAACCTGCTGGAGCAGCCGCACGCGGGCAGGATTCTGCTCAACAACGAAGAGCTGAAACTGGTTGCCAACAAGGACGGCGCGCTGAAGGCAGCCGACCCGAAACAGCTGCAACGCATGCGTTCGCGCCTGTCGATGGTGTTCCAGCATTTCAACCTGTGGTCGCACATGACCGCGCTGGAAAACATCATGGAAGCGCCGGTCCACGTGCTCGGCATGTCCAAGGCCGAAGCCCGCGAGAAGGCCGAGCACTACCTGAACAAGGTCGGTGTGGCGCATCGTAAAGATGCTTACCCGGGCCACATGTCCGGCGGCGAACAGCAGCGTGTGGCGATTGCCCGTGCGTTGGCGATGGAACCTGAGGTAATGCTGTTCGACGAACCGACGTCGGCGCTCGACCCGGAACTGGTTGGCGACGTGCTGAAAGTCATGCAGGCCCTGGCACTGGAAGGCCGGACCATGGTGGTGGTAACGCACGAAATGGGCTTCGCCCGTGAAGTGTCGAACCAGCTGGTGTTCCTGCACAAAGGTGTTGTCGAAGAAAGCGGCAACCCGCGTGAGGTGCTGGTCAATCCACAGTCCGAACGTTTGCAGCAATTCCTGTCGGGTAGTCTGAAGTAAACCGAACTCCCGTTGCGCACCGGGATAGTGCATGCTTCGCAATATAAAGGCTGACCCCGATCCCCTGTAGGAGCTGCCGAAGGCTGCGATCTTTTGATCTTGATTGTTCAAATCAAAAGATCGCAGCCTCGTTTTACTCGACAGCTCCTACAGGGGGGGGCGACAAGCCCGCTCCCACATTTGATCGTTGTTGGTTTCGAGATTTGCGTTCATTTACGGGCTAGCATTGGCCCATGCCTTCATCACTGTTTTCGTTTCGGATTGCCCGCCATGACTGCCCATCGAATTGGTTTCCTGATTTGGCCCAGCACTAAAGCACTGACGCTTGCGCTGGCTGAGGAGGCCTTGCGTGTTGCCCAGCGTGTGCATCCGGACGTTGTCTACGAGCTGTCGTTTTTGCAGGCCGAACCGCCGAC
Organism: Pseudomonas mandelii; assembly: GCF_006438925.1. Classification (GTDB taxonomy): domain Bacteria; phylum Pseudomonadota; class Gammaproteobacteria; order Pseudomonadales; family Pseudomonadaceae; genus Aquipseudomonas; species Aquipseudomonas mandelii_C. Next base: position 207,704 of record NZ_RCZA01000002.1, on the reverse strand, counting down.
CGAAGGCGCCTGGCAATTACCGGGTGAGCCGTGGGCCGGCAAGCTCGAGAACTTTCAAAAACTGTTCCTGCTCGCCGATGAGCCGCCGACCACACTCGCGCCGGCACTCAGTAGTTCGCTGAAACAACTGGTGCGTGCTGGCTGTGTGATCGGTGGTTTGTCGGCCGGTGTTTACCCGCTAGCGCAACTGGGTTTGCTCGACGGTTATCGCGCTGCCGTGCATTGGCGCTGGCAGGACGATTTCACCGAACGCTTCCCGAAAGTCATTGCTACCAGCCATCTGTTCGATTGGGATCGCGATCGTCTGACCGCGTGCGGCGGCCTGTCGGTACTCGACTTGCTGCTGGCCGTGCTGGCCCGCGACCACGGCGCCGAACTGGCCGGTGCGGTGTCGGAAGAATTGGTGGTGGAGCGCATCCGCGAAGGCGGCGAGCGCCAACGCATCCCGCTGCAGAACCGTCTCGGCTCCAGCCATCCGAAGCTCACCCAAGCGGTGTTGCTGATGGAAGCCAACATCGAAGAGCCGTTGACCACTGACGAAATCGCCCAGCATGTGTGCGTGTCCCGTCGGCAGCTTGAGCGGATCTTCAAGCAATACCTCAACCGCGTGCCGAGCCAGTACTACCTGGAACTGCGCCTGAACAAGGCCCGGCAAATGTTGATGCAAACCAGCAAGTCGATCATCCAGATCGGCCTGTCGTGTGGCTTCTCCTCGGGGCCGCATTTCTCCAGCGCTTACCGCAACTTCTTCGGTGCCACGCCGCGGGAAGATCGCAACCAGCGGCGCAGCAGCAGCCCGTTCGAATTGTCGTCGGTGCCATCGGAGCGTGGGTGACAGAGCAATCACGTCACCTGCTGAGGCTGATTTACTCCTCTATTTCGGAGCCTTCAGAAGTCGAGATCTCCATCTCTCCTCGATTGATCACCTCTTCCACGCCAAAGTCCATACCCGTCCGTTCGAAGTAACCGATCAGCCGTAGCAGGCTCTCCCCGGAAAACCGATTACCTCGAAAACTGATGTTTTCAGCGATTTCCACCGGCAGTTCCAACACGTCGCTGGGGACTTCGGTGATGGCGTTGCCACTGAGGTCGGCCCAGTCCAGCGCTGTCATTTGCAGCAGGCCGTGCGGTATTTCGGTGATACCGGTGTCATTCAGCAGTACGGTCGTGAGCTCCATCATCTGACTCAGGTCAGGCGTTTGCCCCAGGGGGTTGCGGGCCAGATCGAGATAGTCGAGCTGTTCCATTCCCGCCAGCGCACTTGCCGATTCCATTGACAGTGCGACGCGGCATTTAGGGAGCGACAGCGACCGCAGTTGACCCATCTTGAACACCGCATCGGGAATGTTGCCCAGATTACAGTCGCGCAGTTTGAGACGTTTGAGGTTGGGGAAAGACTCCAGAAAATGCCCGGTGCGGGTCACTCCGTCGGCGCTGCGTAACTCCAGCGATGTCACATGACTGAAGTCGGCGTTCAGGGTAGGCAAGTCGCCGTTGATGCAGGAGTCGAAAACGAGTTCATAGGTGGGCTCCAGCGCCTCATTGAAATCATCCAGTTCGCTTTCATGCCGCCAGCACTGCTCCAGTGTCTGTTTGAACTGGTCGCGGTTCATGTGTTCCACAAGCTGTTGTTGGGCGGTGAACGGTTCGCCCGTCAACGGGTGTTGGGCCGGAAGGTCGGCGGTCCATACCGCCAAGTCGTTGCTCAGTTGTGTCAACTCTGCTTCAAGGTTTGTCAGCTCGATCCGGCCGTCTGCCAGTGTGCCTGCCAGTTCATAGACAAACTCGCTCGCCTGTTCGACCTCCAGGTTCGGGTACAGCGCCCTGACTCGGTTGATGTCCGCCTCTGGGGCGTAGATACCCAAATCGTATGAGCTGTCGAAGTAGTGATGCTTGATCAGTTGTCGGGCGTTATCCGAAAGCGGATTGTGCGTCAGGTGTATTGCTTGTTTGGTGTACACCGGGCTTTCGAACAATTGCGAAGGCAGCTCACTGATCCTGTTGTGTAGCAGCTTGGCGGTATCAAGTTTGGGGTGGCGAACTACGCTGTCGGGAATGTCGGTCAGGCCGGTACGGCTCAGGTCCAGGTGAACAAGCTCAGGCATGGATTCGACACTGGGCACCATAGTGAACGGGTTCTGGTACAGATCCAGCATGACCAGTTTGTTCAATGAAGACAGCTTCGACCAGTTGGCTGCATCGAACCTGATTCCGCAATCGCTTAACACCAGCGCATCGAGGTCCGTCATTCGAGGAATGGCCTCGGGGAGGGAGGTCAGGAAAAAGCGTTTTAATTCGAGGCGGCGCAAACCATTGAAGCGCTGCAGGAACTCAGTAACACCCTGCACAGCATGACTGCCTTCAAGGGACAGCAATGACACATGGGGGAAATCGGCCGTCAGCGTGGGTAGATCGCCAAGAATCGGCTCGGAAAATCTGAGCGCATAGCGCGGCGTGTCATCCGGGCCATCGGCGTCCCGCTCTGATTGTCGGCGCCAACTGCGCTGGATTTCCTGGGCCAGGAGCCTGCGATTGTGTTGAGCGGCCTGTCGTTCCAATTCGTTCAAAGGGGCTCGGGTTTGCGGGTGAACAGTGGGCGAGTCATTTATCCAGGTGTTCAGGTCCTGACTCAGTCGCGAGAGTTCGCTGGACAGGCGTGAGAGCGCCATGCGCGCGCCATCGGGATGCGTTTGTAACTGTTGAACAACAGACTGGAGTTCCTCCTCGGAAAGGCTGGGGTAAACCTCGCGAACACGGTCGTTGAGGGATGGCGTCGGGGAGGGGCTGCGCTGGTATCCATTTGAGCCGCCAGGCAAGCGCATGGTCGTCGGATCGTAAAACGGTTTTCGATTGGGATTTTTTGCGAACAGCTTGCGGAGTACCGGTTGATTCAATGCATGTTCGGCGATACGTAGTTTGAGTGACTGAGCATTTGCGATCGATGGGCTCAACGCATTGCGCTGTGCTTGCGGCAGCGCCTGAAAAAGTCCCTGATAAAAATCACCGGGCACCGATTCGCGGTCTTGATAAACCTGGTAAGTGCCGTCTTCGGCGCGCACCAGTGTTTTCACGATCGGTGCATCGGCCTGGCCAATGCTGTCGCGGACAAGTCCGTCATGGGTGTAATCCCTCACTTCAATACGCAGTTCGGCGGGAAAGCCGGGCAGCGAACTCAGGCTATGCAAGGCCAATCGATGGGTGTTGGTGTTGTCCAAAACGTCGGAATAAAGGCCTTCACAGGCTCGGGTTGCGCGTACGGCCTCCATGGCTTTTAGTGCTGCCTCCTTGAGCCGTGGGGGCGTGCGACCGTTGTGCAGATGGCGTAACTCGGTCCCGGTGGCATTGCTCACCAGCTCTTGCGCGACATCGGTCGGCAATCCATTTACGTCGTCGAGCAATCGCTGAAGGTGCGGATCATCGGTTTTTTCCTGTGCGCGGTAGCGTGTCTCGAACAGCGATTGGTGGTGCTTTCGGGCGAGTTCGGCTGTTAGTTTTCTGAAGGCTCGCGTTTGTGTTTCCGGTGCCGGCATTGGCGTGTCGACAGGCCATGAATCGAAGCCGGTCAGCAGTTGGTGTTGCAGGGTCACATCGGCCTTCCGATAGCGCTCGGGTTGGTCGCTGCCGATCTGTTCGATAAAGGTTTCGATGTCCCGGTTGATCCTGAAGCGCTTGATCGTGTCTGTCAGCAGCGAAGGCGGGCGATAACGTTCGACATGCATTTCGCGCACTACGTTGTCGTGGTAACCGCTGACTCGCAGGATCTGTTCGCGCTCGGCACTGGTGAACGACTCGACGCTATGGCCGAGGCGACGCATGACCTTTTCCCGGTCCCAGTTCAGCGGTTGCTCCAGTTCTGTGTGCCAGGCGCCGTGGTTGTTATGCAGCAGAGGTGGCTGATAAGCATCAGTTCGGTTCGGATGCTCAATCTGAAACGTGCCTGGCACGCGGTCGGGCTTCACGGCATACAGTTTTCCCTCCAGTAGCAGCAGCGCCTTGCCCTCGTATTGATAGAGGCCGTGATGATCGGGTTTTGCTCCTTCGGGCAAAGTGAGTGCTTGTTCGTAAGGCTTGAGATCCGGCTTCCAGTAGCGGGTTTTTCCTTCGGGCGTTGTGACGGGTTTGAGTGGGTCGACAAGCGCAATAGCTTCACGCGAGAGCAAACGGCTGAGGGTCCGGGCAGCGATGGCACCGCCCACCGCAAATGTCCCCACCTGAACCACCGTTTCGACGAACGTCATCAGATGCCCGAACGCTTCTGTTTTCAGCCCTTCAGCCAGGTCCACTATGCCTTCGAAGGTTTCGTCGAGTAACTGGTAGGCCATGTAGCCCAGCATCAATTCGCCGAGAAACGGGACGAAAGGCAACGCAACAAACGTCGCGATTTCAAGGATTGTCGAGGCCACTTTGCTGAAGGCATTCCATAATGCCCATCGCGCGTTGCTGTCGGCCGTGGCGGTGGAGACGGCGAGCGTGCTTGCATCGTTGAGGATCTTGTTCAGCTGTCGCTGATAGAGATGGTTCCACAGGTCCGCTCTGAACGGGATCGCCGAAAACCGCAAGTCAGGCTTGTCGATGGGCGTTTCGCGCCAGCTCGGCAGTGGGTCGCCCTGTCGGTGTTGATGCCAGGTCACGCTCTGGAGGCGACGGTTGATATCCGCGAAAAAATGTCCTCTTTCCTTGTGGTCGACGAAGCGACTGAAGAACGTTTGATAAGCGGGCGAGCGCAGTTTGCGGGTCAGCTCGGCCATAAACGCCAACGTGTTCGGGTATTCCTTGAGAGGATGCTCTGGATCATCGGGAATGTAGGCAATGATCCGTGTTGCTGTGCATGCGCGTTCCAGGCTCGCCGAGAAAATGACAATGCCGGTCAGCGAGGAGGACATCATTGTCAGGTCGTGACCATACAGCGGCTGCCCATCCAGTCGAGCACCCGAACGCCCCTCCAGAATGCGCAGGATCGAGAGATGGGCATCCGCTGGAATATCCTTTCGGATTTGCGCCATCTGCAGCGCAGATTTGAGTGCTGTTTTGTGCGAGCCGATCACCTTCGATTTCAACACCGCACCGGCCACCGGGTTGGACAGCCCCAGATGGTCTTTGAGGTAAGCGTTGTACCGCGCGCCGATATCCAGTTCCCGGCATAGCCGGGTAAAGGCCGGGACAGTGAGCTTTTGCTTGACCGTCGGCAGCGTATCGAACTGCCCTGTGGGCGAAGGTTTGGTGATGAACGTCGAGGCTGACTCGTAAGCCCCTGCCGCTGTTTCCGATTGCTGAAAGTTATGCAGGACGGCGTCGAGCATCGACACGGTCCAGGTGCGCGCGGCGCCAGTCTTGATTCCGAAAAGCGGTACGGTTTGAGGGATGTACAGGCGCAGGAAGGTGGTTTTGACATCCAGATCCAGGTCAAACCGGGTTTTCAGCGCGTCGCTCAGCAGCGGTTCGGCAAAGGCTTGTGCGCTTTGCAGCTTCGACAGCATTGAGTCCAGACGATTTCGATGGGTCCAGTGTTCCTGACTGATCTTTTTCAGCGACTGGTGCTGCAGCGGTGTTGCGGTGCCATGCCAGTCCGGCGTCATAAGCGTGGCGTTCTTGAGCGCTCGGTGTGTACTGGACGATGCTTCTAATACCCAGACTGGCAGATTGTTGAACAGGTGATGGTAGTGATCGTCCGGTTGCGTAGCGGATCCACTGCCTCCAGTAGAGGAAAGGCGATCGTTCTCGTATCGGCTCATGCGCTATTCCCTTAGCGTTTTGAATGAGCCGCCAGCAAAACAGACGATGATCGGTTCCGTGCGGTACATATTTACCGCACCGCTCGACAACCCTGCCTATAACCTGTGCCGGCGGTTTAAACTGCGCCTTTGCGACCCTATATGTCGCATTGCCGTAAACCCGGGAAAAACCGGGGTTTGCGCTATAAGAAGTTGTCGCTTGGCGGCAAGGCCGGGCTGAAAACTGTCCTTACAATCCCCTCATCGCTCGCCAGTTTCAGGCGAGTGTTCCTCATCAGGAGACTCCGATGTCCGTTGAGCACGCTGCGGTACAACGCGCCGATTTCGACCAGGTAATGGTTCCCAACTACGCGCCTGCCGCATTCATCCCTGTGCGTGGCGCCGGTTCCCGCGTCTGGGACCAGTCTGGCCGCGAGCTGATCGACTTCGCCGGCGGGATTGCCGTTAACGTATTGGGCCATGCGCACCCGGCGCTGGTCGGTGCCTTGACCGAGCAGGCGAACAAGCTGTGGCACGTGTCCAACGTGTTCACCAATGAGCCGGCGTTGCGCCTGGCCCATAAGCTGATCAACGCCACATTTGCCGAACGCGCGTTCTTCTGCAACTCCGGCGCCGAAGCCAACGAGGCCGCCTTCAAGCTGGCCCGTCGCGTCGGTTTCGATCGTTACGGCAGCGAGAAGTACGAAATCATCGCCGCGCTCAACAGCTTCCACGGTCGTACCTTGTTCACCGTGAACGTCGGTGGCCAGTCGAAGTACTCCGACGGTTTCGGTCCGAAAATCACCGGTATCACCCACGTGCCGTTCAACGATCTGGCCGCTCTGAAAGCGGCTATTTCCGACAAGACTTGTGCCGTGGTGCTCGAACCGATTCAGGGTGAGAGCGGGGTCATCCCGGCCGAACTCAAGTACCTGCAAGGTGCCCGTGATCTGTGCGACGCGCACAACGCGCTGTTGGTGTTCGATGAAGTGCAGACCGGCATGGGCCGCACGGGCAAGCTGTTCGCCTACCAGCAGTACGGCGTGATTCCAGACATCCTGACCACCGCCAAGAGCCTGGGCGGCGGTTTCCCGATCGCCGCAATGCTGACTACCGAAGACCTGGCCAAACACTTGGTCGTCGGCACTCACGGCACCACCTACGGCGGCAATCCGCTGGCGTGCGCTGTCGCTGAAGCCGTGATCGACGTGGTTAACACCCCCGAAGTGCTGGCCGGCGTCAACGCCAAGCACGACAAGTTCAAGGCCCGCCTGGAACAGATCGGCGAGAAGTACGGCCTGTTCACCCAGGTCCGTGGTATGGGCTTGTTGATCGGTTGCGTGCTGAACGATGCCTGGAAAGGCAAGGCCAAGGACATCTTCAACGCCGCTGAAAAAGAAGGCCTGATGATTCTGCAAGCCGGCCCGGACGTGGTTCGTTTCGCGCCAAGCCTGGTGGTTGAAGACGCCGATATCGATGCCGGTCTCGACCGTTTCGAGCGCGCCGCGGCCAAACTGACTCAAGCCTGATAGGCCCTTCGACGCCTGATTTTCAGGCGTCGAAACAATTTTTTGTTCCAGACCGGACCAAATGTGGGAGCGAGCCTGCTCGCGAAGAGGGCCTGACAGCCAACATCTTTGTTGACTGACAGGACGCAATCGCGAGCAGGCTCGCTCCCACAGTGTCTCAGTGATCTGTCTGGACTATTTCCCTCAAAGAGTTTTTCGAGAAAGGAGTGACACCATGCTGGTGATGCGCCCCGCGCAAATGGCTGATCTGGGCGAGGTACAGCGTCTGGCTGCGGACAGCCCGATTGGTGTCACTTCCTTGCCGGATGACGTTGAACGCCTGAGCGACAAAATCGCGGCAAGCGAAGCTTCGTTCTCCGCCGAAGTCAGCTTCAACGGTGAAGAGAGCTATTTCTTCGTCCTCGAAGACACCGCCACCGGCAAACTGGTGGGCTGCTCGGCCATCGTTGCGTCGGCCGGTTATTCCGAGCCGTTTTACAGCTTCCGTAATGAAACCTTTGTGCACGCCTCCCGCGAGCTGAAGATTCATAACAAGATCCACGTGCTCTCCCAGTGCCACGACCTGACCGGCAACAGTTTGCTGACCAGTTTCTACGTGCTGCCGGAACTGGTGGGTTCGGCCTGGTCGGAGCTCAACTCCCGCGGCCGCTTGTTGTTCGTGGCCAGCCATCCGGAGCGTTTCGCCGATTCTGTTGTGACCGAGATCGTCGGTTATAGCGATGAAAACGGTGATTCGCCGTTCTGGGATGCCATCGGCCGTAATTTCTTCGACCTCAACTACGCCGCTGCCGAACGTCTGTGCGGTCTGAAGAGCCGGACGTTCCTGGCCGAGTTGATGCCGCATTACCCGATCTATGTGCCGTTGCTGCCGGACTCCGCTCAAGAGGCGATGGGCCAGGTGCACCCGCGGGCGCAGATCACCTTCGACATACTGATGCGCGAAGGCTTCGAGACCGATCACTACATCGACATTTTCGACGGCGGGCCGACGTTGCACGCCCGTGTCTCGGGGATCCGTTCGATCGCCCAGAGCCGAGTAGTCCCGGTGAAAATCGGCGAGCCGGTCAAAGGCGCCGGTCGTCAGTACCTGGTGGCCAACGCCCAGTTGCAGGATTACCGCGCCGTTTTGCTTGAGCTCGATTACGCGCCGGGCAAACCCGTGACCCTGGATCTCGAAGCGGCCGAAGCCTTGGGCGTCGGTGAAGGTGCCAGCGTGCGCCTGGTGGCGGTTTAACGCCTGCTGCTACGCCTGGAAAGATTGCTTGGAAAGAATGCCTAAAAAGCAGCGAGTTTCACGGGTGGCGCAAGCGGCCCGTTTGAGGAGATAGCATGATCGTTCGTCCCGTACGCAGCAGCGATTTACCCGCTCTGATCGACCTGGCCCGCAGCACCGGCACTGGCCTGACCACCTTGCCTGCCAATGAAGAGCGTCTGGCCCATCGGGTCGGCTGGGCCGAGAAGACCTTCCGCGGCGAAGCCGGGCGGGGCGATGCAGACTACCTGTTCGTGCTCGAAGATGATGACGGCCGCGTGGTGGGTATTTCCGCCATCGCAGGCGCCGTCGGTCTGCGTGAGCCTTGGTATAACTTCCGGGTTGGCCTGACGGTCAGCGCTTCGCAAGAGTTGAACATCTACCGCGAAATCCCGACGCTGTTCCTGGCCAACGACCTGACCGGTAACTCCGAGCTGTGCTCGCTGTTCCTGCACGCCGACTACCGCACCGGCCTCAACGGCCGTATGCTGGCCAAGGCGCGGATGCTGTTCATTGCCGAGTTCCCGCAGCTGTTCGGCAACAAGATCATCGCCGAGATGCGCGGCATGTCCGACGAAGCGGGGCGTTCGCCGTTCTGGGAAAGCCTGGGGCGTCATTTCTTCAAGATGGAATTCAGCCAGGCTGACTACCTGACTGGTGTGGGCAACAAGGCGTTCATCGCCGAACTGATGCCGAAATTCCCGCTTTACACCTGCTTCCTGTCGGAAGATGCGCGCAACGTGATCGGCCAGGTTCATCCGGACACCGAGCCGGCGTTGGCCATGCTCAAAAGCGAAGGTTTCAGCTATCAGGGCTACGTCGACATCTTCGACGCCGGTCCTGCTGTTGAGTGTGAAACCGGCAAGATCCGCGCAGTGCGTGACAGCCAGGCGCTGGTGCTGGCCATCGGCACGCCGGGTGACGACGCCACACCGTTCCTTATTCATAACCGCAAGCGCGAAGACTGCCGGATCACTGCTGCTCCTGCACGTTTCGCCGCCGGTACGCTGGTGGTCGATCCACTGACCGCAAAACGTCTTCAACTCAACGCCGGCGATCAAGTGCGCGCCGTTCCGTTGTCCGCTGCCAGGGAGTCGAAATAATGAATTCGCTATACATCGCAGGTGAATGGCTGGCTGGCCAGGGTGAAGCCTTTCAGTCGCTGAACCCGGTAACCCAACAAGTGCTGTGGGCCGGCGAAGGCGCTACCACTGCTCAGGTTGAATCGGCCGTGCAAGCCGCGCGCCAGGCATTCCCGGGCTGGGCCCGGCGTACCCTGGAAGAGCGCATCACCGTGCTGGAGGCCTTTGCCGCCGCGCTGAAGAACAATGCTGACGAACTGGCTCGCACCATCGGTGAAGAAACCGGCAAACCTTTGTGGGAAGCGGCGACCGAAGTCACCAGCATGGTCAACAAGATTGCGATCTCGGTGCAGAGCTACCGCGAACGTACCGGCGAGAAGAGCGGCCCGTTGGGCGACGCCACCGCCGTGTTGCGCCACAAGCCACATGGCGTAGTGGCGGTGTTCGGTCCTTACAACTTCCCTGGTCACTTGCCGAACGGTCACATCGTGCCGGCGCTGCTGGCCGGTAATAGCGTGCTGTTCAAACCCAGCGAACTGACGCCGAAAGTCGCCGAACTGACGGTCAAGTGCTGGATCGAAGCCGGTCTGCCGGCAGGCGTGTTGAACCTGCTGCAAGGCGCTCGCGAGACCGGTATCGCCCTGGCGGCGAACCCGGGCATTGATGGCTTGTTCTTCACCGGCTCCAGCCGCACCGGCAATCACCTGCATCAACAGTTTGCCGGTCGTCCGGACAAGATCCTCGCGCTGGAAATGGGCGGTAACAACCCGCTGGTCGTCGATCAGGTCGCAGACCTCGATGCTGCCGTTTACACCATCATTCAGTCGGCATTCATTTCTGCCGGTCAGCGTTGCACCTGTGCACGCCGCTTGCTGGTGCCACAGGGCGCCTGGGGCGACACACTGCTGGCGCGTCTGGTGGCGGTCAGCCGTACGATTGAAGTCGGCGCGTTTGATCAGCAACCGGCACCGTTCATGGGCTCGGTGATCTCCCTCGGCGCTGCGAAAGCATTGATGGATGCGCAAGAGCATCTGCTGGGCAACGGCGCAGTCGCGCTGCTGGAAATGACCCAACCACAAGCTCAAGCTGCCTTGCTGACCCCAGGCATTCTGGACGTCACGGCAGTGGCTGATCGCCCTGACGAAGAACTGTTCGGCCCGCTGCTGCAAGTGATCCGCTACGCTGATTTTGAGGCGGCGATCGCTGAAGCCAACGATACCGACTATGGCCTGGCGGCCGGTCTGCTGTCGGATTCCGAAGCGCGTTATCAGCAGTTCTGGCTGGAAAGCCGTGCGGGCATCGTCAACTGGAACAAACAGCTGACCGGTGCGGCGAGCAGCGCGCCATTCGGCGGTGTCGGCGCCTCGGGCAACCACCGCGCCAGCGCCTACTACGCGGCAGATTACTGCGCGTACCCGGTTGCATCGCTGGAAACCCCGAGCCTGGTGATGCCTGCGACCCTTACGCCAGGCGTGAAAATGGCGTAACGCCCGTTCGCGAGCAGGCTCGCTCCCACATTGGAATGCATTTCCCTGTGGGAGCGAGCCTGCTCGCGAAGGCCGCGCCTCGGTCTCAAAGAATAGTTACAGAAGCCATAACAACAGATTCTCGTGGAGCCTCGCTGATGAAATCCTATGAAGTCAATTTTGACGGTCTAGTGGGGCCGACCCATAACTACGGCGGTTTGTCCTACGGCAACGTCGCGTCCCAGAGCAATAGCCAGCAGTCTTCGAACCCGAAGGAAGCCGCGCTGCAAGGCCTGGCGAAAATGAAATCGCTGATGGAAATGGGCTTTCAGCAAGGTGTTCTGGCGCCACAGGAACGCCCGGACGTGGCAGCCCTGCGTCGCTTGGGGTTCAGCGGCACCGACGCTCAGGTGATCGAGCAGGCAGCTAAAGACGCGATGCCGTTGCTGGTGGCCAGTTGCTCAGCGTCGAGCATGTGGGTGGCCAACGCCGCCACCGTCAGCCCGAGCGCCGACACCGCGGATGGCCGTGTGCATTTCACCGCGGCCAACCTGAACTGCAAATATCACCGCAGCATCGAACACCCGACCACTAGTCGCGTACTGGGGGCAATGTTCGCTGACCAGAAACACTTCGCTCACCACGCCGCCTTGCCGGCCGTGGCGCAGTTCGGGGACGAGGGCGCAGCCAACCACACCCGTTTCTGCCGTGAATACGGCGAAGCAGGCGTCGAGTTTTTCGTGTTCGGTCGCAGCGCGTTCGACACCCGTTACCCGGCACCGCAGAAATACCCGGCCCGCCAGACCCTCGAAGCCTCCCAGGCGGTTGCCCGCCTGCACGGCTTGAGCGATGACGGCGTGGTCTACGCTCAGCAGAACCCTTCGGTGATCGATCAGGGCGTGTTCCACAATGATGTGATCGCGGTGGGTAATGGCGAGGTGCTGTTCTATCACGAGGACGCGTTCCTCGACACCGAGCAGATGCTCGCTGAATTGCAAAGCAAGCTCGCAAAAGTCGGTGGGAAATTTCAGTCGATCTGCGTACCGCGTTCCGCGGTCACCGTGGAAGACGCCGTTCGCTCCTACCTGTTCAATAGCCAGCTGCTGACGCGTCCTGACGGCTCGATGCTGTTGATCGTGCCGGAAGAATGCCGTGGCAACGAGCGCGTCTGGCAATACCTGCAGGGTTTGACCAGCTCCGGCGGCCTGATCCGCGAAGTGAAAGTGTTCGATTTGAAGCAAAGCATGCAGAACGGCGGCGGCCCGGCTTGCCTGCGACTGCGCGTCGCGCTCAACGAAACCGAACTGGCGGCCGTCAACCCAGGGGTTATCATGACGGCACCGTTGTACGGCACGCTGACCGAATGGGTCGACAAGCACTACCGCGACCGCATGACCGAAAACGATCTCGCGGACCCGCAATTGCTGCTTGAGTGCCGGACGGCACTGGATGAACTGACGCAAATCCTTAAACTGGGCGCGGTTTATCCATTCCAGATCAATTGAACGTCGAGAGCGTAAAAAAACATGAGCGATACCCTGCAGCTGATCCTTGAAGACACCGACGGCACGCAACTGGAAACTTCCTGCACCCGCGTCGCGGTCATGTGGCAAGGCAAAGAGCTGTGGATTCAGCAAGACGGCCGCGGCCAATTGCTGATCGGCGTGGACGTCGAAGAAGGTGACGCTGAATACGCAAACCTGCTGCTGCGCCCATTGGCGACTAATCTGGTAAGTCTGCAACTGGAAATGGAACCGGCTGAAGTCGGTGACGAAGACCACGTGCACGGCCCGGATTGCGCACACGACCACTAAGGAAACCGCTCTATGCTCGCCCTCGGCAAACTGCTTGAACTGACCCTCGCCGGCCGCGAACCGGCGGAGAAGACTCAACTGACTGTCGAAGGCGTGCGCATGCGCTGGTTGAGCGAAGGTGCGCTGGAAGTCCGGCCACCTGAAGCTCGCGACAATGGCCTGGACCTGCTGCTATCAGCCGGCATCCACGGCAACGAAACAGCGCCGATCGAGTTGCTTGATCGCCTGTTGCATGACATCGCCCGCGGCGACTTGAAACCGCGTACACGTATTCTGTTTCTGTTCGGCAACCCGGAAGCGATTCGCAAAGGCGAGCGTTTCGTCGAGCAGGACGTCAATCGGCTGTTCAACGGCCGTCACGAACAAAGCAGCGGCTCCGAAGCCCTGCGCGCGTGTGAACTGGAGCGGCTGGCGGCGAGTTTCTTCAGCCTGCCGGACCGCGAGCGTCTGCACTATGACCTGCACACGGCAATTCGTGGCTCGAAAATCGAGCAGTTCGCACTGTATCCCTGGAAAGAAGGCCGTCAGCATTCACGTCTGGAACTGGCGCGCCTGCGCGCTGCCGGCATGGAAGCGGTGCTGCTGCAAAACAAGCCGTCCATCGTTTTCAGCTCTTACACTTACGACAAACTCGGTGCCGAGTCTTTTACCCTTGAACTGGGCAAGGCGCGACCATTCGGGCAGAACGATGGGGTCAACGTCGATCTGCTGGAAACCCGCCTCAAACAGATTATCGAAGGCAACGAGCCGGCCCAGACCGAAGAGGCGCTGGACGGTTTGCAGCTGTTTAGCGTGGCACGAGAAATCATCAAGCACAGCGATAGCTTCCGCTTGAACCTGCCAGCGGACATCGAGAACTTTTCGGAGTTGGAAGTGGGTTACCTGCTGGCCGAAGACATCGCCCAGACCCGGTGGATCATTGAGGAGGAGGGTGCCCGGATCATCTTCCCGAACCCCAAGGTCAAGAATGGCCTGCGCGCCGGCATCCTGATTGTGCCGACTACCGACGAAAACCTTGCCTGACCCAATCTCGGGCTGAACATAAAATCCAAGTGGGAGCGAGCCTGCTCGCGAAGGCGGACTAACAAACAACATCATCGTTGAATGTTATTCCGCCTTCGCGAGCAGGCTCGCTCCCACAGGTTTTTCGGCGTTTAGACGGCTACCGCACGGTGTTCACTACGACGCAACGCACGCATCTTGTGCAGCGTATCCGCGCACGTTTTCGCTGCTTCCTGGCCTTTATGCACAAAGTGCTCGAAGAAGAACTTCTGATGTTCTTCGCCAGCATGGAAGTGGTGCGGGGTCAAAACCACGGAGAACACCGGCACTTCGGTTTCCAGCTGAACCTGCATCAAACCGCTGATCACCGACTGGGCGACGAATTCGTGGCGATAGATGCCGCCGTCGACTACCAGACCCGCCGCGACGATGCCTGCATAACGACCGGACTTGGCCAACAGCTTGGCGTGCAGCGGAATTTCAAAGGCGCCGCCGACTTCGAAGAAATCGATCTCCGATTCCTGATAACCCTGAGCAATCATTTCGGCCACAAAGCCCTTACGGCTCTGATCGACGATTTCCTTGTGCCAGCAGGCCTGGATGAACGCAACGCGCTCGCCCTGATGGTTTTTGCTTTTGCTATCGATTGCGGTGGGTTGCATGTTCTGACTCCTGTTTATGTAAAAAACAGGGCATATGAATCGAATGGGATTTAAGGGTACGCAAGCACAAATGCCTGCGGACGGCGCTTTGGTATAGAGCCTAGGCGGCGCCAATCCCGTTCTCTCTTCATCCGGACTATGACCGTCGGCCCCGGGATCACACCGGGTCTGCTGACCTTGCCGACATCACAGCCATTGCCGTACCTGTCGCCAAGCGCTCGCGGGCTATGCGCATTGCGCGCAATTACCGCCGGTGGGGAGTTGCACCCCGCCCTGAGAACGTTTTGCCGCCAGATTGTTTGGCGGCGAAGCGTTTTTAACACATATTTCTCACCTGTGCATTGCTGCTATCTGATGATTGCTATCGACTTTTTCGTCGGTTCAGGAAGCCTTTTCCTGCCCAAGGGTTGATTATTCGTCTGCATGACCGCAGTAACTCCTGACTGAAAGGGATTTTCCCTGCTTACCGAGGCCAGATTCATGAGCGTTATTGATCTTCGCAGCGACACCGTCACCCAACCGACCGCAGGGATGCTCGACGCGATGGCCAGCGCGGCCACTGGTGACGACGTTTACGGCGAAGATCCGACGGTTAATCGACTGGAAACCGAGCTTGCGAATCAGTTGGGTTTTGCCGCAGCGCTGTTTGTGCCGACGGGCACCATGAGCAATCTGCTGGGTTTGATGGCCCACTGCGAACGCGGTGACGAATACATCGTCGGCCAGCAGGCTCACACGTATAAGTACGAAGGTGGCGGCGCGGCGGTGCTCGGTTCGATTCAGCCGCAACCGCTGGAGGTGCAGGCCGATGGCTCGCTGGACCTGGCCCACGTGGCGGCCGCGATCAAACCGGACGACTTCCACTTCGCCCGCACCCGTTTGCTGGCGCTGGAAAACACCATGCAAGGCAAGGTTTTGCCATTGGAGTATCTGGCGCGGGCTCGAAGCTTTACCCGTGAACATGGGTTGCAGCTGCACCTGGACGGCGCGCGGCTGTACAACGCGGCGGTCAAATTGGGTGTCGATGCTCGCGAGATCACCCAGTATTTCGATTCCGTCTCGGTCTGTCTGTCCAAAGGCCTGGGCGCGCCGATCGGTTCGGTGCTGTGCGGCTCGGTCGAGTTGGTCGGCAAGGCGCGACGCCTGCGCAAGATGGTCGGCGGCGGCATGCGCCAGGCCGGGATTCTGGCAGCGGCAGGTTTGTACGCACTTGATAACAATATTCAGCGTCTGGCTGACGACCACGCCAATGCGCGGTGGCTGGCCGAAGGCTTGCGAGCCGCGGGTTACGAGGTCGAGCCGGTGCAGACCAACATGGTTTACGTGCAGATGGGCGACAAAGCCGAGGCCATCAAGGCGTTTGCCGCCGAACGCGGGATCAAGTTGAGCGCTGCCGGACGTCTGCGCATGGTCACGCACATGGACGTCAGCCGCGCTCAAATCGAGCAGGTCGTCGCGACATTCGTCGAGTTTTCGCGCAACTGATAGCGTTAGCGGTCCAATTGACCGTTTCTATCGTATAAACACGCTGTACCCCGCGCGCAGGGCCGATATAATGCGGCCCTTTGCCGTCGCTTCGTCTGTTGACGTTTCGCACAGGCCTTTGGCCGCAGCCTCCGTGGAAGAACCTAATGAAAAGCGCAGAAATCCGTGAAGCCTTCCTTCGCTTCTTCGAAGAGCAAGGCCACACCCGTGTAGCCTCCAGCTCTTTGATTCCGGGCAACGACCCAACCCTGCTGTTCACCAACGCGGGGATGAATCAGTTCAAGGACTGTTTCCTGGGCCAGGAAAAGCGCGCGTACACCCGCGCGGTCAGCAGCCAGAAATGCGTGCGCGCCGGCGGCAAGCACAACGACCTGGAAAACGTCGGTTATACCGCCCGTCACCACACATTCTTCGAAATGCTGGGTAACTTCAGCTTCGGTGATTACTTCAAGCGCGACGCGATCACCTACGCCTGGAACTTCCTGACGTCCGACAAGTGGCTGAACCTGCCGAAAGAAAAGCTCTGGGTCACCGTCTACGCCAGCGATGATGAGGCCTACGACATCTGGACCAAGGAAATCGGCGTTCCGGCCGAGCGCATGGTCCGTATCGGCGACAACAAAGGCGCGCCGTACGCGTCCGATAACTTCTGGACCATGGGCGATACCGGCCCGTGCGGTCCTTGCACCGAGATTTTCTACGATCACGGCGCCGACATCTGGGGCGGCCCACCGGGCTCGCCGGAAGAAGACGGCGACCGTTACATTGAAATCTGGAACAACGTGTTCATGCAGTTCAACCGCACCGCCGATGGCGTGTTGCACCCGCTGCCAGCGCCGTCGGTCGATACCGGCATGGGCCTGGAGCGGATCAGTGCCGTGCTGCAGCACGTTCACTCGAACTATGAAATCGACCTGTTCCAGAGCCTGCTGAGTGCATCGGCCAAGGCAATCGGTTGCACCAACGACAATCAGGCGTCCCTGAAAGTCGTCGCCGACCACATTCGCTCGTGCGGTTTCCTGATTGCCGACGGCGTGCTGCCGTCCAATGAAGGTCGCGGCTACGTGCTGCGCCGCATCATTCGTCGCGCTTGCCGTCATGGCAACAAACTGGGCGCCAAGGGCAGCTTCTTCTATCAGATCGTTGCGGCACTGGTCGCCGAGATGGGCGAAGCCTTCCCAGAGCTGAAATCCCAGCAAGCGCACATCGAGCGTGTACTGAAAGCTGAAGAAGAGCAGTTCGCCAAGACCCTGGAGCAGGGCCTGAAAATCCTCGAGCAGGATCTGGCCGATCTCAAAGGTGACGTGGTTCCGGGCGATGTCGTGTTCAAGTTGTACGACACTTACGGTTTCCCGATGGACCTGACCGGCGACATCGCTCGCGAACGCAGCCTGACCATCGACGAAGAAGGCTTCGAGCGCGAAATGGAAGCCCAGCGCGTCCGTGCCCGTTCCGCCAGCTCCTTCGGCATGGACTACAACAGCCTGGTCAAGGTTGATGTGGCCACCGAATTCACCGGCTATGAAGCGACTAAAGGTTCGGCGAAAGTCGTTGGTCTCTATAAAGATGGCCAGTCGGTCGACGTACTCAGCGAAGGCGAAGAGGGTGTGGTCGTACTGAACCAGACGCCGTTCTACGCTGAATCCGGCGGTCAGATCGGCGACTGCGGTTACCTTCAGGTCGGCAACGCACGCTTTGACGTACGCGACACCACCAAAACCGGCGGCGCATTCTTGCATCACGGCGTGCTGGCGTCGGGCAGCCTGACCATCGGCGCGCCGGTAGAAACGCATGTTGATGCTGAAGTGCGTCACGCGACTTCGTTGAACCACTCGGCGACTCACTTGCTGCACGCGGCATTGCGTCAGGTATTGGGCGATCACGTTCAGCAGAAAGGCTCGTTGGTCGACAGTCAGCGACTGCGCTTTGACTTCAGCCATTTCGAAGCCATCAAGCCTGAACAGTTGAAGGCGCTGGAAGACATCGTCAACGCCGAGATTCGCAAGAACTCCGAAGTTGAAACCGAAGAAACCGATATCGAAACCGCCAAGCAGAAGGGCGCCATGGCGCTGTTCGGCGAGAAATACGGCGACAGCGTGCGCGTACTGAGTATGGGCGGTGATTTCTCCGTCGAGCTGTGCGGTGGTATCCACGTCAACCGGACTGGCGACATCGGCCTGCTGAAGATTATCAGCGAAGGCGGTGTGGCTTCCGGCGTGCGTCGTATCGAAGCGGTCACCGGTGCCGCGGCGCTGGCATACTTGAACGCTGCTGAAGAACAACTCAAGGAAGCGGCCAACCTGGTCAAGGGTAGCCGCGACAACCTGATCGACAAGCTGTCGGCTGTGCTGGAGCGCAACCGTCTGCTGGAGAAGCAACTCGAGCAGTTGCAGGCCAAGGCTGCCAGCGCGGCGGGCGACGATCTGTCGGCTTCTGCCCTGGATGTCAAAGGCGTGAAAGTGCTGGCCGTGCGTCTGGACGGTCAGGACGGCAAGGCGCTGCTGGCGCTGGTCGATCAACTGAAAAACAAACTCGGCCGCGCAGTGATCCTGCTCGGCAGTGTCCATGAGGAAAAGGTCGTTCTGGTTGCAGGTGTAACCAAAGACCTGACTGGCCAACTCAAAGCCGGTGATTTGATGAAGCAAGCCGCTGCGGCAGTGGGCGGGAAGGGCGGTGGTCGTCCAGACATGGCGCAAGGCGGTGGTACTGACGCTGGCGCACTGGATGCGGCATTGGCCCTGACTGTTCCATTTGTAGAGCAGGGTTTATAAGGCAGTGTGTCCGGCCCGCAGTCTAGTGGCGGGTCGGAACTCTGTTTGAGTGATTATTTGGGCGCCCTTCATGGGCAGAGGCGGCTTTGAAATGGCTTTGATCGTACAGAAATTTGGAGGCACCTCGGTCGGCACTGTCGAGAGAATCGAACAGGTCGCCGACAAGGTTAAGAAGTTCCGCGAAGCCGGCGATGACCTGGTGGTTGTGCTGTCTGCAATGAGCGGCGAAACCAACCGTCTGATCGATCTGGCCAAGAAAATCAGTGGCGACAGCCAACCGGTTCCTCGTGAGCTGGACGTGATCGTCTCCACCGGTGAGCAGGTGACGATTGCACTGTTGGCCATGGCGCTGATCAAGCGCGGCGTGCCAGCGGTGTCCTACACCGGCAATCAGGTGCGGATTCTGACGGACAGCGCTCACAATAAAGCGCGTATCTTGCAGATTGATGACCAGAAGATTCGTGGCGATCTGAAGGCCGGTCGTGTGGTGGTTGTCGCCGGTTTCCAGGGCGTCGACGAGCACGGCAACATCACCACCCTCGGTCGTGGCGGTTCCGACACCACCGGCGTGGCGCTGGCGGCAGCCTTGAAGGCTGACGAATGCCAGATCTACACCGACGTCGACGGCGTCTACACCACCGACCCGCGTGTGGTGTCCGTGGCTCAGCGCCTGGACAAGATTACCTTCGAAGAGATGCTGGAAATGGCCAGCCTCGGTTCCAAGGTGTTGCAGATCCGTGCGGTGGAATTCGCCGGCAAGTACAACGTTCCGCTGCGCGTACTGCACAGCTTCAAGGAGGGTCCGGGCACCCTCATTACTATTGATGAAGAGGAAACCATGGAACAGCCGATCATTTCCGGCATCGCTTTCAATCGCGATGAAGCCAAGCTGACCATCCGTGGCGTGCCAGACACCCCGGGCGTTGCATTCAAAATTCTCGGCCCGATCAGCGCCGCGAACATCGAAGTCGACATGATCGTGCAGAACGTTGCGCACGATAACACCACCGACTTCACCTTCACTGTGCACCGCAATGACTTCCAGGCGGCGCAAACCGTGCTGGAAAACACCGCTCGCGAGATCGGTGCCCGTGAAGTCGTTGGCGATATCAAGATTGCCAAGGTGTCGATCGTCGGTGTCGGCATGCGCTCCCACGCAGGCGTGGCCAGCCGCATGTTCGAATCCCTGGCCAAGGAAAGCATCAACATCCAGATGATCTCGACTTCGGAAATCAAAGTCTCCGTAGTGATCGAAGAGAAGTACCTGGAACTGGCTGTGCGCGCGCTGCACACGGCTTTCGAACTGGACGCACCGGCCCGTCAGGGCGAGTGATGCGTTAACCGAAGGGCGCGGTCTGACCGCGCCCTTTTGTTTTTTTGAATGGCGCGACTCGAGGCTGTTCTTTTGCTCGCGCTAGTCAATACTCAGGCATGTAGGGCTGCGATCGTTCAGGTTGTAGGTCGAGTGCCTTTTTTTTGCAGACTGTTGTCCCTGAAATGAAATGCGTGAGGAGAAAGGTATGCTGATTCTGACTCGTCGGTGCGCAGAAAGCCTGATTATTGGTGATGGCGAAATCACCGTGACCGTGCTCGGCGTCAAAGGAAATCAAGTGCGTATCGGTGTCAACGCCCCGAAAGAGGTTGCGGTCCACCGTGAGGAAATTTACCTGCGTATAAAGAAAGAGAAGGACGAAGAACCAAGCCATTAATTTTTATCGTTTTTTATGTTTGCAAACGGGGAAGAAGCTGGTTAATATACGCCCCGTGTTGCGGAGAGCTGGCCGAGTGGCCGAAGGCGCTCCCCTGCTAAGGGAGTACACCTCAAAAGGGTGTCGGGGGTTCGAATCCCCCGTTCTCCGCCATTATTTGCGTAGTACGTTGTAATCTAGCTTCTTCGGTAAGTGTTTGAAATTACTAGAAAAAGTGCTTTACATAGAGATTAAACGGCCTATAATGCGCGGCAACAAATGCACTCGTAGCTCAGCTGGATAGAGTACTCGGCTACGAACCGAGCGGTCACAGGTTCGAATCCTGTCGAGTGCACCATTTAAGAGTTGTTTGCAGTAATGTGAATGACTTGGCTTCAACCAGTTGTGATCTGGTATAAAAACACAAATGCACTCGTAGCTCAGCTGGATAGAGTACTCGGCTACGAACCGAGCGGTCACAGGTTCGAATCCTGTCGAGTGCACCAAACACCAAAAAGCCCGCGTTTAACGCGGGCTTTTTGCCGTCTGGGATTTGGCTTTTCCTTTGGTGCATCCTCTCTCATCGAACTCGACATGTGCGCTACGACCTCGCTGGGTGTCGTAACGGTAGCTCGTGGCCGAATTGTGAATACTGATCTTGTCTGGCTTGCCAAGGGCGCTCTCGACATCCTGCTGGCTCATGCCGGCAACAATCCGTTGATTGATGATCGCTTCGCGGCGTTCTCTGGCGCTGATGAGGTTTCCACATTTGTCCTCGGTCTTGCCGATGACAGTCGGATCCCTCCTTTTGATTTTCATACCTGATGTTTCGCGATTCTCGGCTTCCGGCATGAGAGCGGTCACGCTGCCTGGGGTGAAGGTGCGGACATCCTGAAGCGAAAGGCTGTCTCCGGCCGCACAGCTCAACGTAGTGAAGGTAATGCGCCCGTCGGCCGCCTCGCAGCGGTGAACGGTCGTGGCAAGCGCGCAGGACGGCGGCCAGAGCAGGGTAATCAATAAAAAATAATGTGCATTCGATGGCATTAAACGTCCTCCATGACGGTCCATCTGAAGGGTAGTCGTTACATTTTTCGGCGGTGGTGTGTTTTCTTTTCAGGATGAGTCGTCGCAGTTTCATGGATCAGGGCGGTGCTCAGGATTGTCTTGCAAGCGCTTGTTTCAGCCACGATTTTTTAACGTTTAAAACCGTCGGGCGGTGTATCATTGCGCCCGTCAGCCCCGCCGGGGCTTGTGGAATACCTCCATGGACTTACCCAGTAGTTACTCAGTACCCCGTTTTTCCAATCATGAATTGACTGATTGATCCTTCCGGCGTGCCCCGCTGCTGGGAGTGGAGTTCGCCTATGTCTGAAGTTGAAGTAAAGAAAACGCAGGAAAGCTTACAAGACCGCCTCGCTCAAGTTGTTGAGCTGCTGCAGCGTCAGCGGGTGGTCGAAGACCTGACTCATCGCCAGGAAGGTCCGCATCACGACCGGGTCGAGAACCTGGTTCACCGGCAAAACCTCGTCGAGTTGCAACGCAAGCTCGATGATCTGCACTCCGCCGACGTCGCCTACATCCTTGAAGCCTTGCCGCTGGACGATCGTCTGACGCTCTGGCAATTGGTCAAGGCCGATCGCGACGGCGACATTCTGCTCGAAGTATCCGATTCGGTTCGTGAAACGCTGATCGCCGACATGGACGATCACGAGCTCCTGGCTGCGGCCAAGGACATGGACGCCGACGAACTTGCTGACCTGGCCTCCGAGCTGCCGCGAGACGTCGTCCACGAGCTGATGGAAACCCTCGATGGTCAACAGCGTGAGCGCGTCCGCTCTGCGTTGTCCTACGACGAGGAGCAGGTCGGTGCGCTGATGGACTTCGAGATGGTGACGATCCGTGAGGATGTCAGTCTCGAAGTGGTTTTGCGTTACCTGCGCCGCCTCAAGGAGCTGCCAGGCCATACGGACAAACTGTTTGTGGTCGATTACGACGGCGTGCTCAAGGGCGTGCTGCCAATCAAGCGTTTGTTGGTCAACGACCCGGAAAAACAGGTTTCTGAAGTCATGGCCAGCGACCCGGTGAGTTTTCACCCGGACGAAGACGCCTATGATGCTGCTCAGGCGTTCGAACGTTACGACTTGATCTCGGCGCCTGTGGTCGACAAGAACGGCAAGTTGATCGGCCGTCTGACCATCGATGAAATGGTCGACCTGATTCGTGAGGAGAGCGAAAACGAAGTTCTCAACATGGCGGGTCTGCGTGAAGAGGAAGATATTTTTGCGTCAGTCTGGAAATCCCTGCGTAACCGTTGGGCCTGGCTGGCAATTAACCTGATCACTGCGTTCATCGCATCCCGGGTGATCGGTCTTTTCGAAGGCTCCATCGAGAAATTGGTGGCGTTGGCGGCACTGATGCCGATCGTGGCGGGTATCGGTGGCAACTCGGGTAACCAGACGATCACTATGATCGTTCGGGCCATGGCGCTGGATCAGGTCAGCACCGGCAATACTTCGCGCCTGATGCGCAAGGAGTTGGCGGTAGGCTTGATCAATGGCCTGGTGTGGGGTGGTGTGATCGGCGTCGTTGCCTATCTGCTGTATGGCAGTTGGTCTCTGGGGGTGGTGATGACCGCTGCCATGACGCTCAACCTGTTGTTGGCGGCATTGGCGGGGGTATTGATTCCCATGACCCTGGCGCGGCTTGGGCGCGACCCTGCGATGGGCGCCAGTGTGATGATCACCGCCATGACGGACAGCGGCGGGTTCTTCATCTTTCTCGGGTTGGCGACGATCTTCCTGCTCTGACTTATCGACATTAAAAACCCGCCAATCGGCGGGTTTTTTATGCCCGAATTTCAGGCAAAAAAAAGCCAGCGATTAAGCTGGCTTGAACTTTCGGATGAAATCAGGAAGCGTCTGCGGCCATTTCGGCATCATGCGCAATCAGCGAAACAAGAGCGTTCTGCTGACGGTGGGAGAGTTGGCGGAAGCGTTGCAGCAGTTCACGTTCGTGCAATGACAGCTCCGGGCTGTCCAGGCGCATGCTCAATTCTTCGCCCAACGCGCCTTCCTGAATAAGGCTTTGCTCAAGGCGCGCGATGATTTCGGAGTTCATGCTGCGATGATGATTGCGAGCCACCTCGGCAATGCGTTCACGCATTCCGTCTGGCAGACGTACGACGAACTTGTCAGCCGTACGGCTGGAATAAATTGCCTGTTTCAATGGGCGCATATATTTAACCGGTTAGTTCAGGGGAGCGGTTCTCGGGATTGGCCGCAGGATGTCTGATAGGACAAGCGGTCTGGCCAAATGTTCAACCTGAATTGATAAAGGCTCGCATCATGCCTCAAGGCAGCCAGTTCATTGGCGTCAATTCTGTGACAAATATTGAACTGGATAAAGGCGTTATGCCAGCACCAATCATCAGAAATGCGGACTGGTTTGAAAAGTTTGCCCTGGTCCGTATTACTGACCGCCTCCTCCTGCCCGACAGGTGATGTCCCTGGGACGCCTGAAAGCGCATGCTGTGCAGATTCGATCAGTGTTCCTTACTTGTACAGGATAGTGGCAATTGGCCGATTTACTAGGGGAAGACGTGCAGTGCGAGGTGATTTCAAGATGGATGGCAGGCTGATTTACTTGATGGGGCCTTCTGGTTGCGGCAAGGACAGCCTCATCGAAGCCGCTCGAGAGCCGTTGCAGACGCTCAATTGTGAAGTGGTGCGTCGGGTCATCACGCGGTCGGCCGAATCAGTGGGCGAAGATGCGATTGGCGTTTCGCGGGAAGAGTTCGAGCAACACAGAGTCGAGGGCGATTTCGCGCTGTGCTGGAACGCCAATGGCCTGGATTACGGTATTCCGATCGAAATAGATCAATGGCTCAATGACGGTCGGCATGTCTTGGTCAACGGCTCTCGCGGTCATCTGGCTCAGGCGCTGCGCCGGTATCCGACGCTATTGCCGGTTCTTTTGACGGTCAAGGATGAAGTCCTGCGAGAGCGTCTGCTGCGCCGTGGTCGCGAAAGTTTTGCTGAGATCGAAGCGAGGCTGCACCGCAATGGGTTATTCACGGCAGAGGGTTCAGACGGAGATGCGCGGATCCATCGACTCGACAATTCAGGTGAACTGTCCACCACAGTTGCCCATTTGCTGGACCTGTTGAGGATTAACGCAGTATCGGATCGAATTTGATCTTGCGCCCGGCAATCAGCGCCAGCACAAACAGCGCACCGAACACGCCGCTGGCGATCAAAGGCAGGGTAAGGACCGTATCCTGGACCACTGACAGATGAAGAATGCCGCTCAGTAAGGCGAGGATGAAAAACCCTGCGGCTGATTTGGACATGCGGTGCTCCTGATGGGGTGATTCAAAATACCAAACGTTCTGAAGACTGAGCCGGCAGCAGAATGCCTTCCTGGCTCACCTCCTGGCTGACAAAGCTGCGCTGATCGCTCATTACCGCCAGTTGAGGCGCTCTTTGCACCTGAAGGTAATGAGGCATGCGTTGAGCAACCGGTTCTACACCGCTCTCGGGGACAAATTGAAAGCCCAACAAAATCGCCAGAGCGATCGCGATCGAGAGTAAAAGGGCGCTGTTCATGAGGCTGGCCTCCGTTGTTCTTCGAGAACAGCTAAAGCAGCCGGCATGCCAAGAGTCTAACGGTAATTAAATCCTTTAAAAACAATGAATTAAGTTATTTGATAGAAGCACCTGCATTGCATTTTGCAATGATGGCTTTTTGCGGTGATGCAATTTGCACGGTAAACAAAGCCACGCACCTGCGAGGCGTCTGCCTACACTTAAAAAGCTCAACGGACGACATGACAAAAGCGGGCCTGCCCGTTAACATGCACGCCGTCCATCGCACCGCGTTTCTTCGTGGTCGATCTGTGTCTCAGTAGCTCAATTGGATAGAGCATCCCCCTCCTAAGGGGAAGGTTGGCAGTTCGAACCTGCCCTGGGACACCATATATTTGAAAGCCCCACGCAGAGTGATCTGGTGGGGCTTTTTTGTGGCTGTCTGCAGCGGTGGATTCAACTCCAGCCCAACATCAAGCCGTCAGCGTATGGTCAGCCTCCCCAAACCAGGTGCGCACCAGATCGGTACCGCTCGTGCCCGTGTTGGCAAGGACCGCCACATCGGCGAAGTTCGTACCATTGGCTGCGCCATCGACATCCACCTTCACGGTTATGTCGCTGCCGGACTGCGCCAGTTGGACAAAGTCGGACACCTGGCTGGTGCCGTTAACGAAGTTGGCGTTGAGCAGCGCGGAGAGGTCGACTGTGTCACCTTCGGCGAAGTTGTAGTCGAGAATATGGTCGCCGCCTTCATTCACGTTGAAGTAGGCGAACACATCGGCTCCCGCGCCACCGCTGAGAGTGTCCTCCCCGCCACGACCCACAATGATGTCGTTGCCGTCGCCGCCACTGAGTACGTCCGCCGCCATAGTCCCCACCAGTGTGCCGCTGGATTCGCCGTGGTAACTGACCTGGGTGCCGGCCTCGCCACCGTCGGTGGCCTGGAAGTCATTCACTGAGTAGTGCCCCAGCAGATTCACTTCAGCCCGGTGCACACCGTCATCCACCGTCAGCAGGCCGCCGGCGCCAGAGGCGTTGGCGTTGTAGCTGAGTTGGGTGTTGGCGCCGAAGGCGAGATCGCCGAAGGTCAGCATGTCATCGCTTTCCAGACCGAGGATGCCGACCAGCGAGCCCGCCGCTTCGGCCTGTGCGATCACCAGTGTGCCCGCACCTTCGCCGTGGAAGGCGACTGAGGTATGGGCGGTGCCATCGAAGCTCAGGGTTGCGTCGCCGTCGATGGTGGCGCTGCCGTTGCCCATCACGTCGGCCAGCAGGTGCAGGTCGCCACCATTGGCCCACAGGTGGCCGGAGTTGTCGACCGCACTGGCCACCGTCATGCCGCCTGTACCCGTAGATTCCAGCACTCCGCTGTTGGTTATGGTGTGGGTGCCGGTGTCGAGCACCAAGCTATTCAGCCCGCTGGCCAGGATCAGCCCCGCATTGACCAGCACCATCTGCCCTGCGCCCAACTGGCCGGCGCCGGAAATGCGGTTGTCGACATTGGTCAGCACGGTGTCGGCGCTGCCACCGAAAATCACGTTCTGCGCGCTGTCGGATAGCTGCACCTGACCGCCACCGGTCAAGGTTGCGCCACGAAACAGAATCTCAAGGTGGGTCGCACTGCCGGCGGAGCCGAGTTCGATCGTGCCGCTGTTATGGATGCTGCCACCGAACGGCATGATCGCGCCGTCGGCAATGCTGAGGGTACCGGCGTTGTTGGTGAGCGGGTCCACATCGAACTGGAAGTTCGCTTCGCTCAAGTCCGCCGCATCGACACCTTTCAGGGTGACCGTCTGGCCGGAGCCGATGTTGACCAGCGCATCGCCGTTTGCGTCGTTAGCGATACTCACGTCAGCATAACCAGTGACACCGGTGAAGCCGATCAAGTCGATCTTGTCCGCCGTCGCATCGAAGCTATGGATGACGTTATTGCCGATCGGCTGGGCGAACACGAACAGGTCGGCGCTGCTGGAACCGGTGAGGTTGTCGTCCGCTGACAAGGCGAAGATCGGCGAACCAGGGGCGTAGGTCTCGACGTTGTCGCGAATCACTTCGCTATCCACCGTGCCATCGGCATTGGTCCAGGTCATGGTGACCGGCAAAACCCTGGCGCCCACGAAATCCGCTGCTGTCGTGACCGTCAATGTGTCCAGGCTGCTCTGGTCCACCGTCCAGGTGCCATTACCATTGTCGGTGCCCTGGTTCAGGGTCCAGCCTGCGGGAAGACCGGAAATGCTCACCGTGGTGACACCTGCGTGAGTCACCGCATCGGCGAGGCCCATGTTAATCGGGCTGCCGGCAACACCGGCTGGACCGAGGGTACTGTCGTGGACAACGATGTCTGAGGCTGTGATGTTAGCGACCCCGGCCAACGTCGTAACGTTGTTCAGCGTTGCCACTTGTACCCGACTCGCCGTATTGCTCCAGTCTGTGTCAAACCAGATTTCGCCCTTGCCTGTCGTCGAGTTGAATACGATCACGTAGGTGTTGGTGGCACCGCCGCCAGCGCCGGTTGTGATCTGTGACGTTGTCTGCGAACTCGCGTCGATCAGATCAATCTTGTTGTCGTCGTTGTTGTTGATGTTGTTGATGCTGTTGCGGGTTTGAAAGTCGGTGGAGAGAAGCGCTGTACCGGCCGAACTCCCAACGGTTGTGAAGCCGACACCACCCGTTACGGCACCACTCAGGAAGCCAATCTTGTCGATGTTGTCCGTGTAGTCGGTGATCGTGTCCGTGCCACCGTTGGTGCGCAACCGGAATTGGTCAGCCCCACCATTACCGGTCAGCGTATCGTTGCCCGCCTGGCCGTTGATGGTGTCGGCCCCGCTGCCGCCGCTGATGTTATCGACGCCGGATGAACCATTGATATTGAAGGCTTCGGTCTGGTTGCCCAGGTTGAGCGTCAGCCCGGAAGTCGTCAGCGTCACGTTTTCGATATTGGCGATCTGGGCATTGCTGGTGCTGGTGAAGTTCGCGCTGACGTTGAGCGTATCGGTGTTGGCTCCGCCGTCGAGCAGCGTGTCGTTCTGCGCACCGTTGATGATGTCGTTGCCACCCGCCGCACTGATGCTGTCTGCACCTGTGCCGCC
Source organism: Pseudomonas mandelii (assembly GCF_006438925.1). Taxonomy (GTDB): domain Bacteria; phylum Pseudomonadota; class Gammaproteobacteria; order Pseudomonadales; family Pseudomonadaceae; genus Aquipseudomonas; species Aquipseudomonas mandelii_C. Next base: position 179,570 of record NZ_RCZA01000002.1, on the reverse strand, counting down.
GGTGATGGTGTCGACACCCGAAGAACCGGTAATGGTGAAGCCTTCGGTCTGGTTGGAGAGGTTCAGGGTCGCAGCCGTTCCGATCAATACATTCTCGATACCCGTAATCTGCCCGTCGCTTGTGCTCGTGAAGAGGGCACCCGTACTCAGGGTATCGGAACCGGTGCCGCCATCCAGCAGTGTGTCGTTGTCAGTGCCAAAGATCGTGTCATTCCCGCTGCCCGCGACGATTTGATCGGCACCTGAAGTACCAAAGATGGTGAAGCTTTCGGTTTGGGCATTCAGGATCAGTACTCCTGACGCTGCGGTGAGTTGTATGTTTTCAATATTCGCGATCTGGCTGTCGCTCGTATTGACGAAGACACTACCGACATTGAGGGTATCGGTTCCGGTGCCGCCGTCGAGCAGGCGGTCATTCGCCGCGCCGACGATCACGTCGCTGCCCGCGCCGCCAAAAATCCAGTCAGCACCGGTACCGCCGGACAGATTGTCCGTGCCACCGAAGCCGTAGATCGCTGTGTCGGAGCTGCCCGCCGAGAAATTGTTGCCCGCGCTCGTGCCGAGATAGAGCTCCACTACGCCCGCCGCGACACTGCCATCTTTCACCTGCAAGGTACCCGACACCACGGAGCCTTGCTCCACGGGGGACAGATTCGTGCTGGCGCCGCTGGTGATCGAGGGGTTGCCGAATGCTGCGGCAAATGGACTCTGCAGTGACAGCGTCGCATTGTCCGGGTCGGTCGCGACGAAGCTGATCGACGTCTCGGTTATGGCCAGGCCGGAAGTCGTCGGTGCGTCGTTGACTGCCGCCACCGTGATGGTCGTTGTCGCGACATTGCTCGCGTGGTTGGTCGCAGCTCCATCATCAACTTGGAAGCTAATCGTGCGCGCCGTTGTTGAGGGGTTGTCGCTACTGTTGGAGTAGGTCACCGAGCGCAGCGCGGTCTGATACTGCGCCACCGTAGCAGCTCCGGTCAGTGTCAGCACGCCAGTGCCCGCATTGTAGTTGCCGGTAATGCCGTTCTGGTTGGTGAACGCGAGTACGTCTTGACCCGCGGCGAAGTTGCCGGTGATCGATACCGTAGCGCCCGTCAGGTTGCTACTGTCGACATCGGTGACCGTCAGCGCCGAGTTGATCGCCGTTACTGCCTGGTTTTCTGTGTATGACAGCGACGCACCTGCCGTCATTACCGGCGCGTCGTTGGTCCCGGCGATGTGGACGGTGACCGAGGTGAGGGTGCCGTCGGCACTGCTTACCGCGAAGGTGTCGGTGTAAGTGGTGCCGGCGACGAACTCGTTGTGAGCGGAGTCGGCGACATAGGTCCAGGCACCGCCAGCGTTGATGGAGAACTGGCCATAGTTGCCGGCGGTATTGGACTGCGCGACGAAGGTCGCGGCGCTGTCGACGTCGCTGATGGTCAGGCTGCCATTGGTGGTCAACGGGGCATCGGTCTCGGTCAGGGTGACGCTGGCCGAGGACAGCACGGCGGCGTCGTTGCTGCCGAGGATATGCACGGTGACCGAGGTGAGGGTACCATCGGCGCTGCTCACCGCGAAGGTGTCGGTGTAGGTGGTGCCGGCGGCGAACTCGTTGTGGGCGGAGTCGGCGACGTAGCTCCAGGCACCGTCGGTGCCGATGGAGAACTGGCCATAGTTGCCGGCAGTGTTGGTCTGGGTGACGAAGGTCGCGGTGCTGTCGACATCGCTGATGGTCAGGTTGCCGGCGGTGGTCAGCGGGGCATTGGTTTCGGTCAGCGTGACGCTGGCCGAGGACAGCACCGCGGCGTCGTTAGTCCCGGTGATGCTGACCGTCACCGCGGTCGCGGTGCCGTCGGCACTGAGTACCGTGAAGGTGTCGGTCAGGCTGTCGCCGACATTGAGTGCGTCGAAGGCCGAGTTGGCGGTATAGCTCCAGTTACCTGCGGCATCGATGGCGAAGGTCCCGTTGGCGCCGGCGGTACCGGATTGGGCCTGGAAGGTTTCCGGGCTGTCGACGTCGCTGATGGTGAGGGTGCCAGCCGTGGTCAGCGGGGCATTGGTTTCGGTCAGCGTGACGCTGGCCGAGGACAGCACGGTGGCATCGTTGCTGCCGTTGATAGTGACCGTCACTGCGGTCGCGGTGCCGTCGGCACTGAGTACCGTGAAGGTGTCGGTCAGGCTGTCGCCGATATTAAGTGAGTCGAAGTCCGAGTTGGCGGTATAGCTCCAGTTACCTGCGGCATCGATGGCGAAGGTTCCGTTGGCGCCGACGGTACCGGATTGGACCTGGAAGGCTTCCGGGCTGTCGATGTCGCTGATGGTCAGGCTGCCATTGGTGGTCAACGGGGCATCGGTCTCGGTCAGCGTGACGTTGGCCGAGGACAGCACCGCGGCGTCGTTGCTGCCGAGGATCTGCACGGTGACCGAAGTGAGGGTACCGTCGGCGCTGCTCACCGCGAGGGTATCGGTGTAGGTGGTACCGGCGACGAACTCGTTGTGGGCGCTATCGGCGACATAGCTCCAGGCACCGTCGGTGCCGATGGAGAACTGGCCATAGCTGCCGGCGGTGCCAGACTGGGCGACGAAGGTCGCGGCACTGTCGACGTCGCTGATGGTCAGGCTGCCATTGGTGGTCAGCGGGGCATCGGTTTCGGTCAGGGTGACGTTGGCCGAGGACAACACCGCGGGGTCGTTGCTGCCGGTGATCTGCACGGTGACCGAGGTGAGGGTACCGTCGGCGCTGCTCACCGCGAAGGTGTCGGTGTAGGTGGTGCCGGCGACGAACTCGTTGTGAGCGGAGTCGGCGACATAGGTCCAGGCACCGTCGGTGCCGATGGAGAACTGGCCATAACTGCCGGCGGTGTTGGTTTGCGCGACGAAGGTCGCAGCACTGTCGACGTCGCTGATGGTCAGGCTGCCATTGGTGGTCAGCGGGGCATCGGTTTCGGTCAGGGTGACGTTGGCCGAGGACAACACCGCGGCGTCGTTGCTGCCGGTGATCTGCACGGTGACCGAGGTGAGGGTACCGTCGGCGCTGCTCACCGCGAAGGTGTCGGTGTAGGTGGTGCCGGCGACGAACTCGTTGTGGGCGCTATCGGCGACATAGCTCCAGGCACCGTCGGTGCCGATGGAGAACTGGCCATAACTGCCGGCGGTGTTGGTTTGCGCGACGAAGGTCGCAGCACTGTCGACGTCGCTGATGGTCAGGCTGCCATTGGTGCTCAGCGGGGCATCGGTCTCGGTCAGCGTGATGCTGGCCGAGGACAGCACCGCGGCGTCGTTGCTGCCGGTGATCTGCACGGTGACCGAAGTGAGGGTACCGTCGGCGCTGCTCACCGCGAAGGTGTCGGTGTAGGTGGTGCCGGCGACGAACTCGTTGTGGGCGCTATCGGCGACATAGCTCCAGGCACCGTCGGTGCCGATGGAGAACTGGCCGTAACTGCCGGCGGTGTTGGTCTGGGTGACGAAGGTCGCGGTGCTGTCGACATCGCTGATGGTCAGGCTGCCATTGGTGGTCAACGGGGCATCGGTTTCGGTCAGGTTGACGCTGGCCGAGGACAGCACGGCGGCGTCGTTGCTGCCGAGGATCTGCACGGTGACCGAGGTGAGGGTACCGTCGGCGCTGCTCACCGCGAAGGTATCGGTGTAGGTGGTACCGGCGACGAACTCGTTGTGGGCGCTATCGGCGACATAGCTCCAGGCACCGTCGGTGCCGATGGAGAACTGGCCGTAACTGCCGGCGGTGTTGGTTTGCGCCTGGAAGCTTTCCGGGCTGTCGACATCGCTGACGATCAGGCTGCCATTGGTGGTCAACGGGGCATCGGTCTCGGTCAGGGTGACGTTGGCCGAGGACAACACCGCGGCGTCGTTGCTGCCGAGGATCTGCACGGTGACCGAAGTGAGGGTGCCATCGGCGCTGCTCACCGCGAAGGTGTCGGTGTAGGTGGTGCCGGCGACGAACTCGTTGTGGGCGGAGTCGGCGACGTAGCTCCAGGCACCGTCGGTGCCGATGGAGAACTGGCCATAGCTGCCGGCGGTGCCAGACTGCGCGACGAAGGTCGCGGCACTGTCGACATCGCTGATGGTCAGCGTACCGGTGGTGGAGATGTCAACGGCGGCATCGGTCTCGGTCAGCGTGACGTTGGCCGAGGACAACACCGCGGCGTCGTTGCTGCCGGTGATGTGGACGGTGACCGAAGTGAGGGTGCCATCGGCGCTGCTCACCGCGAAGGTATCGGTGTAGGTGGTACCGGCGACGAACTCGTTGTGGGCGCTATCGGCGACATAGCTCCAGGCACCGTCGGTGCCGATGGAGAACTGGCCGTAACTGCCGGCGGTGTTGGTCTGGGTGACGAAGGTCGCGGTGCTGTCGACATCGCTGATGGTCAGGCTGCCATTGGTGCTCAGCGGGGCATCGGTTTCGGTCAGGTTGACGTTGGCCGAGGACAGCACCGCGGCGTCGTTGCTGCCGAGGATCTGCACGGTGACCGAAGTGAGGGTACCGTCGGCGCTGCTCACCGCGAAGGTGTCGGTGTAGGTGGTGCCGGCGGCGAACTCGTTGTGGGCGGAGTCGGCGACGTAGCTCCAGGCACCGTCGGTGCCGATGGAGAACTGGCCATAGTTGCCGGCAGTGTTGGTCTGGGTGACGAAGGTCGCGGTGCTGTCGACATCGCTGATGGTCAGCGTACCGGTGGTGGAGATGTCAACGGCGGCATCGGTCTCGGTCAGTGTGATGCTGGCCGAGGACAGCACCGCGGCGTCGTTGCTGCCGAGGATCTGCACGGTGACCGAAGTGAGGGTACCGTCGGCGCTGCTCACCGCGAAGGTGTCGGTGTAGGTGGTACCGGCGACGAACTCGTTGTGGGCGCTATCGGCGACATAGCTCCAGGCACCGTCGGTGCCGATGGAGAACTGGCCATAGCTGCCGGCGGTGCCAGACTGGGCGACGAAGGTCGCGGCACTGTCGACGTCGCTGATGGTCAGGCTGCCATTGGTGGTCAGCGGGGCATCGGTTTCGGTCAGGGTGACGTTGGCCGAGGACAACACCGCGGCGTCGTTGCTGCCGGTGATGTGGACGGTGACCGAAGTGAGGGTGCCATCGGCACTGCTCACCGCGAAGGTATCGGTGTAGGTAGTGCCGGCGACGAACTCGTTGTGGGCGGAGTCGGCGACATAGCTCCAGGCACCGTCGGTGCCGATGGAGAACTGGCCATAACTGCCGGCGGTGTTGGACTGGGCGACGAAGGTCGCGGCACTGTCGACATCGCTGATGGTCAGCGTGCCGGTGGTGGAGATGTCGACAGCGGCATTGGTTTCGGTCAGCGTGACGCTGGCCGAGGACAATACGGCCGCGTCGTTAGTGCCGGTGACGGTGACGGTCACTAGTTGAGTGTCCACGCCGCCGAGGCCATCGCTGACCCGCACGGTGAACACTTCATCGTGACTTTCTCCAGCCCCCAGCGACTGCACCGCACTGGCGACACCATCGGTGCCATTGGCCAGGGTGTAAGTCCATTTTCCGGTGCTGTCCACCGCGATCGAACCGTAGGTGCCGGTATTCGACCCGGCAATGCTCCAGGTGGCCGTAGCAGCGTGATCGATGTCAGCCGAACTGAACTGGCCGCTCACGCTGAGCGTGGTGTCTTCCTGCACCGCGCCGGCATCGTTGCCCGTCGCGAAGCTGAGCACCGGCGCATCGTTACTACCAGTGACGGTAACGGTCACCAGTTGAGTGTCCATGCCGCCGAGGCCATCGCTGACCCGCACGGTGAACACTTCATCGTGACTTTCTCCAGCCCCCAGCGACTGCACCGCACTGGCGACACCATCGGTGCCATTGGCCAGGGTGTAAGTCCATTTTCCGGTGCTGTCCACCGCGATCGAACCGTAGGTGCCGGTGTTTGTACCGGCAATGCTCCAGGTGACCGTAGCAGCGTGATCGATGTCGGCCGAGCTGAACTGGCCGCTCAAGCTGAGCGTGGTGTCTTCCTGCACGGCGCCGGCATCGTTTCCTGTCGCGAAGCTGAGTACGGGGGCGTCGTTGTTGCCAGTGACGGTGACGGTCACCAACTGGGTGTCCACGCCGCCGAGGCCATCACTGACCTGCACGCTGAACACTTCATCGTGACTTTCGCCAGCCTTCAGCGACTGCATCGCACTGGCGACACCATCGGTGCCATTGGCCAGGGTGTAAGTCCACTGGCCGGTGCTGTCCACCGCGATCGAGCCGTAGGTGCCCGAAGCCGAGCCATTGATGGTCCAGGTGGCCGTCGCAGCGTGATCGACGTCGGCGGAGCTGAACTGGCCGCTGACGCTGAGCGTGGTGTCTTCCTGCACCGCGCCAGCATCGTTGCCCGTCACGAAGCTGAGTACGGGCGCATCGTTGCTGCCGGTAATAGTGATGGTGACGGTCTGCGTTGCCGAGGCGGCATTAGCCGCACCGCTGTCGTCGGTCGCAACCACCGCGTACGAGAAAGTGATGGTTTCACCCGCACCGAGGAAGTCGAGGTTCTGATTGCTGCTGTAGTCCCAGCTGTTCTGGTCGACCGAGAAACCGGCCACCAGTGCCGAGACCACGCCCGCATTGAGCGTGCCGCCGCTCCAGGCGATGTCGCCGTTGGAGGTCTGCGACACGGTCACCGTGTCATTGCTGTCCAGATCGCTAAAGCTCAGTGCGCCGCTGTCGCTCAGGGTGACCGTGCCGTTGCCTTCGTTCATTGCCCCGGCGGTGTCGGCTATTGTCAGCGTCGGCTGGTCGTTGGTGCCGGTAATCGTGATAGTCACGGTCTGCACCGCGCCGTCGCCGATCGCCACGTTATAAGTCTGGGTGAGGGTCTGGCCTGCGCCGAGGAACTGCAGGGTGGTGTTGTTCACCGCGAAGTTCCAGCCCAGCGAACCGCTGCCCGTACCGGTGCTGTCGCTCAGTGGATTGGTGGTGAAGCTGCCCAGGTAGCCGGAAGCGCCCGGCGTGACAGTGACGCTGTGGGTGTCGATCCGGTCGACGTCGGTAAAGGTGATGCTGCCGTTGGCTGCGTAGTCGCCGCTGTCTTCCCTGGCATCGCCGGCTTGCACGCCGCTGGTGATCTGCACCTGATCGTTGGTGCCGGTAATCGTGATAGTCACGGTCTGCACCGCGCCGTCGCCGATCGCCACGTTATAGGTTTGGGTGACGCTCTGGCCTGCGCCGAGGAACTGCAACGCGGAGTTGTTCACCGCAAAGTTCCAGCCCAGCGAACCGCTACCCGTGCCGGTGCTGTCGCTCAGTGGGTTAGTGGTGAAAGTGCCCAGATAGCCGGAAGCACCTGGCGTGACGGTGACGCTGTGGGTGTCGATCAGGTCGGCGTCAGTGAAGGTGATGCTGCCGTTGGCTGCGTAGTCGCCGCTGTCTTCCTTGGCATCGCCGGCTTGCACGCCGCTGGTGATCTGCACCTGATCGTTGGTGCCGGTAATCGTGATAGTCACGGTCTGCACCGCGCCGTCGCCGATCGCCACGTTATAAGTCTGGGTGAGGGTCTGGCCTGCGCCGAGGAACTGCAGGGTGGTGTTGTTCACCGCGAAGTTCCAGCCCAGCGAACCGCTGCCCGTACCGGTGCTGTCGCTCAGTGGATTGACAGTGAAGCTGCCCAGGTAGCCGGAAGCTCCCGGCGTGACGGTGACGCTGTGAGTGTCGATCCGGTCGACGTCGGTAAAGGTGATGCTGCCGTTGGCTGCGTAGTCGCCGCTGTCTTCCTTGGCATCGCCGACCTGTACGCCGCTGGTGATCTGCACCTGGTCGTTGGTGCCGGTGATGGAAATAGTCACATTCTGCGTGGTCGACGAGCCATGCCCATCATTGATGGTGACCACATAGGTTTCAGTAACAGTCTGCCCCTGGGCCAGGTATTGGGCTGCCGCATTATTCAGGGTGTAAGTCCAGTTAACGGTGCCGTTGGCTGCGTTTGCCGCTTCAGTTACTGATGCAAGGGTGAAGTTGCCCAGCGCTGTGGCATTGCCTCCCGCAGCCACGAAAGAGGCGGTATGCGTGTCACTCAGGTCAACATCGCTAAAGGCAATAGTGCCCGAGGTGCTCAGCGAGTCGGTCGGGCTCGGCGTCGTGGTCGCATCTTCGGTTACCGTGCCGGCCTGAACGCCGACGTTCATCGTCACACTGTCATTCATGCCAGCGAACTGCACCTGCGCAGTGGCCCAACTGAGCGTGCCGTTGCCGAGACGAATCGCATAGGTAAAGCTGTCCGTCAGGGACCCTCCAGCGGCAAGCGACTGGAGTTGCGCCTTGAAAGCAGTCGACAACGTTGCAGCGTCGTAGCCGACCTTGCCATCCGACGTAATCCAGATCTTTGCCCCATTGAAACTGGTGTCAGTACTCGTCGCCTCAATTCTGCCCGTGTCCTGGATCAGGAGATCGGCCGGCGCATAAACCTTGGTGGCAGTAGAAAGACTGGTCGCGTCATCGAGTGACCACAGTGTCTTTGCGCTACCGCCGAGGTCATTGGACATGACGTCCAGGTACACGACCCCCAGCAGGTCTTCAGTGATGGCCGCGGTGCCCGTGCCAATAACACCGGTAGTGAAAATGTCGTCCTGCGCCTGCGGAGTGTTGGAAAGCGAAGTAACGGTGCCGCCGCTGGTCGTTGTGGTGGTAGTCATGTCTTTCTCCCGAAAATGCCATTTTTTTATTTTTAGAATCGCTAGGGACTGCTAACAGGACGAAGTCCCGTTCTTGCACCGCTCAGGTAGTTCAGGAGTGGTGCGAGGCGGCCGCCGGACATCGCCGGCCTGACGGGCCGGGCGCTGCCGGCAGAGGCGCGCGGGTATTGCGGGGATGGAAAAGTTCGCCGCGCTTGAGGAGCGGATCGCAGGACAGGTCGGGCGAATGTGAGCCCGAGGCTGGTGCTGCGCTGCACATGGCACGCAATAGACGGAGAGCACCCATGTGGTAGGGACTCCTGAAATAATGGCTGGATGAGGCCGTGTTTTGAGGTAGCACTGACTCAGGGATACGGCCTTTCGTGATATCAGTTTGATGTGTGTTAGTTGTGGGGTCAGGCTTTGTAAAGGTGTTAACCGCAGTTAACAGTGCGACGTGCCAATATTCCGACAGGCGGGTATTTTGGTGTCAATATAATGTCGATTTGTTTTTGGCGACGGGGCCTGGGGCACTCAATATTGGCCTGGCTCGAATGAGCTGAAACCCAAATGGGGCATGCTCTGGCTGAGGAGTACCGGCCCTTGGACTCCATCAAATCTCAGCATTCAGCTGTTAAAAGCGCCCGCCAGAGCCTCTGCTTTGGCGGTTTTTTTCATGCCCGAACCACCCGACGACCTATATGGAAAGTCAGTCATTGCTGTGCCTTACTGCACACTCCACAAGGAGCCAAGCAATGCGACACAGAGGCTCGCAGTTCTGGTTATGGACCGATAACCGGTTACCTCTCCATACCTATGAAGAAGTGCTCAAAGATGGGGTGCAGGTGGAAGTGCGGGCGCGGATGAGTCATGAGGGTGTCACCAAGGTGTTCATCGGTATTTACGATGGCCATGGGGTCATGCTGTGTGAGGAGTTTCACGACAGGGATCGCGATGAGCCTTGCTGCGCGGTGTTGAAGTGGGGCACTCAGCGAGCGAGGGATATTTTGGCGGAGACGCAGGGGTTCGTCGCACCGCATCGGGGGCAGTTGACGCTAGGCCCGGTCATCACCGATGAGTCGGTACTGGCGCTGCGGCGGATGGAAATGAGCGAACATGAGCGTTTCAAGCTCCGCTGTGAAGACGCATGGTCGGAATACCTGGCCGCCAAAGCGGCCATGTTGAACCTCATGCGAGCACCCAAAGTCGATCCCAAGGTCTGGGCAGACCACAAGGAGCGACTGAGACAGGCGATTGACCGGCGCATCTGTGTGCAACGCACCTATTTACGCTGAGCCATTTCCGGCCCCTCAGGTCTGGGGCTGGCGCAGGGTCTCGATGGTTGCGATCAGGTCATCGTAGGAAACCGGTTTTCCAATGTGCTGGTTAAAACCCGATTGGCGGGCCTTTTTTATGTCGCTGCTGGAGCCATAGCCGGTCAGGGCAATGGCCGGAACATCCTTGGCCAGCGGCAACTGACGCAGTGCATTCATCAGCTCATGGCCGTTCAGGTCCCGGGCGATTTTGACGTAGCCTTTGAGATTGTCACCGCTGAGCAAGGTCACCTCGCCGCTGCAAAAGAAGCGGTTGCCGTCCTTGCGCACGTGCCAGCGCTCATCTTCGCTGCGGCCATGGGTGCGCACCAACAGCAGTTCGTTTTCAGGCACGCCGGACGCACGATCTTCAGGCCGCGTCTGCGACCAGGTCCTCGTAATGCAGGCGATGGGTAATATCGAGCAGGGAGCGGCCGGTATCCACCGGCAACATGCTGAAGATGTCAGTGGCGCGCGGGGTGAACCACTTGATGCGCATGCTGCGATCGACAAATACCGTGGCGATGTCGGTGGAGGCAATCAGGTTGGTCAGGTAGTCGTTGATCTTGTCGGTTTCTTCGACTTTGGTTTTCAGCTCGTAGTTGACCGTCAGCAGCTCTTCGTTGATCGATTGCAGCTCTTCCTTGCTGGTCTCCAGTTCTTCGGTGGCCGAGCGCAGTTCTTCGTTGATGGCCTGCATTTCTTCGTTGGACGCCTTGAGCTCTTCGCTGGAGACTTCCGATTGTTCGATGGTGTCCTGCAAGTGCAGCTTGGTGCGTTGCAGTTCGCGCTCAAGGTTGGACAGCACCTGGCTTTCGGTCTGTAGCACGGTGGTGGCCGCTCGTTCGGCAGGGTCGACCTCGACTTCCTCGAAAATCACCAGGACGTATTCGCCGTCAGATTCTTCATCCTTATAGGGATGCGCGACCAGATCAATCAGGTAACTGCGCTCATCACGCTTGATCGGCACTTCGCGGGACTTGACCGGGAGGCCACTCTGCTGGACCTGGAACAGCGTGGTGCGGATTTCCAGGCGCAGTTCCGGAAGAATCAGTGTCAGCAAGTTACGCGACAATTCGCCGCCAACATGACGCAGGAAACGTCCGGCACTCTCGCTCATGTGCAGGATGTCGGCGTTGGCATCGATGATCACGCTCGGTGGTGCGGACTGTTCGAGGGCGCGTTGATGGATATCGCCAAATGACAATTTACGCGGCGCGCTGCTTTGCGGGACCTGTTGGGAAGTGTTGGTCCGCACATAGCCTCCACGCGGCATGGTCGGTGTGCGCCGACTGTTGGCCGTGCCGGTCTTGGCACGGAAGATTCGGTTGCGTTTATCCACCGGCGCGAACAATTCGTGGCACGCGTCCGCGCTCTCGGAAGTACCGAGGAACAGGAAACCACCGGGACGCAGGGCAAAGTGGAACATCTGGAGGATTTCGCGTTGCACTTCGCGATCCAGATAGATCAGCAGGTTGCGGCAAACAATCAGGTCGATCTGCGAGAAGGGTGGGTCGGACAACAGGCTGTGCTTGGCGAACAAGACCTTTTCGCGGATTTCCTTGCGAATCCGATAATGATCGTCTTCCTTGATGAAGTAGTGGCGCAGCCGCGAGGGTGGCACATCGGTGATGATGGCCTGTGGATACAGGCCGGCCCGGCCGACGCTGATGGCGCGTTCGTCGATGTCGGTGGCGAACAGCTGCATCGACGCCGCACTGGCGTCCAGTTGCAATTGATCGTTGAGCAGCATGGCCAGGCTGTAGGCTTCCTCGCCCGTGGAGCAGCCCGCGGACCAGACGCGGATTTCTTCTTTCTCGGGTTGCGCGGACAGGGCCGCGCTGACCAGTTGCGGCACGACATCCCGCTCCAGGGCTTCGAAAGCCTCTCTGTCACGGAAGAAGTTGGTCACGCCGATCAGCATGTCGCCCAGCAGCGCCTTGGTTTCTTCAGGGTTGTTTTGCAGATACTGGTAATAGCCACTCAGGTCCGGTTGGCCGGTGACCTGCATCCGGCGTTCGATCCGGCGCAACACGGTGGCACGTTTGTAGTGCTTGAAGTCATGGCCGGTGCCGGTGCGCAACTGAATCAGGATGTCGCGCAGCATTTGTTCGGCAAGTGCGGCGTCGCGCTCGGACACCGCAGCAATGGTTTGCAGTTCCGGATCGTTGGCGGTGGGCAAACAGATTTCCCTGGAGTTGCGCCATAGCTCCAGCAGTTTTTGTGGCATTTCCACTACGGGCAGCACCAGGTCAACCATGTGGATTTCGATGGCGGCGCAAGGCATGCCATCGAACTCGGCGTCTTCCGGTGCCTGGACCAGTGTGATGCCACCTTGTTCCTTGATCCGTGACAAGCCCACCGCGCCGTCCGAGCCGGTGCCTGACAGCACCAGGCAGAAGGCGCGCTCGCGGTGCACGTCGGCCAGGTTGCGGAAGAACAGATCAATGGACGCGTGGCGACCTTCGCGCGGATCTGTAGCGCTGACCTCCAGAAAGCCATCGTTCATTGTCAGCCGTTGCGCCGGTGAAATGACGTACACCCGGTTTTTCTCGATAGCCACCGTTTGGGTCACCTGCAGAACCGGCATCTTGGTCGATTCCTGGATGATCTTGTCAGCGATGCTTTGGTGATCGGGCGACAGGTGGAGAATGATCACGAACGCCATGCCATTGTCCTGGGGCATGTTTTCAAAGAACAGTTTGATCGCTTGCAGCCCGCCCGCCGACGCACCGATGCCCACCACCGCAAAGTCCAGGGTGCTGGGGGGCAGGGCCTTTCGCTCAGGAGCAGGGGCCGAGTGCTTGGGAGTGGTGGTCATTACGCTTGCCTTTGGCGGGGGGGAAACGCCTCGAGTTCAAGTGGGGGGTGGGTGCGCCTTAATAAATCAGGATAATCCCGATTTTCAATAACACCTTCAAATATTTAGCGCGTACTGAGCGGCATGGTTTCTCAAGGGAACGCCACTACTGGCCGATAACCCGAACAGTCATGGTCTTCTTCTTAAATTGCCTGGAAATCTTCGATGCTGTCGTATCACCAAAAGCGCTTTTTGATCGTCGATGATTTCTCGGATTTCCGCAGTTCCGTCAGGTCCATGCTGCGCGAGCTGGGCGTCAAGGATGTCGACACCGCCGACACCGGTGAGCAGGCGCTGCGTATGTGTTCGCAGAAGGCCTACGATTTCATCCTGCAGGACTTTCACCTGGGCGACGGCAAGAAGAACGGCCAGCAGGTGCTTGAGGACCTGATGATCGAGAAGCTGATCAGCCATGAGGCCGTGTTCGTCATGGTCACCGCCGAGACCAGTCAGGCGATGGTGCTCAGTGCGTTGGAACACGAACCCGATGCGTACCTGACCAAACCGTTCAACCGTTCCGGCCTGGCTCAACGCCTGGAGCGGCTGGAGCAGCGCAAGACCTTGCTCAAGCCGATTCTGCAGGCCCTTGACCGGGGCAAACCGGTTGAAGTGCTCAATGCCTGCATCGCCCTGTGCAAGCAAGATATCCGCTACTCGCCGTTGTGCCTGCGCTACCGCGCCGATGCCTTGCGCGACCTGAATCAGAACGAGGCGCTGGAGCGTCTCTATGACAGCATCATTGCTGATCGACCTTTGCCGTGGGCGTTTGCCGGGCTGGGTAAGCTGCTGTTCAAGCGTGGCCAGGTCGCTCAGGCCAAAGGCGTCTACGAAAAAGCTCTGAAAGTGTTCCCGATGATGCCGGCGCTCTACGACGGCATGGCCGATGTGCTGGTCGCCGAAGGCGACACCAAGGCGGCCCAGCGTGTGCTGGAAGAAGCGATCCGCTTGTCGCCGCTGGCGGTGCGCCGACAAGCGCTGCTGGGCAAGTTGGCGATGGCCAACGAAGATTTTGACACCGCCTCCAAAGCCTATCGTCAGGCCGTGGCGCAGGGCGCGCAGTCACGTTTCAAGGATGCGGAGAGCAACCTTGGCCTGGCCCATGCCTTGATCAGTAAAGGCAGCGAAAAAGGTCTGGATACCCGGACTCGACTGGAAATCAACACGACGCTGAGTGCGGTGGCCAAGGAAAACCCTTCCGACCCGGGTCTGCAGATTCGTGCGCGATTGATGAAAGCCACCAGTCTGCTGCTCAACGATGCCGAAACCGCCGAGAAGCTCACCGAGCAGGCGATGATGCGCCTCGATGGCATGGAACAGTTTATGAGCGCCGAAGCGGCGCTGCTGGTGGCCAAGCAACTGCAGATGCTCGGGCAGGCCAGCGCCGGTGCCTCGATGCTGAAAAACTGTGCGGAAATCTACGGCGACGACCCGACAGTGATGAAGGGCATCGCCAAGTTGACCGACGATCCGACCATTCTCAACTCCGGCAACGCCGCTGCCGACCTCAACCGTCAGGGCGTGCGGGTGTACAAGACCGGCAACCTGGTGGAGGCGCGGCAGGTGTTCCGCAAAGCTCTGGCGCTGCAACCCAAGAACATCAGTATCGCGCTGAACATGGCGCAATCGCTGCTGCACGGCACCGACACCAGTGTCCCTTCGGCGGAGCTGGAGGAATGTCGGACGTGCCTGAAAATGGTCGGCCTGATGCCCGACACCGATGCGCGTTTTCCCCGTTATCAGAAGTTGCGAAGCAAGGCGTTTGGCGAATGAACGACAGCGAACAGGCACTCGATTTTTCCACGGTGATTGCCTCCACCGTGCACGACATGAAGAACTCCCTGGCGATGCTGATGCAGGCCCACAGCCAATGGTTGGCGCGCTTGCCAGATCCGCAACACCACACCCCGGAGCAGGGCGTGATCGAATTCGAGTTCGCGCACCTCAATGGCATGCTCGTGCAGTTGCTGGGACTGTACAAACTCGGGGTCAACCAGATGCCGTTGCAACCGGCCTACCATGAACTGGATGACTTCATCGAAGCGCAATTGGCCTGCCACCAGGACGTGTTCGCCAGCCGCGGCATCATGGCGACCTATGAAGTGGACCCGCTGAGCCCTCTGGGTTTCTTCGACCGGGAGCTGATTGCTTCGGTGCTGGGCAACAGCATCAACAACGCCATTCGTTACGCCCGCCATGCGGTGTTGATCAGCGTCAGCGATGAAGCCGGGCAACTGGTGCTGACCGTCAACGACGATGGCGAGGGTTATCCTCCCGAGATGATCGAGCGTCAGGCCGATTACGTGCAGGGCATCAACCACAGCAGTGGAAGCACCGGCCTGGGCCTGTATTTTGCCGGGCGGATTGCCGCACTCCATCAACGCAACGGCGTGGGCGGACGCACCGAAATCAGCAATGGCGGCCCGCTGGGTGGCGGGGTGTTCAGCCTTTACCTTCCCTGATGGGCATATCCCCCCGTAGGAGCTGGCGCAGCCTGCGATCTTTTGATCTTGCCTTTAAACAGCAACGTCAAAAGATCGCAGGCTTCGCCAGCTCCTACCGGATTGTGGTGGCCGAAAATCAGAGGTTTGCAGCCAATGATTTTCTTTTTGTGCGCTGCTTGATATTCCGAACAGGCGGAGCCTATTTTGTACGGGTCGCCGTTCGCGGCTTGCACATCAACAAAGGATTGCGTCATGACAACCGATGGCCATAGTTCATTCGCGGAGCGATTGACGGGCATTGATGAGATCGAATGTGTTACGCCGGATTTGAATGGCGTACCCCGCGGCAAGGTAATGACCGCCGAAGGCTTTCTCGAGGGGCGGCGTTTGCAGATGGCGCGGGGGGTGCTGCTGCAATGCATCATGGGCGGATACCCGCCAGCGCGCTTTTACGGCTGCGATGATGGCGACCTGGCGCTGGTGCCCGATCCTGCACAGATCCATCGCTTGCCGTGGAGCCAGCAGCCGCGAGCCTTGGCCATTTGCGATGCGCACGAGCTGACCGGCGAAAGCTCGTCTCTGTCGACCCGCGGCCAACTCAAAGCCGTGATTGCGCGTTACGCGGCTCTCGGCCTGGCGCCGGTGGTGGCGACCGAGCTGGAATTTTTTGTCTTCGCGCCCAATACCGACCCGACTCAACCGTTCCAGCCGCCGCTGGGCCTGGACGGTCGTCGCGAGGACGGTCATTCGGCGTTCAGTATCAGTTCCAATAATGGTTTGCGGCCGTTCTTCAGTGAAGTCTACGCATGCATGGGGGCCTTGGGCTTGCCGCGCGATACCTTCATGCACGAGATGGGCGTCAGCCAGTTCGAGATCAACCTGCTGCACGGCGACCCACTGCTGCTGGCCGACCAGACTCTCCTGTTCAAACATCTGCTTAAAGAAGTTGCGCTCAAGCATGGCCTGACCGTGGTTTGCATGGCCAAGCCGCTGGCGCACACGCCGGGCAGTTCGATGCATATTCATCAGAGCATCATCGAGATCGGCAGCGGGCGTAACGTGTTCAGCAACAAGGCTGGAGAGCCGACGGCGACCTTCCGTCATTTCATCGCGGGTCAGCAGGCCGGCATGGCGGATTTCACGGCATTGTTCGCACCGAACGTGAACTCGTATCAGCGCTTGTGCCATCCGTATGCGTCGCCGAATAATGCCTGCTGGTCCCACGACAACCGGGCGGCCGGATTGCGTATTCCGGCCAGTTCGCCCGCCGCTCGTCGGGTCGAGAACCGCTTGCCGGGGGCTGATGCAAATCCTTACCTGGCGATCGCCGCCAGCCTTGCCGCAGGGTTGTATGGCATTGAACACAAACTGGAGCCTGGCGAGCCGATCCAGGGTGAGTTCGAAGTGCCGGACAATCTTTCGTTGCCGTGTACCTTGCATGCGGCTCTTGAGCGTCTGAAACGTAGCCAATTGGCGAAGGAACTGTTTGGCAAGGAGTTCATCGAAGGCTACATCGCCTCGAAGACCATGGAGTTGACCAGCTTCTTTGATGAAATTACTCCCTGGGAGCGACGTGTTTTAGCGGCCCAGGCCTGACGTTCCATCGTCTTCGGGCTATCTTTTCGGGTAGCCCGATTCTCACTGCAAGGAGCCGCTCGGAACGCCGATGCGCCAAATCTGGAAACCCTTTCGAGCGCTTTATTTTGCCTCGCTGATGATGTTGATCGGCTCTGGCCTGTTGAGTACTTACCTGGCCTTGCGCCTGGCCGCCGACCACGTCGACAGCCTGTGGGTCGGTGCGTTGATGGCAGCCAACTATTGCGGCCTGGTGCTGGGTGGCAAGATCGGCCACCGGCTGATTGCCCGGGTCGGGCATATTCGCGCCTATTCGGCCTGCGCCGGGATTGTCGGTGCGGCGGTGCTGGGCCATGGCCTGGTGGACTGGTTGCCGGCCTGGATCTTCCTGCGGGTCATCGTCGGCCTCGGCATGATGTGCCAATACATGGTCATCGAAAGCTGGCTCAATGAGCAGGCTGAAGCCTCGCAGCGCGGGACGGTGTTCAGCGGCTACATGATCGCTTCGTACCTGGGGCTGGTGCTGGGTCAGTTGATTCTGGTCATGCACCCGGGCCTGGGTCTTGAGCTGCTGATGCTGGTCGCCTTGTGCTTCGCGCTGTGCCTGGTGCCGGTGGCCCTGACCCGGCGGATTCACCCGGCGCCGTTGCACCCGGCACCGATGGAGCCGCGGTTCTTCATCAAGCGCGTGCCGCAGTCGTTGAGCACGGTGCTGGGGGCGGGACTGATCATTGGTTCGTTCTACGGTCTGGCACCGCTGTATGCCTCACAGCAGGGGTTGTCCACGGAGCAGGTCGGCCTGTTCATGGGTAGCTGCATTTTTGCGGGGTTGCTGGTGCAATGGCCGTTGGGCTGGCTGTCCGACCGTTATGACCGGGCGCTGTTGATCCGCTGTTTTGCGCTGGTCCTGGCGCTTACCGCGTTGCCGCTGGCAATCATGCAACAGGTACCGCTGGAGATTTTGTTTATCACCGGGTTCTGCTGTTCGCTGGTGATGTTCTGCCTGTATCCGCTGGCGGTGGCATTCTCCAACGACCACGTCGAGGGTGATCGTCGGGTGTCCCTGACAGCGATGCTGTTGGTGACCTACGGTGTCGGCGCCAGTATCGGACCACTGGTGGCCGGGGTGCTGATGAAGCTGTTCGGCAGCCACATGCTCTATGCCTTCTTCAGTTTCTTCGCGTTGGTGCTGGTGTGGCGGATTCGTCCAAAAGCGGTGACCAACCTGCATGTGGTGGACGATGCACCGCTGCATCACGTCGCCATGCCGGACAGTATGTCGAGTTCGCCACTGGTGGCTTGCCTTGACCCGCGGGTCGATGAGCAGGTGGTGCAAGACCAGATGCAGAGCCCGATCAACCCTGAGCCGGACCTGGAACCTGAATCAGAGCCCGAAACCGATCCGCCGCCCGAAGACCCTGATGCACCTCGCGAGCAAAGTTTCACCGAGGCCAGGCCATAACAACGTATAAAAACAACGCATAAAAAAACGGGCAGTCACCGCAAGGGACTGCCCGTTTTCTATTGAAGCGTCGTATTACATGTCGTCTTTGTCGAAGCGCCGCGCTTCACGCTGAAGCTGATAGACGAACCGCTCGACCTGGCGCTGCACCAGCCCGCTCATGTTGTGAAAGCGTACGCCGGCGAAGGTGATGGAGATCCTTTCTTCGAAGTGCAGGTAACGCAGCTCGACGGGTGCCGTCATGTTGCCAAAGGGCAGGGCGGCGATGAAGCGGTCATAGACCTGGCCCAGTTGCAGGCTGTCCGTGATGTCGCCTTCGAAGCGCAACTTGCAGCCGGTGGCGGAGATGTCCAATAGCTTGCCGCTGATCGGCGACTTGAGCTTTTCACCGCCCAGATCGACGTTGACCAGTTGTGCCAGCTTCAATGCTGCGCGGAATGCATTGCGACGCTGGTGGTAAACCACCTCGGCGGGCAGGGCGCCACGGTAGCAGCGACCGCCACCGGATTCGTCGATGGTCAACGGGCCGTTGCTTTCCCAGGCAATACGCACGCCGTCGTGAAAGCCTTCGACCTTGAACGGTTCGCCGGCGAGCAGGAAGCGTTCACCATCGCGGGGAATCATTTCGTCCAGGGCAATCATGTTGCTGTTACGGTCAATGTCCACCAGATAACTCTGGAAGCGCTGGCTGCGCTCATGGAACGTGATGATCAGCGGGTCATGGCTGTCTTGCAGCTGGCGCAGGGTGCCGGAGATCTCCAACGGCGTGGTGAGCACCTTGGGTGGCTGCGGAGCATCTTCCGCGCTTAAGGCATTGAACACGGTTCATCAATCTCCAGACAAAATATGACTACGACTGGCCGTCATATTGCCAGCATGTTGCGCGTCTTGATAGTGCGCGCTTTTCAGCAGGCTCAAGCCTGACTGAGCGGGCGTGGCTTCGCAAGCGTGGAGGTTGATCCGCGCGCATCGTAGAGCGCTGGCGGCTCGCCGCCGTTGAGGATTTTCAGCTGATTGGCCGTCGCGGCCTGTTGCACCAGGATCGACTGGCCATTCTTGACGTTGGCCGCTTGGCACTGAGCCAGAAGATCGGTCAACACATCACTCCGCTCCAACAGCTGATCGCCAATGCTCGAATGGCTGGCAAGTTGCTCCAGGCCGTTGCGATTGGTCGGCAGGTTGAGGCTGGCGAGGATTTCACTGCGCTTGCGGCCATGCTGATCGAGCAAAATGATCAATGCCTGTTTCTGCGCCAGAATCTCTTCGAGCAGTGGCATGTCACGACCGTGCAAGGCGAGGGACTCGGTTTGCAGTAACTCCAGCAAGTGCTGTGCTGGAGCGAAATCGTCGGTGATCAGTTGCAGTAAATTAGTGTCGTGCATGGCTGGCCTTGGGTTTTAAGCGTCCAAAAGCCTGGCGCAGGCCTGGGCCTAGCGCTGGGCTTCGAAGTTGAGCAGTTTGCTGGCTACACGGTTGCTGTCGACTTTATAGCTGCCATCGGCAATCGCTGCTTTCAACTCGGCCACGCGGGCGTTGTCGACGGCAGGCTGATCGCGCAGCTTGTCAGTGACCTTCTGCAACTGTTGAGCCTCATTGCTGAGATGTACTGATTCCCCGCTTTTAACGGTACTGGCCTGTTCGGCCGGGGTATTCAGCGGCGCGGATTTGCCGGTTTCGGCGGTTTCCTTCGCGGTGCTGGTACGTGTGCTACCGGTTAGTGACGAGGAACTGTTCAAACGGCTGAAATCGATGACCATGACAAAAAACCTCTGGGTATTTGGACGCTTGCCATGTTTTCGGCC
This sequence comes from Pseudomonas mandelii, assembly GCF_006438925.1. Classification (GTDB taxonomy): domain Bacteria; phylum Pseudomonadota; class Gammaproteobacteria; order Pseudomonadales; family Pseudomonadaceae; genus Aquipseudomonas; species Aquipseudomonas mandelii_C. The sequence continues at coordinate 159,513 of NZ_RCZA01000002.1, read as the reverse complement.
ATACCCTGGAAAACTTTAGGCCCATTTATCAATGAGCTTGCGCGCGTCAGCGCTTGCCCTGCATAGGGCACAGTCTAGGGAACAGTCGAGCGGCGCGCCACATCTTCACCAACAGAGAGTTCTACATGGCCACTTCCACCTGGCCGGGCGCGGTGACTTGCGCCTTGATGACCCGCTGGGAGTTGAGGTTTTTCACCCGAATCTGTTCGCGCAAGCCGCCGTTGGACAGCGCTTCACCCGGCATGCGCACGCTGAGCGTTCCACTGCGGGCGGTAATCACCACCTGGTCACCCTTGCTGATGACTTCTGCCTGTTCCATGTGCACCAGGGTCATGACCTGGTCGGCGACCATTGGTCGGGTAAGTTTCTGCCCGATCGCCTGGTCGACGGAAGTCAGGTAACCCTGGCTGATCAGGCTGATGTCACGCTCGCGCAGGGTCACATCCTGGGGCTCGACGATACCGGCGCGTCGCAGCGGGCGGGTGGTGGTCACAATGTCGCGAAACAGGCGCACTTGAGCGGGTACGAAGACCGTCCAGGGCGACGCGCCCTCGCAGCGAACCTTGACCGTAACCCGTCCCAGCGGCGTGGCCGGGCTCTCCAGGGACGCTGTCAATTCCTTGTCGCACATGGGCATGCGCAGCCGCGGATCAAGCTGCTTGACCTCGATCTCGTAGCGGCCCTCCGTTTGACTGGTGGCCAGATAGTCTTCTACGGTGAATTCAAGAAAGCCCTGAGTGACGCCGATAAGCATGTCAGGCAAGGTAACCGCGTCAGCAAGGGCAGGGCAGCCAGCGTTGAACAGGCAGACGGCCGACACCGCGCAAAGCAATTTGCGGGCGTTTGATGTCAGGCGTCGGAAAAATGTCGGTTCTGTGTTCATAAGAGTTAAAAAGCAAGCGCCGTGCCGTTTAGTGATGAATGCGCGTCGCAACACACTTAAGCGTTGGTGTAGGAGTCTGTGCATGGCTGGTGTAATGGATGCGGTAAACCAGCGCACGCAACTGGTAGGGCAGAATCGCCTTGAGCTGTTGTTGTTCCGTCTCGACGGCCAGCAGCTGTATGGGATCAACGTGTTCAAGGTTCGGGAGGTGCTGCAATGCCCCAAACTGACGCTGATGCCAAAATCCAGTCCTGTCGTGTGCGGTGTGGCAAATATTCGGGGGGCGACCATTCCGATTCTTGATCTGGCCATGGCGACCGGTTCCGGGGCTTTGAAAGACAAGAACAATCCCTTCGTGATCATCACGGAGTACAACACCAAGACCCAGGGTTTCCTGGTGCGCTCGGTGGAGCGCATCGTCAACATGAATTGGGAGGAGATTCATCCGCCACCCAAGGGCACGGGACGCGATCATTACCTGACGGCTGTGACTCGGGTCGACAATCAGTTAGTCGAAATCATCGACGTCGAGAAAGTGCTGGCAGAAGTGGCGCCGACACCGGAAGCGATTTCCGTTGGCGTGGTGGATGTCGAAACCCAGCACAAGGCGCTCTCTTTGCGAGTACTGACGGTCGATGACTCGTCGGTGGCGCGCAAGCAGGTGACCCGTTGCCTGCAGACGGTCGGTGTCGAAGTGGTGGCGTTGAACGACGGTCGGCAAGCGCTGGATTACCTGCGCAAGCTGGTCGACGAGGGCAAGAAGCCGGAAGAAGAGTTCCTGATGATGATTTCCGACATCGAGATGCCGGAGATGGACGGGTACACCCTCACGGCCGAGATCCGCAACGACCCTCGCATGCAAAAGCTTCACATCATCCTGCATACTTCGTTGTCGGGTGTATTCAATCAGGCGATGGTCAAGAAGGTCGGTGCCGATGACTTCCTTGCCAAATTCCGTCCTGATGACCTGGCATCCCGGGTAGTCAACCGGATCAAAGCAGCAGACATCAGCCAGGGGCCTTCTGCCCCTAACGGTTAATACGATTTAAGAGGCGGCATCTTTGTCTACGGGTAATTTGGATTTCGAACAGTTCCGGGTCTTCCTGGAAAAGGCCTGTGGCATTTTGCTCGGTGAAAACAAGCAGTACCTGGTCTCGAGCCGTCTCAACAAACTGATGGAACAGCAAGGCATCAAGTCCCTGGGTGAGCTGGTCCAGCGCATCCAGACCCAGCCGCGCAGCGGTTTGCGCGAGATGGTGGTGGACGCCATGACCACCAACGAAACCCTGTGGTTTCGTGACACCTACCCGTTTGAAGTCTTGAAGAACAAGGTGCTGCCCGCAGCGATCAAGGCCGCCCCTGGCCAGCGTCTGCGGATCTGGTCGGCGGCCTGTTCGTCGGGTCAGGAACCGTATTCGCTGTCGATGTCGATCGATGAGTTCGAGCGCGTGAACATGGGCCAGTTGAAGATGGGCGTGCAGATCGTTGCCACCGACCTGTCCGGTACCATGCTGACCAACTGCAAGGCCGGCGAGTACGACAGCCTGGCGATCGGCCGTGGCCTGTCGCCCGAGCGCCTTCAACGTTACTTCGACCCGAAAGGGCCGGGACGCTGGGCCATCAAGGCACCGATCAAGAGCCGGGTGGAGTTTCGCTCGTTCAACTTGCTGGACAGCTACGCGAGCCTCGGCAAGTTCGACATCGTGTTCTGCCGCAACGTGCTGATCTACTTCTCCGCCGAGGTGAAGAAGGACATCCTGTTGCGCATTCACAGCACGTTGAAGCCAGGCGGTTATCTGTTCCTCGGTGCTTCCGAGGCGCTGAACGGTTTGCCGGATCATTACCAGATGGTCCAGTGCAGCCCGGGGATTATTTACCAGGCCAAGTGATTGGCCGGCAGCGTAAAGAAACTGTCGACCTCAAAGTAATGCCAGTCAGCCAAGCTGACTGGCCTTTTTGTTTTGGGCATAGGACATCGAACGCTATTGGCGGTACCCGAGATTATTTGAGGTCGCTGTACGTCAATGGGTACGCACACAGCGGTGGGTGGGAATCTGTCCATTCCCTGGCAAACGCCTTGCCGGCTTCGATTTGTTCGGGGGTGGATCGGCTGGTCAGAGTGGCCAGCAGATTGGCTGCTTCACGATGCCTGATATATTCCCGAGTGCTGTCGACCACCAGCCAAAGCAAGCCATAGCCCTTGATGTAGTCATAGCTGAAGTTATAGCGATCGAGGTTTTGTTCGGTGTCGAAATAGTGCATTAGCGCGTAGCTATAGGCGAGTACGGCGTTGAGATCATTGTGTTCAAGTCGCTTTAACAGCCAATACTGCTGATAAGGAATATTCCTGTACCTGACCCGCTGGTTGCTCAACCAGGTCATCGCAGGAGGGAAACCGGCTTGGGCGGACTTTCTCAGCATGATGTCCCGCAGGCTGTCCCAGTTTGAATCGGCAGGCCTGAGTGCCCTGTCGTTTTCGTAGAGGAGGGCCTGGAGGTAGATCGCCTCTCCATTGCCCGCTACGCCAGCCTTTTTCAGCCAGGCGATATCCTTGGTCAGTTCATACATTTCAAGCATGGCGTCGCTGTCGCCAATATCGGCCCGCTCGCGCGCCAGTTTCAAGGCTTTCGCAAGAGAGTCGGTATCGCCCAGGCGCATCAACGAATAGACGTGATCTTGCGCGCCGGCCAGTTCGTACCACTTTTTGGCCGAGCCGGTGGTATTGCCTTCGCGGCGTCGAAAGATTTCGCCCAGCGCATATTGTGATTCGGCATCACCAGCAGTGGCCGCGATAGTCAGGTCGCTTTCAGCATCCAGGTATTCCCGCAGATGGTAACGCTGCAGTCCTCGTGTTTTGGCAGCCCGTTGCGGATCGGTTAATGGCGACACGAGCGAGTGGATTGATTTGATCAGTGTGTGAAGCGCCGTAAATACATCAGCGTGAATATGCATGTTCAGTCCCTGTGTGGATGCAAAGTGGAGTTGCCAACACAGGTTATCGGGGGGGCGGTGGCCAGAAGCGGTACATATTTATGGACGCCTGCCACTTTTGCGTCAGCTCCTCAGAGGCATGCGCCCATGGACAAGCGGCAGAAAAGCGGCAGACGGCGGAAACCCGTTGCCGCTTTTCTGGCATTGCCACGTTGCCACGGCCCGCAAAGCCCCGGTTTACGGGCTTTTTTGAATTGGCACGCCGCTTGCTATGTCCCTGTTACGAAAAATCAGGTCACCCGAAGGTTTCCGACATGAGCATCAGCTTCGATAAAGCGCTCGGTATCCACGAACAAGCCCTGGGCTTCCGCGCTCAGCGTGCCGAAGTCCTGGCCAACAACATCGCCAACGCCGACACCCCGAACTACAAGGCTCGGGATCTGGACTTCTCGAAAGTGCTCGCCGAGCAGAACGAAAAGACCAAGAGCGGCACTTTCGCCTTGAACATGACCAACAGCCGTCATATCGAAGCCGAAGGCCTGGGCAATGGCGACGAGTCGCTGCTGTATCGCACGCCGATGCAACCGTCGATCGACCAGAACACTGTGGACGCCCAACTGGAACAGTCGAACTACGCGGAAAACGCGGTCGGCTTCCAGGCCAGCTTCACCCTGCTCAACAGCAAATTCAAAGGGCTGATATCAGCCCTGCGCGGAGAGTAAGCCATGTCTCTATCCAGTGTTTTCAACATTGCCGGTAGCGGCATGAGTGCCCAGACCACTCGCTTGAACACCGTCGCCAGTAACATCGCCAACGCCGAAACCGTCTCGTCGAGCATCGACCAGACCTACCGTGCTCGGCACCCGGTATTCGCCACCATGTTCCAGGGTGGCCAGAGCGGTGGCAGCGACTCGCTGTTCCAGAACCAGGACGCCGCCGGTCAAGGCGTGCAAGTGCTGGGCGTGGTCGAAGACCAGAGCAACCTTGAGGCGCGCTACGAGCCGAACCATCCGGCGGCCGACGCCAAGGGCTACGTCTACTACCCGAACGTCAACGTGGTGGAAGAAATGGCTGACATGATTTCCGCGAGCCGTTCGTTCCAGACCAACGCCGAAATGATGAACACCGCCAAAACCATGATGCAGAAGGTCCTGACCCTCGGTCAGTGATAAGGGGCGACTCAGATGAGTGTTACCGATACCACCAGTGGCATTAGCCTCAAGGACATCCTGGCCAACTCCTCGATCAAGACCAGCACCACGACGGATGGCCTGGCGTCGGCGACGAACAGCGCCACCGGCAAAAAGGCCCTGGGCAAGGACGCGTTCCTGCAGTTGCTGGTAACGCAACTGAAAAACCAGAACCCGCTGGAGCCACAGGACAACGGCGCGTTCGTCGCCCAGTTGGCGCAGTTCAGTAGCCTGGAAGGCATCACCACGCTCAACGACACCGTCAGTGGCCTGGCGAGCAATTACAACTCGTCCCAGGCGTTGCAGGCGTCGTCGCTGGTCGGGCGTTCGGTTATTGCACCGGGCGACAAGGCTGTGGTCGATACCTCCAAGAGTTTCAGCGGCACCCTTGCCGTACCGGCGTCGGTGGACCCGGTCCAGGTCAAGATCACCGATGCCGATGGCAAGGTTGTCCGCACCCTCAACCTGGGCAGCCAGGTCGCCGGTACTTCCAGTTTCATCTGGGACGGCAAAAACGATGCAGGCGAAGTGGCCAAGGCGGGTACCTATACCTTTGGCGCTACGGCGACCTACGACGGCAAGGCGACCTCGCTGGTGACGTACCTGCCGGCCACCGTCAACAGCGTGACCATCAGCCAGACCGGCGGTGAGTTGATGCTCAACCTGGCCGGGGCGGGCAGCATCGCCCTGTCCAAAGTACAAACCATTGGTATGTAGAGCCGACTAACACGGCACAAAGGAGTGGAATATGTCTTTCAATATCGGCCTTAGCGGTCTCTATGCAGCCAACAAACAACTGGACGTGACCGGCAACAACATCGCCAACGTCGCGACCACCGGTTTCAAATCGTCCCGTGCGGAATTCGAAGACGTTTACTCGGCCACCAAGCTGGGTTCCGGCAGCAAAACCATCGGTAACGGCGTGCGCCTGGCCAACGTTTCCCAGCAGTTCACCCAGGGCGACGTCAACAACACCGGCAACGTGCTGGACATGGGCATCAACGGTTCCGGCTTCTTCGTGCTGAGCGAGAACGGTTCGATGTCCTACACCCGTGCCGGTACGTTCAAGGTCGACAAGGACGGTTACGTCACCAATAGCGATGGCTCTGCGCGTCTGCAGGGTTATGGCGTGGATGCCAATGGCAAGATCCTCAATGGCGTTTTGACTGACCTGCGCATCGATACTTCGAACCTGGCGCCAAAAAACACCTCCACGGTTTCGTCGACGATTAACCTGAACTCCACCGCACCGGTTATCGATCAGGTTGCCACCCCGTTCGACCCAAGCAAAGAAGCTTCCTTCACCAAGCAGTTCAGTACCCCGATTTACGACACTCAGGGTAACTCGCACGTCATGGACCAGTACATGGTCAAGACGGGCGCGAACACCTGGAAAACCTACACCCTGATTGATGGTCGCAACCCGGATGGCACCGACCCTAGTCCTACCGCGATTCCGTTGAACCCGCCGGTCGCTTCGACCATGGTGTTCGATACCTCGGGCAATCTGGTTTCGGTCACCACACCGGCCGTTCCGGCGCCGATCGTCAGCCCTGACCTGAAGATCACCGGCTGGGTTCCCGGTACCGTGACCAATGGCGTGTGGACAGCGAACGGCGCTACTTCCGGCGTCGTTACGGTCTCCATGGACAAAACCACGCAGTACAACGCTGACACCGCGCGTTCGATTCCTTCGCAGAACGGCTACGCCACCGGCCAGATCACCAACCTGACCATCGACACCAGCGGTGTGATGCTCGCCAACTTCAGCAACAGCCAGACCAAGCCCATCGGCCAGATCTCGCTCGCCAGCTTCACCAACGAACAAGGTTTGCAGCCTGTAGGCGGCACCAGTTGGAAAGAAACCTATTCGTCGGGTATCCCGGGCTACGATGCGCCGAACACCGGTACCCTGGGCGAGATCCACTCCAACTCTCTGGAAGAGTCCAACGTCAACCTGACCAATGAACTGGTCGACCTGATCAAGGCGCAGAGCAACTACCAGGCGAACGCCAAGACCATTTCCACCCAAAGCACCATCATGCAGACCATCATTCAGATGACCTGATGCGGGTTGGCTGAAAGCGCTGCACAAAGAGCCCCTCGATCGAGGGGCTTTTTTGTGCCTGGCAGAATCAATATCAAAAGATCGCAAGCTCCTACAGGAAATTGCGATCCCCTGTAGGAGCTGTCGAGTGAAACGAGGCTGCGATCTTTTGATCTTAAAGGCAGGCAAAAGAAAACCCCCGACAATCCAGAGGACTGTCGGGGGGGTCGGGTTACCGGCTCAGCTTATTGGCAAGCTTCGCAATCCGGCTCGTCGATGGCGCAAGCCTTCGGCACTGGAGCTGGACCTGCGGGAGCTGCCAGGACCGAATCTTCACCGTGGTTGCCGCCGCTGGAAACAGCGTTCAGCTTGCCGGTGTTGATGGTCGACTTCTCGGTGCTGGTTGCGGCCAGGGCACGGAGGTAGTAAGTGGTTTTCAGACCACGGTACCAGGCCATGCGGTAGGTCACGTCCAGCTTCTTGCCCGAAGCGCCAGCGATGTACAGGTTCAGCGACTGAGCCTGGTCGATCCACTTCTGACGACGGCTGGCCGCGTCAACGATCCACTTGGTGTCCACTTCGAAGGCAGTCGCGTAGAGCTCTTTGAGTTCTTGCGGGATGCGCTCGATCTGCTGCACCGAACCGTCGTAGTACTTCAGGTCGTTGATCATGACCGAGTCCCACAGACCGCGAGCCTTCAGGTCGCGAACCAGGTACGGGTTGATCACGGTGAATTCGCCCGACAGGTTCGATTTCACGTAGAGGTTCTGGTAGGTCGGTTCGATCGACTGCGATACGCCAGTGATGTTGGCGATGGTCGCGGTCGGTGCGATGGCCATGATGTTGGAGTTACGAATGCCTTTCTGTACACGGGCACGAACCGGTGCCCAGTCCAGGGATTCGTTCAGGTCAACGTCGATGTACTTCTGGCCACGTTGCTCGATCAGGATCTGTTGCGAATCCAGCGGCAGGATGCCTTTGGACCACAGCGAACCCTGGAACGTCTCGTAAGCGCCGCGCTCGTCGGCCAGGTCGCAGGAAGCCTGGATCGCGTAGTAGCTGACCGCTTCCATCGACTTGTCGGCGAACTCGACGGCCGCGTCGGAACCGTAAGGAATGTGCTGCAGGTACAAAGCGTCCTGGAAGCCCATGATGCCCAGACCGACCGGACGGTGCTTGAAGTTGGAGTTCTTCGCTTGCGGCACCGAGTAGTAGTTGATGTCGATAACGTTATCGAGCATGCGAACGGCGGTGTTCACGGTGCGTTCCAGCTTGGCGGTGTCCAGCTTGCCGTTGGTGATGTGGTTCGGCAGGTTGATCGAGCCCAGGTTGCAAACAGCGATCTCGTCCTTGTTGGTGTTCAAGGTGATCTCGGTGCACAGGTTCGAGCTGTGAACCACGCCGACGTGCTGCTGCGGGCTGCGCAGGTTGCACGGGTCTTTGAAGGTCAGCCATGGGTGGCCGGTTTCAAACAGCATGGAGAGCATTTTGCGCCACAGGTCTTTGGCCTGGATGGTCTTGAACAGTTTGATCTTGCCTGGGTACTGGGACAGGGCTTCGTAGTACTCGTAACGTTCTTCGAAGGCTTTGCCGGTCAGGTCGTGCAGATCCGGCACTTCGGACGGCGAGAACAGGGTCCACGGGCCGTCATCGAAGACACGTTTCATGAACAGGTCAGGGATCCAGTTGGCGGTGTTCATGTCGTGGGTACGACGACGATCATCACCGGTGTTCTTACGGAGTTCGATGAACTCTTCAATGTCCATGTGCCAGGTTTCCAGGTAGGCACAGACAGCGCCTTTGCGCTTGCCACCCTGGTTAACGGCAACGGCGGTGTCGTTCACTACTTTCAGGAACGGAACAACGCCCTGGGATTTGCCGTTGGTGCCCTTGATGTACGAACCCAGTGCACGAACCGGCGTCCAGTCGTTGCCCAGGCCGCCAGCGAATTTGGACAACATGGCGTTGTCGTGGATCGCGTGGTAGATGCCCGACAGGTCATCCGGCACGGTGGTCAGGTAGCAGCTCGACAGCTGTGGACGCAGGGTGCCGGCGTTGAACAGGGTCGGGGTCGAGGACATGTAGTCGAAGGACGACAACAGGTTGTAGAACTCGATCGCACGGTCTTCCTTGTTCTTCTCTTCGATCGCCAGGCCCATGGCCACACGCATGAAGAAGATCTGCGGCAGTTCGAAGCGGATACCGTCCTTGTGGATGAAATAACGGTCGTACAGGGTTTGCAGGCCCAGGTACGTGAACTGCTGGTCGCGCTCGTGGTTGATCGCCTTGCCGAGTTTTTCCAGGTCGAAGGTGGCCAGGACCGGGTTCAGCAATTCGAATTCGATGCCCTTGGCGATGTACGAAGGCAGGGCCTTGGCGTACAGGTCGACCATTTCGTGGTGGGTCGCGCTTTCGGCGACTTCCAGGAAGCTCAGGCCTTCGGCACGCAGGGTGTCCATCAGCAGGCGAGCGGTCACGAACGAGTAGTTCGGCTCACGCTCGACCAGCGTACGGGCGGTCATCACCAACGCGGTGTTGACGTCGGTCAGGGCCACGCCGTCGTACAGGTTTTTCAGGGTTTCGCGCTGGATCAGGTCGCCGTCGACTTCTTCCAGGCCTTCGCACGCTTCGGTAACGATGGTGTTCAGGCGGCCCATGTCCAGAGGAGCAAAGGTGCCATCGGCGCGGGTGATGCGGATCGACGGGTGAGCGTTGACTGCTTCCTCGGCCGGTGCGTGGGCGGCGCGTTCTTTCGAACGACCGTCACGGTAGATCACGTAGTCGCGCGCTACTTTCTGCTCGCCGGCACGCATCAGGGCCAGTTCGACCTGGTCCTGGATTTCTTCGATGTGAATCGTGCCGCCCGAGGGCATGCGACGCTTGAAGGTCGCGGTGACTTGTTCGGTCAGACGGGCAACGGTGTCGTGGATTCGCGACGAAGCGGCAGCGGTGCCGCCCTCAACTGCGAGAAACGCTTTGGTGATGGCGACGGTGATCTTGTCATCGGTGTAAGGAACGACAGTGCCGTTACGCTTGATCACGCGCAGCTGGCCAGGCGCGGTGGCGGACAGATCCGAAGTCGAATCAGCGGCCTGCGGCAAGGTGCCCTGCGGGTTCTCGCGAGTTGTGTCGGTTTGCATGGGGGGTTGTCTCCACATTCTCTATGTTTGTTTGGGCACCATCACGGTGCCCACCGTTCCGTCCTGAAGCACTACAACCGGCGAGGGGCCGGGCATACCAACTTCGGGACAGATCAGGAAGGGGCAATTGGGGCGCCGCTTCCATGCCGAAGTCTTTGGTCCCAGGCCTTGAACCTGAAACCGGGATCCTTTTGGGTGACAGTAACTGACTGCAACACCCGTACCGTTAACGCCGTTTTCGGCTCAAAAACAGTAGCCATCCGCACGGGCGGTTTGGTCTTTCGAAAATACGTTTGGTTCAACCGGACAGAGGCAATAAAAGCGCTTGAAATCGGTGTCTGATTTGTGTTTGGTTTTTTACGCAAAACCCTACATGTAGGGTTTTTTTGGCGCCGGGGTACAAGATAATGCGTTTTGGGGGGTGTTGCAACGTACTACCTGTGGATAAACCTGTGCGTAAATTGTGTGTGAAAGGTGGAACGGGCGTGTAGGCCGCGACCTAGCTGGAGCGGACCGTTTTTCACTGATTTTCACCGATTGAAAACAGTCGCTCGGGTTTTTAAGGGCGCGAACCCTATCACAAAAAACCGCGTTGTCCGAACGCATTTACCGGCTTGTGTTCTTGGCGAGTGGCGTTTATACAATCGGCCAATGCAGATGCATTCTTATCCTCCCCAATCATTACAAAAAGACGGGCGGATCCTTCCTTATTAAGTGTTGTTGGCAAGCAGAGGTCACCGTGGAGCAAGAAGCCTGGCAGGTATTGATTGTCGAGGACGACCAGCGTCTGGCCGAACTGACCCGCGATTACCTGGAAGCCAATGGCCTGCGCGTATCGATCGAGGGTAACGGCGCCTTGGCCGCAGCCCGAATCATCAAGGAGAAACCGGACCTGGTGATCCTCGACCTCATGTTGCCGGGCGAGGATGGCCTGAGCATCTGCCGCAAGGTCCGCGACAAGTATGACGGCCCGATCCTGATGCTCACCGCCCGCACCGACGATACCGATCAGATTCTTGGCCTGGACCTGGGTGCCGACGACTACGTGTGCAAACCGGTTCGCCCACGTCTGTTGCTGGCGCGCATCCAGGCCTTGTTGCGACGCAGTGAAGCCCCGGAAGTGGCGCCGGAAAAACAACGGCGCCTGCAGTTCGGTCCGTTGGTGGTCGACAACGCATTGCGCGAAGCCTGGCTCAACGACAACGGCATCGAGTTGACCAGTGCCGAGTTCGACTTGCTTTGGCTGCTGGTGGCCAACGCCGGGCGCATCCTGTCCCGGGAAGAGATTTTCACTGCATTGCGCGGCATTGGCTATGACGGCCAGGACCGTTCCATCGACGTGCGCATCTCGCGCATTCGCCCGAAAATCGGCGATGACCCGGAGCATCCGCGGCTGATCAAGACCATCCGCAGCAAAGGTTATCTGTTCGTTCCGGAAGCCTGCACGCTGTGAACTCGATCTTCCTGCGCATCTATGGCGGCATGTGCGCGGCGCTGATTCTGGTGGCGGTACTCGGCGTGCTGGCCTTGCACCTGCTTAACCAGGTGCGCGGCGAGCAATACCGCGAACGCCTCGCCCACGGCACGTTCTCGCTGATGGCCGACAATCTGAACCCGATGAATGAAACCGAGCGCCACCGTGCCTTGCTGGTGTGGGAACGGTTGTTGGGGATTCCTCTGGCACTGAAGACCTTTGCCCAAACCGACCTCGACCTCACCCAGCGCACCCGCGTGCTGCGCGGTCAGGCGCTGGTGGAACAGACCGGTCCGCATGCGGCGAAGGTTTACCGGTTGGTCAGCGACAAGGAACAGCTGGTGCTGACCGGCGAAGTCCAGCAGATCAGCGAACAACTGGCCCGGGCGACTATTTACCTCTTGGCCGACGAATTGGTGCGCTACCCGGTGGCCGAGCAACCCGATCGCCTGGCGCAATTGAAGCGCGATAAAGGGTTTGGTTTCGACTTGCGGCTGGTGACGATCGAACAGGCGGACATGGACGAGGACCAGAGTCGCCGGGTGTCCGAGGGCGACACGGTGATGGCGCTGGGCAAGGGCGGCGATTCGATCCGGGTGTTTGCCGGCATGGTCGGTACGCCGTGGGTGCTGGAAATCGGCCCGTTGTATCAGATGAATCCTTATCCGCCGGAGTGGCTGGTGCTGATCGCCGCCCTGGGTTTGAGCCTGATCGGTTTGATCGTCTATTTGTTGGTGCGCCAACTTGAGCGACGTTTGCGTGGCCTGGAAGCGGCCGCCACGCGCATCGCCAAGGGCAGCCTGGAAACCCGCGTGCCGGCAAGCGGCGCGGACTCGGTGGGGCGGCTGGCCTCGGCGTTCAACGGCATGGCCGAGCACTTGCAGCAACTGTTGGCAATTCAGCGTGAGCTGGTGCGCGCCGTGTCGCATGAGCTGCGCACACCCGTGGCGCGGTTGCGATTTGGTCTGGAAATGATCGGCTCGGCCACCACGCCGCAGGCGTTGGAAAAATACTGCGAAGGCATGGACAACGACATCGAGGATCTCGATCGACTGGTGGACGAGATGCTCACCTACGCACGACTGGAACAGGGTTCACCGGCGCTGAATTTTCAGCGGATCGATCTGGATGCGTTGGTCGATCAGGTGATCGAAGAACTGGCGCCGTTACGCGCCGAGGTCACGGTGCAGCGCGGTTTGTGTTTGTCCGCCGCTGACAACGACGACGCTTGGGTCGAGGCCGAGCCGCGCTACCTGCACAGGGCGTTGCAGAACCTGGTGAGCAACGCCATGCGCCACGCTCAATCACGGGTGACCGTCAGTTATCAGGTCGGGCAGCAGCGCTGTCGAGTGGATGTCGAGGATGACGGGCCGGGCGTGCCGGAAACGGCCTGGGAGAAGATCTTCACGCCATTCCTGCGCCTCGATGACAGCCGTACCCGCGCCTCCGGTGGGCATGGATTGGGGTTGTCCATCGTGCGGCGAATCATCCATTGGCATGATGGCCGGGCGTTGATCAGCAAGAGCAAAAGCCTGGGTGGGGCGTGTTTCAGCCTGAGCTGGCCGCGGAATCAGGAGAAGCGTTGAGGCTTGGCGTATGACCTGTAGCAGCTGGCGAAGCCTGCGTTCGGCTGCGCAGCAGTCGTTAAACCATACAACTCGGTGCTTCAGATAAACCGCATGCACAGGATTTACGACTGCTTCGCAGCCGAACGCAGGCTTCGCCAGCTGCTACAGGGATCGCGTTCTCAGGCCTTGATGCTGACCAGACTCAACAACTGCCCATCCACCACCCCAAACTGCGCATCCAACTCAGTGCCATTGCACCATTCGCTGGACAGATCAGTCAGCAACCGCAGCCGCACTTCACCGCTCTCGGTCCACTCCAAGACTTCAGCGTGCTCGAAATAGAAGCGTTGCTGAACGATCGGATACAGCGCCTTGAACAGGCTTTCCTTCACCGAAAACGTCAAGGTCACCAGCATCGCCAACTGATCGCGACGGCCAGCGGTCATGCGTTGCAACTCGGGCGGGGTGAGGATTTCCCCGGCCAGTCGCTCGGCCCGTTCGGGGTTGAGCAGGTTTTCCAGGTCCATCCCCAGGCCGTGCCAGTGGGTTTTCTTCGCGACAATCGCCGAGGCCCGGCCGGTGCTGTGGGTAATCGAGCCCGTGATGTGCGTCGGCCACACCGGTGCCCGGTCTTCGCCGATGGCCGGGATGAAGCTCAGCCCTTCCAACTGTTGCAATGCCGCCCGAGCGCAAACTCGCCCGGCGAGGAACTCGGCCTGACGCTTGGCGACCGAACGCTGGATGGTGGGCGGCGGCTCGATGGCGCTGCGCTGGAAATCATCGCTGGCCAATTGCGAGGTATCGAAGTGAGTGCTCAACAGCACCGTATCGGGCAGCGCAAACGGCAGCGGCCAATGGGCATCGAGTGGGGTGCAGCAGACGGGGAGGGCGGGGGCGCGATTCATGTGGGGCATTTTGCCGGGTTGCTCTCAGGCTGGGTAGCCCTGACGGCAGACTGAGGTGTGGCCCTTCGCGAGCAGGCTCGCTCCCACAGGGATTTATGATGCTACATAGATCCAGTGTGGGAGCGAGCTTGCTCGCGATTAGCCGCGCCGCGGTCTGCCTGCTCAGCCAAATATCTTCTTGAAAAACGCCTGCATGTCCGCCCAGGATTTTTCATCCGCCGCCTTGTTATAGCCAATGTCCGGCCCGGCATGATCGCCATGGCTCAGACGATCCGCATCAGGATTACTGAACCCATGCTTGGCGCCCTCCAGGCTGACGAACTTATAGTCAGCCCCGGCCTTGTCCATTTCAGCCTTGAACGCTGCAACGTTATCCGGTGTGACCATGCTGTCCATCGCCCCATGCTCAACAAGAATTTTCGCTTTCACACTGCCAGGCGTCGCAGGCGTGTTAGTCGCCAGCGCACCGTGAAAACTCACCACGCCCGCCAGCGGCAAACCCTGACGTGCCGCATTCAGCACCACGCCGCCGCCGAAGCAATAACCGATAGCCGCGAGTTTGTTCGGGTCGGTTTGCGGTTGCTTCTTCAACAGATCGAGCCCGGCCTGAAAGCGCGCGCTGGACGCGGCACTGTCTTTCATTGCCGCTTGCATGAAGGCCATGGCGTCCTTGGGATGCTCGGTGTTCTTGCCGTCGCCATACATATCGATGGCCAGCGCGCTGTAACCCAGGCCGGCCAGATCACGGGCGCGGCGCTTGGTGTAGTCGTTGAGCCCCCACCATTCGTGCACCACCACCACGCCCGGGCGCTGGCCTTTAATGGCGTCGTCGTAGGCGTAATAGCCGATCAGCTTGGTGCCATCGGCACTCTGATAGGGGATTTCCTGAGTCTTGATAGCCGCCTGGCTGAGCCCGCTCAGGGCCAGCAAGACGAAAGCGAGAAACATGCGCATGGTCGGATCTCCAGACAGAAAAGTCATCAAAACAGCTTAGTCGGTTTGATTCAGCTCAGGTTCAGAGTGCGTTCAGGGGGAGTTCAGGGCCGGGTGAGTAACCTTGCCCCGTACCCAAATAGCACATAAGGAACTCCCCTATGACGGGCTTCAAAAAACTGCTTCTGGCTTTCACTGTCCTGAGCGCGAGTACCGCGGCTTTCGCTTCCGACGACAATTTCGCCAGCCTTACTTTTGGACAGACCAGCGACAAAGTCAAAAAGTCCCACGCCCTGAACGACAACCTCAACAGCCCGAACGCCGACGGCGTGATCGGCAAGGACAACACCTGGGGTGTGCGTCTGGGCCAGCAAAACAGCCAGGGCCGCTACTACGCCACTTACGACAACGTGTCGGGCTCGCACAATGGCATTAAACTGCGTCAGGAAAACCTCTTGGGCAGCTACGATCTGTTCTACCCGGTGGGCGGCAGCACCAAGCTGTTCGGCGGCGCCACGGCCGGTTTAACCAAAATGACTCAGGAGTCGCCAGGTTTCAGCCGCGACAGCGACATCGGTTACGCCATCGGCGGCCAATTGGGTGTCCTGCAACAGGTTTCGCAAAACACCTCGGTGGAACTGGGTTACCGTTATCTGCGCAGCAACGCCAGCACCGAGATGAGCGAGCGCGGTGGCAGCAAACAGGGTTCGCTGGACCTGACCAGCAGCGCCCAGACCTACCTGTCGGCGAACTACGCTTTCTGACAAGGGCATGCGCCAATGCCAGTGAGTTAAGCGATACCCTGTGGGAGCGAGCCTGCTCGCGAAAGCGGTATTTCAGGCGACATCAATGTTGACTATGCCGCCGCCTTCGTCGGAACGCCGCCCGGAGCAGGCTCGCTCCCACAGGTTGCGCTTAACTGACCGTTGCCATGTTAGCCATCGAGGTACGCGTGCCTCTGGAGATGTTGATTTGCGTAGGAGAGCGTTATGAAACTGCTGGTCGTCGAAGATGAAGCGCTGCTGCGCCATCACCTGCAAACCCGCCTGACGGACAGCGGCCACGTGGTCGAGTCCGTGGCCAACGCCGAAGAGGCGCTGTACCAGACCGAGCAGTTCAACCATGACCTGGCGGTGATCGACCTCGGTCTGCCGGGCATGGGCGGGCTCGACCTGATTCGTCAGCTGCGCTCGCGCGGCAAGACCTTCCCGATCCTGATCCTCACCGCCCGCGGCAACTGGCAGGACAAGGTCGAAGGCCTCGCCGCGGGCGCCGACGATTACGTGGTCAAGCCGTTCCAGTTCGAAGAACTCGATGCCCGGCTGAACGCGTTATTGCGCCGTTCCAGCGGTTTCACCCAGTCGAACATCGTCGCCGGGCCGTTGCTGCTGGACCTCAATCGCAAACAGGCGTCCCTCGATGAACAACCGCTGGCGCTGACCGCTTACGAGTATCGGATCCTCGAGTACCTGATGCGGCATCACCAGCAAGTGGTGGCCAAGGATCGCTTGATGGAGCAGCTCTACCCGGACGATGACGAGCGCGATCCGAACGTGATCGAAGTGCTGGTCGGCCGTCTGCGCCGCAAACTTGAAGGCCCGGCCGGTTTCAAACCGATCGATACCGTGCGTGGCCTCGGCTACCTGTTCAATGAGCGCTGCACTTGATTCGTTCCCTTCGTGTCCGGTTGATGCTCGCCGCCACGATCCTGGCGGTGTTGTTCATGCTGGCGTTGCTGCCAGCGATGCAGGGCGCGTTCAGCCTGGCGTTGCAGGACTCGATCGAACAGCGTCTGGCGTCAGACGTCACCACGCTGATCTCCGCCGCCCGGGTGGAGAACAACCGCTTGCAGATGCCGGCGCAGTTGCCCGATGAGCGTTTCAACCTCACTGACGGCCGATTGCTTGGCTACATCTATGACCGCGAAGGGCATCTGGTCTGGCGCTCGAAGGGCACCCAGGAAGAGCACATCAACTACAAACCGCGTTACGACGGACGCGGTAACGAGTTCGCGAGAATCAGCGAAGCCAACGGCCAGGAATTCTTCGTCTATGACGTCGAGGTCAAACTGCTCGGCGGCAAGAGCGCGGCGTTCAGCATCGTCGCGCTGCAACCGGTGCGTGAGTATGAAGCCACCCTCGAAGGCCTGCGGGAAAACCTCTACCTCGGATTCGGTGCCGCCTTGCTGGTGTTGCTCGCGCTGCTGTGGATCGGTTTGACCTGGGGCTTGCAGGCATTGCGCCGGCTCAGTCAGGAACTGGACGAGATCGAAAGCGGTACCCGCGAAAGCCTCAGCGAACAACACCCGCGCGAACTGCTGCGCCTGACCGGCTCCCTCAACCGCTTGCTGCACAGCGAGCGCGAACAACGCAGCCGCTATCGCGATTCCCTCGACGACCTGGCCCACAGCCTGAAAACCCCGCTGACCGTGCTGCAAGGCGTCAGCGAAGACATGGCCAAGCGCCCGGCAGATCGCAATCAGGCCTGGGTGCTGCAAACCCAGATCGAACGCATGAGCCAGCAGATCAGCTATCAACTGCAACGCGCCAGCCTGCGCAAAAGTGGCCTGGTGCGCCATCAGGTACGCCTGCGCCCGGTGCTGCAAAGCCTCTGCGACACCCTGGACAAGGTCTACCGCGACAAACGCGTGCGGGTGGCTTTCGATATGCCGGAGCCGTGTTATGTGCCTATCGAACAGGGTGCCCTGCTGGAAATGATGGGCAACCTGCTGGAGAACGCCTATCGCCTGTGCCTCGGCGAAGTACGCATCAGCGTGCGCGAAAGCCTTGGAGGGATTGAGTTGTGCGTTGAGGATGATGGGCCGGGCGTGCCACCGGATCAGCGAGCGCGGATTCTGCAGCGGGGGGAGCGGCTGGATCGGCAGCATCCGGGGCAGGGGATTGGTCTTGCGGTAGTGAAGGACATTATTGAAAGCTACAGCGCCAAGCTGACGCTGGGGGATTCGCCGATGGGCGGGGCGGCGTTCCGGATTCATTTTCCGGTGGTTTGATCGAAAGGTTGATTGTGTTCTTTCGGGCCTCATCGCGAGCAGGCTCGCTTCCACAATTGGATCTGCGTCGTTCGCAAAAAGTGGATGCTCCGCAGATCTCCGGTGGGAGCGAGCCTGCTCGCGATGAGGCCAGCCCTTACAGCGCAAATCCCACAGATTCTCTGCAATAAACAGCGGTGTTTAAAACACATCTCCAGACACTCACTCAGGCTACACATCCTTGCGCCGCTGCCTACGACTACGCCAGAATCCGCCGGCTTGTGCGCCTAAGGGCCGGGCTCTATCGTTTGCCGGTCGCTGAAAAACAGCGATCGGGTTTGGTAGCCCGGTTCAATCTGGCGCATTGCGCAACCTAATGCAGGGACTTTTTTCGTCTTCTGTTTTTATGGTGGCCATGCGTAGGGCGCCCTTGGGCGCGCCGGGTTGCCAGATGACCGGTCTACCAACCTCCGTATGGCCGCCACCCTCGTTTGGTAGCGAGGGTGATGGCTCCACTTTTATAATCTGGAGTTCCATCAATGTTCAAGATCACCCCAAATCCCCCAGAAACCGACGACGTTTCCCCGCACGAAACCCCCGACTCCAAAAAACTCAACGAAGCCGCCGATCGCGCCCTCGATTACTACCTCAACCCGGCTGCCCGCCTCAAAGCCACCCCGCGCACACCCGGCACCATGTTCATCGTCAACCCGGAACTCGATACCGAAACCCTGTTGGCCCACGCTTGCGAGTCGCTGGCCTCGGCCAATGTCATGACCATGGACCTGGCGGATCATATGGAGGGACCGAGTCGCAATTCGCTGTTGGGTATTGCGCAAATCATGCTGGGCGAGCTGGCGGTGAATCGGGCGCTGGATAACATCGATCCACAGTAGTCGTTCGGTCAGGTAGACCGCGTCATCGTTCAATCGCGAGCAGGCTCGCTCCCACATTTGGATCTGCTGGGTTCACAAAATGGTGTGTGCACAGCAAATCTATTGTGGGAGCGAGCCTGCTCGCGAAGGGGACAGTCAATTCAACCGGAGATTCAGTTCTCTTGCGCGCGGTAAGCCCCAGGCGTCAAACCGGTCCACTTCTTGAACGCCCGGTGAAACGCCGAAGGCTCGGAAAACCCCAACTGCTCGGCAATCTGCTGCAACGACAAATCCGCCCGCCCTAGGTGATAAATCGCGATGTCCCGGCGCAGCTGATCCTTCAATTCCTGAAAACTCGACCCTTCCTCCCGCAAATGCCGACGCAAGGTTTGCGGGCTGATGTGCATATGCGCAGCCACCGCTTCAAGGTCCGGCCAGCGAGAACTGTCGCGGCTGAGCAGCCTTCGCAACTGGCTGCTCAAACTGTCACCGTCATCCGGGCGCGACAACAGGTCGGCGGGGGAGTGTTCGAGGAAGTGTTTGAGCGTCCGTTCGTCCTGCAACAGCGGCATGCTCAAGTAGCGACTGTGAAACAGCAGGCTGCTTTGCGCCGTGGAAAACGCCAGAGGGCAGGGGAACAGTAAATCGTATTCGGCGCCGTGCTCGGGTTTCGGGTAACTGAACGTCGCCTGTTCCAGGCGAATACGCTGGCCGATCAGCCAGCTGCCGAGTCGATGCCACACCATCAGCTGGCTCTCGGTGAGGAAGTGGTCCGGGTCGCGGAACTGCGAATCGTCGAGGCTCAGGCGAATCATTTCGTCTTCGCGGGTCAGGGTCAGACGCGGACTGTCGGGGAATAAGCTATAAAACAATAAGCCGCGATGGAGTGCTTTCTCCAGATTGCGGCAGTGGATCACCGCATGGCACATCATCGCGAAGCTCCCGGTTTTGCTCGGGACCGGCCCGAAGCCCAGGTATTCGTCGTCCAGTGCCAGCCACAGTCCCTGGATCAATCGGGTGAACTGTTCAGGCGCGATTCGCGCACGCGGCTCTTCAAGCAACTCGGGGCTGATGCCGAGTTGTTGCAGTAAACTTGAATAGTCATAACCCAGCCGGCGTGCGCCACCGAGGGCGGCACGGGCGAAATGACTGGCGATGGTGCGTTCGCGCATAGAAGGCAAGTCCGTCCATTGAACGGCCGATGGTAGCCGTGGAGCCTGATGATGGACAAGGCGGATATCCGCCAATTTGCAGGACGAGGTCTGGTCGATGGGCGGGAATCCGCCACTTTGCCGTAACCGTTTGGTGACAAAGAAAAACCTGCAACCCTTGATGTCAAAAGGCTTGCTGGCGATTTGACGAAGGTGGCACGGGCCTTGCGATACAACCGGCAGATGCCTGCCGTTGCGCAGCTCGACAAAACAAATCCCTCCAGTGCAGGAGGGTTCGCAATTGAAGTGTTCAGGGCAACAGATGGATGTTGTCACCGGGCACTCTTGAGGAACTTTGCAATGACGACTCGTCAGCCACTGTACAAATCCCTGTATTTCCAGGTGATCGTTGCCATCGCCATCGGCATTCTGGTCGGTCACTTCTACCCACAGACCGGTGTGGCCCTCAAGCCGCTGGGTGACGGGTTCATCAAACTGATCAAAATGATCATCGCCCCGATCATCTTCTGCACCGTCGTCAGCGGTATCGCGGGCATGCAGAGCATGAAGTCGGTCGGCAAAACCGGCGGTTATGCGCTGCTGTACTTCGAAATCGTGTCGACCATTGCGTTGCTGGTCGGTCTGGTGGTGGTCAACATCGTGCAGCCGGGCGCCGGCATGCACATCGACGTGGCCACGCTGGATGCCTCCAAAGTCGCTCAATATGTAGCGGCCGGTGCTGATCAAAGCGTCATTGGCTTCCTGCTGAACGTGATCCCGAACACCATCTTCGGTGCGTTCGCCACCGGCGATATCCTGCAAGTGCTGATGTTCTCGGTGATCTTCGGTTTCGCCCTGCATCGCCTGGGTGCCTACGGCAAGCCGATCCTGGACTTCATCGATCGCTTCGCCCACGTGATGTTCAACATCATCAACATGATCATGAAGCTCGCGCCACTCGGTGCCCTGGGCGCCATGGCCTTCACCATCGGTGCCTACGGTGTGGGTTCGCTGGTGCAACTGGGTCAGTTGATGGCGTGCTTCTACATCACTTGCCTCGTGTTCGTACTGGTCGTGCTGGGCGGTATCGCTCGCGCTCACGGCTTCAGCGTGCTGAAAGTGATTCGCTACATCCGTGAAGAACTGCTGATCGTGCTGGGTACTTCTTCTTCGGAGTCGGTGCTGCCACGCATGCTGATCAAGATGGAACGTCTGGGCGCGCAGAAATCCGTTGTGGGTCTGGTGATCCCGACCGGTTACTCGTTCAACCTCGACGGTACTGCGATCTACCTGACCATGGCGGCGGTGTTCATTGCTCAGGCAACCGACACCCACATGGACATCACTCACCAGATCACCCTGTTGGTGGTATTGCTGCTGTCCTCCAAAGGCGCTGCGGGCGTGACCGGTAGTGGCTTCATCGTGTTGGCGGCCACCTTGTCCGCCGTTGGCCACTTGCCGGTTGCCGGCCTGGCGCTGATCCTCGGTATCGACCGCTTCATGTCCGAAGCCCGTGCCCTGACCAACCTGGTCGGTAACGCTGTTGCCACCCTGGTTGTCGCCAAGTGGGTCAAGGAACTGGACGTTGACGTGATGCACGCTGAACTGGCTTCTGGCGGTCGCGGTATCTCCGACGAGCGCGTTGAAGACGACCTGGGTGTGGCCGAAGGCCCAACCCCAACCAACGTCAAATAAGACGGCTGCACTGAAAAAACCCGCTTCGGCGGGTTTTTTCATGCCTGGGATTTGAGCGCAACGGTCAGCGCAACTGATGCATAAGGTGATTGCTGCAAGGGCGTTGTCTGCCTAGTCTGGAGGCATCGTTTACGGAGAACGCCCATGCTCGGTCCACTGGCATCACTCAAGGTTCTGGATTTCTCGACACTGCTGCCGGGGCCGTTTGCCTCGTTGTTGCTGGCGGACATGGGCGCCGAGGTGCTGCGCATCGAATCGCCAACGCGCATGGACCTGCTGCGGGT
Source organism: Pseudomonas mandelii (assembly GCF_006438925.1). Lineage (GTDB taxonomy): Bacteria > Pseudomonadota > Gammaproteobacteria > Pseudomonadales > Pseudomonadaceae > Aquipseudomonas > Aquipseudomonas mandelii_C. Next base: position 137,448 of record NZ_RCZA01000002.1, on the reverse strand, counting down.
TTGGCCGCCTCACGATCAGGGCGTCTCCGCCAGCCACGCCTACCTCAATCGCAACAAGCGCAGCCTGGCGCTGGACCTCAAGCAGCCTGAGGCGCTGGAGGTGATCAAGCAGTTGCTGCAGGACTACGACATCGTGCTGGAGCAGTTCCGTCCCGGCGTGATGGAACGATTGGGTCTGGGTTATGAAGCCTTGAAGGCGATCAATCCGAAACTGATCTACGTGTCGATCACCGGTTACGGCCAGACCGGCCCCTACAAGGACCGCGCCGGCCACGACATCAACTACCTGGCGCTGGCGGGGCTGGCGAGCTACACCGGCCGCGCCGACAGCGGGCCGCTGCCGTTGGGCATGCAAGTGGCGGATATCGCCGGGGGCTCGTTGCACGGGGTGATCGGGCTGCTGGCGGCGGTCATCGCCCGGCAGCAAAGCGGATTGGGGCAACACCTGGATGTGAGCATGACCGACTGCGCGTTCAGCCTGAACGCCATGGCCGGCGCCGGGTATCTGGCCTGTGGCGAGGAGCCGGGAAGGGAGGACCAGATGCTCAACGGTGGCAGTTTCTATGACTATTACCGTTCCCGCGATGGGCGCTGGTTCTCGGTAGGCAGTCTGGAGCCCGCGTTCATGAAACAACTGTGTGCGGCGCTCGGTCGGCCGGAACTCGCGGCACAGGGGCTCTCTCCCAAGCCTGCGGAGCAACAAGCGCTCAAGAATGAGTTGAAAGCCGAATTCGAGAAGCATGACTTCGCCCAGTTGTGCGAGTTGTTTGCCGGCGTCGATGCTTGCGTGGAGCCGGTGTTGAGCCTGAGCGAAGCGCTGCGGCATCCGCAGATGAAGGCTCGGCAACTGGTCACTGATGTGCCGCGAGGGGACGGTTCGACCCAGGCGCAGATGGCCTGTCCCTTGAAGTTCTCGCAAGGGTTGCCCGAGCCGCGGCATATCGGTGCGGTCATAGGGCAGCATACGGATCAGGTGTTGGGGGAGTTGGGGTACAGCGTTGAGCGGATTGAAGCGTTACGGCGTGCCAAGGTAGTTGTTTAGCCTGTCAGGACGCCTTCGCGAGCAGGCTCGCTCCCACACTGGATATATGTCACGCCGAAGATCCCCTGTGGGAGCGAGCCTGCTCGCGATGAGGCCAGCACAAACACAGAAAATCTAACTACTCGACCCGCATTTCCCCACTGAACACCAACGTGCTCCGGCACCGTCGACACAAATACCGCCGTCCTTGCCGCACCAAACCATGGCGCTGGGCGGAGAACGGGAAGTCACTGTCCGCGCACGGGCATTTGTAGATGTAGCGGGTCACGCTGCGGCGTTTGACGTCATAGGTGTGGCATCGATTGGGTGGCAGTTCGTACACGCCGCGCATGATCAGTTGCCACTCTTCGCCATGCGGCTGGATGCGGTCGCCGAACAGCTGATGGGCGATCAGGTGCGCTACCTCGTGGGCCACGGTCTGCTTGAGGAAGTCTTCGGTGTTTTCCCGATACAACTGAGGATTGAAGCGCAGCAGGTTCTCGTGCAAATGCGCGACACCGGCTTTTTGCCCGCGCAGCTTGAGGCTCACCACGGGGCGTTTGAAAGGTCGTTTGAAAAAGGATTCGGCGAGTTGGTAACAGTCTTCGACGCGGGTATTGAGTTGCTCGGGCATGCTTGATGGATCTCCAGAGACGCCGAGTATGCCGCAACCCTCGGGACTTGCGAATCGCTGAGGCGCCGAATGGTCGTCGCTGACATTAGAAGGCCGCCTTGCGGCGGCCTGTGTTGGCAGATATTGTTTTTGGGTGATGTGTTGCTAGTTCGTATAGACCGGCCCCACGCCGAGTCCCCAAACAATTACCGTGAACGCCATGATGGCCACCAGCACCACCAGGCCTACCGCAAGCACCGAACTCGAAAACAGAAATCCCTCGTCTGATGGAATGTTCATGAAAGTGGGTAGCCCCACATACAGCAGGTACACCGTGTAGCAGATGGCCGCGGTGCCGACGATCATCCCAAGCCACATGTGTGGGTACAGCGCCGCCAGACCGCCGATAAACAGAGGTGTCGCGGTGTAGGTCGCAAATGCAACGCAGCGTGCCAGGCTCGGGTTGGCGTCATAGGTGCGAGCCATCCAGTGGATGAACGCGCCCATTACCGCCACACCGCCGAGCATCGCCAGGTACGACATGACCGTCATCCATATCGCGCTTTCCACCGTCAGCATCACCGGTGCGCGACTGCCAATGACCCAGCCGACCTGTGTGGTGCCGATAAACGCCGACACCGCAGGGATCGCCGCCAGAATCAGGGTATGAGTGAGATACATGTGGCTGATGCTTTCCTCCTGGTCGCCACGAATCTCTTTCCATTCTTGGTCAGGGTGGGTGAATAGCCCCACTACGTGATGGATCATGCCAGTCACTCCTCTTGTTTTTACCGTCGCCCCCCAGTGGAGCGCCTACGGGCCAAAGTGGCCGAGTAAGGAAAGGTCTGGATTATGTGTGCGACCTTAAGTCGCAGTATAGAAAGGTCTTAACGACGCAGGTTGCAGGGCTTTAGAGCAAATTGCGCTGTAAAAACACCTGCTAATCGCCGTAGGGTCTGTCACCACCATCCCCTGTGGGAGCGGGCTTGGTCCGGGCAGCGTTCCGACGAAAGCGGTATGTCAGGCAATATTGTTTCGACTGACACTCCGTCTTCGCGAGCAAGCCCGCTCCCACAGGGGATGGTGGGCACTTCGCCGACGACGCGTTTTTGCGTAAAATGCCGGCCTTTCGTCACACCTCACGGATTTCGCGTCATGGGCACTCTTACGGTCAACCAGAACAAACTGCAAAAGCGCCTTCGCCGCCAGGCCGGTGAGGCTGTTGCCGATTTCAACATGATTGAAGACGGCGACAAGGTCATGGTCTGCCTGTCCGGTGGCAAGGACAGCTACACCATGCTCGACGTGCTGATGCACTTTCAGAAGGTCGCCCCGATCAAGTTCGAGATCGTGGCCGTGAACATGGACCAGAAACAACCAGGTTTCCCTGAACATGTGCTGCCGGCCTATCTCAAAGAGCTGGGCGTCGAGTACCACATCGTCGAGAAAGACACCTATTCGGTGGTCAAGGAGCTGATCCCGGAAGGGAAGACCACCTGTTCGCTGTGCTCGCGCCTGCGTCGCGGCACGCTCTACACCTTTGCCGACGAAATCGGCGCGACCAAGATGGCCCTCGGTCATCACCGCGACGACATCGTCGAGACCTTTTTCCTGAACATGTTCTTCAACGGTTCGCTCAAAGCCATGCCGCCAAAGCTGCGCGCCGACGATGGCCGCAACGTGGTGATCCGCCCGCTGGCCTACTGCAACGAAAAAGACATTCAGGCCTACTCGGACTTCAAGCAATTCCCGATCATCCCGTGCAACCTCTGCGGCTCCCAGGAAAACCTGCAACGCCAAGTGGTCAAGGACATGCTTCAGGAGTGGGAACTCAAGACGCCAGGCCGCACCGAAAGCATCTTCAGAAGCTTGCAGAACGTGATCCCCTCGCAACTGGCGGACCGCAATCTGTTCGACTTCACCAACCTGCGCATCGACGAAACCGCGGCCTCGCGGTTCGTCAACGTCGTCAACCTCTAAACACAATCACTGTGGGAGCCAGCCTGCTGGCGATAGCGGTGGGTCAGACACATCATTGTTGACTGACCCGTCGCTATCGCCAGCAGGCTGGCTCCCACATGAGTCTTTTCACTTACTCATCAGGAGAGGGCATGCGCGATTACAAGTGGCTGCACGAATACTGTCTGAACCGCTTCGGTTCAGCGGCTGAACTGGAAGCCCATCTGCCCGTTCCGAAAACCCCGGCGCAATTGCGCAAGATCAGCGACGACCGCTACCTCTCGACCATGGCGCTGCGCGTCTTCCGCGCCGGGCTCAAGCACAGCCTTGTGGACGCCAAATGGCCGGCGTTCGAAGAAGTGTTCTTCAAGTTCGACCCTGAGAAAGTCGTGCTGATGAGTGCCGAACACCTTGAGCGTTTGATGCAGGACGCGCGGATCATTCGTCACCTGGGCAAACTCAAGAGCGTGCCGCGCAACGCGCAGTTCATTCTGGATGTGGCGCATGAGAAGGGCAGCTTCGGCGCGTTGATCGCCGATTGGCCGGTCACGGATATCGTTGGGTTGTGGACCTACCTGAAAAAGCGCGGTCATCAATTGGGCGGGTTATCGGCACCGCGGTTCTTGCGAATGGTAGGCAAGGATACGTTTGTGCCGAGCTACGACGTGGTCGCGGCGTTGAATGCGCAGAAGATCGTCGACAAGGTGCCGACCAGTCTGCGGGATCTGGCCACGGTGCAGGGCGTGTTCAACCAGTGGCATGAAGAGAGTGGTGGGCGGCCGATGAGCCAGATTTCGATGATGTTGGCGTATACCGTCAATCATTAAAATTGGGGTTGAGGTCAAAAGATCGCAGCCTTCGGCAGCTCCTACAGAGATTGGCGTAGGAGCTGCCGAAGGCTGCGACCTTTTTGATCAGGCGACGGAGGTTTCGCCTTCACCCGCCAACTTGCGGTTCAACTGAAACCGCCACCGCACATACAGCAGCGCCGAGCAGAACACCGCCAGGCTCGCGCCCATCTCGAGCAAACCAAACAACTGCCGGTTCGGGTCATACGCCGCCAATGCGCCCTTGATGAAATACAGGTTCACCACAAAACACATCCATGAATGCCCGCGCGCGCTGCCGATAATCATCCCCGGCGCCAGCAACAGCAGCGGCACCAGTTCGATCAGCAGAATCACCCACGGCCGGGCGCCGTGCAGGTCAGCGATCACCAGGTAGTAGGCGCACAGCAAACCCACCAAACCGAAGTAACACAGCAGGCTGATGACGCGCATCGCCCGAACGCGCGGTTCGAGCCATTCGATGGAGGGCAAAATCTTTGGCTTCTTGGCCACGTCAGTTCCCCAGTTTCTGTGCAGTCTTCGCCAAGCGCAGGCCCAAGGCCCGACACAGCGCGACTTCGTGTTCATTCAAGCCGCTTTTGCCATCGGCCCCGGCGTGATGGCTGGCGCCGTAAGGCGTGCCGCCGCCACGGGTTTCCAGCAGGGCCGATTCGCTGTAAGGCAGGCCGGTGATCAGCATGCCGTGGTGCAGCAAGGGCAACATCATCGACAGCAGCGTGGTTTCCTGGCCGCCGTGCAGGCTCGCGGTGGAGGTGAAAACGCCAGCCGGTTTGCCCACCAGAGCGCCGGTCAGCCATAGGTTGCTGGTGCCGTCGAGGAAGTATTTGAGCGGCGCCGCCATGTTGCCGAACCGGGTCGGGCTGCCCATGGCCAGGCCCGCGCAGTTCTTCAAATCGTCGAGGCTGGCGTACAGCGCGCCTTCGTCCGGGATGTCCGGCGACACGGCTTCGCACTCGGTGGAAATCGGCGGCACCGTGCGCAGGCGCGCTTCCATCCCGGATTGCTCGACACCCCGGGCGATCTGCCGGGCCATTTCATTGGTCGAGCCGCTGCGGCTGTAATACAGAACCAGAATGTACGGCGCACTCACGGCAGCAACTCCAGCACATTCTCCGGCGGCCGGCCGATGATGGCTTTGTCGCCGACTTCCAGAATCGGTCGCTCCATGAGCTTCGGGTTGGCGGCGATGGCGGCGATCAACTGCGCTTCGCTCAGGCTGCTGTCGGCCAGGTTGAGGGTTTTGTATTCGTCCTCACCTGTGCGCAGCAGTTGCCGGGCGCTGATGCCGAGCTTGGTCAGCAGGCTCTGGATTTGCGCAGCGTCCAGCGGGGTGTCCAGGTAGCGGACCACCGTCGGGGTCAGACCACGGGCTTCGAGCAGTTCGAGCGCACCGCGGGATTTCGAGCAGCGCGGGTTGTGATAAAGCGTCAGATCGGTCATGTGCGGTTCGCATCTTGCGTAAGGTGACGGCTATTCTAACTGTGCAGCGCGTAATCCAGAACCTTGGGAGGCGATGGGTCGCAGGCGCATTCAATTTTGAACAAGGAATACGACATGACTAGGCGACTGGCAGCGGCATTGGCGATCATCGGTACGTTATTGCTGGGGGGCTGTGGTAACGACTATGGCATCGACCAGAACGGCCGGAAAGTCGCCGCCGAACGTCTGGACAAACAATGGCTGGTGCTCAATTACTGGGCTGAATGGTGCGGGCCGTGCCGGACCGAGATCCCGGAATTGAACACCCTCGCCGATCAGCTCAAGGACAAGAAGATTGGTGTGTTCGGGGTCAACTTCGACAATGTGCAGGGTGAAGAGCTGAAAAGCGCCAGTGAAAAACTGGGCATCAAGTTCACCGTGCTGGCTTCTGATCCGGCCGATCTTTTTGAGTTGCCGCGCAGTGAGGCGTTGCCGGTGACTTACATCATCGATAACAAGGGCAAGGTACGGGAACAGTTGATGGGCGAGCAGACGGCGGCTGGGGTGATGGCCAAGTTGGAGGCGTTGCAGGCGAAGAATTGAAGGTGGGGAGGGGGATCTGAATGCTGTGTTTGTCTTTAAGAACCACCCCTCACCCCAGCCCTCTCCCCAGTGGGGAGAGGGGGAAAGGGGGCAAATCGGGGGGCTTTTCAAAACCTGAGTTCGACTCGATATCTCAGGTCGCATAATTACTCGAGGTATCCCCGATCAGTCCCCTCTACCTCTGGGAGAGGGTTAGGGTGAGGGCTGGCGATCTAACTGCTCAACGTCCCCTCTACCTCTGGGAGAGGGTTAGGGTGAGGGCTGGCGATCTAACTGCTCAACGCCCTCTCCCCAGTGGGGAGAGGGGGAAAGGGGGCAAATCGGGGGCTTTTCAAAACCTGAGTTCGACTCGATATCTCAGGTCGCATAATTACTCGAGGTATCCCCGATCAGTCCCCTCTACCTCTGGGAGAGGGTTAGGGCTGGCGATCTAACTGCTCAACGCCCTCTCCCCAGTGGGGAGAGGGGGAAAGGGGGTGGACTTGCCCCTACAAAACCGGACACCAACTCCCCGCTAAATTGATGCAGCTGCCAAGCGCCTGAATTCCCTCGGTGAGCGATAGTTCAAGGCGCTGTGCGGATGCTGCTCGTTGTAGTGTTCGAAGGCAATTGCCAGGTTACGTAACGCCGTTTCTTGATCCGGCTTGGGCATGTGCGCCACGTAGTCACGCTTGATCGTCTTCACGAAACTCTCGGCCATACCATTGCTCTGCGGGCTGCGTACCGGGGTGGTCACCGGCTGCAAACCGATCTGTCGAGCAAACAGGCGCGTCTGTTCGGCGGTATAGGCTGAGCCGTTGTCGCTTAGCCATTGCACCGGAGTGGCGGGCAGTTGATCACCGAAGCGCTTTTCCACGCTTTCCAGCATCAAGTCGCGGATATCATCGCCGCTGTATCCCGTTGGACTTGCAACCCAGCCGATGGCCTCACGATCACAGCAGTCCAGGGCGAAGGTCACGCTCAGTTTGGCGCCGTCCTCGCAGCGGAACTCAAAACCGTCCGAGCACCAACGTGTATCGCTGGTTTGCACCGCAATACGGCCTTCGTGCCGACGCGGCACGCCGGGCTGTTTGATCCGGCGCTCCAGCAGCAAGTTGTGATCACGCATGACCCGGTAAACCCGCTTCACGTTGATCGCGGGTAGCAACTGGGTTTCACGTTCGCGACGCAGTAATCCCCAGACACGACGGTAGCCATAGCTGGGCAGTTCGCTGACCTGTTGCTGGATTTCAACTACCAACTCAGCATCGTTCACAGGCCTGCTTCGCCGAACTTTGGGCGATACCGATTGCTTGATTCGAACCGTTAATTGCGAGCGCGCCACACCGAGACATTCGCTGACCAGCTTCACTGGTCGTCCCCCGGCAACAAGGGTGAGTGCGCAATCCATTTTCGCGACCGGGCAATCTCCACGGCCTCTTTGAGGATTTCTGCTTCCATCGTTTTTTTGCCCAGCATCCGTTGCAGTTCACGGATCTGCTTGAGCGCATCGCTCAGTTCGGACGCAGGCACCACCGCTTCACCGGCACTGACCGCCGACAGGCTGCCGTCCTGATACAGCTTGCGCCACAGGAACAGCTGGTTGGCATTGATGCCGTTGCGCCGAGCCACCACCGAAACGCTTTGCCCTGGCTCAAGACTCTCGCGAACCATGGCCAGTTTTTGCTCTGGGCTCCAGCGGCGCCGCCGCTCCTGGCCCAAAAGCTCCCCACTCTTATCGTTGCTATTAGTCATAAACATAACCGTTTGCCTATCCCTTATCGTAAGGGGGAAACGGTGTCCTGTCTTTCATGGGGCTCGTTCAGGGGGCAAATCGGGGGCTTTTCAAAACCTGAGTTCGACTCGATATCTCAGGTCGCATAATTACTCGAGATATCCCCGATCAGTCCCCTCTACCTCTGGGAGAGTGTAGTGGTCTAATGAAACCGGACACCCATTTAGGCGAAAATGCTCGCCAAATCGAGGTGTCAAATGACCAAACAACGCCGTTCCTTTTCTGCTGAATTCAAACGCGAGGCTGCCGACCTCGTGCTCAAGCAAAACTACAGCTACATCGAAGCCAGCCGTTCACTCGGCGTCGGCGAATCGGCCCTGCGCCGTTGGGTCGACCAGGTTCAGCAGGAGCGCCAAGGCGTCACCCCGCAGAGCAAAGCGCTGACACCGGAACAGCAGAAAATCCAGGAGTTGGAAGCCCGGATCGCCCGCCTTGAACGGGAAAAATCGATATTAAAAAAGGCTACCGCGCTCTTGATGTCGGAAGATCACGAGCGTACGCGCTGATCAATCAGCTGAGCGTCCATGAACCGATTGATTGGCTGTGCAACGTGTTTGAGATCAACCGCTCAAGTTATTACGCCCACCGCCTCAAGCGCCGAACGCCGGATGTCGAACGGCTTCGGTTGCGCAGTCGGGTGAGCGAGTTGTTTTCACAAAGTCGCAGTGCTGCCGGCAGCCGTAGCCTTCTCTCGTTGATGCGTGACGAGGGTGAGCAACTCGGTCGGTTCAAAGTGCGCAGCTTGATGCGTGAGCTTGACCTCGTGAGCAAACAGCCAGGTTCTCATGCCTATAAACGAGCGACGGTTCGCAGTACGCGAGTCGTTTATTTCGCCAGAGGCTGTGGCGTTATCGCATGCGCCAGAGCATGAGTCGCCGGGGAAATTGCTGGGACAATGCGCCGATGGAGCGCGTGTTCCGCAGTTTGAAAACCGAATGGATACCGACTCTGGGTTACAGAACGGCCCTAGAAGCCCAGCGCGATATCAGCCATTTCTTGATGCATCGGTACAACTGGATTCGCCCCCATCAATTCAACGGTGGGCTGGCACCAGCTCGGGCCGAAGAAAAACTTAACGTCGTGTCCGGGATTAGTTGACCACTACATCGATATCTCAGGTCGCATAATTACTCGAGGTATCCCCGATCAGTCCCCTCTACCTCTGGGAGAGGGTTAGGGTGAGGGCTGGCGATCTAACTGCTCAACGCCCTCTCCCCAGTGGGGAGAGGGGGAAAGGGGGCAAATCGGGGGCTTTTCAAAACCTGAGTTCGACTCGATATCTCAGGTCGCATAATTTCTCGAGGTATCCCCGATCAGTCCCCTCTACCTCTGGGAGAGGGTTAGGGTGAGGGCTGGCGATCTAACTGCTCAACCTTCTTCGAGCCACCAACGCAACGGCTTCCCTTCTGCCGGCCAGAAACGCATCTGGTCGATCGGCGAGACGTCCCAGCGCTGAACGTTTTCCAACGCCTGAAGGAAGCGTTTTTCCTGCTCCATCAACGCCGGCGCACACAGTTTGCGGGTGCTGCCAACCTTGCCGAAGCTCAGCTTGTCGCCTTCCAGGGTGTACGGCGCGAACCAGTGGTTGCAGCCGCCGTTGCCGTAGGCCCGACCGTCTTCACCGAGGGTGACGGTCAGGTGGCTGTAATCCATCAACGGACGTTCGCCAATCCACTCCAGAATGTAGCTGCGGTTCTGTTGCAATTGCACCGGCTCGGCGGCGCAGCCCAGCAGGCTGGCGCCAACCATAGCGGTCAGAGCGAGGTGTTTCATCACGCGGGCTCCTGGCATTTCGGGCACAGGTGCTTCTCGCCGACCGTGGTCCAGCCCAGTTCGGCGATCCGTGCGGTGGCAGCAGGCTTTTCAGCCTTGTTGCCCAGCTTGGCGTCGACCGCGAACTCGAAGTTCAGCTCTTTGGCGCAGCTGTCGCAGTTTACCTTCCAGGTGTGGATCGCCAGTTCACCGAACACCGGACCACTGGCCACCGCGACCCATTGGCCAGGCGGATTGATCAAGTGGCGAACCGTTTCGACGGTCAGGCGCATGGACAAGTCCTTGGCGCCCTTGAGGGTCACTACCAGCACGTCGTTGTTACGAATCGAGCCGCCGTTGCCGGTGACTTGATAACGCCCCGGCACAAGGGCGCGGCATTCGGTGAGGGTGTGTTGCGGGTTCATCAGGCTATAGCGGAAATCGTGTTCGACCATGGGTCCTCCAAATATGCGCGGCATGCTAGCACGGACATCAGCGCAGCATGGCGCGGGCGTATGACCTTCGATCTGGTTCAAATTACCGGCCGACTCATGGCACACTGCCGCTTTTGCATCTCTAAGGAATGGGCATGGCATTAATCGAATGTGTTGAGTGCAAGCAAAGTATCAGCTCCATGGCGCCTGCTTGCATTCATTGCGGTGCACCGGCGGGAACGGTGCAAGCGGCTACTTCAACGGCAGCGCCTGTGCAGGCACCCCTTTCCTTCGGGCGATTGCCGGCCGATGAGAAAGTGGCCAGGGTGACCCCGGCCGCGTTCGGACGTAGACGGAAAACTGAAGTTGCAGCCGAGGTTGCGCCACCGATTCCCACACCCAGCGGCGTGCGTCCGGTGGAACTGTGGTTGAAGCTGATGATTTTTTTCCTGCCGCCGTTTTTTGTCTGGTTCCTGCTGCGTCGTGGGCATTCCGTGGGGCAACGCTTGCTGGGCTTCGGCTGGCTGGGCCTGATGATCCTCTTGTCCAAGGCCTGATCGGCTCAGCCCTCGACCTGATTCTGCGGCGTGCCGGCGGTCCAGGCGGCGATGTTCAGCAAGGTGGTCGCGGCAATCGCGCCCAGGGCTTCGCGGGTCAGGAAGGCCTGGTGAGCGGTGATGATCACGTTCGGAAAGGTCAGCAGCCGCGCCAGCACATCGTCCTGCAGCGGCAGGTCGGAACGGTCCTCGAAGAACAGCTGCGCCTCCTCTTCATACACATCCAGCCCCAGATAACCCAGTTGACCGTCCTTCAATGCATCGATCAGCGCCGGTGTGTCCACCAGACCACCGCGGCCGGTGTTGATCAACATCGCACCCGCTTGCATGTACGCCAGTGACTCGCGATTGATCAAGTGTTTGCTCTGCTCGTTGAGCGGGCAGTGCAGGCTGATGATCTGCGACTCGGCCAGCAGTTCCGGCAGGCTCAAGTAGCGGGCACCGAGGGCTTCGACTTGCGGGTTGGGGAAGGGGTCGTAGGCCAGCAATTGGCAGCCAAAGCCGTTCATGATTTTCGCGAAGGTCGCGCCGATCTGCCCGGTGCCGACCACGCCGACGGTCTTGCCCACGAGGTCGAAGCCGGTCAGCCCGTGCAGGCTGAAGTCCCCTTCGCGCGTGCGGTTGTAGGCGCGGTGCAGGCGTCGGTTGAGCGCCAGGATCAGCGCCACCGCATGTTCCGCCACCGCATGGGGCGAGTAGGCCGGGACGCGCACAATCGCCAGCCCCAGACGCTTTGCCACTGCCAGATCGACATGGTTATAACCGGCCGAGCGCAGGGCGATCAGGCGTGTACCGCCCGCGGCCAGGCGTTCGAGCACCGGCGCGCTGAGGTCATCATTAATGAAGGCACAGACCACTTCGTGATGCTCTGCCAGCGCCACCGTATCAAGGCTCAGTCGCGCTGATTGAAAGTGCAGCTCAATGCCGGCCGGTAGCTCGGCACTGAGAAAACTGTCGCGGTCGTAAGTCTGGCTGCTGAAAAGAATCGTACGCATGCAGTCCTCCTGGATATTTTTCGAGTCCTGTGTGGCGACGCACTGCTCCATTGTGGGAGCGAGCCTGCTCGCGAAGAGGGAGTGTCAGCCGACATCACTGTTGTCTGACACGCCGCTTTCGCGAGCAGGCTCGCTCCCACAGTGGAACGGCGCCGCACCGGACAGGGGCTGATGATCTTGGCGGAATGGGCGTCCGGCGCCATTGCGCAGCATCAAGCGTTTATACGGGCATGGGCGGCCAGGCGATTGATGGCCCGGTCGAGGTCTTCCAGCGCGCTGGGGGCTTTGGGGTCCTGTTGCTTGAGCAGGGTTTCGCTGCGCTGGCAGGCAGCGCGCAGTTGCGGGACGCCGCAATAGCGCGTCGCACCGTGCAGGCGATGGACGCGCTCGATCAGGGCATTCTGGTCGTTGGTTTCCCGGGCGAAGCGAATCGCCTCGCGGTCGGCTTCCAGCGACGCCAGCAGCATTGCCAGCATGTCCGCCGCCAGATCAGCCTTGCCGGCGGCCAGGCGCAAACCTTCTTCGTGATCGAGCACCTGCAACTCATGACCGCCACCGTGGCTGTCGCTGGAGCGCTCCGGCCCATGATTGCGCAGCGCGAGGCCGGTCCACTTCAGCACCACTTGGGCCAATTGCCGTTCGCTGATCGGTTTGGTCAGGTAGTCGTCCATGCCGCTTTGCAGCAGCGCGCGTTTTTCGTTGGCCATGGCGTGAGCGGTGAGGGCAACGATTGGCAGCGGTGTGCAATGCCGCTCACTTTCCCACTGGCGAATCGCTTCGGTGCTTTGCCGCCCGTCCATGCCGGGCATCTGAACGTCCATCAGCACCAGGTCGAAGGTTTCGGTCTGCACCGCTTTGACCGCCGCGTAACCGCTTTCCACCGCGAGGACTTTGGCGCCCATGTCCTCGAGCAGGGTTTGCACCAGCAGCAAGTTGGCCGGGTTGTCGTCGACACAAAGCACTTTTGGCGCACGGCTGGACACCGGTTCGCCGGGTTCGCTGCGTTGCTGGCGCGGATTGACCAGGTCGGACAAGGCCCGCCGCAGCTTGCGGGTGCAGGCCGGTTTGGCCTGGAGCTGGCTGTGCGGATTAGGCACCGAGAGGTGGAACAGCGTCTGTTCGGTGGTCGGGCACAACACCAGCACCTTGCAGCCCAGGTGTTCGAGGTCCCAGATGTGTTGATTGAGGCGCTCTGGTGGCATGTCGTTGCTGGTGATGCCGAGCACCGCCAGGTCGATCGCCTGATCGGTCTGATGCGCGCCGGTCACGCCATTGGTCAGGCTTTCCAGCGTATTGAACGGAGTCACTTCGAGGCCACAGTCTTCCAGTTGATGCTGCAAGGCCTGACGGGCCAGTTCGTGGTTTTCCAGCACTGCCACCCGACGCCCGAGCAACGGCGGGCCGGGCAGGTCTTCGGCGTCGTCGCGGGTTTTGGGCAGGCTCAGGCTGATCCAGAATTCCGAGCCTTCGCCGGGCGTACTGTCGACACCGATCTCGCCGCCCATCTGTTCGATCAGACGTTTGGAAATCACCAGCCCCAAACCAGTGCCGCCAGGTTGCCGGGACAGAGAGTTATCGGCCTGGCTGAAGGCCTGGAACAAGGCGCGCACGTCCTGGTTCGACAGCCCGATACCGGTGTCCTGAATGCTGATGCGCAGTTGCACGCTGTCTTCGTGCTCTTCTTCGAGCATGGCCCGGGCGACGATGGTGCCTTCGCGGGTGAACTTGATCGCATTGCTGACCAGGTTGGTGAGAATCTGCTTGAGCCGCAGCGGGTCACCCACCAGCGACAGCGGCGTGTCGCGATAAACCAGGCTCACCAGCTCCAGTTGCTTGGCATGGGCGGCCGGGGCGAGGATCGTCAGCGTGTCCTGGAGCAGGTCGCGCAAGTTGAACGGAATATTGTCGAGCACCAGTTTGCCGGCCTCGATTTTCGAGAAGTCGAGAATCTCGTTGATGATCCCCAGCAGGCTGTCGGCGGACTTTTCGATGGTGCCAAGATAGTCGAGCTGGCGTGGGGTCAGCTCGCTTTTTTGCAGCAGATGCGTGAAGCCGAGAATGCCGTTGAGCGGCGTGCGGATTTCATGGCTCATGTTGGCCAGGAACTCGGATTTGATCCGGCTGGCTTCAAGGGCTTCCTTGCGCGCCAGGTCCAGTTCGATGTTCTGGATCTCGATGGTTTCCAGGTTCTGGCGCACGTCTTCGGTGGCCTGCTCGATGCTGTGCTGCAATTCTTCCTGCGCGTTCTGCAGGGTGCCGGCCATACGGTTGATGCCGGACGCCAGTGTGTCCAGCTCCTGGCTGCCGAGGGGCGGCAGACGGGTTTCCAGATGACCGTCCTTGAGTTGCGCCACCGCTTGCTTGATCTGGCTCAGCGGCCGATTGATGCTCCTGCCCATGCGCAATGCCAGCAACGCCGCACCGGCCAGGCCTGCGCCGATCAGCAACAGGCTGGCGAACAAGCTGCGATAACCGCGCAGGAGCATGCCGTTGTGGGACAGTTCGAGTTCTACCCAGCCAAGCAGGCGGTCGGCTTCTTCAGGAATCAAATCGCCGGCCAGATTGCGGTGCTTGCCGAACACCGGCAGCAAGTAGCGCGTCGCGTCATTGCCGCTGCGGCGCAGCATCTGCGAACTGTTGCCGACTGGCGCCGGATTGAGCATGGTCGGGCCGGCATGGGCCAGCAGGGAGCGGTCGGGCGCGAGGAACGAAACGGCGCGAACGTCCGGTTGTTCCAGCGATTGGGTGGCAATGCGTTCCAAAAGCTCGGTGTTCTTGTGGCCCATGGCCGGGGCCACCAGGGGCGCCAGTTGTTCGGCGATCATCTCGCCACGCTGCATGAGCTGGGTTTGCAGGTCGGATTGCTGCATCCAGGTGAAATAGCCGCCCAGAACCAAGGCCATCAGGCTGGTCGGCAACAGGGTCAGCAATAGCACGCGGCCTTTTATTCCCAGTTTCTTGAGCACGCATCTCTCCTGCATCCAGCTATTTAATGACCTGCACGTACGTCCAGCACGCACCACCTGCGCAGTGTAGCGATTTGCAGGCGGGCAATCTTCGTAAAATTGATGTCGGCATTCGTCGGCTGGATCACCACTTTTACCTCACGGGCAAACCTTGTGTTGCTCGCAGCAAGGCAATCTTGAATAATCGGCGACTGAGAATTATTTGCAGATACTCATGACTCCCATCACTGCTCGCCATCCTCGCATCCTGTCTATAGAAGACGACCTCGTGCTCGGTGCTTATGTTCATGAGCACTTGGGACGTTGCGGTTTTCAGGTGACGTGGTGCCAGAACGGTCTGGAAGGCTTGACCATCGCCCGCCAGCAAGCCTTTGACGTGGTGCTGATGGATATTCTGCTGCCGGGCCTGGACGGGCTGAATGTTCTGACGCAATTGCGCCAGAGCCATTCCACCCCGGTGGTGCTGATGTCGGCGCTCGGTGCCGAGGCGGATCGCATCAGTGGTTTTCGCCTGGGCGCCGATGATTACCTACCCAAACCCTTCAGCATGGTCGAGTTGCGGGTACGCATCGAAGCGATCCTGAGGCGTGTCGCGCTCGACCGCCAGCCAGTGCCAGCACCGATTGCCCCTTCGGTGGACAGCCTGCGTTTCGACGATGAATGCTGTGATGTCTTTTATGGCGAACACGCTGCCTGCCTGACCCGCAGCGAATACCGGTTGCTGGAAACGCTGAACCGCAATGGCGATGAAGTCCTGAGCAAAGCCTTCCTTTACCAGCACGTGCTGCAGCGCGGCTACGCGCCCCATGACCGCAGCCTCGACATGCATATCAGTCAGATCCGCCGCAAGCTCAAGGCCGTCGGTTACCTCGAGCGCGAAGTGCGCACGGTGTGGGGCAAGGGTTACGTATTGAGTGCTGTCGATGAAGTGGACTGACCTGCCGGGCAGGCATTCGCTGTTCTGGAAACTGGCGTGTTTGTTGGTGGCGTTCTGTCTGCTGATGATCTGGCTCAGTTGGTCCTGGGGGCGCTACATGGAACAGAAAAACCTGTTCCTGTCCGACGAGGCACGGGGCACGCTGACGCGCTACGCCGCCGAGGCCGAGCAGGTGTGGAATGAGCGTCAGAGTGCAGGCGTCGATGTCTGGTTGCAGAGCGTCGGCCATCGCGAGTCGACATGGGTCGGTGTGATTGGCGGCGATTTGCAGTCATTGAGCAGTTACCCGCTGACGGAAAAAGAAACCCAGCGCCTGACCTTTTTACGCGGTCTGGATTGGCCGACGAGTCGCCATACCAAAGGTTTGCCGTGGTTGAGAGTGCCGTTTCCCAAGGATCCGTCCGCTGGCAGTCTGGTGATCGAACTGCCCCGGCGTTTCGTACCCGGGCACTACCGGGTGTTCTGGCGCGTGATCACCAACGGGGTGATTCCCGGGTTGTTCACCTTGCTGCTGTGCGTCGGTCTGTATCGGTTGCTTGTCGTGCCTTTGAACAGTCTGCGCGAACAAGCCAATGCCTGGCGTGCCGACCCGTTGAACGTACGGTTGTCGAGCCGCCTCACCAATCGCCCGGATGAGCTGGGTGAACTGGGCCGGGCCTTCGATCACATGTCCGAGCGCCTGCAAAGCACGGTGGCCCTGCAACAACAACTGCTGCGCGACCTGTCCCACGAATTGCGCACGCCACTGAGTCGCCTGCGGGTGGCCAGCGAAAGCGAGCAGGGGTTGACGCAATTGCGCGAGCGCATTGGCCGAGAGGTCGATGGCATGCAGCGTCTGGTGGAAGACACTCTGCAATTGGCCTGGCTCGACACCGAGCGCACTCGGTTACCCGACGAATCGATCCAGGTTCAGGCGTTGTGGGAAATGCTCACGGAAAATGCCTGCTATGAAAGTGGCTGGCCGGCGAGCCAGTTGCAGTGTGCGGTGGATTCGTTCTGCTGGGTGGGCGGCCATCTCAATACCTTGGCTCAAGCGCTGGAAAACATCCTGCGCAATGCCATTCGTCATTCACCGCAGGGCGGTGTTGTGCGTCTGGGTGGGCAGCGCGATGGTGACTTCTGGCATGTGTGGCTGGAGGATGAGGGCGGCGGGGTGGCTGATGAAGATCTGGAGCGGATCTTCTCGCCGTTCATCCGACTTGACGGATCGCGGCCGGGGGATGGTGGATTTGGTTTGGGATTGAGCATTGCGAGGAATGCGGTGCAGCGCCAGGGCGGGAGTTTGTGGGCTGAGAACACTGAGACCGGGTTGCGGCTGAATATGCGGTTGGTGGCTGATATTGATGGCGTCAGTGATGACGCTTTCGCGAGCAGGCTCGCTCCCACAGTGGATATGTGTCGGCCACAAATGGTGTGATCAACCCTTAACCCTGTGGGAGCGAGCCTGCTCGCGATAGCGCCATCACTGACACCACCATTCTGATTTTGCCGGAGCGTTCCCGTTATTTTGTACGACCTTTCCTAAAGGTTATCGCCGACACCTTGAGCCTGACTTGACGGAATAGACTCGCGTTTTTCCTCGTCCTCTAGGAGTTCGGCATGAATGCATCCAGCGTCCCCGGTAACGCAGCCGACGACCGTTTCAATGAAGTACTTGCGCTGATTCACAGTGCCAAGCAGCAGGCCATGCAAGCGGTGAATACCCAGTTGATCGAGCTGTATTGGCAGGTGGGTGCTTACATCAGTCGCAAGCTGGAAAAAGCCGAATGGGGCGATTCTGTGGTCAGCCAATTGGCCGAGCATCTGGCTCAGACTCAACCAGGGTTGCGCGGGTTTACCCGCCCCAATCTGTTTCGCATGCGTCAGTTCTACGAAACTTACCGCGGCGACGAGAAAGTCTCACCGCTGGTGAGACAAATATCCTGGACTCATAATCTGGTCATCTTCAGCCTGGGCAAACTGCCGGAGGAGCGGGAGTTCTACCTGCGTATGGCTGTTCAGGAAAAATGGTCAAAGCGTGAACTGGAGCGTCAGTTCAAAGCTGCACTGTTCGAGCGAAGCGTGACCCAACCGGCAAAAACCTCTGCGGTGCTGAGACAAACTCACCCTGAGGCACTGGACGTGTTCCGCGACGCTTACATGCTCGAGTTTCTCGACTTGCCCACCGGTCATGGCGAAACCGATCTGCATAAAGGGTTGCTGGCGCGCCTCAAGGAGTTTCTGATCGAACTGGGTCGCGACTTTTGTTTTGTCGGCTCTGAACACCCGATGCAAGTCGGCGGGCGTGATTTCGCCCTGGATCTGCTGTTCTTCCACCGTGGGCTCAACTGCCTGGTGGCCATTGAGCTTAAGGTCGGTCGCTTTGAGCCTGAGTATCTGGGCAAGCTGAACTTCTATCTGGAAGCGCTGGATCGCAAGGAGCGCAAACCCCACGAAAACCCTGCCATTGGCGTGTTGCTGTGTGCCAGCAAGGATGACGAGGTGGTCGAGTACGCCCTTAACCGCAGCCTGTCGCCAGCGCTGATCGCTGAATACCAGGTGCAGCTACCGGACAAACAGTTGTTGCAGGCCAAGTTGCATGAGTTCTACGCATTGAATGTCGCGCAAGGCGAAGAGTACTGATCCAGCCCCTTATTCCCATAAACCATAAGCACCGTACTTTGCGTGATATGGCCTGGGTCGGTTTGCCGGTATGATAGGCGCCCCCGCAGTCTGGATTGCGAATACACCATGACCTTGCAGTACCCAACCATCGCCGATTGCGTCGGCAACACTCCGCTGGTCCGTTTGCAGCGCCTGCCTGGCGCCACCAGCAATACCCTTTTGCTCAAGCTCGAAGGGAATAACCCGGCGGGTTCGGTCAAGGACCGTCCGGCGCTGTCGATGATCACCCGCGCCGAACTGCGCGGGCAGATCCACGTCGGCGATACGCTGATCGAAGCGACCTCGGGCAACACCGGGATCGCCCTGGCGATGGCTGCCGCGATCAAGGGTTACAAGATGATCCTGATCATGCCGGACAACTCCAGCGCCGAACGTAAAGCCGCCATGACGGCGTATGGCGCCGAGCTGATTCTGGTCACCCAGGAAGAGGGCATGGAAGGCGCCCGCGACCTCGCCCAGCGAATGGAAGCCGAAGGCCGCGGCAAGGTGCTGGATCAGTTCGCCAACGGGGACAACCCCGAAGCGCACTACACCACCACCGGCCCGGAAATCTGGCGTCAGACCGAAGGCACCATCACCCATTTCGTCAGTTCCATGGGCACCACCGGTACCATCATGGGCGTCTCGCGCTACTTGAAAGAGCAGAACGAGAGCGTGCAGATCATTGGCCTGCAACCGATGGAAGGCTCGGCGATTCCGGGCATCCGTCGCTGGCCGCAGGAATACCTGCCAAAGATCTACCAGGCCGAGCGCGTGGACCGGATCGTCGACATGGCGCAAAGCGAAGCCGAAGACGTGACCCGTCGTCTGGCCCGCGAAGAAGGCATCTTCTGCGGCGTGTCCTCGGGCGGTGCGGTGGCAGCGATGCTGCGTCTGTCCAAAGAAGTTGAAAACGCGGTGATCGTCGCGATCATCTGCGACCGTGGCGACCGTTACTTGTCGACCGGCATTTTCGACGCGCCTAACTGATGGCCAAGCAAGAGAGAGGCCTGCGCTTCCAGCCCACCGGTGGCAGCAAGGCCCCGCAAATTCCGACTGGCAAAAAGCAGCGCTTGAGTATCGAGCGCCTGGCTAATGACGGTCGCGGTATCGCATTTTTTGAAGGTCGCACCTGGTTCGTCATCGGCGCATTGGCCGGTGAAGAAGTCGAAGCACGCGTGTTGGGTGCCCACGGCAAAGTGGTCGAGGCGCGCACCGAACGGGTGTTCCAGGCCAGCGAACTGCGCCGCCCGGCACCGTGCCCGCATGCCGGTCGCTGTGGCGGTTGCAGCGTGCAACATCTGCCGCACAACGAACAACTTGCCCTGAAACAGCGCATGCTCGCCGAGCAGTTGTCGAAGGTCGCCGGTGTCGAACCCGAAGAGTGGGCCGCGCCGTTGAGCGGTCCGGAATTCGGTTACCGCCGTCGTGCCCGGGTAGCGGTGCGCTGGGACATGAAAGCTAAAAAACTCGAAGTCGGTTTCCGCGCAGCTGGCAGTCAGGACATCGTTGCGATCAACGAATGCAGGGTGCTGGTACAGCCCTTGCAACCGATCATGACCCGCTTGCCGGAAATGCTCCGGCGCTTGAGCAAACCTCAGGCGCTGGGGCATGTGGAGTTGTTCAGCGGTTCGTCGTTGGCAGTGTTGCTGCGGCACATGGCGCCGCTGTCCGACGCCGACATGACGATCCTCAAGGATTTCTGCGCGTTCCATGAAGCCCAACTGTGGCTGCACGGTGATGGTGAACCGCAACCGGTCGAGGCTGACCAGTCGTTGGGTTATCGACTTGAACAGTGGGATTTGAACCTCGCGTACCGACCGGGAGATTTCATCCAGGTCAACGCCGGGGTCAACGAAGCGATGATCGCCCAAGCGTTGGAGTGGCTGCAGCCGACGGCTGAGGAACGAGTTCTCGATCTATTCTGTGGTTTGGGTAACTTTGCGTTGCCGCTGGCCAAGGTCGTTCGCGAAGTGGTGGCGGTGGAAGGTGTGCAGGCGATGGTCGAGCGAGCAGCCGCGAATGCTGCTAGCAACAATCTTCATAATGCGAAGTTTTTTCAGGCCGATTTATCCCAGCCTTTGACCGATGCCGAATGGGCGCGCGAAGGCTTTTGTGCGGTACTCTTGGACCCACCGCGTGACGGTGCTTTCGAGGCAGTGCGCAAGCTTGCGTCCCTGGGCGCCAAACGGTTGGTGTATGTGTCGTGCAATCCGGCAACTCTGGCGCGCGACACGGTCGAATTGATCAAGCAGGGCTACCGGTTAAAACGTGCCGGGATTCTCGATATGTTTCCTCAGACGGCACATGTCGAGGCCATGGCGTTATTTGAAGCGAGCTAGGACGGCTCGTCTGGTCCGACTGGCCTGCCCGCACCACTCTCGCATTAGCCCCGCGAGCGTCCACGGGTAACGAAAGGTCAGCGATTTGACGCATTGAATCTGCGTCGTAGGGAAGGTAAGCAAGATGGTACAGGTGAGAGCACACCAGCCGATCAACACCGACGGCAGTATCAATCTCGAGGCTTGGCTCGATCACGCGGTCAGTGTCGATCCGGCACTGGATCGCGAAGCCTTGAAGGAAGCGTGCGAGTTTGCTCGTGCGTCTGAACAACAAGCCAATGCGGCGAAAAACCTGTGGTCCGAAGGGACCTCGAGTTTCCGCACGGGCCTTGAGATCGCCGAGATTCTCGCCGACCTCAAACTCGATCAGGATTCGTTGGTTGCCGCGATCCTGTATCGCGGCGTGCGCGAAGGCCAGATTGAGTTGCCGGCGATCAGCCAGCGCTTTGGTCCGGTGGTCGCCAAGCT
This sequence comes from Pseudomonas mandelii, assembly GCF_006438925.1. Lineage (GTDB taxonomy): Bacteria > Pseudomonadota > Gammaproteobacteria > Pseudomonadales > Pseudomonadaceae > Aquipseudomonas > Aquipseudomonas mandelii_C. The sequence goes on along the minus strand of NZ_RCZA01000002.1, from coordinate 116,117 downwards.
CATCGACGGCGTGTTGCGCATGGCGGCGATCAGCGCCAGCCTCAGCCCCCGTCAATCCCTGGTGCTGGGCACGCAGGGCCAGGTCGAAAACCTGCGCAAGATGCTGGTCGCCATGGTCGACGACGTACGCGTCGCGTTGATCAAACTGGCTGAGCGCACCTGCGCGATCCGTGCGGTGAAAACCGCCGATGACGAAAAACGCAACCGCGTCGCCCGTGAAGTCTTCGACATCTACGCGCCGCTGGCTCACCGTCTCGGGATCGGTCACATCAAGTGGGAGCTGGAGGACTTGTCCTTCCGTTACCTCGAACCCGATCAGTACAAGCAGATCGCCAAGCTACTCCACGAGCGGCGTCTGGATCGCGAGCGCTTCATCGCCGACGTGATGAGCCAACTGAAGAATGAGCTGACCGCCACCGGCGTCGACGCCGACATCAGCGGCCGGGCCAAACACATCTATTCAATCTGGCGCAAAATGCAGCGCAAGGGTCTGGAATTCAGCCAGATCTACGATGTGCGCGCCGTTCGTGTGCTGGTGCCGGAAATGCGCGACTGCTACACCGCGCTCGGTATCGTCCACACCCTGTGGCGACATATCCCGAAAGAATTCGACGACTACATCGCCAACCCGAAAGAAAACGGCTACCGCTCGCTGCACACCGCGGTGATCGGCCCTGAGGGCAAGGTGCTGGAAGTGCAGATCCGCACCCACGCCATGCACGAAGAAGCCGAGCTGGGCGTTTGCGCGCACTGGCGCTACAAGGGCACCGACGTCAAATCCGGCTCCAACCACTACGAAGAGAAAATTTCCTGGCTGCGCCAGGTCCTCGAGTGGCATGAAGAATTGGGCGACATCGGCGGCCTGGCTGAACAGCTGCGGGTCGATATCGAGCCGGACCGGGTCTACATTTTCACCCCGGACGGTCACGCCATCGACTTGCCGAAGGGCGCGACGCCGCTGGACTTCGCCTACCGCGTGCACACCGAAATCGGTCATAACTGCCGTGGCGCGAAGATCAACGGGCGCATCGTGCCGCTCAACTACAGCCTGCAAACCGGTGAACAGGTCGAGATCATCACCAGCAAGCACGGCACCCCGAGCCGCGACTGGCTGAACCCGAACCTGGGTTACATCACCACCTCGCGGGCACGGGCGAAGATCGTTCACTGGTTCAAATTGCAGGCGCGCGATCAGAACGTCGCCGCCGGTAAAACCTTGCTGGAGCGCGAACTCAACCGCCTCGGTCTGCCAGCGGTAGATTTCGACAAGCTGGCCGAAAAGGCCAACATGAAAATGGCCGAAGACATGTTCGCCGCGTTGGGCGCAGGCGATTTGCGTCTGGCACAACTGGTGAACCTGGCGCAGCAACTGGTCGAGCCGGAGCGCGGCAACGAACAGCTGGAACTGATTCCGCGCAAGGCCACCGGTTACAAACCAGGCAAGCGCGGCGACATCCAGATCCAGGGCGTCGGCAACCTGATGACCCAGATGGCCGGCTGCTGCCAGCCGCTGCCGGGGGATGCGATCGTCGGTTACATCACCGTGGGCCGCGGCGTGAGCATTCACCGTCAGGACTGCGCCTCGGTGCTGCAACTGGGCGGGCGCGAGCCCGAGCGGATCATCCAGGTCAGCTGGGGGCCGGTGCCGGTGCTCACCTATCCGGTGGACATCATCATCCGCGCGTACGACCGGTCCGGTTTGCTGCGTGACGTTTCGCAAGTGCTGCTCAACGAGCGGATCAATGTGCTGGCGGTCAACACCCGCTCGAACAAAGAGGACAACACCGCGTTGATGTCCCTGACCATCGAGATTCCGGGACTGGATGCACTGGGGCGGTTGCTGGGGCGGATTTCCCAGTTGCCGAACATCATTGAGACCCGTCGTAACCGGACGCCGTGATGAGCAGCGCCGATCCAATGTGGGAGCGAGCCTGCTCGCGAAGAGGGCGTGTCAGTCGACATCAATGTTGTCTGACACACCGCTTTCGCGAGCAGGCTCGCTCCCACAGGATTTTGCAGTGAGAGAGATTGATGTACAGCCTTGAAGATTTGCTGCACCTGATGAGCCGTCTGCGCGACCCGCAGTACGGCTGCCCGTGGGACATCAAGCAAACCTACGAAACCATCGTCCCGCACACCATTGAGGAAGCCTACGAAGTCGCCGACGCCATCGAGCGCGGTGACTTCGATCACTTGCAGGGTGAGTTGGGGGATTTACTGTTCCAGGTGGTTTATTACAGCCAGCTGGCACGGGAAGAAGGGCGCTTCGAATTTGCCGGTGTCATCGACAGCATCACTCGCAAGCTGATCCGCCGTCATCCTCATGTGTTTCCTAGCGGTGATCTTTACGCGCCGCTGGATGTTCCGCGCCTGAGTGAAGAGCAGGTCAAGCAGCGCTGGGAAGAGATCAAGGCTGAAGAACGGGCAGAGAAATCTTCGGCGCCCGAACAGTTGTCCTTGCTCGACGATGTACCCGCAGCGCTGCCGGCATTGTCCCGTTCGGCGAAGCTGCAGAAGCGCGCGGGGCAGGTCGGTTTCGACTGGCCGGACGCCTTGCCGGTGCTCGACAAAGTGCGCGAAGAGCTCGATGAAGTGCTCGAAGCCATGGCTGACAATGACTCGGCAGCGATTGCCGACGAAGTCGGTGATCTGTTGTTTTCCGTGGTCAATCTGGCGCGCCATCTCAAGGTCGATCCCGAAACTGCACTGCGTGGCGCCAACAGCAAGTTCGAAAGACGCTTCCGTTTTATCGAACAGGCATTGCGCGACACCCACCGTCCCATAGAAGATTGCACCCTCGAAGAGTTGGACGCCTTGTGGGGCGAAGCCAAACGTCAGGAAAAGAATTTGCCCAGCTGCGGTTGAGCAGTTGCCTAAGTGAGTAATAAGCACCATGAGCATTTCCCTTCGCGACCAGTTGCTCAAAGCAGGGCTGGTCAACCAGAAGCAGGCCAAACAGGTCGGCAAAGAGAAGCAGAAACAGCAGCGTCTGGCCCACAAAGGTCAGATCGAACTCGATGACTCGCAGCAGCGGGCGGCTCAGGAAGCCATGGCCGAGAAGGTCAAGCGCGACCAGGAGCTGAACCGTCAGCAACAGGAGAAGGCCGAGGCCAAGGCTCGCGCTGCTCAGGTCAAACAGTTGATCGAAGTCTCGCGTCTGCCGAAGCTGACGACCGAGGACTACTACAACTTCGTCGACGACAAGAAGGTCAAGCGCATCTGCGTCAACACCCTGATGCGCAACAAGCTCAGCAGCGGTTCGCTGGCCATCGTGCACCATGCCGGCGGCTACGAAGTGATCCCGCGTGAAGCGGCCCTGAAGATCCAGGAGCGCGATCCACAGCGTATCGTGCAGATGAACGTGAAGACCGAAGAAGTCGCTGCCGAGGACGATCCGTACGCGGCCTATCAGATCCCGGACGATCTGATGTGGTAAGCCTTTAAAGGCTGCAACAACGACAAACCCCGCTCATGGCGGGGTTTGTCGTTTTCAATGCTGTCATTGCTTATGCGGATTGGAGCTCTCGTTGCTGCTCCAGTTTTTCCAGTTCGGCCTTGTAGCTGTGGGCATCGGTTTCGGAGTGGAACATCCCCACCAGCATGTCTTGTTGGTGCACGTCCCAGATCCGGATACCGGCGGCTACGCCTTCGTGGGACTTATGTGAATCGTCGCGTTCAGTTACTTTTACAGTCATCTGCTAGCTCCAATCTCTGTTATCTGCAGCAAGGCGTGTGCAGGACTCCGTTATTTGTTTGGTTAGCCTGCTAAGTAAACGACTGAGTTTGGTAACGAATTTTTGCGAAATCTGCAATAGTCCTGCAGCCCGCCAAATACGCGGCATTTGGTCGCAGGGCGTTGAGTTTCATGACAAAAGCTTCATGTTCGCGACGACGAAAACCGAGAGTTCAACACAGAACCTGTGGGAGCGAGCCTGCTCGCGAAGACGGTATCACTTTCAATATCAATGTATCTGTCAGACCGCCTTCGCGAGCAGGCTCGCTCCCACAGGGATTGCGTTGTTCCATATTATTCAGGCACAAAAAAAACGCCCCGAACCAGTCGGGGCGTTTTTGTGTGCAGCGTAGCGGGGCGGGGTATTACTTACCGGCCCAGCGCTTCAGTACCAGCGTGGCATTGGTGCCACCGAAGCCGAAGCTGTTGCTCATCACGGTGTTGATGGTGGCGTCTTCACGAGTCTTGGTCAGGATCGGCATGTCAGCCACTTCCGGGTCCAGTTCGTCGATGTTGGCGGAACCCGCCATGAAGTTGCCTTCCATCATCAGCATGCAGTAGATCGCTTCGTGAACGCCGGCGGCGCCCAGGGAGTGACCCGACAGGCTCTTGGTGGAGCTGATGGCCGGTGCCTTGTCGCCGAACACTTCACGCACACCTTTCATTTCCATGACGTCGCCGACCGGAGTCGAGGTGCCGTGGGTGTTCAGGTAGTCGATCGGAGCGTCAACGGTGGACATGGCCATCTGCATGCAGCGGATGGCGCCTTCGCCGCTTGGGGCGACCATGTCGTAGCCGTCGGAGGTCGCGCCGTAGCCAACGATTTCCGCGTAGATCTTCGCGCCGCGGGCCAGAGCGTGTTCCAGCTCTTCGACCACGACCATGCCGCCACCGCCGGCGATGACGAAACCGTCACGCTTGGCGTCGTAGGCACGGGAAGCTTTTTCCGGGGTTTCGTTGTATTGGCTGGACAGTGCGCCCATGGCGTCGAACAGGAACGATTGGCTCCAATGCTCTTCTTCACCGCCTCCGGCGAACACGACGTCCTGTTTGCCCATCTGGATCTGTTCCATGGCGTTACCGATGCAGTGAGCACTGGTGGCGCAGGCAGAAGCGATGGAGTAGTTCAGGCCCTTGATCTTGAACGGCGTGGCCAGGCAGGCGGAAACGGTGCTGCTCATGGTCCGCGTGACGCGGTATGGGCCGACGCGCTTGACGCCTTTCTCGCGCAGGATGTCCAGCGCTTCCATCTGGTTCAGCGTGGAGGCGCCACCGGAACCGGCGATCAGGCCAGTACGCGGGTTGGACACTTGCTCTTCGGTCAGGCCGGAGTCAGCAATGGCGTCTTTCATGGCCAGGTAGGCGTAAGCCGCCGCGTGGCCGACGAAGCGATAGATCTTGCGATCGATCAGCTCTTCGAGGGGAAGGTCAATGGAGCCGGAAACCTGGCTACGCAGACCCATTTCGGCATATTCCGGGTTGAACCGGATGCCAGGGCGGCTTGCACGCAGGTTAGCGGAGACGGTCTCTTTGTCATTGCCCAGGCACGAAACGATGCCCAGACCAGTGATAACGACGCGGCGCATGCGGATAACCCTTAGAAGTTGTCAGTGGAGGTGAAAACGCCGACCCGAAGGGCTTCGGCGGTGTAGATCTCGCGGCCGTCGACGCTGACCGAACCATCGGCGATGGCCAGGTTCAGCTTGCCCTTCAGTACGCGCTTGATCTGAATGTTATAGGTTACTTTCTTGGCGGTCGGCAGAACCTGACCGAAGAATTTCACTTCGCCCGAACCCAGGGCGCGACCGCGGCCCGGCAGACCTTGCCAGCCGAGGAAGAAGCCGACCAGTTGCCACATGGCGTCGAGGCCCAGGCAGCCTGGCATCACCGGATCACCTTCGAAGTGGCAGGCGAAGAACCACAGGTCCGGAGTGATATCCAACTCGGCGACCAATTCACCCTTGCCGTACTTGCCACCCTCGGCGCTGATATGGGTGATGCGATCCACCATCAACATGTTCGGGGCGGGCAGTTGTGCGTTACCTGGGCCGAACAGCTCACCGCGACTGCAGCGCAGCAGGTCTTCCCGAGTAAAGGCGTTTTGTTGGGTCATGCGAGCTCCTCAATAGTCCCATGCGGCAGGTGGGGCAAATCTTCCCGGCCGATCGAAGCGTTCATGCCTCGAGTCAGCAGCCTACTCATAGACTATTGCGTTGTGGTGAAAGTCACAGCACCAAGGACATGAATGTACACTTGTGCACTGAAATTATTATTCAAGCCCCTTTTCGGGCCTGTTCGGGTGCCTAAGACTGCCGCACTTTCGCCTTTCACGCCAGTCGCAGATAGCCGAAAGGCCTGCACTACTGCACCCAACGCTGCAGAATTTGCTGCAAATCTGTGCGTTTGAAGGGTTTGGCCAGGTAATCGTTCATTCCCGCCGATAAACAGGCTTCGCGGTCACCCTGCAAGGCGTTGGCGGTCAGCGCGATGATCGGCAAGTCTGTGCAGCCGGGTAATTGGCGAATCTGTCGGGTGGCCTCGTAGCCGTCGATGATCGGTAGCCGGCAGTCCATCAGAATGGCTTCAAAAATCAAACTCTCCGCACTGCGTACTGCCTGGGCGCCATCGGTGGCGACGCTGACAGTAAAGCCCAGACTGCGCAACATTGCTTCGATGACCGTCTGATTGACCGGATTGTCTTCCACCAGCAACACGTTGCGCCCTTCGCCATCACCGCTGCCGGTCGGTATGCGCGGCGCCAGTACGGGCAGCGTCTGTTTATAGAGCGCCAGCGGGATTTCCAGGGTGAACACCGAGCCGCGACCTTCCTCGCTCTGGGCGCGCAATGTGCCGCCCATGCGTTCAGCCAGCGTGCGAGCAATCGGCAGGCCCAACCCGGTGCCACCGTATCGCCTCGAAATAGAACTGTCGGCCTGCTGGAAGGCGTTGAACATCAATTCCAGGCTTTCAGCCGAGATACCAATCCCGCTGTCGCGCACCGTGCAGGTGAACCACAGCAGTTCGTGATCCAGCGACTGCCATTGCGGTTCGATGCTGACGCGGCCCTGTTCGGTGAATTTCAGCGCATTGCCAATCAGGTTGACCAGGATCTGCCGGATCCGCGTCGGGTCGCCCTGCACCTGCAACGCGCGCATGTCGTCCGGGATCGACAGCGCCAGGTCGAGCCCACGTTGCACGGCGCTGTGCGAGAACGACTGGGCGCAACTGCCGATCAGGTCTGCGAGGTTGAATGGAATGTGCTCCAGCTCCAGTTCCGAACGCTCGATGCGCGAGAAATCGAGAATGTCGTTGATGACTTTGAGCAGGTGTTCGGTGGACTCCGAGGCAAGCGCCGCGTATTCGACCTGCTCCTCGGTCATCTCGGTGGTTTCCAGCAGTTGCAGCATGCCCAGCACGCCATTCATCGGCGTGCGCAGTTCATGACTCATCATCGCAAGGAAATCGGATTTGGCGTTGTTGGCCTTTTCCGCTTCCTCGCGAGTCTGAATCAACTGCGCCATCGCTTGATGCTGTTCGCGACTGGCTAGTTCGAGCCCGTTGGCGAGGTTGTTGATGTGTTGCGACAACGCGCCCAGTTCGGTGTCGTCGACGATCGGCAGCGGCGTTTTGTAGTCGCCGTCCTGAATCGCCTTGACCGCGTTGCCGATGTCGCGGATCGGTTGCGACAGGCTGCCGGCCAGGCGCCGGGCGAGCAGAAAAGTGAACAACAGGGCGAACAGCGCCAGGATCCCGGCCTTGAGCAGGATTTCCTGCTGACGCTGGCTGAAGGCGTCATTGGACAGGCCGACGATCACCCGGCCCAGATAATCCTCGGTGGGCGCCGTGTTGGCGACGCGGCTGCCCTGCAGGAAATCATTGTGCAGCGGGATTCGTTGCAGCCGCACCGGGGCCTGGAACACTTCGACCTGGTGCGAGCGGTTGTAGGTTTCCGACGGTTGCTCGACGTACACCAGAATCCGGTTGGCGCTGTCCTGGACTTCCAGAAAGCGCACATTGGGCGTGGCCAGAGTGGCCTTGAGCAAACTGTCGAGCACCTCGTTGTTGCCCGAGATCACCCCGTATTCGGTGGCCGGCGCCAGTTGGTTGGCGATCAGTTGCCCAGTGTGATTGAGCTCCTGACGCAGGTCCTGGATCCGCACAAAGGTGAAGAAACTGATCAACAGCAATGTCAGCAACAGGGCAGGGCCGAGGCTGATAATTTGTGTGCGGGTGTTGATGTCCCAACGGCGACGGAAGGTCATGGGCGGTTTTCTCCTTCGGCCAACTGTGTTGCGACAGACGCTTCATTCATCTGTTCAATCCCTAATGAACGAGCCACTTGCGGGTTGCTTAAGACTTTGAAGCGTTGCGGGTAGTGCGTGCGTGGCCACGTGGCCGGTGGCCGGTCGAGCAGTTCGTCGAGCATCGCCAGCCAATCACTCTGATCGCTGTAGGTGCTGGCCAAGCTCCCGGCCCTGACGAACCCGGCGTTAGGGCCGATCAGCGCCAATTGCCGTGCATAGCTGCTGAGCAACAGGTTTTTCGCGGTTTTCGGGTTGTACAGATCCGGGTCGTCGAGGCCCAGCAACACGTCGCTGTTCTTCAGCAAGGTCTGCAGCGGCCGGCTGTCGTTGGTGTTATCCCAGCGCTCGGTGACCACCTCAAGGCCCAGGGAGTGGGCGGCCTGATGCAGTTCTTTCAAAAGGAACTCGCTGTGGCTGTCGAACAGCACGCCGACCCGTTTGGCCTGCGGCAGCAGCAGTCGGGTCAGGCGCAATTGTCGGTCCAGAGGCGGATCGCTCCAGAGCAGGCTGAGGTGTGGGGGCAGGGTGGCCCCCAGATGCTGACGAGCTTGCAGGCGGCTGATGCGCAGCACTAGCGTCGCCGGGCCCTGAGTGTCTTGCAGGCGCCAGTCGAGGCTCGGCAGGTCGAGCAGAATCAAACGGGTGCCGGCGGGCAGTTTGCCTGGCGCCGGCAGGCTGGCCAGTGGCTGGAAGCGCACGTTATCGGCAGGCCGCAAGGCGCTCAGGGCCTGGGTGAAGGATTGCATGCCCGGGCTGTCCTCGGCGCCGGTCAGCAAAATGTCCGCGGCGGTGGCCTCCAGGCTGCTCAGCAGTCCGGCAAACACCAGGCACAACCCGGCCAGCAGGCGGCCAAGAATTGGCGTCTTGCGTGACGGGCTATACAGCATCTTAGAACGCCAGCTCTGCGCTGAAGTAAAGCACCCGGCGCTCGTCGTAGTTGTTGTCGACGAAGGTCGTGGGCTGGCTGTCGAGGCGTTGCTGGAGCACACCGGCCAGTTCCAGGCTCGCCTTGCCCAGGCCGATGCGTTTGGCGATGCGCGTGTCGACCCGTTCGAAGCGGTAGCCGTTCAGGGCATCGTCACCATAGTAGAAGAGCGCGCTGTTCCAGCCGTGGCCCCAGTTGTGCAGCCAACCGGCGGAACCGCTGTTTCGAGCGGTCTGTTGTGCATCCTGCGGGTTGCTCGCCTCGGCATCGACGTAGGCATACGTCAGGCGCAGGCGATCGGCGCTGCCGATTCGCCAGTCGAGCTGGGTTTCTGTCCCGGAGAAGCGCGAGCTGTTTGAGTTGCTGGCGATGTACTGATTGTTGCGCAGCGGTTCGCTGATCATTCCGGTGATTTCGTCGTAGAACAGCTTCACATCGACCGCCAGCCCCACTTCGGCAAAGTAGCCGTTATAGCCCAGCTCCCGGGAGCGCATGTATTCCTGTTCGAGGTCGCCGGGGCCACGGGTCTTGACGAAATAACGGGCACTGGACTGGCCATAAGCGCTGGGCCGCAGGTTCTTTACCTGATAGCTCCAGTTGACGTTGTTCTCGAACATGTCCGGCGAGCGGGTGGCTTCCGAGTACACCGCTCGCAGGCCATGGCGTGGGTTGATCAGGTAGTTGACCGCCACCCGGGGGGTGAGCGAACTGCCGATCAATTGCGTGTCTTCGAACATCGCGCCGCCCTGCAGCAACCAATGCTCGGTGGCGCGCCACTCGAGTTGGCCGAACGCCCGCCAGGTGGTGTCGTCGAGGGTGCCATTGAAGTAGGTCTCGGAATCTGCCCGGTCGTAACGATAGTTCATGCCGCTGACCAGCCGCAGACTGTCGGACAGGCTGAGGGTGTCCTGTAACTCAAGGTCGTAGCGCGATTCCCGGGTGCTCTGGTCAATATCGCCACAGAGGGTTTGCCGGGCGCCGTTTCGCCATTGGTCGAGCACTTGATTGGCCAGTGCGCGCTGGGCCGGATCACCTGCGGGCGCGCCGGGGCCGGTGTAGCGCTCCATGTTGCGCGCCAGGCGTTCGGTGTAATTCGGGTTGAGCTGCCAGAGTTCGGTCAACTGCGGGCTGAACGAAACCTCGGCATCGCAGGCACGCCAGGTCTGCTGACGATCCCAGTGCTGCGCCGAGCCCTGGATGTAAAGGCTGTGATCGGGATTGATGTCGAGGTTCCAGCGCAGCGAGCCGGCGTAGTCCTTGGCGATGACATCGGAATTGTTCCCCGCAGCGGTAATCCCCGAGAAGACCGGGCGGTAGGTATACGGCCGCTGGTTGCTCCCGTCCTTGGCATTCAATTGCCAATCGATGCTCTGGTTTTCAGTGAGCGTCTGGCTGACGGCGAGGTTGAAGCGGTTCAAGCGGCGGCTGTCGCGGTAGTCGGCGCCGTTTCGGTCCGAGTCGAAGCCGTCGTCTTGTTGACCGGACAGTGACAGGCGCAGGTCGCCATCGTCCCAGCCCACGGCCTGGCTGGCGTAAAAGTCGTCGATGCCGCGCTGCCCACGGGTGACTTTCATTCGCGTGCCGTGGCTGTCGGCCGGGTTGCGCGTGATGATGTTGACCACCGCCATCAGCGCATTGGCGCCATAGCTGACGGTGTTCGGGCCGCGGAAAACTTCGATGCGTTCGATGTCTTCCAGGGCCACCGGAATGTCACTCCAGTCCACCGTGGCCAGGCCTGCGCGGTACACCGAGCGGCCATCGATCAACACTTGCATGCGTCGCGCTTCGTTCGCATTGGTGCCGTGATAGTTCACCGCTGCCTGGTTGCCGTTGATGTTGCCGACCATCATTCCCGGCACCAGTCGCAGCAACTCACTGATGTCCCGGGCGCCGCTGGCGTTGATCAGTTCGCTGTCGATCACCGTCATGCTCCCCGGTACCGCGGCCGGCGACTGCTTGAGTCGCGTCGCGGTCAATACTTGCGGCAGCGGCTCGCTGTCGAGGAACAAGTCGTCGGCAAGCAATGGCGAGCTGAAGATCAGCGCCAGTACCAACGGCGAGCGAGGTGATGGAGAGCCAAACGACACAACACATCCTTGATAGCGAACAATTGGCGCGCATGTTAACCGAGCGCAATGACTTTTCCAGTCACGTTGCGGGCATTTTCCTCGGTTTTATTGGTCTTCTTCCTACAAGTGTCGGTAATTGATGCGGGGGCTGGCCGCCACTGGGCCGCTCCGTATAATGCCGACATCGCCACTGGTATGGATTAACGGATTGCATATGACTGAACAGCGCCCAATTGCGGTCCTGGGAGGCGGAAGTTTTGGTACCGCCGTGGCTAATCTGCTGGCCGAGAACGGGCATCAGGTCCGGCTGTGGATGCGTGACCCCGAGCAGGCCGAGGCCATTCGGGTCAATCGCGAGAACCCGCGTTACCTCAAAGGCATCAAGATTCTGCCGGCCGTGGAAGCGGTCACCGACCTGCTGGCCACCCTGCAAGCCTGCGACCTGTGCTTCGTCGCACTGCCGTCCAGCGCGCTGCGCTCGGTATTGATGCCGCACGCCGAACGTTTGAGCGGCAAATTGCTGGTGAGCCTCACCAAAGGCATCGAAGCCCACACCTTCAAGTTAATGAGCGAAATCCTCGAAGAGATCGCCCCGCAAGCGCGCATCGGCGTGCTGTCCGGGCCGAACCTGGCCCGTGAAATCGCTGAACACGCGCTGACTGCCACGGTGGTCGCCAGCGAAGACGAAGAACTCTGCCAGCGGGTCCAGGAGGCGTTGCATGGTCGGACCTTTCGCGTGTACGCCAGCGCCGACCGCTTCGGCGTGGAGTTGGGCGGGGCGCTGAAAAACGTTTACGCAATCATCGCCGGCATGGCGGTGGCGCTGGGCATGGGCGAAAACACCAAGAGCATGCTGATCACCCGGGCGCTGGCGGAAATGACCCGCTTTGCGGTGAATCAGGGCGCCAACCCGATGACCTTCCTCGGTTTGGCGGGCGTCGGCGATTTGATCGTCACCTGCTCGTCGCCGAAAAGCCGTAACTACCAGGTCGGATTTGCCCTCGGCCAGGGTTTGAGCCTGGAAGATGCCGTGACGCGCCTGGGCGAAGTCGCTGAAGGCGTGAACACCCTCAAGGTGCTCAAGGCCAAGGCTCAGGAGGTGGGCGTGTACATGCCGCTGGTCGCCGGGCTGCACGCGATCCTGTTCGAAGGGCGCACGCTTAATCAGGTGATTGAACTGTTGATGCGTGCCGAACCGAAAACCGACGTCGATTTTATTTCCACCAGTGGTTTCAACTAGGCATCAGGGAGAGCGAGACATGAACGATCCGAAAACAGAAGCCAAGTACGAATCCATCCTGCTGCGCGTGTTGTGGATGATCGTCTACGTGCTGGTATGGCAAGTGGCGCAATTCATCCTCGGCGCCGTGGTGTTGGTCCAACTGATCTATCGTTTGATCTATGGCGCACCAAGCGCCAGCCTGATGAACTTCGGCGACAGCCTGAGCCAGTTTCTGGCGCAGATCGGTCGATTCGGCAGTTTCCACAGTGACCAGAAGCCCTGGCCGTTCGCCGACTGGCCGACGCCGCGTACACCGGAAGGTGAAGCGCCGCACGCTGTGGCGCCGGCACCACACCCGGCCCGAGATGAGGAGCCCAAGCTATGAAACTCTGGATACTGCGTCATGGTGAAGCCGAGCCACACGGCAAGCGTCCTGATTCGGAGCGGGCACTGACCGCCCATGGTCGTGAAGAAGTGCTGCGCACGGCCGCCGAGTTGGCCGGCAAGCCGCTGACCGCGATCTATGCCAGTCCTTACCTGCGAGCGCAGGAGACCGCAGAAATTGTGCGTACAGCGCTGAATTTCGCGCCGGAGATTCGCACCGTCGACTGGCTGACTCCCGACAACCGCCCGCAAGCGGTGGCGGAGCAGTTGGTGTCTGTGGATCACGCGTTGCTGGTCAGTCATAACCCGCTGGTGGGCAACCTGTTGGGTTACTTGCAGCACGGCCATGTGCAAGACCCGGAAGCGGTGAAAACCGCCGGCCTTGCAGAACTTGAAGGTGATTTGCCGCTGGCCGGCGCGATGAAACTCAACGGCATCAAGCACCCTTAAAAGCAAAAGATCTCAGCCTGCGACAGCTCCTACATGGGTTTCGCAATCCCCTGTAGGAGCTGCCGCAGGCTGCGATCTTTTGATCTTGTTTTTGCCGACAAATAATTAACCGAGCAACTGCTTGGTTGGCTACGCTTGCTCCAGACCAAAAACAAAGGAGCGAGTCGCATGCCTGCTGCTTTTCGTTTGCCGCTGGACGTCTTCTACGAGCGTGAGGCCCGTCATCCTCGCCAGCGCTTTCTGGTCCAGCCCACGGGCGGCGGACAGGTCGAGACCCTGAGCTGGGCCGACGTCGGTCACCAGGCGCGCTGCGCCGCGCATTGGCTGCGCGCACGCGAACTGCCCCAAGGCAGCCACATCGCCCTGATCTCGAAAAACTGCGCGCACTGGATCATCGCCGACCTGGCGATCTGGATGGCCGGTCATGTGTCGGTGCCGCTCTACCCGAACCTCACCGCCGAGACCGTGGCCCAGGTCCTTGAACACTCCGAAGCGGCCCTGGTGTTCATCGGCAAACTCGATGACTGGCCAGGCATGTCTCGCGGGGTCAGCCCCGATCTGCCAACGATCAGCCTGCCGTTGCATCCGCCTGTTACTTTCGACTACAGCTGGGCCGACCTGCAAAAGAGCTCACCGATCCAGGACGATCCCAAGCCGTCCGCCGACCAGTTGGCGACCATCATTTACACTTCCGGTACCACCGGCATGCCTAAAGGCGTGATGCACAGTTTCGCCAATCTGGGGTTTGCCACCACTCGCGGCACGCAGTTGTTTGGCTTGAATGAGTCGGATCGGTTGCTGTCCTACCTGCCGCTGTGCCATGTCGCCGAGCGGATGTTCGTCGAGCTGGCGTCGATCTACACCGGGCAAACGGTGTTTTTTGCCGAGAGCCTCGACACCTTTCTCACCGATTTGCGCCGTGCACGACCGACCGCGCTGTTCGGTGTGCCAAGGATCTGGACCAAATTCCAGATGGGCGTGTACAGCAAGATCCCGGCAAAGCGCCTCGACTTCTTGCTCGGTCTGCCGATCATCGGCAAGCGGGTCGGCCACAAAGTCCTGGCCGGGCTTGGGCTGGATGCCTTGCGCATCGCCTTGTCCGGTGCCGCGCCAGTGCCGCAGACCTTGCTGCTGTGGTACCGCAAACTGGGGCTGGATGTGCTGGAGGTCTACGGCATGACCGAAAGCTGCGGGTATTCGCACGTTTGCCGGCCGGGCCAGAACAAACCCGGCTGGATCGGCAAGCCCTGCCCGGAGGTCGAGGTGCGGATCGCTGAGTCGGGCGAGGTCATGGTGCGCAGCGGCGCGACCATGCTCGGCTATTTCAAGGAGCCTGAGAAAACCGCAGAAACCATCACCGAAGACGGCTTCCTGCGCACCGGCGACAAGGGCGAGGAGGACGCCGAAGGCAACCTGCGCCTGACCGGGCGACTGAAGGAAATATTCAAGACCAGCAAAGGAAAATACGTTGCTCCGGCACCCATCGAGAATCGTCTGGCGGAGCATTCGCGCATCGAGCAGGTGTGCGTGGTGGGCGATGGTCTGAGTGCGCCGTTGGGGCTGTGCGTGCTCTCGGCGGTCGGTCAGCAGGACGCCAGCGGAACGGCTCGGGCGGGCCTGCATTCAAGCCTGGAAAAACTGTTGGAAGAGGTCAACGGCGTCCTCGACAAACACGAACGCTTGCGTCGATTGGTGGTGGTCAAGGACAGCTGGGCGGTGGAAAACGGCTTCCTGACACCGACCCTGAAGATCAAGCGCAATGTGATCGAGGCCGTCTACGGTGCCCGGTTCGAAGAATGGAGCGAGCGCAGTGAAGCGGTGCTGTGGCAGGATTGAGTCACGAATAAAACCAACAAAGGAAAGCAACAATGAGTCTGTGGCGTACCACTCCCAACGTCGAGCAGTTGAACGCAATCCAGAAAAACACCATCGGCGAAGTGCTGGATATTCGCTTCGAAGCCTTCGACGAAGAGTCTCTGACCGCGAGCATGGTCATCGACCATCGCACTCACCAGCCTTACGGCTTACTGCACGGCGGCGCCTCGGTGGTGCTGGCGGAAACGGTCGGCTCGATGGCCAGTTACCTGTGCATCGACACCAGCAAGTTTTACTGCGTGGGCCTGGAAATCAACGCCAACCATTTGCGCGGCTTGCGCAGCGGACGGGTCACGGCGGTGGCCAAGCCGATTCACATTGGCCGCACGACGCATGTCTGGGATATCCGTTTGACCAGCGATGAGGGGAAGGCTAGCTGTGTGTCGCGGTTGACGATGGCGGTGGTGCCGTTGGGTGAGAATCCGCCAGGTCGTTGAGGGTGTGTGTTCAGATGAATCCACCCCTCACCCCAACCCTCTCCCCAGAGGGTAGAGGGGGGAAAGGGAGCCGATCTTCAAGCTTTTCAAATCCTGAGTTAGACGCTATTGATCAGGTCGCAGTATTTCGAGAGAAACCCACGGTCAGTCCCCTCGCCCCTTTGGGGAGAGGGTTAGGGTGAGGGGGCGATCTAACTGACACCCCATAGCCTTGACCGGACTGTCATCACTCCTGTCACTTACAGTCATTGCTGTAGCCGCCAGTGTTACGGACAATCAACCCTTGTTTTCGTTGATGGATCACCGGTATGTCGCAACAGATATTTTTCGCCCACGCCAACGGTTTTCCCTCGGGCACCTATGGCAAGTTGTTCGCGGCGTTGGCGCCCGAGTATCAGGTGACGCATCTGCAGCAGCACGCCCATGACCCGCGCTTTCCGGCGGACGACAACTGGTACAACCTGGTCGACGAGCTGATTCATCACCTCAAGCAGCAACCGGAACCTGTGTGGGGGGTCGGCCATTCCTTCGGAGGCGTGCTGCATCTGCACGCGGCGTTGCGATGCCCCGAGCTCTATCGCGGCGTGGTGATGCTTGATTCGCCGGTGCTGACCCGCGCTGATCAATGGGTGATCCGCGCCGCCAAACGCTTCGGTTTCATCGATCGCCTGACCCCGGCCGGCCGTACGTTGGGACGTCGGGAAGAGTTCGCTGATCTGGAAGCTGCACGCGTGTATTTCGCCGGTAAAACCCTGTTTCGCGGCTTCGACCCGGAATGCTTTGATGCTTACCTGCAACACGGCTTGCACAAGGTGGGCGACACACTGCGCCTGCGCTTCGACCCGGCCACGGAAATCAGTATCTACCGCGGCGTGCCGCACACCAGTCCCGGCCGCGCACGGCAATTGAAAGTGCCGCTGGCGGTAGTGCGCGGGCACAAGAGCCGGGTGGTGATGCGTCATCACGCAAGCCTCGTGGGGCGCATGCCGCTGGGCGAGTCCCTGACCATGCCCGGCGGCCACATGTTTCCCCTCGAACGTCCCCAGGACACGGCCACGCTGCTGAAGAACCTGTTCAGCCGTTGGGAAGGTCGCCGCCAACAGGATTGCGCATGAGCAACGTCGTTGAAGAAGTTCGCCTGAGCCTGCCGCATATCGAGTTGGCAGCGCACCTGTTCGGCCCCGAAGACGGCATGCCGGTGATCGCCTTGCATGGCTGGCTGGACAACGCCAACAGCTTCGCCCGGCTGGCGCCGAAGCTCAAAGGCTTGCGCATCATCGCACTGGATATGGCTGGTCACGGTCATTCCGGGCATCGGCCGAGCGGTGCCGGTTACGCACTGTGGGACTACGCCCATGACGTGCTGCAAGTGGCCGAGCAATTGGGCTGGAAGCGCTTTGGGCTGCTGGGGCATTCCATGGGCGCGATCGTTTCGCTGGTGCTGGCCGGTTCGTTACCGGAACGCGTGACCCATCTGGCATTGATCGACGGCATCATTCCTCCTACAGACAAAGGCGAAAGCGCTGCCGAACGGATGGGCATGGCCCTGCAAGCGCAGCTGGATTTGCGGGAGAAGCGCAAACCGGTCTACAACACCCTCGACCGGGCCATCGAGGCACGCATGAAAGGCTTGGTAGCCGTCAGTCGCGAAGCCGCAGAACTGCTGGCCCAACGTGGATTGATGCCGGTGCCGGGCGGTTATACCTGGCGTACCGATAACCGACTGACATTACCGTCGCCGCTGCGTCTGACCTCCGAACAGGCGATGGCCTTCGTCCAGCGAGTCGGTTGTCCTGCAAAACTGGTGGTGGCTGCCGACGGCATGCTCGCCAAACATCCCGAGTTGCTGGAGCGTCTACCCTTTAGCCGTGAACAGCTGCCTGGCGGCCATCATTTGCACCTGAATGACGAACCCGGCGCCGACCTTGTCGCAGACTGTTTCAATCGGTTCTTCGCCGTTCCTTGACTTGCGCCGGGCAACTGTCGAGGCTGGGCGGGTTGAAATGGGAGACAACCATGATAGATCTCTACACCGCTGCGACCCCGAATGGCCACAAGGTCTCTATCGTGCTCGAGGAACTCGGCCTGCCCTACACGGTGCACGCCTTGAGTTTCGACAAAAAGGAACAGAAGTCCGAGGGCTTCCTCAAGATCAATCCCAATGGCCGGATTCCGGCGATTGTCGACCGCGCCAACGGCGATTTCGCCGTGTTTGAATCCGGTGCGATCCTGATTTACCTGGCTGAACTGAGCGGCAAGTTGCTGCCAAAAGACCCCAAGGGGCGCTCGGTGGTCCTGCAATGGCTGATGTTCCAGATGGGTGGAATCGGCCCGATGCAAGGCCAGGCCAACGTGTTTTTCCGTTATTTCCCGGAGAAGCTCCAGGGCGCCATCGATCGCTATCAACATGAAACCCGCCGCCTCTATGAAGTGCTCGACACGCGCCTGCAAGCCGTGGAGTTTCTGGCCGGTGAATACAGCATTGCCGACATCGCCACTTATCCGTGGGTCCGTGGCCATGAGTGGTCGGGTGTCGAGGTCGACGGTTTGCCGGCCCTGCAGCGCTGGATGGCAACCATGGAGGCGCGTCCGGCGGTACAGCGCGGTTTGCTGGTGCCTGAGCGCATCGATGACGCCAGTATCATCAAGGGTGCCCAGGCCATGCTGATCCGATGAGTCTATCCATGCGTTCACTCAATCTTCTGGCGCTGTGTTGTTTCAGTCCCCTGTTGTTTGCCGCTGATGTCCCTGGCAGTCAGGACCTGCCGATCGTGCCGCGTATGGCCGATGCGCAGATCGTCGACTATCGTCCGGTCGCCGAACTTGAGCGGATTTATCCATTGGGCTCGATCCGCAAAATCAGCGGCCAGCTGCGCTTTGACGGCCAGGTCGCTGCCCGAGGGCAAACCACTTCGGTAACCTACGAGTTGCCACCGGAGCATTCCTCCACCGAGGCCTTCACCGCCGCTCGTGAAGCCTTGCAGAAGCAGGATGCCCAGTTGCTGTTCTGGTGCCAGGCCCGTGATTGCGGCGAAAGCAGCCTGTGGGCCAATGATGTCTTCGGCAATGCCAAGCTCTATGGCGCTGATGATCAGCAAGCGTTCTTGCTGTTGCGTCTGGCGGCCCCACAGGACAACACGCTAGTGGCGCTTTACAGCATCACGCGCGGCAATCGCAAAGCTTATCTGCACGTCGAACAGTTCGACGCCGCTGCGCCGCTGGGCGATTTGCTGCCGACCTCTGCAACCTTGCTTCGAGAGCTCAAAAGCACCGGTGAGCTCGATTTCCCCAAATTGACCGGCGATCCTGACGATACCTGGCTACGCCTGATCTCTCGTGGGCTGAATCTGGACACCACGCTGCGGGTCAGTGTTTCGGGGCCGAAGGCCGAAGCCTGGCGTCAGGCACTGATCGGGCAGGGTGTGCGTACTGCCAGGATGGAGGCCGGCAGCATCGACGGCTCTGGCTTGCACATCCAACTGTTGCGATAAGCTTTATCAGGCGAACGTACACGCTGCGTTCGCCTACTCTTTTGCGGACTGACTTTTTTCGAGATTTAGATGATCAATAACGATCGGCTGTTGGTGCAGATCCTGCTCCTGGTGCTGTTTGGCGCGAGCTTCTGGGTGATGGCGCCGTTCTGGTCGGCGCTGTTCTGGGGCGCGGTGCTGGCATTTGCCAGTTGGCCGCTGATGCGTTTGCTGACCCGTTTGCTTAATGGTCGCGAATCGCTGGCGGCGGCTTTGCTGACGCTGGGCTGGATGTTGCTGGTGGCAGTGCCATTGGTCTGGCTGGGGTTCAACCTCGCGGACCATGTACGCGATGCCACGGCGTTCATCAAGGATGTGCAGGTCGACGGGCTGCCGGAAGCGCCGATCTGGCTGGGCAGTATTCCCTTGGTGGGCGAGCGGCTGGTGGGTGTCTGGAACAGCATCGATCAGCAGGGCGCGGCGATGATGCTGGCGGTCAAACCTTATCTGGGTCAGGTCGGCAATTGGTTGCTGGCGCGCAGCGCGCAGATTGGCGGCGGGATTCTTGAGCTGACGTTGAGTATCGTCTTCGTGTTCTTTTTCTACCGTGACGGGCCGCGTCTGGCGGCGTTTGTCCACGGGTTGCTGGAACGTCTGATTGGTGACCGTGCCACGTATTACATTGAATTGGTGGCGGGCACGGTGCAGCGGGTGGTGAACGGCGTGATCGGGACGGCGGCGGCCCAGGCGGTTCTGGCGTTGATCGGGTTTTTGATTGCCGGGGTACCCGGGGCGCTGGTGCTGGGGATCGTCACGTTTTTGTTGAGCCTGATTCCGATGGGGCCGCCGCTGGTGTGGATTCCGGCCACGGCCTGGCTGGCCTGGAAGGGCGAGTACGGGATGGCGGTGTTTCTCGGCATTTGGGGGATGTTCATCATCAGTGGCGTCGACAACGTGCTCAAACCGTACCTGATTAGCCGGGGCGGTAATTTGCCGTTGGTGATTGTCCTGCTCGGGGTGTTTGGCGGGCTGATTGCCTTCGGGTTTATTGGCTTGTTCATCGGCCCGACGTTGTTGGCGGTGGCCTACAGCCTGCTGAACGACTGGAGCAAGAGTCAGGCTCGGGTTGAGGATCGCCGGCCTGGAGCTTAGGGCCTCTTCGTCGGAACGCCGCCCGGAGCAAGCTCGCTCCCACATTGATTTTGTATCGATAACAAATTATGTGATCAATGCAGATCAACTGTGGGAGCGAGCCTGCTCGCGATGCTTTTGACTCAGGTCGCGACGTTCAGGTATTTGCCTACGGTCGCCACATTGTCGAGCGAGTACTGCTTGCTCAGGTTGGCGATCATTTTGTTCAGGGCTTCTGTCACGTTCGACTGATCGGTGGAGCTGTCGGTGTTTCGCTCGCGGCCGGCTTGCAACGCCGCTTTCAACTCGTCGCTGCTGATGCCGCCATTGCTGTCGCTATCCAGCACTTTGAGCAACGCGGCGCTGGAGTCGGTGTTGGTCGATGAGGTGCTGCTGGTCTGCAACGCGCTGGTCAGTTCGGTGGCGCTGACACTGCCGTCGCTGTCCGCATCGAGCTGGCTGAACAGTTCTTCGCTGGACACTTGTTGAGGTGGCGGCGGAGGAGGGGCGAGGCTGGCGGCGAGTTCGTCCTGGCTGACGGAGCCGTCTTCGTTCTTGTCCAGGGCCGAGAAGATTTCTGTGCTGTCGGCGCTGCTGCCGGCGCTGGTCAAGCCGTTGCTCAGTTCATCGCTGCTGATGGCGCCGTCCCCGTCGGCATCCAGGGCGCTGATAAGCGCGTCAGCCAGTTCGGTGTTCGGTGCCTGGTCCCGCGGCGGTGGCGGCGCAGGGGCCATCGCGGCCATCTCTTCACTGCTCAGGCTGCCGCTTTCGTCGCTGTCCAGGTCGGCGAAATTCTTGCTCAGGCTGACCAGCAGACCGTCGTCGGTTTTCTGCGACAGGGCGCTCTTGAGTTCATCCTGATCCACCGCACCGTCGCTGTTGCTGTCGAGTTTGGCGAGCAATTCTTTCTGAAATTGCTGGCTGCGGGCGGTGCTGGTGGTGGTGCTGTTGATGCTGGTATAGCTCGTATAACTGCTGACGCTACCGATCATTGCGCTCACTCCTTGGAATGGATAACCGGTGGGTGCACCGGCTTATGCAGCCTCAAGGGGCAAGTTGTCGTGGGTATATGGGGTTTGTACCGAGCGGTACACAGAGCGGGTAATCAGGCTCGGGGCAGGCGAATCACTGCTGTCAGGCCACCACCGGGGGTTTCTTCCAGGCTCAACTGCCCACCCAGGCGTTGGGCCGCCTCGCGGGCGATGGTCATGCCCAGTCCGACGCCACCGGAGTTGCGGTTGCGCGATCCTTCCAGACGAAAGAATGGCTCGAACACGGCTTCACGTTTATCCGCCGCAATACCCGGCCCTTGGTCGATGACCCGGATCACCAGGGTTTCGCGCGTGTCTTCGAGCGTAATCATTGCCTGCCCGGCATAACGCAGGGCATTGTCCAGCAGGTTGTTGATGCACGAGCGCAAGGCCATCGGCTGCACTTGCAACGGTGCGCAGTGGCCGCTGGTCAGAACATCGGCGCCCTGGTCCTGGGCGTTTTCACTCAGGGATTCGACCAGCGCCTGCACGTCCATCCATTGCAGGGCCTCACTGGTGCGCTGCTCGTGAAGGTAGGTGAGCGTGGCGTCGAGCATGCCAATCATGTCGTCCAGATCCTGACGCATCTGGCCTTGCAGTTTGTTGTCGTCGATCTGCTCCAGTCGCAGCTTGAGCCGCGACAGCGGCGTGCGCAGGTCGTGGGAGACGGCGCCAAGCATCCGCGAGCGTTGCTGCACTTGTTCACGAATGCGTTGCTGCATCTTGTTGAAGGTGTGTGCCGCTCGCCGTGCTTCCCGTGGGCCGGACTCATCCAGAGGCGGGCTGTCGAGGTTTTCGCTCAGTCGCTCGGCAGCATCGCTCAGGCGCTGGATCGGCCGGCTCAGCAGTTTGGCACCGTACCAGGCGGCGATGATCAGCGAGACCAGCTGAAAAGTCAGCGGCACCAAGGGGCCGCCGAACCACGGCCGCGGTGGCCGATTTCCGAAGCGCGGGTCCATCGGCGGGCGCTGTCCATCGAAGTTTTCGGAAAACCCCGGCGGCGGAGGGGGCGGCGGCGGGCCGTAATAGTGAAACCAGAAAAACGCCAACAAGTGCGCCAGGATGATCGCCACCAACAGCATGCCAAACAGGCGGCCGAAGAGCGTATCGAAGCGCGCACGCATCAGCCGATGTCTCTGGCGTCGAACAGATAACCCTCACCGCGAACGGTTTTGATCAGTTGCGGGGCTTTCGGGTCGTCACCGAGTTTCTGGCGCAGGCGCGAGACCAGCAAGTCGATGCTGCGATCAAAGGCTTCGATCGAGCGACCGCGAGCGGCATCCAGCAGTTGTTCGCGGCTGAGTACCCGGCGCGGACGTTCGATGAACACCCAGAGCAAACGGAACTCGGCGTTGGACAGCGGCACCACCAGGCCGTCGGCAGCGATCAACTGACGCAGCACGCTGTTCAGGCGCCAGTTGTCGAAACGGATGTTTGCCCGTTGTTCGGTGCGATCGTCGCGTACCCGGCGCAGGATCGTCTGGATGCGCGCCACCAATTCTCGCGGTTCGAACGGCTTGGCCATGTAGTCGTCGGCGCCCAGTTCCAGGCCGATGATCCGGTCGGTGGGTTCGCAGCGGGCAGTGAGCATCAGAATCGGGATGTCCGATTCGGTGCGTAGCCAGCGGCACAGTGACAAACCGTCCTCGCCGGGCAGCATCAGGTCGAGCACCACCACGTCGAAATGCTCCGCTTGCAGCGCCAGGCGCATCGCGGCGCCATCGGTGACGCCGCTGGCGTGAATGTTGAACCGGGCCAGATAGTCGATCATCAGTTCGCGGATCGGGACGTCATCGTCGACGATCAGGGCGCGAATGCTCCAGCGTTTGTCGTCGCCGGGCGCTTTTTGATCGTCGTTCACAGGTGCGTGGAGGTTGTGCATGCGTGCGTTCATCTGCCAGGTAGGCTGCCAACCACAAAGATGGGCTGCGAGGTTGTGGTTTCAGCATAGGCGACCGGCCCGGAGGCGGGAAGTGCTGTAAGGACGTGTTGCGGCTGCCGAAGGTAACGTTGAAGGGTGTTGCAGGCGTGTCATGTGTGTATCTGACTCGACACAATGGGTGCAAGGGCTAGTCTTGCTTGAGCCGCCTCGACGAATTACCGATCATCGGGTCCCGCAGAGGCGCTGGTTCCGCTACAATGCGCGCCGATTTCGACCTGCCTGAGAGCCCACTCATGTCCGCCTGCCAGACTCCTATCATCGTCGCCCTGGATTTCCCCACCCGTGACGCCGCACTGAAGCTGGCCGATCAGTTGGACCCGAAGCTGTGCCGGGTCAAAGTCGGTAAAGAACTGTTCACCAGCTGCGCTTCGGAAATCGTTGGCACCCTGCGTGACAAAGGGTTCGAAGTGTTCCTGGACCTCAAGTTCCATGACATCCCGAACACCACCGCCATGGCCGTCAAGGCGGCTGCGGAGATGGGCGTGTGGATGGTCAATGTGCACTGCTCCGGTGGTTTGCGCATGATGGCCGCGTGCCGCGAAGTGCTTGACCAGCGCACCGGTCCGAAACCACTGCTGATCGGCGTGACCGTGCTGACCAGCATGGAGCGTGAAGACCTGGCAGGTATCGGTCTGGATATCGAGCCGCAGGAGCAAGTGTTGCGCCTGGCCGCGTTGGCGGAAAAAGCCGGGATGGACGGTCTGGTGTGCTCGGCCCTGGAAGCCCATGCCCTGAAATCGGCGCACCCGTCGCTGCAACTGGTCACTCCGGGGATTCGTCCAGCGGGAAGCGCCCAGGACGACCAGCGCCGCATTCTGACGCCGCGTCAGGCGCTGGATGCCGGTTCCGATTATCTGGTGATCGGCCGTCCGATCAGCCAGGCGGCGGATCCGGCCAAGGCTTTGGCAGCCGTAGTCGCCGAACTGGCCTGATCAAACACTGAAAATTCAAATGTGGGAGCGAGCCTGCTCGCGAAGACGGAGTTTCAGCCGACATCAATGTTGACTGATACACCGCTTTCGCGAGCAGGCTCGCTCCCACATTGGTTTTGTGGTCATTTCAAATATCGGGTTAAACCTTCAACACCAACTTCCCGAAATTCTCGCCGCTGAACAATTTCATCAGCGTCTCCGGGAACGTCTCCAGTCCTTCAACAATATCTTCCTTGCTCTTGAGCTGCCCCTTGGCCATCCAGCCGGCCATTTCCTGCCCGGCGGCGGCGAACTGCGCGGCATAGTCCATCACCACAAAACCTTCCATCCGCGCGCGGTTGACCAGCAACGACAGGTAGTTGGCCGGGCCTTTGACCGCTTCCTTGTTGTTGTACTGACTGATGGCGCCGCAGATCACCACCCGCGCCCTCATGGCCAGACGACTCAACACCGCGTCGAGGATATCGCCGCCGACGTTATCGAAATACACATCGACGCCTTTCGGACACTCGCGCTTGAGGCCGGCCAGGACGTCTTCGTTTTTGTAATCGATGGCACCGTCAAAACCCAGTTCGTCGATCAGGAACTGACACTTATCTGCGCCCCCGGCAATGCCGACTACCCGGCAACCTTTGATCTTGGCGATCTGCCCGGCAATGCTGCCCACTGCACCGGCCGCGCCCGACAGCACCACGGTGTCGCCAGCCTTTGGCGCGCCGACATCGAGCAGGGCGAAATAGGCGGTCATCCCGGTCATGCCCAGCGCCGACAGATAGCGCGGCAGAGGCGCCAGTTTCGGATCGACCTTGTAGAAACCTCGTGGCTCGCCGAGGAAGTAATCCTGCACACCCAGGGCACCATTAACGTGGTCCCCGACCGCGAAGCCCGGATTATTCGAGGCAACGACTTTGCCTACGCCCAATGCGCGCATCACTTCGCCGATACCGACCGGCGGGATGTAGGACTTGCCCTCGTTCATCCAGCCACGCATGGCCGGGTCCAGGGACAGGTATTCGTTTTTTACCAGGATCTGACCCGCAGCCGGTTCGCCGACCGGTACTTCTTGATAGGTGAAGGTCTCGCGGGTCGCCGCGCCCACCGGACGTTTGGCGAGCAGGAACTGGCGATTGGTCTGGGTAGTCATGACAGGCACTCAAGATGAATGAAGACTTGTTGATAGACCTTCATGATCGATGCCGCAAGTTTGGCTGATGCGGCGAATGCATATCGATCCAGTGCAGTGATAGTCGAACCGGCGGTTTTATCACTGCCACTCATGGGCGACCAACCGGCCTTCTGATAGTGCTGCCGCGCCGCAGGCCCTTGTGGCTAGATTGCGAACACGCGATCCCCCGCATCTTCTCTTCGAGGACATAACAATGAGCATGACGTTTTCTGGCCAGGTCGCCGTTGTAACGGGCGCCGCCAATGGCATTGGCCGCGCGACCGCCCAGGCATTCGCTGCTGAAGGCTTGAAAGTGGTAGTGGCCGATCTGGACGCGGCGGGTGGCGAGGGCACGGTAGAGCTGATTCGTACCGCTGGCGGTGAAGCCACCTTCGTGCGCTGCAACGTCACGCTGGAAAGCGATGTAAAAAATCTGATGGACGAGGTGGTCAAAATCTACGGCCGTCTCGACTATGCCTTCAACAATGCCGGCATCGAGATCGAGAAAGGCAAACTGGCCGAAGGCACGGTCGATGAGTTCGACGCGATCATGGGCGTCAACGTCAAAGGCGTCTGGTTGTGCATGAAGTACCAGTTGCCATTACTGCTGGCTCAGGGCGGCGGTGCAATCGTCAACACCGCATCGGTAGCCGGCCTCGGGGCTGCGCCGAAGATGAGTATTTACGCGGCGTCGAAACATGCGGTGATCGGCCTGACCAAATCGGCGGCCATCGAATACGCCAAGAAAAAGATTCGGGTGAACGCGGTGTGTCCGGCAGTGATCGACACCGACATGTTCCGCCGTGCCTATGAAGCTGACCCGAAGAAAGGCGAGTTCGCCAATGCCATGCACCCCGTCGGGCGCATCGGCAAGGTCGAGGAAATTGCCAGTGCGGTGCTGTACCTGTGCAGCGACGGCGCAGCGTTCACCACGGGGCATTCACTGGCGGTGGACGGTGGCGTTACGGCGTTCTGAAACCAGGCACTGCAACGTAGGAAAAAAACCCGCATTTGTGCGGGTTTTTTTTCGGTTCCCTAAAAGGGTCGGCCAATGTGTTTCAAATGGTTAGAACCGAAGGTTTTGGCGGCGTTGTCGCACAGCTGATCGACCGCTCTTGTGATTAACTGTTTCCCGCAAAACGGACAGGAGTTTGCTTGCTCATGGAGTTGAGAATCGATCGACAGGCAATGGTGCCGGTCGTACAGCAAATCGTTGATGCGCTAGCCTGCTGGCTTCGCCGTGGCGAGGTGCCGCCGGGGACGCGTTTGCCTTCCGTGCGGCAAATCGCCCGGATCAATTTGCTCAGTCAGTCCAGCGTCGCTGAGGCCTGTGAGCGTCTGGTGGCTCAAGGGGTGCTGGCGTCGCGTCATGGCGCTGGTTTCATTGTCGCCATGCCAGCGCTGGCCGCTCAGGGGCAACAGGATTGCCGCTGGTTTGAGGGGGCAGAAGTGAAGCAGGGCGGCACCTCGGGCGAGCTCAAACTGGGGTGTGGCGGACTGCCCGAGAGCTGGCGTGAAACTGACGACCTGAGCTACGCGATCCGTCAGGTCAGCCGCACCGATATGGCCGGCCTGTTCAACTACAGCACACCGCTGGGCCTGCCAGCCTTGCGCCAGCAGATCCACAAACGCCTGAAACATATGGATATCGTGGTGGAGGAAAGCCGGATCCTGACAACGGCGGGGGCCAGTCAGGGGCTGGACCTGATCGTGCGGACCTTGTTCAAGCCAGGTGATTGCGTGGTAGTGGAGAATCCCGGTTATTCCTTGCTGTTCGACCTGCTCAGATTGCATGGGGTCAGTATGATCGAGGTGCCGCGTACCCCGCGCGGGCCGGACATTGAAGTGCTTGAGGCGCTGCTGGTTAAGTACAGGCCCAGCGGGATCTTCATCAATAGCTTCTATCACAATCCCACTGGCAGCAGCCTGGCGCCGGCGGTGGCGCAGCGGGTTCTGCAACTGGCCAAAACCTACGGCCTTCTGGTGATCGAAGACGACGTCTATGCGGATTTTCACAGCGGCCCTGGTACGCGCCTCGCTGCGTTGGGTATCGATGACAACGTGATCTACGTCGGCAGCTACTCCAAAACCCTAAGCAGCTCGTTGCGAGTCGGTTTTGTAGTGGCCGGCGCCGGGGTTATTTCGCGGCTGGCCGAAGTCAAGATGATCAGCAGCATGGGCGCTTCACGGTTTTGCGAGTCGGTGCTGGCAAGCCTTTTAGCCAGCGGTGCCTACCGCAAACTGGTCCAGCGCCAGCGCCAGCGTTTGAGCAATGACAGGGAGGCGGCGTTGCAGGTGCTTGAAGACGCCGAGTGGGAGGTGTTTGGCAAGCCCGTCGGTGGCTTGTTCATCTGGGCGCGATCGCGGAGGTCCGACTACGCTCAGGTGCGCAAACAAGCCCAGCGCTTTGGAGTCCTGTTGTCTTCTGCGACGGCATTCAGTCCCACCGCAGAGGCCAGTGACTGGCAGCGTATCAATGTGGCCTATGCCTGTGATCCGCGAGCCCGGGCGTTTTTTCAGGCTACCGCTCGGGATCGACCTCAAGCGTTCTGAAAACGACGTTAGCGTAGCTTTTTGCCATTATTCCGACGCCAGAGACTTGTGTTGATACAGGCCCGTTGCGAATCTGCGTCAACAGACTATGTCAGGGGACTAAGTGCAATGATTTCGGCCGTGCAAGGACGTTTTGCCAACCTCGGTATGGCGAAAAAACTGGGTGTCGGGTTTGTACTGGTGCTGCTGTTGACTGCCTTGGTGGCGGCCATCGGCGTATGGTCCCTGCAAACCATCAGCCTGCGCTTTGACGGGCTCAAGTAGATGTCGTCGCTCAACAGTGGTTTGCTCAAGGTGAGACTGCTCGAGCAGGAATACGCCTTGCACGGCAACCCGAAAACCGCTGATGCGCTGCGCGAGGGCGTTGACGGCCTGATCGCTCTGGCAACCCAACTGAAAGCGGCGTCTGCGGCCAACGTGCCGGTGATGAATGACGTCGAGCAGTCCCTGGGGGCTTACCGCAAGGCCTTCGACGAGTTCGTCTCGCTCAGCCAGGCCAAGGACCTGGCACTGGAGATGGCCAGTTGGTCGGTGTCCAGCGTGGCCAACAACCTCGACGTGCTGCAGGCCGGGCTGGCCGATGACGGCGCTTATAGCTTGAAGGAATCCGAAGGCAAGGACGGTGGGCAGTTCATCGAACAGGCCAATCAGGTCAGCCAGGTGTCGCGGTTGATGTTGCAAGCCTTGAACGAAGCGCGTGTGCGCCTGGACCTGAGCCGCAAGGGCGACGACAGCGCAGGGCAGGGCAAGATCGAGCAGGCCGACCAGGCACTGACCCAGGCCGAGCAGCTGAAAACCACGGTCAAGGATGAGGGTTACCAGACGGTCCTCAATGAAGTGGTCGGGCACATTGGTGGATTCAGCGAAAAACTCGCTGAGTACACCGGCCTGCTGGCGCAGGAAAAAACCGTTTATCAACAGCTGCATCAGCGCGCCACTCAGGTGGTGGAACGGGTGGATCAGGCCTATGTCGCCGAAGACCAATCGATGCAGGCGGAGCTGAAAAAGAACTCGCTGCTGATCCTTGGTTCCTCGGCGCTGGCGCTGCTGGTCGGGCTGATTGCGGCCTGGGTGATTACCCGGTTGATCGTGGCACCGCTGCGCAGTGTGATCCGTGTTGCTCAACAGATTGCTTCTGGCGATTTGAGTGCGACGGTTGAAGTGACCCGTCGTGATGAGATCGGGCAGCTGATGCAGGCCATGCAGCAGATGGGCGCAGGGCTTAGCAGTATTGTCAGCGGTTTGCAGGCGGGTATCGAACAGTTGGCCAGTTCAGCGCAGTCACTGTCGGCGGTGACCGAGCAGACCAATCTTGAAGTCAGCAGCCAGAAGGAAGAAACCGAACAGGTTGCTACCGCGATGAATCAGATGACCGCCACTGTGCACGACGTTGCGCGTAATGCGGAGGAGGCCGCTCAGGCAGCGCAGACGGCGGACGGCAAGGTTGAAAGTGGTCAGCAGGTGGTGCGCCAGAGCATGGCGCGGATCGAACAGTTGGCGGATTCAGCCACCTCGGCCAGTTCGAGCATCGAAAGTTTGAGTGCGGAAATCCAGAACATCGGCACGGTGCTGAGCGTCATCAAGAGTGTGGCCGAGCAGACCAATCTGTTGGCCCTCAACGCCGCGATCGAGGCGGCTCGAGCCGGCGAGCAGGGCAGGGGTTTTGCGGTGGTGGCCGATGAAGTGCGGGCCCTGGCCAAGCGTACTCAGCAATCGACCGAGGAGATTGAACGACTGGTGAGCGCCTTGCGTTCGGCGGCTCAGTCTTCTGTTCAGCAGATTCAGAACAGTGGCGAGCTGGTGAAGCTGGCGGTGAGTGATGCGTTGCAGACTGAGAGTGCGCTGGGGAGTATCGCAGCGGCAGTGTCTTTGATTCAGCAGATGAACCAGCAGATCGCAGCGGCTGCCGAGGAGCAGAGTTCAGTGGCCGAGGAGATTAATCGCAGTGTCACGAGTATTCGGGCCAGTGCGGATCAGTCTTCGTTGGCGATGCAGGGGAATGCGGCTTCCAGTATTGAGTTGGCGCAGTTGGGGGTTGAGTTGAAGGGGATGGTGGGGCACTTTCGGCTCTGAGGTGGGAGCTATGTTTTGTTGACTGAGTACATATCCGTTGCTGCGGTAACGGCCACTTAGGGTTTCGCCCTTACGGCGACTCACTTTTTTTACAAGCGCCTAAAAAAAGTAAGCAAAAAAACGCTCGCCCCGAGCGTCCGGCCCCTCGCCTAAGCTCGGCGTTCCTTCGCTCCGGCATTCATCTGGGGGCATCGCCTCCGGTCGGCTTCGCTTCGACCTCCTCTCGATGTGTTCGACTTCGTCGAACGGCGCTACGCGCCTACCCCCCAGATGAACGCCTCCTCTCAGCCTCCCGATGGGGCGGGTGGATCAAGATCAAGGGCTGCAGGCGAGCTAACGCTCGGCCTGTTGAGTGGTGAGGGGCGAAAGGCGTACGCCGATCCCCTGTGGGAGCGAGCCTGCTCGCGATGGCGGCCTGATAGCCGACCTATCTTTCCTGGATGTACACGCCAAATTCAACGCAAAAAAAAAGCCACCTGTTCAGGTGGCTTTTCTGCTTTCTCTGATCAGTCGTAGATCACTTTTTTCTTCCAGTCCGCATCGGCCTCGACGTCTTTGAGGCCTTCGGTCAGCTGATTCACTTCGCCTTCTACCGGGGCGATGTTGTCCATGACTTGTGCGTTGGCGCGAGCCAGGAGTTTTTCCAGGTATTCCAGTTGTTCGGCGTAGACCTGGGGGGCCTGTTGTTTGCGCAGATATTGCACGCCGCGTTCGAATGCCAGGCGGGCCTGGCCGGGCTGGTTCTGTTGCAGGGCGTGCTGGCCAAGGTTGTTGAAGAACTCGATGTGCAGCAGGACCAGGATGTGGCGAACTTCGCGGATCCAGCGTTTGGCTTCGTTGGTTGGCAGGAAGCCGTCCTGTGCGGCGCGAGTGATTTGGCCGTGGAGGGCTTCGAGCAGGAAGCGTACGTCTTTGGCTTTGGCTTCGGTCTGGATCGGTGCTGGCGGGTTGTTGACCGGGATCGATTCGCCTTGGCCAACCAGGGCGCTCAGTTCGCCAATCCGTGCCTTGAGGTTGGAGCTGGTTTTTTCCAGATGGAGCAGGCGTTGGCAGACGTTCAATTCCAGACGGGTCAACAGCAGCTTGAGTGCCGGTGTCATCAATTGGCCGGGAAAGGTCTCGGTGATTTCGCCGCAACGACGCAGACGATCATTGAGCTCAACTTTGGCGCGGGCCTTTTCCAGCTTATTGTTTTCCACCACATGGTTCATGTAGCCAATGGCGATCAATAGTGCGATCCCGGCTACGACTAGCAGGGTGATCATGAGTGGTGTCACCGGTAAGACCTCTTTATGGGGTTCGCGTGCGAGTGTAGTGGCTTGGCATTGGGACGCATAGCGCCACTCAGCGAGTTGAATCGGCTACTGCACTGCCTGTATCGGCCGCGTTCCTGCTTATATAAGTAATAGCGTGCGAGGTGCACATTGCCATCATCTTTGGCGTGGGTGGACTATAACGTCTTGGCGGGTGTCAGAATATAGGCGTCAAACGCCGGGCGACGGAAAAGCCCGATTAGTGTCTGAAAGCGGGGCGAAGTCATTGATTTAAATAAATTTATATCTGGGGGTTGACGACCCCTCAATCCATCCATAGAATGCGCGCCACTTACAGCGTAAAGCACACAGCGAAACGCGGTAGGGAGTGAATGTTGTACGTGTGTCCCCTTCGTCTAGTGGCCTAGGACACCGCCCTTTCACGGCGGTAACAGGGGTTCGAGTCCCCTAGGGGACGCCATATGCGGGAATAGCTCAGTTGGTAGAGCACGACCTTGCCAAGGTCGGGGTCGCGAGTTCGAGTCTCGTTTCCCGCTCCAATTTTAAACAGCGTTGCTTTCGGGCAGGGCTGAGTGAAACCAGAACCGGTATCTTCGGATACGGATTTGGGCACTGAAATACACACCATGTGTTTCAGTTAGCGTGTCCCCTTCGTCTAGTGGCCTAGGACACCGCCCTTTCACGGCGGTAACAGGGGTTCGAGTCCCCTAGGGGACGCCATTTGCGGGAATAGCTCAGTTGGTAGAGCACGACCTTGCCAAGGTCGGGGTCGCGAGTTCGAGTCTCGTTTCCCGCTCCATATTTAACAAAAACGCCGCTCAATGAGCGGCGTTTTTGTGTGCGCGTATAAAACCGCATCAACCGCTGAGGCTTTGTACCAGGCTTTCGAGCGCTTCAGTGGTTTTTTCATCTTGCACCATTTGCGCAGCTGCGGTCGCTCTGAGTTGACGTGCCAAGCGGTATTCACTGGGCGTGCAGTTTGCGAACTGCTTGAAGGCACGTGCGAAGTAGGAAGGATCCTTGAAACCGGCCTCATAGCCGATGCTGGTAATAGGCATCTGGCTGTTGTCGAGTAGTTCTTTGGCGAAGTTCATGCGCTTGTTCAAGATGTAATCCGTGAAGCCAAGTCCATTGGCTTCCTTGAACAGGCGGCTGAAGCGAAATGTCGTCATGCCGCAGCGCTGCGCCAAATCCCTCTGATCAATGCTGTCCCGAAAGTGCTGCTCGATGTACAGCATGATGTTGCTCAGCGCCTGATGTTTTTGGTGTCCGGAGGTCAGCCGGATGCTGTCCGGCAGGGTCGGGGAGTGGTCGATCAGCAGTGTCTTGCGGTGGTTGATAACATTCCGGCGCAGCTCGCAGAGCTGAACTACAGCAGTCAGGTAGCGATTCCTCTCGGTGACCGAGAGGGGGAGCACTATGTATTCCCAGACGCTGGAACGCATGGCCCAGACGGCCAGTTCTTCTGAGTGCTGCACGGTGAACATGGTGATTGGGATGGACGGTGCGCTGCGTTTGATCTCCAGCAACAGCCTCAGGCCTGGTGTGTCGGGGCGATCGAAATGGATGCAGATCATGTCTGCGTGTTCCCCGATGGGCAGCACGGAGTTTTTCGCCAGTTTGCCGTCGCAGGTACCCTCGAACTGCGCAATGAGTTCTTTCGTGGATCGATCATGAGTCAGATCGAACCATAGGAGCGTTGGCCTTCTGGTCAAGTTGGACGTCATGTCTCTACTCTTGGATTCTTGTGACTCTTGTCGCTAAGGAGTATCGACAATGTGCCATCACTTTGCAGATTTAATTTCGATAGGAAAGACGAGTTTTAGTTCTATTCGCTATATGTATTAACTGGAAAGCAGCCGCGGGCGACTGTTTGCTCGTGTGTTGTCGATGAGCCCGGGTTGAGCCGCTTATCGCTTGTGAATTAATGACAATCGCATTTGCCCTGCCATGCCTTGTTTACCCCCTCCCGTTACTTCTGCAAAGGCCAATGACCCCTATTTTGGCCGCCCCGCAAAAAAGTCCTAGCGATGTGCAAAATCCTCCTAACGGCTATGCCTTCACCCTGACTAAGGTTGCATCAGGCAGCACAGAAAGTACTGCTTCCAGAAAAAAACATTCGAGTGAGGTGGGCAAAATGAACATGCAAACAATCAAGGCTTCGGTAATGAAGTTCGTCAAAGACGAAGATGGTCTGACCATTGTGGAATATGCGGTGGCGGGTGGGTTGATTACTCTTTTTGTAGTAGGAGCTTTCCAATTATTGGGCACGGCAGTACAGACAAATATCAATGATCTGACTACCGCCGTTAACGCTCGTTAACTCCCGCGGGGCCCCAGTAATTAAACCCCATAGGGGGGGTGCAGCAATGTCAGCAGAGAGTCTGTTAGCCATTGTCGTGCTGCTAGGGCTGTTGGGCATAGCGGTGGTGAGTGATCTTCGTCACCACCGCATTCCCAACCTGCTGATCCTGGTGGGCCTGGTCCTCGGATTGGCCGGCCATATTTACTCAGGTGGGGTAAGTGGGTTGGGAGACGGCCTGTTTGGCATAATGATCGGCTTTGCGCTGTTCCTGCCCATGTATGCCCTGGGCGGCATGGCCGCTGGCGACGTCAAGTTGATGTCCGTAGTCGG
Source organism: Pseudomonas mandelii (assembly GCF_006438925.1). Taxonomy (GTDB): domain Bacteria; phylum Pseudomonadota; class Gammaproteobacteria; order Pseudomonadales; family Pseudomonadaceae; genus Aquipseudomonas; species Aquipseudomonas mandelii_C. The sequence goes on along the minus strand of NZ_RCZA01000002.1, from coordinate 82,512 downwards.
CAGTTTTCTACCCGCCCATTACGCGTTGTGGGCTGGGGTCTTCAGCCTGATATCCGGCGGCCTGTGCGGTTTTCTGATAGTGCTGGTGCGCGGTCAATTATTGCAGACCCTGGGGCGTTATTGGCTGATTCTGAAGGCTCGGGCCTATTTGGCGCCGAGTGCGGACGAGGCAGCCGGCAAGCCCTTTCCTTACGCTGTTGCAATCTTGCTCGGCACTCTGGGCAGCATCTACTGGCAACTCGTTGCCGGTGGGTTGGGAGATTAGTCATGCACGTCATGGTTGATACTGATGCCTTCCCCAATGAGCGGGAAGCGGTGCAACGACTGGCTCCTCAGCCGTGCACAATCCGCGAGACTGGTCTGACCGACAGTTTTCTCGGTGAGTTGGTGTGCAAGCATTTGTTTGATGCCGGCGTGCTGGACATGTCGCGGCTGGTGGAGCGCCTGGCGCTGACCGGCGCGGTACTTGAAGAGGTCCTGGCGTTTCTGCGCAAGGATGGTCGTGTCGAAGTGCTTGGCCAGGGGAGTCAAACGGGCGGGCAGATGTTGCGTTATGGCTTGACCGAGCGCGGTCGCAGTGCCGCCCGCGATGCCCTGTCGCGCAGCGGCTATATCGGTGCGGCACCCTTCCCGGTGAGTACCTACCGGTCCCTGCTCAAACTACAGACCATTCACCATGGTCGCATCAACGCCAACGATATGCGCAATGCCCTCGCGGGCGTAGTGCTCACGGAGGGGATGCTCGATCAGTTGGGTGTGGCGATGAACTCCGGGCGCGCGATCATGATTTATGGCCCTGCGGGTACCGGCAAGACCTATGTCAGCAGTCGACTGATTCGTCTGTTTGCCGAAGCCATCTGGGTGCCTCATGCCATCGTCATCAACGAGTCGGTGATCGAGATCTATGACCCGCAGGTGCATCAGCGTCTGGATGACAACAGTCAAACGAACAATCTGATGCTCGACGAAGGGATCGACCGTCGACTGCTGTGCTGCAAACGCCCGATCGTCATTACCGGCGGTGAATTGAGCATGGAGCAACTGGACGTTCGCTATGACCCCTCCACCCGTCAATACCAGGCTGCCTTGCAGCTCAAGGCCAGCAATGGCCTGTTCATCATCGACGACATGGGGCGCCAGCGCATGGCACCCGCCGAGCTGTTGAATCGCTGGATCGTCCCGATGGAAGAGAAACGCGATTTCCTCAACCTGGGCGGCGGTCGGCATTGCGAACTGCCGTTCGATCTGATTCTGGTGTTTTCCACCAACCTCAATCCTCTGGAACTGGCCGATGAGGCCTTCCTTCGCCGGATTGGCTACAAGCTGCAGTTCGGTTACCTGAAGCCCGAGGAGTACGAAAAGATCTGGCGTCAGGAAAGCGAGCGTCTGGGCATGCCTTATGACCAGCTGCTGTTGCGTTATGTGCTGCAAAGGCTTTATGCAAGTGAAGGCATGCCCCTGGTGCCTTGCCATCCCCGCGATCTCCTGAACATGGCGCTCGATCGTCAGCGTTATATGGGCGGTTCCGGACCACTGTCACCGCAAGATTTGGAATGGGCCTGGCACAACTACTTCGTCCAGCTCAATTTTCTTTGATACGGAGATACTGACATGAGCTCTCGTACTCTTACCCTGATAGGCGTTTCCCTGGTCATGGGCCTTGGAGCTGCATGGATGGCCGACTCCTGGCTGAGCGCACGTCTCAACGCCAGCCCGGATGACCACCTTCGAAGCGTGGTGGTCGCCACGGTAGAGATTCCATTCGGGCAGATGGTCGAGGCCCAGCAGGTCACGACCGTACGCATGCCCATGGACACGATCCCGGACGATGCCTTCGATTCCAGCGAAAAAGCAGTGGGCAAGATCGCTACGTTCGACATTCTGCGGGGCGACATTGTGCGTGGTGCGCGTCTGAGTGAGCACCTGGGTGGCAGCACCCTGGCCTCTTTGATTGCCCCCGACAAACGCGCCATATCGGTACGTGTGGACGATGTGGTCGGTGTCGGCGGATTCCTGTTGCCGGGTAACCGGGTCGATGTACTGGCGACCAAAACCACCAATGCTGGCAGTAACAGTGCCGTGTCCAGGACCATCCTCGAGAACTTGCGCGTATTGGCGGTGGATCAGACGGCGGGTACCGACAAGACCCAACCAGTGGTGGTGCGCGCAGTGACGCTGGAGATGTCGGCCTCTGAAGCGGAAGCACTGGTCACGGCGCAGACGGAAGGCAAGTTGCAACTGGCGCTGCGTAACCCACTGAACCTCGAGAAGAAAACCGCAGCCGTTGCGCCTGTTGCGCCTGTTGTGCCGGCCATGGTTGTGGCCGCCGTCGCGGTGCCAAAACGCGTGGTACAGCGCAGCAGCGGCGAGGGTGGCGGGTCTATTACCGTTATCCGCGGGACCCAAGCCAGTGTAGTCAAGCGTTGACAGGGCGGTAGGGGTGCCCAGGCACCAAAGTATTGGCGGAGCCGATCCGGATCAGTATCGGCAAACGAGGGCTTGATGATGAATATTCGTATTCAGCGGCCGTTCACTTCGACGCCAAGGCGCCAGGAAGGATCGGTGAGTGTATTGATGGTGATTGCGTTGGCGGCGATCCTCATGATGGCGGCGTTGGCGCTGGACGGCGGTCACATATTGCTGAACAAGGCGCGCCTGCAGAACGCTGTGGACGCTGCGGCCCTAAGTGGCGCCAAAACCTTGAGTGAAGTGACAGGGGGGGTCAATGTTGCCAGCACAACGCGCACGGCCGCGCTGAATACGCTGACGCAAAATGCCAATGCCACGGGTAACAACGAATTGGCAACGGCCATCGGCGGCAGCGTGGGCACATTCGCTGTGGTGGAGCTGGCAAGCACTATAGGTGGACCTTTCGCCTATCCCGGGCCGACGAATGCCAAATACGTTCGGGTATCGGTACCGAGCTATCGGCTGACAGGATTTTTCTGGAACTTCGTCCAGTCATTCGGCACTGGTGGCCCGGGCAACAAGGCGGTGGCGGCGATCGCCACCGCTGGACCCAGTCCGACCAGCCCCTGTGATCTCGCGCCGCTGATGATTTGTGGCGACCCGACCAAAAGCAGCCCGTTCGGCTTCAACTTCGGTGATTTGCAGGTATTGAAGACCGCCGCTGGTAATTCCTCCCCCATTGGCCCGGGCAATTTTCAATTGCTCGATTTCGGTTCGGGCGGTAGCACGGTCAGGGAGGACCTGGCCGGAGGAGGCAAGGTATGCCGCAATGTGGGGGACAATGTCCAAACCGCCCCTGGCAACAAGGCTGGCCCTACGTCTCAAGGTATGAATACTCGCTTCGGCATCTACAACGGGCCGCTTAATACTTCGGACTATCCGTCGGACCTGGTGACGACCTCCAGCTCACCCGCTATCACCTGGAACGACAAAAGCACACCGCCGCGGGCGGAGTACAAGGGCCAGCCTGTCACTGCGAGCAACGGCGATCTCTCCGCTGGCGGCCAGGCGCTGCTGGACTACAACGACTGGTTGGCGAGTTCCGCTGCCTGTGTCGCCGCGGGCAGTGGCTGTCAGAGCAATGGGGTATTCGAGCGCCGGATGCTGAAAGTAGTGATTGGCGACTGTACCGGGAAAAATAGTGGTTCAACCTCGATTCCAGTCCTGGGATTTGGCTGCTATTTCGTGGTGCAGCCGCTCGATGGCGGTGGGCAGGAATCGCAGATCTTTGGCCAGTTCGTGAGGCAGTGCGAAGGTGACAATGTGCCAGGCCCCAATCCTTCGGGCGATTTCGGCCCGCAGATCATTCAGCTCTACAAAACCTATACCAATAGCGGCACTCCGAGCACTGACTCTTAGGAGGCGTCATGGGACTTCACACGTTTAGACAGCCCAAGGGCCAGCAAGGAATGGCAATAGTGGAATTCACTATCGTCCTGCCGTTGTTGCTGTTGCTGTTGCTGACCCTCGGCGAGTTCGGCCGCATGCTCTACCAGTACAACAGCCTGTTACAGGCCAGCCGTGATGCCGGCCGCTTCGTCGCCAGCCAGGCCTGGAACTCGACGCTCGGCGCTGTCACTCTGAGCAGCACGCTGAAGACCCAAACGCAAAACGTTGCGGTGTATGGCGTGCCTGCCAGCACCGGGGTTGCAGTGGTGTCAGGGTTGAAGACCACTGACGTGGCCGTCGTCCCGGAGGGCACCGACCCCGTCCACCCCGACCATGTGCGGGTCACCATCACCTATACCTTCTGCCCGGTGATTGGCGGCGGCAATTGTACCGGAGCGATTCCGGCGCTCTTTGGCAATCAGATTGCGCTGAGCATTCCGCTGGTTGCCACCACTGTCATGAGGGCGCTGTGATGAACCGCAAAGGCATGCGCGGCACTTATTCGGTGGAGTTCGCCATCGTTGGCCTGCTGGTGTTCACGCTGTTGTTCGGTGTGCTGGAAATGGGCCGCCTGTACTTCACGATGAATGCCCTCGATGAAGCCGTACGGCGCGGCGCGCGCCTGGCGGCGGTGTGCAATATCAGCGATCCGGTGGTCCTGCAACGGGCGATTTTCAATGCGTCGGGAGACACAGGTGCGAGCCAACTGATCGGCAATCTGAACACCAGCAACCTGACGCTGACCTATCTGGATGCAAACGGTGCTCTGGTGGCCAACCCCGGTACCACCGGGTTTCGTGCCATCCGTTATGTCCAGTTGAGCCTGCAAAATTTTATTTTCAATCTGTTTATTCCTGGGTTTGGCGTGCCCATTACCTTGCCCGTCTTCAGGGCGACCTTGCCACGCGAAAGCCTCGGGCGTAATCCAACAGGGGAGATCACGAAATGTTGAGTACCAGAGAAGCCCCGTTATCCACTGCGACCGGCAAAGCCGGGCTCAGGTTGCTGATCAGTAGCCGTGACGCCAGCTCTTTGCGCGACCTGCAGAGCGTCTGCCAACGCATGCCCAGCCTGGAGGTGAGTACTCGCCTGGTGAGCAATGGGCATGTCGACCCGCTCTACGGTCTGGATCGGATGCCCGATCTGTTGCTGTTGCGCGTTAGCCACCTGTGGCGTGAAGAGCTGTCGGCACTGTTGCAGCGCCCGGCCCATGAGCGTCCGCCGATGTTGGTGTGCGGACTGCTGAGCGAACAGGAAGCCATGCGCCTGGCGATGCAGGCTGGTGCCCGGGACGTGCTGCCGGAGCCCATCGCCGAGACCGAACTGGTCGCCGCCTTGAATCGTCTGGTCACGGAAGTTCGGACCGGCAGTGGGGCAGAAGGAAAATTGATCGCCGTGATGAGCGCCAAGGGCGGCTCTGGCGGAACCCTGCTGGCCTGCAACCTGGCTCAGCAACTCAGCATCAAGGGTGGCAGCACCCTGTTGCTGGATATGGACCTGCAATTTGGCAGCGTGACGCATTATCTGGATGTGGCGCAGACGCACAGCCATCTGGAGGTGTTGCACCAGATCGACGGCATGGACAGCGTCGCGTTACGCGGTTTTTGCAGTCACTTCAGCCCGACCCTGCATGTACTGGGCGGTCGGGCCGGTGAGCTGTGTTTGCCGCAGGATACCCAACCCGAGCAACTGGACACCCTGTTGCAGTTGGCCCGCGCCAGCTATGGCTGGGTGGTGATCGACCTGCCGCGGCAAATCGATCACCTCACCGGCTCTGTGCTGGAGCAGGTGGATCGGGTGTACGTGGTGGTGCAACAGAGTGTCAGCCATCTGCGCGATGCCAGCTCCCTGGTGCGGATTCTTCGCGAAGACCTGGGCGTGCGTGGGGATCAATTGCAGATAGTGGTCAACCGCTATGACAAGGCGGCAGCGGTCAGCCTCAAAGATATCGGTGAGGCGCTGCGCTGCACCAATCTGTCGAAGTTACCCAACGACTTCAATCTGGTCAGCCAGAGTCAGAACACTGGCGTGCCGTTGGGGCTGCATGCGCCGAGGGCAGCGATCACTGCTGCACTGCGCAACATGACCGAGGACCTGATCGGTCAACAGGTGGCCGGCAACAAAGGCTTGCTCAAACGTGCCTTCAACCGTTTTTTCGGGGGATGACCCATGATTAGCGACTTTCGTAACCGCTTGCGCAAACAGTCCAGTAAACCCGCCGCTGCCAAGCTGGGCGACGACCTGTTGGATCCGGCAGAGGAAATAATGGCGTGGGAGCGTGCAGCGCCGGACGTTCTTTACGAAACCAGAAGTCAGGTCACCCCGGTGGAGGCCGAGTGGCGGGAAAAGATCTACCAGCAGTTGCTCAAGGTCATGGACCTGTCCTTGCTGGACTCCCTTGAGCAGGCCGAGGCTACTCGGCAGATTCGCGATATTTGCCTGCGCCTGCTCGATGAGCATACGGCACCGGTGAGTACCGCCAGCCGCCAGTTAATCATCAAGCAGATCACCGACGAGGTGCTCGGCCTGGGTCCTCTGGAACCGTTGCTGGCCGATCACAGCGTGTCCGACATTTTGGTCAACCGGCATGACTCAGTGTATGTCGAGCGCTTCGGCAAACTGCAACGGACCGATGTGCGTTTTCGCGATGATCAGCATTTGCTGAACATCATTGACCGCATCGTCTCCAGCCTGGGTCGGCGTATCGACGAGTCTTCGCCATTGGTGGATGCGCGGCTCAAGGACGGTTCTCGGGTCAACGCGATTATTCCGCCGCTGGCCATCGACGGCCCGAGCATGTCGATCCGGCGTTTTTCCGTGGACCTGCTCAATACCGACAGCCTGATCCAGGTGGGGGCGTTGACCCCGGCCATTGCCCTGCTGCTCAAGGCGATTGTCCGTGGGCGCTTGAACGTGCTGATTTCCGGCGGTACCGGCAGCGGCAAGACCACCATGCTCAATGTGCTGTCCAGTTTCATCCCGCACAACGAGCGGATCGTTACCATCGAAGACTCAGCCGAACTGCAGTTGCAACAGCCCCACGTGGTACGCCTGGAAACCCGGCCTTCGAATATCGAGGGGCGTGGCGAGGTGAGCCAGCGGGAGTTGGTGCGCAACAGCTTGCGGATGCGTCCGGACCGCATTGTGATCGGCGAAGTGCGCGGTGCCGAGGCGCTGGACATGCTGACAGCGATGAACACCGGTCACGACGGCTCGTTGACCACGATCCACGCCAACACCGCACGCGATGCGCTGGGGCGGATCGAGAACATGGTGTCGATGACCGGGGCGACCTTCCCGATCAAGGCCATGCGCCAACAGATCGCTTCGGCCATCGGAGTGGTCATCCAGCTGGAACGCCAGGAGGACGGCAAGCGTCGCCTGGTCAGTGTGCAGGAGATCAACGGCATGGAGGGCGAGATCATCACCATGACCGAAATCTTCTCCTTCGTACGCCAAGGCATGGGCGAAAACGGCGAAGTACTTGGTGATTTTCGGCCCAGCGGCATGATCCCCGCCTTCCGCGATGTGCTGGCCAAGCGCGGTATCGAGTTGCCGCTGACGATGTTCAGGCCTGAGTGGATGGAGGCACGGCAGTCATGAGCCATATTCCTGGTGAATACATTCTGATCTTCCTCGGTATGGTGTTTATCGCTGTCTTCCTCCTGGCTCAGGGGGTGGCGGTGCCGGTGTTCGGTGAAGCGGGCAAGATGCGCAAGCGTATCCGCAGCCGCTTGCATGTCATGGAGAGGGCCAACAATCTGCCAAACATGCAGAGTGTGCTGAGGCAGAAGTACCTGACACGCTTGTCGCCACTGGAGGCCAGGCTTGAGCAGTTGCCCTTTATGGAGGCGCTGACGCAAATGATCGAGCAGTCCGGGCACGAATACCGGGCTTATCGGGTACTGCTGCTCGGGCTGGTACTGGGCGCCTGGGCGGGCATCTTGATCTGGATGATCTCGTCAGTCTGGTGGATGGCGCTGGTGGCGGGTTTCGGGGTGTTCTGGTTGCCACGAATGAAAATCGCTCGTGACCGTAGTAAACGCTTCGCCGAGTTCGAGGAGGGTTTGCCGGATGCGCTGGATGCCATGTGCCGGGCCTTGCGCGCCGGGCACCCGTTCAATGAAACCCTGCGTTTGGTGGCTGAGGAGCACAAGGGCCCGGTGGCTCAAGAATTCGGACTGGCCTTTGCCGATATCAACTATGGCAATGATGTGCGCCGGGCCATGCTCGGCCTGCTGGAGCGGATGCCGAGTATGACGGTGATGATGCTGGTGACCTCGATCCTCATTCATCGCGAGACCGGCGGCAATCTGACCGAGGTACTGGAGCGTTTGAGTCGCCTGATCCGCGGGCGCTTTCGCTTCCAGCGCAAGGTCAGGACCTTGTCGGCCGAAGGGCGAATGTCGGCCTGGGTGCTGGTGGCCATTCCCTTCGTGCTGGCGGCGGTGATCCTGGTCACAACCCCCAGCTACATGCCTTTGCTGCTCAATGATCCGGTCGGTCATAAGCTGATCGTCGGTGCTTTCGGCGCCATGTTGGTCGGAATTTTCTGGATCCGCCAAATCATCCGTATTCAGGTTTGAGCGGTATTCGCTACGCGGAGGTGCAGGTCATGGACTATTTGCTCGGGTTGTTCAGTCGGGTGACGAGTAATGAGGTGCTGGCGCGCCTGTTGTTCGTCAGTGCTATCGGTTTAAGTGCGATGCTCGCGGCCGTTACCGTGGTGTTGCTGGTATTGGGGCTGCAGGATCCGGTGCAGCGTCGTCTGGCGCTGATCAAGCGCGGTCATTCAGGGAATATCGCTGGGCAGGACGCACCGGGGAATCTGCAATTATTGCTGGAGCGAGTCGGTCAACGCTTTGGCGCGACTGAAGCGGCCAAGGCGTCCGTTACCCCAACCCTGTTGATGCATGCCGGTTACCGCTCGCCATCGGCGGTCCAGATGTACTGGGCGGTGCGCTTGCTGTTACCTCTGATACTGGTTGGCCTTGCGCTGTTGCTGTTGCCGATGATCCCCAGGCTTTCTCTGACGATGGGGCTGTTGTTGGTGTTTATGGCTGCGGCTGTCGGGTGGCTAGTGCCAGCGCTGTATGTTCAAAAGCGCAAGAAGGCTAGACAACTCCGGCTGCGTACCGCCTTTCCGGATGCCCTGGACCTGATGGTGGTCTGCGTGGAGTCGGGTCTGGCCTTGCCCCAGACTATCGAGCGGGTGGCTGAGGAAATGGCGGTCAGCCAGGTTGAGCTGGCTGAGGAATTAGCGCTAGTCAATGCGCAAATTCGTGCTGGCATTCCCAGTACCGAGGCCCTGAAACAGCTGGCTGTGCGCACCGGGCTGGAAGACGTACAAGGTTTGGTCAGCCTGTTGGCGCAGAGTATCCGCTTCGGCACCAGCGTGGCCGATACCCTGCGCATCTATGCCGATGAGTTCCGTGACCGGCGTACGCAGGCCGCCGAAGAGATGGGGGCGAAAATCGGCACCAAGCTGATATTCCCACTGATTTTATGTCTGTGGCCGAGCTTCTTTTTGGTCGCCATTGGCCCCGCCCTGATCGGGGTACTCAAAGTATTCGGGAAGCTTTGATATGAACAGGGGGCATGTGCTGTCGAGTCAGATGGCCTTGCCTCCTGAGCCTGATCTGCACGTCCTGCCATAAATCTACATCTCTCCTGAACAGCCGAAGGCTGCGATCTTTTGCTTTTGATCTGTTGAGGCCATGAAATTGCCTGCCAGAAAATGCAAAAGATCGCAGCCTTCGGCCGCTCCAGGGTAATCCGGCCAGGATTAGATAATTTCGATGCTTTCCTGCACACGACGTCTAGCCCGGCTTTGCAGCCAGGCCACTCTAGACGAAGCCAGAGGCTGATCACCCATAGACATGCCTCAGTTGCCGGTGGTCATTTTTCCCGCTGCATCCTGGTCATAAAACTCCGGAATCGGGTAGTTGAAGCTGTTCAGCCAGCGCTGCATGGCCAGGTCACGTTCGGTGGCCGAAGCGGTTTGCAGTTTAGGGGAGGCAACCACACCGCGAATCTGCAGCTGCATCCACTGTTCAGTACCTTGTTGATACGGCGAAGAGGGGCCGGGCTCAATAGCCCAGGCAGTGGTAGACAGGCAAGCCATGCACACGATCAACAGCCTTTTGGTATTCATCTCGACTCCTCGTACGTTCTACTTGATCGCACTGGAAGAGGCATCGGCTACCTCAGTCCTGCGATTCCCCTCGGAAGCCACCACCTTTTTGGCAGAGGCCTTGAGTTTTTCCGCGCGGGTTTGAGCCTCTGTGAATTGCTTGGGGCTCAAGTCGGCGCGGGTCACGAGTTCAGCAGCCGCCTTCCAGTTATCCTGGTAGATCAGCAACGTCACCATATTGAGTGCCGCCAGTGTGTTTGCCTGCTTGAGTTCCATGGCGGTCATGAACTCAAAACGCGCTTCAGGGATCCGTCGCTGATTGAGGTAGACGACCCCCAGGTCATTACGCATCCTGTCGTCAGTGGGGTCCATCTTCACCGCATTCTCAAGGTGAGCGGCTGCGGTGGCGTTATCATTTTTTTCTGCGGCCAACTGGCCCAGACCATGTTCCCCATCAGCAGCCAGACAGGTGCCGAGCAGACTTTGATACAACGGCCCCGCCTCGCTACGCCCCATCAAGCGCAGCACTTGAGCCTTGCGCAGGCGAACCTGGACCAGGTTGTCGGGCAAGCCTTCCAGATTCGCCAGGCTGGCATACAAACGGCCCTCGTTGGCCATGTTGTCGGCCAGGTTCAGGGCCAGCTCTTGCTCCGAAGCGGGCTTGGCACAGATGGCCGGTTGCGAAGACAGGCCGTTGGTGGCACAACCTGCGAGCATTATTGTCGCCGTTATTGCAATGACTGCTTTCATCGAGTGTCCTCTGGCTACAACACGTTGAACGCCTGGCCAATGGCAATAAAGCTGGTCTGGCAAGCGCTCAAGGTCACCGTTACGAGTGAGGGCGAGGCAGGTCTGATTCAGGCTCATTGCGAGAGCCCGGAGCGACTGTCGAAATCGCCATTTTCGAGGAAGAACATGCGGTAGAAGTTCGGGTCGTAATTGCGCAGCTGCTCGCCAGGCAATGACGGTAGTTGTGCATTGGCAGCCAAGGGTTGGACCAGATGCGGGGTAACGATCATCAGCAGTTCGCGCTCTTCACGGTTGATGGAGTTATCACGGAAGAACGCGCCCAGAATCGGGATATCGCCCAGTCCCGGAAACTTGTTCACCTGGGAAGTGTTGCGGGTGCTGATCAGGCCGCTGATGACGAAGCTTTCGCCGTCGGCCAGGGAGATGCTGGTGTCGGTACGGCGTATGGTCAGCGCCGGAACGATGGTGCCGGCGATGCTCACGGCGTTGGTGAAGTCCAGTTCACTGACTTCCGGCGCCACCTTCAGTGCGATACGGTTTTTCCCGACGATGGTCGGCGTCAGGGTCAGGCGGATGCCGAACTCCTTGTACTCGATGGACACGTTATCGCTGCCTGAGCTCGGCACCGGAATCGGCACTTCACCGCCGGCCAGGAAGCTCGCACTTTGCCCGCTGAGCGCTACCAGGCTTGGCCGCGCCAGGGTGTAGGCGAAACCACTGCCTTCCAGCGCGTTGAGCGCCACCAGGGTATTGCCGGTAGCAAAAGTGAGGTTGAAGTTGTTGTTGTTCACCGGTATCACCGGCGAGACAATGCCGCCGATGGTGGGCAAGGTTCTCGGCGAGCCGAACAGGAAGTTGCCGCGGGTGCCGAAAATCGAGGCGGAGGCTTCCTTGAGCTTGGTCCGGCTGACTTCAACGAAGCGGATATCGGTCTGCACCTGGCTCGGCAGCAGCGGGTCGTCGGAAGGCACCGACGGCACGCTGGTCAGCGCCGACGTCGCTTTACCCCTGACGAACACCATGCTTTGGCGCGGCATTTTCGAACAGTCGGTCCAGACCATCAGGCTGGTGGTCCCCGGCGCAATGCCCGTGACTATGAAAGCGTTGTTGCCGCTGGGTTGCACGTCGGCAATTTTCGGGTCACCCACCGCCAGTTTTGTTACCGGAACAGGGCTGCGCAGTTCATTCTGCAGTCCCTGACCGACCTCGAACGTTGTCGGCCAACTGTCCAGTTGCGGACAACTGGCCGTCGCGGCGTGAGCCGCCTCCACGCTGAGGCCCATCCAGAACAGGCCATGGATAATTCTCTTGAAAGCGGGCACGGGACGAAGGCTCATTTAATACATCCTCACTGGATAGGCCATCTTTAGGCTGACTGATTTGTCACGGATCACTTCACGGGGACCGGACTATCCCCCCCAATGCGTCAGACCACTTGTCCATGGCCTTGGTGTTATTCCTTACGTGCTACACACGAGCGGGCGCAATTCGCTGATCTGGCTGGACAGCGAGCGACCTTTGCTAAAACGGTTTTTAGTGATCGGGTTACCTGGACTGCCCGCCAGAGCGAAACTTGCGGCTATGGACGGTACTGTCCGTCGACCTGGCTCCCCCGGAAAGTAATCGGCAATGAAGGTACAGAGCCGGAAAGCGCCTGACAGGATCATAGAGAGGTAACTCCTTTTGCCTATTCACCATCTGATCACTGAAGCTAACGTGAAAATTCGAGCCGTTATGACTTCTTATTGCTTGACGTTAGTTCAATCAAACCAAAGTGCCATGATTTTTAAAAAAACCGCGGGTGCAAAGGCTGGAGAAAGGCGGGCGGGCGAGCGGTGCGGGCAAGGTCGTAGCGCAGTGCGATTGCCTGATATTGACGGGTTATGCTGAATGTCTAGTCCGTAGAACCGTACGTATGGTGGTGTGAGAGGACGGCGGCTGTGAAGCCGCCTCCTACTCGATTTACGCGTATTTACATCGACAAAATCAACCGACCAGCAAACAGGATCAGGATCACCCCCATGGTGCGTTCGAACCAGTGCCCCATGCGCATGAACAGCAACCGTATCCTGCTGCTTGAAAAGAACAGCGCAACGATCACAAACCACAGTGCGTTCACGAAACACATCCAGAGACCGTATAGCGCCTGAATCTTGAGTGGTGTCGTGGTGCTGATGATCGTGGTGAAGATTGCCAGGAAAAACAGTGTCGCCTTGGGGTTGGTGGCATTGGTCAGAAACCCGGTGGTAAACGCTTTTAGCAGTGTTTGCTCGACCATCGGTTCGTCTGCATTTTTTTCACCCTCCGGCATAGATTTGGGTTGGCTGCGCAGCAGGCTTACGCCGAGGTACAGAATGTAGGCGCCGCCCACGACCTTGGCCACGGTCAACAGCCAAGGCGTGGTGTGCATCAATGCGCCGACGCCGAACAGGGTGTAAAGCACATGCACGGAAATGCCCGCACCGATGCCCAGCGCGGTACAGATCCCCACCCATCGACCGAAACGCACGCTCTGGCGGATGGTGACCGCAAAATCCGGTCCGGGGGCAACCACGGCCAGAAAGTGAATAGTCGCCAGCGCCAGAAACTCTCCCAGGTAATTCGAAAGCATCTCAACTCCAGAAAGTAAGGGGTGAAGCATTGCCGCGATAGCCGACAAAGAACGAAAGGCTCAAGCGCGGATCAGCCACACCCGGTGTCACCGAGTGCATGCAGCGCGAATTGAACATGATGAAATCACCCGGCTCGGGAAGAATCTCCAGGGTCGGAGTCCCGAGCAGAGCCGGATCGATTCCGTAACTGTCGCCACGCATTTCGTCGAACTGATCCGGGGAGATGTCGTGGTCCCACATCTGCAGTGCACCGCCCTCGGCGGGCATGTTCAGGTAAACATTGCAGGCGAACTGCGCTTCCAGGCTTTTGGCCTGGTAACTGTCCGGGGCGTCCTTGGCGAAAATGTCGTGGTGGGCCAGAAAACAGACCCCGGGTTTCACCACCCGGGACAGCCCGACATACATCTTGCGACCGTAGAGATTTTCCAGGTGCGCACCCGCCGGCCAGGACTCATCAAGCATGCAGCGCAGGGTGTCGACGGGGGACGAATAGGGCGCGCACCGGTTACGTAATTCCGCAATGTTGCGGGTGGCGCGTTCGAAATAATCTTCGATCAGCAGCGGCTGGTTTTCCGCTTCATAAAACGCCATGCCGATGCGACCGATGCTCGGCGCATTGATATAGCCTTCGAAGCCCGGGGCGAGGATCTTGTCGCCAATCTGAATCGCCAGCGGCTTGGGCAACAAGCCTTTGACGCGGATGGCGAGCACTTCTTCGTTGGCCAGCTTTTTTATGCACGTCTCATCGAGACGCTCGACGTCAAGCATCATGTCTTAGGTCCATCTATCAGATAGTCAACAGAACCCGCGACCGCAGGTTCCCCCGGCGTCAGGCGATGACAGGAACGGCATCGCCCAAATGCTCAATCCACGCTGTAGTGGACTGACAGCGTTCCCTTCTTCAGTGAAAGGGACGAGATCGTGACCGAGCCCAAATCCTTCAGGCTGCGTACATGGGTGCCGCCGCAGCCGTAGGCGGGCAGTTCACCGAAACCGATTTCCCGGGCGCCCTCACGCAGCGACGTCAGGCGCGGCAGATCATTGGTGATCCACTGCTCGATGCCGTGCAGAATCATCTCGGCATCAACCTCTTTTGCCGACTCTGCCGGTTTGAATTGCACGCGTCCTTCACCCGGCCAGTGATGAGCCTTGATTGGCATCCAGCCCAGGGCCTGGACGAAATGGCCGATCAGGTGGCCGGCGGAATGCATGCGTGAATTGAACTGGCGGCGTTGTTCGTCGACACGAATCTGAGTCATGCCCGGTTTTACCGGATGGTCGACGAAATGAATGATCCGGTCCGGATCCTGAACAACCCGCAGCACCCGGCTTTCGCCGATCCAGCCGGTGTCAAAGGGTTGTCCACCGCCTTGGGGATGAAACAACGTGGCGCGCAGCACCACGGCAAATTCGTTCTCGTGGGGCGTGCAATCCAGGACTTCCACATTGGCCTTGAGGTCATCACTATGGAAAAAGAGGCGAAGCGTCATATTCCATGCCCTTATTAACAATTCTATTTTTTATTATATGAAGCGTGGAATTGCGTGATAATCCGTTCAAACATCAAAGGACTGTTGCGCTGTGAGCATAAATCTCCCACTACCGCTGCTCGGTGAAATGGCGATCTTCGTCAAGGTTGTCGAGACCGGCAGCTTCTCCGAGGCCGCTCGCCAGTTGGGGTCTTCTCCCTCGGCGGTCAGTCGCAGCATTTCGCGCCTGGAGAAGGCGCTCGCCACCCGTTTGCTGCAGAGAACCACGCGCAAGTTGCGCTTGAGCGACGGTGGGGAAGAGGTGTTCAAGCGTTGCCAGGAGATGGTCAGCGCAGCCAAGTCGGTGATGGAAATCAGCGGCCAGTTCACCCATGAAGCGGAAGGACTGGTGCGCGTCAGTGTGCCGAAGGCGGTGGGGCGTTTCGTGATTCATCCGCATATGCCGGAATTTTTGCGTCGCTATCCCAAAGTGGATGTGGAGCTGTTGCTTGAGGACCGCCAGGTGGATTTGATCGACGACAACGTTGATCTGGCGATTCGTATTACAGATCGGCCACCAGCTGGACTGGTCGGGCGGCAATTGCTGACCATTGATCATTTGCTCTGTGCAACGCCGCAATACCTGGCCGAACACGGCACACCGACCCATCCCCACGACTTGCTCAACCACAGCTGCATCTACCTGGGCGAAACCCCGAGCGATGCACGCTGGAAATTCAAGAAAGGCACCAAGGCTGTCACCGTTGGCGTGCGCGGACGTTATGCAGCCAATCACACCGGTGTGCGGTTGGGCGCAGTGTTGCAGCACATCGGGATTGGCAGCCTGCCGTACTTCACCGCGCGTTATGCGCTGGAGCAGGGGCTGATCGTGCAGGTGTTGCCGGATTGGACCTTTCTGGCGTCATACCACGGCGGTGCCTGGCTGCTGCATTCACCAACCCGTTATTTGCCACCGAAGTTACGGGTGTTGATCGACTATCTGGTGGAGTGCCTGGAGAAGGAGCCGACGCTGAGCAAACCGGGTAAGCCAAGTGCGTTGGGAAAAGTCGCTGCGCAGTATGAGTTGCCCGAGAGTGATGGGTTATTTTAAAGCAAGATCAAAAAATCGCAGCCTGCGGCAGCTCCTACAGGGTGAGCGCAATTCTAATGTAGGAGCTGCCGCAGGCTGCGATCTTTTGATCTTTGCGGCTAATAAAAAAGCCCGCATGTTCACCATGCGGGCCTTTTGCATTTCTGACCGAGGATCAGTGCTTGCTGTCGTCTTTCGACATCGCCAGCAGCTGTTTTTCCTGGTTCCAGTCGAACGGTTCGTCGTTTTGTTCAGCTTCGAAACGACGTTCTTCCAGCGCCTGGTACAAGTCGATTTCATCGTCGGGCATGTAATGCAGGCAGTCGCCGGCGAAGTACCACAGCAGGTCGCGCGGGACCAGGTGGGCGATTTGCGGGTAGCGGGTGATCACCTGGCACAGAATGTCCTGGCCCAGGTATTGGCTTTCGATCGGGTCGACCGGCAGCAACGCACGCAGTTCGTCGAAGCGCTCCAGGAACAAGGCATGGCTTTCTTCGGGAACCTGTTCGGCCTCACCTACGGCGACCAGGATGCTGCGCAGGTGGTCGAGCAAGACAAGATGATCGGCAACGACATTGGACACGAGATAAGTCCTCAAGAGCAAAACGGGCGCGGGAGTATAAAGCGCCCGCGCCCTTTTTTACATGGTGGAGGACGCTGGCTGGATCAGCGGACCTTTCCTTTGCCCAGCGCCAGTTCCTTTTTGTCGAAATCATCGACATCAATCACCTTGCGTCGCGCCGCTTCAGCATCACGCAGGGTCTGTGCTTCCACGGGCTGCAACACGCCAGCCTCCAGCGCGGTGTCGATGATGTGTTCCCCGGCGACCGCTTTGACCTGACCGCTTTTGAGTGCGACATGCAGCTTTTTCTGCAGCGGTTGCGCGGCACTCAGCAGGTTACACGCATGTTGCAGGGCGCCGACCGGGTCATCAGTGGATTGCGGCCGGTAGCAACCGCCGAGCAACTCTTCCAGGGTCGGATCGCCCTTGGCACGACCGATCACCGCAGCCACTTCGGCGCCGAGTTTGTCCGATGGCCCTTTGTGACGACGACCGAACGGGAACACGATCACCCGCAACAGGCAACCCAACACCTTGTTCGGGAAGTTGGTCAGCAGTTCATCCAGCGCTCGTTCCGACTGGCCCAGGCTTTCTTCCATGGCCCAGGTAAACAGCGGTGCCATGTGCTCCGGTGAATCGAGGTCGTGGTAACGCTTGAGTGCGGCGGAGGCGAGGTACATGTTGCTGAGCACATCCCCCAGACGTGCCGACAGACGTTCGCGTCGTTTCAATTCGCCGCCCAGCAGCATCATGCTCAGGTCGGCGAGCATGGCGAACGCAGCAGCCTGGCGATTGAGGGCGCGGAAGTAACCCTGGCTGAGCTTGTCACCTGGCGCGTGTTCGAAGTGACCGAAGCCAAGGTTCAGCACCAGCGTGCTGGCGGCGTTACTCACGGCGAAACCGATGTGTTTGAGCAGCAGGCCATCGAATTCGGTGAGGGCCTGATCCTTGTCTTCACGACCGGCGAGGGCCATTTCCTTAAGTACAAATGGATGGCAGCGAATCGCGCCCTGACCGAAAATCATCAGGTTGCGCGAGAGAATGTTCGCGCCTTCCACGGTGATGAAAATCGGCGCGCCGTTCCAGCTGCGACCGAGGTAGTTATTCGGCCCCATGATGATTGCCTTGCCGCCATGAACATCCATGGCGTGGCTGATGCACTCGCGGCCGCGTTCAGTGAGGTGATACTTGAGAATCGCCGACAGCACTGATGGTTTTTCGCCCAAATCCACTGCATTGGCCGTGAGCATCCGCGCCGCGTCCATCATCCAGGCGTTGCCGCCGATACGCGCCATCGCTTCCTGAATACCTTCGAAGGCCGACAGTGGAACATTGAATTGTTCACGGACCTGAGCGTACTGGCCGGTCACCAGACTGGTGAACTTGGCGGCACCGGTGCCGACCGCAGGCAACGAAATCGAACGTCCGACCGACAGGCAGTTCATCAGCATCATCCAGCCTTTGCCGATCATTTCCTGGCCGCCGATGAGGAACTCCAACGGTACGAAGACATCTTTGCCGGAGTTCGGGCCGTTCATGAATGAAGCGCCCAACGGCAAGTGACGGCGGCCGATTTCGACACCGGCGGTATCGGTCGGGATCAACGCCAGACTGATCCCCAGGTCTTCCTCTTCACCCAGCAGGTGATCCGGGTCGTAGGCCTTGAACGCAAGGCCGAGCAGGGTGGCGACAGGGCCCAGTGTGATGTAACGCTTTTCCCAGTTCAGGCGCAGGCCCAAGGTTTCCTTGCCTTCCCATTCACCTTTGCAGATCACCCCGGTGTCGGGCATGGAGCCGGCATCAGAGCCGGCCAGGGGGCCAGTCAGTGCGAAGCACGGGATGTCATCGCCGCGTGCAAGTCGTGGCAGGTAGTGGTTGCGTTGCTCGTCGGTGCCGTAATGCAACAGCAGTTCAGCCGGGCCCAGGGAGTTGGGGACCATCACGGTAGAGGCAAGGTCGCCGCTGCGGGTCGCCAGTTTCATCGCCACTTGGGAATGGGCATAGGCGGAGAAACCTTTGCCGCCAAACTCCTTGGGAATGATCAGGGCGAAGAAGCCGTTTTCCTTGATGTAGGCCCAGGCTTCGGGAGGCAGGTCCATGGTTTGACCGATCTGCCAGTCGCTGACCATGGCGCAGAGTTCTTCGGTCGGGCCGTCGATAAAGGCCTGTTCCTCTTCGCTCAACTGTACTTTTGGATAGGCCAGCAGTTTGTTCCAGTCCGGGCGACCGCTGAACAGTTCACCGTCCCACCACACCGTGCCGGCATCGATCGCATCGCGTTCGGTTTGCGACATCGGCGGCAGGGTTTTCTGGAACCAACTGAACAGCGGCGCGCTGAAATATTTACGGCGCAGGTCTGGCAGCAACAAGGGCGCTGCAACAGCCGCGATCAACACCCAGAAAACCAGCAGCAACCAGCCTGGCGCGCGGCTGAAAGCGCCCATCGCCACCACGTAAACGGCAACGACGCACAGGGCGGGCAGCGGGGCGACACGACGGTGGGCTAAATAAGCAATCCCGACAACCAGAACCAGTATCCACAACAGCAGCATATTTAATCCTCCGTGAAACCAGGGCAAAACCAACTTTCAGAGCTTAGACGGCATCCGCAAAACAGGGTGGTCAGAGCGATGTGATTGAATTCGTGGGAAACCATGGATGAGTTTTGTAGGCCCGGTGGGCAACAGGCCGGGGAAATCGTTCGTTGGGCGGACGGCAAAGCGTCCATGATTGGCCGAAACGTCGTTATCTCTGTGCTGAACGTGTCGCTAGACTCGTGGCTTCCCCAGGAGATTGTTCTCATGCATGAGTATCTGAGTCCCGGCCGCTTCATCGATAGTGACCACCCGTCGGTGGTGGAGTTCGCCGAAAAACATCGCGGCAGCCGTCGCGATCCTCTAGAGCAGGCGATCAATCTCTATTACGCCGTGCGTGAAGCCGTGCGCTACAACCCTTACACCTTCAGTCGCGATCCGGATACCTTGCGCGGCAGCTATGCGCTGACAGCGGGGGAGAGTTATTGCGTACCCAAAGCCACGCTGCTGGCAGGTGCAGCCCGGCATTGCGGGATTCCCGCGCGGATCGGTCTGGCGGATGTGCGCAATCATTTGTCGACGCCGCGGTTGCTCGAGTTGCTCAAGAGCGACGTGTTCGCCATGCACGGTTACACGGAGCTTCACCTGAACGGCCGCTGGGTCAAAGCCACGCCAGCGTTCAACCAAGGCTTGTGCGAACTGTTCAATGTCGCACCACTGGAATTCGACGGAATCAACGACAGCGTTTTCCATCCGTTCAATCTCGACGGCGAGCAACTGATGGAATACCTGATCGACCACGGCCAGTTCACCGACGTGCCTGAAACGTTCTTTTTCGAGCACCTGGAGAAGTGCTATCCGCATCTGTTCAGCGACACACTGCCTGCGCTGCTGGGTGACATGCAGAGCGATTTGAGTCGCGCCTGATCCGGCGTATGCTGCCTGCGCATTCATCCATAAAGAGGCGGTCATGCTGAAGATCTGGGGTCGGAAAAACTCGTCGAATGTCAGAAAACCGTTGTGGGCCGCCGAGGAGCTGGGCCTGGCTTATGAAGCCATTGATGCGGGCGGCGCCTTTGGTGTAGTCGATACGCCGCAGTACCGCGCGATGAACCCCAATGGCCGCGTGCCGGTGATTGAAGACGAGGGTTTCGTGCTGTGGGAATCCAACGCCATCGTGCGTTACCTGATGGCTCGCCACGCCAACGGCACGGCCTGGTATCCAGAGGATCTGCAGTCCCGGGCTTCTGCCGACAAGTGGATGGACTGGACCACTTCAAGTTTTGCCGGGCCGTTCCGCACGGTGTTCTGGGGTGTGTTACGTACACCGGAAAGTCAACAGGACTGGCCCGCAATCAACGCCGCGATCAAGGAGTGCGATGGCCTGCTGTCCATGGCCGATCAGGCGCTGGCGACCCAACCCTACCTGTCCGGCGATGAGATCGGCATGGGCGACATTCCTCTGGGCAGTTTCATTTATGCCTGGTTCGAGATGCCGATCGAGCGCGCACCGCAGCCTCATCTGCAAGCCTGGTATGCACGCCTGAAACAGCGTCCGGCGTATCAGAAAGCGGTGATGACCGCGTTGACTTAATACTCACTATCGACACACTTGACTGTACTTGTGTGGCGGCGACAAGCACCATTGCGCTCGTGCGCCGCGGTTGTATTAGTCGCCGCCCGCCCTTATTTGTCCCTTTCTTCCCTTCTTGGTGCGTAAATCCGATATGAGTTCCGCTCTGTCCATCCGGCAGCTAACCAAAACCTACGGCAACGGTTTCCAGGCCTTGAGTGGTATCGATCTGGACGTCGCCGAAGGTGACTTTTTCGCCTTGCTCGGCCCTAACGGCGCTGGCAAATCCACGACCATCGGCATTCTCTCGACCCTGGTGAACAAGACCAGCGGAACGGTGAATATCTTCGGTCACGACCTGGACAAGAATCCTGCAGCACTCAAGCGCTGCATCGGCGTGGTGCCCCAGGAATTCAACTTCAACCAGTTCGAAAAAACCTTCGACATCGTCGTGACCCAGGCCGGTTACTACGGCATCCCGCCGAAAATCGCCAAGGAACGCGCCGAGCAGTACCTGACCCAACTCGGCCTGTGGGACAAGCGCGATGTGCCGTCGCGTTCACTGTCCGGTGGCATGAAGCGTCGCCTGATGATCGCCCGTGCGCTGGTTCACGAACCGCGCCTGTTGATCCTCGACGAACCGACGGCGGGTGTAGACATCGAACTGCGCCGCTCGATGTGGACGTTCCTCACCGAGCTGAACAAGAAAGGCATCACTATCATCCTCACCACCCATTACCTGGAAGAGGCTGAGCAGTTGTGCCGCAACATCGGCATCATCGACCACGGCACCATCGTCGAGAACACCAGCATGAAACAGTTGCTCAGCCAACTGCATGTGGAAACGTTCCTGCTCGACCTCAAAAACACGGTGAACGTCGCGCCGCAGTTGCTCGGTTACCCGACCAAGTTGCTCGACAGCCACACGATTGAAGTTCAGGTCGACAAGGCCATGGGCATCACCGCGCTGTTCACCCAATTGGCGCAGCAGAACATCGAAGTGTTGAGCCTGCGTAACAAAACCAATCGCCTCGAGGAGTTGTTCGTGTCCCTGGTGGAGAAAAATCTGTCGAAGGTGGCGGTATGAGTTCCGAGCTGCAACCCAACCTCGTTGCCCTCAACACCATCGTTTACCGAGAGGTCAAACGCTTTACCCGGATCTGGCCGCAGACGCTGCTGCCGCCGGCCATCACCATGGTTCTGTACTTCGTGATCTTCGGCAATCTGATCGGCCGGCAGATCGGTGACATGGGTGGTTTCACTTACATGGAGTACATCGTGCCGGGGCTGATCATGATGTCGGTGATCACCAACTCCTACGGCAACGTGGTCTCGAGTTTCTTCGGCAGCAAGTTCCAGCGTTCCATCGAAGAATTGATGGTGTCGCCCGTGTCGCCGCATACGATTCTGATCGGCTACACCCTGGGCGGCGTGCTGCGCGGCTTGATGGTCGGGATCATCGTGACCCTGCTGTCGCTGTTCTTCACCCATTTGCAGGTGCATCACCTGGGCGTGACCATTCTGGTGGTGGTGCTGACGGCGACGATCTTCTCGCTGCTGGGCTTCATCAACGCCGTGTTTGCGCGCAACTTCGATGACATCTCGATCATCCCGACGTTTGTGCTGACACCGCTGACCTACCTGGGCGGGGTGTTCTACTCGATCTCCTTGCTGCCACCGTTCTGGCAGACCGTGTCCCTGGCCAACCCGGTGCTGCACATGGTCAACGCCTTCCGTTACGGCATTCTTGGCGTTTCGGACATCAGGATCAGCGTGGCCATCACCTTCATGCTGGTGGCGACCGTGGTGTTGTACATCGGTTGTGCGCGGTTGCTGGTCAGTGGTCGCGGGATGCGCACGTAATCGCGCACGGCTCAATCAGAAACGGCACCTCAGGGTGCCGTTTTTTTATTCTTGCCCCCGTCGTTTCTGGCGCCGCCGCCACTGCCGCCCCACCCACCAGCGCCAGTACATCATGGTCAGGCAATAGGCGAGCGCGCCGAGCACCAGTCCCGTCACCACCGAACCGAGTAAAAACGGCTGCCAAAGAGTCGAGAGTTCGCCGCTGATCCATTCCCAGGTCAGCTCGTCCGGCAAATGGCGGGTGGGAACATCCATCAGCCAGGCACCGGTCTGGTAAGTGCAGAAGAACACCGCCGGCATGGTGATCGGATTGGTTAGCCAGACCAGGCTGACCGCAATCGGCATGTTTCCGCGCACCATGATGGCGAGAATGGCGGCGACCAGCATCTGCAACGGAATCGGCAGGAACGCCGCGAACAGACCCACCGCCATGGCCCGTGCGACGGAATGGCGGTTGAGGTGCCAGAGGTTCGGGTCATGCAGCAGGGTGCCGAGAAAGCGTAAGGACTTGTGTTCCCTGATGCTGGTCGGGTCTGGCATGTAACGTTTGAATAAGCGCCGGGGCATAAGGCTTCTCGGTCGGTTAAGGCGGCAAGTATGTCTGGATTCTATGAGCCGCCCATTCAGACTTTGTGACAATTAATAACGATGCCTGTGCGATTAGCCGGCTATGCCTAGGAGGGGACTCTCAAGGACGGGCGTATGCGCACAGGGATGATGGCGCTGGCGTTGGGTCTTTTGATCCTGCGTTTTTTACCGGCATTACCGCCGGTCTGGTTATGGATAGTGCTGCCGGTAATCGGTTTGATGTTGCTGCCGTTTCGCAGCTATCCACTGGCTTTTTTGCTGTTCGGTTTCAGTTGGGCAGGCGCGAATGCACAGTGGGCGCTGGATGATCGGCTGCCGATGAGCCTCGATGGCGAAACCCGTTGGGTCGAAGGTCGGGTGACGGGATTGCCCCAGAACAATGACGCCGTCGTGCGTTTCGAGTTGGCGGACGCCCGGTCGCGACGCGGCAAGGTGCCGCAACTGCTGCGCCTGGCCTGGTATGACGGGCCGCCGGTCAACAGCGGCGAACATTGGCGACTGGCGGTCAAGTTGAAGCGTCCTGCGGGGCTGCTCAATCCCCATGCCTTCGATTACGACGCCTGGCTGTTGGCGCAACGCATCGGCGCTACCGGAACGGTCAAGGCTGGCGAGCGGCTCAAGCAAGCCCAATGGGCCTGGCGCGACGGCATCCGTCAGCGCTTGCAGTCCGTGGATGCCCAGGGGCGAACGGGAGCGCTGACGGCATTGGTGCTGGGGGATGGCGCCGGACTGAGTCGCGAAGACTGGCAGGTGCTGCAAGACACCGGCACCGTGCATTTGTTGGTGATTTCCGGACAACACATCGGGTTGTTGGCAGGGCTGGTGTATCTGTTGATCGCCGGGCTGGCCCGCTATGGCCTGTGGCCGAAGCGTTTGCCTTGGCTGCCGTGGGCCTGTGGACTCGCGTTCGCGGCCGCTCTCGGTTATGGGCTGCTGGCCGGTTTCGAGGTGCCGGTGCGACGGGCCTGCGTGATGATCGGCCTGGTGCTGTTGTGGCGCCTGCGATTTCGTCACCTCGGCGCCTGGTGGCCGCTGTTGCTGGCACTCGACGGTGTTTTGCTGCTGGATCCGCTGGCGAGTCTGCAACCGGGTTTCTGGCTGTCGTTCGCGGCGGTAGCGGTGTTGATCTTCACCTTCGGTGGTCGGCTGGGCCCATGGCGTTGGTGGCAAACGTGGACCCGCGCCCAATGGCTGATCGCGATTGGTCTGTGCCCGTTGCTGCTGGTGCTCGGGTTGCCGATCAGTCTCAGCGGGCCGGTGGCCAATTTGCTCGCGGTGCCGTGGATCAGTCTGGTCGTGCTGCCACCGGCATTGCTGGGTACGTTGTTTTTACCCCTTCCTTATGTGGGCGAAGGGCTGTTGTGGTTGGCAGGAGGTTTGATCGACCTCTTGTTCAAGGGCCTGACGCTGATGGCCGGGTACTTGCCCGCGTGGGTGCCGGTGGCCATCCCGTTGTGGGTATGGGCACTCGGCACACTCGGTGCCTTTCTACTATTAATGCCTCGAGGTGTGCCGTTTCGCTCGTTGGGTTGGCCGATGCTGCTGTTGCTGGTTTTTCCACCCAGGCAGGTCTTGCCTGAAGGTATCGCCGAAGTCTGGCAGCTGGATGTCGGCCAGGGTTTGGCAATTCTGGTGCGTACCCGTCATCACACACTGTTGTATGACACCGGGCCTCGTTTCGGCGATTTCGACCTGGGCGAGCGGGTGGTGCTGCCTACCTTACGCAAACTGGGGGTGGAGGGGCTCGATTTGATGCTGATCAGCCATGCTGACGCCGATCATGCGGGCGGCGCCCGGGCCGTTGCCAATGGCTTGCCGGTGAAACGGGTGGTCAGTGGCGATCCCCTGGCGCTGCCGGTCGAGTTGCAGGCAGAAGGCTGCGAGAGCGGCAAGCAATGGGTCTGGGATGATGTGAGGTTCCAGCTCTGGCAATGGTCTTCGGCCAGCGACAGCAATCAAAAATCCTGCGTCCTGCAAATCGAAGCCAATGGCGAGCGTATGTTGCTGACCGGTGATATAGACGCCGCCGCCGAGCGGGCACTGCTCGACAGTCCACTGGCCGTCACCACCGATTGGTTGCAGGCGCCGCACCATGGCAGTCGCAGTTCATCTTCCATGGCGTTGCTTACCGGGCTGCAACCCAAAGCAGTGTTGATCTCCCGAGGTCAGGGAAATTCATTCGGTCATCCCCATCCCACGATCATGGCGCGCTATCGAAAGCGCGGCATATCGATCCATGACAGCGCCGAACAGGGTGCCATCCGTCTGCAACTGGGACGCTTCAAGCCACCATGGACGATGCGTCAAGAACAGCGTTTCTGGCGCTCTGCGCAATGACTCCGTGTGATTAACGCCCGACCGGATGCGACATCGCGGTTTTCGGTGCGCCGACCCCCTATGTTAGAGTGGCGCACTTTTTCGAGGGGACTGACACTGTGTGGGAATTAGTCAAATCCGGCGGCTGGATGATGCTGCCGATCATTTTGAGTTCCATCGCGGCAATGGCGATTGTCGCCGAGCGTCTCTGGACCCTGCGAGCCAGCCGTGTGACCCCGGAGCATTTGCTCGGGCAAGTCTGGGTCTGGATCAAGGACAAACAACTCAATAAAGAAAAACTCAAGGAACTGCGCGCCAACTCGCCGTTGGGCGAAATCCTGGCGGCTGGCCTGGCGAACTCCAAGCATGGTCGCGAGATCATGAAAGAGTGCATCGAAGAGGCTGCCGCGCGGGTCATCCACGAGCTCGAACGCTACATCAACGCGTTGGGCACCATCGCCGCCATGGCCCCGTTGCTGGGTCTGTTGGGTACGGTGCTGGGCATGATCGACATTTTCAGCGCGTTCATGGGCACGGGCATGGGCACCAATGCTGCGGTGCTGGCCGGTGGTATTTCCAAGGCCTTGATCACCACAGCTGCGGGCCTGATGGTCGGTATCCCGGCCGTATTCTTCCACCGGTTCCTGCAACGCCGGATCGATGAGTTGGTCGTGGGCATGGAGCAGGAAGCGATCAAACTGGTCGAGGTGGTACAGGGTGACCGTGATGTCGACCTGAATGGGGGCAAAGCGTGAAATTCCGCCGCAAACCGCGGGAAACGGTAGACATCAACCTCGCGTCGCTGATTGACGTGGTGTTTATCCTGCTGCTGTTTTTCGTGGTCACCACCACCTTTACCCGTGAAACCCAGTTGCGCGTTGATCTGCCGGAAGCGGTCAGCGGCTCGCCTGCCGAAGACCAGCAGGTCAAACACCTGGACGTTGCCATCAATGCTGAAGGCGCATTCTCGGTGAATAATCAGGTATTGCCCAAAAACGACCTGGCGACGCTGATGGATGCGTTGCAGAAAGAATCCAGTGGCGACACCAACCTGCCGCTGTCCATCAGCGCCGACGGCAAGACTCAGCATCAGTCCGTCATTACCGCCATGGACGCCGCCGGTAAACTCGGTTTCAGCCACCTGCGCATGACCACTGTCGAGGCGGCGCCGCCCGCGCCCTGATGGCCATGTCCGATCGCTTGCTCGCCGCGTGGTACCAAGGTCATCCGGCCCTGAAGCTGTTGCAGCCGCTGGAGTGGTTGTATCGGCGCGTGGTCAATAACAAGCGCAAGCGTTTTCTGGCGGGAGAGGGCGAGATCTATCAACCGCCGGTGCCGTTGATCGTAGTGGGTAATATCACCGTCGGCGGCACCGGCAAGACCCCGCTGATTCTGTGGATGATCCAGCACTGCCAGCGCAGCGGTTTGCGGGTCGGCGTGGTCAGTCGGGGTTATGGCGCCAAGCCGCCGCAATTGCCGTGGCGGGTTGAGGCGGATCAAAGCGCCGATACCGCAGGCGACGAACCGCTGTTGATCGTCCAGCGCACCGGCGTTCCGTTGATGATCGACCCCGACCGCAGCCGTGCCGTCAAAGCGCTGCTGGCGAGTGAGCCGCTGGACCTGATCCTGTCCGACGACGGCATGCAGCATTACCGTCTGGCCCGGGACCTTGAACTGGTGCTGATCGATGCCGCCCGAGGTTTGGGCAACCAGCGCTGCCTGCCCGCCGGGCCGTTGCGTGAGCCGGCCGAGCGCCTGCAAAGCGTCGACGCGGTGCTGTACAACGGTGCCGATGCCGATCGCGACGGCGGTTTTGCCTTCCAGCTTCAACCCACTGAACTGGTCAATCTGCACAGCGGCGAGCGGCGTCCCCTCGACCACTTTCCCGCTGGCCAGGCGCTGCACGCCGTGGCCGGGATCGGCAATCCGCAGCGTTTCTTCACAACCCTCGAAACGCTACACTGGCAGCCAGTCCCGCATGCGTTTGCCGACCACGCCGAATACAGCGTGCAGGCCTTGAATTTCACACCGTCATTGCCGTTGGTGATGACCGAAAAGGACGCGGTGAAGTGCCGTGCCTTCGCCGCCGCCGATTGGTGGTACCTGGCGGTCGATGCTGCGCCATCACCGGCCTTCGTGGCCTGGTTCGATACGCAGTTGATGCGCCTGTTGCCGGCTCGTCTTTTGCCTTAAATCCATTTATCCAGGGAATGCTCATGGACACCAAATTGCTCGATATCCTTGCTTGCCCGGTCTGCAAAGGCCCGCTCAAGCTCAGCGCCGACAAAACCGAGCTGATCAGCAAGGGCGCAGGTCTCGCTTACCCGATTCGCGACGGCATCCCGGTGATGCTCGAAACCGAAGCCCGCACCCTGACCACCGACGAGCGTCTGGATAAATGACCACAGCCTTTACCGTTGTCATTCCATCGCGCTACGCCTCCACCCGCTTGCCGGGCAAACCGTTGCTGCTGATCGCCGGCAAGCCGATGATCCAGCACGTCTGGGAACAGGCGAGCAAAAGCAGCGCCCAGCGCGTGGTGGTTGCCACTGACGATGCGCGCATCGTCGAGGCCTGTAACGGGTTTGGCGCTGAAGTGGTGCTGACCCGCGAAGATCACAACTCCGGCACCGACCGTTTGGCCGAAGTCGCCGCGAAACTGGGCCTGGCGCCCGACGCCATTGTGGTCAACGTTCAGGGTGACGAGCCGCTGATCCCGCCGAGTGTGATCGATCAGGTTGCCGCCAACCTGGCCGCCCACACCGAAGCGCGCATGGCCACGCTGGCCGAGCCGATCGAAGACGTGGAAACCCTGTTCAATCCCAACGTGGTCAAGGTTGTCAGCGACCTTAATGGTCTGGCGCTGACCTTCAGTCGTGCCACGTTGCCGTGGGCCCGCGACGCGTTCGCCAAAAGCCGCGAGCAATTGCCGGAAGGCGTACCCTATCGCCGCCACATCGGCATCTATGCCTACCGCGCCGGTTTCCTGCATGACTTCGTCAGCTGGGGCCCGTGCTGGCTGGAAAATACCGAATCCCTCGAACAGCTGCGTGCCCTGTGGCACGGCGTACGGATTCACGTCGCGGACGCGCTGATCGCACCGCCGACCGGCGTCGACACCGTCGAAGACCTTGAGCGCGTTCGTCGCCTGCTGGAGGCCTGATGCGGGTTTTGTTTGTCTGCCTGGGCAACATCTGCCGTTCACCTACGGCCGAAGGCGTGCTGCGGCATAAACTGCGCGAAGCGGGGCTGGCCAATCAAATCGAAGTCGCCTCCGCTGGTACCGGTGACTGGCACGTCGGCAAGGCCCCGGACAAGCGCAGTCAGGCGGCGGCCAAGCTGCGCGGTTATGACTTGTCTGCTCAGCGCGCCCAGCAAGTGTCCCGCGCCGATTTCGCCACCTACGACCTGATTCTGGCGATGGACCACAGCAACCTGCGCAACCTCAAGGCCTTGCAACCGGCCAAGGGCAAAGCCGAGTTGGATCTGTTCCTGCGTCGCTACCAGTCGGAAATCGATGAAGTGCCGGATCCGTACTACGACGGCGACCAAGGCTTTGAGCAGGTGCTGGACCTGATCGAGCGCGCCAGTGATTTGCTGGTGATCGAATTGAAGGGACGGTTATGAGTTTGCAGGTGCACGCCCAGGTTTCGCTCAAGCCGTTCAACAGCTTTGGTGTCGACGTTCAGGCCCGGCTGTTTGCCGAAGCCCACAGCGATGCCGACGTGCGTGAAGCCCTGGCTTATGCGCTGGAACATGACGTGCCGCTGTTGGTGATTGGCGGTGGCAGCAACCTGCTGCTGACGGCCGATATCCAGTCGCTGGTGCTGCGCATGGCCACCCGCGGGATTCGCATCCTGAGCGATGACGGCAGCAAGGTCGTGATCGAAGCCGAGGCCGGCGAGCCTTGGCATCCGTTCGTGCAGCACACCTTGGCGCAGGGCTTGTCGGGGCTGGAGAACCTCAGCCTGATTCCCGGCACCGTCGGTGCGGCACCGATGCAGAACATCGGTGCTTATGGCGTGGAGATCAAGGACGTGTTCGCGGGCCTGACCGCGCTGGATCGCCAGACCGGCGACTTGCGGGACTTTACCCTGGAAGAATGCAACTTCGCCTACCGCGACAGCCTGTTCAAACAGGAACCGGGGCGTTGGTTGATCCTGCGGGTTCGTTTCATCCTGGACCGCGCCGCGTACCTGCATCTGGAGTACGGCCCGGTGCGTCAGCGCCTGACCGAGCAAGGTATCGATCACCCGACCGCCACCGATGTCAGCCAGGCGATTTGCAGCATCCGCAATGAGAAGCTCCCGGACCCGGCAGTGCTCGGCAATGCCGGCAGCTTCTTCAAGAATCCTTTGGTGCCAGCGGCGCTTGTCGCGCAACTCAAAGCTGAATACCCGGATCTGGTGGCTTACGCGCAACCTGACGGGCAGATGAAACTGGCGGCGGGGTGGCTGATCGAGCGGGCCGGCTGGAAAGGTTTCCGTGACGCCGATGCCGGCGTGCATAAATTGCAGGCGTTGGTGCTGGTCAACTACGGCAACGCGACAGGTCTGCAATTGCTGAACCTGGCGCAACGCATCCAGAAAGACATTTCAGAACGTTTTCATGTCGACCTGGAAATGGAGCCCAATCGGTATTGAGGCTACGCTTTCAAGACTGATCTCAAAGCCTTGCACACGTTTAACGGTGCAGGGCTTTTTTGTTAATGCTGGGTTAACTTAGCCACCTAACGATGCAAACGTTTGCTCCATCAAAGGCCCGATGCAGACGCTACCGTCCGCATAAGAGAGCCTCATTAGCCTGAGCCGATCTGCGTGATGCCAACCGCCAACCCCAGGCGGCAGATTGCTCGACCCCATAACCAATAATATGCGGGCGTGCCCATGATTACCCTGAAGCTCAATGGTCAAGACCATCAACTCGATGTCACCGAGGATATGCCGCTGCTCTGGGCGATCCGCGACGTGGCCGGTTACAACGGCACCAAATTCGGCTGCGGCATGGGCCTGTGCGGTGCCTGCACCATCCATATCGAAGGCGCCCCGGCGCGCAGTTGCATCACGCCGATCGGTTCGGTGGTCGGCCAGAACGTCACCACCATCGATAACCTGCACGCCGACCCGGTCGGGCAAGTTGTCCAGCAAGCCTGGCTCGACACCGCCGTGGCCCAGTGCGGTTTCTGTCAGGGCGGGCAGATCATGTCCGCCACGGCGCTGCTCAAGACCAACCCGAACCCCAGCGACGAACAGATCGAAGAGGCGATGGTCGGTAATATTTGCCGCTGCGGCACTTACAACCGTATCAAGACCGCCATCCGCCAGGCATCCACTCACCTGAAGGAGGCCAAGGCATGAGCCAGTTACCGAATGATTTCGCGCTGAGCAACCTCAGTCGTCGCGGTTTCCTCAAAGGCGTTGGCGCCACCAGTGCGCTGGTACTGGTGGCGAGCTGGGGCTGGCAAGACGCTTTCGCTGCCGAGAAAGAGAAGAAATTCGGCGCCGACGGCATGCCCAACGGCTGGATCGACGATCCCAAGGTATACCTCAGCATCGCTACTGACGGCACGGTGACCGTGGTCTGCAACCGTTCGGAAATGGGCCAGGGTGTGCGCACCAGCCTGACGATGGTGGTGGCCGATGAGCTGGAAGCCGACTGGGCGATGATGAAGGTGCAACAGGCGCCGGGCGACGAAGTGCGCTTTGGCAACCAGGACACCGATGGTTCGCGCAGCATGCGCCACTGGTACGAGCCGATGCGTCGCTGCGGTGCTGCCGCGCGGACCATGCTTGAACAAGCGGCTGCCGAACAGTGGAAAGTGCCGGTCAGCGAATGCCACGCGCAACTGCATAAAGTCATTCACCAACCGACCGGTCGTGAACTGGGGTACGGCGCCTTGGCCGCCGCTGCTGGTGCGTTGGCAGTGCCGGCGCGTGACAGCCTGCGACTCAAGCAGCCGTCGGAATTCCGCTACATCGGTAAGGAAGGCACCAAGGCCATCGACGGTGCCGACATCGTCAATGGCCGCGCCATTTACGGTGCAGACGTCCATTTCGACGGCATGCTCTACGCCACCATTGCACGCCCTGCGGTTTACGGCGGCAAGGTTAAGTCCGTCGACTCCAGTGCCGCGATGAAAGTCCCGGGCGTGGTCAAGGTCGTGCAGATCGAAGGTCATCCACTGCCATCGGAGTTTCAGCCCTTGGGCGGCGTGGCCGTGGTGGCCAGCAATACCTGGGCCGCGATCAAGGGCCGCGAGGCGTTGAAAATCGAGTGGGATGATGGTCCTAACGCCAGTTATGACTCAATCGCCTACCGCAAGGAAATCGAGGCAGCTTCCCTCAAACCCGGCAAAGTGGTGCGCAATACCGGCAATATCGACGAAGCCATGGGCAGTGCCAACAGCACGCTCGAAGCGTCCTATTACCTGCCGCACCTCACGCAAGCACCCATGGAACCGATGGTCGCCATCGCCCGCTTCAAGGACGGCGTGTGCGAAGCCTGGGCTCCAAGCCAGGCCCCCCAAGTCACTCGCGAACGCATTGGCGAGCGCCTCGGTATTCCGTTCGATAACGTCACCTTTAACGTCACCTTGCTGGGCGGCGGTTTCGGGCGTAAATCCAAACCGGACTTCATCATCGAAGCGGCCATCCTCGCCAAGGAGTTCCCCGGCAAGGCAGTGCGGGTGCAATGGACCCGTGAAGACGACATACACTGCTCCTATTTCCACACGGTGTCGGCCGAGTACCTGAAAGCCAGCCTGAACAAGGACGGCCTGCCGTCCGGCTGGTTGCACCGGACCGTGGCGCCGAGCATCACTGCGCTGTTTGCGCCGGGCATGAACCACGAGGCAGCCTTCGAACTGGGCATGGGTTTCACCAACATGGCTTACGCGATCCCCAACGTGCGCCTGGAAAACCCGGAAGCGGCGATTCACACACGCGTCGGCTGGTATCGCTCGGTGTCGAACATCCCTCACGGTTTTGCGATTCAGAGCTTTGTCGATGAGCTGGCGCACAAGGCCGGCCAGGATCCGCTCAAGTATCAGATCAAATTGCTTGGCCCGGACCGGCAGATCGATCCGCGCACCTTGAGTGAAGAGTGGAACTACGGCGAATCCCCCGAGCGTTATCCGATCGACACCGCGCGGATGCGCACGGTACTGGAAACCGCTGCCAAAGCCGCCGGTTGGGGCCGTGAGTTACCCAAGGGCCGAGGTCTGGGGCTGGCGGTGCATTACAGCTTCGTGACTTATGTGGCGGCGGTGATCGAGGTCGAAGTCAAAGACGACGGCACGCTGATCGTGCACAAGGCTGACATCGCCGTGGATTGCGGCCCGCAGATCAACCCCGAGCGGATTCGCTCGCAGTTCGAAGGCGCCTGCGTCATGGGCCTGGGTAACGCGGTGCTGGGGGAAATCAGCTTCAAGGACGGCAAGGTCCAGCAGGACAACTTCCACATGTACGAAGTAGCGCGCATGTCCCTGGCGCCGAAGGAAGTTGCGGTTCATCTGGTCACACCATCGGGTGATGTGCCATTGGGCGGTGTCGGTGAGCCGGGCGTGCCACCGATTGCGCCAGCACTGTGCAACGCAATCTTTGCCGCCACCGGCAAGCGCATCCGCAACCTGCCGGTTCGCTATCAGCTGCAAGGTTGGCAGAAGGCGCAAGCCTGATGGACAGTGTCGATCTGAACGTCCTGCGCAGCGTGCTCGAATGGCGCCGCGCCGGTCAGCGGGTGGTGTTGTACAGCGTGGTCCAGACCTGGGGCACCGCGCCGCGGGCACCTGGCGCCATGCTGGCCTTGCGTGAAGATGGTGTGGTGATTGGCTCGGTGTCCGGTGGTTGTGTCGAAGACGATTTGATTGCCCGGCTGCATGACGGTCGTATTCCAGCCGATGGGCCGCCGGTGCAATTGATCACTTACGGCGTCACCCGTGAGGAGGCGGCACGCTTCGGTTTGCCGTGTGGCGGCACCTTGCGCCTGACCGAGGAGCGGGTCGGTGACCCGGCGTGGGTCGCCGAGTTGCTGGCGCGCTGCGAGGCACACGAAATCGTGGCTCGCTCGCTCAGTGTCGAGACGGGTGAAGTCATGCTGCAACCGGCTGACAAGACTGATGTGCTGACGTTCGATGGCAAGACGTTGCGGGCCATTTACGGCCCGCGTTGGCGGCTGTTGCTGATCGGTGCGGGGCAGTTGTCCCGTTATGTCGCCGAGATGGCACGTTTGCTGGATTTCGAAGTGCTGATCTGCGATCCGCGCACCGAGTTCGTTTACGGCTGGGAAGAGCAGCACGGGCGATTTGTTTCGGGCATGCCCGATGACGCGGTGCTCAGCATCCAGACCGACGAACGTACGGCCATCGTCGCACTGACCCACGATCCTAGACTCGATGACATGGCGCTGCTCACGGCTTTGGACTCTAAAGCGTTTTATGTCGGTGCGCTGGGCTCCCGGGTCAACAGCTTGAAGCGCCGGGAAAACCTCGCTCAACTAGGCTTGTCACAAGGGGCTATCTCTCGGCTGCACGGCCCGATCGGTTTGCACATTGGCAGCCACACACCGGCGGAAATCGCCTTGTCGCTGCTGGCCGAAATCGTGGCGATCAAGAACGGCGTCGAACTGAAGCAGAAGAAGCTGTTGCAGGAGGTCGTATGAGCGAACCTATCGGCGTCATCGTGTTGGCGGCGGGGCAGGGCAGTCGGTTTCGACAGGAGGCCGGTGCCGAGAGGGACAAGCTGGTGGCGGATTGTACGGGGCGCGAGGGTGCTGTTCATTCGATGATCGAGCAAGTGCTGGTGAATTTGCCAGCTTCCCTTGAGAAGCGCGTCCTGGTGACCACTGTGGATCGACCGCAAGTGATTCGCATGGCTCAGGCCTATGGCTGCGAGATTGTACTAATCGAATCGACCGGCATGGGCGACAGCATCGCGGCCGGGGTGGCGGCGTGTCCGCAGCTCAGTGGCTGGCTGATTGTGCTGGGGGATATGCCGTTCATCCTTGCGTCGAGTATTGAACGTGTGGTGGCGGAGATTGCTGATGACGCCGTCAGTGTTCCGGTGCATCAAGGCGAGTTTGGGCATCCGGTGGGATTTGGGCGCAGCTTTGGTCCGGCGTTGATGGCGTTGTCCGGTGATCGAGGTGCCAAGGCGTTGTTTGCGCAGGCGAGGGTCGTCGAGGTGGCGGTGTACGATCCCGGCGTGTTGTGGGATGTGGATGTGCCAGAGAAATTGATCTTCAAGTAATCGCAAACCCAATGTGGGAGCGAGCTTGCTCGCGATAGCGATTTAGCATTCAACATTAATGCAAGCTGATCCACCGCTATCGCGAGCAAGCTCGCTCCCACAGGGGATCGGTGTGATGTCATGTGGCATAAAAAAAGCCCCGCCTGGATCACCAGGCGGGGCTTTTTAGTGGCCGATGGAATCAGACGAGAGGTTTAGGCTCGTGTTCTTTTTCCAGGGCTTGCTCGTGTTGCTCTACCGCGTCCTGAACGGAGCGCGGTGCTTCGTCGATCACCGATTCAGCTGGTTCGGCAGCAGCGACTTCAGCAGCCGGGGCAGGTGCTGCCTCGACGACTTCAGCGACAACCGGTGCTGGTTCGACAGCAGCCGGAGTAGCAGCGGCAGCCAGTTCGGCTTCTTTCTGCAGACGCTCGGCTTCACGCTTGCGGCGACGTACTTCACGTGGATCGTTCGGCGCACGGCCACTTGGCGTCAGGGCGCTGACAGGGGCGGCTTCGACTTCTGGTGCGGCCACTTCGGCAACAACCGGCGCTTCAACCACCGGAGCAGGCTCGGCAGCAGCAACCACTGGCTCGGACACCATGGCCTCGGCTTCTGGCGCTTCGGCGGCGACTGGCTCGGCAACCCAGTTGAACGCGGTTTGCTCTTCGCGAACTTCACGGACAGCTTCGGTTACTGTTTCGGTGGCTGTTTCGGCAGTCGGTTCTGCGGTAACTACTGGCTCAGCGGCAGCTTCAAATACAGGCTGTGCTTCACGAACCGGCGCCACTTCGATTTCCGGGGCGGCGGTGGCTTCGACCGGAGTCGTTGCTTCAACCACTGGCGCTTCCACTGGAGCAGTTTCCAGGGGGGCGGCAGTCGCGCGTTCGGCTTGCTCGTTAGCCTGTGCTTCGGCTGGAGCGCTGATCACAGTGCTGGCAACGGCTGCGGTAACAGCCAGGCCGGCGGCCAGATCGGCAGCGCTTGGCGCTTCGTTGGTTTCAGCAGCTTCGTTACCTTCGGCGGACTCGGATTCTTCCGAACCTTCGATCACATTACCGTTGGCATCGCGTTGACGCTCGCGACGGTTGCTGCGACGACGCTGGCCACGGGAGCGGCGGCGTGGACGATCGCCTTCGGCGCCGTCCTGGCCGTCTTCCTGCAGTTGCTCTTCGTTGGTAACCAGCTCTTCTTCGGCAACGGCGGCAACGGCGGCAGCGGCTTGCTCGGCACGTGGCTGACGTTCTTCACGCGGTGGGCGTGGAGCACGTTCTTCGCGTGGCTGACGGGCTGGACGCTCTTCAGCGGTAGCAGCAGCGGCGGCGGCCGGAGCGGCATCCAGAGGCTCACGCAGTTCACGAACCGGGCGTTCTTCACGATCGCCACGTGGCTTGCGATCTTCGCGAGGAGCGCGCGGAGCACGTTCTTCACGAGGTGCGCGTGGTGCGCGCTCTTCACGTGGAGCGCGTTCTTCGCGGGCGACTGCTACTGCTGGAGTTTCCTCGCGGGCTTCACGTGGCTCACGTGGTGCGCGTTCTTCACGCGGTGCACGTTCCTCACGGGGCTTGCGCTCTTCATCGCGGCGACCGTTACGGTTGCGGCTCTGCTGACGACCGTTGCGACGCTCTTCGTTGCGTGCCGGACGCTCGGCGGCCGGTTTTTCAACCACAACCGGAGCAGCAGGCTCTTCTTTGGTCGCGAACAGGCTGACCAGCGATTTCACCAGGCCTTTGAACAGGCTTGGCTCTGGCGCGGCGGCCGGTGCGGCAACAGGTGCGGCAGCGACGACTTCGGTCGGAACCGGAGCGTTGGCGCGGGCCGGAGCCGTCTTGACCGCGGCTTCCTGGCGAACCAGGGTGCGGGTCGCAGCGGCTGGCTGTACTTCTTCGACTTCGGCAGCGGCAGCAGCGATTTCGTAGCTGGACTGGCCGACCGCGGCTTCCGGGCTGTCATCGCGCAGACGCTGAACTTCGAAGTGCGGCGTTTCGAGGTGATCGTTCGGCAGAATGACGATGCGGGCACGGGTGCGCAGTTCGATCTTGGTGATCGAGTTGCGTTTTTCGTTGAGCAGGAACGCAGCGACCGGGATCGGCACTTGGGCGCGAACTTCGGCAGTGCGGTCTTTCAGGGCTTCTTCTTCGATCAGGCGCAGAATCGCCAGCGACAGCGATTCAACGTCACGGATGATGCCGGTGCCGTTGCAACGCGGGCAAACGATGCCGCTGCTTTCGCCCAGGGATGGACGCAGGCGCTGACGGGACATTTCCAGCAGGCCGAAGCGCGAGATGCGACCGACTTGCACGCGAGCGCGGTCGGCTTCCAGGCATTCGCGGACTTTCTCTTCCACGGCGCGCTGGTTCTTGGCAGGGGTCATGTCGATGAAATCGATGACGATCAGGCCGCCGATGTCGCGCAAGCGCAACTGACGGGCGATTTCTTCGGCGGCTTCAAGGTTGGTCTGCAGAGCAGTTTCTTCGATGTCGCTGCCTTTGGTGGCGCGCGCCGAGTTGATGTCGATGGACACCAGGGCTTCGGTCGGATCGATAACGATGGAACCACCGGAAGGCAATTCAACGACGCGCTGGAAAGCGGTCTCGATCTGGCTTTCGATCTGGAAACGGTTGAACAGCGGAACGCTGTCTTCGTACAGCTTGATCTTGCTGGCGTACTGCGGCATCACCTGGCGGATGAAGGTCAGGGCTTCGTCCTGGGCTTCAACGCTGTCGATCAGCACTTCGCCGATGTCCTGGCGCAGGTAATCGCGGATGGCGCGGATGATCACGTTGCTTTCCTGGTAGATCAGGAACGGCGCGGAGCGATCCAGCGAGGCTTCTTTGATGGCGGTCCAGAGTTGCAGCAGGTAGTCGAGGTCCCACTGCATTTCTTCGCTGCTGCGGCCCAGGCCGGCAGTGCGAACGATCAGACCCATGTCGGCTGGCGCAACCAGGCCGTTCAGGGCTTCACGCAGTTCGTTGCGCTCTTCACCTTCGATGCGACGGGAGATACCGCCCGCACGCGGGTTGTTCGGCATCAGAACCAGGTAACGACCGGCCAGGCTGATGAAGGTGGTCAGGGCTGCGCCCTTGTTGCCACGTTCTTCTTTTTCGACCTGGACGATGACTTCCTGGCCTTCGCTCAGGACGTCCTTGATGTTGACGCGGCCTTCGGGGGCTTTCTTGAAGTATTCGCGGGAGATTTCTTTAAGGGGCAGGAAGCCGTGGCGCTCAGAGCCGAAATCGACAAAGGCAGCCTCAAGGCTTGGTTCGATGCGAGTAATCCGGCCTTTATAGATGTTGGCCTTTTTCTGCTCGCGTGCACCGGATTCGATGTCCAGGTCGTAGAGGCGTTGGCCATCTACCAGTGCAACACGCAACTCTTCGGGTTGAGTTGCGTTAATCAGCATTCTTTTCATGTAGTACCGTCGGTTTCCGGGCTGCCGGAAACGGCGTTCGGCACACACGACTTCTCATGGTCGGTGTCAGGTGCGTCAGGAGTGGTTGGACACTCCAGTGTCTAGCGAACCCCGACCAATTGGGCCGGCGTCGCGACGTACGCGTCCTGCTTGCTGTGGCTACTTAAGCACTCAGTCAGGAGGAGGAATCAACCAGCGGCTGTGGACGAGATGAAGCGTCTTGATAAAGCCTATTGCTACACAGTCCAGCGGTTGTGCATCTCCACCCTACACGTATCCCTGATAATTCGGGTGCTGCCGCGCGCAGAATCCGCAGCGGGTTGGCATTTACCGTGAGCTCCGAAAGGGGGAGGTCACGCATCATGGCTAATTTAGGCGTTGTTTCCGAAGCGTTCGCTCGGGGTTGTTCGTAGCTGACTGCACTTTGTGAACTGGCCGTGAATATTTGCTCGCAAGGCGAGTGAAAACTCTGCTTTGCGGCATGCTTCAGGCCTCATGTCACCTGCGCTCGTTACAACTGCAAACTCTACCGTTTCGTAGCGAAAGCCCCGTAGGACGGCCTCTCGTCCTCGTGAATTGCGTTGGTCAGGGCCGGTTTTTGACCGTTAGTCCGCTGTCCAGGCCACTTTTGGCGGCGTTCGCGACTATAGCAGCAATGATTAAGTGCTTCAATTCCATAAAAAATTGTTATCATCCGCGCCATGACGACTACTGCCCCTTCGACCCCAGCCGTACAACTGCTGGAGGTCTCGCCGGAATATGCCGGCCAACGTATTGATAACTTCCTTCTCGCTCGGCTCAAAGGCGTGCCCAAGACCTTGATTTACCGCATTTTGCGCAAAGGCGAAGTGCGAGTGAACAAAGGTCGGATCAAGCCCGAATACAAGCTGCAGGCGGGCGATATCGTGCGCGTGCCGCCGGTTCGCGTGCCTGAGCGCGACGAGCCTGTGCCACTGGCCCAAGGCCTGCTGCAGCGCCTCGAAGCCTCGATTGTGTTCGAGGACAAGGCGTTGATCGTGATCAACAAGCCTTGCGGCATCGCGGTTCACGGTGGCAGCGGCTTGACTTACGGGGTGATCGAAGCCTTTCGTCAGTTGCGTCCCGATTGCAAGGAGCTCGAACTGGTTCACCGTCTCGACCGTGACACCTCCGGCCTGTTGATGATCGCCAAGAAGCGCAGCATGCTGCGTCACTTGCACACGGCTTTGCGCGGCGATGGCGTCGATAAGCGCTATATGGCGCTGGTTCGCGGCAACTGGGCGGCCTCGATCAAGCAAGTCCGGGCGTCGCTCGGCAAGAGCAACCTGCGCTCCGGCGAGCGTATGGTCGAGGTCGACGAGGAGGAGGGCAAAGAGTCCGTGACCGTGTTCAAGGTCCTGCGTCGTTTTGGCGACTTTGCCACCCTGATCGAAGCCAAACCGATCACCGGCCGGACTCACCAGATCCGCGTCCATACCCTGCACGCCGGGCATTGCATCGCTGGCGACACCAAGTACGGCGATGAAGGCTTCAGCAAAGAGATTCGTGACCTGGGCGGCAAACGTCTGTTCCTGCACGCCTACATGCTGACCGTGCCGCTTCCGGATGGTGGTGAGCTGAAGTTGCAGGCACCGGTCGACGAGATGTGGGCCAAAACCGTGGAGCGATTGAGTGCGCCCATCTGATTACAAGCTGCTGATTTTCGATTGGGACGGCACTCTCGCCGACTCCATTGGTCGGATTGTCGAGTCGATGCATGTCGCATCCGAGCGCTCCGGGTTTCAGTTGCGCGATGATTGTGCCGTCAAGGGCATCATCGGTCTGGGCTTGCCGGAAGCGATTCGTACGTTGTATCCGCAAATCAGCGATGCCGAGCTGATCGCATTCCGTGAGCATTATGCGGATCACTACATCGCCTCGGAGGCTGTTCCTTCGCCGTTGTTCGAGGGTGTGGTCGAGTCGATGGAAGCGTTTCGTGCCGAGGGTTATCACTTGGCGGTCGCGACCGGCAAGGGCCGTCGCGGGCTGGATCGGGTGCTGAAGTCGCACGGTTGGGAAGGTTATTTCGATATCACTCGCGCGGCCGACGAAACCGCCAGTAAACCCCATCCGCTGATGCTGGAGCAGATCGTTGCTCATTGTGGGGTTCGCCCGGAGCAGGCGCTGATGGTGGGCGATTCGTCCTTCGACTTGCAGATGGCGCGCAACGCCGGCATGGATTCGGTGGCAGTCAGCTATGGCGCGCAATCGATCGAGGCGTTGAAATTATTCGAGCCGGCACTGGCCATTGATCGTTTTTCAGAATTGCATGCCTGGCTTAGTCAGCGGGCTTAATAGGTTTTTGCTGGGGTAGATGTCATGACCGACGAATGGAAAGCGCCCGCCAAGGCGAGCGCAGAGAGCGGTGACGAGAAAAGCTGGAAGCTGCTGGAAAAGACCCTGCTGGCCAGCGTGCAGGAGCAGCGCCGGTCCCGTCGCTGGGGGATTTTCTTCAAGCTGCTGACCTTTGTGTACCTGTTTGGTGCGTTGATCCTGTTCACGCCGCTGATGGACATGGAAAAAGCGGCCACCCGCAGTGGCAACTACACCGCGCTGATCGACGTGACCGGCATGATCGCCGACAAGGAGCCTGCCAGCGCTGACAACATCGTCGGCAGTCTGCGTGCAGCCTTCGAGGACGAGAAGGTCAAGGGTGTCATCCTGCGAATCAACAGTCCGGGCGGCAGTCCGGTGCAGTCGGGTTATGTGTATGACGAAATTGTCCGTCTGCGCGGCTTGCACCCGGATACCAAGGTGTACGCGGTGATCTCGGATCTGGGCGCTTCCGGTGCTTATTACATCGCAAGTGCGGCGGATCAGATTTACGCCGACAAGGCGAGTCTGGTCGGTTCCATTGGTGTGACAGCGGCCGGTTACGGCTTTGTCGGCACCATGGAGAAGCTCGGCGTCGAGCGTCGGACTTACACGTCGGGCGAGCACAAGTCGTTCCTCGACCCGTTCCAGCCGCAGAAGC
The DNA here is from genome assembly GCF_006438925.1 of Pseudomonas mandelii. Lineage (GTDB taxonomy): Bacteria > Pseudomonadota > Gammaproteobacteria > Pseudomonadales > Pseudomonadaceae > Aquipseudomonas > Aquipseudomonas mandelii_C. The sequence continues at coordinate 41,536 of NZ_RCZA01000002.1, read as the reverse complement.
CCGAGGAGACTCAGTTCTGGCAGGGTGTGCTGGATACGACACACCAGCAGTTCATCAATAGTGTGAAAAAGGGCCGTGGCGACCGTCTCAAGGACAAGGAACATCCGGAGCTGTTTTCCGGGTTGGTCTGGAACGGGGAGCAAGCTTTGCCGCTGGGCCTGATCGATGGTCTGGGGAATGCCAGTTCGGTGGCGCGTGACGTGATCGGCGAGAAAGAGTTGGTGGATTTCACCGTTCAGGAATCGCCTTTCGATCGCTTCTCGAAAAAACTCGGAGCCAGCGTGGCTGAGCATCTGGCGATGTGGATGGGCTTTCAGGGACCTTCGTTGCGCTGATTTTCTGGCTGCATAAAAAAACCGGCTTTTGCCGGTTTTTTTAAGTCAAAAGATCGCAGCCTCGTTTCACTCGACAGCTCCTACAAGGGATACGCATTTCAATGTAGGAGCTGTCGAGTGAAACGAGGCTGCGATCTTTGATCTTTAAGGTATCTGCACACCTTCGGCCAGCAGCATGTCCACCAGGCGAATCAATGGCAGGCCGATCAGGCTGGTGGCGTCAGGGCCTTCGGTGCTTTTAAACAGGCTCACCCCCAAACCTTCGGCTTTGAAGCTGCCAGCGCAGTCGTAGGGCTGTTCGGCGCGCAGGTAACGTTCGATGCGTGCGGTGTCGAGTGTGCGCATGTTCACGGTGAACGGCACACAGTCGACCTGGCAATCGCCGGTCTGGCTGTTGAGCAGGGCCAGGCCGGTAAGGAAGGTCACGCAGTTGCCGCTCGAGGCCAGTAATTGTTCGCGGGCCTTTTCGAAGGTGTGCGGTTTGCCGATGATCCGATCCCCAAGTACGGCGACCTGATCGGAGCCGATGATCAGGTGAGCGGGGTGGCTGCTGGCCAGCGCGCGTGCTTTTTCCTCGGCGAGGCGCTTGACCAGCTCGATGGCGGACTCGTCCGGGCGATGGCTTTCGTCAATATCCGGTGAGCTGCAGGTAAACGGCAGCTGCAGGCGGGCCAGCAATTCCCGGCGATAAACCGAGCTAGAAGCGAGTAATAAAGGCAGCATGCGCATCTCCAGAAGACAGGCACGAATTCTAGCGAGGCTTCCAAGTGACGGACAGGGCTGAATTTCCTTTGACATGGCTGGGGGCATCCCTATAATGCTGCGCCTATGTTGAATGACCCGATTCCACCTCACGTTGACCCGCGCAAATTGGCTGATCGTGGCACCACCCTTCAAGGTGAACTGCTGCTGGCCGATTTGGAGAGACTCTGCGACCCGCTTTCCGATACTGTCGGTACGGTGCAGGCTAAATTCGTTTTTGAACGAGATGAACGTAAGTCTGTGGTAATCCACAGTTTTATCGACACCGAAGTCAAAATGGTTTGCCAGCGTTGTCTTGAGCTGGTCACCCTGCCGATCCATAGCGAATGCAGTTATGCTGTGGTGAAGGAGGGTGCGAATACCCAGTCGTTGCCGAAAGGTTATGACGTGCTGGAACTGGGCGAAGATCCTTTGGATCTGCAGTCACTGATCGAGGAGGAGCTTCTGCTCGCCTTGCCCATTGTGCCTGCTCATCATCCGGAAGAATGCCAGCAGCCGGCGGGTCTCGATGAGCCCGAACCGAGCGAGGACGAGGTAACGCGGTCCAACCCGTTCAGTGTATTGGCGCAGTTAAAGCGTGACCCAAACGTTTAGGAGTTAATCAATTATGGCTGTTCAGCAGAACAAAAAATCCCGCTCTGCCCGTGACATGCGTCGTTCGCACGACGCCCTGACGGCAAGCACTCTGTCTGTAGAAAAAACCACCGGTGAAATTCACCTGCGTCACCACGTTTCGCCAGAAGGCGTATACCGTGGCCGTAAAGTGATCGACAAGGGCGCTGACGAGTAATCACTTGTCTGCTCAAGTCATCGCGATTGACGCAATGGGCGGGGACTTCGGTCCCCGCAGCATTGTTCAGGCCAGCCTTGCTTGCCTGTCTGCTACGCCCTCGCTGCACCTGACCCTCGTCGGTCAACCCTCCCTTCTTGAAGAATTGCTCTCTGGCCAATCGGCTGTGGATCGCTCGCGTCTGTCGATCGCGCCGGCGTCCGAAGTCATCACCATGGACGAAAAACCTGCCCAAGCCCTGCGTGGCAAGCCCGACTCATCGATGCGCGTGGCGCTGGAGTTGCTGCGAGACGGCAAGGTGCAGGCTTGTGTCAGTGCCGGCAATACCGGTGCGCTGATGGCGTTGTCGCGGTTTGTGCTCAAGACCTTGCCAGGCATTGATCGGCCGGCGATGGTGGCGGCGATTCCGACGCAGAAGGGTTATTGCCAGTTGCTCGACCTGGGCGCCAATGTCGATTGCAGCGCCGAGCATCTATTGCAGTTCGCCGTGATGGGATCGGTGGCGGCGGAAACCCTGGGTATCGTTCGTCCGCGAGTGGCGCTGCTGAACATTGGCACTGAAGACATCAAGGGCAATCAGCAGGTCAAGCTCGCTGCAACATTGTTGCAAAGTGCCCGTGGTATCAACTACATCGGGTTTGTCGAAGGTGACGGTGTGTACCGTGGCGAGGCGGATGTGGTGGTCTGTGACGGTTTTGTCGGCAATATCCTGCTCAAATCCAGCGAAGGCCTGGCGACCATGATTGCCGGGCGCATCGAAGCCTTGTTCAAGAAAAACCTTGCGTCGAAAATGGTCGGTGCTCTGGCATTGCCGCTGATGAAACGCTTGCAAGCTGATCTGGCCCCTGCGCGGCATAACGGCGCAAGCTTCCTCGGGTTGCAGGGGATTGTGGTGAAAAGCCATGGTTCGGCGGGGGTTCAGGGTTTCCAGAGTGCCATTCAGCGCGCCTTGATCGAGATCCAGGAAAACCTGCCGGAACGCATTCACGGTCGCCTGGAGGATTTGTTGCTTTAGGCGTTTTCGTCGGACAATGCTTAAATGTGACCGCTCAGTTCAATTTGCCATCCAACTGTCAGTTTCTTGCGTCCCCCAAGCGGGGCGTCAATTCTCCGACGACAAGATCATTAGGGGCTTGTTACATGTCTGCTTCCCTCGCATTCGTCTTTCCGGGACAGGGTTCGCAGTCCCTCGGCATGCTGGCCGAGTTGGGCGCACAACATCCGGTTGTCCTCGAAACATTCAAAGAAGCTTCCGATGCTCTGGGTTACGACCTGTGGGCACTGACCCAGCAAGGGCCGGAAGAGCAACTCAACCAAACCGATAAAACCCAGCCGGCAATCCTGACCGCCTCGATTGCCTTGTGGCGTCTGTGGCTGGCTGAAGGCGGCGCGCGTCCGGCTTATGTTGCCGGTCACAGCCTGGGCGAATACAGCGCTCTGGTCGCCGCGGGCAGTCTGAGTCTGGGCGACGCGGTGAAGCTGGTTGAACGCCGTGGTCAGTTGATGCAGGAAGCCGTTCCGGCCGGGCAAGGTGGCATGGCTGCCATTCTCGGTCTGGACGATGCTGATGTGCTGGCAGCCTGTGCCGAAGCGGCGCAAGGCGAGGTGGTCAGTGCGGTCAACTTCAACTCCCCTGGCCAAGTGGTCATCGCCGGTGCCAAGGCAGCGGTCGAGCGTGCCATCGAAGGCTGCAAGGCCCGTGGTGCCAAGCGCGCCATGCCTTTGCCGGTCAGCGTGCCGTCCCATTGCGAGCTGATGCGTCCGGCAGCCGAGCGTTTCGCCGAGTCGATCGCAGCGATCGACTGGCAGGCGCCGCAGATCCCGGTGGTTCAGAACGTCAGCGCCCATGTGCCGGCCGATCTGGAAACCCTCAAGCGCGATCTGCTCGAGCAGCTTTACAAGCCTGTACGCTGGGTCGAATCGGTTCAAGCGTTGGCTGCCAAAGGTGCTACCCAGTTGGTCGAATGCGGCCCAGGTAAAGTGCTGGCTGGCCTGAACAAGCGCTGCGCCGAAGGCGTGTCGACATCCAACCTCAATACCCCCGACGCCTTCGCTGCCGCTCGCGCAGCGTTGGCCTGAATCAGGAGAAGCCTGCATGAGTCTGCAAGGTAAAGTTGCACTGGTCACTGGCGCGAGCCGCGGTATCGGCCAGGCTATCGCCCTGGAACTGGGTCGTCAGGGCGCCATCGTTATCGGCACCGCGACGTCTGCCTCGGGTGCCGAGCGCATTGCGGCAACCCTGAAGGAAAACGGGATTCAAGGCACTGGCCTGGAACTCAATGTCACCAGCGACGAATCCGTTGCGGCAGTACTGGCGAGCATTACATCGCAGTTCGGTGCGCCGGCGATCCTGGTCAACAATGCCGGTATCACCCGCGATAATCTGATGATGCGCATGAAAAATGACGAATGGCATGACGTCGTCGATACCAACCTGAACAGTCTGTTCCGCCTGTCCAAGGGCGTTTTGCGCGGTATGACCAAAGCCCGTTGGGGACGAATTATCAGTATTGGCTCAGTTGTGGGTGCCATGGGCAACGCAGGCCAAGTAAACTACGCAGCCGCCAAGGCCGGTCTGGAAGGTTTCAGCCGTTCATTGGCGCGTGAAGTCGGTTCGCGTTCGATTACGGTAAACTCGGTGACCCCTGGGTTCATCGACACCGATATGACCCGCGAACTGCCCGAGGCACAGCGTGAAGCCTTGCAGACGCAGATTCCGCTGGGCCGTCTGGGGCAAGCTCAAGAGATCGCGTCTGTGGTCGCTTTTCTTGCATCCGACGGTGCGGCTTACGTTACTGGGGCTACAATCCCGGTGAACGGCGGGATGTACATGAGTTAAATGTGACGGATTGCTTCAAAAAAATGTCATACGAGCTGTCTAAAATCCGTTATAAAGCTGCAATCTATTTATAGGCAGAGGGTCGTCGGGTTTGAGGAGTGAAGCTTTCAGTTGAAAAACTGAAAAGTCTTTCTATACACTTACCCACTGGCCAGCTGCCTGAATTTGTCCATTAGGAGTGAAAACAAGGTATGAGCACCATCGAAGAGCGCGTCAAGAAAATCGTTGCTGAGCAACTGGGCGTTAAAGAAGAAGAAGTGGTCAACACGGCTTCCTTCGTTGAAGACCTGGGTGCCGACTCCCTTGACACCGTTGAGCTGGTGATGGCTCTGGAAGAGGAATTCGAGACCGAAATCCCTGACGAAGAAGCTGAGAAGATCACTACTGTACAAGCCGCAATCGATTACGTTACTAACCACCAGGCTTAATAGCTTGTAATCGTTGCTTGCTGTCATGGAAAAACCGCACTGCCATCACGGCGTGCGGTTTTTTCTTTAGGCCTGATGCAAAGTCGTCATTTGAAAAAGGAGAGTGCTGTGTCGCGTAGACGCGTCGTAGTCACCGGTATGGGTATGTTGTCGCCACTGGGCACGGATGTGCCGAGCAGTTGGCAGGGCATTCTGGCTGGCCGCAGTGGCATTGGTCTGATCGAACACACCGACCTTTCTGCCTATTCCACCCGTTTTGGCGGCTCGGTAAAGGGCTTCAATGTCGAGGAATACCTGTCGGTCAAGGAAGCTCGCAAGCTCGACCTGTTCATTCAATACGGTCTGGCCGCAGGTTTTCAGGCAGTTCGTAACTCCGGTCTGGAAGTCACCGACGCTAACCGTGAGCGCATCGGCGTGGCCATGGGTTCGGGTATTGGCGGACTGACCAATATCGAAGAAACCAGCCGCACACTGCATGATTCCGGCCCACGACGGATTTCTCCGTTTTTCGTGCCTGGCTCGATCATCAATATGATTTCCGGTTTCCTGTCCATCCATCTGGGCGCACAGGGACCTAACTACGCCATCGCCACTGCGTGTACCACCGGTACGCACTGCATCGGCATGGCGGCACGCAACATCATGTACGACGAAGCCGACGTGATGATTGCCGGCGGCGCTGAAATGGCAGCTTGCGGTCTGGGCATGGGCGGCTTCGGTGCCTCCCGCGCACTGTCGACCCGCAACGACGAGCCGACCCGCGCCAGCCGTCCATGGGACAAGGGCCGTGATGGCTTCGTGCTGTCCGACGGTGCCGGGGCTCTGGTTCTGGAAGAACTGGAGCACGCCAAGGCCCGTGGTGCGACGATCTACGCCGAGCTGATCGGCTTTGGCACCAGTGGCGATGCGTACCACATGACTTCGCCACCGGCTGATGGTGCAGGTGCTGCACGTTGCATCACCAATGCGCTGCGCGATGCCAGGATCAATGGCGATCAGGTTCAGTACGTCAACGCCCACGGCACCTCGACGTCGGCCGGCGACCTTGCCGAAGCCTGTGCGATCAAGTCGGTATTCGGCGATCACGCTTACAAACTGGCGGTCAGTTCGACCAAGTCCATGACCGGTCACCTGTTGGGTGCGGCGGGCGCGGTCGAGGCGATCTTCAGTGTGCTGGCGATCAACAGCCAGGTAGCGCCGCCGACCATCAACCTTGATGAGCCGGACGAAGGTTGCGACCTCGATTTCGTACCGCATACCGCGCGCAATATGGATATCGATGTGGTGCTGTCCAACTCCTTCGGGTTTGGCGGCACCAACGGCTCGCTGGTGTTCCGCCGGTTCGCTGACTGATGGACAGCTGGGTCGACGGTCAGCCGGCTGACGCTTTGTCGCTGAAGGATCGCGGCCTGGCTTACGGCGATGGTCTGTTCGAGACCATTGCCGTGCGCAACGGCGCTCCGGTGTTGCTGGATCGGCATCTGGTGCGTTTGGTCAAAGGTTGCCAGCGGTTGGCAATTAATCTCGATCATGCGGCTGTCTGCACAGAGTTACTGGCCTATGCCCAAGCGTTGGGCGAAGGTGTGCTCAAGCTCATCGTCACGCGTGGCGAAAGCGCGCGGGGTTATGCGCCCGATCCTTCGGCTCAGGCGCGCCGCATCATGCTGGGCAACCCTCCTGCGGTTTATCCTGCTGCCAATGCGGAGCAGGGCGTTCGCCTGTTCCCCTGTGCGACGCGACTTTCCAAGCAGCCTCTGCTCGCCGGACTCAAACACCTGAACCGTCTTGAGCAGGTCATCGCCCGCTCCGAATGGCAAGACACCGATCATGCCGAAGGCTTGATGCTCGATCAGGCCGGACGCGTCATTGAAGGCGTGTTCAGCAATCTGTTCCTGATCCGCGATGGCGTGCTGATCACGGCTGATTTGAAGCGCTGTGGCGTGGCCGGCGTGATGCGTGCCGAATTATTGTTTCAAGCCGAGTCATTGGGGATCCCCACACAAATCACCGACATCACCCTCGATCAGCTGCAATGGGCTGATGAAGTCTTTGTCTGCAACAGCGTGTATGGCGTTTGGCCGGTGCGCGCCTATGCAGCACTGAGCTGGCCGGTTGGTCCGCTCACCCGTAAACTCCAAACCATTGCCCGCGCGCTACTGGATGCTTGATACGTGAGACGTAAATTCTTGCTGCTGCTGGAAACCGGATTGGTTCTGGCAGGGCTGTGTCTGGGCGCTTCCGCCTGGAAAATCCATTCGGCGCTGGAACAGCCGCTGAACATCACCCAGGAAGAGCTGCTGGAAGTGCCCAAAGGCACGACACCGACCCGCACCTTCTATCGACTCGAAGCCGATGGCGTCATCAAGGACGCTTTCTGGTTGCGTGTGTATTGGCGCTTCAATCTTGCCAAGCAACCGTTGCACAAGGGCGAATACCGCATGCAGCCCGGCATGACCGTCGAAGGCCTGATTGACCTGTGGAAGCGCGGGGAAATGGTTCAGTACAGCCTGACCCTGGTCGAGGGCTGGAATTTCCATCAGGTCCGCGCTGCTCTGGCCAAGGATGAAAAACTCGAAAAGACCCTCGACGGTTTGAGTGATAGCGAGGTGATGGACAAGCTCGGCCACAGCGGGATTTTTCCGGAAGGGCGATTCTTCCCTGACACCTATCGCTTCGTGCGCGGCATGACCGATGTCGAGCTGCTGAAAAAAGCCTACGACCGCCTCGACGAAGTCCTTGCCAAGGAGTGGAGCCAGCGGGCCGCTGATGTGCCGTACACCGAACCCTATCAGGCGCTGATCATGGCCTCGCTGGTGGAGAAGGAAACCGGCGTGCCGCAGGAGCGCGGGCAAATCGCTGGCGTGTTCGTGCGTCGCATGGAAATGGGCATGCTGCTGCAGACCGATCCGACCGTGATCTACGGCCTCGGTGATCGTTACACCGGCAAATTGACTCGTGCTCATCTCAAGGAAGCGACGCCGTACAACACCTACATGATTTCGGGACTGCCGCCGACCCCGATCGCCATGGTCGGCCGCGAAGCGATTCATGCAGCGCTGAATCCGGTGGCTGGCAATAGCCTCTATTTCGTTGCTCGTGGTGATGGCAGCCACGTGTTCTCCGATGATCTGGACGCGCACAATAACGCTGTGCGTGAGTTCCAGATCAAGCGCCGTGCCGACTACCGCTCCAGCCCCGCGCCCACCACGGCGCCAGAGGCGACGGATGAGCAGGCACCGATTCCGGCTGCTTCGCCCGACACAGTCCCCGAGGCTTTGCCGCAAGTGCCACCGCAGGAGCCTGCTCAGGCGGCGCCACCAGAGCCGCAAGCGCCTGACCCGTCGCCATCACCGGAGCCGGCGCAAGAACCCGCTCAAGAACCCGCAGCCGCACCCGCGCCCGAACCGGATGCAACCGCGCCGCAAAGCCCGCAATGACTCTGACTAAGGACTGCCTGTGACTGGCTTGTTTATTACCCTGGAAGGCCCGGAAGGGGCCGGCAAGAGCACCAATCGCGAATACCTGGCCGAGCGCCTGCGCGCCGCGGGTATCGAGGTCGTGCTGACTCGCGAACCAGGCGGCACGCCGTTGGCCGAGCGGATCCGCGAAGTGTTGCTGGCGCCGGTTGACGAAGTCATGAACCCCGACACCGAGTTGCTGTTGGTGTTCGCAGCGCGAGCCCAGCATCTGGCCGAGGTGATTCGCCCGGCACTGGCCCGCGGTGCGGTGGTCCTGTGTGATCGCTTTACCGATTCGACCTACGCCTATCAGGGTGGCGGTCGCGGCCTGTCGCTGGAGCGCATCGCGACTCTGGAAGCCTTCGTCCAGGGCGATTTGCGTCCGGACCTGACGTTGATTTTCGATCTGCCGGTGGAAGTGGGCCTGGCCCGCGCCAGCGCTCGCGGTCGTCTGGATCGCTTCGAACTCGAAGGCCGAACCTTTTTTGATGCGGTGCGCAGTGCTTTCCTCAAGCGTGCTGAAGCGGTTCCTGCGCGTTATGTCCTGGTCGATGCCGCCCAGCCGCTGACGCAGGTTCAGCAGTCACTGGATGCCTTGCTGCCACGTCTGCTGGAGTTGACCCGTGGCTGAAGCCTATCCGTGGCAGGACAGTCTCTGGCAGCAGTTGGCCGGTCGCAAGCAACATGCTCACGCCTATCTTCTCCATGGCCCCGCCGGGATCGGCAAGCGCGCGCTGGCCGAGCGCTTGATGGCCAGTTTGTTGTGCCAGCGTCCGAGTGCGGCCCACGATGCTTGCGGCGAATGCAAATCCTGTCTGTTGCTCAAGGCCGGCAGTCACCCTGACAACTACATTCTGGAACCGGAAGAAGCCGATAAGGCGATCAAGGTCGATCAGGTTCGTGATCTGGTCAGCTTCGTGGTTCAGACCGCGCAGATGGGTGGGCGCAAAGTGGTGCTGATCGAACCGGCGGAGTCGATGAACGTCAACGCCGCCAACGCCTTGCTCAAAAGTCTTGAAGAACCGTCCGGTGATACCGTGTTGCTGCTGGTCAGTCACCAGACCAGTCGTTTGCTGCCGACGATCAAGAGCCGCTGCCAGCAACAGGCTTGTCCGCTGCCGAGCGAGGCGATGAGTCTGGCGTGGTTGGCGAAGGCGTTGCCGGATTGTTCGCAAGACGAACGCGTCGAACTGCTGACCCTGGCCGCCGGTTCGCCACTGGCCGCCGTCAACTTGCAGGCCCAGGGCGTGCGTGAGCAACGGGCGCTGGTGGTCGATGGCGTGAAGAAGTTGCTCAAGCAGCAACAGTCACCGACGCAACTGGCCGAAGGCTGGAATGCGATTCCGCTGTTGCTGTTGTTCGACTGGTTCTGCGACTGGTCGAGCCTGATACTGCGCTATCAGCTGACTCAGGACGAAGAAGGCCTGGGACTGACGGACATGCGCAAGGTGATTCAGTACCTGGCGCAGAAAGCTGGCCGGGACAAAGTCCTGAATATTCAGGACTGGATTCTCGCCCAGCGCCAGAAGGTAATGAGCAAAGCCAACCTCAATCGGGTGTTGTTGCTGGAGGCGCTGTTGGTGCAATGGGTGGGTTTGCCTACCCAGAAGTGACGGTCTGTGCTTAGTATCCTGTCTCGCAAATACTGTTTGTGAGATGGACACTAGACTCTGAGCATCAGCAACGGAGGTCAGCATGAATGAACTCGTCAATCCGGGGCCGCGCAACGGCATTTTGTCCCTGACGATCAAGGACAAGTCCGTGCTTTACGCGGCCTACATGCCGTTCATCAAGAACGGTGGCCTGTTTATCCCGACCAACAAGAGTTACAAGTTGGGCGATGAGGTATTCATGCTGTTGAACCTGATGGACGAGCCGGAGAAGATTCCGGTCGCCGGCAAGGTCACCTGGATCACCCCCAAAGGTGCGCAGGGCAACCGGGCCGCCGGGGTCGGTGTACAATTCAACGATGGCGACAATACCGCGCGCAGTCGAATCGAAACCCATCTGGCCGGAGCCCTGAAGTCCGACCGTCCCACTCATACGATGTAAGTTGCAGCCCTTTTATGCTCGTAGATTCCCATTGCCACCTTGATCGCCTCGACCTCGCCGCCCACGACGGCTCTCTGGATGCCGCACTGGATGCGGCCCGTCTGCGCGGGGTAGGGCACTTTCTGTGTATCGGCGTCAGTGTCGAGAATGCCGCCGACGTCAAAGCCCTGGCCGAACGTTACGACGACGTCGACTGTTCGGTTGGCGTGCATCCGCTGGACGTGCAGCCGGGCGCTGCGCCAGCACTGGATTGGCTGTTGCGCGAGCTCAACCACCCGCGTGTGGTGGCGATTGGTGAAACCGGTCTGGATTATCACTACGAGCCTGAAGCCGCGGAATTGCAGCAGGAGTCGTTTCGCCTGCATCTGCAAGCGGCACAGCAGACGGGCAAACCGGTGATCATTCACACCCGTGGTGCCCGCGCCGATACGTTGAACCTCCTGCGTGAAGCGGCGCTGCCCCAGGCTGGCGTGCTGCATTGTTTCACCGAAGACTGGGACATGGCCAAAGCAGCATTGGACATGGGGTATTACATTTCCTTGTCCGGGATTGTCACTTTCCGCAATGCCGACGCTCTGCGTGATGTAGCCAGTAAAGTGCCGGCTGACCGATTGCTGGTGGAAACCGACTCGCCTTACCTGGCGCCGATTCCTCATCGCGGCAAGCCGAACCTGCCGCAGTACGTGCGCGACGTAGCGGAATTTCTGGCAATGTTGCGAGGTGAGCCCTACGAGCGGTTTGCCGAACAAACCACCGAGAATTTCAAGCGACTGTTTCCGCTGGCGCATGTGAAAGGTTAAATCGCAGGCAAAAAAAACCCGGGTTCTGGGGGGTGAATCCGGGTTAAGACCATTAGGAGTAAAACAAAGGCACGCGGTCCGTTGGTACCTATATCGGCGCAACACTTGGGGGAGATGTCCCGCCGACAGTTGAAGTATTGATCAGTATTGCGCCGAGTCCAGTTTACTGATCGCGGTTTTTAAACAAATTTGGAATACGGGCGCTTCGGTTGAGTTCTCATTGATCTGCGAGGCTGCCGGAATTCATCAAGAAACACATATATGGTCGGATGATCCGTGCATTTTTGCGCAAGTTAGGCATAATACGCGGCTTCGAATTTTGACCCCTACAGACCTTTTCTTATGCATAAAGAACCTCGTAAGGTCCGTGAGTTTCGTCGCCGCGAGCAAGAAATTCTCGATACCGCGCTCAAGCTGTTCCTCGATCAAGGTGAAGACAGTGTCACCGTCGAGATGATTGCTGATGCCGTCGGTATCGGTAAAGGCACGATCTACAAGCACTTCAAATCCAAGGCCGAGATCTATCTGCGCCTGATGCTCGATTACGAGCGCGATTTGAACGAGCTGTTGCATTCGGCCGATGTCGACAAGGACAAGGAAGCCCTGTCCCGGGCCTACTTCGAATTCCGCATGCGCGATCCACAACGCTATCGGTTGTTCGATCGCCTGGAAGAAAAGGTGGTCAAGGGCAATCAGGTGCCGGAGATGGTCGAGGAGCTGCACAAGATTCGCGCCTCGAACTTCGAACGTCTGACCCTGCTGATCAAGGGCCGGATCAGTGAAGGCAAACTTGAAGACGTACCGCCTTACTTCCATTACTGCGCATCCTGGGCGCTGGTGCACGGCGCCGTGGCGCTGTATCACTCGCCGTTCTGGAGCAATGTGCTGGAAGATCAGGAAGGTTTCTTCCAGTTCCTGATGGACATCGGCGTGCGCATGGGCAACAAGCGCAAGCGCGATACCGACACTCCGGGCAGCTGAACCATTCAGTTGCCTTATTGCGCCATTATTTCGCTACGTGGCGCAGTACCGCAGGAATATACTCAGGCATAGGACTTGCTAAAACTTGATTTGTGAGTCAAGTTTTAGCGGTCCGAATATTCTTCCGCCGGAGTAATCCATGATCGTTGACCGTCAAGGCAGGCGTTTTCGCAATTTGCGGATCAGTCTGACTTCAGCCTGCAATTACGCGTGTACCTACTGCGTGCCCAACGGCAAGCGGTTGGTCGCTGCGCAGGATGAATTGTCGGCTGAGGCCATGGCGCGTGGCGTGGCGTATCTGATTGAAGCGGCGGGCATTGAGCGTTTGCGCATCACCGGCGGCGAGCCGCTGGTCAGCCCAAAACTCGAAGCCTTTATGACCGCTGTCGGGCAGATGGGCCTGGCGGACATCAGCCTGACCACCAACGGTCAGCTGCTGGCGAAAAAGCTGCCACTGCTGGTGGATGCCGGCATTCGTCGCATCAACGTTTCCCTCGATACCCTGGATGCCAGCGCCTTTCGCAGCATTGCCCGTGGTGGCGATCTGGCGACTGTGCTCGACGGAATGGATCAAGCCAGCGCCGCCGGCCTGAAGATAAAGGTCAATATGGTGCCGCTGCGTGGACAGAACCTCGATCAAGTGATGCCGCTACTCGATTACTGTCTGGAGCGCGGCTATGAGCTTCGTTTCATCGAGTTGATGCGCATGGGCCACCTGGCAAGCGACTCCAATGCTTTCCTGCAGCAGTTTGTCAGCCTTCAGCAGTTGCTCAGCCTGATCGGCGAGCGCTACGAATACCTTCAGGCCGATGCGCCGGTAGACGCCACCGCCGTGCGTTACGAAATTCCGGGGCAGGGCTACTTCGGCGTAATCGCCAACGAAAGCGTTCCTTTCTGCCGCACCTGCTCGCGGCTGCGTCTGTCCTCCACGGGCTGGCTGCATGGCTGCCTGTCGTCGAGCAACCGCCACTATGTCGGCGATCTGCTGGACAAGCCCCGTCATCAAGCTTTGCCCGCCTTGCAGAGACTCTTGGTGAAAGCCTTGGGCGATAAGCAGGAAGTAGCGTTCTCCGGTGGCGCGACCATCATGAAAATCATCGGCGGCTAAACACGATCCCTGTAGTAACTGCCGAACGCAGCCTTCGGCAGCTGCTACAAGAGCCATGCCTCTCCCGAGCTGGCGCGGAAGCTGCATCCCATGGCCATTCGCCGGTTTTCCGTCACCGGCCTCTGGAGGGTAGGATGCGTAGCCTGGTTTTGCTGCTGGCCGTTTTGGCGCTTGGTGGCTGCATGAATGTCAGCGATCTGGCTGAAGGGACTCGCTACCACATGAGCGACGCAGGGTTGCTCGACCATAGCGACAGCCGCCGTGTGAATAACCTGCGCATCCAACCGGACTCATTCGTCTATATCGCCCAGGGCGCCTTTGTGCCGCCAGGCAGTACTGTCTACCCACGACCTAACGTGATAGCCGAAGTCGCCTTCGATGGCTTTGTCGAATACTTTCCCATGGTCCGTCGCGCCCGTGCCCCGGAAGGTCTTGATCAAGCCATGGGCGAAGCCCGTGCCGCCGGTGCCCATTACCTGCTCTATACCCGGTTCGCCAAGTCTGATGACCGTATCGGCAACTCGGACGAATGGCTCGATCAGGAAGCCCTGGATCGCCTCGGTATCGATGGCGGCGTGATTCAGATCATGTTGATCGAGACCAGCACCCAGTATTTGATTGATACTGCACGTATCAAGGGGCGTGGCGGTTTACTGACGTTCCACGACAAAAAGCCAGAAGACCTGATGGGCCCGCCGCTGGAACAATACGCGCGCAGCCTGCTGGGGCTCAGCGACCAGTAATTCAAAAGGAGAACGCCATGAGTGGCCCGCAAAAAGCCAACGATCTGTTGGGGCAAATCCCCAAAACCAAAGGCTTGCCGCCGGTCCACCTGTGGAACCCCGACTTCTGCGGCGACATCGACATGCGTATCGCCCGTGACGGCACCTGGTATTACCTGGGTACGCCAATCGGGCGCAAGCCGATGGTCAAGCTGTTCTCCACCATCATTCGTCGCGATGGTGACGATTACTTCCTCATCACCCCGGTCGAGAAGGTTGGCATCAAGGTCGACGACGCGCCCTTCGTGGCGATTGCCGTGGATGTCGAAGGCGAGGGTGAAACCCAGGTCTTGCGCTTCACCACCAATGTTGACGAGACCGCCGACGCCGGCCCCGAACACCCCATGCGCGTGGTGATCGACCCGGTCACGCAGGAACCTGCACCCTACGTGCATGTGCGCACCAACCTTGAAGCGCTGATCCATCGCAATGTGTTCTATCAATTGGTGGAGTTGGCGGTGAGTCGTGAAGTCGACGGGCAACGTTGGTTAGGCGTGTGGAGTGGTGGCGAGTTCTTTCCCATCGGGCTTGAGCCGTAACGCGCGATGATTTTTTTCTGGAAAAATGGCCCGCGGTTCAAGCGGGCCGTTTTTTTGCCTACAAACCTTTGTCCTTGAGTCGGGCCGCATGCTCAAGATAGAGGTGGACCGGGCTTACGTTCCAACTCGTGATCCCGGCCATTTGATTGACTGCGTCGAAATGGTCCATCGGGTAATCCGAACGAATGACTTTGCCCAGGTGCGAGCTGTACTGTCCGACGAGCCCATCGTTTGCGTATTTCTCTTTATAAAATAACTTCGACAGCACGATACAGTTCAAATGGGACGGATCGAGCGGTTGCAGGCTTTGAAAGTTCTGCACGATCCCACTCCAGGAGTAGTAATACACGCCGTTTTCAACTTCGTTGCCTTCACCGCCCCAGTGTTTCGGCACCCCTTGCGGGTACTTTTTATTAAAGGCTGCCAAACCCTCGCTGGTCAACGATTCGAAGGCCGCGCGGGCATCTTGAGGGTTTTTCGGGTGGCCACTGATCAGCGATATAAAGGTGCCGACCGCGGCAAACAGCGCCAGCACGAACGCTTCCGGCAACTCTCCGGGCGTCAAAGCCTTATGCAACTGATCGGCAATTTCGGAACCATGGTTGGGACAGCTGACCGAGGTGACTGACGCTACCTTTTCCGGGTGCAGTGCTGCTACGTAGCGTGCAGCCAATGGACCTTGGCTGTGGCCGATCAGATTGACCTTGGTGGCTCCCGTTTCCTGCAAAATTCGGTTGACGTGGTCGAGCAGTTTTTTACCGCGCTCCTCGTTTCCGTTAACGGCTGGAATGTTGACGGAAAACACCGTGGCCCCAGCATGTTCCAGCGCTTCCTTGATCTCGAAGAAGTAGGGATAACCGGCAATTTTATCGAAGCCAAAAAGACCGTGGACCAAAACAATCGGGTATTGAGTAGACGCATCCATGTTCATGCTTATACCTGTCGATAGCGGACTTGAGTGGAACAGATGCTATTGACTGCTTGATCTGTCGCGGCTAACCGTAGGTCACAATAGGGGTTCGTTCAAATTGCTCGCTTGGACGCCATCAGACAGAAAAATTCAAATTGACACTCAATCGTATG
Organism: Pseudomonas mandelii; assembly: GCF_006438925.1. Classification (GTDB taxonomy): domain Bacteria; phylum Pseudomonadota; class Gammaproteobacteria; order Pseudomonadales; family Pseudomonadaceae; genus Aquipseudomonas; species Aquipseudomonas mandelii_C. The sequence continues at coordinate 25,579 of NZ_RCZA01000002.1, read as the reverse complement.
ATGATTAGCGTGGACACCCATCGCGAACGGCTTTGTGCCGTCCCTGAACTGAGGTGTCCATGTCCAGCAGTTTTCATGCGTCGACGGTCGATTGGCTGGGTTGCTGGATCGCCACGGGGCAGGTCAAACCGGGTGAGACGCTCAAGGTCGAAGCCGACCTGGGCGAGCAACTCGGTGTCAGTCGCACCGTTATCCGCGAAGCCATCAAAACTCTGGTCGCCAAGGGCATGCTCGAAGTCGGGCCGAAGGTCGGCACGCGGGTGCTGCCGGTGCGCCGCTGGAACCTTTTCGATCCGCAAGTCGTAGGCTGGCTGTCGCGCAGCGGCTTGCCGGAAAACTTCGTCGACGACTTGCTCGACCTGCGCCGCACCATCGAACCAATGGCCGTACGCTGGGCTTGCGAGCGCGCTACCGTCGAGCAGGTTCACGCCATCCTTCAGGCTTACAACGCATTGGAGCGGGCAGTGGACAGCGGCATTGATTACAACCGTGCCGACCAGTTCTTCCACGAGTGCATCCTCGCTGCCAGCCACAATCAATTTATCGAACAAATGGTCCCGGCCCTCGGCGCGCTGCTGGCGGTGTCATTCGAAGTGTCCGCCGCCGACCCGGACGAACTGCGCCGCACGCTACCGATTCACAAAGACATGGCCGAGGCCATCGCCGCCCGGGATGCCGCGCGGGGAGTCTGGGCCTGCATGACCCTGATCGATAACGCCGACCTGGCCATCAAGCGCTTCTACCCGCAAGTCATGGCCGACAAGAAGGCCAGTTGACAATGCAGAATCCTGTGGGAGTGAGCCTGCTCGCGAAAGCGGTGTGTCAGTTAACAGTGATGTTGAATGTGCCGACGCCTTCGCGAGCAGGCTCGCTCCCACAAAAAACAAGAACAATGCAGGAGGTTTCATGACGTGGACTGCGGTTACCGAACACCGGGCACGGCTGGGTGAAGGCCCGTTCTGGGACGCGCCGACCCAGGCGCTGTACTGGGTTGATATCGCCGGTCAACAGGCGCTGCGGCTGATTGGCGCCAACGTGCAGATCTGGCAGATGCCCGAGCATGTGTCCGCCTTCATCCCCTGCGAAAGCGGCGATGCGTTGGTGACGTTGAACAGCGGTGTGTATCGACTCGATCTGGATTCCCCAGGCCTGAAGCCGCGACTGACCTTGCTCTGCGTCGCCGATCCGCAACCCGGCAATCGCGCTAATGAAGCCCGCTGCGATGCTCTGGGCCGGCTCTGGCTCGGCACCATGCAGAACAACATCGGCGAGCAGGGCGAAGACGTGCCTATCGTCCGGCGTTCCGGTGGCCTGTTTCGCATCGATCGCGATGCTCGGGTCACGCCGTTGCTTCGCGGGTTGGGCATTCCTAACACGTTGCTGTGGAGCGAAGACGCAACCACCGTGTATTTCGCCGACAGCCTCGACAACACGCTCTACCAGTACTTCATCCGCACCGACGGCAACCTCGACCCGGCTCGGGTCTGGTTCGGGCCCCATGAACGCGGCGGGCCGGATGGCTCGGCGATGGATGTCGAAGGTTACCTCTGGAACGCCCGTTGGGATGGCAGCTGTCTGCTCAGGCTGACCCCGGACGGGCAGGTTGATCGCGTGATCGAACTGCCCATCAGCCGCCCCACCAGTTGCGTTTTCGGGGGGGAAGACCTCAAAACCCTTTACATCACCAGCGCCGCGAGCCCGCTCAACCATCCGTTGGACGGTGCATTGCTGTCGATTCGAGTGGATGTGGCCGGAAAAACCTGTACTCGATTCGCGGGATAAATCCCAAAATATGGGATGTAAAATTATATATTGAGATTATTTGGCGGTCGGGTTTATAGTCGGCTCCATCAGTTACACGCACTCACACTTAAAAAAACAAAACAGGTGAAGTGATGCAGCGATTTTCCAAAAAGCCTTTTGACCGGACATCGACAGATGCCCGGTTTTTGTCGTGCCTTCAAAAAGGAGTCTTGATCCATGGCTGAACCTCTTTCCTTGCCATCGGTGCCCGAACCGCCGAAGGGTGAGCGCCTGAAAAACAAGGTCGTGCTGCTGACGGGCGCTGCTCAGGGCATTGGCGAGGCGATTGTCGCAACGTTCGCTTCCCAGCAGGCCAAGCTGATCATCAGCGATATTCAGGGTGAGAAAGTCGAAAAGGTCGCGGCGCACTGGCGAGACAAGGGCTTCGACGTTCAGGCAATCAAGGCTGACGTTTCCAACCAACAAGACCTGCACGCCATGGCCAGACTGGCGATCGAGCGTCACGGACGGATCGATGTGCTGGTCAACTGCGCCGGGGTCAATGTGTTCCGCGATCCGCTGGAAATGACTGACGAAGACTGGCGCCGCTGCTTCGCCATCGACCTCGACGGCGCCTGGTTCGGCTGTAAAGCCGTGCTGCCGCAGATGATCGAGCAGGGCGTCGGCAGCATCATCAACATCGCCTCGACCCATTCCACTCACATCATTCCCGGCTGCTTTCCGTACCCGGTGGCCAAACATGGCTTGCTCGGCCTGACCCGCGCCCTGGGCATCGAGTACGCGCCGAAAGGCATTCGCGTCAATGCCATCGCGCCGGGTTACATCGAAACCCAGCTGAACGTTGATTACTGGAACGGTTTTGCCGACCCGCATGCCGAGCGTCAGCGCGCTTTCGATCTGCACCCGCCACGTCGCATCGGCCAGCCGATTGAAGTGGCCATGACCGCCGTTTTCCTGGCCAGCGATGAAGCGCCGTTCATCAATGCCTCGTGCATCACCATCGATGGCGGTCGCTCGGTCATGTACCACGACTGAGTCAATCGGGTCTCAGGCGCGGAACTACGCCTGAAATCCAATCATCATACGATATGACTATTTGCAGTACCGGCTTTCAAATAACGCTCAAAAAAAATAACAAGGAGTCAGCTTATGAATCGTCGTCGTGGGATCCGTTCCCTGTGCTGTGCCGCTTTGGCGGTCACCGCGGTCAGCCTGAGCAGTTCGTTGCTGGCGGCCGAGGAAGTGAAGATCGGTTTTCTGGTCAAGCAGGCGGAAGAGCCCTGGTTCCAGACCGAATGGGCCTTCGCGGAAAAGGCCGGCAAGGACAAAGGCTTCACCGTGATCAAGATCGCTGTGCCGGATGGCGAGAAAACCCTCTCGGCAATCGACAGCCTGGCAGCCAACGGCGCCAAGGGCTTTGTGATTTGCCCGCCGGACGTCGGCCTCGGCCCGGCCATCGTCGCCAAAGCCAAGGCCAACGGTTTGAAAGTGATTGCGGTCGATGACCGTTTCGTCGATGCCAGCGGCAAGTTCATGGAAGACGTGCCTTACCTCGGCATGGCGGCGTTTGAAGTCGGTGAGAAACAGGGCAATGCCATGGCCACCGAAGCGAAAAAACGCGGCTGGGACTGGAAAGAAACCTACGCGGTGATTAACACCTTCAACGAACTCGACACCGGCAAGAAGCGCACCGACGGTTCGGCCAAGGCGCTGACAGATGCCGGCTTCCCGAAAGACCACATCCTCTTCACTGCACAGAAAACCCTCGACGTCCCTGGCAGCATGGACGCCACCAATTCGGCGCTGGTGAAACTGCCCAGCGGCGCGAAAAACCTGATCATCGGCGGCATGAACGACAACACCGTGCTGGGCGGCGTGCGCGCCACCGAAAGCGCCGGTTTTGCCGCGGCCAACGTGATCGGCATCGGCATCAACGGCACTGACGCCATCGGCGAATTGAAGAAGGCCAACAGCGGCTTCTTCGGCTCGATGCTGCCGAGCCCGCACATCGAGGGCTACAACACCGCCAGCATGATGTACGAGTGGGTCACCACCGGCAAAGAACCGCCGAAGTACACCGCGATGGACGACGTTACGCTGATCACTCGCGAGAACTTCAAGCAGGAACTGGAAAAGATCGGCCTCTGGAACTGAGGCGCGGTTGATTTCACGGCGGCCCTGGCGACGGGGCTGTCTGATCTGTGTGATGAGGTGGTTATGGCGCAAACAACAACACAACAACACAGCGGCTGTTCTTCTAGTGGCAGCTTGCGTTTCAACGGGATCGGCAAGACCTTTCCCGGGGTGAAGGCGCTGGATAGCATCAGCTTCGTCGCCCACCCGGGGCAGGTTCACGCCTTGATGGGCGAGAACGGCGCCGGTAAATCGACCTTGCTGAAAATCCTCGGCGGTGCTTACACCCCGAGCAGCGGCGACCTGCAGATCGGCGAGCAGACGATGGTCTTCAAGTCCACCGCCGACAGCATCGGCAGTGGCGTCGCCGTGATCCATCAAGAGCTGCATCTGGTCCCGGAAATGACCGTGGCAGAGAACCTGTTCCTGGGGCATCTGCCGGCCAGTTTCGGCCTGATCAATCGTGGCGCACTGCGGCAACAGGCATTGGCTTGCCTCAAGGGCCTGGCCGATGAAATCGATCCGCAAGAGAAAGTAGGGCGCCTGTCCCTCGGTCAGCGGCAACTGGTGGAAATCGCCAAGGCCTTGTCCCGTGGTGCGCATGTGATCGCATTTGACGAACCGACCAGCAGCCTCTCGGCACGGGAAATCGATCGTTTGATGGCGATCATCGGTCGGCTGCGCGACGAAGGCAAAGTGGTGCTTTACGTCTCCCACCGCATGGAAGAAGTGTTCCGCATCTGCAACGCGGTGACGGTGTTCAAGGACGGTCGCTTTGTGCGCACGTTCGAGGACATGAGCGAACTGACTCATGATCAGTTGGTGACCTGCATGGTCGGTCGCGACATTCAGGACATCTACGATTACCGCCACCGTCAGCGTGGCGCAGTGGCGCTCAAGGTCGACGGCTTGCTGGGTCCGGGTTTGCGTGAGCCAGTGAGTTTCGAGGTACACAAAGGCGAGATTCTCGGGCTGTTCGGTTTGGTCGGCGCCGGTCGCACCGAGCTGTTCCGCATGCTCAGTGGCCTTGAACGCAACACCGCCGGACGCCTGGAATTGCGCGGCCATGAACTGAAGTTGCGTTCACCCCGCGATGCGATCGCCGCCGGGATTCTGCTGTGCCCCGAGGACCGCAAGAAAGAGGGGATCCTGCCGCTCGCCAGCGTCGCCGAGAACATCAACATCAGCGCCCGCGGCGCCCACTCCACCTTTGGCTGCCTGTTGCGTGGCCTGTGGGAGAAGGACAACGCCGACAAGCAGATCAAGGCGCTGAAAGTGAAGACCCCCAACGCGGCGCAGAAAATCATGTACCTGTCCGGCGGCAATCAGCAGAAGGCCATTCTCGGCCGCTGGCTGTCGATGCCGATGAAAGTCCTGCTGCTCGACGAACCGACTCGCGGCATCGACATCGGCGCCAAAGCCGAGATCTACCAGATCATCCACAACCTGGCCGCCAGCGGCATCGCGGTGATCGTGGTGTCCAGCGACCTGATGGAAGTGATGGGTATTTCCGACCGCATCCTGGTGCTCTGCGAAGGCGCGATGCGCGGCGAGTTGTCTCGCGCAGAGGCCAATGAATCCAACCTGCTGCAACTGGCTTTGCCGCGCCAACGCGCTGACGGCGTGGCGAACTGAGAGGTGACTATGACAATCCAAAACAACGCTTTGCCCACCCAGCGCAAACCTCTGGACCTTCGGCGCTTTCTCGATGACTGGGTGATGCTGCTGGCGGCCGTCGGGATCTTCGTGCTCTGCACCTTGCTGATCGACAACTTCCTCTCGCCGCTGAACATGCGTGGCCTGGGCCTGGCGATTTCGACGACGGGGATTGCGGCGTGCACCATGTTGTATTGCCTGGCGTCCGGGCACTTCGATTTGTCGGTGGGCTCGGTGATTGCCTGCGCCGGCGTGGTTGCAGCGGTGGTGATGCGCGACACCGACAGTGTGTTTCTCGGTGTGGTGGCGGCGCTGTTCATGGGGCTGATCGTCGGGTTGATCAATGGCATCGTGATCGCCAAGCTGCGGGTCAATGCGTTGATTACCACACTGGCGACCATGCAGATCGTTCGCGGCCTGGCTTATATCTTCGCCAACGGCAAAGCGGTGGGCGTGTCGCAAGAGCAGTTCTTCGTCTTCGGTAACGGCCAGTTGTTGGGTGTACCGGTGCCGATCCTGATCACCATCGTTTGCTTCCTGTTTTTCGGCTGGCTGCTGAATTACACCACCTACGGGCGCAACACCATGGCCATCGGCGGTAACCAGGAAGCGGCGCTGCTGGCCGGGGTGAACGTTGACCGGACCAAGATCATTATCTTTGCCGTGCACGGCGTGATCGGGGCGTTGGCCGGGGTGATTCTGGCGTCGCGCATGACGTCCGGCCAGCCGATGATTGGCCAGGGTTTTGAGCTGACGGTGATTTCTGCCTGTGTGTTGGGCGGGGTGTCGTTGAGCGGCGGGATCGGCATGATCCGGCATGTGATTGCCGGGGTGCTGATTCTGGCGATCATCGAAAACGCGATGAACCTGAAGAACATCGATACGTTTTATCAGTATGTGATTCGGGGTTCGATCTTGCTGTTGGCTGTCGTCATTGACCGTCTCAAACAACGCTGATTAACCAGGTTCTGCACATAGTCAGTAGGTGCAGGAGACCCAATGTGGGAGCGGGCTTGCTCGCGAAGGCGGCGTGTCAGTCAACATAATTGCTGAATGACACGCCGCCTTCGCGAGCAAGCCCGCTCCCACACTAGACCGCGCAGCGGTCACTATCGAATATCCTTCCGTCACTTCCCCTAAATATTCCTTGCTCGCCCCAGCCCGTTTCGGTTATCACTTTGTACATGATTAGACAGGTACGATTTGACAAGAAACAACGGGTGGTCGATGAACTCATCCGGCGCATCGAAAGCGGCCTCATGGAGGACGGCTTTCTGTTGCCGGGCGAGCATCAGTTGGCTCAAGAATTCAAAGTCAGCCGCGGCACGCTGCGCGAAGCCCTGGCTGAATTGAAACGGCGCAATTACATCGCGACCCAGAGCGGGGTGGGTTCCATCGTCACCTTCGACGGCGTGGTGCTTGATCAGCGCAGCGGCTGGGCACAGGCCCTGGCCGACAGCGGGGCGCTGATCAATACCGAAGTGCTGCGGCTGGAGGCGGTCACTCGTCCTGACCTGTTGCCGCGTTTCGGCACCGACCAATTCATCACCCTCGACCGTCGCCGCCGTTCCAACGAAGGCAAGCTGGTCTCCCTTGAACGTTCATTGATGCCCGCCACCGGAGGCCTGGAAAGCCTGCCGCGGGTCGGCCTTATCGACAACTCCCTGACCATCACCCTGGCCGCTTACGGTTATATCGGCGAGCGTGGCGATCAATGGATCGGCGCCGAACCCTTGAACGCCGAAGACGCCGAACTGCTGGGCCGTCCGCAAGGCACGGTGTTCCTCAAGGCCTTGCGCACCACCTACGACCGGCAAAACCGATTCATGGAGCAGGTCGAAAGCTTGCTCGACCCAGTGCATTTTCGCCTGCACCTGCAGTTTGGAGAGTCAAAGTGACCGCGCTCAACCGTGCCCTCGGCGCGTTCTACGGACTGGCCCTGGGCGATGCGCTGGGCATGCCAACTCAATCGCTGAGCCGTGCCGAGATCAAGGTGCGCTTCGGCGAGATCACTGGCCTGGAAGATGCGGGCCCCGATCAACCGATCGCCGCCAACATGCTCAAAGGCTCGATCACCGATGACACCGAACAGGCGATTCTGGTCGGCCAATTGCTGGTTGAAGGCGAGGGCCGGATCGAACCGTCGGTGCTCGCCCAACGGTTGATCGAATGGGAAGCCGCGATGCAGGCCAAGGGCTCGCAAGACTTGCTCGGCCCTTCGACAAAGCGTGCCATCGAAATGATCCTCGCCGGCCACTCGCCGGAAGAAGCGGGGCGCTACGGCACCACCAATGGCGCGGCAATGCGCATCACGCCGATCGGGATCGCGGCGGATGTCGCCCACCCTGAGCGTTTCATCGACGCTGTCGTGCAGGCTTGCCAGGTCACCCACAACACCACGCTGGGCATTTCCAGCGCGGCGGCGGTGGCGGCGGTGGTTTCGGCCGGTATCAACGGCATGGACCTGGGCGAGGCGTTGAACCTCGGCCAGCAAATCGCTCAGCAAGCTGAAAGCCACGGTTACTGGGTGGCTGGCGGACGCATCGCCTCGCGCATCAGCTGGGCGCGGACCATCAGTGTCGACAGCGACAAGGCATTGCTGGCGGATTTGATGTACGACGTGATCGGCACTTCGGTGGCTTCACAGGAATCGGTAGTGGTCTCGTTTGCCCTGGCCCAGCAAGTGGCCATAGGCGAAATGAACGCTTTCGAAGCGCTGTGCATGGCCGCGAGCCTTGGCGGTGACACTGACACCATCGCGGCGATTCTCGGTGCCATGCTCGGGGCCTGCCTGGGCCTTGAGAGTTGGCCGGCGGCAATGATCGACAAGGTCAAAACCGTTAACCATCTGGAGCTGGAACCGTTGGTGCAGGGGCTTTTAGCTTTGCGTTGACTGGACTGACGCTTTCGCGAGCAGGCTCGCTCCCACAGGGATAGTGCAAACCTTAAGGGACGCGCCGTACCTGTGGGAGCGAGCCTGCTCGCGAAGGACGCGCTGCGCACTCAAATTCTTTCACCCGCAACGGAAAGCACGAATACGGCCAGGACCGCCGGGATGTTATGACGACTTCCGAAACTGCCCACAACCACAACAAAGGCAACAGGAGCATTTCACATGAGTTCATCAAACGCCGGGCAAAGCGCCGGGCAACTGGAAACCCGAGGCATCGAGCCGGTGCCGGAAGCGGAGTGCAACGGTCATCCGTTGCAACTGTTCTGGGTCTGGTTTGCCGCCAACATCTCCATCCTCGGCCTGCCGCTGGGCGCGACCCTTGTCGCCTTTCGCGGCTTGGCGATCTGGCAGGCGATCATCGTCGCGATCCTGGGTGCTGCAGGCTCCTTCGCAGTGGTCGGGATCATCTCCATTGCCGGTCGCCGTGGTCGCGCACCGAGCCTGACGTTGTCGCGAGCGATCTTCGGTGTACGCGGCAACATCGGTCCGACCCTGGTCTCGCTGATGTCGCGTCTGGGCTGGGAAACGGTCAACACCACCACCGCCGCATTCGTGTTGTTGTCGCTGTGCTCGATCCTGTTCGGCTCGCCGGTGGAAGCCAAAAGCGCACCTGTGCTGACGTTGATCTTCATTGCGATTTTCGTGCTGCTGACCCTGTCGGTGTCGGGCCTCGGTCACGCCACCTTGCTGGTGATCCAGAAGTGGGCAACCTACGTGTTCGGCGCGCTGAACATTGTGGTCGGCGGCTTCCTCTGCGCCACCATCGACTGGAGCGCGGTGTTCAATGCCACGCCGGCACCGCTGAGCGCAATGATCATCGGCGTTGGCACCATGGCTGCCGGCACCGGGATCGGTTGGGCCAACGCCGGTGCCGACATGTCGCGCTACCAGCATCGCAGCGTCAAAGCCGTGCGCCTGGTGGCGTCGGCAGCGTTCGGTGCGGGGATTCCGCTGGTGCTGCTGATCACCCTCGGCGGCCTGCTGTCAGTGGGCAACAATGACCTGGCCTCGGCCACCGACCCGATCATCGCGATCCGCGACATGCTGCCGACCTGGATGGCCGTGCCGTACCTGATCACCGCGTTTGGCGGGCTGCTGCTGTCAAACAACCTGTCGGTGTACTCCGCCGGTTTGACCACGCTGACCCTCGGCCTGAAGGTCAAACGCGTTTACGCGGTGGTCGTCGACATCGTCGCGATCTTCGCCGGCTCGATCTATTTCATGCTGATCGCCGACAGTTTCTACGGCCCGTTCATTACCTTCATTTCGCTGCTGGCCGTGCCGATCACCGCGTGGGTCGGGATCTTCGTCGTCGACCTGATTCACCGTCACTACTACAGCCCCAAAGACCTGCTGGACGTCAGCCCGAGCAGCGCTTACTGGTACAGCGGCGGTGTCGAGTGGCGCGCCTTCGGTGCGTGGGCGGTGGCAATCGTGTTGGGCTTCAGCTTCACCACCATCGGTACGACCGAACAAACCGTGTGGTTCCGCGGCTTCCTGTCCGACTCCTGGCTGGGCCATAACGGCCTCGGCTGGATCGTGACGTTCCTGGTGGCCGGCGGCATTTATTTTGTACTCGGCGGGGCCAAGGATCGCCGCGCCGCGATGACCGAGAACGCTCATGCCTAGATTGCTGCACACCGGCCAGGTCATGATCGACCTGGTCATGGCCGTGGATAAACTGCCGCATTCGGGCGGCGACGTGCTGGCGCAATCCGCCAGTTTCGAGGCTGGCGGCGGCTTCAATGTGATGGCTGCCGCCCAGCGTAATGGCTTGCCGGTGGTTTACCTCGGGCGCCACGGTACCGGGCGTTTCGGCGATCTGGCGCGCGAGGCGATGAAGGCTGAAGGCATTCGGATCGGCATCACTCACCGCGCCGAACGGGATACGGGATTGTGCGTCGCGTTGACCGAAGCGTCGGCCGAGCGCAGTTTCATTTCCCATATCGGTGCGGAAGGTGAGCTGACGGCCGAGGATTTGTCCAGCGTGCCGGCCGAGGCGGGTGACTATGTCTACGTCAGCGGCTACAGCCTGCTGCATGGCGGCAAAGCCCAGGCGCTGGTGGATTGGGTCCTGGATTTACCGAGGGGGATCAACGTGGTGTTCGATCCGGGCCCGCTGGTGGATTCGCCGGATGAGCCGTTGATGCAAGCCTTGCTGGCGCGCATCGATTTGTGGACCAGCAACAGTGTCGAGGCGTTGAAGTTTACCGGTGCGGCGGACATTGCCGAGGCGTTGAACCGGTTGGCCGATCACCTGCCGGCCGACGTGTTGATGGTGGTTCGTGACGGCCCGCAAGGGTGCTGGATCAGCCAGCGTGGAGACTGCCAGCATGTGCCGGGTTTCAAGGTTGAGGCGGTGGACAGCAATGGTGCGGGGGATGCGCATGCCGGGGTATTTGTGGCCGGGTTGGCGCAAGGATTGGTACCGGTTGACGCGGCGCGGCGGGCTAATGCGGCGGCTGCGTTGGCGGTCACTCGATGGGGGCCGGCGACTTCGCCGGGGATTGCCGAGGTGGATGAGTTGATCCGCAAGACCTTTGGCGCCTGATCTGACGCTTTCGCGAGCAAGCTCGCTCCCACACAGAATCTGTGAACAACACAAATCCCCTGTGGGAGCGAGCTTGCTCGCGATGGGGCCATAAGATTCACCATCAATCCCGACCTTACCCAGCCTTGCGCAACGCCTCGATCAACGCCTGCTTGCGCATGCCCGACCGTCCCGGAATCTTCTTCGCCCGGGCTTCTTTCATCAAACTGTCGACGGTCTGGGTTTCGCGCGAAGCCTTGCTGTTACGCGAATGACCTTCACGGCTGGCCACCGCACGACGAGCTGATTCCTGGCGATCTTGCGACTTGGCACTTGCGGGTTTCTTGCGGCCGGCCCCACCTTTGCGCTCACCGCCACCCGACTGTTTGTTCACGGTCGCCCAGGCTCGGGCTTCGGCTTCTTCTTTCGAGACACCTTTGTGCTCGTAGCTCTCTTCGATGTGCTCGGCCTTGCGCTTCTGCTCGGCGGTGTATTTGTCTTTGCTTCCACGAGGCATGGGATTTCTCCTGCTGCTCGTAGGAGCTGCTGTAGGCTGCGATCTTTTGCTTTGAATGCTTGAAGATCAAAAGATCGCAGGCTTCGCCAGCTCCTACATCCGTTATTAGACGTCCAGCTTGCGCGCCGCCTCAACCCCTGCGGCATTGAGTTTGATCGGCAAGTTCAACGAGTGCTCACCGGCCTCGTTGCAGATCACATGACCATGCTGGATCAATCCACGATCCTGCAGCGTGGCGAGGGTGCTGGCCACGACTTTCTCCCCCCGGTAATTGTCCAGGACCTCTTTGCCCATGCCGCTTGGATGGGCATGCAGCAGACGGGTCAGGACTTCTTTCTCAAGGTTTTTATCGACGTTCATGGTTACCTCTTCATGGATGTGGATAGGTCCATTTAATTAGAGTCCTTATCTGGGTTGGTCCGCCCCCGATTTGGATTGGTGCCTGATGAACGACGAACGGTCTAGGCCTGCTGCAACGTTTTGCGGGTAACGGCTCGGCGCCAGACTAGCCGGCCGACGCTGATCAGCCAATTCAGTACAGCAACCGCCAATACCGTGAGCAACAGCGTCGCCATCCCCTGTTCCACGATGATTTTCCCGGCCAGCAACGGAAAGCCAAACACACCGATAAAGTAGGACAGGCTGAACAGCAGCAAGGATTGCGCGGTGGTGCCGTTTGGCGCCTCGTTGGCCGCCAGGCCGTTGATCACCGAATAGGTCAGCCCGTAACCGACCCCGAGCATCACCGCCGCCAGCACGTAGCTGAACCCGTCGTCGACGACAAACCCGAACATCAGGATTGAGCCCATCATCAAGCCCGACAGCAGGCAGGACGCCCAGAACGGGTCGCGCTTGACCACGAAACCGGCGATCAGCATGCGGCTGCTGATCGCTGCGCTCATGAAGCCGAGGAAGAACAGTGAATAGTCGAGTGAACGCGCCGCCGCGTAGCTGGTTTGAAAACTCGACAGACCGCCGAAAACACAACCGCCAAGCCCGACCATGATGATCGGAAACACCGCTCTGGACGACAGCACTTGCGCCGCTGCACACCAGGAAATTCGCGACACCGCCGCCGAGTGGGCCGGCGCTTTTTTCAGCTGCGAATCCAACCGCCAGAACAGCAACACGCCGATCAGGCTGGCCAGCGCCGCGAGGTAAAACGCCGCGGTGATCGGATACCCGAGGGCACTGGCAGCGCGGCCTAACAAGGGACCGCTGCCGATCCCGGTCATCATGCTGCCCGACAACAGCGCAAAGTATTTCGCGCGTTGGGCAGGCGTTACCAGACTCGCCACGATGATCGGCCCGAGGGTGTAGAACACGCCCCAACCCAGCCCCAGCAATAGCCCGAAAAACAACAGCAAATTGCCGAAGCCTGGCGCCAAGGCGAAGCCCAGGCTGGCGGCCACCAGCAAGACGCCGAACAGCGCAATCGAGCGCGCCGCGCCGAGCAAATCGGACAAGTGCCCGGAGACGATCACCGCTGCAAACGTACTGAGCATCGCCGCCGAAATCACACTGCCGGCATCGTGCTCGTTACCGCCGCGGGAACCGATCAACAACGACAGCAAAAAGGTCGAGCCATAGGACAGCGACAGCAAATAGCTGGCCAGGCAAAACAGGCCGAACAACCTGCTTGAGACTTGGGGTGTTGCGCTAGGCATGACGCGGTTCCTTGACCCGATAGAAGAGAGCTTCATCTATCTATCACGCAAGGCGTCGATGTTAGGTCTGAGGTTATCGATTTCAGGGTTAGTGTTGGCCGGAGTAAAGCCTTTAGCAGACGCCTATTTCTTCCTTGAACAGCTCCATGAACCCCTTCAGGCGCTCGTGACGAATCCGCGCCAGACGTTGGCCGGTGGTCGTTTTGAATCCGTCCGCCAGGTGCAGCAGCTTGGTCTGGAAATGGTCGAGGCAAAAACGTTTGTCATCGTATTCCCGTGCCTTCGCCTCAGGGTCCTGCGGGTCGTACAACGCGCTACCCATACGTCCGGCGATGTAAAAGGTGCGCGCCACGCCGAGCATGCCGAGGGAATCGAGGCGGTCGGCGTCCTGCAAAATTTTGGCTTCGAGCGTGGTTGGCGCGATGTTAGCGGAAAAACTGTGTGCTTCGATGGCATGGGCAACCGCGCTGATTCTTGCGTCTGGCCAGGCCAGGCCCGCCAGCGTGATCGATGCCTTTTTGGCCGCCAGTCGTGACGCCTGAGAACGCAGTGGCGAGTTCTTTTCTACCGCCACGCAATCGTGCAAGAGCACCGCCGCCAGCAGCACCTCAAGATCGCCACCCTCTTCACTGTGAAGCGTACGCACGTTGTGCCAGACCCGCTGCAAGTGCGACAGATCATGGGCACCATCTTCCGACGGCTCAAGCGCGTGGGGCAGCAGTTGCGCAGCGAGGAATTGCAGTGGCGCGAAAGCATCAGTGTTCATAAACATCCTGTTAAGTAAAAACGTCTTTTGCCGCGACCTAGCCCTGTAGCAGCCGAACGCAGGCTTCGCCAGCTGCTACACATGCTCCATGGATCAGCTTTGAATTTCCAGTGTGACGAGCGCCGCTTGCCGACTTAGTATGGCGTTTTCAACTTTTGACGAAGGCACGTCCATGACGATCGAGATCCGCCCGGCGACCCCGAGCGATGCACCGCAAATCCTCGGGTTCATCACCGAACTGGCCGACTACGAACGTGCCCGCCACGAAGTCATCGCCAGCGTCGCCGACATCGAGCGCAGCCTGTTCAACGAAGGCGCCACCGCTCACGGGCTGATCTGCCTGCGCGATGGCTCGCCAATCGGCTTTGCGGTGTTCTTCTTCAGTTATTCCACGTGGCTCGGCAGCAACTGCCTGTACCTCGAAGACCTCTACATCACCCCCCAACAACGCGGTGGCGGCGCGGGTAAAACCTTGCTGCGTCACCTGGCGAAAATCGCCTGCGCCAATGACTGCGGTCGATTTGAGTGGAGCGTGCTGGACTGGAACAAACCGGCGATCGAGTTCTACAAGTCGTTGGGTGCGCAGCCGCAGGAAGAGTGGGTGCGGTATCGGATGGACGGGGCGGTGTTGAGGGAGTTTGCCGAAGGCTGATCGCAACCGGCGTCTATTAAAGATCGCAGCCTTCGGCAGCTCCACACCTATCCGTAGGAGCTGCCGAAGGCTGCGATCTTTTTTTAACTATATCCCAATATATGGGAATGATATTTATATATTGAGATTTTGCTGCGTCCGGGTTTATAGTCCAGCTCACTCACTGCCAATAAACAAAACAGGTGAAGCGATGCTGGCGCAATTGATCGCGCTCGATTGGGGGACAACCTCATTACGTGCTTACAAACTCGCCGCGGGTGGCCAGGTGCTCGAACAGCGTTCGCTATCGTCGGGGATCATGCAGCTGCCCAGGACGCCGCGAATGATCGCGGGTCAGGAATGTACCGACGGTTTTGAACTGGCCTTCGATGAGGCCTGCGGTGACTGGCTCGACGCGCAGCTCGATTTGCCGGTGATTGCGTGCGGCATGGTTGGCAGCGCACAAGGTTGGCGTGAAGCGGCTTACCGCGATACGCCGGCGAACGTCGCCAATCTCGGAATCTCCCTACAAACGGTTCGCAGTCTTCGCGGTGTCGATGTGCACATCGTGCCGGGCGTGATTCAGCGGTCTCGTTTGCCAAACGTGATGCGCGGCGAAGAAACCCAAGTGCTCGGCGTGCTGCAGAATCTACCGGCCGAGGCGGGTGGTGATCTGTTGATCGGCCTGCCGGGCAGTCATTCGAAATGGGTGGAAGTGGCCGACGGCTGCATCGTGCAGTTCGATACCTTCATGACTGGCGAAGTCTTCGCCGTGCTCCGCGAGCACAGCATTCTGGGGCGCACCCAGCAAAAGGGCGCGTCCTTCGATGGCCAAGCCTTTGATCGTGGTGTGCAGGTGGCCCTGTCGGTGGACGGCGAGATCGGGCCGTTGTCGACATTGTTCAGTGCCCGCAGCCTCGGGTTGACTGGCGAACTCAGCGCCACTGCTCAACCGGATTACTTATCCGGTCTGTTGATCGGCCATGAACTGTCAGCGTTGGCGACTGTTCAGCGACGCCGACGCAACAGCGTTCATCTGCCTTCGATCATCCTCATCGGTAATGCCCAGCTCTGTGCCCGCTACAGCCGGGCGCTCGACGCCTGTGGTTTTGCCCGGGTGACCCTGGCCGAGCAGGCCACCGAACGTGGCTTGTGGCAGCTGGCGGTTGCCGCCGGATTGATCACACCCAACCCATCCCGTTAAACCTGACTGGAGGTCTGACATGCTCAAGCAAGCATTGGCGCAAAACGGTCTGATCGCGATTTTGCGTGGCCTGCGCCCGCAAGAAGCGGCAGCCATTGGCGAAGTCCTTTACGCCGCCGGATTTCGCGTCATCGAAGTGCCGCTCAATTCCCCTGAACCGTACGAAAGTATCCGCATCCTGCGCAGTACTTTGCCCGCCGATTGCCTGATCGGTGCGGGCACGGTGTTGACGCCGGGGCAGGTCGAGCAAGTGAAAGCGGCGGGCGGTCAGGTGATCGTCATGCCGCACAGCGATGCCAAGGTGTTGCGCGCAGCGAAAGCGGCGGGGTTGTTCCTGTCGCCGGGTGTGGCGACACCGACTGAAGCCTTTGCGGCATTGGCCGAAGGGGCGGACGTGCTGAAGATGTTCCCGGCCGAGCAGATGGGCCCGGCAGTCGTCAAAGCCTGGCTCGCGGTACTGCCAGCGGGAACGATTCTGGCGCCGGTCGGCGGGATCACGCCGGACAACATGCAGGTGTTTATCGACGCGGGCGTCAAAGGCTTCGGCCTCGGTTCCGGCTTGTTCAAACCGGGCATGACGCCAGAGGAAGTGGCGGTAAACGCCAAGGCATATGTCGCTGCATGGAACGCTCTGCGTTAAGACTTTTTGGCGCCGAGCGCGCTGCATCTATAAGAGCTGCACTTATAAAAAGAGAGCAAAAGATGAAAATCACCAAACTGACCACCTTCATCGTTCCGCCGCGCTGGTGCTTCCTCAAGGTCGAAACCGACGAAGGCGTGACCGGCTGGGGCGAACCCGTAGTCGAAGGCCGCGCTCACACTGTCGCCGCCGCCGTTGAAGAATTGTCCGACTACCTGATCGGCAAAGACCCACGCAACATTGAGGACATCTGGACCGTGCTTTACCGCGGCGGCTTCTACCGTGGCGGCGCGATCCACATGAGTGCGCTGGCCGGTATTGATCAGGCGTTGTGGGACATCAAGGGCAAGGCCCTGGGTGTGTCGGTCAGCGATCTGCTGGGCGGTCAGGTACGGGACAGGATTCGCGTCTATTCGTGGATCGGCGGCGACCGGCCGGCGGACACCGCTCGCGCTGCGAAGGAAGCCGTCGAGCGTGGTTTCACGGCGGTGAAAATGAATGGTACCGAAGAGCTGCAATTCCTCGATTCCTTCGAGAAAGTCGACCTGGCCCTGGCCAACGTCGCCGCCGTACGCGATGCGGTGGGCCCGAACGTTGGCATCGGCGTGGACTTCCATGGCCGGGTGCACAAGCCCATGGCCAAGGTGCTGATGAAGGAACTTGATCCTTACAAGCTGATGTTCATCGAAGAGCCGGTACTCAGCGAAAACTACGAAGCGCTGAAAGAGTTGGCGCCGCTGACCAGCACCCCGATTGCCCTCGGTGAGCGGCTGTTCTCGCGCTGGGATTTCAAGCGTGTGCTCAGCGAAGGTTACGTCGACATCATCCAGCCGGACGCGTCTCACGCCGGCGGTATCACCGAAACCCGCAAAATCGCCAACATGGCCGAAGCCTACGACGTGGCGCTGGCGCTGCATTGCCCGTTGGGCCCGATTGCACTGGCGGCGTGTTTGCAGCTGGATGCGGTTTGCTACAACGCGTTCATCCAGGAGCAGAGCCTGGGCATTCATTACAACGAGAGCAATGACCTGCTGGATTACGTCAAGGATCCGCGGGTGTTCGACTACGACAAAGGCTTCGTGAAAATCCCGAATGGCCCGGGCCTGGGGATCGAGATCAACGAGGAATACGTCATCGAACGCGCGGCCGTCGGCCATCGCTGGCGTAACCCGATCTGGCGCCATGCCGATGGCAGTTTTGCTGAGTGGTGAGTTCTCCCTGACCCACCGCAAATCCCTGTGGGAGCCAGCCTGCTGGCGATTTGGTCGGCACCCCCAGCATTCTTGGTGACTGACACACCGCTATCGCCAGCAGGCTGGCTCCCACAGTTTGATCTCCATGGACAGGGAGATTTGCGGCAAACCCCGATTTCACATCGACCTCAATAAACATAAGAAGAGGCATTCCCCATGCAACCGCAAACCCTCACCGGGCAGGCGTCGTTGGTGACGCCCAGTCGCAAGCGTTTTTTCATCATGGTGCTGCTGTTTATCACCGTGGTGATCAACTACCTGGACCGCAGCAACCTGTCTATCGCCGCCCCGGCACTCACCAGCGAACTGGGCATCGACCCGATTCACGTCGGGCTGATTTTCTCGGCATTCGGCTGGACCTACGCGGCCATGCAAATCCCCGGCGGCTGGCTGGTGGATCGGGTTCCGCCGCGGATTCTTTACAGCGTCGCGCTGCTGTTATGGTCGATCGCCACCGTCATGCTCGGCTTCGCCGGCAGCTTCATCGCACTGTTCGTGTTGCGTATGGCAGTCGGTGCACTGGAAGCGCCGGCGTACCCGATCAACAGCCGTGTGGTCACCACTTGGTTTCCTGAGCGCGAACGCGCCACGGCCATTGGTTTCTATACCTCCGGGCAATTCGTCGGTCTGGCGTTCCTGACGCCGGTATTGGCCTGGCTGCAGCATCAATATGGCTGGCACATGGTGTTTGTCAGCACCGGTGCGGTGGGCATTCTCTGGGCAGTGATCTGGTACGCGGTGTATCGCGAGCCACGGGATTTCAAAGGTGCCAATGACGCCGAAATCGAGCTGATCCGCGAAGGTGGCGGGCTGGTGGATATCCAGGCTGAACAAGCCAAAGTCAAAGCCAAATTCAGCTGGATCGACCTGGGCATCGTTCTGACCAAACGTAAGTTATGGGGTATCTACCTCGGCCAGTTCTGTCTCAACTCGACGTTGTGGTTTTTTCTGACGTGGTTCCCGACCTACCTGGTGAAATATCGCGGTATGGACTTCATCAAGTCCGGCCTGTTGGCGTCGCTGCCGTTTCTCGCCGCCTTCGTCGGTGTGCTCTGTTCGGGGTTCTTCTCCGACTGGCTGATCCGCCGCGGCTACACCGTGGGTTTTGCCCGCAAGTTGCCGATCATTGGCGGCCTGCTGATTTCCACTTCGATCATCGGCGCCAACTTCGTCGAGTCGACACCGCTGGTGATTGCCTTCCTCGCGTTGGCGTTCTTCGGCAACGGGCTGGCTTCGATCACCTGGTCGCTGGTGTCAACGTTGGCCCCGGCGCGATTGCTCGGGTTGACCGGTGGGGTGTTCAACTTCATCGGCAACCTGTCGGCGATTACCACGCCGATTGTCATCGGTTTCCTTGCTACCGGTGATTCGTTCGCTCCCGCGATCACCTATATCTCGGTTCTGGCGTTGATCGGCGCGCTTTCCTACATCTTGCTGGTCGGCAAAGTCGAGCGTATCAAGTTGTAGTCGCGGCATTCGGGCGACCATAATGCCGCCCGTTCACTCGCTCAACGGTAAAGGCTGGATATGCAGGAAGACGCCCCCAAAATCGCCAAGGACGCCGCACCGACCGGCACCCAGACACTGCTTCGTGGATTGGGTGTGGTTCAGGCCGTGGCCAGTGGTGCCCGCGATCTCAAGGAGATCGCCCGGCTGATCGGCACCACGCGCAGCACCACTCATCGTCTGGCCAGTTGCCTGGTGGACGAGCGTTATCTGCGGGTGGTGCCGCAAGTCGGTTATCTGTTGGGGCCGAAGTTGATCGAGCTGGGCTTCCAGGCGCGTGAAGAATTGCCGCTGGTCACATTGGCCGGGCCGTATCTGGATGAGTTGTCGGCGTTGACCGGCGACACCATTCACCTGGCGATTCGTGAAGGCGACGAAGTGCTGTACCTGCACAAGAATCCGGGACGCAATGGCCCGGAAATGCGTTCGCGGGTTGGCCATCGCATGCCGTTGGCGCGCACCGGGATCGGCAAGGCGCTGATGCTCGATGACACGCAGGAAGAATGGCAGCGGCTGTACGAAGTCAGCTTGCCGACGGGTGGGAAAAATCAGTTCTGGCCACAGCACCCGGAGCAGTCATGGGAGCAGTTTCAGCAGCGCATGGTCGAGTATGTGGCGGGCGGTTATGCGTTCGATCTGGAAGATAACGAACCGTCGATCCGCTGTGTGGCGGCGCCGATCCGTGATGCCAGCAAACGCATCGTTGCCGGCATCAGTATCGCCAGCACCGTGCCGTATATGCCGCTGGAGAAAATGGCCGAGCTGATTCCCCTGATCAAAGGGGTCACGGCTCGGCTTTCGGCGGAGCTTGGCGCTAAGGTTTAGACCTTCAGCGTTGCCATGTCGATCACGAAACGGTACTTCACGTCGCCGGCGATCATGCGGGCGAACGCTTCGTTGATCTGATGGATGTTCAGCATTTCAATGTCGCAGGTGATGTTGTGCTCGGCACAGAAATCCAGCACTTCCTGGGTTTCTGCGATGCCGCCGATCAGCGAGCCGGCCAATACGCGACGGCTCATCACCAGTTTGCCGGCGTGGACCGGTGGATCGACTGGTTCGATCAATCCCACCAGAATGTGCACGCCGTCGAAACGTAGCGTATCGAGGTAGGGATTGAGGTCGTGCTGCACCGGAATGGTGTCCAGCAGGAAGTCGAAATGTCCTGCGGCAGCCTTCATCTGTTCGGCATCGGTGGACACGATCACGTGGTCCGCGCCTTGGCGACGACCTTCTTCAGCCTTGCTCGCCGAGCGGGTGAACAGCGTGACTTCAGCGCCCATCGCCTTGGCGAACTTGATGCCCATGTGGCCGAGGCCGCCCATGCCGAGAATCCCGACCTTGTCGCCCGCCTTCACGCCGTAGTGCTTGAGTGGCGAGTAGGTGGTGATACCGGCGCAGAGGATTGGCGCGGCGCTGGCCGGGTCGAGTTTCTCGGGAATGCGCACAACGAAATGTTCGCTGACCACGATGCTGTCGGAGTAGCCGCCCATGGTGTTGCTGCCATCGACGCGGTCCAGGGTGGCGTAGGTCATGGTCGGACCTTCGAGGCAGTATTGCTCGAGGTTCGATTGGCAGGCTTCGCAGCTGCGGCACGAATCGACCATGCAGCCGACGCCGACCAGATCGCCGACTTTATGTTGGGTGACGTTCGCACCGACGGCGGTAACTTTGCCTACGATCTCGTGGCCGGGCATTAGTGGGTAAACGGCAATGCCCCACTCGTTGCGTGCCTGATGGATGTCGGAATGGCAGACGCCGCAGTAGAGAATATCGATCGCAACGTCGTCAGCACGTGGGCTGCGGCGCTCGAATTTCACGGGGGCGAGGGGAGTGGTGGCCGACTGGGCGGCGTATCCGATGGCGGTGTACATGATGAACCTCGCAAAAAGCTGTGACGGGTGAGGTGGCGCATTCTGGGCGCCGTACCGGCCACCGGCCATGGCGATTCCTCCGGGTGTCATGCCTAATCCTCCGGCATCAGCCTTCAATGGGTCGCATTGGCCATCAGACCTGCGATGATGCTTTCATCCCGATTTCTGCGACTTTTTCTGTGAAGAGCTCCTCATGTTGTTGACCCGTCATCTCGATGCCAATGCCACGCTGGTTTCGCTGATCCAGCCGCTGACCACGCGTGACGGTTTCGCGCCTACGGCATTGCCGGGCGTGCAGGTTTTGCGGGCCAGTTGTGATGTGGCTCGCGGCCCGCAGATTTACGAGCCGAGTCTGGTCATCATCGCCCAGGGCAGCAAGTTGGCGTATCTGGGGCCGCGTACGCTGGAGTACGGCGCCGGGCATTATTTGATTCAGGCATTGCCGGTGCCGTTCGAATGCGAGACGTTTTCAGCCCCCGATGGCCCGATGCTGGGCGTTTCCATCGCCATTGACCGGGTGTTGCTCGGTGAGTTGGTCTTGGCCATGGGGCTGGCGCCGGGGCGTAGTATTGCGGCGCAAACGCCAGAGTCCATGACCTCGGCGGTGCTTGACGATGCGATGCGTGGTTGTGTTGAACGGCTGCTGCGTTGCCTGCACGATCCGCTGGAATGCCAGGTTATGGGGCAGGCTCGATTGCGCGAGTTGTTGTTCGTCGCCTTGCGCGGGCCGCAAGCCGATGTGCTGCGGGCGCTGGTCGAGCAACAGGGGCAATTCGCCCGGATCGCGGCGTCGCTCAGCCATCTGCATGCGCATTACACCGAGCCGCTGAACGTCGAAACCCTGGCCAGTTGCGCGAACATGAGTGCGTCGACCTTTCATGAGCATTTCAAACGCAGCACGCTGTTATCGCCCGTGCAGTACTTGAAGCGCTTGCGCTTGCTGAAGGCGCAGACGTTGCTGGTGGCCGAAGGTTTGGGCGTGGCACAGGTGGCGCATCGAGTGGGGTATCAGAGCACGTCGCAGTTCAGTCGCGAGTACAAGCGCTACTTTGAGCGTAGTCCCGGTGACGAACGCGCTGCCTGACACGGCGATGTCCCTTGTGGGAGCGAGCCTGCTCGCGATAGCAGTGTGTCAGTCGACATCTATACCGGATGATAAACCGCTATCGCGAGCAGGCTCGCTCCCACAGGGGATTGGGGTGAGTTCTGGATTTCGGGCAACAAAAAGGCCCCCGTTCGGGAGCCTTGATGTTCGGGCATTCGACTTACATGTTCGGGTAAGTCGGGCCGCCAGAACCTTCCGGCGCCACCCAGGTGATGTTCTGTGCAGGGTCCTTGATGTCGCAGGTCTTGCAGTGAACGCAGTTCTGGGCGTTGATCTGGAAGCGCTTCTCACCGTCTTCCATGGTCACCACTTCGTACACGCCGGCCGGGCAGTAACGTTGGGCAGGCTCATCGTACAGGGGGAGGTTCTTGGCGATCGGGATGCTCGGATCGGTCAGCTTCAGGTGGCAGGGCTGTTCTTCTTCGTGGTTAGTACCCGAGATGAACACCGAGCTGAGTTTGTCGAAGCTGATCTTGCCGTCCGGTTTCGGGTAGTCGATCTTCTTGCAGTCGGCCGCAAGCTTGAGGCAAGCGTAATCCGGCTTGGTATCGTGCAAGGTGAACGGCAGTTTGCCGCCGAAGATGTTCTGGTCGAGCCAGTTGAAACCGCCGCCGACGATGGCGCCGAACTTGTGGATCGCCGGGCTGAAGTTGCGGCTGGCGAACAGTTCGTCGTAGAGCCAGCTCTTCTTGAACGCGTCGACGTAAGTGGTCAGCTCTTCGGTGCCGTCCTTTTCAGCGAACAGCGCTTCGGCCACGGATTCAGCGGCGAGCATGCCGGACTTCATGGCGGTGTGGCTGCCTTTGATCTTGGCGAAGTTCAGGGTGCCGAGGTCGCAACCGATCAGCGCGCCGCCCTTGAAGACCATTTTCGGCAGCGAGTTCAGGCCGCCTTTGCAGATGGCGCGAGCGCCGTAGCTGATGCGCTTGCCGCCTTCCAGGTACTGTTTGAGTACCGGGTGATGCTTGAGGCGCTGGAACTCGTCGAACGGCGACAGGTAAGTGTTGCTGTAGGACAGGTCGACGATCAGACCGACTACGACCTGGTTGTTTTCCAGGTGATAGAGGAACGAGCCACCGGTGTTCTCGGTGCCCATGATATCCAGCGGCCAACCGGCGGTGTGGACCACCAGACCTGGTTGATGCTTGGCCGGGTCGATTTCCCAGATTTCTTTCAGGCCGATGCCGTAGTGCTGGGCGTCGGCATCGCTGTCGAGGTTGAAGCGCTTGATCAGTTGCTTGCCGATATGGCCGCGGCAACCTTCGGCGAACAGCGTGTACTTGCCACGCAGTTCCATGCCTGGGGTGTACAGGCCTTCTTTCGGGTTGCCTTCGCGGTCAACGCCCAGATCGCCGGTGATGATCCCGCGAACCACGCCGTTTTCGTCGAACAGTGCTTCCTGTGCGGCGAAGCCTGGGTAGATTTCAACGCCCAGGTTCTCGGCCTGCTGGGCCAGCCAGCGGCACAGGTTGCCCAGGGATATGATGTAGTTGCCTTCGTTGTGCATGGTCTTGGGCACAAAGAGGTCAGGAATCTTCTGCGCGCTGTCAGCGTTCTTGAGAACGAAGATGTCATCGCGGGTGACTGGCGTATTCAGCGGGGCGCCGAGTTCTTTCCAGTCAGGGAACAATTCGTTCAGGGCGCGTGGTTCGAACACGGCGCCGGACAGGATGTGAGCACCGACTTCGGAGCCTTTTTCGACCACGCAGACGCTGATTTCCTTACCGGCTTCAGCAGCCTTCTGCTTCAAGCGGCAGGCGGCGGAAAGACCCGCGGGGCCGGCACCGACGATGACCACGTCGAATTCCATGTATTCGCGTTCCACAGGTTATCTCCTACTCAAGGCTCAACAGTTTTTTTTCTAATTGGAGGTTTGGTGTCGCATCCATGAATCCCTGCGTAATGCAGGAAGAGGACAATCGATGAGCCACCTTTCTCTCTAAGGTGGCGCATTATATCTACACCACTCCTAGCGTCCAATACAAACGTTTGTTTGAATCGGCTCAAAGCCAGAGAAATCAAAGTCACGCGGCTTATGACTGGCCATTTTGCCGTATTGACCGGAATAGGTGTTCCGGTCAAGATACGGTCGGTTTTGCGCTCGCCGTAGGCTGACTGTAGGTTTCAAGAGCACCTCTAAAGACAGGGCGATGGCAGTACAAGGTGATGCGCAGCGCAGGTTCTGGCGCGCAGTTTACACGTCGCGATAATGAATGACTCGTCAGTCACCACTGACGAACGGTCATCTTCATCGTGAGCGCTTGTCACTTGACACCTTTGCCAGCGTTTTTAGAGGTGCCCTTGCGCCGATGAGCATCAAACCGCCAGGTTCGCCTAGGCGACTTTCTTTTCACCGGAGAGTAACGAGGAATCCATGAAGGTTCTTGTAGCTGTCAAACGCGTTGTGGATTACAACGTCAAGGTTCGCGTCAAGGCGGACAATTCCGGCGTCGACCTCGCCAACGTCAAGATGTCGATGAACCCGTTCTGCGAAATCGCAGTGGAAGAAGCCGTACGCCTGAAAGAGAAAGGTGTTGCGACTGAAATCGTCGTCGTCTCCGTCGGCCCGTCCACCGCTCAAGAGCAACTGCGCACCGCGCTGGCTCTGGGTGCCGACCGCGCCATCCTCGTCGAATCCGCTGAAGACCTGACTTCGCTGGCCGTTGCCAAGCTGCTCAAGGCTGTTGTCGACAAGGAACAGCCTCAGCTGGTGATCCTTGGTAAACAAGCCATCGACAGCGACAACAACCAGACTGGCCAGATGCTTGCGGCATTGAGCGGCTATGGTCAGGGCACCTTCGCGTCCAAAGTCGAAATCAGCGGCGACACCGTTGCCGTGACTCGCGAAGTCGACGGCGGCGCGCAGACGGTTTCCCTGAAACTGCCGGCCATCGTCACCACTGACCTGCGTTTGAACGAGCCGCGTTACGCGTCCCTGCCAAACATCATGAAAGCCAAGAAGAAGCCTCTCGAAGTGCTGACTCCGGACGCTTTGGGCGTTTCCACCGCCTCCACCAACAAGACCGTGAAAGTCGAAGCGCCAGCTGCACGCAGCGCGGGTATCAAGGTCAAGTCGGTGGCTGAACTGGTCGAGAAACTGAAAAACGAAGCGAAGGTAATCTAAATGACTATCTTGGTTATTGCTGAACACGACAACAAAGTGCTGGCCCCGGCCACGCTGAACACCGTGGCTGCCGCCGTCAAAATCGGTGGTGACATCCACGTGCTGGTTGCAGGCCAAGGCGCTGGCGTCGTGGCTGAAGCCGCGGCGAAAATCGCTGGTGTGAGCAAAGTCCTGAACGCTGACAATGCCGCTTACGCGCATCAGCTGCCGGAAAACGTCGCTCCACTGGTCGCCGAACTGGGCAAGGGCTACAGCC
>NZ_RCZA01000019.1 GCF_006438925.1 Pseudomonas mandelii | reverse complement strand
TTTCCGGCGGCCGTGGCATGCAGAACGGCGACAACTTCAAACACCTGTACGCCCTGGCTGACAAGCTGGGCGCTGCTGTCGGTGCTTCCCGCGCCGCGGTCGACGCCGGTTTTGTACCCAACGACATGCAGGTCGGTCAGACCGGCAAGATCGTTGCTCCACAGCTGTACATCGCCGTCGGTATCTCCGGCGCGATCCAGCACCTGGCCGGCATGAAAGACTCCAAAGTGATCGTTGCGATCAACAAGGACGAAGAAGCGCCGATCTTCCAGGTGGCCGATTACGGCCTGGTGGCGGATCTGTTTGAAGCCATACCCGAAATGGCCGCCCTGGCCTGATCACTGACCGACAGGAGCGATGGATATGAGCATTTCCGATTTTTCAGCCTGGATTGGCCGCAGCCAGGAAAGCCAGGACCGAATCAGCTTCAACCTGGTTAAGCGAATTGCCGCGACGTTGAGCGAAGTGGCGCCGCAGCCCGGCGAACCACTCCCGCCGCTGTGGCATTGGGCATTCTTTCAAGAACCGGTTGCGGCCAGCGAACTGGGCCCGGATGGTCATCCGGCGCTCGGCGGCTTCCTGCCACCGGCCCACAACCGCAATCGCATGTGGGCCGGCAGTCGAATTGAGTTCTACCAGCCTCTGAAAGTAGAGGCGGAGGTGACCTGTGTATCGACCATTCTCAATGTCGAAGAGAAACTCGGTCGGACCGGGTCGTTGCTGTTTGTCACGGTACGTCATGAGTATTTCCAGGACGGCCAGCGCGCACTTCTGGACGAGCAGGACATCGTCTACCGAGAGCCCGCTGCGCCCAAACTGAGCGGAACCGAAGCGATTCCTGAAGGCCAATGGCAAGACCAGGTCGAACCCTCCTCCACCCTGCTGTTCCGCTATTCCGCGGTCACCTTCAATGGGCATCGGATTCACTACGACTGGCCCTACGTCACCGAGACCGAAGGCTATCCGGGGCTGGTGGTGCATGGCCCTCTGATCGCCACACTGAACTTACGTGCTTTTACCAGAGCGCACCCGACCGCACGATTGGAGCGTTTCACCTTCCGTGGGCTCCGACCGCTGATTTCGCCCCAACCCTTCGAGGTCGGCGGACGCTTGATCGATAGCGGCAAGGCGCAGGTCTGGGCTGGCAATCAGGACGGCACCGCACAAATCGGTGAAATCGAATTCAGTGAGGGAGAAACACCATGAGTGCATCGATCGTTCGCTCCGCCCTGTTTGTGCCGGCCACTCGTCCAGAGCGCATCCCCAAAGCCCTCGCCAGCGGCGCGGACCAGGTGATTGTCGATCTGGAAGATGCCGTGCAAGAAAACCTCAAGGAACAGGCCAGGGATAACCTTGAGCGCTTCTTGAGTGAAAACCCTGATGCGCAGATTCTGGTTCGAGTGAATGCCCCGGATCACTGGGCACACGCGGCGGATCTGGAGCTTTGCCGACGCCATGCCGGCGTGATCGGAGTCTTGCTGCCCAAAGCAGAAAGCGCGGGGCAAGTACTCACGGCTGCTGCCACCGAAAAGCCCATCTGGCCAATCATCGAAAGCGCCAAGGGCTTGGCTGCACTCAATGAGATTGCCAGCGCCAATGGCGTTGAGCGGTTATCGTTCGGCAGCCTCGATCTGGGCCTGGACCTGCATCTGACTATAGGCAGCCGTGCCGCCGAAGAGGTTCTCAGCCACGCCCGCTACGCCGTATTGCTCAGCACTCGGGTTGCCGGCCTGGCCCCGGCGCTGGACGGTGTTTTCCCCTCAATCGAGGACACCACAAGCCTGCACAATGCCATTCAATTTGCCCGCGACATGGGCTTTGGTGGCGCGCTGTGCATCCATCCGAGCCAAGTGCCGATCATCCATCAGGCGTTAAAACCCAGCCCTGAAGAACTTCTCTGGGCGCAACGCATTATCGAAGCCGCCAGCTCAGGTGACGGCGTTTTTGTACTGGATGGGCAAATGGTCGATGCGCCGGTCATTGGACGCGCGCAAGCCATTCTGATGCGCGCGAATTGACTCTGACAGCACATCTGCTGTGTACACCCAGAGATAAAAATCAAGCCCCGAAAAAACACGGGGCTTGATGTGAATCACACCTCATCAGGATTTACGTCCGCTACCAGGGCCTTGTTCACCTCCTTTTCGCCCTGCTTCAGAGGCTTTATCTCTGTCGTCGGCAAAGTTACCGCCGCGACCACTTCCCTGGCCGCCGCTGGTCGACTTATCCGCATCGGTGGATTGCCGACCGCCCGAAGCCTGGCCACCTTTCTGGCCCGGCTGCGAGGCTTTGTCGCTGTCGTCGGTAAAGCTGCCTCCGCGTCCTGCGCCCTGACCACCGCCGGACATACGGTCAGCATCTTTTGACTGCTGTCCGCCTGAAGCCATGCCACCTTTTTGGCCAGCCTCAGAAGCCCGTTGTGGATCGTTGGCAAAATTACCGCTTGATGCCTCCCCGCCTTTCTTGCCGGCTTCTGAGGCTTTGTCCCGGTCATTGCCAAAGTTTCCGGGGTTGTTGTTTTCGGTGTTAGCCATTTTTGTTCACCTCTTTCTTTCTCAAAGACGAGCGCGTGTGCTCGCCTACAATTACGAGGTCAGGAAAAATCGAAAGTTTGAACGAAAATGCCCCTCTCGGGACGGGCGGAATGGGCAAGATAGTTCCCGGAAAATCTGCCCTGAGCGACTGGCGGCACAGTCACCGCCGATCACCCTGCGATTGGATTATTTTTCAAAAGAGTTCAGATTTTTACCAGGTTATAAAGGCTTTTGAATCCTGCGAACGTCGTGCATGGGAGGTCAGTCGATGACCGAACACATCGTCCATTTTCACTGCCAGATCGATCAGGGAACGACCGAGCGCTTCAGGGATTGTTGTCTTGAAGCCATCGATCAAGGTGCCACGTCGCTGCTGTTGAACCTGTCCACGTGTGGTGGCAGCACCAATTTCGGCTTCACGCTCTATACCTTTCTGAAGTCATTGCCGGTGCCGCTGTGCGCGATTAATGCGGGCAACATCGAATCGATGGGCATTATCATGTTTTTAGCGGCAAGCCGACGCATCACGTCGCCGCATGCTCGCTTCCTGATTCACCCCATGAACTGGTACTTCAGTCAAAAATCGGTCGACCATCAACGCTTGCGCGAGTACCTGTCGAGCCTCGACAACGACCTCGCCCGCTATGTACAGATTTTTAACCTCGAAACCGCTGAGGCAGAAACCAAACTCGATATTTTCCATTGCCTTTCAGCGGAAGAGAAAGTCATCGCAGCCCACGAATCCCTGGCCTACGGCATCGCTCATGAGATGCAGCAGATGGTCTTCGCCGACGATGTCAAACACTGGAAAGTCAGCGGTGGTTGAGGTCAGCGCGGTCAGTTAAGAAACCCGCAATCCTGTAGCAGCTGGCGAAGCCTGCTGCTACAAGGCTATTGCGCCGTTTCCATCAGCAATTCGTCCACGACTTGAGATAGCGCTGCAGGAACACTCTCTCCGCCGCGTACGGTTCGTTTGAAGACGTTCCTCTGCCGCTCTGCACTGGTTCCTTCCCGCAGGATTCGGCGAGCTTGAGAAAAGACGTTTTCCACGCGCATTTTCCGCACTGTGTCACCCAGCATCTGTTCCGCCAGGAACAGCCACTGCTCGGCAGAGAATGGCCGGTCGTAACCTTCAACGATGAACGCCGCATGGATACCAAATCGTTTTGCCCGCCAGCGATTTTCCTTGAGAATCCATTGGGACGCTTGCGAGTAGGCTGATCCCGGCCGAGGTTGATCCATGGCGTAGGCGACCAGTAGTCGAAATAACGAGGCAATGCACAGGGCATCTTCCAGGCGTGGGCAGGCATCGGTCATGCGCAATTCCAGGGTCGGATACTGCGCAGCAGGCCGCACTCCCCACCAGCATTCGCTGGCCTGTTTGATCGTACCGGTACGGATCAACAATGCGACATAGGCGGCATAGGCAGCTTCATCCTCGAAGAACTCCGGTATGCCCATCCTCGGCCACTCGTCACACGCCGTCTGCCGGTAACTCATAAAGCCGCTGTCGGCGCCGTCCCAAAATGGCGAGGAGCTACTGAGTGCCAGCAGCAACGGCATCCACGGCAAGACTTCGTTCATCACTTGAATGCGATCCAGATGACTCGCAATTTCAACATGCACGTGCAAACCGGATAACAGGCTACGCCGAGCTACGCACTGGTAGTCTTCAAACAGTTGAAGAAAATGATCTTGCCCAGTGGCCTGTTGCGTACGCCAGTCGGCCAGAGGGTGGCTCCCGGCGCAGAGCAGCCCCAGGCCAAAATATTCAAGTGCGCACCGCAACCTTTTTCGAGCCGTTACAAGGTACTCCTCTGCTTGCGCAATGCTGGTGAAAATGGGGGAAGCCACTTCGATTTGCCCCTGGAACATCTCATAAGCAAAACAATCGCCCATCACCCGCTTGCACGCTTCAATCGACGCGCCGGGAGGCTGCTCGCACATGTGTCGAGTGTCCAGATCAGTGATGAAGTATTCCTCTTCAATGCCGAACCTCAATGGCCTGTTCATTGAATTCATAGCAATGCAATCCCTGAGCTATTTCTGATGGGTCAACTGGATTCGACGCAGGTTCATGGGCGCCGACAAGAGGTGCAAATCCAGACGAAAAAAACCAGATTCAAACGCTTCAGAGGGTCTGCTAAACACTTTGAATTTTTTTGACGCGCTCACTCCTTTGTCTATGAGCAGATCACTATTCACAGCTGTAACCTATTTACTGAAAGCGCATGCGTTTTATGTCCCGCTGCGGCGGCTCTCCGAACAGGCGGCTATATTCTCGACTGAACTGCGACGAGCTTTCATACCCCACCAACCCTCCCGCACTGCTCGCGTCGACATTCTGACTTAGCATCAACTGTCGAGCCGCTTGCACTGGGGCGTTTGGTCGGACTACTCAGCGAGCCTGAGCTGCTTGAAACACTCGCGCCGCTGTTCAAGGAAGAGATCGGAGCCAACACATCGCCAAGACGCTTGCCTGGCTGAAACTTAACTTTCGCCATGCGCTACGCATGGACGACTTGGCGGCGAATGCACACATGCGGCACGAACACTGTGGTGTCCGTGCCTGGTCACACCTCGCTACGACGTGGTTCGCGCTCATAAAAAACCAGGACGCATCGCTGAATTAACTCACACCCTCATCCCGATTTCTGAAAGCGACACGGGGAGAGGATGGGGTTTGGGCGATGCTCCTAATAAAGCGCTTACGTATAACTGTTTTGGGTCGATCTCTGCCGGTCATGGTTTCATTGGTAACTTCGTTAGCTGATGTCATGACTGAACCAATCTCAATTATTTTGGCTAGCGCCCCCATGCACCCATTTCAGGTCGCCCCCCAAGAGGTAACCTTCCACATTTTCTATGGAAAGGGCTTCGAGCAGCACCTGCTCCAGGATGGCAAAAAAACATTTAATGTGAGCCTGTTTCAATGCCTGAGGCCGGGTCACCAGATAGACTTCCATATCTGGAAGTTGGAGATCCGGGAACAACTCGATCAGGTCCTTCGCCAGAATACGGGGCAGTACTGCCACACCCATTCCTCGCCTCACCGATTCGAGCTGAACCGCGAACGAGTTCACGCTGATCTGCGCGCGTTCCAGACCCGCGGCCTTTGCCGCACGCATTTGCGGCAACATGTCCAGCGGAGGAAGCAAGGCAATATTAACCGCCGTGGCCGGAGTCACCCCTGGATACCGTTTCAGATAACCTGCATCGGCGAAGACACCGTAAGCGAGCCTGCCTATTGGTCGATAAATCAGCGACGGTTCGCCTAGATGAGCTGTGCGTACAGCAATGTCTGCCACGCCGCGGACAATCTTGTGAAAGTCGGCTGTTGCCATCAACTCCACCGAGCAACGCGGGTGAAGAGAGGTGAAGCGACTCGCAGCCTCCAGCACGCAAGACGAAAATCCCTCTCCTGCACTGACCAGGACACTGCCAAATAGCTCTGTGTGTAGCCCGGACATACCAGCAACGGTTTGACGCCTCAAGCCCGCCTCCGCCGCTAGGGCAACTTCCACGAGGGATTGGCCGCGCGAGGTCAACCAGCATCCTTCAACGCCCCGCTCGACGAGTAGCTCGCCCAGGGCGCTCTCAAGTTGGGTCAACCGGCGGGACACAGTAGACGCCGCAATACCCAGCATCTGGCCAGCTTGAAGAAAGCTGCCACGCCGCGAGACTGCCAACAACAGACGAAGATCGTCCCAATTTGCTTGCAACGCCATGCTTCATATCCTCCCTGGTCTGCATATGTGCAAATCCATTATGCAGTAGTCGCTGTTTTTCGGGAGAGGCCTCAAAGGTATATCTACAAGCCCTCGAAGACGAATGGAATGGACTGTATGACTACTGGCCCCAACGACTATGCGGAACGCGCCGCCAGTGCCTTCAATCGCCGTGATGTGGAGGCGATGCTTGCGCTGGTTTGCGAAGACTTCATCTACCTCGATAGCATGGGCATACAAACCGGTCGCGAAGCCATGCGCAAACGAGAGATCGCATTGCTCGAAGCGCTCCCCGATGCCCAAGTGATTTTCAGCCCATTCGCCGTCGGTAACGATCGTTTGGCGCTGACTGCCTTCCTGACCGGCACATTCGCCGCACCCTTGGTGCTGCCAGGCCGGGTGATTCCACCTCATGGACGCCATATTACCGCGTACTACGCCGCACACTTCACCTTCAGAGACGGGCTGGCCATCCGTGAAGAGGCCTTCTTCGACAGTGCGGTGCTGATGCCGTTAGCCTATCCAGCTGAGGGTTGAGCCATGCACAGCGCATTCGTTACTGGCGCAACCGGCTTGTTGGGCAACAACCTGGTGCGTGAATTGGTCGCTCGTGGCTACGCGGTCAAAGCCCTGGTCCGTTCAAGAGCCAAAGGTGAACAGCAGTTCAACAATTTTCCGGGTGTGGAACTGGTCGTTGGGGACATGGCCGATGTCGACGCATTCGCAGCGTCGCTGCAAGGCTGCGATACGGTGTTTCACACCGCGGCGTTCTTTCGCGACAACTACAAGGGCGGCAGCCACTGGAAGGAACTCGAAAAGATTAATGTGTCTGGTACGCGGCGCCTGCTAAACCAGGCCTACCGCGCCGGTATACGACGGTTCATCCATACGTCTTCCATTGCCGTGCTCGACGGCGCACCTGGCACGTCCATCGATGAGACATGTCTGCGGGCCGACGCCGATGCGGATGACTACTACCGTAGCAAGATTCTCGCCGACCGTGTCGTCTTGTCGTTCCTGGAGGTCCATCCCGAGATGCATGCCTGCATGGTCCTGCCTGGCTGGATGTGGGGCCCAGCCGACATGGGCCCCACCTCCTCGGGACAGTTGGTTAACGATGTCGTGCTCGGCAAACTGCCCGGACTGATCCCCGGTAGTTTCTCCGTTGTCGATGCCCGCGATGTGGCATTGGCGCAGATTGCCGCAGCCAAACATGGGCGGCGAGGTGAGCGCTATCTCGCGGCGGGCCGGCATATGACAATGCGTGAGCTGGTGCCTATGCTTGGACGTATAGCGGGCGTCAAGACACCCGTTCGACAACTACCGCTCCCCTTTCTATACACGTTGGCGGCTGTGCAGGAGATGTATGCGCGTATTACCAGCAAGCCCATTCTGCTGAGCATGGCCACGTTGCGCCTGTTGGTACGAGAGAAGGACCGCACCTGTTTCAACCACAGCAAGAGTGAACAAGAGCTTGGCCTGAGTTTCCGGCCACTAGAGCTGACAATCACCGACACGGTGGCGTGGTACCGCGATCACGATTGGTTTGAGAGTCAAACCTTAAGTTCCCGGAACCGCACTCCTTCCACATTGACCGCACACCTGAACAAGGACGTAAACATACAGTGAGTAGGAAAATAATCCTGATGCGTCACGGCCAGCCAAAACTGGTCGCAACCGACAAAATGTCAGCGCTCGATATGAAAGACTGGATCGAGCAATACAACCGGTCCGAAATTACCAACCAACCCGTCCCGGATGCCAGCATGCAGCTCGCCGCAACCGCCAAGGTGATTGTCTCAAGCAGCGCGCCTCGTGCGCTGACCTCCGTCCAGGCTCTTGGCCTGAAGCCCGCCCTTGTCGACGCGCTTTTCTGTGAAGCGCAACTGCCTTATGGTCACTGGAAACTGCCACGGCTATCGTCGTTTACCTGGGCATTTATCCTTCGAGTCTTATGGTTGTGCGGTTACTCACGCAGCGTCGAATCCGCCGGAACTGCGAGGATGCGCGCCAGCACGGCAGCTCGACGACTTCAGTCCCTTGCCAACGAAGGACCGGTTCTGCTGCTCGGTCATGGCTTTATGAATCGAATGATCGCCAAACAACTGGTGGCCGATGGATGGGTTCGCCAAAAACGTAACGGCAGCCAGTATTGGAGTGCGACGGTGTATCAATATGGCGGTGTTTAAAAGTGCCATCTGGCGCGGAGATTAAACGAAGGGAAAGTTCAGGTTGGTCGTTCATTTGTAGAGACCTCTTTGGGACGCGAAAACCACGTTTTTCTACTCGCTCGGCCCTATCCGTGAATGAAGCACCCCATCGGTTGCATCCAGCCTTTGAGGTGCAATTCATCAAACCATCAAGAGCGCCCTACGGAACCTGTGACCGGTAGATTCCCCAGCAAGTTGAGCCCGGTACTCTTCACGAAAGCGTCATAATCCATCGGTCTCTCGATACGGGTTTCAGCGTTGGGCAGTACGTAGGCCCAGGCACGCTTGGACGATGCGTCGTAAACCAGCTTGAACAGACGGGTCGGCACCCAGACCTTGTTGTCGCCGATGGTGGTGTGGCCTGAGTCAAAGAGCGGGCCGGTAAAGACAAAAACATTGCCATCGGCTCGCTTGGCAAATTTTCTGACATCCGCCTCGACCTTACTCCAGATCTTCCGGTTGTTGGTGGGGTCTTGCGGCACCATGTTCGACAGCGCAAAGGATTGGGCCATTGCATTAGGGTTCGGTGCATCGGCTGCCGGGGATTGATGGCCACGGTCCACGGCCGGATGTTGGCTACGGTAGTCGCTCAACTCTGCCCGCCCACTCTTGGGGATGCGTGGGTCCGGGTAGAACTGGTTGGTGCGCTCCTCCCCTTTGGCATCTTTCAGCTGGGCGGCATTAAGGCGTTCGACCACTACCAACGGCGTCTTGCTGGTTTGCGAGTACAGCACCGCGAAGTTGTCGGAACACAGGGCCAGGGGTTTCATGGTTGCGGGCACAGTGGCCATGTTGATCGGTTTGGTTGCCGGGAACAGATCTGCACAGCCGTCGAACGATGCCTGCTTCTGCTTGTTTGAATAGAGGTCCAGCGCCGCGTTCTGGCTGATCGAGCCCGAGTGGGACGCTTGTTCCTGATGCTGGGTGGGCGGCTTAAGGAGATCCAGCAGACTGCGGGCTTCTGCCCCGGTCGAGAGCAAAACAAGGGCCGACAGCCCAACTGCAATTTTGCGTAGGTGCATGCTTTTAATCTTCGAATTGGATTGAGGGGTAAACGTACGGCGAGTCCCGATTCACGGAACCAGGTGGCGGCGGTTGCTGATTATCTTGCGGCGAGCATGCGTTCACTGTCCTTGATCAAAATGCCGATGCGGATCCGGTCGGCTCCGAGCGGTACGACCGTTGACGGTCCTGCGGGATTTATTGACCATGACAAGTCACATAAGTGCTGAGCAGCGTTTAGATTCTACTGGCCAATGTCTAAGCGGGCTCCTTAACTGGCGCGAAGCGTTGCGCGTACTCCTTTGGACTCACCCCCATGCGTCGCACGAAGGCTTTTCTTAGCCCGTCGACACTGTGGTAGACGCATCGGCGCGCAACCTCTTCCATCGACCGCCTTCCCAGCTCTATTTGCCGACAGGCCGCTTCGACCCGTACGTCCTCGACGTACTTTGCAGGCGTTGCACGCCTTCATGCGGTGTACAAATTTCATCACCAAATCATCCCTGAAAATAGCCTGATCGCCGCTCGGCGAGCTAATCGAAGAACGGCTCAACCGACGCCCGACTGCCGACAAAAAAGCTGTCGGCGACCAGTCGCAGCGGCTGGAGGTCCAGGTCACTGGCCTTGTCGCCAATCAGCTGTTGAAAATGCCGATACACCGCCGCGTACTCGCCCTCCTCCGATACGGATTGGCGCACGCCGTCAATACTCAACAGTGCGCCACCGTTGTCCAGTCGCAAGATGCCTTCAGTGCAACGAATCTCGATGCTCCAGAGTTCCTCATGACCGTGATCGAAATCGAACTCCGCGCGAACATCGAGGTGGCGCGCGTCAGACATCTTGATGGACGCGGCAATCGGCGACTGGCAGTTGCTGGGGACTCGCAGTTCGGCAGACTCGACAAACAGCGGCAGCGCCAGCAGATGGGTGGCTATCGACAAGGCATTGATGCCGGGATCGAAGACGCCCAGGCCTCCGGGTTGCCAGATCCATGCCTGGCCGGGGTGCCACTTGCGCACGTCTTCCTTCCAGTCGATCTGTACGCTTTGCAAGGTGCGGCTGGCCAGCCAGTCACGGGCCGCTTCGATGCCGGGCGCGTAACGTGAATGCCAGGCGAACAACCCGCTGACGCCTTGCTCCCCAACCTGAATCACCAACGCCATCGCTTCACCCAACGTGGCGCACGGCGGTTTTTCTACCAGCACGTGTTTGCCAGCGGCCAGCGCTTGTTGCACCAGAGCGAATCGTCCTTGCGGTGGTGTGCAAAACGCAATCGCATCGACGTACGGGCCGTTTTCGAGCAGCTCGCTCAGGGACTGAAAGTTCTCTACCCCGGCGCAGGGCTGCCCTTGCGTGGCGACAGACACCAACTGGAACGCGGGATTGGCATTAATAGCGGGGACGTGTTGATCCTGAGCAATCTTGCCGTAGCCCACCAGACCGAGACGGATCGGTTGCATCAATGACTCCTGATTATTTTTCTTATCTTGGTAAGCGAGCGGGCAAGGTTACACCGCTCGGATCATTGATCGCAGCCCCCACCGAACCTTTATCCCGCAAACGCCGTCCGAACTAGGGCATCAATGCTCACCCTTGACCGCGAGGTCGCCGTTTGAAAGCTGCCATCATCAAAAAATACCGCCTGATCATCAAGACCATGGGCTATGTGGGCTGGGCCCTGTTCTGGTTGCTGCTCTGGGATATAGCCGTCACCGTGGACTTCATGCTGTTTCTCAACAGCAAGATCAATCTGCCGCTGATGCCTCTGACCTTGCTCGGTTCGGCGTTGGTGGTGCTGATCAGTTTTCGCAACAGCAGTGCCTATAATCGCTGGTGGGAAGCGCGCACGTTGTGGGGGGCGATGGTCAATAACTCCCGTAGCTTTGCGCGGCAAGTACTGACGTTGCTGGATGATCCGGGTAATGAGGTCAATCCGATGAAGTCAACCCTGCTGCGCCGTCACGTGGCGTACGTAAATTGCCTGGCGGCGCATCTCAGGGGCCAGCCGTGCCCGCTCGAAGTACAGGCGTTTATTCCCGCCGGGGAGTTTGCACGCAGCGGCACCACCAATAATTTTGCCAACGATATCCTCAACGGTTCCGCGGCTCTGCTGGCCCGGGAATACAAGGCCGGGCGCCTGGACAGCATTCGCCTGGCGCGGCTGGAGTCGACTCTGGTTGATCTGTCAAACAGCCAGGGCGGCATGGAGCGGATTGCCAATACGCCGCTGCCCTACCCTTACGTCTATTTTCCACGGCTGTTCATTTCGCTGTTCTGCCTGATTGTGCCGGTGGGGCTAGTAGAATCCCTGGGCTGGTTTACCCCGCTGGCCTCGACAGTGGTGGGCTTCATGCTGCTGGCCATCGAACGCATCGGCACTGACCTGCAAAGCCCGTTTCGCGACAGCGAACACCAGATCCAAATGGAAAACCTCTGCGAAACCATCGAAAAAAACCTGCACTCAATGCAACGCGATTCACTGAGTAGCGATCAACTCAGCGACCCCAGTGCAGCGGTGATTTAACAAAAAAAACGGAGGGTGCTGAATTATTCAGTGTCCTCATGTATCTGAACCAAAGAGCGCGCGCCATTAAATCAATGGCATCGAGAGGGTTCAGGGACAGAGTAATTCTCATGAAATCAAGCAAGAAAACCGTCAATCCCATCGGATTGGACGACATCACCATTGTCGACGACGCCAAGATGCGCAAGGCGATTACGGCCGCCGCACTGGGCAATGCCATGGAATGGTTCGACTTCGGCGTCTATGGCTTTGTCGCCTATGTGCTCGGCAAGGTGTTCTTTCCCGACGCGTCCCCCAGCGTGCAGATGATCGCCGCGCTGGCGACCTTTTCGGTGCCCTTCCTGATCCGCCCCCTGGGTGGTTTGTTCTTCGGCGCATTGGGCGACAAATATGGCCGGCAGAAAGTCCTGGCGGCCACCATCGTGATCATGTCCCTGAGCACCTTCGCCATCGGACTGATTCCGTCCTATGACTCAATCGGCATCTGGGCCCCTATCCTGCTGTTGCTGGCCAAGATGGCCCAGGGCTTTTCGGTAGGCGGCGAATACACCGGCGCCTCGATCTTCGTCGCCGAGTATGCCCCGGACCGCAAGCGCGGCTTTCTCGGGAGCTGGCTGGACTTCGGCTCAATCGCAGGGTTTGTACTCGGCGCAGGCCTGGTGGTGCTGATTTCTGCCGTTATAGGCGAAGAGCAGTTCCAGGCGTGGGGCTG
Source organism: Pseudomonas mandelii (assembly GCF_006438925.1). GTDB lineage: Bacteria > Pseudomonadota > Gammaproteobacteria > Pseudomonadales > Pseudomonadaceae > Aquipseudomonas > Aquipseudomonas mandelii_C. The sequence goes on along the minus strand of NZ_RCZA01000019.1, from coordinate 46,248 downwards.
GCGCCTGCCGTTTTTCCTCGCCCTGCCCCTTGGCATAATCGGACTCTACTTGCGTAACGCACTCGAAGAGACCCCGGCCTTCCAGCAACATGTCGAAAAACTCGAACAAGGCGACCGCGAAGGCTTGGCAAGAGGCCCGAAAGTGTCCTTCAAGGAAGTCGCCACCCAGCACTGGCGCAGCCTGATGACTTGCATCGGCGTGGTGGCTGTGACCAACGTCACCTACTACATGCTGCTCACCTACATGCCGAGCTACCTGTCGCACAACTTGCACTACAGCGAAAATCACGGTGTGTTGATCATCATCGCGATCATGGTCGGCATGTTGTTCGTACAGCCCCTGATCGGCTTTATCAGCGACAAAATTGGCCGCCGGCCCTTTATCCTCTTCGGCAGCATCGCGCTGTTCTGCCTGGCCATTCCTGCCTTCATGCTGATCAACAGCGGCAAGCTCGGGCTGATATTTTCGGGCCTGCTGATCATTGCCGTGGTGCTCAACTTCTTTATCGGCGTGATGGCCTCGACCCTTCCGGCCATGTTCCCCACCCACATCCGCTACAGCGCCCTGGCCAGTGCCTTCAACGTCTCGGTGCTGATCGCGGGCCTGACTCCAACCTTGGTGGCCTGGCTGGTGGAAAGCACCAACAACCTGTACATGCCGGCGTACTACCTGATGGTGATTGCCGTGGTGGGCCTGGTGACCGGCATTACCATGAAAGAAACCGCCAACAAACCCTTGCATGGTGCAGCCCCGGCGGCGTCCGACCTTGAGGAAGCGCGGGAACTGCTGCAGGAGCATGAAGATAATATTGAACAGAAGATCGAAGACATCGACGCGCAGATCGCCGCGCTGGAGGCCAAGCGCGAAACTCTGGTGCAACAGCACCCGCGCATCGACTGACGGGGCGATCCGTCATAAACCCTGGCAACCAACCAGCGAGCTCGCCAACAACGCCTCCAACCCCATCGGCTTGGCAAAATAATAACCCTGGGCCTGCCCTGCGCCGATTTCGCGCAGCAGGTCCAGGGTCGCTGCATCCTCGACACCTTCAGCCACCACACTCAGGTCCAGCGATTCGGCCATCCGCACAATCGCCCGGACGATCGCGCGACTGCGGGGGCTGGTGGTCAGTTCGAGGATGAACGACTTGTCGATCTTCAGGCCGCTGAACCGGTATTGATGCACATAGCTCAGGGATGAAAACCCGGCGCCGAAGTCATCGAGCACCACCGACATGCCGTTGTCGGCCAATTGCTGCATGGTCAGTCGGGCAATGGCTGGCTCAGCCACCAGCGCACCTTCGGTCAACTCCAGGCAGATCCGCGACGGCGCGACCCCGTGCCGCGCCAACAGTGCGAGCACATCACTGGCGAAGTCCGGGCGCGTCATGCTGTAGCTGGAGCAATTGACGTGCACCGGCGGCCAATTGGCGTGCCGGGGTTGTGCGAGGATCACTGCAATGCTGGTGAGCATGTACAGATCCAGTCGACCGATCAGGCGCAAGCCCTCGACATCCGGCAAAAACTCGCCCGGCGCGATCACCCGGCCGCCCGGCTGATGCCAGCGGATCAGCGCTTCAAGGGCCAACAATTCGCCGGTTTCGACGCTGACAATCGGCTGGAAATACGGCAGCAGTTCGTCAGTGCGTTTGAGCGCATTGCGCAAGGCACCTTCACGCTCGACCTGGTCCGAGACTTCACGGCGCACTTCCTGGTTGAACACCGCGTAGCTGTCGCGCCCGGCACTCTTGACCCGGTACATCGCCGCATCGGCATCACGCAACAAGTCGGCTGGCTCGTGATGGAACTGACTGTCGGCGCTGACAATGCCGATACTGCAGGACGAAAAAACCTGATGGCCATTGATGACAAACGGCAGGTCAAACGCCACCAGGATCCGTTCGGCGATGTCGATCACCACGTCCAGCGGTGCCTCAGGAGCGAGCACCGAAAACTCATCGCCCCCCAGGCGCGCCAGCATGTCGGTGTCGCGCAGACAACCACGCAGACGGTGGGCGGCCTGCCTCAACAGCAGGTCACCAAAATGGTGGCCAAGGCTGTCGTTGACCATCTTGAAACGGTCGAGGTCGATGAACATCACCGCCAGGTGCCCGCCTGCGCTGCCGAACTGCGACCAGGCCAGATTGAGGCGCTGTTGCAGGTAGGTGCGATTCGGTAGCCCGGTCAGCGCATCATGGGAGTTTTCGTGTTGCAACTTGGCATTGGCGTGATCGAGCTCGCGAGTGCGGTTCTGCACCCGGGCTTCCAGCATGAGGTTGGCAGCATGGATCGCTTCGGCGGCGGTGCGTCGCGACAACGCGGTGTCGATGTGCCGCGACACGAACGTCAGCAATTCCTGGTCACGCAGGGTATAGCGCACCTGCGAGGTATAGCTTTGCACCGCCAGCACGCCACGCACTACATCGCCATCGAACAATGGAATGCCCAGCCAGGAATAGGCTTTGACAGATTCATGGGCCATTGCGATTTCACCGTGCGCAGACAATCGGTCAGCTTCGCCTGCATCAATCAGGCAAGGTCGACGCTGACGGATAACGTACTCGGTCAAGCCCCGGCGTCCACGCCGTGCCTCCGGGCGGGTCGTCTGCCGCTCATCGATGTAATACGGAAAAGTCACTTCACCGGTCGCGTCGTCGAACAGCGCAATATAGAAGTTCTGCGCGAACAGCAGATCACCGACGATGCCATGCAAGGTTTGAAACAACTCAGCCATGTCGCCAGGCTGGCTCGACAGTTCAGCAATCTGGAACAGCGCACTCTGCAGATGTTCGGCGCGTTCCCGGTCTGCCACTTCCTGCCTCAATGCGTCGTTGAGTGCCGAAAGCTCCAGGGTGCGACGCATCACCGTCTCTTCCAGGTCCGCTCGGTGCAGAATCCGGTCCAGCGCCATGGCCACGTGGCGGGCCACCACCAGAAACAGCGCGCGGTCTTCAGCGCTGTAGGTACGAGACACGTCGTAGACCTGCATCGCCAGCATGCCGAACACCTCATCCGAGGCGTTTTTCAACGGTGCGCCCATCCAGAACTCGGGACGATCACCCACGCAGTAGAAACGCCCCTCAGCCTGGGCCGCGAGAATGCCGGCGGCGTCGATCAGCAACGGCTGGCCAGTGGTCAACACCTGGCCGGTCAACGACAGGTGCGAACGGTCCAGGTATTCGTAGTTCTCGGACTCCAGGGCATCAACGTCGATGATGTCAACGTAATACGGGTAGTCAATCTTGCCACTGTGCGGGTCATACAGCGCGAGGTAGAAGTTCTCGGCGTCTATCAGGCTGGCCAGCAGCCGGTGGACCCCCACCAGAAACACTGAGCGGTCGCGGGTCGAACTGGCCAGGTAGGTAATTTCATACAGCACACGCTGAGTAATCTGCGCACGGGCCAAGGTATTGGTCTGAACCTCAATGCCCAGGCGCTGGGCAAACTCGGCGAGCGTCGGGTCCGCGGCATCATCGACTGGCGCGAGTAACCAACCCAGCACACATTCGCCTCGACCGGTCGGCCAGCGGTGCAAGCGCCGGGTCAGGCAAAAGGCTTCAAACTCATCATTGGCAACGATTGACGGCCACTGCTCCAGGGCGTCGCCCTGTCCGACCAAATGCAGTTGTTCACCGGCGCGGTAAACCACCCACGCGGTGGTATGGGCCCAGTTGCGCGCCGAGTCCAGCAAATGCTCAATCGTGTCCTGGTTGCCGGCGCAGGCCATGCCGACAGTATCCAAGATCCCTTTAAGTTGAGAGACGACTTCGTCGCAATCGTTCGATTGCCACGGGGAGTCAGTCAATGGACGAACACTCATCAGCGCTCCCTGAGCCAAAAACCGGCGATACTCACTTACTGATTGCTAGCAATTTGCCGGCGAGCTTTCCGTTTAATGCTTATGGGAGTTTTTATCAATAGTTTTATTCGCTTAGTGCCAACTAAGGGACCAACAACGAGTTATTCGCTACTTGTTACCTTCGCCGACGAAAAAAAGCCCCGCCACCGAATGCGGTGCGGGGCGAAAATTGGTTGGTTGCGGCCAACCAAAGGAGCGCTGTGAGAAGCGTTTACGGGCCAGGGTCAGATGCAATCCTGCGCGGCGCGTTCAAAACTCGAAGGCAGGAAGTTCGAGGCCAGCAAATGTCGCTCGTAGATGAACACCTTGCCGCCGTTCCCGGCCTTGTAGGCTTCCAGCACGTTGTCCGCCGAGACCTTGCTCGGCACCACGATCCGGTAGCTGCGCTGGGTCTGCGAGACAGTCGGGTTCAACGCACTGCCCTGCAATTTCGGTATGACGCAGTCAGCGTATTGGGCCGGGGTCTTGCTGGTCTGCAAGGTCAGGGTCGGATCGTTCGGCGCGGAGGCACAACCGACGAGCAGCAAAGAGGCAAACGCCATGGCAGGCACGAAAAAAGGGCGCATCGGTCTCATCCTGAAAATAAAAGGTTCGGTTCAACAAGCAACGGAACTGCGTCGAACGTCGTCATTGCCATCGGGTCAATGTCTTGATCACGCAAATTTTTTGAGCCGCGTGTTCGATGGAGGTGATTTTCCGCCTACTGCCGACAAAGCAGAACTTGCGTTTCGTAATGGTCACTATTACTTCTAGCGATAGTTGCGCGCCGTGCAGACGCATGCACACTCAATCACAACCAGAAAAGATTGATGAGGATCTCTCCTTGAGAACATTTGACCTGATCCGTGACGCCGTTTTGCCCGATTTCCGAGACCGGGTGGCCGAGTACCTGACCCAATACGAAACCGTACTGTTGAGCGAAAACGCGCCCGACCCGGAGCTTGTACGGGCCACCGCCAATCAGTTGCGCGGCTATTTGCGCGGATTGAACACCACACGAGTGTTGGGCATGGCGGATTGGGAGGAGCTGGATCGCAGAGTGGTGAATACGTGGCTTTAGCCTCTGCGCGCGCACCTCAATCCAAATGGCCACCGCTCGATCACACAAAAAACTACTTACCGATATGCATAAGCGCAGTCCGCGACGGGACATCCGAAACATGGATGACACCAATGTAAGGATGAGCCATATCGACCACCAGAATCATCGCAGCAGCAATCGACAAGGCGCAGATAAGCATGCCCCCAATGACCGTAGGATTTGCCGGCGCATGAAGACCGAACGTCGCGAATAGCCAGGCCAGCCAGCAGGTCAGGATGACAAGAAACGCCGTAGGCAGACCCTCCGTAATTGCTCTCGACCAGAATCCAATGGGCTTCCGCCAACTGAGTGCTGACTTCCAGTGCGCGGGGTACGTGACTGCACTGCCAGGGGAGTGGGTTAATCCGATTGCGACTAATACCTAGTGACTATCGTGATTGACCTCGATGGAAACTTCCGGTCCAGCAGCAATACTCCACTCTGCTTCGAAAACTATTCGAGTATAGCGTGGGGCAATAAGTCATGAACTTAACCGTCTCCGAACTTAAAGCATCTCGATTGTCGTCAATCAAACGATGCCTTCGCCAGCCGTTACTGCATTTTTTAATCGCCGGTTTTGCGCTCTTTGTGCTGTCAAGATGTGGAGCGCCATATCGTGGCCACTCCGCATTCACACAGTGCGACAGGGGGACGGGCGACGATTGCTTCATCGCCCTCCTCCAGTCCGTTCGAGGGGCAGTTAGATAACGCTGCTCGACTGCCTCAACGGATACGTTGAACCACCGCGACCGTCAGCCTCCCTGGGCAGGTGCCGCCGGCCGCCGATGACTTAAGGCTCTTACTCGGTCACACCAACGATGTGCTCAGGTGCAGGCTCGGCATTACCGATCGGGGCGTTGAGCAGCAGGAAGTACGCCAGAGCCGAACACAGCGCCACCACCGCACTGATCATGAACGCGGTATTGAACGAACCCGAGTACTGGATGCTGAAGCCGGTGACGATCGGCGCGACGGAACCGGCGATGTAGCCGCCGAAGTTCTGGATCGAACCAAACGAGGCGACCCGGCGGCTGTCGACGATGGTATTGACGATCATCCAGGCCGTGGCGCTAGCCATGTTGATGCTGAACAGCGCCAGACACAGCAGGATGATGCAACCGGCAAGACCCGTGACATACGACAGCGGCAGGGTGAAGAGCGCAGCCAGCACCAGGCCCGTGATCACGCCGAATTTTCGGCTGGCCAGGATGCTCATGCCACGGCGCACCAGCAGGTCGCAGAAGCGTCCGGCGACGATGGTGCCCACCGCGCCGAAACCATAGGCCAGCGACACCAGCCATGCGGTCTTGTACAGGTTCAAGCCATGCTCACGCTCGAAGTAACCGGGCAGCCAGGTCAGGTGCAGCCACAGCATGTAGATCACGCCCATGAAGCCCAGGACCGCACCCCAGGTGCTGCGGTGCTTGAACAGGTCGAGCCAGCCGGCAAAGTAGGAGACCTTCGGTGCCTGCGAGGTGGCCGCTTGCACTTGGCGCTTTTTCTCGGTTGGCAAGGGCTTGCCTTCAGCCGCGAGCTCGGCCAGGTACCGCGCCTTGCTCTTGTAGAAGGTCAACCAGCACAAGGCCAGAACGATACCGATCGCGCCGGTAATGACGAACATTCCGCGCCAGCCGAAGTTGACCATGAACAGCGTCAGCAAGGGAGGCGCCAGGCATGGGCCCAGGCACGTCGACGACCAGACGATCCCGGTCGGAGTACCGCGCTCGTTGGCATCGAACCATTCGGACAGGGCTTTGGCCGCCGAAGGAAACATCGGTGCCTCGCCAATCCCTAGCAGTACGCGTAGGCCCATGAAACCGGAAAAGCTGTTGACCATGCCGCACATTGACTGAGCCACCGACCAGGCCAGCAACGAGGCGCCCAGAGCGATCTTGCTGCCCAGGCGGTCGATGATCAGGCCCATCGGCAACTGCGCAAAGGCATAGGCGATGGAGAAGGCCGACAACAGAATGCCCATCTGCGAGGGGCTGATCATCATGTCCTTCTGGATCGAGGTATTGGCGATCGACAGCGCACTACGGTCCAGGTAGTTGACGATGCCGATCAACAGCAGGAAGACAACGGTGATGCTTTGATACTTCTTCAGTGTGTTCATCTGATGGCCTTTATTATTGTTATTGCAGCGGTTTCAATGCCCGGTGCTCCTTCAACCGGTGACACACTCATCCTTGGGGTATGACGAAAAAATCAGGGCTGACGCGCCGTCACTGCCGCCTCGAGCAGGCCACGCCGACTCAGGCTCTCGATCAGCGAGCGCAGGCCGAAATTCCACTGCGGCGCCTGGTCGCTGGTGGTCACGCGGTTGCTCAAGGTGCCCAGTTGCGCGTTGCTGATGGCCACCATGTCGCCCAGCTTGTGGGTGAAACCGTTGCCCGGCTGGTCGCGGTCCTGCTTGGGGGCGAACAGGGTACCGAGAAACAGCACCAGGCCATCGGGATATTGGTGATTTTCGTTCAGGGTTTGCTGGACCAGGTCGAGCGGGTCGCGACTGATCTGGCGCATCGAACTGTGGCCTTCAAGGATGAAACCGTCCTGGCCTTCGACGCGCAAATCCACTTGCGCGTTACGCACGTCATCCATGTTGAAAGTCTCGTCGAACAGGCGCAGCAAGGGGCCCAGGGAGGTGGATGCGTTGTTGTCCTTGGCTTTGCCCAACAGCAAGGCGCTGCGCCCTTCGAAGTCGCGCAGGTTGACGTCGTTGCCAAGCATGGCACCCTGAACGGTACCGTTGCTCGACACCGCCAACACCACTTCCGGCTCCGGGTTGTTCCAGCTCGACTTGAGGTGAATGCCGATGTCGGCACCGTGGCCGACCGCCGACATTGGCTGGGCCTTGGTGAAGATTTCGGCGTCCGGGCCGATGCCCACTTCCAGATACTGGGACCACAAGCCCTGCTCCACCAGTACCTTGCGCAAGGCTTCGGCCTGGGCCGAGCCTGGGACGATTTGCGAAAGGTCGGCGCCAATGCGGCTGGCCAGGGTGTCGCGGATCGCATCGGCCTTGGCCGGATCACCCTTGGCCTGCTCTTCGACCACACGCTCCAGCAGGCTGGCGGCGAAAGTCACGCCAGCAGCCTTAACGGCTTGCAGGTCGATCGGCGCCAGCAGCCACGGCAAGTTTTCGTCGCGCAGGCTCGGGTCGCTGTTGCCCAGCAACGCAGGCAACTCGATCAGGGCCTGGGTCAAGGGTAATGCACGCAGATACGCCACAGGGTCAGCCACTTCAAGCAAGGCCGAGACGGTTGCCACATGGGCGCTGATATCGTGCACGGCGCCGGCCTTGACCAGCACCACTGCCGGCCCCTGGCCGGGCAGCCAGACGCGCCCGACCCAACTGCCGGTATTGAATACGGCGGCGTTGTTGCTCAACTGCAGCGGTGCTTGTGCTCTTGATTCGTTTGTCATGTCTGCACTCTTGTTGTCGTTGTCAGTCATTGAGAAAGTGCTGGAAGCTGCAACTGCCCGGCGCATTGGTTGAGATCATCGATCACCTTCTGCGACAGGCTCACGCCTTCGCGCAGGGCTTGCTCGCGCAGCTTCAGACCGGCCTGGCCAGGCAAACGCACCGGGCGCTCGGTGTCGGCCGGACGGCTGGCCAGGATCAGCTTGCTCAGGAACGAACTTTCGTCGGTGAAGGCTTCCAGCCCGCCGAAGAAGCGCGGGTCAATCACCACAGCCGTGGCCGAAGCACCCCACTGGTCCGGGGCGTCCTTGCGCCCGTGGCCGGCTAATCCCGAGGTCAGGGCCTCGACCAGAATCGCCAGGGCAAAACCTTTGTGGCCAAAGGCCTGACCGCCCAGGGGCAGGATGCTGCCCGGCGGGGTGGTGAAGAAGTCGGTCGGGTCGTCGCTCAGACGGCCATCATTGCTCATCAACACCGGGTGAGGCAGTGCGCTGCCGGCATCGCGGCACTGGCCGATCAGGCCCAGGGTTACGGTGGACATGCTCACATCCAGCAGGATCGGCTCGCCTCGGGTCGGGATGCCAGCGGCAATCGGGTTGGGCGTGTAGATCGGATCGATCCCGCCATGGGCACACACCAGCCCCACCGACGGGTCCGAGGAATACACCATCGCCACCAGGCCACGGTCAGTGAACGGCTTCAGGTAAGCGGCCAGGCAACCGATGTGCGAGGCACGACGCACCACCGCGATACCTATGCCCTGCTCCGTGGCGCCTTTGGCCGCGCAGTCCAGGGCTCGGCTGACACAATAAGGACCGAGCAGATAGTGGCCATCGAACAGAGCCGAAATGCCGCTATCCGAGACCTGCTCGAGCAACTGGGCACTGGCCTTGACCTGCCCTGTCAGCATACCGCCGATATAGCGGCTCACCAGGTTGAGGCCGTGAGTGCGATGGCCCAGCAATTCACCTTCGAGCAGTACCCGGGTCACCACCTGGGCGACTTCGGCATCAGCCCCGGCTTTTTCGAACAGTTGCTCGACGAACGTGGTGAGCGTTTGTACGTCGTAGTGTTTGGCTTCAGTCATGCTGGCTGTTCCGTCATCAATTCAAGGCGGCTGTGCTGTTCTTGCCATCGACCAGGCGCTGTATGCCCAGTGGGTTGGCGTTCTTCAAGGCATCGGGCAGCAACGCATCGGGCACGTTCTGGTAGCACACCGGACGCAGGAAGCGATCGATCGCCAGAGTGCCGACCGAAGTGCCGCGGGCATCGGAAGTGGCCGGGTACGGGCCGCCATGGACCATCGCATCGCACACCTCGACACCGGTCGGGTAGCCGTTGAGCAGCACTCGGCCGACCTTCACTTCCAACGCACCGAACAGGTGACCAAATGCGGCCAAGTCATCGTTGTCGGCCAGCAGCGTGGCCGTGAGCTGGCCACGCAAGGCCTCGACCGCGCGCAACAGTTGTGCTTCATCCGTGACCTGAACCACCACCGTGCAAGGGCCGAAGACCTCTTCCTGCAGCAGTTCATCCTGTTCCAGCAACAGGCTGATATCGGCCTCGAACAGCTGCGGCTGCGCCTGGTTGCCCGTTTGCGCGAGGCCGCTCAAGTGTTTGATGCCCGGGTGAGCAAGCAACGCCTGCAAGCCTTTGCCGTAGCTATTCAAGGTGCCGGCATTGAGCATGGTCTGTGGCGCCTGCTCGGCCATGTGCCCGGTCAAGCGCTCAATGAAAGTGCTGAACGCCGGTGAGCGAATCCCCAGCACCAGACCAGGATTGGTGCAGAACTGGCCACAGCCCTGCACCACCGAGGCAGTCAGTTCCTTTGCCATCTGAGCGCCGCGGCTGGCCAGGGCCTGTGGCAAAACCACCACCGGATTGATGCTCGACATCTCGGCAAACACCGGGATCGGTTGCGGTCTTGCCGCCGCCATGTCGCACAGGGCACGGCCGCCTTTTAGCGAGCCAGTAAAGCCCACCGCCTGGATGCCCGGATGCTTGACCAGCGCCTCACCGACGCCGGCACCAAAGATCATGTTGAACACGCCGGCCGGCATACCGGTGCGCTCGGCGGCACGGATCAGCGCTTCGGCGACCCGCTCGGCTGTCGCCATGTGACCGCTATGGGCCTTGAATACCACCGGACAACCGGCCGCCAGGGCTGCGGCGGTATCACCTCCGGCCGTGGAGAACGCCAGGGGAAAGTTGCTGGCGCCAAATACCGCCACCGGGCCAACACCGATGCGGTACTGACGCAAGTCAGGACGCGCAATGGGGGTGCGTGTCGGCAGAGCCTGGTCGATGCGTGCACCATAGAAATCGCCACGGCGCAGCACTTGGGCAAACAGGCGCATCTGGCCACTGGTACGACCGCGCTCACCCTGAATACGGGCGCTCGGCAGCGCTGTTTCCTGGCAGGTCAATGCGATGAAATCCTCGCCCAAGCCGTCGAGCTCGTCGGCGATGGCTTCAAGAAATTCCGCCCGGCGTACCGCGGGCAAATTGCGAAACAGCGGAAATGCCGCGCTCGCAGCTGCCACCGCCGTATCGACCTCCGCCAGAGTTGCCTGATGGAAAGCGCCTGGCAGTCGTTCGCCAGTGTGGGCGTCGACGCTGTAGACCAGGGTGTCGCCCAGCGCACTGCGCTGGCCGGCAATAAAGTTGTATCCGGAAACTTGCATGTACTTTTCGCCTCGTGAAGGTTGCAGGGCTGTCAATCAGGTCACGGCACCGATCTGCCAGGGCACGAACTCGTTCTGCCCATAACCGTGTTGTTCGCTCTTGCTGCGCTCGCCCGAAGCGATGCGCAGCATCTGTTCGAAGATGAAGGCACCGCGCTCTTCAATGCTGGTGGAACCGTCGGCGATGCCGCCGCAGTTCACGTCCATGTCTTCTTCCTGGTGCTCGAATACCCGGTTGTTGGTCGCCAGCTTGATCGAAGGTGTCGGCGCGCAGCCGTAGGCCGAACCCCGGCCCGTGGTGAAGGCAATCAGGTTGGCGCCGCCGGCGACTTGCCCTGTGGCCGAGACCGGGTCGTAGCCTGGGGTGTCCATGAACACCAGGCCCTTGGCCCGGACCGCTTCGGCGTACAGATACACATCCACCAGGTTGCTGGAACCGGCCTTGGCCACCGCACCGAGGGATTTCTCCAGGATGGTGGTCAGGCCACCGGCCTTGTTACCGGCCGAGGGGTTGTTGTTCAGTTCGGCGTTCATGCGCTGGCAGTAGTCTTCCCACCAGTGGATGCGCGCGATGAGTTTTTCCCCCACCTCGCGGCTCACGGCGCGGCGCGTCAGCAGGTGCTCGGCGCCATAGATTTCCGGGGTTTCCGAGAGAATTGCGGTGCCACCCGCCGCCACCAGGCGGTCAACGGCATTGCCCAGCGCAGGGTTTGCGGTGATGCCCGAGTACCCGTCCGAGCCACCGCATTGCAGGCCGACGATCAAGTGGCGAGCGCTGACCGGTTCGCGCTGCACCTGGTTAGCCTTTGGCAGCAATGCCTTTATCTGCTCGATGCCACTGGCGATGGTTTTCGAAGTGCCGCCTATGCCTTGGATGGTGAAGGCGCGCAACTGGTCGCTGGCCTTCAGACCCTGAGTCTCGAGCAGGCTCTCGATCTGGTTGGTTTCACACCCCAGGCCGATGATCAGCACTGCCGCAAAGTTAGGGTGAACGGCGTAGCCACCGAGCGTGCGGCGCAACAAACCTAAAGCCTCACCGCTGGGGTCCACTGCGCACCCGACGCCGTGAGTCAGCGCCACGACGCCGTCGATGTTCGGGAAATCAGCCAGCGCCTCGGGGTGGATATCCCGGCGAAAGTAATCGGCCACGGCCCGGGCCACAGTCGCCGAGCAGTTCACCGAAGTGAGAATGCCGACATAGTTGCGAGTCGCGACGCGGCCATCGGCACGCACGATGCCCTGGAAAACGGCTTCGGTGCCTGGCATGGCGTGGGCATCGACGCCGAAGGCGTAGTCACGGGCAAAGTCGCCCATCTCCACGTTGTGCACATGCACGTGGTCGCCGGCTTCGATGGGTTGCGAAGCAAAACCGATGATTTGCCCATAACGGCGCAGCGGCTGGCCCTGCTCCACGCGTTGGCTAGCGACTTTGTGCCCGGAGGGAATCGGCTGGCGCACGGTGATTGCTTCGGCTTCCAGGCTCAAGCCTTCAGGCAGGGCCTGGCGTGCAATCAGAACGTTATCCAGGGGGTTAAGGCGGATCACGGCAGCGTCGCTGGTCCGGGTTCTGGCAATCAGTTGCATGGGACCTCTCAGGGCAGTACGGCTGTCTTCTTGTTATGGCGTCGCCCTTTCTGTGAAGGGCGAATCTGCGATAACTGTATGGACCCTGCCTGAACATTCCCAATGAGATGATCCGATCAATCGATAACCTGGCGTTATCGAATTGTCTTATTGACCGTCGTTAATCAATCAGTCGCCCCCTCCTCCTCCCGTCGTTGGCGCGCGAAATCGAGCAGGATGTCGGCGAATTCCCGGGCAGAACCGGTAAGCGGCTCGTCCTTGCGGGTGATGATGCCGTACTCCAGTGGCGCCAGGCGCAGCGGGGTCTGCAGCTCTTTGAACTGGCCGCTGTCCAGCTGCGCCGCCACCATGGATCTGGGCAGCATGGCGATCAACGGCCCCGAGTGCAGCAATTGCAGGAACATCTGCATGGAGATGGTTTCGACGCTGTCAGCCGGAGAGGCGATGCCCGCGGCCTTGAAGGCCAGTTCCAGGCGATCGCGAATCGGCGTACCGACCGGGTACAACACCCACGGCCACTGGCCCAGCGCTTCAAGCGGTGTGCAGTCCAGCTCGTTCAGCGGATGGCTGCGGTTGACCACCAAGCTGAAGGGCTCGGGCTCCAAGGGCTCGAAGTCGAAAACCTGGCTGTAACGCTCTTCGGTAAAGCGGCCAATCATCAGGTCGAGCTTGTTTTGCTCAAGCATGGCGAGCAAATGATCGCTGGATTGCTCCACCACTTCGATCGACAGCAAAGGGCTGCGCGCCTTGATCGCGACGATGGCTTCGGGCAGCACCACCGAGGTTGCCGCGAAAATCCCGCCCACCTTGAGAAAGCCATGGCCGCCTTTGCGCAGGCGGTTGACCTGGTCGACGAACTTGTGTGAATCGGCCAGTGCACCCTGTGCATAGCGCACCACGTACTCGCCAAGCTCCGTGGGCGGCATGCTGCGAGGCAGACGCTGGAACAGGGAAAAGCCGAACTGCTCCTCCAGGTCGCGCAGCATCTTGCTCAAGGCTGGTTGGCTAAGGTTCATCCGTATCGCGGTGGCGTGCATGTTGCGCGTGCGCGCCAAGGTGTCGATCAGTACCAGGTGCTTGAAACGCACCCAATTGCAGAAGCTGGAATGGGTAATGTCCGACGGCATCGGGTCAGCGCCTCGTTAAAGATGGAATGCAGTGTCTGTCAGTTCATCCGCCCGAACAGACGAAGTCAAAGCTATTGCCCCCGCAAATACTGCAGCAGCGTATTCAACGCCACCGACCTTGGCCGCGAGCGCAAGGTCAGCAGGCCAATGTTGGCCATGGAGATCGGCAGCTCGACCGGCAGGATAGCGACCATGCCATAGCGCGCATAATGCTCGGCCACGTCATTGGGCACCACCGCGATCATGTCCGAAGCCTCCAGCATTGCGGTGGTCGCCAGGATCGAAGCGGTCTCAACAATGTCCAGCGACTGCACCAAACCGCCGGTCTGCAGGGCCGTTTCCACTCGACGGCGCATGGGGCTGCCGATGGGGTGCAGAATCCAGGTCAAGGTGATCAGGTCGGCCAACTGCAAGGGCGAAGAACCCGCCAACGGGTGACCCGCCCGGGCAATCACGCGCATCTGCTCGCCGTTTTCGAACAGTTCGATGTCCAGGTCCTGACTGTCGCTCTGGTCCGGCAAGCGCCCCAACACCACATCGAAATCGCCGCGCAGCAACGCAGGCAGCAAGGTATCGCTGGTACCGACTTCTATGGAAATCCGCACCTTGGGGTGAGCGCGTTTGTACGCCAGCACAGCATTGGTCAGCAGACTGGGCACCGGCCCCATCACGCTGCCGACGCGCACCAGTCCCGTGGCCCCGCGCGCCAGTTCCGCAATCTGCGCCTGGGCATGCTCGAACTCATGCACCGCGCCTTGGGCGTAGCGGATCATCACCTCGCCATAAAGGGTCGGCTGCATACCGCGCGGCAAGCGTTCGAAAAGGCGCACGCCGAGGCGCTCTTCGAGTTGCTGCAACAGCAAGCTGGCGGCCGGTTGCGTGGTGTGCATCGCCGTGGCCGCCCGGCGCAGGTTGCCGAATTCACCCAGGGCATTGAGCAAGGTGATCTGCCGGCTGGAAATTTTCAGGGCGCCGAGGTTACGTGGCGTGAGCGTGGGGACTTCTGGATTTTCATACATATCAAATCCGGTATACATACTTAGGAAACCGTGATTATGCATGTATCGCTCGGCGACCTACAGTCGAGTCTTCCTAAGGTCACCAAGAACAAAAATCCATCATGAGCATTCGAATTACTCACCTGAGCGTTCGCGACATCCGGTTCCCCACTTCCCTGTCGCTGGACGGATCCGATGCGATGAATAGCGCACCGGATTACTCCGCGTCCTACGTCGTGCTGCACACCGACGCCCCTACCGGCGTTGAAGGCCACGGCCTGACGTTCACCATCGGCCGTGGCAACGAGATCTGTGTGGCGGCGGTGCAATCCCTGGCACCAATGGTGGTCGGCTGGACCCTGGAAGAGATCATTGCCGACATGGGTGCCTTCTGGCACAACATCACAATGGGCGACAGCCAACTGCGCTGGCTGGGCCCGGAAAAGGGCGTTATACACCTGGCCACTGCTGCCATCGTCAACGCTGTCTGGGACTTATGGGCCAAACACGAAGGCAAGCCCGTGTGGAAGCTGTTGGCCGACATGACGCCGGAACAACTGGTGCGCTGCCTGGACTTCAGCTACGTCACCGACGTGCTCACACCCGAAGAAGCCATCGCCCTGCTGCTCCGCCAGGCGCCGGGCAAAGCCCAGCGCGAGGCGCAAATGCTGCGCGAAGGCTACCCCGGCTACACCACCGCGCCGGGCTGGCTCGGCTACAGTGAAGAAAAAATGCGCCAACTGGCCCGAGCCGCGGTCGAGGATGGCTGGACCCACATCAAGCAAAAAATCGGCGCCGATTTGGAAGAGGACATCCGCCGCGCCACTATTCTGCGCGAAGAAATCGGCTGGGAACGCAGCCTGATGATGGACGCCAACCAGGTCTGGGGCGTCGATGAGTCGGTCGCCAATATGCGCCGCCTGGCGGCTTTCGACCCCCTGTGGATCGAAGAGCCGACCAGCCCCGACGACATACTCGGCCATGCAAGCATCCGCCAGCGCATCGCACCGATCGGCGTCGCGACCGGTGAGCACTGCCACAACCGGGTGATGTTCAAGCAGATGTTCCAGGCCGGCGCACTGGACTTCTGCCAGCTGGACGCGGCCCGCTTGGGTGGTCTCAATGAGGTGTTGATCGTGCTGCTGATGGCCGCCAAGTTCGACGTGCCGGTCTGCCCCCATGGTGGTGGTGTCGGTTTATGCGAGTATGTGCAGAACATCGCCCTGTTCGACTACATCGCCGTCTCGGCCTCGCTGCACAACCGTGTACTCGAATACGTCGACCACCTGCACGAGCATTTCCTTGATCCCGTTGTGATCCGCCGCGGCCGCTACATCCCTCCCCTGCGCCCGGGCTATAGCATCGAAATGACCGCTGAAACCCTGGAGCGTTATCAGTACCCCAACGGACAAGTGTGGATCGATATCGCCCGCACCTGATCGCCACGCCGAAGCAGCCGGCAAAAAAGTTTCGACGATTACGCCACGGATACCAATCCGGTGCGCGTAGAACGGTCTTGATCAACGCCTGAAAACCACCACGCCGAGTGCAATGCCCGGCGTTGCGCTTCCCCTAAAACCCTGCATTCAACGCGCCGGATTCTGGCCAGCCCTGCGCTCGAAAATCGCCCCCTCGATACCCAGCACTTCCCGCGTGTCGGCATAGATCCCGACACCCTTTTCCCAGACATGCTTGATCGACTGATCGGCACAGCGAATCCGGTAATTGAGTTCGAACGGCTCCTGCCGTGACAAGGCATATTGCACCTCGCGCCAGACGTAATCGGCATCCTGCGCCAGGATCAGGCTGTTGTAGGTGAACTCATGGTTGTCCACCAGCCGCTCCGGTGGATACCCGGTCAGTTGCAGGCAACCGGCACTGACGAATTCCATGGTCCAGTCGCGGTTGTTGCGGCCGCGATAGATCAACCCCGGCATGCTGTCGAGCAGGCTCATGCTGCTGCGCTGGCTGGCCTGCAAGGCAATCTCGCGCCGCTTGTGCGCCGTGATGTCGCCGGCCACCAGATAAAAACCCTGAGGCCCGCGCTTCAGGCTGACATCGAACCAGCGCAGTTCCCCCGAAGGGTGAACAAAACGCAGCCGCTGGTTGAAGGAGGTTTCGGGGCGCCGACGCAGTTCATGCAGGGCCTGACGCCACAACGAACGGTCTTCGTGGTGCACATAGTCGATGAGGTTGCGTTCCGTACCCGGCAGATCCATCAGCTCGACCCAGGCCAGGTTGAAGTGGGCGATCTGACCGTTATCGCGCAGTTCGAGCAACGCCGCCGGAAAGCGATCCATCAGGTGCAAGGGCAGTGTCTGCACGAATGCCTCTGGCCGTTCCATCATCTAATGACGCTCCTCGTGTCTTACCGACGCGCCGTTGTGTACCCACGCCGCCAGCTCCAGGCGCGAGTGCAGGCTGAGCTTCTGCAACAGATTGCGCACATAGATTTTGACCGTGCCATCGCTGATGCCCAGTTCACGGCCGATCTGTTTATTGCTCATGCCAGCGGCGATCAGGGCCAGGGTCTGCCCCTCGCGCTCGGTCAGGTTGCCGGTGTCGAGCGGATCCGCATCGTGCGCAGGCCGGGTCACCGACTCACGCTGATCGGCCAGCAGCGCAATCAGGGTTGAATCCAGAACAATCGCGCCCTTGTGGCAATTGCGCATGTAAGCCAACAACGCATCAGGCTCGGTTTCCTTGAGCACATAACCACTGGCGCCCAGGCGCAGGGCTGTCAACAGCTCGGCGCGATCCATCGATGCGGTGAGCACCACCACCTGGCAGTCGAGGCGCAACTGACGCAGTTCATCAAGCACCTGCAAACCGCTCAAGCCGGGCATGTGCAGATCAAGCAGAACCTGCTGCGGCGCCAGGCTCACGGCCAGGTTGATGCCTTCGCGGCCACTGGCGGCCTGCCCCACCACTTCGAAATCGTCACTGGCGCCGAACAACTGTGCCAGGCCCTTGCGAAACAGCGGGTGATCATCGATCAGTAATAAGGTCGTGCAGTCCATCGAAACTCCCTTCTGGCAAGTCTTGGTTGCGGCTAAGGCCAAGGTGTACGCGTACCCCATGCGGGCGGATCGCTTCAATGGTCAACCGGGCGCCAATGCTCGCAGCGCGCTCACGGATAATCGCCAGGCCGAAATGGTTGTCCTCCCCTGATGCGGGACTCAGGCCGATGCCGTCATCCTCCACCGAAACGGAGGCATCACCGTCCTGGTTTTGCCGCAACTCGATGCGCACATGCCGTGCATGTGAATGGCGTACCGCGTTGGCCAGTGCCTCGCGAATGATCTGCAGAACCTGCAATTCGGTTTCCGGGCTCAAGGCATCGTCGGCCAGGCGATTGTCCAGTTCAAAAACGATGATGCAGCGCCGCGAAAACTCGGCGACGGAGTCGGCCAGGGCCTGGCGCAGCGAGCGCCCGTCCATGGTCAGACGAGCGCTGGTGATCAGCTCGCGCACCTGGCGCTGCAGCTGACTCAAACCGCCGCACAGTTCCTGCAACGCGGCGGTAGCCTGCGCAGGCTCGCCCAACTGCGACTGCAGCAAACGCGCCTGGAACGACAGGTAACCCAATTGCTGAGCCACCGAATCGTGCAGCTCACGGGCCAGGGAGCCGTGCCGGGACGTAGCCTGTTTGCGCTGTTGCTCACGGGTGTAGCAGCGCAAGCGCACGGTGACGCCGACTGCCTGCGCCGCCTCTTCCAGCAACTGGCGCCAGCTTGCGTGGACCGGTTGTGGGGTATCGAGCAACAACACCCCTTTGCTTGAATCGTCATTTTGCGGCAAGGCACACAGCAGACGATGTACGCCCCGCTGCCGACAAGGGCCACAGACCTGAGCCGCATCATCCAGTGTCGAGTCACGCCAAGGGCAGCGTTCCGCGTCCTGGCAGCCCTCGATCAATCCGCGTCGCGCCGGCCCCAAGTCTTCGCCGCCCAGGATCAGATTCAGGTTGCAGGTCGGCAACAATGCTTCGAAACGGTCCAGAAAACCCGACAAGGCACCGTCAGCGTGCACCTGGCACAAGGGCAATCCTGCCAGCAGTTTGCGCACGCTGCGTGCCTGTTCGGGGCGGATACGCCCCCACCAGAGCGGCCACCACTGCGGTCGTGTTCGCACTCTCGATAACTCCCCGTCCGGTTGCTCAGCCCTGAGCAAAGACCAGCAACTTCCATGCCCTGAACAGGTGTTGCGCAGGACTTATCTCCAAAGACATAGCCCTTTTTCCGGATTGAGAAGATTTTCCCCATAGGAAAGTATCTTCCTCAACAGGAAACAAATTCCCAGTTCAACGCCAGGAAAGCCCACATGACGGATAGACACAGCGCCGCCCCGGACCGACTTCACAGCCTCCCGCGCTACCGCCAACCGCTGCCTCGTGAAAGCGTCACCCGGCACATCGTGGTCATGCAATCAGCTGCCGTCTGCTCGCCCTTTATCGGGAAACTGGAACAGCCCTTGGTGCTGAATGGCGAGAGCGCCGACTTTTCCCGGCGTCTGCATCAGGTGCTGGTCAGCGCCACCGTCGGCAGCCATCTCTACATCATGGGCGACGAGGCCTTTATCTGGCGCATCCACGGCGAGGCCCGCAGCGCCGGACTGGAAAATGACGAGATCGACATCACCCGCACAATTGCCGGCCCGCGCCTGGTGTATTGCGTGCACTGCGGCCTGACTCAGGCCGCCGGGCCGGAGCCGCTGCTGACCTGCAACGGTTGCGCCGTCGGGCTGGAAGTCCGGGAGCACTTTTCCCGCCGCCTCGGGGCGTACCTCGGCGTCTGCACCAACCCCGACCAGCCTTACGCAGGAGCCCGGTCATGAGCGCCGTCATCGAAGTGCGGGTCAGCGCGGCAAGAATGCTTACCCCAGTGGTGCGCGAATTCACCCTGCAGACGTGCGCCGGGCCCCTGCCAGCGTTCTCCCCCGGCAGTCATGTGCAGGTTCACCTGCCGCTGGCCGACGGCAAGGTGCGCAATGCCTATTCACTGACCAGCGACCCGGCGCACAGCCAGCATTACCGCATCGCTGTACGCCTGCAGGAAGCTTCTCGCGGCGGCTCACACTACCTGCATCGACAGGTCCAGGTCGGCGACAGGCTGGAGATCTCACCACCGGCCAATCTGTTCGCCCTGCACTCGACCGCCAGCCTGCACATCCTGATCGCCGGAGGCATCGGCATCACGCCGTTCATGGCCTACATCGCGGCCCTTGAACAACGCCAGGCTCACTTCGAATTGCACTACCTCTGTCGTCCGGGCCTGAGCGATGCCTATGTCGAGGCGTTGCAACAGCGGCTGGGATCGCGCCTGCACACCTATGCCAGCCGCCCGGACCTGAGCCGGATCCTGCGTGATCGACCGCTGGGCAGCCACCTTTACACCTGCGGCCCGCAACCGTTGCTCGACGCGGTTCGGCAACAGGCCAAGGCACTCGGCTGGCCGCGCAGCCGTGTGCACTGGGAAGCCTTCAATGCCGCACAACCGGGCCAACCCTTCGATCTGGAACTGCTGCGCAGCGGCCGGCGCCTGCGGGTCGGCACCGAACAAAGCCTGCTCGAAGCCCTGGAATCCGCTGGGCTGCAGATCCCCAACCTGTGCCGCGGCGGGGTCTGCGGCCAATGCATGACCCGCCACGTGGGCGGCGACATCGAACACCGCGACAGTTTTCTGAGCCCCGCCGAGCAGGCCGACTTTCTCATGCCGTGTGTCTCTCGCGGCTGTGGCCCTTGCGTTTCGCTGGATCTTTAGGAGTCGACCATGACCATTCAATCAAGCCCCGTGCAGAGCTACCGAGACGATTTCAGCTTTCGCAACAGCCCGACCGCCATCCGCCGTTTTCCCTTCCCCTTCACCGAGGACAGCTACCTGTACTCGGTGAACATCGAACCGGCGACCTCCCGGGATCCCGGCTCGATTTACCAGCACGGGTTCGACATCGACGAACACTATCGCTCGGAAATGGCCGAACGCACCCTGGTGCTGGACAAGGATCCGCGCCGCTACCTGGTGCTGCCGCACATGCAAGTGGCGGCCTGGGATGCGCTGCAGATGCTCATGGAGCATCTGGCCGCCGATTATCCGCAGTGGTTCACCCTCGAGCGTGACGCTGATCACTGGCATTGGCGCAACACGCTGCTGGATATCGATCAGCGCTTTGTGTTCGGTGATGCCGCGAGCCTGCCTTGCGAACCGCTGGAGTTCATTGGCCGACAGGTGCAGGGGGATTTCGCCCTGCTCGATCAACGCGACGGCGATCTGTACATGGATGCCGGCCTGGTCACCAGCCCGGCCGACTGGTCCCTGGCCTTCGACGCCGGCATGAGTTTCAAGCAGTGGCATTCGCCGGTGCCCATGGCCCACCAGATGGGCATCTTCGACCGTGCGCTGAAGTACTTGCTCAACCTGCAAGTGGGGCAGCCGGTGCGGCGTCTGAACTGGACGCTGACCATCAATCCGCGCCTGGACTCCTCCCCCGAGACTTTCCATGAATGGGGCGCCGACCGCGGCCGCATCACCGCCGAGAACGTCGGGCAACAGGTTCACCTGCGGGTCGAGTTGCAAGTGATGGTCCGTCTGCCGCGCAGCAACGCGGTGATGTTCAGCATCCGCACCTACCTGATCAGCATGCAGGAGCTGGTCACTCAGCCCGGCTGGGGCTGCCGCCTGCACCGTGTGCTGCGCGACCTGCCCGAGCCGATCGCCGACTACAAGGGCATGAGCCGCTACCGACAGACCCTGGTCGAGTGGCTGAGCCGCTTCGACCAGGCCTGAACCCTGACCCACTTTCACCGACAAGGATCTTCACATGGCGCATTCATGGCGTATTTCTGCACTGGCCGAACGGCACCGCGCACTCGGCTCGAACCTCGAAGACTGGAACGGCATGGGCACTGCCTGGACCTACGACAGCGACCTGGCCGATCACCATCAGGCGATCCGCACCCGGGCCGGGCTGATGGACGTGTCCGGGCTGAAAAAAGTCCACTACGTCGGCCCCCACGCCGAGAGCCTGCTGCAATGGGCGACCACCCGCGACATCGCCAAGCTCTACCCCGGCAAGTCGGTGTACGCCTCGATGCTCGACGAGGACGGCAAGTTCGTCGATGACTGCATCGTCTACCGCACTGGACCCAACGCGTTCATGGTGGTGCACGGTGCCGGCAGCGGCCACGAAATGCTGGTGCGCTCATCCCAGGGCCGGCAAGTGGCGGTGCTGTTCGATGACGACCTGCACGACCTGTCGCTGCAAGGGCCGCTGGCGGTGGACTTTCTCGCCGAGCACATCCCCGGGATCCGTCAGCTGCCTTACTTCCATCACCTGCAAACCCGCCTGTTCGACCGCCCGGTGATGATCTCTCGCACCGGTTACACCGGCGAGCGCGGCTACGAAATTTTCTGCAAGGCCGCCGATGCCCCAGCGCTGTGGGACACGATCCTCGAACAGGGCGCGGGCCTGGGCATCATCCCTTGCGCCTTTACCGCCCTGGACTGGTTGCGGGTGGAAAGCTCGCTGATGTTTTTCCCCTACGACAACTCACAGATGTACCCCTTCGCCGATCAGAAGGCTGGCGACACTCTGTGGGAAATGGGCCTGGATTTCACCGTATCCCCGGACAAGCGCGAATTCCGCGGCGCCGAAGAACACTTTCGGTTGCGCGGTCAGGAGCGCTTCAAGATCACCGGCGTGTTGCTCGAAGGCGTCCGCGCCGCAGAGGCCGGCGACACCCTATGGCAAGGCAACCAGCAAGTCGGGGTGATCACCTGCGGCATGTATTCGCGCTTGAGCAAACGCTCAATGGCCATCGCCCGCATGAGCGTCGCCTGCTCGGCCCCAGGCATTGCCCTGCAGGTGCGCGGCAGCCAGGAAAGCGCCGCCGTGACCCACGCCCTGCCCTTCGACGATCCGGAAAAAACCAAGCGCACGGCCAAGGGCTGAGCCTCCAACCACTTTATCCAAGGGACCTTCGATGGACACTTCCAACGAACATTACATTCTCAAGATCAATTGTCCGGCAGCGTCCGGCATCGTTGCCGCGATCACCACCTGTCTGGCCGGACAGCAGTGCTACATCAGCGAGCTGGCGCAATTCGACGATGAGTTCACCGGGCAGTTTTTCATGCGCGCGGTGTTCCGCTTCAACAAGGGCGTGAGCGGCGACATCGGTGCTCTGCGCGAAGGTCTCGGCGACCTGGCCGGCGGCTTCGACATGCAGTGGCAGCTGTTCTGCAGCAGTCAGCCGACCCGGGTGCTGCTGATGGTCAGCAAGTTCGATCACTGCCTGACCGACCTGCTGTACCGCCACCGCAAGGGCGAGATGGACATGCACATCACCGCAGTGGTCTCCAACCACCTGGACCTGCGAGCCATGGCCGAACGCGAAGGCATTCGCTTCATCTACCTGCCGGTCAACAAAGACAGCAAGTCGCGCCAGGAAGCCGAACTGCTGCGCATCGTGGAAGAGACCGAGACCGACCTGGTGGTACTCGCCCGCTATATGCAGATCCTCTCCGACGACCTGTGCAAACAGCTGTCCGGCCGGGCGATCAACATTCACCACTCGTTTCTCCCCGGTTTCAAGGGGGCCAAACCCTATCACCAGGCTTACGAACGCGGCGTGAAACTGATCGGCGCCACCGCCCACTACGTCACCAGCGACCTCGACGAAGGCCCGATCATCGAGCAGGAAATCCAGCGAGTCGATCACACCTACCTGCCCGATGCGCTGGTCGCCATCGGCCGCGACACCGAAACCGTAGCGCTTTCCAAAGCCCTGAAATACCACCTGGAACACCGGGTGTTCATCAACCAGGACAAGACGGTGATTTTTCGCTGAGCGAGCCCTTTTTCCGATCCACAGCCACGAGACACAGCCACGAGAAACGACCATGACCACACGCGTAGCAATCATCGGCGCCGGCCCTTGCGGCATGGCTCAACTGCGGGCATTTCAATCGGCCAGGGACCAGGGAACGCCCATCCCGGAACTGGTCTGCTACGAAAAACAGCAAGACTGGGGTGGCATGTGGAATTACACCTGGCGCACTGGCCTGGATGAAAACGGCGAACCGGTGCATGGCAGCATGTACCGCTACCTGTGGTCGAACGGCCCGAAAGAATGCCTGGAGTTCGCCGACTACACCTTCGAAGAACATTTTGGCCGCCCTATCGGCTCGTATCCGCCACGGGAAGTACTGTGGGACTACATCAAGGGCCGCGTCGAAAAAGCCGGGGTAAGGGATTACATCCGCTTCAACAACGTGGTGCGCCAGGTCACCTTTGACGAAGAGACTCGCCGCTTCACAGTGGTCGCCCATGACCACGGCAGCGATACCCGGACCTCGGAAGAGTTCGACTATGTGATCAACGCCTGCGGGCACTTTTCGACGCCGAAGATGCCGTACTTCCCCGGATTCGAGCAGTTCGGCGGGCGCATCCTGCACGCCCATGATTTCCGCGAGGCGCTGGAGTTCAAAGGCAAGGATCTGTTGATCGTCGGTAGCAGCTACTCCGCCGAAGACATCGGTTCCCAGTGTTACAAATACGGCGCCCGCAGCATCACCAGTTGCTACCGCACCGCGCCCACGGGCTATGACTGGCCGGCCAATTGGGAAGAAAAACCGCTGTTGCAGCGCCTGGAAAAAAACCGTGCGTATTTTATCGACGGCACTCACAAGCACATCGATGCGGTGATCCTCTGCACTGGCTACAAACATCACTTCCCCTTCTTGCCGGACGAGCTGTGCCTCAAGACCGACAACCGGCTATGGCCGATGAACCTGTACAAAGGCATTTTCTGGGAGTCCAACCCGCAACTGATCTACCTCGGCATGCAGGACCAGTGGTACTCGTTCAACATGTTCGACGCCCAGGCCTGGTACGCCCGCGACGTGATCCTGCAACGCATCGCCCTACCCGACCAGACACAAAGGGCCGCCGATAGTCAGCAATGGCGTGCCCGCGAACAGCAGCTTGAAACCAACCAGCAGATGTTCGAATACCAGGGCGCCTATATCCAGCAACTGGTGGACGCCACCGACTACCCGAACTTCGATATCGCCGCGGTCAACGACACCTTCCTGCACTGGAAGCACGACAAGGCCCACAACATCATGGGTTACCGCGACAAGTCCTACCGATCGCTGATGACCGGTACCCAGTCGCCACCCCACCACACGCCTTGGCTGCATGCCCTTGACGATTCCATGGCGGCGTACCTCGCTGAACCGCCGACGTCCATCAAGTCGATCGGTTGACCCGGGAGCCCCACCATGAACGCACCTCGTGTTTCCCGCCCGCGGGAGCCCGGACTCTTTGCCCGGCCCCCGGCCCTGGAGCGCTATCGGGTGGCCGCCGGCGGCCTGACCCTGGTAGCGTTGCAACCCGGCGACAGCCTGCAAGTGATCGACCTCGAAGGCCGGCAACCCTGCGAATTGCTGGCCATCGATACGCTCGGTCGCAGCGCCCTGGCGGCCTGGGCGCTGAGCGGTTCGACGGCCTGCGGCTTCATCGGCGCACGGCTCGCCGAACCGACCTTGCAGGCTCAGCGCATCAACCAGGCTTTGAAACGACGCGGGATTGATCCGCAACATCTGCCCAGCGCCGCGTCACTCTGGGACGAGGACAGTCCCGCCGACTTCAGCCGTCACTTCGTCGCCAGCGATGAGCTACTGGTGATCGTCGCGGCACCCGCCGGACCAACCGCCGTTGACCGGCAATACCGGCCCAGCGAACTCAGGTTATGGGTGACTCGGGCCAATCCCTCGCCCCTGCTACTCCCCGCGTTGCCCGAACCCTTGGGCGAGTTACTCGACGAGTTCACCATCGGCGCCGGCACCGCCCACAGTTACACCGTCGGCAAAGGTCAGTATGTGCAGGTGCTCGATGTCGCCGGTCGCCAGTGCTCGGACTTCGTCGCTCTGGACCGGTGGGCACTGGATCGCGGCCAGGAACTGGACCTGGACCAGACCGTGACCCGCACCCTGAACGGCAGCGCCTACCCGGCACCGGGACTGTTCTCAAAGTTTTTCGACCGGCAGATGCAGCCGATGCTGGAGGTGGTGCGTGACACCGTCGGCCGTCACGACTCCTTCGCCCTGGCCTGCGCCGCGCGCTACTACGAGAGCCATGGCTACTTCGGGCACGACAACTGCAGCGACAACCTCAGCCGAGTGCTCGCGTCCCATGGGGTCCAGGCCCGCAATGGCTGGCCGGCGATCAATTTCTTTTTCAATACCGGGATCGACGCGCACCAGCAGATGACCCTGGATGAACCTTGGTCGCGCCCCGGCGATTACGTGCTGCTGCGCGCCATGACCGATCTGGTGTGCGGCAGTACCTCGTGCCCGGATGACATCGACCCGGCCAATGGCTGGAACCCGACCGATATCCATGTCCGCATCTACAGCGAAAAGGAGCGTTTTTCCATCGCCATGAGCACTCGAACCACGGCCGATGCCGACCCGATTCTTACCCGTGAGTCCGCGTTCCACTCACGCACCAGTGCCTTGACCGGCAGCTTCGTCGACTACCGCAACTGGTGGCTGCCGCTGCGCTATGACGGCTATGGCGCGATCGAGGAATACCTCGGTTGCCGCGAGCGGGTGGCGGTGATGGACCTGACCGCCCTGCGCAAATTCGAAATCATCGGCCCCGACTCGGAAGCGTTGTTGCAGTACTGCCTGACCCGGGATGTGCGGCGCCTGGCGGTGGGTCAAGTGGTCTACTCGGCGATGTGCCACGAGCACGGCGGCATGCTCGACGACGGCACCTTGCTGCGTCTGGGCCCGGACAATTTCCGCTGGATCTGCGGCGAGGACTACCCCGGGGTCTGGCTGCGTGAGCAGGCGCAGAAGCTCGGAATGAAAGTCTGGATCAAGTCCGCCAGCGAGCAGATCCATAACCTGGCGGTGCAAGGCCCGATGAGCCGCGAACTGCTCAAGCAGATGGTCTGGACCGCGCCCAACCAGCCGAGCCTCGAAACCTTGGGCTGGTTCCGTTTCCTGGTGGGTCGCCTGGACGGTTACGACGGCTGCCCGCTGATGATCTCGCGCACCGGCTACACCGGCGAACTGGGCTACGAAGTCTGGTGCCAGCCCGAGGATGCCGAGCGGGTCTGGGACCGGATCTGGCAACTGGGCCAACCTTTGGGCCTGGTGCCGCTGGGCCTGGAAGCACTGGACATGCTGCGCATCGAAGCCGGACTGATTTTTGCCGGCTACGAGTTCAGCGACCAGACCGATCCGTTCGAGGCCGGTATCGGCTTTTGCGTACCGCTGAAAAGCAAAACCGATGACTTCATCGGCCGCGACGCCCTGTTGCGGCGCAGCGCCCATCCCGCTCACAAACTGGTGGGCCTGCAACTGAGCGGCAACGAAGGCGCCCACCACGGTGACCCGGCGTACCGCGGCCGGGCTCAGGTCGGGGTCATCACCAGTGCCTGCCGCTCGCCGCTGCTGGCCAGCAATATCGCGCTGTGCCGGGTCGACGTGGCCTGCGCCGACGTCGGCACAGCGTTGGAGATCGGCAAAGTCGATGGCCTGCAGAAGCGCATCAGCGCCACGGTCACCGCAGCGATTTTCTACGACCCGGACAAGAGCCGGGTACGCAGTTGATCGATCACACGAGCTGTGCGCCACCCGACTTTGACTGCCCCACTACCCCTCTACTCAGACATGGGAATACGAAGATGGAAGCGACTACGTTCGAGGCCGTACCGCAGGCCGCCAGCTCAGTGGGCAGCCTGCACCGCAAGATCGATTGGCGCGGGGCGTTCTGGGTCGCCAGTGGCGTGCCCGCCCTGGTGCTGTTCTCTATCGGCGCGATTGCCGCCACAGTAGGCAAACCTGCCTGGATCGTCTGGATCGTGTCGATCCTGTTCGGCTTCATCCAGGCCTTCACCTATGCCGAAATCGCCGGGCTGTTCCCACACAAATCCGGTGGCGCCTCGGTCTACGGTGCAGTCGCCTGGGTGCGCTACAGCAAGCTGATTGCGCCGGTCTCGGTGTGGTGCAACTGGCTGGCCTGGTCCCCGGTTTTGTCGATTGGCTCGGGGCTGGCGGCCGGTTACATCCTCACCGCATTGTTCCCCGCTGATGCGTTGATCAATACCTGGCAACTGACCCTGCTTGACCTGGGCTGGGTCAAGAGCGGCCTTTCGCTACGGATCAACGCGACGTTCGCCATCGGCCTGTTGATTTTACTGACGGTGTTCGCCGTGCAGCATGGCGGCATCTTGCGCTCGGCACGCCTGACCCTGGTGCTTGGCGTGACCTCGCTGATTCCTTTGTTACTGGTGGGCGTGGTGCCATTGTTCACCGGGGACGCGGCCCAGGCCAATTTCCTGCCGCTGTACCCGCTGGCCCATGACGCAGCCGGACAAGTGATCGACGGGCCTTGGGATATTTCCGGGTGGTCATTGATGGCCGGCGGGCTGTTCATGGCCGCGTGGTCGACCTATGGTTTCGAAACGGCGGTGTGCTACACAAGGGAATTCAAGGACCCCAAGCGTGACACCTTCAAGGCGATCTTCTATGCCGGCCTGTTGTGCATTCTGGTGTTCACTCTGGTGCCCCTGGCGTTTCAAGGCAGCCTGGGTCTCGGGCAGCTGGTGACCCCGGCAGTGCTCGATGCCAGCGGCGCGGTGGTTACACCGGCGGTCTACAGTGGACTGTTGTCGCCGGCGATCTACAGTGGCATGGGCGTCGGCCAGGTCATGGCGGACAGCATCGGCGGCGGAAAGCTGGTGGCCAACATCGTACTGATCATGTTGGTCCTGGCCACGTTGCTGGCGATCATGACCTCGATGTCCGGCTCCTCGCGCACCCTGTATCAGGCGTCGGTGGATGGCTGGTTGCCGAAATACCTGGGGCGCACCAACGAACACGGCGCGCCTACCGCAGCGATGTGGACCGACTTGTCGTTCAACCTGCTGCTGTTGCTGATGTCCGATTATGTGTTCGTGCTGGCCGCGTCCAACGTCAGCTACATCATCTTCAACTTCCTCAACCTCAATGCCGGCTGGATCCATCGCCTGGACCGTCCCGACTGGATACGCCCATACAAGGCCCCGACCGTGCTGTTGGTCGCGGGTGGCGTACTGAGCTTCGTCAACCTGGCGTGCATGGGGCTGGGAGCCGATATCTGGGGCGCCGGCACCCTGGTGACCGGCCTGTTGCTGGCGTTGTTGATCCTCCCGGTGTTCTGCTTCCGGCACTATGTGCAGGACAAGGGGCGCTTCCCGGAAGCGATGCTCAGCGACCTGTACATTCAGACCGATGCCGGTCAAAAACGCGCCGGCTGGTTGCCTTATGCCACGCTGATCGCGGGTGTACTGGTGGTGTACGGCTGCCATCAACTGGTAGCCTGACCGCCCTTGCCTGCAGGTCTCTGATGGATCATCGGGGCGCAACGACGCCTCGATGATCACTTCGCCCCCCTATCAATCAAGACGACGGTGACTCTTTTGATCAGCACCACCCCTGCACTTGCCCGCGTTATCGACGGCAAAGCCATCTCAGCCCAGGTTCTCGACGAAGTTCGAGAAGAGGTTCTGGTCCTGGCCGGACAGCAGATTTACCCCGCCCTGGCCGTGCTGCTCGTCGGTGAGGACCCGGCCAGCGAGGTCTATGTGCGCAACAAACTGCTGCGGGCCCAGGAAGTCGGGATTCGCTCCCTTGAATACCGTCTGCCGGACGACGCCAGCCAGGCGCAAGTACTGGAACTGATTGCCCAACTGAATGCCGATGCCACGGTGAACGGCATTTTGGTGCAGTTGCCCCTGCCGGGACATATCAACGAAGCGGCAGTGATTCACGCCATCGACCCGATCAAAGACGTGGACGGTTTTCATCGGGAAAACGTCGGCGGCCTGGTGCAAGGCATCGAAGTCCTGACACCCTGCACACCCAGCGGCTGCATGCGTCTGCTGCACGAAACCTGCGGTGACTTGAGCGGCTTGCACGCGGTGGTCATCGGTCGTTCGAACATTGTCGGCAAACCCATGGCGACCCTGTTGTTGCAGGCCAACTGTTCGGTCAGCGTGGTGCACTCGCGCAGTGTCGATGCACCGGCGTTGTGCAGATTGGCGGACATTGTGGTCGCGGCGGTGGGTCGACCTGAGTTGATTGACGCCAGCTGGCTCAAACCCGGAGTAGTGGTCATCGATGTCGGCATCAATCGCATTGCCAGTGAGTCCGGCAATCGGCTGGTAGGCGATGTCGATTACGCCAGTGCGCGCACCGTCGCCCGTGCGATCACGCCGGTTCCGGGAGGCGTGGGGCCGATGACCATTGCGTATCTGCTAAAGAACACCCTGATCGCCAGTCAATTGCAGCGTGCCGCCCAAGCGCGAGCGAAAGTCGATCAGTGATGCAGCGTTGAGTTGAGCACCACGAAAACGGCCCACGCGAAGGTGGGCCGTGTCAGTCAACATTAAAGATCAGTGGTTATAGGCACTCTCGTTGTGCTCGGCCAGGTCCAGCCCCATCTCCTCCACCGCCTCGTCGGCACGCAAGCCGATCACCGCGTTGATCACCTTGAGAATGATCCAGCTGATGACGAAGCAGTACACCGTCGTCAGCAACACGCCCTTGAGCTGCGCCACGACCTGAGCGCCCATGCTCACGCCTTCCACCAACCCGCCCAGGGACGGCACGCAGAACACGCCGGTCAACACCGCGCCAATCATTCCGCCGATGCCGTGCAAGCCAAACACGTCGAGGCTGTCGTCATACCCGAACCGGCGTTTCAGCACAGTGACGCTCAAGTAGCAGAACACTCCGCACAGCAGACCGATGGCCAACGCTCCGCCTACGCCCACATACGCACACGCCGGAGTAATGCCGACCAAACCGGCCAAAGCACCGCTGGCCAGGCCCAAAGCACTCGGCTTGCCGACCTTGAACCACTCGGTGAACATCCAGCCCAGAATCCCGGCGCAGGCACCCAGTTGCGTATTGAGCATGACAATGCCCGAAGTGCCGTTGAGACCGCCGCCGGAACCGATATTGAAGCCGAACCAGCCAACCCAGAGCATCGCCGCGCCGGCCATGGTCAGGCTCAGGTTGTGGGCCGGCATCGGCGTATTCTGGTAACCCTTGCGCTTGCCGAGAATCAGGCACGCGGCCAACGCGGCAACGCCAGCATTGATATGCACCGCAGTGCCGCCGGCAAAATCGAGGACACCCCAGTTATGCATCAAAGCGCCCGAACCACCCCAGACCATATGGGCGACGGGCGCATAAACCAGGGTAAACCACAGCGCCATGAACCACAGCGCCGCCGAGAACTTCATGCGCTCGGCGAATGCGCCGGCAATCAGCGCTGGGGTAATGATCGCGAAGGTCATCTGGAAGGTTACAAACACGCCTTCCGGAATGTCACCGACCAGGCTCTGCGGGGTCATGCCAGCCAGAAAGGCCCGGTTCAAACCACCGACGAAACTGTTGAACGTCACCTGTCCCTCGACCATGCCGGTGCTGTCGACCACCATGCTGTAGCCATAGATCACCCACAGCACGCCGACCAGGCCGGCGATGCCGAAGCACTGGGTAAACAGCGAGAGCATGTTTTTCGCCCGCACCAGACCGCCGTAAAACAAGGCGAGGCCCGGCAGACACATGAACAGCACCAGCACCGCGGCGGTCACCATCCAGGCGGTGCTGCCGGTGTTCAAGGTGGGTGCGTCGGCCGCCTGGGCGAGCGGCGCGAGCGCGCCGGCCGCCAATAAGACCAGAAGGGATTTGCCGAGAAGACGATTGACCATTTTCAAAGCTCCTGCAAAAGAACGGAAAGTGTCTGGCAGCGAGCAATGGTTATTTCATGGGCCTCTTGACGGGCCTCTCAATCTGCTCGTTCCCACTCCTGCGTGGGAACGAGCACTCTCTCAGTAACCGGTACCGGAACCCGGAATCCAGTTAGTTCCCGCCAGCGGCACCCGCGCCATGGCAGCTGACTCCACCGTCAGCGCTACCAAATCCTCGGGATCGAGGTTGTGCAGGTGCGACTTGCCGCAGGCCCGGGCCATGGTCTGGGCTTCCAGCACCAACACGCGCAAGTAGTTGGCCAGACGCCGACCACCTTCCACCGGGTCCAGACGCTTGGACAGCTCCGGGTCCTGCGTGGTGATCCCGGCCGGGTCGCGGCCGTTCTGCCAGTCATCGTAGAAACCGGCGGCCGAGCCGATTTTCTTCAGTTCCTCGTCCAGGCGTGGATGGTTATCGCCCAAGGCAATCAGCGCCGCCGTCCCGATGGCCACCGCATCCGCCCCCAGCGCCATCGCCTTGGCGACGTCGGCACCGTTGCGAATCCCTCCGGAAACGATCAGTTGAACCTTGCGATGCATGCCCATCTCTTGCAAAGCCTGTACCGCTTGGGGAATGGCCGACAAAATCGGGATCCCGACGTGTTCGATGAACACTTCCTGAGTCGCTGCGGTGCCGCCTTGCATGCCGTCGAGCACAATCACGTCAGCCCCGGCTTTTACCGCCAACTTGACGTCGTAGTACGGTCGGCTCGCGCCGATCTTCACGTAGATCGGTTTTTCCCAATCGGTGATTTCCCGCAGCTCGGCAATCTTGATCGCCAGGTCATCCGGGCCGGTCCAGTCCGGATGACGGCAGGCGCTGCGCTGGTCGACACCGATCGGCAAGGTGCGCATACCCGCCACGCGCTCAGTGACTTTCATGCCCAGCAACATACCGCCGCCACCGGGTTTGGCGCCCTGCCCCAGGACGATTTCAATGGCGTCAGCCTTGCGCAGATCGTCCGGGTTCATGCCATAGCGGGACGGCAAATACTGATAAACCAAATGCTGCGACTGGCCGCGTTCTTCCGGGGTCATGCCGCCGTCACCGGTGGTGGTGCTGGTGCCAGCGATGGTCGCGCCACGGCCCAGGGCTTCCTTGGCATTGGCCGACAAAGCACCGAAACTCATGCCGGCGATGGTCACCGGAATCTTCAGGTGGATCGGCTTCTTGGCGAAGCGGTTACCGAGGATTACATCGGTGCCACACTTCTCCCGATAGCCTTCCAGCGGATAGCGCGAAACGCTGGCGCCGAGCAGCAGCAAATCATCAAAATGTGGCAGCTTGCGCTTGGTGCCACCGCCGCGAATATCGTAGATGCCGGTCTCGGCGGCACGCTGGATTTCCTGGATGGTCAGGCGGTCGAAGGTGGCCGACTCGCGCAGCACCGGAGGGGTTTTATCAGTCATATCTATTCTCCTCGCGCGGATCAGTACGCGGACGCGTTATCGACTTTGAAGTTGTACAACTGACGGGCCGAACCGTAGCGCTTGAAGTCAGCCGCCTTGTGCTCGAAACCGGCGCGGTTGAGCAGCCCTTGCAGCTCTTCCAGGTGCTCGGCGCGCATCTCTTTTTCGATGCAATCCGAGCCCAGGGACTCAACGGTCCCTTTCACGTAGATGTGCGTTTCGTACAACGAATCGCCCAGCGCATCGCCGGCATCGCCGCAGACCACCAGGCGCCCGGCCTGGCCCATGAAGCAGCTCATGTGGCCGATGCTGCCGCCGACCACAATGTCGATGCCCTTCATGGAAATCCCGCAGCGGGCACCGGCATCGCCTTCGATCACCAGCAGGCCACCATGGGCCGTGGCACCGGCCGCCTGGGAGGCGCTGCCTTTGACCCGGACGTAGCCGGACATCATGTTCTCGGCACAACCGACACCGACGTTGCCGTGGACGGTGATCGAGGCCTTTTGATTCATCCCCGCGCAGTAGTAACCGGCGTGGCCCTGGATATCGATGGACACGACTTCATTCACCCCGACCGCGAGGTTGTGCTTGCCATCGGAGTGAGTCACCACCCACTCGTGATCGGTCACGTTATTGACCTGATCGTGCAGCGCCTGATTGAGGTCGCGCACGGTGGCGGTGGAAAGATCGATGGTTTTCATGTGTGCGCTCCTTAAGCTGACTCGCGTTCCCAGATGTACAGGGTGGCCGGTGCGGGCTCCCAGATTCTGGCATTTTCGATTCCCGGCAAGCTCGACAAGGCCTGATACTCGGAGGCCATGGCGACGTAGTCGTCCGTCTCGGCGAGGATCGCCGGCTTGCAGGCGATCGGGTCGCGGATCACCGCAAAACCGTTGCGGGTGCCGATGGCGAAGGTGAAGAAACCGTCGAGATCCTCCAGCGAGTGATCCAGCGCTTCTTTCAGTGAGTCGCCCTGCTGCAAGCGCCAGGTCAGGTAGCCGGCGGCCACTTCAGTGTCGTTGTCGGTTTCGAAGTGAATGCCTTCGCGCTTGAGTTCCTGACGCAGGCGGAAGTGATTCGACAGCGAGCCGTTGTGCACCAGGCACAGGTCCGCGCCGGTGGAAAACGGGTGACTGCCTTCCATGGTCACCGCGCTTTCGGTGGCCATGCGGGTGTGACCAATGATGTGGCTGCCCTTCATGCCGGCCAGGCCGAAGCGTTGGGAAATCTCCTGGGGCAAGCCCATGCCCTTGAGGATTTCGATGCTCTGGCCGGCGCTCATGATGCGCAGGCTCGGTGCCAGTTCGGCGAGGGCCAGACGTACCGGCGCCTCTTCGGCATGAATCTTCAGCACCGCGGCACTGGCGTTCTGGAACCAGTCCAGGGAACAGCCGAGGCGCCCTTCCAGTTCGCCCATCAGGGTTTTCCAGTCGAAGCCTTCGGTGGTCGCCTGCAAGGTCAACTTGACCCAGCCGTCCGCCACTTCATCACCATAAATGGCGAAGCCGGCACTGTCCGGGCCACGATCGGTCATGGCCTGCAACATCGGTTCGAAGAGCTTGCCGAGCTGGGATTCCAGCTGCGGATTTTTCAGGTAAAGACCTACGATTCCACACATATCAAGTCTCCTTCGGAGGCAGTGAACGCCCGGCGCCGTGCCGGGTGCCCGAATGGTTGTCAAAATGGAAAATCAGAAAAATTCGGTGTAGCGCTGGATCTCCCAGTCAGAGACGTGGCGGCTGTACTCCACCCACTCCATACGCTTGAGCTTGATGAACTCGCCAACGATCTGCGGGCCAAGCACCTCGGCGAACAACGGGTCGGCTTCCAGCGCATCGCAGGCTTCCTTGAGCGATTGCGGCAGGGTCTTGATGCCCCGCGCGGCGATCTGCTCGAGGCTCAGGCTGTAGAGGTTTTCGTTGCAGACGTGGTCGATTTCCAGCTGGCGGTCGATGCCGTCCAGGCCGGCAGCGATGATCGCGGCGCTGACCAGATAGGGATTGCACCCCGCGTCCGGCAGACGGAATTCGAGACGGCCGTAAGGCACCCGCACCATCGCTGAACGGTTGTTGGCGCCGAAGGCAATGAAGGCTGGCGCCCAGGTCGCACCGGACAACGAATTGCCCACCACCAGACGCTTGTAGGAGTTGACCGTCGGTGCGGCGAAGGCACACAGCGCCGGGCCGTGGGCAAGCAAGCCGGCGGCGAAGTGATAGGCCATTTTCGACAGCCCCATGCCGCTCGGATCGCTGGCGTCATGGAACAGGTTTTTGTTGTCGGCGCTGCTGATCGACAGATGAAAGTGCATGCCGTTGCCGGCACGTTTAGGGTCAGGCTTGGGCATGAACGAGCAGATCATCCCCAGGTCATTGGCGATCTCGCCGGCAGCCATGCGGAAGAAGGTGAAACGATCCGCCGAGGTCATGGCGTCGCTGTAGGTGTAGTTGATCTCGAACTGGCCGTTGGCGTCCTCGTGGTCGATTTGATAGACCTCGAAATCTACCGCCTGCAAGGCCTCGGTCAGGCGTTCAAGAAACACCCGGGAACGCGACAGGCCTTTGTAGTCGTAGCAAGGCTTGTCAAGGTTGTCGCTGGGGTCGACCAGTTGCAGCTTGCCGCTCTCATCGCGGCGCATCAGGTTGAACTCAGGCTCCAGACCGGTGTTGAGGGTCCAGCCCTTTTCTTCCAGGCGTTGCACTTGTTGCTGCAGCACATAACGGCTGTCATACGGATGCGGCTTACCATCGACGTGGCCGACGCACACCACCCGTCCGTAACCCGGCTGCCAGGGCACCGGGGTCAGGGTGGACAAGTCGCCGCGAGCCATGAAGTCCGGGCCGTGGGGCTCCATGCCCATGCCACTGATCGCGAACCCGGCAAAACCCGCCCCCTCTTCGGCGACGGTCTTGAGCCCACAAATCGGCACCGACTTGGTCTTGGCCGCACCGTGAATATCCACAAATTGCGCGAGCACGTACTTGATCCCGTGCTTGTCGATGATGCGCTGGGTTTCTGCTGGCAACATTGCTCGTCACTCCTCGCGAAAGGCAAAACATTCTGGATGGGCGTTGACCGTCTTTTTATTCCTAAAAAGAAAGTTATTTTCCTAATAGGAATGCAAAGCCCTTGCCAGATTCGCGAGTGAAACGTCGAAACGCCGTGACAGGCGCTTTTGTGCTGTATATATGGGAATATTCTTTTCCCTGTGGGAATACTGCCCGCAGGGCATGCGTCAAGCATCGCCATTTGCACTTTCTCAGTGCGAAACTAATATTACTGAACGGAAAGTGTGCAGGATCTGATGACTATGTCGACCGAAACCGCCCCGCGCCTCAAGCTTGAGCAATACCTGGGATTGCAGATCAAGCGCCAGCGCCAGGCTCAGGATCTGAAATTGTCTGACGTGGCCAAGATTGCCGATATCAGTCAGGGCATGTTGAGCAAGATCGAAAACGCCCAGGTGTCCACCAGCCTCGATACCCTGAGCCGTCTGTGCGACGTGCTCGGCCTGCCCCTGTCCAAGTTGTTCAGCGAATACGACCAGCAGGACGGCAGCGCGCTGTTAGTCAAGGCTGATCAGGGCATGGAGGTGGTGCGCCGCGGTACCGAGAAAGGCCATACGTACCATCTGCTCAACCACACCCGCGGGCCGAAGAAGAGCTTCGAGGCTTACATGGTGAGCATGGATGACGCGAGTGAGGAGTTTCCGACCTTCTCCCACCCCGGCACCGAATTCCTCCACCTGCTGGAAGGTGAACTGATCTATCGCCACGGCAATCAGCTGTACCGCATGGAGGCTGGCGACAGCTTGACGTTCGAAGGCGAAATTCCTCACGGTCCCGAGCAACTGGTGCAAGTGCCGATCCGCTTGCTGTCGATCATGAACTACGGTTCCGACAAAGAATAACGCCCCTCTTCCCGCGCTCTGCCCTGCCTCGAGGCCGACCCACTGTCGGCCTCGCGAATTTTCCTGCCAGTTAAAAAACTTTCTTAAAAGCTCTGGACGCGGCGCGACCATTCCCCTATAAAGCCATCAACAGGAATAATTTATTCCCACCAAGAAAACGCGCTCATGGATGAGCCTGCTGTCCGCTGACACTTTTTTCGCTATGCGATGAGCTGCCGCCATCATCCCGAGGACGTGTCATGCAACACGAAAAAAACCATTTCATCATCAAGATCACCTGTCCCGCGGTGTCCGGCATCGTCGCTGCCGTCACCACCTACCTGGCGGACAACAGTTGCTACATCGGGGAGATGGCGCAATTCGACGACGACTTCAGCGGCCGTTTTTTCATGCGTGCGGTGTTCCGCTTCAACGACGGCCATCAGGGCGACATTCAACAGATCAAGGACGGCTTCGCCGACGTCGCCAAGGCGTTCGAGATGACCTGGGAATTACACGACACCCGCGAGCCGATGCGTGTGCTGCTGATGGTCAGCAAGTTCGACCACTGCCTGACCGACCTGCTCTATCGCTACCACAAGGGCGAGATGGACATGACCATCACCGCCATCGTCTCCAACCACCTCGACCTGCGGCCCATGGCAGAACGCGAGGGCATTCGCTTCATCTACTTGCCGGTGACGAAGGAAACCAAGGCCCGACAGGAAGCCGAGCTGATGAAGATCGTCGACGAAACCGGCACCGAACTGGTGGTGTTGGCGCGCTACATGCAGATCCTCTCCGATGACCTGTGCAAGCAACTCTCGGGGCGGGCGATCAACATTCACCATTCGTTCTTGCCCGGCTTCAAAGGAGCCAAACCTTATCACCAGGCCTACCAGCGCGGCGTGAAACTGATCGGCGCCACCGCCCATTACGTCACCAGCGACCTCGACGAGGGACCGATCATTGAGCAGGAAGTACAGCGCGTCGATCACGTCTACCTGCCCGACGATCTGGTCGCCACCGGCCGTGACACCGAAACCGTGGCCCTGTCCAAGGCGGTCAAGTACCACCTGGAGCACCGGGTTTTCCTCAACCAGGACAGAACGGTGATCTTCCG
Organism: Pseudomonas mandelii; assembly: GCF_006438925.1. Classification (GTDB taxonomy): domain Bacteria; phylum Pseudomonadota; class Gammaproteobacteria; order Pseudomonadales; family Pseudomonadaceae; genus Aquipseudomonas; species Aquipseudomonas mandelii_C. The sequence continues at coordinate 8,253 of NZ_RCZA01000019.1, read as the reverse complement.
GTGAACGCACACAAACTGATCGACGGAAAGGCCACCGCCGCCCGCGTCTTGGTACAGGTCCGCAAGGACGTGGAGCGCCTGCGCGAGCAAGACATTCAACCGGCACTGGCGGTGATTCTGGTGGGCAGCGACCCTGCCAGCCAGGTCTACGTGCGAAACAAGATCCTGCGCGCCGAAGAGGTGGGTATCCGCTCGCTGGAACATCGGCTGTCCACGGACACCAGCACTGAACAGTTACTCATTTTGATCGCCCGATTGAATGCCGATCGTTCGATCCACGGCATTCTTCTGCAGCTGCCGCTGCCTTCGCATATCGACGAATTACGCGCACTGGAGGCTATCGCTCCGGACAAGGATGTAGACGGGTTCCACAGTCAGAACGTCGGCGGTCTCAGCCAGGGTCGCACGGTACTCGCGCCCTGCACCCCCAGTGGTTGCTTGTATTTGCTGGAACAAACCTGCGGCGATCTGCGCGGCAAGCACGCGGTGGTGATCGGCCGCTCGAACATCGTCGGCAAACCCATGGCAGCGTTGTTGCTGCAGGCCGACTGCTCAGTGACCGTCCTGCATTCGCGCAGCCCGGATCCGCAGGCTCTGTGCCGGCAGGCAGACATCGTCATCGCCGCCGTGGGGCGCCCAAGGCTGATCGACGCCAGTTGGCTGAAGTCAGGCGCAGTGGTGATCGACGTTGGCATCAACCGCATCGAAGACGATGGCCGCAGCCGTTTGGTGGGCGATGTCGACTTCGACAGCGCCCTGCCCCACGTCGCGGCGATCACCCCGGTACCTGGTGGTGTCGGGCCGATGACCATCGCCTTTCTGATGAAAAACACTGTCACCGCAGCCCTTGCGCAACACCAGGCTCAACGCAGCCAATCGGAGGCCCTATGCCATTCAATCTATTGAAATACGGGCTGAGTTCGGAGTACCCGGTGGAAGTGGATTTGCCGCCACCGAAGGAACTCAAGTCGAGTTATGACGTGGTGATCATCGGTGCCGGCGGCCACGGTCTGGCCACCGCTTACTACCTGGCCAAGTACCACGGCATCACCAACATCGCGGTGCTGGAAAAGTCCTATCTGGGCGGCGGCAATACCGCGCGCAACACCGCAGTGATCCGCTCCAATTACCTGACCAGCGAAGGCGTGCGTTTTTATGCCGAGTCGGTGCGGATGTTCCAGTCGCTGTCCAACGAATTCGATTTCAACATCATGTACTCCGAGCGCGGCCAACTGACCCTGGCTCACACCGATGCCACGGTGCGTTCGTTCCGTCAGCGCGCCGAGGTCAACAAACACTTTGGCGGCCGTACCGAGATGATCGACCGCCAGCAGATCCGCGAACTGGTGCCCAGCCTCAACCTCGATCCCGGTCACTTGCCGGTGATCGCCGGTCTGTGGCACATCGACGGCGCCACCGCGCGCCACGACGCCGTGGCCTGGGGTTACGCCAAGCAGGCGGCCAAGCGTGGCGTGGAAATTCATCAGCTCACCGAAGTCCAGGACCTGATCATCGAGAACGGCGCCATCACCGCCGTGAAAACCAATCGCGGCACCATCAAGTGCGGTTGTGCAGTGCAGGCGATTGCCGGACACAGTTCCTTGTTGATGGCCAAGGCCGGGATCCGTTCGCCGATCCAGACCTTCCCGCTGCAAGCGATGGTCACCCAGCCGTTCAAACCGTTTCTCGATCCGCTGGTGAGCTCCTCCGCCCTGCACTGCTATGTGCAGCAGACCAGCCGCGGTGAAGTGGTGTTCGGTGGCGGCTCCGATCCCTATCCACTGTTCAATACACGCTCGACGCTGGACCTCAAGGAAAGCTTGCTGGCCCATGCCATCGAGATGTTCCCGTTCCTGGCCAACGCCAAGCTGATGCGCCAATGGGCCGGTATCACCGACATGACCCCGGATTACAGCCCGATCATGGGCCTGTCGCCGGTGAAGAATTACTACCTCGACGCCGGCTGGGGCACTTGGGGTTTCAAGGCCACGCCGATCTGCGGCAAGACCATGGCCGAGTTGGTGGCCAGTGGCGGCAAGGTACCGGAGCTGATCAAACCCTTCGGCCTTGAGCGTTTCTCAACCTTCCAGCAAGTCAACGAAATGGGCGCCACGGCGGCCAGTCACTGACGGAGAGCGGACTATGAAAATCATGAATTGCCCGCTCAACGGGCCGCGCAATATCAGCGAGTTCACCTATGGCGGTGAATTCAAGCCGATGCCTGACCCGGTCAGTTGCAGCGACGCCGAATGGGCCGACTACGTGTTCAACACCGACAACCTCGCCGGTGTGGTGCGCGAATGGTGGATGCACACGCCATCCAGCTACTGGTTTCTTGCGGAGCGGCACACCGTAACCGATGAAATCCTGCGCACCTTCGACCCCAAAGAACTGTTCACCGCCCGCGTCGACTTCAGCGTCGCCAAGGAGATCGCAGGATGAATCGCCTACCCGCCCCCATGGGCTTGCTGATCGACCGTGATCAACCGCTGGATTTCAGCTTCGACGGCCACCGCTACCAAGGCTTGCAAGGCGACAGCATCGCCAGCGCCCTGTTGGCCAACGGGCGTTTCCTGATCTCCCGTTCGTTCAAATACCATCGCCCGCGTGGCCCGCTGACCATGGCCGGCCAGGACGCCAACAGCCTGGTGCAGTTGCCCGAAGAGCCCAACGTGCTGGCCGACGCACATGCGTTGTCCGCCGGTTTGCAGGTCAGCGCGCAGAACGTCAACGGCTCGCTGGATAACGACAAGGACGCCTACCTCGGCAAGTTCTCGAAATTCATGCCGGTGGGTTTCTATTACCGCTCGTTCTACAAACCCAAGGGCATGTGGAAAATCTGGGAGCCGATCATTCGCAAGAAGGCCGGCCTCGGTGTGCTCGACCTGACCTTCCGGCCCGAGTACTACGACAAGGCCTACCTTTTCACCGACCTGGCAGTCATCGGCGCAGGCCCCGCCGGGCTCCATGCGGCGCTGACGGCAGCCAACGCGGGGGCCAAGGTGTTGCTCATCGAGCAACAACCGGTGCTCGGCGGTTCACTAACCTATGCCCGCTTCGATATCGAAGGCAACAGGGCTGAAAACCTGCGTCGCGAACTGCTCGCTGCGGTAGAGCAACACGCCAATATCCAGATCCTGACCGAAGCCACTTGCAACGCCTGGTTCACCGACAACTACCTGCCGGTGATTCAGGGCAAACGCATGTACAAGGTCCGCGCCCGCCAGTGCCTGGTGTGCAGCGGGGCCTTTGATCAACCGGTGATCTTTCGCAACAACGACCTGCCGGGCGTGATGCTGACCAGCGCCGCGCAACGACTGATGAAACTGTATGCGGTCAAACCCGGTAAACGCGCCGTGGTGCTGACAGGCAACGATGACGGTTACCTCGCCGCGCTGGATCTGCATGACCAGGGCGTGGAGGTTGTCGCGGTGGTGGACCTGCGTCATGGTCCTTCGGACGAATCCTTGCTGGGTGCACTGGCGCAACGCAAGATCTACCGTCAGAGCAACAGCACCGTCTATGAAGCCCAGCACGAGAAAGGCATGCGCCATATCAACGGCGTCGACGTGCGCAAGATCACCGCACAAGGCCAGGTCGCCGAGAGCGGGCAACACCTGGATTGCGATTTACTGTGCATGTCCGCCGGCTACATGCCGGTCTATCAACTGCTGTGCCAGGCCGGCGGCAAACTGGCCTACGACGATCAGCGTGCCGAGTTCACTCTCAGCGGCCTGCCAAAGAATCTGAATGTCGCCGGCTCGGTCAACGGTCGTCACCAGCTGGATAACGTGATTGCCGATGGTGTGAATGCCGGTACCGAAGCCGCCCTCGCGCTGGGTCTGACAGTCGGTACGCAACGCGCGCCATTCAGCGGCGAGGCTCGGGTCAACTTTAATTGGCCAATCTTCCCGCATCCCAAAGGCAAGGACTTCGTCGACTTCGACGAGGATCTGCAAGTAGCCGACATCGTCAACGCCACCCGGATCGGTTATCGCGACGTGCAACTGGTCAAGCGCTACTCCACCGTCGGCATGGGCCCGTCTCAAGGTCGTCACTCGGCGCTGCCGACCGCGCGATTGGTGGCCTGGGCCACCCAACGCAACATCAGTGAAACCGGCGTGACCACGGCACGACCACCGTTTGTGGCTGAAAAGCTGGCGCATGTCGCCGGTCGCGCGTTCGACCCGTACCGGCAAACGCCGATGCACGCTCGTCACCTGCAAGCTGGCGCGAAGATGATGCCTGCGGGCATCTGGCAACGCCCGGCCTACTACGGTAACGCGAAGGATCGCGAAGCCTGCATGCAGGCCGAAGCCCTGCACGTGCGCAACAAGGTCGGCATCATCGATGTCTCGACCCTCGGTGGCCTGGATGTGCGCGGCCCGGATGCGGCCGAACTGCTCAATCGGATGTACACGTTCGCCTTTATCAAGCAGCCGATCGGCCGCTCCCGTTATGCGCTGATGACCAATGAGCACGGCGTGGTGATCGACGACGGTGTCTGCGCGCGGTTTGCCGAGAACCATTTCTACGTCACCGCCACCACCAGCGGTGTCGACCGGATCTATCAGCAAATGCTTAAGTGGAACGCGCAATGGCGCCTCGACGTGGATGTCGCCAACGTCACTGCGGCCATTTGTGCAGTCAACGTCGCCGGGCCGGACTCGCGCAAGGTGCTGGAACAGGTCTGCACCGACCTCGACCTGAGCGCCGATGCCTTCCCTTATCTGGGCGTTCGCCAGGGCACCGTGGCCGGCATCAAGGCCCGGTTGTTGCGAGTCGGTTTTGTCGGCGAACTGGGCTATGAAATCCACGTACCCGCGCGTCATGGGCTCAAGCTCTGGGACGCACTGACTGAGGCCGGCAAAGCACATGACATCCGCCCCTTCGGCGTCGAAACCCAGCGCCTGCTGCGTCTGGAAAAAGGCCACGTGATCATCAGTCAGGACACTGACGGCATGACCCACCCGGCGGAAATCGACATGGGCTGGGCGATCAGCCGCACCAAGCCGTTCTTCGTCGGCCGCCGCTCGGTAGACATCCTCGAAGCCCAGCCACTGAAACGCAAACTGGTGGGTTTCAGCCTGCCCAAAGGCAGCCTGCAACCGCTGGAAGGCCATCTGGTGCTGAACGGCCCCGACATCAGCGGCAACGTCACCTCCTGCGAATATTCCGCCTCCCTGGGCAAGATCATCGGCCTGGCCTACGCCGGCATCGATCAGAGCACGCCAGGGCAACGGATTCCGATCCGCGTCGAAGGCGGCATCGTGGTCCAGGCCGAGGTGGTGCAGTTGCCCTTCTTCGATCCCGACAACCAACGCCAGGAGCTTTGAGTCATGACCAGTCTGAGAGAACAACACAGCATCCCTCGGCAAGCCCTGGCACCGATGCCGGGGTGCCGCCTGGCGGACCTGACTGACCTGCCGCGAGTCGGTTTCCGCGGCGCCCACAGTGCCGCGTACCTGCGCAGCCGCGGCTTCGTCCTGCCGGATGCGCCCAACCGTGCGGTGATTCAAGCCGACGGCAGTCAGGTGGCGCGGCTGTCGCAGACCGAATACCTGCTGCTCGGCAGCCCAGAGGATCAAGGCCAACGAATGGCGGATGAAGAGGCACGCTGGGAACTTGATCATCAAGCCAACTATCTGCTGCCTCGGCAGGACAGCCATGCCTGTTTTCAGCTGACGGGGGATCATCTGAGCGAAGTGTTGGCCAAGCTCTGCGGGGTTGACCTGAGCCCTCAGGCGTTCGGCCCGGGAGCGGTGGCCCAGACGTCGGCGGCACGCATCAACGTGATCGTTATCAATTCCGGCACCGTGCAGCAGGCGAGCTTGCACATCCTTTGTGACCGGGCGTCGCGGGAGTATTTTCGGGGGGCGTTGGAGGATGCAATGCAGGAGTATTCAGGTCTGGCTACCGCTGTGAAAACGCGCTGATTCTGCCGCCCTACGGGTCATGCCTGCTGAGACGAAATTCCGTTCTAAGCATGCATGGGCAGATGCCGACAGTGATGGCAATGCCGCTTGTAAATGTCACGCACAAAAAAACGCCACTCATTGAGTGGCGTTTTTTTGTGGATCCTGGAGCAGGAACGGACTCAATTCTGAGGGGGTCTATAACAGTCAGCGGCAAGTACTTTCGCAAGTGTGTGATTTCCCCGCCCTTAATGACAAACAGGAAATTACAGATGGAGCGGTTGTTCGGTCAGAGCGCCGGAGCCGTAGAGCTTAGCTATTTGGGATGTCTAGGTTCGCTCTAAACCGGATAGACCAAAACACGTTACCATTGCCGACTCAGAAGCATTGGAGACTACACGTGAGAAAGCCCCCTATGAAAATCATCATCGAAGAATGGGATGGTGACGGTGCTATTCGAATTCCCGATGAAGCGTTGCAGGAGTTGGAGCTGGATGTCGGCGACTCTGTGTATCTGATAGAAGAATTTGTCGGCAACACGCGCTGCCTAGTCCTATCAAAAAAGCCTCAAATCACAGATCGGATAGACGAGCTCACTGAAGCCTGGAATAGCGAACAGCGCGGCAGCCTCGAAGACTAATGAGGAAGCCATAAAATGCTTCGCTTTACCGGTACATCAGGCTGAACTTCAGAGTCCTCCGCCAAGCCGCAAACGCATACCTGGACACCTCACCTGAAGGCGCAAGATCGAGCCGGGCTTAAGCCCGAAGGAGCGACCTCTCCATTGACGTTACTTCACACCACAGCCTAGCTATGGCTGCCATGCGGAAGGAACGCGAATCGAATCACCATATCCTGTGCGGCTATGTGATTGCAGATTGAATCCGAATGCCAGTTTCAATTCACTCGGTTGCGCCCGCTGCGCTTGGCTTGATAGAGGGCATCATCGGCACGAGTCAGAAGGCTTTCCACATCGTCACCCGCTATCGCGAGGGCGACACCAAGGGACGCAGTTACAGTGTCCAGCACCTCATCCGTGCCACGAACCTTGATTCGCAGCGCCTGAATTTTCAGGCGCAGCTGCTCAGCAAAAGTATGAGCACTGGTGAGATCAAAACACTCTTGCAGGACTACACAGAACTCTTCACCACCATAGCGTGCCGCCAGGGCCTGAGACGGGATTGAGTTCCGTAACACCTGACCAACATGTTCAAGTACGCGGTCGCCCAAAGGATGGCCATACCGGTCATTGAACTGCTTGAAATGATCGATATCCAACATGACCAATGCCACCCCATGTGGAGCGTTGATCAATGCATGCTCCAGCAAGCGAGTGAAGGTAGCCCGGTTCAACACCTTAGTCAGACCATCCAAAGATGCAGCCAGTTGGGCTCGCTCGAGCTTGTCTCTCAGACTCATAATTTCATTTTGCGCTGAGTGCAGCTGGGAGAGGAAAAGCTCTTGCTGATCCTGCATGACCTGGGTGCTCTGTTGCAGCGCGCTCAGAATGGCGGGCAATCTCTGATCGACCGGCTCCGCGAGCATTTCCATGCAATGGCCAAGACTGGCTTGAAAGTTGACACTGCCATTCACACTACGCGAGACATTACGCTCCATGTCGTCAACCAGATTGATCGCTTGTTGTTGCCCTGCGCGTGCCTCTTCCAATTCGTCACGAATGATGTAGTCACGAAAAAGCTTCGTAGCAGATTCTGGAGGGAAACAGTCGAAGTCTTTGACCACCCTGTCCAGATGGCGATTAAGCTCTGGCTCCTGACCTTTGCTGTAGGTGTACCAGAGGGCATAGTGCACGGGGTTTGGTGGAATGTTGTGACGCACCATCAGTGGTACGGCCTGCTTCAGCAGAGCCGCCGCCTCGCGGGAGTCCTCTGGATACAGCGTTAGGGCAGTCGCACGCGTCTCTGATTGGCTCATAACGTCACTGTGGTTGGTTTTTATTGGCATATATGAAGTCGGGAGGCAGCATATCCTTACGTACACCAAGCAGCCATACATAAAGTGTCCCTACTACCTGTTGGATGAACGAGCCCCATGAAAGACAGGACACCGTTTCCCCCTTACGATAAGGGATAGGCAAACGGTTATGTTTATGACTAACAGCAACGATAAGAGTGGGGAGCTTTTGGGCCAGGAGCGGCGGCGCCGCTGGAGCCCAGAGCAAAAACTGGCCATGGTTCGCGAGAGCCTTGAGCCAGGGCAAAGCGTTTCGGTGGTGGCTCGGCGTAACGGCATCAATGCCAACCAGTTGTTCCTGTGGCGCAAGCTGTACCAGGACGGCAGCCTGTCGGCGGTCAGTGCTGGCGAGGCCGTGGTGCCT
>NZ_RCZA01000018.1 GCF_006438925.1 Pseudomonas mandelii | reverse complement strand
CTGTCGGGTAACGCGCTGTTCACTGACAGCGTCGATGCCGGTTGGCAGCTCACCCTGCCAGGTCTGGGCAATGAGGTTTTGCTGGGGTGGGACAGTCGAGGCACCGGACGCAAGGTCGAGTACGACGATTTGCTTCGTCCCGTGGTGGTGTTCGAACAGGGCGTGGCTGAACCGCGAAGGGCGGTTGAACGCATGGCCTATGGCGGTCCCGATCATGGCGTCCGGAATCAATGCGGGCAGTTGATCCGTCATGACGACCCTGCCGGGACGGTGCTGTTCGAGGCGTTTTCAATCACCGGCCAATGCGTGAAGCAGGTCCGTCACTTCACCCTGGACCCTGTTGCACCTGATTGGCCACAGTTGGAAGTCGATCGCCAGCGGCTGCTTGAGCCGGGGGAGGGAGCCGCTTCGACGTGGAGCTTCGGTCCGCTGAATGATGTGCTGGAACAGGTCGATGCCAAGGGCAACCGTCAGGCCTTCAGCCTGACCCTTGACGGTCGCTTGCGTGAGACGCGCCTGCAGCTTCAGGGGCTGAGCACCTGGCAAACGCTGGTCAGCGATATCCAGTACAACGCCGAGGGGCAAGTGACGCACGAAACCGCCGGCAACCATGTACAAACAACTCTCCTTTACCGCGCTGAAGATGGCTTATTAATGGAGCGCCGGGCACAGGACGCCAGTGCTCGGTCGTTGCAGCATCTAATCTATGACTATGACCGGATGGGCAATGTCCTGAGCATCGAGGACAAGGCAATGCCGGTGCGTTACTTCGCCAACCAGCGTATCGATCCGGTCAGTCGATTTATCTACGACAGCCTTTACCAATTGATCGAGGCCTTTGGCTGGGAGGCGGGCGGCCCTAACCAGGGACCGGAATCCGTGGGGCGGGCCGATCCGGCGGCGGTCAGCAACTATCACCAGACCTATAGCTATGACGAGGCTGGCAACCTGCTGAAGCTAACGCACGTCGGAGCGCAAAGTCCGGGGCGTGAACTGAAGGCGGCGCGATACAGCAACCGCTGCCTGCCCTGGCGCAACAGCGTGCCGCCCACCGAGGAAGCAATCGCCGCTGCGTTCGACACTCGGGGCAATTTGCTGGAGCTGGATCAGGGACGGTTTTTGACGTGGGATCTGCGTAACCAGTTGCAGTCGGTCAGCCCGGTGGAGCGTGAGTCGGGACTCAATGACCGGGAGGCCTATGTCTACGATGGCGGTGGTCAGCGCGTGCGCAAAATCCGCTCACTGAACACCAATGCCCGAACCGTGGTGGCCGAAGTACGTTATTTACCGGGGGTGGAAATTCGCACCGACAGCGGCACCGCAAAGGTGCTAGAGGTCATCACCGCTCAGGCCGGACTCAACAGCGTACGGGTGCTGCATTGGGAAACCGATCCGCCGTCCGGCGTGAGCAACGATCAGTACCGTTACAACCTGGTTGATCATCTGAACTCCTGCACGCTGGAACTCGCCGATGATGCGCGATTCATCAGCCGGGAAACCTATCATCCGTTTGGTACAACCGCCTGGTCTGCCGGCCCGAACGACACCGATGGGGATTACAAAACCGTTCGGTATTCGGGCAAGGAGCGGGATGCGACGGGGCTTTATTACTATGGGTTTCGGTATTACATCCCGTGGTTGCAGCGTTGGTTGAATCCCGATCCTGCCGGGGATGTGGATGGTCTGAATTTTTATGCGATGGTCATTAATAATCCGATGACTCTTTGGGATGCAAATGGGTTAGCGAAGACTGGAAACTATGAGGTAGAAGTTGGGTTAAAACAGAAGTTGTTGCTGAAAGCGGCGAAATTGAAGAGCAAAATCAGCGTTTTTGATAAGTCATCGGGCAAGTACAAAGAGTCAAATGACTTTAAAGTTGTAGAGGTTGAAATGGAGAGCAAGTATCTGGTGAGTGGCGATGAGGTAAAGAAAAATTTGAGGGACTATAAGAATGTTTATAGTCGCCGCTTGAAAGCTTCGCCGCAAAGAAAGGTGGGAGGGGAAGAGTCTAATGATAGTCTCGGGGAAAGTGTTTCGGGTTACATGTTGCGAAGCGCCAATGACACGTTTGTGGCGGCGTCGAGCACTCTGGATGCCCCGAATATGCATCCTGATACTGTCGTTGAACGACGATTCTTTGCTGTTCTGAAAAGGGCGGATAAGAGCAAGCTACCTGAACAGCGAAAAATTTACGGGTTAACCGAGTTGAGCACTTTTACAGAAAAGGGTAGGACAGAAGTAACTGTTGTTCAAACCATCGTCCACCCTGACACCCAGGGTGCCGAGGAGCGACCGGGGGAGAAAGTGAGCAACGATGCTTCGATGGGAGGACTACCCCACATGCGAGGAGTAGGAACTTACTTGACGGTGCAGTCATTAGCGTCCGTGTCGAAGAGTATGAATGTTACAAAAGTTATAACCGAGGCGATAAATCCACGCTCCGCCAAGATCGCCAGCAAGTTCGGAGCCAAATGGGTCAAAAAAAGCTAAAACCCCCCACCCCACCCCACCCGCTGCGAAAAGGGAAGCGCAGCGGGTCGGACGGGGGCTTCTTGTGTTACAGATCAATCACTGCGATGGTTTTCACCGACACGCCGCGTTCGATTGGCACAGAGCGACGCACTCTATTAATGCCGTTGGTCGGCACTGTAATTTCTGACAGTAGCCGGGAATGTTCACGAACGGTTAGATGACCACTGGTAAACAGGGGCGACACGGGCATGCAGGCCTTGACGATGGGAATGCACCACAAAACACCCGGCTTGTCCGTTGTCGACCCGCGTGGTCTGTCGATCCGTTCGGTTGATTATTGGCGCGAGGTCGAAGGTGACCCCGCACAGGCGCGCATCAATCGCACCTTTCACGATGCCGCAGGACGTGCGGTTGAACAGTGGGATCCACGGCTTTGGGCGCTGAAACAAGAGGAGCCGCTGACGCCCGCCAACCTCACGACGGTGTTTTCGCTGTCGGGTAACGCGCTGTTCACTGACAGCGTCGATGCCGGTTGGCAGCTCACCCTGCCAGGTCTGGGCAATGAGGTTTTGCTGGGGTGGGACAGTCGAGGCACCGGACGCAAGGTCGAGTACGACGATTTGCTTCGTCCCGTGGTGGTGTTCGAACAGGGCGTGGCTGAACCGCGAAGGGCGGTTGAACGCATGGCCTATGGCGGTCCCGATCATGGCGTCCGGAATCAATGCGGGCAGTTGATCCGTCATGACGACCNCTGTCGGGTAACGCGCTGTTCACTGACAGCGTCGATGCCGGTTGGCAGCTCACCCTGCCAGGTCTGGGCAATGAGGTTTTGCTGGGGTGGGACAGTCGAGGCACCGGACGCAAGGTCGAGTACGACGATTTGCTTCGTCCCGTGGTGGTGTTCGAACAGGGCGTGGCTGAACCGCGAAGGGCGGTTGAACGCATGGCCTATGGCGGTCCCGATCATGGCGTCCGGAATCAATGCGGGCAGTTGATCCGTCATGACGACCCTGCCGGGACGGTGCTGTTCGAGGCGTTTTCAATCACCGACCAATGCGTGAAGCAAGTCCGTCACTTCACCCTGGCCCCTGTTGCACCTGACTGGCCGGAGTTGGAACCCGATCGTCAGCGCCTGCTTGAGCCGGGGGAGGGCGCCGCTTCGACGTGGAGCTTCGGTCCGCTGAATGATGTGCTGGAACAGGTCGATGCCAAGGAGAACCGCCAGACCTTCAGCCTGACCCTTGACGGTCGCTTGCGTGAGACGCGTCTGCAACTTCAGGGGCTGACCACCTGGCAAACGCTGGTCAGCGATATCCAGTACAGCGCCGAGGGAAAGGTTGAACGGGAAGTGGCGGGTAACGATGTAGAAACAACCCTCCTTTACCGCGCTGAAGACGGTGTGTTGATGGAGCGCCGGGCACAGGACGGGAGTGCTCGGTTGTTGCAGCATCTGATCTATGACTATGACCGAATGGGCAACGTTCTCAGCATCGAGGACAAGGCCCTGCCGGTGCGTTATTTCGCCAACCAGCGTATCGATCCGGTCAGTCGCTTTATCTACGACAGCCTTTACCAATTGATCGAGGCCTTTGGCTGGGAGGCGGGCGGCCCTAACCAGGGACCGGAATCCGTGGGGCGGGCCGATCCGGCGGCGGTCAGCAACTATCACCAGACCTATAGCTATGACGAGGCTGGCAACCTGCTGAAGCTAACGCACGTCGGAGCGCAAAGTCCGGGGCGTGAACTGAAGGCGGCGCGATACAGCAACCGCTGCCTGCCCTGGCGCAACAGCGTACCGCCCACCGAAGAAGCAATCGCCGCTGCGTTCGATGCCAAGGGCAATTTTCTGGAGCTGGATCAGGGACGGTTTTTGACGTGGGGCCTGCGTAACCAGTTGGAATCGGTCAGTCCGGTGGAGCGCGCTTCCGGGCGCAATGACCGGGAGGCCTATGTCTACGATGGCGGTGGCCAGCGCGTGCGCAAAATCCGCTCACTGAACACCAATGCCCGAACCGTGGTGGCCGAAGTACGTTATTTACCGGGGGGGGAAATTCACACCGACAGCGGCACCGGAAAGGTGCTAGAGGTCATCACCGCGCAGGCCGGGCTCAACAGTGTTCGGGTGCTGCATTGGGAAACCGATCCGCCGCCCGGTGTGACCAACGATCAGTACCGTTACAACCTGGTTGATCATCTGAACTCCTGCACCCTGGAGCTCACCGACGATGCGCGAGTCATCAGTCAGGAAACTTATTACCCCTTTGGTGAAAGCGCCTGGTCTGCCGGCCCGAATGACACCGATGGGGATTACAAAACCGTTCGCTATTCGGGTAAAGAGCGGGATGCGACGGGGCTTTATTACTATGGATATCGGTACTACATACCGTGGTTGCAGCGCTGGCTCAATCCCGATCCGGCGGGGGATTTGGATGGATTGAATCTGTTCTCGATGGTGCTGAACAACCCAATGACGTTTATTGATTCATCCGGCCTGCAACGTGATGAAGTAGGGAGCTACGAAATCAACCTCGGCACGCTTCAGCGGATGGGATTGAAGGCCAAGGCAATGGTCGCAAAAGTCGCGGTATTTGACGATAAAACCAAGGCGTTTAAAACCAGCTCCAAATTCAAAGCGGTGGAAGCGGGCGTGGACACCAAGTACGCCTTTGGCAAAGATGAGTTGAAACGCAGCTTGCTGGATTACAAAAGTGTGTACAGGCAAGCCTTAAGGATGTTTCCGGCCAGATCGGGCGAGGCCCAGAAGAATCTTGAATTAGGAGAATCACTCTCATCTTGGATGGCGGAGTTGGTGGAGGAGAGGTTTCAGAATCCCTGGATTATCGAGCCGGATTCAGGAAGTGCCGAGCCAACAACAATATACGAGGACAGGTTCTTTGCGATTCTGAAAAAAGAGGACAAGCTGAAATCTGCCGGAACCAGGCAAATTTACGCAATCGCCGCGATTTCCACCACTACGCTTAAGGGGGGGGCCAGTAATGATAATGATGTTGAGGCGAACGTGGATATTTTGGTGGCCAACCCCGCCTCCCAGCTGAAGCCAGACGAACTGAAAGAGGCCATAAACGCCGAGCTGATATCGAAAAACATCTCTAATGTACGAGGCGTGGGCAACTTTCTGACACTCAAGTCTTTGAACAGGATAAACAAGACCAGTAAGGTGGTAAAAATCACTACTCAAGCGGTCAACCCACGATCAGCGGCCATTGCCTCGAGATCTGGCGCCAAATTGACGTGATAAAAAAGCCCCCACCCAACCCGCTGCGGATAGGGAAACGCAGCGGGTCGGACGGGGGCTTCTTGTGTTACAGATCAATCACTGCGCGATGGTTTTCACCGACACGCCGCGTTCGATCGGGGTGGAACGACCGTAGATATCTTCAAACCGCTCGATATCGTCTTCGCCCAGATAGCTGCCCGATTGCACTTCGATGATTTCCAGCGAGATCTTGCCCGGATTGCGCAAGCGGTGGACCGAGGCGATCGGGATGTAGGTCGACTGGTTTTCAGTCAGCAGGAACACGTTTTCGTCGCAGGTCACTTCAGCAGTGCCGCTGACCACGATCCAGTGTTCGGCGCGGTGGTGGTGCATCTGCAACGACAGGCACGCGCCCGGTTTGACCGAGATGCGCTTGACCTGGAAGCGGCCGCCCATGTCCACCGAGTCGTAGGAACCCCACGGACGATAGACTTCGCAGTGGGTCTGGGTTTCGCTGCGGCCCTGCTCGTTGAGGGTGTTGACCATCTGTTTCACGCCTTGGACCTTGTCCTTGTGGGCGATCATCATGGCGTCCTTGGTTTCGACGACCACGATGTTTTCCAGGCCGATCACCGACACCAGTTTGCCGTTGCCGTGGATCATGCAGTTTTTGCTGTCCTGAATGACCACATCGCCTTTGGTGACGTTGCCGTTGGCGTCTTTTTCATTCACTTCCCACAACGACGCCCAGCAGCCGACATCGCTCCAGCCCGCGGTCAGCGGTACAACGCAGGCGCGCTGGGTTTTTTCCATCACCGAGTAGTCGATGGAATTGTCCGGGCAGCAAGCGAAGGTGGCGGAGTCGATGTCGACCGTGTCGGCATCCTGCTCGCTGCGTTCCAGGGTCAGCACGCAGGTGTCGTAGATGTCCGGATCGTGTTTTTTCAGCTCTTCGAGGAAACGGCTGGCGCGGAACAGGAACATGCCGCTGTTCCAGAAATAACCGCCGGACTCGACGAACTCGGTGGCGCGTTTCACGTCCGGTTTTTCGACGAAGTGCGAGACGCGGCTGACGCCTTCGGGCAGCAGCGAATCATTGGCCGACTTGATGTAGCCGTAGCCGGTTTCCGGTTTGGTGGCCGGTACGCCGAACAGCACCATTTCGCCGTTTTCTGCAGCGACCGTGGCCAGGGCCAGCGCGCGTTGCAGGGCTTTCTGATCTTCCAGCACGTGGTCGGCTGGCAGCACCAGCATCAATTCGTCGCGACCTTCGTTGACCAGCATCAGTGCGGTCAAGGCCACGGCTGGCGCGGTGTTGCGGCCGAACGGTTCCATCAGGATGCGCTGCACGTCCAGTTTACGGGCGGCCAGTTGCTCGTTGACGATGAAACGGTGTTCCTTGTTGCAGACCACGATGGGGGTGTCCATACCTTCGAACACCAGGCGTTCCAGGGTTTGCTGGAACAGTGTTTGTTCGCCGGTCAGGGCGAGGAATTGCTTGGGGAATTGCTTACGCGAAAGCGGCCAAAGACGTGAGCCACTACCACCTGACAAGATCACCGGAATCATGTTGTTACTCCTTGAAAATCGTATGGGTCAGAGCTACTGCGTTCTGTCGTTTCACTCTTGTTCTTATTCCGTGTCCGGGTAGCCCGTGGGCTACCGACAAAATGATTAGCGCGTCGAAACCGGGCGTTTTACCCAGACTGGCGCCAGGCTGCTGCCGGTGCCGGTCACATACAGCACGGCGGCTTCACCGCGTTCCAGGGCAACCGGTTTTACGTCGCCGACTTTCTTGTCGCCATCGTATAGCGCCAGGCTGACTTTGACCGGGTTGATTTCACGTTCGCCACGGCCCTTGGCGGCCACGGTCGGGACCACTTCGGTCTTGCCGTCAGCGGTTTTCAGGGTCAGGGCCTTGTCGCTGAGGTTCTGCACGCGGACCAGGGATTTCTGCTTGTTCTTGAACGGCGGCTCTTCGATCAGTTGTGGTGCGCCGCTGGCGTTGTTGACCAGGGTGTAATAGTGATCACCGGCCAGTTTCACCGGCAGGGACTGGCTACCGACCTTGGCGCTGTAGTCGCCGCCCGGCATGAAGCTGAAGTCAGTGCTCGACAGCGGCGCGACTTCGGCCAGGTTGGTGGTGCCGACGGTGGCGCTGACTTCAGCGTTACCGGCGTTGTAGACACGTACAAAGCTCGAACCTTTCGGTGCAGTCGGGCCGTAGAGTGCGGCGTCGCCAGCGAAGGCGGACATCGACAATACGCTCATGCCAGCAACGAGTGCGAAGGTCTTGGCGAGACGGCGAGGAGTAGTAGTGAAAGTCATGGTAGTACCTCTCTCTTTCAGTTTTGCGCCCGGTCGGGCGTCTCGGATTTAGTGTTTGCTGCTACGTTTTGTTGGCGAGCGCCGGCTTCTTTGAGCTCTGCGACCCACTGCGGGTCGGCGTCACCGATTTCGTTGTTCACAGGCAGATAACGTTCAGGAAACTCCCAGATCAGCACCTGTGGCGGGCTGTTCTTGAAAGCATCACTTTTCAGATAGCTGAGCATCGGCAGAATCGGGCCATGGCCGTCTTCGGCGTAATTGACCACGTCGCTGTTCAGCGCTTGTTTCAGCGCACCGACGAAGTTCCAGTTGGGGTTGGCGCTGTAGCTGGTGCCGATCAGGGCCACCGGCACTTCAGCGTTGGCGAACAGGGCGTCATCACCGGCAGGCTGGTCTTGCGCCGCGACGGTGTTGCGCTTCTGTAACGGCTCAGGCTTAGGCATCAGGTTTTCGAACAGCGGGTCCAGCGGCAGGAACAACCGCAGGTCGCCCTTGTGAGTTACCTTCTCCGCAGGTTCAGTGATGAAGTGTTGCGGCTCGCCGCTCAGCGGGGTTTTTTCGGCGATGGTTTTGGCCAGGGTTTCAGCAGCGATTTGCGCGCCTTCCGGGGTCCAGTGAGTGTCGGTGCGCAGGAACACTTGCTGACCATCCAGCTTGGCCTTCAGCATCGGGCCGAACAGGTCGGGAGCGAGGATCTTGTTGGCCGCCACATGAGCGTGGAAGTCTTCATAGAGGTTGGCGTGGATGCTCGAAGGCTTCACTTCACCCAGGTGTTCCGGGTACAGGCGAGTCTTGGCCGGCACGATCGCCATGACCAGTTTCACGCCTTTCGCCTTCAGTTCCTGGCGCACGCCTTCAACCAGCGCGTAGTTGCCTTGCAGGTTCAGCTCTTCGTTGACGATCGGGTTGAATTCCTCATCGCTGTACAACCACTGATCGCGGCCGAGCACGACGCCCGGACGACCTTCGTTGAACAGTTTGAAATCCAGCGCAGCCCAAAGGTTGGTGCCCAGGCGCTTGATCGGAAACTCGTCGTCGTAGTGCGTCTCCACGGCTTTGGTCCAGCGGCCGTTGAGTACCGTCGTTTCGGCAGAGGTGCTGAAGCCCAGGAAACTGCGCGTGGACCACAGGCCCAGGACCAACAGCGTCACCATGAACAGGCTGATGTAGAGGATGCGTAATGAGCGGGTCATAGTCAGATCCCTCAGAACTGGAAGTAAAGGAACGGCGAGAAGCTTTGCGCCGAGAGTTTGAAAATCGAGGCGATGAACAGCACCAGTACCAGCGTGCGCATCACGTAACGAGACCAGTCCGCCGTCCAGTAGGCCGGTTGCACAGTCGCTTCAACGCCGACGGTGTAGCCAGGCTCGTGGATGCTGCCCGGGTTGTCGCCCGGTACGGCTTTGATCATTCCAGGCGTCGCGGTGGCCGGGCCATCGGCCTCGACGTTCACAACAGGCTTGGTCTTCTCAGGCGGCAGGTTGGTGTAGAAGTCACGGATGCCGAAGAACGCCAGGGTCATGTAAGCCACTACCAGAGTCGCCACTTGCAGACCGGTGAGACTGGCCGCGTTGAGTTCCGACAGTGACCATTCGCCGAAGCTGAACATCGCGCCGTACATACGACCGGCGACGTGCAGGTTTTCCGAGCGGAAGATTACCCAGCCCATGACCACGAGCAGGAAGGTCAGTGCCCAGCGGATCGGGTTGATGCTGCGCGGCGAGGTGTTCAGGCCGAGGGCTTTTTCGATCGCCAGCCACATACCGTGCCACGCACCCCAGACGATGTAGGTGATGTTCGCGCCGTGCCACAGACCACCGAGCAACATGGTCAGGAACAGGTTGCGATAGGTCATCAGCGTACCTTTACGGTTACCGCCCAGCGTGATGTACAGGTAGTCACGCAACCAGGTGGACAGGCTGATGTGCCAGCGACGCCAGAACTCGGTGATCGACTGGCTGATGTACGGCTGTTTGAAGTTTTCCATGAAGCGGAAACCCATCATCAAGCCCAGACCGATTGCCATGTCGCTGTAACCGGAGAAGTCGAAATACAGCTGCGCGGTGTAGGCCAGCGCGCCGAGCCAGGCATCGCCCGTGGTCGGGTTCTGCAAGGCGAAGCAATGGTCGGCCACCACCGCGAGGGTGTCGGCGATGAAGACCTTCTTGATGAAACCCTGCATGAATCGCGTCGCACCTTCGGAGAACTTGTCGAGGGTGTGGGTGCGATTGTTGAACTGGTCGGCGAGATCGCGGAAGCGCAACACCGGACCGGCGATCAGGTGCGGGAAGATCGCCACGAAAGCGGCAAAGTCGATCAGGTTGCGGGTCGCCGGGGTATCACCACGGTAGACGTCGATGATGTAGCTGATGGACTCGAAGATGTAGAACGAGATCCCGATCGGCAACAGCACGTGGGTCAGTATGAACGGCGACAGACCGACGGAGGTCATCATCGCGTTGATGCTGTCGACGCCGAAGTTGGCGTACTTGAAGTAGCCGAGAATGCACAGGTCGACGGCCACGCCCAGGAGCAACCAGCGTTGTGCCGGTTTGGTCCGAACGCCTGCGGCACCCACTTTGAGGCCGATCCAGTAGTTCCACAGGGTGACGGCTGCGAACAGCGCAAGGAAGTCCACACGCCACCAGGCATAGAACACGTAGCTGGCGATCAGCAGCAGCAGGTTGCGATAGCGTATTCCGCTTAAGTAGTACATGCCGAGAAAGATCGGCAAGAACAAAAACAGGAACACGTTGGATGAAAATACCATCCCGGTCTCTCCATGTTTAACCAACAGTCAAGGGCCAACGGCCCCCCCAAACCCCCCACGGAATTCGGGGGGCAATACGGTGTTTCCTTGAGGGTTGTGGCTGGTCGCAAGACCGACCCTCACCCCCCGCCCTCTCCCCGGAGGGGAGAGGGAGCCTGATCTCAGTCGTTTCGGAACTTGAGATCGGCTCGATATCGCAGGTCGCCGAAGTTCGAACCGCCACCTCGGTCAGTCCCCTCGCCCCTCCGGGGCGGTACGGCGCTCCGGGAGGGTTAGGGTGAGGGGCTGGTTTTCAGCCCCACCACAACTCACGAACCTTTTTTGCCTTTTTCGTTGGCCGGGTCGTAGACCTTGGTCAAATCACCACCCAATCGAAAAGTCTTGAACGGCTGCATCTCGTGTTTTTTCTCAAGCACATCCGGCGAGCAGGTGTAGAGCGAGCAGAACGGTTCGAGCCAGGCGAATTTCGAGTCGACTTTCAGGTCGGTCATGTCCTGTTCCTTACCGTTCTTCTTCTCGAATTCGTCCGGGTCTTTAACCCCGGCCAACACTCGATCACCCAGGCGTTTCAGCGCGCCGTTGTTTTCCTGACGCAAGTCCACACCGTTGACCTGAGCGAAACTGGCGATCATCGCCAGTGGCGGCAGGGCATAGTTGTGGTAGGAGAGGGCGCGTTGCTGGCGCTTGAGTTCGTTGGGCAGGAAGCCTTGGGCGTCGATTTGATTGACGCCGACCTTGTATTCCTTCACGGACCAATCGAACAGATCGCGGCGATTGGTGGCGACCGAAGTGGCCATCACCGACCAGGCGGCCCAGTACGAGTGGTTGTTGGTCTTGTCGAGCGGAAGGTTGTCCCAATCGCTGACTACCTGATCGGCCATTTTGCTGAACCAGGCCTCAATCAGTTGCGACTCTTGCTGATGGTTCGCCAACGGATGGGAGTCAGAGAACTTCAGGCGGATGTACGCCGACGCCATGCTGCCCAACGCCCATTTGCGCATGGACTTGCCGGTGTGGTTGAAGTCCTTGGACATCAACGCATCGGACTTGGCCCAGGCGGTCAACCAGTTCAGGGTGCATTCGAGTTGTTCCGGACGACCGTCACGCATGAACTGCATTACACGCTTGCTGGTGCCGCGTTCCATCTTGGTGATGTCGGCCGTGGTGTCGCGGAAGGCTTTTTCCGAGGCCTCGTTCAGGGTCGAACGGGCCTTGTCGGAACCTTCATATTTGCTGCGAAATTGCAGCGAGCCGGTGTACGGCGTCGGCATCGCGTCGCAGCCTTCGCTCTTGTCGCCGGTTTTGACTTTTTCAATCGGCGCGAAGTACCCCTGTGGCGGGCGCAGTGGCGCGGCGGCCTGAGTCGCACCGGCAAACATGGCCAGGCTCAACAGGGACGGTGCGATCAATCTTTTCAAAGTTCGGGTTTGCATAGTTGCCTCATTGCCCGGTCTGGGCGGTACGCTGCCCAGCGCCAGGGAACACATTGCGTTTGCAGATTTTCGCTTCGACTTTCTGTCCCGCGGCACCTGCTTCAGGGCCCTGGATTTCGACGGCCAGCAGATTCTGCGAGGCCCAGTCTTCGTCCGTGCGCAACTCAAAGGCGAAACGCCCGTCGGTGTCGGAAGTTTCCGGTTTTTCGATTTTGATGTCCTCGTGGCGACCGTTCATGTACCAGAGGGTGGCTTGCAGAGTTTTCACCGACGGATCGGCGAAGCGGATATCAACCTGGTGGCTGCTGTTTTGCAGGTTCAGGTTCTTGCTGTTGACCATCAATTCGTTCTTGCCCGGTTTCAACGTGGTGCTGCCGGTCATCTGTGCATCCTTTCCTTCGCAACCGTTGTCCAGCAGCGCCATCATCTGGCGGTAGATGGTTTCCTGGTCGAGGCGATAGAGCGGCGAGAATTCCCAGATCAGAATCTTCGGCGGCTTCTTCTGGAACTCTTCGCTGCCCAGGTACTGCAGCATCGAACCTTCCAGGCCACCGCCGGGGAACGCCACGTTGAGGATGTCGGCGCCGATGGCCTCTTCGAGGAAACCGGCGAAGTTGTAGTTCTTGCCACTGTGGCTGGTACCGACCAGGGTGACTTCCGGATTGCCGGAATCACTGAACAGATCGCCATCAGCTGCTTCGCCTTTCGGCTCGGTGGTGAACTGATCCATGTACTGGATCGCGTAGCTAGTGCCACAGAGTTGACCGGCCATATTGTGTAACGTTCCGGTCTTGCCCATACGACCCGACTTATGGCTCTCGAATTCACGCTTCGGCACGTCGGCAAAGGCCGGCATTTTCTTGATTTGCTCACCGACGATTTTCGCCGTGCGCTGGGCGCCATACGGCGTCCAGTGTTGGTCGCCCTGGAAGTAGAAATCGTGGGCCGGCAGGGTGTCAGGCAGCGACTCGTTGGTCAGCGGCGACAGGTCCGGCACGGTGTAACCCATGGCGGCGAAACGCCCGAGCATGGTCTTGTAGTTCTTCAAGGCCTTGTCGAAATCGTACTTGGCCTTGTCTTCCGGGTTGAGCTTGTTGCGGTTCACCAGACCACGGGTCGGCTGGTAAACGATGACCAGTTCAATGCCTTTGCTCTTGAACGCATCGTGCAGTTCTTTCATGCGTTTGTAGCCGCCGGGGGTGGTGTCGAACTCGGTGCGCAAGTCTTCTTGCGTACGGAACAACCAGTCGCCCTGGGCCTGCACCAGCGTGGTGAAGTTCTGCTGGTAACGCGTGGTGTAGTTCTTCGCGTCGTGGGCTTCCGGACACAGGTTGCAGCACGGTTCGGCACTGAAGGCTGGTGCTTTGGCTTCATCGGCACGAGCGCCGGCGCTGGCCGCGAGAATGCCGGCGGTCAGGGCCGACAGGCTGAGTAATTTGATCAAGTGTGGGTGCATAAAATTATCCTCAGTCCCGCAGTTTGGTCTGGCGTTCGACAGGGTCGATCAGCACGGCTTTCTGCTGGCGCACCAGCAGGTCGAGAATTTCATCCTGGCGTTCGCCGAGAATCCCCGAGAAGCTGATGCCGCTGGATTTGGTCGGCGCGAGCATGGACACGCGATACAACTCCACGCTCAACGGCGAGTCGATGGACAGCGGGCCGCTGCCGTTGCCGGCCAGTTCGCCGCCGACCACGATCAGGGACACCTGGGCATCGAATGGGTCGAGCTTGATGTCCCGGTCGGTGTCGCTCAGGTCCTTGATGTGCCCGTAGACGCCGGTCAGGCCGTTGGCCATGGACAGGTTTTCGTAGAGGCGGATGTTCACGCTGTTACGAATCCGGATGCCGTGGCGTCGGTTGCTGATCACCTTGTTACCCCACAGCAGATTGTCGGCACTCTCGTAGAGGGTGATGCCGTCAGTGTGGTTCTTGTAGATCTCGTTGTAGGCGATCAGGTTGTTGACGCTGTTACGGTCGATCACCAGGCCCGACAATTTGTTGTCGTAGCTGCGGTTGTTGAAGATGAAGCTGTCGTTTACTTCACGGGAAATAATGATCCCGTGCTTCTTCTTGGTCCCGAACACTGTGTTGTCGGCAATGATCAGACCGTGGGAACGGTCATGCGGGTCAATGCCGTAGACGATGTTGTCTTTGTAGGTGTTGCCCTTGACCACAAAGTCGCGGGTTTCGTAGCAGTAGAAGCCGTACCACATGTCCGAGAACTCGGAGCCGACGATCCAGCCGCTCGGTTCAGGGCGCTTGAGCACCTTGGCCATGTTCGGCGTGTATTGGGAAATACTCACGCCATAGGACTTACTGTTGGCGTAGCCGAAACTGGCGATCTTGCTGTTGGCGATGTAGGTCTGGGTGCCGCCCCAGGACAGCAGGAACGGACGGAATTCCTTCGGCGACTTGAAGGCCGCCGGGCCGTTTGCCTTCTCGCTCCAGCCAGTGATTTTGGTATCACGCACAAACAACTGGCCGTCGTTGACCAGGAACGACCCTCCCTCTTGGGACAGGCGCAGTTCCTGGGTCTGCTTGTCGATTTCCAGGATGCCTTTCTCACCCACCACGATCGGCAGCTTCGCCAGGAACACACCCGGCGAGGTTTCGCTGAAGTACTGCTTGGGTACTTTCTTGGCCAGATCCTTGAGGTTCATGTAGCCGTCGTCGATGAAAATCGCCTGTGGGATACCGTGCTGACGCACGACCCATTCGGCCATCTTGTTATCGCCGCCGATGAAGTCCTTCAGGGCGTTTTCCTGCATCATCCGGCGCACGCTGATTTTGCCGGGCTTGGTGCGCACGACTTTCGCGGCGATGGCTTCGGCGGTGTAGCCGGAGGTGTCCGGCAGTTTCGGCTTGGCCAGCTCCAGCGGCGCAGTCGGGGCGCTGCTGACGGTGTAGGTCTTGGCCTGTTGCAACCCTTTTGCAATGGTCGCCGGTTGCCCTTTTTGAACGGGCGAGGCCGGCTCCACTGTGGCGAAGGCTGCCGTGCTGGCCAGCAACATCGCGCCGGCCAGCAAGGTTATTGAGCCTCTCTTCGGACTGTTCATGTCAGGAACTCCCTTAGCGGTTCGCATCAGAAGCGCCAGATCACGTCGATAAACGCGCGGTGCATGTACGAGTCGACGCCTTTGCCATACGCATCGCCGGGCTTGAACACACCGCCACGCAACCGCACCAGGGCCGAAGGCTCATCGATCGACTGGCTCAAGGAGGCGGGCAGCAGGCCTTGCTTGAAGTACTTGGTGACGACCACGTCCATTTCCTGGCCGAGGTCCTTGCTACCGTCTTCCAGCGGCAGGGACGTGCTGGAAAGAATCGCGCCGGTCGCGTCGTCGGTGTTGTTCTCGACGGCGTTGATGCCATTGCTGCCGACTGGCTTGTTACCGTCGACACGCCAGAATTTGTGGTAGATCACACTGGCGTCGTATTCATCGTTGAGCATCCACGAACCGAACAGAGTGGCGGACTGCATGTTTTGCATTTCGCCGCGGAAAGCCTCGCCGAAACGGTGAACACGCGAGCGCGTACCGGTGTAGTTTGAACGGTTGCTTTCCAGGCCGTTCTGTTCGTAATTGGCGCTGGCGCGGGCATACGCTGCACCGACTTGCCATTGCGGATCCAGGCGCAGACGCACGCCCAGGTCAGTGGCCCAGCCGTCGACGTCGCCGCTGGTCTTGGCTTGGGCCGGCGCGGTGCCGTCGGCGTTCAGCGGGTTGACCTTGTCGCGGTCGCCGCTCATGCCGGTGACGCTGCCCCAGTAGTTGACGGTGTTGGTGTTGCGCCAGTTGTAGGCATCGCTGTCGGCGGTAAGGCCGAGCCAGCTGATGTCGCCATTCTGTTTCTTGTCCAGGGAATCGGCGGGAACACCTGGCTGCGCGTAGTCGAGCTTGCCGTCATCGTGGGTGTGATGACCGCGAATGCCGACCCAGTTGCCCGGGGTCCACTGATACGACGCATCGGCGTAGGCGTGCAGGCGATCCTTGTCTTTTGGGGCCAGCTCGGTGAGGTCGGTACGGTATTCGCTGAAGCGTTCGGCGACACCGGCGTTGGCGCGCAACAGGGTGGTGTCGAAGGTCCAGTTCAGCGCTTCGATGTTGGTGTCGCGCCATTGACCGTCGTCGTTGTGCAGGCGCTGGCGCCCGAGCTTGAGCATCTCGCCGGGGTAGGGCGTCAGGCCGCGGTAGCCGACCCAGAACTCACGCATCGCCAGGTAGTTTTTCTTGGTTTTGCGATCACCGCTATCGGTGGACTGGGTGCCGTTGCTGTCGGACTGTTGCAGGGTGTCCGTCTCGATGATGTCGGTGGCCGTCACGGCCTGCCCCATGGCATAGGCGCTCCATGCACCGCTCTCGCCATAAATCCATGGACGCAAATCGAGGCCGACGCCGTTGACGTCGCCGCCGCTCGCCGTACCGAGGTCAGTGTCGTCTTCGGACTGTGCGGTGACTTTCACGTCAAGGCCGTAGTTCTTGCTTTCCGTCAGGGCCGCCAGGGTCGGGCACGACCACAGCAGGGCGAATGACAGGCCAATACCGGCCTTAACGAATGGATTCAACTTCATAGGGATTCCTCGCCGTCTTCTTCTTCCAGGGCATGCAGTTCCAGCGTGTTCTGACTCAAGGCACCACGAACGGCCTGTTCTTGTTTCAACAGGCGTTGGGCCTCGGCGAGCTGGGCAGGCGGCAGTTGGGCTTCAAGTGTTTGTGCAAGCTCGGTGGCTTGCGGGGTGTTCTGGGCTTTGGCCAATTGGCTGAAGACATAAGCGTTAAGCGGGTCGGGCCGGGTGCCCTTGCCTTGGGAGAACAGTTGGGCAATGGCGAAGTCGGCGCTGTTCTGGCCGTTACGCGCAGCCTTGAGCAGGTGGTCCAGCGCTTTCTGCGAATAGACCTTGCCCAGGTAACCGCGACGGTAGATCTGGCCGAGGTAGTAATCGGCGGCCACTTCTCTGTCGACGGCTTTCTTGAAGTGTTCTTCGGCGACCTTCGCGTCGGCCGGCACCATTTTGCCTTCGTAGTAGAGCTTGCCCAGCAACAGTTCAGCGCGCGGCTGGTCGGCGGCGCGGCCGTTGTCCAGGTACTTCATCATCAAGTCGACGTCACCCAGTTCCGGGAAGTCGTAGAGCAGCTGCGCCAGGCTGACCCAGGAAGCGGGGTAGCCGGGTGCGATGCCTTCGAGCAGCGACTGGGCGGTTTTCTCGTCGGTCGTGCCCAGGGATGCATCGCCCAGTACGCGGGCCACGCTGTCCACCCGCTGGGCGGAAACCGCGCCGCGAGCCTGAGCGGCTTGCATTTGCTTGATCAGCTCGGCCTGTTTCTCTGGCTGGGCTTTTTTCTGATAGACCGTGGCCAGTTCGACGTAGCAGATGTCGGTGGTGTTCAACGCGGCTTTGCAGATCGTCTCCACTTCGTCCAGGTGCTGGTCGTAAGTGCCCTGGGTGCGATAGAGCAGCACTTGGGCCAGACCCGCTTCCGGCTTGCCTTCGGCGCGCCATTGGCTGATCTGCTGTTGCGCGTTGACGTTCGGGAAACTGTGCGGGTATTGCAGGTACAGCATCGCCAGCGGGATCAGGGTGTTGCCTTCACCATTGGCCGAGGCTTTTTTCAACAGGCCTTCGGCTTCGTGCTGTTCGGCTTCGGTGGAGCCGGGTTTGGCCACCAGCAGACGACCCAGGCGAGCCTGAGCTCGCGGCGAGACACTGGCCGCAGCGCGATAAGTCGCCTCGGCTTTCTTGATCTGCGCCGGGTCACGGCTGTCGACCTGGATATCGGCGAGGCCAACCTGTGCTTCGCTGTAGCCCAGGTCTGCCAGTTGCTGGTAATTCTGCGCCGCCAGCGTGGTATCACCGCGCTTGAGGGCTTCGTTGGCCAGACGCTGGTCGGGCAGGCCGGCGCATCCGGCCAGGGCAATTGCCATGGCCAGAGTCAGCGGGACTGGCAGGATTCTGAGTGGGCTAGTCACGGGCATGTCCTCTTTTTTTAACGACCGGCGGCCATGGCTTTGTCGATCAGCCAGTTCAGGTTCGGACCACGGGTGGCGTTGACTTCAACCGGGCGACCGGCGAATTTGCTGTCCAGCGGCTCGTCAGGCTTGATCATCACGCGGATGTCGGACGACAGGTCGGCGCTTTTCAGGCTGGTGCTGCTGACGATCGTGCCGGAGCGGGTTTTGTCTTCGCCGGCGATCTGGAAGCTGACCGAGCTGCCCGGCAGCACGTCGCCGAACTGGCGATAGGTGAAGCGCGCTTCAACGTTGGCTTCGCTGTTACGCGGCACCAGTTGGAAGATCACGTCGCCCTTGCTGGCGTACTGACCGTTGGCGACCATTTGCTGCGCTACGGTGCAATCGCACGGCGACGTCAGGGTGCCGGTCATTTGCTTGCCGAACAGTTCTTCAACCTTGGCCGGTTGTAGTTGATTGTCGTCAAGATGGCCCTTGAGCACATCGAGCATGCTGGTGCTGAAGGTTGCCAGCGGCGCGCCTTTGGCGGCAACGCCGTCGGCCTTGATCAGGCTCTGCACCGTGCCGTCGCGCGGCATGGTGATGTTCATGCCCGCTACGCTGACCAGACCGGCCTGGGCGTGGCTGACGAAGTACATGCCGTACACCGACTTGAAGATGAAGCCGAATGCCGTCAGACCGACGAGGAAAATCGCGAGGCTGAAGGTCACTGCACGCAGGCGACCGAACGGGGTCATGCCGTGGCCGCCATCCTTGTCCTTGCGCGCTTTGGTGAAGTTGTCGCGTTGCAGGGTGGCCAGCACTTCACCCATGGTGACGATGTCGCCGGCCAGGTGCGAAGTGATCAGGTGGCGCAGGGTGGAAATATCCTGGGATTCGAGGTTCTGGAACTGGCAACCGGTACGACCGGTTTCGCGGTCGTGGGAGCGCACCAGTAACTCGACGTCCATGGCCAGGCCGAGGTTATCGATGACGAACTGCAGGCGAGCCTTGTACACGTCGCCGACTTTCAGAGGCAGCTGACCGGCATTGAAAGCCAGGCCGCCAGCGGAAAGGTCGATGACCCGAGCTTCTACCGGGGTCCGGTCAGGACCGTAGAAGCGCAGCTTGGCCGGGATTTTTACCCGGGCGTGCTGACGCTGGGCTTCTGATTCATGCACTACGTTGGCGTTGACGGCGGTATTCATATGGACGATTTCCTAGTTAATTCAGGCGAGTTCGGTCAGACCATCATCAGCAGCACAGCAACAAAAATGCTGCCGGCGGAGAAGGTCATGGTCCGAGACGACCAAGTGTTGAACCAACCTTGAAAGCTGGCGAGATCACGGGTCAGGGAAGTGGGCTGGCGACTCCAGGACTGTCGGTCGAGGCGGAAGAACACGTAGATTTTCACCAGCGCGCCGACGATCTGGTTGTAATAGAGAATCGCAGGGTAGGCCGGGCCGATCGTGTGACCGGACAAAGACAGCAGCACGGTCAGGATCAGGCGGGTAATGCCGATCCACAGCAGGTAAACCAGGATGAACGCAACGCCGTACTTGAAGGTGGCGATGAGCGCGACGGTCAGGCCCAGCAGCGACGTCCACATCGACACACGCTGGTCGAACAGCACCACCGAAGTGAACAGGCCGAGACGTTTCATCCCCAGGCCCAAGGCGCGGGAGTTCTGCCGCAGGTTGTTGCCGTACCAGCGGAACATCAATTTGCGACTGGCCTTGATGAAGCTTTTTTCCGGTGGGTGTTCCACGGTGTGAATGGCGGCGTCCGGCACATAAAACGTGTCGTAGCCCAGGCGCATCAAGCTGAACCAGCTCGACTTGTCATCACCGGTGAGGAACTTGAAGCGACCCAGGCGCCAGTGTTGCAGCGAGTCGCTTTCCACGTCGGCGATGAAGTCCGGGTTGGTCACCACAGTGGCGCGGAATACCGACATCCGTCCGGTCATGGTCAGCACGCGCTTGGACAGGGCCATCGAGCACATGTTGATGTGGCGCTGGGCGAATCGCAGTTTGTGCCACTCGCTCATGATGTAGCCGCCGCGCACTTCGCAGAACTCGTTGGTGGTCAGGCCGCCGACATTGCCGAACAGCTGGAACCACGGCACGGTCTTGAGCACGACGCCTTCGGCGAGCACGGTGTCGCCATCGATCACTGCAACCACTGCGCGATCGTCCGGCAGGTGGCGGGAGATGGCGCGGAAACCGTAGGCCAGGCCGTCACGCTTGCCGGTGCCGGGAATGCGCACGAAGTCGAGCTTGACGCGAGCCGGTGGATTCATTTTGGTCCAGAGGCTTTTCACCAGCTTCTCATCGGACATTTCCACGATGGAGCAGACCATGGTGGTCGGCAGTCCGCAGTCGATCGCTTCGCGAATCACCGAGGCGTAGACCTGGGCGGTGGTCAGCGCGTCGATACGAAAACTGGTGACCATCAGAAACACATGGGACGGGTCTGCCGTTTTACCCAGCTTGCGCACTTTGCGCCGCAGGTGCGGGTAGACCACGTACAGAAACAGCATGCCGCGCAGAAAGTGCGTAGCACCCATCGAGTAGCGCCAGATACCGACGATACCGATCAGGAAGATGAAGTCCTTCGACTCGGAGTCGAACGTGGACGCAGGCAACGCCATGGCGATGCCCATCAATAAACTTAGGTAAAACAGCCAACCGGCGACCTGAAGTAGGCCGTGCTTTAGCCTGTGCATAATCTGCATCCGTCTCTATCTCGGGCGAGCCTGTGGGGTGGCCCGATGGGGTTAAGGCAGGCTTACGAAAACTGGCGACATCCGGTCTGGATGACGCCAGAAATCCTGTAGGAGCTGGCGAAGCCTGCGATCTTTTGATCTTTCGCTTGAAACTCAAGTGGACCTGGAAAGATCGCAGCCTCGTTTCACTCGACAGCTCCTACGACCGCATTACCAGCAGATGCCTTCAGTCCGGCCACTCACGCTGGTGGCTTGGGACATGAAACCGACCAGGTCGATCACTTGCTTGCCGTGTGGAGCGTTCTGCGCCAGGGCGCGGAATTTCTCGTCACGGTTACCAAGGATGATCACGTCGGAGTTGTTGATCACGTCGTCGAAATCGGCGTTGAGCAAGGACGAGACGTGAGGGATCTTCGACTCGATGTAATCCTTGTTCGCACCGTGGACACGGGCGTATTCGACGTTGGTGTCGTAGATGCTCAGGTCGTAGCCCTTGCCGATCAGCATTTCCGCCAGATCAACCAGCGGGCTTTCGCGCAGGTCGTCAGTACCGGCCTTGAAGCTCAGACCCAGCAGGGCGACTTTGCGTTTGCCGTGGCTGGAGACGATGTCGAAGGCGTTCTGCACCTGGGACTCGTTACTGCGCATCAGCGAGTTGAGCAGCGGTGCTTCCACGTCCAGGGAGCCGGCGCGGTAGGTCAGGGCGCGAACGTCCTTCGGCAGGCAGGAACCGCCGAACGCGAAACCAGGGCGCATGTAGTACTGGGACAGGTTCAGCGTCTTGTCCTGGCAGACCACTTCCATCACTTCGCGACCATCGACGCCGACAGCCTTGGCGATGTTGCCGATCTCGTTGGCGAAGGTCACCTTGGTGGCGTGCCACACGTTGCAGGTGTACTTGATCATCTCGGCGACGGCGATGTCCTTGCGGATGATCGGCGCGTCGAGTTCTTCGTACAGCGATTGCAGAACGTCGCCCGAAGCCTTGTCGAACTCGCCGATAACGGTCATTGGCGGCAGGTCGTAGTCGGCGATCGCGGTGCTTTCACGCAGGAACTCAGGGTTCACTGCAACACCGAAGTCGACACCGGCTTTCTTGCCGGAGCAGTCTTCGAGGATCGGGATCACTACGTTTGCCACAGTGCCTGGCAGTACGGTGCTGCGAACCACGATGGTGTGACGGGTGGTCTTGTCACGCAGGACAAAACCGATCTCGCGGCACACAGCTTCGATGTAGTTCAGTTCCAGGTCGCCGTTCTTCTTGCTCGGCGTGCCGACGCAGATCATCGACAGGTCGGTGTCGCGAATCGCTTCGGCGAAGTTGGTCGTGCCGCGCAATTTGCCCGTCTCGATACCCTTCTGCAGAAGCTCGCCCAGACCCGGTTCAACGATCGGCGATTTACCGGCGTTGATCATATCGATTTTGTCTTTGGCAACATCGACGCCAACGACGTCATGGCCCCGTGCAGACAGGCAACCGGCACATACTGCGCCGACGTAACCCAAACCAAATATGCTGATGCGCATCGCAATTACCTCTGTGTTTATCAAGCCATTACATGGCCGGAGTTAATGGTGTTCAGCGGTGATAGTGCACTCGGAAGTGCGCCTTAAAGGCGTCACAATGCCGCGTGCAGGCATATAAGTTCCGAGTGTCTAAATAAATGCACTCAAGATGTGCGCAACTAGGCTTTTATTGTTATGGCGTGCCCTGTTATGCAGCAGGTCTTCTAATCAGAAAACATTCGTGCAAAGGTCTTGCGCGCTCAATGCCAGGCCAGAAGCCCGTAAATCAAGCGGTTGGGTGCTCAGGTGAGCACGTTTATAGGGGCGCTGCCTTGGCCTTGTAGGGGATATTTATGATGTTTATCTCCTATCCTTCATGTGTTGCCCAAATCAGGGTCCAGTAAGCAGAAGTTAATGTGACAACTTTGCTACGTGAATCTCTTCTCTGCGTAAGTTATCTCGTACAAGCTCAGAGAGAATGGTTACCGGTGGTATGAGCGACGCATTTGGACATAGTTCCAGCCCGCCCATCGCGAATTCTGAAATTTCTTGAAATATTGAAAAAGATGGCACTGCTTTCATATTGATAGCAACGCCTGTTTGGCCCTTGATACATAGGGTTATTGTTGGATTAGATAGTTATGTGCCACTACCGATAAAAAAATTCAGTGCCACTACTGAAAAAAATCAGCAAAGTCGAGTGAAACTAAAGTTAGAAAACCGGGTGATTGATTTTTGACGTCAGTAAAGTGACGAATGGGGCGGGGGATTGTCGGACGATTGGACGTGGCGCACGCCCCGTTAATGAGGCGTGCGCCAATCGGGTGCTTACTCGGGTGCGTGATCGCGCAGGAACACCAGATTGTCCGGTTTAGACTGCTCGGCGCTGTAACGATAACCTTGTACGTCGAACTGCTTGAGGGCTTGCAGGTCGTTGATGCGCTCTTCAATGACGAAGCGACTCATCATGCCGCGGGCCTTTTTCGCGTAGAAGCTGATGATCTTGTACTGCCCGTTCTTCAGATCCTTGAATTCGGTATTGATGATGCGCGCGTTCAGGGCGCTGCGTTTGACCGCCGAGAAGTACTCGTTGGACGCCAGGTTCAGCAGCACGTCGTCGCCTTGATCGGCCAGGGCTTCGTTCAGCCATTCGCTGATCCGCGTGCCCCAGAAGGCATACAAGTCCTTGCCACGGGCATTCGCCAGTTTGGTGCCCATCTCCAGTCGATACGGCTGCATCAGGTCCAGTGGGCGCAGCAGGCCGTACAGGCCGGACAACATGCGCAAGTGCTGCTGGGCGTAATCGAAATCGGCCTCGCTGAAGGTTTGAGCATTCAACCCGGTGTAGACGTCGCCCTTGAAGGCGAGCAGTGCCTGCTTGGCGTTTTGCGGAGTGAACGCGGGCGTCCAGCTGCCGAAACGCGCGGCGTTGAGCCCGCCGATCTTGTCGGAGACGTGCATCAACTCGCTGATCTGCGCAGGGGCCAGCTCGCGCAATTGCAGGATCAGCTCCTGGGAATGGTCGAGGTATTGTGGCTGGGTGAAGCGCTGGGTCGCCGGCGGTGTTTCGTAATCGAGGGTCTTGGCGGGGGAAATCACCATCAGCATGAAGTCGTCTCCTTTAATCGTGGGGGCGATTCTAGGGGGTTGTCCTTGTTGACTCCAGCTATGGGTGTCATAGGTGATCGGTGGTGTCATGGAACAAGATCGCAGCCTCGCTTCGCTCGACAGCTCCTACGGTGCGCGTACATCTGTAGGAGCTGTCGAGCGAAGCGAGGCTGCGATCTTTTGACCTTCCCGGTTTATAGTGCCGCGCGGGTTTTGTTATGGAGACATCCCATTGCGTATCGTTTTTCTATTCTCGGCCTGGCTCTTGAGCTTCGGTGCCATGGCGGCGCCGGGCGATGTGGCGACGCTTGATCGCAGCACCTGGCCTGAACAGCTCAACAGCCCGACCCTGTTTGATGTGGCATCACGGGCCGAGATCCTCATGTTTTCTCGCGTCCTGTTGGCCCGCGAATCCCTGGATGAAGTGAGCCTGGCCCAGCGCCTGGGGTTGCGCACGGTCAATCTGGAATCGATCAACAACCTGCGCCAGCGCATGTGGCAGCGGCTGCTGACCAACTACAACTACGCCCAGCAGAGCTGCGATCAGGATGCTTCCTTCTGCTTCCTGGTCGAGGACATGGACACCCTGCGCCAGCAAGCCGCCAAGTTTCAGGTCAGCGATGAGAGCTACTACGTAAAGTGGGCCGAGCCGAGCCGACTGTTCCACGCCCAGTACCTGGACGAGCAATTGCGCAAGGCAGCGCTGTTTCCGCAAACCAGCAGCGAAGTCGATCGTTTTGGCGACTATGAGCGCAACGGCGATCAGATGCATGACCGGCTGTTTTTGCTGACCTTCGACAGTGCCGCCAATGCCACGCCGGATAACACCGCCTGGGCCACGGAATACCTGCGCAAATCGAACATGAGTGGCACGTTCTTCGTCCTCGGCAAGGACATCCAGGCCCGTCTGGCCGATCGTTCGGTAGCCAACCTGCAAGCGACGTACTCGAAGCAGTGCATTGGCGCGCAAGGCTGGGAATTTCGCTCCCACAGCCACTGGCAGGACTGGCAGGACTCGGTGCGACGCAGCGTCGAGCTGGTCAAAAGCAAACTGCCCGAGAACTACGTGCCATTGTTTCGGCCGCCCGATGGCCAGCGTCGGTCTGACGCTGAAGGATTTTTCAAATCCCAGGGCTTGCAGGTGGCGCTGTGGGATATCGATGCCCAGGATGGTGCCGGCAAGCTAAAAGCCAATCAGAGCGCGCAACGGGTGTTGAGCCTGATGTTGTTGTGGCGCCACGGGGTGATCAACTTCAACGTGAAGCAGGATGCGCTGAAAACGGCGATGCCCTGGCTCATCACGCAAACGGCGCAAAGCGGAATCGGCTGGGAAGACTGTCAGGACGCGTTTCGCTGAAAACGGCGAAAGGCAGTAAACATTGGGCGGTGGGCGATTTTTGGCGAGAATTCGGTGCAGGCGGACTTCCGACTTTAACGGGGTGATGGCAATCCGCCTAGTGCTATTGGTCACTCTGAAAAATAAACATCAAAAAAACGTCAAAGTACTTTTTTCTGTCACAGGTTTTGGAGTATTACGAAGACAGACCGCCGAAACCTGCAACACAGGTGGCGTCTTCCAAGACCCAGCTTGATGCAGTTCACTTGCGTCCGCTCTTTGTCGGTAGTGCGGGGTGAATTCGGTGGCCACTTCGAGGCGCAGCACTGTCACGGTATTGCGTCGACTGGCTCCCACAAAGGTGACCGAGTATGGATGATCACGGACGTAGCTTTTCCTCCAACCAGCCAATCCTTTATGTACTCGATACCAACGTATTGATTCACGATCCAAACGCCCTGCTTAACTTCGAAGAACACCACGTCGCCATCCCGATGACCGTGCTTGAGGAGCTCGACAAGCTCAAGAGCGGGCATCACAGCGTGGCTGCGGAATGCCGTCAGGCGATTCGCCTGATCGACAAGACCCTGGGCGATGCCAGTCCTGAAGACGTCGAGCTCGGTGTGCCGATCCAGCGCGGCAAGAGTGGGCCCAAGGGTTTGCTGTCAATTCTGATGAGCAAGCGTGCAGAACCGAACATCATTCTGCCCGAGCACCTGAACGACAACATCATCATCAACCAGTTGATCGACCTGCACGCGCGCGAACCAAAGCTGCCCGTGGTGCTGGTCACCAAAGACATCAACATGCGCCTCAAGGCCCGGGCTTGCGGGATTGCGGCCGAGGATTACAGCACCGACCAACTGGTTGACGATGTGTCGCTGCTGCCCAACGGTTATCACAACATGACCGGCTCCTTCTGGGACCGTGTGAGGAATGTCGACACCCGTCAGGACCATGGCCGCACTTGGCACCAGGTGCAACTGATCGACAACCTGCCGGCGGTACACGTCAACGAGTTCATCATCGATGAACAGGGCTTTGTCGGCTGGATCAAGGAGATCGAGGAAGACAAGCTGCTGATTCTCGACCTGCATCAGGAACCCCTGTTGCATCAGGAAGCCTGGGGCCTGAAACCGCGTGACATCTATCAAAGCCTGGCGCTGTACGCCTTGCTCGACCCGGATATCCACCTGGTCAACCTGACTGGGGCAGCCGGTTCCGGTAAAACCATCCTCGCACTGGCGGCGGCGATCGAGCAGACCATGGTCAGCAAACGCTATCGCCGGATCATCGCGACCCGCAGCGTGCAGGGCCTGGACCAGGAGATCGGTTTCCTTCCCGGCACTGAAGCGGAAAAAATGGAGCCTTGGCTGGGCGCCATCACCGACAACCTCGAAGCCTTGCACATGGATGACGAAAACACCCATGGCAGTGTCGATTACATCCTCAGCAAAGTGCCGTTGCAGTTTAAATCCCTCAACTACATTCGAGGCCGCAGCTTCCAGCAGAGTCTGATCCTGATCGATGAATGCCAGAACCTCACGCCGCACCAGATGAAAACCATCATCACCCGTGCCGGCGCCGGTTCGAAAGTGGTGTGCCTGGGCAACCTGGCACAGATCGACACCCCTTACCTGTCCGCGACCAGTTCCGGGCTGACTTACCTGACAGAACGCTTCAAGGATTTCCCCAACGGTGTGCACATCACCCTGCAAGGGGTGCCACGTTCGATTCTGGCCGAATACGCCGAATCGCATTTGTAACTGCTTCATCCGAACCGGGCGGCCTAAAAGCCGCCCGGTTTTTTATGCCCCACACAAATCCCCATTTTCATGCCGGACGAAAATCTCTGTAGGAGCTGCCGAAGGCTGCGATCTTTTGATTTTGCTTTTAATGGCAAAAATCAAAAGATCGCAGCCTTCGGCAGCTCCTACATGAGATCGACGGTGGACCTGATAATCAAACGTGCGGAATTTTGACCCGCAGGTTTACAATCGGTGCTCCTGATCAGGAGTATCCCTGTGCTGACTCATCTCGATTCCCAAGGTCGCGCCAATATGGTCGACGTCACTGAAAAAGCCGTGACGTTCCGTGAAGCGACGGCCCAAGCGCTGGTGCGCATGCTGCCCGAAACCCTGCAGATGATCGTCAGCGGCGGTCACCCCAAGGGTGATGTGTTCGCCGTGGCGCGTATCGCCGGCATTCAAGCGGCGAAGAAAACCAGCGATCTGATCCCTCTGTGCCATCCACTGCTGCTCACCGGCGTCAAGGTCGAGCTCAGTGCCGAAGGCGACGACACCGTGCGCATCGTCGCGCGCTGCAAGTTGTCCGGGCAGACCGGCGTAGAGATGGAAGCCCTGACCGCCGCCAGCGTCGCGGCGCTGACTATCTACGACATGTGCAAAGCCGTGGATCGCGGCATGACTATTGAAAGCGTGCGGCTGCTGGAGAAGCTCGGCGGCAAGAGCGGCCATTTCCAGGCGGATCAGCCATGAACGTCACCGTGAAGTTTTTTGCCCGTTACCGTGAGGCGCTCGGCGTGGACTCGGTGAAGGTTGAAGGTGATTTCGCCACGGTCGACGATGTGCGTGCGCTGCTGTCCCAGCGTGACGGTGCCGAAGTGTTGAGCGAGCAAAACTTGATGTGCGCCCGCAACGAAGACCTGTGCCAGCTCGATGAGCCGGTGAGCGATGGCGATGAAGTGGCCTTTTTTCCGACCGTGACCGGAGGCTGAGCCATGGCGATTCGCGTGCAATCCACGGCGTTCGATCCGGGTGCTGAAGTCAATGCCATGCACGCCGCCAATGTGGGCGTTGGTGCGGTGGTGAGTTTTGTCGGCTATGTTCGCGACTTCAATGACGGTCTCGACGTCGCCGGGATGTTCCTTGAGCACTACCCGGGCATGACCGAAAAAGCCCTCGCCAAGATCGCCACAGAGGCCGAGCAGCGCTGGCCGCTGCTCAAACTCGAAGTGCTGCATCGCATCGGCGCCCTGGAACCGGGGGAGCCGATCGTCTTCGTTGGCGCTGCCAGCGCCCATCGCCAGGCCGCATTCGATGCCTGCGCCTTTGTCATGGACTACCTGAAAACCCGCGCACCGTTCTGGAAGAAAGAAAACACCCCTGACGGGTCGCGTTGGGTTGAAGGGCGTGACAGCGATCATGCGGCGGCGGATCGCTGGAAGCAGTAGTTCCTGCGGTTTCTGCAATTACGCCTTCGCGAGCAGGCTCGCTCCCACAGGGAATCTATGTCGTACACAGAATTTGTGTAAATGGAGATCAAATGTGGGAGCGAGCCTGCTCGCGAAGAGGCCATCAGCAACACCAAAAATCCCGATGACTCACCGCCCGACCACCGCCCCGTACTTCCTCGATCGCCCTGATTGACGGCCAATACATAAAAGTCCAGTATGGAATTATAAGTACAAAAAAAGGCGTTCCCCTGTTTCTGCTCTTTCTTCTGTCTTGCCAAACCAACAACAACCCGCGAGAGAACGAACATGAAGAAATTCCCCCTCATCACCGGTCTGGCTCTGAGCCTGTTGGCGTGCAGCAGCCTGTTCGCCGCCGATAAAACCCTGCGCATCGGCATCGAAGCGGCTTATCCACCGTTCGCGTCCAAAACCGATAAAGGTGAGATTGTCGGGTTCGACTACGACATCGGCAATGCCCTGTGCGCGCAGATGAAGGTCAAGTGCGTTTGGGTCGAAGGTGAGTTCGACGGTCTGATTCCTTCCCTTAAAGTGAAGAAAATCGACATGGCGCTGTCGTCCATGACCATCAACGAAGACCGTAAGAAGTCCGTGGATTTCACCCACAAGTATTACTTCACTTCATCGCGTCTGGTGATGAAGGACGGAGCGGTCGTGGATGACCAGTACGCCAGCCTCAAGGGCAAGACGGTTGGCGTGCAGCGCGCAACCACCACTGACCGTTACGCCACTGAGGTTTTCGAGCCGAAGGGTATCAACGTCAAGCGTTACGGCAACAACGAAGAGATCTACATGGATCTGGCTGCCGGTCGCCTCGATGCCATTTTTGCCGATACCATCCCGCTGAATGACTTCCTGACGATGCCGCGTGGCAAGGGTTATGCCTTTGTCGGGCCGGAGCTCAAGGATCCGAAATACGTGGGCGAGGGCGCCGGGATTGCGGTGCGCAAGGGCAACACTGAGTTGGTCTCCGAGCTGAACACGGCCATCGACGGTATTCGCGCCAGTGGCGAATACCAGAAGATTTCAGAGAAGTACTTCAAATCCGATATTTACGGCGACTGATCAAACGCATCGCCAGCAGGCTGGCTCCCACAGTTGGATGCATTCCAAAGTGGGAGCCAGCCTGCTGGCGATGCGGTCGTGGGATCATGCAAATCTCTGGAAATAGCCCGAAGTTAATCCCTTCTTAACCGGCCCGTCGTCTATTCCCCGATACCCCGCTGCGCGCACCGGACTCTCAAAGGTCAGGGCCAGCGTGTAGACTTCTGGGCAATCGATATTTAGAAGGGAAACGCAATGAGCGAGGAAACGATGCGGTTGAGCCGTGAACGGCGCTATCTGGTGTTGCTGGGCATCATCTGCCTGGCACTGATCGGTGGCGCGCTGTACATGCAAATTGTTCTGGGCGAGGCGCCATGCCCGCTGTGCATCCTGCAACGTTATGCGTTGCTGCTGATCGCGCTCTTCGCGTTCATCGGCGCGGCCATGCGCACCCGCCGCAGCATCACGGTATTTGAAACGCTGGTGGTGATCTGCGCCCTGGCAGGCGTCGGGGTGGCCGGGCATCACGTCTATACCCAGTTCTATCCGGCGGTGAGCTGCGGCATCGATGTACTGCAACCGATAGTCGACGGTTTGCCACTGGCGAAGATCTTCCCGCTGGGCTTCCAGGTCGACGGCTTCTGCTCCACGCCGTACCCGCCGATCCTCGGTCTGTCGCTTGCACAGTGGGCGCTGCTAGCCTTTGTGCTGGTCGTGGTGCTGGTGCCGCTGCTCACATTGCGTAACCGTAAAGCGCTGCGCTGAGGTCATTCGCCGCATCGCTTCGTCACACAAAAAACGCCCCGGTCCTCGTTGAGAGGAACGGGGCGTTTTGCATTTCAGGGCATCAGTGAAATGACCTTGATGCGCGACAAGTCTGGGCGCGACACATGTGCGACATGTTGTCACAGCGCGAGTGTCGCAAGGCATTTCAAGGCGCCGAATTGGTACATGGATTCGCAACAAAATTGGCCTTTTTTAGCGTCTGGCGGCTTCAGCCTCAAAAATCCGGAACAGGCAGTTTTAACAGGCCTTGGCGAATTGCCAGAGCCCTTGTCATATGGGGGCTTGGGCAGGGTCGAAGGAGGGCGAAGAGCCTTCGATACTGTCTGAACTGCCTGAGGTAGACCTACAATTTTTGGTGTTTTTGTTGAGAATGAATTTCGATACCATGGCGCACTTTTGCAAATACCGTTAATGATTGTTGCTGGAATGGATAAAAATTATTTCGGGATGAGACATGGTTTATAAAACGTTACATATCTACAATCGCCCGCACTGAATTCCCGGCACTGCTCATCCCTGAGCAGGAATAGGGCGTCGAGAGGCTCTTTGGCTTCATGCGACTCCCAGGTGTCGGTGCCTTCCCATTATCCGCACCAAATGGAATTGGTCTGTAACAAGGCCTTTGACCACGAATTCGAATAAGAACTCAACGCTAGCCCAGGATTTGTCGAACAGCGTCTGACGCGCGACGGGCAGCCACTTATTCAATCCAAGAAAAATGCCAACCCTTGGCAGGGTGAAGTGTTGGCGATCAAAACCCAACTGCATTGCGCAAGCTGCTTTAGAGGTCGTGAGATGAGTAAAAACAGGTACCCCAGACTACTAGGCTTATTGCCGCTGATCGGCACGTTGTTGCTGTCAGGCTGCAACATGACCTTGCTCGATCCCAAGGGCCAGGTCGGCCTGGACGAGCGAAACCTGATCATCACCGCAACGCTGCTGATGCTGTTGGTCGTGGTTCCGGTCATCGTCATGACCTTCCTGTTCGCCTGGAAATACCGCGCGTCCAACACCGACGCCGTCTACACGCCGAAGTGGTCGCACTCCACCAAGATTGAAATCGCGGTGTGGGCTGTTCCAGTGCTGATCATCATTGCCCTGGGTTATGTCACCTACAAGTCGACCCACGCGCTGGATCCATACAAGCCGCTGGAATCCGACGTCAAGCCAATCACCATTGAAGTGGTCGCGCTGGACTGGAAGTGGATGTTCATCTATCCGGAGCAAGGCATCGCCACCGTCAACAAGATCGTGTTCCCGGCGCACACGCCGATCAACTTCAAGGTGACTTCGGACTCCGTGATGAACTCGTTCTTCATCCCGGCCCTGGGCGGCCAGATCTACGCGATGGCCGGCATGCAGACCAAACTGCACCTGATCGCCAACCAGAACGCTGAAATGGACGGTATCTCCGCCAACTACAGCGGCGCTGGTTTCACCGGCATGAAATTCAAAGCTATCGCCACCTCTCAGGAAGATTTCGACGCCTGGGTCAGCGAAGTCAAAAAGGCACCTAAACAGCTTGAAAAAGCTGAATACGAAGCCCTTTCCAAGCCAAGCCAGAACAACCCAGTCGAGCTCTACTCCTCGGTCACGCCGAACCTGTTCCAGATCATCGTCGACAAGTACGAAGGTATGAATCCGGGCAAGCCGATGCACCACGAGAAGAAAGAGCACGAAATGGCCGCCATGGAAGGGATGGACATGAGTTCGCATTCAGCTGCCGGGGCAGAGGAGTAAACGATGTTTGGTAAATTAAGTTGGGAAGCGGTCCCGTTCCACGAACCGATCGTGATGATAACCATCGCCATGATCGCGCTCGGTGGTCTGGCGCTGTTCGCTGCAATCACCTATTTCAAGAAGTGGACCTACCTGTGGTCCGAGTGGCTGACCTCGGTCGACCACAAGAAAATCGGCGTGATGTACATCGTCGTCGCCATGGTCATGCTGCTGCGCGGTTTTGCCGACGCCATCATGATGCGTACCCAGTTGGCCATGGCCACCGAGGGTTCGCCTGGCTACCTGCCGCCTGAACACTATGACCAGATCTTCACCGCTCACGGTGTGATCATGATCATCTTCATGGCGATGCCATTCTTCACCGGCCTGATGAACCTTGCAGTGCCGCTGCAGATCGGCGCGCGTGACGTTGCCTTCCCGTTCCTGAACTCCTTGAGCTTCTGGCTGCTGGTGTCGGGCGTGGTGCTGATCAACCTGTCCCTGGGCGTCGGCGAATTCGCCAAGACCGGTTGGGTTGCCTATCCGCCGCTGTCGGGCCTGCAATACAGCCCTGGCGTGGGGATGGATTACTACATCTGGGCGCTACAGCTATCCGGGTTGGGTACGACGCTGACGGGGGTCAACTTCCTGGCCACCGTACTGAAAATGCGTACCCCGGGCATGAAGATGATGGACATGCCGATCTTCACCTGGACCTGCACCTGGGCCAACGTCCTGATCGTGGCTTCGTTCCCGATCCTGACCGCTACCCTGGCACTGCTGACGCTTGACCGTTACATGGATTTCCACATTTTCACCAATGAACTTGGTGGCAATCCGATGATGTACGTCAACCTGTTCTGGGCCTGGGGTCACCCCGAGGTTTACATCCTGATTCTGCCGGCGTTCGGGATCTTCTCCGAAGTCATTTCGACCTTCACCGGCAAGCG
The DNA here is from genome assembly GCF_006438925.1 of Pseudomonas mandelii. GTDB lineage: Bacteria > Pseudomonadota > Gammaproteobacteria > Pseudomonadales > Pseudomonadaceae > Aquipseudomonas > Aquipseudomonas mandelii_C. Next base: position 31,337 of record NZ_RCZA01000018.1, on the reverse strand, counting down.
TCTGTTCGGCCACCACTCGATGGTCTACGCATCGGGCGCGATCTCGATCCTGGGCTTCATGGTCTGGCTGCACCACTTCTTCACCATGGGTTCGGGTGCCAGCGTCAACGCCTTCTTCGGTCTGGCGACGATGCTGATTTCGATCCCGACGGGGGTGAAGCTGTTCAACTGGCTGTTCACCATCTACCAGGGGCGTCTGCGTTTCACCAGCCAGGTTCTGTGGACCCTGGGCTTCATGGTGACCTTCGCCATCGGCGGCATGACCGGCGTACTGCTGGCCATCCCGGGTGCTGACTTCGTACTGCACAACAGCCTGTTCGTGATCGCGCACTTCCACAACGTGATCATCGGCGGCGCGGTATTCGGCTACATCGCAGGCTTCGGCTTCTACTTCCCTAAAGCGTTCGGCTTCAAGCTGCACGAAGGTTGGGGCAAGGCAGCGTTCTGGTTCTGGATTACCGGCTTCTTCGTCGCGTTCATGCCGCTCTATGTACTGGGTTTCATGGGCATGACCCGTCGTCTGAACGCCACCACCAACCCTGAGTGGGTGCCGTATCTGTACGTCGCCATGTTCGGTGCGGTGATGATCGCGGTCGGTATCGCCTGCCAGCTGATCCAGCTGTATGTCAGCGTGCGTGATCGCAACAAGCCAGAAAACATGTGCGAACACGGCGACCCGTGGAATGCGCACACCCTGGAATGGTCGACCTCGTCGCCACCACCGTTCTACAACTTTGCCGTGCTGCCAAAAGCGGAAACCATCGATCCGTTCACCGAAGCCAAGGAAAACGGCACCGCGTACAAGGCTCCGGCCAAGTACGAGCCGATCCACATGCCAAACAACACCGCGACCGGTGTGGTCATGGGTGCTCTGTTGACCGTGTTCGGTTTTGCGATGATCTGGCACATCTGGTGGCTGGCCATCGTTGGCCTGGTCGGCACCGTGGGCTACTTCGTGATCCACGCTGCACGTGATGACCAAGGCTACATGGTGCCGGTCGAGACAATCGAGCGCATCGAAGCCGAGCAGCACAAGCGTCTGGTAGCGGCCGGGAAAGTTCCAGCCACCGCCACCCGTGTTGAAACCTCGTTGGAACAGGCTTAAACCATGTCGAACTTAGTGACCACTGCTGGACACGCCCATGGCACGGACCATGGGCACGACGACCATCACCACGACTCGGGCGAGATGACCGTATTCGGTTTCTGGCTCTACCTGATGACCGACTGCATTCTGTTTGCGTCGATCTTCGCGGCGTACGCGGTACTGGTTAACAACGTAGCGGGTGGCCCGTCGGGCCACGACATCTTCGAACTGCCCTATGTGCTGGGCGAAACCGCCTGCCTGTTGCTCAGTTCGATCACCTATGGCTTCGCCATGCTGGCGTTGTTCAAGGGCAACAAGAAGGCAGTCTTGGGCTGGTTGGCCATCACCTTCCTGTTCGGCCTGGGCTTCATCGGCATGGAGATCAACGAGTTCCACAAGCTGATCTCCGAAGGCTTCGGCCCTAGCCGCAGCGGCTTCCTGTCCGGGTTCTTCACCCTGGTCGGCACCCACGGTCTGCACGTGACCAGCGGTCTGATCTGGATGGCGATCATGATGTATCAGGTGCAGAAAAACGGCCTGACGGCGACCAACAAGACCCGTCTGAGCTGCTTGAGCCTGTTCTGGCACTTCCTGGACGTGGTGTGGATCTGCGTATTCACCGTTGTTTACCTGATGGGGACCCTGTAATGGCTAATGCACACTCCCACGGACACGATAGCCACGACGCCGGCCACGGCAGCGTTAAGTCCTACGCCATCGGCTTCATCCTGTCGGTGATCCTGACCATCATTCCTTTCGGCCTGGTGATGTATCCATCCCTGCCGAAAGCTCTGACCCTATGGATCGTACTGGTCTTCGCAGTGATCCAGGTGCTCGTTCACCTGGTGTACTTCCTCCACCTGGACCGTTCCGCCGCCCAGCGTAACAACGTGATCGCGTTTGTCTTCGCTGCCATGGTAATCGTCCTGTTGGTAGGCCTGTCGCTGTGGATCATGTTCAGCATCCACACCAACATGATGGCGCACTGAGGAAAGTCCGGATGTCCTTTAAGCACTTTATCCAAATCACCAAACCGGGGATCATTTTCGGTAACGTGCTTTCTGTGGCGGGCGGATTTTTCCTGGCCTCGAAAGGGCATGTCGATCTGGCCATTTTCCTGGCCGCCATGATCGGCACGTCGCTGGTGGTGGCTTCCGGTTGCGTGTTCAACAACTGCATCGACCGCGACATCGACCTGAAGATGGAACGCACCAAAAACCGGGCGCTGGTCCAGGGCTTGATCTCCCTGAAACTGGCCCTGGCCTTTGCGACCGTCCTGGGTGTTTTCGGCGTTGCACTGTTGTACAAAGTGGCCAACCCGTTGGCCGCGTTGTTCGCGGTGATCGGCTTTGTCATCTACGTCGGTTTCTACAGCCTGTACCTCAAGCGCAAGTCGGTTCACGGCACGCTGGTGGGCAGTCTGTCGGGCGCCATGCCGCCGGTGATTGGCTACGTCGCTGTGACGAACAGCTTCGACATGGCCGCACTGACGTTGCTGGTGATGTTCAGCCTGTGGCAGATGCCGCATTCCTACGCCATCGCGATCTTCCGCTTCAACGATTACCTGGCTGCATCGATTCCGGTGTTGCCGGTGAAGCGCGGGATTCAAGTGGCCAAGAAGCACATCCTGCTCTACATCCTGGCGTTCCTCGTGGCGACCTTGATGCTGACCTTCAGCGGCTACGCCGGCATGAGCTACCTCGCCGTCGCCGCGGCCATGGGCATGTACTGGTTGTACATGGCCTGGACCGGTTACAAGGCAGTGGATGACACGGTCTGGGCACGCAAGCTGTTCGTGTTCTCGATCTTCACCATTACCGCGTTGAGCGTGATGATGTCGCTGGACTTTAAAGTGCCGAGTGAGCTGTTGCTGACTTACGCGCCTTAAGCGTCGGATGCTGTAAAGAAAAACCCCGCCTTCGAGAGAAGCGCGGGGTTTTTTGTTGGGGGGCTCTGGTGGACCGAGTTGCCCATTCGCGAGCAGGCTCGCTCCCCACACTGGATCTGCGTTGCCGCGAGTTATGGGTGGGAGCGAGCCTGCTCGCGAAGGCCGCACCGCGGTCTATCAGGAAAACTCAACTATCGAGCAACCGAAAAACCCGTTCCCGCACCTGGCTGTTATCGCTGTGCGCCACGTTGAAACGCAGGAAGTGGCTAGCGTCCGGCGCTTCGCTGAATCTAAGGGACATCAATTTGATCCAGGCTGATTTTCATAGGCGAGCCCCCGAATCGAGATCTTTGGGCTAATCTGTCAAAAAAATGGATCCAATTTTTGATAGAGGGGGAGAGATGACTGAACACATGACCTGTGATGAACGATTCATCGCGCTGGCAAAAGAGCTCGGTTACGACATCTACGGTGAGAATACGGCCGGCGGGCATTACGCGCTGTTGGTGCGGCATCACGATGAGCTTTACGTCAGCGGTCTGGTGCCGCGGATGAATGGTGAAATTAAGTATCCGGGCAGGGTAGGCCTGGATCTGACGCTGGCGGATGCACAGAGCGCTGCCAGCATCAGTGCGTTGCGCGGTTTGGCATTGATTGTTGATTCCATCGGTTCGCTGGACAAGATCAAGTCGCTATTGCGCGTCACGGTTTACATAAAGTCCACCGCGGATTTTGTCGATTTGAGCGAAGTGGCCAACGGTGCGTCGGACGTTTTCAGTCATGTACTGGGCGATGCCGGTAAACATACCCGAACCACGATCGGCGTTTATCAACTGCCGAAAGACGCAGCCATTGAAGTTGACATGATCGTGGCGATACGGCCATCAACGCTCTAACGATGAACCTGCAGGCAATAGAAAGGCCCGCGCTGAATCCCAGTGCGGGCCTTTTCAGTCATCGATGACGTGTGTTACTGCGCGGCGATGCTGTAGCCATCGAACGCGGTTTGCTGCTGAAGTGCGGTGATGATGTTCTTGCGGTTAACCGCTTGTTCGGCCCCGGCATTGTCCAGGAATGTTTCGCTTTCCAGCTCCGCTTCTTCGCCTTCGCCGACGAAGGTGAAGCCCAGGAACTCTAGTGCTTCACGGTCAACGTTCAGTCGCGAACGCGGGGTGCGCAGCGGCAGCGTCACGCTGATACCGTCTTTGCTGATGGTGAACACTTCGACATCTTTCTTGGCGCGAGCAGCCTTGCTTTTGCCACTGCTCGGGTTGCTGATGGCCTGGTGGGTCTGGTTCAGCACTTTCAGTGCGAGGCCATAGACCAATTCCTGAAATGCCGGGTCGTCCTTGAAACTGGAGAGAATCCGGCTGATCGGGAATTTGCTGCTCAAGTCTTCCAGGGCTGCAATGTCGGCAGCCTCTGCGTCCTTGAGCTGCTTGAGTTCACCCATCAATTCGTAGGCTTTGTCGTCGTCGAAGCTGTCGTGAGCCTGGCGAATCGCGGCGCGCAGCTCGCGGATCTGGTCGCTTTCCCGGGTGGACTGGAAAGCGTCCAGGACCATCTCGCTGATGGTCTTGGCCTGGGGCACGTGCTGTGAAAGATTGATGGAGTTTTCGTATTCCGCTTTGGACGACAAGGTGACTACGGATTCAGCGGTATTGGAATCGGACATTGAAATTTCACTACTTCTTTTAACTTGGATTGAGGCGAGAAAGCACAGGGCCTTTTCAGGCCGCCTAATCTATTGGACCGAGGCGGCGTTGTCACGGATGAACAGGCGGCTGGTCATCATTTTTGGCACAGCGGCTTTTAACCGGTGGCTATCTGGGGGCGTTTTGCCTGAAGTGTCAGCAGCAGCCGATAAAACTTCAACGCCCGACCGCTGATCAGTCCACAGACAAAGCCCGAAGCTGACGCCTTGAGCAGCAACATCTCAAGGGTGGCGGCCATTTCCGGGTGAACGTCATCCTGGTAGCCGAAGTAATAGTTCACCGCAAAAAACAGCAGATAGAGCATCAGGGTTTTTGCTGTACCTGGCACGATCAGGCCGGTTTGCGGATCATCCAGCTCAACGCCCTTTCGCGGAAAAATCAGCAGCGCCGCGAGGCTGCCCAGGATGACGGCGGCCAGCCAGCAACTGACCGATAGCTGCGGATTCAGCGTCAGGTTCAGCGAATACAGTGACCAGCCCAGCAAGATCGGCGCTGTGACGAGCAATGAAGTTTTGCTTTCACGGGTCGGGGACAGGGCTTTGACACCGTAGTAGCACAGCAGCAGAAATATCGCGTAAACCCACAGCGGGGTGTTTTGCAGGGTGTTGAGCATCGCGCAGCGTCCTTGCCGAAATGGGAGCCGGGATATTAGCCATTGCTGTGCTCCAGTCTGTCGACTATTTCCCCAGCGTATTCAGATTCATCGACCGAACCGCCAATTGCTCAGCCGTTTGCTGGTCCACCGCCAACGAAAAGCGGAAGGTCGCGCCGCGGCCGGGAACATCAATCAGCTGGATCTCGCGGCCATGCAATTGGAGGATCCGGTGCACGATCCGCAACCCCAGTCCGCCGTCACGCCGTGCGCCGCCAATGTTGAACGGGCGCAGGAACAGACCTTCGCGCAATTCGGCAGTGATGCCGGGACCGGTGTCGCTGACGGTCACTTCGATAAAAGGTCCTTGAGGGCGCAGGCTGAGCTCGATTTCTCCTCCTTGCGGGGTGTGGCGCAGGGCGTTGTCGAACAGGTTGGTGAGCACCCGCTCGATCAATCCAAGGTCGGCGCAGGCCGCCGAAACATTGGGTGCGAAGGTGGCCTTCAGCTCGACCTGGCGCGCCTCGGCCGTCAGTTCGAATTTCTGGAAAATGTCCTGCACCAGATCGGTCAGCGAGAAACGCTCCAGTACCGGTTGCACGAAGCCATGTTCCAGACGCACCAGTTCCAGCAGCGATTGCGCCAGCCCACCCACCTTGCGGCTTTGATCCAGCGCGATGCCCAGGTAACGGCGGCGGTCGGCGGGTGACAACGTGGCGTCCTTGAGCGACAGGGTTTCCAGGTAACCGTGCAGCGAGGCCAGAGGCGTGCGCAGGTCGTGGGAGATGTTGGCTACCAGTTCACGGCGTTCCTGATCCTGGCGGGTCAACGAACGCCATTGCTCGCCGAGGCGCGCCTGCATCTGCCGGAAGGTCGCGTCGAGTATGGCAATTTCATCGTGGCTGGCGGCTTTTTCCACCGGGACGGATGCAGGCGGCGTTACCGGAGCGCCATCAATGTCGAACCGGTTGACGGTTTCGGTCAAACGGCGCAAAGGTCGGGTGATGAGGGCGAATGCCGTGAGACCGGCAATCAGGCACAGCAACGCCACCAGTCCGATGGACAACAGCGCGGTATTCAGGGCGGCGCTGGTGGCGCCGCGTTCGGCGAAGCGGTCGTGCTCTTCGCTCAGCAGCACCACATAGAGATAACCCACCGGTTTGCCATCGACCTGTAATGGCGCGGCGCTGAACACTTTGCGGCCATCGACGCTGCGCGGATCGTCACCGAGAACCGGCAGGGCATCGCCATTGAGCAGACGCTTGATCGGCGCCAGATCGACCCGCTCCCGGCGTATCCGACCCTCGGGCGCAGCACTGCCGACAATCCGGCCCTCGGGGTCGAGCAGATAGACCTCGACACTGGGATTGACCAGCATCAGTTGGCTGAACAGGTCGCGCACGGCGTCGGGCATCAGGCCTTTGGTGTCCATCAGCACGGTGTCGTGGGCGATGTGCCGGGCCAGATCCCGCGACAACCCTTGCACCACTTCCAGCTCATGCATTTTGTTGGACCGCACCTGCATCCAGGCCGACGTGCCGCAGCACACCAACAGCAACACGGCGAACACCAGCGACAGGCGCTGAGTCAGGGTCAGTCTCACGGTTGCTCCTCCCTGGCCGCGAACTTGTAGCCTCGTCCCCACACTGTGAGGATGCGCGCCGGTTGCGCCGGATCGGCTTCGATCTTTGCCCGCAGGCGGTTGATGTGAGTGTTGACCGTGTGCTCGTAGCCTTCATGGCTGTAGCCCCAGACCGCGTTGAGCAGGTCCATGCGCGAGAACACTTTGCCGGGCTGGCGAGCGAAGAAATACAGCAGGTCGAACTCCCGTGGCGTGAGGTCGAGGCGGCGACCGTCAAGGGCCACATCGCGCGTGATCGGGTCGATGGAGAGGCCATCCGTGATCAGGCTGCCGGCGTCCATTTTCAGGTTGCGGGCCATGGCGTCGACCCGTCGCAACAGCGCTTTGACCCGGGCCACCAGTTCCAACATCGAAAAGGGTTTGGCCAGGTAATCGTCGGCGCCGAGTTCGAGGCCGAGAATCCGGTGCACTTCGCTGGAGCGCGCACTGGTAATGATGATCGGTGTGTAGCGGGCCATGGCGCGGGCGCGGCGGCAGATTTCCAGGCCATCGACGCCGGGCAGCATCAGGTCGAGGATCAGTGCGTCCCAGCTTCCTTGCTGCAGCAGGCGCATGCCTTCATCGCCGTCGGCGCAGTGCACCGCCTCGAACTGCTCATCGCGTAGATGCAGGCAGATAAGGTCGGCGATATGCAGGTCGTCCTCGACCACGAGGACGCGTTTGGTCTGTTCCATCAAGCTCAATCCTTCGGCGCAATGAGCGCATTGTGCGGGTTTTCCGGGGCCTGAGTTATCACGAATTGTTTAACTTCTCGTGAGGATTTGGCGATCAACCCAAGCCTAGGCTGTGTTCCATGACAGGCACCTGGAATTTTCGGAGACGACCATGTTTTCACGGCGACAGTTTCTCGTAGCAAGCGGCGGGCTAGGCGCTGCAGCCCTGGTCATCGGTGTATTGCCAAAATTTTCCGCCAGTTCTGCGCTGGTCAGTGACGCCAGCGCGGCGGAGGTGTTCGAGGTGACTCACAGCGACAGCGAATGGCGCGCCATGCTCAGCGCCGAGCTGTACGAAATCCTGCGCGAAGAGGGCACCGAACGGGCCTACAGCAGCCCGCTGAACAACGAGCACCGTGAAGGTACGTTTGCCTGTGCCGGTTGCGATCTGCCGCTGTTTTCTTCCGCGACCAAGTTCGACAGCCGCACCGGTTGGCCGAGCTTCTGGGCACCGCTGGACAAGGCTGTGGCCACTCGTCAGGACCGTTCCTTCGGGGTGCTGCGTGAAGAAGTCCACTGTCGGCGTTGTGGCGGTCATCTGGGCCATGTCTTTGACGATGGGCCCAAACCCACCGGCCTGCGCTACTGCATGAACGGCCTGGCGATGACTTTTGTGCCGAAGACGGCTTGATCCGCGGGTACTCCCTTTCACTCATTTTTGCAGGTCGACGTTATGTGGCTTCTGGTCCTCGCTTATCTCGGTGGTGTGCTGACGATTGTCAGCCCGTGCATCCTGCCGGTGCTGCCCTTTGTCTTCGCTCGCACCGGGCAGCCGTTCATGAAGAGCGGGTTGCCGCTATTGGCGGGCATGGCGCTGACCTTCGCACTCGTCGCCTCGCTGGCAGCGGTGGGCGGCGGTTGGGTGGTGCAAGTCAATCAGTACGGTCGCTGGCTCGCGTTGCTGTTCGTTGCACTGTTCGGGCTGACGCTGTTGCTGCCTCGATTGGCCGAACGTCTGACCCGGCCGCTGGTGGCTGCGGGCAGCCGGTTGTCGGAAGCCGCGGGCGCCGATGCACGGCCGCGTCCCGGCGCTTCGTTCCTGATCGGCGTCGCCACAGGCCTTCTCTGGGCTCCGTGCGCCGGGCCGATTCTGGGACTGTTGCTGACTGGCGCCGCGCTGCAAGGGGCAAGCATCGCAACCACCCTGTTGTTGCTGGCCTACGCCGCGGGTGCCGCAACTTCCCTCGCAGTGGCGCTGCTGCTGGGCGGTAAAGTCTTCGCGGCGATGAAGCGTTCCATCGGCGCTGGCGAGTGGCTGCGTCGAGGTCTGGGCGCCGCGATGCTGGCCGGTGTCGCGGCGATCGCCCTGGGGCTCGACACCGGGATTCTGGCGCGGATGTCGACGGCGTCCACCGGCGGTATCGAGCAGGCGTTGGTGGGACGGCTGGCCGGAAAATCACCGAACGTTAGCGGGGCAATGATGGCGCAGGTTCCGAGCTCGGGAAATGCAATGAAAGCGGCTGACAAAGCGCCGGGTACACTGCCGATTGAAGGCAACCTTCCACCGCTGGACGGCGCGGTGCAATGGCTAAACTCGCCACCCCTTACAGCGCAGGCCTTGAAAGGCAAAGTCGTGCTGGTGGATTTCTGGACTTACTCCTGCATCAACTGCCTGCGCTCGCTGCCGTATGTGAAGGCTTGGGCCGAGAAGTACCGCGATCAGGGATTGGTGGTGATTGGCGTCCATGCGCCCGAGTTTGCTTTCGAACGAGACGTAGGCAATGTCACCAAAGCGATGAAGGACTTGGGCATCAACTACCCGGTGGCCATCGATAATGACTTCAAGGTCTGGCGAGCTTTCAACAACCAATACTGGCCGGCCCACTATTTTGCCGATGCTCAAGGTCGCATCCGTTATCACCATTTTGGTGAGGGCGAGTACGCCGAATCGGAACGGGTGATCCAGCAACTGCTGCGCGAAGCAGGTGCCGCGAAGGTCGCGGACGGTCTGATCAATGCCAGCGCCGAGGGTGTTCAACTGGCCCCGGACATGAACGAAGTGCAATCGCCGGAAACCTATGTCGGCTACCAGCGTGCCGAGCATTTCGTGCCTGAAACCAGCCTGGTGCCGGACAAGGTCTCGGCCTATGGCGCTCCATCGCAATTAGCACTCAACGACTGGAGCCTGGACGGTCAATGGAGTGTCGGCCCGGAACGGGCGACTTCAAGCGCGCCAGCCAGTCGCATCGTCTACCGCTTCCATGCCCGCGATCTGCACCTGGTGCTGGGGCCTGGCGCTGACGGTAAACCGGTGCGTTTCAAAGTGTTGGTTGACGGAAAAGTCCCCGGCGATGCCCACGGTACCAACGTGGCGCCCGACGGTAGCGGCAGCGTGACTGAACAACGCTTGTACCAATTGGTGCGCCAATCGGGCGGCGTGACGGATCGGACCTTCAGCATCGAGTTTCTCGATCCCGGAGTGTCGGCGTATGCGTTTACGTTCGGTTGATCGTCATTTCAGTCATTCAGGAGTCAGCCTCATGAAAACCCTATTCACCTGGCGCCGCACCCTGTTGGGCCTGGCCGCTGCTGGCGTCATCGGCCAATGCCTGGCGTTTTCCTTCGGTGCGGCGGAAGACGCGGTCATCATTCCTCCACCCACCCTCGACGAAACCACCCAGGCCGACAGCGAAAGGGCGGTCTTTGCCGGCGGTTGCTTCTGGGGCGTCCAGGGTGTGTTCCAACATGTGAAAGGGGTGAAAAAAGCGGTCTCCGGTTACGCCGGCGGTGCAGCCAACACTGCTCAGTACGAGCGGGTCAGCAGTGGCGATACCGGTCATGCGGAATCCGTCGAAGTCACCTTCGACCCCCGTCAGGTCAGCTACGGCACCTTGCTGCAAATCTACTTCTCGGTGGCTCACAACCCTACCGAACTCAACCGTCAGGGACCTGACAGCGGCACTCAATATCGCTCGGCGCTTTTCCCGGAAAACACCGAACAGCAACGTATCGCCAAGGCCTACATCGTCCAGCTGGACGCTGCTCGTTCGTTCAACAAACCCATTGTCACCAAGCTGGAGACCTACAACGGTTTCTACCCGGCCGAGGAGGAACATCAGGACTTTCTGACCGAGCACCCGACTTATCCGTACATTGTGATCAACGATCTACCGAAGGTCGCGCAATTGAAGCAGCTGTATCCGGATCGGTATCAGGAGAAACCGATATTGGTGAAGACCGGGTCATAAACGCAACAGGACACGGCAGGCGACTTGATCAGGAATTTTCCTCCAGTCGTTTGCCCATCTCGAAGGCTCGTACTTCATAACCCAACTCTTCGTACAGTCGAAGTGCCGGTGCATTGAATGCCCAAACGGTTAGCCGTAGATCCACAGCGTTTTGTTCGGCTGCCCAGGTTTGAGCGCACTGCATCAATGCTCGTCCAATGCCTTGGCCCCGAACACTTTCATCAACGCAGACTGAACCGACCCTGCCGACTCGCTGAGGTTGCATCAGCGGGCTGCTGAGCTGAGTGACTTGCACGGTGATGAATCCAATTGGTCTGCCTGCTTGTTCGGCGATAAAGGTCGCCTGATTTTCACCGTCGATGTACGGCCGCCAATGGGGGCTGTCGCGCGCGAAATTTTCGGTTGCTGGCGCATAAATATCCGGCTGCTGTTGATGGTGAAGACTGTTGAGTTGCTGGCCCAATTCGCAAATGGCAAGTAGATCGTCCGGTATCGCCCGGCGATAGAGGAGAGGGGAAGTCATTGGCTTTCCTTGGCACTTCTTGTTTCAGTTAAGGAATGTTTGGCTATTTGCCACGCGGGCGCTCCATCGCAATGGTCGACGTTTCAAAACCCAGGCTTGAAAAGAAATCCGCAGCGCCTTCCCGGCCTGCTCGCAGAACCCAGGTCATGTCGGGGTTCTCGCCCATCACATGTTCAACCAGCGCGCGTCCGACACCTTCACGTCGATGCTGTCCACAGACAACGACCATCGACAGATAACCGTTTGATAGGCCGTCAGTGATGCCTCGGGCAAAACCGAGGATTTGGGAGTCCTTCACAGCAAGGGCTGTGCGTTGGGAGTGAGCAATCAACTGCGCAAAATGTTCAGTGGAACCTGTGCGGTGCGCCCATCCGTTTTGCCCCAGAAAAAGGCGTACGGACTCTACTTCCGCGGGCAGTACATCGCGGACATGCAAGGCGTTGTTCATCCGGAAATCACATTCTTGCCCGCGATCTTCGACCGATACAGTGCCTGATCGGCCCTGGCCAGCAGTCCGGTCTGTTGTTCTTCTTCAAAGCGCTGAACCACGCCAAAACTCATGGTCACTTGAAAGTCCCCCACTGGCAGCAGGCTTGCGAGGCCATGGCGGATACGTTCGGCGAGGGTCCGGGCGTCGGCAAGTGGTGTATTGGGAAGGATCATGATGAACTCATCGCCGCCCCAACGCGCAAGCAGATCGCCTTCACGCACACAGTGCTTCACGCTCTCGACCACCTGCACCAATGCCGCATCGCCTAGTGCATGGCCATAGTGATCGTTGATGTTCTTGAAGTCGTCGATGTCCATGGCGATCAGCGACAGCGGTTGTCGAAAGCGCTGGGCGCGTTCGCATTCCTGGGGCAGGGCCTTTTCCAGAAGATAGCGATTGGCGATTGAGGTCAGTGCGTCGGTTTCCGCCAGTTTGCGGTTTTCTTCGAGTTGGATTTGCAGTTGCTGATTGACGCGAGACAACTCTCGGGTGCGTTCTTCAACGATCGCTTCAAGGGATTGGTTGCGCCGCTCAAGCGCTTCGTACAGGCGCTTCTTGTCGTCGATGCTGCGGTGTGCGCCGACCATCCGCGCCACCGAGCCGTCGGCATTGCGTGCCAAAACGTAACCACGGTCTTCGATCCAGATATAGCTGCCATCCAGCATGCGGCAGCGATACTCGGCCTGATAGCCAGGGGCTCGTTGATTCAGGTAGTCATCGAACTGCGCCATGACCTGCAGGTAATCGTCGGGATGGATCACGTTTTCCCAGGTCAACACGTTGTTATTCAGGGAATGAGGCGGGTAGCCGAGCATCTCGTACCACCCGGGGTTGCGATAGACGAACCCGGTGTTGGCGTTCCAGTCCCAGATGCCGTCGCTGACCAGTTCCAGAATGGTGTGCAGCATGTCTTCGTTCAAATCCGACAGATTGAACTTCAACGGCTCGATATTCGACGCTTCACCCATCTCCGCACTCCCTGCCGCCCTGATATCTAAGTGACCCGCCTGTCGAGGAGATTAGTGCATGGGGTATTCGGTCGGCTAGTGCTTGCCCCATCTCTGCAAGGCAAAGTCGACAAAACTACGCAGTTTTGGCAAACGGTAGCGATCCTGGGCATACATCAGGTTCATCGGTCGGCTTGGCGGCAGGTAATTCTGCATCAATGCCACCAGTTTCCCGTCCTTGAGATCTTGCTCCATCAACGCATCAGGCAACACCACGATGCCCATGCCGGTTCGCGCCGCTTGATGCAGTCCTGCCGAACTGTTGATCAACATCGGTCCATTGACCGCTACCGCCACTTCGCCCTCGGGACCGGTCAGGCGCCAATGTTTCTCCACCGACTGCCAGTCATCCCCGGCCGGATAGGCAAAGGACAGACAGTCGTGGTGTTGCAGATCATCAGGTTTCTGCGGTGTGCCTTTGCGCGCCAAGTACTCCGGTGATGCACACATGGTCAGGCTGTAGTCGAGGAGTGGACGGGCGATCAGGTGGGTCTCCTCGGTGTTGCCCAGGCGAAACGCCACGTCGAAACCGTTTTCGAGCAGGTCCGGACGGCGATTGGTGAGGACTACATCCAATTTGACGCGTGGACACAGCAGGGCAAATTCACTCAGGGCGGGTGCCAGTTTTTCGCTGCCGAACGTCAGCGGTGCGGTGATGCGCAAGGTGCCACTTGGCTCGTCGAGGGCCTGCTCGGCCAACCGTTCGGAATCGGCCACCAGCCCCAGCACTTCGAGGCAACGCTGGTAATAAGCGGTGCCGAATTCCGTTAACCGCTGGCGTCGCGTCGTACGGTTGAGCAGACGCACACCCAGTCGTTGCTCCAACGCCCGCAAGTGATTGCCGACCATGGTGGTGGACATTTCGCACTGCAACGCGGCGGCGGTCATGCTGCCGGTTTCCACCACCCGCACGTAAACAGTCATTGCCTGGAACAAATCCATTATCAAGCCCAGCTTTAAAATGATTGAAGTGTTGCAGCGTTTATCTAGCTCAGGTGGCTAACCATACTGCAAAAACACCGACCATTGATGGAGCTTGATGTCATGACCGCCGCCTGCCTGATGAGCACTTACCAACCCTTGGCCTTGAGTTTCACCAAGGGTCTGGGCACGCGCCTGTGGGATCAGGCCGGTCGTGAATACCTGGACGCGGTGGCGGGCGTGGCAGTGACCAACGTCGGTCACTCCCATCCGAAAATCGTCTCGGCCATCAGCGAACAGGCCGGGTTGCTTTTGCACACTTCCAACCTCTACAGCATCGACTGGCAACAACGGCTGGCGCAGAAACTGACGCAATTGGCGGGCATGGAGCGAGCGTTCTTTAACAACTCCGGTGCCGAAGCCAATGAGACCGCGCTGAAACTGGCGCGGCTGTATGGCTGGCAAAAAGGCATCGACCAACCGCTGGTGGTGGTCATGGAGAATGCCTTTCACGGCCGGACCCTCGGCACTTTGTCCGCCAGTGATGGCCCGGCCGTGCGCCTGGGCTTCAACGAGTTGCCGGGGGATTTCGTCAAAGTGCCATTTGGTGACCTCAAGGCGCTGGACAAGGTGCAGCAAGCCCACGGCCCGCGCATCGTGGCGATCCTGATGGAGCCGATTCAGGGCGAAAGCGGTGTCCAAATGGCCCCGCCCGGTTACCTGAAAGCCATTCGCGAACGCTGCACTCGGCGCGCGTGGCTGCTGATGCTCGACGAAATCCAGACGGGCATCGGCCGCACCGGCCAGTGGTTTGCCTTTCAGCACGAAGACATCGTTCCAGACGTCATGACCCTGGCCAAAGGCCTGGGCAATGGCATTCCCATCGGCGCCTGCCTGGCCCGAGGCAAAGCCGCCGATCTCTTCACCCCTGGAAGTCACGGCAGCACCTTCGGCGGCAATCCACTGGCCTGTCGCGTGGGTTGCACCGTGCTGGAGATCATCGAAGAACAAGGACTGCTGGAAAACGCCAAACTTCAGGGCGAGCGTTTGCTGGCCAGATTGCGCATTGAATTGGCGGACGACCCGAACGTATTGGCGATCCGCGGCCAGGGTTTAATGATCGGCATCGAACTCAAACAGCCGATTCGCGACCTGACCCTGATCGCCGCGCGGGATCACGGCTTGCTGATCAACGTGACACGGGGTAAGACCATTCGCCTGCTGCCGCCGCTGACGATTGATGAGCGGGAGGTGGAGATGATTGTGAGAGGGGTTTGCCGGGCGGTGAGCGCGGCCTGAGACTTATCTCAGTAGTGGTATCTACACATCACGATGCGTATTTCACCGTCCTCGACTGCATAGACCAAGCGATGCTCGGCTGTAATCCGCCGCGACCAGAAGCCGCTCAAATTGTATTTGAGCGGTTCAGGTTTTCCGAGTCCATCGAACGGCTCGCGCTGGATTGATTTGATCAGCAGGTTGATTCGCTTGAGTCCTGCCTTATCGTTTTGTTGGAACCACAGATAGTCTTCCCAACCTTCAGGAGTGAACTCAATATTCATTCTTCGATGAGTTGCCTGGTTTTAGTTTTCCCTGCCCGCAGGTTGCCGATCGATTTGATCAGGCGTTCAGCATTAGCAGGGGAGCGAAGTAGATAGGCTGTCTCTTCGAGGGCGTTGTACTCCGCCAGAGACATCATCACCACGGGTTCGCCTTTCTGGCGAGTGACCAACAGTGGAGCGCGGTCTTCATTGACCCGATCCATGGTTTCGGCCAGATGTGCACGTGCGGTGGTGTAGTTGATGGTTTGCATGTTGTAGTCCTCGCTCGATGCAAAGAACGTACAGAAATGAGTACAGGATGACAAGGTGATACCTACGAGTGGTCGTTGCGCAGACGATGCATCCGCGCTTGTCCTGAGTATCGCCGAAGATTCTTCAAGACGTTTCCGTGATCGATGTAATCCCGATCCGATTTACTCGACATCCCTCGGCACCCAAGTTTTTTGATCGCTCCCCCAAACTCTCCACCAGGCGAACCAGATAACCATCCGGATCCTGCACCAGAAATTCACGCTGGCCGACTTCCACCGCATCGGCGCGATACCAGACATCGGTGCTTGGGCGAAACAGCGGCCATTCAACGTCGGCCAGGCGCTGGAGTATCGGCTCGACGACATCGACCGTGATTTGAAAGTTTATGCCTCGACCGAACGGTGCTTGCAGTGCGCCGGTCATCCACTGGCCTTCGGTCGGGTCGTATTGCTCCAACATGATCTGAACGCCGTTTTGATCGAGGTAGGCAAAACCGACTTCGGGACGTTCATAGGCGATTTGAAAACCGATCAGGGATGTCCAGAAGTGAAGGCTTTTCTTGATGTCCGTGCCATTAATTCGGGGACTAATTTGCTCCGTGCAAACATACGTATCCTTGGTAAACAGTGTGAGTTAGTTGGCTTGTATCACGGTGTTCGTGAATGTTGTGATTTCGGTTCGATCCCTGAGTTTGAGTTTCGAACCGCTAAATCCTTCGAACAGTTGCTGATGCGCGGCGAATCCACTGGACTCTTCGCGCGTACGATAGCTGCTGGCCCAGTCGAGCAACGCAATCAACAACTCGTCATTCTTGTCCCGCTGCGCCTCTCGCTGACGGATATTGGCAACACATTCCTCATCTTCAACACACAGCCAGATCAGTGCTGTAGCCCGGGGCAAGAGTTCGCTGATGATCCAGCCGTAAACGCCTTCGATCACCCAGCGCTCTTTACTGGCAAGCACCCGTGCCATGCCCAACGCCTCGGCACGGGGGCGGGGGATGCTGTGTTCATCGGACAACCAGTGAATCGTATCGAGATCGACCCACGGCACTTGCAGGTGCTTGGCCAGTCGTTCGGCCAGCCAGCTTTTGCCGGAACCGGAGTTGCCAATGATCAGGGTTCGGGTGAGGTTCATGAGCGACACCGATCAAATAATGAAATGGCTACCCCCACCGATCGTTCCCACGCTCTGCGTGGGAATGCAGCCCGGGACGCTCCGCGTCCCTTTCGAGAGCTGGAACGCGGAGCGTCCCTTGAGGCATTCCCACGCAGAGCGTGGGAACGATCAGCCTTCAGCCTTCAGCCTTCAGTCGTCATTCTCAGGCGCAACCATCCGCGTCTTCGGCGAACCGTTTGAGTTGTGCTGATAGATCTCCTGCGGCTGTCCCTTTTCATTAAAGAACACTTGCCCGATCCCCGCCGAATTCCACAGCCGTTCACCCGCTTCAGCATGTTCCGGGACATGGGGAACAATGCGCATGCGCCGGCGTTTGGTCAGCCAGTTCAGTGGCGAGCGGGGCGAGTAGAGCCAGCGGTTGAGGCGGTCGAACCACTCGAGCAGCGCGGGAGGGAATTCGTTTTTGATGCCACTGCTGGTGATCTGCCAGATTCGCGGGCCGGCTTTGCGGTGTCGGATCAGTACTTCGTAGACGAAGGAATAATGCACATCGCCCGACAGCACCACGTAATTACCGGGTGTACGCGAGTGTCGGAAAATGTTCAGGATCACCTGGGCCGCACCGCGATGAGCCATCCAGTTTTCGGCGTCCACCAGCAGGGGATAACCGCACCAGCTGAAGACGCGCTGCACGGTTTCGATCAGTTTGACGCCGAAGATCGGTGCCGGCGAAACGATGATGGCCGAAGGGTGATCGAGCAGTTCCTGTTGCAGTTCGCTGAGGGCTTCCCAGTCCAGCAAACCCGAAGGCTGCTTGAGGTTCATCTCGCTGCGCCAGCGCCGGGTGCGGGTGTCGAGCACCACGATGGCCGGGCGGGTGGGCAGCACGTAATGCCAGTTCTGAAATCTCAGCAGTTGGTCAATCAACTCGTCCTGAATGTCACTGTCGAGGTAGCGGTCATGCCCGGTCGCGCTCAATCCGCTGGCCTTCTCCAGCACAGCGCCGAACGCATCCGGGTTGTTGCCCCAGCCTTGGCACAGCATATAAGCAATCAGTGCGTTGCCGATGATGCGCCTGGAGAACGGATGGCCGTAGGCCGTTTCCTCCCATTGCGCGGAAAGATTCCAGTCATCGGTAATATCGTGATCGTCGAAAATCATCAGGCACGGCAGGTGCGCGAGTGCTCGGGCGACGCCTCCCAGACCGGCCTTGAAACCATCGATGCGCGTCTGCTCAAGCGCATAACGCTCGCGTCGTTCAGGTGTCAGTGCCGGCGGTTGCGGGGCGATCAATGTCCAGGGTGTTGGCGACCAGACCAGCAGGTACATGGCCATGACTTCGGCAAACGTCACTAGATGGTTGTCGGCACTGCTGCTGGTGAAAATCGGCTTACGCGCCCCACCGAAAAATCGCTCGCGCAGGGTTTCGTTGCTCTCCAGCGCCGGTAACAAATCCGCACGATGGTAGTAGCTGGCGGGGTGCTCGTAGAGCTTGGCGCTGTCGCTGACCACTGCGCCTTCGAGGTGCTCTTCGAACAGCCCAAGTCGCTTGATCAAGGCATGGATGGCTCGCAGCATCGGCCCCGCGACATCGTCGGCATAAACCTGATCACCACTCATCATCAACAGCGCCGGACGTTTGTGTGCGTCCGGCTCCGCCTCCAACAAACGATCGACGCACAGCAAACCGTCCGGGGCCGGGTGGTGAGGTTTGCGGCAAGAACCATGCAGCAGATGATCGGCCCGTTTACGCAGGACGAAGTTTGGGCAACGGGCGTCCCCGTACAGCAAGTGCGGGGCCCAATCGGCGATGCCTGCGCCAGCGTCGTCAATCAACAGGTCGTATTCGATTAACGTGTCGCAGGGCAGGGCGGCGTCCAGCGACACATCGATCAAATGAACAAAGGCCTGGGTGCCCACCGCAATGACCGTGCACTGACTCGCGTCGAGGTGAATAGCGTCGCGATCTTGCAGACGCAACGTCAGCGACAGCGCCCGCGACCCCACCAGCCACATCACCAACCGCGTGGGCTCCAGACGCCGCAACAGCGGCCCGACCAGGACAGGTGGCAGGGATTGATGATCGTCAGGCAGTGGCAAAGACATGGACATCCGGTTTTTTGGAACAGAGAAGCGAGGAATGATAACGCAGCTGGCGCGAACGTATGGCTCCCGGTTTATCGACGGTGGACGGCAAAATAGCCCTTGGCTAATGCCGGTCAGTTAAGGTGCAAAACCTGTGGGAGCGAGCTTGCTCGCGATAGCGGCAGGTCAGTCAGCATTGATGTTGAATGTTGCGCCGCCATCGCGAGCAAGCTCGCTCCCACAGAGGTTGCGGTGTTCACGCCCTTAATTGACCGGCATTAGCCCTTTGGCCTGTTTACACAGGCCAAGGGGCAATTCCCAAGGGGGCGTGTGAGCTTAAGCCTCCCAGCCCGCCCCACTGACCGCCGCCTGCGCCAGCGGGTGCAAGTCTGCTCCCTGATGCTCCATCTGCCAGGCCAGCAATTCCTTGCGCATGCCAGGCGTCCAGTACATCTGCAGATGATTACGCACGCCGAGCACGGCCTGTTGCTGGTCCGGTTCACTGGCGAAGTACTGGGCGATTTGGTTGACCATTTTGATCAGGTTTTCAGTGCTCATCGGCGTACCTCGGCTTTTGCTCCGGCGGTGCGTGCCTGGCGGCGTTCGTCGAGCAGGCGTTGTTGGTTGTCACTGAATTCCTGATAGCGTTTTTGCCACTCGGAAGGGTGGTAAACGCGGCTGACTTCCACGGCGGTGACCTTGTACTCCGGACAGTTGGTGGCCCAGTCGGAGTTGTCGGTGGTGATGACGTTGGCCCCCGATTCAGGGAAGTGGAACGTGGTGTACACCACACCCGGGGCGACCCGTTCGGTGACCCGCGCACGCAGTACGGTCTGGCCGGCGCGGCTGCCGATGCCGACCCAGTCACCTTCGTTGATGCCACGGCTCTCGGCGTCGGTTGGGTGGATTTCCAGGCGATCTTCGTCATGCCAGGCAACGTTTTCGGTGCGTCGGGTCTGAGCGCCGACGTTGTACTGGCTGAGGATGCGCCCGGTGGTCAGCAGCAGTGGATAGCGATTGTTGACCTTTTCCTCGGTGGGCACGTAGCCGGTGAGCATGAAACGCCCCTTGCCGCGTACGAATTCCTCGATGTGCATGGTCGGCGTGCCGTCCGGTGCCGCGGCGTTGCATGGCCATTGCAGGCTGCCGTGGCGATCCAGTTCGGCGTAGCTGACGTTGGTGAAGGTCGGCGTCAGGCTGGCGATTTCATCCATGATTTCTGACGGGTGCTGGTAGTTCATCGGGTAACCCAGTGCGTTGGCCAGGGCCACGGTGCCTTCCCAGTCGGCCTTGCCGCCCAGCGGTTCCATGACTTTGCGCACCCGGGAAATGCGCCGCTCGGCGTTGGTGAAGGTGCCGTCTTTTTCCAGGAACGAGCAGCCCGGCAGGAACACGTGGGCGAACTTGGCGGTTTCGTTGAGGAAAATGTCCTGCACCACGATGCATTCCATGGCCGACAGGGCTGCGGTGACGTGTTGGGTATTCGGGTCGCTCTGGGCGATGTCCTCGCCCTGGCAATACAGGCCCTTGAAGCTGCCGCTGAGGGCGGCTTCGAACATGTTGGGAATGCGCAGGCCCGGATCGGGTTGCAGCGTGACATTCCAGGCCTGTTCGAATTGTGCGCGAACGACCTCGTTGGAGATGTGGCGGTAGCCGGGCAGCTCATGGGGGAAGGAACCCATGTCGCAGGAGCCCTGAACGTTGTTCTGCCCACGCAGCGGGTTCACGCCCACGCCTTCGCGGCCGATGTTGCCAGTGGCCATGGCCAGGTTGGCGATGCCCATGACCGCGGTGCTGCCCTGGCTGTGTTCGGTGACGCCCAGGCCGTAGTAGATCGCCGCGTTGCCGCCGGTGGCATACAGGCGAGCGGCGGCGCGGATGTCGGCTGGGGCCACGCCGCAGATCTCACCAAGCACTTCCGGCGAGTTTTCCGCGCGGCTGACGAACTCGCGCCAGTGAGCGAATTCGTTGTCCTCGCAACGGGCGTCGATAAAGGCTTGGTTCAACAGGCCTTCGGTGACGATGACGTGGGCCAGGGCGTTGAGCATGGCGACGTTGGTGCCTGGGCGCAGGGCCAGGTGCAGTTCGGCGCGGGCATGCACCGAATCCACCAGATCAATGCGTCGTGGGTCGATGACGATCAGTCGCGCGCCTTCACGCAGGCGGCGTTTGAGCTGGGAGGCGAACACCGGGTGGGCGTCGCTGGGGTTGGCGCCCATCACCAGGATCACGTCGGCCTGCATCACCGAGTCGAAGCTCTGGGTGCCGGCGGACTCGCCCAGGGTTTGTTTCAGGCCATAGCCGGTCGGCGAGTGGCAGACCCGCGCGCAGGTGTCGACGTTGTTGTTGCCGAAGGCGGCGCGCACCAGTTTTTGCACCAGATAGGTTTCTTCGTTGGTGCAACGGCTGGAGGTGATGCCACCAATGGAGTCGCGGCCATATTTTTGCTGCAACCGGCGGAATTCGCTGGCGGCGTAGGTCACCGCTTCATCCCAGCTGACTTCCTGCCAAGGGTCGCTGATGTTTTTACGGATCATCGGCTTGGTGATGCGATCCGGGTGAGTGGCGTAGCCCCAGGCAAAGCGCCCTTTGACGCAGGAGTGGCCGTGGTTGGCCTGGCCGTTTTTGTCCGGAACCATGCGCACCAACTGGTCGCCTTTCATCTCGGCGCGGAACGAGCAACCCACGCCGCAATAGGCGCAAGTGGTGATTACGCTGCGTTCGGGCTGGCCCAGTTCGACCACGCTTTTTTCCATCAGGGTCGCGGTCGGGCAGGCTTGCACACAGGCGCCGCAGGACACGCATTCCGAGTCGAGGAAGTTCTCGCCACCAGCGGCCGCAACCCGGGATTCGAAACCGCGCCCGGTAATGGTCAGGGCAAACGTGCCCTGGGTTTCTTCGCAGGCACGGACACAACGGTTGCAGACGATGCACTTGCTCGGGTCGAAGTCGAAGTAGGGGTTGGAGGTGTCCTTCACGTCGGCGAGATGGTTGTCGCCTTCATAGCCGTAACGCACTTCTCGCAGGCCGACCTGGCCGGCGACGGTTTGCAGCTCGCAGTTGCCATTGGCCGAGCAGGTCAGGCAGTCCAGCGGGTGATCGGAGATGTACAACTCCATGACGTTGCGCCGCAGCGTCGCGAGTTTTGGCGTCTGGGTGTGCACGGTCATGCCTTCAGTGACCGGCGTGGTGCAGGACGCGGGGTAGCCGCGCATGCCGTCGATCTCCACCAGGCACATGCGGCAAGAGCCGAAGGCTTCCAGACTGTCGGTGGCGCACAGTTTGGGAATGGTGGTGCCCATCAGCGCGGCGGCGCGCATCACCGAGGTGCCTTCGGGCACGCGGATGCTGCGGCCGTCGATGTTCAGGGTCACCTGCACGTCGCTGTCGCGGGCCGGGGTGCCTAAGTCGATATCGGTGTTCGGGTCGAAGAGAGTAATCATTGGTCGGCCTCCGAAGATTGCAGACCGAAGTCGGCGGGGAAGTGCTTGAGGGCGCTGGCTACCGGAAAGGAGACCATGCCGCCCAACGCGCACAGCGAACCGTATTGCAGGGTGTCGCACAGGTCCTTGAGGATGATCACCTGCTCATCGCGACCACTCTGGTCAGGCGCTGCCAGCAGGCGGTCGATCACCTCAACACCTCGGGTCGAGCCGATGCGGCACGGGGTGCATTTACCGCAGGATTCCTCGGCACAGAACTGCATGGCGAAGCGCGCCATGTGGGCCATGTCCAGGCTGTCGTCAGCCACCACCACACCGCCGTGACCGAGCATCGCGCCGATGCCGGCGAAGGCTTCGTAATCCAGCGGCGTGTCGAATTGCGACGGCGGCACCCAGGCGCCGAGCGGTCCGCCAACCTGCGCGGCCTTCAGCGGCCGGCCACTGGCGGTTCCGCCGCCGTAGTCTTCCACCAGTTCCCGCAGGGTCAGGCCAAAGGCCCGTTCCACTAAACCACCATGACGAATATTGCCCGCCAGTTGGAAGGGCATGGTGCCCAGAGAACGGCCCATGCCGTAATCGCGATAGAACTGCGCACCCTTGGCCAGAATCAGCGGCACCGAAGCCAGGGTCAGCACGTTGTGCACCAGCGTCGGCAAACCGAACAGGCCCTTCAACGCGGGGATCGGTGGCTTGGCGCGGACAATCCCGCGCTTGCCTTCCAACGAGTCCAGCAGCGCAGTTTCCTCACCGCAGATATAAGCGCCGGCACCGACGCGCACTTCCATATCGAAGGCCTGGCCGCTGCCACCGACATTGGCGCCGAGGTAACCGGCGGACCGGGCGATGTCCAACGCCTCGCGCAAGGTGGCCACGGATTGTGGATATTCCGAGCGCACATAGATGTAGCCGTAACTGGCGCCGACAGTGATGCCGGCAATGGCCATGCCTTCGATCAGCAGAAAGGGGTCGCCTTCCATCAACATGCGATCCGCGAAGGTGCCGGAGTCGCCTTCGTCGGCGTTGCACACAATGTACTTCTGCGCAGCCTGGGTGGCGCGAACCGTGCGCCATTTGATCCCAGCGGGGAAAGCCGCGCCGCCACGGCCACGCAGGCCTGAGTCGAACACTTCCGTCGCGGTCTGCTCGCCGCCCACTGCGATGGCGCGGGTCAAGCCCTCGAAGCCGCCGTGGGCCCGGTAATCATCCAGGGACAGCGGCCGAGTAATACCGGCGCGGGCGAACAGCAGGCGTTGTTGAGTCTTCAGATAAGGCAATTCTTCCACCAGGCCCAAGGCCAGTGGATGGGTGGACGGCTCGCTTTGCAGGGCTTCGAGCACGGAGGGCACATCGGCAGCAGTCAGCGGGCCAAAGCCGATACGGCCTTGAGGGGTGTCCACTTCCAGCAGCGGTTCCAGCCAATACAGGCCGCGCGAGCTGGTGCGTTGCAGGTCCAACGGCAGATTGTGTTCCTGGGCCTTCGCGGCAAGGGCGACCGCCACTTCGTCGGCACCCACGGCACGGGCCAGAGAATCACTGGGCAGATAGAGGCGCGACATCATGCGTCCTCCCGGCAAGCATCAAGCAAGGCATCCAGACGCTCGGCACTAAGCCGCGCATGCACCTGACCATCCAGCTCCAGCGCGGGCGAACAGGCACAGGCGCCGAGGCAATACACCGGGCGCAAACTGATGCTGCCGTCGGCGCTACTGCCGTGATCGTCCAGTTGCAGGCGTTCGCGCAACTGCGCCGCAAGCTGCTCGGCACCGCGACTCTTGCAGGACTCGGCGCGGCACAGCCGCAGGATATGCCGAGCCGGCGGCGCGGTACGGAAGTCATGGTAAAAACTGATCACCCCGCGAACCTCGGCCTGACTCAGGTTAAGCGCATGGGCAATCTCGGGGATGGCGGCATCGGGGATATAACCGATGCCCTCCTGAATCTCATGAAGAATCGGCAACAGTGCGCCCGCAGAGCCCTTGTGGCGCTCCAGCACGCTGTTGACCATAGGCAATTGCAACATCTCATCAGGCATTCAGCATTCCTCACGGTCACGGACAAACCAGAGGGTTGTCGGTCGTCCGAAAGTGTCGGCTGCGGCACTCACACCACGTCACGGAATCGTGGCAATTTCAGGCCGTCGGCCAGGGCACCCTGAGCGGGCATCTTGTTGCGCCCGGCACGGTCTTCGCCGCACCTCTACTGGGCATAAAGGGCAGCTTGCCACGCCGCTATTGATTGAACTGCACCAAAGCGACGTGTTCGGTTCTGCCTACGACTATCCATTAAGTCTAGATGAGTGGGGTGCGGGCGTTCACTCACCGGCCTAATGCCCTGAGGGCCTGTCGATGGCTGATATATAACAAGCATTTCAGGTGGGAAGAAGCATCAGAACCATGGGCAATTCTACGGAGCAGATGCGTTGACGTATTCCCCTGTGGTGCCAACGCACAACCCCTGTGGGAGTGAGCCTGCTCGCGATAGCGCCAGATCAGCCAACAACAATGCTAAAGGTGCACCGAATCCCTGTGGGAGCGAGCTTGCTCCGGGCGGCGTTCCGACGAAAGCGCCAGCCCAGCCACCCTCAATGCTGAAGATGCCCCGCAATGACAACCCAGCCACCTGGTCGGGCCAAATAATCCCTGTCAGCTCACTGCAACCCCTGTGGGAGCGAGCCTGCTCGCGATAGCGCCAGCCCAACCAACATAAATGCTGAATCAGCTGCCACCCTCGCAAGCCACCCACACCCCACAGGCCTCAAACACTAAGCTTCAGCCTTCGCCCCCGCCCGCTTGGACGCCAGCTCATTATCCCGATCCCGATTCAGCACCTTCACCGCATCATCCACCACCGCCTTACTCATCGCCGTCAAATAATGCGCGGCCCAGGCGTGGCGGTCGGTGTCTGTGGCGTAGGCAGCATCTTCGGTCAGCTTCTTGGCGAGGAACAGAAAATCAGAAGCCATGGCTAACGCATCACCGAGGGGGACGCCGCGAGTGACATGGAACAGGGCTTGATCCGCGCAGTAGATGGCGGGTGTTAGGCCGATGGTTTTCAGCTCTGATTGTTCGGTCATTTGCCACCTCCGATGAGGGAGAGGCGGTCGGGGAGGGCGTTACGCGATTGGGAATTGCGTAGAGGGAAAAGCCAAATTTTGTACGGATTTGTTCTAGTCATGGTCAACATCCTTGATTTGAGGAGCTGCCACGAGCCTTCTCACAGGCTTGGGTGACAGCCGTGCGCGGGGTGAGAAACCGGCAATCAAGGCAACCGGTAGACCCGAAGGTCTCCCACGCACAGCCGCCATAAAGCCATATCGCAGACGAAAAAAAACGCCACGATAGGTTTTGGGGCGCTTTGCGCCTTGATTGTTGCGGGCTCTCACACCCGGTCGCTGAATTGGCAGCGACGGTTGGAGGGTATCGTGCAGGTCTCATTACTGCAACGTTCATAAGCTCTTTGCTCAGCGCTTTCTTTGGAAAAACTAGCATCGGGTATGGAAGAGAATATCCCTACCGCACTCTCGGAATGGCCCGACAACAATCCGCAGCGCACTGTTTTAGGCTGCGCATAAGCGCGCTGCCTCGTCTGTCGAAAATCCGCATAAACCGTAGTGTTTGCCGCGTTTTATGCGACTTACAGATTTGACATGGTCATTAGGCTACGGCAGCGATTGACCCCAATCGCGCCCGATCCTCTGGTGCTGGCTCAGTCCGGCATTACGTTCGGGCCTTCTTGTTTCTGGAACATGGAAGTTGTCTACCCCAGCCCCTCCGAAGCCGTTCCGTACATACTCTGATTTGGTCGCGATTCTGGCCAGTAGGGGTATGCAGATCCATGACCCCTCACGTGCAGAGCGCAAGCTTGCGCAGTTAGGGTATTACCGTCTCAGCGGTTATTGGTACCCGGCTCGAGAGTTCAAAATGAACGGCCTGCAGCAAGACGTTTGCCCGGTAACGGGCAAGCCTCTGCGTCTGGACACTTTCCAGGCATCAATCACAGAATGTGTTTCAGATAATCCTTGAGCGCGATAAGCGGCGCATTGAGTTGCTCTATCGTCCGTGCAGCGCTGAAATCTTCCGCCAACCTATTCAATTCGCGGCCTAAGACTGTGTCCACACCGCCGATAGCGTTCAGGACCAACTTCAGGCATTCATCCACTTTACTGTGGATCACCTCGACATCCCCCCGCCGCACCAGCAACCCAAAAACCTCGCGCTCATAATCACTCATCATCAGATCATCCCGCAGAATCGGGCTTGAATCTTCAGTCTCATAAGCGAGCTTGAGGCAGAACAGGGCGACGGTTTCCAGCAGCAGTTCCATGGGGTGAATCCTTGGGAGGTGTCGGGCCGGCCTAGGGTGCGAAGATCAAAAGATCGCTGGCAAGCCAGCTCCTACAGGACGGCGGTGGGGTGAGGGCACTTTTCTACAGACGAAAAAAAAGGCCTTGCAAAGCAAGACCTTTCTTAATTTTTGGTGCCCGAGGGCGACTGTAGGCATCCATATAATCCGTGGCTTGTAGCTAAATTATGCAGTTAGGGATACAAGCAGGGATACAAGTTCAGTTTTGCTGGCCAGATGATGCCCGATCAGTGCGGTGCTTACCAGCTGAGTTCACCGACCAGACCACAGATGAGGCGATGATCGGTGACATTGAAATATGTCGGATCTTGTTCGTCCTGCTCTCCGATGAAAAATACATAGGCGCGTTTTTTGGATTTGCTTTTTTTCTCCTTGATACCTTCTTCGCGCACGACCTCCATCTCATTCTGTACCTTCGTCCGTTTGTAATTGGACCATTGGGACCAACAGATACGAAGCATGTATTTGCGTACCAGCTGACGCTCGGCGTTCCACTCACCAGCCGAAAGCTGGATAACCAACGAATCATCTGTTGCTTGAGTCTTGGCCCAGGCCACCTCCGCATAGAAAACTTTTGAACGGGAAAAATGCTCGATTCCGGCGTTTGCGGCCCCCAATTTTTTAAAGGCCGTCAGGTAGGTCTTATCCTCGATCCCCGGAATATCTAATGACATATTTCGGTCGAAGGGGAAATTGATGAATGCGCGACATATCGGCCGGATCGTGTTGGACGGTCTTCGCCCGGCAGGCCTCGTGGCACCATCATTCGAGTTGGTGCGGGTGGTACTCTTGCTACCGGTCTGTGCGGATGACTTTGGCAGGGTAGGGTCAACCGCAATACGTTCGTCCTTGAGGATCAGTCTCGAAGGGGACAAACCTGGGCTCGTTTCCAATTCATTGCGAACGCTGCCTTTACGGCCACTATCAACGGTCTTCCTTTCCCCATCTACGTCACAATCCCCTAGATGATCAGTTTTAGGGAACAGGCTGAAGTGCGGCCGCTTTAGGTTGGTTTTGAGATACGACGCCGGGTAGACGGGTTGCTCGCAACCGCTACATTCATAGCCATCCCTGTCAACGTGTGGAAGCATCCATAAGTCTTCAGCCTCTACGATTTCCTTTGTGTTTTTATCCCGAGCTGACTCCATCCTGCCTCTCCAAAAACCATAGTCTTTCCGTAACTTAACACGCTTCAGCGCTACAAAAGCTGCCGGGGCCCCTGAGACTTTGTCTCAACACGGGGTCGGAAACCCGCGACATCGTGGTAGCGACAGATTCCCCAACTTACTGAAATTTCAACGTTGAAATTGAAAGGATCTTGAAGAAAAAGGGGCATCGTTGCCGTGTTGGTAAAGATGCCCCTTTGTGTTGCTGATAACGCACGCATGGCGTTCGTCATCCGATGGAAGACGCAATCCGCCGCGCAGTAGATCGGCAATTCCCTGAACTGAGCGGTGGTTACCACTTGCCGCGCTTCGGCCGTGTAGTGGCCATTCCTGCCGCACCTGGTCTGTGCGATGACTTCCGGCCGCGCTTTGGCGTCGACGTTGAAGTACTCCTGCCCGATGGTGAGCCGGATCCGGACCTGCCGATTCTGACCAGCCTGCCGTTGCCGGCACCCATGGGGGGGCAAGAAGCGGGCATGTTCGGCTTTCCGGAGGAGGGCACCACCGTGGTGGTCAGCTTCGCCTATGGCCTGCCGAACAAACCCTTTATCACGCAGATCCTGCCCCACGGCCTGAGTCTGCCCCGGGTGCCGAAGGGGGACCAGGTGTGGCAGCAGAGCGAGGCCTGTCAGCAGCGCGTCGACGCCGATGGCAACTGGCTGCGCAAGACGGATGGCAAGATCCAGGACAAGGCGAACGAGCGCGAAATTGAAGCCCTGGACAACACCGAGAGCTTCCAGAATCACACCAGGACGGTGGACGATCATTCGACCGA
Source organism: Pseudomonas mandelii (assembly GCF_006438925.1). GTDB lineage: Bacteria > Pseudomonadota > Gammaproteobacteria > Pseudomonadales > Pseudomonadaceae > Aquipseudomonas > Aquipseudomonas mandelii_C. The sequence continues at coordinate 2,807 of NZ_RCZA01000018.1, read as the reverse complement.
GTCAGTGGGTGGTATCAAGACGATTGAGGCGCTGGGCGCGCTGAAACTGCTGTCGGGCGGATCCGCGAGCCTGGCGGCCGTTGACGATCTGCAGGAACGGATTGAAGGCTTGCGCCGAAGCGTTGCGGGGGTGAGTCAGCGGATGTAGGCGCCGAAAAATTGGATCGGTTCTGATGCGGTGAATCTGTTCAAGATCGTGTGCGATACGCTCGATCTGCTGCAAAAAATGAATATTCAACTGTCAGTACATACACATGGAGCGACACCGACTCCCTCTAATGCAGCTGTTTTCGCAGCAAAGGGAGTAGCGATAGCGGCGTTCGCGGCCCAGTAGAAACCCATCACCTTATAAAAATCTGAGTTCAAGCGATTCCTCTATCCATAAGTCGTATGCTTTTTACATAGCATTGAGCTACGCTCTGAGCTTTCATATAGAAATGGAGGCTACTATGGTTTTATATAAATACTATGGATTTAACAGCGGACTATCTGCACTAAAAAGTTCCCTGCTCGGGTTCCGAACACCCGGCTACTTTAACGACCCTTTCGAATTATCCTACCTTGACAATGCCGAGGGAAGCGACTTAAAGCTTACCCACATGCAAACCCGATTAAAAAACTTTCGAGAGTCCGTAGTTATACTTTCACTAACTAGAACCCCCTTAAATCCGCTGATGTGGGCGCATTACGCGGAGGAACACAAAGGATTTGTAATCGGTTATCAGGTAGACACGCCTTTTTTAAAAAGCAGAGACTTCAACTTGATTCCGATCGATGGAGGCGACGTTATGTATACGAATACAAAAACATTGCATGCATTAACTCTAGAAAACAAAGAGCTACTCGACCACCTAGAACTTACAACTATGTTCCCGGGTGATTACAGGGAGGCTTTTCCAGAGCTTGAAAACTTAGCGAGAAAGGTGTTTTTAGTAAAGCATGCCTGCTGGGTCTACGAGGAAGAGGTTAGAGTTGTCAAGCAATCGATTAATTTCACAGAGGAGTCAGGTCAAAGCCCCATGTGGTGTTCTAGTAGCATATACTGTGAACTAGCGCCCGGTTATGGCATAAACGTGATACCCGGATTGTCTATATTTCAAACCCCAGTAGCGATTAAGGAAGTTTATCTCGGGCTACGAAATCCCTTATTAGGGACTTATGAAGGCCAAAGTTTTGAAGGTTCCATCGATCACGCTTTGAGAGAAAAGTCGGAGCAAGAACAATGGGAGGTAAATGCTATAGAGATGACGTCTGGCTCATGGGAACTAAAATCAAAACCGTTGAAATCTAGAGCGTTAAGCATATGCAAAAGCCACTACGGGTTGCGCGATGGCGTTAAGTTGACTGGAAGGGATGTTGAACTGTTAAAAGCCAAGTCCGGCACGGTTAAACCGTCAGACGAATTTTATATCAGCGAATGGCGAGGTGAACTGTACTTAAAGAAAAACAATAATTGGGTAAAGTAAATAACGCTTTGAGATGGGGCTTATTGCCCCAACCTAACCCAAACGGCACCACCAAGACTGTGCGTAAGCGCAGCCGTCGATGAACTCAATACCACTCAACACAAACCCGGTCACAGCCATCCCTGCCAGTGGCATCCAGCAAAGGTGGCAGCGGATCTGGATCAAGCGGCATTCCCACCTCAACGCGAGCTACGTTGGCTGCTCGGCCTAATTCATTGCACACGGTAGAGTTGACCATGACGTTGCCTCGGATCGCCGGATAGTGGCGCCGCTCCTTGGGATCGAGCGCAAAACCCATTAAACGCATAGGAGTGACCAGTACGTGCATGGTGCCTCCTACTCGTCAGCATCAAGGTCAAGTAGCGATTCGACCGCGTAGGCAAGCGCCGCGTCCGCTAACTCCAAAAAATTGCTGAGTTCGTCAGCATCGATCACATGGCCCTGGTGCAGTGCGTGTGCTTGCTTGAGCAATGCTTTGTGATGGGGCACCGGGCATTGCGAGCAACGCCACCTCATCTCGCAGCAGGACGCGCCATCGCGCTATCTCGCATGAATCCGGGGTTACGACTCCCACAGGTTCTCTATTCATTGGGCGTGCCCATCTTGTCAGGATACTGTATATGCGAACGCCTATATCGATAGGCGTATTTCCCCACATCAGCAGGGCGACTGACGGCAACTGACCCATGTCGCCGATCGCTAAGTCGCCCTGGGAAAATTCTTTCGCCACAAAAAAACAGCTGAAAAAACACTTATCCCCGTCCCGTCGACGGGCCTTGTGTCCTTTTTTTATGCAAATCCAGATGTAGTGCAAACGCACCTGCAGCCCAGGCGGGCTATGGATCTCTGTAGGGAATCGGTCATTTCACAAAGTGCAAAGTTTTGAAGGGAAATGCAGCGCGGTTGCACAGCGGTACACGGGGCGGTCACGGAGGGGGAACGCTGGAATGCCTGGTTTCATTGGTCGAAAAGTTTTAAAGCGTTGGTTTCAGTGTGTTCTTGAAAACGCGCACATTCTTTTTGAGATCGGGATTGGCAGTTACGGGAGAGGGGGTAAATTCCCTCTACGCCACGGCTGTCACGGGCTACGGCGGGATTAATGGATTTCACAGAAATGAAGGCGATGGATGATTAGGTTCACCTTCTGCCGCCAACAGGGCTCTGGTGAAAAGCATCGATTTTTTTGAGATTCATTCTCAGAGACAGAGAGGTCATTTCAAAAAAGAGCGATATGAGGAATACGGGTTAGGTGATGGGGCTGGAGCCCCCCGTTTTGCTGGGTGTGCCGGTATTACATAGCAAAGTAATATTAAGCGATATGAAAAGTAATAAAACCGTCAA
>NZ_RCZA01000017.1 GCF_006438925.1 Pseudomonas mandelii | reverse complement strand
GCGCGTATCGAGCAGGCCGAAACTTTTGGCCAGCAGGTAGATCGGCATCAGTACGCCCACCGGCGGCAGCATCTTGGTGGAGAGCATCCACAGCAACGTGCCTTTGGTGCGCTTGGTTTCGTAGAACGCCATCGAGTAGGCCGCCGGCACCGCGATCAGCAGGCACAGGGCCGTGGCGCTGAACGAAATCACCACCGAGTTCCAGGCGAAACTGAAGTAATCGCTGCGCTCGTTGATGTGCAGGTAGTTCTCCAGCGTCGGCGTGAAGAGGAACTGTGGCGGCGTGGCGAAGGCGTCGATTTCGGTTTTGAAACTGGTCATCACCATCCAGAAGATCGGGAAGAAGATCAGGATCGCGATGGCCCAGGCCAGGGTGCCGAGCAGCAGGCTTTGCAGACGGCGGGATTGTTGAAGGGTCATGGCGCAGGCCTCAGGCTTTGTCTGTCAGGTTTTTGCCGATCATGCGCACCAGCACGATGGCTGCGATGTTGGCGATCACCACCGCGATCAAACCACCGGCGGACGCCATGCCGACGTCGAACTGCACCAGCGCCTGGTTGTAGATCAGGTAGGCGAGGTTGGTCGAGGCGTAGCCGGGACCGCCGTTGGTGGTGGTGAAGATTTCGGCGAACACCGAAAGCAGGAAGATGGTTTCGATCATCACCACGACGGCAATCGGCCGTGCCAGGTGCGGCAGGGTCAGGTGCCAGAAAATCGCGATCGGCCCGGCCCCGTCGAGGCGCGCGGCTTCTTTCTGTTCCTGGTCGAGGGACTGCATGGCGGTCATCAGGATCAGGATCGCGAACGGCAGCCATTGCCAGGACACGATGATGATGATCGACAGCAGCGGGTAGTGCGCCAGCCAGTCCACCGGCTGCGCGCCGAACAGCTTCCAGACGTAGGCGAGGATCCCCGAGACCGGGTGGAAAATCAGGTTCTTCCAGATCAGCGCACCGACGGTGGGCATGATGAAAAACGGCGAGATCAGCATCACCCGCACGATACCGCGACCGAGAAACTCACTGGCCTCCAGCAGCGCACTGATCAACACGCCGAACACCACGCTGATCAGCAGCACGCTGCCAACCAGCAACAAGGTGTTGGTGGCGCCGGGCAGGAAACCCGAGTCGCTGAGGAAGTAGCTGAAGTTTTCCAGCCCCACGAACGCGTTCTCGCCGGGGTAGAGCAGGTTGTAGCGAATCAGCGAGAAGTAAACGGTCATGCCCAGCGGCACGATCATCCACAGCAGCAACAACGCCACCGAGGGGCTGACCAGAAACCAGCCGGGGTTGGCCAACCGGCTTTTACGCACCGGTTGGGGAATGTCCATGTGAGCTTTGGCAGTTGAAATATTCATGGCTTCAAACCGATTAGGAACAGACATACAAAGATCGAAATGTGGGAGCGAGCCTGCTCGCGAAGAGGCCGGTACATCCGATGCCTCTTTGGCGATTGGAATGGCGCTTTCGCGAGCAGGCTCGCTCCCACAATAGGTTGCGGGTTACTTGGGATAACCGGCGCGCTTCATTTCACGTTCGGTGGAGGTCTGTGCGGCGGCGAGGGCTTGATCAACCGACATCTGCCCGGTGAGCGCCGCCGAAAACAGTTTCCCTACAGACGTGCCGATCGCCTGGAATTCGGGAATGGTCACGTACTGGATGCCAACGTAAGGAACAGCCTTGATCGATGGGTGCGCAGGATCGGCGTGCTGCATCATCTGCAAGGTCACTTGCGCGAACGGTGCGGCCTTCAAATAGGCCTTGTTGTAGGTGGACTGCCGAGTGCCTGGCGGCACGTTGGTGATGCCGTCTGTTTTAGCGACAAGTTGAATGTATTCTTTTGACGTTGCCCACGTGATAAAGGCCTTTGCTGTGTCTTTGTGCTTGGAGGTTGCCGGTATCGCCAGCGACCACGCATACAGCCATGACGAACCTTTGTCGGTGACCTCAGTTGGTGCAGGCGCAAAGCCCACGCTGTCGACAACCTTGCTCTGCTCTTTATCGGTGGTGAACGAGCCTGCGACGCTGGCATCCACCCAGATGGCGCATTTACCGCTGTTGAACAGCGCGAGGGTTTCGTTGAAACCATTGCTCGACACGCCTGGCGGCCCAAACTTCTTGAGCGTATCAATGTAGAAGTGCGCCGCTGCTGTCCACTCCGGGCTGGACAGTTCCGGCTGCCACTTTTCATCAAACCAACGGGCACCAAAGGCGTTGGAGATGGTGCTCATCAGCGCGATGTTCTCACCCCAACCGGCCTTGCCACGCAGGCACATGCCGTACTGCCCTTTGTCAGGCTGGTGGAGCCTGGAGGCAAATTCGCCGAGCTGCGTCCAGGTCGGGTGCTCCGGCATGCTCAGGCCTGCTTGCTTGAACAGATCGGTGCGGTAATAGGTGATCGTGCTTTCGCCATAGAAAGGCAAGGCGTAGAGCGTGTTGTTGACTGACAGGCCTTGGCGTACCGAAGGGAAGATGTCTTCCAGGTCGTACTCCGGTGGCAGCCCCGTGATCGGCTCGAGCCAACTCTTGGCGCCCCAAAGCGGCGTTTCATAGGTACCAATCGTCAGCACATCAAACTGTCCGCCCTGAGTGGCGATGTCGGTGGTCAGGCGTTGACGCAGGACGTTTTCTTCCAGCACCACCCAATTGAGCTTCACATCAGGATGCTGCTGTTCAAACACTTTGGAGAGCCGCTGCATCCGGATCATGTCGCCATTGTTGACGGTGGCAATGGTCACTGTTTCAGCGGCTTGACTGACAAGGGCGAAGGATAGGCCAGCGGAAAGGAAAAGCGCTTTCGGGATGTTCATCGTAGTGCTCTCCGCTCCGCGCCTTGGACGACGGGAGCTATTATTTTTGTTTGTTAACCACCGCTGATCAAATACGTCTGACCGGCAATGGTGGACGACTGGATTACAACAGCTTAAAAAAGCCCGGACAAACGCGTAGCGGATGCTCATCTGATACTTTTTTAACCGAACGCGGTATAGCGGCCCGAGATCAAAAAAGTATCAGTTGCAGGCAATACGTGAGCTAGCAGGTGCCGGACGAGTAGGCGTATGTTGGTCGCATTCGAAGAACAAAAAAGGGGCATGAGATGCCTGATTCCCGAGCAGCCCTGTTTGAGCAGCGACCCGCCGAGCTGGAGGTCATTCTTCCAGAGCCCGATCATTGCTTTCGCTGGTACGAACACGATTACCCCTACTCCCTGGCTCGCTGGAACCATCACCCTGAATTCGAAATCCATCTGATCCGCCAGGGCAGCGGCAAGCTCGTCGCGGGCGATTACATCGGTGCGTTCGGTGCAGGTCACGTGGCGCTCATCGGCCCCGACCTTCCCCATGACTGGATAGGGGATCTCGCGCCAGGTGAGTACCTGGCGGGGCGCGATGTGGTGCTGCAGTTTGATGGCTCAGCCATTTTGGCCTTACGCGCAACGATGCCTGAGCTGGGCGAGCTGCAACACCTTTTCGAACAAGCACGTCGCGGCCTGGAATTCACCGGAGCAACGGCTGCACAGGCAGCGCGACTGCTGGAGGACATAGGCCCGGCGCAAGGGCTCGAGCGTTTGATTCTGTTCCTGCAATTGATCAACGCGCTGATGAAAGCACCCTCGCCTGACGTTCACTTGCTCGCCAGCGCGTGTTACGCGCCCACCCTGGATGCCCGTAGTTCCGAGCGCATCAATAAGGCATTTGACTATCTACTGACTGAGCTCACAGGCGACATTCGCCTGTCGGTTATCGCTCAGCGCCTGGAGATGAGCGAGCCCGGTTTTTCGCGTTTCTTCAAAAGGATTACCGGCCACGGCTTCATCGATCTCATGCGCAAGCTCAGGGTTCAGCGCGCGTGCAGGCTGTTGCTGCAAACGGAGATGTCAGTGGCGGACATCTGCTTTGAGGTTGGCTATGAAAACCTGTCCAACTTCAACAGGCACTTTCGCATCGAAATGGAACAGACACCCAGCGAATATCGTCGCGAAACGGCGATGACGATGTTCAACCGCAACGGTGCTCACCCCTCCCTGCCTTTCACCAGAACCCATTGAGTGAGTGATACCCGGCGGTCGACTCTGATCAGCCAGCAGTAATCGCTCTGAGAAATATTGAGGAAATGACCATGGTATTGCCTCGCGCAGTCGTATTTGGCGAAGCCCTGACCGACCTTGTCCAAGGCATCCCCGGACAATGGAAAGGCTATCCAGGCGGCGCGCCCTGGAACGTTGCACGAGCGCTGAGTCGCTTGGGCATCAGCAGCGCCTTCGCAGGCTCTATCAGCACGGACTCCCTGGGCGACGAGATCGCCAGGCAGTCAGAGGCGGCAGGTCTGGACGGGCGATTTATCCAACGAGTAGACCGAGATCCGTTGGTGGCCATCGTTCCATCGAGCCGTCCTCCACGATATTTTTTTGCTGGAGATGCCGATCAGTTTTTCGACCCGGGTCTGATGCCAGATGGATGGATTGACCATGCCCAGGTGTGCCATTTCAGCTGTATCAGCCTGGCTCGTCAGCCGATTGGAGACAGATTGGTAAAAATCGCTCAGTTGGCCAAAGGAGTGGGCAAACGGATTAGCTATGACCCGAACTGGCGTAATTTGATGGACAGCCGTTATCGGCAGCAGACGTTCCCGACGATGACCGCCCTGGCCGACATGATTAAACTTTCCGACGAAGACCTTCGGCACATTTATCCGGGGCTGACCGAACACCAGGCATTGGACGAGCTTCGCGCACTGAATCCAGTGGCTGAAATCCTGTTTACCCGAGGTGAACACGGCATGGTTCTCTATACCCCCGACAGGCGGTACGAGCAGCCGGCTATCGCCGTAGACGTCGCAGATACCGTAGGTGCAGGAGACGCTTGCATGGCCGGCTGGCTGGCATCGGAGTTGCTCGGAATGACCGACTTGGCGGATCGCTTGCGATTTTCATCAGCCTGCGCATCCCTCTCCTGCCGCCATGCCGGGGCCCATGCTCCGACGTTGGTCGATGTTGAAGGGTTACTTAATGCGCCATAATCTTGAAGACACGCAGCTCCTTTACTACTGTAATTTGCATTGACATTGGACGGGGCTGGACCGGGTTCCGGTGCTACGCTTTCATTTCCTGATAGAGAACGAAGCGATGCCCACCGAACTCTCAACCCCCGGACTCACGACTGTAGCCATGAAACGGATCCTGATCGGTGGTATCACCGTAGCGATTATCGGCACGATGACGTATGGATTTTTCCAGTGGAAAACCGTCGAAAGCCAAAAACACGAGATGCTGTGCGGGCAGGCCAAGCAGACGCTGAAAGGCGTGGAAATCCGGGCGCGGGCGTTGGCTGCCGGACTGTCTGTAGAAGACTATGGCAAGGCTGAAGAACACGAAGTGGCGACACTCATTGGTGCGCTCGACGCCGCCAAGAGCGACGCTGAGGTCGACTCGGTCATAGAGGCTCATGCTGCCACCATAGAAGCAGAGGATGCGGCTATTGACGCTCAGGTTGATACCCGAGGCGATCAGACATTCCTCGAGCAACGACTGGTGAAACAGCGGATACCGGTCGACGTCAAACAAGAACTGCAACGCGCCGCGAAGGCCGTTAGCGTCATGTGCAGCTAGTGTTCAACAATGCCCTACCCCACGGCCCCAAGTAATAGTTCTGGATATCCTCGCGCGCGGCCAACTCGGCAATATCGCCAATCTTGACCTCCCCGCGTTCCGCCCCGGAAAACCCGGAGCACATGATGTTCGGGGCACATCAGCACCTGTTTGTCGCTGAGTCCATCGGGGATCGGGCACAGGTTCGCCAACGCATCCGGCACCCGTACGAACCTCAGCCTGCTCCCGGTTTGCGGACGGGAGGTTGATCATGGTCAATACTTAGAGACTGGATGTACGTCGCACGAGCCGCACGTCGGGCGGCTAATCCACGGGAGGTTCGTCATGTCTGGTCAATCCCGCTTCATGCTGGTTGCATCACCGCTGATGGAACACAGCCCCGCTTTCGACAGGGCCGCTGCGCTGGCCAAGGCCGAAGACGCCGCGCTGCACATCGTCGCCTTCGATTACCTTGAAGGCCTGGCGACCGCCAGTCTGGTCAACGAAAAGGCCCTGGAACAGATGCGCGTGGGCTACGTCGAGCGCCACCGCCAATGGCTTGAGGAACAGGCCCGCCCCTTGCGCAAGATCGGGGTCCACGTCACCACCGAAGTGGCCTGGGTAGAACGCCCATTGGAGGAAATCCTGATTCACCTCAAAGAGCAGCCGATGGATGTGCTGATCAAGGCGCTGGAGCACGAATCGCTGCTGTCGCGGCTGATGTTTACCCCGCTCGATGTGCACTTGTTGCGCGAATGCCCGGTGCCGCTGCATTTCGTCAGCCATGCCATGCACGCCTTGCCGCGAAAGATCGTCGCGGCGGTGGACCCCTTTCATCGCGATGACCATTACAAAACCTTCAACGACCGGATCCTTCACGAGGCGGCGAAACTGGCGAGCGCCTGTAATGCCGAGCTCGATGTGGTCTACGCCTATGACCTTTCATCCATCAGCGCCGACGAATTCGGCTTCGACAACGGTTCGGCGTTCTTCTCATCGGGCAAGGCCAAGACCGTATTCGATTACCAGGAGGATGCCTTCAACGACCTGGCCGAGCGCAACGGCATCGCGCCGGAGCAGCGGCACATGATCATGGGCAACCCGGCCAAGGTCCTCACCCGCTATACCGATGCCTATGACGTTGACGTGATTGTCATGGGCCGGATAGGCCATCGCGGCATGGGCCGGCTGATCGGCAGTACGGTTGAGCATCTGCTGTACAAAATGCCGTGCAGCGTTTGGGTGGTGTACACCGAGCGGCTGGATGAGTGATTACTCTCTTAGACACCACTATCCAATGTGGGAGCGAGCCTGCTCGCGAAGAGGCCATTACATTCAACATTGATGTTGAGTGAACGACCGCCTTCGCGAGCAGGCTCGCTCCCACAGGGGGGTTGTGTTGGCAGTTCAACGCAGGGTGATCACCACCTCCAGGTATTCACTCGGCACCACCATCGATTTCTCTCCCGCTCTGTTCATGCGGTTGATCAGTTCGGTCATGTCGTTTTCCAGCGCTTTGGCGCCTTCAGGAGGCAGTGCCGCGAAGGCTTTGTGGACCGGGCCGTACCAGGTGCGGAACGTGTCGATGAAGTGCGCGGCCGAGCGGTAACGGAAGTTGAAGGTCTTGCGCGTCACCTGGAGCAGAAAGTCACGTTCGTCGAACTGCGTGTGCAGCCAGGCTTCGGTGCCCCAGTTCGAAGGCGGTTGTGCCCCCGGCGGTGGCGGCGGCAGGTGGCGACCGAGGGTCTTGAACATCTGGCCGACAAACCCTTCGGGCGTCCAGTTGGCCAGGCCGATCCGCCCTCCGGGGCGACAGACCCGCGCCAGCTCCGCGGCGGCCTTGGGTTGGTCCGGCGTAAACATCACCCCGAAGGTCGAAAGCACGGCATCGAAGCTGGCATCCTCGAACGGCAAGGCTTCAGCGTCAGCCACTTGAAACGTGACTTCCAGGCGTTCCGCCCTGGCCCGGTCTTCGCCGCGTTCCAGCAGCGTGGCCACGTAGTCGGTCGACGTGACATGGCAACCACGGCGCGCGGCAGCGAGCGTCGCGTTACCGTTGCCGGCGGCCACGTCGAGCACGCGTTCATCGCAAAGCAGGTCGCAGGCCTCGGCCAGTTGCTCGCCGACGATCTGCAAGGTGGTGCCGATCACGGCATAGTCGCCGCTGGCCCAAGAGGCCATCTGACGGTTTTTCAAGGCAGAAAGATCAATGGGTGTACTCATGAATTCCGCTCCGTTGCGGGTTGGAACGCAACCCGGCTTACTCGGCCGTGGTGGGATCGATGATGGCCGTGACCTGGGAAATGCGGTTGGCCGGGAAACCGCTCTGCCTGGCGTGTTCCTTGATCGACTCTTCGTTGGGCGCGATGTACACGCAGTAGAGCTTGTCACCGGTGACATAACTCTGCTGCCACTGCACTTCTGGCAAGTCGCGCAACGTCCTGCAGGACTTTTGCGAAGCCGCTTTCAAATCCCTTTCTGACAGTGTTCCAGCACCCGGAATCTCGCGTTCTATAACGAACTTAGGCATGGCAACCTCTCATTCTTGTTATTGATGACAGGGTCGGCAGACCCTGTGTGCCAACTATCGCGCCGGGCAACGCTGGCGTCCTGCCCGATCGTCGGCCAACCCTGTCCGATCGTCCGGAGATTTCGCGTTACGCGGCGACAGGGTCACAATCAAAAGCCGCCCCGCCAACACGGGAAAACCACCATGGATGCCTTGTCACAGACGCTGCGCGTCGTCCGCCTGGTCGGCGCGATTTTCATCAATGCCAGGTTTACTGCACCCTGGTGCTACCAATCGCCGAGCGCCGACACGGCGGCGCCGTTTCTGGAACCCGGCGCCGAACGCGTGGTGATCTTCCACTTGATCACCGAAGGCGAATGTTATGTCGAACAGGGTGATGATCCCCCGCTCCTGCTGACGGCCGGCGATGTGGTGGTTTTCCCTCAGGGAGATGCCCATCGCATGAGCTCACAACCTGGGCTCGCGCCTGCCACCGGTGCACGGCTGGACGTGATGCTGGCGCGCCGTCCACGGCAATTGAGCTATGGCGGTGGCGGCGCGGTGACGCGTCTGGTGTGCGGCTATCTGGCCTGCGATACCCGTCTGGCCGGCATGTTGCTGACCGGGTTGCCGGCGGTGGTCCGGGTCAATGTGCGCGGCTCGAATGCCGGTATCTGGCTGGAATCGTCGGTCCGTTATGCGCTGGCCGAAGCGCGCTCGCCCCGCCCCGGCGGCGAAGGTGTGCTGGCGAAACTGGCCGAGGTGTTGTTCATCGAGGTGCTGCGCCTGTACATGCACGAACAGGGCGAAGGCCGCACCGGTTGGCTGGCGGGTGTGGGCGACCGGATTGTCGGCGCCGCCCTCAACGCGTTGCACAAAAAACCGTGTCACGCCTGGACGCTGGATGAACTGGCGCGCACTGCCGGCACGTCAAGATCGGTGTTGGCGGAGCGCTTCCAGCAACTGGTGGGGAGTTCGCCGATGCAATACCTGACGCAATGGCGCATGTTGCTGGCGGCTAACCTGTTACGCAGCAGTAACAGCTCGTTGATGCGGATTGCCGAAGAGGTGGGCTACCAGACCGACACGGCGTTCAGTCGGGCCTTTCGCCGAGAGTATGGAGCGCCGCCAGCGGCGTGGCGACGCAGTCAGGAGAAAAAACCAATGGCCCACCGCGTGCAGCCTGTGAGCCATTGATTTGAAGCATTACGCAGCGGGTGCTTTAGCCTCTTCCAGCAACTGCTGGATCACTTTCTCCTGAGTCTCGTAGCTGCCTTCACCAAAGTGGGTGTAACGCACCTGCCCCTTGGCATCGATCAAGTAGTGAGCCGGCCAGTACTGGTTGTCGAAATTACGCCAGATCGCATAGTTGTTGTCGATCGCCACCGGGTAGGTAATGCCGAGCTTTTTCACCTGATCCTTGACGTTGTCGATGATGCGCTCGAAACCGTACTCAGGCGTGTGCACGCCGATCACCACCAGGCCATCCTTCTCGTATTTCTTCGCCCAATCCTTCACGTAGGGCAAGGTGTGCTGGCAGTTGATGCAGTCGAAGGTCCAGAAGTCCACCAGCACCACTTTGCCTTTCAGGGACTCGTTGGTCAGGGCTGGCGAGTTAAGCCATTGCACTGCGCCGGCAATGGACGGCATGGCGCCTTTGGCGTTGTCCATGGACGCGTCTGCGTTGACCTTGCTGACGAAGTAATCGACGACTTTCGGTACGGTTTCCAACACCCCCTTCTCAATGCTGCTGACGCCTTCGGACGAAGTGCCAGCCAGCAGTGTTTTGTCGACGCCGGTGGAAATCACCGCCGCAGCCGCCAGCACCGCAACACCCGTGCCACGACGCAGCCAACCGGTGACCGGAATCGACGACTTCAAGCGATTGACCAGGCCGCGACCGGCGAAGATCAAAGTGCCCAGGGACAATGCGCTGCCCAGGCCGTACGCCACCAGCAACAGGCTGGTTTGAGCGTTTGCGCCTTGCAGCATGGCGCCCGTGAGGATGACCCCGAGGATCGGCCCGGCGCACGGTGCCCAAAGCAGACCGGTAGCAACGCCGATCATGACCGAACTCAACGGGCCGGACATTTTGCGAGTGTCCGGATCGAGGCGGTTGCCCAGCGCCACGAAGGGACGGGCCAGCCAGTCACCGACACGGGCGGAAATCAGCGACAGGGCGAACAGCACCATCACGATCAGCGCTATGTGGCGACCGGTGTTGTTGGCGTGTACCACCCACTCGCTGCTGACCACGGCCAGGCTGGAGATCAGGGCGAAGGTCAGGACCATGCCGCCGAGGGTGAGCAGGATCGAGGAACGTGTACGTTTAACACCGGCGAACAGGAATGGCACGACCGGGAGGATGCAAGGGCTGAGGACGGTCAATATGCCGCCCAGGAAAGCGATGAGAAACATGGGGATCACCTTTGAATATAGAAAGGGCGACACACCACACATCCCTGTGGGAGCGAGCCTGCTCGCGAAGAGGCCATCACATTCAACATTTTCGTTGACTGACACCCCGCTTTCGCGAGCAGGCTCACTCCCACATTGGAACTGTGGTGTTCACAGAAACAGTGTCAGGCCTCAGGCCGTCTGGTTTTCCAGTTGCTGCCCCTGCGGCGTACGGCTCGAACCATCCTCTGCCAGAAAAGCGTTCCCGCCCTTCTCCGCCACCGGCGTCAGTTGGAAGCAAGTCGCGCTGCCGCAGCTTTTTTGTTCAACGGCAGCGTTGGCATGGGCAGCGGCGCCAGCCGCGGAGAAGGCAATGGCAGTCAAAAAGCGGCTTACGTTGTTCATGATGTGCTTCCTGTTTCAATTGGGATGGGCAATGGGTCAGCGCAGGACTCAGTTGTCCGAGTTGCAGCCATCAGCCAATTTGCGATAGTCCAGAACCTGGGTTTTGTTATGGGAATCCAGGTAAGTCAGCTGGGCATCCACAACCCCACAGGAAGTCGAGGCGTCCTGTTTCAGCGACACCACTTTCTTGATGTCCAGGTTTGTGCCGTAGGTGTAGGTTTTAGCGGTGACATCGGCTTCGGCGCGGGCCGACAAGGTGCAGATGTTCAGGGCGGCAAACAGGCAAGCGGCGTAGACGGCTTTGGTGTTCATGGTGGTTTCCTCAAGGCTTCAATAGGTCAATCGTTGATTGGGCCGAGGCGGTTTGATTTGCCTCGATGGAACCTATTAGAAGCCCGCGAGGTATCTCGACTGTGTCGGGAACAGGCGCGTGTAAATCGGTACGTATCAGAACCGGGCCGGGATACAGAGCGATACAAAAGCCCTGAAAATGGGTGTTTTTGCGTCCACGTGTATCCGCCGACAGGCCAGATACACTGCAATACAAAGGACTGCGGGCGAGCGGGCCAAGGCTCGATAGACTGCGCGACATCCCCCATCTACAGAGGCCTGGCCAAATGGAACACGTCGATCACATTCTCATCGTGGACGATGACCGCGAGATCCGGGAACTGGTAGGCAACTACCTCAAGAAAAACGGCCTGCGCACCACCGTCGTGGCGGATGGACGACAAATGCGCACCTTCCTGGAATCCACGCCGGTGGACCTGATCGTGCTTGACATCATGATGCCGGGCGACGATGGACTGATGCTGTGCCGTGAGTTGCGCGCCGGCAAACACAAGGCCACGCCGGTGCTGATGCTCACCGCGCGCAACGATGAAACCGACCGCATCATCGGCCTGGAGATGGGCGCCGACGATTACCTGGTCAAGCCGTTCGCCGCCCGTGAACTGCTCGCCCGAATCAACGCCGTGCTGCGCCGCACCCGGATGCTGCCACCCAACCTGGTGGTCACCGAAAGCGGTCGCCTGCTGGCCTTCGGGCGCTGGCGCCTGGACACCTCGGCCCGGCACCTGCTCGATGAGGACGGCACGATGGTCGCGCTCAGTGGCGCGGAATATCGGTTGCTGCGGGTGTTCCTCGATCATCCTCAGCGTGTGCTCAATCGCGATCAATTGCTGAACCTGACCCAAGGCCGCGATGCCGACCTGTTCGACCGTTCCATCGACTTGCTGGTCAGCCGCTTGCGCCAGCGCTTGCTGGACGATGCCCGCGAACCGGCCTACATCAAAACCGTGCGCAGCGAAGGCTATGTGTTTTCGCTGCCGGTGGAAGTCCTCGGGGCGCCCTCATGAACTTCACCGTTCGCTGGCCCCGCACCCTCGCCTCGCGGCTGTCGCTGATCTTCCTGATCGGCTTGATTCTCGCGCAGGCGCTGTCCTTCGGCGCGCAGTACTACGAGCGCTACGAAAGCACGAAGAACACCATGCTGGGCAATCTGGAAACCGACGTCTCGACCTCCATCGCCATCCTCGACCGCTTGCCGGCCGAAGAACGCATGAGCTGGCTGCAACAACTGAATCGACGTAACTACCGCTATTTGTTGAACGAAGGCTCGCCGGGCCTGCCCATGAGCGATTCGCCAATCGCGATGACTTCAATCAAAGAGGCCATCGGCAAGGATTACCCGATGACGGTGACCGACATCCCCGGACCGGATAAACATTTTCAGGTCCACCTGAAACTGGCGGACGGCAGCCCGGTGACCATCGACGTGCGACCCTCGATGGTGCCGTTGTCGCCGTGGTTACCCATCGTGTTGCTGGGGCAACTCGCACTGATGCTCATCTGCACCTGGCTGGCCGTGAGAATTGCCATCCGCCCCCTGACCCGCCTGGCTCAGGCGGTGGAGACCCTGGACCCCAACACCCACGCGGTGCACCTGGACGAAAAAGGCCCGACCGAAGTCGCGCATGCCGCCATGGCCTTCAATTCGATGCAGGCGCGCATCGCCGCGTACCTCAAGGAACGCATGCAACTGCTGGCGGCGATTTCCCACGACCTGCAAACGCCGATCACCCGCATGAAACTGCGTGCCGAATTCATGGACGACTCCGCCGAGAAAGACAAACTCTGGAATGATCTTGGCGAGATAGAACACCTGGTGCGCGAAGGCGTGGCCTATGCCCGCAGCGTTCATGGCGCCACCGAGGAAAGTCGCCGCACCAATCTGGATTCGTTCCTCGACAGCCTGGTGTTCGACTATCAGGACATGGGCAAAGACGTTCAGCTGGGCGGTAAAAGTGACGCGGTGATCAATACCCGGCCGCACGCCTTGCGGCGGGTGCTGGTGAACCTGACGGACAACGCGCTGAAGTTCGCCGGCGCCGCCGAATTGAGGGTGGAAGCGAAGGCTGACGGCAGTTTGTCGGTGAAGGTGATGGACCGCGGGCCAGGGATTGCCGAGGAAGAATTGGCTCAGGTGATGGAACCGTTTTATCGCGTGGAGAACTCACGTAACCGCAGTACCGGCGGGACCGGGTTGGGGTTGGCGATTGCACAGCAGTTGGCGTTGGCGATCGGGGGATCGTTGACGTTGAGTAATCGTGAAGGGGGTGGGTTGTGCGCGGAGCTCAAATTACCGGCTGCATGATCGTTCCCACGCTCTGCGTGGGAATGCCTCAAGGGACGCTCCGCGTTCCAGCTCTGGAAAGGGACGCGGAGCGTCCCGGGCTGCATTTCCACGCGGAGCGTGGGAACGATCAGTACGGCGTCAGGCCGGGTAATTGGCGCGCAGGGCTTCGAGGCCGCCTTGGTAGATACCGGTAAACAGCGCCACCACTTCCTCGTCACTCACACCGACAGGTGCAAACCGCCCGGACCACGTCACTCGCGCGCCCTGCCCCTGCGCTTCAACACTGATAGTCGCCAGATAGTCAGTAGCCGGAAACGGCGCCTGCAAAATCGAATAACTGTAAGTCTTTCCAGCGTTATCAAACGCCTCCAACCGCTCAACCACCACCGCCCCGTCCGCCGTTTGCAGGCTACGCACCCGGCCGCCTTCACTCAGCTCGCTTTGGGGAATAAACGGCAGCCAGTCCGGCAGCGAGTTAAAGCCGCCAATCAATCGCCAAACCTGGTCGGCGGTCGCCGGGATATCAATAAACGCTGATGCAGTTGCCATGAAATGTTCTCTCTTAATCAATAAGGTTCAGATCGCCATGCTGTCGACGACGCCGCCGTCGACTCGCAACGCCGCGCCAGTAGTGGCCGAAGACAGCGGCGAGGCGATGTAGGCCACCAGGTTGGCGACCTCCTCGACATCCGCCACACGCTGGATGATCGAGGTCGGCCGAGCCTTGCGCACGAAGGCGTCGGCTTCTTCCCGAACGCTGCGCCCCGATTTGGCAGTGGCGTCTTTGAGCATCAGCTCCAGGCCATCGGTCAGCGTCGGGCCAGGCAGGATCGAATTGACCGTCACCCCGGTGCCCGCCAGCCGCTTGGCCAGACCATGGGACACCGCCAGGTTGGCGCTTTTGGTCACGCCGTAATTGAGCATGTCGGCCGGTGTTGCGACCCCGGATTCCGAGGACAGGAAAATCACCCGCCCCCAACCCTGCTTGACCATGTCTGGCACGTAATGCCGTGACAGGCGCACGCCGGAGATCACGTTGACCTCATAAAAACGCGTCCACTCGCTGTCCGGTGCGTCGAAGAAATCCACATCGTTGAAGATCCCGAGGTTGTTCACCAGGATGTCCGCCCGTGGTTCGGCGGCGAACAACAGCTCGGCACCTTCGGCAGTGCCCAAGTCGGCGGTCAGGCCACGCAACTGCGCGTCCGGCACGCTCTGGCGAATGCTCGCCAGCGCCTGTTCGACTTTGGCCGTCTCGCGGCCGATCACCACCACCGTGGCGCCGGATTCGGCCAGCGCCTTGCTGATGCCCAGGCCAATGCCGGCGGTGCTGCCGCTGACAATGGCGAGTTTTCCACTCAGATCGATTTTCATGCTCAACCTCCAATAATCGGCAATGGCGCACGTTCGGACACCAGTTTCGCGTCGCGCATCGCCTGCCAGAAAGCAGCGGGAATGACAGCCGCAATCGCCGCAACGTCTTCAGCAATCCGGTCCGGACGGCTGGACCCCGGAATCACCGCCGCCACGGCCGGGTTAGCCAGGGAGAACTGCAACGCAGCTGCCTTGATGTCGACACCATGCGCGGCAGCGATGCGTTTGATCTGCTCGACTTTATTGATGATCGCCGGGCTGGCTTTCTGGTACTCGAAGTGTGTGCCACCGGCCAGAATGCCCGAGCTGTAAGGACCACCGACCACGATCTCGACGTCCTGCGCCAGCGCGGCGTCCATCAGACGTTGCAAAGCACGGTCGTGGTCGAGCAGCGTGTAGCGACCCGCCAGCAGAAAACCGTCCGGCTGGGCTTCGGTCAGATCCAGGGTCAGCTCGCACGGTTCAACCTTGTTCACGCCCAGGCCCCAGCCCTTGATCACGCCTTCTTCGCGCAAGCGGGTCAGCACTTTGAAAGCGCCGGTGCGGGCCTGGTTAAAGTATTCCAGCCATTGATCGCCATAGAAGTCCTGGGCGATGTCATGCACCCAGACAATGTCCAGACGATCGGTTTGCAAGCGCTTGAGGCTGTCTTCGATGGAGCGCATCGTGGCGTCGGCGCTGTAGTCGTTGACGATCTTGTTCGGGCGGCCGTGTTCGAACACACCGCTCTTTTCGCCCAAGTCACGGGCCGCGGCGTCTTCGACTTCATCGAGAATCACTCGGCCGACTTTGCTGCTGAGTACATAGTCGTCGCGGTTGTACTGGGCCAACGCGGCGCCCAGACGAATTTCCGACAGGCCCGAACCGTAAAACGGTGCGGTGTCGAAGTAACGCACACCGGCATCCCAAGCGGCGTGCACGGTGGCCAGCGCCTCGTCTTCAGGAATGGCGCGGAACATGTTGCCCAATGGAGCGGTGCCGAAACCCAGCGCGCCGGGCAGTTTGTCTTTCAAGCTCATGGGTGAATCCTCTTGAGTGTCAGGGGTCAGCTGATGTGACCGATGAGCAGATCCTAGATTGCGATGATCGGACCGTCCAAGACATAATGCGCACCACTTGAGTCCCTAGAGGTCTGACATGATCGACATTCGCCAATTGCGCTACTTCGTCGCTGTCGCCGAAGAAGAACACGTCGGTCGCGCCGCCGAACGCCTGCACATTTCCCAATCACCCCTGAGCCGGCAGATCGCCCAGCTCGAGGAACGCCTGGGCCTGACCCTATTCGAGCGGAGCCAGCAGCGCATTCGTCTGACCCGCGACGGCCAGACGTTTCTGGCTGAAACCCGTGCCCTGCTGACCCATGCCAATCGCCTGGAATCCCTGGGCAAGCGCCTCGGTCGTGGCGAAGAAGGCGGCTTGTGCATCGGCTACATCGAAAACGCCATGCACGCCGGCGTCTTGCCCAATGCCTTGCGGGTACTGCGGGTCGACCGACCGAACGTGCACGTCGCGCTGTACAACCTCAATTCCGCCGAACAACTCGAAGGCCTGCGTCAGCGTAGTCTGGATATCGCACTGGTCAGCGAACCGCCCGTCGCCGACGACCCGGACCTGCTGGGTTTTCAGGTGCTGGACGATCCGATGCTACTGGCCTTGCCCGAACATCATCCTTTGGCGAACCACACAACACTGACCCCGGCGGACCTGGCCGACCAGGAATGGATCGGCGTGCAACCCCGCCAAGACGCCGCCAGCCGCGACGACTTCGTCAGCGCCTGCATCCGCGCCGGTTTCACCCCGGACATCCGCATGGAAGCCACTGAACCATTTACCGCGTTGGGATTAGTGGCGTCGGGGCTGGGGATCGCGATGATCCAGAAAGGCTTGAGCCGCAACGCACCACCCGGCGTGGTGCTGCGGGAAGTGCCATGGATTTCCTTCACCACACCGCTGTGGGCCGCGTGGCACCGGATCAATTTGCGACCGTTGGTGGAGACGTTCAGGAAAGTGCTGACGGAGCCAGGCCCGGGTCACACCCAGACGGTTGTGTAACAGCATTTTGGGAAGCGTCTGACATCAATTCCTATGCGCCCTTGGTAGCGTTGCACCGAACCCGGCTCCAGGACGTCTTTGTGATCTGGCCATGGAAGGCCTTTCACACGTGTTGCATCAACGTCCCGGAGCCTGTGCCACGTCACAGGACAAGGAATCATGGATGTTCGACGCTAACCCTCATTCCCGTTTCAGCCTCACGATCAAAGACTTTGAACATGACCTTCAGGTGCTCACGTTCACCGGCAAGGAGTTCATCAGCCAGCCTTACGCCTTTGAGATCGAACTGGTCGGCGACAGGCAGGACCTGAACCAGGACAGCTTGTTGAACAAACAAGCCTTCCTCGCCTTCAACGACGCTGGCAACGGCATTCATGGGCAGATTCATTGCGTGGGCAAAGGCAGCCTCGGTAATCGCCTGACCCGTTATACCGTGACTCTGGTGCCTCGATTGGCGTATCTCGACCACCGCACCAATCGCCGTATTTTTCAGCAAATGACCGTCCCGCAAATCATTGCGCAGATACTGGAAGGCCACGGCATCAATCGTGATTTTCACCAGTTTCAGGTGGGCAGCGTTTATCCGGATCGTGAGTATTGCGTTCAGTACGGCGAGTCAGATCGCCAGTTCATAGAACGCCTATGCCAAGAAGAAGGCCTGCACTATCACTTCCAGCACAGCCGCGAAAAACATGTGTTGGTGTTTGGCGACGACCAGACCGTTTTTCCCAGGCTCGACCGTCCAACGCGCTATAAGCATGACAATGGCATGGTCGCCGAAACACCTGTGATCAACCACTTTGACGTGCAAGTGAAAGCCGGTACCAGCCGCACCACTCGCCGCGATTATGACTTCAACAAAGCGCGTATCTTGCTGGAGGCCGAGAGCAGGTCTGATATTTCCAGGACTCAGCCGGATCTGGAGGATTACCAGTACCCCGGCCGTTTTTCCCAGCGCGATCGCGGCAAGCTGTTGAGTCGACGCGCACTTGAGCGTCACCGCGCCGAGTGCCGTGTGGCGCGGGGTAAAAGCGATCAACCAGCGCTGCTCTCCGGGCACTTCCTGCCACTGTCCGAACATCCGGATGAAGAATGGAACGACCTGTGGTTGCTGACCGAAATCGAGCATGAAGGGGCGCAACCGCAGGTCCTGCAACAGTACGCGGCCTACACCGGCACCGGCGATAAAAACGGCTTTCAGGGTTATCGCAACCAATTCCTCGCCACGCCTTGGGATGTGATCTACCGCTCGCCGCTGACCCATGACAAACCACGCATCGCCGGCAATCAGAGCGCAGTGGTCACCGGCCCGAAAGGCGAGGAAATCCACTGCGACGACTATGGTCGGGTCAAGGTGCAGTTCTTCTGGGATCGCGAAGGCTGTCACGACGATAAAAGCAGTTGTTGGCTGCGGGTCTCCTCCCTACTGGCCGGTAATTCCTTTGGCGGCGTCGCCGTGCCGAGAGTCGGCATGGAGGTCCAGGTCAGTTTTCAGGAAGGCGACCCCGATCATCCCGAAATCATTGGATGCCTCGCCAACAGCGCCAACCCGGTGCCCTACGAATTACCTGCAAATAAAACCCGTAGCGTATTCCGCTCCCGCAGTTCGCCGGACAGCACGGGGTTCAACGAACTGCACGTTGAAGACCGTGCCGGCCAGGAGTTGATTTACCTGCGCGCCCAGCGGGACATGGAACAAAGAATAGAAAACGACAGCCGTCTGGAAGTCGGCAACGAGCTGCGCACAACCGTCAAGGGCGACAGCTTTACCGTGCTGCAAGCCACGGAGCATCGAACCACGACCGGTGATCGGCACATACAGCTCAAGGCCAACGATTACCTGCAAGTTGCTGGCAACAGCCACACCCACGTTGATCAAACGCTTGCTCTTAGCGCCAGCCGGGTAGTTGTTATTGAAGCCGACCTAATCATTCTGAAGGCCGGGACCAGGTTCTCGATCGAAGCCGGTGGTGAACATTTACAGGTAGGCGGCGGCGGAATATTCGGCAGCAGCGAACTCCAGATCGGTGGTACTCCAATGCGAGTGCCAGCCGTTTCAGTCGCTGCGCCTCGGTCAGTTGACGGCTTGTCTGTTCCACCTGAACTGCCGCCTATGCTCGCGTCGTCCCAGCCCGCACTGATGGCGGCAAGCAACGCGCTGGCGGCGGACTTTTGCCCGATCTGCGAAGCCTGCCGTGATGGCGTCTGCCTGACGGAAGGAGCGGCCGCATGATCAACGCACTCCCCCGCCAATGGATGAACGAACAACGCCGCTCGGGCCATGAGTTGTGCCTGGTGCTGGACTCGCAGAACGAACGCGAAACCCGTCAGCTGCTGTTGAAGTCCAGCGGACATGACCAGTACTTGCGCGTCTACAACGGCACCAGCATCGCGAATCTGTCCGATGCCGGTCCATTCATCTTCATATTGGATCCGTCCGGCGACAGACGCCTCGATGACCTACTGAATCATCCCGAACGCAACTGGGGCTGGCTCGCGAGCGCGGAAAAAGGTGCCTTGCACCAACTGGTCAGTCACTGGCAAGACCGGTTGATTGTCGGGACGCGTCCCTATCAGGCGCTGTACCGCTTTCACGACAACCGGGTGTTGAGTCGCGCGCTGCAACATTTGCCGGTCGAAGCGTATCCGGCCTTCCTCGGGCCGGCGATCAGCGTGTGTTACTGGGACGGCACAGCCTGGAAAACAACTCTTAACCCCGCCCCCGGTACGTATCCGGTGCCGGACAACCCCCTCTGGTTGCGCACGCCCCTGCCTCAACCGCAGGCCTCGGAAATTCGCCGGCTCAACGCCCACCGTTACTTGTTGGCCGAGCACGTGGAGGCCTACGCCAACCTCGCCGAAGTGCATGACCCTGACGTGTGGTTGCGTGAGCGCTTGGCCCTGGCGGAAGCATGGGGCTGGTTGGAGCCGCAGCAGTTGGAATTTCTATTGATTCAGAGTTTGCAGGCGCCAGGTTTTACGTTGTCACCGCAGTGGGAGGTGCGAGGTGATGAGAGTCCGGTGGAGCACTTTGAACGAGTGCGGCAGTTGGTGGGTTTTTGGCAGGGGGATGCGCCGATATGAAACGGATAGCAGGCATTGCAGGTGTGGGTTGTCGTCTTGCGTTGGTCACGGGTTGCTCTACTGGGCAGCCTAGTACATTCACCTTCACCGCCGATTTACCGCCCGATTTTGCCTATAAGGCCATCGCCGAGTATGTACCCGCCAAAGGTGAAACCTGCACCGTGCCGGGGGGAAGAAATACTGCAGTCGGATACAACATGAAGTGGCGTGAAAGTTACACGCCGAATTCTAAAGTTGCCATGTATCGGACAGTCAATGGGTGTCCGCTGGTGATCAGGCGCATCAACCTGGAAATCAACTCTTCGTATTGGACACATCGGGGGGATTTCGGTGGGGACAGCGCAATGGTCGTCGTCCGCGAGGACTTGGAGGAACAATACAAAGGCACGTTCAGTGAGTCTGGTGAAAGCACTTTTTATGGTCAGTGCCAGTGGCTATTTCGTACTTCGGGTGCCCAGCGACGCATCGTCAAAATCCTAGATTGCAAAGAAACCAACGCTCGAGGCGAGCTGGAGCGTGGCCACCCAGTTTCGGGGTATAGCCTCGATCAGCTACCGGGTAAGACCGTGAAGATGAAGATTACGTTGGCTGGCGAGGAAAGGCCTTATATGGATGATACCTGGGTAAAAGTTCCCAAAGGCTGGAAGCGCTGCATGGGAGACAACTTTGAAGATCAATACGCCTTTTGCTTCGGCAACTTCAAAGACTTCAGCAGTTTCCGGATGCCGGATGGGCGCATCTGCACTATTTACCCCGGTTGCACGGAACAAGGATCTTAATCAAATGCCAATTTTGTCTTCGCAGTTGAAGTTGCTGCTGAAATTTTCTGCTTTGAGTTGCTGCATCGCACTAACCACTGGCTGCGCAAAGAACAAGCCAGACACATTCACTTTCACCGCCGACTTACCGCCCAACTTTGCCTATCAGGCAGTCGCCGAGTACGTGCCCGCCAAGGGTGAAACCTGCACCGTGCCGGGGGGAAGAGATATGGAAGTTGGGTACAACATGAAATGGCGTGAAAGTTACGCGCCGGACTCTGAAATCGCGATGTACAGGACAGTCAGTGGCTGCCCGTTGGTGATCTGGAAAATTGATCTGGAAATCAATTCGTCTTATGGCAAAACACGACGGGATTTTAGCGGAGATGGCGCCGCAGTAGTCATTCGCGACGAGGTGGAAGACCAGTACAGAAGTACTTTCAATGAAGCGGGCGAAAGTACCTTTTACGGTCAATGTCAGTGGCTGTTTCGCACTTCAGGCAAGCCTCGCATCCTTAGAAAAATCCTTGACTGCAAAGCAGCTGATGCACAGGGCAAGCTGGATCGGGGCCATCCATTTTCGGCTTACACCCTTGACCAACTGCCGGGTAAAACCGTGAAGATGACGATCAAATTGGCGGATGAGGAAAAACCCGGCTGGGGAGACACATGGGTCAAGGTGCCCGGTGGCTGGAAGCGTTGCATGGGCAAAGGTTTCGAGGATCAAGACGCATTTTGCTTCGGTAACCACACCGATTTCAGCACCTTCCAAATGGTGGATGGGCGCATCTGCACTATTTACCCCGGTTGCACGGAATAAGGAAATATTGACATGACGTCATTAGAAAAGGATTTGGCATCAAGTTTGAGCAGTCGCGTGCTCGCCTGCCCTGTACAAGGTAAATGGACCGGTTTTCAGTTGGTCGACGAGTTCGGCTCTGGCGAACCGTATGCCGGGTTGGCCTATACCGCGATTGACTCGGAAGGCCAGAGATATAGTGGCCATCTCGATATTGCGGGTGCAGGTACAATCACCAACCACTTTGCGGGGCCTGTTACGTTAGTTCTCGAGCAGAAATACGAAGGACAGGAAACGGTATATGTGCGAGCTAAAGAACGTCCGCACTATCCTCTCGAAATTACCGAACTCCAAGTTCGCGCCGAGCAAACCCGCTACCTGAATAAAAATTCAACCCGCACCAAAGAAAACCCCGCACAAGCCTGCGCCGACGCATTCTTTCAGGTAGAAGTGCGTAATCTGGTTAAACATGTCACGCATTTACCTCCCGAAGTTTATCGCCATTACCCCCACAGCACGGGGACGGCGAAAATCATGGGCAAGCATCGCAAGCTAGGCGTTGCCCTGATGCCACAAAAACACACAGTCCTGGAAGTGCGCCCTTTGCGGGCCTTACGCCCTATGCTGTCTACGGGTCTCGAGTTCTGTGCCCTGAATCTCTATCAACTCGCATTGATGGCTACATTGAGCTATTGCCCCTTTGGCATGAAACCGGAAAAAAACCCCATTGAAGAAGCGCCTGTAAGTTTTCCATTGCAACCCAGCATAGGAAACTGGTTCGGCGATGCACTGGCAAAGTCGGATGAGCTATGGCGTGTCGATGCGGCGCAAACCAAAGCTTTCTACCCGCTGTATGAAGATGTGCCGTACTCCAAACATCTGGAAATAGTGCCATTCGATCCAGATCTTTATGCCGTCAACAAACCTGGTCTGAAAGATGATCAGGAAAATCCTGCGAAAATTCACTTTCTCGATGACAGAAAGCAAGGGGCGAAAGCGACTGATACCCAAGCATTCATCACCCACAACGACGAACTGATCCTGATTGCCGTGCGTGGCACATCCGAACTATTGGCGGATGGCTTGCGCGATGCCGATGCCTCTCAAGTGCCTTTTGAAGATACGGAAAGCAAAGTACATCGTGGCTTCTACGAGTCTGCGCAAAAAGCTCACGACTTCGTCGTAAATTATCTGGATAGATTCTACGCCGGGCAGAAACTGCTGATTTGTGGCCATAGCCTGGGTGGCGCAGTGGCACTGTTACTCTCTGAGATGCTCCGTCGCAGTCCTGAAAGCTACTCCATCCAGCTCTACACCTACGGCGCCCCCCGCGCGGGCGACGCCAACTTCGTCGCAGGCGCGAAGGACCTGGTGCATCACCGCATCGTCAACCACAACGACCCGGTGCCGAGCGTGCCCGGTAGCTGGATGGACACCAAGCCCGGTCTGTTCGGGGCAGGTTTGGCGTTGACATTTGTCAACGTGCCAGCCGGATTGTCGGTGTTTTTTGCGGGCATCACTAACTGGACGGGCGAGCCATACGATCACCATGGCTCGTTGCGGCACTTCATGCCGGTGGAGTTTGAGCGTGGGAAAATGTCCGCGATCCTGTGGGACCCTGGCTGCGACACCATCACTCAACATGCGGCGTGCTCCTTGGCGCTTCAGCAGAAAAACGGGTTGCCGAATCGGCCGCCATTGCTGGCGCAGATATTCCAGGCTGGGAATCATTCGATGACCGGCGGGTATATTCCGGCGTGTTGGGCCGTTCTGCTGCGATGGAAGGAAGCGCACGAATCGAAAAGGTCGCGGGTTACAGAACTCGAGTTCAATTCGGTCGCCGGGGCGCTGGCACGAATCACCCGACAGCTCAGTGATGAAGAAGATAATTTGCCGGCGCGTTCGGACGCTTACGCTCGCACCCGAGAGAACAATATCCGCGCGTTGAGACTTGAACGGAGCAAGATCGAAACCACCGTCAACCGACTGAAAAAGATTCGACCTGAGAGGATTAGCGCACAAGCGCTTTACGGATCGCTGTCAGAACAGCCCGAGGAACTAACGAAAAACGTCGATCGTTGGCTGGCGCATCCTGAGAACAAGGTCAAGGACCCATTGGCCATGGCGCCGGTGGACCCGGATCGGGACGCGCTGATGGGTTCGATCTATGGGCAGACCATCGGGGCGCCGTATACGCTGGATATCGATTCGATCTGTTAAACATTCCCTTGTTTAAAAGCCTTCCAGGTTGCTTCGCGAAAGCTACAGCGCCTTGCTAGCCCATGCGTGCGAATCGCTGGCCTCGGCCAATGTCATGACCATGGATCTGGCGGATCATATGGACGGGCCGAGCCGCAACTCCCTGCTGGCCATCGCGCAAATCATCATGCTGGGTGAACTCGCGGTAAACCGGGCGCTGGATCAACTCGACCCGCCGGAGTAACCACCTAACCCCGTGGCGAAGGGGCTTGCCCCCGTCGGCCGGTCCGCGCTCTGGCGCAACAGTCCCATTTCCGGGACTGCTTCGCGACCGAGGGGAGCAAGCTCCCTCGCCACACGTTTGGTGCTTTACTGAAAAGACCCCCGAAATCCTGCGAGTAACCCCGCATGAACCGCAACGACCTGCGCCGCGTCGATATGAACCTGCTGGTGATTTTCGAAACCCTGATGTTCGAAAAGAACCTGACCCGGGCCGGGGAGAAGCTGTTTCTCGGTCAGCCCGCCGTCAGTGCCTCACTGGCCAAGTTGCGCGACCTGTTCGACGACCCGCTGCTGGTGCGTAACGGTCGGGTGCTGGAGCCGACCCAGCGGGCCCTGGCGATTCTCAAGGAGTTGCAGCCGGCGATGGACACCATCTCCGGTGCGGTCAGCCGGGCCAAGGATTTCGACCCGTCCACCAGCCGCGATGTGTTTCGCATCGGCCTGTCCGACGACGCCGAGTTCGGCCTGTTTCCGCCGCTGCTCAAGCAAATACGCGAAGAGGCGCAGAACATTGTGGTGGTGGTGCGGCGGGTGAATTTTCTGCTGATGTCGTCGATGCTCTCCACCGGGGAGATTTCCGTCGGGATCAGCTACACCACGGAGCTGCCGGCCAACGCCAAGCGCAAGAAGTTGCGTGACCTGAGCGTCAAGATCCTGCGCGGCGATAACCGTCCCGGCACCCTGACGCTGGATGAATACTGCGAACGTCCGCACGCGCTGGTGTCGTTTTCCGGGGATTTGACCGGTGCCATCGACAATGACCTTGCGCGCATCGGCCGCTCGCGCCGGGTGGTGCTGGCGGTGCCGCAATTCGCCGGCCTGCGCGCCTTGCTGGCCGGCACCGATATGCTGGCCACGGTGCCGGACTACGCGGCGTGCGCGCTGATCGAAGGCAGCAGCCAGCTGCGGGCCGACGACCCGCCGTTTGACATCGTGCTGTCCGAACTGTCCATGGTCTGGAACGGCGTCAACGATAACGATCCGGCAGAACGTTGGTTGCGCTCGCGAATTTCCCAACACATGTCGGCGCCGCTGCCGGGGCATTGACCGATTGGAAAGCAGCAGGGTCGGTCTCACGCAGGTATACCGGCAGGTCAGTGACCGGAGGCATGACCGGGATCTCGAAATACATCTGGATCACCCAACCGCGGTGATAACTGGCGTGATTGACCACATGCATCAGTATCGCGCCGGCGCTCATGATGCCGCTTTCCCCCGAGACAAAGCTGAACTCGACGGGTTTATCCAGCGAAGCATCGGTCTGCCGTTCGCTCCAGTCGCAGTACCAGTGATCGATGTCCTTTTGCGCCAGGCGCAGCTCGGCGAGGTCGGGATGCAGCAGATCATGTGAAGTTTTAAAGCCGTGCCCTCGGCCTTCGAGGTGGGCCCGCCAGATGCAGTCCACCACGTAGATGTGGTTCAGGGTGCCGATCATGTTCTTGAACACCGATACGCGCTCTTTATTGACCTCACCCGGCGGCAGTGCGGCCAGGCTGTCAAAGAGGCGTTGATTGGCCCAGCGTTTGTAATCGGCAAGCATGCGGGCAGTGCGTACGTTGATCATTGGAGGTCTCCCATTGTGATGGGCGCACTGCAAAGCATAGCCCTCAGGGCGAGCGGCATTGCAAACGCTGATTACCGGTAGCTTCGCGACCTGTGTAGCAGCTGCCGAGCAACGCGAGGCTGCGTTCGGCGGCGAAGCAGTCGTAGTCCGGCGAATGCGGTCTACCTGATGCAACGCGGTCTCAGGTTTTACGACGGCTTCGCCGCCGAACGCAGCCTCGCGTTGCTCGGCAGCTGCTACAAAGAATGCAGAGTCAGATGGTCCACCACCCGATCAGCCAGCGCGAGGCAACTGGTCAAGCCCGGTGACTCGATTCCAAACAGGTTCACCAGCCCCGGCACACCATGCTCGGCCGGACCACTGATGACAAAGTCGGCCGCCGGCTCGGTCGGCCCGGTGATTTTCGGGCGGATGCCGCTGTAGGCCGGTTGCAGGCTGTTATCAGGCAATGCCGGCCAGTAGCGTCGGATCGCCTCGTAGAAGCCATCGGCCCGGCGTGGATCCACACGATAATCGACCTGATCGACCCATTCGACGTCCGGCCCGAAGCGCGCCTGGCCGCCAAGGTCCAGCGTCATGTGCACGCCCAGCCCCGCACTTTCCGGTGCCGGATACACCAGATGCCGGAACGGCGCCCGACCACTGAAACTGAAATAACTGCCCTTGCACAATCGTGCCTCGGGAACGTGCTGCGACGGCAAGCCTTCAATCCGGCTCGCCACCTCAGGCGCAAACAATCCGGCGCAATTGATCAACTCGCGGCAACTCAATGCCATCGGTTGGGCGCCGCCCATTTGCAGATCAAAACCTTGCTCTGTGCAACGGGCCGACGCCAGTGGCGTATGAAAAACCAGCGACGTGCCGCTGGCCTCGGCATCTGCCTGAAGCGCCAACATCAGGGCATGGGAATCGACAATCCCGGTGGACGGCGACCAGAGCGCAGCAACGCAGGACACTGCCGGTTCAAGTTCCCGCGCCTGTCCGGCATCAAGCCATTGCAGGTCATCAACGCCATTGCGCCGGCCCTGCGCTAACAACTTCTGCAAGGCTGCGCACTGACCGTCATCGGTGGCCACGATCAGCTTGCCCAGGCGCTGGTAATCAACGCCGCGTTCATCGCAATAGGCGTAAAGGCGTTGCTTGCCCTCCACGCACACTTGCGCCTTGAGGCTGCCGCTCGGGTAGTAAATGCCGGCGTGGATCACTTCCGAGTTGCGCGAACTGATGCCCACGCCGATGCCCTCGCCCGCCTCGACCAGGATCACTTCCCGCCCGCTGCGAGCCAGGGCTCTGGCGACCGCCAGCCCGACCACTCCGGCCCCGACCACCACGCATTCGATATCGACGCTCACCTGCCCTCCGCTCCTTTCACGCCAACCCTCGTTCCCGATAATCGATCAGGCTGGAGAATATCGCCAGCAGCATGGCCATGACCACGAAGAAGATCAGCACCAGGAAATACGACCCGGTGAACTGCACGATCAGCCCGATCAGAATCGGCACGATCACCCCGGCCATGTTCCCGCAGAAGTTCATGGTGCCGGCCAGTACGCCGGTTTTCGAGGTGCCGCCGAGGATCGAGGGAATGCACCAGTACATGCCGCACCACCGAATGAAAAACATCGCCACGCAGAGCAAGCCGATCGCTTTGCTGGCCTCACTCGCATACGCCACCGCCAGCATGCACAGGGCCGCCACAAGCGCCGAACCGCTGAACATGCTGCGCATCACCAGGTTTGGCGAAGCACCGCTGGACTTCCATTTATCCCCCAGATAACCGCCGACCAGCTCGCCGACAAAACCGCACATGAAGATCAGGAACGTCGCCCCGCCCATGCTCGAAATGTTCAGGCCGTGGGTCTGGTGCAGGTAGCTCGGCATCCAGGTCAGCAGCCCGTAGAACACGCTGAGAATGCAGCAATAACCGGCGAACATCGCCAGCACCGAACGATCCTTGAGCAGCTCCTTGAGAGCAATGCTGGTGACCGCTCCGGGTTGGCTGACTTTGATATTGCCCTCGGTGATGTGCGCCAGTTCTGCGGCGTTGACGCCGGGGTGTTCGCCGGGATGGTTGCGGATGTATTTCCAGGCCAGCACGCCGGCAAGCATGGTGCCGATGCCGGCAATCACGAAGGCGATGCGCCAGGAGTCAAACCAGCCGATCAGGCCGGCAATGATGATCGCGCCGAAGGCACTGCCCAGCGGTGCGCCACCGTCGACCAGCACTGCGCCGCGCCCACGTTCGTTAGGCGTCAGCCAGGCGCCGTTGAGCTTGGCCCCGGCCGGCATGATAGGCGACTCGGCAATGCCCAGGCCCATGCGGGTGATCAGCAGCGTGATCCAGTTGTGCGCGCCGGCAGCCAGGGCCTGAAAGGCGCCCCAGGCGACGGTCGCGATGACGATCACACGGCGGGTCTGGAAACGATCCAGCAGCATGCCGCCGGGAATCTGCATCAACGCGTAGGACCAGAAAAACGCACTGAGCATCAAGCCTTCCAGCGCCGGCGGGATCTGGAACTCACTGGAAATCAGCGGCAAGGCCACCGACAGCGAGGCGCGGTCGATGTAGTTGATCGCGGTCAGCAGCAACATGATGAGGAAGATCCGCCAGCGCACGCTGGTCGGGCGCTCGGTTGCAGACGCGGCGGTCAGCCGCAGGGTTTCGGCACTCGGATTGTTCATGAGGGGCGCTCTTATTGTTGTGGAGACAAGCGGCCCAATGCCTGTCAGTCAAGGTTCTGAACACCGCAATCCCTGTGGGAGCGAGCCTGCTCGCGATAGCGGTGCATCATTCAACAGGGATGTTGGCTGACAGTCCGCTTTCGCGAGCAGGCTCGCTCCCACAGGTTCTGCGTCTTGACTGACTGGCATCAGGCACGCGGCCCCACTCTAATCACGCACCCGACAGCTGAATAATGAGGGGATCTGATGGGGGGATCACCAATCGTCATCCCCCCATTCGATCAGAACGTACCGGGGTAACTGCCGCCGTCCAGCAACAGGTTTTGCCCGGTGAGGAAACCGGCGTGGGCGCTGCAGATGAACGCGCAGTAGGCGCCGAACTCGTCGGGCTGGCCGAAACGCTGGGCCGGCACGTGCTGGCGCCGCTGCTCGCTGATGCTCTCAACCGTGGTGCTGTTGGCTTCGGCGGCGGCACTGAGGGTTTTGTGCAAGCGCTCGGTCTCGAACGGACCTGGCAGCAGATTGTTGATGGTCACGTTTTTGCCGGCCAGCCGCGACTGACGCGCGAGCCCGGCGATGAAACCGGTCAGCCCGCTACGGGCGCCGTTGGACAGGCCCAGCACATCGATCGGTGCCTTCACCGCCCCAGACGTGATGTTGACGATGCGCCCGAACCCACGCTCGGCCATGCCATCGACGCAGGCCTTGATCAGCTCGATGGGCGTGAGCATGTTGGCGTCCAGCGCCTTCAACCAGTCTTCACGCTGCCAGTCACGGAAGTCACCCGGCGGCGGACCGCCAGCGTTATTGACCAGGATGTCCACCTGCGGACACGCCGCCAACACCTGCTCGCGCACCGCAGGCGTGCTGATATCCCCGGCCACCGTGCGCACTTCAATGCTCGGTGCCAGTTGGCGCAACTGGTCGGCGGCAGCCTGCAGCGTTTCATCGCCGCGAGCGTTGATCACCAGATTGACGCCCTCCTTCGCCAAGGCACGCGCGCAGGCCAGACCCAAGCCCTTGCTGGCGGCGCAGACGATGGCCCAGCGACCCGAAATAGCCAAATCCATGATGGTGCTCCTGTTGGTTGTGAGTTGAGGAAGACATGCGTTTAGGGTGGGGACGTGGTGTTTTGGGACTTTTCACCTGGCTTCAGAACCATCCCTCACCCTAGCCCTCTCCCGGGGGGAGAGGGAACTGACCGAGGTGTTTGCTCGGAATACGGCGACCTGAGAAATCGAGTCGAACTCAGGCTTCGAAAGCGACAGAGATCGGCTCCCTTTCCCCCTCTCCCCCGTGGGGAGAGGGCTGGGGTGAGGGGCTGGATCTTGAAGCCAACACATCCCGATCGGCAAGTGATGACAAACGGTGATCCCCAGATCAGACCTTTTCATTATCAGCCGCCTCCCACGCTAATTACTGTCTCCAGACCAATAAGAACCGGAGACACCCATGAACCCGTTTCAGTTTTATTTCCCCACAACCCTGAAAAGCGGTAACGGCCTGGTACGTCAGGCCGGTGCGCTGCTCAAGCCGCATGTTCGAAAAAAACTGCTGGTGGTCACCGACGAAGGGCTGATGGCGTCGGGCGTGATGGAAGGTTTTTTCACCTCGCTGGCTGACAGTGACATTCATTACGAAGTGTTCTCCGGCGTAGAACCCAACCCCACCACCGACGTGCTGGAGCGCGCCGTGGAGTTCCTGAAAAACCACGACTGCGACTCGGTGATCGGCGTCGGTGGCGGCAGCAGCATCGACACGGCCAAGGGTGTGGCGGCCATGGCCACCAACCCTGGCAACATCCTCGACTACGAAGGCTACGACAAGCTGCTGCACCCTCCTCTGCCGATCTTTGCCATTGCGACCACCTCCGGCACCGGCAGCGAATGCACAGCCTCCACGGTCTTCACCAACACCAAAACCCTGTTCAAGACCGTGATCATCAGCCCGGCGCTGTTTCCGAAACTGGCGATTCTCGACGCCGAACTGACGCTCAAACTGCCGCCGTCGATCACTGCTTCCACGGGCATGGACGCCTTGACCCACGCCATCGAATCCTACGTATCCAAGCAGGCCAACCCGGTCAGCCAGGCCCTGGCGCTGCAAGCGATCAAGATGATCTGCACCCACCTGCCGAAGGCATTTTTCAGCGGCTCCGACCTGCACGCCCGGGAACAGATGCTGCTCGGTTCGTTCCTCGCCGGCGTCGCGTTCGCTCAATCGAAACTGGGCAACGTGCACGCGATCTCCCACACCTTCGGCGGCGTTTTCAACATTCCCCACGGTATCGCCAACGCGACGCTGCTGCCCTACGTCATCGAATACAACCTGGCGGCCTGCCCGGAGCTGTTTCGTGAAATCGCCATGGCCATGGGCGAGAACGTCGATGGCCTGAGCGTTGCCCGCGCCGGGCACAAAGTGGTGGAGCACGTGGTGGCGCTGAACAAGGCCATCGGCATTCCCGACAACATCAAGGACCTGGGCGTGGACCTGGACTACATGCCGCAAATGGTCAGCGACTCGATGCGCAGCGGCAACGTGCTGGTCAATCCACGCCTGACCACCGCCGCCGATATCGAACGAATCATCAGCAACGCCTGGCACGGCACTCATTCTTAAAGAGACGACGCCCATGTTTTACGAAATGCGCACCTACACGATTCAAATCGGAAAAATGCAGACCTACCTCAAGCACTTCGAGGAAACCGGTCTGCCGGTGATCTCCCGCTACACCACGCTGGTGGGCTGGTGGTACACCGAAATCGGCGAGCTGAATCAGGTCATCCACATCTGGGCCTACGAGAGCCTCGATGACCGGATCAAGAAACGGGCCGCGCTGTATCAAGACCCGGACTGGCTCGAAGGCTTCGTGCCGAAGGCGTTCCCGATGCTGGAAAAGATGGAATCCAAATTGCTGATCGCAGCGGATTTTTCGCCCATCAAATAATCCCTGACCTGAAGCCATGCACAGAACCTGTGGGAGCGAGCCTGCTCGCGAATAGGGACTGTCAGTCAACATTGATGTGTCTGACACACCGCTTTCGCGAGCAGGCTCGCTCCCACAGGGGAACTGTGCAGGTCTGCCATCCAAAAGGCGAACCGTTATGGCCCGGCCGACGTCCATCGATGCGCGTCAACGTGCTGGACAAGGGCCATTTCCTGGCCGGCAAGACCCACTTCGACGGCCATCTGGAATACGCCGACGACGTGATCTTCATGCACCTGCAAGGCTCGACCCAATACGACGCGCTGGGCCACGTCTGGCACGACAACAAACTGTGGAATGGCTATGACGCCATGAGCGCACCGGTGAATCCGATCGTGATCAAGTAATCAGGTCCTGCTGCAGTTCGTTGATCAGCAAGGTCGCCGCCGGAGAAAGATCGGCGCCGGCCCGGCTGATCACACCGTAAGGCTCGATCAATGCACGCATCGACACCGGCAGCTTCACCAGCAAGTCGAATTGCTCGCAGAACCTGGCCACTTCCACCGGGATCACCGCCAACAAGGCCGGGTCTTGTTGCACCAACAAAATGGTGGCGAAAATCGACGAGGTTTCCAGCGGATAACGCGGAATCCCCAGCCCTGCCTCATTCAGCTCACGTTCCAGGGTCTGACGCATCGGCATGTCTTTGGGATAGACCACCCAGCGGTAGTCGCTCAACTGCGACAGCTGCAAAGACTCGGCACTGGCCAATGGATGGTCCTTGCTGGCGACCACCGCCAAGGGTTCTTCACTCAGTTCGATGCAGTCATAAGCGTCCGAGCGCTGGCCGACGCTGGTGCGACAAATCGCCAGATCCAGCCGTCCCTGATCCAGCAACCCGAGCAACGCGGCGCTGGTGTTTTCCACCAGTTCGACCGACAGCTCGGGCTGCTTCAGGCGCAACTCGGTCAGGGCCCGGGTCAGCAACGGCACCGCGCCCATGATCACCCCCACCGAGAGCCGCCCGCCCTGGCCTTGCATGATGCTGAGCATTTCTTCGCGCAAGTGCTCGACATCGCTGTAGATCAACCGTGCGTAACGAATCATGCAACGGCCCATTTCGTTGGCCACCAGACCTTTGGGCTGGCGTTCGAACAGCGGCATGCCGAGCAACGATTCGACTTCACCCAACGCCTTGGTGGCGCCGGACTGGGAAATCGAAATCTGCTCGGCGGCCTTGTGCAAGGAGCCGCGATCATCCAGCGCGATCAACAACCGCAGTTGTTTGAGGCGCAAGCGTGCAGCGATGTTGCCAAGGGAAGGAACCATGTCCGTGTGTTCTCGAATTCAGGAAAAAAAGGCTCAGGCGAAAAACAGACTTTGTAGCAGCTGGCGAAGCCTGCGTTCGGTTCGGGCCGCGTTCGGACGCAGCAGTCGTAAAATCAATCGACGAGGTGTATCAGAAGGACCGCGTGCTCAGGTTTTACGACTGCTGCGCAGTCGAACGCAGGCTTCGCCAGCTGCTACAGGTGCGTTACGGCTTCGAACGGGGGCTATCAGTGAATAGCGACCGGGTTGATGTTGACCTGGGTCGAGCCCTTGTACAGCGGCTGCCCCAGCACGAACATGAATTCCCACGCCTTGTCTTTCACCAGCGCTCGGCTGTCGATCAACTCAAGGTTGTAGATGCCGTTCTTGGCCAGCATGAATTGGTTGACCGGGAATTCCTGGCCGTCTTTGGCCGGGTAGATTTCCGAAGCCCAGGTGTCACCGCCGAACGCGACGATCTGTTTGTCCACCAGCCACTTGGCCGCTTCCATGCCGATGCCGGGCTCCACGGCGAGGAATTTCTCATTGTCCTTGCCCAGCAATTCCAGCCAACCGGTGTTGAACAGCACCACATCGCCCTTCTGAATACTGATGCCTTGCAGGTCCAGTGCCTTCTGAATGTCGGCGACGCTGAACTCGGTTTTCTCCGGCACGATGGCGCTGCCATAAACGGCGGTCATGTCCAGCACTACGCCGCGAGTGACAATGGGCGGGACCTTTTCGATGCCGAGTTTTTTCACGCCTTCGACGGTGACGAAATCGGCGGCGCGGTTGCCGTTGTAGTAGACGTTGTCGATGCCGATGTGGCCGATGCCGTTGAGCTGGGTGCCGACACCGGTCCAGCCCACCACCAGTTCATCGTTGAAGGTGAATTTGTTCGGCCCCATCGTCGTGCCGCCCGCTTCGCCCGGCTGGATGTTGGTCAGGTGAAAGCTGCGATGACGGAACGCCGGCAACGTCTTGTCGATGGGCACGGCCAAGGGGTAGGTTTTGCCGGTCTTGATCAGTTTCGAGGCGTTGATCACCGACTCGGCGTTCAGCAGGTTCAGCGCGCCGATTTCATCATTGGCGCCGTATTGGGAGGGGTACCATTTTTCAGTGTCTGCGGCCTGGGCGGCGCTGAAGGTGAAGAGCAAGGTGAAGGGCAGTATCAAGCGATTCAGCATGAGGGGGTCCTTTTGGAGTAGCAGTGGACCCAAGGTACGCAGCCCTTCTGTGGGGAAACAGACAGGAATGGGCAATACATTTGTTCTGGATTGTCACGAGTGATGCGAGTGCTGTAGGAGCAAGGCCATCGCGAGCAAGCTTTGCTCCTACAGTGCCTGGCTGCTACCCAGGCTTGTGGTTGTCCAATACCCGATTGACCGCTAACTCACCCAACATGATCATCCGTTGCAGCACCAGCATCGTTTGCCGTCGCGGGCCGTCCGTTACGTCGGCGAGATCGTTGACCATAGCGCTGGCTGATGCCAACGATTCACAGGCCTCGACGAGCAACGTTTCGTCATCCACCGCTGCGTCGATGGTGAAAATGGTGCTGGGTTTGCGGGGCGGTATCTGCGTTTTCGACGCCCCGGGGTTGAGGTAGAAGCTGAGCGCGCGGTCGGCCGCCTCTTTCATTTTCCTGGGGTCAAGATCGAGAAAGGCGTCGTAGGGTAACGGACTGGTATTCGGGGGGTTGGGCGTAACTTTGAACATAGATGAAAACTCCTTGTTGCAAATTTTAAGGAGCCATCACGCTCGCTACCAAACGAGGGTGGCGGCCATGCGCGGATTGGTAGACCGGTGCAACAGGAAAAACCGGCGCTCACTAAGGAGCCCCACGCATGACCACCATATAAAACAGAGTCCCAAAAAAGAGACGTCATAAGGCGTTGCCATACGGCTGTTACAACGGGCTACCAAACCCGATCACTGTTTTGCAGTGACCCGGAAACGATATAGCCCACCCCAAAGCCGCACAAGCCGGCGGATTCTGGCGTACGCGTAGGTAACGACGCAAGGTGTTGTAGCCGCTTATGACGTAACACCGAGTGTCTTTAAACAGTCGTCGTTAAACATGTTTATGCACTGCGCCAGATCCGACGCCATCGCGAGCAGGCTCACTCCCACAGGGCCCGGTGTCGGCCACAAATCTCGCGAACAACACAAAACCAATGTGGGAGCGAGCCTGCTCGCGAAAGCGGTATATCAGGCGACAGTGTTGTTGACTGGGCCACCGCCTTCGCGAGCAGGCTCGCTCCCACAGGGTCCGGTGTCGGCCACAAATCTCGCGAACAACATAAAACCAATGTGGGAGCGAGCCTGCTCGCGAAAGCGGTGTATCAGGCGACAGTATTTTTTGACTGTGCCACCGCCATCGCGAGCAGGCTCACTCCCACAGGGCCCGGTGTCGGCCACAAATCTCGCGAACAACATAGAACCAATGTGGGAGCGAGCCTGCTCGCGAAAGCGGTGTGTCAGGCGACAGTGTTTTTGACTGGGCCACCGCCATCGCGAGCAAGCTCGCTCCCACAGGGTCCGGTGTCGGCCACAAATCTTGCGAACAACATAAAACCAATGTGGGAGCGAGCCTGCTCGCGAAAGCGGTGTGTCAGGCGACAGTGTTTTTGACTGGGCCACCGCCATCGCGAGCAAGCTCGCTCCCACAGGGTCCGGTGTCGGCCACAAATCTTGCGAACAACATAGAACCAATGTGGGAGCGGGCTTGCTCGCGAAAGCGGTGTGTCAGGCGACAGTGATTTTGACGGTGCCACCGCCATCGCGAGCAGGCTCACTCCCACAGGGCCCGGTGTCGGCCACAAATCTCGCGAACAACATAAAACCAATGTGGGAGCGAGCCTGCTCGCGAAAGCGGTGTGTCAGGCGATAGTGTTTTTTGACTGTGCCATCGCCATCGCGAGCAGGCTCGCTCCCACAGGGCCCGGTGTCGGCCACAAATCTCGCGAACAACATAAAACCAATGTGGGAGCGAGCCTGCTCGCGATGACGGTAGCTCATCCAGCATCCATCTAACTGGCCTACCCCATCTCTAGGGTTTGGCGATCGCGATACGCCAAACCTTGTTCCCGACATCATCGGCCACCAACAACGCTCCGCTCTGGTCAAGCGTGACGCCCACCGGACGCCCTTGGGCTTCGCCATCGGCATTGAGAAAACCGGTCAAAAAATCGACCGGCATGCCTGAAGGCTTTCCGTCGGTGAACGGGATGAACACCACCTTATAGCCCGCCTGGGGGTTACGGTTCCAAGAGCCGTGCTCACCGACGAACACGCCATTGGCGAAATTAGCGGGCATGCCTCGGGCATCAGAGAACGTCAGGCCCAAGGGTGCGACGTGCGTGCCCAGCGCGTAGTCCGGCGCGATGGCCTTGGCCACCCTGTCCGGACGCGGCGGGTCTACGCGGATGTCGACGTGAGCACCGTAATAGCTCCACGGCCAGCCGTAGAACGCGCCGTCCTGCACCGACGTCAGGTAATCCGGCACCAGGTCGCTGCCGATTTCGTCGCGTTCATTGACCACAGTCCACAGCTGCGTCGAGCCGGGTTTCCAGGCCAGGCCATTGGGGTTGCGCAGACCACTGGCGAACAGGCGCTTGTCGCCGCTTGTGACGTCAACTTCCCAAATCGCCGCGCGCCCTTCTTCCGCATCAAGGCCGTTCTCGCCGACATTGCTGTTGGAACCTACCGTGACGTAAAGCTTGGAGCCCTCGGGGTTGGCGAGGACATTCTTGGTCCAGTGGTGATTGATGCCTGCGGGCAGGTCGGTGACTTTTATCGGCGTTGCACTCACCTCGGTTTGCCCCGTGCTGTAAGGCACTTTGACCAGGGCGTCGGCATTGGCAATAAACAGTTCATTGCCCACCAATGCCATGCCAAAAGGCGACGTCAGGCCGGACATGAACACCTTCCGGACTTCCGCGTGGCCATCACCGTCGGCATCGCGCAACAAGGTAATGCGATTGGCGCTGGGGGCATCAGCGCCAATACGGCCCATCACAAAACCCATGACTGTGCGTTTTGCCCAGGCGATCGGGCCGGTGCCTCCGTCGGTCGCCCCTTCCGGCATGGGCGGGTGGTTGCTCTCGGCAACCAGGACATCGCCATTGGGCAGCGTATACACCCAGCGCGGGTGATCGAGGTTCTCGGCCAGCGCGGTCACTTTGAAACCGGCAGGTGCCTTGGGCATGTCATTTCCTGCCCAGCCGATTGCTTTGGACACCTTTAACGTAGGGATCAGCGAGGTGGTGGGTTCAGGCAATTGCGGGGCCGGGCCGACGCTGGCCTGAGACGGCAATTTGGAAGACTCACCACACGCGGCGAGCAGTGCGGCAGTGGTCATCAAGAGCGCAAGTCGGTTGGACACATTCATTGTTCTAACCTCGCGACGGCCATCCATGGGCCAATTATTGGGCAGGCAAAAGCCCGGCGAAGTATCGCGGCGTTGATCCGTTTCCAACACTGCGCCTGGCACAAATCAAATTTTCCTAAAACGCACGAATGCGAGCCTGCAAAGCCGGGCACTATCCCAAGGACCTGTAGGAGCTGCCGCAGGCTGCGATCTTTCGATCTTGTTTCTATGTCTCTTTTAACACCGCCAAAAGATCGCAGCCTGCGGCAGCTCCTACAGGGGGTTCAACAATGCCTCACGTAACAGCCTGGCTGCCGGCGAGTCCGGCACGCCTTTGCGCGACACCAGTTCATACGGTTCGCTGCGCGAGGTGATGGGCAGCGGCAGCGTGGTGGTGAAACCGTAGCCGGAGCAGAACTTCGCCACGTCGGTCGATACCAGCGCGACGAGGGTCGGGTTTTCCTGAAGCAGCGACAAGGTGGCAAACGCCGACGTGGTTTCCAGCAGGTGCACCGGGAAACGCAGGTCGGCTTCGTGAAACTCGCGTTCCAGCAGCAAACGCATCGGCATGTTGGCGCGATAGACCACCCAGCGGTAATCCACGAGGTCCTTCAGCGACAGCTGCCGGGCATAGGCGAACGGATGCTGAGTGCTGGCGATCACCGCCAGGGTTTCTTCGACAAAGGTCGAGCTCTCATACAAGTAGGGCGTGGTGCTGATGGTCGTGCGGCAGATCGCAAGGTCGAGGCGCCCGGCGTCAAGCTGGCTGAGCAGTGCGGCGCTGGTGTCTTCGACGATCTCGATGGACAGCTTCGGGTGGTCGGCAATGACCCGGCTGATCGCGGTGGTCAGCAGCGGGACAGCGCCCATGATGGTGCCGACGGACACCCGTCCGCCCTCGCCGCTCATGATGCCGATGATCTCCTCGCGCAGGTGTGCGAGGTCGGTCTGGATCAAGCGTGCGTAACGAATGACCGAGCGTCCGGCATCGTTCGGCTCAAGCCCGCGGTTAGTACGGGTGAACAGCGAGGTGCCGAACGTGGTTTCAATTTCTTGCAGCGCCTTGCTGGCGCCGGGCTGGGTCAGCGCGACCTGCTTGGCCGCGCCCAGCAAGGAGCCGTGTTCATCAAGGGCTATCAACAAGCGCAGCTGCTTGATGTGCAGGCGGGACATGATCGAATTGAGTGAGGGCGTCATCAGGATTAACTAAAAGTTATAGAGGTATCGAAAGTTGTCAGTATCGAGGCTCGCCACGACGGCCCTATAGTCCACCCCACAACCAGGCAATGCAATGGGTTTGACCGAAGAGCGAAAGCCTTCCTGCCGCAGACCGATTGCAACAATAACAATCCTGTATAACTTGTGGTGAATCATGTCCCTCATCAATTACGTCACCAAGATCCAGTTCGGCTACGACAGCCTGCAGCATCTGGCCGCCGAAGCCGAGCGTGCGGGCATTACCCGGCCGCTGATCGTCACCGATATCGGCGTGCGCAATGCCGGCATCGTCGACAAGGTCATCGCGGCCCTCGGCGCCAGCCTTCCCCCTTCGATTTTCGACGCCACCCCGTCCAACCCTAACGAGCACGCCGTACGTGAAGCCGTGGCGCAATACCACCTCGACGAGTGCAACGGCATCATCGCGGTCGGCGGTGGTTCTTCCATCGATCTGGCCAAAGGCGTTGCTGTCTGCGCCACGCACGACGGTCCTCTGCACAGCTTTGCGGTGATCGAAGGCGGGCTGGATCGCATCACCTCTGCCACCGCGCCGCTGATTGCCATTCCCACCACGGCGGGCACCGGCAGTGAAGTCGGCCGAGGCGCCATCCTGATCCTCGACGATGGTCGCAAGGTGGGCGTCATCTCACCTTATGTGGTGCCTCGCGTGGCCATCTGCGACCCCGAACTGACCCTGGGCCTGCCGCCGATGCTGACCGCCGCCACCGGCATGGACGCGATCGCTCATTGCATCGAGACGTTCATGGCGCCGGCCTTCAACCCGGCGGCGGATGGTATCGCCCTCGACGGCCTGTGGCGTGCCTGGGAACACATCGAGCGCGCCACCGCCGAACCCGGTGATCGCGAAGCGCGAATGAACATGATGAGCGCGTCGATGCAGGGCGCACTCGCTTTTCAGAAGGGATTGGGCTGCGTGCACAGCCTGTCCCACGCCTTGGGCGGCATCAATCCGAAGCTGCACCACGGCACCTTGAACGCCATCTTTCTGCCAGCGGTCGTGGACTTCAACGCCAACGCCCCGACCGTTCGCGACGAACGCAAGCTCGAACGCCTGCGACATGCCATGGGCCTTGAGGCCGACGCAAACATCGGTACGGCCATCGAGGACATGACCCGCCGCTTGGGCCTGCCGACCCGCCTGAGCGAAATCGGCGTCGATGAGAGCCTGTTTGCCGGCATCGTTGAAGGCGCATTGCACGATCACAGCCACAAGACCAACCCCCGCGAAGCATCGTCCGCGGACTACCTGTCGATGCTTGCGCAGTCTTTGTAAACCGCCGCTATCCAACAACAATAAATCAGGAGGCAGCCGCAGCGTCGAACGTGATTCGACGCCAGCGGAACAATCATGAAGCCCACCGTCCTTATCGAACGGCAAGAATCCATTGCCATCGTCACCCTCAGTCACTCGGGAAAAATGAACGCCCTGACCTTGTCCATGTGGCAGGACCTGGGTGATGTCATGACCGAGTTGTCCGCCGACGCCACCGTGCGCTGCGTCGTGTTGCGCGGCGCCGGCGAACAAGCCTTCGCCGCCGGCGCCGATGTCAGCGAGTTTCCGACGGTACGCGCCAACGCAGCACAGGCCCGGGTCTATGCCGAGATCACCTCGGCGGCCATGCGTGCAGTCGTGGACTGCCCGCACCCGGTGATCGCGATGATCCATGGCGTGTGTGTCGGCGGTGGCCTGGAAATCGCTGCGCTGTGCGACCTGCGTATCTGCGGCACCTCCAGTCGTTTCGGCGCGCCGGTCGGCAAGCTGGGGCTGGTCATGTCGTATGACGAAATGGCCGGTCTGGTGGCGCTGGCAGGACGCTCGACGACCCTGGAGATTCTTCTCGAAGGCCGCATCCTCGACGCCCATGACGCCTACGTAAAAAACCTCGTGACCCGCGTCGTACCTGATGCCGAGGTCGAGTCCGAAACCCTCGCCACTGCCAAACGCATCGTCAATGGCGCGCCCCTCGTCGCCCGCTGGCATCGCCAGGCCGCACGCCAGCTTGAGGCCGGCGTTGCACCCACCGTCGAGCAGATTGACGCGAGTTACTTCTGCTACGACACCGAAGATTTTCAGATCGGTCTGAACGCTTTCATCGAGAAAGCCAAACCACAATTCAAGGGGAAATAACATGGGACCGCTGACAGGAATGCGCGTGGTAGAACTGGCTCACATCATGTCCGGCCCAGTGTGCGGAATGATGCTGGCCGACATGGGCGCTGACGTGGTGAAAGTCGAGAAAGTCCCGGGCGGTGATGATTCGCGCCGCTTCTCGCCGATCATGGCCAGCGGTGAATCGGCTTCGTTCATGGTGGTGAACCGCAACAAACGCGGTATTGGCCTGAACCTGAAAACCGAGGGCGGGCGCGACGTGTTGCGCCGCCTCTTGATGGACGCCGATGTGGTGACGGAAAACTTCCGTGCCGGCACCATGGAGAAATTCGGCCTGGGCTATGAAACGCTGAAAACCCTCAATCCAGGGCTGATCTACTGCGCGATCTCCGGTTACGGGCGCAGCGGGCCGTTCGGCGAGAAAGGCGGCTTCGACCTGATCGCCCAGGGCATGAGCGGCATGATGAGCATGACCGGTGAAGCCGGGCGCGAGCCGGTCAAGGCCGGTTCGCCAGTCGCTGACATCAACTCCGGCATTCTCGCCGCCCTCGGCATCTGCGCAGCGTACGCCGCCAAGCAGAAAACCGGGCTGGGGCAGATGGTCGACACCTCGCTGTTCGAAGCCGGTCTGCAACAGATGTACTGGCCAGCGGCGGCATATTTCGCCGACGGCACCATCCTGCCGAAGATGGGTTCGGCCAACTCCACCAGCGCGCCGTATCAGGTGTTCCGCACCGCAGACGGCTGGATCAACATTGGTGCCGCCAACCAGGCCAACTACGAACGGCTGGTCGAGGCGCTCGCCGTGCCACAACTCGAAGCCGACCCACGCTTCGCC
This sequence comes from Pseudomonas mandelii, assembly GCF_006438925.1. Taxonomy (GTDB): domain Bacteria; phylum Pseudomonadota; class Gammaproteobacteria; order Pseudomonadales; family Pseudomonadaceae; genus Aquipseudomonas; species Aquipseudomonas mandelii_C. The sequence goes on along the minus strand of NZ_RCZA01000017.1, from coordinate 61,401 downwards.
AGTAACGCGTTGCGCATGGAGCACCGTCTGGCCCTGGTGGAAATCCTCAACGAAGTCCTGGTCGCGCGCACCACGGATGAATGGATGGTGCTGTTCGACAGCCTCGGCCTGCCGGCCGGGCCGGTCCTCGATATCGCGGCGGCGCTGGCTCATCCGCAAACCGAAGCACGCGGAATGGTCGTCGAGACCCAGCACCCGACCGAAGGCCGGGTACGCGGCATGGGCCTGCCGATTCATTTCTCCGACATGGACAACGCCGCGCCGCCGACCAGTCGGCATGCCCCGCTGCTCGGTGAACACACCCGTGAAGTGCTGAAAGAAAGCGGCTACGCGGAAGATGAAATCGACGAGTTGATTCGAAGCCAGGCCGTCGTGGCACTGGCGTAACGCAAACCTGCGGGAGTGAGCCTGCTCGCGAATGCGGTGGGTCAGTCAACATAGATATCGAGTCTGACGACCTCATCGCGAGCAGGCTCGCTCCCACAAGGAGCAGCGTTCACTTAACTGATTCGCTGTTTTTTAGAACAACTACAAAAACAATAAGGTGAACATCATGAGCCGTATCTTGACCGAGGCCGTCAGCCGCCGATCATTTCTAGTGTCTGCCGGCGTCACCGTCGGTGGCGCATTCGCCGCCAACCTGCTGCCTTCCAGCGTCTTCGCCGCGACCAAACCCATTGTGTTGCGCTACACCAGCAGCCTGCCCGACACCCATCCGCTGAACATACAAATGAAGGCGGCTTCGCTAGCCATCAAGGCCGAAACCAACGGCGCCGTGGACCTGCAGGTGTACGCCAACGGCGCCATGGGCGGCGACACCGACATGCTCTCCCAGGTGCGCGCCGGTGCCATCGATTTCATTCCATTGCCAGGCGCGATTCTCTCCACACTGGTCCCGGCCATGTCGATTGAAAGCATGCCGTTCGCGTTCAAGGACTACGACAGTGTCTGGGCCGCGCTTGACGGCAAGCTGGGCGAGTACGTACGCGCCAAGACCGAGAAGGTCGGCCTGATCCCGATGGAAAAAGTCTGGAACAACGGCTTCCGCCAGATCACCAGCTCGACACGGCCGATCTACACACCGCAAGACCTGGCCGGTTTCAAACTGCGTGTGCTGGTCAGCCCGTTGTGGACCTCCATGTTCAGCGCCCTGGGCGCCTCCCCTACCGGCATCAGCATCAACGAAACTTACTCGGCGCTGCAAACCAAAGTGGTCGACGGTCAGGAAAACCCGCTGGTGGTGGTCGAAGCCGCACGTTTCTATGAAGTGCAGAAATACTGCTCCATGACCGACCACATCTGGGGCGGTTTCTGGATCGTCGCCTCGGGCAAGACCTTTCCAAAACTGCCGGCGGACGTGCAGGAAATCGTCTCCCGGCAAATCAACGCTGCCGCGCTGGTTCAGCGTCAACAGGTGATCGATCTCAACTCCAGCCTGGAGCCGTCCCTGACCGCCCATGGCATCACCTTCAATAAAGTCGACCGTTCATTGTTCAGGGCTGACTTGCAGTCCAAAGGCTTCTACACCCAATGGAAAGAAAAGTACGGCGATGAAGCCTGGAGCTTATTGGAGCAGTACGCGGGTCAACTGTCCTAAGCCGGAGACAAGGTCATGAAAAACGAAATACCAATGACGGATGTTTCTCCCGCTGAAGGACTCAGCACGCGCCCCACTACGTTTCGCCTCGGTCGCGCTTTGGACACCGGGCTGCGCTGGCTGACCGAGGGCAGCGCGGCGTTGCTGGTGGTGATCGAAGTCACGCTGCTGTTTTGCAATGTGTTCTCGCGCTACGTGCTCAATCAACCCATCGTCTGGGGCGACGAACTGGCCTCGCTGCTGTTTCTCTGGCTGGCGATGCTCGGTTCAGTGGTGGCGATGCGTCGAGGCGAGCACATGCGCCTGACCTCGTTCATCGGACGGCTGCCGCTGGAAAAACGCGCCTTTGTCGACACCTTGGGCGCCGTGATCGTCATCACGTTCATTGGGTTGCTGTTCACGCCGGCCTGGGAGTACGTCAGCGACGAGTGGATCATCACCACCGCCGCCCTTGAAATCCCTAACGCCTTTCGCGTGTCCGCCATCGCGGTCGGTCTGAGCCTGATGCTGATGACCTGTGTCGCGCGTCTGCTGACCAGCGCCCGGTTGATCGACTTCTCCGTGTCGGTGGCGATGCTGGCTTCCCTGGCCGCGTTGTTGTGGGTGGCTGAAGGCTGGATGTTGCTGATGGGTAACTGGAACCTGATCATTTTCTTCATGATCGGCGTGATGGCGATGATCGTGATCGGCGTGCCGATCATGGTGGCGTTCGGCCTGGCCACGGTGGCTTATCTGTCGACCATGACCGGCACGCCCTTGACCCTGGTGGTGGGCCGGATGGACGAAGGCATGGCGAGCCTGATCTTGCTGGCCATCCCGTTGTTTGTATTTTTGGGTGCGTTGATCGAAGCCATGGGTATGGCTCGCGCGATGATCCACTTCCTTTGCTCGTTGATCGGCCATGTCCGTGGCGGCCTGTCTTATGTGCTGATCGGGGCCATCTACCTGATTTCCGGCATTTCCGGCTCCAAGGCTGCCGACATGGCGGCCATCGCACCGGCGCTGTTTCCGGAAATGAAAAAACGCGGTGAGGATGAAAACGAACTGGTGGCGATGCTCAATGCCTCCGGGGCGATGTCGGAAACCATTCCGCCGAGCCTGGTACTGATCACGATCGGCTCGGTGACCGGCGTGTCGATTTCCGCCCTGTTCACCGGTGGTTTCATGCCGGCGGTGGTGGGCGCCATCGCCATGGCAGCGGTGATCTGGTGGAAAAACCGCAAAGGCGAGGCCTCCACCGGTAAACGCGCCTCAGGCAAGGAAATCGGCCACTCGCTGCTGGTTGCGTTACCGGCACTGGCCCTGCCCTTCGTGATCCGCACCGCGGTGGTTGAAGGGGTCGCGACCGCCACCGAAGTCGCCGCCATCGGCGTGGCCTACACCTTTATCGTCGGCTTGCTGTGCTACCGCTGCTTTGACTGGCGCCGGCTGTATCCGATCCTGGTCAGCACTGCCTCGCTGTCCGGCGCGATCCTGATCATCATCGGCAGCGCGACCGCCATGGCCTGGGCATTGACCCAGTCAGGCTTCTCGCACCAGTTGGCGCAGGTGATGTCGACGGTGCCGGGTGGCGCGATGGGCTTTTTGATCATCTCCGCCGTGGCGTTCATCCTTCTGGGCAGTTTTCTCGAAGGCATCCCGGCCATCGTGCTGTTCGGGCCGCTGCTGTTTCCGATTGCCAAGGCCATGGGCATCAACGACGTGCATTACGCCATGGTCGCGATCTTCGCCATGGGCCTGGGTTTGTTCGCCCCCCCGTTTGGCGTGGGCTTCTACGCCGCCTGCGCCATCGCCAAGGTCGACCCCAGCGGCGCCATGCGCCGGGTCTGGCCGTATCTCGGCGCACTCGTTGTAGCCCTGGGCGTGCTGATCGCCGTGCCATGGGTTTCCATCGGTTTCCTGCCCAACGCCTGAATCACCTTTTGACTGTCAGCACTCAAATACGAGGTTTCTCATGAATTTCTCCACACTCGAAGCCGGCACCGCCACCGAACGCCGACTGGTCATCGACAAGCAACGCACCATCTCGTTTCTGGGCGAGGACTTGCGCATCTACGCCACGCCCCGGTTGGTGGATGACATCGAACAGACCTGCCTTGATTACCTGCTCACCTTCCTCGATGAGGGCGAAAACACCGTCGGTGCGGCCGTCGACATCCGCCACGTCGGGGCCACGTTGCTCGGCATGTCAGTCAGCATCGTCGCCACGGTCACCCGAATCGACGGCCGCAGCGTCACCTTCAACGTCGAAGTGCGCGATGACGTCGAGCTGGTGGCCACGGCGGCGCATACCCGGGTGGTGGTGAACGTCGCCAAACTGCGCAGCCGCGTTCAGGCCAAGGCCGAGGCGGCGGCCGCCGGAGAAGTCGAAGACAGCGTGCTCAGCCCTTCCCAATTCGCCGCGTCACGCTGAGCAAGGGACGACCTCATGATCACGCTGCACGAACGCAATGGCTTGCCCAACCTTGCGGCCGAGGATGCGCTACCGATTGTCGATGCTCACCACCACCTGTGGGACCTAGGCAACGGTCGTTATCCCTGGTTGCAGGACGACTATCACGAGGATTTTTTTCTCGGCGACTATCGCAGCCTGTGCCGTGATTTCTTGCCGGAAAACTTTCTTGCCCTGACCGAAAGACAACGGTTGGTGGGCACGGTGCACATCGAGGCTGAACGTGCTCGCGATGAGCAAGTTGCCGAGACACGCTGGCTGGAACAGGTGAATGCCCGTTACGGCTTCCCGAATGCCATCGTTGCCCACGCCTGGTTTGATCGTGAGGACAGCGCTGACATTCTCGCGGCTCAGGCCGCCAGGCCGTTGGTGAAAGGCATCCGCTCCAAACCGGTGACTTCGGCATCGCCGGACGTGTCGATTGCCGGGGCCCGCGGCACCATGCAAGACCCGAAATGGCTGGAAGGCTTTTCGCGGCTGGCTGATCACGGTCTGTCGTGGGACCTGCGCGTGCCGCCGTGGCACCTGGTCGAGGCCGCCGAAGTGGCGGCGATGTTTCCGCAGATCCAGATCGCCCTCAATCACACCGGTTTCGCCTGGGATCGCAGCCCGCAAGGCATGACCCGCTGGCGCAAGGGCCTGGAAGCACTGGCCTTGCAGCCCAATGTGCACATCAAGCTGTCGGAGTTCGGGTTGAAAGACTCGCCCTGGAACTATGACGACAACCGGATCGTGGTGCTGACCGCATTGGAGATCTTCGGCCCCGAGCGCTGCATGTTCGCCAGCAATTTCCCGGTCGCCGGATTGCGCGCGTCCTACGACACGATTGCCGATGGCGTGGCCGCAATGCTCGCGCCACTGGGACGTGCCGTGCAGGAAGCAGTGTTCGCCGGCAATGCACAACGCTTTTATCGTTTGGAGGAACAGCATGGATAACCCATCCGTGATCGACTGGCGTGCACGCTTTCTGGCCAGCGGCGAAGATGCGGACTTACCCATCGTCGACGCCCATCAGCACTATTTCGATATCGAGGCCCATTACTACCCGTGGCTGAACGACCGCCCGTTGCGCCCTTTTCGTTATGGCGATTACTCATCGATCTGCCGCAACTTTCTGCCTGAGGACTATCGCCGGCTGACGGGCAACCATCGCATCGTACAGACCGTCGTTATCGAGGGTGAATGGGACCCCGCGACGCCGGCCGATGAGGTGAGGTTTGTCGAGTCACTGGCACACAACGAACCGACCCTGGCGGCGATGGTGGCGCAGGCCTGGCTTGATCGTGAAGACGCATCGGACCTCTTGCGGCTGTACGGCGATCATCCGTTGGTAAGCGGCGTGCGCCACAAGCCTGCGGTCACCACCCTTGAGGCATGGCGCGAAGATTTCGTGGCGCCGGGCTCCATGCGCGACCCTCGTTGGCGCGAGGGTTACGCACAACTGGCTGAAAACGGCCTGCATTTCGAGTTGCAGGCACCCTGGTGGCATCTGTCGGAAGCCGCCGAACTGGCCAGGGACTTTCCCGACGTGACCATCGTGGTCAATCACACGGCGCTGCCATCTGATCGTTCGGAAGCAGGGTTGGCCGGCTGGCGTAAAAACCTCGCGTTGCTGGCACGGGAGCCGAACGTCGCCCTGAAGATTTCCGGCATTTGCATCCCCGGCAAGGCCTGGCCCGTCGAGTCGAACCGCGCGGTGGTGAACGACGCAATTTCGATTGTCGATGTCAGTCGCTGTGCGTTTGCCAGCAATTACCCGGTCGACGGCGTCGTGAACGGCATGAGCGAGATCTTCGACGGCTTCAAAACGATTGTCAGCGACCGCTCCCTCACGGATCGGCTCGCCCTGTTTCATGACAACGCCCGACGTATTTATCGGCTCACTTGACCCTCATTGAACAGCCCTTCAGGAGTTCCCATGTTCGAAGTTTCAGGCCACAACTACATCGCTGGCGCTCGTTCGGCTAAAGGCTCGAGCACCTTGCAAAGCCACGACGCCAGTACCGGCGAAGCACTGCCGTATCGCTTCCATCAGGCGACCGTGGATGAAGTGAATGCGGCGGCAGAAGCAGCGGCCACGGCTTACCCGATCTTTCGCACTCTTTCATCCGCCCGACGCGCTCAGTTTTTGGAGGCTATTGCCACTGAGCTTGAGGCCCTGGACGACTCGTTCATCGCCCTGGTGTGCCGGGAAACCGCCCTGCCCGCCGGCCGCATTCAAGGTGAGCGGGCACGCACCAGCGGCCAGATGCGTCTGTTCGCCACCCTGCTGCGTCGCGGCGATTTCTACGGTGCCCGCATTGATCGTGCGCTGCCCGACCGCCAACCGTTACCTCGCCCCGACCTGCGCCAGTACCGCACCGGGCTCGGTCCGGTCGCCGTGTTCGGTGCCAGCAACTTCCCGCTGGCCTTCTCGACTGCCGGCGGCGACACCGCCTCTGCCCTCGCAGCGGGCTGCCCGGTGGTGTTCAAGGCCCACAGCGGTCACATGGCAACCGCCGATTACGTCGCCGATGCGATCAACCGCGCGGCCAGAAAAACCGGAATGCCTGATGGTGTGTTCAACATGCTTTACGGCAGCGTCGGTGAAGCATTGGTCAAGCACCCGTCTATCCAGGCGGTGGGTTTCACTGGGTCATTGCGTGGCGGTCGGGCGTTGTGTGACATGGCAGCGGCACGGCCGCAACCGATTCCGGTGTTCGCCGAGATGAGCAGCATCAACCCGGTCTTGCTGATGCCGGAAGCACTGAAGGCGCGCGGTGAAAAGATCGCCGCCGAGCTGAGCGCTTCCGTGGTGCTGGGTGCGGGTCAGTTCTGCACCAATCCCGGTTTGGTACTGGGCATTCGTTCGCCAGAGTTCACTGCCTTCCTCGAACGTTTCACCGGATTGATGGGCGAGCAATCCGCGCAAACGATGCTCAACGTCGGCGCGCTGAAAAGCTATTGCCACGGTCTGGACAATCTTCACGCACACCCCAGCATGACGCACCTGGCCGGCGCCGCACAACAGGGCAACCAGGCGCAGCCGCAAGTGTTCAAGGCCGATGTCAGCCTGCTGATGAATGGTGATGAGTTGCTTCAGGAAGAAGTCTTCGGCCCGACCACCATTGTGGTGGAAGTCGCTGACCAGGCCGAGTTGATCCAGGCACTGCACGGTTTGCGGGGTCAGTTGACCGCGACCCTGATTGTCGAAGACGCCGAAACCGACACGCTGGGCGATGTTCTGGCCCTGCTGGAACAGAAAGTCGGGCGCGTGCTGTTCAACGGTTATCCGACCGGCGTGGAAGTCTGCGATGCGATGGTTCACGGCGGACCGTACCCGGCAACTTCGGATGCTCGCGGTACATCGGTCGGAACATTGGCGATTGATCGTTTTCTGCGTCCCGTTTGTTATCAGAACTGCCCCGACAGTTTGCTGCCGGACGCCCTGAAGGACGCCAACCCGCTGGGCATTGCCCGACTGGTGGACGGTGTCAGCAGTCGTGATGCGCTGTAAGTCACCCGGCTTCAACTAACACCCACTGTCAGCACAACTTCCGCGCCTGTTGAACAACAGGCGTCGGATTCGCTCGTCCGAAAAACCGCTGCACCCACACAACAACAAAAACAGAGGAAGTCTCATGCACGTTCAACTTCACCCGAAACACCGTTTTTGCAAATTGATGCTGGCCGTGACCGCCGCCGTGATGATCAACACCGCAGGCGCTCAACTGGCCGTTGCCGAAACCGCTCCAGCCGCGACGACAGCCCCTATGCAATGTGTAACTGAAACGACACCGCGCTACACCAAAACCCCCACCGGCTATCTCATGGTGCTGCGCATGGGCGACAACGCCTTCAAGGAACTGACCAAACTGGCCATCGCCGAGAAAATCCCCAGCGCGTCCATCAGCGGCATCGGTTTCGGCAATGTGAAGTTCGGTTTCTGGAACAAGAACAAGAAAGACTTCGACGCCAAGACCTTGAACAGTGTCGAGATGGCCAGCATCACCGGTTCCGTGGCCTGGAAGAACGACCAGCCTTCGATCCATATGCACGGTGTTGCCGGTGACGCCACGTTTCAAGCCTATGGCGGCCACATCCTCGACTTTGACGTCACCACCGGCTCGATGGAAATCACAGTGATCGTGTACCAGCGTCGTCTGGAGCGCGGGATTGACCCGTGCATCGGCGCCAACGTGTTGGGTATTTAAGCCAGGCGAATAACGCTCCCGCAGGCATCGAACGTTGCCGGCACCCGCTACTGCGGGAGCCACCCTCCCAAATACAAACTACAAAAAAAGGGGCGATTCAGATGAGTAACAAGAAAACGGCGGTGACGTTTGCATTGGGTGCCATTGCACTCAGCACCCAGGCACACGCCGACTTCCTGAGTGACAGCAAAGCGACATTGGGGATGAGAAATTTCTACTTCAACAACGACAACCGTGACGGCACCGCCGCGCCTTCGAAAACCGAAGAGTGGGCACAGGGTTTCATGCTGGACTACAAGTCGGGCTACACCGACGGCACGGTTGGTTTTGGCGTCGACGCGCTGGGTCTGATGGGTATTACGCTGGACAGCGGCAAGGGACGGCACGTCGGCAGCAGCATGATTCCTTCCGAGAGTGATAACAGCGCCGTCGACGAATGGAGCCGGTTGGGGTTGACCGGCAAAGTCAAAGTCTCAAAAACCGAACTGCGCCTGGGCACACTGATGCCCAAACTTCCAATCCTCGTATCCAACGACGGCCGCCTGCTGCCGCAGACCTTCGAAGGTGGCCAGATCACCTCGGGCGAGTTCAAGGACTTGACCTTCACCGCAGGGCGAATCGAACACGCCACCGGTCGGGGCTCGAGCGATCAGACGGGGTTGGCCGCCACGGGCGGCACCCGTGAAAGCAACGCGTTCGACTTCGCCGGCGGCGACTGGAAAGTCACCAAGGACCTGACGGCCCAGTATTACTACGCCAACCTCGACAACTACTACACCCAGCAGTTTTTCGGCCTGATCCACACGCTGGCGATCACGGAAGGTCAATCGCTGAAAACCGACTTGCGCTACTTCAAGACCGATTCATCCGGTAAAAACAGCTCGGGCACTTCAGGCTACAAAATCAGCGGCAACACCCAAGGCAATGATGGCGAGATCGACAATCGAACCTGGAGCGCCGCGCTGATTTACACGGTGGGTGGCCATGGCCTCACAGCGGGCTATCAAAGCGTTTCGAGTGGCAGCAACTTCACGCAGCTCAATCAGGGCGGGCTGGCCAACAAGGGCGCCGGCGGCTCCAGCGTTTACCTGTACACCGACCGTCTGATTCAAACCTTCACCCGTGCGGGCGAACGCACAGCCTTCGGTCAATACGCCTATGACTTTGCCGCCATGGGGTTGCCCGGACTGAAAGCGTCCGTCATGTACCTCAGCGGGGACGACATCAAGACGACCTCTGGCGATACCCAGAAGGAATGGGAGCGGGACATTGCGCTGGACTACGTGATTCAGTCCGGTTCGCTTAAAGGTGTCGGGTTCGGATGGCGTAACGGCAAGTCCAACAGCGAGGCGTCCCGTGATCAGGACCAGAATCGCTTGATCGTGAGCTACAGCATTCCGCTGCTGTAGGAGCAAAGCTTGCTCGCTCCCGCATTGGGCCTCTGGTGAACGCTGGATGTGTGACCAACTAATTCTCTGTGGGAGCGAGCTTGCTCGCGAAGGCGTCTGCACATTCAACATCAATGTAACTGACATACCGCTATCGTCGGATCGCCGCCCGGAGCAAGCTCGCTCCCACATTGAATCTCGGGTGGCCGCAGAATTTGTGGTCAACCTCGATCCCGATCAATGCCTGGTCTTGCGGCGAAGCCAAGCTGGCTGATCCAGAGTTATTGGTGGAGATCATCGTGTGTGCTGCGAAGGGCTGAGCCTTTTCAGACGCAGGCGTTGGACTGATCACGCATCAAGAGGGAACTCCTGACGACCGCCACGCATCCTAAATGATGAGGTACTTCCTTTTTTTGCTTCACGCTTGCAGAGGACACCGTCATGCGCCGTCTGATTATCATTTCTTCCCTTTTGCTGTGTTTACCCTTCGGCTCCGCTATGGCCAAAGTGGATGCGGGCGATGTCGCCACGTCAGCCGGGGTTTCCGCATCGTTGTACTCAACGTTCAAGGACCACAAACTCATGATTCCTGCCCGGGATGACGCCTCCAGCTTCGTTGCCAGTGGCGGTGCGATTCGTGGGGTTTATCTGGAGTCGGTCTTAAAACAGATTCGTCAGGACAATCCCGGCCTCAACGCCAGCGACGAAGATCTGGCCAGAGCGATCCTCGTCCAGGATGGCGCTGCTGCAGGGCAATGAAGGCTGAAAAAGTAGCGGTGGGGCTCGGACACCCGGATAGCGTTTGCAGCCCTACCTTGCTTCAGCGCCGGATAAACGCGCCCAACCTGCCACCAATTGCGCGCTGATGCTCACGCCGCCGCACACCACAATCACCACATCATGGGCCTCGGCAATCGCCGGATGGTCCAGGTAGCCAATCGCCAACGAAACACCACACGCCGGCTCGACCAACTGACGCAGGTCGTTGGCGTAACGAACCACGCCCATGATCGCCTCGTCATCGCTGAGCACGACACATTCGTGCGGGAAATCGAGGATGTGCTGCACCGGCCAGGCGGCTACCTGAGCAGCGCCAAGCGAAGTGGCAACGGTGTCGATCCGCGGCAGTCTGACCGGATGCCCGGCAGCGACCGCGGCCGCAAAAGAGGCTGCCCCCTGGGTTTCGCAGGCAATGATCCGGCAGTCCATGCGGTCATGGCGAATCAACCCGGTGAGAATACCCGCCAGCAAACCACCACCCCCTACCGACGTCACCACTGCATCGACCTGAGGACAATCTTCGAGGATTTCATCGACTATCGTGCTGTGCCCTTCCCACAATACGGGATGATCGAAGGCCGGCACGTATTCAGTGTCCGCGCCTTGCGAGAGTTCCTTCGCCCGTTGATTCGCATCGTCCCAGACCTTGCCATGGACGATCACCTCGGCACCGGTTTTCCTGATCCGCGCGCGGGTGGTTTCCGGTGTGGTGTGCGGCACTACAATGCAGGCTTTCAACCCCAGGCTGGCGGCAGCAACGGCGGTGGCGAACCCGGCATTGCCGCCGGAAGGACAGACGACTTTGCGTTTGCCCTGCGCTTTTGCCTGACTGCACAAAAGACCCATGCCACGCAATTTGAACGAACCGCTGGGTTGCAGGTTTTCCAGCTTGAGCCAGATCCGCCGGGCCGGCGTTGACAGGCCCGGGTGCAGGATCAACGGTGTTCTGATGTGAAGCATGGTGGAGCTCCTTAAAGGGTGAACGGTCCTTATCCAAGCTTAGTTCACCCTGCCCGGCGGCTACCGCTTCAGCGATAACGCGGTGCTGCCGTGGAATGGCCGAACAAGCCTGAAAGCGTCTGGCGCTGGGCTTCGTAGGTGTCCCACTGGTCGCCTTGGTGCAGGCCCGGAATGGTCACCACTTCGCCTTGTGCCAGGCCCGTCAACGCAGCGTCGACCATGTCCTGGGCAGACATCACGATCTCTTGCGGCAGGTTTTCCACCGGGTTGCCGGCCTCGCTCCAGAAGTCGGTGGCGGTGGCACCGGGCAGCACGGCCTGGATGCGAAGGCCTTTGTCGGCCAGCTCGTGGTGCATCGATTGGCTCAGGCCGAGGACAAACGCCTTGGTCCCGCCATACACGCCGTTGAGAATTTCCGGGGCGATGGCAACGATCGAGGAGATATTGATCACCGTCCCGGTGCCGCGAGCGACGAAGCCTGGCACCACCGCGTAAGCCAGACGCATCAAAGCGGTCACGTTTAGGGTGATCATGTCTTCCATGTCATCCACAGGGCTGCCGAGCAGCGGCATGACAGCGCCGACCCCGGCGTTGTTGACCAACAAGGTGATACTGGCGTCGGAGCGTAGAATTTCTTCGACCCGCCGCACGTCGGCCTTGTCTTTCAAATCGGCGACGACCACTTCCACGGCACGGCCGGTTTCGTTACTCAGGTGGTTGGCCTGGGCGTTCAGTTTTGCCTGGCTGCGGGCGACCAGAATCAAGTCGTAGCCTTGCCGGGCGAGACGGTCGGCATACACCGCGCCGATGCCTGAAGAGGCGCCCGTGATCAGTGCGGTACCTTTGGATGAGAGGGCCATGTCGATTTCCTTCACATTGAGGCGATAACGTCGCCGGATGTGAACCGTTATAAAAGGTCTAACGCCCGTCTCAAATGACGTTTAAAGTACGTTTTTCGGACATTACCTTTTGAGGACACTTCAATGACTTCCGTGGCGTTTGTGGTTTTTGAAGGTTTCCAGTCCATGGCACTGGCGGCCATGCCGGTGTTCGAGTACGCCAACTTCAGCGCTGGCGAGGCGCTTTATGACGTCAGCGTTCTGTCCGAAGACGGCCGAACATTGCGCGCTTCCGGTGGGCTGAGCGTCGGCACCGAGGCGTTTGATGAGCGGGTGTTTGATACGGTGATTGTGGTGGGCGGCGATGCCATCCTCGCGCAGGCACCCGAGGGCGTACTTAACTACCTGCGCGCCAACGTTAAAACCGCGCGGCGCACGGCGTCGATCTGCTCCGGGGCGTTCGTCCTGGCCCAGGCCGGTTTGCTCGACGGACGGCGGGCCACCACCCACTGGGCTTATGCACGGGAACTGCAAGCGCGGTTTCCGTCGATCAAGGTCGAAGAAGACCGCATCTACGTCGTCGACGGTTCGATCTGGACCTCCGCCGGGATGACCGCCGGCATCGACCTGGCGCTGGCCATGGTCGAAAAGGATCACGGCGCCGCACTGGCCCGTTCCGTGGCGCAGAAACTGGTGATGTACCACCGCCGCGCGGGCGGCCAGTCGCAACACTCGGCGCTGTTGGAACTGGAAGCGAAATCTGACCGGATTCAAACCGTCCTTGGCTATGCGCGAGAACACCTCACCGAGACGTTGTCGGTGGAGCAACTGGCGGACGTCGCACGCCTCAGCCCTCGGCAGTTCAGCCGGGCTTTTCGGGCGGAAACCGGTCAATCACCGGCCAAAGCCATCGAGAACCTGCGCCTGGAAGCCGCGCGGCAGATGCTGGAACGCGGGCGCCTGACCCTCGACCAGATCGCCGAAGAGTCCGGCTTCAGCGACTGCCGCCGCATGCGCGAAGCCTTCCTTCGGGCGTTCGGGCAGCCGCCGCAGGTGATTCGGCGCAATGCCAGGGCCGACACCGCCACGTAGGAGCTGCCGCAGGTTCGGGCCGCGTTCGGACGATCTTTTGATCTTGGCTGTCCTCAATACCGCTCAAGATCAAAAGATCGCAGCCTGCGGCAGCTCCTACACTGAACGGTGTCAGGTCCGTTTGTGGAGGTGTAGATGAAAATCTCGGCCAAACTGGCGTTTTTCGCCGTTGTTTCCACCCTCGCCTACCTTGGGCTCGCGGTGTGGGGGCTTGGCGGACTCTCAGCGTTTTTCTCTCATGCACCGCTGGTGGTCGTTGTGCTTGCCACTTTGGTGATGGCCATCGCGTCCTTGTTCACTGAGGTCAACCTGAGTTCCGGCGAACGTGAAGACCGGGCCAATCGTTGGGTACTGCCGGCGTTCGGGGTGATCGGTTTATTGAGCGGGTACCTGCCGGCCTATACCGACCGGATCGATTTCTGGACCTTTGGTGGCGAAGGCGTGCGCTGGCTCGGGGCGTTGCTGTTCATCATCGGCGGCACGCTGCGGCTGTGGCCGGTGTTTGTGCTGGGCAAGCGTTTCAGTGGACTGGTGGCGATTCAGCCGGGGCACACGCTGGTCACCGACGGGATTTATCGCACCTTGCGCAACCCCAGTTATCTGGGGCTGATGGTCACTGCCGTGGGCTGGGCACTGGCCTTTCGTTCCGGCGTTGGCCTGTTGCTGGCCGCGGTGACGCTGATCCCGCTGATCGCCCGCATTCACGCCGAAGAAGCGCTGTTAAGGACGCAGTTCGGCAGCGAATACGAGGCTTATTGCACCCGCAGTTGGCGGTTGATTCCCGGGGTTTACTGAAACAACACAACCCTAATGTGGGAGCGACTGCTCGCGATGGGGGCCTGACATTCAACATTTATTTTGAATGACACTCCGCCATCGCGAGCAGGCTCGCTCCCACATTAGATCTTCGTTAGGCGGATGAGACCGTCGGCATCTGTGCGGGCCTCGACCGAGTTGTAGCTGGCTAATGTGGCATGCGGAGTCTGGAGCGGATGGTCGTGGGTCGCGGTCACCACGATCAGGCCCGCGCCCGCCGCCTCGGCCGCGAGAATGCCCACGGTGGCGTCTTCAAAAATCAGGCAATCGGCCGGTTCAACGCCCAATCGCTTGGCCGCCAGTCGATAGCCCGCGGGATCAGGTTTTCCGGCACTGACGTCTTCGGCAGTGACCATCACCAAAGGCTCTGGAATGCCCGCCGCGGCCATCCGCCGCAACGCCAATGCCTTCGGCGCCGAGGTGACGATCGCCCACTGATTGACGGGCAGCGACTTCAGGAAGTTCGCCGCGCCAGGCACCTCAATGATCCCCTCGACATCCTCGATTTCCGCCTCGGTAATGAACGCCGCTTCAGCCTCGGCATCTACCCCGGGCAACGCCAGACGATTGATGGTGTCGATGGCGCGAACGCCATGGATGGTGGGCAGGAATGAGTCAACATCGACGCCATGGCGCAAGGCCCAGGCCGCCCAGATCCGCTCGGCAGCGGCGATGGAATTGAGGACGGTACCGTCCATATCAAACAGAAAAGCGCGGTACGGGGTGTTGAAGACGGATTCTTGAGCAGACAAGGGGGAGCTTCCTCTCGCAAGTGCCAGGCGGGTTCGCCGAGCAATGTAGCATTTGCGAGGAGCTGCCGAACGCGACCCGCGCCTTCGGCAACTCCTGAAGAGGATCTCCTTGCTAAGCGGGACGCGGTGCTTCAACAGGCGGGGTGCCGTCGTGAAACATCGTCTTCAGTTGAGCGCGCAGTTCCGGTGAGTCGGTGTGCTTGTGAACACTGACCGCATGCTGTGCGGCGGCTTCGAGCAGTTCGTTTTCAGAGTCTGCGGACAGTGCGACCGAGCATTTGGCATCGCTTGGAAACTCGCGGCAGTCGATGTATTTACGCGCCATGATCTTCTCCTCCCTACGACGAAGGCAGGCTGAGGCCTGCGTGAACGATCACTCGACGCGCCACCCCAGACATCAAACACGACGAGTGTGCCGACTCTTGAAGTATAGGCCCACCACAAGGCACATTGTGGCAGGCTCGCAAACACTCCGAATGTCCCCGGAGCTGCCGCAGGTTCTACAGGGTACGTTTCGACTTCAAGGCACCTTCCACACAGTCCAGCAACTGCCCAAGCGCCCACGGTTTCTTGATGAACGAAACCGCATGCCTGACCCCGGCGCTTTCCGGTGTTTCAAAACCGGACATGATCATGATCGGTTTGTCCGGCCAGCGGTCGCCGAACTCGTTGGCCAGGTCCGCGCCATTGCGTTTGCCTGGCATGGTGATGTCCGTGAGCAACAGCACCACCTCGTTGGCGTGCTGTTCCAGATATTCCGATGCGGCGTCTGCGCTGACATGCGGTTCAACCACAAAGCCTTCCTCCTGAAGAATTTCGCAGAGAAACTCCAGGATCAGCGGGTCGTCCTCAACCACAAGAATCAACCCGCCAGGAAGGTGATCGCCTGCCGTCGATACTGGACACATGACTTTGCCGCTCCCTGATCGTATAAATGATTTCGCGGGCTCAAATCCGCTACCTATCAGGTATGAGCAGCGGACTTCGCGGAAATTCATTTTTGATGCAGTCGGGCGATGAATCAGGCGCCATACAGCGCTGTATGGGCGCCTGTAAACCAGTGTCTGGCCTCGAAAGAAGGGTGTGCGGATCAGTACGACGGAGCGTCTTTTTTCATGGTGTCCTTGGACATCGCATCCTTCTTCATTCCGTCCTTGCTCATGGCGTCCTTGGACATAGTGTCTTTCTTCATCGCGTCCTTGCTCATGGAATCCTTGGACATGGCGTCCTTTTTCATCGTGTCTTTGTGCATGGCGTCTTTAGACATTGAATCCTTGCTCATGCTGTCGTTGCTCATTCCGTTATTGGTTGTTGCATCGGCGGCAAACACGCCAGCGGCGCCAAACGCCAGGCACATGGACAGTACGGTGGTCGCTAACTTTTTCATGATGAAACTCCTTGAAGCACAGGTTGCGAATGAGCGCAGCGAGCACTGCGCAGTGAAGTAGCCAGGCGCCATCAGCTGCCACCGAACCAGTTGTAGCCCTGATCTTCCCAGTAGCCACCCGGATAGGTGTTGGTGACGAAAAGCGCCTGAATATGTTTGGGATTCTTGTAGCCCAGCTTGGTGGGCATGCGCAGCTTCATCGGGAAGCCGTACTGGCGAGGCAGCACCGCGCCGTCATAGGTCAGCGTCAGCAAGGTTTGCGAATGCAGCGCGGTGGCCATGTCGATGCTGGTGTAGTAGTCGTCCGCGCATTTGAAGCCGACATACTTGGCATCCGTGTCGGCACCGACCCGCTTCAGGAAGTCGCTGAACCGCACGCCGCCCCAGCGTCCGATCGCGCTCCAGCCTTCGACGCAGATGTGCCGGGTGATCTGTTCGGTCTGGGCCATGGCGCGCAGTTCTTCCAGGCGCCAGCTGCGCTTGTCGGCGACCATGCCGGTCACTTCCAGTCGGTAACTTTCTTCCTCCACCGTCGGCGCCTCGTCGATGCCGTAGAAGGCATTGAACGGAAACGGCCGGGTGATCATTGACTCGGGATAGGTTGGCGCCAGGGCATTGGGGTTGAACAACCAGCCCTGCACCCGATCGTTGAACCGGGACATGGAGGACAACGCGGTTTCGACGCTCTCGTTGTCGGTGAGGTTGCAGCCGGACAACATGGCCACGCCGCCGAGGGTCAGGCCGCGCATCAGGAACGAGCGTCGTGAGCGGTCCTCGATCTGTGGTGCAAGGATCTTTCTGGCGTCTGTCAGGATGGACGACTCGTCCAGCCCTGAGCCTTGAATGCGCTTTTTCATACGACCTCCTTGCGACCGACAATCATGGCCCACAACGTTTTGGGAACCAGCGCGACCATCACCAGATGAACCGCGACAAAGGCCACCAACAGCGACATCGCGATGAAGTGCACGTGCCGCGCGCCTTCGTAACCACCCAGCAGTTCACGCAACAGCGGAAACTGGACGGACTTCCACAACACCAGCCCGGACATCACCAGCAGCGTGATGTCGACCATCACGAACAGGTACGCCACCCGTTGCACCTGGTTGTAATGACTCAGATCGGCATGCCCCAATCGGCCCCGCAGTGCCGCCCACAGGTCATGCAAAACCCCTTTGGGTGAAACCGGGAAAAAGCGCCGTTTCAGACGACCACTGACGAGGTTGATGATCAGGTAGACAAGACCGTTGACGGCCAGAAACCACATCGCCGCGAAATGCCATTGCAACGCGCCACCGAGCCAGCCACCCAAAGTGATCGTTTTGGGAAAACTGAAATCGTAAAGCGGGGAAGCGTTATAGATTCGCCAACCGCTGGTCACCATGACCAATACCGCCAGGGCGTTCAGCCAATGGGTCAGCCGTAGCCAGCGGGGATGGCTGCTGACGGCGGGTGAAGCAGGTAACTGCGACATGATGGGCTCCCGGCGGTTGATCGTTGGAGCCGAGTATGCGAGCCGACAGATCGCCAAATCCTCACGTAAAGTTAAATTAATCGTGATAACTCCCCCCCCATATAACCTGTGGGAGCGAGACTGCTCGCGATGGCGGTGGGTCAGTCAACATGTATGTTGAATCTAATGCCGCCATCGTCGGAACGCCGCCCGGAGCCGGCTCGCTCCCACAGTTTTTTTGCGTGGTCCGCCCTTGGCTCAATTGTGGTTAAAATGCCGCCCCAACAAATTGCTGGCCCTGCCCGATGAACGCTGACGCTCTCTCCACCCTCCACGACCATCTGCTGACAGCACTGGCCACTGCCCCCGCCGAAACCCGTCGGCTGTTCCACGGCCGTGGCCGGTGCTGGCCGGGGCTGGAGCAATTGACGGTCGACTGGTTGCAGGGCGTGGTGCTGGTGTCGCTGTTCAAGGAACCCGAAGCGTCGCAGCTGGAAGCGTTGAAACAGACGCTGATGGGCCTCACGCAATCGCCTGCATGGACGCAATCCGGCGCGCAGACACTCTTGCTGCAACATCGCTACCTGCTGCAAAGCACCACCGAGTGGCTATTGGGGGACGCGATCGACGAGATGACGATCACTGAGGGCGGCCTGCATTACCGGGTGGACCTGGGCCGCAAGCAGAACACGGGCCTGTTCCTCGACATGCGTTACGGCCGCGACTGGGTGCGGGCCAATGCCCAAGGCAAGCGTGTGCTGAATCTGTTCGCCTACACCTGCGGATTCTCGGTAGCGGCCATCGAAGGGGGTGCGACGCACGTGGTCAATCTGGACATGTCCAGCCCGGCCCTGAGCCGTGGTCGCGATAATCACCGGCTCAACGGCCACGACCTGAGCAAGGTGACGTTCCTCGGTCATGACCTGTTCAAATCCTGGGGCAAGGTGATCGGCAAGGGCCCTTACGACCTGGTGATCATCGACCCACCGTCCTTTCAGAAAGGCAGTTTTCTGCTGACCAAGGACTACCAGCGCGTGCTGCGCCGACTGCCGGAATTGCTCAGCCCCCAGGGCACGGTGCTGGCGTGCATGAACGATCCGGCGTTCGGTGCGGACTTCCTCATCGACGGCGTCACCCGCGAAGCACCGAGCCTGCGTTTCGAGCAACGGCTGGACAATCCGCCGGAGTTTCCCGATGCCGATGTTGAATGCGGGTTGAAGGCGTTGGTGTTCAGGCTGGGTTAGCTGAAGATCAAAAGATCGCAGGCTTCGCCAGCTCCTACAGGGTGTACGCCATCCCAACGTAGGAGCTGGCGAAGCCTGCGATCTTTTGATGTTGATCTCAGCGCGGCTGCAACACCAAAGCAAACAACTCACCATGCCCATTCACATTGAGCTTGTGATAGAGATTGCGCCGGTGCACCTTCACCGTCTCCGGGGAAATGCCCATCTGCTGGGCGATGGCCTTGCTTGAGAAGCCCTGAAGAATCAGGCGCGCCGTTTCGATTTCCCGCACTGACAGACGCGCGTCGAAGCGATCCAGCAGGGTCGCCAGATCCCCGGCCACCGCCTCGGTTGCCGGTCCTTCCGGCGGCATCAATTGCAGGTGACGGCGCATCGCCGCCAGTATCCAATCGCGCACGCAAAGCAGACGACCCTGTTCCTCAAGCGTGAATCGCGTCGAGCGTCCCAACGACAAACCGAGCACGGCGCCCTCGACGTTGACCATGAACTGCAACTCGTCACCGCCCACCACGGTGCGGAAGTAGCTCAGGTAGTACTCGCTCTGCTGGAACTGGTCGGGGGCCACCGATTCGAGGCTGTGCAAGCCGTCGGCGATGCCCGCACAAGCGGCCTGATAAAACGGGTCGAGCAAGTACATGCCAGCGCTGTAATCGGCCAGTTCTTCTTGCTCGGCAGCACCGCCCTTTGAGTCGAAGTCGATCAGCAGACGCGGCACCCGCCCGGCCCGCATTACCGCGACCAACGCGTTGTCCATCGGCACCAGCAGCCGCAGAGTGTCGACCAGCGCACGCCAGAATCCGTCCTGCCCCAAGGCACCAAATACCCGCGCCAGCCCTTGGTGCATCGGTAACTCTTTCAACAACGCGTCCACGCCCTACCCCTTTCGAGTAACCCATGATGGGAATGGGTGAGTCCACTCCCGATCGATACGCTGCAAGCACCTGATCATCACCGGCCTGCAGCAGGCCAGGAGTGCCGCATCATGAGTCGTCATCGCTCGTATATCAATCTTGGACTGGGCGCCTGCTTGTCGGTCTCGCTATCGGCGGTTGCCGCCGACGGCCCGACGGTTCACGTGTACAACTGGTACGACTACATTGGTCCCACGACCCTGCAGGATTTCAAGCGTGACACCGGAATTGCACCGGTTTACGACACCTTCGACAGTGCCGAAGTACTGGAGGGCAAATTGCTCACCAGCCGCAGCGGATACGACGTGGTGGTGGCCAGCAACTTCAGCTTGCCGACCCTGATCAAGGCCGGTGCCCTTGCGCCTCTGCCCCACGCGCAGATGCCGGACTTCAAAAACATGGACGCCGACCTGTTGGCAAAACTGGCCAACAACGACCCGGGCAACCAGTACGCCGTGCCATATCTGTGGGGCACCAATGGCATCGGCTACAACATCGACAAGGTCCGCGCCGCGCTGGGTGACAAGGCGCCGGTGGATTCCTGGGACCTGGTGTTCAACGAAGAAAACCTGGCCAAACTCGGCCAGTGCGGCGTGGCCATGCTCGACTCGCCGGCCGAGATGCTGCCGGTCGCCCTGCACTACCTCGGCCTGCCACCCAACAGCACCAACCCCGAGGACTACAAAAAGGCCGAAGCACTGCTGCTCAAGCTGCGTCCGCACATTGCCTACTTCAACTCGTCCAAGTTCATCAGCGACCTGGCCAACGGCAACATCTGCGTGGCGGTGGGTTGGTCCGGCGCGATGCTGGAAGCCAAGAACACTGCCCAGCAGGCGAACAACGGCGTGAAGATCGCCTACAGCCTGCCGAAAGAAGGCGCGCCGGTGTGGTTCGACACACTGGTGTTGCTCAAGGACGCGCCGCACCCGGAACAGGGTTTGGCCTTTATCGACTACCTGATGCGCCCCGAAGTCATCGCCCCCGTCAGCGACCACCTGTCCTACCCCAACGGCAACCGCAGCGCGACACCGCTGGTGGCCGAAGCGACCCGCAACAACCCTGCCGTGTATCCGTCCGCCGAAGCCATGGCCACGTTATTCACCCTCCAACCCCTGCCGCCCGCCACCGAGCGCGTGCGCACGCGGATCTGGAGCAAAGTCAAAAACGGTCAGTGAACCCGATGGGATCTGTAGCAGCTGGCGAAGCCTGCGTTCGGCTGCGAAGCAGGCGTAAATCAGGTTAACGCGATCCCCCTGAAGCACCGCGTACTCAGATTTACGACTGCTGCGCAGCCGAACGCAGCCTCGCAAGCTCGACAGCTGCTACAGGGATTGCGTTAGCCAATAATTTTTTTGAATGAATTGAAGATGAGAGAAACGATGAAACCACGTGCCCGCGACCTGAACATCCAGTTCGGCCAACTGCAACCCGGCCCGCTCAACGCCATCACCGATGTGCCCGGCGTACGGGTCGGCCACAGCAATGTGCGAGGACGCACCGCCAACGGCCGCGACATTCTGACCGGCGTCACTGTGATCGAACCGCGTGCCGGTTCCACCAGCCTGCAACCGTGCTTTGCCGGCGTCCATGTGCTCAATGGCAATGGCGACGCCACGGGTCTGGAGTGGATTCGCGAGGCCGGCCTGCTGACCAGCCCGATCGCCTTCACCAACACCCACAGCCTGGGCGTGGTGCGCGATGCGCTGGTTGTGCTGGACCGTGAACAGCAACCCGATGACGGGCGACTCTACTGGAACATGCCGGTGGTGCTGGAGACCTTCGACGGTCTGCTCAACGACATCAACGGTTTCCACGTGAAGGTCGAACATGTGGCCGAAGCCCTGCGCACGGCGGTGGGTGGTCCGGTGATCGAAGGCGCCGTCGGCGGCGGCAGCGGCATGATCTGCCACGAATTCAAGGGCGGGATCGGCACCGCTTCGCGACGTCTGAACAGTGCTCAGGGCGGCTGGACCGTCGGCGCCATCGTCCAGGCCAACCATGGCATCCGCAACGAACTGCGCGTCGACGGTTACCCGGTCGGGCGCTATATGGAACAGGCCGACTCACCGTTCCTCAAGGCGTCCTTGCCGCATCCGGGCATGGGCTCGATTGTCGTCTGCCTGGCCACCGATGCACCGTTGCTGCCACACCAGTGCACGCGCCTCGCGCAGCGCGCCAGCCTCGGCCTGGCCCGCACCGGCGGCGGCAATGAAGACCACAGCGGTGACATCTTCATCGCCTTCGCCACCGGCAACGATGTGCCTCCCGCCGCTTACGAGAGCAAGCGTGCGCCGACCACCGACAACCTGAGCATGGTCAACAACGACCACATCAGCGAGTTGTTCCTGGCCGCCACCGAAGCGGTGGAGGAAGCGATCATCAATGCCTTGCTGGCCTCCGACACCGCCGAAGGCAACGGGCATGCGGTGCCGGGACTGGACGCCGGGACGCTGCTCAACGCCTTGCGTCGGGCGGGTTGGCCAGGGGATTCGACTAGCGGTACTTGAGTGCCAGCCCCCAACTTTCTACGATAATTCTACGCAGCCGCTTGTTTGCTCAAGCCGTTGCGTAAGTGGTGAGTGAAATGAACCACTACCAAGCTCACCACTTGTTTCATGCGCATCTTGAGCCTCGAGGGCTCTACTTCCTCCCCATCAAAGAGCTTTGAGGCTCTTTTTTTATCTGCACGAAATCCAGACACAAAAAAGCCCTTGGCGCGTTGTCCGCACCAAGGGCTTTTTTTGCGTTGAGTCGAAGCGACTAGACCAACCGCAGCCGAGGGGAAGGAACTGGCACCGCACCTTCACCGAGTCGCTCCCGCACAAACTCACTCGCCTTGCGCGTCATCTGGTCCAGGTGTCGGTCACGCTGTTTTTCCGCATCGAGCATGGCCCGCTTGCCGTGTTTTTGCAGCAGGTACGTATGAATCTGTCGCACCTCGAGCGAGCTGTAGATCGATGCCACGTCCAGCACGGCCATCAAGCCATCGGTGCTGTGGTCACGGGTGTTCATCAGCACTTGAGTAGCGCGCACGCCCAGCACCTGAAACCCCATTGCCTCAAAATACGGAACCTTGGCCACCGCGCACGTCAGCTCGGCATGTGGGTAGCGGCCGACCATTTCCTGCAGCATCCGCCGGGCAATACCTTGGCGTCGATGGCTGGCACTCACCGCCATATACGCGACACCGCATGCATCGGGATCGTCCTTGACCGGCAGGTACAGCAAGAAGCCGACGACCTTCTCGGGGTCGTCTTCGTCGGTCGCGACGAGCAACTCCACCGCAATCCCTTTCGCCCTGTTCAACGCCTCCAGATAGAGGTGAACCTCGTAGCCGATCGCGTACTGGTACACGTTGTACAACAGGTTGCTTGGCGCGATAGCGACCATGCTGATGTCGGTCAGGTAATCGACCACCATCTGCAGGATCTGGCTATTGATGTGCTCGGGGCACGGGGTTTTGAAATGGGTGATCTGGGGCATTCGTGGCTCTGATTCCGGGGCGGACGTGAAGGGTATGTTCGCGGGCGTGCCTATCATAACCGACGCCATGCGCGCCTGACCGAGTTACCGCTGCGGCGCAACCATCCGAAACCGGATATTGATCTTGTCGGAGACGACACCGTCGGCCCATTCACCTTCACCGATTTTGAAGTCGCTGCGCTTGAGCGTTAACTGGCCATCGAAAATCCCGATGGCATTCACGGACTTCAGGAGGACCGGTACCTCCACTACGTGCGTGATCCCCCTGAGCGTGAGCTTGCCGGTGATCGAGTAACGGTTGTTGCCCAGTACTTTCACGCCGGTCGACACAAACGTCGCCACTGGATACGTTGCCGTGTCGAACCAGGCTGGTTTTTTCAGTTCGCTGTTGGCGTCGCTGCTTCCGGCATCGATGCTGTCGAGCTGGATGGTGAGCGCGGCGTGGGCTGCTGACGGCTTCGCCGTGTCGAAATCAAGCGTGGCCTCGAACTTGCCGAACGTGCCGTATACCTGCGAGGAGAACTGTTTATACGTGAAGGAGATCGTGCTGGCGGTTTCATTGACCTGCGTGTATTCGGCCGCCTGGACGCAAGGCAACGCGGCGAATGCAAGGGCGGCCACCAGCACGTAGCAGGTCGGGAATCGATGTTTCATGGGATTCTCCGGTCGGGCTCCCGTCTTGAGCTGAGGCGCTGCACACGTGAACCGGCGATAGGTGGACTAAAGCAAACAAACGCCGTTAATTCCACCTGCCGCTCAGACTTCCGACCACCTGTCGGCCCACGCCAATGGCCTTCCGATATGGCCGCTGCCAGGGTGTTTAATTATTGTCCCAACTCACCGCATCGGGAGACCGGCCATGAAATTCGTCATCATCGGAGGAAGCGGGCTGATCGGCAGCAAAGTCTGCAAGAACCTCCAGGATCTGGGGCATGAAGTCATATCAGCGTCACCGAGTTCCGGCATCAACGTCATCACCGGCGAAGGCCTGGCGGACGCGCTCAAGGGCGCCGACGTGGTGGTCGACGTGGCCAACTCCCCCTCATTCGAGGATCACGCGGCGTTGCATTTCTTTGAGACCGCCGGGCATAACCTGTTCGCTGCCGAGAAGGTAGCCGGCACCAAACACCATGTCACCCTGTCCGTCGTGGGCACCGAACGGATGCTCGACAGTGGTTACTTCCGGGCCAAAATGGCCCAGGAAAAACTCATCAAGGCCTCGGGCATTCCCTACACCATCTTGCGGGCCACGCAGTTCTTCGAGTTCATTGGTGCCATTGCTTACTCGGGTCGCGAGGACGGCAACACCATCCATTTAACGTCCGCAGCCCTGCAACCGGTGGCCTCGGTCGATGTCGCGGCCGCACTGACGGCTATCGCTCAAAAAGCGCCGATCAATCAGACCGTGGAAGTGGCCGGGCCGGATCGCCGACCCATTGTCGAGTTCGTGAGTGAGTACCTGAAACACACCAAGGACCCGCGCGAAGCCGTTTCGGATGACACGGTTCCTTACTTCGGCGCATCGATCAATGACAAGTCCCTCACGCCAGGCGATAGCCCCATTGTCGGAGCGACCCGGTTTCAAGACTGGCTGAACACGTCGCATCCCTCTTGAGTCACCAGTGCTGAGCGGCGCTGGACTCCCGCAGCCAGGCCCGCTGCAACAGCTTGATGACCTCGGCATCCGAGGTCTGGGTAAAGTCCATGTACCAACGGCTGATCGACATCATCCAGTCGGGAATGAGCGGGCATATCAACTCATCCACCTCGCTGCGCAGCGCCTCCGCGGTCTCAATCGGCGCCACCGGCACGGCGACGACGATGCGAGACGGCGCGTGCGCACGCACCGCGTGGATCGCCGCCATCATCGAGGCGCCTGTCGCCAGGCCGTCGTCGATCAGGATCACCACCTGATCCTTGAGTTGCACAGGCGCGCGCGTTCCCCGGTAAATCTGCTCGCGGCGTAGCAGCTCGCGGGTTTCCCGTGCGACCACGTCATCGAACGTGGCCGGGTCAATCGGGTGA
This sequence comes from Pseudomonas mandelii, assembly GCF_006438925.1. Lineage (GTDB taxonomy): Bacteria > Pseudomonadota > Gammaproteobacteria > Pseudomonadales > Pseudomonadaceae > Aquipseudomonas > Aquipseudomonas mandelii_C. Next base: position 36,029 of record NZ_RCZA01000017.1, on the reverse strand, counting down.
ACCCGCAGCGCATGTTCATTGAGGATTTGTATGCCGCCGCTGGCGATGGCGCCCATGGCGAACTCTTGATGAGAGGGAACGCCCAACTTGCGGACCAGCATCAGGTCCAGACGAACGTCCAGGGCCGTGGCCACTTCATAGGCCACCGGCACACCGCCTCGGGGCAAGGCAAGGACGATGACATCGGGTCGATGCGCGTATTTGAGTAACGGCTCCACCAGACGTCGACCGGCGGCGGCCCGGTCCTGCAGGAGGGTGGGCGATGAGGGACTCATTTGAAAACCTCCTCAGGCGATCACGCCTGTCGGTTCGCATCACACGCTCACTCAGGATTGTCGGTCTGATGTTGGCTGACATCAAGCGTAGCCATAACGCTCCAGCCCTTTATCGAGACTCCGGACAGCAAGTTAACGTCAATATCTGGCACCGCCCTCAGCCTTCGACCGTCGACGCGAGCGCAAACCAGACGCAGACTTCGAATCCATCCGTTCGACCTGTCGCCGGCGATACCAGCCGTATTTTCGCGTTGACGCCCTGCACAATGGTTTTGGCAATCGCCAACCCCAACCCTGAACCACTGGTTTCACTGTTGCCCCGCACAAAGCGCTCGGTGAGCCGCTGCAACACCGGCTCGGGCACCGGCGGGCCACCATTGACCACCCGCAGCAGCGCCTGGTCGGTAAGGCTGACCTCGACCGGTTGATCCGCGGCGCCATACTTGAGCGCGTTCTCGATCAGGTTGCGCAACAGGATGGCGAAAGCATCCGGATCAATCGTCGAGTACACGCTCGTCTGGGTTGGCAGGTGCAACTCGATCCGGTGCCCACTGTTGTGGTTCCACTCATCGACCACATGGGCCAACAACGGAATGAGGTCCTCGGGCGTTTCGGACAACAGCCCTCCCCCCTCGGCCTTGGCCAGCTGCATGAGTTTTTCCGAGAGCCGCGTCAGTTCGCGCAACGAGGTTTCGATTTTAGCCGCGCGTAACCGCAACGGGCCTTCAGGCGCTTCGTGATGCAAACGCTGGATCTGCGCCAGGGTCGCGGCCAGCGGCGTGCGCAGTTCATGGGCGCTGTTGGCAGTAAAGCTGCGCTCGGTCTCCAAGGCCTTGCGCAAGCGCTCCAGCAGATGATTGACCGCCTCGGCCAACGGGGCGATTTCCGCCGGCAGTCGCGCCACGTGGATCGGCGACAGATCGCCCACGCCGCGAGCCTCCACGGCACGACGATAGGCCAATACACTGCGCAGGCTGATGCGCACAAACATCCAGGTGCCAAACAGGCTGATGGGAATCAGCGCCAATAACGGCAACAACAAGGCAAGCAACGCTTCCCGCGCGGCTTCACGGCGATGTTCCAGAGGTTCGGCGATTTCGATAAACACCGTCTCACGCAGCGCACTGGCGCCGTACAGACGGTATTTTTTAGTGGTTGAAAAGCCTTCGGCCGGTTGTTGGTTGAAGATCTTCGGGTTGGCGTCGTGGGACTGCATCAGGATCTCGCCCTTGGCATCGCGCACCAGATACGTCAGGTATTCCTTGTGCATTTTCAGGGTGGCGACATGTTGTGCCTCACTGGGGTTTTCCCGGTTGCTGATTTCCAGCACGGCCAGGGGCAGGATGCGCTGCGCGGTCTCTTCCAGCGCGCTGTCGAACGCCTCGTTCAATTCATGTTGCACCACCAGCCAGGCGCCGACGGTCGCCGCCAGCCAAAGTAAGGTCGTGCCCAACGTCAATCCCAGGCCGAGACGTTTTTGCAGGCTTGACGACGGCTTCATGCGGACATCAACCGATAGCCCATGCCGCGCACGGTTTCAATCAGGTCGCGCCCGAGTTTTTTACGCAGACGGCTGATATAGACCTCGATGGTATTGCTCTCGATTTCGGCGCCGAAGGCATACAGCCGTTCTTCTAGCTGCGACTTGGACAGCAGCGCGCTGGGGCGCTGCACAAACGCCTCGAACAGCGCCCATTCCCGCGCCGTGAGGTCCACCGTCGCACCGGCCCGCTGCACCGTACGGGCACTCATGTCGACCTGCAAATCACCGAGCTTGATCTGCGGATTGGGGTTGCCGCTATAACGCCGGGCCACCGCCGCCACACGGGCCGAGAGTTCAAACAGGTCGAACGGTTTGACCAGGTAGTCGTCGGCGCCCGCGTTGAGGCCAGCGATACGATCGGAAATCTGATCCTGGGCGGTCAGGATAATCACCGGGGTCACATCCCCTGCCGAGCGTTGCTGACGCAAAAAATCCAGTCCGCGACCGTCCGGGAGCATCAGGTCCAGCAGGATCAGGTCGTAAGGCGTGGTGCGCACGCTGTTGCGCGCATGGTCCAGGCGCTGCACCCAATCGACTGCGTGGCCGTCATCGGCGATCTGTTCGCGCACCGCCTCTCCCAACCCTGGTGCGTCCTCGACCAATAAAACCCGCATCTGGCACCTCCTGTGATGGTTGTCATGCAGCACCTTAATCGCCTTACCTGACGTGAATCTGAAGATTCAGCTGGTTGTCAGGAATGCACCTTAGGGTATGCCACAGACGCCGACCTCGGCAGGAGACAGATCATGAAATCAGGTTTTATTGCCAATGCCGCGCTGTTGAGCCTGCTGCTCAGCGGTTACGCCCTAGCCGATGACGACTGCAGTGACCCGGTGAGCGACTGGCAACCGCGCGAAACCTTGCGTCAGCAAGTCGAGCGGCAGTACGGCTGGAGCGTGCAGCGCATCAAGGTCGACGACGGTTGTTACGAGCTCAAGGGGTTGGACCGCAAAGGCAATGCCATCGAAGCCAGCTACTCACCGGCATCGCTGCGCCTGCACACACTCGAGATCCATTTCCGGGACGACGGCGATGCCAGGGACTACCTCGGCAGCCCGCTCACCGAATGACGCCTCACCTGTCGATGAGTTTTTCCTGCGTTTCAGGTTGCTGTCAGCAAGCAGGTCCAGGCTCTCGACCTAACGATCAAAAGGACACCGCCATGAAAAAGATCATCGCAGCAACCTGCCTCGTCGGCACCATTGCCCTGCCGGGGCTGGCCCAGGCCCGTGAAGTGACCTTGACCACACAGCTCAAGGACTACAGCGGCAATGATGCCTACCTGGCGATCTACGTCACCGACGCCAATGGCCAATACCAGAAAACCCTCTGGGTGGCCGGCAAGAAGGCCAAATATTACAAGCACCTGGGCGACTGGGCCCGTGGCAGCGGGATGAACCCGAGCGAGTTTGACGGGGTTAGCGGCGCCAGTGTCGGCAGTGGGCGCACGCTCAAAGTCAGCGTCGAACTGGCTGACACCCTGATTGATGCCGGGTATCAGATTCGCATCGACAGCGCCGTCGAGGACAAACATGACGCCCGCGCCGATGTCAGCGTGCCCCTGACGTCCAAGGGCGCAGGCAAGCCGGCGACCGGCAGTGCCTACGTCGACTCCTTTACTTACGATCTGTAGCACCCGCCATCTCTGGAGGCTGAACATGCTTCGTCAGTTCCATTCCCTTCCTGGCCTGATCGCCGCCCTGTTGGTCATGTTATTGGCCATCAGCGGCGCGATCCTGTCTGTCGACCCGGCGCTGGAACGCCTGTACAGCACGTCCACTCCTGCCGGACAACTCAACGTCGGTCAACTGGCCGGGCGCGTTGCCAGCCACTTTCCGGGCGTGGAGCAGATCCAGCGCTCAGCGTCCGGCACGGTGATCGTCTACTACAACCAGAACGGCCAGGCCGGGGCGGAAAAGGTCGACCCATTGACCGGCCAAGGCCTCGCCCCTTACGAGCCATCCGCGTTCTCCCGCTGGGTGAAAGACCTGCACCGCTCGCTGTTCCTTGGCACCCCGGGCCATGGGGTGTCGGGTGTCGGCGCGCTGTTCATGCTGATGCTGTCGGTGTCCGGCGCGCTATTGCTGGCCCGGCGCCTGGGTGGCTGGCGCAACCTGCTGCGGCCACTGCGGGGCACTTTCAGCCAGCGCTGGCATGCTGAAGTCGGGCGACTGGCCTTGCTCGGGCTGCTGCTGTCGGCATTGAGCGGGCTCTACATGTCCGCCACCACCTTTGGTTTTATCGCCGACGGCAGTCAGAGTGAACCCGCCTTCCCCGCCCACGTCAGCACCGGCCCGGCCTTGCCGGTGGCGAAGCTGCAAGCCTTGCAGGCCACCGACCTGAACGACCTGCGCGAGCTGGTCTACCCGAGCCCCGGCAACCCGCGCGATGTGTTTTCCCTGCGCACGGCCCAGGGCGACGGCTACGTGGATCAGGCCAGCGGCGCCTTGTTGTCCTATCAAGCCCACGACTCGATGCACAACCTCTACGAATTGATCTATCAGCTGCACACCGGCGAAGGCCTCTGGTGGCTGGGCCTGCCGCTGGGGCTCTGCGCCCTTTGCGTGCCGTTGATGAGCGTGACCGGCATCCTGTTGTGGTGGCGCCGCCGCAAGGCTGGCCCGAACATCCGCCACAACAGCCCTGCCCACTCCGCCGACAGCGTGATTCTGGTGGGCAGTGAAAACAACAGCACCTGGGGTTTTGCCAAAACCTTGCACGACGCCTTGCACCAGAATGGCCATCAGGTGCATAGCGCGGCGATGAATGAATGGGTGGGCGATTACCGCAATGCCCAACGGGTGTTCATCCTCACCGCGACCCACGGTGACGGCGATGCGCCGGCCTCGGCTTCGCAGTTCCTGGCGCGGATGGCCAAAACCGGCCTCAAGCCCGGCCTGCCCTTTGCGGTGCTGGGCCTGGGCGACCGCCAGTTTGCGCAGTTCTGTCAGTACGCCCATCAGGTGCAGGACGCGATGTTGCAGGCCGGTGGCTCGCCGTTGCTGGAGCTGGAAACCGTCAACCACCAATCCTCTCAGGAGTTTGCCCGCTGGGGCCTCGCGTTGGGCGAAGTGCTGGGGCAGGACCTGACGCTGGTTCACACCCCGCAGCAGCCGCGTACGCATCAATTGCAACTGACAGAGCGGATTGCCTATGGCGAACAGGTGAATGCGCCGACCCACGTACTGCGCTTCAAAGCCTGCGGCGAGCTGCCAGAGTTTCTGGCCGGCGACCTGATCGGGATTCTGCCCCCGGGCAGCCCGATCCCGCGTTTCTACTCGCTGGCCAGCGGTTCCGAGGACGGCGTGCTGGAGATCTGTGTGCGTAAACACAACGGTGGCATGTGCTCGGAATTCCTTCATGGCCTGGACATCAGCGCGCAAATCGAAGCCTTTATCCAGCCCAACCCGCAATTTCGTCCGGCATCGGGCACGCACCCGGTGATCCTGATCGGCGCCGGTACCGGCATCGGTCCTCTGGCCGGTTTTATCCGCAACAACAAGGCCCGTCACCCGATGCACTTGTATTGGGGCGGGCGCAACCCGGCCTCGGATTTTCTCTATGAACCGGAGCTCAACCAATACTTGTCGGACCGACGCCTCACGGCACTGCGCGCCGCCTTCTCTCAGGTTCAGGACCGCAGCTACGTGCAAGACCGGCTGATCAGCGATGCCCTGGCCTTGCGCCGACTGATTGAAAAAGGTGCCCAGGTGCTGGTGTGTGGCAGCCGCGAAATGGCCAAAGGCGTGATGCAGGCCCTCGATGAAGTGTTGGCGCCTCTGAACCTGAGTGTGCTGACCCTAAAGGCACAAGGACGCTACCGTGAAGACGTCTACTGAGTTGCAGCGCTATAGCCTGAACGGCGAAACCATGGGCACCCGCTACACCGCCCTGTTTTATGCCGGGGCCGGGATCGATACCGACGACGTTGGCCATCGCCTGGCGCGCGCCGTGGCCCGGGTGGACCAGCAAATGTCCACCTGGAAACCCGACTCGGACCTCAACCGCCTCAACGCCGCCCCCGAGCAGCAATGGGTGGCCGTGCCCAAGGAACTGGCCACGGTGCTGTCTGCTGCGCTGCGCGTCAGTCAGCAATCCGGCGGCGCCTTCGACATCGCTGTCGGTGATCTGGTTAACGCCTGGGGGTTCGGCCCCGGGGAGCAGACGGTCACAGAGCAGGCGATCGGCACGATTGCGCCAAGCGCCCGGCTGTTAGCCAGCGCCGCGTTGGTGGTTGACCCGCAACGCAATCAGGCGCGCAAGCGCGTGCCGCTGAACCTTGATTTGAGTGGCATCGCCAAAGGTTTTGGCGTGGATGAACTGGCTCGTTGCCTGGAGGGTTTGGGCATCACCCGCTACCTGGTCGGCATCGATGGCGAGATGCGCGCCCGGGGCGTCAAACCTGACGGCCAGTGCTGGGTCGTGGCCCTGGAAAAGCCTAACCGGGGCGCGCGTGAAGTCATGGGCGTGATGGAACTTGGCGATGCCGCTATCGCGACCTCCGGGGACTATCGACATTGGGTGGACGTGGCCGGTCAGTCCTATGCTCATACCATGAACCCGGCCACCGGCGCGCCGCTGTGCAACCCGCTCGCCGCCGTCACCGTGGTGGCGGCCTCGTGCATGCTCGCCGATGCCTGGGCCACGGCGCTGATGGTCCTGGGCGAAACCGAGGGCCCGCGTCTGGCTCAGGAACGCGGGATGGATGCGTTGTTCGTGCTGCGCGAGGGTGCTCAGTTCAAAGAAATATCCATTGTCGGCGGCCAGTTGCAGGCGCAGATTGAAACCCGCTGACGCCGATTCCCGGACCGCTCGGAACCCGTCCCGCTTGAACCGCCCAATGACAGGGAGTCCCGTTAAACAATGAAATTCATGCACAGGCACACCGAGGCACACCGAAGCGATCGTATCGGCTGGCTGCGCGCCGCCGTCCTGGGCGCCAACGACGGGATTGTCTCTACCGCCAGCCTACTGATCGGCGTCGCGGCCGCCAACGCCAGCCACGCCACGTTGCTGGTCACCGGTATGGCGGGGCTGATGGCCGGCGCCATGTCCATGGCCGCTGGCGAGTACATTTCCGTGCACTCCCAGGCCGATACCGAGCGGGCCGATCTGTCACGCGAACGGGCAGAACTGGCGAGCGACCCGAAAGCCGAACACATCGAGCTCGCCAACATCTACATGCATCGCGGCGTATCACCCGAACTGGCGCATCAAGTGGCCGATCAATTGATGGCCCATGACGCATTGGGCTCTCACGCCCGGGACGAGTTGGGCATCAGCACCACCCTCACCGCCAAACCCTTGCAGGCCGCCCTGGCCTCCGCCGCCAGTTTCGTGGTGGGTGCCGCGTTGCCTCTGGCCGTGACTTTCTTCGCGCCGCAGCACAGCGTCGGGACCTGGATATCGGCCATGTCATTGGTGTTTCTTGGGACATTGGGCGCCATTGCCGCCAAGGCAGGCGGGGCCAAGGTTCTGACCGGCGCCTGGCGGGTGACCTTCTGGGGGGCTCTGGCCATGGGGATTACGGCACTGGTGGGGCACGTGTTTGGCGCAGTGGTCTAGCGGGTGCGTCTTCCAAAAACGAAGGGCGCCGTGCCGCTAGACCAACCGCTCAATCTTCTGATGCTGCCAGACCATTTTGTAATACGCCGTCTGCAACGCCAGCATCCCCAGGTACGCCACCGGAAACGCCATCCACACACCCTGCAACCCGAAGTGCCCGTCCAGCACATACGCCACCGGCAACTGCACCCCGACCACACAAAAAATCGAAATCGCCATCGGCACCAACACCGAGCCACTGGCGCGCATGATGCCGCCGACGATCGCCTGGAAGCCGAACACCAACAGGCTCCACAGCATGATGTGCAGCAGATGTTCCGCCTTCGCCCGGGTGGAATCATCCGTGAGGAACAACCCCAGCAACCAGTGCGACAACAGATAACCCAACACCACCAAGCCACCGGTCAGGCACACATTGATCAACAGCCCCGTGCGCAGAATCGGCCCCATGCGCTCAAGCCGCCCTGCCCCAATAGCCTGAGCACCGAGAATCGACGCCGTGATCGCAATCGACAACGCCGGAAACTGCACGTAATTGACGATCTGCGTCACCGCCCCATACGCCGCCGTCGCCTGCGAACCGTGCTGATTCACCAGCGACAGAATCACCAGCTCCGACACCGACAACACCACCATCTGCAACCCGGTGGGCAACCCGATGCGCAACACCTTGCCGAGAATCACCAGGTCCAACCGCATCGCCGCAAACATCTCCCGATCCGGCGCCAACGGATGCCCCTTGCGAATCAACCGCCACGCCAGCCACCCCATCGCCGACAAATTACCCGCCAACCCCGCATACGCCGCACTCTGAATCCCCATCATCGGCAACCCGAACCAACCGCGAATCAACGCCGGCGTCAGCGCCAACCCGATACACGTCGACACCACCAACGCAATCAGCGGCGACACCGTATCGCTCACCCCGCGCAGCAGTTGGGTGAACAGCACATAGACCAGCAGCGACGGCATGATCCACATCATCACGTGGGCGTAGGACACGGCGTCGTCGATAACGTCGACCGGGGTCCCCAAACCCTGCAACGCTGGCCTTGCGAATACGCTGCCGAGTACTGCCGCTGTCAGACCGATCATTGCGCCCAACAGCAAGGTTGTGCCGGCGATGGTCTTCACCAGATGCGGCTCCCGCGCGCCCCAGGCTTGACCGATGAGCACGCCCGCGCCGGCGCCGAGGCCGATGACCAGGGCGATGAAGAAGAAGACGATGGGGAACATGCCGGACACGGCAGCCAGGGCTTGAGTGCCGAGCATTTGGCCGATGTAGATGCTGTTGATGGTGCCCGACATGGATTGGAGGAAATTGGAGAGGACCATGGGGGCCAGGAAAAGGAGGTAGGTTTTCCAGAGGGGGGGTTGGGTGGCGGGGGTTTGCATTGAGGGTCCGTCTCGGGGTGGGCTCGTGTTTTGGAAATTCTACGCTAGGGGACTGACAACAACGCGGCCCGATTTCGAAGTTCTGGTTAGCATGATGCATATCAAGCTCGCCCAGAAGTGGTCCGTCGGTACGTCTGAGGAACAATGGGGAAGTGTTTTCTCATGAGAATTCAGTCCAGCGAGTGGAAAATAGTGGCAGATGGCCTATACCTATTCTCGGGATAAGCTCCATTCTCGGAGAAATCACCCATTTTAAGGGAAGCAAAATGGCGAACAATGAAAAAACCAGCAAAGGCGTAGCATCTAAAGCAAGCGAGCAACTCAAAGATAAAAAATCCACACCTGATCAAAAATCAGTTGCCGGTTCAGCGCTAACGCAGGCCGCAGACAAGAAAAAAAAATAAGGAAAATCTGGGGCGTATTTTAGACGGGTCGTTGACTTAATAAAATCGTCCCATTTGATTCGAATTTATGACATTTATTTATCACGCACTTTGATGATTAGATTGCGCGCAGCGGTCATATCGCTAGGATAATTTCTGGTTTATCGGTTTAGACAAAGGTGAAAGATTTATTTTTTAAAAAAATAAATCCGTCCCCTTTTTTCTTAAGGAAGGAAAAGATTGCGAGATCATGAATACTCGGTAATTGGGCATAGCCGCAGCACCATCGGCCGATATCTTGGCACGTTCGTAACAATAATAGTGTCTTTACTGCCTGCTGTAGGAATAGGCGTGTCCGATGCCCTGACACAGTTAGGATTACCAGAATGGGGAAAGTACTTCGTTGTAATACCAGTCACTGCTGGCGTTATTTATTCTGCTGTTCATTGGGCATTTAACAAATACGGGTGGAGGCCTTTGAGTTTTTTTTCTCAGTTGCCAAATATTTCAGGTGAATGGTCTTGTTCTGGAACCACTATCGATGATGACGACACAGTAAAATTCAACTGGGATGGCGATATAACCATCTCTCAGACCTGGGAAAAAATACGCGTTCGCCTAGAAACAAAGTCATCTATTTCGCACAGCATTTCGGTGGCGTTAATACCTGAACCTGATGGTTGTTGGATGCTAATGTACAGCTACAAAAATGAGCCAAAAGTCGGAAACAAGAGTCTCAACGCACATATCGGTTACAGCGAAATGAGATTCCATAAAAAACTTAGCACAGCGAAAGGCAAATATTTTACCGCCAAGGGCCGAGGCACTTGTGGAGCAATGAGTTTCAATAGGAGTTTGACATGAGCAAAGACATCAACAGCCGTCTTTCGGATCTAAAATCACGCCGCAGAGGCATTAGTTCAATTTATGCCTTAGATAGCATAAATAGTGCCACCGCAAGTGTTTTAAAAGAAAAATTTGAGCAAAGAGCAGATGGTGAGTGGTCTAAGTATGCCCTAGGTGCAATGGAAGAAGTGGACCCAACTTACACTAAGAATTCAATAGCTGAAGGAGAGCGAGTAAAAAGTCAAATCTCCAATCGCATCAACACAAACGTTACATTTGATTACCAAGGCTCCGTGCCATTAAACGTTCACATCAAGGGCGTAAGCGATATTGACATACTCGTACTACTCAAAGATTTCGTCACTATAGATAGACACGGAGCCAAAGCAAATTCAGTAAAATACTCGACCTGGACAGGCCCTACTGCAGTCGTACTACTTACCACATTAAGGTCGGATCTCGAAGCCCTGTTAAAAGAATCTTTCCCGAAAGTTAACATCGATGTATCAGGTGACAAGGCAATAGGAATGTCAGGCGGCTCCCTATCTCGGAAGGTGGATATAGTTCCATCACATTGGCATGACTCAGCAGCCTACCAATTAAGCGAGAGTAAAATAGATCGCGAAGTAAAAATCCTTGAACAAAAAAAAGCTTTAACTTTTCTTAATCGACCCTTCTTACACATTGACAAAATCAACACCAAAGATTCTGAAACTAGGGGCGGTACAAAGAAAATAATTCGAATGTTAAAAAACTTAAAAGCTGATTCCGAGAACGCCGATCTAATACTCGTCAATAGCTACGAAATCGCCGGACTGGTGTATCATTTCGAAAACTCCGTAATTGATGTACCCATCTACAATGAGCTTGCATTAGTTGCTGCAACACAGCAACAACTCAACATTATGATAAACAACAAGGCTTGGGCTATGAGCCTAGATACACCGGATGGCATTCGAAAAATATTGGAATCCGAAGAGAAATTTAATTCCCTTCGCACACTTCATAACGAAGTTAGCGAACTAGTAAAAAACCTCGCCATCGAACTATCGACGGAAGCTTGGTTAACTAGCGAGCAAGAAATTAACACTTTAAAAAAATCTTACATAAGAGGCGTGTAACGACCACACCTGATGTATAGCAAATAGAACGGCAGCCTCTTAGACGCAATTTACTTATCACCCCCATATAAAACTGAAAACCTGAGAAATCTAGATGACTGACGACATAAAATACGACTCAATACTTATAGACACATCAGTTTTCGATGGAAACGGTCTACGCCTAGAGAAAGGATTACTAGGGAAGCTTTTCCAATTCAAAAGAAGCCCGATTGATTTCTTGATGCCGGACGTAATTTGCAATGAAGTTAAGTCCCATCTTGAGAGAAAAATCAAAGAATCAAGAAGCAGTTTAGAAAAGTCTATCAACGATGCTGGAGATCATTTATTTTTTGATGGCAGTACCCTAAACGATGCAAGAAAACTATTACTCGGAAGTCACGACATTGAGGAATTAGCAGATACTCGCTTGAATTCCTTCCTCGACAACTCGGGTGCCATTGTCATCCAATGCGGCGATCACTTAGATGTCTCCAATCTACTAGTACATTATTTTTCAAACAAAGCTCCATTTTCCGAATATGGGAAAAAGAAAAACGAATTTCCTGATGCGATAATTCTTATGGCAGTAGAAGAATGGGCTAAAACAAACAACAAATCCATTCTCGCAATATCTCAGGATAACGACTGGGGTAGATATTGCGAAACGTCGGAGCGACTAACTTGTATAATCGAGTTGTCTGACGGCCTTGCCCTATTCAACAAAGCAAACGCACCATATACCTTCCTATCCAAGCTTGAGTCCGCTTTGGATGCAGATACGGCACAGGAGTTTTTGGATGGTATTTCGTCCCGACTCGAATCCGAGTTGGATGGATTCACTCCTGACCAAGATGCAGATTCGTATTTTTATTGGGAGCCTGATGGTAGCAATGGTTGGTTTAAAGATTTCCACCTTACTTCAAACGAATTCAGAATAATTGAAAGCGATGAGGAATATATAGTTCTTGAAGCTCAAGCAACAATTTCGGTAGAGGCTGAGGGAGAATTTTCCCTATCAGTTTATGATTCTATAGACAGAGACAATACCTACGTAGGCTCTGTTACCGCGACAAAAGAAGAAGAGTTCGATTCTAAACTTCTAATAACCATTGCAGGCGACCTTGATGGACCAATTGAAGAGCTCGTCATCGAAGAAGTTGAAATTGTCACCCCCCTCAAAAGAATTAACTTTGGAACACTAGAACCAGATTTTGGCGATCCTGAATAAGACCTACACAGTTTAGGCAAAAAGGAGACGGATCTATTTTTCCTGCACTCTGATGCACGTTGCTGCTCGCCCACAAAATAGTAGGCGACCCACTTAAAACGATAAGAAAGAGGATACATTTTAAGCCACATCTAAAAAGCAATAAAAGAATAACTTTCTACGACCTGATACAGGGCGATTTCTGCCTATTAAATGGCAGCAGCCGCCCCACGCCGGCGCGTAATTTTGGACAACTCAACCATTAAGGCAGTAGCAAGCCCAGAAACTTACCCCTCATGCTTAAGTAAATCATACACACAAAGAATACGTTTAAACTCAGTTATATTTCTATCCTTGAAGCTTTTTACATAAATTTCCAAGTCATCGATTGAAATTTTTCCGTTATAGGCTGACCAGATAATTGAGTTAATTTTATTGCTGTTCGCAATGCTGTCATCATCCAAATGCCTTGAATACTACCGTGCTCAGTCTTGATTCGGTCCTTGATAGCTTCGACAATAGCGTTAATCTTGTCCTTCTGTTGTTCCTTTAGACGTGCTTCGTCCTTAAGGGTTTTGCACACTTTGGAGAAGCCAAAAATGGGGAAAAATTGGCTAGATTGAATTTTCTGCTTATTTATGAGCTCCAGTATTTGATAATTGGACTCCTCCATGATTTTAAAGTAATTCGTAATCATTTCCGAAACAGTAAAATACTGATATTGAATAGTCTTTGATGATCCAATGGCTAAAATCTTATCGCTGTTTTTAAGCGAATCAAGGTCCTCGGTGATCGTTACTTTAATCTCCCCGCCTGCGTAGATTTCCTTCACGATATTCTGCACTTTTCGAACATCCATCGCGGTGATTGGCAAATTCAGTCCGGAAATCGCTTCATAAATAGCGCCAAAATTGTCCGTCTTTATCTTATTGATTCTAATTGTCGAAGAAAAACCTTCTAGATCTATATCATGCTCTGCGATGTCAGTCGATTTGGAACCGCCTTCAAACTCCACAAGTAAGAAGTTCTCTCGAATTTTCTTGGCATGATCCGAATTAGGCTTTACGTAGGTAAAAATAGTTCTCAGCAAAGCTTTTATATTGTCATCGCTTACACTGTATCCAATGAAGATAATAGGGTTGTGAATGAAAAGTGAAAGGAGCTGAGCTCTAATCAGTTCATACCTCGCGAAGAAAGACTGATAATCGGCCTCGCTAATTATGATTTTTGTAGGGTGATCGACGCATCCGTGAATCTTGTACACTGATCCATATGGATTGCTTAGCAATATGTCATTGCCTATCAGTGGTGAAAACTCGAAAAAAGTCTCCAAGAAATTGTCATAGTTGGTGGTTATTATTGAGCCAATATTTTTGCTTGCCCGCTTAAGCGCTGCCAGTTCTTCAGTGAAGCTTTCTTTTATCGTGGCATCATTGAGTAGGTGAGCTATGTAGATTTTCAGTCGACTGATGCTGATATTATTCTGCATGTTTTCATAGAAAACATCATTTACGAAACCCAAAGGGCCAGTGCGATTTAATGCCACTTCAGCATTGAAATTTTTTTCAAGTATGCTTGCAATCCTGTCGTACTTAAACTCTCCGTCGACCTCAGACGCGGCCTTGATATCATAATAGTATTCATCGTTCCCTTTCAGATCATGAGATATTTTTTTCAGCAGGCTATCCCAGGTATAAGATTTGTTGAGATACCTCAAGCTCATTCCTGTTCCGACGAACAAAATCGGGTGGTTTCGGTATTTCCCTATAAATTCGTCGATTTTCATTTTTGAAATGCCTTTTAATTCTTGGAAGGTATCTGGGCGTATTGCTTGAGTGTGCTAAAGATTGCGGTCTCGACTTTTTCTGTTGCGGTCCAGAAACAACAAAACCATTCTATTTATGCGCTTGCAACAAGAAATGGTTAAGCCTTGGATTCTTCCGATCTTCTCACGCCGGGTTTGTCAATTAAAAGGCCTCGTATCCGTTTCCCATCGGGAGCAGCGTCTCAACCACGCGACGCTGCATTTTTTGAGAGTTAAAAGATCTCCAGCATCACACCTGTTTTCCATACTGGTCCTACAGCATCTTCGGAAATCGCTCCTATCTCCCATGAGCGATGAAATCTACAGTCACCCCGTCACCCAAAAAGCGACCAGGTTTGGCGACCTGCTGATCGAATCGGTCCCCACAAATCTGATTCGGAGTTTCACCTATGGAAAGATACATGCCCCTCACCGGAATCGACCTGGTCCCGGCCTCCCTGCTCATCGACACCCAAGCCCCACTCGACGTCCTGCAAGCCATGGCCGATTACCGCATCCGCACGGTCACGCAGGTGCTGGAGAACATCGCCTACCGCGGCGAACTCGGTTGCGACACGGTAGTTCTGTCGGACTTCTCCAAACTGCTGGCCATTCCGTTACGCGACGGCTGTGACTTGATGGACGTGATCGGTCGACGCTTACGGGCGGAGGTGAAGGAGTAAGTAGAAACGGGCGCCTTAATGGGTAATGCCGATTAGTTAAGCCGCAATGGTATTTGTAGCAGCTGGCGAAGCCTGCGTTCGGCTGCGGAGCAGTCGTGAAACCTGAGTTTGCGGTCTTCCTGAAACACCGCATTGTCTGATTTCACGACTGCTTCGCAGCCGAACGCAGGCTTCGCCAGCTGCTACGGATTGTGTCGTTGCTTGACTGATCGGCATTGCCTCAATGGGCGCCCATTTTTTTGCAGTTGTGGTCTGTGCATGAACGCGGCTGACGGATCCTTTCGTGACCCCAATTGACCGAAACCACTTCACAAAAATATGTGAAATAAAATGTGAAGGTAATTTTGTTTTAAGCGCCTACAAAACCTCTGGAGGCCAGGAAATTAGCGCCTCTTCCTCAAGTCAGTATGTGAAATAAAATGTGAAGGCTCTCATACGGTAATAACCGCTATGTACGGTCAATTAAATGAAAGCGGGCGCCATCAAGGCGCCCTTTTTTGTGCCCATGATCAAAGTGGTTCCCCACCATCCAACAGACGGCTGACCTTCCCTCAGGAAGGCAAAGACCGCGTACCCGAGACGTTCAAGCACGCCCTTGAAATGACAATCAGGCCCTCCGCTGAAAGCAATACTCCACAATTAGCTGAGTGACCGTAGCCACCAATCGCCTGATCCGCGTCAAGCGAGGCGAACAGCCGACATTGCGCATCCGGCAAATCCGGCAACCCTTGCTCTACCCCAATAACCGCCGAGATAAAAGGTGACTAGGATTAGAGGTGAAAGATCTATTTAAAGTGTTTTTGGCGAATGGCGTTATGAAGCAAAGCAGTATGTCGCTCTGACACATTCGCTCTTTTTCAGGAGGGAA
The DNA here is from genome assembly GCF_006438925.1 of Pseudomonas mandelii. Classification (GTDB taxonomy): domain Bacteria; phylum Pseudomonadota; class Gammaproteobacteria; order Pseudomonadales; family Pseudomonadaceae; genus Aquipseudomonas; species Aquipseudomonas mandelii_C. Next base: position 20,357 of record NZ_RCZA01000017.1, on the reverse strand, counting down.
AAATGATGCGAAGGATTATCGCAACGGGGGCGCTCTTGCTGGCCTTGGGCGGGTGCGCAACGTCACCTATGCGGGTTTCTGAAGCGCGGCCAGTGCCGGCCAGTGAGATGTACGCGATCAAAAGCCAGGGTACGGAAGATCCGGGACGCCTGACCATTTTCCGTGATGACGGGTTTGTCGGTTCGGGATGTGACGCCGTGTTCTACATTGATGGTCAGCGCGCAGCCAAGATAGGTCCCGGTCAGAAGGCATCTTTCGTTTTGCCTGCCGGTGAAGTGAGCCTCGGCACCGGGCTCGCCGAGTCTGGATTATGTGCGGGTGTCGCGATCAAAACTGTTGTGGCCAACATTAAGCCAAGGAAAGAAGTGATTTATCAAATCAACTGGGATACGCAGGATTTCTCTTTAGGCCCCTATGTTGAATATGGACGTTGAGCCCAGACAGTTCCGGCCTTTTTCGCACGCCACACCACCTAATAGTGAATGAGGCGGCTCGCAGTCACTGCCTCGTAGTGAGGTCGCTACCCAAGACGTTCAAGCAGGCCCTTGAAATGACAATCAGGCCCTGCGCGTGGCGCAATACTCCACAATGAGCTGAGTGACCGCTGCCACTATCGCCTGATCCGCATCAGGCGAGGTGAACAGCCGACATTGCGCATCCGGCAAATCCGGCAACCCTTGCTCTCCCCCAATAACCGCCAATCCTTGCCCCAACTGACTGAGTGGCATGGGCGCTACTGCGAAGCCTGCCAGGGCTGCCGCCCGCAACCCGGCGGTGCTGCTGCACAACATCGCCGTGCGTTGGGCGATCCCCGCCTGCGCCAGCCTCGTCAGCGCGGCTTCGCGATAAGGGCACGGTTCGGGGAACAGGGCCAGCGGCAGCGGCGTCGGTAATTGGGTGACGGGTTGCGCCGACCAAGCCCACACCAGCGGTTCTTGCCATAGCAACAGCCCCGCTTCGCTGGTTTCGCACAGCGAACCGATGACCACCTCCAGATGCCCTTGCTTCATCAGCGCCAGTAACGTACCCGGAATGTTCACCTGCACCTCGATCTTCATGCCGGGGTACTGCGCTGCGAAATCCTGAACCGTGCGCAGTAATCGAGACTCGACAAAATCTTCGGACACCCCGATCCGCAGTCGCCCGTGAAACGGCGTGCGTGTCAGGTCTGTCCAGGCATCACGGTTCAGCGCAAGGATCGTGCGCGCATAAGAGACCAGGCGTTCGCCATCGGCCGTCAGTTGTTGGGAACGGGTGGTGCGCGTCAGCAGGGGTTTACCAATCTGTTCTTCCAATCGCCGCACGTGGCCACTGACCGCCGACTGAGTCAGGTGCAGCTTCTCGGCTGCACGGCTGAAGCCGTCTTCATCGACGACGGTGACAAATGTCTTGAGCAGCAGAGCATCGAACATAGTTTTATACGTGATCAATTGAGTATGAATTTACGATTTATATTTCAAATCCAACTATGTTGCAATGCTCCCACCTGCCCTGCCCCCCATCATTCGAGGTGTGCCATGACGACTCTTCTCCATATTCAGTGTTCTCCCCGCAAGCAGCGTTCGGCTTCCCTTGAAGTCGCACGCAGCTTCATTGCGCGTTATCAAGCCAACAACCCGGACACCGAAATCATCACCCTCGACCTCTGGAACCTGGCGCTGCCGGAATTCGATGATCTGGCCATGGAGGCCAAATACGCCGGGCTCAATGGCACCCCGTTGACCCCCGCACAACAAGACGCCTGGAACACGTTAAAAGAGTTGGCCAGTCACCTGCACCGCGCGGATGTACTCGTGATGTCCGTACCGCTGTGGAATTTCAGCATCCCGTACAAACTCAAGCACTTCATCGACCTGGTTTCGCAGAAAGACATCCTGTTCAGCGTTGACCCGGAACGCGGTCTGGAAGGCATGCTGCACAACAAACTCGCCGTGGTGATGTACGCCCGCGGCCTGGATTTTTCCGCGCAATCGAGCACACCGGCGGAGCGCTTCGACTTCCAGAAGCCCTACGTGGAAGCCTGGCTGAAATTTATCGGCGTCACGGATGTGCATTCGGTGATTGTGGAGAAAACCATCCTGGGGGAAGACGTTGATCGGCGCGCGCGTGAGGACGCGACTCTGCAGGCCAGGCGCCTGGCAGACAGTTTGTCGCTGACGCTTCCGGCCCCCCGGCTGCACATCGATTCATTACAAACCGAAAAACTTGAATAGCCACAGCCCTCCCATCCCGACCGCCAGCGTCAGGAGCGTATTGCGAGTCTGCCAAGCGACCCAGGCCGCAATAATGGCGGCGGGTATCTGAGGGTTATTCAACACGAATTCACCCTGCCCGTTGGGGTACACCACGGCGGGCAGTACAAGGGCCGCCAGCACACTCGCCGGTACGTAAAGCAAGGCCCGACTCAGCACTGACGGGATGCGCAACCGGCCATACAGTTCGACAAAGGAAAGACGCATGGCGAAGGTTCCCAAACCGACCGCCAGGAACATCCCCCACAAGGCTAGATCACTCATGGCGTCTCCCTCTCGACGTCATGGGTCAGCGCATCGCTCAATGGGCGCTTGCGAATACTCTCGATCAACAGACCCGCCATGACACCGCCGATGGAAGCGGTTACCAGTCCAAGGTTGTAGGGCATATTCACCGCAACCACGGCGAGCAACCCGCCGACCGAGGCGGCGGCCAAGCTCGCCGCGCTGCGTATGCCGGGAACCAGTAGCGCCAGAAACGAAAGCGGTATGGCAAAGCTCAATGACCAGGTTTCGGGGATGCTTGCGCCCAGGTAGATGCCCGCCATTACCGACAATTGCCAGGTCAGCCACATGGCAGCGGCGGTGCCGGCATAGTAGTGGTGAGCGAATTGACCCAGTTCGCCAGAGGAAAGCTTGAGACTGAACAGTGCGTAGGACTGGTCAGAAAGCATGTAGGAAACCGGCCAGGTCCAGCGCCGGGGCAAGTGGTGCAGATGGGGGGCCAGTGACGCGCTGTACATGATGAAGCGCAAGTTGATGACCAGGGCGGTCACCACAATCGCCAGCGGCACAACGCCCGTATGGAGCAGTTGCAGCGCAACCATCTGAGCGGACCCAGAGTAGAACAGCAGCGTCATGCCCATGGTCGTGCCGGGCGACATGCCCATGTTGATCGCCATGACCCCCGTCAACAAGCCGAAAGGAACGACTCCGGGACTCAATGGAATGAGCGCCCGGACACCTTGCATGAACGCTTCCCTTCCTGATTGGTACGGCATTTCGTCTCCTTGTTTTTGTGTTCGCGGCGCGGGTTTGATCGACCGTTGACTGGCCCGTGGTCCGCAGCCCATCGTGCGGTAGAGTGTGGACCCGTAGCCCGATGGGCAGAACCGACTTTTTTTCGAGAATACAGGTAGTTTTTGTTATGGCTAAAAGCTCCCAGCCTGATCAGGCCCTGCTCTCAATGCCGTCCTTCAAGGCCATGAGATCCTTCGTGGCCGCCGCCAAGTATCGGAACTTTACCCGGGCCGCCGAGGCGTTGTGCGTCACCCAGGCGGCCATCAGCCGTCAGATTCGCGATCTTGAACTCTACTTGGGGACGGAGTTGTTCACCCGTACCGGGAGGGAAGTCAGGCTGACAGCGTCGGGCACCGCACTCTTCGACGCTGCACAACTGTCCCTGCTCAACATCTTTCAAGCAACCGAAAGAATCCGCCGGGAAAAAAGCGACAAGCGCCCCCTGACCCTTTGCTGCTCACCCGCCTTATCGGCGCTTTGGCTATCCCACCGACTGAAAGACTTCTTCAGCGCCAACCCCGATGTCGACCTGAATGTCATCACCACCCAGCACTTTCTGGTGATGGAGCCCGGGATTAATCCAGATATCTTCATCACCAAGAACAGTGATCTGCGCCCCGACTATCTGCGAATACCCTTGTTTCATGAAGTCGTCTATCCCGTGTGCACACCTCGCTATCTGGAGGCTCATCCAGAACTGAGCACCCTGGAGGGCATGCGCAACAGCGTCCTGCTGGACCTGAATCCTTATGGCCGTTCCCAGCTGTCAGAACAGGTCGACTGGAATGTGTGGTTCGCTTTCCAGTCCCATGACTTACAGATCCCGGCCTCGGAAAACCCGAACTATTTCAGCAGCAACGACTACAGCCTTCTCGTGCAAATGGCGCTGGATGATCAGGGGCTCGCCTTGGGCTGGGATCATTTGGTGAGACATCTGGTACAGCAGGGGCGCCTGGTTCGGCCGGTGCCGGAGGAGCTGACGCTCAGGGAGGCGGTTCAGTATTTGATGATCAATGAGAAGAAGGCAGAGGACCCGGCGTGTGGGCGCTTGAAGGATTGGCTGATTGCTCAGTTCAAGTGAGACCAGGGGACACGACTACAAAATACGTCCGTCCCCTTTTGGTCCCGTGCTTACTCTTGCCTGACAATATCGACCGAGATCTCCACCGCCGCAATCGTGCCTCTGTTCTCAAGCCAGTGTGTGGTGTTCCTGTCCTCGGGCCAGCCCACTCCCGGCCCATAATCCGTGGCGACTCCATTTCGATGGTCAGTGATCGTTCCTTGCAGAATGTAGACGGTGCCGGGTCTGTCGATATGGTTGTGAATCGGCCCGAAGACGCCTCCGGGCTCGATGGTCACCCTGCGCATTCTAAGTTGGCGCCCTGCCATACCCTCGATCTCAGGACCCAGGTCAATCGTTGCCAGTAACGTCACCGTAACGCCTTTCGTCTCAGGTGCCACCTGTTCGTTGCTCATCGCGCGCTCCTCTCTGTATGTACAGGGCCTAACTAGAAGTAGAGACCCTAAAAGGAGTGATCAGTGGGGAGGCGACAGAGGGTCGATTGCCGCCCTTCGCGAGAGGCTGTTATCGGCCCAGGCTGTGTGAAAACGCATGCGCCGTTTTGAACTCTGCGTTGCTACGTAAAATCTGCCAGCGTTTGGTTAATTCAGCAGGCCGAAAATTTGCGTAGGAACGCGATTTTCGTTCCAGACCTGACTGTAAAACCTGCTCCAAAACGTTTTCACACAGCCTGGACCCAAAGCGGACATTTAGACCATATAAACTTCTATTTTTCTAATCTCGACTACCCTCCTAGGATGTGGCAGGAAAGCCACACCCATAATTGCTAGGAGCGCTCTATGCCGGATATTCAGCATGGAAGAGGTTCAGGCGGCGGTCATATTCGACAGGTCGGAAAATTGAATCATCGACCGAATACCGTCTCGATTGAAGCGACTGCTGTCGTATGAACAGTTCACAGCGAATCAGTCCTAAGTCTACTGTTGCCTTTGGGCAGGAGAGTGTGGCACCAGAGGTATTACACTGGAGCAAAACAGTATTCTCCAAGTGGGCGAGTTCCGGGCTCGCTATCGTGTTGCTTTCAATCAGTGGATTCGCGGTGTGGTCGTCTATAACAACGGATCACTTGGGTCGAGAGGCCATTTCATCGAGTGTCCTGTCAGATTACTACTCTGCAGCGGCGACGGCAGTTTCCGCTGCAGAGTCTCAGGAGCGTCAATACCAGTTGGAGCCAAGCCCGGAGGTTCGTCGTCTCTTCGATGCTGCAATGAAGGAACTGACGAATTCGCTAGAGCAGGTTTACCATTCCGGATCGCGAAAAGATCGCCTCCTCGTCGCAGACGTGCGTTCAGAGTTACCTTCCTATCTGGAGAGCATCCAGCGGTTGTTCGATGCAGTTGATCGTCGAGATCGGGCGGAAGTGCGTCGGATCGACAATAACGAGGCCGACCCGACGTTCGACAAAATCGAAAAGGCAGTTCTGCAAGCATCGGCTGAGCATGACCAGGAATCGATTTCGTCACTGGGAAAGCTTCGTACGCGTGAGTCGTTCAACGCTAATACTACCCCCATCGTTTTTGTCGTCGGGCTGATTCTTGTTGGTCTGTTTGCCAAGGTGCTGCAGCGCACGCGTGTCGAACTCGACAGTCAGCGCGAAGGTGCATTGCATGCTTCGCTGCACGACAAACTTACTGGGCTGGCCAATCGAACCCTGTTGGCAGACCGTTTAGAACAGGCATTGCGCCTAGGCCGACATCATAACTCAATCACAGGATTGTTGCTGTTTGATCTTGACCGGTTCAAAGAAGTCAATGACACCTTGGGACACCACTATGGGGACCTTCTGCTCAACCAGATAGGCCGGCGGCTGGTAAGCGTTGCACGGGAAGTTGATACGGTCGCCCGGTTGGGAGGGGACGAGTTTGCCATCCTGCTACCCTCCGTAGACGGTCTGGAAGGCGCATTAAAGGCGGCGCTACGGCTACATGCTGCAATCACCGCTGTGTTTGAAATCGAAGGTATTGATCTCGACGTTGAAGCGAGCGTTGGTGTGGTCATCTCCGGCCTTCATGGCGATGATGCTTCGACACTCATGCAGCGCGCCGACATTGCCATGTATGAGGCCAAGAAACAGGGTAATGGCATACTCACTTACGATCCTGGCGCGGATCAGCGCTCCCCGGAGCGTCTCGCCATGCTCGGTGACTTGCGGCGAGGCCTGGATCGTGGAGAGCTGTTCTTGGATTACCAACCCCAGGTCAGCCTGAGCACAGGAAAAATCATGGGGGTTGAAGCACTCGTGCGCTGGCGGCACCCGGTACGCGGCCTCATTAGCCCAGATGAGTTCATCCCCTTCGCCGAGCTCACCGGGATCATTGGCTCTCTAACACAGTACGTACTCAATCTGGCGCTGTGCCAGGTGCGGACTTGGGCAGACGCCGGGATATGGATGCAGGTAGCGGTGAACATTTCTTCGCGCAACTTGCTGGACGAAAAGCTGGTGATTCAGATCACTGACCTTCTTGGACGTTATAAGCTTGACCCAAACCTGCTCGTCATCGAAGTGACTGAGTCGGCGATCATGCTTGATTCATATTTGGCTCGGACAATTCTTAAGCAGTTGCATTCGATGGGCATCCGTATTGCCATCGATGATTTCGGGGCCGGTTATACCAGCCTTGCGCAGTTGAAGGACTTACCCATCAGCGAACTCAAGATCGATAAGTCTTTCGTGCTCTCCATGCAGGACGATCAGGCTGACGAACTGATCGTGCGTAGCATCATCGATCTGGGTCACAACCTTGGCATGAAGGTCATTGCCGAAGGCGTAGAAACAGCGGACGTTTTCAGTGCTTTAGGCGCATTCAGTTGCGACATGGCCCAGGGCTTTCATGTGTGCCGTCCGATAACCGCTGAAGCGTTTACACAGTGGTATGAAGAGCGAGCCCGCACATAACTCAATAACCTCCAACGATTTCTGGGTACATCGATACCCCTTGGCCATTGACTGCTTTTGGCCCAGAGTGTGTAAAAACGCTAGATCCCGTTTCGATCTTCAAGGCTGAGTGGCTGTCCGGATTCATAGCCTGATCAAGGCTCGATGTCCCTTCCTGATGAGCTAAACCGCCCCAGCAACGCGCCAGATCATCGGGAGACGTAAAAACAGGCCGGGTTTTAGGCCGTTAGCGCCTTCATCAAATGATGGGTGCCGATGATTTTCATGACCCGTTTCAKGTTGTAGGCGAGCACRTTCAARCTCATCTCSGCRCYCACCCYGKYMAGCTTYCGSGTCARGAARTGCGTCGCACCCATCCATTGYTTGAGCGTCCCGAAGGGATGCTCAACCGTCCGTTTTCGGACTCGCATCATCTCCGGCGCGTTGSTCAGTCGGGCCTGCATTTCCTCCAATACGGCTTCATGCTCCCAGCGTCGAACYCGYCGTTCCGTGCTCGGTGTGCACTGCGRTTTCAWKGCGCAGCCCYGGCATTTCGAACTCCAGTGGCGGTGCAACTTCAGGCCTTTTTCAACGTTGGTATAGCGCCAAATGAGCGCTTCTCCAGCCGGACAAATGTATTCGTTTTTCACCGTGTCATAGATGAATGCATCGTTATTGAAGCGCCCGTCAGCCCTGGCTCCAGAGGTCATCGGCTTGGGCACATAAGCGGTGATGTCTGCATCGTGACAAGCCAGGATTTGTTCGCTTTTGAAGTAACCTCGGTCAGCTACTACCGACAGTGTTTCTGACGCCATCGCCTCGCGGGCCTGCTTGGCCATTGAGCTGAGTTGATCGCGGTCGGAACCGACGTTGGTCACCTCATGCGCAACGATCAGATGGCGCTGCGTATCGACCGCGGTCTGCACGTTGTAGCCGACGATTCCCGTGCCACGCGTCATCATGGAACGGGCGTCTGGATCGGTCAGTGAGACCTGTTTATCCGGCGATTCATTGAGCTGGATTTCGATCGCCAGAAGCTCCTTCATTTGAGTTTTGAGCTTGGCGATTTTCTCTTCCAGCCGCACGGCTTTTGGCTCAGAGGATGTGGGTTCTTGCCGATCGGCAGTATCGAGCGCAGTCAGATACCGATTGATACTCGATTCAATTTCTTCCATTCGCCGCTTCAGTTTGGCGCTGGTGAAATTGCGGTCGCGGTTGTTGACTGCTTTGAATTTACTGCCATCGATGGCGACCAGATTTTCCCCGAACAGCCCCAACTGCTGACACAGCACGACGAACTGGCGACAGACGCCTCGAATAGCCTTGCTGTTGTCTTTTCGGAAGTTGGCGATGGTCTTGAAATCCGGCATCAAACGCCCGGTCAGCCACATCAGCTCGACGTTGCGTTGGGCTTCTCGTTCCAGGCGTCGGCTCGACTGAATGCGGTTGAGATAGCCGTAGATGTAGATCTTCAGCAAGATCGCGGGGTGGTAAGCAGGTCGGCCAGTATCGGCGGGAATGACGCCTTCAAAACCCAGATTGACCAGGTCGAGTTCGTCGACGAAGACGTCGACTACGCGCACCGGATTGGTATCGCTGACGTAGTCGTCGAGGCTCTCGGGAAGCAAGGTGCCTTGGCCTCGATGTTCACCTTGGATAAAGCGCTTCATGGGCGATCCCTGTGATGAAATCCTCAGAAATCATAGCAAGTGTTCGCGAAGACGTTTTTACACACTCTGGGCCAATAGCGGCCCTTCGGACTTGCCCCGAAAGCATGGCTGCTGACCGGTCAATGTAGATAACGAAAACTATGCATGTCAGTCGGAGTATCGGCTTTAATGTCGGTGCAGATTCACCTGCTCACGGCGCTGGATTTCTATAATTTGCGAGATGTGATGCACGCTATCGGTGGGTTTCAGGTTCTGAACCCCTATCTAAATCAAGGAAGACAACCCCATTGAAAACAGCTCACGGCGCCCTGCTTTTAACCTGTCTGACGACCAGCGCTCTCGCTGACGTCAACTCTGTCGGCTTCCAATCCTCCACCCTGCCGGACCCACACAATGAGCGTCCGCTGGAGATGGTCGTCTGGTATCCCAGTACAACGACCGTCACCCCACAGTTGATCGGCGACGATGTGGTGTTTGTCGGTGCTTCTGCGGTTCGCAACGCGCCACCCTCTGCTGGAGAGCACCCATTGGTGGTGCTCTCCCATGGATTCAGAGGCAATTGGAACAATCAGAACTGGTTGGCGAGTGCATTGGCCCATAAGGGTTACATTGTCGCAGCGGTCAACCACCCCGGCACCACGACCCATGATCGCAGCCCGCAAGCGGCGGCGCAGTTATGGCAGCGGCCCATTGACCTGCATCGGGCCATTGAGGCGGTCACCATTCAACCTGAAAAATTTGGCGTGGTCGCAAAGCGTCAAATTGCTGTAGTGGGCCATTCACTCGGCGGCTGGACTGCAATGGAGATCGCCGGTGCTCGTTTCGACCCGGCCCTGTTTGCCCGTGACTGCAAACTCCATCCGCAGTTATCCAGTTGCACCAATTATCAAAAGATCAACCCTGAGAGTACTCCGGCATTAAAGGCTGGTCTGGCCGGCGATTTGCGCGATCAACGCGTCACCGCTGTGGTTTCTTTGGACCTGGGACTCTCGCGCGGGATGACCGATGAGAGCCTTGCGGCACTGCCGGTGCCGGTGCTAGTTATCGCTGCCGGCGCACCATCGGTGGAACTGCCTGCTCAGTTGGAGTCCGCCAACCTGGCCACACGCCTGCCCCAAGCGTCCAGCCGCTATGTCGAGATCAGTGACGCCAGCCATTTCAGCTTCTTGCCGATTTGCAAACCAGGTGCAGTGGCATTGCTCGAAGAGGACATTCCTGGCGATGGCATCATTTGCGGGGATGGCGACAATGCTCGCCCGCGCGAGGTAATCCAACAGCAGGTTACGTCACTGATCACCGAGTTTTTGACGCAGTCCGCGAACAACAAAGTGGAGCTCTAGGATTGCTGGCACTCGGCAACTCAGCAGACCTGAAATTTGCGTAGGAGCGCAATTTTTGTGTCAAATCCAGCCACCTATTACGATCAAAAACGTTTTTACACAGCCTCGGTCAAATGCCGCCGGTCAGGATATCTACCAAAAGTGGGCGATTCACTTAGCGCCCTGCTATCAAGCAACGTCAAACAAGCAACGTCAAAACCCAGTCATTTAGCGCATTCCTCGCGACTGAAATTTTTTCATGGCGTGAAGTGTAAAGTGCAAAAGGTGTCCTAGACTACAGGCTTAAATGGTCTGATTTCTTGAATTTTTCACCGCTGCAACTACTGGGTTTTTATATGAATTCAGACAGTTTTCAGACGCAGCACTGCCTTTATCAAATACCCTCGATCGACCCAAGAGCGGGATGAAAATATGAACAGTAGTTCCGTAGCGGGCTCTCGATTCAGCGTACTTGATGGATGGCGCGGCATAAGCATCTTGCTTGTCTTGGCGTGCCACCTGCTACCACTTGGCCCAAAGCTTTGGCAATTTAATGCCGCCGCAGGCGTTATGGGAATGGCCATATTTTTTACGCTATCGGGTTTTCTGATAACAAATTTTCTGCTCAACAACAGCAGCGTCGTTGATTTTTTAATCCGCAGAATCTTTCGGGTTGTGCCGCTCGCCTGGTTGTACATGATCATTGCTTTACCTGTCATGAACAGCACTTCGGATTTCTACATCGCAAACTTTCTGTTCATCGCCAACTGGCCGCCTATGTGGCTTGGCGATGTAAACGGCCACCTATGGAGTTTGTGCATGGAGGTCCAATTTTATTTCGCCATCGCTTTGCTGGTAGTTCTGATGAGAAACAAGTGGGTAGTGCTAATCCCTTTTCTCTGCATCGCCGTCACGATGTACCGAGTCATGAATGATGTCCATGTCGCAATCAACACTTATTACCGTATTGATGAAATACTTTCCGGATGCATACTTGCACTGATATACAACAATAGACTGGGCAACATCCTTGCGAAACTTCCGACACAAACGGTGACCACACAAATATTTTTATTCCTCCTATTTGTCTTGTCCTGTCATCCCGATGCGGGCTTCATGAACTACTTCCGCCCCTATCTTGCCGCAGCAATGGTGGGGAGCACGTTACTCAATAGCCGGACACGAGTTGCCCAGCTTCTGAATAATCGCGCTCTATTTTATATCGCCACCATCTCGTACGCTCTCTACGTTGTTCATCCGCTGCTAATACATACTTGGCTGGGTAGCGGAGACACCGTCATAAAATATCTGAAGCGCCCTTTGTTGTTCGCCGCAATCTTTCTCACCGCGCATATCTCGACCTTCTATTATGAAAAATGGTGGATTGCTTTTGGTAAGAAACTTGCCAAGAAAGTAGCTAGCCAACCTGTTACATCGACCGGTTGAATCCACAGTCGATTGCGGTCCTTCACGGTAGGAAGCAAGCAGCGGAACAAACGAAAACGGGCGCCTTGTCGGGCGCCCGTTTTGTTTAGGATTGCGTACTGCGTGGGTTGGTAGCTTGCAGCCCACCCAGTGCCGAACGAGGCAGGCCATCACAGCAAGCAGCTAAGCTTTACCAGGAGGCCTTCGCGAAACCCTGAAAGTCTGGAGGCAAACAATGAGCAAACAACCTCAACCCCGGAGCCGCTCCAACCCCCAACCCAGATCCCGCCCGGTAGTGCCTGCCCTGCCCTGCAAAACAGGCGCCGAATCCGGGGGCTTGCGCGGTCACTACCCGTCGAAGAAGTACAATTGACCTCAAGCGTGCGACAGGCTTTGCAGTTGAGTCTGTTGTACTTCCCTATCAGCCGTTATGGCTGATCAGTACGATTTTTTCGATACCGACGTCCCGGCTTTGCTCAAACCTTTCGCGTTGTGATCACCTGGCGTCGAGGTCGAGATTGCACTGGCTTTGGTCACGCCGCGAGTATCTTTGGAATGGGCGATGCCTGAAGTCGTTTGGCCATGACCGCGATCACTATTGCGTTCACTGCCATAGTGGTTTCCGCTTTCACCACGGTCGCGAACAGCCTTGCCGGCATGATCGCTGCTCAGTCCATTGCCGCGGCCATTACTGGTAGAGCCGCCGGAGTGATCTGAACCGCTGTGACTGCCGCCTGTACCGCCGCCGTGGCCACCGCCATTACCACCTCCGTTGCCTCCCCCATTACCACCTCCGTTACCGCCACCACCACCACCACCACCACCACCACCACCACCACCACCACCACCGTCTTTCGCATAGGCGGAGTTCATGATGGACAGGTCAGCAGGGAGTAATGGGGCGGCTGCAAGCATCAGGGCGCAGGACATTACAGCAATGAGACTCTTATTCTTTAAAAGCATGATGGCTTCCATAAGGTTGATATCGCGAGTGTTATGACGCTTTAAGCCCCTTTCAGTTCAAGTCCTGCGACCGACGGGTGCTGCCAGCGCTAGCGTGCAGCGCTCCGGGTACCCGCGAACGCGCTCGTGCCAAGCCAGCGCCACAAGCTTTCCGCATCCTTCACCGCGCCATCTACACGCAGCTCTCGCGACTGCAGAACTTCCCGAGGTGTGCGGTCGCCCGTCCACACCTCGGTCAACGCTCGCACGCTGGAGTCCACAACGAGCGTCAGTTCCCGTCCGGGATCGTCGCGGCACAGGTCTGCCACGCCCTGTTCAACCACGAGCCACCACGCTTGCTCGCCAGGCCGCGCGTCGCGGAATTTGAACTGAATGACCACCGGTCGGGACGGGAACGTTTCGATGCGCACGAACCGGCGCACGTCCCACATGAGCAGGCCCGCGTCGAGTTCGTCATCGCGAAGGCGACTGCCGATCCAGCGCGCGCCCCAATGCCCTAGCGCCATGATGATGGGGCGCAATTGCTCGCCTGCCTCGGTCAGGCTGTACTCCCAGACTTTACCGGTGGCCGTGCGGTGCACGACGCCGATTTCTTCCAAATGGCGCAGACGTTGTGCCAGCAGGTTGGTGGACATCCGTGGAACGCCGCGGTGCAGTTCATTGAAGCGCTTGCTGCCGCACAGCAACTCGCGCACGACCAAGGGTGTCCAGCGCTCGCAGAGGGCTTCAGCACCGCGCGCGACTGTGCAGAACTGACCGTAGCCTTCTTCCATCGCCAGGACTCCGCAACTATAAACGCTTCAGATTCTGAACTAGCCCCGCCACCTCGCCACGCGCACGCTGAAACCTCGAAAGCTAACCGCCAAAGGAGAACGCCATGACCAAGGTAGCCATTATTCAGCGCCCGCCCGTGCTGCTCGATCGCAGCGCGACGATCGCCCGGGCCGTGCAGTCGGTCGCTGAGGCAGCGGCGGCGGGAGCCTCGCTGATCGTTTTGCCCGAATCGTACATTCCCGGGTACCCGTCATGGATCTGGCGGCTGGCGGCTGGAAAGGACGGGGCTGTAATGGGCCAGTTGCACACGCGGCTGCTGGCCAACGCCGTCGATATTACCAACGGTGACCTGAGCCAATTGTGCGAGGCCGCCAGGGTTCACGCCGTGACGATCGTGTGCGGCATCAATGAATGCGACCGGCGCAATGGCGGGGGCACGCTCTATAACAGCGTAGTCGTTATCGGCGCGAACGGCGCCGTGCTCAACCGACACCGCAAGCTGATGCCAACCAATCCCGAGCGCATGGTGCATGGCTTCGGTGATGCCTGCGGGTTGCGTACGGTCGATACTCCGGTCGGTCGCGTGGGTGCGCTCATCTGCTGGGAAAACTACATGCCGCTGGCACGCTATTCGTTGTATGCCCAAGGGGTGGAAATCTACGTCGCCCCCACGTACGACACGGGCGATGGCTGGATCAGCACGATGCGCCACATTGCTCTCGAAGGCCGTTGTTGGGTGCTCGGCAGCGGTACTGTGCTGCGCGGCAGTGACATCCCCGACGACTTCCCGGCGCGTGCGCAACTGTTTCCCGATCCAGAGGAATGGATCAACGACGGCGACTCCGTGGTTGTCAGTCCTCAAGGCCGGATCGTGGCCGGTCCATTACACAAAGAGGCAGGCATTCTGTATGCGGACATCGACGTCTCACTTGTGGCGCCAGCGCGGCGGGCGCTCGACGTCACCGGGCATTACGCGCGCCCTGACATTTTCGAACTGCAGGTGCGGCGCACGCCGGCGACAGCGGTGCGCTACATCGACGGGTGAAGTCCGGCGGTATCGCCTGAGCATTGATCAAGGAGTCATGCCATGAGCATTGAACGGTCTTACAAGGGCAGTTGTTTTTGCGGCGCAGTCGAGTTCACCGTCAGTGGCGAGCCGGTCGGAATGGGCTACTGCCATTGCGAGTCGTGTCGGCATTGGTCAGCGGGACCGGTCAATGCCTTCACGCTGTGGAAACCCGACGCAGTGCAAGTGACTCGAGGTGCTGACAACATCGGCACCTACAACAAGACACCGCAGAGTTTGCGCAAGTGGTGCAAGACCTGCGGCGGGCACATCTTCACTGAACATCCGGGGATGGGGCTGATCGATGTGTATGCCGCGGTCATCCCGGATCTCGCGTATTCGCCAGGGCTTCACGTCCACTATCAGGAGACCGTGCTGCGCATCAGGGATGGATTGCCCAAGCTGAAGGACGTCCCCAACGAATTAGGGGGATCGGGCATCAGCGTGGACGAATAGTGCGGGATACGCCGGTTGCCACCTGCTCGGCAGCAACTCGGCAATTTCATGGGCAGCCGCGTCTGAACAGCCTTCAAATGGGCATATGGATCATGCCCATTAATCAAAAGCACCGTTGAGCACTTCGTAGATAAGCCCGGTTGCCAACGCGACCAATATCAAGTCGGTGCCAACTTGCTGCCATTCATACCCATCATACTGAGGCAGCCTGCCGATCAACCGGCCGTCCAGTTTTTTGGCAATCCCGGGAGGAAGCGGCTTACCTCGCGCGAGGTTCTTTTGAATGCCGGGTGGCAATGCAGGTCCGGGGCTCCAGTAGTCTCGATACCCGCCAACAATCCCAAGAACGCTGCCGCGATTGATGCTTGGGCCATTATCCCAATCGCCGCCCCCGGAGTTTTTGCCTTTGCCTCCCTGACCTCCCTGACCTCCCTGGTTGCCATGAACCTGGCTGTTTTGCGGGTTTCCCTTACCGTTTCCCTGGCCCTTTCCATTACCAGGATCGGCCAATGCAGTCACTGAACCGGAAACCAGCGCAAGGCATGTAATTGCTGCAATCAATGAGCGAGATCTGAGCATGAGTCGTTCCTTCGGGGTGGCGGGACATCTCTCTGTAATTTAGACGCTGTCGGTGATGTGGGTTCCATTTCCTCCCATCGACACCCAAATTCCCACGGCCGGATTGCAACGGAGCCTGTCGTACTGCCCGTCACTTCAGCATTACTTGCCTCTATTTCTGACATTGTTTCCGGTGTTCAGCGTCGAACACGGGAGGTGTGATGGCAAACGGCTACGCTCTTCAGGGTTTCTCATGTATGCCTCGACATGCCGACTACAGATTTGAGTACCTGACTCTGCAGTTCAGTCAAGAGATAGCACGAGCGACAAATGACCTGCTTTATTCCGGCTCAATTACATGGAGTAAACGTGAATGCCTTTGCCCCCTCGTTTTCTTGACCACTACCGCAAGGCCGACCGAATCCTGCTGGGCCTGATCTGGCTGATGTTCCTCTTCGCGTTGGGTCTGGCTTTCTGGCACGACACCTTTATTCAGGCGTTTTTGGTGGGTGGCGGCACGAGCCTGCTGCTGACGGTGTGTTATCGCGCAATGGGCGGCACGCGGTTGATGCGGTGTTGCCTGGGCATTGGTTTGATGGTCATGGCGGCGTTGCATATCAATCAGGCCGAGGGCGTCATTGAAGCCCACTTCGGTATTTTCGCGTTGCTGGCGGTGCTGACTTTTTATCGCGACTGGCTACCGATTCTGGTCGCCGCTGCAACGATCGCCGTTCATCACGTGGTTTTCCATGCGCTGCAACACCAAGGTTTTCCGGTCTACGTCATGGCGCATCACGGTGGGTGGACGATGGTGTTTGTTCACGCCTTCTATGTGGTCATGGAGACGGTCGCCCTGCTCTATCTGGCCCTACACAGTCAGGCCGAGGCAGTGGAGAGCCAGGACATGCTGGACAAGATGCTCGCGGCCACGTCCCAGCTCGCCGTCGATGCTGGCAAGGGAGACAAGGCCACAATGCATGTATCGCTGGCGGATCGTTTCGATCAATTTCTGATGCAGATTACCGCCCTGGTTGACGGGGTTGTTCGCGACTCTCACGGCTTGGGTGAGCTGGGCCAGGAGCTTGCCAAGGCGAGCAATACGCTGGAGAAAGGGGCCAAGCATCAGCTGACGGAAATTGCCCAGATGACGGGTTCGATGCAGCGGATGGGGGACGCGATGGGGCATATTGCCGTTCACGTCGAACATGCCGTTGAACATGCCGGCCAGGCCAGCGTGCAAATCACTCGAGGACAGGAAAGTGTGAACCGCGCGCAGCATGAAATCACTCAGTTGGCGTCTCGCCTGAAAGGCACCCACTCAACCGTGCAGGTGCTGGCGGGACAGGCGGAGCAAATCGGTACTGTCCTGGAGGTCATCAGCAGTATTGCTGACCAAACCAACCTGCTGGCGCTCAACGCCGCCATCGAAGCTGCTCGCGCTGGTGAGCAAGGCCGAGGCTTTGCCGTAGTGGCCGATGAAGTGCGCAGTCTGGCGCAGCGCACCGCCCTCTCCACGAAGGAAATCAGAACGATCATCGAGGACTTGCAGCAAGGCAGCCGCAAAGCCGTCGAGGCGATGCATGACAGCCGTGAAGGCGTGGAGCGCTGTGTCGAAGACAGTCAACTGGCGGCGGCGATGTTGCAGGCGGTGGGCAGCGACATTTCGCATATTGATGAACTCAATGGGCGCATTGTCACCACCACCCGCGAACAATCCACGGCAAGCCCCGAAGTGGTCGGGCGCTTGCAGTCCGTGCAGGCCATCGCGCAAAACACGTCAGACGATGTCGAAACCCTTGCCCTGAGCAGCCAGCGCTTGCCCCCCATCGCCGTTCGCCTGGATGCACTGGGCCGCACGTTTCATCAGTAATGTTCAATGCGCAGTTAGTGCCAGCATGTACAGCAACGGTTGTTTTCTGTGGCGCCGCCTCGGTCATAACAACCCGGTAAATTTTCCACACAGTGCATTTCCCTCATAACCATGAAAGATAGGTCCCAGGGTCATCAAAGGGCGACAGTCGACACGAGATCCGGCGCTCATTAATTTGGCCAGCGACAGTAATCTACGTGCCTGCGACTTAGCCAGGCTGCGTGTATGAGAGATAGCTAGCAGGGGACATGTAACAAATTAAGTCACGAATGTTTACCGACAGAGCCGATCCTTATACGATGAAGTCCGCATATACTGCGGACCCTCAGGCAGAGTAAGCTATGATTATGTTTGACAAGCGGCCTAACAAATTGTGTTTTTATAGTCAAGCAAATCTTGCGCAGACAAATTAGCGAGAGCTGTATACATGTTCAATTATTCCTACAACATGCAATATCATTGGGCGCCTGAACGATGAATAACACTAGTTCCCTGGCTGACAGTTCCAAAACCTTCAGCATAGTTATAGTCAATTACAAAACACCAGAAATCACCAAGATATGCTTAGACTTATTGCACCAGCATTTCGGCAGCCACGGCGTCCCAATATGGGTAGTTGACAACTATTCCGCCGATGAAAGCACTGAGTATTTACGAACTCTTGACTGGATAAATTTAATCGAGCGCTCTGTTTCTGAACCAGAACCTGGGCATGTCGCGCATGGCAAAGCACTTGATCTGGTGTTGGAGCGAGTTGAAACTGATTATTTATTTCTAATGCACACCGACACATTTGTTTTCGATAAAAATGTTTTTCCGATGATGCTGAATAAATGCTTGAAAAACCAAAAAGTCGTAGCCGTCGGTTGTGTTGAGCAATTAAACCGCGGCACCACGAGAACGCTTTGGCGCTTTAGTTCACGACTATTCAAACACCATTTCAGGCATCTGAAAATCTCCATGGGATTACGTTCCAGAGAACCAAAACCGTACAGAGAAGTCTACTTGAAGAGTTTCTGTACATTGTGGAACTGCAAACTTATCAAACAGCACAACATGCATTTTTCGATGGATGATCGCGTACCAGGCTACACCCTCCAAGACCGCATGACCGAACTTGGCTATGTCGTTGAAATGTTATCACCGCGTAAAATCTTCAGTTATCTGGATCACATGCAGTCTGGCACTGTCGCAGCGGCTGGCGGCTATGAAAAGACTCATAGACGAACCAAAATGTACAACGATATCCTTAAGCGTCTGAAAAAAGAAGGCAGCAAAAGTTAAACGACGAAGAGACACAGCGAGCAGTCCGCCGGACGCTGCTTGAAGTCATCCACAAGTCTTTATATCAAGTTATTGGAGCGGTAATGGCACCCATCACTCAAGCACTACCTATGACCCTCTCCCCGGAGCTTGATTTCGACCAGAACGCCGCCAGTGCCTTGGGTTCTTCATTGGCCAGTCGCTATATTCAGGCTACGCCATTTCCGCACATCGTCATCGATAATTTCCTGGATGAAGAGCTGATTGCGAGTATCTGCTCGCACTTCCCGATCGAACCCACCAACAATGAAATGCTCTATGAGCGCGGCTATAAAGGTCAACTAAAACGTCAAATCAGTCCCAACGAATGCCCCCCCTTTTTGAAGACTGTTTTCAACGCCTTCAACTCAGCCCCCATGTTGCAGTTTCTTGAAAAGCTCACAGGCATTGAAGGCTTGATACCCGACCCCTACTTTTCTGGTGGCGGCTTGCATGAAACGAAAAGTGGTGGCTTCCTGGGGGTACACTCGGACTTCAGACTCAACAAAAAACTTAATGTTGAGCGCCGACTGAATATCATCATTTATCTAAATGAAGACTGGCTTGAGGAATACGGCGGCAACCTTGAACTTTGGGATGTCGGGATGAAGACCTGCCTTAAAAAAGTCCTGCCCATTTACAATCGCTGTGTCATTTTCAATACAGACAAAGACAGCAATCATGGGCACCCAGAGCCTTTAACAACTCCAGAGCACATCACGCGCAGGTCCATAGCGCTTTATTACTACACCGCAGGAACCATGGTGATCGATCCTGCACAAAGAAATAAAACCCACTACAAGCCAAGGCCCAAAGATCGTTTAAGCCTAAAGTACTACCTGGCTAAACTAATCAAGAAAAAAAACTAGACTACGAAACGCCCGCTGAAAGATTTAGCCAATCTGCTGCATCGACAGGTTGAATCCACAGCCAACAGCAGCCATTGCGCAGCAAGAACGCATTTCCGCCCTCGCACGCTTATAGGACGATAAAGTTTGGCCATCGTTAAGGAAGAACATGGACATTCGATTGACGGAAGCCAAAGACTGGATGTTGTTGAAGCAAGTCCGTCTTGCTGCGCTTCTGGACACACCGACAGCGTTTGGAGTGAGTTACCAAACGGCCGCTCATTACACTGACGAGCAGTGGATAGCACGCGCCTCGTCAGCGGCCGGACCGGAATTCTGGTTGGCCATCAAGGACGATAAACCGGTGGGGATGATAGGTGCGGGAGTCAGTCAAGCGAATCGCTATAACCTGATCGGAATGTGGGTAGAACCCGCTGCACGTGGTTCTGGTGTGGCAGCTCAGCTTGTTGGGGCGGTGAAATCTCGCGCGATCGGCAAAGGGCATGATCGCGTTTTTCTGGATGTCTCCCCGGATAATGCAAGAGCCTCGAATTTCTACCTAAAGCAGGGATTCTCTTTCATCGTAAGCGACCCATAAACCACACATGGCAAAAAACCGATGTGTGCATTTAGCGCGAGATAGTCGGGGAACAGTTCCACGGCAGCAAGGCTTCGAAGTCTTCTACCGAAGTAGCTTGTGGCAGGCGTTCAAGTACGTGGCGCAGCCACGTATAGGGCTCTTGGCCGTTGGCTTTGGCAGTTTCGACCAGGCTATAGATCTGCGCACTGGCCGTCGCGCCCTTGGGCGTGTCGCTGAACATCCAATTTTTGCGACCAATCACAAAGGGTTTTACCGCTCGCTCGGCCTTGTTGTTATC
>NZ_RCZA01000016.1 GCF_006438925.1 Pseudomonas mandelii | reverse complement strand
TTTTCAAAGTTTCCTTTGCAACTTCAACCACTTGCGCTTCCGATCTCTCGTTAGCGGGAGGCGAATTCTACAGCGTTACTCGCTGCTGTCAACACCTCTTTTACACCGCTTTCGACCGAGAAGATCGAATCGTTAAAAGAGCCAAACAACCTCGCTCTTTCAACTCCTTCTGGGCTTCGATGACCTGAAGCAACTCGCTGTCGAAAACTGCGTAACTCATTGTTTACCAAGGAGTTTTCCGTTTCGACTGCGCCGGAAGTGGGGCGAATTATAGACTTCCAGAATCTGCCGTCAACCCTTAATTACGGTTTTCTATAAGGATGCTCAAAATCGCTGCTTATATATAGACGCGCCCGCCATGAATGCGCAGTATATTGCCCAATAACACTTTCGCTTCCTACTTCGGACGATGCCACGCCATGAACGACCAACCTCGCAGCCTTGCCTCGACCCTGTTTTCGGTTGGCCTGCTATTGATAGCCATGGCATCAATCCAGTCAGGAGCCTCCCTTGCTAAAAGCATGTTCCCCATTATCGGTGCGCAAGGGACCACCACCCTGCGGCTGATCTTCGCCAGCGTGATCATGATGTTGATACTGCGCCCCTGGCGAGCGAAGCTCACCGCAAAATCCCTGCGCACCGTCATCGTCTACGGGATGGCGTTAGGGGGCATGAACTTCCTCTTCTATATGTCCTTGCAAACCGTCCCCCTCGGTATCGCGGTAGCCTTGGAATTCACCGGCCCACTGGCGGTAGCCATCTACGCCTCACGTCGCGCGATCGACTTTTTGTGGATCGCCCTGGCCGCCATCGGCTTGCTGCTGTTAATACCTATGGGAGAAACGACCGCGGGAATCGATCTGGTAGGCGCCGGTTACGCATTGGGCGCAGGTGTCTGCTGGGCGCTGTACATTCTGTTCGGCCAAAAGGCCGGCGCCGACAATGGCGTGCAGACCGCGGCACTGGGGGTGATGATTGCGGCATTTTTTGTAGCCCCTATCGGCATCGTCCATGCTGGCGCCGCGCTGCTCACTCCCTCACTGATCCCCGTGGCCATCGCTGTCGCCATTCTGTCCACCGCCGTGCCCTACACGCTGGAGATGGTAGCCCTCACCCGAATCCCGACCCGGACATTCGGCACGTTGATGAGCATTGAACCTGCGATCGGCGCACTGTCAGGCCTGTTGTTTCTCCATGAGTACCTTTCACTGTCACAATGGATGGCCATCACGTGCATCATTCTGGCTTCCATAGGCGCGACCATGACCATGGGGAGTGCGGCCAAGCCTGCTGTCGCTGCAGATTGAGACAGGATTTGACGAGGGTCTGGTATTTGCCGCGCAATTAGGCCATGTTTAGGCCCGCAACCTAGTGTCAGACATGGATTTTTCAGATAGGGATATCAGAACGCTTCAAGCGAAAGCGAATGCAGCCAAACCCGGGCGCAAAGATCCGGGGACGCTATAAGGACAGTAATGAAACGAATTTTGATACTGATCGCCGTACTTGCGGTTGCGGGCTGCGCGGCGACATCGAAAACCCAGGTAAAACACGGCAAGAGAGGGCTGCATATCAACTGTTCCGGGCTCTCGTCATCCTGGGACAAGTGCTACACCAGCGCTGCCAACTCGTGCGCTCCCAAAGGTTACAAGGTCATCGCCAAGTCAGGGGACGCTGTGGAAGAACCAGGCGATTACCCATTCGGCCTCAACCCTGCCGGCTATACCAGCCGCAGCATGATCGTCATCTGCAAATAGATTGATGCCGTCTTGTCAGGTTCGTGAACCTGCGATCTGGCGGCCAATCTCATCGTAACTGGACTTCAGCACCGTGCGCTGGATGTCCGGTGTGGCCAGCATTCGTGCAATGACCAACGCACCGATACATTGCGACAGAATTGCCCATGCCAGGCTGTCGCTTTCCAAAATCTGCGCCCAACTCTTCTGAAGCCGACAAATCCAGTTCTCCGCCTGCTGGCGAATCATCACGTCCGAGCGTGCTATCTCAGCTCCCAATGCCGGCAAAGCACAACCAGATTCCGGGTGTTCGACATGGGCCATGCTCAGGTAGTGTTTCAGGCAGCGCTGGAACTTCTCAGGATTCTGGTCCGCCCCTAATCGATCCAGGCTTTGAGACAGCTCACGCTCGACGATTGAAGCGAACAGCTCATCCTTCGATGAAAAATGACTGTAGAAAGCCCCGCCACTCAAGCCGATCGCCTTCATCAAACCGTCGACACCCACCGTTGAAAAACCAGACTTCTTCGCCGACACCGCACTGCTTTCAAGTAGTTTCTCTTTGGTTTCCAGTTTGTGATTGGCCGAGTAACGCATTGCCTTGCCCTCAGGATTGATCGCCTTGACGCTTGCCAGATCGTAGCATAACGTTCGTTTAGTTAACGATCGTTTATCAAAAGGATCTATCCATGAATAACAAGAAGGTCGTACTGGTTGTAGGTGCAGGGGATGCTACCGGCGGCGCAATTGCAAAACGCTTTGCGCAGGAAGGATTTGTGGCGTGTGTCACCCGCCGCAGCGTGGACAAACTCCAGCCGTTGGTCGACGCCATCGAGGCCGATGGTGGTGAAGCCCACGGGTTTGCCTGCGATGCGCGCAAGGAAGAGGACGTGATTGCGTTAGTTGAGCAGATCGAAAGCCAGATTGGCCCAATCGAAGCGTTCGTCTTCAACATCGGCGCCAATGTGCCTTGCAGCATTCTCGAAGAAACCGCGCGCAAATATTTCAAGATATGGGAAATGGCCTGCTTCTCAGGATTTCTCAACGCTCGTGAAGTGGCCAAGCGCATGGCCAAGCGTAAACGCGGGACTATTTTGTTCACCGGCGCTACCGCCGGCCTGCGTGGGGCCTCAGGATTTGCGGCGTTCGCTGGCGCCAAGCACGGAATTCGTGCCCTGGCGCAAAGCATGGCGCGTGAACTAGGGCCGATGAATATTCACGTCGCCCATGTTGTAGTCGACGGCGCCATCGATACCGATTTTATCCGCGAAAGCTTCCCCGAAAAGTACGCGACCAAGGACCAGGACGGCATTCTCCATCCTGCGCACATTGCCGAGAACTATTGGTACCTGCACAGCCAGCCCCGTGACGCATGGACCTTCGAGGTGGACCTACGCCCCTGGAGCGAACGCTGGTAAGCCCTCCCCCACAATAATAAACAGAGCGCATCGACCATGAGCAAAACCGTGGAGTTCTATTTCGACCTCGGCAGCCCCGCCACCTACCTGGCCTACACCCAACTGCCGAAGATCTGCGAGCAGACCGACAGCCAGTTGATTTACATACCCATCCTGCTGGGTGGCGTCTTCAAAGCCACTGGTAACGCCTCCCCCGCGACGATCCCTGCCAAGGGCCGCTACATGTTTCAAGATCTGGACCGCTATGCCAAGCGCTATGGCGTGCCACTGAAGTTCAATCCCCACTTTCCTATCAACACCCTGATGCTGATGCGCGCTGTCACCGGCATGCAGTTGCGCCATTGCGAACGCTTTCAGGCGTTCATCGATTGCCTGTTTCACGCCCTCTGGGTTGAAGGCCGCAGTCTCGATGACCTGGCGACCGTCGCGTCAGTACTGACACAGAACGGTTTCGATCCAAATGAGGTGCTGGCCCTGACCGCCGACGAGGAAGTCAAAGCCACTCTCAAGGACAACACAGAGAAAGCGGTGCAACGGGGCGTATTCGGTGCCCCTAGCATGTTTGTCGACAATCAGCTGTTCTTTGGCCAGGATCGCCTGGACTTCGTCCTTGAAGCCCTGAGTTAAATCTCGACAACCAGCCGTCCCTGCGCCGCTCCCGAAACGAGCAGCTCATGGGCGGCCTCGGCTGTTTCCAGCGTGAACTGCCGAGGGTCGAGCAACGGTTTCAACTGACCCGCCTCGATCAACTGCACAGCCTCCCAAAGTATCTCCCCATGGTGCTCACGCCCTTTGCCAGTGAGCAACGGCAGCAAGGTAAACACTCCAGAATAAGTCGCCCCACGAAACGAGAGCGGCGCAAGACTGTGCTGCCCCCACCCAAGACAACTCACGACATGTCCCTCGTAGATCCGAGCAGCCTGGAATGAAGCGTCCAGCGTCTTACCACCCACCGTGTCGTAGACAATATCGAAGCCCTCCCCCGCCGTGTGCTCAGCCACATACTCCTCAACCGAAGATTTTCGATAATCAATAAACGTCGCACCGAACCCTTCGATGATCGCCTGCTGCCCGGCCGACCCGGTGGCAAACACGTCAGCACCGAAAGCCCGGGCAATTTGCACAGCCACATGCCCGACACCACCCGCACCACCGTGAATCAGCACTTTCTGACCCGCCCGCACCCGCGCACGATCCACCAATCCTTCCCACGCCGTGATCAGTACCAACGGCAACCCTGCGGCCTCGCGCACGCTCAGATTGCCTGGCTTGCGCGCCAGCAGCCGTGCATCGACGGCGGCGTATTCAGCCAGTGAACCCTGCGTACCGCCAATGCCAGTGGCCATCGCATAGACCTCATCACCCGGCAGCCATCCACTGACGCCTTCCCCCAATGCCGCCACTGTTCCCGCAAGATCAATACCCAATATCGCCGGCAACGGCTGGCGCGCATGAGCAGCCTGACCCGAGCGAATCTTTCCATCCAGAGGGTTCACCCCACTGGCCTTGATCCTGACCAACACCTGACCGACTCCAGGCACGGGCTGTGCAATGGAAGCCAAGCGTAAAGGCCCATTGGCCGAATCAACAATCAGAGCGCGCATTTCAAATGAGTCAGTCATTTCGCAATTTCCCGTCAGAGGTGGCTGTGGGATTAATCTTCCTCCCCCTCACTCATGCCGATAAGACGCTATATAGCTATAGTGACCATGCCCATTTGGCATCAATGAGAAACCCCGTGGACAAACTCAATGCAATGGCGATCTTCGTCCGCGTTGTCGAGCGTGGCAGCTTTTCTGCCGTCGCCCGGGAATTGCAGACCAGTCAGCCGACCATCAGCAAAGTGCTGCGAGCACTGGAATCTAAGCTGGGTGGAAAGCTGATTTCCCGCAGCACCCGGCAACTGTCCCTGACAGACGAAGGTCAGCGGTACTACAGCGAATGTCGACAAATTCTGGCGGCCGTAGACGCCGCAGAACATGGTTTTCACTCCGGCCGCGAGGCTGTTGCCGGAAACCTGAAAATCGGATCGTCCGTGAGTTTCGGGCGCTTACAGATTGCTCCGCGACTGCCGGCATTCCTCAAAAAACATCCCCAGGTGCAAATTGATCTGCAACTGAGCGATCAAAATCAGGACCTGGTCAGTGAAGGACTGGACGTCACGTTCAGGATAGGTGAGTTGACAGACAGCGGATTGATTGCCCGCCACATCGGCACCACCCACCGAGTGACCGTCGCAGCGCCCGACTACCTTGAGCAACACGGCAACCCGCAAACACCGCAAGAACTGAGCGAGCACAACTGCCTGCAGTTCAACCTGCTAAACAGTCAGAACCTATGGGTTTATGAGAGAGATGCCCAACGTCACGAAGTGCGAATCAAGGGAAACGCACAAAGCAACAACTCCGAGGCGATCCGCGAGATGGTGTTGGGGGGACTGGGGATTTCGTTGTCACCGGTTTGGCTGTTCAGCGAGGACTTGAAGGCGGGGCGCGTGACCGCGATTCTGCTGGAATACAGCGCGCAGTCGTTGCCGATTCATGCCGTGTCCCCGGCGAATCGTCGCCAATCCGCCAGGGTCAAAGCCTTTGTCGACTACATGAGCCAGGCGCTCGAAGAAGCGCCTGAACTCCAACCGATCAAATAACCGCAGTCCGGGTGTTCAACCACTCAAGGGCTGCGCCGTCGAGCAACGGGCTCAAGCGCTGGCGCACCTCGGCGTGGTAGGCGTTGAACCACTGTTTTTCGTCATCGGTCAGCAGCGATGGCTCCAGGCATCGAGTGTCGATCGGGCACAAGGTCAGGGTTTCGAACTTCAGGAACTCACCGAATTCGCTTTTGCCCGCCTCACGGTTCAACACCAGGTTCTCGATCCGCACACCCCAGCGGCCTGGACGGTAAGTGCCCGGTTCGATGGACGTGATCATGCCCGGCTGCATCGCGGTTTGCAGCGCAGCGGCGGCCTGATAGGCGATGACCTGTGGGCCTTCGTGCACGTTGAGGAAGTAGCCGACGCCGTGACCGGTGCCGTGACCGTAATCAACGCTTTCAGCCCAGATCGGCGCGCGGGCAATCGAATCGAGCAGCGGCGAGAGAATGGCTCGAGGGAATTGTGCACGGGACAACGCAATCACGCCTTTGAGAACCCGCGTGCAATCGCGCTTCTGCTCATCGGTCGGCGTACCGACCGGCACCATCCGCGTGATGTCAGTGGTGCCGCCCAGGTACTGGCCGCCGGAGTCGATCAACAACAGGCCGTCGCCTTCGATCACCGCGTGTTCTTCTTCGGTGGCGTGGTAGTGCGGCATTGCGCCATTGGCGTTGAACGCGGCAATGGTGTTGAAGCTCAGCGAAACATAACCCGGGCGTCGGGTACGCGCGGCCGTCAGGTGTTCGTCGATGGTCAGTTCGGTGATGCGCTCACGACCCAACGCTGTGTCCAGCCAGGTGAAGAATTCGCACAGCGCCACGCCGTCCTGCTCCATGGCCTGACGAATGTGCTCGGCATCGGCCAGGCTTTTCTGCGACTTGGCCAACGTGGTCGGGTTCAGGCCTTCGACCAGCTTCACGCCGCTATCCAGGTTATCCAGCAAGCCGGCGGTGACGCGCGCCGGATCGACTTGCAGACTCGCCCCGCTCGGTACGGCGCGCAAGGCTGCGGCCACTTCGCTGTAATCGCGCAGGGTCACGCCGTCCTGTTCAAGGACCGCGCGCAGTTCGGCATTGACCTTGCTCAGGGCCACGAACAGGGTTGCCTGCTCTTGGCTGATCAACGCGAAGGAAACGAACACCGGGTTGAACGACACGTCACCGCCGCGCAAGTTGAACAGCCAGGCGATGTCGTCGAGGGTGGCGATGAAATGCCAATCGGCGCCGCGATCTTTCAAAACTTCACGCAGCTTGGCCAGTTTCTCGCCGCGGCTGACCGTCGCCTGAGGCGGCAGGTGTTGATAGATCGGCTCATTTGGCAGCGTCGGACGGTCGCTCCAGACTTCGCTCAACACATCGATGTCGGTGCGCAGACGTGCGCCGCGTTCTTCGAGTTTGCTACCCAACGTACGCGCCGAAGCCACGGCCATTACCGCACCATCTACCGCGACGACGCCGCCTTCAGGGGTTTGCTCGGCCAGCCAGTCCAGCGGGCCGGGCTGACCCGGTTGCAGCTTGACCAGTTCGATGCCGCTGCCCTTGAGTTCCTTGGTCGCTTGTTCCCAATAACGGCTGTCGGCCCAGACGCCGGCAAAGTCCGGCGTAACGATCAGCGTGCCGACCGAGCCATGGAAGCCCGACAACCATTGCCGCCCTTGCCAGTAACCCGGCAGGTATTCCGACAGGTGCGGGTCGGCCGACGGCACCAGCAGAGCATGAATGCCCTCCCGGCTCATCAGTTCGCGGGTTTGCGCCAGGCGTTGAGGCACCGATCCATTGATCGAAGGCTGCGTACTCATCATGTCTCCTGCTAATCACTTCATCATTATTGTTGAGTGCCGATCAACGCCGGCACTTTCAGACCCTATTGCCAAAATGCCGGAGCACTGGCGCAGGCCGCTTTAATCAGGTGTACCGCTTGGTCGATGTCCTGTTCGGTGGTGAACCGGCCGAGACTCAAGCGAATGGTGCGACTCGCCGAGCGGGCGTCATGCCCCAGGGCCAGCAGCACATGGGAGGGCGCATTGCTGGCGGAGTTGCAGGCCGAGGTCGCGGAAAACGCGATCGAGGTGCTCAACGCCGCGGAATTGAACTCACCTTCGTTGAAGGTCAGGCTCAAGGTATGAGGGATGCGCTGGGTCGGACTGCCATTGAGGCGAACGCCGGGAATACTCAGCAGCTGTTCGAGCAAGCGCTCGCGCAACCGGACGATCATGGCTTTCTCTTCATCGAACGAAGAGGCCGCCAACGCGAAGGCCACACCCATGGCGGCAATCTGGTGAGTCGCCAGGGTGCCGGAACGCAAACCGCCCTCGTGACCACCGCCGTGGATCTGCGCCTGCAAACGCTGTTGCGCGCGCGGGCCGACGTACAGTGCGCCGATGCCCTTTGGGCCGTAAATCTTGTGGGCGGAAAACGACATCAGATCCACCGGCCACTCGGCCAGATCGATCGCCACTTTGCCCGCGCCCTGAGCCGCGTCGACATGGAACAACGCATCGCGAGCACGCACGACTTCGCCGATGGCCGAGATGTCGTTGACGGTGCCTAACTCGTTATTGACCAGCATCAGCGACACCAGAAAGGTGTCTTCGCGCATCGCTTCGCTGACCGCTTGCGGGGTAATCAAACCCTCAGCGTCAGGCACCAGATAAGTCACCGCAACACCGGCGTCCTGCAACTGCTTTGCCGTGTCGAGAATCGCTTTGTGTTCGATCTGGCTGGTGATGATGTGGCCGCCAGAAACGCCGCGGGCCTGGGCCACGCCCTTGAGGGCAAGGTTGTTTGATTCGGTGGCGCCGGAGGTCCAGACGATCTGGTCCGCCTGAGCGCCGACCAGTTCGGCGACCTGACGCCGCGCCTGCTCGACCGATTGCCGGGCTTGTTGACCGAACGCATGGGAGCTGGACGCCGGATTGCCAAAGTTGCCGGTAAAACCCAGACACTCGACCATGACCTTGATGACTCGTTCATCCACCGGCGTGGTGGCGGCGTAGTCGAAATACAGAGGACGTTTATTCATAGAAAACTCGCAGAGCATGTTCCGGGATCAGGAGGCTCGTCACTGAAACGTCAAAGCGCAACCTCGTGAGCTGCGCCGATCATTCAGAGCGTTAGAAATACCTGATCGGAGGCCGTTAAAGAAGAACAACTTCATTTAAAAGTGCGTAGGAACGCTCCTGAAGTCGAGCTTAACAGGCATCGGGCAACCGGTTGAAGCAATGCGTCAGCTAAAGCTTTCGAGCAACAACGGATACAGCGAAGCCACCAGCAACAAGGCCATGCCCCAGTTGAACAGCCGCAACCAGCGACGATCCTTCAGCACGTTGCGCAACAACGTGCCGCAGCATGCCCAGACACTGACGCTCGGCAGGTTGATCAAGGCAAACACGGCCGCAATCACGATCACGTTGGTGAAATAACCCTGCATTGGCGTGTAGGTGCTGATGGCTCCGATGGCCATGATCCAGGCCTTGGGATTGACCCACTGAAACGCTGCGGCGCCCAAATAGCTGATCGGCTTGTTCTCGCCCTTTTCACTCTCGGAAACCGGTCCCGAATGGGCGATTTTCCACGCCAGATACAACAAATACGCCGCGCCGACGTAGCGCAGCACGCTGTAGAGCAAAGGATAGGTTTGAAACACTGCGCCCAAGCCGAAACCTACCGCCACCACCAGCACGAAGAAGCCGCAGGTGATGCCAAGCATGTGGGGGATGGTGCGGTTAAAGCCGAAGTTCACACCCGATGCCAGCAACATCGTGTTGTTGGGCCCGGGAGTAATCGAGGTGACAAGCGCAAACAGGGCGAAGCCCAGCAGTAAATCGAGCGAAAGCGTCATGGGTGGCAGTCCATTGGGGTCAGTCAGGTGTTGACCCTATCGCAGGCCGTCAGGGAAACCCATGGACAGTTGCGTGAAACTTCAAGCGGTACAGTTTTCGATCAGCTAGGACGACCGTGCAGCTGTACAGCACGTTCGGCGTTCATCTCGCCTTGTTTGTCGAAACTGAACGACTTTTTCGGTTGGCCGAGTAATTCGGCTTTTTTCGCGTGGTACTCCTCGAAGGACAGACCGCGACGATTCAACGCCTCAAGTGCCAGTTCCTTGGTTTCTTCCGCGGTGTAGGGCCGTAATTCCGGGGAAACATGGCTGGCACATCCGGCAAGCACGGAGACCGCAAGCAGCAAGAAAGTAGCGATTAGAGGTTTCATTGTGAGTGTCCTGACATCTGGGTTCGAGGCAATGAACACAGGCTACGCCGGGCATCCGATCAGCAGAAATCAACGCTCTCGATAGTGGCTATCGACTTTGACTAATGCTGCTCAGGTAGAGCGCCTTATATCTCTAAACGATCTATAAATATTAATTTAATGTCTTTTACGGAATAACACCGAGCCTTTATAACAACGGTCATCACTTCACGCACTGTTGCCCAAGCAACTGTTTGCCAGGCAACAGTCATTCAACAAACAGCTCTGCCATTCGAACAGCGTCTACCGGCCAACGCGCTGAAAGCCCCGTAAATATGGGCTCCGAGGGATTGGTACAGCTCTTGCTCTCTGTCAGTGACTACTCACTGCTCCCTGAGCAACTGTTTAAAAAGGAACTGATCATGTCGCGTCCATTGAAAGTCGTTGCCCTCTCCGGCGGTACCTGGCGTCCGTCCCGCACGTTGGTGCTGACCCAGGCGCTGTTGGCGCAACTGGCCGAGCAACTGCCGATTGAAAGCAAGCTGATTGAACTGGGTGACATCGCCCGACCGTTAGGCGCCGCGCTGTCCCGCCAGGAGTTGAGCGCCGAGATCGAAGCCGAGCTGCAAGCGATCGAGAACGCTGACCTGCTGATTGTCGCCGCGCCGGTTTATCGCGGTTCCTACCCTGGACTGCTCAAGCATCTGTTCGACCTGATCGACCTCAATGCATTGATCGACACGCCGGTATTGCTGGCCGCCACCGGTGGCAGCGAACGCCATGCGCTGGTCCTTGATCATCAGTTGCGGCCGCTGTTCAGTTTCTTCCAGGCCCTGACCCTGCCGATTGGCGTCTATGCCACCGAAGCCGATTTCTCCAATTATCAAATAACCAGTGAGCCCTTGAAGGCCCGCATTCGTCTTGCTGCAGAACGCGCCGCGCCGTTGTTTGGCGTGCCCCCCAAAAATCTGCTGAAAATCGCTTAAGGATTTCTTCATGGATGTTTTCTGGTTTCTGCCGACTCACGGCGACGGCCATTACCTGGGCACCACTCAGGGCGCTCGCCCGGTGACACTCAACTACCTGAAACAAGTGGCCCAGGCAGCCGATAGCCTCGGCTACCACGGTGTACTGATTCCCACCGGGCGCTCCTGCGAGGATTCGTGGGTGATTGCTTCGGCGCTGGTGCCGCTGACCGAACGCCTGCGCTATTTGGTAGCGATTCGGCCGGGGATCATTTCGCCGACAGTCTCTGCGCGCATGGCCGCGACACTGGATCGACTGTCCAACGGCCGCTTGCTTATTAACGTGGTCACGGGCGGTGACCCGGATGAAAACCGTGGCGACGGCATCTTCCTCGATCACAGTGAACGCTACGAAGTGACCGACGAATTCCTGCAAATCTGGCGCCGGGTGCTGCAAGGCGAATCGGTGGATTTCGAAGGCAAACACCTGCAAGTGCAGAACGCAAAGGCGTTGTATCCGCCGGTGCAAAAACCTTATCCGCCGCTGTACTTCGGCGGCTCCTCCGAAGCCGCGCACGAACTGGCCGCCGAGCAGGTTGATGTCTACCTGACCTGGGGCGAACCACCGGCCGCCGTGGCGGAAAAACTGGCCGATGTGCGTGAGCGTGCCGCGCGAAACGGTCGCACGGTGAAGTTCGGGATTCGCTTGCACGTGATTGTTCGCGAGACCGCCGAAGAGGCCTGGAACGCCGCAGATAAACTGATCGAGCACATCAGCGACGAGACCATCGCAGCCGCGCAGAAGTCGTTCTCTCGTTTCGACTCCGAAGGTCAGCGACGCATGGCGGCGTTGCATGACGGGCGTCGTGACAATCTGGAAATATCCCCCAACCTCTGGGCCGGTGTCGGTCTGGTGCGTGGCGGTGCCGGAACGGCGTTGGTGGGCGATCCGCAGCAAGTGGCGGCGCGAATCAAGGAGTACGCGGACCTGGGGATCGAGAGCTTCATCTTCTCCGGCTATCCGCACCTCGAAGAGGCTTACCGTTTTGCCGAGTTGGTGTTCCCGTTGTTGCCTGAGCCGTACGCCAGCCTTGCGGGGCGCGGCGTCACTAATCTCACCGGGCCGTTTGGCGAAATGATCGCCAACGATGTACTGCCGGCTAAAGCCACGGCCTGATCCTGCCCGCCGGATCCGCCCCGGCCCTGTAGGAGCTGACGAGTGAAACGAGGCTGCGATCTTTTGATGTTAAAAATCAAGATCAAAAGATCGCAGCCTGCGGCAGCTCCTACAGCGGTCCATCGACATATAGGAAATTCCGTGTGACTGCCAAACCGCAAAGCGCCCTGATATCCCCCTTGCAAACCGCCCGTCTGTTGGCTGCCGAGTTTGCCCTGACCGCTGTCGAGCGCGATGAACGTGGCGGTACGCCCAAAGCCGAACGCGACGCCTTGCGCCACAGCGGTCTGCTCGCGCTGAGCATTCCCACCCAGTACGGCGGCCACGGCGCCAGCTGGAGTGACACCCTGACCATCGTGCGCGAGTTCGCCAAGGTCGACAGTTCGATTGCCCATGTCTTCGGCTTCCACCACCTGATGCTTGCCACCGTGCGCCTGTTCGCCCGGCCCGAGCAGTGGCAGCCATGGTTCGAACAGACCGCGCGCAAGAACTGGTTCTGGGGCAACGCCCTGAACCCGCTGGACACCCGCACCGTGGTGAAAAACCTCGGTGGCTGGCGTGAGTTTTCCGGCAAGAAAAGCTTCTGCTCCGGCGCCAGCGATTCGCAAATGCTGATCGCCTCGGCCGTCGACGAAAGCGCTGGCGGCAAGCTGTTGATCGCCGCGATTCCCAGCGGTCGAAGCGGCATCACCTTGCACAACGACTGGAACAACATGGGCCAGCGCCAGACCGACAGCGGCAGCGCGACGTTCGAACGAGTGCGAGTCGAAGAGTCGGAATTGCTGCTCGATCCGGGTCCGCTAAGTACGCCATTCGCTTGCCTTCGGCCGTTGATTGCCCAGCTGACCTTCACCCACATGTTTCTCGGCATCGCCGAAGGTGCCTTCGAAGAAGCGCGGCAATACACCCTCACCGAGACCCGTCCGTGGCACAAATCCAGTACTCAGGATGTGCGTCAAGACCCTTATGTACTCGGCCACTACGGCGAATTCTGGGTCGCCCTCGAAAGTGTTCGACTGCTGGTGGAGCGCGCTGCCGGGCTGCTCGACAAGGCTTGGGCCAAAGGCCCGAACCTCAGCGCCGAAGAACGTGGACACCTCGCTAACGCCATCGCCACGGCCAAGGTCGCTGCCACTCGCAACGGTCTGGAACTCTGTAGCCGCTTGTTCGAAGTGACCGGCGCCCGTTCAACTCATGCCTCACTGCGACTGGACCGCCATTGGCGCAATCTGCGCACGCAAACCCTGCACGACCCGGTGGATTACAAACTCCATGAACTGGGTGACTGGGCGCTCAACCAGTCCCTGCCGGTTCCGACTTTCTATTCATAGCCTTCTATTCATGGAGCCTGCCCATGCAACTGCTGACCTTACCGCCCTCGCCCGCCCTGGCTACCTCGATCCGCGCCACGGCGCAGGTGTTCGAAGACCCGAAATCCCAGGCCTTGCTCGCCCACATTCAACAAGTCGCACCGAGTGAAGCCAGCGTGCTGATCATCGGCGAAACCGGCACCGGCAAGGAGCTGGTGGCGCGACATATCCACAACCTCAGCGCCCGACGTAACCGGCCATTCGTGGCGGTGAACTGCGGCGCGTTCTCCGAATCTTTGGTGGAGGCCGAGCTGTTCGGCCATGAAAAAGGTGCATTCACGGGTGCCCTGAGCGCCAAGGCCGGATGGTTCGAGGAGGCCGACGGCGGCACGTTGTTCCTCGATGAAATCGGCGATTTACCGATGGCGATTCAGGTCAAGTTGTTGCGGGTGTTGCAGGAACGCGAAGTGGTGCGACTGGGTTCGCGCAAGAGCATCCCCATCAATGTGCGCGTGCTGGCCGCGACCAACGTGCAATTGGAGAAAGCCATCAACGCCGGGCATTTCCGCGAGGATTTGTACTACCGTCTCGACGTGGTCAGCCTGGAATTGAGCCCGCTGCGCGACCGCCCCGGCGACATCCTGCCGCTGACCCGACACTTCGTCGAAGCCTACAGCCAGCGCCTCGGCTACGGCACCATCACCATCAGCAAAGAGGCCGAACTGAAACTGCGCAGCTACAGTTGGCCGGGCAACATCCGCGAACTGGAAAACGTCATTCACCACACCCTGCTGATCTGCCGCAACGGCGTGATCGAACGCGACGACCTGCGCCTGTCGAACATGCGCATCGAGCGTCAGGACGACTACCGCAGCAACGTCGACGATTCACCGGAAACCCTGCTCGATCGGGCCTTTCAAAAGCTCTTCGAAGAACAGGCCGGGGCGCTGCACGAGAAAGTCGAAGACGCGTTGCTGCGAGCCGCCTATCGATTCAGTCATTACAACCAGGTGCACACCGCCGCACTGCTGGGCTTGAGCCGCAACGTAACGCGCACGCGACTGATCAAGATCGGCGAACTGGCGGTAAACAAACGCCGGCCCACGGAAAACCTTCAGGGCGAGCGTGTCATGCAGCTGTCGATCTAACCCACCAGATTGCAGTGCAGCGCGTTGTCGTGGCTGCGTTCCAGGCTATGCAGCACCTGGAACGAGCCGAAGGTCACGGTTTTCGCCTGGTGAGCGCGGATCAGCTGCCAGAAATCCTGCTCGCCGCTTTCAAAGCTTTGAAACGCGGCCTCTCCCGCCTCGCGTGTTTGCCATTGCAGGTAGTTGAGCACTCGCCGGCCATCGTCGCTGACCTGGATGCTGGCACTCAAAAAACCTGTGAAGTCCTGGGCCAGACGCTCGGTCTGTTTCGACAGTGCCGACACCAGTGCGGGCTGTTGATGGGGTTCGATCTCGAATTCGATCAATTGGGTGAAGCTGCGATTTTTCTCTGACGCGTGCATGAAGAGTCCCCACTGACTTGTAAGCCGGATCTTGCGATCCGAAGGCCTGCAGGGTAAAACCTCGAGTTAACTTGAGGTCAAGAGGCATTTTTTAAATGATCACCTCGGAAAATCTGCATAAAGAACTCACCGTCGGCCAAGTGGCTGCGCGCAGCGGCGTCGCGGTCACCGCACTGCACTTTTACGAATCCAAGGGCTTGATCAACAGTAATCGCAACCAAGGCAACCAGCGGCGTTATCCACGGGAAGTGTTGCGACGGGTGGCGTTGATCAAAGTGGCTCAGCGATTGGGCATTCCGTTGGTGGAGATTGGCGAGGCGCTCAAGTCCCTGCCGGATAACCGCGCCCCGACGGCGGCGGACTGGAAGGTGTTGTCGGCGCAGTGGAGTCGGGATCTGGATGAGCGGATCAATCAACTGACCTTGCTGCGGGATCGGCTCAATGGCTGCATTGGCTGTGGGTGTCTGTCGATGGAGGCGTGTCCGTTGCGCAACTTTGGCGATGTGCTCGGGGAGCGAGGGCCGGGGGCGCAGCTCCTTGAATCGAAGGCTGAGCCGAAATAGTGGCGCGACTTTCGCGAGCAGGCTCGCTCCCACATTTGAACTGTGGCGTTCACAGAACCAATGTGTGAGCGAGCCGGCTCCGGGCGGCGTTCCGACGAAGGCGGCTTGTCAGTCGATGAGGTTTTAGAACCCCCGGCGCAATCTGCCCTTTGTAGCGAGTCAGGATGAACTGCCGAACCTCACCGGAATTCAATGCCTTGGCCAGTGGGCGGGTGCGGTCGCGTTCGGCGTCTCGTTCCAGCAACACCGTGGCAATGCATTCAGCGACGCGCATGGCTTCGGCTTCGTTGGCGATCCGATGGGCGGCCGGTGGGTTGATCGGATAAACGGCAGATTCAGGCATACAAGTCTCTCGGCACCCATGTTTACCAGAGGGCATTGCTGCTTCTGTGCCTGACCATCCGAGCCAATGTTTTCGGGGGGAGTACTGGGCAGCTCAGAGGTTTTTTTCATGAGCAACCGGAGCAATCTGCTGCTTCGCTGTTGATGGCTGAACAGTGGTGATGCAGCCTCGGGCAGTGATCTTTTTTGTGAACTTGGTGAGTGCCGAGGATCAAAATCAAGACATCGCCATTTTTGGCAGCACCTACACTTGATGATCCTGCTGAAAAGCGGCGAAGTGAAATCTTCCATCTACAAAAAAATCAGGGAGAACCATCATGAGCGTCAAACCTATTCCCGAGGGTTATCACAGCATCACCCCGTATCTGGGCATTCAAAAAGCGGCCGAAGCCATCGAGTTCTACAAGAAAGCCTTTGGCGCCACCGAAGTCATGCGCCTGTCCATGCCCGATGGCGGCATCGGCCACGCCGAACTGCGCATCGGCGATTGCCCGATCATGCTTGGCACGCCGTGCGATCAGGGTCCATTGAGCAATCCGGACACGTCGCCGTCCGTGGGCCTGCACCTGTATGTGAACGATGTGGACAAGTCTTATAAACAGGCGATTGCGGCTGGCGGCACGGTGGTGTCCGAGGTCAAGGATCAGTTTTATGGCGACCGCTCGGGAACCTTGAAGGATCCCTATGGACATCTGTGGTTTCTGGCCACGCGCAAGGAAGATCTGACTCAGCAACAGATTGAACAGCGAGCGAAGGAGATGTTCAGCCAGGGTTGA
Source organism: Pseudomonas mandelii (assembly GCF_006438925.1). Lineage (GTDB taxonomy): Bacteria > Pseudomonadota > Gammaproteobacteria > Pseudomonadales > Pseudomonadaceae > Aquipseudomonas > Aquipseudomonas mandelii_C. The sequence continues at coordinate 109,019 of NZ_RCZA01000016.1, read as the reverse complement.
CCCAATGATAGTTCCCACAGGGGATCGGCTGTGTACACAGAATTAATGTTCAACACCGATCCACTGTGGGAGCGGGCTTGCTCGCGAAGGCGGCCTCACAAACAACACCCATTCCAGATATGAAAAAGCCCGCTGACCTTACTGGTTCAGCGGGTTTCTTTTTGCGCGGTGACTCAGTGAGCAGGACGCCGAGGATTTAGACCCTCGATCAGCTTTCTACGAAGGGGGTGTCAGTGCTTTGTGCATGGGAATGGCGTGGAGCCCCGCCACCGTGAAGGTTTCAGCGCAAGGCTGGTAACCCAGATGACGGTAAAACGCTTCGCTGGTGCGGGTGCTGTTGAGTCGTGCCTGGCGCAAACCCTGATCGGTCAACCAGCCTTCGAGGTCGTGCACCAGCGCTTGCCCGGCCCCGCGTCGAAACCATTCCGGTTGCACGTAACAAAACGCGACTTTGCCGCTGATCGCCGCCATCGCGACGCCGACCGGTTTGTCCTGCAACAGGGCAATGTTCAGGTAAAACCGTGGGTCGGTCAGCCAGGGCTGCACGTGTTCGATGGTCTTGTTGTGGGTCCAGGTGGCGACGGTTAGCGGATCGTTGCGATGGTCGAGCGCGCAACCCACACGGATGGATCGCTCGACGATCCGGCTGATGATGCCGGCGTCGGCGGGGGTTGCCTTGCAAATGTGTAGGGGTGCATCCATGGCGCTGTTACCTCAATCCATTGAGTCAAAGCTGCCGGGGACGATAGCGCTGTGGCGAGTGGGTGGCTATTGGAGAGACGTTACATTTAGTGTGCAACACAGAGCTAATGTGGGAGCGAGCCTGCTCGCGAAGGCGGCAGCACATCCAGCATTGATGTGACTGACAGATCGCTTTCGCGAGCAGGCTCGCTCCCACAGGGGGATTTTTGTGGTTGTTAGATGGGTTGCAACGGCATGGTCAGTTCGACTCGCAACCCATCCGGCCGACTGTCGAAATGCAACGTACAGCCGCAACGCTGGACAATCGCCTGGACAATCGCCAGGCCCAGACCGCAGCCAGTGCTCTGGCCGTTACGCCAGAAGCGTTGGGTCAAATGTTGCAGGTCGTCCTCGGCAATGCCGGGCCCGTGGTCGCGAACCACAAACTGCACGCGGTTGCCGGTGGTTTGCAGGCTCAACTCCACCGCGCCGTCGCCCGGGGTATGCCGCAGCGCGTTGTCCAGCAGGTTGCGCAGCGCGGCAATCGACAGCACCGCGGGCATTTGCACTGGGGCGTGGGAGATTTTCGGCGGCATCTGAAATTTGATCCGCTGACGATCACCGCTGGCAGCGTCCTGAATCGCCAGTTTCGCCACCTGCTCGGCGCTGCATTGCACACCATCATCGAACGACAGACTGCCCTCGACCCTCGCAAGCAACAGCAATTGCTCAAGGGTCCGGTGCAGGCGATCGGCGCCCTCTTCGGCCCGGGCCAGGGATTGATCCCGGGCCGCGCCGTCGGTCATGCGCGCCACTTGCAGGTGGGTCTTGATCGCTGTTAGTGGGCTGCGCAATTCATGGGCAGCGTCACCGGTCAGACGGCGTTCCCTTTCGATGGTCTTGCCGATGCGCTGGAACAACTGATTCTGGGTGTCCAGCAACGGTTGCAGCTCGCTGGGCAGCGGCTGGATTTGCAAGGGTTCGAGAGAATCGGCGCTGCGGCGCATCAAAGCATCGCGCATGCGATTCAGCGGCGCCAGCCCCTGGCCGATCCCTAGCCAAAGCAGGCACAGGCAGCCGAGCAAGGCCACGCCCACCGGCACCGAAGCAGCCAGCAGGATCGACATGTTTAGCGCCTCACGCTCGATCTGCCGATCAGCGGTGGTGATGCGCAGATCGCCGCGGGCCAGGGTGAAACTGCGCCACGGCGCGCCGTCGATCATCTGGTCGTGAAAGCCCATCTTCTCGGCTTCGAGGGTTTGTTGCGGATCGGTGTGACTGCGGGCGAGGATTTCGCCACGTAGCGAACTGACCTGACAGGCCATGCCACCGGGGACATTCAGTTGTTCAGCGCTGAAATGGGTGCCCTCGCCCTTGCTCGGCAATGCCGGCAACTGCTCCATCAGGCCGGCGACCATCCGCGCCGACGCCACCAGCCGCTGGTCGAGGGAAAACATCATCTGGTTGCGCAAATCGCTGAGCATCCAGGCCGCCGCCAACGCCCAGATCAGCGCAAAAGCGGCGCCGAGTGTCAGGCTCAGGCGCAAACGCAGGCTCATCACTTTTTCAATTCCTCTGCGCCTTCGGCCGGCCCCAGGCGATAGCCCAGGCCGCGCACCGTCTCGACAATGCCATTGCCGAGTTTGCGCCGCAGGTGATGGATATGCACATTGAGAGCGTTGCTTTCCAGCTCATCGTTAAAACCATAAACGCTGTCTTTCAGTTGCTCGGTCGACAACACCCGGCCCCGGTTATGCAGCAAGGCCTGCAACAGCGACTGTTCACGACGGGAAAGGTCCACCGGCTGGCCGCCAAGCATGGTTTCACGGCTGCTCGGGTCGTAAGTCAGACGGCCGTGCTCGATCAGGTTGACGCTGCGCCCCGCCACCCGTCGCAGCAGGGTGTGCAGGCGCGCGGCCAGTTCGCGCAGGTCGAAAGGCTTGAGCAAGTAATCGTCAGCGCCGGCTTGCAAGCCGTCGACGCGGTCGGTGACTGAATCCCGGGCGGTGAGGATCAGCACCGGGATTTCCAGACCGCTGTGTCGCAACTGCTGTAACAGCTTCAGGCCGTCTTCATCGGGCAAGCCCAGGTCGAGCACCATCACGTCGAACTCAGCCACTTTGAGCATTGCCCGGGCAGCCGACGCGGTGGCGACGTGCTCCACCGTCAGGCCCTGTGCGGTCAGGCCGGCGACAATGCCGCTGGCGATCAACTCGTCGTCTTCGCAAACCAGTACGTGCATGGTGAGACCTGTTGAAAAAAGGTGATTAGGCCGGCGGCCGATTAAGCGGACATTATGCCGCAAGCGCCATTGCCACAAGGCAACTGTGGTTAATCATCGGTTAATCGCCGCCTCCCATTGTGCACCTCACTTGCACAGGGATAAGGCTTACCCATGCGTCGACTGTTTCTATTTTTGGTTCTCTTGATCTCGGGTGTGGCCCAGGCAGGGACTGATCCGTTCGCGACCAAACCCGACTTTCTTCCCGTCGGCAAGGCGTTCATCTTTACCTCCGAACGCCTCGATTCCGGTGAAACCCAGCTCTATTGGCAGATCGCCGATGGTTATTACCTTTACCAGCAACGCCTGAAATTCGATGGCTTGCCTGCAGAGCACAAGCCCGCATTGCCTGACGGCGAAGCGCACAGCGACGAGTTCTTCGGCGAACAGCAGGTCTATCGCCAAGGCCTGGAACTGAAGATCCCGGCAGGTGCTACCGGCCAGATCAAGGTCGGCTTCCAGGGCTGTGCCGACGCCGGGTTGTGTTATCCACCGCACACTCAGGTCGTGGATCTGGGCGGTCAATCGACTGTCGCTGCGACTGACGAAGCACCGGACCAAGCCTTGGCCAGTGGCCTGCAACAGCGGGCGCTGGGCTGGAGCTTGCTGGTGTTCCTGGGTCTGGGACTGTTGCTGGCCTTCACGCCCTGCTCGTTGCCGATGTTGCCGATTCTGGCCGGTTTGATCGTCGGCAGTGGCGCCACGCCCAAACGCGGTTTCGCCTTGGCCACCAGCTACGTCGTGAGCATGGCGTTGGTGTATGCGGCGATGGGCGTGCTGGCCGCGCTGCTCGGGGCGAATCTGCAGGCGTTGTTGCAGAACCCTTGGTTGCTGGGCAGTTTCGCGGCTGTATTTGTGTTGCTGGCGTTGCCGATGTTCGGCTTCTTCGAGTTGCAACTACCGGTGGCCGTGCGTGATCGATTGGAAAACGTCTCGCGCAATCAGCGCGGCGGTAGCCTGTTCGGCGCCGGTGTATTGGGGGCCTTGTCCGGTTTGCTGGTGGGCCCGTGCATGACCGCCCCGCTGGCGGGCGCCTTGCTCTACATCGCCCAAAGCGGCAATGCGCTGCATGGCGGGCTGATTCTGTTCGCCATGGGCATCGGCATCGGTGTGCCGCTGCTGCTGTTGGTGACTGTCGGCAATCGCTTCCTGCCCAAACCCGGCGCGTGGATGAACCTGCTCAAGGGTGTGTTTGGCTTCCTGTTCCTCGCCACCGCGTTGCTGATGCTGCGTCCGGTGCTGGATGAATCACTGTGGATTGGTTTGTGCGGTGCGTTGCTGCTGATTGCCGCGTACAGCGCCTGGAAGCAGTCGGAAGGTTTCGGTCGCGTCGCCCATCTGTTCGGCGCCAGCTCACTCTTGCTGGGTGTGTGGGGCAGTCTGCTGATGATCGGTGCCGCCGGCGGCAGCGACGACTTGGTGAAGCCATTGCAGGTCTACAGCGCTTCAAACTCGAGCAGCGCCGCAAACCCGGTCGGCCACGACGCATTCACCACGATCAAGGACCCGGCAGCGCTGCAACGGGAACTCGACGCGGCGCAGGCTCAAGGCCAATGGGTGCTGCTGGACTACTACGCCGACTGGTGCGTGTCGTGCAAGGTCATGGAAAAACAGGTGTTCGGCAAAGCCCACGTACTGCAAGCCTTGAGCGATGTGCGCTTGCTACGGCTGGACGTCACCGCCGACAATGCCGCCAGCCGCGAACTGCTCGGCCGTTATAAAGTGCCGGGGCCACCGAGCCTGCTGTGGATCGGCGCCGACGGCATCGAGCGTCGCAGCCAGCGCATCACCGGCGAGGTCGATGCCGGCACCTTCCTGCAACGCTGGACCACTACCCGAGACGCCCGTTAATGCTGACCTTTACCCTCGGCACTTTTGCCATCGCGCTTAATCACCTGCTGCTGATCAGTGCCCTGGCGCTGGCGACCTTCGTCGGCTGGCGGGTGGCCAAGCGCGGCGGCGAGAATCCGGAGTCGGTGCTGTTCAGTCTGTTCCTGCTGAGCATGCTCGCCGCCCGGGTCGGCTTCGTGGCCGTTTACTGGGCGCACTATCGCGATGATCCCTGGCAGATCATCGACCTGCGCGACGGCGGTTTCCTCGCCTGGCCGGGTGTGATCGTGCTGCTGCTGGCCGCGTTGTATCGAGGCTGGCGTCGCCCGGGCTTGCGCCGCCCGTTGGGCTTTGGCGTGGCCAGTGGCCTGGCGTTCTGGCTGCTGGCGACCTTCTCCCTGACCCTCTACGAACAAGGCACACGCCTGCCGGAAATTACCCTGCGCAATGCCGCCGGCGAAACCGTGCAACTGGCCGATTACAAGGGCGGCCCGTTGGTGATCAATCTCTGGGCCACCTGGTGTCCGCCGTGCCGTCGGGAAATGCCGGTGCTGGAAAACGCCCAACAACACCGCCCGAACCTGACGTTCCTGTTCGTCAATCAGGCTGAAAGCATGCAAAGCGTCAGTACTTTTCTGGAAACCCAGGGCCTGAGCCTGTCCAACGTGCTGTTCGACGGTAGTGGCCGATTGGGTCAGGCCGTCGGCTCCATGGCGTTGCCGACTACGCTGTTCTATAGCCCCGACGGTCGCCTGCTGGGCAGCCATCTGGGTGAGCTGTCGGAAGCCAGCCTGGCCCGCGCTCTGGAAAACTTCGACACCCCGAATCCTGCCGCACCGGCCACCTCTTCAAGGAAACTGCCATGCCCCGCCTCCGCCACCTGCTGACGTTGACCCTGGGCGCCGCCCTGCTGCATTTACCGTCAGTGCAGGCCGCCGAAGAATTGCCCGAAGCGATCAAGAAAATCGAAGCCAAGGGCGCGAAAATCGTCGGCCAATTCGACGCACCCGACGGCTTGCGCGGTTATGCGGCACAGTACCAGAACCGGGGCATGGCGTTGTACCTGACCCCGGATGGCAAGCACGTGCTGCTCGGCAATCTTTACGACGCCGACGGCAACGACCTGAGCAGCGCGCCGTTGCAGAAGCTGGTTTACGCACCGATGGCCAAGGAAATCTGGGGCAAGATGGAAGCCAGCAACTGGATCGGCGACGGGGAGAAAGATGCGCCGCGGGTCGTGTACCTGTTCAGCGATCCGAACTGCCCTTACTGCAACATGTTCTGGGAACAGGCACGACCATGGGTCAAGGCGGGCAAGGTGCAGCTGCGGCACATTATGGTCGGCATCATTCGCGAAGACAGTCCGGGGAAATCGGCTGCGCTGCTGGCCGCCAAGGATCCGCAGAAAGCCTTGGAAGACCATGAGAAGTCAGGTAAGGAAAGCTCGCTAAAAGCCCTGAAAAACGTGCCACCGGCGATTCAGGCGAAGCTGGCGGCGAACATGCAGTTGATGGAAGACCTGGAGCTGCAGGCCACTCCGGCGATTTTCTACATGGACGACAAGGGCGAGCTGCAACAACAGCAAGGCGCGCCTTCGCCGGACAAGTTGCTGCAAATTCTCGGGCCTAAGTAAGCAAGATCAAAAGATCGCAGCCTTCGGCAACTCCTACAGAGTGCGCGTCCTCCTGTAGGAGCTGCCGAAGGCTGCGATCTTTTTCTCAAACGCTACGCCGGATTCCGCTTAGACAAAAATGACAGCAGTGCTTCGGTGACGAACTGCGGATTCTCCAGATTGGAGATATGCCCCGCCTCCGGCACCAGCAGATACGGGCAACCGATCAGCTCCGCCATTTCCCTGGTTTCGCTCGGCGGCCGCGGTTTGTCCTGATCGCCACACATCAGCAGCGTGGTTTCAGGATTCAACTCGCCCAGTCGCGGCAATAGATCATCCCGCCCGAACGTAATCCGCCCCATCGGCACGATGCTCTCGCGCAGACGCTCCGCCGGCAGTGCGGCCAGTTTTCCGCGAAAATCCTGATACAGCGCCGACTGCGGATCGATGCCCGGGCGGAAGAAGATCGGCACGACGATATCGAGCAGCTGCGGCGCGATCACGCCGGTATCTTCGATCTGTTTGAACAGCGAGAAATAGTATTGGCGAGTCGGTTCCGGCTCGACACCAACGTAGGTGTCCATCAGCACCAGACCGTTGATCCGTTGCGGGGCCGACAGCGCCAGACGCACGCCCCACATGCCACCGACCGAGAGACCGACCAGCGTGACACGGTCGATGTCCAGATGATCGAGCAGCGCCAGTGCCTGGCGCGCTACGTCATCCAGCGACCTTGTGCACTCGGGCATCCGCCCGGATTCACCATGGCCCCACAGGTCCAGAGCAATCACCCGGTAGTGTTGCGACAGAGCGGCAATCTGCGGCGCCCACATGGCCTGGTCCCACAGATAACTGCCGGCCAGCAGAACGGCAGGGCCGGTGCCTTGATCAAGGTAGTGAAGGGGTTGTCCATCAACCGTAACGAAGGGCATTGACTGTCTCCTTTGTGAATTACGATCCACTAAAAAAAGCACAGGCAGCCTGAGCCGGTCCGAAGCGACAGTCAACGCGCAAATCCGCGCAAACTGCGCCGACGCCTTCGCGAGCAAGTCGAATCGTCGCACCGCCGCTCCCACATTTGACCGCGTACTGGGTTTCGGCGAGAAAACGCAAGACCACCCGGCCCGTCCGCAGGCTTGAAACACAACAGGGCCAAGTGCGTCAGCGTGTCGCAGTTATCACTCCGCACCTTTGGGGAGCATTAGTTTTATTTCTCATTTGACAATAATTATCATTAAGAATAATTTGTCGCTCGATGTGTTGGACGGCTCAGCCCCCGCTTGCCGTCCCACGAACCTATTTGCAGCAAGGTGATTTCCAATGACGGAACAAGTGTCCACAAGCAGGTGCGATTCACCGCTACTCCAGGCATTCGTCGACAATCGACTGATTCTGGTCAAGATTGCAGCCCGCATTACCGGCTGCCGGTCGCGTGCTGAAGACGTGGTGCAGGATGCGTTCTTCCGGCTGCAATCCGCGCCGCAGATCACGTCCTCGTTCAAGGCTCAGCTCAGCTACCTGTTCCAGATCGTGCGCAACCTGGCGATCGATCACTACCGCAAACAGGCGCTGGAGCAGAAGTACTCAGGCCCGGAAGAGGAAGGCCTGAACGTGGTGATTCAAGGTGCTTCGCCGGAAACCTCGCACATCAACTTCTCGACGCTGGAACACATCGCCGACGCGCTGACCGAGCTGCCCGGCCGCACCCGCTACGCCTTCGAGATGTATCGCCTGCACGGCGTGCCGCAAAAGGACATCGCCAAGGAGCTTGGCGTCTCGCCGACCTTGGTCAACTTCATGATTCGCGATGCGCTGGTGCACTGCCGCAAGGTGTCGGGCAGTCGTGTGGATACCTTTGCCCGCCGCTAAGATCCGAAATTTGCGTCGCCCCCTTCGCGAGCAGGCTCGCTCCCACACTTGATCTCCGGTGTTCACAAATGATCTCAGGTACCCGGAACCGGCACCACGGCGATCTTGTAGGGATCGAAAATCTTCAGCATCTGGCCATTGTCCCGCAACCCTTGCAGCAACTTGCCGAAAGCCTCGCCAGTGATCGGTGCGGCGGGACTGAGGATGGCGTAGTGGTGATAAACCTGATCGATACGCTGGGACACCAGCAGCTGATCGGCGACTTTCTCGTTGCGCAGCAGGTAATCGCTGAGGTACGAGCGCGTCACCAGTGCAACGTCGGCACGCCCGCGCAGCACCATCAGCAGGTTACTGTCATGGGAGTACGTCAGCGTTGCATCGTAGTTTTGCGCGAGGAATTTTGGATCGGCATTGAAGTTGGCGAATTCGTAGTGATAGCCGCTGAACAGCGCCAGACGCTTGCCGGCGAGGTCGGCAAAATAACTCTGCTGACGAACCGGCTGGCCATCGGGCTGGCGTTGCGCGACAAAAATCTCGGCGTCTTCCAGCCCCATGTCGACAGTGGTGTGCGGGATGTCCTTCCAGCCCCAGTCCGGATTCTCGAAAATCGCCATGTCCACCCGGCCTTGCTTGAAGTCACCGAAACGCCGGGGAATGGAAGTGGGCACCAACACAAACTGATAGTCGTTCTGCAAGGCATTGAGCGCCTCGACCAGCTGCGGCAGCAAACCGGTGTCGGCACCGGATTCCGGGCGCACGGTATAAGGGGGAAAATGTGCGGCACCGACCCGCACCAGCTGTGCGGCCTGGGATGGAACCACGCATAACACCGCAAGCGTCGCCAGCAAAAGCCGCGAAGCCGTCCGAATTGGCGAAGACATCAAAACAACCACTCCCCAAAAAAATACGCCTCAATGCATTCAAGCTAGGCGGTTTCGGCTACTTAGCCAGTTTCCTTCGACCTGAACAAACTTATTGCTTCTCTTCCAGCACCAGAATCAACGCCTCATCGGCCAATTGATCGAGACTCATGCTGCCGCCTGCGCGAAACCAGGTGGTGGTCCAGGACAACGCACCCGTCAGAAAACGGCGGGTGATGAACACATCCCCGCGAATAAAACCGGCCTCCTTGGCCTCGCCCAGCACCTGTAGCCAGAGTTCTTCATAAATGTCGCGCAGCGCCAGCACCTGCGCCTGCCCGTCTGCGGACAGCGAGCGCCATTCATACACCAACACCGCCATGGCCTCGCCGCTGCCACCCATGATCGACTGCAATTCACAACGAATCAGCGCCAGTACCCGCTCGCGCACACTGCCGGCTTCTGCCAGGGCTGCACGCATCAACGCAGTGTTATAGCGAATGGTTTCTTCCATCACCGCCCGCAGGATCTCGTCCTTGCTTTTGAAGTGATGAAAAATACTGCCGGACTGAATCCCCACGGCGCCGGCCAGATCGCGCACGGTGGTGCGTTCGTAACCTTTGTTGCGGAACAGGTGAGCGGCCACTTGCAGCAGTTTGCCGCGGGCGCTGTCCGGGTCGGTCAATTGGCCGCTGTCGACCAATTCGCGCATCACCCTCAGGGCTTTTTGCTCGTCCACCCGTTCTCTCCTACAGTCGATCAATCAAATACGCCGCTCGCCGCTAAAACTGCGGGGTTGCGCGGGCAATTTAAGCTGGCCGGCGCGACCAAGCAAGCGCTCGGGCAGAAGATAGTTAAGCCGTTTACAAACCAAGCGCTTGCTTGGTAGTCTCGATGCACTTCTATCGAAGGTGGCTATGGAGTTGACTGTGCCAAAAACAATCCGCATCGGTTGCGCCAGCGCCTTCTGGGGCGACACCTCGACCGCCGCCGCGCAACTGGTGGAAGGTGGGCGCCTGGATTATCTGGTCTTCGATTATCTGGCCGAGATTACGATGTCGATCATGGCCGGCGCGCGGATGAAAGATCCTCAGGCCGGTTACGCCAGCGACTTCATCGAAGTCCTCAGCCCGCTGCTGGGTCAACTCGCCGAACAGAAAATCCGCGTCATCAGCAACGCCGGCGGGGTCAACCCGCAAGCCTGCGCCGCCGCCCTGCAAGCGGCCTGCGACAAAGCCGGGGTAACGCTGAAAATCGCCGTGCTGCTGGGCGATGACTTGCAGCCGCAGCTCCAACAGCTGAGCAGCAGCGGCATCCATGAAATGTTCAGCGGCGCGCCCCTGCCGCCAATGTGTGTCTCGACCAACGCCTACCTCGGCGCACCGGGCATCGTCGAAGCCCTGCGTCTGGGCGCCGACATCGTCATCACCGGGCGTGTGGTCGACAGCGCCGTGGTCAGCGCCGCGCTGGTGCATGAATTCGGCTGGTCGTGGCACGACTACGACAAACTCGCCCAGGCCGCATTGGCCGGGCACATCATCGAATGTGGCGCCCAATGCACCGGCGGCAACTTCACCGATTGGCGCGAGGTGCCCGACTACGAACACATAGGCTTCCCTATCGTCGAAGTCAGCGCCGACAGCCAGTTCATCGTCAGCAAACCCGAAGGCTCCGGCGGACTGGTCACACCCCTGACGGTCGGCGAGCAGATGCTGTATGAAATCGGCAACCCGCAGGCGTATCTGTTGCCGGACGTGGTCTGCGATTTCACTGAAGTCAAACTCGTGCAACAAGGCAAAAACGCGGTCCAGGTGCACGGCGCAAAAGGCTTGCCGCCGACCGATCAGTACAAGGTCAGCGCGACGTACCCGGACGGTTTCCGCTGCACCGCCAGTTGCCTGATCGCCGGGATCGATGCGGTCGACAAGGCGCGTCGAGTCAGCGAAGCCATCATCAACAAGACGTCGGAAATCTTCAGTCAGCGCGGTTGGCCACCCTACAGCGAAGTGAACATCGAACTGCTCGGCAGCGAAGCCACTTACGGCCCCCACGGTCAGCGTCAGGACAGCCGCGAAGTGGTCATCAAACTCGCGGTGCGCCATCCGGGTAAACAGGCGTTGATCGTATTCTCTCGGGAGATCGCCCAGGCCGCCACCGGCATGGCGCCGGGACTGACCGGGATTGTCGGTGGACGGCCTACGGTGTATCCGCTGATCCGGCTGTTCTCGTTCCTTCTCGACAAAACCGCCTGCACGCTGGAAATTGATCTCAAGGGCCAGCGCCACCCCTGCGCCTTGCCCGCCGTTGATGTACTCGACACCGCCGACCTGCCCGTGGCGTGCGCTCCACCGAAACCCTCAGTCCGGGCCGATGCCAGCGTAGCCCTGGTCAAACTCGCCGTGGCGCGCTCCGGTGACAAGGGTAACCACAGCAACATCGGCGTCATGGCCCGCGAGCCGGAGTACCTGCCGTGGATTGCCGAAGCCTTGACGCCGGAAGTGATCGTCGACTGGATGAGTCATGTCCTCGATCCGATCCACGGACGTGTCGAACGCTGGTACCTGCCGGGCACCCACAGCCTTAATTTCCTGCTGGAAAACGCCCTGGGAGGCGGTGGCGTGGCCAGCCTGCGGATCGATCCGCAAGGCAAAGCCTTCGCCCAGCAACTGCTGGAAATCCAGATACCGGTGCCTCAGCGCATCGCCGACCAGGTCAACTAGAGGACTGTCGCCATGGCTTACGATTCGATTTTCAAAGCCGGTTTGTTTGCAGGGCAAAACATCATCGTCACCGGTGGCGGCAGCGGCATCGGCCGTTGCACCGCTCACGAACTGGCGGCCCTCGGCGCCCATGTGCTGCTGCTCGGGCGCAAGGCCGACAAGCTGAAAAACGTCGTGGCCGAGATTACCGAGGATGGTGGCAAGGCTGACTGGATGGTCTGCGATATTCGTGAGGAAGAAGCGGTCAAGCATGTGGTCAGCGAGTTGATCCGCAAGCACGGACCGATTCACGGCCTGGTCAACAATGCCGGCGGGCAGTACCCGTCACCGCTGGCGTCGATCAATCAAAAAGGCTTCGATACGGTGTTGCGCACCAACCTGATGGGCGGTTTCCTGATGGCCCGGGAAGTGTTCAACCAATCCATGAGCAAACACGGCGGCGCCATCGTCAACATGCTCGCCGACATGTGGGGCGGCATGCCCGGCATGGGCCACTCGGGCGCGGCGCGTTCGGGCATGGACAACCTCACCAAGACCGCCGCGTTCGAATGGGGTTATGCCGGGGTGCGGGTCAATGCCGTGGCGCCGGGCTGGATCGCGTCCAGTGGCATGGACACCTACGAAGGCGCGTTCAAAGCGGTGATCCCGACCTTGCGCGAGCACGTTCCGCTGAAACGCATCGGCACCGAATCGGAAGTCAGCGCAGCGATCGTTTTCCTGCTCAGCCCGGCAGCGGCGTTTATCAGTGGCAGCACCTTGCGCATCGACGGCGCCGCCAGCCTGGGCGGGCGCGCCTGGCCGATACACAAGGCGCAGATCAGCGAGTCGTATAACGGTTTCCATCGCGCCTACTTGCCGGACGTGCTCAAGGACAAGGAATAAGTCATGCCGGTGATTCAGTCGCAACTGGACCCATTCAGCGAACAGTTCGCGCGCAATCGCGCGGCGATGCTGGTCGGCATCGAGCACGTCCGCCAGCTCGAACAGAACTTGCTGAACAAGGCGGCCGAAGCCAAACCCAGGTTCGACAAACGCGGCCAATTGTTGCCCCGCGAACGCCTTAATCTGCTGCTGGACCCTGGCGCACCGTTCCTCGAACTGGCGAGCCTGGCCGGCTACAAGCTGCATGACGACAAGGATGGCAGCTCCGCTGGCGGCGGGTTGATCGCCGGGATCGGCTACGTGTCCGGCGTGCGCCTGCTGGTGGTGGCAAACAACAGTGCTATCAAGGGCGGGACCATTTCCCCCAGCGGTTTGAAAAAATCCCTGCGCCTGCAACAGATCGCCATGGAGAACAAACTGCCGGTCATTACCCTGGCCGAAAGCGGTGGCGCCAACCTCAATTACGCAGCGGAGATTTTTGTCGAAGGCGCCCGCAGCTTTGCCAATCAGGCGCGGATGTCGGCCATGGGCCTGCCACAAATCACAGTGGTCCATGGCTCGGCCACGGCGGGCGGCGCCTATCAGCCAGGGTTGTCGGATTACGTGGTGGTGGTGCGTGGCAAGGCCAAGCTGTTTCTGGCCGGCCCGCCGCTGCTCAAGGCCGCCACCGGCGAAGTCGCCACCGATGAAGCACTGGGCGGCGCCGAGATGCACACGCAAATCGCCGGCACCGCTGAATACCTCGCCGAGAACGATGCCGATGGCGTGCGCCAGGTGCGCGAGATTGTCAGCCTGTTGCCGTGGAATGATCAGTTGTCCTGGGTACCCGAACGTCGGTGGGAAGAACCGCTCTACCCCATCGACGAGTTGCTCGGCCTGATTCCTGACGACGCGAAAAAACCTTACGACGTGCGTGAAATCATCGCGCGAATTGCCGACGGCTCTAACTTTCTCGAATTCAAGGGTGAGTTCGATCAGCAAACCGTCTGCGGCCATTTGCAGATTCAAGGCCGTGCCTGCGGGTTCATTGGCAACAATGGGCCGATCACGCCCAAGGGTGCGAGCAAGGCGGCGCAGTTCATTCAGCTCTGTGACCAGAGCAAGACCCCGTTGCTGTTCTTCCACAACACCACCGGGTTCATGGTCGGCACCGAGTCGGAGCAGCAAGGCGTGATCAAACACGGCGCGAAAATGATTCAAGCGGTGGCCAATGCCCGGGTGCCTAAACTGACCATCGTCGTCGGTGGCTCCTACGGCGCCGGCAACTACGCGATGTGCGGCCGCGGCCTCGACCCGCGTTTCATCTTTGCCTGGCCAAACAGCCGCACCGCTGTGATGGGCGGCGCCCAGGCCGGCAAAGTGCTGCGGATCGTCACCGAGGCCAAACAGGTCAAGGACGGTCTGGTGCCCGACCCGAAAATGCTCGACATGCTGGAACAGGTCACCGCGCAGAAACTCGACAGCCAGTCCACCGCACTCTATGGCAGCGCCAGTTTGTGGGACGACGGGTTGATCGATCCTCGCGATACCCGGACCTTGCTTGGGTACTTGCTGGATATCTGCCATGAGGCTGAAGTGCGGCCGCTGCAAACCAACAGTTTTGGCGTAGCCCGTTTCTAAGGGCGCTCAGGAGAACAATAAAAATGATCTTCACCCAGGAACACGAAGCACTGCGCCGCACTGTCCGCCAATTCGTCGAGCACGAAATCAATCCTCACGTCGAGGCATGGGAAAAGGCCGGACGCTTTCCAATCCACGAGATCTTTCGCAAGGCCGGCGACCTCGGCCTGCTGGGGATTTCCAAACCGGAAAAGTTTGGCGGCATGGGGCTCGATTACAGCTATTCGATCGTCGCGGCTGAAGAGTTTGGCACCATCCACTGCGGCGGCATTCCGATGTCCATCGGCGTGCAGACCGACATGTGCACCCCGGCGCTGGCGCGTTTCGGCTCCGATGAGTTGCGTGAAGAATTCCTGCGGCCGGCGATCACTGGCGAGCAGGTCGGCTGCATCGGTGTTTCCGAAGTCGGCGCCGGTTCCGACGTGGCCGGTTTGAAAACCACCGCCCGTAAAGACGGCGACGACTACGTGATCAACGGCAGCAAGATGTGGATCACCAACTCGCCGAGCGCGGATTTCATCTGCCTGCTGGCCAACACCTCGGACGACAAACCGCACATCAACAAGTCGCTGATCATGGTGCCGATGAACACCCCTGGCATCAGCCTCAGCTCGCACCTGGACAAGCTCGGCATGCGCAGTTCGGAAACCGCCCAGGTGTTTTTCGACAACGTGCGCGTGCCGCAACGCAATCGCATCGGCCATGAAGGCGCGGGGTTCATGATGCAGATGCTGCAGTTCCAGGAGGAACGGCTGTTCGGCGCGGCGAACATGATCAAGGGCCTGGAGTACTGCGTCGACAGCACCGTCGAGTACTGCAAGGAACGCAAAACCTTCGGCAATGCGCTAATCGACAATCAAGTCATCCACTTCCGCCTGGCCGAACTGCAAACCGAAATCGAATGCCTGCGGGCATTGGTCTATCAGGCCACCGAGCAGTACATCAAAGGCCAGGACGTCACCCGTCTGGCGTCGATGGCCAAACTCAAGGCCGGACGGCTGGGCCGGGAAGTCAGCGACAGCTGCCTGCAATATTGGGGCGGCATGGGCTTCATGTGGGACAACCCGGTGGCGCGCGCGTACCGCGATGTGCGGCTGGTCTCGATCGGCGGCGGTGCCGACGAAATCATGCTGGGGATCATCTGCAAACTCATGGGCATCCTGCCGGGGAAAAAGAAATGAGCACCCTGCCTGCTTGCCAGACCTTGTTGCTGGAATCGCACAACGGTGTCCTGCACATCACCCTCAACCGCCCGGAAAGCCGCAACGCCATGAGCCTGTTGATGGTCGCGGAACTGCGTGCCGTGCTGTTGGCCGTGCGCGATGACCGTGAGACTCGTGCCTTGGTGATCGGTGGTGCCGGCGGGCATTTTTGCGCCGGTGGCGACATCAAGGACATGGCCAACGCACGCGCTCAAGGCCCGAGCGCCTATCGCGACTTGAATCGCGCGTTCGGTGCGCTGCTGCAAGAGGTGCAACACGCACCACAAGTGGTGATCACGGTGCTGCAAGGCGCGGTGCTCGGCGGTGGTTTTGGGCTGGCCTGCGTCAGCGACGTCGCCTTGGCCGATCACCAGGCGCAATTCGGTCTGCCGGAAACCAGCCTCGGTCTGCTACCCGCGCAAATCGCGCCGTTCGTGGTGCAGCGCATCGGACTGACCCAGACGCGCCGACTGGCACTGACCGCGGCACGTTTCGATGGCACGCACGCACGACGTATGGGGTTGGTGCATTTTGTCGAGCATGACGCGCAAGCGTTGGCCGAGCGTCTCGATGAAATTCTGGCCCATGTGTTGTGCTGCGCGCCGGAGGCCAATGCGACGACCAAAAAACTCTTGCTCGCGAGTGCCGGACAACCATCGAGTGCGTTGCTGGATGAAGCGGCCGACTGGTTCAGCGAGGCGGTGACCGGGGCTGAAGGTATTGAGGGGACCATGGCCTTTGTACAAAAGCGTAAACCGGGCTGGGCCCTTTAAAAGCATCGTCGGAACGCCGCCCGGAGCAGGCTCGCTCCCACAGGGATCTGTGTCGTTCACAAAACCCTGTGGGAGCGAGCTTGCTCGCGATGGGGCCATCACATCCACCGCAAAACACAAGGGAAGACCCCATGCCCGCCTTCAGCAAAATCCTGATCGCCAACCGCGGTGAAATCGCCTGCCGCATCCAGCGCACCGCCCAGACCCTGGGCTATCGCACAGTCGCGGTGTTCAGCGATGCCGACGCCGATGCGCTGCATGTGCAGCTGGCCGACGAAGCCGTGAGCATCGGCCCGGCGCCGGTGCAGCAGTCCTATCTGAATATCCCGGCCATTCTCGACGCCGCCCGGCGCACAGGCGCTGACGCCATCCATCCAGGCTACGGCTTCCTCTCGGAAAACGCCGGGTTCGCCCGCGCCTGCCAGAATGCCGGCATCACCTTCATCGGCCCCAGTCCCGACGCCATCGAACTGATGGGCAGCAAACGCCTGTCGAAACTCGCCATGCTCGATGCCGGTGTGCCGTGCATCAAGGGTTATCAGGGCGAAGAACAGGACGACGCCACCCTGAGCCGCGAAGCCGCACGCATCGGCTATCCGCTGATGATCAAGGCCAGTGTCGGCGGTGGCGGGCGTGGCATGCGCCTGGTGCACGAGGCCATTGATTTGCTCGAACAACTGCGCACCGCCCGCTCCGAAGCGCTGCATGGGTTTGGCAGTGACGAACTGATTCTCGAGCAAGCGCTGATCGACCCGCGCCACGTCGAAGTTCAACTGTTCGGCGACCAGCACGGCAACCTGATCTACCTTGGCGAGCGCGACTGCTCGATCCAGCGTCGCCATCAAAAAGTCATCGAAGAAGCACCCTGCCCGGTGATGACCGTCGAGTTGCGTCAGTCCATGGGTGAAGCGGCGCTCAAGGCAGGTCGCGCCGTGAATTACGTCGGCGCTGGCACCGTCGAGTTCCTGCTGGATGCGCGTGGGCAGTTTTACTTTCTGGAGATGAACACCCGACTCCAGGTGGAGCACCCGGTGACCGAATTGATCACCGGCCTCGATCTGGTGGCCTGGCAGTTGCACGTCGCCGAAGGACTGCCTCTGCCCTTGCGACAGGAGCAGGTTCAGCTCAGCGGCCATGCCATGGAAGTCCGTTTGTACGCCGAAGATCCGGCACACGGTTTTCTGCCACAGACCGGTCGCATCACCGCCTGGGAGCCTGCGTTGCAGAGCGGCGTGCGGATCGATCATGACTTGATCGAAGGCCAGACAGTCAGCCCGTTTTATGACCCGATGCTGGGCAAGATCATCGCCCACGGCGCCACCCGCGAAGAAGCCCGGCGCAAATTGCTGCGGGTGGTTCAGGACAGCGTGCTGCTCGGCGTGCAGAGCAATCAGCGCTTGCTCGCCAGCCTGCTCGAACACCCGCAGTTCATCAGTGGCGAGTTCAGTACCGGGTTCATCCCGGCACACTTTGCCGAGCATCGTTGCCTGCATGCGCATGTGCCGAGCGCCGAAGAACTGGCCATCGCTGCTGCATTGTTCTATCAGGCCTCGGCACAGGTTCATCACGTGCCACTGGCCGGTTGGCGCAACAACGCCAGCGTGCCCTTGCACTATCGAATCGGCCTTGAGGACCAGGATTGGCCGGTGGAATTGAACGCTGTGCCGGGTGAACCGTATCGGATTCAAGTGGCCACAACGCCTTTTGAATTGAAGATCATCCAGTGCGACGGACGCTGGGCCAGCCTGGAAATCAACGGTATCCGACGACGCCATGCTTACCGTCTCGAGGCCGGGCAACTCTGGCTGTTCACCCGTCCCGGCAGTGTGCGGCTGGTGGACCGGACGCAGGCCTTGGTCAGCAGCCAGGCCAGCGTCAGCTCCGGCGCCCTCAGGGCCCCGATGGACGGGGCGATCGTCGACGTGCTGGTGACTGAGGGCAGCCCGGTCAGTAAAGGGCAGTTGTTGGTGGTGCTGGAGGCCATGAAAATGGAGCATCCGCTCAAGTCGGGCATCGACGGCGTGCTCAAACGCCTGCAGGTCAGGGTCGGTGACCAGGTGAAAAATCGTCAGATTTTGTTGGAGGTCGAATAAGCTGCTAGGCGGATTCGCCGCGTTTGGCTACGCTCAAGCCCTATCAGGACGCGGATACCAGGAACCCTGCGATGCCTCACTGGCTGGTCATTGATCTAGAAGCCACCACCGATGAGGGTGGTTGGCCAGTAACAGAGATGGAAATCATCGAAATCGGCGCCACCCTGGTGGACCGAAAAGGCCGAGAACTGGATAGCTTTCAGCGCTTCGTGCGTCCGACGCGTCGGCCTTTGCTGACGCCGTTTTGCCGAGAACTGACCCACATCACCCAGGCCAACATCAATGACGCCGCGCCGCTGAGCGAGGTCTGGGCGTCGTTCGAGCACTGGCTCGGCCAGCATCACTCGCTCCTGGAAGGCTGGGCCAGTTGGGGCGATTACGATCGCAAACAGTTGGTTCAGGAGTGGGAGCGCCTGCAACTCGACAGCGCCCTGAGCCGAGTGCCGCACATGAACCTCAAACAGCGCTTTGCCAAGACTCGCCGACTGGAACGGCCGCTGGGGCTTAACGGCGCGCTGCAACTGGCGGGCATGCAGTTCAGTGGCCAACAACATCGGGCGCTGGAAGATGCGCGCAATACCGCACGATTATTGCCACTGGTTCTTCCGTCTTAGAGAGGTGACGCCGGCATGGGCCTTGTGCATACTGGCCGGCCCTTTTTAGCCCTTTTCGAGGAATCGCCCATGTTTAAAGTCAACGAGTACTTCGACGGCACCGTCAAGTCGATCGCCTTTGGCACTGCTGAAGGTCCTGCGACCATCGGCGTCATGGCACCGGGCGAATACGAATTCGGCACCAGCCAGCGTGAAATCATGCACGTGGTGTCCGGCGCCCTGACCGTCAAACTGCCGGACAGCAGCGACTGGGAAACCTTCGCCGCCGGCAGCCAGTTCAACGTGCCCGCCAACAGCAAATTCCAGCTGAAAGTGGCCGTCGACACCGCTTACCTGTGCGAATACCGCGGCTAAACCCCTGGGTTTTCACAGCGACAAAAAAAATGCCCGTGTCCTTGGACACGGGCATTTTTTGTTCAGATGGTCTTATTCAAGGATCGTCACCGGCATACCGACTTCAAGTTGGCCATTGCTGTCGTTGACCAGGTTCTGTCCGAACATCGCGCCATCAGCTTCGGAACGGTATTTCTGCAACGTGGCCAGAGGTTCGCGGTCTTCGCTGCGCTCGCCGGTTTGCGGGTCGATGGTGGTCAGAATGCAGCGTGAACACGACTTGACCACGCGGAACTCGACATCGCCAATGCGGATGCGCTTCCAGCCATCCTCGGCATAGGCTTCGCTGCCCTCGATCACCAGATTCGGCCGAAAGCGCAGCATTTCCAGCGGGCGGCCGACCTTTTGCGACAAGTCCTCCAGTGAGGCCTGTCCGATCAGCAACAGCGGAAAGCCATCGGCGAAAGCCACCTGATCGTCATCCTTGCCGTAGCCGGCCTGGGTGGTTCGTGCGCGATCAAGGGGTACTTGTACCAGGCGAGTCGGTTTGCCAATGAATTCACTGACCCAGGCGCCCGCCTCGTTACCGGCATCCGGCACACGCAACGTATCGCGCCAGATGGTCACGCCACGCAGTTCTGCGTTGCTGGCAGGCAAGGCGATATCGATCGGTGAGCGGCCCGGCGCACTGAGGGTCAAGCCCCCGTCGGCATTCCACAACGCCGACAGCTGACTCATCTGCGCCACTGCACGTTGAGTCAGAAAGCGCCCGCTGGCCTCGTCCACCAGCATCCAGCGTCGATCACCGTCCAGGCCCAGCTTGTCGAGGCTGACCTGCTGCAGGATCTCACCCTTGCCGGATTTCAACGGATAACGATAAAGCGCGCTCAGACGCAACATGGCCAGCTCCCTGGTGGGCAAAAACGCCACCCTATACGAGCTTGATCGCCGAATCAAAGGCCAAAACCTGTGGGAGCGAGCTTGCTCGCGATAGCGGCAAGGCAGTCAACATTGATGCTGAATGTAATATCGCCTTCGTCGGAACGCCGCCCGGACCAAGCTCGCGCCCACAAGGATTGCATCGTTATCAGGCAGGCACTTCATCAAGCATCAGGCGCTGGCGCACCACGTCGACGAGTTTGTCCGGCTGGAATTTGGAGAGGAAGTTATCGCAGCCGACCTTCTTCACCATCGAGTCGTTGAAACTGCCGGACAACGAGGTATGCAGAACCACATAAAGACCACGCAGACGCGGGTCGTTACGAATTTCGGTGGTCAGGCGATAGCCGTCCATTTCCGGCATTTCCGCGTCGGTGAAAACCATCAGCAGTTTGTCGGTCATGTTCACACCGGTATCGGCCCAGGCCTTGAGCATGTTCAGCGCTTTCAAGCCATCACTGGCGATGTGCATCTTCACGCCCAACTGACCCAGGGTGTCACGCAATTGCGACAGGGCCACGTTCGAGTCGTCCACCAGCAGCACTTCGCGGCCACGGGCACGTTCCAGAATCGGATCGTCGAGTTTGTCGCGCGAGACCTTGGCGTTGTACGGGACGATTTCCGCCAGGACTTTTTCGACGTCAATGATTTCCACCAACTGATCGTCGACCTTGCTGATCGCGGTCAAGTAATGCTGACGGCCAGCGCTGGCCGGCGGCGGCAGAATGGCCTCCCAGTTCATGTTGACGATACGGTCCACACCACCGACCAGGAACGCCTGCACCGAACGGTTGTACTCGGTAACGATGATCGTACTGGTAGGGCTTGGCACCAGCGGACGCATACCAATGGCCTGGGACAGGTCGATCACTGGCAGGGTCTGGCCACGCAGATTAACCACGCCGCAGACAAATGGATGACGCTGGGGCATCAGGGTCAGCTTCGGCAGTTGCAGCACTTCCTGCACTTTGAACACGTTGATCGCGAACAATTGCCGTCCGGCCAGCCGGAACATGAGAATTTCCAGGCGATTCTCACCCACCAGTTGCGTGCGTTGGTCTACCGTGTCGAGAATGCCGGCCATCAATGACTCCTGGGCTTGTTCTGATGAATTCACTAAAGGGGGTTATCGGCTGTTTTTGCCGGACCTTGACCCCCTGAAAAATGCCACGACCAAACATTGATGTCACATTAACATCATGCTTTACTGGCCAAGTGACTTCATCTGCCTCATTGCCCTGCCGCGAGACCTCGTTTCGTTCGGTAGGTTCCCCCATGTAAGGGATTCCCCTAGTAGCAATCAGGCCCGACCTGATATTCCCAATATCCAATAGCCATTAATGTGACGCCATTCTCATTGCATGAACGGAGTCAGGCTTTTGTGTGCGATCGCAGGTAAGTGGCCATCCACCCTATCGAGTTCCCCAGCCTGCAGACAGACAGGCCGGCGCGCGATCTCACGACGGCATGGCAATGCGGGGACTCTGATCGTCCCCGTCGACACACACGACATCCCCTCATTTGACATGACGTTGTGGAGATAAGCATGCCGAACGATCGTAAAGAGTGGGCTCATCGGCTCCCTGAGTTTCTCGTCGAAGCAGAGACACTCCTGGTTAAAACCGAGGAATGCCTGAGTCATTTGCAACTGATCAGCAATGACAAGGATGCCATCGACTGCATGCTTAGCACCCTGCTCAAACTGGCCAACAAGGCCGATGTCCTCGCTCTGGCTGCCGTTTCGGAGTTTTCGCGGCACATCCATGGTTTGCTGAGCCATGCCCAGAATCACATGGATTTACACGACCAGGCCCTGAGTGCGCTGAAAGACTGCCTGACGTTGATCGCCTGGCAACTCGAGCTTATCGATCAGAAGACCGGCCAACTCAGCCTTGATGACAGCGAGCAGACATCCCTGATCGAAGCCTTCGCCTTTCAGGTCGGACAAAGTCAGTTTCAGCCCCCCGCCAATTCCAAACCGTTCACACTCGTTTCCTTTGCAGGTCGGCAAGCCTGAATTATCGGGCCCCTATGCCGCGCTGCGAATTTTTATTGCCGTGACGGCCTCTCTAACTTTAGCGAGTTCATGTCGCAATTGAATATTCCATACCTGTTTACGACAACTCGAAACAAATAAACCATTCTTGCCACCCAACTTTTTCCATTATGGAACTGCTGTCCATAACTGCTTATTTCCTGACTCTGCAGACATATATACCAAACGCGACCAACGGTATCTTAAGTGGTATTATGCCGCCCATTAGTTGACGTCAATTAATAGCAGAGTGACTCCAGACAGAGACCCGTCATCTTCGATGCCCGGTCTTCCCGCAGCGAACATCCATTGGCTCCATCCGCTATGTACGCCAGCCTCAAGTCAATCACCCTAAGGCCACCCTTCCCAAAAAAAGCGCGTCTGGTCACGCTTGTGTTGTGTACGTGCTCGGCGCTTGGCAGCCTGCTGATTTATAGCCTGTCCACTCGCTTGCCGCTGAGTCTGCTGGTACTCAATATCGCCGCATTGGTCTGCGTCTGGGTGCAGTATTGTCTTTCGCGCAAGTCGATAAAGTTTCAACCCCAGGAGTTGGCTGACCGACTGTTGGAGGTTCAGGAAAACGAACGTCACCGGCTCAGTCGGGAACTGCATGATGACATCGGCCAATTGCTGACCGCGGCAAAACTTCAAAGCGACTGGCTCAAACGCCGAATGCCCGAAGAACTTCAGGGCCAGTGTTCGGTACTCTGCGACACGCTGGAAGAAACCCTGACCAAAGTGCGAGACGTATCGGCCATTCTCAATCCGAGGCAACTGACCAGTCTCGGGCTGGAAGCCAGTCTGCGTGCTCATTTACTCAAGACGCTGGCCAACACGCCGGTGCACTGGAGCCTGGAATGCCATCAGCGCTTGTCCGGTATACCGGAGGAAATGACGCTGGCCGCCTTTCGAATCACCCAGGAAGCGGTGACCAATATATTGCGCCATGCCGAAGCGAAAAATCTGTTGGTCCGCCTGCAACGTCTGCCGCAGGGCCTGACACTGTTGATCAGTGACGATGGCCTGGGATTCGCGCCAGCGACCGATCCAGGTCGTGAAGGGCAACGTGGAATGGCAGGGATGTCGGAACGGATCAATCAGCTGGGAGGCACACTGAGCGTGACCAGCGAGCCGGGCAAAGGCACTCAAATCGAAGCACTCTTCCCCTGGGCGCCTCGTGCGCTCGAACGGGCCAGTACGAATAAGGTTATGCGTTGACTTGTAACTTACTTCTGGTGGATGACCACTCGCTTATCAGGGCAGGCGTGCGTGCTCTGGTGCTGGATATTCCCGGCTACGCGGTAATCGGTGAGGCCAATGACGGCTCGCAGTTGCTCGAGATGGTCGAGCAACTGTCCCCCGACATCATCCTGCTGGATATTTCCATGAAGGAAACCAGTGGCCTTGACGCCTTGCAGCGACTCAAGCGAGTACGCCCGCAGAGCAAGGTGCTGATCCTGTCGATGCACACCGATCCTGCTCTGATCATGCAGGCACTGGAATCCGGTGCACATGGTTACCTGCTCAAGGACACCACGGCTACCGAGCTCGAACATGCCCTGGATGCCTTGCGTAACGACGAACGCTACCTGAGCCCGGCCATCGCCCACACTGTCATCAACCAGGCGCTGACCCGAACTCAGAAAAACCAGCCGGAACCTGCAGACTCGCACAACCTGACAGCGCGTCAGCTGGAAATCCTTCGGCTGATCGTTCGCGGAAAATCCACCCGGGAAATTGCCAATGGCCTGGGCCTCAGCATCAAGACCGTTGAAACCCACCGTTCGCAGATCATGAAGCGCTTGCAGATCTACGATGTGGCGGGCCTGGTGCTGTTCGCCGTGCGCGAGCAGATCATCAGCCTGGATGATTGATCAATTGCGATGACCCCAGCAGCGGCGAGTTTTCAGGTAAATGCACGCGCAGTGCCGCTGGACGTGTCGAGAAACGCAAGTTGTCACCTTCCAGAGGTTCGCCATCAAGGTTGATGTAGAGGCCTTCCGAGACCTTGATTTCGACCCATGGCAACCGGACTCGCACAAACATGTTGTCGATGCCAAAGCCATCGGCGAGCAGGGTTTTCAAGGTGCCGACGACTTCCTGCGGCGCAGGCAGAATACTGATGTCCAGCAGACCGTCGTCCGCCAGCGCTTCTGGACACAACACATGTCCACCGCCGGCCTGCCGGCCATTGCCGATGCCCAATGCCAACAGCTCGCCACTCCACTGGAAATCAGGCCCCTGCAACTCGCCATAGGCTGCGTGCAACTCACTGAAGCGTGATAAACCGGTGAACAGGTAAGCCGCGCCCCCGAGGATTTTTTTCAAGTCCTCCGAGGTGTTTGCCGTGACCTGACTGCCAAAACCGCCCGTGGCCATATTCAGGAACACCTGCCCACCGACCTCCCCCAGATCAATGGCGCTCGGCGCAGCGTCGAGAAGTTCCAGCGCCTGCGCTGGCTCCAGAGGCACACCGGCGGCACGCGCAAAATCATTGGCGGTCCCCAAGGGCATCAGTACCAGACTGGCCTGCGTCGAATGCGACGCCAAGGCTTCGGCAATATCACGCAAGGTACCGTCACCGCCACCGGCGATGATCTGCGTGTAGCCTGCCGCCAGTGCTTCATCTACCAGACGCTGTGCGTCGCCCGCTTCCCAGGTCACTCGAACGGCCAGCTCCCAACCCTGTTTGCGCTTGTCGGCAACGGCAGAACGAACCGCCTCGTTAAGCGCTTGCTTGCCATGCAGAATCAACAGCGCCTTGCGTTCGCTCATTAGTTGTCACTCCCATGATTGAATTCCGTCTGGGAGATGTTGACCTCATCTCGCCAGATAAAAGTCGCAAGAATTTGAATTATTTGAAGTCGAGCAGTATGGCGTCCTACAAGGCGGGGCTTTTTCTTACAAGATGTGAGGAATCGGCTCAATTGACCGACCAATGCGATTGGTACACCTTGGCGCCTGCAGTTATCAAACATCAGCAGGAACTACACAGGGACGTGCCATGCAAAGCCAAGAGATCAAGTCACCGGTCATTCCGGTTGCACCGTTCGCAGAAAAACGCGCCAATCATCAAGCTGAATTCAAAAACAGCGAAAAGCCCATTGGAGAAGCTGCTATGCAATCTCGCGTCGCTGAATTGGAGACACACCTCAAATACATCCGACGAGACATGGATGAAGTCCGTAGTGACGTCAAATCCATAAAACATAGGCTTGCCTATTCGGCTATTGGAACAGCCGTCGTCATCGGGGTTCTGGCCTGGATCGCCAATAGCCGTTTCGACCAGGTCGTGACACTCCTGGCACACCAAGGGTAAGCCATGAACGCAAAACCCGGTTCGATCAACCGGGTTTGCGCCGTAAGTCAGCGCCAGGAGTCAGCTCAGGACTTCGCTCAGCGGGATGAAGCCCACGTAGTCACCTTCGATCAGCGTGCGATCCTCCAGCACCTCAACCAGACCATCAGCCCAGGCAGCGCTACGCAGTACACCAGAACTCTGATTCCTGTAGATAATTGCCCGGCCACTCTCCAGACGTCCGCGCAAGTACTCGCGTCGATTGCCTGCTTTTGGCCATGCAAACCCTGCTGGCACCTGAAACTTCAGGGGCTCAACCTCTTTTACACCCTGTCGGCGCAAGAGATAGGGCCTTGCCAACAAAGCAAAGGTCACCAGCGTTGAAGCCGGATTGCCAGGTAAACCAATCACAGGTACGCCGCGAAAATGCCCGAATGTCAGCGGTTTTCCGGGTTTGATGGCGAGTTTCCACAACGTCAACTCGCCCTCGTCACGCAAGGCAATGCCCAGAAAGTCAGCCTCTCCCACCGAGACACCACCGGTGGAAAGGATCAGATCGACATCTTTCAATTCACCCAGGCGAGCGCGAGTGGTTGCTAAATCATCCGGAAGAATACCGGCATCGATCACCTCACAGCCCAAGCGCTGCAACCAACTGCACAGCAACACTCGATTGCTGTTGTAGATCTGTCCCGGCCCCAGAGCCTGACCCGGTTCAATCAGCTCATCCCCGGTGGACAGAACAGCAACGCGAACCTTGCGAATCACGTCCAGCTCTGCGCATCCCAGCGATGCAGCCAACCCCTGTTCGATCGGCCCGAGGCGCGTGCCGGCTGGCAGAATCAATTCACCAACAGTAGCTTCCTGGCCTTGAGGACGAATGTTTTGTCCTGGGGCCATGGTTTCGGTGAAACGTACTCGCTCATCCGCCTGAACCTCGGTGTTTTCCTGCATCTCGACGCAATCTGCACCCGCGGGCACTGGCGCACCGGTGAAGATTCGTGCACAGGTGCCAGGCTTCAAGGGCTCCGGAGCCTGACCGGCAAAAATCTTCTGGCTGACCACCAGTGGCTCTCCCGTCCAGTCGGCCACGCGCAAGGCATAACCGTCCATGGCACTGTTAGGCCACGGTGGCAGATCAAGCGTCGAGACCATGTCATCGGCCAACACCCGGCCCTGAACCTGCGCCAATGGCAAGCGTTCACGCTCACAAATCGGTGAGGCTTCGGCCATTGCCAGCAAGCGTGCCAGTGCCACCTCGACAGCCATCAGACTGCCAGTCTTGCCTGGCTTACCCGCGGGATTCACAGGGTGCCGCCTGTTTGAGATGAGCGACGAAGTTGCACGGCCGGTGCCGCGAATCCAGCTGCTCGGCAAGAATGCCATCCCAACCGGTGCGCACGGCATTGGTCGAACCCGGTAAACAGCAGACCAGCGTGCTATTGGACAAGCCGGCCAGGGCACGGGACTGAACAGTAGAGGTGCCAATATCCGCCACCGATATCTGCCTGAACAGCTCACCAAAACCGTCGACCTGTTTATCCAGCAGGCAACTCACCGCTTCCGGAGTGCTGTCGCGTCCCGTGAAACCGGTACCGCCAGTGATCAGCACCACCTGCACGACATCGTCGGCAATCCACGTGGCGACTTGCGCGCGAATTTTGTAGAGATCATCTTTGAGCAGAACCCGGGCCGCCAGGTTATGGCCGGCAGCGCTCAAACGGTCGACGAAGACCTGGCCTGAGGTATCGGTTTCCAGGGTACGGGTATCGCTGACCGTCAGCACCGCGATGTTGAGCGGTGCGAAAGGTACATCAGCCTTGGCTTTCATAGGCTCATCCAGTTGTAGGAGAAACAGCCCGGTGTTATATCACAGCGCCTCATTTTTTCGCCGCCCCCATGGAGACCTGCCATGACCTCGAATACACATTTGCCGCCCTGCTCCATTCTGCTCCTGGCAGGTGGTCGTGGCCAACGCATGGGCGGTCAGGACAAAGGGCTGCTGGAATGGCACGGCGAGCCATTGATTGCCCACTTGCACCGCAAGACCCGTTCACTGAGCGATGACCTGATCATCTCCTGCAACAGAAACCTGGAAAAGTACGCGCCCTACGCCGACCAGCTCGTTCATGACGATGAAGGCGACTTTCCTGGCCCCCTGGCCGGGATTCGCGCAGGCCTGAAGGCCGCCCGCCATGCGCATCTGCTGGTGCTGCCTTGCGACGTACCGCGTATTGATGCTGAGTTGCTCAATAGCATGCGTGAATCCGCTAGCCAGCACCCGGACCAACCGCTGATGCTGCGCCATGGCGAACATTGGGAACCTTTGCTATGCATCATCCCCGTGGCGCTCTCGGCCGATATCGAAAGCGCCTGGAACGACGGTGAACGCAGCCCGGGTCGCCTCATGCGCAAACTGGGCGCTACCGCCCTGCAATGCCCCGACAATGATCCACGCCTGGCCAACCTCAACACACCAGAACTGTTAAGTGCCAACTACACTGTGTCAGACTGACAGGAGAAGGAACTTGCGCGCGCTGTACACGTCTCAAGCTCAGTAACCAAAAGAATTCATATTCGGAGACACACTCATGACTCAACGGTCCCTCGCCACTTTCATGCTCGCACTGGGCCTCGCTACCCTCGCCGGTTGCGCATCGCCTACAGTGATCACCTTGAATGACGGTCGAGAAATCCAGGCTGTCGACGCGCCAAAGTTCGATAAGGATTCGGGTTTCTACGAATTCGAACAACTGGATGGCAAGCAGACCCGCATCAACAAGGATCAGGTTCGTACCGTTAAAGAGCTGTAATTTTTGCGGTGACAACCGGATATGGAAAAGCCCGCTTTATGCGGGCTTTTTCGTGGCTGAAGATCAGCAGATTCGCTGAACCTCTTGATCACCACTGCAGGGTGATGGTGCTTTCGAATGCTCTTTCCTCGCCGGTGACCGGGTCCACAAACCGTAATCCCTGAGCGAGCAGTTTCAAAGGATTGGCATAGTCATCCTCAACATCCTTGAGTACCTGCGGATAAAACGGGTCGTTGCAGATGCTGGCGCCCAAGGCTGTCATGTGCACCCGCAACTGATGCTTCTTGCCTGTCACCGGGTAAAGCGCATAACGCCAGAGATCACCGTTCTTCTCCCTGACGTCGACAGCCGTTTCGGTATTGCTGACGCCCGGACCTTCCTGCATGCGGAAGAAAGGCTCGCCATCGATGAGGCGACTCTTATGGACCAATGGAAAAGAGCGTTCAGGCAACGCTCGGGCAATTGCCTCGTAGCGCTTTTCGATCTGCCGTGTCGGAAACAACGACTGATAGGCAGAACGGCTCTGAGGGTTGGCGGAAAACAGCACCAGCCCCGCTGTGTGCCGGTCAATGCGATGCAAAGGCACCAGATGCGGGTTATCGAGTCGACGGATCAGCCGTCGCAACAGGGTCTGTTCCACGTATTCACCCGCCGGAGTCACTGGCAGAAAATGCGGCTTGTCCGCCACGACCAGATGCTCATCCGCGTACAGAATCGACTCAACCACCGGGATCGCCTTTTCGTCCGGCACCTCACGGAAATAATGAATCCGCAAGCCTTCCTTGTAAGGCAGATCAAGGGCGATCGGCATGCCGTGACCGTCGAGAACACGACCGCGAGCGATTCTGTCCAGCCATTGTTCACGACCGATGGCGCTGAAGTGTTCGCACAGACAATCGAGTACGGTCTGCCACGGACCAGGCGGCAAGTAGAGCGTGCTGGCCTGGTTGTGTGCAGCAGAAAAAGATGAAGTGGACATACGAAAGTTCTAACCCTCAATACAGGGCGGCATTATCCAACAGCGGCCGGAACGAACCTAGAAGAGAATCCTCAAGCCGGTATCTGCGTGCGCGCTGCTGCTTCGGTGAACTCCTTGAGCCAGCGCAGCACATCAACCGCCTCCCATCGACCAGGGTCATAAAGCGCATACAACAAACCCTGATAGCCCACGACATCCAACTGCCGGTGATAGCCCGCGCGCTGGAACAAGGCTTCGATTTCGGCGAAACAGGTATTGAAATGCAGTTTATTGAAGGGAGTTTTCCCTTCTGTCACCAGGCCATCCAGACGCAATTCGAGGACAGCCTCGCGCACCACGTCCGCCGACATCCGGTTCACGCTGTTCTTCAATTGTTCGACATTGACCACGATTCATCCCTCTCACGCCCGGACCGCTTGCCCAAACCCGAAAACCAGGGGTGCAAGGCAGGCATCACGAATAACTGTATGTGCATACAGTATCCGATCAGTGCCGGTAAAGCCAAGGGGATCCATCGCAGAGTTCGACAGGCGGGAACACCGCCACCGCAAAAAACCGATCAACGCAGGAGTGCCACCACCTGCTCGGTGCTGAATGGCCAGGCCAACTCAGCGCCGGTGTCGACCCGTCTTAACACCGGAATACGCAGACTGTAAGCTTCGAACCATGTTTCGTCGTCAGCAATATCCACCAGCTCCACCAGCAGACCCTCGCGCTCGACAAATTCCATCAGCATGGCTTCAGCGACTTCACAAAGATGGCAACCAACGGTGCCGAACAGCTGACATTCAGGAAGCATGAGCGCTCAACCGAAAAAAAATTAAGTAACTATTCTAGGCCTGCCCTGAAAAGCCGTCGAGCCATTGAATACTCTACCCTTGAGTCATATCGGCAACGGAGAGCGGCAATACGCTGACGCACATCAGTCGCCTTCAACATCCTTTGCGCGATGCTCACGGATTATTTGCCTCTACGCTTGACTGGTCAGCGTCCATCCCGGAGTTTTTTGTGTTCGCCAACCTGTTGATCATCCTCGCCTCCTCCCTGGTGGTGATTGCACTGTTCCAGCGCCTGCGATTGCCGCCAGTACTGGGCTACCTGTGCGTGGGGCTGATGATCGGGCCGACCGCATTCAACTGGGTTAACGAAAACGAAGAGCTGCCGGACCTCGCCGAGTTAGGCGTGGTGTTCCTGCTGTTCTCCCTCGGGCTGGAATTTTCCCTGTCGAAGATGCTCGCGTTGCGACGAGTGGTGTTTGGGCTTGGCAGCCTACAGGTGCTGTGCTCCGGGATGCTGCTAGGGGGTTTACTGATGCTGCTCGGCATGCCGATCACGCCTGCGCTGTTACTCGGCGCCGGCCTGTCGCTGTCTTCCACGGCCATTGTCAGTAAAGAGCTGAGCAGTCTCGGCGAGATTTTCAGCAGTCACGGCCAGAATGCCATCGCCGTATTGCTGTTCCAGGACGTCGTGGCGGTATTGCTGCTGACCCTGGTGCCGGTGTTCGCTGGCAGCAGCGACCAGGCCTGGTATTGGGCGCTGCCACTGACGCTGGGTAAAACCGTCGTATTGTTCGTCGGTCTGCTGCTGGCCAGTCGCTGGGTACTGCCGCGGCTGTTCCATGAAGTGGCGGCTGCCCGTTCCCCGGAACTGTTCGTGCTACTGGCGCTGGTCATTGTTCTGCTGACAGCGTGGCTGACGCACCTGCTCGGTCTCTCCCCCGCTCTGGGTGCGTTTCTCGCCGGCATGCTGCTGGGGGAAAGCCACTACCGGCATCAGATCGAGGCCGACATCCGCCCGTTCCGCGACATCCTGCTCGGGCTGTTCTTCGTCAGTATCGGCATGCTGATCGACTTGCAGTTGTTCGCCAGCCACGGCCTGCTGATTCTCGGCCTGACCCTGGGGTTGTTGCTGCTGAAGGGCAGCGTCGTTGCGCTGCTGGTCAAATGGCGTGGCAGCGATGGCGAAACCGCCTGGCGCAGCGGCCTGGCATTGGCCCAGGGCGGCGAGTTCTGCTTTGCGCTGATGGCACAGATGCAGCAGAACAAACTGATGCCCGCGGATTTTGGCGGCCTGCTGCTGGCGGCGACCTTCTGTTCGATGCTAGTCACGCCGTTGTTGCTGCGCGCCGCGCCCCACATCGCCACACGCCTGCACCGCAAACCCAACGAAGAAGCAAAACTTGAAGAAATCAGCGCGCTCAATGCCGGGTTACACAACCATGTCGTTATATGTGGCTACGGTCGTGTAGGTCAGTCAATCGGACGCGCACTACGCAACGCGCAGCAACCCTACATCGCACTGGATACTGATCCGGTGCGTGTCCACGAAGCCGCCGATGGTGAAACCTGTGTGCATTATGGCGACTCACGTCGCGGTGAACTGCTGGTCGCGATAGGGCTGGAGCGCGCCAGGCTGTTGGTGATCGCCGTGGATCAGGCCGACATCGCGTTGCTGATCCTCAAGGAAGCACGGCGACTCAACGCGACCGTGCCGATTCTGGTGCGCACGCGCGACGACAGCCAACTGGCCGAGTTGAAGGCAGCCGGCGCCAGCGAAGTCGTGCCTGAACTGCTGGAGTCGAGCCTGATGCTCGCCTCCCACGCGCTGATCATGCTGGGATTAC
Organism: Pseudomonas mandelii; assembly: GCF_006438925.1. Classification (GTDB taxonomy): domain Bacteria; phylum Pseudomonadota; class Gammaproteobacteria; order Pseudomonadales; family Pseudomonadaceae; genus Aquipseudomonas; species Aquipseudomonas mandelii_C. Next base: position 76,962 of record NZ_RCZA01000016.1, on the reverse strand, counting down.
CCGCGCATCAGGTACAGGAGCGGGCCGACCAGATTCGGCACGACCGCTATCGTCTGCTGCACGGTTTCTATCCTGGCGCTGACGACGAAGAGACCTAGTCCTGGCTCACAGCGCCAATCTTGTGCACCGACAAGTCAGCGCCGTAATACTCTTCTTCCTGACTCAGGCGCAGACCATGGAACGCCTTGATCGTGCCATACACGGCAAAGCCACCCGCCAGCGCCACAACCACCCCCAACGCAGTGCCGATCAACTGGCTGATCAGACTCACGCCGCCCAGCCCACCCAGCGCGCTCTGGCCGAAAATGCCGCAGGCGATTCCGCCCCAGACGCCACACAAACCATGCAACGGCCAAACCCCCAGCACATCGTCGATGCGCCATTTGACTTGAGCCGCAGTGAAGCACCATACAAACAATGCGCCGGCGATGACGCCAGTGATCAGCGCGCCCACCGGATGCATCAGATCGGAACCGGCGCAGATCGCCACCAGCCCGGCCAGCGGGCCGTTATGCAGAAAGCCCGGGTCATTGCGCCCGACGATCAGCGCCGCCACGGTACCGCCGACCATGGCCATCAACGAGTTCACCGCCACCAGTCCGCTGACACCTTGCAAGGTTTGCGCGCTCATCACGTTGAAACCGAACCAGCCAACGATCAGGATCCACGACCCCAGCGCCAAAAAGGGAATGCTCGAGGGCGCGAACGCCACCAGTCGTCCTTCGCGATAACGACCATTGCGCGGCCCGAGCAACAACACCGCCGCCAGAGCCAGCCAACCGCCCATGGCGTGAACCACCACCGAGCCGGCGAAATCATGGAAACTGGCGCCAAAGTGCTCCAGCAACCAGGCTTGCAAGCCAAAGTTGCCGTTCCAGATCATGCCCTCGAAGAACGGATAGATGAACGCTACGATCAATGCCGTGGCGCACAACTGCGGAACGAACCGGGCACGCTCGGCGATGCCCCCGGAAATGATCGCGGGTATCGCCGCAGCAAAGGTCAGCAGGAAGAAAAACTTCACCAGCCCATAGCCATGATCAGCATTGATCACAGCCGCCGGTTGCATGAAGGTCACCCCATAGGAAATCCAATAGCCTATAAAGAAGTAGGCCAGGGTCGAAATGGCGAAGTCACTGAGAATCTTCGACAAGGCATTGACCTGGTTCTTTTGTCGAACCGTGCCGACTTCAAGAAAGGCAAAACCGGCGTGCATCGCCAGCACCATGACCGCGCCGATCAGAATGAACAACGTATTGGAGCTATGGACCAGACTGTCCACAGCGCTTTGCAGATTTTCCATGGGGTTGGCAGACCTGAAGGCTAAAAAAGCACCAAAGCAGTTCGCGCAGACAATTCATGCACCAAGTTGCACCTTGTCGGGATCAGCAGATAGCCCCCGATGAGCCGCTTTGGCGCACAAGGTTGGAACCTTTGCGCGAGTTTTCATTATTTGAGATAAGGTTTTGCTCGAATCCTGCCCAGCAACAGCGCAACGGCGCAGGCAGACGCACCACGACGTAGCAAAAGTTGTACCAGTCATTTGTACTGAACCTTCGCGCAAGGCTCATACTCGAACGCTTCAGAAGCCACTTACGGAGATCCACCCATGGCCAGCATCAAGGCAAAGACTGCTCAAGAAATCCTGATGAACGATTTTCAGACTCTGGTCAACGACACCGAACGGTTGCTGGAACACACTGCAACGTTGGCCGGCGATCAGGCTGACGAGCTGCGCGAGCAAATCCACGACAGTCTGCTGCGTGCGCGCGAAACCTTGAAATTGACCGAAGATTCCCTGCGCGAACGCAGCAAGGCTGCCGTTACCGCCACCGAAGACTATGTCCAGGCCAACCCATGGCAATCGGTCGGGATCGCGGCCGGCGTGGGTTTCCTGATTGGCTTGCTGGCCACTCGGCGCTGATATGGCGATCGGCGAATCCGGCTCGTCCGCGACGGGCCCAAGCTCCTCAACGCGGCGCCTGGGTGCTGCTTTTCTTGGACTGCTGCACAGCCATGTCGAACTGTTCGGCATCGAATTGCAGGAACAAAAAGCCCGCACGGTAAGCCTGTTGCTATTCGCAGGCCTGGCGCTGGTTTTTGCCTTGCTGTTGCTGGTGGGGTTGTCGACGCTGGTGTTGATCCTGTTTTGGGACACCTATCGCCTGGCGGCCATCATCGGGCTCTGTGTTTTCTACACACTCGCGGCCATTTTCTGTGCGATGCGCTTGAGAGCGGCGATTTACGATGAGTCCTCGCCCTTCCACGGCACCCTGGAAGAGTTGGCCAACGATCGGGAGCGTCTGCTGCCATGAGCCTGCCTGAACTGCCTCACAACAGCTCGCGCACCGAAATGCGCAAGGCGCTGATTCGCCTGCGCATGGAAATGCATCGTCAGGAAATCCGCCACGAATCCGCGCAACTGCTGCAACCCTTGCAGCGCGTGCGCGGGATGACGCAAAACCTGCAGGATGGCTTCGGCATCAAGCACGCTCCACTCTGGGGCGTGGCTGCCGTCACCTTGCTGGGCTTTCTGACGGGTAAGGGCGCCAAGAGCGGTGGCGTCAGCAGCCTCACTCGACTGGTTCGTCTGGGCGCCACGCTGGGGCCGTTGATCAAGCTGGTCATGCAAGGCTCTTCGCGTCACCACTAAGGCCGTTATCTGGCTGCATTCTTGCAACACCTGGATCGAACCTCTTTATCGAGGGGTTCAATCCTGTGTGCCTACCCGGTGAACAGGTTTTATCCAATAACAAGACCTGACCAAGGAGGCCTCGTGATCGACGGGCAACCGCTCGCCTGTTTTCAACCATTCATCGATACCGCCACCGGCCGTATCGCTGGCATCGAGGCCCTGGGTCGATTGCGCCAGGCTGACGGACAACTGGCTTCGGTGGGGCCGCTGTTCGCCGACCCGCGAACGCCCGCTATCGCGCTGCGTCGTCTGGATCGCCAGATCCGCGATAACGCGCTGAGCCGCCTGCATGAAGCGCCCCTGGACTGGTTTCTGAGCCTGAACATATCGCCACGCTGGATCAACCGCTTGCGGCCGGACCAGGCTCTACCGAGCCTCAAGCAATTGAGCAAGCACAACGTCGACCCGCAACGCATTGTCTTCGAGATCACCGAACTGGGGGGCGATATTCAGCGCCTGGCCGACGTTGTGGCGCGCTACCGACAGGCCGGCGCGCGGATCGCCATCGATGACTTCGGTGCCGGTTACTCTCAGCTTGATCGCGTGCTCGCGCTGCAACCGGACATTCTCAAGCTCGACATGCGCCTGTTCCAGGCTGCTGCGTTGGGTGGACCGAGCAGCGACGTGGTCAAGGCTCTGGCGCAAATGGCGGAGAAAACCGGTTGCTGGATCATCGCCGAAGGGGTGGAAACCGAAGCTCAACTGAGTTTTGCTTTGGAGTGCGGTTCGCGCTACGTTCAGGGTTTTCTGTTCGCCCGGGCACAAGCCGGTTTCTTTGCCTCGGACGCCTTTGTCGAGCGCTTCGCACAACTGCGTCAGCGTTATGTTCAGCAGAAGCTGGATGAGCGCGGTCGCCTGATGCTCATGCGCCAGCAACTCAGCGAGCTAATGACCATCCTGCAAGCATGGGCTCAGGCCCAAGCACCGCTCAGCGCCTTGCCACAACTGGATGCATTTCCCTGGCTGCTGCGCTTCTACCAATGCGACCGCCACGGCACGCAGCTGACGCCCAACCTTGAATGGCGCAACAACGGCTGGGAGGCCGACAATCGCTACCTGGGTCACAACTGGTCATGGCGTCCCTACTTCTATCATCTGCTGGCAGAGGGTTGGGATGAGCGCAGGTTGACGCTCTCCAATACTTACCGCGATGCAACCACCAACCAGTACTGCCTCACCGCCGGGCAATTTTTCGACCACGGCGAGCGACTGCTGCTCATCGATATCGACGCCGCCGGGCTGTAGTTCCGCTTGCAGGTCCGGACGCGAACCCGGAAGCTTAAGCAATCAAACACCTGACGGAGAGAACCCGCCTTGGATTGGCAAACCCTGCTTACCCGCGAACGCCTCGGAAAGCCTCTGCACAGCCCGGAAGAACTCGGCCGCAGTCCTTTCCACAAAGACCACGACCGGATCATTTTCTCGGGTGCGTTTCGCCGCCTCGGGCGTAAGACCCAGGTCCATCCGGTCACCAGCAACGATCATATCCACACGCGCCTGACCCACTCGCTGGAAGTCAGCTGCGTCGGCCGTTCGCTGGGCATGCGCGTTGGCGAAACCATCCGCAGCGCCCTGCCCGACTGGTGCGAGCCCAGCGACCTGGGCATGGTGGTGCAATCGGCTTGCCTGGCCCATGACATCGGCAATCCGCCCTTCGGCCATTCCGGCGAAGACGCAATTCGCCACTGGTTCCAGCAAGCCGCCGGTCGTGGCTGGCTGGATGCAATGAGCGAAGTCGAACGCAATGACTTCCTCAATTTCGAAGGCAATGCCCAAGGCTTCCGGGTACTCACCCAGCTGGAATATCACCAGTTCGACGGCGGCACCCGGCTGACCTACGCCACGCTGGGTACTTATCTGAAGTATCCATGGACGGCAAAACACGCGGATTCACTGGGCTACAAGAAACACAAGTTCGGCTGCTATCAGAGCGAATTACCGCTTCTGGAACAAATCGCCCATAAACTCGGCCTGCCACAACTCGAGGAACAACGTTGGGCGCGCCATCCGCTCGTGTATCTGATGGAGGCTGCCGATGACATCTGCTACGCGCTGATCGATCTGGAAGACGGTCTGGAAATGGAGTTGCTGGAGTACGCCGAAGTCGAGTCCCTGTTGCTGGACCTTGTGGGTGACGATTTGCCGGAAACCTATCGCCAGCTTGGTCCACTGGATTCGCGCCGGCGCAAACTGGCAATCCTGCGAGGCAAAGCCATTGAACACTTGACCAACGCCGCAGCCCGGGCCTTTGTCGAGCAACAGGACGCGTTGCTGGCTGGCACGCTGCCCGGTGATCTGGTGGAGCACATGCACGGCCCTGCCAAGCGTTGCGTCCTGAATGCGAAGGACATGGCGCGGAAAAAAATCTTCCAGGACAAGCGCAAGACCCTGCATGAAATCGGCGCCTATACCACGCTGGAAATCCTGCTCAATGCCTTCTGCGGCGCGGCACTGGAACAGCATAACGGTCGAACGCCGTCCTTCAAGAGTCGCCGAGTCCTCGACCTGTTGGGTAACAATGCGCCCGATTCTCACGGCCCATTGCACGCCTCGTTTCTACGGATGATTGATTTCATCGCCGGCATGACCGACAGCTATGCAAGCGAAATAGCGCTGGAGATGACCGGTCGTTCGAGCCACTGATGAGACCCAGGTGATCAACCATTACTCCGCCTGCAATGGTTGATTGACCTTTCAAAGCCCAAGTGCACTCAACGTTCGCCGAATCCCCCTACAACATGTGCTGAGCTAACTGATCGATTATTCGGTAACCTCGCGAAATAATCTCGCTTCCTTCAGCTCGACAGAAGAAGCGTGAATACTCCTATGTTCAAAGACGATCTGCGCATATTGATAGTGGAAGACCATCCCTTCCAACTCCGGGCGACTCAATACCTGCTTGAGAGTTACGGTTTCACCCAACTGACCACCACCGACAGTGCCGATGGCGCCTTGCAACAAATGCTCAAGGCTGTGCAACCGTTTGATATTCTTTTGTGCGATCAATGTCTGCCCGACCTCTGCGGGCTTGATCTGGTCGAATTCGCCAGCCACCGGGGGATGATCAGACAGGCGATACTGTTAAGCAGCCTGACATCCGTTGAACTGGATAAACTTGAAAAAAAGGCCAACGAACACGGACTGCCATTGTTGGGGTACTTGATCAAACCGCTGAAACAATCCGAATTTAGAAACTTGTTGACCTTGGCCTCATTGTAAAAAATCGCATAACAAGCGCACTAAAAATTCAACCCGAACATAACTCAAAACTTACAATTAAACACTTCCAACCTCTCGACTAACTATCAACAACCTTTACCCTTCTTCATAAAAAACCTAGTTGATACGTAGTCCTATTCCTCTTCAGCTGTAGGATTGTTCCTATATTGCCGCTGCAGGTCCGTCAGCTCATGCGTCGCCTCAACTATCTGAGCTAAGGTGCGCGCTTTATTAGAGCTCGTATGGGATTTGATTATGAACTCCGTTTTTATTGTCGACGATCACCCGGTCATCCGCCTTGCCGTCAGAATGTTACTTGAACATGAAGGTTACAAAGTCGTCGGCGAAACTGATAATGGGGTCGACGCCATGCAGATGGTTCGCGAATGCATGCCTGACCTGGTCATTCTCGACATCAGTATTCCCAAACTGGATGGGCTGGAAGTTCTCGCCCGTTTCAACGCAATGAGTACCCGCCTGAAAACATTGGTATTGACAGCACAGTGCCCGACACTTTTCGGTATTCGCTGCATGCAATCCGGCGCATCGGGATATGTGTGCAAACAGGAAGACCTGAGTGAGCTGGTCAGCGCTATAAAGGCCGTATTGTCAGGTTACAACTATTTCCCAAGTCAGGCCTTGAATCCTGTTCGCTGTGATGACGCACGTTTCGCCGACCTGGAACTGTTCAAGTCAGTCAATGACCGGGAACTGATGGTATTGCAACTCTTTGCCCAAGGACGCACCAACAAGGAAATTGCCAAAGGCATGTTTCTGAGCAACAAGACTGTCAGCACTTATAAAAAACGCCTCATGCAAAAACTCAAGGCCAAATCCCTGGTTGAACTCATCGATATGGCAAAACGTAACGCGTTAGTGTGAGGGACAGGATGCCCAGTCGTATAAAGGATTATTTGACACTCATGGCCGCAGGTTTATGCCTGAACACCTCAGTGGCCACGGCACAGACCGTCAGCGAGAACTACACCCTGATGAGTCGCTCGATGGCCGGACACCAGGAAGTCCAACTGGATAAATCACAACGACAATGGATTGAGAATAAACAGGAACTGATCCTTGGCACGTCAGCCCCGGACTACCCCCCTTTCGACCTGACCATCAGTGGTCACGACTACGAAGGTTTTACCGCCGATTACGCAGGTATCCTTGGCAAAACAACCGGTTTGCCCATCAAGGTTCTGCGCTTTGCGTCCCGCGAGGTCGCGATCGAGGCACTCGAAAACGGTGAGATCGATTTGCTGGGGACCGCCAATGGATTTGAAGCTCACAACGCTGACATCGTACTTTCCACTCCCTACGCCGTAGACCAGCCGGTTCTGGTGACACGCGAAGGTGAAACCAGATCCTTGACCGATGGCCTGGCCGGTCTACGGCTGAGCATGGTGTATCACTATTTGCCACTGGAGGAGGTCAAGGTAATGTATCCGGGGGCGATCATCACGTCCTTTCCGTCCTACCAGAATGCGATCAATGCCGTTGCCTTCGACCAGGCTGACGTTTTTCTGGGTGACACCATTTCTACCCATTACATGATCAACAAGGGGTATCTGAACAACATCCGCATGGCCAACTTCGGCAAACACGAAGCACACGGTTTCAGCTTTGCCGTGCACAAGGATAACCTGCAACTGCTCGGGATCATCAACGCAATGCTCATGGCCATCCCCTCCAGCGAACGAGACAACATTGCCAAGCGCTGGAGTGCCGGCAGTGACCTGCTGCTCACCGATCAAAAACTGCAGCTCACCCACAACGAGGAGCGCTGGCTGGCGCAAAACCCGGTAGTGCGTGTGGTGGTCAATGAGGCTTTTGCGCCGCTGTCGTTTTTCGACAGTGATGGCAACTTTCGTGGGGTTACCGCGGACTTGCTAGAGCTGATCAGATTGCGCACCGGCATGCGCTTCGACATCCGTCGCAGCCGCAGTGATGACGAGATGATCGAGCAGATCAGTGACAACAAGGCCGACTTGATCGCCGCCCTGCTCCCCAGCGCCCAACGTGAAACGACGTTGAACTTCACCCGCCCCTACCTGCAAAACTCCTTTGTCCTGTTGACTCGCAAAGCCGCCGACAGCCCGGCAAGCCTTGCGCAGTTGCAGGACAAACGCCTGGCAATCGCCCAAGGCAATCCCCTGGTGGATTACCTGCGCAGCGAGTTCCCGCGGATCAGGCTGATTGAAACCCCGGACACGTTCAGCGCCGTGGAGTTGCTGGCCGAGGGCAAGGCAGAAGGTGCGGTGAACTCACTGGTGATTGCCAACTACTTCATCTCATCGCAGCTCTTCGAGCACACCCTTCAAATCAGTACCACCATCGGCACCCGGCAGGCCGCGTTCTCCCTGGCCACAGGCCGAGATGCCAAAGAACTGAACGCCATCCTCAACAAGGCACTGCTGAGTATTGCGCCGGAAGAACTGGGCATCATAAACAGCCGCTGGCGCGGCTATTCGGCGTCCTCGCAAAGTACCTGGCGCAACTATCACCGTCTGTTCTACCAAATCGTTATCGGTGCCGGGGTGCTGCTGCTGATTTCCATTGCCTGGAACGCTTACATGCGTCGCCAGATAAAGCAGCGTCAGGCGGCCGAGCGAGCGTTGAACGATCAACTCGAATTCATGCGATCACTGGTCAACGGGACGCCTCATCCCATCTACGTGCGCGATCGCCAGGGACTGCTGCAAAGCTGCAACGACAGTTACCTGGAAGCCTTCTGCGCGAGACGTGAAGACGTCATCGGCAAAGGCGTCATGCAAGCCAACATGAGCAATGCGTTCGAAGCCCGGGAATATCAGGCCGATTACCAGCGCGTCGTGGCCGAGGGCATACCGCTGATTCTCGATCGTGCGCTGCACATCGGCGACCGCAGACTGACGATTTACCACTGGATTCTTCCCTACCGTGATTCGAGCGGTGAAGTACAAGGCATCATTGGCGGCTGGATCGACATCAGCGAACGGCGGCAACTGTTCGATGATCTGCGCTATGCCAAAGAACGTGCCGATGAAGCCAACCGAGCCAAAACCACTTTTCTGGCGACCATGAGCCATGAGATCCGCACCCCAATGAATGCGGTCATCGGCATGCTCGAGCTCACGCTGAAACGCATCGATCATGAGCACCCGGATCGCCCGGCCATCGATGTGGCGTACAACTCGGCGAAGGACCTGCTGGAGCTGATCGGGGACATCCTCGACATTGCACGGATTGAATCCGGACGGCTGAGCCTGAGCCCGGAACGGGTCAATCCAAGTGAAATCGTGGCCTCGGTGGTACGGGTCTTCGATGGACTGGCGCGCCAGAAAAGTCTCCGGCTGCTGCTGGAATTTCGCCCTGCCAATCCGGGGTTTGATGTCCTGTTGGACCCGATGCGCTTCAAGCAGGTGCTGTCCAACCTGGTGAGCAACGCCATCAAGTTTACGGAGCACGGCCAAATCAGAATCATCGTCGACCTGCAGCCAACCGCCGAGCCTGAGCGGGTCCGGATGCTGTTGCAGGTTCACGACAGCGGCATAGGGATCAGTGAACAGGATCAGCGGCGGTTGTTCGAACCTTTCGCTCAGGCTGATCACTCCGGGCAGTCAGCCAGAGGCGGTGCGGGGCTTGGGCTGGTGATCAGCCGCAGCCTGTGCGAAATGATGGGCGGCAGCCTGAAATTCAGCAGCCAGCCGGGTGTCGGCACTCACGTCGAGGTGTCATTGCACCTGGCAACATTGCCACTCGTACAGATGCCGGAGACTGCTGAAGCGCAAATCCGCACCACGACGACCCCCTTGAATGTTCTGGTGGTCGACGATCACCCCGCCAATCGCTTGCTCATGTGCCAGCAACTGGAGTTTCTGGGTCACCGATTCAGCGTCGCGCCGGATGGCCAGGCGGGGTTTCAGGCATGGGAAGTCGAGCCGTTCGATCTGGTGATTGTCGATTGCAATATGCCGATCATGAACGGATACGAACTGACCCGCGCCATCCGCCGACATGAACAACAAACGCACCGCCCGCCCTGTACCGTGCTGGGTTTTACCGCCAACGCACAACCGGAAGAAATACAACGCTGCAAACAAGCCGGGATGGACGACTGCCTGTTCAAGCCCCTTACCCTGACAGCCTTGAGTCAGTGGGTTGAAGGTATCAGGCCAACCGTCCGCGATCCCGCGTTCAGCCTGCAAGGACTGCGTCTTTTGACCGGCGGAGATCCGGTATTGGACCAGCGACTGTTGACCGAACTGTTGAACAGCAACCGTCTGGACCGACAAGAACTGCTGGCGCTGTCCCCCTCCAAAGAACCTCAGCCATTTCTCGACGTCGCCCACAAAATCAAGGGCGCCGCCCGAATCGTCCAGGCGTCCCGGGTGATCGACAGCTGCGAGGCGCTGGAAAAGGCCTGCCATGAAGTGTTTCATCACGACGAAGTGGCCGATTGCAGCAAGGCTATAGAGCGCGCCATGCTCGAACTGGAGCAAGCATTGCAGCAACAGATCGGCCAAAACGACAAAAGCAGAATGACAGAGCCTTAACTATGCTTGGACGCTGAGCAGTGCGTTAACCATCATGGAGAGACCTGCAATGCCCAGCCCACTGCGCCCGGATCAACGGCGGTTTCCCCTGCACGTCCATATCAGCGTGATGTTCACTTTCCTGCTGTTGCTGACTGGCGTGGTGCTGGGCCTTTTCAACTACCAGCAAACCACGCAGATCATTCTTTCCAGCAGTGAAAAGCTCTTCAACCGCATCGAACAGGACATCCGTCTCGACCTGCACGCCACCTATGAGCCGATTCGCCATCTGCTGACCCTGCTGGCGGAATACCCGGCGACCCAGGCACCTGACCTTGCGCAACGCCTGGCGCTGCTCAAACCCTTCAGCCAGTCGCTGAAGGACAATCCCGACCTGGCCTCGCTGTATCTGGGCTATGGCAACGGCGATTTCTTCATGGTTCGCCCCTTGCGAACCCCCGACCTGAAAACGCTCCTCAAGGCACCGGATACTGCGGCTTATCAGGTATGGAGCATTGAGCGAACAGGCAACAGCGGTCAGGTCCGCTCCCAATCATTGTTTTTCGATCAGGATCTGGCCCTCATCAGCCGCCAGGACAACCCCGACGAAACCTACGATCCGCGAACCCGCGCCTGGTATGACAACGCCCGCAGCGACAGCGATCAGATCACTACCGAACCCTACATTTTTTTCTCCACCCACAATGTCGGCACTACCCTTGCCCGGCGCAGCGGCGAACAGGCCGTCATGGGTGCCGACCTGACCCTGGCGGAACTCTCCGCAACCCTGGCCAAACATGTCGTGACTCCCAGTACCGAAATAGTGCTATTCGATGCTGAAGGGAATGCCCTCGCGTATCCCGACAGCAGCAAACTGATCATCGACGATCAGACTGCTCGCCTGATCAAAGCCGCCGACCTGAGCCCCAGCCTCGGCGCATTGCTCAACAATCCCCCCGCAGGTAATCGCCTGGATGTCGCCGGTCGTCAATGGATCGTTGCCCGCAGCCGCATGCAAGAGGGCGGCCCCCAGGGACTGCAACTGGCGCTGCTGGTGCCGGAAGATGAGTTACTCGTCGATGCCTACCGCATGCGCTGGCAAGGCGCGCTGATTACCCTGGCCACGCTGTTGCTGTGCCTGCCGCTGGGCTGGCTGACCTCGCGGATTCTGGTTAAACCCCTGCGCGCGCTGGTGCGGGAGGCTGATGCGGTTCGCAGTTTTGACTTCAACTTTCCGGCTTCACGTCGCTCTCCCGTGCTCGAAGTCGACCAACTGAGTGTGTCGATGACTCGCATGAAAGAGACCCTGGCGAGTTTTTTCCAGATTACCGACAGCCTGAGCGCCGAGACTCGCTTTGCCCCCTTGCTGGAACGGGTGTTGTTTGAAACCGTGAAAATCGGCCAGGCCCAGGCCGGTCTGATCTACCTGCGCGAAAGTGATGGCGATCGAATGGAGCCCCATGGTCTGGTCGTCAACGGCACCTCTCAGGCATTGCCGTCATTTGATCTTCGAGGACACGATCTCCAGGCTCCGCAAAGCCCTGCATGGCTACAACAGCTGTCGAATGCCGACAACATCGTCACCACGCTGGGTTTTGAACAGGCCGGGGATTTGCAGAAGGTGTTGCTTGCGCTGGAGTGTCCCCGCGTTCACCTGATCGGTATTCGGCTGCACAATCGTCATAACGAAACCGTGGGCCTGCTGATCCTGCTGTTGGCCGATACCGGCAATCAGTGCGATCTGGAGAAACTTCGTCCGGACCGCATCGCGTTCCTCCAGGCCGTGTCCGGCGCGGCCGCCGTGAGTATTGAAAGTCAGCGTCTGCAAGCCAAACAAAAACAACTGCTGGATTCCTTCATTCAACTACTGGCGGGTGCGATTGACGCCAAAAGCCCCTATACCGGCGGTCACTGCCAGCGAGTGCCAGCGCTGACCCTGATGCTCGCCCAAGCGGCCGCTGCCAGCCAGGACCCGGCCTTCAGTGGCTATCAACCCACCGAAGATGAATGGGAAGCGCTGCACATCGCCGCCTGGCTGCACGACTGCGGCAAGGTCACCACTCCGGAATATGTGGTCGATAAAGCCACGAAGCTGGAAACCCTTAACGACCGTATTCACGAAATCCGCACCCGCTTCGAAGTGCTCAAGCGCGATGCCTGGATCAGCTATTGGCAAGCCACGGCCCTGGGCGGTAACGAGCAGCACCTGGCCGGACTGCGCAACGCCACGCTAGCTGGGCTGGACCATGATTTCGCGTTCGTTGCCCGCTGCAACCTGGGTGGCGAGGCGATGGCCGAGTCCGACCAGCAACGCCTGCGCAGCATCGCCCAACGCACCTGGATCCGAACCCTGGATGACCGACTGGGCGTTTCCTGGGAAGAGAACCGGCGTCAGGCCAGGACCCCTGCACCGACTCTGCCGGTCAGCGAGCCATTGCTGGCGGACAAACCCGAGCACCTGTTCGAACGGGCCGAAGCCGAACTGATTCCGGAGGATAATCCCTGGGGGTTCAAACTCGATGTTCCGCGCTACAAATACAACCGGGGCGAGCTCTACAACCTGAGCGTTGCCCGAGGCACCCTGACCCGCGAGGAGCGCTACATCATCAATCACCACATGGTGCAGACGATTCTGATGCTCAGCCACCTGCCCTTCCCCGGCCACCTCACCAACGTCGCGGAGATCGCCGGCGGCCACCACGAGAAAATGGACGGCACCGGGTATCCCAAACAGTTGAAGCGCGAAGAAATGAGCCTGCCGGCGCGGATGATGGCGATTGCCGATATTTTCGAAGCACTGACCGCCGCCGATCGCCCCTACAAGAAAGCCAAGTCGTTGAGCGAAGCGCTGGGCATCATGGCCACGATGTGCCGGGATGCCCACATCGATCCTGAGTTGTTCGGGCTGTTCATCAACGCGCAAATCTACTTGCAGTACGCCGATCGATTCCTCGATCCCAAACAGATCGATGCGGTTGATCCGGCAAGCCTGCTGGTCAAGGCAGGCCTGGCATGATCAGCAGTCGGTCAGGCGCAGGAAAATCGCCGCCAATTGCTCGATACCGGCCTGATCCTCAGCGGTAAAACGCGCCAGTTTCGGGCTATCGAGGTCCAGCACGCCGATCAGGCGACCGTCCTTGACCAGTGGCACGACCAGCTCGCTGTTCGACGCACTGTCGCAAGCGATGTGCCCGGGGAACGCGTGCACGTCCTCGACCAACTGGGTCTGCAAGGTGGCCGCCGCCGCTCCGCACACGCCCCGGCCAAACGGAATCCGCACGCAGGCGATTTGTCCCTGAAACGGGCCAAGCACCAGCTCTTCGTTGCGATTGAGGTAGAACCCGGCCCAGTTCAGGTCATCGAGCTGGTTGAACAGGAACGCAGAAAACTGCGCGGCGTTGGCAATGAAATCCCGCTCGTCCGCCAGCAATGACTCCAATTGCGCCCACAACATGCCGTAACCTTCGAGGCCCTGGCCGCTCTTCTCTAAATCAATCATGCCTTGTGCTCCAACAGCTTCAGCCCGACCCAATAGCGGGCAAATTGATACGCGCAACGTCCGTTGCGATTACCGCGGCCCGTGGCCCAGCGTACCGCGAGGATGTCCAGTTCTTCGTCTCGCTGCCACTTAAGGCCCGCCTTGTCGGCCAGTTGACCGATCCAGTGTTCGACGACGTTGAGGAAGTGTTCCTGGGTAAACGGATAGAACGACAGCCACAATCCAAAGCGATCCGACAGCGCAATCTTGTCTTCCACCGCCTCGCTGGGATGGAGTTCGCCGTCCACGCGTTTCCAGTTTTCGTTATCGCTTTCCTTTTCCGGCACCAGGTGGCGGCGGTTGGACGTGGCGTACAGCAAAACGTTATCCGGAGCCTGTTCGAGAGAGCCGTCGAGCACGCTCTTGAGCACGCGATAGTCACCCTCGCCCGACTCGAACGACAGGTCATCGCAGAACAGCACGAAACGCTGGGGCAACTTGGCGATCTGTTCGACAATACGCGGCAAGTCCGCCAGGTGATCGCGCTCGATTTCGATCAAGCGCAAACCGGCTTCGGCGTGTTCGGCCAGCAAGGCGCGAACCAGCGACGATTTACCGGTACCACGCGAGCCCCAGAGCAGCGCGTGGTTGGCCGGCATGCCGTCGAGGAACTGTAGGGTATTACGCCCCAGTTGCTCCACTTGACGGTCGACACCGATCAGGTCGGTCAAACGCGTGTCGAGGCTGACTTGCAGCGGCAACAGAAAACCGCTGCGGCCCTCACGTTGCCAGCGCGCGGCGAGGCAGTGAGTCCAGTCAATGGTTTGCCGAGGTGCTGGCAGCAGCGGTTCGATACGGGCCAGAACGGCATCGGCGCGTTCAAGAAAAGCATTCAATCGGGAATCCACGTCTTCTCCTCGGGCACGTTCACAGTAATGATGGCGATACAGCAACAACACACAGCGTTCGGTGTCCGGTTCATCCCTTTGCACAAGGGCTCGCGAGAACATCGGTATCCATGCATGATCGACTATGCTTGAGCAGCGAAGGGAAACGGAAGTGGTTCAACACCCCATGGATATCAAGTTCACCAACCGGCTGTCCTACAAGCAAGCCAGGCTTACTGTGCTGGTCGGTTTCATTCTGGGCACGCTGCTCAGTCTGCTGCAAATAGGCATCGATTATGCCAGTGAAGACGCCTCCATCAACCGCGAAATCCTGTCATTGCTGGAAATCAGCCACAACCCCGCGTCCCGTATCGCCTACAACATCGACGCCGAACTCGCTCAGGAACTGACCCTGGGCCTGTTGCGCTCGCCGGCGATCATCGGTGCTCAATTGACCGACAACAACAATACCGTGCTGGCCAACGTCAAACGCCCCGGCGTGCAAAGCAGTTATCGGGTGATCAGTGACTTCCTGTTCGGCGCCAACCGACAGTTCGAAGACCGTCTCTACCTGGATCACTTGCCAACCGAATCCCTCGGCACCCTGCGCCTGGATGTCGACACCTATTCATTCGGCAACCGGTTCCTGCGTCGAGCCGAGGTGACCCTGCTCAATGGCTTCGCTCGCAGCCTGCTGCTGACTGGCATCCTGCTGGCGCTGTTCTACGTGATGCTGACCAAGCCGTTGGTGCGGGTCATCCGTGAACTTAGCAGTCGCGACCCGCGCAGCACGGAGTCGACGTCGCTGGAGTGTCCGACGGACCATGAAAACGATGAAATCGGTGTACTGGTCAAGGTTGCCAATCAACAATTCGAAAACATCGCCACCGAAATCCAGCAACGACGCAACGCGGAAAACCGCCTGACCGACTACCTCGGGCAATTGGAGAACATCGTCTCGGCCCGCACTGCGGAACTCAAGGCGATCAACTCCCGGCTCAGCCAATCCAACGAGGAGCTGGAAGTCGCCCGCAGCACCGCCCTGGACATGGCCGAAGCGCGCTCGGTGTTCCTGGCCAACATGAGCCACGAGATCCGTACGCCGCTCAACGGCCTGCTGGGGATGATCGCGCTGTCCCTGGACGGCCCGCTCAACGCCGAGCAACAGCAACAGCTGTCCATCGCCCATGACTCGGGCAAAGTACTGGTGGAACTGCTCAACGATATTCTCGATCTGTCGAAGTTCGATGCCGGCCAACTTGAGCTCGAACATATTCCGTTCGACCTCGGCTCGCTGATCGAAGACACCGCCAACCTGCTATCGCAAAACGCCGCGCCAAGTGTCGAGCTGAGCTGCCTGATCGACCCGCACTTTCCGGCCCTGGTGCTCGGGGATCCGACCCGGGTCCGACAGATCGTCAGCAACCTCTTGTCCAATGCCCTCAAGTTCACCCGTTTCGGTCGCGTGGATGTGCGCCTGTCGACGTTCGAGGACGGCGTCAGAATCGAAGTCTGCGACACCGGCATCGGTATCGCCCAGGACGCCCAGGTCAAGATCTTCCAGCCCTTCACGCAGGCGGGTGCCGGCATTACCCGGCAATTCGGCGGGACCGGGCTGGGCCTGGCACTGACCTACAACCTCTGCGAAGCCATGCAAGGGCGCCTCACCATCAGCTCGGAAGCAGGCTTCGGCAGCCAGTTCTGTGCGGATCTGCCGCTGCCCAGCCACACCCGCGCCCTTCCCCCCGCCTCTTTACAGGGCAAGGTCATCGCCATCACCGCCGCCAGCAGCGGTCTGGCAGAACTGTTGAGCAGTGTGTTGCCCGGCTGGGGGCTCGACTATGAGCAGCGTTCCATCGATGACTCGTTGCTGGGCCTGAACCCGGATGTTCTGATTACCGATTGTCCCGAATGCCTGTTTGGCCTGCGTCCTTCGTGTACAGCGCCCATTCTGCTGGTCACCGCTTACGGCAGTTTCATGCCCAGCGAAGAAGCCCTCGCCCTTGCCCCCTTACAGCAACAGGCGCGGCCTCTGGCACGCAACGCGCTGT
The DNA here is from genome assembly GCF_006438925.1 of Pseudomonas mandelii. Lineage (GTDB taxonomy): Bacteria > Pseudomonadota > Gammaproteobacteria > Pseudomonadales > Pseudomonadaceae > Aquipseudomonas > Aquipseudomonas mandelii_C. Next base: position 60,118 of record NZ_RCZA01000016.1, on the reverse strand, counting down.
ACCAGACGCTACGGCGAACCCTGCAGCCGGAACTCAACACGATCAACGGTGCACGGCTCGACGCCCTCTCCCCACAACGACGCGGACGCGTGCTGCTGGTGGAGGACAATCCGGTCAACCAACTGGTGGCCAAGGGGATGCTCGGAAAACTCGGTTGCGAGGTGATTGTCGCCGGTCACGGTGGTGAGGCGCTGGATCAGCTGGAGCAGAGCGAATTCGATCTGGTGCTGATGGACTGCAACATGCCGGTGATGGACGGCTACGAGGCCAGTCGGCAAATCCGTCGCAGCGGACGCTGGCCACAGCTGCCCATCGTCGCCCTGACCGCCAACGCCATGTCCGAAGAGCGCGAACGCTGTCGTGCGGCAGGCATGAGCGATTACCTGGCAAAACCCTTCCGCAGGGAAGAGTTGGCGGCGCTGCTGGACTTGTGGGTCCCTGCTACGACAGTGCTTTGATTTGCCCCAAAAGGTGATCAAGACCATCGCGCAGAGCATTCAGGCGATCCAGATCCACACCGCTGTCGCATAACAGACGAGCCTTGAGAGGCCCGACCTGATCACGCAAGGCCTTGCCGGTTGGCGACAGGCTCAAGTGCACTTCACGCTCGTCCCGCGCCGAGCGCTGACGCTGAACCAGTTGCAGTTGCTCAAGACGCTTGAGCAACGGCGTCAGCGTGCCGGAATCCAGCGCCAGGCGTTCGCCCAACGCCTTGACCGTCGGCTGCTCTGGGGCTGCCTCCTGCCATTCCCACAACACCAGCATCGCCAGGTATTGCGGGTAGGTCAGGCCGAGCTGATCGAGCATCGGTTTGTAGGCGCGGATCACCGCCCGGGAAGCGGCGTACAGCTTGAAGCACAGTTGACTGTCAAGCTTCAGGGAATCGACTGACAAGGTGTTCATTTGAGCAGGGCTTCGATCTCGCGGGTCAGGTCCTGCGGCTTGGTCGCGGGGGCGAAGCGCTTGACCAACTGGCCATCCTTGCCAATAAGAAACTTGGTGAAATTCCACTTGATGCCCTGGGAGCCCAGCACACCCGGCGCGCGCTTTTTCAGTTGAACGAACAGCGGATGGGCATCGGCGCCATTGACCTCAATCTTTTTGAACAGCGGAAAACTGACGCCGAAGTTCAACTCGCAGAACTCGGAAATCGCCCCTTCGTTGCCTGGCTCTTGCTTGCCGAACTGGTTACACGGAAAACCCAGCACCACCAGACCTTGATCCTTGTAGGTCTGCCACAACTCTTCAAGGCCTTTGTACTGCGGGGTGAAGCCGCATTTGCTCGCGGTATTGACCACCAACACGGCCTTGCCGGCGAAATCCGCCAGGGTCTTTTGCTCACCCTTGATGGTGGTGCAAGGGATGCTCAGCAGGTTGTCGCTCATGGTTAGGACTCAAAATAAGGGAAGATGAGACAAACATAGCGAGCAATTGAATTGTGTGCAATTTAATAAATCAATCGTCGATCAACTGCTCGACTCGCGACGATCACTGTAGGAGCTGCCGAAGGCTGCGATCTTTTGATCTTGATCTCCAGCTAGCGCGAGAAAAATCAAGATCAGGGTCAAAAGATCGCAGCCTTCGGCAGCTCCTGCAGGGCTCGCATTACGAGCGCGGTACCAGGTCCAGGCACACCGAGTTGATGCAATAACGCAGGCCGGTCGGCGGCGGGCCGTCCGGGAACACGTGCCCCAGGTGCGCTTCGCATTTGGCGCAGACCACTTCGGTACGGATCATGCCGTGGCTGACATCACGGATCTCGACCATGGCGCTGTCGCCGATTGGCGCGTAGAAGCTCGGCCAGCCGCAGCCGGAGTCGAATTTGGTCTTGGAATCAAACAGCGGCTCGTTACAGCAGATGCAGTGGTAAACACCGTCGGTTTTGGTGTCGTTATATTTGCCGGAGAACGGTCGCTCGGTGCCCTTGAGGCGGCAAACGTTGTACTGCTCCGGGTCGAGCATTGCTTTCCATTCTTCCAGGGTTTTTTCCAACTTTTCCATCATCACACCTCAGCAGCTGAAAAAGCCCGATCTGTACCTTTTCCACGGATCGGGCGGCACGTATGATTGCGCCTCGTCAAACGCCAGTCTGGCAGCCAGACCACGCGCATTCAAACGGATTTATGGGTGCTGCCTCTCAAGGCGTCAGGCCTGTGTGAATACGCAGGATTCCCAGTACGGTCGTTCATACGCCGCCTGGATCGTTCATTTTCGGGAACACATCGCCATGCAGGTCAGCAAATCGAACAAGCTCGCCAACGTCTGCTACGACATTCGCGGCCCAGTGCTCAAGCACGCCAAACGCCTGGAAGAGGAAGGCCATCGCATCCTCAAGCTGAACATCGGCAACCCGGCGCCTTTTGGTTTCGAAGCGCCGGATGAAATCCTCCAGGACGTCATCCGCAACCTGCCGACTGCTCAGGGCTACAGCGATTCCAAAGGCCTGTTCAGCGCCCGCAAGGCCGTGATGCAGTACTACCAGCAAAAGCAGGTAGAAGGCGTCGGCATTGAAGACATCTATTTGGGCAACGGCGTTTCCGAGCTGATCGTGATGTCGATGCAGGCCCTGCTCAACAACGGCGACGAAGTGCTGGTGCCGGCCCCGGACTACCCGCTGTGGACCGCCGCGGTGAGCCTGTCGGGCGGCAACCCGGTGCATTACCTGTGCGACGAGCAGGCCAACTGGTGGCCGGATCTGGCCGACATCAAGGCCAAGATCACCCCGAACACCAAAGCACTGGTGATCATCAACCCAAACAACCCGACCGGCGCGGTGTATTCGAAAGAAGTCCTGCTGGGCATGCTGGAACTGGCCCGTCAGCACAACCTGGTGGTTTTTTCCGACGAAATCTACGACAAGATTCTGTACGACGATGCCGTGCACATCTGCACGGCTTCCCTGGCGCCAGACCTGCTGTGCCTGACGTTCAACGGTCTGTCCAAGTCTTATCGCGTGGCCGGCTTCCGTTCTGGCTGGATCGCCATTTCCGGCCCGAAACACCACGCCCAGAGCTACATCGAAGGCATCGACATGCTGGCGAACATGCGCCTGTGTGCCAACGTACCGAGCCAGCATGCGATCCAGACCGCCCTCGGCGGCTACCAGAGCATCAATGATCTGATATTGCCCAACGGACGACTGTTGGAACAGCGCAATCGCACCTGGGAACTACTCAACGACATTCCCGGCGTGAGCTGCGTCAAGCCAATGGGCGCGCTGTATGCGTTCCCACGGATCGACCCGAAAGTCTGCCCGATCCATAACGACGAGAAATTCGTGCTCGACCTGCTGCTGTCGGAGAAGCTGCTGGTGGTGCAAGGCACCGCCTTCAATTGGCCATGGCCGGACCACTTCCGTGTGGTGACCCTGCCGCGCGTGGATGACCTGGACATGGCCATCGGACGTATCGGCAACTTCCTCAAGTCCTACCGCCAATAAGCTGACTGTCACCGTGCGACGGCTTGAGAAAGTCGCACGGTGATTAATTCAGCAACATATCTTTGCGCCCTGCCGCACATCGTTGCTTGAAGCGCTCAATGATGACTCGCTGTGTGCTCGTGTCTAACAACGACGGGGGCCTGGGCGATTAATCGGCTGACAAACACCTCCGGCGCCTGCGTCGGAAATGCCCTGCAAGCAGCTAGACTGTTGCCGTAGGACACAGTTTGAAATAGTCACCCGGTTGAATAGCCCGGGTCAGCACCTTATATACCCCGCAGTACGCTACATCTTTAGCATGAGGAGATTTCTACAACCATGATGCGCATCCTGCTGTTTTTGGCCACTAACCTGGCGGTCGTGCTGATTGCCAGCATCACCCTGAGCCTTTTCGGCTTCAACGGGTTCATGGCGGCCAACGGGGTTGATCTCAACCTCAATCAGCTGCTGATTTTCTGTGCGGTCTTTGGTTTCGCCGGTTCGCTGTTCTCGCTGTTCATCTCCAAGTGGATGGCGAAGATGAGCACCAGCACCCAAATCATCAGCCAGCCGCGCACACGTCACGAGCAATGGCTGCTGCAAACCGTCGAGCAATTGTCCCGGGAAGCCGGGATCAAGATGCCCGAAGTCGGTATTTTCCCGGCCTACGAGGCGAACGCCTTTGCCACTGGCTGGAACAAGAACGACGCGTTGGTCGCGGTCAGCCAAGGGCTGCTCGAGCGTTTCTCGCCAGATGAAGTGAAAGCCGTTCTGGCCCACGAAATCGGCCACGTAGCCAATGGCGACATGGTCACCCTGGCATTGGTCCAGGGCGTGGTGAACACCTTCGTGATGTTCTTCGCACGGATCATCGGCAACTTTGTCGACAAGGTGATTTTCAAGAACGAAGAAGGCCAAGGCATCGCCTACTACGTGGCGACCATCTTCGCCGAACTGGTTCTGGGCATTCTGGCCAGCGCCATCGTCATGTGGTTCTCGCGTAAACGCGAATTCCGTGCAGACGAAGCCGGTGCACGTCTGGCTGGCACCGCCGCAATGATCGGCGCCCTGCAACGCCTGCGTGCCGAACAGGGGCTGCCGGTGCACATGCCGGACACCCTGACGGCTTTCGGCATCAACGGTGGCATCAAACAAGGGTTCGCCCGCATGTTCATGAGCCACCCGCCGCTGGAAGAGCGCATCGACGCACTGCGTCGTCGGGGCTGAGACGTTCCGCACTAAAAGAAAAGGCCCGCATTGAATGCGGGCCTTTTTTTGTCTGCTGATTTTTGCAGTGTTCATTCGGGCCCCATCGCGAGCAAGCTCGCTCCCACAGTTGACCGAGTCGCTCAGGCAGACGCTGTCTACTGTGGGAGCGAGCTTGCTCGCGATGGGGCCAGCACAAACAATACAAATCTGTCAGCTGGAAACCCGATAAACCCGCTCTTCAAGCCGCGTAACACCGCTTTCCAGGAACTTCCAGCTCTCGCCCAGAACGTCCTGGTCCTCCAGAATCTTCAACTCCCACGAAGCACCGAATAACCGTTGCACTTCGTCATCCAGCACGGCAAACGGCGGACCGTCCATTTGCGTCTGCTCGTAGTCCAGGGTAATCAGCAGCCCCAACGAATCCTTCGGCACAATCCGCTTCAGATGCTCGGCGTATTGCTCGCGCATCTTCGGTGGCAAGGCGATTAACGCAGCGCGGTCGTACAGCGCACTACAATCGGCGACATCGCCGGCCGTCAGCGCGAAGAAATCACCACACCAGATCTCAATCGAGCCCGCACGATAGACCGTGAAGGGGCCTTGGTCGCTGACGTCCGGATCAAATTGATGCTCGTGGAAAAAGTCTTCCACCGCTTTTTCCGACAACTCGACGCCCAACACCTCATGACCGCATTTCGCCAGCCACAGCAGATCCAGGCTTTTCCCACATAGCGGCACCAGTACGCGCGAGCCCTCTTCCAGGCCCAGCTGCGGCCAGTACCGTTGCAGATATGGATTCACTTCCGGCAGGTGGAAGCCGATCTGATTCGACGTCCACCGCTTGTGCCAAAACTCCGGCTGCATAATTAATCCCGAAAATTCGATCAAAAGACTCTAAAACTTATATTAGATTTAGATCAATGATCTGACTGAAGATGGTGCCATCTTACCCCTCAGGAGCTCATTCATGTTCCCCAGCCTGTACATATCCCATGGCTCGCCCATGTTGGCACTGGAACCGGGCGCCAGCGGGCCTGCCCTCGCTCGCCTGGCCGCAGAATTGCCGAAACCCAAAGCCATCGTAATTGTTTCTGCGCATTGGGAAAGCAATGAGTTGCTCGTCAGCGGCAATCCCCAGCCTGAAACCTGGCATGACTTCGGTGGCTTTCCGCAGGCGTTGTTCGACGTGCAATACCCGGCGCCCGGCAATCCACAATTGGCCGCAGAGGTTGTCGAACTGTTGAAGAGCGATGGCCTGCCCGCACGCATCGACGCCGAACGGCCGTTTGACCATGGTGTCTGGGTGCCCTTGTCATTGATGTATCCACAAGCCGACATCCCCGTGGTGCAAGTCTCGCTGCCCACCCGCGGCGGCCCGGCCCTGCAAACCCGCGTCGGTCATGCCCTGGCCAGTCTGCGCGAACACGGCGTGCTGCTGATCGGTTCCGGGAGCATTACCCACAACCTGCGCGAACTGGACTGGCACGCCGGCACAGAAAGCGTCGAACCCTGGGCCCAGGCATTTCGTGACTGGATGATCGAAAAACTCGCTGCCAACGACGAAACCGCTTTGCACGATTACCGTCAGCAAGCACCGAATGCCGTGCGCAACCATCCCAGTGATGAACATTTGTTGCCGTTGTACTTTGCGCGCGGTGCGGGAGGGACATTCAGCGTGAGCCACAAGGGATTCACCATGGGCGCCCTGGGCATGGACATTTACCGATTCGGGTAATGATAGAACCGAGGCCTGTGGCGCCCAGGCTCAGACCACATCGACCCCGACATGAATCGCATCGTGCCGCCAAAACTCCAGATCACAATCGATCAACCGCTCATGTTGATCGTAATTGACCCGAGCGATGCGCAACCCCGGACTCCCCACCGACACCCGTAAAGCCGCCGCCGCATCCACCGACAACGCCGTCGGCACAATCTCGAAACGCACCCGCCCATAGTGCAAGTCGTAGTGCCGCGCATACAGCTCGGTAATCGACTGATTCAAATCGAAATCCAGAATCCCCGGAAAAAACTGCGGATTCAAATAGTGCTCCACATACAACACCAGCCGCTCATCAATCCGCCGTGCCCGACAAATCTGAATCACACTGGACAACGCCGGCAACTGCAACCAGGCACAGACCGCCGCCGACGCCGGTTGCAACCGCGCGGAAATCACCTCGGTGGATGGCACCCGCCCCTGTGCACTGACCATCGCGTGAAAGTGACTGCGCTGCATCAGGTTATAGGCCAGGCGCGGTGGCGACACGAACCAGCCACGGCGCTCCTCCCGATAAATCTGCCCTTGGGCTTCCAGTTGCAACAACGCTTCACGCACGGTGATCCGGGTGGTACCGAACAACTCACTGAGCTTGCGCTCGGCCGGCAGTTTGCTCCCGGGCGCCAACAGGCCATGGTCGAGCTGTTCCTGCAGAACCTGCCCGATGGCTGTCACCGCTTTGGTTGTCTCGATGCGCATCAACGTTACCTATCTGGACTAGACCAGCACTGTTTCGGGGCGGAACTGCGATTCAAATCGGTTCCCTCAACTCCCGACAAGCCTAGGCACTGCACATGACTGACAGATGACAAAGCCGCCGAACGGTTGATCCAGACACCTGCAAATTCACGGCCAAGTCCTTTTATATCAGCCTATTAGCCATGGTCTACGCTTACTCCGAAGCCTGAGCATTGCCGCTCAAGAAATATAGGCCGACCGATCGTCGACATCAAAATGTCATCAGAGGCGCCTAAATTGGCTCAGGTATTGCTGACCTAGACCAACACAACCGCAATCGCAGCGTTGAAAACGCCCAAAGGAGCTTCGGATGAAACAGCTTTTCCTGGCCTCACTGTTAGGCTCGACCATTGCCATGTGCACCGCCGCGATGGCGGCTGATACCGATTTGAAAACCCTTGAAGCCGCGGCGAAAGCGGAAGGTGAGGTCAACAGCGTCGGCATGCCCGACAACTGGGCCAACTGGAAAGGCACCTGGGATGACCTGGCCAAGAACTACGGCCTGAAACACATCGACACCGACATGAGCTCGGCTCAGGAAATCGCCAAGTTCGCCGCTGAAAAAGACAACGCCACGGCCGATATCGGTGATGTCGGTGCAGCGTTCGGTCCGATCGCGGTGAAGCAAGGCGTTGTACAACCTTACAAGCCAAGCACCTGGGATCAGATCCCGAGCTGGGCAAAGGATAAGGACGGCAACTGGGCGCTCGCCTACACCGGCACCATCGCGTTCATCGTCAACAACAAGTTGCTGCACGGCTCCGACGCTCCGACCAAATGGGCTGACCTCAAGGACGGCAAATACAAAGTCTCCATCGGTGATGTGAGCACCGCTGCCCAAGCCGCCAATGGTGTTCTGGCTGCCGCGCTCGCCAATGGTGGCAATGAGAAAAATCTCCAGCCGGCGCTGGATCTGTTTTCCGAGATCGCCAAGCAAGGCCGCCTGTCGATGGCCAACCCGACAATTGCCACCATGGAAAAGGGTGAAATCGAAGTCGGCGTGGTCTGGGACTTCAACGGTCTGAGCTACAAGGCCAAAATGGTTAACCCGGATGACTACACCGTGCTGATTCCATCCGATGGCTCGGTGATCTCCGGTTACACCACCATCATCAACAAATACGCCAAGCACCCGAATGCCGCCAAACTGGCCCGCGAATACATCTTCAGCGACGCCGGCCAGACCAATCTGGCACGCGGTAACGCCCGTCCGATCCGCGCCGAGCATCTGACTCTGCCGCCCGAAGTTCAGGCCCAATTGCTGCCTAACGAGCAGTACAAAAAGGTCACGCCGATCAAAGACGCAGACGCATGGGAAAAGACCTCCAAAGCCCTTCCTCAGAAGTGGCAGGAAGAAGTCATCGTCAATATGAAGCAGTAATGCGGTAGATCCCCATTTGGAGATCTGATGGAGATCCAATGTGGGAGCGAGCTTGCTCGCGATGACGGCTGAACATTCGACGCAGATGTTGAATGTCATACCGCTATCGCGAGCAAGCTCGCTCCCACAGGGATTCGTTGCGTACTTGAATCATCTGTTTGCGGAGTCATCGCCCCTATGAAGCACAACGTCATCCTTGTCGTGCTCGACGGCCTCAATTACGAGGTCGCCCGTCACGCCATGGGGCACCTGCAGGCTTATGTCGGCGCAGGACGCGCGGCGCTCTACAAACTGGAGTGCGAACTGCCGGCCCTGTCCCGACCGCTTTACGAGTGCATCCTGACCGGCGTCACGCCGATCGACAGTGGCATCGTTCACAACAACGTCTCACGCCTGTCCAACCAGCGCAGCATCTATCACTACGCCAGCGATGCCGGCCTTGTAACCGCCGCCGCGGCCTATCACTGGGTCAGCGAGCTGTATAACCGTTCGCCGTTTATTGCCGCACGGGATCGTCACACCGACGACCCTAACCTGCCAATCCAGCACGGTCATTTCTACTGGAGCGATCACTACCCGGACTCGCACCTGTTCGCCGACGCCGAAAACCTGCGCCTGCGTCATGCGCCGAACTTTTTACTGGTCCACCCCATGAACATCGACGACGCCGGGCACAAGCACGGTCTCGACACCCCGCAATACCGCAACAGCGCCCGCTTCGCCGACATCTTCCTCGCCGACTATCTGCAAGGCTGGCTCGACGCCGGATACCAGGTGCTGGTGACCGCCGACCACGGCATGAACAACGACCGCTCCCACAACGGCCTGCTGCCGGAAGAACGCGAAGTACCGTTGTTCGTGCTCGGCGACGCTTTCAGCTTCAATGCCAACGCCGCACCGAAACAGACTGAAATCTGCGGCACCGTCTGCGAACTGCTGGGTGTGGCCCACGACAAACCTGTGTGCCGGGAGCTGCTCAAGTGAACACCATGACGCGCGAAAAATGGCTGGCAGCCTTGTGCCTGGTGCCTTTCGCACTGTTCTTTATCGTGTTCCAGATCGCCCCGCTGTCCTGGGTGATGATCAACAGCCTGCAATCGGAAGAGTTCGGCTGGGGCATCGCCAACTTCACCAGGATCTTCAATTCGAAGTTCTATCTGCAGGCGATCCAGTTCAGCCTCGAAATCAGTTTCTGGTCCAGCGTGTTCGGGATCATCATCGCGGTGCTCGGCGCCTACTCCCTGCGCCGGGTCGACTCGAAACTGCGCAACTTCGTCAATGCCTTCGCCAACATGACCAGCAACTTCGCCGGCGTGCCTTTGGCTTTCGCGTTCATCATTCTGCTGGGCTTCAACGGCAGCTTCACCATCATGCTCAAGCAGGCCGGGATTATTCAGGACTTCAACCTGTATTCGAAAACCGGGCTGATCATTCTCTACACCTACTTCCAGATTCCGCTGGGCGTGTTGCTGCTCTACCCGGCCTTTGATGCCCTGCGCGAAGACTGGCGTGAATCCGCCGCGCTGCTCGGCGCCAATGGCTGGCAGTTCTGGCGGCACATCGGTTTGCCCGTGCTGACCCCGGCGCTGCTCGGTACGTTTGTGATCCTGCTGGCCAACGCCCTGGGCGCCTACGCCACGGTGTACGCCCTGACCACCGGCAACTTCAACGTGCTGACGATCCGCATCGCGGCGATGGTTTCCGGCGACATTTCCCTGGACCCGAACCTGGCCAGTGCCCTGGCTGTGGTGCTGGTGGCGTTGATGACCCTGGTGACCATCGTGCATCAGCTGCTGTTGAAGAGGAGCTACCATGTCTCGCGCTGAACTGGGCCCCGTCGGCATCTACCACCGGGTGGTGGTGTATTTGCTGTTTGGCATACTGTTGCTGCCGTTGCTCGGAACGCTGATCTACTCGATCGCCAGCAGTTGGTCGGCGACCATTATGCCCAGCGGCTTCACCGTCAAATGGTACGTGGAGCTGTGGAGCGATCCGCGGTTTCTCCATTCGTTCGGCCAATCGCTGCTGGTCTGCGTCGGCTCGCTGATTCTGTCCGTGGTGCTGATTCTGCCGTTGCTGTTTGTGGTGCATTACCACTTCCCGAAACTCGATGCCCTGATGAACATCCTGATCCTGTTGCCCTTCGCGGTGCCGCCGGTGGTGTCGTCGGTGGGTCTGTTGCAGCTCTACGGTTCGGGGCCGTTCGCGATGGTCGGGACGCCATGGATTCTGATCGGTTGCTATTTCACCGTGGCGCTGCCGTTCATGTACCGGGCAATCACCAACAACCTGCAAGCGATCAACTTGCGCGACCTGATGGACGCCGCCCAACTGCTCGGTGCCAGCACCTGGCAAGCGGCGTTCCTGGTGGTGCTGCCAAACTTGCGCAAAGGTTTGATGGTGGCGTTGCTGCTGTCGTTCTCGTTCCTGTTCGGTGAGTTCGTGTTCGCCAACATTCTCGTGGGAACCCGCTACGAAACCCTGCAGGTCTACCTCAACAACATGCGCAACAGCAGCGGCCACTTCACCAGTGCGCTGGTGATTTCCTATTTCTTCTTTGTGCTGGTTCTGACCTGGGCTGCCAATATCTTGAACAAGGACAAAAGCCAATGAGCTTCGTCAGCGTCCAACACCTACTGAAAAGCTACGCGGGCACCACGGTGTTCAGCGACATCAACTGTGAAATCCAGAAGGGTGAGTTCGTCACCCTCCTCGGCCCATCCGGTTGCGGCAAGTCCACACTGCTTCGCTGCATCGCCGGGCTGACCTCGGTGGATGGCGGCAAAATCCTGCTCGATGGCCAGGACCTCGTTCCGTTGAGCCCGCAGAAACGCGGGATCGGCATGGTGTTCCAGAGCTACGCGCTGTTTCCGAACATGACCGTTGAGCAGAACGTCGCCTTTGGTTTGCGCATGCAGAAGGTCAACGCCGACGACAGCCATAGGCGGGTTGCCGAAGTACTGAAACTGGTGGAACTCAACGACTTTGCCGCGCGTTATCCGCATCAACTGTCGGGCGGCCAATGCCAGCGAGTCGCCCTCGCCCGCTCGTTGGTGACCCGGCCTCGTCTGTTGTTGCTGGATGAACCGCTGTCGGCCCTCGACGCGCGGATTCGCAAGCACTTGCGCGAACAGATCCGTCAGATCCAGCGTGAACTCGGCTTGACCACGATCTTCGTCACTCACGATCAGGAAGAAGCCCTGACCATGTCCGACCGGATTTTCTTGATGAATCAGGGAAAGATCGTACAAAGCGGTGACGCCCAGACCCTTTACACCGCCCCTATCGACTTCTTTGCCGCAGGTTTCATCGGCAACTACAACCTGCTGGATGCCGACAGCGCCACAAAACTGCTGCAGCGACCAATTACCCACCGCATCGCGATTCGCCCGGAAGCCATCGAGCTGAGCCTGAACGGCGAACTCGATGCACAAATCCGCAGCCACAGTCTGTTGGGCAACGTGATTCGCTACCGGGTCGAAGCCCGGGGCGTGGAATTGGTGGTGGATGTGCTGAACCGCTCGGCGGCCGATTTGCATCCCGATGGTCAGCGTCTGGCGCTTTCCATCGATCCGACGGCCCTGTGTGAGGTAGCCTGATGACTTTGCTGATGTTGAAGAGAGAACCGCACTGATGGCCCTGGCAATTTTTGATTTGGACGAAACCCTGATCCACGGCGACTGCGCCACCCTTTGGAGCGAGCAAATGGGCCGCCTGGGTTGGGTCGATCCCGAGTCGTTCATGCGTCAGAACAACGAACTGATGGACGCCTACAGCCACGGAAAACTGAGAATGGAGGAGTACATGACCTTCAGCCTGGAGCCGATGATCGGACGCACACCGGAAGAGGTCGACCATTTGGTAGGGCCTTGGGTGGAAGACTTCATCGAGCCGATCATTTTCAGTGACGCCACCAAAGCCATTGCGGCCCATCGCAAGGCTGGCGACCGGATTTTGGTGATTTCGGCGTCGGGCACGCATCTGGTGAGGCCAATCGCCGATCGTTTGGGTATTGACGAGATTCTCGGCATCGAGCTGGAAGTGACGCATGGGGTTTATAGCGGCAACACCGTTGGCACGCTGACCTACCGCGAAGGCAAGATCACGCGTTTGCTGGAATGGCTGGATGCCGAAGAGGAAAACCTTGAAGGCGCCAGTTTCTACTCCGACTCACGCAATGATTTGCCGTTGCTGCTGAAGGTGGATTTCCCACACGTGGTAAACCCGGATCCGGCGCTGCTTGAACACGCAGAAAAGGCCGGCTGGCCGATCCATATCTGGAAATAACCCATACCCCCTGTGGGAGCGAGCCTGCTCGCGAAGGCGGCGTGTCATTCAACTTATGTGTTGAATGTAAGTCCGCTTTCGCGAGCAGGCTCGCTCCCACAGTGATTACACCAGGCTTTCGTCGATCACCAACACCAACTTTCCCGACACCTGATTAGTCGCTAACTCCGCAAACGCCGCTTCGGCATCCTTGATCGCAAAGGTCTTGGCCAATTGCGGGCTTAAACGCCCTTCAGCAAACAGCGGCCAGACATGTTGGCTGAGATCGCTGAACAGATCCGCCTTGAACTGATCGTCGCGACTGCGCAATGTCGAACCCAGCAGTTGCACGCGCTTGGCCAGTACCTGCGCCAGATCCAGCTGCGCCTCACGACCGCCCATCAGGCCGATCAGCACCCAACGACCATCGAGCGCCATCAGTTTCAGATTCAACGCGGCGTAGTTGCCGCCCACCGGGTCGAGAATCACATCGAACGGCCCCAGGTCGCTCAAGCTGTCCAGATCCCCGTTGCGCACGACCCCACCTTGGGCGCCCAGCGCTTCGCAGTAAGCCAAACGCTCGGCGGAACCGACGCTGACCCAGCACGGGTTACCAAACGCCTTGCACAGCTGAATGGCAGCTGAACCGATTCCACTTGCTCCGGCGTGCAGCAGAACTTTCTCACCCGGCTTGAGCGCAGCCAGTTGAAACAAATTCAGCCAAACGGTCGCATACACTTCCGGCAGCGCTGCCGCCTCAGCCAGGGACAAACCTTCGGGAACCGGCAACACATGCCGTCCGTCGACAACTACCTCCTCGGCCATCCCGCCCCCGGCCAGCAAGGCGCAAACCCGATCCCCGACTTGCCAGGACGAGCCTGGCCCCACCTCGCTGATTACCCCCGAACACTCAAGACCCAGTACCTGACTGGCTCCCGGCGGTGGCGGATAAAGACCCGCCTTCTGTAACAAATCGGCTCGATTGAGACCCGCTGCCGCCACTCGAATCCGAACTTGTCCTACATCGCATGTAGGACAGGGCTCTTCAACCCACTCCACTTGACCTTCAACGCCTTGCAATGCTTTCACAGTGCCTCCATAGTGAGTCTGGACTGAGCCCGTTGCTGTAGCGCCGGGCTTTCTTGCATTATGCGACCGGCCCTGGGCCTATACGAAAGCTAGCAGGCAGTTTTCGTACAGAGACTAGTGGTACCGGCGACTTCAAAGACGGCCTAATATGCGTGATCAATTGTCCCCGCGTCGAATCAGCATGAAGCATTTTTTCCCCAGCACCGCCCTAGCCCTATTCATTGGTATCGGTCTGTTGCCGATGTCGACCAATTCGTTTGCAGCCAATAGCTGGGACAAGCTTCAGCCTGATCGTGACGAAGTGATCGCCAGCCTGAACGTCGTCGAATTGCTAAAGCGCCATCACTACAGCAAGCCGCCGCTCGATGACGCGCGCTCCGCGATCATCTATGACAGCTACCTCAAGCTGCTGGACCCGTCGCGCAGCTACTTCATGGCCAGCGACATTGCCGAATTCGACAAGTGGAAAACCCAGTTTGACGACTTCCTCAAAAGCGGCGACCTGAACGCCGGGTTCACCATCTACAAGCGCTACCTGGACCGCGTCAAAGCGCGTCTGGACTTCGCCCTTGCCGAGTTGAACAAAGGCGTCGACAAGATCGACTTCACCACCAAGGAAACCTTGCTGATCGATCGCAAGGACGCCCCTTGGCTCAAGTCCACCGCCGAACTCGACGACCTGTGGCGCAAACGCGTCAAGGACGAAATCTTGCGGCAGAGGATCGCGGGCAAGGACTCCAAGCAGATTCAGGAAACCCTGACCAAGCGCTACAAGAACCAATTGACGCGCCTGGACCAGACCCGTGCGGAAGACATCTTCCAGGCTTACATCAATACCTTCGCCATGTCCTACGACCCGCACACCAACTATCTGTCGCCGGATAACGCGGAGAACTTCGACATCAACATGAGCCTGTCCCTCGAGGGCATTGGCGCCGTGTTGCAGAGCGACAACGACCAGGTGAAAGTCGTACGCCTGGTACCTGCCGGCCCGGCCGACAAGACCAAACAAGTCGCACCGGCCGACAAGATCATCGGCGTTGCCCAGGGCAACAAAGAAATGGTCGACGTGGTCGGCTGGCGCCTGGACGAAGTGGTCAAATTGATCCGTGGGCCAAAAGGCACCGTGGTGCGCCTGGAAGTGATCCCGGCCAGCAATGCGCCGAACGACCAGACCAGCAAGATCGTCCCGATCACCCGCGAAGCGGTGAAGCTTGAAGACCAGGCGGTGAAGAAGTCGGTCCTCAACCTGAAACAGGACGGCAAGGACTACAAACTCGGCGTCATCGAGATCCCGGCCTTCTACCTGGACTTCAAGGCTTTCCGTGCTGGCGATCCGGATTACAAGAGCACCACTCGCGACGTCAAGAAACTGCTGACCGAGTTGCAGAAAGACAAGGTCGACGGCGTGGTCATCGATCTACGCAACAACGGCGGAGGTTCCCTGCAGGAAGCCACCGAGCTGACCAGTCTGTTCATCGACAAAGGTCCAACCGTTCTTGTGCGTAATGCCGATGGCCGGGTCGATGTGCTGGAAGACGAGAACCCGGGTGCCTTCTACAAAGGGCCGATGGCGTTGCTGGTCAACCGCTTGTCTGCCTCGGCTTCGGAGATTTTTGCCGGCGCCATGCAGGACTATCACCGCGCGTTGATCATTGGCGGCCAGACTTTCGGTAAAGGCACCGTGCAGACCATTCAGCCGCTGAACCATGGCGAACTGAAACTGACCCTGGCCAAGTTCTATCGGGTTTCCGGCCAGAGCACCCAGCATCAGGGCGTACTGCCGGACATCGATTACCCGTCGATCATCGACACCAAGGAAATCGGCGAAAGCGCACTGCCTGAAGCCATGCCGTGGGACACCATCCGCGCGGCCATCAAGCCTGCGGTCGACCCGTTCAAGCCGTACATTTCGCAGCTCAAGTCCGAGCATGACGTACGCTCGGCCAAAGACGCGGAGTTCGTGTTCATCCGCGACAAACTGGCCCTGGCGCAGAAACTGATGGCAGAAAAAACCGTCAGCCTCAATGAAGCCGATCGTCGTGCACAACACGCCGATATCGAAGCCAAGCAACTTGCCATGGAAAACATCCGTCGCAAGGCCAAGGGTGAAGAGCCGCTCAAAGAGCTGAAGAAAGAAGATGAAGACGCCGTCGCGGCCGAGCCAGACAAGACCAAACCAGAAGACGATGCCTACCTGAGCGAGACCGGGCGGATTCTGTTGGACTACCTGAAACTCAATACCGCGGTAGCCAAGCACTAAGTTGTTACAAGCAAGATGATGGCAATTTAATGCTGACGCTCTCCGGAGCGTCATCATACAGTCATCATTCTGTCGTGAAATAAAGGACTGGGAGCCCCTCTTTATCCAAGAGAGTGCTCCCAGTCCTTTTTTTATCGCCAGAGAAAGCCATGACCACCACAGAACAGCTGAGTGCCTTGAGTTCCATACTGGCTCAAAGCGGTTTGCACAGCTTGTTCCAGCCGATCATTTCCCTCTCTGAGCGACGTATTGTCGGTTACGAAGCCCTCAGTCGCGGGCCCTCCAACAGCCCGCTGCACTCTCCCCTCGCACTGTTCGCCGTCGCCCGTCAGGCCGGCCGCCTGAGCGAG
This sequence comes from Pseudomonas mandelii, assembly GCF_006438925.1. GTDB lineage: Bacteria > Pseudomonadota > Gammaproteobacteria > Pseudomonadales > Pseudomonadaceae > Aquipseudomonas > Aquipseudomonas mandelii_C. Next base: position 43,624 of record NZ_RCZA01000016.1, on the reverse strand, counting down.
CTGGAAATCGCTTGCCGTCAAAGCGCCTGCCGACGCTTCAATGATCAGCAACTGCCCGGCAAACTGTTCCTCAACGTTTCCCCTGAATCCCTGCTCGAAGCCGCCCACCAACCCGGTCGCACCCTGCAACTGCTGCAGGATTTCGGCATACCGCCGAGTCAGGTGGTGATCGAACTGACTGAACAAACCCCGACCGACGATTTCGAGCTGCTGCAAGCCGCGCTGCATCACTATCGAGCGATGGGGTTTTCCATTGCCCTGGATGATCTGGGCGCAGGCTATTCGAGTTTGCGGCTGTGGTCTGAATTGCGTCCGGACTACGTGAAGATTGATCGACACTTCATCGACGGCATTCACCAGGATGCCCTCAAGCGCGAATTTGTCGGCTCGATCCTGCAAATTGCCAAGGCCTCACGGGCACAAGTGATCGCAGAAGGTATCGAGTTATCGGAAGAACTCGCAGTGTTGAGCGAGATGGGCGTCGATCTGGTCCAAGGCTACCTGCTCTGTCGGCCTCAAGAGCACCCGCCCCGGGATGCCCGAGCGATGATGCCCAAACACGACAGCTGCGCCGTGGCGCTGAACGATGAAGGCAGTGACCTTAGCGCTCTGCTCAACGACCAACCGGCAGTGGGTCGCGATACACCGACCGCCACCGTCCTGGAAGCCTTTCGCCGCCAGGCCAACCTGAACTCCCTGGCGGTACTCGACGAGCAAGGCCAGCCCTGCGGCATCGTCCACCGGCATTCGCTTTCCGATGCCTTGCTCAAGCCTTTTGCCACCGACCTGTTCGCCCGCAAGCCGATCAGCCGTTTAATGAGTGATGACTTCCTCGCCGTTGAGATGAGCCAGTCGTTGCAACAAGTGAGTCGCCTGATCACCAGCCGCGCGCGGCAGCGCATCGAAGAAGACTTCATCATCACCCTCAACGGCGGTTACCTGGGGCTGGGCCGAGTGATCGACGTACTCAAACTGATTACCGAACTGAAGATCCAGCAAGCCCGTTACGCCAACCCGCTGACCCTGCTGCCGGGCAACGTGCCGATCCAGCAATGCCTGTCGCGACTGCTGCAACAGCAACGGGAGTCGGTGATCTGCTACGTCGACATCGACAGTTTCAAACCCTTCAACGACATCTACGGCTACGGCCGTGGGGACGAAGTCCTGCTGTGCCTGGCGCAATGCCTGAATGATCGCGTCGACCCTTCCCGCGACTTTGTCGGCCATATCGGCGGCGATGACTTCCTGCTGGTACTCGGCCCGGAAGACTGGCGCAAACGCTTGAACCAGTTGCTGGACGACTTCCAAAGCCAATGCCGACGCTTTTATCGCAGCGAACATCTGGAAGCCGGCTGCTTCATCGCCCCAAACCGCCAGGGTGTGCGTCAGGAGTTTGCATTACTGTCACTGTCGATCGGCGTGGTGCATTTACATCCACAGGCCTGTGAACAACTCGATGCAAGCCAGTTGGCGGAGATGGCATCGCAGGCCAAGCATCACGCGAAGAATGTGCCGGGGTATAGCATGCATGTGATTGATAGCCTGGCGGTGCCTGAAGCCGAAGAAGAATTGCTCGTCGGGCAGCGGTGATTGTTGATCTTGATCGTTCCCACGCTCTGCATGGGAACGATCATTCAACTAAGGCAACCTTAATTCGTAATTGGAGGCTCGGAGTGACGAGACTCCAGCTCTTTGAGTTTGATCTCCGCCAACGGATGTCCTGCTTTGGCGGCCATCTCCCAAAACCGCGCGGCTTCAACCGCATCCGGCGCCTTGCTCGGCGTTCCGGCGAGACTGATCACACCTACTTGATACGCCGCTTTGCCATCCCCCGCCAACGCCGCCAGGCGCAGCAATCGAACACCCTCCTCACGAGCCCCAAGGCCGACGCCGCGAAAGGTCAGGATGTGGCCGTAGAAGCTCTGGGCGCCAACATCACCCAGGTTCGCCATGCGTGCGAACTGGCCTTCAAGCCAGCTCCAGCCACGCGGCTGACGCACAAACCACGACCAGTGAAACAGCCTGCGCGCCAGCCAGTAACCGGCCTTCGCCTTGAGTCGTAGAAACACTCAGGCCTCTGCCGATTCGGGGTATTCGTACTCGAACACCCGCACCACTTCCGAGGCATGCCAGGACGCTGCGGCGATGCCATCGGAAGGGCCGGAGAAACGCCCTAAACGCTCGACACATTCAAAGAATCCAGTGCGCGGCAGGCGGCTGGCGCCCTGGCTGATCACCAGCGAACTGCGCAATGGCTGCTCGGCCTTGGCGTCCAGCGCGGCCAGATGTTCAAGGGCGGCGGTCAGGGTTTGCATGGCCGGTGTGGGCAGTTGCAAACGTTCAAGCAACGCCCGGTATGTCAGAAGATGACGCTGGCGGCGTGCCTGATCCAGTTCGCCCAGCAACCCGTCCCAATGTTGACGACTGATGCGTACGCTCACGATTCATCCCTCCACCCTGGCACCGTCAACTCCCAGGCCAGGCTGCGGCGAATCGCTGCGTCGGGTAGACGCTCACCACTTTCGATCAAGGCCAGATAAGACGGGCTGATGCCTACCGTGCGGGCCAACACCTCGATGGCGATGCCCTTCCCTTCGCGCAAACTGCGTAGTTGATCCAGACCCGGAAGAATCTGGTCTGGTGTTGCGGCGTGACGCTCTGGGGCGACCCGCGGCGGTTGTTCATTGATGCCTGCTGCTTTTAGTAGAGCCTGATACTGAGCCCATGGCAGAACCGCATACTCAGGCTCTCCTTCGCGTGTAATTATCTGAATATCCATGACTACCCCGTAGGACAACAACACTTAGCGAGTCGGCACTTTTCCCTAGAAGTGTAATCCTAACAGCGGCCAAGGTCGCGGGGGTATCAATCTATGGATGAGACTGAATCAATTCAGTTTTTTTTCGGACCCTGAAGTAGAAGTTGTTCCGGGGTATCGGGCAGGCGTTCAACCACTGCAAGCTTTTCCGGCAACTGACGCTTGCGCCAGGCGCGGAAGGCATTGAGTTCGTCGTCGAGGACTTTCATCAGCCATGCCAGCACCGCGATGTCATCGAGCATGCCAAACACGGGGATGAAATCCGGTATGGCATCCACCGGACTAAGGAAGTACATCAGGCCAGCCACGACCGATATCAGGGCTTTTGGGCTGATGGCCCGATATTCTCCGCGCCAGTAAGCCAGGCAAAGTGCCTGCAACAGGCGTAGATCATCCTTGAGCTTACCCAACCGGTTACCCTGGCTGGCACCTTTGCTGGCCACCGCGAAGAGTAAGGTTGGCAAGCGTCCACGCGCGAGCAGGCGTCCGGCCAGAGGCAGGAAACGAGCGAAACTCCAAGGTGTTTTCATCATTCCTCCCACTGAAATGTTATCCACACAAATTGTGGATAACCTTGTGAACAGAGCTGCTTTTCATGGCTGAAAGCCCCGTTTCATAAGGGCCCAACTCAGATCGGGCGTTTTTTACTCACATAAAAAAACCCAAGATTTCATTGACTTGGCGCTCTGGCGCGGCTAGCACGGGCGTCCTCAATGGCTATGACTCCAGCCTACAGCATCCGTTCGCTTTGTTTACCTTCGCTGAACGCCAGATGCAACAACGCCCCGCATAAGCGAGGCGTTGTTTTTAAAGCAGACGCTGATTACTTGGCCGTAGCGTCTTGTTTTGCTGGATCCTTGATCCCCAGCAGTTCCAGGTCGAATACCAGCACCGAGTTGGCTGGAATCGCCGGGCTTGGGCTTTGGGCGCCGTAGGCCAGTTCGCTAGGGATGTACAGTTTGTACTTCTCGCCAACGTGCATCAGTTGCAAGCCTTCGACCCAACCCGGAATCACACCGCTGACCGGCAAATCGATCGGGCTGCCACGCTCGACGGAACTGTCGAAAACGGTGCCGTTGGTCAGGGTACCGGTGTAGTGAACGGTCACTACGTCGGTCGGCTTAGGCTGTGCGCCATCGGCTTTCTTGACCACTTCATACTGCAGGCCCGAAGCGGTGGTGGTTACACCGGCTTTCTTGGCATTGTCTTCGAGGAATTTTTTGCCGGCAGTTGCCGACTCTTCGCTCATTTTGGCCATACGCTCTTCAGCACGCTTTTGCAGTGCTGCGAAGGCTTCGACCAGTTCGTCATCCTTCAGCTTCTGTTCTTTCTTGCCGACGGCATCTTCGATGCCTTGGGCTACGGCTTTGGAGTCCAGATCATCCATGCCTTCCTGAGCCAGGCTCTTGCCCATGTTCAGGCCAATCCCGTAGGAGGCTTTTTGCGCCGGGGTTTTCAGCTCTACGCTGGTCTGCGAATCACAACCCGCAAGTACCAGGCTAACCAGGGCCACCGCCGCCGCCAACCGATGCTGTTTCATGCTATTTCCTTGTTCATGCGCCTAAAGGGCAATCGAATAAAGCCGCGAGCTTATCAGGCGGCCACGACCAATGGCTACCGGCATGAGAGCAGGAAACTTCTGATAAGTTCAGGTGTTTTAACGCATTTCAGGCATGGGCTGATGAAGCTTCTGTCATCTTTGCGCTCACAGAGACCGATTGCAGAACCCCAGCATCTGGCGTAATGGCCACTTGCCGCACCTCAGGAGCTGAGGCATAAGGGAGCTTCAAATCGACAAGGATGTCTGTCTTGCGCCTCTTCTTACGCTTGCTGGTTCTGTTCGCAGTCCTGCTGGGGCTGGGCCTCGCCGTGGTTCTGTACTACGTCGCCAACCCGAAACTGCCGGCCTGGTCACCCGTGCAGCAAGTGCATTACCTGGAGCAATGGAGCGCCAGCGACCGCGAGATTTACTACTTCACGCCCCAGGGTACTCAGGTCAAAGGCTTGCGCTATGACTGGTTCAAGGCCCTCGAATTACCGTTCTCGCAACAGCGATTCGCAGCTCCCGAATACCTCGCCCGCTTCGGTTTTCTGATCGACCCCAGGCAGAGACCCACGCCGAACAACCCCGGCAATCTGCCAGTGGGCTTTGCCCGTCATCAGAACCCTGGAAGCCAGGACGAGTTTCTGGACATTACTTGCGCCGCCTGCCACACCGGCGAACTGCGCTTTAACGGCCAGGCCGTGCGCATCGATGGCGGTTCGGCGCAACACGTTCTGCCATCCAGCGTTCCTACGTTGCGCGGCGGTAGTTTCGGACAAGCGCTGGTAGCGAGTCTGACGTCGACTTACTACAACCCGTGGAAATTCGAACGTTTCGCACGCAACGTATTGGGCCAAGACTACGATACCCGGCATCAACAACTGCGCAAAGACTTCAAAGTCTCTCTCGACACCTTCTTGAAGGTGGCCTGGAACGACACCCATCGCGGGCTCTATCCCACCGAAGAAGGCCCCGGCCGCACCGACGCTTTCGGCCGCATTGCCAACGCCAGTTTCGGCGATGCGATTTCCCCCGCCAACTACCGTGTAGCCAACGCTCCGGTCGACTATCCGCAATTGTGGGACATGTGGACCTTCGACTGGGTGCAGTGGAACGGTTCGGCGCAGCAACCGATGGCCCGCAACATCGGTGAGGCCTTGGGTGTGGGCGCCACGCTTAATTTCTTCGACGCTAACGGCCAACCGTTTAAAGGAGACGCCCGTTATCCATCCAGTGTCCGCTTGCGCGATCTGCACCTGATCGAACAAACCCTGCAACGGCTCAAACCACCGGCCTGGCCGGAAGAACTGCTGGGCGCCATCGACAAAGCCCAGGCAGCAAAAGGTCGCGAATTATTCACCGAGAACTGCGCCGGCTGCCATGTACCTCGATCGGTCCAAAGCGACGGGCGCTGGGCGCAACAGTTGAAAATGCTGCCCGTGGAGTTCATCGGCACAGACCCGGGCGCGGCCAATAACATCGCCGACCATCGCTTCGACCTCACAGCCTTGCAATGGGACCCGGCAGAGCTGGCGCAACTGGATGTGCAATTGCAGCCGACGCCCACTGAATCGCTGGATTTGAGCAAGCTCTCGTCGGCTAAAGGGTTGGCCTACGTCACAGCGTTCGTCGGAAACCGGGCCTTCCGTGAAGCAAACATTCCTACGGCCGAACGACCGGACATGGATGGCTTCGGCCTGCCGATTGGCGTGCGCGAATTGCGCGCCTACAAGGCGCGACCATTGGCGGGAGTCTGGGCGACCGCACCGTTTCTGCATAACGGTTCGGTGCCGAGCATTTATCAGTTGCTCTCGCCCCAGGATGAACGCGCAACCACCTTCTACAAAGGCACTTTCGAGTACGACCCCAGGCACCTGGGTTATCGCACCGAGGCCTTCACCAATGGCTTCATGTTCGACACACGCATCACCGGCAATCACAACAGCGGCCACGAATTCCGGGCAGGCAAGCGTGGCAACGGCGTCATTGGTCGCCTGCTGCAACCAGAAGAGCGCTGGGCGCTGCTGGAGTATCTGAAAGTGTTGGGCGGTCCGTTAGAGGCACAATTGCCATGAGCAGACTCTGGATGTGTTTTGGCGCCTTTCTCGGCAAAACCCTGCTGTGGTCGGTGGGCCTTGGATTGCTCGGCTGGGCGCTGGCCACGGCGTGGTTCACCTGGCAGCACAGCGGCCCGGTTTCGGCTGAAGAACTGATTCCGGATGGTGAATCAGCGATGACCCAAGACATCATCCAGACGGCCGTGCGCATCGTCGATCAGCATCGTGAAAGCACCCGCTACCTGCGCGACGCCCATGCCAAGGCCCATGGCTGCGTGAAGGCCGAGGTTCAGGTGCTGCCGGATCTGGTGGGCGAACTGCGTCAGGGTGTGTTCAACGAACCCGGCAAAACCTGGCAAGCAACGATGCGGCTGTCCAACGGCAATGCCTACCCGCAGTTCGACAGCATCCGCGACGCACGGGGCATGGCAATCAAATTGCTCGATGTGCCCGGCAAACAACTGCTGCATGATCAACAGAGTCGGGGTGAGCAGGACTTCGTGATGTTCAGCCATCCGAATTTCTTCGTCAGCGATGTCGCCGAATACCGTCAGAATGTAGCCGCACAGGCTGACGGCAAGAAGCTGATGGCGTTCTTTCCGGGTTGGGACCCGCGGACCTGGCAGGTTCGCCATCTGTTTATCGCGCTGGCGACACTTTCACCCGCCCCGGAAAGCCCGACCCAGACGACTTATTTTTCGGTTTCGCCCTACAAATTCGGCGAAGTCAATGCTAAGTTCCGTGTCATTCCCGATCTGACAAGCTGTCCGACCTACATCTTGCCCGCGCAAAACCAGAAGTTGCCGAACTTCCTGCGCAATGCGCTGAACCAGCAACTGTCAACCGACCGGATGCCGGCCTGCTTCGTCCTGCAGGTACAGCGCCAGGACCCGGCCAAGTACATGCCGATCGAAGACACGAGCATTGAGTGGCAGCAAAGCGATGCTCCATTCGAGACCGTGGCGCGGATCAAAGTACCCGCCCAGGACTTCGATACGCCTGTACTGAACGTGCAATGCGATAACCAGTCGTTCAACCCGTGGTTTGGCCTTGAGGCTCATCGCCCCATTGGCGGCATCAACCGGTTGCGCAAAGCCGTGTACGAAGCCGTGAGCGACTACCGACACAGCCGCAACGCCGAACAATAAGAAGGCAGAACGAAAGAAAGCGACCCGAAGGTCGCTTTCTCGGTGGAGCCTCGGCAGAAGCCAAACCCCAGACAGCAAAAAGCCCGCATTAAGCGGGCTTTCTGTGGTGACCTGGCGTTCAGCGTTCCAGGTGACCGAATATGGCGCAGCGGACGGGACTCGAACCCGCGACCCCCGGCGTGACAGGCCGGTATTCTAACCGACTGAACTACCGCTGCGCGTAGCGTTGAAAGTAAATGGTGGGTGATGACGGGATCGAACCGCCGACATTCTGCTTGTAAGGCAGACGCTCTCCCAGCTGAGCTAATCACCCTTTACCTTCGTTGCGGGGCGCATTGTGCCACAGATTTTCATAACATGTTGATTTAATTGATAAATTAATCAAAAAAATCTGAAAACCCGTAAAACGATACACCCTGCAGGAACTACAGACAGAAAAAAACCCGCGTTAAGCGGGCTTTTCCGTGGTGACCTGGCGTTCAGCGTTCCAGATAACCGAATATGGCGCAGCGGACGGGACTCGAACCCGCGACCCCCGGCGTGACAGGCCGGTATTCTAACCGACTGAACTACCGCTGCGCGTAACACTGGAAGCGAATGGTGGGTGATGACGGGATCGAACCGCCGACATTCTGCTTGTAAGGCAGACGCTCTCCCAGCTGAGCTAATCACCCTTCACTTTCGGTGTGGCGCGCATTCTACGGAGCGACCACATCTCTGGCAAGCACTTTTTTAATTAATTTTTTCAGGCCTTCCAAAGGCTTAGAGAAGGGTTGGCCTATGGCGCCGCGAAGAGAATAATGCCCCCCTTTGTATAAAGGAGAGACTCGCCCCATGTGGTTCAAAAACCTGCTTATCTATCGCCTGACCCAAGATCTGCCTTTTGATGCCGAGGCGTTGGAAACTGCACTGGCCACCAAACTGGCGCGTTCATGTGCAAGCCAGGAGTTGACCACCTACGGTTTCGTCGCGCCATTCGGCAAGGGCGAAGATGCTCCGCTGGCGCACATCAGCGGCGACTTCCTGCTGATCGCCGCGCGTAAAGAAGAGCGCATTCTGCCGGGCAGCGTCGTGCGTGACGCGGTGAAGGAAAAGGTCGAAGAGATCGAAGCCGAACAAATGCGCAAGGTCTACAAAAAGGAACGCGATCAGATCAAGGATGAGATCATCCAGGCCTTCCTGCCGCGCGCCTTTATTCGTCGTTCGTCGACTTTCGCTGCCATCGCGCCGAAACAGGGCCTGATCCTGGTCAACTCGGCCAGCCCGAAACGTGCCGAAGACCTGTTGTCCACCCTGCGTGAAGTCATCGGCACGCTGCCGGTACGTCCGCTGACCGTGAAAATGTCGCCGACCGCTACCATGACTGAATGGGTCACCACCCAGAAAGCCGCGGACGATTTCTTCGTGCTGGACGAGTGCGAGCTGCGTGACACCCACGAAGACGGCGGCATCGTGCGTTGCAAGCGCCAGGACCTGACCAGCGAAGAAATCCAGCTGCACCTGAGCACCGGCAAAGTGGTCACTCAGCTGTCGTTGGCCTGGCAAGACAAGCTGTCTTTCGTTCTTGACGACAAGATGGTGGTCAAGCGCCTGAAGTTCGAAGACCTGCTGCAAGACCAGGCGGAACAGGACGGTGGCGAAGAAGCCCTCGGCCAACTGGACGCCAGCTTCACCCTGATGATGCTGACCTTCGGCGACTTCCTGCCGGCGCTGGTTGAAGCGCTGGGCGGCGAAGAGACTCCGCAAGGAATCTAAAACTTTGTGATATCCCACTGTGGGAGCGAGCCTGCTCGCGAAGGCGTCATATCAGTCAGCATCATTGTTGAATGACAGACCGCTTTCGCGAGCAGGCTCGCTCCCACACTGGTTTTATGGTGTTACTCAAGAATAAGGATCAGGCCATGCGTGCACTGGCTGCATTGAGTCGTTTTGTCGGCAACACCTTCGCTTACTGGGTACTGATTTTCGCCGTCGTGGCGTTCCTGCAACCGACCGTGTTCATCGGCCTGAAGGGCGCGATCGTTCCGCTGCTGGGGCTGGTGATGTTCGGCATGGGCCTGACCCTCAAACTTGAAGACTTCGCCGAAGTCGTTCGCCATCCATGGCGCGTGGCCCTGGGCGTGGTTGCGCACTTCGTGATCATGCCCGGTGTGGCGTGGTTGCTTTGCCAGGCTTTCCACTTGCCGCCGGAGATCGCTGTCGGCGTCATCCTGGTCGGTTGCTGCCCTAGCGGCACCTCGTCGAACGTGATGACCTGGCTGGCCCGCGGCGATCTGGCGCTGTCGGTGGCCATCGCCGCTGTCACTACCCTCCTCGCCCCGCTCTTGACCCCGGCTCTGATCTGGCTGCTGGCCTCAGCCTGGTTGCCGGTGTCGTTCATGGAGCTGTTCTGGTCGATCCTGCAAGTGGTGCTGTTGCCGATCGTGCTTGGCGTGGTTGCCCAGCGCCTGCTGGGTGATCGGGTTCGCCACGCGGTGGAGGTGCTGCCGCTGATCTCGGTGGTGAGCATCGTCATTATCGTCACAGCCGTGGTGGCCGCCAGCCAGGCGAAGATTGCCGAATCCGGCCTGCTGATCATGGCCGTGGTGATGCTGCACAACAGCTTCGGCTATCTGCTGGGCTACTTCACCGCAAGGCTGTTCAAGTTGCCACTGGCCCAGCGTAAATCCCTGGCTCTGGAAGTCGGCATGCAGAACTCCGGGTTGGGTGCGGCCCTGGCCAGTGCGCACTTCTCACCGCTGGCGGCGGTGCCGAGTGCGTTGTTCAGCGTCTGGCACAACATCTCCGGGGCGCTGCTCTCGACGTATTTCCGCCGGATGAGCGAGAAAGAAGATCGGGAAACTGCGGCGCAGCAGGCTATCGACTGATCCGAAAACTTGATCCCCGGGTTAATGATGGGCACTCTATTGCACAACGCGAGGACGACCTCGCGGCTCGATCGAGTCATTAATCTGGGGACGACCCCGTCAATCGATGGAGGTCTCTCATGTCCTGGATCATTCTGTTTTTCGCCGGCCTGTTCGAAGTTGGCTGGGCCGTCGGCCTGAAATACACCGATGGCTTCAGTCGCCCTCTCCCCACCGCATTGACCGTTGCCGCCATGGCCATCAGCCTTGGCTTGCTGGGCCTTGCCATGAAGGAATTGCCGCTGGGCACGGCCTACGCGATCTGGACGGGTGTCGGTGCGGTCGGGACGGTAATTGCCGGGATCATTCTGTTCGGTGAATCCATGGCGTTGTTCAGGCTCGCCAGTGTGGCGTTGATCATTTCCGGGCTGGTTGGGCTGAAGATCAGCGCCTGACTGTTTGCTGCCATTACGAAAAAGCCCGCCACCCCTATTGATATAGACAGGGGGAGCGGGCTTTTTCAATGGTGTGTATTAACCGATCAGCTCTCGGCCAGCTCCATGCGTTCACGCGCGACAGGAGCCTTTTGCGCACGCTCAAGCTGCATGCAACGCTCCAGGAACAGGAACATGTAGTCGTAGCTCTTGCAGACGGCCTGACGCAATTCCACTTGCAGGGATTTACTTGGATTCATACCCGCCAGCGTGCAGATGATTTCCAGGGCTTCCCACGGATGGGCATCGTCGTACTGGGCATGCATTTTTAACCACTTCATGGCCCGCTTGCGATCTTCTTCCGGGAATGAGGCCGCGTAGACACCACTGGAACAGACCAGCGCCGACCACTCCCCGGTCGCACCTTCAATGGCGTAGTTGGTGGCGGCAATGGCAACGATCAGCGAATCCGACGAACTGGTGTGCCAGCACCAGTGGCTCAAGGCGTGAAGTTCAGGGGCAACCTTTTGCGCTTGCAGATCTTCCAGGCTGACGCCGTGAGCACGGCTCCAGTGCACCCAGTAATCGGCATGGTTCAATTCGACGCGAATGTTACGCATCAACCAGCGACGTGCCATGTCTTCACCTGGATGGCGGGCAAAGCGAGTCTTGGTCAGGTTCTGTGCCATATATAACGCGAACTGTTCGACTACCGGCCAGCCACCAATCAGGTACTGGCGCATGGTCTTTGCACTGAGTTTGTTATCACGCAGACGCTGATACAGTTCGTGTTCGACTACCCGGCGTTTGCTCTCGCTGCAATCCTGGATCAGGCGTTGAGCCCAGGCGGGATAACTTGCAGCTTCCATGAGTGGTCCGGTTCGGTTGAATGTGTCGATCACTGTCGAGCTCCTTTTGATTGTGATTATAAGGATCAGCAAGAGATTTCAACGGAACGTGCCAGGCGCCTTGAATAACAAAGGCTGAGGCCTGGCTGGACGACTTTGTAAACTGTCGCTGGTAAACAAATGCGGGCGTTCAATAACATACCCTTGAGCGTAATCCACCCCGATCTCCAGCAATGCCTGCTCGATCTGGGGTGTTTCAACAAACTCGGCAATCGTACGTTTACCCATAACATGACCGATGTGATTGATCACTTCGACCATGGCGCGGTTAATCGGGTCGTCCAGCATATCCTTTACGAAACTCCCGTCGATCTTCAAGAAGTCTACAGGTAAATGTTTCAAATATGCGAATGAGGACATTCCGGCGCAAAAGTCATCCAGTGAAAAGTGGCAACCTAAACCTTTGAGTTCATTAATAAATCTGATTGCACTTCCGAGATTGGAAATAGCACTGGTTTCAGTGATTTCAAAACAAATCATTTCAGGCGGTATGGAGTAAGTAACAAACTGTTCACGCAGAAAGTGCAGAAACGCCTCATCTCCGATAGTTGTGCCTGACAGATTAATCGCACACATGGCCAACGGTCCTTTGTGCTGTTCGGCTATGCATTGGGCAATAATTTTGAAAACGTTCTGTACAACCCAGCGGTCAAGGGATGTCATCAGACCATAACGCTCAGCAGCAGGAATAAAACTGTCGGGCAAAATCATGCGTCCGGCTTCGTCATGCAGGCGCAACAGAATTTCGATATGTCCACCGCCCTTCTCGATATGACCAAGGGGCGCGATTTCCTGGGCGTACAGACAGAAGCGGTCTTCTTCCAGCGCCATGTGCAAGCGCTGCACCCAAGCCATCTCGCCGAAGCGCAGGGACAGTTCCGAATCATCGGCGTGATAGACCTGAACCCGATTGCGGCCCTTTTCCTTGGCCATGTAGCAGGCCATGTCGGCAGCGCGCAGCGAGGCTTCGAGAGTGGTCGGATTCTGAGCGACGTGAACCAGCCCGATGCTCACAGTGGTCACGAACGGTCGGCCTTTCCAGACGAAGTGCAGGTTCTGCACGGTCTGACGCAGGCCCTCGGCGATTTTTTCTGCGGCTTCCGGGGCGCAGTTCTCCAGCAGGATGCCAAACTCGTCGCCACCCAGGCGGGCCAGGGTATCGCCTTCGCGCAAACCGGATTGCAACAGAGCGCAGATATGCCGCAGCAACTCGTCACCCGCCGCATGGCCGCAGGTATCGTTGACCAGTTTGAACTGATCCAGATCGAGGAACATCAAGGCATGGCGCCCCGAATGCCGCGCCAGGATGTGCAGCGCCTGTTCCAGGCGATATTCGAACTCGCGGCGGTTGGCGAGCCCGGTCAAGGCGTCATGGGTCGCCTGCCAGGACAGATTGGCAATGTACTGTCGCTCCTGGGTCATGTCGTGCAGCACCAGCACCGTGCCGCTGACCTTCCCGGCGTTGCGGATCGGCGCACCGACCAGGGTGACCGAAACCGTGCTGCCATCCAGGCGCTGGATCAGTTTTGAGTGTTCGCTGCCACCGCTCAGCTGTCCGCTCAAAATGTGCTCGATCAACGTGAAGCCATCGGCCTGAGCGTTCTCGTCCAGCAGATTGAACAGCGCCGCCAGCGGCAAACCCGTCGCCTGCTCGGCCTTCCAGTGAGTCAACGCCTCGGCGGCCGGGTTCATGTAGGCGATTGCGCCTTCGACATTCGTGGTGATCACACCATCGCCAATCGATTGCAGGGTGATCTGCGCTCGGTCCTTCTCCAACTGGAGAGCCTCGGCGAACGCATTGCGGTGCTTGAGCAGTTTGTGGGTGCGCATCAAGGCCAGCGCAATCAAGCCCAGGGCCGTGGCGAGGTTGGTCACCAGCAACAGCCGCAGGATCACCCGTGAGCCTTCGCCCAAGGCATCGCTGAACGCTTTCGCCGCCGGTGTCACACCCTCATTGATGGCGAATATCTGGTCTTTCCAGCGCTTGATGTCAGCCTCGGCGGCCTGACTGACAGGAATGTGCTGATGCATTTCCTTCGCAACGTCATCGAGTTGCACCAGGTACGCGTCGCCCACTGTCCAAAGGTCGATGGCTTTTTCGAGGTAACTGAAGTGCCGGAAATTGAGGTAAAGCCAGATAACACTGGAAACGTCATCCGGGTGGTTACCTCCCTTGAGGATCGCCACACGTGCCGCTTCGATATTGGGTGGCCGATGATCCAGCGCCACTCGCAACTCGTGCCCCCCCTGCGGTACGGCAATGGCGTTCTGGTATTTGACGTAAATCGTCTCGTCGCGGCTGTCGGCGTAGAGATTAAGGTAATAGATGGCGTCTTTTTGGCCTTTGGACCACAGGCTTTCCCCGGCAACGTAGCCGCGAACCGCCGACAGAACGTAAAGACTGACACCCCCCAACAGGGCCTGAAATAACACGACGGCGATGAATGGCCAGACGATGCCCAACAACCGTGGCGTTCCGAGAGTCCGCGCTTGATTCATGAGGTCCCTTGTTTTAGCACTGCCCGATCATCATCCAACGTGATCGCTACAGCTAGACTAGGGTGCGTTCTCGATCCCGGCAAGCGAGTAGCCGCTACTGCTGCGGGGAAGTGTCTATAAGTCACTGCTTTTTGAAGCGCAGCAGACAAACAAAGCGAACAACAGCTCCACGGCAAGACTTTCCATCACCTATCTATATTCGGACCCGCACTCCATCGCCCTTGAGCGATGTGCTGCTGTGCGCATTGGCTAGTGCTGCTGCAAATGCCCATAAAGCTTGGCGTACAACCCTCCATCGGCAATCAACTGCTGATGGTCGCCATCCTCGGCAATTTGTCCGCCATCAAACACCAGCACCCGATCAGCCTGCTTCACCGCGGACAACCGGTGCGCAATGATCAGCGTGGTGCGATTGCTCAAGAACCGCGCCAACGCCTGGTGCAGGTTGTATTCGGTGGCGGCATCCAGCGCTGAGGTGGCTTCGTCGAGGATCACCACCTTGGGTTCGGCCAGCACCATTCGCGCAATCGCCAGGCGTTGACGCTGCCCGCCGGATAGCCGCACGCCGGAACGTCCGACGATGCTGTCCAGGCCATTGGGCAATTCCCGAACGGTGTTGTGCAGTTGCGCAATTTCCAGCGCTTGCCAGCAAGCTTCGTCGCTGCGCTCGCGGCCCATGGTCAGGTTGGCGCGGATGGTGTCGTTGAACAGCGCCGGGTGTTGCAGGACCACGGCGACATTTTCCCGCACGGTTTCCAGACCGATCTCTTGCTGGGTCGAACCACCGAAGCGGATCGTCCCGGCAAGCGGCGTGTACAGGCCCAGCAGCAACTGCACCAAGGTACTTTTTCCGCCACCGCTGGCGCCGACAATCGCGACTTTTTCGCCGGGGGCGATCGACAGGTTCATCTGGTTCAACACCAGCTCGTCGCCGTAACCGAAACTCAATCCCTGGACTTCGATGCCCACGGTTTCGCGACCGTTGAACGGGTCCACTCCACCCGGGTATTCAGGCTCATCGGCCCGGGCCAGCAACTCGTTGATCCGAGACAGCGCGCCGCCGGCCGCGTAATAGGCGTACTGCAGATTCAGCAGCTGTTCCACCGGACCGATCATGAACCACAGGTAGCTGAACACCGCGAGCATCTGGCCGATGGACAGGTCGGAAAACAGCACGGTGAGCATCGCCGCCGCACGGAAAATATCGATGCCGAACTGGAACAGCAAGCCGCTGGCACGGTTCGAGGCATCGGTTTTCCACTGCGACGTCACCGCGTAATCGCGTACTTCACGAGCACGTTGATCGAGGCGCCCAAGAAAAAAGCCCTGACGGTTGCCGGCGCGCACTTCCTGAATGGAATCGAGGGTTTCGGTGAGTGCCTGGGTGAAACGCGAGGTGCTGTCGTTCTCGAGTTTCTTCAGGTGCTTGACCCGCTTGCCCAGCAGTACCGTGGCGTAGATCACCAGCGGGTTGAACAGCAGGATCAGCAACGCCAGCTTCCAGTGCATCCACATCAGGATGGACGCGGTGCCGACCAAGGTCAGCATGGCCACAAGGAAACGACTGAGGGTTTCGCCAACGAATTTGTCCACAGTGTCCAGGTCGGTGACCAGATGCGTGGTCACCGTGCCGCTGCCCAGGCTTTCGTATTCGCCCAGGGAAATGCGCTTGAGTCGTTCGATCAGCCGTGTGCGAATGCGATACACGATGTCCTTGGCCAGTGCCGCAAACAACTTTGCCTGCACCACGTTGAACAGCAAGGCGCCACAGCGCAGCAACAAGGTCACCAGCAGCATCAGGCCGATGTAGCCCGCCGCTTTCTGCCAGTTTTCGGGCAGCGCGTGGTTCATGATCTTCAGCGCAGAGTCGCCATGGCCCAGCAGCACCTCGTCCACCAGCAACGGCAGGAGCAAGGGAATCGGCACGCTGCACAACGTTGCCAGCACGGCCACGCCGTTGGCGATCCACAGGGACTTCTTGTGATGCAAGGCCAGGCGACGGATTTCCGCCCAGCTTAGACGGTCGACACGTGTAGCGGTTGCGGCGTTGTCAGGCTGGTCATGCACAGGCAGCGCGCTCCAGCCAGCGGCCGAGCAACGGAGACAATACGCTGAGAGACTGATAGCCATTGGTCAACAGCGCCAATTGACCATCACGTTCAGCCAGCAAGGTAGGGAAACCGGCAATGCCCAGGTCCTGGACCCACGTGAAATCGGCAGCCGTCGCGACGTGCATATCGGCACGGTCGAACGCGGCGGCGAACTCGATGCGCGGCAGACCGGCCTGCTCCGCCAGCTCCACCAGAACACTGGCGTGAGTGACGTCGCGCCCTTCGGCGTAAAACGCATGCTGAATCAGCCCGAGCAGTTTCCACGCACAATCCGGCGCCAGGCTGCGCGCAGTCACCAGCGCCCGACAGGCAGGTTCGGTGTCGTAGACAAACCCGTCGGGCAACGCGCCTTCCAGCTTGAACGGTTGACCCGTGGCTTCGGTGACCGCCTGCCAATGCTCAAGGATGTAGCGCCGGGTGGTCGGTTCCAGCGCGGAGCCGCTGCCGGTACGCAAACCACCCACCACCAGGTGCACGTCCACCCCCGCTGCTTGCGCCTGCTCGACCAGCGCGTTGGCCACCGGCGCGAAGCCCCAGCACCAGGAACACATCGGGTCCATCACATAGAGCAGGCGTTGCACAGACATGGTTCAAGCCTCGGAAGGAGTTTGCTTGTAGTTGTAGCCGATCGGGTGAGGCAGGTTGCGAGCCTTGGCCAGTTCGATCTGCTTTTGCCGGTCGATGGCACTGCGACGAGTCTTCTCGCTCAGCTTATCCCAGCAATGCGGGCAACTGATGCCGGCCACGTAGTGCTCGGACGCGCGGTCGGAGGCGCTGATCGGTGTACGACAGGCATGACATTGATCGTAGTCGCCTTCGCTGAGGTCATGACGAACGGTCACGCGGTTATCGAACACGAAGCAGTCGCCCTGCCATTTGGTTTCTTCCTGCGGCACCTCTTCGAGGTACTTCAGAATGCCGCCCTTGAGGTGGTAGACCTCGTCGAAGCCCTGGCTGAGCATATAGCTCGACGCCTTTTCACAACGAATGCCGCCGGTGCAGAACATCGCGACTTTCTTGTGCACGGCCGGGTCGAAATTGGCTTTGATGTAGTCGGGGAATTCGCGAAAACTGGTGGTCTTCGGGTCGATGGCGCCTTCGAAGGTGCCGATCGAGACTTCGTAATCGTTGCGGGTGTCGATCAACAGCACTTCCGGATCGCTGATCAACGCGTTCCAGTTCTCTGGATCGACGTAGGTGCCGACCTTCTTGTTCGGGTCCACGCCTTCGACGCCGAGGGTAACGATTTCTTTCTTGAGTTTGACTTTGGTGCGATAGAACGGCTGGTCGTCGCAGTACGACTCTTTGTGGTCGATGTCGTCCATGCGTGGGTCGTTCTTGAGCCAGGCCATCAGCCCGTCAATGCCTTCGCGGCTGCCGGACACGGTGCCGTTGATGCCTTCTTCGGCGATCAACAGGGTGCCTTTGATGCCGTTGTCGACCATCGCTTGCAGCAGCGGCTCGCGCAGGGCGACGTAATCTTCCAGGGTGACGAACTTATACAGTGCCGCCACGACAATCTGTTGTGTCATGGGTGATTCTCCAGGTGGCTACCCTCGTAAGGGGTGAACCGGATGCGAAAAAAAACGCGCCGGGTGAGCGGCGCGTTGCGGATTCTAGCAAAAAACCGATGCTTAATGCTTGCTGCCGCCAGCACAGGTCGGCGAGGCCGGAGCCGCGTCGATCTGTGCCCATTCCTCTGGCGTGTAGGTATGCAGCGCCAACGCATGAAACTCGCCCATCAGCTCGCCGAGCGTGCCGTAGACTTTCTGGTGACGCTTGACGCGGTTGAGCCCTTCGAACTGCTGGCTGACCACCACGGCTTTGAAGTGGGTCTGCAACCCACGGCTGTGCATGTGGCTTTCATCCAGCACTTGCAGATGCTGCGGCTGCAACAGGCCCAGCGTCGATTCGATGCGTTGTTGCATGGTCATACCGAACTCCGCTTAAGGCTTTTTCTTGGCCGGAGCAGCGGCGCCTTTAGGCTCCAGCTCGGCGGTCATGTCAGCCAGCAATTTGTTGACCACAGGCACGGCGCTTTCCAGCTTGGCTTGAGTCATCTGGGCCGATTGCTGAGTCAGCTGCGGCATTTTTTCCAGGACTTTCTTGCCCAGAGGTGACTGGTAGAACGCGACCAGGTCTTTCAGCTCGGATTCGCTGAAGTTGGTGGTGTAGAGCTTGACCATGTCCGGCTTCAGCTTGTTCCAGCCAATGGCTTGGTCCAGCGCGGCGTTGGCTTTGGCCTGGTAGGTTTCCAGCAAGGCTTTTTTCGATTCAGGTGCTTTGGTTTGTTCAAAGCGTTGAGCGAACATTTGCTGCACTTGCATGTACACCGGAGTGCCCAATTTGTCAGCGTGCGCCAGGGTCAGGAAAGCTTCGGCACTGGCGTTGTGGCTGGCGGTATCGGCAAAAACAGGGCCGCTGGCGCAAACCAGTGCAACCGCGGTACAGATGGCACGAAGACGAGTCATCGAGTTTCCTTTTCTAGCAGGCGAGGTCATTACCCCAAGGGCGACCATTCTGCACCTAAAAAAGTGTGTCGCTCAACCCCAAGCCTTGTCGCGCCTGATTTAGAGGGGTTGAACGGTCAAATTCCAGACTGATGGAACCACGGTCGTCGATCACGGCCTAAACTGCGCTATCAGACCTACAGGAGTGTGCATGATGAGCCGTATCGAAACCGACAGCCTTGGCCAGGTGGAAGTCCCGGATGAAGCCTACTGGGGCGCTCAGACGCAACGCTCGCTGATTAACTTCGCCATCGGCAACGAAAAAATGCCGCTGGCGGTGCTGCATGCCCTGGCGCTGATCAAGAAAGCCGCGGCGCGGGTCAATGACCGCAACGGTGACCTGCCCGCCGACATCGCCCGGCTGATCGAACAAGCCGCCGACGAAGTGCTCGACGGCAGCCATGACGACCAGTTCCCGCTGGTGGTCTGGCAGACCGGCAGCGGCACCCAGAGCAACATGAACGTCAACGAAGTGATCGCCGGTCGCGCCAACGAACTGGCCGGTAATGCTCGCGGCGGCAAGTCGCCGGTTCACCCTAACGATCACGTCAACCGCTCCCAGAGTTCCAACGACTGCTTCCCGACCGCCATGCACATCGCGGCAGCCCAGGCAGTGCAACAGCAATTGCTGCCGGCGATCAACGAACTGTCGGGCGGATTGGCCGAGCTGTCCGCGCGGCACATGAAACTGGTCAAGACCGGCCGCACCCACATGATGGACGCGACGCCGATTACCTTCGGTCAGGAGCTGTCGGCGTTCATCGCGCAACTGGATTACGCCGAGCGGGCGATCCGCAGCGCGCTGCCGGCCGTCTGTGAACTGGCCCAGGGCGGCACAGCAGTCGGCACCGGGCTGAACTCGCCCCACGGTTTTGGCGAAGCCATCGCTGCCGAGCTGGCCGCCCTCTCCGGCCTGCCGTTCGTCACCGCACCCAACAAATTCGCCGCCCTGGCTGGCCATGAGCCGCTGACCACGCTGTCCGGTGCGCTGAAGACCCTCGCCGTGACCCTGATGAAAATCGCCAACGACCTGCGCCTGCTGGGTTCCGGGCCGCGAGCAGGCTTTGCCGAAGTGAAACTGCCGGCCAACGAACCGGGCAGCTCGATCATGCCGGGCAAGGTCAACCCGACCCAGTGCGAAGCCCTGTCGATGCTGGCGTGTCAGGTATTGGGCAACGACGTCGCCATTGGCTTTGCCGCGAGTCAGGGGCACCTGCAACTGAACGTGTTCAAACCGGTGATCATCCACAACCTGCTGCAATCGATCCGCCTGCTCGGCGATGGCTGCAGCAACTTCCAGCAGCATTGCATCGCTGGTCTGGAACCGGATGCAGAGAAAATGGCTGAACATCTGGAGCGTGGGTTGATGCTGGTGACGGCGCTGAATCCGCACATTGGTTATGACAAATCGGCGGAAATCGCCAAAAAGGCTTACGCAGAAGGGCTGACCTTGCGCGAGTCGGCGTTGCAGTTGGGGTATCTGACGGATGAAGAGTTCGATGCGTGGGTAAGGCCGGAGAATATGCTGGAGGCTGGTGCCAAGGGTTAAGCTTTGTAGCGACCATCAGATCGACTTCGCGAGCAGGCTCGCTCCCACATTGGATCGCATCCTCCTGTGGGAGCGAGCCTGCTCGCGAAGAACGATGACCCGGATTACCCTGCTGCAATCCTAACGCGACGAGCCCTGAGCCCCGCAATCAACGACGGCCCCAACGCCACCAGCGCCGACCCCAGCACCACCAGCACCGCCCCGCCATAACCCAGACCATTGATCGTCTCGGCATGCACATAGTCCGGCCACATCCATGCGGCCACCGCCACCGCAGCGAACGTCACCAACGGTGTGATTGCCAACGTCGCACTGACCCGCGACGCCTCCCAATGCGCCAGAGCTTCGGCAAACGCGCCATAGGCGATCAGGGTGTTCATGCAGCACGCCAGCAGTAGCCAGCCTTGCAACGGACTCAGTTGCAGCACTTCCAGCGGATGCACCCACGGCGTCAACAACAGCGCGCAGAACAGGTAGATCACCATCATCACCTGCAGCGAATTCCACACCGTGAGCAATTGCTTCTGACCCAAGGCGTAGAACGTCCAGACCGTGGACGCCAACAACACCAACAGCACGCCGGCGGTGTAATCGGTCAGCGAGGTCAGCAACTCGGCCAGCCGCTGATTGAAAAACAGGGCAAAGCCAATCAACAGCACCAGCAGGCCAATCCCCTGCCCCACGCTGAACCGTTCCTTGAACACAAACAGACTGGCGATCAGCAACATGATCGGGCCCATCTGTACCACCAGTTGCGCGGTGCCGGGGCTAAGCAGGTTCAGGCCCTTCAGGTACAGCACATAGTTGCCCACCAGGCCGAGCACCGCCATCAACACCAACCAGCCACCCCGCGGCCCGAGCACCTTGCGGCTCGGCAGGCGTTTGGTAGCCGCCAGATAAATGAACAGGCACCCGCCGGATACGATCAGGCGAAACCAGGTCACCGTCACCGGGTCCATCACCAGCAGCACTTGCTTGAGTTTGATCGGCAGGATTCCCCACAGCAGCGCGGTCACCAAGGCCAGGAATAGACCGTAAACCCAGCGACCCGATGAAATGTGCATTGCGAACCCCGAAGCCAAGTGGCGAGAAAGGTCATTCTAGGCTCAGAGCCGTTCGGCACACAGGGACAGTTGGGCGTTGGCCGCGAATGAAACTGTGCAGGTCGCACCATTAAATTGGCGCTATGCCGTCGATCGGTTGGCCAGGCGTTGCAAGTGGTTCATGCATAAGCTCATGGAATTCGCCAACAGGAACATTCCTCAGGAGATCGCCATGTACGGCAAGCGCGCCCAGGACAATGCCCCCGCCACTCACTTTCGCTGTGACCGGGTGTGTCGCGTGAATGGGAATTTGTATTTCAGCACCCGGGAAAACACCCTTGAAGGGCCGTTTGAAAATCCGGAGAAGTTGGCGCGGGAGGTACAGGCTTACATTGAGCGGATGCTGCTTTTGCGGAAGAGCTTATAGACTGCGGTGCCTGCATCGCGAGCAAGCTCGCTCCCACAGGGATCTGATGTGCGACATAGATCCAATGTGGGAGCGAGCTTGCTCGCGATAGCGGTTAACTAGGCAACACAAATCTTGCAGTCTTATCGCACCGCTTCGAACAACCCGGTCGCACCCATCCCGCCACCCACACACATGGTGACGATGCCGTAACGCACGTTGCGGCGCTGCAATTCACGCACGAGATGCCCGACCTGACGCGAACCGGTCATGCCGAACGGATGGCCGATGGAAATCGAGCCGCCATTGACGTTGTACTTGTCGTTATCGATTTCCAGCCGAATGCGGCTGTGCAGGCATTGCGAGGCGAACGCTTCGTTGAGTTCCCACAGATCAATGTCGGCAACCTGCAAACCCTTGGCTTTGAGCAGCTTCGGCACCGAAAACACCGGGCCGATACCCATTTCATCCGGCTCGCAACCGGCCACGGTGAAACCACGGAAGAACGCCTTGGGCTTCAACCCCAGTTCCAGTGCTTTTTCCAGGCTCATTACCAGCGTCATCGACGCGCCATCGGACAGCTGCGAAGAATTGCCCGCCGTCACCGAACCGTCTTCGGCAAACACCGGTTTCAATCCCGCCAGGCTTTCCAGGGTGGAGCCCGGGCGATTGCAGTCATCGTGATCGACGATGCCGTCAAGAATCTGCACCTGACCGGTGGCCTTGTCTTCAACCCGATATTTCACCGCCATCGGCACGATTTCATCGTCAAACAATCCAGCGGCCTGAGCCTGAGCAGTACGTTGCTGACTTTGCAGCGCGTACAGATCCTGTTCTTCACGAGTGACGTCGTAACGACGAGCGACGATTTCGGCCGTCTGACCCATCGGGAAATAAATGCCGGGCACCTGCTCTTTCAGCAGCGGATTGATCAGGTTGTCGGTGTTGATGCTTTTCATGGTCAGGCTGATGGACTCGACGCCACCGGCGACGATGATGTCGCTGCAACCCGAAGCAATCTGGTTGGCGGCGATGGCGATCGCCTGCAGGCCCGACGAGCAAAAACGGTTGAGGGTCATGCCGGCAGTGCCGGTGCCCAGGCGCGACAACACCGCGATGTTGCGACCGATGTTGAAGCCCTGGCCACCTTCGTTGGAACCGGCACCGACGATGCAGTCCTCGACGCTGGCCGGGTCGATGCCCGAGCGCGCCAGCAGCGCATTGACGCAGTGGGCCGCCATGTCGTCCGGACGGGTCAGGTTGAACTTGCCGCGAAAGGATTTGGCCAGGCCGGTCCGCACGCTGTCGACGATCACCACTTCACGCATGGCATACCTCATTGTTGTTGTCGGTTGAGAGTGGACCGAGCATAAGTCCACTGCATTACCGACCGCGACAATCATTCACCCCGCGTATGCGCAACCATCGCTCACTTCTTGAGCTTTTCCACCTTCCTGTCGTGCTTGTCGGACTTTTCGAAAGCCTCTTCCAGCGCCAGATTGATGGTGCGCAGGACTTTGACCCGCGCCCAGCGTTTGTCATTGGCTTCCACCAGTGTCCAGAGTGATATCTCGGTGCTGGTGCGATCGACCATGTCACCGACCGCCGCGCGGTAGTCGTCCCATTTATCACGATTGCGCCAGTCATCTTCGGTGATCTTGAAACGCTTGAAGGGAATTGCTTCCCGGGCCTGGAAACGCTCCAGTTGCGTCTGCTTGTCGATAGCCAGCCAGAACTTGACCACAATCACCCCGGCCTCGGCGATCTGCTCTTCAAAATCATTGATTTCACTGTAGGCCCGCAACCAGTCAGCCGGCGGGCAGAAGCCTTCGACGCGTTCCACCAGTACCCGCCCGTACCACGAACGATCAAACACCGTGAACTTGCCCTTGGCCGGGATGTGTCGCCAGAACCGCCACAGATAAGGCTGCGCCCGTTCCTCTTCGGTGGGCGCGGCAATTGGCACGATGCTGTACTGGCGTGGATCGAGGGCTGCCGCAACCCGGCGGATCGCCCCGCCCTTGCCTGCCGCATCATTCCCCTCGAACACCGCCACCAAGGCGTGCCGACGCATGCGTTTGTCGCGCATCAGGCCGGAAAATCGCGCCTGCTCGGTAATCAGTTGTTCTTCGTAATCGTCCTTGTCCAGACGCTGAGTCAAATCCAGGCTGTCGAGCAGGCTTCTTTGATCGACATGGATGGGCAACGGCGCGGCATTGACCTTGTCGGGATGGACCTCGGGACGCTTCAGAGCATTTTGCAGGCCTTCGAGCAGGATCTTGCCCACCGCCAGGCTGCGGTAATGAGGGTCCACTCCTTCGATCACATGCCAAGGCGCGTAGTCGCGGCTGGTACGGCGCAACACGCGTTCGCCGTATTTCACGAACTTGTCGTAGGTTTGCGATTGTTGCCAGTCCAGCGGACTGATGCGCCAACTGTGCAGCGGGTCATCCGCCAGGGCCTTGAGCCGGGCCTTCATTTGCTTCTTGGAGAGGTGGAACCAGAACTTGAAGATCAGCGCGCCTTCGTCGCAGAGCATTTTTTCAAAGCGCTCGGACTGGTTGATCGCCTGATCCAGCACCGGGTCCTTGAACAAGCCATGAACCCGGCCTTGCAGCATCTGGCTGTACCAGTTGCCGAAGAAAACCCCCATGCGGCCCTTGGCCGGGAGCATCCGCCAGTAGCGCCAGGCCGGTGGCCGCGCCAGCTCTTCGTCGGTCTGCTGATCGAACGTGCGGACCTCGATCAAGCGTGGGTCCATCCATTCGTTAAGCAACTTGACCGTCTCGCCCTTGCCGGCGCCTTCGATGCCATTGATCAGAATGATCACCGGAAAGCGGCGCTGCTGGTGAAGTTCGAACTGCGCTTCGAGCAAGGCTTCACGCAGGGCCGGTTCTTCGGCGTCGTAGGTTTCTTTGTCGATGGCGTGACCGATTTCGGCGGATTCGAACATGAGACGGCTCCTTCCAGGATTGAGCAAGACTAGCGGATTGAGTTGTTTTCCGTGGGAGAAATCCCTTACTTCGCAGCAACGATATTTTTTTGTAGCAGCTGCCGAAGGCTGCGTTCGATCGCGCAGCGGTCGTAAATCCTGAGTGCACGTTTTACCTGAAAAAATACATCGGCTGATTTTGCGACCGCTACGCGATCGAACGCAGGCTGCGCCAGCTGCTACAGATTTTCCGCGAATCTGCGAGTGCACGCGTTGCCAGGGATCAGGCACCGCTCCGGCGATCGGCTAGAATGGCCGCCTTGCCGTTGCCGAGCCTGCCATGAAACCTGTATTGCCCCACGCCCAGCTCGACTGGGACGACCAAGGGCTCCCGCGTTCGCGGGTGTTCGATGATGTGTATTTCTCCGATCTGTCGGGGTTGGACGAAACCCGCTACGTATTCCTCGAACAGAACGCGTTGCGTGAACGCTTTGCCGCATTGCCGGCCGGCGGTCGACTGGTGATTGGCGAGACCGGTTTCGGCACCGGGCTGAATTTCCTTTGCGCCTGGCAGCTATTCGAACAGCATGCGGTGGCCGGAGCACGTCTGCATTTTGTCAGTGTCGAAAAGTACCCGCTGAGCCTGCCCGATCTGCAGCGTGCCTTGGCCTTGTGGCCGGAGCTAAAACCGTTTGCCGATCAACTGCTGACGCAATACATCGCAATCCACCCAGGCTTCCAGCGCCTGGTGCTGGACAACGGCCGCGTGACCCTGACCCTGCTGATCGGCGATGCGCTGGAGCAATTGCCACAACTCGACGCGCAGATCGACGCCTGGTTTCTCGACGGTTTTGCCCCGGCGAAAAACCCTGACATGTGGACCGCCGAGCTGTTCGCCGAACTGGCACGTCTGGCGGCCCCCGGCTCGACCATCAGCACCTTCACCAGCACCGGTTGGGTGCGCCGTCTGCTGAATGCGGCGGGCTTCAAGATGAAGCGCACGCCAGGCATTGGCCACAAATGGGAAATCCTGCGGGGCGTGTTTCTCGGCTGGCCTGAAGAAGTCCCGGCGCCCGCCGCGGCCAAACCATGGTTCGCGCGCCCGACGCCACTGACCGGCGAACGTCGGGCACTGGTGATCGGCGCCGGCCTGGCCGGTTGCGCCACGGCCGCCAGTCTCGCGGCGCGGGGTTGGCACGTCAGTCTGCTGGAGCGCCACAATGCACTCGCACAGGAAGCCTCGGGCAATCCACAGGGCGTGCTGTACCTCAAGCTTTCGGCCCATGGCACCGCATTGTCGCAGTTGATTGTCAGTGGTTTCGGTCACACCCGACGCTTGCTTGAGCATCTGCAACGGGGCGTCGACTGGGACGATTGCGGGGTCTTGCAACTGGCCTTCAACGCCAAGGAAGCCGAGCGTCAGGCGCAATTGGCCGCCGCTTTTTCGCCAGACCTGGTGCACTTGCTCGATCAACCGCAAGCCCAGATTCAGGCCGGGATCGCCCTGGAGCACGGCGGATTATTCTTCCCGGAAGGTGGCTGGGTTCATCCCCCGGCGTTGTGCCATTGGCAGGCGTCCTCAACGAACATCCAGTGGCTGCCCCATCGCGATGTCCTGGAACTGCGCAAGGTGGATGATCAGTGGCAGGCCTGGGACGGTGATGATTTGCTGGCCAGTGCCCCCGTGGTGATCCTGGCCGGCGCCGCCGAGATCAAGCGTTTCCCGCACAGCGCCGAACTGCCCCTCAAACGCATTCGTGGCCAGATCACCCGACTCGCGCAAACCCCTGAAAGCCAGAGCCTGGCCACCGTCGTCTGCGCCGAAGGCTATGTGGCGCCCGCTCGACTGGGCGAACACACCCTCGGCGCCAGCTTCGACTTCAAGAGCAATGACCTGACCCCAACCCTCGCCGAACACCTCGGCAACCTGGCTTTGCTCGAGGAAATCTCCGCCGACCTGGCCACTCGACTGCATGCACAGGAACTGGACCCGCAACAGCTTGAAGGACGCGCCGCGTTCCGCTGCACCAGTCCGGACTACCTGCCGATCGTTGGCCCGTTGGCCGAACCAGCGGCCTTCGCCGATGCCTACGCCGTGCTGAGCAAGGACGCCCGGCAAGTACCGGATATTCCCTGCCCCTGGCTTGAGGGTTTTTACGTCAACAGCGGCCACGGTTCTCGCGGCCTGATCACCGCGCCGCTGTCGGGTGAGTTGCTCGCGGCATGGATCGAAAACGAACCTTTACCTCTGCCCAGAGCGGTCGCCGAGGCCTGTCATCCCAACCGTTTTGCGGTGCGCCAATTGATCCGCGGAAAAGTCTGACGGCGCGCCTTATAACTTATCGGTCTAAAACTCCGGGGATTCAGCCGGGTCAGTTTCTGAGTACCCGCCGTTTTTGGCGCGGTATCGATTGACCCTCCCCAACGGAAAAACCGGTAAGGAATTTATGTGCGGATTAGCTGGCGAGTTACGTTTTGATCATCAACCTGCAGACCTTGCAGCCATTGAGCGAATCACCCATCACCTGGCCCCTCGCGGCCCTGACGCGTGGGGCTTTCATGCCCAAGGGCCGATTGCCCTGGGCCACCGTCGCCTGAAAATCATGGACCTGTCGGACGGCTCGGCGCAGCCGATGGTCGACAACCAATTGGGCTTGTCTCTGGCCTTCAACGGCGCGATCTACAACTTCCCGGAACTGCGCACTGAGCTTGAAAGCCTCGGTTATGCCTTCTATTCCGGTGGTGACACCGAAGTGCTGCTCAAGGGCTATCACGCCTGGGGCGAAGCCTTGCTGCCCAAGCTCAATGGCATGTTCGCCTTCGCCATTTGGGAGCGCGATGCCCAACGTCTGTTCATCGCCCGCGACCGTCTCGGCGTGAAGCCGCTGTACCTGTCGCGCACCGGACAGCGCCTGCGCTTTGCCTCGACGCTGCCGGCGCTGCTCAAGGGCGGCGACATCAACCCGATCCTCGATCCGGTGGCGCTCAATCATTATCTGAATTTCCACGCCGTGGTCCCGGCCCCGCGCACCTTGCTGGCCGGCATCGAAAAACTGCCACCGGCGACCTGGATGCGCATCGAAGCGGACGGCACCACTGAGCAGAAAACCTGGTGGACCCTGCCCTACGGCCCACACGCCGACGAGATGAATCTGACACTGGAAGACTGGCGTGACCGTGTACTCGACAGCACCCGTGACGCGGTGGCGATCCGTCAACGTGCGGCAGTCGACGTCGGTGTGCTGCTTTCGGGCGGTGTCGATTCGAGCCTGCTGGTTGGTCTGTTGCGTGAAGTCGGTGTTGAAAACCTGTCGACCTTCTCCATCGGTTTTCAGGATGCCGGCGGCGAGCGTGGCGACGAATTCCAGTATTCGGACCTGATCGCCAAGCACTACGGCACACAGCATCACCAACTGCGCATTGACGAAAAAGAGATCATCGAGCAATTGCCCGCAGCGTTCCGCGCCATGAGCGAACCGATGGTCAGTCATGACTGCATCGCGTTCTATCTGCTGTCCCGTGAAGTGGCCAAGCATTGCAAGGTGGTGCAAAGCGGCCAGGGTGCAGACGAGTTGTTCGCCGGTTATCACTGGTATCCACAAGTCGACGGTGCCGAAGATCCGTACGCCGCCTATCGCGATGCGTTTTTCGACCGCAGCTACGACGACTACGCCGCCACCGTGCAGCCGAAATGGCTGACAGCGAATGACGCCGCTGGTGACTTCGTGAAGGAACATTTCGCACAGCCCGGCGCCGATGCAGCGGTGGACAAAGCCCTGCGTCTGGACAGCACGATCATGCTGGTGGACGACCCGGTCAAACGCGTCGACAACATGACCATGGCCTGGGGCCTGGAAGCGCGCACGCCGTTTCTCGACTACCGCCTGGTGGAACTGTCGGCCCGCGTGCCGGGCAAATTCAAACTGCCGGATGGCGGCAAGCAAGTCTTGAAAGAAGCTGCGCGGCTGGTGATTCCGAGTGAAGTGATCGATCGCAAGAAAGGCTACTTCCCGGTGCCGGGCCTGAAGCATTTGCAGGGCGATACGCTGAACTGGGTGCGCGAACTGTTGCTCGATCCGAGTCAGGATCGCGGCCTGTTCAAACCGGAGATGCTCGACCGCCTGCTGACCGATCCACAAGGTCAATTGACCCCGTTGCGCGGTTCCAAGCTGTGGCAATTGGCGGCCCTGAACCTGTGGCTCAGCGAACAAGGAATCTGATCGATGAAACCCCACGCCACGGCCTACAGCCAACGCTTGTTGCGCGGTCAGGCGCCCTCTTACGAACGTTTGCAGGCACGCCTGGCCGAAGACGGCAGTGAGTTGGGCGCTGCACCGATCGCCGTGCATTGCGGTTGGGGCCGGTTGCTGATCGGCCATACCTTCCCGGATGCGGCGAGCCTGGCCCAAGAGCTGCTCAACGAGCACACCGGTGAACGCGACATCGCCCTGTATGTGGCTGCCCCCCAGCAAGTACTGGGGCTGGAGCCGGCCCAGTTGTTTCTCGACCCGTCCGACACCTTGCGCCTGTGGTTCAGTGATTACCGCCAGTCGACTCGGGTGTTTCGCGGCTTTCGCATCCGCCGGGCCCAGAGCGACGCGGACTGGCAGGCGATCAATCAGCTGTATCAGTTGCGCGGCATGCTGCCGATCGACGCAAGTCTGCTGACTCCCCGTCATCAGGGTGGACCGGTCTATTGGCTGGCCGAAGATGAGGACAGCGGCGCGATCATCGGCAGCGTCATGGGCCTCAATCACCACAAGGCGTTCAACGATCCGGAAAATGGCAGCAGCCTGTGGTGCCTGGCGGTCGATCCGCAATGTTCGCGACCGGGTGTCGGTGAAGTGCTGGTGCGGCATTTGATCGAGCACTTCATGAGCCGTGGGTTGAGTTACCTGGACCTGTCCGTGCTGCACGACAACCGGCAGGCGAAAAGTCTTTACGCCAAGCTGGGATTTCGCAACCTGTCGACCTTCGCGATCAAGCGCAAGAACTGCATCAATCAGCCGTTGTTTCTGGGCCCGGGTCCCGAAGCCGAGTTCAATCCTTATGCACGGATCATCGTCGAGGAAGCTCACCGTCGCGGCATCGAAGTGCAAGTCGATGATTCCGATGCCGGTCTGTTCACCTTGATCCATGGCGGTCGCCGCGTACGTTGCCGTGAATCCCTCAGCGATCTGACAAGCGCCATCAGCATGACGTTGTGCCAGGACAAAAGCCTGACGCACAAAGTGCTCAAAGCCGCCGGTTTGAACCTGCCGTCGCAGCAACTGGCCGGCAACGCCGACGACAATCTGGCGTTTCTCGACGAGCACGAACGGGTCGTGGTCAAGCCACTGGATGGCGAACAGGGCCAGGGCGTCGCGGTGGATTTACGGAGTATCGAAGAGGTCCAGCAAGCCATCGAATCCGCCCGCCAGTTCGACAGTCGAGTGCTGCTGGAGAGTTTCCACGAAGGCCTCGATTTGCGGATTCTGGTGATCGGTTTTGAGGTGGTCGCCGCGGCGATTCGTCGTCCGGCAGAAGTAGTCGGTGATGGTCAACATTCCATCGGTGCGCTGATCGAAGCGCAGAGCCGGCGTCGTCAGGCGGCTACCAGCGGTGAAAGCAAAATCCCGCTGGACCACGAGACCGAGCGCACCTTGCACGCGGCGGGTTATGACTACAGCAGCATTCTGCCGGCCGGGGAGCATTTGTTCGTACGGCGTACGGCGAATCTTCATACCGGCGGCATTCTTGAGGATGTCACGGCGATCCTGCATCCGACGTTGGTGGATGCGGCGGTACGCGCGGCGCGGGCGCTGGACATTCCGATGGTCGGGCTCGACCTGATGGTGCCTGCTGCCGATCAGCCGGAGTATGTGTTTATCGAAGCCAATGAGCGCGCAGGCCTGGCCAACCATGAACCGCAGCCGACGGCCGAGCGGTTTGTGGATTTGTTGTTTCCGCATAGTCAGCCGGCGGCCTGACATTGATGTGTTGCCTGTCTGGGCCCCATCGCGAGCAAGCTCGCTCCCACAGGGGAATGCGGTCAAATGTGGGAGTGAGCTTGCTCGCGATGGGGCCCTGACAGACAACAACAATTCTTTCCCCTCATCGGAACCATCGATGGCCTCAACTCATCAGGAGTTTCCATGACCAGCAAAATTCCGGAACCGGATCTGAACTACCTGCAAAAAGTCCTGCTGGAAATGCTCGCCATTCCCAGCCCGACCGGGTTCACCGACACCATCGTGCGTTACGTCGCCGAACGGCTTGAAGAGCTGGGCATTCCCTTTGAGATGACCCGCCGCGGCACTATCCGCGCCACCCTCAAGGGCAAGAAGAACAGTCCCGACCGCGCAGTCTCCGCTCACCTCGACACCATCGGCGCGGCGGTTCGCGCGATCAAGGACAACGGTCGTCTGACCTTGGCGCCTGTCGGCTGCTGGTCCAGCCGTTTTGCCGAGGGCAGCCGGGTCAGCCTGTTTACCGACAACGGCGTGATCCGTGGCAGCGTGCTGCCGCTGATGGCTTCCGGGCATGCGTTCAATACCGCCGTGGATGAAATGCCGATCAGTTGGGATCACATCGAGCTGCGCCTGGACGCCTATTGCGCTACACGTGCCGATTGCGACTCGCTGGGCATCAGCGTCGGTGATTTTGTCGCCTTCGACCCTTTACCGGAGTTCACCGAAAGCGGCCACATCAGCGCCCGTCATCTCGATGACAAGGCCGGCGTTGCCGCATTGCTGGCGGCGCTGAAAGCGATCGTCGACAGCGGCCAAGAGCTGATGATCGACTGTCATCCGCTGTTCACCATTACCGAGGAAACCGGCAGTGGCGCGGCGGCGGCGTTACCGTGGGACGTCAGCGAATTCGTCGGCATCGACATTGCCCCGGTCGCGCCAGGCCAACACTCCAGCGAACACGCGGTGAGCGTGGCAATGCAGGATTCTGGCGGACCCTACGACTATCACCTGTCGCGGCATCTGCTGCGCCTGGCCAGTGACAACGAATTGCCAGTGCGCCGTGACCTGTTCCGCTACTACTTCAGCGACGCCCATTCGGCGGTCACTGCCGGGCATGACATTCGCACCGCCCTGCTCGCCTTCGGCTGCGACGCCACTCACGGCTACGAACGCACCCACATCGACAGCCTCGCCGCCCTCAGCCGCCTGCTCGGCGCCTACATTCTGAGTCCGCCGGTGTTTGCCAGTGATGCACAACCGGCCAAGGGGTCGCTGGACCGGTTCAGCCATCAGATCGAACATGAGACGCAGATGGAAAGTGATACGCGGGTGCCGTCGGTGGATAGCCTGGTGGGGCAGCGGTCGGAGAGCTAAAGCGAACGCAAAACCGTAGGAGCTGCCGCAGGCTGCGATCTTTTGATTTTCTGGCGTCAGTTGCATCGCTGAAGATCAAAAGATCAAAAGATCAAAAGATCGCAGCCTGCGGCAGCTCCTACTGGTCCTGTGCGTTCAACCGCCGTAGCATCGCGCCATTGTTTAGCCGAGGTGCCTATGCTGATCCCCCACGACCAACTTGAAGTCGACACCCTCACCCGCCTGATCGAGGATTTCGTGACCCGTGACGGTACGGACAACGGCGATGACACGCCGCTGGAAACCCGTGTTCTGCGTGTTCGCCAGGCATTGACCAAGGGCCAGGCGCTGATTGTCTTCGACCCGGACAGCGAGCAATGCCAGTTGATGCTCAAGCAT
The DNA here is from genome assembly GCF_006438925.1 of Pseudomonas mandelii. Classification (GTDB taxonomy): domain Bacteria; phylum Pseudomonadota; class Gammaproteobacteria; order Pseudomonadales; family Pseudomonadaceae; genus Aquipseudomonas; species Aquipseudomonas mandelii_C. Next base: position 11,117 of record NZ_RCZA01000016.1, on the reverse strand, counting down.
GATGTGCCCAAGCACCTGTTCGACTGAGACCTCAGCGTCTTTTGTTTTTCGCCAGTTTGAGCTGGATGCGGTCGTAGACCTCGGCCCGGTGCACGTTGACGTTCTGCGGCGCTTCGACACCGAAGCGCACACTGCCTCCGTTGACGGCAAGAATGCGCACGGAAATGTTGTCACCGATGGAAATCAACTCGCCCACAACGCGACTGAGTACAAGCATGGCATTCGTCCTTCAGGGTTATCGAACCCTGAAGATGCCCTGCACTCAACGGGCCTACAATGCGACAGCAGCAAATCAGTCCCGCCCTACAGCGCACTCCGAACAGCTCCTATGGAAACGTCCTACAAACCCACTGAATGAAGGACCGATCCTTCAGGAAGCGGAGAAGCGCGGGCCGAAAAGGATGACGCTCGCCCCGATCACACACAGCGCCACGCCGAGCCAGTCCGAGCCCAGCGGACGAACCCGCTCGACCACCGCCAGCCAGCCGATCGACGCGATGATGTAGATGCCACCGTAAGCGGCATAGGCGCGACCGGCGTAGGTCGCTTCGATGCGGGTCAGCAGCAGCGCAAACAAGGTCAGACTGAGCAGAGCCGGCACGACCCACCAGGCGTTTTTGCCCTGGCGCAGCCACATCCAGAAGGCGAAACAGCCGGCAATTTCGAACAACGCGGCGAGAAAAAACCACAGGTAATTGAGCATGCAAACGTCTCGTAAGGATGGCCGATGGCGGCCACCCTAACGACGGTGTTGTGTTGGGGGCAAGCTCAACCTGCGGTTTGCTTGGCCTTGGCGCGCATTTTGTCGGCCATGACGGTCATTTCGTCGTAGAGCAGTTGCGGGTTCTTCTGCTTGAGCGCCCAGGCCATGCGGCCCTGTTCGTGAGGCAGAATCATGAATTCGCCGGCAGCGACGTGCTGGTAAATGTAGTCAGCAATGTCGGCCGCAGTGATCGGCGAGCTTTCCAGCAACTTGCCGACCTGAGCTTTCATGGCCGGCGTAGGGCCACGGAAGGAGTCCAGCAGGTTGGTCTGGAAGAACGATGGGCACACTACATGCACACCAATTTCCTCCTGCGCCAGCTCGATCAACAGACTTTCGGACAACGCCACCACCCCAGCCTTGGCCACGTTGTAGTTGCTCATGGCCGGGCCTTGCATCAGGGCTGCCATTGACGCGATGTTGATGATCTTGCCTTTGCTTTTTTCCAGCAGCGGCAGGAAGGCCTTGCAGCCCTTGACCACGCCCATCAGGTTGATCGCGATCTGCCAGTCCCAGTCTTCCAGGGACAGTTCACTGAAGAACCCGCCCGAGGCAACGCCGGCGTTGTTGACGATGACATCGATGCCACCGAGTTTCTCTTCACAGGCTTGGGCGAAGGCGGTCAGCTGGCTGTAATCGCGCACGTCGCAACGCTGAATAAAACCGTCGCCACCGGCTTCGCGAACCAGCTTCAGGGTTTCTTGCAGACCGGGTTCGCTGACATCCGACAAGGCCAGCTGCCAGCCTTCACGCGCCCAGCGCAGCGCGATTTCGCGACCTAAGCCTGAGCCCGCGCCAGTGATCATCATGCGATTTTGCATAGCAAACAGCCTTGTTGTTCCGGGGAAGATGCGTCGAGTGTAGCGAAGGACAATGCCCGACCCACGCTCCATCAGATTGCTGAATGGCCCGAGCAAACCGTGGGAGCGTCTGAACCAACTAGAGTAATAAAAAACGGAATAAGCCTTTCTTCGAAAAACATTAAAAAAACTTGGAATTTTCTTTCATGCTCGACAGTCGGATTTTGTAAGCAGCCTGGTTTTTAGCATCCCGGCTGACACTTAAACGCCAGGTAATCCAGAACACTTCCAACAAGGAAATAGACATGGGCACAATTCTTATCGTAATCCTGATCCTCTTGCTGATTGGTGGCTTACCAGTGTTCCCGCACTCCAGAAGTTGGGGTTATGGCCCGTCGGGTATCATCGGCGTGGTGTTGGTGGTGCTGTTGATCCTGCTGTTGCTCGGCAAGATATAAAGGTTTAACAGGCAAAAAAAAGAGGCCCTTTTCAAGGGCCTCTTTTTTATTGCATCAAGACTTAGTCCGGCTTGCCGTCAACCACACCGGCGGTGTTGTCGATCAGGCTCTTGGTCGCCGTTTGCAGGAACGCTTCGAGCTTGAGCTTCAGCTCAGCGGTACGCGGTGCATTTGGAACGATCTCGGCGTGAGGTGTCGCGCCCAGTTCGTACTGGTACATCTTCGGCGCCATTTCCTTTTCTTTCGGCAGCACCAGAATCTGATCAGCCGTGATGATGGCGGTGGTCTGCTCGCTACCCGATGGCTTGATCACGCCAAAACCGGTGTCGCCTTCAGGCAGGTTGAGCAAATCACGACCCCAGCACTGATGACGCACTTCGCCACCAATGCGGCCCATGATGGTCGGCACGATGTCGATCTGCGTGCCCACGGTATGGTCAAGCTGGCCGAATTTTTCCTGGATGCCCGGCGCGATCATCAACATCGGCACGTTGAAGCGGCCCAGGTCCATTTCGGTGATCTGACGCTCGTTGCCAAAGCCATGGTCGCCGACGATGACAAACAGGGTCTCCTTGAAATACGGCTCCTTGCGGGCCTTTTCAAAGAACTGGCCCAGCGCCCAGTCCGCATAACGCATGGCGGTCAAATGCTCGTTCAGGCTACCGCGATCGGTCACGCGTTCAACCGGCAATGGGGTCGGCAAGGCGTATGGCGTGTGGTTGGACAGGGTTTGCAGCAACGCATAGAACGGCTTGCCGTTTTCCCGCGCCTTGAGCTCGACCAGACCACGGTCGAACATGTCCTGGTCGGACACGCCCCAGGTCGGATCAGAGAACACCGGGTTCACGAAGTCATTACGACCAATGAAGTTGGTCATGCCCTGGTTGCTGAAGAAACCCGACTGGTTGTCCCAGGCGAAGTCGCCGTTGTAGACGTACACGTCGTCATATTTACGGGCACTGAGCAATTGCGGCAGGCCGGACAACTTGTGGCTGCCTTCCGGCGTCTGCATCAGGTATTCGAAACCTGGCAGGTTCGGGAAGCAGGCCATGGTGGCGAACATACCCTGGTGGGTATGGGTGCCGTTGGAGAAGAAGCGGTCAAACAGCAAGCCTTCCTTCGACAATTTATCGAGGTACGGCGTGATGTTGCCCGGTGCACCCAAGGCGCCCACCGAGTGACCGGCCATGCTTTCCATCAGGATCACGACGACGTTCTTGATCGGCAGGGTCTTGTCGGCCGGCGGCGTGTAATCGCGACGCACGGCGGCGATCTCCGCATCCACCAGTTTGTCGTCCGGCATCACCAGCATGTCACGCACGATTTTCTGCGCTTCAGGCTGTGGCAACGTGGCCTTCCAGACGTTGTCGCGATCTTCGGATATCCGGCTCTTGGCCGCGGCGACCAGCGACAAGGTGCCGTTGAGGCCCAACTGGTTGGCGAAGTTCGAGTTGGTGGTGTAGACGTCACCCCAACGCAGTGGCGGGCCCTGACGCAGGGTGCCACGAGCGGCCACCACGCAAACCATCAGGCAGACGACGAACACCGTGATGCGTGCATACCATGGGGCGATCTGGCGCGTGCCAATGCTGCCGCCACTGAATGGACCCCGAGGACGGGTGGCGCGGTCGGCGCCCTTGAACGCCAGGGTCAGGATCAACGTGCCCACGGCCCAGGCCAGCAGGTAGCGAACCACCGGGAAACCGTACCAGAGCATGCTCATCACGGTCTTCGGGTCTTCCTTTACATATTGGAAGACCAGGCCGTTGAGGCGCTGGTGGAACTCGCGGTAGAAGTCCATCTCCATCAGACCGAGGAACAGGGCGATGCTCGAGGCAATGGTCAGCCAGAACCGGAAGAATCCGCGTGCGGCCATCGCCCGGGCGCTGAACAGCGCCAGCAGCAATGGAATGCTGAGGTAGACCACCAGGCGCAGGTCGAAACGCAGACCGTTGGCGAACGCTTCGAGAAAGGTCGAGGCCGGGGTGTCGAGGATCATCTCGCGGTTGTAAACCAGCAGCGCAACGCGCAGCAGGCTGAACATGACCATCATGACCAGGGCACACAGCAGCGTGTAGGCCAGATGCGATTTGACGGTCGGTTGCAGCAGGCGACTAGAAGCTCGCTGCTGACTCAGGGCGTCCGGGTTTGCCATGTCGTTTTAGGACCCATTGGAAGTTGAAGTTTCAAAAATACAGCTGCGCCTTGCCCTCTGTTGGCCAGTTCTCGGTCCCGGGGCTTGCGCGGTGCGCAAATGTTGCACGATCAACCGCGGCATTGCCATTGATTACTGTCCGGTTGTTTGGCGCGGGCGAATTGTCTTGGAGGCTTTGTGAAAATTTCGTGCAACGCATATTCGGAAACAAATTAAAGTCCCCCTGCCCTAATGCAGTTAGTTCGGGGGCATATCCGTTTCTGCGGTAACGGCCGCTTAGGGTTCCGCCCTTACGGCGGGTCACTTGGAAAAGCCCCAAGTAACCAAGGGCTCTTGCCCCTGACGTTCGGTGCCTCGCCTAGGCTCCGCATGCCCTCGCTCCGGTCCTGCTCCGTGGGCCCGCCGCCATCGGCCATCCATGGCCGGGGGCGGCTAACCCGGCATCCATGCCGGGTTGCCCACTGCGCAGAACCTCCACTCGGCCTCTCGAGGGGGCGAGTACCGCAAAAGCACACGAGGCGGCCTACCGGCCGACCTGCCTCTTCAAGCGTACGCATTCCCCTGTGGGAGCGAGCCTGCTCGCGAAAGACGTGAACGATAACGCGTGCTGTCTGAATGAACGCGGTGTCCGGACGTTTTTCGCGAGCAGGCTCGCTCCCACAGGTACAACGCCGGGCTTTGGCTTTTGATCTTGATCTGCCTGCCCCTTTCCCAGAGGCCGAACGCAGGTATTGCGCAGGGGGCACCGCGGCAGGGATGCCGCGGTAGCCGCCCCCGGAGCAATGCCGGAGTGAGGGCATGCCGAGCCTGGGCGAGGCACCGAATGGCGGGGCAAAAACCTTTGGTTACTTGGGGCTTTTCCAAGTGACTCGCTGTAAAAGCGAAACCGCCAGTCGCCATTACCGAAAAAACGGATATGCCCCCCTATCAAATAAACCGCCCTACCCAATAGAAAACGCCCCAAACAAGTCAGGGCGTTTTATCAAAAGAGCAATTATTTCTCAGCGCGTTCTTTCAGGGCTTTCAAGGTATTGAACGGCGCATCCACCACAAACTTGTTGGCCACCATCGACGGTATGCTACCGCCCGGCTCGGTGTGCACCTGATAAGTCACTTCGATCTGATCGCCCTTGGGCACGAACTTCCAGAAACCATCAACCTTGGTAACCCGCACAAAGCCTTTTTCTTCAGGAATGTACTTTGGCACACCTTCGAGTTTGCGGGTCAGGCTGCCGTCAGCCCCCTCGATGGTGGTGACATGCAACACGGAGTCACGCGCGGTAACCGGCCAAGGAGTATTGAACTGGGTGTAGGTCCAGTTTTGATCGCCTTCGTGCTTGAGCAATTTCTGGGTTTTGCAGTCGTGAATCCAGGCGCAAGCGCCTGGCACGTCTTCCTGCAACGCGCGCAGTTTGGCCATGGTGGTCTTCATCAGGGTGACGCCCTGGTAGGCCTTGTAATCGGAGCCAGGCACTTCACTCAGGGAAACCTTGATGCCGTCTTCGTTCTTGGCGACTTTCCAGTCTTCGGCCTGAGCGGCCGTGGTGGCCAGCAAAACCGTCAAACCACACAGCACAGCCATACGTTGCAGCGAACCCATAGTCTTATTCCTTATTGTTGAAGTTCCGTTCGTTGAACACATCACGCCGCCGTCATTTGCTCCCACCAACCCAGCAATTTGATCGCTTCATCGCTGCTGCTTCCGCAGACTTCGACGTCGGCTTCGAATGCCGAGCAAACGGCTGGTCGATCGGGATTGCCGAAAATACTGCACAGGTTTTCGACAGAGAGTTGTACGCAACGTTCTCCGGCGGGTTTGCCATTGGGCATGCCGGGAATCGGTGAACTGATGGAAGGGGCAATGCAACAGGCGCCACAGCCTTCACGGCATTTCATGACGACGAGCTCCTCGCGACGGGCGATGTATTAAAGGACGGGGCACAGAGTAACCGCTAAAACACTTGTTTAAAATTACCTGGACCCGGCTTTTTACGCTTAAACGAGCGTGACTGACCAGTCTCCGACAAAGCGTCTGGCCAGCGGGTCACAGACAGGAAGGAATTATCGTTTGAACTCGAATTCCAGGGCGGCGCCTTCGACTTCGCGGCGCTCGTCGTTGCGCAGTTGCAACTTCATTTCGTTGCTGATCAGCCTTCCGTTGAGCTGAAATGGAGAGCTGCCGGCCTTGTCACCAAACATTTGTGGCAATACCGCATCGTGTCGGGGCAACGGTACCGTACCGATCGGTTTCAGTTCCTCGACCATGCCTTGGGGCAGGCTCAAATCCAGGTCGGCCGAAGGGAGCTTGGTTTTCACGACCTCACTGGCGGGTTTGGACTTGGAGGCAATCGGCGGTCGCTTTTTCACCGGGGCCGCTTTCTTTTTGACCTGCGTGGCTTTTTTAGCGGGAGCCGGCTTTTTCGACGTGGCGCTGGCTGTCGGTTTTTCCTGAACGGAAGCCGCCATGACGGTTTCCGCCTGGAAGGTCATCAGCAGGCAGAGCGATAGCCAAACGGCGGGGAAAATCGATTTCATGGACCCAACAGCGCAAACGGCAGGAGGCCATATGCTCGCCTGTTGCACGCAACAAGACAAGCACGGACAGGAACAACCTGCCCGCCCCGTCAAAAGCCGTTGGCCATCTCCTGACAGAGCTGGGTGGCGAGCATGCCCAGGGTCATCAATGCACGTTCGGCTTCACGGTTCCAGGGTGTACCGCAGTTCAACCGAATGCAGTGATTGAACTGCTCGGTGTTACTGAAAATCAGCCCCGGCGCGATACTGATGCCCTGCTGCAACGCACGAACGTGCAGCTCCTGCGTGTTGACCCGCCCCGGCAGGCTGACCCACAGAATGAAGCCGCCGGTCGGCCGGGTCATCTGCGTGCCTTCCGGGAAGTACTGCTGCACCGCCAGCTGGAAAGCGCTGAGGTTCTTGCGGTACTCCTGACGGATGTAGCGTAAATGCCGGTCATAACCACCGTTCTCCAGGTACGCCGCAATGCCCATCTGCGTGACGCTGCAGGCCGAATGGGTGCTGAAGGTCTGCAAACGCTGGATTTCCTGCTGGTACTTGCCGGCAATCATCCAGCCGATCCGCACGCCCGGCGACAGGGTTTTGGAGAAGCTTGAGCAATAGATCACCCGATCCAGCCGATCGTAGGCTTTAAGTGATTTGGTGCGCCCCTGCTCGAACATCAGTTCGCCGTAGATATCGTCTTCGACAATCTGGATATCGAAATCCGAAGCCAGGCGCAGCAGTTGCTTCTGCCGCTCTTCGGGCATGGTGCCGCCCAATGGATTGCTCAGACGGGTGGTCAGCACCAACGCCTTGATCGACCACTGGTTGGCCGCCAGCTGCAAAGCTTCGAGGCTCATACCGGTGGCCGGATCGCTCGGAATCTCGATGACCTTCAGGCCCAGCAGGTCAGCCAGTTGCAGTAAACCGTAGTAGGTCGGCGACTCGGCGGCGATCAGGTCGCCTGGGCGGGTCAGCACTCGCAGGGACATCTGCAAGGCATCAACGCAGCCGTGGGTAATCACCACTTCCGACGGATCGACCACCACGCCGGCATCGCGCATGCGGATCGCCACTTGTCGGCGCAACGGTTCGAAACCCGGGCTGAACATATAGCTGAACGCCCGCGGGCTATGGAAACGGGTGACTTTGGCCAGTTGCTGATGCAGCGCCCGCACCGGAAGATAATCAACGCTCGGTACCGCCGCGCCCAAGGGAAACACACCCTCGCGGCGGGATTCGACCAGAACTTGTTGGATGATGCTGCTGCGAGTGACCAGACCTGGACGCTCAACCCGGGCGATGTCCGGTGTCGGCGCGGTCAGGGCCGGGGTCTGGTGCACGTAGTAACCGGACTGCGGCCGGGCGCGGATCAGCCCCTGATCCTCGAGGTTGGCGTAAGCCTGCAACACCGTCGCATGGCTGACGTTGAGCTGCGAGCTCATCTTGCGCACCGAAGGCACGCGCTCCCCCGGTTGATAGACGCCACGGCGGATGTCTTCGGCCAGTTGTTGAGCAATACGTTGGTAGAGCAAGAGATTGGTCATGACGCAGCACTCGATTTCACGGGCATTTTATTCTTGTGTGAAACAATACCGGAACAGTTTAGAAGTGTACTGGGACAGTTGCCACAATAGTCGACCGTACAGTGCAGTGTCAGCAAAAACTGTACTGTTTTGTGAGTTGATTAGCAGGCGTAAAAAAACCCGGCGCTGACGGGCAGGCCGGGTTGTAGGAGCTGCGTAGGAGCTGTCGAGTGAAACGAGGCTGCGATCTTTCCACGTCCACTTGAGTTTCAAGCGAAAGATCAAAAGATCGCAGCCTCGTTTCACTCGACAGCTCCTACGGGACTTCTGGCGTTAGCTCCTACCGGGCAGCGCCGAGCTGGCCCTTTTCGTCAGAGAACACAATTTCTACCCGGCGGTTCTGTGCACGTCCCCGCTCGGAGGCGTTCACGTCGACCGGATATTCATCACCGTAGCCTTCGACCTGAATACGTTTATCGTCGATACCCAAATCCATCAGCACGTCCGCCACCGATTGCGCACGGTCACGGGACAGCTTGAGGTTTTCCTGTTTGCCGCCGGTACTGTCGGCGTAGCCTTCGATGCGCACCACGCGCTTGGGGTTGAGCTGCAGGAACTGCACGATCTTCAACACCACGCGGTTCGCCGAGTTTTTCAACTCTGCTTCGCCCGTATCGAACAGCACGTCGCCCAAGGTCATCACCAGGCCGCGGTCGGTCTGGGTGGTCGCCAACGCGACAATCTGTTCTTCGAGCCACTTGCCCTGCTGCTGCACGCTGAGCAGTTTGGATTCGCGCAGGGCCAGCTGCAGGCGCTGACGCTCCAGTTCGAGCTTCGCCGCACGTTCTTCGTTGAGCAGCTGATTGGTGTGTTCGCGCGCGATTTCGCTATAGCGCTCACTCAGGTAAGCGTAATGCAGCACGTCCGGTCCACTGCCCCAGTAACTGGACAGACGATCGGCACGGGCCAGCGACTCACCGGCGCGAATCACGTCCTTGGGCGCGATTCGCAGCACATTGGAATCTTCCTTGACCTTCTGGAAGTCAGTACTGGCCTGTTGCAACGCGGCCTCGCTGTGCTGACCGGCACAACCATAGAGGCTGGCGCAGCCTGTCAGGATCAAACCGCCAAGGGCTTTGGTCTTGAGGCTCATTGGGCATCTCCCAGTTGCTTGCGCAGGCGAGTGATGCGGGTATTGAGCACGTTCAACTGCTCCTCGCTCTTGAGGGTCAGAACCCGGGCTTCGGCCAGACGCGCGTCCAGCTCGGCCTGCTCGGCCCGCATGCGCGCGTTCTTGAAGGATTGGTCGTTCATGCTGCCCTTGGCGCGGTTGAACTTGTCTTCGGCCAGTTTCATTTCCGGCACATCGGCGGCGGTGGCACCTACTGCCTTAGCCTGTTCGAGTGCCTGTTCGGTCAGGCGCATTTGTTCATTCGGCGCCGGATCGGCTGCACAACCCGCCAGAGCCAGAACGGCCAGGGCAGCGAAAAGAGGTCGAATACTCACTAAAAATCCCTACTGTTTTGGGGTACTGACAGGTTGTTGCTGCGGTTGTGACAGTTGCGCCTTCCAGCGCTCGATATTGCGTTGCAGCACGGCTTCCGTCAGTCCGGACGCGGGCAATTCTGTCATCTTTTTGGCCAGCTGTCCGCGCAACCACGGATCGTTGCAGGCGGAGTTGTGGGAAACCGCGAGGAACAGGCCGGGTTTGTCGATCGGTTGGGGACGGGCAGTCAGGTCGTTGGACAGGTTAAGTGCCTGTGCAGCCGCCACGCCCGAGTAACGACCGGCCAGGACAAATTCCACCTCGCCCAGCAGCAATTTCTGAAAGGCCTGGGTCAGGTTAGGCGTGCGGATGAGGGTCAATTGCTGCTCGGCGAACGTGCCAAATTCAGGGGTTATACGAGACTTTTCCGACAACGCGCCGGGATGCCCGTGAAGGTCCTGCGCTTCGTTGTAGACCACCGCCGAGTCTTTACGGGTCCAGACCAGGTAATCGTTTTCCAGCAACGGAGGATGAATGTAATCCAGAGTGTCCAGCTCACTGACCGTCAATGACGCATCTGCCAGCATGTCCATTCGTCCACTGCGCACTTCGTCCAGGGCCTGGGAGCGTTTGCCGGCGTAAAGCAGTTCGACCTTGATCCCCAGCTCTCCCGCCACTTGCTGCAACAGGTCAGCACTGGCGCCGATCAGGTGCTTGGGGTGTTGCGGGTCTTGCCACAGGTACGGCGGCGCGTCCGGGCTGCCGGTCACCACCAGGCGCTCGCACTTGCCCGCGGCGATGGACAGCGCCGGTAATACCGTCAGCCCCAGCAGCAATGACCAGCCGTAAACGCGGCGCAGATCCATGGCATCACTCTCCACTCAAACCCGGTTATACCCTGTAGGAGCTGTCGAGTGAAACGAGGCTGCGATCTTTTCGAGTTCACTTGAGTATCAAGAGCAAGATCAAAAGATCGCAGCCTCGTTTCACTCGACAGCTCCTACACAGCTCCTACAGAAGAACAAAAAAAAGCCCGACCAAAAGGTCGGGCTCTTTATAAGTCAGGCCGCTGGATTAGACCAGCTTCTCGAACTCAGGGATGGCTTCGAACAAGTCCGCCACCAGGCCGTAATCGGCCACCTGGAAGATCGGCGCTTCTTCGTCCTTGTTGATCGCAACGATCACTTTGGAGTCTTTCATGCCGGCCAGGTGCTGGATCGCGCCGGAGATACCGACGGCGATGTACAGCTGTGGAGCAACGATCTTGCCGGTCTGACCGACCTGCATGTCGTTGGGTACAAAACCGGCGTCGACCGCGGCGCGGGAAGCACCGACAGCAGCGCCCAGCTTGTCAGCCAGGGCGTACAGGTGTTTGAAGTTGTCGCCGTTCTGCATGCCACGGCCGCCGGAAA
>NZ_RCZA01000015.1 GCF_006438925.1 Pseudomonas mandelii | reverse complement strand
CTTTCAAAGTTTCCTTTGCAACTTCAACCACTTGCGCTTCCGATCTCTCGTTAGCGGGAGGCGAATTCTACAGCGTTACTCGCTGCTGTCAACACCTCTTTTACACCGCTTTCGACCGAGAAGATCGAATCGTTAAAAGAGCCAAACAACCTCGCTCTTTCAACTCCTTCTGGGCTTCGATGACCTGAAGCAACTCGCTGCCGAAAACTGCTTAACTCATTGTTTACCAAGGAGTTTTCCGTTTCGACTGCGCCGGAAGTGGGGCGAATTATAGACTTCCAGAATCTGCCGTCAACACCTATTTTCACAATTCTGTCATATAGGTAAAAAAGCCCCTGAAACACAAAGGCCGGCCCCAAGGGGCCGGCCTTCTTCCCTTCTACTTACAAGCTAGGGAATGCGAACTGCGAAGCTTCATGGCTCGCCCGTTGTGGCCAGCGCTGGGTTATGGCCTTGCGACGGGTGTAGAAACGCACGCCATCCGGACCATACGCATGCAAGTCGCCGAACAGCGAGCGCTTCCAGCCGCCAAAGCTGTGATAAGCCACCGGTACCGGCAGCGGTACGTTGACGCCGACCATACCGACTTCGATCTCGTCGCAGAACAACCGTGCCGCTTCCCCATCACGGGTAAAGATGCAGGTACCGTTGCCATACTCGTGATCGTTGATCAGCTGCATCGCCTCTTCCAGGCTGTTAACCCGGACAACACACAGCACCGGCCCGAAGATCTCTTCTTTATAGATGCGCATTTCTGGCGTGACGTTATCAAACAGGCAGCCACCCAGGAAGAAACCTTCCTCATGACCAGCCACGCTCAGACCACGACCATCGACCACCAAAGAAGCACCCGCCGAAACACCGTCTTCTATATAACCACTGACTTTGTCGCGAGCCTGGCCGGAAACCAGCGGCCCCATGTCCAGACCACAGGTCGTACCCGCACCGATCTTCAGCGCCTTGATCTGCGGCGTCAGTTTGGCCACCAACGCATCCGCCACCTGGTCACCGACGCACACAGCCACCGAGATCGCCATGCAACGTTCACCGCAAGAACCATACGCCGCGCCCATCAATGCGCTGACCGCATTATCCAGATCCGCATCCGGCATCAACACCGCATGGTTCTTCGCGCCACCCAATGCCTGAACACGTTTGCCGCGCTTAGTGCCTTCGGCATAAATGTATTCGGCAATCGGCGTCGAACCAACGAAGCTCAACGCTTTGACTTCCGGCGCTTCGATCAGTGCGTCCACCGCAGCCTTGTCGCCATGCACGACGCTCAGCACACCTTTAGGCAGACCGGCTTCCAGCAACAGTTGAGCGATCAACAGTGTGGAGCTTGGATCACGCTCGGACGGTTTGAGAATGAAGCAGTTACCGCAGACGATCGCCAGCGGATACATCCACAGCGGCACCATGGCCGGGAAGTTGAACGGCGTAATACCAGCCACCACGCCCAGCGGCTGGAAGTCCGACCAGGCATCAATGTTCGGGCCAACGTTACGGCTGTACTCGCCCTTGAGGATTTCCGGTGCTGCGCAAGCGAACTCGACGTTCTCGATTCCGCGTTTCAGTTCACCGGCAGCATCTTCCAGGGTCTTGCCGTGCTCTTCACTGATCAGTTGGGCAATACGCGCTTCGTTCTGCTCCAGCAATTGCTTGAAGCGGAACATTACTTGCGCACGCTTGGCTGGCGGCGTGTTACGCCAGGCCGGGAACGCAGCTTTAGCCGAGTCGATGGCTTTTTGAATGGTTTCGCGGCTGGCCAACGGCAGCTTGTGGATTGCCTTGCCGGTGGACGGGTTGAACACGTCAGCTGTGCGACCGTCTTCGGTCACCAGTTCGCCATTGATCAAATGCGGGATGAGGCTCATGCAGGGCTCCTGAAAAGTTGTCCACAGGCGCCCTTTGAAGGGCGCCTCTATATAGAGGGGGAAATCAGTCGATTTTGTTCAGCACTTCGCCGACCGCGTCGAACAGACGATCAAGGTCTTGCGGCTTGCTGTTGAAGGTTGGGCCGAACTGCAGGGTGTCGCCGCCAAAGCGCACGTAGAACCCGGCTTTCCACAGGGCCATGCCGGCTTCGAACGGACGCACGATGGCGTCGCCATCACGCGGTGCGATCTGGATCGCACCAGCCAAACCGTAGTTACGAATATCGATGATGTTTTTCGAGCCCTTCAGACCGTGCAGCGCATTTTCGAAATGCGGCGCGACTTCGGCCACGCTCTGCACCAGGTTTTCCTTTTGCAGCAGGTCGAGTGCCGCCAGGCCAGCGGCGCAAGCCACCGGGTGCGCGGAATAGGTGTAGCCGTGCGGGAATTCCACCGCGTACTCAGGCGTCGCCTGGTTCATGAAGGTCTGGTAGATCTCGGAGCTGGCAATCACCGCGCCCATCGGGATCGCGCCGTTAGTGACTTGCTTGGCGATGCACATCAGGTCCGGGGTCACGCCAAAGCTGTCGGCGCCGAACATCGAACCGGTACGACCGAAACCGGTGATCACTTCGTCGAACACCAACAGGATGTTGTGCTGATCGCAGATCTCGCGCAGACGCTTCAGGTAACCCTGTGGTGGAACCAGTACGCCAGCGGAACCGGCCATTGGCTCAACGAACACCGCAGCGATGTTCGAAGCGTCATGCAACTCGATCAGCTTGAGCAGTTCATCCGCCAGGGCGATACCGCCCTCTTTCGGCATACCACGGGAATAAGCATTGCTCGCCAGCAAGGTGTGAGGCAGATGATCGACGTCCATCATCGCCTGACCGAACATTTTGCGGTTGCCGTTCACACCGCCGAGACTGGTGCCGGCGATGTTTACGCCGTGATAACCACGGGCACGGCCGATCATTTTGGTCTTGGTCGCCTGGCCTTTCAGACGCCAGTAAGCACGAACCATTTTCACCGCCGTGTCAGCGCACTCGGAACCCGAGTCAGTGAAGAACACGTGATTCAGATTGCCCGGGGTCAAGTCGGTGATTTTCTCAGCCAGCTGGAACGACAGCGGATGGCCGTACTGGAAGCCTGGCGAGTAATCGAGGGTGCCTAATTGCTTGGCGACCGCTTCCTGAATTTCCTTGCGGGTATGCCCGGCGCCGCAGGTCCACAGACCGGACAGCGAATCGTAAACCTTGCGGCCCTTGTCATCGATCAGCCAACTACCTTCAGCCGCCACGATCAGTCGCGGATCGCGCTGGAAATTACGGTTGGCGGTGTAGGGCATCCAGTGAGCATCGAGCTTGAGCTGGCTGGCCAGGGAAGTCGGGGCGTTTTCAGGCACGTTCATGGGCAAAACCTCGCAGGGCAATAAGCGGCATAGAGATCAAAAGCGTTCTTGCAGCTAAATTGCCACGGGGATAAAGTCGGTGAAATCCAACTCTTCTAACGTTCAGTCAGCCCTCCACTAAACTTTGAGTAATTAAAGCATGAGCAACCGTCGCCCCGATCCGCTGGCGCAAGTCAGTGACTTTGATATCCGCCTGCTTCGGATCTTTCGCAGTGTGGTGGAGTGCGGCGGCTTCTCGGCCGCGGAATCGGTGCTGGGTATCGGCCGCTCAGCCATCAGCCAGCAAATGAGCGATCTGGAACAGCGCCTCGGCTTGCGTTTGTGCCAACGGGGTCGCGCCGGGTTTTCCCTGACCGAAGAAGGTCGCGAGGTTTACCAATCGGCCTTGCAGCTATTAAGTGCGCTGGAAAGTTTCCGCACTGAGGTCAATGGTCTGCACCAACACTTGCGCGGCGAATTGACCATCGGCCTGACCGACAATCTGGTCACCCTGCCCCACATGCGCATCACCCACGCCTTGGCGCAATTGAAGGAACGCGGGCCGGACGTGCAGATCCAGATCCGCATGATTGCGCCCAATGAAGTCGAACAAGGCGTGCTCGACGGTCGATTGCATGTCGGCGTGGTGCCGCAGGCCAGCGCGCTGTCGGGGCTGGAATATCAGCCGCTCTATAGCGAACGCTCGCTACTGTATTGCGCGGTCGGTCATCCGTTGTTTTATGTCGACGATAAACAACTGAATGACGAGCGCCTCAATAGCCAGGACGCCATTGCGCCGACCTTCCGTTTGCCCGCGGAAATCCAGGCCCATTACCAGGCGCTCAATTGCACCGCCAGTGCCTCGGACCGGGAAGGCATGGCGTTCCTGATCCTGACCGGACGCTTCATCGGTTACCTGCCGGACCACTACGCCAGCCTCTGGGTGCAGCAAGGCCGGTTGCGTGCGCTGAAACCAAAGGTGCGTTTTTATGACCTGAGCCTCGCATCGGTCACGCGCAAGGGCCGTCGCCCGCATTTGGTGCTGGAAAGTTTTCTGGAGAGTCTGGCTGCGACACGCTAGGTTTTATCGCGTCAGGACTTGTCTGATGCCTGTGGGTGCGCTATCAACGCATTGGTTGCACCCACCCACCTGTTCGGAAGTGCCTATGACCTTTGAAGTCCCCGCTCACGGCGGAAAACCTGCCAGCCGCATTCGTCAGAAGAACGAAGAGACCATCATCAAAGCCGCCGAAGACGAGTTCGCCCGTCACGGATTCAAAGGCACCAGCATGAACACCATCGCCCTGAATGCCGGGTTGCCCAAGGCGAATCTGCATTACTACTTCACCAACAAACTCGGTTTGTACGTGGCGGTGTTGAGCAACATCCTCCAGTTGTGGGACAGCACCTTCAACACCCTGACAGCCGAGGATGATCCGGCCGAAGCGCTGACGCGTTACATCCGCGCCAAGATGGAATTCTCCCGTCGTCAGCCACAAGCCTCGCGGATCTTCGCGATGGAAGTCATCAGCGGCGGCGAATGCCTGACCGAGTACTTCAACCAGGATTATCGCGCCTGGTTCCAGGGCCGGGCGGGCGTGTTCCAAGCCTGGATCGACGCCGGAAAAATGGACCCGGTCGACCCGGTGAACCTGATCTTCCTGTTGTGGGGCAGCACACAGCATTACGCGGATTTCGCCACACAGATCTGCCGTGTCAGCGGGCGCACCAAGTTGACCAAGCAAGACATGGAAGACGCCGGCAACAACCTGATCCGCATCATTCTCAAGGGCTGCGGCCTGACGCCAACGATCTAAGACACTTATGCCTTTTACCCTCAGCGGTTTTTGCGAGTACCGCGAAGAGATTCGCAAAAGCCGCTTCATCACTTTCGCCGCGCCGATCAGCAGCCCTGCTGAAGCCCAGGCGTTCATCGACCAGCACAGCGATGTGAATGCCTCGCACAATTGCTGGGCCTGGAAGCTTGGCGACCAATACCGCAGCACTGACGATGGCGAGCCCGGCGGCACCGCTGGCCGGCCGATTCTGGCGGCGATCGACGCGCAGGATTGCGATCAGGTCGCCGTGCTGGTGATTCGTTGGTATGGCGGCATTCAACTCGGCACCGGTGGCCTCGCCCGCGCGTATGGCGGCGGCGCCAACAAGTGCCTGCAAGCCGCGGCAAAGGTTGAACTGATCAGTCGGGTGCCGGTGAGTTGTGCCTGTGCTTTTGCAGAGTTGCCGCTGGTGAAGCTTCGGGTGGCGGAACTGGGTGGATTGGTTGTGGAAGAAACGTTCACGGCCAACGGCGTAGAGCTGCAATTGGCGATCGGCGAAAGCCAGATCGATACCCTGCAAACGCAGCTGGCGGATTTGAGCCGCGGGCGCATTTTGTTGCAGCACTAATCGCACCAACAACGTTCACAGCCCTTTCGTCGAACCGGTGCATTTGCCCACATCTACTGTGCACCCGGCTGTGGATAACCTGAGCACACCCGGCTGTAACCCTTCTGTCACGCGGCTTTGCGGGCGTTGCTCACTTTTCGACCAATCCGCCATCAAAAAAGCTAAATCCACGTAAAAACAATCAGTTAGAGCGGTTTATCACCTTTAGAAGAAAGCCACGCAGTGCTTATGCCCGAGCTTCGGGCTTGCGCACAAATACTGTGGAGCAATCTGTGGATAACCCGTTCATGGCTGTCGCCGTCCCATGTCCGGCATGGCTTGCCGCAAGTTGCTCGTTTTTTGACCAAACACCCTGAGCAAAACCGGAGCCTGATCAACGGCTTTGCCCTCAAGTGGTGCCTGGTTCGGAATCGACATAGGGCGAGGCGTCGCCTTCAAAGCCTTTGCCTATACCACCTTTGAGCTTTCCTGACTCAATGGCCAGGAAATTGCTTTGTCCACAGGCATCCCTTCAATCGACCCGAGCCTGTCATGCCCAACCCCGTGCCGATCCCCGATCAAACACCTCGTCTGCAACTGCGCAGAATCAGCAAGCGCTACCCCGGCTGCCTGGCCAACGACGCCATCGACTTGAGCATTGCACCCGGCGAAATCCATGCCCTGCTTGGCGAAAACGGCGCGGGCAAAAGTACGCTGATGAAGATCATCTATGGCGTTACCCATGCCGACTCGGGAGAGATGATCTGGCAAGGGCAACGCGTGACGATGCGCAACCCGGCTCAGGCTCGCAGTCTGGGAATCGGCATGGTGTTCCAGCATTTCTCGCTGTTCGAAACGCTGAGCGTGGCGCAGAACATTGCCTTGGCGATGGGCGCGGCGGCGGGCACACCGAAACAGCTTGAGCCAAAGATTCGAGAAGTCTCCCGGCGCTACGGCATGGCGCTGGAACCGGAACGACTTGTCCACAGCCTGTCGATCGGCGAACGGCAACGGGTAGAAATTATTCGCTGCCTGATGCAAGACATCCGTCTGCTGATTCTCGATGAGCCGACTTCAGTGCTGACGCCCCAGGAAGCCGACGAATTGTTCGTTACCTTGCGTCGGCTGGCTGCCGAGGGCTGCAGCATTCTGTTTATCAGCCACAAGCTCGGTGAAGTCCGCGCGCTGTGCCATAGCGCCACGGTGTTACGCGGCGGTCGGGTGGCCGGGCATTGCGTGCCGGTGGAGTGCTCGGATCAGCAACTGGCGCGGTTGATGGTCGGTGAAGCAGCCGAGATGATCACCTCTTATCCAAAGGTGATCGGCAGCGACGTATTTTTGAATGTGAGCGGATTGTCCTGGCACAACCCGGATCCGTTCGGCTGCTCGCTGAAGGACGTCGATCTTCAAGTGCGCAGTGGCGAAATCGTCGGCATCGCCGGTGTCGCGGGCAATGGTCAGGATGAGTTTTTAGCCTTGCTCAGCGGCGAAGAACGGCTGACCCGCAACGAGGGCGAGACGGTCAGCTTCGGCGCGCAACCGGTCGCGCATTTGCGCCCCGATGCTCGGCGCAAGCTCGGCCTGGCCTTCGTTCCCGCTGAACGCCTCGGCCATGGCGCGGTGCCGGACCTGAGCCTGGCCGACAACGCCTTGCTCACCGCATTTCAACAAGGACTGGTCAGCAACGGCCTGATCCAGCGCGGCAAGGTCGAAGCGCTGGCCGAAGAAATCATCCGTCGCTTCGGGGTCAAGACACCCGACACCCAGACACCGGCCCGCAGCCTGTCCGGCGGCAACTTGCAGAAATTCATCCTCGGCCGGGAAATCCTGCAGCAACCGAAACTGCTGGTGGCCGCACACCCGACCTGGGGCGTGGACGTCGGCGCCGCCGCGACCATTCACCGGGCGCTGATTGCCTTGCGCGATGCCGGCGCGGCGATCCTGGTGATCTCCGAAGACCTCGACGAACTGTTCCAGATCAGCGACCGCCTCGGCGCTTTGTGCAGCGGTCGATTGTCGCCGCTCAAGGCCACGGTCGACACGCGCCTGACCGATGTCGGCGGCTGGATGGCCGGCCAGTTCGACACCCCTCAATCACCTGCACCCGCAACGGTTTAACGGAGTTTCACATGCTGCTTTCTCTCGAACCCCGTGGCCAGCAATCGCGCCTGATGCTGTGGTGCTCGCCATTGCTGGCGGCGATCCTGACGTTGGGCTGTGGCTCGCTGCTGTTTATCGCGCTGGGGCATGATCCGCTGCTCACGCTCCACACCTTGCTGATCGCGCCGGTCAGCGACCTGTATGGCGTCTCCGAGTTGCTGGTCAAAGCGCTACCGATTTTGCTCTGCGCCTTGGGGCTGGCGGTGGCGTACCAAGCACGAATCTGGAACATCGGCGCCGAGGGCCAGTTGCTGCTTGGCGCGCTGGCCGGCAGTGCGCTGGCGGTGAACATTATCGGCATGCAAAGTCGCTGGGCGCTGGTGCTGATCCTGCTCACCGGCACCTTGGCCGGTGCCGCATGGGCCGGGCTGACGGCGTGGTTGCGCACACGTTTCAATGCCAACGAAATCCTCACCAGCATCATGCTCAATTACATCGCCCTGAACCTGTTGCTGTTCTGTGTGCATGGGCCGCTGAAGGATCCGGCGGGGTTCAACTTTCCGGAGTCGGCGATGTTCGGTGATGCCAGCCGTTTGCCGCT
The DNA here is from genome assembly GCF_006438925.1 of Pseudomonas mandelii. GTDB lineage: Bacteria > Pseudomonadota > Gammaproteobacteria > Pseudomonadales > Pseudomonadaceae > Aquipseudomonas > Aquipseudomonas mandelii_C. The sequence goes on along the minus strand of NZ_RCZA01000015.1, from coordinate 119,448 downwards.
GCTGATGGAGGATGGTCGGGTTCACGTGGGCGTGTATTTCGCCTTGCTCGCGTTGGTGGCGGTGTGGGTGTTGCTGCAGAAAAGCTTTATCGGGTTCCAGATCAAAGTACTCGGGCTGGACAAGCGCGCAGCGGGGTTCGTCGGCTTTCGCGAGAAGCGGCTGATCTGGCTGGCGCTATTGATCAGCGGAGGGCTGGCGGGGCTGGCCGGGGTGTGTGAAGTCACTGGGCCGATCGGCCAATTGGTGCCGCAAGTCTCGCCTGGTTATGGCTATGCCGCGATCACCGTGGCGTTTCTCGGCCGGCTCAATCCCATCGGCATCCTGTTTTCCAGCCTGCTGATGGCGCTGCTGTACATCGGCGGCGAGAGCGCGCAGATGAGCCTGAATCTGCCGCAAGCAATCACCCAATTGTTCCAGGGAATGATGCTGTTTTTCCTGCTGGCCAGTGACGTGCTGATTCTCTACCGACCACGTTTGAACTTGCGCTGGGTCCGCCGTGCGCCAGTCACCGCCGTACACGCAGGAGCGCTGTGATGGATATCGATCTGCTGAGCAATATTTTCTACGCCATGGTCCGTTGCGGTACGCCGCTGCTGTTGGTGGCGCTGGGCGAACTGATCTGCGAGAAGAGCGGCGTCCTCAACCTGGGTCAGGAAGGCATGATGCTGTTTGGCGCGGTGATCGGTTTTATCGTCGCCCTGAACAGCGGCAACCTGTGGCTCGGTGTGTTGCTGGCGATGCTTGCCGGGATGCTGTTGTCGTCGTTATTTGCGCTGGTGGCGCTGGTGTTCAACGCCAATCAGGTGGCCACCGGGTTGGCGCTGACGATCTTCGGTGTGGGCCTGTCGACCTTTGTCGGCGCGGCGTGGGTCGGTAAACCGCTCGCAGGTTTCGAGCCGGTGGCGATTCCTTATTTGAGTGAAATCCCGCTGATCGGGCGGATGCTGTTTGCGCAGGATCTGCTGGTGTATGTGTCGTTCGCGTTGTTTGCGCTGGTGGCGTGGGTGATTGTGAAAAGTCGCGTCGGGCTGATCATTCAGGCGGTCGGGGAAAATCCGGATGCGGCCAGCGCCATGGGCTTACCGGTATTGGGCGTGCGCACGTTGGCGGTGCTGTTTGGTGGGGCGATGGCTGGATTGGCCGGGGCGTATCTGTCTCTGGCTTACACGCCGATGTGGGCGGAAAACATGAGCGCCGGCCGGGGCTGGATTGCCCTGGCACTGGTGGTGTTTGCCAGTTGGCGGGTGTGGCGATTGCTGCTGGGGGCGTATCTGTTCGGGCTCGCCAGCATCCTGCACCTGGTGGCGCAGGGATTGGGCCTGGCGATTCCGTCGAGTCTGCTGGCGATGCTGCCGTATGTCGCGACCATTGTGGTGTTGGTGCTGCTGTCGCGAGATGCGGTGCGTACGCGGTTGTATGCGCCGGTGTCGTTGGGGCAGCCTTGGCAGGCTGGGCATTAGTGGTTGTCTGCACCGGCCTCTTCGCGAGCAGGCTCGCTCCCACAGTAGTCCGGGTTTAACTCAGGATTGCGGGCCGACACGGATCCCCTGTGGGAGCGAGCCTGCTCGCGAAGGCGTCCGCACTGGCAACACCTGAACAACGCCCCATGCCAATTCAAAGACCAAAAAAACCACCAATAACGAACTCGCCCCGTGGGCCAAGGCATACAGCTGCCAAGCCGCAAACAGGAATCTGCCCACCGCGTCATACCGTCCATAAACCTGCTGCGGATCCCGAATCCGCAGCACCGCCCACACGCAGACAATCGACCCCAACAGATTGGCCATCAGCATGTGCATCGGCTCAAACGGCGGCAACTCGCCAGGCAAGTTGAACGCCTGACTCACACTCAACAAAACGTCATGCAACGCCGCAAAACTCCACGGCGTGACAAACGCTGCCGTCACGATCAAGTCATACCAGGCGCTACCCTTCACCAACCGGCGATATTGCGTTGAAGTCCACATCCGTCTTGCTCCAGAAAATCAGGGAGCAACAAGGCTAAAGCCTGGAGTATGCTCCAGGGTCAAGCCCTCTTGAGACGTCATGATGCGCATCGGTGAATTAGCCCAGGCCAGCGCCGTCAGCCGCGACACGCTGCGCTTCTACGAGCAGCGCGGGTTGATTGCAGCGCAACGCAGCGCCAACGGTTATCGCGACTATCCGGCGGACATGGTGCAACTGGTGCTGTACATCAAGACCGCGCAACGTCTGGGCTTTACCCTCGGCGAGATCGGCAACAGCGTCGCCGCGTTATGGCAATCGCCCGACCCGGACAGCGCCGTCACGCAATTGCTGCAAGACAAACTCAAACTGATCGAAACCCGAATCGACGAACTCGGCGCGCTGCGTCAGGAGTTGCAGCAACGGCTCGGTCAACGTTGTCCATTGAATCCGTGATCCTCATTTATCAAGGAAGCCACTTATGTCTACGGCAAAAACCGCACTCATCATCGGCGCCTCCCGGGGCCTGGGCCTCGGTCTGGTGAAAACCCTGTTGGCTGACGGCTGGCAGGTCACCGCCACCGTGCGCAACCCGCAGAACGCCGAAGCCTTGCAGGCCTTGGGCAAGGTGCGGATCGAAAAACTCGACATGGACGATCAGCAGGCGGTCATCGCCCTCAGCCAACAACTCAAGGGGGAAGTGTTTGACCTGCTGTTCGTGAATGCCGGGGTCAAAGGCCCGGAAGTTCAAACGCCGGGCGGCGCGACCCTGGCCGAAGTTGGCCAACTGTTCTTCACCAATGCGGTGGCACCGATCAATCTGGCCCAGCGTTTTGTCGGGCAGATTCGTCCGGATACCGGCGTGCTGGCGTTCATGAGTTCGGTGCTCGGTAGCGTGACCATGCCGGATGCGCCGGAGCTGGCGTTGTACAAGGCCAGCAAAGCCGCGCTGAACTCGATGACCAACAGCTTCGTCACTCAGTTGGGCGAGCAGAAACTCACCGTGCTGTCGCTGCATCCGGGTTGGGTGAAGACCGATATGGGCGGTGAAGGCGCCGACATCGATGTGGACACCAGTACGCGTGGGTTGGTCGATCAGGTGAATGCATATACCGGCAAGGGCGGGCATCACTTCGTGAACTACAGAGGCGAAACCATTCCCTGGTAAACACCGCCGCCCTCCTGTGGGAGCGAGCCTGCTCGCGAAGGCGGTAGTACATTCAACATTGTTGTTGGCTGACACACCGCTTTCGCGAGCAGGCTCGCTCCCACAGGGACTCATTCCACATCGGGGTTTTGCATCATCTGGTCGGGCCGGGCTTGCCCGCCGAGCGGTTTTGTTCGAAACTCCGCACCTCGTCCCCGCGGCGACCCTGGATCAGCAGACAGGGTAATCACTGAGCTGGCTAACCTGAACCCCACTTTCAGAGGAGCCGGCCAACATGCCTGCGACCCGTACCTGGTTAAAAAACCCCCTCGCGATCTTCACTGCCAATGGCCTCGATGCCCGTGGCGGCCTGGTGCTGCAAGACGGTTTGATCGTCGAAGTGCTCGCCGCCGGCCAGCAACCGTCCGCGCCCTGTGGACAAGTGTTCGATGCCCGCGAGCATGTGATCCTGCCGGGACTGATCAACACCCATCACCACTTCTATCAAACCCTGACCCGCGCCTGGGCGCCGGTGGTCAATCAGCCGTTGTTCCCGTGGCTGAAAACCCTCTACCCGGTCTGGGCACGCCTCACACCCGAAAAACTCGCCCTCGCCAGCAAAGTCGCATTGGCCGAGTTGCTGCTGTCCGGCTGCACCACCGCGGCCGATCACCATTACCTGTTTCCGCAAGGCCTGGAAAATGCGATCGACGTGCAAGTCGAGAGCGTCCGCGAACTGGGCATGCGCGCTATGTTGACGCGCGGCTCCATGAGCCTCGGCGAGAAGGACGGCGGCCTGCCGCCGCAACAGACCGTGCAGGAAGGCGAAGTGATCCTCGCCGACAGCCAACGCTTGATCGCCGAGTACCACGAGCGTGGCGACGGTGCGCAAATCCAGATCGCCCTGGCGCCGTGCTCGCCGTTCTCGGTGACCCCGGAAATCATGTCCGCCAGCGCCGAACTGGCGAACAAACTCGACGTGCGCCTGCACACCCATCTGGCCGAAACCCTCGACGAAGAAGACTTCTGTCTGCAACGCTTCGGCCTGCGCACTGTGGATTACCTGGACAGCGTCGGCTGGCTCGGCCCGCGCACCTGGCTGGCTCACGGCATCCACTTCAACCCGGACGAAATCGCTCGCCTCGGCGCCGCCGGCACCGGCATTTGCCATTGCCCGAGTTCGAACATGCGTCTGGCTTCCGGCATCTGCCCGACGCTGGACCTGACGGCTGCGGGTGCATTACTGGGCTTGGGCGTGGATGGTTCGGCGTCCAACGATGCGTCGAACATGATGCTGGAAACCCGTCAGGCGCTTTACATTCAGCGGCTGCGATATGGCGCCGAGAAGATCACCCCGGAACTGGTTCTGGGGTGGGCGACCAAGGGGTCGGCGAGTTTGCTCGGGCGTACCGATATCGGCGAGCTGGCGGTGGGTAAGCAGGCGGATCTGGCCCTGTTCAAGCTCGATGAGCTGCGGTTCTCCGGCAGTCATGATCCGGTGTCGGCGTTGCTGCTGTGCGGCGCTGATCGGGCGGATCGGGTGATGGTTGGGGGCAAGTGGCGGGTGATTGATGGGCAGGTTGAAGGGCTGGATCTTAAAGGCCTGATCGCTGATCACAGCCAGGCGGCTCGGCAGTTGATTGCCGGTACCTGACACAACACCCATCAACTGTGGGAGCGAGCCTGCTCGCGATGACGGAGTGTCAGTCGACATCAATGGTGTCTGACACACCGCTATCGCGAGCAGGCTCGCTCCCACAATTGGTTTTGTGGTGTGTTTAGAGGCCCAGCAGCGACAGCATGATGAATGTCGCAAACAGCACAAAGTGGGTCATGCCTTCGATGGCATTGGTTTCGCCATCGTTGAGGTTGATTGCGCTGACGATCAGGGTGAGGAAGACCATCACGGTCTGCACCGGGGTCATCGCCATCTGGAACGGCTGGCCGGTGTAAAGCGCCATCGCTTCCATCACCGGCACCGTCAGGATGACCGTCGACAGCGATGCGCCCATGGCGATGTTGACCACTGACTGCATGCGGTTGGCCAGTGCCGCCCGCAACGCGGTCAGGATCTCCGGCGCCGCCGAGATTGCCGCCACCAGGATCGCCGTGATCACCGGCGGTGCGCCCGTCCCTTCCAGGCCCAGATCGAGGGTCTTGGACATCACCTCGGCCAATGCGCCGATCACCACCACGCCAAACACCAACGTGCCGATACTCAGCACCAGATTGACCGGTTCAGGTTCCTCCTCCGGGACTTTCTTGCGACGTTTTTCCGGGTAGCTGTAACTGAAAAAATAGCTGTGCGGCCCGACCTGCATGCGCAGGAACAGGGTGTAGAGCACGATCATCGCGCCGATGGTGAACGCCGAATAAATCTTCCAGTTGGCCTCGGGAATAAACTCCGGCACCACCATGGAAACGCCCATGGCGGTGAGGATCATCACGCTGTAACTGCGCGCCGAGTCATCGTTGTAGGACTGTTCGCCGTGCTTGATCCCGCCCATCAACGCGGCCAGGCCGAGAATGCCGTTGATGTCGAGCATCACCGCCGAATAAATCGTGTCGCGCACCAGGGTCGGCGAGGCTTCGTTGCTCATCATGATCGCCAGAATCACCACTTCTACCAGCACCGCGGCCAGGGTCAGGATCATCGTGCCGTAAGGGTCACCGACTTTTTCGGCCAGCAGTTCGGCGTGATGGGCGACGCGCATGGAGGCAACGACGATGAAGGCGATCAGTACGAGGCCGGCGGTCAACGCGATGGGCTGGCCGCTGTGCAGCATCCAGTGCTCCAGCGGATAGGCGACGACGGCGGCAATCACTGCCAGCAGCAGAAACTTTTCTTGCTTGAGGAGTGTGAGCATTGCGGGCCTTTTTGCCGTGTGAAGCGAAACCAGGGTGATGAGCTAGTGACTGCGGGGCGGCGCTAACGTTTCGTTACACCTTAGCGCACCAGTGGATGGCAGCTATGCCAAGTCATGCACTTTTATCGGCCTCAAGGGCCTCTTCGCGAGCAGGCTCGCTCCCACATTGGAATGCGTTCTCCTGTGGGAGCGAGCCTGCTCGCGAAGGCCGTTACGCGGTTTCGGCATTTGTTGTCTTGTTGGTCAGCAACTTGCATTGGCCTTGCCAACCTAACAACACCATGGAGTTCGAATTCATGCACAAACGTCCGTTGAAGAAGCTGCTTTGCGCCGTCGCCGCAGCCATCGGTCTAAGCGTAAGCCTGACCGCCACTGCCGCCGACCCGCTGAAAGTCGGCTTCGTCTACATCGGTCCGATCGGTGACCACGGCTGGACGTATCAGCATGAACAGGGACGCAAGGCGCTGGCCGAAAAATTCGGTAACCAGATCACCACCAACTATGTGGAAAACGTCGCCGAAGGCGCCGACGCCGAGCGGGTGATCCGCAACATGGCCAAGGACAAGTACGACCTGATCTTCACCACATCCTTCGGCTACATGAACCCGACCCTGAAAGTCGCCAAGCAATTTCCCAAGGTGACCTTCGAGCACGCCACCGGCTACAAACAGGACAAGAACCTCGGCACTTACCTGGCGCGCACGTATGAAGGGCGCTACGTCGGCGGATTCCTCGCGGCGAAGATGACCAAGACCAAGAAGATCGGTTACGTCGCGTCCTTCCCGATCCCGGAAGTGATCCGCGACATCAACGCCATTCAACTGGCCCTGAACAAGTACAACCCCGGCACCGAGATCAAAGTGGTGTGGGTCAACTCCTGGTTCGATCCGGGCAAAGAAGCCGATGCCGCCAATGCGTTGATCGATCAGGGGGTGGACGTGGTGTTCCAGCACACCGACAGCCCGGCGCCGATCCAGGCGGCTGAACGCCGCGGCGTGTATGCCGTGGGCTACGCTTCGGACATGGCGCACTTCGGGCCGAAAGCGGTGCTGACGTCCATCGTCAACGACTGGGGGCCGCACTACATTCAGGCGACCCAAAGCGTGCTCGACCACACGTGGAAGTCGCAGGATTACTGGGGCGGGTTGAAGGAAGGTACGGTTGAGTTGCCGATCAGCGATCTGGTGCCAGCACCGGTGAAAGCCGAGGCAGAGCAGATCATTGCCGACATCAAAAGCGGTGCTTTCCACCCGTTCACCGGACCGATCAAGGATCAGGCAGGCGTCGAAAAGATTGCGGCGGGCGCGACGGCGAGCAATGCGGAGCTGGCATCGATGAACTACTACGTTGAAGGCATGAAGGCCGATATTCCGAAGTAACTCCCGAGCCAAACACAAAACTCCTTGTGGGAGCGGGCTTGCTCGCGAAGGCGGTGTGTCAGCCAACATCAATGTTGAATGTGCTGGCCTCTTCGCGAGCAAGCTCGCTCCCACATTGGATTTCCAGCGTTCTTAAGGACTGCGCATGAACCAGCTCCCGATCATCGACATCGCCCCGCTCTACACCGATGACGCATCCACCTGGCAATCCATCGCCACACAAATCGACCGCGCCTGCCGCGAGTGGGGCTTCTTCTACATCAAGGGTCACCCGATCAGCGCCGCGCGCATTAACGCCGTACTCGACAGCGCCCAACGTTTCTTCGCCCTGCCCGCCGCCGAAAAACTCAAGATCGACATAACCCAATCCCGACACCATCGCGGTTATGGCGCCATCGCCACTGAACAACTCGACCCGAGCAAACCCAGCGATCTGAAAGAAACCTTCGACATGGGCCTGCATCTGCCGGCCGATCACCCGCAAGTGCTGGCGGAAAAACCGCTGCGCGGCCCCAACCGCCATCCGTCGATGCCCGGCTGGGAATCGCTGATGGAGCAGCACTACGTCGACATGCAGGCCTTGGCCCTAACCCTGTTACGGGCCATAACCGTGGCGCTGGGGATCGAGCGCGACTTTTTCGACACCCGCTTCGTTGAGCCGGTCAGCGTGCTGCGGCTGATTCATTACCCACCGCGCCACACCGCCAGTTCCGAAGAGCAACAAGGCGCCGGGGCCCACACCGATTACGGTTGTATCACCCTGCTGTATCAGGATGCCGCCGGCGGCCTGCAAGTGCGAAACGTTAAAGGCGAGTGGATCGATGCACCGCCGATCGACGGCACGTTCGTGGTCAACCTCGGCGACATGATGGCGCGCTGGAGCAACGACCGTTACCTGTCGACGCCGCACCGGGTGATCAGCCCGCTGGGCGTTGATCGTTACTCGATGCCCTTCTTCGCCGAGCCGCACCCCGACACGGTCATCGAATGCCTGCCCGGCTGTCAGGATGAATGGCACCCGGCAAAGTATCCGGCCACCACCTGCGCACAATTCCTGCTCTCGCGCTTCGCCGATACTTACGCCTATCGACGGGAACAGGAAGCGGTGTGATGAACCGGCTGGTCAGGTTTTGCTAATTGTTTCCACGGGCATCTGTAGAATGCTCGCCATCTGCACCTGATGAGAAAAGACTATGTACGACTGGCTGAACGCCCTGCCCAAGGCAGAACTGCACCTGCACCTTGAGGGTTCGCTGGAGCCTGAACTGCTGTTCGCCCTGGCCGAACGCAACAAGATTTCCCTGCCGTGGAGCGACGTCGAAACCCTGCGCAAGGCCTACGCCTTCAACAACCTGCAAGAGTTTCTCGACCTGTATTACCAGGGCGCCGACGTGTTGCGCACCTCTCAGGATTTCTACGACCTGACCTGGGCCTACCTGTTGCGTTGCAAGGCGCAGAACGTGATTCACACCGAACCGTTCTTCGACCCGCAGACCCACACCGACCGTGGCGTGCCGTTCGAAGTGGTGCTCAACGGCATCGCCGCCGCGTTGAAGGATGGCGAGCAGCAACTGGGCATCACCAGCGGTTTGATCCTGAGCTTCCTGCGCCACTTGAGCGAAGACGAAGCCCAGAAAACCCTCGACCAGGCGCTGCCGTTCCGTGATGCGTTTGTGGCGGTCGGTCTGGACAGTTCGGAAATGGGTCACCCGCCGAGCAAGTTCCAGCGCGTGTTTGATCGCGCTCGTCACGAAGGCTTCCTGACCGTCGCCCACGCCGGTGAAGAAGGCCCGCCCGAGTACATCTGGGAAGCCCTCGATCTGCTGAAAGTCCAGCGCATCGACCATGGCGTGCGCGCCATCGAAGACGAGCGTTTGATGCAGCGGATCATCGACGAGCAAATCCCGCTGACCGTGTGCCCGTTGTCGAACACCAAGCTCTGCGTGTTCGATCACATGTCCCAGCACAACATTCTCGACATGCTCGAGCGTGGCGTGAAAGTGACCGTAAACTCGGATGACCCGGCGTACTTCGGCGGTTATGTCACCGAGAACTTCCATGCGCTGTATACCGATCTGGGCATGACGCAGGATCAGGCCAAGCGATTGGCGCAGAACAGCCTGGATGCACGGTTGGTGAAACCTTAAAGTCAAAAGATCGCAGCCTTCGGCAGCTCCTACAGGGTGTACACATAACCTTGTAGGAGCTGCCGAAGGCTGCGATCTTTTTTGCATCTACCCCACAATGGCTTCGCTTAATTCTTCCAGTGTCTTTCCTCGCGTCTCCATCCCGAACACCCACACCACCCCTGCCGCAATCGCAAAACACATCGCCCCCAGCGCAAACACCCCGCCCTGCCCCGTCATCGGGAAAACCAGCCCCGTCACCATTGGCCCAAGCAACGAACCCACGCGACCAATCGCCGAAGCAAACCCCGAGCCCGTGGCCCGCGCCGATGTCGGGTACAACTCCGGTGTGTAGGTGTAAAGCACCGCCCACATGCCGAACAGGAAAAACTGCATCAGCAGCCCCGACGCAATCAACAGGCTGACGTTGCCGCCAAACACTGCGCTCTGACCATAAAGAAACGCCATCACCCCGCCGCCGAGTAACGTCACCACACACACCGGTTTACGTCCCCAACGCTCCACCAGCCAGGCGGCCATCAGGAAACCGGGAATCCCGCCAAGGGAAATCAACACCGTGTAATACACCGACTGGGTCACGGCAAAACCCGACTGCTGCAGCAAGGCACTGAGCCAGGACGTCAGGCCATAGAACCCCAGCAAGGCGAAGAACCAGACGCTCCAGATCATCATCGTGCGCTGGCGGTACAGCGGCGACCAGATCTGCCGCAACGCGGAAAAGAAATGGCCCGGCGTACTCGCCACTCTCGGCAGGCGGATCGGCTCAGGCAGCTGCGAACGCCCCAGAGATGTCCGGACCCGATCCTCGATGCGCAGCAAGACCTTATCCGCCACGTCATGATGTCCGGCCTGTTCCAGCCAGCGCGGTGATTCGGGAATGAAAAAGCGAATCGCCAGGACAAATACCGCCGGCACCGCCAACACCAGGAAGATGTCCCGCCAGCCAATCACCGGCAGCAGGAAGTACGACAGTACGCCGGCGGCGACGAAGCCCAGCGGCCAGAAACCGTCCATTAACGCGATATAGCGCCCACGCTTCTTGGCCGGAATCAGCTCCGAGAGCATCGACTGAGCGATGGGAAACTCCATGCCCATGCCAATCCCCAACAGGATTCGGAACAACGTCAGCGTTTCGACGTTCTGCGCCGTGGAGCACAGATAGCTGGCGATCCCCCACAACACGATGCTCCACTGGAACACCGGTTTGCGGCCAAAACGGTCGGCCAGCATGCCGGACAGTGACGCCCCCACAACCATGCCGAAAAAGCTCGAACTGGCCAGCAACCCGGCCTGAGCCGTGCTCAGGCCAAACTCGGTTTTGATCGAGCCGAGCAGAAAAGTCATCATCGCCAGGTCCATGGAGTCGAAGAAAAACGCCAGGGCAATGATGATGAAAATGATCCGGTGATAACCGCTGATGGGCAGCCGTTCCAGTCGTTCTGCCGCGCTGAAGCCTCGTGTTTCCATGCCACATTCCCCCAATCCGAAAGTCCCCGGACGAGTGTGCGCGATAGCTGCTGGGGGTTACTGCTGGATGCGACCTGTTCGCAGCTCTGAACGACGCCCGAAGCTTCGGACGTCGATCGCGATGCCTCTACAACGCCATTTCCAGCTCGGTTTCCTTGGCGAACCGATGGATTTCACGCTGCCCCGCGGCGGTGACCTGCAAGGCTCGCGAATCGTTGGGCAGGCTCAACCAACCTGACTGCATGAACAATTGCAGCAACGCCGCCCCCAGTGACCCGCCCATGTGCGGACGTCTTTCGCTCCAGTCCGGACAAGCGCAGGCGACTCGGCTGTTGCGATGAGCCAGCGCCTGGATGAACACACCTCGTGTCGCCAATTGCGTGGCGCCCTTGTGAGTGATCGCGACCCGCTGATCGAACTGTTCGATCCAGCCCGCATCCAGCAGACGCTGGTAAAGATCGGCGGCAAGGGTGCCGCCCAAATGGTCGTCGCAAAGCCTGGCGCGCAAGAGTGACGAAGGCGCCGCCTGAGGTTTGGCGATGGGTGTCGTGCACTTGAAAATGTCCGGGATTTCCCGAGGAGCGCTGGCGAGGGTGGCGCTGGCCAGTGCCTCTATCGCGGCACCCACTTCAGGTGCGGCAAGACGAAAGAACCGCTTGCGGCCGCGGATTTCGACTTTCAACAGACCTCCGGCGGACAAACGCCCCAGATGTGCACTGGCCGAAGACGGTGACAGGCCGGCCAACAAGGCCAGCTCTTCGGTTTGTCGCGCCGAGCCGTCCATCAAGGCCCACATCATTGCGCTGCGCTTTGGGTCAGCCAGCAACGTGGCGATCTGGCTGATGCAAGGTGCATGTTCCATGTATTCACTCCCTGTTGAATCGTTTCGTCTACTGCTCAGAGACATCTTGACCAGTAATGTGTCGTCGGCCAAGGCGTGGAAACCGCCATAAACCGGGCAAAGCCGGCCAATCGCACAGGCCATTGCTCGCAGATTTCGCAAAGCCGCGGCGATTGACCATGGGGCCTGGCTGACTCGGATGTGGACTCGCCATTGCGAGATCGACGGTGCGTACATGAGGCGAGCGCTAGTATATGCGGGTTAACCGCCGGTTCCTGCCCTTGGGAAACCGTTGGTGGTGATAGTTCCTGAGTGAAATTTCGCTATTTGCCTGCGACTAATGATCGGGGCCCGATAACGTCGGAAATTGGCTACTCAACCGGGCGCATCGGCTGGCGAGCATTTCCCGCAAAAGGTTCACCGGCTTACTCAATTGTGCGCGATGGGCGCACAACAAATTCAGCGGTGCGCGCTCACAGAGCAGTTCCGGCATGAGCACTTTCAACCGACCGGCCAGCACATCGGCCGCGACATCGAGCCAGGATTTGTAGGCGATCCCGGCACCTGCCACGGCCCACAGACGCACGACATCGGCATCATCGCTGAAACGATCGCCGCTGACGGTCAGGCTGACCTCGCGTTTGCCGTCGTGAAAACTCCAATGATCGTGGACCCGGCTGCCGAGCATGAACAGCAGGCAGTTGTGCTGAGCCAGTTGCTCCAGTTGCCGTGGCTCGCCATGCCGGGCCAGGTAACTCGGGGCGGCACAGAGCACGCGGCGGTTCTGCGGGGCGATGGGCAGCGCCACCAGGCTTGAGTCTTCCGGCTCGCCGTACCGCAGGGCGATGTCCACCGGTTGGCGGAACAGGTCGGCGATGCGGTCGCCCAACAGCAAACGCACCGTAAGCTTCGGATGCTCACGCTGAAACTCGTCCAGCCAGGGCAGCAGCAGATTGCGGCCAAAGTCCGAAGGCGCCGAGAGCTGCAAAATACCGCTGACCTGGTCCTGACCACTGGCCAATAAACGACGACCCTCATCGAGATTGCTCAAGGCAGCCCGAGCGTATTCGAGAAATCCCTCGCCCTCAGCGGTCAGCCGCAGGCTACGGGTAGAACGGGCAAGCAACCGGGCGCCGAGCTGCTGTTCGATGCGCTTCAACGCCGCACTGGCCACCGCGGCCGACATGTCCATCCCCCGCGCCGCTGCTGACAGACTGCCCAGGTCCGCCGCCCGGACAAACAACTGCAAGTCATCGAAACGCAGCATTTCAGCCTCGATTATCAAAAAAACATTGAAAGAGACTGCTCTTTTAGCGGGTTTTATCTTGCAGAGAAATAGCCAATTATCCGTCCCATCGAATTCATCCCGTTCCCGGAGCCGAACATGTCCCAGCCTTTTACCGCTATCGCCACCCTCATCGCCAAAGCCGGCCAGCAGGATGCCCTCGAACAGCACTTGCGTGCGCTGCTGGAACCGACCCGCGCCGAGGCCGGTTGCGGTCAATACGACTTGCACCAGGACCTCGCCAATCCTCATGCCTTTTACATGATCGAAAAATGGAGCAGTGACGAAGCCCTGCAGGCCCATGACGCCAGCGCGCATATCCAGAACTTCCGCGCCAAGGCTGGCGACTTTCTCGAACACTTCGACCTCAAGCGCCTGCGCTCCATCGTCTGATCTCTTCCTTCTTTATTACTTTCGGGAGCTCCAATGAAAGCCATTGCCTACTACGCCTCGTTGCCAATCAGCGACGTAAAATCGCTGCAAGACATCGAACTGCCAGAACCGGTTGCCGGCCCGCGCGACCTGTTGGTGGAAGTCAAAGCCATCTCGGTCAACCCGGTGGACACCAAGGTCCGCCAAAACGTCCAGCCTGAAGCGGGCACGCCGAAAGTGCTGGGCTGGGACGTGGCCGGTGTGGTCAAGGCCGTCGGCAGTGAAGTCACGCTATTCAAGGCCGGCGACAACGTGTTCTACGCCGGCTCCATCGCCCGTGCGGGCGGCAACAGCGAACTGCACGTGGTCGATGAGCGGATCGTCGGCCATATGCCGAAAACCCTTGGTTTCGCCGAAGCCGCCGCGCTGCCGCTGACCACTATCACCGCGTGGGAATTGCTCTTCGAGCGCCTGCAAGTGCGTGAAGGCAAAACCGATGAAGGCCAGAGCCTTTTGATCGTCGGTGCCGCTGGTGGAGTGGGCTCGATCCTCACGCAACTGGCCAGCCAACTCACCGGGCTGAAAGTCATCGGCACAGCTTCCCGTCCGCAAACCCAGAGCTGGGTTCGTGAGTTGGGTGCCGACCTGGTGATCGATCACAGCCAGCCGTTGAGCGAAGAACTCAAACGCGCCGGTCTCGATCATGTGACCCATGTCGCCAGCCTGACCCAGACCGATCACCACCTGGATCAGTTGGTCGAGGCTTTGGCGCCGCAAGGCAAACTGGCCCTGATCGATGATCCGAAAGCGCTGGACGTGACCAAGCTCAAGCGCAAGAGCCTGTCGCTGCACTGGGAGTTCATGTACACCCGCTCGCTGTTCGAAACCGCGGACATGATCGAGCAACACAAATTGCTCAACCGCGTGGCTGAGCTGATCGACGCCGGGACGCTGAAGACCACGGTCGGCGAGCACTTCGGGACCATCAACGCGGCGAACCTGCGTCGCGCCCATGAGCTGCTCGAAAGTGGCAAATCCAAGGGCAAGATTGTGCTTGAAGGGTTCTAAGGATCAAGGTCAAAAGATCGCAGGCTGCGCCAGCTCCTACAGGGATCTGCGTACAGTTCGCAGGTTTAGGTCGTACACAAATCCTGTAGGAGCTGGCGCAGCCTGCGATCTTTTGCCGTCAGTCAGAAGGTTGACCGTTGTCACAATTGCGATCGTATTCGGGTCTACAATCGAGGTCTCTGCGGCACAATCTTTTATGTGACATCTTTTACGAGAGGAGAGATCAGCAATGAAGATCCTGATAAAAGAATTGGCAAAATCCCAGTGGCAAGTCCGTCTGGACCAACACGCCGTGACATTCCGCAGCGAAGCCGAGGCCCGCGCCTTCACTCGTACCCTTGAAGCGCGGCTACAAGCACCTCATCAAATTATTGACCGCCAGCAGCGTGCCGCTGGCTGAGTCCGCCCTCAGACCTGGGCTTGCGCCAGCGCCCGGGCATTTTGCAAACGCCGGGTGAGCATCGCCACGCTCACCACCATAATTCCGCACAAGCTGATGACCATGGCCATCGGCATGGCGCTGCCGTCGTGTAAAACACCCACCAATGCTGCGGCCCCGGCGGCAACGCTGAATTGCAGGCAACCGAGCATCGCCGACGCACTGCCGGCCCGCGCGCCCTGCCCGTTCATGGCGCAGGCTGAGGCGTTGGGGAGGATGCAACCGAGGCTGGCGATGCAGACAAACAGCGGAATCAGCAACGGCCATAGCTGCGCAGTGTGCAGCGAACTGACGGCCAGTAGCGCCAGACCCGCGCCGACGTAGATCCACACGGTGCGCGCCAGCAGAAATGCCGGGCCGCGCTTGGCCAGCAATCGCGCGTTGAGCTGAGCCACCAGAATGAAACCCGCCGCGTTGGTACCGAACAGCCAGCCGAAATGCTCGGCCGGTACGCCATACAGCTTGATGAAGACGAACGGTGAACCGGCGATGTAGGCAAACATCCCGGCGATGGCGATGCCACCGGTCAAGGCGTGGCCGAGGAACACCGGATCCGACAACAGTCGACCGTACTGACGCAATGCGCCGGATAACGGTTGACGCGGCACATGGGCCGGCAGACTTTCCGGCAGCCCAAGCGCCACGGCCAAACCCGCCAGTGCACTGAAACCGGTCAACACGAGAAAGATCGACTGCCAGCCCGTGGTGTTGACCAACAGCCCGCCCAGCATCGGCGCAAGAATCGGCGCCAGTCCCATCACCAGCATCAGCTGCGAAAAGACCTTCGCCGAACCCACCGCATCGCATTTATCGCTGACCACCGCGCGGGAGATCACCATCCCTGCGCAACCACCCAGCGCCTGGATGAACCGCGCGCCGATCAACCATTCCAGATTCGGCGCAAAAGCGCAGGCCAGGGAGGCCGCGGTGAACAAGCCAACGCCAGTCAGCAAGGGAATGCGTCGCCCGAAACGATCCGCTACCGGGCCATAAGCCAACTGACCGATGGACAAGCCAAGGAAATACGCTGCCAGGGTCAGTTGAACGTGTTTTTCATCGGTGCCGAAGGCGAGCGCCATCGTCGGGAAGGCCGGCAGATAGAAATCGATTGCCAGCGGACCGAAAGCGCTCAAGGCGCCGAGAATCAGAATGGTACGGAAGTTCATCAGGCATCCAGTTGGGCATGAGTCGGCAGGCCGACAGTCTAGCCGCGCAGGGGCGCCTTGAACATTCCGTTAGGTCGCTAACTATTAAAAACCACTGAATGAATGCAATTCCTTGTGGGAGCGAGCCTGCTCGCGAAGACGGTGTGTCATTCAACATCGATGTCGACTGACACTCTGCCTTCGCGAGCAGGCTCGCTCCCACATGGAATTGTGTTTGGGCTCAGGCAAGTTTTGCGGCGTAGCCTTCATCGGTAATCACGGCTATCACTTGGTCCACCGACAGCGCACTCTCGACACCGACTTCTTTCGCAGCCAGATCGACACGCACGCTGGCCGCAGGATCCTTGGCTTGCAGCGCCTCAGTGATGGCTTTGACGCAGTGACCGCAAGACATGCCTTGAACGTTGAACACTTGCATGGGATGACTCCTTTCGTGAAGTTGTGTGCAGTCTCGAGCTTGCCACCATGGCAAGGTCAAGTTCTGAAGTGAACTGCCGGGCTGGCAATCGACGTCGCGCTCGGCCAAGCTGCGTCCATCAATGACTCGACATCAGGAGATTCAGCCATGCGCTGGTCAGCTCTCAGCCTGTTTGGCTTTCTCAGCCTTTTCGCCGCCGTGCCCTCGGTCAATGCTGCTGGGGAGGACTATGGCGTACTGATCATTTCCCGCGAGCGCCTGGAAGTCGCGACCTCCTGCGAGATCGGCGTGTACATTCACGATCAGCTGTCGGCGCGGTTGTTCCAGGAACAAAGCACCTCGTTCAACCTGCCGCCGGGCAATGTGTCCTTGCGCCTGAAGCTGCTGCCGGGCCAGGCGCCGGGTTGCAACCCGGGCATGCTCGCCCCAGGTTCGCAGAACATCACGCTCAAGGCCGGTGACGTGCTGAAGTTCCGGATTGCGATGACGCAGGAAGGGATGTACCTGAAACCCGCTGCCCTCGAATATTGAGTCGCCGGTAAAAAAAGATCAAAAGATCGCAGCCTCGTTGCACTCGACAGCTCCTACAGGGGATACGAAACCTTGTAGGAGCTGCCGCAGGCTGCGATCTTTTGATCTGAGACATGGCGCTTGACCTTGCCCGCATGGCAAGGTTGATCCTGTAGGTATCTTCTACAGGGAGCGTGACCGATGTCCGAATCCACCACTTTCGATCTGCCGATTGCCGGCATGACCTGCGCCAGTTGCGCCGGGCGTGTCGAGCGTGCCTTGAGCAAAGTCATCGGCGCCTCTGCCGTCAGCGTCAACCTGGCCACCGAACAGGCCCGTGTTCAAGCGCCCAGCGACAGCCTGCCGGCCTTGATGGAGGCGGTGCAGCAGGCGGGTTACAGCGTGCCGCAGCAGACCCTGGAATTGAGCATCGACGGCATGACCTGCGCCTCCTGCGTCGGCCGGGTCGAACGAGCGCTGGCCAAGGTGCCGGGGGTCAAAAGCGTCAGCGTCAATCTGGCCAACGAACGCGCCCACCTTGAGTTGCTCGGCCAGATCGATCCGCAAACCCTGATCGCGGCTGTGACCAAGGCCGGCTATAGCGCCAGCGTCTGGGAGGTAGAACACCCGCAGACCGACAATCAACAACAGCGCCTGCACCGCGAGCGTTGGGCCTTGATCATGGCGATCATCCTCGCCTTGCCATTGGTGCTACCGATGCTGCTGCAACCGTTCGGCGTGCACTGGATGCTCCCGGCCTGGGTGCAATTTGCGTTGGCCACGCCGGTGCAATTCATCTTCGGTGCGCGGTTTTATGTCGCTGCCTGGAAAGCCGTGCGCGCCGGTGCCGGCAACATGGATTTGCTGGTCGCGTTGGGCACCAGCGCCGGTTATGGCTTGAGTCTCTATGAATGGGCCACCGCTGCCGGGCGCATGCCGCACCTGTATTTTGAGGCCTCGGCGGTGGTGATCGCCCTGGTGCTGCTGGGCAAATACCTGGAAAGCCGCGCCAAACGCCAGACCGCCAGTGCCATTCGCGCCCTCGAAGCCTTGCGTCCGGAGCGGGCGATTCAGGTGATCGACGGCCGCGAACAGGATGTCGCCATCAGTGCGTTACGCCTCAATGATCTGGTCATGGTCAAACCCGGTGAACGCTTCCCGGTGGACGGTGAAGTGGTCGAAGGCCAGAGCCACGCCGACGAAGCGTTGATCAGCGGCGAAAGCCTGCCGGTGCCCAAACAACCCGGCGACAAGGTCACCGGTGGCGCAATCAACGGCGAAGGCCGATTGCTCGTTCGCACCCTGGCCTTGGGCGCGGAAACCGTGCTCGCCCGCATCATCCGCCTGGTCGAAGATGCTCAAGCGGCGAAGGCACCGATCCAGAAGTTGGTGGATAAAGTCAGCCAGGTGTTCGTGCCAACGGTGCTGCTGATTGCGTTGGCGACCTTGATCGGGTGGTGGTTGTACGGCGCGCCGATAGAAACGGCGCTGATCAATGCCGTGGCGGTATTGGTGATCGCCTGCCCTTGTGCACTCGGGTTGGCCACACCAACGGCGATCATGGCCGGCACCGGCGTGGCGGCGCGCCACGGGATTCTGATCAAGGACGCCGAAGCGTTGGAGCGTGCCCATGAAGTCAGTGCGGTGGTCTTCGACAAGACTGGCACACTGACGTCGGGGACTCCGCGCATCGCCCATTTGAGCGCAATCAACCATGACGAAGCAGCCCTGCTGCAAATGGCCGGCGCCCTGCAACGCGGCAGCGAACACCCACTGGCCAAAGCGGTGCTGGACGCTTGCGCCGAGCGCGGTTTGACCGTGGCCGATGTTACCGACAGCCAGTCCCTGACCGGCCGTGGCATCGCGGGCACTCTCGGCGGTCGTCGATTGGCGTTGGGCAATCGTCGTCTCCTGGAAGAGAGCGGCTTGAGCGCAGGTGAATGGGCGGCCTCCGCCACCGCGTGGGAGACCGAAGGCCGGACCCTGTCCTGGCTGATCGAGCAAAGCCCCGAGCCGCGAGTATTGGGCCTCTTCGCTTTCGGCGACACCCTCAAACCCGGCGCGCTGCAAGCCGTGCAACAACTCAGCGCACGCAACATCAGCAGCCACCTGCTGACCGGCGACAATCGCGGCAGTGCCAAAGTGGTTGCCGAGGCGCTGGGCATCAAGGATGTCCACGCCGAAGTACTGCCAGCCGATAAAGCCGCCACCGTCGCCGAACTGAAAAAAACCGGCGTGGTAGCGATGGTCGGCGACGGCATCAACGACGCCCCTGCCCTGGCCGCCGCCGACATCGGCATCGCCATGGGCGGTGGCACCGACGTTGCGATGCACGCGGCCGGGATCACCTTGATGCGCGGCGACCCACGGCTGGTGCCGGCAGCGCTGGAGATCAGCCGCAAGACCTACGCGAAGATTCGTCAGAACCTGTTCTGGGCCTTCGTCTACAACTTGATTGGTATTCCGCTGGCAGCGTTCGGCTTCCTCAACCCGGTGCTGGCCGGTGCGGCCATGGCGTTGTCGAGCGTCAGTGTGGTGAGCAATGCGTTACTGTTGAAAACCTGGAAACCCAAGGATCTGGAGGACAACCGATGAACATCGGCCAAGCGGCCCGTCAGAGCGGCCTGAGCGCGAAGATGATCCGTTATTACGAATCCATCGGCTTGCTCAAGGCCGCCCATCGTACCGACAGCGGCTATCGGGTGTACGGCGACGACGACCTGCATACCCTGGCGTTCATCAAGCGCTCCCGAGACCTGGGGTTCTCACTGGAAGAGGTCGGCAAACTGCTGACCCTCTGGCAGGACCGCCAAAGAGCCAGCGCCGACGTGAAGGCCCTGGCCCGTCAGCACATCGACGAACTGAACCAGAAAATCCGCGAACTCGGCCAACTGCGCGACACCCTGCAGGACCTGGTCGAACACTGCCACGGTGATCACCGCCCCGACTGCCCGATCCTCAAGAATCTGGAGTCGGGCTGTTGCGCACAACCCGCTCGCCCCTGATTGCCAGCCCCTTCACCACCAACAAGGTGGTGAGGGGAATCCCGTGGAACAACAGCACCACGGCACCCGGCGCCCACCACGAATAGAACGGCGCGGCGATCAGCATGCCGACGCCGAACCCGGTCATTTGCAGCAGTGTCAGGAAGCTGAAAATCGGCAGGCGCAGGCTGTCCGGTTCACGTTGCAGGCGCGACATCAGGCCGACTTCCGAGAAACCGTCGCCGAGGCCGGCCGGCAACGAGAACAACAGCAAACCGTAGAGCGTTTGCTGCTGAAACATCAGGATGAAGCCGCAGGACATCAGCAACACACCAAAGAAGAATCGCCGCTCCAGGTTCACGTTATCCGAGCCTTTCAGCCGGCTGGCGATGCGCGCGCCGATCAGTTTGCCGCTGGCCCAGACGGCCAGCATCAGGCCAAGCGTGGTGCTGGCCGACTCGGGCGTCAGCAGTCTGGAAATGATCGGAAAACCCACGTTGTGCGCGGCGCTGCCAAGGGTGTCAGCCATCGCCACAACGAGTATCGCCGCCACCACCGGTGTACTGCGCAGCCCCTGCAGCAGGGCCGCCCATTCACCACGTTCGTGGGTGGGTTCGTCACTGGGCGCAGGGTGTGAAAAACGCAGCGGCAAGATGAACAACGCGGCCAGCAGATAAGTGACCACATTCAATGCAAACACCGCTTCAAAGCCGAATGCTGCCACCAATAGCCCTGACACCAGACTTCCGCCGACCATGGCTGCCGACGACGCCGAGGTGATCCAGGCGTTGGTCTTGAGCAGATGTTCGCTTTCGATCAAGTGCGGTAACTGACTGTTGAGGCCGATCGCGAACATCGAATTGCCGAATCCCAGACCGAAAGCGATCACCGGTAACAGCAGCATCTGCTGGGTTACAGGTAGCACAAGCAGCAGGCCCAGCAGCCCCGCGCGCAACAGGTCGAAGGCAATCAGCGGCAGGCGCCCGGCCCAGCGACGATAAAACGTCGTGCCGATGAGGCTGGCGAAGATCCCACCCGCCACGCGGCTGGCCAGAAAGACCCCGACGCTCATGGCGCTGTTGCTGAGCAGGTAGACGTAGGTGGCCAGGGCGACCATGTTGAGGAAGGCGCCAAAGTCCGAGACAAGACGGGCGGTGATGATCAGTTGGGCGTTGCGGGTGGAGTTCACATTCAGTCCTGTAGGAGCTGCCGAAGGCTGCGATCTTTTGATCTTTGACGGCAGGGGCACTGAAGAACAGCAGACTGATCAAAAGAAAGATCAAAAGATCGTCCGAACGCGGCCCGAACCTTCGGCAGCTCCTACAAGGGTTACGCGTTCGACAAAAAACCCGGCCGACGCCGGGTTTTTTTTAACCAATCACTGCATCCAAGGCGGAGGCGGCTCTTCGGTTTTGCCCGGTGGCGCATCATCTGCCGCGCGCACCGCTTGTTTACGCTCTTCATCAAGGCGTGCCGCCTCGATCTCGCGCATGATCCCGCCAACGTCGGCCAACTCTTCCGGCTCATCGAACTCGCCGGTCAAGATGCTGGCCGGGTGCAAGGTGCCGGCTTCGAACAGGGCCCACATTTCCTTGGCGTACTTGGTCTTTTTCAACTCCGGCGCAAACCGCCCGAAGTAGGACGCCATGTTGCCCACATCCCGCTCCAGCATGCTGAACGCGTGGTTGTTGCCCGCCGCGTCGACCGCTTGCGGCAGGTCGATGATCACCGGGCCGGTCGGGGTCAGCAGTACGTTGAACTCCGACAGGTCACCGTGCACCAGACCGGTACACAACATCAGCACGATCTGCGAAATCAGGAACGCGTGATACTCGCGCGCCTGATCCGGTTCCAGCACCACGTCGTTCAGACGCGGCGCGGCATCACCGTACTCATCGGCCACCAGTTCCATCAACAGCACGCCTTCAAGGAAGTCGTAAGGCTGAGGAACCCGGACGCCAGCACCGGCCAGACGGAACAATGCCGCCACTTCGGCATTCTGCCAGGCGTCTTCGGTTTCTTTCTTGCCGAACTTGGAGCCCTTGGCCATCGCTCGAGCCTGACGGCTGTTGCGCACCTTGCGGCCTTCCTGATACTCGGCCGCCTGACGGAAACTGCGTTTATTCGCCTCCTTGTAGACCTTCGCGCAACGTAACTCGTTGCCGCAGCGCACCACATAAACAGCTGCTTCTTTACCACTCATGAGTGGGCGCAGCACCTCGTCGACCAGACCGTCCTCGATCAGGGGTTCAATGCGTTTTGGAGTCTTCATCAGCTTTTATTGGGGGTCCTTTATTACCAAACACGCGAAAGTCATTCGTTATACGGCAATCCACTCATTCGGGGGAGGGGTTGCCGACCTATGAACGTTTCAGTGACCGTCAACAAGCACACAATGTGCCGGATTAATCGGTCAACAACCGCCGGTCGTCATCGGCCGCCACAGATCATAGCTGACCCTGCGTCACTTGTTGCTGAAGGGCTAAGCGGGTATTTGCGACAGAAGCTGACATCTCGATTCATACCCTTCGTAGGATTTTTCTTAAACCGCCTCAATTTCCGCCTCGGCCAGCCGAAGTCATCAGAGACAAAGTGATTTGTCCGACAATCGTTTCGACAACAACGATGGCGCACTCACGGAACCGGGTCGATCAAAAAACGTTTACGGCTGCCAATAATCCGCGAGTCATCTGCACTGCGTGGGCCTACAAGAAAAATCTGGAGCGCGGATGAACATCAAACAGAAGTTGACCTGGGCGTTTGCAATCATCGCCTGCTTGCCGGTGGTGCTGGTCGCTACCCTGGTTGTGCTGAACTTGCGCAGTGATGCCAAGGACAGTTTCGTCGACGGCAGTGGCCGCGAGATTCGTCAGGTCAGCAACGCCATGCAACTGTTCTTTGACGGCATCAGCCAGAACGTGGATTACCTGGCGACCCAACCGCTGATCAAGAATTCCGACGACAGCCTCAAGACCTACATGAGCGCCAATGCCGAGAGCATTCCTCAAGGCGAGATGGACAAGAAGGTCTTCGGCCTCCTTCAGGACCTGGGTAACAGTCATCCGTCCTACGCCTATGCCATCCTCGGCACCGCGGCGGGCGGTTATGTGTCCTGGCCGGACGATGCCAAGCTGAGCAATTACGACCCGCGCCAGCGCCCCTGGTACAAGGCTGCCCAGGCCAAACCGGGCAAACCGTTGCGCACTGAGGCCTATTACTGGGCCCAGGATGACGCGACGTACGTCAGTACCGTGCGCACCATCGACAACAAGTTGGGCACCAATGGCGGCGTAGTCAGCATCGACGTGACGCTTAAACAGCTCACCGAAATCGTCAAACAGATCAAGCTCGGTGAAACCGGCTACCTGATGCTGCTGGAAAACACCGGCACTGTGCTGGTCGATCCGAAGCAACCGGAACATAACTTCAAGGCATTGAGCAGCCTCGGCGACGGCTACGCGCAACTGGCCAAGGCCGGCAAAGGGCTGGTGGAAGTCGAGCTGAACGGCGAACGCTACATGGCCAACGTCTGGCCGTCGGAGCAGCTGGGCTGGACCTTTATCGGCCTGATCAAGCAGACCGACGTGATGAGTTCGGCCACTCAATTGACCTGGTTGATCGCGATCATCGCCGCCGTGCTGGCCGTGTTCTTCGCCATCGTTGGCGCCAGTTTCGCCAGCCTCATCGTGCGACCGATCCGCAGCGTCGCCAGCGGTCTGGAAGGCATTGCCCAAGGCGAAGGCGACCTGACCAAGAACCTGCAAATCCGTGGCAGCGACGAAACCGCGCAACTGGCCAGTTGGTTCAACCAGTTTTTGGCGGCGATTCGCAACCTGATCCAGAGCATTGGCGGCGCAGCGACCAAGATCCTCGCCACCTCCAAGAGTTCGACCCAGGTCTCCAGCGACATGGCCGAAGCCGCCGGGCGTCAGCGCGAAGCGGTGGACATGGTTTCCACGGCGTTCCACGAAATGGTCGCCACCGCCAACGAAGTCGCGCGCTCTTGCAGCCAGGCAGCGGAATCGGCCGACAGCGGCCAGCGTCAGGCGCGTGAAGGTCAGCAGCAGATTGATGCGGCCGTGACCAGCGTTGATCGCTTGAGCCAGGAAATCGAACAGTCGGCCCAGTCGATGCAACAGCTTGAGCGCGACAGCAACGACATTCAGTCAATCCTCGGGACCATTCGCTCGATTGCCGAACAGACCAACCTGCTGGCGCTGAACGCGGCCATTGAAGCGGCGCGGGCCGGTGAACAGGGTCGTGGGTTTGCGGTGGTGGCCGATGAAGTTCGGGCGCTGGCCAAGCGGACTGCCGATTCCACGGCGGAAATCGACGGTTTGCTGGGCAACCTCGCCAAACGTACCAGCCAAGTGACTCAGCAAATGCATGCGAGCCTGGAAGTGTCCCAGCAATCGGTGACACGGATCGGTGAAGCACGCAGCAGCTTCGGGCTGATTCGGGAGTCGGTGGACGTGATCCGCGACATGAACACCCAGATCGCTACCGCGGCGGAAGAACAGCATCAGGTGGCTGAAGACATCAATCGGCACATCAGCCAGATTCATGGTGATGCGCAGTTGGTGGCGGAACTGGCGAACTCGGCGCGGCTGGATTCGCAGAGCCTGGCGGGGTTGTCGAATGAACTGGATGGTTTGGTTCGGCGGTTCAGAACTTGAGAATGGGGGGTGGTTTTAGATCCACCCCTCACCCCAGCCCTCCCGAAACGTCGGACCGCCCCAGTGGGGAGAGGGGGAAAGGGAGCCGATCTCCATCGCTTTCAAATCCTGAGTTCGACTCTATATTTCAGGTCGAAGATTTTCTCGAGATATCCCCAATAAGTCCCCTCGCCCCTTGGGGAGAGGGTTAGGGTGAGGGGCTGGATCTCACTGCCGAAATAATTCTCCAGGCGTATACCCAAACAATCCCTTAAACGCCGCAATAAACGCCGACGTCGAGTCATACCCACAAGACAGCGCGGCATTGGTCACGCTGTCGCCCTCCTCCAGCAAACTCAGCGACGACAGCAATCGCATCCGCTGGCGCCACCCCCGAAAGCTCAACCCGGTTTCCCGCTGGAACAACCGCATCAAGGTCTTCTCCGACGTCCCCAACCGCTCGGCCCACGCCTGCAAGGTCACATTGCGCTCAGGGCTTTCGATCAGCTCGTTGCACAACCCCAGCAACCGTTCATGGCGCGGCAACGGCAGCGAGAAGCTAACTTCCGGCAGATGCGCCAACTGATCCAGCAGCACACTCACCAGCCGCGCCTCCTGACTGTCGCCCTGTGGATATTCAACCGGCAGCAAACAAAAACTCTTGATCAGCTCCCGGGCCAACGGCGTCACTTCCAGCACTCGGCAGCGCCCGTCCGCCCATTCACAATCCTCGCGGCGCACATAGAGGCTGCGCATCTCGGCGCGCATCGAAGTCACCACTTGGTGTTCGAGATCCGCCGGAATCCAGATTCCCCACTGCGGCGGCGCAAAGAAACTGCCTTCGGCGGTGTGCACGCCGAGAACGCCGCTGATCGCGTAGGAAAACTGCACCCAATCGTGCCGATGCGGCGGCGTCCATGAACCGGCGTTGAGACTTTCCGCACGGGCATACAGCGGACGCGGGAGCGCCGTCAGCGTCGGAATCGTCCGCTCGAGGGAAAGTTGTCCGTTAGTCGGCATTGATTGGCCTTATGTCGCAAGACGGCTGATGAAGCCGACGTTAGGCTAAGTCACCAATTCTTACAAATGTATTCGGTGCCTGTTATGCATGCCTTCAAACACCTCAAACGCGTGGTCACCGACTGGTTCTTGTGCGGCATGTTGATCGCCACGCTGCTGGCGTATTTCTTCCCGACCTTTGGTGCCACCGGCGGCGGAATGCATGCTGAATACGTGATCAATATCGGTGTGTTCCTGGTGTTCTTCCTGCACGGGGTCAACCTGTCCAGCGAGCAGATCACTCACGGTCTGAAAAACTGGAAGCTGCACGTAATGGTTCAGGGTTTCACCTTCGCGGTGTTTCCGCTGATCTGGCTGCTCAGTGACAAGCTGTTGGGTTCGCACATTCCGTCGCTACTGATGCTGGGTTTCCTGTACCTCTGTGCCCTGCCCTCGACCATCTCCTCGTCTGTGGCCCTGACCGGCAGCGCGGGCGGCAACGTACCGGCGGCGATTCTCAACGCGAGCCTGTCCAGCGTGCTGGGGATTTTCCTGACGCCGTTGCTGGTGAGTTTCGTGGTCGGCAGCGGCGCTGGCGGCATCGATCTGGGCTCAACCCTGCTCGACCTCTGCGCCATGTTGCTGTTACCGCTGGTGCTCGGCCAAATGTTGCGGCCATTCCTGGGCAAGTTCTTCGCCCGCCACAAGCGCTATACCAATATCGCCGACAAGCTGGTGATTCTGTTGCTGGTCTACGCGGCGTTCTGCAATTCGATGGTCTCGGGGATGTGGCAAAAGCAGGGCAACAGCGTGATCCTCACGGCACTGATCGGCAGTGCGATCCTGCTGGCGATCATCCTGTGGATGACCACCCGCACCGCTCGCGCATTGAAATTCAGCCCGGCCGATGAAATCGCCGCGGTATTTTGCGCCAGCAAGAAATCCCTGGCCGCCGGCGCGCCAATGGCGGCGCTGATCTTCGGCGCCAACCCGGGGCTTGGGCTGATCCTGCTGCCGATCATGATCTACCACCCGTTGCAGCTGATCGTCTGCTCGGTCATGGCCGAGAGTTACGCCAACCGCAACCGGCAGCGGGCCGCACAGCAAAGCGCCGCGAGCCTCAGCGCTCAATAATCGCCGTAACCCCCTGGCCACCGGCGGCGCAGATCGAGATCAACCCTCGGCCCTTGCCCGCCGCATCCAGCAACTTCGCCAGGCTCGCGACGATGCGTGCGCCGGTCGCGGCAAACGGATGCCCCACCGCCAGTGAACTGCCTTTGACATTGAGGCGGCTGCGGTCGATGGAGCCCAGTGGCGCATCGAGACCGAGGCGGGTTTTGCAATATTCCGGATCCTCCCAGGCCTTTAGCGTGCAGAGCACCTGCGCGGCGAAGGCTTCGTGGATTTCGTAATAATCGAAGTCCTGCAAGGTCAGGCCGTTGCGCGCCAGCAAACGCGGCACCGCATACACCGGCGCCATCAACAATCCTTCCGCACCGTTGACGAAATCCACCGCCGCCGTCTCGCCGTCACGCCAATAGGCGAGGATCGGCAAGCCGCGCTCTTTCGCCCATTCCTCACTGCCCAGCAGCACCACCGACGCACCATCGGTGAGTGGCGTGGAATTGCCCGCGGTCAGGGTGCCCTTGGCGCTTTTCTCGAAGGCCGGTTTCAGTGAGGCCAGTTTTTCCAGGGTTAGGTCCGGGCGCAGGTTGTTGTCCCGGGTCAGGCCGAGGAACGGTGTCATCAAATCGTTGTGCCAGCCTTCGGCGTAGGACACGGCCAGTTTCTGATGACTTTCCAGGGTCAGCTGATCCTGTTCGTCACGCGGGATGCTCCAGGTCTGGGCCATCATTTCACAGTGTTCGCCCATCGACCGGCCGGTGCGCGGCTCGCCGATGCTTGGAAAGTAGGGCATCAAATGGCGGGGACGCAGTTGCAGGAAGGTTTTCAGTTTGTCGGCGGTGCTTCGGGCGCGATTGGCCTGCAGGAGGATCTTGCGCAGGCCTTCGTTAACACCGATCGGCACGTCCGAGGCTGTGTCGACGCCACCGGCAATGCCACATTCGATCTGACCCAGGGCGATTTTGTTCGCCACCAGCAATGTCGCCTCCAGCCCCGTGCCGCAGGCTTGCTGGATGTCGTAGGCCGGCGTCATCGGCGACAACCGCGAGCCCAGCACGCATTCGCGGGTCAGGCCGTAATCGCGCAAATACTTGACCAGCGCACCCGCTGCCACTTCGCCCATGCGCACACCGTGAAGGTTATAGCGCTCTATCAGGCCTTCCAGCGCTGCGGTGAACATCGCCTGGTTACTGGCAGTGGCGTACGGCCCGTTGGACCGGGCAAAGGGGATACGGTTACCACCAATAATCGCAACGCGGCGCAGTTGAGTCATGAAAAGCTCCTGATGAAATATTCAATTGTGAACACCGCCTCCTGTAGGAGCTGCCGAAGGCTGCGATCTTTTGACTCTGTTTTTTGGGATCAAGATCAAAAGATCGCAGCCTTCGGCAGCTCCTACAATGATCAAGCGTAGGCCTTATCTCGTGGATCGAACGACTGATTGCCATTCATGGTCCACACTTTGAACCCCAGCTGCTGGAGTGCGTTACATGTCTGACCGCTATATCGACTTCGCCAATTCGTCCATCGGCCATCGTTTGGTCGGGGCCCTGGGTCTGCCATCGCCGGTTCGGCTGGAGCGCTGGCAAGCCGGCCGGCTGCGGCCTGTCGAGGGGGCGCTGCTGTTAGGCGGTGGCCCCTTGACGGAAAAAATCGTCACCTTCGCCAACCGTCTGACCGACGCGATTTACAGCTACGGCACCGAGCCTTCGCTGGCCACCGCGTGGATTCCCGGTCACGGCCCCAAACTCAAAGCCGTGGTGTTTGACGCCAGCGACCTGGTGCAGACCGATCAACTCAAACAGTTGCGCGAGTTCTTCCAGCCGTTGATTAAAAACCTCGACAGCAGCGCGCACCTGGTGATTCTGGGTCGCGCGCCGGAGACCTTGAGCGATCCGTTCGCCGCCAGTACCCAACGAGCGCTGGAAGGCTTCAGCCGCTCGTTGGCCAAGGAACTGCGCAGCGGCGGCACCTTGCAGCTGATTTACGTCGGCGAAGGTGCGGAGGATCAACTGGAAGGCCCGCTGAGGTTTTTCCTCTCGCCCAAAAGTGCGTTCGTTTCCGGGCAAGTGATTCGCTTGAATGCCTGCGATACGCAGGTGACGGACTGGACTCGCCCATTGTCCGGCCGCAAGGCACTGGTCACGGGTGCTGCACGCGGCATTGGCGCCTCCATCGCCGAAACCCTGGCCCGTGACGGGGCCGACGTGATCCTGCTCGACGTAGCACCGGCCAAGACTGATCTCGAAGCCCTCGCCGCACGCCTCGGCGGGCGCAGCATCACCCTGGACATTTGCGCCGAAGATGCCGCTGCGCAGTTGGTCGAGCAACTGCCCGACGGCATCGACATCGTGGTGCACAACGCTGGCATCACCCGGGATAAAACCCTGGCCAACATGACCCCGGAATTCTGGGACGCGGTGCTGGCGGTCAACCTCAATGCGCCGCAAGTGCTGACCAAGGCGCTGCTCGACAGCGGCACCCTGCACGACAATGGCCGGGTGATCCTGCTGGCGTCCATCAGCGGCATCGCCGGCAATCGCGGGCAAACCAATTACGCCGCGAGCAAGGCCGGGCTGATCGGCCTGGCCCAGGCCTGGGCGCCGACGCTCAATGAACGCGGCATCAGCATCAATGCGGTAGCACCCGGTTTCATCGAAACCCAGATGACCGCGCATCTTCCGTTCGGCGTGCGTGAGGCCGGGCGGCGCATGAGTTCGCTGGGCCAGGGCGGCCTGCCGCAAGACGTCGCCGAAGCGGTGGCGTGGCTGGCTCAACCGGGCACCGGCGCGTTTACCGGTCAAGCGCTGCGGGTGTGCGGACAAAGTGTTTTGGGGGCTTAGGCATGATCATCGATTGGCACACACTCAACCGCGAACCAAGCCTGTCGGGACTGTACGTGCGGGCCGCAACGCGACGCAAAATCACCGGCACCACCCTGCCCGATTCGGGTCTGCGCTGCTGGATCAATGTCGACCCCAAGCGTCTGGCGGACTATCGCAAGGTCTGCGGTTTTGCCGAAAACGGTTTGTTGCCGCCAACCTATCCACACATCCTCGCGTTCGCATTGCAGATGCAATTGCTGACGGCCAAGGAATTTCCGTTCCCGCTGCTGGGGTTGATTCACCTGAGCAACCGCATTCGCATCTTTCGCCCTATGGGCGGCGTGAATCGCGTGCGGGTCAGCGTGCAGGTGCAAAACCTTCAGCCCCATGAAAAAGGCGCGACGTTCGACCTTGTGACGACACTCGACGATCAGCTGGGGACGTTGTGGGAAGCTGAAAGCCAGATGTTGTGCCGCGGGGTCAAACTCGCAGGCGAGCCCGTCGATGAAGTGTTGGCATCGACGCTGAAAATGTCGGAAGTGGCCCGCTGGAAAGCGCCGTCGGACATTGGGCGGCAGTACGCCAAAGTGTCCGGCGACTACAACCCGATTCACCTGAGTGCCGTCAGCGCCAAACTCTTCGGTTTCCCGACGGCCATCGCCCATGGGTTGTGGATCAAGGCCCGAACCCTTGCGGCGCTTGCCGATCATCTGCCGGCGGCAAATGTCGAGATTGCGGTGCAATTTCGCAAACCGGTGCGCTTGCCCAGTGAGGTGACGTTGCTGGCCAGTGCGGCGGGGTCGAGCGGGGATTTGCTGTTGGTGGGTGCGGGGAATCTTGAGCATATGGCGGGGCATTGGCGGCCGGTTGCCTGACCCGAACGGTCCCACGCTCTGCGTTCGGCTCTTGGGACGCAGAGCGTCCCGGGCTGCATTCCCACGCAGAGCGGGGGAACGATCAATCAGCTACTCCTGCGGATTGATGTTATCCAGCGCCGTCATCACGGACTCACTAAATCCATGCAAGGCTGCGGAAACAAATTATTCAACGTCTCCAACAACCGCACGTGATAAATCGGCTTGCGAAACAGGTCGAGCACCTGCAACCGCAACATGTCACTGACATCCTCCATGTCCGCATGCCCCGACGTCACAATCACCGGCAAATGCTGGCGGGACGTATGCTCGCGCAATCGCTTGATCAACGACATGCCGCTCTCCTCCGGCATCCGCAGATCAGTGATCACCAACGCAATATCAGGGTGGCGCGTCAGATGGTGCAACGCGAGTTTGACCGAGGTGGCGGTAAAGCAATTGAAGCCCTCGCCCTCCAGCAACTCCGCCAACTCCAGCAATGCGTCCTCCTCATCATCGACCAGAAGAAGCTGTTGGCGTGGAAGTGAGGGAGCGTTCATGGGCAACACCTGCAATGGACTAAGCGCTGACGTTAGAACCCCTTTGGCACATTCGCAAGTTGCCGGCAAGAACTCGCCTCACCGTTATAGTGCGCCCTGAATAGTGGTAAACATGGCGGTGACAGCGTTGGAGATCGGCGTCACAAACGCCGCTAGAGCGACTGCCACCATGCCCGCAATAATGGCGTATTCGATACCCGAAGCACCTTCGCTATCTTTGGCCAGTCCCTTGAAAAAAACGATGTGGGATTTGATCTTCTGAGCAAGTTTGGAAAAGGACATGACGTTTCTCCTGGATACGACGGGTGTTGCACGGTCGCAACATGATTCCCCTTTGCCAGCATCAGCATTGTCGGCATTCCCCATACCCACAACTGTAAGAACGAATTATCACTAAAGTATTAGTTGCTTCGTTGACGCCAAAAAAGTCACGTTTTCGCCCTAGCGACTTACTTTTGTTAGTTATTTTCAGTCCCTTAATGGCTTTTTGCTCTAGCTGAGCTACCGTCAAATAGCGAAATAGTTCCATGTTCATAGCTGCCTGATTGCGAAGTTTTCTCGTTGGGTGCGGCGAGGTCTCAAGCAGCAGGAAAGGGAGAGCCGTCATGAACAGTCGTATCACTCTGGGCCTGGCCGGCTTGTTTCTGGTGGGCGCCATTATTGCCGGTTACTGGGGCCTCACGCTGAGCCGTCAACCCATTCCCGAGCCTGTCGTGCAACCCGGGATTGTTACGCCTGCCCCCATCGCCCAGACACCTGCCCCCGTGGACGACCCCACCCGCCAACCGGTGGTGGTGCTGCTGCATGATGTGCCACCGTTCATGCCGATCAGCGCCGCCGACGTGACCCTGGAAAAACTCCGTACCGTCCCGGCCGGCAGCCTGAGCCGCCTCGATCAAGCCATTGGCCGAACACCCTGGCGCGCCCTCAGTGCCGGCACCTGGCTCAATGAAGAAAGTTTCGAAGCCGGCGGCAGACTGGCGCGGATGATTCGTCCCGATGAACGCGCCCTCGCCGTCGCGGTGGATGAAGTGATCAATGCCGGTGGGCAACTGACACCGGGGGACTACGTCGATGTGCTGCTGTTTCTGCGCATGGACAGCAACAACCTTCAGCCGTCGGCTCAACTGGTAGTGCCGGCCTTGCGGGTGCTCGGGGTGGGCGAACAGATGGGGTTGACCAACGAAGGTCAACCCGCAAGCCCGGCCCGCAGCAACGAAGAAAAACTCAGGCAGGAACAATTGCGCGCCAGCGCCCGCAGCGTCTTGCTTGCCGTCCCCGAACAACTACTGAGTCGGTTGATGCTCGCGGCCCAGGCCGGCGTGTTGCGCCTGGCCGTACGCAGCGCCGATGAAAAACGTCTGGCTCGTTACTGGGCCGGCGAAAGCGATTCATCAGCCAACCTTGCCAGTACCAACCGCGAGTTGATCCAGTTCAGCCAGCTGGCCATGACGCCCCCACCCAAACCTGTCGCCATCCACGGCGGCACAGCACCGCGCAAGCCGAGCGTGGAAGTCATCCGCGGCAACGAAATCACCCAACAAACCCCCTGAATCGAGCAAGGACGCATCTAAATGCGCAGTCGTTCCATGCCCCTGTTTCAAGCTCAACTATGAGCCGAACTGGTATCACCTGTACTTCCTCGAAAACTGCAACTTCGATAAACGCAGCGGATTATCGCAATGAGCCAGAGCCAGAACCTGAGCCAGACCTTCCTCGCGATCACGCGCAACAGCACCGACCTTGAGTGGCTGCAAGGTGCCCTCGCCCCGTTGGGTCAAGTGGTCAGCGCCGGCAGTGGCAGCCTCGACGAATTGCTGGCGCTGGTGGACGTGACCTTCGCCAGCCTGGTGTTCATCGGCCTGGACCGCGAACACGTGGTGGCCCAAAGCGCACTGATCGAAGGTGCCCTGGAAGCCAAACCGATGCTGGCGATCGTCGCGCTGGGCGATGGCATGGACAACCAACTCGTGCTCAATGCCATGCGCGCCGGTGCACGGGATTTCGTGGCCTATGGTTCGCGTTCCAGTGAAGTCGCAGGGTTGGTGCGACGGCTGAGCAAACGCCTGCCGCCCGTGGCCCCGAACACCCAACTGGGCAGCCTGACGGTGCTCTACGGTGTGCAGATCAACGCCGATGGCGCGCTGCTCGCCACGCACCTGGCGCAAGTGGTGCAAAAGAGCGGGCAGCAAACGCTGTTGCTGGACCTGGGCCTGCCACGCGGTGACAGCCTGGCCTTGCTCGGGCTGGAGAGTTCGTTCCACTTCGGCGATGCACTCAGGCACTTGCGGCGCCTCGACGCGACGCTGATCGACAGCGCGTTCACCGACTGCGCCGCCGGGTTGCGGATCCTCGCCTACGCCAACCACGATGAGCCGCTGGAACACACCAGCACCGCCGAGCTGTACATGTTGCTCAGCGCCCTGCGCCAACACTTCCAGCACATCGTGGTGAACCTGACTGGGCAGCCGGACAGCGAAGCGCTACGCACCTTCGTCACCCATTGCGACAAGTTGCTGTGGTACACCGATCAGAACGTACTCGACTGCCGCCGTAACCTGGCGGTACTCAACCTGTGGCGTGAAAAAGGCATGAAGCTCGATCACGCCAGACTGCTGGTGGATCGCTACCTGCGCAACGTCGCACCGGACTCCGAGACCCTGAGCAAAAGCTTCGGCATGGAGATCATCGCGACCCTCGTCTACAGCCCGGAAGTGCGGCTCAACGCCAAGAACCAAGGTGTGACGCTGTTTGAACTGGCCCCCCGCGAAGGCTTGACTCAAAGCCTGCGCGCCCTCGGCGATCAGTTGGCCAAGCGTTCCGAGGGCCTGGCCAAACCCAAGTCTGGCTGGTTCAACCGGTTGAGGGGTGCGCAATGAGCGGTGAAAAACTCTTCGGTGCCCCTGTACGCACCACCACTGGCAACACTGACCACGAAGGTCTGAAACTGGTGCTACACCGCTACATCATCGACGCCATTGAGGAGTCCGGCAAAAACCTGCTGGAGGGTTCACGGCAGGTGCTCTCACAGTTCGTCATCGACAAGGTTGCCGAGTACATCGCCCGGCTGCACCTGGCGATTTCCCGCTATGAAATGGAGCGTCTGGCCGAAGAAATCGTCGACGAACTCACCGGTTTCGGCCCCTTGGAAGTGCTGCTGCGGGACCCGGCGGTGACGGAGATTCTGGTCAACGGCCCGCACCGGGTGTTCATTGAACGCGACGGCATACTGCATCAAAGCGACCTGCGTTTTATCGATGCGCATCACGTCGAACGGGTCATGCAACGGATCCTCGCGCCCCTCGGCCGACGGCTCGACGAGTCGTCGCCAATGGTCGACGCACGACTGCCCGACGGTAGCCGGGTCAACGCGATCATTCCACCGATTGCGCTCGATGGCCCCTGCCTGTCGATACGTAAATTTCGCAAGGACATGCTCAAAAGCTCGGACTTGATGGCGATGCAAACCATCGATCAGGCAATCTTCGACTTTATTCAGGAGGCCGTGGGCAAGCGCTGCAACATCCTGATCAGCGGCGGTACCGGCACTGGCAAAACCACGCTGCTGAACATTCTCAGCCAGTTGATCAACCCTCACGAGCGAATCGTCACCATCGAAGACGTCGCCGAACTGCAACTGGGCCACCCTCACGTGGTGCGCCTGGAAACCCGACCGCCGAATGCCGAAGGCCACGGCGAAGTGAAGGCCAGTGACCTGATTCGCAACGCCCTGCGGATGCGCCCGGACCGAATCATCCTCGGCGAGATTCGTGGCGTCGAAGTGGTAGACGTACTCACCGCAATGAACACCGGCCACGACGGTTCCATGAGTACCGTGCATGCCAACAACGCCCAGGATGCGCTGTTGCGCCTGGAGACATTGGTGGGCCTGACGGGCCGTACCATCGCCGAACGGACCTTGCGGCAAATGATCTGCGCCGCACTGGACGTCGTGATCCAGCTGACGCGCCTGCCCGACGGCCGCCGCTGCGTCAGCGAAGTGGTGGAGGTGATCGGCTTGCGTGAGGACGTGTATGTCACCAACACGTTGTTCCGGTTCGACCGGCGCAGCGGGTTCGGATTCATGCGTGAGGCGGTCAACCCCGCCGGCGACAAACTGCGCCGTGAGTTGGCGCTCTCTCCCTCTGCGTACTGAAGGCCACGGCATGCTCAAACCGGTGCTGCTCATCCTCGTTTGCCTGGTCTTGCTCGGACTGTCGATCCGCCTGTTTTATCGCGGCTTGCGCCAGACCGGCGCCGAGCGGGTACTGGGACGCCTGACCCAGGGGCAACTGCAGCCGGTGCCGACGAAAACCTCCTGGGTCGGTCTGGACCGGGCCTTTCTGCGGGCCGGCCTTGGGCGTCCCTCCAAGCGTCTGGGGGGGTGGCTGCTGCTCTGGGCCTTTGGCATCTTGCTCGGATTTGCTACCGGTGGCTGGTTCGGCTTGCTGGTTCTGTTACTGCTGCCGCCGCTGATTCTGCGTCTGTATGTCAATTGGCGTTATCAGCGCCGACTCCAGCGCATGATCGAACAACTGCCACAAATGCTCGATCACACCGTGCGCAGCCTGAAGTCCGGGCGCACTCTGGCCGATGCGGTGCTGGGCGCCATCGACGCCGCTGAAGACCCGCTGAAAAACGCCATGGGGCGGATTCAGCGCAACGTGCAGCTGGGGGTCAGCTTGCCGGATGCCGCGGCTGACCTTGCCGAGCTGTATGAGAAAGACGAACTTCGCCTGTTCGCGCTCGGTTTGAAGGTCAATCACCGCTATGGCGGCAATTCCAGCGAATTGCTGGAAAACCTGATCAAGATGATCCGGGAGCGCGAACAGGCTGCGCGCCAGCTCAGGGCCATGACCGGTGAAACCCGGGTGACCGCGTGGGTCCTGGGCTGTTTGCCGATTGGCCTGGCCGGCTATTTCCTCGCGACCAACCCTCATTACTTGCTCGCCATGTGGCACGACGGTTCGGGGCAAATCATGCTCGCGTCCGCGTTCGGCTTGCAGGTGGTCGGCAGCCTGGCGCTCTGGCATATGTTGCGCAGCGTATGAAAGTGCCTTTGCTGATCTGCGCATTGCTGTTTCTGGGGGCAACGTTGTTGCTGCTCAGCGGTTTGCTGGAGCACCGTCGGCGGGTTCGCCAGGTGGCGCAACGACTCGACGGCAAACTGGCGAGCGACAACCGGGTAAATCAGTGGCTACAAGTGCTGGGCAGCAGCCGAATCGGTCAGCGCTCGGTCAACCTGGATAACGAAACCCAGGCATTGCTTAACCGTCTCGGCTGGCGCAGCGCCCGGCGACGTTCACTGTTCGCGGCGTTCCAGGTAGGCGCTCCGGTGCTGGCGCTGGCCCTGACCTTGCTGATCCAGGGCGTATTCTTCCCTCACACAAACAATCACTGGATGGCCCCGGCGTTCGCCACCTGCATCGGCTATCTATTGCCCAAACGGTTGCTGGCCGCTGCCGCACAGCGTCGGCAAAAACAACTGGCGATCGAGATTTCCACCTTCATTCCGCTGCTGCGCATCCTGTTCGAATCGGGCATGGCGGTGGAGCAGTCGCTGCGCGTGTTGAGCAATGAAGGCAAACAATTATTGCCGGCCTTGACCCATGAATTGCGTCTGGTATTGGCCCGGGTCGATTCCGGCCTGGAACTGGGCGAAGAACTGCACAAAGCCACCCAATTGCTGGCCGTCGACGAGTTCACCGACACCTGCGTCATCCTTGAGCAGTTGATCCATCAGGGGGGCGGTGCGATGAAGTCCCTGCTGACCCTCAAGCAATTGCTCGATGACCGGCGCCTGACGCGCCTGCAGGAATACATCTCCAAGCTGTCCGCCAAAATGTCCGTCGTGATGATGTTGTTTCTCTTCCCGGCGTTATTGATCGTACTGGCCGGCCCGGGCTTCACCGCCCTGTCCCGTGCCTTTGGTTCTTAGAGGGATCGCGATGAAAGCAATAATTGCCGGTTTGAGTCGACTGTTGTCAGGCGGTTGCGCGAGCAACGGTGCGGGCACTTGTAAAAAAAGACAAAAAACCTAATGCGCAGTCACCCCCTGACGCAATCCATGACTGGGTAACAAAGCCAGCGCCAACTGCGTCCGATTATGCATATGCGTCAACCGCAAAACCTGCGACACATAAAGCTTCACCGTGTTCTCGGTAATCCCCAACTCACAGGCAATCTGATAATTCGTCTGCCCCTTCCCCACCAACCGCGCCACCTCCAACTGCCTTGGCGATAGGTGATTGAAAATCGCCGGAATCTCAACCCGATCCACAGCGATGACATCCTCATCAGTGGAAATCGATAACCGCGGCCCACGCCGAACCTTATCCAGGTCCTGATACAGATCATCGATCGACTCGGCCAAATACTGCAGCTTCTGATCCAGATGCCCCAACTGCACACTCTTCTGCCGTTCCTGCAAAACCACTACCTGACGCGCAATCCCTTCGAGCAACTCACCCAGATTAATCGGCTTCTGGTAGTAATCGGCAAACCCGGCCCGCAAAGCCTTGATCACATCCTGCTTGTCCGCGCGCCCAGTGAGCATGATCGCTTCAAATACACGGTGCTTGCCGGATAACCGTTGCAGCTCCTGAACCAGTTGAATCCCGTCCAGACCGGGCATGTGCAAATCGCAAAGCACCAGGCCGATCGCTTCGTCTTCATTGAAACGCTCGACGGCCTGTTTGCCAGTCTCGCAAGGAACGCAACGGTAACCGCGGCCTTCAAGAAACTCACAAAGCTCTGCGGCAATCAACGGCTGGTCGTCGACCACAAGGATTTTTACTGCCGAAGAAAGCTTGTTCACGTGCGACTCCCTGCAAGGTCAACGTTGACCGTTCCTTTACTGACAGCCACAGGCTGTACAACTTCTGAATTGAAAGTAGACGTACTTTCCGACTCTGTATATAGAACAGTCGACTAGTGAAACCAGGCGAGTGTGAGCAACAGGCCCACCAATACGAAGGGTGCAAAGGGCTGTTTCTTTGACATTCCTGGCCCCAGATATCGAAGATGATTTCTAAGCCCTTGCCCCATATGAAGCCAGACTCTTGGCGCCAGCAGCAGCCACAGCACACTGGCCAATCCGGCACCGATGAACACGCCAAGCAGGTGCATGCCGTCCGTCGCAAGTCCCAGGCCGGTCATCAATTTCACATCGCCTGCGCCCAAGCGTCTCAGCGCATAACCGGGCAAGGTAAAGGCCAGCGCCAGCAAAAAAGCCCAGCCGCCCTGCACCGCCTCGGCCCCCAGCCAGGTAGTGCCCGTCCACAGGAGATACGCCAGCGCCAACACCGCTGCGCCAAGAGTCAGGCCATTGGCGATGTGTCGTTCTCGAGCATCCTGTGCTGCGCATAGCGTCAGCCAGATCAGTAATACAAAGCTCTGCATCCGGTAAAAAACGTCCGTTTTGGCTGAATGATTCTATGCTGATATCACGTCGTGAATATCAGGGTAGACGCAGTCATGAAGATAGGCCTCCCCCGTAAGCAAAAAGGCGCTGTAGCGATTGAATTCGCGTTGGTGTTTCTCATCTTTTTCGCCGTGTTCTATGGAATCGTCACTTACAGCTTGCCGCTGTTGCTGATGCAATCGTTCACCCAGTCGACTGCCGAAGCGGTGCGCCGAAGCGTGGCGCTGGATCCGAGCACCCCCGGATACGACACCGCGGTAAAAACCGTTGCCACGACAGAACTGAGCCGACAGCTGGCCTGGATTCCTGCCGCACTGAATTTCAACGTCGCCACCGACGCCAGCGCCACCTACGTGGGCGGGGTGTTGAAGGTCACCATCAACTACCCCACCAGCAAACTGCAGCAGGTCATCCCGTTTCTGAACGTGCCGGGAATTGGCCAAGTGCCCAATCTGCCGGCCACCCTCACCGTCAGTTCGAGCCTGCAATTTTGAGTTCCGCAGACAAACTCTTCGGGCGCCTGCTCAATCGCCATCCGCCTCAGCCAGTAGACACCCCAGACACCCTGAGCGTGCAAAGTGTCGGTTTACAGATGCACCTGGATGCCGAAGGTCGAGTGATTCACCTGACCGGCCCGCTGCGGCATGTACTGGCCCAGCAGACACCCGCTGCGCAAACACCGCACCTGCTCGACTTCCTCATGCCCCACAGCGGCCTCGCCGTTGAAGGCTCGCCGGTCGACTGGCAGGGACAGAGTCTGGACCTGGACTTTTACAGCCTCAACGGACAACCCCTGCACTTGCGTGGCTGGGTCCAGCCATTGGCCGATGCCTGGTTGTTGCAGTTGCTGGACATCGGCGACTTGTTGCTCGATCGCCGGCAATCACGCAGCCGCGAGCAATGCCAATTACTCGCAGCGCAGATCGGCGAACAGTTGCGCCGGTGCAACCTGACGCGCCTGCCCGAGGTGTTGGTGGAACAGTTGCAAGGCCTGGCCCAGCATTTCCACATGCCCTGCATTGCGGTGGCGTTACTCGATGAACAGGAAAAAGGCTGGCAGATACACCAGCATTACACGGCCTTCGATGCGCCCCAACTGTGGCAAAACGCTCAGCGCCTGGGCACAGGGCTCGACAGTCTGAACGGCTCTGCGCCGCAATGCCTGACGCCCGCTGAACATCCCCGCTTGCAAGGCATCTTCGGTAATGCCGAAGGGTTCGCAGTGCCCTATCACGATGCTCAGGGTGTGGTCGCCTGGTTGCTGTGTGGCCTTTATCCGGTGCAGCAACAGGCACCCGACCTGAATGATCGCGACTGGTTACAACTGACCGCCGCGCTGGCAGGCCCGTTGCTTGAGCGCTTGCGCGAGCACCGGCACCATCTGCAACTGGAACGGCTGGAGTCGCTGCAAGCCTTGCTCGGCACCGGATGGTGGGAGGTGTTCAGCGACAGTCGCGAGGTGCAATTGGCGCCGTCGTTGGCCAGTAACCTGAACCTTACGATCGCTCGTTTGCCGCTGCACGACTGGCTCGATCGGGTGCACCCCGCCGACCGGGAAGAGCTGAGCAGTCGTCTGCAAGCCTTGCAAGACGACGGCACCCCGCTGCTGCTGTGCGTGCGTTTGGCACAAACGCCGAACTGGTATCGCCTGCAGGGTCAGGTCCTGGGCATCG
The DNA here is from genome assembly GCF_006438925.1 of Pseudomonas mandelii. GTDB lineage: Bacteria > Pseudomonadota > Gammaproteobacteria > Pseudomonadales > Pseudomonadaceae > Aquipseudomonas > Aquipseudomonas mandelii_C. The sequence goes on along the minus strand of NZ_RCZA01000015.1, from coordinate 79,299 downwards.
GTAAAAGCCGGCGGTTGGTGGGCTTCATGCTCGACATCAGCGACATCAAAAACCAGGAGCAAAACGCCGCGGCGGCCCATGCCCGACTGGACAACCTGATCGCCAGCTCACCGGCGGTGATCTACGTGCAGCGCTATGTCGAAGGTGCGCTGCAACCGACGTTTTTCAGTGACAGCCTACTGCCGCTGCTCGGCTGGACACTGGCTGATTGCGCGGCGGGAGCCTTGGTTGAAAGGGTGCATCCAGAGGACCGCGACCGGTATTTCGAACGTACCCGACATTTGCTGCGTGAAGGTTCGGTGCGCGCCCGCTATCGGCTGCGCGACAGTCGCGGCGATTACCACTGGCTACTCGATGAAGCCAAGCTACTGCGCGACGACCTTGGTTTGCCGGTGGAAGCCGTCGGCCTGTGGCTGGACGTCACCGAAGCAACCCTGGCCGCCGAACAGGTGAAACAGAGTGAAGAACGCTACCGGATCCTGGTGGAAGACTCTCCGGCGATGATCTGCCGCTACCGCCCGGACCTGACCCTGACCTTCGGCAACCGCCCGCTGGCGACTTACCTGGAGTGCCAGCCCGAGCAACTGCCCGGGGTGAATCTGGGCAGCTGGATGTCGCCGGAACAGCGCGAAGCGTTTCTCCAGCGGCTCAGCCGACTCAGCCCGGAATTCCCGGTCAGCACCGCGGAAATCAACCTGCAACTGCCGGGACGGGAACATGCCTGGTGGGTGTGGTCGGATCGCGGGGTGTTCGATGAGCACGGCCATTTACTGGAGATTCAGGCCGTGGGGCGCGACAACACCGAGGTCCGTCGCGCCCAGCAGCAGCTCACCCAAAGTGCAAAAATGGCCACCCTCGGTGAAATGGCCACAGGGCTGGCCCACGAAATCAATCAACCGTTGAATGTGATGCGCATGGCCATCGTCAACGTGCTCAAGCGTCTGAGCAACGGTGATGCGCAAATCGACTACCTGACCGACAAGCTCAACCGCATCGATGCACAGGTCCAGCGCGCCGCGCGGGTGGTGGATCACATGCGGGTATTTGGCCGCCGCTCGGAGATCGAGCAGCATCCGTTTAATCCGGCGCAAGCCATCGAAGGTACGCTGTCGCTGCTGGCCGAAGGGATGCGCGGCAAAGGGGTCGATCTGCGGGTCAACGAGACCGGGTTTGACGTGCAAGTGCGCGGTTACGTCGATCAGCTCGAACAGGTGTTGATCAATCTGATGGTCAACGCTCGGGATGCGTTGCTCGGCAAACGCGAGGCCGACCGCGAGTTCAAACCGTGGATCTCGGTGTACGCCGAACGTGATGCGTATTCGGTGCGGCTGTGGGTCGAGGACAACGGCGGCGGTATCGATCCGCGGTTGCTGGAGCGGATCTTCGAGCCGTTCTTCACCACCAAACCCGTGGGTGTCGGCACCGGGCTCGGGTTGTCGGTGAGTTATGGCATCGTCGAGAACATGGGCGGAAAACTGAGCGTTAGAAACTCGGTCGAAGGCGCACGGTTTTGCATCGAACTGCCGATTGCCGCCGACGATCAGATTGCCAGCGTCGCTCGTCCTGAGTGACAACTGAGGTTGGCGCCGACATCGACCTTGTTCAGATCGATCCCCAGGCTGAGCAGCAGTGTGTTGATCAAGGTGTCGAGTAATGGGCTGAGCACGCTGTTGATCACGTTGACCAGCAATGTCGTGACAGTGCTGAGGATCGCCCCCAGACCACCGACCAGACTGCCCGTCGGGCCGTACATGTTGACCTTGATATTGGTCGCCGTGTCGGTAAGGCTGCTGACGATATTGCTGGTGGAATAGGAATAGTAGAACGGTGGCTGGTTGATCTCCGGCAGGCTGGTGGCCGGCGGTGCGGAATAGACGTGCGGCATGTTGGCGCTCTGTGCCACGGTGGTGTCGGCCATGATATCGATGCCGCCGCCGACGCTTGGGATCCGCGGGTCACAACTGACGGGAAGGATCAGGAACCGGCGACAGGTTTTCACCCCGATATCGATCACCTTCAACGGCTGTACCACCACGGCGGGCGGCGTGGTGTTGCTGCCGAAAGTCGTGTTCGGATCGATCTTGCCGATTTTCAGCGTCACCAGTGAAGTGCTGGTATTGGTGGTCAGGGATTTGTTGGTGGTGCTGACGCAACTGTAGGCGGTGACGTAACTGGCGGCGCTCGCGACGTCCAGTGCGACATCGAGCTTTACGGTAGTGGAAAGTGGCACGATCGAGGGTGTTTCACAGGCCGCGCCGAGCGCGCAAGTCAGTGAGTCAATGACACCGACCAGATTGAGATTCAGCAAGGCGTTCAAGATATTGGTCAACGGTCCGGCAAGATCCGCCGCCGCCTCGAGCAAGGGTTGAATCGCACTCAGAATGGGCAAGTCGATCGACAGCAATGTACGAACCTGAGCGGTTTTCACATAGATCCGGTTGGGCCCCAACGGCGCGAGCGCGGCGTTTTTCGGATTGCCGATGGCCGACAGCTGCGGAGGCTCCAGCACCTGCACCCGAGCAGTGATTTGCGCGAGCCCCGCGAGGTTGATCGGCAGGGTCGCCACCAGGCCGTTTTTCTTGTTGGCCAGTTGCACGACTGCTTCGATCAGGTCGAACACTTTCAGGTTGGTCCCCAGCGCCGTCACGGTGCTGCCAGCCTCGACGTGCAGCACGTTGCCGAGTACGACAGTGGTTGCACCTGCCGCGACCTTCAGCGCTTGAAGACTGGCGATGGTTGCGGTCGCACCGAGTGTGCCGCCGGGGTCCAGTACATTGACGGCGGTCTGAATCAGCTGGCTGACGGCAATCGTATTGCCCAATACCTGGTCATACCCGGCAGCGCTGAAGTTGAGGTCGACCTTCAATCGATCGAGGTAACCGAGCAGGCTGATGTTGGTGTTCACCAGTCCGTTCCAGCCTGCTGCGTTGATGTTCAGGTTGCCCCCGAGCAAACCACCGAACAGCGCGTTGAGCGTGGCCGATTTGCTGGTGTCGACGCTCAGCGTCGTGCTGCGCAGGGTCAGCGAAGCCTGCGGTGGCGGTAATGCGGCGACAGCGCTGGCCGTCAGGTTGATGGTCGCCGCGCGTGGAGCGCCACCGAACAGGGCGCCGACACCGCCGGCGAAACTCTGTTGGACCGAATGGCTGGCGATCACCCGAATGGCTTCGCTCTTGCTCGGGTCGGCGCCAAATACTCGAAGGTTATTGGCATCCAGGGTCAAGGCACCGCAAGCGACCAACAGATTGCGAGTGGGGTCAGGAAGGGTAAAGCCGTTACGGTTTGCGCTGGCGGTGGCATAGACGGTGGCGGTGTTGCCAGCGGCGCAATCACCACTTCGGGTGGAGGCTTCGAGTGCGGCCATATCTGCTACGCGTTGCAGGTCACGTTTTTCCAGGTACAAACGACCGCTGTCGACCACGATCAGCAAGAACACCAGAGCCATGCCCAATGTCAGCGCCGCCATCAAACCGATCGCCCCCCGTTGCCGGGACGGGCTGCGAAACTGCAAACGGGGAGACATCGCGCACTCCTTTGCCGGTGCACAGCCGAGGACTACCTCCATGGGTGAACAGCAGTGTAGTTGGCGCTTTCCCGGGCTGCTCGCAGATCACAAGCAAAAGATCTTCCAGCTGTTTATTTCGGTGGATAGTTGGCGAGAATTCGCCCGACTGTTTCGCGTATCGCCGTGCTGCGATCCGACGGGTTCGGTGTGCGGCTGAGTATCTGCTCGTCACTGCCGCGCCACACCAGTTTGCCGTCCTTGCCATCAAGCAGGTCGATCTGGATGATCGCCACTTTGTAGCTGACATTACGGGTTTCGTTGTACATCGGGCCGCCCCAGTAGCCGTTCCATGGATTACCCCAAGTGCCGCCGTAGTTGGTGGTGACTTGTTGCTGACGCTGTTCGACGATCAGATAGGTCTGCACGCTCAAATCGCCCTTTTGGCCACCCGCAGCCGGACGCAGGCCACGTTGATCCAGCTGATCGGTTACCGATTGGCGGATGCGTTGCTCAGTCAGGTCGCTCTTGATCCGTGGGTCATCGGGCCGATATTGCAGGGCGGGTTCTTTCCAGCTCCAGCTGCGATAGGCGGCGAAGTCGCGGCTGGCATCGAAGTCATGATTGACCTGGTTGCCAGCGCAGGCACTGAGCAGCACGGCCACAGCCAGTAAAACGAGACGGCGGAACATGGTAGTTCTCCGGTTGAAGACGTGAACCTGCGCAATGCTTCTTAACGACAGAAGCTAACTAGGAGGATACGCCGACATCGCCTTTTCTACAGCCTCCCGTATCGCATCGGCACGCTCACTCTGGCTGCCGCGATTGCTGGTTTCGGCGCTGGCACTCCACACCGGTTGACCGCTGTGAGCGTCAAACAAATCAACCCGCACCACCACGACCTGTTCCTGATAAGTCCGAATGATCGGCACGGTGTTGTACATCCCGTAACCGCTGCCGTAGCGGTTGTAACCGCCATAACCGCCGCCGTAATAACCATAGTCGTCCCGAACCTGACGCAGGCGGGTTTCCAGGTGCAGGTCGGCGCTGACAAACAGGTCGGCCGGGCGGTTATCGTGCAGCGGGCGCAAGCCACGTTGATCGAGCGCATTGCTGACGGCTTCGGCGACCTGCGCCGAATCCGCCCAGGCGCTGCCCGGCGGCAGCTGCCCGTTGAGCCAGGCCCAGCTGCGGTAACGCCCGTAGTCGCGCGGCGCGGCCGGGTAGGCGCTGCGGTCAAAGGTGTTGGCCGCCTGAGGCGGCGCGGGGGGCAAGGGGGTGGATGACGCCACATAAGGGTTACTGCCCTGGCAGGCCGCCAACCCGAGACAGACCACCAATAACCCCGAACGACTGTTCATTTCGCGCTCCGATCAGACCGGCCGACAGATCCAGTGCAAGTAGCGCCCAAGCCCGGCAAAGCTTGGGTGACGACGGTGGGCCAGTTCCATTTCCAGCAAGTCCACCAGTTCGGCGCGAGCCTGGAATTCCACTGGCATGTAGTCGTGAAAAACCCGCACCCCGCTCTGGGTTTCGACCTGCCACATTCCTTCAAGTTGCGCCGCCAGTTCCCGTGGATCAAGGGGCTGCTGCGGAGTGAGGCTTTGCTTTTCGCCGGCCATGTCGTTCTTGCGCATCTTGCGGAAGTGGCCTTTGAGCAGGTTGCGATAGATCAACGCATCGCGGTTGTAGAAGGCCAGGGACAACCAGCCATCTGGTTTGGTCAATTGATGCAGTACCGGCAGGATCGCGTGAGGTTCGGCCAGCCATTCCAGCACCGCGTGGCACAGCACCAGGTCGTAGGGCTCGGTGAGTTGGCCGAGCAGATCCTGCCACGGCGCCTGAATGAACGTCGCTGTTTGCCCGGCGTCGGCAAAGCGTTGGCGGGCGCCTTCGAGCATCGGCTCGGCGGGTTCGGCCAGCGTGACCTCATGACCACGCTGGGCCAGCCACAACGACATGTGGCCCAGGCCGGCGCCGATGTCCAGTACGCGCAACGGCCGGTCCGGCAGGGTTTCGGCCAGGTCGGCCTGAAGCACCGCCAGACGGATCGCGCCTTTGGCACCGCCGTAGATTTTTTCGGCGAAGCGGGTCGCCAATTGATCGAAATGACGGTCGCTCATCAGCTGAACCTCCGTTCGCTGTCTGCGAGTTTGCTGCGCACCACTTCATTCATGTCCAACCCCAACTCGCTGCACAGCAGCAGTAGATAGAGCACGATGTCGCCGATTTCCTGCCCGGCATGGGCCAGTGTGTCCGCCGGCAACTGGCGCGACTGGTCTTCGGTCAGCCACTGGAAAATCTCCACCAGCTCGGACATTTCCACGCTCGCGGCCATGGCCAGGTTTTTCGGGCTGTGAAATTGCCGCCAGTCATTGCGGTCACGGATGGCGTGCAGGCGTTCGGTCAGTTCAACAAGGTTCATCGGGCTCTCCTGAAGGCGTATAGCTTCGGGGGGATGACGGGGGAAGGCAAGCGTCTCGGTGCGGCGCGGATCTTTGCACCATAATCAAAAGATCGCAGCCTGCGGCAGCTCCTACGGGAACTCGGCACCCTGCTCGATAGCCCAAGGCTCAAGTCCGGCAACCACGCCACCACTTTCATCAAGGACGTTCACTACATGCAGGTAGAAAGTTTTTTCGAATGGCTCGGCCAGGCACTCGGTTCGGTTATCCGTTTCATCGTTGACGGCCTCAGCGGCTTGTTCAATCTGTTGAGCCACGCGGGCAGCAACTTTGTCGAAGGGCTGTCCCGTGCGCTGGGCATGGACGCGTCGATCATCAGCATCATTGCGCTGGTTTTGGGGCTGATGCTGTTGTGGTCGGCGATTCGGGCGTTCATGAATGCGTCGATCATCATGGGGATTATCTGGATGCTGCTGGGGCTTTGGCTGTTGAGCTGGATAATCCACTAATACCACCCATCCCACCCATCCCACCCCTGTGGGAGCGAGCCTGCTCGCGAAGGCGGCAGCACATCCAGTATTTATGTGACTGACAGTCCGTTTTCGCGAGCAGGCTCGCTCCCACATTGGATTAAATGTGTCGCTACAATGCCGCTCCCCCAAGGAGCCTGCATGTCCAACCTGATCGCCGACTGGCGCGACCGCCCTACCCATCGTCGAGTCTGGGCGCTCGCCGCGCCGATGATTCTCTCGAACATTTCCGTACCGCTGGTGGCATTGGTCGACAGTACCGTCATCGGCCACTTGCCCCACGCCCATCAGTTGGGCGCCGTCGCGGTCGGGGCCAGCCTGTATACCTTTCTCGCCTGGGCCATGGGTTTTCTGCGCATGGGCACCACCGGGTTCGCCGCACAGGCCGCCGGGCGTGGGGACGGCGCGGCCTTGCGGCAGATTTTGCTGCAGGGTTTGTTGTTGGCCATGGGCCTGGCCATTGTCCTGGGAACACTGGGTGTGCCGTTGAGCGGGGTTGCGCTGCATTTCATGCAGCCGTCGGCGGAGCTGGATCAGCTGACCCGCGAGTTTTTCCATACGCGCCTGTTCGGTCTGCCGGCGGCGCTGGCCAGTTATGCGCTGGTCGGCTGGTTCCTCGGCACTCAGAACGCCCGGGCGCCGCTGGCCATTCTGCTGAGCACCAACCTGGTGAATATCGCGCTGAACCTGTGGTTCGTCCTCGGACTGGAGTGGGGGGTGGTCGGTGCGGCCCGGGCGTCGGTCATCGCCGAGTGGACCGGCGCGCTGATCGGCCTGCTGATGACCCGCAATGCCCTGCGCGCCTATCCCGGCCACATCGCCTGGGCAGCGCTGGCGCTGTGGCAGAGCTGGCGACCGCTATTGGCGGTCAACCGCGACATTTTCATCCGCAGCCTGGCGCTGCAATCGGTGTTTTTCCTGATCACCGTGCAAGGCGCGCGACTGGGTGATGCCACCGTCGCCGCCAACGCGCTGCTGCTCAATGGACTGCTGCTGACCGCCCATGCGCTGGACGGCCTGGCCCACGCGGTGGAAGCCCTTTGTGGGCATGCCATTGGTGCTCGTGATCGAGAGGCCCTGCGCCGCTCATTGGTGGTGGCCTGCGGTTGGTCGTTGCTGGCGAGTCTGGGCTTTGCTGTGTTGTTCCTGTTCGCCGGGCATCTGTTTATCGAGATGCAGACCAACATTCAGAGCGTGCGCGACACGGCGTTCATCTACCTGCCCTACCTCGCCGCGCTGCCGCTGATCGCGGTCTGGAGTTACCTGCTCGACGGGTTGTTTATCGGTGCCACCCGTGCCCGGGAAATGCGCAACGGCATGCTACTGACGGTGATTTTGTTGCTGCCGTTCGCTTGGGCGCTGCAAGGTTTGGGCAACCATGGCCTGTGGATAACCTTTCTACTGTTCATGTTGCTGCGCAGCCTGACACTCGGCGCGTTTGCCTGGTACCTGCACAAAAACGACGGCTGGTTCGCAGGCAAAGCTCACTGAGTCGGCGTGGCTTTGACGAAGGCCGTGACCACATCCAGCACCGGCGCCAAACCGCGCATCGGCCGGGACAGTGTCGCCACCAACGTGGCGTGGCTGGTGCGCGAGAAATACAGGTCCTGCACCGGCACGCCCGCCTCGCGCAGTTTGCGCGCCAGACCACCGGTGTTACGCGCCGGGTTGACCAGCTCATCGTCGCTCGCCGCGATCAACAAGGCCGGCGGCGCGCCACGACTGACATGATTGATCGGCTGTGACCGGGGTGGTGAATCCGGCCAGAAAAACACCGGGCGCACCTGCGGATTCTTGATCGGCAGAAAATCATAAGGCCCGGCCAGGCCGATCCAGCCGCTGAGGTTGTGCGGCGACAGGCCCACCGCCCCCAGCAACCCGGGGTCCAGCGCCAGCATCGCGACGTTGTAGGCCCCGGAACTGTGGCCCATCAGGTACAACCGCTGCGGGTTTCCGGAATATTGACGAATGTGTTCATGGGTCCAGGCCACGGCCCGGGCGCCATCTTCAAGGAACAGCGGATAACGCACCTGCGGATACAACCGATAGTCCGCCAGCACCGCAATAATTCCCCGGGACGCCAAGGCCTCGCCGACAAAAGCGTAATCGCTGCGTGAACCGCTGTTCCAGCTGCCGCCGTAGAAAAACACCACCACCGGGGCGTTTTTCATGGAAGGGCGCGGCACATACACATCGAGTTTTTGCCGCGGATCAGGGCCATAGGTAATGCCCTCGGTCTTGTCGCAGGTTGCGTCGGGGGTCAGCGCATTGAGCAACTTCAGCGGCGAGCACGCCGTCATCACAGCCAGCATTACGCCGCCGATCATCAGGCTGAACAACCGCCGTGTGGTGCTCGCCATCGATGTTGAACCTCGTGCTCAGGGCTGATCGTTCTGCCACCGGTTGCGCAGGCTATCGAGACGCTCCTGCTGGGTGAGCCCCGGCAATGCGTGCCCAGGCAAAGCGCCGGGGTACTGCAAGCGTAGCCATAACCAGTCATCGAGTACCGGGCGCTCGGTAAAATCCAGCGCCAGCCCTTCCTGCACGTGGGACCACAACGTGTTGTAGTCAGTCCCGGTGGATCGACTCCAGTGCCAGGCATGCTGCTCCAGCAGGCAGGTTTGCAGTTTTTCCTGCTGACGAGGACTGAGGTTTTCTTCAATCGCCAACGGGCTGACGGCAAGCCCCGGATTGACCAACTGCTGCCAGCCCTGACTGCCGATCGCGCGGTCGGCCCACGTCCCGCCGAACCAACGCAAATGGCTGATGGGACCCAGCCAGCGACTCAGCTCCTGCGCATCGCAGGCATCGAACAAATAACTGGCCGTTTGCGGGTTGTAGTAACTCAACAAGGCTCGGTGATGCAGACCGAGCGTGACCGTGAGCATGCGACGCAAATGCTCCAGCAACAGAGGCGAAGGCGCCTCGCTGGCCATCAGCAAGCCGCGCCAGAGGGGCACTTCGCTGTGGCACAACCCGGCCAGCATTGGGCATGTCCGAAGGTCGATCAGGGCCGGGCCGTGTTCACGCAACGCATGCCACTCAGTGCCTTCGAACAACCAGAACCACCGGGCATGCGCAAACTGCTGTTGCAGCATCGCCCCCGCCTGTGGCGCACCCGGTACGTCCAGCAATAGCCATTGCGGGGTCGCGACGTTCATGCCGAACTGCTCTGGCCAAACCGCTTCGCCGCCCGGCAGGTGCAGAGGGTCTGCGTGCAATGGTTGAAACTGCCGCCACCGGGCAGCAGACATAGCAGCATCAATGGTTCGCTCGATTGCAGAAGCGCCAGCAAGCCCTCGACATCATCTGTCGCGGATGTGCGCGGAGGGTCGACCTCCTCAGCCTCTTCAACGGACGAAGGGACGTGAAGAAACCCGGTAATCAGTGGCTGATCCGGATCCCCCTCGATAAAACTCACCACCACCTCGACGCCCTCACTCAACTGCGTGACTGCCGCGTCGCCCAGTTCAGCGGCCACCGGCAGCCAACTGTGGCTGGGCACCGCGCCCTCGCCCTGATAGAGCCAGTCAAATTGCACGGCAACCGGTCTGGACGGATCGGGGCATGACTCATCAATGTTGACCACCCAGGCCCGTTGCAGGCTGTGCATCCTGGGTGTCACTGCGCAATGAGGCGCTACAAAAGGCACCTGCCAGTGAATCGCGCGGATCTGGTTGCTGTAGGACGCCGTTGAATCCTGGCGGCCCTGATGCTCCACATGGGTCAGCAGCCAGAGATGATTCCAGTCGGCAATCGGATGACCGGACAGCGGCATCAACTGACCGCTGCGCAGCGCCGTCAGGTCCGTCCGACCTTCGGCGATCGGCGCGGTTCGTTGCCCTGCGCACCCCAGAAGCTTGAACTGACGCACGGCCGATTGCTCGCTCTCGGCCTGGAAGACCGCGCTCTCGCCGAAACGAAAGCGCCCCTGACCATCGCCGAAAACCACGCAATGCCCGCGCTCGCCGTGTTCGAAGTGGTAGTGAAGCCGTTCCTGGGCACACAGACGCTGGATAAATTGCAGGTCTGATTCCCGGTACTGCGTACAGAATTTACGGGCAGGGTAATCGCCACTCAGCTCAAAGCGCCGACTCTTGCCGGCAATACCGTGCTCCTTGAGCACCTGACTGAGGATTTGCGGCACCGAGCGCGCACTGAAAATTCGCTGACTGAAGCGCAGGGAAAGGCACGCCAGCTTCGGCCCCAGACGTACGCGACAGAGCCTGACAGCCAAGTCATGGTCACGCTGGACGAGTTCATGCAATTGTCCGTGGAAGCCGTTTCCCGCAGGCCCGACATGCAAAAAGGCCGGACGGTACAGCAGGCTTGCAAGGTCGAGTGTCGGGTCATCGATCAGCAGATCCACGTCGAACACAAAAGGCTCGCTGATGGCTTCTCTACCGGTAAAGGCCAAGACCTCAAAGGGGTCGGGCAGACCCTCTACATCCAGACGAAATGACGGCTCGTTGACTGGATTGAACATCGGCGATTCTCTACAGGAGGGGCGGTCGGGGATTCTCTCCGAGAGAGTTGGCCGAGTAGAGTGCCGAAGTACAACTTAGGAAATGACCTACGCGAAAAGAAGACCACATCGCTTGGATGGTCAAGAATGTAAGTCATTTCGCGTGAAATCAGAGAGGCATCCCACCAAGTCATCTGAAATTTCCGCTACGTGCGGAACATTTTCAGACAACCTGATGAGAGCGGTGCCTTACCTCAAGAAGACAGGTAAGAGGAACGGGTCAGACCCAGACGCAGCGCGTCGAGGAATTGGGTACGCTCGGCGGCGGTGATGCGGGCACTGGCGCATTTGTCGCGGTAGTGGGTCATCAACTCTTCCGGCGACAAGTGCACGTAACGCAGCATGTCTTCGATAGTGTCGTGGGTTTCGATACCCGCGTGGTACACGCTGCCATCAGCGTTCTGATAGATGTTCACCGAGTCGGTGTCACCGAACAGGTTGTGCATGTCGCCGAGAATTTCCTGGTAGGCGCCGACCAGGAAGATACCCAGCAGGTAGTCTTCACCGTCGTTCAAACCGTGAACCGGCAGGCTGGTTTCGATGCTCTGCTCGTCGACGTATTGCTTGATCTTGCCGTCGGAGTCGCAAGTCAGGTCTTGCAGCACGGCACGGCGCAGCGGCTCTTCGTCGAGACGGTGCAGCGGCAGGATCGGCAGGACCTGGCCGATGGCCCAAGTGTCCGGCAGGCTCTGGAATACCGAGAAGTTGCAGATGTACTTGTCGGCCAGCTTGTCGTTGAGTTCGTCGAGCACCTGACGGTGCGAACGCTGACGAGCCTTCAACGAGTTGTGCAGGCGACGGCACACCGCGAAGTAGCATTGCTCGGCCAGGGCTTTCTCGGCCAGGGTCAACTTGCCATCGGCGTACTGGGTCGCGATGTCGCTCATGTAGTGAGTGGCGCGCCAGTAGGTTTCGGTAACCATCTCGATGTCGGTCGGGCCCAGCAGGTCAACCAGCCACTGCACGGTTTCCGGCAGTTCTTCCTTGTTATCGATCTGCGGCACGTCGTCGTTGTGCTTCTCGACGTCGGTCACTTGCACCACGAGCATCGCGTGGTGAGCGGTCAGGGAACGGCCGCTTTCGGAGAAGATGTTCGGGTGCGGCAGGTTCTGCGCGTCGCAGAATTCCTTGAGCATCCCGACCACGACACCGGCGTAATCGTCCATGTCGTAGTTGATCGAGCTGGCGTTGCGCGAGTGCGTACCGTCGTAGTCCACGCCCAAACCGCCACCGACGTCGATGTGATCTACCGGCAGGCCCAGGTTGCGCAGTTCGCCGTAGTAACGAATCGCTTCCTTGAAACCGTGCTGGTAGTCCGCCAGGTTGGCGATCTGCGAGCCCATGTGGAAGTGCAACAGGCGAATGCCCTGATCCAGGCCCGCCGCGCGGAAACGCTCGACCACCGACAGCAGTTGCGCCGCCGACAGACCGAACTTGGATTTCTCGCCACCGGTGTCGGCCCATTTGCTCGACGCCAGGGACGACAGACGCACGCGCAAACCAACCTGAGGCTTGACCTTGAGCGAGGCGGCTTCTTCGATCACCAGGCCGACTTCGGATTCTTTCTCGATCACGATGAACACGTTGTGGCCGAGCTTTTGGCCCATCAGCGCCAGACGAATGAATTCGCGGTCCTTGTAGCCGTTGCAGACGATGGTGCCGCCCTTCGGCGCCAGGGCCAGCACGGCCAGCAGCTCAGGCTTGGAGCCGGCTTCAAGACCAATGGACACGTCCTGGGTCGCAATGATGTTCTCGATCACCGCTTCTTGCTGGTTAACCTTGATCGGGTACAGCGCGGTGTACTTGCTCTGGTATTCCAGACGCTCGATGTTGGCGTCGAACGCGCCGGTCAGCTGACGCACGCGGTCTTGCAGAATGTCAGGGAAACGCACCAGCAGCGGCAAGGACAGGCCGCTTTTACGCAGCTGGTCGACTTGCTCGAACAGGTCGATAGGCGAACTGGTCGGACCGTTCGGACGAACTTCGACGCGACCGGCGTCATTGATCGCGAAGTACCCGGCCCCCCAATGGCGAATCCCGTAAACACTGCGGCTGTCCGCAACTGTCCATTGGCTGCCATCGTCTTTGCGTGTGCGTCGTACGGACATTGAAGTCCCCTATAAAGAAGTCATAGAGCGTCGCCTGGGTTCAGGCCGGCGCAGTCTAAAGAATGAAAATGACGGTTCGTCAACGAGGGGATAGACCTCGCTGACCGCAGTGAGTTTAGAAACCGGTCAGAACAGGCTCTGTGAAAACCATGTAGACGACGCCAGACCTGCTGTCAGGACTGGATCAAGCCGAGGGTGGTTTTCACAGAGGCTGCTAGCCGCCGGACTTCTTCGCTTTGAAACCGTGTTTGATCAGCTCGGCCAAGAGTAGCTCGACATGATCGCCCTGGATTTCAATGATTCCGTCTTTCAACGCACCACCGGTCCCGCAACGTTTCTTCAACGTGGTCGCCAGGTCCTTGAGTGCGTCTTCGGCCAACGGCACGCCGGTGATGGTGGTCACCGTCTTGCCGCCACGCCCCTTGCTTTCGCGACGCACGCGAGCGATGCCGTCGCCGGCCGGGATAACGGTCTGTTTGCAGATGCAGGCATCCACCGGTTTACTGCAATCCGGGCAATGACGACCTGCGTCGGTGGAAAATACCAGGCCACCAAGGGCGGCGAAGGATGCGGCTTTTTTGGCCACCGGCAATCCTCTTGGGAGGACAAAGACTGGTCGCAGCACTTGGCATCGACCGCGAAGCCCCACTCAGGCAGGGGCAGCGCTACTGAACCAGAAAATCCTCTGTAGGAGCTGTCGAGTGCAACGAGGCTGCGATCTTTTGATTTTGACTCAAAAGCAAAGTCAAAAGATCGCAGCCTGCGGCAGCTCCTACAACAAGCATTGCCGGTTCAGCTTGAAAAGGTCGCGCAGTGTAACGGCAAAAAGCCGACTTGCTAAGAGCCAATCGGCGCCAATTTATGCCTCTTTTGCGACGTCATTCGCCCGAGAACCAAGATACCGCTTCAATGCGGCCAGAGAGTCCGGGCAATAAGGCTTTTGCTGGATTTCCAGCAGGACCTGATCAACGGGGATAAAGCGCGCTTCCAGCACCTCTTCCGGTTGCAGGATCAACGGGCCGTCCCACACCGCCGAAAACGCCGAGCACCAGAGTCGATTGCCGGTGTCTTCGAAGAAAAAGTGGTCATGGGCGGTCAGTTCCACACCGCTCACGCCCAGCTCTTCTTCCAGCTCGCGGGCAGCCGATTCGGCGTAGGTTTCGGTCGCTAGTACCATGCCCCCCGCCGCCACGTCCCAGAAACCTGGATAAATGGCTTTGCTCAGCGTGCGTCGATGCACGCAGAGTTCACCGGCGGAATTGAACAGCATGATGTAAGTGCCGCGCCCGATCAGCCCGCGTTCACGCAGGTCGGAGCGGACCAGGGCGCCGAGCAGGTTGTCCTGCTCGTCAACCCAGGCGATCTGTTCGGCATCCGAGGCCGCGCGGTGCGCGACCTCTCTGGCGCTATCGACCATGACTTAGCCCTGATTGAGCAATTGACGCAAATCGATCACTGCGGCGTTGGCCCGGGAGATGTAGTTGGCCATGACCAGCGAATGGTTGGCCAGCACCCCGAAGCCGCTGCCATTAAGGATCATAGGACTCCAGACCGGTTCCTGCGAGGCTTCCAGTTCACGAATGATCTGACGCACGCTGACCGTGGCGTTCTTCTTGGCCAGCACATCGGCGAAGTCGACTTCGATGGCACGCAGCAGATGGGACAAGGCCCAGGCCTGACCGCGAGCTTCGTAGAACACGTTATCGATCTGCATCCACGGGGTTTCAACGATTTCTTCGTCAACCTGCGGCACCTGACCCGGAGCGATGACTTCGGTTTTCAGCGCCGTGTTGAGCTTGACCCGGCCAACGCTGGCCGACAGCCGTTGCGACAGCGAACCCAAACGGGTACCGACATCGCCCAGCCAGTTGTTCAGGTTGTCGGCGCGGGCATAGAACAGCGCGCTTTTCTGACTTGGGTCGGACAGGCGCGCCTGATAACGGCTCAGGGAGTTGATGCCTTCCTGGTATTCGGACTCACTGGAAGGCAGCACCCAGCTCTTGTTGTCGAAGTTGAAGCGCGGCTCGGCCTTGGCCAGGTCAGCGTCTTCGGTGGACTGCGACTGGGAACGAGCGAAGTCTTTACGCAGCGCACGACTCAGGTCACGGACCTGGACCAGCACGCCATATTCCCAGCTCGGCGTGTTATCCATCCACAGGCCCGGCGGGAAACGGTCGTTGGAAATATAGCCACCCGGTTTGGTCAGCAAAGTACCGGCGACGGTCTTGAGGGTTTCGACCGTGGTGTAGCCGATGACCATTTGCTTGCCTTCTTTCTCGGCGGCTATTTGAGCATTCTGCTGAACCGGGAACAGCGCAGGTTCCTGGCTCCAGTACCAGCCCAGCGCAATAGCCACCAGCAAGTAAATGGCAATCAGAGTGGCCAGCGCCCGGCTGAACAACAGGCCACCCAAGTAACTGCGGGTGGCCGATTTCGGTTCAGCGGCACGTTCAGGCGCGCTGCCCGCGCGGTTCTTCCAGTCCAGCATGGCGATATCCTTTCAATCACTTGAGTTCATCGGTTCGACCACAACCCTATCTCATCGTGCCTCGTTTGCCGCGCATTAAATCCTGCGTTAACACTACCCGCACAATGTCCACGATCGACGGCCACTATAAATGAAGCACAGCTTCGATCCTATGCGACCAGTCGGTCACTAACTGAATAAGGTCGCTTTGCAGTTAATTGACGCACGACACTCATGCGATGGAAAAGAGGTGCTAGCATAGAGCCACCAGTCGATCTCAGCATGCACCCTAACTAGTAGTCAGGATATGACCGAGCCAGAAGACCCCAGCCGTGAGCGCCTCAAGCACCACTTTGCCCAGCGGGTAATTCATCAGGCACGTCAAATTCTTGAGATATGGCAGCGCCTGCAATGCAGCGAGTGGTCCACCACCGACTTATCGGAACTGAGCGAGGCCAACCTGCGCCTGCTGCGTTTCGCCGAACGTTTCGAACAACCTGAACACTCGCAGCTGGCACGCCACATCGGTCAGTCGCTGGAGGCTGTCGACGCCAATCGCGGACGCCTGAGCAGCGGACTGATCACTGACCTCAATCGTTTGATGCAACGCCTGTCACGCACCGGCTTGCGCCATGGCGATCAGTTGGACCAGACCTTTCTGCCGCCGCTGCGCAAGCCGATTTACGTGATGCTGCAGGATTACGACCGCGCCGAGCGCCTGGCCAAGCAGCTGGAATTTTTTGGTCTCAGCGCTCAAGCCCTCGACAGCGTTGCGGCGTTCCGCTCTTCGATGGTCGAGCGCTTGCCCGCGGCGATCGTCATGGACGTGGACTTCAGTGGCGCCGGCATCGGCCTGAAACTGGCCGCCGAAGCCCAGGAAGGCCTCGATCATCAATTGCCGCTGTTATTCTTCAGCCTGCACGAAACCGATACCCCTACCCGCCTCGCCGCCGTGCGTGCCGGTGGCCAGGAGTTCCTGACCGGCACCCTCGAAGCCTCGAGCTTGCTGGAGAAAATCGAAGTCCTGACCTGCGTCGCCCAGTACGAACCTTATAAAGTGCTGATCATCGACGACTCCCGCGCCCAGGCCTTGCACACCGAGCGCCTGCTCAATAGCGCCGGGATCGTCACGCGGACCTTGATCGAGCCGATCCAGGCCATGGCCGAGCTCGCGGACTTCCAGCCAGACCTGATCATCCTCGACATGTACATGCCGGCCTGCACCGGTACTGAACTGGCCAAAGTGATCCGCCACAACGACCGCTACGTCAGCGTGCCGATCATTTACCTGTCGGCCGAGGACGATCTGGACAAACAGCTCGACGCGATGAGCGAGGGCGGCGACGACTTCCTGACCAAACCGATCAAGCCCCGGCACCTGATCACCACCGTGCGCAACCGCGCGGCGCGGGCGCGCAATCTGAAAGCGCGGATGGTCCGCGACAGCCTTACCGGGCTGTACAACCACACGCACATTCTGCAATTGCTCGAAGACTGCAGCTTCCGCGCCCGCCGCGAGAGCAAGCCGCTGAGCTTTGCGATGCTCGACATCGACCACTTCAAACGAGTCAACGACAGCCACGGCCACCCCATGGGCGATCGGGTGATCAAGAGCCTGGCGCTGTTTCTCAAGCAACGCTTGCGCAAGACCGATTTCATCGGCCGTTACGGCGGTGAAGAGTTCGCGATCGTCATGCCGGACACCGATCTCGAATCGGCCCACAAAGTGCTCGACGAAATCCGTCGACGTTTTGCCGAGATTCACTACCCGGCTCAACCACAGGACCTCTGGTGCACGTTCAGCGCCGGGGTGGTGGAACTGTGTGAACACTCCGACAGCCTGATGATGGCCAGCCAGGCAGACGAAGCGCTGTACCGCGCGAAAGACGCCGGACGCAACCGCGTGCAAGCTGCGCGGACACCAAAGCAAAGTGCCACCTTTTCATCGGAATCGACCGATTCGGTCATAACCCTGTAACACAAACGCAATAAATTCAGGCGCTTACCATTCTGCCGCTGGTAGACCCGCGATGCGCCTGAAGCTGCTGACCAATCTCAACACCCTCCTTTTAGTCGCCGTGTGCGTGGCCCTTGGCGCCACGCTTTGGTGGTCGCAAAAGGCCCTGGAGCGCCCCTATCTATTGATGGAGCGTTACTTGGGCTTGTCCCAGCAATTTCAGAATGAAGTCGCGCGCAACATCGACGACTACCTCGCCAGCGGCGATGCCCTGCGCCTGAGCAGCGCCAGCCAGGCCATCGACGGCCTGCAAAAGGAACTCGGTGAGTTGCCGCCGGCCTTGGCCGACACCTTGCGCCCGAGCCTGTCGAACCTGGAAGAGTTCAGCAAAACCGACCTGCTGGCCGCCGGCAAACTCGCGGGCGATCCGCAAGCGCTGTTGCTGCAGGCCGAACGCGAACTCGGTGCCAGCCTCGATCAGCTCAGCCAATACGCCAGCGCTAACCCGGCGTATCTGACGCCGTTGCTCGCCGCCTCCCAGCACGTGGGCAAATTGTCTCTGGCCCGGGACAAACTGGTCAGCAGCGGCCGCAGCGAACTGGCCGCCGATGTCGAGCGTGAAGTCAGCAACATCCGCACCCAGGCTGAGCTGCTGGGCGCCTTGCCGCTGCTCGGTGTAGCCAGTAGCAGCGAATCCGGCACCGATGATTTCGCCGCGATGATGGGCTTGGAGAACACCGAAAAAGCTGTTGCCGAAGATGCGGGCGTCGGCCTCAAGCGCGAACTCAACAGCCTGCTGACGCGCTACCCCGCCGAACTCTCCCGTACTCGTGACCAGATCCAGAAACGCACCGACCTCAGCGCCGCCACTCACCTGAAAATCGCCGCCGTGCAGCAGGCCATTGCCGGACTGGAACCGGTGGTTCGCGCCCAGCACGGACAGATCCAGGGCGAAGTGCGGCTGATGCAAGGCGTGATGATTGGCCTGATTCTGCTGATTGCCTTGCTGATCGACACCTTGCAACGGAAACTGGCCCGGACGCTAACCAACCTCGCCCCGGCCCTTTCGACCTGGGCCGAGGGCGACTTCAGCCGGGACATTCAACTGGGTAAAACCAATCGCGAACTGCATGACATCCGAGCTTCGCTCAATCGCTTGCGCGCCTATCTGGTCGATCTGGTCGGGACCATTCGCCTCAACGCCGAACAGGTCGCCGGCAGTAGCCGAACCCTGGCCGAGCTGAGCAATGACCTGCACAGCGGCGCCGAACATCAGGCCGGCGACACGGCGCTGATCCGCGATTCCCTCGGCGAGCTGGAAGCGACCATTCAACAGGTTGCTGGCGATGCCAGCCAGGCGGCCGACGCGAGCCGCCATGCCGGGCTGGCGGTGGAGCACGGCCAGAAAGTCATCGGCTTGAGCCTCACCGGGCTACACGCGCTGGTTGGCGAAGTGCAAGGCAACGCGCAAATGATCGAACACCTGGCCGAGGAGTCGGCAACCATTGGCGGCGTGCTGACGGTCATCCGCTCGATTGCCGACCAGACCAACCTCCTGGCCCTGAACGCCGCCATCGAAGCGGCCCGAGCCGGGGAAATGGGTCGGGGGTTTGCGGTGGTGGCCGAAGAAGTTCGCTCACTGGCGCAACGCACCGCTGGCGCCACAGCAGAGATCCAGACGCTAATCGCCGGTTTGCAAACCGCGGCGCGACAATCGGTGGAAGGCATGCGCGCCCAGGTCGAACACGCCGAAGCCACTGCCAATCAGGCCCAGGCCGCCGACGGTGCGCTGGATAAAATCGTCGGCGCGATCCAGACCATTTCCGACACCGCCGTGCGCATCGCCGATGTCACCGCCCAGCAGAGTGGCGCCGTCAGCGAGATCCGCGATCACAGTGAGCGGATTCACCAATTGGGTGGGGATAACTTGCTGCGCATCGGCGAGGGACGCGTGCAGGGGGAGAATTTGTTGGTGCTGGGCGGACGACTGCATACCGCCGTCCAAGCCTTCCGCGTCTGAAAGATCGCGTTCGCGAGCAGGCTCGCTCCCACAGGGGTACGCGTTCCATTGTGGGAGCGAGCCTGCTCGCGAAGGCGTCATTGCAATCACCGCAAGACTCCCCGCCCTGCACACCCGACCGCCGTCCGCTATCATGCCCTCACTTTCGATACGCGAGATTGTCATGCGCCGTTTGCTCTGCTTGTTGTTTTTTGTGCTTGCCCTGCCGGCCACCGCCGCCGGTTTGCTGGACAGTCGGCCCAGTTCAACGTTGGGCTCGATCAACAACAGCGCCGACTTTCTGCCGGTGCGTGAAGCCTTTCAGCTGAGTCTGGTAGAAAGCACACCGCAATCGATCAAACTGCGTTTCGTCGCCACAGAGGGCTACTACCTCTACCGGCACCGCTTTCAGTTTCGCACCGACCCGCCCGATGCAGGCCTGGGCGCTGCACAACTGCCCAAGGGCGAACAGAAGCACGATGAGTATTTCGGCGATGTCGAGGTCTACCACGGCATTCTCGAAGTCGAACTGCCGCGTACTGATCAACGCGCCTTCACCCTGGTGGTTACGTACCAGGGTTGCGCCGACAAAGGCTTGTGCTATCCACCCGAAACCGAGCGCCTGAGTATTGATGGCAGCGCAGGCGCGCCCCCGGCCTGGAGCTGGCGCGAACTGGCGCTGTTCTTCCTCGCAGGCATAGGCCTGACGTTCACACCGTGCGTGCTGCCGATGCTGCCGATTCTGTCCGGCGTGGTTTTGCGTGGTCAGGTGGGGGGGTTACGCGGCTTCAATCTATCTTTGGCCTACGTGCTGCCAATGGCCGCCTGCTTCGCCCTGCTCGGGGCATTGATGGGGATGTTCGGCGCACAGCTCAATCTTCAGGCGCGGCTGCAATCGGCGTGGGTGCTGGTGCCGTTCGCGATGTTTTTTGCGCTGTTTGCCTTGGCGATGTTTGGCGTCTTCGAACTCAAGCTACCTCACGCTATCAGCAGTCGGCTGGATCGAATCGCCGGTCGCACCGAGGGCGGTTCGTTGTGGGGCGCCGCCGTGCTGGGCGTGGTTTCCAGCCTGTTGGTGTCGCCCTGCGTCTCGGCGCCGCTGGCCGGCGCGCTGCTGTACATCAGCGCCAGCGGCGATGCATTGGGCGGTGGTCTGAAACTGTTCATGCTCGGCCTCGGCATGGGCGCCCCGCTGCTACTGGTCGCCACCGGTGGCGCCGCCTGGCTGCCGAAAAGCGGACCCTGGCTGGTATATGTAAAAAACGCGATTGGCGTTTTGTTGCTGGGGCTGGCGATCGGCCTGCTCAGTCGAGTACTGCCGGGCCAGATCACGTTGCTGCTGATCGGCTTGCTGGCCGGTGGCGTCGGGTTGTTCATGGGTGCGCTGGAGTTCGTCTACAAACCGCCGAGAAAACGCCTGGGCCAATTGCTGGGGATGTTCCTGCTGTTTTATGCGCTGGCGTGTTGGTACGGAGCGTTTAGCGGCCAGACCGACCTGCTCAATCCGATTGGCCAGCCGCGCACGGTTGCCGGCAATGAGCAACCGCAAAACACCAGTGCCTGGCAAACCGTCAGCACTCCGGCTGACCTGGACCGCGTCCTCGCCGAAGCCAAATTTTCAGGCACCCCGCTGCTGCTCGACTGGTACGCCGACTGGTGCATCAGTTGCAAAGTCATCGAACATAAGGTGCTCAACGATGCCAAGGTCGTCGAACTTCTCAAAGGCTATCGACTGATCCGCTTCGACATCACCGCCAGCAACGCCGAGCAACGCGCCTTGCTTGACCGCTACAAACTGTTTGGCCCGCCAGCGCTGATGTTTTTCGGCAAGGACGGCGTCGAACACGCCGATGTGCGAGTGATCGGCGAGATCAACGCCACCGACTTCGCCGAACGTGTTGTGAAAGCAAATGACCGAATTTAATAACCCGGTCACATATTTCGCGCAAACATCGGCCATCGTGCTGGCTATTGCATAGAACTGGACAGTCACAAAGGCTTTGCGGCATAGTCGCCGGGTTCTGACAATTGCACACAGATCACAAGGAACAGCAGATGGCGACGCTACTGGTTCTGCACGGACCCAACCTGAACATGCTCGGCACCCGTGAACCGGGTACCTACGGCGCTACGACACTGGCGCAGATCAACCAGGACCTGGAACGCCGTGCCCGTGAAGCCGGCCACCATTTGCTGCACCTGCAAAGCAACGCCGAGTACGAATTGATCGACCGCATCCACGCTGCCCGCAGCGAAGGTGTGGACTTCATTCTGATCAACCCAGCAGCTTTTACGCACACAAGTGTCGCATTACGTGACGCGCTGCTGGCGGTGAGCATCCCATTCATCGAAGTGCATTTGTCTAACGTGCACAAACGCGAACCTTTCCGCCATCACTCTTACTTCTCCGACGTAGCGGTGGGAGTGATCTGCGGCCTTGGCGCCAGCGGTTATCGACTGGCCCTGGAGGCTGCACTAGAGCTGCTTGAAAGACAGGCAACGGCTTGAACAACAAGCGTAACGCCCCTGACCGACCCTTGGGAGTTGATGATTCATGGATATCCGTAAAGTTAAGAAACTGATCGAACTGCTGGAAGAGTCCGGCATCGACGAGCTCGAGATCAAGGAAGGCGAAGAGTCCGTACGCATCAGCCGTCACAGCAAGACCCCGGCTCAGCAGTACTACGCACCGGCTCCAATGCATGCTCCGGCGCCTGCGCCTGTTGCTGCTGCCCCGGTTGCTGCCGCCGCACCTGCTGCTCCGGCCGCGCCAGTTCTGAACGGTAACGTTGCCCGTTCGCCTATGGTCGGCACCTTCTATCGCAAATCTTCGCCATCCTCGCCGTCCTTCGTTGAAGTCGGCCAGACCGTGAAGAAAGGCGACACCCTGTGCATCGTCGAAGCCATGAAGATGATGAACCACATCGAAGCTGAAAGCAGCGGTGTGATCGAATCCATCCTCGTCGAAGACGGCCAGCCGGTTGAGTACGACCAACCGCTGTTCACCATCGTTTGAACCGCGGAGAGACTTTGATGACTGCGAAGTTGGAAAAAGTTCTGATCGCCAACCGCGGTGAGATCGCCCTGCGGATTCTGCGTGCCTGCAAAGAGATGGGCATCAAGACTGTCGCCGTTTACTCCAAGGCCGACAAAGAGCTGATGCACCTGGGTCTGGCAGACGAATCCGTTTGCATCGGCCCGGCCTCGGCCGCGCATTCTTATCTGCACATCCCGGCAATCATCGCCGCGGCTGAAGTGACTGGCGCTACCGCCATTCACCCAGGCTACGGTTTCCTTGCGGAAAACGCTGACTTCGCCGAACAGGTCGAAAACTCCGGCTTCGCGTTCATTGGCCCGAAAGCCGACACCATTCGCCTGATGGGCGACAAGGTATCGGCCAAGCACGCCATGATCGCAGCCGGTGTTCCAACCGTTCCGGGTTCCGACGGCCCGTTGCCTGAAGACGAAGAAACCGCTCTGCGCATCGGTCGCGAAGTCGGTTACCCGGTGATCATCAAAGCCGCTGGCGGCGGCGGTGGTCGCGGCATGCGCGTTGTGCATAAAGAAGAAGACCTGATCTCCTCGGCGAAACTGACCCGCTCCGAAGCAGGCGCGGCGTTCGGCAACCCGATGGTCTATCTGGAAAAATTCCTGACCAACCCACGTCACGTGGAAGTTCAGGTACTTTCCGACGGCCAGGGCCACGCCATCCATCTGGGCGACCGCGATTGCTCGCTGCAACGTCGTCACCAGAAGGTTCTCGAAGAAGCGCCGGCACCGGGCATCGATGAGAAGGCACGGGCTGAAGTCCTCGCACGCTGCGTCAAGGCTTGCATCGACATCAACTACCGTGGCGCGGGTACTTTCGAGTTCCTGTACGAGAACGGCGCGTTCTATTTCATCGAAATGAACACCCGCGTTCAGGTTGAGCACCCGGTTTCGGAAATGGTCACCGGCATCGACATCGTCAAGGAGATGCTCAGCATCGCCGCTGGCAACAAGCTGTCGTACACCCAGGAAGACGTGGTTATCCGCGGTCATGCACTGGAATGCCGAATCAACGCCGAAGACCCGAAAACGTTCATGCCGAGCCCAGGCACGGTCAAGCATTTCCACGCACCAGGCGGCAACGGCGTTCGCGTCGATTCGCACCTGTACAGTGGTTATGCCGTTCCGCCGAACTACGATTCGTTGATCGGCAAGCTGATCACCTACGGCGCAACCCGTGACGAAGCCATGGCGCGCATGCGCAATGCGCTGGACGAAATCGTTGTCGACGGGATCAAGACCAACATCCCGCTGCACCGCGACCTGGTCCGCGATGAAGGCTTCTGCAAAGGTGGAATCAACATCCACTACCTGGAACACAAGCTGGCTGCCGAAAAGCATTAAGCTGTGACCCATACCAACAAGGCCGCTTTCGAGCGGCTTTGTTGTTTCTGAAGGTTTCATAAAGCAAGCCAACGCAACACACCCTTGTAGCAGCTGGCGAAGCCTGCGTTCGGCTGCGAAGCAGTCGTAAAACCTGAGAACGCGGTCTTCCTGAAGCACCGCATTGCCTGGATTCACGACTGCTGCGCAGCCGAACGCCGGCTTCGCCAGCTGCTACAGGGGTGTCGCGACTTAACTGACCGGCATTCAGAGCTGCCCACTCCCACAAAACCTTCGCGCTCGCGTAAACTTGCGCGCTTCTCGCAGCCCGCTAGGCTGCAATCAATATTTTTCAAAGGTGCCCGCCATGCCTTGGCTGCAAGTCCGTCTCGCCATCAGCCCAGAACAAGCCGAAACCTACGAAGACGCTTTCCTTGAAGTGGGCGCCGTATCGGTGACCTTCATGGACGCCGAAGATCAGCCGATCTTCGAGCCGGAACTCAACACCACGCCGCTGTGGTCGCACACGCACCTGCTGGCCCTGTTCGAAGGTGGCACCGAAGCCGCCACCGTGCTGGCCCACCTCGAGTTGCTGACCGGCAGCCCGCTGCCCGAGCATCACAGCGAAGTCATCGAAGACCAGGACTGGGAACGTAGCTGGATGGACGGTTTCCAGCCGATGCGTTTCGGCCAGCGCCTGTGGATCGTCCCAAGCTGGCACGCCGCGCCAGAGCCTGACGCCGTGAATTTGCTGCTGGATCCGGGCCTGGCGTTCGGCACCGGCACACACCCGACCACCGCACTGTGCCTGGAATGGCTCGACGGCCAGGACCTGAAAGACTGCAACGTGCTGGATTTCGGCTGCGGCTCGGGGATTCTGGCGATTGCCGCCCTGCTGCTGGGCGCCAAGGAAGCCGTCGGTACCGATATCGACGTGCAAGCTCTGGAAGCCTCCCGCGACAACGCCGGGCGCAACAACATTGCCGAAGCGCTGTTCCCGCTGTACCTGCCAGAAGATCTGCCGCAAGTTCAGGCCGACGTGCTGGTGGCCAACATTCTTGCCGGCCCGCTGGTTTCCCTGGCGCCGCAATTGTCCAGCCTGGTCAAATCCGGTGGTCGTCTGGCGCTGTCGGGCATCCTTGCCGAGCAAGGTGAAGAAGTCGCCAAGGCTTACGCCCAGGACTTCGATCTGGACCCGATCGCCAATCGCGATGGCTGGGTGCGCATCACTGGCCGTCGGCGCTAGAATGAGCACCTGCATAAACCGGATCGCCGCATGACCGACAGCTTCGTCACCCAGTGCCCGCATTGCCAAACCAGCTTCCGCGTCAGCCATGCTCAATTGAGCGTGGCCCGCGGAGTGGTTCGTTGCGGCTCGTGCTTGCAGGTGTTCAACGCCGCCAAGCAGCTGCTTGAACAACGGACCGGCAAAGACGCGATCACGCCGGTTACCCCGGCCATCGTCGAACCGCCGGAGCCGCGAGCCATCAGCCAAAAGCAATGGACCGCGGCCGAGCTGGATCTGGACAGCCTGGACCTGGACGAAGAGCTCGCCCGCCTCGAACAACGGGAGATCCAGCCGACCACGGAATTCGGCAGACAGCGCGAAGACAACCTCAGTGCCAGCCGGGATACCGTCGGGCACGAAGAAGCGACGTGGCCCGACAGCCTGTTCAGCGAATCAGCCGCCGATCGTGCGCAGACCGCTGAAGCCGATTTGCCGGAGCTGGAACTCGATCCGAGCAAATACTCGCGCACCGAACCTTCGCTGTCCCTGGAGCCAGTGGAACTGGACGACGAACATCAGCCGCCACAGCTGCGTCTGCACGACCCACTCGACATACCGATGCATCACAAACGCCTGTCGGCGACCGATGACATCGACGACGATCTGCCCTCGATCGAGCCTGTGCGCAAAAAGCGCGAGCCGGCTGTCCGCGCTGATGCCCTGCAAGACCTGACCGATGACCCGCTGCAACTGGACTGGCAAAAACGCCGCTCACCCTGGGGTCGCCGATTTTTCTGGCTGCTGTTGATCCTGCTCGGCGCTGCCGCACTCGCCGGCCAGTACATCGCCTACCATTTCGATGAACTGGCGCGCCAGGACCAGTACCGTCCGTGGTTCCAGCAACTGTGCCCGCAAATCGGCTGCACCGTGCCATCCAAAGTCGACATCGCCAAAATCAAAAGCAGCAACCTGGTGGTCCGCAGCCACCCGGACTTCAGCGGTGCACTGGTGGTCGACGCGATCATCTACAACCGCGCGCCCTTCTCCCAGCCGTTCCCGCTGCTGGAGTTGCGTTTTGCCGACCTCAACGGCCACCTGATCGCCAGCCGTCGCTTCAAGCCCGGCGAGTACCTCAACGGCGATCTCGAAGGGATGGCGGAAATGCCTCCGCAAACGCCGATCCACATCGCACTGGATATCCTCGATCCAGGTTCCAAAGCGGTGAATTACAGCCTGAGCTTCCATTCGCCCGAGTGAAACGGTTCAGTGTTACGGCTTTGACGGCATATTTCTGACTTTGACCGCTCATACCGAACCGCTGGCGATAACAGAATAACTGTTCAGATTTTGTTCAATTCAGCCTTTATCCAGTCATCGAGAGCGGGTATCATGCCAACCCTTTTTCGAACTCTCATGATCCGACCCCACAACAGGGAAGTCCTATGTCGGCGGTACGCATCGGTCCTTACGCATTGCACAACGGCTTGATTCTCGCCCCGATGGCGGGGGTTACAGACCAACCCTTTCGTCAGCTGTGCAAGCGACTGGGCGCAGGACTTGTAGTCTCGGAAATGGTCACCAGCGACATGAGCTTGTGGAACACCCGCAAATCGCGGATGCGCATGATCCACGAAGGTGATCCCGAGCCCCGCTCGGTACAGATCGCCGGTGGTGATGCACAGATGCTGGCGGATGCGGCCCGGGCCAACGTAGAACTGGGCGCACAGATTATTGATATCAACATGGGCTGTCCGGCGAAAAAGGTCTGCAACAAGGCCGCCGGGTCCGCGTTGTTGAAGGACGAAGCACTGGTGACCGAGATCCTGCAGGCCGTAGTGGCTGCGGTTGATGTGCCGGTCACCCTGAAGATCCGCACCGGCTGGGACCGGGACAACAAGAACGGCCTGACCGTGGCGAAGATCGCCGAGCAGGCAGGCATTACGGCGTTGGCGGTCCATGGCCGCACCCGTGCCGATCTGTACACCGGCGAAGCCGAGTACGACACCATCGCCGCGATCAAGCAGGCCGTGTCGATTCCGGTCTTCGCCAATGGCGATATCGTTTCGCCAGAGAAGGCCCGGTACGTGCTCGATGCGACCGGTGCCGATGGCCTGCTGGTAGGCCGGGCCGCCCAGGGGCGGCCATGGATTTTTCGCGAGATCGATCATTTTCTGCGTACCGGCGAGAAACTCCCGGCACTGGAGCTGATCGAGGTGGAACGCATTCTGCTAGAGCATCTGGCTGCGCTGCACGTCTTCTATGGAGACGTCATGGGCGTACGCATTGCTCGAAAGCATGTGGGCTGGTATCTCGCAACCTTGCCGGGCGCCAGGGAGTTTCGCGCCCACTTCAATCGTTTGGAAGATACGGAAGCACAATGCGCCAACGTTCAGGGCTTCTTCGCCGAACGTTACAAGAGCCTGACAGGGGACGGAGACGAGGTGGCCGCATGACGATGATGACCGAGACTTTAGTGAGTGGAACAACACCCGTGAGCGACAACGTAAATTTGAAACAGCACCTCAATACGCCGAGCGAAGAAGGTCAGACCCTTCGCGGGAGTGTCGAGAAGGCGCTGCACAATTATTTCGCCCACCTTGAAGGCGCTGCCGTCACGGATGTGTACAACCTGGTGCTCTCCGAAGTCGAGGCTCCCCTGCTCGAGTGCGTGATGAACTACGTCAAGGGCAACCAGACCAAGGCCAGTGAGCTGCTCGGACTGAACCGAGGCACGCTGCGCAAGAAACTCAAGCAGTACGATTTGCTGTAAGCATTCAATCAAACCAGAAAGGCGCCCGCGTAAAAACGGTCGCCTTTTTTGCTGACTCCTTTGCTTTTGATGGAAATTGAAATGACCGACCAGACTACCCGCCTGCCGATCCGCCGCGCCTTGATCAGCGTTTCCGACAAGACCGGGATCCTCGAATTCGCCAAAGAGCTCGAAGCCCTGGGCGTCGAGATCCTCTCCACCGGCGGAACGTTCAAGCTGCTGCGCGACAACGGTGTTGCCGCAGTGGAAGTCGCGGATTACACCGGTTTCGCAGAAATGATGGACGGCCGGGTAAAAACCCTGCATCCGAAAATCCACGGCGGGATCCTCGGTCGTCGCGGTATCGACGACGCCATCATGAACGAGCACGGCATCAAGCCGATCGACCTGGTAGCGGTCAACCTGTACCCGTTCGAAGCTACCATCAACAAACCAGGCTGCGACCTGCCGACCGCGATCGAGAACATCGATATCGGCGGCCCGACCATGGTCCGCTCGGCGGCAAAAAACCACAAAGACGTGGCCATCGTGGTGAATGCCAGCGACTACGCCAGCGTCCTTGAAAGCCTCAAGGCCGGCGGC
Organism: Pseudomonas mandelii; assembly: GCF_006438925.1. Classification (GTDB taxonomy): domain Bacteria; phylum Pseudomonadota; class Gammaproteobacteria; order Pseudomonadales; family Pseudomonadaceae; genus Aquipseudomonas; species Aquipseudomonas mandelii_C. Next base: position 50,855 of record NZ_RCZA01000015.1, on the reverse strand, counting down.
CTGACTTACGCTCAGCGTTTCGACCTGATGCTCAAGGCCTTCGAACACACTGCCGCCTATGACGGCATGATCGCCAACTACATGGGCACCGTGAACCAGGCGGCTGACACCCTCTCGACCTCCGGTCGCAGCGAGTTCCCGCGCACTTTCAACAGCCAGTTCGTCAAGGCTCAGGAAATGCGCTACGGCGAGAACCCGCACCAGAGCGCGGCGTTCTACGTTGAAGCCAAACCGGCCGAAGTCGGTATCGCCACCGCCACCCAACTGCAAGGCAAAGAGCTGTCGTACAACAACGTGGCCGACACCGACGCCGCGCTGGAATGTGTGAAGAGCTTCGTCAAACCGGCCTGCGTGATCGTCAAGCACGCCAACCCGTGCGGCGTAGCCGTGAGCCCGGATGCCGAAGGCGGTATCCGCCAGGCTTACGAACTGGCCTACGCCACCGACACCGAGTCGGCGTTCGGCGGCATCATCGCCTTCAACCGCGAGCTGGATGCTGAAACCGCCAAGGCCATCGTCGAGCGTCAGTTCGTCGAAGTGATCATCGCCCCGTCCGTCAGCGAAGAAGCTCGCGCCATCGTGGCGGCCAAAGCCAACGTGCGCCTGCTGGCCTGCGGCGAGTGGTCGGCTGATCGCGCCGCTGCGTGGGACTACAAACGCGTCAACGGTGGCCTGCTGGTGCAGAGCCGCGACATCGGCATGATCGGTGCCGACGACCTGAAAGTCGTGACCAAACGTGCCCCGACCGAGCAAGAGATCCACGACCTGATCTTCGCCTGGAAAGTCGCCAAATACGTTAAGTCCAACGCTATCGTCTACGCCAAGAACCGTCAGACCATCGGTGTCGGCGCTGGCCAGATGAGCCGCGTGAACTCTGCCCGTATTGCTGCGATCAAGGCTGAACACGCTGGTTTGCAAGTGCAGGGTGCGGTCATGGCATCCGATGCGTTCTTCCCGTTCCGCGACGGCATCGACAACGCGGCCAAGGTCGGTATCACTGCGGTGATCCAGCCAGGCGGCTCGATGCGTGATAACGAAGTGATTGCTGCAGCCGACGAGGCTGGCATCGCGATGGTCTTTACTGGCATGCGCCACTTCCGTCACTGATACGACGATTAACTGTGGGAGCGAGCCTGCTCGCGAATGCAATTTGCCAGTGACGTAGATGTTGACTGACACACCGCTTTCGCGAGCAGGCTCGCTCCCACAGAAAAGCATCTCTGCGGTGCTCCACAGAATTAGCGTCATCCGAGGTTTTTGAAATGAATGTTTTGATCATTGGCAGCGGTGGCCGTGAACACGCCCTGGCCTGGAAAGTGGCTCAGGATCCGCGTGTGCAGAAAGTTTTCGTGGCTCCGGGCAACGCCGGCACCGCCATTGAAGCCAAGTGCGAGAACGTCGCTATCGACGTGCTGGCACTCGAACAGCTGGCAGACTTCGCCGAGAAGAATGTTTCCCTGACCATCGTCGGCCCGGAAGTGCCGCTGGTCGCTGGTGTCGTCGATCTGTTCCGCTCCCGTGGCCTGGACTGCTTCGGTCCGACCGCTGGCGCTGCTCAGCTGGAAGGTTCGAAAGCCTTCACCAAGGATTTCCTAGCGCGCCACAAGATCCCGACCGCCGACTACCAGAACTTCACCGAGATCGAGCCTGCCCTGGCTTATCTGCGTGAAAAAGGCGCACCGATCGTGATCAAGGCCGATGGCCTGGCCGCCGGTAAAGGCGTGATCGTTGCCATGACGCTGACCGAAGCCGAAGACGCCGTACGCGACATGCTCGCGGGCAACGCATTCGGCGACGCAGGCTCGCGCGTAGTGATCGAAGAGTTCCTGGACGGCGAAGAAGCCAGCTTCATCGTCATGGTCGACGGCAAGAACGTATTGCCGATGGCCACCAGCCAGGATCACAAACGCGTCGGCGACGGCGACACCGGTCCGAACACTGGCGGCATGGGTGCCTACTCCCCTGCCCCGGTCGTGACCGCTGACGTGCACAAGCGCGTCATGGACCTGGTGATCTGGCCGACCGTGCGCGGCATGGCCGATGAAGGCAACGTTTACACGGGTTTCCTATATGCCGGCCTGATGATCGACAAAGCTGGTAACCCAAAAGTCATCGAATTCAACTGCCGTTTCGGCGACCCTGAGACCCAACCGGTGATGCTGCGTTTGCAGTCGAGCCTGGTGTTGCTGGTCGAAGCGGCCCTGGCGCAAGCCCTGGACAAGGTCGAAGCACAATGGGATCCGCGTCCGAGCGTCGGCATCGTGCTGGCGGCTGGCGGCTATCCAGGTGACTACGCCAAAGGCGTTGCCATCAACGGTCTCGATGCAGCTGCAGCACTGGAAGGCAAAGTCTTCCACGCTGGCACTGCACTCAAGGACGGTCAAGTGGTGACGGCCGGCGGTCGGGTACTCTGCGCCACGGCAATGGGTGCCAGCGTCGATGCCGCTCAGCAGCAGGCTTACAAGCTAGCGGCCAAAATTGACTGGGAAGGCTGTTTCTATCGCAAGGACATTGGCTACCGTGCCATTGCCCGCGAGCGTGGCGAAAATCAGGAATAAGAACGCCATTCGGCCAGGCAAGGGCTTCGGGCCCTTGCCGGACTATTCCGGCGCCGCGCATAGTTATATTCTGGCATCAACCTACGAAGGGATTTCGCCGTGCGCTGGCTCAGGATTGCCATAGGTTTCACCGTCACTCTGCTGACCTTGCTCTGCATGCTCCCGGCCCAGGCCGCGCAAGGCAGTGGCTGGGCGGTATTGCTCGACGAACAGGGTGACCTGCAGCTCAGCGACATCCGTTCCGCTCGCTACACCAATCAATTCAGCCCCATTGAACTCGACCGCCTCACCGCCGCCGAACCCGATGGTGCGTTATGGCTGCGCTTCAGACTCGCTCCCGGCAAGCATGAACAGTTGCTGCGGGTATTCGCGCCCGATCTGTCGCACCTCAATCTGTATGTGCTGGACGGCGACACGCTGATCGAGCAACAGAACACCGGCACCGGCCAGCCCCAGGCTGAACGGCCGCTGCCCAACAGCGACTTCATGTTGCCGCTGCCGCAAAACGAAAAACCTCTCGATGTTTACCTGCGACTGGTCTCCGACCATCAGCTGAGGCCTTACATCACCCTGCAGTCAGCGGTCATGACCGCGGCCAATCAGAATCAGACGCTGATCTACGGACTGTTGTTCGGTTGCCTCGGGATGTTGATCCTTTACAGCCTCGTCCGCTACGCCTATACCCGCTCACGCAGCAGTTTCTGGCTGGCCGGATGTGAAGCATTGTTGATGCTCAGCCTGTTGCTGTTGCTGAATCTGGCAGGGCCCTGGCTGCCGAACTGGCATGCGGTGCAAACACCCGGCGCCTACTTCGCCTTGCTGCTGACGGCGCCGTGCGGCCTGATGTTCGCCTATCGCTTCTTCGCCCCACTCGGCCCGCACCCACTGAACAAGCTACTGATGGGGGACATTCTGTTCATCGTGGTCTGCAGCTTGCTGCTGTTGTTCGTCAACACGCTGCCGCTGAACATCATGACCTATGCCCTGGTCGCGCTGGCAGGCCTGAGCATGTTGTTCGTCAGCGCCTATCACTGGCAAAAAGGTTATCGCCCGGCGCGCCTGTTCGTCGCGGCGATGGTGGTGTTCAACATTGGCACTCTGATCATGTTGCCGGCACTGCTGGGATTGACCCTGGTCGCACCGCAGGGCTTGATCATGACCCTGCTGGGGTTGATCTGCATCAGCGGCGTGTTGATGAGCATTGCGCTGAGCGAACGTCAGCGCAGCATCACCGAAGACCGTTTCAGCGTCAGCCGCGACCTGGCCGCCAGCAATGCCGAGATCAACGCCAAGGCCGAATTCCTGGCAAAAATCAGCCACGAAATCCGCACCCCGATGAATGGCGTGCTGGGCATGACCGAGCTGCTGCTGGGCACGCCGCTCTCGGTCAAGCAGCGCGACTATGTGCAGACCATCCACAGTGCCGGCAACGAACTGCTGACACTGATCAACGAGATTCTCGACATCTCCAAGCTCGAATCCGGGCAGATCGAACTGGACGATGTGCAGTTCGACCTCAACGCACTGATCGAAGATTGTCTGAGCATCTTCCGCGCCAAGGCCGAACAGCAGAACGTCGAGCTGATCAGCTTTATCCAGCCGCAAGTGCCGCGCGTCATCAGCGGTGACCCGACTCGCCTGCGCCAGACCCTGCTGAGCCTGCTGGAAAACGCCCTGAAGAAAACCGACGAAGGCGAAATCCTGATCGTCGTCGCGCTCGATGAGCGCAGTGTCAAACCGCGCTTGCGCATTGCCGTGCAGGACAGCGGTGAGCCGATGGACGCCGAAGAACGCGATGCATTGATGCACGCCGAACTGCACAGCAAGCACTTCCTCTCGGCCACCCGTTTGGGAGGCAATCTGGGGTTGGTTATCGCCCGTCAGCTGATTCGCTTGATGCAAGGGGAGTTCGGGATCAAGAGCGGCGCCAATCAGGGCAGCACCTTGTGGCTGACCCTGCCGCTGGACCCTGACCGCCTCGAACACCCGACTTCTGACCTTGATGGCCCCCTGCAGGGTGCACGGGTATTGGTGGTGGACGATAACGACACGTGTCGCAAAGTGCTGGTGCAACAGTGCACCGCCTGGGGCCTGAATGTCAGTGCCGTAGCGTCCGGCAAGGAAGCGCTGGCGCTGCTGCGGACCAAGGCTCACTTGCGCGATTACTTCGACGTGGTCCTGCTGGACCAGAACATGCCCGGCATGACCGGCATGCAACTGGCCGCCAAGATCAAGGAAGACCCGAGCCTGAACCACGACATCCTGCTGATCATGCTCACCGGCATCAGCAATGCGCCCAGCAAGATCATCGCGCGCAACTCGGGGATCAAACGCATCCTCGCCAAACCGGTGGCCGGCTATACCCTCAAGACGACGCTGGCCGACGAGCTGAACCAGCGAAACAAGGGCCTCTCCATCTCGCAGCACCTGCCCACCGGCCCGACCTTACCGGTGAAGGTGCCAAGCGATTTCCGCATCCTGGTGGCCGAAGACAACAGCATCTCGACCAAGGTGATTCGCGGCATGCTAGGCAAGCTCAACCTGCAACCGGACACCGCCAGCAATGGCGAAGAAGCCTTGCAGGCGATGAAAGCCCAGCGTTATGACCTGGTCCTGATGGACTGCGAAATGCCGATTCTCGACGGCTTCTCCGCGACTCAGCAATTGCGTGCCTGGGAAGTCGGTAATCAGCGGATTCGCACGCCGGTGGTGGCGTTGACTGCGCACATTCTCGCCGAACACAAAGAGCGCGCGCGCCAGGCCGGCATGGACGGGCATATGGCCAAACCGGTCGAGTTGTCGCAGCTGCGCGACCTGATCGAGCATTGGGTGGCCCAGCGTGATCAGCAGATCCGGGCAGCGACTCAAACGTCCTGAGCCGACAGACCCCGCAGCGCCTGATAGACTCCCCCTCGACTTCCCTCGCCAGTGAGCTTGCACCATGCTCCACGTGTTGTTCAGCGTTTACCTGAAGATGCTGGTGCTCTACAGCCCGTTCTTCGTATTGTCCTGCTTCATCAGTCTGACCCGTGGTTATTCGCGCAAGGAACAACGTCGACTGGCCTGGAAAGTGGCGACAGCCACCCTGGTCTCCAGCGTCTTGCTGTACCTGTTCGGGCGAGTGATTTTCAGTGTCTTCGGCATCACCGTGGACGCGTTCCGCATCGGCGCCGGCAGTGTGTTGTTCATCTCGGCGCTGGGCATGGCTCAAGGCAAGTCGGCGGTGCAAACCGACAACGTGCAGCAGGACGTGACCATCGTCCCCCTGACCATTCCCCTGACGGTCGGCCCGGGCACCATCGGCGCCTTGCTGGTGATGGGCGTGAGTCAGCCTCATTGGGACGACAAACTCACGGCCATTCTCAGTATTGCCCTGGCCAGTTTCACCGTCGGCGTGGTGCTTTATCTGTCCAATCGCATTGAACGCATTCTCGGCGATCAGGGGTTGCAAATTGTCAGTCGGTTGATGGGGTTGTTTGTGTGCGCATTGGCGGCGCAGATCATCTTTACCGGGGTGAAGGGCTATCTGGTTCCGTGACGCCCACCTTCGTCATTAGCGTGGCGAGCTGCCTGTCCTCGTCCTTATGAAAAAGAGCCGACAGCCACTGACACATCGAACAGACTCAATGTGTCAGTGGCTGTCAGAACTCAACCTTCTGTTTTTTCAACTATTGCGATGGGCAAAATATCTTTGAGTAACACACTGCTCGCGCTGCCCCTCCCGGCCAGGGCACTCACCAGTGTTGACACCGCAAAGGACTGATAGCCGCTCATCGCCAGAAATACGTTTCGTTGCAAAACAACATCGGTCGAGAACACGTCGCGAAAGATCAAGCTGTGTCCGCTGTCCGAATCCACAATCACCAAGTGCTCATCGACCCGGCTCGCCCACAACTGATCCGCAACCACGATATCCCAGATCAGTTTTCCCGGAACCGAGGGCGAGTGGTCGAGCGAATGGCGGCAATCGACAATGACCGATTCAAGTTTCAACCACGCGGCTCTGGTAAGCCGAAAGGTCGTTGAACCTTGACCCAGTTTGAGCACCAGGATGCTGACATCATCGGCAATCAACGGGAGCAGGTCCGTACGCGTTTTCGCTCCCTCGACCACCAGTACTTCGGCGTTTCGCTGGACATAGTCGAGCGGCCCGACCCTGTTGTTTTGCGGATAGGTGTGCAAAAAACCATCCCTGCGGTCATGCAGCATCACATTGGTTTGATGCTGGGTGCCGACGAGCGTGAATTGCGCAGCAATAGTGCCCTTCGGAATGCGGATCAACCGCCCGGTCCGGACTACGTACCACTGTTGGTAGTCAGGGTCTTTGAAGGACAGAAAATCGGCGCATCGATGTTCGTTCACCAGCGCCGCCAGGCCCTCACTCAATTCACCTTCCAGTGCAGCGACCCAATGGCTGTCAACGCCCGTAATCCGTACCGGTTCGTTGTACTGTAAATCCACCTCCACACCTTCAAGCGTCGTTGCCCTCAGGCCAGAGCCTTCCACCGTTACGTCGCTAAAGGTCCAGCTCGCCCATTCCTGCGTCGGGGCTGGCAATGCCTCCGCCTGTAACAGTTTCGTTCCCTGGGCAAATGCCGTGCTCAAGTGGGCTGGATCGATAAAACCCTGACGGACAATCTTGCCGGTTGAAAGATCAAACAGCCAGGTGGCCTGATTGTCTGGAGTAATACTCAGCAACCGTACTTCTTTGCCGTGCCCCATTTCAGCGAGCAGCAGCCGACCACCCAGGTACCAGGCGCACAAACCGGCCTTGAAACCGGTCAAACCCAGGATGGCAAAACTCGACACCGGGTATTGCAACGCAACCGTTGCCAGCGCCGACCACCATTGAGTTTGATCCTTGAACCAGTGCTCGGTCAGCCCGCCGAGTCTCAGATTCCCGTCCGGCATAATGTTAAAGAACAGACCAGAGTCGCTCAGGACGAGATAGTCCCGCTCAACGGCGACAACATTTTTCAGCCCCGGGGGGGAGATGTTGCTGGACGACCATTGTGCGCGACCCTCCACCATCGACCTTTGCTGACACATGAGGCGTTGGTGAAGTTTGTCGTAAGTAACGAACACTTCGCCCTCGACACCGGCGGGAGCAATGAGCACAAGATCATTCAAGGCCTTGATCGAGTCTGCCCATCCCCGCGCATGGTGACGCCTGGCAGGTGCACGAATAATCAACCCATCACTGCTGCGCACCCAGACCATATCCCGCGACTCGGCATCGATCTGCCAACAAATCGAAACCAGTGCACCGGGACGCCAGTTCACTTTATGGGCGGACTCTGCCGGCAAGTGATAGTCGCCCAGTACCTGCTTCCAGTCCGTCAGCGTGTCAGCCTCCAAAACAGCCTGCAGTGCAGGATCCTGACCACGGGTAATCGAGCTGAGCAACACGGCCCGGTCATGGATCACATAGGTCAGCTCATCGCGCAGGCCGTCCTTTCCAGTGAGCTGTTGCACAATCTGAATGCCGCCGTTGGTCACGGCCTCACAGCGGACAATCGCCTGGCCTTCTTTAGCATTCAACCGATAGCGCTGAACCAGCGTCCCGGTGATCGCATCGACCTGCCAGACATAGAAATCATCGGGGTGATAGAAGTAAGCCGAACCCTCCACCACCGCGCCCAACATCACTTCATCGGACATCAGCACCTTTGGGTCGCGGATGTACAGAAAACGATCCTGTGCCGAGTCGTAATACGCGGCTACCGTCCTGGGTTCGTCCGGCTTTTCAAACGGCACCACAAAGTTGTGAACCGGGGTATAAGGCATGGCCAGGCGATGTTCACGGGCCAATGACTTGAAGTGATCCAGCAACGCTTGCTCCCCGAGGGCCGGATTGGCCTCTTCTTCGACCACTTCAAGCTGGCGGGCAACAAGATCAACGCGCACGATTTTGTTATTCGACAGCTTGAGCAACACATGGTGAACACCACTGCCACTGAACGTTACATCCACTGTCCCCGAGACAAGGCGCCCCCCGGCCTCAATCCGGATGTCTGCCTCCACCAGCCATGGCGTCAGCAACACCCATTGCATGGCAATGTGACCGGGTGCGGCGAGTTCAAGGCTCACCCCGGGATTGAGCAGCACGGAACATTGAGCTCCTGCGCCTTCTACCCGGTAGGACACCAGGCCATGCCACGCCTTCGGCAGCGCAGGTACCGCCAGTGAACGCTGGACGTTATCAAGACGTACATTGAATACCGTTGGCTGGTAGACCGGGTACAGCCGGTTGACCACGTACTCACCGGGAAACGAATAGAACGAAAACAGAAACTGCCATTGCCCCTGTTCGTTCTTTTTCTCCAGTCGACGTGCCGTGTCGTACCCGCCGGCATGACGAAACGTGACAAAGGGCAGCAACTTGTATTGGTAGCCGTAAAAGGTCCTGGGTGTGCAAGGCAGCACGATCGTCTGCCCGGCCTGTGGAGAGAAACGCGCCGAGTCCGGCAACCCAAGGCCCTGGCGAATATCGACGGCGCGGTCGTAATCCACATCGTAATCCGGGACCCCGAAATGGTCCCGAAGCGGGAACAGTTTCGGGCTGTCGAAATGGACGGTGGATGCGTGCAAATCCACGCCAGTGAATACCAGCGAGGGATGCGCAAACCAGGCATTCGCCGCCTTGTCCAGGTGATAGCCGCCTTGTAAATACGCCTTTTCAAGCCCATCAAAAAACAGCGCGACCTCCTTGGCTTCCTCCGCAATCGTCGCAAAACCTTCGGCCAGCGCCGTAACGCCCACCGCCAACCCGCCAAGAATCACCCCGGCGCCCCCCAGCACCGCGGCCACCGTACCCGCGCCAGCCAGGGCCGCACCCAGACCGGCTGCGCCTACCACCGCACTCGCGGAATCAAAGGCCAACTGCGTCCCGAACTGCGCCCTCTCAACGTCATTGGTGGCGTGGCTTAACTGATAAATATCAAACCCGACATTCACCAGCCCCAGCACAGTACCGACGCCTTCATTGGCGATATGCCCCAAGGCCTTTTGCACCAACGGTGCGCTGGTGCGGGCGATCAGCTTTTCATCGTCCAGTGCCTGGCGGACCAGTTTGATCACACCAATAACGTCCACTACGTTGCCATGGGCCAGTTGGGCATAGTTGACGTAGGCATGCAGGCGAATGGCGGTGGTCAGGGCCTTGTCGCCACCGCTCGCTGCACTCTCGTGACGACGCAGTACGTTCATCAAGGCTTGTACGGTGAACCCGGCATTGAGCGTATGAACGCTGCCGGCGTCCGTCGGATCAAGCGGATTGACCGGCGCACGCGGGCGAGCGGCCAATGAATGGAAGGTTTCGGAGAGGAAGTTTTTAATTCTCAGGAACCGCTGATCGCTGGTGGTGACACGCTCAATGGTCTGTCCGGCATCGGTGTTGACCAGACTGATTTTGTATTCCCCTGTCGGGGTTATCTCCAGTGTCTCGAACAACGCAACAGAATCCGACGCCAGCCCGTGTTGCTCCTGCAACTGCCGTGTCGCCTGCGCGATCTGCCCACCCCACCAGTGCGCGTCCAGTTCCAGCAATGAACTGCCCAGCGCCGCATTGTTGACCAGCGACTGTCCACGTGCACTGGCCACACGTTGCCGAAGCTTTGGCAGCATTTGTTCAGGCAAAGCGCCTGGCTCGGACAGGCTTGATACCTCAATACCGGAGGCAAGCACTATCTTGTTCAGTTTTGCACCATCGAGCTCGATCAGATCAAAGGTCGGCCGTTGCGCATCGCCAAAGGCTGCGTAATGCATGGCCATTTTTTTGCGCAGGAAATAGTGCGTCAATGCGTCACTGAACGCCAACGACGTAACAATCTCGAAGATCCCTAAATTCGGGTCGTAGAGCAGGTAATTGCTGCGCTCGCCTTCAAAGATTTTCGCCACCAGCATCGAGTGGTTGTCCGAATTGAGCATTACGGTCGTGCTGGCCGTTTTTTCTTCCAGTATCGCTACGACCTGAGCCAGATCAGAGCGCATCAGTGGCGTGCCTATGCCATTGACAGGCGCGTCACGCAATTCCTCAATCATGCTCACAAACGCCTTTGAGTCCGCGGCCTCAGGCTCGGTGACGGCCAGGTAAAAGCGTTCTCTCAAAGTGTTTGCCGCTTTGTTGCCTTTATGGAGCGCTGCGGCCATGGCCAGCGCCAATGGGTAACAGCGTCCGGCAACCCGGTCGCCCGCGCCTTCGAGCAACAAGTCCTGTGGCACCATTTTGAAGCTGCCGTGCTCGAAGCTCTCCAGCACTTCACCGATTCGTTCGCTGATCCGGTCGCGGTACTCGAGTTTCGCCACGTGCTGAATTCTGGCGACCGAACGTCCCCACTCCAGCAGGGTCAGTGGGCGTTCGAGTGCCTGTTTCTTGAGTTCGACACTGGTTTCGGACAAGGCCACGGACGGGTTGGAAGCGCCCGTCAACCCGGCAAGGAAAGCCGGACGACTTTGCTTGAAGATCTCCCGTTCAATGGCCCCGTAACGGTGGATGACCCCCAACTCCGACATCGTATTGGCCAGGTTTTCAAGCGTTGCACTGGCCGCGTCAAAATGCTGGTTATCCAATGCATTGACGCCCAATAGCCCACCGAGCAACAGACGCTGCAGTGGGTTCAGCTTTACGGTGAGAAGTGGGTCTTTGGCGACTTGGCTCAGCAGTTCATCCACTGACAGATTTTGTGTCGCCGCGTCCAGTAGGGAAGCCGGGGGGCGGATGCTGGCATCCTGAGCGATGATCGCTTGCCGGTCATCGAAGCTCAGGGACAATGGCTTTTCAAACGTCACGCTGCCGTTGTGGCGCTGACTCATCGCCTGGCGAAATGGCTCACCGAGATCATCGGCCAGTTGCTGCAATAGATCGGTGATCAACACATGATGGCCTTCGATCACCGGCCAGCCTTCTTCGAAATCAATACTCTGGTACTTGAGCAGCTGTGTGACATCGCCGGCATAGCGGGTTTTGAACTTCCCGGCCTCCCAACGCTGCTTTTCTCTATCCAGCCATTGAGCCGTGTCGCTCTCATTCTCCTTCCAGGAGTGATCCAGCTCCTCCTCGGTCGCCAGGTTGACGGTGGCGATGGGAGGTATGGCAACTTCAGCTCTCGAAGCTTCAGCGCCCCGTGGGGTGAAATGCCTCTTCTCGTAATCCGCCAGCCCATCGCGCATCGCAGCAGGTCCGGTCAAATAAATCGTCACTTCGCTCTGTGGACGGATACCGTCGCTGTAGTAAGCAGCGGCAGCTTCAGCCAAAAACCTGACCGCTATTTCTTCATCCCCCAGTTCATGCAAGGGCCCAAATGTTTTCTCGAGCACCTCCTCGGCAATGTTACTGACTGCCTGAGCGTCGGTAAGCGCAACCTTTCTTTCAATGGCTAACCGGGCAGTGGCATCCACCACCTCATAGTTGAACCTGAAACGGTCAAGAACGGCCTTGAGCATCGCTGACCCGGGATGAGCCATCAGGAACGCGTTACTCAACGTGCTTTGTACGGCGACGGCACGCAGCCCGTCCGGTCGCACCTGGCGCTCTACCGGCCGCCGGAAAACACTGCTGATATCAGGACGGCTCTTGGCAAAATTCTCCAACGCCTCACGGTGTTCCAGGGGAATTTGCTCGAAATAGTTTGTGTACTTGCTGCGTATAACCTGCCGCCCCGGCATCCACTCAGGACTGTGGTCAAGTATCAACTGCAAAACACCCAGGCGTGCATCCGAGCCAAACCGGCTGATATCCACCCCGCCCAGGTTTTCTAACAGCGCAGGCAGATAATCCACGTCTGCATAACTACCACCGTCGGCGACCAGTGCCTCGGCGCGGACAATATCGGAGGCGGCAGCAAAGTTGCCACGCAAACTGATTTCTCGCTCGTAGATGTCCTGCAAGTACAACGGTGTCGGCTCGGTGGCGAGATCACGAAGAACAATAGCGCCCTCTTTCAACGACAAAAGACTCTGGCGGTTTTTTTCCCTGAGTACTTTCAACCGTCCTTCATCTTGGCTATAGGCTCGAACCAACAGATCGATCCTGGCATTGTCGGCGCTCTCACCGCGCTCTACCGCTTTATTAATGTGCGCAAACATCTGCTGCTTGAGAGCGATGACCCGCTCTTCATACTTGTCGCCTAGTTCAATAGCGTTACGACTGGCCTGCCCGCCATTAAGCATGGCGTCAGCCTTGGCCGCCTCGACAATAATCCGGTTGGTTTCGTAAGCCAGCAATGCATCGCTGTCGTACCAGAGTTTGAGGGTGTAACCCTGCCCAGCCAATGTCTGTTTCCAGATATTGATGTAGTCGCGCTGGATATCGCCCATACCACCGCCGAGCCAGACAAAATGCAGATTGTCAGGAACGTTGGTTTTGGGAGTTTGTAACTGCTGCGCATCGTTCGACAAACGAGCCTCGAAACCTTCGAGCCGTTCGTAGATGTCTGCCACGCCGGGGGCAGCGCTCTGGGGTGGAAGCGATTCAGTCGTTCGTCGTGCTCGACCCACAGGCGCGACAAAAGATGCCAAAGCCTGTTTCAACAGGCCCAGCGGCTCCAGCATCCTGGGCGAATCGAGCAAGTCGATGCAGCCTGAGTAATACCTGAAGGCGGCATCATACTCGGCGGTTCCTTTGTACGAAAGCAACGCCTGTTCAAGTTCTTTAACTTTAAAAAGGTTTACGAATTTCACGTACTCACCTACAGGCGGCACATCCAGATGACTATTAGACAAAACGATTCCCTACCTTCAATACACTTAAATAAATTCTGTAAGCCGGCCACGCAAATACTGACCGACGATTACGTCAACCATTTCGTATTTTTTGAACGAGACCAGACCAATATGCAAAGTAGCCACTTCACACGAGACAAAACTAAAGGGTAAGAACGGGCACTTCAAATCCGAAGAAATTCAATTAATTTCAATACAATCAAACTTCAAAAAAATAAAACTTTATATTGCCGACTTAACCAAGTGCGCACAGACAAACAAAAATCTTGAACCCGCCAGCAAACAGGCGACGCAGTGATTCGTGCGCAACACCAAAGTTTTCAACTACAAAAAAGTACTACACAAAGGAAGAAAACAGAGACCGAAAACAGTATCAATTCTTCTTGGCGAGTGTCGTAAATCCCACAACTATTGGTGAAATAGATGACACATCAACGCCAAAGCGAAAGTGCCGACCAGCAGGCGGGAATATATTCAGTGACAAACGGCCCACGTGGGGCCGCTAAGGTTCAGGAGGCAGGCTTGATGCCATACCAACGCGGCGTATACACCCACTCGCCGCCCTCGGCACGAGGGAACACGCAGGTGGTGGAGGAACCGATCAGCACCATGGTGCGCATGTCGACCTGGTCGGGGGTCAGTTCGCCGAGCGTGGTAACCCGTAGCGTCTGACCTGGACGGCCAATGTCGCGACCCAGTACCACGACCGTTTCCGGTGTGCGATGCCGGCTGACGATTTCCAGCGCCTGGCCCAGTTGCCACGGCCGCGCACGGGAGATCGGGTTGTAGAAGGCCAGCGCCAGATCGGCTTCGGCGGCCAGGTCCAGGCGCTTCTCGATGATCGCCCAAGGCTTGAGGTTGTCCGACAGCGACAGCACGCAGAAGTCATGCCCCAACGGCGCACCGGCCTGCGCAGCGGTCGCCAGCGAAGCGGAGACACCCGGAAGAATCTCCAGATCAACGCTGTGCCAGCTCGGCTCACTCGACTCATGCAACGCTTCAAGCACCGCCGAGGCCATGGCGAACACGCCGGGGTCACCGGATGAAACCACAATCACCGAACGGCCTTGCGCCGCCAGCTCGAAGGCGTGGCGGGCACGCTGCATCTCTTCGCGGTTGTCAGTGCAATGCAGCACTTGGTCTTCGCGGAACGGCCCGGCCATGCGCACGTAAGTTTCGTAACCGAGTACGTCGGTGGCCCCGGCCAGTTCGGCCTTGACCGCTGGCACCATCAGTTCGGCGGCGCCAGGACCCAGACCGATGACCGCCAAACGACCGCGTGCACGGCCGATTTGTGCAGCATCCAGCGGCTGAGTGGCCACTGCGATGGCAATGCCGGTATCCGCTGACACGACGGTAGCGTTCGCCACGGTGTGGCGGGACAGCTCGCTAACGCCGCCGCTGACCGACGCAAACCGCAGAGGTACACCCAGTTCAAGTGCCGCTTCGCGCAATGCCGTGCTGGCCATGTCCAGATCGCTGGCCAACAGGCACGCCACCGATTGCACGGCGATTTTCGCTTGATGCAGGGCTGAGCGAACGGCGCCTGGCAGATCCGCGACCTCTGCGCTCACCGCCACCAGCACATTGCGCGGGTAGATCATCAATTCATTGGCCGCAGGCACACGCTCGGCATGGCCGACATGGATCGACAGATGCGCTTGAGGATCTTGCGGCAACTGCGCCTGCGCCAGCCACGGCGCAGCCCCTTCGACGCGTACGCTTTGGCCGGCGAGCAAATCCGAGACGAAGCGCTTGCCCAGTTCCAGATCGCCGAGGGCGTAACCGCTGGGTGGATTGAGCAGGCAGGTGCCGAAGCGCAATTCACCGCTGGTGGTGATCGCCGCAGCAACCTCGAGACCGGCAGCAATCTCTCGCGCCATGACGTTCACGCCACCGAGGCCGCCGAGCAGCGGCACCACGGCGCTGCCGTCTTCAGCCACGGCCAGCACTGGCGGCTCGGCGCCTTTTTCCAGCAGTAACGGCGCCAGGGTGCGGATCACAATGCCGGCCGCACACAAGGCGATGATCGGCGTGTCCTGCTGATAGAGCTCACGCAAGGTAGCGCCGAATTCGTGATAGACGCGGTCCGCGCCTTCCACCCGTTCGGCTAGACCATGGATCAATGCGCCAGGGTATAGCTGCGCAATCTTGCGCGCAGTCGCGAGGCTGCCATTGCCCAGAATGACAATCGCCGGAACTGGACGGGCCATCAGCCTTGCCACCTTTCACCGGGCACAATGATCAGCGAGAAGTACGGCGAGGACATCGGCTCGACCTGATCCAGCGGGACGATTTTCTGGTTGGCCATGGTCGCGCGTTCAACATACAGCGCACGCTCAGCCAGCCCGAGTTCTTCGAGCACCTGACGGACCTTGGGAAAGTTGCGCCCCAGCTTCATGATCACGGCGGCATCGGCATCGGCCAGACGACGCTTGAGATCGTCGGCGGGCAACACACCCGACAGCACTGACAAACTCTGATTGCGATACACCAGCGGCGCACCCAGTACCGAGGCACCGCCGAGCATCGAGCAGACACCCGGCACAACTTCGGCTTCATAACGCTCAGCCAGACGATCATGCAGGTACATGTAGGAGCCGTAGAAGAACGGATCGCCTTCGCAGATCACCGCCACGTCACGGCCAGCGTCCAGGTGCGCGGCCAGTTCTTCGCCGGCCGCATCGTAGAAGTCGCTGATCACTTGCTCATACGACAGCGGCGCCGGCAATGCTTCGGTGGTCACCGGATACACCAGCGGCAGCAGCGTTTGCGCGTCTTGCAAATGCGCCTCGATGATGCCGAAGGCATTGCCCTTTTTGCCCTTGGCAACGAAGTACGCCACCACCGGCGACTCGCGCAGCAGGCGCAGGGCTTTGACGGTAATCAGTTCCGGATCACCGGGGCCGACGCCCAGGCCGATCAAACGTCCAGGTTGCTGCATCATTCGATCTCCGTGGCGAGGGCATTGACGGCGGCGGCGGCCATGGCGCTACCGCCCAGCCGGCCTTGCATGATGACGAAAGGCACGCCACGGCTGTCTGCCGCGAGCGCTGCCTTGGATTCGGCGGCACCGACGAAGCCCACCGGGAAGCCCAGGATCAGTGCCGGTTTCGGCGCGCCGGCGTCGAGCATTTCCAACAGATAGAACAGTGCGGTCGGCGCGTTGCCGATCACCACCACGCTGCCTTCCAGGTGCGGGCGCCACAGCTCCAGCGCAGCGGCGGAACGGGTGTTGCCCAACTCTCGGGCCAGCTCAGGAACGCTTTCATCGCGCAGGGTGCAGATGACTTCGTTGTTCGCAGGCAATCGCGTGCGGGTTACGCCTTCGCTGACCATCCGCGCATCGCACAGGATCGGTGCACCGGCGGCCAGCGCATCACGGCCAGCCTTGCCCGCGCCTTCGGAAAATTGCAGCCCGTCGATAGCGTCGACCATGCCGCAGGCGTGGATCACACGGACCGCGAGTTTTTCCAGGTCGGCCGGAATACGCTCGAGGTTGGCCTCGGCACGAATGATCGCGAAGGAGTTGCGATAGATCTCCTGACCGTCGCGGATGTAATCAAGCATCAAGGGGGCTCCGTGAGCGGGCGTCGAGCAAGGCTGCGACCGCTTCAATAGTAAGGTTGCGTGCGTGCAGCGCGCCGAAACCCGGCTGCGCTGCATCGCGAAAATAGAGGTCGTAATGACCGGGAGAAACCGCAAGCAACGTGACCGGCGCACTGTGCGCGGCCGCGCAGGAACGCTGGCAACCGGACAGGTGCACGCTGAGTGCCTGGCCGTGACGTTGCAGCAGCGCCGCCAGTTGTCGGGCATCGCCCTTGGTGTCGGCCAGGCCTTTGCCGCAACCCGTCGAGCCGGTGCAGGCGATCAGGTGCGCCAAGGCATCGTCGACGGAGCAACGCAGACCGAGCTGTTCGAGACTGTGGATAACTTGAGCCGCAGTGTCGACATGAACACCGGGCAATAACAGGCTTTGCCAGGGTGTGAAACGCACGCTGCCGTCACCCTGATCACGTGCCAGTTGTGCGACGCCTCTGAGCATCGCGGGATTGAGGCGACCCAGCGGCGGCACCGCGCCGATATACACACGCTCCGCCTCACGCTGTGGATGAGCGCCGATGTGCAAGACACCCGGACTTACCTTGCGCTGCCAACCCGTGATGGGCATCAACGGCACACGTTCGGCCAGACGAGCGAGAAAAACGTCGAGCGAGCATTCGGTGAGCAAATGCCGCATTCGCGTCTGGTCGGGACGTGCCAGTTCAAGAAACAACTCCAGCACCGCGACCACCAGCGCATGGCCCTGCGCCAATGACACCGCGCCCGCAGGCGGGTCCACAGGGCAACCCGCCAGACCGAATGCAAAAACCAGTTCGCCGTCTCGCTCAGTGGCGGACAACCACAGATCATGAGGATGCTCGAGCATCGCCAGACCTTCGCCGCCATCCAGTTGCACGGCAAACTTGGCACTAAGGTCGTGAAAGTGTTCATGGCTTTGCAGCGTGGCGAGGATTTTTTCGGCCAGCGGTCGCGTGTCGAACAGCCTCTGCCGATCAATCCCGGCGCTGGGGCTGAGCATCAAATTGCGCACATCGTCGCCAGCGGCGGTGCTTGGCCCCAACCCGGCAGCCATCAGGCCATCGATCAAGGCGCCATGATCACTGCCGATCCCGCGAATTTGCAGATTGGCGCGGTTGGTCGCATCTATTACGCCTCCGGCAAAGCGTTCGGCCGCACTGGCCACCGCGTCGGCCTGGTCCGCACTGATCGAACCGCCATTCAACTTGATCCGGCAGATACCGCCATCCAGCGCCTGGACGATACGCAACAACCCCGGGCAGGCCGAGGGGCGTAAGGCTAAGGACATCGGGCGTTTGTTCAAGGGGGCGACCGGCTGTGTGGGAAAGGCGCTTCGCGGGCGAAGGCGCGGTATTATGCCTGCTTTGTTCGACGGCATGAAAAGCCTGCCCGTCGGAACAGTCCGTTTGAGGACAATATTTGAGGGCTGTAGATGTCACCGTGGCTGACAGTAGTGGGAATCGGCGAAGACGGCTTCAAGGGCCTGGGCAAAAACGCCCGTCGCGCTCTGCTGGGCGCCTCGCGGATCTTCGGCGGCCAGCGGCAACTGGATTTGTTGCCGGTGTGCATCCGTGGCGAGCGGCAGTTGTGGCCCAGCCCGTTTTCCCTTGATCCGGTTTTGGCGCTACGCGGCGAGCCGGTCTGCGTGCTGGCCAGCGGCGACCCGATGTTCTTTGGCGTGGGCGCCAGCCTGGCCCGGCAGCTGTCCGGTGATGAAATGCTGATTCTGCCGGCGCCCTCCTCTTGCTCGCTGGCAGCGGCGCGAATGGGCTGGCCGTTGCAGGATGTGGTCACGCTTTCGGTGGTTGCTCGTCCCATCGCCGCACTCAATGCGCAGTTGTTCAGCGGTGTTCGCTTGCTGGTGTTGAGCAACGACGGCAAGAGCCCGGCCGCCATCGCGACGTTATTGCGTGAGCGCGGTTTCGGTGCGAGTCGCCTCACCGTGCTGGAACATCTGGGCGGTGCCGCCGAACGACGCATCGAGGGTGTCGCCAATGACTGGAACAATCCTGTGATCGCCGATCTGAACCTGATCGCCATCGAGTGCATCGCCGAACCCAATATGCCGCGCCTCTCCCGATTGGCCGGCCTGCCAGACTCAGCCTTCAAGCACGACGGTCAACTGACCAAGCGCGATGTGCGCGCGATCACCCTTGCGCGCCTCGCTCCGATCCCCGGCGAACTACTGTGGGACGTCGGCGCCGGCAGCGGCTCGATCGGCATCGAATGGATGCGCGCCCACCCTGGTTGCCGTGCATTAGCCATCGAAGCCGATGAAAGCCGACAGTTACTAATCGAACACAACCGCGATGCGCTCGGCGTGCCCGGTCTGCAACTGATTCGCGGCAGTGCACCGCAAGCCCTGGACGGACTCGAACGCCCGGACGCGATTTTTATCGGCGGCGGCGTCACCCGCGACGGCGTGCTCGACACGTGCTGGGCCGCACTCAAACCCGGCGGCCGACTGATCGCCAACGCCGTCACGTTGCAAAGTGAAATGACCTTGATGGCCTGGCGCGAGCAGCACGGCGGCGAGCTGACGCGGATCCATATCGCCCAAGCGCAACCGCTGGGGGACTTCGATACCTGGCGTCAAGCGTTGCCGATTACCTTGCTGGAAGTGACGAAGCCTTTCGATGCGTGACGAAACCGCCGAACAACCCGCACCGCTGCGCAGCGGCCTGACCACCGGCAGTTGCGCCACCGCCACCAGCCTTGCGGCGGCGCGCCTGCTGCTCAGTGGCGTGGAAGCGGACGCCGTTGAAATCATTCTGCCCAAAGGCAAACAGGTGCAAATGCGCCTGGAATTCTGTCGACTGACGGACGACGGCGCCGAAGCCGGAACAATCAAGGACGCCGGCGATGATCCGGACGTGACCCACGGCGCCCTGCTCTTTTCCCAAGTGCGCCTGCGCCGCGAGCCGGGCATTCGGTTCAATGCTGGCCGTGGCGTTGGCACCGTCACCCGGCCCGGGCTGGTGCTGAACGTCGGCGAACCGGCAATCAACCCGGTGCCGCGCAAAATGATCAGCGAGCACCTGACGCTGCTGGCCGAGGAGCTTGATTACCCGGGCGGCTTCGAGGTCACGGTGAACGTCGAGGACGGCGAAGCCCTGGCGCTGAAAACCATGAACCCGCGCCTGGGGATTCTCGGCGGTTTGTCGATCCTCGGCACCAGCGGCATCGTCCGGCCGTTTTCCTGTGCGGCCTACATCGCCTCGATCCATCAGGGCATCGACGTGGCAAAAACCAACGGTTATCTGCACATCGCCGCATGCACCGGCAATGCCAGCGAAGACACCATGCGCCGGGTCTACGACTTGCCGGAAATCGCCCTGATCGAAATGGGCGACTTCGTCGGCGCAGTGCTCAAACATCTGCGCAAAGTGCCTGTGGATAAACTCAGCCTCTGCGGTGGTTTCGGCAAGATCAGCAAACTGGCGGCCGGGCACATGGATTTGCACAGTCGACATTCGAGCATCGACCTGCCACAACTGGCCGAGTGGGCGGCGGCGATTGGCGCCGATGAGGCGTTGCAGCATCGGATTCGCGAAGCCAACACCAGCCAGCAAGCCTTGGCGATGGCCAGCGCTGCCGGGATCGCCCTGGGTGATGCGGTGTGTCAGCACGCATTGGACTTTGCTCGCAGCGTGGTGCCGGCGCAGGTTCAGGTCGAAGTGTTCGCCATTGATCGCCAAGGCGGGATTGTCGGCCATGCGGGAGCTTTTCAATGAAGCGCGTGTTGTTGCTCGGTGGCGTGACGGAAGCCTTGGCCATCGCCCGGACCCTCGGGCCGGAACACATCTATAGCCTGGCCGGTGTCGGGCGTGTGCCGACAGATCTGAGCTGTCGGATTCGCGTGGGCGGTTACGGCGGTGTCGAAGGGCTAGCGCAGTTCATTCGGAATGAAGGGATCGACCTGTTGCTGGACGCCACCCATCCCTACGCCGCACAAATCAGCCAGAACGCCGCCGCCGCTGCGCGGTTGAGTGGCATTGCTTGTTGGGCCTTGCGGCGCCCGGCCTGGCAACCACAGCCTGGGGATGACTGGCGCGAAGTCAGCGGCTGGGCCGAGTTGATCGAAGCGCTGAAACCGTTCCGGCGACCGCTGTTCACCCTCGGCCGCGAACCCTTGCAGCATCTGCATGAGATCCCGCAAGAGCAATTCTGGGCCTTGCGCGCACTGGACGTTTACCCCGGCAACGAACGCTGCGAAGTCATCGGCGCGCGTGGGCCGTTTCTGATTGAAGATGAACGTGCACTGTTTGAACGGCGGCAGATTGATGTGCTGATCAGCAAGAACAGCGGCAGCACGGCGACCGAGCCGAAGCTGGAAGTGGCTCGGGAGCGTGGGGTGCCGGTGATTGTTTTGCAGCGGCCAGTGTTGCCAGGGGTTGATCGGGAGTTTGGGTCGGTGGATGAGATATTAGCGGCCCTTACACAAAACCTGTAGCAGCTGGCGAAGCCTGCGTTCGGCTGCGTAGCGGTCGTGAAATCAAACACCACGGTCCGTCAGGTTAACCGTGCCGCATGGGATCACGACTGCTACGCAGCCGAACGCAGCCTTCGGCAGCTGCTACAAAATTGTGTGAAGGCTGATCTGCACCGCAATGGCAATCCGTAATTCACGACTATGATGAAGGCTATGGAGCTTGGCACTGCGACACCACACCGCACGCCGCTTTTTTACTTATCGGCCCTGATCAGGCTAAATAGCCGCGCCTGATCCCCCACCCAACCGGATTTGTCCCATGTCCCGACAACGGCTCGCATTTGCCTGGATCGCCTGCTTCGCAGTGCTGTTCAACATGCTCGCCATGCCGATGTCAGGAGCGATGGCACAGACGGCGAAATCACCCGCCGAGCAGTTGTTGTGGGGCAGTTTCTGTTCCGCCAGCGGCACGAAAATGGTGGCGATTTCCCTGGGCGATATCGAACAGAAAGCCCCGCAGAACGACGATCATTCCAACATGCAGCATTGCTGGTGCTGTTCAGGTTCCTCGCCACTGGTGGCGTTGCCCGGGCACGTGCCGCAACTGTACTTCGCGCAGTTCGAGGCCAATCGAAGCCTGCCTCACGCCTCTCTCGATACACCGACACCGCGCCAGCAATGGCCGAGCCTCAACCCCCGCGCCTCCCCTCTGGTGTGATTCCTTCTCGCAATTGACCTGCGTTTTGAATCGTTCTGGAGAACTGCCATGTTGAACAAACTCATCGTTCTGGCTGCGTTGCTGCTGCCTGCCTGTTTTGCCAATGCCCACGAGTACAAGGCCGGGGAACTGGAAATTGCTCATCCGTGGTCGCAGGAGTTGCCGCCCAACGCGCCAACGGTCGCGGCGTATTTCGTGATTCACAACGGTGGCAAAACCGCTGACCGCTTGCTCAGTGTCGACTCGCCGATTGCAGGCGAAGCCCAGTTGCACGAGCACGTAATGCAAAACGATCTGATGAAAATGCAGCAGGTGCCGAGCGTCGACATTCCTGCCGGCGGCAACGTCACCTTTGCGCCGATGGCCTATCACGTGATGCTGGTAAACCTGAAAGACCGCAGCCTGCTGAGCGACGGCAAACGCTTCCCGCTGACAATGCATTTCGAGAAATCCGGCGACGTGACGGTCGAAATCTCAGTGCAGAAGAAGCCGCCGGAAGACATGCAGACGCACGCCCACGCCCAGTAAACGGCTGACCCAAAACACCCATGCGCCCGCTTAGCGCCAGGTCATCCGCACACCGTCGTCAGCCGTTAAGCCTGACGCGCGGTAGCTGGATCAGCCTGTTCGCCATGTTGATGATCTTTATCGGCCCACTGATTTCTCAGTCGATGCCGATGGATCAACGCGCCTCCTCGATGACCATGAACATGTCGATGGACATGAGCATGGACATGTCGGCGATGGAGCACGCCGACCACAGCGCGCAAACCACCGCCGAACACTGCCCGCCAAAAGCCTCACATCACGCGCTCTGGGAAAAATGCGGCTATTGCAGCCTGCTGTTCAATTGCCCGGCGCTGACCGGCGGCCAGTCCTTCGTCGCATTCGACACGCCAAAAGCCACCACCTTCACCACACCCTCCCCTCGCCTGGGCCACGCCCGGCAAACCTTCTTCCCCGGCGCCCGCACACGCGCCCCGCCCATCGACGCGTAAACACACACCTCCGATCTCACACGGTTTAGAAGACAGCAACAGGCTGCCGGCCGTGTCGTTTACGACTGTTCGATGGAAATTGTCATGTCCAGGTTTTCTGCTGACACACGCTTGAGCGCTGCCCAAGCGTCTTTTGCCCCGAACGAATCCAGTATTCGTTTCAGGCACGCCACCGCCTTCCTTTGCGGTGCAATGCTGACACCCATGGTGCTGGCCGATGAACACGCCGGTCACCGTGAAGAACTGAGCCCGACGGTGATCACCGCCATCGCGCCGAGTTCGCCACTGACCATCGTCACCAACCCCAAGGACCCGCGCCAACCGGTGCCGGCCAGCGACGGTGGCGACTACCTGAAAACCATCCCCGGCTTCGCCCTGGTGCGCAATGGCGGCACCAACGGTGACCCGGTGCTTCGTGGCATGTTCGGCTCAAGGTTGAACATCCTCACCAACGGCGGCCAGTTGCTCGGCGCCTGCCCCGGCCGAATGGACGCACCGACCTCGTACATCTCGCCGGAAACCTACGACAAACTCACCGTCATCAAAGGCCCGCAAACCGTGCTCTGGGGACCGGGCGCGTCGGCCGGGACCATCCTCTTCGACCGTGAGCCGGAAAGCTTCGGCGAACTCGGCACGCGGGTGAACGCCAGCGTGCTGGCTGGCTCCAACGGGCGTTTCGACAAAGTGGTGGACGCTGCTGCCGGCGGGCCATTGGGTTACGTGCGAGTGATCGGCAACACCGCGCATGCCGACGACTACCAGGACGGTAACAACGACACCGTGCCGTCGCGCTACGACAAGTGGAATGGCGACGTCGCGGTGGGCTGGACCCCGGACGCCGACACCCTGCTGGAACTCACCGCCGGCAAGGGCGATGGCGAAGCGCGTTACGCCGGGCGCGGCATGGACGGTTCGCAGTTCAAGCGCGAAAGCCTGGGCCTGCGTTTCGAGAAGTCGAACATCGGCGATGTGCTGGATAAGGTCGAGGCGCAGATCTACTACAACTACGCCGACCACGTGATGGACAACTACACCCTGCGCACGCCGTCCGGCACCGGGATGATGGCAGGTCCCATGGCCTCCAACGTCGACCGTCGAACCCTCGGCGCACGGATCAAAGCCACCTGGCGCTGGGCCGATGTGCAGTTGATCAGCGGCATCGATGCGCAGACCAGCGAACACCGCCAGCGCAGCGCCATGGGCATCGACGTCTACAAGGAATTGCCGCGCAACAAGGATGCCGACTTCCATAACTACGGCGTGTTCAGCGAACTGACCTGGTACGCCGCCGACCGTGACCGGCTGATTACCGGCGCGCGCCTGGACCGTGCTTCGGCCAAGGATTTCCGGCAGACCACTGGCTCCGGGATGATGGCGCGCCCCAACCCGACCGCCGACGACACCCGTGCCGACACACTGCCAAGCGGCTTCATCCGTTACGAGCATGACCTGGCCGACAGCCCGACCACGCTGTATGCCGGCCTCGGTCACACCCAGCGTTTCCCGGATTACTGGGAGCTTTTTTCACCCAACTCGGGGCCTGCCGGTTCGGTGAATGCCTTCGATTCGATCAAGCCTGAAAAAACCACCCAGCTCGACTTCGGCCTGCAATACAGGACCGAAGGCCTCGAAGCCTGGGCCTCGGGCTACATCGGGCAGGTGCGCGACTACATCCTGTTCAACTACACGCCAACAATGATGGGCATGACCTCGCAAGCCGAGAACATCGATGCGCGGATCATGGGCGGCGAATTGGGTGCGGCCTACAAGCTGACCAGCAACTGGAAAGCCGATGCGACCCTGGCCTACGCCTGGGGCAAAAACAGTAGCGACGGCAACGCACTGCCGCAAATGCCGCCGCTGGACGCACGTTTCGGCCTGACCTACAGCGAAGACAACTGGAGCGCCGGGGCCTTGTGGCGAGTGGTCGCGGCGCAAAACCGCATCGACCAGAACAAGGGCAACGTGGTCGGCAAGGACTTCGACAAGACCCCGGGCTTTGGCGTGTTCTCGCTCAATGGCGCGTACCGGATCAACAAAAACTGGAAGGTCAGCACCGGCGTCGACAACCTGTTCGGCAAGGCGTACGCCGAGCACTTGAACCTGGCCGGCAACGCCGGTTTCGGCTACCCGGCCAACGACCCGCAAGCCATTAAAGAACCGGGGCGCACGCTCTGGACCAAGGTGGACATGAGCTTCTAAAAGCATCGCGAGCAGGCTCGCTCCCACATGAACAGTGTTGAACCTGTGGGAGCGAGCCTGCTCGCGATCGGTTGCGCAGCAACCGCAAACAAACAACTAAAAGATCCATGCCAAAGCGGAGCACACGTGATGAAACAGCCCAAACCGAATTTCTACAACCTGGCCTGGCGTTGGCATTTCTATGCCGGTCTGTTCGTCGCGCCTTTTATGGTGATGCTGGCCCTGACCGGCATCATTTACCTGTTCAAGCCGCAACTTGACCCGCTGATGTACGGCAGCCTGCTGAACGTCCCGGCCGGGCACCACAGCGTCCCGGCCGATGACTTGCTCAAGCGGGTGAAAGAGGCTTATCCACACGCCACGATCAAGCAGTATTTGCCACCGGTCAACGCCGAACGCAGCGCGCAATTTGTCGTGCTCGATGGCGGTAACGAGCTCAACATTTTCGTCGACCCCTACCACGGCGATGTCCTCGGCGAGCAAGACGCGAAAAAGAATCTGCAAGCCGTTGCGCGAGCGATTCATGGCGAATTGATGATCGGCACCGTCGGTGATCGACTGATCGAACTGGCCGCCGGTTGGGGCGTGGTGTTGGTGGTCTCCGGCGTCTTTCTGTGGTGGCCGCGCGGTCAGGCGGCCGGCATTTTGTGGCCACGTTTGAGCAGTCGCGGTCGAGTGCTCTGGCGTGACCTGCACGCGGTGACCGGGTTCTGGGGCGCGTCGTTGCTACTGGTGATGCTGCTCAGCGGCATGACCTGGACCGGGTTCTGGGGCAAGCAATACGCCCAAGTGTGGAATGTCTTTCCGGCAGCGATGTGGGACGACGTGCCCAAGTCCGATGTCGAGGCTCGTAGCCTTAACACCGCCACCCGCCAGACCGTGCCTTGGGCAATGGAAAACACGCCGATGCCAATGTCCGGCGACCACGCCGAACACATGGCCCACGGTAGCGCGCAAGCGGGCCCCGCCGCGCCGACCATCAGCTTGCAGGACGTGCAGAACATCGCTGTGCAACGCAAGGTCGAACCGGGCTACAGCATCACCTTGCCGACCACGGCGACTGGCGTGTTCACCATCGCGGTGTTCGCCGACGACCCGCGCAATGACGCCACGCTGCATGTGGATCAGTACACCGGCGACGTCCTCGCCGACGTGCGCTACGCGCAATACGGCGCCGTCGCCCGCGCGACGGAAATCGGCGTGATGTTGCACGAAGGCAAAATGTTCGGCCCGCTCAATCAGATCATCATCCTGCTGATCTGCCTGATGATTCTGCTCAGCGCCGTCAGCGGTGTGGTGATCTGGTGGAAGCGCCGTCCACAAGGAAAATTCGGTGTTCCGCCGCTGCGCCACGACTTGCCGAAATGGAAAACCGCGATGGTCATCATGTTTGCATTGGCGGTGGCGTTCCCGTTGGTGGGCGCTTCGCTGGTGGTGGTTTGGCTGCTGGATCGGGTGCTGCTGTCGCGCTTGAGCGGCCAGTCTGAATCCGCCTCATCTTCATCCTGAATACAGCGAGATGCCTGTTGCAGTGCGGTTGACCTTACAATGTCGGCCCGCTGCAACTACCCGCACTTCGAGCACGCAATGACCTCGCTGAACCTCACAAACCTCGCCTGGACACCCCAGGGCCACGGCCATTGCCATCACCAGTTCCAACTGCGTGATGCAACCTTGCACGTGCTCCCCGGTGAGTTCGTCGGTCTGATCGGCCCCAACGGCAGCGGCAAAACCAGCCTGCTGCGCTGTGCCTGGCGATTCAGCAAACCCGAGCGCGGCGAGGTCAGGCTCGACCACCACAACGTCTGGAAACAATCCTCACGCTGGTGCGCGCAACGCATCGCCGTGGTCCTGCAGGAGTTCCCTGACGCCTTCGGCCTCACCGTCGACGAAGTCGTCGCCATGGGCCGCACACCGCACAAAGGTCTGTTCGACGGCGACACCCTGGAGGACAGAAAACTCGCCACCCAGGCCCTGGAATCAGTCGGCCTCAAAGGCTTCGAGGATCATGCCTTCGCCACCCTCTCCGGCGGTGAAAAACAGCGCGTGATCCTCGCCCGCGCCCTGGCTCAGCAACCGCAAGTGCTGATCCTCGACGAGCCGACCAATCACCTCGACCCGCGCTATCAGCTCGAACTGTTGCGACGGGTCAAACACCTGAAGATCGGCACCCTGGCGAGCATTCACGACCTCAACCTCGCAGCCGCTTTCTGCGATCGGCTGTACGTGATCAACCACGGCCGCATCGTCGCCAGCGGCACGCCCAAAGAAGTCCTGACCGCCCCACTGCTGCGCGACGTGTTCGGCGTCGAAGCGCTGATCGATGAACATCCCTTGCACGGCTACCCACGAATCACCTGGATCACCCAACCATGACTTTGCGTTCCCTGCTTTGCGCCGCTCTGTTGCTGGGCAATGCCCAAGCATTTGCCGAGGCCACTCACTACCCGTTGACCGTGCAGAGCTGCAACCGCGAAGTGACCTTCAAGCAAGCGCCGAAACACGCGGTCAGCCATGACATCAACATGACCCAGATGATGCTCGCCCTCGGCCTGAAACCCAGTATGGCCGGGTATAGCGGTGTGACCGGCTGGAAGTCGGTCACGCCCCAGATGCAGACCATCCTCGATGGCGTGCCGGAGTTGGCGGCCAAGTACCCGTCGGTGGAAACCCTGCTCAACGCCAACGTCGATTTCTTCTTTGCCGGTTGGGATTACGGCATGCGCGTGGGCGGTGATCTCACGCCGCAAACGTTGCAGCCGCTGGGCATCAATGTCTACGAGCTGACCGAGTCCTGCGCGTTCGTGATGAAGCGTCCGCCGGCCAGCCTGGAAGACACCTACAACGACCTGCGCAACCTCGGCAAAATCTTCGACGCGCAGGACCGCGCCAACGCCGTGATCGCCCGGATGCAGGCGCAAGTCGCCGAAGTGCGCAAGGATCTGCCGGCGGACAAACCTCGCGTGTTCCTTTATGACAGCGGTGAAGACCGCGCCATGACGTCCGGTCGCCTCGGTATGCCGCAAGCGCTGATCGATGCCGCTGGCGGGCGCAATATTCTCGACGACGTCGACGCGAGCTGGACCCGGGTCAACTGGGAGAACGTGGTCGAGCGCAATCCGCAGGTGATCGTGATCGTCGATTACGGCGAAGTCACCGCCGAGCAGAAAGAACAATTCCTGCTCAACAACCAGGCGCTGCAATCGGTGGACGCGATCAAGCATCAGCGCTTCATCGTGATTCCGTATGTGCAGGCCACGCCGGGGATCGACAACGTGCTGGCGGTTGAAACCCTGGCCAAGGGTTTCCACGGCGAATGATCAATCGTCGCTACGCCTTGTTGCTGGTGGCCCTCGGCGCGTTGTTGCTGGTGTCGTGCGTGGTGTCGCTGGGCTTCGGTCCGGCGCGGGTGCCGGTGGACGTGGTGTGGCGGATTCTGTTGCACAAGATTTTCGGTTTCGGCGTGCCGGACTGGGCCGCCGGGCAGGAACACATCGTCTGGCTGATTCGCGTGCCGCGCATGCTATTGGGTGCGTTGGTGGGCGCCGGGCTCGCGCTGATCGGTGCGGTGCTGCAAGCGGTGACGCGCAATCCACTGGCCGATCCGCATTTGCTCGGGGTCACCTCCGGCGCGACCCTCGGTGCCGTGATCGTGGTGCTGCATGTCGGTGAAATCGTTGGCCTGCTGACCTTGCCGATCGCGGCGTTTATCGGCGCGTTGCTGAGCATGCTGATTGTGCTGATGATCGCCAACCGCAACGGGCGGCTGGACAGTGATCGGCTGCTGTTGTGCGGCGTGGCGGTGTCCTTCGTGATGATGGCGATCGCCAATCTGCTGCTGTTTCTTGGCGATCACCGCGCGAGTTCGGCGGTGATGTTCTGGATGCTCGGCGGGCTCGGGTTGGCGCGTTGGGAGTTGCTGGCGGTGCCGGCGGCCAGCGTGTTGCTCGGGTTGGTGTTGTTACTGGGCATGGCGCGGCCGTTGAATGCGTTGATGGCAGGTGAGCAGACGGCCGTGACCCTCGGACTCAATGCTCGCACCGTGCGGTTACGGGTGTTTTTGATTGCTTCGCTGATGACCGGGGTGCTGGTGTCGATCAGCGGGTCTATCGGGTTTGTCGGGCTGATGGTGCCGCACATTGCGCGGCGTTTGGTCGGGGCGGAGCATCGGCGATTGCTGCCGGTGTGCGTGTTGTTGGGCAGCCTCTTTCTCGTCTGGGTCGACGTCGCCGCCCGCACCCTGATCGCCCCCGAAGACTTGCCCATCGGCGTCGCCACCGCGGCCATCGGTGGCTTGTTTTTCATCGGACTCATGCGCCGCCGCTAATCCCCAGAACTTCCCATTCCCCTGTAGGGGCTGCCGAGTGAAACGAGGCTGCGATCTTTTGATCTTAAAAAACTAAAGTCAAAAGATCGCAGCCTCGTTTCACTCGGCAGCTCCTACACAGTTCCTGCAACAGTCTTCGCCCCAATGTGGCGCAACCCGGCGCACCAGCGCATCTTCCGCGTTCATTCCTGGTGCACCGTCATCCCCGCGCGACCGCTCTAACACGACATTTCCTTGCCAAAACCCGACCAGGCACAGCCCTTGCTAAAGACCCTTCAGTAGTCCGCATCTGCCAATCAAGAAAATTCATAAGTTCATGGAGATCGCACAATGAAGCGTCGCAGCTTGATCAAGGCTTTCACACTTTCGGCAAGCATTGCCGCGATGGGCATGACCTGGAGCCTCCAGGCCGCCGAGACCATCAAGGTCGGTATTCTGCATTCGTTGTCCGGCACCATGGCGATCTCCGAAACGTCGCTCAAAGACATGGCGCTGATGACCATCGATGAGATCAACGCCAAGGGTGGCGTCAACGGCAAGATGCTGGAGCCGGTGGTGGTCGACCCGGCGTCGAACTGGCCGCTGTTCGCTGAAAAGGGCCGTCAACTGCTGACTCAGGACAAGGTCGCCGTGGTGTTCGGTTGCTGGACGTCGGTGTCGCGTAAATCGGTGTTGCCAGTGTTCGAAGAGCTCAACGGCCTGCTGTTCTACCCGGTGCAATACGAAGGTGAAGAGATGTCGCCGAACGTGTTCTACACCGGCGCCGCGCCGAACCAGCAAGCGATCCCGGCGGTGGAATACCTGATGAGCGAAGAAGGCGGCAGCGCCAAGCGTTATTTCCTGTTGGGCACCGACTACGTCTACCCGCGCACCACCAACAAAATCCTGCGCTCGTTCCTGCACTCCAAAGGTGTGGCGGACAAGGACATCGAAGAGGTCTACACCCCGTTCGGTCATAGCGATTACCAAACCATCGTGGCCAACATCAAAAAATTCTCGGCCGGTGGCAAGACTGCGGTCATCTCCACCGTCAACGGCGACTCCAACGTGCCGTTCTACAAAGAGCTGGCCAACCAGGGCCTGAAAGCCACCGACGTTCCGGTCGTGGCGTTCTCGGTCGGCGAAGAAGAATTGCGCGGCATCGACACCAAGCCGCTGGTGGGCAACCTCGCGGCATGGAACTACTTCGAATCGGTCGAGAACCCGGCGAACAAGAAATTCGTCGCCGACTGGAAAGCCTACGCCAAGAAACACAACCTGCCGGGCGCCGACAAAGCGGTGACCAACGACCCGATGGAAGCCACCTACGTGGGCATCCACATGTGGGCGCAAGCGGCTGAGAAAGCCAAATCCACCGACGTCGACAAAGTCCGCGAAGCCCTCGCCGGCCAGACCTTTGCCGCGCCGTCGGGTTACACGCTGACCATGGACAAGACCAACCACCACCTGCACAAACCGGTGATGATCGGCGAGATTCAGGCAGATGGTCAGTTCAACGTGGTGTGGCAGACCGAAGGGCCGATCCGTGCCGAGCCGTGGAGCCCGTTCATCTCGGGTAACGACAAGAAGCCGGATTATGCGGTGAAGAGCAACTGAGGCGGATCTGGAGTTTGGGGCGGGCTTGAAACCTCCCCCTCACCCTAACCCTCTCCCCAGAGGGGCGAGGGGACTGACCGAGTCGTCTGGTCGAAATACTGCGACCTGCAATCTCAAGTCGAACTCAGGTTTTGAAGAGCATGAAGATCAGCTCCCTTTCCCCCTCTCCCCTCTGGGGCGGTCCGACGTTTCGGGAGGGCTGGGGTGAGGGGTCGATTTAACAGGATCACCACATATGCCCACTGCCCTTTACCGCTTCATCCTCGCCCTCGCGCTGCTATTGCCGATGGCCTCCCACGCCAGCGACGCCGAAGACTTCGTCGTGGCCAATCCCGTGCAGCAAGCCAAGCTTCTGGAAGCCTGGGCTGCGCAGCCCGATCCGGCCCGTATCGAGCTGATCAACGCCCTGCAGCAAGGCGAGTTGACCATCGACGGCCAACCGAAAACCCTGCGTCTGAACAACCGCCTGCGGGGTCTGATCGACACCGCACTGGCCAGCCACCAATTGCTCGCCACCGACGCCAACACCCGTCTGGCCGCTGCGCAACAATTACAGAAAAGCGCCAAACCGGCTCAGTTGAAATTTCTCGACCAGCAACTGGCTGGCGAAAAAGATGAAAGTGTCCATGCCGCTTTGAGCCTTACCCTGGCCAATCTGCAACTGGTGGACACCGACCCGGCCGTACGCCTCGCCGCTGTTCGCCTGCTCGGTGAAACCGGCGACCCACTGGCTCGCACCCGCCTCGAAAGCCTGCTGCAACCCGGTGTCGAAGCCGACGCCGGCGTACGCACCGCTGCCGAAACCAGCCTCGCTCAGGTCAAACGCAAACTGCTGATTGGCGAGATCCTCGGCCAAGCCTTCAGTGGCATGTCGCTGGGTTCGATCCTGCTGCTCGCGGCCCTCGGTCTGGCGATCACCTTCGGACTGCTCGGCGTGATCAACATGGCTCACGGCGAGATGCTGATGCTCGGCGCTTACTCGACGTATGTCGTGCAGTTGATGTTCCAGCGCTTCGCCCCGCAAGCCATCGAGTTCTACCCGCTGATCGCCTTGCCGGTGGCGTTTTTTGTCACCGCCGCGATCGGCATGGCGCTGGAACGTACGGTGATTCGCCACCTCTATGGCCGTCCATTGGAAACCCTGCTCGCCACGTGGGGCATCAGCCTGATGCTGATTCAGCTTGTTCGGTTGGTGTTCGGCGCGCAGAACGTCGAAGTGGCCAATCCGGCGTGGTTGTCGGGCGGGATTCAAGTGCTGCCCAACCTGGTGCTGCCGTACAACCGCATCGTGATCATCGCGTTTGCATTGTTTGTGGTGGTGCTGACCTGGTTGCTGCTGAACAAGACGCGCCTGGGTTTGAACGTTCGCGCCGTCACCCAGAACCGCAACATGGCCGCTTGCTGCGGCGTACCCACCGGGCGTGTCGACATGCTCGCCTTCGGCCTCGGCTCGGGCATCGCTGGCCTTGGTGGCGTAGCGCTCAGCCAGATCGGTAACGTCGGCCCAGACCTCGGCCAGAGCTACATCATCGACTCGTTCCTGGTGGTGGTGCTCGGTGGCGTCGGCCAATTGGCCGGTAGTGTGCTCGCCGCGTTCGGCCTCGGCATCGCCAACAAAATTCTCGAACCGCAGATCGGTGCCGTGCTCGGCAAGATCCTGATCCTCGCGCTGATCATTCTGTTCATCCAGAAACGTCCGCAAGGCCTCTTCGCACTGAAAGGACGGGTGATCGACTGATGAACCAGCCACTGATGCTCACGGCCACGCAAAAGGCCGGCCCCAAAATCACGATCGCTGTCGGCGCGGTGATCCTCGTTCTGTTGCTGGCGTTGCCGCTGCTGTCGTTGTTGTCGCCGGACAGCGCGTTTCACGTCTCGGCTTACACGCTGACGCTGGTGGGCAAGATTCTTTGCTACGCCATCGTTGCCCTCGCGCTGGATCTGGTCTGGGGATACGCCGGTCTGTTATCCCTCGGCCACGGATTGTTCTTCGCCCTCGGCGGTTACGCGATGGGCATGTACCTGATGCGCCAGGCTTCCGGTGATGGTTTGCCGGCATTCATGACGTTCCTGTCGTGGACCGAATTACCGTGGTACTGGACCGGCACCAGCAGCTTCCTCTGGTCGATGTGTCTGGTGGTGTTGGCGCCAGGGTTGCTGGCGCTGGTGTTCGGCTTCTTCGCCTTCCGCTCGCGGATCAAGGGCGTGTATTTCTCGATCATGACCCAGGCCCTGACCTTCGCCGGGATGCTCCTGTTCTTCCGCAACGAAACCGGGTTTGGCGGCAACAACGGCTTCACCAATTTCCGCACCATTCTCGGCTTCGGCATCACCGAACCGGGGACTCGTGCCGTGCTGTTTTTCGCCACCGTGGTGTTGCTGGTGGCAAGTCTGTTCATCGGCTGGCGGCTGGCGCAAAGCAAGTTCGGCCGGGTGTTGACCGCCCTGCGGGATGCGGAAAACCGCCTGATGTTCTGCGGTTACGACCCACGCGGTTTCAAGCTGTTCGTCTGGGTGTTGAGCGCAGTGTTGTGCGGCCTGGCCGGCGCGCTGTATGTGCCGCAAGTCGGGATCATTAACCCGAGTGAAATGTCGCCGACCAACTCCATCGAGGCCGCCGTCTGGGTAGCGCTGGGTGGTCGCGGCACGCTGATCGGCCCGCTGCTCGGTGCCGGTGTGGTCAACGGGATGAAGAGCTGGTTTACCGTAGCCTTCCCGGAATACTGGCTGTTCTTCCTCGGCGCGCTGTTCATCGTCGTGACCCTGTACCTGCCCAAAGGCGTGATCGGTCTGCTGAAAAAAAGGGGTGAACAATGAGAGTAACCGCGACGGCTGAATTCATGCTCGAACCGGCGTTTTTTCCGCCACTGGAACCCAACAGGGACGCCGGCAGCAGCCGTGACGCCATCGGCCTCGGCCAAGCCGCCGGAAAAGGCCTGAACACCCGCCACGGCACGATCCTGACCCTGGAAGACATCAGCGTCAGCTTCGATGGTTTCAAGGCGCTGAACGATCTGAACCTGTACATCGGCGTCGGCGAACTGCGCTGCATCATCGGCCCCAATGGCGCGGGCAAGACCACGCTGATGGACGTGATCACCGGCAAGACCCGGCCCAGTCACGGCAAGGCCTGGTTCGGTGAAACCCTCGACCTGACGCAGATGAGCGAAGTGCAAATCGCCCAGGCCGGCATCGGTCGCAAGTTCCAGAAGCCGACAGTGTTCGAAGCCTTGAGCGTTTTTGAAAACCTGGAGCTGGCGCAGAAAACCGACAAGTCGGTGTGGGCCAGCCTGCGGGCTCGCCTGAGTGGCGAACAGAAAGATCGCATCAGCGAAGTGCTGGACACCATTCGCCTGACCACGTCGGTCAATCGCCCGGCGGGTTTGTTGTCCCACGGTCAGAAGCAGTTTCTGGAAATCGGCATGTTGCTGATGCAGGACCCGCAACTCTTGTTGCTCGACGAGCCGGTGGCGGGCATGACCGACGCCGAAACCGAATTCACCGCCGAACTGTTCAAGAGCCTGGCTGGCAAGCATTCGCTGATGGTGGTGGAACACGACATGGGCTTCGTCGGCTCCATCGCCGACCACGTCACCGTGTTGCACCAGGGCAGCGTGCTGGCCGAAGGGTCGCTGGAACAGGTGCAGGACAACGAGCGCGTGATCGAGGTGTACCTCGGTCGTTAGCCGCCCTCCCTGTAGGAGCTGTCGAGTGAAACGAGGCTGCGATCTTTTGATCTTTCTTCAGCGGCATCGAAAAAGATCGCAGCCTCGTTTCACTCGACAGCTCCTACAAGAGAAAGTCAGGAGCGGGCCTGTGTGAAACAGAAGGAATTTAAGATGCTGCAAGTCGACAAGCTGCACCAGTATTACGGCGGTAGCCACATCCTGCGCGGCCTGACGTTTGACGTGAAGGTCGGCGAAGTCACCTGCCTGCTCGGCCGTAACGGCGTCGGCAAGACCACCCTGCTCAAGTGCCTGATGGGTTTGTTGCCGGCCAAAGAAGGTGCGGTGAACTGGGAAGGCAAAACGATCACCGCGTTCAAGCCACACCAGCGGGTTCACGCCGGGATCGCTTACGTGCCTCAGGGGCGGGAGATTTTCGGCCGGCTGACCGTGGAAGAAAACCTGTTGATGGGCCTGTCGCGATTTCCCGGTGCTGAAGCCAAGGAGGTCCCGGCGTTCATCTACGAGCTGTTTCCGGTGCTGCTGCAGATGAAGCAACGCCGCGGCGGCGACTTGTCCGGTGGCCAACAGCAGCAATTGGCGATCGGCCGAGCGTTGGCCAGCCGTCCACGCCTGCTGATTCTCGACGAGCCCACCGAAGGCATCCAGCCATCGGTGATCAAGGAAATCGGCGCAGTGATCAAGAAGCTTGCGGCCCGTGGTGATATGGCGATTTTGCTGGTGGAGCAGTTCTACGATTTCGCCGCCGAACTGGCCGATCAGTATCTGGTGATGTCCCGGGGCGAAATCGTGCAACAGGGTCGCGGAGAAAATATGGAAGCCGAGGGTGTACGCGGTCTGGTTACGATCTAATCTGCAGCGTCCTGACGATAATTAGAAACCATGAACTTACCTATTCCCACTGCCCTGTTTACCCCGAGCTGGCACGCCGAGCTGGAACTCGGCTACGCCCGATTCGGCGACAGTACGCGCCCGGTTCAGCGCCGGCACAAAGGCCCGCTGCGGGTGCAGAAGCATCTGTATGCCGAAGGGCCGGAGGTTTGCCAGCACATCATCGTGCACCCGCCGGGCGGGATTGCCGGTGGTGACCGGCTGGATATCTCGGCCAGTGTCGGCCCTGATGCCTGGGCGCAAATCACCAGCCCCGGCGCGGCCAAGTGGTATCGCGCGGCGGGGCCCGCTTATCAGAAGCTCGACTTGAAAGTAGCCGCCGGCGCGACACTGGAATGGCTGCCCCAGGAAACCATTATCTTCAGCGACGCCCAGGCGGAGCTCGGCACTTCGATTGATCTGGAAGGCGATGCCCGGTTGTTTTACTGGGACGTGGTGGCGCTGGGCCGGCCAGCCAGTGGCGAGCGTTTCGACCTCGGGCATTTTCAGGCGCAGCTGGACATCCGTCGCGACGGCCAGTTGCTCTGGCATGAACGCCAGCGCATTGTCGGAGGCGATGGTTTGCTTGATTCACCTATTGGGCTGGATGGGCAACCGGTGTTTGCGACGCTGTTGGTGACCGGCGACATCGATAGCGACTTACTGGAGAAATGCCGTTCGCTGCCCAATGACGTACGGGGGGATCTGACCCAGTTGCCGGGGCTTTTAGTCGCACGCTGCCTGGCCAGTGAAGCGCTGTTGGCGCGGGGTTGGTTGATTGATTTGTGGCAACTGCTGCGCCCGGCGCTATTGGGGCGCGAGGCTTTGCCGCCGAGGATTTGGAGTACTTGAGAGCCACCCCTCACCCGCCGCCCTCCCGAAACGTCGGACCGCCCCAGAGGGGAGAGGGCGCCTGACCGAGTTGTGCTTAAAAAATTGAACAGGCTCAAAGAATATTGCTGACTGATCTTGGCCATTAAAAACACTCGAGATCAGTCCCCTCTCCCCTCTGGGGAGAGGGCTAGGGTGAGGGGTGGTTTTCATTGACACCCACACACCGCAAGAACCTCACAAAACTGCCCAGATGGATTCCAAACGATGGACCTGACCCCACGCGAAAAAGACAAGCTGCTGATCTTCACCGCCGGCCTCGTGGCCGAGCGGCGTTTGGCGCGCGGCGTGAAACTCAACTACCCGGAAGCCATGGCCTACATTTGCGCAGCGCTGCTCGAAGGCGCGCGCGACGGCCAGACTGTGGCCGAGCTGATGCACTTCGGCACCACCCTGCTCAGCCGCGAACAAGTGATGGAAGGCATCCCGGAAATGATTCCGGAGATCCAGGTTGAAGCGACCTTTCCCGACGGCACCAAACTGGTCACCGTCCACCAACCGATCGCCTGAGGCCGCGCCATGACTTACCACATCCGCGATGCAGCGCATGCCGACTTGCCGGCGATCCGCGACATCTACAACGACGCCGTGCTCAACACCACGG
The DNA here is from genome assembly GCF_006438925.1 of Pseudomonas mandelii. Lineage (GTDB taxonomy): Bacteria > Pseudomonadota > Gammaproteobacteria > Pseudomonadales > Pseudomonadaceae > Aquipseudomonas > Aquipseudomonas mandelii_C. The sequence goes on along the minus strand of NZ_RCZA01000015.1, from coordinate 13,669 downwards.
CCATCTGGAACGAACAGGCCGTGGATTTGGGTAACCGCCAGGCCTGGTTCAGCGCCCGGCAATCCCAGGGCTACCCGATTCTGGTGATCGTCGACGGCGACAACACGGTACTGGGCTACGCTTCATTCGGTGACTGGCGGCCGTTCGACGGGTTCCGCCACACCGTCGAGCACTCGGTTTATGTGCGCAGCGACCAGCGTGGCAATGGTCTCGGCCCGCAATTGATGACCGCGTTGATCGAGCGCGCCAAAGGCTGCGACAAACATGTGATGGTCGCCGCCATCGAGAGCGGTAACGCCTCTTCTATTCGCCTGCATGAACGAGCCGGTTTCGTGACAACCGGCCAGATGCCCCAGGTGGGCACCAAGTTCGGTCGCTGGCTGGACCTGACCTTCATGCAACTGACCCTCAATCCTGGCGCGGAACCGCCGACCGCCAACAAGGAGTAATTTGCCATGAACGCAGCCCAACTGCGCCGCGTCAATGTTGAAAGCTTTGCGCACTATCGTCAGGGTTTGATTGATCTGCTGCTCGACGCCGTCGGCTATGGCGCCAGCGTCGGATTCATGGCCAATCTGGACGCGACCCAGGCTCGTGCCTATTTCGATGATGTTCAGGACAACCTGAACAAGGGCAACGTGCTGCTGTGGGTGGTGGTCAAGGACGAACAGGTACAGGCCAGCGTGCAGTTGACCCTGTGCCAGAAAGCTAATGGCCTGAACCGCGCTGAAGTGCAAAAACTGTTGGTACGTGAACACGCGCGTCGCCGCGGTCTGGGCCAACAGTTGATGAGTGCTTTGGAACAAGCCGCCCTTCAGCACAAGCGCGGCATGCTCTACCTCGACACCGAGGCCGGGTCCCCCGCCGAAGACTTCTACAAAGCCCTGGGTTACACCAAGGCTGGTCAAATTCCCGACTACGCCTGCGACCCGAGCGGCCAGTACAAACCGACCGCCCTCTACTACAAGATTCTCCAAGGAGCCCATTGATGATTCCTGGCGAATACCAGATCCAGCCCGGTGACATCGAACTCAACGTTGGCCGCCGCACCCTCAGCCTGAAGGTGGCCAACAGCGGCGACCGCCCAATCCAGGTCGGCTCGCACTACCACTTCTTCGAAACCAACGATGCGCTGACGTTCGACCGCGCCGCCAGCCGCGGCATGCGCCTGAACATCCCCGCCGGGACCGCCGTGCGCTTCGAGCCGGGACAGAGCCGCGAGGTCGAGTTGGTAGACCTGGCCGGGAATCGCCGGGTGTTCGGGTTTGCCGGGCGGATCATGGGTGACCTCGACTGAAAGATGCGGCGCTCCCAAAAGATCGCAGCCTCGCTCCGCTCGACAGCTCCTACAGGAAAAACGCGATCCCCTGTAGGAGCTGTCGAGCGGAGCGAGGCTGCGATAGCGAGCTATGCGAGCGGTCTCAAATCCAATTGAATCTCAAGGCAAGCGCATGAAAATCTCAAGACAAGCCTACGCCGACATGTTCGGCCCCACCGTCGGTGACAAGGTCCGTCTGGCCGACACCGAGCTGTGGATCGAGGTCGAGAAAGACTTCACCACCTACGGCGAAGAAGTGAAATTCGGCGGCGGCAAAGTCATCCGCGACGGCCAGGGTCAAAGCCAATTGCTCGCCGCCGAGGTCGTCGATACGCTGATCACCAACGCGCTGATCATCGACCACTGGGGCATCGTCAAAGCCGACGTCGGCCTCAAGGACGGGCGCATCGCCGCCATCGGCAAGGCTGGCAACCCGGACATCCAGCCGAACGTCACCATCGCAGTCGGCGCCAGCACCGAAGTCATCGCCGGTGAAGGCATGATCCTCACCGCGGGCGGCATCGACACGCACATCCATTTCATCTGCCCGCAGCAGATCGAAGAAGCATTGATGAGCGGCGTCACCACCATGATCGGCGGCGGCACCGGCCCGGCCACGGGCACCAACGCGACCACATGCACGTCCGGCCCGTGGCACCTGGCGCGCATGCTCCAGGCCGCCGATGCGTTCCCAATGAACATTGGCTTCACCGGCAAGGGCAACGCCAGCCTGCCGGAGCCGTTGATCGAGCAGGTCAAGGCCGGGGCCATCGGCCTGAAGTTGCACGAAGACTGGGGCACTACCCCGGCGAGCATCGACAACTGCCTGAACGTCGCCGACCAGTACGATGTACAAGTGGCGATCCACACCGACACGCTCAACGAATCGGGCTTCGTCGAAACCACCCTCGCCGCCTTCAAGGGCCGCACTATCCACACCTACCACACCGAAGGTGCGGGCGGCGGTCATGCCCCGGACATCATCAAGGCCTGCGGCTTTGCCAACGTGCTGCCGAGCTCGACCAACCCGACCCGGCCGTTCACCCGCAACACCATCGACGAACACCTCGACATGCTGATGGTCTGCCATCACCTGGACCCAAGCATTGCCGAAGACGTGGCCTTCGCCGAAAGCCGCATCCGTCGTGAAACCATCGCCGCCGAAGACATCCTCCACGACCTCGGCGCATTCTCGATGATCAGCTCCGACAGCCAGGCCATGGGCCGCGTTGGCGAAGTGATCACCCGTACCTGGCAGACCGCCGACAAGATGAAAAAACAGCGCGGCCCGCTACCCGGTGACGGCGAAGGCAACGACAATTTCCGCGCCAAACGCTACATCGCCAAGTACACCATCAACCCCGCGATCACCCACGGTATCAGCCACGAAGTGGGCTCGGTGGAAGTGGGTAAATGGGCGGATCTTGTGCTCTGGCGTCCGGCGTTTTTCGGAGTCAAACCGACGTTGATTCTAAAAGGCGGTGCCATTGCGGCCAGCCTGATGGGTGATGCCAACGCTTCGATTCCAACACCGCAACCGGTGCACTACCGCCCGATGTTCGCAAGCTTTGGCGGCTCATTGCACGCCACCAGCCTGACCTTCATCAGCCAGGCGGCACAAGACGCCGGATTGCCCGAAGCGCTGGGATTGAAGAAGAAAATCGCCGTGGTCAAAGGCTGCCGCGAGGTGCAGAAAACCGACCTGATCCACAACGACTACTTGCCGAACATCGATGTCGACCCACAGACCTATCAGGTCAAGGCCGACGGTGTGTTGCTGTGGTGTGAGCCGGCGGATGTGCTGCCGATGGCGCAGCGCTATTTCCTGTTCTGAAGTTCAACCCACAAGGGAAAAAACCCTGAGTGCGCCAACACGCATTCAGGGTTTATTGATGTATCACCGATTCGTCAGAACGGGTTATCAGCCAGCTCTTGACGGGTCAGCGTCTCGACCAGTGCTGCCTCCTCGATTTGCAACTGGGCATCCAGGTCGGCGGATTGCTCTCTATATGAAGCCTGCGAAAGTTCTCCCGACTCCAGTGCTTCGTACAGGCTGGCCTGTTGTGTCTGGTAGGGTGTTTGCTGCGTTTCGAATTGCGACTTGTACTTGTTCGCCAGATAACTTTTCCAGAAATCGCGTTCAACCAGTGCCTGGAGCTCTTCAGGTGAGTTGTCCAGGGCCAGTACTTGAGTTTGTGCGCGATCAAGCATCTGCGGCGTAACGTGGCCCAGGCTGGTAAACCGCACACGTTGCGGCTGCCCTGGCAGACCGAGCCGGTCCTTCAGGCCGAAGCGGTAGGCCAGCTTTATCTCAACCTCTTCCAGAAGCTCAATGTTCCGTGCTTTCTGAGCCGACGACCACCCAGGCGTGGCATTGATTGCTGCTGTGCGTCGCTCGATATCGGAAAGTGCGATCTTCTCGACCTTGTCCAGACGAAACAAGCCTCTGGACAACTTCAGCAGGGCCGCGCCTTGCTGCCCGTCCTGGGCCAACGTCCGGGCCTTGTAGACCATGGCCATGATTTCCAGATTACTGAACGACAAGGCAGCACGATCACAGCAGGCCGGCCTTCCCGCCCATTCGAACATCGCCTCGCGCAGCTGTTCGGACTCGGGGTTGGGCTGCGTGATGCTGTCGATAACCTCCCATACCCGCTGCTGGAGATCCTCGTGACCGGCACCGGCCTCTTGGAGATCAGCGAGTACCGAGAAGAACCCCGCTGATTCCTGTTGAGCGGACAACGTACGCCATTGAGTTCTTCTGGTCGCCACCAGCTCGGTAGACATGTCCAGGGTCCAACGTCCGAGAGCCGCCTCTGCTTCAGCCGCCAAAGGGACAACCGCCCCCCTCGGGGCAGGCGCTCGATATTCGAACGCCCGGGCGCCCGTATCTTGCCTGCGTTCCAGGTACAGGTCGGGGCGCTCGCGTTCAAGTCGGCTCCAGTATTCGACCAACTGCCGCTGAGTCGCCTCGGAAAGCGGATTACCCTGAATGTAAGTGACATTATTGATGCGTGCCGACTGCTCCAGGTGCTCGGAGGACGGCGCGATGACACTGTCCGGAATCGTCACAATCCGGTTGTCGCTCAAATCAATGCCATCGAGCGCAGGCTGCTCGGCCAACCCGACTGGCCAGGTATCAATACCGGTGGCCCCCAACGTTACGCTACGCATATCCGTAAGACGACTGAAGTCAGGCGCCATACCCAACGGATTGCCGTACAGACTCAAGGCTCTGAGTGTGGTTCGTTCTGCCAGTATCCGAGCGGTCTCCGGCGTCAGCCGAATCCGGTTGCCCTGCAAGAACAACCGGGTCAAGCCATTCATTTCATTCAGTGCCCGGGGTAACTCTGTCAGCTGGTTACCCGACAGATCGAGCCAGCGCACACCACTGTTACGCCGCAAAAAAGCCTCTGGCGTGACGGTCAGCCCCATGTTGCTCAGTTTGAGTGATCCGACATGGCTGAAATCGGCGTCGAGCTCCGGCAAGTTCGGCAACCTCAGTCTACTGAGATCAAGTTCAAAGCCGATCGGCGTGCCGTCATAGGCGAGCAGTTGCGCAGTGCGCCTCTGCCAGCAGCTGCGAATACGCTCGGCGGCTAAATAGCGATCTTGCCTGAGACCCAGGTTTGCCCGGTTTCTCACATACACATATTGCTGGGGCTCTTCCCCCGTGTACGCCCACTCGGACAACTGGCTGTTCAGCCTGCGAAGCGCCACCCCCAGCCGATCCACCTCCGCTTTGATTCGCTCCTCGGTGCCCAACCCGTTGAAGTAGTCTTCGACCTGCCCATAGGTAGCATCCGGATAAACAGCGCGATACCGCTGGTGCAACGGCGTATTCACTTCGAACGCCCCTTCCAGCCCTCCCTCCAGTAAATCAGGACGCGTCTGCATCAGACGTTGACGATAATCCCAGAGTTGCAGCGCGTTTTGTCGGGTAAACGGATTGCCTTCGAGCAGCGTCACCCGATTGGCCCTCGCGACTGCTTCAAGCTGCTCCGCGGCCGGATTAAGCAAGGCGGCCGGCGCCTCGCGTAATCGGTTGTTACGCAGATCGATGGTGCGCAGACCGGTTTGATCACGCAAACCCACAGGCCACTGGTCGATTCCCGTTCTTTCCAGGCGCACCTCCTGCAACCGGGGCATGGCGCTGAAATCCGGCAACCTGCCAAGCGGGTTGCCACTGAGCTTCAGCACTTCAAGGTTGCTCATCCCTCCGAGCAGGTTGGCACTCTGCTCGGTCAGCACGATCGATTGCCTGTTCAGATCCAGATGGGTCAGCCTCTTCATCTGGCCGATGCTGTCGGGCAGCTGAGTGAGACCGTCCGCTGCGCGATTGATGGTCAATCGCTTGAGATTCTTGAAGCCCTTGAGGAACCCGTCGGTCCGTGCCTTGAGGCCCGTCGACATGAATGTCAGTTCCTCGACATGATCAAAATTCACACTCAACGTCGGCAGCTCTACCCAAGGATTGATTTTCAGCGTGGACCCCGTCTCCCGGCGCCAGCAGCGCTTGATCCCGCTGGCCACGTATGACTCCGCTGTTCCCCTGATCCCCACGCCTGGCGAACGATGCTCAAAGACCCAGGCCTTCAATTCGCGTTTCAAGGTTGCATATTCGGCTTCCAGCCGGGTCAATGAACGGCGAGGATCAGGCCCCAGCGACTGGAGAAACGTCTCGACATCGGCGTCCTGGAAACCGGGGAACAGCTTGCGGGCCCGTGCCCGGCTGGTTTTAAAAAAACTTGCGACCTCCTGCGCGCTTGGCAAGGAATAGCCGGCGCCGCCGAGCAATTTGTTGTCCGGATCAACGGCAGGTCGCAGTTCACGATGCTCCAGAAGAACATCCCTGAGCGCCTCTCGCGACAATGGCGTTCGTTGCACGGCCTGCTTCAGGCTTTCGGCCGCCTGTTCGGTGAACCCGAGCGCCAGGCGTTGATCTTCCGACAAGGCCTGCAGCACCGCCGAATAAAGACCTTCAGAAGCATCCGCTCCATACAGACCGTTTTCACCAGATACCAGTACCTTGCGCACCGGTGCATCCGGCGCACCGACCGCGTCAATCAATCGCCCCTTCGCCCAGTACTCACGCAGCTCGAAGCGCACATCCTTCGGCCAGCCTGGAAGGTTTGCCAGGCTACGCAGGGCCAGTCGCTGGCCATCCAGATTGGAAGAAGCATCGAGATAGAACCCTTCATAGGCCCGTGCCACGCGCAACTCTTGCCGGCACCAGCGAGCTTGCTCATAAATCCGCTGGGGCAAAGGCCCGGGTTGGTCGAGTCCAGTCAGCTCTTGCGTGGTCGCGCCCTCGATAATCTGATTGACGACCGCCCCCGGCAACCTCGGGAAAAAAGCCTTTATCCGCCGCCCGTAAGCATCCACCCTGACGTCCTGCTTTCGGTAGAGCGATTCGAACAGCGTGGCTTTTCTACGTTGCGCACCACGGGCGATTTCCTTGCGCAGTGCCGTGGCCCGCAGGTCCAGTGATGTTCCCGGCTCCCCCGGAGCCTGTGCAAGATCGACACCTTGCGCCTCGAGCATTTCCAGCAGTGACGGGAGCATCTGGCCCCGCGCCATTTCTTGCTCACTCAACACCATGACGAGTTTGCGTGCGAACGAGCCGCTGCCTGGCGGGTCCTCCCAGAGAATGTTCGCCTGACTGTCCATGACCCGCACGGGCGGGCGCCCCGGTATCAGTTCTTGACTGTCCATGACCTGAAATTGCAGGCGTATATCTGCCCTTGCGTAAACACTCGGATCATCGCTGCCGATCTGCCGGCTGAAGGTTTCAATGTCCCGATCGATCCGAAAACGCGTGAGCGTGTCCGTCAACAGCGCTGAGGGTGGCTCCTGTTCGACATGCACCCGGCGCAACTGGTCCTGTTCGATGCCACTGGCGATCCGAACCTGTTCCAGCTGAGCGTCGGTAAACGCGTCCGAACGATAGCCCAGCCTGCGCATCAGCGTCGGGCCTTCCCAGCTCAACGGCTCTTCTCCTTCATGAACCCAGGCACCGTCACCGTTGTGCTCGACAAGGGGATGATAAGCATCAGGCCGTCTCGGATGCTGGATACGGTATTCACCCGTGGCCGGGTTCTCTTTCACCACATAAAGCTGATTGCCCAGGGGCAGAACCTCCTGACCGCCGACCTGGTGCAAACCCGACTCGTTGTGCAGCGAATCTTCCGGCAGATAGACACTCGCCTCGTAGGGTGTCGGATCCGGTTTCCACAGGCGGGTTTCGCCCGAAGGCAATTGAACCGGTTTCAGACTGTCGACAAAGGGCGAAGCCTTCACGCCCTTGAGAACCCGCCCGCCCACAGCCATCACACCCATCAGCGCGAGGTTCTCGGCCACGTCACTCAAATGCGCCCAAGCGGCTTCCCGATCGCCTTCGCTCCACTCGATGGAGCCCTCAAGCGTTTCGTACATCAGTTGACCCGCCATGACCACCAGCATGACTTCCCCCAGCACCGGTACAAACATCGACACCAGATTGAGGGCAGCCATCGCGCCTTCCAGCAGATGGGCGATCCTGTCGGCGCGGCTCTTGGCATCGGCATCAGAGGTCGGAACCGCGTGGCTGCGGGCATCCGAGATAATCTTGTCCCGCGAACGTTGATAGAGTTGCGCCCACAGGTCAGCGTTTTCGGCCCAATACCCCTCTCTGTTGCGGTAGGCCAGACGTATATTCAGCTCAGTGACGGGCACACGTGGCGCCGGCTTTGCCGGTGGTAGCTCGTTCGGCGTCAGACTCGCGCCCAGCGCTCCACCGGTTATCGATATGAATCCACCGGTGATCGGCGAACGAAAGAGGGCCAATGGGTCCGAAGGTGCATCGGCGACTTCCTTCGTGAGGCGATTGAAAAAATACGGACGATCCTTGTAGTCAAGGAACTGACTCAGAAAACTTGCGTAATCGGTGGGGCTGGCTGTGGCTTCCCCAGTCGGTTTACCTGTCGCCAGCAGCTGACGGGTCAACTCATCAGGGGCTTGCATCCCCCTGTATTTTTTCACCGGGTGTTCGGGGTCATGAGGGATGTACAGGATGACTTCTTTTATGTCCCTGCGGTGTGCTTCGACCGTTACGAACGCCAGACATCCGGTGAGTGTCTTGTGCAGAATCACCGGCTCCCAGAACCAGACCGGCGTGTTGCCATTCATGACCTTTGTTTCGCCGGCAATTGCCGAAAGAATGATGTTGTAATCAGTCGGTTCGATATCGTTCTTGACCAATGCCAGGTAAGCGGCGGCTTTCAATGCATCCTTCTGACACGCGATAAATTTGAGCGATAGATAGGCTTCGGTAACGGGTTCGCCAGACAGCAGGAAAGACTTGAGAGAGTCCTGATATTTTTGACCGATATCCAGCGTGCGGCACACCGCAATAAAATTTTGGGTGGTCAACGTGGTTGTGATCGTTTCGGTGTTTCCATGCTCATCCGGTTCAGTCACGAATCCTGACGAGTCGTCGAATGCCCCTCTGTCGTTTTCAAACGCTTCAAAGTTGTGAAGGGCCGCGTCCAGCAGCGACAGCGTCAGGACCGGGAAGGCGCTGACTTTTACATGCAATGACCCGACGGTCAGAGGCTTCATCAACCGCAAAAAGGTTGTATTGACATCCAGTGTCACGTTGCATCGCTCGTACAACGCCTTGGCCAACAACGGCTGGGCAAAGGCCTTGATGTCCTGCACCCTGGCCATGACTTTATCGAGAGCGGTCTGCGACTTGATGCTCGCCTCGGTCAAGCGCTTTATCTCTTGGCGCTGCTCGACCGTGGCGTTTTTGTACCAGTCCGGAATCTGCGTGGGGGCTTGTCGAAAGGCCTCGCGCCTTGCAGGCGTGGCCCCGATCAGCCAGTCCGGGATGGCATCTTTTATAAACTCGGTATTAGGGCCGTGTTCTTCAGTATTTAACGAGCCCGATCGAAGGGCGTCGTTGCTTCCTTGCAACGTGGTCATCTCATTTTTCCTTAATGTTTTTTTCAACGATTTCTGCAACCTCGATGCGAAGGATCATGCCTTCGCATCGAGGCAAAAAACGAGTGGTCAACTATCCGTGGTTACCGTAAAGGGAACAGGTTCAGCCCTTGGCACTTTTGCCCGATTCATGGCTTGCTGCGTCAGTTCCTTGAGCAAGGTTTCACGCTCATTCCTGATCAGTTCAAGTTCTGTGGCAAACGCTTCATCAGTCATGACTTGACCCGGAGCATAGGCACTTTCAGGTTTGCCGAGCTCGGCGGCTAGCACCCTGATTTCCTCCTTCAATTTCTCTCGCTCGTCCGGTGCCAGATCGGTGCGGGAGGCCCGTTCATCCAGGGCCACTTTAAACTCGGTGGTCGCGACCGTTTTACGATCGATCGCTTTGAAGCGTGCTCGATTCGAACGCTGCACATAGGTCCGCCAGAATGGCTGTTCGACAATCGAATCACGCAGCAGATCGCCCTCCTCCAACCCTAAAACCCGCTGGTAGGCACCCTCGATCATTTCGCTGGTCACGCCTGCAATCCGGCGAAACAACATGCCGCGCGCCTGCCAGGGCAGGTCGAGCCGTTCTGCCAGTTCCGTCATGAACGCCAGATGAACCTCGACCTCGTCAATGCTTCCGGTGACGTTGCCTTCGGCGTCGATGCGTCGAAAGCGTTCGCCCGCGGCCTCGCGGTCGATGATATGACGACGGGCGATTCGCTCGATTTCATCCAGGCGAGTCTTACCCCTGGCCAACTCGATCAGCTGCGCTTCGATCAAACTGGCGTTGCCCAGTTCGAGGGCTTCCTGGACCAGCACTTCAACCCCCAGAACGTTGAATAGCTGGGTCGCGGCATCCACGCAGTGGGTGCGCATCGCGGCTTCGGTAAAAAACTTCGTGCGCAGCTCAGCGTCCCTGGCCATCATCTCGACCATTCGCCACACCTTGGCCGTCAAATCGGTTCGATAGGCGCCACCCGCGGTAAAGTCCGCCGATTGTGTCAGGCGCCTGATCTCATCGAAGAAACCGATCGAGTTGAACTCATCTTCAAGCTCATCCCAGAGCATTTGCTTCTGCACCCACTCGTCAAAGGTCACACCTTGGCTCCATTCCACGGTGTCGCGCACACCTCTAGGGGGATAAGGGCGGTCAGGGTCCAACCCCGTTGACCTGATGTAGTCTTTGAGCAGCTCCAGGTTTTCGGGTGACATCCAGGGCGGTTGGCGGCTGAGCAATGTACGCGCCAGCAACTCCGCATCAGCTGAACCTGGCGTGACTTCGGGTATGTGTGTGAGCGGATTGCGCTGCAGGTCCAGATAGATATGCCGGGGGCGCGGAAGGTCGAACAACCCCGGTGGCCAGGTAGTCGCTCCGGTCTGGTGCAGGAGCAGCGTATGCAGATCGGGCATGCGACTGATGTTCGGCAGCAGACCCAACGGATTGCCAGCCAGACCCAGGGTTTGCATCTGCGTGCGGCGGCTAAGTATTCCAACATCGGCGGGCGCAAGCACAATCCGGTTGCCCGAGAGGTCGAGGAAATTGAGATGCGGCATCCCGTCGATGTGTCGCGGCAAAGTTGTCAGTTTATTGTCGGCAAGGTCCAGGGCACGCACCTTGCGAAACGGCTGAAGAAAGGAGTGTTCGGCATCGGACATACCGGCGTTGCGCATTTTCAGGTACGTGACATGGTCGAAATTGCCCTCCAGCACCGGCATTCTTGAAAAATGCAGGTTCAGCGGAAAGTTGCTCAGGTCCAGTTTCTCCCCAAGCACATTGCCGATTGAGTTGATCTGTTTTGGACCCGTGCGTTGCCAGCACTGCCTGATCTTTCGGGCGAACTGATTCCTCGCATTCCACTCCCCAATGCCGCTCGGGCTCAACCGGAAATCTCGGGTCGGCGAGTTCACCCATCGCGTCAACGTTGAATTCAACCGTTCGAATTCAAGTTCAAGCTCTTGGAGTTGCATGTCGACCGGCATCCCTTCCCGGCTGAAACGCTCCAGCAACGCAGCGGACTCTTCCTCGGTGAAAGCGGGATAAAGCCTTCTTACCCGCGCCTGCGAACTTTTCCCCCAACGCCTGTCAGCGAGTTCACGAAAATACCCCAGCATCCCGCCGCGCAAACGCATGGTTTTTGGGTCGTACACCGGTTTACGGATCGGCTGCTCAAGCAGGATCGGTTCCATTCGCTCGTGGCTGAGCGGTGAACGCCGAACCGCATCCTTGAGCTGTACACCTTCGTGAACTTCATAGCCCAGAGCGTTGCGCTGCGTGTCGGGCAAGGCATGCAACACCGAGGCGTAGAGATCGTCGGTACCATGCAGGTGCTGGTCATCGGCGTCACGTGCCTGGTAAAGACCGTCCTCGTCCAGCACCAGCACTTTACGGATCGGCGCATCCGCCGCCCCCACGCTGCCGAGCAGATCCCCGGAAAATCCCAAATGACGAATTTCGATCCGCACGTCCGTCGACCACCCGGGCAGGCTGGCCAGCGTGGCCAGTTCGAGCCGGCGGGTGTCGGCATTTTCCAGTTCATCGAGGTAAAGCCCCTCGTACGCACGGTTCAAGCGCACACGCTCCTGCGCCTGACGTGCCTGTTGGCGCAAACTCAGCGGCAGGCGCTGTTTCTCTGCCAGGTGTTGCAGGTCTGCGGGCTCGGCGCTGTCCAGCAACTCTTGCGCAACCTTGCCTGGCAACTGTGGGTAATCATTCACCAGCATCCGCACCTGACCGCTTTCGGACACATCGCGGCTTTTATACAGAGAGTCGAACAGACGCTTTTGTTGTTTACGCGCCTGCATGGCCAATCGGCTGCGCAACGCGTCGATCCGTGAAGGCGTGTCATTGGCGACCTGTGCGCCAAGCATTTCACGCAGCTCGGTCGGATTCAGGGATTCAATCACCCGCTCAGGCAGTTTCCCGGCCACCAACTCCGAGCGGCTGATTTTGATGGTCTGTGGCTCAGCGGCCATGGCGTTGCCATGTTTGAAGGACGCCCCGGTGCGATCATCGCCTTCAAACACCTCCAGGGCCCGGGACTCCGGCCAGCGCGGCAGTTCGACCAGAGTCGCCGGCAGAAAACCGGCCATCTCCTCCGGCACCTGGTTCGACAGGATTTGCTCGGCATAGCGTTGCGCATCGGCGTAGGTATTGAAGCGCGTGAGCGTGTCGCGCAACAGCGCCGGCGGAGTTTCATGCTCAACATGCAGCCGGCGCAACAGCCCTTCCTCAACGCCGCTCACCTGCTGGATTTTTGCCAGGGTAGATGCCGAGTAATGCTCCAACGAGCTGTCCAGGCGATGCATCAGGCGAGTCGCGTCCCAGGTCAGTGGTTGCTCGGTTTCAGCTTTCCAGGCGCCTGCATCGTTGTGCTCAACCCTCGGCTGGTAGGCGCTTGGCCGGGTCGGATGCTGCAGGCGATGCTCACCCGTCACCGGGTCCTGGCGCACCTGATAATTCTTTTGTTCCAGGCGCAGCCACTGTTGATCGTTGTGTCGATACAGCCCCAGGTCATTGGGTTTGGCCTCGGCCGGCAGCGTTACCGGGTGTTCGTAAGGGGTCAGGTCCGGTTTCCACAGGCGGGTCTTGCCAGTGGGCAGCTCCACCGGTTTGAGGCTGTCGATCAGCGGACTGGGTGTTACCGGCACCCGGGCGCCCTGGGGCAATACGTGCCCGGCAGCCATCAAGGCCAGTTGCGCAAAGTTGATCAAGACCCCGTTGATGTGCGCCGACGCTTCGTCCCGGTCGCCCTTGCTCCAGTCTTCGATACCTTCCAGCAGCTCGGCGGCCATCTGCGCCACCATCAGCGCCAGCATGGCTTCGCCCAGCCCCGGCACCAGCATCGCGGCAAAGTTGAACACGTTCCAGCCGATGTCCAGATAGCTGGTCAGGCGCTTCCAGCGGGTGGCGGCGTCTTCGTCATCGGTCGGAACGGCAATCGCCCGCGCGTCGCTGATCGCCTTGTCGCGCTTGAGGCGATAGAGCTGTGGCCACAGCTCACCCGACAGCCGGTTGGTGATCGGCTCGGCATTGGGGTTCTCGACCGCGGTTTCTCGCCACCAGGGCCCCATGTCCAGCGGTTCGCGCTGCTGCCAGGTGATCCGGCTCAGACGCTCCCTGACCCGGGCAAAGAACCGGCCCTTGTCCTTCTGTGCCACGAAGCGGCTGAAGAACGCCTGATAGTCCGGCTCGCGCAGTTGGCTGATCAGCGCTTTCATGAAGTCCGTCAGCGAGGCGTACTCTTTCAACGGGTGCAGCGGATCGTCCGGCACATAGGCAATCACCGGGCCGCTCAAGCGGCTTTGCTGGTAGATGTCCTGCTGGCGCAGCATCTCTTCGCTGGCTCCGCTGGGGCCATTGGCGAAAAACGCCTGCAGCAG
>NZ_RCZA01000014.1 GCF_006438925.1 Pseudomonas mandelii | reverse complement strand
ATCGATAACAACAAGGCCGAGCGAGCGGTAAAACCCTTTGTGATTGGTCGCAAAAATTGGATGTTCAGCGACACGCCCAAGGGCGCGACGGCCAGTGCGCAGATCTATAGCCTGGTCGAAACTGCCAAAGCCAACGGCCAAGAGCCCTATACGTGGCTGCGCCACGTACTTGAACGCCTGCCACAAGCTACTTCGGTAGAAGACTTCGAAGCCTTGCTGCCGTGGAACTGTTCCCCGACTATCTCGCGCTAAATGCACACATCGGTTTTTTGCCATGTGTGGTTTATGGGTCGCTTACCTACTAACGCATCTCGAACAGGCCGTGAAATGGTTGGAAACAGAAGCCGCCGCCGCGCTCGATCGCGGTGACTACAAGACGCTCCTGCGCCACCGCCGCTCGGTGGCAATGGTGCTGATCGGATTCTGGCGTGGGTTCCGCGGGGATGAGCTGGCCAGGCTCACGGTGGAAAACACCAAAGCCCATAGCGGTGAAGGCATCACGTTTTTCCTGGCTCACACCAAGGGTGATCGCCTGCACGAAGGGACAACCTTTCAGACGCCGGCGCTGACAATGCTGTGTCCGGTCGAAGCCTATATCAACTGGATTACCGTAGCAGGCCTCACGAAGGGGCCTGTCTTCCGCCGCCTGGATCGCTGGGGGAATTTGGCGGACAAGGCCATCCAACCTCATAGCTTGATTCCTATGCTGCGCCGGATCTTCAAGGAAGCCGGGCTGCCCGAAGAACTGTATAGCGCGCACTCGATGCGACGGGGCTTTGCAACCTGGGCGTCGGCCAATGGGTGGGACATCAAGGGGCTGATGAGCTATGTGGGCTGGAAGGATATGAAATCGGCGCTTCGTTATGTCGATGCGGGGGTATCGTTTGGCGGCCTGGCTGCAAAGGCCGCTCCCGCCCGCTTGGGGGCATCCTGATCGAATTCGCAACGCGCCAGCAGGTGAGTCAGGAGCGCACATCGATCGCACGATTACCGCAGAGCTGTCCTTTGATCCTGGTCATGGCGCCCAGAGCGAACACCTGCAATTTTATCTTAATCTTGCTGGTAGAGTATGACTTCCTGATACCGATAGACTAGTGCGCGCCGACAGCAGTTATCGCGCCATGCCGAAACCTATGCATGTTGCTCTGCGCAGCACATGGGGTGGCTTCATACATTGGCAAGCCGCGCCAACGTGGCTTCCTGCCACCTCGCGTCGTTCGGCGCTTTCTCCCCATCCACCGTGCTCACAACCTATGGATTATAGGGGCTCCATAGCCTTGCTTGAGGTTCATCATCAGTGACAGTCTGGCTGTGGTCACTCGACAACGCTCAGGTCAGGATCGTCAGCTCATGAAGACGTTTCGGAGGGGGTGTGGACATCATATGGTTAAGCGCTGCTGCTGCGTTTTGCGCAACCGCGATCAATCTTTCCTCCTTGGCTAGGTCGTCGACATTGGAACCTCCAAGTAAACCAGGCCTTTACAGCAGCAACACTCGGCCACTGCAAAGGCCTATCAAAAAACTAAAGAGCCTCTGAATCTTTAGTGAACAAGGTATTAATACCCTTCAGGTGCGATTCCATGTGAATGCAAATAAACTCGTTCAGCTTACTCGCAACATTTGAATGGAGAGCAATTTTACCGATGCAAAGCGCGACAATGAATTCGAGTGCTGCCTCTCCGCGTGAAGACCCATAGCCCCGGACTATCCGCTTGATGATGTCAGACATCGCCATGCTGTAGCCTTCGTGCTCTCTATAATCCATTTCTGCCGGGTGAGCTGCCCGAAGAAAGGCGGCCTGAATCACACCATCGTCGTAGCGTGAGAAAACTTCCGGAGAAAGCAAAACCTGCTGAAGCTCGATGGAGGCCAACTTCTTGCCCTCCTCAACTTTAGCGGATTGCCTGGCATTCTGAAGCACCCAGTTTATCGTCAGGAAAATCTCAACGCTGGTACTGGATGTCACATCTGTTTTGTCATTTACAAATGCAAAACCTTTGGTGATCTTCATTGGGTCGCCCGTGCGACTTGAGCGCCAAAAAGCGGACTCAATGAGACCAGAATCACCCGTGATCTTTAGCTCACTGGCTCGCTCGATGACGAAAGCCGGTGGTCGAGAGCTTTGGCTGATAATCCGCGATAACAGGTTATCCTCATCTTCCCAATGGCTATTGCAGATTGGATTTGAGACAGGGAATTCCAGATAGCTCTTGACCGAATAACGCTTAGCGCCACTGGGTGGCTGGGTCAAATTAGAGGACAGCTCTGTAATCTGATCATACGATCGACCAAGGAGTGCTCCGACGAGATAAACCCGTGTCCCACTTTCCTGATTGCTTCTCAACCGTCGGCTCACGCTCAGTAATCGAGACCCCCTCTCGGCCGCCGCCGCCAAAATCAGAGCACCACCGACAAATGTCTCCAAATTCTCCAGATCGTCAAAGCTCAGAAAATGGAGAATCGTGAGCCCGTACCCCTCCAATAGCGACTTGGCACGCGTCGCCATTGCCAAGCTAGCGGGGTCATCATCATAGATAATGGTATTCGTCGATAGCGAGACTTCTTCAATGACGCAATCACTGAGCCACTTCTGAAACTCTTCGTCTGCTGCCAGCTTTGCCCTGTCTGCCCAAACAGTTCTTCGATTGCCAGTTACGCCTTGGCCATAGCATCCAAAAAAACCTTTGCCGACAAATTTTTCAAACCGTTCTTGCAACTTATCATGAGCATGTTTGACAGAGATGTTTAGAAATTTTGTCTCGGAATGCTGTGCTACGAAACGCTCACCTTGAATTCTGATCAATGGCCGAGGGTCTGAACCGTCGCTGGTGCTGAAATCATGGGGTTTCTCCAAGGGTAAAACGATTGAGCAGTATGGCGACTTCTTCAGAAATGACAGGATGGTGATTATTTTTGAGGCATCGAAACCATTCTCTTCGTACCATTTCTGCGCGAGGCCGCAATTGGTTGATGCCGAGATCAGGCAGAGCGCAACGCTGCCCGAAGGAGCGCATCCCGACATACCTTCATATGATTTGAATGACCGAATGGCAAGAGGGCTATTTTTGCCAAAAGTGTTCAGTAATAGCTTTATCGACAAAGCGACAGGGAGAAACGAAATCGTGTCTATGTATATTACCTTTGGGGCTGTGGAAAGCTCCGCGGGGGCTACATGTTTTAGGCACGCCAGTGCAATGAAATGAGAGTTGGCGGCCTCTGCCAATAAAGCATCTGCCCTTATGAAATAGTTCGCCGCGCGGGACGATGGCTTTGAAAATAAAAAGCCGGATGGCGCCCTCTCTAGCACATTGCATTTTTTTGCCAAACACTTCAGGCCGGCATCCAAAATATAATCGAAGGAGTTGATGATCCGCTTGCTTAGGTCTTTGTCAGTGCCTTCATATATTTCGTGGCTTGAAAGTCGTCCATCATGACTAAAAAAACCAAACCCATACTTGACATTGGATGATTGGCCTTTGCGCTGCAGGGCTATAGAGATATCCGAGCTGTCCTTTTTTAGCTCATCCTTGACCTGCCCCCGGAAGATATCAGGCGTCAGAAACAAAACATGATCTGGAAGGACATACTTTTGAAGCTGTACCTGCAATGCATACGTGATTTGCTCGGGAGTTATCCGGTCAGGCCCATTAAAAAACACCACAATATTGATGGCGTTAGGAGAACCTTCATTGAGGCAAGCCTCAAAATCCAAGAGATCTGTCATTTAGTTCACCGGGATGCATATAGTGAAGACAGTTCCTTCCACAGCTGACAGTTCTCCATCTGCTTTCCATGGCTTAGGGGCGAATTTTGCAGTCTGCGGCTTTCCGCTGAATGTTTGCTGAAGGGACAATCTCCCGGTGCGGAGCCTGACGAATGCTCTGAGATCGTTCATGGCCTTCGTAGCTCGATGAAGTCCCATGCCAGATACCTCATCATCTTTTGATGTCACATGCTTCTCAAAGCATTCCATGGTTGCTGCCAATTCTTCTTCGATAGTGACGGTCGTGAGATCGTTAATGATCCGTCCGTGTTTGTGCGATAACCATCTACGCGCCATGCCTGGGCCGCTATCAATAACTGAAACCTCCAAAAGGTCGAGGGTATCACCCTGCGTCATATTGTTAGCTAGAAACCGTTCAAACGTCGCAGCCGACCCGGTAAATTTATCTTTCAGCTGACTTCTCTGAACCTTGGTGTATTTAATAGTTAGCCCGCGCAATCCCTTTTTATATTTTTTACCATCAAGACTAGTAGTAGCATGCTGATCAGCGTTTAATATTAGCTCAAAAATTACATTACCTAATGAGGCCAGACCATGCTTCATCAAGGCACGCCTATCTGCTTTGGTCTGCATCAGAGTGGATGCCTTGTCAATGATGCCTGCAAAAGCATCACTAGGATGTACTGTGGGCGCCACACCTCCAGCGTAAAAAGGTTTGATATACTCTCGTCGTGCGCTGCTTACGCTAAACAGGTTGATGACCGTGGGACGGGCACCTCTTGTGTTGCTCGTTTCTTTTAAAACTCCGTCATACATCGCCTGAATCATTGGTAACAGTGTCAATAAAGCATCGCTTTTCTCGATCTCGACATGGCTTTTTGTGTCAACTTTAGTGCACATGACCAAACCGGCGAGGCCGGCGCTGGATCGACCCAGCGTGGCAACATGGGATGCCCATTCGTCTTTATCGCAGTGGAGGTGTAAAACCTTCTCACCCTCCCCTTTTGCCCAAGTGATGATGAGCTGGGTCAAGGCCGCTTCGATACCGAATATTCCGCCATAGCTGGTGTTAAGCGGAATGCGTACAGAATCATGCATTGACTCTGTGGCCAGCAGTTCTTCAATGCTGTCTATGGTTACAGATTTTTGAATGATCACTTCGCGTCCTTGTGCAAAGACTTGATACGGTGACTCGGTTGGCGACGTTCAACTAGGCTTGAGGCAAATGATCCTCAGCTCAGCTTGCCGTGATGGTTACAACTACTAGATCGAAAAACCTTATTCATTCGCGTCTGCAGCCTCTTCATGATAATGCCAAATTGCTAGCGGATGATCCATCGCGCTGCCGTTCGGCCGCCGACAACTCAATGGTGATGGGATCCGCGAGAAACCCTACGAATGGGTCAGCTCACCACTGTCGATGCATCGAGCTTGGCATTGGATGATCGCTCATCCGCCTTGAAGGGGTCTGAAGAAAAGCGCTCGCATTGTTACGAACGCCCTCCTGCTACATGCAAAGGATCTGACCATCAGGGCTTAGAAAGTATATGTGAAACCCGTTTGAACGGTGCGAGGTGCACTCTGGCACCCGCCGTTTTCCATGCCATGGAGCACGAAGAGGGGATTTCCCCTGCCTGGCCATTCAGTTATGACGAGCTGGAGCCGTGGCACGCGCAAGCGGAGTCTCTATAAAAAGTGCGCGATGCGCTGAATCAAATCCAACCGGGCCCCACCATTCAAAGCCGTTTGACTACCCGCCTATTCCAATCGCTTGGGAAATCTGGCGGACACCGCCATCCAACCTCATAGCCTGATTCCGATGCTGCTCAGGCCGGATTGCCTGAAGAGCTGTACCGCACCCACTCGATCCGGCGAGGCTTCGCATCCTGGGCGTCGGCAAGTGGCTGGGACATCAAGGGGCTGATGAGCTATGTGGGTATCCATGATGAATAACTACGGGGGGGTTGCTCGGCATAGGTAAATGACGCCTGAATTGCTTCTTCGAGCTCCTCAACCAGCTCTTCCAGCGTTACGACCGGCCGCTCCTCGTTGCAGTAGTCGCATTCGTCGACATCGTTGTCGGCAAAATTCGTCTGTAAATAACTGTCAGTGATGCAATCGACACATACCTGCTTGCTCATGGATTCTCCATTTTCCTGTGAACGATGGCCTCGCCAACCAATACGCCGGGAGCCGAAGACTTTATTTCGGGTTGCGGGATCGTCAGCGAGTTGAGCGCTACCGGGGACGCAATCGATTACTTCGCCGTTCCAGTTGCAATTGTACGCGCCGGAGCGGCCGCGATTGGTATTGCACTCAGAATACGTTTGAGCTCGATCCCCAGTGCCTCCCCTTCTGATTCAGCCCCGATTTGCCAAGCTCCGACCCCATAGTCCGCATGATAGGTCGGGCTGACAAGCGCCGTTACTTTGTCTGCCCTAGGTATCAGCAGCAATGAAACGTCAGGCTTGATGCCCTTCCACCGGAGACTGTCGTGATAAATGTGCGCTGACTCCATTGCATCCAGGACGCTGGCGCGGGCGCTGCGATACTTCGCGTCGAAAACCAAGAAGCGCTTCGCCGAAGGCGAGTCCAACGTCACGACGATGTCCGGATATCGCTCTCGCGATAAGCTTTGAAAACCGCGATGCGCAGGTTGATCAATCGCTGGGCATCGGACTTGGTAACACGCCTCAACGGTCACATCAGCCGCTATTCCCCGCCACACGATTTCTTTTAAACCCACCGATCGATATTCACGACTCCAGACGAGTTCAGGAAACTGACGTTGCAGCTGTGAGACTACCGTCACAAAGCACCACCGCTCATAAATCTCCCATGTTGGGCTGACCCACAGCGTCTCATCAGGATCCTTTCCAAACCAACCTGAACGCAACGCGTACCAACCAAACCGATAAGCTCGCGCGTATGCAGGGTGAGCAGAGATCGCATTCAATCCAGAAGCCGATAGACGCCTGGCAGTCACGATGCAGAAAGGTCTCGCGCGTTGAAGCCGTTCAAGCTTGCGAGCAAGCGACTCGGTGAACGCGATTCGACGTACGAGCCTTGGCGTTAACGCTGATCGGGTTTCGCAGACCACTTCAGTGGCAGCTGCATGCTGAAGCCCCCTCACCACCTGCCGACAACGTCTAAGGAGATCGAAGAGAACAAGTCCAATGGCCTGATTGGCCGGATTGTCCTCTTCCTCGTAAGATCTGCTGACCTCAAAGCGAACAGTATTCAAGGCCGGACGCTGAGTGCTAGCAGGATGCAAGAGTGCCTGTCCCGTCGGCCCTCTGAGTGCCTTATGCACGGATGCGGAGTCCAACCGCTTGACCGTGTGGGCACTCACCGACGTGCGATCGCTCTTCAAGGTTGTTAGCGGCCGCTGAGATATCTGTTTGAGCGCGCGGTGAAGCCGATCCCCATAGCGCCTCAGCCTCGCATACTGCAAATGCGGGTTGGTTAGTGCTCCATCATGGCCAATTCCAAACTGAGCCTCTTCTGTGCCCATAACGAGAGCCGGGTCGAAATCCAGAATCGCCTCAACCATGGCAGCGAATGCCTGGCCTCCGAGCTTATTATCAGCTGCTGAGACGTCCAGCCGGTAAATGGCGGCAGTCCGCCCCTGGTCATCCAGAAGCTCTGCCGCGACCTCTCCTGCATAAAAGCCTGGCGACCATAACCACGCACACGCCCCGTTTTCGTCGACCGTCTCGATCAAGACGTCATCAATGTAGAAGGAGAAGCCTTCAAGCGCGGTAAAACGATAAGCCTTCTTCTCCATGAAACCTGGGTTCAACTGACCTGGGTGCACGTCAAATCGAGCATCCCCCTGCTCTACCTGCAAGATGATCGACATGGTCTACCGCCAGAATCTGGTCGAGCCGGAGTGAGCCAGGTCGTCGGCCATTTCTTTGACCTTGCGCAGCGACATTCCCATCCCCGCATGTTTGAGCGTGGTATGGAGCAATGTGAAGACCTCCTGCAGTCGAGGGCTGTCTTCACCGCGCAACTTGGGGAGTATCTTCGAATAAATGGCATGGTCGAGTGCACGTGAGAACTCGATGACACCACCCGCCTGCGTTTGCTGCAGATAGCCAATCACGTCGTTGAGCGTGCGCCACCCGAAATGCAGTCGAGCTGGACGAAGCACATCCATGAGTGAGGACATGAGATTTCTGACGATTGAAATCTGTTCATCCTCAAGCGAGCTCTTCTGCCAGCCAGGAAATGCTTTGACCTCAATGTCCCAAAATTCGATCACAGAGGCTCGATCCAGCACCTTGTCGCTCAATCCATGAGTGGTCTCGTCCATGTTCACGGTGCCGATGATCACGAGGTTGCTCGGATATGGAATACCTGGAGGAACACCATCGATCTCGTCGACTTGACCGTGAAAGACGATCGTTTCGCCGGTTTCCATCGCTGAAAGCAGAGGCGCCAGATATTGTTCCGGATGAGAGAGGTTCATTTCATCAAGAACCAGTGTGTAGGGCTTCGTCGGGTTGGCGCTTGCCTGCAGGAGGAAATCCAGAACGCCGGTACGCACATACGCGTCTGACTCCAGCGGATTAACGTAACCCAGCAGACTCGTGTAGTCGTGCCAGCCTGGCTGGACAGGAACGATCAGCAACCCTTCACTTGGCTCGGGATCGTCCTGCCACAGACTCAGCGCATAGTTACGGGCAAGTTGCGTCTTTCCCGCACCGCTCAAGCCTGTCAGCACCGCGAAATGACGCCTCGGATGCCCCCACAATCCAGCATCAAGTTGTCCGATCAGCTCTTCTGGGAAGCGAAACTCTTGATCAAATCGGGCAATCACGGCACCTAGCTTCGGCCTCTCAATTTCGATATCGAGCTGTACTGGGGCTACTTGAGCCAAGGACGAGCTGATACCTGGAATGCTCGCGAGGCCCTTAGGCTCCCAGTGAATGCGATTAACCCACTGCTTACCCCTTTCGGTAAGGCTGAGCACTTTCTCGGAGATCGTGACCAGATCAAGGTATCTGAACCAACCAATAATCGCTGATGGGGCGAAATCAGTTGTCCATCCAGGGTTTGCCTTTCTGAGTGTGAGGATGGCATCACGGTTGGATAACGGTGTGTCACGCAATGCCGCTAGCAAATAGTCAAACCCCAAGATGCGGGTGATCATCCAGTCAATGATCTCATCTGGATCACCCGACTCCAGGAATGCCTCACCGCGGGGTGTTAATTGCAAGTTATTTGCGTTGGCACGCAGCACGCCCCATTCGGCGATCAGAGCGTTCAGCTGAGTGTTGCAAGTCGACGTTTTTGATTGAGGGCTGATCGATTGCAAGTGTTGGATGAAGTCTTCACGAGTGCATCCATCTGTTGCAAAGTCGATCATGCTTTGAATGGTGGCCGTGCCTCCGCCAATCGCCAGCAGACCGCGCCTCCTCCTCTCAGGAGGCAAGGGCTTGAGTACTTCGTCACCTGTCTCTAGATCGGATATTTCGGTGGCTTCGCCTTCTGGGTTCTGAACATAGTTAACGAACATTAGCCAAGGCAACGTCAAACGTGAGACGCCCTCCCTGGAATAAACGTCAGCCACTTCCCCCAGCACTTCATTTAACCGGTTCAATACGAGTCGGTGCAGATGACGCCTCTGACCGCTTAGTGGAAGCCCCAAGGAATGAGCCAGCTCGCGCAGTTTCCGATGATGCGCTATCGACGTGAAAGCGCCTGGACAAAGCAACGCGAAGACGCGGTACATCTTGAGTCGAGGGTTTCTTTTGGTCAGCCCAGCAACCGCGGATGCAATTTGAGACCAAGCGTCAGCGATGAGCATCTCATTCTCAATAGGATCCCGGGTCTGCGCGTACTTTTGCTTCAGTTGCCAGAGGCTTTCTGCGATTGCCGAATTTTCGGCGACCGCAGAAATGTTGATGCGCCCCATGCCTGTTGCCGAAACGGCCTCGGTGTCCCAGAGCGCCAGTTGGAAGTCCTTGCTTAGGAACTCTTCATGAGACACATCCCTGACACGCACCAACCATTTCTGGAATTCGGTGATCCAGCTTTGATTGCCCGCCAAGGACATCACCTGCTCCTGGAGGCTAATACATGCAGCCCTGAGCTGTTCGTCATCCTTAAGATCCAGCAAGTCCATTCTCCACCAGCGATATTTATAGATGGCGAGATAATGTCATCACTGAGAGGCGGATGCCAGATTCGGCCTCTGCATCAAGAGAAGGCACAAAACAGAATTTTCGCAGGCCCTGCACTGAGTAAGTCGTCGTTGGGGGGGGGAGATCACCAGCAGTTGCAGCTAAACGTAATGACCTTTCAGAAAATGGCGTTCCCCGACCAAATCTGCTGATTTGCTTTGTCAGCGAATGAGCAAGGTGGGTTGAAGGTCGAACGTCGCCACATACCGCCGTTGAAATCTACCCGGTCGGATCGAGTGCTCTATTTGGTTGGAGTGACGCAGCAGGGATCCAAGTTGTAGCGAGACGTTTTCGACGTCGCGAATGGAGATGTTTCGACCAGGGGCACGCAGCAGCTAGGCTCCTATTACCAAAGTGACGGTCGCCGCCCACTTAACGAAGCTGGGTAAGCGAAGAAGAATAAAGGACTGTTCGCTTCATCGAGGCCGACTCATCTGGTGTCTCTGCCCTCTGCAGGATAGTGCGCTAGCTCACCAAAACTACAGAAGTGCAGGGGCATTCTCAACGCTATGCCGCGTTACCATCCAGCGCCACACAATCTGAGCACGAACGATCAGGGGTTTAGGCCCGGATCGGCTGGTGCGTTGCGCATACGACGATGTTGGGGTCAGTCGAGCAAAGCTGTTAGCCCTGTCAGAAAGGTTTCAGCCTGTAGGCGCTGATCCAGCACTTCCTGCTTAGCTTCGACGCACTCCTGCTGACGTGCCAGCAATTGTTGATCCAAGGCGCGGCTTGAATCCGTGTAAAAGCGCAAAGCCTGCTCCCGAATAACACCTATATTCTTATCAAGCTGTCTTTGGAGCGACTCGCGCTTTTGGATTCCCGCTTCAATCTGCTGTTGACTTAAATGCTGCTGCAGCAGGTCAGTGCCTACAGACGCCAGTTCTGTGACAAGCGGAGCCAATGCAGTAATCGCCGAAGTCCAGCGCACGTAGCTGCTGGCCTTTTCCATTGCCTCCTTTGACTTAAAGATTTTGGCGATTGCGTCCTTCAATTCGTCCCCGGTCAAACCGACAAGCTCCCCGAGCTTGACACGCGCCTCCTCGATCGACATTCCAATGTCAGACTCAGCTAACTTTTTTACAGACTGGCCGAGCACAGGAAGGAAACCGAACAAGCGCTTGCTGTGCTGGGAGAAAGACCCCGACTCAGCCTCGTCTTTATTGGAAGCCTGGGCCGCAAACCCCTCCTTATTTAACAGGCTGCCGATGTCCAACCGGCTATTGGACTCACGGATTTCAAGTTCTATTTCCTGCGCCAGTCTCTGCAGTGTTGAGGTGCTGTCCGTCGCCCACAGCCCGATAGTTTCAGCAAGCGTAGCCTCCAATTGCTCCAACACCCTGTGTATGTCCTCCATATCTGCCTGTGCGGTGGGGCGAAGCGCTTCTTCGATGCGGCCTCTCAAGTCCATCTCAGCGTGGGCCGCTTGGCTTTGTAGCCTTTGGCTAAACAACGCGTACCGTTGCGAGTCATTGTCAAACCGCTCTGCTTGCAACTTCAGAACACCCGACTGGGCCCGCACCGCCTCTTCCAGCTCTGCGGCTATCGAATACACAAAACGCAGTCCCGAGAGCTCGCGTAAGCGTGGCTTGTCTTTTTCCAAGCTATGGAGCGTCGTTTCAAGAGCGGCAATTCCGTCCCAGTCCCGGCCAATGTCATACATGCTTCTATCTGGATCAGACATGTTGCCAACCATTTGATACGGGTCGGCCACGACGCAATGAACCACCGCAACGTTTTTTGCCAAGTCATCCTTGGAGAGCATACTGGCAAGCTCTTGCAGCTTTTTCTCAACCTGGCCTGCATAGCCATCCGGACTGTCGCCGGGATCCACCCCTGCTTCGTCCATGCGGGAGATGACAGCAACGGTCACGCCTTTCAGCGCGGTAGCTGGCAGTTTCGGGTGAAAGAACCTACCACTGATCAGTGAGACATAATCAGACTGGCCAGAAGTAACGAGTTGCGGTGGCATTACCCAGATGTAGGCGTCAGCAAGCTGCAGTGTCTTGCGGGTTATCGTGTCATGCTCAGCGTTACCGCTTCCCAAGCCAGGCGTATCGATAAAGGTGATGGAACCCGCGCGGGTTTCTGCACTTTCGAACGTTTCACGTCGAGCACTGATCACAACCCAATCAGGCACCGGGCTACCGGAATCGACCAACAACCGCTTCAACAAGCTACTTTTGCCAGCATCGTAAGCACCGAAGATGACGAATCGGGCGGTAGGTATCTCGGCAATCGTCAGCCACTGGTCGCGGTACTTCGCCACCACATCCGTGGACGGGACGTAACTCAGTAGGTGTTGCCAGATTCGGTCGATCAGGTGTGCTGTCGAGTTACTCAAGTTCGTCTCCATTCTTACCTAAAAGTATCAAGCCCCTGCTGCATAGGCTTCGATACACATCAACACGTTCTGAAGTCGTTTCATACTGCTGGCTGAGTATCAGAATATCGCGCCCCAACGCCTCGTCGCACTCTCGGAACCTGCCGACAAGCTCATCCTTTCCTCTTATGAGCCCTGGAGCGTCGTCTGTACCCTCGGTCAAGATTTCAATCAACTGATCCGAGGATTTATCCAGCGAATCGGCCAGTGCTTTCCGGGCGGATTCGCGCTCTGCGACTCGCTTCTCGTCCACAAAAATGAAGGCGAAGTCCACCACAACTCCGATCACTGCAATCACCGCCCCCGCTTTGGCGAAGGTTTTGGCCAGCTTTACTGCGCCCCATGGTCGGAACTTGAAACCAAGCGATTTGCCAATGCTGTAAACGACATCCCGGGTAGCGCCGCCAAATGAACGTCCGACTTTATCGAAGATCTCAAACGCCCACCCCTTACCTTTGGCATCGTTAATTTTTTCGCCTCTAGGCTGTTCGCGTTTGAAGGCATGCCGAAAAGTGACAGATTCTATCCGACGAGAAATACGTTCATTCGATAAATGCTGCCATCGCTCCAGATCCTTACTGAACATTGTCTGCCAGTCGATAATATCCGCTTCAAGCTCCGGGTCGCTCCACCAGTTATGTAGGTGTTCCGCTTTTGCTTTCAGCTTGACTGGATCACGCTCCGAAAGCATCGATTGCTTAAGCGCGTTCGCCTTGTTGTGCACAAGAGATCGGAGCCTGAACCGATAATTCTCACCAAGCCGATCGCCTTGGTCGATGCATTCCAGGATGAGCAGCTTGAGTTGTTCGAGCTCTGTAGTTTGCCTGCGCATCTGTTCCAGCTCAGATCGCAACACCAGTATTTGTTGCCACAGCCGATGGATGCCTCCGTGCAGGATCGAATGGGCTATGCCCGACACCGACAAACCTTGTCGCAATGCACGAAGCTCCACCATAAAAGGCGTGAAACCATCCCAGTTTCGATAGGGATCAAAAGCTGACGCGTCTGCGTCACTGCGGTCGCCGACGAGCCCATAGGGATCGCTCGACATGAAAAATATCTGCCTTTCATCAACATTGACAGAACGCGACGCCAGCGCCTGTCGCAGTTCTACACCTTTGCGTTCTACCAATTTCAGATAGACGTCAGGAGAAAGCTCCGGGTCGACCCCCAGTTCGTCTGAGCGGTTGACAATGAAGTACGTGCTGTCTCGTTTATCAACGATTCCCTTGCCGTAGTCGCCAGAAATGACCGTACGCAACGGTGAATCATCTCCCACTATCAGGTTGGGTTGCAGGAGGAAAATGACGATGCTGGCGTCAGCCAACGCGGCCCAAGCTTCTTGAGTATGCACGTGGTGGCTGCTTTGGAAGCCAGGACTGTCAATAAGGTCGACACCGTCAATGTCGTACGTGTGCGAAACATCCGTCAATGGCTTGCCGGCCACCTTGAGCGTATCCGGCACTGGGAGGCCAGCATCTAGCAGCAGCCGCTTGATGAAGCTGGATTTGCCGGTGTTGTAGTCGCCTATAACATGAATGCGCGGCCTGCCTGACCGCGAGTAATCCACGAGGGTTTTCAGAACGTCTTCGTCTCCTGGGTAACGCGCACAAGCTTGCTGCACATCATTGAGCCACGCCAGGGAGTCCGGAAGTGTGAGATCGCGGGTAAATCGACTAAGGAAGCCGCGCATGCCCAGAAACAGCTTCTCGAATACGTTGAGTTCGTAAGTTCTGGCTCTTCCAGCGATTGAGCCTCCCTGAGTCAGCGTCAGGCCGTGCGGATCCTCAATCCAATCCTCACCTAACCAGTAAAGCGCGCCAGCATTAGGACGTTTGCTGAACATCTCCCGCTCGCGATTTTGGGCGATCTCCCATACCAGCAGCTGTGCGTTGCGTGAGACATCAAGAGAGCCAGATTGCTCGTTAATGGTCTCTATGACTGTCGCGCATCTCTGCGCGACCAGGCGCAACGAAAGCGCGTTACGAACAGCTGGAAACAACAGATCGCGTGTAGCACTCAGTAGGACGAGCTCCGATTGTGCAAGCACCTCTTCCCTTACACCACTATATGCCTTGTATATGAGCTGATGCAGCTCGGCCGTGGCCCCCCGCCTTCCTTCCAGATGCTCACGCTCTGCCTGATCTCGCGCCTTCTGCCCTCCCCAACCGAAGAAGCTAGCGGCGACAGCGCCAGCAAGACCTATGGCCGCCGCTGCACCAGCTGCCCACCCGAAAGGATTCCAGGCGTTGATGGCAGCGAAGCTTCCTAATGCGCCAATTACACCGGCCAGTACACCGCCCCCCTTTATCGCCCAGGCGCTGTACTTCCAACCACTGCCCGCATCACCATCGATCGTGCATCCTTGAAGCCGAATATCCATTTCCAGCTTGGCATCACTGAGTGTCAGTCGCGCTTTAGCTTGAAGAAACCGCAAGCCGCGCACCAGCACGGACTGCGCTTGCTCGATAATTTCTTTTTCATCGAAACACTCTGCCCTGACGTCTTCCGAAGACAGCTTTTTACGACGTTCGAATGCAACGCGGACAATGCGATCGGCTTTACTGAGCGAAGCGTGACATAGGTTGCCCAACGTGGTGCCGAGCATTAGTGAGATTTGCTGAGCGTATTCCCCCTCCTGCGACGCCTGGAACCTTCCGCCTCTGATCTGTTCAAGTTCAGTCAACAAGTCCACGTCATCAACTGCCAGAGTTTTTCTTCTATCCGAATCATCTAATGCTGGATAGCCCACGAGCGCCAGCATCGGTTCAAGCATGTTCCTCTCTAGTGACTCGGCACCCAGAATGGACTCATGCCTGATTTCATCGATAGCACGCCTCAAACTGCTAAAAACACCCCTTAGCTGGTCATTCAGGGAGCCAAGCCGAATATCAACCGCCGCATCGGTGATCACCGACACCAACAGGTCTTCGAGACGCGGATAATTAGACCATTGCTCCAGACTGTCACAGCTGTACAGATTCCTCTGTTTGGTCAGGCTTTCAAGATCAGGGCCTTCAAATGGCATTGTCGCCCGAGCGAAGACAGCACGCTTGGAGCTGACCGCAACAACCGGTACGTCATTCACGCCGAGGCGCGACAATTCATCTCGGATATTGGTCGCATGCTCGCTGACTGCTCGTGAAAGATTACCGCGGGCCATTGGTGCGGACACGCGGCCCGGCATTCTCCACATAGCGTTTCGCGGGTTGAGTACCGCGATTACTGGTTTGCGATACTCGCTGACCCACGCGGCAAACTTGGCAAACTCATCTGCCTGCTGGCTTTGGCTGTCAAAGCAGACCAGAACAAAATCGGCGACCTCGACTGCCTTACGGGCCCGCTCTTCAAGATCTTTGCGCGCGTTATTCCGTCCCCACCCGTTGATGCCCGGCGTGTCGTAGATCAAGCATGCATTCCAGGCGAGTGGTTGAACGTCCGTTGTCCAGTCACTTTCACCTTGGGAAACAATTGATCCGTTACCTCGCGTGAATGCTGTGATCAGCGAGCTCTTTCCCGCCCCCGTACGACCAAAAAGCACGATATTGAACGTGCTCAGTGCATTTCGTTGGCGCTCAACGAGATTCAGGATCAATCCACGCTTTTCGTTCAGAATGTCAGCTAACGTCTGGGCTACGTCGCCTTCAGCGTCCGGTACTCGCTGGGAGAGCGCAAAGTCTGCCGTCTTACTCATCTGGGCCAATACAGAGGCAACACGCCTGCTGAGCTTGCTCACCTCGTCCTGGCTTTTCGCGACCGCATCTGCGGTCGCCTTGGATAATGCGTCTTCCAAGGCCTCATTTGGTTTGCTCATGGCAATACCTCCGCCTTCAAT
This sequence comes from Pseudomonas mandelii, assembly GCF_006438925.1. GTDB lineage: Bacteria > Pseudomonadota > Gammaproteobacteria > Pseudomonadales > Pseudomonadaceae > Aquipseudomonas > Aquipseudomonas mandelii_C. Next base: position 146,950 of record NZ_RCZA01000014.1, on the reverse strand, counting down.
GCGCAGAAAGAACTGAGTGCGGATTTGATAGGGTTAAGCTGGGAATAATTTATTCGGTGCGGAAATTGAACGCGGCCGGAGATACACCGGGCAGTACAAGCCATACACTCACTTCCTTGTCGAAATGCGCTTAAGCCCAAGAGGCTAACGAGGTAATTGGCAGAATGATAGCGTCTACCCCAGGCTGCGGGATAGCCGGAGATAGTCTCATTCGCGAGTCAGCGAGCACTCAAACCTTCGCGTTCGGCGCAATGAATCCCTACCGTTACCCCAGGTTTCGGATCTTCAGGGATGACCCGCTCAGGGGCTGATGTGGGATTACTAGTTTATTCACTGAGGCTGGCCAAGATACAAAATCGAGTGGTCGCTACGGCCACCGGTTGCTGCCTCAATCGCTGAGGAGGAACCAGGGCACCCGATCCGGAAAGATTAGCGACGCGCAAAGAGCGCCGATTCTCGTTGCAGGATGGCGCAGCGATGTGTCGTTTTCCATTTGCGGGATGCACGCAGTCTTCCAACGCTCAGCAACATCTGCCACCGTCCAGACCTTGTGGCCGATTTGGAAAACATGGTTTATCCCATTAGGAACGAATGGCTGGCTGAACTCTAGGTAGCTTTGCGGGATGAAGATATTAAGATGCACGTGATCGAGACTCGCCAGGTTGTAGTCCAATTCTTCTTCCAGCGAATGTCGCTCACTTATTAGAAAGACAAGCGCTAGTGTCACAGAAGGCGAGTTGCAAAAGGGTTTCAAAGCAGCCGAGTCCTTATCAGCGCGTGCCTTGAGATACGTGCCCCCTTTCAGAGAAGTGATACTCACCACGCGGGCTGCGTGAGAAGCCCTTAACATCTTGGCGGTATCCGCCGTCATCGGGATACCCGAACTGTCATAGAAATTTCGAACAACGCTTTTGCGAGGTGCTCGCTGGCCTTGCTCGTAAGACCTCCAGGTACGCTCACTCACCCCGGCGCACTCTGCGGCTCTGAACCTGGACATTGAATGCGCGATTCGGGAATTCATAAGGGCTGCGGCAAATGGGGACATAGCAATGCTCCTTTTCTGATCAATCAGCGTAAGGGTTTGCCAAATTTGATAACAGCTGGCACAGAGTGTCACTGGACTTCAAGCCCGTAGGAAGCTGACATCCGCCCGCCCAATGGGTATAGCGGACGCAAGTCGTTCAATGCAAACGTGCACGCAAATCCCCACGATAGCAATATGCAATAGGGCGTCGCTCGCATGTAAATTAATTAAGACGTAAAAGACTCCAAGACTCGTTTGCGAATAACGTCAAATTCTTCCGGGTCAGGCCCTGGCATCCCAACCACCTCTCCAAAACTCCCAGGCAATGGCTCTATGGTTCTGGAGGTTAAGATCCATGCAATCTTGGGATATTTATCACTTAACTCAGAGTGTTCTGCTCTGAGCTGGGATCCCCCGTCGAATAGCTCGTCATACCCATCGAAAACCACACTCACTATCCCCGATGAAAGTAGCTTCCTAAACGTTCGCGATGAACACCGAGAGGCTTTAAAAACATGCTCATACAATGTTTGATAAAGACTCCTATCGTACTTCCATCGTGCGAGAGGCAAAACCACGACTACGCGCCCAGTAGCTTGGGCCTGCAAGTAACGCCTCGACGAGTCTGAAGCGTAGAGCTGTGCCCATGTCGTCTTGCCAGTCCCTGCTGAACCTCTGAGCAGAAAACCATGCTGCGCACGACGTTCTAATTCGTCAAACCCTGGCAGTCTGATTACGTGGCCCAGATTCGGCTCCAGTGAGGCCACTAGAGATCTACAGTATCGAAAAGCGGCCCTATGACTCGGCAGCAGGGCCGTCCCGACTCGAAATACACCTACAGTTGGCAGGCGCGACAGCGAAGAGATCTCACTTGATCTCAGCTTGCGGTCAACGAATATCAGAATGACTACGCTGCCTATCAAACCTGAGCCGAGATTGAGCAGCAACCCTGCCCAGTCCGGAGTTTTCTGTAAGAAAAACCCCGTTGATATCATCCCGCCGGCAATGAGGGTCAATGCGAGATAGAGTAGAAGGGAAGGATGTTGATCTTGAACGACAGCGATTTCAGCGTCCCGTTGCTTGGGCAAGGGCTGTGAAGACATACCTTAATAACCTTATATAAAAATTTACGGGGCGGATTGCAGCCACATCGCACTATGACCACTGAAGATCCATCGGTACGGTACGCCGGATGAATCCACTACATAGACTTGACCGACACCACCTCGACATATCGGTATTTCTTCTTGGCCGCTTTCACTGCTTCCTGCTCTGCCAACAGCTTGCTGAGCGTGTCGGCCTCGTGGATCAGCTCAAACGTTTTGCCTTCAAACTCATTGCCTACGCGCAGGGTTACCTGCAGCCTGGGTGTGAAAGCCTTCGCTACCTTCTTCTTTGCCACAGGCGGCGCTAGCTTCACGAATACCACTTGTGGAACCGATTCCTGCTCCGGTGGTTCAGCCCCTGTTGGTGAAGGCTCAGTGTCGCCGAAAAGCGCGCTGCGCATCTCTTCTTCAGTTAGATCTGGGTTCACACAATATCTCGAGGGAAGCTCTACTCAGTTCGGTAGAGTTTACTAGGGTTGCTAACCGCTGTTATCCCCGATTGTCCAAAGAGCTTTGGTGGACTCATACCGTCCGCATAGCCGAGGTGGATAAGGAAAGGAGCCGCGGCAGGCCGGGGCGATCGATACCTAAGGTCAGTGCCAGCGGGCGACGGAATGGGTCGCCCAGTTCTCGTGCGAACGGTGTGCTACGACATAGACACCTTCGGCTGCGATGATGAGCTCGTACTCCTCTACCCAGGTTCGGTCTTCGATGATGCCGGTCTGAAAAGGAGATCCGTCGCGCAAGCCTCCGCTTTGATCGCAAAACGACAGGCCGGTCACCCTACCCTGTTGCTCCAACGCACATGGTAACTAATCCGTAACACCTTCCGGAAACAAGCCGACACAGCTTGCTCGATCGCTTTGGGCCGCTTACTAAATCCCGTTTTCGATATTGATATTGATATCTAGCAGAGAGATGTCACCAAGCCATCGAATTGCACTCAGCTCTCTCAATCTCCCGCCAGAAAGGGGCTGCCTTGTGCGTACCACCTAGTAACTCATTGCCTACTATATGCGTTAGTGTGTTACGGCACGACATCGCTACATCCTCGCATTTTGAGAAATGCTTGCGCCGATGAAGGTGCCTTTCGCCGCGATACTTCGCGCGCTGCGATCTCAGAAAGGGTTGACCCAAGAGTCAATTCCCGAAGGGAGCAATCGTCAGTACCTGCGTCAACTCGAACATGAAAAGTCGAGCCCAACCTTTAACAAGCTGCAGGATTTGTCGGAGGCGTTCGGCGTCAGCACCGTCGTCCTCATCGGAGCGGCCACTGCGGTCAAAGAAGACCTGACAGTCGATGGACTGATAGCAAAATTTACCGCACAGATGAAGGCTTTAGAAGCCGAAGGCATCTTGGCTGCTGCCCGCGCTGAATTGAGCGGTGAGTTGCTCACCAGCCCCGCCGGCCGCGTGATCGACCCTGCCTTGAGGGCGTCGATTCAGGAATGCAAAGCTCAGGGGCAGACTCAGGCACAGACATGCCAAAATCTGGGTGTGAACAAAATGACAGTAAGCAGATATTGGCGCGATCCTGACTGACGTCCTCAGCGCGCTGAGTGTGCCGATGATTGGGGGCTTGAGTTCATCCACCAGCCAAGAGCATTTTTGGTTTTCGGTCAATGAGGCCGCGGGAGATGTCAGGACTCAGGCGAAGTCAGCATTGCCGGGATCTTTGCCAGGACGGAGGCAGCGGCGCTTGGAGTTCGCAGGCTGGACTCACTGGCGCACGGCACGCTTGCCACGCTTATGCGTCTTGGCTGGTTTACTAAATCTAGAGTCACCAAGTTGCAGCGCGCGACCAGGATCTATCAGCGCCATTATTTCAAGTGAGCTGAAATCATATTCCCCGGCCAAGTTATCTAACTCAGCCAAAAAACGTGCAACCTTAACAACTTCAGGATCACGCAGAAGCGGCGCAATCGCCTCATACTCCATTGTTATTCTATTGCTGAGCTCGATAAACTCTTCCACGCTAGTCATGAGACTTTTCTCCGACCTTAGATTCATTATCTTCCACATCAGTCGCCAGATTGAGATCATGCTCAGCACTGCGACCGTTAAGGGAATAAAATCCACTCTCCTGAGTCGAATTTTGATCTGACTTTGAATACAGCTCAGAGTTAGACTCTGATTTAGCGGAACACCCAGTTGAAGACTTATTTGGCATGCCATCTACATCTTCTGGCGATGGATCATGTCTTGGCTCCAGGCGCTGCATCATTTCCAGAAGTGCTTTATTGGTTCTCGCGTTCAGCTCCCCTGCGCCGCCACTCGCTTGCTGAGCTGACCCCTCATACCGAGACATCAGCAGATCAAACACCTGTGTCATGCTATATCCATGCCGCTCGGTCAGGTCTTCAAGCTTATGGTAAAACTCTACGTCCAGCTTGTAATCGAGCTCTTCCTGCTGCTTCTTGAGGTTGCGCAACGCCTGCTCAAGCTCAAACTCCTTGAGCCTGTATTCGACAAGCGTATGCGTTCTGACCATCAATGACTCCGGCTTCGCGAGAGGATTCGAAAGACGACATACCCAGTATAATAGCCTTCGACCTTGAGAAAAACCTTTATCGAAAGTCGACAAATCACGATGCAATCCTGTGGATTTTCAAATGGTTATGCTTTGAGGAGCCTGCCTGCATTACCTTCTGTCGGAATGGCAAACCACAAGGCATAGACGTCATTTCCGGGAACATGAGTTTTTTTCAACATAGATTCACCGCCGTTCCGACTGTTACTCAATAAGAAATAATCCCCCCGCCCCCTGTCTCAAGAGGTGGCCCTAGTCCCTCACACCAGCCAATGTCAATTGATTGATAAATACCACATCTAAAGAAATCTGGTACGGCTGGATCAGTCTAATCTCCCTGCCGCTAGTCTTGCCCGATAGACGCCAATATACGGATATCGTGGGAACAGTGCTGCGCAGCGATGGCTGTGGAGTACCAAGGATATCAGCGTCTTGCAGCCTGCTTGGCATGTCGATTGTAGTCGAAGTCAAACATGAGCAAGCCGAACCTGGCGCAGGATGGGTCAGAGTCTGACACTCTCAATATCACCCTAAAACGACGTCATCCTTGGTCTGGGCACGCGTGCTGGAAAACTGCTGCTTGGTTCATGGTAGCGGCATACTTTCAGGTCTGTGAGAGCAAGCTTCTCACTGTGCCAGGTTCACGGCGGGTGCCAGGTACAATGCCAAGGCGACTCACTGCCAGATGAACTGTGATCGCTTCAGTGATTTCAAAGGTCGTGCGATTGGCTTCGCGAGCGAGGTGGTCAAAGAATGAATTGAAGCCGATCTGGGCTGGCGCCATCTCTCAAACCTTTACAGTCGATGATGTCCAAGTTGAGTTAGCACGCCATTGCCTGCGCGTTAATACCTGCGCTTGCGCCGACGTTTAATTTAAAGGGCCCAAGCGATGCTCTCAAAGTCTCGTTCGCTAAACCTAGTTCTTGCCAAGGCCAAGTAACACTTTTTCTGCCGTTTATTAAGTGCAAGCAAACCTAATAACCCTACCTCGTCGAGGGAAACCGGGAAAGGAATGGAGTACGGTCGAGTAGTGTCTCTTATGAACTGCGCGTCGGCTGAGTCAATCACGTTGAATGCTATTCCTAGCATCCAGTAGGCAACTGCGACATCACGAGGCCGCGATGAGTCTGGCATAAGTTGAGCTGACAATTTACCTTGCTGGCGTTTTGTCGCGGATATTGGCTTTGATGTACGGAAGAAAAAGTATGATCGGGCAAAACCTTGAGCGCCAGTCTCGCTTGAGTCTTGGAGCCAGCATGCCAGCAAGAACTCTGCGGCATCTGCGGAAGGCGAAGTCGTAGCCGACAGCCCTTCGAACCAAGATTGGACTTTGGCCGTCAATGCAACAAGACGATCGCTGTCCTTCTCCGCCTGATTTGAGGATGAGTGCTGAAGGGGGAATTTCGTCGTGAGCCTGGAGGCTGGGCTGTCGATGTACTCCGCGTAAGCTCGCCACGCCTTGTCCAAGAGCGTGAAGCCCGACGTACCGACTCTCTCAAGCATCACGGGCGTATCGTGCCGCAAACATACACACCGTCGCGCCTGTCGCCATTCAAGGCGCCAGGCCGGGCTCACGCCCGCCGCAAGATCGGATGTGAAGCACCCAGGACAGTAATTGAGAGCCTGCTGGTAGGGGATCATGTCAGCCACGGCCGTTCTGAACTGCTCGGATATGTAGAGTCGATCTGCCACGCTCAGCGATCTCAGCAGCTCAAGATTGCCGAATTGCATGTCAGGGTCGGTTCCGCCCTTACTGCAGAATTGAATGAGCTCTTCAACCAGCATGCACTCAGAGCTGTGCGTCACCACCATGCTGAGTCTCGCTACCCAGGAGGAGAAAGACTCGTTGTCCATGGCTGGAAAGGAATGCCGCAGATCCGTCGAAAATGGCTCCGATGCGATGACAGGTGTCTGTTTACCGCTTCCTGTATGACCTACTGCCTGACCACGATCGCGGGAAACCGATTCCTCTTCCTCATAGGCCTCGACCCACATGGTGGAGATTTCAGACGCAACCTCGGCCACGTAATGATGTAGGTACGCTTCGTGGTGTTCTTGGTGTTCTTGGTGTTTGGTTGACGTCTCGGTTGAGAGATCAGCGATCTGCTGCATCAGTGTCGTTACTGCTTGTCCTACCTTCCCTTTCGACATTGCATGCACGGCAGCAACATCTATCTCATCTATACGTTCTAGCGGGCACGGCGGCTGGACACGTAAAGCCAGACTTGTGATGAAGTGAACGAACCGCTCGTCAGCGGGCATCGGCAGCAGCTGCAACGTTCTGCTTTCGATATTGGCATCTCTCAACGCAACCTTCATCCATTTAGCCGTATAAGGGACACCCAAGAGCACGAATCCGGCCTCGGGGTTACCTCGAATCAGCTCGACAATAGCCGCAGCATTGGTCGATTCATCGACCTCATCGCTCCCGTAATTCTCTAGGTCGTGAACAATGAAGGCGTCGTAATGCCGGGCTTCCAATACAGCTCGCTGCAAGCGATGCAGGGTGGCCGAGGTCGACCCAGCCCTTTTGCTGATTTCGTGAATCTGGAGCGAGACGTCCAGATTGGATTTGAAGCGGCCAGGATCACGGACAGAGACCTTGTCCATCAGTAGAACCCGTTGCCCTCGTTCCCGAAGTCTGAAGTTGAGCTGCCTAGCAAAGGCCGTGGCTCCGCAACCAGGCTCTGCAAGGACCATCATCACTTCGGGTCGACCAAGAGGCGCCGGCTCACGCTGGCGGGTCAAGAACTCAAGGCAGTCATTGAGCGCCTCTTGATTGCCAGATTTATCAGACCAAAATTCAAGGGTGTCGTGTCTGACCAAAAATTGAGTTCTCCTGAAGCTTGTTAGGGCTCTTGTGGACGCTTTATGAGCCCACCACACCTGCTGGACTAGTAAGTTCGGTCAGTCGCGAGCAGAACTCCTGCTGAATTCTCTCAGGACAGCTTGATTACGGTGCCGATGTGGGTTCATATCAGGGTTCGGGAATAGTCTCTCGCGCCGGGACTTCCCGAATTTCCAGTTTTTTCAGAGCACCGGTCTTGCCCTGCATACTGTTCCAGGCGTGAAGAATGCTGTCGGCATTGATGTATTCCTGTTCACTCTCCACCGCCATACGGCAAGCCTCCCCCACGACATCTCTAACAGCGCGGCGGGAGCAGTATGTGATGTACGCTCCATCGACTAAGGCCGTTGTCTTAGTTTTTTCTTTCAAATTTTTCAGGAGCGTGTCATTCACGACTGATGGCTGCATCAGGGGCATGTAGTACAAATAGCCTCGAATGAACGACTCGCCCTCATAATCATTGTCCCATGGTGCAAGCGCGGCCACCCGGAGGTTGAATCGGGATTTCAGGGTGTCGTCCTCCCCATAGACCTTATTCAGCCCTCTAGGTGTCCCGCTCAGGATCACATTTAGCTGCCAGTCGGCGCCAGCAAAGCCTTTGATCGCGCCGTACTCTCGGTTTATCCGCTTCTCCGACAACGTCTGTTCTACCAGCGGGATCTCATCGATGAACACACCGCGCACGTTGTTTTCCCTGATCAGCCTCTGCGCCGTCGCTACGTCCCGGTACGATTGGTTAAGGGGTCTTTTGTAGAACCTAATACCAATCTCGGCCAGGAAGAGCTTCATGATGTTCAGATTTGCAATATTCTTGACGAGGTCGATGTAGATGACTTTTCCCGCCCACTTGGATTCCGGAATGGAGCTTTGCGTTTGCCACCGTTGACCCAATGAAGATTTTCCGAGACCAGGGAGCGCGACCAAGGACATGCCGGGATTAGAGGTGATGCGAGGCAAAGACAACAACCGTTGGACACTCTGTTCAGCAGCCATCGCCGTGGGGTGCAGCAGGAAAATCTCGCGCATGCACGCCAGCGCCCTCTCCTCGCGAGGCAATTCCAACAGTTGCTGAGTCCTTTCATTAAGGTGATTCATAGGTCATCGTCTCCCATCATCGGAGGGGCTGGGCCACGCTGCGGTTGAGCGCTACTGTCAGGTTTTTTGTCGCCGGCACTCTTTTTAGCGTTGTCGAGGCCTGTAGGGAGCAACGTAGACACCACACGCTCCCGCAGAGCAGCTGACTCTTCGAGCCTTCTCTGCTCGCCATCAGTAATCAGCGTCTTCATCAGATCTCGTTGATCATTAATCATACGCAGTCCGGCATCGGTTACTTCGCCCCGGGGCAGGCCAGACTTTCGCTTGATATTCCACTCCCACATTGTTTTTGGAACATAGAGTGGATGATCCTTGCCGATACCCTCATTGTTTTTTAGCTCTATTTCATGCCATTTATCTTCAAACTCAACCCAAGCACGGTGTAAATTGTTATGGTCAAGTTTGACCCGTACACGCGCACCAACCTGATTCCTGTATGGCCCAACCTTATAGAGCAGGCCTAGAGTTAATATCCCTTCACGCCGAACTCTTACATGGCGCTCATGCATGGCATCTATTCTAAACTGAAGAGGATCCTTCACAGTTCTTGGAGATTTTATTATCCCATCTTGGATTCCAAAACTTTTGATCCAAAGCTGGTTTGGTGTAAAGCCATCATCTCCGGGAGTTTCATGCCAAATGCAAATCTGAGTTATGATCAGTATAAATAAGTCAGTAACGCTATACGTCGCCATAGACTGGGGGTCTTCGCCGCGTGCAATCTTTCGATTGGAGGCTATCGCACCGTTTAACCTTTGCAAAAAAAGAGGATTGATCTTGCCTACTCCCCGCTCGACCTCCCCTCCACTTTGGGGGCGCATTCGGTTGTCAGGCTGCATACCGTGCTTAGCAAGGGCTGCCAGAACAGTTTTTGCATTTAAATCCCCCCCGCCATCGACACGATAAAGCTCACCTGCCCCGTACTGTATCCAGAAATACGTAACCGAAAGCCCAAACTCTGTAAGTAGATCGGCCTTAGGAGTTATGGCCATCAACATCGCATCAGCAAGTGTGTTTCTTGACGGATATCGATACGAAAGCGAAAACCCTAAAAATGACCGCGTATGATCATCCACAATTAACGTCAGATGGGGGCGACCGAGCCATTCTCCAGTTTCAGGATCTATGGCGTGACAGTCTATCGGGCTGTTATCTGCATGGACAATCTGCAAAGCGTGAGTGGTCAAAGTTCCATTATCGAAAGTATTAAACTTATCACGCGCAGCTTTCTCTCCTTTATTACTAGCGAGTGCTTGGCGAGCTGAAATCTGGTCGTATCGTCTCCGGATGGTCGCATCTGCCGGAGCTTTCTGATTACGTTCTAAACAGCGAGCGCGAACTCCATTTATGACAGCCTTTACTGTCCCACCTGGGCCAGTATGATCCTCGACGATGGCAGTAGCTATTATGTCCTCGATATCCTTTTCAAAACGGGTATCGCCTTTGCGTCGCCCTGGTTTACCAGGAATGAGAGATTCCCAGCTTGGCCACAGCCGGTATTTCGCTAGAAGCTCATTGAGAACTGTTAACTTAATGCCTAGCTTCGTCATTGCTTGTTGCTTATCTTCCGTCGTTACCTCTGCAGCTTCATGCAAGTGCCTGATGACTCGCTCTCTCGCCTTTGCCGCCAAGATCTGCTCAGGTGTGTAACGGGAGGCTGGTTTGGGTTCGCTGTCCTCTTTCGCACGCCGCTCTGCATCAGCCAGCGTCTCGACTCGCATACGATCTGTAGCCTCTGAATTGATTTTCTCCAGACTACCCCGTGGAGCGAGGAAAGGCGGTGTCAGTCTGTCTGAGGCCTGGACAATATAGCTGTCCGATGCGACGTCATATTCAGTAACCGTAAAGAGGCCACTGCGATCTTTGCTGAACACGGGCTCGCCGACTTTGAATTCCATCGGTTACTGCTACCGTTGCTTAAGTTTAATGCGGTATTTATCGCCTTGCAGCCGTTGCTCCAGTTCAGCGCGGAAGAGATGACCGCTGTAGACCCCCAATCGTGATCGCACAAAACCGAGCGACGGTCGCTTGAGGCCAAATAGGTCGCACCTTAGGCAGACATGTCTCCAGCAATCGGTGACGGAATATTTAGGATGGGAAAACCTCTTATATTCCTGTTGGATGACGTACGTAGTGATGGCAGGTAGCCGATAGCTGGCTTCAGCCAGGGACGTGATTTCGAGGTACTCATCCATAGAACCGCCCTCGCTCTGAGGCGAATCTGGAGCAAATATAGAGCTGGAGAGCTTCCGGGCTTTTTTTATTTCAACAGCCATGTGCTCTTCAAACGCGCCGGTGCCGTCAGGAATGACACTCACGCGCGAAGGGGGCAGCGTAAGCCGGAGACCATCCGAAAGCCTGCAGAGGCGAACTGCCTCGCGAGGCGGCTTATGGATGCTTGTGATGATCAGTAGATCTGGATGGATGTCCGAATTGGCGAAAGCCCCTACGTAGGTCATGGCTCGACTCCAAGGTAGCGACCGGTATGGTCGGAATGCAATCGGAGGAAAGAATAGACGTAGGTGGTCAGTAATGCAGACCGCTTGTCCAAATTACCGGAGATATGTAACCTATTGATTTATATAGACTACGTTTCACTTATCACCGTTTTTTTGGTTCAAATTGCCGGAGTTTAGTGAAAGCTAAATTTTTAGTTTTGGGATTTCAAGGGGTTAGGGAACGGCCGGAGATATGTGAAATTGGACATTTATGTTGCTGGTAACTGAAACCGGATTTTGCCTCTAGTTGCCAATCGCCTAGAAGCAACTTTGCAACCATACGCACACGCACATCAGCTCGCGTGTCTCAAACCTGATACTGCGCAACACCTGAAGTTACAACCCTTGCCGGTTAGCGGCCAAAAGCGAACCCCAATAACGCTTGAGGCGCGTCTACTAGCAACGCCCGCATAAGCTGAGTCGAACACTCCAGCGCTTGAAGCTGCTCCACCACCGTTCCGAAACCAATGCTTCCTTCATGCTGGGTATGGGGCCAATCGCTGCCCCATACCAACCGGCGAAGGCCGAAGCTCTGCTCCAGCAACGGCAATGCAGTCCGGGCAAATTCGAGGTTCTGTTGTGGCGTGCCTGCCAGGCGATAGATGCCTGAGACTTTCATCCAGATCTGCCCGGTGAGTCCCAGCTCAAGCATCTCGGGAAAGCCGAGTTGATCAATGCCCAAACGCGCATCGGGACGACCGAAGTGATCAATCACGAGTTTGATGCCGAACGGCATCAATTGACGAATCAATCCCGGTACGTCCTCCAGCTGTCGGTGCAACTCGACATGCCAGTCCAGTTCAGCGATGTGGCCGAAGAAGTCTTTCCAGGCAGCGTCGCGAAAGTCAGGCAAGGCTTTGCCCATCAGGTTCAAGCGAACGCCGACCACGCCAAGTCGAGCCATGTCATTCAACACGACGCGACTGACGTCTTGCTCCACCACCACGACCCCTCGCAATCGCTCAGGCGCTTGGCGCAAAGCCGTCAGCAGGTAGCTATTGTCGGTACCGAGAAAGCTTGGCTGCACTAACACGCCATGACTCAGGCCATGGGCGTGCAAGTGCGTCAGATACTGCGCAAGCGTGGCGTCGTAGCCAGGGGTATATCTCCGAGCAGCGGTCAGATTCAGCTCGCGGCTGAACACATGCGCATGGGAGTCGATTCCAGTGATCGGCACTAAACAGGTATCAGACATGAATTTTATCTATTTAAGGTAATGATCATCAGGCGCGGACGTTCTGGTCACCGTTGACGGTGACAGGTACCAATGGGTTCGTGGCTTCGAGGCTGCGCCCACGGGTTTCAGGCAAGCAAAGTGCCGCGATCACCGCTACGCCATAGGCAATTCCGGCGTCGATGCCAATCGCCGAACCCAAGGACATGGAGTCGCTCATGTGTCCGACCAGGAACGGGAACACCGCAGAGAGCACCCGCCCAAAGTTGTAGCAGAAACCGACACCGGCACCGCGTACATCCGCAGGATACAGCTCGTTGAACAGTGCCCCGAGGCTCGCCGGAATACCGGCAGCAAAGAAGCCGAGGGGAAATCCCAGGAACAGCATCTGGGTATTGGTCAGCGGCAGGAACACATAGCACTGCACGGTGACGACACAGGCCAGCGCGAACAGCACGATGTTTTTACGACGGCCAATGCGATCGATCAGAAATCCGCTGACCACACACCCACACCAGAAGGCGAAGATGATCACCGCCAGGTAGCCGCCCGAGTTCAGTACCGACAGGTTACGCTCGGTCTTGAGGAACGTCGGCAGCCACGTCATCACCGCGTGATAACCACCGTGCGCCCCCAGGCCCAACAGTCCACCGAACAACGTCACGCGGATCAGTTCGGGGCGGAAAATGCCAGACAGGGATTTAAAGAAACTTTGCGGGATGGCGTTTTCTTTTTGCAGGCGCTGGAAACTGTCGGGCTCCTCGACATTGCGCCGCACCCAGATGATCAGGAACGACGGTAGCAGCCCGACCAGGAACATCACACGCCAAGCCATGTCCTGCGGTACAAAGGAGTAAATCAGCGTAAACACCCCCACCGCCAGCCCCCAACCCACGGCCCAGGCGCTTTGGACAGTGCCCATCACTTTGCCGCGATACTGCGGATTGATGGTTTCGGCCATCAATACTGCACCTGCTGCCCACTCGCCGCCGATACCAAAACCCTGCAGCGCCTTGACGATCAAGAGCTGGTTAAAGCCGGTTACAAACGCAGAGAGAAAGGTAAAAAAGGAGAACCACAAAATCATCCACTGCAGCGTTCGCACCCGGCCGTAACGGTCGGACAACGTCCCCCCTACCCAGCCACCAATGGCTGAAGTAACCAGGGTGACGCCGCTGATGAGCCCCGCGTCGCCTTTGGTCAGCGCGAAGGCAGCGATCAAAGCCGGAATCGCCAGACCGAACATTTGTACTTCCAGTGCGTCCAGCGACCATCCGCCGAAGCAGGCCCAAAACGTTTTTCGCTCCCGAGGAGTGACTTGGCGATACCAGCTAAACATGATTCTTATCCTTATAGGTGGAACGTGAGGCAGCCGAGAGCGAACCGCGCCGCTACGGGGCCAGTCATGGCAATCAAAACAATGAGATCAGCAACGACCGAGTCGTCGCTGAGTGATCCGCTACCCAGGCACGGGTTAGCGAATATCCACGCTGTAACGGAAGTGCTCGGCATGCCCGCGAGAACGACGCCATTCCAGCGGCGTTCCGGCGTAATCACGCGCCAGCCTCTCGATCACCACCACCGGGCTGTTGATCGGGACTTGCAGCAATCGTGCGTGCACGTCATTCACCGATTCAGCGGTCAGCGTTTCTTCGGCCGAGGCGACGACCTGACCGCAGACCTCTTCATAGATCGGATACAACAGTGGCCCTTTGCGACTCAGGTCGATCTCCAGCAGCGGCTGGAAGCGGTTGCGGGGCAACCAGATTTCTTCGGCGAGCACTGGCTGAACATCGAGCAGACGTACACGAACAATGCGAATCACCGGTGCATCGGGTGACAATCCCAGCGCTTGGGCTACTGCCGATGGCGCCGCCACCGGTTCGATCGACAGGATGCGACTCTCGGGTACCTGGCGTTCGCCGGCAGCAGTTTGAAAACGGAAGAAACGGAACAGCGAAGATTGAAACTGAGGACGGCGAATGAACGTACCTCGGCCTTGCTGACGTTCCAGAATGCCCTCACTGACCAACGCGTCGACTGCTTTGCGAACGGTGCCAGTGGACAGTTGGTATTCCGCTGAAAGCGCGGCTTCGGTGGGAATGGCCTCTCCAGGGCGCCAGCGATTGTTGGCGATCTGTTCAGCCAACTGGTCACGCAAGCGTTGATAAAGCGGCAGGCGGATATCACTGGACAGAGAATTCATCGACTTTATTCACCTTGTTATCTAGTCATATATATGAATATGGGGGCGAGTATTTCCCCAGACGATCGGGCTGTCAAGAAGGGTCAGGGCATCTTGCTGACGAATGGTGTGGCACGCCGCAAAACCAACCTGAGTCAATTCGACTCGGTAATTCTCACCGTTGTCTCCCCTACCACCTCGCGAATCTTGTCCATCAATGCTTGCGCAACAGGCGATTGAAGCACTCCTGACCTTGAGATAAATCCAATTGGCCACGTTGTACGGCGAAGAGAAAGCGGCAGTTGAACAAGATCACCGCTCACCATTTCGTACTCCAACTGGAGACAGCGGCAAGCATGTCCGAGCGAAGTAACACACTGCGCAGGATTGCCAAGTCGGCCGTTTCGATCACCCGACTGGGTGCGGCAATGCCAATGTGGGCAAAAATCAGCTGCATTTCCATGAAGCAGAAAACCTTTAAGTGAGGCCTGCGGTGCGGGCGCCTGACGCTCAGCCTCTTCACTTGTCGGACTGAATCACTGCCAATGCGCACATAGCTTGACCAGTTCATCGACCACATACCTGACCTTCGGCCGCAGGTGAGACACCTTTGGCCATACAGCATGCACATCGACAGGTTCGGGTTCATACCCTTGCAGAACCTCCACCAGCCTGCCCGCTTCGATATCGTCCTGGAACAGGCTGCGTGGCATCTGGCACAAACCCGTGCCGGCGACTGCCGCGAGAATCATGGCTTCACCGTCGCCAATCTGATGGGTCGTGGGTGGCGCATATCGAACGGTCTCCCCCGCCTGCATGACCCGCCATGACAACGGCTGGCCGCGTCGATGCCCGACAATGCAACGGTGATGGCTCAAATCTTCCAGGGTCTGCGGAACTCCAAAACGCGTCAGGTAGTCGGGGGCGGCACAAATGGCCCAGCGTTGTCGAGTCAGCCGCCGCGCCACCAGACCGCTGGTGTCTTGCAATTCTCCGAAGCGGACCAATAAATCGATGCCCTCCTCGAAGGGATCAACCAGGTGGTCGGAGAACGTCAGGTTCAATTGCAATGCCGGGTATTTGTTGGCGATCTCAAACAGCAATGGGGCCACGACCCGACGCCCGAATGCCACAGGAATGTCGACTCGCAGGCGTCCGGAGGGCTCACCACCACCGGGCCCCAACCCGCTCTCTGCGGCACCAATTTCTTCAAGGGCGCTAGAGCACGCCACAAAATACGCCTCACCATCCGCGGTTAGGGAAATGCGACGCGTCGTGCGATGAAACAACTGTGTGCCCAGGCGTTCTTCCAGGCGCGCAATGGCTTTTCCCACGGCGGATTTGGACACCCCGAGGCGCTCGGCAGCCTGGGTGAAGCTGGTCGAGCGCGCCGCCACGACGAACGTGATAACGCCTTGAAACGAATCGATAGGTACCATGCCGGCTCGATAATTGTAGAGTTTTGATCTACCCAGATTATAGTTTTAGGTCATTTATCGCCAGAATACTCAACAGTAAGATGGGCTCCAGCAATGCAACGGTGCAGATCGTGATCGCACGTCGCGCACCTCTATCTCGATCATCAATGCCCAAAAGGACACCATCATGCCCGTCGTACGTGTGAGCTGGTTCGAAGGTAAAGAACATGCACAAAAAGCCGCTGTTGCCGCCGACATCACCGAAAGCATCGTTAAACACACCGGTACAGATGCCAATTACGTCTACGTCATTTTCGAGGACGTCGCGGCTTCGGATTGGGCTGGCGCCGGCAAATTGTTCGGGGACGCGCCCGAGAAACCCTGACCCCATCAGCATCGAATGCATCGGCTGGGCCAGCGATGCATCCTCAACAGGCTTTTTATGAAGCCTCTGACGCAAGGGCTACTCATGCACCCACATATTTCCTGCCTGTTCTCCCTCGCTGTAAAACCCGAAGCGTTTCCAGAGTTCAAGGCGCTGATCTCGAACATCGTGGCAGCCACCCGCACCGAGCCAGACACGCTGGTTTACGAATACAGCGTCAACGAAGACAACAGCACCGTTCACATCCTTGAACGCTATAACGCCGATGCCGTCGTCAGTCACGTAGACACCACCTTCGCACCGTTCGGCAAACGTTTCCTTGAGCTGTGCACCGTTTCCAGTCTGGTTGTCTACGGCACACCGGATGCGCAAGTCCGCAAACGCCTGGACCCGTTCGGCGCGGTCTACATGACCCCTTTCGACGGCTTCAGTCGCTAAGTTCATTGGCCGCGCAGGCCGACGACGACAACCGTTCTGCGCGTATCCCCTTCCCTGCACAGAGATCACTATGTCTGGTATTGCTGAAGTTATTAAGTCCCGAATTTCCGCCAACAGTTATGACACTGAGCGCGAGCTGACGGATCAACAGGTTACCGACCTGATCGATCTGGCTACGCACGCCCCCTCCGCCTTCAACCTGCAAAACTGGAAGTTCCTGGCAGTTCGCAGCAGCGAAGCAAAGGCGCGGTTGCTGCCACTGGCCTACGGACAACAGAAAGTCATGGATGCCGCCGTGACCTTTATTGTCTGTGGCACCCTCAATCCCCATAAAACCCTGCCATCAGCTCTGAAACCGACACTGGATGCGGGGATCATTGATCAGGCGATCTACGACATGTGGGTTGGCGCCGCTCAAGGCATGTACCAGGACAACCCGCAGCTACAACGCGACGAAGCGATCCGGTCAGGCTCGCTGGCCGCCATGACGCTGATGCTCGCCGCCAAAGGGCAAGGCCTTGTTTCGACACCCATGATCGGGTTCGACCCGTCGGCAGTGGCGCAAGCGTTCGGTCTTTCCGCGACGGAGATCCCGGTGATGTTGATCACCGTTGGCTATCCTGGCTCGGCCAACTGGCCACAAAAGCCTCGTAAAGCCGTTAACGACGTTCTGCAGTTCGTGTAAGCGAATGCTGCCAGCGATCGCCAGGCAAGTCCTGTCTTCGCTGGCGATTGCTTAGCTGATCTCGCACCACAATGTCAGTAGGGCAAACGCCCGTGGCGACCACACGGACGCGCACCTCGGTTGGCCGTGGAGCCTCGAGCACCACATCTTCAATCTCTAATGGGGCTCCCGAGGTGCAAGGAGCTCGTCGAAGTCGAGAAAACGTCGGCTTGTCAGGCAGACTGCAACGCTCGCGGGCGTTGGCTGCGAAGAGAGCCGCTGGATGCTCCCTCCGTGTATGTCGGTTCAAGTCGTTAGGCAGATGCTCGCCAACCCAACTGGGCACGAGCCTCTTTAAGGTCGGACTGCATATCGTGATTCCACAGCCAGTCGAAACGCTCGGCGAGGGTTTTGCTCAGCAGTTGTTCGTCATCGGCGACGGCTGGATCACGCAATTCATAAAGCTCCCCGGCTTCCCAGGATGTGCGCTGTACACGACAGGCACGTGGACGACGGATTGCGTCGTAAGCCGCGAGCACCTCTTGTGGCTGGCTGGTCAGGACCTGAGGATCGGCCAGCAATCGCGCCAGAAGCCAGGCATCTTCCAACCCCTGACCTGCGCCAGCGCCCTGGTGCGGCAACATTGCATGCGCAGCATCGCCGATCAGCCCCACGCGACCGTGTACGTAGCCTGGCAACTCTTCGAGTTCATGAAGAGCCCAAAGGGTGGGTGCCGGAATGCATTCGAGCAACACCCGTGCAGCATCTCCCCAATGATTGAAGGCAGAGAGCATTTCTTCCTGGCTGGCATTGCGCACCCACGGAGAATCGCTCGGCCAGATTGGATCAGGGCGGCTGCGATCGGAAATGAAGGCCACAACGTTGATAAGCCGGCCTTGTTTGACGGGGAACGTGAGGATATGTGCATCAAGCCCCAGGTACATCTGCGGGACATCGATCAAGTGCTCATCGACACCCCGAGCCCGGTACGCCGCACGCAACTGTTGGCTGTCGATCATCCCGCGGTAGGCGCAGGTACCACTGAAACGCGGCGCCACAAGTGGTTGGCCAAGGCCGTTGAGAACATGATCACGAATCGATGACTTGATACCGTCCGCGGCGATCAGCAAATCGCAGCGATGCTCAGTGCCATCGGTGAACAGTACGCGAGCCTGTTCGGCATCCTGTTCCACGCTGACGGCACGCTTGCCGAACTGGGCGATCCCTTCGGGCAACTGGCTGGCCAGCGCATCGAGGAAGTCAGCACGATGTACCGATGACTGCCCTACCCCTTCGGCCAGGCTTGCGCCCAGATAACCGGCATCTTCACCACGACGCCATTCGAACCAGATGTCCTGCCAGGGGTCCTGCGTCTGGTCGGCTATCTTGCGGTAGGGTTCGGCAATACCCAGACCCGCGATGGCTCGAACGGCATTGGCGCCGAAGGAGACACCTGCTCCGACCTCGCCAAAGGCTGGTGCCGATTCGAACAGCTGCACACTCAGGTGGGAATGACGGCACAGGTCAAGGGCCAGAGCCACGCCGGCAATACCACCGCCAACAATACCGATGTGCAATTTGGATTGAGAACTACGCATAGCAAGTTACCCATGAGTCTGATTGTTATTGGAGTAACCAAATCATCGCCATCCGAGCGCTATTGATAAATACCGCAACTCCCATACATTCCATCATGGATATGAATATTACTCTTGCCCACGAACAGTCATTGTTCAGACGAGCCCTACTTGAGCTCGCCTGTTTCGGCCATCGTTACTGCGACACGGTTTGCCTGGATGAAGCGGTCTGGCGACTTGAAGCGTTCTGAATCAGAAACACCAGAATAGCGACGGCCCCTATCAGTCCTGGTACTGCGAAGATGAGAAAGCTCGCCTGCAGCGGCAATGACGAAGCGTGCAGTGCGCCGCCCAGCAAAGGACCGATGATGGCTCCGGTGCGCCCGACGCCCATCGCCCAACCCAGCCCTGTAGAGCGTATGTGTGCGGGGTAATACTGCACCGTGCAGGCGTTGGCCAGGATCTGCGTACCAATGGTGCACGCCCCCGCGATGGCGATGAGCAGATAAAGAACCGGTAACGGCGCCTTGAGCGCTAACAGGCTCAGGGCTAACGCTCCGCAACTGAAAAACCCGAACAAGACTTTTGCGATTCCAATTCGATCCCCCAGCCATCCTCCGGCCACCGCGCCAATAATCGCGCCGACGTTTAGCGCCAGCAGAAACGCCAGGCTGGAGTTCAATCCATAGCCTGCGGCAGTCATGAGTTTTGGCAGCCAGGAGCTCAGTGCATAAACCATCAGCAAGCAACAGAAAAACGCCAGCCACAGCATGAAGGTGTTCAACTTGCGCCCATCCTCGAACAGCTGCGCAATCGACACAGTCGTACCTTTGGCGACCATCTGGTTCAACTGGTCATTTGCGTTTGGCTCATAGGTCGGCGCGGCTAGTGCCAATAGATTTTGGGCCTTGAGGGTCTGCCCGGTACGCAAAAGAAAATCCATCGACTCTGGCAATTGTCGTATCAGAAATGGCAGGGCCAACAGCGGAATCAACGCTACATAAAACACCGCTTGCCATCCCCATTGAGGGATCAGCACCATGCCCAGGCTCGCCGATAGCATTCCCCCTAACGAGTAGCCACTGAACATGATCGCGACCAAAGTGCTACGGGATTTCTTTGGCGCGTACTCGTTCATCAACGCCACAACGTTGGGCATTACACCCCCGATCCCAAGACCGGCGATGAATCGGCATAAGGCGAAAGCCTCGGGGCTCCGTGCCAGGCCGTTGATCGCTGTGACTGCGCTGAAGATGGCGACACACATCATGATGGTTTTTCGTCGGCCTATACGATCCGACAGTGAACCGAAAAACAGAGCACCCAACATCATGCCCACCAGCGCACAGCTACCTAACGCACCCGCCTGTAACGAACTGAGGCCCCACTCGGACATCAGTGAAGGCAACACGACCCCATAGATGACCAGATCATAGCCGTCGAAAATGATGATGAGCGCGCACCAGAACAGCACGCGCGCATGGAAGGAATTGAAACGTGCCCCGTCAATCAGGGCTGATACATCAATCGTACGCATGGCATCGCTCTTCTTGTCATTGTTATAGAGCCGGAGGATCTGACGCCTCCGGAAATTGCGCGGTGCCCAATGGTGTTACGCAGAGCGTTCAGCACTGGACATGGACTCGATCATGGGCAAACGATCGACCGTGATAAATGCAGCCAGGTGAATAGGCAGTATTTCGAAGGTGAATAAAGATCGAAGGGAGGCAAAAGATCCCTTCGATCTCACGATGGACGCGGCGGTCTGGCACTTGTTAGGCTTTGGCTCTTGCAGCGGCGATTTCAGAGCGGTGCAGATCCAACAACGGGCAACACTCTATCGCCCGCATGAGCGCGAAATCTGCACGAGGCGTTATGGAATTACGTGAACTTGATCTCAATCTGCTTCTGGTATTTAACCAACTACTGATTGACCGCCGGGTATCGACGGCGGCGGATAATCTCGACCTGACCCAGCCCGCTGTCAGCAATGCGCTGAAGCGATTGCGTGTCACGTTGAACGACGAGCTGTTCGTTCGCACTTATCAAGGAATGGAGCCCACGCCCTATGCCCGGCAGTTGGCTGAACCGGTTGCACTGGCCATTCAGACCTTACGCGATGCGCTGAGCCGACAGGACACGTTCGACCCGCTCAACTGCAATCGCAGGTTTACGATGGCGATGACCGATATTGGTGAAATCTACTTCATGCCGCGGCTGATGGACGCGCTGGCTGAACGCGCTCCGGGCTGCTCGATCAGCACGCTGCGCAACACCTCCGATACCTTGGCCGAAGGATTGCAGAACGGTGCGATCGACCTCGCCGTTGGATTACTGCCGCACCTGCAAGCCGGATTTTTTCAGCAGCGCCTGTTTCACCATCGCTATGTCTGCATATGCCGCAAGGACCACCCCGCTACCAGGGAACCGTTAACGCTTGAGCGTTTTTGCAGTTATGACCACGTTCGCGTCGTAGCGGCGAACACGGGGCACGGCGAAGTCGATACCTTTCTGGCACGGGCCGGCATCGAGCGAAACATACGCCTGGAGGTTCCCCACTTCGTCGCAGTAGGCCACATCCTTCAACGCACCGACTTGATGGCGACAGTGCCTGAACGATTTGCCAGCAGTTGCGAACAACCCTTTGGGCTTGCGGTGCTACCGACGCCGGTGGAGCTGCCAAACATCGAAATAAACCTGTTCTGGCATGCACGCTATAACAAGGATCCGGCCAATCGTTGGCTTCGCCAACTGATGTTTGAGCTGTTTTCTGATTGAGGCATTCCCTCAGTCCCAGTAACTTCTCAGTCTGCGCCAGGCAGACGCGTTGCCCTCTTGGCCTATCTCCAGCAACCCGCTCGAACCGTCTGATCATGTAGGCGGCTTCGGCTCAGAGTTCGATGACAGGCACCCAGATCAAAGCGTCAACCGGCTACCGTTGCGGCGACAAATCCCCCCTTCGATCTTGCTAACGATCCATATCTACGGCTATCTCAACCGCATCAAGACCGGCGCGGTGAACTTCGCCTATGGGGCATCGAAGGACTCTATAGATCTCCGAAATCACCTGCATCGTTGCGTCTTCGATCGTTCCTTCATTCCGGCATAAAACCCAGCCGTGATCTGCAATCGCTCGCTCGAACGTCTTGGTACAAGCGACATGTTCTTCCAGCTTATGGATCACAGTACTGCTCAGCCCACGCCGTCGTGCCGCAGCCCTCGCCCATGAAATATCAGGGGTGGTGACAACCCCGACATGCAGGTCCGGCACTCGCACGTTTCGATCAATGTTTAACTGTAGAATCTCTGCAAACGGGATTAGCCGGCGAAACGCGGCATCAGACGGGTACCAGCGATCGATCAAGATGATGCTGCCTGGTGGCTGTTTAGCCAGCACGTGCTGGGAAATCCAGGCACGACTATCAGCAAAGCGCTCACAAACCCCGAACTCCAAATCCCGGGTGGGATTTCTGACGAGTTTGTTCACGAGGGTCATTGTTTCACCCCTATAGGGATCGCTTTTTTTCTCGCAAAGTCGGATCACCTTTTTGTTGTCGGCCCTCAGTACTTTCGTAACGGCCTCCAACAGTGTGGTTTTGCCGGTTCCTTTGGGCCCATCTAGAGAAACAAACAGCGGACGATTCATTCTTCAACTAACGATTGATATACGGTTTTTTTACCCGGTTCGTTCGCTGGAACCGCTTGGCGCGACTACGCGAATCGAGTGGAGGGCCCTTGTGAACAGACATTGATGAACACTCTAACCTGATTTGCAGCTATTGCTGAACATCGCCCAAGTCATTCCAGTATGGCGGAGTGCCAATCACATCAAGAAAGTAGTCCCATACCACTCGCACCTTCTGGGACCTAAGTCGATTCTCGGGGGATATCAGATGTATCTGGCTGATTGCTCCACCGAACCTTCCCAATCAGGCAAAAGGCGAATGAGTCAGTTTGACTGACGGGATTAGGAGCGACCTCGTTAGAGCGTCGCTCCTCTGAATCCAGAGACGCTTACGTCTTCTTCAATGAAATCGCCAAGCCAACCGCGAGCATTGGCAGCGCGGTGGTGAACTCCGCCCCGGCGTTACACAGGCCTGCGAAGCTCGACCTCTGTCCTGCAGCATGTGCCCATTTTCGTGCTGCGTTAACCCGCGATCTTTTTTGCAAGCTCAGCGACGTGTTTGCCTTGGAAACGCGCAATATCCAGTTCATTTTGTGACGGTTGCCGTTTACCGTCGGCGCCTGCCAGGGTGGTCGCGCCATAGGGCGTACCGCCGGTGATCTCGCTCATGTTGGTCAGCCCTGCGCAGGTGTAAGGCACACCCACGATGACCATCCCCTGATGCAGGAGTGTGCTGTGGAACGACGTAATAGTGGTTTCCTGACCACCGTGCTGGGTGCCGGTCGACGCAAAGACACTGCCGATTTTCCCGACCAGCGCGCCGCTCATCCACAGTCCGCCGGTCTGGTCGAGAAACGTGCGCATCTGTCCCGCCATATTGCCAAAGCGCGTCGGTGTACCAAAGATGATGGCATCGTAATTGCCCAGCTCGTCAGGTGTCGCCACCGGAGCCTTCTGGTCAAGTTTGACGCCAATGGCTGCTGCCTGTTCGGCCGGGATGGTTTCGGCGACACGCTTGAGCGTCACGTCGGTGCCGGGGACGGATCGTGCGCCTTCGGCCACTGCGCCAGCCATCGTTTCGAGGTGACCGTACATTGAGTAATAGAGAACCAGTACCTTCGCCATGATTTTTTCCTCGATTAAGTGCCATTCGATGGATCAGGAAGATCTTGGATTACACCGCTGCCAACGACCAACAGCGGCAGGTGCAGGGCTTGGTCACGTACAAAACTGCGGCTCACACCTACCCGACTGCAGAGACTTTGACGGCATGCGGACTTAACACTAGCAGCTCCATATGCTGCCTGCCGGCAGGCTGAGATGCTTTTATTGCCCTTCCCCACCCCAGAGCAGGACCAGACTTGCTTGCGCATCCTCCGGTGGTTGGGAATACCCAATCTACCCTTGCGCCGAGGTAACCGGCATCCTCGCCGCGGCGCCACATGCGCAATCCCGGTACAAAATGCCTGGAGGCGTGCCGATGGCATGGTTCTCCCTCGCACGAAAGCCCTGAACAATCACCGATCAAGCGATTTATAACGGTGGAAGATGGAATGTTGCTTCACTGTTATGGGTGACTCAAAGATCCCCTTCTTCGAGTTATCTGCCTGACCAATATAGGCGGAGGGCTTATCAATAATTGAAGACAGAGGGGAAATTCATTTATTAGTCCGAAATAACACTTATTGCATCATGACAATATACAGGCGTCAGTTCAGTGACTATCATAACCCTCACGCTAGAAATCCAGACCGCAAGCGCGTTGATCGCGACCGTTATAACGAATGAATAATTCATTAAAGCTGACGAACGGGGATAAAAAAAATAATAGTCATAAAAAACAATGAGTTAAATGCATAGTAATAATAGGAAAAACCTTCTTAAAATCATGAAAAACTAAACAAGACCGACCACAAACATAAAAGTTTCAACTGCTAATCATTAAAACGAATTACACATATAACGCTTTGAAATATTCGCTATCAATGCTAATAATCCGGCCGGTTCCGGGTTCTTGGGCAGCGCACCACCTCACATGAAGTGAACATCAGATCTCACGCTGATTGTCCCGGTCTTTACTCAATTCAAATAACGATGGCGCGCTCAAGTTCAATAAAACTTGGGTCGTTGTTGTGCTGCGCACTAAAACTGCGCAAGGAAGACATCATCGCTCGCCATCATTCAAGGATTAAAATCCTTTCGATCTTCGGTACCCGCCCAGAAGCCATCAAGATGGCGCCTTTAGTCAAAGCCCTCGCTGCGGAACCAGGCATTCATTCGCAGATATGCATCACCGGCCAACATCAAAGCATGCTTAAGCAGGTACTGGATCTGTTCGACCTCAAGGCCGATTACACCCTCGATGTGATGACGCCGCACCAGTCGCTCAACTCGTTGACCGCGGCGCTTTACGGGGCGATTGACCCCGTGCTGGAAATGACCCGCCCGGACCGGGTGCTGGTACACGGCGACACCACTTCGGCCATGGTTGCCTCAATGGCTGCGTTCCATCGACGCATCCCGGTCGGTCACGTCGAAGCTGGACTGCGAACCGGCGATATCTACAGCCCGTGGCCGGAAGAAATGAACCGCCGCTGCATCGACCTCAGTGCGGACATGTTGTTTGCGCCGACCCACGAATCGCGTCAAAACCTGCTCGACGAACGCCTTCAAGGTCGCGCCTTCGTGACCGGCAATACGGTGATTGACGCTTTGCAGATGACGGCGCGGCGCATTGAGCAAGACGCTGACCTGCGGGCAAGCCTGGACCAACAGTTCTCGTTCCTGCAAGCCGGCCGCAAGGTTCTGCTGGTGACCGGGCATCGCCGGGAAAACTTCGGCGAAGGCTTCCTGGATATCTGCAAGGCCCTGAGCCATCTGGCCCGGCGCACGGATATCCAGATCGTCTATCCGGTGCACTTGAACCCCAATGTCATGGGCCCGGTCACCGAGCAGCTGGGCGATCTGCCCAACGTGCACTTGATCAAGCCGCTGGACTACCTGGCCTTCGTGCGCCTGATGCAACGTGCGCATGTGATCCTCACCGACTCCGGTGGCGTGCAGGAAGAAGCGCCGTCGCTGGGCAAACCGGTGCTGGTCATGCGCGATGTGACTGAGCGCCCCGAAGCTGTCGCCGCGGGCACCGTTCGGCTGGTCGGCACCTCGCCGGACTCGATCATCGCTGGCGTCAACGCACTGTTCGATGACGACCTGCTGTGGCACCGATGCTCCCAGGCGGCCAACCCCTACGGCGATGGCAAGGCCAGTGCGCGCATCGTCGATGCCCTGATGGGGCGCCCGGTCGATGATTTCGTCGTAACTGGGGTGCGATTGCCCAAGTTCCAGCACCACCCGTCAGGGCTAGCTGTACCCGAGAAAAGTCTCCCGGCTTTCACATCTTTATAAACCAAACCGCTCCTCCCCTTATCAGCTCGAGATCTACCTGAATGAAGTCTTCCGTTGCCATCCATACGGGCACGCTCAGCGCCCTTGCCTGTGGCGTGAGCCTGCTCGCGCTCATGCCGACTTTCGCCCTGGCCGCGGACAGCCCGCTCACCCAGGCGATCAACCGACTCAACGCCGACACGCGACAAGAGCGTGAGATCCGCTTGAGCGATCTGGGGATCGATGCACCGATCATCCTCGGCTCCACCGACGCCCGACGCGAGCTGTATCTGCCCGTGCCGGCGGGTGTGCCGCTGACGGATGCCACACTGAATTTCGACGCCAGCTACCTCAATGGCGAAGGCGGTCGCAACACGCTGCTGTTGTCGCTGGACGGTTATCCGGTGCGCGCGCAAGGGCTCAGCGAACCCCAGGGTGACGCCAGCGTCACGCTCGGCGTGGATAAGAAAGCACGCGAAAACGGCTCGTTGCGCCTCGGAGTTGCCTGGTCGTCAATCGTGTCCCGTGTGCTGTGCGAAGACGAACGCGCGATCGGCAATGTATTGCGTATCGAACCGGACACCCGCCTCAATTACAGCTACGACGCCAGCCAGTTACAGGACGTCGGCGCCGCCTGGACGGCATTGCCCGGCAAGCCGGGAATCATGGTCGCGCCGGGCACCTTGTCAGCCGACAGCTACGATGCGGCCTGGCGTCTTGGTGTCGCACTGAAGCGGATTGGCAAGCACAGCCGCGTTCTGCCCTTCCCCGCCGTACAGGACACAGTCGACCTGACCAGCCTGCGCATCCCGGCCGAACTGCTGGCTATTCCAGCGTTCGCCAGCCTCAATGGCAAAGGCCCGCACGTTCTGGCCAACCCGGCGCAAATCGGTGCGGTGTTGATGTTGGGCCAGACCCCGAACGTCCAGGCGGATCTGGCAATCAACGACCCGCAACTGCTCAAAGCCGTCAACGAATCGCTGGACGCGTTGCAGAGCCAGGTTCAAGGCCTCGACCCCACAGCCGCCAACGCCTTCACGCAATGGCGTGAGCGGCATATCAATGCAGGTCTGGCCGCCACCGGCACTGACAACGTGCGCCTGGCATTGCTGGGCACCCGCCCGGTGCTGATGATCGCGCCGCAAGCAACCGGTAAGGCGCTGGCCCTGTTCAGCACGGCCTGGAACGCACTGGCACGCAGCCGCCAATTGACCGTCAGCGAAGCACAAATGCCCTTGAGCGCCGACGGTCGTGTGGCCTTGTCGCGCCTGGGTGGTAACCCCGGCGCCATTGACGTGCTGGCCAAATCCGACTGGAGCACTTCGTTCCCTCTAGGCAGCGTGGCTTACGACGGTCGTCTGCCGGTGAAGGCGGTAGTCGATGTGTCTGCCGCACCCGGTGCATCGGACACCGCGCCGGTGGCCTCGCTGTTTCTCAACGATTACCTGATTGGCGCGCAACAGCTCGTGGCCAACGGTGAACAGCAACGCATCGAAGCCCATATCCCGCGTTACGCCCTGGGTTCGAAGAACGTTTTGCGCGTGTCGTTCCAGCGTCAGCCGGTCAGTGATCGTTGCCTGGAAACGCCACAGGCCTTCCCGGTCTCGGTGCTGCCGACCAGCCACATCGTGCTGGATAAAACTGCCCTGGGTGATGACTTCTCCGGCATGGCCGCGCGCTTTGCCATGGACGCGCAAATCCTCGTGCCACAGGCCTACCTCGAGCATCCAGCGAGCAGCTTGCCACACGTGATTTCGGTGGCTGACGCCGCCGGTGTTTCGCCGCTGCGGGCGCAACTGAACGTCAGTGCCGACCCGAAAGCCTTGGTCGCACCGGACAAAGCCTTCCTCGCCTTCGAGCTGCCGATCAAGGACAGCAAAGAGTCGGTGCAGGTCGATGAGCAGGGTCGCCTGCGCATCAATCACAAGGATCAGGTGCTGCTGGACGTGCATCCCCTCAACCACCTGGCCTCGTTGCAAGTGGTGGATGCCGGCGGCCAGCACGGTCTGGTCTATCGCGCCCTGGGCAATGACGCGCCCCGCTTTGCTAGGCAGATTCTGCTGACCCGCGGCGACGTGGCCATCCTCGGTGACAACGGTGCACTGACCACCTTCGACACTCAGGACCCAAGTGGCAGCCAACTGATCGACAACGAAGAACCCAAGGGCCTGGACGCCTGGCGCTCACCGTCGCTGTTGTGGCTGATTCCGGGTGGCATTCTGTTGGTCCTCATCCTGTTGCTGGCCGGCCGTAACGCCCGTCGCAATCGCCAGTAACGGAACCTTCCGATGACGTCGCTTTATTGGCCCTATTGGCTGGCCCACTACTACAGTTTCCTGGAAATCTCGACCATCGTGATCGCGGTGCTGATCCTGATCTCCAGCCTGGACGATTTGTTCATTGACCTGTGGTACTGGTCTCGCCGCCTGTTTCGCAAGTTCACCGTGGGTCGCAAATATAGGCCGCTGACCGCCGAGCAACTGATGGCCCGGGATGAACAGCCGTTGGCGATCATGGTCCCGGCCTGGCTGGAATATGACGTCATCGCACCGATGATCGAGAACATGGTGTCGACCCTGGATTACCAGAACTATGTCGTCTTCGTCGGCACCTACATCAATGACCAGCGCACCATCGATGAAGTGGAACGCATGCGTCGGCGCTACAAGCAGCTGCATCGCGTGGAAGTCCCGCATGCCGGGCCAACCTGCAAGGCCGACTGCCTGAACTGGGTGATCCAGGCGATCTTCCTGCACGAGAAAACCCACGGCATGACCTTCGCCGGCGTCGTATTGCACGACAGCGAGGACGTACTGCACCCGCTGGAATTGCGGCTGTTCAATTACTTGCTGCCGCGCAAGGACATGATTCAGCTGCCCGTGGTTTCGCTGGAACGCAACTGGTACGAATGGGTGGCGGGCACCTACATGGACGAATTCGCCGAATGGCATGGCAAGGATTTGGTCGTGCGTGAAAGCATGACCGACACGGTGCCGTCTGCCGGGGTTGGCACCTGTTTCTCCCACCGAGCCCTGCGAGTGCTGGCCGGGGAAACCCAGAACCAGCCGTTCAACACGGACAGCCTCACCGAGGACTATGACGTCGGCGCACGCCTGGCCAAGGTCGGCATGAACGCGATCTTCGTGCGCTTCCCGGTGCAGTTTCGCGTGCTGCGTAAATCCTGGTTTCGCAAACCTTACGAATCGACCCTGAAGATGCCGTTGTGCGTGCGGGAATTCTTTCCCGATACATTCCGTACCGCATTCCGCCAGAAAGCCCGCTGGACGCTGGGCATCGGCCTGCAAGGCTGGGAGCAAATGGGCTGGAATGGTTCGCTGGCCAACCGTTATCTGCTGTTTCGTGACCGCAAGGGCGTGGTGACGGCGTTCGTCAGCATCATCGCCTACGTGATTCTGGTGCAGCTGCTGGGCCTGATCATCCTGCGCCAGAGTGGCCTGTGGGATGTGAGCTTCCCGACGCCGTTTGAAACCAACGGTTTCATCAAATACCTGCTGCTGGCCAACGGTATCGCGCTGGCCTGGCGTATCGCGCACCGCTGCTATTTCACCACCGTCTTATACGGTTGGCAGCATGGATTGCTGTCCATCCCGCGCATGGTGGTGGGCAACTTTGTCAACTTCATGGCTGCATCACGCGCCTGGCGCATGTTCATCGTCGGCAAGGTAATGAACCGCAAACTGGTGTGGGACAAGACCATGCACGACTTCCCGTCCACCGACCTAGTTGCCTTCGCACCGCGCAAGTTGGGCAGCGTGTTGCTGTCCTGGCAGGCGATCAACGAAACCGACCTGCAAAGCGCGCTCGACGAACAGAAAACCCGGCACATGCCATTGGGACGGATCTTGCTCAGCAATGGCTGGCTGGACGACGAGACACTGGCGGAAGCCATAGCCTTCCAGAACGATCTGCCGCGGGTGTTCGATGTGGCCAGCAAGGCACAGGCGTCGACCCCTACCCTGGACGATGAATTCGCGCTGCGCTGGCGCGTGGTGCCGGTTGGCTTGAATGCCGAGGGCCGAGTACAACTTGCCGTGGCCAGCCCGTTGCCGGCCGAAGGTCTGCAACAAGTCAGCGAGGTACTGGGCAGCGAACCGGTGCAGCTGATTGCCCGGGAAAGCGAAATCGTCGCGCAATTACGTCAACTGAACGTGCGCGAAGGCCAGTCCGTGCCGGATGCCCGCGCGCCACTGCTGGGTGACTTGTTGATCGAAACGGGCCTGCTGGATCGCGACGTATTCAATCGCGCCATGTTGCAGTACCGCCCGCAGCGTCACGGACGCATCGGCGACTATCTGGTCGACAGCGGCGTGCTGCCCCGCTCCACCATCGAAAAGGCCGTGGCGCGTCAGCACAGCCACTACCCTGCGGAGCTTCCGGCATGAAACGCCCCTTCCTGACCCTCATGGCCACGGGGCTAAGCCTGTTACCTGGGCTTGCTCTTGCCGAGACGTTGCCGCTGCCATTGACCGGCCCGGCCTATGTCACTGCCAACGAGGCCTACAGCGCCTACGCGCGCAAAGATTACGACCTGGCCATCGCCAAGGCCCGCGAAGCCTTGCGTCAGCGGGCTGACATCACCCGTTTGAACACCTTGATTGTGCTGGCTCAGCGCGACAAGGAACTGCGTGATCATCCCAAACGCTACCCACAGTCGCGTCAGGCCCCAGGCTTCGGCGCCGCGGCCCAGGCGTTCAAGGCCTACGATCGCGATGACTTCGGCACGGCTGCCCAGGCATCACGCAAAGCCATCGCCCAAGCGCCCAAACGCATGGATTACCGATTGCTGCTGATCGAGTCCTTGCAGCGCCAGCAGCACTTGCAGGAAGCGGATCAAGCCACCACCCAGGCGCTTGTGGTGTTCCCGGACGACGATACCTTGCTGATGCGTCGCGAAGCGATTCGTCGTCAATTGGCCGCTCCGCTGGCGGTTGAGGGTTATCTCGCCCTGGAGCAAGGCCAGGTGTCCCTGGCCGTGGACCAGGCCAGAAAAGCCGTCGCCTGGGCTCCGGAAATCGTCGCCAATCAGCAACTGCTGATCAGTGCCCTGCTCGCGGCCAAGGATTATCCAGGGGCCGAACAGGCCGCGTCAGGCGCTTTGGCGCAAGACGATGGGGAAATCGCTCCGTGGATTCTGCGCAGCTACGCCCGTGATCGTCAGGGTAAAACTCAGGCTGCCCAGGCTGACCTGAACCACGCCCTGGCCATCGATGGCCTGCTGGAAGCAGAAACCCGTGACATTCGTTTCTTCGCCGCGGACGCTGCACTGGCCCATGACGAGCCTCAGCAAGCGCTCGATCATCTGCAGCCATTGGCCGACGATGAAGGCGGTGAAGTGGCCCGCCGACGCACCAACGCCCGCTTGGCGTTGCGGCAGAAAAACAACGGCGCGAACGTTATTGCCCACTTCCCTGCACCGGCCTTGAACTGTCAGGAAACGGCTTTCGGCCTGGTCTGTGATATCTGGCCGGGCAACCAGCGTGATGGCGGAACCGACATGGCCGGCCAAGCCTACGCGGCCCTGGCCCGCAAAGACGCCGCTTCGGCGGTGGTTCTGGCCAACCAAGCCATTGTCCGCGCACCACAGAATCCGGCGTACCGCCGACTGCTGGTCAGCGCCCTGAGTGATCAGAAACGTGTGCCCGAAGCTATCGCGGCAGCCAGCGAAGGTCTCAAGCTCACGGGCGATGACGCTCGTCTGCTCGCCCAGCGCGGCAGTCTGCGTCAGCAATCGGGTGACGATGCCGGGGCGCGCAAGGACTTTACCCAGGCACTGGCACTGGCCAGCCTTCCCGCCTACGAAGAAGCCAGTCTGTATGCCGCCATCGGCCAGCGCCGAACCGCGCGCGAACGGTTGCAACAAGCGCGGGACACGGGCGAGCTGGAATCGATGAGCGACCTGCAGATCGCTTATTTGTCGGTCCAGGCCGGCGACGATGACGGTGCCCACACTTCGTTCCGCAAGGCCGATGCCGACACCCGACTCACGCCGACAGCAACGCAGGATGCGGCGTACACCGCCATGCGGGTCAATGACGACGAGCAAGCCGTCACCTACTTCAAACGAGTCATCGACGCAAAAAATGCCGGTGAACTCGACATGTCCCCGCAGCAGCTGTTCGACACCCGTCGCGCGGTGGCCGATGTGTCGCGCACCTGGGGATTGACCAGCACCACCAGTTATCGCGGCAACAGTTCGAGCAGTGGCCTGAGCTCAGCCCCGAGTAGCGGCAGCAACAGCAATGACAGCCTGCAAAACAGCACCGAGCTTTCCTGGCGTCCCTTGGGCTATCGCAACGCACGTTTTGTCGAACTCTACGGACGCATCACCGACACGCTGTGGAGCAAGAACGGCGATTCGGATACCGGTTTCGATGCGCTGCAAGGCGCCGTGGGTGTCCGGATCAAACCCTTCACTTCGCTGAACGTGATGGCCGCCGTCGAGCGTACATTCCCCTTGGGATCGTCTGACGTCGACGGTGACTGGCTGGTGCGTCTGGGCTACGGCTCAAGCATCGGGACCGATCTGCGGGTGGATGCCTCCAGCTGGTGGACCTCGCAGTTGTTCGCTGAAGCCGGTCATTACGTCAACGACTCGCGTGACTACTTCAACAGCGAATGGCAGGTGGGTCGCAGCTACGCCATCGGCGGCGCAGGCTCGCGCTGGGTGAGTTTCCCCCACGTCGTGGCCGCGTTCGACTACGACTCCAAGATGAACAGCAAGACGGACACCGACGGCAGCACGGACTCATCTTCGGGCAAGGCCGGCGGCGTTGGTATCGGTAACAACGTCCGATACTGGTTCCGCGAAGATGCGTACAACGCCCCCCGCTCCTATGTGGACTTTTCTTTGCAGTACCGCGTGAAGGTGCTGGGTGATGACCGCGCTGAAGGCGTGTTCGCTCGCCTGACTTATTCCTATTGAGGACTTGCATGAACGTTCGAATGTGTTTGTGGCTAGGTCTTGGCCTGGTCCCGATGTGGGCACAGGCCGCCCCTGAAATCGCCCAGCTGTATGCGCCAAAACTGCCCGAGGGTTCCGCCTGGGTGCGAGTGGTCAATCCCGGTGATACCGCCATGCAGGTCCACGTGGGCCAAGGCCCGGGTTTTGCCCTTGCCGCACAGACCGCAGTGGCCAGTCCCTTTCAGGTCGTGGACTCGCGACAGCCGTTGCACGTGACCGTCAATGGTCGCGAGATAAAAGGCCTCAGCGCACCAAAAAGTGCGTGGGTCACGCTGATTCTCGACAGCGACCCGGCACGGGCGCCACGCCTGGTCATCGACCCACCGCTGCGCGGTAAAGACCTGCGCGCCGAACTCAATGTCTACAACCTGGCCAACGGTTGCGAAAAGGCCGAGGTCAAACTCGCCAACGGTGCTCCTGTGTTCAACCAGCTGCCGTTCAACGGACAAGCCCAGCGCACGATCAACCCGGTGCAGGCGACGCTGGTTGCCAACTGCAATGAGAACGCGAGCCTGCCGTTGAAGCTGGCGCCCTTCAAAGCCGGGGATCGTTATAGCCTGTTCCTGATCGGCTCCCGCCAGGCTCCACGGCTGATTGGCCTTGTCGATCAGACCGCCCCATGAACCTTCAATCCAGACCCGAACGTTTTATCCGTCGATTGTCGATGCCCGCCCTGATCGCTGGCCTGCTGTCGAGCCTGTCAGGCACCGGTGTTCAAGCGGCCTCGGCGGTGATCACCGGCAACGGTGGCTGGTTATTCCCGGCCTGGGAAAGCCTGAGCAAGGTCGACAACACCGGCACTGCCCGCAGCATTGCACTGGTCAGGGAACTCCAGCAGCAACTTCAGCGCGAACACATTGGGCTGGTTGTGCTGGTGGTGCCGATGAAAGCGCCGTTTTATGCTCAACGCCTACCCGTCGACCAACCCTTAAGCGTGGCCGTGATGCAGCGTCATGACCACCTGCAAAACGACTTGACCCAAGCAGGTCTGACCACACTGAATATCAAGCCGATCCTGCAACGGACCGAGCAAGGCAAACAGATCGCGTTTTACCGCGCCGACTACCACTGGACAGCCTGGAGCGCCGAAAACACCGCGGACGCCACGGCGCAACTGATTACCGAGCGCTATCGCCTGCAAGGTGACCCTGGTGGAGGCGTGGTGCTGGGCCAATGGTTCGACAGACGCGCGTTCGGCGACCTGGCCAGTAATTTTCTGCCAGCGATCAAGCGCAAGGCGATTGGTCGCGACATCTACACCGTTCGCCATCAGGCCGAAAACGAATTGCTGATCGACGATGCGCCGGCACCGGTCCAAGTGATCGGCAACAGCTTTGTCCAGCCTTACCTGGGTTTTACGCAGAAGCTCTCAAATGCCTTGGACCGTCCCGTCGCACTGACCTGGAACCCCGGCGACGTCGGCCCGTGGGCTACGCTGCTGCAATACCTGGAGTCGGCGGATTTTGCCGAACACAAGCCGCAAGTGATCGTCTGGCAATTCAACGAGGGCCAGTTCCACCTTGGACCTGATGCGGCGGCCAACTGGAACGCCAAAGGTGTCACCTCGCTGAGCCAATGGCATCAACGTATCCAAAAGGCACTTCCGTGAATATTTTCGGCTACACCGCCAGTCGCGCGACCGTTGTGGCCCTGTTGTTTGCCGTCACCGTCACCGTCAGCGTAGGCACCAGCATGTTCTACGTGACGAAGACCAAAGCCCTGGCCCCGGGGATTGTCGGCATCGTCTGGCAGCCGGACAACAAGACCGTCGGTATCAGCGGACACTGGGAAAAACTGGGTGCGCGTGAGTTGCTGGTGCAATGGACAGTCGTCGACGATCAGGCCTTCGTTCCCGGTACCGGCCTGCCCGCCGTACCGGTGCTGCCCGATTGGGCGCGCATTGCCAAGGCACCCTGGGCGCAGGACGTGATCCTGGGGCTGGCGGGTTATTTCAGCGAGAACCGCTCACGGGACAACATCGAACAGCTGGCCGCCGTCTCGGAACGGATCGCCAAATTGCCTACGCCGTTACACGTGACCGGCTGGTATTTCCCGGCGGAAGTCGACCCCAGCTGGACCCGTGCCAAAGAACTGCCCGCGCTGCTGGCCAAGCTGCCGCGACCGTTGTGGATCAGCGTTTATGACGGTGCCAATATCGGCCCCGTCGCCACCGCCGAATGGCTCAAACAATGGCTGCCGGATGACATCGGCGTGTTCTTCCAGGACGGTGTCGGCGTGTACGCCCGCACTGCACCGGTCGCGCGAACCTACGCCGACGCCCTGAGCCACCGCCTGGGCAAAGATCGCGTGCGGATCATCGTCGAAGCCTTCCGCCCCAACTTTGGTGGCGGCTTCCGCTCCGCGACCGCAGCCGAGCTCAAACCGCAACTGGCGGCCTATGACGGATATCCGCTCTACCTGTTCGACGGGCCGCACTACGTGACGCCAGCGCTGGTCGATCAACTGGTGCAGTAAAGCGTGTGCAGATGAGGTGTTAACTTTCAGCGCAAGCGCTTTCGGCCAGCGTTCGCAGCCCTGAATGCTTCGCGTGGACGCCAATCAAGTGTCCAATCGCCTGCGCATCCATAGGCCGGCTCAAGAAATACCCTTGAACCTCATCGCACCGGGCATCCTGCAAGGCCTGAAGTTGCTCGATCGTTTCCACCCCCTCCGCCGTGACTGTCAGCGACAGTGCCCTGCCCAGCCCGACGATGGCCTCGATGATCGACTGATCATCACCGCTGGCGGACAGCCCGGAAATAAAGCTGCGATCAATCTTCAACCCGTCGAAAGGAAATGAACGCAGGTAGCTCAATGACGAGTACCCAGTGCCGAAATCGTCCATTGCCAGGCGGACACCCAAGGCTTTCAAGTCGTGCATGATCTGCAGTGCGCCCTTGGCGTCGTCCAGCATGACATTCTCAGTCAGTTCCAATTCCAGCCGGGCCGGATTCAAACCGGTCTGCGCCAACACCGCCTGAACCCTGGACACCAGCTGCCCACGCTGAAACTCTGTCGGCGACAGGTTCACCGAGACAAAGAGCTCTTCGGGCCAGGCAGACGCGGCCCTGCAAGCGGTGTGCAGCACCCAGTTGCTCAGCGGCAGAATCAACCCGGTTTCTTCCGCAATGGGAATGAAAACGTCGGGCGACAATAGCCCTCTCACCGGGTGCTCCCAGCGTACCAGCGCTTCGGCACCGGCCATGACCCTGCCTGCAATCTGATAGCGCGGCTGAAAGTGCAGACGCAACTCATCATGTTTGATCGCGTGACGCAGATCGCTTTCCAACTGACGACGATCGAGGATTCGAGCATTCATGTCGCCCGCGTAAAAACGCCAGGTATTGCGTCCTGCATCCTTGGCTTCATACAGCGCAATGTCGGCATAGCGCAGCAACTCGTCGGCCAGGGTGGCGTCAGCCGGTGCCATGGCAATGCCGATGCTGGCACTGATAAACACCTCATGCTCATCAATCTGGAACGGCTGTTCGATGCAGTCGATCAGGCGCTGGCACAGGTGCTCGACCTCATCCTGAGTAACCATATTCGCCACCACCAGCACAAACTCATCGCCACCGATTCGCGCGACCAGGTCATCTGAGCGCAAGCACTGCCCCAGCCTTTTGGAGACCTCGTTGAGCACCTGATCGCCTGCGGCATGCCCGAGCAAATCATTCACCGGTTTGAAGCGATCCAGGTCGACGCTGAGCATGACCAACGGATCACTCAGGGTCGGCGCAGCCTTGAGTTTGCCATCGAGGAATTCCTGCATACGGGCGCGATTCGCCAGGCCCGTCAGCGCATCGTGTTGCGACAGGTATTCGATCCGTCGGCGGGCCGCCACTTCTTCGGTGATATCGCTGGCCGTGCCGCGATAGCCCAGCCCCTCCATCTCCCGCACGGAAAGACGGAAAATCCTGGCTTGCCCGTCCCCTGACAGATAACTGCATTGCAAGATGGCGTTGGCCCGTCGCGAGTGGTTTTTCAACCACTGGGAAAGTGGGCCCTGATCAGACACCAGCAAGTCATCGATAGGACGACCAAGGCACTCGGCCCTGCGCAGTCCCGTCACGGTTTCGAAACGCTCTGACAGGTAGGTGAAGCGCAACCCGGTATCGATTTCCCAAATCCAGTCGGAGGATGCTTCGGCGACATCACGAAACCGAGCCTCACTGGCCGCCAACGCCGTTCGACTGACCTGCAGGGAGGTGTAACTGGCATCCATCACTTGCGCAGCCGCCGTGGTACGGCGCTGAAAAAGCCAGGTCATTAGACCGATAATCAGCCCCGCTATACCGATCAGCGGCAACACCACGGTCATCAACCGATGCCCCGGTTGCGCCGGTGTCCACTGCAGGGTGCCCGCCGTACCGGTTTCCCCTAGGCGCAAAAATGATGTGCCGAGCGCTGCACTATCACCTGAGGCCACGCGCAATTGAGCAATCCCGAAATCACTGGCCATGGTGCTCAATCGGGCAGCATCGAGCCTGGAGACGAACAACAGTATTGAGGCTGGCCTGTCATCCGTTTCGACCTGGAGGTTGGTGCCAGGCGTCAGGGGCGCGGCAGCGACCAACACCGGGGTGCCGTCAACATCGAGAAACGCCTTGATGGGTGTTTCGCTTTCGACATCAATGCGTGCACGTTCGATGAGCGCGGTGATGGGTTGTTTCAGCCAGTCTTCAGCGGTGACCGATTCCAGCTGCCCATTGATGACCGAGTACACCGTACGATCGGTCGGATCGATCACAAACACGCCCTCAAACCCGAAATCCTTAAACAGCGACGAGCCGGCATTCTGCCGGACAAATGCCCAGTCGATATCCACCTTCCTGTGCAGGTGCTCGTAGGCATCGCCCCAGAATGCGTAGTCCTTGATCGTCAAAAGAACCGACTTCTCCAGGGCCTGCACGGCCTTTTCCGTATAAAAGCGACTGCGGCGCTCGTCGTCCTGGTTTTGCTCGAAGGCGATGTAAACAATCAAGGTGCTGGCCAACAGGAAGATCGACAACAACAGACAAGAGAAAGCCATCAAAGAAATGCGGGTCAGGGAAAGATTGGAGGTTCGCATCTGCGGCAGAGGGTCGAGAGGCTTGTTTTTCATAGGGCTTCCAGGCGGTACAACGGCTACGGGCTAGCACAGGGGACGACGCAGGCTTTAAAACACATGCGTTGAAAATGCTCCCTGAGTCGAGTGATTCCTCGCATTCAGCCCCGGACTGTTGGCAGGATCAGTCAGTAATGTACTTGTTGAACTTATCGGCGCGAATGTCGATGCCTTTACCCGCTATCGCCTTCAACCGCTCAACGGTCGAGTGTTGCGAGACAAGCCAGTTCTGAAGGTTCAGTTCAATTTTTCTTTTTGCGGCAGCTGGGCTTTCGAGCGCGACGCCAGCCTGATGGAAAAAGGCTTCTCGATCTCGACGTCGATAACCGCGGAACCCGTGGGCGCGGGCTTGTTCGCTTACTGAGCGGGCGTCAACAGAACGTTACTGTCTCGAAACACCTCACAACCGCTGATCAGTTAGTGCGGTTTTTTGACACTTCCCCGATATGTGGTCACAACTTTTGCGCTTCGTTGGGCCCTAACACCGTGGCTGTCGATGGAATATTGGCATCTTCCGAGGTTTTAGCCCGATACGGAGATAAGCTCATGATTTTCAATGTTCAAAATTTTGGCGCCAAAGGAGATGGCATCACAGACGACACCGCGGCAATACAAAGTGCGATTGATGCAGCGGCCGCCGCAGGTGGGGGGCAGGTGTATGTGCCGACCGGAACTTACATCGTTTCGGGAGGCGAGGAACCCTCCGACGGTTGCCTGATGCTCAAGAGCAACGTCTCCCTGTACGGCGACGGCATGGGCAAAACCACCGTCAAGGTGGCTGACGGCTCCGACACCAAGATCACGGGTGTCATCCGCTCGGCCTATGGCGAGGAAACCCACGACTTTGGCGTCAGCAACCTCACCATCGACGGCAACCGTGACCACACCACCGGCAAGATCGATGGTTGGTTCAATGGCTTCATTCCCGGCCAGGAAGGCTACGACTCCAACGTCACCCTCGACAGCGTCGAGATCAAGGATTGCTCCGGGTACGGTTTCGACCCCCACGAGCAGACCGTCAACATGGTCATCAAGAACAGCGTGTCCCACGGCAATGGCCTGGACGGCTTCGTTGCTGACTTCCTCAGCGACAGCACCTTCGAAAACAACGTCGCCTACGACAATGACCGCCACGGTTTCAACGTCGTCACCAGTACCCACGACTTCACCCTCACCAACAACGTTGCCTACAACAATGGCGGCAACGGCATCGTGGTGCAGCGCGGCAGCGAGAACATCCCCTCCCCCAGCAACATCACCATCACCGGTGGCGAGGTGTACGGCAACGGCGCCGAAGGGGTGCTGATCAAGCTGTCCAGCGAGGTGACCGTCAGCGACGTCGACATTCACGACAACACCAGCGCCGGGATCCGCATCTACGGCAGCAACCACGTCGAGATCATCGACAACACGCTCAACAACAATTCCCTGGGCAACCCCGTACCGGAAATCATCATCCAGTCCTACGACGACACCCTGGGCGTGTCCGGCAAGTACTTCAACGGCAGCGACAACACGATCCAGGGCAACATCATCAGCGGCAGCAACCTGTCGACCTACGGTGTTGCGGAGCGCAATGAAGACGGCACCGATCGCAACGCCATTATTGGCAACACCATCAGCCACACCAGCAAGGGCGCGACGCTGGTCTATGGCGACGGCAGCTACGCCAGTGCCACGGCGCCGATGACCACCGTGCAAGGTACGGCTGGCAACGACACCCTGCTGGGCAGTGCCGCCAGCGAGATTTTCTACGGCGCAGCCGGCAACGACACCATCAATGGCGGGGCCGGTGGCGACATTCTGGTGGGCGGTGCAGGCACCGACAAACTCACCGGCGGTACCGGTGCCGATACGTTCCGTTTCGTCGCTCAGTCCGACAGTTACCGCAACGCAACCGCAAGCTTCGATGACACCATCACCGACTTCGACGTCACCCAGGACAAGATCGACCTCGCCGGCCTCGGTTTCACGGGCTTGGGCAATGGTCGTGGCGGCACCCTGCAGGTCAGCTACAGCGCCAGCAACGACCGCACCTACATCAAGGACTACGATGCCGACGCCAGCGGCAATCGCTTCGAGTTGATTCTCTCGGGCAACCTCGCCAGCACTCTGACCGCCAGTAACTTCATTTTCAATCGGGTGGTCACCGGTACCAGCGGCAGCGACTCGCTGCTGGGTACCGATTCGGCCGACACCCTGCTCGGCCTCGCGGGTAACGACAGCCTTGGTGGCGGCGCGGGCGACGACAAGCTCGACGGCGGTGCCGGCATGGACACCCTCACCGGTGGTGCCGGAGCGGACACCTTTGTGTTCACCAATCGCATGGACAGCTACCGCAACTACAACACCGGCGGTGCCAACCTTAGCGACGTGATCACCGATTTCGATATCAGCGCCGACAAGATCGACCTCTCGGCCTTAGGTTTCACCGGCTTGGGTGATGGCAAGAACAACACTGTGTCCCTGGTGCTCAACAGTGCCGGCACCAAGACTTACATCAAGTCCCTGGCCGCCGACGCCGATGGCAACCGCTTTGAAGTGACGCTGAACGGCAACTACGTCGACAAGCTGACCAGCGCCAATTTCGTCTTCGCCACTTCGCCAACGGTCAACCATGCACCGGTGGTGGCAACGGCGTTGCTGGATCAAAACGCGACCGAAAACACCCCGTTCAGCTACGTGGTACCGGCCACCAGCTTCACCGATCCGGATAACGACAGCCTCAGCTACATCGCCAAACTGGCGAATGGCAGCGCCCTGCCCAGCTGGCTGACATTCGATGCAGCGACTCGTACGTTCAGCGGCACACCCAGCGATACCGCATCGGGCACCTACTCCATACAGGTCACCGCGGCCGACGGCAGCAACGCCACCGTCAGCGACAGCTTTACCCTCGCCGTGCAGGACGTGCCCGCCTCACCCACTGTGATCAACGGCACGCCGAACAACGACACGCTGACCGGCACCGCTGCCAACGAACAACTCTTCGGTGGCGCCGGTAACGACACGCTGAATGGCGGCGCGGGCAACGACATCCTGGTCGGTGGCGCCGGGGTGGACAAACTCACCGGTGGCGCGGGTGCCGATGTGTTCCGCTACACCTCGACACTCGACAGCTACCGCACCAGTTCCACCAGCGTCAGTGACCAGATCCTCGATTTCGACGTGACCGCCGACAAGATCGATGTCTCGGCGCTCGGCTACACGGCCCTGGGCAATGGCCTGAACGGCACGCTGCAAGTGACCTACAGTGCTTCGAGCAACCGCACCTACCTCAAGGATCTCACCGTCGACGCGAACGGCAACCGCTTCGAATTGTCGATGGCGGGCAACCTGGTGAGCAGCCTGACGGCGAGTCATTTTGTTTTCGCCGGCCAGAACGCACCCAGCAATGTCGCGCCGGTGGTGGCCATTCCCCTCCTCGATCAGAACGCCACCGAAAACACGCCGTTCAATTACACCGTCACCCATGACAGCTTCACCGACGCCGACCAGGATGCCTTGATCTACACAGCGACCCTCGCTGACGGTAGCGCCCTGCCCGCGTGGCTGAGTTTCAACGCCACCAGCCTGACGTTCACCGGTAC
The DNA here is from genome assembly GCF_006438925.1 of Pseudomonas mandelii. Lineage (GTDB taxonomy): Bacteria > Pseudomonadota > Gammaproteobacteria > Pseudomonadales > Pseudomonadaceae > Aquipseudomonas > Aquipseudomonas mandelii_C. The sequence goes on along the minus strand of NZ_RCZA01000014.1, from coordinate 105,320 downwards.
GCCGATCAGCACGGCGTCGGGCAATTACAACGTACTGGTCAAGGCCACCGATCCTTCAGGAGCGTCGGTCAGTGACAGCTTCGCCCTGGCGGTTGCCGATGCGCCCGCCAATACCATCGCCGGCACCAACAATGCCGAAACCCTGAACGGCACGGCGGGCGCGGACCTAATCCTCGGCCTCGGTGGCAATGACACAATCAAGGCCGGCACCGGCGCGGACATCGTCGACGGCGGCGCCGGACGCGACTCAATGTACGGCGGCGACGGTGCCGACGCCTTCCGCTACACCAACGTACTCGACAGTTACCGCGACTACGACACCGGCGGCATCACGGCCACCGACACGATTTATGATTTCACCGCGGGCGTCGACAAGATCGATGTGTCGGGCCTGGGCTTTGTCGGCCTCGGCGATGGCAGCAATCACACGCTGTACATGACTCTCAACGCGGCCGGTGACAAGACCTACATCAAATCCGCCGACGCGGATGCCGATGGCAATCGTTTTGAAATCGCCCTCAACGGCAACTACCTCAACACCCTGACCGCCAGCGACTTCGTGTTCGGCGAGCGCGCCCAACAGGACATCCTCTACCTGCCCACCCTCGGCCAATCCAATGCGCGCCTATTGCGCATGACGGAGGACGACGATCAGTCCGGCACCTCGATGCTGGTCAAGGATCTGGACCGCTACACCCCCTATGACGTGCGCAGCCAGTTCACCGATGCCGATGGCAATGGCATCGACATCGCGGTGGGGGGCAGCACGGTCAACGGCCTGTCGACCATGGGCGCCGAGGAACTCAAGTTGTGCTGGTGGTTGACCGACACCAACCAACCCGGGCCTGCGCTGTTGCGCGCCGTCGCGTTGCTGGGGGACCAGCTCACCGAACTGCAATCGATCGATAACGTCACCATGGGCATCATTTGGGGGCAGGGCGAGGAAGCCGCCCAGGAGATCGGCCGCGCCACGGACAAAACAGCGGCGGCCGCTGCCTACAAGGACGCGACCCTGAAGGTGTTTGATTACCTGCATGCCCAGTTCGGCAACTTCAGCGTGTACATGATGGAGACCGGTCACTACCAGGAGGATGCGGCGCGAGCCCGGGGTTATTCCGAAGAGAAGATTGCCTCCATCGTCTCGGGCGTAGGCTATGTCCGCGCCGTCCAGGAAGCCATCGCCGCCGAGCGTACCGACGTCAAGCTGGCGGTGGACTACACCGACCTGCCCTTGCGCTACGAAGTCGATCCGCTGGTGTACCCCGACGACGTCTGGCACTTGCACGAGGAATCGGCGGAGATCGTCGGACAGCGCCTGGCCGACTACATCGCCGATGACCTTGGCTTTCAAGGCAACCCCAGCGACAACAACAGCGCGCAGGCGATTTTCGACAACGCTCAAAACCAGGGCGGGGTGATTTCCGGCACCGACCAGGCAGATACCCTGGTGGGCAGCTCGGGCAACGACACACTGGATGGCGACCTGGGCGCCGACTCCATGACCGGTGGCGATGGCAATGACATCTATGTGGTCGATAACGCGTCCGACAGCGTGACGGAAACCAACACTTCACCCTCGCAGATCGATACGGTGCAGGCCTCAGTCAGCTGGACCTTGGGCGCCAATCTCGAGAATCTGGTGCTGACCGGCGTGTCGGACATCGACGGCACCGGTAATGAGTTGCGCAACTTCATCACCGGCAATGCCGCCGCCAACGTGCTCAATGGTGCCGCAGGGGCCGACAGCATGAGTGGTGGCGATGGCAACGACACCTACTATGTCGACAACGCCGATGACACCGTGATCGAGACCAACAGCAATGCGGTGCCTGGAGGGATCGAGAGCGTGCACAGCAGACTGGCGGCCTATACCCTCAGCAACAACGTCGAGCAGCTGTATATCGATAGCACTGGCGCCGCCAATGGCACGGGCAACGCGCTGGACAACACGCTGTTCGCCGGAGCCGGCAACAACGTGCTGGACGGGCGCGATGGCATTGACACGGTGTCCTATGAACGCGCCCTGTCCGGAGTTACCGTAAACCTCTCGACGTCAGCGCAACAAAACACCGTTGGGTCCGGGCTCGACACCTTGAAGTTCTTCGAAAACCTGACGGGAAGCGCCTACGCTGACAGTCTGTCGGGCAACAGCGCCGCGAACGTTCTGAACGGTGGTGCGGGCAACGATACGCTGGTGGGCGGTTCGGGCGATGACCGGCTGATCGGCGGTGCAGGCACCGACAACCTCACCGGTGGCACTGGCGCGGATACCTACGCGTTTGGCGCGCTGTCGGACATGGGCGTCGGGGCTTTGCGCGATGTGATCAGCGGTTTCAAGACCACCGAGGGTGATCATCTGGATCTTACCGGCCTGGACGCCAACCCGCTGACCGCCACCGTTGACGCCTTCACCTTCATCGGCAGCAACGCCTTCGACCCTGCCAACGCCACCGGCCAACTGCGCTTTGCCGATGGCATTCTCTACGGCAGTGTCAACGCCGACGCCACTCCCGAGTTCGAATTCGAACTGGTGGGCGTCAAGGAGCTGCACGCCAGCGACTTTACAGCCTGAATCAAGCTCACATCCTGTGGGAGCGGGCTTGCTCGCGAAGGCGCCGGCACATTCAACATGGAGGCTGACTGAGCCACCGCTATCGCGAGCAAGCTCGCTCCGACAAGGGATTTGCAGTGCCCAAAAAATCGGGGACAGCCACAGATCAAATGTGGGAGCGAGCCTGCTCGCGAAGGCGCCGGCACATTCAACATGGAGGCTGACTGACCCACCGCTATCGCGAGCAGGCTCGCTCCCACAAGGGATTTGCAGTGCCCAAAAAATCGGGGCCAGCCACAGATCAAATGTGGGAGCGGGCTTGCCCGCGAAGGCGCGGCACATTCAACATGGAGGCTGACTGACCCACCGCTATCGCGAGCAGGCTCGCTCCCACAAGGGATTTGCAGTGCCCAAAAAATCGGGGACAGCCACAGATCAAATGTGGGAGCGGGCTTGCTCGCGAAGGCGCCGGCACATTCAACATGGAGGCTGACTGAGCCACCGCTATCGCGAGCAAGCTCGCTCCGACAAGGGATTTGCAGTGCCCAAAAAACCGAGGACAGCCACAGATCAAATGTGGGAGCGAGCCTGCTCGCGAAGGCGCCGGCACATTCAACATGAGGCTGACTGACCCACCGCTATCGCGAGCAGGCTCGCTCCCACAAGGGATTTGCAGTGCCCAAAAAATCGGGGACAGCCACAGATCAAATGTGGGAGCGAGCCTGCTCGCGAAGGCGCCGGCACATTCAACATGGAGGCTGACTGTGCCACCGCTATCGCGAGCAGGCTCGCTCCCACAGGGGATAGGCTGCGATCTTGAGCTTTGGTTAGAACCCAAGGCTTTTCAGAACAGGCTTTGCACCTGCTTCAGGACGCCGCGGTTCATCTGGCCGGTGTGGGTGTGCAGGCTCACATAGCTTTGCAGCATGTCGAGTTTGGTGTTGAGCAGGTCTCGGCGGGCCTGGAACACCCGCTGCTGTGCATCAAGAATATCCACCGTGGAACGCACTCCACCCTGAAAGCCTTTTTCCGTCGAAGTCAGGGCCCGCTGATTGGACTCCACCGCCCGCTGCATCGCCTTGCTCTTGGTGAACCCGGCCACCACGCCCAGATAATCGGCTTCGATGTCCTCGGCCAACTGTTGACGCTGCACATCGTAGTCGGACTGGGCACCGGCCAGTTGCGCTTCGGCCTTCGCCACCGAGGCGCGTACCGCCCCGCCGCGATACAACGGAATATCCAGCTGCACCCCCACGTAATAAGTGTCCTGGCGAGGATCGAGTTCCTGGTACTGGCGGGTTTCCCGGCGGGTTAGCTGGGTGGTCAGCGACAAGGTCGGATAATGCCCGGCGCGCTGACTGTCGGCCTGCGCCTCGGCGACTTTCACCGCGGCCAACCGGGCTGCCAGCTCGGGGCTCGCTTCACGGGCAATCGCCGTCCAGTACGGCAAATCCTGCTCCGGTGGGATCGGGCTACCGGCGGCGAGTTCTTCGCGCATCGGCTGGATGTCATCGATGGGCACGCTGGCGCGACCGGACAATGCCCGCAACGCAGCCACGCGCCGGGCCTGGGCTTCAGCCTGCTGGGCGTCGACGAGATCGAGCCGCGCCTGGGCCTCATCAATATCGGTGATCGCGCCCTGGCCGCCTTGATAAAGTTTTTTGCTCTGCGTCACCAACCCATTGATGGCAGTCTTTTGTTGGGCGATCAACTTGATCTCGTTTTCGGCCCGGGCGACGTCGAAGTAGCCTTTGGCGACCCGGTCGTACAGGGTCTGGCCGGAAACGTCGAATAGTTGGTTACCCAACTGCCCCCGCGCCTTGCCCTCCTGATACGCCGCCCAGCGCCCCTTGTCATAGAGCGGTTGTTGCGCCGCCAGGGTGACGTTGTTCGCCTGGTAATCGTTACTGTTGACGTAGTTGCGGTCGTCGCCGCCATCGGTACGCCCACCGTAACCGTAGCGCGACGTCAGCGATACTTGCGGATAGAGGCCACCACGGCCAATCGCCTCTTCCTGTTTCGAAGCATCAAAGGCATGGGCCGCCGATTGCACGGTCGGGTCATTGACGCGCGAGGCGTCGTACGCAGCGGTCAGGCTCAGGCCTTCTTCGGCAGCCCACACGGGATTGATCGCGGCCCAGCTGGTACACAAACCCAGCAGTAAACCGGAGCGGTAGCGACAACGGTCGATCATGCTCATTCCTCTTTGAAGGCCGCAAGCAAGCGCTCACGCAAAGGTTTCATCAGGTAATTCATCAAGGTGCGTTCCCCCGTCACCACCGTGACATCGGCGAGCATGCCGGGGCGCACCAGCAGGCCGGCAGCCTGCAGCGAGGCGACGGTGTCGGCGGGAATTTCGACCTTGGCGGAAAAGTACGGCTGGTGCGTCTGTTCATTGATCAACTGATCCGCCGAGACCGTAGTCACCGTGCCGGTGACCGTCGGCGTATCTACCCGTTGCAGCGCGGTGAAATGCACATGCACCGGCAGACCTGGGCGCAACTTATTGGCCATCAGCGGCTCGAAACGCGCGGTGATCGCCATCGGCGCATCCAGCGGCACCACCTGCATCAGGGTTTGGCCGGCCTGCGCAACGCCCCCGACCGTATGAAGGCTCACGTCCATGATCTGCCCGGACACCGGCGCACGGATCGCACCGTTGTCGACTTCAAACTGCAAGGCACGAATCTGATCGGCATAACCTGCCGCCTCGGCGGAGACTTCGCTGAGCTGGGTTTCGGCGTCGCGGCGAAATTCCTGCTGCGTCTGCAAGGCCTTGAGTCGGCTTTCGTTGATCGCCTGACGGGTCCTGCCGACATCGCCCACCCCGGAGGCAATCTGCCCGGCCAGTTGGGCTGCGTTGCGCTCGGCCTCGAAGAGTTTATTGCGCGGAACGTAGCCTTCACGGGCCAAATCACGCAGGCCTTCGAGTTCTTGTTGCTGAAAACGCATCTGCGCGTCGTAGTTGCGTTTGACGCCTTGGTAGCCAAGCAACTGCTGCTGCAATGCCGCGGCTTCGTGTTCGATGATCTGCAAGCGGCTGCCCAGTTCTGCGCGGCGAGTTAGAAACAACTGGGTCTGCAAAGCCATGGCGGCCCTGACCCGCGGCTCGTCGGCGCGCTCCAGCAGATCAGCGGGCCATTGAATCTCGGCTGAACCCAGGCGCTCGGCAATCAACCGCGCTTCGACGCTGCGATCGTTGAGCAACTTGCCCAGGGTCACGTCCCGTTGCGACTGCGCCTGCACCGTATTGAGCTGCACCAGCAACTGCCCCTGGGTGACGCGGTCGCCATCGCTGACCAGCAGCTTTTCCACCACCCCACCGACCAACGACTGCACAGCCTTGCGTTCGCCCGCCACCACCACGGTGCCACTGCCCACGACACCCTGGTCGAGCGGCGCCAGGCAGGCCCAGAGCAGGAAGCCGCCCAGCGTCAGGACCAGGAAACCCACACCATAGCGTGCCGCGCCTCCGGCGTCGGTACTGGCGCAGGGCAATGTTGTGGCGCCGCGCACGCTCAGCCTCTGCTCAGGGGTCAGATCATGCATCTTCGCCAGTCTCCTTGACCGCGGCCGGTCTTGGCCCCGGCATCAATGCCTTGAGCACCTGGTCTCGTGAACCGAATGCTTGTTGAGTGCCGTCCTTGAGCACCAGGATGTAATCAACCACGGCCAGCACATTAGGCCGGTGGGTAATCAGCACCACGGTGCTGCCAGCAGCCTTGATCGCACTGATGGCCTGCACCAGCGCCAGCTCTCCGGCTTCATCGAGGTTGGAATTGGGCTCATCGAGCACAATCAGCGACGGACGCCCATACAGTGCGCGAGCCAGGCCGAGGCGTTGCTTTTGTCCACCGGACAAGCCAAGCCCGCCGGGGCCCAGAGGTGTGTCGTAACCCTTGGGGAACCTCAGAATCATCTCGTGAATGCCGGCGTGACGCCCGGCGGCGATGATCTTGTCGGCGTCCTGCTCGCCGAAGCGGGCAATGTTGTCGGCCACACTGCCGTCGAACAGCTCGATGTCCTGGGGCAGGTATCCAAGGTGCGGACCCAGAGCGTCGTGGGACCATTGACTGATCTCGGCGTCGTCCAGGCGCACCGAACCGCCCAACGCCGGCCATACCCCGACCATCGCCCTGGCCAGCGTTGATTTGCCACTGGCGCTGGGGCCGACGACGGCGAGCACATCACCTTTGGCCAGGCTGAAATGGATGCCGCGCAGGATCGGTTGCGAGGCGCCGGGTGGGCCGACATACAACTGCTCCAAACGCACTGCGCCGGTGGGCGGTGGCAAAGGCATGCGCAGGCGCTGGCGCGGATGCTCGGCCAGCAGTTGGCTCAGGCGCTGGTAGCTCTGGCGGCCGGAGTTGAATTGCTTCCACGAGCCAATGGCGATTTCCACGGGCGCCAGGGCACGCCCCAGCAGCAGCGACATCGCAATCATCATGCCTGCCGACAATTGGCCTTCAAGCACCAGCAACGCCCCCAGGCCCAGGGCCAGAGACTGTCCGGAGATGCGCACGAAACGGGTCATCGAAGTGATACGCGCGCCACGGTCGCTGGCATGGGCCTGGGCGGCAATGATGCGTTGCTGCAGCAGGCTCCAACGCTGGCGTAAAGGCCCGAGCATGCCCAGGGCCTGGATGACTTCGGCGTTGTGCAACGTGCTGTTTACATAGATCGACGACTGCACGCCCAGGCGATTGGCTTCGCCCAAGCGCGTGCGAGTCGCCAACTCGCCCCACAGCGCCAGGCCGATCAGTACCAGGGCCAGAACCAGCGTCAGCACGCCGAACCAGGGATGAAAGATGAACGCCACCAGCAGGAAGATTGGCAACCACGGCGCATCGAGCAAGGCGATCAGGCCCTGGCCGGTGATCAACTGCCGCAGCGTCGCCAGATCGGTGAGCACCTGCGCCGGGTTGGCGTTGTGCTCGCGCAGGCTGCGGGCGAAGGCAGCGTCGAAAATCCGCTCGCCCAAGGCATCGTCCAGCCCCGCGCTCATGCGAATCATCACCTCGCCGCGTACCCACTCGATCAGGGCGCTGAACATGAACAGTCCCAGTGCGATCAACGTGAGCATGAACAAGGTGGTTTCGTTGCGGCTGGTGAGGACCCGGTCGTACACCTGCATCATGTAGAGCGACGGCACCAGCACCAGCAGGTTGATCACCCCACTGAACAGCGCCAGCGACCAGAACACCCGGCGATAGCTTAATAAAGCGGCATCAATGTCATGACGCGGATCGAGAAGCAAACCCATAGAGTGTCGCTCGCAAAAGGAAAAGTCGGTTCAAGACGCAATCCATCGCGAACGTTTTGCCCTAAGGCATGGAGAAAACACTAAACGTAGCTGGATGCGCCGCAATCAGAGACGGTCCTTGTCGCTACAGGCGCCAATTACTGACCACGCAACCAGGGGTTAGTGCCGGTTCGACGGGCTGGGGTTCAATGTGGGTGACGGGCGGGGATGTTGGAGGCACAGTTCTTGATCTCGTCCTCAACAAGCCCAACACATTACGCACAAACAAAAACGCCGCTCAAAGAGCGGCGTTTTTGCGTATGGAGCGCGAAACTCGCTCACCTGTATGTTGCGAGCCTCAAGCGTTTCAGCTCCAGGGACGATCTCCATTCTCGTCCTTGATGCGGGTCGGCAGGCCCATCACATCCAGCGCCTTGAGGAATGGCTCAGCCGGAAGCTCCTCGACGTTGGCCATGCGCTGCACGTCCCACTCGCCACGGGCGACCAGCAGGGCTGCGGCCACGGGCGGTACGCCTGCGGTATAGGAAATGCCCTGGCTGTCAGTTTCCGCGTAAGCGTCCTCATGATCGGCCACGTTGTAGATAAACACTTCGCGCGGCTGACCATCCTTGGTGCCCTTGACCAGGTCGCCGATGCAGGTCTTGCCGGTGTAGCCAGGCGCCAGCGAGCTCGGATCAGGGAGCACGGCCTTGACCACTTTCAGCGGCACGACTTCCAGGCCTTCGGCGGTCTTGACCGGTTGCTCGGAGAGCAGGCCGAGGTTCTTGAGTACGGTGAACACATTGATGTAGTGCTCGCCGAAGCTCATCCAGAAACGCACGTTGGGCACGCCGAGGTTCTTCGACAGCGAGTGCACTTCATCGTGGCCGGTCAGGTAAAGGTTCTGCGCGCCTACGACCGGCAGGTCATCGGTGCGTTTGACTTCGAACATGGTGTTGCTGGTCCACTGACTGTTCTGCCAGCTCCACACTTGTCCGGTGAATTCGCGGAAGTTGATTTCCGGGTCGAAATTGGTGGCGAAATACTTGCCATGGGAACCGGCGTTGACGTCGAGAATGTCGATCGAATCAATGCGGTCGAAATACTGTTGTTGCGCCAGCGCTGCATAGGCGTTGACCACACCCGGGTCAAAGCCCACGCCGAGAATGGCGGTAATGTTCTTCTCTTTGCACTCTTCGAGGTGGTTCCACTCGTAGTTGCCATACCAGGGCGGAGTCTCGCAGATTTTGCCCGGTTCTTCGTGAATGGCGGTGTCCAGATAGGCCACGCCGGTATCGATGCAGGCGCGCAGCACCGACATGTTGAGGAAGGCGGAACCGACGTTGATGACGATCTGCGATCCGGTTTCGCGGATCAGCGCCTTGGTCGCTTCGACATCCAGGGCGTTCAGCGAGAAGGCCTGGATATCGGCGGGCACTTTGAGGCTGCCCTTGGCCTTGACGCTGTCGATGATGGCCTGGCACTTGGAGATGTTGCGCGACGCGATAGCAATACGACCGAGTTCATCGTTGTGCTGCGCGCACTTGTGGGCCACCACCTTGGCGACACCTCCTGCACCAATGATAAGCACGTTCTTCTTCAATTTTTCTCTCTCTCCTTCTCTGCCAGCTTACGAAAGGCTGGACATGTAGTCGTTGTAACCAAACTCACGAACCACCTCGACGGTACCGTCGAGTTGTTTCACCACGATGGACGGCATTTTCAGGCCGTTGAACCAGTTCTTCTTGACCATGGTGTAACCCGCTGCGTCGATGAACGACAGCCGATCCCCAATAGCCAGGGGACGATCAAATTGATACTCACCGAAAATGTCTCCGGCCAGGCAGGATTTGCCGCACACCATGTACGTGTGCTCGCCCTCGCTGGGCGCCAGTTTGGCATTCAGGCGATAGATCAGCAGATCGAGCATGTGCGCTTCGATAGAGCTGTCCACGACTGCCAGGTGCTTGCCGTTGTAAAGGGTGTCGAGCACGGTGACTTCCAGCGACGCGCTCTGCGTGATGGCGGCTTCGCCCGGCTCCAGGTAGACCTGCACGCCGTATTTTTGCGAAAAGGTCTTGAGGCGCGCGCAGAACTCGTCCAGCGCGTAGCCTTCACCAGTGAAATGGATACCGCCACCGAGGCTGACCCACTCGACCTTGTGCAGCAAGTCGCCGAAGCGTTCTTCAATGGTGCACAGCATCTGGTCGAACAGGCCGAAATCACCGTTCTCGCAGTTGTTGTGGAACATGAAGCCAGAGATCTGCTCGATGACCTGCTCGATCTTCACCGGGTCCCATTCGCCCAGACGGCTGAACGGCCGCGCGGGGTCGGCCAGCAGGTAATCCGAGCTGCTCACCTGCGGATTGACCCGCAGGCCGCGCACCTTGCCGGCCGAAGCCTCGGTGTAGCGCTGCAACTGACCGATGGAGTTGAAGATGATCTTGTCGCAGTTTTCGAGCATCTCCTCGATCTCGTCATCAGCCCAGGCCACGCTGTAGGCGTGAGTCTCGCCCGCGAACTTCTGTCGACCGAGCTTGAGCTCGTAAAGCGACGACGACGTGGTGCCGTCCATGTATTGCTGCATCAGGTCGAACACCGACCAGGTGGCGAAGCACTTGAGTGCCAGCAGGGCCTTGGCCCCGGACTGTTCGCGCACATAAGCGATCTTCTGCATGTTCGCCAGCAGCTTTTGTTTATCGATGAGGTAGTACGGCGTTTTGATCATTTCGAGGCGCCTCCGGCAAGGCCAGCCAAAAAAGGATGCGCATTGTGCCTTCACTGGCTACATATCGAAAGAGCAGGAAGCCCTCTCCACGCGAAACGCGGGTCAATTTAAGTCCCAGGCACCCAGCAACCCAGAATGACGGTCATTGTCCCCAGGCCGTGTCACTCGCCGCGCTACTGATCCCGCCACAGATTCGCTACTATGTTTGACCGTTAGCTTTACCGCCAGCTTTCCTTAATCTGGAGCCCGAATGCCTAATCAAAAGGACATCGCCGCCGAAAGCGGCGCACCGATGATTCCTGAACAGCGCCGTGAATTGATGCTGCGACAGTTACGCAAGCATCAGGTGCTGAGCGTTCATCAGTTGATGGAAATGTTCGACTGTTCGCACATGACCATACGCCGCGACATCGCGTTGCTGGAGCAGGAAGGTCGAGCTTACTCGGTAACGGGTGGCGTGCGGATCGCCAGCCAGCTCCATAGTGAGCCCAGCCATCAGCTCAAGGCGGTGGTCGAGTTGCCACAGAAGCAGGCCATGGCCAAGCTCGCCGCCCGGCTACTGCATGCCGATATGACGATTTACCTGGATGCGGGAACCAGCACGCTGGAAATCGTCCCCTATATCAAAGCGCTGCCCGGCATGACCGTGGTGACCAATGACTTCGGCGTTGTCCAGGCGCTGATCGAAGCCCCCCATGTCACGGTGATTCATACCGGCGGGCAGCTGGATCACTCCAATCAATCGTGTGTGGGCGGCCTGGCGGTGGCCACCTTGCGCCAGGTCGTCACCGACATCGCGTTCATATCGACCAGCTCATGGGATTTGCGTCGCGGCCTTACCACGCCTTCGGCGCTGAAGGTGGAGGTGAAACAAGCCGCGATGCAATCAGCCTCGCAAGTGGTACTGGTGGCCAGCAGTTCGAAATACGGCACCTTCAGCATGTACAGGATTGCCGGGCTAGAGCAGTTCGACATTATCCTCAGCGACGATGCATTGACCCCGGCCGCGGCCGATGGCATTCGCAAACAGGGAGTCGAACTGTTGCTGCCGTCTGACAATACCCCGGTCTGAAACAACGGGCTCTTGACTCCAGCAGAGCCCGTTGCCCCTTCTCTGTTGCGCTTAGCGCGCCTTCCACTCCCGCAACCACTGCAAGCCGGCAGACGTATTGCCACGCGGCCGATATTCGCAACCTACCCAGCCGTCATAACCCAACTGGTCGATCAACTCGAACAGATAGGGATAGTTGACTTCTCCCAGGTCCGGTTCATGCCGGTCCGGCACGCCAGCGATCTGGATATGGCCGATTCCATCGAAGTCCCGACGCAGTTTGGTGGCCAGGTCGCCTTCAACGATTTGGCAGTGATAACAGTCGAACTGAACCTTCAGGTTACTGGCGCCTACTTCCTTGCAGATGGCGTGGGCCTGGTCCTGCCGGTTGAGGAAAAAGCCCGGCATGTCTCGTGTATTGATCGGTTCCAGCAGCACCGTGATACCGACCTTGGCCGCCTGGGCGGTGGCATAGGCCAGGTTTTCCAGATAAATGGCGTGATGCCGTGCCCGATCACTCTCGGAAGGCAGCAGGCCGGCCATGACATGGATGCGTGAGTTGCCCAGCACGCCGGCGTACTCCAGGGCGCGATCGAAACCGCTACGAAATTCACTCTCCCGGCCCGGCAACGACACCGTGCCCCGCTCGCCCGCCGCCCAGTCACCGGGCGGCGCGTTGAACAGTGCCTGCACCAGGCCGTTGTCGCTCAAGCGTTGCTTGAGTTCTTCAGCGCTGTAGTCGTAGGGGAACAGATACTCCACCGCTTCGAAACCATCGGCGGCCGCGGCGGCGAAGCGATCCAGAAACGCATGTTCCGGGTAGAGCATGCTGAGGTTGGCAGCAAAACGAGGCATGGTAGCTCCTGAGATAAAGAATCAGACAAAGGGCCAGATCAGCAGGGTAATACAGAAACCCAAGGTGCCCAGCAAGGTGGTCAACACCGTCCAGGTGCGCAAGCCGTCGGCCACGTTCAGTCCGGACAACTTGGTGAAGATCCAGTAACCGGCGTCATTGATATGGGACATGGCCAACCCGCCACCGCCCATGGCCAGGCACAGCAGCGCCATGTGATTGGCAGTGAGATCGAGGGTCGCAATCAGCGGGCTGATGATGCCGGCAGTGGTCACCAGCGCCACCGTCGTCGAGCCCTGCACCGCGCGCAACAGCATGGTCAGCAAAAAGCCCAGCGCCAGCACCGGCAGACCGGTAGTGCGCAGCATATCGGAGACGACGGCGCCGATTCCGGTATCCACCAGCACCTTGCCAAACACCCCGCCGGCACCGGCAATCAGGATCACCATGGCCACACCGGGCAAGGCCGAGCCGATCACATCAGACACCTGCGTACGGCTCCAGCCCCGACGCGAACCCAGCAACCAGGCACACAGCAACGTGTCGATCAGCAGCGCCACCAGCGGTGCGCCGAGCACAGTCATGATGCCGCGCAGGGTCGATTCGGCAGGCAGCAACGAGGTGGACAGCGTCCCCAGCAGGATCAGGATGATCGGTAGCGCGATCAGGCTGACGATCATACCGAAACCCGGTGGTGGCGCCGGCGGCAACTTGGACACGATGCTGCTGGTGGACTCTTCCAGACCCATGTGCGACACGGCCACAGCCGCTCGCCCAGCGCTCTTGTCGTTGCCATTGGACCAGGCGGCCAGATCCTCGTTGGTGACATGCGGGCCATACACCTCGGCACGAATATCGTCGGTCATCGGGTACACCCGACGGGTCATGCGCCCGGCCACGCGGTAGCCGACATAGCAAAGGAACGCGGTGATCGGCAGACCGAACATCAGCACGCGGCCCAGGTCCGCGCCCAACTGACTGGCAGCGGCCACTGCGCCCGGGTGTGGCGGCAGGAAGGCGTGTACGGTCAACAAGGCCGCGCACATCGGCAATGCGAAGACCAACAGCGGCTTACGCGCACTGCGCGCAATGCCATAGGCCAGCGGCATCAAGATGATCACGCCGACCTCGAAGAACACCGGTACCCCGACCATGAATCCGGCAATCGTCAGCGCCAGCGGTGTACGCCGATTGCCGAAACGAGTGATCAGAGTCTTGGCCAGCGCCTCGGCGCCACCGGAGAGTTCGATGATTCGCCCGATCATCGCGCCCAGGGCAATGATGATCGCGATATGGCCCAGGGTCTTGCCCATGCCGCCTTCGATGGTCGCCACCAGATCGGCCGGTTTCACCCCGGCCACCAGCGCCACCAGAATACTCACCAGCATCAAGGCCACGAAGGGCTGGAACTTGTACTTGAGCACCAGGAACAACAACAGCGCGATGCCCACCCCTGCGGTAATCATCAGGACTAACGGGCTCATTTCAGAACCCCTCCACGCCGGGTAAACGAAACGGTTCTGCCACTGAATCTGAAAATGCCGCTGTGAAGGTGAGTCATGCTTGGATTTCCTGTTGTTATTGTTTTTTCAGGCAAGCCGGGTCCGTCTAGAGTCGCTACGCGTCTCATGTACAGGGCCTGCTGTATCGATTTGTTGTGTTAAGCCAGCGCTTTACCAGGTCGCGCCGAAGGTCTCTCGCAACTCGTCCAAAGCCGCCTGGTCCAGAGGCTCCGGTTTGGGATGGCTCATCAGCCAGAGCCGCGCAGTTTCCTCAAGCTCCTCCAGGGCGTAACTGGCCCTGGATACCGAACTTTCCCAGACCACCGGGCCAAGCCGTTCGAGCATCACGCCGCGAACACTATTGGCCAGCTGCGCGACTTGCTCGGCAACCTTCGGCGAACCGGGGCGCTGGTAGCCAATCAACGGGATATGCCCGACTTTCATGACCTGATACGGCGTCAGCGGCGGCAGAATGTCGTCTGCCTGCCAGACACCGGCCAGCGTCAACGCCACCAGATGAGTGGAATGGGTATGCACCACGCCGCCGACACTCGGGTTGCGGTCGTAGACCTGGCGGTGCAGCGCCAGGGTCTTGGAAGGCTTGTCACCGGACACCCATTCGCCGGCCAGATTGACCTTGGCGATGGTCGCGGGATCGAGGCGTCCGAGGCAGACATCGGTCGGTGTGATCAACCAGCCGTCGTCCAGGCGCGCGCTGATATTGCCGGCGCTGCCGACGGTGTAACCGCGCTGGTAAAGGCTGCGGCCAACTTCACAGATCTCTTCGCGCAGGGCGTTTTCGTTACTCACTGCACACCTCCGGCGAGTTGGCTCAACGCTTTGCCGAAGAAGTCGCGACCACCGAAGTTGCCCGATTTAAGTGCCAGCGCCAACGGTTCGTCAGTACTGCTGACAGTCGCCGGCACACCCGGATCGATCTGCGCGCCGATCTGCAGCAGCTGTACGCCCAACGCCTGAACCACCGCGCCCGACGTTTCTCCGCCGGCAATCACGAAACGGCGTACGCCACTCTGACGCAGACCTTGGGCAATTTCGCCAAAGGCATTTTCCACCAGGCTTCCAGCCTGCTCGACACCCAGTTGCTGTTGCACCGCCTTGACCTCATCCGGTGAGCTGGTGGCGTAGATCAATACGGTTTGTTCGTTATCACGGGCGAAGGTCAAGGCTTGCGCCACCACCGGTTCACCCGCAGCCAAGGCCAACGGATCAATCCGCAAGGCCGGCCGACCGGCTTCGAGCCAGGCCGCCACTTGTCCATTGGTGGCGATCGAAGCGCTGCCGGCCAACACCACTTCCCCGCCGAACACCGCCGGAAGCTTCGAGGCATCGAGGTCGCGCAGCTTGCCAGCGCGACGGAAATTTTCCGGCAATCCCAGGGCCAGCCCCGAAGCACCCGTCAACAACGGCAGATCGGCACAGGCGGTGCCGAGGGTGTACAGATCGCTGTCCGACAAGGCATCAGCGATGGCCATGCCGACACCTTCAACCCTCAGCTCTGCGATTCGCGCACGCACCGACTCAGCGCCGCGGGCAATGGTGTCGTAGCGCAACAGGCCGACATTCAGACGGGTCTGCGATTGCAACACTCGAACCAGGTTGGCATCGGTCATCGGCGTCAGCGGGTGATGCTGCATGCCCGACTCGCTGAGCAGATGATCCTGCACAAACAAGTGGCCGCGAAAGATCGTCCGGCCATTCTCCGGAAACGCCGGACAGGCCAGGGTGAAGTCGCTACCCAGCGCCGCCAGCAGCGCTTCGCTGACCTGGCCGATATTGCCGGCCGCGGTGGAGTCGAACGTCGAGCAGTATTTGAAGAAGATCTGCTCGCAGCCTTGCTCGCGCAGCCAGGCCAGTGCGGCGAGGGACTGTTCGACCGCGTCGGCGACAGGAATGGTGCGCGACTTCAGGGCAATGACGATCGCATCGGCGTCAAGCCCAGCGGCGACGTCTGCGCTCGGGATTCCGATGCTTTGCACGGTACGCATTCCGCCGCGCACCAGCATATTGGCAAGGTCCGTGGCACCGGTGAAATCGTCGGCGATGCAGCCCAGCAGCGGGCGTGCGGTGGAGGTAGTCATGGGGTGTTCCTCAAACGGACTGGGGCTTGGCAGTCGGCAATTCGATGCCCGGGAAAATCTTGATCACCGCCGAGTCGTCTTCACGACCGAAGCCGGCACTGGACGCCTGCATGAACATCTGGTGAGCGGTGGCCGACAGCGGCAACGGGAATTTGCTGGCCCGGGCGGTATCCAGCACCAGGCCCAGGTCCTTGACGAAAATATCCACCGCGGACAACGGCGTGTAGTCAGCCTTGAGAATGTGCGGTACGCGGTTTTCGAACATCCAGGAGTTACCGGCGCTATGGGTGATCACCTCATAGAGTGCATCGGCATCGACCCCTTCACGCAGGCCCAGCGCCATGGCTTCGGCAGACGCTGCAATATGCACCCCGGCGAGCAGCTGGTTGATGATTTTGACCTTCGACCCCAGGCCATGGACGTCACCCAGGCGATAAACCTTGCCGGCCATGCCCGCCAGGATTGACTCAGCCTTGGTATAGGCATCGCCCGGCCCCGAGGTCATCATGGTCATCTCGCCAGCGGCCGCCTTGGCGGCGCCACCGGAAATCGGTGCATCCAGATAAAGCAGGCCCAACGCGGCCAGGCGCTGGCCCAGATCCACCGCGTAAGTCGGGGCTACGGTGGCGCAGCCGATCACCAGACTGCCCGGCCGCAGTGCGGCCACGGCACCACCCTCACCAAACAGTACGGTTTCGGTCTGCTCGGCGTTGACCACCACGGTCACTATCACGTCGCACTCAGCGGCCATGTGCGACGGCGAAGCGCAAGCCACACCGCCCTCCCCGGCAAACTGTTCAGTCACCGCAGCCCGCACATCACAGGCATGCACATTGAAACCGCTGCGCAACAACGAGCGAGCAATGCCCAGGCCCATCGCGCCCAGACCGACAACACCGACATTCTTGTTATTCATGGGGTACTCCAGAGGAAAGCAGCGACTGCTTGCGCGCCTGCAAGGCGCAGACATTGGCCGCGTTGTAGAGAGGGCTGCGGTAGACAGGATCAGCGCCGAGCGGATAAACCCGCTGAAGGGCACTGTCATTCAGCACATGAGTCGGGATCTCATCGAACATCAAGGCAATCCTGTTTTTGTCTTGTTCTCAGGTTGTCATACCGGCCGAGGAAGATCATCTACCAATGATCAGATTATGTGAAGTATTTTTTATTAATAACATTTTTTAACATGCCCTGCGGATCCTCGGTAATCCCATACGTGATCTGTAGCAGCTGTCGAGCTTGCGAGGCTGCGTCCGGCTGCGCAGCAGTCGTAAACCCTGAGCGCGCGGTTTTCCTGATACACCGCATTGCCTGATTTCACGACTGCTGCGCAGCCGGACGCAGCCTCGCAAGCTCGACAGCTGCTACAGAGCCGGACGCAGGCTTCGACAGCTGCTACAAGGCATGCGTTTCTGCGCCCGGCGGTGTGGCAAGTTTTGAGCACTGACTTACACTGCGATACACCCAATGCGAACGAATCAATGTTCAACAGATCGATAGGTTCCATGGCAATCCGGGGATCACGTAATGATCTGGGTGAAGCCAACATGAAAACGGTCACGACCCTTTTCACCTGTCTGCTCGCTGCCAGCGTTTGCGCGGCGACGAGCACCTGCGCAAATGCTGCGTCGTTCAAGACCAGCTTCGACTGCGCCACGGCAAGGGCATCCGTCGAAAAGCTGATCTGCCGCGATTCGCAACTGGCACAGATGGATATCGAATTGACGCGTCTTTATCGCCTGGCGCTCACCGATGAACGTTCAGTACCGCGGCCAGACAAAATCGTGATCGACCAGCAGTTCTGGATCGACTCCCGTAATCAGTGTGCGTCCACGTCTGAGCCCAAGGCGTGCACGATCCGAAGTTATGCCGAGCGCGCGCACCAGCTACGCCAAGGCTCGGCCATTGTGAGAACCAAGGATCCAGACCGGCTCACCGAAGGCCCATTGGTTTTTCGTTGTACTGGGTTTAACGCACTGATTGCCGCCACCTTCTTTAACACGCAGCCAGGTGTCGTGTACCTGAAATGGGCGAGCACCTCGATCACCCTGAGCCAGGTGCCGAGTGAGTCGGGAACCCAATACACCGGCAAGGATTCCCAGGGAAACTACCGCTTCTGGCAAGACGGCAACGGGGTGATTTTCCAGAAGCCAGGCTCGGGGGCAATGAGTTGTACGGCTGAGCCGGTCAGCTGATTTCTCTGGGGCACGTCCGGAAAATCAAGCGTCGCTATTCCGATATTTCAGCCGCGACACTTCTGTAGCAGCTGCCGAGCTTGCGAGGCTGCGTTCGGCTGCGAAGCAGTCGTAAAATCAGTCATTGCGGTACGTCAGGCATACCGCGTCAGCCGGATTCACGACTGCTACGCAGCCGAACGCAGCCTCGCGGGCTCGGCAGCTGCTACAAAAGTGTCGCGGCTGGCCGGCCCTCTTTCACGTACTCGGCGATTTATGCCACGGATAGCCTTTCGCACTGAGTTCAAAGGCGTAATCGAACAAGCGCTTCATGTACTCGCCATCAAATCTATGATTGCGAGAAATATCAAAGTCGGAGCCGATGTACGCCAGATTGAAGTCCGCGCCATCCTGCTGTGCAATTCGGTAAATTCGATCCAGATCGCTGATCCCCTGAGTCTGGATCAATGCGCTGATGGCGCGACCGCCGATGCTCAAGGTGCGACGCTTGGTTCCGGACCACTGCAGCTCCAGTTTGCCGTTGCGAATGACATAAAAATGCCGTTCATCACGCATACGCGCCCCGGTCACGCGGTTCAGCGCCATCACGGTGCCGGGTGGGTAAAGGAACACCTGAGTCAGGACGCCTCCGTCCACGTGCATTTCCTGAAACTGTTGTCCGTCAACCTCCACGTCGATCATGACGGGTGAGACGGCGCCGGGAATACTCATCGAGGCGATCATGATGTTGCGAAACAGGTCGAGCGCGCCGGATGCCTGGCTGGAGGCAATAGCGCCCATGTTCCAGGTGACCGGGCGTCCTGAATCAAGGTCAGTGGTGCCGATCATCAGAAGACGTCCTTTGGCGTATTCCGACGCGATTGCCGCAAGGACCTCGGTAGTGATGTGCTGTGCAATGAGCCGCGACAGTGGCTTGCTATGCGCCATACCATCGCTGGCAAGACGGGTCAGCATGTTGCGCGGATGGAAAATGTCTTTTGGACCGACTGCATTGCAGATACCCAGAATGACACCGTCGTACTGAGGCCCCAGGTAGGCAAACGGGGCGACCAGGGCGCCAGCGCTAATGCCGGTGACGACTTTGAACACGGGTCGAGTCCCATGCAGGGTCCATCCCGCAATGATGCCCCCCGCGAATGTGCCTGCATCGCCGCCCCCCGAAACGGCCAACATGCTTGCCAGCGGCAGGGTGTCGTTGGGCAGCCCTGCGCTGGTGAGCGCCTCGGCTTCTCGAAGGTTGGCCTGACTCACATCCCGAATGAACGGCGTCAGATCCTGGTCCAGCCAGTAGCGAGCATCTGGAATGCCAGGGATGAGCGCTTTTTCCGTTAACGTTGGCGGCACCGCATCACGGCGTTGCAGGCACGCTTGACGCAACATGTTCAGCGTTGAGGCGCTAGGCCTGAGCAGGAATGTTTTCAAAACGCCTCCTCCGCCCCCTGCAATCGACAAAGAACGCGCTCAATGCAACGGCAAGACGCCTTGCCGATCACGCACGTTCCACACACCCATGACTACTTTCTCAATCAGGCGCCGGTCTTCTGAAGACCAGCAGTTTGCCGGTGGCTCGCTGCACGACCTTATCGTTTTGATTGAGTGTTTCCATGAACAAGGTCACCACGCCCCGCTCCGGCTTGGAGCTGGACGGCTCGATGGCCTGCACGGTGCATTGCAGACGCAACAGATCGTCTGGGTAGGTCGGCGTCGGCCAGCTCAACTCGATGCCCAGGCCTATGATCCCGTCAGCCAATGGCACGCTTTCCACCAACAGCTTCATGGTCAGGGCGGCGGTGTTCCAGCCACTGGCTGCCAGACCACGGAACAGGCTCAGCTCGGCGGCTTCAGGATCGAGGTGAAACGGTTGCGGGTCGAACTCCTGAGCAAAGGCCAGCATCGACGCTCGATGGACACGCAGGCTGTCGCTTTCGAACTGCTGACCCAGGCTCAGGTCATCGAGGTAGAGCTTTTCCCAGGAATGGATGGTCATGATTCAACCCTCTTCAGGCGTAGCTGATGTCGCTGAGGTCGATAGCCACCAGCACGTCATTCCTGTCGGCCCAGCCGTCATCCCCGCGTCGATAGGCACGCCGTTTGCCGGGCATGCGCAGCCCGTCTGCTTCAACGTAGTCATGAACATACTGCGCGGCAGGCAGGCCACTACTCACGTCCACGTTGTAGTCATGTCGACGAAGCAGGAAGCCCTCGCCGAAATAGAAATCCTGCACCGCGCAGTGGGTGGCGATGTTCTCGGGAAAGGTCACCTGCAATCGTCGCCAGCGCTGTGTTCCCTCTTGCCAGGGCTCGGCTTCCTCGGTCAGGACACCCGGCAAGGTGAACAGGAAAGGCATGGTCAGGTAGGACCAGAGCGCGTAACCGTTGAAGTACGCTCGCTGAAGTGGATCCCAAGGGGTTGTTTCCCCGTGACCGCGAAAGGATTCCCGGGGCGCTGATCGCTCGGCAATCACCTTGCCCTCGGTGGTTTCGATGGCGATGCGGTCTGGCGTGTAGGCCGTCCGTTGATCAGGCCCACCGAATGGCATCACCGAAGCGCGCTGTTCATCCAGCCAAACGGTCATCTGCCGGGGTGCGTTGTCCTGCGTCAGCCCTTTCATGCCCCATAGCGAGCCGCCGGTCACGATCGTGGCGCGAACTTTACTGAAGTGGTTCCAGCGTTCCAGACCACCATGGGCGATCAGCACCTGGTCCAGCAGTTGATGATTCTGTGCAGTCATGGCGGCAGCCCTGCTCGTCAGGACGAGTGGCCTGAACACCTTTTATGCTAGCGCAAGCCCGGGCAGTCATAACGTCGGCGAGACGTCCGGTCTGTTCTGCGGCTGATCCTCCACCCATTGCCAGAACAACTGATAGCCGACCGCAAGCACCACCGGGCCGATGAACAGACCGAGGATACCGCTGGTGACCATGCCGCCCAGGGCACCGATCAACACCACCGGCATCGGCACATCGACACCGCGCCCCAGCAGCAAAGGCTTGAGTACGTTATCCACCAGGCCGGCAACGAACACATAGATGGCAAAAACAATGCTCGCCGTACTGGCCCCTTCGGTGGCGAACACATACGCAATCACGGGCACTGTAATCAGCGTCGCCGGTAATTGCATGATGCCGAGCAACAGCACCGCCAAGGCAAGCAGGCCGGCGCCGGGAACGCCCTTGACCACGAAACCGAGGCCGACCAGCAGCATCTGGATGAAGGCGATGCCGACGACCCCCAGCGCCACCGCACGAATCGTAGCGGTACACAGTTCGGCAATTTTCGGTCCTTTGCCCGGACCGCTGATGCGGGACGCGATCTGTATCGCACTGCGCGTGCCGCTCTCGCCATAAGCCATGAAAATGCCGGCGATGATCAACGCAAAGATAAAGGTGAGGAACCCCATGCCGACGCCGGCGAGTTTGCCCAGAAAGCCGATGCTGAATTGCTTGATCTGCGGCAGGTACTTCGCTGTCAACTCGGGAAGATCGGTTGAGGCCTGCAGCCATATAGCAGAGATAGGCTTGCCCACTAAAGGCCAGGCAGCGACTGAATCGACGGGGGGCGGAATATGGAAGTTGCCGTCCTTGACGATGGTCCTGGCCTGATCGATCGAATCGACCAGGGAGGTGCCCAACAGATAGACCGGCACCATGAGAACAACGATGGCGAAAAGCACGATCAGCGTCGCAATGAGCCCTTCTTTGTGGCCCAGCGGCCCCCGGAGCCGCTGTTGCAGCGGGTAAAGGGTGATCGCCATAATCAGCGACCACAGCATGAGGTCGCGGAACGGGCTGAAAATCTCAAAGCAGAACAGCACCAGTACGGCAATCAACCCGGCACGGATCAAAACATCGAGCAGACTGCGTGTGAACGCCTTCTCGGGACTGGATGTGGGCACCATTGCTGCCTCCTTGCAGATCGCTGCAGAGGGATGAGATCGGTTAGCCCAGCATAGACGCTCAATGGAAAACGTGAGCAATCACCGCAGCTTCAGCGGATCAACCAGTTCAGCGGCGATGGCCATGCCCACCAGGTCCGGCAAGGTATTGGCCTGCATGCGTTTCATCACCCGAGAGCGATACAAGTCGACGGTTTTTGCGCTCACGCCCAGTTGTTCAGCGATTTCACGGGTGGTGTAACCCTGGACCAGCGGCAGCAAGACATCGCGCTCCCGTGGGGTCAATGTCAGCAAGCGCGCCTGCAAGGCTTCGTGCCCCTGATTGCCTGAACGGTTTGCCGCGCAGTTACTGAGTGCCTGTTGCACGCTGTCCAGCAGCAGTTGCTCGTTATAGGGCTTCTCGATGAAGTCATGGGCACCCGCCTTGAAGGCGCGGACCACGATCGGCACATCCGCATGCCCGCTGACGAAAATGATCGGCAGGTTCAGTTCACGTGCGCGCATTTCTTCCTGCACGTTCAGACCGCCCATGCCGGGCATGCGAACATCGAGCAGCACGCAGGCATCGAGCGTGGCATCACAAGCATTGAGAAACTCCACGCCACTGGTAAACGGCAAGGCTTTAAGCCCTACCGATTCCAATAACCAGACCGTTGAGTCGAGCATGCCTTGATCGTCGTCGACCACATACACCACGTGCTCCGTCACACCTGCCATTACGTTATTCCTGTTGTTGTTTTGTTGGGCCGGCCAGCGGCAAGCGGCAGCACATGAGCAGCCCGACAGGTTGGCGTCGGGCCTGCAATTCGCCACCGAAACCTTCGATGATGCTGCGGCTCATGGACAAGCCAAGTCCCAGGCCATCGGCCTTGCTGGTATAGAACGGGGTAAATATCTGCTCCAGTTCGGGCTCGCTGACGCCCGGTCCCTGGTCTTGCACACTGATTTCCACGGTTGCACCACCGCCCTGCCCCGCAGCCATCACGATCAGCGAAGGTTGCCCCGGATGTTGTTCGCGGTTGGCGTCGATGGCATTGCGCAACAGATTGAGCAGGACCTGCTCCAGCAGCACCCGGTCGGCATAAATCGGCGGCAGATTATCCGGCAGGCGATCCTCGATTGTCACTTGGCAATTGCTCGCTTCCCAGGCACACAAGCGCACGGCCTCGCGGGCGACGTCGGTGAAATTCAGGGCTTGCATCCGGCGTTGTCCCTTGCGCAGAAACGCGCGCAAACGTCTGATCACTTCTGAAGCATGCGTGGCGTGATGGGTAATGCGCTCCAGCCCTTGCGCCACTCGGGCGGCGGCTTGGGGATTGGAATCCAGCGTCTGTAAATAGCGCTGGCTGGCGTTGGCGTAATTGACCACCGCCGCCAACGGTTGGTTGATTTCGTGTGCGATGCCCGAGGCCAACTCACCCAAGGTGACCAACCGCGCGGTGTGCGCCAGTTCGTCCTGATGGCGACGCTGTTGCACCTCACGCAGTTCACGCTCGGTCATGTCCCGTGCAACCAGGGAGTAATAGCGTTCACCGCCGGCCGAACGGTGCGCCAGCAGCACCAGCGACACCGGCACTGAAGTGCCGCCTCCTGGTGGCTGCAATCGTGCATCGGTGCTCCAGACACCGTCGCGTTCGGCGCTGTTCCAGCCATCACGCTGCAGACGTGCCAGGTCGGCGCTGCCGAACAACGCCGCCAGGGCTGGCATCGGTTGTTGCTCGTCGATCCCGAGGATGCGCCGGGCCGCTGGATTGAGGTAAGTGACTTGCCCCTCGGGGTCGATGAACAACACGGGATCGGTGTTGGCCTCGACGACTTCCGCCAGGCGCCGCTTGTTCTCCTCGGCCTGCACACGGGCGGTAATGTCCCGGGAGACACTGACCACTTCGACCACCGCCCCGGTGTAGGTTTCACGAATCGCCCGGCTGGCGGTTTCAAACCACAGGTAATGCCCGTCGCGATGGCGAATGCGATAGGTCATCGTGTGATAACCGTCCTGCTCCAGGGCATCCCGCGCGCGCTGCACCAGGCTGGCCAGGTCCTGACCATGGAACAAACCCTGGGCCATTTGCCCGCGCAACTCCTCAGGCCAGTAGCCGAGCAATGTCCAGGACGCCGGCGAGGCATCGAGAAAGCGCCCGTCCGGTGTGTGTCGGGAAATCAGGTCGGTGGTGTTCTCGATGATCAGCCGGTACAACCGGCGTGCCGTGGCTGCTTCACGCTCGGCCAGCACTTGCGCCGTGGCATCGCGGCAACGGGCGAGCACGCGGTTGTCCTGGGGATCGGGGATAAACGTCCAGATCAGGATCTGCGCTTCAAACTGGGCTTCGACCCCTTCGATGGCGCGTTGCTGGTCCAGGCAGGCGCGTACCAGCACCCGGTGATTCACCGGCAAAAAGCCCAGCACATCGGTCAGCGGTTTTTCGGCCAGCAATGCCAGCAGCGCCGCGTTGAACTCCAGCGGTCGGCCCTGGGCATCGAGCAACAGACTCGGTTGCGGATCGTGGCCCAACAGCGGCGAGCCGCGCAGCATACCGTTGACGCTGCTCAGCAACGTTGTGAGCAAGTCCTGCACCCAACCCAGCCAATCAAGACTCACGCCCTCGCACACTTCCACCAGCAACAACCCCGGCTGCCCCGGTTGCAAGGCCAGATCAAACACCTGGCCATGGCTGATAGCGGCCCGGCGCAGTCGCCCGGCCAACCAGCAATCGAGTTGACGTACTTGAGCCAGATCCAGCCGACCCGCTTCGACCAGCCGATTAAACAGCAGCTGATCGCTGGCCAGCGAAGGGTCGCCCAGCCCCGGTGGAAAATGCTGGGCAGCGCCCTCGTGGCTGTAAATCCGCGCATTGGCCTGCCAACTCAGATAAACCGCGCGGCGCACCTCGGGGCAATCCTGCAGCGCACGGCACAACGCATCGGCCCGGGCGGCCAGAGACACACCCTCGCGCTGCAGGCGCAACCAGCTGTGCAATCGAACGGGAGTCAGGGTCATCACAGGTCCGCTTCGTTGGGGGAGCCAAGGATATACCGACCTTGGCGGTGTGACTGTATTGATTTAGACCAGTCAGAATCAAATATAGTACATGTCCTATATGACGTAGGTTGTACTTCCATATCGGTAGCTGAATGTTATATAAAGCAGGCCGGACATAAAAGGCGCCCTCAGCGGCTACGCTGCAAGGTCACCTATAGAGCTAACAATCAGCCACCGAGTACCCGTACATGTCGATCTATGAACAAGGGCTAGGCCCTGCGGCTGTCAATCATATTGCCTTGTCTCCGCTCAGCTTCATCGAGCGCACCGCCAGCGTTTATCCAGACTACCCCGCCGTCATCCATGGCTCTATCCGCCGCACCTGGGCGCAGACCTACACCCGCTGCCGCCGTCTGGCTTCGGCGCTGGCCGGTCGCGGCATCGGCAAGAACGACACGGTGGCGGTGATGCTGCCCAACATTCCCGAGATGCTTGAAGTGCACTTCGGCGTGCCGATGATCGGCGCGGTGCTCAACCCGCTCAACGTGCGCCTGGATGCCGAAGCCATTGCCTTCATGCTGCAGCATGGCGAAGCCAAGGTGCTGATTACCGACCGCGAGTTCCATGATGTGATTCACGCGGCGATCGGCATGCTGGATCACCCGCCGCTGGTCATTGACGTCAATGACCCGGAATACGGTGAAGGAAAGGCTGTCAGCGATCTGGACTACGAAGCGTTGTTGGCCGAAGGCGATCCGGCCTTTGCCTGGCAGTGGCCCGATGATGAATGGCAAGCCATCTCGCTGAATTACACCTCAGGTACCACCGGCAACCCTAAAGGCGTGGTTTACCACCATCGCGGTGCGTACCTGAACTCGTTGGGCAACCAGATGACCTGGGCCATGGGCAACCACCCGGTGTACCTCTGGACCCTGCCGATGTTCCATTGCAACGGTTGGTGCTACCCGTGGATCATCACGGCCATGGCCGGTGTGCATGTGTTCCTGCGCCGTGTCGATCCGCAGAAAATCCTCACGCTGATCCGCGAGCATCAGGTCACCCATTTGTGCGCCGCGCCGATCGTGCTCAATGCCTTGGTCAACATGCCGGAATCGGCGAAAGCGGCGATCGATCACCCGGTCAACGCGATGGTCGCCGGTGCCGCGCCACCGGCCAAAGTGATCGGTGCCGTGGAAGAAATGGGCATCAAAGTCACCCACGTGTATGGCCTGACCGAAACCTATGGTCCGGTGACGCTCTGCGCCTGGCATGCCGAATGGGATGAGTTGCCGCTGGACGAGCGGGCGCAAATCAAATCCCGTCAGGGCGTGCGCTACCCGACGCTCGAAGGCGTGATGGTTGGCGATTCGAAGACACTGGAGCCGACCCCGCGAGATGGTCAGACCATCGGTGAGATCTTCATGCGCGGCAACACCGTGATGAAGGGCTACCTGAAGAACCCGACCGCTACGGCTGAAGCGTTCGAAGGCGGCTGGTTCCACACCGGCGACCTGGCGGTGTGTCATCCCAACGGTTATGTCGAGATCAAGGACCGACTCAAGGACATCATCATTTCCGGCGGCGAGAACATTTCCACCATCGAACTGGAAGGTGTGCTCTATCGCCATCCGGGTGTGATGGAAGCGGCCGTCGTCGCCCGTCCCGATGAGAAGTGGGGCGAAACGCCCTGCGCCTTTATCACGTTGAAGGCCGATCACCAGGACGTTCGCGAGGCCGACATCATCAGTTTCTGCCGCGAGCATCTGGCCGGTTTCAAAGTCCCGCGCACTGTGGTTTTCACCCTGCTGCCGAAGACTTCAACCGGCAAGATCCAGAAGTACGTTCTGCGCGACAGGGCTAAAGCGCTCTAACCCGAACCAACGTTGTACCCGTCAAGCGGCAGGTGCCTTTACCTGCCGTTTCGGGCTCGTGCACGCCGGATTCGGCGCTGCCCTGCCCCCACACACTGATAACAAAAACAATGTGGAGCCACCCATGATCGACATCCATTCAACCGATACCCAACGCTGTGAACGCATTCGGTCCAACCCGAAATTCATTCAATTGGTGAGCAGCCGTTCGCGCCTGGCCTGGTCGCTGAGTGCTGCAGTGCTGGGCACTTACTACGCGTTCATGCTGGTGGTGGCGTTTGCCCCACAGTGGTTGCATGCGCCGCTCGCCGAGCATCGGATGTTGACCCTGGGCATGCCGGTTGGCGCGGCGATCATCATTTTTTCCTGGCTACTGACCGGTTGGTACGTCTACAGCGCCAACACCCGCTTCGATGCACTGGGCGCCGCCATTCTCGAGGAGAGCAAGTAATGAACCTGCTCCGTAAACTTCTCCTCGCCGCTGCCGGGCTCTTGCCGGCCTCCGTTGTACTGGCTGCGCCCGCGCTGGGTGTGGTGGAAAAACAGCCGCTCAACCTGCATGCGATCGGCATGTTCTTCGTCTTCGTACTAGGCACGCTGGCCATCACCTGGTGGGCCGCGCGGCAAACCAAATCCACGTCGGACTTCTACACCGCGGGCGGTGGAATCACCGGGTTCCAGAACGGTCTGGCGATTGCCGGCGACTACATGTCCGCCGCCACGCTGCTGGGGCTGTCCAGCCTGGTGTTCGCCAAGGGTTATGACGGCTTCATCTATACCATCGGCTTCTTCGTCGGCTGGCCGATCATCACCTTCCTGATGGCCGAGCGTCTGCGCAACCTGGGACGCTACACCTTTGCCGACATCGTGTCCTATCGACTGGACCAGAACAAAGTGCGGATCTTCGCCGCGTTTGGCTCGTTGACGGTGGTGTGCTGCTACCTGATCGTGCAGATGGTCGGTGCCGGTCAGTTGATCAAATTGCTGTTTGGTCTCGACTACCCGGTTGCGGTAGTAATCGTCGGCGCACTGATGCTGGTTTACGTGATCTTCGGCGGGATGATCGCCACCACCTGGGTGCAGATCATCAAGGCTGTGTTGCTGCTGGCTGGCGGCACGACCCTGGCGTTCATGGCCATGTCGCAGTTCGGCTTCAGCTACGAAACCCTGGCCACCAAAGCCGTCGAAGCCCATGCCAGCGGCTGGAACATCATGGGCCCCGGTTCAATGCTCGCCGACCCGATCAACACTGCTTCAATGTCGCTGGGACTGGTGTTCGGGATTGCCGGTCTGCCGCACATTCTGATGCGCTTCTTCACCGTGCCTAACGCCAAGGAAGCGCGTAAGTCGGTGTTCTACGCCACCGGTTTCATCGGTTTCTTTTTCCTTGTTGTCTGCACCCTGGGCTTTGCCGCGATGGTGATCATCGGCACCGACCCGCAGTACTACGTCAATGGTGAAGTCGGCGGCGCCTTGATTGGCGGCGGCAACATGGTCGCCATGCACCTGGCCAAAGCGGTCGGTGGCAACCTGTTCTTCGGTTTCCTCTCGGCCGTGGCCTTCGCCACCATTCTTGCGGTGGTTTCCGGGCTGGCCCTGGCCGGTGCCTCGGCGATTTCCCATGACCTCTACGCCACGGTGTTCAAGAAAGGCAAAGCCAGCCAGAAACAGGAAATGCGCGTGACCCGCATGGCCACTGTCGGCCTGGGCATCATCGCGATTCTGCTGGGCATTCTGTTCGAGAAGATGAACGTCGCGTTCCTGGTGGGCCTGACCTTCGGCATCGCCGCGTCGACCAACTTCCCGGTGCTGATCATGGCCATGTACTGGAAAGGCCTGACCACCAAAGGCGCGATCATCGGCGGTTTCGCCGGCCTGATCTGTGCGCTGGTGCTGGTGATTCTCTCGCCAGCCGTCTGGGTCACCGTGCTCGGCCATGCTCACGCGATCTTCCCGTACGACCACCCGGCGCTGTTCTCCATGCCGCTGGCGTTCTTCGTGATCGTCGTGGTGTCGAAACTCGACCGTAGCGTGCGGGCCGACAAGGAGCGTGACGCTTACGCCGACCAGTTCGTTCGCGCCCAGACCGGCCTCGGTGCTGCCAGCGCTTCCAGCCATTGATAGAAAGGGCACGGCCTGCTCATGCGGCGCCGTGCCCATCGCACAACCTTTCGAGGTTCACGTTATGCCCGAATTCAACGCCCCGCTGCGCGACATGCGCTTTGTGCTGCATGAAGTGTTCGACGCCCCTGCCCTGTGGGCACGCCTGCCAGCCCTGGCCGACAATGTCGACGCCGCCACCGCCGACGCCATTCTTGAGGAGGCGGCCAAAGTCACCTCGCACCTGATTGCGCCATTGAATCGCAGCGGCGACGAGGAAGGCGCCCAGTGGGTCGATGGCCAGGTCAGCACGCCAATCGGTTTCAAACAGGCTTATGCCACCTACATCGAAGGCGGCTGGGTGGGCCTTTCCGGTAACGCCGATTTCGGCGGCATGGGCATGCCGAAGATGCTCGCCGTGCAGTTCGAAGAAATGCTCTACGGCGCCAACTCCAGCTTCGCGCTGTATTCGGCGTTGAGTTCCGGTGCCTGTCTGGCGCTGGATGCCCACGCCAGCGACACCCTGAAAAACCTCTATCTGCCACCGATGTACGAAGGCCGCTGGGCCGGTTCCATGTGCCTGACCGAAGCCCACGCCGGCACTGATCTGGGGATTATCCGCACCCGCGCCGAACCCCAGGCCGACGGCAGTTTCAGCATCACCGGCAGCAAGATCTTCATCACCGGTGGCGATCAGGACCTGACCGAAAACATTGTCCATCTGGTGCTGGCCAAACTGCCGGACGCACCGGCGGGACCGAAAGGCATCTCACTGTTCGTCGTGCCCAAAGTGCTGGTCAATGCCGACGGTTCCCTCGGCGATGCCAACGCCGTGAGTTGCGGTTCGATCGAACACAAGATGGGCATCAAGGCCTCGGCCACCTGCGTGATGAACTTCGACGGCGCCGGTGGCTGGCTGGTCGGCGAAGCCAACAAAGGTTTGGCGGCGATGTTCACCATGATGAATTACGAACGCCTGTCCATCGGTATTCAGGGCATTGGCTGCGCCGAGGCGTCCTATCAGAGCGCCGTCGCCTATGCACGTGAACGTGCTCAGAGCCGCGCGCCGACCGGTGCTACTGCTCCAGACAAAGTGGCTGACCCGATCATCGTCCACCCCGATGTGCGCCGCATGCTGCTGAGCATGAAAGCCATGACCGAAGGTGGCCGCGCATTTGCCAGTTATGTCGGGCAGCAACTGGACCTGGCGAAGTTTTCCGATGACGCCGAGGAACGCGACAGCGCACAGACGTTGGTCGCGCTGCTGACGCCAGTGGCCAAGGCGTTCTTCACCGACACCGGCCTCGAAAGCTGCATCAACGGCCAGCAAGTGTTCGGCGGCCATGGCTACATCCGTGAATGGGGCCAGGAACAATTGGTCCGTGACGTGCGCATCGCGCAAATCTACGAAGGCACCAACGGCATTCAGGCCCTGGACCTGCTTGGACGTAAAGTGCTCGCCGACAAGGGCTTCGCTCTGCGCCAGTTCACCGGTGAGATCCGTCATTTCGCCCATCAGCCTGACGCGCCCTACTCTGCTCAACTGTTCGATGCCGTGCAGCGTCTGGAGGACTTGAGCGACTGGCTGCAGGACCAGGCCGCGACCAATCGCAACGAAGTCGGCGCCGCTTCGGTGGAGTATTTGCACCTGTTCGGTTACGTCGCCTACGCCTGGCTTTGGGCACGCATGGCACAGGTTGCCAAGCAAAAGCGGCACGAAGACGAAGGGTTTTATGGCGCGAAAATCGCCACCGCCGACTTCTATATCCACCGCCTGCTGCCGCGCATTTTGAGCCTGGAGCAATCCATCCGCGCAGGCAGTGCCTCGTTGTTTGGCCTGAGCGCCGAACAGTTCTAACGATTGAACCGCACGCGGCGCCACGCTCCTATCTTTTTGGCGTCCGCGTTTTTTTATTGATAAGCCCTCGCCCACCTGGCGAGGGCCGCGGGACCTGTCTTTCCATAATAAAAACAAAGGAGCTTCACCATGGACCGCAATACCCGCACCCTCGCTACCCGACTGTTGCTGGCCGGCGGCGTCATCAGCCTCTCGGCCCCCGCCGCTGCGGACTTTGTCAAAGACAGCAAGGCCAGCCTTGAGCTGCGCAACTTCTATTTCAACCGTGACTATCGCCAGGACAACGCCGCCCAATCCAAACAAGAGGAATGGGCCCAGGGTTTCCTGCTGCGCTATGAATCGGGATTCACCGAAGGTTTGATCGGTGTCGGTTTCGATGCCATCGGCCTGGTCGGCGTCAAGCTCGATTCCAGCCCTGATCGCGCAGGCTCCGGCCTGCTCAAACGTCACAGCGACACGAGCAAAGGTGCGCAGGACGAGTACGGTGAACTGGGCCTGACCGCCAAAGTGCGTGCCTCGAAAAGCACACTGAAACTCGGCACACTGCTGCCGAAATTGCCGACGGTACTGGCCAACGATTCACGGCTGTTGCCACAAACCTTCAAGGGCGGTCAGTTGACGTCGCTGGAACTCGAAGGCCTGACGGTGGATGCCGGGCGACTGACGCAGGTCAATCAGCGCGACTCCTCGGATTACGAGGACATGGGCATCACCCGCACTGGCGCCAAGGGCATCACCACACGTCATCTCACTAGCGACAGCTTTGATTTCGCCAGCCTGAACTATAAATGGACCAGTAACCTCGCCACTGGCTACAGCTACGGTCACCTCGACAATTTCTACAGCCAGCACCTGGTCAACCTGACCTACGTGTTGCCGGTGACGACGGGGCAGTCGCTGAAGACGGATCTGCGCTTTGCCCGTTCAACGGATGATGGCGGCAGCAATGTCGATAACAACGCCATTGGCGCGATGTTCACCTATAACCTCGGCGGGCATGCGTTGGGCCTGGGTTATCAAGGCATGAGCGGCGACACGGGCTACGCCTACATCAACGGCACCGATGCCTTCCTGGTGAACTTCGTACAGATCGGCGACTTCGCCAGCAAAGACGAAAAATCCTGGCAGGCTCGCTACGACTACAACTTTGCGGCCATCGGCGTTCCGGGCCTGACCTTCATGACCCGATACCTCACCGGCGACAATATCGATCTGGGCGGTAACCGCCCAGAAGGCAAGGAATGGGAACGTGATACCGACATTGGCTATGTCGTGCAGAGCGGGCCGCTGAAGAATGTCGGGGTGAAATGGCGTAACGCGACGGTTCGCTCGACCAACTTCGGCAGCGACCTGGATGAAAACCGCCTGATCGTCAGCTACACCCTGCCGATCTGGTAAGTCAGTTCTGGTTGCACAAAGGGGGACTCGCTTGACGGCGCAGTCTCCTTTTTGCTGCTGAATTTGTGCTGTGATGGCGGGCCTCTTCGCGAGCAGGCTCGCTCCCACATTTAACCGCATTCTCATGGGAGACTCGGTCAAGTGTGGGAGCGAGCCTGCTCGCGAAGGCGGCCTCAAAAACACCAATGATGATTGTAGGTTAAGATGCCTGCAAACCAGGCCCGCCGCGAGACGCCCCGCATGACTGATACCACCCCCCGCCTGATCAAGAAATACCCCAACCGCCGACTGTATGACACCCATACCAGCAGTCATTTGACGCTGGCGGACATACGCCAGTTGGTGGTCGACAAAATTGCCTTTCAGGTGGTCGATGCCAAGAGCGGCGAGGATCTGACGCGCAGCATCCTGCTGCAAGTGATTCTGGACGCCGAAAGCGGCGGTGAGCCCATCTTCACTACCGAAATGCTGATGGGGATTATCCAGTTCTACGGACCTTATCAGGGCGTACTCGGCAGTTACCTGGACAAGAGCATTCAGACAGTAATCGACGTTCAGTCCCAGACCGGCGCGCAGTCGTCCGAGGCCTGGAGCGACTTCATGCATCAACAGGCCCCGGTGATGCAGGACCTGATGCGCCAGTATGTCGACCAGTCGAAGGCGCTGTACCTGAACACCCAGAACCTGTTTGGCATGTTCGGCGGCAAGCCGGATACCAAAAACGGGCCGAAAAAAAATGGCGATGGGGAATGAACCCATCGCCATTGGTGCCGCTGATCTAATGTGACTTACTTGTTACCGCTGGTAGCCTTGGCGCTTGCTTGCGGCGCAGCTTTTGCGGCTGCGGCAGTGGCTGCTTCGAAATTGCTTTGAGCGGCTTCGGAAGCCTGTTTCACGGCTTTCTGTGCGCTTTCAAATGCTGTACCGACATTTGCCAGACCCGACTTGAACGCTGCCACAACAGGCTCGGAGCCGGCTGGTGCATTCTTGCTGATGGTTTCAACGAACTCTTGCACCTGTTGGGTGCCCGCTTCGACCTGGCTCGAGGTCAATTTGGCGATGTCCGACTGGGTACCGACGATCAGTGCTTGAACCTGACGATTGAATTCGGCCAGACGTTCGGTCTGCGCGCTCGGCTGGGTGAAAGAAGCCTGCAGCTCGGCGAAACCTTGTGGATCACGGACGGCCAGCAGTTTGCGAACACCTTCGAACTGCTCTTCGGAGGTGTCACGCAGGGCCTTAAACTGCAGCTGGCTGAGCTGTTCAACGCTGGCGAAGACTTTGCCGCTGATTTGCTGCAAAAGGTCGAGGTTGGCTTTCTGGGCGGCTTGCAGTTTTTCCGAATTGAAAAAAGACATGCTTGAATCTCCTGGTACTGGAAGGCCCTGATGGACCAGAGGACGCGATAGCGATCCGGCCAGTCATCGCGTTAGCCTTGATATTGCAGTGCACAAAACTATTTGGCAACGTCTATTTTTGTGCGGTGCAAAATAAACTTTGCTAAAGCCCTCCTTGTTAGCTGTAAACTCCTGCTCATCGAATGGCCAGGCTAGCCCTCTTTAACTAAAGGGGTCTGATGGGCCGGTTCCCATGCACAGCGTCAGGAGATCACGATGGGTCAGGAATTAAATATTGCGCTGCAAGATGAAGAGTTCTCCGAACCCGCCGGCTTGTTCGAACACCTGAATCATCTGCAACGCCTCAATACCCGCAACGTCCTCGACGCCATGCAGAAGCGCCAGGCAAAAACCTTCGCGCCTTTAAGCCTTGGGCAACTCCGACAGCCAACGCCTGCTGACTGGCAGGAATACTTCACGGACCTCGGCCAACGCAGCGTGTTGTTCTGGGACACCTTGCGTCAGCGCGGCGACAACACCCTGGCCCACGAACGCGCCGGGTATCCGCTGCTGCTCAAGTTCAATCATGAAACGCTGGTCGCCGGTGAAGACCTGCCCCGCCCGGTCAACTATTCGTTGTTGCAAATCCTCGGCGGCCCCGGTCAACAGATCGACAGCAAAAAACAGCCGGTGATCATCATCGACCCCCGCGGCGGTCACGGCTCGGGCATCGGCGGTTTCAAACAGGATTCGGTCATCGGTGAAAGCCTGAGAGCCGGCCACCCCACCTACTTCATCTCCTTCAGTCATTCGCCCCGCCCTGGGCAAACCCTCGCCGATATCACCGAAGCCCAGGCGCGGTTCATCGAAGTCGTCAGCGCCCGACATCCCGACAGCAGCAAACCCGTGGTCATCGGCAACTGCCAGGCGGGCTGGGCGTTAATGGGCCTCGCGGCCACCCGTCCGGAGCTGCCGGGGCTGATCATCGTCAACGGTGCGCCGTTGTCGTACTGGGCCGGCGTCAATGGTCGCAATCCGATGCGCTACACCGGCGGTTTGCTGGGCGGTGGCTGGATGGCACGCCTGGGAAGCGACCTGGGCAATGACCGTTTCGACGGCACCTGGCTGGTCAGCAATTTCGAAAACCTGGACCCGGCCAACACCTGGTGGGGCAAGTACTACCACTTGTTCAGCGAAGTCGACAGCGAGGCCGCCCGCTTTCTGGATTTCGAACGCTGGTGGGGCAGCCCGACCCTGCTCAATGGCGAAGAGATCGAGATGATTGTCGACGACCTGTTCATCGGCAATCGGCTGTCCGGTGGCCTGGGCCGCAAGAGCAGCGGGCTTGACCTCAAGCTGATCGAAGTGCCGGTGGTGGTGTTCTGTTCGTACGGTGACAACATCACCTCCCCGCAGCAGGCACTGGACTGGATCACCGATGTGTATCCCAGCGATCTCGCGTTGCAAAACGCCGGACGCACCATCGTTTACCTGCGACACGCGAGCATCGGTCACCTGGGCATCTTCGTGTCCGGTGACGTGGCGCGTCGCGAGCACCGTGAGTTGCTCGGTGCGGTCGATGCGATCAATGCGCTGTCAGCCGGGCTGTATGAAATGCTGATCGAAGACCTGCCGGAGCATTCGGCGACGCCGTATGCCGTGCGTTTCGAACGCCGGCGTATCGCCGACATCCATGGCCAGGTGCAGCCGCCCCGCGATGACGATCGCGAATTTGCGCTGGTCCAGCGTGCGTCCGATATCAACAACAGTGTGTACGACGAATTCATACGTCCGTGGTTGCGTCAGCTGATCAACGAACCGAGCGCCGAAATGCTGCGCCGGGCCCACCCTTTCCATCAGCAGCAGGTGGCCTGGAGCAGTTTGAACCCGGCGCTCTGGTGGCTGGCAGGCAGTGCCGCCCAAGTGAACAAGGATCGTCACCCCGCCAGCCAGACCAACCCGTTGCTGGTCTGGCAGGAACTGTTTTCCAACCAGGTGCAGGACACTTTGAACGGCTATCGGGATCTGCGCGATGCGGCTCAGGAAATGTGTTTCTACGGCGTGTATGGCGTACTCAACAGCCTTACCGGCAATGCACCCGGGCGAAATCTGCAGGAACATGCCGAGCAGCACGACAAGGTTTTGATCGAGCGCTTGCAGGATGCCCTGCCCCTTGGCGGCCTGATGGAAGCCTTGATACGGATCCTGTTCCTGTTGGGCCGCGACAGCGACGAGCCGGGCAAGGAAAGCGTCGAAAAATTGATCCTGCAACTGCAAGTGTTGCT
Source organism: Pseudomonas mandelii (assembly GCF_006438925.1). Lineage (GTDB taxonomy): Bacteria > Pseudomonadota > Gammaproteobacteria > Pseudomonadales > Pseudomonadaceae > Aquipseudomonas > Aquipseudomonas mandelii_C. Next base: position 69,374 of record NZ_RCZA01000014.1, on the reverse strand, counting down.
TCAGGACTACAGTGCCGAGCCGCTTGATTTGCGCGAAACCCTGCGCCTGCAAAAACTGCTGGTCGCTACCCATCCGCAAGAAAGCCTGCACAGCCTGCCCTTGATGCTTGTCGAGGTCGAAGAACGCCAGCAAGTGTTGGCGGCCGTCGCCAATTTGCTGCCGGAATTGCTGACCAGCGGCGCAGACAACCTCTTCTGGCGTGAGCTGCACACGCTGCTTGACGTGCCGCTGCCAGGTTTCAGCCTGACCCAGCCACCCGGTGAAGCCGATGCCATCGAAGAGAAAGTCCCGGTGGTAGCCCCAGAGCCAATCAAGCAAAAAATCCCGGCGGTAACCCCAGAGCCAATCAAGCAAAAAGCCCCGGTGGTAGCCCCAGAGCCAATCAAACAGCAAGCCCCGGTGGTAGCCCCAGAGCCGATCAAACAGCAAGCCCCAGCAGTAACTCCTGAGCCAATCAAGCAGAAAATACCCGCAGTGACCCCAGACCCCATCGCCAAGGTTGCGAGTCCAGTGCGCAAACCTGCCAAGGGCAAGAAAGGCGTGAAAAAACCTCCGGTGAAATAACGTTAAACGCCGACGAGGACCGCGTCAGACCGACGCGGCCTCCTTGATTTCAAACGATTCATCGGCCCGATACTGGCCGGGCGTCATGCCAAACCAGCGGCTGCAGGCTTTGTTGAAACTGCTGTGATCATGAAAACCAAGGAGATACGCGACATGCTTCATGTTGAAGTGAGAATGGCGCAGGTAGAAATCGGCCAATTGCCGGCGCACCGCGTTCTGCACGTCCTTGAATTGCGTCCCTTCCTTTTCCAGCGCGCGTTGCAGCGTCCGCTTGCTGATGTTCAATGCTGCCGCGATCGACTCCATGTCGCACTGTCCATGGTCCTGACTCAAACGCTCGGTAATCAGCGCGCGAATTCTGCTGACGATGCAAAAACCAAACAGCAGGTCCAGTTGAGCCTCCGCAAAACTGTCATGCAGCACGGCCAACGCTTCATTGGCCATGCTCAACGGACGCATCAGTTCCTGACCGTCAAACAAAATGCTGTCGTAAGGCGCGTCGAAATGCAGGTCGCAGCCAAACAGCCGACGATGCTCGGAGGTGTCTTCAGGTTCGGGATAGGTGAATCCCACGCTCAAGGGTTGCGGTGCGTTGCCGCCCGCCAGCTTGCGGCAGAAACCCAGCAATGAAGCCAGCGCTGCATCGGTGTATTGGCGAGGTTTGACCGAGCCTTTTTGTTGATGATCGAAGCCGGAAAGTCGGTAATTCTGCTGTTCCGATGTAAAGAAAAGGCTGAATCCGGTGCCAATCAACGGACTGAAACGGACCAGTCGTTCAAGGGCTTTTTTCAGATTCAGGCTGGACATCATGGTGTAGCCGACGATCTGAAAGCTGCCAGGGTGGAAACTTCCATAGGCCCTCAAGCCAATGTCCAGATCCCCCGAGGCCTGAGCGGCCAGATCCCATAGTCGATAGATAGCCCTTCGCTCGCAAAACGCTCCTGGTTTGTTCGCGAGTTTCATGTCTAGTTCAGCCTCCTGGCACAGACTGGCAACATCCAGTCCTTGAGCCAAGAGCGTATTTACCAGCACGCTGGCATAGCCTGAACTCATTCTATACATGGCGTCCTCAATGACCTGTGGAGCCGAACATCCTGTCCGGAGCCATGACTGATCTGCGATAAATCAAAATTCTAACGGGTTGTTTCGTTGCCAATATTGATCCCAGTATAGGTAATCCTCACTTTTAGCCACTATTTCAGGCCAGTCGTCGCCTCGCCGCTCACCTGTAGCAGCTGCCGAGCCCGCGAGGCTGCGTCCGAGGACGGAGTCCTCGCAATCCTGCATACGCGGTTTGGCTGAAAGACCACGGTGTCCGGTTTTACGACTGCTTCGCAGCCGAACGCAGCCTCGGCAGCTGCTACAAGAACGCGTCGAGGCGACGACAGAAAGTTCAGTTTCATTTCAGGCATGGCACCGTTGGACACCAGACCGTCACCTCTCAACACTTCCGCACACCCCGTCAATGCCGAACAATCCCCCATCTTGCAACGCAAAATACAAAAAGGAAGAAAGCATATGAAGTCGCTTGGTCGTATTGCGTTGGTCACGGGTGGTATGGGTGGGATTGGCACTGCGATAAGCCAACGCCTGTACAAGGAAGGATTCAAGGTCATCGTGGGCTGCAGCTCAGATTCCGCCCGCAAGAAAGAATGGATGGCGAGCCAACTGGAGGCGGGTTATCAATTCGAATGCATCTACGGCGACATCACCGATTGGGAATCAACGCGCAAAGCGTTCGAGATGGCACGTGAGCAATTCGGCCCGATCGATGTATTGGTCAACAACGCCGGGATCACGCGTGATGCGTCCTTTCGCAAACTGACGCCCGAAGACTGGAACGCGGTCATCGGCACCAACCTGAGCGGTCTGTTCAACACCACTAAACAGGTGATTGAAGGGATGTTGGCCAAGGGTTGGGGACGGGTCATCAACATCTCCTCGATCAACGGTCAGCGCGGCCAGTTCGGCCAGACCAACTACAGCGCGGCCAAAGCCGGCATCCATGGTTTCACCATGGCACTGGCCCGGGAAGTGTCCGGCAAGGGCGTGACCGTCAACACCGTGTCCCCAGGCTACATCCAGACCAGCATGACCGCGGCCATCCGCCCGGACATTCTCGACACCATGATCGCGGCCACACCGGTCGGGCGTCTCGGCCAACCTGAAGAAATCGCCTCCATCGTGGCCTGGCTGGCGTCCGATGAATCGGCCTATAGCACCGGGGCCGACTTCTCGGTCAACGGCGGCATGAACATGCAGTAGACCTGTCAGGGCATGGATGCCCTGCTTTCGCTCGACAAAATTTTAATGAGGTCACGCATGAACGAAGTCGTAATCGTTGCCGCTACTCGTACCGCCATTGGCAGTTTTCAAGGTGCCTTGTCCGCGATTCCAGCCACCGAGCTGGGCGCCGCAGTCATTCGCCGTTTGCTGGAAGAGACCGGTCTGGACGGCTCGCAGATCGATGAAGTGATCCTCGGCCAGGTACTCACCGCGGGCTCGGGGCAAAACCCGGCACGCCAGACGGCGATCAAGGCCGGTCTGCCCCATACCACCCCTGCCCTGACCCTGAACAAGGTCTGCGGCTCGGGCCTCAAGGCTGTCCAGCTGGCGGTCCAGGCCATCCGTTGCGGCGACGCCGAACTCATCATTGCCGGCGGCCAGGAAAACATGAGCCTGGCGCCGTATGTTCTACCCAAGACCCGCACCGGTTTGCGTCTGGGTCATGCGCAACTGCAAGACAGCGTGATTCAGGACGGTTTGTGGGACGCCTTCAACGACTACCACATGGGCATCACCGCAGAGAACCTGGCGCAGAAGTACGAACTGAGTCGCGAAGACCAGGACGCTTTCGCCGCGGCCTCGCAACAGAAAGCCGCTGCTGCCATCGAAGCGGGCTACTTCAAGCGTGAAATCACCCCGATCCTGATCCCTCAGCGCAAGGGTGAGCCGCTGGTCTTCGACACTGATGAACAGCCGCGTCCAGACAGCACACTGCAGGCGCTGGGCAACCTCAAACCCGCGTTCCAGAAAAACGGCAGCGTGACCGCCGGTAACTCGTCGACCCTCAACGACGGCGCCGCCGTACTGTTGCTGGCCAGCGCCGCCAAGGCCCAGGCCCTCGGCTTGCCGGTTCTGGCACGCATCAAGGCTTACGCCAGTGCTGGCGTGGACCCGTCGATCATGGGCATCGGCCCGGTGCCAGCCACCCGTTTGGCATTGACCAAAGCCGGCTGGAGCCTGGACGACCTCGACCTGATCGAAGCCAATGAAGCGTTCGCCGCGCAATCACTGGCCGTCGGCAAGGAACTGGGTTGGGACACCAGCAAAGTCAACGTTAACGGCGGCGCGATTGCACTCGGTCATCCGATCGGTGCATCGGGCGCGCGGATTCTGGTGTCGCTGTTGCACGAGCTGATTCGTCGCGACGGCAAAAAAGGCCTGGCCACGTTGTGCATCGGTGGCGGCCAGGGTGTCGCCCTGGTCATCGAGCGCTAGAAACACAGGAGTGTTTGCTTAAGTTGCTGACGCGGCGCCGAAGTCCGGCGCCGCGGTTTTTTTTCTGCCCGGTTTACTGATGTGGGCGAGGAGTTCCATGGACAATAACGCGCATACCTTCAACACCTTCTGGTCAGGCCAGGTTCCGTTCATTGCCTCCTTTGCAGTGCAACAACTACGTATGTGGGTCAGTAGCAATCCGTGGTTTACCGGCCAGGAATACAACGAGTGGTTTGACCTGCCGCGCGGCACCCTGGACAGCCTTCAATCGGACTACCAACAGCAATGGGGCGAACTCGGCCAGCAACTGCTGACCGGTCAGCCATTCAGCTTCGACGATCGACGTTTTGCCAGCGGCAACTGGAGCCAGCCCCTGTTCGGCTCCCTCGCCGCCTTTTATCTGCTCAACGCAGGGTTTCTGCTGAAGCTGCTGGACAAGTTGGCGATCCCGGACAAAAAACCGCGCCAGCGCCTGCTCTATCTGGTGGAACAAGCCATCGCCGCTGGCGCGCCCAGCAACTTTCTGGCGAGTAATCCCGATGCACTGCAACGTGTCGTCGATACCCAGGGAAGCAGCCTCCTCACCGGCCTGTTGCACCTGGCCAGCGACCTGCAAGAAGGCAAGATGCGTCAGTGCGACGCCGGTGCCTTCAAAGTCGGTGTCGACCTCGCCAACACCCCCGGCGAAGTGGTGTTCGAGAACGAACTCTTCCAGCTGATTCAGTATTACCCGCAAAGCGAAACCCAGTACCGGCGCCCGGTGTTTGTCGTGCCGCCGTCCATCAACAAGTACTACATTCTCGACCTGCGCCCGGACAACTCGATGGTTGCCCATCTGTTGAAACAAGGGCACCCGGTGTTTCTGATGTCGTGGCGCAACTTCGACCAGGAACACGCCGGCACCACCTGGGATGACCTGATCGAAACCGGCATCATCAAAGGCCTGCAAGTGACCCGCGAGATCAGCGGCGAACAGCGGCCCAATTGCGTCGGCTTCTGCATCGGCGGCACCTTGTTGAGTTCGGCGCTGGCCGTCCTCGCGGCGCGCGGCGACCGCGAGATTGGCAGCGTGAGCCTGTTGACCACCTTCCTCGACTACCTCGATACCGGCCCCATCGACATCTTCGTCGACGAACAATTGGTGGCCTACCGCGAGCGCACCATCGGCGGCCTGGATGGCCCCGTCGGCCTGTTCAAGGGCGAGGACATGGGCAATACCTTCTCGCTGCTGCGCCCCAACGATTTGTGGTGGAACTACAACGTCGACAAATACCTCAAGGGCCAGAAACCGATCCCCCTTGACCTGCTGTTCTGGAACAACGACAGCACCAACCTCCCGGGCCCGATGTACTGCTGGTATTTGCGCCACACCTATCTGCAGAACGACCTGAAATCCGGTGAGCTGGACTGTTGCGGGGTCAAGCTGGACCTGCGCGCCATCGATGCTCCGGCGTACATCCTCGCCACCCATGACGATCACATCGTGCCGTGGAGAAGCGCTTACGCCAGCACCGAGTTGCTCTCCGGGACCAAGCGTTTTGTCTTGGGCGCTTCGGGGCATATCGCCGGGGTGATCAACCCGCCGGCCAAGGAAAAACGCCACTACTGGACCAACAACCGGGTCACCAAGAACCCGGAAACCTGGTTCAAGAACGCCCAGCAACATTCCGGTAGCTGGTGGAATGACTGGTTCGTCTGGCTGGCTGAACAGTCCGGCGAACGCCAGCCCTCGGTGCTGCATACCGGTAACGCGCAATATCCGGCCATTGAGTCGGCGCCTGGTCGTTATGTGATGCAGTGACAAACAGCCCCGCGCCTTTACCGACAGCGCGCGGGGCCGCCCTTCAGGGTCCTCGTAAAAAAACCAAAACACAGCACATCGGCTCAATATCCCCGCCTGAATCTACGCAACCATGGCCTCCTCACTCACCCGTAAGGACATCACCATGGCCCTCGCAAAAGCTGTTCCCGGCAAAACCCTGCTGACCCCGTCCGACCACACCCTGATCATGATCGATCACCAGTCGCAGATGTCCTTTGCGACCAAGTCAATTGACGCCGTCACCCTGCGCAACAACGCTGCACTTGTGGCCAAGGCCGCGCGGGGCTTCAAGGTTTCGACCATCCTGACTACCGTCGCCGAGAAGAGCTTTTCCGGGCCGATCTTCGACGAAATCAAGTCAGTGTTCCCGGAACACAACGTCATCGACCGTACCAGCATGAACACCTGGGAAGACGAGCGCATTGCCGTCGAAGTCAACGCGTTCGGCAAACAGAAAATCGTCCTCGCCGGTCTGTGGACCTCTGTGTGCATCGTGGGTCCGGCACTGTCGGCCATCGACCAGGGTTTCGAAGTTTACGTGATTGCCGATGCCTGCGGCGACGTCACCACCGAAGCCCATGAAATGGCGATGCAGCGCATGATCCAGCTCGGTGCCCGCCCCATGACATCCCTGCAATACCTGCTTGAACTGCAGCGTGACTGGGCTCGCAGCGAGACTTACGAAGAAACCGTGAAAACCTCGATTGCCAATGGCGGTGCCTACGGTCTGGGCCTGATCTATGCCAAGACCATGTTCGGTGCCTCGGAAGGCCATTAAGCGCCGTCTAAAAACAAGCGACTTCAGACATTCTGGAGTCGCTGTCCACGTGATGAATAAGCCATGAAGCTTTGCGCGCAAGACCTGAAACTCGCGCTGCCGTTCTGGGTGTCAGTGCTGTTCGCGGGCTCGGCCGGGGCAGCTCTGGCTGACGAATCGACGCAACCCCCCCAGGGCTTTCTGGACGGTGCATCGTTGTCGGTGCTCAGTCGAAATTTCTACCTCAACAGTGACTATCGGTCACCCTCGCCTGCGGGAAAAAACTATAAACAGGAGTGGGCTCAAGGCTTTATCGGTGCTTTTGAATCCGGATTCACACCCGGTACATTTGGATTTGGCCTGGATGCCCATGGGTTTCTGGGGCTCAAGCTCGATGGCGGCAAGGGCCATTCCGGGACAGGACTGCTACCCGTGGATGCTGATGGCCGCAGTGAAGACAACTACTCCAGCGGCGGCGCGGCGTTGAAAATCAAGGCCTCCCGAACCACAGTGGCCTTCGGTGAAATGATGGTGGAAACCCCGGTGTTCGACACCGCAGACAAACGCCTGCAACCGGAGTACGCCACAGGTTTTTTGCTCAACAGCCGTGAAATCGACGGTATGAATCTGGTGGCCGGTCACTTCACCGCGTTCAAGAACCAGGACAGTTCTTCGAGCAAGGACGACTTTTACGGCTACGGCGCCAACACCGAGGCGGGTGGTATCTCGTTTCTCGGCGCTGACCTGTTCACCCAGAGTCCCGTCGGCGGAGCGCTCTACGCTTCCGAGCTGACCGACACCTGGCATCAGTACTACGGCAACCTGCACCTGAAACAATCCGGCATGTTCCTCGATGCCAATGTCTATCACACGCAGGACACCGGCCAGGCGTTGGCCGGCGCCATCGACAACACGGCATTCAGCCTGTCGGGCAAATACACTCACGACGCCCACGCGTTTACGCTGGCTTATCAAAAAATCAATGGCGACACGCCCTTCGATTTCGTCGGTGGCGACTCCATCTACCTCGCCAACTCGATCAAGTACGCGGACTTCAACGGCGCCCATGAACGTTCCTGGCAAGCACGCTATGACCTTGACCTTGGCCCCTACGGGATTCCCGGGCTGAACTTCATGACCCGTTATGTGAAAGGCAGCCAGATCGACGGCACCCATGCGCCCAAGGGTGGAGCCTACAACCCGTTCGACGAGACGCTCGGTGAGTACGTCCCTCAACAAGGGGACGGCGGACGGCATTGGGAGCGGGACATAGACCTGCGCTACATCGTGCAATCGGGATCGGCGAAGGGCTTGTCCCTGCAACTGTCCCATGTGTCGCATCGCGCCAACAGCGCACAGGCCGGCGATGATATCGACAGGATCTACGTCGTTATCCAGTACCCGTTGACCTTCGGGCACTTTTGACAAAAATGGCGGAAGGCAGCCGGAGTCGAACCTGCCCGGGAACGGATGCCGTCCCCAACCGGGTTTGAAGCCCGGCCGCGCCACCGGGCGCGATTGCCTTCCTTGAAATCAGTGATCGGTGCGTTGGGCCAAGGCATTGTCGAGGCGGATATGGCGCTTGTCGCCAAACCGTCGCGTCAGGCCGATCCGGTCGAAGTATTCGAGAATCTGGATGCTGCGCTTGCGCCCCAGGCCCACTGCATCACGAAACGCCGTGACCTGAATCACCGGGTTTTGCGCGGCCAGTTGCACAAGCATAGCCGCCAATCGGCGGATCATCGTGTCGGTGTAGAACAGGTCACGGACGACTTGATGCACCAGTCCCAACCTCGCCATTTTGCACAGCAGCAAGCGCACGGCCGCCTCGTCATGGCCCAGGTCGCGCACCCACGGCGGATCAAAACCAGCCTGTTCGAACAACGGTTGCAAGTGTTGCCACAGGGCTTCGTCGTCTTCGCTCAAACGCACTTGATGATCGGGCAAATGCAACCATGGCCCGCTGGCGGCAATGGCACCGCTGGCGAGTAATTCGTCGAGCAGACTGATGAACGTCGCACGATCCAGCGCGGTGCCGGTGAACCGCCGCAGGCGATCCCGGTCCGGGCCCATTTGATCCGGTTCCAGCTGGTGAAAATGTGCGAGGTGTTCCAGCAACGGTACTTTCAGTGCTTCCCAGCGGGCGGCACTGAACAGCAACGGGCCTTGGCGGGTGTCGATCAGGCGCACGTCCTCAGGCAAAACCCACGTGTTGCGGGGGCGATTGAACTGACGTTCCAGACGCTGTGGGTCGAGCCCGGTGTCGCTGTTGGCCAATAATGCCGGCAGGCTGTCTTCCAACTGATTGCCTGTGGCGAGGGCGTGGAGCTGCGCCAGTCGCTCGGGGCTTCGGCGTTGTCGGGTCGGAGCAAACGGGTCGAGCACCCGCGCGCCCCCGAGGGTGCGTTGGGCGCTCTGATCACGCAGGATCATCGGATCGCCCTTAACGGCCTGCACAGGCGCATTCAACAGCAGTTGCGCGAACATCCGTTCACCCGGCGCCAGGCTGGAGCCTTCCAGCAATGCCACCCGCCCGGTCACGTCTTGAGTCCCCACGTGAACGTGCACGGGTTGAAAGTGCTCGAAGGCTTTGGCTTCGCTGGCTAACAATTGCAGGTCGACATCCACTCGCTGGGTCGGCGCGTACAGCCACTCGGCCAGCAACCAGTGGCCGCGATGAATCTGCTCCAGGGCCAAGCGTTCGGCACTCAGGTTCAATGCGACTCGCTGTCCGGCCATTGCAATCTCGGCAGCCTGATTCTGCGCATGCAGGCCGCGCACGCGCACGAGTTTGCCCTGCGGGCCGAGTGCCAGCGTATCGCCCACCGCCACCAGGCCGGACAACGCAGTGCCAGTCACCACAATGCCGACGCCGGCCACGCTGAAGGCACGATCAATCGCCAGGCGGAAACCGCCGGTGGTGTTGCGTTGAAGGACTTCACGTTGCGCCGTAAGCAAGGCTTGTCGCAGCGTCTCAACGCCCTCCCCGGTCACACTCGACAGCGCAATCTGCGGCGCGGTTGCATAAGGCCCCGGGGCCAGCAATGTCTGGATCTGTTCGCGAACGACTTGCACTCTGGACGGTTCGACGCGGTCGCATTTGGTGATCGCCACCAGCGCCCGAGGGATGCCCAGCAGTTCAACGATGGCCAGGTGTTCGCGGGTCTGGGGCATGACGCCATCGTCGGCCGCGACCACCAGCAACACCAGATCAATGCCCTGAGCGCCCGCCAGCATGTTGTGGGTGAAGCGCTCATGACCGGGCACGTCGATAAAACCGGTCAGGGCCGCTTGCGGTTCCAGCGCCGCGTAAAGGTAGCCGAGGTCGATGGTCATGCCGCGTTCACGTTCTTCCCGGCGACGGTCGCCGGCCTGGCCGGTCAGTGCCTGGAGCAAGGAAGTCTTGCCGTGGTCGATGTGCCCTGCGGTGCCGACGATCACTCTACGGCTCCTGCAATTTGATCGAGTTGAGCCAGCCACGCCGGCTCATCGTCCAGTTGCCGCAGATCCAGCCACAGCGCATCGTCATCAATGCGCCCGAGCACCGGAATCGGCAATGCACGCAGGGCCGCTTCCAGATCGTGCAGCTGCCGTCCGCGAAGACGTTTGGACGCGTGCGGTCGCAGGCACAAAGCCGCACTCGGCAAGCGCGCCACCGGTTGGCTGCCGCTGCCAATCATGCCCAGCGCCGGTACTGCGCTGACGCTCCAGCCATCGCCCAGGACTTTGGCCAGCGAGGGTTGCAGGCGCTCAGCCTGGGCGAGGATATCCGCCTGGGGTCGGGTCAGCAGGCGCAAACTCGGCAGCCGCTCGGCCAGTCGATCAGGATCGCGGTACAGACCCAACACCGCTTCGAGGGCGGCCAGGGTCAGTTTGTCGACCCGCAAGGCGCGTTTGAGTGGATTCTTCTTGATCTTCTCGATCAGGTCTTTGCGGCCGACAATCAACCCGGCCTGGGGGCCACCCAGTAGTTTGTCGCCACTGAAGGTGACGATGTCCGCGCCATCGCTCAGCGCCTGGCGCACCGTCGGTTCGGCGGGCAAGCCCCAGCGCGTAAGATCCAGCAGGCTGCCGCTGCCGAGGTCTTCAAGCAATGGCAAACCGTGTTTATGTGCAAGTTGCGCCAACTCGGCGGTCGGCACCCGAGCGGTGAAGCCTTCGATGTTGTAGTTGCTCGCATGGACGCGCATCACCAAGCCGCTACGGGGGCCGATGGCCGCCTCGTAATCGCGGGCATGGGTGCGATTGGTGGTGCCGACTTCGTGGAGCCTGACCCCGGCTCTGGCCATGATGTCGGGAATGCGGAAGGCGCCGCCAATCTCGATCAATTCGCCCCGGGAAATGATGCCTTCCTTGCGCGCGCCCAGGCTGTTGAGCGTCAGCAACACCGCAGCGGCGTTGTTGTTGACCACCGTCACCGCCTCGGCGCCGGTCAGCTCGCGGATCAGGCCTTCGATCAGGTCATCACGGTCGCCGCGCTTGCCGCTGTGCAGGTCGAATTCCAGATTCAGCGGATAACGGGCCGCCCTCTGCACTGCGTCGATGGCTTCCTCCGGCAACAACGCTCGCCCCAGATTGGTGTGCAGCACCGTGCCAGTGAGATTGAACACACGGCGCACGTTGCTGCGATGCTGAGTGGCCAAGCGTTCACCCGCCCTGCCCGCTAACGCTTCAGGCGCGATTTCAATGGCGTCGAGTTGCCCTGAAAGCACCTGTTCACGCAAGTCATCGAGCAATTGGCGCAGATTGGCCAACAATGCGTCACGCCCATAACGCTCGGCCAGTGGTTGGCAGGCGGGATGGCGCAACAGACTGTCGATGGAAGGCAGCCGCAGCGCCTGGCTGGCGGGTCTGTTGGACATCAGGCGCTCCTGAATACGAATGACCGTAGCGCCTGAGTGTAGCCGCTGAGTTTAAAGGAAGAGCTCAAAGGGGGAGCTCAGTCACCTCCCGGTGCCAGCAACAGATTAGGCGCCGGACGCTGGTAGCCTTCCTGCTCCAGACGCATGTCCAGCAGCAGGCTGGTCAGGTCCGTCGAGAGCGCTTCGGCCTCGGCGTCGTTTTCCAGGTAAAGCAGTTTCAGGTAGCTGCGGCAGCCAGGGCAGACCTCCGCGCGTATGGGGGCCTGATTGGCGGCGTGGCGGTCGTCATCGAGGCTGACGTATTCAAGGCCTTTGCTTTGTTCGCAATACACGCATTTGACCCGCACCACATGCCATTCGCAGGCACACAGCGAGCACACCAGATACCGCAAGCCGTTGTACTTGCCGCGATGGCGAATCACGCCGGCCATGGCCGGCGAACCACAGGCCGGGCACTGGCTGAGACTGTCGCCGGGTTTCAGCGCAAGGTCCGCTGTACTCAGCAACCAATCACTCCAGGCCACCTGTAACGCCGCGCCGAGAAACGGCACCACGGCGGCGGGCAGCAAAGTGAACTGGCCGCTGACCAGCGCAATCGCCCAGGCTTTGAGTTGCCCGACGTTGGCGCTGCGCAAGGTCGCCACGGCTTTTTCCACGGCAGGTTGCGGCGGTGGCTGGTAACGCTGCAACAGGGCTTCGAGGTACGGCAGCCAATGGCCTTCGCGCACCAGACTGTCAGCGGCGAACGGCGGCAAGCCGTGTTGCTGGCACACTCGCAGGTGTTCGGCATCGGGCATGGCGGCCACGGGTGGATCGTCCATCAGACCCTGCTGCACGTGGCAAAGCCCGGTCATCAGCCGCAGGTAATCGGCCAGTGGATGGCCGTCGACCAGACGCTCCAGGCGCAAGGCGCGCAAGGTGAACAGGTTTTTCGGTGGCAGGTGCAGAAACGGCGGAGAACTCGCCGCCGCTTCGATCTCGCCAGGCTCAAGAATCGTCGCCAAGGGGTTATCCTTTTTTGCTGATCGGCCGTTCGGGGTGCTCGTCGCGAGTCACTTCGCGGTACCAGAGTTCATGGTGTTTCCTCGCCCAGGCGCGACTGACCCAGCCATGCGTCATGGCGCTGACCGAACCCTTGATCCAGATGCCGGCGTAGATGTGCACGATGATGCTCAGCACCAGCACAAAACCGGCCAACGCATGCAGCAGCATGGCCCAGCGGATGCTGGTGATGCCGAAGTAATCGCTGAAGTACGCACGCCAGATCACCAACCCGCTGAACAGCAATACCAGCATGCACAGCAGCAATGTCCAGAACAGCAGCTTCTGCCCCGGGTTGTATTTGCCGATGGGCGGCACGCCCTCCTCCTCATTCTTGATCACCCGCCCGACACGCCTCAGCCACAGCCGATCGTTGGTGATAAAGAAGTTCGCCCGGAAGAATTGAATCACCAATCCCAGAAACAGGACGAACATCACCACGCCCATGAACGGATGCAGGATGCGCGTCCACGGGCCGCCGCCAAACAGGTTGCTGAGCCAGAACAGCGCCGGGTGGAACAACGCCAGCCCCGACAGTGCCGTCATGAAGAAAAAGATCGCCACCAGCCAGTGATTGGTGCGCTGGTTCGAGGTGTAGCGCAGGATCTGTCTGCGGATCATGGTCTGTCCTCCCCGCGCGGATCAAAGGTGTGTACCGACGGATCGACTTCATGCACTGCAGGATCGACAGTGGACGGGAGTTCATCCTCCTCGACCAGTTGCGGCCCGACCCGCACATAGTGGAAGAACCCGGCCAGCACGGCCAAGCCCATGGCCAGCAAGCCCAACGGTTTACTCACGCCTTTCCACAACTCCACCAGCGGACTGATGGTCGGAGCGTTCGGCAGGCCGGCATACAACTTCGGCGTGTCGGCGTGGTGCAGCACGTACATCACGTGGGTGCCGCCGACACCTTCGGGGTCATACAGGCCAGCGTTGTCGAAGCCACGACTCTTGAGGTCGACGATGCGCTCCGCTGCATGTTCCTTCATGTCTTCCTTGGTGCCGAACACGATGGCGCCGGTCGGGCAGGTTTTGACGCAGGCCGGCTCCAGCCCCACCGCCACTCGGTCCGAGCACAGTGTGCATTTGTAGGCCTTGTGATCCTTCTGCGAGATTCGCGGGATATTGAACGGGCATCCGGTGATGCAATACCCGCAGCCGATGCAATGGTCCTGGTCGAAATCGACGATGCCATTGGCATGCTTGATGATCGCCCCCGGGCTCGGGCACGCCGCCAGGCAACCGGGCTCGGCGCAGTGCATGCAGCCGTCCTTGCGAATCAGCCACTCCAGATTGCCAGCGTCGGTTTCATGCTCGGTGAAGCGCATCAAGGTCCAGGTTTCTGCGGTCAGGTCCTGTGGGTTGTCGTAGGTGCCGAGGTTGTGACCGACCTCGTCGCGCAGCTCGTTCCATTCCGAGCAGGCGACTTGGCAAGCCTTGCAGCCGATGCACTTGGTGGTGTCGATCAGCTTGGCCACTTCCTCTTGATTGCGTACCGAGGACGGGACGGTCGTGGTGGCCGAACGGGCGATGATGTCTTGGCTGGCCATTTAGACTTTCTCCACGTTGACCAGGAATGACTTGGATTCCGGGGTCTGAGTGTTGCCATCGCCGAGGAACGGCACCAGGGTGTTGGTCAGGTAACCGTGGCGCGTGAGCCCGGTAAAGCCCCAGTGCAGCGGGATACCGATCTGGTGCACCACCTGATTGTTGACCTGCAGCGGACGAATCCGCTTGGTTACCACCGCCACCGCTTCTATATGTCCGCGCTTGGAACTGACACGGACCCGGTCGCCGGCCACGATGCCTTTTTCCTTGGCCAGCACTTCACCGATCTCGACGAACTGCTCGGGTTGGGCAATCGCGTTGAGCTTGCAATGCTTGCTCCAGAAGTGGAAATGCTCGGTCAGCCGGTAGCTGGTCGCGGCATACGGATAGTCCTTGGCCACGCCGAGGGAATCCCACACCGAATCGAAGATCCGCGCCGCCGGGTTGCTGGTGGCTTTCTTGTTTTGCGGGTGCAGCGGGTTGATGCCGATCGGCGTTTCGAACGGTTCATAGTGCTCGGGGAAAGGTCCTTCGTTCATCTTGTCGACGGCAAAGAACCGCGCCACGCCTTCGGGGTTCATGATGAACGGATTCATCCCGGCTTCCGGTGGCGAGTCGGCCTTGAAGTCCGGCACATCGGTGCCAGCCCAGACTTTGCCGTTCCACCACACCAGACGTTTTTTCTCGTCCCACGGCTTGCCTTGTGGGTCGCACGAAGCGCGGTTGTAGAGAATCCGCCGGTTCGCCGGCCAGGCCCAGGCCCAGCCCTGGTGTTGCTTCATGCCATACGGATCGCTGTTGTCGCGCCGGGCCATCTGGTTGCCCGCCTCAGTCCAGCTGCCACAGAAAATCCAGCAACCGGAAGCCGTACTGCCGTCGTCCTTGAGCTGGCCGAAACCGGCCAGTTGCGCGTTGCCCTTGATCGCCGCGCCGGTAGCGTCGGTGAAGTCGGTGGTGGCATAGCCGTTGATTTCCTTGGCCAGTTCTTCCGGCGAAGGCTCCTCCGCAATTTTGTACGGCCAGGACAGTTTGAGGATCGGCTCGGCATAAGCGCCGCCGTTGGCCTGGTAACGCTGACGCAGACGGATAAACAGCTCGCTCATGATCCGCACATCGGTGCGCGCTTCGCCAGGGCCATCGGCGCCTTTCCAATGCCATTGCAGCCAGCGGCTGCTGTTGACCAGCGAGCCGTCTTCTTCGGCGAAACAGGTGGTGGGCAGGCGAATCACTTCGGTCTGGATGCCGGCAGTTTCGACATCGTTGTACGGCCCGACATTGCGCCAGAACTCCGAGGTCTCGGTGGACAGCGGGTCCATCACCACCAGCCACTTGAGCTTGGCCAGCGCCGCCATCACCCGGTTTTTGTCAGGCAACGCGGCGATGGGGTTGAAGCCCTGGCACATGTAGCCGTTGACCTTGCCCTGGCCCATCAGGTCGAACACTTTGAGGATGTCGTAGTTCGGGATGTCCAATTTTGGCAGATAGTCATACGCCCAACGGTTTTCGAGCGTGGCATTCGCGCCGTACCAGGCTTTCATCAGGCTGACGTGGAACTTGCCGTAGTTCTGCCAGTAGGACAGCTGCCCCGGACGCAACGGCATTTGCGTGCGCTTGGTGATGTAGGCGGTGTAATCCTGCTCGGCGTCGCCCGGCAAGGTCAGGTAGCCCGGCAGCGCATTGGACAGCAAACCGAGGTCAGTCAGCCCCTGAATGTTGGAGTGCCCACGCAAGGCATTGACGCCCCCGCCCGGCATGCCGACGTTGCCCAGCAGCAATTGCACCATGGCCGCGCTGCGAATGATCTGTGAACCGATCGAGTGCTGCGTCCAGCCCAGCGCGTAGAGAATCGTCATGGTCTTGCCCGGTTGCGAGCACGTGGCGATTTCTTCCCAGATCTTCTGCATGGCATCCACCGGCATGCCGCAAATCTGGCTCGCCAGTTCGATGTTGTAGCGGCTGTAATGGGTCTTCATCAATTGATAGACGCAATGTGGGTCTTGCAGGGTCGGGTCGACCTTGACGAAGCCGTCTTCACCGAGTTCATAACCCCAGCCGGACTTGTCCGTGTAGCTGCGTTTGGCCGCGTCGTAGCCGCTGAATATTCCATCCTCGAAGCCATAACCGGCTTTGACGATGAACGACACGTCGGTGTAATTGCGCACGTACTCGTGCTGGATTTTGTCCTCAGTCAGCAGGTAGTTGATCAGCCCGCCCATGAAAGCGATGTCGGTGCCGGTGCGAATCGGCGCGTAATAGTCGGCCACCGAGGCGGTCCGGGTAAAACGCGGATCGACCACGATCAAGCGGGCCTTGTTGTGCGCCTTGGCTTCGGTCACCCATTTGAAGCCGCACGGGTGCGCTTCTGCTGCGTTGCCGCCCATTACCAGGATCAGATTCGCGTTACCGATATCGGTCCAGGTATTGGTCATGGCACCACGGCCGTACGTCGGGGCAAGACTTGCCACCGTCGGGCCGTGTCAGACACGCGCCTGGTTATCGAACCCCAGCATGCCGAGACTGCGAACGACCTTATGGGTGATGTAGCCCGCTTCGTTGGACGCCGCCGAGGCCGCGAGGAACCCGGTGGTCACCCAGCGGTTTACCGTTTGGCCCTTTTCATTCTTCTCGATGAAGTTGGCGTCGCGGTCGGCCTTCATCAGGTCGGCGACGCGATCCAGTGCTTCATCCCAGGAGATACGCGTCCACTCGGTGGTGCCGGGTTTGCGCACCTGTGGATATTGCAGGCGACCGGGGCTGTGAATGAAGTCCAGCAGGCCTGCGCCTTTGGGGCACAGGGTGCCGCGGTTGACCGGGTGGTCGGCATCGCCTTCGATGTGGATGATGTTTTGCGCGACGTTCTTGGCGGCATCGCCCTGGCTGTACATGATCACGCCGCAGCCGACCGAGCAGTACGGGCAGGTGTTGCGGGTTTCATGGGTGTGGGCAAGCTTGAAGTGGCGCACCTGCTCGGCGAAGGCAGTCGCGGGGGCCATGCCCAGCGCGCCGAGGCTCGAGCCCGCAAGGCCGATACCAGCGACCTTGAAGAACTGACGACGGTTGAGGTCCATCGTGCACTCCTGTCAGGTGGAGACCCGGTACTTTTGCCGGGTTTTTCTGGACAATCATGGTTGCGGCAGTCTGGCTGCCGACACTTGAAACTGTAGACAATGTTAGAACTGACTGTGTGAAAACCGACCATCGGGCAATACCGGGGCGTCAGCCACACACAACCTGTGGGAGCGTTTATCATTGCCCCACGTTCAACCACGCCTTTTATGAGACTGAGCATGACTTTCGATTTTGATCAGGTGTTCGACCGCCACAACACCGGCAGTACCAAATGGAGCCGTTACCCGGCCGACGTGTTGCCGATGTGGGTGGCCGACATGGACTTCTCCGCACCGCCGGTGATCCTCCAGGCCCTGCAAAAACGTCTGGAACACCCGATGCTCGGCTACAGCGTGGCCCAGGATGACTTGCGCGATGCCATCGTCGCCGACCTCTGGAACAAGTACGCCTGGCGCGTATTGCCTGAGGAACTGATTTTCCTGCCAGGCGTGGAGTCGGGGTTCAACATGGCGCTGAATGCGCTGGTCCAGCCGCAGCAGAACGTTGTGGTTCAGGTTCCGAACTACCCGCCGCTGCGTCATGCGCCAGGTCACTGGGGTTTGAACAAGGTTGAACTCGAATTCGACGCGTTGGCGGACGGCACTTACGCCACGCCACTCGATGCCTTGAATCAGGCGCTGGCCGGTGGCGGTGCGCTGCTGCTGAGCAACCCGCATAACCCGGTGGGCAAAGTCTTCCCGCGAGAAGAACTGCAAGCGGTCGCCGACATCTGCCTGGAGCAGGATGCCTGGATCATCTCTGACGAGATTCATGCCGAGCTGTGTTTCGACGGGCGCGTGCACATTCCGACGGCTTCCCTGAGCCCGGAAATCGCCAAGCGCACCATCACGCTGATGTCGGCGAGCAAGGCCTACAACATTGCCGGGCTGAAAACATCGTTCATGATTATTCAGGACTCGGCTTTGCGTGCGCGGGTCAACCACGCCCGCTGCGGCATGGTCGACAGCGTCAACCCGTTGGGCATGGAAGCGACTCGCGTCGCCTACAGCGAAGGCGGCCCTTGGCTGGCCGGGTTGAAGGCGTATCTGCAAAGCAATCGGGATTATCTGGTGGAAGCAGTCAACACGCGACTACCGGGTGTGACCATGAATATCCCGCAAGGCACGTATCTGGCGTGGCTCGATTGCTCGGCGCTGGGACTGGATAACCCTCAGCAGTTTTTCCTTGAGCAAGCCAAGGTCGGGTTGAGCGCGGGTCTGGAATTCGGCGATGCCAGCAAACAGTTCGTGCGCCTGAATTTCGGCTGCCCACGGTCGTTGCTGGAAGAAGGCATTGCGCGGATGGAGCGCAGTTTGCTCAATCGCAAAGCCTGAATCCAGATCAAAAGATCGCAGCCTTCGGCAGCTCCTACGCGGAATTGCGTACACCCTGTAGGAGCTGCCGAAGGCTGCGATCTTTTGATTTTCGCGACATGAAATCCAACCGAACTCAAGGCAAAACACCAGGGTCAACCCTTTGACTCTTCTGCCTTGCGAACGGAGATTTCCCAATGACTGCCTATCCCAAACCACCCTTCCCGAAACAGGCCCAGCCCGTCCCCGGCTCCCAAAAGAAAATGGACCCGTATCCCGACTGTGGCGAACAAAGCTACAAGGGTTCAGGCCGACTGGACGGCAAGATCGCCCTGATCACCGGCGCCGACAGTGGCATCGGTCGCGCCGTAGCGATCGCCTTCGCCCGTGAAGGCGCGGATGTCGCCGTCGCCTACCTCAATGAAGATGAAGACGCACAGGAAACCGCACGCTGGGTCGAACAGGCCGGCCGGCAGTGCCTGTTGCTGCCCGGTGACCTCGCACAGAAAGCACACTGCCAGGCCCTGGTGGACAAGACCGTCGAACGCTTCGGCCGGATCGATGTGCTGGTTAACAACGCGGCGTTCCAGATGACCCACGAACACTTCGAGGACATCCCGGACGAAGAATGGGTGATGACCTTCGACGTCAACATCACCGCCATTTTCAGGCTCTGTCAGGCCGCGTTGAAGCACATGAAACCCGGCAGTTCGATCATCAACACCAGCTCGGTCAATTCGGACATGCCCAAACCTACCCTCCTGCCTTACGCCACGACCAAAGGCGCGATTGCCAACTTCACCGCTGGCCTGGGGCAGATGCTGGGACCCAAAAACATTCGGGTGAACTGCGTGGCACCGGGGCCGATCTGGACGCCGCTGATTGTCTCGACCATGCCCGATGAAGAAGTGCAGAACTTTGGTGGGCAGACGCCCCTCGGCCGGCCGGGTCAACCGGTGGAAGTGGCGCCGATTTATGTGTTGCTGGCGTCGGATGAGGCCAGTTACATCACAGGGCAGCGCTATGGAATTACTGGCGGCAAGCCGATGCTTTAAGTTGAACCCGCCGCCATTTCCAGAGCATCCTGCTATGGTTCAACGTACTGACACCTGAATACCTGCGCGCCACCGTCGGTTAATTACCAAAGGCTCTACATCGCGGCACGCACCCGACGAGTACCGAGCATGAGTTTCATTTTATGGGTGGCGGTGCTAGGTGCCGTGCTGCTGACGCTGGCACTGACGTCGTCGTACCTGCGCTGGATGCCGGTGACCACGTCGGCGGTTTGCCTGGTGCTGGGTGTAGCGATCGGGCCCGCTGGGTTCGGGCTGTTGAAACTGGACACCGAAGATGCGTCCATCTGGATGGAGCATCTGACGGAAGTCGCGGTGCTGTTTTCGTTGTTTGTCTGTGGTTTGAAGTTGCGCTTGCCACTCAAGGATAAAAACTGGCGGATCGCGTTCGGCCTGGCCGGTCCGGTCATGGTGTTGACCATTGCCGGTGTCAGCCTGTTGCTGCATTACGGCTTCGAATTGTCCTGGGGCGCGTCCGTGTTGATCGGCTCGATTCTGGCGCCCACCGACCCGGTGCTCGCCGCCCTGGTGCAAGTCAACGACGCCCGGGATGACGACAGCGTGCGCTTCGGGCTGTCGGGTGAAGCCGGGCTCAATGACGGGGTCGCCTTCCCGTTTGTCATCCTTGGCCTGTTGCTGGTGCAACACGATGGCAACCCCGGCTGGCTGAGCGACTGGGTGGTGCGCAGCTTGTTGTGGGCAGTCCCGGCCGGTTTGCTCACCGGCTACTGGATGGGACGCGGCATTGGTCGCCTGACCTTGTTAATGCGCATCAAAAATGACGACAGCACCCTTTCCCCAAATGATTACCTCGCCCTCGCCTTGATTGCCCTGGCGTACGTCGGGGCCGAGTCGATTCACGGTTACGGCTTTCTGTCGGTGTTCGCTGCCGGCCTGGGTTTGCGCCACGAAGAAGTCAAATCTACGGGCGACGACGAACTTCCCGCCGAGCATCTGGTTCAGCCTGTCGTGGGACATCAGAACGTCGAGCCGGAACATGCGGTTCACGGTGATACCGCAAGCCTTGAAGACACTCAGGTCGCCGCAGGCATCATGATGGGTGACATGCTCGCCTTCGGCAGTCTGGTGGAACGGGCCATGGAAGTCTTTCTGGTGACGCTGCTCGGCGTGGTGCTGATGGCGCACTGGGACTGGCGTGCGTTGCCGATCGCCGGCGTGTTGTTTTGCCTGATACGCCCCCTGAGCGTCGTCGCCATGCCTTGGGGTGGTTTGCTCAACGGGCGCCAGCGAATGTTGATCGGCTGGTTCGGCATACGCGGCATCGGCAGTCTGTATTACCTGTTTTATGGCCTGAACCATGGGTTGGGCGAGTCGATCACAACACTCTGTATGGATTTGACCCTGTCCGTGGTCGCGCTCAGCATCCTTATCCACGGGATCAGTACTCAACCGATCCTGGCGCGATATGAACAGCATAAAAAACAGGATATTTGATTTGAGGTCTGCGCGTTCAAGGTCGGAATTATCGAATTTTCACATTCATAAATTTGAAATTCTTTTGCGATCCGATCAGTCACAACTCTAACCCCGCCTGGCTTTTGCATGGCGGGACATGCCGGGTTCGGTTCCCCTGCGGCGTCGATACCTATCAAAGAACCTCGAGAAAATCAGGTGCTGGTCATGATTCACTATTCCACCTCCGATGAAATCAAAGCCTGCCGGGCATTCGCCCTGGAACGTAATCATCAGATGTTTGAAGAGGCCCAGGCGCTTAGCCGTAGCGCTTGGGCGTTACTCGAGGTTACCGACATGGATGTGGAACTGTTTGATCGCTATCAAGCCATGCGCAGGAAGGCCGATTTGAAGTTCGAGGAAGCGATCGAGCACTTGCGGCTGCTCAACGAAGATTTCCCACCTGTCTCGATATCCACGCAAAAAGCCCATCGTTTGCTCCAGCAGACCGAACCCAGAGCCTGAACCTGAAGCCCGGCACAGTCGCCGGGCTTTTTATTGTCTGGAACATCAATGCTCCACTGCGAACTGCATGAGGCCATTTCCGGACTCATGCAGGCTGCATGACCTCAGTTCGCCATCAGTCACTTCAACTTATTGTTTTATAAGCACGTTATCGCACCGGCAATCCGGCACGACAAATGCTCAAGGACAATGAGCGACTTTCGGCCTTGAGACCGTTCGCGCTCACCCCTGACTCGTTGGAGAGACTCAACCATGAACGCCATAGACCTGTTGAAAGCCGACCATGGACGCGTAAAAGGTATCCTGACCCAGCTAAGCGAATCCACCGAGCGTGGGATTAAAAAACGCGGCGAGTTGCTGGCCAAACTGGAAATGGAGATCGCCATCCACACCCGTCTCGAAGAGGAAGTCTTGTACCCGGCGTACAAGAAAGCCGGGGGCAAGGAGCAGGACGTCATGTATTACGAAGCCAAGGAAGAACATCGCACCGTTGATTCGCTAGTGCTGCCGGACCTGAAAGTCACCGACCCGTCCACCCCGGAATTTGCCGGTCGGGTGAAAGTGGTCAAGGAACTGCTGGAACATCACATTGAAGAAGAGGAAACCGAGATGTTCCCTCAGGCCAAGAAGCTGTTGGGCAAAGCCACGCTGGAAGAGCTGGGGGCGCAAATGGAAAGCTTGAAAGCCCAGTACAAGAAAGAAATGAGTGCAGCCAATCTGGCGGCTTGATGTAAGGTCGGGGGTACATATCCGTTTCTGCGGTGATGGCTGCTGGCGGTTTCGCTTTTACAGCGAGTCACTTGGAAAAGCCCCAAGTAACCAAGGGCTCTTACCCCGCCATTCGGTGCCTCGCCCAGGCTCGGCATGCCCTCACTCCGGCATTGCTCCGGGGGCCCGCCGCCATCGGCCATCCATGGCCGGGGGCGGCTACCGCGGCATCCTTGCCGCGGTGCCCCCTGCGCAATACCTGCGTTCGGCCTCTGGGAAAGGGGCAAGCAGATCAAGATCAAAAGCCAAAGCAACGGCAACGGCAACGGCAACGGCAAGATCAACAGCTTCGCGAGCAGGCTCGCTCCCACATAAAGCAGATCGGCGTACAGCTTTTGCTTCTCACCACTCAACAGGCCGAGCGTTAGCTCGCCTGCAGCTTTTGATCTTGATCCACCGCCCTCTCGAGAGGCCGAGTGGAGGTTCTGCGCAGTGGGCAACCCGGCATGGATGCCGGGTTAGCCGCCCCCGGCCATGGATGGCCGATGGCGGCGGGCCCACGGAGCAGGACCGGAGCGAGGGCATGCCGAGCCTGGGCGAGGCACCGAACGAACGGGGCAAAAGCCCTTGGTTACTTGGGGCTCTTCCAAGTGACTCGCTGTAAGAGCGAAACCGCCAGCAGCCATCACCGCAGAAACGGATATGTACACAAAAAACAAAACACAGGTCGGCCGCCACGCTCTTGATCCACCGCCCCCTTGCTACGCATGTGTGTGCCTGGAAACACGGAGCTAAAGTGAACAGCATTACGGCATATGCCGGGCCTTTTTGGTTGTTCGGTTCACGCCACTCGTAAAGCTGGAATGACAATACAAGGGAGGGGCTGCGATGGACTATCTCGATTGGGTGCAATGGCCAGCGATGCTGGTTACGGTGCTGGCGGCGTGGTTGATCGGTTCGCAAAGCCCCGGGCGCAGGGTCTCGGGCTTTGTCTGTTTTATCGTCAGCAATGCTTTATGGGTGATATGGGGTTACCACACCCAGGCCTATGCACTGATCGTGTTGCAGTTTTGCCTGTGCGCCATGAACGTGCGTGGTTTCAAGAAGAACGCGGGAGCAGCGGCCGAACATTAAGCTCGCGTTGTCATTTCATGGTCGAGGCGATGATTTCCACCAGATTGAGTTGGGTAAAGGGTTTGGACAGGCGCGGAAGTCTGGTTGCAAAACCTTCCAGGCGCTCGGCGTAACCGGTGGCAAGGATGATCGGCAGGCTCGGCTTGATGATCCGGATAGCCTGCGCCAGTTGCGCACCACTCATTTGCGGCATGGCCATGTCGGTGATGACCAGGTCAATCGCTGATTCAGTGTCGAATACTTCCAGCGCTTGCGCCCCGGACGTCGCACTGATCACCCGATGCCCCAGGTCTTCGAGTAACAGGCAGGTACTGGTCAACACCAGGCTGTCGTCATCCACCACCAACACGCATAGACGGTGCACCGGCGGTGCGGCCTCCTCGTTAACGGGCCTGGGAACCAAACCGGTCGTGGCGATGGGTATCCACAGTTCGGCGATGGTGCCTATGTCCTTCTGGCTCTTGAGGACGAATCGTCCGCCCAACTGCTCGATGTAACCATGCACCATCGAAAGTCCCAGCCCCGTGCCTTTGCCAACGCCTTTTGTGGTGAAGAACGGGTCCATTGCCGAACCGAGCGTGGCTTCATCCATACCCTCCCCCGTATCGCTGACACTCAGGCAGACATACCGGCCTGACAGCAGGGACAACTGCGGTTGATCCCAGGTTTCTTCGGTCTTGGCACTGATGACAATTTTCCCGCCATGGGGCATTGCATCACGGGCGTTGGTCACCAGGTTCAACACCGCCAGCTCAAGCTGATTGACATCCGCCATGACTGGCTCGAGCTCTGGTGAAAAGCGGGTTTCGAGTACCACAGAAGGCCCGAGCGAGCTGCGCAACAGCCCGATGATGCCTTGCACCAGCGTCGGGATCTCGACGGGTTCGGCTTTGAGTTCCTGACGTCTGGCAAAAGCCAGCATGCGCTGGGTCAGAGAGACGCCCCGCAAGGCGCCCTGAGTGGCGTTGTCCACCAATCGGGTAATTTTCGGATCGTCCCCCACGCGTTTGCGGACGATTTCCAGATTGCCGAGGATGACAGTCAGCAAATTGTTGAAGTCGTGAGCAATGCCACCGCTGAGTTGGCCGATGGCCTGCATCTTCTGCGCCTGAAACAGCGCTTCGCGGGTTTGCTCCAGCGTTTGCTGGGCTCGTGCGGCTTCGGTGATATCACGGGTGATCTTGGCGAAACCGAGCAAGGTGCCGGTTTCGCCCCAAATCGGATCGACCACGACATTGGCAAGGAACCGCGTACCGTCCTTGCGCACGCGCCAGCCTTTGTTTTCGAATCGCCCTTCACGTACCGCAATGTCCAGGGTCCGTTGCGGTTCGCCGGCCTCGCGGTCTTCCGGGGTGTAAAACATCGAAAAGTGCTTGCCGATGACTTCTTCGGGCAAATAGCCCTTGATGCGCTGAGCCCCGGGATTCCAGTTGGTCACGCGGCCATCCGAGGCGAGCATGTAGATGGCGTAGTCAGTGACGCTTTGAACCAGCAAGCGGAACTGTTGTTCGCTTTGCTTGAGGACTTCTTCGGCCATCTTCCGGTCGGTCAGGTCGCGGGTAATCTTGGCAAACCCGAGCAACTTGCCCGACGGGTCGAGAATAGGATCGATCACTACGTGGGACCAGAAATGCGTACCGTCCTTGCGAACCCGCCAGCCTTCGCCCTCGAAACGCCCTTCCCGAATCGCCGTGTCCAGCGCTCGCTGGGGCAACCCGGCAAGGCGATCTGCTTCGGTATAGAAACGCGAAAAGTGCTGGCCGAGTATTTCCGCTTCTTCATAGCCCTTGAAACGCTTGGCGCCAGCGTTCCAGCTGGTGATGATGCCATCGGGATCAATCATGTAGATTGCGTAATCCACGACAGCATCGATCAACAGCCGAAAACGGCTGTCGTCGATGGCGCTGGCTTTGCCTCGACCCTCGCTCATTGATTCCTCACGGCACTGTAGTTTTTCTGGAGTATGCGGCAAACCACAAAATTGGAAAGCCAGATAAACGACTCTCGTCGTACGTGTTATCGATTCACGTGTTTGACGATGTAGGCGTACAGATCGTTGTAGACGAATTTCGGAACAGGCGAGGCATGAGTCGCAATCTTGAGCAGTGTCAGGTGGCACCTTTGGAGTAGGTAATCTGCCTACTCGATAGCGTGCAAAAATCTCGGAGCAATCGACCACCAACGCGGCAGTAACTGCTTGACCTTGCTGTCGCCAAATCGGTCATCGATCAACATCACCACCCCTTGATCCTGCTGGGTGCGGATCACCCTCCCCGCCGCCTGCACCACTTTCTGCACACCGGGAAACAGGTAGGTATAGTCATAACCGGCGCCGAAAATTGCTGCCATGCGCTGTTTCAACTGCTCGTTGACCGGGTTGAGTTGCGCCAGTCCGAGGGTGGCGATAAACGCTCCGATCAGCCGCGCGCCCGGCAAGTCGATGCCTTCGCCAAAAGCCCCGCCCAACACCGCAAAACCGACGCCCTGACTCTCGGCGGTGAACTGATCGAGAAAGTCCTGTCGCTGCCCTTCCCCCATGCCCCGGGACTGCGACCACAGATTGATGTCGGGATGCCTCTGGGCCAGCAACTGCGCCACTTGCTGCAAATAATCAAAGCTGCTGAAAAACGCCAGGTAGTTGCCGGGACGTTGGCTGAACTGCCGGGCAATCAGCTCGACGATTGGAGCGAGGGATGACTGGCGATGGACGAACCGCGTGGAGATCTGGCTGACGATGTGCACTTGCAGCTGATCGGCGTGAAATGGCGATTCAACGTCTATCCACACCGTGTTCGCCGGCGTGCCCAACAGATCGGCATAGTAGTGGCGAGGGCTCAGGGTCGCGGAAAACAGCACGGTGCTGCGTGCAGCCGTCAAGCGTGGGCGGATGAAGCCGGCGGGCACCACATTGCGCAGGCACAGCTGCGACAGGTTGCGTTGGCGGTCGAGGTCGCGCTTGCTGATGTCGAACAGGAACTGTTCATCAAAGAGCTCGGCCACCCGGCAAAATTGCAGCATGTCGAAATAGAAGTTCTGTAACGCTCCGTCCAGGCCTTGCGGATGATCGTTCAGGTAATCGCCGATGCTCGCGCTGCACGATGACAACGCCTGGAGCAGTTTTTCCGGCGCCTTGTCATAGGCCTGATAGGCGCCGAGTTGCTGGTTATGCAAGGCATTCCACTCACGGTTGACCCGTTGCAAGGATTTTTTCAACGCCTCTGGCGCGGTTTTTCGTACACCGTTGAGGGTCGATTGGTCGAGGCTGGCGCTGTACATCTGCCGGCCACGCTCCACCAGGTTGTGCGCTTCGTCCACCAGCACCGCGACTTTCCAGTTATTGGCCTGGGCCAGCCCGAACAGCAGCGCACTGAAATCGAAATAGTAGTTGTAATCGGCGACCACCACGTCTGCCCAGCGGGCCATTTCCTGGCTCAGGTAGTAGGGACAGACGTCGTGTTGCAGGGCAACTTCGCGCAAAGCGTTCTGGTTCAGCAGGGACAATTTGCTGGCCGCCTGGCGAGCGGCGGGCAAACGATCATAAAACCCCTGGGCCAGCGGGCAGGATTCACCGTGACAGGCTTTGTCCGGATGCTCGCAAGCCTTGTCCCGGGCGATCATTTCGAGCACCCGCAAGGGTGGCGCGTCGGCGCTGTCGAGGATCACTTGCGCGGCGTCCAGCGCCAGTTTGCGCCCCGGCGTTTTCGCCGTGAGGAAGAACACCTTGTCCAGTTGCTGCGGCGCCAGTGCCTTGAGCATCGGGAACAGCGTGCCGACGGTCTTGCCGATCCCCGTGGGTGCTTGGGCCATCAAGCAACGACCGGTGCTGACGGCCTTGAACACCGATTCCGCCAGATGGCGTTGCCCGGGTCGAAAGTCGGCATGGGGAAACGCCAGGTGTTGCGCCGCCCGATTACGCCCTTCGCGATGAGCCATTTCCTGTTCGGCCCAATGCAGGAACAAGGCGCAATGTTCTTCGAAGAACAGCCGCAGTTGCGCGGCGCTGAAAGCCTCGACCAGGCAGGTTTCCTTTTCATTGACGATGTTGAAGTACACCAGGGCCAGATTGATCTGCGCCAACTCCAGTTTCTGGCACATCAACCAGCCGTAAATCTTCGCCTGCGCCCAGTGCAACTGACGGTGGTTGGCCGGTTGCTTGCTCAAGTCGCCGCGATAGGTTTTGACTTCTTCCAGGCAATTTTGCGCGGGGTCATAGCCGTCGGCCCGGCCCTTTACCTTCAACGTTTGATACAGGCCTTCAAGCGCGACTTCACTCTGGTAGCCCTCGCTGCGCCGGGACGCCACCGTACGGTGCCCGA
The DNA here is from genome assembly GCF_006438925.1 of Pseudomonas mandelii. Taxonomy (GTDB): domain Bacteria; phylum Pseudomonadota; class Gammaproteobacteria; order Pseudomonadales; family Pseudomonadaceae; genus Aquipseudomonas; species Aquipseudomonas mandelii_C. The sequence continues at coordinate 41,685 of NZ_RCZA01000014.1, read as the reverse complement.
CAATCCCTTCCAGCGCCGTCGGCGAAGGTGTAAAGCGCAGGTCGAGGTCACCGACCTTGGCGGTGAATTCACACAGCGCCCGCACCGCGATGCTGTAACTCAAGCGCTTTGCTCCGCCCATTGCACGTAGCAGACGGCAATCGGCATCTGGTGCTCATGGCAGAACTCGAGCCAGCGCAATTGATTGTCTTGCAGGCGATCACCGGGACCTTTGACTTCGATCATCCGGTAGGTTTTGTCCTGCGGCCAAAACTGGATCAGGTCCGGCATGCCGGCGCGATTGGCCTTGATGTCCAACAGCAGTCGATTGAACCAGTGCTTGAGGTGTTCGGCCGGCAGGCAATCGAGTGCCTGATCCAGCAATTCTTCGCTCAGCACACCCCAGAACACGAAGGGCGACTGCACGCCCCACTTGCTGGCATAGCGTTCACGAATCGTCTGGCGGTAACGCCCGTCATCGAGTTCAGACAGGCAACCCTGGAACAGCTCCGCCCGGCGTGCGTGAAAGTCCTCATTGAGCAGATCCACCGGCCCACGCTGGAACGGGTGGAAAAACGCCCCCGGCAACGGCGCGAAAATCGCCGGCCAGCACAGCAGACCGAACAGCGAGTTGATCAGGCTGTTTTCGACGTAATGCACCGGCGACGAATCTTCCGCCAAATGCGCCTGAACGTAACATTCCACCGACAATGCCGGGTCGGTTCTGGGCAGTTGCAGGTCCAGGCGCAGCATCTCCCGTGGGGACGAGCGCTTTATCACCGGACCGCCCAGCTTGCGCCGCAGCCTGGGCAGTACACGCAGCAATTGTTGCTGCTCGGCGGCATTTTCCGGCGATTGCTCCACCGCAACGGCGAGGTCCATGGCCAGCTGATATTCACCGCAGCGCTCCAACACGCGAATCAACCGCAGGCGCGCGCCGGGATAGGCACACTCGCGGTAGATCGTCAGTGCGGTAGAGAAATCCGCCAGGCGCTCGCAGTGCTGACCGATGTGGAACAACAGTTTGCCGCGACGTCTTTGCAGCCAGGGATTGCTCAGCGCCAACCCTTTGATCTGCTCGACGATGCCTTCCACGGCTTCGCCGGCCTCGAAACGTTGCTGACACTCATGAAGGAAAAGGCAGGCGTCCACGTCGTCGCGGCTGCGCAGCCCTCGGGAATCGGCGCAGAACTCGACTTTTTCATAGGTAAAGATGCCCAGGTCAGCCAGTACGAACTCGGACCAATCCTGGTAAAGATTGCCGAAAAACATCAAGCGCAGCCGATCGCACAGGCCCATGATGGTCAGGCTGAACAATCGGTCATCCAGCGACGGGCACCATTGGCCGAAGCTATGAGCCTGAGGAAACTGTTCGCTCAGCGCGGGCAGCCAATCGGTCTTTTTTCCTTTGGGTTGATCGATGGTGGCGTCAAAACACTGGAGAATTTCCGCCTTGAGCAGCACCTCGAACAGCGTTTCGATCGACAGCGGCGATTGCTCATCGATCCAGCCCAGCGCCAGTAACGGGCCGGCGGCAATGGCGATGTCGCCGATCTCGAGGTAATGCAGCTTGCTCGCCCGGAAGTGAATTCCCTTGCGCATCACCATCCTGACCAGCAGCGCCCTGGACTCGCGGGGCAATCGTTTGAACTCGGGGATGAAGTGTTGCTCTTCGACACTCAACACATCGGCATAGCGAAGCTCAAGCCAATCAAGCACTTGCATGAAGTTGTTCAAGTAGTAGAAAGGATCGTCGAGCGGATTTGCAGTCACAGGAAAAAAGGCCATGGCAAGCGAGTACTGGTTATGCGTACAGATAACAGCTACGCCCTGCCCGGGCAAACGGAAAAGGATAAGCGGCGGCGTTATTCGGCAATTTTTCGGGCGTTTATGAACTTTCTGCCGATCCACCGCACCTAACCGCGTTAGAGGTACAGTGACGATTGATTTCGTTCGTGGCAGTCGCGCTGTTTTTTTGAAGGATGAGAGGTGGTTATGAATATCAAGACTCTGGGCTTGCCCCTGGCGGTAGCGGCCTTCCTGGCCCTGGCCGGTTGCTCGACGCCAACGGTTGTGACGCTGCAGAACGGCACCCAGTATTTGACCAAGGACATGCCGAAAACCAAGACCAAGGACGGCTTCTTCGAGTTCGAAGATATTTCCGGGGCGAAGGTGAAGGTCAGGGCCGATGAAGTGACCACGATTCGGCGGGAAGACTGAGTACCGCGTTATCGTTCATCGTCGGAACGCCGCCCGGAGCAGGCTCACTCCCACAGGGGATTTGTGAACGCCACAGATCCAATGTGGGAGCGAGCCTGCTCGCGATGAGGCCCTTACAAACGCTGCATCAACTAGGCAATAACAATCCCTGAGCCCGACAGGCTATCCAGCCCAACCCCGACCAATGTCACCGAATCCCCCCCAAACGTCAGCACCGTGTCGTGCCCTACTGCCGTGGCATGCGCCCGATAGTCGTCGTTCGGCGTCACACCCTGAACCCCGAGAAACACCAGTTTGTCGCTGGCCTGGTAGCCAACCACCCGGTCCTGACCAAACGCGCCGCTAAACAGGAACGTATCGATCCCGCCCCCCGACTCCAACAAGTCATTGCCCGCCCCGCCAACAAACACGTCGTTACCGTTGCTGCCGATCAAATGATCGTTGCCGTCCAGTCCAAACAACCAATCACCACCGGCATGAGCCGTGAGCGTATCGGCCCCGGCCCCGCCCTTCACTGTTGACACGTACTGAGTCAGGTTGTTGCCCGCCTTAAGGCCGTCGGCCGTGACGTTGTGGGTCACGTCATCCTTGAACAGCCCCCACAGAAACCCCGACTCCTTGGTCACAAGGCTGCCGATGTCGCGGGTCATGCTGATGCCGCCATTGGCGTCGCGGATGTACAGGTTGCCGGCGCCGTCATTGGCGAAGTCGAAGTTTTTCACCGACTGCTGCATGTCCAGCACGTTGTTGCCCTTGCCGCCCAACAGGATGTTGTAACCACCACCGTCGCGGAAGGTATCGTTGCCATCGCGGCCTTCCAGATAGTCGTTGCCCCGGCCACCCTGGATCAGATCGTTGCCGTCACTGCCGATGATGAAGGTGCTGCCCTTATGGGTTTCAGCGTTGCGATTCAGATCCTGAACCCATGTGTTGGCACGCGCCGGGTCCGACAGATTGGCGACGATGATCGTCGAGTCTTTGCTGGTGAGGTCGTAGAACGTCGACTCGATCACCCGGTTCATGCCGTCGCCATAGGCGGTGGGCAAGTGCGAGATCCAGGTCGGGATGTTGAGGATGGAAAACGGCAGCACATTCCACGCTGTCGAAGCGTAGTGGTCATTGAAGCTGACGATGTTATCGGTCGCCGAGACCTTGGCGGCATCGTGCACGCCCACCGACGACAGGTTGAACGACGAGCCGTCGAGGGCGCGGAACACCGGGTCGTTCTCGTAACCGACGTTCAGCACTTTGTCGGTGCTGCTTTGGGTCGGAGAGGCGTAGGCGATGTAGTTGGAATCCTGGTAGAACCCGGCCCACTTGTCGTTGCTCAAATCCGCCAGGCTGTTGACCGCCAGCCCGCCGAGGCTATGACCGCTGACCAGCACGTCCTTGCCCGACAGGCCATTGGCCCGGGCAAAGGCCGCAACGTCGTTGAGCAGATTACCGAAAGCTTCGCCGACGTAGTTTTTCGCATAATCCTTGGGCCCCAACGCCGCCAGCAGATCATTGATCACATCGCCGATGGAGTCGCTGATCTGGCTTTCTCGTGGGCCGCTGGTGCCGCGAAAGGCGATACCGATTTCGCTGAGATGACCCTGCGCGTCGTACTTGCCGAGGATTTCCACCTGAGCGCTGGTGTACCCGGCTTTCTCGCCGAAGAACGTTCCGCGTGCATCGACCTTGCCGTCATAGCCCAGTTGCGTGGCGGTGATCGGCGTCCAGCCGGCTTTCTGCACCGCGTCCAGTGCGGCTTTTTCCGAATCGGGGTTCCATGGGATTCCGGGAATGACGCCCTGGGAGTCGGTGCCACCGATCAGTGCGCTCACCAGTGTCGCCGGCAAGCCAAGGCCGAAGCCGTTGTGCTGATAGCCGGTGGCAAAGCCGTTATCCAGGTTGTGGTAGGAATACAGCGTGATCGCCATCGCGTCGGTAAATAACGCTTTGGAATCGGCTGTACCGAAGTTTTTGTAGTCGTACACACCCATTGGTATTGCCTCTCTCTTTGTTGGAATTGTCAGAGATAGCTCACAACCAGGACGCCCGATCACGAGGCGCCCCGGAGCATTTAGTGCATGCAGCCTTTAGGCAAACGTAATGCCTGAAGCCGACAGGTTATCCAGTCCGGCGCCCAACCGGGCGTCGGCAGTGACTTGTTTCCTTTGCGTTAAATCAGAACTGCCAGTCAAGCGTCAGACCCACACCGTGGTCTTTCTCGCGGGAGCCGAGCAGTCCGTTGTAATCCAGGCTCAAACGAACGTCCTGCGCCACCGCCAAACCGGCCCGCGCGCCCACAACGGCGGCGTTACGATCCAGGGAAACGCTCTGTACGCTGAACGCGGTATTGCCGTTGGCGAAGGTAAGATGGTCTTCGGAACGGGTGTTGCTCAGGTTGTGCTGCCAGCCCAGCGTGCCGGACAGTTCCAGCTGCTGTTTGTCCGACAGGGCAATCGCTTTGCTCGCCCGCAGGCCGAGGGTCGAGAGCACGGCGTCGCGGTTGTCTTCGCCACCCTTGAGCGCCGCGGCATCACCTTTCTCGGTAAAGCTGTCGCTGTTGAGGTGCACGTAAGCCAGGTTGGCGAACGGTTCCAGCGCCAGCGGTTGCAGGTCCAGGCGATACGCCGCTTCGGTAAACAGTTGTGCAGTTGTCGCATCGCGTTTGGATTTCTGTTTGCCGCTGACGTCGCCGAATTGCAGGTCACGCTTCACGTCAATGCGATGCCAGCTGTAAGCGCCACCGACGCTCAGACGAAGCGCATCAATTTCATGGCCCACATAGGCGCCCAAGTGGTAGCTATCGACGGAGGCTGACGAATGCGTGCCATCGCCCATGCTCAACGAACTGTCGCTGTAACCGGTCACGAAACCCAGCCGCGTATCTTCAGTGATCAGACCGTCGACACCGGCCAGCAAGCCGCCGATGGAGCTGTTGGAACTGGCATTGTCATGCCCGCCATCGCTCTTGCCCCAGGCGCCAAGGACTTTGACCCAGGCGTTGCTACGGTCATCGGTGGGTGCTGCAGCGTTGAACAGATCACGCTCGCGCAGGCGTTCGCCGACGGCATCGCGCAGGTAACGGCTGTCGTTGATCAGCAGCGTGCCGATCGCCGGGTGAATCTCACCCGACAGTTGCTGGAAGGCTTGTTGCGCGACGGCGGCGGTCGGCGAAAGCAGCAAGGTTTCATAGAGCGGATTGCCGGCGCCCAGTTGCTCGGCGGCCGCGGCGACGGCGCGTTGATTCGGGGTTTGGCCGACGCTGGCGAAGGACGCTGCGTTGCGCTCTACCGCCAGTTGGATGCCATTGGCCGAGTAGCCGAGTGTGCCTCCGATGAACAGGTAATCCGGTAGCACGGCGCCGAAACGCCCTTCGATCCCGCCGGCCGCTTGCAGAATGTTGTACTGATGGCCGAGCAGGGATTTCACCTCGCTGGTGGTCAGCAAAGTCGGACTGTTTTCCAGGGACAGGCTGACGGTAGCGCCATCGATCACGGCTTTACCGCCCGCCACGATCTGATCGCTGCTGGTCGGCGATAACTCCACGGCGTAGGTCGAGCCAGGCTCAAAGATCACGTCGCCCGCCACTTGCAAGGTGCCGATGGAGTTGCCTGGCGCTACGGTGCCACCGCTTTTCGCGGTCAATGCGCCGATGCGGCCATTACCGCCGAGGATCCCGCTGTCGTTGACCGTGACCGCCGAGAGCAGCGAGCCGTTGATTGCCAATCGGCCCTGATTGACCAGCGTCGGGCCGGCGTAGGTGTTGGCGCCGGTCAGCACCAGCGTGCCGATGCCCTGCTTGGTCAGGCCACCATGGCCGGAAATGTCATTGCGCCAAGTATCGAGGTCGCAGTGCACGTCATTGCACACGCGTTCGGTCGGTTTGCCCGCGTCGATAATCGCGCCGATGCCTGGCAAATCCGCGACAAACTGGCTCGAACCATAGGCACCCTGGATGCGGAACTCCTCGGGAATGTCTTGCTCGGTGACCAACATCGCCGGGCCATCGATGCCTTTGCGCAGGTTGATCATGCCCCAGCCGTACAGCGAATCGACACCCGGCGCACCGAGGTCGGTGGCCGTGGTGCGCAACACGCTGGCGACCTGGGCGCCGGTCATGTACGGAAAGCGTTCCATCAACACAGCCATGGAACCGGCGACATGCGGCGCCGCCATCGAGGTGCCGTTGTAGTTGGCGTAACCGGTGGTCAGGTTGTCGGCGTTGGTACCGCTGATGATCGAGCTGTAGATCTTGCTGCCCGGTGCGGACACGCAAAAGCTAGCGGTGTAACCGCAGCGTGATGAGAAGGTGCTGATGTTGTAGAGGTCCGGGCTGTTGAGGTCCGGGTTTTTCTGCAACGCCGCCACGGTCACCCAGTTCGGCGCGATGTCCGGGACGAAATAGCCCAGGCCCGCGATGGCGTCCGGGTTGTTGAGGTTGTAGTCGTTGCCGGCCGCGAAGATCGTCACGATACCGCTGCGGGCCGCCGCGATGGCGCCGTCGTAGGCTCCGCCCGGTTTGGTCCCGAGCAACGGACGGATCTCGTTGAACTGCAATTGCGCGTCTTGCACGGTGAAATGCGGGTAGTCGGGGTTGCGTCCGCCGAGGTCGAAGCGATCGGTGATGCCGATGCCCCAACTGTTGTTGATGATCCGCGCGCCGCTGGCGATCAAGGCATCCCAACCGGCCTTGTAGACCGCGCCGTCGTTGCCGCGAATGATGCCGTCCTCCGGGCCCGGATCGCCGTTGTCCGCACTGATGATCTGCGCGCCAAACGCCACGCCATGCATCGGGCCGCCATCACGAGTGCCGGCAGCGATCCCGCCAACGTGGGTGCCGTGGGCACCCAGCTTGCCGTTGGAACCGATCGAGGGCGAACCGTCGTAGCGAAAGGCATCTCCCGCTTTGACCGGGATGTACGGGTCGGTGTATTCGCGGATGCCGCTGGTAACCAGAGTGATCACTTTGTCGGGTCCGGAAAACTCCGGATGCGCGGCGTAGACCGGTTGGTCGAAGATCCCCAGTTTCACGCCTTTGCCGGTGTAACCGGCGGCGTAGGCCTCTTGTGCGTTGACCGCTCCCAGCCCCCAATCGGCATTGAATTCAGTGCTGCGCCAACTGTTGGGATCGCCCGCTCTACCGTTTTCCACGTAAGGCGCCGCTTGCGCGGTACCGAGGGTGGCCAATGCGCAGAGCAAGGCAAGGTTGTTGTGCTTGTTATTCATCCAGCTACCGTCCTTAGTTGTGTTGCCAAAATCCCTGTGCCTTGAAAAGCACCTATTTCTATTTGTGAAGCACGCCCCCTGTAGCAGCTGGCGCAGCCTGCGTCCGGCTGCGAAGCAGTCGTAAACCCTGCATGCACGGTGTATCTGACGGACCGCAGAGTCTGATTTTGCGACTGCTTCGCAGCCGGACGCAGGCTGCGCCAGCTGCTACAAGGGTTCGGGTTAAAACTGCCAATTGAGGCTGAGCCCTATGCCATGGCTTTTCTCGCGGCTGGCCAGTTGGCCGGTGTAATCGAGGTTCAAGCGGATGTCCCGGCTCAGGGCCAGGCTGGCATGCGCGCCCACCAGCGCCGCATCACGCACCATTGGCGAACTCTCCACGGAAAATGCAGTGCTGCCGCCGGCAAACGCCAGGTGCTCTTCGGAATCGGTAGGGCTCAGGTTGTGCTGCCAACCGAGGCTGCCGCTCAGGTCCAGTTTCTGCTGGCCAGACAGGTTCACGGTTTTCAATGCGCGCACGCCCAACGTGCTGAGCACCGCGTCACGCGTGTCGCCACTGCTTTTCAGTGCGGCGGCGTCACCTTTCTCGGTGAAACCTTCGGTGTCGAGGTGCACGTAGGCCAGGTTCGCGAAGGGTTCGAGCGCCAGAGGTTGCAGGTTCAGGCGATACGCCGCTTCACCGAACACTTGGGTGGTCCCGGCATCGACCTTGGCTTTCTGTTTGGCGCTGACGTCGCCGTATTGCAGGTCACGTTTGACGTCGGCCCGATGCCAGCTGTAGGCACCGCCGGCACTCAGACGCCAGGCACCCAGCTCGCGGCCGGCATATGCACCCAGGTGATAGCTGTCGACCTTGGCCGATGAGTGAGTGCCGGAGCCCATGCTCACCGAGCTGTCGCTATAGCCGGTGACCAGGCCGATCCGGGTTTGCTCATCGAGCGCCCCGTCGACACCGGCGAGCAAGCCGCCAATCGAGGTGGTGTAACCGGCAGTGTCATGGCGCTCATCGGTCTTGCCCCAGGCGCCCAGCGCCTTGACCCAGCCATTGCTTTGAGTGCCTTGGGCGTCAATCAGTCGCTCGCCAACCGCATCACGCAGGTAGCGGCTGTCGTTGATCAGTACCGAACCCAGCGCCGGATAGATTTCCCCCGACAACTGCTGAAACGCCTGTTGGGCGGTCGTCGCGGAGGGTGACAGCAGCAGGCTTTCGTAAACCGGATTGCCCGCCCCCAGCCCTTCAACGACGGAAGCTACGGCGCGCTGGTTCGGCGTTTGGCCGACGCTGGCGAAGGTCGTGTCGTTGCGCTCGACACTCAATTGAATACCGGTGGCGGCGTAATCGAGGCTGCCGCCGATGAACAGGTAGTTGGGCAGCACCGCGCCGAACTGACCTTGAACGCCGCCGGCCGCTTGCAGGATGTTGTACTGATGACCGAGCAGGCTTTGCACTTGTTGAGTGCTGAGCAAGGTCGGGCTGTTTTCCAGTGACAGGCTGACAGTCGCGCCGCTGACCGTGGCCGTGCCGCCCGCGACGATCCGGTCACTCTCGGTCGGCGATAGCTCCACCGCGTAGGTCGAACCCGGCGCAAACGTGACGTCGCCGCTGACCTGCAAGGTGCCAATGGAATTGCCGGGTGCAACCGTAGCGCCGCGGTTGGCGGTCAGTGCGCCGATGCGTCCCGACCCACCCAGCGTGCCGCTGTCATTGACGGTCACAGTTGATGCCAACGACCCGTTGACCGACAGCAGACCGCCATTCACCGTGGTCGCCCCGCGCCAGGTATTGTCGCCGGTCAGCATCAGGCGTCCGGCACCAGACTTGATCAGGCTGCCTTCGTAGACCCGAGTGGAGGCGGCGAGATTGCGTGCCATGCCCACCGCATAGTCGGTCTGATCCTGCTGGCTGGCACCGACCGGCACACCGTTCTCCCAACCTTTGGTCTTCAGTGTCTGTTGCCAGGCACTGTGTTCCGCCGCGTCTTCGCTCTGACGCTGAATCAGCGCCTTGTCGGTGATGTTGTTGCTCCAGACATCGCTCTGCCCTGCCCCCAGATTGGCGTCGAAACGCCCGAGTAATTGCCCCGGCCCGCGCATCGCCCGTTCGAGGTTGGCCACGCCCCAGCCAACGCGGGTATTGGGCGCCTCGGTGATCGAACCGTCGAGTTGGGTGGCGGTGGTCAGCAGGGTTTCCAGCGCCTGCTGGTTGTTCATGTAGGGATAGCGTTCCATCACCAGCGCCAAGGCACCGGTGGCATGCGGCGCGGACATGGAGGTGCCAGACTTGATCGCATAGCCTGCGCCGGGAATGGTGCTGTCGATCTTCGCGCCGGGGGTGGTGATGCACCAATACTTGGCGATCCCGCACTGGTTGTATTTCTGTTGATTGCCTTGATCCAGCCCCGACACCGCCAGCCAGTGGCCTTCCAGGTCCGGCTCAAAATACGGCAAGGCTGAGCGCACGCTGGCGTTGGGGTAACCGCTGTTACCGGCACTGAACACGTTGATCACACCGCGCCGGGAAACGTCTGCTGCCTCATCGAGCCAGGTACCTTTGTTCCAGTGCTGGGCGTAGGCGGCATGCAGATCGTCGAGGGTCCGATAGCTGACATCCGGCGGCTGGCTGCCCCAGCTGTTGTTGATCGCTCGCACACCGGCGTCCGCCAACGCGTTATAGACCGCTTTGAAGTAGCGTGGATCAGGATTGGGGCCGAACAGGAAGCTGTCGTTCTTGTTGGTGTTGCCGACGTAGACCTGCGCGTTGTAGGCCACGCCGTGCATGCCCGAGCCATCGCGGGAAGCGCCGATGGTGCCGGCGACGTGCGTGCCGTGGGAATCGTTGTTGAGGTTGAGCGTGCCGTCGACATTGAACTGGGAGCCGTCAACGTAACTGCCGCTGGCTGTCACCGCGTGGTAACGGTCGGTGGCGAATTCGGGATGGGCAGCATCGAAGCCTGAATCGAGCTCGCCGATTTTCACGCCTTTGCCAGTGATCCCGGCGGCATAGGCTTGATCGGCTTGCATACGGGCCAGTCCCCAGTCGCGCTGGAACTCGGTCGAACGCCAGCTGGCGGCATCACCGGGTGTGCCGGTTTCCAGGTAAGCGGCTTGCACCGAAACGGGCATTGCTGACACCAGGAGTAATAGCGTGCCGACCGACATCGGCTTGATCTGTACGTCCATGTTCACTTCTCGCTTTTTTGGCGTTTTTAGAATTCTGGTTGCCCATACCGGGCAGCAACGCAACTCCCTGTAGCAGCTGGCGAAGCCTGCGTTCGGCTGCGAAGCAGTCGTAAAACCTGACAACACGGTTTGTCAGATAGACCGAATGGCGACTGCTTCGCAGTCGAACGCAGGCTTCGCCAGCTGCTACAGGTTCAACTCATTAACTCCTCGGGCCTTGGCCGAACGCCTCGTCAACCTTGGCCAAATCCTGCTCATTCAACGTCCCGGCGTAGTAATGCAACTTGGTCCAGGCCATCAAGTAGTCGTAGCGTGCCTGTGCCAGATCGCGGCGGGTGGTAAATAGTTGTTGTTCTGCGTTCAATGCGTCGAGGTTGACGCGCTCACCGCCCAAAATGCTTTGCTTGGTCGAAACCACCAGCGCTTCGGCAGACTTCAGGGCTTTCTGATAAGCCCGCAACTTGTTCACGCCCGACAGGCAGGCGCTGAACTGGCGACGCAGTTCAATCAACGTTTCCCGGGTCTTGCCGTCCAGTTCGTACTCCGCCTGCTCCATGGTGCGGCTGGCCTGGCGAGTCGAGGCCGAGACCCCGCCGCCCGCATACAGCGGCACGTTGACTTCGATGCCGATGGTGTTGGTGTCGTAACGCTGGTTGTAGGTGTTGCCGCTTTCCGACTCGTTCTGGCGCACCGAGGCGTAGGCACTGACTTTGGGCAGGTGTCCGGCGCGGTTGCGTTCGACTTCATAACGCGCGACTTCCACGGCATGGCGCTGCGAAGCCAGATTCGGGTTGTTGGCCACGGCCATCTCGTGCCAGGTGTCGTAATTGGCCGGCTGCAGGGTGAACGTCTGGAAACTCTGATCCAGCGGCGCCAAATCCCCGATATTGATCGCCGGCACGCCAATCAGCGCGCCCAGCTCTCGTAACGACGCGTCCTGCTCATCACGGGCTTCGATTTCCTCGGCCGTGGCCAGTTCATAGCGGGACTCGGCCTCAAGGATGTCGGTACGCGTGCCCTCGCCCTGTCGGAACATGTGTTCGTTCTGCTGGAACTGTTGCTCGAAAGCCTTTTTCTTGGCCTGCGCGATGTCGATCTGATCCTGAGCGAACAGCGCCTGGGTGTAATTTTCCAGCACCCGAACCAGCAATTCCTGGCTCTTGCCGCGAAAGGCTTCGTCGGCAAACAGCGATTGCGCCACGCCTTTGCGGTACGACGCGTAAGCCTCGTAGTCGAGCAGCGGTTGTTGCAGGGTCAGGGTCGAGCCGTAACTGCTGTAGTTGCGGTCATCGGTGCGGTTCTGCCCGCGCTCATTGAGGGCGGTGGCCTTGGAGGAGTTGCGCCCCTTGTTGTAGTTGTAACCGATCCTGGGCAACAGCCCGGCGCGGCCAATGGCGCGGTTTTCAAGGCCAGCATCGCGTTCCTTGATGGCGCCGAGAAACACCGGATCATTGCGCAATGCCTGTTCGTAGATGTCGAACGGTCCCATCGCCAGCACACTGTTGCAGGTCAGCAACGCCAGGGTCGCTGCGAGCATGGAAAGCTTATTCATACAGCGGAACATCCTTATTCCTCAGTCAACGCGGAGCCTGCCCGGTCGAGCAGCGGTTTGAACAAATAGTTGAGGAGTGAACGTTCACCGGTGCGCACGAACATTTCCGCCGGCATGCCAGGCTTGATCACCAGACCGTTGAGTTTTTCCATGGCCTGATCGCTGACGCTGCTGCGCAGTACGTAATACGGCGCACCGGTTTTCTCGTCGATCATCTGGTCGGCGGAGATCAGGCTGACTTCGCCGGGCACGCGCGGCGTGCGGCTCTGGTTGAACGCCGTGAACAAAATGTCCACCGGCAAGTGCGTGCCGACTTTGTCGACCAGGTTGACAGGCAGGTGCCCTTCCACCTCCAGACTCGTCCCTTGAGGCACGATCTCCAGCAAGGTTTCGCCCTGACGCACCACCGCGCCCACGGTGTGAACCCCGAGGTTGACCGCAATGCCATCGGCGGTGGCGATGATCTCGCTGTGTTGCAGATCGAACCCGGCGGACGTCAGTTGCTCTTCCAGCGTCACGCTCTTCAATTGCGCATCGGCCAGTTGGGTGCGGACCTCTTTCTGGTATTCCTCGATGTGCTGTTGCAGTTTCAGCCGCGATTCGAGGATGCCCTGCTCCACACGGCCGCTGTCGCCGGTGTTTTCTGCCAATTGCTGCTGAACTTGCGACAGTTGACGCTGGTACTCCATCAACCGATTTCGCGGGATGTAGCCGTTATCCGCCAGGGGCTGAAGGTTGCTCAGCTGTTGTTGCAGAGAGCTGGCCTGAGCAGTCAAGTCCGTGCGGGCGCGGCGCATGCCGGCCAGTTGCGCGCTGGCGCCTTCGATGCTGGCGCGCAAGGCAGCCTGTTCGCGAGAAAACGCTTCACGGCGGCTACTGAACAACTGCCGTTGACCTTCCAGCACCAAGGCCAGACGCGGGTCAGGATTGTTGCTCAGTTCAGTGGGGAAACTCACTTGCTTGAGGTTGTCCCGTTCACTCTGCCACCGCGCCAGACTGGCCCAGGCCATGCGGTATTGCGCTTGCAGCGATTGCACGTCAGCGGCGACTTGTGTCTGGTCGAGCTGGAACAATGGCTGGCCCTGCTTCACCACTTGACCCTCACGCACCAGAATCTGGCTGACCACCCCACTGCTCATCGATTGCACGGCTTTGCGCTTGCCCGACACCACGACCGTGCCTTGCACGGGAATGCCTTGGTCAAGCGGCGCGAGGCTGGCCCAGGTGAAGAAACTGCCGGCGCCGACGATCGCCAGAATCCAGCCCAGGCGGACGAAGAAACGCGCGTCACGCTCAGGGCGCTCTGCGATGTAGTCGTGTTCCATGGTGGCTTCGCTGATGTTGCTCATACACTCGAATTCCTTGTCGAGGGCTGATACTGCCGGCTCATGCTGAGTCCACCCGGCGCTTGCGCGGTTTTTTCCCGCTGCTGTTCCTGATTGGCTGCGAGTGCCTTAAGCACGTCCTGGCTTGCACCGAAGGCTTGCAGACGTCCTTCGTTGAGCACCAGTAGCTTGTCGGCTTGGGCCAGTGCCGAGGAGCGATGGGTCACCAGAATCACGCTGGTGCCTTGGGCTTTCATTTGCGCGATGGCGCTGGCCAATGCTGCTTCGCCCACGGTGTCGAGGTTGGAATTGGGTTCGTCCAGCACCACCAGGCGCGGGTTGCCATACAACGCGCGCGCCAGTGCCACACGCTGCTTCTGGCCCCCGGACAAACCGCTGCCGTCCTCGCCGAGCACGGTGTCGTAGCCTTGCGGCATGCGCAGAATCAGCTCATGAACGCCGGCCTGCTGCGCGGCTTCAACGACTTTTTGCGGGTCCGCCTCGCTGAACCGGGCGATGTTTTCGGCGATGCTGCCGCTGAACAATTCGATGTCCTGCGGCAGGTAACCGATGTAGGGACCGAGATCGTCGCGGTTCCAACGATGAATGTCCGCGCCGTCGAGCCGCACCGTGCCGCCCAGCGTCGGCCAGACGCCAACGAGCACCCGGGCCAATGTCGATTTGCCGGAACCGGATGCCCCGAGCACGCCCAGCACTTCCCCGGCACCGAGGCTGAAATTGACCAGGTGCAGCGTGGCGGCCCGTTGCCCCGGCGGCGCGGCGCTGACCTGTTCGAACGCGATCTGGCCTTTCGGTGCCGGCAGCGCCATGGCCTCGTCACTCGGTGGAAAGGCTTGCAGCAACGAATCAAGACGACGGTAAGCGAGCTTGGCGCCGCTCCACTGTTTCCACACGGCGATCAATTGGTCGATGGGGCTCAGGACCCGCCCCATCAGGATGGAACCGGCGATCATCATCCCGGCCGTCATATCACCCTTGATCACCAGCAGTGCACCCAGCCCCAGCACCAACGATTGCAGGCACAGGCGCAGGGTTTTGCTCAGGGAGCTGATGACGGAACCGGTGTCGCTGGCCTGGTTCTGCAAGCCGAGGAAACGTGAGTGGACCTGGAACCAACGTGTACGCAACGCCCCGAGCATGCCCATGGCCTGAATGGTTTCGGCGTTGTGCAGGTGACTGGTGGCCAGTTGGCTGGATTTCTGGGAAAACCCTGCGGCTTCACCCAGGGGCTTTTTGGTCATTGTCTCGTTGAGGCAAGCAAGGCCGATCAACAGCACCGTGCCCACCGTCGCAAACACGCCGAGCCAGACATTGAACAGGTAGATCACGAACAGATAGACCGGAAACCACGGCGCATCGAAGAAGGCAAACAATGCCGGGCCGGTGACGAACTGGCGAATTTGCGTCAGGTCCCCCAAGGCTTGCCCGGCGTTGCCCTCGCCCCGAAACAGGTTGCGCTCGAATGCGGCCTGATAAACCCGCAGGTTGAAGCGGCGCTCCAGTTGGCTGCCGATGCGGATAACGATGAAGCTACGCACGATCTCAAGCAAACCGATGAAGGCAAAGAACCCGACCACCATCAACGACAGCATCGCCAGGGTGGTTTCATTTTGCGAAGACAGCACGCGGTCGTAGACCTGGAGCATGTAAATCGACGGAACCAGCATCAGCACGTTAATTAACGCGGTAAAACAACCGACGCTGATCAGGATGCTCTTGTAGTCGCCCAGCGCTTTGAATAAGGGTGCGGTGGCCGGGCTCTTTGCCATCTTCATGGGTTATTCCTGAGGTGTTATTCCTCGCCCTGTCGGGCGAAGTTTCCATTAACTGTCCGCGCAGGGGCGGATATAGGCTTTGCGGGAACGTTTACAAACTAATAACAACTTTTCGTGGGCGACAGAGTGCTTCGATTAGTTGTGCTGTGCTTATGCCGGGAATGACCAACGTTGTATTCGAGTCGTGTTATTGCACCTGGCGCACAAGTGTTATGACCAGATCGGATTTCAATGTGGCTTTATACGATCCGTCGCGTTGGCGGCTGAGAAATAGAATCTTCGAACCTTCTTTACCGGTGATCGCCAGGCCATCCGGCTCAGGGAACCAGCCCATCGCAGATTCGCCGTCCAGCCAGGCGCTGAGACAATCGGCGCCCTCACCCAGCGTCTGCTTCGGTTGAAAGTCGATGACGCAGACGTTGGACGGTTTGTCCTGCAACGCCTGGGACTCTGGCGAGTCATCTTTGGCGATCAGGGTCGCCTGCCACTTGCCAGCCAGTTCCGAGGGGTCTGCTAATTTCAGGCTGCTCGCCATGGCTACATCTCCAAAAATCATCATGAACGTCGCCAATAGCCACGCGGTTGCTCTGTCAGTGAAGCCGTTATGGATCATAAGACGCTTTACTCATTTCAAGGGGCAGAGAGCAGCGCGTCTGCGCCGCCCTCCTTTTCACCTCACATCATGCAGCGATGTCGGAGTAAGCCGCCTGGCCCACAGTGCTGACCAGGAAATCAGCCACGCCATGCCCGGAGAAGTCCACCGACAACAGGCTGTTGCCGCCCGAAGAGGTCAACACCGCATCGCCTGCCGCACCGGTGAACGAATTCACGAAATGCAGGCCCGCGCCGTTGGTGATACCGGTCAGGTCGATCTTGTCCAGGCCGCTGACAAAATCGAGGATCTGGTCGACTGCACCGGGTTTGGAATCGCTGCTGGCGGCGAACACGAAGGTATCCGAACCGGCACCCCCCCACAGTTTGTCCGCGCCGCCCGCGCCGAAGAGGATGTCGTTGCCGGCACCGCCCTTCAGTTCGTTGGACACGCTGTTGCCGATCAGCAGGTCGCTGCCCGAGCCGCCGATAGCGTTCTCGACAGTGACGCCCTTGGCGATGGACACGTTACCCACCAGGCCGCCAACGTCGGAGAACGAGGCCTCATTGAGGTTGATTTTCTGGTTTTGGGTAAACCCGGAGAAGTCCAGCGTGTCCTTGCCGCCCGCATCCCAAACCGAAAACACAACCTTGTCCGACGACGAAGTCGCGCTCAGGAAGTCGCGCCCGGCGTTGGAGTTGAAGCCGTAAGTGGTGTCGCCGGTACGGGTGCTGGTGTTGGCGCCGTAGAGCTTTTGGATGGCCGCGATATCGTCCATCAGCGGACCGGACGAATAGGCTTCGACGCCGCCCTTGCTGAAGTTCTGGCTGGTATTGCTTTCACTCCAGTAGCTCATGACGCTGTAACCGCGGGTGTCTTGCCCGTAGGACGCGTCGTTGTAGGTCGGAGCGCCCTCGCCGGCGTTGTAGTCGCCAGGATGGGCCAGGCCCAAGGTGTGACCGATTTCGTGGGTCAGGGTTTGCCGGCCGTAATTGTTCAGGTCCGGCGTCTTGTTTGGCGTGTAGCTGCTGTTGGTCAGGTACCAGGAAGTACCGTCGTAACCCGCGCCCGTGCCAGGCAGATAGGCAAAAGCCGCCGCACCATCCTGACCGCCGCTGTAATTACCGAAGGTCATGTGACCGTCGCCGCCCGTGGCCTTATCGGTGAACGTGACATTGGCCACGTCGGCCCAGGATTGCATGGCCAGCACGGCCTGGGCTTTCTGCTGAGCGCTGAACTGGCTGAACCCGGTGATCCCGTGTTTGTTCATGGTGCTCGACGACGCCGAGGTCAGGAACGTATAGGTGAGTTCGATTTTGCCGCTGCCGTCCTTGTCCTGGTAGGCAGCGCCATCGCGCAGCAACTGGGTAGCTGCCTGGTCTACGGAGAAGGAGGGTTTGCCATTGACCGTGAGGTTACCGCCCCGATCATACTGATGGCTGAAGCTATTGATCTGGTTGAACGCAGAACTGGATGCAGCCAATGCGTGCAGTGGCTGGAACGCCTGTTCGGCGGTATCAATAGCGTTGTCTTTTACTTTCGACATAAACACACTTCCTTGTTTAGCTATGGAACAGTTTTTTGTCAGACAGCAACAATCTCTGGCGAGATCGTCCTATCACTCGCCCAATGAAGGCGAAAGAAAACTGACACAATTCGAAATCAAACGTCTACATTTTTTTTGACGTCAAATTGAGTTGTTCCAGCAAATACCCGGAAACAATGCCTGTGCTGTCGAAATATTGTTTGTTAGATGGCGGTTTGCGCAAATTGTCTGACGATTTGTTATTTAATTATTAAATAGAGGTAAGTTGCTTTTTGTCGATGGGGTCTCACTTTGCGTGAGTTATTAATATGAGTGCCAGCGCATTGATATCAGTTGGAGATTTGTTGAGCTTTAGATTTTTACGACTGCTGTGCAGCCAAACGCAGGCTGCGCCAGCTGCTACAGGTTTCGCGTGCACCGCAATCCTTGTAGCAGCTGCCGAAGGCTGCGTCCGGCTGCGAAGCAGTCGTCAGATACTCACAACCAACACGCATCCCACAGCGGATAATCATGAACCCGCGTCACCAGCCCTGCTCGTATTGGGTTGGCCACGACATAGCGAGCAAGATCCTTCACGTCCTCCTCCCGCCGAACCGCACGATCGTAGTAACCCTTCTGCCACAACCGCCCTCGCCGTCCTAATGCTTGATTAACCGCCAGGCTACTCCGGGATTTTATGCGACACATAAGCTCGGCCAGCGTCTTGTCGTGCAGCTGCACCAGGCAATGCATATGGTCTGGCATGACAACCCACGTCAAAAAATCCGCCAAAACCTCCTCCTGCGCTTGACGCAATTCCTGAACAACCAACCTACCCAATTGCCAATCAGCAAAAAACGGCTGTCGCTGATCAACGACAACCGTTAGCAAATAAATGCGCCCTGACTCAGAAAAGCGACCAACGCGTAGCTGACCTGCATTTGTATTAACAGGCATTCCATTGCCTCCTGATCCATCGAAAGGAGGCCTGGAATCTACAGCGTGTCAGTCAACCCGATGAGCACCCAATGACTACAAGATATGAAGCCTTAGCTCCCGGTACGAATCTTGTTCCACACCCGCGTACGAACCCGGTCAATGTTCAGCGGCATCGCCTCCAGCGCAAACAATTTCCCCATCATGTCCGGGCTCGGGTAGACCTTGGTGTCATTCTTGATCGCCGGGTCGATCAGATTGTCGGCCTGCTCGTTACCGTTGGCGTAGTGCACGTAGTTGCTGATGCTGGCCATGACGTCCGGGCGCAGCAGGTAGTTCATGAAGGCGTAGCCGGCCTTTTCGTCCGGGGCGTCTACCGGCATGGCAACCATGTCGAACCAGATCGCGGCGCCTTCCTTGGGAATCGCATAGCCGATGTCGACGCCGTTCTTGGCTTCTTTCGCGCGGTTTTCGGCTTGCAGAATGTCACCGGAGAAGCCGACAGCCACGCAGATGTCGCCGTTGGCCAGGTCGCTGGTGTACTTGGACGAGTGGAAATAGCTGACATACGGGCGGACTTTCATCAGCAGAGCTTCGGCTTTCTTGTAGTCTTCAGGGTTTTTGCTGTGATGTGGCAATCCCAGATAATTCAGTGCCGCCGGCAACAGTTCGGGGCCGTTGTCTAGAATGGCCACGCCGCACTTCTGCAGCTTTTGCATGTTTTCGGGTTTGAAAATCAGGTCCCAGGAGTCCACGGGCGCGTTATCACCCAACACGGCCTTGACCTTGGCGATGTTGTAACCGATGCCGGTGCTGCCCCAGAGGTACGGGAAACCGTGTTCGTTGCCCGGATCGTTGGTTTGCAAGGCCTTGAGCAGCGCCGGGTTGAGGTTTTTCCAGTTCGGCAGTTGGCTCTTGTCGAGTTTCTTCAGCGCCACGCCTTGAATCTGCCGCGCCATGAAGTGGTTGGACGGAAACACCACGTCGTAGCCGGATTTGCCGGTCATCAATTTGCCGTCGAGGGTTTCATTGCTGTCGAAGACGTCGTAACTGAACGCGATGCCGGTTTCTTTCTGGAAGTTTTTGGTGGTGTCCGGGGCGATGTATTCCGACCAGTTGTAGATCTTGACGGTCTCGGCCGCGTGGCCGAGGGTCGCGAAAAGCGCAAGGGGAGCCAGAGTCAGTGTCTTTCGGATCATGAGTCGATTCCTGATGGGTTTGTTGTTGTTGGCAGGCAATCAGAGGATCAAAAAATCAAAACGTAGGTCTTGCGCACGGTTTCCTGGATATCCCAGATACCGAGGCTGTTGGCTGGCAACATCAGTGCATCGCCGGCTTCTATGTGCAGGGTTTCACCGTCATCCGGGGTAAACGTGCAGCGCCCCTGGATGAAGTGACAGAACTCCTGGGCGACGATCTGCCGCCGCCAGCGGCCGGGCGCGCATTCCCAGACGCCGGTTTCGACCCCATCGTCGCGTTCAACGCTGGTGGTCGAAGCCACTGCCACGGGCATGCCCAGTGGTACGGCGACCGGATTCGACTCTTCCAGCTTCAGGGTTGCGGTGTTCTTGAATTGCGTGATGCTCATGGGAGTACCTGTCGATTGAGCCTATAGATGAAGAGCGCGCCGTTTACTGCATGAAACCTTCCATGAAGCCGGCAATACCGGTGGCCAGTTTGCGACGCCATGGTGCGGTGGCCGGGTTGGCCAGCGTCTGGTCTTCATGGGCGAAGCTGCGGATGATCGCGTTGTAGCCAAGCCAGCGGCAGGGCTCCGGCTCCCAGGCCCGGAGCGCGTCGAGCCCTCCCTGGATGACCCACGGTTGGCGAATCAGCTCGGTGTCGCGCTGCAGAATCAGGTCGGCCAGAGTCCGGCCACCCAGGTTGCTGGCACCGACGCCCTCCCCGCCATAGCCACCCGACAAGGCGATGCCGCTGGCCTGATCGCACAACATGTGCGGCTTGAAACGCCGGGACATCCCCAGATTGCCGCCCCAGGCATGGGTAATCCGCACGTTCTTGAGCTGCGGGAAGAGTTCGCCAAACAGATATCGCCGCAGCTCCACTTCGCTGGTGGTCAAGTCGAAGTCATGGCGCAACTTGGCAGCAAACTGATAACCGCCCCGTGCGCCGAATACCAACCGGTTGTCAGCCGTGCGCTGACCGTAAGTGACCTGGCGACTGTTTTCGCTGAAGGCCTGGCCGCGACTCAGGCCGATTTCGTCCCACGTGGCAGCGGATAGCGGCTCGGTGGCCACTATCAAGCTTTGCACCGGCAGCTGATAACGCCCCAGTGGTGGCAAGGTGACCGAGTAACCTTCGACCGCCGGCACGATCCAACGACTGCGAACCGAGGCTTTCGCCGTGCGCAGGCCACCGGACCGCCATTGGGTGACCGGGCTGTTCTCGTAAATCCTGACGCCCATTTTCTCCACCGTCCGAGCCAGACCTCGCACCAACTTTGCCGGGTGAATGGTCGCGACGTGCGGTGCATAGATACCGCCATAAGGTTTGGCGACTCTGATCTGTTGCGCCAACTGCTCGGGGCTAAGCCAGCAGTAGTCGCTTTCGGTCAATCCCTGGCTATAGAGCGTGTCGAGATAGTGCCGAAGGCTGGCTTCCTGTTCCGGATAGCGGGCAGCGCAATACAGCGCCCCGCCTTTGCGGTAATCGCAGTCGATGTCTTCACGCGCGAGGACCCTACCGACTTCATCCGGAATGCCGTGCAGCAAATCGAAAGAAGCCCGGCGCTGTTCGGGCGGCAAGTCGGCGAGCAAGCGGTCTTCGCCCAGCACATTGCCCATCAACCAGCCGCCGTTACGCCCTGAGGCGCCAAAACCGGCAGTTTGCGCTTCAACGATGGCAATGCTCAGCTCGGGCGCCTGGCGCTTGAGGTAGTACGCAGTCCAGAGCCCGGTATATCCCGCGCCAATGATGGCGACGTCGACGTCCAGATCCTGTTCCAGCGCCGGACGCGCCAATAATGGCTCGTCGAGTTGATCCATCCACAAACTGATAGTGCGCCACGCCGACATGCAAGACTCCGCCACTCAAACTTCGATGGCGTCGATCCTAGTGCGTGGACTTAGAGGCTGTCTTGCGCGCGTGCACGCAAAGAAATTTGTTTTACGTAGGCCTTGGGCGACTGGCCGGTGTGCTGACGGAAGCAGCTGTAAAACGCCGACAGCGAATTGAACCCGGCGGCAAACGCCAGTTCGTCGATACGCAGTGGCGGTGTGGCGTTATCCAGTGCCGCGAGCAAATGCTGCAGGCGCGCCTGGTTGACGTATCGATAGAAGCTCTGGCCAAGCACCTGATTCAGCAAGTAGGAAATTTGATTGCGGCTGTACCCGCACTCCTTCGCCACCCGTTGCAGGTCGAGTTCGGGATCGAGATAAGGTTGTTGGCGCTGAAAATATTGCTGCAAGTCTTCAGCCATGAAACTCAGCTGGCGTGCAGACAGCCCGAGTCGACTGACCGCCGGGCGTTGGCTGCTGGCGGCTTTGCTGACGGGCTGTTCATGCACCAGCGAGGCGTATTCGTTGACCCGCCAGATCAGTCCGTCACGTACGGTAATCGCCTCGCTGGCCCGGAATGACACCAGACCTTCACCGCCGCGAAGGGTTATACGGTACTGAATAAACGCCGTGTTGCCGTCCAGGCGAATGCGGTCCGAGTGCTCCAGGGCCTCATCGGGATCGCGGGGCATGCTGCTGCGCACGTATTCACGTAATTCGGACAGCCCCATCACACGGTTCTGGAAAAAATCGCTGTACTGAATCTCTGGGTGATAGAGCGCCATCACCCCGTCCAGGTCCCGGTGTTTCCAACGCAAGTGATAACGCATCACCGTGTCACCCGTGGCCTGGGTTTGCAGCGGACCATCATCATCGGCGTGCATAAAGGACTCGGCGAGAAAAAGCCGAGCTTGCCGAAATTCCGTCTCAGCTTCAATGACCAACCAGTGGTGGCCAACGGCCGAACACCGACCATTCCCATGACCTGCATCAAAAAAACTGAACCAATCGCTAAACGGCCTGAAAAATCCACATTACTTTCACATCAGGATGCTACTTTTAAAGGCAGTCACCGGTTGAGCCATTGAAGGCTCTTCCCTCCTAACATGAGCTAAAGGAAGCGCTCGATGAATGAGGCGGGCTACATATGAATAAAGGGTTCAGTAAAGTCACCTTTCCAAACGCCTGCCAGCTGATGCGCTGGCATTTTCATCCCATGGGTTTCGAGGCGAGCATGGATGCGCCGGGCAGTATGATTGCCCGTCTATTTGACCGTGCCAGTGGCGAGACCATGATCGCCATCGCCGGCATTCCTTGCGCGACGGTAATGAATGCTGCGGATGTAGAACGAATAATCGAAGCGGTGGAAGACGAGCTTGAGGCTTTCATTCCGTCCGCCGCCCTCAGGAGCTATGCCTGAAGGCCGAACACTCAACAACAAGCCCACGTTAAGTGGGCTTTTTTGTGCGCGACGATTCACGCCGATGTCTTGCCCAGTCGGTGATCGGCAAAGAACACTTTGCCTTTGCCGATCCGATCGGAAGCTTTAGGCATATTGGCTGCCTGGGTGTCTTGCCCATCGACATACCAATAGCAATGACTCACCGCCCGAGTGATGCCGACGTAAGCCAGTCGCAGGATCTCGTCTTTCTGTGCACTGTCATACGCTTCGCTGTCGCCTGTCTTGCCAAGACCCGCCATGCGGTAGACCTGGTTCTTGTACGGAGAGCTGGTCAGGTGCTGACAGTCACCCAGCAGGAACACGGCGTCAGCCTGAAGTCCCTTGGCGCTGTGATAAGTCAGCTGCTTGAGCCTTCGCGCTTCGTACGGCAAGCTAGAATCCACATTAACTACAGACTGAATATGCTCTTCTATCAATAACTTATCGCTACTTTTTCGATAAAGCATCAAGATCGAATCGCCCTTTCTGTAGTGTTCCATCAGGCGTTTGGCCATGCCTTGATCGTCACGATCGAGAACGTTAACCGGCAGCAATGCCTTCGGCTCGCCACTGGACTTGGCCTTCTTGCCAGCGATCGCCGGCGCCGCACGAACGATATGTTCGGCGGCATCGATGATGTGCTGGTGACTGCGGTAGTTGTCGCTCA
Source organism: Pseudomonas mandelii (assembly GCF_006438925.1). GTDB lineage: Bacteria > Pseudomonadota > Gammaproteobacteria > Pseudomonadales > Pseudomonadaceae > Aquipseudomonas > Aquipseudomonas mandelii_C. The sequence continues at coordinate 18,238 of NZ_RCZA01000014.1, read as the reverse complement.
GCATGACTTTGGTCGTGCTGGGCGAAGGGAACTCCTTGTTGAATTCCATGAAGTACGTCGGCGAACTGCCCCGCCAACCATAAATGGACTGCCAGTCATCGCCGACACAGAGCAACGACGAACGTTGTGCGCCGCGCCCCACGTGCATGGCCGGCCCCCGACTGCGGATTTCCGTGAGGCTTGCGCGAATCCAGGAAACGATCTGCGGCGATACGTCCTGAAATTCGTCGATCATCAGGTGCGACATCGGCCTGAGCAGCTCATCGCTCAGCAGTTTCAGGTTTTCCGGCGAATGTTCGCTGAACAAGGCGAACATCCGGTTGTAGGTCATCACCGGTGGCTTCTGATCGAGCAGGTGATCTTCCAGCGCTCGCCAGTACAGGCTCAAGGCCTCGAAGAAAAACCGGTCGGGGTCGTCCTTGGCAAAACTCATCTGGCCCACGGCATTGGGTACATCCAGGCCAAGATTCTCGATAAATCCGGCGGCAGCGACAAAACAGTCCAGTAACGGCGCAGAGCTGAGCTCGCCCTTGACCTTGTAATCGAAGCCCGGCCCGGCACTGGCATCGCCCCCAAGGGACGCCAGTACACGTCTTGATGACTCGTAACTATCCAGCCATATCAATGGTTTACGGCAGAAAGCTTGAAACAGGGTGCGTTTGACCGCCCATTCCGCGCGCACGCTCAATTTGGCATTAGGGCGGCTGACCTGCGGGTTTTCCCGGGGATCGAATCCCAGCACCACCCAAGCATCCAGGCTCGGAATATAGCCATGACAATGAAATGTTGAGCCGTTGATATCGAACGTGTGGCGCTTCGGCTCGATGCCTTTGATTGGCCAGGCACCCGCGCGAAACCACAAATCTTCAATAGCGTCGCAGAGCTCTTCGTCACGCTTGGCGGCCAGTTCGGTCACGGCCATGCGTTTCTGCACGTCCGGGTGATCGCGCTCCAGCTCCTTGAGTTGCAGCGCGTGACGGGACAACGGCTTGATCAATTCGCGAAAGCGCTCATTGCGAGTGTGCAGGCTGTGATAACAAGCGTTGAGTTGCTGGCGCTGGGCGTCGTTGATGCGCAGGTCGAAAGGATTGCTGTCGACCTCCTCATCGCCGTTTTGCGCACGGTGACTGAGGTTTTCGAAGGCTTGCAGCCGCTCGAAGCCCGGCAGACTGCGAACCATCGGCAGGATTCGCGAATGGAAGGTGCGCACCAGTTCACGCGCCTCTTTGAAACTGAGCGACCGGCCCCAGAGTGCAAACAGCTCGATCAGTTTGTTGATGAAGTCTTTGCGCGACTCACGGGTAAAGGTCACCACCGTCATCGAACTCAGCTCGAATCCCAGATAGTGGGTCAACAGCAAAATTCGCAACACCAACGTGGTCGACTTGCCCGCGCCCGCGCCGGCAATCACCGAGGTCGAGGGCGTGTCGCTGAAGATCATTTTCCACTGCGCGGCACTGGGCTGGGCGTGTGCTGGCAGCAGTCGAGCGACATCCGTCTTCATGCGCTTCTTCAACTCAGCGCTCAACGGCAGACGCCAATCGTCGAACAGATTCTCGTCAACGTTGGGCGGCCGGTGTTCGGTCGAGCGCGAGTCGCGGATCAACAATACCTGCCGGCCTTCCTCCAACCCTTCAAGTTTGCCTTCCTTATAGCCGTAATCCACCCCGGCGCTGTGCCCGCTGCGAAAGCCGTCGGCCTGGCCGTGCAGCCAGGATGCCCGGTGCTGTGCGCGCAGACGCGTCAGGCCGTGACCAAAGAACCGGGCGGCCAGACGCTTGAGCAGCGGCATCTCGGCCAGGGGACGAAGTTCAGGAGGAAGATCGGGGGTGTGTTGCGGCACGCGGGCTGACTCCAGGGTGTGAGGCTGTTGAGGGCTATGGTGTCTGCATTTGCCGTTCAGTTCTAGTGAAATGCTTACAGGTCATTGGCTTATGCGATGAAGTGAAGGTTGGGTGAGAGTCTTTCGAGGTTATTTGATATCAAATTATTCGATTGTATTGAGGCATTTTTTACGCTTTTTATCGATCAGTACCTGATAGATGATGCTCGCCATCAACCACCGGTTCGCGTTTCGTGGCTCAGGCGCTCTGCCCCATGACGAACCTTTTCAGGAGACGATCATGCTTGAACTCAGACCCTTCAAATCCCTGGGCGGCGCCCACCATGGCTGGTTGGATGCTCATCACCACTTTTCGTTCGCCGAATACCATGACCCAAAACGCATGAACTGGGGCAACCTGCGGGTGTGGAACGACGACGTGATTGCTTCTGGCACCGGGTTCCCGAAACACCCGCACCGGGACATGGAAATCATCACTTATGTCCGTGAAGGCGCAATCACTCACGAAGACAATCTGGGCAACAAGGGTCGTACCGAAGCGGGCGACGTTCAGGTCATGAGCGCCGGCACCGGGATCGCCCACAGTGAATACAACCTGGAGGCGACCGAGACCAGGATCTTCCAGATCTGGATCATCCCGAACGAAACCGGTTTGGCACCGTCCTGGGGCGCCAAGCCTTTTCCAAAAGGTCAGCGCGAAGGTTTCGTAACGCTGGCGAGCGGTAAGGCCGGCGACGATCAAAGCCTGCGGATTCGAGCCGATGCGCGATTGGTGGCCGCGAACCTGAAGGCCGGTGAATCCGCCGAGTTTCGCCTGGACAATGGCCGTCGCGCCTATCTGGTACCGGCCACCGGCATCATTGAAGTCAATGGCTTGCGTGCACAAGCTCGAGACGGTATTGCGGTTGCCGATGAGCAGGTGTTGCGGGTGACCGCCATCGAAGACAGTGAAATCGTCCTGGTGGACCTGGCTTGATCTTGTAAACGCGGGACAAAAAAAGGGGCGACCGTCATGGCCGCCCCTTTTTACATTCTGGATTACTTCGCAGAGATCGCGCCGTCCACCAGTGTTTGCGCTTCTGCCACCAATTGCTTGAGGTGTTCGTCACTGACGAAGCTTTCAGCGTAGATCTTGTAGATGTCTTCGGTGCCCGACGGACGCGCCGCGAACCAGCCATTCTCGGTCATGACTTTCAGACCACCGATCGCCTGGTCGTTACCCGGCGCGTGACTGAGGATGCTCTGGATTGCTTCGCCCGCCAGTTGGGTCGAGGTGACCTGGTCCGGCGACAGTTTGCTCAGTAGTGCCTTCTGCTCAGGGTTGGCCTTGGCATCGACGCGCACCGAGAACGGTTCGCCCAGTTCATCGGTCAAGGCGCGGTAGGCCTGACTTGGGTCGCGGCCGGTGCGGGCGGTCATTTCTGCAGCCAGCAGTGCCGGGATCAAGCCGTCCTTGTCGGTGCACCAGACGCTGCCGTCCTTGCGCAGGAACGAAGCACCGGCACTTTCTTCGCCGCCAAAGCCCAGAGAGCCGTCGAACAGGCCGTCAGCAAACCACTTGAAGCCGACCGGCACTTCGTACAGGCGACGACCCAAACGTTTTGCCACGCGATCGATCAAGCCGCTGCTGACCACGGTTTTACCCACGGCCGCATCGGCGCGCCATTGCGGACGGTTCTGGAACAGGTAATCGATCGATACGGCGAGGTAGTTGTTCGGCGCAAGCAAACCACCGGACGGGGTCACGATGCCATGGCGATCGTGGTCCGGATCGCACGCGAATGCTACGTCGAAACGCTCTTTCAGACCGATAAGGCCCTGCATGGCGTGGGTGGACGATGGGTCCATGCGGATCTGGCCATCCCAGTCGACCGTCATGAAGCGGAAGGTCGGATCGACCTGTTTGTTGACCACTTCCAGATCCAGACGGTAATGCTCGGCAATCGCCGACCAGTAGCGCACCCCTGCTCCGCCCAACGGATCGACACCCAGACGCAGCTTGGCATCACGGATGGCGTCGAAGTCGATCACGTTGATCAGGTCGGCGACGTAGGTATTGAGGTAATCGTGACGATGGGTCGTGCTGGCCTTCAGCGCCTGCTCGTAGCTGATGCGCTTGACGCCGGCGAGCTTGTTGCTCAGCAGTTCGTTGGCCTTGGCTTCGATCCACTTGGTGATGTGGGTATCGGCCGGGCCACCGTTGGTAGGGTTGTATTTGTAGCCACCGCTTTGCGGCGGATTGTGCGACGGCGTGATGACGATGCCGTCCGCCAGGCCCGACGTGCGCCCGCGGTTGTAACAAAGAATGGCGTGGGAAATGGCCGGTGTCGGGGTGTATTCGTCACCTTCGGCGATCATTACCGTCACGCCGTTGGCGGCCAGCACTTCAAGGGCACTGGCACCGGCCGGGGTGGACAACGCATGGGTATCGATGCCGACGAACAGCGGGCCGTCAATGCCTTGGGCCTCGCGGTACAGGCAGATGGCCTGGCTGATCGCCAGAACGTGCCATTCGTTGAAACTCAAATCGAACGAGCACCCTCGATGCCCGGACGTACCAAAAGCGACGCGCTGGGTCGAGATGGCGGCATCGGGCTGACCGGTGTAATAGGCCGTTACCAGTCGCGGGATGTCGACCAACAGTTCTACCGGTGCCGGTTTGCCCGCAAAAGGACTGAGTGTCATGCAAAACCTCTGAAGTCGAGTGGTTCAGGAATAGGAACGCAGTTTACTGGCAGTTTGACCGCAGTGCGATGGGATCGATCCATGAGTGTCACACAGGGTGTGTGACCCCGTTCAATCGATCGACTCCAGACGCAAGGCGTCCCCTAACAAGCCCATTGCCGCGGCAAGGTCGTGATCACCGCCGAAGGTGTGACTCAGGCGCAAGTGTTGCGCATGCAAGCCCTGGAGACTGAACAGCTCTCCCGGTGCGATCACCACCTGGTGCTTGAGCAGGCGCTGGAACACCCGACGTACATCGACCTGGCGCAGCGAACGAACCCAGATGGTTGCACCGCCCTGGGGTTCGACAAAGTGCAAGGCATCTCCCAGACGCTCCTGCAACAGCTGCGTCATCTGCACCTTGCGGTCCTTGAGCATCCGCCGTAATACCTGAAGGTGCTGATCGACACGTCCATTGCCATACAAGCGAGCGATGGCTTTCTGGCGAATCGGTGACAAGCGGAACGAACGCAGCAGAAAGTACCGTTGCAGTTCAGCACTGAAATGCCGCGTCAGCAGATAGCCGTATGGCGCTTCCGGTCCGATGACTTTCTCGAAGGTGGAAAACACGATCAGCCGATCGGGGTCCAGCAAGTCGCGAAACCGCTGGCCGTCCGGTTCGAATCCGAGTTCGCCGTAGCAGTCGTTTTCCAACACCCAACTGCCATGTCGCTCCAGCAACTGCGCGACGACTTGTCGGTTGTCGTCGGGTGCCAGGCTGCCTCGCGGCATGTTCAGCCCGGATGAAACCATCACCAGCCGCACCGGCTCGGTCTCCAGCAGCTCCTTGAGCCATTCGACGTCCAGGCCACCGCTGGATTGCACCGCCAACTCGATCACTCGCACCTGCGCAGCCTGGAGCAATCGCAGAATCGCCCAGTCGCACGGCGACTCGACCAACACCGTGGCGTCCTTGAGATTCAACACAGCGATCAGCATTTCCAGCACGCCACGCAGGTCGGCGCCAATATAGACATCGTCGGCATGCCAGCAGCGCAGCGGCGAGGTGGTGTAGCGCGCTGCCAGGGCAATGCGCAACTCCAGCTCGCCGCAAGGTTGCGATGACGGTTGCGGCTGACGCGGATACTGGCGCAGCAGTTCTCGTTCCAGCAGTAACAACGGACTGTCGAGGGGTTGCAACAACGCCGGTTCATCGGCGCTCAAGACCAGCATTCCGGGACGTCTGGCGTTGACATAAACGGTTTCAAGCAGGTCGTTGCCACTGCTGAGCGTTCTGATGGAGGACACCGGTAACGCGTAATATCCGGACTTGGCCACCGAATAAACGCGCCCTTCCTTCTCCAGCAGCGAATAATCCATACTGCATACAGCTGAACGTAATCGACAAGACCATGAAACTCAATTAGATCAAGGTCTAGAAGCGATAAACGCACTCACTCTGTACGCTTTTTGTGTAAAGACAGAAAACCCCTAATACAAACTCCGACCAGAAGTGTAAAGACATGGCATTGAGGATCAAGGACTACAAAGCTAAGGACGGGAGCCGGTTCTCATTGCTCATGGACACGGAGGGGGATGGGTTCCCACTGTACTTCCCAACTGCTTACATCAGCATGCGTTTGGCCAGCCTTACGGCAAGTACGCAGCGGGTGAACCTGTACTGCCTGAAGAAGCTGTACGACTGGGCGAACGAAAAAAAGATCGACCTGGATCACCGGTTTGCGACGAAGAAACTGCTCTCTGTGCCGGAGGTGGAATCGCTTGTGCAGTCGCTGTCAACCAACACGAAAGAGCGGGATGGCACCAGAATCAAGGGCGCGCGCGTTAGCTACTACCTGGATATCCTGATCGACTATCTCGGATGGTTATTCGGACACTGGATTAAGGACTCGAATTCAGAAGAGAACAGGTTCCTTATCGAACGCTTACAAGCAAATTTAGCTGAGCGAAAACCTAAGAGTGGCTCGAAGTCGCAAGCTAAAAGGCGACGCATCGCCAAGAAGTTAACTGATGCGGCAGACACAGCATTGCTGGAGCTGTTCGAATCGTTTGACGATAAAAACCCAGAAGATCCAAGAAAAGAAAATCTGGAATACGGCACCTCAAGGTTAGAGCCAGTATCAAACTTCAAGCGTGGGCTCGCGTTTCGAAACGCATTGGCCCTCAGGATCCTTTACGACCTCGGCATCCGTCTTGGTGAATTGCTGAGTTTAAAATATTCAGACTTCATCCCGGCGTCGGGAGGAGAACACGCTTACATCAGAATTGAGCGCAATCACGACGACGAATTCGACCGACGGATTAACCAACCCGTGGCCAAAACACTCGGCCGCACCCTCCCTATCTCCGAACAGCTTGAGCAGATGATGTTCACCTATTTGGGAGCGTATCGTGCCGAGATACCAAACGTCGGCTTTGATGATGATTCATTCATCTTCGTCAACCACAAGAGCGGACTGAATCAGGGCCGTGAAATTGAGATTGCAACGTTTCGGTCTGCGCTGGCGGTGGTCATCAATCGCGACAAGAGACTCAAAGGGTTACACCCTCACCTCCTTAGGCACCACTGGAACTACCGTTTCTCGCAAGACTGCATTAAACGGGGTTTAAGTGACCAGAAAGCCCGAGAGGAACGAGAGCACTGGATGGGGTGGGTCGCTGGCTCTCAGTCTGCTCTCGACTATGACTTGCGAAGTATTCAACAGTCCGCCAACGAGCACGGGCGCGCGATCGCGTCGGACACTGCAAGAAACAAATCGGATCGCAAGCGACCCACTAACAACAGAAATGGGGCCGGTGATTGAGTAAGGATCTATTGGAATAGACATCACTTTTGCGCGGAACTCGTTACGTGCCGCCATAGCCGTATTCAGGCTGGTGCCGAACGCCCCTCGCCCGACAACAAAATATAAAAAACAAATTACCGGACGCTTGCATAATGAACACAACAACAGAAGTAGCTGACGAACTGACGCAGCCTCTAGATTTCGAAGACCCGAGGCAAGATGATCTCGAACTTCTAGAGGAGTTCGACCGTAACAACGCAAAGCACGCAGGAGCATATTCCGTCGAATTCATTCACAAGAAGGTGATAATTGCGGGAGCCTATCATAAAAACATCACATGCATTTTGAAATTAGACAGCCAGACTCTAATTGGCTTCAAATCCACAGTCAAAGCAATCGCTCAAAGTGGTTCACGTGGGCCACTCACACTGAGAAGCAACATCGGGACGCTCGAAAAAGCCTTGCGAGATGTTCCAACTAAAAAATTTACGCCGACGACTTTTCAAAACCTGATCAAAAACAAAAGCAACTCAGTCGCCAATATACTTCGATTGCTTTTCAACATCTGGTATCGACTGGGCTACCCTGGGATGACTTCAGAAACAATCGATGCCGTAAACTCTTTGAAACGGCCCTCCTCCCGCCCTCGCGCAAGGATAACTTCTGACGATCCTACCGAAGGTTGGTACACATCTCAAGAATACGACGATCTGATTGACGCCTATTGGATGGATTACGAGAGTGGCAGGGTTGGTTTGCGTGACACTACGGCATTGCTGCTCAACGGCCAATATGGTAGGCGCGGTATTCAACTAGCAACTCTTAAGGTTTGTGACTTTCATTGTGAAGATGAAACTGACGGTATCTCGGGCAAGCGGGTCAGCTTTCCTGGCGCTAAGGACAGACAAGCGGAAGAATGGTTTCGCGGATCAAAATTTGAGACACATCCGATGGGAGATGACCTTTGGGATTTGTGCCAACTGCAAATAAAAGACACTATATCCAACCACGAAAGATTTTTTCAGTGCGAACTCACTCCATTCGAACGCAATCAGTTACCCTTTTTTCAGAAAGATCCGAAAAAATTAGTTTCTCTCAAAAACAACCGATCACAGTTATTTTCGGATAATAGCTATTCCACATCACCTTTACATCTCAGACCTGGCGGGATGGCAATCATTCTCAGCAATAATAAAGGTACTCCGGTCATTTCCCAGCGCACGGGACAGCCAGTGCGTCAATTTGCTTACCGGATGAGGTATACGCGCGCGAGACAACTCGCGCGTTTAGGAGTACCACGCGTTACTCTGCAGTATTGGTTGGGACAAGAGTTTGAAAACTCACTAGAGCACTATTACAACGATCCTGCTGAAGATGCCCGATTGCTGAATGACGAAATGCAGATAATTCTGGGGCCACTTGCTCAAGCATTTTCTGGCTCGATTCGCGATAAAGAGTCAGACGCCATACGGGGCAATGACCCATCTAGCCGAGTTGAGCTGGATGGACGGCACAGTGTGGGTAGCTGTGGCGAACACGGCTTTTGTTCAGCATCAGTGCCCATTCCTTGCTACCGCTGCTCAAAATTTGAGCCATGGGTCGATGCTCCACATGACGAAGTTCTCATCAGGCTGATTGAGCGCCAAGAAGAGGAAAACAACATTAATTTGCCGAGCAAGGCAAGACGGATGCTCGTCCCGTTGCAACTGGATAAAGACATCGCAGCGGTGAAGCTTGTAATTAAGCTATGTGACGCCCGTAAACAAGAGCTCAATAAACAAGAATCCAACAAGCAAGGAAACGATGAGTTGAAGGAGGATTTGACGAACAAGCGCCCAGGTAGTCCGGAACAATCATCACGAAAAAAACATCCTGTGGCTGAGAGGGAGTAAAATAAACATGACCAATGCGATCCCATTTCATTCGAAAGCCCAGTTAACCAACCAAAAAAAATTGGCAAACTACATCCACTTGGCTCAGCATATAAGTCCTGTTTGGAAAAGTTTGCCTGGTTTTTCGTGGAGTGCAAACATTTGGAACACCCCGCGCGGCTTACTTCGCTTTATGAAATATGGTGTTAAATTGCACTCAAGAGCGTTGCCTACGCCGGAACAACAGTTTGATCCAGGCTACATGGAGTTTGCCAAGGCATACCTGCTCAATAGCAGACGAGGTGATCCCTCAAAGGCGTTTCGTGTCGACTATCTTGCCGTGCAGATTATTGATGCAGCTCTGATTGAGGTGGATGGCTATGCGGACATAACCCGGTTATCGCCGCTGCATCTTGAGAAAGCGATTGATATCATAAAAAAGAGAAAGAAGGGCCAGCTTAACGCAGCCGTAGCTCTTAAAGCTCTTGTTCGTGTAGTGGCGCAGCAGAATATTACCTCTCATAACCTAAAATACTGGGAGCATCCGTTCTCAGCAAAGGATTTAGCAAAGGATGAAGAGCCTACGAGATCCTCTCTTCCAGATGACGACGCACTGCTGGCATTTGCAGAAATTTTCTCTCGGGGTTACCACGCCGACTTGGATGATGAAGCCGTTTATGTATCAAGCATTACAGCAATTTTGCTGTCGGTGCCTATGCGAATCGCGGAAAAAATGCGCCTGCGGCTGGACTCATTGAAATCAGAAACAGACAAAAAAGGGGGAATACAGTGGTACCTGCACTACTATTCCACCAAAAACAAGAAAATGGTCACGAAAGGCATCCCTGCGGTAATGGCAGACCATTGCCGAGAGGCCTTTAGGCGGTTGGAGAGCATTACCCAAGAAAGTCGTAAGTTGGCGCGTCATCTGGAGAGCGGCTCAACATCATTTTACCCGCACCCTGGAGTACCTGATGTTCCGCCCGATCAGATCTTAACGATGCAGGAAGTCTTGGAGGCTCTTGGCCGGCCGACAATACCGTCTGCTGAATCCCAGATGAAACGCCTCGCGGGCAATTACCAACTTGAAGGCTGGACGCTTAATACACTCTGGGAAGTTGTTCGCGCTTATAACATGCGGAAAAATCCATTCTTTCCCTATCAAGTGAACCCTGATCTGTACCCTGTAAAACCGCCCAAAATGTCGGAATCTTTACTCTGCTTCCGAACTTTCCAAATCAGCGAGCTCAAACCCACCAGCCCTGTGCTACTCGCGCCTACCAACCAGCATCACTACTCTATACGCGTCGCGCCCAGCAAGGTGAGTTCAGTCAATGGCAAGACCTATGAGTCTTTTTTGAGTCGTCACGGGTATCCAGATACCTCGGTAAGATCACACCAACTGCGTCACTTTCTGAATACGGCAGCCAAAGAAGCGGGCCAAAGCATCGAATTTATTACGCACTGGAGCGGTCGAGCGTCGGTCAAACAGACCCGCGACTATATCCACCTAGACCCTAAACGGGAGGCCCGCAAGCTTAGCGAAAGCCTCATCCCTGTTGCAGACGTGACGCCAGAGCCGATTACGGCAGCCGAATACGACGTTCGCAAAAAAGGCGCCATCATCACCACGCGTTACGGCATATGCATGCACCCCTGGACGACAAACGTCTGCCAGAAATCAGCTGATTGCCTTAACTGCTCTGAGCTTTTGCACTGCAAAGGGCACAAAAATTCCCTTCAAGCCGTGAAGGTTGAACGGGATCATGTGGCGGAGAATCTTGAAGCGACGCTGAAAGAGATCGAAGCGGGTAACCGGCCGGCTACACGCTGGGTGGATACTCATACTCGCTACTTGGAAAGGCTGAACCAAATCGTGGCCATGCACGAAAACCCGGATATCCCTGATGGTAGCCCTGTGCAGATGGCGGGCAAAGACTTCACGCATGCGAAAAGAATTTTGGCTAAGAAGCATCCGCAGCTCGACAAGGACAGCGTAGTTACTGACATTCTGGACGACATCTATGACGATGATCTGCGCCTGTGCCTTGACGAAATGATGGGAATGAAATGATGGGAACCAACTGACATGCCTCGCGCGTTTACCCCCAAAGAACTGAAAGCGATCACAAATCTCGTTAGAGACTGGCCGACCGATAAAAAGCTGACCTGGGATGCCATTTGCCAGGCATCAGAATCGGTGCTGGATTTCGTTCCCACACGCCAGGCGTTCGTGGACAAGCCGGCGGTGATCAATGCCTACAAAGTCCGAAAAGCCGCCATCACATCTCATCGAGACAGGCTTGCGAGCGTTCCAAAACCTAAGAGCCTTACCGCAGCAGCAGAGACGATCGCGCGGCAGCAATTGCAGATCTCTCAGCTAAAGGATGAGCTGCAGCGGATGGCGGATATGGCGCGACGCTTTATTCACAATGCCGTGCTGCACGGCCTGAAACGTGAGGATCTGAATGTGCCTTTGCCCAAGCATGATCGCAAAGAGTGACGGCATGTCCAGTCGCCTTACGACGTTGGGCTTCAGTATCAAGTGCTCCCCAGCGGTTCAAGTATGCTATCGCCCTTCCCGACCCCATCCGGGCAGATGTTAGGCCGCTATAAAATTTGCCCGCCCACAACCACAACCACAACCACAACCACAACGAGCTATCGAGCCAGGGAAGACCAAGAATGGACAGTTCAGACCTCACCAGCCCAATTACTTACGACGAAAGACTCGTCGTTTTCTTTGACGTCATGGGCTGGAAAGCCCACGACTCAGATGCAGGCAGCGACCCAGTAAAGGTCGGACTGCTTTCGCTCATACCTAGATTGCTGAAGAGCTCGACCATCTTGCAGGCAGCGGGATCAGGGGATGCACAGATCACCTCTTTCTCCGACTGCTGCGTTATCAGCCTTCCGTATAAGCAGGAGACGCTTTCGCAGGTCATTTATGGGCTCTCCAACGTGTTTGTAGGCGCGGCTGTAGCGGGATTTCTACTTCGAGCCGGCGTCACCGTAGGAAATATTCACCACGACAACGATATTGTATTTGGCCCGGCCCTTAACGTCGCTCACGGCCTGGAGTCCGCCGGGTTTTACCCTCGGATTATCTTGGACAAAAGCATTCCAGCGCTAAAAGACGTCGAGCTCGTTGACGGCATGCTCGGTGATGATGAGCTCGGGGCCTACGTCGATCCGTACGCACTGCAATTCATCAAATCAGACTACCTGAGGAAAGAATCATTTCCCGATGGAAAGTTTATGGGCATACCAGGGAACAAGGCGGTTGAAATTTACACCGTGCTGCTTTTGCGTCTCGAAGCGATATTGAGCAAGGCCGAAGGTGATAAACCGAAAAAACAGGTGAACTGGCTTTACGCCCGGGTGAGGCAGCGGCACAAAGACATACTCAATGGCAGGTGAGTACCAGACCAGCAGCGTTTGCCCACTTTAGCTCCACGCTGAGATCTTCCGCTTAGGACGTCTGCGTGACCAAACCTGGGCAAGTGATGGTCATCGAAAAATCAACGCATCGTTTATTAGATGAGTCCGGTATGTGGCTCCTGTAAAAGCACACAACACAGAACAACGACCGCATCATCACTTCGCAAAGACGTGAAACAAAGAAAGCTCTCAGCCATGTGGATCACAGGGCCGATTATGCCCTCCCAAGATTTTTCGCTGCTATTGATGACCCGCTTCCACGTCACTCGAATCCATCAGCTGGCTCAGCGACTGTAGGTTCTCCTTGATGGCCTCGATGTCCATGAAATGACCTTTCGCAAAGCCCATGTAATGACCAATGACGAAATTCTTGAGTGGTGTGTTGAAGCTGATCGATGATCCCATGTACATCATCGCCGCTGCCATTCGATACTCGGCGGTGCCTTCGTCAATGGCGGCCAGAAAGAGCCTCATTCCGTGGTTGAAAACGTGTGAGGTGTAGGTCATCCAGGGTGTATAACCAGGCCTTACCGCTTTATGACTTTTCCCCGAATAAAACTGGCTAGTGAGGTGAGTCAAGATCATATCCAGCAGGAAGAATGACTGGTCGTTTTTCAGAAAAATCTGATGCCCGTGATTCTGGATAATCTTGAACAAAATAAACCCGGCCAATGCATTCGGGTTCGCGGCCAGATGATGGATCTCGCTGAAGGTAAGCGGTAAGGGAAGCGTGCCTAGTGAATAAAGCAAGAGCCCATGGCGTTTGTGCTCAAAGTCGAACGGTGAACTGGCCATCGTACGCGCAATAAGTGCGTTAGCATTCACAGTTTTGTATCCCGTGGAATGATGGAGTGCGGCAAACGCGCCATCCATGCAAAGCCACGGAATATCGTTGGCAAACGACAACTGCATCGCGTCGTACACCGTTGAGTCGATGCCATCTCTGATGGAATAAACCTCAAGTACGGTGTCATGCAAAACGGGATGGACGACGGATGCATTATCCAGAATCAAACGCAGCGCCTGAAGGATGTGCCCATCACGAGCCTGGAGATCCGAAGCAGTGGTGCGAAACAGCCTGCCACCTTCAGTCACGCCCAACATCATGAAGGATTCGCTAGAGATTTCCTCAAACCACCGGCTGAGCGCCTCGTTGGTGGCAGCCGGCAGGATGAACGAGACGCCGGTGTTCAATAAATGCTGAACCAGATCCGTGACGGCTAGATAACCGATGCTATAGGCATCAAGCACAACCGCTTGGGGATCGGCATCACCTTCAGCGAAGAGCCACGATTTAGGGATGCCAACGTCAGTCCAGCAATTCAGCGCTCCTTTAAAAGCATTGTCCGGATACAGGGCATGACCACGTATGAACAACGGGATATTGTCGATACTACTCAGCTGCTTTTTGTTTTCTACGCCTAACCCCAATTTCTCTTCCAAGAAAGGCACAATCTGTTCCGTGTCCGACGGCATTTTCATCATCGCGAAGCAGTCGCTACCGTCGTTGTTGATATGCCTGAGCTTAAGAGCGATCCGCAAGCAAGCCACATAGGGCGGTAGGCGCTCTTGAACCTTATAGCTAGTCATACCCAAGTTAGCGCTCTCGCCAATGGGCAATCTCTGGAGTAGCTGCGCCAATTGGCTTGAGGCGTTCAACGTGCACTCATTCGAAGGCTGATGATCATCGACGATCAGTCTGATCATCGTGCTTGCGTCCTGCTCAAACTGAACAGCGGCCTTACATTGTTCCAACTCTAGCGACACCTCAAACCCGTTCCAGCCGCCTATGCCCAATCCAAAATGGAAATTCACAAGCTCAACCGCGCGCGCCCTGGGATCTTCGATAAACCATTGCACCCATCGGAGTTCTGCGCGCTTGAAACCTCCTGCTTTGGTGAGGAGGTAGAGTATCGCCACTACATCGCGCGAATAATCCTGCAGAAGTGAATCAGGGATGCGTTGGTGAAACTCTTGGCGCTCGGATTCATTTCGATAGCGGTCACGCAAGTAACAACCTCGATACCAGCAATGCGGCACCTCGGGCGCAAGGACGATCATCTGATCACTGATCTTGATAGCCGATGCAATCTCACCCAGTCGCTCATCTCTCAACGAACAAAAACTCATGAGTGTGAGAGACGTATCTGCCCCTGCAACCCGCGCTAGAACGTCATCGAAGGTTTTGTACTGCTGCGTCTCCAGCAGACATTTCGAGTGCATAAGTACATAGGGAGACGGCCACAAAGCGTGGTCAGGGATCAGTTGAGAAGTAACGCCAATCGACTTGTGAGGCAATTTGGCATCGAACAGCTTTTCAGCGAGTTCGAACATTCGTTCGGGTGCGATATCTGAGATTTTGTCTCCCCAGTCGCTTACGAAGAGCTCCACCTGTTGAGCCAACTCATTTCGCTGCAACAGGTCATCGTCCTCTTCAGCGCTGCGGAATGCGCGGGCGACAAGTTTGAGGAATGCAACTTCCATTTCCGACGCTTCGCCAATCAGTGTTTCCTTGGACAACCACTCGCCGATCTCAACTGGGGTCGCGAGATGGATGAATGGAATCACGTCTTCAACCTTATGAATATTTGCTGCAAGAAACTGCCGACACCACGCGGCTCGCTTCTGCGGGCTCTCTTTGGCATCCCAGAGGTCTTGCTGCCATTCGGGAAGGTGCGTGCAGTCTCCGGCGATAGCTTTGAATCTGGCGGCCGTTTCGGGATGGATAAGCTCGAATACTTGGAGATTCTTTTTGAGTACTTCGAACAGCGCGGGCGGAGCCAAGCCCTGATAGGTCTCAAAAATCGGGCATGCCATGTTATAGAGGCGAACGTCGGTACCGTCCGACCGCTCCAGGAGCTCGATGACCTGCGCGGTGAGGTCGTCCAGGCGCTGCTTCACCTCAGGCGTGTTCAGCCACAGGTGCCGGGAGAATAAATGGCGATTGAGATCAAAGGCACCCGCCAACACTTGAAGGACGTCCGCGTTGTAGGACTTGTGGTCATCACTCAGACGCCTTGCCATACGAATCGCAAAGTCAGCCAGCTCCAGCCGAAGAGCACCTTCTACGATCCCTGTCAGCTCCCCTTCCGACAGGATGAATTGCCGACTTGCCGCCTCAAGCTGGGTTGCATCGGCGTAGGAGCGCAGGAACGCTTCTTTGGCATACGGCCCTGGGGCAGGCTCTGCGAGGTAATGCTCTTTTGCCGCCGTCTCCCGTTCGGTGTGACGGGATAAGCGCAACAGTGCAGCTAAACAAACGTCTTTGACAATATCGTTTTTGGCTGATGCTGCGATTTTCGAAACCGTTCCCCAAGCAGTGTCCTGCTCCTCTGCCTCGACCAGTTCACCATAGATAGAAATGACTTCAACCAACGCTGCTGCTTCAGCGTCTTTCTGGGCCATCGCCTTCAGCATCGCCATCTGAATTTTTGCAGTGGCCAGGTCTTTTTTGCGCAGGCTCTCGAAGACCATTTCCATTGGAATAAGCAGATCAGACGGAGCCAGCGATTTGATCTCTATGTAGATCTTGTCCCTGACGTTATCACCGCTGCCACTGTGGTGCTGCTCAATGCTTTTCAAGCGCGCTACCCCAGATCGAATTACTTGACGATTTTGTTGCCGGCGACGTTGTCACCGCTACCACTGTGGGTCTGCGTCACGTTAGTGATCGTGGAATGCGCGACTACCGCCGTCTTCGCATTGATATCCCGAATCAAACCAGTAATTGCGGGCGACTGTTCAAGACGACGAGAAATCGCCACCTCGCTCATCTCATCATTGATGCCCAGTTTGGCCAGCTCTTCAGCCACAGCCTCGGCTACAACATCCTCTTTGATCCATTCACTCAAGCGCTCCTTGAGCATTCCAGCACTCAGTTTTAGGCCGTGCTTGAGGACGTCGTACACCGAGCTTGCGATGATTCCAGTAGTAATAAAGTCCATTTCGGATGTTCCTTTGATTGAGTGAATTCGTGACAGACATGGCTTAGCCTCATGCGCGGTATAACCTACTATTCGCATGTCCATGCGTCTGGCTGGGCGAAAAGAAAAGACTTTTTTTAGCATTTCACCACCGCGTATTAGACTGGATGTTACACCGACGTTCTAGCGGAATCTCAATGGGTAGAAATATCTATTACGGGCTGTGGTGCATGTAGCAGCCAGCGTCCATGCCCTTTGTACTTGTTCTTTGCGGATCAACCACTCACCCAAACGGCTTGAGATGCTAGCCGACGTAGGCTAACCGCTGCCACACCCGCTTTTTTGTCATTAGCCCTTCACGGCGTATCGTGACCACCACATTTCTAACAATGGATTGGAGCATGCTGAATGGAAATTTCACGGAGCACGATGTACGAGCTTTTTGAAGAAGCATTCACCCGCTTCCTGATCAAAGACGCAGCTAGCATCAGAGATAACACCGCCGAAAGAAATCTCTGCGGTCGGCTCGCAATGCAATTCGAAAATTTGCTTCCCTCCTACAGCCTTGAAGGTTACTGCGCAGATCCTGAGTACAACAGAAAGCAAGGTGGACAGATCAAGACTGTCCTATCGGACAATACGGAAGTGATCAACGTCACCTGCGATCTCATCGTGCACAGTCGTGGAGAGAAAGGACGAGATAATCTGATCGCCATTGAAATGGCCAAGCCCGACAAAACTGCTGAACAGATACACTCGGATAGGCTACGGCTTATGGCTCTCACCAAAAAGAGCTTTGACGATGTCTGGTCATATGACGGTGTCACTCATCCCGAGCACGTCTGCGGATACATGCTGGGGGCGTTCATCATGGTCGATCGCATCAATCAGGTTGCATCGGTTGAGTTCTTCGAAGACGGAGCGCCGAAGGCTAACAGGCGAGCATTTGCTTTGTAGCTTGTCTGACCTGACGGCAACGCTCCTTCGAGCATGGATGGGCTACCGACGTCTAGGGTGAGGGAAATGCAGAGCCGATGACGCAGAGATGGAAATCGGCGCTTTCCGCGCAATGGGTTGGCCGGGCGCATAAAACATCCCGGCCCGGCAACCATAGCGGTAAGCACGTTGCACCCGCTTCTACCGTTGCAGCCGCTCCAAGAGTTGCCCCCAAAAGAATTCAGCAGCCCCCCCTCTTGGCTCAGTTTGTTCGCGCGCCCTGAATAGCGCCCCCCGTCAGCGTCTTGAAATAGATGGCCTGATCGTCAACCTCGACCGACAACGCCTCGTTGTATCCGTTGCTAGAGATCTGGTCGGAATGGGTAATGCTGTTTCGATCGAAACTTTCACCGATAGCGATGGTAGAGCCGTTTGCGCTTCCCTTTAGCTGCGACTGTAGTGGTCAACTAATCCCGGACACGACGTTAAGTTTTTCTTCGGCCCGAGCTGGTGCCAGCCCACCGTTGAATTGATGGGGGCGAATCCAGTTGTACCGATGCATCAAGAAATGGCTGATATCGCGCTGGGCTTCTAGGGCCGTTCTGTAACCCAGAGTCGGTATCCATTCGGTTTTCAAACTGCGGAACACGCGCTCCATCGGCGCATTGTCCCAGCAATTTCCCCGGCGACTCATGCTCTGGCGCATGCGATAACGCCACAGCCTCTGGCGAAATAAACGACTCGCGTACTGCG
>NZ_RCZA01000013.1 GCF_006438925.1 Pseudomonas mandelii | reverse complement strand
GGCACCACGGCTTCGCCAGCACTGACCGCCGACAGGCTGCCGTCCTGGTACAGCTTGCGCCACAGGAACAGCTGGTTGGCATTGATGCCGTTGCGCCGAGCCACCACCGAAACGCTTTGCCCTGGCTCAAGACTCTCGCGAACCATGGCCAGTTTTTGCTCTGGGCTCCAGCGGCGCCGTCGCTCCTGGCCCAAAAGCTCCCCACTCTTATCGTTGCTGTTAGTCATAAACATAACCGTTTGCCTATCCCTTATCGTAAGGGGGAAACGGTGTCCTGTCTTTCATGGGGCTCGTTCACACACCTTGTTGGCAGGCTTCACCGAGGGCTCCATGAACCAGACCGCTGAGAAGCTGTTGCGGGACATCGAGTTAACTGCCGCTGGCAAGATTGCTGGCATTCTGGCTACCGCTCCAAGCACCGAAAGCGCCTCTACGACCAAGCCAACCGGCAAGCCTGTAGAGATCGCTGAGGAACTCATCGACATCTTGACGCTGCATATCAACCAGACTGTGGGCACCTCGCTGGGTGACTTCGTGGTCCTGTTGCCTGTGTCTCTGGTGGCCGTTCTGGAGCGTGCTGCTCAACGAGCTGGCGTAGCGGACATTGAAGCCCTGATTGGCACCTTTGTGCAGCCATATGCCGGTACTGACTACGGTCTGTTCCTGCTGCCAAAGCTGTTCACCTCGCTGAGCTATCGCGAAGGTCGCAACGGTGACGTGTGGAAGATCGAAGCGACCCGCAACGGTGCCCACCAGTGCTGGGACATCGAGATCATGGCTGTCGTGGACATCGTGGCTAATGGCAAGGTCCGTGTGAAGCTGACCGCTGATGGTCTCCAGACCGAGGCTGTGGCCTTCCCGATGATCTCTAACATCAAGCTGAATGCTTGATCCTTACTGTTCCGAAGGGGCCCGCAATGGGCCTCTACCCCTAACGCCGATTCTTGTGTAGTTCATCGAGTGTTGGAACCTTGTAAGTCATATCCGCTCTCGCCATCAACTCTGCATATGTCTCTTTTTCAAGCTCCTCAGTGAGGCTCTCACATAGTTGGTCAAACTCTTGAATGACCCATAAGAGCGCCCGCCCAATAAGCAGCTTAAGGTTACCGTAGCTCCCTTGTTCCAAGGTTACCGAAGCAGCTGAGAAACACACGATCTTTTCAATCTTGTAGTCCTTACACCCATTATTTAAAACTGCTCCGGGAATGCTTTGGGCATAGGAATTTTCATCATGTACAAGGTGCTTATCACGCAGAGACTTGAAGTATTTGAAGGCTTCCATGGCCTCTGATGGCTCCCCTCGTAGCACTTCATCAGTCGTCAGTCGGAATCGCGCCTTCGAATTACCAAAGCATTTTAGAAAATGAATAATTGCGGATCGCCAGAGAGCTTCACGGAGTACATTCGGTTCCTCGGGCACTATGTTTATTGCTTCCAAGCAACTGTCGGCGAACTCCAAGTCTTTCTTATGAAGAGCCAAGTCTGATACGCGAACGGCATCAGGGTTGTCTATACGAACCACTTTGACAGCGTCAGGGAAGCCCTCAATGTGCATTCCTGCATCCCTTTGCGATATCTCAAAATTTTCCATGGCTACCCTATCCATTATCGAAGTCGCACGGTGCGGCTGAGACACAATATAGACTGAAACGCCATCAGCCCTATTGCATGTTCAAGGAGAACCTTATGGACATGCTTCACGCTGCCTACTGGGTCTGCGTGGCTGTTCATGTGGCCTTCTGGCTATACGGGCGCCTCAAGGGCCCCTGATGAGAATCTGACAGAAAAATCTGAAAGACCACCTCATTGCTTCTACTCACCAAGGTTCCCCCGTGTGCCCTCGCGCAGGTCCGCATAGGCGCTCGCATGGGGTCCTTATCGCGTTCATGTGCGCCACTGTAGGTCGATCATTCAAAGCCGCTGGCGGTAGCTCTCAGGTGGATCAAAGTGTTAGAGCAGCGTTAGAACGATGTTAGACACTCACCGAACAATGCCCGTAGAATGGGGCTTTCAAGCCTTCGAGGTTCCCCTGTGGAGTTTTTTGCCGAGTACGCAGTTTTTCTGGCTAAAACCGTGACACTGGTGATCGCCATCCTGGTGGTCCTGGCCAGTTTCGCGGCGTTGCGCAGTAAAGGTCGACGCAAGTCGACCGGCCAGTTGCAAGTCAGCAAACTCAATGATTTCTACAAAGGGCTGCGCGAACGCCTGGAGCAAACTTTGCTCGACAAGGACCAGCTCAAGGCCTTGCGCAAGGTCGAAGCTAAAACCGAGAAAAAGCAAAAGAAGAAAACCGAGGCCAAGCCACGGGTGTTCGTGCTGGATTTCGATGGCGACATCAAGGCATCGGCGACTGAAAGCCTGCGCCATGAAATCACCGCGCTGCTGACCCTCGCCACGCCCAAGGATGAAGTAGTGCTGCGTCTGGAAAGCGGCGGTGGCATGGTTCACAGCTACGGCCTGGCGTCCTCGCAACTGGCGCGTATTCGTGATGCCGGTGTGCCGTTGACCGTGTGCATCGACAAGGTCGCGGCCAGCGGCGGCTACATGATGGCGTGCATCGGCGAGAAGATCATCAGCGCGCCATTCGCGATCCTCGGCTCGATCGGCGTCGTGGCGCAGTTGCCTAACGTCAACCGCCTGCTGAAAAAGCACGACATCGACTTCGAAGTGCTGACCGCAGGCGAATACAAGCGCACCCTGACGGTGTTTGGCGAAAACACCGAGAAGGGCCGCGAGAAGTTCCAGGAAGACCTGGACATCACTCACCAGTTGTTCAAGAACTTCGTTTCCCGCTATCGCCCGCAACTGGCCATCGACGAAGTGGCCACCGGTGAAATCTGGCTCGGCGTTGCGGCGCTGGACAAGCAACTGGTGGACGAACTCAAGACCAGCGATGAATACCTCGCCGAGCGCGCCAAGAAGTCCGAGCTGTACCACTTGCACTACGCCGAACGCAAAAGCCTGCAGGAGCGCATCGGCATGGCGGCCAGCGGCTCGGTCGATCGTGTGCTGCTGAGCTGGTGGAGCCGGTTGACCCAGCAACGCTTCTGGTAAGCACCCTCGCGTAATCGTTTACGCCGGACACAAAAAAGCCCTGAACCGGATTTCCGATTCAGGGCTTTTTGTTTACGCGTACTTAGCGGCGACGGAACAGCGGCAGCGGTTCGTCGGTAGCAGCCTGATAGGTCACCGAGAAGTCCTTGAGACCTTCCAGGGCTTCGTACGGGTCTTTATCGGCGCGGATCGCAAAGGCGTCGAAACCGCAGCGGTGCAGGTAGAACAGCTGGTCGCGCAGTATATCGCCAATCGCCCGCAATTCGCCTTTGAAACCGTAACGGTCACGCAGCAGGCGGGCGTTGGAGTAGTTGCGGCCGTCGGTGAAGGCCGGGAAATTCAGGGCGATCACCTGGAAATTTTCCACGTCGTCACCAATCTCTTCGGCTTCTTCATCGGCATCCAGCCACACGCCCAGGCCGCCATCGCGGGCCTTGAGCATACGGCTGTGTTCGCGCCACAGCTGCAACGGGACGATGTAGTCGTCGCAGTTGCTGATCTCGTCGATGTTGAAGTCCTTGGGCAGCAAGTGCCAGGTTTCGTCGACGACTTCGTTGTTCTTAATTATTCGCTGCATAGACGCGCTCCTTGAAGAGGTCGATGCCAATACGCTGATAGGTGTCGATGAAACGCTCGTCTTCGGTACGTTGTTCGATGTACACGTCGATCAGCTTTTCAATTACATCAGGCATGGCTTCCTGGGCGAAGGACGGGCCGAGAATTTTACCGAGGCTGGCGTCGCGACTTCCGCTGCCACCCAGGGAAACCTGGTAGAACTCTTCGCCTTTCTTGTCCACCCCGAGGATGCCGATGTGGCCGACGTGGTGGTGACCACAGGCGTTCATGCAGCCGGAGATGTTCAGGTCCAGTTCGCCGATGTCGAACAGGTAGTCCAGGTCTTCGAAACGACGCTGGATCGATTCGGCGATCGGGATCGACTTGGCGTTGGCCAGGGAGCAGAAGTCGCCGCCCGGGCAGCAGATGATGTCGGTCAGCAAGCCGATGTTCGGCGTGGCGAAACCTTGCTCGCGCAACTCGCCCCACATCGCGAACAGTTGGGACTGCTCAACGTCGGCCAGAATGATGTTCTGCTCGTGGGAGGTGCGCAGTTGACCGAAGCTGTAACGATCGGCCAGGTCGGCAACGGCATCGAGCTGCTTGTCGGTGATGTCGCCCGGTGCAACACCGGTCGGCTTCAGGGACAGGGTCACGGCCACATAACCCGGCTTTTTGTGGGCCAGGGTATTGCGGCTGCGCCAGCGCGCGAAGCCCGGGTGTTCTTTGTCGAATTCGGCCAATGCCAGGGTCTGGTTGTCCAGAGCCTTGTACTCCGGATCAACGAAGTGTTTGGCCACACGATGCACTTCGGCTTCAGTCAGCGTGGTCTCGCCACCGCGAAGGTGTTCCATCTCTGCGTCGACTTTTTGTGCGAAGACTTCCGGTGTCAGGGCCTTGACCAGAATCTTGATCCGCGCCTTGTACTTGTTGTCGCGACGACCGTAGCGGTTGTACACCCGCAAGATGGCGTCGAGGTAGCTCAACAGGTCTTGCCACGGCAGGAATTCATTGATGAACGCGCCCACCACAGGGGTACGGCCGAGACCGCCACCCACCAGCACACGGAAGCCCAGCTCGCCAGCGGCGTTGTGCACCGGCTCAAGGCCGATGTCATGGACTTCGATGGCCGCACGGTCGGAAGTCGAACCGTTGATGGCGATCTTGAACTTGCGCGGCAAGTAAGCGAATTCAGGGTGGAACGTGGTCCATTGGCGGACGATCTCGCACCACGGGCGCGGATCGATCAGCTCGTCGGCAGCGACACCGGCGAACTGGTCGGTGGTGACGTTGCGCAAGCAGTTGCCGCTGGTCTGGATCGCGTGCATTTGCACGGTCGCCAGTTCGGCAAGGATGTCCGGGATGTCTTCCAGCGCCGGCCAGTTGAACTGTACGTTCTGCCGGGTGCTGATGTGGGCATAGCCCTTGTCGTAGTCACGGGCAATCTTGGCCATCATTCGCGTCTGGCGCGAAGTCAGTTGGCCGTAAGGCACCGCCACCCGCAACATCGGCGCGAAGCGCTGGATGTAAAGGCCATTTTGCAGGCGCAGAGGGCGGAATTCTTCTTCGCTCAGCTCGCCTGCCAGATAGCGTCGGGTCTGATCACGGAACTGCTTGACGCGGTCCTCGATGATCCGCTGATCGTACTCGTCGTATACGTACATATAAGTCCTGTTCTCAGGCTTGGGCCGGTCGGATCCAGCTGCGTTTTTGGCTTGCTGAAGTCTCGATACTGCCTCGGCAATTCTGCGCGCACGGCCGCGCACTCCCAACGGAGCCGGGGCAAGATACCAGTTTGCAGTTATGCGCAAAAGTGATGTTTGAGTATATGTAAAGAACCAAAACGACTAATGAAGGCCAATGAGGCAAAACCCACATTTGTGGTGCGGGCAATCATCGTCTTAACTGTGCTCGAGTCTTTATGCAATCACCGATAAAACCGACAAGAGGCGATGCAATGAGCAACCCTACCAAAACGTCAAAACCCGATAGCACGGTCGATGCTTGGGCCATTCTGTTCCTGATCATCCTGGTCGTGGGCACAGCGGTATTTTGGGTCAGCCATCAATAACCGACCCCGTCCGGGCCCGATTCCGACGATTGTCGGACAATAACCGGAATAAACGCCGTTTTCCGGGACTTCGCTGGCTATAATGCGCGGCGAATTGCCGGGGGGGCTCGGACGATCAATGTTGAAGTTTTTCTACTCATTCCTGCTGATGTGCGGCGCGGTTTACGGCCCCGTTTCGCGCGCGGAATCGGTATTGTTCCTGAGCCCCGGAAAGACTGACGAAGCCTTCTGGATCAGCTATTCGCAATTCATGCAGGCGGCAGCCACAGATCTGGGCATTGATCTGCAGATTCTCTATTCCCGACGCATGCCGGAGCTCACGTTGGCGCAAGCGCGTCAGGCGCTGCAAGGCCCTGATCGTCCGGACTATCTGGTGTTCGCCAACGAACAGTACGTCGCCCCGCAGATCATTCGTCTGGCCCAGGGCAGCGGGGTAAAGCTGTTCATGGTCAACGCGTCCCTGACGGCCAACCAAATGAGTCTGTTGGGCGAGCGCCCTGAGCGCTTGGGCAGTCTGGTGCCTAACGACGAGGAGGGCGGCTACCTGATGCTCAAGGAACTGATTCGCCAGCATCCGCCCGCGGCGCCCGGTCAGGTCATCGAGTTGCTGGCGTTTTCCGGCCTGAAGATCACCCCTTCGGCGCAACTGCGCGAGCAAGGCATGATGCGGGCCTTGGCCGAGCACCCTGAAGTACGCTTGCGCCAACTGGTTTATAGCGGCTGGACCCGGGAACGGGCCTATGAACAGGCCAAACTGCTGTTCCGGCGTTACCCGAAGGTCTCGCTGGTGTGGTCAGCCAATGACGAAATGGCGTTTGGCGCCATGCAGGCGTTTTCGGAGACGGGTGGGCTACCCGGCAAGGATGCATTGTTCAGTGCGGTCAACACCTCGCCGGCGGCGTTACAGGCGACGGTCGACGGACGCATTAGCGTGCTGTTGGGCGGGCACTTCACGTTGGGCGGTTGGGCGCTGGTGGAGCTGCATGATCTTGAGCAAGGCGTGGATCTCAGCCATTACGGCGGCCGAGACCGGAGAATCCCGTTGCTGCAATTGATCGACAAGGCACAGGCCCGGCGATTGCTGGCCATGGGGGAATCACCGGATTACGGTGTGAACTTCCGCCGTCTTTCAGCCAAGGGCCGGCCGACGTCGTATCGCTATCCGTTCAGTCTGCAAACCTTGATGCGCTAAACCCCGGCCAGATGCACCACCAGTTGCACGATGCCGTACAGCGTCAATGCGAACACCGCGGTGAACAAAATCCCCAGAATCACGAAATGACTGGGCTTGCCGTGAGTGAAGTCCCGCGCCCGGTTCTTCCCGCTCTGCACCCCGAACGCCGCCGCCATGACGCTGTGCAGCATCTGCCAGAAAGTGGGCGGCTTTTTGTCGGCTGGATCGTCCATAAACCCCTCGTCTCCCGTTTGAGTAAGACAAGCATAGACAACCTACGGAAAGAAGATCGCCCCCGGCGCCACCCGGTATAAATATGTACCGCCCTGGACGTCAAACCTGCTGATTGACTGGTGCTTCATTTGACAGCATCAGGTATTGCCACATGAGTGGAATCCCATCGGTCCAGGAAAAGGGCCTTCACAATCATTTCATCAAAAAAAAGCTGCACGATCGGATACGCCACCTGACCCCGGCAAACTTCCGGGCTCTGGATCGGGCGAGAACACCAGGAGGCCTGGCCGAAAATGCCATGCCGGACTGGTTTCAGAAGGCCTCCAGCGACCAACGACAAACTGTACGGGACGACCAGAAGCGCAGTCGAACCGCCAACGAAACCCTGGCAAAAACACTCGCCGGGCTCAAAGGAGTCACCGATTTCGCGCAACCGTTGCTCGAAGCGGCGTTGCAAAAAAAGTTCGGGTTGAAAGTTGATGTTGCGCAGACCTGGCTCTACGAGCCCTTTGCAGGCTCGCTCATCACTCACCAGACACTGCTGCAACTGGCACTGCGCAATTTTGAAGAAGACCAGGTGTTTGGTGAGCGTGACGTCATTGCTGAGCGAGGTAAACGGGCTGCCTATCTGGAAACTCAAGGAGGACCTTACGGTTGGGACTATCCGGAAAAGGGCCCTTCAACGCGCTACAGGATCAAGAAGCTACCGATAAAGCCCGCCGATTTCGCCTCGCTATGCCGTGAACTGGATATCGGCAAGCAGTATCAGGAACACCTGACGGCGATGTTTGACGCCGCGGACAGGGCCGCCACCGTGCGCACCCAAACCGTCGGCGCGTGGAAGGACAGTCTGCGGGTGCATGCCCATATCGCCCACCTCAAATCGCTGATCACGCCATCGGCCTACAGCACATTGCTGGCCGTGCTCAACGGCGACAAATCGCCAACACTGGACGGTGAACGCGTCACTTTCAGTCAGTTGCATGTGCTGGGGTCGCCTGTCAGTGAGCTGTTTGTCATTGGCGCAAGCCGGCGCAAAGCTAAAAAGGTCAACTTCAGCTGGACCAATCCCGGTGTAAACCTGTTTGACGTACTGGGTTACCAGGACTCGCGGATCATCGTCTGTATTCCGGGTGATCCGGTGGCGCCGGTCATGGAATATGCCTCGCTCAAGTCCTTTGAAAATGACCTGAGCTACAGGCTGCGCGATGTGAATTACCAGCGCTCTTTCCTCAGGCTCATCCCCCACGGTGATGCGGGCAAGTTCCTCGGCAAGATCAAGACTTCTCTGCAAACACTCAAATGGAACCCGGATTTCCCTTACCGTAAACAGACCCTCTTGGGGCACATAGACGGCGTCTACGAAAATGTTTACCGGGATGAGCCGGCTCTTGATATCAGTGAAGAGTTTTTTGACACGGAGCTGTTCGGCGAGCTGTACACGCGGCACCAGACGCGCCTCAAGGAGACTGCCGAGCAACTGGCGGTGCCGGCGGCCAAGGTCGATCATGACGCCTGGTATGAACGACTCGCCCGCTATGCCGAGTGGGGGCTGAACATACTCAACGTGGCCGCATTTTTTGTGCCTGGCCTGGGCGAGGTAATGATGGCCGTGATGGCGGTGCAACTGACCACAGACATTTATCACGGGGTTGAAGCCTGGAGTATCGGGGACACGGATCAGGCCTGGAGTTATTTGAAGTCGGTGGCCGTGAACGTGGCATTCATGGCGGCTGTAGGCGCGGTTGCCAGTAAAGCGCCGAAAGTGCTGTCCACACCCATCGTCGATGGCCTGGTCAAGGTCAAATTGCCGTTTGGCAGCGAACAGTTGTGGCGGCCTGGCTTGACGCCCTACCTGAGCGACAGGGTCTTGCCGGCGGGGCTCAAGCCCAACAAGCTTGGGCAGTATGAAGTGGACGGCAAGACCTATATCAGGCTCGACGGTAACGTCTACGAAAAAACCTTCGACCCCAGGTTGAACAAATGGCGTCTCAAACACCCGACGGCTCCGGACGCTTACTCCCCCGTTCTTGAACACAACGGTGAGGGCGCGTGGCGCCATCGTTTCGAGCGCCCGCTGGAGTGGGATCGTGCCACCTTGTTACGACGTCTTGGCCCGGTCACTGACGGTATTGACGCGGCGACGCTGGAGAAAATTGCCGATATCAGCGGCGTTAACGACGACGTGCTGCGCAAGATCCATACGGATAACCTGCGCTTGCCATCAGCGTTATCCGACACGTTGCGGCAGTTTCAGATCGACCGTCAGCTCAATGAAATGATTGAACAGATTCGTCTCGATCAGCCAGTGCCGGACAGCCGCTACAACGACGTCTTGCCGCACGTGATCAATATGCCGCGTTGGCCGCAGGGGCGGGTGATCGACGTGTTCGACAATGCAAGCCTGAGCGGTGCTTCGTCCCGCTACGGTGAGGCGTCGACACCCATGAAACCGAGCATCAGGATTTCCCGTGAGGATGTGTCTGCCGGGAAATTGCCCGAACGAGTGCTTGCGGCACTGGATGAGGAAGAAATCGTTCGTTTGCTGGGGGGTGACGGTGCGCGGGTCGAGGCAGAGCGTGAAACGGTTTTCCGACAACAGCTTGGCGACCAGCTTTCGGGCAACAAAACTTCATTGTTCGACAAACTCAGCCAGGACTCCAAGGCAACAACGCGTGAAATTCAGGCGCTGCAGCGTACTTCCCCCAGTCTATCGACGGACGCGGCGCAAGAAGTACTGACCAATGCCACAGCCAAGGAGCGGCTGTACATCAAACAAACCGGCCGACTCCCCACCAGTCTGTTGCTTAAGGGGCGTGCGCGCGCCCGGGTGACTCGGCTGAACAAGGCCCTGGCCGGATTGCAACTGGAGAGCATGGCGTCATCCGACAGCCAGCGCCTGGCACTGCACAGCCTGGAAAAACTCCCCGACTGGCCGAAAAACCTGCGACTGGAAGTTCGTCAGGGCGATTGCGGTGGAAAACTGCTCGACAGCATCGGTAGCGAGACGGCCGAGCAAGTCAAATACCTGGTCAAGGACGGCTATCAACATCATCAAGCCAACCAGTTCCAGGCCTTCGACCAGCAACAAAACGCGTTGAACAGCGTGCCGAAAGAAGGCGACAACTTTTTCTCTTCGGTCATGCATGCGTTGCCGGACGACGTCCGCATACAGTTGGGCATGCCCAATGTGGCGCAGGGTGCCAAGTTACAAAAGACATTGAGCATCTATGCCATGGGCCACCGTGATCAGATGATGGAAACCCTCGTGCCCAACGCCGCCACGCCACGATTCCGTCCGCCGGTGCGACTGGCCGACGGCAGGGTCGGCTACCCATTGAGCGGGCGGGGTGCCGGAGCAACGGTGAATCCCTCGTTGGTCTCCAGGTTGCGGGATGTCTATCCGAACTTCTCCGATGAGTTGGCGGAATCGATGGTCATCCAGCTTGCGCTGGATGGCATGACCGAAACGCAGATCGCCAATTTATTGAACATGCGGGGCCGGGAATACGAGGCACTGACGGCGCAGCTCGAACAATGGGCACACAGCGACGACTGGAATACTGTTCGCTATCAAGTCGCACGAAACATTAGAGACGTCTGGCAGCAGAGGGGTATTTACGATGGCGATGCCAGTGTTTATCTGGACGTGGGCGCTGCAGACAGCTTGCCGGAACTGGCCGGCAACTTTCCTCACGTAAGACATCTGAATATGAGCGTTGGTGGAGTATTGAGTCAGACACCGGAAGCCTTTGTGCGCCAGTTCCCCAACGCCCGGTCGCTAAGGTTGAGGATCCAGGGTGGCGTCGACAGGGTTCAACTGGCCGAGAGGCTAAACGCACTGCCGAGTATTCGTGAGCTGGAAATGGTAGGGCCGCTGGGTCCGGAATTCACCGAAGCTGCCCAGTCGCTGATAGACGCCATGCCACAACTGCAACGATTGGACGTGATTGGCATGGCGGGCGAGCTGGATGTCAGTCGCCTGACTCAACTGCATTCGTTGAGTGTGTACGGAACGACAGAGGCCTGGCCGAAGGGCGCTCTGCAATTGCCGCAGCTCAGGTCGCTGGATCTCGCTCACTCAAGCGTCAAGACACTTCCCCCTGAATGGCTATCCGGTCATGAATCACTGTGGCCTGGCATGAAACTCAACTGGGCCAGGCTGAGCACTGAGGACTTCTCGAAGGCATACGAGTATGTGCACGACAATCCTGCGCATTTGCTGGATACCGGGCAGATGCTGGATCGTTATTGCCAAGGCACGCTATACAACGCCCTGGAGACAAGCGACGAGCTTTCGAAGATTGCCCTTGGGCGAATGAAGGCTGAGGGGTTGGCAGGGCGGGCGTTGCTGGCACGGACCAATGCACTGCGCCAGGATGGACAGGCATTGCGACAGCAACTGGAGGCGTGGCAGCAGCGAACAGCAAGAGCCAATGGCCGGCAAGTCAACATTCGGGAACGAGAATCCGTTGCCCGGCGAATCCGTGAGTGCTGGCGTGATGGTCTGCGTAAACGCTATGGCGGTACGGAGGAGGCGCAGTCTTCGCAACCTCAGGCCGGACCTTCAACGGTGCGGCCATGGCCTGTCATGCCGCGACAAGTCATTTCATCGACTCTTGATTTGTCCGGCTGGGCGCTGGGCGATCTGCCTGAACTGCCAGCGCTGTCAGCAACGAATTTTGCCCATGTGCAAACCCTGAAAATGTCGGGTGTGGTGGCCTCATCCGAGGATTTCAGTCGTTTTTTGAGCGGCTTCACCGACATTCGCGAGTTGGATCTGTGTGGCAATCAACTGCAGGATCTTCCGTCGGCTTTGGACAACCTCGGAAAACTCACTGATCTGGAGCTGAGCCGAAATCACCTGACAATTACCCCGAGTATGCAACAACGCTTGAACCGGTTGTCTGCCCTTGAAAGCCTGGACTTGCGCTTTAACCGGCTCGATTCGCTGGATGTCAGCGCCATGACCCGC
Organism: Pseudomonas mandelii; assembly: GCF_006438925.1. Taxonomy (GTDB): domain Bacteria; phylum Pseudomonadota; class Gammaproteobacteria; order Pseudomonadales; family Pseudomonadaceae; genus Aquipseudomonas; species Aquipseudomonas mandelii_C. The sequence continues at coordinate 349,155 of NZ_RCZA01000013.1, read as the reverse complement.
TTGAAGACCCTGCGTGTGGGTCATACCGCCATTAAAGACTGGCCAAAAGGTGCGTTGGACTTGTCCGGCCTCGGCACGCTCGAGTTGAACAACAGCGCGATCACGACGATTCCTGAGGCTGCCTTGACCGGCCACGACGCTCTAAGGATCGATATGATTGGCTGTCGATTGACGGCCAAGGCCCGCACCGATTTGCTGGCGAGTACTTCTTCCGAAACACCCATGGGTATTCCCCGAGCCAGATTGCAGGCGGGCATTACCATTGGTAAGCCAGAGTACTTTCCGGTTTTGGTCGCACAAAATCCGGACTTGTTACTGCCGCTGCCTGTTGTCCCTGGCAATGACCTGACGCTTTTGACCCCGCAAGCCCGCTTGCGAAGGCTTGACCCGGATCTGCCAGGCGCCGAGGCGATACAGATGATTGATGAACTGACGTTACGCCATGGCGGCGCTGGCCCCCTGTATGAGCAATTGGCCAAATGGGACAGACAACATCAGGCATTGACGAAGACCCTGAACACATGGATCGAAACCCCGCCACAGCAGGTGGATGAATCCTCTCCTCCTGTGTGGATTGCAGCCACCGAGCGCCGTCAGGCGGCAGACCGGATAATGGCGTGCTGGAGGCAGAACCTCCGCGGGGCGCAGGCCGTGGAGAGCGCATCGGGAGGTTATATCCTTGATCTGTCCGATAACCCCTTGGGCAATCTCCCGGCTCTACCCGCCGACTTCGCTCATGTCGGTGCGTTGAACTTGAACAACGTGTATCTGAGAGAAGAGGGGCTAAGCGATTTCCTTGATGCGTTTACTCATGTCCATACCCTGGCGCTGAATGCCAATGCATTGAGTGCATTGCCAGAGTCCGTTACCTCACTGAACAGCCTCAAGCGACTTTCGGCAGTCAATAACCGTTTTTCCGATGCGCCTCAGCTCCAACGTCAGCTTGCAGGATTGAGCAACCTGGAGTCATTGAACCTGGCGGAAAACTGGCTTGAGTCGCTGGATATCAGTCCTCTTACCCGTTTGCAGGCCCTCGATCTGAGTGGCAATCGCCTGATCATCTGGCCGCAGGGAGCGCTTCAGCTCCCCTCGCTCAGTGCTCTGGATTTGCGCGACAACATGATCGAGTCCATTCCGCCGGTCCTGATGGCCGATGAACACAGGGTATTGCGTGCGGGCACGAATTTGGCCAGCAACGAAACTCTGGATGGCGCGAGCCTGCTAATGCTGCGTAATCAGGTGCGGGAGGACGAGGAGATAGTGGGATGGAGGCCTGGAGAGATTGACGAGGCGCTGGAGCGGTTTGATAGCACTAGCGACAGCAGCAGCGTTAACGACAGCGATAGCGATGACTCGATCGCAAGTGACGTAGAAGTGGATATGGATGAGGTGACAGGTACTGACGCTCGTGAGCGATGGATCGCTCCGTCAGCAGCCGACTCAGAGGAATTGATACGGATATGGAATGACTTTGAGCAAGCGCCAAACAATCAGTTCTTCTTCAATTTGCTGACCAAAATGGAAGGTACGACAGACTTCCTGACGGGACGTGCTGATCTTGTGCGGCGGGTCCATAACGTACTGAGGGTGGCCGATAGCGACGCAGGTCTGAGGGATACGATATTCGAAATGGCGAGGTCTGGCGCAACCTGTGTTGATGGTCAAATCCTGTTGTTCAGCGATATAGAAGTTAAGGCTTTCGAATTTGAGACCGCGAAGTCAATTTCCCCGGGCCAACAAGGCAACGTCTTGTTCAGACTTGGCAGGAACCTGTTTCGCCTTGGGAAAGTCGAGGAAATCGCTAACCGCGACATTGTCCAGCGACAGGCACAGCGCCGCTCAACTGATCCGGCGGAAGTACGGTTGGCCTATCGTATCGGCCTTGCCGAGCGACTTGAGTTGCCGGGGCAACCAAGAGGCATGCGCTACAGCGGCAACGTTGCGCCTGCCATGCTGGATGCGGCCTATGCTGAAGTGATCGTGGCAGAACAATCATCGGCATTTATTGATGATTTGGTCGGCCGCAAGTACTGGAGCGACTATTTGAAGGACAAATACCCTGAACGGTTCGCCCAGGTGCGAGAGGGTTTCGCAGGCAGAGAGCATGAGGTAGACGAGGCGTATCCAAATTACGGCGAAGGCGCGCAGGAGCAGTACAAAACCGCCATGCAGGCGATAGAGGCAGACCTTCTCTTCGAGCAAGGAACGTTGGTGCGCGAATTGTCTGAAAAAGAACGGACGTTAGTGGGGCTGTAACGTCAACCTGCAGCTTTTATATGAACCCCGGGAGTCGCACCAGTCGACTCCCGGGACCACTATCAGTTGTCGTAACCCAGGTTCGGCGCCAACCACCGCTCGGTCACGCTCAACTCCTGACCTTTGCGCGAGGTGTAGCTCTGCACCTGATCCTTGTCGATCTTGCCCACGGCAAAATACTGCGCTTGCGGGTGAGCGAAGTACCAACCGCTGACCGCTGCCGCCGGGAACATGGCGTAGTGCTCGGTGAGGAACACGCCGCTGCGGCCGGCTTTCATTTCCGAGGCCTCAGGGTCCAGCAACTTGAACAATGTGGATTTCTCGGTGTGATCCGGGCAGGCCGGGTAGCCCGGGGCAGGGCGGATACCGGTGTATAGCTCTTTGATCAGCGCCTCGTTGTCGAGTGTCTCGTCCTTGGCGTAACCCCAGTAGTCTTTACGGACCTGCTGGTGCAGCCACTCGGCGCACGCCTCGGCCAAGCGGTCGGCCAGGGCCTTGACCATGATCGAGTTGTAATCGTCACCCGCATCCTGATAGGCCTTGGCCACTTCTTCGGCACCGATACCGGCGGTGGTGATGAAACCACCCACGTAGTCGGTCACTTCGCTGTCCTTCGGTGCAACAAAGTCGGCCAGGGAGAAGTTCGGTTTGCCGTCGGTCTTGATGATCTGCTGACGCAGGTGATGCAGCTTGGCAATCGGCTTGCCGTCATCGCCATAGACTTCAATGTCATCCTCACGCACCTGGTTGGCCGGCCAGAAGCCGAACACCGCACGGGCGCTGATGAGTTTCTCGTCGATCAGCTTGGCGAGCATTTCCTGGGCATCGGCGAACAGCGCGGTGGCGGCTTCACCGACCACTTCGTCCTGCAGAATGCGCGGGTACTTGCCGGCCAGGTCCCAGGAGATAAAAAACGGCGTCCAGTCGATGTATTCGGCCAGGACTTTCAGGTCGATGTTGTCCAGCACCTTGGCACCGGTAAACATCGGTTTGACCGGCTCGTAAGTGCTCCAGTCAAACTGCGGCTTCTTGGCGATGGCCGCCGGGTAGCTCAGGCGCTCGGTGCGGGCGCTGCGGTTGGCGGTGCGCTCGCGGACTTCGATGTATTCCAGGCGAGTCTTCTCGATGAACGCCGGCTTCAGTTCCTTGGACAGCAACTGCGTCGCCACGCCCACGGCGCGGGAAGCGTCGGTGACGTAGATCACTGCGTCGTTGCTGTATTTGGGCTCGATTTTCACCGCCGTGTGCGCTTTCGAGGTGGTCGCGCCACCGATCATCAGCGGCAGATGGAAGTCCTGACGCTGCATCTCGCGGGCCACGTGGACCATTTCATCCAGCGATGGGGTGATCAGGCCGGACAGGCCGATGATGTCGCACTTCTGCTCCTTGGCCACTTGCAGGATTTTCTCCGCCGGCACCATCACGCCAAGGTCGACGATGTCGTAGCCGTTACAACCCAGCACTACGCCAACGATGTTCTTGCCGATGTCGTGCACGTCGCCTTTTACCGTGGCCATGAGGATTTTGCCCTTGGCTTCCGGTTTGTCGCCTTTTTCCAGTTCGATGAACGGGATCAAGTGGGCCACGGCCTGCTTCATCACGCGGGCGGATTTCACCACCTGCGGCAGGAACATTTTGCCAGCGCCGAACAGGTCGCCGACGATGTTCATGCCGGACATCAGCGGGCCTTCGATCACTTCGATCGGGCGAGCGAACGATTGACGGGATTCTTCGGTGTCTTCAACGATATGCGTGGTGATGCCTTTGACCAGCGCATGCTCCAGACGCTTGTTGACGGGCCAGCCGCGCCATTCTTCGGTCTCGGCTTCCTTGACGCTGCCGTCGCCCTTGTACTTGTCGGCAATGGCGAGGAGGGCGTCAGTGCCTTCCGGGGTGCGGTTGAGCACTACGTCTTCAACGGCGTCACGCAGTTCGGCCGGGATCTGGTCGTAGATCTCCAGCTGGCCGGCGTTGACGATACCCATGGTCAGGCCGTTGCGGATCGCATACAGCAGGAACACCGAGTGAATCGCCTCGCGCACCGGGTTGTTGCCACGGAACGAGAACGACACGTTGGACACACCGCCAGAGGTCAGCGCGTACGGCAGTTCGTCACGGATGTAGGCACAGGCATTGATGAAGTCCACAGCGTAGTTGTTGTGTTCTTCGATGCCGGTGGCGATAGCGAAGATGTTCGGGTCGAAGATGATGTCTTCCGGCGGGAAGCCGACTTCGTTGACCAGAATGTCGTAGGAGCGTTTGCAGATTTCTTTCTTGCGTGCTTCGGTGTCGGCCTGGCCGGCTTCGTCGAAGGCCATCACCACCACGGCGGCACCGTAGCGCTTGCACAGTTTGGCGTGATGAATGAACTGCTCGACGCCTTCCTTCATGCTGATCGAGTTGACGATGCCCTTGCCCTGGATGCACTTGAGGCCGGCTTCGATCACTTCCCACTTGGAGGAGTCGATCATGATCGGTACGCGGGAGATGTCCGGCTCACCGGCAATCAGGTTGAGGAAGGTCACCATGGCCTTCTTCGAATCGAGCATCCCTTCGTCCATGTTGATGTCGATCACCTGGGCGCCGGCTTCGACCTGCTGCAGGGCGACTTCCAGGGCTTCGGTGTAGTTGTCTTCACGGATCAGGCGGGCGAACTTGGCGGAACCGGTGATGTTGGTCCGCTCGCCGACGTTGATGAACAACGAGTTGCGATCGATGGTGAACGGTTCCAGGCCCGACAGGCGGCAGGCCTTTGGAATGTCCGGAATTTCACGCGGCGCATAACCGGCCACGGCATTGGCGATGGCTTCGATGTGGCCCGGCGTGGTGCCGCAGCAACCGCCGACGATGTTGAGGAAGCCGCTTTGGGCGAATTCTTCGATGACTTTTGCGGTTTCCGACGGCAGTTCGTCGTACTCGCCGAATTCGTTCGGCAGGCCGGCGTTCGGGTGCGCGGAAACGTGGGTGCTGGCCTTGTTCGACAGCTCTTCCAGGTACGGACGCAACTCGCTGGCGCCGAGGGCGCAGTTCAGGCCGACCGAGATCGGCTTGGCGTGGGCCACGGAGTTCCAGAACGCTTCGGTGGTCTGGCCGGAGAGCGTACGGCCGGAGGCATCGGTAATGGTGCCGGAGATCATGATCGGCAACTCGACGCCGAGTTCTTCGTATACACCTTGCACCGCGAAGATCGCCGCTTTGGCGTTCAGGGTGTCGAAAATGGTCTCGATCAGAATCAGGTCGGCGCCGCCTTCGATCAGGCCTTTGGTGGCCTCGGTGTAGTTTTCCACCAGTTCATCGAAGGTCACGTTGCGGTAGCCGGGGTTGTTCACATCAGGCGACAGCGAGCAGGTGCGACTTGTAGGGCCGAGCACGCCGGCGACGAAGCGCGGCTTGTCCGGGGTTTCCAGGGTCTTGGCGTCTGCCACCTTGCGCGCCAGACGTGCGCCTTCTACGTTTAGCTCGTACGCCAGGCCCTGCATGCCGTAGTCTGCCTGGGACACTTGGGTGGCGTTGAAGGTGTTGGTTTCCAGAATGTCGGCGCCGGCATCCAGGTAGGCTTTCTCGATGGCGCCAATCACGTCCGGGCGCGTCAGGATCAACAGGTCGTTGTTACCCTTGACGTCACTTGGCCAGTCGGCGAAGCGTTTGCCGCGGTAATCCTGCTCTTCGAGCTTGTAGCTCTGGATCATTGTGCCCATGCCACCATCGAGAATCAGGATGCGCTCTTTGAGGGCGTGCTTGAGAGCTTGAAGGCGAACACTGCGATCGGACATTTGGACTACTCGGAAAGACCATGACGAAGGGGCGGGATAATAGCAAACCTGTGCGGTTTTAGAGCATGTCCCGGTTTTGCATGAATATCGCTCATGTTGGTGCAAGGATCAGACCGGTAGAATCGCGGCGTTTTTTCATGATCGGGACCAGGGATATGTCTTATCGCGTCATCAGCATGGTTTTGCTGTTTTTAAGCTGGGGCGCCGCTGCGCAGGATTCGGCCATTTCCTACAGCCGCGACATCCAACCGATCTTCACCGAAAAGTGTGTGGCCTGCCATGCCTGCTATGACGCCGCTTGTCAGCTCAATCTGGGCAGCGGTGAGGGGGCGGCGCGCGGTGCGATCAAGCTTTCGGTCTACGACGGCGAACGCAGACAGGCTGCCGCGCCGACCCGGCTGTTTTATGACGCCTTTGGCAAGCGGGCCTGGCAACAAGAGGGCTTTTATTCGGTACTCGATGCCCAGGGCAGTCAGGCTGCGTTGATGGCGCGGATGCTCGAGTTGGGCCACAAAACTCCTTTGCAACCCAATGCCAGGTTGCCAGAAGAGATCGTTCTGGGCCTGAACCGGGAAAACTCGTGCGCCATGCCGGCCGAGTTCGACGGCTACACCCGCTCACATCCCAAAGAAGGCATGCCGCTGGCGGTCACCGGCCTGACCGATCAGCAATACCAGACGCTGCAGCGTTGGCTGGCGTCCGGCGCGCCGATTGACGAGCAAGGCCTTGTGCCGAGCGCCAAAGAAGCCTTGCAGGTGGTGCAGTGGGAAAACCTGCTCAACGCACCGGGCGCACGGCAAAGCCTGGTGGGGCGCTGGTTGTTCGAGCATTGGTTTCTCGCTCACCTCTATTTCAAGGACGGCGAGCCAGGGCATTTCTTTCAGTGGGTACGTTCGCGCACGCCGACTGGCCAGCCTATCGATCTGATCAATACACGCCGCCCGAATGACGATCCGGGCACTCAGGTGTATTACCGCCTGTGGCCGGTGCAAGGCGTGATTGTGCAGAAGACCCACATCACTTACCCGCTGAGCGCGGCGAAGATGGCACGGATCAAAAGCCTCTTCTATAACGGCAAATGGCAGGTCGACGCCTTGCCGGGCTACGGGCCGGAACGTCGGGCCAATCCGTTCACCACGTTCGAGGCGATCCCGGCCCAGGCGCGTTATCAATTCATGCTCGATAACGCCGAATACTTCGTCCGTACGTTTATTCGCGGCCCGGTGTGCCGTGGGCAGATCGCCACCGACGTGATCCGCGATAACTTTTGGGCAATGTTCCAGGCGCCTGAACACGACCTCTACATCATTGATCCGAACTACCGCGGCCAGGCCACGCCGTTGCTGGCGATGCCGGGGCAGAACGACGATGTCGGCAGTGTCCTGAGCCTGTGGCATGACTACCGCAACAAGCGCAACGAGTACGAGGCGCTGCGCCGTGACAGTTACGCCGATGCGCCGGCGCCGAGCTGGTCGACCTTGTGGGCCGGCAATGACAACGCGCTGCTGACGATCTTCCGGCATTTTGACAGTGCCTCGGTGAACAAAGGCCTGATCGGTGACGTGCCGCAAACGATGTGGCTGTTCGACTTCCCGTTGCTGGAGCGCACGTATTACCAGTTGGCGGTCAACTTCGACGTGTTCGGCAACGTCTCCCATCAGGCGCAAACCCGGCTGTATTTCGACTTGATTCGCAACGGTGCCGAGCAGAATTTCCTGCGCCTGATGCCGGCCGATTCGCGCGATGACTACCTCGACGATTGGTACCAGAGCGGCGGCAAGTTCAAGATGTGGTTGGATTACGAATCCATCAATAACGACAAAAAGACGGCGCTGGTACTGGACAAAAAGGACCCGAAACGCGATTTCGCCATGCAGTTACTGGTCCGTTACGGCGACCTCAACGCCAAGCCCGATCCGATCAACCGTTGTGACGGCGCTTATTGCTCGCGACCGAACATCGATCCGGCCTTGCAGAGCGCCGAGCAGGCCTTGAGTCGCCTGACTTCGCGTCCGGCGGCCGGGCTGAAGGTTATCGATCAGTTGCCGGAAGCGACCCTGCTGCGGATCGAAACCGCGAGTGGCAAGCGCGAGGTCTACAGCCTGCTGCGCAATCGCGCTCACAGTAACGTTGCGTTCCTGCTCGGTGAATCCCTGCGGTATCAACCGGGGCTCGACACGCTCACCATTTTTCCGGGCGTGCTCAGCAGCTATCCGAACTTCATGTTCAACATTCCGGCCGAGCAAGTGCCTGAGTTCGTGGACGAGATGGAAAACGCCAAGGACGCCAATCGGTTTGAAAAAATCGTCGAGCGCTGGGGGATTCGCCGTAGCCATCCGCAGTTCTGGTTCTACTTCCATGACCTGAGTCGGTATGTCCATGAGACCGAGCCGGTGGAAGAGGGCGTGCTGGACATGAACCGGTACGAGAATCTTTGATCGACCTTTGATAGATGCCTGATGTCCCAATCAGAAGGTACCGTCGAACCCTGTGGGAGCGAGCTTGCTCGCGATAGCGGTGGATCAGTCGCCATCAATGTTGAATGAGACGGCCCCATCGCGAGCAAGCTCGCTCCCACAAGGGATTTGCGGTGGTTTGTAGATCCGGAATCGGGAGGGCAGTCGATGTTGATTTCAGTACAGGCACTGCGTGCGCTCGCGGCCTGGGCGGTGGTCTGCCACCATTTCATGCAGATATTCTTCAACTTCCAGGCCCGTGGGCCGGTGGGGCAGATGTTCATCGACAAGGGCGCGGTGGGTGTCGACATCTTCTTCGTCATCAGTGGCCTGGTGATTTTCCTGTCCACCGAGGGCAAATCACTGCCGCCGGGGCGCTTTCTGCTGTATCGCTTGTTCCGCATCGTTCCGGCGTATTGGCTGTATACGGTGCTGATGGCGCTGCTGGTGGTGTTCGCTCAGCCCGTGTTGCCGGATCAGACAGTCGACTGGTCGCATTTCCTGCTGTCGCTGTTGTTCATTCCTACTGAAAACCCCGGCGGCTACGGGATTTATCCGACGCTCAACGTCGGCTGGACCCTCAACTACGAAATGCTCTTCTACGTGCTGTTTGCCTGGGCGCTGCTGTTCCGCTTGCAGGTTCGGCTGCTGATCGTCGCGGCGCTGCTGTTTGCCGTGTGTCAGGCCTGGACCGGCTACGGCTGGATCAGCGAGTTCTACCGCTCGGACATTGTTTATGAATTCTTGCTGGGGATCGCCATCGGCATGATTTACCGTCGCGGCTGGATCAGGCCCGGCTTCTGGCTACCGTTGCTGGGCATTGTCGGCGCGTTGCTGGCGATTTATTACCTGGCGCCGCAGCCACGGTTGTTGGCCTGGGGCCTGCCGAGCGCGGTGCTGGTGATGGCGTGTATGGCGCTCGAGCGCTATTTCAAGCACAGCCGGGTGCTCAAACTGCTGGGCGATTGCTCCTACTCGGTGTACCTGATGCACGTGTTGGTGCTGTCTGCGGGTGGTTTTATCGCACAGCGTTATGGAATCAATCCCTACGTGATGTTCGCCGTTTGTGCCGCGACAATCGGTCTGGGCTCGTGGGCAAGTTACGAATGGGTGGAAAAATGCAGCTATCGGTGGCTTAAAGGCCGAATCGACGGCGATTTGGCTATCGAGGCCGTTCCAGCTCTTTCCCGACAAAAATACTAGGACTTTGTACGGCGCGATGATTGGCGTAAACTGCGCCCAAGCCTGCGAGGAGTTTCCATGACCGCTATTACCATTACCGACGCCGCCCACGATTATCTGGCTGATCTGCTCTCCAAGCAGAACACCCCAGGCATCGGCATCCGCGTCTTTATCACCCAGCCTGGCACCCAGTACGCCGAAACCTGCATTGCTTATTGCAAGCCGGGCGAAGAAAAACCTGAAGACACAGCGCTGGGGCTCAAAAGCTTCACCGCTTACATCGACTCGTTCAGCGAAGCTTTCCTGGACGATGCGGTAGTCGACTACGCCACAGACCGTATGGGCGGCCAGCTCACCATCAAGGCGCCAAACGCCAAAGTACCGATGGTCAGCGCCGACAGTCCGGTCAATGAGCGTATCAACTATTACCTGCAAACCGAGATCAACCCGGGGTTGGCCAGCCACGGCGGTCAGGTCAGCCTGATCGATGTGGTCGAAGACGGCATCGCCGTGCTGAAGTTCGGCGGCGGTTGCCAGGGCTGCGGCCAGGCAGACGTCACCCTTCGCGAAGGCATCGAGCGCACCTTGCTCGAGCGCATTCCCGAGCTCAAGGGTGTTCGTGACGTCACCGACCACACGCAGAAAGAAAACGCCTACTACTAAGTAAGGTGTTCGCTGCAGACATAAAAAAACGGCGCCCCGTGAGCGCCGTTTTTTTATGGGTGAAGCCTTAAAAGATCGCAGCCTTCGGCAGCTCCTACAGATGTACGCATCCCTATGTAGGAGCTGCCGAAGGCTGCGATCTTTTGATCTTATGGGCGATACAAATGCGCATGCCCCGCGCGATACAGCGACGACTCACTGAAGTGATCACTGCCCAAAACCCGGCCCACCAAAATCAACGCCGTGCGCCGAAACCCCTTGGCTTCAACCTTCGCGGCAATGTCTTCAAGCGTCCCCACCACCCAATCCTGATCCGGCCAGGTCGCCCGGTGAATCACCGCGATCGGGCAATCCGCGCCGTAATGCGGCAGTAATTCGGCCAGGATCTTCTCCAGATGATTGACCCCCAGATGAATCGCCATGGTCGCCCCGTGCTGCGCCAGGCTGCCAAGCTCTTCACCGGCGGGCATCGCGGTTTTGTCGGCATAGCGGGTCAGGATCACGCTTTGCGACACGTCGGGTAACGTCAGTTCCGCGCCCAACAGTGCCGCGCAGGCCGCCGTGGCCGTGACGCCGGGAATGATTTCAAACGGGATGTCGAGTTCGCGCAGGTAGCGGATCTGCTCGCCAATCGCGCCATAAAGACTCGGATCGCCGGAGTGCACCCTGGCCACGTCCTGACCATTGGCATGGGCGGATTTGATCAGCTCGATGATCTGTTCCAGGTGCAGTTCGGCGCTGTTGACCACCTGTTCGGCGCGATGGCCTTCCAGCACAGCGGCGGGCACCAGGGAGCCGGCATAGATGATCACCGGGCAGCTGCGAATCAGCCGTTGGCCTTTGACGGTGATCAGTTCCGGGTCGCCGGGACCTGCGCCAATGAAGTAGACGGTCATCGTCGGTTCCTGTGAGAAAAAGGGGTTGGGCAAGGCTTCAGATGAAGATTGCTCATGATCAAAGGAGGGGATTATTGAGGATTTCAGGCGGCGCCGGCCAATGCCAGGGTGGCCTGGGCATATTTTTGCCGTGAAATCAGCAATTTTGCCGGTGCCTTGGTCAGTTGCTCTGCGAGGGCCAGGGCGGCACTCTCCGCGACGCCGTAGCAACCGGTGCGTTCGAATGCGATGTCCGAGCGGTGGCTGAGTTGCGGTTGATAGCCGGCCAGTTGTTCACTGCTGAAGTACATCAGTGGCAGCGCCAGTTGTTCGGCCAGCTCGATCAAGCCAGGTTCTTCGCGCTTCAGGTCGATGCTGGCCAGTGCCTTGATCGCCCGAAGTTCGATTTTATGCGCCTGTAACGCCTGATCGAGCAGCGCCCGCAGCGTGCTGACAGGGCAGCCGCGTTGGCAGCCTAGGCCGACCACTAAAGTCGGCGCTGTGCTGATCTCACTCATGCGTGGTATTGACCATCGCTTTTGCGACGGAACAACCAGGCACTGATCAGGCCCAGGGCCAGCCAGAATGCCACGTTGGTCAGCTGCGAAGCGATTTTGAACTGAGCTTCCAGGGCTTCTGGAGCGAGCATCGAATGCACTTCCGGTTGCGGCGCGCCGATCACATGAGGAACGGCCAGGATCGCCACGCCGAGGATCTTCATCAGCCAGTGACGGCTGAATACGATCAGCGCGATACCGACAGCGGTGGAGGCGGCAGTGCCGATCCACCACATTTGCCGTTGCGCCAAATCAGCGGCGGCAGTGCCCGGCAACTCAGGCGGCAGACCGAGGGTCGGTGCCAGCACGAACGTGGCGTAACCGGCCAGGCCCCAAAGCAGGCCTTGGGAGGTTTTGGTCGGTGCGCGCAAGGTGTAAAGACCGGCCAGCATCAGGGCGAAACCGACCGCTACCACCAGGTTGCCGCCGGTGGTGGACAGCACGCGCTGCCAGCCGTCTTCCGGTTCCCAGGCTTCAGCATCGTGGGTGTGAGCGGCGACAGCACCTGCGGCGTGTTCGTGAACTTCAACAGCGGCAGGCTCGGATTTTTCGTAAGTCTCGGCCTGCAGAATCAGCGGAGCCACCCAGAAGCTTTGCAGGAGGGTCAGCAGCAGGGCGGCCAGCAGCCCGGTGAACCCTGCGGTTTGCGCGATACGCTTGATCATGTCAGCAGGTCTCAATGGCACGGGAATGCTGAGCTGTGGCGGGTATCGTGCGCGGCATTGTGCACCGCTTCGATGTGCGAGAAACCGGCGAAATACACAAGGCATGCGCCCAGGATCGACGCACACGCGGCGGCGGTCAGGCGTTGAGTCAAGGTTGTGGTGCTGGCGGTGCTCTTATCGGTGTTGCTGGCGGTGCTGCTGATGATCGACATGGCGCTTCCCTCTGGTCTGTCAGCGGGTGAATAGAGCGCATGGAAAACCCCGGCGAGTCGGGCACGCAGAGGTTCAAACAGCGCCCGCCCACCGCGGGTTTGTTATTCAGTGATCGTAATGGTCACTTTGTGTTGCGGGCCGGTCTCCGGGCTCACGAGGGGCGCAGGCTTTCGCCTTGACCTGCAAGCATCACCTTCCCATGCCGAACTGCTGGCACAGTGGATCTGACGCTTCGCTCGCTTACCGTTGCGGGGGCAGCACCGGACTGACATGACTTTAGAGTAAAGCACATGATTCACCGGTTTCCCGTTTCACCCTTTGAAGGGCACCCGTAACAAGGCGTGTAGGAGAGCATGGGCGGGGGCGGAGAGTCAATTGGCATGGGTTCTCGTTTGGATACGAATGATGATTGGCTCTTGGTAGGAGCTGCCGAAGGCTGCGATCTTTTGATCTTGTTTTTAAAAGCAAAATCAAAAGATCGCAGCCTTCGGCAGCTCCTACAGACATTGACCCGCCCCAAGACGATGCGTAGCCTTGCGCTTTCGAGGTTCTTCGGCGTCTGCCGAAGCTAAGAAGGGAACGCGGTCGATGCCGCGGCTGCCCCCGCAACTGTGAACGGTGATGTTCGCTGCCACGCCACTGCAAACCCTGTGCAACGGGTTCGCGGGAAGGCGCAGCGAATGCCAGGCCCACAAGCCTGGCAAACCGTCAGCCAGGAGACCTGCCTCGACACAGATTCTCACTTTCAACCGGGCGGGGTGATCCGGTGGCGGAACTCTTGCGCGCGCCCGTCGCTGCGATTGTCGTCCCGTATGCCCGCCACCTTGCCAAAGGGCATCCGATGAAAACACTGGCCAAACTCCCCGTCACCATCGTTACCGGCTTCCTCGGCTCGGGCAAAACCACCTTGCTGCGGCACATGCTCGACAATGCTCAGGGCCGCCGCATCGCGGTGATCGTCAACGAGTTCGGCGAGCTGGGCATCGACGGCGAAATCCTCAAGCAGTGCTCCATCGGCTGCACTGAAGAAGAAGCTAATGGCCGCGTCTACGAATTGGCCAACGGCTGCCTGTGCTGCACCGTTCAGGAAGAATTCTTCCCGGTGATGCGCGAATTGGTTGCCCGTCGCGGCGACCTCGACCACATCCTCATCGAAACCTCGGGCCTGGCGCTCCCAAAACCGCTGGTGCAAGCCTTCCAGTGGCCCGAAATCCGCAGCGCCTGCACCGTTGACGCGGTCATCACCGTGGTCGACAGCCCAGCGGTCGCCGCTGGCACCTTCGCGGCTTTCCCGGACCAGGTCGATGCCCAGCGCAAACTCGACCCGAACCTGGACCACGAATCGCCGCTGCACGAACTGTTCGCCGACCAACTGGCCAGCGCCGACCTGGTGATCCTCAACAAGGCCGACCTGATCAGCCCTGAAGACCTGGCCCGTGTACGCCTGGAAGTCGCTGAAGAACTGCCGCCCGCGGTGAAAGTCATCGAAGCCAGCAGCGGCCGTCTGCCATTGGACGTGCTGATCGGCCTCGGCGCCGGTTCCGAAGAACACATCGACAGCCGCCACAGCCATCACGATCACCACCATGAAGGCGAAGACGGCCATCACGATGAGCATGACCACGACGCATTCGACTCCATCTCCCTCGAACTGCCGCAAGCCGACGAAAGCCTGTTGCTGGACGCGTTGACTCAACTGGTGGTCCAGCACGGCATCCTGCGCGTCAAAGGCTTCGCGGCGATTCCGAACAAGCCGATGCGCTTGCTGATTCAGGGCGTGGGCACACGTTTCGACAAGCACTTCGACCGTCAGTGGGGCGCCGACGAAGCGCGTACCACGCGCCTGGTATTGATCGGTCAGGAGCTGGACGCCACTCTGCTTGAAGCGCAATTGCGCGCTGCGCTCAGCGTTTAAGCCATGCACCTGCTCAGGACCCAGCCCGGCGGTTTCGTGTCGGATGACAACATTGCCGACCTTGGACAAACCCCCGCCGAGCTGGTGATCCTGTGCAGCGGCGACTCCAGCCTGGCGCTGCTCGCCGAGGCGGCGCAGCAGTTGCCCGACGATTACCCCAGCGTGCGTCTGGCCAATCCGATGCAGGTGCAGAACCACGCGTCGGTCGACCTGTATGTCGACGAAGTGCTGCGCCACGCCAAGGTGATTCTGATTTCGCTCCACGGTGGCATCGCCTATTGGCGTTACGGCGTCGAGCGACTGGTGGAATTGTCACAGCGCGGCGTGCGGCTGATTCTGGTGCCCGGCGATGACCGCCCGGACCCGGAACTCAGCGAGCTGAGCACGGTGGCTGCCTGTGACCGTGACCGGCTCTGGCAGTTTCTGCGTCAGGGCGGCATGAGCAATGCCCTGGATTTTTTCCGCTGCCTTGCCAATCGTTGGCTGGATCGCGACTACGCCTGGGCCGAGCCGCAAACCCTGCCGCGCACGGCGATTTACCACCCGCACAAAAGCCCCGCTGAACTGAAGGATTGGCAAGCCGACTGGCAGGCCGGTCAACCGGTCGCGGCAGTGCTGTTCTACCGCTCGCATTTGCAGGCGGCCAACACTGGCTTCATCGATGTTTTCTGCCAGCGGTTGCAGGCGGCAGGGTTGAACCCGTTGCCGATTGCCGTGGCCAGTCTGAAAGAGCCCGGCTGCCTGACGGTGGTCGAGGACTGGCTGGATGAAGTCGAGGCCGGCGTAATTCTCAACACCACCGGTTTCGCCCAATCCAGCCCCGAAGCGCCGCATTTGCGACCGTTTCGCCGCAACATCCCGGTGATCCAGGCGATCTGCGCCCAGGACAACGAGCCTGGTTGGCGCGCCAGCGAACAAGGCCTCGGTCCGCGTGATCTGGCGATGCACATCGCGCTGCCGGAACTGGATGGGCGGATCATCAGCCGACCGATCAGCTTCAAAGACCTGGCCTGGCGCAGCGAGCGCAGTCAATCCGATGTGGTCTGCTATCGGCCACAACCGGAGCGCATGGATTTTGTCGCTGAACTGGCGCGACGCTGGATTGATCTGGCGCGAGTGCCCAACGCTGAAAAACGCATCGCCCTGATCCTCGCCAACTACCCGACCCGTGACGGGCGTATTGGCAATGGGGTGGGCCTCGACACCCCGGCGGCGGCGCTGAACATCCTGCGTGCGCTGCATAAAGAAGGTTATCCGCTACCGGCCGAGTTGCCTGATAGCGGCACCGCGTTGATCCAGCAATTACTCGGTGGCGTCAGTAACGACCTCGACACCCTCGATCAGCGCCCGTGTATGCAAAGCCTCGCGCTGGACGACTACAACCTGATGCTCAACGCCTTGCCCGAGGCCAACCGCCAGGCCGTGCTGGAGCGTTGGGGCACACCGCAAAGCGATCCGATGTGCCGTGGCGGGCGAATGATGATTGCCGGGCTGCGCTTTGGCCTGACCTTCGTCGGCATTCAACCGGCGCGCGGTTATCAAGTTGATCCGAGCGCGGTGTATCACGACCCGGACCTGGTGCCGCCTCACGGTTACTTGGCGTTCTATTTCTGGTTGCGCAACACCTACGGCGCCCACGGAGTGATCCACGTCGGCAAGCACGGCAACCTCGAATGGTTGCCGGGCAAAGGCGTCGGGCTGTCCGAGAATTGCTGGCCGGATGCGCTGCTCGGTCCGCTGCCGAACATCTATCCGTTTATCGTCAACGATCCGGGCGAGGGCGCCCAGGCCAAGCGCCGTACGCAGGCGGTGATCATCGATCACCTGATGCCGCCGCTGACCCGTGCCGAAACGTACGGCCCGTTACGCAACCTCGAATTACTCGCCGACGAGTATTACGAAGCGCAATTGCTCGATCCGCGCCGTGCCCGGGAATTGCAGCGCGACATCCTGCAACTGGTGCGCGAGACGCACATCGATCGCGAACTGCAACTGGACGAAAAACTCGACAGTGATGCCGATGCGGCGATCTGGTTGCCGCGTCTGGACACCTATTTATGCGACTTGAAAGAGTCGCAGATCCGCGACGGCTTGCATGTGTTTGGCGAGTCGCCGACCGGGCGCTTGCGCATCGACACCTTGCTGGCGTTGTTGCGTATTCCGCGTGGCGATGGGCGCGGTGCGCAATCGAGTCTGCTGCGGGCCTTGGCCAAGGCATTCACATTGGGCTTCGATCCGCTGGATTGTGCGCTTGCCGAACCCTGGACCGGGCCACGTCCGATTGAACTGCAAACCCTCACCGATGAGGTCTGGCGCACAGCAGGTGATACCCGCGAACGTCTGGAACTGTTCGCAGCTCAACTGATCTCGCAGACGTTGAACCAACCTCAAGCCAAACCCAGCCCCTGTGGGAGTGAGCCTGCTCGCGAAAGCGGAGTGTCAGGCGACATTGATTTGCCTGACCCACCGCATTCGCGAGCAGGCTCGCTCCCACAAAAGGCGGAATGGTCTGAAGTAGACGCCATCATCGACAGCCTGCGCGAAGTCGTCGCACCACGGCTGGACGCCTGCGGCCCGGCGGAAATGTGCGGTCTGCTCGACGCCCTCAGCGGCCGCTTCGTGCCGGCCGGTCCCAGCGGTGCGCCAAGTCGCGGTCGACTCGACGTGCTGCCGACCGGGCGCAACTTCTACTCGGTGGACGTGCGTAACCTGCCGACCACCACCGCGTGGCGTATCGGTTTCCAGTCGGCCACCCTGATTCTTGAACGACACCTGCAAGACCACGGCGATCACCTGCGTCAGCTCGGCCTGTCGGTGTGGGGCACCGCGACCATGCGCACCGGCGGCGACGACATCGCTCAGGCCATGGCGCTGATGGGCGTGCGCCCGGTCTGGGCCACGGGCAGTCAGCGGGTCGACGACTTCGAAATTCTGCCGCTGAGTCTGCTGGACCGTCCGCGCGTGGACGTGACGTTGCGCGTCTCCGGATTCTTCCGCGATGCCTTTGCCAATCTGATCCGCCTGTTCGACGCCGCCGTGCAAGCGGTCGCCGCCCTCGACGAGCCGGACGACCTCAACCCCCTGGCCGCCAAGGTGCGTGCCGAGCGCGAAGCGTTAATGCAATCGGGGCTGGATGAAGAGGCGGCCAGGCGTCAGGCCGGTTGGCGCATCTTTGGCGCCAAACCGGGTGCTTACGGCGCGGGCGTGCAGGGCGCCATCGATGGTCGTCTGTGGCAAAGCCGCGACGACCTGGCCGAGGTTTATCTGAACTGGGGCGGCTACGCTTACGGCGGTTCTGACGAAGGTACCGCAGCGCGAGAACAGTTCGCTCAGCGCCTGAGCCAGGTTCAGGCTGTGCTGCAAAACCAGGACAACCGTGAACACGACTTGCTCGATTCCAACGACTATTACCAGTTCCAGGGCGGCATGCTCGCGGCGGTGGAAAGCCTCAGTGGTGAAGCCGCGGCCAGTTACCATGGCGATCACAGTCAGCCGGATCTGCCGAAAATCCGCACGTTGAAGGAAGAGCTGAACCGGGTGATCCGCTCCCGGGCGGCCAATCCGAAGTGGATCGACGGCGTGAAGCGCCACGGCTATAAAGGCGCGTTTGAACTGGCGGCGACGGTGGATAACCTGTTTGCCTTCGACGCTACAACGCAGCTGATCGACGACCACCAGTACGCGTTACTGGCGGATGCGTATTTGCTGGATCCTGCGACTCGGGATTTTGTTCGTGAGCATAATCCGCATGCGTTGCGCGACATGACTGAGCGGATGCTGGAAGCGCAGCAGCGGGGGATGTGGAAGGAGCCGGGTGAGTATCAGGAGGCACTGGAGAATTTGTTGTTGGATATTGAAGAGGAGGGGTAGTGGTTGTTTCGGTATTTTTTTACGGCCTGAAATCCACCCCTCACCCCAACCCTCTCCCCACGGGGGAGAGGGGGAAGGGAGCCGATCTTCATCGCTTCCAAAACTTGAGTTCAACCTGAAGGCCCAGGTCGCAGAATTTCTGATAATCACCGCAATCAGTCCCCTCGCCCCTTTGGGGAGAGGGTTAGGGTGAGGGGTCGATCCCATTGACACCCCACAACCAAACCAAAGACCACGGACCCAGACAAACCATGACCGACACCCCGCATTTCCCGCTGTCCGCCGTGGTCGGCGCCGACGACTTGAAGCTCGCCCTGTACCTGACCGCCATCGACCCTAAAATCGGCGGCGTACTCATCGAAGGCCCTCGCGGCATGGCCAAGTCAACGCTGGCCCGTGGCCTGGCGGACTTGCTCGCCAGCGGCCAATTCGTGACATTGCCGCTCGGCGCCACCGAAGAACGGCTGGTCGGCACCCTCGACCTGGACGCCGCCCTGAGCGAAGGGCGCGCACAGTTTTCCCCCGGTGTACTGGCCAAGGCCGACGGCGGCGTGCTCTACGTTGATGAGGTCAATTTATTGCCCGATCACCTGGTGGACCTGCTGCTGGATGTGGCCGCCAGCGGCACCAACCTGATCGAACGCGACGGCATTTCCCATCGGCATTCAGCGAAGTTCGTGCTGATCGGCACCATGAACCCGGAAGAGGGTGAGCTGCGTCCGCAACTGCTTGACCGTTTTGGCCTGAACGTCGCCCTCAGCGGCCACACAGCACCGACCGAGCGCGGCCAGATCATTCGTCGGCGGCTGGATTTCGACAGCGATCCCCACGGCTTCTGCACCGAATGGGAAAGCCAACAGCAGTCGCTGCGCGAACGTTGTCAGAAAGCGCGCAGCGTGCTGGCAAGCATCCCGCTCGACGATCATGCGCTGGCGCAGATTACCGAGCGCTGCTTTGCCGCCGGAGTCGATGGCTTGCGGGCTGACCTGGTCTGGTTGCGTGCCGCGCGTGCCCATGCGGCGTGGCGTGGGGCGAATGCAATTGCCGAGGAAGACATCGACGCCGTCGCCGAGTTTGCCTTGCGCCATCGCCGCCGCGAACCATCGCCACCGGCGCCGCAACAAAGTCAGCCACCTTCTAAGCAAAATGCCAACCCGAGCGAAGGCCAGGGGCAATGGGGGGAAATGCCCGCTCAGGCGTTACCGGTCGGCGCACGCCGTGACGTGCCGAGCTGGCCAAAAAAGCCCTAGGCATTCGCCCTCGATTTGACGCGGGGGCGAATGCCAGACCCCGCGCCGGACGACTGGATAACGGCAAACAGGGTAAACGTCACGCAGCGCGCAGCGGCTCGATCAATTGGCCCGGTACCTTGCTGAACGGCCGCCCGCGTCAGCGTGATGATGTCCTGTTTCACCTGCGCACCCGCTCGCCCCACGAACTGTGGCTGGTGATCGTCGACGCCTCGGCTTCGACTCGTCGCCGTCAGGCGTTGAGCGATGCCAAGGGCCTGCTGGCGCAACTGTTCGACGATGCCTATCGCCAGCGTGCACGCCTGGCGTTGCTCACTGCCAGTGGTCATGTGCCGAAATGGCAAGTGCAAGGGTTGAAAGCCTCCGCGGGTTTGCGCGACTGGCTTGATGGGCTGGGAGCGGGCGGTGGTACGCCGTTGCTGGCGGCGCTGGGTGAGGCAGGGCGCTGGCTGGCTGCACGGCAAAAGCGTTTTCCGGCGGAACAGCAGCGCTTGTTGCTGGTGACCGATGGCCGATTGAAGGACTGGTCGATGTTGCCGGCGCTTGAGTGTCCGGGGCTGCTGATCGACATCGAGCGCGGGCCGATTCGGCTGGGACGGTCTAAAGTATTGGCAACTCAATTGCAAGCGCAGTACCGGCATATCGATGATATGGAGTAACCGAAAAAATCAAAAGATCGCAGCCTGCGGCAGCTCCTACGATGAACGGCGAACACCTGTAGGAGCTGCCGCAGGCTGCGATCTTTTGATCTTCACAGGAGTGAGTCATGCGCGTTCTAGCCGCCAACAGTCAGGACGATTTCCGCGTCAAAGCCTACGCCGGCACCAATGGTGTGCTATTGGCCATGGACCTGGCCGAACCCCGACGCAAAGGCCTCTTGGGTTTCGCCATCGAAAAGCAGCAAGGCCCCAAGCCCTGGCTGTTCCTGTTCAACAGCCTGACCTTCCCCGGCAAGGTGCATACCTTTCCCCAGTTTCACGCCACCCCCAGCGATATCGCGCCATTACAGAAATTTCGCTGGGCCGATTACGCGGTCAATCCGGGGATGACGATCCATTACCGAATCCACCTGGCCTACGGCAGCGTTGATGCGCCGCAACTGGGTGAATGCCTGGAAGTGACGGTCACCTCCGACAATGGTCAGCCGAATAACCAAAGTGTGATCTTCAATCGCGCAGTGGCCGCCAGCCAGGCGTTCCAGCGCAAGTTTCCCGAGCTCGACGCGCTGATCAGCGCCAATAAGAACCTGCCCATCGAAGCCTGGCCGGATGTTCCGCGGCAGTGGCTGGAAAACGGTTTGCTCGGGCGTTTGTTGGGGTTTATCGCCCGTGCGGTGGATGGCCAGTGGGCGCTGGACATTGCCATCTACGAGTATGAATTGCAGGCCATCGTCGATGCGGTCAATGCCGCGTTCGAACGTGGGGTGAACGTTCGAGTCCTGTATCACGCTCAACCGGGTGATGAGGATACCGCCATGAACGAGTCGAGCCTGGAAAAGATCCCGGCAGAGAACAAGCGCGGGCGGGTCACCCATAACATCTTCCACAACAAGTTCATGGTGCTGAGCCGACTCGACGCAGCGGGGCAGCGTCAGCCGGAAGCGGTGCTTTGCGGCAGCACCAATTTCACGCCCAACGGCGTTTACCGCCAGGCCAACGTGGTGCATGTGCTGGACGACACACGCGTCAGCGCCAGCTATCTGCACACCTTCGAGCAGATCTGGGCCAACCCTGCGGATGTCGGTGCCACCCGAAACTGGCTCACGCACAACAACCCGATGGATCCGTTGCAACCGATGTTCGCCGGTTTCTCACCACGCTCGGGCAAAGGAGATCTGGATGAGTTTGTCGAGATCATCAACGCCGCGAAAAAGGACGTGCTGTTCGTCACCGCGTTCGCCTTGCCCGACGACATCCTGAACGCCTTGCTCGGCCAGCCCCACGACGACATTTTGCGTTACGGCCTGCAAAACACCACCAGCCGCATCACCGGTTTCCACGCCGACCGCACCGCCGAATTCGCCGCCACCGCGCTGCTCAACACCGGGCTGGAAGGCTGGCTCAAAGAAAACATGAAAGGCCAGAAGGGCAATCTGCTGGTGCACACCAAAGCCGTGGTGACGGACTTCACCAGCGATGCGCCGACGATCATCAGCGGCAGCCATAACCTCAGTGTCGCGGCCAGCAATGGCAATGACGAGAACTTCCTGATCATTCGCGGTGATACCGATCTGGCAGACCGTTATGGTCTGGAACTGCTGCGGTTCTACGAGCATTACCGCTTCCGCTATTTCGCCAGGAAACTCGCGCTCAAGCAGGTCCAGCCGTTGGCGGCGGATGATAGCTGGACCGATGACTATTACCTCGAGGGGGATTTGCGTCAGCTCTCCAGATTGCGTTTTTCCGGACGGTAAACATACTTGCAGCGCAGACATACCCTTGTGGGAGTGAGCTTGCTCGCGATAGCGGTGTGTCAGGCGACATCAATATTGACTGGTCGGGCGCTATCGCGAGCAGGCTCGCTCCCACATTGGATTACTTCATTCCCATCGCCTGCCGGTACTGGCGAGTACGCCGGGCGATGTACACGCGGTCGAGAATCAACGCCCATAGCGCCGAGACGTCGGGACGAGTCTTGCGCCCACGGCTCAGGCGATTGAGCTGGAATTTCACGACGGCCATGCTCGCCAATGCCGCCAGGGGTTTGCGTTTCCAGCGAATCGGCGGCAGTTGCGGGTGACTGTTCTGACCTTCGCGCCAGCGTTTGACCAGTTGAGGTTCGAGCGCCAGTGCCGTGCCGATCCCGGCCATGGCGATGCCGCTCTCGAGCACCTGTTCGACGATCGCCAGGCGTCGAATCCCGCCTGTGACCATCACCGGCATGTTCGCCACGCTGGCCAGCTCACCGGCCATTTCCAGAAAATACGCTTCTCGCGCCAGGGTCCGGCCATCCCGGGCCTCGCCTTGCATGGCCGGGGCTTCGTAGCT
This sequence comes from Pseudomonas mandelii, assembly GCF_006438925.1. Lineage (GTDB taxonomy): Bacteria > Pseudomonadota > Gammaproteobacteria > Pseudomonadales > Pseudomonadaceae > Aquipseudomonas > Aquipseudomonas mandelii_C. Next base: position 326,493 of record NZ_RCZA01000013.1, on the reverse strand, counting down.
GCCGCCAGAGAGTTCCAGCAGATCGATCGGTTGATCGTTGAGCCACTGGATGACTTGCCGGGCATCGTCGGCATCGAAACCGCCGCGCTGGAAGTCTGCGGAGTTGAGCTTCACCGCCACGCAAAACTGCGGCGACACAGACTTGCGCACGGCGCTGACCACTGCCAACAACAAGCGCGCGCGATTTTCCAGAGAGCCGCCCCAGCGGTCGGTTCGGCGGTTGGTCAAGGGCGAGAGGAACTGGCTGATCAGATAGCCGTGCGCGGCATGAATCTGCACCCCGGTGAAACCGGCCTTTTCCGCCAGGGCAGCGCTGGTGGCGAAGCGTTGGATAACGTCTTCGATGTCGCGCTCGCTCATGGGTTTGGGTTCGGCGAACATCTTCGAGAACGCGCCCAGGTCCAGCGCCACCGCCGAAGGCGCCAACGCTTGCTGGCCGAGGTTGGCCATGGTCTGACGGCCGGGATGATTGAGCTGCATCCAGAATTGCGCACCACCGGCCCGACCGATGCTGGCCCACTGGCGAAAGCGTTCAAGGTGCCGCTCATCTTCCAGCACCACACCACCGGGGCCGGTCATGGCGCGGCGGTCAATCATCACGTTGCCGGTCAGCAACAGGCCGGCTTCGCCTTCGGCCCACGCCTGATACAGCCGGAACAAGGCCTCTGCAGGTGCCTGCCCGCTGTCAGCGAGGTTCTCTTCCATCGCGGCTTTGGCGATGCGGTTGCCGAGGGTCTGGCCGTTGGGCAAATTCAACGCTTGGAAGGGCGACATGCTTGACTCCTCATCAGTGAAGAGCAGAGGCTAAGCTTAAAGTTAACTTTAATGTCAAGCAGGCAAATGAGGCCGTGATGAAGATTGGTGAATTGGCGCAATTGAGCGGGTTGAACGCATCGCGCATTCGGTTTTACGAGGCTCAGGGTTTGATTCGGCAGGTGGAACGCCGGGCCAACGGTTACCGGCATTATCCCGAGCAGGTATTGCAGACTCTGTACCTGATCCAATGCGCCCAGCAGGCCGGGTTCAGCCTGGAAGAGTTGAAACAGTTGATGCCGGACACCATCACCGGTGAATTCAAGCACGACGAACTGCTGGCGGGGCTTAAGCGCAAAGTCCGTCAGATCGAAGAAATGCAGCTGCACCTGGCGCAGAGCAAGGCGAAGCTGCTGGCGGTGATCGACGACATACAGGCGAAACCCGAAGGCATGGGCTGCGATGCGAATGCCGAGCGGGTGCTGGCGTCATTCAAGCATTCGCGCCGATAGCTGCGGTCGACGCAACGGGGATCGGATTGCGCATCAGCGTGCCCACCACCAGCGCACCCAGTAGTGCCAACAATCCCGCGACCCACAGCAGCAGACTGAAACCACCGACGAAGGCTTGGCGGGCCAACGGTTCGACCACGGTTCGTGCGGTTTCCGGCAACAGTCCCATCGCCGCCGTCATGTCACCGGCCACCACCCGCGAGGCGATGCCCTGGGTTTGGCCGAGCCATTGCGCACCCTGTGCCGTCAGGCTCGTACGCAATAACAGCTCGGTATGACTGGACAGCAACGCACCGAACACGCCGATGGCCAGCACGATTGCGCTGAAGCGCATGGTGGTGCTCATGCCTGAAGCCATGCCGGTACGCTCCCGTGGCACGCAGGCCATGATGTTCTTTTGCGTATCACCGTTGAGCAGCCCGGCACCGGCGCCCGTCACGGCAATCGCCAGGGCGAAGGGCAGGTAACCGCCGCTGCTGACGGCCCAGGCACTGAGCAGATTGCCGCTGCCGACCAGGGTCAAACCGGCGGCCATCAATGTGGCGGGGGTAAATCGACTCGCCAGACGTACGCCGATGCGCGGGCAAATCAGCATGGTCAGGGCAAACGGCAACATCCCCAGCCCTGAAGCGATGGCCGAGAAACCCAGGCCGTTTTGCAGGTAGAAGGGCAGCAGGGTCATCATCACCTGGGCGCAACCGGCGTAGGCAAACATGCCCAATAGCGCGCCGATGAAACGCGGATGCTTGAACAGTTGCAGGTCAACCATCGGCCGCCGCTGCATCCGTTCAATCACCACGAACAGCCCCAGCAACAGAGCGCCGGTGATGAGCCGGGCGTAGGTCAGCGGATTGCTCCAGCCAATCCGGTTCGCCTCGATCAGGCCCCAGATCAGGCACAGCAAACTCGCACTGAACGCCAGGCTGCCCCAGGGATCGAGGCGCGCGGACTGAGTGTCGCGGGACTCCGGCACGGCGCGCCAGACCATCACCATCAGGAACAAGCCGACGGGCAAGTTAAGGTAGAAAATCCAGCGCCAACCCATATATTCGGTGATCAGCCCGCCGACCGTCGGCGCGGCGGTCATCGCCACCCCCATGCACGCGCCCCAGAACGCCCAGGCCTTGCCCCGTTCCACTTCATCGTGAAAGGTATGGCCGATGGAGGCGAGGGCCGAGGTCAGCAGCAAGGCCGCGCCGACACCCTTGATCGCCCGGGCGATGTCGAGGAACAGCGCATTGGGCGCGGCACCGCAACCGATGGACGCGAGGATGAAGATGACCAATCCGCAGAGTAGAGTTTTCTGCCGACCGAAGCGGTCGGCGATGCTGCCAGCCGGCAACAAAAGGGCGGCGAAGGCCAGCATGTAAGCGCTGACCACCCATTCGATGTCGGCAAAGTTAGCGCCCAGGTCGCGGGCGATCGTAGGCAGCGTCACGGCAACGATGTTGGTGTCGAGGACGATCAGTGAGCAAACGCCTGAGGCTGTGAGTAATGTCAGGCGCGGGCTTACCTTGGGTTTGACGGGCATAGCAACATTTCTCTACTGTGAAAGTCAGTGGAGCTTATCGTCTGTTGACGCTTCCCTTGTTAGGCGTGCCTTGTCACTTCATTACCTTTGAGCTAACGCACCAATGGACATACGGCATTTCCGCTATTTTCTGGCCGTTGCCCGGCAAGGCAACTTCACCCGCGCCGCCGAACAACTCGGTATCGCACCGCCGACCTTGACTCGACAGATCCAGGACATGGAGAACGAACTCGGCACGCGATTGTTCGTGCGCCAGACACGTGAAGTCAGCCTGACCGAGGCCGGCGCCGCGCTGTTGATCGAGGCCGAGGCGACGGTGCGGCAATTCGAATACGCTCAGTACAACGCCCAGCGTGCCGGGCGCGGGGATATTGGCCATATCGAACTGGGTTACGTGGCTTCGGCGGTGTATTCGGGCTTGCTGCAGAAACAGGTGCAAGCCTTCAGCCGCGAGTGTCCTGACGTCAGCCTGAACGTACGGGAAAGTCCCATGGCGTCATTGCCGATGATGGTGGTCGAGGGGCGTTTCGATATTGGCTATGTCCGCTCACCCATGACCCTGCCTGAAGGCCTGGAAGCCATTCGCCTGGACGCAGAAGGTTTTGTGCTGGCGCTGCCGACCGAGTCCTGGCTGTGCCGACTGCCAGAGATTGGCCCGGAACATGTGCAGAACGAGACGTTCATTCTGCCGGAGCAAATCAGCGGCACCTTGCAAGTTGCCGCCGACGGCGGATTTGCGCCGAAACTCGGGGCGCAACCGGGCGGGTTGGTGGCGGTCATTGCGTTGGTGTCGTTGGGGCAGGGCGTTGCCGTCGTGCCTGAGTCGGTGGTCGGCCATGTGGGATTGCCCGGCGTGGTGTACCGGACAATCAAAGGGTGCGAGGCGAGTTCGTGGTTGTCGTTGATTTATCGGCGATTCGAAAAATCACCAGCGGTGGCGAGGTATATCGAACGGGTCAAAAATCGCTGATTACAGATTTTGTAATGATTTCCAGCTGTAGGAAATGTCGCTTTCGCCTGTACGCTCCAAGGCCTTTTTCCTTTCAGGACGTGCATGAACACCCTCTCGGAGCCTCCCGGTTATCCTTTCTCCTCGCGCTACGGCGCGGTCTTGATGCACGCGAAACACCCAGTCTTTCGACGTCTGAATACCTTTGACCTTGCAGTTCCACGGCCTCCGCGCCGCGCCTTGCCGTGCCCGGCATTCTGAATTCACTGAAGAGATCGAGACGTTTTTATGGAATGGATAGCTGACCCCACCGCGTGGCTGGGCCTGTTGACGTTGATTGTGCTGGAGCTGGTGCTGGGCATCGACAACCTGGTGTTTATCGCAATCCTCGCCGACAAACTGCCGCCCGAGCAGCGCGACCGTGCGCGGATCATCGGTTTGTCCCTGGCGTTGCTGATGCGCCTGGGCCTGCTGGCGAGTATTTCGTGGCTGGTGACGCTGACTCAGCCGCTGTTCGAGGTGTTCGACAAGAGCTTCTCCGGCCGCGACCTGATCATGCTGTTCGGTGGTGTGTTCCTGTTGTTCAAAGCCACCATGGAATTGCACGAGCGGCTCGAAGGCCATGTTGGCCAGCGCTCGTCCAACGCGGCTTACGCGCTGTTCTGGCCGATCGTGGCGCAGATCGTGGTGCTCGATGCGGTGTTCTCGCTGGATGCGGTGATTACCGCTGTGGGCATGGTCGATGAACTGGCAGTGATGATGATCGCGGTGATTATTTCCATCGGCCTGATGATCGTCGCCAGCAAGCCGCTGACCCGTTTCGTCAACGAACACCCGACGGTGATCATGCTGTGTCTGGGCTTCCTGATGATGATCGGCTTTGCGCTGACCGCTGAAGGCCTGGGTTTCCACATTCCGAAGGGCTACCTGTACGCGGCCATCGGTTTCTCGATCCTGATCGAGATTTTCAACCAGATCGCCCGGGCTCGCCGCAAAAAATCCATGCAGGGCTTGCGACCGATGCGTGAGCGCACGGCCCACGCCGTGATGCGTTTGCTCGGTGGCCGCAAGCTGGCCGTGGAGGAGGTCGGCGAGGAGATTGCCGACTTGCTGGACAACGGTGAAGCACCAAGCGCAGAACTGTTCGACCGTCGCGAGCGAGTGATGATCAGTGGTGTGCTGCAACTCGCCGAGCGGCCGATCCGCACCTTGATGACCGTGCGTGCTGACGTCGACTACATCGATCTGTCCGACGATGCCGACACCATTCGCACACGCCTGATGCATTCGTCCTATTCGCGCCTGCCGCTGATTCGCAATGGTGCAGTGGATGAACCGCTGGGCTTCGTGCACAAGAAGGAATTGCTCAAGGAATACCTGGCCGGCAACTCGCCCGGTCTTGAGCATTTGGCGCGCAAGACCATCAACTTGCTGGACAGTTACTCGATCCTCAATGCCCTGGAGCAGATGCGCAAAGCCTCGACGCACATTGCGTTTGTGGTCAATGAATTCGGTGACTTCGTCGGTCTGTTGACCATGACCGACATTCTCGAATCGATCGCCGGCGAGTTGCCTGACGCCAGCGAAATCGAGGGCCCGGATGTGGTCGAGGAGAAGGGTGGATTCATGGTCAGTGGCGCGTTGAACCTCGCGCGGGTGCGACAGCGAACCGGGTTTGCGGCAGAGCCCACCGACGACTATCAGACCCTGGCCGGACTGGTGGTGAGCGTGCTGGATCGCCTGCCGATGATCGGTGACAGTCATGAGTGGGAAGGCTGGCGGATGACCGTGGTGGCGATTGAAGAGCGGCGGGTGACACGCGTGTTGCTGGCGCGTATCGGCGGGTAATTTTGCGCCGGATTTGAGGGGCTTTCGCGGGCTTGCTCGCGAAAGCGCTCTATCCGGCGACAGACAACTCAAGCCCTGCCGACCTGACGTGCCCGAGGCACGGTGCACAGGGTCCGCAGGGTTTTACGTAACCACATCAGGTCATGGCTCGGTTTGCGAGCCGTGTATCTGGGTTTCACCTTGCCGATGTGCCTGGCGAAGTCTTCCTGCAGGGTTTGCTCAGTGCCGATTCCCTTGAGCTTTTTCAGCAACTTCCCCTCCTTGTAAAACAGCACGGTGGGTGTGCCGGTGACGTCCGGGTGGCGGGGGGATTCGCTAGTGTTGAGCATGTAGATCTGCGCGTGATGCCGATACGTCTCGGCGATCTGGCGAAACACCGGTCCGGCCATTTCGCAGGCGGGACAGTGCTGACTGCCGAAGTACAAGATCACCGGGCGCCAGGTTTTCAGGGCTTTGCGGTAGACCGGGGCTAGCGCTGCAGGGGCGGTTATCGAGCTCATTGAAATCTCCTTTTCACAACGGCCATTGACGGTCCGTCGACGGTAAAGGAAGGCGCAGGGAAGGGTCTACTGTCAGAAATAACAGGTAGGTAGGTTTTCCTACGTATCCTTGGACACTCCTTACCGTGTTACAGGACCAACCCGACAGGACACACGGAAAGCCGGAAGCGTCTGGCGTGATACTTTTTTGTTCACTCATCAGGAACAACTTCATGACACATATCGTGCTTTCGAAGGTCGTGGCCAGCATTTCTGAATTGAAAAAAAATCCGATGGGAACGGTCGCTGCCGGCGGTGGCCTGTCTGTTGCGATCCTTAACCGCAATGAGCCGGCTTTCTATTGTGTTCCCGCAAAAGAGTACGAAGCCATAATGAATCGACTGGATGATTTGGAGTTACTTGCCCTTTGTAAAGAGCGGGAAAACGATCCGACCATAAAGGTTTCGATTGATGACCTATGAGCTGGAGTTTTCAGCCAGCGCCGCACCGAATTAGCCCATCAAAACACCAACTGTGAACCAGGTACCCGCACTTTGTAGCCAACGGTAGCGGTCGTTCTCCTGTGCGTTTCGTAACGTCGGTGTTGTATTTTTCTCCATCCATTTGATTCAAAACACTTTTCAATCTCCCAACATTCCGCCCACATCCTGTGGCACACTTTCTGCTGTTTATTCCGTTGTTACATACTACCTTCCGTTATAGCGGAATAAACATCACCCTGGAGTGCTTGCCATGCATCGCCGACCTTCCTTGTTTAAAGCGTGTGTTTTTGTTCTCGCGGCTTCGGCTGCTGTCATGGGTGTGGCCCAGGCGGCGGACAGCAAGCTCGATAGCGTGCTGGCCCGCGGGAAACTGATTGTGGGCACGGGCAGTACCAATGCGCCGTGGCACTTCCAGGGAGCGGATGGCAAGTTGCAGGGTTTTGATATCGATATCGCGCGGATGGTGGCCAAGGGGTTGTTCAACGACCCGAGCAAGGTCGAGTTCGTGGTGCAGTCGTCCGATGCGCGGATTCCGAACCTGCTGACCGACAAGGTCGACATGAGCTGCCAGTTCATCACCGTGACTGCCAGCCGTGCCCAGCAAGTGGCGTTCACGCTGCCGTACTACCGCGAAGGTGTCGGCCTGCTGTTACCGGCCAACAGCAAGTACAAGGAAATCGAAGACCTGAAAGCCGCCGGCGACAGCGTGACTGTGGCGGTACTGCAGAACGTGTACGCCGAAGAACTGGTGCATCAGGCCTTGCCCAAGGCCAAGGTCGATCAGTACGACAGCGTGGACCTGATGTATCAGGCGGTGAACTCCGGTCGCGCCGACGCCGCGGCCACCGATCAGTCCTCGGTGAAATACCTGATGGTGCAGAACCAGGGGCGCTATCGCAGCCCGGCTTATGCCTGGAGCCCGCAAACCTACGCGTGCGCGGTCAAGCGCGGCGATCAGGACTGGCTGAACTTCGTCAACACCACATTGCATGAAGCCATGACCGGCGTTGAATTCCCGACCTACGCGGCCTCCTTCAAGCAGTGGTTCGGTGTCGATCTGCCGACACCAGCCATCGGTTTCCCCGTCGAATTCAAATGATCCCGTGAGAGCGGGGCGGTCATAAATCGCCCCGTTCAAGGTACCGCTGACCATGAACTATCAGTTGAATTTTGCCGCCGTGTGGCGCGATTTCGACACCTTGCTGGCGGGGCTCGGTCTGGGCCTCGAACTGGCGCTGGTGTCGATCGCCATCGGCTGCGTGATCGGCCTGATGATGGCGTTTGCTTTGCTCTCAAAGCACCGCGCGTTGCGGGTGCTGGCGTCGGTGTATGTGACGGTGATCCGTAACACGCCGATTCTGGTGTTGATTCTGTTGATCTACTTCGCCTTGCCGAGCCTGGGGATTCGTCTGGACAAGATCCCGTCGTTCATCATCACCCTGTCGCTGTATGCAGGGGCGTATCTGACCGAAGTGTTTCGCGGCGGGTTGTTGAGCATTCCCAAGGGGCAGCGCGAAGCCGGGTTGGCGATTGGTCTGGGCGAATGGCAGGTCAAGGCGTACGTCACCGTGCCGGTGATGCTGCGCAATGTGCTGCCGGCCCTGTCGAACAACTTCATTTCGCTGTTCAAGGACACCTCGCTGGCCGCGGCGATTGCCGTGCCGGAGCTGACCTATTACGCGCGCAAGATCAATGTCGAGAGCTACCGGGTGATTGAAACCTGGCTGGTGACCACCGCGCTCTATGTGGCGGCCTGTTACCTCATTGCCATGATGCTGCGTTACCTCGAGCAGCGTCTGGCGATTCGCCGATAGGAGGCCCCACATGTACGAATCCCCCAGTTGGTTGCATGAGTTATGGGTTGCCCGGGAAGTGCTGTGGCAAGGCTTTTTGACCAGCGTGCAGGTCTCGGCCCTGGCGATTCTGTTGGGCACGATGGTCGGCATCGTCGCCGGTCTGGTGCTGACGTACGGCAAGTTCTGGATGCGCGCGCCGTTTCGTTTTTACGTCGACCTGATTCGTGGCACGCCGGTGTTTGTGTTGGTGCTCGCCTGCTTCTATATGGCGCCTGCATTGGGCTGGCAGATCAGTGCCTTTCAGGCCGGTGCGTTGGGGCTGACGCTGTTTTGCGGCTCCCACGTCGCCGAGATCGTGCGTGGCGCGTTGCAAGCGCTGCCCAGTGGTCAGATGGAAGCGAGCAAGGCCATTGGCCTGACGTTCTTTCAGTCTTTGGGCTACGTGTTGTTGCCTCAGGCGTTGCGGCAGATCTTGCCGACCTGGGTCAACTCGTCCACCGAGATCGTCAAGGCTTCGACGCTGCTGTCGGTGATCGGTGTGGCCGAATTGTTGCTCAGTACGCAGCAGATCATCGCCCGGACCTTCATGACCCTCGAGTTTTACCTGTTCGCCGGATTTCTGTTTTTCGTCATCAACTACGCCATCGAATTACTCGGCCGGCACATTGAAAAGCGGGTGGCCTTGCCATGACTCAATCTCAGCTCTCTAACGCAAAAGACGCCAGGGCTCAAAACGATCAGCCCCTGCTGGACATTCGCGGGTTGCACAAAAAGTACGGCCAGCTCGAAGTGCTCAAGGGCGTCGACTTGACCATGCAGCGCGGCAACGTCGTGACGCTGATCGGTTCCAGCGGCTCGGGTAAGACCACGCTGCTGCGTTGCGTGAACATGCTCGAAGAGTTCCAGGGCGGGCAGATCATGCTCGATGGCGAGTCCATCGGTTATGACGAGGTCAACGGCAAGCGCGTGCGGCACCCGGAAAAAGTCATCGCCCGGCATCGGGCCATGACCGGCATGGCGTTCCAGCAGTTCAACCTGTTTCCGCACCTCACGGCGTTGCAGAACGTCACCCTCGGTTTGCTCAAGGTCAAAAAGTTGCACAAGGATGAAGCGGTGGCCCTGGCGGAAAAATGGCTGGAGCGAGTCGGCTTGCTGGAACGCCGCGATCACTTCCCCGGTCAGTTGTCCGGCGGTCAACAGCAGCGCGTGGCGATTGCCCGGGCGATTGCAATGAACCCGAGCCTGATGCTGTTCGACGAAGTCACTTCGGCCCTCGATCCGGAATTGGTAGGCGAAGTACTGAGCGTGATCAAAGGCCTGGCCGAGGACGGCATGACCATGCTGCTGGTGACCCACGAAATGCGTTTTGCGTTTGAGGTCTCGGACAAGATCGTTTTCATGAATCAGGGGCGGATCGAAGAGCAGGGGCCACCCAAGGAACTGTTCGAACGCCCGCAATCACCGCGTCTGGCGGAGTTTCTCAAGAACACGCGGTTCTGATTTTTTTAAAAGCATTTTCACTTTTCAATCAGGAGAAACACTCATGAGCATTACTCGTTACGGCACCGGCAGCACCGCCGGTGGCGGCCAGCCCCGTCCTTTCGCCCGCGCCGTTGAAGCCGATGGCTGGCTGCATGTGTCCGGGCAAGTACCGGCGCTGGATGGCGAAATCATTGTGGGTGGCATCGTCGAACAGACTCACCAGACCATGAAGAATTTGATCGCCATTCTCGAAGAGGCTGGTTACGGCCTGGAAGACGTGGTGCGCGCCGGCGTGTGGCTGGAAGACCCGCGGGATTTCTGGAGTTTCAACAAGGTGTTTTCCGAATATTTCAAAAGCGAACACGCACCGGCCCGGGCCTGTGTGCAGGCGAACATGATGGTCGATTGCAAGGTCGAGATCGACTGCGTCGCGTACAAGAAAAAGGCCTGAACCGCGGTGACTCTTGTAGGAGCTGCCGAAGGCTGCGATCTTCTGGCGTTTTTGTAGGTGCCAGAAGAGCTGGATCAAAAGATCGCAGCCTGCGGCAGCTCCTACAGGGCAACATTGAATGAGCATACTGAAATGACCGAAGACACCATCAAGCGCCGGGCTCGCGGTCTGGACCGGGCGTTCGATATCCTCGATTTTCTCAAGGAAGTCGGCAAGCCCCTGCGCCCGAACGAAATCGCCAGCGGCATCGGCAGCCCGAAATCCACGGTCTACGAATTGGTTGCCTCCCTGTTGGAACGACGGATTCTGGAGGCCGTGGGCAAGGACGGTCACGTCTACCTCGGCCGTCAGCTGTACTTCCTCGGGCAAGCGCATTTACGCCATTTCGACCTGACCCGCGAGGCCGATCATGCCTTGCAGGAGATCGTCAGCCAGACCCGCGAAACCGCGCAGATGTGCCTGCTCAACGGACGAAAATACACTGTGGCCTTGATGAAAGAGGGCGAGCGGCATTTCCGCATTTCCTCGGACATCGGCGAGAACACGCCGATCCCCTGGACCGCTTCCGGGCGCCTGCTGCTGGCGCACTTGAGCGACCAGGAAATCGTCGACCTGATTGATCACGACGACTTCATCCTGCCCAACGGTGAACGCCTGCCGCTTGAACAGTTTCTCGGTGAAATCCGTCAGGCCGCTATCGATGGCTTCTTCTCTTTCGATAGCGTTGCCGACACCTTTACCCATTGCTTTGCCGCCCCGGTGAAAGACCCGAACGGCGTGGCCATTGCGACCCTGTGCATCGTCGCCCCACGGGCCGATGCCAAGAACAATTACAACGACTACCGCCGGGTGCTGATCGACAGCGCCAACAGCCTGGCCCGTCGCATCAACGAATAACAGCGGCTGCCTGCGGCCGCGAATGTGAGGAGTTCGACCATGTTTTCTGCCAAAAATACTGCCACCGTAGAAAAGGGCTTTGCCCACACAGGCGCCAATCTGGTGCGCGACGTCAGCCTGCCTGCGCTGGTGCTGCACCGCGAAGCGCTGGAACACAACATTCGCTGGATGCAGGCCTTTGTCAGCAACAGCGGTGCCGAACTCGCCCCCCACGGCAAAACCAGCATGACCCCGGCGCTGTTTCGCCGCCAACTGGACGCCGGTGCCTGGGGCATCACCCTGGCCAGCGCCACGCAAACCCGCGCGGCTTACGCCCATGGCGTGCATCGGGTGCTGATGGCCAACCAATTGGTCGGTACGCCGAACATGGCGTTGATCGCCGATCTGCTGACGGACCCGTCTTTCGACTTCCATTGCATGGTCGATCACCCGGACAACGTCGCTGACCTCGGCGCGTATTTCGCCTCCCGCGGTGTGCGCTTGAACGTGATGATCGAGTACGGCGTGGTCGGCGGTCGTTGCGGTTGCCGCACGGAAGATGAAGTGGTCGCACTGGCCAAAGCCATTGCTGCACAACCGGCCCTGGCGCTGAGCGGGATCGAAGGATACGAAGGGGTGATTCACGGCGATCACGCGGTGAGCGGCATCCGTGCGTTCGCTGATTCTTTGGTGCGCCTGGCCGTGCAATTGCAGGACAGCGGCGCGTTTGCCATTCCCAAGCCGATCATCACTGCGTCGGGTTCGGCCTGGTATGACCTGATCGCTGAATCCTTCGAAGCGCAGAACGCCGGCGGACGTTTCCTCAGCGTGCTGCGTCCCGGCAGCTACGTCGCTCACGACCATGGCATCTATAAAGAAGCGCAATGCTGCGTGCTCGATCGCCGCAGCGACCTGCACGAAGGCCTGCGCCCGGCGCTGGAAGTCTGGGCTCACGTGCAGTCGTTGCCGGAACCGGGTTTTGCGGTGATCGCCCTGGGTAAACGCGACGTGGCCTACGACGCCGGGTTACCGGTGCCGCTGTTGCGTTACAAGGCGGGCGTGGTGCCGGCGACGGGCGACGACGTCAGTGCCTGCAAGGTGACGGCGGTGATGGACCAGCATGCGTTCATGACCGTGGCGCCGGGGGTTGAGTTGCGGGTGGGGGACATTATTTCCTTTGGTACTTCGCACCCGTGCCTGACGTTCGACAAGTGGCGTATCGGGTGTCTGGTGGATGAACAGCTGAACGTCATCGAAACCATGGAAACCTGTTTCTAAGGCTCCAGACCGAGGCGCGGCCATCGCGAGCAAGCTCGCTCCCACAGGGATCGTGTGAACACTGAAGATCCCATGTGGGAGCGAGCTTGCTCGCGATGAGGCCCTGCCAGACAACACCGAAACACCAGAGACCCCACAATGAACACCATCAGCACCCTCGGCCCCAACACCCCGCGCATTGCCCTGATCGGCGAGTGCATGATCGAGTTGCAGCAACGCGCCGACGGCAGCCTGCAACAGAGTTTCGGTGGCGATACCTTGAACACGGCGGTCTACCTGTCCCGGGAGCTGGGTGAGGGCGGCACGGTGGATTACGTCACCGCCCTGGGCGACGACAGTTTCAGCGATGCGATGTGCCAGAGCTGGGCCGAGGAAAATATCGGGCTCGGTATGGTCCAGCGCTTGCCCGGCCGATTGCCCGGCTTGTATTGCATCCAGACTGACGCTGCCGGCGAACGGCGTTTTCTCTACTGGCGCAACGAGGCGGCCGTCCGCGATTGTTTCACCACCCCGGCCGCCGCGCCGATCCTGGCGGCACTGCCGGATTACGATGTGCTGTATTTCAGTGGCATCACCCTGGCGGTACTGGGTGTGCAAGGTCGGGAGAAGTTACTGGAAACCCTGGTCGAAGCCCGGCAGCGGGATGCGCGGATCGTGTTCGACAACAACTACCGGCCACGTTTGTGGGCGTCGATCGAGGACGCACGAGCGGCCTATCGCAGCGTTCTGCCCTATGTCGACCTGGCATTGCTGACGGTCGATGACGAACAGGCGCTGTTTCATTTTTCCGATTGCGAGGCGGTGTTTGCCGCTTACGAGCAGATTGGCACGCCTGAAGTGGTACTCAAGCGTGGTGCCGAGGCGTGTCTGATTCGTTGTGATGGCGCGTCGTTTGAAGTGCCGGCGCAGGTGGTCGAGCGGGTGGTGGACACCACGGCGGCGGGGGATTCATTTAGCGCCGCGTACCTGGCCAGCAGGCTCAAGGGTGGCAGTCCGGTTGAGGCTGCTGAAGCGGGGCACCGCTTGGCGAGTCGGGTGATTCAAGTACCTGGAGCTCTGATTCCCAAAGACTGAAATGCAATCCCCTGTAGGAGCTGCCGAAGGCTGCGATCTTTTGATCTTGCTCTTTTAAATCAAGATCAAAAGATCGCAGCCTTCGGCAGCTCCTACAATGATCCATTAATCCCGGTAAAACACCTGCACCAGGTGATAGCCAAACTTGCTCTTGATCGGACCATGCACAACCCGCAACGGCTTTTTGAAAATCACGGCATCGATAACCCCAACCATCTGCCCGGGCCGTACTTCACCCAGGTCGCCGCCGCGCTTGCCAGACGGGCAGGTGGAATACTTCTTGGCCAGCACATCGAAGGCTTCGCCCTTGGCGATGCGTTGTTTGAGCTGTTCGGCTTCTTCCGAGGTTTTCACCAGAATATGGCGGGCTTGAGCTTTCATGGGCAGTACCTTGCAACGGTGGTGGCTATGTGGGTGCCAGCGGGGGGCGCGCGATTATGCCTTAACTCAGTCCGGTTGACCGATCATCGCGCGAATCTTGTTGGCCAACAGGTCAATGGAAAAGGGCTTGGCCACCATGTCCATGCCTTCTTCCAGGAAACCCTGGCGCTCGGCGGCTTTTTCCGCGTAACCGGTCATGAACAGCACTTTGAGTTCGGGGCGATGCTGACGCGCAATCTCCGCCAGTTGTCGACCGTTCATCCCCGGGAGCCCGACATCGGTGACCAGCAAATCGACCCGCAGGTCGGACTCCAGCAGGGGCAGGGCAGTCTTCGCGTCTTGGGCTTCATGGGCGTGGTAACCCAGCTCGTTGAGCAGGTCGAGCACCAGCATGCGCACCGCCGGATCGTCCTCCACCAACACCACGGTTTCACCGGCAATCGCGGCCGGCGCTACGCTGGTGACCGGCATCAGGATGTTTTCGGGCTCTGCGGCGTGCAGCCGCGGCAGGTACAGACGAACGCTGGTGCCCTGGCCCGGCAAGCTGAACAGGCTGACATGACCGCCTGACTGCTGGGCAAAACCATAGATCATCGACAACCCAAGACCGGTGCCCTGGCCGATGGGTTTGGTGGTGAAGAATGGGTCGAAAGCCTTGGCCAGCACCGACGGTGTCATGCCGGTACCGTTGTCGCTGACGGCAATCATCAGATAATCCCCGGCCTTGATCGGTTCCAGGGTGTTGATATCACTGCTGTCGAGGTAAACGTTGGCGGTTTCAATCCGCAACTCGCCGCCATCGGGCATGGCGTCCCGGGCGTTGATCACCAGATTGAGCAGGGCATTTTCCAGCTGGCTGACGTCGGTGCTGACCGGCCAGACGTCATCGGCCAGTTGCAGTTTGAGCTCGATGTGGTCGCCCTTGGTCCGACTGAGCAGATCTTCCAGGGAATGGATCAGATCATTGGCGTTCAGCGGCTTGCGGTCCAGTGACTGACGCCGGGAAAACGCCAGCAGGCGATGGGTCAGGGCGGCGGCGCGGTAGGCCGAGGACACTGCCGCCTCGGTGAAACGGCCCACCTCGGCGACGCGCCCGTCGGCGATGTAGCGCTGCATCAAATCGAGGCTGCCGATGATCCCGGTGAGCATATTGTTGAAGTCATGGGCGATGCCGCCGGTGAGCTGGCCGAGCGCTTCCATCTTCTGCGCATGGCGCAACGCCTCTTCGGCGCGTTCGCGTTCGAACATCTCGTTCTGCAGTCGCTGGTTGGCTTCAGCCAATTGTTGGGTGCGGGCGGCGACCCGTTCCTCAAGGGTTTCGTTGAGATTGCGCAGGGCTTCTTCGGTCTGTTTGCGCTCGGTTTCGTCAATCACAAAGATATAGAATCCATTGACCGCACCATCCGCGCTGTGGCGCGGCAAGTAGTTCATCAGGGCCTGGCGGATGCTGCCGTCACGGTGCGGGGTGCTGATGCTGAAACAACAAGGCTTGCCGGACAGTGCCTGGGCGATGTGTTCGGCGCGCAAGGCATAGGCTTCTTCACCCAGTACTTCACGGATGGTTTTGCCAAAGAGCTCCTGAGGCGTCAGCCCGTACCAGTCGAGGTAGGCCGCATTGTTCAGGCGAAAGCGTTCCTCGCGGTCCACGTAGCTGATCAGGATCGGCATGGCGTTGATGATCAGTTGCAGCTCGGTCTGGCTTTGCCGCAAGGCTTGTTCTGTGTGTTTACGTTCGGTCAGGTCCAGGGCGGCGCCGAGGAAGCGGATCGGCCGGCCATGGTGGTCCTTGTAGCAACGACCCCGGGCAAACACCCAGCGCAGCTGACCGTCGGCCTGCAGCAGGCGATATTCCTCGGCGTACTCGGTGCCGTGGGTGATGGAGTGCTTGATGCTGCGGGCGACCATGGCGCGGTCTTCCGGGTGCACCCCCTGAAGGTAAGCGCTGATGGGCAACTGATTGGCGAGCAGCGGGTCGATACCGTGTAACTGGGCGAAGTGGGTGTCGGCAATGAAGCGGTCTTCGTTGATGTCCCAGTCCCAGGTGCCGACGGCGTCGGTGGCCGCGAGCGCAAGTTGCAGGCGCTCCTCGGTTTCGTGCTGGGCCTTGAGGCTCGCAGCCGAACGCTGCTCGAGTTCGAGGGCGATGCGTCGGCGTTCGTTGGTTTCGATGGCCGTCACCAGAATCCCGGCGACCTGGGCGCTTTCATCGCGGATGGGGCTGTAGGTCAGGTCCAGCCAGAAGTCGGAATCATGGCCATTACGCTGCAAGGTGAAGCGCTGTTCGCTGTAGGTCCGTACCTGACCTTGTAGGACGGCGCTGTAAATGGGATCGGTAAAGTCTTTTAACTCTGGCCAGATCAGGTGTGTCGGCTGTCCGAATGCGTGTGGATGCTTGCTGCCGGCCAGCAGGGCGAAGCCGTCGTTGTAGATCTGCGTGAGCTGCGGCCCCCACAGCAACAGCATGGGCATCGGCGAATGAATCACGATATCCACGGCGGTTCGCAGGCTTTGCGGCCAGGTACTGGCAGCGCCCAGCGGGCTGCGTCTCCAGTCCAGTCGGGCAATCAAGGCCTGGGCATCGCTGCCGGTCGGTGATGCGTTCATCAAGATGTCCTGCACTTAAGTCGGTGTAGCGGTGTCAACTATCCTTGTACCGCAGTAGACGCTGGATGACCCAATTTGGGTCATTTTTATTCATTGAATGCTTCGCGGGTGCTTTTTGCCATGGAAATCGATGCACTGTTAAGGCTCCTGGCCAGTCAGAATGGCTCCGATCTTTATCTGTCTACCGGTGCGCCACCCAGCGCACGGTTCGAGGGTGTGCTTAAACCCTTGGCCGATCAGCCGTATAAACCGGGTGAAATCGCGGCCATTGCCGCGTCCATCATGGACGCCGAACAGCGTCTGGAGTTCGATCGGGAGCTGGAGATGAACCTGGCCATCTCTTTGACCGGTATCGGGCGCTTTCGACTGAATATCTTCAAACAACGCAACGATGTGTCGATCGTAGCGCGCAACATCAAACTCGACATTCCGCGTTTCGAAGATCTAAAGCTGCCGTCGGTGCTGCTCGAAACGGTGATGCTCAAACAAGGACTGATGCTGTTCGTCGGCGCTACCGACTCGGGCAAGTCAACTTCGCTGGCAGCGTTGATCGACTACCGCAATCGCCACAGCAGTGGCCACATCATCACCATTGAAGACCCGGTCGAGTACATCCATCGGCACAAGAAGTCGATCATCAACCAGCGCGAGGTCGGCGTCGACACCCGCAGTTTTCACGCCGCATTGAAAAATACCCTGCGCCAGGCACCGGACGTCGTGCTGATCGGCGAAATTCGTGACCGCGAGACGATGGAGCATGCGCTGGCGTTTGCCGATACCGGTCATCTGGTTATTTCCACGCTGCATGCCCACAACGCCCATCAGGCGCTGGACCGGATCATCAACTTCTTCCCCGAAGAACGGCGGACGCAACTCCTGCATGACCTGGGCAACAACCTCAAGGCCTTCGTTTCCCAGCGATTGGTGCGTACCCGTGACGGTCAGCGACGGGCGGCGGTGGAAGTGATGATTGGCACGCCGACCGTCGGCGACCTGATCCGGCGCAATGAGTTTTCCGAGCTCAAAGGGATTATGGAGAAGTCTGTGGAGCTGGGGATGCAGACGTTCGACGGAGCGCTTTATGCGTTGGTCGTCGAGGGCGCGATTGACGAGGAAGAAGCGTTGAAACATGCGGATTCGGTGAACAATTTGCGCTTGCGGCTGAAGCTGCACGCCGAAGCGTCACCGGGCCCCCATGCGCCGCCGGGTGAATGGGGGCTCATGGACTGACATCGCCCCCTGTAGGAGCTGCCGAAGGCTGCGATCTTTTGATTTTATGGCATCAATGATGTCGCTAAAGATCAAAAGATCGCAGCCTTCGGCAGCTCCTACGCAGGTTGTGTTTCAGTCGTTGAGTTCGGGGCGGTTGCGGAATTGTTCAAGGGCCTCGGGATTGGCCAAGGCATCGGTGTTTTTCACCTTCTGCCCGTGCACCACATTCCTCACGGCCAACTCGACAACCTTGCCACTGATCGTCCGTGGAATGTCCGTCACCGCGACAATCTTCGCCGGCACATGCCGTGGTGTGGTGTTGGCGCGGATGACCTGGCGGATCTGTTGTTGCAGCGCTTCGTCCAATTCGACGCCCTCGCGCAAGCGCACAAACAACACCACCCGCACGTCATCCTGCCATTGCTGACCAATGGCCACGCTGTCCAGAACCTGTGGGATTTTCTCCACCTGACGGTAGATTTCCGCGGTACCGATGCGCACTCCGCCGGGGTTGAGCACGGCGTCGGAGCGTCCGTGGATCATCATCGCGCCGTGGGGCAATTGTTCCGCGTAATCGCCTTGGGCCCAGACACCGGGGAACTGACTGAAATACGAGGCGCGAAGCTTTTCCTGCTGAGGATCATTCCAGAACCCGATGGGGATTGCCGGGAAGTGCCGGATGCACACGAGCTCACCTTTTTCGCCGATCACCGGCTGGCCGTCGTCGTTCCAGACTTCCACCGCCATGCCCAGGCTTTTGCCTTGTATCTCGCCACGGCGTACCGGTTGCAGCGGATTACTGTTCACAAAACACGAAACGATGTCGGTGCCGCCGGACATCGAGGCCAGGCACAGGTCAGGCTTGAGGTCGCGGTAGACGTAGTCGTAACTCTGCGGCGACAACGCGGAACCGGTACACAGCAGGGTTTTGAGGCTGCTCAGGTCATGGCTTTCGCGAGGTTTGATGCCGTTGCTTTCCAGGGTCGCGAGGTACTTGGGGCTGGTGCCGAAGACACTGATGCGTTCGTCGTCGATCAGGTCGATCAGGCGCTCGGGGGCGGGATGAAACGGCGAGCCGTCGTACAGCACCACCGTGCTGTCCACGGCCAGTGCCGAGACCAGCCAGTTCCACATCATCCAGCCGCACGTGGTGTAGTAGAACAACCGGTCGCCGGGGCCGAGGTCGCAATGCAATCCGTGTTCCTTGACGTGTTGCAGCAACACGCCGCCGGTGCTGTGAATGATGCATTTCGGCACGCCGGTGGTGCCGCTGGAATAGAGGATGTACAGCGGATGCGCGAAGGGCACGGGGACGAAATCCGGTTCGCCGCCCACGTCGTAGAAATCATCCCAGAGCGTCACGTTGGCCCGGGTGTGGAAGTGTTCGATGTGCGCTTGCGGTCGGGCGTAAGGCACGACAATCAACTGCTGCAAGGATGGCAAGCGTTCGAGGATTTCATTGACCTTGGCGGTCTGGTCGATGTCCTTGCCGGCATAGCGGTAACCGGCGCAGGTGATCAGCACTTTCGGCTCGATCTGGCCGAAACGGTCGATTACGCCCTGGGTACCGAAGTCCGGCGAAGAGCAGGACCAGATCGCTCCTAAACTGGTGGTGCCGAGCATCGCCACCAGGGTTTGCCAGGTATTGGGCATGCACGCCGCGACGCGGTCACCGAGGCCGACACCGGCGGCTTTCAAACTGTTCTGAAACCCTGCGACATGCTCAGCCAGTTCTGCCCAGGTCAGGTGTTCACGCTGGCCGTTCTCGCCGATGGCAATGACCGCCACGGCATCGTCGCGACGGCGCATCAGGTGTTCGGCGAAGTTCAGGGTGGCGCCGGGAAACCATTGGGCGCTGGGCATTTGCGCGCCCTCAACCAGTACAGCGTCCGGTTGATCGTGGAAACGGATGTCGAAGAAATCGACGATGGCCTGCCAGAACGCTTCACGCTGATCGATGGACCATTGATGCAGGGCAGGGTAGTCGTCGACGTGGAGGTTGTGTCGCTGATTGATGAAGCGCCGAAAGGCCTCCATGCGGGTCTTGCCGATGCGCTTGGCGCTGGGTTGCCAGAGGATGTCGGACATGGCTTGCCTCTTCTTGTTGGTATCAGATCGTTCCCCCGCAGAGCGTGGGAACGATCATCTGCGGGTTACTGCGCCAACCACCCACCATCAATATTCCACGCCGCGCCACGCACCTGGCTGCCGGCCTCGCTGCACAAAAACAGCACCAGTTCGCCCAATTGTGGCGGTGTCACAAACTCCAGCGAAGGTTGCTTCTCGGCCAACAAATCATGTTGCGCCTGCTGCGGGTCGATCCCTTTGGCGATGCGGTCATCAATCTGCTTCTGCACCAGTGGCGTCAGCACCCAGCCCGGGCAGATGGCGTTGCAGGTGACATTGGTGGTGGCGGTTTCCAGACCCACCACCTTGGTCAAACCGATGACGCCATGCTTGGCGGCGACGTAAGCCGCCTTGCCCACCGACCCGACCTGGCCGTGCACCGAAGCGATGTTGATGATCCGTCCCCAACCCTTGGCGCGCATGCCCGGCAGGCTCAAACGGGTGCTGTGGAACACCGACGACAGGTTGATCGCAATGATCGAATCCCAGCGCTCCGCCGGGAACTCTTCCACCGGCGCCACATGCTGAATACCGGCGTTGTTGACCAGGATGTCCACGCCGCCGAACTCGCGCTCGGCATAGGCGAACATGTCGGCGATCTGTGCCGGGTCGCTGACGTCGGCCGGGTGATGGCCAACCTTGCCACCGCTTTTGTTATTGAGCAGCTCGACCTCGGCAATCACCTTGGACGCATCACCGAAACCGTTGAGGATCAGATTGGCGCCTGCCTTGGCCAGGCTGAGGGCAATGCCCAGGCCGATGCCGCTGGTGGAACCGGTGACCAGTGCAGTCTTGCCCGAAAGAGTCGTCATGAATACCTCACACAATGCCAGTGGCGTAGAAAGTACCGATCACCACAAAAACCGCCAGGGTCTTGATCAGCGTAATACAGAAAATGTCTTTGTAGGCTTCGCGGTGGGTCAGGCCAGTCACCGCCAACAAGGTAATCACCGCGCCGTTGTGCGGCAGGGTGTCCATGCCACCACTGGCCATCGCGGCCACCCGGTGCAGCACTTCCAGGGGAATGTTGGCGGCGTGGGCCGCTGCGATGAAGTCATTGGCCATAGCCGCCAGCGCAATGCTCATACCGCCCGACGCAGAACCGGTGATGCCGGCCAGCAGGGTCACGGTGATCGCTTCGTTGACCAGCGGATTGGGAATGCTTTTGAGCCAGTCGGCCAGCACCAGGAAGCCCGGCAAGGAGGCGATCACCGCACCAAAGCCGTACTCCGACGCGGTGTTCATCGCCGCCAGCAACGAACCGCTGACCGCGCTTCTGCTGCCTTCGGCCAACTTGCCGCGAATCGCCTGGAAGCCGAACACCAGCACCATGATGATGCCGACCAGCAACGCAGCTTGAACGGCCCAGATCGCCGTGAGTTTGGCGATGTCGGTGGTTACCGGCGCGGCCATGCCCGGCAGCGCGAGGCTGTGGGTCTTGCCGTACCACTGCGGAATCCACTGGGTAAACAGCAGATTCATGACGCCGACGGCCAGCAGAGGCGACACGGCGATCCACGGGTTGGGCAGTTTGATGTCGGCAGCGGTTTCGGGTTCGTTGCGCAGTTCGGTGCCATAACCCTCACCGGCGTGCTGAGCCTTGTTGCGCTGGCGCTGCAGAAACAGCATGCCGGTGCAGACCACAAAGATCGCGCCGATCAAGCCCAGCCAGGGCGCGGCCCAGGCGGTGGTGTTGAAGAAGGTGCTGGGAATGATGTTCTGGATCTGCGGGGTGCCGGGCAAAGCGTCCATGGTGAACGAAAAGGCACCGAGGGCGATGGTCGCCGGGATGAGACGCTTGGGAATATTGCTCTGGCGGAACATTTCAGCAGCAAACGGATAGACCGCGAACACCACCACGAACAGCGACACGCCGCCGTAAGTCAGCAGGGCGCAGACCAGTACAATCACCAGCATCGCCTGACTCGTGCCGAGCAGGCGAATTGCCGCTGCGACGATGGAGCGCGAAAAGCCCGACAGCTCGATCAGCTTGCCGAACACCGCACCGAGCAGGAACACCGGGAAATACAGTTTGATGAAGCCGACCATTTTCTCCATGAACACCCCGGTGAAAGCGGGGGCGACGGCGGAAGGGTCGGTGAGCAGAACGGC
This sequence comes from Pseudomonas mandelii, assembly GCF_006438925.1. GTDB lineage: Bacteria > Pseudomonadota > Gammaproteobacteria > Pseudomonadales > Pseudomonadaceae > Aquipseudomonas > Aquipseudomonas mandelii_C. Next base: position 304,525 of record NZ_RCZA01000013.1, on the reverse strand, counting down.
GCCGAGGGCGGCAATCGGGGCAAAGAGGATAACGCTGTAGCCACGGTAGGCCGCGAGCATTAGCAGCGTGAGGGCTGCCAAGGCAATGATCACACTCATGGTGTGTCTCCTGGATTGTTATTTTTTTAGGGTGGATCTTGGTGGGAGAGGGCTTTAGCGAGTTTCGTGCCAGGCAGTTAACATATTGAAATATATAGGATTTATATAGATTGTTGAGTGTTGTGACAGATATTTGTCTCTGGTTTGAGACAATGATGCACCTAAAAGATCGCAGCCTTCGGCAGCTCCTACGGGGAAATGCGCAAATCACCTGTAGGAGCTGCCGAAGGCTGCGATCTTTTGATCTTGATGGGCTGTCTCTAGCTTGAGATCGGTGTCTCTCTATTGAGACTATGCAATCCCCAACGCCACCATCTTCTTATACAAAGTAGACCGCCCCAAGCCCAGTCGCGCCGCCGCTTCAACAACCTTCCCGCCGCATTGCGCGAGGGCAGCTTCAATCAACTGTCGATCAAACCGCTCCCGAGCCTCACTGAAAGTCTCATGCGCAACCGGCTCAATCGTGACAGGCGCCACGCGCTCTACCGGTGTGAACGTACCAATCGCCGCGCGGATATCATCGGCATTCAGCATCAGGTCATCACTGAGCAGCGCCGCCCGCTCAAGCACATTGCGCAGCTCACGAATATTCCCCGGCCAGGCATGTTGACCCAGCAGTTCCAGGGCTTCGCGGTTCAATTCGTGCTGACTGCGCAGCTCCTCCAGAATCGCTTCACTGAGGGCTGGCAGGTCATCGAGTCGATCACGCAGCGGCGGGACCTGGATTGGCAGCACGTTGAGGCGGTAATACAGGTCGGCGCGAAATTCGCCGCGTTTGATCGCGGCTTCCAGATCTGTGGAGGTCGCGGCTATCACCCGCACATCGCTGTGGATCACTTCGTTGGAACCCACCGGCTCGAATTCCTTTTCCTGCAGCACCCGCAGCAATTTGCTTTGCAGTGGCAGCGGCATGTCGCCGATTTCATCGAGAAACAAAGTGCCGCCCTGGGCGATCTGTAACTTGCCGGCACGGCCCTTGCGATCAGCACCGGTAAATGCGCCGGGCGCGGTGCCGAAGAATTCCGCTTCCAGCAACGATTCGGGAATCGCCGCGCTGTTGATGCTGACAAAGGCTTTGTGCGCGCGCGGCGAAGCGCCGTGAATCGCCTGGGCCAGCAGTTCTTTGCCGGTGCCGGTTTCACCGAGCAGCAACACCGGGGACTCGGCGCTGGCACTGCGTCGGGCACGGCGCTTGACTTCGAGGCTGGCGGCGCTGGTGCCGATAAAGTGCGCGAAGTTGTACTTGGTTTGCCGCGCTCGCAGCAGCGAGCGGGTGGATGCCAGTTCTTCCTGCATGCTCATGTAGCGCTTGAGCATCGGCGAGAGGCTGCGCAATTCGTCGAACAGCGCAAACCCGATGGCGCCGATCACCACGCCAGCGTCGTCATGAATCGGCAGGCGCATCACCACCAGTGGTTCTTTGGGGGTGTCCTGCATGTCGAGCAGGATCGGCCGACCGGTGCGCACCACCTCGCGCAACAGACTGCCGGGGATCACGCTTTCGCAAGCCTTGCCGATCGCCACTTCCGCCGATTCCAGGCCGAAGCGTCGGGCATAGCGCTCGTTCATCCAGACGATGTTCGCATCGCGGTCGACAATCACCGTGCCTTCGCTGGACTGCTCGATGATCTCGAACAACGAACGGATCGCTAGCAAACGAACGCGTTGGTAGTCCTTGAGGCTTTCGGTGGTGTTCATGGGCGTCATGTCCAAAATGTGTAGTGTCTGTACGGGCCTAATCGCGAGCAGGCTCGCTCCCACAGTTTGAAATGCATTCCAATGTGGGAGTGACGGTGCGGCGATCCGACCTGCTCGCGATGGCCGCGCCGCGGTTTCAAGTCTTAACCCGGATGTGCTGCCGCCAACAGTTCTTTGGTATACGGATGCTGCGGCGAATCGAACACGTCGTGGCTGGCACCGCTTTCCACCACTTTGCCGTCCTTGATCACGATCATGTCGTGAGCCAGTGCGCGCACCACTGCCAGGTCGTGGCTGATGAACAGGTAGGTCAGGCCATGTTTTTCCTGAAGTTGGCGGAGCAGGGCGACCACTTGTTTTTGCACTGTGCGATCCAGTGCCGAGGTCGGTTCGTCCAGCAGGATCAGCGCCGGTTTCAGCACCAGCGCGCGGGCGATGGCGATGCGTTGGCGTTGGCCGCCGGAAAACTCGTGCGGGTAGCGATGACGGCTTTGCGGATCAAGTCCGACTTCCACCAATGCCCGAATCACTTCGGCTTTGCATTCGTCAGCCGTCAACTGGCTATGCACCTCAAGGCCTTCACTGATGATCTGCGCCACGGACATTCGCGGGCTGAGGCTGCCGAACGGGTCCTGGAACACCACCTGCATTTTCTTGCGCCACGGCCGCAGCTGTTTTTGCGTCAGGCCGTCCAGCGCTTCACCTTGAAAGCGAATGCTGCCTTCGGAATCGAGCAAACGCAGGATCGCCTGACCCAGCGTCGACTTGCCGGAGCCGGATTCGCCCACAATACCCAGCGTCTTGCCGCGCTGAATATTCAGGCTGATGCCATCCACGGCCTTCAGGTAAGTCTTGCGCTGAAACAGCCCGCCGCTCAGGGCGAACTGCACCCGCAAGTCATCCACCTCAAGCACGTTCTCGCGCTCGTCCCGGGGCAGTGCTTCACCTTCCGGTTCGGCGTTGAGCAGCACGCAGCTGTAAGGATGTTTCGGTTCGGTAAACAGCGTTTCGCAAGGTGCCTGCTCGACGATCTCGCCGGCCTTCATCACGCAGACTCGTTGGGCAATGCTGCGCACCAGATTGAGGTCGTGGCTGATCAGCAGCAGCGACATGCCAAGACGCTGTTGCAGGGATTTGAGCAGCAGCAGGATCTTGCGCTGCACTGTCACGTCCAGCGCTGTGGTCGGCTCGTCGGCGATCAGCAGCTCCGGTTCGCAGGCCAGGGCCATGGCGATCATCACCCGTTGCCGTTGGCCACCGGACAATTGATGGGGATAGGCTTTGAGCCGCTCTTTGGGTTTCTGAATGCCCACCAGATGCAGCAACTCGAGTATCCGCGCTTGTGCCGCTTTGCCGGCCAGGCCCTTGTGCAGCAGCAGGGTTTCGCCGATCTGTTTTTCAATGCTGTGCAGCGGGTTGAGCGAGGTCATCGGCTCCTGGAAGATCATCGCGATGCGGTTACCCCGCAGTTCTCGCAACACCTTGGCCGGAGCGCCGACCAGCTCCTGGCCACGGTAGCGGATACTGCCCGTGGTTTCGGTGCCGGTCTCGGGCAGCAGTTGCAGGATCGAGTGAGCGGTCACCGACTTGCCGCAACCCGACTCGCCCACCAGCGCCAGGCATTCGCCGGGGCGGATGTCCAGGCATAGATTGCGCACCACGGTCTGGCCGCTGAAGGCCACGCGGAGGTCACGGATTTCGATCAGGTTGTTACTCATATCAGCCGTCCGCTTCATGATCGTGATCAAGATCGAGGGTCAAACGCATCTCGCAATGCCTCCCCGATAAACACCAGTAAAGAAAGAATCAGCGCCAGGGTGAAAAACGCCGTCAGCCCCAGCCACGGCGCTTGCAGGTTCTGCTTACCCTGACCGATCAACTCGCCCAGCGATGCACTGCCGGCGGGCATGCCGAAGCCGAGGAAGTCCAGCGCCGTGAGGGTCGAGATCGCCCCGGTCAGAATGAACGGCAGATAACTCAGGGTCGCGTTCATTGCGTTGGGCAGGATGTGCCGGACGATAACCTTGCGGTCAGTCAGGCCCAACGCCCGGGCGGCTTTGACGTATTCCAGGTTGCGTCCGCGCAGAAACTCGGCGCGCACCACGTCCACCAGGGCCAGCCAGGAAAACAGCGCCATGATCCCCAGCAGCCACCAGAAATTAGGCTCGACGAAACCCGACAGGATGATCAGCAGGTACAGCACCGGCAGCCCCGACCAAACCTCCAGCAACCGTTGACCGATCAGGTCGACCCAGCCGCCGTAGTAGCCTTGCAGGGCGCCGGCCGCGATGCCGATCAATGCGCTGACAAATGTCAGCATCAAGGCAAACAGGATCGACACCCGCGCACCGAAAATCACTCGGGCCAACACGTCCCGCGCCTGATCGTCGGTACCCAGCCAGTTGACCTTCGTCGGAGGACTGGGCGCCGGTTGGTTGAGGTCATAGTTTGGCGTGTCGTCGCTGAAGGGGATTGGCGGGAACAGCATCCAGCCACCGTCCTGGTGAATCAGCTTCTGCACATAGTCGCTGCGGTAGTCCGCCTGGAACGGCAGCTGCCCGCCAAATTCCTGCTCGGTATGACGTTTCAGGGCCGGGAAGTAGAGGGATCCCTGATAGCTGACGATCAGCGGTTTGTCGTTGGCGATCAGCTCGCCACCGAGGGTCAAGAGGAACAGGCCGACAAACAGCCACAGCGACCACCAGCCGCGTCGGTTTTTCTTGAAGCGCTCGAAACGACGACGACCTAACGGCGAGAGCTTGAACATCAGGCGTTCCTCGCGGCGAAGTCGATACGCGGGTCCACGAGGGTGTAGCAGAGGTCGCCGACCAGTTTTATCAAGAGACCGAACAGCGTGAAGATGAACAGCGAACCGAATACCACCGGATAATCCCGGGAAACCGCGGCTTCGTAACTCATGCGACCCAGGCCGTCGAGAGAGAAAATCACTTCGATCAGCAGGGAACCGGCGAAAAATACACTGATGAACGCCTGCGGGATCCCCGAGACCACCAGCAACATGGCGTTGCGAAACACGTGACCATAAAGCACTCGGCGTTCGCTCAGACCCTTGGCGCGGGCGGTGACCACGTACTGGCGCGTGATTTCATTGAGGAAGGAATTCTTGGTCAGAATGGTTAGCGTGGCGAACCCGCCGATCACCAGCGCTGTCACCGGCAATACCAGGTGCCAGAAGTAATCGGCGATTTTGCCCACGGTCGACAGCGAGTCGAAGTTGTCCGAGACCAGCCCCCGCACCGGGAACCAGTTCAGCGAGGTACCGCCGGCGAAGACCACGATCAGGAACATCGCGAACAGGAACGCCGGCATGGCGTAGCCGATGACGATCGCAGTGCTGCTCCAGATATCGAAGTGGCTGCCGTGGTGCACAGCCTTGCGGATGCCCAAGGGAATCGACACCAGGTAGGTGATCAGCGTCGCCCAGAGCCCAAGGGAAATGGTCACCGGCATTTTTTCCAGGATCAGGTCGGTGACGGTCGCTCCGCGGAAAAAGCTCTTGCCGAAGTCCAGGCGCGCGTAACTGGTGAGCATCAGCCACAGACGTTCATGCGCCGGCTTATCGAAGCCGTATTGCTTTTCGATGTCCTTGATCAGTTGCGGGTCGAGGCCGCGACTGGATCGGGAGGTGCCGGACATGCGTTCGCCGGAACCGCCGCCGACACTCGCGCCGCCTAGGCCTTGCAAGTGCGCGATGGCCTGTTCCACCGGGCCGCCCGGCGCGGCCTGGACGATGATGAAGTTGACCAGAAGAATGATCACCAGCGTCGGAATGATCAGCAGCAGGCGCCGCAGTATGTAAGCCCACATCAGTGCGGCCCTCCGGGTTTGCCACGGCGGATTTTCTCAGCGGTCATCTGTTGGTTGGTCAGCGGCGTGGTGCTGATTTCCCACCAGCTCTCGATGGCTTCGTCATTGCTCGCTTGCTCGTTGGGCCTGCCGAAACGATTCCACCACACGGTGGAGCTGCCCGGCGGGTAATAGTTGGGAATCCAGTAGTAGTTCCATTGCAGCACCCGGTCCAGCGCGTGGGCATAGTGCAGCATTTCGGGTTGGGTGGTGGCGCGAACCAGTCCGGTGATCAGTGTGTCGACCGCCGGATTTTTCAACACCATGTAGTTATTGGCGCCAGGGTCGTTGGCCGAGACCGAGCCGAAGTAATTGATCAATTCGCCCCCAGGCGAGGTCGTGACCGGGTAGCCGGTGACGATCATGTCGTAGTCGCGGCTCATCAGGCGATTCACGTATTGGGACGAGTCGATGCGGCGGATGTTCAGGTCGATGCCGATCTGTTTCAGGGTGCGCTTATAAGGCAGCAGCAATCGGTCCATGCCGTTCTGGCTGACCAGGAAAGTGAAACTCAGCGGCGTGCCATCGGCGTTGACCAGTTGATCGCCATCGGGTTTCCAGCCGGCCTGTTCGAGCAGATTGAGTGCCTGCAACTGTTTGTCGCGAATCACGCCGCTGCCATCGGTTTTCGGTGATTCGAAAACCTGGGTGAACACCTCGTCGGGGATCTGCCCGCGCAGTGGTTCGAGAATCGCCAGCTCGCCGGCGTCCGGCAGCTTTCGGGCGGCGAGGTCGGTGTTGGAAAAAAAACTCTGTTGGCGGATGTACAGGTCGCGCATCATCTGCCGGTTACTCCACTCGAAATCCCAGAGCATGGCCAGCGCCTGACGCACTCGACGGTCCTGGAACAGAGGGTTTTGCAGGTTGAACACAAAGCCCTGAGCCGTTTGGGGAGCTTGCGTTGCCAGGTGTGCCTTTTGCAGGCGCCCGTCACTCAGGGCCGGGCCGTCGTAGCCGATGGAGTAACCGGTGGCGGAAAATTCGCGGTTGTAGTCGTAGGCACCGCCGCGCAGAACCTGGCGGGCGACGTCGGTATCACCGAAGTACTCGATGCTGAAATGATCGAAGTTGTAGAGGCCGCGGCTGACCGGTAAATCCTTGCCCCACCAATCGGCATTGCGCTCGAAGGTGATGCTGCGACCGGAGTCGACCTTGCTCACTCGGTAGGGGCCGCTGCCCAAAGGTGGCTCGTAACCGCCGCCATTGGCGAAGTCGCGAGTCTTCCACCAATGCTCGGGAAACACTGGCAGGGTCGCGATATCGAGGGGCAGGGTACGGTTCTCATTGCTTTTCAAGTCGAATCGAACTGTCAGAGGTGATTCCACTTCGACGCCTTTGACGTCGGCAAATTGGGTGCGATAACGCAGGCTACCCTGGGTCATCAACAGGTCGAAGGTGTAGCGCACGTCTTCGGCCGTGATCGGTTTGCCGTCCGCGAAACGGGCCTTGGGGTTCAGGTAGAAGCGCAGGAACAAACCGTCGTCCGAGCGCTCCATCTGCTGCGCCACCAGGCCGTACACGGTGTAAGGCTCGTCCAGCGAACGCTGGGCGAGGGGCGAGTAAAGCAGGCCATCGATCTGTGTGACGCCAATGCCTTTATCGATGTAGGGCAACATATGATCGAAATGACCGATTTCGACGGCCGAGCGGCGCATCGTGCCACCCTTGGGGGCTTGCGGGTTTGTGTAGGCAAAATGACTAAAGCCGGCAGGATACTTCGCCGGTTCACCGTACACGGTCAACGCATGTTGCGGTGCTGCAGTCACACCGGTGACGCTCAACAACAGAGCCACGGCAGTGAACAATAAAGTAGGGAACGCCAGTCGCATTGTCAGCCTTAGAGCCGGGTGGTCAATATCCGCAATTTGTACGCTAGCGGCGCGTCCCTCGCCACCCGTATCACGTATCCCAAACACAACGGCCCACCAAAAGGTGGGCCGTTGTGCAAAAAACTCAAGGGTTGATCAGTCCTGACGGCTGGTCACTTCCAGCAGGTGGTAACCAAACTGGGTCTTGACCGGGCCTTGCACCACGTTGATCGGTGCGCTGAAGACCACGGCGTCGAATTCCTTGACCATCTGGCCTGGACCGAACGAACCCAGATCACCGCCCTGGCGGCTGGACGGGCAAGTGGAGTTGGCTTTGGCGACTTCGGCGAAATCAGCGCCGCCTTCGATTTGGGCTTTCAATTCGTTGCACTTGGCTTCGCTGGCAACGAGGATGTGACGGGCAGTGGCTTTAGCCATGGTGAAATACTCCTTTCAATGTTCAGTAAAGTGCGGAGCCTACCGGATTCAGTGGTCTATTTCTTCTCAAAGTTCCCTCCCGTCCGCACAGATCGCGGGCATTCCTTTATAGGCCGGCATTTCTCAGGCGCTCCGCATGCTGCACATACAGGGCAATCGGGTCGATGCCCTTGCGCAGCGGACCGGCGGTCTGGCTGAGGCTGTCCAGATGATCCAGCGGGTAGTCGGACCGGATGACTTTGCCCAAATGGGAGCTGTAGCGGCCAACCAGGCCATCGTTCTGCTCGGGTTCGGTGGTGAAGTAGTGGGAAAAGGCACGGAGGAACCCGTGCAGCGGACTCAGAGCATCAAGCCCTTTGTCGAGGATGTCGCCCTGCAGGGTGCCGCTCCAGGAGTAATAACGTACGCCGTTAACCAGTTCGCGACCCTTGCCACCCCAGGTTTTCGGCAACCCCTGGGGGTACTTGTCGTTAAACGCGCCTACACCTTCGGTGGTCAGGGCATTCAGAGCGGCGATGGCGTTCTGCGGCAGGTGACGGTGGCCGCTGAGCAACGATAGAAAGTCTGCAAACAACGTTGCAACTGTCGAGGCGACGTGTTCCGGCAGGCGCCCGGGCGTGAGCGCCTTGCGCAAGAAGTCGGCCAGTTCCGAGCCGTGATTCGGGCCGCTGACGGAGGTCACCGAAGCGATTACCTGCGGCGCTGTTGCTGCTGCGTAACGTGCGGCGAGTGCGCCTTGGCTGTGGCCGATCAGGTTGACTTTGTTCGCACCGGTTCCTTCCAGTACTCGTTCGATCTGCGCCAGAAGTTGGTCGCCGCGGACTTCATTGCTATGGGTAGCCGACAGGTGCGGGATAAACACTCTTGCACCTGCACTCCTGAGGGCCTGCTTGACGTCATGAAAGAGTTCGACCTTGCCGATGCGATCGAAGCCGAAGAGCCCGTGGACCAACAGGATCGGATACTGAGTAGTTGCGTTCCGTAGCATGTTCTTTCCTTTTTCGCAGTGGTTCAGAGGTGTGTTGATGGGCTCACTCTAAAGCACACCCGCTGTTCGGCGTTGTATGAAAAAGCCGCTGTAACCTGATGAAAACGGAATAGAAAATGTACGAAAGTTCGAAAGTACATGAGGTCTTGTTCGGAATATTTGGACATCTTTTTATCTGTAACAGAGCGTTTTCCTGCGATGGCCTACTTCGGGAACATCCTTTGCCTGTTGATAGTGTCTCGATTCCGACGTCCAGTCCTCGATGGGAGGACTGGACGATGGGTTGGCTCACGCCGATTGTTGATCCCTGCGCTGCCCTCTGAGCCGATCGGCTGCCTGGCGCAACAACAATTCCGTGCCGCTCCAGCCGAGGCAACCGTCCGTGACGGACACGCCGTAACGCATTGACGGGCCCACCGGTTGGCAGCCTTCGAACAGATGACTCTCGATCATCATGCCGATCAGTGATCGATCACCTTGCAGGCGCTGTTCAAGCACATCGTTAAACACCGCTGGCTGACGCAACGGGTCTTTGCCGCTGTTGGCATGGCTGCAGTCGACCATGATCCGGGCCGGGATCTTCAATTTGGTCAAGTCGCTGTTTACCCGGGCGACGCTGTCGCGGTCGTAGTTCGGCCCGCAGTGTCCGCCACGCAGTACCAGGTGGGTGTCGAGATTGCCCGGCGTCTGAATGATTGCCGGATGACCCTGGCTGTCGACACCGAAATGGCGATGCGGATGGGCGGCAGAGCGCATGGCGTCGCTGGCCACACCGACACCACCATCGGTGCCGTTCTTGAAGCCGACCGGCATGCTCAGGCCGCTGGCCATTTCCCGATGGATCTGCGACTCGGTGGTGCGAGCGCCAATAGCGACCCAGCTCAACAGATCGTCGAAGTAGCCGGCAGCCATTGGTTGTAGCAGTTCGGTGGCAATCGGCAGTCCCAGGTGGAGCATTTCGCGCATCAACTCGCGGGACAGGGTCAAGCCGGCGGCCATGTCGTCGCTGCCATCGAGGTGAGGATCGTAGGCCAGGCCTTTCCAGCCGACCGTGGTGCGGGGTTTTTCGACGTAGGCGCGCATCACCAGCAGCATTTCATCACTGACCTCGGCGGCGAGGCGGGCGAGGTTGCCGGCGTATTCGAGGGCGGACTGAGGATCGTGGATCGAGCAGGGGCCAACAATGACCAGCAGACGGGAGTCTTCACCGTTGAGGATCGCGCGAACCGCCTGGCGGTGGGCGGCGACTTGCTGGCTCAGGGCGTTGCTGAGTGGCAGTTGCTGTTTGAGTTGCAATGAGCTGGGCAGACGCAGAGTCAGCGCTTCATTGGCAGGGCTCAAGGTGGACAGGGGCAGAGCAGAGACGGACGAGTTCATATTCGGGCTTCCTGGGCTGGCGGCGGGTTCGTTCCCGCGCGCTCGGCCCTACTGGGGTGTTCGACAATTAGCCGGATTGGCTGCGTGTGTGTGCTTGCCACCTGTGGGTGACCGATCGGAGGCGGCAGGCTGTCCCGAGCGGAGGCTGCTAAATCGCCAGGCGGTAAAACTGTCGTAACGGTAATAAGTGGCGTAGTTCATTTTTTGAATCCTCTGGTTGTCTGGTGTGTCGCTAAAAATGTGCGGGGCTGAAAAAACAAAACCCCCGGTCGGGAAGCCGACCGGGGGTTGAGAATTCTCTGGTGGCGACCCGTTTAAAGTGGGCGCCGTGTGGGTATCAGGCGCGCCAGTGGCTAAACCAATACCCAAAATAAAAGCTGACCGGAGCACAAACGTCATTCACCCGGGCAGCCGCCACCGAGCGCAGGGCGCTGACGGTACGAAGCTGTGAGAGGGGGCTGGACATGGTCTTTCTCCGATGAGTGCGCCGAGCTTACTCGAGGCCGGTACGTGGATTCAATCAGAAAATGCTATCGATCACCGGAGGCATTTTCTATCGCTTGAGTGCGTCGCCGGTTGTGACACACTTTGTGCTCCGCTTACGTACCACGTCACAAGGACGAACCATGACGCCACTGATCATCGCCGCTGCTCAATCGACCTCCATCGCTGGAGACCTTGCCGCAAACATGGTGTGGCATCAGCGCTTCATGCAAGTTGCCGCGGAGCAGGGCGTGCAATTGCTGGTGTTCCCGGAGTTATCGCTGACCGGGTACGAACGTGGACTTGCGGCGGAATTGGCCATTGCGCCAGACGCCGAGGTTCTGCAACCGCTACGGGATTTCGCGCAGGAAGTTGGTGTAACGACTGTCGTCGGGATGCCGATTCGCCTGTCGGAGGATTCGCCCGTATTGATTGGGGCGCTGGTGTTGGGCGCTGATGGATCGCTCGGGATCTACAGCAAGCAACATCTGCATCCAGGCGAGGAGGTTGCATTTGCACCGGGAACCGGCGGTTCGACCCTGAACATTGGTGTCGATACGGTCGCGTTGGCGGTGTGCGCGGATTTCTCTCACGCCAGTCATGCCGCCGCGGCGGCGCAGCAAGGCGCCGATCTCTATGCGGCGGGTGTGCTGATCACGGAAAACGGCTACGCCCCGGATACCGCGTTGTTGCAAGGCTACGCCAGCGCTCATTCGATGGCGGTCCTGATGGCCAACCATGGCGGTGCGACGGGGGGCTGGGAATCGGCAGGACGCAGCGCAATCTGGGCGTCGGACGGTTCGTTGATTGCGGCCGCACCGGGTAAAGGCAACCTGATGGTCGTGGCTCGCCGCGATGCTGAAGGCTGGAACGGGCAAATAGTGGCTGTCGCGGAGGGTTGATGGCATTTGAATTACGCCCGGCGACGCTCCGGGACCTCGACTTCGCTCGTGAACTGACCCGCAACAACATGCTGCGCTATTACATTCAGCACGATCTGCTGTGGCAGGACGAAGGCTTCGATATAGGCTGGGCCGGGCGCGAGAACTGGTTGATTGTGAGTGGCAGTACGGTGCTGGGCTTTTTCAGTCTGAGTCGTGACGCCAAAGCCCTGTACATCCGCGAATTGCACGTCCTCGAAGCGTTTCGAGGGCAGGGCGCCGGTTCCTGGGCGATTGATCAGGTATTCGCCATGGCGTGCAAGGAACGGCGTCCGGCATTGCGTTTGACGGTTTTTGAAAATAATCCCGCGCAAGCGTTGTATGAGCGAAAGGGCCTGAAGGTGGTCGGCACAGACGCGTGTTTCCTGAGAATGCAGCGCGATATCGATGCCTCGCCTGGCTGAAACACGCATGCGACAAGCCTTTCAAGATGTATTGAAACTTTTTATATGACGCTTGCCGCTAGGTCTGCCAGTTGCTTTTTGCTAAGGTGTCGGCAACCCAATAAGACCATATCGCGAGGTGTCTGCTTGATTAGGGTGCTAGTAGTCGATGACCATGATCTCGTTCGTACAGGCATTACACGAATGCTGGCTGACATCGATGGCCTGCAAGTAGTCGGCCAGGCTGAGTCCGGGGAAGAATCCCTGCTCAAGGCGCGTGAGTTGAAACCCGATGTGGTACTGATGGACGTCAAGATGCCCGGTATCGGCGGTCTTGAAGCCACGCGCAAATTATTGCGCAGTCATCCGGATATCAAAGTCGTCGCGGTCACCGTGTGCGAAGAAGATCCGTTTCCGACGAGGTTGTTGCAGGCCGGTGCCGCGGGTTATCTGACCAAGGGTGCCGGGCTCCCGGAAATGGTCCAGGCTATCCGCCTGGTGTTTGCCGGGCAGCGCTATATCAGCCCGCAAATCGCACAGCAACTGGCGATCAAATCCTTCCAGCCGACCAATGATTCGCCTTTCGACACCTTGTCGGAGCGGGAAATCCAGATCGCGCTGATGATTGTCGGCTGTCAGAAGGTCCAGATCATTTCCGACAAACTGTGCCTGTCGCCAAAAACCGTGAACACTTACCGTTACCGCATTTTCGAAAAGCTTTCGATCAGCAGCGATGTCGAGTTGACGCTGTTGGCGGTTCGTCACGGCATGGTCGATGCCAGCCTCTGAAAATGACTGAAGTCTTCGATCCAAGCGCCTTTCTGTCGACGGTCAGTGGGCGCCCCGGTGTGTATCGCATGTTCGACAGCGAGGCACGCCTGCTTTACGTCGGCAAGGCCAAGAACCTCAAGAATCGCCTGTCGAGTTACTTCCGCAAATCCGGTCTTGCGCCCAAGACCGCGGCGCTGGTCGCGCGTATCGCTCAGGTCGAAACGACGATTACGGCCAATGAAACCGAAGCCTTGTTGCTTGAGCAGACGCTGATCAAGGAGTGGCGTCCGCCCTACAACATTCTGCTGCGCGACGATAAATCCTACCCCTACGTCTTTCTCTCGGATGGCCAGTTCCCTCGCTTGAGCATCCATCGCGGTGCAAAAAAGGCCAAGGGCAAATATTTCGGCCCTTATCCCAGCGCCGGTGCGATTCGTGAAAGCCTGAGCCTGCTGCAAAAGACGTTTTTCGTTCGTCAGTGCGAAGACAGCTATTACAAGAACCGCACGCGCCCTTGCCTGCAATACCAGATCAAACGCTGCAAGGCGCCCTGTGTCGGGCTGGTGGAGCCTGAGGTGTATGCCGAAGACGTACGACACTCGGTGATGTTCCTCGAGGGGCGCAGCAATGCGCTGACGGATGAGTTGTCCGCAGGAATGGAAGAGGCGGCGATCAACCTCGAGTTCGAACGTGCGGCCGAGTTGCGGGATCAGATCTCATTACTGCGCCGGGTCCAGGACCAGCAAAGCATGGAGGGCGGGACGGGCGATATCGATGTGATCGCAGCGTTTGTCAATCCGGGCGGTGCCTGCGTTCATTTGATCAGTGTGCGCGGCGGACGGGTGTTGGGGAGCAAGAACTTCTTTCCGCAAGTGGGTATTGAGGAGGACGTTTCTGAAGTCATGGCGGCGTTTCTCGGCCAGTACTTCATCAGCAGTCCCGAGCGCGACTTGCCGAGCGAACTGATCGTCAACGTGGTTCACGAAGACTTTCCGACCCTGATCGCGGCCATCGATGAGCTGCGCGGTCGCGAATTGACCATCAGTCATCGGGTTCGTGGTACGCGAGCACGCTGGCAACAGTTGGCGGTCACCAATGCCGAGCAGGCCCTGGGAGCGCGACTGGCCAACCGTCAACACGTTGCTGCACGCTTCGATGCCCTGGCGGAAGTGTTGAACCTGGATGAGCCACCGCAGCGCCTGGAGTGTTACGACATCAGTCACTCCAGTGGTGAAGCAACCGTGGCATCCTGCGTGGTGTTCGGCCCCGAAGGTCCGATCAAGTCCGACTATCGTCGCTACAACATTGAAGGCGTCACCCCGGGCGATGACTACGCCGCGATGCATCAGGCCCTGACCCGACGATTCAGCAAACTGAAGGACGGGGAGGGCAAGCTACCGGACATTTTGCTGGTGGACGGTGGCAAGGGGCAGCTGTCCATGGCCCGCGACGTGCTCAATGAATTGGCCGTGCCTGATCTGATTCTGCTGGGCGTAGCCAAGGGCGCCACGCGCAAGGCCGGTTTCGAAACCCTTTACCTGAACGATGCCGCTCACGAATTCACCTTGCGCGGCGATTCCCCCGCGCTGCATTTGATCCAGCAGATACGCGACGAAGCTCACCGTTTCGCGATTACCGGGCACCGCGCCCGTCGTGGGAAAACCCGCCGCACGTCTACACTGGAGGGCGTCGCCGGTGTCGGACCGACCCGTCGCCGCGATTTGTTGAAACATTTTGGTGGATTGCAGGAGCTGTCTCGTGCCAGCATCGAAGAGATCGCCAAAGCACCCGGGATCAGTAAAAAGCTCGCAGAGTTGATTTATGCCAATCTGCACAGCGAGTAGAATGCCCCCTCACCTCGTAGCCAGTTGTGCCGATGAATATCCCTAATCTGATTACCGTACTACGTGTCCTGCTCATACCGATCTTCATTTTACTGTTCTACCTGCCGTATCAATGGAGCTACCTGGCGTCCGCCTCGGTGTTCGCATTTGCCGCCGCCACAGACTGGCTGGATGGGTATCTGGCCCGCCGACTGGAACAAAGCACGCCGTTCGGGGCTTTCCTCGATCCCGTGGCTGACAAGCTGATGGTCGCCGTTGCACTGGTATTGCTGGTGCAAGAACATGGCAACCTGTGGCTCACACTGCCGGCCGCCGTGATCATCGGTCGCGAGATTGTCGTCTCGGCACTTCGCGAATGGATGGCCGAACTCGGCGCCCGCGCTCATGTCGCCGTGTCGAACCTGGGCAAATGGAAAACCGCCGCGCAAATGCTGGCGCTGGTGATCCTGCTGGCCAATCCGTCGGATTTCACGTTCTGGGTGCTGCTGGGTTACGCCTTGCTGCTGATATCCGCGGGCCTGACGTTGTGGTCCATGGTCCAGTATTTGCGGGCTGCCTGGCCGCATCTGAAGACCGACGTGGAAAAGAAATAAACTTTTTTGAATCAAGGGGTTGACGGGGCATCTGGATTCTATAGAATGCGCCTCACCAAGACGCGGGAATAGCTCAGTTGGTAGAGCACGACCTTGCCAAGGTCGGGGTCGCGAGTTCGAGTCTCGTTTCCCGCTCCAAGATTCACAAAAAACGCCACTCTAATGAGTGGCGTTTTTTTGTGCGCGACATTTACGTTTATCGTTGAAAGGAGAGGCTTCGGCCTCTTTTTTCGTTCCAGCGATAGCTATTGAAAACCACCACCAGCCACGTTTTTTTTGAACATTAAAACGTACATCGAATTCCGAGTCTGAAACGGCAGTACTGCGTTGCTCATTGATCGTGCGTTCACAGAAGCGAATTCGCTACGCTGAGAGGCTAAATTATTGGGGCGTTGTCGGCAGAGTGCTCATTGCTGCTTGCAAGGCTCGACGCTCCAGCAGCGGACGATGCTGAGGCGCACCGCGTGACCAAGGATGGGCAAATCACAAGCGACTCGCTTGCAATAATCAGGAGTGGTTGAGCAGGGTTTTTGGCGGCCGCCCCAGGAAGGGAATCGGGTGGCGTGCGGAGTCAGGTCGATCTGTAGAGTATCGCCTGCCAATGAATTGACAAGCGGCAGTCGGGCAGCTTTCCATGCTGCTGCGACGCCCGCAAGAAGCGACTAAATATCGTGGTGGATTTCCAGCATCCTGAACGTCACTTTTCCACCCTCGGTGGGATAGCCGGTGTTGTCCTGCACATACGCACCCGCTTTGAAATACAGAGGTTGGGTCTTCCAACTCGGATCGACGGTGGTTCTCCAGTTGTTTCCGGCTGCGCTGATGCCCAGCGCGCCCTTCGGGCTCAGGTGGATCATGTAGGAAAAGTTCTGGTTGAGCGGCACACCCGTCGCAATGGTAATGACCTGGCCCGATTCATCGTCGGGACGCATGCGCACCTTGGCGACAATGTTTCCGGTCGAGCTGGAGGTTTTGTACTGGTATTCCAGCTTGACCATGGGGTCGTTGCTGTTCTTGTTGTGGATTTGACCAATGACGATCTTGCCGGTGCTGGGTACCTGGTTGACGGCCACACTGGCCCGCAGTGTGTTATCCGCGGCTGAATACTGCCAGTTGCGCACAGTTCCATCGCTATAGGTTTCTCGCAATTCGCTACGTGGGTAAATAGCGTTGGCCGTCTTGGAACCGGTCACAGGTGCCCAGAAGGAAAGGGTACCGGTGTCAGAATTGAAATACTTATCGTTGAACCCTTGCGCCAGTTGAGGCGTTTCTATGGTGGCCGGTGGGCTGCCTTCAGGGATGCTTAAATTCCAGGTGGCGAGGTCGATCATGTCGAGGATCCTATAGGCGAGGATGAAATTTCGCGGCCACAGTGGTGCTCTGACCTGCGCGATTGAACTGCGTCAATTGGGCGGGCTGAGCGTGAAATTCGTATGGCGGTAGATTGACGTCAAATGTTCGTCGAGAGTGCTTTTGCAGGGTTTGTGCCCAACGGGGGGACCGTTAGTCGACTATTTTGGACATGGGTTGAACTTTGGCGTGTTGACTCCTACTGAGCTGCACCGTCCTCTGCCCGGCGTGTATCGGTGGATCGATGTCTTCAGCCACATGTATTGCCACATCCAGCATCGCTAATACCGTGCTCCTGCATCAGTTTGAAACGCGCTGCTTTTTCTTCTGGCTCAGTCATGGCCATGGCCAGATACGCGCTCGGCTACACTGCGCGGAAAAACGCAACCTACGTATTGAGTCGAGAATTCGTCGAATTGGTCTGTCCGGAACTTACCGCTGAAGATCGTCGTTTCCGGCGGCCGTGGCATGCAGAACGTCGACAACTTCAAATATCTGTACGCCCTAGCCGATTACGGCCTGGTGGCGGACCTGTTCGAAGCTATACCTGAACTGGTGGGGACGATTTTAGCTGTTTGAAAAGGGTTATCCCGGCGGTCCAAGTGCCATCGGGCCTCAACTGTCTCTATGCGCTCCATTCACCGGCAGGCGACTGCCCAGGCGATAGCGTGAGGAGGGATGGATCAAGCGCACATAGGTGACGATTTTGCTCTGACTCCAGGTCCGGCGCATGAGGACCAGGCAGGGTTCATTGGCATCGATTTGCATGTGTTTGCTTTCATCGCTGCTGGGGTGGCTGGCTTCGACGATATGTTCCATTTCATCGGGCCTGATGACCTGCAGCAGGTATCTGGCCGGTTGCAGATGCTCGCCAAAGTCTTGCTGCAGAAATTCCGGCACCAGCTCGGGATTGACGTAACGATCCTCGAGCTGCACCGGGACGCCTTCTTCGCTATGCACACAGACCAGATGAAAAACCGAAGAGCCGGTGGTTAGCGCCAGGGCGGCGGCCACTGGCATCGAGGCCGCCTCGCGTCCCAGGTGCAGGACACGACACGTGTAGCTGTGACCCCGAGCAATGATTTCGTCGGCGATGTTGGTGATTCGCAGCAGGTTCGATTGCGGTTTGCTTTCGGCCACGAAGGTGCCGACGCCCGAAATTCGCACCAAGTGGCCTTCTTCGGTCAGTTCGCGCAATGCCCGGTTGACGGTCATGCGCGACATGCCCAGTTCTTGCACCAAACGGTTCTCTGAAGGGATCAGGTCGCCGGGTTTCCAAACGCCCGCGCGAAGCTGGCCTTGCACAAAATCCTTCGCGCGCTGATAGAGCGCTTGCGGTGCATTTTTAATCATCAGTCGGTCCGCGTTTCTTGTACGGCAAGGACTCTTGCCAGGGCTTGGAGGAAAAGGTCGTTATCCTCACAGCTTCCGATGGATACCCGCAAGTGATTAGCGTATCCGGCTTCGCGCCAGGGCTTGATGATCACTCCCTCACGCAGCAGTAACTGATTGATGACTTCGGCAGGATAAGGGGTGCTGAAGTACAGGAAGTTGGCCATGGACGGTGCGGTCGAGATGCCTTGCTCCTGCAGCGCGACCGCCAACCGCCGGCGTTCGCTGGCGACATGGGAAAGGCAGGCTTGCAGATGTTCATCGTCGGCCAGCGCTGCAACCGCAGCGGCCTGGGCCACGCGGTTAACGTTGAAAGGCGTGCGCAGACGATTGATCAGATCGGCCAGCAGTGGGTCGCTCACGATACCGTAACCGACGCGCAAGCCCGCCAGGGAATAAGCCTTGGAGAAGGTTCGCAGCAGGACAAACGGTTTGCCGCTCGCCTGAATTAAGCCCAGGCAATCCGGGTAATCGGCCTCCCATCGGGCGTATTCGTAATAGGCCTCGTCGAACACCAGCAAACACTGCGCGGGCAATGCGCTGAGCAACTGTTGCAACTCGTCGGCGCTGAGGGTGCAGCCAACCGGATTGGACGGGCAGGAAAACATCAGCAGACGCGTGCGTGGCGTGAGCGCTGCGACCATCGCCGCCACGTCGAAAGTGCCTTCGGCGGTCATTGGCACACCTACCACCCGGGCACCGGCCGCCATTGGGTAGATAAAATGCAAACCGAAGGAGGGCACCACGGTGACTACTTCATCGTCATGGTCTAAAAACACCCGACTGATGACGCTCAGTAAATCTTCCGAGCCATTGCCGAACACCAAATGATCTTCCGGTACGTTGAGTTTTTTCGAAAGTGCGGCGCGTAATGCCTGGCAACCGGCATCGGGGTACAGCGCAATTTCACTGCAGGCGTGAGCCATTGCGGCGGTAACGGCGGGTGCTGGGCCCATCGGGTTTTCATTGCTGCCCAGTTTGGCGACGCGGGTCAGACCGAAGCGCTTGCGCACCGCATCCGAGCCGAGGCCGGCGTTGTAGCTGGCCAGGTCACGCACTTCGGCGCGGGCCAACAGATTCAGGTCGTTGGCATTCATACTGGGCTAACCTCTTTGGTGTCCTGCCAGAAGGCGTTGCGATCCAGGTAGTTCTGCAGAAATTGCTGCAGTCGCGGCTGTTCGGCGTTGTGAAAGATTTCGTGAGGGGTGCCATGAGCGACCACCTGGCCCTGATCGAGGAACACCACCGAATCGGCGACCTGAGCGGCGAAGCCCATCTCATGGGTGACTACCACCATGGTCATACCTTCTTTGGCGAGGGTCTTCATGACCTGCAGCACCTCGCCGACCAACTCCGGATCGAGAGCGGAGGTGGGTTCATCGAACAGCATGATGTGCGGCTCCATGGCCAACGCCCGGGCAATCGCAACGCGCTGTTGCTGGCCACCAGACAGCTGCGCCGGATAGGCCGCGGCTTTATGGGCTAGACCGACTTTATCAAGCATCGCCATGGCTCGTTGCCGAGCGTCATCGGCAGATAACTTGCGCACGCGCAACAAGGCTTCACTGACATTGCCAAGAGCGGTCATGTGCGGCCACAGGTTGAATTGCTGGAAGACCATGCCGACATTGCGCCGCACCAGATTGATTTGCGACTGTGCCGCGCGCTTGCGGCCGTTGCCGGTTTCCGGCATCCAGCCAAGCAGCTGGCCTTCGATAAAAATTTCGCCCTCGTCGTATTCCTCAAGGAACGCCATGCTGCGCAGCAGTGTGCTTTTGCCTGAGCCGGAGGGGCCGATCAGGCACACCACTTCAGAATGCCGGACCTGCAAGTCGATACCCTTGAGTACGCGCAGGTTGCCGAAGCTCTTACCGACGTTGTGAAGTTTCAGCATCGGCTCGCTATTGTCGGAGAGTGCCTTGGAAGTCTTCATCGCTTCACCTGATTTTTCAATACGGATGAGTGTGGCGGGGCTATTGGCGCCGAAGGGGCTGGTTTCGCGCGCAGGTCCGCGGCGGCAGGAAGGAGGTTACTCATCGCGGCTGCTTCTGCATGAAACGCCCAACGCGTACTTCCAGCAGCATGCCCATCCGGGAACAGGCTTCCACCAGCAGCAGGTAGCCGATGCATAGCACCAGCAGGGTCTCGACAAAGGCAAAGGTTTCCGAGCCAATACCGGTGAGGACCATGGTCAGTTCGGGGATGGTGATGATCGACAGCACGGCGGTTTCCTTGCACAGGATGGTGACCAGATTGACCAGTGCCGGCAGGATGATCACCAACATTTGTGGAATCTGAATGCGCATGATGCATTGCAGGCGGCTGATACCCAGGCAGTCGGCGGCTTCCAGTTGTCCGCGGGCTACGGACTCAAAACCGGTACGGAAAATTTCCGCGAAATAAACGCTGCCATAAATGCCCAAACCGAGAATGCCAGCCGGAATGGGGTCCAGGCTCAAACCGAAAGACGGGCCGCCGTAATACACCAGGAACAACTGGACCAGAAACGGCGTACTTCGAATCATCTCGATGAACACTCGCAACGGCGCGCGCACCAGGCTGTTGCCGAACAGTTGGGCGACGGCAATCAACAAGCCCAACAACAGACCCAATGCGACACCGGCGGACCAGGTACCGAGAGTAACCATGAAGCCTTGGCCGATATCTGCGAGGTGATTGGTGATGATCGTGGGGTCAAAGATCATGCGGTACGCTCCTTCAGATGGCGTTCCAGCAAGCCGCCGAAGAACGCCAGCGGGATGTTGATCAGACAATAGAAGCCGGCCAGCATCAGGTAATCCTGAACGAACATGTAGTCACTGGCCGCAATGTTCTGGGCCGTGCGAGTCAGGTCGGCCAGGCCCACCACCGACACCAGTGACGAAGCCTTGATCAGCAGGATCATTTCATTGACCAGTGCCGGCAGGGTTAGGCGCACGGCTTGAGGGACACGAATGCGCACCAGCATTTGTCCTGAACTCAGGCCAAGCAGGCCGGCGGCTTCCAGCTGACCGCCAGGGATGGCGAGAAAACCACCGCGCATGATTTCAGCGATATAGGCGCCGGCCGCCAGGGACAGACCGATCACCGCCGCCACCATGGGTGAAACGTTGGGCAGGCCGATACGCGGCAGGAAGTAATAAATGAACAGCAGTTGCACCAGCAGCGGAATGCCACGGAACACGAAGATATAAGCGCCACCCAAACGTCTGAGCAACGGCAGGGGCGAAAGACGCAAGCTCCCGACGATAACGCCGATGACAAAGCCAATGGCCAGTGCCAAGACGGAAATCTCAAGGGTCACCAGCAGGCTGTCCAGCAGTAGTGGCAGGTTTAGCAGCAATAAAGGCCAATCGAACATCGTCGTGCCTCCAGCATGGATAAATCACCGGCTCGGCTGAGCCGGCGATCCGTTCATCGAACCCGCATATTCTGATTACCAGGTAGGCTCGAAGTCAGCTTTTGGCACGTCCATTTCACTACCTAGCCATTTCTTTTGCAGAGCGGCGAGGCGACCGTCATCGTGCATTTTCAGCATGGCGGAATCGAGGGCTGCGATCAGACTGTTGGCGTCGTCATCCTTGCGCCCCAGGTACGCGAAATAGGATTTTTTGCCGAACGGAGGCATCACCACTTTGTACTTGTCCGGGTGTTGGGCGGCGACGTAGGAAATGTTTGGCAGGGAGTTGGCGACTGCAACGATGCGCTTGGTTCCCAGCTCGGCGTAAGCCTGGTTGTTGTCGATGTATTCACGAACATCGACTTTTTTCGGTAGGGTGGCGGCGAAAGTTTTCAGCTCTTCGAGCTGCGCCGAGCCTTTCCCCGCGCCGACGACTTTACCGGCAATGTCTTCAGGCTTATTGATTGGGCTGTCTTTGGCGCTGACCAGCAACGCGACCGTGGCCTCGGCGATCGGCAACACAAAGTGGTAACGCTCCTTACGCGCCTTGGTGACGATGATGGGACCTGCAACCACGTCGAATTTCTTGGCTTCCAGCCCTGGTAATACACTGGGCCATGGTAGGTCCATGAATCTGACCTTGACTCCCAACTCGTTGCCCAACTGCTCGAACAGCTCGGCGTTCAGGCCTTTCTGTTTGCCGCTCTCGGTGAAGTCGAAAGGTGCAAATTGCAGCTCGGTGCCCACCACTAGTTCACCGGATTTTTTAACATCGGCGAGTTGATCGGCTTGAGCCGCCATGCAAGCGCCAGTCAAGGCCAAGGCGATGCAAAGGCCGTTGAATTTTTTACTGAACAGAGAATCGAGTTGCATGGTGTAACTCCTTCATCAGGTACAGCGAGGCTTATGGTATGTGTTGGTTCTAGTTATGCGTTGTGGTTGGTCGATGACAGCGACATCTATTACAGATACAGCAGTTAACGTGCCATAGCGGTATATACAGCTTGGATTTGAACTCAGCCGAGGATTTTCCCCGGGTTGAGAATGCCCTTGGGGTCGAAGCAATTCTTGAGTTGCTGCATCGCCTGGCGAGCCTCGAGGCTGACCGAGTGATGGAGAAACTCGCGCTTGAGCAGGCCGATGCCATGTTCCGCGGAAACCGAACCGCCCAGTTCGCCGACAGCGCTGTAAACCAGTTCCTCGACCTCAAGGATGGGCGCGGGCTGGGGCAAGGATGCGCAGTCGATGGTCAGGTGCAGGTTGCTGTCACCAATGTGACCGAAATACACACTGTGGTTGCCCGGCCAGCGTTGCTCCAGGCGCTGGCGACAGCGTTCGGCGAAGTCGCCGATCAGGCCGATGGGCAGGCTGACGTCGAAGTTCAACGGGGTCATGCGCAGGGGAAATTCGCCGGTCGCTTCACGGATCTTCCAGAGTGCCCGAGCCTGGGCCTGGGAACTGGCCAATACCGCATCAACCACTTCACCGGCGGCAAAGGCCTCCTCCAGTGTTTGTTCAAGCAGTTCCCGAGGACTGGCGCACTCGAGCAATACATACAGCGGATGATCCAGAGACATCGGGGCGGTCGGGTTTTCCAGCCAGGAAACCCCCAGGCGGAAGAAGTCTTGCCACATAAGCTCATACGCTTGCGGCGTGCCGACGCTGCGCTGTACCCGGCGCAGCAGACTGACCGCACTGGCGTAATCGGGCAGGGCGCAGAGCAGGGTGGTGGTTTCGCCAGGCTGTGGCGCCAGTTTCAATACCGCACGAGTGATCACCCCAAGAGTGCCTTCGCTGCCGATGAAGCACTGTTTCAGGTCATAACCGCAGTTATTCTTGATCATCTTGTTGAGCAAGTTGAGTACCCGGCCATCAGCCAGGACTACCTCAAGTCCGAGGACCAAATCACGGGTCATGCCGTAGCGGATCACCGCATTGCCGCCGGCATTGGTGGCGATGTTGCCGCCGATCTGGCACGAACCACGGGCGCCGAGATCCAGGGGGAAGACAAAACCCGCCTCGAGCACCGCTTGCTGGATTTCCTCCAGCGTCGTGCCGGCCCAGACGCTGATGGTCGCCGCCGCCGGGTCGATTTCCTCGATGCCGCGCAGCCGCTCAAGGGACAGGGCAATGTCCGTCTCACGAGGCACTGCGCCGCCCGCCAGTCCGGTCATCCCTCCTTGGGGCACCACCGATTGCTCCGCGTCATTGCAGATGCGCAAGGCGCTCGCGACCTGCTCCGTGGTGCGCGGCAGCAACAGCGCGGCAGGGCAGGCCGGTGCATGGCCGGTCCAGTCGCTGTAGTGCCGTTGACTGATATCGGCGCCAGTCACCACTGCGGCATCACCCAGCGCCTGGCGCAACTGTTCGAGGGTCTGTTGCAGATCGTTCATCGGTTCAACTCACGGTGAAGGAAGTGGAAGACGTCGCGCACAGTTGACGACGGTCGAGCTGGTTCAGGTCCGGCGTGCCGAGTAATGACAGGGCTAAACGTAACTCTTGTGCGAGCAGGTCGAGGGCATGACGGGCACCTGCTTGTCCGCCAACAGCCACTCCATACAACGTAGCGCGCCCGAGCAAAATTGCATCGGCACCAAGGGCGCAGGCTTTGAGAATGTCGGTGCCGCGGCGCACGCCGCTGTCGAGCAGTAGCGTCAGCTTGCCTTTGGTCACGGCGGCAATCGCCGGCAGGCAGTCGATGCTGGCGGGAACGCCGTCCAGTTGCCGACCGCCGTGGTTACTCACCACCAGTCCATCGAGGCCCAGCGCAACAGCTTTCTCGGCATCGCCCGGGTGCAACACCCCTTTGAGCAGCAGTGTTTGTGGCCAGCGGTCGCGCAGTCGGGCGAGGGCATCCCAGTCGAGCCCGGTGTCCATCTGGCTGCCGATAAAATGGGCGGCACCTTCGATGTTGCGTTGCTCGGGTGGCAGATAGCGTTCGATGTTGCCCAGGTTCGGCAGGCCATGTGGCCACATTGCCTGAGCTATCCAGCGTGGATGACACAGCACGTCGAGCTTGTTGCGCAGGCTCAGTTGCCGGGGGCGAACAAAGTTGCGTTTGTCCCACTCCCGGTTGCCCAGCAGCACGGCATCGCTGGTCAACAACAAGGTCGTGCAGCCCACGGCGCTGGCGCGTAGCAACAGGTCTTCCTGGACCTTGGGATCACGCAGGCAATATAGCTGGAACCAGAGATTCACCTCAGGCACCGCCGCCACCACTTGCTCCAGTGAGCTGGTGGAAACGGTGCTCAGGGTGAAAGGCAGGCCGCGCTCCGTAGCGGCCCGGGCCAAGTGAATATCGGCATCGCGATAGAGCATGGCGTTGTAGCCGGTGGGACCGATGGCGATGGGCAGCGGCAACGCTCGACCAAACAGCGAGCGCTGGGGTTGCGTTACAGAACAGGGCACCAGGGTCTGCGGGAGCAGGGCGATTTCAGCGAAGCCTTGGCGGTTGCGGCGCAAGGTCAACTCTTCTTCCGCACCACCCTCCAGGTATTCCCAGGCGAAATGCGGCAAGCGTCGACGGGCCATCACTGCCAACTCGGCAATGCTCTGTGCTCGACGATAGTCCGGGCCTGAATAATAGCGGCGCATGGCACTTCCCATCGGCTACGAAAGAGTAGGTGTTCGCCGCAGCAACGCGGCGGCGAACGGATTTTGCTCAGGTTTACAGAGCGGGATGTACAAATCAGCCATACAGACGTTGGGCAGGCAACCAGCGAGTGAACGCAGCGTTCTCGACCCAGGCCCGTGCAGCGGCGATGTCCGGGGCGAAATAGCGGTCTTCATCGTAGTGCGCGACTTCACGGCGAATCATCGTCAGTACTTCGCCGAGCTTTTCCGAGGTCTGCAGCGGGGCATGCAAGTCCACGCCTTGAGCCGCCCCCAGCAGTTCGATGGCGACCACCGCGCTGCTGTTACCGGCCATGTCCAGCAAACGACGTGCCGCAAAGGTCGCCATCGAGACGTGGTCTTCCTGGTTGGCCGAAGTCGGCAGGCTATCGACTGACGCTGGATGCGCGAGGGTCTTGTTCTCCGAAGCGAGGGCGGCAGCGGTGACCTGAGCGATCATGAAGCCGGAGTTCAGACCGCCTTCGCGCACCAGAAAGGCCGGCAGCCCCGACAGTGCCGGATCAACCAGTTGGGCGATTCGCCGCTCGGACAGGGCACCAATTTCGGAAATGGCCAAGGCCAGCACATCGGCGGCCATGGCGACCGGCTCGGCGTGGAAGTTGCCACCGGAGAGCACGTCGCCATCGGCACAGAACACCAGCGGGTTATCCGAGACGGCGTTGGCTTCACGCAGAAACACCCCGGCGGCGAAACGCATGTGATCCAGGCACGCGCCCATGACCTGAGGCTGGCAGCGCAGCGAGTAAGGGTCCTGCACCCGGTCGCAATCGCGATGGGATTCGCGAATCTCGCTGGTGGCCAGCAGTTCGCGGTAGAACGACGCCACGTCGATTTGCCCCGGCTGCCCGCGAACCGCCTGGATCCGTGGGTCAAACGGCACGTCCGAGCCTTTCAACGCTTCAACACTCAGGCTGCCGGCGACTACCGCAGCGCTGAACAGTTTTTCGCAGGCGAACAGACCACGCAAGGCTAGCGCCGTCGAAACCTGGGTGCCATTGATCAGCGCCAGGCCTTCCTTCGGGCCCAGCACCATCGGTTCCAGACCGGCAATCGCCAGGCCTTCGAGGGCATCCATCTCACGGCCTTCATGACGCACCCGGCCGACGCCGATCAGCACTGCGGACATATGCGCCAACGGCGCCAGATCGCCCGAAGCGCCGACCGACCCTTGCGACGGTATGCACGGATAAACCCTGGCAGCATAGAGCTTGCTCAGGGTCTGAATGACTTCCCAGCGAATCCCGGAAAAACCACGGGCCAGGGAGCCGACCTTGAGCGCCATGATCAGGCCGACACTGGCGTCATCCAGTAACGGGCCGGTGCCCGTGCAGTGCGACAGCAGCAGGTTGCGTTGCAGCTTGGCCAACGACTCGGTGGGGATGGAGGTCCGTGCCAGCAGGCCGAACCCGGTGTTGATGCCGTACACCGTGTGCTGGTTGGCGATGATCTCGTCTACTGTACGAGTACTGGCATCGACGACGTCGCGTGCGGCCGGGTCCAGTTCGAAAGGGCTTTGCAACTGGTAAATGGCGCGCAATTGATCGAGGGTGAGTTGGCCGGGTTTGAGCTGCAGCGATGCGTACATTGAAAGTGTCCTGAGGTCAGGGTGGTGAGGAATAGGGTAGCTATATGCTCCTGTATATACAGGTAAGGCAAAATGCAGGCCAAAATCCCAACTCCGCTCGCCAACCAGCGTTCCAGACCCTGTTAATCCAAAACGAAAAAAGAATCACGGGTGTTTCTTTGTTCAGGCCTGTAACCAAAGGTTGCACCAAATGAGGTCTCTCCGCCCCCTGCTGGGGCGAAGGGAAACCGGCGGGTAACAGATTTATCGCGGTCTTGTGCTGTTATTAGAAAGTGCTATTCGCTTTAGCCCGAGGCTTGCTGGCGACTGCCTGTTTGGTCGGCACAGTAAATGCTTTGTCCTGTATATACCGGTTCGTCATTCGCTGGCGAAACCCGTTATCCCACCACTGCATGCACGATGCACCCAGGAGTGAACATGACCTCGAGCACCAATCTGCCCTTGATCGATATGTCCGGTGTCCGCGAAGGTGATCAGGCGAGTATTCGTCGAGCCGGAGACGCCATTCGAAAAGCCTGTAGCGAAACCGGCTTCTTCTACATCATCAATCACGGTGTACCGCAAACGGTGATAGACAGAGCCATGTCGGCTGCCGAGCAGTTCTTTGCCTTTCCGGTTGAGGTCAAACGCCAGGTGGCAGTGAACAACCGGCATCGAGGCTGGCATGCACTGGGTGGAGCGACCATGTATGAAGCCACCAAGCCCGATCACAAGGAATTCTTCAGTATCGGTCTGGAGCTGGCGGAGGATGATCCTTGCGTCCTTGCCGGTGAGGCCTTGCGAGGGCCGAATCAGTGGCCCACATTCATGCCCCAGCTGCGTGAGGCATTGGCTGAGTACTATGCGGAAATCGGCAAGGCTGGGGCTGATCTGTTGCGCGCGGTGGCGGTGGGATTGGGAATCGAGGAGGATTTTTTCACGGATAAATACACCAAGCCGCTGCAGCGCACGCAGATGGTCTATTACCCACCGCAGCCCTCCCAGGCTGAGGCCGACCAGTTCGGTGTGGCCCCGCACACCGATTACGGCTGCATTACCTTGCTCTATCAAGACAACAGCGGCGGCTTGCAGGTGCGCGAGCTGGGCTCCAATCGCTGGATCGAGGCCACGCCGATCCCGGGTAGTCTAGTAGTGAATGTCGGAGACCTGTTGGCGCATTGGTCCAATGATCGTTTTCGTTCAACCCTACACCGAGTGATCAACACTTCAGGTCATGAGCGCTACTCCATCGCGACCTTCTACGACCCGACCTATAGCGCTGGAGTCGATCCCTGCGATTTGGGTATCGACCCGGCGCAGAGCCTGTATCCGCCGGTGGCTGCGGGCGATTACATACTCAAACGTATCGATGACTCGATGGCCTACCGCAAAAAAAACTAGTGCCAAGCAGATGATTCAGCTGAGGATCCGGCAGGTAAGGAGGCGCGAAAACTGGCTCTACTACCGGGAACCTATCTTCGCTCGCATTGGATGCAAGCGTGCCGGTTTGTAGTCCCGTGCGACGAGCAGACCGTAAGTGGCGGGATCCAAGTCGGGCGCGCGACAGGCCCCGATACCATTGAGCTTCTTTATCAGGCTTAACTACGGATGGCGAGATTCTTGCCGGCTGGTCTCGTGGCACGGTAGGCGTTGATCTCGCAGGACGTACCACTCTGACCTTCGTATGGCGATGGTTGTCGGGCGCGACTGGAGGAGGGGAGTCTAGCTACGTCGAGCTTGCCGCATAGCGGCTAAGGTTTTTTATATTACAGTTTGAAGAACTTGCGCCGAGCATAAGCCATGCAGGCAATCTCGATGACACCAGTTCAAAGCTGGCCTTGTTGCCGCAATCGTCAATTGCCTATAGGTAGAATCCAATAGCGTGGCTTGGATTCACTCTTTTTTTGCTCTTGATACACCCTGAAAACAAGTCCAGAATCAAGTCTGTTCCTGCTTCATGAATGAAAGAAAACCCTTAGATTTCAATGGGTCGGACGCTAGATGCGAGTCTCGTTTCCCGCTCAAAATATAGAAAAAGCGCCACTCATTGAGTAGCGCTTTTTTTTGCGTGGAAAAAATCGGCTTCGGTTTCCACTGCAGAAAAAAATGGAGATGGGGCTGACCAATGACTTGCTCCAGCGGTAATCGTCCGCGCGCCTTCGCTCCTCGCCCGGTCTGAAGCGGACTGGCATAGTGCGCTCCAAGACGCGCACCATGGGCAATACTTACTCGGCACTTCTATCGTTATGGCTAGAGACGAATTGCCGAAAGCGTTCGGTGGGCAAGCCTTCGAATAGTTCCGTCGGCGTACCCTGCACATCGATCAGGCCGCCGTGCATGAACACCACCCGATTGGATACGTGGCGGGCAAAACC
This sequence comes from Pseudomonas mandelii, assembly GCF_006438925.1. Lineage (GTDB taxonomy): Bacteria > Pseudomonadota > Gammaproteobacteria > Pseudomonadales > Pseudomonadaceae > Aquipseudomonas > Aquipseudomonas mandelii_C. The sequence continues at coordinate 275,521 of NZ_RCZA01000013.1, read as the reverse complement.
CATTTCGTGGGTGACCACCAGCATGGTGCGGCCTTCTTCGGCCAGGGAGCGCATCACGCGCAACACCTCGCCAACCAGTTCAGGATCAAGGGCCGAGGTCGGTTCGTCGAACAACATGACTTGTGGATTCATCGCCAGCGCGCGGGCGATAGCCACGCGCTGCTGCTGGCCACCGGACAGGTGCGCGGGGTAATAGTCGCGGCGATCGTACAGGCCGACCTTGTGCAATAGGGCCTCAGCTTCCTCGATACATTCGGCACGGGGGCGTTTGAGCACTCGCATTGGGCCTTCAATGACGTTTTGCAGCACGGTTTTCAGCTTTCTACGGAGCAACACTCGATAGAAGCGTTCGAGCCGATCCGCGATTTTTTCCAGCGTCGCCAGGCCCACAAGTTGAATGCGCGAGCGTCGTCGGTGCGTCTGGTAACGGAACGAGCCGAATCCTACCGCGACCATTGCATTTGTGTGAGTCGCCTTGGCTTTTTTGTAGGCACTCAATGACCGCTACTGGCCGATTACTGCCTATCGCGACCGGCTGAAAACGACCCAAACCGGCCTGTCGCGACCTGTAGAAAACGGCCAATAGCGATCATTCACCGCCAGAAACAACTGCGTCGCTAATTTCTGCTGGCGGTCAATTCATCACGAATGACGAAGCGGAGGCTGGGTCCACTTGCCATCCACGACTTCTTCTTTCGGCCAGTAAAGATGCATGGCCATCATGAACGGACCTTTCGGCGCAGGCAGCCAGTTGCTTACCTTGTCCTTGCCAGGGGATTCGTTCTGGATCAGCAAAGTCAGCCCGCCCTCAGCATCGCGCTTGAACTGCGGCAACATGGGTGAGTTGAGCAAGTAGCGAGTGCGGTGGTGAAGATCGTTTTTGTTTTCATGGTGGTGTCCTTTCGGTCATTGATTGGTTTGCTCACTTCACGAGTTCGATCTCAGTCGGCCGCCACTGCTTTGTGAAGAACGGTTCGAGCGGGCTGTAGAAGCGCAGGATCGTGCTCCAGCCTTTACCCGGAACGGTCTGTATCCAGTTGCCGTCGCTGACCTCTGCTGGCTTACTCGGGGCGAAGTACACGGTCGTGGAGCCATCGGAGTTCGCCACGGCGGCGGGCGTCGGATAACTCTGGCTGCCCGCGCGCGGGTAGCGCTGCGGCGTATCGAGCATCGAGCGGCTCTGATTGTCGTAGAGTGTCAGGGACCAGAACTTCTCCGCCGGGATCTTCGGCGGGAGCGTCATCTTGTAGGTCTTGCTCCCATCGAAGTAATCGCCCTTGGAATCCACAAACGCGGCGAGGTATTGCGAGCCGATGCCCGTCAGCCGCATAACCATCGCTGGGGTGATGCCGGTGGCGTAGAAGAAGAACCCCGTGCGCGCGTTGAGCATGCGATAACCGGTGGGCGGGTAGGGTGTGATGGTGCCGTCCGCGCTGACCTGTGGCGGCGGCGTTTCGAAGTTGTAACCGCCGGCAAAGAGCATGTTCGTCCAGGCGGAGCCGGGATAGTAAAACCATCCCTCGGATGGGCGCGCATTCCAGCCCAGGGTTCGGCCCGTGGCCGATCCGATGGCCGCCGCATCGGTCAGGATTTTCTTCATCCGCGTATCCGGATTGAAAGGCTTGCCCTTGACGATGCCGATTGCGGCCAGCGAACCCATGATCTCCGGATCGAAGGAACCCTCCGGCTCCTTCTGGACCAGATCATTGATCATTTCGAAGTAGCTGAAGTCGCTCGGCGGAATGGTGGTCATGACCTTGCCGCTGCCTTCGGTGAACTTCACCGGCGGCGGGGGCTTGAGGAAGGACCATTCCAGTTTGTGCTCCGGGGTGCGCAGCAGCGTGGCTTTACCTTCAAGTGCCGAGCCAATGCTCGTGCCGTAGCCGCCCGGTACATAAGGGTAGACCTTGAGCGTCCTCTTGATGAGTGCAACCGCAGGCTTGGGGTCATCGTTCTCGAGGAATGACCGGCCTAACATCGTCGCTCGGTTCGTGCGCAGCCTGTTCACGAAGTAACCGTTCTCCGGAAGTATGCCTTTGTAGTCAGGCGGCACCAGTAGATATCTCCCGCCCTCGCCTCGGTCGGGCCCTGGCAGTCCGATGTCGGTCACCCAGCGGAACCAGATGTCGTCGATGACGCCGAGTGACATCGGAGGCGTCTCGACCACCAGTGGTCCATTGGTGACATCCAGATTGACCCAGAAATAGATGGTGTCTGCATTGGCAGTTAGGAACAGGGACTTTGAGTCCATCAGCTCCGACCAGATCAGGGCAGTGTTGTCCGGAACGCCGGCCTCGTTGAAGCCTTTGAAGATGGCCGCCACCGACGCGCCTTGGTAAGCGTTCACGAACGCCTCGACGCCGTGCATCAGGTCGAGGTTGTCGTAGATCTTGGCGACGGTCTCTTTGCTCGGCGCGCCGTCTTTGAACTCGAGCGTGCCGAGACTCGTCTGGATCTGGTCGGGCGTGGTGATTGCCGGAGGGATTGCGGAGGATGTCTGGGCTGTAGCTTCACCCGCGACGATGATGACGGTGGCGACGAGCACGGCAGCCAACACCCCGTTAATGAAAGTGCGATTAGTTATTTTCATTGGTTGATTCCTTTCAGTGCGTCTTTGTTGAGCTGCCTATTTCACCACCTCGACCTCGCTCGGCCGCCAGGTCTTGGCGAAGAACGGTGGAAGCGGGCTGTAGAGCCGCAGCATCGGGAAATAGCCCTTACCCGGCATGGTCTGAATCCAGTTGCCCCGTTTGACACCCGTAGGCTGGGTGGGACTGAAGTAAACTGTCGTGGAGCCGTCGGTATCCGCTTCGGCGGCGGGGGACGGATAGCTCTGGCTGCCCGCACGCGGGTAGCGCTGCGGCGTGTCGAGCATCGAGCGCGTCATGGTGTCGTAGAGCGTCCACGACCAGAAATTCGCCTGCGGAATGTCCTTCGGCAGCGTCACCTTGTAGGTCTTGGCGCCGTCGAAGTACTGCTTGTCGGCATCGACCATCGTCCACAGGTAGGTCGAGCCGATGCCCGCCACGCGCATGGCCATCGCGGGCGTGATGCCGGTGACGCCGTAGAAGAAAGACGTTCGCGCGTCCAACTGGCGGTAGCCGGTGGGCGGGTAGGGCTTGACGCCCTCGGGCGTAATTTCCGGGACCGGCGTCTCGAACTCGTAGCCGGAGGAGAACAGCATGTTCTGCCAACCCGATCCGGGATAGTAGTACCAAGCTGGGTCGCGAGGCGCCGTAAACAGGGTGCGCGAGGTGGCATTGGCGAGCGCCACCGCCTCGGTGAGAATCTTCTTTATCCGCGCATCGGGATTGAACGGCTTGCCTTTGATGATGCCGATGGCGGCCACCGGTCCCATCAATTCCGGGTCGAGCGCAGTTGCAGGCTCCTGTTGCACCACCTCGTTAAGCATCTCGTAGTAGCTGAAATCGCTGGGTGGAATGGTGTTCATTACCTTGCCGCTGCCTTCGTGGAACACAGGCGGCGGCGGGGGGGTGATTTTGCCAAGTTTAGCTTTACCGCTCAGGAACTCGGCGATGCTCGTGCCCTCGCCACCCGCTTCATAGGGATAGATTCTGGTCGTCTTCTTGATCAATTCGACCGCGGGCTTCGGATCGTTTTTCTCCATGAACGAGCGGCCCAAGAGCAGCACGCGGTTGGTGCGGGAGCGAGCGATATAGAATCCGCCCTCGGGCAGCGGACCGTCATACCCCGGCGGCAGGATGAGGTATTTCCCGCCTTCGCCGCGGTCGGGTCCGGGCAAGCCGAAATCAATGATCCAACGCCACCAAATATCGTCGAAGGTGCCCAGCGCCTTGGGCGGTGTCTCGACCACCATCGGGCCCTTTGAGATGTCTATGAAGCTCCCGAAATAGACGGTATCGGCGTTGGTCGTCAGAAACAGCAACTTGGCATCCATCAGTTCGGACCAGATGATTACTTCGTTGTCTTTTACCGCGATGCTCAGAAAGCCCTTGCGGATGGCGGCCATGTTCACGCCCTGGTAGGTGTTCACAAACGCCTCGAACGCGCGCGTGAAGTCCAGATTGTCATAGACCTTGTCGATGGTCTGCTTGCTCGGCATGCCGTCCTTGAAGTCGAGCGCGCCGATGCGCGTCTCGACTTTGTCCGGTGTGCTGATCGACGTGGGAATAACGGGGCTCTCCTGCGCAGCAGTCAAGCTGGGTAGTGTCAGCACAATGCAGGCTGCAGGGACTGTCAGGAGCTGGATGAGTTGTTTCACAGTTTCATCTCCATCGTTATGGATAAAATCGTCCTCGCCACACTCGCGGCGATTTCACGCCAGCTCCTCGATCGCTACAACAACCAGCCATACAACTCTTGATAGCCCCTAAATGGGAGATGACGCCTTAAATTTTAGTGGACGCTGAAGGGAGTTATACGTTGAGGACAAAAAGTGCAGTCTGCTCGACCAGTTCGCGGCAGCAGATGAAGCATAGCCAATCATTTGTCATTGCTCGTTCCAACGACTGCTATTGGCCGATTTCTGTCTGTCGCCACCGTCAGCTTTGGGTCCAGGCTGTGTGAAAACTCCCGCAATTGTCTAATCTTCTGATCGTTGAGATCGTAGCGGGGGCGATCATGAAGCGATTTATTGAAGGTGAGGCTCGGACGCAAGTCACCTTGCTGCCGGAGTGTCTGGACGATTACGTAGCCGAAGAAAATCCAGTGCGCGTGGTCGATGTTTTCGTCGATGAACTCGACCTGGGCGCACTTGGTTTTGAGGGCGTCGATCCTGCCGCAACGGGTCGTCCGGCCTACCACCCAGCGGTGTTGCTGAAGATCTATATCTACGGCTACCTCAATCGGATTCAGTCCAGCCGCCGGCTTGAGCGTGAGGCCGAGCGCAACGTCGAGTTGATGTGGCTAACGGGGCGTTTGGCTCCGGACTTCAAAACCATTGCCGACTTTCGCAAGAACAACGGCAAAGCCATTCGCAACGTATGCCGCCAGTTCGTAGTTCTTTGCCGCAACCTCAATCTCTTCTCTCAGTCGATCATCGCCATCGACGGCAGCAAATTCAAAGCCGTCAATAATCGCGACCGCAACTTCACTCAGGGCAAGGTGAAGGTACGCATGCAGCAGATCGAGCAGAGCATTGATCGCTATCTGGCGGCGATGGATTCGGCGGATCGGGCAACGCCCGAAGTGGCCGAGACCAAAGCAGAGCGACTGAAAGAAAAGATAGAAACACTGAAAAAGCAGATGCAGAAACTCAAGGAAATCGAGGTGCAGCTCCACGACAGTCCAGACCAGCAGATCTCCCTCACAGACCCAGATGCACGCTCAATGGCTACGAGCGGCCGAGGCACCGGAACGGTTGGCTACAACGTACAAACAGCTGTCGACGACAAACACCACCTGATCATTGCCCATGAGGTGACCAACGTTGGTAATGATCGCGGGCAGCTGAGCAATATGGCGAACCAAGCGCGTGAAGAAATCGGGGCTGAATTGCTAACGGTGGTGGCTGATCGAGGCTATTACAAAGGTCTGGAAATCCTTGCTTGCGAGCAAGCCGGCATCACTACTTTCGTGCCGAAACCCCTGACATCGGGCAGCAAAGCCGAAGGCAGATTCGGCAAGCAGGATTTCATCTATCTTATTGCGTCGGACGAGTATCGATGCCCTGCGGGGCAGTTACTCACCAGGCGGCATTCGTCGATGGAAGACGGCATGTTATTGCATTGTTATTACTTCTCGGGCTGCCAGTCCTGCGCAATGCAAAAGCAATGTACGACGGGTAAGGAGCGCCGTGTGAAGCGCTGGGAACATGAGGCTGTAGTCGACGCGATGCAGGCTCGACTAGAGCATGATCCAGCGATGATGAGGGTTCGTCGACAGACCGTTGAACATCCTTTTGGAACGCTCAAGTTCTGGATGGGAAGTACCCACTTCCTGACCAAAACCCTGCCGAGGGTAAGCACTGAGATGAGCCTTCATGTGCTCGCCTACAACCTCAAACGAATGATGAGGATCTTCGGCATCACAGGACTGCTTGAGGCGATCAGGGCGTGAATCCAGCCGCTTGGCTCGCCCGTTCGTAATGCCGTTTGGGCCGCTGACGCGGCCCAAACGGCATTACGAACGTCTATGTAGCTGACATAGGTGATTCGCGCTTCCGTCCGCTGATTCCACAGGCAATCCTCGCGACTCACCGTTTTCGACGTATTTAGCGCGTTTTCACACAGCCTGGACCCAAAGCAGACGGTGGCGACGGGCAAAAATCGGCCAAAAGCAGTCTCTCAAAGCTTTCTAAATCTATGGCACTCTCCCTTAATTGCGCCCCATACCTGTTCAAACATTTTGCATTGCTACGCTGTTCCTTCCTATGGAGGAATCGCGATGCGAGAGCAGATCTGCTGCCTTCCCTACTGAGCTTAAGCGAGAGCATCCCGCCATGTCGTCACGCGTGACGCCGGCATGCCGATAACGCTGCGCTTGACCGCGTTGCCGCGCATTACTCAGGCTGCGGCACGCGCTATGAGCACACAATGGACGAAAATAGCGGGGCCAGAGATGAAGGGACCGCGCTTTCGGTTTTAATGTAGAGTTCGTCGTTTTTCTTTGAGGTTGTAGCCTGAACATCGGTGCTGCGAGGCTAGCTAAAACGTGCATCTATCTCTTCATTTTGAGACCTTTGACCGATTTGGCTCGCTGCTCATCAAGTGGGTTGTAGTAAGTGTTCTGCGTTGTACTCAGACTGTTATGCCGTAAATCTGCCTGCAGGTCCTTCATATCGCGCAGCGGTGCGTCGAATGTGGCAGCCGTGTGGCGGAGCCAGTGAAGTCATGCGGGGCGAAGCTGATCTATTTCATCCTCACGCAACTGCCACCACCAGAACGGTTCTCAGGTGGCAGCGCTTGGGGCGTCTCAAAGAGGCATCTTCGGGAATTCGCCCTGGCACTTCAAAGGCTGTTAGCGCCAAACCGGTGATTCAGTGATGTGATTAGCAGCTCAGGCTATACAAGACCGACAAACGACAGGATAACTAGGACGATCACAACTGCACCAACGATGTAGATGATATTGTTCATAAAAACGACCTCTCTATCTCAACAGGATCGGCGACACCAAGGTGTCTAATACAAATGACACCTTGGCTCCCAGTTCCGTTCCGCAAACTTGTTTCAGAGACGGCGCCATTGCACCAATGTTTCGTTGCGGTTTTACGAACCTTCTCTCATCGCCAAATGTTGATTGAGGGAAGTTTGCGCAAGTGCGAATCCCGTAATGGATGCGAATTAATGAGCAAAGTAAACACGCTTACTTCATGCAAATCGGAGTTTTTGGTGTAACGTTAGGAGACTAATCACATAGAGATTTCCCATGTCCAAGCTCGCCGAATTCCGTCAGCTCGAAAAACACCTAGCAGAGCAGCTCGAAGCTCTCGAAACGCTGAAAGGCGATGCTGGCCTGAAGAAAGAAATTGAATTTGAAACAAAGCTGCGCGCTTTGCTCGCCGAGTACGGCTATAGCCTGCTGAACGTGATCAACTTGCTTGACCCTAAGGCTGGTCGTCGCGCGCCAGCTTCTGAGCAAAAAGCCGGCAGCCGCAAGCCACGCCAAGTGAAGGTTTACAAAAATCCAGAATCTGGCGAAGTCGTGGAAACCAAAGGCGGCAACCACAAAACGCTGAAGGAATGGAAAGCGAAATACGGTTCCGACACTGTCGAGTCCTGGCTGGCCAAGTGAGCTTGGTTTGAGCACAAAAAGAGACCTTCGAGGGCTTTGTTTAGTTGACTCGGATGAGTGCTTTGGAGACGGAACAAGGGTAACTTTGAGTGCAGTGGGCCTGAAATCATTGAGCACTAACTACAAGTGAGACTGACTGCCTTTGCGGCGCGTTCGAGCTGTTGTTTAACATCGACGGGGATCCGCTGTTTCTTTAACCGTTGCTCGAGGAATGCTTGATCGCCTCGAGCGTCAACCTCAGCTTCAACAGCGGCGTCCTCCGCTTTTATGGCGGCAGCGTGACTTTCTATGACCGAATCAATATCAGCATCGCTATTAGCGCCTTCGAGAGCACTGATTAGTTTCGTCACTTCCTCTTCTTCAGCGTTAGCGTATGCCTCTACGGTCATCCCGGCAGCCAACGCTCGCGCTCGAATTTCCACTCCTTTTAGGGCGTACTTAGCTTCATTACACGACATGTCTTGATTCTGCTTTTCGACAGCTCTCCATTGGAGCAGTCCAAACGTCATCGTGCCGATTATCGCTAGGGTGATACCACTGATTAGGATCTGCTTCATGGCCACTCTCGAACGTCTGAGAAGGATCTTTCGATGGGAGTCCCTTTATTTCGATTCGACCAAATCAAAGCGTAGCACGGTGTCAATTTTACGAGTGGCTGCATAGTCAGTCAGGCAGGCGTCTTCCAGGTGGGCCCGCTGTTTGGATCTGCGGAGACTGTCTGCAGGTAACCTCGGGCCCACTGGTGATCTGAAGGGCCGAATCGACATACATATTCGTGACCTTGATCAGACCGTTATCGGCAATCCTGTGCACGACTTGGTCAGGTTGGCGTTGTCGTTGGCAACCGCAGCTCGAGGCTCGAGGCTCGGATTTGCCCGGCGTTGCGACTGCACGAATGCTTGAAGAAATGATGCGTGGGTATGAGCAGGCGTTCGAAGACGATGTAGCTGAAGAACCACCTCGACCTGTTCAAGTGAAGGCAGGTATGCGAAGTGCAGCGCAGAGGACGTGGAAACATCTGGCTCAGGAGCGCATTGAGGACACTCGGCCAACCATCCCGCTCGGAAAGCGTTTTTGGTCACTTTCGAGATCAGAACGTGACGCTCTTAAGATGCTTTGCTCCACACCTCAAATCCATGCGTTAGTGACCGCTCTTAAGGGCAGGTCAAAGGATGACAACGTCGAAATGCTCCACTCGGCGTACTGGGTAAAAGGCTGCAGTTCGCTTGGATTAAAGCGTTACGCGTTGCTGCTGGGGGTGGGTGATGAAGATGATCAGGAATTCTGCCTGCTCGATATCAAGGAAGCTGTCAGCGCTGCCGCGCCGCGAGCAGCCAAGGCGGCTATGCCAAGGGATAATGGTAAGCGGGTACGGATATATTGCGGAGCGGGCTAGGCTCAGCCACCGCTGACTTTCCAATGTTTGACATCATCAGCGAACATCATTTGCTTCATCTCATGAGCAATGCCATAGGCCAGGGATTCGTGTGCCGCGATGACTTTTTCTTCCGCTGAAAGGCAATGAAAAATATCGAGTTTGGTCTCTGCATCAGCAGTTTCGAGTGTGAAAATTTGCACGTAACGCGCGAGGTCATTGTCGAGGCTCGACAGGTATTCACGCAGACGCTGATGATCAACTGATTTTTGGCTGAAATACCAGTTCATCGGGTGAATCAGGAAGCGTGAGTGGGGCGAGGTGATACGTCGGCCTGCCGCCAAAAACATAATGATGCCCATTGATTCGATGTTGCCCGCGTTGATCGCGCATAGCGGTACCGGCAATGACTTAAGGAACGTGTAGAGGGTGAAGCCAAAGTTAGTGCTACCCCCGCTTGTAGAAAGATTGAGGAGCAAGGAGGTGGCGCCTTGATCGATGGCTTCGAGGCAACAGTCCCGGAAGCGCTCAGTCGTTCCCTGATCGATCTGGCAATGAAAATGCACGATGTGTTCAGTCATCGATTGACCTCCAGAGTGTGATGCGTGGAGGGCTCCTAGGAGTTATTAAGTCTAGTAAATATCGAACCTTTGGTATGAAAGCCGGCGTAAGGCTCCGTCGATGGACGGTGATACGCCGTCAGTCGAATGCGCGCATTTTCAATGGAACCAAATACCCTAATCCACTCGTCGCGAGCCCGATATCTTCATTCAAACTTTCTGTTTTGCGCGTCCTCCGAATTAGACGAGCCCATGCTCGTACTAATGATGTAGAGGTGTACAAAAATGGCCAATACAGGAAACAAAAATCCAGGCAATTTTTCTAATGACCGTGACAAGGCCTCTGAAGCCGGTAAAAAAGGTGGAGAAGCCTCTGGCGGAAATTTTGCCAACGATCCACAACGCGAGACTGAAGCAGGCCAAAAAGGTGGTCAAGCTTCCGGCGGACAACAATCCCGAGAGAGCGATCGCATGTCTGGAGGCGGGCAGGGTACGAATCGCGGAGGCGAATTTGCCGACGATAAAGAAAACATGTCCAAACCAGGCCAAAAAGGTGGCCAGGCCGCAGGCGGACAACAGGCCAACAAGGCTGATCAATCGTCCAGCGGTGGGCAAGGAAGCGGACGCGGCAGCAACCTTGCCGATGACCGCGATAAATCCTCTGATATGGGACGCAAGGATGGTGGGATGAGCGGAGGTGGAGGCCGCAAACCCTGATGCCGTCTGACACCATCAAGCCCCGAGTCTTTCGGGGCTTGATTTCGATATTGCCGGCCAATACTAAGATCCGAGCCTTGGCTCACAAACCCAGCAACGAATATGTTTGGGGGGGCGAGTAATATTGTAGAGGCGAGTGCCGATCGCCAGGATTTTAAGAATCGCTCTACCGCTTTCGAAGGGATTGGCCCCAAGACCATTGAAATTTTCACCCGAGAGGCGACACAAGTGATCCTATGAACAGGCATCTGCCTTGTTCACGAAACGACCTCCTAAGATGTCGAGGTTATCCAAATGCACCTGATCGAGATTTTTTTGCCGCTCAACACGAACGATGGCACGCCTCAGCCCGTCGAGCTTTTTCGCCGTGTACGGGAGCAGTTGGCCGAACAGTTTGGAGGAGTGACGGCGTTCACTCGCAATCCGGCGAAAGGTATCTCGTTACTGGAAGGCAACGAAAGATCAGAGGACGACATCATCGTTTATGAGGTCATGGTTGAAGCTGTTGATCGGCTTTGGTGGCAAAGCTACAAACGCGATCTTGAAGAGCGTTTTCACCAGGAAAAAATCCTGATTCGTGCTGCCGCTGTGAAAATCATTAGCTAACTCTCACCATTAGAGCGTGGCGTGTGTTGTTCTTTCTAGTAATCCAAACGACGTTTTAAAAAAGAAAAACAAAAAACCGGCTTCGGGGGCCAGGAATACCCTATATTGGGGGAGACTGAGGCCTATAAGGCGGCCATGATCATCATCAGGTTCACATGCTGCATCAACTCCGTGATCACCGCTAGGCTTCCTGTTTGTATAAGCACCAGGAACATCACATGAATTGGTGCTAGAGCACCCAGAAGATCAATATCCTGATTGACGTGATCCGCAAAGCCCATCGCTATGACCATTGCCGATGTGGCTACTGCTCCTAACGCTAACGCTGCCATCACTATCGCAGGTGCTGCTAATACAGCCATAGGAAGAGCCACTGCCGCTTCCAACGCCATAATCATCTCCATTCTCGTTTCCGCGTCTACCTGAAAAAGCAAGGCGTATGCCAATAGTTGAAGTCTCGGCGAGAACATTGACTCGTGGAAATTTTACGAGCGGAATGAGGTAAGTTCAGCAGGGAAAGCTATTGTCTATTTGTTAACCTTGCCAGCTGCAGCCCAATCAGCTCGTCCCTGAAGTGGCTGGCAGGGCGGACTCTCTGTTTATCGTTTTGCATCGTATGATCTAAAAACATGAACACATATCGTGAGGGAAGCATTAAAACCAGTCGCCCATTTTTGGCCGATGCCTCCCGAATGATTCTACCTGCCCAGAGAGGAAGATTTCGACTCTTTGACTTTCGGAATCATTGACGCCCAAGAGAGTCAACCGACCAATACCGCATCGGACATGTACCATGCCTCTTCCCGCCAACACCTTCGGCTATCTTCCTAGCCATCGCTCGCTGCTAATAGCTGATTCCTACGCTCATTGGCTAACGGTGCGTGTTCAGCATGGACGCGGTTGATTCTGCGCTGATGGCGGCGCGTGCCCAGTTCGCGATCACCATCAGTTTTCATATCGTGCTGGCGGCCTTCACCATCGGCTTGGCCAACTTTCTGGTGGTGCTCGAAGCACTGTGGCTTTGGCGCGGGCGAAGGATCTACCTGGACGTCTACCTTTACTGGCTAAAAGTGTTTGCCCTCAACGTTGCGGTAGGCACTGCCTCGGGTCTGATTCTGGAATACCAGTTCGGGCTAAATTGGTCGCGGCTTTCGACGCAGGCAGGAGATATTCTCGGCCCATTGATGTTCTACGAAGTGCAGGCGGCATTTTTCCTGGAAGCTGGTTTTCTTGGCATCATGTTATTCGGATTGAAAAAAGTTGGCCCTCGTCTGCATTTCTTTGCTACCTGCGCGGTAGCCCTCGGATCGCTGATCAGCGCGTTCTGGATTTTGTCGGCCAATTCCTGGATGCAGACACCCGCCGGTTACTCCATTGGCACCGATGGCCGCTTCATTGCCGAAAACTGGTGGGCAATCATTTTCAATCCGTCGTTCCCATACCGGTTTGTGCATATGACGTTGGCCACGCTGATCGGCAGCGCCACGCTGGTGGCAGGTGTCAGCGCCTGGCAGCTGTTACGTGAGCCCGAGAACCCGCGAGCCCGGCTTGCATACTCCATGGCGCTGTGGGTGCTTGTGTTGCTCATACCTGTGCAAATCGTGGTGGGAGATCTGCATGGTGAGCACAGCCTGGAAGTACAGCCACAAAAGGTCGCCGCCATCGAAGGCTCCTGGACGCGACCGGCGGAAGGTGCAGGGGAGCCGTTGCGCTTATTCGCCCTTCCAGACATGACTGAGCGGCGCAACCATTGGGAAGTGGCGATTCCGCGCATCGCGTCGCTGTACTTGCGGCATGACTTGAGTAGCACCATCGCCGCCCTGGACGAATTCCCGCCGCAGGACATACCGCCTGTGCCAGCGGTGTTCTTCGCTTTTCGTTTGATGGTCGGCCTGGGCTTGTTGATGCTGGGGCAGGGCCTGATCAGCGTGGTGTTGCGCTGGCGTCACCGCTTGTACACCGCGCGCTGGATGCTCCGAGGCAGTGTGTTGATGGCCCCGGCAGGATTTCTGGCGATGTTGAGCGGCTGGGTGGTGACCGAGGTCGGACGCCAACCCTTCACCGTTTATGGATTGCTGCGCACGGCTGACAGCCTGTCTTCGGTGTCTCGACGGCAGGTAGTAGGGGCGACGTGGACAATACTGTCGATTTATCTGGTGATCTTCGGCGTGGGTCTATGGGTGCTGTTGCGACTACTGCGTGAGCCTCCTCACGAGGGCGAGCCCGGGCCGCAACCTACTCTGGCTGACGAGACGGGTAAACCTTGAGGGAATACATCCATGTTGGAGAATGACTGGATAGTCCTGCTGTCCGCTGCGGCCCTGGCGTTCTCGGTATTGAACTACGTGCTGTTGGACGGCACTGATCTGGGTGTCGGGGTGCTGATGGGGCTGACTCGTTGCGGCAAGGATCGTCGGGCCATGGCCGTGACCATCTTGCCGATCTGGGACGCCAATGAAACCTGGCTCGTGCTGGGAGGCGGTGGTCTGCTGGCGTTGTTTCCGCTGGCTTACGCCACCTTGCTGCCGGCGCTTTATCTGCCGTTTATCGCGATGTTTTTGGCGTTGATTCTTCGCGCGGTAGCGCTGGAATTTCGAGACTACTCGCCCAGCTATCGTATCAAGCGCATGGTCGATGGCTTGCTACTGGTCGGTTCGCTGCTAGCCGGGGCAACTCAGGGGATTGTGTTGGGCACGCTTGTAGAAGGCTTGCCTAATCAGGGCGGTCAGTACAGCGGGGACGGCTGGGAGTGGTCAGGTCTGTTTCCGTTGTATTGTGGTGCGGTGCTCGTGTCGGGCTACACGTGGTTGGGCGCCTGCTGGCTGTATTGGCGCACTGTCGAAGATCTGCAACGGCGATCAGGTCGACAGGCGAGGGTGCTGGCCATCGTAACCCTGGTGCTTCTGGCCGTGTTGGTTATCTGGACAGCGACACTGGACACTCAATATGCGTATCGGCTTTCCAATCTTCTTGTCTGGCTGCCGGCCGCAACACTGCTCATTGCACTGCTGATCGGCTTCATTTTGGGTTTTCGAAGCCGCCGGCAGTATCTGCCGCTGTTCGCAGCATTGGGGATCTTCGTTTTGGCGTTCGCATTGATGATCGCAGCGCTATATCCGTTGATTGTCCCGCCGCACCTGACCTTGCAAGCTGCCGCCTCCAGTCCGAACAGTCAGGTTTTCATGTTGGTCGGTTTCGCGGTGCTGATACCGGTGACGCTCATCTACAACACCTATGGCTTCAGAGTTTTCAGCGGAAAGGTTCGTGCCGCTTGTGATTGACCGCAGCCTTTCAACACTGGCCAACCCAATACTGGTGTACGGCGCCCTGCAAGCCTTGCACCGGGTCTTGCTCGGGAAACGGCAGTGTGTCGATGCTTGCCAGTTGGGCCTTGGTTGGCGCCTCGCGGCAGATATCGGCATGCTGACCCGGCGGATAAGCACCGACGACCAGAAAGTCTTCGCTGGAGTCTAAATTGCAATGGCCGGTGCCGGCAGGCAGTAGCAATACGTCGCCTGAACTGACTTCAAGTACATGGCCATCCGGGCCGCCCAGCATCAACCGGGCCTGGCCGCTGGCGATGCCAAGCACTTCATGACCTTCGGTATGGTAGTGATGGTAGCTATAAACCCCGTATCGCCATTGCGGCGGCCAGCCATTGGCGCTAAAGATTTTTTCGAACAGCGCAGCTGGGTCGCTGCCTTGAACAGCAATCGCGTTGGGGTAAACGAGCACCGGCAGGCGCGGGTTGTTGGGAACCCATTCGTTGCGTTCAAACATCAGGATTTGAACGGTAGCTGTCACAGCATGCGATTTGCTCATTAAAGGATCTCCGAAACCTGGCTACGGCAATGGATTTTCATACATCGATCTGCAACTCCAAATCAGCGTTCTCCACTTTGCGCGCGTGAGGCACCGTGCCGTTCAAGCGCTCACCTGAAGAAAGGTTAATGGTCAAGCAATGAGCCTTGTGTAGGTCATCTGGCACTGGCGATAGCACCTGCACCTGAAAGGCACCGGGTGTAATGGGAGTGATGAGTACGTCGCAATCAACAGTTTTAGCGATAGGGCCGAGAAGGGTGTCGTTTAAGTCATTCAAACGTGCGCGGCCTGCCATGGCAATCTCCATTAACGTCAGGGATTTAAGGCGTAGTTTCTGTGCTCACCTATGCGCTAGACGGTAGCCATGACAGGAGAGTTCAACGCCATGAACTGACGGCTCCCAGACGTGCAAGTGCAGGCATACATACCGAGGCGTATCTATAGCTCCTTGATGACCAATCTCGGGTCTGCAGTTGAGCTAAAAGCTGACGGATAAGTCATGATAGTCGCCTGCACTTGGTAAGGGGCCGGCGAACACACCTTCCGAACTCCAGCATTAAGGGCGATGGTGTCCGCGTATTTTTAAGCGGACGCGATAGCCCTTAACGTCAGGATTTCCATGCGCCAACGAAGCTCTTATCCGAAACCCTTCAAGGCCCAGGTTGTTCAGGAATGCCTGCAACCGGGCGCAACCCTATCTAGCGTTGCCATCAGCCACGGCATCAACGCCAACGTTATCCGCAAGTGGCTACCACTTTACCGAGACCAGCCGCCAGCGGCGTTGCCGGCTTTTGTTCCGTTGAGAGCTACGCCCAAACGGCAGGCGGAAGCGTTGGCGATTATTGAGCTGCCGCTTGGCGAGCAATCGATCACAGTGAAATGGCCAACTTCCGATCCTGAAGGCTGCGCCCGCTTTGTCCGTGGACTCGCGCAATGATTCGCGTCGATGCCATCTGGCTCGCCACCGAGCCCATGGATATGCGTGCCGGCACTGAAACTGCGCTGGCCAGGGTGATTGCGGTGTTCGGTGCGGCGAAGCCGCACTGCGCTTATCTGTTCGCGAACCGCCGCGCCACTCGTATGAAAGTGCTGGTGCATGACGGGATTGGCGTCTGGCTGGCTGCTCGCAGGTTGAATCAAGGCAAGTTTCACTGGCCAGGCATTCGACAAGGCTGCGAGATGGAGCTGGATACTGAGCAACTTCAGGCCTTGGTGCTCGGCCTACCTTGGCAACGCGTTGGGGCTGGCGGTGCAATCACACTGCTTTAACACCCGCCATTAGCCCATTGGTCTATCGCCGCGAACGGCCTGCTCTGGCAAAGTTCGCGGCATGACGTCCTCACCCAACCTCGACCAAATGTCCCCCGACCAACTGCGTGCCCTCGCGGCGCAGTTGCTGTCGCAGGTTGATTCTCTCGGGCTGCAAGTCGACAGGATGGGCAAGAAGAACGATCGCGACCAAACCATCATCGAGCAACTCACCCACGAAAT
The DNA here is from genome assembly GCF_006438925.1 of Pseudomonas mandelii. Lineage (GTDB taxonomy): Bacteria > Pseudomonadota > Gammaproteobacteria > Pseudomonadales > Pseudomonadaceae > Aquipseudomonas > Aquipseudomonas mandelii_C. Next base: position 259,234 of record NZ_RCZA01000013.1, on the reverse strand, counting down.
CGCCTGGTTCAAACGGAACAAGTTTGCCAAGCGCAGTGAACAATTGAGCCCTGCTCAAGGCAGCCTGCTCGACGACCTGCTCGACACCGACATCGCGGCCATTGAAGCCGAGCTGAAGGCGTTGAATCCGCCGGCTGCGCCAGCCGAGCCACGCAAGCAGCCAAAGCGTGTTCCTTTGCCTGCGCAGTTTCCGCGCACCGTGATTTATCACGAACCAGACAACACCCAATGCGCCTGCGGCTGCCAGCTCCAGCGGATCGGCGAGGACGTCAGCGAGAAGCTGGATTACACGCCGGGCATGTTCAGCGTGGAGCAGCATGTGCGCGGGAAATGGGTCTGCCGCGAGTGTGAAACGCTGACTCAGGCACCGGTTCCGGCCCAGGTAATCGACAAGGGCATCCCGACCGCAGGGCTGCTGGCTCACGTGATGGTGGCCAAATTCGCCGACCATTTGCCGCTGTATCGCCAAGAGAAAATCTTTGGCCGCGCCGGCCTGGCTATCGCCCGCTCGACACTGGCGCAATGGGTTGGCCAAACCGGTGTACAGCTCCAGCCCTTGGTCGATGCGCTGCGCGAAACAGTGCTTGCTCAAGGCGTGATCCACGCTGACGAAACGCCGGTGCAGATGCTCGCACCGGGCGAGAGGAAAACCCACCGTGCTTACGTCTGGGCCTACTGCACCACGCCTTTTTCGGCACTCAAAGCTGTGCTTTACGACTTCAGCCCAAGCCGTGCGGGCGAACATGCACGCAACTTTCTTGGCCAGTGGAATGGCAAGCTGGTTTGCGACGATTTCGCCGGCTACAAAGCAAGCTTCCAACAAGGCATCACCGAAATCGGCTGCATGGCCCACGCCCGCCGCAAGTTTTTCGATCTGCACGCGACGAACAAAAGCCAACTGGCCGAGCAGGCGCTGCACTCAATTGGCGGGTTGTACGAAATTGAACGGCAAGCGCGGGAGATGACCGTTGAAGATCGCTGGCGAATACGGCAGGAAAAAACGGCGCCCGTTATCGACGCACTGCATACCTGGATGATGGCCCAGCGCGACCTTGTGCCCGAAGGGTCGGCTATCGCCAAAGCTCTTGATTACAGCCTTAAGCGCTGGACTGCACTGACTCGATATCTCGAAGACGGCGCTGTACCCATCGATAACAACGCGGTCGAAAATCAGAGAAGGCCGTGGGCACTTGGACGCTCGAATTGGTTGTTCGCAGGTTCGCTGCGCAGTGGCAAACGGGCGGCGGCGATCATGAGTTTGATCCAATCGGCGCGGCTCAACGGGCATGATCCGTATGCTTATCTGAAAGACGTTCTGACGCGCTTGCCGACGCAGCGGGCGAGTGAAATCGAAGAGCTTCTACCTCATAAGTGGAGCGAATCACACTCGGACTGGATTGGTGAGCGCTACGTCTCGAATAGGGCCATTCCAAGCGATGGGTGAGAGTAGGAATACTACGATAAGGAAAGCTACCTGGGACAGGTAGAACGGCTCCAGCCACTGCTGCTTCAATGCGACGTAAAAAGTGTTATGAGTTACGTCGACCAAAATAATCGCTACCGTAAGCACGATTCCGGCTCTTGGTTTGATGAAAAGTAGCAGTGCTGCAAGCGGGTCAAAAAACGTAAGCGCCCCCCAGAAAATACGGCTAGCCAAGTAAGCGCTAGGCCCGTATCCGTAGTCCCAGAGCAATCCATGCGAAACGTCTGCACGGATGTGATTAGCGGTTGCGATGAAAAGGCAGCATGCGAACAAAATTCTGACGGCGAATGACAATCTTGGCATAGCGTTATCTACATTCGTGATCTACGCCCTGCATGATAGCGGGATCGATCAACGGCGCCAGCAGTTGCAATGGGAAGGTGTGATCGCTGAACGCTTACTGCACTTGTCCCATTACAAGGATCTCACCATGTGCAACTACACCCTGGAATACTTGTTCAACGGCGAACCCCGCACACACATATTTGAACTCAAGCAGCCTCAGCTGCCCTTACATGAGGCGACGATGCACCTGCTACAGCTGCATTTTGGGGATGGGGAGAACAGCCTGATCATGCCCACTGCGGACGCGACGCCGGAGGAGATTTTAGAGCAGGCTGAGCTGGTGGGGCTGACGCAGATTAAGGTCGTCGATCAATCCAGTTGATGCCAGGTGCAGCGGCCAGCAAAGAGCGCCTCGGCATATAGGGCTGCTTTTGGCCGTTCTCTGCCTCATACCTAGCAGTTATAGCTACCCAGTTTGGCTGTTCTGATGTGAGCGAATTCAGACGCCGCACTGCGGGTACGATGCGGCTGGGACTTAGCCTTGGATTCGATGGCGGTCAGCAGAATCCACCCTTAAACCCTTGTTGCTTCGACAAACCTTTTTTCACCGCAATGCGCGCCTTAGGGTTTGGCACCCCCAACGACCAATTTTAACATGTCGTTGTTTGCTCGGCGCGCATCACTCTTCGTTTCGGATATGGACATTAGCTTTGTCGATACTTTATCTCCGAATAGTATCGTAATCGTAGGGTTTAGTTCCATAGAAAGAATGGATTTCTGTTGCCCAAGACTCGTCGGCCATATTAGGCCAATTGTCCTTGTCAAAACCTGGTGCATTTTCCAAGCGTTCTTTCTCTATGTTTAGTACGAAGCGCTTATTTACTGTATCGAGTGTCAATGCATTCCAAGGTACCGCAAACAGTTTTTCTCCCATGCTAAGAAAGCCACCAAAAGATAGAACAGCATAACTTACTCTACCGCTGCGAACATCCAGCATGATTTCCTTAATATCTCCCAAGTCTTCTTCATTATGGTTATAAACATCATTTCCAATGAGCGTGTCTGCCCCCATCAGGTCGGGGCCAGGCCCCTGTTCCTCAGAGCCGGCATCTCGTAGGAGGTTGGTTTTGTACATGCCATAGGTATCGCGATCTTCGTAGTTCATTACTATCTCCTATCAGCAATCGTCAATCAATCAGAAAAATGTACCCACCGCCTTGATGGCTGTATTAGTGGGAGTCACCCGCTTTCGAAAAGTTGAATTTTTTTTCTGCATGACGACGAATGGTAAGTTGGAGTAAAAAGTCAACCAACTTTTAATTAGTGCGCTATCCATGGGTGATGCTTGTCTTTATTTTGGGCATTAACCAGACCGATATCATAGATACGTGGATGAAGCGATTTCTCATTATGGCAACTGGTTTGCATATGACTTCATAAATATGACGATTAAGTTTGGGTCGCTTATTTGAATGATAGTTAATATAGGGGAAAGTCCAGCAAATCTGGAGCAGGACATAAAATTGGCAGGTGAATGTCTGCTTTTGGCCGTTTTCTGCCCGTCGCGAGGGGCAGAAAACGACCCACAGCAGCCATTCCTAATATGGACGTAGAGTCCAGCAGGGCGACTGAACCAATCAGAAACTGGGGCGATCCCCCGTCTGGATTAGCGGGCGCTCACTTAATTCCGACCCCATCCTGCAATGTCGCTCTCACATCACTACTCATTCGTGGTTAACCCTGGGGGTAATTACGTGTCGCTCTACCGCGCTCCATACTCTGGCCAACCCTGGCTGGTTGGGCACCTACTTAACTGTGCAAGGAACAGAGATGAAGATTGAATTGGTGCAACTGGCTGGCCGTGACGGTGATGTCGTTCACAACCTCGGGCGTACCTTGGAGGCCATCGCTACCTGCGCGGCTGACACGGATCTGTTGATCTTCCCGGAAACCCACCTGACGGGATTTGTCGATGCCAGCGGTCGCGAACAGCAACGGCGAACTCGCAATGAGCATCGCCTTCGTACGCCCCGTAACGCGCGGTACCGATTTCAATGAGCTGGCTGCCTTCGTATGCCAGAGCTATGTAAGCCATGCGATTGGCAGATTAATGTCCGTGAGCTGGTAGTGGGGTTCTACCAGATTGCTGAACGAGGCTAAAAAAAGATAAAAATGCGGTTTGCCTTTGCCCAGCTCGCTGAAAAAGGCCAGGTTCCGGCCTCGATCAGACTCTGCCAACTCTCGAATCAGGGGGAGTGCCATCCGCCAAGGATTCCACCCAGTATTCGCCGGCCAGCCCATCGGTTTCATCCTTGAAACGTGTGGTGATGCTTGCGTCATAAGACATGCGATGAACTCCGGCTCATTTATGGGACTGCTCCTTCACCCTAGTCTTATGCGCGGTTAGCGGGAGCAATATCCGCTCGTTTAAAGGTTTAAGGGACAGCCAGTATTGCCGCCGGCAATCCATTCGAAAGCATCACTCGTCCTGACGACGAGTGTACTGCAATAGCCGATCGGTTTCGGTCTTGACCACCAGGTAGCACTCGCAGCTGAGCCGTTCAAGGCGCGCTCTATCTAGAACCGTGATCTGGCCCCGGCTGTACTCGATGACGCCTTGACGCTGCAGTTTGCCCGCCGCTTCCGTGACGCCTTCGCGGCGCACGCCCAGCATGTTAGCGATTAGCTCCTGGGTCATGTTTAGGCGATTGCCGTGCAGGCGATCCAGCGACAACAGCAGCCATCGACACAATTGCTGATCGATCGAATGGTGGCGATTGCACAAGGCGGTCTGTGACATCTGAGTGATCAGCGCCTGGGTGTAACGCAGCATCAGCAGGAGCAGATCGCCATGACGGTTGAACTCTTTCTTGAGTTTTTGCCCCGGCAGGCGAAATGCACCACCGGCACTTTGCACCACTGCCCGACTGGAGGTGCTTTCGCCGCCCATGAACAGCGCAATGCCGATCAAACCCTCGTTTCCGACCACGGCGATTTCTGCTGACGAGCCGTTTTCCGTGACATGCAGCAGGGAAACGATGGCGTCGGTCGGGAAGTAAACATGCCGCAAGGTGTCCCCCGGCTCATACAGCACATCGCCCAGCGCCAGACTGACCTGCTCCAGGTGCGGAACAAGGCGCTGGAGGTCGACGGCCGGGAGCGCCGCCAGCAAATGATTGTGGCTTGGATCGGGGGAGGCATGCATGACAGAGCATCCTTGGCGGAACAGGGGCGTGCCCGCTCAGGGTACTCCCATGCACGCCATGGCTGGTGATCAATGTCTATTCATCGGCGGCATGCTCGAATTCCAGCGCCTGAGGCCTGGGTGACCGGGCGCGACAATCTACCCGGACCCAATGCTCCAGACCTCCGTCATCCAGTGTCAACGCAGCGTCACTCAATGGCTGGCCATCGAGGGTCATGGAGGTGAAGGTCGAACTGCCCTGACGCACATCAAAGTGGTAGAGGGTTTTGCCGAAGCGGTAGTGCAAGATGAAGCCCGGCCAGTCGACGGGTATCAGCGGTTCGATTCTGAGCGTGCGGCCACTGCGTTGTACGCCCAGCAATGACTCGACAATCAGCCGATACATCCAGCCCGCAGAACCGGTGTACCAGGTCCAGCCACCTCGGCCTGCATGGGGCGCGGCGCCGTAGACATCCGCGGCCATGACATAGGGCTCGACCTTATAGGTGTCGATTTGAGCGTTGTTGGCAGGGGCGGCGGGGTTGATCAGATTCAGCAGTTCCCAGGCTTTTCCGGCTTCACCCAGCAGCGCAAACGCCATGCCCGCCCAAACGGCAGCATGGGTGTACTGACCTCCGTTCTCGCGCACGCCTGGCACGTAGCCTTTGATGTAGCCGGGGTCCAGGGTGCCCTTGTCAAACGGGGGATCCAGCAGCAACACGGCGCGGATGTCATGTTTGATCAGATGCTCATCCAATGACTGCATGGCCTTGATCTGGCGGACGGCAGAGCCGGCCCCCGACAGCACTGACCAGCTTTGAGCAATGGAGTCGATACGACATTCTTCATTGCTCGCGGAGCCGAGCATTTGTCCGTCATCGAACCAGGCGCGGCGATACCAGGCGCCGTCCCAGGCCGTTTTATCGAGGTTGCGTTGCAGTGTCAGCGCGCTGTCGCTGCAGCGTTTGGCAAATGCGTGATCACCGTGCAGGCGAGCGGTCACCGCAAATTGCTCCAGCACCTGATAGCTGAAGAAGCCCAGCCAGACACTTTCACCTGCACCCAGGTGGCCGACGCGATTCATGCCGTCGTTCCAGTCACCGGAGCCCATCAGCGGCAACCCATGATGACCGCGGCGCAGGCTGTGTTCGATGGCCCGCACGCAGTGTTGATACAGGGACTCTCGCAGGGGCGATACACCGGGGAGGTCATAGTAGGACTCTTCGCCGGCCACCAGTTGGCGTCCTTCCAGGTATCCGGCGACCTCTTCCAGCACACCCACGTCTGCGGTCATTTCGACATAGCGGTTGGTGGCGGTCACCAGCCACAAAAAGTCATCGGAGCAGGCGGTGCGGACCCCTCGATTCATCGGCGGGTGCCACCAGTGTTGCACATCGCCCTCCACATACTGATGGCCGGCGCACAGCAACAGATGCGCGCGCACGGCTGCCGGATCGGCATGGATCATCGCCATGCTGTCCTGCAGCTGATCGCGAAAACCGATGGCGCCACCTGACTGGTAGTAGCCGCTTCGGGCCTGGAAACGGCACGCGATGACCTGATACATCAACCAGCCGTTGACCATGACGTCGACCTCAGGCGCGCCCGTTTCAATACGAATCGCCCCGAGCAATGAGCGCCAGTGTTCCCGTACTTTATGCAATTCCTCGGCGGCCACCAGGCTGCCCCGATAACGCTGCACCAGCTGGGTGGCGGCGTTACTGGAAGACGCCGCCCCCAGACGCAGGATGACTTCCCGGGTATCGCCCTCGCCGAGTTCGATCGACACTTGCAGGGCTGCACAAGGGTCCAGACCGCCGCCCATGCGCCCGGACAGACCGGCGTGCTGCATCGCTGCCGGTGAGGCGAGGGTGCCATTGCGGCCAATGAATTCAGTACGGTCACCGCTGACACCGTGATCGATCGTGTCGGTGTCAAAGAACGCCACCCGCTCGGAAAACTCCACCGAATAGGCGTTGCGGGCGAAGAAAGCCCCGCTGGCGGGATCCGATTGGGTGACCACATGCATCGCCGATTTGCTGCGCAGATCGCCCAGCACCCATTCCACATACCCCGTGACCGACAATGACCGGCGGCGTCCCGAGCGGTTGCTCAACACTAGCCTCGAGAATTTGATCGGCGCATCCAGTGCCACGTAGATCCACAGCTCGCTGTAAATGCCGTCTTCTTCATGTTCGAACACGCTGTAACCGAAACCGTGACGGGTCTGGTACGGGCCTTGTCCAGGGCAGGGTTGAGGCGCGGCAGACCAGAAGTGCCCGGTCTCTTCATCACGCAGGTAAATGGCTTCGCCGCTGCGATCGGTGACCGGATCGTTGTGCCAGGGCGTCAGGCGAAATTCATGGGCGTTTTCGGCCCAGGTATAGGCACTGCCGGCTTCCGAGACCACCGTGCCGAGATGTGCATTGGCGATCACGTTGACCCAGGGCGCGGGTGTCGGATCGGGCGCGAGCCCGGTGATGATGTACTCACCGCCATCGGCGCTGAAGCCGCCATATTCGTTGCTCAACAGCAGGAAGGGACGGTTCGGTCGTACCGATGCCGGCCGAGCCTGAAAATGCCGGGTCGCCACAAACGGCGCGTGCACCGGTGATACTTTGCGCCGATGAATCTGTTCGGCCAGGCTGCCCAGATCTTCGCTCAGCACCAGCCTGGCAACCGAGAGGAACAGCACGCGATCCTCATTCGACATCTGCTGCGCGGGGCGCACAAAAATACCGCCCGGGCGATCCAGCAGAGTGGCTTCACTGCCTGAGGTGATAAGGCCGAGGATCGCGTCTTGCAGTTGCTGGCGATAACCCGCCTGATCTTCGTTCCAGATCAGCAAATCGACCACCAACCCCTTTTGCCGCCAGTAGGCGTGGGCCTGAATCAATTGCTGCACCAGGGCGATGTTGTCCAGGCTCTGGATTTGCAGCAACACGATGGGCAGGTCGCCGGAGATGGCCTGACCCCAAAGCCCCGGCTGATTGCGGCGATTGGCAATCAGCACCGCATGGTTGGCGCGCATCGAGGCGTTCGCGTAAAGCAACGACGAGGCCATCTGCTCGAACAGACGGGCATCGGACAACGAGGCGTTGAGTTGACGCAAAAGCACCTGGCTATGGGTCCAGGACAGGTCGAACACGCGGTCGGCGAGGTGGCGGTCGCGGTATTTGTTGATGAGGTAAAGGCAGTCATCACGGCTGTCGGCGACACCGGTGACCAGGTCGATGGTGGCCTGTTGGCCGGGTTGCAGGGTAATCCTGCAGCGAATCGCGATCACCGGATCGAGCACCGGGCCTGCACTGCCTGACAAGCGCTGGCAATCGGCATCAAGGGCGGCAGGTGACACAAGGCTGCGTCCTCGGCCGATGAACTGGGCGCGATCGGTTTCGTACGAGATCGCATCGATGTCCACCCCGTGTGCCGCCAGCAAATGGCACATCCACGGCGTCGGTTCATCGCTGGCCCGGGGGCGGCGGCTACAGATAATGGCCTGAAGCGCAGGCAGTAATTCGGTCTGCACGAACAGCTTGCTGAACGCCGGGTGCATCGCGTCGTTGACCGGGGTTGTCAGCACGACTTCGGCGTAGGTGGTGATCTCCAGTGTCTTGGCCGAAGACGCTCGGTTGGTGACATGCAGGCGGCGCAGTTCGATGTCGTCCTCAGGCGAGACAACAATCTCCAGGTGCGTGTCGAAATCCAGGTTGCGCGCACGGAACTCTGCACGGGAATCGCAGAAGATCGCCTCGTGGCTCTCGGGTTGATGCATCGTCGGTTGATGCGCAGCCGACCAGACCGTGTTGCTCTGGACATCGCGCAGGTAGCAGAACATCCCCCAATTGTCCTGTGAGGTGTCCTCCTGCCAACGGGTGATCGCCATTTCATTACGACGGCTGTAACCACCGCCGCCGCTGGTCAGCATGACGTGGTAGCGACCGTTGGAAAGCAACTGCACGGCCGGACGCTTGCGTCCCGGATCGGAGAACACCCGAAGCCCCGTATCCTGGCCTTGACCGACATCGCCGAGTACCGGCGACTGTGCGGTTTGCAGGTACGGCGCGGCGGATTTCGGCACCCGCTCCTGTAGCAGCAGCAGGGCTGATCGCAGCGCCGGGTCGGCCTCGAAACGCTGTTGCATGGGTTGATCGAGCAGTCGGCCGGTCAAGGCCAGCAAGCTCATGCCCTGGTGGTGAGCCATGAACGACCGGACCACGACGAAGTGTTGGCCGCGGGGTAAGCGGGCCTCGGTGTAATCCACGGCTTCATACAGACCGAAACGTCCGGCGGAGCCTTGCAGGGCGAGGCGTTGCAGGTTCTTGCAGGCCGCATCGGCATCGACCATCAACGCCAGGGCGCTCGCGTAGGGCGCTATCACGACGTCATTGCTCAGCCCGCGCTGGAGCCCCAGGGCCTGAACGCCGAAGGCGCGGTATTGATAATTGAAGTGCGCGTCGACGGTGGAGTAACCCGACTCCGAAACGCCCCACGGAATGCCCAGCCTGTTGCCCTGTTCGATCTGCACTGACACGGCGGCGCGGCAAGTCTGATCCAGCAGGCTGCCCTCGAAGTTGGGCATCACCAGCATGGGCATCAGGTATTCGAACATCGAGCCCGACCAGGACAGCAACGTCGGTACGCCCGCGTTTTCACTCAGCAGCCTTCCCAGGGTGAACCAGGCGCGTTGGGGGATTTGTCCCTGAGCGATGGCCACGTAATTGGTCAGCCGCACCTCGGACGCCAGCAGGTCGTAGTAACCCGTGTCGAGCCTGCGCTCCTCGGCGTTGTAACCGATGACAAACAGGTCACGCTGGTGGTCGTAAAGCACCGAGAAATCCATCTGCGCCAGCAACGTGGCCAATAACGCCAGACGCGTCAGGGTTTCCAGACGCTGCGCGGCGTCACTGCGGACCCGCTCGATTTCAGGGTGATGCTCGGCGGCCCAGTCGGCGGGGTTCAGGCTGGCCAGTTGACGCAAGGTGCGAGGCGATTCAATCGTGACCGAGGGGGCAGGGAGGCGATAACGCTGCAGTTCTTCTGTCCAGTCGATGCATTGACGGGTAAACGCTTCTCGCCAGTAGAGGCTTTCCTCGTCGGTGTCCGCTGGTTGGCTGGTGACCATGATGTGAGCCGTGTGCAGCAGGTCTGCCAGCGCCTCAGGGGTCGCAATTTGCGAGATCGGTTCAAGACCTTTTCTCAGTGGCAGGGCGTATTCATCCGCCCCCGAGGCGCGTTGGGAATCTGCAAGGATGTCCAGGGTATCGCGCAGGCCCTTGATCACGGCAGGGCCGAACATCGGGGCGTCTGCCAGCTGCGCAATGCCGGTGCTCAAGGTCAACAGCAGACCCGCCAGGTTGCCACTGTCGACGGTGGAGACGTAATGCGGACGCAGCGGCTCGAGGGTCTGCGTGTCGTACCAGTTATAGAAATGCTGCCGATAACGCTCCAGACCGTCCATGCTGTCCAGCGACGCCGTAAGCCGGGACAGCAGTCGTTCGGTGCTCAAGTAAGCGAAATCGTGAGCGGCCAGGTGGGCGAGCAGCGACATGCCCATATTGGTCGGCGAGGTGCGATGGGCAATGGCAGGCCTGGGGTCTTCCTGCACGTTGTCCGGTGGCAGCCAGTGATCCTCGGGCCCGACGTATTGATCGAAGAACGCCCAGGTCTTGCGCGCCAGCAACCGCAGGAAGCGCAAATCATCCGTCGACGGTGCGAACACCGACTGCTTGGGTGCCGAACTGAGCCACCAAGCGATCCAGGGGCCTACTAACCACGACAACAGCAGCGGACTGGCGATGGCCAGCGTCTGCGGATCCTTCACCAGCAGGGCCAGTGAGATCAGGGCCGACACCGGCTCGATCCACATCTGGCGATAGAGGCCGGGCAGCCGGTTTTCGGTGGTTCGCTCCACCTCGCGCGAGGGCTGCCATTGCAACAGCCGGCGTCTGCTGAAGCCGATTCGCCAGAGCGAGCGCAGGATGGCGTCAGCGCTGTAGAACATCTCGAAGGGCAGCCAGGCGAGCGTCAGACCAGCCCGGGCGAGGTCTTGTGCCAGATCACCCAGCAGCGCCCTGAGGTACTGCCCATAGGGCACATTAGCGGGGGGCTGCATCAGATCGGTCACCGCTCGCAGCAACGGTTGAATCACCATCAACCCGATGACAGTCAGGGTCCAGTTCATTGGCTGACTGCTGGCAAACCAGCCCCATGCGAACATTAGCAACAGCGCCAGCGGTTCCAGGCTGCGTCGCAGATTGTCCAGAATCTTCCAGCGTGCCATGACGCTCAGCCTGTTGCGCACCCACTTGCCGTCGGCATTGCGCGCCCAGGGCAATGTCCACGGCAGCAGTTGCCAGTCGCCGCGAACCCAGCGATGCCGTCGTTTGACATCGGCACCGTAGTGCGAAGGGTATTGCTCGTAGACTTGCACGTCGCTGAGCAGGCCGGATCGTGCATAACACCCTTCGATCAGGTCGTGGCTGAGAATCTGGTTATCCGGCAAGCAGCCTTCCAGGGCGCAGGTGAACGCGTCCACGTCGTAGATGCCCTTGCCGATGAAGGAACCTTGCTGGAACAGGTCCTGGTAAACGTCCGATACCGTGCGAGTGTAGGGATCGACGCCGGCATCACTGCCAAACAGCCGGGCGTAGATCGAGCGCGTGGCGCTGGTCAAGCTGATGCCCACTCGCGGTTGCAACACCGCGTAGCCGGAAATGATCTGCTCACCGTCACTGTCGAACAACGGACGATTCAACGGGTGCATCATGGCCGCCACGCATTGGCGAGCGACATCGCGCGGCAGCAGGGTGTCGGTGTCCAGCGTGATCACGTAACGCACCCCGAGCAATGGCGTGATGTCGCCGACGATGGCGTTGAAGCGTTCCTCTCCATGGCCACGCAACAGGGCGTTGAGTTCAATCAGCTTGCCGCGTTTGCGCTCGTGGCCCATCCACACACGTTCGCTCGCATTCCAGCGACGCGGCCGATGCAGCAGAAAGAATCGGTCGCTGAATCCGTCCGCGTATTTTCTGTTGAGCAGGGTGATTGCACGGGAGGCTTGTGTGAGCAGCTCGGCATCTTGTGGCTGAGACTCTTCAGGCGCATCCAGAAAATCACTGAGCAACGCGAAATACAGGTTGCTGTCGCGGTTGGCGAGAAACCGCACTTCAAGACCTTCCACCAGTTCGTCCACGTCTGCCAGGCTGGCGATCAGCGTCGGGATCACCACCAGGCTTCGCGCGCCATCGGGAATACCGCTGGCAAAATCCATTTTCGGCAGCATCGTCGGCAACAGACTGAACGTCACCAACCAGTTGATCAGGCTGATCGCCAGTCGGCTGGTCATGATCAGGCAGGGAATCGCCATCATCAGAAGCGCCGCATCGGGCATCCCGTCGCGCTGCGCGGAGGCCAGTAAAGGCCAGGCGAAGATGAGCGTCAGAACAGCCACCGGCGCCAGATAAAACATCAGCGGCGACTGCTGCAACAACCGTTTCCAGCGCTCATGAAGCGGCACCCTGGCATTGAGTCGTCGCTCCAGCGTCGGCAGCCCTGCGCTGATCAGGTAATACCCGACATGGCGCGCCAGCAGTTCGCAGGGGACTGAGGCGGTTCCGGCCGCGGCGAGATTGATCGCGGCGCGGGCGACCTGGATTTCCGAGTGCTGGGGGCTTCTTCGGGCAAGGCGTTCTATGACATGCCGATAGCTGTCGCGGGTACTGAAATCCATCGCCCGGTAAATTTCTGCCGGGTCTTCATTGAGAATCTGCTCAACATGACTCATCGACTCGACAAACTCGCGCCAGTCCGTGGCGGACAGGAGGCGCAAACTGCCGATGCTGTTGCCAATCGACACCTGATCCGCTGCCTGTTGTTGCGCATCGAGCTGCACCTGGCGTTCGATGCTGGAGCCTGTCTCACTCAGCGTCTGCTCCATCCAGTTCAGCGCCAGGGCCAGTGCCGCGCTCTGGCCCTGCAGGCGGCGGGTGAATTCGGCGACAAAGGCGGCGGTCATCGGCGGTTCGGAGCGGGCCATGTCGGCAACGGTCAGCACCACGCTTTTGATGTCTCGTTCCGAGGTTTCGATCAGGTGTTCGGCCCAGTCATCGGCCAGATTGCGCTCGTCGGCGTTGGCCATGACCCTGGAGGCCACTCGCCGCAGGTTTTCGATCAACGCCAGACGCAGCATGATCGGTATCGCCCACAGTTCACCCAGCGCAAGGGGCATCACTGTCTGATAGGAAAAAATGAAGCGGCTCAGGCTTTCCTCATCGACTCGACCGTCGCCATGGGAGATGGTCTCCAGCGCGATGTCATAGACGCGAGGCAGCCCCGCCGACGGGCCGTTGATCAGGCGTGGCAACTCACGGCTATAGCCTTTGGGCAGGTGCGTTCTGGCGGTGCGAATGTTTTCATCGATCAGATAGTAATTGTCCAGCAGCCATTCCGCTGCCGGCGTCACTCGTCGGCTGGACACTTGCGCGTTGGCCAGCGCCGTGCTGCTGCGTTTGAGCAACTCCTCGTTGTCATCGAGCCTGTGCAGCATCGAGTCCCGTGCGGACAGCGTGGTCAGGCGATGCTGCCCGGCCAAGGCGATGCCGTGACTGGCCATCTGATCGGCGCTGAAAAGCTCCGAGCGCAATATGGGCTCGTATTTGAATCGGGGTGGAGGAAACAGACGGGTTCGCCAAAAACCGGACGAGCGAGAAAATACCTTCTGTAGGCGTGTCCATATGCTGTTCATAAGGTCCTGAGCCTGAAACGCATCATACAATTGCGTGCATTTTTATAGGTGCGCCAACGCATTGCGCCAGCACCGAGCAGCGCTTGGTGGACGTAGCTTTTCAACTTGAGTGTGGAGACTTGGAGGGCTGTTCGTCTGTTCGCTGGCGAACATAACCATCGCTCCTTGGATGCGGTCCACATTGCAGGCGGCATTGCTCGGACGCGGGGCGGGATTTATCCAGTCTCTCCGCGTTTTGTCGACCCCGCATTGGCGGCTAGTGAACCGCAGGGCTCATTTTTGGCTTTGCCGGCCTGATACGGCTATCAGCGCAGGCGGAGTAGTTCATCCGTAACGGTGTTCGATGGAGATGAACTACCTCCTGCATCCGCACTCAACCGCCCGACGGACAACTGTTCTTCGATGGCGGTGAGGCCCGCCTATGGCAAAAACATGGCATCTATCGACAACTTTAGAATTGAGTCACCCAAGCATTTATTGGAACTGGACGCCACCACAGTGGGAATGTTGATGCTAGTATCATTTAAATGTGTGTCAGGATCCGATTGGGAAGTTGCGACCGAAACGGCATGTTGCCTATGAACGTTGAGACGCCTTTATAAATTTCCCAACAGGGGCCGGTCTTGATGATGCCGTCTGATGACTGAGCAATTTAATTGACTGCTTTTGGCCGATTATTGCCCTTGACGAGAGGCAGAAAACGACCCAAAGCGGTCAGTCGTGACAGGTAAAAAGCGACCGAGTGAAGTCGTTCGCTTCGCGCCACGCTCGACTGAGATATGCGCGCCCCTTTTTTGTGTGAGCTGCCTCATCAATCAGAGATAGCTCAAGAGAAACCTCATCCGTAAGGCGACCAAAAATCTCAGGCTCGAGGTCATACTCGATAAACCTTTTTGTTACCGTCTCTCTCAGCCGCGAACAGCTGTCCCAGTCTAACCAGGAACCTCTCCCTAGCCGCAAGCTTGCTAGTCTTTCCGCATCACGCGAGAGCCGCTGGGATACAGCACGTCGCCAATCTCCAGCAAGGCCAGCTCGGTGACACGAATACCAGTGGTGTGAGTGAGCCACAACAGCATCACGTCACGCTCTGGCAGACGGCCAGTCATCTGGTACTGGTGAATCGTTAGATATGTACCTTCTTAGAAACACACCCTTAGAAGCTCGTATGCATTGCTCGAGAGATGGTCGATGACTTCTCTATCAAAGCAGACAAAGGAATTGGATTTCTGATCAGCGCAGAGAACTGTAGATAGAGCTTGTGTGGGCGGCTGAGGAGTTGATTATCGCTGGTCAATCCTTTTCGGGGTTTCCCATTCTGCTATGGGACTCTATGGAGAGTGTCGTCCCGTTCACAACTCTTCAATTGTCTTCATCCATGCCCCTTCTGAATGTTCAGATTTTCTCGTGTGAGATAGACGCTGGTACCAGCAGCGCATAAGATTTGTCGCAACAACATTCTCATTGCTGCTTGAAAACCCAATCCCAACACAACAAAAAATTTGGATGGATGAATGGAAGTTTCGATCGGAACCCTTCTCAGCGCTTCGGCTACGCGATATGGCGATAAAACCACCCAAGTTGCCAACGGGCGCAACTATTCATGCATGAGGACATTGAGAAAAACGCTTGTAACTTTGGCGATATGCCTCGCGGCGATGGATGCATCGGCCCAAGCACAACCTGTGGTGCAATTCATCGCCACGGGCGGGACGATAGCCATGAAGATCGACCCGGTGACCAAAGGCGTCGTCCCCGCGATTTCGGGAGATGACCTGATGCAGACGGTGCCGGATGCCGGCAAATACGCGATCGTCGAAGTCAACAACTTCTCGAACATGTCGGCCAACTATGTCGAAGCGAAGTGGTGGACACGTCTCACTAAGGCCGTTGATGATGCGCTCGCGCGTCCCGAGGTCGCCGGCGTCGTCATCGCGCACGGCACCGATACGATGGAGGAAACGGCTTACTGGCTGGACCTGACCGTCAAGTCCGACAAACCGGTGATCCTGATCGGTGCGCAGCGTAATGCATCCTCGCCCGATTTCGATGGTCCGCGAAACCTGCTCAATGCCATCCGCATTGCTACCACGGCGCAAGCCCGCGGCAAGGGCGTGATGTTGGCGATGAACAACCAGATCAATGCGGCGCGCAGCGTCACCAAGACTCACACAGGAGATGTCGAGACCTTCAAGTCTGGTGACTTCGGCTTTCTTGGCGAGGTCTGGGAGGACAAGGTCATCTTCACTAACGCACCGCTGCGCCGCCAGCATATCGACATCGGTACCGCAGAGATGCCGCGCGTAGAGATTCTAGCCATGTTCGGTGGGGCCGATGGATCGCTGCTGCGCTATGCCGTCGACCAGGGTGCCAAAGGCATCGTGGTGCAAGCTGTTGGCATGGGCAACATGAACGTCTCTATGTTCGAGGCGGTCAAGTACGCCCTTTCGAAGAACGTACCGGTGGTGGTTGCGACCCGAGTGCCCAACGGCCGCACGATGCCGGTCTATGGTTTCGTTGGCGGCGGCAAGACCAGCTACGAAGCAGGTGCAGTGATGGCCGGCGATCTGAGCCCTCAAAAGGCGCGCCTGCTTCTCATGCTCTTGCTGCAGAGCGGTATCAGCGGTCAGGCAGAACTTCAAGCCGCATTTGATCGCTAGTACTAGTGCGTAGATTCGAGGGTGCCGTCGAAGCTTCTCCGTGGGCCGCAACGGGAGCCATCTTGAGTTGCAGGCTGGTTTCTACGAGAGGCGGCGGTGCAGTAGCGGGGAGTCGGGCGAGAACATTTAAGATGTGATCGGCGTTCAGACTTCCCGACTCAAGCACCCGTTTTACCGCTACCAGCACCGGGTCGAAACCGGCAATGGGCACAGCCGCCAGTATCTGCATCATGATCCGATCACCGTTGCTGTGACGTCTTAGGTCCCCTTCGATGAATGGGATGTAATGCTGCCAGCCAAAACTGACCTGACCTCGATCAAAGAGGCGCTCGTGGCTGGCAATCATTGCAGCATCGGCATCATTTCGACCGCTCCTTGCCTTTATTGACCTGTCGACAGCTGTTTTCATGTTGTCGTAGACGCCGAAACGCGGCACGCCACGAGCGTACAAACGCCGTGAGCTGGCTGTAGCCGCCGTCATAACCCTCGGCCTTGATCTGCTCGAAAAGTGCTTTGGCACTTCTGCGGTTGTGCTTTGCCCGGAACGAATCGGCTTTCAGTGCCTGTTCCGGCGTGTCGTGGAATGGGCTGAGTTGATTGACGGTCGCGCACCGCTGGTACGCCGGCTGAGTGGCTTCGTGCGCTCTGACCCATTTTCGAAGGGTGTTTCTCGACAACCCGGTACGTTCGGCTATCTGGTGCAGCGAGAGCTTGTCGCGGAAGTACATCCGCCGGATTTTTCCCAATATTTCCATGCTGATCATCCTGTGTTCTCCTGCTCGAAAAGTGAGCAGAAGCCGTTGAACACCCGGGTCAGTTTTGGGTCAGCGACAACAGGGCAGCCGCCGATGTCGGTGTACATGAATGTTGTGCACCAACGCGCCACATGCCGTGAGGCGTTACCATGGAAATACGACTATGCGGGAAGGGAGTTACTCAGTCGTTCCGCACATAAAAAGACGAAAAAAGTTAAATTAGGTAAGTATCTGATTTATGGACGATAAAACACATGTAACGGTTAGTAAGGCTCCGAAATCAATGAGCGCTTTCCGATGCAGCCCCGTAGGGCTGTTCGGCATTTCCGTTATGGATGGAGATCGCTGATGTGCATGCTTCACTCAGAGTTTCGCTCCAACCGATTATAAAGGTCGGTGAGTCGGCAGAAGCCCTCCGGGTTTGCGTCTTCCCCAATATGCACCTCAGTGATCATGTCTAGGCTAACATCTCCAGGAAAACCTACCTCTACATGAGGTACCACTCGCTGTGACCAAAGTTGCTCGACTTTCCATCCCGACCAAGAAATAAGATTGGGATAGTGCTCAGTAGAGAGGAACATCACTACCGCTGGGTCATGCGGTGAATGGCTAGAGTTGGCATGCATCTGCTGCTGTGAGCATTCGCTATCGGGCGAAACCAGAACCGCGCTGACCGTCTGCTTTTGGCCGATTGTGTTGAAAAAGTCGGTCCTTCCAGACTGCCCGCTTACTGACTGCTGAAAACGCCTTTTTTGCGCGCAGCTACGCGAAATCTGAGCCCGGAATCCTCTGCTCAAAGTAAAGATTTCAATCTCCAGCGCGTACTTTTCTGCCGTGGAAACCATGGCCGACTGTTTTCAACAGAATCGGCCGATAGCAGCCTGTGGCACCGAACTTATTAGGACATCTATTTTTCGAGGAGGGGCGAAACTGACACACAGAGCTACTTAGCAACGCTCGACCTGACAGGCACGACTGGAGACCCGGTAACTGTCAGATCAATGCCATGGGCTCGGTGAAGGCCATCAACGCCGCGCGCCTTGCTTTGCGTGGTGATGGGCAACATTTCGTCTCGCTCGACAAGGTGATCCGCACCATGCGTCAAACGGGAGCAGACATGAAAAGCAAGTACAAGGAAACCGCGCGAGGCGGTCTGGCGGTGAACATTATCGAATGCTGAATCAGGTGATACCCGAGGGCAGAGTGATCTGCCCTAATCCAAGAACAGCTCGAACATGAGCTGCCGCAACCACCGAGAAAATCACCTTTTTCCCAAGGGTCAATTTTCAATCGGCAGGGTGGGTCAGTTTTCAATCAGCGCCGACAGGAAGCCCTCTATTCAGTTTTAAGTGTTGATACAAATGTAACCAGCGAAGGATCTTTTTCAGCATTTTGCTTGTGCCTGCCGATGAAAATCCACTCGTCCTCTGTCCAAAGAATTCGTGCTGTTTTAGGTGCTTTGCAGTCAAACACAACCTGATAGATTTTCGTTTCTCGCTGCTGGACGACGACGCATAGCTCAAAGCAAACCAGCAATTGCTGCCCGGGTTCCAGAGTTGGCGCATTGAGCGGAACACACATAATGATTTCTGTTTTTCGCATGATGACTTTCGTCCTTAAAATTCAGAAACCGTAGGCGGTAAATCAAAAGCAAATGCGATCCGTTGCGGCGAGGAACTCATCTCATGCGTTTGAGCATGACGCCATATGTGCACTTCAAGGTGCAATCATCTCGGTCAAATAAGTCACTTTGGACCCGTACAGAGAATTACCTTCAAAGCATGGCGCTGATAGCTCATTGTTGATCGCGAGAGCTTTTTATGGCTCGGTTTTGTTCTCGATCTGGCCGTCAGAGCCTTTTATCACTTGAAGTTCACCCGCAAGGTCGTGTGCGTTCAAAGACAAAGCATCGGGCGGGGCCGCTCTGGCCGGCGTGCCTCATGGGTTAGGTGGTTCTGCTCATGACTAGCCTCCGAGGGCTCATATGTGCATAATATTATCATGCAGTGATAATAGAAAGGCAATCTGCTCGCCCTTGCCTCAGGCTGGGACGAAGTTTTTTGCTCAATTGCAGGGAGGCAAAATCACGCATGAGAACGGAAATACGTGAGCGCTTGGAGAGCTGCATGAAACGTGAGGACGTAAAAATCAAACACGTTGAAGGTATTCAGTTTGACACCCATTTAATCGCCAATCCGGCCAACACCCAGGAGTGGATTGCCTTCTTTAAAAAGGAAGCAGGGCGAAGCTTTTTCCTGGTCAATGACAACGAAGAGATTGAACCCTTCCGACACCTTGATGATTTGATTCATGAACTGCGTGAAATCGGTATCAAGGTTGCTGAAATTCATTTTTGAATTCTTTTTCCCTGGAGTGTCGTCATGTCTGTCAGGGTCGAACATCTGTCTAGTCAGAGTGAAGATCTATGGTCCGTGTGTGTAGGTGCCCGGCGAATTCAGTTCCGCAATGAGCAGGGCGCAAAAGACTACGCGGCAAAGTTGAAAGAGCGTATTGACGCTCCGCATCTATACCCTTATGCGGTGCCGATAATCGATGGCAGAAATCGCAGTAAGTAATTAAATGTTAAGCCCTTGTTTTATTTTAAAGATTGAAGCAGATGGTCCTGGTCACTAATGATGGCTTCGAGGTCTTGATATAAAAACGCCAGCTCTGACTGAGCTGGCGATTATGTCTATCTAGTCACGCAAGTAGGCCACCAAGGCGTCAGCGAAGGACTCAGTCGTACCGGTTCCCCCCATATCCGGTGTCACTTGATCGCAGGAGGTTTGCAGGACAACGCGGATAGCGGTACGGATGCGTGTCCCTTTGTCTACCATGTATAGGTGATCAAGCATGTCCGCAGCCGCCAACAACAATGCACAGGGGTTCGCGATGTTCTTGCCCGCGATGTCCGGTGCCGAACCGTGGACCGCTTCGAAGATGGCCGCATCGGCGCCGATGTTAGACCCAGGCGCCAAGCCCAATCCACCCACCAGGCCTGCGCACAAGTCTGAAAGGATGTCACCAAACAGGTTGGTGGTGACAATGACATCGAATTGATGGGGATTCATCACCAGCTGCATACAGGCGTTATCGACGATCATCTCGTGAAATTCGATCTCCGGATAATCCGCCGCAACCTCACGCGCGACCTCAAGAAACAAACCGGAGCAAGACTTGATGATATTGGCCTTGTGCACCGCGGTAACTTTCTTACGGCCTTTGCTACGAGCCAGCTCGAACGCGTATCGCACGATGCGTTCGGAGGCTGTGCGTGTGACGCGAATGCTCGCCAAAGCGACTTCGCCGTCCGATGAAATACTTTGTCCTTCGGGTAAGTACGCCCCCTCGGTATTTTCGCGCACCGTGATGATGTCGATATCTTCGAAGCGCGAACGGGTCCCTGGGAAACTGATCGCTGGTCGGACATTGGCGTAGAGATCGAAATGGCGGCGAAGGTGAACGTTGATCGATGAGAACCCACGTCCAATCGGTGTCGTCAGAGGGCCTTTAAGTGCGATGCCATGTTTGGCGATCGTGTCGATGGAGGCGGGTGGCATCAACTGCCCATGTTGCTGCAGCGCCTCCAGGCCGGCCTCTACGAAGTCGTAGCGAAGATTGCAGTCAAGGGCATCGAGTACGCGTAGCGTCGCTTGCATGATCTCAGGGCCGATGCCGTCGCCCTTGATGATTGCGATTGTTCTGCTCATGGTCTCTTCCTTAACAGGGCTTTGTCAGCCTGCTGTATTGATTGGGTCATTGAGACTGGTGTCACGAGTCTGCTGATAGGCGTTGATGGTCTGACGGCTTTCACCGCGCCAGTGTGCTGTGTTTCATCCTCCGCGCCGTGACTGCGCAGGTCATCGCGGATCAAATGACGGGCGTCCTGAGAGGGTGTCAGATCTCGCGCCGCACAGAACTACTCGAGGATGCTGCTGCTACGGGGCGAGCTACCGGGTCAAGCGTGCCGTCATTGCTTCTGTGAATATGCGCATTACATTAACATACAATGATAATGCATTGCGGTGACAAGGAGCGTTTTCGTCTTGAGGCGGTAAGGTGTTTGAACGTCTGTGCGTTACATATTGAAGTGGCTTTCAGGCAGGAATAAAAGAGCACGAATTGTGGCTCGAATCGTTCTGGTAGTCGTACCGCCAGGCCAAAACCAGCGGACTCGCGCTCATCAAAAGTCGTTGGCTCACTTTCGTATGACGCGGCGGACAAAAAGCCTGACGTCATCAAAGGCGGGCACGATTGCCAGCGTCACCAGAACCATCGCGAGCGGTACCGTTGAGATGTAACCAATGTGTTTGAAGCCAAATGCACCCACCACGCCGCCGAAGAAGAAATTCAGTGCGAGCAGTATCAGTATTTTGAGCCGGGTCCGATTGGCGAGAACTTTTGGATGGGTCGATGTGCTGACGGCATTCCAATAAAACAGTTTTCCAAACTCGATACCGATATCCGTGATGATGCCGGTGATGTGAGTCGTTCGGATTTCGGCTTTGGAAATTTTGGTGATCACCGCATTTTGTAGACCCATGATGAAACACAGCAGCATCACGGTGACGGACACGAACAAACCATCCACGGTGGAAAGCTGAGCGCCCATAAATCCAAAGCAGATGAGCAGAAAGGCTTCGAACAAGAGGGGCACTGCAAATTCACTGTGCAACCGTCTGCGTCGGGAGTAATTGACCATGACTGCAGAGCACGCAGCCCCAACCAGAAAGGACAACAATGCGCCGGCGCCACTAAGCACCAGGTCGTAGGCTCCCAGTACACTGTTGTCTGCCATCGAAGAGACGATGCCTGTCATGTGTGAGGTGTACTGATGCACTGCCAGGAAACCGCCAGCGTTGATTGCTCCCGCGACGAAGGCCAAGGCAAACCCAAGCTGTCGGTTTGCGGTTGTGGTACGCCTTCGCCCGGTGAGGCTCCTGACATATTTGATCGGCATTTATTCACCCTTGTCTCAAAGGTATGAGAAGCAAAAAAGCCAACCGATTACGCATATCTGATATCACCGGGTTCTCGCGATTTAGACGGGTCTGCTCATTAAGTGTTGAAGCTGTTGGCTGTTGTTTCTTCTGATCGGTGAACAGGATCGTCTGCTGGAGCAGCAGAGGGGGCTTAAGTGATCAGCCAAAAAGCAGATGACTTTGCACGTGGCGGACTGCCGAATTTCAGAAGGTGCAGCGACTGGATAATCCCAAGTGCGGCAGCTGCCAGCCGTGAAAAAGGACATTCTCTGGGTCCTTCGCAATTTCGCGTACGGGCTCGGCTACGCCTGGGCTGTAGGCCAGTGCGAGTTGGGCGGCTGTGTTGGCAGGCTTGGTCAGCGCGATGCTGATTTTTCCAGGGATTGGGAATTCGTGGTAATCCAGCGCGGCCTTCTTGAAGTCGGTAGTCATGCGATCCCCTAATTAGACATTGATTACAACTGCATGTTAACACTATTATAATGCAAGGCAGCGAGGTCCTGACCCACAGACCAGGATCAAATTGCCGGCTGAGCGCTGCTGATGAAGGGGTTTATCAGCCAGCGGAGCCACTCTATTGGCCCTAAGACTTCAGGGCGGGCCTGTATCTGGTGGTCAATAGAGATCCTCCTATGCTTGAACCCGTCTTAGGCCACCTCGTGTGGCCATTTTTTTGCGCGCGCGAATGTCCCAAGCGTCAAGGCGCTGAAGTTATGGGCGAGAACGATAGGCTCAGATGAAGACGGTATAGCGGATCAAAATAGCTGGGGGCGAAGGGGAGTTGGCCATGATAAACGCGATGAGAGAGGTGCCCGGCAATCCTGTTTGAGTGCGCGAGGGCTAGTGGTGCCTGGGGCTTCAGTACCGTGCGCGATAAAACCTGGCCAGCCCACCGTCAATTAATAGGCAACAGTTCATGGGGTGTTCTGAGCTGTCTTTCGATGGCTTTCATCGTCAAGGGGCTTGGTGTTCTGTCTCTACTCGACAAGCGTCGAGGTTGCCCAATGGAGGGAAATGTCCGGATCAGCATTGATCAGTGGTCTTGACTGTGAGCGGCGGGGTGAGTTGGCGGGAAGGCATGGGTGCGTCGATTCTTTCTTTGAGTATGGCGGCATAGTCCTTTGCCCCTGCTCAGTCCGAAATTGGATGCAGCGGCTACCAAAACAAACAGATCAAAGCGCTCCGCTCTGACCGGACAGATACTCAACCTTTACTGACATGATCAAACTCTCTAGGTGGAATCATCAGAAATGAACTTCGGCGGACTTGATACCAAGCTCTCGAAGCTCATGGATCAGTTCATCGAGGTGTCCAAATGACTCAATTTCCTCGTTGTCATTGACCAGAAAATAGCTTCTGCCTGCTTCCTTTTTGAAAAGAATGATCCACTCGTGCGTATTGGCCGGATTGACTATCACATGCGTGTCGAAGTGCATGCCTTCAGCGTGTTTGGTTTTGACGTCTTCGCGTTTCATGCGGGGTCTCCGGGCATATGTTTATGCGCTCTCGGCACCGAATCTACAGTGTCGCTGGTATCGTACGAAGCGAGGATAATTGCTTTTCGATTATCACTGCGTGTGAATAGTATGCACATGCGGCCAATGCGAGGCTAGTCATGATTGCGATTCGAGAGGCCTGGAAAGCAGGCTTGTTACGGCGCGAGCATTGACTTCGAATAGCGTCTCGGGGGGGGGCTTCGTCGGCGTCGTGGCGCTACCCTAGGCCTCGTGATCACTCGAACAGCGACCAACATCCGCAATGGCGGCAACAGCCCCATCGCGGGTTTTGCGCACGCCGTCACGTTGATTTTATTGATCTTCTTCTTGGCGCCTCTGGCTTCGGATGAAAGAGTCCTTGGCAAGATCGACAAGGCAGGGATTTTTCACGCACTCGGCTCACAGCCGTATCATGCTGACTTCAGTGGCGCACTGGGCCGTTACGCCGAGATCGACAAGACCCAAGGTTGGAGATGAGTTGCAAGAGAGTAGAAGGGGCGATGAGCAGGCATTCGTCGTACCCGCTCATGCGCAGATGAATCACTTACCATTGGCCGCAGTTTTGCTTTTGGTAGCGTAGGAAACGCCATGCGTCTCCAGATAGTCCCGAATGAGCTGACGAACGACCTGAGAAGGCGTCAGATCCTGAGATGCGCAAAGCTCCTCAAGCGCTTTTTTCTTGACGGGATCAATGAGCACAGTTAGTCGTGCAGTTTTATTTTCCATGGAATTGTCTGTACCTTGAAACGGTCGATGTTAATCAAATTGTAATGGTCGGGGATTTATTTGTCACCGGTTAGGACAGTCAACTTGACTACCGTGGTCAGAAAATGGCGACGGTACGCCTACCAGAAACGGACCAACACAATTGCCATCCCGTGTGGTTCGTCTGAGAAAACCGGGATGTCGCATTTAGCGATCAGCTCTTGTTCGATCTCCAGACTCTTAGACTCAGCCATCCCCTCCAGATGGATGCCGACGAACCGTCGGAAAGGTAGTCCAGTTGCATTGTCATGGCCGTTCTCCTATTTCCTGGGTCAAGAACTTCAGGCGAAAACCGTTCTCTCGGCGCGAGAGTGACGGAGCAGCAGCGCATGGTTAGATAAAAAAAGGCCCGCCAGCACGAAGTGCTGATGGGCCATCCCGTGCATCACGTAGTCGATCTCGATTGATGCTGGTTGCGGCATGCCCAGCAGTTTGGCAAGTGCTGGCCAGGTCATCGACAGCGCTGAGGCTGTAGGCCAGCAGGGTCCCGATGACCAGGATGACCATTGCGCCTGTCAGCAAGTACTTGAACAGTTTCAGGACACGCTGGGGTGACACGAAGAATGCGAACATAGCCAGTTCCCTCGAAAGGTACAGCGTTGCTCGGCGGGCGCCCGTCCTGCTGGACGGGCGCCGTGTTCAGGCCGGGTGATCAGGCCACCGGAATCATCGGGTCGGCCGCTGCCAGGGCGGTGGCCCGATCAGCTGCCGGCGGGTAGATCCATTGGGTGTTGATCTGCGTCTTGAGTTCCTTGGCCTCTTCCTTGACCAGCTTGAGCTGGCGATCCCAGCCTTCGGTGTACACCGCGCCCCAGACACCCAGATCGAGGCAGGTCACGTACTTGGGCTGGCGGTAGGGGGTTGGCGCGACGCCTAGAAGATCCGCGGCGACGTTATTCCCGGCATAGCGTCCCAGAGAGATCGCATGCTGGCAGGACATGGCTGCGAAGTTACCAAGGTCGTCGGTGGCGGCATAGGCGACGTCGCCGGCGGCGTAGACATTGTCCTGGCCGAACACCTTCAGGTTCTCATCTACGTGCAGGCGGCCTTGGGCATCGCGGGTGCTGTTCATCTGTTCGGTCAGCGGGCTGGCGCGGAAACCGACGGTCCAGACCACCGTCTGGCTCTCGATGTGGCGACCATCGGCAAGGGGCACGCCGTTTGCGTCCACTGCCGCGACAGTGGCGTTGACCACCCATTCGACACCCAGGTGTTCGGACGCCTCGATGATCGACGCACGAATCCCTGCACCCATCGTCGCTCCGATCTGCGGGGCACGGTCGATGATGATCACTCGCACGTCCTGATCGCCGTCGAGCACGGCCCGCAGACGTGCCGGCATCTCGGTGCCGGTCTCGATCCCGGTGAAACCGCCACCGGCGACCACCACCGTGTTACGGGCAGCGCTGTACGGCCGGTTCTTGAGGGATTTGATGTGGTTTTCCAGGCGCACTGCGGCTTCGATCTGATCAACGTCGAAGGCGTGCTCGGCAAGGCCTGGCACCGTGGGGCGGGCCAACTGGCTGCCGGCCGCCAGCACCAGACGGTCGTAGCTCAACGTGCCCTCGCGGCCTGCGCAGTTCTTGACGGGATACAGCCTCACGCCTGACGGAGGTCAAATCATCGACAGCACCCGGTAACTGTCGTGTCCAAGCACCAAACATACGCTGCGTTAAAATAAAGCCTCGCCTCGAAGAGCATTCAGAACCAGCGAAAAGGCCGGCGTCGGCAAACGACGGCTTGGGTAGTACAAGTGATAGCCCGAGAACAAAGGGCACCAGTCTTCCAGTACCCGCACCAAGCGACCATCCTCAATGTGCGGGGCAAACTCTTCTTCCGGTAAATAGGCGATGCCTAAGCCGTTAACAGCCGCAGCCGGGACGTGCGCACTTGTGTTCACAATGACCTGGCCAACGACACGCACGTTGACCTTGCGACCGCGCTTTTCGAATTCCCAGGCATCAAGTCCGCCTAGGGTTGGATAGCGTATGTCGATACAGCTGTGATTCACCAGATCCTGCGGTTTTTTTGGCACACGGTTGCGTGCGAAATATGATGGCGATGCCACTGTAGCCATCCTTACCTCGGGTCCGATTGGAACGGCGATCATATCTTTATCGACGGTGTCGCCAAATCTGATGCCCGCATCGAAGCGGTCAGCAACGATGTCTCGGAAGCCATAGTTGATATCAAACTCAACCTTGATATCGGGGTATTCAAGGAGCAAAGGCGTGAGTCGCGGAAGGAGGATTGTCTTTAGAACAAAATCACCGCAGGTAATGCGCACCGTACCTGCAGGCTTGTCACGAAGTTCGGTCAACGCATCCAGCTCGGCCTCGATCTCGTCGAAACGATGACCGATGGCTTGCATCAAGCGTTCACCCGCACTGGTCGGCGAAACGCTACGAGTGGTGCGCGTAAGTAGACGAATCTTCAGCCGCTTTTCAAGCCCGGAAACAGTCTGGCTCAGGGCGGACTGCGTGACACCCAAGTGGGCGGCCGCTCGTGTAAAGCTGCCTTCTCTGGCGATCGTCACAAAGGCCAGAAGATCGTTCAGGTTATGTCGTGGCATTGGACCCTGCCTGTCGCAATTGATTAGCTGTGCTTATAACTTCAACAAGCTTTGATTAGATTATCAAGCATGACGTATTCCCAGAGAATAGGGCAAGCCTCACCTGTGGTCACAGGCAGGGCGCACACGATCTGCTGATCCAGACCCGGCAACCACGTCGATCAGCATCTATTCACTGATGGGAGCACTTCATGAGAAAACTTGTAATCTTGCTCGGCCTTCTGATGTCGTCGCTCTCTGCACTGGGAGCCGACATGTCTAACGGAGCCGATAACTTTTACAAAAGTGAGAAGGTCACGATGCAACGGGTGACCTTCAAAAATCAGTACCAGATGAAAACTGCAGGGAATCTGTTCGTTCCTAAAGATTTGAAACCTGGCAGTAAAAGCGCTGCGATCATCGTTGGCCATCCCATGGGCGCGGTCAAAGAGCAGAGTTCGAACTTGTATGCCCAGAAACTGGCAGAGCAAGGTTTCGTCACCCTTGCCATCGATCTGTCGTTCTGGGGCGAAAGCGGCGGGCAACCGCGCAACGCGGTCTCGCCAGAAATCTATGCTGAAGACTTCAGTGCCGCTGTGGATTACCTTGGCACACAGACATTCGTTGATCGGAACCGGATAGGTGTCCTGGGCATTTGTGGTAGCGGCAGCTTCGTCATTAGCGCCGCCAAGATCGACCCTCGGATGAAGGCCATTGCCACGGTCAGCATGTACGACATGGGCGCAGCCAACCGAAATGGCCTGAAGCATTCCGTCACTGTCGAGCAGAGGAAGCAAGCTATCGCCGCTGCTGCCGAGCAGCGTTATGTCGAGTTCACCGGTGGCGAAACCAAGTACACCAGCGGAACTGTCCATGAGCTGACGGACAAATCCAATCCTATCGAACGCGAGTTCTACGATTTCTACCGCACGCCACGTGGTGAGTTCACCCCCAAAGGTCAGTCACCGTTACTGACCACTCACCCGACGCTGATCAGCAACGCCAAGTTCATGAACTTCTATCCGTTCAACGATATCGAGACGATCTCACCGCGCCCGATGCTGTTCATCGCTGGTGAAAATGCTCACTCGCGTGAATTCAGTGAAGAGGCTTATCGACTGGCTGGCCAACCCAAAGAGCTAGTCATCATTCCAGGTGCGGGCCACGTGGATCTCTACGATCGGGTCGACCTCATCCCTTTTGGCAAGCTGACCTCGTTCTTCCAAACCAACCTCAAGTGACGTTGTCGTCAAACGGCCACGCAACCTAATACCTGGCCCCGGCATTGAGCGGGGCCTTTCGATTCCTTTCAGCTCAGCAGTTCTGAGCCTAGGGGATCACTCGATGTACCCGCATAGCAATGCCGACGCCACGCTTTCTTCGCAGGTGTTGGAGCTTTACGTATTGGAGGAGATTAGATGAACAGTACTGCTTTACCTATTCAAGCAGCGAGCCGACAGGTATGGGGAGCCGTCCTGGCGATGTCGCTGTGCGCCTTCGCCCTGGTGACTTCGGAGTTTCTGCCGGTGAGTTTGCTCACACCGATTGCGACCGATCTAGTGCTGACTGAGGGGCAGGCTGGACAAGCGATTTCCATTTCCGGCCTCTTCGCGGTTGTCACCAGTCTTTTCATTTCCTCAGTCATTCGCCGACTCGACCGTAGGCCCGTTTTACTGTTCCTGACAGCATTGATGATTGCCTCCGGTACTCTCGT
Organism: Pseudomonas mandelii; assembly: GCF_006438925.1. Lineage (GTDB taxonomy): Bacteria > Pseudomonadota > Gammaproteobacteria > Pseudomonadales > Pseudomonadaceae > Aquipseudomonas > Aquipseudomonas mandelii_C. The sequence goes on along the minus strand of NZ_RCZA01000013.1, from coordinate 230,616 downwards.
CGCCTTTGCCCCAAATTATTCAACGCTGATGGTTGGTCGAGCGATTTTGGGGATCGCGATTGGAGGCAGCTGGGCAATGTCGACCGCCGTCATCATGCGGATTGCTCCAGAAGGCTTTGTACCCAAGGCCATCGCTTTGATTCAGGGTGGCACCGCGTTGGCTACAGCGGTAGCCGCACCCATTGGTAGCTTCATGGGCGGACTGATCGGTTGGCGAGGAGCGTTCTTTTGTGTGGTGCCGCTTGCGGCTGTCGCGCTCTGTTGGCAGGCGTTTACCTTGCCGAAAATGCCTGGCGATAAGGCGTCTGGATCTGCAACTGATGTGTTTCGGCTGCTAGGTAGTGCCAAGGTCGCGTTAGGTATGGCGGCAGTAGGCTTTCTGTTCATGGGGCAGTTTGCGTTGTTTACCTATCTGCGCCCGTTTCTCGAGTCGGTGACCCACGTTAATGTGTCTGAACTGTCCCTGCTATTGCTGATCATTGGGATGGCAGGATTGGCGGGTACGATGGTGATCGGTTCGGTGTTGAACAAAAGCCTTTATCGGGTACTCATGATCATCCCATTGTTGATGTCGGGGATAGCCGTGACTTTACTGGTCTATGGTAGTTCGATGTGGACTACTGCAGTCTTGCTGGGGGTATGGGGTCTGATTGCTACATGCGCGCCAGTAGGCTGGTTCACATGGCTGTCACGCACGCTTCCACGAGATGCTGAGACCGGAGGCGGCCTGATGGTGGCGGTGATTCAGTTGGCGATTACGCTTGGCGCGACGGTGGGTGGGTTGCTGTATGACGGAGTTGGCTATCAGGCCACATTCATCGCGAGTGGGGTATTTCTTCTGATTGCTGCTGTACTAGCGTTGTTCGTATCGCGGACGACTACGCCTCTTTCACGATGATCTATTGAGGCGTTTGCGCTACGCAAAAACCCTTTGACTATGCGTGCAATGGCAACTGCCAGGAGCCGTGCGGCAACGATTGCAGACCCTCCTGGCCCGTGCTGCCGTCACTACTGACAGCTTGGGAATTCCGACAGTCGGCAAACCGTACAAATCTCCTCCATCCAAACGAGACGGAGATTGTACGATGACCCTCACCGATACCGCGGTCCGACACGCCAAACCTCGTGCGAAGGACTACACCCTCCCTGACTACATTTCGAGAGAGTGGGGAGCTTAGCCGCAGGAATGTCTGACAACAAAAAGCCCGCGCATGGCGGGCTCTCTGTATGGGGTCAAATCCTTTTGTCCGTTCAATCTGCGCTCTGTTCTGTGAGCACTTCGTGAAAAGCATGTCGCTGGAACGAAAAAACCTGGCACTTAGCCGGGTTCTCTGTCGATGGGGCCAAATCCTTTTGGCTGACCGCATTGTGCTTGGTGGGTGTGACGAAGGCATGACAGGGCGGATACGAAAGCGCGGGCAAAAGCCCGTGTAAGGCGGGCCTCTCCATGAGGATTGATCGGCTATCGGTTAAACCGTTCAACCAATGAGTACTGCGTGGACCGGTCTTGGTCAGTTCCTTATTCAGATCTGCCGATTGATGCGCCTGTTCCGACAGGGGAGCATCGTGGTTCGTGGTTCGTGGTTCGTTGTCCGGCGGCTGCATGGAGGAGGACTTTCTTGAGCACGTTGCGCACGTAACGCACCATTTACTTGGGAGCCAAATCAGCGAAGTACTTCCCTCCCATTACGAGGATCCCACCATGCGCAACTACTCCCTGGAATACCTGTTCAACGGCGAGCCCCGCACTTACATCTTCGAATTCAAGCAGCCTCAGTTGCCCGTCCGTGAGGCGGCGATGCACCTGCTACAGCTGCATTTTGGGGATGGAGAGAACAGCCTGATCATGCCCACTGCGGACGCAACGCCGGAGGAGATTTTAGAGCAGGCTGAGCGGGTAGGGCTGACGCAGATTAAGGTCGTCGATCAACCCGGTTGATGTTACGTGCAGCGACGAGCAACGCGCGCCTAGGCATAAAGAGCTCTTCTGGCCATTTGCCGTCACTCGGGATCGACAACCAGCCCGGATGGCTGCGCTGTTTCGCCGATGCGTCTGATGGTTGAAGAAATGGACATGACCAAACCATAAAAGCTTCTGTCAGCCGGTACTCCCTTCATGCTTATGTAATTGAGGGTGTGATCTAGATCCGACTCTGCAATGGAGCGAGACCACTCGATCAAGCCACACTCGATGTGCCGAAAGTTGAAATCGTCCCATAACGATCACTCCTCATGGGTCGACAGGAGCGCAGCTCATTGAATTGGTTGGCGTTTGGGCTTGGCTACGAGGCGGGGTGATTCTCCAAGAGCTTTGCGGACGGCCACGAGCGTAATTCGGTTGTTTGCGTTGGTGGCAGGGTGCCACAATAGTTTTTTAATTGAGTCATGATCAGGTGGATCACATGGATGGCCCAGGATCTTGGAGTGACCAAGAATTTTTCATAGCCGGGCGGGTGCGAACTGACCGATTGCATCAACTATTTCGCCAATCAGTTTCTGCGGTTTTTGGTAGCTACCTCGCTGCCATCATGCTGTGTTGGCTGTGTTGGGATCGTTTTGAGCACAGCGTTATTCTTTGGTGGCTGGCCATACTGACCGGATCGACGCTGTTGCGCATCTCGATGTTTGTTGCCTATTTTCGCAGCGACGAAAGTAAACGTACGCCTCAACGCTGGGAGCGCAAATACTGGAGCACGCTCGTGTTATCCGCCAGTATCTGGGGGGGAGGCGCATTCATTGTCATGCCAGCAGACGATCTTTTATCGCAGGCGTTGGTCATGCTCTTTACTGTCGGGATGTCTGTCAGCGCGGTGTCCTGCTACTCGGCCTATCGCGATATGACACTAGTGTCCATTGGTCTGGTTCTGTTGCCATGCACCGCCTGGCTGCTGTTTCAATCGTCCACGATTCAAGTCGGCATGGCACTCTCGGTTTTGGTGTTCGCGTCATTTCTTGCCCGCGCTACACGGAAAATGTCCGAGGCACTGGAAACCGCCTTTCGACTAACCCGTGAAATGGAACAGGCGAACAGTATTTCAACCCGTGCAGCACAAACTGATGAACTGACCGGCCTGAAGAGTCGACGAGCTTTTTTCGAGCATGCCCAGCAGCTCTACAACGAATGTGAAACCAACCGGTCAGGGTTGTGCGCCGTAATGTTGGACATGGATCACTTCAAGCATATCAACGACACCTACGGCCATCAGGTTGGGGATCAGGTTTTGCGCCAAATGGGTGTGGTCATCAGTTCTTCCTTTCGTGCAACGGATATCCACGGCCGGTTAGGTGGAGAAGAATTCGCAGTTCTGCTCCCGGACACCTCCATTGAGGCCGCCGTTAAGATTGCAGAACAGCTCGTCCAGACTATTGCTGGATTGATGATCGAGCCTGTTCACTGCGTAACAGCCAGCCTCGGCGTAGCGTCAATGGATGCCGGTAATAAAGATCTGCACAGCTTGATGAACAATGCTGATAAAGCGCTGTATCGAGCCAAGGCGCTGGGGCGTAATCAAGTCGCTGTTGCTCAGTAGGTTTGGCTTCTGGCCGAAAACCATCATCCGTAGAAGATCATCCATTGTTTGAGCGTCCCGAAGGGATGCTCATTGTGCACTCGAGATCAAACGGCCATTTGAGTCTTCGCGCTGCCAGCCGCCGCCCAATGCTTTGAATGTGGCCACTGCAGCACGAGCCGATTCAGTTTGTGCTTGGGCTCTACCATCAGATGCCGCTAAAAGGTTTTCATCGGCGTCCAATACTTCTATCAGGCTGACCACGCCTTTTTCATACGCGGTAAACGACGTCGCTCGTGCTTTCGCATAAGCAGACTCGCCCTGGGCTAGCTTTTCGGATTGCTGCTCGCGGTTGATCAGTGCCGAAAAAGCGGTTTCGACATCCTCGGAGGCCCGCAGAACTGACTGGCGGTAAACGGCTAACGCTTCAGCTTCTTGACCCTTCGCCAAGTCAATTTGGGCGTTGATGCGGCCAAAATCGAATAGCCTCCAGCGTAGTCCCAGGACCGCCGAGGCCTGACTGGCACCGTTGCTGAAAAGATTCCCGCTGGATTCAGATGTAGCGCTGCCTAGCAGCGCACCCACAGAAAATTTGGGGTAGTACTCGGAGATGGCTTCGCCGATGCGAGCATTCGATGCCGCCAGTCGGCGCTCAGCGACGATCAAATCTGGACGCCGACGCAGCAGATCGGCCGGAGAGCCTAAGTCGGCGAGACTTGGCACGTCAGGGATGCGCGCCGACTTAATCAATTGCGCGCTGTAAGTACCCGGCGGTTTGCCTAACATGACATCCAGCGCATTCATCGCAGCTGCAAGGCCAGCCTGCAGTACCGGCACGGTTGCCTGTGCTTGATTCAGCGACCCTTGGGTCTGGTTCAACTGTAGTTCAGCAGCTAATCCTTTTGCATACAGATGCTCGATGGTGGTGAGCAGTTGTTGTCGCGTGTCTACTTGCTTTCGGGCAATTTCCAGGCGTGCTTGCAGGCCACGGATGCTGATGTAAAGGTCTGCAGTCTGCGCTACCACTGCGAGGCGTGTGGCAACTGCTCCGGCTTGGGAGGCCTGATAGTCGGCGAAGGCTGTCTCTTTGCCTCGGCGTAGTCCGCCAAATACGTCCAGTTCCCAGCCTGCATTCAGATTCGCCTCATAGGCGCTACCGTAGCGATTATAGGATGGATCTGAATTCAGTACTTGGCCCAACGGTGTCTCCACGGACTGCCGGGCTCTGGCCGCTTGGCCATTGACTGTAGCCGATGGCAAAAGCGCTGCGTTAGCTGCCCCCAAACCCGCGTGAGCCTGCTCGATCCTTGCTGTTGCTTGAGCTAAATCGAGATTTTGTTCAAAGGCTCTATTGATCAGCTGACTGAGTACGGGGTCATTGAACGCGTTCCACCAAGCGGCGAGATCAGTTGGTGCTGCATCAACTTGGTGTGCTTTAGGTGTTTGCGCCAAAAAATGCTCAGGCAATTGCACATCGGGCTCTGAATAGTCAGGGCCCACTGCGCAACCCGCAACCATACCGAACCACAGCAAGACGGCAAAACGAGGAGGGTACATGTGATACCTTCGGAATGATCGATTTGTGACGATATTACAATTTGGTCACAAGTTGTCAACTACCTTCAGGGTGCGTAAGCTGCTCGCATGAACCAACCATCAGTTTCTTCGCCCAGCGCCCGCGGCCCAGCCGATCACGACATCCGAGACCAGATTGTCGCGGCGGCCAACGAACATTTCAGTCAATACGGTTATAGCAAGACAACAGTCTCCGACCTGGCGAAAGCCATCGGTTTTTCCAAGGCTTACATCTACAAGTTCTTCGATTCCAAGCAGGCGATTGGTGAGGCTATTTGTAGAAATTGTCTGTCGGAAATCGTTGCGGCTGTTGAGCAGGCTATCAATGTTGAGGGTATCTCCCCGACTGAGCGCTTTCGACGTTTGGTCAAAACCTTGATCACCAAGGGTGTAGACCTGTTTTTTAATGACCGAAAACTTTATGACATCGCGGCGTTCGCCGCTTCGGAAAGCTGGCCCAGCTCGCGAGTTTATGACGCGCGCATCAAGAGCTTCGTGCTGCAGATCGTGCGAGAGGGGCGGGAACTCGGTGAGTTTGAGCGCAAGACCCCGTTGGACGAGACAGTGGAATCGATTCATCTCGCTCTACGGCCCTTCATCAATCCTTTGCTGTTGCAGTACAACCTCGATGTTGTTGAAGAGGCTCCTGGGCTCATTTCCAACCTGATTCTACGCGGTCTGATGCCTTAAAAGGCTTGGCTGATGGATCCGTTGCGCATCCGCGGCAGCATGCGTATCTAAAAAATCAGATCTCAAATCCCTCTGCGTTGCTCTGATCATCAGGGCAACTTTCATTTGTCTGAGTTGTGACTATTGACTTAATTGGTCACTTGAATAAGCATGGCATATCCGCTTCCAAGAGGTCTCTATGATCCAGCGTCGCCACATGTCATTCATTTTCATTGGCTTGTTGCCGTTTGCCTTAGTCGCATGCAACGAGGCCATACCTCCAGATCCTCGCCTCCAAATGCCCTTGGTGCGCATTGCGGTGGTTCAACCCTCCGCGTCTGCAGATCGCGTATTCACCGGTATCGTCGCAGCTCGAGTTCAGAGCGATCTCGGGTTTCGAGTTCCTGGGAAAGTGCTGGAACGTTTGGTGGACACCGGGCAGAGCGTCAAGCGCGGGCAGCCACTCATGCGAATCGATGCTAATGATCTGGCGCTGACCGCGCGGGCGCAGCAGGAAGCGGTGCTGGCCGCCATGGCCCGATCCCGGCAGGCCTCCGATGATGAGCTTCGCTACCGGGATTTGGTGTCTGTTGGTGCTGTATCTGCTTCAGCTTATGCAGGGTTCAAAGCGGCTGCCGACTCGGCGAAAGCGCAGCTTAACGCGGCCAAAGCCCAGGCTGATGTGGCGAGAAACTCTACCGGCTATTCGACGTTGCTGGCTGATGCTGACGGGGTTGTTGTCGACACCTTGGCAGAGCCGGGGCAGGTGATAGGCGCAGGTCAGGTAGTGGTACGTGTTGCCCATTCTGGGCAGCGCGAGGCAGTGATCCAGTTGCCTGAAACGCTACGTCCTGCGTTGGGGTCGTCGGCGACGGTTGAACTTTATGGGCAAAACCAACGTGCAGGCAGCGCGCGTTTACGCCAGTTGTCCGATTCGGCTGACCGGCAAACCCGTACATTTGAGGCGCGCTATGTGTTGGAGGGCGCGCTTGCTGATGCCATCCTGGGTTCGACCATCTCAGTAGCCATAGACGGTACGCCAGTCGCCAATGCCAATGAATTACAAGTGCCTATCGCTGCCCTCTATGACGCGGGTAAAGGTCCTGGTGTCTGGGCTGTTGGGGGCGACCCTGAGCAGGTGACGTGGCGCCCTGTCACGGTCCTCAGCCTAAGCAATGCAGAAACTGCTCGAGTGACGGGCAACCTCCAGATCGACGATCGTATCGTCGCGCTGGGCGCGCATCTGTTAAGTGAAGGGGAACGGGTTAGGTCTCAAATGGCCGTCAGCGCCCAAGCACCGGTGGCCGAGGTGCGCCGATGATCGGGTTCAATCTGTCCGCACTAGCGGTGCGTGAGCGTTCGATCACGCTGTTTTTGATCCTGCTGATTTCCGTAGGTGGACTGTATGCCTTCTTCAAACTGGGGCGCGCGGAAGACCCTGCCTTCACCATCAAACAAATGACGGTGGTTACTGCCTGGCCTGGGGCGACTGCTCAGGAGATGCAGGACCAGGTGGTTGAAAAGCTGGAAAAGCGCATGCAGGAACTGCGTTGGTACGACCGGACCGAGACCTTTACCCGGCCAGGCTTGGCTTTCACCACAGTTTATCTGCTCGACGGCACGCCGCCCTCCGCCGTCCCGGAGGAGTTTTACCAGGCACGCAAGAAAATCCTTGATGAGGAGAAGGGGTTGCCGTCCGGGGTGATCGGCCCGATGGTCAATGATGAGTATGCCGATGTCACCTTCGCTCTATATGCGCTAAAGGCCAAGGGCGAACCACAGCGCTTGCTGGTGCGCGAGGCCGAGGTCTTGCGCCAGCGTCTGCTGCATGTGGCGGGAGTGAAGAAGGTCAATATCATTGGTGAGCAGTCCGAGCGCATTTTTGTCGAATTTTCATACGAGCGTCTGGCGACACTGGGTGTTTCCGCACGAGATATCTTCAGTGCGATGAACGCGCAGAACATGATGACTCCGGCCGGTTCGGTTGAGGCGAAGGGCCCACAGGTTTTCATCCGACTGGATGGTGCGTTTGATGACTTGCAGAAGATTCGAGATACGCCGCTGGTAGTGCAGGGCAGAACCCTCAAATTGTCCGATGTGGCTGAGGTCAAGCGTGGTTATGAGGACCCCTCTACGTTCTCGGTGCGCAACAACGGAGAACCCGCATTGTTGCTCGGTGTAGTGATGCGCGATGGCTGGAACGGCCTTGATTTAGGTAAGTCGCTCGACGCCGAGACAACGTCGATCAATGAGCAAATGCCTTTAGGCATGACGCTGACCAAGGTCACCGATCAGGCGGTGAATATTGACGGGGCCGTCAACGAGTTCATGGTCAAATTTTTCGCGGCGCTCGGGGTGGTGTTGCTGGTGTGCTTCCTCAGCATGGGCTGGCGAGTCGGTATCGTCGTCGCTGCGGCGGTGCCGTTGACTCTGGCTGCGGTGTTCATTGTCATGGCTGCCACAGGTAAAGACTTTGACCGGATTACGCTGGGATCGTTGATTCTGGCGCTGGGGCTACTTGTGGACGATGCAATCATTGCCATTGAAATGATGGTGGTGAAGATGGAGGAGGGCTACGACCGAATCAAAGCCTCCGCCTATGCCTGGAGCCATACTGCAGCCCCCATGTTGTCGGGCACGCTGGTCACTGCCATAGGCTTTATGCCCAACGGTTTTGCCAAATCTACGGCCGGTGAGTACACCGCCAATATGTTCTGGATCGTCGGCATTGCGCTCATTACCTCCTGGGTGGTGGCAGTGGTGTTCACACCTTACCTGGGCGTCAAACTGTTGCCGCAGATCAAGGTGCCTGAGGGGGGACATGCAGCGATTTACGGTACACCGAATTACCTGCGTTTCAGGCGTCTGTTGGGGGCGGTAATTCGCCGTAAAGGCCTTGTTGCGATATCCGTCGTGGCCTTGTTCATTGTGGCGATTCTTGGCATGGGCTTGGTGAAGAAACAGTTCTTCCCTACATCCGACCGGCCCGAGGTGCTGGTTGAGGTGCAGATGCCGTACGGGACGTCGATCGAGCAAACCGATTCGGCGGCGGCCAAGGTCGAAGCGTGGTTGGCAAAACAACCGGAGGCTCGGATAGTTACTGCCTACATCGGTCAGGGCGCGCCACGCTTCTATCTGGCGATGGCACCTGAGTTGCCCGATCCTTCGTTTGCAAAAATCGTCGTGCTGACGGCGAGCCAGGAAGAGCGCGAGGCGCTCAAAATCCGGCTGCGGCAAGCCGCGGCTGATGGTTTGGCGCCTGAAGCACGGGTGCGTGTCACACAGGTGGTGTTCGGTCCTTATTCGCCGTACCCGGTGGCCTTTCGGGTTATGGGCGCGGACCGGACAGTGTTGCGCGATATCGCCGCACAGGTGCGCGAGGTCATGGCTGCTAGTCCCATGATGAGAACCGTCAACACCGACATGGGCGAGCGCGCTCCGGCACTCCACCTCACGCTGGATCAGGATCGTTTGCAGGCATTTGGCTTAACCTCCACTGATGTCGCTCAGCAACTGCAGTTTCTGTTGACCGGAGCGCCTGTCACCCAAGTGCGTGAAGATATCCGTTCGGTCCAGGTGGTCGCCCGCTCTGCTGGAAACACACGTCTGGATCCTTCAAAAATTGACGCCTTCACGCTGACCGGTGCTCAGGGTCAACGGGTCTCGCTGTCTCAGGTCGGGACGGTGGATGCGCGAATGGAAGAGCCCATTCTGCGGCGCCGTGACCGTACGCCGACCATCACCGTACGCGGTGATGTGGCTGAAGGACTTCAGCCCCCGGATGTCTCCAACGCCGTGATGAAGCAACTGCAACCGGTCATTGAACAGTTGCCTGTGGGCTACCGGATTGAGTTGGCAGGCGCGATCGAGGAGTCGGGTAAAGCGAACAAGGCATTGCTGCCGTTGTTCCCGATCATGATCGCGCTGATGTTGCTGACCATCATTATTCAAGTGCGCTCGATGTCGGCGATGATCATGGTTTTCGCCACCGCCCCCCTGGGGCTGATTGGTGTGGCGCCGATTCTTCTGCTGTTCCAACAGCCGTTCGGGATCAACGCCTTGGTGGGACTGATTGCGTTGTCAGGGATTCTGATGCGCAACGCGCTGATCCTTATCGGTCAGATTCATTCCAATGAGCAAGCCGGCCTGGCGCCTTATGACGCATTGGTCGAAGCCACTGTACAGCGGGCGCGGCCGGTGATCCTCACGGCGATGGCAGCGATGTTGGCTTTCATTCCGCTGACCCATTCGGTCTTCTGGGGCACGCTGGCGTACACGCTGATTGGCGGTACGTTTGCCGGCACAGTGCTGACATTGGTGTTCCTTCCAGCGATGTACTCCCTCTGGTTCAAGATCAGACCTGAGTCTGCAAGTGATGTGGATGCGCGTACTCAATCCGCATGAGTTCAATGACGACGGGATCGTATATCTGCCCAGCACCTGGACCCACTAAAAAACAGCTAAAACCAGGCGAATGCGCCCGTAGAAACCTACGACGATTCAAGGCACACACCGCCAAACCATGGAGGTCGGAATGAGCCAACTCCCGCCCCCCATGCGTCGCGTCTTTTTCCGCCCGAAGATTACTCCGCCGATGTTTGCAGTACCTCAATCCATAACGCGCCTTTGCCCGACGCCGCTTCACCGACGCGTTTCAAGGCGCCGTTGTTGCTGACCGCGTAAGTGCCGACTTTTTCGCTTTTCTCGCCCGTCACTAGCAACCAGCGCCCGTTGGGTGAAAAAGCGATATTGCGTGGCTGCTTCTCTTCCACCGGATAATTCTCGAGAAAGCTCAAGCCGCCTGTTGAAGGGTAAACCGCGAATGCCGAAACCGAACTGCTGGTGCGCTCGGTCATCAACAGTAGCTTGCCATCGGGCGAGATCCGCAGGTCCGCCGCCCAGATACGTGGTGTGGGGTCGTCCTTCAAGTCGTTGTTACGTGCATCACGCACTTCGCCGTGAGCCAGTTTCAAACGCTCGGGAATGCCATTGGCAACGGCAACCTGAGTCAATGCGCCGGTGCTGTCATTGATTGAAAACGCTGTGACCGTGCCGCTCATTTCACCGACCACGTACAGGTATTTGCCGTTCGGGGAAAAGGCCAGGTGCCGAGGCCCGGTATTGTCCGGGACACTGATGTAGCCGCTGCCGATGGGGGTGAGCGTGCCGGTTTTGGCATCAAGGCGATATTGCAGCACCTGGTCCGCGCCAAGATTGCCCGCGTAGGCAAAACGGTTGCTCGGGTCGGTACGAACCGAATGTGCATGCGGGCCTGTCTTGTAGCTCAGGATGCTGGCAGAAGGCTGATAGGCCTTGTCGATGGCCTGCACGCTGACGGTGTCGGCACCGTAGGATGCACCGAGCAGATAGTGTCCTTTTCTATCGGTAGACAGGTAAGCCATGCTTTCTGCCAGCGGCGCTTTGGACAGCGGCGTCAGATGTCCGCTCTTGGGATCGATGCTATAGCCCAGCACCTGAAACGGCTTGACCCGCAAGGCGGCAAACAACACTTTGCCGTCAGGGGTGATGGCCATGGGGTTGACCTGATCACCGGCGTTGACCTGTTCAATCAGGCGCAGCGCGCCGTTGTTCTGGTCAAGGCGATACTGGGAAATCAAACCGTCTCCCGGGCTCGATATATAGGCAAAAGTGGCGGCATTGGCTTGCAGGCTGAGGCCGTAGACAACGGCAGCGGCCAAGAGGAGGGGGCTTCTCACAGATGATTCCTTATTTTTATGGTTGTGGTCTGTCATCCTATGACTGTCCTTTTGCGACATCAATCGCTGTTTTCTCAAGTTGGAAAAAATACGTCGTGGCTCAGGCGCAGTGGTTACACGAGCCCAGCCTGGTTCGATGCCCATCCACGCAGCCCGACGTTCCCGCCCTGCGATCTTGAAACATCTCTAAACACACTCGCTTAAGAATTGTTATACGACGTCGTATCTACCATGTTCGACTGCGCTCGTTCTCACAAAAAAAATAAATGGAGATACCCTCTATGACGAGCATTCGTTCCGTCGGAGGCCAGGCTGCGGCGCCCGCACAAAATCGATTTTCCCGAATACTCAAACTGCTGGGCCCCGGAATCATCGCCGTACTGTCCTGGCTGGGCGCAGGTGACCTGATCACGTCATCCGTGGCTGGGGCCAATTACGGTTACGCGATGATGTGGGTGCTGGCGGTCTCTCTGCTCTTGAGATACCTGATCGTAAACATCATCGCTCGCTTCCAGTTGTGCAATAACCAGGGCATGACCATCCTGCAAGGCTATGCGCAACTGAATCCCTTTTTCGCCTGGTTCATGCTCGTCTACGCCCTGTTGATGGGGCACTTGATGAACGCCTACATGATCAAGGGGGCGGGTGAGTCGCTGGCGATGCTGTTGAAAATCGACCAGCCACTGCTGTGTTCACTGGCGGTGGTACTCGCTGTGTGGATGCTGGTGGGTCGTAATATTTATTCGATGATCGAAGGCGTGATGAAGGTGCTGCTGGCGATCATGACCCTGGCCTTTATTGCCTTGGCCGTGATGTCCGGCCCCGATGTCGTCGGCATCGTCAAAGGCACCATCGGCTTCAGCATCCCCCCGGATGAAGGCGTGCATGGCGCGCTGCTGGTGGCGGTATCGGTTATCGGCGCGGTTGCAGGCTCCATTGCCAACTTCGTGCATCCGTATGTCATGCGCCAAAAGGGCTGGGTAGGGCCGCAGCACAAACGTGTTCAACGTAACGATTTGCTGTTTGCAGTGTTCGTCGGGATCGTCATCAACCTGGCCATCTGGATCGTCGGCGCGGAAATCCTGCGGCCCAACGGCATCGAGGTGAAGACTTTGGGCGACCTGGGCAAGGCGCTGGAAATTTTCTTCGGCCCGATTGGTTGGTATGTGTTCTTCATCGGCGTGTTCGCGACACTGTTTGCCAGTATTTCAGGCAAGACCACTGCGTTCCCGATGCTGATTACCGATGCCTTCCAACACGTTCGTCCTGATCGTCGCGAAAAGTACGGCAAGGAGTTTCATCATGATCCGATGCATAAATGGTTCATGCTGTTCATCCTCGTGACGCCGTTGATCTGGTCGCTGCCAGGCATGCCGGACTTCGTAACCCTGACCATTGGTGTCAGCGCGTTGAACATCATTGGCTTGCCGGTCATTTCCCTGGGCCTGCTGATCATGTCCAACCAGAAGTCGCTGCTGGACAAGAAATATCGCAACAACCTGTTTGAAAACATCGCGCTGCTCTTTGCTACAGGCCTCGCGCTGTGGGTCGCCTTCCAGTTGGGGGTCGATCTGTTTACCTGACACCGAACCGCCGAGGGGACGCAATGTCTCCTCGGCGGCCAGCGTTCAGTCAGTCACGGAACCCTGCGGTATTCTCCCGGCGAAACTGTCCACCAGGCTCGCCACCACCATCTCTCCCATTCGCGTGCGGGTCTGCAGCGTCGCACTGGCGCGATGGGGCTGCAGTACCACTTTCTCGTTGCCGAACAGTGCCTCGGGGACGTTCGGTTCATCGACAAACACATCCAGCGCCGCACCCGCGATCTCACCAGCGGCAAGCGCCGCCACCAGATCGACCTCGTTGACCAGCTTGCCGCGCGCCACGTTGATCAGATACCCGTCCTTGCCCAGTGCCTGCAGTACCTCGGCATTGATGATGGCTTCAGCCTTGTCGGCAGCGGCCGCGAGAATCAGCGCATCACTGTTGCTGGCCAGCTGCTTCAGATCGGCGATGAAAGTGTGGTTCACATCGCTCATCGGCTGCAGATCGGTGTAACTGATCGGGCAGCCGAACGCTGCGGCCCGGGTCGCCACTGCACGGCCGACCCGGCCCATGCCGACGATGCCGATGCGCATGCCCGACACCTGACGCGCCAACGGCAACGGGGCCAACGGTGTCGGGCTATGGGGCCATTGCCCCGAACGCACATAACGATCACTGGTGCACAGACCCCGGCACACGGCAATCAACAATCCGATGGCCAGGTCGGCGACGTCTTCGGTCAGCGCGCCGATGGTTGCGGTCACGCGGATCCCGCGATCCCGGGCGTAAGCCAGATCCACCGCATCGGTGCCCACGCCGTTGACCGCCACCACTTCCAGTTTCGGTAGCTGCGCCATCAGCGCCTGGCTGATACCGGTATGCCCGCCGGTGATCACCCCGCGAATGTTCGCGCCGTGTACCTGCAAATAAGCCTGCTTGTCGGCCTGATGGAAGTAACGTCTGACGGTAAACAACTCATCGAGCCGCGCATTGATTTCGGGGATCAGGATCGGGCTGAGCTGCAAGACTTCTGGCTTCATGTAAACCTCGCGTAACGGAATAAAAAGGCCGGTTCAACCGCGACCGGCAAACGGCATGGCACTGGCCATGACGGTCATGTTCAGGACGTTCGCCTCCAGCGGCAGACCGGCGATGTAGCGCACGGCATCGGCCACATGCTTGACGTCCACCATCGGCTCCACGGCAATGGTGCCGTTGGCCTGGCGCACGCCTTTGGTCATGCGCACCGACATTTCGGTCAGGGCGTTGCCGATGTCGATCTGGCTGCAGGCGATGTTGAATTCACGCCCGTCCAGGGCCAGGGATTTGGTCAGCCCCAGCACCGCGTGTTTGCTGGCGGTGTAGGCGCTGCTGAAGGGGCGTGGGGTATGCGCCGAGATCGAGCCGTTATTGATGATGCGTCCGCCCTGTGGCTGTTGCCGGCGCATCAGTGCGAAGGCACCACGGGCGCAGAGGAAAACGCCGTTGAGGTTGGTGTCGATCACGTTTCGCCACTGCTCGAACGTCAGCTCATCGAGCGGCACGGCAGGGGCGTTGACCCCGGCGTTGTTGAACACCACGTCCAGGCGTCCGTATACCTCGGTGATGGTGGCAAACAGCGCGTCGACACTGGCCGGGTCGCGCACATCAGTGGGCACCGCCAGCGCTTCGTGTCCTTCGCTGAGCGCCAATTCGACCAAGGCCTGCAACGGCTCCGGCCGACGTCCGGCCAATACCAGGGTGAATCCGTCGGCCATCAGAGCCAGGGCCACGGCGCGGCCGATTCCGCTACCGGCGCCGGTGACCAGGGCCACTTTCAAAGGACTGTTCATGTTGTTATCTCCTTTCTCAATTCACCAGGGCGTATGCCGGGTTCAAGGTCGCTGACCGACGCGCATTTCCAGTTGGCCGATGCCGTCGATCCCGGCGTTGATGATGTCGCCTGGTTGCAGCACATCGACGCCTGCCGGACTGCCGGTCATGATCAAGTCACCGGCCCGGAGTGCTACCGATTGCGAGATGCGGCTGATGATTTCACT
Source organism: Pseudomonas mandelii (assembly GCF_006438925.1). Taxonomy (GTDB): domain Bacteria; phylum Pseudomonadota; class Gammaproteobacteria; order Pseudomonadales; family Pseudomonadaceae; genus Aquipseudomonas; species Aquipseudomonas mandelii_C. The sequence continues at coordinate 215,562 of NZ_RCZA01000013.1, read as the reverse complement.
GACCGACCAGATCTGGCTGTCGAGGCTGTCGCGCTGGCGCTCTTCGCCGTTGACGTTCAGCCACAAATCGCCGTCCGGGTGTCCGGCGCGAGTCACCGGCACGATGGCGGTCATCGGCGCGGCGCCGTCGAACACCTTGGCACCTTCCCACGGCAAACCATTGCTTTTGGCCGCGCGCTGGACATCACGACGGGTCAGATCAAGACCGACGGCATAGCCCCAGACATAGGCCAGCGCCTGACTCTCCGGAATATTGGCGCCGCCTTCACCGATGGCCACGACCAATTCGATTTCGTGGACAAACTCTTCGGTCAACGGCGGGAAAGTCACTTCACCTGCCGCATCCACCACGTTGCTCGCCGGTTTCATGAAGAACACTGGCGGTTGGCGGGACTGGCCTTGGGCGTCTGGCCAAGGGTAGTTGCGGCCGACGCAAAATACCCGGCCAACGGGAAAGCGCTGCTGGCTGCTGGCAACCGGCAAGGTCACGGGCAGATCCGGGGTAAACACGTACTCGGTCATCGTCATTTTGTAGTCGTCCTGTTAGAAGCGTCAGCGTACGGCGGCAATCTTTTGCGAAGTTGGACGAATGCCGTCTCGTGTTGGAGAAAAACGGTTTCTTGGCTCAGCGCGCCTTGAGTTCGATGCGATACAAGCGACCGAGCAGCAACGAATAGGACAAGGTCCCCATCAACGCCACGCCACCAATGAACCAGAAGGCGTAGGCAAACGAGCCTGTCGCGTGGACGATGCCGCCAATCACGATCGGGGTGACGATCCCGCCGATGTTGGCGGCCAGGCTGGTGACCCCGCCGGTCAGGCCGATCAGTTCCTTGGGCGCGACTTCCGATACGGCCGCCCACGACGACGAAGCGATTCCCTGGGCGAAGAAGGCAATGGTCAGCACGGCAATGCAGATCACATTCGAGTCGGTGAAATTCACCAGCACAATCGACATACCCAGCATCGATCCGACCACCAATGGCAACTTGCGAGCGAAGGACATTGAGTAACCACGGCGTATCAGCAAGTCGGAGACGATGCCGGCCAGCAGAATGCCGACCGTTGCACCCACGAACGGCAGTACCGCGAAGATCCCGGCCTTGATCATGGTCAGCTTACGTTCTTCGATCAGGTACGTCGGAAACCAGGTCAGGAAGAAGTACAACGCCGAGGTGCTGGCGAACTTGCCGATGCAAATCGCCCAGATTTGCCGATAGCTGAACAGCTCGGTGATCTGCCGCCAGTTGAACCGGGTGCGCTCCTGACTGCTCTTGACCAATCCACCCCCGGCTTCGATGTACTTCAGTTCTTCCTGGCTGACGTTCTTGCAGCTCAGCGGATCGCGGTACAAGTAGAGCCAGATCACACCGAAAACAATGCCGAGTATCCCGGTGCTGTAGAACACATGGCGCCAGTCGTAGGTCGTGGCCAGCCATAACAGCACGCCGGTAAACAGTGCCGTGCCCAGATATTGGCCGCACACGTAAATGCTGCTGGCCAGGCCCCGTTCGCGGGCCGGGAACCAGACCGTGACCGCTCGGCTGTTGGCCGGAAACGCTGGAGCTTCCATGGCACCGACGGCCAGGCGCAGTCCGAACAGCGACGCGAATCCTGTGGCAAGGCCTTGGCACACGGTGACCGTCGACCAACTGATCAGCGACACCCCGTAAGTGAACCGGGAACCGAAGCGATCAGCAATGAACCCGGCAGGCACCAAGGCGAGTGCATAGGTCCAGGCAAACGCGGAAAAAATCAGGCCCATTTCGATCTTGTCCAGGCCCAGGTCCTTGGCCATGAACGGTGCGGCAATCGAGATGTTTACGCGGTCGATGTAATTGATGATGGTCGCAATCAGCAGCAACGACAGCATGAACCAACGCCGACGCGTCGGTAGTCGCTGAGGCAGCAGGGCATCCCGGGTGCCGGCACTCACCGACGGCGCGGTGGACGGGGAGGTTTGTGAGTTCGACATGAGTAGACCTTTTTATTTTTAGAAGAATCGAGATGTTCGCGCGCAGCCGAAGCCGTGCCCGCAGTGCCGGGGCAGAGCAATCGCTACTTGAATGAGAGGCGCGGACAGCCGCTGTCAGGCGCTCAGATACGCCTTCGGACTGGCTCGATCGGGGGAGGGTTGGCGAGGGGGAAAAACAGGTTCATCACGTGCGCACCTTTTGATTTGTTTTTGGAAGGGTCGGGCTGCATTGGTTGTCACAGTGGTCGTACAACCTCTCAAAATCAACGGAGCCGTTAGATCGTTTTTTCTTCTGGAAAAGGCGATTAATGCAGGTGTCCAAGAAAAATCAAATCAGCTCATTTCCTTAGTTATGCTTTATGTGTTTAGTAAGTTATTGTTTTTAAATGATTAAATATTTACGTGTGCTCGTGGTTTTTTGGACAGGCGACACATCACACACGGATACAATTAATTCTCTGTATTTCGTTGTCATCCTATGACGTGTTGAAGCCGGCGGTGTCTGCCTTCACAATCACCGCAGTCGCCGCTTGCGTCCCGGCGCGACGACAACCTGTCCATGTACCTGTCGAGGAATCCCAGGCGATGTCGTCACCCGATCGAGTGCCCACTTACGTCATGCAGCAACGCAGCGAATTGACGGACTTTTACATCCGCGACAAAAAGGGACGGCGCGCCGAAACCAGCCCGCATCGCCACGAGTATTTCCAGATCCAGGTCAACCTCGGTGGCGATACCGTGCAGCACATCGGCAATGTCGAACGTCCATTTCCGCGCAATACGCTGGCCTTCATCCTGCCGCATCGCGTGCACGTGATTCCGCATCCGGCCGACAGCAATTTCATGGTGATCAATTTTTCCCAGACCTTCCTGCTGCCACATTTGCAGTGCGACCCGATGGACCTGGAGGAAGTCTCGATTCTCCTGGCGCCGGAGTTGTCGCCGTTCCGCTTTCAGGAGCATCTGGATTTCATTCTGGGCGATGAGGACTTCCGCAAAGTCTGTGCCTTGATCGAACAGATGCGAGTCCTGGATGAGAACCGTCAGTTCGGCACCCGCGAGATGCTCAAGGGGTTGCTGCTGCAACTGGTGGGGAGCGTTTGTGCCTTGTATGCCGAGCCGCTCAAACGGTTGGCCGAAGAGAATGCCGCCGAAGTCAGCCGACGCGATGCGCTGAGCAGGATGTCCGAATACTTGCGCAAGAATATTGCCGACCCCGATCTGAACCTGATCAAGGTGGCTGCTGCGACTTACCTGTCACCGACGTATCTGACGCACTGGTTGCGCAAGGAAATCGGCAAGACCTTCACAGAGCTGGTGCTCGAGCGCAGGATGCACGCGGCACGCAATTACCTGCTCAATGGGACACGACCGGTGGGGGAGGTGGCGAGGTTGTGCGGTTTCGCTGACGAGGCTTATTTCTCCCGACGCTTTCGCCAGATTCATGGCCAGCCACCTGGGCAATTCAGGCGTCAGCAACTCAATCCTGATACGCCGCAATCGCCGTCCAATACGTGATTGTTCATCGCTCACATCGCAGCGCAAACTCGACGGCGCTCAGCAAGGCATCGCCGCTGAAGGGTTTACGCAAGCATTCGATGGGCTCATAGCGGCTGGATTCGGCCAGTGTGGCTTCATCCCAGTGTGCCGACATGCAAATCACTGGAAATTTTCTGCCCTTGTGCGGCTCTCCTGATCGTTAGGGAAAGTCTGTCCGCCGGCGACCTTTAAAGTCCTTAAGCAAGCCTTAAAAATTATGAAACTCATGGCCACACCGCTTTAGCGTGTGTTCATGGGCGATGGCCAGGACGAAGCGACAGATCCGCGAACTTATCGGGCCGAGATGAAGTTAGCCGCCACGGCCGATTGCTGCTCGTCAAGAAGGACAGTTATCGACCTAATGCTCTTACCTGATCAGTTGAAAGAGTTCGACGCTGCTTGTGCAGGATCGACGACGAATAGTCTGGAAAGGTAGGAAATATCTTCAAGGTGAGTGGCGATCACCGTGATGTCGAAAAACGATTAAAAGAATTCGATGGGATGGGCCCTAAGACCGTTGAGATTTTTATGCGTGAAGCAATAAAAGTGCTCGCTTGATTGAATAGGCCCACCATGGATGCGGGGTCACCAATGATCTAGAGCTGGCACCAAGCCGTCCCACACCTGATAGCCTCTCGGCGGTACGTTTTACAAATTCGGATAATCATCCAGCGCAAGGCTAGACACGCCTCCGTCCTCAGGTTCGCGCTTCGGCTTATGAATCACTCCAGCTTCAGCGTCCGCGCGCATCTGCTCGAGCTCCTTGTGAAATGCCTTGTCCTGAACCGTGGGCTTACTGGTGTATGGCTTTCGTTCGGGTTCAGGCTGTGCTGCATAAGTCGTTACCACGTCAGGGTCGTGCTGTAGCTTTTCTTGTACTTGCGATTCCAGCATCGCACGTAGCGCATCTTTGTCGGGCCGAGTCAGCAATTTGTCACTCCTATTAGGAAACCAGGCACCCAGTAATCGACTGGGCCCTAGGTCGGGGGGAACATCCAATCGGTCGTGTTGAAAATTTGGGCTGCAGATACAGCCACAGGATTTCAGGTCGAAGAGAAGAGGCGAATCATCAATTTCTTCCAACGCGGCGATCGTGTCAAATTGGGTACATGCCTGGGATGATTCCGTAATCGACAGGAACGCAGGCAGTGAGAGAATACAAAGCTACGATCTCTTTTCGATTTCCAGCGTGCTGATTATTGGTGTTGGCCTCTACGTGGGTATCTATGGCTGGATCTACTTGAACGCGAGAGTTCGGTCTATAGCTAGTCCAATGGACTTGCCCCTACAAAACCGGACACCAACTCCCTGTTAAATTGATGCTGCCGCTAAGCGCCTGAACTCCCTCGGTGAGCGATAGTTCAAGGCGCTGTGCGGATGCTGCTCGTTGTAGTGTTCGAAGGCAATTGCCAGGTTACGCAACGCCGTTTCTCGATCCGGCTTGGGCATGTGCGCCACGTAGTCACGCTTGATCGTCTTCACGAAACTCTCGGCCATGCCATTGCTCTGCGGGCTGCGCACAGGTGTGGTCACCGGCTGCAAACCGATCTGTCGAGCAAACAGGCGCGTCTGNTGGACTTGCCCCTACAAAACCGGACACCAACTCCCTGTTAAATTGATGCTGCCGCTAAGCGCCTGAACTCCCTCGGTGAGCGATAGTTCAAGGCGCTGTGCGGATGCTGCTCGTTGTAGTGTTCGAAGGCAATTGCCAGGTTACGCAACGCCGTTTCTCGATCCGGCTTGGGCATGTGCGCCACGTAGTCACGCTTGATCGTCTTCACGAAACTCTCGGCCATGCCATTGCTCTGCGGGCTGCGCACAGGTGTGGTCACCGGCTGCAAACCGATCTGTCGAGCAAACAGGCGCGTCTGTTCGGCGGTGTACGCCGAGCCGTTGTCGCTTAGCCATTGCACCGGCGTGGCAGGCAGTTGATCACCGAAGCGCTTCTCCACGCTTTCCAGCATCAAGTCGCGGATATCATCGCCGCTGTACCCGGTCGGGCTGGCGACCCAGCCGATGGCTTCGCGATCACAGCAGTCCAGGGCGAAGGTTACGCTCAGTTTGGCGCCGTCCTCGCAGCGGAACTCAAAGCCGTCCGAGCACCAACGCGTATCGCTGGTTTTCACGGCAATACGGCCTTCGTGCCGACGCGGCACGCCGGGCTGTTTGATCCGGCGTTCAAGCAGCAGATTGTGATCACGCATGACCCGGTAAACCCGTTTCACGTTGATCGCGGGCAGCGACCGCTTTTCACGTGCACGACGCAGCAGTCCCCAGACGCGACGGTATCCATAGCTGGGCAGTTCGCTGACCTGTTGCTGGATTTCAACCACCAGATCAGCATCGTCCACAGGCCTGCGGCGCCGTACTTTGGGCGATACCGATTGCTTGATTCGAACCGTTAATTGCGAGCGCGCCACACCGAGACATTCGCTGACCAGCTTCACTGGTCGTCCCCCGGCAACAAGGGTGAGTGCGCAATCCATTTTCGCGACCGGGCGATCTCCACGGCCTCTTTGAGGATTTCTGCTTCCATCGTTTTCTTGCCCAGCATCCGTTGCAGTTCACGGATCTGCTTGAGCGCATCGCTCAGCTCGGAAGCAGGCACCACGGCCTCGCCAGCACTGACCGCCGACAGGCTGCCGTCCTGGTACAGCTTGCGCCACAGGAACAACTGGTTGGCATTGATGCCGTTACGCCGAGCCACCACCGAAACGCTTTGCCCTGGCTCAAGGCTCTCGCGAACCATGGCCAGTTTTTGCTCTGGGCTCCAGCGGCGCCGCCGCTCCTGGCCCAAAAGCTCCCCACTCTTATCGTTGCTGTTAGTCATAAACATAACCGTTTGCCTATCCCTTATCGTAAGGGGGAAACGGTGTCCTGTCTTTCATGGGGCTCGTTCANAGGCACCACGGCCTCGCCAGCACTGACCGCCGACAGGCTGCCGTCCTGGTACAGCTTGCGCCACAGGAACAACTGGTTGGCATTGATGCCGTTACGCCGAGCCACCACCGAAACGCTTTGCCCTGGCTCAAGGCTCTCGCGAACCATGGCCAGTTTTTGCTCTGGGCTCCAGCGGCGCCGCCGCTCCTGGCCCAAAAGCTCCCCACTCTTATCGTTGCTGTTAGTCATAAACATAACCGTTTGCCTATCCCTTATCGTAAGGGGGAAACGGTGTCCTGTCTTTCATGGGGCTCGTTCAAAAGCCATGTCCAAGGTCTCTGCGTGGGAGCTATCAAGGGGCAACTGCTGCAGCTGGTAAAGGTGGGCACGCAGACGGGTCAAGGGAGTGCGCAGATCGTGCGCGATACCATCACAAGCACCTTTAACCTCGTGCATAAGCTGTTCTATATGCTCAAGCATGACATTGACGGCATTGGCCAACATGTCGAGTTCATCAAGGCGTGAAGAAAGCGGCAGACGTTCGCCGAGGTTGCCCGAGACGATACTCTCGGTGCAGCTTTGAAGTCGCTGTACCCTGCGTAAGGGCCTTCGCCTCAAGAGCCACCAACCTATCAACCCAGGAATCAGGGTAAGAGAAAACCCCCAAAATAATGCCTGCTCAATGATGCCGCCGACTGCGGAAATAGACCCCCCATCACGCGACAGGATCAAAATTCGACCATCACGCCGATGTTGCATTAACGCATGGCTGCTTCGGGTTTGCTCGCGTGGCAATGCGATGCTCAATCCTCGCTCCAGATAATGTACCTGGCCATCATCAGGGAGACTTGCTCGTAACCGGAGAAGGTCACCGGCGATATGGGTGCCGTCAGCTTTGAACAAACCGTAGGCGTCGATCCCCGAAGTCGAATACACCTCACTGGCAGCCAGTTCACCCTCCAGACTGGCATCATCGATTTTTTGATAATAGTGGGCGCGTTGCATCAATGTCCGCTCGGCAACAGCCCCGAGATAGGTTGAGATTTTCCAATAAAGCACCCCCGTAAAAACGGCTCCCCAAGCGATAAAAAACAAGGCGTAAAGCCCGAGAAGGCGACTATTGGAAGAACGCCAGCGCTCACTCCTGGGAAGCAAGTACATAACCAGAACCGCGAATTGTTTGAATGACAGGGGAACCGCTCCCCTCGATTTTTTTCCGCAGCCGACCGATATGAACATCAATAATGTTCGTGCCAGGATCGAAGTGATATCCCCAAACCGCCTGAAAAAGCATGGTTCTAGTGACCAATTGACCCGCGTTGCGCATGAAATAAGTGAGCAGTTTGAATTCGGTTGGGAGAAGCGGAATGTGCACATTCGAACGACTGAGTGAGTGTTCAATGAGATCGATATGGAGGTTGCCAAAGCTCAAATGACGCTCACTTTCACCTGCGGTTGGGCGCCTCAGCAGCACCTCCACCCTGGCGATCATTTCAACCGTAGAGAACGGTTTGGTCAGGTAGTCATCGCCGCCCGAACGAAGCCCTTTCACCCGCTCATCGACATCAGACAATGCGCTGATCATCAAGACTGGCTTCAGAATACCGAGGCTTCTCAACGTGCTGACTATCGTCAAACCATCAAAATCAGGCAGCATTCGGTCAAGCGTTATCACGTCATGGTCGCCAGAAATAGCCGCTGACAATCCATCACGACCGTTAGCCGCCCACTGAACATCGAATCCATGAGAGGTAAGCGTGTTAACAATAGCCTTGGCTGTAACCTCATCGTCCTCTATTACTAGCGCGCGATTCATTTTTTACTCCACACAACGATTGCAAACCTAAGACTCAAGCAGGCTCCAAGCGCCGTAGATCTCAAGATGGATGCAGCCTAGGTAGGGTGCATCGGACGGTAAACTAAATTTTTCTTAACCCTCCTTAATTTCGACATTGCTTGAAATGTGACTATTTTTTCGCGCCTCCACTGCTAAACCTCATTTCTACGCTGGATTCAGGATACTCCGTCATGACGAAGACCTTACTGAGGCTCGCATTGGCCTGCTTGTTGTTCTTGGCAGATGGCATCGAGGCACAGGATGCGACCTCTACCAAAACGCTTACCCTATTTGTGTCTGGAGGCTTCATCGCGGCGATTCAATCCTTAGCTCCCGTTTATGAAAAAGAGACGGGATTCAGCCTGGTCATCAAAGAGTCTCCACCTACCGGGAATACCCCAATTGCAATCACTAATCGGCTCTTGCGCGGTGAAAAAGCAGATGTCGTAATCATGGAGGATTGGGAGCTTCGAAATCTGATCGATCAGGGGCAGCTGCAAAAAACGAGTCGAATTGATCTTGGCAAGTCGTTCATTGCCATGGCCGTCCAAAAAGGTGCAAGAAAGCCCGATATAGGCAACATGAAAGCCTTCAAAAAAACGCTACTCAGTGCCAAGTCCCTGGCTCTATCGGATACGCCCAGCGGAACATACCTGTCCCGCATTCTCTTCCCTCAAATGCACATTTCAGAAAGCTTGAGGATCAAGACACGGACGATTTCCGTCGAACCCGTCGGAGAAGCAGTCGCTCGTGGCGAAGCAGAGATAGGCTTCCAACAACTGAGTGAATTGATGCATACGGAAGGTATTGATGTGATCGGGCTTATTCCAGATCAGGTGCAGAAAATGACGATGTATTCTGCGGCCATCTCTACTGGTGGCGGACAGCAAAAGGAGGCTGCAGCGTTGTTGCAGTTCATGAGCTCAAAGGCCGCTAGGACTGCCATCAAGGTAAGTGGGTTAATACCCGTGCGATGAGTTTTCCAGGCATGCGCATGGCTCAGCTGCTACATCTGCAGCATCGGTACGCTTGGTTATTGAGACACCGCCAGAATTGCAGCTGCTTTATGGTTGGTCATTTGAGGGGCCGACTTCGTTTGCTGACCCAAGCTTAAGCCATCAAGTTCTTGAGGGCTTAACGTGGCCCCTCCGCCAGACAGAATCAAGGCGAGAACTAGAATGGTAAAGCCTACTAACACTGGGAATGAGCCCAACCAGAATTGGATGCGTCGGCGGCGCTGGTATGCGTCCATCTTTTCTAGCCCCTGTCGGCGTTGGCGAGTATTTCTCGCTTACTTATAGTTCTGTCGCTCAATGTAATTTCTAGCACCGATTATTACCAGCCCTCGAAAATAGCCTGGATGCAGTATCCGCTCACTGACTAACCGATGACATATGGTCTGCAGGGGTTAAGCGACATTCAGCAGCCGATGCTGCGTGAAGCGCTCAGCAGAACGAATAACTTCTTCCCGCAACTAGCTATAAGCACCAGTCTCCTACCTATCTGAGTTGACATCCCTCAGATCAGAAGCCGCAGAGCTTGCAAAGCAGCAAGGTGCCCCGGATAGAACCAGTAGGCCCATTGCCCGACCGGCAAGACTCTAAAGGTGAAGGTCTGACGCAGAAGCCAGAGTCCGATCAGGGGAGCGGCGAACGCAGTGCTCAAGGCCAGCAGTGAATACACATCCAAGTCCAACGCCCTGGTTACGATGCTACTGCGGCTATTGCTCCAGAGGCATAGTGCCGCTGGCAGCAACCAAAGAACACCAGGTCTCTTGATTGCTACGAGGACAGCCGCTGGTGCGAGTGCACCGCAGAAACCGTACATCAGTGGATCATCCAGCACGTAGGCAATTGCTGCGGACATCAACGCCATAGCGCAGCTCAACAGAGTGCGATGTTGCCACCCCCAGGCAATCACCAGCCCCAATGCGAGGGTCACCAATACTTTGAATGATCCCGAGGTGCTGATATAGCGATAAGGCACTTCTGAAATGGCGGCAAATAACAGCATCAACGCAAGGTATCGAGCGTTCGCCGCCGTTAGCCACTCGCCCGGTTTGGAGCGCGCCACGTTGGCCGCAATGGCGACACAAAACAGCGGAAACGAAAGTCTCCCTGGAATGAACAGGTTGCTGAACTCCGGCCACACCAAACGTAAGTGATCGATAAACATGGTCAGCATCGCCAACCACTTGATCAGATCCAGGCTACTGCTTCGGCTGTTGAGTAAGGAATGCTGGTTCGTATGAGCAGTCATCATGCCCACCCCAACGTGACTGCGGTCAGCACTAGATAGCGTAGGCCTTTGGCCAGGGTGACAATCAGCAGGAAACTCCAGAGTGGCTCGCGCATGACTCCAGCGACGACCGTCAGAGGGTCACCAACGATGGGCACCCAACTCAGCAATAATGACCAGCGCCCATAGCGCAGATAGGACTGCTGGGCTTTTTCGAGCTTTTTCGCGCTCACCGGGAACCATCGCTTGTGGCGAAATCGCTCAATAGAGCGACCGAGAATCCAGTTCAGTGCAGAACCGAGCACGTTGCCGAATGTGGCGACCGCCAAGAGCGATGAAGTGACGTACTGATCGGAAAGTAACATTCCAACCAGCACCGCTTCAGACTGCATCGGGAGCAGCGTGGCGGCACCGAATGCCGCCAGAAAAAGACCAACGTAACTGGTGATCTCAAACACCCGGGCGTCGCCTTATGCGTTCAGGCTGATCCAGCCATGAAAGCCCACGTACAGACCAACACCGATGATCAGGACACTGGACAGGTAGGGCGCACGACGCGCAACGGTACCCAGCCATGGCCAACGGTTGGAAGCCTGCTTGGCACCAATAGCGGCTGCAGCACCGACGGTTACCAGTGTGAGTGCCAGACCAACGCTAAAACACAGGACTAGCACGCCACCCAAGGCGACCTCTTTGACCTGGAGACATAGCAAGAGAACGGTGATGGCAGCCGGACAAGGAATCAAACCACCAGTCAGACCGAACATGACGATTTGGCCGGTGGTGACTTCGCGGTTAGTGAAGCGTTTACGGATATCGTTGGCATGCGCACGCTCATGTGCATCCTGATACCCATCAATCGACAGTTCCAACCCTTCCAGTTGGGAATGCGCGTGGCCGTGATCATGCTCCTGGTATTCCAAGTCATAATCATGGGAGTGCCCCGCGTGCCCAAGACTCAAGCGAGCACTGAACTCATGAGGCTCGGGGATATCGACTGCCGACTCCAGGAAGCCCTCGCGCTCGACGAAGGTGAACGACTGGGTGCTGCCGTCCGGACGAGTAGTCATCAGACGAACATCTGAGGCTGCCCAAGCGTGCCCGGTCAATGTCTTCAGGCGCCAGTGCGGTGGCATGCCGTCTTCGAAGATCGACAGCTCAACACGGCCATGGCCAGTATCGATTCGGTGGGTCTCATCATGATGGCCGTGGTCATGCTCGCCATGGTGGTGATCATCACCTTGCTCGAACTTGAACATCTGCTCACCGTGCCAGGTACGCCACAGCATCCATAGCGCAATTACGATGATCAGGGCGGAGGATGCCAGCTGGAAGTATGGCTCAGTGGTTTGAGCGTCCAGGCCTTTGCCCAGGTACATGCCACCGATGGCGACTAACCAGACCACAGCGGTGTGCGACAGCGTCGCGGCCAGTCCCAACAAAACAGCTTGTTTGACCGAGCCACGGATGGCCACGATAAAGGCCGCCATCATGGTTTTTGAATGGCCCGGTTCAAGCCCATGCAAAGCACCGAGCAGAATGGCGCTCGGGAAGTACAGCCAGGCGTGCGAACCACCCTGTTGCAAGAGTTCAGCGAAGTTGGGCATATCAGACCTAGAGGTACTTGGTGATTTGTTTGAACGCTTCTAGCGGGGCACGCTCGCCATTGTTCAGGGCCGAAACGGTGTCCTCGAGGCAGTGATCAATGTGATCTTGGATGAGCGTTCGTTTTGCCTGACATACGGCTTTCTCAACTGCATGCAACTGCTGAGCAATGTCCACGCACTGACGACCCTCTTCGATCATGGTGATGATGCCGCGTAAATGGCCGTCCGCCCGTTTGAGGCGTTTAATGATCGCCTCGTGACTTTGGTGGGTGTGGCTGTGTTCGTGTTCGTGTTCGTGCTCACTCATGACTTGAGCCTCAGGCCTCAATGAATTACGCTGGCATCCTATCCCCCCTGGGGGGATATGGTCAAACGTATCGCGGCCACAACGAACGAGTTAGAAACTCCGGACACTATGCTTAGCAGATCCCTGACAACGACAGTGGTATTCGCACTTGTTCTCGCCATGTTTGTGGCCTGGGCCGGGCATACCTATACGTTGTCGGTAACGACAAAATCGCCTGCCTGGGAGATCACGCAAGACGGCTATCACCCCCATGAGCAGCATGCAGAGATGTCGAGCGCGAGCTACTCGGATCACTACCACTCGCCGCTCACTCCTGACCATCAGCACGAAACGCCACAGCTCACGTCCGCGTTGAGATTGGCTGCACAACCGAAGCTGTCAATACGAGTTGATGCACGCCGATATTCCGTTCCTCGCCCGCCGATTTTCTTGATCGAGCGCCCACCCCGTCCTTCGTTCGCATCCTGACCATCGCCGCACTGCGGCCTTTGATCCCTGCAACGTAGGATTGATCTATGCATTCGCATTCAATGAGCGGCGTTGTCGCATTCACTGCGCCATCGCACCGCCCGCTATTGCTGTTGTTTTTACTTGTCGCTGCACTTTTCCTCGGGATGCCCGAGGCGATGGCTCATGCCGTCGCGGAAGGTGACAAGGGTTTCATCCAGGAAAGTTCTGGCGTCATGTTGCTGCCCTTCATCTACATGGGCGCCAAGCACATGATGACGGGCTACGACCACCTGCTGTTTCTGTTCGGGGTGATCTTCTTTCTCTACCGCCTGAAAGACGTGGGGCTCTACGTCACGCTGTTCGCTGTAGGCCACTCGGTCACGCTGCTGCTTGGCGTACTTACAGAGGTCAGCATCAGCTCGTACATCATCGACGCCATCATCGGCTTCTCAGTGGTGTACAAGGCGCTCGATAACCTGGGTGCATTCCAGCGCTGGTTCGGTTTCCAACCCAACACCAAGGTGGCCACGCTGATATTCGGCCTGTTCCACGGTTTCGGCCTGGCGACGAAGATTCAGGAGTACGAGATCTCTCCTGATGGACTGATTCCGAACCTGATCGCCTTCAACGTTGGTGTTGAGATCGGCCAATTGTTGGCCCTTAGCGCAATTCTCATTTTGATGGGGTATTGGCGGCGCACCGGCAGTTTCTGGCGCCACGCCTATACCGCCAACGTCGCCATGATGAGTGCCGGTTTCCTGCTGATGGGCTACCAGTTCACCGGCCTGTTTGTCTCCGCGTAAGGAATTCTGACTATGTTCAATACTCCGCTTCCAACTGTTAATGAATTACCCAGCACTCGCAAACTGGTGCGTTCGACTGTAATTGCACTACTGACTGCTGTCGGCCTGCTGGTGACCGTGGTCATGCCATCGGAATACGCCATTGATCCAACTGGTGTAGGCCGCGCACTGGGCCTGACCCAGATGGGCGAACTGAAGATCACCCTTGCCCAGGAGGCGTTGGCGGATACCATGCCACCGCAACCGGCAGCTCCAGCTCCCCGAGTTGCGCGAGTCGAACCTGCTGCGAAACCTGCTGCTCAGCCAGTGGCGACACCTGACCCTGCATTGAGGACGAATCAAATGACCGTCACGCTCAGACCAAGTGAAGGGGCAGAAATCAAACTGGAAGTGCTAAAGAACAAGACTGTCAGCTATGAATGGACAGCGGTTGGTGGGCCAGTGAACTACGACACACATGGCGAGCCCTACAACGGTGAAAAGGGTTACTTCCACAGCTACAACAAGGGCAAGCAGGTCAAAAGTGATAAAGGTGAATTCACCGCCATTTTTGACGGCACCCATGGTTGGTTTTGGCGTAATCGCAGCAACAATGACGTGACCATCTCACTGAAAACGGCCGGCGATTACTTGAGCGTAAAACAGTAATTCAAAGCGGCGATGGCTGTTCTACTGCCGAAATGCGGCGCTCGGCCTGACCACAGACCATTTATTTCATCCATTTTTTGAAGAGTCTTCCCATGAAAGCCCCAGCAACGCTGATTCGATCAATGCTCCTGACCTGCTTCCTTGGCCTGATAACGGCATGCGGCGGCGGTGAAAAAGGCGCGACCTCAGAAAGCGCTGAGCACGGCCATTCACACGAGTAACACCCTGAATAAAACAAGGCCGCATTTGCGGCCTTTTTTGTTTCTACATCTCACCCAGCGTGCCCAGGTCGATCACTCACATTTTGTCGCGACTGATGAAGGCACTACTTTGGCTACCTCTGGAGCTGCGAACTCACGATGATAAAAAGCAAGATGGGTTCACCGCCCGCTTACGCCAAAACAGAAACAGAAACAGAGGCTGTTCCAACCTTTTTCAACGAACAAGCAAGGTGGGCTCGGTGTAGGGCTGGTCATGGTCAAGCGCATAATGGAACGCTTTGGTGGGTCAGTGTGTGCAGCCGTGAAGACGAGGGAACCCAGGTGCGGTTGAGTTTCCGGATCGCCAAAAGCGGTTAATGCTTTAAACAAACGAGGCCGCAAATGCGGCCTCGCTTTCTACATTTACTCTTTACGCAACAACACCCTTGTCACCCCGGCGCTCTTCGACCTCAACAACGGTCATGCTCCATTCCTGCCAATTGAGCTTGTCTCCAATGATCGGCAGACGATCCAGCAAGCTCATGACCAACCCCGCAAGAGTCTGATAGTCATCAGTTGCTTTAGCCTGGAATCAGCAATCGCATAGAGTCTTGTTATGGAGTATTTTCCTGCTCTGTAAGTTTCCACAATTTAGTAGGGAACATGATCTGTACCCGCAGCCCCACGCCATTTGGGGCTGCATCAAGTAAGACCTGGGCCCCGTGCTGCTCTGCAATCGTTTTAACAATTGAAAGCCCCAGTCCGCTACCGGGGCCTGTTTGATTGTTGCCTCGATAGAATCGCTCAAGCACCCGTTCACGCTCTGCCGCATTTATTCCTGAGCCGTTATCGCAGACCTCAAGCACGACCCCTTGCTCAGTATCGCGAACTGCCAAGTCAACCTTTGCATGAGCCCCCGCATAACGAATGGCGTTTTCCACCAGGTTATTGAGCAGAATACGTAGCGTTTCGGGATCTCCTGAAATGCTTGAAGCCGCATGCTCGGCCAACCCAAGATCAATCCCTGAGGCTTCGGCCCTACGAACCTGATCACTGATCACGGACTTGCAGAGAGCGGATAAGTCGACGCTCTGCATGACTGATGATTGCGCGTCAGGCTCCAAACGAGCCAAGGTTAACAACTGTTGTGTGAGATGAGTAAGCCGTGTGACACCCGCCTGTACCTCTGACAGCGATACCGCCCGTTCTGCATCTTGAGTGGCACGCTGCGCCAGCTCTACTTGAATGCTCAGTGCCGCCACGGGTGTTCGTAGCTCGTGCGCGGCATCAGCGATGAAGTGTTTTTGCATGGTGAAGGCATTCGCCAGCCGTCCCAGCAAATCGTTAAGGGCATCGACCAGAGGTTTGACTTCGCTAGGCAATTCTTTCGAAGCGATAGGCTGCAGACTATTCACGTTGCGCTCCGAAAGTTCTGTCGCCACTGTTTTCAGTGGCTTCAGTCCGTAGCTGATACCAAACCACAAAAACAGGGCCAGAAAGGGAATCAGTGACACTACTGGCCACAGCAAGTGCACGGCTAAACCGGCCAGCTCTTCCCAGCGTTTATTTTGCGCTTGGGCTACGCGGAAAACCTTGTCGCCTCGCTGGCTGACGAATGTGTGCCACGTTTGATCCCCGACCTGAACATCACTCAGTCCAGTTTGCATCGGTGGCGGGAGTATCAGGGCCGAGTCGGTCGTAAAGCTCAAGACTCCTGCATTCCAAACCTGAAGCAGCACTTCGTCAGCATTATCATCACGCAGTGGACTGGGTTTATCCCTCGTATCCGTCAGTGCAATGCGCTCACCAGGATCCACACTGATATGTTCTGCGATGTAACGCATTTGCTCATTGAGCAAATCATCCAGTTCAAGGACGGCCCCCCAATAGGTACCAACACTTGCCAGCAGCCCAGCCAGAAAAGTGGCTGGCAGCAGCCATAACAGCAGACGCCGGCGGAGTGAACTCATGCGTCTTCTCCAATGTGATAACCGACACCTCGAACAGTGCGAATGACCTCGGCCCCGAGCTTTTTACGAAGATTATGAATGTGAACTTCCACCGCATTGCTGCCCACTTCATCGCCCCAGCCGTACAGGCGATCCTCTAGCTGCTCACGGGAGATCACCGCATCCGGCTCTTTCATTAGCTCATGTAGTAATGCGTATTCTTTGGCCGACAGGCTGACAGGTTCATTGCGCAACCACAGCAGGTGTCGTACCGGATCAAGGCGCAATGGGCCTCCCCGAAGCTCGGTCTGAACACGCCCTGATTGACGGCGGCTGACAGCTCGGATCCGTGCCACCAATTCCTCGATGGCAAACGGTTTAACCAAATAATCGTCAGCACCGTGATCAAGGCCAGCCACCCGATCAGGTAGCGAGTCGCGGGCGGTGATTATGATTACCGGTAAGGTCTCGTCGTGTTGGCGCAGAACCTTGAGTACCTCCATGCCATCCTGGCGCGGAAGTCCCAGGTCGAGTAGCAGCAGCGCATACGGGGTGGTCTCCAAAGCGAGGACGGCGGCCTTGCCGTCCGCGACCCAATCCACCGTATACCCTTCCTGACGCAAGCCTTTTTGCAAGCCGCTGCCGATCATCGGGTCATCTTCTGCAAGTAAAATCCGCATCACCTGATCCCTCTCCTCACATCAGTCAGCGCTTCGCTGGAGTAACGCTCAGTGTGCCGAAGTCTTGCCTGCGCGCATATGGTGCCAAGGCCATAGATGATTCTGACCCCACTCGGCCTCTCAGCATTCTTAACCCGCGACCTCTCGGGCCAACAAAGACGATGAGACTGCCAGCGTCAGACTTAAGGTGGACTTAAGGAAGCAACCACTATGGTGCGCTCGCACCGTGATCACAACGTGGGGCTTCCTAATCACCTGACGAGGTCTCCTCATGGAAGAACTCAATCGCACTCTGTTTTTGGCTATCAACGCCAGCGTGCACTCCTCGGCGGAAACGCGACTACTGGCGACTTTTCTGGCGCAGTGGCTCATCGCAGGCGTACCGCTATTACTAATCGGATTGTGGCTCAAAGGCACACGCCACCATCGAGCCGCTGCAGTGACCGCCACGCTGAGCATCGCGTTCGCGCTTGGATGCAATCTGCTGATCAGTAGCCTTTGGTTTCATCCGCGTCCCTTCATGCTGGGGCTAGGACAAAACTTCCTCGAACACGCCCCGGAATCGTCTTTTCCCAGCGATCACGCCACTGTGATGTTCACGTTAGCCATGGCTCTGATACTGGCATCGCGGCACAAACTTGGTGTGCTGATTTTGATGCTAGGAACATCGGTTGGCTGGGCGCGTATCTATTTAGGCGTGCATTTTCCATTCGATATTGCCGGGTCGCTGCTGATCTCGTTGATCAGCGCGTGGTTGGTACCACAGGTGCTGATTTGGAGGAATCTCGACGAGCGTCTGCTCGACATTCTTGAGCGCCTATATCAACGAGTTTTTCCAGCAACCACTCGCCGCAACACTCATCAATAGGGGGAGAGGCAATGCTTTATTCGCGAAATCCTGCTCGCTCCGCCACTTTGCTCTCAAAGAAAATGCGGATGCAAAAACAGTGTTTTATCACGGTGGTAGTGCTACTCACTGGCTGCGCGAGTTATCAGCCGCAACCACTGGTGCCTCTGAAAATGATGGCTGCCTATGAAGAACGGACGCTGACCAATACGGAGCTTCAGCGTTTCATAACTGCACACCAGCCCAAAACCACTAACGACTGGGATCTGAACACCTTAACGCTGGCGGCCTACTACTACAGCCCCGATTTGTACGCGGTACGGGCCAGGTTTGCTAGCGGTGAGGCGGCGACAGAAACAGCGAACCAACGACCCAATCCGACCTTGTCGTTACCACTGCAATACGCCGATCAACCGATAAAACCGTGGACATACGGACTGGCCCTCGACATCCCAATTGAGACGGCCGGTAAACGTGGGTATCGAGTAGCGCAAGCGCAGCAACTCTCAGACGCAGCCCGTCTGAATATCGGTCAAACCGCCTGGCAGATCAGGAGTCGTCTTCGCAGCGCGTTGCTCGACCTTTACGCCGCCAGCCAGCACCACGCGATTATCGAGCGCCAAGCCGACATCCAGCAAAACATAGTCACCATGCTGGAGAAGCAGCTTTCGTTGGGGTCGGCCTCGACGTTCGAGTTGAGCCAGGAGCAGATCATTCTGGAACGTGACCGTAGCGACCTGGCTAATAGTGAAAAGCTGACGCTGGACGCCAAAGCATTGATCGCTCAGACTATTGGCATTCCTCTCAGGGCTCTTGAGTCCATCAAGATAGATCTGAGAGATTTCGATCACCTGACCCCGCCGATCCCCGATAACACTGCCCGCCGCCAAACCATTCTGAATCGCACTGACATCCTGGGCGCCCTGGCCGAGTACGAAGCGAGCCAAGCCGCTCTCCAGCTAGAAGTTGCGCGGCAATATCCAAATCTGTCACTGGGGCTCGGATACTCGTTCGACCAAGGGGTGAACAAGTACAGCGTGACACCGGCAGGCATTACCCTCCCCCTGTTCAACCGTAATGAAGGGCCTATCGCGGAGGCCGAAGCGCATCGCAAAGAGGCCGCCATCCATGTCGAAACGCTTCAAGACCAAGCGATCAATCAGACCGACAGCGCTCTACAGCACTATCACCTGGCCAAGGAAAACCTTGCGCTGATCGACACCCAGGTGGTGACAAGAACAGCCGCCTTTCAAGCTGACCAACGCTCCTTTGATTTAGGCGCGATAGACCGACTGGCGCTATCACGGTCACGCCGAGCCGTGAATGTCGATGCAATGACCCACGTGGAGGCAGTGGTTCAAACCCAGCAAGCCATCAGCCAACTTGAAAATGCCATTCAGCAACCGCTCGATGGAATCCCATTGCACGACCAGTCAACCGAGGCGGTCATTCGAAAATGAACACACCTTTTCGTAGGAAAACCTTACTGATCGCCCTCGCAGTGATAGCTGCTGTCGGACTAGGTGCCTTAGGTTCTTTCTTCTATCAAACCACGCAGGTCGCGCCAGCAACTCCAGCCGCCGCCCCTCAGACAAGGGTCTCTACCGAAGGAGGTTTGACCATCGTCACGCTGGATGAAGCAACCCAAACAATCAGTGGTATCCAAAGTGAGCCGATCACGGCGTCCAAACATCAAGTGGAACACCTTGCTTACGGTAGCGTGCTTGATGTGCAAGGGCTCAACGATCTGAGCACCCGTTACACAATGGCTCAAGCAGACTCAGCAGCCGCACAGTCTGCCGCTTCGACTTCTGGCCAGGAATATGAACGTAACCTCGCGCTGTTCAAGGCTAATCAGAGTGTGTCTTTGAAGGTACTGCAAACTTCGCAAGCGGCGTGGATTACAGACAAGGCCAAGTTACAGGCTGCTGGTGCCAGCATACGGTCGATACACAACAACGCACGCCAACAGTTCGGTGCGCCCCTGGCAAGCATGATCGGAGCGCAGGACGCCCCTTTACTGCAAAAGTTGTTAAGCCGCGAGGAAGTGCTATTGCGCATTGTTCTTCCCCTCGGAGTTGATTTAACCGCTCCTGAATTGATCGCGGTTGAGTCCAACGAACATCATAGGGAAACAGCCCAGCTCATTTCTATCTCGCCTCAGGTCGACCCTTCGACTGAAGGCCGCGCATACCTTTACCGAGTGGCGGCACCCTTCCCCGTCGGTAGTAAAGTGGTTGCCTATTTACCGTTACCCACATCAGAGAGCACCGGTCTCTCCATACCTGAAGCCGCCATCCTCTGGTTCGGCGGACAGCCGTGGGCGTATGTGCAAATTGCCAAAGACCGGTTTACCCGCCGCCCTGTCGCAGACCAAACCCCCTACAACAATGGATACCTGGTAAGCACAGGGTTTGAGTCCGGTGAGCGTGTCGTGGTGCATGGTGCACAACTGTTGTTATCCGAAGAGCAGCGCCCACCCATCACAGCATCGGCCTGCAAAGACCCCGAATGTGACGACTAACCAGACGGCAGCGAATACCTCATGTTGAATTCAATTATCCGCTTCGCTGTCCGTTTCCGAGGGGTTGTTATCGCCCTCGCATGTCTGCTGGCAGGTTATGGCATCTACACCCTGACCCAGGCCCGGCAAGATGTCTTCCCCGAGTTCGCTCCACCGCTCGCGGTGATTCAAACCGAAGCCCCCGGGTTATCGTCCGAACAGGTTGAAACGCTGGTCACCCAGCCAGTCGAAAATGCAATGGGCGGCACGCTGGGGCTTGCAAGCATGCGCTCCAAGTCGTTACCGGGGCTATCCATGGTGACGCTGACCTTCAAGGATGGGGCTGAAATCTATCGAGCCAGACAACTGGCTGCGGAACGACTCAGTACGCTCACCGGCACTCTCCCGCAGGGAGTCAAAACACCAGCGCTATTACCACTGACGTCTTCGACCAGCGTCACCCTTGTCGCAGGTATTACCTCCGATACCCGCTCGCTGATGGAGATGCGCACACTGGCGGAGTGGACGATCAAACCACAATTGTTGCGCGTGCCCGGCGTGGCGGACGTAATCGTATTCGGTGGCGATCTAAAGCAGTTTCAGATTCAGGCAGATCCCAAAAAGCTGGTGCAATACGGTTTTTCTCTGCAGGACGTGTTGAGCGCTGCCCAGCGCGCCACGGGGGTTAGAGGTGCGGGGTTTCTGGAAACCGCTAACCAGCGCATCGTCTTGAACACCGAGGGTCAAACCGTTACACCAGAGCAGTTGGCTCAAACGGTGCTCAACTACCAAAATGGTATCGCTGTACGCTTGGGCGATATTGCAACGGTGGCCTATGGGCCTGCTCCCGCCGTGGGTGCGGCGGCCATCGAGGGTAAGCCAGCGGTATCGCTGATGGTGGAAAGCCAATATGGCGCTGACATGATGAGCGTTTCCACTCAGGTTGAAAGCACCCTGGACAGCTTGAAACCGGCGCTCGAAGCAGAACAGGTGAGCCTGCATCCGGACATCTTCCGCCCAGCCAGGTTTATTGAAACCGCGATGGGTCACTTGCAGACGGCACTGCTATTGGGCGGGTTGTTAGTTGTCTTGGTGCTGTTTCTGTTCTTGCTCAATATCCGCACTGCAATCATCTCAGCTACCGCGATTCCGCTGTCTTTGTTGACGGCGGTGATCGTGCTCCATCACTTCGGTGTGAGCCTCAACACTATGACTTTGGGCGGTCTGGCCATTGCCTTGGGAGAGGTCGTGGACGATGCAGTAGTAGACGTTGAGAACATCTTCCGTCGACTGCGCCAAAACCAAACGCTGGAGCATCCCTTATCACCCGCCTTGGTGGTATTGCGCGCCTCATTCGAAGTCCGTAGTGCCGTGGTGTATGCGACGTTGGTTGTTGCACTGATTTTCCTACCCGTACTGGCACTGTCGGGGATCGCCGGAAAACTGTTCGCGCCCTTGGGGCTTGCCTACATCCTGGCGATTTTGGCCTCCCTTGTGGTGGCCCTGACGGTCACGCCAGCGCTGGCGTTTATGTTGTTGACCGCCAAGCCACTTCAATCGCAAGAGCCAAAGTTGGTGCAGCGACTGAAGGCGCGTTATCTGAAAATACTCGCGAGCATCGAGTCGCACTCTCGCTCAATCGTCTGGATGATCGTCATTCTCTGCACCGTGGCGGCCAGCGCACTGCCGTTTTTTGGCGGCAACTTCATACCGGAATTGAAGGAGGGGCATTACCTGATCCATATGGCGTTGGCCCCAGGCTCCTCTTTGACCGAATCCATGCGTGTGGGCGACCGTGTAGCGCAGGCACTGAGTACAGTCCCCGGCGTGCGATTGGTAGCGCAACGCGCAGGGCGAGCCAGTGAAGTGGTCGACCCCACCGGCGTGCACGTCAGTGAGTTCGAAGTGGATTTGAATAGCTTGTCCGCCACCGAGGAATCCCAGGCCGTCGCGCGTATTCAACAAGTGCTGGCCAGCTTCCCGGGACTGACAACGTCGGTGAACACGTTCCTGACTGAACGGGTGGACGAAAGCATCTCCGGCGTCACCGCGCCGGTCGTTATCAATGTCTTTGGCCCTGACCTGGATGTGCTGGACAGCAAAGCCCAGGAAATCGCCCAGGTGATAGCTCAAATCCCAGGCACCATCGGCCTGAGAGTCGAGTCAGCCCAGCATGTGCCGCAATTGACCATCAGGCTTCGGACTGAACAATTGACGCACTGGGGGTTTGAGCCGATTGATGTGATGGAAGCGATCCAGACTGCCTACGACGGTGTGACCGCCAGCCAAATCTATCAGGGCAACCAGACTTATGACGTCACCGTCTCATTGGCTCCCTCGGCCCACCACAGCATCGCGACTGTCGGATCATTGCTACTGCGTAATAGAACAGGAACAACGGTGCCTCTCGATCAACTGGCCATGATCACTCAAACCACCAGCCGTTACCAAATCATGCACAGCGGTGGCCAACGCCTGCAAACAGTCTCGACCGCCGTACATGGTCGGGCGGTGAGTGACTTCGTTCAAGAGGCTCAACAGCGAATCAACAACGAGGTCACGCTCCCCAAGGGCACCTTCGTCTTGTTTGCCGGAGAGGAGCAAGCACGTGTGCAATCGCAACAGGACTTACTGGTTTACACAGCGATTGCCATCATCGGAATCATCCTCCTGCTATTCCTCGCGCTCAAAAGCGTGCGGGCATTGATTTTAGTGCTCGTGAATCTACCTTTCGCCCTGGTAGGTGGTGTCCTGACAGTGCTGATCTACGGTGGAAATCTTTCACTGGGATCGCTTGTCGGTTTTGTCACTCTGTTTGGGATCACGCTGCGCAACTCCATCATGCTCATCTCCCATTACTCACACCTCGTGAATGAAGAAGGTATGACATGGGGCCCGGAAGCCGCTCGAAGAGGTGCTGCTGAACGACTGGTACCGATCCTGATGACAGCGGTGGTGACCGCGTTGGGATTGCTACCGCTGGCGCTCGCCAGTGGTGCAGCAGGCAATGAAATCGAAGGGCCTATGGCTATCGTTATCCTGGGTGGGTTGGTGACTTCGACCGCACTCAATCTGTTGGTCTTACCGACCTTGGCGTTGCATTTTGGACGCTTTGAAAAGCACGTAGAAGAGTTCCCCACTAACGTGGCACCTACTTCATAACGATTGTGCGATCTACCGGAAAGAAACACATGTTGATCGCCTCATAACCGACATCGCATAGGTTGCCCGCGAATGATGACGTCACTGGTCTCATCGATCATCGAGTTCCTGACAGCACATCCGCATGTAGCCTATATGGCGGTGTTTCTTCTGGCACTTTCCGAGTCAATCCCGATCATCGGGGCCGTCGTTCCAGGCACTGCCGTGATCCTCGCGCTCAGTGCCTTGGTGCCGAGTGGCGTGTTATTGCTCTGGCCGCTGCTGGTCGCCGCCATATTAGGTGCCATAGCGGGTGATGGTCTTTCGTTCTGGCTCGGGCATCGATACCACCGCGAAATTCTTGGTTTCTGGCCTTTGAATCGTCACCCTGAACTGATTCAGAGCAGCGAGGCCTTTTTCGAGCGTCACGGTGCCAAGAGTGTATTTCTCGCGCGCTTCGTACCGGGTGTCCGCGCCTTCATCCCACTCCTCGCTGGCATGCTGGGCATGGCGGTCAGCCGGTTCTATGCCGTCAATGTGGTCTCGGCGCTCGCTTGGGCTTCGTCGCATATCCTGTCCGGTGTTCTCGTAGGCGCGACGTTCAGCATTCTCGGAGCGGCTGCAAAACCGCTTGCGATTCTGCTGGTCGTTCTACTTGTGGCGGGCTGGGCGCTCCTGCATATCGTGCGTTGGACGTTGCGACGTGGCGTCCCTTACTTCATCGACGCACTGGGGCGGCTGCGGTACTGGGCCGGCACCCACGACACCTGGTTGAGCCGCAGACTCTCCCATTTACTCGATCCTTCGCGGCCCGAAGCACGGACTCTCGCATTGTCGGCGGTGCTTCTCATCGGTGCAGCCTGGCTCTTCTTTGGCATCCTTGAAGATGTCGTCACCGGTGACCCATTGCTGCTCGCAGACAGCGCGATATACCACGCGCTTCAGGATCTTCGTACAGCGCCAAGCGATGCGGTGATGATCGCCATCACAGAACTTGGCGACACCACCGTCGTGGTGGCGGTCACGATGGTTGTCTTGCTGTGGCTCATGTGGAAACGCGCCTGGCGTACCGCTGCCTATTGGCTGATTGCGATTGCCGGTGCTTCAGCGCTCAACACCGTCATCAAAGTGGCGTTGCATCGAGCTCGCCCCGGTGAACTTCTATACTCCGGATGGAGCGCATTTTCCTTCCCTAGCGGGCATAGCACGGTCAACGTCGTGCTCTACGGTTTCCTCACTGTTCTCATCGCGCGTGAGATCCATCCGGCATGGCGCCTTGCGGTCGCTCTCGGTGCAGCCACCTTGATATTTTTGATTGCGTTCTCGCGCCTCTACCTCGGTGCTCATTGGTTTTCCGACGTGCTCGGAGGACTGGCATTCGGGTCGGCGTGGCTGGCACTGCTCGGACTGTCCTACCTGGGGCGCCAAGTCGGACACATTGGGCCAAAGGGCCTGCTCGCCGCCGGATGTTCAGCACTGATTCTCGCCGGAGGATTCAATATCTATCGTAGCCATGCGACCGACAGCGACCGCTATGCCGTCAACGTAAGAACTCCGTCCATGGCCGCCACCGATTGGTGGGCGTCGGATTGGCGGCAACTGCCGGCGCGGCGTATTGATCTGACTGGCGAGACGAATGAGCCACTGACGTTCCAGTGGGCCGGTGGTCTGAAAGACTTGCAAGATATCCTGCAGAATAACGGGTGGCGCGACTCAGCGGACTGGACACCGTTGAATGCCCTGAATTGGCTTTCCGTCCAGACCGACCCGGCAGTTCTGCCGGTTATTCCACTTTTCGCCAACGGTCGCCTCCCCAGGCTGACGCTCGTTCGACCGAATAGTGATGGTGCGCTGACCCGTTCGCGCCTCGTTCTTCGAGTGTGGGTCGTCGATTTCGAGCTCACGAACGGGCGTACTTCACCGCTGTGGATGGGCTCGGTTGTCGAGGAGCGCCTTTATCATCCCCTATCCCTCGTCACGTTGACATCGACCCAGCCTGGTGTGAATGCGCCACGGAGCATACTAGCTGCCGCTTTTGACGATGGGCAGCTCCAACCTCGAACCCCAGGAACGGCAGATGTGGATTGGGATGGCAAAGTCCTGCTAGCTCGCCATGCTGGGTCTAGCTACTACTGACACGCTCTGTTCAACCGGTGAGTTGCTCGATCAGATCGAAATTCTTCCGCTATTTGCCTGGAATTATTGTTTCTTAAGTAACAGCAAGAGCAGAGCTGTTGCGGCAAGAAATGCCCCCATGAGGAACGTGCTGTCTGATCCAATGCTTTGCCATAGCCAGCCCGCAAGAACACTGGCGATCAGCATGCATACACCACTGACCAAATTGAAAATACCGAAGGCGGTGCCCTTAAGTTTTCCAGGCGCTTTATCGGCTACAAGCGAGGCAAGAATGCCTTGGCTGAATCCCATATGAAGCCCCCACAATGCAACGCCCAGCATCATCGTGATGGCAGAGCTGGACTGAGCAAGCACCAGATCCGCTAGGATGAGTAACCCCATCCCCACAACGAGCAGTTTCGTCCGGCTGATACGATCAGATAGCCAACCGGCAGGGTAAGCAGACAAGGTATAGAAAAGTGCCATTACCACCATCACCAGAGGAATCCAGGTGGCCGAAAAGCCTAACTGCTGGGCCCGTAATACCAGAAACGCTTCACTGAACCGGGCTAGTGTAAATACCCCGCCAATGACAACAACCCACCAATACCCAGACGAGAAGTCGAGCAAGGCTCTCCAGTGAATCGGAGAGCGAAATTTGTGTTCGCTGGGGGCGTGTACGGGCTCTTTTACTCCCGTGACAATTAGAGTCACCGCTATCGCTGCAGGAATCACTGCAACCCACAGTACAAGCTGTATATCTGCGAGCCACAACATCAGCAATATGGCCAGAGCGGGGCCAAGAACGGCTCCTACGGTATCCATCGATTGTCTTAACCCAAAGCAGGCGCCCCGGATCTCTGGTGGCGAAACATCTGCGACCAGTGCATCTCGCGGTGCGCCACGAATCCCTTTACCGATACGATCCAGAAAGCGAGCAGTGAAGACCACCTCAACCGAGTGAGCCAAAGGGAAAAGCGGCTTGGTCAGGGCGGCCAAACCATATCCAAGTAGCATTAGTCCTTTGCGTCGCCCTATAAAGTCGCTGATGGCGCCAGAGAATATTTTGACGAACATGGCGGTCGACTCGGCAATCCCCTCTATCACCCCTACAGTCAATGCACTCGCGCCCAACGTAGTGACTAAAAACACAGGCAGCAAACTGTGTACCAGCTCAGACGATAGATCCATGAACAAGCTAACAAAGCCCAACGCCCAGATCGTGCGTGGAATACGAAGACGCTCAACGTTTGTGTTAGGACTATCGCTACTCATATTTTCATCCTGTACTCGTCGGAGCTGCAGAGAGACCTGGAAAGGCAGGGGCCCTTCTACATTACTATCTCATTCGCTTGGACTGCAGATAGTGGTCGGAAGAAATGATGCCCAGGATATGAGGGTTACCCAGAACACACCTAGGATATCTGCCTGTCAAAAAATTCATTTTGCGGGGATGAGCGTGAAATGCCCCCAGCTTCAGTATTAGCCCAAGCCAGCAAGCATTGTGATGGCTAAACCTAAACACTGGAGATTTGCCATGAAAACCCTGAAAGCTCTTTTGATCGTAACCTTGATGAGTGCTTCTGTAGCTGCGATGGCAGAAGGCGGCGGCGATACAGTAGCCGCAAAGATGGAGGCCGCAAGAGAGTCTGCGATGGTAACGTACCAACAGTCTGAACACGCAACCGCCGTTGCCAGCAATCACCCAGCGGCGTCCAACGATGTCGCACGTTCGAATTGACAGGACGTTTTACTCATCAAGTTCATTAGCAGCCGACTACTTAATCATGCGCTTTAAGTGCCATGAATTGCAGTCGGGAAAGCTGCCGCAAGGACGCATAACCAGAGTCGCTTACTCGCCGTGTGGCAGTAGGACTCATCCTTTAAAAAACAGTCAAAATGACCTGCTCGGGTTGCGGGGTACACCGACAACCCGAGTAATAGGTCGGCAGCAAAAAAGCTGCTCTAATGATACGCCAACATTTCACCAACCTGCTGCTTCAGCTCTGGTTATTACCGAGCGGGAGTTTCAGACAAGTTCGTCACCACGTTGAGGCGATAGCCTGCGCCAGGAATGGTAGCAATTAGCGCAATTCCAAATCCATCATCTAACTTTCGACGTAAGCGATAAATATGTTTATCGATAACGTTGTCGTTTGGATCGAATTCATAGTCCCAGGCACTCTCAAGTAGCATCAAGCGAGTAACAACCTCACCACAATGTCTCATGAGTTTTTCTAGAATCAAGGTTTCGCGGTGAGCAAGCGATATCGTGCGCCCCATCCATGTTACCTGCCGAGCTGCAGAGTCAAGGCATAGTTCGCCAATACACAAGGTACTCGCCTTACCAGGTTGCTGATCTCTAGGACGCAATAACCCTTCCAGTCGAGCTAATACTTCAACAAAGGCATAGGGCTTCGCCAAGTAGTCGTCGCAACCCGCTTTAAGCCCCTCAACACGCTGCTGGGTCGAGGCTAAGGCGCTGAGCATCAATACTGGCGTCTGCATCCCCTCCCTGCGTAACTCTCGAACCAACGACAAACCGTCCATACCGGGTAGGCATCGATCAACGATCAAAGCGTCATAGATACCCTCGAGCGCCATAGCGAGACCGTCACGACCATCTTCGCTGGCATCGACCACATGTCCGCTTTCTCCGAGTCCTCGCACTAGGTATGAAGCGGTACGGGCATCATCCTCAATGACTAGAATACGCACACAAACCTCGCAAAGACTTAAATAAACTTTTTTTCATTTTCTCGGAAGCTCAGTGTATAGACTGGCTTGGCACACTATGCCATCAAAGGGGTCGCTTGATTTACATCGACCTATGAATTTCAGCCCGGAGCTCAGCGCGACGCCTATGACCCACGTACTGGTTATCGAGGATGATCCCGTCACCTCACGGGAGATTGAGGCAGCCCTTAACGACCATGGCTTTGACGTGACCCTGGTAAACAATGGTCGTGAAGGCTTGGTAGCGGCCATCAGCGATACCTTCGACATCATTGTTCTTGATCGCATGCTACCTGGAGCGCTTGACGGCCTAGGTATGCTTACCGCATTGCGCGCCTCCGGCATCACCACACCGGTTCTGATTCTCAGTGCGCTAAGCGCTTTAGATGAGCGGGTTCGAGGCCTTCGTGCAGGAGGCGATGACTATTTGACCAAGCCGTTCGAGTTCATTGAGCTGACTGCTCGACTAGATGCTCTGAATCGCCGAAGGGCACCTCCTTCCGCAGCAAATCGAGACAGTCGATTACGCATTGGGAATCTGGAAATTGACCTACTACGACGCTCAGTGCGCCGAGGCGAAAGACAGATCGACTTATTACCTCGTGAATATGCGTTACTGGAGTATCTCGCTCAACATGCCGGGCAAGTCGTCACGCGAACCATGCTCTTCGAAGCTGTCTGGAATTATAGTTATGACGACCGCACCAATGTGATAGATGTTCATATTGGGCGTCTGCGTCATAAGATTGATGGCGAGGGCGATTCTCCAATGCTCCAAACCATTCGGGGGGCTGGTTATGTCCTACGTTCGCCTGAGTGAGATTCCACGTACCATCAGCTTTCGAACAGCTCTCATGTTCCTGGCACTATTTGGGTGCTCGTTCTTTGCGTTATTTGGTTATATTTATTGGCAGACTACCGGATATCTTATCTCAGAGGTGGATACTGCGCTGCATCGAGAGGTAGACCGCCAAAACGCCCAAGAGCCTGCGCTACGACGTACAGAAATACTTAAACATACGGAACAAGACCCCGAAGGGCGGCTCCCATATACGCTATTCGACTCTGCAGGTACAACCATTACGGGGGCGCTATCAACCCTGCCTACGTTCAGTGCATACGATAAGCCTGCGGAATTTTTCTGGGATAAAGCTAACGGGCATGATCGGCCTATCCGCTACCTTGTTCACAAACTGGATGATGGAAGCACTCTTCTGATCGGCCAGGATATTCACGATATTCGTGAGTTTGACGAACTTTTGGTCAATGCTCTGGTTTCAGGCGGCTCACTACTTATAGTAGTTGGGCTACTAGGAGCGATTGCATTAGGCGTATCTGCTCGCCGCCGTTTAGACGTACTTAGCCGCTCCATAAAAATAATTGTGGAGGGCGATCTCAGTGGGCGTTTACCTACACGGGGAAATAACGACGATATTGATCGTATTGCCGGCGTGGTAAACGGCATGCTGGATGCACTTGAACGGCTGATGAGTGAAGTCAAAGGTGTATGCGATGATATTGCTCATGACCTGCGAACACCGCTGACTCGCTTGATCGCTGGATTGGAACGTGCACAGCGGCGTAGCTTGACGCAAAAAGAGTACGCCAGCGCCATCGACACAGCTATTGAGGATGCTAAGGGCCTAATGCAAACCTTCCGGGCACTGCTGCGCATTTCAGAAATAGAAGGCAGTGCTAGACGCAGCAATTTTACCCTTGTTGGTTTCAATAAAATCTGCGCAGATGCAGTTGAGCTCTTTGAACCTCTCGCTGATGAGCGTGGTATGAGTCTAGTGTTCAAGCCATGCGAGGGAGTCGATACAGTAATGGGCGATTCGCAGTTACTGTTTGATGCGGTTTGCAACCTCATCGATAACGCCATCAAGTTTTCACCGGATGGAAGTGAAGTTGAAGTAATAGTCTCGGCAGATGCTAACAACTGCGGAATCAGTATCCGTGACCATGGGCCCGGAATACCGGAGGAGGAACGGGAAGCGGTTTTCCGTAGACTTTATCGCTCAGAGTCCAGCCGTCATACGCCAGGCAATGGCCTGGGCTTAAGTATGGTTTCAGCTGTGGCACGTTTACATGACATGTCCCTACAGGTGCACGATGCCCGGCCCGGATGCCGGGTGGACTTGATAGGTAAAGCACAAAACGCTTGAGACCTCGGATCCATATCTAAAGCTTTCGTAACTCGGCGGGCAACCCGTTCGATTGCATGCCTACCTCTTGGCTCAACTGATGCCCCTGTATTTGGATCGCCCGCTATGCACGTTAGCGGTCTCTGACCTGCCTTCGTTTCAGAATTACGTCCTGAATTTTTAGCCTACCAATTAGGAGCCACGATTATTGGGAGGAACAACCACATCTCATGGCATCGTCGCTCCATAGCGACAAACCTGTCAAAAAATTCATCTGCAAGGGAACTGAATTATAAGTCCCTAGGCACAAAATAAATAAAGAATAAATACCCTAAAGCAAAACAGGCAGGCGTTGAGTTCGTCGCTCGAAAAAAGTTCTGCAACAAGAAGCCTTGTCTTTTATGGCAGTTTAATTGCTCGCATCCAATGTAAACACTTCAGGAATAGACGGGAATGATTTTTCGAGGGGGGGGAGTAGCTGGGCGGCATCGCTGGTTGTTACCCCCTATAAGTCAGCGCAGAAAAACCAACCCTCCTATAACAAAGGCTATCAACTTCGAGAATTAGTGTGTTATGAACGATTACCACCCAGAAAAGGCAAACTACAGCCTCGCTTTGGTTAATTACAAGTCGCTTGAACTGACCAAGAAGTGCCTCCAACTCCTGCAAGATGTCGCACAAGAAAAAGGTATTTCTGTTTATGTGGTGGACAACGACTCCAGAGATTCAAGCACAGAGTATCTTCGAACTTTAAATTGGATCAATCTGATTGAGCGAAAGCCCGAGCATCCTGAGGCTGGGAACATTGCGCATGGCCGAGCTCTAGATCTCGCTTTAGGTTTCATTGAAACGGAATATCTATTTCTTTTGCATACCGACACTTTCATTTATGACCTTGAAGTTTTTAACATGATGCTCGCGCAATGCGCCGAACAACAAGAGGTAGCAGCCGTTGGATGCCTGGAGCAGTTGAATAGAGGTTTTTTTCGCTCGATCTGGAGAATTTCATCGCGGTTTTTTAAACATTACACCAGGCGTAGTCTTAAAGCGCTTGGAATAAAATCAAGGGAGCCGAAGCCATATAGAGAGAAACACTTAAAGAGCTTTTGCACCCTATGGAATGTAAGGTTGATCAAAAGGCACGGCTTACATTTTCAAATGGACGAACGCAATCCAGGCTATGAGCTTCAGGATAGGATGGCAGAATTAAATTATAAAATTAGATTCATATCACCTCGAAAAATGTTTCGCTATCTAGACCACATTCAGAGTGGGACGATTTCCTCACTAGGCGGCTACACCAGCAGCCACAGAAGAGTCAGGATGTACAATCAGATTACACAGGGTATAAAACTTTAAAGCGCGGCGACAGAGCTGTATTCGCTCAATCTCAGAAAAATTCCGCTATCTAACTTCGCCTTTACATAAGCTCAGCGCATATCAAAAGAGGCTGTCATCACATGAATCTCGACAAAGCCGGATGGCTCAACAAAGTACCTGAAGTGACATTGTCATTCTGGGTCATAAAAATACTGTCCACTACAGTGGGTGAAACAGGGGCGGACTTCCTGGCCGTAAACGCTGGTTTAGGAGCCGCCTGGACTTCCATCGGCATGGCAGCATTGCTGACGCTTGCGTTGTATTTCCAACTCCGTACCAAGGCATATTCCCCCAAGGTCTACTGGTTAACAGTGGTACTCGTAAGCATCGTCGGGACACAGATCACCGACGTCATGACCGACATGCTAGATATCAGCCTGTACACCAGCACCGCGCTCTTTTCTGTGCTTCTGACTGTCAACTTCCTAGTCTGGTACAAGGTTGAGCGAAACCTGTCGATCCGTGAAATTGTCACACCTAGAAGGGAGCTTTTTTACTGGACGACCGTACTTTGCACCTTTGCACTTGGAACAGCTGCCGGTGATCTAGCCACCGAAGCTCTGGGCTTGGGTTTCACGCTTGGTGTTTTTATTTTCGGTGCGCTTATTGCCTCCACTTTAGTGGCTTGGCGCTTGGGCGGCAATGTGGTGCTGACCTTTTGGCTGGCCTACATCCTGACCCGTCCTTTTGGCGCCTCTCTCGGCGACTTGCTTACTCAAGCTAAAACCTATGGTGGCCTTGGCATGGGGGCTACTTGGACGAGCGCAATTTTCCTGTGCGTCATTATCCTTCTGGTAGGCGTAGCACAAGTAAGTATCAGTAACCGTAAATCCGTAAATCCGTAAATCAATAACTGGTTAAAAAACCATTGAGGAAACGTCATGCCCACTCTTCAAATTATGATCCGTCAAGTTGCTATCGTGTCGTCTATTTTTTTGCTGAGCATTGCCGCTGGCTGCTCGAAACCTTCCGATAAGGTCGCCTCTGGAATACAGCCCACCCCGGTCAGCGCATCAGCCCAGTCTGCTTCAAAGTTGGGTGACCTATCTGAGTTCCGAAGCATCGCGGCTGATACTTCCAGCCTCACCGAAAAAAACGACCTCGCTGGAGCAAAAGTTCGCATCAAGGATCTAGAAACCTCATGGGACTCTGCCGAAGCAGGAATTAAACCCCGCGCTGCCAGTGATTGGCATGTGCTGGACAAAGCAATTGATAGGGCACTCGACGCCCTGCGTGCAAGTACACCCAATCAAGCCGATTGCAAGGCGGCAATGGATGATCTGTTGAAAACCTTCGATTCTATGTTGGGTAAGTCATGACAAAGCTCCAAGGTCGCTGATGCATCAGGGGGCAACCATCGACCCAGATGCTTCAATACAGACGCGCCGGTCATGATCGCTGCGCTGGTCTTGGTGAGTAACATGCGTATATTGCTAGTCGCAGACGACTCGATGATTCGCGAAGCGACTCAAGGCGCGCTAACCAATGCAAGCTCCACCTTGGTGTGACCAAATTTGCCATGGCGTACCTACTGGCACATCTGCGTGCGGTGTTACGCCGTAAAAAATATCCAATCTTTCGTAAGTGCTCTGAAGCCTGCCGCAGTTTCATTCCCCGCAAACAGCGCGCAACCTAACGTACAAGATTGCCACAGAAACGGGCGCGAACTTGCTAAGTCGACCATCCTGGTTTCGCCCTCTCAACCTGCAATGGAGTTTTCGATGCAAAGGCAGAATCCTACGTTCGACACCGACTCGATTAGAATCAATATCAACGACATTACTGAACTCAAGCATTGGGCCAAAAAATTTGGAGTATCAAGAAATGAGATCAAATCTGCTGTCGGAGCAGTAGGAGACTCTTTGACAGCCGTGAAGCAATATCTTAGCCCCGTACATGACGCTTAAATACTACAGCCCCGAGACTGACAAGAACTTGTCGTTCCTATTTCGCCGCCTACCTCCGAGGGGCAATGATGGACTTGTCTCCCCCTTAAGCTACAGAGAAGAAGGCTATTTTTGGAGGCAGGCAGCCACTGATTTGCGAACCTCGCCTCTAGCCTCATCAGCGCTCCCCCAGCGGCCCATCTTCACCCACTTACCCGGCTCCAGTGCCTTGTAGTTTTCGAAGAAGTGCTGGATCTGTGCGAGTAGCAGCGCAGGAAGGTCTGAGCACTCCTTCACATTGCTGTACATCGAGCTGAGTTTTTCATGAGGTACCGCGATCACCTTGGCATCCGCTCCAGCTTCATCTGTCATGTACATCACACCGACAGGACGACTGCGAATGACGACACCAGACGATACCGGGTAAGGGCAAACCACCAGTACATCGAGCGGATCACCATCGTCGCTCAGCGTGTTCGGAATAAATCCGTAGTTGGCCGGATAGAACATCGGTGTACTAAGAAAGCGGTCAACAAAGATCTGCCCACTTGGTTTGTCCACTTCGTACTTGATCGGAGAGTGGTTTGCCGGGATTTCGATAACGGTGAAAAAGTCATCGGGGATCGCACTACCAGCAGGGATGTCCGCATAGCTCATAGTCTTGTCTCCAGAAGGTCAGGAAGGGTTCGGGGGATTGGCCTTTTTGCCGACGGTGCCCATCTCGATGGGAGTTTTTATGTAGAACACAGAGATTTCTTCAGCTTCCAATCGCTTGAATAACCTTTCGGATTCCTCCTCGGTGATAGCCATTCGAATCTCCGTCGGCTGATCTGCCAGTTCAAAAAAGTGCGAGGAGTGCAGCCTACCGGTGTGACCAAAACCCTCGATACCTGTGGAGAGGGTCGCGCCACGCAGGCCCATTTCTTTGGCTAAATCAACGATCCAGTCGCCGAGCATCTTTCCTTGATAGCGACGGTTCTGTTGGGTAAAGAAAATCACCAGAAAACCTTTCATCTTCATCTCCTCAGCGCGTGCCAATCATTTGATAGGACAGAAGCCCGGCAGCCGTCATCGCCTACGAGCCCACGACGTGCAATGAAATCGAGCCGAGTGCCCACAGCAGTCTGCCTTCCTGAATCAGGGCGACTGTTTCGGCTGAAAAAGTGGAAAAGGTGGTAAGTCCCCCACAAAAACCCGTGATGATCAGCAGGCGCCACTCAGGGCTTAGGGAGGGGGATGCGGCCAGAAACGCTATGGCGAGGCCAATGATGTAGCCCCCGACCATATTGGCGACCACAGTACCTGGGGGAATCGTAGGGAACAGGGCGTTGAGCTTCATGCCCAAGATCCAGCGCAACCAGGCACCAAGGGATGCGCCGATGGCGATAACTAGAAGTGATTTCAGCATGGATGCAAGTCTCCTCTGGGCTGGTAGAGCCGAGGAGCTGCTGATAACCGCAGATTTCGAGAGGGCGCTGATATGAGATTTTGAGTCACGATCCTGTCCTAAATTGGAGGACAGGGAGACACACCTACGCACCCTGTCCAGGGTTCACGTAGGCATCATCAGCACAAAGGCGGTTAAAGGAGGAATGCCATCTCCTGCTTTCATCCTATAGCAGCGGCGGCCAGACATTCAAGCTACTAAGAACTCGAATTGAGCTTTGATCATCGTAGATTTCATACTGCATTGTGCTCCCCACGGATGAAACGCGATGTCGAACTCAGACCTACTCCCGTCCCTACTATTCAAAATCAATCAAAACTAACTCATCCTGGAGACCGCAGTTATGGAACTGACGTTCTGGGGTCGAGCAGCGCGGATGTGCGGAGGTCGCTGGCAACGTTCGCAGCGCGCTGGACACAATCAGCAGGAATGAGAAAGTTCATCAGCGTGACACTGTCAGTGCTGATGGCACCCGAGAGCCCCCCACAGTCGTAAAAACGAGTAGACAATGGCAGCTAGCGAACCAGAGTGTGTAAAAACTCTTTCGCAAACCCTTGCTATGATTTCTGAGGATTTCATCGCAAGGATCGCCCATGAAGCGCTTTATCCAAGGTGAACATCGAGGCCAAAGCACCTTCCTTCCAGAGAGCCTCGACGATTACGTCACGGATACCAATCCGGTGCGCGTAGTCGACGTCTTTGTCGACGAACTTGACCTGGTCAAACTGGGTTTTGAAGGCGCCATACCGGCAGATACTGGCCGGCCGGCTTACCATCCCGCTGTCCTGCTGAAGATCTACATCTACGGCTATCTGAACCGCNCCAGAGTGTGTAAAAACTCTTTCGCAAACCCTTGCTATGATTTCTGAGGATTTCATCGCAAGGATCGCCCATGAAGCGCTTTATCCAAGGTGAACATCGAGGCCAAAGCACCTTCCTTCCAGAGAGCCTCGACGATTACGTCACGGATACCAATCCGGTGCGCGTAGTCGACGTCTTTGTCGACGAACTTGACCTGGTCAAACTGGGTTTTGAAGGCGCCATACCGGCAGATACTGGCCGGCCGGCTTACCATCCCGCTGTCCTGCTGAAGATCTACATCTACGGCTATCTGAACCGCATTCAGTCGAGCCGGCGTCTGGAACGAGAAGCCCAACGCAACGTCGAGCTGATGTGGCTAACCGGGCGTTTGATGCCCGATTTCAAGACCATCGCCAACTTCCGAAAAGACAACAGCAAGGCCATCCGAGGCGTCTGCCGCCAGTTTGTGGTGCTGTGCCAGCAGTTGGGATTATTCGGAGAAAATCTGGTTGCCATCGACGGCAGTAAATTCAAGGCCGTCAACAACCGCGACCGCAATTTCACCAGCGCCAAGCTGAAGCGGCGAATGGAAGAAATTGAATCGAGTATCAATCGGTACCTGACTGCGCTCGACGAAGCCGATCAGCAAGAACCCTCAATCGCTCAGCCCAAGGCTGCTCGTCTGCAAGAGAAAATAGACAAGCTCAAAGCTCAGATGAAAGAGTTACAGGTCATTGAAATTCAGCTCAACGAATCGCCGGATAAACAGGTCTCACTGACCGATCCAGACAGCCGCTCCATGATGACGCGCGGCACGGGAATCGTCGGCTACAACGTGCAGACAGCGGTCGATACCCAGCACCATTTGATCGTTGCGCACGAGGTGACCAACGTCGGTTCCGACCGCGATCAACTCAGCTCGATGGCCAAGCAGGCCCGCGAGGCGATGGCGTCAGATACGTTGTCGGTAGTGGCGGATCGAGGTTACTTCAAAAGCGAAGAAATCCTGGCTTGTCACGATGCCGGCATCACCGCCTATGTGCCCAAGCCGATGACCTCTGGAGCCAAGGCTGACGGGCGTTTCAATAACGATGCCTTCATCTATGACGCGGCAAAAAACGAATACATTTGTCCGGCTGGAGAGGCGCTGATCTGGCGCTATACCAACGTTGAAAAAGGCCTGACGTTGCACCGTTACTGGAGTTCGAAATGCCGGGGCTGCGCAATGAAACCGCAGTGCACACCGAGCACGGAACGGCGGGTTCGACGCTGGGAGCATGAAGCCGTATTGGAGGAAATGCAGGCCCGACTGAGCAACGCGCGGTGCGACGCATTTCTTGACCCGAAAGCTTAACGGGGTGAGCGCCGAGATGAGCTTGAACGTGCTCGCCTACAACCTGAAACGGGTCATGAAAATCATCGGCACCACTGGCTTGATGAAAGCGTTGACGGCGTAAAAACCGGTCTTTTTTACCCCTTCCAAATGACTTTAAAAGGCTGCTGAGCTGTTTTAACTGTTCCTGAAAGCGTCGTGACCTTGATCAGTTTGCGAAACGTGAGCACGGTCTCCTGGCGTCGATGATAGAAAACCCAATCTGACGTTTTTACACACTCTGGGCCAGGAGCAGTCACTCAACGCACTTACAAAAGGAGGGACGATTCAGTTTCCCATTCAACTGACCTTGCTGCGATACCAGACGGCAGTAGGTTCATTATCAGCTTGGGATTTTCGTATTTCGAACTGTCGTGATTCGTGCAGGGCATGCCTCCAGCTACTGCAACCGTAGCGCTTGGGCATCTGCTCTGGATAGGTACCACCAATCCAGCGGATGGCTGCTTCCAGTCGAGTCCAGCCACCTTCGGCAAGCTTGGTTTCTGCTTCACGTAAACAGTGGCATATCCCACTGCCAGGCCAATCGACTGAGCCATCCACCCGGATACCGTCGAACACATCTTCAAATGTTTGGCTCTGTATAAACGAAGCCATTTTAGCTCGTGCCTCAATCATGGTTTTGGCCCAACATTGCAGATTCAGACAATGCCGATTGATGGTTTCGTAGCTTTCCTCCAGAAAACCATCCGCCGCCTGGCAGCCTGATTCAGACCAGAGATCGAAACGCTCAATGAAGTGGTGAACCAGTTTATTGCGCAGGTCAACCAGCTCCTTGAGGTCGGCCTTCATTGCCTCATAATGCTCGGCTGTCATTTCCAACTGCCATCCATACCTGAGCCAGATCTGGTCACCGACATCGGCTTCCATCTGTGACTCTTCTTCATTTGGGAGCGGCGGGGTCAGAAAGCTTTCGGTCAACATCCCCATCAACGTGCCCATCGTCTTATTCTGGGCACATGCGATCTTCTGCTCACGGATGATAGGCAGCCGATCCGCGGGACCGCTCAGCTCGCCATGCGCGACAATGGCTTTCAGCTGCCGTTCGTATTGTTGCAAGCGCAACAGACAGCGTCCGAGCTTGCGCTGCACTATATGTTGAATAGCAGGTACATCATCCGAGGGCATGGTAGTGACTTCATCCATGATTAACGACTCAGGCATAAGTGATAGGGCTGGAGCGATTCACTGCAATACGCTTGCCCTGCCAGAACGGCTTGCAACGCGTAAATCGGACACTTTTCAAACTCAGTGTAGGTTGATGAGTCAATCCGCTCGGACTTTTTCAACAGAATCGGTCGACAGCTGCCGCAGACGAGTGACAGCCAAAAGCGGTCATACGTGGACAAAACCATGGTGAAAAATGGACGGTCGAAAATCTGGGAGGCTGGAGAATGAATTCACTTAAACTCGTCGTGGGAGTACTGGCCTTAGGCTTTTGGTTTTCTTCATTTTTTGTCTGGAAGTACTTTG
Source organism: Pseudomonas mandelii (assembly GCF_006438925.1). GTDB lineage: Bacteria > Pseudomonadota > Gammaproteobacteria > Pseudomonadales > Pseudomonadaceae > Aquipseudomonas > Aquipseudomonas mandelii_C. The sequence continues at coordinate 176,586 of NZ_RCZA01000013.1, read as the reverse complement.
ATGCTCACGGGCTGAGAACACCGGATCCTCAAAGTGGAAAAATCTACCCGCTGGATACGCACGGATCGGTTATATATCTAACGTTCCGTGAGCATTACTTTTTGTACGGTTTGATCATCGCTGGCATAGTGTTTTTCCTGCTCAGCGTTGTTTTTTATTTTGTTGGGCGCAACCGACCATAGTTTGTTCGTCCAAGTTGGGTTCGGTGATCTATATCAGTGACGCACAAGAAAGCGCGCAGAAGTACTCAGAGTGATGGTGCATATCGATTTTGGTGAGTATCATTTCGGCTCTTGGGATCTTGGCAGGTTAGAGAGGCCGCCCACTGGTACTTTCTGGTCGCTATCTGCCAGGTATTGATCGACAGCTTTGGGTCGAATAGCGACGGTCTAGCATCGACCGTCACTATGGATGGTCAGACTTCCGTCTGTTCCGCCATTTCCAGGGCATCATCAACCTCGATTCCCAGGTATCTGACGGTGCTTTCAAGCTTCGTATGACCAAGCAGGAGTTGGACAGCTCTCAGGTTCTTCGTCCTGCGATAAATCAGCGATGCCTTGGTTCTCCGTAGCGTGTGAGTACCGTACATGGTTGGGTCAAGGCCAATGGCGGTCACCCACGCTTTGACTATTCGAGCGTATTGTCTGGTGGAGAGGTGGTCTGAGTCGTGCAGCCGGGTCGGAAACAAGAAGTCCTCGCTGCGGAGGCGGGCCTGTCGCATCCAAGCCTCCAGAACCGTTCGGGTTTGCTCAGTGATTTCAAATTGCACTGGGTGCTGGGTTTTCTGCTGCATCACGATGGCCCGTGACGACACATGTTCTCCATGGGCTATATCCCGTACTCGCAGCTTGGTTAAGTCACAGGCACGCAGTTTGCTGTCGATAGCCAAGTTGAAGAGCGCCAGATCCGTGTCTTCTCCGCAAGCTGGAGTCTGACCCGAATGGCCCAGATATCTCTGACTCGAAGCGGGGCTTTCTGCCCGACAAGCTTTCCCTTGTTCCAAGCCTGATGGCTGTTTGTAGTAATAATGTTCATGGCTCGTCCTCCACGTTGAGGGAGGACAAGGGTGGATCAGTCACAATGAGTGGAGGTCGCTGTCCGGCCAGAAGCAGTCACTGGGATGCGCCTGGAAAACGAGTTGATTCAATGGGCATCAGAAATGACTGTGTGTGCCGACACGATGGCTGATATCTTTCCCGCGCACCAAATCGCGTCCAATCGACGCTGATCCCATCAAGGAAGATAAAAATAATGAAAATATTATTCATCGCTTCGCTAGGAATTTTATCGCTAATTCAAACATCACTATCCTTCGCGGATAATGTTAATGGAAAAAATCTTTATTTACAGCGATGCACCATGTGCCACGGAATAGATCTCAAAGCAACAGGACCATTGGCTAATAAAAGCAATCCTCCTACACCTGATCTAACAACATCCGCTTTCAAAAAACGATTAAATGATTATCCGGGCGTAATTGTATCATCGATAATACTTCGTCCAAATGGAGACTTGATTCCAAAAACTTTGCGAGAGAATGGTGTAAAGCTATCGCCGTACTCATGGAGGATTAAAGATCTGCGCGATTTAAATCAATACATGGGTGGTGTGATTTCAAAAAATCGATGATTTTTGAGATGAGAGGTAGGCACAGAAATCTAAAAGCCATTTCAGGTTTGAGGGCTTGTGGGGCAATGCCGGTGAGCCAGTCGACCTCTCGCGGGCACATCGCTAATAAACAATCTCGGATTAATACAAGCTCGGGAGGCTCTTCGCATCCAGCAGCAGTCGGCTGCGGTCGTGACAGGCAAGTAACGGCCAGAAGCGGACCGTGAGCACCATGCTCAAGACACCGTACGTGCATAAAAACCATGTCATTCGTTTTCTTGACTCTGTGTCGCGCTTTCTGCCGCTACACTCAAGCGGAACAGGGCATTACACATGGACAAGACGCGCTATCAGACATAAGTGGCGCAAAACATTACGCCACCTATATCGCCCACTTATAGTGAGTCGCTCATGAACCGTCGATTGCTCACCGTTTTCATCGCGATGTCTCTTTCATGGTCAAGTGTACATGCCGGCTACTGGAAGGATTCAAATGGCAATCCATCCCCAGACACTGAATCAAGACGATCCGTCGGCGAGTTTGGTGGCTTACTATTAATCACCTCCGATCCCGATTGGGAAAAAAAGTGGAATACTTCGCCCGAAACCATTCCAGTATTTAACGAAGCAAAGATTGTTACCCAGGGTAAAAGGATCTTCACGCTGATTTTTTTTGCAAACCCGGAGCTTGATGCCAATCATGAAGCAAACATAACGTGCGATCTGAAAATCATCAGGCCAGACGGTACAGAATCGATCAATCAGAGAGATACCGTTTGTTTTCAAGGACGCCTCAAGGGGAAGCCGAACAACCTGTACCTCGCCGCCCCCGTGATCGATTTCATCGGAGAGCCAGGTGATCCCACAGGTATCTGGACGGTAGATATCACTCTTAAAGACAACTTGCACAAGGTTGTCATGCCGCTCAAAACAGCATTCACGCTGAAGTAAGTTCGTGGCAATCCTGACGATGCAGAAAAACATGCGCGGATCCAACGATTCCGCGAATGACCGCCATGGTCGATTTCTACCCTTGGTGATAGCTGGCAAAGTTAGTCCTCAAAGTGGGGGTATTGAAAATGATCCACGGAAGCGAACATTTATTACTCGGAAGGTTGGCAATCCTACCATTCGCCTTTGTTGAGTGGGGAGTTTTGCTTTGGTATCTGAGTTCATTGCAGCGATTTCGTGACAATTTTCTGAAAAGATTTTTAGGTGGAGCCATATCTATCGCGACCGTTTTCGTAGTGATATTCGGACAGATGGAAGTCTACGCAATAATCACTTCTATACCGCATCCAGTGGACGACAATTTTTTCTTTATTGTATTTTCCATTGAACATGCTGCATCTATCTTTTTGGTCTTCTATATAACAATTAAAAGCCGCAATCAGTAGGGCGGTGAACCGACCCTGGTTTTGTAGACACATCTGAGAGAATTTTTGGCTGATTTTAGCAATCGTAAATGTCCGCATTGGGTCGTTATGAGCCTCTCAGCTTCGACTTATGACTGGTGAGCGGATCGACTTCTGGCCTCTGCTGCTTTCTCACGAGCTTTCGCGAGACTTACTTCGGGGCTCCCGCCCAGCCCCATGTCTCGGCTCTTGCCGGCAATCTTGTAGCGAAAGATCCAACTGGCGCCACCGGAACGGCCAACTTTCAAGTAGAGGCCGTCGCCATCATTGGTCATTCCAGCCAATCCGGCCCTGATGATTTTCTCTACGGTTTTTGTCGTCAGTGAACAGACGCAACCCACTCGCATGCCGGGGTGCATCTTTGGACCTGGCAGTTCGTTGCGGGTCATTTGATTCCGGAGGGTGCCGACTCATGAAAAACTCCCGGGCAAGATTCACCGCATTCAGCCAGTGAGATCTACGGAGTCAATAAGGGTACGTGGCGGATTTTCGGGGTTGTTTTGAAGCCAATTCGCGTCGCGCATTCAAGTGCATCTAGATCAATGTAGCTCCTTTGTAAGACTTCCTCGGGCGGTGTCGCGGTCTGTCCCCATCCAAGGGCGATTCGAGTGACGTCTATTCCATGGTCCGCTCAATGTTCATGCTTGATTCTTGAACTGGTGTTTTTGGCCTCAGGATCCTGGCAAAACTAACATTGGCTAAAGTTCTGCAATGGAATCTGGCAATACATTGATTTAAATCAGAAGACTCAACAACGAACGAATTCAACCTGACATATCTCTTCTCCTGTATTGGCGTCATTTATGTCTGAATCCCCCGGAAAACTGAAACTCGGCGCCCTTGTGGCGCTAGTTGTCGGCTCAATGATAGGTGGCGGGATCTTCTCTTTGCCGCAAAACATGGCTGCCAGTGCCGACGTCGGCGCCGTGCTGATCGGTTGGGCCATTACGGCCGTCGGCATGTTGACTCTGGCCTTCGTCTTCCAGACCCTCGCCAACCGCAAGCCTGATCTTGACGGTGGTGTTTACGCCTACGCCAAAGCCGGTTTCGGCGACTACATGGGGTTCTCGTCCGCTTGGGGTTATTGGATCAGTGCCTGGCTGGGTAACGTCGGTTACTTCGTACTCTTGTTCAGCACCCTCGGCTACTTCTTCCCCATTTTTGGGGAAGGGAATACGGTAGCCGCCGTGATTGGTGCCTCTGTGCTGCTCTGGGGGGTGCACTTCCTCGTACTGCGGGGGATCAAGGAAGCAGCATTCATCAACCTGGTGACCACCGTTGCCAAGGTCGTACCGCTGCTACTGTTTGTGCTGATCGCAATCTTCGCCTTCAAACTGGAGATCTTCACCGCCGATATCTGGGGGCTCAAAAACCCGGACCTAGGCAGTGTGATGAACCAGGTGCGCAACATGATGTTGGTCACCGTCTGGGTGTTTATCGGCATCGAAGGTGCGAGCATTTTCTCGGCCCGCGCGGAAAAACGCAGCGACGTCGGTAAAGCCACCGTGATCGGGTTCATCACCGTGCTGCTGTTTCTGGTGCTGGTGAACGTGCTGTCGCTGGGTATCATGACCCAACCGGAACTGGCCAAACTGCAGAACCCGTCGATGGCCGCGGTGCTGGAACATGTGGTCGGTCCGTGGGGCGCAGTGCTGATCAGCGTCGGTCTGATCATCTCCTTGCTGGGGGCCCTGCTGTCCTGGGTGCTGCTGTGTGCGGAAATCATGTTCGCCGCCGCCAAGGACCACACCATGCCGGCGTTTTTACGCAAGGAAAATGCTAACCAAGTGCCGGTCAATGCCTTGTGGCTGACCAACGCGATGGTGCAGCTGTTCCTGATCATCACCCTGTTCTCGGCCAGCACTTACCTGTCGCTGATCTACCTCGCCACCTCGATGATTCTGGTGCCGTATCTGTGGTCCGCGGCTTATGCCTTTCTGCTGGCAGTGCGCGGCGAAACCTATGAAAACGCCGTGACCGAACGCAAGAAAGACCTGTTCATCGGCGCCGTCGCATTGATTTACGCGGTTTGGCTGATCTATGCCGGCGGCGTCAAATATTTGCTGCTCTCCGCCCTGCTCTATGCCCCTGGCGTCATCCTCTTCGCCAAGGCGAAGCTTGAGATCAATACACCAGTTTTCACCAACGTCGAAAAGCTGATTTTCGCAGCAGTCGTTGTGGGCGCTCTGGTCGCCGCTTACGGGCTGTATGACGGCTTCCTGACTCTGTAACACCCGACAATTCTTTCATCTGGAGGATCACTGTAATGACCACCGAAAAAGTTAAGTACGGCGTCCATTCCGAAGCCGGCAAACTGCGTAAAGTCATGGTTTGCTCTCCAGGTCTGGCTCACCAAAGGCTGACCCCGAACAACTGTGACGAACTGCTGTTCGACGATGTGCTGTGGGTCGCCCAAGCCAAGCGCGACCATTTCGACTTCGTCACCAAGATGCGTGAGCGCAATGTCGACGTGCTGGAAATGCACAACCTGCTGACCGACATCGTTGCAATCCCCGAAGCCCTGGACTGGATTCTGGAGCGCAAGATCACCGCCAACTCGGTCGGCCTCGGCCTGGTCAACGAAACCAGTTCCTGGCTACGCAGCCTGGAGCCGCGCAAGATCGCCGAATTCTTGATCGGCGGCGTCTCTGCTGACGACCTGCCGGACAGCTTCGGCGGCAAGACCATCCAGATGTTCCGCGATTTTCTCGGCCACTCCAGCTTCATCCTCCCGCCGCTGCCCAACACCCAGTTCACCCGCGACACCACGTGCTGGATTTACGGTGGCGTGACGCTGAACCCGATGTATTGGCCGGCGCGTCGTCAGGAAACCCTGCTGGCCAGCGCCATCTACAAGTTTCATCCTGAGTTCACCAACGCCGACTTCCAGATCTGGTATGGCGATCCGGATCAGGATCATGGCAACGCCACCCTGGAAGGTGGCGACGTGATGCCGATCGGCAACGGTGTGGTGTTGATCGGCATGGGCGAACGTTCGTCTCGTCAGGCTATCGGCCAACTGGCAGTCAATTTGTTCAAGCACAAAGCAGTCGAGAAAGTGATTGTCGCCGGCCTGCCGAAATCCCGCGCAGCGATGCACCTGGACACTGTGTTCAGCTTCTGCGACCGCGACCTGGTGACGATCTTCCCCGAAGTAGTGAACCAGATCGTCGCCTTCACCCTGCGCCCTGACGAAAGCAAACCGGGTGGCATCGACATTCGCCGCGAAGAAACCAACTTCCTCGACACTGTGGCCAAGGCCCTTAACCTCAAAGCATTGCGCGTGGTGGAAACCGGCGGCAACAGCTTCGCCGCCGAACGCGAGCAGTGGGACGACGGCAACAACGTGGTGGCCGTGGAGCCAGGCGTAGTAATCGGTTATGACCGCAACACCTATACCAACACCCTGCTGCGCAAGGCCGGTGTGGAGGTCATCACCATCAGCGCCGGCGAGCTCGGTCGCGGCCGTGGCGGCGGCCACTGCATGACGTGCCCGATCATTCGTGACCCTATCGACTATTAAAATTGCCCACCTCGGCTCGCGCTACCTCCTACACCAAGGCATGCGCGGCCAAGGGGATAACCGACACCTAAGGAGATCCAAAATGGCTTTCAACATGCGCAACCGCAGCCTGCTCTCGCTGATGCACCATACGACTCGCGAGCTGCACTATTTGCTGGACCTTTCCCGCGACCTCAAACGCGCCAAGTACACCGGCACCGAGCGTGCGCACCTGAAAGGCAAGAACATTGCACTGATCTTCGAGAAAACCTCGACTCGCACCCGTTGTGCCTTCGAAGTCGCGGCCCATGATCAGGGTGCCCACGTCACCTACATCGACCCGGTGTCGTCGCAGATCGGCCACAAGGAAAGCATGAAAGACACCGCCCGCGTGCTGGGGCGTATGTTCGATGCCATCGAGTACCGTGGCTTTGAACAGGAAATCGTCGAGGAGTTGGCCAAGTTTGCCGGCGTGCCGGTGTTCAACGGCCTGACCGCTGAATTCCACCCGACCCAAATGATCGCCGACACCCTGACCATGCGCGAACACAGCGACAAACCGCTGCACGACATCAGCTACGCTTACCTCGGTGACGCCCGCTACAACATGGGCAACTCGCTGCTGATGATCGGCGCCAAACTCGGCATGGACGTGCGAATCGGCGCGCCGAAAGCCCTGTGGCCACACGCTGACTTCATTGCCCAGTGCAAAGCCTTCGCCGAAGAAAGCGGCGCGCGCATTACCATCACCGAAGACCCGAAAGAAGCGGTCAAGGGCGTGGACTTCATCCACACCGACATTTGGGTGTCGATGGGTGAGCCGGTGGAGGCATGGGACGAACGCATCGAGCAACTGTTGCCGTACCAGGTCAACGCCGAGATGATGAAGGCCGCCGGCAACCCGCGCGTGAAGTTCATGCATTGTTTGCCGGCGTTCCACAACAGCGAAACCAAGGTCGGCAAGGACATCGCCGCGCGCTACCCGCACCTGGCCAATGGCGTCGAGGTGACCGAAGAAGTCTTCGAATCGCCGGCCAACATCGCCTTCGATCAAGCGGAAAATCGCATGCACACTATTAAGGCGATCCTGGTGTCGGCGTTGGCGGATATCTAAGGACCCATGCGGCTCCTCCTGCAGGAATACAAACCTTGTGGGAGCGAGCCTGCTCGCGAAGACGGACTTACATTCACCATTAATGTCGACTGATACACCGCTTTCGCGAGCAGGCTCGCTCCCACATTGACCGGGTTTCGACAGGGAGACCGAGTCACCTCATTTAGAAGGACTGCATTATGCGTATCGTCGTTGCTCTGGGCGGTAACGCCCTGCTCCGCCGTGGTGAGCCCATGACCGCGGATAACCAGCGCGCCAACATCCGCGTCGCCACCGAACAGATCGCCAAGATTTATGCCGGCAATGAACTGGTCATTGCCCACGGTAATGGCCCGCAAGTGGGCCTGTTGTCGCTGCAAGCCGCCTACACCTCGGTTTCGCCGTACCCGCTGGACGTACTCGGCGCCGAAACCGAAGGCATGATCGGCTACATCATCGAACAGGAACTGGGCAATCTGCTGGACTTCGAAGTGCCCTTCGCCACCCTGCTCACTCAAGTCGAAGTCGATGCCAATGACCCGGCGTTCCAGACCCCCACTAAACCCATCGGCCCGGTCTACACAAAGGCTGAGGCGGAAAAACTCGCGGCCGAAAAAGGCTGGGCCATTGCCCCGGATGGTGACAAGTTCCGCCGCGTAGTCGCCAGCCCGAGACCGAAACGCATCTTCGAAATCCGTCCAATCAAATGGCTGCTGGAAAAAGGCAGCATTGTGATATGCGCCGGCGGTGGCGGCATCCCGACGGTGTATGGCCCCAGCGGCAAACTGCAAGGTGTGGAAGCGGTGATCGACAAGGACCTGTGCTCGGCACTGCTGGCCGAACAGCTGGAAAGCGATCTGTTGGTGATCGCCACCGACGTCAACGCCACCTACATCGACTTCGGCAAACCGACCCAGAAGGCCATCGCTCAGGCACACCCCGACGAAATGGAAAAACTCGGCTTCGCAGCAGGCTCCATGGGACCGAAGGTTCAGGCCGCCTGCGAGTTCGCCCGGCACACCGGCAAAGTCGCGGTGATCGGCTCACTCTCGGACATCGAGGCCATCGTTCAGGGCCCGGCCGGCACCCGCATCAGTACGGCGAAACCTGGCATTAGCTACCAATAAAAGAACTCCGGGGACGGCCTGAAACCTGCCCTGATTCAATGCCTTTTTGAAGGAGAGACAACAATGGCTACCTTTGAGCCCGGTCATCTGCACATCGAGCGCCACGCGCTGAACAAGGACGATGTCAGTTACAACATATGCATCGACTATGAAGTCCACCAGGATCCCAAGGAAGGTAAAGGCATGCTGTTCACGATGCACGGCAATATCCAGGGCAGGGAGATGGAAGAAAAATTCTTCCTGCCCAAGGACCAAGCCTACAATTTTGGTAGCAACGTCACGCATATTGCAGAGAAGTACGGCATACCCAAGATGTACAGCGCCATCGGTTCAATGCACAAAAACTACGACGTGATGTTCGAAGATGTCAGGGTACAGCTGGATATGAAGTCGGGGGACCCGGTCAAACCCGAGCATCTGGAATAACCTGACTTTTCTGCGTTTTAAGCGCCGAGTCAGAATGGCAATGATGCCATTGCCGTAGCATCAACCTGGACAAGCAGGTCATCGATGTATCAGAACTTAGCCCTGCTTGCCGCTTTCCTCCTGACCTACAGCATATTTGCGGGGCGTTTCGAGTCACGTCTGCTCAATGGTCCGCTCATGTTCATGCTAGCCGGTCTGATTCTCGGCCCGGCGTTTCTGGGGATTCTCCAACCTCGGATTGACAAGGACGGCCTCAAGATCCTGGCAGAACTGATATCGGCGGCGCCTCGCGCCAGGTCGCGTCGGTGTGCCAGGCGTTTTCGTAGCGGTCCAGCGGCTGGTCCGGATTCTTGTAGATGCGCACCAGCCCGGGATGATCCGGATCACTGCCGACCACCGGATGGTCTTCCAACTCACCGAAGCTGCGGGCGAAGGCCACGTGCTCGGCGCGAGTAATGTCCTGATCGCGCAGGAACACCACTCGATGCTTGAGCAACTGAGCACGAATCTCGGCAAAAAGACCGTCGTCATGCACCGCATCGGCGAGGTTGACGCCGATCAGTTCGGCGCCAATGCTGCAGGTCAATTGTTCGACTTTCATGGCAGACGACTCCCTTAAATGACGAAAATCGAAGAGCCCGTGGTCTTGCGTGATTCCAGGTCGCGATGGGCCTGCACGGCATCCTGCAAAGCATAGTGCTGGTTGATCTCGATCTTGATCCGACCGCTGCCAACGTGGTCGAACAATTCGCCGGCCAGGGCGGCTTTTTCCGCCGGGTCGGCGATGTAATCGGCCAGGGCCGGACGGGTCATGAACAGCGAGCCTTTCATCGCCAGCATCACCGGGTCGAAGGCCGGAATCGGACCGGATGCCGTGCCGACGCACACCATCAGGCCACGACGCTTGAGCGAATCCAGCGAACCCATGAAGGTGTTCTTGCCGACGCTGTCGAACACCACGTTGACCCCCACGCCATCAGTCAACTCGCGCACGCGCTGGGCGACATCTTCGTGGCTGTAATTGATGACATGGCCGCAGCCATGGGCACGGGCGATTTCGCCCTTGACCTCGGTGGACACGGTGCCGATGACGGTCAGGCCGAGCTGCTTGGCCCACTGCGAAACGATCAGGCCCACACCACCAGCGGCGGCGTGCAGCAGAATGCTGTCGCCGGCCTTGAAATCGTAAATGCGCCGCATCAGGTACGACGACGTCAGGCCGCGCATGGTCATGGCCGCGGCGGTCTCGAAACTGATGGTTTCCGGCAGTTTGATCAACGGCGCGGCCGGGATCAGACGCTCGGTGCTGTAGGCCCCCAATGTATTGAGAAAACCGGTATAGGTGACGCGGTCACCCACACGGACATTGGTCACTCCCTCGCCAATGGCCTGGACCACACCGGAGGCTTCAACCCCCATGCCGTTGGGCATCGGGATCGGGTAAGTGCCATTGCGAAAATAGGTGTCGGCATAGTTCAGGCCAACCGCCACATGACGAAGACGAACCTGGCCTGGACCGGGGTCGCCAACTTCGACCTCCTCATAACGGAGGACTTCGGGACCACCGGTTTCGTAGAAGCGTACGGCTTTGGCCATTTTTTCTTATTCTCCAGTCTGCAATATGGGCGTGCTGCGTCGAATTGCGCTGATTGGACTGTAGGACGCCGTCTGGCGAGTCGCTTCTCATCAGACGACAATGGCTTTTCATTTCATGACAACTACCGGCCTGTACGAATCCCGGAAACGAAAAAGCCCGGGAAGTGGGCCGTAATAGTGTTCACTTAGGGGTGGGTACATATCCGTTTCTGCGGTCACGGCTGCTTATGGTTCCGCTTTTACAGCGAGGATCAACATTGATAGAGGCACCGGTGGAGGTGGCGGCGGGTTGACGGAGAGACTCAGGGCGTGAGGGGGCGTGCAGCGCAAAAGCCAAAGCGAGGCGGCCTACCGGCCGGCCTGGCTTCAAGTGAACGCATTTCCCTGTAGGAGCTGTCGAGCGAAGCGAGGCTGCGATCTGTTGATCTTGCCGTTGCTGTTGCTTTGCTTTGGCTTCAGATCTGCCGCCCCTTTCCCAGAGGCCGAACGCAGGCGTTGCGCAGGGGGCACCGCGGCAAGGATGCCGCGGTAGCCGCCCCGGCCATGAATGGCCGATGGCGGCGGGCCCCCGGAGCAATGCCTTCGTTACGGCATGCCGAGCCTAAGCGAGGCACCGAATGGAGGGGTGAAGCCTTTTGGTTCCTTTTTGGCGTTTGAAAAAGGGACTCGCTGTAAGAGCGAAACCGCCAGCAGCCGTGACCGCAGAAACGGATATGCACCCCAACCTTAAGTGAACAGCATTACGGCAAGTGGGCCGGCCTTTCTCGTTTCGGGGGGGTAGGCTCAATGGTGCTGGCGTTGGCTCTGGAGCTCCGTCTTCAGCCAGGTGCTCGTCGGCTGGACGCCTGTTGAGCAACGCACTTCATAGGCTTTGCCACTCATGCTGCTTTTAGTGGCAGCGAGGTCGATGAAGTCCTCTGCGCTGCTCACCAGGTTCTTGCCTTCAAGATAATTCAGCTTCTTTTCGAGGTGTGCCCGAGCCTGGGGCCCAGGGTATTCACTGCCGTTGCGCACGAACTTGCACTCACTGCGCTCCACAAAATCCAGCAAGCCTTTTATCTCCTGGTTTGCCTGTGGCGTGGTTTGAGCCTGCGCACCGCCCGCCACTGCAAAAAAGCCGATAGAAGCAGTGATCAGCCATTGGCGGAAAACGGGTCGAGTCACTGCTGCTTTCAAAATCCACATGATATTTCCTTGTCCTGAAAGGGCTGACTGTAGCGCGGCATCGCCCGAGCAGCCAGCGCTGTCAGCCTTCAAGTTTGGGCCAGTCCGCATGCACTCCCCTGCGCGAAATACCCAACGGCAACCAACAGAACGCTGTGCGATGTTCTTCGTTCGAAAGGATCAACCTGTGGAAAAGAAAGGGGATCAATGAGCCCAATGTCTGTGCGCGAGCAGTTGGCCAAAGTCGCAGTTACTTATCCCTGTATCGGCATCAGACCCATTGATCGTTGCCCAGCTCAATGTTGGGCGATTTCCATCTAACCGAATGGAGATGCATTGGCGCGTCAATAGCAGCCATGCACTATTTTTTTAACAAAACAACTTCTGCACGTCTAATCACCTTTTTCCCGGCCTTATAGGTTCCTTATAGGCTCAGGAAATATCCCCTTAGAAGCCAACCACCACCATTCGTCGCATCAGAAACGTAGCGCGATTTTTTTGACAACGCCTGGCTCAAGGTTTGCAGAAGACGCTCGTAGCAGCCCCAAACGACGTAATTCTGACGCGGCAGCACTTTAATTAACGCTTAGGACGCCAGCGATGCGCTTGGTCAGTCACCGGGAGATGTAACGTGTCAACTCTCAACGAAATCGCAGCGAACCACGCGAGAATGGCCAAGGCTCTTGTCGAAGAGTCGACCGGGCTGAATGAGCGCCACACCCAGATTGTGGACAGTTTCGAAGTTCCCTCCATGGATGCGCAACACATGCCTCTGCACCTTATCGCCGGAGTGCAGGACAACCATTTCGGGCAAGCAACGGCCTACTTGCTCTGACGGTGTTTGATCCGGGCATCCTGTCGGGCAGGCGGTAAAGGTCAAGTACCACTTCTTGGCCTAAACTCAACTGACTAGCCCGTTGGGGAGCTGCCGGAGTGGCATTCCCATGCTCGAAATTTCAGAGATGTCGCGTGTTAAGCGTTTCGCCGCAAACGTTGCCGGCCGAGATTTCGCGGTCGGTGACATTCATGGCCATTTCACTCGGTTGCAGGACGCTCTGGATGCCGCCGGGTTCAACTGCTTGGTAGATCGCCTGTTCAGTGTTGGCGATCTGATTGACCGTGGGCCCGAGTGCCATGATGCGCTCGATTGGCTGGACAAGGCATGGTTCCACCCGGTGCGAGGCAACCATGACGACTACGTGGTGTACTTCGATACCTGCGATGTCGACAGCTGGATCGACAACGGCGGCTCATGGTTCGGGGGCCTGTCGCTGCTCGAGAAACAAGTATTCGCGGCGCAGTTCGCCAAGCTTCCTATCGCGATCGAAGTCGAAACAGCATACGGCCTGATCGGCATCGTGCACGCCGATTGTCCATTTCCATCATGGCAGCAATTGCGAAAGGAACTGGAGTCGCCGGAAAGCAACAGGCGTCTGCAGGAGTTGCAGCACTACTGCATGTGGTCACGAAGGCGGATCGATCAGCAGGAGACGCATGGCGTTGAAGGCCTGCGCGCACTGGTCGTAGGGCATACGCCGCTTTATATGCCCGTCAGCCTTGGCAACGTCATTCACATCGATACGGGTGGCTGGAGGCCGGACCGTGGTTATTTCACCCTGCTGGATCTCGAAACGCTCGAAACCATCCCGGCAAGCTGACTCAACACGGATCGGCCAATGCCATTCACCCAAAAAAAAACCCGGCCTCATCAGCCGGGTTCTTTATTTAGCTATTCAGGTGGCATCACTGCCACCGTCCATCAACAGCACTTCGGCCCAGCCTTGCTTCCGTAACGAGCTTCCTGACGTTCCCGAAAGAACACCTCATAACTCATCACCGGTTTGTCCGGGTGCTTGGTTTGCATGTGCTCGACGTAGGTGTCGTAGTCGGGCATGCCGACCATCAGGCGCGCAGCCTGACCGAGGTATTTACCGAGGCGACTCAGGTCATTGAACATGCTGAAATCCTCGATTACGCATCCGGCAGAGCCTGGAATGGCGCTTCTTTATCCGTACGTTCTTTAGTACCCCAGGCGGCGATACCGACCTTGAGAGCAAAGAACAGGATGCTGAACACCACCAGCAAGAACAGCGCGGTCAGCGTTGCGTTGGTGTACGCGTTGTAGATCACGTGCTGCATCTGGTCGATGCTCTTCGCCGGGGCGAGGATCTGACCGTTGGCCAGGGCATCGCTGTATTTCTTGGCCAGGGCCAGGAAACCGATCGCCGGGTTGGCATCGAACAGCTTGATGAAGCCGGCGGTGGTGGTGCAGATCAGCAGCCACACAGCGGGCAACATGGTGACCCAGACGTAGCGCTGGCGTTTCATTTTGATCAGCACAACAGTCGCCAACATCAGCGCGATACCGGCCAGCATCTGGTTGGAGATACCGAACAACGGCCACAAGGTGTTAATGCCACCCAGCGGATCGATCACGCCCTGATACAGCAGATAACCCCACATCGCCACACAACCGGCGGTTGCGATCAGGTTGGCAGTCCAGGATTCGGTGCGTTTCAGCGCCGGCACGAACGAGCCGAGCAAGTCCTGCAGCATGAAACGGCCGGCACGGGTACCGGCATCCACCGCCGTCAGGATGAACAGCGCCTCAAACAGGATCGCGAAGTGGTACCAGAACGCCATGGTGTTTTCACCCGGCAGAAGGTGGTGCAGGATCTGCGCGATACCGACTGCCAGGGTCGGCGCACCGCCAGCACGGGCCAGGATGGTGGTTTCACCGATGTCCTTGGCCACCGCTTGCAGCGCTTCCGGGGTAATTGCAAAACCCCAGCTGCTGACGGTCTGAGCAACCGTAACAGCGTCAGAGCCGACAAGCGCCGCCGGGCTGTTCATGGCGAAGTACACGCCCGGCTCGATCACCGACGCAGCTACTATTGCCATGATGGCCACGAAGGATTCCATCAACATGCCGCCGTAACCGATGTAACGGGCATGACCTTCGCTGGCCAACAACTTCGGCGTGGTACCGGAAGCAATCAGCGCGTGGAAACCGGAGACTGCGCCACAGGCGATGGTGATGAACAGGAACGGGAACAGACCGCCCTTCCATACCGGCCCGGTGCCGTCGACAAACTGGGTCAGCGCCGGCATTTTCAGCTCGGGCATGGTGATCAGGATGCCGATCGCCAAGGCCACGATGGTGCCGATTTTGAGGAAGGTCGACAGGTAATCACGCGGCGCCAGAATCAGCCACACCGGCAATACCGCGGCGACAAAACCGTAGCCGATCAGCATCCAGGTGATCTGGATCCCGGTGAAGGTAAAGGCCTTGGCCCAGACCGGATCAGCGGCAATCTGCCCGCCCAGCCAGATCGAACCGAGCAGTAGAAGTACCCCGACAACGGAGATTTCACCGATGCGGCCCGGACGGATGTAGCGCATGTAAATGCCCATGAACATCGCGATCGGGATGGTCGCCATCACCGTGAAAATACCCCACGGGCTTTCGGCCAGGGCTTTTACAACGATCAGCGCCAGCACCGCGAGGATGATGATCATGATCAGGAAGCAGCCAAACAGCGCGATGGTCCCGGGGATGCGGCCCATTTCTTCACGGACCATGTCGCCCAGGGAACGGCCGTTGCGGCGGGTGGACATGAACAGGACCATGAAGTCCTGAACGGCACCGGCCAGCACCACGCCGGCAATCAGCCACAGCGTACCGGGCAGGTAGCCCATCTGCGCCGCCAGGACCGGACCGACCAGCGGCCCCGCACCAGCAATGGCTGCAAAGTGGTGACCGAAGAGTACGTGTTTGTTGGTCGGCACGTAGTCCAGACCGTCATTGTTAACGACAGCGGGCGTGGCACGATTGGGGTCGAGTTGCATCACTTTGGTAGCGATGAACAGGCTGTAGTAGCGGTATGCGACGAGATAGATAGCGACTGCTGCGACTACGATCCAGAGGGCATTGATCGCTTCGCCGCGGCGCAGGGCCACGACACTTAGCGCAAACGCTCCCAGGACAGCCACGGCAAACCAGGCGAGGTGTTTAGCCAGACGGGGCATAGCGTGTCTCCTGCCGACAGCCAGTGGACTGCGGCGGTAATTTTTATAATTGTGTCCGCTGTGCGGAGCTGGCCCAATATCCCCGCATGCCGTCTACAAATAAATCCGCGTTACTACGTACGCGGCGTCTACGTAGTTCTACGTAGATGACGCTGAACTTCTTGCAGGAGCGGCGGTGCGGCGATCCGACTTGTTCGCGAATGCAATCTGTCATTCAACATTGATGTCGTCTGATATACCGCCATCGCGAGCAAGCTCGCTCCCACAGGGGAATGGTGTACACCTGCGAGTAATTGGTCGGCTGTCAGGCCGCCTTCGCGAGCAGGCTCGCTCCCACAGGGAATCGGCGCACGCCTTTCGCCTTCCGCCCCTCACCACTCAACAGGCCGAGCGTTAGCTCGCCTGCAGCTCTTGATCTTGATCCTCCCGCCCCTTCGGGAGGCTGAGTGGAGGCGTTCATCTGGGGGGTAGGCGCGCAGCGCCGTGCGGCGAAGCCGCACACATCGAGAGGAGGTTGAAGCGAAGCCAACCGGAGGCGATGCCCCCAGATGAATGCCAGAACGAAGGAACGCCGAGCCCAGGCGAGGGGCCGGACGCTCGGGGCGAGACTTTTTGGTTACTTTTGGCTGGGCCGGCACTCCGGGCGTTTGTCAAAAGTGACTCGCCGTAAGGGCGAAACCCTAAGCGGCCGTTACCGCAGAAATGGATATGTACACCTGAAAGAAAATGGTCGGCTGTCAGGCCGCCTTCGCGAGCAGGCTCGCTCCCACAGGTTTTGCATTTCAACTGAGCCGCAGGTCATTCCGTCCAGCACCGCTACTGGACGCGCGTATCTTTGGCATATGATGCCGGGCCTTCGCCTTCCCTCGGTCCGGACAGGAGCAGAGATGCAGCTCAAACACAAAATCGTCGCGCTCGGGATTCTGCCGCTGGTATTGGCCATCGCCGTCATCTGCGCGCTGGTGATTTCCATGAACCGGCAACTGGGTGAACAACAGGCGCAACTGATCGAAGACAGCATTCTGGCGAGCAAGCGCGCAGAACTTAAGAACTACGTCGAAATGGCGCAAAGCCTGATCGAACCGCTGTACGACGACGGCCACGGTGATGAACACGCACAGCAACAAGTGCTGGAAGAACTGCGCAAGCTCAGCTTTGGCATCAATGGCTACTTCTTCGTCTACGACCACGAAGGCCGCAGCCTGATGCACGCGCGCCAGTCGGAGCTGGTGGGCAAATACCTGTGGGACATGAAGGACCCTCACGGTTTGCCCGTGATCCAGGCGCTGCTCAAAAGTGCGCAATCGGGCGAAGGCTTTCAGCGCTACGCCTGGAACAAACCCTCTTCCGGCCAAGTGACGGACAAGCTCGCCTATGTGGTGATGCTCGATCGTTGGGGCTGGATGCTCGGCACCGGCATCTACCTTGAAGACGTTGAGCGCGCGACCCAGCAGGCGCGTGACGAAGTGGCCCAGGGCATTCGTAAAACCATGCTGGCGATTGCCGCGGTGGCCCTCGTGGCGGTGCTGTTTGTCTTCGCCAGCGGCATGACGCTGAACGTCAGCGAGCATCGTCTGGCCGACAAGAAACTTCAGCGCCTGACTCAGCGTATCGTCAGCTTGCAAGAGGAAGAGCGCTCACGGGTTTCCCGTGAACTGCACGACGGCATCAGCCAGCTACTGGTCTCCATCAAGTTTCAGTTCGAACTGGCCAGCCATCTGCTCGAGAATGGGCAAGCACACGACAAGGGTTTGAGTACGCTGAGAGACGCCACGGAACGCCTGGGGGAAGCGATTGGCGAGGTTCGCAGCCTCTCCCACGACCTGCGTTCCTCGCTGCTCGACACCCTGGGCCTGCCGGCGGCGATCGGTCAACTCGCCGCAGAATTCGAGCAACGCAGCGGCCTGGTGGTGACCTATAACGACAACGAATTCGACTGTCACCTGGTCGATGGGGCAGCGGTCTCGCTGTTTCGCATCGTGCAAGAAGGCCTGACTAATATTGAACGACACGCCCAGGCTAAAAACGTCTCCATTACCCTGCACGGGTCCGACGACTCCATACGGTTGACGGTGGTCGATGACGGTATCGGTTTCAACGTCGCCCAGGTCGAACGTCGTCATGCGGGCATTGGCCTGCGTAATATCCGTGAGCGTGTCGAACATTTTGGTGGACGATTCGACCTGATCTCGATGCCGGGAAGAAGCGAGCTGGACGTTTGGCTGCCAATGAAAATGCCCGGTACAACACGCTGACTCGCCCCCTGACAACAAGAGTGAATACCCGCGATGAACCTGCCCTACCCGATCCGCGTCGCCCTGGTCGACGATCACGCCCTGGTCCGCGACGGGATCAAAGCGCTGCTGTCGGTCATGGCCCCCCTGGAAGTGGTGGGCGAAGCCGAGAGTGGCGCGGAGGCCATTGAAATGGTCGGGCGCTGCCAGCCGGACCTGTTGCTCGTCGACATCAGCCTGCGGGACATGAACGGGA
The DNA here is from genome assembly GCF_006438925.1 of Pseudomonas mandelii. Lineage (GTDB taxonomy): Bacteria > Pseudomonadota > Gammaproteobacteria > Pseudomonadales > Pseudomonadaceae > Aquipseudomonas > Aquipseudomonas mandelii_C. The sequence continues at coordinate 158,136 of NZ_RCZA01000013.1, read as the reverse complement.
TCGAGCTGACCCGGGTGTTACGCAGCCAGTACCCGTCGCTCAAGGTGCTGGTGCTCAGCATGTACGACAATAACGAATACGTGAGTGAGTCCGTTCGCGCGGGGGCCAGCGGCTATGTGCTGAAGAACTCACCGTCGCGGGAAATCATCGCGGCGATCGAAGCCATCGCCAGTGGCGGCACGTTCTACAGCGCCGAGATCGCCCAGCGGCTCATCGCCGATAAAAATACCGACAACGAGCTGACACCGCGCGAGAGCCAGGTGTTGTACAAGATGGCTCAAGGGCTGAACAACAAGGAGATGGCCCGCGAACTGGACATCAGCGTTCGCACGGTAGAGACCCATCGCCTGAGCATCCGGCGCAAACTCAACATCGACAAACCGGCGGCCCTGGTCAAATACGCGATCGATCACGGGATCATCTCGCGGTAGCAGGCATTAATACTCAATGGAAAACCCGGCCTCATCAGCCGGGTTTTTTTTGGTTTTTTATTGGCAACAGCCGTTCCCTCCTCCCTTTTCACCACCGTCCGACCAGAAACCCGTTTCAGGGACTTGCGCTACCGGTATTATGGTATACCATCAGACGCACAGACACTCTCACCCTAAACGGAGCAGCTCATGAGTTTCGAAATCCGCAAGATCGTCAGCTATGTCGAAGAAACCTTTATCGAAGGCGGCAAGGCCACCGATAAGCCAGTGACCATGGTCGGCCTGGCCGTCGTGATGAAAAACCCTTGGCTGGGTCGCGGCTTTGTCGAAGACCTGAAACCGGAAATTCGTGCCAACTGCTCCGACCTCGGTGCACTGATGGTCGAGCGTCTGGTCGGCATCATCGGCGGCGCCGAGAAGATCGAGGCTTACGGCAAGGCCGCGGTGGTCGGCGCCGACGGCGAAATCGAACACGCCTCCGCCGTCATCCACACCCTGCGCTTTGGCAACCATTACCGCGAAGCGGTGAAAGCCAAGAGCTACCTGAGCTTCACCAACAAGCGCGGCGGCCCGGGCACCTCGATCCAGATCCCGATGATGCACAAGGACGACGAAGGCCTGCGTTCGCACTACATCACCCTGGAAATGCAAATCGAAGATGCACCGCGTGCCGACGAAATCGTGGTGGTACTGGGTTGCGCCGATGGCGGCCGCCTGCACCCACGCATCGGCAACCGTTACATCGATCTGGAAGAACTGGCTGCCGAGAACGCCCAGTAATCAAGGTCGGTAACAACAACAAAAAGGCATGCAGGAGCGCTCCATGATTCGGCTCACCGCTGAACTCACCCCGGCTGGCACCAGTTACCTGGCGACCGGCCAAGGCCAGCCCGTGGTTTTGATCCACGGCGTGGGCCTGAACAAAGAAATGTGGGGCGGCCAGGTCGTTGGCCTGGCCACGAAGTACCGCGTGATTGCCTACGACATGCTGGGCCACGGCGCCAGCCCGCGCCCGGAAAGCGGCACCCCCCTGCTCGGCTATGCCGACCAGTTGCTGGAGCTGCTCGATCACCTGCAAGTGCCTCAGGCGACGGTGATCGGCTTTTCCATGGGCGGGCTGGTCGCGCGGGCATTTGCCTTGCATTACCCGCAACGCCTGCAAGGTCTGGTGGTGCTCAACAGCGTGTTCAATCGCAGCCCCGAACAGCGTGCCGGCGTTATCGCCCGCACCGCTCAAGCGGCCGAGCACGGACCGGATGCCAATGCCGAAGCTGCCCTGTCGCGCTGGTTCAGCCGTGAATATCAGGCGGCCAACCCGGCGCAGATTGCGGCCTTGCGCCAAACCCTGGCAGACAATGACCCGCAGGGTTACCTGACCACCTATGAGCTGTTCGCAACCCAGGACATGTACCGCGCTGACGACTTGGGCAGCATCCAGGTGCCGACACTGATCGCCACCGGTGAACTGGACCCGGGTTCCACACCGAAAATGGCCGAGCAATTGGCCGCACGCATTCCCGGCGCGACAGTTGCCGTGCTCGCCGAGCAGCGGCATATGATGCCCGTAGAATCACCGCGCCTGGTCAACCAGCTGCTGCTGGAGTTTCTCGACACGGCGTACTCCCGACAAAACCAAATAAAGGGGATCGTTGCATGACACTCGCACGCTTCCAGATGTGCATCGGCGGTGAATGGGTCGATGCCCTGTCCGGCAAGACCTTTGAAAGCCTGAACCCGGCCCTGGCCCAAGCCTGGGCCGAACTGCCCGATGCCGACGAAGCCGACGTCGAACGCGCCGTACAGGCTGCGCAGACGGCTTTCGACAGCCCGGCCTGGCGTGGCCTGACCGCCACCGCCCGCGGCAAACTGCTGAGGCGTCTGGGCGATCTGATCGCTGAAAACAAGGAGCACCTGGCGCAGCTGGAAAGCCGTGACAACGGCAAGCTGATCCGCGAAACCCGTGGCCAGGTCAGCTACTTGCCGGAGTTCTTCCACTACACCGCGGGCCTGGCGGACAAACTCGAAGGCGGCACCCTGCCCCTCGACAAGCCGGACCTGTTTGCCTACACCGTGCACGAAGCCATGGGCGTGGTCGCCGCGATCATTCCCTGGAACAGCCCGCTGTACCTGACCGCGATCAAACTCGCCCCGGCCCTGGCGGCAGGCAATACCATCGTGATCAAACCGTCGGAGCACGCCTCCGCCACCATTCTCGAACTGGCGCGTCTGGCGCTGGAAGCCGGCATCCCGCCGGGCGTGGTCAACGTCGTTACCGGCTACGGCCCAAGCACTGGCGCGGCCCTGACCCGCCATCCGCTGATCCGCAAAATCGCCTTCACCGGCGGCGCCGCGACAGCAAGGCACGTGGTGCGCAGCAGCGCCGAGAACTTCGCCAAGCTGTCGCTGGAACTGGGCGGCAAATCGCCGAACATTATCTTCGCCGACGCCGACCTCGACAGCGCAATCAACGGCGCGATTGCCGGGATCTACGCGGCCTCCGGTCAGAGTTGCGTTTCCGGTTCTCGATTGTTGGTGCAGGACGAAATCTACGATGAGTTCGTCGATCGTTTGGTCGAACGCGCCAAACGCATCCGCATCGGCAACCCGCAGGAAGACAGCAGCGAAATGGGCCCCATGGCCACCGCGCAGCAACTGGCCGTGGTCGAAGGCCTGGTCGCCGACGCCATCGCCGAAGGTGCGCGCCTGCGCCTGGGCGGCAAGCGTCCGCAGAATCTGGGCGATGGCTGGTTCTACGAGCCGACCTTGTTCGAATGCGACCGCAACTCGATGAAAATCATGCAGGAAGAAGTCTTCGGTCCGGTGGCCTCGGTGATTCGCTTCAAGGATGAAGCCGAAGCGTTGGCGATTGCCAACGACTCGCAGTTCGGCCTCGCCGCCGGCATCTGGACTCGCGATCTGGGCCGCGCTCATCGACTGGCCCGGGACGTGCGCTCCGGGATCATCTGGGTCAACACCTACCGCGCCGTGTCGGCCATGGCGCCGATTGGCGGCTTCAAGAACAGCGGCTATGGACGCGAGAGCGGCATCGATTCGGTGCTGGCCTACACCGAGCTGAAAACGGTGTGGATCAACCTTTCCCAGGCGCCAATGCCTGATCCGTTTGTGATGCGCTAGGAGATTGACGAAATGATCGAACCCGGCATTTACAAAGACGTCATGAGCTCGTTCCCGTCCGGGGTCACGGTGGTCACCACCCTGGACCCGGACGGTGGCATCGTCGGCATTACCGCCAGCGCATTCAGTGCGCTGTCGATCGATCCGGCACTGGTGCTGTTCTGCCCCAACTATGCCTCTGACACGTACCCGATCCTGCGCGACAGCAAGCAGTTCGCGATTCACTTGCTGTCCGCCGACCAGACCGCCGAAGCCTATGCGTTTGCCGGTAAAGGCAAAGACAAGGCCAATGGCATCGACTGGCACTTGAGCGCGCTGGGCAATCCGCTGCTGGGCAACGCTACGGCGATCATTGAGTGCGAACTGTGGCGCGAATACGACGGCGGTGACCACGCGATCATCGTCGGCGCGGTGAAGAACCTGATTCTGCCCGAGCAACCGGTGACGCCGATGATCTATCACAAAGGCAAGCTGGGTCCCCTGCCCACCCTGGCCTGACGTTTTTGTGCAGCGCGCGGTCCCTGTGGGAGCGAGCTTGCTCGCGATGACGGCAGCACATTCAACATCAATGTGACTGACACATCGCCATCGCGAGCAAGCTCGCTCCCACAGGTAATCGCGCAGACCCTTTTTATTTTGTCAGGAGCCGATATGAACCCAGCAGCTTCGCAACTGTTCCGTCAGCAGGCCTATATCGACGGCCAATGGCTGGATGCCCCGGGCGGCGCTTGTCAGGACATCTTCAACCCGGCCACCGGCGAGCTGATCGGCCGGGTGCCGAATCTTGGCGCCGAGCACGCTCGTCAGGCCATCGCCGCCGCCAACAAGGCCTGGCCGGCCTGGCGTGCGCTGACCGCCAAAGAACGCAGCCAGACGCTGAAACGCTGGCACGCGCTGATGATTGAAAACGCCGATGCGCTGGCAGAAATCCTCACCCTCGAACAAGGCAAGCCACTGGCCGAAGCCAAGGGTGAAATCCTCTACGCCGCAAGCTTTATCGAGTGGTTCGCCGAAGAAGCCAAGCGCATCTACGGCGACACCATTCCCAGCCACAAAGGCGATGCGCGCATCGTGGTCAGCAAGGAGCCGATCGGCGTCGTCGCGGCCATCACGCCGTGGAATTTTCCCGCCGCGATGATCACCCGCAAGGCCGGCCCTGCGCTCGCTGCCGGTTGTCCGTGCATTGTTAAACCGGCACCGGAAACGCCGTTTTCGGCATTGGCCATGGCCGCGTTGGCTGAACAGGCCGGCATTCCGCCGGGCATTTTCAATGTGATCACCGGCGACGCGGTGGCCATCGGTGGCGAACTGACCGCCAGTCCGCTGGTGCGCAAACTGTCGTTTACCGGCTCGACCGCTATTGGCAAATTGCTGATGGCGCAGTGCGCGCCGACGCTGAAAAAAGTCTCGCTGGAGCTGGGGGGCAATGCGCCCTTCATCGTGTTCGACGACGCCAACCTGGAGCGTGCCGTGGACGGCGCGCTGATCGCCAAATTCCGCAATGCCGGGCAGACCTGTGTCTGCGTCAATCGCTTCCTGGTGCAGGACGGCATTCACGACGCCTTCGTCGCCCGCCTGGCCGAGCGGGTCAAGCAACTGCACGTCGGCAGCGGTTTTGACACCGGCGTGAATCAAGGCCCGCTGATCAACGATCGCGCCGTGGCCAAAGTCGAAGACCATGTTCAGGACGCGCTCGCTCAGGGTGCGCAACTGCTCTGCGGCGGTGAACGTCATGCGCTGGGGCACGGGTTCTTCCAGCCGACGGTGCTGGCCGGCGTGACCGCTTCGATGAAAGTCGCCCAAGACGAAACCTTTGGTCCGCTGGCAGCCGTGTTCCGCTTCGAGACTGAAGCCGAGGCGATCCACATGGCCAACGACACTGAATTCGGCCTCGCCGCCTATTGCTACACCCGCGATCTCGGTCGCGCATGGCGCATGAGCGAAGCTTTGGAGTACGGCATGGTCGGGATTAACGAAGGGCTGATTTCCACTGAAGTCGCGCCCTTTGGCGGCATCAAATCCTCGGGCCTGGGCCGTGAAGGATCCAAGTACGGCATCGAGGATTATCTGGAACTCAAATACACCCTGATGGGCGGGTTGGAAGACTTCGGGAGCACACCGCGATGAGCAACGAGAAATATAAAGAGGGGCTGAAAATCCGCACCCAGGTGCTGGGCGAAGCCTACGTGAAACGCTCCATCGAGAACGCCGACGACTTCACCCGGCCACTGCAGGAAATGGTCACCGAGTACTGCTGGGGCCATGTCTGGGGCCGTGAGGGTTTGTCGCTTAAAGAGCGCAGCATGATAAACTTGGCCATGATTTCGGCCCTCAATCGGCCTCACGAACTCAAGCTGCATGTACGCGGCGCCTTGCGTAACGGACTGACTCGTGAACAAATACGCGAAATTCTGCTTCAGGTCGGTATTTATTGCGGTGTCCCCGCTGCCGTAGACAGCTTCCGGCTCGCCCGTGAAGCGTTCGCCGAAGCCGATGCCGAGGCCTCCAGTTAACCCTTGGCTGTTTGACCTGACCGAGCACAGAGATTCTTGCGATCGAAGTGCTCTTTTTGCATGGACAGCCACATTCAGAGCGGACCCCATGAAACGCCTGCCACTCGACGACAGCTTCAAGGTCAATCGCAACCCCGTTACCCTGCGCGAAATCGTGCTGGATAAACTGCGAAGCGCCATCATGAACTTCCAGCTCATGCCGGGAGACCGCTTGGTCGAACGCGATTTGTGTGATCGCCTGGGCGTCAGCCGCACGTCCGTACGCGAGGCCTTGCGTCACCTGGAATCCGAAGGCCTGGTGGAATTCGCCGATGCCAAAGGGCCCAGTGTCGCCATCATTACCCTGGCCGATGCCGTCGATATCTACGAACTGCGTTGCGTGCTCGAGGGTTTGATCGTCCAACTGTTTACCCTGCGTGCCAAGGCCAAGGACATCAAGGCCCTGGAAAAAGCCCTGGAGGAAAACCGCAAGGCCCTCAAGGAAGGTGAACTGCAACAGGTCATCGACTCGGTTCAGGGTTTCTACGATGTCCTGCTCGAAGGCTCCGGCAACCATGTGGCGGCCACTCAGCTGCGCCAGTTGCAGGCACGAATCAGCTACTTGCGGGCGACATCGGTGTCCCAGGAAAACCGTCGTGGCGCCAGCAATCAGGAAATGGAACGCATGGTCGAGGCCATCAAGAGCGGCGACCCGCTGGCCGCCCATCAGGCGTGTGTCGACCACGTCCGCGCCGCCGCAGCCGTCGCTCTGGATTACCTCAAGCGCAAACAGGAGGAGACCGGAAAAATCCCCGACATCACCCTGCCGATCGCGCTTAAAGAACCGCGCATAGGTCGCTAAAGATGTTCAGCCCGAGCTTTTGTCCAAAGTGCGGCGGCAATGACCTCAGGTCTCAGCTGCCGCCGGGCGATACGCACGAGCGCCTGATGTGCCGCGGCTGCGGCTACATCCATTACGTCAATCCGAAAATCATTGCCGGCTGCATCATCGAGCAGGACGGCAAATATTTGCTGTGTCAGCGCGCCATCCCGCCGCGTCCTGGCACCTGGACGCTGCCGGCCGGCTTCATGGAAGGCGGCGAGACCACCGAGCAGGCGGCGCTGCGCGAGGTCTGGGAAGAGAGCGGCGTGCGCGCGGAAATTCTCTCGCCCTACTCGATCTTCAGCGTGCCGAAGATCAGCGAGGTGTACATCATCTTCCGCGCCATCGCCCTGGAGATCACCGGCCAGTACGGCACGGAAACCCTCGACTACAAATTCTTCGCACCCGAGGACATCCCTTGGGACAGCATCTACTACCCGGCGATCCGGCAGATCCTCGAACGCTATATCGAGGAACGCCAGGCCGGTGTGTATGGCATCTACATCGGCAACGACGACACCGGCAAGATCCACTTTATTCGGTAGGAGCTGCCGAAGGTTCGGGCCGCGTTCGGACGATCTTTTGATCTTGGCCCGTTTGCGAGTCGCCAAAAAATCGTCCGAACGCGGCCCGAACCTTCGGCAGCTCCTACAGGTGGCATCACAAAGTCTCCACGCCCTCGACAATGATGATCTGGGCCCGGGCCACGCCCTCGCGGTGCCGTTTCGCTTCTTGATATTCCTCCGACTGGTAGCAGGCCAGCGCCTGTTCGTACGAGTCGAATTCAATCACCACGTTGCGCTGCGGCGTGGGCCCGCCTTCCAGCGCTTCGCTGCGCCCGCCCCGGGCCAACATCCGCCCGCCATACAACACGAAGGCCGCTGGCGCCCGCTGGGTGTATTGGCTGTATTGATCGGGGTCGGTGACATCTACATGAGCAATCCAGTACGCCTTCATAGTGACCTCTCGGTTTATTTTGTATTATGGTATACCACAAAATAATTCAACCAAACACTGAGAATCCCAGCATGGCCTTCAACAGCATCGAAGAAATTATCGAAGACTATCGACAAGGCAAGATGGTGCTCCTGGTCGATGACGAGGATCGGGAAAACGAAGGCGACCTGCTGCTGGCCGCCGATTGCTGCACGGCCGAGGCGATCAGCTTCATGGCCCGGGAAGCTCGCGGCCTGATCTGCCTGACCTTGACCGACGACCACTGTCAGCGCCTCGGGCTGGAGCAGATGGTGCCGAGCAATGGCAGCGTGTTCAGCACGGCGTTTACCGTGTCCATCGAGGCCGCCGTCGGCGTGACCACCGGCATTTCCGCCGCCGACCGGGCGCGTACCGTGGCAGCCGCGGTCGCCGTTAATGCCGGGCCCGCCGATCTCGTGCAACCCGGTCATATTTTTCCACTGCGTGCCAAGGAAGGCGGCGTGCTGACCCGCGCCGGTCATACCGAGGCCGGTTGCGACCTGGCACGCCTGGCCGGCTTTACCCCGGCCTCGGTGATCGTCGAAGTGATGAACGATGACGGCACCATGGCCCGCCGCCCGGACCTGGAAGTGTTCGCGCGCAAGCATGGGATCAAGATCGGCACCATCGCCGACCTGATTCACTATCGCCTCAGCACCGAACACACCGTGGTGCGGATCGGTGAACGTGAACTGCCTACGGTGCATGGCACCTTCCGGCTGATCACCTTTGAAGACCGCATCGAAGGCGGCGTCCATATGGCAATGGTCATGGGCAAGTTGCACCGCGACGAGCCGACGCTGGTGCGCGTGCATGTGATCGATCCGCTGCGCGATCTGGTCGGCGCCGAATACAGCGGGCCGTCCAACTGGACGTTGTGGGCGGCGCTGCAGCGAGTCGCCGAGGAAGGTCGCGGCGTGGTGGTGGTGCTCGCCAATCATGAGTCATCGCAAGCGCTGCTGGAGCGAGTGCCGCAGCTGACCCAGCCGCCAAGGCAGTTCAGCCGTTCGCAATCGCGCATCTATTCTGAAGTGGGTACCGGGGCGCAGATTTTGCAGGATCTTGGCGTGGGCAAACTGCGCCATCTTGGTCCTCCGCTGAAATACGCGGGTTTGACCGGTTACAACCTGGAAGTCGTGGAAAGTATCCCTTTCACCGAATGATTCCTGGCTTCTTTCTATAAACGTGAAGGCCACTACCCGTGGCCTGACGTTAAAAAAAACCTTTTTTGGCTGATAGCCGGTAAGGCAAAGTGCTTGCACAAAGTTTGGAATACCATAATATGATATTCCATAGACCGGATGCTTCAGCCAAGTGCGCCCTACAGGGAAAGCACCAATAACAGCCCTTGGCACGGTCGCCTTTAGAGGCCAGATGGACCTACTGCTCCCGATAGGCGGGCATTACCAAGCCCGCTCAAAAACACAACAAATGAGGGCGTGAAAATGGTGTTGAACAAACGTGCAACCGCAGTACTGTTCGCCGGCTTACTGGCCACGGCCAGTCACGTGGCAATGGCGGCTGAAAGCGTCAACTTCGTCAGCTGGGGCGGTAGCACCCAGGATGCACAGAAGCAGGCCTGGGCCGATCCGTTCAGCAAGGCCAGCGGCATCACCGTGGTCCAGGATGGTCCGACCGACTACGGCAAACTCAAAGCCATGGTCGAAAGCGGCAACGTGCAGTGGGACGTGGTCGATGTCGAAGCCGATTTCGCCCTGCGTGCCGCCGCCGAAGGCCTCCTTGAACCCCTCGATTTCACGGTCATTCAGCGCGATAAAATCGACCCGCGGTTTGTCTCTGATCACGGCGTTGGCTCGTTCTTCTTCTCCTTCGTCCTCGGCTACAACGAGAGCAAGCTCGGCGCCAGCAAACCTCAGGACTGGTCCGCGCTGTTCGACACCAAGACGTATCCCGGCAAACGCGCCCTCTACAAATGGCCAAGCCCGGGCGTGTTGGAACTGGCCCTCCTGGCCGATGGCGTAGCCGCCGACAAGCTCTACCCGCTGGACCTGGATCGCGCCTTCAAGAAACTCGACACCATCAAGAAAGACATCGTCTGGTGGGGCGGCGGTGCCCAGTCGCAACAGTTGCTGGCCTCTGGCGAAGCCAGCATGGGGCAGTTCTGGAACGGCCGCATCCACGCCCTGCAAGAAGACGGCGCACCCGTGGGCGTGAGCTGGAAACAGAACCTGGTCATGGCCGACATTCTGGTCGTGCCTAAAGGGACAAAAAACAAGGCTGCGGCCATGAAGTTCCTGGCCAACGCCAGCAGCGCCAAAGGACAAGCTGACTTCTCCAACCTGACCGCCTATGCGCCGGTCAATGTCGACAGCGTGGCGCGCCTGGATTCGGTACTGGCCCCTAACCTGCCGACTGCCTACGCTAAGGATCAGATCACTCTTGATTTCGCGTACTGGGCCAAAAACGGTCCGGCCATCGCGACACGGTGGAACGAATGGCTGGTCAAATGAAAATGACGGTAACCGCGTCCCGTCAACCCACGCAGGTCGGGAGCGCCACGGGCGCTGCCGGCTCGGCACTCGGCAAGGCGGCTGCGATGAACCAATCCCCTTCCATGGCACAGCGCTGGCGTGGCGCAAGCAACCTGATCCCCGCCCTGCTGTTCCTCGGTCTGTTCTTTCTGGCACCGCTGATCGGGCTTCTGCTGCGTGGTGTGCTGGAGCCGGTACCGGGACTGGGCAACTACGAGCAGCTGTTCGCCAACTCGGCGTATGCGCGGGTATTGCTCAACACCTTCTCGGTGGCGGGACTGGTGACATTGTTCAGCCTGCTGCTCGGCTTTCCACTGGCCTGGGCCATCACCCTGGTGCCCCGTGGCTGGGGGCGCTGGATCCTCAACATCGTGCTGCTGTCGATGTGGACCAGCCTCCTCGCCCGGACTTACTCCTGGCTGGTGCTGTTGCAAGCGTCCGGGGTGATCAACAAGGCGTTGATGGCGATGGGCATCATCGATCAGCCGCTGGAGATGGTGCATAACCTCACCGGCGTGGTGATCGGCATGAGCTACATCATGATCCCGTTCATCGTGCTGCCACTGCAGGCGACCATGCAGGCCATCGACCCGATGATCCTGCAGGCCGGTTCCATTTGCGGCGCGAGCCCCTGGACCAACTTCTTCCGGGTATTCCTGCCACTGTGCCGGCCGGGATTGTTCTCCGGTGGCCTGATGGTGTTCGTGATGTCGCTCGGTTACTACGTCACCCCGGCACTGCTGGGTGGTGCGCAGAACATGATGCTGCCCGAATTCATCATTCAGCAGGTGCAGTCGTTCCTCAACTGGGGCCTGGCCAGCGCCGGTGCCGCGTTGCTGATCGTCATTACGCTGGTGTTGTTCTACTTCTACCTGACGCTCCAACCGGAATCCCCGGTTGGCGCCAGCAACGCGAGGTAAGCCGTCATGCTCCTGACCCCCAATGCCATGAGCCGGCGCATGCGCTTCGGCCTGTACTTCACGACCGGATTGATCGCGTTGTTCCTGTTGCTGCCGATCGTATTCATCGTGCTGCTGTCCTTCGGTTCCTCCCAGTGGCTGGTGTTCCCGCCGCCGGGCTGGACGCTGAAATGGTACGGCCAGTTCTTCTCCAACGCCGACTGGATGAACGCGGCCGTGGCCAGCCTCAAAGTCGCGGTACTGACCACGTTCTTCGCCGTGGCGCTGGGTTTGCCCACCGCTTTTGCACTGGTGCGCGGGCGCTTCCCGGGACGGGAGATGCTTTACGGTCTGTTCACCCTGCCGATGATCGTGCCGCTGGTGATCATCGCGGTGGCGGTGTACGCATTGTTCCTGAAACTGGGCTACACCGGGACGATGTTCGCCTTTGTGGTCAGCCACGTGATCGTCGCTTTACCGTTCACCATCATCTCGATCATCAACTCACTGAAGCTGTTCGATCAGTCCATCGAAGATGCCGCGGTGATCTGCGGTGCCTCACGCTTGCAAGCGGTGTTCAAGGTGACCTTTCCGGCGATTCGTCCGGGCATGGTGGCCGGCGCGCTGTTTGCGTTCCTGGTGTCCTGGGATGAAGTGGTACTGAGCGTGATGATGGCCAGCCCGACCCTGCAAACCCTTCCCGTGAAAATGTGGACCACCCTGCGCCAGGACCTGACGCCCGTGATCGCCGTCGCCTCGACGCTGCTGATCGGCCTCTCGGTACTGGTCATGGTGATCGCCGCCGCCCTTCGCCGGCGCAATGAAATCAGCGCCTGAGCGCCCAGGAGTACGACATGAGTGCAGTGATCAAAGATTCCGCGCATCAGAACGACCAACCGTTGGTGAGCCTGCGCAACCTGAACAAGTACTACGGCGATTTTGCCGCCGTGGACGACATCTCGCTGGACATCAAGGACGGCGAATTCCTCACGTTCCTTGGCTCCAGCGGCTCAGGTAAAAGTACAACGCTGTCGATGCTAGCCGGCTTCGAAACCCCGAGCAGCGGCGAGATCCTGGTCAATGGCCAATCGCTGGTCAACGTGCCGCCGCACAAGCGTGACATCGGCATGGTGTTCCAACGTTATTCGCTGTTCCCGCACCTGTCGGTACGCGACAACATCGCGTTCCCCCTGGCCATTCGCAAACTGGCCACCGCCGAGCGCGAGCGCCGGGTCGATGCGATGCTCAAACTGGTGCAGCTTGAGCAATTTGCGCATCGCCGCCCTTCGCAACTGTCCGGCGGCCAGCAGCAACGTGTAGCGATTGCTCGGGCGTTGGTATATGAACCACGCATTCTGCTGATGGACGAACCGCTCGGTGCTCTGGACAAGAAACTGCGTGAAGACTTGCAGGATGAACTGCGCCAGCTGCATCGGCGTCTGGGCATCACCATTGTTTACGTGACCCACGACCAGGAAGAAGCCATGCGCCTGTCCCAGCGCATCGCGATTTTCAGCCACGGCAAGATCGTCGGCCTGGGCAGCGGTTTTGACCTGTACCAGAATCCGCCGAATGCCTTTGTTGCTTCGTTCCTGGGTAACTCGAACTTCCTCAAACTCAAGGCTCAGGGCAATGCCGTGGCTTCGTTTGAAGGGCAATCGTTGTCGATTCGCCTGACTGCAGGATTGCAAACCCATCAGGATGTGCTGCTGATGGTTCGCCCCGAAAAGGCTTTGGCATTGAGCGTTGAGCAAGCCCGTCAGGAACCGCTCGCGGCAGGCTGGAATGAAGTGTCGGCGATTGTCGGTGAAGTGCTGTTTCTCGGTGAAAGTCAGACTTGCACGGTGATGACTTCCGGCGGTACTTCGATGACCGTCAAGGCGCTCTCTGCCGCCGGGATGCCGCTGAAGACTGGCGATCCGGTTCGGGTGCGTTGGGCGACTGCGGATGCTTGCGTGTATACCGAATGGGCTGAGAGTGATTTGAACAAGGCTGCTGGGGCTCATTGATTTGGCGCCGGTCCATGCCAGTGGGCCGTGATTTATCTGTCACCCTCGGGTCGCTACAACGTCGGGTTGTGGCGGCCTTTTTTTTTGCTTTTTGGTTGGGGGGCATATCCGTTTCTTCGGTAACGGCTGCTTAGGGTTCCGCCCTTACGGCGTGTCACTTTGAAAAGCCTGCGCGGCCCGGCCCCAAGTAACCAAAGGCTCTTTCCCCTGTCGTTCGGTGCCTCGCCTAGGCTCGGCATGCCCTCGCTCCGGTCCTGCTCCGTGGGCCCGCCGCCATCCATGCCGGGTTGCCCACTGCGCAGAACCTCCACTCGGCCTCTCGAGGGGGCGTGCAGCGCAAAAGCAAAGCGAGGCGGCCTACCGACCGGTCTGTTTCCTCACCGCCTGCGCGTATTGATCGTTCCCACGCGCAGCAAAGGAATGCATCCCGTGACGCTCCGCGTCACCAATGCGCAGGACTTAAGCCTTGTGTCGACAGCGGAAGGCGGAGCCTCCCCGGCGGCATTCCTTTGCTGCGCGTGGGAACGATCAGGGGATGCAGAGAGTTGTTGATCTTGCTTTGGCTTTTGATCTTGATCTGCCTGCCCCTTTCCCAGAGGCCGAACGCAGGTATTGCGCAGGGGGCACCGCGGCAAGGATGCCGCGGCAGCCACCCCCGGCCATGGATGGCCGATGGCGGCGGGCCCCCGGAGCAATGCCTTCGTTACGGCATGCCGAGCCTAAGCGAGGCACCGAATGGAGGGGCAAAGCCTTTTGGTTCCTTTTTGGCGTTTGAAAAAGGGACTCGCTGTAAGAGCGAAACCGTAATCAGCCATCACCGCAGAAACGGATATGTACATAACCTCCCGCAAACAAAAATGCCCGGCAAAGGCCGGGCATTCCAGACGCGAACTCAATCGGGCGCTAGTTTGTGTAACCCAGTTTCGCTGCCTTGCTTTCCTGCCCCTGCCCACGCGTCGCCAGGCAGTAATACAACGGACAAGTCACCACCAACCCCACCAGCCACGACAGATCAGCCCCTTCCACCAGATTGGCATACGGCCCGACATACAACGACGTATTGGCAAACGGCAGCTGCACAATAATCCCGATGAAATACGCAACGATCGCATGCAGATTGAAGCGCCCGTAGATCCCGCCATCCGCCCGGAAGATCGAGGCAATGTCATAGCTGCCACGCTTGATCAGATAGAAATCAATCAGGTTGATAGACGCCCAAGGCACCAGCACCAGCAACAGCGCCAAAATCAGGCCGATGAACTGCGAGATGAAATCCGCCGACGCGCCCAATGCGACAAAACAGCAACCCGCCAGCACGACACTCGACAACACCACGCGAACTTTGATGCTCGGCGTCCACTGACTGGCGAAGGTCTGGATCGAGGTGATGATCGACAGCACCGCGCCATACAGATTCAAGGCGTTGTGGCTGATGATGTTGAGCAGAAACAGCACCATCAAAATAGGTCCCAGCCAGCCGGTGGACTGCTTCACTGCAGCCATCGCTTCGGTGCCTTCCGGAGTGGCCAGCACCGCCACCGCGCCGAAAGTGAACGACAGAATGGTGCCCAGGGTCGCGCCCAGATACGTAGCGAAGAACGGACGGGCAATCCCGATATCCGCCGGCAGATAACGTGAGTAGTCCGACACATAAGGCGAGAAGCTGATCTGCCAGATGATCCCCAACGACACCGTGGCCAGCCAGCCCGACAGGTTGAAACCGCCGCGGGTGAAGAAGTCCGCCGGCAGGTCGTGGGCGAAGATGTAAAGGAAACCGGCGAGCAAGGCACTGCCCATGACCCAGGTCCCGATGCGGTTAAGGGTGTGAATGAAACGGTAACCGATCACCCCGATCGCGGTGGCGCTCAAAGCGCCGATGAGGATGCTCGCCGGCACCGGAACCGAAGGCGCGATGCCGACAATGGACTTGCCGGCCAGGACGATGTTGGAGATGAAAAAACCGATGTAGATGATCGCCGCGAAAAACACGATCAGCAGCGCACCATAACGACCGAACTGGCCGCGGCTCTGCACCATCTGCGGAATCCCCATGCGCGGACCTTGAGCCGACGCGAGGGCAATCACCAGACCGCCGACCATATGCCCGAGAGCAATCGCCAACAGCCCCCAGAACAGGTCGAGGTGGAACACTTGAACCACCATGGCGCCGGTCACGATGGGCAACGGCGCGATGTTGGTACTGAACCATAAAGTGAAAAGGTCGCGGGCCTTCCCGTGGCGTTCCGCGAGTGGGACGTAGTCGACCGTGTGATTCTCGATCAGGGGGTCTTGCCGGGACATCTGGGACATGTGCATGAACTCTAGTTTGTCTGATCTTATAGTTGTACGAAGCCAAACCGGGGGAGCTCTTTGGCCACCCCTCAGATGTCGATAATATTATGGTATTCCAAGTTTTTAACAAGGCTGATCCGGTCTTTGAGAGCCCATCTGATCCGCAATCACACTGCATAAACGCGCCCAAGACCTAGGGGAAAGCCCCGTAAACATTGACTTAAAGACCGAAGGCGTACGTTTATCGGGTCGAAAAAAAAGCCCTTGCAAACTATGTATTACGGTATACCATCAGACCTACAAACACATAAAAACCCGCATTACACCGCCAGAGGACCGTCCCATGATCGATGCCGCCATCTACAAACAAGTGATGGGTTCGTTTCCTTCCGGGGTGACTGTGATTACCACGCTGGATGACGACGGCCACATCGTCGGCCTGACCGCCAGCGCCTTCAGCTCGCTGTCCATGGACCCGGCCCTGGTGCTGTTCTGCCCCAACTACAGCTCCGATTCCTATCCGGTACTGATCAAGAACAAACGCTTTGCCATTCACGTCCTGTCTGGCGGCCAGCAGAGCGAAGCCTATGCCTTCGCACGCAAAGGCAAAGACAAGGCGCAAGGCATCGAATGGACCTTGAGCGAACTGGGCAACCCGATTCTGGCCAACGCCACGGCGGTGATCGAATGTGAGCTGTGGCGCGAATACGAAGGTGGCGACCACGCGATCATGGTCGGCGCGGTGAAGAACCTGATCGTGCCCCAGCACAACGCCGGGCCACTGGTGTATTGCCACGGCAAGATGGGCGCCCTGCCCGTTCTTGCCTGATTCGAAAGCAAAGATCGCAGCCTTCGGCAGCTCCTACAGGTGTACGCCGCTAGAATGTAGGAGCTGCCGCAGGCTGCGATCTTTTGATCTTTTCAAGATAAACATTTTGCAAATATGTCGTGTTATGGCATACCAACAAAACAACAAAGATCCGAGGTAAGCGTCATGAAGTTTTCCCTGTTCGTGCACATGGAACGTTGGGACGAAAGCGTCAGCCACCGTCAGCTGTTCGAAGACTTGACCGAACTGACCCTGATGGCCGAAGCCGGCGGTTTCAGCACCGTCTGGATCGGCGAACACCACGCCATGGAATACACCATCTCGCCGAGCCCGATGCCGCTGTTGGCCTACCTGGCCGCCAAGACCACCACCATTCACCTCGGCGCCGGCACCATCATTGCGCCGTTCTGGCACCCGTTGCGGGTCGCTGGCGAATGCGCACTGCTGGACGTGATCAGTAACGGTCGCATGGAAGTCGGTCTGGCCCGTGGCGCCTATCAGGTGGAGTTCGACCGCATGGCCGGCGGCATGCCCGCCTCCTCCGGCGGTCAAGCGCTACGCGAAATGGTTCCGGTGGTGCGCGCCCTGTGGCAAGGCGATTACGCTCACGATGGCGATATCTGGAAATTCCCGACCTCCACCAGCGTACCGAAGCCGATCCAGAAGCCTAACCCGCCGATGTGGATCGCCGCCCGCGACCCGGACTCGCATAACTTCGCCGTGGCCAACGGCTGCAACGTCATGGTCACGCCGCTGATGAAGGGCGACGAAGAAGTCCTCGATTTGAAAAACAAATTCCAGGCGGCCCTGGACAACAACCCGGACGTGCCACGCCCGCAACTGATGGTCCTGCGTCACACCCATGTCCACGCAGCGGATGATCCCGAGGGTTGGAAAGTCGGGGCCAAGGCGATCTCGAAGTTCTATCGCACCTTTGATGCCTGGTTCGGCAACAAGGAAGTGCCGGTCAACGGCTTCCTGGCGCCGAGCCCGGAAGAGAAGTTCGCCGAACGTCCGGAGTTCAAACTGGAGAGCCTGCACAAGACCGCCATGATCGGCACCCCGGAAGAAATCATCCCGCGCATCAAGTACTACCAGGAACTGGGCGTCGACGAGTTCAGCTTCTGGTGCGATAACAGCTTGCCCCACGCGGAGAAGAAAAAATCCCTGGAGCTGTTTATCAAACACGTGGTCCCGGCGTTCCGCTGAGTCCGCTGCCCTGCCTCTCGGACGCGAAGCCGGGGGGCTGACGTGTAGGGTCGATTCCAATAATTGTCGGGTTGCTCGTGCCCGCCCTCAGCTGCCTTGCCATTCATCGATAAAACTCAACAATCAAAAATACTTGCCGACAGTCAGGACAATGCCCCTTCGTCTGGGGATCCTGGAATGTGTAGCAGCGGATTAAAGCTGATGAAAGATATCTATCTACTGATCGAGCACGGCATCGATCAGGGCGAAGTGTATGTACTGGGCTATTTCGATGATGAACGCAAGGCTAAGGAAGTCGCCGAGGAGAAGGAGTGGGAGACGTATCGCACCAGCTTGAAAGCCGAGCATGCATGGTCCAGCCACAAGCCGTTGGCCCCGGATAAAACAGCTTATCGGCGTTTCTGGATCAAAGCGGTTTCCAGGTTTGAGCGCGTACCTGTTCCGAGATCCTCGGCGGTCCACTGAAATTGAGCAAATGCCGAATTTCAGGCAAAAAAAATCCCAGGCAGCTGATGGACGCCTGGGACTCAAAATGCATAAACCGTGGTGGTGAACGCGGGGCGAATATTACTTAATATTTCCGCCTGTAACAATATATTTTGATTCACTATTCAGTTACTAAAACGTCCAACTCATTAAATATCCACACATTTTTTATGGACGATCGACGAAAAGGACTGATCTAGAGGTACCAGCGATACTCCCGCGCACTGATGTCCTGCAGGAATGCCAAATGGTCCTGGCGCTTGTTTTCGCAGTAGACATCTACAAATTCTGCCCCCAAACCCTCGCGCAGCTGCACGTTGTTTTGCATCGAACGCACGGCCTCCAGCATCTCCAGCGGGAAGTCGATTCCGCTGCCACGATCTTCGTTGAGGGATGCAATCGGTTCACGGCCCACTTCCAGCCCTTGCTCCAGCCCGACCAGAATCGCCGCCAACACGAGATAAGGATTGGCATCCGCGCCCGCCAGGCGATGTTCAATGCGCAGATTTTTAGCGTCCGACTCAGGCACCCGCAGGCAAGCGTCACGATCTTCAAAGCCCCAACTGGCGCGCGTCGCGACATTCACCGTGCCGCTCAAGCGCCGCATTGCGTTGTGATTCGGTGCAAAGATCGGCATGCAATGCGGCAACAATTCAAGGCAACCGGCCACTGCATGGCGCAGCGCCTGCTGATCGTTAGCCGCCAACAGGTTGGTTCCCGCCTCGTCGTAAAGGCTCACATGCACATGCATGCCGCTACCGGGGTGCTGCAAGTAGGGTTTTGCCATGAAGCTGGCGCGGTGGTTGTGCTTGAGGGCCACCCCCCGTGTGCTGCGGCAGAACAGGGCCGCCCAGTCGGCCGCACGCAGGCCGTCGTCAAGGTGACCGAAATTGATCTCGAACTGGCCCGGGCCCAGCTCCGCAGTGATCACCGTGGCATCGATGCCTTGCGCCCGCGCCGTCTCGACCATGTCATCGAGTACCGGTGAAAATCTCGACAGCCGTTCGATGTGCATATTCGGCTGATCATCGGCATCGTCCGTCAGCTGATCGCGAGGGAACTGTGGCAAGCCGTCACGTAGCTGGCGATCGAACAGATAGAACTCCAGTTCGAACGCGACCACAGGAAATATCCCTTTTCGGCCGAGGCGCTCGAGCACCTGCGCCAACACTTCACGCGGCTCGAAAACGATAGGCTTTTCAGTACCGCTTGAGGTAATCAGCATTTGCCCCAGCAGTTGTTTTCCCAGCTCACGGGCTTGAGCGTACCGGGCACCAGGCGGCGTGGAGCATCCGGGTCGCCGTCGTTGAAACAGTAGTCGCCGATTTTGAACAGACCACCCTGCGTACCCAGCAACACACAGTTTTGCGGCAGCTTGAGCGCGCTGCCGGCGGCGACCTTCTCGAGCATTTCTATCGGGTAGCGCTTACCGTAAAAATGCCCGGGGATGTCCAGGGAAATCAGGTCAACGTAACGCACCTGCGGGAAGCGCTGACGAAACGCGCGAACCTCAGCAACCAGATCAGAGCAGACAGCATCCATCGTTAGTGTTCCTTGTTGTTTTTATCAGGTGTAAACCCAAAGCACCCGGGTGAGCTGATCCGAGAGGTTGCCGTAGCGACAATGCGTATGACTGGCCAGTTGAAAACTGTCGCCGGTGCGCAATGTCACCGGCTTATCGTCATCCAGCCACAGCGTCAGCTCACCCTCGAGGACATAGCCACCCTGCTCCGAGCTGTCGTTCATGTGCCGATCACCACTACTGGCGCCAGGCTCCAGTTGGCTTTCAAGCATTGAAAAGGACGCCCTCATCTTCGGAGAGACGAGGATGTCGGTAATCCCGTCGGCGTAATACAGCGTGCGTCGCTCATCCGGACGGGTCACCCACGGCAATGCCATGGGCTTGGGCAAGCTGTAGAAATAGGTAGTCGGCACGCCGAGTGTTTCGCTGATGGCGGTCAAGTCCGCCACCGTGGGACGTGACAACCCCCGCTCGACTTGCGAGAGAAACCCGACCGAACGACCGATTTTGTCCGCCAGGTCTTTCAGCGTGTATTTTTTGTGTTTGCGCAGGTCCTGGATCAGGATCGCCAGCGCCGAGATTTCTTCTTGCATGTCCATCTGAAGGCTTCCAGAAATTGATGTTTCAAAGGCTGTCGCGCAGCCGATACCAGGCTTTGCCGATAGCTTCCAGCGGTGCTGCCAAATACTTTCCACCGGGAAAGCTGCCATTGAACAAACCCTGGTACAACGCCAGCTCATCCGGCTGGCCAAGTATCGCGTCGGACACGGCGCGCGCCCCGGTCAATGTCGGCAGCACGCCATGTCCGGAGTAACCCTGTAGCCAGTACAGATCGCGACGTCGACCGATGTCAGGCGTGCGCTTGAGGGTCAGATCGATGTGACCTCCCCAGGCAAAGTCCAGTTCGACGTCCTTGAGCTGGGGAAACACGCGCTCCAGATAGGGCCGTGTCGCAGCGGCGATGTCCTTCGGCATGCCGCCCAGGTAAGTGCAACCACCACCGAACAGCAGGCGGTTGTCCGGCGTGCGGCGGAAATAATCGAGGACAAACTGGTTGTCGGTGACGCACACATTGCTGGGTAGCAGCGCGGTCGCCTGTTGCTCTGAAAGTGGCGCGGTGGCCACCTGATAAGTGCCAACCGGTAACACGCAACTCGAAAGCTTCGGATCGAGCCGATCAAGGTAGGCGTTGCACGCCAGCACCAGCACGTCAGCCCGAATGCGACCGCGCTCAGTGGTGACCACATAACGATCGCCTTCTTCGTGATAACTCAACGCCTTGCTCTGTTCATGAATGCGTCCACCAGCCTGTTCAATCGCAGCGGCCAGGCCGAGCGCCAGTTTCAGCGGATTCAAATGCCCGCCTTCAGGATCGAACAGACCCGCCTGGTAGCGCTCACTGGCGACCCAATCAGGCAACGCCTCGCGAGAAATAAACTGCAATCCATCGTGGCCCCACTTGTGACTGGCCTCGTGTTGCCATTGCGTCAGCAGACTCACCCGACGCGGCATCACCGACGTCCAGAGGTGGCCAGGCCGATAGTCACAATCGAAACCATGGCGCGCGGGCAAATCTCGCAACTCCTGTGCAGCCCAGCGCATGCTGTCCCATAACCGGCGCGCGCGCTCATAACCCAGCGCTGCCTCCAACGGTGGCATGTCACACGACCAACCGAGAATGGCCTGACCGCCATTGCGCCCCGAGGCGGCCCAGGCCACCCGACTGGCTTCCAGTAACGTCACGCGCTTACCGGCCAGGGCCAGACGCAACGCCGTATGCAATCCACTGAAGCCGGCCCCGATGATCAACACCTCGGTATCCTGCTCGCCTTCAAGAACCGCTCGATCCACCAAGCGATCCGCGCAGGTGTGGGCGTAATAGCTGGCGACGTGCTGGGTAGATTGCTGAAACATGCAGGCCTCGTGAATTTTTATACTTATATTTTCATGAAAAAGTACACGTTAAATTTCACGGCGACAACCGGTCAAGGCACAAAAAAAATCCCGCCCAGGAAAACCCGGGCGGGATTTTTTCTAAGCGGCAGCGTTATCGAAGCAACGCTGCCGACGTTTCAGGCGACAGGAATCATCGGATCCGCCGAAGCCAGCGCAGTGACACGATCAGCCGCGGGCGGGTAGATCCACATCGTGTTGATCTGGGTCTTCAACGCCTTGGCTTCCTCCTTGATCAACTTCACCTGGCGGTCCCAACCTTCGGTGTAGACCGCTCCCCAGGCCCCCAGATCCAGACAGGTCACGTATTTAGGCTGGCTGTACGGGGTCGGGTCCACGCCCAGAATCTGTGCAGCAACGTTGTTGCCGGCATGACGCCCCAGCGAGATAGCGTGCTGGCAGGTCATCAGTGCGAAGTTGCCGATGTCATCGCTGGCGGCGATGGAAGACGCCCTCGCCCAGCAGACCATTCTTGATCTCGCCAGGAAGGTCGGACGAAAAGCGCCGGCGCAATTCAATGCTCAGGTGGACAACTGGATGAACGATCGTCGGGAAAAGAAAACCAGTGCGAGCACTCAGGCAAGCGACGACCCGATCATCCAGGTGACCGATATCACCGACTAAACCTTACAGACAATCACGCACTGCCTGACGCAACGCCCCGGATTTCGCCCAGGGCGGCCCCTGATAAAGCGATATGTGACTGCCATCCTTCGATTTCACGATATCCACAATCTCGTCGGCCGTGATGATGCTCGGTGCCGTGACCCTGTAGCCATTGGAAATCGCCAATTGGGTCGTGTTGGGTATCTCGTGTCGCCACGCCGGCAGAACGCACGCGGCATAGTCTTTAGGCACCTTGTTGCTGTACTTGCTGAGATTGGGCTCACCTGGCACCAAGGACGCGGGCAACGAACAGCCCGCCAGCAACGCCAACCCTACTCCCCCAATCAATTTGCGCATGACGCTTCCTTAACCCGAAAAAAGGGAATGTAGCGTGTCGCTGTCCAGACATCCATCTGTTGCACTCACCTCAGCAAGGGGCGTTGTGATCACCGGGATCCGGATACGACCTCTCGTTCAGATAAGTCATCCATCTTTCATACGCTTCATGCTGCCATTGAGTGACCCGCTCCCATTCCGGGCCGCTCAGCTGATGCGCAGAAATCAGTTTCATCATTTCCGTGGTGGCCGCGTCCAGATCAACCATCAGTTCATGGGCATGAAATCTAAAGTCATCAGTAGTCGTCATTTGTGTTTGCCTCGCCCTAGCAAAAATTCACTACCTCACTACGACATCAGATCTGCGGGTTCACGTTCATTTTCCCGACAAAAGGCTGCACCAACGGCTCAGACGAACAAAACGCCCTGATCCGGGAAATGGGACTAAAATTTCGTAGCAGAGATTGGCAGGAGGTCATCATGTGGCTTAACGAATCTGAAAACGAACTTCGGCGTAACCTGCAAGGTGTTGCGTCGGATTTGAGATGGTCAGCGGTAGAGCTTTTGCGCATCGCAGAGCAGCTACGCCTGGCCGGCAATGATGTGGATGCGCAAGCAACCCTAAAGCTGTGCGAGTTGTTTCAGGGCGATGAAGAACGACTGAAGGGTTATGCCGAGGAAGTGAAAGCCAAGATTATCACTCGAACGAAAGCTCAATAGCAGGCGCACTGCCATGCACAAGCCTCTATGCGCGCTGGCCGTTGTACTGGCCGCGTCGGGTGGCTGCAGCACCGAATCAAGTATCTATCGGGATCAGCCGTTGGTCGCAAAGGTCGAGACTGGCATGAGCAAGGATCAAGTCCAGCAGATTGGCGGCCAGCCTTTATCCATAACGGATCGCACCGTTGAGCCTGGCACTTGCTTTGACTACAAGCTAACGCAGCCCGGCCATCAGCAGACGTACAACGTCAGTTTCGATGGCAGGGGCAAGGTCGACCATACAAGCTTCATGACCTGCGCGGAATGGAGCCACGCGCAGCAAAAAGCCCGAGAGCCTTCCCGCAGTACCGGCGGCGGTTATTAGCCCGGGACTTCAGCGCCCAGCAAAGAAAAGCCCCGGCGAACCGGGGCTGCAAGTGCGCTATTTATCTGATTTCTGGCTGCGTGCAGGCCGACTTGCCCTGGCCTTGTAGCCGGGAAGAGCGGCCGCAAAGGCCAGTGCTTCCTCTCTACTGCCAAAGGCTCCAAGCCGGTTACCTTTGGTGCACACTCGCCATGGGCCGTTGTTCACGCTGAGTACGTCATAACCGTTCATGTGCATTTTGGTCAGCATCGGAACGCTCATAGTCACCTCCATTTCGGCAGTGATGATCCTGGATTCACGTGAATACCTTACACCCGACCTTCCCTGAAGTGCCAACCAGACGTCGCGCCAGGATTCCGACATCCGGTTGCACTTTGAACCTCGTCAATCACTCCAACCATTGAGACAGACACCCCGGCTCGAATATTGCATTTTTATGACTGATTTATGACAAACGGCAATCGGGTAACACATGAAAGTACGCGCGACCGTCATTTGCGAGCAGGACCGGCACATTCTCCTGGTGCGCAAGCCAAGGAGTCGCTGGATGCTGCCCGGCGGAAAGGTTGAGCGTGGTGAAGCCATTGCCGACGCCGCCACGCGAGAACTTCAGGAAGAGACCGGGCTTGGGGTCGACGGGTTGCTGTACCTGATGGAGTTGCAAACGGCCAGCACCCGACACCATGTGTACGAAGCCACAGTGGCGAACGCCGATGAGGCCCGTCCGCAAAACGAAATTTTCGATTGCATCTGGTATCCGCTGGACGCGATCCAGAACCTGAACACCAGCGACGCCACGCTCAAAATCATCAAAGCGTTTCAGCGTCGCTTGTAAATGGATCAACCCTGGTCGCCGCCACCGACCGGCATGATCATGCCGGTGATATAAGACGCTTCGTCGCTGGCCAGAAACAGAATAGCGCTTGCCTGCTCATCCAGCGTGCCATAGCGCTTCATCAAACTGCTGTCGAGCGTCTGGTCGACAATCTGCTGATACCAGACCTTCTCTTGCTCGCTCTGATCGGCGCTGTTGCGCGGAATGACCCGCGGCGGCGCTTCGGTGCCACCGGGCGCGGTGGCATTGACCCGAATCCCGCGACCGGCGGTTTCGAAGGCCAGGCAAGCGGTCAGCGCATTGACCCCACCCTTCGCCGCACCGTACGGCACGCGATTGACACTGCGCGTGGCGATGGAGGAAACGTTGACGATGGCGCCACTTCCCTGTTCAAGCATGAACGGCAACGCGGCGTGACAGCACCACAGCGTCGGGAACAGCGAACGGCGCACTTCAGCCTCGATCTGCGACGCTTCGTAATGCTCAAAAGGCTTGGTCCAGATCGTCCCGCCCACATTATTGACCAGCACATCCAGACGCCCGAAACGCTCGACGGCGGTTTGCATGACGCGGCTGCATTCGCTGTATTGCTCAAGATCGGCGGTCAGCGCGAGCACCTGGCTGCCCTGCCCCAATTGCTGCTGAACCTCGAACACCAGCTCGGAGCGATCGACCAGAATCAACCGCGCACCTTCCGCCGCCATGCGCTCGGCAACGCGCCGACCGATACCTTGGGCAGCGCCGGTGATCAGCGCGACTTTTTCGTGAAATCTGTTCATACCCACCTCGTGTTTGCGCCAACCCCTGCGTAGGAGCTGTCGAGTGAAACGAGGCTGCGATCTTTTGATGTCGCCCTTGTAAAGATCGCAGCCTCGTTTCACTCGACAGCTCCTACAGGGACAATGCCGCAGAGAATACTTACGCCGCGCTGGCGGCAAATTTCTCGTAGTAAAAGTTTGTCGGCGCAATGCCTTTTTCACGGATGAACTGGCTGACCGCCTCGACCATCGGCGGCGGGCCGCACAGGTAGACATCGACGTCGCCTTCGTTCAAATGCTGCGGCTCGATGTGTTGAGTCACGTAGCCCTTGAGCGGATGCTGACTGTCCGGGTTGGCGACGCAGGCACTGAAGCTGAAGTTCGGGATTCGCGCGGCAAACGCTTCGAGTCGATCCATTTCCACCAGATCAAAATCGTTGGTCACGCCGTAGATCAAATGCAGCGGATGTTCACTGCCCTGCTCGGCGATTTTTTCCAGCATTGCCGTGAACGGTGCCAGCCCCGTACCGCCGGCCAGCAGCAACAACGGACGGCGAATGTCGCGCAGGTAGAAACTGCCCAACGGCCCGGCCAGGCTCATACTGTCGCCGGCCTTGGCCATGCCGGTGAGGAAGCTGCTCATCAAGCCGCCGGGCACGTTGCGGATCAGGAAACTGACCTCGCCGTCGCGCTGCAACGAGCTGAACGAATAGGCGCGGGTCTGCTCGCTGCCGGGAATCCCGAGGTTCACGTATTGCCCCGGCAGGAACGCCAGTTTGCTCAGGGCTTCGCCCTTGATCGACAGCGCGATGGTGCTGTCGGACAACTGGCGCACGGCACTGATAGTCGCGTCGTAACTGGCCTGACGGGTGCGGCACACCTCGGATGAGGTCGGCACGCGCACCACACAATCGCTCTGGGCACGCATCTGGCAGGTCAGGACGAAACCTTGCTCGGCCTCTTCCGCGCTGAGCGCGTCTTCGATGTACTCCTCGCCCAACTCATAACGGCCGGCCTCGGCGAAACATTTGCAGGTACCGCAAGCGCCGTCGCGGCAATCCAGTGGAATATTGATGCCTTGTCGATACGCGGCATCGGCCACGGTTTCGCCGACATTGGCGTCGATGAATCGGGTGACGCCGTCTTCGAAATTAAATGCAATGGAATGAGTCATGACCGCTGCCTCACAGGTGGTAGACATCGATGACCTGGCGAACGTAATCGTTCTTCAGGATCACTTTCTTGGCCTTGATCAGCGGGTTTTCACCGCGCACATCGAGGGTGTAGAAACTGCTGCCGAAATAGCTGTCGACGGTCTTGTAGCGAAAGCTCAGGGTGTGCCAGTTGAAGCGCACTTTGCAGAACCCGTCGGCCTGTTCGAGCAGCTCGATGTTGCTGATGTTGTGCGAGGTGCGGGTGTCCGGCATGGTGGCGCTGGAACGCTCGGTCTTGATGCGGAAGACGCGGTCTTCCAGACCGGTGCGGTTGCCGTACCAGATCAGCGAGATTTCCCGCTGCGGGTCTTCGGTCAACTCATCGTTGTCGTCCCAGGACGGCATCCAGAACGTCGCGTCCGGGGCGTACAACTCCAGCCATTCGTCCCATTGCCGGTCATCGAGGTAACGGGCTTCGCGATAGAGAAAATCACGCACGGAGTCATAGGTGATGGTCATTGCACGGCCTCCACAGGAATCAGTTCGGACTGCTCGGCGGCCAGGGCCTTGAGCATGGTCTGCTGCCAATACTTGTGTTGCAGCACGAACAGGCCTTCGTCTTCAGTGCGCACACCGCTGAGCAGCGGATGCAGGTCGATTTCCTTGGCCGCCTCATCAGCGCCTTCGATCCAGTGTTCGGCGCCACGGGACATGTCGTTCCAGGCGGTCACGCTGCCCTGATAACTGGTCTGGCAGGAACGAAACTCTTCCAGGTCGTCCGGGGTGGCCATGCCGCTGACGTTGAAGAAGTCTTCGTACTGACGAATCCGGCTCGAACGGGCGTGGTCGCTTTCGCCTTTGGGGGCGATGCAGTAAATGGTGATTTCCGTGCGGTTGACCGAGATCGGCCGGGCGATACGGATCTGCGAACTGAACTGGTCCATCAGGTACACGTTCGGGTACAGGCACAGATTGCGCGAGTTCTCGATCATCCAGTCGGCGCGGGCCTTGCCGAAGTCCTGGGCCAGTTCATCGCGACGCTCGTACAGCGGACGGTCCTCGGGGTTGGCCCAACGGGTCCAGAGCAACATGTGGCCCTTGTCGAAGGAATAGAAACCACCGCCCTGCTTGGCCCAACTGCCGGCACTCATGGTCGGGTTGCAATCGCCGGCCTCGCGCTGCTTGCGCTGGTTCTGAGTGGCAGCGTAGTTCCAGTGCACGGAGCTGACGTGATAGCCGTCGGCGCCGTTTTCGGCGGTGAGTTTCCAGTTGCCTTCGTAGATGTAGCTGGAGGAACCGCGCAGCACTTCCAGGCCATCGGCGGACTGGTCGACGATCATGTCGATGATCTTCGCCGACTCGCCCAGGTGTTCAACCAGTGGGACTACGTCGGCCTTGAGGCTGCCAAACAGAAAACCGCGATATGACTCGAAACGCGCAACTTTGGTCAGGTCGTGGGAGCCTTCGCAGTTGAAGCTCGACGGGTAGCCCGCTTCGGCCGGATCCTTGACCTTGAGCAGCTTGCCGGAGTTGTTGAAGGTCCAGCCGTGGAATGGGCAGGTGTACGAGCTCTTGTTTCCGGACTTGTGCCGGCACAGCGTCGCGCCACGATGGCTGCAGGCGTTGAGGAACGCATTGAGCTCACCGTCCTTGTTGCGCGCGATGAAGATCGACTGGCGCCCCATGGTGGTGGTGTAGAAGTCGTTTTTGTTGGGGATCTGGCTTTCGTGGGCCAGGTACAGCCAGTTGCCTTCGAAGATGTGCTGCATCTCGAGATCGAACAGCCGCGGGTCGGTGAACATCTCGCGCTTGCAGCGGTAGATGCCTTGTTCTGGATCGTCCTCAAGCAGGGATTGAAGATATTCGGGTCGCAGGGTCATGGCCGCCGCCTCCATTGTTATTGTTCAGGCAAGGCTCATGCTAGGACGGGGCAATGGGGTGGACTATCCGCTGGGTGCAGACCTTTATCCGTTTAGTGCAGAACGTATTTTCGGAATCGGACTACATAACTGCTTACAACTTCTGCCATAGACTGCCCGCCTGACTACAAGGAGTGGTTCTATGGCTAATCACGGTTACATGACCATAAACGGAAAAGCTCAAGGATTGATTTCAGCGGGCTGTTCAACCCAGGACTCTATCGGCAACAAGTATCAGGCAGCGCACACCGATGAAATCATGGTGCTCTCCTACAGCCACAACATCGCCAATATCGGGAACATCAAAAAGTCGACGCATAGTCCGATCATCATCACAAAAGCCGTCGATAAATCATCACCGCTGCTTGCTCAAGCGCTTTCAAACAGAGAAGAAATCAACTGCACGATAAGTTTCTATCGCGTGTCGGCTTTTGGCATGCAGGAAAAGTTTTATACCGTTTCGATCAATGGCGGAGTTATTGCCGACCTGACGCTTGAAATGCCTCATGCCATTTTTCAAAACGACGCCGAGCCCCAGGAACAGGTGGCTATTCGTTACCGCGACATTACCTGGACCCACCACCTGGCAAAAACCGCGGGTTACAGCTCGTGGGGCGATGAAGGATGAGTCCGAATCGTCATGAGCAATGGGAGGTCAACAGTGCCGCGGGCAAACTGGTGGGGCAAGCTCGCACTCTTGGTACCCGTCATCTTGCGCAAGGTATGCTGCGTGAACGGTTCAATCGAGAAGTCGCCTTTTATGCAAAGCGCGTTGCGGACGATGTTGCGCAGGGCAACATAACTCCGGAGCAAGGCATACAGGCGCTTGTGCAAGAACAACGAGACCTGCTTAGCCAATCGCAAGCCGTTACGCGAAAAGCTCAGGGCGCGATCAATGAACGGGTTAAAAGAATCCCGAACTCAACGCTCACACAGCCTTCATTAAAACCCGACCCGGAACGCTTATTGCGCTTTGTCCATGCTCAAAGCCTCGAGTCGACGACCGCGAATTCGCCCGACGCATTGAGGGCAACCTCTTCGCCGCATCCAGTCTCGGACTTGAAGTTTTTTCCTCAAGAGCAATGGCCTGCGGCCGTCCCACAAGAAGAACCAGGGTTCTACGTCGTCCCCAGGAGCACTACCGCTGACAAACTGGAAGCTCAGCTTTTCACTTCAGCCTCCCCCGCCGTCATCGCCAAATTCAAGGCCCTGAATCCGAATCTGGATAAGGTAAAAGCCGGGACGATGATTGTTCTCAGCGATCCGAACAACCAGCAATGTACCTTCGAAGAAGCGCTGTTGATGCAAGCGGCGGGTAATGTAAATAGAGCCCTGAAGCCTCTCAGTTCAGAAGAGGCCGATTTCATGGCGCGTCACTATGATGAGATTGCATTCTTTCTTTCGAAGGGCTCACTCGGTGCCAGCTTCGGACTTTCCATGTTCGCGAAGAACCTGGACGACGTGAATGTCATTCTGCGTGACATCGAGAGTTTGCATACTCGGACTTTCCAGGCCAATGATCACTTGAACACCGCCGAGTTTTACTCCGAACGTAAGCGCCTGCTGGCTCAGTTGAATACCCAGCTCACCAAACTTACAAAAAAGAGCATTGGCTTTCCGGATCACCCCAATCTGAAAAACGTGTTGGGCATATCGACTAAAAGTCTTGTTCATCGCTGGAGAAAAGCTGGGGCTGTTGGACAGATCCCTGGTTATGCCACGCATATTGAAGGCGTTTCTAAAGCGGCGAAGTATGTCAAGTATGGCGGTTGGGTTGGCACTGCTGTGGGCGGTGGAGGGTCAGTTATCAAAGTTCAGGGCGTATGTGCGGCAGAGGATGAGGAGGCTTGTAAGAGGGTGAAATTTACAGAAGTTGGTGGTTTTGCCGGAGGAGTGATAGGTGGTGCTTTCGCGTCAGCAATATTGACCGGCTCAACGGTGGGCTGGGTCTGCGCGGGCTTAGCAATCCCGACGGGAGGAACGGCCACTCTCGCATGCGGCCTGATAGTAGTCGGGGCAGGTTCTTTTGCAGGTGGGTTTTTAGGGGGGGATAGGGGAGAAGCATTAGGCGAATTAATATATGAGAATACAAATGAACAGCATTGAAATAGTTATCGGTTATTCATCCGGGGTAGTGATTATCGCGATGTCTATTTGGATCGTTGTAATGCTACATGTGGCATACACAAAAATGGATTTTATCCTGGATCATTTGAAGAACTGCACAGCCATCATGGTTCGTGCTCCGCTCAGGCACGGTGGTCCGTGGGGAAACTTGATGCTTGTAGGAGGAATTTCAGGAATTATCACGTTCCCCGGATTCTATCTCAAAAGGGGCGAGCTAAGCTCAGAAGACTTGCAAGCCTTCCCTCGCTTCCTAAAACGTAAGTTAATAATTATGCACTGGAGCGCACTGGGGCTTTTCGCAGCACTAATTTTACTTGTGTTGATCGGAAACTCCGGACTGTTCTATTGATCGGCGCGCCCATTCCTGCAGAGAAAAAATCTACGAGACCATTAAGTGAGCATAAGTACCGCGGACAAAATATTTCTTTGTGTCGGTTTAATCGACTTTGCGGGCATATTCATAATAATTGGCATATCACTCCACCTTGCCTACACAAAAATGGATGTGATGCTAAATCACCTGCAAAATTGCCCCGCAGTTATGATTCGAGCACCATTCAGGAACGGCGGACCTTGGGGGAATATGTTTTTACTGGGCGCCATAATGGGAGTAATGACTACACCTCGCCTTTACCTACGCGATGGAGGTGCCAGCGCCGAGGACTTGAAGAACTTCCCTGCTGTCTTAAGGCGAAAGCTGATTGTTTTACAGTGGACCGGCTGGGGACTTTTACTCGTAATGTTTGGCCTTGTCGCAGCCGCTGAGCTTGAACTAGTCTGAAAAAATCTTTATCCCTTTTGCAGGCAAATCAGTTTGGATAACCGGTGGATTGGCTAACTTCGAGAGGCCCGTGAAGCCTCCCTGCATCTCACTCCCGCCGCTTCAGCGTATCCGACGGCAACTCCCCGAACTGCTTGCGATAGTTATCCGAAAACCGGCCCAGGTGCAGAAAACCGTAATCCATCGCCACTTCCGTGACATTACGCACGTTGCAGGTCGGGTCGCTCAGGCAGGCGTTGATGCGCTCAAGGCGTTTTTGCCGGATGTAGTTTTTCGGCGTGGTGCCGGCGTTGCGTTCAAACAATCCGTACAACGAGCGCAGACTCATCCGCGCCTGGCGTGCCAGTTCTTCGCTGTCGATGTCCTGCTTGAGATGGCCCGCAATGTAGTTGGCAATCACCTCGAACGTAGCCGTCTGTGAGCCGAGACTGATACGGCTGACGTTGGTCTTCATCAGGCTGAGCATCTTGCTGACGATGATCTGCGCGTAGTGCTCCTGCACCTTGGGAATCTGCTCGGTGGCCTCGGCTTCCTGGCAAATCATCGCCAGCAGACCGACAAAGCCTTCCAGCTCATCGAGCTGATAGCGATTCTCCAGAAACCGCACACCCTGCCCCGGATACCGCCAGCGCTGCTCATCGCACACGGATTCCAGCAACGACGTGGGAACTTTCAGGATGAATTTTTCGCAATCGTCGGAATACGTCAGGTCCACCGGATCGTCGGGATTGATCAGCAGCAACTCGCCGGGCGCAAAGTAGTGCTCCTGGCCGTGCCCGCGCCACAGGCAATTGCCGCGCAACAACACTTGCAGGTGATAGATGCTTTCCAGCGCGCCCGACGTGACGCGCACGCTGCCGCCGTAACTGATGCGGCACAGGTCGAGGCTGGCAAACTTGCGGTGATTGAGGCTGGCCAGCGGTCGCCCGGCCCGGGGCATCAGAATGCAATGGTTACCGACATGCTGATTGACGTACCCCGACACCGCGTAAGGGTCGGCGTGGTCGAATACGGTGCTGCGCTGACTCAACAGTTGCGCTTGCATCATCGGGTCACTCTCATTGTTGTTATAGGTTGCGTCGGGCCATTCCAGAAACACAGAAGGCCACGAGATAAACGGTCGGTTTCTCGTGGCCCAGTTCCGCTGTTCGAGGATATCAGTCCTCGAGTGCGCGGACCCGCTCGTGGCGTTGCTGCTCGTCGGGTTGCGCGGAGGTCTGCAAGGTGAAATCGAAGTCGATTTCGGCAAAACGACCGCTCACACCATGGGCCGCCGCACGTGCTTGATCGTCGCTGAAGGTGATCTTCGCGATCAACTCGTCACGGGTGGCATAGGCGAAATCGTCGTGCAGGTATTGATCGCCATCGAGGTTGATCTGGGTGGTCAGGTGACGATGATCCGGCGCGGAGATGAAGAAGTGAATGTGCGCCGGCCGTTGACCATGACGGCCCAGTTGATCGAGCAGGTGCTGGGTCGGACCGTCCGGCGGGCAGCCATAGCCCGACGGCACGATGCTGCGAAAGCGATAACGACCCTCGGCATCGGTGACGATACGACGACGCAGGTTGAACTCCGATTGAGTGGTATCGAAGTAGGAGTAAGTGCCGCCGGTGTTGGCGTGCCAGACATCGACCACGGCACCAGCCAACGGTTCGCCGGCGGTGTTCTTGACCTGGCCCTGCATGAACAGCACTACACCCGGATCGACGCCGTCATCGAGACGCGCTTCGCCTTCCGACAACGGCGCACCCGCCACGTACAGCGGGCCTTCGATGGTCCGCGGTGTGCCGCCAGCCTTGCCGGCCTGTTCATCTTCAGCGTCCATCAACAGGTCGAGATAATGTTCGAGACCGAGCCCGGCCACCACCAACCCGGCCTCTTGACGCGCACCCAGCACGTTGAGGTAGTTGACGGCTTTCCAGAACTCTTCCGGCGTTACGGCCAGGTCTTCGATGATGTTCACCGAATCACGCAGGATGCGGTAAACCAGGGCCTTGACCCGTGGGTCGCCGGCGTCATTGAGCAGACCGCTGGCCTCTTCGAGAAACTTCTGGACACTGGCAGTGTGGGAAATCTTGACGTTCATTTTGGTGGGTTCCTCATCTTGTAATTATTAGCGTAGCGAACTGAACAGGCTGGGTTCAGCGGTCATCTTCGCGAATGGAAGAAGGATGCCGGCACATCGCCTCGACCTCGATCGCCATGTACGGAAACAGCGGCAATTGCATGAGCAGGTCGTGCAGTTCCTGCACACTGTCGACGTCGAAAACGCTGTAATTGGCATAGTGCCCGGCGATGCGCCACAAGTGACGCCACTTGCCTTGCTCTTGCAGGCGTTGGGCCAGGGCTTTTTCGTCAGCCTTCAATGTGGCGGCTGCTTGCGGATTCATATCGACCGGCAGGTTCACGGTCATTTTTACGTGGAACAGCATAATGCTCTCCTCAGGCTTGATGAATGGCAGTAGACGTTTTGTCACGACGGAAGAACGCCAGACGCTCTTCATCGAGGTTCAAGCCCAGCCCCGGTGTTTTCGGCACGTGCAACTCAAAATCGCGATAGACCAGCGGCTCGCTGAGAATGTCTTCAGTCAGCAGCAATGGACCGAACAGCTCGGTGTCCCACGCCAGTTTGTTCAGCGTGACAAAAGCATGGGCCGAGGCCAGGGTGCCGATGCCACCTTCGAGCATGGTGCCGCCATACAGGCCGATACCGGCGGCTTCGGCGATGGCCGCGGTTCGCAGCACGGCGCGCGGGCCGCCGTTCTTGGCGATCTTCAAGGCAAACACTGACGCCGCGCCTTCACGGGCCAGATTGAACGCATCCTCCACGCATTCGATGGATTCATCGGCCATGATCGGCGCCGGGCTCATGGCATTCAGGCGCGCCATGCCGGCGCGGTTGTTGCGCGAGATCGGCTGTTCGATCAGGTCGATGCCGTTGGTTCCCAGGATCCGGCAGGCGCGCAGCGCGACCGCTTCATCCCAGGCCTGATTGACATCGACCCGCACACTGGCGCGGTCGCCCAAGGCTTTTTTGATCGCGATGACATGGGCCAGGTCGCGGTTGACCTCACCGGCACCGATTTTCAGCTTGAAGATCCGATGGCGGCGCAGGTCGAGCATCTTTTCCGCTTCGGCGATGTCCTTGTCGGTGTCGCCACTGGCCAGGGTCCACGCCACTGGCAGTGCATCGCGAACACGGCCACCCAGCAACTCGCTGACCGGCAGCCCAAGGCGTTTGCCCTGAGCGTCGAGCAACGCGGTTTCGATACCTGATTTAGCGAACGTGTTGCCACGGATGCTGCGTTCCAGGCGCAACATCGCGGCATTCACGTTGGCGCTGTCCTGGCCCAGCAACAGCGGCGCGAAGTGTTTGTCGATGTTGGTCTTGATGCTGTCAGGGCTTTCATTGCCGTAGGCCAGGCCACCAATGGTGGTGGATTCGCCAATACCTTCAATGCCGTCGGCGCAGCGCACGCGAATGATCACCAGCGTCTGGTTCTGCATGGTGTGCATCGCCAGCTTGTGCGGGCGGATGGTCGGCAGATCGACGATGATCGTCTCGATCGATTCAATGGCTGTTGCAAGCATGTCGATACCCGTCAGGTTCTTAAAGTTCTGAAACCGATTCTGGTACGGCTTTTTTCGGGAAGCCAAATTAGAATTGGTCTGACTTGATACCTTTAAGGTATGAAAACTGGTTTCCGGAGGTCCCATGGAACTGCGTCACCTGCGGTATTTTCAGGTGTTGGCTCAAACCCTCAATTTCACCCGTGCCGCCGAGCTTCTGCACATTGCCCAACCACCGCTGAGCCGGCAGATGCAGCAACTGGAGGATGAACTCGGGGTGTTGTTGCTGGAGCGCGGGCGGCCGCTGAAGCTGACCGATGCCGGGCGGTTTTTCCATGAGCACTCCACCGCCCTGCTTGAGCAACTGAGCAAGGTGTGCGACAACACGCGACGGATCGGTCTGGGCGAAAAGACCTGGCTGGGCATCGGTTTCGCCCCGTCGACGCTCTACGGCGTGCTGCCGGAACTGATTCGCCGTTTGCGCAGCGGCGAGCCCCTGGAGCTTGAACTGGGGCTATCGGAAATGACCACGTTGCAGCAAGTGCAGGCGCTCAAGGCCGGGCGTATCGATATCGGCTTCGGGCGAATCCGCATCGACGACCCGGCGATCATCCAGACGGTGTTGACCGAAGATCGGCTGGTCGCCGCCCTGCCCGCGGGTCACCCATTACTGGCCGGGCCGATCAGTCTTCGCGAACTGGCGAAAGAACCTTTTGTGCTGTACCCCGGCAACCCGCGCCCGAGCTACGCCGACCATGTGATCGCGTTATTCGAATCCTATGGCGTGAGTATTCATGTGGCGCAATGGACCAACGAGCTGCAAACAGCCATCGGTCTGGTGGGAGCGGGAATCGGCGTCACCCTGGTGCCGGCCTCGGTGCAATTGCTGCACCGCGACGACATTGGTTTCACTGCGCTTTTGGAAGAAAACGCGACCTCGCCGATTATTCTCAGCAGGCGCGTGGGCGACGTATCGCCGGGGTTGAATCATTGCTTGCAGATGATTGATGAACTACAACCGCGGGCCTAGCCGGCAAACGCCCGACGACCGGCGCGCATCTCGATGCGCAACTCGCCAATCAGATTGGAGATATCACGAACGGTGGTCAGCCGTTCGGGTGATACACCAGTAATCAACAGATCAATTCGCCCGGCGGCGGGTTCGTAGACTTTGATCCGTAACGTTCCGTCGGGATTCACCGTGCAGGCACAGGAAAGCGGTTGAAAACCGGACTCAACAATGCGGCAAAGCTCAGGAACTGAAACCATGACTGGCGCCTCCGTGGCCATTAATCGGATCCAACTTGCTCAGCATAGATGCGCTTTTCCCATCCTGCGCCCACCAATGCTCAAAATAAGTGTTAGCTGTTTCTCATTTTGGCGACCTTTCAGTGAGAATCCCCACCCCAGATCCAATTCCACAGCCCCGGCAATTTTACCGGCTGTGAACTGTCGCGAACCGTACGCGCCATGGCGGCCCGTTGCAGCGCTGCCGTGTCGTCGTAAAACGGCTTTTCGGCGGTTTTCACACCGGTTGCCTGTGCACTGTCGAGGAGGATTTGCAGGTATTCGCGAGTATGCCGGGCGGTGTAGCGATTGAGGTCGTGGAAGGTCACCACCACCGGAATCACCCCGTCCACCACCGGTAACTCGCCAAGGGCGATACGCTCGCGCACTTCGGACATTGTGCGCAAGAAGTGGGCCCGACGTCGGGGACTGGCGTTGAAACCCCAGATCTTGCCGTCATTGGCGCTCAGGTCGGTCAGCAGCACATGCATGCCGTGTTGCTGATAGGCCGCGAAAGTGCGTTTGTCGTAGTTCCAGAATGGCGGGCGCACCAGGGTCGGTGGCGCACCGGTGATCGCGGCGATGTCGGCGCTGCCGTTGGTGAGGGACTGTTCCAGTTCCTGTGGGTCCAGAGAGCGATGATTGGTGTGCCCGGGCGTGGCCGTGTGAAAGCCCAGGATCTGACCTTCGGCCTGTTCGCGATGCATGACCTGGCGCCCTATTTCACTGCCGCCGGCGCGTGAGGCACGGGTCTGCACGAAGAACACCGCTTTGAGGTTCGGTTGCACCGGGTTAGTGGCCAGACTGTCGAGCACCGTCATCGTTGGATTCCAGAAACTCGATGCGCTGGGACCGTCGTCGAAGGTCAGCAGAAAACGGATCGGTGGTTGCGCGCTCAGACGCTGTTCGGTCTGCGGCGTCATTTCGATGGGAGAAGCGATACACCCAACCAGCCCTGTGGCGATGATGAGTGCAGAGAAAACCTTGAACAGCTGTTTCATGTTTTGCCTTGGGCCAGACCGTTGCGGTCAACACTTCAAAGGGCAAAAATCCTTCGCCCGTTCATCCTTCGTCGGCCCGCAGGTCGCTGCGGGCCGAGGTTGGATAAGGGTACACAGTGTTTGGTTCCGGCGTCGCCTCATCACGCGCTCATAGTTCCAGGTCGAGCAATGCCGCACCCAGCGCTTTGCCGTGGGCATCGAGCGCCAGGGAGCGGGTCACGCCGCCGCGCAGAATGCCCGGCAAGACGAAATTGAGCGCATGGACGTTCGGCAACTCATAGCGCCGCACCGGCGGACTGCGTGGGCCGAGCAGTTCGGCGAAATGCTCGGTCACCCGCTCCACCGTCAGCCACTGACACAGGCGCGGATAGTCTTCGGCACGAAAGGCAATCACTGAGATGTTGGAGGTATCGCCCTTGTCACCCGTTCGAGAGTGGGCCAGTTCACGCAGTTTGATGCCACTCATACGCTGTCCTCCAAATGAACCTGCAGAGTGACGGCATCGCGCGGCAGCAATAGCGAAGCCACCGCCACCACCTGCCGCACCGACTTGCTTGCTCCGCCACCGCCGTAAGGGCCATTGGTGTAGAGGGTTTCCACTTCATTGCCGATGCGCAGCGCTTCGGCGCGATCGGCGCAACGTGCCGCCACTCGCAGGCGCACTTCCCAGGGTTCACTGTCCGTCCGTGAACCCAATTCAGTACCGTGCAAGGCATCGACGCCGATCAACTCAGCGCGGATCTCCTCAAACACCACGCCCGTCAGTTTCAAGCGTTCCAGTACCACCTCTCGCGCCAATCGCCCTCGCGCCAACGCGCCCGGCCCGCCATAGGACATCTGGCCCTCGCCGATCCAGCCATCGAGATAACCCACCGAGACTTTCAATGACTGCGGTCGTGCCCGGCCGTCGGCGCCTTGGGCCATCACCCGGTCCGGCCCTTGGGCCGTGAAGGACACACCCGAAAAATCGGCAGTGACGTCCGGTGTCAGGTAGGCGGCCGGGTCATGCACTTCATAGATCATCTGTTCGGTGCATGTCGCTGTATCGATGCGCCCGCCAGAACCGGCGACTTTGCTGATCACCGCGCGCCCCGTGGCATCCACCTCGGCCAGTGGGAACCCCAGGCGCGCCAGATCCGCCACCTCCTTGAACCCCGGATCGGCAAAATAACCACCGCTGATCTGCCCTGCACACTCGAGCAAATGCCCCACTAGCGTGCCGCGTCCCAACAGCGGCCAATCATCCGCCGCCCAGCCGAATTCGAACATCTGGGGTGCGAGGAACAGCGAAGGGTCCGCCACACGGCCGGTGATGATCACATCGGCATCGGCGTGCAGCGCGTCGATGATGCCTTCCACACCCAGATACGCATTGGCCGAAATGACGCGATCACCCAGGGACGCCAACGTGCTGCCGTTATCCAGGGGCTGCGACAGATCGCGCAACAGTGTCGCCAGTACATCGTCACCGGTCAGCGCCGCCACTTTCAGCCCTGACAAACCCAATTGTGCGGCGAGCCGTCGGACTTCGCGCGCCGCGGCCAGCGGATTGGCGGCGCCCATGTTGGTGATCACCCGCAAACGTCGGCGCTGGCCATCCGCGCCACGACCGACAAAGGGCAGCACGCGACGCATGCGCTCCCCCAGCAACGGGTCGAAGCCCGCTTCCGGGTCAACCAGCCGTGCCTGCTGGGCCAGGGCGATGGTGCGCTCGGCCAGGCATTCGAACACCAGATAGTCCAACTCACCGTGCTCGGCCAGTTCGATGGCCGGTTCGATGCGGTCGCCGGAGTAACCGGCACCGGAGCCGATGCGTAAGGTTTTCATTCAGAAGACTCCAAGAAGCAGCGCTGTCAGGGTCATGAGCACCGAGGCCGCGAACATAAACGGGATGGTGAAGCGTTGGTGATCCGCCAGTTCGATCTTGCACAACCCCACCAACAGAAAGGTCGCGGGGGTCAGCGGGCTGACCGGGAACCCGGTGGTGTGCACCCCCAGCAATGACGCTTGGGCCACTTGCACAGGGTCGACGCCCAAGGCCCGGCCGACTTCAGCCACCACCGGCATGATGCCGAAATAGAAGGAATCGGGATCGAACAGCAGGCTCAAGGGCATGGAGATGAAGCCCACCACCATCGGAATCAACTTGCCGTGCCCGGCGGGAATCTGCGCCACCGCGACCTCGGCCATGGCCTTGAGCATCCCGCTGCCCTGCATGATCCCGGTGAACACACCGGCCGCCAGAAGAATGCTGGCCATGGTCAGCGCCGTTTTCGCATGGGCGTCGATACGTGCACGTTGGGCATCGACGTTGGGGTAGTTGAGGCACAAAGCGAGCACCGTACCGAGCATGAACATCACCACCGGGTCGACAATCCCGGCAATCATCACGCCCATCACCACCACGGTCAGCACCAGATTGACCCAAAACAGCTGCGGCTTGCGCAGCGCGTTCTCGGCGTCGCTCAGCACCCGTTTCGGCATCACATCCACCGACACTCCGGCACCCAGACCCAAGCGCCGCTCTTCGCGACGACCGAGGAACCAGGCGCAGGTAAAGACGAACACCAGCCCGACGATCTGCACCGGGATCAGTGGTTGAAACAGGTCGGCCACCGGCACATGCAAAGCGGCCGAAGAACGCAGGACCGGACCGGTCCAGGGCAGGAAGTTGACCCCGGCGGCCATGGCCGTGACGCAGGCCAGAATGCGCTTATCCATGCCCAGCCGCGTGTACAACGGCAGCATGGCCGGGATGGTCACCAGGAAGGTGACAGCCCCCGAACCGTCCAGGTGCACCAGCAACGCCAATAGCGCAGTGCCCATGACAATCCGCGTCGGGCGGGTCCCGACTCGGTGCAGGATCCGGTCGATGATCGGGTCCAGCATGCCAGCATCCGTCATCACGCCGAAGAACAGAATCGCGAACACAAACATCCCGACCACGGGGGCCACGTTCTTGATTCCGGTAATGATGAAGGCACTGGTCTGCAGACCGAATCCACCGATCAGTGCGGCGATGATCGGCAGGGCGATCAAGGCAACCAGGGGTGAAAGGCGTTTGCTCATGACAGCAGCAAGCAAACTGAGAATGGTAATGACACCGAGTGTGGCAAGCATGGGCAGATCCTGTTCGTCATCTCTGATCGCCTGGGCGATGAGACGCGCTGTTGTTGTTTTCACCGAGTATTGGAATTGCAGGTAATCTTTGTAAATTGAAATGTTCGGTAGCCAGCATTCGGAAAAACAAAATGAAGAATTCGATCCAACACATCCGCGCCTTTCTGGCCGTTGCACAAACCGGAAGTTTTTCCAGGGCGGCGGTGGCGGTGAACCTCTCGCCTTCGGCATTGACGGTGCAAATTCAACAACTGGAGGATTGGCTCGGCGTTGCCCTGCTCGAACGCAGCCCACGCCACGTCAGCCTCACCAGCGCCGGACAAAGCGCATTGCGGCCAATGGAGAAGTTGCTGCTGGACCTTGAAAACATCGTCACCGCCTCGCGAGACCTGGCATCGTTGCGCCGCGGCGTCGTGACCATCGCCGCCCTGCCCTCGCTGTGCGCCTCAACCCTGCCACCGCTTCTGAAGCGGTTTCGCGAGCAGTTTCCGGGCGTGGAAGTTCGCCTGCGGGACGTCGTCGCCCAGCGTATCGACACGCTGGTACGCGATGGAGAAGTGGATTTTGGCCTCGGCGTCCGGGCACGAATGAGCCATGGGCTGGAATTTCAGGTGGTCATGGAAGATCGGCTGTGTCTGTTCGTCCCCGCCGATCACCCGCTGGCCCAGCGACGCTCAGTCACCTTGGGCGAGTTGACGGCTCATCCGATCATCCTGACCGGGCGCGACAGCAGCGTGCGCGAATTGGTCGAGCAACTGTTCGCAGACGCGCAACTGCCGTTGTCGCCGGGACTGGAGGCCAATTACATGTCGACGGTGCTGGCGCTGGTGCGTCAGGGGCTGGGCATGAGCCTGCTGCCTGAGTCGGCGGACGACGGCCGCGATGATCTGGTCAAAGTGCCGGTGGATCATCCGGGCGTCACACGCTCTATCGGCCTGATCACCCGCACGGGGCAAGCCATGGCGCCCGCCGCGCTACGCTTCATCGAGATGCTGCAAAGCACCTCGACCGGCTTGCACACATTCGCGCAAGAAGCGACCCGGTGATGACGTAACGCCGCACGTTTATTCAGCCAACGCCTGCTGAAACGAGCTGTCGATAATCGGCGCAGTCGCCAACGCAGCCGGCAGCGCTTTTACCTTGAACAGGAAGTCCGCGGTGCTTTGCAGATCCTCTGCTGCCTGCGCATCCACCGGGCCGACGGTCATGTGGGCCTGGCGTAACCAATGGCGCGAGACGTTCTGGTCAAGGTTGGCTTTCTTCGCCCAGAGATCGGCGTACTCGTCGGTGTGGTTGTCGACCCAGGCCCGGGCCTTTTTCAGGCGTACCAGAAAATCGGCAATGGCTTCGCGTTTGCTGTCGATCGACGGCGTCGAGGCGGCGATAGCGCTCAGGCCGGGCATCAGGTTCTTGGCGGTGAGGATCGGCCGGGCGCCGGAGAACAGAATCTGCTGGGAGATGTAAGGTTCCCAGACCGGGAACGCGTCGATGCTGCCCTGAGGCAACGCGGCGGCGGCATCGATCGGCATCAGTTTGATGAAGTCGACATAGTCTTCCGGCAGGTCGGCTTTTTCCAGGGCGCGCAGGGTCAGTTGCTGGCTCCAGGCACCGGGCCAGTAAGCGACTTTCTTACCTTTCAGATCGGCGATGGATTTGACCGGCGAATCCTTGGGCACCAGCAAGGCGATGGTGTCGGGGTTCTGCCGCGACACGCCGATCAGCTTCACCGGCGCCTGCCTGGCGACGAGGAACAGAAAACCCGAATCGCCGAGAAAACCCAGATCCAGCGCGCCGGTATTCAGCGCTTCGGCCAGTGGCGCGGCGGCCTGGAAGTGCTTCCAGTCGACGGTATACGGCGCGTCTTTCAGTACGCCCGAGGCCTCCACCGAAGCGCGAATGTTGTAGTAGTTCTGATCACCGACGTGCAGGACGACGGGCTCGGCGGCGTAAGCCAGTGGTGCGGCGAACAGTGCGCTGGTCAGCAGACT
The DNA here is from genome assembly GCF_006438925.1 of Pseudomonas mandelii. Classification (GTDB taxonomy): domain Bacteria; phylum Pseudomonadota; class Gammaproteobacteria; order Pseudomonadales; family Pseudomonadaceae; genus Aquipseudomonas; species Aquipseudomonas mandelii_C. The sequence continues at coordinate 115,962 of NZ_RCZA01000013.1, read as the reverse complement.
GCGCACGAATCGGGACAGGTTCATCGGGGGCTCCTTGAGGGTGATTGCGATAGACCATAACGCTCTTACAAGAAGCTTTTAAAATTCGATTTATGCATAAGCTCATGACCAGCTGCGAACAGTGTTTGCCCAGCAACAGCGACAAAACAGACTGTTTTCCCTTGAACAGTAATCTGAGCAACTAAGCTGAAATCTTCAGCCAGAGCGCTTCAATCAGAGCATCAGCCTATGTGCGGACGCCTGTCGCAGTACCGTGGCATTCACGATTTTGTCGCGGTGCTGAGCATCCCCGACGCGCTCATCAACCACGTCGGGGACGAACCGCTGGCCCGCTACAACGCGGCGCCCACCACGCAACTCGCCCTCCTGCATCTGGAGAGCAACGGCCTGCACGCCGATTTTCAGCGCTGGGGATGGCGGCCGCACTGGGCGAAAGATCGGGCGGCACCGATCAATGCGCGGGTCGAAAAAGTCGCCCACGGCCCGTTCTTCCGGGCGATCTGGCCGCACCGCGCGATAGTTCCGATCGACAACTGGTTCGAATGGGTCGACGCCGGGGATTCGACGAGGCAACCGTGGCTCATCCGCCGACGGGACCGGGCGCCGATTTTATGCGCGGCGATCGGACAGTTTCCCGGCCCGGGTGGTGAGCCGCGGGCCGATGACGGTTTTGTAATCATCACTGCCGACAGTGCGGGCGGCATGCTCGACATTCATGACCGGCGCCCCGTGGTGTTGTCTGCGCCGCTGGCGCGGGAATGGCTTGACCCGGCCACCCCCAAAGAACGCGCGGAGCAGCTGGTGCTGTTGCAAGGCGAAGTGAGCGAGGTTTTCGAGTGGTACAAGGTTGACAGAGCGGTGGGCAATTCAAGAAATCAAGGCGCTGCGCTGATTGATGAAATCCCATAAACGTATCAATACAGACATATATGCAGGCATCAGTAACAGTTATATATACATATTGAACACTTGATCGTTACACATGTTGTCTCACCCAAGAAACACCTCGCTTTGATTGCGACTTAACCTGACAACCGCCTGTCTGACACTTCGATACATTTAGAATAACTATGGATAGCATGCGCGCCGCATTCCCTCGGCACCCCGCAATTGACCAAAGAGTCAATAAACCAAGGAAATCCCTACAACAACAAGCCTTGCAGAGAATTAAATTGCGCGACGATTTCACAATTAATCAAGTCGATGGTCTTGCGTGTATTTATCTTTCGAAGACAGAACATTACCCACTCGACTGTTTTATCGGGCAATACATAAAGACCCGCAACCTGCATTCAATTGCCACTATCGGCAACCTCCTGCGTACAACCCTCGAACGCTATCCGGGTAAACCTCCGGTCATGGTCAACGAGCTGAACGCCTGGATCGACAAGGCCTTGGGTTATCGGGCCGCCCACCCCGATTTTCTGCTGGAAGACGTTTGAGTTGATGGCACGGGTTCATTCAGCCAAAGAACTGAACGGACCCAACATCGAACCACTCTCAATAACGGAGCTTCGGCCCGAGGAGGAATATATGAGCAAACTCGTCCCTTATGCCGTGCACTATATGTTCGACGGCGTTCGTCAGCACTTTTTCAAACTGGCTGAACAGTTTTCCGATGTCGATGCGATACATTCGGCTTCCGCCCATGCTTATCCCGACTCCGGTCGTCAAATCGCCGCACACGCCAACCTCGAAACTGCGCGTACCAAAGCGCAGCAATTGGGCATTACACACATTCGCTGGAATGAAGCGATCTGATTTAATAATCGCCCAATGAAAAGCCCCGCTTTGATAGCGTAATGCTGTTCACTTAAGGTTGGGGTGCATATCCGTTTCTGCGGTAACGGCTGCTGGCGGTTTCGCTCTTACAGCGAGTCCCTTTTTCAAACGCCAAAAAGGAACCAAAAGGCTTCACCCCTCCATTCGGTGCCTCGCTTAGGCTCGGCATGCCGTAACGGAGGCATTGCTCCGGGGGCCCGCCGCCATCGGCCATCCATGGCCGGGGGGCGGCTACCGCGGCATCCTTGCCGCGGTGCCCCCTGCGCAACGCCTGCGTTCGGCCTCTGGGAAAGGGGCGGCAGATCTGAAGCCAAAGCAAAGCAACAGCAACGGCAAGATCAACAAATCGCAGCCTCGCTTCGCTCGACAGCTTCTACAGGGAAATGCGTTCACTTGAAGCCAGGCCGGCCGGTAGGCCGCCTCGCTTTGGCTTTTGCGGTGCACGCCCCCTCGTGAGGCCGAGTGGAGGTTCTGCGTAGTGGGCAACCCGGCATGGATGCCGGGTTAGCCGCCCGCGGCCATGGATGGCCGATGGCGGCGGGCCCACGGAGCAGGACCGGAGCGAGGGCATGCCGAGCCTGGGCGAGGCACCGAACGAAAGGGGCAAGAGCCCTTGGTTACTTGGGGCTTTTCCAAGTGACCCGCTGTCAGAGCGGAACCATAAGCCGCCGTGACCCCAGAAACGGATATGTACACGATCAACAAAAGGCAGGTCGGCCCTGCCTGGAAACACCGAGCTTAAGTGAACAGCATTACGCTTGATAGCGGGGCTTTTTGTATGTGCTGTCAGGGCTTCAACGGAATCTCTACATCGCGGTCTGACAGGCTTTTGCCGTCATCGGGGTGTTTCCAGTCCGGTATCTCATGCTTCTGCCGCTCGATCTCCTCTTCCGTGGGTTCATCCACCTCTTCATCCGGGTCCGGACGCTTTGGATCATTAGCCATGCTCACCTCTCTTCCTGAAGGGATCTCCTTTAAGCGTAGAACAATTTCGACGGGAACGACTTAGAGCCACCAACGCAGCAAAAAGAAGAACCCCATGCTCAACAACATGCTGAGCAAGGTATTACGGGTGTAAAGCACCAGCCCCACCGCCACCAGCGAACTGATCAGGTACGGGTTATCCCACTGCAGATTCAGCTGCTTGTCCGGCATGAACACGATCGGCCCACAGATCGCCGTCAACATGCCCGGCACCGCAAAACCCAGGAACTGCCGCGCATTGCTGCTCAAGCGCACGGGCAGCCGCGGCTCCAGAAACACATAGCGGTTGAGGAACACCAATAGCCCCATGCCGAAAATCACCGCCCAGACCATCATGTGCGTTCACCGTAGAATTTGTTGCAGATAAAACCTGCGGTCATGCCCGCCAACCCCGACAGCACCAGCGCCGAGCCCCATTGCCAGTAGCTGAACAGCACCGAGCAGAACAGCGACACCGCCACGCACACCACGGTCGGCACGTTTCGCACCACCGGGGTGATCAGGGCGATAAAAGTCGCCGCGATGGAGAAATCCAACCCCAGATGTTCCAGCCCCGGAATGCTGCTGCCCAGCATGATGCCGGCCAGGGTGAACAGGTTCCAGGCGATGTAAAACGTCAGGCCGACACCCAACGCATACCAGCGGTTGAACTGTTGTTTGTCATGCGCACTGGTCAGGGCGAACAGCTCGTCGGTGAGCAAAAAGCCCAACCCCACACGCCAGCGCCCCGGCAACGGCGAAATCACCGAACGCATGCTCATCCCGTAGAGCAAATGCTGGGAGGTCAGCAACAGCGTGGTCAGCAGAATCGAAAAGATCCCGGCGCCGCCCTTGAGCATGCCGATCGCCACCAGTTGCGCCGCCCCGGCAAACACGATGCTCGACAACCCCTGGCCTTGCAGGGGCGTGAGATTGGCTTCGATGGCCATGGAACCAGCCAGCAGTCCCCACGGCGCGGTGGCCAGGGACAACGGCATGATCGCCGCAGCGCCGCGAAGAAAGGCACTGCGCGGCATGAGTGAATTGGACATAACGCTCTACAACCAGGGAAAGACCTCAGACTGTGCCAGCAGCCGCGGCGGCTGGCTTGAACAATCTTGCGCACTTGGTCCGCGGCCAGGCACAACGGCAGAATGCGTGCGGAGTTCGCTGATTTTCGCGATTGACAAAAATCGCGCGGGCTTTTAAAACTGAGCGCCTCATTCAGGGTGTAAGCAAGTATGTCCGCAACCTTCAACCTCAACACTGTAGTCATTGGCTTGAATGCCAAGGCGCAAGGTTGCGTTGCGCACGCCCTCAAATCGAAGAAACAGTCGCTCATGTGACCGGGGCGCGCTGTCCCGTCAGATGAGCTGACAGGACATTGAGCGCTACGGACACCCTCCCCTTGCTTACTGCCTTCTACGCTTCTGACGGTGACGAAATCGGTCAACCTTCAGGAGTACGTGCATGTCATCGTTTCAAGGTATTTGGGTTCCCCTCGTTACGCCGTTTCGCAACGGTGCGATCGATTTCGTCGGCTTGCGCCGGCTGGTCAATCATCTGCTGGAAAAAGGTGTCGATGGCGTTGTGGTCTGCGGTACCACGGCGGAAGCGGCGGCACTGAGCAAACACGAGCAACTGGCGGTACTCGATGCGGTGCTGGCGCAGGTGCCGGCGGAACGGGTGGTCATGGGCCTGGCCGGCAACAATATGACCGAGCTGCTGCAATTTCAGAGCGAGATCCTGAAACGTCCACTGGCCGGTTTACTGGTACCGCCGCCGTATTACATCCGCCCTTCCCAGGCAGGCCTCGAAGCGTTTTACAAAACCGTCGCCGATGCCTCCAGCGTTCCGCTCATTCTTTACGACATCCCTTACCGCACCGGCGTGGCGTTCGAGCAGGCAACCCTGCTCAACATCGTCGCCCATGAGCGAATCGTCGCGATCAAGGATTGCGGCGGCAATCAGGCCAATACCCTGGCGCTGCTGGGCAGTGGCAAGGTCGACGTGCTGTGCGGCGAAGATAACCAGATCTTCAGCGCCTTGTGTCTGGGCGCCAAAGGCGCCATTGCCGCTTCGGCGCATGTTCATCCGGAGCTGTTCGTGGCGTTGTATCAACAGATCCGCGACAACCAGTTGGCGGCCGGTCGAGCCACGTTCTTCCAACTGCTGCCGCTGATTCACAGCCTGTTCATCGAACCCAACCCCGCCCCGGTGAAAACCGCCCTGGCCCTCGAAGGCTTGATCGACGACGAACTGCGCGCGCCGATGCAACGCAGCAGCGAAACCACGGTGGTGCGTCTGAAGGAAGTGCTGGCGACGTTGAACAGCAACAATCGATAGAGCGCCAGCAACCCGCCCGAGTACCATGGAGCCATTCGCATAACGCGTCAGGGAGTCGACATGCTTTACCGAATCGCCGCCGACGGGCTGGTCCTGTTCCACCTGTTGTTCATTCTGTTTGTGCTGTTCGGCGGGCTGCTGGTGCTCAAATGGCGCCCCCTGATCTGGTGGCACCTGCCTGCGGCTGCGTGGGGCGTATCGGTGGAAGTCTTCCACCTGCCCTGCCCGCTGACGCAGTGGGAAAACCTCATGCGCGATGCGGCCGGGCAAACCGGTTATAGCGGCGGTTTCATCGAACATTACGTGTGGCCGGTCATTTACCCGGCGGGCCTGACGCCGGCAATTCAGCTGGGACTGGGCAGCGTGGTGCTGGCGATCAACGTGCTGGTCTACCTTCGGTTGATCAGGTTGTGGAAGTTACGTCGGGCAACCTGACACCAAGATCAAAAGATCGCAGCCTGCGGCAACTCCTACACTGCGATATGCGTTTCCCGTAGGAGCTGCCGCAGGCTGCGATCTTTTGATCTTGTCCGTGCAAGGATTCCGACCCATGTTATCCATTGAAGATCTCACGCTGCTCGAAGCCATCCGCGAAACCGGCAGCCTGTCCCGGGCCGCTGCCCACTTGGGCAAGGCGCCCTCGACGGTGTCCTACGCGGCGCGGCAACTGGAGGAACGCTTTGACGCCCTGCTGTTCGACCGTCGTCGCTACCGCTTGCAGCTGACCCCGGCGGGTGAATTGCTGGTGAACGAGGCGGCGCGACTGATGCAAGACGTCTCGCGACTGACCCAGCGGGTGCAGCAAGTGGCCAATGGCTGGGAGAGCCGCCTATGGATCGTCACCGATGAGTTGCTCGAATTCGAAGCGTTGATCCCGGTGATTCACGAGTTCGATGCGCTGGAGTCCGGCGTGCCGTTGCGCATCACTCAGGAAGTCCTGAAAGGTGTTTGGGAAGCCCTGCGTGAAGGCCGCGCGGACTTGATCATTGGCGCCACCAACGAACCACCGGCGATCCCTTCCTTGCGCTGGATACAACTGGGGGAAATGGAATGGGTGTTCGCAGTTTCGCCCAAGCACCCGCTGGCCAAGGCCCAGGAGCCGATATCACGCGCCATGGTTGCGCAGCACCGGGCGATTGTCGTGGCCGATTCGTCCAGGGTTACCGAGGGCAGCACTTACGGCGTCTCCGGCGGCCAACCGGTGCTCGCCGTGCCGACGATGCGCGCCAAGATCCTCGCCCAGTGCGACGGGTTGGGCGTGGGTTGGTTACCGAAGCATCGGGTCAGCTCGTTACTGAAAAACGGCACGCTGGTTGAAAAACAGATGGCCGACCCGCGTGAGCCGAACATTTTGTATGCCGGCTGGCGTGGCGATCATGACGGCCGCGCCTTGGGCTGGTGGCTGGAAAAACTCAAGCAATCGTACCTGTCCACCAAACTGGTTCAGGGCAGTGACCGATTTGTTTGAATTCAGTTGGCAATGACGCTCATGTTCCGGCCGCTGGCCTTGGCCACGTAGAGCGCCTTGTCGGCGGCCCCCACCAGATCATTGGGCTGGGCTTGTGACGCCGGATCGTAAGCGGCGACCCCCAGGCTGACCGTCACCGTGCCTTCAGCCCCTTCACTGTGTTGGATACCCGCCTGCTGAACCGCGCGGCGGATTTTTTCCGCCACCAGAAATGCCCCCACATAGTCGGTGCCGGGCAGTACCACCGCAAACTCTTCGCCGCCATAGCGGGCAGCCAGGTCGCCGGGGCGCTTGATGTTGTCCCTGATGATCGTGCTGATGCTACGCAAACACTCATCGCCGGCCACATGGCCGTAAAGATCATTGAAGCTCTTGAAGTGATCGACATCGATCATCAGCAGCGCGAGGTGGGTCTGGTTGCGCCTGGCGCGGCCCATTTCGGCGAGGATGAACAGATCGAACTGACGCCGGTTGGACAGTCCGGTCAGTGCGTCCTCCAGCGCCAGCAACTCTAGACTGCGGTTGACCTCAATCAGCTTTTCCTGCGCATCCAGCAATACACCCTGCACGTGGTTCTGCTGCTTCATCAGGCGAATGAGGCGATAACCGAGGATGCCCAAAAACCCCAGAAATAACGAGACGATGCCCGTACTCAGCAGTACCTCCTTACGCCAGGCGGCCAGGACTTCATCTTTATTCAGCGCCGCAAAGATGATCAGCGGATAACCGTCGACCCTGCGAAAACCGACCACCCGCTCGACCCCATCCACATAGGACGGAACCGTTGCCGTGCCTGAATTACCCTTGGGCAACAGTTGCGTAAACAGCGGCCCCTTGGCGACGCTAGTGCCGATTTCAGATTCTTTGAACGGCCGGCGAACGACGATGGTGGCGTCATCGGCGATCAGGTTGATCACGCCGTTATGGCCCATGTCAATGCTGTCGTAGAGCCCGAGGAAATGGCTGAGATAGATCGTTGCCAGCGCCACACCGGCAAAACGGCCATCCGGATGATTGACGCGACGGGACACCGTCATGATCCATTCACCGCTCGAACGGCTCTTGATCGACGGACCAATGTGAGGCCCACGATCGGGATGATCACGATGAAAAATGAAATATCCGCGGTCGGAATTGTTGGCATCGGGCACCACGGCGCCGTTGGAATTGGCAACCCAGCGCCCTTCTTCGTCATAAACAAACAGTCCATGGAGCTGGCTCAGCTCACTGCGCTGGGCACTGAGCAAACGCTCCAATCGGGGTACCCGGGCCTGGTCGACACCGTCGTTTTCGAGGCGATCCACGAGGGTCAACAGCAACGTATCGGCTTGCTTGATCGATGCCTGCGCTTGCGAGGCCAGAGTCTGGGCAAGGTTGGACATCGCCACTTCTTTGTCGTGCAGATGGTACTGACGCGAATTCCAGGCTTCCCAAATCACGATCGCCGTCATGGACAGGCACACCGCGACCAGCAGAATCACCGCAGAGCGAACCTTGAGTGTGGCCCCGACTTGCTCGGCGACCCCAGGCACGCCATGGCGGGATTGTTCAATTCGATTGTTAACGGACGGATGACCCATGACGCTCCCTGAATATTGATCACAGGGCGAATCTTCCCGTTCACCCTTTTTATGACCCCTGACGGGTATGAGCCGCCTGGTGGCAGGCGACTATGCCTCATCAAACACCCGATAGGTGAATTGCGCGAGAACTATTCTCACCCCCCGGTTCGCCAGGGCTGCGGTTCAGTGTTTGTCGTTACTTGAGGCTTCCCGCCAGAAACTGCTGCAACCGCTCGCTGTCCGGCTTATCCAGAACAGTAGACGGTGTCCCCTGTTCTTCAACCCGTCCCTGATGCAAAAACATGACGTGGTTCGACACCTGACGGGCAAACGCCATCTCATGGGTGACCACCACCATCGTCCGCCCCTCTTCGGCAAGTTGCTGCATGACCTTGAGCACCTCACCTACCAGCTCGGGATCCAGGGCGGAGGTCGGTTCGTCGAACAGCATCACTTGCGGTTCCATGGCTAGCGCACGCGCAATGGCGACGCGCTGTTGCTGTCCACCGGAAAGATGGACCGGATACTGCGTCTCGACCTTCGCCGGCAAACCTACCTTGGCGAGGTAATGCCGCGCCCGCTCCAGAGCCTCCGCCCGACTGACACCCAGCACGCTCATCGGGCACTCGATGATGTTTTCCAGCACCGTCATGTGGCTCCACAGATTGAAGTGCTGGAACACCATCGACAGCTTGCTGCGCATGCCCTGCAACTGCGCGGGATCGACCGCACACAAATCCCCCCTTGAGTTCTTGCGGGTGAGCAGCTCTTCGGCATTGACGATGATGCGCCCGGCGGACGGTTGTTCGAGATGGTTGATACAGCGCAAGAAGGTACTTTTCCCCGACCCCGAAGAGCCGATGATGCTGATCACGTCACCCGCCCTGGCCTTGAGTGAGACACCCTTCAATACCTCATGGCTGCCGTAGTTCTTATGCACATCTTCAACGATCAATTTATACATTCGAGCATGTCCAGTGAGGGGTCAGTGCGTCCGCGGTTTGAGGTAGCCGAGCCAATGCAGTTCGCCGCGACGAAACAGCCAGATCAGGAAAAACGCGCTGGCGGCATACAGCACCCCGGCGATCCCGAACGCGGCAAAGGATGCATAGGTCGCCGAGTTGACGTCCCGGGCAATCTTCAGCAAATCAGGGACTGTGGCGGTAAATGCCACCGAGGTGGAATGCAGCATCAGAATCACTTCATTGCTGAAAAACGGCAGGGCCCGACGCAACGCCGACGGCAAAACTATCCGGCGATAGAGGGTGAATCGGCTCATGCCGTAGGCGCTGGCGGCTTCGATTTCGCCATGGGCAGTCGCCCGGATGGAACCGGCGAAAATTTCGGTCATGTAGGCGCAGGTATTGAGCCCGAACGCCAGCACCGTGCAGTTGAACCCGTCACGGAAAAACGCGTTGAGAAAGTCCTGGGAACGAACCACATGCAAGCTGTACACCCCGGTGTAGAAAAACAGCAGCTGGATGTACAACGGGGTGCCGCGAAACACGTAGGTGTAGCACCAGACCGGCACACGGATCAGCGGGTTGCGGCTGACGCGGGCAATCGCCAGCGGCACTGCGAGCAGGAAGCCCATCACCACCGAAAGAATGAGCAGCCACAAGGTCACCGCCAACCCGGACAAGTGTGGCCCGTCACTCCACAGATACGCCTGCCAGTAGTTTTCGAGAATGCCGGTCATAGCGCAGCCTTCCTGACACCCACCGAATAGCGGTGTTCGAGCCACATCAAGACAACGTTGGACACCGTGGTGATGGCGAGGTAGATCAGGCCGCCGACCAGCGTGAAATAGAAGAACTGCAGCGAGCCCTTGCCCGCATCCTGCGTGGCTTTGATGACATCGGTCAGGCCGATGATCGATACCAGCGCGGTCGACTTGATCAACACCTGCCAGTTATTGCCAATGCCCGGCAATGCGTGGCGGAGCATTTGCGGGAACAGGATTTTGCGAAAGGTTTTGCCACGGGTCATGCCGTACGCCCTTGCCGCTTCGATCTGGCCAGCCGGGACCGCCTGGAAGGCGCCGCGAAACGTCTCGGTAAAGTAAGCCCCGTAAATGAAAGCCAGGGTGATGACGCCGGCCAGAAACGGGTCGATGTCGATCTGAGCGATGCCCAGCCAATCGGTCATCCGGTTGAGCAGCATTTGCAGGCTGAAGAACAGCAACAGCATGATCACCAGGTCCGGCATGCTGCGAATCACCGTCGTATAACCGGTGGCCAGCGCTCGCAACAAACGGTTGGAGGACAACTTGGAACTGGCGCCGAGCAGCCCGGCCAGGACCGCGATCAACAATGACCATAACGCCAGTTTGATAGTGGCCAGGGTGCCCAGCAGGATCTGCGGGCCAAAGCCTTCCAGAAGCATTTCACTCTCCTTGTTCTTATTAGGTCGAGGTGAAGGGGGGATGCTGCGATGGAGCGGCCAGGCGACCGCTCTGTTTCAATGGTCGAAGGGGCGTTACTTCGCGCCGTAGACGTCGAAATCGAAGTATTTTTTATTGATCCGCGCGTACGTGCCATTGGCCAGAATCGTCGCCAGGGCTTTGTTCAAGTCTTCGCGTAACTCGACATCGCTCTTGCGCAAACCGATGCCGTCACCGACGCCGAAAAAGGCTGGGTCATCCAGAGTCTCGCCGGCAAATTCATAGTCCTTGCCCTGCTCGGTGTTGAGGAAGCCGTGGCTGGCTTGAATGGCGCCCTGCACCGAGGCATCGAGTCGGCCCACCACCAGGTCCGCATACACCTGGTCCTGATTTTGGTAGGAGAGCACGTCGATGCCCTTCGAACCCCAGACAGCTTTTGCATACGCCTCTTGAGTCGACCCCTGCTCCACACCAATGCGTTTGCCCTTGAGCGACTCGAGGGTGGGCAGCAGGCCCGAGCCACGCTTGACGACCAAGCGGGCCGGCGCATTGGAGACCTTGTCGGTGAACGCAATCTGTTCCAGGCGCTTGGGCGTCACGGTCATCGAGGACGCCACCGCGTCGAACTTGCGCGCCAGCAGCGCCGGGATCATGCCGTCCCAGCTGCTTTCAACCCAAATGCAGCGGGCCTTCAGCTCGGCACACAGCGCCTCGGCGATGTCGACCCCGAAGCCGGTCAGCGTGCCATCCTGGTTCTTGTATTCCAGCGGTGGATACGTGGGGTCGACCCCCAGTTTCAGGACTTTGCCAGACCAGTCGGCCGCGCCGGCCATACCCGTGGCCGTCAACAACACCAGTGAAACAGCCGCAATCATCTTGTTCATTATTTTTGTTCCTCTCAGGCCCAACGAAAATACGGCGACTCAACCCAGAAAACCCTCGACCAACTTGACCCAGTAACTCGCACCGATCGGCAAGCAAGCATCATTGAAGTCATAGCCGGGGTTGTGCAGCAGACACCCGCTATCGCCCTCGCCGTTGCCGATCACCAGGTAACTGCCGGGGCATTTTTCCAGGACAAAGGCAAAATCCTCACTCGCGGTGAAGGGCCGCAGGTCGTCGATCAGTTGCCCTTCTCCCAACCATTCGCGCGCAACTTCTCGGGCAAACGCGGTGGGCTCGGGATGGTTAATCAACACCGGATGACAATGCTGATAATCGATGTGGGCCCGGGCGCCAAAACTGGCTGCCTGACCGTTGACCAACTCGGTAATCCTGACTTCGAGCAAGTGGCGAATCTCGGGCGTCAGTGCGCGCACACTCAGGCTCATTTCGGCACTGGACGGAATCACGTTCGAAGCGCTGCCGGCATGCAGGGAGCCTACCGTGATGATCGCCATGTCCTGCGGATTGACGTTGCGCGAGACGATGCTTTGCAGGGCGATCACGATCGAGGAGCAGACCAGCACCGGGTCGACCGCCTTGTGCGGCACCGCGCCATGACCACCGTTGCCGATGATTTTGATGTTCACCGTGTCGGCAGACGCCATGAACGGGCCGCTGTAAAACCCCAGATGCCCAACGGGATAACCCGGTACGTTGTGCATGGCGAAGATCGCGTCACACGGGAATCGTTCGAGCAGGCCCTCCTCGAGCATTTTCCGGGCGCCGCCCAGGCCTTCTTCGGCCGGCTGAAAAATCAGATTCACCGTGCCGTTGAACGCCCGGGTCTGCGCCAGGTGTTTGGCAGCCGTTAGCAGCGTTGCCGTATGACCGTCGTGGCCGCAGGCATGCATGACGCCGTCGATCCGGCTGGCATAGGGCAAACCGGTGGTTTCCTGAATCGGCAGTGCATCCATGTCGGCGCGCAAACCAATGGAGCGGCCCTCGCCATTTTTCAGGGTAGCGACGACACCGGTCTTGCCTACACCCGTGCAGACCTCAAACCCCCACTGTGTCAAACACGCGGCAACCCGCTCACTGGTGGCGAATTCTTCAAAGCCCAACTCGGGGTGCGCGTGAAGGCTGTGGCGCAACGCGATCATTTCCTCTTGGATGGCTGCAATTCCCGGCAAGACTGCATCGGCGATCATTGTTGTATTCCTTCGATAAGACCTGAGCGGTTGCTGAGTCGGATCTTAGGGAACGGGCTCTGGGCTGGGGAGGCCCAGTTTGGTTATGATGACAACCCTAGGTTGTCACCAGGGTGAGCAGATGAAACTCCATCAATTACAAGCACTGATTGCCAGCGCCGAAACCGGCAGCATCCGCGCCGCCGCGCGTTCGCTGGACATCTCCCAGGCCGCCGTGACCAAAGCGCTGCGCGAGCTGGAAACCAGTCAGCAGTTACCGCTGTTCACCCGAACCCCCAGCGGCCTGAACTTCACCGAATACGGCAAAGTATTGCTGACCCACGCCCGGCTCGTGATCAAGCAACTTGAACATGCGCAGACCGAACTCGATCACATGCGGGGCAAGGCCCAGGGGCGGCTCTGTGTCGGGGTCACGCCCTGGATCGCCCTGACCTTCTTGCCCGAGGTGGTTCTGGCGTTTCGCGAGCGCATGCCGCAAATCCGCCTGGAGCTGTACGAAAGCCTGATGGCCGTGGCCCAGCCGTTGTTGCGTGATGGCAGCATGGATTTTGCGATTGGCCAGTTGCACCCGGCGCAATCGACCCAGGAGTTTGCCTGCGAAACCTTGCTCGATTACCAGACGTCAGTGCTGGTCCGTCAGGGTCATGCTCGGCAGGACGCTCGGTCAATTCATGAGTTACTGGAGCAGAACTGGACGCTGAACTACGCGCCGGACGGACACGACGGGCTGATGCAAGCGTTGTTCTGGAAACACGGTGCGCAGATCGATGAGAACAGAATCGTTCGGGCCCATTCACTGGCCATCTTGCAGATGATGGTCGAGCGGGCCGACATGTGTACCTGGGGGCCGTCCATCGTGAGCGTTGCCCCGCCCTTCCTCGGCCGGGTGGTTGCCCTGGAGCTGGCCGAGCAGTTCGACCCCCGGCAGCTGAGCATCGTGACACGACGCAATGGCTCGCTGAGCAATGCAGCGCTGTGCTTTACCGATTGCCTGTTGCAGGTCATTCGGCGCCATGCGCGCTCGGCCAGAAAGGAAGACAGGGAACTGTTTGAAACCTTGCGGCTGCGGGTTTAAGCGCCATAACACGATCCATGTAGCAGCTGCCGAAGGCTGCGTTCGGCGGCGAAGCCGTCGTGAAATCAGACGACGCGGTGTTTCAGAAAAACCTCGCACTCAGGTTTTACGACTGCTGCGCAGCCGAACGCAGGCTTCGCCAGCTGCTACAGGGATCGCGTTGGCTGAATGGCATTAGATCCAATGCTTTAGCGTGGCGTCTGCTTCACCGCCTCGATCCAGGCGGGATTCAATTGCGTCTGATCAGTCTCGATGCCCAGCGCTGCCATCCGCGCCTTGTGCTGATCCATCTCGCGGGTCAATTGGCTGTGATCACTGGAGTTGCCGTCCAGCTCGTGCATCTGGCTCAACCCAAGATGGTAGAAACGCAGCAGCTTCATGGCCGCCGGATCCTCCTTCTCCACCGCCGCCGTCACCTGATGCATGACATTGGTGATGCTCATCAGGCTGCGCTTGAGCTGCCAGCCGTAAACCGCCGGGGCCATCCATGGCTGGGTCCAGAACGCGCCGCGCATCAGCGCGGCCATCAGCAGCACCGACACAAACACGCCGCCGACGTTAAATCGCAGATTGTCGCCACCGGGTTCGCCGAACAGCGCCACCGCCGTGGTGGACAACACCATCGCCAGGGCCAGGAAAATCAAGGCTATGATTATCGTGCTGCGTCGCGTCTGGCTTCGATAGCGTTCGGGGTTCTGCGGCTGGATTTCGAACATCGCGACGGGGTTCCTTGAGGGCATGGGTAAAAAGGCTGCGGGGCATTATCGCCTCTGCAGGGGATTTAGCTATGCTGAGGCTCCTTTTCATCTTTTCATCGTCAAACGGGGAAATGGCGATACAGCGCAGTTCGTGCCATCTTCTTTCATGGATACATACTATTCGGATGCCCTTTGCCTGTATGAATGGCATCGTTTTAAGGATCATTGAATGACCCAACGACAAGTAATCAACGCCTCGGTCAGCCCAAAAGGCAGCCTGGAAACCCTTTCTCAACGTGAAGTACAGCAACTGAGCGAAGCCGGATCCGGCAGCACCTACACCTTATTCCGCCAGTGCGCCCTGGCCATCCTCAATACCGGCGCCCATGTCGATAACGCAAAAACCATCCTCGAAGCCTACAAGGACTTCGAAATCCGCATTCACCAGCAGGACCGCGGCGTACGCCTGGAACTGCTGAACGCCCCGGCCGATGCCTTCGTTGATGGCGAAATGATCGCCAGCACCCGGGAAATGCTCTTCAGCGCCCTGCGCGACATCGTCTACACCGAAAACGAACTCGACGCCCAGCGCATCGACCTGAGCACCTCCCAGGGCATCAGCGACTACGTGTTCCACCTGCTGCGCAACGCCCGCACCCTGCGCCCCGGCGTCGAGCCGAAGATCGTGGTGTGCTGGGGCGGCCACTCGATCAACACCGAAGAATACAAATACACCAAGAAAGTCGGCCACGAACTGGGCCTGCGCAGCCTCGACATCTGCACCGGTTGCGGTCCTGGCGTGATGAAAGGCCCGATGAAAGGCGCGACCATCGCCCACGCCAAGCAGCGTATCCACGGCGGCCGCTACCTCGGCTTGACCGAGCCGGGCATCATCGCCGCCGAAGCGCCTAACCCGATCGTCAACGAACTGGTGATCCTGCCGGACATCGAAAAACGTCTGGAAGCCTTCGTCCGCGTCGGCCACGGCATCATCATTTTCCCGGGCGGCGCCGGCACGGCCGAAGAGTTCCTGTACCTGCTCGGCATCCTGATGCACCCGGACAACGCCGGCCTGCCCTTCCCCGTGGTCCTCACCGGTCCGAAACATGCCGCGCCGTATCTGGAGCAACTGGATGCGTTTGTCGGCGCCACCTTGGGTGACGCCGCGAAGCAACACTACGAGATCATCATCGACGACCCGGCGGAAGTCGCGCGTCAAATGACTCAAGGCCTAAAAGCGGTCAAACAGTTCCGCCGCGAGCGCAATGACGCGTTCCATTTCAACTGGCTGCTGAAGATCGACGAAGGCTTCCAGCGTCCTTTCGATCCGACCCACGAAAACATGGCCAACCTGAAACTGAGCCGCAACCTGCCGGCCCACGAACTGGCCGCCAACCTGCGCCGCGCGTTCTCCGGCATCGTCGCCGGCAACGTCAAGGACAAGGGCATCCGCCTGATCGAAGAACACGGGCCGTACCAGATCCGTGGCGATGCGGCGGTGATGCAACCGCTGGATCAACTGCTCAAGGCCTTCGTCGCCCAGCACCGGATGAAACTGCCAGGTGGCGCGGCGTATGTGCCGTGTTATCAAGTGGTTGCGTAGCAGGCCATCCCCCCTGTGGGAGCGGGCTGGCTCGCTCCCACATTAGATTGCTGCCTGACTTGCAACAGGTGCGCGATCTCAGAGGTGATCCGCGTCGATCACTGCCTTGGCAAAGGCCTGCGGATCTTCCTGCGGCAAGTTGTGGCCGATGCCGCCATTGATGAGTCGGTACTCATATTTTCCGGTGAAACGCTTGGCATAATCCTCGGCAGCCGGATGTGGCGCCCCGTTGGCATCACCTTCCATGGTGATGGTCGGCACCGTAATGACCGGGGCCTTGGCCAGCCGCTGCTCCAGCGCTTCATATTGAGGCTCGCCCTGAATCATGCCCAACCGCCAGCGATAGTTGAAGATCGTAATAGCCACATGATCGGGGTTGTCCAGGGCCACCGCGCTGCGGTCGAAAGTCGCGTCGTCGAACGTCCATTTCGGGGAGGCCAGCTCCCAGATCAACTTGGCGAAGTCGTGGCGATTTTTTTCGTAACCGGCCTGGCCGCGTTCGGTAGCGAAGTAGAACTGGTACCACCATTGCAGCTCGGCCTTGGGCGGCAACGGATTCTTGCCGGCGGCCTGATTGCCGATGAGGTAGCCGCTCACCGAGACCAGCGCCTCCACCCGCTCCGGCCAGAGCGCCGAAACGATGTCCGCCGAGCGCGCGCCCCAGTCGTAGCCACCGAACACCGCCTTCTTGATCTTGAGCGCATCCATAAAGTCGATGACGTCACTGGCCAACGCGGCGGGCTGGCCGTTGCGAACAGTCTTTTCGGACAGGAAATGCGTGTCGCCGTAGCCCCGTGCATACGGGATCAACACCCGGTAACCCTTGGCCGCCAACAAGGGCGCCACTTCGCTATAGCTGTGAATGTCGTAGGGCCAACCGTGCAGAAGAATCACCACCGGACCATCGGCGGGGCCGACTTCGGCGTAAGCCACATTCAGCAACCCGGCGTTGACATGCTTCAGCGGGCCGAACGAGTCCGCCTTCAGAGTAGCGGCGCTGGCCACCACGGGCTCTGGCGTCGCGGTTTGCGCATTGGCAGCACCAAGGGCACCTAACTGCATCAGCGCGAAAGCGAGGACCGATGGGCCAAAGAAACGACGACGTGAGTCGTTTTTTTTGCTCAATACATTCATCTTCATGGTGATTTCCCTGGAAGTCATTGACCTGGTGTTCTCGACGACGTGAGTCAGCCATCGCGGGGGGATGAGCAGACTGCGCGTTCAACGGTTTTGACAGCGATGAGCGTAGTGGAAAGATCAGCTGCCCTGATTGCCGCACTCTGCGAATTTGCTGTAATCGAGGACTTTCTGCGCGCCGCTGGAATCGAGGTAGGTCAGGCGAGCATCGACAATGCCGCAATTGCCGCCGCCGTTGTCGACGACGGAAACCACTTTCTTGATATCCAGGTGGGTGCCGTGAGAAGTTGTCTGCGACGGAGCTTGAACATCGGCATGGGCCGAAAACGCTGCAACGTTCAGGACCGCGAAGAAGCTGGCGGCAATCAGTTTGTTCCAGTTCATGGTGATTTCCTCAGGGTTGCAAATGGGCGGTGGTTGCGAGGCAGCTGTGTTGTCTCGATGGAACCCATTTAATCGGCCCGAGGTATCTGCCATGTGTCGTAGAACCGGAATTAATAAGGCGTAAGGTGTCTCCGGGGGCGCGAGATACAGTGCGATACAAAGCGAACAACAAGAGGCTTGAGCGATGGAACATGTGAACCACATCCTGATCGTCGACGACGACCGGGAGATTCGCGAGCTGGTCGGCAATTACCTGAAGAAGAACGGACTGCGAACCACCATGGTCGCCGATGGCCGGCAGATGCGCAGTTTTCTGGAAGCCAATCAGGTGGACCTGATCGTGCTGGACATCATGATGCCCGGCGATGACGGCCTGCTGCTGTGCCGTGAACTGCGCTCGGGCAAACACAAAGCCACACCGATCCTGATGCTCACCGCACGCAACGACGAAACCGATCGCATCCTCGGCCTGGAAATGGGCGCCGACGACTACCTGACAAAACCCTTCGCCGCCCGCGAATTGCTCGCGCGGATCAATGCCGTGTTGCGCCGCACCCGGATGTTGCCGCCCAACCTGCTGATCACCGAAAGCGGCCGGCTGCTGGGCTTCGGCCGCTGGCGCCTGGACACCACCGCCCGGCACTTGCTCGACGAAGACGGCACGATGGTGGCCCTCAGTGGCGCCGAATACCGTCTGCTGCGGGTGTTCCTCGATCACCCGCAACGGGTGCTCAGCCGTGACCAGTTGCTCAACCTGACCCAGGGTCGCGACGCCGACCTGTTCGACCGCTCGATTGATTTGCTGGTCAGCCGTCTGCGCCAGCGATTGATGGATGACTCACGGGAATCGACCTACATCAAAACCGTGCGCAGCGAAGGCTACGTGTTCTCCTACCCTGTGGAATTGCTCGGCGCAGAATCATGAAGCGCTCCCCCAGCAGAACCTGAGGAGACTTTTTCATAGGGTTTTGTATCCGTCTGTATAAGAACCCGCGACAGATACGCAGACGCCGATTTCGGCTTGTTCGAGCACACATCACCGATACACCCGAGCGTTTAACTGTGATCACCGGATAGCAGCAGCTACCGACCCACTCAAACTAAACGCACGGAGAATTACCCATGTTCAACTTCTCGAAAGTCTCGTCCCTGGCACTCGGTCTGGCACTGGTTAGTGGTCTCGGCCTGTCGAGCCTGGCGTCGGCCCACACCGGCAATGCTGCGTCCCTTGGCCAGGTTCAACAACTGCTGGTGGAAGGCGGCTCCGATCGTCTGATCGAGAATCGCGTGGCCGAAGGCGGTGCCGACCGTCTGCAAGAACTGCGCGAACGTGTGGCATTGGTCAGCCCGAGCATTGCGGTACGCGGTGGAGTAGTTGTCGCGGAAAATCGCGCCGAGTTCGGCTCGAAATATCAGCGGTATTGATCAAAACCTTCCCACAACGAGGATCAACTGTGGGAGCGAGCTTGCTCGCGATGAGGCCCTGTCAATCAACATCAATGTTGAATGGCACACCGCCATCGCGAGCAAGCTCGCTCCCACAGTTGATTGTGTCAAGCCACAGCCATAAGTCCTGAGATCTGACGCAAAAGCCCCGACAATTCCTCGGGACATTTGACGAGATGAACCGCGATGGGCGTCTGGAACAACTCAAGCAGCGCTGGCTCAGCGACAACACACCCCGCTGACAGTGGATCAACGCGCTCGATAACAACTATGCGTCAGGGTGTTTTTTCATCGCGATGCTCCAGCACTACAGTGGCCCCATCTTCTCCCCACGCTCTGGAGCACCATCATGAAAAGCATCATCGGTCTTGGTTTCGCCCTTTCGGTTCTTGGCGCTACCTCCGCCATCGCCTCCCCTCACGCCACCTCGCAGGTCGTTGCAGCGGCCAAAGTCAGTCAACCGGCCACACTGAACGTGAACACCGTCGGTGTTGATCAAAAAGACAGCCAGGTGAGCAAGCTCTACGTTGCTGAAAACCGCCCTGAGTTCGGGTCGAAGTATCAGCGTTATTGATCAACGGCGTTGCGCCGCTTGAAACAACAAACCCCGGGTAGATCCGATCTCCCCGGGGTTTCTTGTCTTTAGTGTTGAAATACAGACTCGAGATATCTGTAGCAGCTGCTACAGGGCCGGCGTTGTTGTCAGGCGAGCGGCGAGCGCCTTGGCCTGGCTCGCGACGTCAGTCACTGCGGTGCTTTCCCACCAGATGCCGCGCAACGGTGGCCCCATGGCGAACAGACGGCTGGCGACGTGTGCATCTGCATCCAGCACCGCGCCATCGACTGCCGCCGCAATCCCCAGCGCCAACGGCCCCGGCCGAACAAGTCCGCGGGCCAGCAGTTGCTGTGGCAGCGGTCGGGCGACCCGCCGCCAGTCGTATTCGATGCCGCTGGAATTGATCAATGCCGCGCCGCTGACAACGGTGGTTTCTGCCTCACCCCGACGACGGATGCGGATACTGACTTCACCGCCCGAGGAAGGCTCCAACCCTTTGAACGACGCCGCCTGAATCCGCAACCGCCCTTCCTTGTGCAATCGCTCCACCAGTTCGGCACTCAACGGCGGCGAGCGGTGGTGATGGCTTTCCCACCACGGCCGCACATGTCGCACAAACTGTCGACGCTGCACATCCGTTGCCTGATTCCACAAGCGGCCGATATGCGCCCGCACCGTGTCGAGCGGCGCCTGCCAGTCGATGCCTTGAGCGATGGCGTCCCGGCAATGCCGACGCAGTTCGCGCACCAGCTGTCGCGGTGTGCGAATGCTCTGATCCTCGGCGAGAAAGTCTGCCCAGGCCGGAGGTTGCCGACGCACGTGAGGCAGCAAGCCATGTCGGGAAAACACTTCGATCGGCCCGCGATGCCCGGCCTGTTCCAGCGACACCACGGCATCGACCATGGTCAGGCCCGAACCGATGATGAGCACGGTCGACTGCGGATCGAGCTGTTGCATGGCGGTGACATCCCACGGATCAAGTGCCGCCGCGTTCAAGCCGCTGGACTCGGTCTGTGGCGTACGCGCGGCGGGAAACATCCCCGTGGCCAACACCGCATAAGCGCCCTGCAAGTGCTGCCCGTCACTCAACGTCAGCAACACAGAATCGTCTCGGGTTTGCAGGTCAACGACCTCGGCCCGCACATGCTCGACCGTTGACCCATTCAACGCCCCCACCGCTCGCGCTTCGGCCAGCCGCTGCTGCACGTACAGGCCGAAAATCCCCCGCGGCGGGAACAATTCGCTGACCGGCACATGTTGCTCGTCAGACTCCGGCCAGCCGCCGGCCGCGATGTACTCGGCCAGCCATTGGGTCAGGTCGTCGGCGTTGTCCGGGTCGACGCTCATCCGCGCCGCATTGCCGTTGAGCGTATGGCCCAATTCGACCGCGCTATACGCCTCGCCCCGTCCCAGTTCGGCGCGGGGTTCGATCACCAGCACCTGGCGTTTGCCCGGCAGGCGCAGCAACTGCGCCGCCAGCATTGCGCCGCTGAGGCCGCCGCCGACGATCAGGATGTCCGCGTGGCGGATGGCGTCGGTGGCCTGTCCGCTTTGGGTTTCAGTCATGGCGTTCTCACTGCTCAGTGTTTCATCTCAAAAATCTCTTGGACGATAATAGGCGCCAAACCATGGAAGGTTCATCAAGCAGTACCAAAGTAGGACAGAGGAATACCGCTGACTTGCAGGATGGAATCGGTCGAGCTCATGCGATGTCCCGTTTGAATTCGGATAGCCAGGCAGGCGCAGGTTGCGCGTCGGGGGCGCGCGTGGCTTGCCAGATGAAATGCAGGTTTTGAAAACCCAGCCGTCCGCGAACGCGGTTTTTGATCAGGCGTTGCAGGCCTTTTTCCGGGTGGGCGATGGCCCAGTCGCAGAGGCGTCGCCGCCAGGTGCCTTGTGGGGCGAGACGGCTGTCGATTTCGGCGGCCAGCAATTGCAGGCGCTCGGCCGATAACAGCAATCCCGAGGGTGCCACTTCACGACGGTCGCGGCTGGCACTGTCGGGGCTTTCCGGGAAGGCCAATGATTGGCCGCTGGTCAGCCAATGCTCGAGCAAAACGCTGAGGCCGGCCTGCCATTGGGTGCCCTCTTCACTCCACAATGGCTTGCCTTGTGCCCAGCGGTTCAGGCGTTGCGGGAGTTCAACCGGACCGAGCAGATCAGCGAAGTTCAGCAGCGACTGGCCTTCGTTGAGCCAGTGTTGTCGGGTCTGTCGGTCCTGGACGAACGCGTGAGTGGGACGGCTGCGCCATAGATTTTTGTGCAGTGATTCGGGGTCGAGGTTATCCGGGAAGGTCAGCAACTCACCGCCGATGTGTTGCGATGCCAGGGCCAGCAGCAATAGATTCGGCTCGAAGGCGCCGCTCAACACCAGACGCGATTCTTTTGTGAATCCTTGCTGACTCAACCCGTCGGCCAAACGCTCGACATCGCGCAAGGCATCGATCCAGCGCCAGACGAACCACTGGCCATGGCGTTTGTGGCGCAAGGCCGGTTGCAAGGGGCTGACCTGAGCCCAGTGGCGCAATTGCTCCAACGCCTGGGGCACTTCCACTCGCCACTCGGTGATGTCCGCGATTGGCGGACGTTTGAGTTCGTGCACGCTCATGGGATTGACCTCCTGTTCATGGGCAAAAGCGTGCGGTGGTCCGCTGGGCTGAGATCTGTAAAACACCACCGTCCCCTGTGGGAGCGAGCCTGCTCGCGAAAGCGGTGGATCAGTCAGCATCAATGTTGAATTTGCCGGCCTCTTCGCGAGCAGGCTCGCTCCCACAGGGGATTTGTGTGGTGTTCGAGTCTTCTATGCGGACGCCACTTTCTTTTCCTGCTGCCGCAACGCCGCCAGGTCTCGATAACCCGCTCCCGGATGGATCTCCGGCAATCTCGCCCGTTCCCCGAACAACTTCTCGCGCAAGGTCCCCGGCGCGTATTCGGTCTTGTACACCCCACGCTTCTGCAACTCCGGCACCAGTAATTCCACGGCGTCGATGAAGGTTTCGTGAGTCAATGCATAGGCCAGGTTAAAGCCGTCCACATCGGTCTCCTCGACCCACTCCTGCAGCAAATCGGCGACGGTCTCGGGGCTGCCGACAAACAACGGACCAAAACCGCCGATGCCCACCCAGTCAGCCAGTTCGTTGGGGGTCCAGACCTTGTTCGGGTCCGCCGTGGAAAACGCTTCCACCGCCGATTGAATCGCGTTGGTGTGCACATGCTTGAGCGGTTCATCCGGTTTGAACTGGCTGAAATCAATCCCGGTCCAGCCCGAAATCAGCGCCATTGCCCCTTCGTAACTGACCCAGGTTTTGTATTCCTCGAACTTGGCCTTGGCCTTGGCATCAGTCTCGCCAAGGATCACGGTTTGCAGGTTGAAGATCAGAATCTTCGACGGATCGCGGCCGGCCTCGGCAGCGCGACGACGGATGTCGGCAACGGTTTTCTTCAGCAGCACTTTCGACGGCGCAGCGACGAACACGCACTCGGCATGCTCAGCCGCGAATTGCTTGCCGCGACTCGATGCGCCAGCCTGATAGAGAACCGGCGTGCGTTGCGGCGTAGGTTCGCAAAGATGAATGCCCGGCACCTGAAAGTGCTTACCGACGTGCCGGATCTCGTGGATTTTGCTCGGGTCGCTGAAGATCCGCCGTTCACGATCGCGCAGGATGGCGCCCTCTTCCCAACTGCCTTCCCAGAGTTTGTAGCAAACCTCCAGGTACTCTTCGGCGAAGTCGTAACGGGCGTCGTGTTCGGTCTGGTTTTTCTGGCCGAGGTTCTTCGCACCGCTTTCCAGATAAGAGGTGACGATGTTCCAGCCGGCGCGGCCCTTGGTCAGATGGTCGAGCGTCGACAGGCGTCGGGCGAACGGATACGGGTGTTCGAAGGACAGCGAGGCGGTCAGGCCGAACCCCAGATGCTCGGTGACCAGCGCCATCGGCGGAATCAATTGCAGCGGATCGTTGACCGGCACTTGCGCCGCCTGACGGATCGCCGCGTCACCATTACCGTTGTAGACGTCGTAGATGCCCAACACGTCGGCGATGAACAAACCGTCAAACTTGCCGCGTTCGAGGGTTTTCGCCAGATCGGTCCAGTACTCCAGATCCTTGTACTGCCAGGAGCGATCCCGCGGATGCGCCCACAAACCTGGCGACTGGTGACCGACGCAGTTCATGTCAAACGCGTTGAGTCGAATTTCACGGGCCATCAAACCGCACTCCGTAAGCTTGGAGGATGGATACCGTTGAGGCGGAAGTTACCGATCAGGTGGAGTTTCCAGCGCAACGGATCCTCCAGCGATCCAGGCAATGCGCTGCGTTGGCCGGTGAGTTCGAATTCAGCGTTGCTGACGGCATTTAGCGCGTCGGCGCTGGCCAGGTGCGACTCGGCGATAGCGACGCTGATTTCCGTGTCGTCATCAACGCTGTTCAGAAAGTCTTCGGCGCGTTCGAGCAGCGCGGCGGCGACTTCGATGCGGATGTGCAAATCGCCGAAGCGGCTGATGACGTAAGGATCATCCGTGGCTTGGGCCTGCTGCCGGACGAAACGCAACGTCGCATCAAGCACGCTGCGAGCGTTATGCAAATCATGCTGACTTTTGGCCAGGGTCTGCCCGGCAACAATCGGTTGAGTCAAAGCGTTCATGGTGGGCTCCTCAGTTCCAGGCGTGGCGCGCAGGCTTCACGCCGTTGAGCAGATAATTGCCGATCAGGTGGTATTTCCAGCGTGCCGGATCGTGCAAGGTGTGCGTCCGGGCGTTGCGCCAGTGGCGATCGAGGTTGTACTTGCCGAGCACCGAGCGAGTGCCGGCCAGCTCGAAGAGTTTGCTGCTGGCAAGCAAGGCGATCTCGGCCGATAGCACTTTGGCCTGGGCGACCACCACCGAAGCGCGGGCCACCGTGTCTTCGTTGGGGTTGAGCAAGGCATGGTCAATGGCGCGACCGGCCTTTTTGAGGATCGCTTCGGTGCCGTGGACCCGCCATTCAAGGTCGCCGATCGCAGCGATACTGAACGGGTCCTGCCAGCCGTGATCCTGTCCGCTGTCGATCCATGGTCGGGCTTCGCGGGCGTAGCGTTTGGTTTCTTCCAGGGCGCCGACGGCAATGCCGGTGTCCACGGCAGCCTGAATGATTTGTGAAATCGGGCCGTCGGCGGTGGGTTCGTCGAAGGCCTTGTGGGCCGGGATCACCGCACTGAGCGGGACTTTCACCGCGTTCAGGGTGACACCGCCGCTGGCCGTGGTGCGCTGGCCGAAACCGTCCCAGCTGTCGATAACGGTCAAGCCGGGAGTGTCACGCTCGATGAAGGCGATAAAGGCCTTGTTCTCTTCATCGACCGCCACCGCTGGCACGATGTGCGCGAACAAGGCGCCGGTGCAGTAGAACTTTTCGCCATCGATTTGCGCGGTGTCTTTATCGAAACGGATTCGGGTTTCGAAGGCCCCGGCGTTTTTGCTGTTGGATTCGGAGAAGGCGTTGCCGAAACGATAGCCCTGCAGGACTTTGCCGAAGTAGTAACGCTTCTGCTCTTCGGTGGCGGTTTGCAGCAGGATGTCGAGTACGCCGAGGTGGTTTTGCGGAATCTGGCCGAGGGATGAGTCGGCAGCGGAAATGATCTTGATCACCTCCGCGACGGTCACGTAGGAAACGCCGGCGCCGCCGTACTCCTTGGGAACGGTGATGCCCCAGAGGCCGCTGGCGGAGAATTCGTCGAGTTCGGCGACTGGCAGGCGTCGCTCACGGTCGCGGACACTGGCCTCAATGGCGAAGCGGGCGGCGAGCTTGTGAGCGACAGCGATGGCTTCGGCGTCCGAGCGGATCACGTGGGCGGTGCGAGAGGGTTGGGCAGAGGCTGTCATGGGCCGACTCCGGGGTTTCGGGTGAGTACCCAGAGCCTATTGCAGAAGTCATGCCTGAAAAGGAGTTACACAATATCAACAGGTTACCGAACTATCTTGAGAGGTTTCACCTACAGAAAAACAACAAACTGTTTGTTAGCTGTTGATAGGCGGACAGTAGTGCCTGGCAGTATCCAATCAACGAAAAAGCCGATCCAGATGACTCAATAGCAAATCGAAATTCGCCGGACAGAACCTGTCATCAAGCTCACTGTTATGGGCTGGATCGGCGAAGGGTGCAGCCAATCGCCTGAGTGGACGATCAGTCTTTCAGTTCATAACTCGTCTCTGGTGAAGGTAACTTGTCCTCACCTTGCTGCAACGAATAACTGACAACTGCTGAGTTCCCTTGGGAAAAAGAAAGGTATCGCACGTTAACATCCAATGGTTTGCCCAGGTTAATCTCGTTAAATTCCAGATCCGTAGACCATGTACCGTAAGCCCTCAGCCAAACAGTTAGTATGTCGCCGACCCGAGCCTGTGAAATGACTGGCACCCGGATCGTACCTCCATTTTTTACCGCTTCTCTGTAAATAATCGACCCTTCTGCCTGAAGGATTGTGGGCGCCAACAACTCCGAATTAATGCGGATCTCTTTCAGTTCATAAGTCACCTCTCAACTCTCCTTAGTTCGAGCTAGAAGATCATCGCCACACACGACAACAATCATTACAGCACCTGACAGTGCTGCATCGATTTGGCCTTCGCGTCAGGTAATTGTCTACTGTCAGAAATAACAGGTATGGACTCATATCGGATGAACGGTAGGTCAGATCACCACATTTCGCACAAACCGCGCCGCCACAGGCCCATCGTTGCGATAGGCGTGGGGCTGGTTGCTGGCGAACATGTAGAACTCGCCGGTAGCGATTTCCTGTGGCGTGTCACCGAGCATCAGCGTCAGGCAGCCTTCGAACACATAGATCTGCTCACTCCAGCCCTCGGCGTCCGGTTGCGACGGGTAAATTTCCCCCGGTTGCAGACACCACTCCCACTGTTCCACCTCACGGGTAGCCGTGGCTTTGGACAGTAAAACGGCTTTGCTGCCAGGAATCGTCCCGGCCCAGGCCACTTCGTTGATGCGGCTCGGGTCACGGGCATCCGGGGCCTGGATCAGGTCGCTGAACGCCACGTCCAGCGCTTCGGCCACGCGGTCGAGGGTGGTCAGGCTGACGTTCTTCTCGCCGGCCTCGATGGCCACTAGCATCCGGCGGCTGACCCCGGATTTTTCCGCCAGCGTCGCCTGGCTCATGTCGGCGGCGTGGCGCAAGCGTCGAACGTTTTGGCTGACGTGCTGAAGGACCGAAGTCCGTTGCGTGGAATCTTTGTGCACTATATTGCTCACTCGATGGGGCTGGGCAGTATACTGCGCAACATTCGGCGCATTGTGCGTCCCCCTCAGGTAGCGCGCAAGGTCATGACGTCGGTGAATACCCCTCACACTTCCTCCCGTTTCTCGCGGTTCAGCAAGGCCGAGTGCGTGCTGGTGCTGATCACCATGGTCTGGGGCGGCACCTTCTTGCTGGTGCAGCATGCGATGACCGTCAGCGGGCCGATGTTCTTCGTCGGTCTGCGCTTTGCCGCGGCGGCGATCATTGTTGCGCTGTTTTCCTGGCGACACCTGCGAGACCTGACCCTATTCGAATTGAAGGCCGGGGCTTTTATCGGCGTGGCGATCATGCTCGGTTATGGTTTGCAGACCGTCGGGTTACAGAGCATTCCCAGCAGTCAGTCGGCGTTTATTACCGCGTTGTACGTGCCCTTCGTGCCGTTGCTGCAATGGCTGGTGCTGGGGCGGCGTCCGGGGTTGATGCCGAGCATCGGGATCATGTTGGCGTTTACCGGGTTGATGTTGCTGTCGGGACCGGCCGGTGCTTCTTTCAATTTCAGCCCGGGTGAAATTGCCACGTTGATCAGCGCCGTGGCGATTGCGGCGGAGATCATTCTGATCAGCACGTATGCCGGCCAGGTCGATGTGCGTCGGGTGACGGTGGTGCAATTGGCGGTCACCTCGGCGCTGGCGTTTTTGATGGTGGTGCCGACTCAGGAAAGTATTCCGGACTTCTCCTGGCTGCTGTTATGCAGCGCGCTGGGGTTGGGCGCGGCCAGTGCGGCGATTCAGGTGGCGATGAACTGGGCGCAGAAGAGCGTTTCGCCGACCCGGGCGACGTTGATTTATGCGGGTGAGCCGGTTTGGGCCGGGATTGTCGGAAGGATTGCCGGGGAGCGGTTGCCGGCGATTGCGCTGGTGGGTGCGGGGTTGATTGTGGCGGCGGTGATTGTCAGTGAGTTGAAGACCAAGGGTAAGGCTGTTGCAGCTGAGGAAGAGCTGGAGCGGGAAACACAGGGTTAAGCTTCAAGATCTGTAGCGTCTGGTAGATCGCCTTCGCGAGCAGGCTCGCTCCCACATTTGGAATGCATTCCCCTGTGGGAGCGAGCCTGCTCGCGAAGGGGCCAGACCTGCGGCATACAGAACTTTGAAACAATGTGAATCAGGTTTTTTCCGTCTACCTTGTAGGATTCTGCGACAGCTTGGCGTTTGGTGATCCGAGAGCTGGCACGTATGATGCTTCACAAACTTCCGCAGATTAGAAGCCTATGTCCCTGATAGTTCTACTGCTTCTGCCTTTTATCGGCAGCTGTCTGGCAGCCTTGCTGCCGCACAACGCGCGTAACACCGAATCTTTGTTGGCGGGTCTGGTTGCCTTGATAGGCACCATTCAGGTCGCCCTGCTGTACCCGCAAATCGCCGATGGCGGCGTGATCCGCGAAGAATTTTTCTGGTTGCCCAGCCTTGGCCTGAACTTCGTCCTGCGCATGGACGGGTTCGCCTGGCTGTTCTCGATGCTGGTGCTGGGCATCGGCACGCTGGTTTCGTTGTACGCCCGCTACTACATGTCGCCGGACGATCCGGTGCCGCGGTTCTTCGCGTTTTTCCTGGCGTTCATGGGCGCCATGCTCGGGCTGGTGATCTCCGGCAACCTGATCCAGATCGTGTTTTTCTGGGAGCTGACCAGCCTCTTTTCATTCCTGTTGATCGGCTACTGGCACCACCGCGCCGATGCGCGACGCGGTGCTTATATGGCGCTGATGGTCACCGGCGCAGGCGGTTTGTGCTTGCTGGCGGGGGTCATGTTGCTCGGCCATGTGGTCGGCAGCTATGACCTGGACAAGGTCCTGGCCGCCGGCGATCTGATTCGCGCACACGCCCTCTACCCTATTCTGCTACCCCTGATCCTGATCGGCGCCCTGAGCAAAAGCGCGCAATTCCCCTTCCACTTCTGGCTGCCCCACGCCATGGCGGCGCCGACACCGGTTTCGGCCTACCTGCACTCGGCGACCATGGTCAAGGCCGGGGTGTTTCTACTCGCACGGCTGTGGCCGTCGCTGTCCGGCAGTGAAGAATGGTTCTACATCGTCAGCGGCGCCGGTGCCTGCACCCTGTTGCTCGGCGCGTACTGCGCGATGTTCCAGAACGATCTCAAGGGGCTGCTGGCCTACTCGACCATCAGCCACCTGGGCCTGATCACCCTGCTGCTGGGCCTGAACAGTCCGCTGGCCGCTGTGGCCGCGGTGTTTCACATTCTCAACCACGCCACGTTCAAGGCTTCGCTGTTCATGGCCGCCGGGATCATCGACCACGAAAGCGGCACCCGGGACATCCGCAAGCTCAGCGGCCTGATCAAGCTGATTCCGTTCACCGCCACCCTGGCCATGGTCGCCAGCGCCTCGATGGCCGGCGTGCCGCTGCTCAACGGCTTCCTCTCCAAAGAAATGTTCTTCGCCGAAACCGTGTTCATCAATGCCACGGCCTGGATCGAGATGACGCTGCCCATCGTCGCGACCATCGCCGGCACTTTCAGCGTTGCCTACTCGCTGCGCTTTACCGTCGATGTGTTCTTCGGCCCGACCGCCACCGACTTGCCGCACACCCCACACGAGCCGCCACGCTGGATGCGCGCGCCGGTGGAATTGTTGGTATTCGCCTGCCTGGTCGTGGGGATTTTCCCGGCGCAGGTGGTCGGCCCGTTGCTGGCCGCGGCGGCCCTGCCGGTGGTAGGCGGCACCTTGCCTGAATACAGCCTGGCGATCTGGCACGGCTGGAACGCGCCGATGATCATGAGCCTGATCGCCATGTCCTGCGGCATCGTGCTTTATCTGCTGTTGCGCAATCAGCTCAAACACGGGCGTTTCAAGTACCCGCCGATCATTGGCCGGTTCAACGGCAAGCGCCTGTTCGAACGCAGCCTGGTGATCATGATGCGCCTGGCCCGTCGTCTCGAGCGGCGGATCAGCACCAAGCGCCTGCAAACCCAATTGTTCCTGGTGGTGCTCGCGGCCGTGTTGGCCGGGTTGATCCCGATGCTCCACAGCAGCCTGAGCTGGGGCGACCGGCCGAAGATTCCGGGTTCGATCGTATTCGTGACCCTCTGGCTGCTGGCGATTGCCTGCGCCCTCGGCGCGGCGTGGCAGGCCAAGTATCACCGGCTCGCGGCCCTGACCATGGTCAGCGTCTGTGGCCTGATGACCTGCATCACCTTCGTCTGGTTCTCGGCGCCGGACCTGGCGCTGACGCAATTGGCCGTGGAAGTGGTGACCACGGTGTTGATCCTCCTCGGTTTGCGCTGGCTACCTCGACGGATCGAAGAGGTGTCGCCGCTACCGAGCAGCCTGCGCAAGGCGCGCACCCGCCGTATCCGCGACTTGCTGCTGTCGACCGTGGTCGGTGGCGGCATGGCGTTGCTAGCCTACGCGATGCTGACGCGCCAGACGCCGAACGACATTTCCTCGTTCTACCTCAGCCGTGCCCTGCCCGAAGGCGGCGGCAGCAACGTGGTCAACGTGATGCTGGTGGACTTCCGCGGCTTCGACACCCTCGGTGAAATTACCGTGCTGGTGGCCGTGGCCCTGACCGTATTCGCCCTGCTGCGACGCTTCCGACCTCCGAAAGAAAGCCTGCAATTGCCGGCCCAGCAACGTCTGCTGGCACCCGACGTGGTCACCGACCTGGTCAACCCGCGTCACGCCAGCGACACCGCGCTCGGGTTCATGATGGTACCGGCGGTGCTGGTGCGCCTGCTGTTGCCGATCGCCTTTGTGGTGTCGGTCTACCTGTTCATGCGCGGCCACAATCAACCGGGCGGCGGTTTTGTCGCGGGTCTGGTGATGTCCGTAGCGTTCATCCTGCAATACATGGTCGCCGGCACCCAGTGGGTCGAGGCGCAAATGAGCCTGCGACCGCTGCGCTGGATGGGCACCGGCCTGCTGTTCGCCACGGTCACCGGGCTCGGGGCGATGGCCGTCGGGTATCCGTTCCTGACCACCCACACCTGGCATTTCGAACTGCCGGTATTCGGCGACATTCACATCGCCAGTGCGATGTTCTTCGACATTGGCGTGTACGCCGTGGTGGTCGGTTCGACCCTGTTGATCCTCACCGCCCTCGCTCACCAATCGGTACGGGGTCACAAGACCGCTGCCCTGCCTCGATCCGTCGCCACGCAAGGAACCGTCTGATGGAAGAAGTCATCGCAATCGCCATCGGCGTGCTGGCCGCGTCCGGGGTCTGGCTGATCCTGCGGCCACGGACGTTTCAGGTGGTGATGGGCCTGTGCCTGCTGTCCTACGGCGTCAATCTGTTCATCTTCAGCATGGGCAGCCTGTTTATCGGCAAGGAGCCGATCATCAAGGACGGCGTGCCGCAGAATCTGTTGCACTACACCGACCCGCTGCCGCAAGCGCTGGTGTTGACCGCCATCGTGATCAGCTTCGCCATGACCGCATTGTTTTTGGTGGTGCTGCTGGCTTCCCGGGGCCTGACCGGTACCGACCATGTGGATGGCCGGGAGCCTAAAGAATGAATCTGATGCCGCACCTGATCGCTGCACCGATTCTGCTGCCGCTGCTGACCGCCGCCGTGATGCTGATGCTGGGCGAGAAACACCGTCCGCTGAAGGCCAAGATCAACCTGTTTTCCAGCCTGGTGGGACTGGGCATCGCGGTGCTGTTGCTGCAATGGACCCAGGAGATGGGTGTCCCCGGCTCCATCGGCGTGTACCTGCCGGGCAACTGGCAAGTGCCGTTCGGTATCGTGCTGGTGGTCGATCGACTGTCGGCGCTGATGCTGGTGCTGACCGGGATCATCGGCGTCAGCGCCCTGCTGTTCGCCATGGCCCGTTGGGACGGCGCCGGTTCGAGTTTCCACGCGCTGTTCCAGATTCAGATGATGGGCCTGTATGGCGCGTTCCTGACGGCGGACCTGTTCAACCTGTTTGTGTTTTTTGAAGTGTTGCTGGCGGCCTCTTATGGCCTGATGCTCCATGGTTCGGGTCGGTCGCGGGTGTCGTCGGGGCTGCATTACATCTCGATCAACCTGCTGGCCTCGTCACTGTTTCTGATCGGCGCGGCGCTGATCTACGGCGTCACCGGCACTCTGAACATGGCTGACCTGGCGCTGAAAATCCCGCTGGTGCCGGAAGCCGATCGTGGCCTGCTGCATGCCGGCGCAGGGATTCTGGCCGTGGCGTTCCTGGCCAAGGCCGGGATGTGGCCGCTGAACTTCTGGTTGGTGCCGGCCTATTCCGCGGCGAGCGCGCCGGTGGCGGCGATGTTCGCGATCATGACCAAGGTCGGCGTCTACACCTTGCTGCGTCTGTGGACCTTGCTGTTTTCCGGCCAGGCCGGCGCCTCGGCGTACTTTGGCGGCGACTGGCTGATCTACGGCGGCATGGCGACCATCGTCTGCGCCGCCGTCGCGATCCTGGCCGCACAACGACTCGAGCGCCTGGCCAGCCTGAGTATTCTGGTGTCTGCCGGGATTCTGCTGTCGGCCATCGGTTTCGCCCAGCCGAACCTGATCGGCGCGGCGCTGTTCTACCTGGTCAGCTCGACCCTGGCGTTGAGCGCGTTGTTCCTGTTGGCCGAGTTGATCGAGCGTTCGCGTTCGGCCAATGAAATGCCGTTGTTCGATGACGGCGATCTGCCGCGACCGATGGAATCCTTGCAGCCGCCCAAAGGCATCAACCTCGATGACGAACAGAAAGCCGTGGTCGGCCAGGTGATTCCCTGGACCATGGCGTTCCTCGGGTTGAGCTTCATTGCCTGCTCGCTGCTGATCATCGGCATGCCGCCGCTCTCGGGATTCATTGGCAAACTCGGCTTGCTCAGCGCCCTGCTCAATCCGCTGGGCCTGGGCAATGGCAGCGATGAGCCGGTTTCGAACGCGGCATGGGGCTTGCTCGCGTTGTTGATACTGTCCGGGCTGGCATCGTTGATCGCGTTCTCGCGCTTGGGCATCCAGCGTTTCTGGACACCCGAGGAGCGGCCGTCGCCGTTGCTGCGACGTTTCGAATGTGTGCCGATCATTGCGTTGCTAGGCTTGAGCATTGCGCTGACCTTCAAGGCTGAACCGCTGCTGCGCTACACCCAGGCGGCCGCCCAAGCCTTGAACAACCCGCAACAATACGTGATGGCGGTGCTCGGCACCCGTGCGATTCCAAGCCCGGAAGCCAAAGCCGCGGTAGCGGAGGTCACACCATGAAGCGTCTGTTTCCTGCTCCCTGGTTGTCGCTGGCCCTGTGGTTGCTGTGGCTGGTGCTGAACCTGTCGATGAGTCCCGGCAATCTGCTGCTGGGCGCGGTGCTGGGGTTCTGCGCGCCTTTGATGATGCGCAAGCTGCGGCCACTGCCGATTCGTATTCGTCGGCCGGGCGTGATTGTGCGTTTGTTCTTTCTTGTCGGTCGCGATGTGGTGGTGTCCAACCTCGCCGTGGCCTGGAGCGTGCTCAACGCCGGTCGCCGTCCACCGCGTTCACACTTCATCAAGGTACCGCTGGACTTGCGTGACGCCAATGGCCTGGCCGCGTTGTCGATGATCTGCACGGTGATTCCCGGCACCGTGTGGTCGGAACTGGCGCTGGACCGCAGCATTTTGTTGCTGCACGTCTTCGATCTGGATGACGAAGCGCTGTTCATGCAGCACTTCAAGGCGACCTACGAGCGCCCCTTGATGGAGATCTTCGAATGAGCGCCTTGCTGTCGAACGCAATCCTGCTGAGCCTGTTCATCTTTTCGCTGGCGATGATTCTGACCCTGATCAGGCTGTTCAAGGGGCCGTCGGCCCAGGACCGGGTTCTGGCGCTGGATTACCTGTACATCATCGCGATGCTGATGATGCTGGCGCTGGGCATTCGTTATGCCAGTGACACTTACTTCGAGGCGGCGCT
This sequence comes from Pseudomonas mandelii, assembly GCF_006438925.1. Classification (GTDB taxonomy): domain Bacteria; phylum Pseudomonadota; class Gammaproteobacteria; order Pseudomonadales; family Pseudomonadaceae; genus Aquipseudomonas; species Aquipseudomonas mandelii_C. Next base: position 82,349 of record NZ_RCZA01000013.1, on the reverse strand, counting down.
GCTGATTGCGCTGTTCGGCTTCGTCGGCTCGTTTGCCCTGGCGAAATTCCTCCTGCGTGGCGAGGTGATCGAATGAGCGCAGAACTGCCTCTGTGGGTTGAAATTCCAGTGGCGCTCCTGCTGGTGCTCAGCAGTCTGTTTGCGCTGATCGGCGCCATTGGCCTGGTGCGGATGAAGGACTACTTCCAGCGTATGCACCCGCCGGCGCTGGCGTCGACCTTGGGCGCCTGGTGTGTGGCGCTGGCCTCGATCATTTACTTTTCGGCACTCAAGTCCGGGCCGGTGTTGCATGCCTGGCTGATTCCGATTCTGTTGTCGATTACGGTGCCGGTGACCACGTTGCTGCTGGCGCGGGCGGCGCTGTTTCGCAAGCGTATGGCGGGGGATGATGTGCCGGCCGAGGTGAGCAGTCGGCGCACGGAAAGCGGGAGTTAATCGCGAAAAAAATCGCAGCCTCGTTTCACTCGACAGCTCCTACAGGGGAATGCATAACCCATGTAGGAGCTGTCGAGTGAAACGAGGCTGCGATCTTTTGATCTTGCATTACCTCAGATCAGATCCAGGCAACTGCCAACAATCCAGCCCCCAACACCACGCACAACGGCGAATAAGCCCAGGTGTCGAGCCGGGCAAACTTCGAATCCTTCACCTGTTTGAAGAACCCCATCAGATGCGAATCGCCGATCGCCCTGGCGAACATCAGCATCGCAATCGCGCTGATCACCCATTGCAGCGACCAGTGATTCACCGTCGGCAGATACAGACCGACTCGCAAGCACACCAGCATCGCAATCAGCAGCAACCCGACCGCCACCAGCAACGTGGCAAAGCCTGAAGGTTTGAAGGCCGGCCTGGATTGCGCGCCGCCCTCTGCGGATATTCGCGGGACCGCCGCCTCGCTACCCAACGTGCCACCTGCCGCCCAGTACAGGTGGATCAGGCTGATCAACAGGAAGATGGCAGCCATCCATTGCGCGATCAATAGGCTCATGTTTCGGACTTCCAGCGTGAAATGTCGCAGCAGAATGAACTTCCTTGAACGATTTTGTAAGGGTATTCGTCAGCAATGGCGGACTGCCATCAGCGCTGATCGATGACTTTGCACCGCCATGGCCCACCCTTTACTTCAATTCTGCAGACACCTTGTCGGCCACTTCCTTGGGCACCCAGGCCTGCCACACGTCCGGGTGCGCCTTCATGAACGCCTGCGCCGCCTGCCGTGGCGGAGTGTGTTTTACGCTCATCTCGGCCAGCGCCTTGTTCAATGGATCGATTGGCAAATCGACCTTGGTGAAGAACTCGGCAATCTGCGGATACTGTTTCTGGAATGGCGCGGACACGCCAATGGACAGCTTCGAGGGCAGCGAGCGAGTCGGTTTCGGATTTGGATTGTCGGCGTCTGTCAGGGTTTTCCAGGCATCGGCGTCGAACGGCGGCTCTTCGAGCTGAACCAGTTTGAAGCGGCCAAGCAACGGAGTTGGCGACCAGTAATAGAACAGCACCGGTTTGCCGCGCCGAATCGAAGAACTGATCTCCGCATCCAGCGCTGCGCCGGAACCGCTGCGGAAATTCACATAGCTGTCGTCCAGCCCATACGCCTTGAGTTTCTGTTTGTTGACCACTTCCGACGTCCAGCCGATTGGGCTGTTGAGGAAGCGTCCCTTGCCCGGGGTTTCCGGATCTCTGAACACGTCCTTGTATTTCGGCAGGTCGCTGACACTGCGCAGGCCCGGCGCCAGCGGCTTGATGCCTTTCGCCGGGTCGCCCTTGATCACATATTCGGGCACCCACCAACCCTCGGTGGCGCCCTTGACCGTATCGCCGAGACTCGCGACTTTGCCTTCGGCCTCAGCCTTGACCCAGACCGGACTGCGACCAGCCCATTCTTCGCCAATCACCTGAATGTCATTGTTGGCCAGTGCGGTCTCCAGGGTGATGGTCGTCCCCGGCAACGTATCGGTCGGTAGCCCGTAGCCCTTCTCGACAATGATCCGCAGGATATCGGTGATCAGGCTGCCGCTTTCCCAGTTCAGGTCGGCGAAGTGGATCGGCGCCTGGGCAGCGAACACCGGAACGGGTGAAGCCAACAATCCGAAAGTGGCCAGGGTAGCGGCCAGTAACCGTCGAAATCCGTTCATGCTTTTGCACCTCGTGCTGTTCACAGCAATAGCAGGATGGCCTGGCAGAAGACCGCAAAGCCTCTGAATACTCAGTCAACTGACTGTAGTAGAGGTTCCTGCTTTCGAGGGAGGTCAATCAGTTTTCGGGAGGTTCCTGCAAGCGCGCCAACGCTCTTCGTACCATGCTGGCGTATTCCGCCGGACGCAACGTATAGATCTGTGACGCCACCCAACCCAGCCATGCACCTTGCAAAACAGCCTTCTGCTCGAACAGGCGCTGGGCTTCGGCTTGCGCACTGGCCTGGTTCTGTTCGTGGAAGTCGGCGCGGGTCAGGGTCATTATTCGCTGGCCTTGAAGGTGACCAGTTCCCCTTTGCGCCACTTGGCAGCCTTGGCGGTCACGGCTTTCAGGGTTTTGGTCAGGCCTTCCTGCAGCTGTTGGTGAGCGGCGAACACCATCACCACGCTATGACCTTCCTTGAACACGATCCCGTGGCCATCAGCGGTGGTGACGAACGCGTAATCACCCAGGCCGTAAACCGTCAGTTTGATTTCGCGGAACTTGATGTCCAGCTTGCCGCCTTCGCGACTGGGCAATACAGAGGCGCTGAAATGATCGCCGACCTTGAGCTTAAGCCCTGGCTTGTCATCAACCACCAGCGCCTCTTCGGTGTCGATCTCGGCAATATAAATGCCTTCAGCGTTCTGTTCGGTGATGTAAACAAAACGTGACTGGAACTGTTTAACCAGCTTTGCGCGCAAATCACCCAGCACGAACAAAGCATGCATATCGAGATTACTTACTGCCAAGGAAACATCCCCACATCTGAAAATGATGCTGCACGCAGGAAAACAGCGCACAGCAGAAAAAAGCGGCAATGCCGAAGGTGTTACAAAAAGGCCCGGGTTGAAATCCTGGAACGAGCAGAGGGCTCATCCATCGCGAGGCTTGAGAAGACTACTGGAACAACACTCACGTCGTCTTGCCTGGCGTTCGTCAGAGGTTGAAGGAAAAAGCCCTTCCGACGGCCAGAAAAACGGGACTACCAACTTTAGGGAAAAAACTCTTTAAAAAAAGCACTTTTCCGACATATCGCCAGCAAAAAATTGCTTTAGATGAACATCGATCGCCAAACACTGACGGTGATTCTAGAGCAGCGATGCTCATCGAGACTACCCAAAACCACGTACGCACGTCGGTAAAACAACGAAAAGGACTTCATATGTGCACGCTGACACATTTTGCTCACCCTCCGGCGCCCAATACGTACAGTTCGAGGACACTACCCCCAGGGATGTTTCAACCGCATGAATACTACCCTGAAGAGCTCGCCCGGCCACGCTTTCAGGTCATTCTGGCCGGCAATGCCTTTTTTCATATCAAAGAAACTTCCACCGGCCGCGTCAGAGGTTTCCGCGGCAATCATAACGAAGCCTGCGCCCTTGCCCGCTCCCTCGAGTTACGCGGTTGACGGTCCCGCCACGTTCATTTCCATAGACGCTTCGTCACGCCGGCGACTTAACTCAGCCGCCGGCATGCAACTACTGCCATACTGCCCGACCAATGAAATCCGTCCCCAGGGTGGGCGGCGTTCAAAACAACAGAATATTTTCAAGGGAAGGCGGCTACGTGACGGAATTTGATATCGGTGAATTTTTTATCCGGGGCGAAGCCAGAGAGGTCGAAGGCGAATTCCAGGCAGTCATTGTCATGCGCGCCAAACCACCGCTGACCACCGTGACGTATCACCAGGTCGAGAAGGATCGCTGGTTCAAGACCTCGGACGTCGCCGCCGTTGCCGCCCAGGATGCCGCCAAGGCGCTGAAGGTTGCCGTCGATGAAGGTGCATTGAAAGCCTGATAGTCGGTTTGCAGTCTATGCTCACTTCTGCTTTTGAACATCGCCATCGAACTCCTGAAGCGCGGCTCTCTCAGAGGTATTGAAGCCGCCCCTCAGATCTCGCACTCGACGCGACCCGCAAGGAGATGAACATGGATTCACCGACACATGACTTGAAAGGTTTGTTCGACCAACTCGGCCTGGACTCCAGCGAGAAGGCCATCGACGATTTCATTGCCAGTCATTCACCCCTGGCCGACGACAAGAAACTCATCGATGCCGAGTTCTGGACCCCGCAGCAAGCAGGCTTCCTGAAAGAACAATTGCGTGAAGACGCGGATTGGGCGCGGGTGGTCGACGACCTGAACCTGCGCATGCATCAGATTCACTAGCCTGCGGTTCAATGCAGGCTGTCGGGTGTGTCGACCTTCAATTGCGCCAGCCAGACAGCCCTGCATTCCTCAGATTCATCGCGACTAGTGCACGCATTCCCCTGTAGGAGCTGTCGAGTGCAACGAGGCTGCGATCTTTTGATCTTGCCGTAGGCTTTGCCCGACCTAATGCGTGTGTTCAGCCTCTGGGAAAGGGCAAGATCAAAAGATCGCAGCCTCGTTGCACTCGACAGCTCCTACAGGGAGGGGTGTATGCAAAACGGCTCAACGAGATTTTTCCGGTTTATAGCCCAAGCGCAAACCACCCCAATGCCGGCCCTTGAGCATGATCGGCACCGAGAGGTCGTGCATCAGTTCACCGGTGTCGCGGGTGTAGGTTTGCAGCAGTACGGCCTGCTGGTGACTGCCGCAGCGGATACCGGTGCGGTCGGCGAATTTGCGTTTGGTGCGGTTCTGCAAGGTATCGACCTGGGCATCACCGGTCAGTGGTTGGCTGAAGACCTTGTTGTGGGTCGGCACATAGCCCTGCTGCGTACAGGCGATGGCGAACACCAGGCCTTCATGACGCGGCAGCAAGGGTTCCTGGATCGCCGGCAAGACCCGATCGGCATAGCGATCGAAGCGGGTCTGGTATTTGGCCGGGCTGGTGTTGGGAATGGTTTGGTAATTGCGGTCAAACAGGTCATCGAGGCTCACGCGGCCCTCGTCGATATCCGCTTCAAAGCGCGCTGCAATCTGACTCGCGCCTTCACGGGCCAGGTCATAAATCCGCTGGTGATAGTCATCCAGCCCGACTTCGGCGAGGCGTTCGCTGATGGTTTCGGCCTGACCTTCCATTTGCACGGCGGCCTGGGCCAGACGCTGGGTCTGTTGATCACTGATCGCCAGATCGCTGCGCATCTGTTCGATGGCGTGAAACAGGCTATCGAGTTGTTCGCGGTTGGTGTCGGCGCCCCTGGCGATTTCCCCGACCTGGCTTTCGACGCCAGCAGCCAGACGCGCAATGTTCTCCAGATGCTGACCGGTGTGCTCGACCTGTTCGACACCGGTGTCGAGGTCGCTGGACAGTTGACGGATCTGCTCCACCACTTGCGCAGTGCGTTGCTGAATATCAGCGACCATCTCCCCGACTTCACCAGTGGCCGTCGCGGTGCGCGCGGCCAGGCCGCGAACCTCATCGGCCACCACCGCAAATCCGCGACCATGCTCGCCGGCCCGCGCCGCCTCGATAGCCGCGTTCAATGCCAGCAGATTGGTCTGGCTGGCGATGGACTGGATCACCAGGGTGACCCGTTGGATATCATCACTGCGCAGACTCAGGGCTTCGATCAGTTCACGGCTGTTGCTGGCGCGCTGACTGAGTTGATGCATACGGGCGATGGACTCGATCAGCTCCGTACGCCCTGCCGCGCTGCTCCGATGAGCCTCGCTGGCCGCGCTGAGCGCTTCCCGGCTGAGTGTCGAGGTGGCTTGTTCGGTCGCGATCATTACTTCGGCGTTGCTGACAATCTGCGCCGCGGCACCGAGCTGCGATTGCAGTTTGTCGGCCAGTTGCTTGACCGAAAAGGCCACACCGGCGGCAGACAACGCGTTATGACTGGTGGTGTAGGAAAGATCGCGAGTCAACTCGGCAATCGCGCTGGCGCTGTCGACGGGGGTTGCCTCAGGGATGGCGCGCGAGCGCAAGCGAGGTAGCCATATAACCAGCATCGCCAATGGCAGGCCAAGGTAAAGCGACCAACCGCCCAGCGTCATGCCGCACAACAACAGCATCAGGGCGATGCTTTGCAGGGTCGGCGTCAGCCAAAGGTTTTTCGGCAAAAGCACGGGTGCAGACGCTGCTGCAACCAGAGATCCGTCACGCGTCATCTTCGTCACCCCACAAATAATTCTAATTGTTGTATCGGCATTAAACGCCACTACAAGGCCATTATCTATGGTCCATTAGTAGTGGGCATTGCAGCAGATCAATAGAAGTGCGCGGGTTTTTCGCAGACGAAAAAAAGCATCGCGGGCAAGCCTTGCTCCTGACAGGAGTGAGGCTTGCCCGCGATGCGGGGCGTTACGAAATCAGGCCTGACGCTGGTGCTTGTCGATCTGTTCGTGACGCTCTTGAGCTTCGATGCAGTACTTGGTGGTCGGGCTGATCAGCAGGCGCTTCAGGCCAATGGCCTCGCCGCTGTCGTCGCACCAGCCAAAGCTGTCTTCCTTGATGCGTTCCAGAGCCTGTTCCAACTGAGGCAGCATGCGTTGGTCGCGATCGATCGCGTTCACCAGCCAGGTGCGCTCTTCTTCAACAGAAGCAGCGTCGGCCGGATCGGCCGGGGTGTCCAGGCTTTCGATGGCGATGCGGTTCTGTTCGATGCGCTCATGGGTTTCGACTTTCATGTTCTGCAACAGCTCAGAGAAAAAAGCATGTTGCTCGGCATTCATGTAGTCATCCGCCGGCATGGCCAGCAACTTGTCCTTTGTCATTGATATCTCTATAAAAAAACGTGCATTAAGGCGAATTAGGGAGCGTTCCGGCGGACCTGGGTTGGCCATCGGAAAGGCGCCGTTTAATTCCAAGCGCCACCCGGCACTCAATTTACGAGGGGCGGCAGTCTAAGGCCGACTTGAGGCCTCAGCAACTGAAAAGACAGCGAATTTGTCCGACTAAGCCCTGAAAGTGCTCTACGGCAGTCTTTGCGATGGTTATCGGAGTGCGTTTATAGCAAGAAATTCAATCGCGCGGCTGTATATAGAAGACAAATGGTTGCGCCACGCGGGTCAGGCGTGGCGCATTGGCTGCTTTATCTGAGGCTCAGCGCTTGAGTTTGCGCTTGTTGCGGTACTGATCGATGACCACTGCGACCACGATGATCAGGCCTTTGATGATGTCCTGAATGTAAGCATCGACGCCGACAAAGGTGAAACCGCTGGCCATGACCCCGAGGATCAGTGCGCCGATCACCGTGCCGGTGATGCGCCCTACTCCGCCGGCCAGGCTGGTGCCGCCGATCACGGCCGCGGCAATCGCGTCCAGCTCATAAGACATGCCCATCCCGGCCTGCCCGGTCGCGGCCCGTGCCGACGCCACCACACCCGCGAGCCCTGCCAGCAAACCGGCGATGCTGTAGACGATCACCAGATGCCGCTTGACGTTGATCCCCGAGGTACGCGCCGCCTGCATGTTGCCGCCGATGGCGTAGGTGTACTTGCCGTACTTGGTGTAACGCAGGGCGATGTGAAAGATCACCGCGACCACCAGGAAAATGATCACCGGCATCGCGCCGTGTCCGATCGCCGTGTAGGAATCCGAGAGCATGCTCACCGGTTGGCCTTCGGTGTAGTAACGCGCGAGGCCACGGGCCGAGACCATCATGCCAAGGGTGGCAATGAACGGCGGGATACCGGTGATGGCAATGATGCTGCCGTTGATCGCCCCCGCCAGCAGTCCCACCCCGAGCCCGGCAATCACCGGGATCCACACCGGCAAGTCAGTCAGCGACGGGAACACCGCCCGGGCGAAGTCCGACGTCTGGGCCAGACTGGCAGCGATCATCGCCGACAGCGCCAGCACTGAGCCGGAAGACAGGTCAATGCCGGTGGTGATGATGACCTGGGTCACGCCGATCGCCAGCAGACCGATAATCGACACCTGCAGGATCATCAGCACCAGACGCTGGGAGTTCATCAGGAAACTCTGGTCGCGCACGATCCAGCCAAACACTTCAAAGACCAGGCCGATGCCAATCAGCACCAGAAAAATACTCAATTCGGTCGGAAAGCGCCGGCGACTCTTGACCGGTGCCGTTGCTGGCTTGTTTTCCAGTATCGCGTTCATAAACACTCACCCTTCTATCGCGTCGTCGGCGCTGGCCACAACCAGCGCCGACATCCATTAGTGAACCGCGGACATGCCCGAGGCCAATTGCATCACTCGTTCCTGGGTCGCTTCGCTGCGGTCGAGGGTGCCCATCAGGTCGCCCTCGTGCATGACCATCACCCGGTCACTCATGCCGAGCACTTCCGGCAGCTCCGAGGAAATCATGATCACCGCCATGCCTTCGCTGGCGAGGTAGGCGATGAGCCGGTAGATCTCGGCCTTGGCGCCGACGTCGATACCGCGGGTCGGCTCGTCGAGAATCAGGATCCGTGGATTGGTCATCAGCCAGCGAGCCAACAAGGCCTTCTGCTGATTACCGCCGGACAGCGTGTCGATGCACTGCTCCAGCGACGGGGTTTTGACCCGCAGCTTCTTGCACATGTCTTCGCACAAGGCGCGCAGGGCTTTTTGCTGGATGAAACCGTGGCCGGCGTAATGCGGCAACACCGCCATTTCCATGTTCTCCAGTACCGACAGGCACGGAAACAGGCCGCTGAGCTTGCGATCTTCGGTCAGTAACGCGAAGCCCTTCTCGATCGCCATGTGCGGATCACTGATGCGCACCACTTCGCCGTCGAGGCGAATCTCGCCACCGTCGCTCGGGGTGATGCCGAAAATCGCTTCGGCGACGTTGGTCCGCCCCGAGCCCATCAACCCGGCGATGCCGAGGATCTCGCCGGCGTGCAGGTCGAAGGAAACATCCTTGAAAATGCCGTCCAGTTTAAGGTCGCGCACCGACAGCAGCAGATCGCCGATCGGCTTTTCACGCACCGGGAACAACTGGCTCAGCTCGCGGCCGACCATCATCGAAATCAGGCTGTCGCCGTCCATGCTGTCGGCCCGTTGCAGGCCGATGTAGGCGCCGTCACGGAACACCGCCACTTCATCGGCGATGCTGAACACTTCGTTCATTTTGTGGGTGATGTAGATGATGCCTTTGCCCTGACTCTTGAGGTCGGCAATGATCGAGAACAGATGCGCAACTTCCTTGTCGGTGATGGCCGAGGTCGGTTCATCCATGATCAGGATGTCGGAATCGTAGGACACGGCTTTGGCGATCTCGACCATCTGCCGTTCGGCGATGCTCAGGTTGCCGACCTGCTCTTCCGGATCGAGGTTGATCCGCAGGCGTTCCAGCAGTTTCGCGGTGCAGCGATGCATTTCCCGGTGGTCGATCATGTGGAAACCGTTCAGCTGCTCACGGCCGATCCAGATATTCTCGGCGATGCTCATGTGCGGCATCAGGTTGAGTTCCTGGTGGATCATCGCGATTCCGGCCTGGAGCGCAGCCAATGGCGTTTCGAAGACCACCGGTTTGCCTCTCAGGCGCAGTTCACCGGCGTCCGGCTGATAGATGCCGGCAATGATTTTCATCAGGGTGGATTTGCCCGCGCCGTTTTCGCCCATCAGGGCCAGCACGGAACCGGGGCGTACCCGAAGCTGCACATCGGACAAGGCCACCACACCGGGAAATCCCTTGCTGACGTTGATGATCTCCAGCAGGTACGGCTCATCGACAGGTGTTGCAGCTGGCTGGTTACCCACCAACGGGGTGCTCGAAGCAGTCGCTGAAGCGAACATGATCAGGTACTCCATCAGCAAGGTCGCGGTCGCAACCTTGCGTGTTTATTGTTGTTATTGAACGGACGGGCTATTTGAACGTGTCGACGTTTTGCGGGGTGATCAAGCGGTATGGCACCCACACGGCCTGTTCAACCGGCTCGTTCTTGGCCATTTTCACAGCGGTGTCGATCGAACCGTCGGCCTGCCCCTTGGCGTCCTGGAACACCGACACCGTCATGTTGCCTTTCTTGATCGCGTTCAAGCCGTCCGGCGTACCGTCGACACCTGCGATCAGGACGCTGCCTTTCTCGACGCCAGCCTGTTGAAGGGCCATCGCAGCACCGATCGCCATTTCGTCGTTGTTGGCGATAATCGCGTCAAACTTGCGGCCCTGGGTCAGCCAGTCGTTGACCAGGGTCATGCCTTTATCCCGCAGCCAGGTGCCGGTCTGCTCTTGCTCGATCTTGATATTCGGGTATTTGGCCAGTACGTCTTTGACGCCCTTGGTGCGGTTGGTGGTGGAGTTGTTCGCGAGGTCGCCCAGCAGAATCACGATGTCGCCCTTGCCGCCCATCTTGTCGGCCAGGTATTGCATCTGCATTTCACCGGCCTCCAGATCGTTGGAGGCGACGGTCACGACGCCTTTGGGCAGTTTCAGGTCATCGGGCCGGCGGTTGACGTACACCAGCGGGATGCCGGCCTTGACGGCGGCTTCGGTGATTTTCCGGGTGGCGGCGGTATCCACCGGGTTGACCACGATGGCATCGACCTTCTGGCTGATGAAGTTTTCGACCTGGCTCAACTGCTTGACCACGTCGCTGCGGGCGTCTTCGAATTGCAGCTGCACGCCATCGGGATAGGACTTGGCTTTCTTGTCCATGGATTCGCGCAGGTAGGTCAGCCAGGTGTCATCGAATTGGGACATGCTGACGCCGATCTTCATATCGGCGAGCGCCGCGCCACTGGCGAACATCAGGGACAAGGCAAGTGAGGCGAAGCGGGTCTTGGTCTTCATGAAAAGTCTTTCTCCACATTCTTGTTGGTTTTATGGATGAGGCGTGACGATTTCAGTAAGCAGGCAAGCGGGAAAAGGGTTGAAACAGGTTGCGAGGCAGGTCGCTGGAAATGACTCTATTAGAATATAATTTCTATATCAACTCATTTTAGAATTTTATTCTGATTTTATTCCATGACTCTCGAACGGGCCCAATTCCACCACTTGATGCCGCTCGGCGCTCAGTCGCGCAGCGTCTAGCACGCGGGTAGTCGCCAGTGCATCACGGGCGTCCACAGGCAGCGGGCCACCGCTCTGCAACGCGGCTTGCAGCTGTAAATAGAACTGATTCCAGCAACCGCGCTCGGAGGGAACCCGTTCGCGCACTTCGCCCTGTTCGAACCAACCCCAGCGGCGATGCTCTTCAACACCCCAACGCTCACCTTCGGATTTCGGCGAGAGCCCGGCGAGTGCCGATGCTTCTTGCCCGTCCAGGCCATCGACGCTGTAACAACCTTGGGTGCCGGTCACCCGAAAGCGCGGGCCGGGTGTGTTTTGCAGACAACTACCGCCCAGGTGGGACGTGACGCCGCTGGCGTGGGTCAGGGACATAAAGAAGCCGTTATCGAAGACCTGGCCTTTTTCCAGGTAATCCAGTTCGGCGTAGACCCGTGTCACCGGGCCGAACAACAGCAACGCCTGATCCACCAGATGGCTACCGAGATCGCGCAGGAAGCCACCGCCACTGCCGTTGTTCACCGCCTGCGGTGAGTAACGCTCGATCCGCGATTCGAAACGGGTGACCTGGCCCAGCGCACCGGATTCGATGAGTTTGCGCACGGTCAGGAAGTCCGAATCCCAGCGACGGTTCTGGTAGACGCTGAGCCGCACGCCCTGGCGCTCAGCCATGGTGATCAGGGTTTGAGCTTGCTGCGCATCAGCGGCGAACGGTTTGTCGCTGACCACCGCCACACCGTGTTCGATGCCATCGAGCACCAGTGCCGGACGGCCCTTGAGCGGCGTGGACACCACCAGCACATCGATCCCGGCCTCCACCAGTTGGCCGATGCTGTCGAACGCTGGCACCCCTGGGTGCTCGGCACTCAGCAATTGTCGGCGTTCCGGTGAACGGGTGACCACACCCACGAACGTCGCCGCCGGCAAACTGCTGATCAGCGGAGCATGGAAAAACCGGCCGCCATGGCCGTAACCGACAAGTCCGATACGCATGAATCAACTCCTTCTTGTTGTTATGACGATCGAAACGCTCCTGTAGGAGCTGACGAGTGAAACGAGGCTGCGATCTTTTGATCTTGAAAGATCGCAGCCTCGTTTCACTCGTCAGCTCCTACAGGGGTTTGTGGTGTCGTCAGTGGCAGAGTTCGCTTTTGACTCGTTCAAGCATCATCCGGTTGGATTCATCCGGCCGGTCTTCCCAGGCAAACACCGAGACCGTGGCGATACCGTCGAACTGGATCTCGCGCAAGGTACCGAAAAACGCGTCCCAATCGACTTCACCCTGACCGATGTCCAGATGCTGGTGCACGGTGGCAACGACACCCGGTGGGTTGACGATGTAGCGCAACCCGGAAGAAGCCTTGTGGTTGTAGGTGTCGGCGATGATCAGGTGGCTCAGCTTCGACCCGGCATACTTGAGCATCGAGGCAATATGGCCTTTGCCGTCGTCATAGAAGAAGGTGTGCGGCGCGGCGTAGAGGTAGTTGATCCACTCGCGATCCAGACCGCGAATGATGTCCACCGATTCGTTGTTGCGCTCGCAAAAATCGTACGGATGGGCCTGGATATCAAGTTTGATACCTTCGCGCTCGAACTCCGGGATCAGCTCGTCCATGGAGCGCATGAACTGGTTCTCGCACACCAGCGGGTTGTCTGACTGGCCGGTGAACTCGGTGTTGACCAGCTCGCAGTCCATCTCCACGGCAATCTGGATCGCCCGTTTCCAGTTGCGTACGGCGGCAACTCGCAAACCTTCGTCGGCAGCGGCCCAGTGGTACATCGGTAATAAGGAAGAGAGCTTGACCCCGGTGTCGCTCAGGGCTTTGCGAAATTCCTTGATTCGCGCCTTGTCGACCCGCGGAGCTTTGTAGAACGGCAGGAAATCTTCCCGGGGCGAGAGTTCGATGTGTTCGTAACCGAGCTCGGCGACCTTATCGACCATCTTGCCCAGGGACAGGGTGCGGTACATGTAGGGGTCTAGTGCGATGCGCATGTTCTTGTTCTCCTTCACCCAAATTCGACACCGCCCTCCTGTAGGAGCTGTCGAGTGAAACGAGGCTGCGATCTTTTGATTTTTAAGATCAAGATCAAAAGATCGCAGCCTCGTTTCACTCGACAGCTCCTACAGGGGATCGGGGGTTAGCCGTAGAAGTGTGGGCGCTCTGGCAGGCCGACTTTAACGATCTGGCCGCTGTTCTGTGCTTCGATGCACGCGTCTGCTGCGACGGCAGCAGCGAAGCCATCCCACGCCGACGGCCCACCCACCTGCCCGGCCCGCACGCCATCGATGAACGCCTGCAACTCGACGTCGTACGCAGCAATAAACCGATCCTTCCAGTCCATCAGAATCGCGTTGGACAACTTCGCCCCGCTGCGCAACTGAACCTGCGACGGCTCCGGCAGTTTGGCGATGCCGGTCTCCCCCACCACTTCGCACTGGATGTCGTAGCCGTATTGGCAATTAACGAACACTTCCACATCGATGCGCGTGCCCTTCGCGGTTTCCAGCAGCACGATTTGCGGGTCTTTCAAATGCGCGAGGGCCTTGCTGCTCTTGCGCGGGAACACCACTTGCACCGACACGTAATCGTCGTCGAGCAACCAGCGCAACACATCCAGCTCATGGATCAGCGTGTCGGTGATCGCCATGTCGGTCTTGTAGTTTTCCCCCACGGTCGGGTTGCGGTGCGCGCAGTGCAACATCAACGGTTCGCCGATTTGACCGCTATCGATCACTGCTTTGAGTGCGCGATAACCTTCATCGTAAGGACGCATGAAACCGACCTGCACCAAGCGTTTGCCGTGGGCTACTTCGGCCTCGACGATCTTGCGGCAGCCTTCAGCGGTGACCGCCAGCGGCTTCTCGCAGAACACCGGCTTACCCGCCGCAATCGCCGCCAGCACGAACTCTTCGTGGCTCGGGCCCCAGGAGGTAACGAGGATCGCTTCGACTTCTGGCGCCTTGATCAGCGCGTGGCCGTCGGGATAAACCTCGGCGGTCAGTTTCAGGTCGGAAACCACGTTCGCTGCTTGTTGCAAATTGATGTCGGTGACCGCGACCACCTGGCTGTTGAGCAGGGTCTGGCTGCAACGACGGATGTGATCCTGGCCGATGGCCCCGGTACCGATGACTCCAAGCTTCAAAGACATTTAATGACTCCTAGATTTGTTGTTGTTCGTTCAGGGCAATCAGTACTGACGGGCCTTGGCCAGTCGTTCATTCAGGGTCTTGGCCACCGCATCGGTGCGGGCGCTGGTGGAGACTTGCGCCACGCCGACCCGCCACCACGACAGGTATTTGTGAATCATGGTTTTGGGCAGAACCTTGATGTCGATCAGCGTCGACACGGTCTGCAATCGCGCATCGGCCAATGCGGCTTGCAGCTCTTCAACCGTGTTCACCTTGTAGGTTTTGCAGCCGTAGGCCGCCGCGCTCATGGCGAAATCCACTGGCACGAAACCACCGTCGAGCTTGCCGGTTTCCGGGTTGCGGAACCGGAACTCGGTGCCGAAGCTGTCCATGCCGTGTTCCATCTGCAAATTGTTGATGCAACCGAAGGTCATGTTGTCCAGCAACACCACGTTGATCTTGCGTCGCTCCTGAATCGAAGTCGCCAGCTCGGAATGCAGCATCATGTAAGAGCCATCGCCAACCAGCGCATAGACCTCGCGATCCGGCTCGGCGAGTTTCACGCCCAGTGCGGCGTTGACCTCGTAACCCATGCAGGAATAGCCGTACTCGACGTGATAGGTGTTCACCCCCTTGCTGCGCCAGCTGCGCTGCAAGTCTCCGGGCAGACTGCCGGCGGCGGCGACGATCACGGCGTCATCGGCGAGGGTTTCATTGAGCACGCCGAGGACGCGGCTCTGGGTCAGGCAGGAACCGGTCAGCTCGATGAATTCCCGCAGTACGGCCGGGTCCATGTGGTCGTTGATTTCCGGGACGAAATCTTTCGCCTGGTATTCGACCTGATAGATGCGATCGACTTCCTCATCCAGTTGCACCTTGGCCTGACGCGGTTGATCACCCCACGCAGAACGGTAATCACCCAAGGCTTCAGCCAACGCTTGCAAGCCGACTTTGGCATCCGCCAACAGTTGCACGCCGTCGAGCTTCAAGGCATCGCAGGGACTGATGTTGAGGTTGAGAAATTGCACATCCGGGTGCTGAAACAGGGATTTCGACGCCGTGGTGAAATCGCTGTAGCGGGTGCCGACACCGATGATCAGATCCGCGTCCCTGGCCAACAGATTCGCCGCCAGACAGCCGGTTTCACCGATCCCGCCGACGTTCAGCGGGTGGCTGGACACCACCGCACTTTTGCCGGCCTGGGTTTCGGCGAAGGGAATATCGAAGCGCTCGGCAAACGCCTGCAAGGCGGCATTGGCACCGGAGTATCTGACCCCGCCACCGCAAATGATCAGTGGCTTGCGCTTGCCTTTGAACAACGCCAGCGCATCACCGAGCATCGCTTCAGTCGCCGGACGACGCTCGATGCGGTGCACGCGTTTTTGCAGGAAGTAATCGGGATAGTCGTAGGCCTCGGCCTGCACATCTTGTGGCAAGGCCAGGGTCACCGCGCCGGTTTCGGCGGGGTCGGTGAGCACGCGCATGGCGTGGATCGCCGCCGTCATGAGTTGCTCGGGACGGTTGATGCGGTCCCAGTATTTGCTCACGGCCTTGAACGCGTCGTTGGTGCTGATGCTCAGGTCGTGGAACTGCTCGATCTGTTGCAGCACCGGGTCCGGCTGGCGGCAGGCGTAAACGTCGCCGGGCAACAGCAGCAAGGGAATGCGGTTGGCGGTCGCCGTCGCGGCGGCGGTCAGCATGTTCGCCGCGCCAGGGCCTACCGATGAGGAGCACGCGTAGATCTTGCGCCGCAGGTGCTGCTTGGCGAAACCGATGGCCGCGTGGGCCATGCCTTGCTCGTTACGGCCCTGATGGACGATCAGGTCGCCACTGTCCTGCTCCAGGGCCTGGCCCAGGCCCAGCACGTTGCCGTGGCCGAAAATGGTAAAAATCCCGGCGACGAATTTGCTTTGAACCCCATCGACCTCGATGTACTGGTTATCGAGGAATTTCACCAGGGCCTGGGCCATGGTCAGTCTTGTTGTGGTCATAACCGATCCTTTCAAATACACACCCGATCCCTGTAGGAGCTGCCGAAGGCTGCGATCTTTTGATCTTGATCTTTAAAATCAAAAGATCGCAGCCTCGTTTCACTCGGCAGCTCCTACAGGGGGATGTCTCAGGCCAGAGTTTTTTGCAGGTGATCCATGCTTGCGCCGATCGCCTGTTCGATATCCGCCAGGCCATGGACGCTGTCGGCAAACGGTTCGAACGACAGGTAGCCGCTGTAACCGCTGCTGAGCAAGGTGTCGATTTGCGCCGCGTTGCCGAGGATGTCGCCCTCGCCCACCAGCACCCGATGGCCGTCGCGAATGGTCGCCAACGGTACCTCGGCATCCTCGACACCGGAGATGTGCACCAGCCCGGTCAGCTCAGGGAAGAACTCATGTTCGCCGGCCAGGTGATGGTGAAAGGTGTCGTGAACCAGACGGAACACATCCAGCCCGCCGATGGCCTTGATCGCGTCCACTGCCGTGCGCTTGCGGCGCAGCGAGCACTCTTCGAAACCCAGCGGTTCGATGAAGCCGAGAATGCCGTGATCCCGCAGGATCGGTGCCAGCTCAGTCAACGCCGTGCGCAACCCCGAAGCCCGTTCGGCTTCATTGCGCGAATCGGCGCGATCATTCAACGGGCACATCACCAAACCCTGCGCGCCGCAATCACGGGCATATGCGGCAAGTTTCAGCGCCTGCACACGGCGTTCGTCATTCCACACATCAAACGGGTACAGCGCGTTGATCGACAGCACGGTGATACCTTTGGCCGCGCACAACTCACGGACGCGCTCGGGTGCGGTACCGTCTTCGATCTCGACGCCTTCAAGGTCGTTGCGAATTTCGATGGCGTCGGCCTTGAGGGTCACCGCCAGTTCGATGAACGCCGGCAGGGACAAACGTGGGGCGACCATACGGTTCAGGGCGAAACGCAGGGGCTTGCTCATTATTGTTGTTCTCCGCAGGTAAATTATTTGGCGGTTGGCATGCTGAATTCAGGACCCTTGGCGATGCTGTCGGGCCAACGCTGCATCACGCTTTTGTAGCGACTGTAGAAACGAATGCCTTCTTCGCCATAAGCGTGGTGGTCGCCGAACAGCGAACGTTTCCAGCCGCCGAACGAGTGCCAGGCCATCGGCACCGGAATCGGCACGTTGATGCCAACCATGCCGACCTTGATGGTGCGGGCAAACGAGCGAGCAATGCCGCCGTCACTGGTGAAACACGACACGCCATTGCCGAATTCATGGGCGTTGATCAGCGCCACGGCGCTGGCGAAATCCGGGACGCGAACGATGCCCAGCACCGGGCCGAAGATTTCTTGCTGGTAGATGCTCATTTCGGTCGTGACGTTGTCGAACAGCGTCGCGCCAACGAAGAAGCCATTCTCGGCCCCCGGCACATTGAAGTTGCGGCCATCGACGATCAACTGCGCGCCCTGGGCCACGCCTTCGCCGATAAAACCTTCGACCTTGGCCTTGTGCTCGGCGGTAACTAGCGGCCCCATATCGCTGTCGCCCTGCATGCCGTTGCCGACTTTCAGTTGGTCGATGCGCGGCAGCAACTTGGCAATCAACTGGTCGCCGACATCACCCACCGCCACCGCAATCGAGATCGCCATGCAACGTTCGCCAGCCGAGCCGTAAGCGGCGCCGATCAAGGCGTCAGCGGCTTGATCCAGGTCCGCGTCGGGCATGACGATCATGTGGTTCTTCGCCCCGCCCAGCGCTTGCACGCGCTTGCCGCGAGCGGTACCTTGCTGGTGGATGTATTCGGCAATCGGCGTCGAGCCGACAAAGGAAATCGCCTCGATGTCCGGGTGTTGCAGCAAGGCGTCCACCGCCACTTTGTCGCCCTGGACCACGTTGAACACGCCGTCCGGCAACCCGGCTTCGGTCAGTAAACGGGCCATCAGCAAACTGGCGGACGGGTCGCGCTCGGACGGCTTGAGGATGAAGCAGTTACCAGTAATCAGCGCCAGCGGGATCATCCACAGCGGCACCATCACCGGGAAGTTGAACGGCGTGACGCCAGCGCACACGCCCAGCGGCTGACGCAGGTTCCAGTTATCGATGCCGCCGCCGATGTTGTCGCTGAATTCGGTTTTCAGCAGGTTCGGCGCACCGCAGGCGTACTCGACGATTTCGATGCCCCGGGTGACTTCGCCCTTGGCGTCCGAAAACACCTTGCCGTGTTCGCGGCTGATGATTTCTGCCAGTTCATCGTGATGTTGGTCGAGCAATTCCTTGAACTTGAACATCACCCGCGAACGGCGCAAGGACGATTGTTCGGACCAGGCCGGAAAGGCTTTCAGGGCCGAGGCGACGGCTTCGTCGACGGTCTTCTCGCTCGCCAATCCCACCCGCGCCTGCACCGCACCGGTGGCCGGGTTGAACACGTTGCTGAAGCGTTCGCTGCCGCTGTCCTGCACCTGGCCGTTGATGTAATGGCCTAAAACCGGGGCGTTGCTCATTGTTCTTGTTCTCCGTGCAAAGGTTGGAATTCAGAGATCCAGGAGCCAGCTGTGCTGCGGATCGTTGTGGAACTGCCAGACGCGTTTCGGCCCGGCCATGACGTTCAGGTAATACGACTCGTAGCCATACGGCACACTGACCGGGTGGTAACCCTTGGGCACCACGACCAGGTCGCTGTTTTCCACGGCCATGGCCTGATCGATGCTGCGATCGTCGGTGTACACCCGCTGGAACACGAAACCCTGGGGCGGGTTGATCTGGTGGTAATAGGTTTCTTCGAGAAAACTCTGGTGCGGCAAATCGTCGGTGTCGTGCTTGTGCGGCGGATAGCTCGACGAGTGCCCGGACGGCGTGCGCACCTCCACCACCAGCAGCGAATGGGCCGGTTCGGTGTCCGGCAAAATGTCGCAAACGTAACGGGTGTTGGCGCCTTTGCCGCGCACGCTGCGCTTCATGGTGTCGGGTTTGATCAGCCGTGGGCTGTAGGAGCTGCCGAAGGCTGCGATCTTTTCGCTTTTAGATTCAGTAGTGAATCCAGGTGCAGAGCACACGGCTATTTGCACATCGCTGAGCGCGACCACTTGCGCCTGACTGCCGGGTGGCAAGTACGCGGCGAAGGGTGATTTGTCTTCGAACACCGACTGACGATCGCCGATGTTGTCCCAGTCGAACGCGCCCTGCCCCGGCGCTTCACCCTTGATGCTGACCCGACCGCTGAGCAGCACCAGGCACAGTTCTTTATCACCGGCCGACACCGGCAGGGTTTCGCCCAGACTCAGGCGGTAAGCGGCGAAGCCGACGTATTCCAGCTCACCTTTGCCCAGCTCGACCATGGTCCGGCCACGGGCGTTGCTTTTGACCAGCAGGCTCATAATGCAATCCTCTCGTCGAGCAGCGCACGCAAGGTGTCGTAGCCTTTTTTGGCGTAGACATAACTTGGCGCCACCGCTGGGTCCTGCTCGGCTTCGACCACCAGCCAGCCGTGGTAACCGGCCGCCAGCAGCACGTCGAGCAAGGTGCCGAAGTCGATGTCGCCATCGCCGGGCACGGTGAAGGTGCCGTTGATGATGCAGTCCGGGAAACTCCACAGGTTGTTGCGCGCCAGTTGCACCACCGGTTTGCGCACGTCCTTGAAATGCACGTGGCAGATGCGTTCGATGTGTTTGCGCAGCACCTGCAACGGCTCGCCGCCGCCCATGTAGCAATGGCCCGAATCGAACAGCAGGCCGACTTCACTCCCGGTCAGCGCCATCAACTTGTCGATGTCGGCCGGGGATTCGACGTAGGCGCCCATGTGGTGGTGGTACGCGAGGCGCACGCCTTGGGACAAGGTGAAGCGCGCCAGTTCGGTGAGCTTGTCGGCGTACTCCTGCCAGGCGTGTTCGGTGTGGAAACGTGGGCGTTCAACCAGCGGGATGCGCTGGCCTTGAATAGAGTCGGCGACTTCACCGTACACCAGCACCTTGGCGCCGTTTTTGGCCAACAGCTCGACATGGCTGCCGATGGCGTCGATTTCTTCGGCCACCGAGCGGCGGGCCAGACGACTGGAATACCAGCCGGACACCAGCGCCAGGTCATAGGGACGCAGTACATCGCCGACACCTTTGGCGTCTTTGGGGAACTTGCCGTTGAGTTCAAAACCTTCGTAGCCGATCTCCTTGCCTTCGCTCAGGGCGGTGCTCAGCGGCGTCTCGCCACCGAGGGACGGCAGGTCGTCGTTGCTCCAGGAGATCGGGTTGATGCCAATTCGAATAGCGGGCATGGCTGCACCTTTTATTGTTTTACCTAACCAGTAAGAGCGACACAAAACCCTGTGGGAGCGAGCTTGCTCGCGATGGCGGTGTATCAGTCGACATTGATGTTGAATATGCCGCCGTCATCGCGAGCAAGCTCGCTCCCACAGGTATTGCGGTGTTGCGTCATGCGCGTGCTGTGCGCCAGGCATCGATCAGTTCAACGAACGTGCCCTGCACCTGACGGATCAGCGTTTCATCGTCGATTTCACCGGCCATCCACGCGCGGCTTGGCTCCTGGAAAATCGTCCGGCCCACGGCGAAACCACGGCAAGTCTGGCTCTGGCTGGCCTGTTGAAACCCTTCGGCCAGTGCCGCTGCCGGTGCATTCAGCCCCAGCAACACCACGCCTCGGCAGTACGGATCACGCTCCTGAATCAGTTCGTCGAGTTGTTTCCACTCCTCGGCGCTCTGCGCTTCGATCTTCCACCACGCCGGGTAAATGCCCAGGTTGTAGAGGCGTTTCAGCGCGCGATACAGCACGTCCGGATGGGTCGACGGATGATCCTTGGGCGGGATGATTTCCAGCAGCAGCTCATGACCGCTGACCTGGGATGCCTGGTACAAACCCTTGATCTGCGCTTCCTGTTCCAGTCGCAGCAGTGGCTCGTCGTCGGGGTGGAATTGCACCAGGCACTTGATGATTTGTTCCTGCGGCCAGGCGATCAGGTTGCTGCCGATGGAGCGACCATGTTCGAAGGCCAATGGCCGCGAACCCTGCACTTCCACCGGACGCGCCACCCACCAGCCGCGACCGGTGGCGGCGTTCAGCGAGTCCTGGCCGAAGCGTTGATCGGCCAGCAGCCCGACATCGGCCTCGATGCCCTGCTCGCGCAAATCGGCTTCGACCCGCTCCACAGCCTTGATAAACAGTTGCTTGAGTTCGCCGATGGCGTTCAGGTCGCGACCGCCCTTGTGCGCCAGTTCCACCAGTTGCCCGCGATGGTCGAAGGCAAAAATGAACAGCTGCTTCCACTGTTTGCGCGGCACGCTGACCTGATGCAGACGCTGCAACACCGCGTCCTGATCCGGCCGGGTAATCGGCACCGGGCTATTAAACAGATAGTCGAGTTCGGCACGGGTCGGCATGGCCGGTGCACAGGCATGGCGCGACACCACCAGACCGCCACAGGCATTGGCCAACTGGCAGCAGCGCTCGTCGCTCGCGTCCTCCAGCCAACCGGCGAGGAAGCCCGACATGAAGGCATCGCCGGCGCCCAGTACATTCAGCACTTCCACCCGAACGCCGGGATAAATGGCGCCGTCTTCAAGACGTGCTGGGATCACCCCGTGAATCACCGTGCAGCCCTGCGGGCCGAGCTTGACCACCAGGGTCGCCGCGCTCAGGCGCCGCACATTACGCAGCGCGGTGAGCAAATCCTCGGAGCCGCCGGCAATCAGGAATTCTTCTTCCGTGCCGACAATCAGGTCGAAACGCGGGAGGATCTTCTGCACATGCTGGCTGACGTTCTGGTCGGCGACGAAACGGGTTTCACCGTCGGCCTTGCCGGCCAGGCCCCAGAGTACCGGGCGATAGTCGATGTCCAGCACCCGTTTGACGTTGTGCTTCTCGGCGTAATCCAGCGCCTGGATGCTCGCCTTGTAGACGCCGTCGGTGGAGAAATGGGTGCCGGTGATCAGCAAGGCTTTGCTGGAAGCGATGAAGGCTTCGCTGATGTCTTCGGCCCGCAGTGCCATGTCGGCGCAGTTTTCGCGGTAGAAGACCAAGGGAAAGGTTTCGCGATCCTTGAGGCCCAGCAGGACCATGGCGGTCAGGCGTTCCGGATCGACCTTGATGCCGCTGACGTCGCAACCTTCGCGGGTCAGGGATTCAACCAGGAAGCGACCCATGTGGTCGTCCCCTACCCGGCTCAGCATCGCCGATTTCAGGCCAAGCCGAGCCGTGCCGAAAGCGATGTTGGCGGACGACCCGCCGAGGTATTTGGCGAAGCTTGAAACATCTTCCAACCGCGCTCCGACTTGCTGCGCATAGAGGTCGACGCCAAGGCGCCCCAGGCAAATCAGATCCAATTGACGCCCACTGGCAAAACGAGTCTGGCCCATGCTGGCTCCTGTTATTTTTATCAGCCTGCGTTCGGGGCGATGGCCGCGCCGAACACTCTTGGTGGATGCAGACTAAAACGTCCGGGACCGAATAATCAATAATTATTCCAAATATTTTTTACGTGGAATATTTTTTCCAATAAACTTTGGCGCAGGCGTTTCAGAGGCAGTGCATCGTTTCAGCACCCCTCGTACTGACCGCAAGCTCAAGATTTTATTCCGGCCTACCCTGTAGACTGCGCACAGCCAACCTATTGTCAGGGGATGACGCTCTCTGTCGTCTCTATAAGAACAAGCCAGAAGGATTCCTTATGACCCGCACCGATCAGCCGGCGACGACCGAGAGCACGCCCGACAGCGATCTCGCCAGCCCCCCGATCAATGCCGAGCGTCTGCTGCAGCTGATCACCAACGAATACGAAAGCCTGCCGCGCCAGCTCAAACGCATCGCCAGTTACATGAGCCAGCAGAGCGACCGGATCATGGTCGACCGCATCAGCGACATCGCCCGCGAGTGCGAAGTGCACCCGTCGGCGATCGTGCGGTTTTCCCAGCGCTTCGGCTTCAGCGGCTTCAGCGAAATGCAGGCGCTGTTCCGCGAGGCTTATACCCACAAGACCACGCCGGTTCAGAACTACCAGCAGCGCATTCGCAGCATGATCGCCAACAAGTCGCAGAAGGCCAGCGGCGGCGATCTGGCCCGCGAGTGCATCGACGCGACCCTGTCAGGCATCGAGCGGCTGGGGCTGGAACTCGATGATCAGGCCTTCGACAAGGCCGTCGACCTGGTGGTGAATGCCGACAATATCTACGTGGTCGGGGTGCGCCGTTCGTTCGCGGTGGCTGATTACCTGGTCTACAACCTGCAACACACCAACAAGCGCATCCATCTGGTTTCGGGGCTCGGCGGCAGCTACCGCGAGCAGATGCGCAGCGTGCGCGCCAATGATCTGGTGATCGCCATCAGCTTCACGCCCTACGGCAAGGAAACCCAGCACTGCCTGCGCATTGCCCAGCACCATCAAGCGAAAACCCTGATCATCACTGACAGCAACCTCTCGCCCCTGGCCAAGCGCGCCAGCACCGTGTTGCTGGTCAACGAAGGCAGCTCGTTTGCCTTCCGTTCGCTGAGTGCCACACTGTGCTTGTGCCAGGCGCTGTTTATTGCCGTGGCCTATCGGCTGGAATTGAAGGTCGATGAGATTCACGAACAGGTCGGCTTCGAGGATTAGCCCGGCGCCAGTTGCAGGTCGCTGAACCTCAGCCAAGGTAGTCCGTCCTGCAACGGATATCTGAAGGAGCGGTTCAATGAAGCTGATCGGCATGCTGGATTCGCCCTATGTGCGGCGCGTCGCCATCTCCGCCAAACGCCTTGGCATCCCACTGGAACACGAGTCGGTTTCGGTGTTTCGGCATTTCGAGCAATTCCAGCAGATCAACCCGGTGGTCAAGGCGCCCACCCTGGTGCTCGACGACGGCGAGGTGTTGATCGACTCGACGCTGATCATCGACTACCTGGAAGCCTTGGCCGGTCCTGGCAAAAGCCTGATGCCCAGCGATCTCGCTCAACGCTTGCGCTCGCTGCGCCTGATCGGTCTGGCGTTGGCGGCGTGCGAAAAGTCGGTGCAGCTTTACTACGAACGCAACCTGCGGCCCGCGCATATTCAGTTTGAGCCGTGGGTGGAGCGGGTCGAAGGACAATTGGCGGCCGCCTATTCGGCGCTGGAGCGGGAGCTGGAAATGCAGCCGCTGAAGACTGACGGGACGATTGCTCAAGACGGGATTACGTTGGCGGTGGCGTGGAGCTTCACCCATCTGGTGGTGCCGGATCAGGTGGATGTGAATCGGTTTCCACAGATCAGTGCGTTTACGGCGTATGCCGAAGGGCTTGAGGAATTTATCAGTACGCCGATCGAATGATGGTTTGAAGAGAGATCAAAAGATCGCAGGCTGCGCCAGCTCCTACAGGGATCCGCATACATCCGTAGGAGCTGGCGCAGCCTGCGATCTTTTGATCTTGTTTCACCCCCAAAAACGCAAAACGCCGCTTCCACCAGAGGCAGAAGCGGCAGAGGCATGTGCCCCAGCGTAAGTCAGTGCATGAACAGGGCGATCAGGATGATGATCGGGATCGGTACGCCGAGAAAGAACAGCAGTAATGAGCGCATGGTAGTTCTCCTGGGTTAGCGAACAGGCAGTGAAGTGGGGGTCACGTAAGCGTCGGATTCCAGATACACCACGGCATCCCGACGACGGCCGCCAAAGGTTGCAGCGAGGCTGGCGAAAAACGCACCGATCAGCAGCGCAATGAACATCCACAGCGAAGTCCAGGCAGCGACTTTGGCGGCGGTGTCGGCGGCTTGTTGGGCGGCGAGTTTGGCGTCGGCCACGGCTTTTTGCGTGCGGGCATAGACTTCATCAACACGACGTTCCGCGTCCGCTTGAGTGAGGTTGGTCCGTTGGGCAACCAGTTGCGCCAGGTAGGTGCGGTCTTCGGCAGCCAGTTGACCGCCGTTGCTCAGGCTGCGCACGAAGATGCGCGTCACGGTGCCACCAACGGCGTCATCACTGACCGCCGCCGGACGATCATCGCGGAACAGACTGTCGACGAAGTAACCGTACTTATCACTGTCAGTGTTGCCGACAGCCGTGCCCGCTGCTTGAGTCGCGGCACTCGCAGCGCCACCCACCATGCTCGCCCCGGCCTGCACGCCACCGCTGACAATACTGCTGACCGAGCCGACCACCAGCGTCGCCGTCACCAGCGTGGCCACGCACCAGGCCAGAAAGCCATGGGCAGTGTCACGGAAGTAAACCTCATCACCGTGCATGTACGCCCACTTCACCCGCAGCCGACCGGCGATGTAACCGCCAAGCCCGGAAGCCACGATTTGCGTAGCCGCCAGCCAGACAATCGTTGAAATGCCCAGGCCCTTGGCGCTCACCCCTTCATTGGCCCACGGCGACACCGCCGAAAAACCCAGGCCAAAGCCGAGCAGCACGAGAATCAACGACAACGCCGCCGCCGCAGCGGCCCCCGCGAAGATCGCGCCCCAGGACACGCCAGAGAGCGTGCTCGTTTCTTCGAGGGCAGGATAGAAACCATCAGAGGATCTATTCATTGTTATATCGCTCCTGGCAGGAAAGATGGTGTTACAACTCTTCAACAAAGTAAGTGCAGTCACCGTGCCAGTCGCCCACTTTGAATAAATTTCGGGATTTCAGTGATTTAGAAAGTTTGAACTTCCTATGGCCTTGCAAATTGCAAGGAACCTGCCTGTAGCGGCGGGTTTTATGCATTGATCAAATAGGCACCTGCATGAAGTTTTATTTAGAAAGCCTGCGGTCATTTCTTGGCAAAATGCCGCTCAACGTTGAGTACTCCTAATCAGGCCCGCCCTATGACCCGCATCTTGACCATCGAAGACGACGCCGTGACCGCCCGGGAAATCGTCGCCGAATTGAGCAGCCACGGCCTCGACGTGGATTGGGTCGACAACGGCCGCGAAGGTCTGGCACGCGCAGTCAGCGGCAACTACGACTTGATTACCCTCGACCGCATGCTGCCCGAGCTCGATGGTCTGGCGATTGTCACCACGCTGCGGACCATGGGCGTGGCCACGCCGATTCTGATGATCAGCGCCCTTTCCGACGTCGATGAGCGTGTGCGCGGCTTGCGCGCGGGCGGTGACGATTACCTGACCAAACCGTTCGCCACCGATGAAATGGCCGCCCGGGTCGAAGTCCTGCTGCGCCGGCAGAACACCGTGACCGCCCAGGCCACCACGTTGCGGGTGGCGGATCTGGAGCTGAACCTGATCAGCCATGAAGCCAGCCGCGACGGTCAGCTGCTGACGCTGTTGCCCACCGAGTACAAGTTGCTGGAATTCCTGATGCGCAACACCGGGCAGATTCTGTCGCGGATGATGATTTTCGAAGAAGTCTGGGGTTACCACTTCGACCCCGGCACCAACCTGATCGACGTACACATCGGCCGTCTGCGCAAGAAGATCGACCCGCCAGGCAATGTCCCACTGATTCGGACCGTGCGAGGCTCGGGTTATGTCATTGCCGAACCCCTCTAACGGCTGGCGTTCATCCAGCAGCCGTTTGCTGGCGCTCTACAGTTCGCTGTTCGTGCTCTGGAGCGGGATTCTCATGGGGGTGATGTACTACGAGGTGTCCGATTACCTGGACAACCTGGCCAAACACTCGCTGATGCAGCGCCAGCATTTGTTCTCGCGCTTTCAAGGCGAACAACTGATGGACGCCCTCGCCGTCAGCATGACCTTCGACATTCGCGGCATCGATGCCTATGGCTTGTTCGATGCTCAGCATCGCTACCTCAACGGCGGCCTGCGGCACATTCCCGAAGGCCTGCCGCTGGACGGCAAGATTCACATGCTCGGCGACTGCACAGATTCCGACGACCCAAGCCTGCCCGCCGACAGCTGCGACGCGGTAGCGACCCAGACAAAGGACGGTCGCTGGCTCGTGCTGGTGCGGGATAACGGTTCGTTGTTTGCCGTGACCCGGATCATTCTTCACGCATTGTTCTGGGGTGTGACGCTGACCATCTTGCCCGGTATCGCGGGTTGGCACCTGTTGCGGCGGCGTCCGTTGCGGCGGATTCGTGCGATTCAGGCCAGCGCCGAGGCCATCGTCGCCGGCGACCTGACCCGTCGTCTGCCATTGTCCAATCGCCGCGATGAGCTGGATATGCTCGCGGCCATCGTCAACGCCATGCTCGAACGTATTGAACGCTTGATGAATGAGGTCAAGGGCGTCTGCGACAACATTGCCCACGACCTGCGCACACCGCTGACGCGCCTGCGGGCGCAGCTGTACCGGATTCAGCAACAGGCTGATGAGGGCTC
Organism: Pseudomonas mandelii; assembly: GCF_006438925.1. GTDB lineage: Bacteria > Pseudomonadota > Gammaproteobacteria > Pseudomonadales > Pseudomonadaceae > Aquipseudomonas > Aquipseudomonas mandelii_C. The sequence goes on along the minus strand of NZ_RCZA01000013.1, from coordinate 55,003 downwards.
GACGCTGGCGGTGCAACTGGACTCAGTGCTCGGTGAAGCGGACACCTTGATGGCGCGCTTTCGAGGGTTGTTGCGGATTTCCGAGCTGGAAGATCGTCAGCGGCGTTCGGGGTTTGTGCAGCTGGATCCGGTGCCGTTGCTGCAAGAGCTGCACGACTTTTATCTGCCGTTGGCGGAAGAAGGCGAACTGGTTTTCAAGCTGCAACTGCCTGACGTCTTGCCGCCACTGAATGGCGATCGCGCGTTGCTATTCGAAGCGGTGGCGAACCTGCTGAGCAACTCGATCAAGTTCACGCCGCCGGGCGGCGAGGTGATTTTGCGGGGGGTCAATGAGGGTGGGCGCACGCGGATCGAAGTGCTCGATTCGGGTCCTGGCATTCCGATCGCAGAACGAGAGGCGGTGTTCCAGCGTTTCTATCGTGCCGACGGCGGCAACCAGAAAAGCGGGTTCGGGTTGGGGCTGTCGATCGTTGCGGCGATTGTCAGCCTGCATGGGTTTACGCTTGAAGTGGGCACCAGTGAACTGGGAGGGGCGCGGTTGGTGCTCGACTGCCGGCAAAGCTTGATTCCCCAGACCTGACGCTAACTCAAGAACAAAGTAGATCCTTGTGGGAGTGAGCCTGCTCGCGAATGCTCGGTATCATGCGACATCAATGTCGAATGTGCCGGCCTCTTCGCGAGCAGGCTCGCTCCCACAGGGGATTGGTGGTGTTTTCAGTAGCCCACCACCCCTTCTTCATGCATCTGCCGCAACAACACCGCCCCACTGTCCATAAACTCCGGCGCCCCAGCCATCCCCGCCTCCACCGCCAATCCTTCCAGCTGCTCACGCCCGTCCAGTTGAGGAAATTCCTCAATCCGCTGCAACAATCGCCAGGCCAACGGGCTCAGTGCAGAAAACTTCACACTCCAGTCCTCAGCCCGACGCACCAGCAACAATGTAGGCTGAGCCGGCGCTGTCTGCGGTTGATAATCCGGCCCCACCCACTGCACCGGCCAGGCATACGCCAGCGGCCAGGCCAGCGGTGAAACCTGCAACGGTCGGTCCAGCAACAATCCGGCATCGCTCAGCGGCAACGGTTCGGCCTCGGATTGTTGCAACGCCATCTCGATCCACTCGTAATGCGCCAGTTCCACCATGAACGGCGGCCACGACCCTTCGACTAACGCTTGCGGTTCCGAGGCCAGGAACTCGACAAACTCCTTGGCGATCTCGCCGAATTTCGGCGTGCGCGCGCGGTAGTCCCGCAGGAAGATCCGCACCAGTGAACGCCAGCGTTCATCACCGAGAATCTTGATCAGCACCGGAAAAGTCCCACTGAGCAACGACGACAGGTTCGCGAAGATCAGGTCGCGGTAAACCTGCGCCCGCGTCACCTCCATCCCGGCCGGTGGCGCGCAATGATCGGGATCGCGCAGGTAAAGGCCCAAGGTGTTCTGCTGCTGAAACAGGCTCGGCTTATCCACGGTTCACCCCCTCGGTTTGCAGGCGGCGAATGGTCTGTAACTCGGCCACCAATTCGGAAAATGCCGGAAAGTTGAAATCCCGTTCCAGCAGCGTCGGTTGCGCGCCGAATCGAGCGTAAGCCTCAGCCAGCAACGACCAGACCACCGGTTTGACCGAAGCGCCGTGGGTGTCGATTTTCAAGGTGTCGGACTCATCGAAATGCCCGGCCACGTGCATGGCCACCACCCGGCCCGAATCGATGCCGGCCAGAAATGTCTGCGGATCGAAACCGTGATTGATCGAGTTGACGTACACATTGTTGACGTCCAGCAACAGGTCGCAATCGGCTTCGCGCAGCACCGCATTGGTGAAGGTCAGCTCGTCCATGTCTTGCTGTGGCGCGGCGTAGTAGGAGACGTTTTCCACCGCCAGGCGCCGACCAAGAATGTCCTGAGCCTGACGAATTCGCGCGGCGACGTGATGCACCGCTTCTTCGGTAAAGGGCAGCGGCAGCAGGTCGTAAAGATGACCGTCATCGCTGCAGTAGCTCAAGTGTTCGCTGTACAGCGGCACGTTGTAGTGATCGAGGAAAACCCGGACTTCCTGCAGAAACCCGACGTCCAACGGTGCCGGGCCGCCCAATGACAGTGACAAGCCATGACAGGACAACGGATAGCGCTCGGCCAGGGCACGTAGCGCATGACCATGAGCGCCACCGATACCGATCCAGTTTTCCGGTGCGACTTCCAGAAAATCGAAATCGCCCACACGGGCTGCCTGAAGGTCCTTCATTAAACCGCGACGCAAACCGAGCCCGACGGTCGCCTTCGCTGATGTGATGGGGGTCTGCATGATGTCGATCTCAATGATTGTCAGAGCGGAATCACAGTTAACCGAAAGGGTGTATCGGGTCTGTGTTCCGCTCCAGCAGAAAATCGCAGCGGTTGTATCGCCAGCGGGCCTGTACACACTGTGGTACAGACCCGCCGTTGCGCGTTACGCCAGGTCGTACTTCTCGCGCACCAGATGGCCAATGCCGATGCGATCCAGCACGGTCATCGGGCACAGGAACGTCACGCGCACGGTGCCCGGCAAACGGCTGATGTCGATCGAACCGGTGATGGTCGCGCGGTTGAGCACTTCGTCGTACGGCAGACCGGTGACCGAGGCGGCGCGTTTCAAACCGTTCTCTACCGCGACGTTGAGGTTCTCGCCGCTGCCGATAAAGGTGATCGGCCCGCTCTGCTCGATGTCGTGCTGACCCCAGCGCTCGCCCAGCTCGCGGACTTTCTGCCGCTGCCGGGCATTCATCGGCCGGGCCATGGGCGGCAAGTCGTCGAGGTTTTGCAGGAGGATCGGCCCTTCCAGCGTCAGGTTTTTCACTACTTCCACCACCACTTCGGTTTCCCCGGAGCAGTCGGTGGCATGCCCGGCGATCTCGCCGTTGCCCTGCTGGGCGTGCATATCGCCCATGTACACGCCGGCGCCTGGCACCTTGACCGGGCAAATCAACACGCAGCCCTCGCGGATCGAGTTGGTGTCCATGTGACCGTCAGTCTTGGCCGCGTGCAGTTCTTCGCGGGTCATGCCAAAGCGGTGCGGCGCGCCGATCAGGTATTGGCCGAAATCGGCGCAGTTATGGGAGTCGGGCAAATCACGGGACGGCGTGGTGCCGATGTTGCCGAGGAACGGCCGCATGTGCACCGCCACACCGGGAATGTCGGCGCGCGCCAGGGACAGGATCGAATGTTGCGCGGCGAATTCCGGCAGTGCCGACATCTCGGATGCGTTACCGGCCAGTTGATTGGCGACGTCCTGATTGACGGTCAGGCTGACCTGATTCTGCGCATCGAACACGATCACGTAACCATGGCTGAAGCGAAACGCGCTGACTTCGGCACCACAGGTGTTACAGCGAATCGAATCCTCACCGATGCCTTCGACATGGCTGGCCGGATGTTCGGTGCCGCACTTGGCGCAGAATTTGGAGACGAACGGATCGCCGTGGTAGCGACCTTCAACGAAGCTCATCACCCCGGACGAAGTGGCCAGCGAGGTGACGCGCATGCTTATGATCTTGATCGCCACCGCGTCGCCGATTTCCGCACCGGCGATGGCCACCGGTTGCGTCACTTCGTGGCCACCCTCGAAGGCCGGCGTGATCATCGGCCCCCAACAGCCCGGCGGTGTGCCGGTGATCAGGGTGCCGCCGTCGGCCAGCGGCCCGAGCATCGGCTGGCTTGGGCCGATGATGCCGCTGGTGTATTGGTCGACGCGCAGGCGATTGACGGGTGTCGATTTCAGGTCGGTTTCAGGCAGGAGCGTAGTCATTGTTGTCCCCTTCACGGTGTATAGGGTGCCAATTGGCCTACGCAGTTCATCGCAGGTTTGTATCTCGCCTGTGTTCGGCAGTGCCCGCTGTTGCAGGGATCTGTATCGAGAAGCCTTTTAGATACAGTGCAATACACACCACAAATCCCCTGTGGGAGCGAGCTTGCTCGCGATAGCGGTTTTTCAGTCGACAAGGATGTTGCCTGACCCACCGCCATCGCGAGCAAGCTCGCTCCCACAGGGTTTGGTGTCTAACGGGGGTACGGTGTGAACCAGGGGATGTGGGAAGGCTTTCGTCGCTCCGGCCGGCAGCGCACAGCCCCCGGACTAAACTTAGTGCACGCAGGGCGTGCTTATCGTCCTGTTCATTCCCACGACCACCGCCCAGAAATGAACGCCTCGAAAAACAAGGCCTCTGGACTGTGATCCTGCTGAAGGAGCACACGTGATGGACGAGGCCAGACTCAATGATTTCATGGGCAAACTGGTGAACGACATGGGCGGCGCGGCGATGCTCGCCAACGTCATCCTCGGCGAAGAGCTCGGGCTGTATCGGGCCATGGCCGACAGCCAGCCAATAACCCCTGAAGCCCTCGCCGACAAAACCGGCTGCAACCCCCGCCTGCTGCGCGAATGGCTCAGCGCCCACGCCGCTTCCGGTTACATGGAACACCGCGACGGCCAGTTCCGCCTGCCCGAAGAGCAGGCCCTGGCATTGGCAATCGAAGACTCACCGGTCTATGTGGCGGGTGGCATCGGGGTGGTCGCATCGTTTTTCCATGACAAGGACAAACTGGTCAACGCCATGCGCGGCGACGGTGCCCTCGCCTGGGGCGATCACCATCCGTGCATGTTCAGCGGCACGGAGCGGTTCTTCCGGCCAGGTTATAAAGCGCATCTGGTCGCCGAATGGCTACCGGCACTCGAAGGCGTGGTCGCCAAACTGGAGGCTGGCGCCAAGGTGGCGGATATCGGCTGCGGCCACGGCGCATCCACCGTGATCATGGCCCAGTCGTTTCCGGATTCGCGGTTCGTCGGTTTCGACTACCACGCGCCCTCCGTCACCGTCGCCACCCAGCGCGCCGAAGAAGGCGGTGTGTCCGGGCGTGCGCGGTTCTTCCAGGGCACGGCAAAAAGCTTCCCCGGCGATGACTATGATCTGGTTTGCTACTTCGACTGCCTGCACGACATGGGCGACCCGGTGGGTGCGGCGCGGCACGCTTATGACGCACTGAAACCAGACGGCACGGTGCTGCTGGTGGAACCGTTCGCCAACGACTCGCTCGACGACAACGTCACCCCGGTTGGCCGCTTGTTCTACGCCGCCTCGACCTTCATCTGCACCCCGAACTCGCTGTCCCAGGAAGTCGGCCTCGGGCTCGGCGCCCAGGCTGGCGAGGTGCGGCTGCGCAAGGTCTTCACTGAGGCCGGGTTCAAGACGTTCCGGCGGGCCACGGAAACGCCGTTCAACCTGATTCTGGAGGCGCGTAAGTAAACACCGCTGACGGCTGACGGCTGACGGTCTACTGTAGGAGCTGCCGCAGGCTGCGATCTTTTGATCTTGACTTGGCGATGCTGAAATCGCTGAAGATCAAAAGATCGCAGCCTGCGGCAGCTCCTACTGGCCCACCGGAGTGTTGAACATGCCAGGCAGCCTCATCCGCGAACAACTCGACCACCTTCAGCAGTTAATGACCGACCAGCCGTTTGTGGTCCTGACCGGTGCCGGCATCAGCACTTCGTCGGGCATTCCGGACTACCGCGATAATCAGGGCGTGCGGCGTGGCCGGCAACCGATGATGTATCAGGAATTCCTCTCCGCCCCCGAATCCCGGCGACGCTATTGGGCGCGGGCGATGCTCGGTTGGCCGCGGGTGCGCCAGGCCCAGCCGAACGTGGCCCATGAGGCTTTGGCCAGTTTGCAACGTTCGCAGCAGATCAGCGGGCTGATCACTCAAAACGTCGACACCCTGCACGACCAGGCCGGCAGCCATGACGTCATCGAACTTCACGGCAGCCTGCACCGGGTGTTGTGCCTGGACTGCGGAAAACGCAGCGAACGGGATTCGATCCAGCAATTGATGGAAGCGCAGAATCCGTATCTGGCCGGCGTGGATGCGGTGCAAGCCCCGGACGGTGACACGCTGCTGGATGCGGCGTTTGAGGCGCGGTTTCAGGTGCCGCATTGCCCGCATTGCGCAGGTGAACGGATGAAGCCGGATGTGGTGTTTTTTGGCGAGAATGTGGCGCAGGTGACAGCGGCCAAAGCGATGGCAGCAGTCGAAAAGGCTGCGGGATTGTTGGTGGTCGGGTCTTCGTTGATGGCGTATTCGGCGTTTCGGTTGTGCCGGGCGGTGGCGGATCAGGGAAAGCCGTTGATTGCGATTAATTTGGGGAAGACTCGGGCGGATGAGCTTCTTGATTTGAAAATAGAGGCGTCGTGCGAGCGGCTGCTTCCATTACTGGTTCAACACCTCTCATCCTGATCAACCCAAAACCCTGTGGGAGCGAGCTTGCTCGCGATGAGGTCGGCACATTCAACATTAATGTCGTTTGACACGACGCCATCGCGAGCAAGCTCGCTCCCACATTGGATCTTTGTTTCATCGTGCAGAAAGGCGCTGGCCGAGGTTTTCTTCTTTGAGGATGTCGAACAACGCCTGCGCCGCCGCCGACAGCTCAATCCCTGGCTTGGTCAACACCCCGATCGCCCGCTCCACCACCGGATCGCGCAAGGTAATGCACCGTGCGCCCAGTTCCAGCATCTGCCCGACACACAACGCCGGCACCGCGCTAACCCCCAAACCGCTGGCGACCATCCGCCCGACTGTCGCCAATTGATGGCTCTCAAACTCCACCGGCAATTTCATCCCACGCGCCTGCAAGTGCTCTTCGAGCATCACCCGCACCGTCGACGGACGCTGCAAGGTAATGAACGGTTCCTTGAGCAAGGTCTGCCAATCGATGTCTTCCCGTTCGGCAAAAGGAGAATCCTTCGGCACCACGGCCACAAACCGATCCATGTACAACGGCGTGAATGCCAGCGACGAACTCTGAGTCGGCTCAAACGCCACCCCAAGCTCGACCTGCCGGTCACGCACCATCTCCAGCACCTGCTCGTTGATCACGTCATTCACCGTGACGTTGACCTTGGGATAGCGCGCGCGGAAGGTTTTCAGGATCGGCGGCAGCAGGTTGCCGGCAAATGAGGGCATTGCCGCCAGCGTCACGCGCCCGCGCTGGAGGGTGAAGCGTTGCCGCAGCTCATCCTCGGCATTGTCCCAGTCAGCGATCAGGCGACGTGCGAGTGGCACCAGCGATTCTCCCTCCGCGGTCAGCGCGACATTGCGCGTGTTGCGGGTGAACAGGCGCCCGCCCAGCCCCTCCTCCAGCGCCTTGATGGTCAGGCTCAAGGCCGATTGAGACAGGTGCAACCGCTCGCAGGCCACGGCAAAACTCAAACTCTGGGCCACGGCCAAAAATGCCCTGATCTGCTTGACGGTCATGCGCGGTCTCTCCAAGGTAACTACATTAATTCAGCGTAAAAAAACCTCTGTAGGAGCTGTCGAGTGAAACGAGGCTGCGATCTTTTGATCTTGTTTTTAAAGATCAACGTCAAAAGATCGCAGCCTCGTTTCACTCGACAGCTCCTACAGGTTCCTATGGCCTCACATTGGTGAGTTTTATCTATCAATCAACCTTAAAAATCAACTTAACAAATTAATCCTTCAGCGAGACACTCCTATCCCATACGGCTAGCCAGCCGCCCACAAAGAATAAAAGAGGTGCATATGGCAGGTTTCGACAAGCGCGTGAGTTCCTACGAGGAAGCCCTTGCAGGTCTTGAAGACGGCATGACCGTGATCGCCGGCGGCTTCGGTCTGTGCGGGATCCCGGAAAACCTCATCGCCGAGATCAAGCGCAAAGGCACACGTGACCTCACCGTGGTTTCCAACAACTGCGGCGTCGACGGTTTCGGCCTCGGCGTGCTGCTGGAAGACCGGCAGATCCGCAAAGTGGTGGCGTCCTACGTCGGCGAGAACAAAATGTTCGAGGAGCAACTGCTCAGCGGCGCCATCGAAGTGGTCCTGACCCCCCAAGGCACCCTCGCCGAAAAAATGCGCGCAGGCGGTGCCGGCATCCCCGCGTTCTTCACCGCGACCGGCGTCGGCACCCCAGTGGCCGAAGGCAAGGAAGTTCGCGAGTTACATGGCCGCAAGTACCTGATGGAAGAATCCATCACCGGTGACTTCGCCATCGTCAAAGGCTGGAAAGCCGACCATTTCGGCAACGTCATCTATCGCCACACCGCCCAGAACTTCAACCCGCTGGCCGCCACTGCCGGCAAGATCACCGTGGTCGAAGTCGAAGAAATCGTCGAACCCGGCGAGCTGGACCCGGCGCAGATCCACACCCCTGGCATCTACGTCGACCGGGTCATTTGCGGCACGTTCGAGAAGCGCATCGAACAGCGCACCGTGCGTAAGTGATCCCCTGCCCCCGGACCGAATGAAGGAATAACAACAATGGCACTTTCCCGCGAACAAATGGCTCAACGCGTCGCCCGCGAAATGCAGGACGGCTTCTACGTGAACCTGGGCATCGGCATTCCGACCCTGGTCGCCAACTACATCCCTGAAGGCATGGAAGTCATGCTGCAGTCGGAAAACGGCCTGCTGGGCATGGGTCCCTTTCCTACTGAAGAAACCATCGATGCCGACATGATCAACGCCGGCAAACAAACGGTGACCGCGCGTATCGGCGCGTCGATCTTTTCCTCGGCCGAGTCCTTCGCGATGATTCGCGGTGGTCATGTCGACCTGACCGTACTCGGTGCGTTTGAAGTGGACGTGGAAGGCAACATCGCCTCCTGGATGATTCCCGGCAAACTGGTCAAGGGCATGGGCGGCGCCATGGACCTTGTGGCCGGCGCAGACAACATCATTGTCATCATGACCCACGCGTCCAAGGATGGTGAGTCCAAACTCCTGTCCAAGTGCAGCCTGCCGCTGACCGGCGCCGGTTGCATCAAGCGTGTGCTGACCGACCTCGCCTACCTGGAAATCAAGGACGGCGCATTCATTCTCAAGGAACGCGCACCGGGCGTCAGCGTCGAGGAGATTGTCGCCAAGACCGCCGGTAAACTGATCGTACCGGATCACGTTCCGCAAATGCAGTTCGCTGCCCAGTGAGGAATCATTCCATGCAAGAAGTCGTCATTGTCGCCGCCACCCGCACCGCCATCGGCAGTTTCCAGGGGGCCCTGGCCAACGTGTCCGCGGTTGACCTCGGTGCTGCGGTGATCCGTCAGTTGCTGGCGCAAACCGGCCTGGACGTTGCTGAAGTCGATGAAGTGATCATGGGCCAGGTGTTGACCGCCGGCGCCGGGCAGAACCCTGCGCGCCAGTCCGCGATCAAGGCCGGCCTGCCGTTCACCGTGCCGGCGATGACCCTGAACAAGGTCTGCGGCTCGGGCCTCAAGGCGCTGCACCTGGCCACTCAGGCCATTCGCTGCGGCGATGCCGACGTGATCATTGCCGGCGGCCAGGAAAACATGAGCCTGTCCAATTACGTCATGCCGGGCGCTCGCACCGGCCTGCGCATGGGTCACGCGCAAATCGTCGACACCATGATCAGCGACGGCCTGTGGGATGCGTTCAACGATTACCACATGGGCATCACCGCCGAGAACCTGGCCAACAAGTACAGCCTGACTCGCGAGCAACAAGACGCCTTCGCCGCCGCCTCGCAGCAGAAAGCCACGGCCGCTATCGAAGCCGGGCGTTTTGCCGATGAGATCACGCCGATCCTGATTCCTCAGCGCAAGGGCGATCCGGTCGCCTTCGAGGTTGACGAACAACCTCGAGCAGGCACCACCGCTGAAGCACTGGGCAAACTGAAACCCGCCTTCAAAAAGGACGGTTCGGTGACCGCCGGTAACGCCTCGTCCCTGAACGACGGTGCTGCCGCCGTGATCCTGATGAGCGCCGAAAAAGCCAAGGCCCTCGGCCTGCCCGTGCTGGCGAAAATCGCGGCTTACGCCAACGCGGGTGTAGACCCGGCGATCATGGGCATCGGCCCGGTCAGCGCGACTCGTCGTTGCCTGGACAAGGCCGGCTGGTCCATCGACCAACTGGACCTGATCGAAGCCAACGAAGCCTTCGCCGCACAATCTTTGGCGGTGGCCAAGGATCTGGAATGGGACCTGAACAAGGTCAACGTCAACGGCGGCGCTATCGCCCTGGGTCACCCGATCGGTGCGTCGGGTTGCCGGGTGCTGGTGACCTTGCTGCACGAAATGATCAAGCGTGACGCCAAGAAAGGCCTCGCCACCCTGTGTATCGGTGGTGGTCAGGGCGTGGCACTGGCGATCGAACGGGCGTAAAGCGTTCAACAGACGGCGCGGGGACCCACGAATATCCGTTCGCCGTCTGGCAAAACACCCGGTGCGACTCACGTCGCACCGGGTCCTACAGTCAGTCATAAACCTACGCTACGCCGCATACTTTGTAGCAGCTGGCGAAGCCTGCGTTCGGCTGCGAAGCAGTCGTGAAATCAGACGATAGGGTGTTTCAGGCAGACCGCGTGCTCAGGTTTGACGACTGCTGCGCAGCCGAACGCAGGCTTCGCCAGCTGCTACGCCGAATGCGGTGAATGAAGAGTCAGGCGAATCTCACCAGGTTCAGCACCGGCAGCGGACCGCCCGGAAACTGCACCAGCCGCGCCCCGACGCTCAATTCCCCAAGATCAATCCCGAAGAAGCCCAGCTGTTCGATCAGCGCCGCCACTTGAGCTTTCGCATCGGCATCATCACCCGAGAGAAACAGCACCCGCCGCCCGCCCTCCGCCGCCGGATCGCTGTCCAGAAAACGCGCCTGAAGGTGGTTGAACGCCTTCACCACCCGCGCACCGGGCACCCATTCGGCAAACACCTCACTGGACGTTCGCCCCTGCAAATCCACTGCCTTGAACGACGGCGCCTCGATTGAGTTGTTGGCGTCGATAACAATCCGCCCGCCAAAATCCGGCAGACCGGCGAGCGCGGTCGGCAACTTCGACCAGTTGACGGCGACCAGCACGATGGCTTGTGCGGCGGCCTCCTCGCGGGTTCCGGCACGCGCCGTTGGCCCGAGTTCCGCCACCAGCGAGGCCAGGCTTTGCGGGCCACGGCTGTTGGCAATAACCACTTCAATTCCTTGACGCGACAGTGCTCTGGCAAAGGCTGCGCCGATTGCGCCGGCGCCGATGATTCCGATGGTGCTCATGGTTGTTCACTCCGAGGGTTGTCGTTGGCGTGAATACTGCGCTTGCCATTAGTGTTTGATTAGCGGGTAATGCCTTGAATGATCTTCAAGCATGACTAGCAGGTGCCTGCCATGGAAACCCTCGCCAACCTCGAATCCTTCGTCCGTAGCGCCGAAACCGGCAGTTTTTCCGCCGCCGCACGGGTGCTCGCGCTGACCCCTGCCGCTGTCAGCCGCAACGTGGCGATGCTCGAACGCAACATCGGTGTTCGGCTGTTCCAGCGCTCGACGCGCAAACTGTCCCTGACCGAAGCCGGGGAGCGTTTTCTGACGAGCATCGGCGGCAATCTGGAAGCGTTACAAACCGCGATCAGCGCGGTGAGCAGTGATCAAAGCGAGCCGGCGGGCGTGCTCAAGGTCAGTCTGGCGCCGACATTTGGCATCGATCATATCTTGCCGCTGCTGCCGGCGTTCCTGGCGCGCTATCCGCAGATTCGCCCGGAATGGCACTTCGAAAACCGCCCCGTGGATCTGATTGCCGAAGGCTACGACGCGGCCATAGGCGGCGGGTTCGAGTTGATGCCCGGGGTGGTGTCGCGGACGCTGGCGGCGGCGCATATCGTGGCGGTCGCTTCACCGGCTTACCTCTCAGGGCGCAGCCTGCCCGACAGCCCGGCAGACTTGTCCAGACACACCGGCATTGTGATGCGCGGCACCCGCACCGGGCGGATTCGCCAATGGCTGATGCACGATGGCGCGGGCAACGAAGCACCGGCCAATCTGAACGAACACATTGTGCTCAATGATCCGGCCGCCATGCGCGAAGCGGCATTACTTGGCCTGGGCGTGACACTGCTGGTGTTGCCGGATGTGCTGGCGAATATCCAGCGGGGCGAACTGGTGCGCCTGCTGCCCGACTGGCACGCAGACGCAGGACCAATTTCGCTGTATTACCCGAGCCGGACGTTGATGCCGGCCAAGACTCGGGTATTCATCGATTTTGTGGTCGAGGCGTTTGAACGGGGTTGGATCAACAGATCGCAGCCTGCGGCAGCTCCTACAGGAGTACGCATTCCCATGTAGGAGCTGCAGCAGGCTGCGATCTTTTAAAGATTCACACCAAAAACTGCAGAATCAACCAGCTATTCGCCCCGCTGATCAACGTAAACAACCCCCACGCCAGCGCCCTTGTCGGCCACCGATTCACAAACGGCCCCATGAGCCTGTGATCGTTGGTCATGCGAATCAGTGGATACAACGCAAACGGCAATTGCAGGCTCAACACCACCTGACTCAACACCAGCAGCTTGCCGATCGCATTGTCGCCCATCAGCCAGACGCCAATGAACGCCGGGATCAGCGCCAGCCCGCGGGTGATCAATCGTCGTTGCCAGCAAGGAATCCGCAGGTTCAGGAAGCCCTCCATGATCACTTGCCCAGCGATGGTCCCGGTGAAGGTCGAGCTCTGACCCGAAGCCAGCAACGCGACGCCGAACAGCACACTGGCCAGCGCCCCGCCCACCAACGGGTCGAGCAGGTGATAAGCGTCCTGGATGTCGACCACGTCGGTGTGCCCGGTCTTGTGGAACGCCGCCGCGGCGAGGATCAGGATGGCCGCGTTGACCAGCAACGCCAGGGCCAGGGAGCCAATGGTGTCGATGCGCGCCAGTTTCACCGCGTCCTGCTTGCTGGCCAGGTCCTTGCCGATCCTGCGGGTCTGCACGATGGAGGTGTGCAGGTACAAGTTATGCGGCATCACCGTAGCCCCGAGAATACCGATGGCCAGATACAGCGGCGCGGCATCGCCGATGGCGGACAGTGACGGCGTGAAACCCCGGGCGACGTCCGGCCAGTAGGGTTTGATCAACAGCAATTCAACGAAAAAACACACGCCAATGGTGCCCACCAGCACCAGCATGATCGCTTCAAGCCGCCGGAAACCACGGTTTTGCAGGGCCAGCACCAGCAACGTGTCGAACGCCGTGAGCGCGATGCCGAAGGTCAGCGAACAGCCCAGCAGCAAATGGAACGCCAGGGCGCAGCCGAGCACTTCGGCCAGGTCAGTGGCGATGATCGAGATTTCCGCCAACACCCACTGGGTCCGTGCGGTGCGCGTGCTGTAGCGCTCCCGGCACAACTGCGCCAGATCACGCCCGGTGGCAATGCCCAGGCGCGAACACAAACACTGCACCACCATCCCCGCCAGACTCGCCAGCAACACCACGAATAACAGGCTGTAACCAAACCGCGAACCGGCCTCGATGGCCGTCGCCCAGTTGCCCGGGTCCATGTAGCCGATGGACACCAGCAAGCCCGGACCGGCAAAACGCAGCATCCGGTTGAAGAACGAGGCGCGAGGATCGACGGCAACGCTGCCGGCCACTTCTGGCGGACAGAACGGTGCCGTGGCGGTTTTGGGCAAACTGAATTTCACGCAAACATTCCGAAACAGGTTGAAGCGGGCAGCTTAGACGTTCACTCCTTCGGCTGTACATGCAAAACCCTGTAGGAGCTGCCGCAGGCTGCGATCTTTTGATCTTTAGCATTTTCAGGATCGCCGAAGATCAAGATCAAAAGATCGCAGCCTGCGGCAGCTCCACAAGGACCGTGTTGTCGCAGGGTTGTATACAAAATCAGAGAATCTATAGAGCAATCACTCCCACGCAATGCTAACGTTGCCGCCTCACTCAGGTCGGAGGTGCGTGCGTGCTGCTACTCAAACTGCTGGTCATCCCAGGGTTTCTCTTGCTGATTTCCCTGGCCGGTAAACGCTGGGGTCCTAGCGTAGCCGGTTGGTTGTCGGGGTTGCCGGTGGTAGTCGGGCCGATTCTGTTTTTTCTCGCCATCGAACAAGGCCAGGTGTTCGCCGCTCAATCGGCGACCGCAGCGCTGTCGGCGATGTTCGCGATGATTGCCTTTTGCGTGACCTACGCTCAGGTTGCACAACGCGCGAAGTGGCCGTGGGCGCTGGTGATTTCGCTGTTGGTCTGGGCCACGGCGGCCGTTGTGCTGTCGTTGATTCCCCCGTCCCTGGTGTTCTCGGTAATCGCCGCCGCGACCGCCCTGCTGGCGGCGCCCTATCTGTTTCCCTCGGTACAGCCGATCGTTTCGGGCCCGGCGCCGAAGTCCGACAAATTGCTGTTACGCATGATTGCCGGTGCCCTGCTCACCCTCGCTGTCACGTTGTTGGCCAGCACCGTTGGCGAACGCTGGAGCGGTCTGCTCGCGGTGTTCCCGGTACTGGGCAGCGTGATGGCGGTGTTCTCCCAGCAAACCCGCGGGCCGGCGTTTACCGCTGCGTTGTTAAGGGCCACCGCGACCGGGATGTATTCGTTCGCCGCGTTTTGCCTGGTGTTGGCGCTGACCTTACCAGGCATGGGTTTAAGCGCGTTCGCCCTGGGCGTCGCGGTGTCAGTGGGTATGCTCGGGGTGACCAAGCGCTTGTTGGCCAAGCCGGCGAGCCCGATACCGGACGCTGGACGTACGGCGATCAAACGCTAAGCTGCTTGATGTCATCGGGCCAGGATGGTCGCCCGTTCATCGCGCTGAAGGAACAGACATGACTCCGCTTCGAAACAGCCTCAGCGCGACGGCCGTCGGCGTGATTGCGATAGTGCTCTGGTCCTCCCTGGCTTTGCTGACCACCCTCACCGAAGGCATTCCACCGTTTGAACTGCTGACGCTGGGTTTCGGCGCAGCGTTCGCGGCGAGCCTGGTGATTCTGGGCCGACGCGGGATCGCAGGGTTCACCAGTTGGCGCCAGCCCTGGGCTGTATGGGCGACCGGGCTCGTCGGAATTTTCGTTTATCACGCGCTGTACTTTTTCGCACTCAAAGCCGCTCCGGCGGCCGAAGCCAGCCTGATCAACTACCTTTGGCCGCTGTTGCTGGTGTTGCTGTCGGCGTTCTCGGCCGGAGAAAAGCCGCACAAGCGGCAATTGCTCGGCGCACTGCTGGGCCTGGCCGGCACGGCCTTCATCATGCAGCAGCGCGCCCCGAATGCTGATGCCGCGATGCCCATCGCCGGTTATCTCGCGGCGTTTGGCTGTGCGTTGATATGGTCGGTTTATTCGGTAATCAACCGCCGGTTCAGCGAAGTACCGAGCAGCATCATTGGTGGCATCTGTGGCCTGGTCGCTGTGGCCGGACTGGTCTGTCACCTGGCATTCGAAACCACGGTACAGCCCGACATCAGCCAATGGACCGCGATTGTCGTCCTCGGGCTTGGACCGGTAGGACTGGCGTTTTTTGCCTGGGACCACGCCACCAAACACGGCAGTCTGGCGACGCTGGGGGCGCTGTCCTACCTGGCACCGCTGATTTCCACGTTGTTGCTGATCACCGTGGGGCGCAGCCATGCCAGCCCGATTCTGATCGTCCCCGCGCTGCTGATTATCGCCGGGGCAGTCATCGCCACGTCGCGATCATCCGCCAAAGTGCCAATAACACGTTCGATCGTTTCGAACGAGTAAAGCAAAAAGCTCGCACGTCATTCGAACGGGTTTCCTCCAACATAAGCCTCAGTTCAAAACCAACCATTGACTGAGGCCTACACCATGAAATTCTTTTTCCACCCTTCGCCCAATCCGATGAAAGTCGCCCTGCTGCTTGAAGAACTGCAAACGCCCTACGAATTGATCGGCGTCGATACCTTCAAAGGCGAGCAACACCTGCCGGCCTTTTTGGCGATCAACCCGAACGCCAAAGTGCCAGCCCTGGTCGATGGCGACGCGACTGTCTTCGACTCCCAGGCGATCCTGTTGCACTTGGCGCAAAAACATCAGCGCTTCCTGCCGACCTCCGTGACCGGGCAAGCCGAGCTACTGTCTTGGCTGATGTTCATCGCCACCGGCCTGTCGCCATTTTCCGGCCAGGCGGTGCATTTCCTGCACCACGCACCGGAAGACTTGGCGTATGCGAAAAACCGCTACCTCAAGGAAGTCGAACGTCACTACCGCGTGCTCGATCAGCGTCTGGCCGACCATCAGTACCTGGCGGGTGACACCTATAGCATCGCCGACATGGCGCTCTGGGGTTGGGCCAATTACGCGCCGTACATCCTCGGCGAGAATGGTCTGGCGGCGTACTCGAACGTCAAGCGCCTGTTCGATGAAATCAGCGCCCGGCCAGCCGCCCAGCGGGCCCATGGTCTTAAAGAGAAACTGGTGCTGAAGACCGAGGTCGACGAAGAAACCCGTCGCAACCTGTTTCCGCAGAACCAGGCGTAACACCGATGTTGTCGTAGCAGCTGCCGAGCCTGCGAGGCTGCGTTCGGCTGCTACAGGGCTGAGGGCTGCTAGAAAGTGAATTCCATGGGATGATCGCCCTCAAAGCGCGACCATCCCTGGAGTTTCTGAATGTCATTGTTGAGTAAAAAAGCCGTTGTCCTGTTGTTGACGGCGGTTGCCAGTCTGGGAGCGCTGAATGCGCAGGCCGCCAAGGCCACTGCCAGCGATGCCGCGCCCGCACAGAAAGTCTCGATGCTCGGCGGCAAATTCAAGTTCACCCTGCCTAAAGGCTTCATCGCCAACCCGTTGCCTGCCGGCGACGCGGCCACCGGCACCGCCGGGGCAACGGGCACCATGTACACCAATCAGGCGACTAAAACCGTCGTGATCGCCGCTGAAAACACGATCCCCGGCGGCCTCAACGTCAAAGACAACGACGGTCAGTTCCTCGACTCCGCGGCGTCCGACTTCGCCACCGAACAAGCCACGGCGCTGCCGGACTTCACCAAGCTCAGTGAAAAAAGCCTGACCCAGAAAGGCACTGGTCTGGGGCTGCGGCAGATCGACAGCACCGCCACCCAGGGCGGCGGCAAAACCCTCGACACCTCCGTGATGGCCGCGTCCAACACGCGCATGGCGATCGTTCAGGTGATTTCCCGCCTCAGTGACAATGCTGGCCATGAGACGCTGGTCAAACAGATCGTCACCGGCAAGTGAGCATCAGGAATTGAGACGCTGCAACCAGGCGCTCAAGTCCTGCATCTCGGTGGCACTGATGCTGTGACCGACGCCAGGGTAGGCATGAAATTCAGGCTTGAGTGACAGGCTCTGCAACAGGCTGTCGGCGTCCGTGCCGTCAATGTACGGAAGGCGTTTATCCGCAGTGCCATGACCGATGAAAATCGCCAGCTTCTGGCGCTTTTCATCCGGTTTCAGTTCGGACTGGAGCACCGGCAGAATCCGCCCGCTCAATGCCGCGATCCCGCCGACCGCCGCGGGATGACGCAACGCCACCTCGTAGGACATGATCGCGCCTTGGCTGAAACCCACCAGGAACACCTTGTTCGGTTCGGTGTGATATTTCTTCGCCGCCTGTGCGACGAAATCCAGCAAGACCTTGCCGCTGCTTTTCAGATCATCGGTCTCACCGTCGTAGGCACCGTTGCCCTTCTGGCGAAACCACTTGTAACTGCCCTCCTCCATCACCATCGGTGCGCGTACCGACAGGTAGTTGTATGACTCGGGCAGTTCATCCTTGATGTCGAACAGGTCCTCCTCGTTACTGCCAAAACCGTGGAGGAAAATCACCAGGGGCTGATGGCGCGATTCGGGGTTGGCCTGCTCCAGGTACTTGAGCGGCAGATCGGTTTGCAGCGGGGTTTGAGCGTGGACGGCGGAGGACGCCAGGAGTGTCAGCAGAGCGAGAAACTTCAACATAAACCTTCCTTCACAGAGCGCAGGATTCGGGGCAGAGCCTAACACTGTGAAGCTTGCCGGGGGATTATGACTGTTGCTGATGCCGCCATCGCGAGCAGGCTCGCTCCCACATTTGAAATGCATTCCCCCTGTGGGAGCGAGCCTGCTCGCGAAGAGGCCCTGGGAAACGGCGACAATCCTTAGTCGTTAACCAGTTTCCCAACCCGAATCGGCTCACGCCCGGCGACCTTCGCCTGCCAGGTGCCCGGCTGGGTGTAGCGCCCGCGATCGATGGCAAACAACACGCCACTGGTCCCGGCGCAAACTGTGGTGACCCGATCATTCAACGGATCGACCACTTCAAACAGCGCATCACCTTTCTCCACCCATTCACCCGAATCGCGCAAGAAACTGACGACCCCATGATGCGGCGCAAACAGGTATTGGGTGCCTTCGAACGGCATGCCTTCACAGCATTCGCTCGGTGCCGCAGGCCAAGTGCCTTTGATGAAACCCTGCTCGGCGAGGAACCCGAGAATCGCCTCGCAATTGGCCTGAGCCTGATCGACTCGCGTATCACCCATGCTGCCCAGTTCCAGCGTCGTCGCCAGGTTGGCCGGCGGGACCGCGGCCTCAGGGAAAGCCCTGGCCAGACGCAACCACGGCGTTGAACACGACTCATCGAATGAGCTGCCGCCGGATTCTTCACAGAGCAACGCCACCCCAGCCTTCAAACGCGCCGCCAGGGATTGCCACTGCGGCCAGTGTTGCGGCAAGGCATACAGATGAATCGCCGCATCGAAATCACAATGCAGATCGAGGGTGATGTCGGCCTCACAGGCGTGACGCAACAGCAAGCGGTGCATGGCTTCAAGCTGCGAGGCCGGTGCCGGCAAGCCGTCGAGTACCTGGCCCATGGTCTGGCGAATCAGCGCAATGTTGGCCGCCGCATCACTGCCCAAGCGATCACCGATCAACTCGGCCACCGGTGCGCTGAGTTCGACGAAGGAGCGGTTGAAGTTCTTGCCGCTGCCCAGCTCGAAGCGGCCCATGTGGCTGCCTTGCAGGTGTTGATCGAGGCCGATGGGATTGGCCACCGGGACCAGTTCGATCACGCCCTGCAACTGGCCCAGGGTTTCGAGTTCGGCCAGACGCTTTTTCAGTTCCCACGCCGTGCGCATGCCCGGCAGTTCATCAGCGTGCAGGCTGGCCTGGATGTAGACCTTGCGAGTGCCCGCGCCATAACGAAACACGCTGAGGGTGCGTTCGGTGCCCAGGTGGCTCCAGGGCAGTGAATGGTCGATGCGTTGCATGGGGTGCTCCTTGTTCTGTAGGAGCTACCGAAGGCTGCGATCTTTTGATTCCGGATTGTAACCATCAACGTCAAAAGATCGCAGCCTTCGGCAGCTCCTACATGGAATGTGTGCCGCAGGTTAATTCATGGGGACATAAAAAAAAGTGGCAACCGCGTCAACGGTTGCCACTTTTTTGAACGGCGTGATTACTGGCCGTAAACGTCAAAGTCGAAGTACTTGTCTTGCACTTGCTTGTACTTGCCGTTGGCGCGGATTTCGTTGATGGCGGTGTTGAATTTCTCTGCCAGGGCGGTATCGCCCTTGCGCACAGCAATACCGGCGCCGCCGCCGAAGTACTTGGCGTCTTCGTAGGTCGGGCCCACGAAAGCGAAACCTTTACCGGCGTCGGTTTTCAGGAAACCGTCATCCAGGTTGACCGAGTCGGCCAGCATCGCGTCGAGACGACCGGCGACCATGTCCAGGTTGGCTTCCTGCTGGGAGCCGTAGCGAACCAGATTGATACCGGCCGGCACCAGCACTTCAGTGGCGAAGCGGTCGTGGGTACTGGCGCGCAGCACACCGACTTTCTTGCCTTTGAGTTCGGTCAGCGGATCCTTGATGTCGGTGCCTTCCTTCATCACGAAACGCGCCGGGGTGTGGTAGTACTTGATGGTGAAATCGACGTTCTTTTTACGATCGTCGGTGATGGTCATGGACGACAGGATCGCGTCGATTTTCTTGACCTTCAGCGCCGGGATCAGGCCGTCGAACTCTTGCTCGACCCAGGTGCACTTCACTTTCATCTGCTCGCACAGCGCGTCGCCGATGTCCACGTCGAAGCCGGTGAGTTTGCCGTCAGGGGTTTTCATCGAGAATGGCGGGTAACCGGCTTCGATACCGAGGCGGATCGGCTTGGCGTCTTCGGCCACAGCCGTCAGGGACAACATCGACAGTGCCAGGGCACCGAACATCACTAGCTTCTTCATTTATAACTCCTGTGTGCGGAGGCTTTTATTGGCAGATTTCGGTAGGTGAAGACCGAAGTGGCCGGCAGTCTAGAGCGGCTCAAGGAGGGCAAATTGTGTTTAAGCGACAAATACTTATAGAAAAGTGGCCGGCGGATTCGAGCCCCTTGAAGCGTGCGCCAAGCCGGTGCAAAGACTGTAGGACAAGCCCTTTTTTCAGACAAAACCTACAAGCAAAAACTACAAGAGAGCCCTTATGCCTACGTTGAACCTGATCCAGCACCACCCCGCCGAAGGTCCCGGCGCCATTGCCACGTGGGCTGCGTCCCGGGGTTTGACCCTGAACGTATTTCGCGCCGACCTCGGCCAGTTGCCGCCAGTGAGTGCAGACCCCGTGATCCTGTTGGGTGGGCCTTATGAATCCGATGCCGGACCCGCCTGGCTGGAAGCCGAACGCCAGTGGTTGGCGGGCAGTCTGGATCAAGACGCGCCGGTGTTTGCGATTTGTCTGGGGGCGCAGTTGCTGGCGTTGAGTCTGGGCGGGAATGTGCGGCGGATGGATCGAACCGAAACCGGTTGGACCCGTGTGACGTTCGTCGATGGTCAGCATCTGAACGTGCTGGAATGGCACGAAGACGCCATTGACCTGCCGCCAAACGCGCAGTTGCTGGCCAGCAGTGATCAGTGCGAGCAGCAGATGTATCGCGTCGGGCCGACGCGGGTGGGTTTGCAGTTTCATCCGGAGTGGACGGCTGAATCGGTGGCAACGCTCAATGCGCACTTTGCCGACGAGTCCCCGCTGCCCCGGGGTCAACAGGACAGCGCCGCCTACGCAACCGTGTCCGAGTGGTTGCAGGCGACGCTGGATGGGTGGTGGGCATCCGTTTAGAGCAAGATCAACAGATCGCAGCCTCGTTTCACTCGACAGCTCCTACAGGCGATCGCGTAGACCTGTAGGAGCTGTCGAGTGAAACGAGGCTGCGATCTTTACGACTACATCAACATTCGCAACCGATCACGGTGCTGGCAGGCCGTTGCACCGCAACACTCAACTCAAACCCTTCATCCAGCCACCCGGTCACCCCGCCGATCATTTCCTTGACCGGGTAACCCAGCGCCGCCAGTTTCACGGCAGCCTTGTTGGCACCGTTGCAGTGGGGCCCGGCGCAATACACCACGAACACGCTGGTTTTCGGGTAGGCCGCCAGACCTTCAGCGCTCAGCAGTCGCCCCGGAATATTGATCGCCCCCGGCACATGGCCACGCTCGAACGCGAGCGGGCCGCGCACGTCTACCAGAACAAAATCCACTTCGCCGGCCTGTTGGCTGCCGTGGACGTCGGAACAGTCGGTTTCGAAGGTCAGACGGTTGCTGAAATGCATCAGGGCGATGGCCGATGGGGCGGCGGGAATCTCGCGGACCAGGCTGGTCATGGGCTGTACTCCAAAGTCTCGGTGGGTGTGAGAAGACTTTATCCGCCCGACGCTTGCGGCTACAGTGGCGCACAAGACACTCACCGGAAACTTTCCGCCAAATGCAGCCCACCCCTGGATTGGTCGCGATTCTGGCCTACGACGGCCTCTGTACATTCGAATTCGGCATCGCCGTGGAGATCTTCGGCCTGGCCCGTCCGGAGTTCGACTTCCTTTGGTACGAACACCGGATCGCCGCCGTCGACCAAGGCCCGATGCGCGCCATGGGCGGCATTCAGGTATTGGCCGACGGCGGCATGGAGCTGCTCGAGGACGCCCGGACCATCATCATTCCCGGCTGGCGTGATCGCAGCGCCCCGGTGCCTGAGGCATTGATCGCGGCCCTGCGCCAGGCCCATGCACGGGGTGCGCGGTTGTTATCGATCTGCTCGGGCGTGTTCGTGCTGGCGGCCACCGGTTTGCTCGACGGTCGCGGCGCCACCACGCACTGGCGTTACACCGCTGAGTTGGCCGAGCGTTTTCCGAACATTCTGGTGGACCCGGACGTGCTCTATGTCGATTCAGGTCAGCTGATCACCTCGGCCGGCAGCGCTGCCGGTATCGATGCCTGCCTGCATTTGGTGGCGCGGGACTTCGGTACGCAAGTGGCCAACTCGGTGGCGCGGCGGCTGGTGATGTCGCCGCAACGTACCGGCGGCCAGGCACAGTTCATTCCGACACCGGTCAGTCCTACGCCGCGTAGCGATTTGTCGCGCGTCATGCAGTGGGCCCGCGAGCGTTTGCACGAACCGCTGGAGGTTCGCGAGTTGGCGAGTGAAGCGGCCATGAGTGAACGGACGTTTCTGCGCCGCTTCACTGAAGCCACCGGCATGCCGCCCAAAGCCTGGTTACAGCATGAGCGCCTGGGACGGGCTCGCGAGCTGCTTGAGAGCACGAGCCAGAACACCGACCAGATTGCCCAGCGCTGCGGTTATCGCTCGGTGGAGAGTTTTCGGGTGGCGTTTCGCAGCGTGGTCGGGGTGCCGCCGTCGGTGTATCGGGAGCGATTTGGGCGTGAGGTTAAAGCGGTTTTTTGAGGTGTTCTTTAGGGCCTCTTCGCGAGCAGGCTCGCTCCCACAGTTGACCGAGTTGTCTGAACGGACGCGGTCTATGTGGGAGCGAGCCTGCTCGCGAAGGCGCCAGCCCAGACACCGATGCACTCAAGGCTTGCGCAGCAGATACGTATCCATAATCCACCCATTGGCCAACCGAGCCGCCTTGCGTACCCGTTCGATCTCATCCGCCACCTCCTTGAGCTTGCCGCTGATCAGGATTTCATCCGGCGTCCCCAGATAGGCTCCCCAGTAAATCTCAGTCTCCTGGTCCTCCACCCGATGGTAGGCATCTTCTGCATCGAGCATCACCACCAGGCTGTCGGCATCGCTCACCTGCCCCGCCGCCAGCCGTCGGCCAGTGGTGATTTCAATCGAGCGGCCAATGCGGTTCAGCGGCACCTTATGTTGCGCCGCCAGCGCCTGGACACTGGTGATGCCGGGGATCACTTCAAATTCGAAGACGCACCGGCCTGAGGCCAGAATCGCCTGCAAGATCCGGATCGTGCTGTCGTACAACGCCGGATCGCCCCACACCAGAAAACCGGCGCACTGGTCGTCAGTCATTTCCTCGCTGATTAACCGTTCGAAGGTCTGCTGCTTGGCCAGGTTCAGGTCTTCCACGCTGGCCTTGTAGTCCACATCACCGCGTTCGCGCTCCGGGCTGTGGGCTTCGACGAAGCGGTAGTCGCGATCGGTGATGTAGCGCTCGCAGATCTCGCGGCGCAGGTCGATCAGTTTGTCTTTGCTCTGGCCCTTGTCCATAAGGAAAAAAACGTCGACGAGATTCAGCGCTTTCACGGCCTGCATCGTGATGTAGTCGGGATTGCCGGCGCCGATGCCGATGACCAGAAGTTTTTTCATCAATGTGCTCCCTCAGGGTCAGTGCCCAGCAAGCGTAACCGCCAGCGACCGTTGAACCGCAACTCGATGGCCGACAGCGGTTCAACGTCAATCAGGTTGAACGCTGCGCCTTGCAGCACCTGCGTCAGCGCGGCGCGCATGACAAACGGATGGGTGACGGCAACGATGTGTCCCGGTGTTGCCTCCAGCGTTTTCAACCAAGCGGCCACCCGCTCACCGAGTTGCGCTACCGACTCGCCGCCATGGGGCGCCGAATTCGGATCATCGAGCCAGTTCTGTAGCGCTTGGGCTGAGGATTTTTGCAGATCGTCGATCCGCGCGCCTTTCCAGCTCCCGAAATCGCAATCCCTCAGTGCCTCGACAATCTCCACGTCACTGCCGAACAGCTCGGCGGTTTGCCGGGTTCGCAGTTCAGGTCCACACACCAGTCGCGGCGTCCCCTTGAACTGAGCACGACGTGATCCCCTTGCCGATTGCCAATCCATCTCTATGGGCTCATTCGTAGGAAAACACGCCAATTTTTGTGCGACGGTTCGAGCGTGGCACATCAAAGTCAAACGGGTCGCCTGCACGAAGGATCACTCTGTCGATGGAAATTGAAAACGGCGTCACACCGCGAATTATTGCCAATTGTGCCGCAAGAAGCGCAATCCAGGGCGTTTCGTTTGATCCAGCAAACACAGGTTCTAACTCACACACACCTGGAAAAATCATCGATATCCGACACCGCTAAGGGCGATGGCCTACAAGCTCAGTCGACTTCCATGTAGCCCATGGCCCACGGGGTTTTCGCCCTGTTTTGGGGCTTTAAAAAACCATTGAAAAATTCACTAGACATGTTGAGTCCGCTACATAAATACTGTTTTAGCAATTTATGAAATGAAACCGACATATCCATCCAGCAGGAGCCCGGATGCCTTCTCTCAGAGACCTGATCACCGATCCCGGCCTGGACCTTACGCCGTCGGAACGCAAAGTCATCCGTGCCTTGCTGGACCAGTACCCGCGTAACGGACTGGGCCCGATGTCACGTTTGGCCGAACATGCCGGTGTCAGCGATCCCACCATCGTGCGACTGGTCAAAAAGCTGGGTTTCAGCGGTTATGCCGATTTCCAGAATGCCCTGCTCAGCGACATGGACCACCGCCTCCGCTCCCCCAGCACCCTGTTGCAACCTCGTGCTCATCTTCAGAAAGGCGACACCTGGAGCCAATATCTGGCGCACAGCCATCGAGCGCTGGTGGACACCCACGCGCTGACCCAACCCGAAGATGTGCGGATTCTTGTGGAATGGCTGCTCGACACCCGCCATCAGGTGCATTGCTTCGGTGGGCGCTTCAGCAGTTTCCTCGCCCAATACTTGCTCAACCACCTGCGCCTGCTGCGTCCGGGCTGTTTCGCCCTGGAGGACAACGCGCAACTGCCCGACCGATTGTTCGACGTGCAGCGTCAGGACGTGGTGCTGGTGTTCGACTATCGCCGCTACCAGTCACAGGCCCTGCGCGTGGCCAATGCGGCGAAAAATCGCTATGCACGCGTGGTGTTGTTCACCGACATCTATGCTTCACCGTTGCGGGAAATGGCCGACCTGATTATCAGTGCGCCGGTGGAATCGGTATCGGCCTTCGATACCCTGGTTCCGGCGCTGGCCCAGGTCGAGGCGCTGATTGCCTGCCTGACCCTGCGCAGTCCGGATCTGGCCGATCGCCTGGAAGGCATCGACGCCCTGCGGAGCGACTTCGACACCCACTTGCTGGAGGATAAATAAGGATGTTCACACTCCCCCACCACTCACCCCGGGATTTGCCATTCGTCACCGATCACACCGCGCTGTTGCTGGTGGACATGCAACGCGCCTGGCTTGAGCCACAGTTCGACCCGCACCTCAACGGGCCCGATGCCGAGTACTTTCTGACTCGCACCCACATGCAGGTGGTGCCCAATCAACGCCGGTTGCTCAGCGCCTTTCGCAGCGCCAGGCAAAACGTGCTGCACACGATCATCGAAAGCCTCACGGCCGACGGCCGCGACCGCTCGCTGGACCACAAGCTCTCGGACATGCACTTGCCCAAGGGCAGCCCGCAAGCGCGGATCATCGACGACCTGACCCCGGCAGAAAACGAAATCGTGCTGCCCAAGACCTCGTCCGGTGTCTTCAACTCCACCCACATCGACTACGTGCTGCGCAACCTCGGGGCACGGCACCTGATCATCGCCGGCATCGTCACCGACCAATGCGTTGACATGGCCGTGCGTGACGCCGCCGACCGCGGTTATCTGGTGACGCTGGTGGAAGATGCCTGCGCCACTTACACCGCCGAGCGGCATCAGGCCTGCCTGAATGCAATCAAGGGTTACTGCTGGATCACCGACACCCAGACCGTACTCGGCCGGTTGCAGGAGATGCAGCCATGAGCGAGCGCCTGCTGCCACTGCCCATGACCACCCTCGTCACCACTGACCTGATTGGTGTGACACGCGGGCGTTCCTTTCCCACGGACGAACTCGAGCACTATCAAAGGACGGGTTGTGGTTGGGTGCCGGCCAACAGCGCGCTGACCCCGCAAGACATCATCGCCTACGCCAACCCGTGGGGTGCCTATGGCGATTTGCGGCTGATGCCCGATCTGCTCAGCCGAGTGACGGTCAGTAACGGCCCGGATGCCAACGCTCCGGCGCTGGATTTTATCCACAGTGACATTTGCGAAACCGATGGCCGCCCGTGGGGTGCCTGCCCGCGTACGGTGTTGCGCAACGAGGTAGAGCGTTATCGCGCCGAGTTGGGCTTGCAGGTCAATGCGGCGTTCGAGCATGAATTCAACTTGAACACCGGCGACGTTGAACACCTGGCGTTTTCGCTGCAAGCCCAGCGTCAGGGTGCCGAGTTTGGCGGTTGGCTGCTCGGCGCCCTGCGTGCCGGTGGCGTCGAGCCCGAAATGTTCCTGCCCGAGTACGGCAAGCATCAATACGAAATCACCTGCCGCCCAACCCTTGGGGTGGCCGCTGCCGATCGCGCGGTGAACGTGCGTGAAATCACTCGCGAGATCGCCCGGCAAATGGGCCTGGAGTTGAGCTTCGCGCCCAAGGCCTCGGAGCATGCGGTGTGCAACGGCGTGCACCTGCACGTCAGCCTGCTGGACCTGGCTGGCCAACCGGTGATGTACGACGCCGGCACCACCAATGGCTTGTCGACCCTCGGCCAGCACTGGGCCGCCGGCATCCTGCATCACCTGCCGGCACTCTGTGCGTTTACCGCGCCGACACCGGTGTCCTACGAGCGTTTGCAGCCTCATCACTGGAGCGCGTCCTACGCGTGCCTCGGGCAACGCAACCGCGAAGCGGCGCTGCGAATCTGCCCGACGATAAGCCTGGGCGGCAAATCGGTGGCGTCGCAATACAACCTGGAATTTCGCGCCATGGACGCCACGTCCTCACCGCACCTGGCCATGGCCGCGCTGCTGATTGCCGGCCGGCTGGGCATCGAACAACGCCTGGTCTTGAACGCAATCACCGATGAAGTCCCCGACTCCCTGAACGAAGAACAACGCCAGGCGCGCGGCATCGTCGCCCTGCCCGCTTCCCTTGCCCAGGCCCTGGATTGCCTGCGCAACAGCGAGGCACTGATCGAAGCCCTGCCGAGCGCGTTGCTGGACACCTACTTCGCCCTTAAAACCGAGGAACTGACGCTGACGGAACAGCTGTCGCCCGCCGAACGCTGTGAGCACTATGCGCGCCTGTACTGAATCTGCTGAGCTCGGTCTTTACACCGGGCCCGCGTACACCCTGAGCCGGGAAGACTCCGACCACCCGTTGATTCTGGTCTGCGAGCACGCCAGCCGTTTTATTCCGGCCGGGTTAAATGACCTGGGCCTGAGTCACGAGGCGGCCCGCGAGCACATCGCCTGGGACATCGGCGCCCTGGCGCTGGCCGAAAGCTTATCCCGAGCATTGGGCGCAACCCTGTTGGCGGCCAATTATTCGCGGCTGCTGGTCGACCTCAACCGACCGCGCCAGGCCCCGGACAGCATTCCGGCGCAGAGCGAGATTTATCAGGTGCCGGGCAACCGGGACCTGGACGAAGCCACCCGCGAGTACCGTCGGCAAAACCTGTTCGAGCCGTTTCACTCGCGTCTGAAAGACTTGATCGACGAACGTGTCGCTCAAGGCCGGCCGGTACGGGTGGTGGGGATTCACAGCTTCACGCCGGTCTATCACGGACAGCCTCGCGAGCTTGAAGTTGGCGTGTTGTATAGAGAGGCCAGGGAATATGCCCAGCGATTGATCGATGGCTTGAGCCAGCATCCATTGAAAGTTGCCGGTAATGAGCCGTACAAAATCAACCCGCTGAGCGACATGACCGTGCCGGTCCATGGCGATGCACGCGGCCTGGAATCGGTGTTGATCGAGGTGCGCAACGACCTGCTGCGCACGCCTGAAGACGTCCGTCGCTTTACCGAATACCTGGCGCCGCTGCTGTAAAGGAATCGCTTCAAACTCGCAGCTTGCAGCTGCTTTCATCCCAAGGAGAAGGGCTTCATGGAAATAGAAGAATTCGGCTACAAGCAAGAGTTGAAACGCAGCCTGTCGCTGACCGATCTGGTGGTATACGGGATGATCTTCATGATCCCCATCGCACCGTTCGGTGTTTATGGCTACGTCAACGCCGAGGCCCCGGGGCTGGTACCGCTGGCCTACATCATCGGCATGGTGGCAATGCTCTTCACGGCCCTGAGTTACGGCAGCATGGCTCGGGCCTTTCCGATTGCCGGTTCGGTTTATTCCTACGCGCAACGGGGCCTGAACCAGCACGTAGGGTTTATCGCCGGCTGGCTGATGCTCCTCGACTACCTGCTGATTCCGCCGCTGCTGTATGTGTACGCGGCCATGGCCCTGAATCATTTGTACCCGGACATTCCGAAGGTTGGTTTCATCCTGGCCTTCCTGGTCAGCGCGACCTTCGTCAACTTGCGGGGCATCACCTTCACCGCGCGGATGAACATCCTCTTTCTGCTGGCGCAACTGGTGGTGCTGGCGATCTTCCTGTTCTACGCCTGGAACGCGCTGCACAGCGGCGGCGGTAACGGTCAGCTGACTCTGGCGCCGTTGTACAACCCCGAGACCTTCAACTTCGCCCTGCTGATGCAAGCGGTGTCGATTGCGGTGCTGTCGTTCCTCGGTTTCGATGCGATTTCCACCCTCGCCGAAGAGGTCAAGGGTGACCCGGGCCGCAGCGTCGGCAAGGCCGCGCTGATCACCCTGATAGTCATGGGCGTGATCTTCGTCGTGCAGACCTGGATTGCGACAGATCTGGCGGCCGGCATGGGTTTCAAATCGGCTGACACGGCTTTTTATGAAATCGCTGAACTCGCGGCCGGCAGCTGGCTGGCCACCCTGACCGCCGTGGCGACGGCGCTGGCCTGGGGTGTTGCGGTGGCAATCACCTCCCAAGCGGCAGTGTCTCGCCTGCTGTTCGGCATGGCCCGGGACGGCAAGCTGCCAAAGGTACTGGCCAAGGTTCATCCCAAACACAACACGCCGTACGTGAGCATTTACCTGGTGGCCGTGCTGTCGCTGGTGATCTGCTACCTGTTCATCAACTCGGTGGACACCCTCACCTCGCTGGTGAATTTCGGCGCACTGAGCGGTTTCATGTTGCTGCACCTGACGGTCATCAACTACTACTGGCGCCGGCAGAAATCCGGTCAGGTGATCCGTCACCTGATCTGCCCAGTGATCGGCTTCATCATCGTCGCGGCCATCATGTACAACATGGGCGTCGATGCACAGAAACTCGGTCTGATCTGGATTGCCCTGGGCCTGGTTTACCTGTTTGTACTCAACAAACTGGGCGCCAGC
Organism: Pseudomonas mandelii; assembly: GCF_006438925.1. GTDB lineage: Bacteria > Pseudomonadota > Gammaproteobacteria > Pseudomonadales > Pseudomonadaceae > Aquipseudomonas > Aquipseudomonas mandelii_C. The sequence goes on along the minus strand of NZ_RCZA01000013.1, from coordinate 25,834 downwards.
ACGGTACTGCCCGACCCAAGCAACGGCTGACAAGAAAAAGAGCGGCGTCTGACAAAAAATCAGGCGACCGCCGATTTAACGCGTGGAAACCGACAGTGATAGTCAGGTTCGGTGCCAACCGCCGAACCCTTTGATACAGGAGTGCATCCATGCTGGTCTTACGCCCAGTCGACTTAACCGACCTGCCCCAGTTGCAGCAACTGGCGCGCGACAGTCTGGTAGGCGTCACGTCTTTGCCGGACGACACCGAATGCCTGCGCGAGAAGATTCTCGACTCCTGCGCCTCATTCGAAAAAGACGTTGAGGGTCATGGTCCGGAGAACTACTTCTTCGTGCTGGAAGATCTGACCCGAGAGCGTTTGGTGGGCTGCTCGGAGATCCTTGCCACCGCCGGTTTCAGCGAGCCGTTCTACAGCCTGCGCAACCGGCATTTCACCAGTGCCTCGCGGGAGTTGAACATCGAGCACGGCGTGCCGGCGCTGTCGTTGTGCCACGACCTCAGCGGCCATACCTTGCTGCGGGGTTTTCATATTGACGCAGCGCTGGTGCGCACACGGTTCTCTGAACTGCTGTCCCGGGCGCGGCTATTGTTCATCGCCGCCCACTCGCAGCGCTTTGCCGAAGCGGTCATCACCGAGATCGTCGGCTTCAGCAGCGATGAAGGGCACTCGCCGTTCTGGGATGCGGTGGGCAAGCACTTTTTCGACCTGCCCTACACCGAGGCCGAGCGACTTTGCGGCCTGGAAAGCCGAACCTTCCTCGCCGAACTGATGCCGCAATACCCGATCTACGTGCCGATGCTGCCCCAGGCGGCGCAGGACTGCATCGGCCGCATCCACCCCGATGGCCAGGAGGCCTTCGATATCCTCGAGCGCGAAGGCTTCGAAACCAACAGCTACATCGACCTGTTCGACGGCGGTCCGACGTTGTATGCGCGCACTCCCGGCATCCGGTCCATCGCCCAGAGCCAGACCGGCAGGGCGAAACCGGTTGCGTCCATCGATGCCCTTGGCAGTTATCTGGTGAGCAACGATTCGCTGAAGGACTATCGCGCCATCGTCGCCGATCTGGATTATCAAGCCGGGCAACCTGTGGGGTTGAGCGCCGAGATGTGCGCCGCCCTGAACGTGACCGAAGGCAGCCCGATCCGGCTGATCGCCCTGTGAGCATCACCCGGCCCCGCGCCCAACGACAGCGCCCGAGCGGGCGTGCAGAAGGAGTTGCATCATGATTGTCCGCCCGGTTCACGTCACCGACCTGCCCGCCTTACTGAATCTGGTGCACCAGGCCGGCCCCGGCTTCACCACCCTGCCGGCCAACGAGGAACGCCTGACCCACCGGATACGCTGGGCCCAACGAACCTTCGCCGAACAGGTTGAACGCGCCGATGCCGATTACCTCTTCGTACTCGAAGACGACGATCAGCAACTGGTGGGCGTCAGTGCCCTGGTGGGCGCCGTGGGCCTGCGCGAGCCCTGGTACAACTACCGGGTCGGGCTCACGGTCAGTTCGTCACCGGACCTGGGTATCCGGCGACAGATTCCGACATTGTTCCTGAACAATGAAATGACCGGCCAATCGGAGATTTGCTCGCTGTTTCTGCGACCCGATCAACGCCACGGCAGTAACGGTCGATTGCTGTCGTTGGGGCGTTTGTTGTTTGTGGCCGAGTTTCCGCACCTGTTCGGCGACAAACTCATCGCCGAACTGCGTGGCAGCGCCGACGAACACGGTTGTTCACCGTTCTGGGACAGCCTGGGCCGGCACTTCTTCAAGATGGATTTCAGCCACGCCGATCACTTGTCGGGGCTGGGCAGCAAGTCGTACATCGCTGAACTGATGCCACGCCAACCGCTCTACACCTGCCTGCTCACCGAACAGGCTCAGGCCGTGATCGGCAAGGCACACCCGAATACCGAACCGGCGCTGAAAATCCTCACCGCCGAAGGTTTTACCCATAAGGGTTACATCGACATCTTTGACGCCGGCCCGGTGATCGAAGCCCCGGTCTCGAATATTCGTGCCGTGCGCGACAGCCAACCGCTGCTGCTGGCCATCGGCACGCCCGACGAGCAGGCCCCGGTGTGGCTGATCCATAACCGTCGCCTGGAAAACTGCCGCATCACCGCCGCCCAGGCCAGACAGGTGGGCAACAGCCTGATCGTCGACCGCCTCACCGCCAAACGCCTGCAACTGCAACCCGGCAACTCGGTACGCGCCGTGCCGCTGCTCAATCAACAGCAGCAGTCAGTGGCGGCCTGATTCACTCCAGTTTGAACGCGTCGTCCAGGGGCATGCGGTAACCGTTGGCCAGGCGATGGGTTTCGTTGGCCATGCCAACCACAGCCTGCAACTCACCGAACATCTCCTCGGTCATCCCGGCCTTGCGGCCCGTCGCGGTATGCGTACTGGCCCAAAAACATTAAATAACAACTAACAACATTAACTAACAACTACCAAATTGCATCCAACAAACACACCCTCCATACTCCAAAACATAAACCGCCCACAAGAAACGATTTAGTCATGAAAAACGCAAAAAGAACCACCCCGGCATCTCTTTTTTTCTCAAACATCCAATATTGAAACCCGCATTAATTTTCTACAAAACATCTCCCACCGACAATTAAAAATTTAATTAACACGACAAACCATCACCCACGATACACGCCGACTAATATTTACCCCACCTCGACAAATGCAAACCAGAGTCCCTCATGATCGAAACACTTTTAAACGCTGACCTATCGCCAACCCGGCTTATGACCATTATCAAAACCATCGACATCACCTCCGACATTAATAAACTGGTCAGCAGGGTGCGCGAAGACACCGCACGCACCCATGCCGTTTCTCAAGCTGCCGAGATCATGAAGTTAACGAACATCCATACCAGAACATTGCTGCTGCACTGCAACGAAAGTGGCAACATCAGCCTCAAGGCACCTGACAGTGCCCCCGCATCACAGTTGCTCTACACCGTTCCAGGGAACAGTATTTTGTTCGCCATCAACAATCAATCATTCCCCGTTCAGCTTTACGCGGTGCAAGATAACCACCTGACACTCAGGCAGCAGATCATCGTCGACGCCGACAATCCATTGTTCATTGACGGTTCAAAGGTCCTGTTCGACAGCAATCCGATGGGCACCGGGCATACGGCATTTATCGGCAGCATCAACCTGCCCGACAGGGGCGCAGACATTGGTGTATTTGATCGCACCTCATTGCGCAAAATCGCCTGGTTTCCCCATGACGATAGCGCCGCCCGTTACCTGGTGAGCCTCGAATTACTTGAAGCTGCACAGGATCCCGAGGCCAGAAAAGTGGCCGAAGAACTTGTATATCACTACCACCCTGCCGTTGCGTGGAAAGCGTTTCAATTGATTCAGCAAACCAATCCGCAGGCCGCACTGAATTACGTGCCGCTGTTGAGAAAACTGCAAAACAGTCGGCTGAACCATTTACTCGACCAGCAAAGTGAGGCGGCATGAAACTGGAGGCATTCATTGAGCGTATGACAACTTACGATCTTGAGCGAGACAAGCCAAGAATCATAGAAGATCTGCGTCAACTGGCAACCAATCGAACGTTGCTGAGCGAGCACCTTTACGCCACTATCCAGAGAGACGGGTTTAGTACCAGTAACAGTCTCTACAGTGCTTATGCTTTTATACTGGCCTACAATGATATGTTTACCGTTCGCCTTGGATTCTGGTCTCCGGTAACGGCACAAGACGAAAGTGAAACGTTCATCTACGACCTAAATCACACTCACGACTTTGAAATCTATGCCGTGGGTTATAGCGGCGACGGGTACACAACTGTCACACGAAAAACACTTGATAACACACCGATACAAGCCGGCGCCATACCCGCACTCAGTGAAGAGCGTGTACTTAAACTCGCACCCGGCGAAGTTTTGCACATGCTCCCACTACAGGAAATACATAAACAACTTCCACCCAGAACAATGTCCGCATCCCTGAGTTTGCTTATTCACCCTCAGCGATCGGATATAACCGAAGAAGCCTGGTGCTTCGACGAAAACTATATACCGACTTACCCCGGTATTGCTGAGCAGGAAACAGCGTTCTTTGAACGGACACTGTCACTGCTTCAAGGCGGGTAGCAATCGGCTACCCCCATTAATCTAAAAAAGGAAAATCAATATGAACAAGCCAATGAACAACTGGAACGAAACTCCGCTTCTGCGCGCTGGAGCCAATGTCATCAACACGCCGGTCAAGACAACGTCGGTAGAACCATGCTCCGCCGGCTTCATGCCTCGTTACAACGTGGGTAATATCCACGAAATCAAGAAAATCTGGGGGGTGCCGGCTCAAGGCTGAAACCGCTCTCATTGAGTGCACTAACAAGGCTGCAGACTGACAAGGTTTGCAGCCTTTTTTTCACCAAGATGTATCGCCCAGCTATCAACCGCTGGCTTCTGCAAATTCGTCATCATTCTCCCCCCTCCCGCGTGATAGCCTTTTGTTCCTTCGGCGTTGACACTTTTGCTCAAGCCCTTCCATTCCCATTGCAGTGGTGGAACTCATATGTCCAGGCTTTCTCATCAAGATTTACGCCGTAACTTTCGCGAGCTGTTCGCTTCCAACACCTGCTATCACACGGCGTCGGTCTTCGACCCGATGTCGGCCCGCATTGCCGCGGATCTGGGTTTTGAAGTAGGGATCCTGGGCGGTTCGGTCGCATCGTTGCAGGTACTGGGCGCCCCCGACTTTGCCTTGATCACCCTCAGCGAGTTCGCTGAACAGGCCACTCGCATTGGCCGTGTTGCCCAATTACCGGTCATCGCCGACGCCGACCACGGCTACGGCAACGCGCTCAACGTCATGCGCACCATCGTCGAACTCGAACGTGCCGGTGTGGCCGCCCTTACCATCGAAGACACGTTGCTGCCCGCCCAGTTCGGCCGCAAGTCCACCGACCTGATCGGGGTGGCGGAAGGCGTCGGCAAGATTCGAGCGGCACTGGAAGCCCGGGTCGATTCGGAAATGGCAATCATCGCCCGCACCAACGCCGGGATTCTGCCGGTGCAGGAAGTCATCAGCCGTACCTGTCATTACCAGCAGGCCGGTGCCGACGGGATTTGCATGGTGGGCGTGCGGGACTTCGACCACCTCGAACAAATCGCCGAGCACCTGAACGTACCGCTGATGCTGGTCACCTACGGCAACCCGTTGCTGCGCGACGACAAACGCCTGGCCGAACTCGGCGTGCGGGTCACCATCGATGGACACGGCGCCTACTTCGCCGCGATCAAGGCCACGTATGACAGCCTGCGGGAACAACGGCAGTTCTTTACTCAGGCGTCAGACCTGAGCGCTACCGAGTTGACCCACACTTATACGCAGCCTGAGGAATACATCCGTTGGGCGGAAGAGTTTATGAGCGTGAAGGAATAACAGATACCACCGAAAAGATCGCAGCCTGCGGCAGCTCCTACATTGAGATGGCGTACGCCCTGTAGGAGCTGCCGCAGGCTGCGATCTTTTGATCTTGCCTACTTCGCGGTTTTGAACTCCACCTCCCGCTGCAACGCCCGCGCCTGAACCACATTCAGCATCGCGCAGCCTTCACGCATCAGCAGATGAACCGCCCGGGTAACGCGCGTCAGGTCGCAATCGGAAATGTCTTTGAGGTTCAGGCTGGTCAAGGTGTCCGCCAGATCGCGAACCACGGTAAAGCGATGCGCAGCGCAAGCGGCGATGTCGCTGAGTTCTTTGTGGGTGTTGATGAAGAGCACCGGGGTTTCGGCGTCGTAGGTGTCAATGGGGAGGTAACGGGGCATGACTTGGTCGAACATGGAAACATCTCCTGATAAATAAGGACTTCAGGGATTCGACCGGCCAAAATCGTCGCGGGATTGACCGCGAGCCGAGATCATAAAGGGCCAACTTGCAGCACTGCAATGAGCAGTTCTGTGGGAAACGTCTTGGAAAGTTGTGGGGTGGTTTTGACGGCGGTGTCCGGCTTGAGAAACACCCCTCACCCTAACCCTCTCCCCAGGGGGTAGAGGGGACTGACCGTGGGTTTCTTGAGGAATCCGGCGACGTGAACGACCGAATTGAATGCGATTTTTAAGTGCTTTGCTGTTGGCCGAATCCAAGTTCGACTCAATCTCTCAGGTCGCAGTAAATAGCCAAAACAACTCGGTCAGTCCCCTCGCCCCTCTGGGGCGGTCCGACGTTTCGGGAGGGTTAGGGTGAGGGGGCGATCCAACTGACCCACCACCCCCCTCAAAACCGCACTCAATTCAATGAGCTTTAGCCAACTCCATAATCATCCGCGACAACAAATAAATCCGCGGCGCCACACTCTCAACCTCCGCGTATTCCTCCGGCGTATGAATATTGCCGCCAACAATCCCGAACCCATCCAGCGTCGGTGTACCCACACCCGCTGACAGGCTGGCATCCGCCGCCCCACCGCTACCTTCTTCCGTCAACTTGCGGTCAATTTCCCCGTAAATCCCCTGAGCCATGGCCATCAACCGATCCGATTCCGGCGTTTGCGGCATCGGCGGCAATCCGCGCTGAAGTGTGGTGGTGACTTCTGTGTCAGCAATCAGCTTGTCTTTCGAAACCCGCGCCAGGTCCTTCTCGATCCGGTCAAACTCTTCCGGCACCGCCGCCCGCACGTCTGCCTTGGCGGTGGCTTGATCCGGAATCACGTTGGTGCGGTCGCCAGCCTTGAGCACGGTGAAGTTGATGGTGGTTTTCTTCTCCGCGTCGCCCAGTTTGCCGAGCTGCAAAATCTGGTGCGCCGCTTCCATGGCGGCGTTGCGTCCCAGCTCTGGCGCGACACCGGCATGAGCTGCCTTGCCCTTGACCTCGACCACGGCGGTGGCACTGCCTTTGCGCCACACCACCAGGCCATCTGCCGGGCGGCCCGGTTCGAGGTTGAGGGTGACGTCGTGGGCCTTGGCGGTTTTCTTGATCAGGTCGGTGGCGATGTCCGAGCCGGTTTCTTCGCTGGCGTCGAGCAGGAAAGTGATTTGCGCGTAGTCCTTGAAGTCGAGATTTTTCAGGACTTTCAGCGCATAGATCCCGGCAACGATGCCGCCCTTGTCATCCATCACGCCCGGCCCATAGGCGCGGCCGTCCTTGATGTGGAACGGACGTTCGGCGGCGGAACCTTCCTTGAAGACGGTGTCCATGTGCGCCATCAGCAGGATTTTCGCCTTGCCGGTGCCTTTCAGCGTCGCGATCACATGGCTGCTTTTGTCCGGGGTATTGGGCACAAGCTCGATGGTCGCGCCGAGTTTTTTCAGTTCGTCGATGGCGATGTCGCTGACTTTCGTCAGGCCCGGTTCATAGCCGGAACCGGAGTCAATGTTCACCAAACGTTCGAGTAACTTCAGGGCTTCGCCCTTGTACTGTTCGGAATCGGCGAGGACTTGTTTGTGCGGTTCGGCGAAGGCGGCGGGAGCAAAAGCGCCGAGGACGAGGGTCAGGCCAAGGCTGGTGGCCAGCAGGGAGCGAGGGAGATTGAACGTCATGAATCGATCCTTGTTTCGTGTCGGGGGTGAAAAACACCCTACCTGACTACGGCGCAAGGCTCTAGACCGAATGCGACACTTGCAACGCGAAGAGCGGACGCGGAGCGTCCATGGCTGCATTCCCACGCAGGAGCGTGGGAACGATCACGGTTCACACCGAATCAAGTAGTTGATGATGCGGTTCGCCATCGCCGCAACAGATGACGCGGTTGCGACCGGTGGCTTTGGCTTCGTAGAGCGCCTGGTCGGCGTCGTTGAGCCACAGGGTTGCGTCGGTGTGTGCCGGGTTGAAGGCGGCCAGGCCGATGCTCAGGCTGACTGTCAGCGCCGGGCTCTGCTCATAGCCCAAGGTGGCGAAGCGATCACGCAGGGCATCCATGGCAACCGCAGCGCTCCTGAGCGGAAGGTCCGGGAGAATCACGCAGAACTCGTCGCCACCGTAGCGCCCGGCAACATCCGCCGCGCGCAGGTTCTGCTTGAGCATTTTGCTCAACTGACGCAGCACGATGTCCCCGGCAACGTGGCCGTAGGTGTCGTTGATGGATTTGAAATGGTCGATGTCGATCAGGGCAATCGCCCCGCCCTGCTGCTGACGTTTGCAACGCTGGAATTCGATCTCCAGTTGATCCTTCCAGGCGCCGTGGTTCAGCAGGCCGGTGAGGCTGTCGGTGCGGCTCAGGGCCAGCAATTCACGCTTTTGTCGGCCGAGGGTGTAGGCCTGGCGGAAGCAGATCCAGCCCAATGCCAGCGGATACAAACACATCAAGGGCAAACAGGCATACATCTGCAGTTGGCTGGTTTGCGGGACGAAGGCGGGGGAGAAAATCAGCAGTCCGACGCCCATCCCGAGAATCTGCGCCACGGTTCCCGCCAACAGGAAACGCAAACCGCCAATGGCCACATTGTTCATCGCCATCATGGCAAGGGTCGTCGCGCTGGGCAGCGGATTGAAGTGCATGGCTGCGACCCAAAAGCCGCCGAGAAAGGCGTCCACCAGCAGGTTGCGGTGTTCGGCGTGATAAGGCACTGGCGCGCGGCGCGCCCATTGATAAGCCAGGTGCGGCCAGAGTACGCCGTTGAACAGCATCGCCACCCAGATCCACGGTGCAGGGTTGAGTGGATACATCGCCGCGCTCACGAGCAACAGCCCCAAAGCCAAACCCAGGGTTCGCGATGTATAGAGCCTCCTGGCCAGTGAAAGTCCTTTTCCTCCCGTTTTTCCCATAGGAGCCTCTGCGCCACAGAACGGAACCTGAAAACACAGGGTTTCAAGTGTGGTGAGAGTCTATCAGGGCAACGGCAAATAGCCATCACCGGCTGGCGGTCTGAATACCAAGGCATAGCCACGAGGCGAGCGCTCAATGATTGGCTATAAATGAAAGGAGGGTTCGATCAATAACGATAAAAAAGGAGACCCATGCAAACCTTTCAAGTGTTGATCATCGGCAGCGGTTTTGGCGGCCAGTGCGCGGCGATCAATTTGCTCAAGGCAGGCATCGGCAATTTCCGCCTGCTGGAACGACGGGACTTTTTCGGCGGCACCTGGTGCCAAAACACCTACCCCGGTGCCGCGGTCGACGTGCCCTCGCCGCTCTATTCGCTGTCCTTCGCCCCCTACCGCTGGACGCAAATGTTCGCCGAGCAGGCCGAACTGCACCACTACACCCAGTACGTGGTGGAGCACTTCGGCCTGCGAGACAAGGTGGAACTGCAGGCCAATGTCGAGCGCATCGAATGGGACGACGACGGCAAACGCTGGGCGGTGCACACCGCCAGCAAAGGCACATTCCATGCGCAGTTCCTGATCAACGCCACCGGGCCGCTTAGCCAACCCGTGATTCCACACTTCGAGGGCCAGGAGCGGTTTCAGGGCAAGACTTTTCACACCAATAATTGGGATCACACCTACGATTACCGGCAAAAACGCGTGGCCATCGTTGGCAGCGGTGCCAGCGCGGCCCAGGTTATTCCGACGATTGCCCCGGACGTCGAGCATTTGCATGTGTTCCAGCGCACGCCGCACTGGGTATTGCCTCGGGCCGACCGCGCCTTTGGGCCTTTCCAGCGTTGGTTGCTGGGGCTCAAACCGGCCTTTAAGTTATTGCGCTGGATGATCTACTGGCAGTTTGAAACCCGGGTGATTGCCTTCAAATACTCACGGCCGGCAATCCGTCTGGTTCAGCAACACGCCCTGCGCTTTCTCAAACGGCAAGTGCCCGATCCGGAACTAAGGCGAAAACTGACGCCGGATTACGCAATCGGCTGCAAACGGATAATCATCTCAAGCACCCTGTACCCGGCACTCGGTCGCAGTAATGTGACGCTACACAGTCGCGAACAAGGCATCGCCGCCATCGATGAAACCGGCATCGTCACCCTGGACGGCCAACACATCGACCTGGACCTGATCGTCTGGTCCACCGGTTACGACGCCACCGACGGGGTGATTTCCTACCCGGTCACCGGCAAAAACGGCACACAACTCAGCGATTTTTGGGCCCAGTACCCGCGGGCCTATCTCGGCACCAGCCTGCCGGACTTCCCCAACCTGTTCATCGTTACCGGCCCCAACACGGGCATCGGCCACACCTCGGCGCTGTTCATCATCGAGTCTCAGATGAACTACATTCTCGATTGCATCCGCACGTTAAAAGAACAGGGTTTGCGCAGCATCGAAGTACGCCCCGAAGCAGAACGTACCTACACTGAAATGATTCACCGGGAGATGCAACGCACGGTATGGAAGTCCGGGGGTTGCCACAGTTGGTATCAAAGCAAGAGCGGTCATGTGATTGCGATGTTTCCGGGGTTCAGTTTCAGCTATCACCGGTTGACCAGAGCGCTGAAACCCGCCGATCACATTCTGTCCTGATCACGTAGAAGGAAGATGCCTGATGCTTTTGTTGGTTGTCGCACTCGCAGTTTTCGCGGCCTGGAGCTGGTTGAGTTACCCGGCCATCGGTTATTGGCTCTATGACTTGAACATGTCTGTAGAGGCGAAGCTGTATGGACTGCACAAAATTGTCGTGCCGATCGCCGAAATGACTGTTTCGACCTGGCAAGGCGGGCCGTACGAAGCGTCCAGCAGCGTGCTGATGCTCCATGGCTATAGCGCCGACAAAAATATCTGGCTGCGTTTTGCCCGGCACTTTGTCGGCAACTATCGGGTGATCATCCCCGACATCGCCGGCCATGGCGAAACCGGCTTCAAGGCGGGCGGCGGCTACGACATTCCCTTGCAGGCCAAGCGGATGATCCAGTTGCTCGATGTCTGCGGCGTCGAGAAAGTCCACGTGATCGGCAACTCGATGGGCGGTTACATGGCAGCATGGCTGGCGGCCACGTACCCCGACCGCATCGTTTCGGTGGCCCTGATCGACCCGGCAGGTGTCACCGCCCCCGAAGCCAGCGACCTGGAGCGGCATTTGGCCAAGGGCCACAACCCGTTCCTGATTCATTCACGGGAAGAATTCCAGCGCTTCTACGCCATGACCATGGCCGAACCGCCGTGGGTACCCAAGGTGGTGCTGGACGCCATCGCGCAACGCTATGAACAGAGTCGCGATGAGCTGGAAGAAATCTTCAACGACTTCCGTGCCAGCCCGCCGATGGAGCCGAAACTGCCCGACATCAAGTGCCAGGCGCTGTTGCTGTGGGGACACAAGGACCGCTTGATCGATGTCAGCAGCGTGGCGATCTGGAGCAAAGGCATCGCCGATCTGCGAGTGGAAGTCTGGGACCACACCGGCCATATGCCGATGGTGGAACAACCGACGAACACGGCGCGGTTGTATCGGGAATTTTTGGCATCGCTACGCTCTGAACTTCCGGTGTAGCAGCCAAACACCGCGCTCCTGTAGCAGCTGCCGAGCCTGCGAGGCTGCGTTCGGCTGCGCAGCAGTCGCAAACCCTGTATGCACGTTCCTCCTGACACACCACAGTGGCTGATTTCACGACTGCTTCGCAGCCGAACGCAGCCTCGCAGGCTCGGCAGCTGCTACAACCAGCAGTCCTTTGCAGAATGAAGTTCGTAAGATTCTTCGTTTGTCGGCGCCGCGCAAGGCTGCGATCTTTTCCCGCATCCTTTACGTCACCGCACCAGGAAGTTTTTTATGAGTCACCCGAACTTCGTCAGCCCTGATCTGATCCGTCAACGCTTCTCCAAAGCGATGTCCGACATGTACCGCGAAGAAGTGCCGCTGTACGGCGCGCTGATGGAACTGGTGGAACAGACCAACCGTCACGTGCTGGACAGCGATCCACAGATCGCCCGACAGTTGAACAGTACCGGTGAAATCCAGCGCCTGGACCTGGAGCGGCATGGCGCGATCCGAGTCGGCACCGCCGATGAACTGGCCACCCTCGCCCGGCTGTTTGCGGTGATGGGCATGCAACCGGTGGGTTATTACGACCTGACCCCGGCCGGCGTGCCGGTGCACTCCACGGCTTTTCGCGCGGTGCATGAGGCGGCGTTGCAGGTCAGCCCGTTCCGGGTGTTCACCTCCCTGCTGCGCCTGGAACTGATCGAAGACCTGGAACTGCGAGCGTTCGCCCAATCGGTGCTGGATAAGCGTTCGATCTTCACGCCCACCGCACTGACCCTCATCGACCGCGCCGAAACCCAGGGCGGCCTCACCGAACAGGAGGCCCATAACTTCGTCGAGCAAGCGCTGGAAACGTTCCGCTGGCACCACACCGCCACCGTGACCGCCGAGCAGTACCGCAAGCTCAGCGCCCAGCATCGCCTGATCGCCGACGTGGTGGCGTTCACCGGCCCGCATATCAACCACCTGACGCCGCGCACCCTGGACATCGACATCGTCCAGGCGCAAATGCCTGCCCACGGCATCACCCCCAAAGCGGTGATCGAAGGACCACCCCGCCGTCAGTGCCCGATCCTGCTGCGCCAGACCAGTTTCAAGGCCCTGGACGAGCCTGTCGCCTTCACCGATCAAACCGAGAATCGTGGCAGCCACAGCGCCCGTTTCGGCGAAATCGAGCAACGCGGCGCGGCGCTCACCCCCAAGGGCCGGGCGCTTTACGACCGTTTGCTCAACGCTGCCCGGGATGAATTGAAAGACTTCCCCAATGAGGCCAATGCCTCACGTTACAACGCGCTGATGGCGCAGCACTTTGCAGAATTCCCTGACACCGTTGAGGGCATGCGCCGAGAGGAACTGGCGTACTTTCGCTACTTCGTCACGGAAAAAGGGTTGGGAGCCGACGAGTTGAAATCGTGGTCGCTGGAGGATCTGCTCAGCGGCGGGTATTTGCGGGTTGAACCGTTGGTGTACGAAGATTTCCTGCCAGTCAGCGCAGCGGGGATTTTTCAGTCGAACCTGGGGGATGCGGCGCAAACCCACTATGGCGTGCAGTCGAACCGGCAGGTGTTCGAGAAGGCGCTGGGGCGATCGACGATTGATGAGTTGGCGTTGTATGCCGAGACGCAGCGGCGCTCGATCGAGGAATGTTTCGCCGCGTCGAGCCTCGCAGTCTGAGGCGTAGCACGAACCTGTAGCAGCTGGCGCAGCCTGCGTTCGGCTGCGCAGCAGTCGTTGTATCCGCCGCCGCGGTCTTTCAGACACACCGTGTTTGCCGGTTTTACGACTGCTTCGCAGCCGGACGCAGGCTGCGCCAGCTGCTACACGTCAGATTTAGTGGAGCTTCGCCAACAGTTCTTGTGCCGCTGCTTCAGAGGAAGCCGGATTCTGTCCGGTGATCAGCAATCCATCAGTGAGCACATAACTCGCCCAGTCAGCCCCCTTGGAATAGACACCCCCCTTCTCCTTAAGCATGTCCTCCACCAAAAACGGCACAACCTTCGTCAGTTGCACAGCTTCTTCCTCAGTGTTGGTAAACCCCGTCACGCGCTTGCCTTTGACCAGCGGCTGGCCGTCCGCGCCCTTGACGTGACGCAACACACCCGGGGCGTGGCAGACGGCCGCGACCGGTTTGCCTGCCTTGTAAAACGCCTCGATCAGAGCGATCGAAATTTTGTCTTCGGCCAAATCCCACAGCGGGCCATGGCCGCCCGGATAGAAAACCGCGTCGTAATCTTCAGCTCTCGCGCTGCTCAGCAGAGCGGTAGACGCCAACGCGGACTGGGCAGCGGAGTCTTTGCGAAAGCGCTCGGTGGCTGCGGTTTGCGCGTCGGGCTCGTCGCTTTTTGGGTCCAGCGGTGGTTGACCTCCCTTGGGCGAGGCCAGGGTCAACTGAGCGCCGGCGTCCTTGAAGGCGAAATACGGTGCGGCGAATTCCTCCAGCCAGAAGCCGGTTTTCCTACCCGTGTCACCCAATTGATCGTGTGACGTTAGAACCATCAGGATTTTCATGTCGTTCTCCTTGAGTTCGCAGATGTTCATTCATCTCGGCGCTGAGTTTGACCTCCACGCTACAGTGTTCGTTTCACCTGTCACCCTAGCGCTTCTGCTGCCGGTTTTCGACCAATGAGACGACTGGTCACCCGATGATGGCCAAGCGCCTTGATGCGCAAGAAGTTGCGCAATCAACGGTGCGAAAGCCCATCCCGGGGGGCTGATCGCCCGGCCTGTCAGGCGCCCCAGCCAAGTGCGCAAGAAGTTGCGCAGTACTGCGCAACTTCTTGCGCACATTCACAGGCGATCGCTGCCGAACATTCCCCACGCGGCCTAAAAAACCTCTCAACCAGCTGATTTATATAGCATTAACCGTTTCTGGCACGGACCTTGATAACAGTCAGGCACCCACCGGGCGATACCGCCTCCCGGGCACCCTAACTTTTAGCAAGGAGCACATCCATGGCTACACCAGCGTACATGTCCGTCACTGGCGAGAAACAAGGTCTGATCACTGCCGGCGCATTCACCGCCGACTCGGTTGGCAACACCTACCAGGAAGGTCACGAAGACCAGGTCATGGTTCAGGCTTTCAGCCACGACGTGATCATCCCGCGTGACCCACAGTCCGGCCAACCGACCGGTCAGCGCGTTCACAAGCCAGTCGTGATCACCAAGGTCTACGACAAGGCTTCGCCACTGCTGCAAGCCGCTCTGACCTCCGGCGAGCGCATGAGCGAAATCGTTATCCAGTGGTACCGCACTTCGGCTCAAGGTACCCAAGAGCACTACTACACCACCAAACTGGAAGACGCGATCATCGTCGCCATCAACAACAAAATGCACAACTGCCAGGATCCGTCGAACTCGCACTTCACGCACCTGGAAGAAGTGCAATTCACCTACCGCAAAATCACCTGGACCCACGAAGTATCCGGTACTTCGGGTTCCGATGACTGGCGTCAGCCGGTCGCCTAACTCAGGCCGACCGTCTCAAGCATCGGCCAGCTCTGCTGGTCGATGTTGTTTTCGCCCTTCCAGAATTTTGCGTCTGCTGATTCCTTTTTCCGGTCTTGGCGAACGCCGCAGCACTGCACGAGGAACAAGGGATGTTCGCGCCGGCCAATCAAACTCACTTTGCCCTGACCATCGAAGGTCTTTCCAGCGACTTCCAGGTTCTTTCCCTGCAAGGTCGGGAAGCCATCAGCCAGCCTTTTGTGTTTGAGGTGGAGCTGGTCAGTGAACAGCCGTCCCTGGACCTCGAAACGCTGCTGCACAAACCAGCCTTCTTGCAGCTCTCGCCTGACGGCAGCGGCATTCATGGCCAGATCTATCGCGCCGCCCAGGGTGATTCCGGCAAACGCCTGACCCGCTACGCGGTGACCCTGCGCCCGCACCTGTCTTACCTGGCGCACCGCACCAACCAACGCATCTTCCAGAACCTTAACGTGCCGAAAATCATCGGCAGCGTCCTCGAAGAGCACGGCATCCAAAGCAACGCCTACGAATTCAAAGTCGGGGCGATTTATCCCGAGCGCATTTACTGCGTTCAGTACGATGAATCGGACCTGCAGTTCATCCAGCGCCTGTGCGAGGAAGAAGGTATCCACTACCACTTTCAGCACAGCGCCACGGCCCACAAGCTGGTGTTCGGCGATGACCAGACGGTGTTCCCGAAACTCGCACCCGTGGCCTACCAGCAAGACTCCGGCATGGTCGCCAACGACCCGGTGATCAAGCGCTTCGACCTGCGCCTGGAAACCCGCACCAGCCGCAGCACCCGCCGCGACTACGACTTCGAAAAACCACGCCTGACCCTGGAAAGCGAGAACCGTGGCGACGCCCTGCCCGACCTCGAAGACTACGACTACCCCGGCCGCTTCATCGACCGCGAACGCGGCAAGCACCTGGCCAAACGCGCCCTCGAACGCCACCGCAGTGACTTCCAGCTCGCCGAAGGCAAAAGCGATCAGCCGTTGCTGGTCAGCGGCCATTTCCTGGCCCTGACCCAACACCCGAAAGCCAAATGGAATGACCTGTGGCTGCTGACCGAAATCCTCCACGAAGGCAAACAGCCGCAAGTGCTGGAAGAGTCGGTCACCAGCAGCACCACTAACCTGAAAGACGATTTCCACCAGGGCTACCGCAACCGCTTCCAGGCCACCCCGTGGGACGTGCCGAATCGCCCGCCGCTGACCCAGAAAAAGCCGCGCATCCTCGGCAGCCAAAGCGCCGTGGTCACCGGCCCAAAGGGTGAAGAGATCCACTGCGACCAATACGGCCGCGTCAAAGTGCAATTCCACTGGGACCGCGAAGGCCAGGCCGACGACAAGACCAGCTGCTGGCTGCGCGTCTCCTCCGCCTGGGCCGGCGCCCACTACGGCGGCATTGCTATCCCGCGGATCGGCATGGAAGTGCTGGTTTCGTTTTTGGAAGGCGACCCCGACCAACCGCTGATCAGCGGCTGCCTGTACCACAAGGAAAACGTCGTCCCGTACGCCCTGCCGGCGAACAAAACCCGCAGCACCTTCAAAACCCTGAGTTCCCCCGGTGGCGGCGGTTACAACGAACTGCGCATCGAAGACAAGAAAGGCCAGGAACAAATCTTCCTGCACGCCCAACGCGACTGGGACGAAAACGTCGAGCACGACCAGAAAATCCGCGTCGGCAACGAACGCCACGACACCGTCGAGCAAAACAGCTACAGCGAATTCAAGGCCGAAGAACACCACACCGTCTACGCCGACCGCAAAGTCGAAACGCGCGCCAACGACCATCTCACTGTGGGCGTCAACCAGCACATCAAAGTCGGCACCGGCCAGTTCATCGAAGCCGGTCAGGAAATCCACCTGAGCAGCGGCATGAAAGTCGTGCTCGAAGCCGGCAGCGAACTGACCCTAAAGGGCGGCGGCAGCTTCATCAAGATCGACAGCGGTGGCGTGACGCTGAGTGGGCCGGTGATCAATATGAACTCCGGTGGGAGTCCGGGAAATGGGACAGGTGCTGCGCCATTGATGCCGGGGCCGTTGAAACAGGCAGATGCGGATAAGGCCGGGCAATTGTTGGTGCCCGCACAGCGGCAAGCGTTGATGCAGAAGAAGCCAATCTGTGCGATCTGCGAGAAGGCCAAGCTGGAGGCGCAAAATGCTTAAGTCCAAGTGGCCGCTGGAAAATGGGTTGCCTCAAGGCCTGCCGTGGAATGGCACCGTCGGTTTGCTACTGGATGGTGTCAGCGTCGAGAAACTGCCTCAACACCTTTATCAATGGTCGGATAATCCGGTTTTCGAGCCACTCTACCTCGGTACCCCGTGGGCTGAATTGGGTGACGTTTCGCCGTGTCTGGTTCAGATAAAAGCGCAGAACAATCCCATCCTGGCAAAGTTTCTGGCTGAGCCCCGCCAGGAGTGGGGCTACCTGGTGTTCAGCGATCAACCCTGGGCACAAATGGTCGAGCACTTCCGCTGGCTGACCAGCGTCATGCACCCACAGGGTGAGGAAGTGCTACTACGCGTCGCTGATCCGGCCGTGGCCCATGCGCTGCTCGACTATAGCGAGAGCATCAAGGACCCCACCCTGTTTGGCCCTTGCTCGCAGATCGTCGGCGCCGACGCGGCGCTGGGCTGCTGGCACATCAACCAGCGCCCCGGCAAAGCCATCGAGCCGAACCACAGCAAACGCTACCGCTTGAGCGACGAGCAACTCAGCCAACTGGATGAAGTGAATTTTCGCAGCATCGTCCTGCGACTCGACGAACACATGCACGAATTCTTTCCGTCCTATCAGGCACAAGCGACGCCTCTGCAACGCTGGGAACACCTGCATGCATTGGCTTCGACTTCATATGATCGAGGCTTCAACACCGAGCTCGACATCACCCTCTATGCCAACATTCACGGGTTTCTCGGTGAGCGAGCGCTGGAGGAGCATCCGGACCTGGATGCGATACTCAAGACCCCGTCGGAACAAACGCCCGCTCAGCGACTCGAACAGGTCGCTGATATTGCCCAGGAACGGGCTGAAACCCTGTTAAGGAGCCAAGGATGACAACGCCCACATCGACCGGCAAAAGCCCGAACAACGTTGCAAAAAGCCGGGACGACGGCAAGTGTGCCCTGGGCGGCTGCCCGCTGATGAAGGCCAAGATCCAGCTCATCCCTCTGCGCTACGGTCTGGTCGAACGACTTGACCCATCCAGCGCATTGGCGATGCCGTACAAAACCACTTCACGCCCACTGGGCATTCGCTTGATCCGCGACGGCTGGCTCTACGTCATCGTCGACAAAAAACCTCAAGCGGTCATGCACGAATACCGAATCCAGAACGGCATCGTGACCCAACTGCTGTGGGAAAAAGGCGAAATCACCGCCAACAAACGCGAAAGCAACGTGGGCGAAGCCGTGCTGGTCTTCCCGCGTTTGAGCAAGCTCTACGTCAACTACTCCGAAGTGCAATGGACCGCCGCCAAATGCGCGCAGGTCATCAAGCACAAATCCGAGCGTGAATACTTCATGCAGGCAGTGGACCTGACCAAGGCTGATCCGGAGAAAGGCGCGGCTAATCTGTTGACGCCAAGTCAGGCGGAAAAATGGATTGCGGAAGTTGCGGAGCTGCCGAGTAAGGAACCGGCGGTTACGGGCGCCAAGCCAGAGGAAAGCCAGGACTATCTCTGGGAGCAAGCGTCGCACTTCAAGAAAACTCAGTTGGGCGCGCTCAAAAAGCAAGTCAAGGCAGAAAATGAGTGTGACCATCTGTACTTGGTCATACAGGATGATTTGGGCGTGCTCCGCGATCTCGCAGAGCATCAGGATTTGGTCACTGGCTGGATCAGTAACTGGAGTGACGCTGAAGCCAATCAAAAGAAGTATGTGTTTGGTTGCTACATCGAATCGTTGTACACCGTAACCGGCGAAACCATTCTGAATGCCGCCCAAGGCGACCCTCGTTTTGCCAAACTCAAGGACGAAACAAGCGAAGAGCAGCGGCAATCGATCGTTGACTACGTCAACGTTAAAAATCAAACCCAATATTCCGGTGCCGGTACGCATCGTGGGGCTATTGCAGCTTCAAAGTCGCGGATGCGTACGAGTCTTGGACCTTTGCATTCCAAGTACGAAGACCTGATCGAGACC
Organism: Pseudomonas mandelii; assembly: GCF_006438925.1. GTDB lineage: Bacteria > Pseudomonadota > Gammaproteobacteria > Pseudomonadales > Pseudomonadaceae > Aquipseudomonas > Aquipseudomonas mandelii_C. Next base: position 6,866 of record NZ_RCZA01000013.1, on the reverse strand, counting down.
ATCGAAGACAACGCGGATGACGCGCTCGACGGCGCGAAAATGGGACAACAGGGCATCAACGATCTGATCGATCGGCCCGCTATGGAAGCCTTTCTGAAACAGCAACGCGCCCAACTCAGTCGTTGGAACAAACGTCTAGATCTGATCAGTGACGATCGCGCGAATCTGATCAGTGAAGAACGCTTCCAACGCTCAGCCTGGTATTTCGACCCCAAATTTGGCGATCAACTCGACACAACTCTCGCTACTGAATATGCCTGTATGAGAGACATTTGCCGGACAGATAAAGCGACTGAAAAGCTTGCCGATCTGATCGAGAAACATCCGGGTTTTACCGTACCAACCTTCTTCACATTGAGCTTGACTGATCAGAAGGACATGCACGCCAAGGTCACATCTTTCATCAAGTCCCTGCGCGATACCTATATGGTCAAGGACGACTATCAGGGTGCCCAAGCACTCAGCGGAAAATTTGGCAATTTGCTCACTCAGAATCTCGCAGCAGCAATGCAATTGAGTGAAAACGGCATTGTACTCGGTCAGTTGCGCAACACGGCGTATGAGCCGGCAAAGCAACTGCGCCTGGCAGGAGCGCTGGATGAGGCCATGCAAGCGCTACGCAGTGGCCAGCCGCTAGATCCAGCAAAAGTATTGCGCCGAATTCCTGGCTCGGCCTGGATAGATGTTCTTCGTGCCTTTGGTAAGGGCGGTATTACGTTGGAATTTGCCTCTGCGAATCAAATTGCCGCGTTCAAAGCTGATATGGCCAAACTGACAGATCTGCGCCAGCAAATGACTTCGCTGAAAAATCAGATTCGGCAAACCCTGGCTGATGAACGTAAAGGCCGGTCACCAAAAGGCGGTTACAAAACCTTGGTATCTCGCCGCAAAGCCATTCAACAAACTGTCGCTCCACTTGAAGGGCGGGTAGCTCAGGCCATGAGTCCTGTTGGTGACGGACCGGGTAAGGCTGCCTTCAAGATCAAAGGGCTTAACAATGCTCAGGTGCTTGAGTTTGAGCGGATGGCCGATGACTTTCGGCTCAAGCGTCCGTATAAAGGTTTGACTGGAGAAGTTTTCAAATCAGTGGGCGGCGATGTGTTTGCTTCGGCTGCATTTGTCATGCAAACGATAAATTTCTGCCAGGTTTTTATCGAAGCACGTTCTAAAGCAGTGTGGGATAGCGCAGATACCCTATCTTTCTTTAACGCCCTATTTTCTACGGTAGGAGGCGGTTTGGCTGCTGCACAGGGTATTGCCATTACAAGTCTTTCTGTCGCTATCAAAAATTACACAAGCGCCGCCGGCAAAATTAAATTGGCCGCTAAGCTAGGGAAAATCACCGGAGCATTGAGCCCATTTGCCTACATATTCAGTGCAGTTGCCGCAGGAACAGGTATGTATGGTGAAAAAGGATCGGCTGCCAAATGGACAGAGGCGCTACGTTCAGGGAATGGTGCCAAGTTGACAGGCGCCAGCATGACATTAGCTGGAGACTCTGGACAACTTGCGCTCAATGGATGGGCCTTCGCCAGGAGTGGCCAATCCATTTATGAGGCGTTTACCACCGTAAGTCAGGCACGTGCGCTGGTTTGGGTCAAAGCGGGTGGTCAACTGTTGAGCATTGCTGCCAAAGCCAACTTGATTGGCCTGGTGCTTACTGGTCTGCAATTGGGCGGAGAGTGGCTGTACAACCGAAACAACAAAACAGCTTTGGATACTTGGTTGCAAAAAGGCCCTTGGGGTAAGCAGAGCGCCAACCGCAGTCTGATTGAGGAGCGCCTGCTGCTTGCCGACATAACGGCAGCACCGCAGGTAGCGTTGCAGACGATAAACAACAAGGCTATGGCGGTACTGCGCATACCGGGAATCACGGCTCGAGAACTAAATGATGTAGAGTTTGGCGTGAGCGCTTACTGGCTGACAAACCACCAACGAAATGATTGGGAGGCATGGAGCGAGCCGCTGCTTTATCAATTCAACCTGCTCAGTGCTCCGGATGAACCGCTTAAATTAGGCATGGACATTTTCCAACACGAAGCCAACGCCCAACATGGTTTGGCTATCGTCCTGCGCTATCACCCCGTTGCTGGCGATAAATCCTTCCGAGAGAAACGCTTCGAAACTACGACGTTGAACGCGCAAAATGGCAAGCTATTTTCAGCTGTCTCTGTTTTAAAGTCGCGCAAAACCGATGCCCCATGGCTATTGGTCAACAGCGACTTCCTGTAGCTGCCCGACTCACCACTTTTCGGTTGAATTACATGTCATCCAAATCAACAAATAACGATGAATTTAATCTCAAGCATCAGCGCCCCGTCGCTGGCGAATCTCGACGTTTTACTACTGGCGAAGCAGTGTTTTTCTCGCCACTACCCGTCCCTACCGGCCAGATCCCAATGGATTTGGGGGGAAGCTTTCTTGATATCAACGACACTTACCTAGACGTAGGTAGCAGTAACGTCAATAAGGCATTCCAAACTAGGGTCATGATCGCAAGCAGCATGCTCATACTGATTGTGAGTTTGATAATCGGCCCCTTCATCGCCGGGCTAATGAGTTTTGGTGATCCCTATGGCAGAACATTTACACATATTTTCATAGAGTTTTTCCCCACCGGCGCTGCAATCGGCGCTTGGGGAGCAGCAGGAGCCACAATTTTGGGACTCTATGTTGTCATCAGCACTACTCTAGCCAAAGTCCGTACCCGCCCTATACGCTTCAATAGGCAACGCCGCGAAGTCTGTTTTTTTGCTAATGGGTCTGACGAACCGGTCATCCAACCGTGGGAAGAAATGGTGTCCTGGCTTTCTGTCAGTACGGGGGTAACTGGGGTCGGCGTCATGAGTACTTATACCTTTGGCATGGCATTTGACGACCCTAAAACTGATACCGTTCATTTTGTGAACCAGGGAGTAATGACTCCAGTTCATGGTTTGGGTAAATGGGAGGCGATACGTGTTTACATGGAAAAAGGGCCACAACACTGCCCCGGTAAAGCACCGTACGAAGGCCGCCATACATTTGATAAAGAGCACGGAGATATGCTTGAGGAGTACCAACACAACGAGCGCTCCGCGTTAGGTCTTGGCTGGTGGTATTTCACTCATGTAATCACTTTATGGCGCTTTCCGTACTGGGTCGCTGAATGGGACCACCGTTTCAGCATGAAATCTCTACCTGATTCCATTGCTGAGTGGTCAAAATCTATACCGACTGAGCAGTGGGCCAAGCCGAGCCATGAGTTGAAAGAGCAAAGCGCCAAGATCGAAAAGGCTTTTGCTCAGGGACAAGATTTCATGACGTACTTCAAGGCGAACCTAAATGAAATCAAGACAGAAGAATCGATAAATAATTGAATGGAAACGATGAGCCGCGTCCTTGATGCATAAATATAATCGACTACCTCATGCCGAAAAAAAGGGGACGGAAAAAAAGGGGACGGATTTATTTTCTACGTAATCTCGAAAATAAATCTGTCCCCTTTTAGTTCAATTGACAATGTGCGCCGTTCTCCGGCGACCCTGACGCAGGGTAATGAGCCACATCAGAAGGATGTTGTTTCGTGGAAAATATCAAGACTACAAGCCTGAATGAGCTGGCTCAAGAATTAAAAATCCTGGGAGTTCCTGAAGGTTATTACTCCATCGGGGTTAACAGGGATGTGCGAATCTGTATTATTTTTGATGGTGTAAAATGGGTCGTTTATTATTCTGAGCGAGGACGAATGGAGGACCTCAAAGAATTCTCGAGCTTTGCAGATGCAAAAATTGAGTTCCTAAAAAAGGTAAGTTAAAGCTCGCAACTATATTCAGCCCAAAATCAACTCATCAAACAAAGGGGACAGATTTATTTTCCACGCAATCACGAAAATAAATCCACCCTTTTTTGCGTCGTTTTAGTGCCCGAACTGATCGAACAACTTTAAATTTGACCGACATTAAGGCGGAGACTCTAAATGCCTGACAACAAGTACGATCGGTTACCCCATGCGGGTGACTTTGAGAGAAAGTCAGGCACCGAGGTAGTGTACTTATCTCCAAAACCAGTGCCTACGGGCATGCCTCCAATTAGCGCACGCCAACTGCATCGTAACGCAAATAAAACTATTCTGGACTTCGCTATAGGGCAAGGTAATTTTGAGTTTATGGCGCGAACCGGCATCGGCTCGATAATGCTAATCGTGACATTATTATTCTTTTTTTCAGGTTTCGCCTCTTGGATTAGAAGATTTCAAGAACCTTTTCTTAGTGCTTGGTTGAGTTTTTTCTTCAACCCCGTGCTGTGGTCGATTATCGGAGCGATCTCTTTAACGTATATTTATTTTTTCTTTCAGGCAGCCCGCCAAGTATCCGTTCACCCACCCATCCGTTTCAACCGAGAGCGTCGTGAAGTCGTTTTCATCCCAAAAAAAGGCGACACCCCGCGCTTTGTTCCATGGGAGGATGTCATTGCTTGCGTATCGGTGGGAAAACTTATTACTCAATATGCAGTGATGCCTGAATACAAATTACTGATTGGCTTAAGAGATGCCAATACCGGCGATGTATTGTGGTCTGTAATACCCAGTGGCAATTTGGGTCTTGCTGTTTCTGAGTGGGAGGCAATTCGTATATATATGGAGGAAGGGATGAGTGTTTTACCCCCAGATCAATCAGATGAGCTTGAGGAAGGAACTGTCGATTTTTTCCATTTGTGCCGTCGCAGCTATCGCGCAGATCACTCCTTGATACGCTACGTCTGGGGCTTTTTAACGATTCAGTTTTTCAGCGGTTGGACTTTGCCGTGCTACATCTCTGGTTCGGTCAACAACCGCCCCAAAGCTGCATTCCCTAGAAAAGTCCTAGAGTGGTCAAAACCTCTCCCCAGCGAGCAATACGCTATGCCGAGCGAAGCGTTACTCGAAGAAAGCGCCGAGATGCGGAAGGCCTTTGCCAAAGGTCAGAACCTGCTGGATTACTTCAAGGTGAAATTTGCAGAACCCACTCAAGAGCCCGAGTCCACCACCTGACGAGTCCTGTCCCTTGAAGAATAAAGACGATCGGTTGCCTAAGGCAGGCGATATCGAGAGAGAACCGGGTACTGAGACAGTCTATTTATCACCAATGCCGGTCCCTACCGGGGTGCTGCCTTTCAGTGCGCGCCAGCTGCACCGCTATGCCAATGAAGTTCTCTTAGACTTTGCCATTTCTCGAGGAAGCTTTGAGTTTATGGCCCGAGCAGGAATTGGGGCGGTGATGTTCCTGTTGATTTTTCTTTTTTTTACAACGGGGTTTGGGTCTTGGCTAAGAAGAGATGTAGAGCCGTTTTGGAGTAGTTGGCTGGATTTCTTTACAAGCATTGCGGTTTGGGGCTTTGTGGGAGCGCTTGCCACTCTTTACCTTTGCGTATTTTTCTTTGCAATTCGCCAAGCCAGCAATCAACCTCCCATACGCTTCAATCGCCAGCGTCGGGAAGTTGTTTTTGTTCCCAAGAAGGGAATGTCCCCTCGTTATGTGCCGTGGGAAGAGGTTATCGCGAGCGTTTCAGCTAGCAAGCTGATCACTCAATACGCTGTAATCCCCGAGTTTAAACTAATGATCGGACTTCGCGACAAAAATGGCGATGTGCTTTGGGTCAGTGTTCCAAGTGGAAATCTAAACCAAGCCATAGCTGAGTGGGAGGCCATACGTGTCTATATGGAGGAAGGGCCACAAGCGTTACCCATGGGGCAATCAGATGAATTCGAAGCAGGCTCAGTCGCGTATTTCCATATGTGTAGACAAGGATACCGTTCTCATCATTCATTCCTTCGGTATGTCTGGGGATTTTTGATAATTCAGTTTTGCAGTGGCTGGACGATACCTTGTTACATCGCAGCATGGATCAATAACCGCCCCAAAGCCGCCTTCCCTAAAGAAGTCCTGGTATGGTCAAGATCTCTCCCCCTCGAGCAACACGCTATGCCGAGCGAAGCGTTGCTCAAGGAGAGCGCCGAAATCCGGAAGGCCTTCGCCAAAGGCAAGAACCTGCTGGATTACTTCAAGGTGAAATTTGCCGAACCGGATAATGAGCCTGCAGTGGACGCGTCCTAGGCCGAACCCACAACCTGATGAGTCGGCCCCCTATTGGCCCTTCAACCAGCGCTTTCACCCCGGACAGGAGTCCCCCGAATGCCTTACCTCGATCTGCAAAACGCTGTTCAACGTGCCGGGTTCACCATCACTAATTACTTGGATCAACGAGCCTACTTCGGTTGTTGGTCGCTGACCGTCGAAGGTCATGGGCGCACCTATTTAATCGTCAACGAAGGTCGAGACGGTTGGCTGATGTTTTATCGCGCAGACGCGGCAGGGACAATGACTGAGTTAGACAAGAAAGAATTGGCCTGGATGGATGACGCCGATAAAGCAACGCAATGCCTGATCTGGCTTTCTCACAGCAGCCCCATAGTTCTGATTGGCCCAAGTTGATCGGTTACTGCTATGACGATGCTTACTTCCTGTTTTTTGAAGGCAAGGGTCATGGCCTGGGTGGGACAGCAGTACCGGCTGACGAAGCGAAAAAATCTAGTGGCTGGCGATATTCAGTAAGCGATCCACCGTACCCACATTCAAAGCCGCCAGTTGAAGCCTGATGCTGTGCTCTTGATCTCTTTCAGGAGCCCGCAACCATGATGCGTCCCGACGCCAAAGTCGAAAAAGTTTATCTGTACCCCAAACCCGTGGACTTCCGAAAATCCATCGACGGCCTGTCCGCCCTCGTCGAATTGGATATCAAGGTCGCGGTGTTCGATCCCGTGCTTTTCGTTTTTCTGAATCGCCACCGTAATCGAGTAAAAATCCTCTATTGGGAGCGCAACGGCTTTTGCCTTTGGCTCAAGCGCC
>NZ_RCZA01000012.1 GCF_006438925.1 Pseudomonas mandelii | reverse complement strand
GCTTGAGCCAAAGGCAGAAGCCGTTGCGCTCCCAGTAAAGGATTTTCACTCGATTACGGTGGCGATTCAGAAAGACGAAAAGTACAGGGTCGAACACCGCGACCTTGATATCCAGCTCGACCAAGGCGGCCAGGCCGTCGATGGATTTTCGGAAGTCCACGGCCTTGGGGTAGAGGTACACTTTTTCGACTTTAGCGTCGGGTCGCATCATGACGTGCTGGCTCCAGAGAGAAATCGGAGTACAGCTTCGGGGATCAACTGCTGGCTTTGAATGTGGGGTTCATGGAGCGGTTACGTTTTACCTTCAAACGGTATTGGGGTTGCGGCGGGTGTTATGCAGGTCAGAGCGGGTGTCACGGTTGCTGGAACCCCGGGGATGTTTGGAGTCGTGCCGGGGGTGCTGCTGGTAGCACATGGCACCAATAATATATATGAGGGGTTAAGTAATATCTATTATGGGCACAGATGTGCCTAGTACGCTTGGCCCTGTTAGGCGTGGTTATCAAGTAATGCTGAGGGATGATTATCGAGGAAATATGATTTATTATTCATTGGACTTGTTTTTGTCTGGATACGGGGTTTTACGGTCGGTGCCGAAGTCTGGTATGTTCGAATTGTTTCGGCGCGATCCCATTAATTATGAAAGGGCTTATCAGCAATCCGGAAGATTAGCTTTGACTTTGGAGGCGTTCGTTGATTTTTTTACTGTGAATGCAATAGCTCAAGAGAGTTCTGGTTTTTATGATGGAGTCGCGAAACCTTGATTTTTTTTATGTTTTTCCGCGCATTCTTGGGATGTAAATTCGCAAGCCAAAAATAACGATAATTACGTAGATTGTTAAGTACAGCATGTCCATGTTTTTCCTGTCTAGGGGTATTAGTTCGGTTATCCCCCATCCAATGATGCCTGCGGGTAGACCCGAGGAGCCTAGAACTAAACAGGTTACACATAAGTAATATCTTATATTTTCTAGGCTCATTAACGATCATCTCGTTCAGTGGGGTCTTAGATTAATACAGGAATTAAAATAAAAACAACTGTCTTTGCATGCAATAACTGGCGGCCCTAACTGAAACCGGCTTCTTTAATGATCATCTGCAATTGGGCAAGGCATTCGCGGTATCCTACACGCCCTGAACCCGGACGCTTTTCCATGCTGGTGATTTCCAACAACGTGCACCTACCGGATGCCGAGATCGAATTGACCGCCATTCGTGCCCAGGGCGCCGGTGGGCAGAACGTCAACAAGGTCTCCAGTGCCGTGCACCTGCGTTTCGACATTCCGGCCTCGTCCTTGCCCGAGTTCTACAAGGAACGGCTGCTGGCGCTGCGTGACAGTCGCATCACCAGCGAAGGGGTGTTGATCATCAAGGCCCAGCAATACCGCACGCAAGAAGCCAATCGCGCAGATGCGCTGGAACGGCTGACCGAGTTGATCCTCAGTGCCACCAAGGTCGAAAAGAAACGTCGTCCGACCAAACCGACCCTAGGTTCGAAGAAGCGTCGGCTCGAATCCAAGACCAAGCGTGGCAGCATCAAGGCAGGGCGCGGCAAGGTCGATTTTTAGCGGGCTTCTCGTTCGTTACGGTACTTTTCATTGAGGTGCTTTGGCGCCTGCCGGTACAAGTAAACACTCAGTGCCAAACCGCTCAGGGCGGCAAGGGCCGCGAACAGGAAAATCGAGGCAAAGCCAAAGCCTGCCGCAATCGCACCGGCCAGCGGCCCGGTAATCCCCAGCGACAAATCAATGAACAGCGAGTAAGCCCCGACGGCCGCGCCACGGCTGGAGGCCGGTACCAGGTTGACCGCTTCCACCCCCAGCGCGGGAAACACCAGTGAGAAACCGAACCCGCTCAGCGCCGCACCGGCCAGTGCCCAATGAGCGTCCGGTGCCAGCCAAAGCAGCAGCAAGCCGAGGGTTTCCACCGACAGGCAGGCAATCGCCACGCGAAAGCCGCCGAGGCGGTTGATCAGATTGCCGAACAGCAGCCGCGCACCGATGAAACTGGCACCGAACAAACTCAAGCACAGCACCGCGTTGTTCCAATGCTGTGTGGCGTAATACAACGTGATGAAAGTCGCGATAGTGCCGAAACCGATGGAACCCAGCGCCAGGCCGCAACCATGTGGAAGCACGCGCCCCAGCACATGCATGAACGGCAAACGTTCACCGACCACAATCGGCGCGGCGGTTTTCGGCCAGGCCAGCACCAGACCGAGGACGGCCAGCAACACGATGCTCACGCCCATGCTCCACAAACCCAATTGACTGACCAGCAGCACGCCCAGCGGTGCGCCGACCGCCAGTGCGCCATAACTGGCGATGCCGTTCCAGGATATGACCTTGGCTGTATTCGCTGCGCCGACCCGGCCGATGCCCCAGCCGATCGAACCGGAGCCCACCAGGCTTTCCGCGCTGCCGAGCACCAGACGGCCGATCAGCAGGCTGATCAGGCTCAAGGTCGGCAGGCTTTGGGTCCAGGCGGAAATCAACATGAACACGCCGCTCAAACCGCAGCCGGCGAGGCCGTACATCACGGCGAGTTTACTGCCCTTGTTGTCGATGATTTTCCCTGCATACGGACGGCTGAGCAGGGTGGCCAGGTATTGCACGCTGATCACCAGCCCGGCGATTACGGCGCCGAAGCCCAGATCGCTGTGGACGTAGCCCGGCAACACGGCCAGGGGAATGCCGATATTCAGATAGCCGATGAAGGTGAACAGGACGATGGAAACGACTTGCAGCGTGACCGCCAGGGGGCGCTGGTTTTCAGACATGGGTAAAGATCCACGGGGAAGCAGGATAGATAGGCTGCTTATGATAGCGGCGCGAGCGGCTGCGGGTCGTGGAAAAAGTAAAACTATTTGCCAGATGGGGGGGATCAGGGTTTGGCGGGAGCGACCAGGTGCGTGGTGACCAGGGCGGCCAGGGCGTTTTCTTCGGTACCGAAGCGGGCGAGCAGCGCGGCGCGTTTCTCGGGGGAAAGGCGATTCCAGATCTCGATCATCTTCTCGGTGGTGCCGATCAAGACGCTGGCTTGCTGAGCTTCGTCAAAAGTAGGGCTGAAGTCGTCGGTCATGGTGGGGCTCGGGATTCAGGCGGTGTGGAAAGCGCATGTTAGCGCTTTCCACACGGTCTGGCATTGCAGGTGAATCAGTCTTCGCTGTCGGCCTTGCGGCGTTCAGTGGCTTCTTTCGGCTCGGGCTGTTGGGCACCGGCTTGGTGCGTGGGCGTCTGCTCAGTTTCGTGCAGGCTTGGGAAGGGGAGATTAGGGATCTCGTGCATATCGCGCTCCTCGCAAAGTCTGTTGATAGATCTGGTAGATCCGCGCTTTTAAAAAGCTTGGGGAGGATACAGCAGAAGAAATGACAAATAGACTTTTATATCCAATTGTTGCGACGGATGGGGTTGTCAAGACAGGTCTGCAAGAGGGGCGACACAAAACAAATGTGGGAGCGAGCCTGCTCGCGAATGCGCTGGATCAGTCAATGTTGATGTCGACTGACACTCCGCCTTCGCGAGCAGGCTCGCTCCCACAGGGAGGGGCTGTGCAGGGTTTGATGGTTACTTGCAGACTTCGGCGATTGCCTCGGCCAGCAGGTCCAGACGCGTTGCATCAATCCCGGCCACGTTGGCCCGGCCTGAGTTGACCATGTAAACGCTGTGATGATCGCGCAGTTGTTTGACCTGGTCCGGCGTCAAACCGGTGTAGGAAAACATCCCGCGCTGTACGCCGATGTGCGCAAAGCGCTCGCGCAAACCATGAGGTTCAAGCGCTTCAACCAAACCGCTGCGCAGTTGGGCGATACGCAAACGCATGGCTTCCACTTCGTCGGTCCAGAGGCTTTTCAGCTCCGGATCACCGAGGATGGTCGCTACCACAGCAGCGCCATGATCCGGTGGTGTCGACCACAGGTTGCGGGCGATGTGGGCCAGTTGGCTGCGGATATCCACCAGCTTGTCAGCGGTTTTCGCGCAGACAATCAGCGCGCCGGTGCGGTCGCGGTACAGGCCGAAGTTCTTCGAGCAGGAACTAGTGATCAGCACTTCCGGCAACGCGGCAGCGAACAACCGGGTCGACCAGGCGTCCTGTTCCAGGCCATCGCCGAAGCCTTGGTAGGCGAAGTCGATCAGTGGCACCAGATCGCGACTGCGCACCACGTCCAGCACCCGGCGCCAGTCGTCATGGGACAGATCGAAACCGGTCGGGTTGTGGCAGCAGGCGTGCAGCAGCACCACATCGCCCTTCGGCGCTTCGTTGAGTACTGCGAGCATCGCTTCGACGTCGAGGCGGTTATCGCTGCCAACATACGGGTAGTGACTGACCTTGACCCCGGCTGCCGCGAAGATGGTTTCGTGGATCGGCCAGGTCGGGTTGCTCAGCCACACGCCACGGCCCGGCAGGCACTGGGCGATAAAATCGGCGCTCAAGCGCAGCGCGCCGGTGCCGCCCGGCGTTTGCGTCGCGCCGGTCCGTTGTTCGGAGATCAACGACGAATCGGCACCTAGCACCAATTCAACGATGGCCTTGCCGAACGCCGGTTCACCGTGACCACCGATGTAGGTCTTGGTGGTCTGCCGATCCACCATGCGCTGCTCGGCCAGCTTCACGGACTGGGGAATCGGTGTCAGGCCCTGGGCATCTTTATAGACGCCCACGCCGAGGTCGAATTTGCGCGGGTTGGGGTCCTGCGCATAGGCCTCCATCAGGCCGAGAATCGGGTCGCCGGGTACTCGACCGATGGCGTCGAAATGCATTATTTGCGGCCCTCGGCGTCCTTGGCCACTTCGTCAGTGCGCGCGGCCATGATGAAATCATTGCGGTGCAGGCCTTTGATGGAGTGGCTCCACCAGGTCACGGTGACTTTGCCCCACTCGGTCAGCAGGCCCGGGTGGTGACCTTCAGCCTCGGAGATTTCACCGACGGCGTTGGTGAACGCCAGGGCGTGCTTGAAGTTCTTGAACAGGAAAACTTTTTCCAGCTGCATCACGCTGTCGCGCACTTCAATGTTCCAGTCAGGAATCTGCTTGATCAGTACCGGCAGTTCTTCGTCGCTGACCTGAGGGGCATCGGCGCGGCAGGCTTCGCAGTGGGCTTGGTTCAATGTGGACATGATGGGTTCCTGAAATCGAATTATTGGAAATCGGCCGTCATTGTCACCACGCTAAACCAAAGCGTCGGTTCCTGACAGGCTCACTTGATTCTAAAAGCTGCGGATCACGCAGCCTTTGGCGGGAATTTTGGTGTGTGCAAGCCCAGCTGCATGCCTTGCTTGACCATGCCCATGATGTCTTCGTGGGCGAGATCGAACAGGCGCTTGAGGTTTGGCAGGACAAAGTACAGCGGTTGCAGAATGTCGATGCGGTAGGGCGTGCGCATGCATTCCAGTGGATCGAAGGCCTGATGCTCAGGTTCGTCCGACAGGCAGTAAACGGTTTCTTTCGGCGAGGAGAGAATGCCGCCGCCGTAAATGCGCTGGCCTTCTGGTGTATCGACCAGGCCAAACTCGATGGTCATCCAGTACAAGCGCGCCAGGTACACGCGTTCTTCCTTGGAAGCCTGTAGGCCAAGTTTGCCGTAGGTGTGGGTGAATTCGGCGAACCAAGGGTTGGTCAGCAGCGGGCAGTGGCCAAAAATCTCGTGGAAAATGTCCGGCTCTTGCAGGTAATCCAGCTCTTCGCGGGTACGAATAAACGTCGCCACCGGAAACTGCTTGTTGGCGAGCAATTCGAAAAAGGTCTGGAACGGGATTAGTGCGGGTACCCGGGCGACCTGCCAGCCGGTGGTTTCACCGAGGACTTTGTTGATTTCACCGAGTTGCGGAATGCGGTCGTGGGGCAGACCGAGTTTTTCGATACCGTCCAGATATTCCTGGCACGCACGACCCTCGATCACTTTCAGTTGGCGAGTAATCAGCGTGTTCCACACCGCATGTTCTTCGGCGGGGTAGTCGATAAAACCTTGCGCATCGGGCTCGCGAGCCACGTATTGCGTCTGCTTCATGCTGCTCTCCTGCTAGGGGATTTCGTTCTTGTTATGTCCTGCTATGGACCTAGAAATACCTCAAGAAATGCAGTGTTGCAGCACGCGGGTCGCGTCGTGCGTAGGAAAATTCATCGATTTTCGTAAAGTTTTCGTTACGGATCGGTCGCTATGGCGCAGGGATTGAGATTTTCGGGTTTGAAATGGCGTGCGGGTGTCACATAATCTTGACGACTAAGTTGGCGCCTGTGCAGAAAAATCTTTGCTCAGGCCCTCGATCTCTCCTGTTTCGGGCCTTTATATGCGTATCAAAGTCCATTGCCAGAACCGCATCGGCATCCTGCGCGACATTCTCAACCTGCTGGTGGAGTACGGGATCAACGTCGCTCGCGGCGAGGTCGGCGGTGAGCATGGCAACGCGATCTACCTGAATTGCCCGAACCTGATCAACATTCAGTTCCAGGCGTTGCGTCCGAAATTCGAATCGATTGCTGGGGTGTTTGGCGTCAAGCGTGTAGGGCTGATGCCCAGCGAACGTCGGCACATGGAGCTCAATGCGTTGCTCGGCGCCTTGGAGTTTCCGGTGCTGTCGATCGATATGGGTGGCTCGATCGTTGCGGCCAACCGCGCGGCGGCGCAGTTGCTCGGCGTGCGGGTAGACGAGGTGCCGGGGATTCCGCTGTCGCGTTACGCGGAGGATTTCGACTTGCCAGAACTGGTGCGCGCCAACAAGTCGCGGATCAACGGGTTGCGGGTGAAGGTGAAGGGCGACGTGTTTCTCGCCGACATCGCGCCGCTGCAATCAGAGCACGACGACAGCGAAGCCATGGCCGGCGCGGTTCTCACGCTGCACCGCGCCGACCGGGTCGGTGAACGCATCTATAACGTGCGCAAGCAGGAACTGCGAGGTTTCGACAGCATTTTCCAAAGCTCGAAGGTGATGGCCGCGGTGGTTCGCGAAGCCCGACGCATGGCGCCGCTGGATGCGCCGCTATTAATAGAAGGTGAAACCGGTACGGGAAAAGAGTTGTTGGCGCGCGCCTGCCACCTGGCGAGTCCGCGAGGGCAGTCACCGTTGATGGCGCTCAACTGCGCCGGCCTGCCGGAATCCATGGCTGAGACGGAGCTGTTCGGCTACGGCCCCGGCGCTTTCGAAGGCGCGCGGGCCGAAGGCAAGCTCGGTCTGCTGGAGTTGACGGCGGGCGGTACGCTGTTTCTCGATGGTGTCGGGGAAATGAGCCCGCGTTTACAGGTGAAATTGCTGCGTTTCCTGCAGGACGGTTGCTTCCGTCGTGTAGGCAGCGATGAAGAGGTTTATCTGGATGTGCGGGTGATCTGCGCGACGCAGGTCGACCTGTCCGAGTTGTGCGCGCGCGGTGAATTTCGCCAGGATTTGTATCACCGCTTGAACGTGCTTTCACTGCACATCCCGCCACTGCGCGAATGCCTCGATGGTTTGACGCCGCTGGTAGAACACTTCCTCGATCAGGCCAGTCGGCAGATCGGTTGCCCGCTGCCGAAACTGGCGCCAGCGGCGATGGAACGGCTCAGTCATTACCACTGGCCGGGCAACGTTCGGCAATTGGAAAATGTGTTGTTCCAGGCGGTTTCCTTGTGCGAAGGCGGGACCGTCAAGGCCGAACATATTCGCCTGCCGGACTACGGCGTGCGTCAGCCACTTGGCGATTTCTCGCTCGAGGGCGGGTTGGACGAGATTGTCGGGCGTTTCGAGAAAGCGGTGCTTGAACGCTTGTACTCCGAGCATCCGAGCAGTCGCCAACTGGGTAAGCGGCTGGGGGTTTCGCATACGACCATTGCCAATAAGTTGCGCGAGTACGAAGTCGGCAAAGAACCCGGCAGCGCATAGCCCTGTAGCAGCTGCCGAGCACCGCGAGGCTGCGTTCGGCGGCGAAGCCGTCGTAAACCCTATGTATGCGGTTTACCTGAAGAACCGAAGCGCCTGAATTCACGACTGCTGCGCAGCCGAACGCAGCCTCGCAAGCTCGACAGCTGCTACAACAACGCGTTGAGCCTAAGAGTCGGCACTTGCCGCGAAGCGGCATAACACCGCCGGTTTTTCGTCTTCGACACAATCCTCCAAACCCTCCTGAACCCCTCAAGTCCTTTGTTTGCCGGGCCCTGAGCCGCCAGAAAAAAGTTGGTCTGCAAATTGCTTGTGGCTCAGCAGTACAGCAGTGGGCGGCAAACGTCCGGCATGCAGAGGAAAGAGCGTGGACAAGTACCTTTATGTGGCAATGACCGGCGCCAGCCAGAATGCACTGGCGCAGAAGGCTCATGCCAACAACCTGGCGAACATCTCCACCAACGGCTTCCAGAAAGACCTGGAGCAGGCTCGTTCGATACCGGTGTTCGGCGACAGCTTTCCGGCGCGTGCGTTTGCCCTGTCCGAACGTCCGGCCACCGACTTCTCTCCGGGCGCCTTGGTTCAAACCGGTCGCGACCTCGATGTCGCGGTGCAAGGCAATGGCTGGATCGCCGTGCAGAACCCTGACGGCGGCGAAAGCTACGTGCGCACCGGTAGCCTGAATGTCGACGCCCTGGGCGTGCTGCGGGCCGGCAACGGTATGCCGGTGATGGGCAATGGCGGGCCGATTGCCGTGCCGCCCGAGCAGCAAATCGAAGTGGGCGAGGACGGCACCATCAGCATTCGTGCGATGGGCGAAGGTCCCCGCGTGATGGCGGAAGTCGACCGCATCAAACTGGTCAACCCAGACTTCAAGAACATGACCAAAGGCCTGGACGGTTCGATCCACACCAAGGACGGCAAGCCGGCGCAAGCCGATGCCGACGTCAAACTGGTCTCGGGTTTCCTTGAGTCGAGCAACGTCAACGCCGTGGAAGAGATGACTTCGGTGCTGGCCCTGGCCAAGCAGTTCGAGCTGCACATCAAGATGATGAACACCGCCAAAGACGATGACCAGGCCATGGCTCGGGTCTTGCAGATCAGCTAATTATCAGAACGTCGCGCCGTAAAACAGGCGCACGAGGAGAATCGAATGCTTCCGGCTCTATGGGTTGCCAAAACAGGTCTGTCCGCCCAGGACACCAACCTGACGACCATTTCCAACAACCTGGCCAACGTGTCGACCACGGGTTTCAAACGTGACCGCGCCGAGTTCCAGGACTTGCTCTACCAGATCAAGCGCCAGCCAGGCGCCCAGTCGACCCAGGACAGCGAACTGCCGTCGGGTCTGCAAGTGGGTACCGGTGTGCGCATTGTCGGCACCCAGAAAAACTTCACCGCCGGCAGCCTGCAAACCACTGAGCAGCCGTTGGACATGGCCATCGACGGTCGCGGTTTCTTCCAGATTCTGCAGCCGGACGGCACGACTTCCTACACCCGTGACGGTACGTTCCACCTGGACTCCAACGGTCAGATCGTGAACGCCAGCGGCTTCGCCCTGGAACCGGCCATTGTCATCCCGAACGATGCCCAGACCTTCACTGTCGGTCGCGACGGCACCGTGTCCATCACCGTTGCCGGCAACCCGGCATCCCAGGTGATCGGCAACCTGCAAACCGCCGACTTCATCAACCCGGCCGGTCTGCAGGCTGTGGGCAACAACCTGTTCCAGGAAACCGCTGCCAGCGGCGCGCCGCAAGTCGGTACCCCGGGCCTGGCCGGTTTCGGCACCACGTTGCAGAACACTCTGGAAACCTCGAACGTCAGCACCGTTGAAGAGATGGTCAACATGATCACCACTCAGCGCGCTTACGAGATGAACTCCAAGGTGATCTCCACCGCCGACCAGATGCTCTCGTTCGTAACGCAGAATCTGTAATCAAGTCTATGAGGCGGCCATCAGGTCGCCTGCAACACCGTGAGGTAGGGTCATGAATCGCTATGTATCTGTTCTGGCACTGAGTGGGATCGCCGCGCTTTCGGGTTGCGTCGGTCCGACGCCCAAGCCCAATGACCCCTACTACGCTCCGGTGTTACCGCGCACGCCGCTGCCGGCTGCCGCCAATAATGGCTCGATCTACCAGGCCGGTTTCGAACAGAACCTGTACAGCGACCGCAAGGCGTTCCGGGTCGGTGACATCATCACCATCACCTTGAACGAGAAGACCCAGGCCAGCAAAAACGCCAATTCCCAGGTCGGCAAGACCAGCAAGACCAGCATTGGCCTGTCCTCATTGTTCGGCAGTACACCCAACGTGAATAACCCGCTCGGCAGCGGCGACCTGAGTCTGGATGCCAGCTACAGCGGCGACCGCGCGACCAAGGGTGACAGCAAGGCAGGACAGGGCAACAGCCTGACCGGCTCGATCACCGTGACCGTTGCCGACGTGTTGCCCAACGGCATCATCGCCGTGCGCGGCGAGAAGTGGATGACCCTCAATACCGGTGACGAACTGGTACGGATTGCAGGGCTCGTTCGCGCCGATGACATCGCGACGGACAACACCGTTTCGTCGACCCGTATCGCCGATGCACGCATCACCTATTCGGGCACCGGTTCGTTTGCCGATGCGAGTCAGCCAGGCTGGTTCGACCGTTTCTTCCTCAGCCCGCTGTTCCCTTTCTAGGTGGCTATGTTGAATCTTAAACACCTGATGGTGGCCGCCCTGATGCTGTCCGCAGCGTTCAACGCTCAAGCCGAGCGGCTGAAGGATATAGCCAGTATTTCCGGTGTGCGTTCCAACCAATTGATCGGCTACGGCCTGGTGGTCGGACTTAACGGCACCGGTGACCAGACGACGCAAACCCCGTTCACCCTGCAGACCTTCAACAACATGCTCTCGCAGTTCGGCATCAAGGTGCCGGCGGGTTCGGGCAACGTGCAGTTGAAGAACGTCGCGGCGGTGTCGATCAGTGCTGATCTGCCGGCGTTCGCCAAGCCAGGTCAGCAGGTCGACATCACCGTCTCGTCCATCGGTAACTCCAAGAGCCTGCGCGGCGGCACCTTGCTGCTGACGCCGCTCAAGGGTATCGACGGCAATGTCTATGCGATCGCCCAGGGCAACCTGGTGGTCGGCGGTTTCGACGCCGAAGGTCGTGACGGTTCGAAAATCACCGTCAACGTTCCGTCGGCCGGTCGTATCCCGGGCGGTGCGTCGGTTGAGCGTTCGGTGCCGAGCGGTTTCAACCAGGGCAACAGCCTTACGCTGAACCTCAACCGTTCGGACTTCACCACGGCCAAGCGCATCGTCGACAAGATTAACGACATGCTAGGCCCTGGCGTTGCCCAGGCCATCGACGGCGGTTCGATTCGCGTCAGTGCGCCACTCGATCCGAGTCAGCGCGTCGACTATTTGTCGATCATCGAGAACCTTGAAGTCGACCCGGGTCAGGCGGTGGCGAAAGTCATCATCAACTCGCGGACCGGCACCATCGTGATCGGCCAGAACGTCAAGGTTTCCCCGGCCGCCGTGACCCACGGCAGCCTGACCGTGACCATCACCGAAGACCCGATCGTCAGCCAGCCCGGCCCTCTGTCCAATGGGCAGACGGCGGTCGTGCCGCGCTCGCGGGTCAACGCCCAGCAGGAAGCCAAGCCAATGTTCAAGTTCGGCCCGGGCACCACCCTCGACGAAATCGTGCGTGCGGTGAACCAGGTCGGCGCGGCGCCGGGTGACTTGATGGCCATCCTCGAAGCACTGAAACAGGCCGGCGCGTTGCAAGCCGACCTGATCGTGATCTGAGGACGGCGACTATGGATATGCGCAAGGGCGGATTGGGGGTCAGCAGCAACGATTCGGGTTCCTATTCGGACCTCAATCGCCTGAACCAGCTCAAGGTCGGCGACAAGGACAGCGACGGCAACATGCGCAAAGTGGCGCAGGAATTCGAGTCGCTGTTCCTCGGTGAAATGCTCAAGTCCATGCGCTCGGCCACTGAAACGCTGGGCCAGGACAATCCGCTCAACACGCCGGCAGCCAAGCAATATCAGGAAATGTACGACCAGCAGTTGGCCGTTTCCATGTCCCGTGAGGGTGGCGGTATTGGTCTGGCTGACGTGCTGATGCGTCAGATGTCGAAGAACAAACCGATGGCCCCGGGCGAGGCCGCTGCCGCGTCAGCCGCCAAGCAAGCTGCCGCGAAAGCCGCCGTGGAAACCCCGATTGCCGCCGGTACGGTCGCCACCAACGGGCCGCTGTCGCGCCTCAATGGCGAGCGTCCGTTGTGGGCTTCGCGCTCGGTGAAGTCGGCAAGTGCGGGCGAGGGCACTCATCGCAATGATATGGCGCTGATCAATCAGCGACGTCTGGCGCTGCCGCCGAAACTGGCCGACCGCTTGCTCGCAGGGCTGGTGCCGTCGGCATCGACCACTGCCGCGACCGCCACGACGGCGCAGAACAGCATCCAAATGCCGCAGAGCGCCAAAACCGGTGCCGGTCCCCTGTACAACGGTGATTGGCTGGCTGCGCAAACAGATTCGACCTCTACCGGTCGCCTGCAGGTTTATGGCCGTGCCATGGCTCAAATACCGCTGGCACCGGCGAAGAAAGCGTTCAGTTCCGCTGACGAATTCGTCAACACCATGCTGCCGATGGCCAAAGAGGCCGCCGAACGCATTGGTGTCGATCCGCGTTACCTGGTGGCGCAGGCCGCCCTGGAAACCGGATGGGGCAAATCGGTCATGCGCGCCCAGGATGGCAGCAGCAGTCACAACCTGTTCGGCATCAAGGCTGGCAGCAGTTGGAGAGGCGAATCGGCGCGGGCAATCACCAGTGAATTCAGGAATGGCGAGATGGTCAAGGAGACGGCGCAGTTCCGTTCCTATGACTCTTACAAGGACAGCTTCCATGACCTTGTGACGCTGCTGCAAACCAACAATCGCTATCAAGATGTTGTGAAGTCGGCCGATAACCCAGAACAGTTTGTGCGCGAGTTGCAAAAGGCCGGTTACGCAACCGACCCGGACTACGCAAGCAAGATTTCGCAGATAGCCAAGCAGATGACGAGTTACCAGAACTACGCTGCGGCGGGCGCTACCACCACGCCTCTATAGGCATAAGCTATAAGGTCTGAACCATGAGTTTGCTCAACATCGGGATGTCGGGGCTGTCAGCCAGCCAATCGTCGTTGATGACGACGGGTAACAACATCGCCAACGTCGATACCGCGGGTTACTCGCGTCAGCAGACCGTGCAGGGTACCAAAGCCTCGCAGCAGTTCGGCAATGTCTACATCGGTACCGGCACGACCCTGGCTGATGTACGTCGGGTGTACAACAGCTACCTTGACGCCCAACTGCAGACCACCACGTCGCTCAACAGCGATTCGGCCGCGTACCTGGGGCAGGTCACGCCGCTGGACAAACTGCTGTCGGACAGTGGCACTGGCCTGAACGGCGCACTGACCAAGTTCTTCGCCTCGGTGCAGAACGTCAACGCCAAGCCGGGTGACGACGCTTCACGCCAGCTGCTGCTCAGCGATGCCCAGGCCTTGAGCAATCGTTTCAATTCAGTGTCCAGCCAGTTGAACGAGCAGAACGCGAACATCAATGGCAACCTGACGAACATGGCCGATCAGGTCAACAAACTGGCTGCCACCGTGGCGCAGTTGAACCAGAAGATTACCGAGATTTCCAGCTCTGGCGGCATGCCGAACGAGCTGCTCGACGCCCGTAACGAGACCGTACGCCAGCTCTCGACCTTTACCGGCGCGCAGATCGTCGAACGCGAAGGTAACGTCGATATCTATCTGGGCAGCGGCCAGCCGCTGGTCATGGGCAATACCGTCAACAAACTCGAAGTCGTGCCGGGCAAAGACGACCCGAACCGCTTGGCGCTGCAACTCAATCGTGGTTCGAGCACCATCGATATCACGTCGATCATGACCGGTGGCGAAATCGGCGGTTTGCTGCGCTATCGCAGCACCGTGCTCGACCCGGCCATGAACGAACTGGGTCGCGTCGCTCTGGTCGTCGCCGATCAGATGAACAGCATTCAGGCCCAGGGCATCGACAAGAACGGTGACTTCGGTTCGAACCTGTTCAACAGCATCAACAGTGCCGCGCAGATGGCTCAGCGCAGCATCGCTTCGGGCAATAACAGTGCAGGCTCGGGCAACTTCGATGTCAGCATCGAAGACACTGGCAAGTTGACCATCAACGATTACAAAGTGACGTTCACCAGCGCCACCGACTACACCGTGCAGCGCCTGCCAGACAATTCGTCTATGGGCAGCTTCAGCACGCTGACCACGCCAGCGCCGGTGATCGACGGTTTTTCCTTGAATCTGACCGGTGGCACCGCGGCTGCAGGCGATACCTTCAAGATCACCCCGACCCGTAACGCTGCCGCCAATATCAAGACCGAGATGACCGACTCCAAACGTCTGGCCATCGCGGCACCGTTGGGTGCGGCCATTGCAGCAGGCGGCAGTGGCACGCTGACGATTCCAGCCAGCGGCCAGCCGACCCTGACCACGAAGTTCGACATCTACGACGCGGCCACCACCACCGCGATGCAGAACGGCCTGAAAAACTCCACGCCGACCAAGGTCGTGTTTGGCGATGTTTCCGCCGACGGCACCAGCCAGACTTACCAGTTTCTGGATGCCAAGGGCGGGGTTATCAGCAGTGGCACCATCAAGCCAGGCGAGAACAACACCCTGAGCCTGACTGTTCCGCTCAAGGACGCCAGCGGGGCGCCGATCCCGCCTGCACCCGCCACGCAATACACCGTCAGCTTCGACATGACCGTCGCCGGCTCACCGGGCAAAGGCACCGCGATCAACGTCTCGCTCAGCCAACCGGGCAGCCTGGATAACCGTAACGGTACAACGCTGGCCGGTTTGCAGACTGCACAGACCGTGGACACCGGCTCCGCCAGCAAAGGCATTTCCCTGAGCGACGCTTACGGCAAACTGGTCGAAGGCGTTGGCTCCAAGGCCGCCCAGGGCAAGCTCGACAGCGCCGCGACCGAAGCCATCCTGGCAAACGCCAAAGGTGCGCGCGACTCGCTTTCGGGTGTCGACCTCGATGAGGAAACCGGCAACCTGGTCAAGTATCAGCAGTACTACACCGCCTCTTCGCAGATCATCAAGGCTGCGCAGGAAATCTTCAGCACATTGATCAACAGCATTTAAGGAGTCGTAGCCCATGCGCATTTCTACCGCCCAGTTTTACGAGTCCTCGGCTGCGAACTATCAGAAGAACTTCGCGAATGTGGTCAAGAGCAGCGAAGAGGCCAGCAGCCTGGTTCGCGTGAATACGGCCGCTGATGATCCGGTCGGCGCTTCGCGCTTGCTGCAATTGGGTCAGCAGGCTTCGATGCTGGATCAGTACGCGGCCAACACCAACACCCTCAAGGCGACCCTGGGTACGACCGAGGCGGTGATGACCAGCATCAACAACGTGCTGACCCGTGCCAAGGAATTGGCTGTCAGTGCCGGCAATGCCGGGTACACCGACGCCGATCGCCAGGCCACGGCTTCGGAGTTGGGTCAGATCGAAGAGCAGCTGCTGAGTCTGATGAACAGCAAGGACGAGAACGGCAAGTACATCTTCTCCGGCTCGAAGGGCGATACCGCGCCGTTCTCGCGCAACAGCGACGGCACTTACAGCTACAACGGCGATCAGGTCACACTGGATCTGGCAATCGGCGACACCATGTCGATGGCGACCAACAGCACCGGTTGGGATGCGTTCCAACAAGCGATCAATACGAGCCGCAGCCAGGTCACCATGACGGCGCCAGCCGTCAACGATAATCGTGTGGTGCTGAGCAACGGTCAGGTGTCGTCGGACGTGTCCTACAACAGCAAATTCCGCAGCGGCGAGCCGTATACCGTGGATTTTGTCAGTGGCACCCAGTTGAAGATCACCGACTCCGCCGGCAACGATGTGACCTCTGAAGCCAGCCAGGGCGGTGCATTCGATCCGGCCAGCAAAACCGGGCAGGCCGTGAATTTCCGTGGTGTAGAGCTGACGCTGAACCTCAATCTGCAAACCGGTGATGTGCCGGGTACCGTACTGCCAGGTCACACCTTCACGCTCGCGGCCAAGCCTGATACGTTCACCGCGACCCGCAGTCCTGGCAACCCGTCGGCGGCGCAGGTGACCGGCAGCAGCATCACCAACGCGGCCGATTATCACGCCAGTTTCCCGAATGGTTCGGCCATCGTGAAGTTCACCAGCGCTACCGCTTTTGATCTGTACGCGGCGCCTTTGACGGCCGACAGCAAGCCAGTGTCCAGCGGCACCATGGTTGGCAGCGTCGCCACCGCATCGGGTGTGAGTTTCACCCTGAGCGGTACGCCGGGTGCTGACGATCAGTTCAGCGTGGCGGTCAACACGCACGAAACCCAGAACATTCTGGATACCGTGAGCCAGTTGAAAACGGCGTTGAATACACCCACCAACGGTAACCCGGTGGCAGTCCAGCAGCTGCAAGCATCCCTGGCGGCAGGCCTCGGCAACCTGGCCAGCGGCACTGACCAATTGTCCAGCGCGTTGAGTTCGGTGGGCGGTCGTGGCCAAGCCCTGGCCACCCAGAGCGATACCAACCAGAGCCTGACCCTGGCCAATGCCCAGACTCAATCGTCGATCCGAGATTCCGATCCGGCTGAAGTGATGACCCGTCTGACCTTGCAACAAACCATGTTGCAGGCCTCGCAACTGGCCTTCAGCAAGATTGCTCAGTTGGGCTTGTTCAACAAGGTCTGAGTCTGTGCCTGTCGAGCTGCCAGCCGTCTTTTCCTAAGCGGTTCCGTGGCCTCTGCCTGAAAGGGTGGAGGCCCGCCGCTCGAGAGTTTCCCGTCGTGAATCAACGCCCCCTCGTCAGTATCGTCATCCCTGCCTTCAACCCGCGCTTTTTCAGCCAGGCGCTGGAAAGTGCGCTCGCCCAGACCTACGAGCAGATCGAGATCGTCATCTGCGATGACTCCTCCAGCGACGAGATCTGCGACATCGTTGACAGCTTTGCCGAGCTGGCGCACCCGATTCGTTATCTGCGCAATCCCCAGCGTCTGGGGCTGCAGAAAAACTTGCTGCGTTGCGTGAAAGAAGCCCGGGGCGAGTTCATCAAAGTGCTGTGCGACGATGACCGTCTGTTTGCACCGAGTGTTGCCTTGCAGGCCCAGGTGTTGATCGACCATGCCGACGTCAATGTGGTGTTTGCCCTGCGCATGTTCAGTGACGCGGGCAATTTTCTTCTGCCGCCACGGGTTGGCAACTGCCGCTTTGCGCCTAACGATGCGTTGCTTAAGGGCGACGATATGTTGGCGATCTTCGAAGGCACGCCCAAGAATTTCCTAGGTAACTTCAGTTCGACCCTGATGCGCCGCGCCGATGTGTTGGAGTTGTTGCCAACGCTGATCCAGGAAGGTGCCGGCTTCGTCGCCATGCTCGACTTCGCTCTGTTTGTGTGTCTGATGCGTCGCGGCAATCTGGTGTCGCTCAGCACGGTGCTGAGTACCGAACGACTGTATCCGGAACGCCTGAGCAAGACCCCGGAGATGGTCGCGGCAGCGGTAGTCGAGTGGAGCTGGCTGGCGCAGATGCTGGCGGCGCGCAGCGGTGAATCGGCACCGGCGTCGGGCTGGGTACGCTATATCGAACTGGCCAGAATCACCGACCAGCCCCCTGCCTGGGAAGAGTTGTGCGTCCTGCGAATCCTGGGCAACCGCAACACTGTGATTGACGGCCGGGTGGGCGGGGAAAGCGAAAGTTACGCCGACTTCTATCGCGAGTGGCTGGCGATCCGCCGGTTCTCGGATGTCGAGAAGCAGCATATGCCGCAGCGTATCGACAGCTGGGCCTTTCGCCCGCAGATCGTGCCAATTGTGATCGACAGCAGCGCTGACAGTGCTGCGCTGAAGACGACGCTGCAGAGCATCAGTGCTCAGCTCTACGCCCCCCAGGCGGTGGTGGTGCTGTCCGATGCGTTCTGCGCGGCTGACGATCGTGTCGTGCAGTTGCCTTTCCAGGCAGACTGGGTGCAACAGCTCAACGCTGTGGTGCCGCAACTGGAGGGCGCTCACTGGTTTTATCTGCTGCGGGCCGGCGACACCTTGCGTGAGTCCGCTCTGCTGGTTCTGGCAGAGCGCATTGCAGGTGTTGCGGGCATCCTCTGTGCTTACAGCGACGAGGGTGCGCTGCTCGATGGAGAGTCGATCGACCCGGTGTTCAAACCCGATTTCAACCTCGACCTGATGCGCGCTTATCCCTACGTCGGGCGAACCCTGGCCTTTGAGCGTCAGCGCTTCATGGCGTTGGGCGGTTTTGATTCGGCTCACGGTGAGTTGGCACCCCATGATCTGTTGTGGCGTCTGGTGGAAGAGGCCGGGCCACAGACCATCGAACACATTGCCGAAATCCAGGTGGAGTCCGGCCAGACCTTCGCCGAATGGTTGTCGTTACCCGAAGTGATCGAGCGCAACGCCGGGATGGTCGGCGCACACCTGGATCGTATCGGTGTGGCACACGCTATCCGGCACGAAGAGCTGCCGCTGATCAACCGCATCGACTATCGGCATGGCGCGCGTCCGCTGGTGTCGATCATCATCCAGACAGGTGATTCGCTGTTCGCATTGCAGCGTTGCGTCGAAGGTTTGATCGAGCGCACCGCTTACACCCAGTACGAAATCCTGATCGTCGACAGCGGCACTGACGATTTGGCGATGCTCGACTGGCTGGCTGCGATGGCGCAACTGGGCGCTGCCATGTTGCGGGTGCTGCGTTACGCGGGTGACGCCAACGACGCGGCGATCCGCAACTTCGCTGCTAGCCTGGCGCGTGGCGAGTACTTGCTGCTGCTCAGTCCTCAGGCGGTGATCTGCGACAACGACTGGCTGGACGAATTGCTCAACCATGCCCAGCGTCCCGAAGTGGGTGTGGTTGGTGCCCGACTTCTCACTCCTCAGGGCTCGATCGTCAGCGCCGGGTTGATTCTCGGATTGGCAGGCCCGGTCGGTTCGCCATTTGCCGGTGAGGTCTCCAACTGTCGCGGTTACATGCAGCGTTTGCATGTGACCCAGAACTGGAGTGCGGTTCGCGACGATTGCCTGATGGTGCGCAAGGAGGTTTTCGATAGTCTGGGCGAACTCGATGAAGTGACGTTTACTCAGGGCCTCAGCGATGTCGACTTGTGCCTGCGAGCGAACAAGGACGGTTACCTGGTGGTCTGGACGCCATATTCCAGTGTGGTGCTGGCCCCGGAAGACGAGTCGCCGATGCAACCTTCCACGTTAGCTGTGCACGAACTCGAACAGGAAACCTTCTATCGCAAATGGCTGCCGAAGATCGCCAAGGATCCGGCCTACAGCCCGGCGCTGAGCCTTGGGGTTTCCAGTTTCAGTCTGGAGCCTTCGCTGCGCAATAACTGGAATCCGTTCTGCAGCCGCGCATTGCCGTTGATCCTCGGTCTGCCGGTCAACAGCAGTGCGGTCGGCCACTACCGGGTGACCGCGCCGCTAGCGGAACTCGAAGCAGCCGGGCGATTGATCGCGCGGGTGGCTTACGAATCGCCGTCAACCGTGGAGATCGAGCGTTTATCGCCGGATACTATTGTTCTGCAGGGGCGTTACAGTGAAGGCGCCGCCAGCGACATTCTGCGGATGAAAAAGTATTCCAGCGCCCTGCGGGTTTTCGAACTCGACGACTACATCGTCAGCGCACCGAAGAAAAATACCCACGCGCGCAACAAGCCGCTCAACACCGAACAAATGCTGCGCGACGGCATCGCCCTGTGTGATCGCGTGGTGGTGACGACTCAGCCATTGGCCGATGCCTTGTCGAGCATGCACAGCGAAATTCGCGTGGTGCCGAACATGCTGCCGCCGGACCCTTGGGCGACGCTGACCAGTCGCCGCCGCACCGCCAGCAAACCGCGTGTAGGCTGGGGGGGCGGCACCAGCCATTCCGGTGACCTGGAGATCATCGCCGACGTGGTGCGCGAGTTGGCGGACGAAGTCGAGTGGGTGTTCTTTGGCATGTGCCCGGATGCGTTGCGTCCGTATGTGCACGAGTTCCACTCCACCATTGGCTTGCAGAGCTACCCGTTCAAACTGGCGAGCCTGAACCTCGACCTGGCACTGGCACCGCTCGAATTCCACATCTTCAACGACTGCAAAAGCAATCTGCGGTTGCTGGAGTACGGTGCTTGCGGTTACCCGGTAATCTGCACCGACACCGAGGCCTATCGCGGCCACTTGCCGTGCACCAAGGTCTACGGCAACAGCACGGACGAATGGCTGCAAGCCATTCGCATGCACTTGGCCGATCCGGATGCGAGCTACCGCATGGGCGATGAACTGCGTGAAGCGGTACATCGTGATTTCATGCTGCGTGGCGACAATCTTCAACATTGGCTGTGGGGCTGGATGCCGGACTGATTCCGTCGCTGGCCATCAACCTTCAAGAAAACGTCCGAACGCAGCCCGCGTCCGGACGTTTTTTTTGTCCTGTGCAATTGGCTCACTTCCTGCAAGTCACCTGTATATCGCCATAAAACCTTCACCCCAAGAGCGTGAACGGCCACTGGTTGCGGGCAAATGATGTGCATCTGACGGTTCGCCCACCCCTGCGGGGTACGGGCCGCGCGAAGAGCAAGAGGACAGCGATGAAGGCAGTAATTCTGGCAGGTGGTCTCGGTACGCGGATCAGCGAAGAGTCGCACCTCAAGCCCAAGCCGATGATCGAGATCGGCGGCAAGCCAATTCTTTGGCACATCATGAAGCAGTATTCCGCCCACGGGATTCATGACTTCGTGATCTGCCTTGGCTACAAGGGCTACGCGATCAAGGACTTCTTCGCCAACTACTTCCTGCACACTTCCGACGTCACCTTCGACATGCGCAACAACCGCATGGACGTGCATCAGAACTACAGCGAGCCATGGAGCGTCACCCTCATCGACACTGGCGAGGAAACCATGACCGGCGGCCGCTTGCTGCGTGCCGGCCGTTACCTCAAGGATGAAGAGGCCTTCTGCTTTACCTACGGCGACGGCGTCTCCGATATCAATATCCGTCAACTGGTGGACTACCACACTGCCCACGGTCGTCTGGCGACCGTCACCGCCGTACAACCGCCGGGACGTTACGGTGCCCTGGAGCGTCACGGTGATCAGGTGCTTGGTTTCACCGAGAAGCCCCGTGGTGACGGTGGCTGGATCAATGGCGGTTTCTTTGTGCTTTCGCCGAAAGTGCTCTCGTACATCGGCGGTGATGACACCACTTGGGAAGCCGAGCCGTTGGCCCGTCTGGCCCAGGACGAACAATTGAAAGCCTTCGAGCATGAAGGCTTCTGGCACCCGATGGACACTCTGCGCGACAAGAACTACCTCGAAGCGCTGTGGCAGAGCGGGGAGGCCCCATGGAAGCAATGGGACTGAGCCCGGAATTCTGGCGCGGCAAACGCGTTCTGCTGACCGGTCACACCGGGTTCAAGGGCAGTTGGCTGACCCTGTGGCTGCAAAGCCTCGGTGCCGAGGTCAGCGGTTTTGCCCTCGACCCGTCGACCGAACCGAGCCTGTTCGAACTGGCCCGGGTGCACGAGGGCATCAACGATCAGCGCGGCGACCTGCGTGACCTCGGCGCCTTGCTGGAACTGATCACCGAAGCGCAGCCGGAAATCGTCCTGCACCTGGCGGCCCAGCCGCTGGTGCGCGAAGGCTATCGCGATCCGCTCGGCACTTACTCCAGCAACGTCATGGGCACCCTCAACCTGCTCGAAGCGATCCGTCAGGTCGGTGGCGTGCGCGCCTGCGTGCTGGTGACCACCGACAAGGTCTACGCCAACAAGGAATGGCTGTGGCCCTACCGCGAAGACGAAGCCCTCGGCGGCCACGACCCTTACAGCAGCAGCAAGGCCTGCTGCGAGTTGCTGGCCCAGTCCTATGCTGCGTCGTTCTTCCCGGCCGAGCGCTACGCTGAACATGGCCTGGCGCTGGCCACGGCCCGGGCCGGCAATGTGCTGGGCGGTGGTGACTTCGCTCCAGAACGCTTGATCCCTGATGTCCTCAAGGCCTGGTCGGCGGATGAACCGGTGACCCTGCGTTACCCGCAAGCCGTGCGCCCGTGGCAGCACGCCCTGGAACCGTTGGCCGGTTACCTGCAACTGGCCGCCGGTCTCTATGAAAAAGGTCCCGCGTTTGCTGGCGCCTGGAACTTTGGGCCGAGCGAAGCGGACATGTGCAGCGTCGGCGAAGTGGTCGAACTGCTCGCCAACCGCTGGCCGCAAGCACGCGGGTTGCGCATCGAACCGAGCGATTTGCATGAGGCCGGTCTGTTGCGCCTCGACAGCAGCCGCGCCCGTCAACTGTTGGCCTGGCAACCGCGCTGGTCGTTGCAGCAGTGCTTGACCCATACCCTCGATTGGCACCTGGCCTGGCAAAACGGCGACGACATGCGCGCCATCACGTTGGGCCAGTTGAACCTGTACCGAGGCGCGCTGTGAGCGAGTTTCTGTTGAAGTCATTGCCGCTGGCCGGACTGTTCAGCGTGCAGCACAAACGCTTCGAAGATGAGCGTGGGCACTTTGCGCGACTGTTCTGCGAAGGCAGCCTGAGCGCCTTCGGCCAGCCGTTTCATATCCACCAGATCAACCATTCCTGCACCCGTGAGCGGGGCAGTGTGCGGGGGCTGCATTATCAGAACGCCAGCGCACCGGAAGCCAAATTGATCACGTGTCTGCGCGGTGAGGTCTGGGACGTGGCGGTGGATTTACGCCCGGACTCGGAGACCTTTCTGCACTGGCACGCCGAACACCTGCGGGCCGGCGACGGTCGCAGCCTGTTGATCCCGGCCGGTTTTGCCCATGGTTTCCAAACCCTCACCGAAGACGCCGAATTGCTTTACCTGCACAGCGCTGATTACACGCCTGCGCATGAGGGCGGTTTGTCGGTGAACGATCCACGGCTGGCGATTGCCTGGCCGTTGCCTGTCAATAATCTGTCGGCCAGGGATTCCAGCCATCCCGTGCTCGATGAACACTTTGCTGGAGTGCGTGTATGAATTGCCGTGGTTGCGCTACTCCTCTGGCTTTGCCGCTGATTGACCTTGGCACTTCGCCGCCGTCCAACGCCTACGTGCGCGCCGATCAGCTGGAACACGCCGAGCAATGGGTGCCGCTGAAGGTAGCGGTGTGTCAGCAATGCTGGCTGGTGCAGACCGAGGATTACACCAGCGCCGACAGCCTGTTCGATGCCGAATACGCTTATTTCAGTTCGTTTTCCAGCACCTGGCTGGCCCATGCCGAGCGTTATGTGGGCGAGATGGTCGAGCGTTTCGACCTGACGGCTGACAGCCGTGTGGTGGAAATCGCCGCCAACGACGGTTACCTGTTGCAGTACGTGGCCGGGCGCGGCATCCCTTGCCTGGGCGTCGAGCCGACCCGCAGCACCGCGCAAGCTGCACGGGGAAAAGGCCTGGAGATTCGCGAGCTGTTCTTCGGTCGCGATACCGCGTTGCAGCTGACAAGCGAAGGCTGGGCCGCCGACCTGATGGCCGCCAACAACGTGCTGGCCCACGTGCCGGATATCAATGATTTCCTCGGTGGTTTCGCGACCTTGCTCAAGCCGACGGGCGTGGCGACATTCGAGTTTCCGCAATTACTGACCCTGATGGCAGGGCAGCAATTCGACACGCTGTATCACGAGCACTATTCCTACCTGTCCCTGACCGCTGTGCAGGCGCTGTGTGAACGCAATGGCCTGGAAGTGTTCGATGTCAGTCAGCTGTCGACCCACGGGGGTTCGCTGCGCGTGTTCGTTCAGCGCGTCGACGGTGTGCGCCGCGAAGTCCAGCCAGCGGTTCAACAGCAACTGCAAGCCGAGCTCGATGCCGGTGTAAAAGACCCCGAGTACTACGCAACCCTCGCGCCCGCCGCCGAACGCATCAAGCACGAACTGCTGCGCTTCCTGTTGCAGGCGAAAGCCGACGGCAAGCGTGTGGTCGGGTACGGCGCCGCGGCCAAGGGAAATACCTTGCTCAACTACGCCGGGGTCAAACCGGACTTGCTGGCCTGGGTCGCCGATGCCAACCCGCACAAGCAGGGCAAGTACCTGCCGGGCAGTCGCATCCCGATCGTTTCGCCGGCGCAGATCGACATCGAAAAACCGGATTACGTGCTGGTCCTGCCGTGGAATTTGTTGCATGAAGTCAGTCAGCAGCTGGTTCAAGTGCGCGAGT
Source organism: Pseudomonas mandelii (assembly GCF_006438925.1). Lineage (GTDB taxonomy): Bacteria > Pseudomonadota > Gammaproteobacteria > Pseudomonadales > Pseudomonadaceae > Aquipseudomonas > Aquipseudomonas mandelii_C. The sequence goes on along the minus strand of NZ_RCZA01000012.1, from coordinate 200,108 downwards.
GGGGTGGCCGATTCGTCATCGCCGTGCCTGAGTTGACCGTACTGTGAAGGTTCTGGTCACCGGGGCCACCGGCTTCGTCGGCCGGCATCTGGTCGCTGCCTTGCTCGCCCGAGGCTGTCAGGTCCGGGCCGTTGCGCGCAACGCCGAGACCGCCGCGAGCATGCCGTGGATCAATGCGGTGGAGTTCATTGCCGCGGATATTCACGCCGCTGACCTGGACATCGCCAAGCTGACCGCGGGTGTCGATGCCCTGGCGCATCTGGCCTGGCCGGGGTTGCCGAACTATCAGGCACTGTTCCATTTCGAGCACAACCTGATGGCCGACTACCGTTTCATCAAGTGCGCGGTCGAGGCGGGCGTGTCGCAGGTGCTGGTCACCGGGACCTGTTTCGAATACGGCATGCAGAGTGGGCCGCTCGATGAACAAAGTGTGCTGCAGCCGAGCAATCCCTACGGTTTGTCGAAAAACACCCTGCGCTTGTTCCTCGAAAACCTGCAGCGCGAGAAGCCGTTCACCCTGCAATGGGCGCGGCTGTTTTACCTGCACGGCAGCGGACAGAACCCCAATAGTTTGCTGGCAGCGCTGGATCGGGCGATCGATGCCGGCGACGAACGTTTCAACATGTCGGCCGGTGAGCAACTGCGCGATTACCTGGCCGTTGATACTGCCGCCGGTTATCTCGCGGCGATCCTGCAACAGCGGGACTTCAATGGCGTGATCAATTGTTCCAGCGGCCAGCCGATATCGGTCAGAGCGCTGGTCGAGCAGCGGCTGCGTGAGCGTGGCGCATCGATCAGTTTGAACCTCGGTCACTACCCATACCCGACCCATGAACCGATGGCGTTCTGGGGCGTGGCGGACCGCTTGCAACAGCTACTGGGAGCAGAGCATGAGGCATGAGTTGTATCGGGTCGCCGACCTGCCGGTATTGCAGAATCGCACCTTCGCCGACCCGAAATCGGCCAGGGCTTCGGCCTCTGCCGACATGGTGTTGGTACAGGATGAGCAGAGCGGGTTGATCTTCAACCAGGCCTTCGATGCCGACAAGCTCAGCTACGACGCCGACTACCAAAACGAGCAGGCGCATTCGGGCCAGTTCCAGAAGCACCTGAGCGATGTCGAAGGCATCATTGCCCGGCACTTCAAGGGCCAGGAACTGATCGAAGTCGGCTGCGGCAAAGGCTACTTTCTCGAACTCCTGAAAGATCAGGGCTATGCCATCACCGGCATCGACCCAGCCTACGAAGGCGACAACGCCGACGTGATCAAAGCCCCTTTCACGCGCGGGCTGGGTCTGGCGGCGGACGCCATCGTGCTGCGTCATGTGCTCGAACACATTCAGGATCCGGTGAGTTTTCTTGCCGAGATCGCCGGGGCCAATCAGGGCGGGCAGATCTACATCGAAGTGCCGTGCTTCGACTGGATTCTCGAACACCGCGCCTGGTTCGACCTTTTTTACGAGCACGTCAATTACTTCCGCCTCGATGACCTGCGCCGGATGTTCGGCACCGTGCATGAGGCCGGTCACCTGTTCGGTGGCCAATACCTGTACATCGTCGCCGATCTCGCCACGCTGCGCCTGATCCCGGAACAACCCGTGCCGCGCCTGACGCTGCCCGGAGGTTTCACCTCCAGTCTTGACCGCGCCGTTCAGATCATTCAGGCCGCCCCCGAACAAGGTTCGGCGATCTGGGGGGCATCGTCCAAAGGCGTGATCTATTCACTGTTCCTGCAACGGGCCGGTGTGGCAGTGGACCGCGTGGTGGATATCAATCCGGCCAAGCAGGGCCGTTATCTGCCGCTGAGTGGCGTGCGGGTGTCCTCTCCACAAGAGGCTATGGATGCTCTGCCCGAAGGCGCCCATCTGTTTGTGATGAACTCCAACTACCTCGAAGAGATCAAGCGGATGACCGGTGGACGCTACGTCTATCACGCCGTCGACAGCGCTTCGTTCCAGTGACCATTGAGAATTTTCAAATGACCGATAACAGCATCCATAAAGCCTTCGAAGCCGAATGCCAGGCAGAAATCGCGCGTCAGGGCGATGACCAGAAACTCACCGGCCTGGCCCGGGATTTCTTCAATGAATCGGCAAGGCACAAATACAGCTACCACTTCTCGTGGATGGGCCGTCCGATCATCCAGTTGCCGCAAGACATGATGGCCATGCAAGAGATCATCTGGCAGGTCAAACCGGACCTGGTGATCGAATGCGGTATCGCCCATGGCGGTTCGATCATCTACTACGCATCGCTGCTGGAGCTGCAAGGCCACGGCGAAGTGCTGGGCATCGACCTCGACATTCGTCCGCACAACCGCGAGGCCATCGAGAGCCACCCGATGAGCAAGCGCATTTCGATGATCGAGGGTTCGAGCATCGATCCTGCGATCGCCGCACAAGTGCGTGCCGCTGCCGAAGGCAAGAAAGTCATTCTGGTGCTCGACTCCAACCACACCCACGACCATGTGCTTGAAGAGCTGCGCCTGTACGCGCCGTTGGTCTCGGTGGACAGCTACTGCGTGGTGATGGACACCGTGGTTGAAGACATGCCGGCCGACTTCTTCCCGGATCGTCCATGGGGCCCGGGCGACAACCCGAAGACTGCGGTATGGAAGTATCTGGAAGAGAACAAAGACTTCGAAATTGACCAGCAACTGCAAAACAAGCTGCTGATCACCGTGGCGCCGGACGGTTATCTGCGTCGCGTTCGTTAATCAAAAGTGGTTTCAGGTTCTTGGCGATTGGCCGGTTGTGGGGATAGAAAGATGCAGGTTCAAAACAGTGCTCAAAACAACGTTGCGCCGCTGAACGAGCGGTTTACGGTGGTGGTGATTTCCCACAACCGGAAAGCGTTCCTGCGACGCACTTTGCAGTACTACAGCAGCTATCCCTGCACGGTCCTGATCCTGGATTCGTCCGTTGAGGGCGATGAAGACATTTCCCGGGATTTCCCGTCGGTCGACTATCGCCATTTGCCGCAATACACCTACAAGGGGCTGCAGGAAAAGCTCACCTACGGCGTTAATCAGGTCACCACGCCGTACATGGTGTTCGCCGCTGATGATGATTTTCTGCTGCACCGCGCACTGACCGAGTCAGTGGAGTTTCTCGAAGCCAACCCTGACTACGGTCTGTGCCATGGCTACGGGATCATGTACCTGTCCCGGGCTACCGAGGTGAACTACTATCGCCGCGACCGCAAGGTGCACGAGGATTACAACTCGGAGTTGGCTGAGGATCGGGTCGTCCGGTTCATGGACAACTTCCTGCCGCCGTTCTATGCGGTGACCCGTACCGACCTGCTGCAACAGTGGTACAGCCTGCTGCCACCGGGTACCGGTTTCGAGTGGCAGGAAATCGGCCACACCTTCTACCTGCTGGCCTGCGCCAAGGCGCGGATTCTGCCAATTCCGTTTGCCGTGCGGGAAATAAACTACGGCGCCTCGGACCACAACACCAACGTGTTGACGGTGCTGACATTCAAGGATGCGAAAAACGAGGCCGAGCGCGAGCACTTTGCCGAGTTCCTGGCCTCTATCCCGACGCCGCTCAGCGCCAAGGGCCTGGCCCAGGCCAAACAGATTGCCCTCGACAGCTTTGCGGCGATGGCCGATTGCTTGCTTGAAGGTCGCTCGCTCAAAGGCACGTCGATCATTCGTTCGGCCTGGCGCGAGGCGGGGGAAGAGCCGATTCGTAGCTTCGGCTCCGAGCAGTTTGTTGAAATGCCGTTCTACAACAAACCGGTGTTCGACCTGCTGACGGAGTTCGAATTCCTGCTGCACGCCATGCCCGCCGGCCGCCTGCAACTTCAGGAACTGGAAGGCATCCTGCTCAAGCAGCATGAGTTGATGCGCATTCACCCCAATGACACCGATCGCACAGTGCGTAGCCGCTTGTGGGAAGCCCTGAGCCTGAACGTGTTCAACCGTGCCGTGGTCAAGCGCCTGGCGGAGTCATTGAAGGACAGCGAAGAGCCGGAAGAGGGCCTCAAGCTGCAAGCCTGGGCCGAACGACTGGACGCCCTGCCGGGTCAGCAAGACCGCCGGCTGTTCGAGAACATGCCGTCCGGCCGGTTGCTCAACTGGCTCGAGGCGCGCAACCCGGATACCGCGCAACTCAAGACGATCGCTGCGCATTTGGCCAAACACAACGGTGGTCCGCAGTTCGGCATTCTGTTGCTGGATCTGGATGCCGACATGTTCAAGTTGCAGGCGACCTTCGACAGCCTGGTCGGTGGTCACTGCAAGGCGTTCAACGTGGTGGTGTTTACCACCGGCGATCTACCGGCGACCACCACCGTGCGCGACACCGTGCATTTCGTCAAAGTCACCACGACCAATTACGTCGAACGCATCAATCAGATTGTCGCCCAGTCCACTGCCGACTGGCTGTTGCTGGCCGAGGCCGGTGATCAGTTCACTGCCAGCGGTCTGCTGCGTGCCAGCCTCGAGTTGCAAGGTGCCGAGGGCTGTCGCGCGGTGGCCATGGACGAACTTCAGCGCAAGGCCGATGGTGCCCTGAGCGATGTATTCCGGCCGGGGGTCAACCTCGATCTGCTGCAAAGCGTGCCATCGTTGATGGCGCGTCACTGGTTGATCCGCCGTGACGTGCTGACCCAGGCTCGTGGTTTCTCGACCCAGTACACCCAGGCGCTGGAATTCGATCTGTTGCTGCGTCTGATCGAAGAAGGTGGTCTGGCGGGTCTGGCGCACCTGGCCGAGCCGTTGCTGATTTGCAATGCCCCGGTGGAGGAAGCCAACGCTCAGGAACAACAGGCGTTGACCCGATCTCTGGCGGCGCGGGGTTATCGCGCTCAGGTCAGTTCGGCGCTGCCGCTGACCTATCAGATCGACTATCAGCACGCCGAGCGGCCGCTGGTGTCGATCATTCTCCAGAGTCAGGACAACCTTGAGGCACTGCAACGTGCGCTGGTCAGTGTGCTGCAACGCACCCGCTATCAGCGTCACGAAGTGCTGATCGCCGACAACTACAGTCAGTGCGAAGAGCTGGCGACCTGGTTGAGCAGCCTGGAAGGCAAGGGTGATCGCATTCGCGTACTGCGCAGCACTAAGCGCTTGAGTGCATCGGCGCTGAACAACTTCGCGTGCGCCGAGGCCAAGGGTGACTACCTGGTGCTGCTGTCGGCCGAGTCTGAGGTGGTCAATGCCAACTGGCTCGAGAGCCTGGTCAATCAGGCCCAGCGTCCGGAAGTCGGAATCGTTGGCGCCAAGCTGATGGACATCCGAGGCGTCACGACTCAAGCCGGTTTGATCCTTGGTTTGAATGGCGATCTTGGCTCGCCGTTTATCGGTGAGCGTAAAGACGCCAAGGGCTACATGAATGGCCACCAGGTGGAGCAGAACTATTCGGCGGTATCCGGTGCGTGCCTGATGATTCGCAAGGCGTTGTATGAAGCGGTCGGTGGCCTGGATGAAGAGCATTTCGATGAAGCCTTTGGCGATGTCGACCTGTGTCTGAAAGTCGCCGACGCAGGCTATCTCATTGTCTGGACGCCTCAGGCGCAGCTGCTGCACCCGGGTGTGTTGCCTGAGGCACCTCAGGCCCGCGCGGCGCTGCGTGACAAGTGGCAGGCGCGCTTCGCTCAGGATGCGGCCTACAACCAGAATCTTTCCCTGACCGGCAAGGGTTTTACCCTCGGCGACGCTAACAGTGTGAACTGGGCGCAGTTGCTCGCATAAGTCTGACTGACAGGTAAAAGGACTCAAGGCATGTTCAACGGTAAATCGATTTTCATCTCTGGCGGCACCGGTTCGTTCGGGCGCAATTTCATCCGCCGCTTGCTGGAGCAATATCAGCCCAAGCGTGTGGTGGTGTTCTCCCGCGATGAGCTCAAACAGTACGAGATGCAACAGACGTTCAACGCTCCGTGCATGCGTTACTTTCTCGGCGACGTGCGTGATGCCGAGCGTTTGCGTCAGGCCATGCGCGGCATCGATTACGTGGTGCATGCCGCGGCACTGAAACAAGTGCCGGCGGCGGAGTACAACCCCACCGAATGCATTCGCACCAACGTCAACGGCGCGGAAAATATCATCGCCGCGGCCATCGATAACGGGGTGAAAAAAGTCGTCGCGCTGTCCACCGACAAGGCCGCCAGCCCGATCAACCTGTACGGAGCGACCAAGTTGCTGTCGGACAAGTTGTTCGTCGCCGCGAACAACATTGCCGGTGACCAGAACACCCGTTTTTCGGTGGTCCGTTACGGCAACGTCGCCGGCTCGCGGGGGTCGGTGGTGCCGTTTTTCAGCAAGCTGATTGCCGAAGGCGCCACGGAGCTGCCGATCACCGATGAGCGCATGACGCGTTTCTGGATCACCCTCGATCACGGCGTGCAGTTTGTGCTCGACAGCTTCGCCCGCATGCACGGTGGTGAAGTGTTCGTGCCGAAGATCCCGTCAATTCGTATCGTCGATCTGGCGTGGGGCATGGCTGAACATTTGCCGCACAAAAACGTCGGCATTCGTCCGGGAGAAAAACTCCATGAGTTGATGGTGCCGCTGGACGATGCGCGCATGACCCTGGAGTTTGATGATCACTACACGATTCAGCCGTCGATTCGTTTCACCAGCGTCGATGTGGATTTTGCCGTCGATAAACTGGGCGAACAGGGCAAGCCTGTGAGCGAGGATTTCGAGTACCGCTCCGACACCAACCCGCGCTTCCTGTCGGTAGGCCAGATCGCAGATCTGCACGCGGAGCTGTCGGCATGATTCCCTACGGTCGGCAAAGCCTCGATCAGGCAGACATCGATGCGGTGGTCGCCGTGTTGCAGTCCGACTGGCTGACACAAGGGCCGACCATTGAACGCTTCGAACAGGCCATGGCCGAGCGTTGTCAGGCCGATTTCGCGGTGGCGGTGTGCAATGCCACCGCCGCGTTGCACATTGCCTGTCTCGCTGCCGGGCTCGGCCCGGGCGACCGGTTGTGGACCACGCCGAACACCTTTTTGGCTTCGGCCAATTGTGGTCGCTATTGCGGCGCCGAAGTGGACTTCGTCGACATCGATCCGCTGACCTGGAACCTCGACGCCTACACCCTGGCGGCGAAGCTTGAAGCTGCCGAGCGCGACGGCACGCTGCCGAAGGTTCTGGTGGCCGTGGCGTTTTCCGGTCAGAGCTGCGACATGCGCATGATTGCCGAATTGGCCGAACGCTATGGCTTTACGGTGATCGAGGATGCGTCCCATGCGGTCGGCGCGTCCTATGCCGGGCGTCCGGTGGGCTGCGGCGAATTTGCGGCGATGACGGTGTTCAGTTTCCACCCGGTGAAGATCATCACCAGTGCCGAGGGGGGCATGGTCCTGACTAACCGCCCGGAACTGGCTGAGCGCTTGCAACGCTTGCGCAGCCACGGCATGACCCGCGATCCGCAACAGATGACCGAACCCAGTCACGGTCCCTGGTACTACCAGCAAGTGGAATTGGGCTTCAACTACCGGATCACCGATCTGCAAGCGGCGCTCGGTTTGTCACAACTGAACAAGCTCGATGGCTTCATCGAGCGTCGCCGTGAATTGGCGGCGCGGTATGACCGATTGCTGGCGTACTTGCCGTTGACCTTGCCCTGCGCGCAACCAGACGCCGAGTCGGCGTGGCACCTGTACGTGGTGCGGTTGCAACCTGATCGGATCAACCTCAGCCATCGGCAGGTGTTCGAGGGGTTGCGGGCGGCCGGGATCGGGGTGAACCTGCACTATATTCCGCTGCATTTGCAGCCGTACTATCGCGAGCTGGGATTTGCCGAAGGTGACTTCCCGCAGGCCGAGCGTTATTACGCCGAGGCCATCAGCCTGCCGATGTTTCCTTTGCTGAGCGATGAACAACAGGACTTCGTGGTCGAGCAACTGCGTCGGTTGGTTCTTGAGGAGTAGTGACACTTGAGCTGCGTTGCAATCATTCCGGCCCGCGGTGGCAGCAAGCGAATCCCGCGCAAGAACCTCAAACCGTTCGACGGTGTACCGATGATCGTCCGTTCGATCCGTACGGCACTCGATTGCGGGTTGTTCGATCAAGTCGTCGTCAGTACGGATGACGAAGAAATTGCCGACGTCGCCCGGGCTCATGGCGCGCAGGTGCCGTTCGTACGACCTGTCGAACTGGCCGATGACTTCACCGGAACGGCTGCGGTGATCGTGCATGCCTTGAACCAGTTGCCGGTCTTCGACTACGTCTGTTGCATCTACGCCACCGCGCCGCTGTTGCAGGCGAAGTATTTGCGTCAGGGGCATGAATTACTGATGCAGCATCCGGACAAGTCCTTCGCTTTTTCCGTGGCCGGTTTCGGCTTCCCGGTGCAACGTGCCTTGACCCTCGACGAGCAGGGGGCCTTGACCTCGCTCTATCCGGAATTCCGCAACACCCGCTCCCAGGATTTGCCTGAAGCCTATCAGGATGCCGGCCAGTTCTATTGGGGGCGCAGAGAGGCCTGGTTGCGCGGCGATGTGCTGTTTTCTCCGGCGAGCCTTCCGGTGATTCTGCCGCGGCATCTGGTGCAGGACATCGACACCCTTGAAGACTGGAAGCGTGCCGAATACCTCTATGACGCATTGAAAGCTGGCGGAGAGCTGCAATGAGAGTGCTGATCCGCGCCGATGCGTCGCCGACCATTGGCAGCGGTCACATTGCTCGCTGTTTGACCCTGGCCAGAGTCTTGCGCAAGCAAGGCGCGCAGGTGGCCTTCGCTTGCCGCCTGTTGCCGGGCCATCGACTGGATGCACTGCAAGCCGAGGGCTTTGAGGTCTTCGCCCTGGCGGCTCGTTACCCTGATGAAGACCCGCAGCAGGCAATCGAATCCTTGCTGCCTTGGCAAGCGGACATCGCCGCGCTTGGGCAGGCGCTGAGTAATCATCCGGCTTTCGATTGGGTCATTGTCGACCACTACGGCCTCGACCATCATTGGCAGACCGCAGCCCGCCGTTGGGCGACAAGGATTGCTGCTGTGGACGACCTCGCCACTCGAACCTACAGCGTCGATTTGCTGCTCAACCAGAATTTATCGGGTACGCCCCAAGCTTATGCTTCGCTGCTGGCGCCCGGTTGCCAGACCTTGCTCGGCCCACGTTTTGCCCTGCTGCGCGATGAATTCTGCTGTCCGGCGATTCCGGTCAAGCCCCAGGTCAGGCGAGTGCTGGTGAATTTCGGTGGCTTCGACGCGGCGATGCAAACCCATCACGCGATGTTGGCAATGGCGGATTTGCATGAACTCGAAGCCGATTTCGTCGCCGGTGCCGATAACCCGGCCTGGACACAGATGCAGGCCTTGGCGGTGAGTCGTCCGAACTGGCGCTTGCACAGCTTTGTCAGCGACTTTTACCGATTGATGACCGAGGCCGACCTGTTTGTCGGTGCCGGTGGCGGTACCAGTTGGGAGCGGGCAGCCTTGGGGTTGCCGACAATCTGCATTGCGGTCTCGAATAATCAGCAGGCCAACGGCGAAATCATGGCGACCTCAGGTTCCCATGTGTATCTGGGCACCCGCGAGCACGTCAGCGTCGAGCAGTTGCGTCAGACCATCGCTTTTCTCGCGGGCAATCAGGGGTTGCGCCAAAGTCTGGCCGACCACTCGCGTCAGTTGGTCGATGGGAGGGGGGCGCAGCGGGTTGCGGCAGCGCTCGCCGGTGCGGTATTGCAGGTTCGCAGGGCGTCCCTGGACGATGCGCAGTTGCTGTTCGAGGGGCGCAATGCCGAGTGGGTGCGGCGCTGGTCGCTGGATACGCAGGTCATCGATTGGCAGCGGCATCAAGACTGGCTGGCCGCGAGCTTGAACAACCCCGGGCGATTACTGTTGATCGCCGAGGCGGATGATGGCCCGGTCGGGGTACTGCGTTATGACCTGGACGGACTGGCAGCCGTAGTCTCGATTTACCTGCTTAAAGGCCGCCTCGGTCTGGGGTGGGGCAGGGCCCTGCTGGCGCGGGGCGAAGCCTTCGTGACCGCCCACTGGCCGCAACTGCAGGCCATCACCGCGCAGGTGTTGCCGACCAATCAGCCGTCGCTGAAGGTTTTCCGAGAAGCAGGTTTCACTCAAAGTGCTTGCGCGTTCACGCGCGTATTGAAGGATCACAGCAATGACTAGTTTCAAGATCGGCAATCGCTTGATCGGTGCTGATGCGCCGCCGTTCATCATCGCCGAGATGAGTGGCAACCATAACCAGTCCCTTGATGTGGCGCTGCAGATCGTCGAAGCCGCAGCCAAGGCCGGTGCCCATGCCTTGAAGCTGCAGACCTACACTGCCGAGACCATGACCCTGGACCTGTCCGAAGGTGAGTTTTTCATCACGGACCCGAACAGTCTCTGGGCCGGTTCTTCGCTGTACGCGTTGTACGAGAAGGCCCACACACCGTGGGAATGGCACGCGCCGATTTTCGCCCGGGCCAAAGAGCTGGGCATGCTCGCGTTCTCCACACCGTTCGATGACACCGCGGTGGACTTCCTTGAAAGCCTCGACGTACCGGCCTACAAGATTGCCAGTTTCGAAAATACCGACCTGCCACTGATTCGGCGGGTCGCCGCCACTGGCAAGCCGTTGATCATTTCGACCGGCATGGCCAGCATCGCTGAACTCGACGAAACCGTGCGTGCCGCCCGTGAGGCCGGTTGCAAGGACCTGGTGTTACTCAAGTGCACCAGCACTTACCCTGCAACGCCCGCCAACAGCAACGTGCGGACGATTCCTCACTTGCGTGAATTGTTTGGCTGCGAAGTTGGCCTGTCCGATCACTCCATGGGTGTTGGCGTGTCTGTCGCCGCGGTGGCGCTGGGGGCGACGGTGGTGGAAAAACATTTCACCCTCGACCGTGCAGCGGGTGGTGTGGATGCCAGTTTCTCCCTCGAACCTGCGGAGCTGGCAAGCCTGGTGATCGAAACCGAGCGCGCCTGGCAGGCCATGGGCCATGTGCATTACGGCGTGACCGAAGCCGAGCGCAAGTCCCTGGTGTACCGTCGTTCGCTTTATGTGACTCAGGACATGGCTGCCGGTGAGCCCTTCACCGCCGCCAATCTGCGGGCGATTCGTCCCGGCCTTGGGCTGGCGCCTAAACACGCGGAAAGCCTGCTGGGCCGCCGCGCCCGCCAGGCCATCAAGCGTGGTACGCCGCTGGATTGGTCGTTGGTCGAATAACCTGTTGTGGGGCTGATTCGGCAAAATAGAGTGACCTGCGAGTCATAACGCGCATCTTCACTGTATTGTATTAATCGGGGAGGTGGCGCCTGGTGTCTTTTTGACCCAGTGATAGCCTTTTATTCTTCCCGTCTGTCGCTCCCTCGGGGCGACATTTTTCTCTGTTTGTCGGCGCCCCTCGATTCCTTGCGAGCGGTGGTATTGGGCTGTTTATTATTGGGAAGCCGTAATGATTGGCATAAAGAGCATTGCGAGCTACGTTCCTGTAGCCGGCGTGGACAATTACGCACAAGGTGCAAAGTTCGAAAAGGATGAAGAATTCATCCTGGGCAAAATCGGTTCGGCCTTCCTGCCGCGCAAAGACGCCGGGCAGGAAACTTCGGACCTGTGTGTCGAAGCAGTCAATGCGCTGTTCGCCAACAATCCCGATTTGAACCGTGAATCCATCGACGTGCTGATCGTCGTCACTCAGAACGGCGACGAAGAAGGCCTGCCGCACACGGCGGCCATCGTTCAGGACAAACTCGGACTGCCGACCACGGTCGCCGCGTTTGATATTTCCCTGGGCTGCTCCGGCTATGTCTACGGCATCTATGCGATCAAGGGGTTCATGGAAGCCGCCGGCCTCAAGAATGGCCTGTTGGTGACTGCCGATCCGTACTCGAAAATCGTCGATCCGGAAGACCGCAACACCACCATGCTCTTCGGTGATGCGGCTACCGCCACCTGGATGGGCGAAGACGCGCCATGGCAGTTGGGCAAGGCCAAGTTCGGCACTGACGGTTCCGGCGCACCGCACCTGAAGGTCACCGATGGCGTGTTCTACATGAACGGCCGTCAGGTGTTCAACTTCGCGTTGCTCAAAGTCCCGGCGCATTTGCATGAGCTGCTGGGCGACTCAGGCCTGACGGCCGACGATATCGATGCTTTCTGCATTCACCAGGGCAGTGCTGCGATTGTCGACGCGGTGGCACGACGCTTTGAAGGTGAACCCGAGAAGTTCATCAAGGACATGGTCGAGACCGGCAACACGGTGTCTTCAAGCATTCCGTTGCTGTTGGAAAAACATGTCATGGACTCCGCCTGGAAGCGTGTCGCGTTGAGCGGTTTTGGCGTTGGTCTGTCGTGGGGTTCGGCGATCATCTATCGTCCTTGAACCACTAAAAGCCAGGCACAAAAAAAGCGTTCAAGGTGTAATCTTGAGCGCTATTTTTTTGCCCGAATGAAAAGCGAGGCTCCATGAGCGAGTTCTTTGAACGCAACGTCGACGTCATACAGCGACGCTGGCCGATGCTGTCTGCGCGCTTGCTGGTTGAGAACACACGCTTGTTGCAGGCTGAGCTGGTGGAAGGCATGGGCTCGACGCTGAGCATCGATGGCATTCAACTGACCAGCCGCCATGACCGCGTCCGTGAGGCCAGGCTTCAGGCCGACAGCCTGCCAGCCGACAGTCCGGTGGTGCATGTCTACGGCACCGGGCTTGGCGATCTGCAAGTGGAGCTGCTGACGCGCGCCGGGCTTGAACGCTTGTATGTGCACATCCTCAACGGAGCGGTGTTTGCGCTGGTGCTGCAACTGCTGGATCAGCAGCAGTGGCTCGGCGATCCGCGGGTCCAGCTGATGTACGCCGGCGATCTGGCGGAAATCCAACTACCGTTTTTCGCCTTGCCGTCCGAGTTGGTGCTGGCCGATGACTTCAATGCCAAGATCCGCGATCGCCTGATCAGTGAAACCCACCTGACGTTTAATAATCGAGAGTTCTCCGCTCAGGCTCCAAGCATTGTCGAGCGCTTGCAGGCGAGTCTGGCGCTGGTGCAGGCCGATGGCGATGTGGCTGAGTTGTTCGGTTCCTGTGCCGGGCAGGAAGTGTTCGTCATTGCCACGGGCCCGAGTCTTGAGCTGCACTTCGATCGCTTGCGGGCGATTCGCGAGCAAGCGGTGCGACCGTTGTTCATTTGTGTCGATACGGCTTATCGGCCGCTACTCAATCATGGCATTCGCCCCGATGTGGTGGTCAGCATCGACCAGCGTATTTCGACCCGGCATCTGCCGCCTGAAGGCACATCCGCGATTACGCTGGTGTACATGCCGATGGTCGATCCTCTGGTATTGAGTGCCTGGCAGGGGCCGCGTTATACCGGTTACTCCGCCAGCCCGATCTATCAACAGTTGCGTCAGCAATGGCCCAAGGGTGAGCTGTATGGGGGGGGGAGCGTGATTCATCCAGCGGTGGACCTCGCGGTGAAAATGGGCGCAGTGCAGGTCACCCTGTTCGGCGCCGACTTCGCCTTCCCCGGCGACAAGACCCATGCCGGCTGGAACGATGGCGACCTCGGCCCGCAATTGGGAGCGGCCAAACACTGGGTGCTCGACGGGCATGGCCAGCGGATCAAGACGCAGCTCAACTTCCGCAGTTATCTGTGTGAGCTGGAGCGTTTTATCGCCGGTCATCCACAGGTGCGTTTCTATAACAGCAGTCGGGCAGGGGCGATGATCGCCGGTACCGCTTTTCACCCGGAGTTGGCGTTATGAGTGCGCTTGAGTCCTTTGTGATCGACGCGCAGCACTGTGCGGCATTGTTCCGCCTGGGGCGTGATGTGGAGGCCGGGCTGGCGATGATCGAACTGATCGGTGCGCTGCAGCCGTCCTTCGATCTGGCGTTGCCGGCTGCTCAGCAGCAGTGGGTGCGTTTGCTGGGGCCGATGCTCGAGTGTCAGGAGTCTCTGAACTGGCTTGCCCTGGCGGACTATCTGGAATACGAACTGGTCCAGTTGTTGACTGACAGTCTGTCCATTTAAGCAATTTCGCTTCCGCCGGTGCCGGCGAGTCCTCGCCAACTTGTCATCGGCATTTCCCTGGCGTCATTTTTTCGCTGCTTGATCGCGGCCAAGTCCTTTGTTTACGGGGGGTGGCAACGTGATGGCAAATATTTTTGAAAATCCCCTAAAGCAAGTTGCAATCCCGACGATAACTATTACGAAGGTTCTCTAGGCCATACCCGGCGGTTGCCAGGGCCGGAAGCCGCAGTACCCAACCAACGAGGAATTCGTCATGGCTTTAACAGTAAACACTAACGTCACATCGTTGAACGTTCAGAAAAACCTGAACAAGGCTTCCGATGCTCTGTCTACTTCGATGACTCGCCTGTCTTCCGGCCTGAAAATCAACAGCGCCAAAGACGACGCCGCCGGTCTGCAAATCGCTACCCGTATGACTTCGCAGATCCGTGGTCAGACCATGGCGATCAAAAACGCCAACGACGGTATCTCGATCGCTCAGACTGCTGAAGGCGCGATGCAAGAATCGACCAACATTCTGCAGCGTATGCGTGAACTGGCTGTTCAATCGCGAAACGACTCCAACGGCACCGACGACCGCGCTGCTCTGAACAAAGAGTTCGCAACCATGTCGGACGAACTGACCCGTATTGCCAAGTCGACCAACCTGAACGGCAAGAACCTGATCGACGGCACTGCTGGCACCATGACCTTCCAGGTCGGTTCCAACACCGGCGCCACCAACCAGATCACCATCACTCTGGCCAGCGGCTTCGATGCTGCCACCCTGAGCGTTGACTCTGCTGCCGTCGCCATCACCGGTAACGACAGCGCCACTGCAGAAGCCAGCACCGCTGCTGCAATCGTCGCAATCGACGCAGCCCTGAAAACCATCAACACCAGCCGTGCGGACCTCGGTGCTGCCCAGAACCGTCTGACCAGCACCATCTCCAACCTGCAGAACATCAACGAAAACGCCAGTGCTGCACTGGGTCGCGTACAAGATACCGACTTCGCTTCGGAAACCGCGCAGCTGACCAAGCAGCAAACTCTGCAACAAGCTTCCACCGCAGTTCTGGCTCAGGCCAACCAACTGCCATCCGCTGTACTGAAATTGCTTCAGTAATAGCTGGGTTTGTTTTGGCGGGGGAGTGCGCACGTCGCGCTCTCTCGCTTTTTTGGTTTAAGAGGTGATGGACATGGATATGAGCGTGAAGCTGAACTTGTCTTATCCTGCGCACCAGCAGGCGACAAAGACTGTTGCCGATAAGCCGGCGCACAAGCCTCTAGCGGAAACTGCGCCAGTGGTTGCCGTCAAGGAAGAAAGTAAAGGCAGCCAAACCGAGCAGGAACAACTGAAGATGGCCGTTCAGGAAATTGAAAAGTTTGTTCAGTCGGTCAAGCGTAACCTGGAGTTCTCGATTGACGAGCCTTCAGGCAAAGTTGTGGTAAAAGTGATCGCCAGTGACTCCGGTGAGGTGATCCGCCAGATCCCCAACGAAGAAGTCCTTAAACTGGCCAATAGCTTGAATGATGCAAGCAGCCTGTTGTTCAGCGCAAAAGCCTGACAGCTGGCATGAATTTTGTTGCTATGTTCTTTTGGGCGTTGTAGTGGTCAAAAGGCCGGCGACACACTGAAGGGAGTTTCACATGGCAAGTCCAATTCTACCGGGCACGGGTTTAGGCTCCGGCCTTGATACCGGTGCTATCGTCAAAGCCTTGGTGAACGCTGATAAAGCGGCCAAGCAAGGTCAGATTGACCGTGGGACTGCAACCAACACCGCAAGCATCTCCGGTATCGGGACCTTGAAGTCCTTGATGGCTGCGTTTACCAAATCCATGACTGATTTGGGCAGTAAAACCAACCCGCAGTTTCCCGGGTTTGCTGCGACTTCCTCTGATGTGAAATTTGTCACGGCCACCGCCAGTAACTCGGCCGTGGGCGGCAACTATGTCATCAACGTCGGCAATCTGGCCACGTCGTCCAAAGTGGCCAGTGCTGCGTTTGCCGGTGGTACGAGCAGCGCTATCCCCACGGGCACGCTCACCATCAGCCAGAGTGGCAAGAACTTCAACGTCAATGTGGCCGCCGGGGCGACATTGCAATCGGTTCGCGACTCGATCAACGCCGACAGCTCGCTCAAGGCTGCCGGTGTCAGTGCCAACATTGTCACCGACTCCTTTGGTTCGCGCCTCGTGCTGGGCTCCAGCAACACGGGCGCGGGCTCTGATATTTCCGTCAGTGGTATTGCCGGGCTTGAAATCGATGGAACTAACGTCGTCGGCACCACCGGCTCTCCAATGACCGCCACGTCAGCTGGCGCGATCGGTGCAGTGGCACTTGATGCCAAGTTCACCGTCGACGGCATGGCATTGACCAGCAAGACCAACGCGGTCGACAAAGCCGTTTCCGGCCTGACGTTCAACCTGATTGCTGTAGGGACCTCGACTGTTACCGTGGCGGCGAACACCGATGGCCTGAAGGCGTCGATCCAAAAGTTCGTCGATGCCTACAACGCTATCGCCAACAGCGTCACTGCATTGACCAAGCCTTCGCTCGATGATGATGGTAAGCCGACCGTTCCGGCAGCATTGACCGGTGATGCGCTGCCGCGTTCGATCCTGTCGGCGATTCGTGGTCCGTTGTCTGAAACCGGCTCGGGAGACAAGCTCACGGTGCTGGCGCAGTTGGGCATTACCACCAATCAGAAGACCGGTGCGCTCGATTTTGACAGCACCAAGTTCACTGCTGCGATGAATGACAAAAAACTGGGCGGTGAAGTCCAGGAGTTATTCACGGGTGACAACGGTCTGCTGGAGCGCATGAATAAGGCTATTGCGCCTTTTGCAGATACCGGCGGTATTCTGGATCAGCGTACAACCAGTCTGAACAAGACCAAGACCAAGCTGACCAACGACCAGGCTGCTCTGGATCGTCGTATCGAGACCCTGACCGCCGTACTGACCAAAAAATACAACGATATGGATACCCTCGTCGGCAAGCTGAAAGCCACCGCCAGCAACATCACTTCGATGTTCGAAGCAATGACCGCGCAGCAGAAGAACAGCTGATAGTCTAGTCGCGCCAAAAGCCCGGCAGCGTTGTTAAACGCTCCGGGCTTTTGTGTTTTGCGACTAAAGTTTTTTGACGCGTCGTCGATACACTGGTTATACGAACCACAGATTTTTTGATGAGGTACAACATGAATCCAATGTTAGCCCTTCGCCAATACCAGAAGATTGGCGCTCAGGCGCAGACTTCCGAGGCCAGTCCTCATCGTCTGGTACAGATGCTTATGGAAGGTGGGCTGGATCGTATTGCGCAGGCCAAAGGCGCGATGGAGCGTAAGGACATCCCGAACAAGGGCGTTCTGATTGGTAAGGCCATCGGCATCGTCGGCGGTTTGCGTGAAGGTCTGGATCTGGAAAACCAGGCTGAATCGGTGGGTGAGCTGGATAACCTCTACACCTACATGATGAAGCGTCTGGCCGAAGCCAACATCAAGACAGATCCAAAGATTCTCGACGAAGTCGCTGATTTGCTTCGCACTGTCAAAGACGGGTGGGATGCTATCGCCGTGCCGGGTCCGCAGTTTTAAGGAGATCACCATGAGTCTTGTATTGCAGCGAATCGAACAAACCCGTGAAGGCCTGGTCGGTGCTTTGGCCGAGCGTAACTGGGAAGCCATTGGTGAATTGGACCTGGCTTGCCGTTCCTGCATGGAAGACGTCTTGAGTGAAGCTTCGGTGGACGAGGCCGCGTTGCGCGATAATCTTGAGGAGTTGCTGGGGGTGTACAAACAGCTTCTTGAGGCGGCGACAGGAGAGCGGCAAGCGATAGTTGATGAGATGTCGCAGATCCACCAAGCACAGAGCGCGGCAAAGGTTTACCATCTGTTCGGTTAATTAATCCCCGGTTAATCCAAACATAGTGCGCCATAAATTTGACTGTGCACGGTTTTTTGACTTAACTAGTGGCTGATTCCAGATTTCAGGCGTCTACAGGCATAACGTGTCTGAAAGCGTCTAGCTTGCCCCAGCATTTGGGCATTGAGTTGACTAGGGAAGTTGCTATTGCATGTGGCGTGAAACCAAAATTCTGCTGATTGATGACGATAGCGTCCGTCGCCGCGACCTGGCGGTGATTTTAAATTTTCTTGGCGAAGAAAATTTACCCTGCGGTAGCCATGACTGGCAGCAGGCTGTCGGCTCATTGTCATCAAGTCGTGAAGTAATCTGTGTCCTGATCGGGACGGTTAATGCTCCTGGTGCACTTGTGGGCTTGTTAAAGACACTCTCAACCTGGGATGAGTTCCTTCCGGTTTTGTTAATGGGCGATAATTCTTCCCTTGACTTGCCAGAAGACCAGCGTCGCCGAGTGCTTTCGACCCTCGAGATGCCACCCAGCTACAGCAAACTGCTCGACTCCCTGCACCGTGCCCAGGTCTATCGCGAGATGTACGACCAGGCCCGCGAGCGCGGCCGTCATCGCGAACCCAATCTTTTCCGCAGTCTTGTCGGCACCAGCCGGGCGATTCAACACGTCCGTCAGATGATGCAGCAAGTCGCCGACACCGACGCCAGTGTGCTGATCCTCGGTGAGTCCGGGACCGGCAAGGAAGTGGTCGCGCGCAACCTGCACTATCACTCCAAGCGTCGTGACGCGCCGTTCGTACCGGTCAACTGCGGGGCGATCCCGGCCGAGTTGTTGGAAAGCGAACTGTTTGGCCACGAGAAGGGCGCCTTCACCGGGGCAATCACCAGCCGCGCCGGGCGTTTCGAACTGGCCAATGGCGGCACGCTGTTCCTCGATGAAATCGGCGACATGCCGCTGCCGATGCAGGTCAAGTTGCTGCGCGTATTGCAGGAGCGCACCTTCGAGCGCGTGGGCAGCAACAAGACCCAGAGCGTCGATGTGCGGATCATCGCGGCGACCCACAAGAATCTCGAAAGCATGATCGAGATCGGTACCTTCCGCGAAGACTTGTACTACCGCCTGAACGTATTCCCGATCGAGATGGCGCCGCTGCGCGAGCGTGTCGAAGACATTCCGCTGCTGATGAACGAGTTGATCTCGCGCATGGAACACGAGAAGCGTGGGTCGATCCGTTTCAATTCCGCGGCGATCATGTCGCTGTGCCGCCACGGCTGGCCGGGCAACGTCCGCGAACTCGCCAACCTGGTGGAACGCATGGCGATCATGCATCCGTATGGGGTGATCGGCGTGGTCGAGCTGCCGAAGAAATTCCGTTACGTCGACGACGAAGACGAGCAACTGGTCGACAGCTTTCGCAACGATCTTGAAGAGCGTGTGGCCATCAACGGTCATACTCCGGACTTCTCTGCCGGCGCCATGCTGCCGCCGGAAGGCTTGGACCTGAAGGACTACCTCGGTGGTCTGGAACAAGGGCTGATTCAGCAGGCGCTGGATGATGCCAATGGCATCGTGGCGCGCGCGGCAGAGCGGCTGCGTATTCGTCGCACCACACTGGTGGAAAAGATGCGCAAGTACGGTATGAGCCGTCGTGACGGTGATGAACAGGCAGATGATTGACGCCTGTTTTTCAAGTCCTTCATTTGTAGGCGGTTTTTTTTAGGCACGGGTATTGCTACATCCCTCGCAACGTTCCGTTTAACTGACGGTCAGCCAAGCGAGAGAGCACGATGCCCCAAGCCGCCCAGATGTCTCCTGTCCCTGACGCTTCGGGACAACCGTCGTCCGTAGAGCAGGCGAGCCGGCTTGGCCTTGAGCAGGCGTTTGCACTGTTCAACCAGATGTCGAGCCAATTGACCGATTCCTACAGCATGCTCGAAGCCCGGGTCACCGAGCTCAAGGGTGAACTGGCGGTGGTCAGCGCTCAGCGCATGCAGGAGCTGGCGGAAAAAGAACGCCTGGCCAACCGGCTGCAAAACCTCCTCGATCTGTTGCCCGGCGGCGTCATCGTCATCGACGCCCAAGGCATCGTGCGCGAAGCCAACCCCGCTGCCTGCGAACTGCTCGGTCTGCCCCTCGAAGGCGAGCTGTGGCGTCATGTCATTGCCCGCTGCTTTGCACCCCGTGAAGACGACGGTCACGAAATCTCGCTCAAGGATGGTCGGCGTTTGTCGATCTCCACTCGCTCGCTGGATGCCGAGCCCGGTCAGTTGGTGTTGCTCAACGACCTGACTGAAACCCGTCATCTACAAGATCAACTGGCCCGCCACGAACGTCTGTCGT
Source organism: Pseudomonas mandelii (assembly GCF_006438925.1). Taxonomy (GTDB): domain Bacteria; phylum Pseudomonadota; class Gammaproteobacteria; order Pseudomonadales; family Pseudomonadaceae; genus Aquipseudomonas; species Aquipseudomonas mandelii_C. The sequence goes on along the minus strand of NZ_RCZA01000012.1, from coordinate 179,972 downwards.
CCCTCGGCCGAATGGTCGCTTCGCTGGCTCATCAGATTCGTACTCCCTTGTCCGCCGCCTTGCTCTACGCCAGTCATTTGACTGAGCAAGCGTTGCCGGTCGAGACCCAGCAGCGTTTTGCCGGGCGCCTGAAAGAGCGTCTGCATGAGTTGGAGCATCAGGTTCGCGACATGCTGGTGTTTGCGCGCGGCGAGTTGCCGCTGACCGATCGCGTCACGCCCAAAGTGCTGATGCAGTCGCTGCAGGCGGCAGCGCTGACCCATGTGCAGGACCTGCCGATTCGCTGGCAATGCGACAGTCATTTGGGCGAGTTGCTGTGCAATCGTGACACGCTGGTCGGGGCGATCCTGAATCTGATCGAGAACGCCATCCAGGCCAGTGCCGGTGATGTTCGCTTGAAGGTCCACCTCTATACCCGTGACGACAATTTGCGTGTATCTGTCAGTGACAGCGGCAGTGGCATCGACACGAAAGTGCTGGCACGACTCGGCGAGCCGTTTTTTACCACTAAAACCACCGGGACCGGCCTTGGCCTGACCGTGGTCAAGGCAGTGGCACGTGCCCATCAGGGAGAATTGCAGCTGCGCTCGCGGCTGGGACGCGGCACTTGCGCGCAGGTCATCCTGCCGCTTTTTTCCGGTGAAAAGCCCCACGCTCAGGGAGCGGAGTGAAGGACATGGCAATCAAGGTTTTACTGGTCGAGGATGACCGCGCGCTACGCGAAGCACTGGCGGATACGCTGCTGCTCGCCGGGCACGATTTCAAAGCCGTCGGTTCGGCGGAAGAAGCGCTGGCAGCGGTCGGTACCGAGGCGTTCAACCTGGTGCTGAGTGACGTCAACATGCCGGGCATGGACGGCCATCAACTGCTCGGATTGCTGCGCACTCGTCAGCCGCAACTGCCGGTGTTGCTGATGACCGCTCACGGTGCCGTCGAACGGGCGGTCGATGCGATGCGTCAGGGGGCAGCGGATTATCTGGTCAAGCCATTCGAGCCCAAAGCCTTGCTCGATCTGGTGGCGCGTCATGCGCTGGGCAGTCTCGGCGCGACCGAGGGCGAGGGGCCTGTAGCGTTCGAGCCGGCCAGTGCGCAATTGCTGGAACTGGCCGCACGGGTGGCGCGCAGTGATTCCACGGTGTTGATCTCCGGTGAGTCCGGGACCGGCAAGGAAGTGCTGGCGCGTTACATCCATCAGCACTCACACCGCGCCAGTCAGCCGTTCATTGCAATCAACTGTGCAGCGATCCCGGACAACATGCTCGAAGCCACCTTGTTCGGTCACGAAAAGGGTTCGTTCACTGGCGCGATCGCAGCGCAGGCTGGCAAGTTCGAGCAAGCTGATGGCGGCACGATCCTGCTCGATGAAATCTCCGAAATGCCCTTGGGCCTTCAGGCCAAGTTACTGCGGGTATTGCAGGAGCGCGAAGTCGAGCGAGTCGGCGCTCGCAAGCCGATCACGCTGGACATTCGAGTGGTCGCCACCACCAACCGTGACCTGGCCGGTGAAGTGGCCGCGGGGCGTTTTCGTGAAGACCTTTACTATCGCCTGTCGGTGTTTCCGCTGGCCTGGCGTCCGTTGCGCGAACGTACCGCCGACATCCTGCCATTGGCCGAACGTCTTCTGGCCAAGTACGTCAATAAAATGAAGCATGCCGCGGCAAGGCTGTCGCCCGAGGCTCAGGCGTGCCTGATTGGTTACCCATGGCCGGGTAATGTGCGTGAGCTGGATAACGCGATTCAGCGGGCGCTGATCCTGCAACAGGGCGGATTGATACAGCCTGAGGATTTCTGTCTGGCCGGGCCGGTCGCCTGTGCGCCGTTGCCAGCCTTGGCGCCAACGTCCGTGCGAACCGTGGAGGTCGAATCCGAGTCGGCCGGGGCGCTGGGTGATGATCTGCGTCGCCGTGAGTTCCAGATGATCATCGACACCTTGCGCTCCGAGCGCGGTCGTCGCAAAGAGGCCGCCGAGCGTTTGGGCATCAGCCCGCGCACCCTGCGTTACAAGTTGGCGCAGATGCGTGATGCCGGAATGGACGTGGAAGCTTATTTGTTCGCCACCTGATTCATTAGCAATGCAAAAGCCCGGGACGGCTTTTGTTTAAAGCGGCCATGGAGCTGGCACCCTTGTTGCTAACACCTCACTACCCGCCGAGTGAGTGTCAAAAAATTGCGGGTCGCCAAAGACGTAGCTCGTCAAAGAGAGAAGCCATGAGCCAAGGTATTGAATTCAATCGATTGATGCTGGACATGCGTTCCATGCAAATGGATGCCATGTCTGCGTCGAAATCGACTGCCGCCGTTCCTGAACTGGGTGGCAGCAGCTTTTCCGACATGCTCGGTCAGGCCGTCAATAAAGTGAACGAGACGCAGCAGGCGTCCAGTCAGTTGGCCAGTGCCTTCGAGATCGGCAAGAGTGGCGTCGACCTGACGGACGTGATGATTTCCTCGCAGAAGGCCAGCGTGTCTTTTCAAGCGTTGACCCAAGTACGCAACAAGCTGGTTCAGGCATACCAAGACATCATGCAGATGCCGGTTTAAGGACGAATTGAGTCATGGCAGAAGCAGTCGCCGATAATGTTCCGGCCAAGGCCACTCCAATAGACGGCAAGCCGCCGCTGTTCGGGTTGTCCTTCCTGGAAAACCTCTCCGAGATGACCATGTTGCGTCAGGTAGGCCTGTTGGTCGGCCTGGCTGCGAGCGTGGCGATTGGCTTTGCCGTGGTGTTGTGGTCCCAGCAGCCGGACTACCGGCCTCTATACGGCAGCCTTGCCGGTATGGACGCCAAACAGGTCATGGATACCCTCGCCGCAGCCGACATTCCCTATACCGTTGAACCGAACTCCGGTGCCTTGCTGGTCAAGGCCGATGACCTGTCCCGTGCGCGAATCAAACTCGCAGGCGCTGGTGTCACTCCCAGCGATGGCAACATCGGTTTTGAAATTCTCGACAAGGACCAGGGCCTGGGCACCAGCCAGTTCATGGAAGCGACCCGTTATCGTCGCGGTCTCGAAGGCGAACTGGCCCGCACCATTTCCAGCCTGAACAACGTCAAGGGTGCCCGCGTGCACCTGGCGATTCCGAAAAGTTCGGTGTTCGTGCGCGACGAGCGCAAGCCGAGCGCTTCGATTCTGGTGGAGCTGTACTCCGGTCGCTCGCTGGAGCCTGGCCAAGTGCTGGCGATCATCAACCTGGTGGCCACCAGCGTTCCCGAACTCAGCAAATCCCAGATCACTGTCGTCGACCAGAAGGGCAACCTGCTGTCGGATCAGGCGGAAAACTCCGAACTGACCATGGCCGGCAAGCAATTCGATTACAGCCGTCGCATGGAAAGCATGCTGACTCAGCGCGTGCACAACATTCTGCAACCGGTGCTGGGCAACGATCGCTATAAAGCCGAAGTCTCGGCCGATGTGGATTTCAGTGCCGTCGAGTCGACCTCCGAGCAATTCAACCCGGACCAACCGGCGTTGCGCAGCGAGCAGTCGGTCAACGAACAACGTACCGCCAGCAATGGCCCGCAAGGTGTGCCGGGTGCCCTGAGCAACCAGCCGCCGTCGCCTGCCTCCGCACCGCAAACCACCGGTGGCGCTACCGCGTCGGCCGGCATGGTGCAGCCAGGCCAGCCACTCCTGGATGCCAACGGTCAGCAAATCATGGACCCGGCCACCGGCCAGCCTATGCTTGCACCGTACCCGGCGGACAAGCGTCAACAGTCCACCAAGAACTTCGAACTCGACCGTTCCATCAGCCACACCAAACAGCAGCAGGGCCGCTTGAATCGCCTCTCGGTGTCGGTGGTGGTGGATGACCAGGTCAAGATCAACGCGGCCAACGGTGAAACCACCCGTGCGCCGTGGACCGCCGATGAATTGGCGCGCTTCACTCGCCTGGTACAGGATGCCGTAGGCTTCGACGCCAGCCGTGGCGACAGCGTCAGCGTGATCAACATGCCGTTCTCCGCCGAGCGCGGTGAAGTGATTGCCGAAATTCCGTTCTACTCCCAGCCTTGGTTCTGGGACATCGTCAAGCAAGTGCTGGGTGTCTTGTTCATCCTGGTGCTGGTGTTCGGTGTGCTGCGTCCGGTGCTCAACAACATCACCGGCGGCGGCAAAGACAAGCAGTTTGCAGGCATCGGCAGCGACGTCGAGTTGGGTGGCATGGGCGGCCTGGACGGCGAACTGGCCAACGACCGCGTCAGTCTCGGCGGCCCGACCAGCATCCTGTTGCCGAGCCCAAGCGAAGGCTATGACGCACAGCTGAACGCAATCAAGAGTCTGGTGGCAGAAGATCCGGGTCGCGTGGCCCAGGTCGTGAAAGAGTGGATTAACGCAGATGAGTGATAACCGAGCCGTTGCCGCCAAATTGTCCAAGGTCGACAAAGCCGCGATTCTGCTGCTGTCCCTGGGTTCTACCGACGCTGCCCAAGTGCTGCGCCACATGGGGCCCAAAGAGGTCCAGCGTGTGGGTGTGGCCATGGCCCAAATGGGTAACGTGCACCGCGAGCAGGTCGAGCAGGTGATGAGCGAGTTCGTCGACATCGTCGGCGACCAGACCAGCCTCGGCGTCGGCTCTGACGACTACGTGCGCAAAATGCTCACGCAGGCCCTGGGCGAAGACAAGGCCAACGGCCTGATCGACCGGATCCTGCTGGGCGGCAACACCAGTGGCCTCGACAGCCTGAAGTGGATGGAACCGCGCGCCGTCGCCGACGTGATCCGTTACGAGCACCCGCAGATCCAGGCGATCGTGGTGGCGTATCTCGATCCGGACCAGGCCGGCGAAGTGCTGGGCAACTTCGATCACAAGGTGCGTCTGGACATCATTCTGCGGGTTTCCTCGCTGAACACTGTGCAGCCTGCGGCCCTGAAAGAACTCAACCAGATTCTCGAGAAGCAGTTCTCCGGCAACTCGAATGCCTCGCGCACCACCCTGGGTGGCATCAAGCGTGCGGCAGATATCATGAACTTCCTCGACAGCTCGATCGAAGGTCAGCTGATGGACTCGATCCGTGAAGTCGACGAAGACCTGTCCGGTCAGATCGAAGACCTCATGTTCGTGTTCAACAACCTGTCCGATGTCGACGATCGCGGTATTCAGGCGCTGCTGCGCGAAGTGTCTTCCGACGTGCTGGTGCTGGCCCTCAAGGGTTCGGACGAAGGCGTCAAAGAGAAGATCTTCAAGAACATGTCCAAACGGGCGGCCGAACTGTTGCGCGACGACCTCGAGGCCAAAGGCCCGGTGCGCGTCAGCGACGTGGAAACGGCGCAGAAAGAAATCCTCACCATTGCCCGCCGTATGGCCGAAGCCGGAGAAATCGTTCTCGGCGGGAAGGGCGGCGAAGAGATGATCTAAGGTCACTATGTCGTCCAAACATGATGAGTCCAACACAGACCTGATCCGTGGCAAGGACGTCGGTGGTTTCGACCTCTGGTCGCTGCCCAGTTTCGATCCGTTCGTGCCGGAACCCGAGCCGGAACCTGAGCCCGAGCCGCCGGAAATGGAAGAAGTGCCACTGGATGAAGTCCAGCCACTGACCCTCGAAGAACTCGAAAGCATTCGCCAGGAGGCCTACAACGAAGGCTTCGCAACCGGCGAGAAAGAAGGCTTCCACAGCACCACGCTCAAAGTCCGTCAGGAAGCCGAGTTGGCCCTGGCCGCCAAGATTGGCGCTCTGGAGCAGCTGATGGGGCATTTGTTCGAGCCGATCGCCGAGCAGGACACCTTGATCGAAAAGTCCCTGGTCGACCTGGTGCAGCACATCACCAAACAGGTGATTCAGCGCGAGCTCGCCATCGACTCGACGCAGATCGAACACGTCATGCGTGAAGCCCTCAAGCTCTTGCCGCTGGGCGTGGGCAATGTGCGGCTGTACATCAATCCGCAAGATTTCGAACAGGTCAAAGCCCTGCGCGAACGCCATGAAGAAACCTGGCGCATCGTCGAGGACGAGGCATTGTTGCCCGGCGGTTGCCGGGTCGAGACTGAACACAGCCGTATCGACGCCACGGTCGAAACCCGCGTTGCGCGGGTCATGGACAAGCTCTTCGATCAGTTGCACGAACAGGCCTTGCACCCGGCCGAACCGGATCTGAGCCTGGAGCTGCCGATCAGCGACAAGCCAGCGGTCGTGCCGGTCGAACCTGAACCGGACGTTCCCGATGCGCCTTGATCGCACCAGCTTCGCCAAGCGCCTCGGCAGCTACGCCGAGGCCACGGCGCTGGAAGGCGCGCCGATCCTTGAAGGCCGCTTGCTGCGCATGGTCGGCCTGACCCTCGAAGCCGAGGGCTTGCGCGCCGCCATGGGCAGCCGCTGCATGGTCATCAACGACGACAGTTATCACCCGGTGCAGGTCGAAGCTGAAGTCATGGGCTTCTCCGGCAGCAAGGTGTTTCTGATGCCGGTCGGCAGCGTTGCCGGCATCGCTCCCGGTGCCCGTGTGGTTCCTCTGGCTGATACCGGCCGTCTGCCAATGGGTATGAGCATGCTCGGGCGGGTACTTGATGGCGCCGGCCGCGCGCTGGACGGCAAGGGCGGGATGAAGGCCGAAGACTGGGTGCCGATGGACGGCCCGACCATCAACCCGCTCAAGCGCGAACCGATCAGCGAGCCGCTGGACGTGGGTATTCGCAGCATCAACGGTTTGTTGACGGTCGGTCGCGGTCAGCGTCTGGGCCTGTTCGCCGGTACTGGCGTGGGCAAGAGTGTCCTGCTGGGCATGATGACCCGCTTCACCGAGGCCGACATCATCGTCGTCGGGCTGATCGGTGAGCGGGGTCGGGAAGTTAAAGAGTTCATCGAGCACATCCTCGGTGAAGAAGGGCTCAAGCGTTCGGTCGTGGTGGCGTCCCCGGCGGACGATGCGCCGCTGATGCGACTGCGCGCTGCGATGTACTGCACGCGAATCGCCGAGTATTTCCGCGACAAGGGCAAGAACGTCCTGTTGCTCATGGACTCCCTGACCCGTTTCGCCCAGGCCCAGCGGGAAATTGCCCTGGCCATCGGCGAGCCGCCGGCGACCAAGGGTTATCCGCCTTCGGTGTTCGCCAAACTACCGAAACTGGTGGAGCGGGCCGGTAACGCGGAGAAGGGCGGCGGTTCGATCACCGCGTTCTACACCGTACTGTCCGAAGGCGATGACCAGCAGGACCCGATTGCCGACGCCGCACGAGGCGTGCTCGACGGGCACATCGTTCTGTCCCGGCGCCTGGCCGAGGAAGGTCATTACCCGGCCATCGATATCGAAGCGTCCATCAGCCGGGTCATGCCGTCGGTGGTTACGCCCGAACACATGATGCGCGCCCAGTATTTCAAGCAACTGTGGTCGCGGTATCAGCAGAGTCGCGACTTGATCAGCGTCGGCGCCTATGTCGCGGGTGGTGATCGGGAAACCGACCTGGCGATCTCCCTGCAACCGCAGCTGGTGAAATACCTGCGCCAGGGTCTGAACGACAGCATCGGCCTGGGCGAAAGCGAAGCCTATCTCGGCACGATTTTCGCTCCCGCGGCCGGCGGCTAACCGGCCATGGCCCAGAGCCGAGCCTCGCGCCTGGCCCCCGTGGTCGAAATGGCCGAAAAGGCCGAGAAAACCGCGGTCCTGCGTCTGGGGCACTTCCAGGGGCAAGTCCGTCTGGCAGAAAGCAAACTCGCCGACCTCGAAGCCTTTCGTCTCGACTATCAAGAGCAATGGATCGTGCGCGGCAGCAGTGGCGTGTCGGGCCAATGGCTGCTGGGTTATCAAGGCTTCCTTGCGCAACTGGGGACCGCCATCGACCAGCAGCGACAAAGCCTGGTATGGCATCAAAACAACCTGAACAAGGCGCGGGAATCCTGGCAGCAGGCGTTTGCACGAGTCGAAGGCTTGCGCAAACTGGTGTTGCGCTACATGGATGAGGCGCGGCGGCTGGAAGACCGGCGTGAGCAAAAGCTGCTGGATGAGTTGTCCCAGCGGTTGCCGCGTCAGGATCCGTATTGATCAGGCAGGGTTCAACCGTTTTCCCACCTTGCTCCTGCCCTCGCCAAGTGCTAAACCTTGTACACGTACGTTCACCCATGACAAGGAAGCCGTTAAATGCCAGTTGTTACAGAAGTCTCCCAAGATGGGCAAAAGCTGACGATATCGGTCAAGGGACGATTCGATTTCGCCAAGCATCAGGAATTTCGCGAGTCCTACGAAAATCTTCAGCCAAAACCCGAATCCTTCGAAGTAGATCTGAAAGACGCCACCTACCTCGACAGCTCAGCGCTCGGCATGCTGTTGCTATTGCGTGATCACGCTGGCGGCGAGAATGCCGAGATCACGTTGACCAACGCTAACGCAGATGTGCGCAAGATTCTCGCCATCTCCAACTTCGAACAAATCTTCGACGTGGCGTGACCGCCATGCAGTCCTTGTTCGAACCGCTGACGATCCTGATCGCCGAAGACAGTGCGGCCGATCGCATGCTGCTGTCGACCATCGTTCGTCGTCAGGGGCATGAGGTGCTGACGGCCGCCAACGGTGCCGAAGCCGTTGAAGCGTTTCGCCAGCAGCGACCGCAACTGGTGCTCATGGACGCGATGATGCCGGTGATGGACGGTTTTGAGGCTGCGCGGCAGATCAAGGTATTGGCAGGGGAAACCCTGGTGCCGATCATCTTCCTCACCTCGCTGACCGAAAGCGAAGCGCTGGCCCGCTGTCTGGAGGCCGGGGGCGACGACTTCCTGGCAAAGCCCTACAACCAGGTGATCCTCGCCGCCAAGATCAAGGCGATGGACCGCTTGCGGCGGTTGCAGGCCACGGTGTTGCAGCAGCGCGATCTGATCGCCAGGCACCACGAGTACCTGCTCAACGAGCAGCGCGTGGCCAAGGCCGTGTTCGACAAGGTGGCCCACTCCGGCTGCCTGAGTGCACCGAATATTCGCTACCTGCAATCGCCCTATGCGTTGTTCAACGGCGATCTGCTGCTGGCCGCGTTCACCCCGGCCGGCGACATGCACGTGCTGCTCGGCGATTTTACCGGTCACGGTTTGCCGGCCGCGGTCGGTGCCATGCCCTTGGCCGAAGTTTTCTATGGCATGACCGCCAAGGGTTACGGCCTGTCCGAAACCCTGCGCGAGATGAATGCCAAGCTCAAGCGCATCCTGCCGGTGGACATGTTCTGTTGTGCAACGCTGCTGTGCCTGAGTTTTCAGCGACGCTCGGTGGAGGTCTGGAACGGCGGAATGCCGGACGGTTACCTGCACAGCATCGCCAGCGGTGAGCGCACGCCGCTGACGGCTCGGCATTTGCCGCTCGGCGTGCTGAGCCCGCAATCCTTTGATGACCGCACCGAGGTGTTTCCGATGGCGGTCGGGGATCGTGTCTTCCTGTTGTCCGACGGGGTAATCGATACCTGCGATGCCAACGAACAGTTGTTTGGTGTGGAGCGATTGCAGCAGGTGTTTGCGGCCAATCGTCAGCCTGATGAGCTGTTCGAAGAGATCGAGCAGGCGTTGCGCGACTTTCGCGGCGAGGCCCGTGATGACGTGAGCATGGTCGAGGTCAGTCTGCTGGAGGCCGCACAACTGAGCCCGCCGGCGCTGGTGTATTCCGACAGTGGTCAGTCCTGCCCGCTGGACTGGTCAGTGAGTTTCGAATTTCGCGCCGCCACGCTCAAACGCTTCAATCCGCTGCCGTATCTTCTGCAATTGCTGCTTGAGGTCCACGGTCTGCGGGCTCAGAGCGGGGCGCTCTACAGTGTATTGGCTGAACTGTATTCCAATGCCCTGGAGCATGGAGTGCTGGGGCTGGATTCGGCGCTCAAGAGCGATGCCTCGGGTTTCACCCGCTATTATCAACAGCGCAATGCGCGCCTGGATGCTTTGCAGGACGGCTTCGTGCGGGTGCATTTGCAGGTGACACCCAAGGGCAAGGGCGGGTGCTTGGCTGTTCGGGTTGAAGACAGTGGCAAGGGTTTCGATGTCGCGCGGGTGATGGAGCGGCCCGTCGATGGTGTCCGTCTGTCGGGACGTGGCGTCAGTCTGATCCGTCAACTGGGCCACAATGCGAGTTGGTCCGACGATGGTCGAAGTGCCCGCGTGGAGTTTTTCTGGGAGGCTCTGGCATAATCCACGCATTCTTGATCAAGGAGTGAGCAAGTGGCTGACACACACCTGGACCGCGACGTGCTGAACGCGTTGCAAGAGGTCATGGAGGATGAGTATCCGATGTTGCTGGATACCTTTCTCGCCGATTCCGAAGAGCGTTTACGCATCTTGCGAAAGGCTGAAGATGCCGCGCAACTCATGAATGCTGCCCATAGTTTCAAGGGCAGCAGCAGCAACATGGGCGCCATTCGCCTGGCTGAGTTGTGCCATGAGCTGGAGCAGCGCGCCAAGCAAAAAAGCCTCGCCGGCATTGAAAAACTGGTGGGCGAAATTGGTGACGAATTTGCGTTTGTCCGGCCGCTCTATGAGGCCGAGCGTCAGCGTACTCTCTCTGCCAATGAGACCGTCCGGCGCTTTTAGCGCCTGCCACTCAAACCTGGCGCGACCTTTGCAGTAATCTCCGTCAACTGTACCTACGATCCCAGTGCAGCGGAGACCGTTCCATGCCCGTTACCCCCAATATGCTTCTTCAGGCCGCCGCGCAGGCCAAGACTCAAGTCGCTTGCGCCAATACACCGGCGCCGGCTGCTGAGCCTGGGGATAAGGCATCCAGCTTCGCTCAGGTCTACGCCAATCAAGCCCAGAACAAACCCTCTGCGGTGGGTGATGGATCGGCCAAGCCGATACGCGATAAAGCGCCGGACAGCCCCGACAAAAAGGACGTCAGCAACGACAAGTCTGCCGCCCCGGAACCTGCGGTTGCCGATAGCGGCAAATCCTTGCCCGCCGATAAACCGGCGCAGGCTGACGACGAGCCCGCCAGCGATGACGGGTCGGATACTGCGCAGACTCCGGTTGCCGATGCCGCGCCCGTTGACCCGACGCTGGATCCTGCGTTGATGCAGGCAGTACAACCTGCGGTGCCTGCGCCGGTACCGGCAGCTCCGCCCGTTGTCGTCACCCCGCAACCGCAGGTCGAGGTGGCTGTGACGGCGGCAACGACTCCGGTTGTTGCAAGCACTGACACCGATTTCGATCCCGAAGCCGATCCCCTCGACGCACTGCCCGCCGTGCGTATGGCCATGGAGCAGGGCGGCCATATTTCGGCTGCGAGTCAGGCCCAGCCCAAAGCGGCACCGACCTCGGCCCAGGCCCAGGCCGACGGCGAGTCAACCTCGGCGCAGACCTTCGCCGCCGGCATGGCAAGTATGCTCGATGTGCAAGTCGACAAGGACAGCACCAGCCAGGGCGGTGACAAAGCCTTCAGTGGCCTTATCGATGACGGTCTCAAGGACCTGAAGTCCGCGAGTAGCGATACCCGGGTCGACGATTTCGCCAACCGTCTGGCAGCACTGACCCAGGCGGCCACGCCGAAAACCGCCAACGCAGTGCCGGTCAATCAGCCGATCGCCATGCATCAGAGTGGCTGGACCGAAGAAGTAGTGAACCGGGTCATGTACCTGTCCAGTGCCAATCTCAAGGCTGCAGACATCCAGTTGCAACCGGCCGAACTGGGGCGGCTGGACATTCGGGTGAACATGGTTCCGGATCAGCAGACTCAAGTGACGTTCATGAGTGCCCATCCAAGCGTTCGCGAAGCGCTGGACGGGCAGATGCATCGCTTGCGTGACATGTTTGCGCAGCAGGGCATGGGCCAGGTCGACGTCAATGTGTCCGACCAGTCCCGTGGCTGGCAGGGCCAAGGGCAGGAACAGGCTCAACAGGGTCAAAGTCAGGGGGGGCGCACCAACGCCAGCGGTGGTCGTCTCGATTCGATGGACGAAGAGCTTCCGGCCAGCGTTGCCGAAGTCGCAGCCAGCACGACCAGCGTCATCGGCTCCAGCGCAGTCGATTATTACGCCTGATAATTTGCGACGCCCCCTAAAAGATCGCAGCCTTCGGCAGCTCCTACAGGATGTACACATTCCAATGTAGGAGCTGCCGAAGGCTGCGATCTTTTGATTTTCGGCCTCAACCAGCCGCAGTCCATTTTCCCTCAGACACTTCTGGCATAACACTTGCTCTTGCCTTGCCGTGCGACTGTGAAAACCCGAATAGTGACGGATTATTGGCATGGCGAAGAGCGAAGCAGCAGTAAAAGACCCCGCAACCAAAGGCAAACTCAAGCTGATCATCGCGGTGGTGGTGGCCCTGCTGCTGGCGATCGGCTTGTCCGTGGGGGCGACCTGGTTCTTCATGCACAGCGCCCAGAGCAAGCCTGCCGCCGCGGCTGAAACCGCCCCGGTCGGCAAGCAGCCAGCGATTTTCGAGCCCATGGCTCCAGCCTTCGTGGCCAATTACAACCAGAACGGCCGTCAGCGCTACATGCAGGTGAGCATCACCATGCAGGGGCGCAATCAGGCCGATCTTGACGCGCTCAAAGTCCACATGCCCGTCATCCGCAATAACCTGGTCATGCTGTTCTCCGGGCAGGACTTCGCCACCCTGGCATCGCCTGTAGGGCAGGAAATGTTGCGTCAGAAAGCCACGGCCAGCGTCCAGGAAGTGGCGCAGAAAGAACTCGGCAAAGTGGTCATCGAACAGTTGCTTTTCACTAATTTCGTACTGCAGTAGGAACACGACATGGCCGTGCAGGACCTGCTGTCCCAGGATGAGATCGATGCGCTGTTGCATGGCGTCGACGATGGTCTGGTACAGACCGATACCGCTGCTGAACCCGGCAGTGTCAAAAGCTACGACCTGACCAGTCAGGATCGCATCGTCCGTGGACGTATGCCGACCCTGGAAATGATCAACGAACGTTTCGCCCGTTACACCCGCATCAGCATGTTCAACATGCTGCGCCGTTCGGCGGACGTTGCCGTCGGTGGCGTGCAGGTGATGAAGTTCGGCGAATACGTGCACTCGCTGTACGTGCCGACCAGCCTCAACCTGGTCAAGATCAAACCGTTGCGCGGCACCGCACTGTTCATTCTCGACGCCAAACTGGTGTTCAAGCTGGTGGACAACTTCTTCGGCGGCGACGGCCGTCACGCGAAGATCGAAGGGCGTGAATTCACACCCACCGAATTGCGTGTAGTGCGCATGGTGCTGGAACAGGCCTTCGTCGATTTGAAAGAAGCCTGGCAGGCGATCATGGAAGTGAACTTCGAGTACATCAACTCGGAAGTGAACCCGGCCATGGCCAACATCGTCGGCCCGAGCGAGGCCATTGTGGTGTCGACCTTCCACATCGAGCTCGATGGCGGTGGCGGCGACCTGCACGTGACCATGCCGTACTCGATGATCGAACCTGTACGCGAAATGCTCGACGCCGGCTTCCAGTCGGACCTCGACGATCAGGACGAACGCTGGGTCAACGCCTTGCGTCAGGACGTGCTGGACGTTGACGTACCGATCGGTGCCACGGTTGCCCGTCGCCAGTTGCGCCTGCGGGACATTCTGCACATGCAGCCGGGGGACATTATCCCGGTCGAAATGCCGGACGAAATGATCATGCGCGCCAACGGCGTGCCTGCGTTCAAGGTCAAGATGGGGTCGCACAAAGGCAACCTCGCGTTGCAAGTGATCGAGCCGATCGAGCGCCGCTGACCGGCGCTCCTAACCCCCTGTGCTTTTAACTGACGGCTCCAGATTGAATGGATGCCCGCCGAGGACAAATTGATGGCTAACGATATGAACACCCAGGACGACCAGGCGCTGGCCGATGAATGGGCTGCTGCCCTGGAAGAAACCGGCGACGCCGGGCAGGACGACATCGACGCCTTGCTGGCCGCCGATGCCGCCAGTTCGCCGTCCAACCGTCTGCCGATGGAAGAGTTCGGCAGCGTGCCGAAAAACCACGAACCGGTCACTCTCGACGGTCCGAACCTGGACGTGATTCTCGATATCCCGGTGTCGATTTCCATGGAAGTCGGCAGCACTGATATCAACATCCGTAACCTGCTGCAGCTTAACCAGGGTTCGGTGATCGAGCTCGATCGTCTGGCCGGCGAACCGCTGGACGTGCTGGTCAACGGCACGCTCATCGCTCACGGTGAAGTGGTGGTGGTCAACGAGAAGTTCGGCATCCGCCTGACTGACGTGATCAGCCCAAGCGAACGCATCAAGAAGTTGCGCTGAGTGAAAAAGATTCTGGGGGTTTTGTCAGGGTTAGCGCTGGCGTTGCCGTTCAGCGTTATGGCTGCCGAGCCGGTAGCGACCGCTACTGCGGCCGCTGCACCCGCGGTCAGCAGCGGTGTGGCCGGGCAATTGACGCAGTTGGTGTTCGGTTTGCTGCTGGTGCTGGGGTTGATCTTCTTCCTTGCCTGGTTGCTGCGTCGGGTGCAACAGGCCGGGCCGGCCGGCAAGGGGCAGGTCATCGAACTGATCGGCTCCCGCGCGCTCGGCCCGCGTGACCGTCTGATGCTGGTGCAGGTCGGCAACGAGCAGATTCTGCTTGGCTTGAGCCCCGGCACCATCACCGCGTTGCACGTGCTCAAGGAGCCGGTGCAAGTGCCCAGCGGTACTGAAAAAGCGACTCCCGAGTTTGCCCAGCGCCTGATGGAGCTGATGGGCAAGGATCAGAAGGATAAGAAGTAATGGGTGCGCTACGCATCGTCTTGACGCTGGCCCTGATGCTGGCCGCGCCGCTGGCGTTCTCCGCCGATCCGTTATCGATCCCGGCGATCACCCTGGGTACCAACGCCAACGGCGCTCAGGAATACTCGGTCAGCCTGCAAATCCTGCTGATCATGACCGCGCTGAGTTTTATCCCGGCGTTCGTCATGCTGATGACCAGTTTCACCCGGATCATCATCGTCTTCTCGATCCTGCGTCAGGCCCTCGGCCTGCAACAAACGCCGTCGAACCAGATCCTCACGGGCATGGCGCTGTTCCTGACTCTGTTCATCATGGCGCCGGTATTCGACCGGGTTAATCAGGATGCCTTGCAGCCGTATCTGGCGGAGAAACTCACCGCTCAGGACGCCGTGGCCAAGGCGCAGGTGCCGATCAAGGATTTCATGCTCGCCCAGACTCGCAGCAGCGATCTGGAGTTGTTCATGCGCTTGTCCAAGCGCACTGACATCGCGTCGCCGGATCAGGCGCCGCTGACGATTCTGGTTCCGGCGTTCGTCACGTCCGAGCTGAAAACCGCGTTCCAGATTGGCTTCATGATCTTCATTCCATTCCTGATCATCGACCTGGTCGTGGCCAGTGTGCTGATGGCCATGGGTATGATGATGCTCTCGCCGCTGATCATTTCCCTGCCATTCAAGATCATGCTGTTCGTGCTGGTGGATGGCTGGGCGTTGATCATCGGTACGCTGGCGAGCAGCTTCGGCGGTGTATCGCCATGACGCCAGAAGTTGCGGTAGACATCTTCCGGGAAGCGCTGTGGCTGACCACCATGATGGTCGCCGTGCTGGTGATTCCGAGTTTGCTCGTGGGGCTGTTGGTGGCGATGTTCCAGGCCGCTACGCAGATCAACGAACAGACCCTGAGCTTCCTGCCGCGCCTGCTGGTGATGCTGGTGACGTTGATCGTCGCCGGTCCGTGGCTGGTGCAGACCTTTATGGAATACATCCTGCAGTTGTACGGCAGTATTCCTCAGGTCATCGGCTAAACCATGTCGCTGCTCCAGCTGACCGATACCCAGATCAGTACCTGGGTGGCGACGTTCATGCTGCCGCTGTTTCGTATCGGTGCCTTGCTGATGGTCATGCCGGTTTTCGGGACGACTCTGGTGCCCAAGCGAGTGCGCCTTTATTTTGCCCTCGCGATCACGGTAGTGATTGCCCCCGGGTTGCCGCCGATGCCGCCGGTCAATGCGCTGGACTTGAGCGGGCTGCTGCTGATCGCCGAGCAGATCCTCGTCGGTGCAGTGCTGGGTTTCTCCTTGCAGCTGTTCTTCCAGGCCTTTGTGGTCGCGGGGCAGATCGTCTCCATTCAGATGGGCATGGGTTTCGCTTCGATGGTCGACCCTACCAACGGCGTCTCGGTGGCGGTGATCGGGCAGTTCTTCACCATGCTGGTGACGCTGTTGTTCCTGTCGATGAATGGCCATCTGGTGGTGTTCGAAATCCTCACCGAAAGCTTCACTACGCTGCCGGTCGGTAGCGGGTTTTTGGTCAATCAGTACTGGGAACTGGCCGGCAAGCTCGGCTGGGTCCTCGGTGCTGCGCTGTTGCTGGTGTTGCCGGCGATCACTGCGTTGCTGGTGGTCAACATTGCGTTTGGCATCATGACCCGGGCGGCGCCACAGCTGAACATCTTCTCCATCGGCTTCCCGCTGACCCTGGTGCTCGGGCTGTTCATTGTCTGGGTCGGGCTGGCGGACATTATTAATCAGTATCAACCGCTGGCCTCCGAGGCCTTGCAGTTGTTACGCGAACTGGCACGGGCGCGCTGAGTCATGGCTGAGAGCGAAAGCGGTCAGGACAAAACAGAAGACCCCACGGAGAAGCGCAAGAAGGACTCTCGCGAGAAAGGCGAGATCGCGCGTTCAAAAGAGCTCAACACGCTGGCGATCATGTTGGCGGGTTCCGGTGCGCTGCTGATTTTCGGCGGGGCGCTGGCGCAAGACTTGATGGAATTGATGCGGCAGAATTTCTCCCTGTCCCGTGAAGTCATTCTCGATCAGCGCTCCATGAGCACTTACCTGTTGAGTTCAGGGCTGACAGCCTTGCTGGCGATTCAGCCGATCATGATCACCCTGGTGCTGGCCGCGTTGATCGGCCCAATCTCCCTGGGTGGATGGCTATTCGCAGCGGGTTCCCTGGCACCGAAGTTCAGTCGGATGAACCCTGCCGCCGGCCTCAAGCGGATGTTTTCGTTCAAGGCGGTGGCGGAGCTGCTTAAGGCGTTTGCGAAGTTTTTGATCATCCTGGCGGTGGCCCTGCAGGTGTTATCGTCAGACATCGATGACCTGATACGCATCGCCCACGAACCGTTGGAGCTGGCCGTCATTCACTGCCTGCAGGTAGTGGGCTGGAGTACGTTATGGATGTCCTGTGGGCTAATCATCATCGCCGCGGTGGACGTGCCGGTGCAGCTCTGGGAGAGCCACAAGAAACTGCTGATGACCAAGCAGGAAATACGCGACGAGCATAAGGATCAGGAGGGGCGCCCGGAGGTCAAACAGCGGATTCGCCAGCTGCAGCGCGACATGTCCCAGCGCCGGATGATGGCGGCAATCCCCGACGCCGATGTGGTGATCACCAACCCGACTCACTACGCCGTAGCGCTCAAGTACGATCCGGACAAGGGCGGGGCGCCGATGCTGATCGCCAAGGGCAGCGACTTCCTGGCCTTGAAAATCCGTGAAATCGCTGTGGCCAACGAAGTGCTGCTGCTTGAGTCGCCAGCACTGGCGCGTTCGATCTACTACTCCACCGAACTTGATCAGGAAATCCCTGGCGGGCTCTACCTTGCCGTCGCCCAGGTGCTCGCTTACGTCTACCAGATCCGCCAGCACCGCGCCGGCAAGGGTAAACGCCCGGATCCGCTCAAGGACGACCTGCCGATTCCGCCCGACCTGCGGCGCGATTCCTGAGAGAGACGCGTGTAGCAGCTGTCGAGCCTGCGAGGCTGCGTCCGGCTGCGCAGCAGTCGTAAACCTTTGCGAGAACTTCGTTCTCGGACGCAGTCTCGCAGGCTCGACAGCTGCTACAAAGCTCAATACACCCCTCTATTCCCCGCCTCGGCAAAAGTTGGAAGGCTTCTTGCAGTAGCCGCTCTGCGCCTGCTTCAGGCGTCAAAAAGTTTGCTTTAAAGGAACGGGGAAAACCGGTGGATCGCTCTCAGTTATTCAACAGTGCTCGCACAAACGTTGCCGACTTAAGTCGAGGCAATCTGGGTGTGCCGTTGTTGCTGCTGGTCATGCTGGCGATGATGATGTTGCCGGTGCCGCCGTTCCTGCTGGACGTGTTCTTCACGTTCAACATCGCGTTGTCGATTGTCGTCTTGCTGGTCTGTGTTTACGCCTTGCGGCCACTGGACTTTGCGGTGTTCCCGACCATTCTGCTGGTGGCGACATTGCTGCGACTGGCGCTGAACGTGGCCTCCACGCGGGTGGTGATGCTCCACGGTCAGGACGGCCATGCCGCCGCCGGCAAGGTGATCCAGGCCTTCGGCGAGGTGGTGATCGGCGGTAACTACGTGGTCGGTATCGTCGTCTTCGCGATTTTGATGATCATAAACTTCGTCGTGGTGACCAAGGGCGCCGGGCGGATTTCCGAGGTGAGCGCGCGTTTCACCCTCGATGCGATGCCCGGTAAACAAATGGCGATCGACGCCGACTTGAACGCCGGCCTGATCGACCAGAACCAGGCCAAACTGCGCCGGATGGAAGTGGCACAGGAAGCCGAGTTCTACGGTTCCATGGACGGTGCCAGCAAGTTCGTTCGCGGTGACGCCATTGCCGGTCTGCTGATTCTCTTCATCAACCTGATCGGCGGCATGGCGGTCGGTATCTTCCAGCACGGCATGACCTTCGGCGACGCCGGCCGGGTTTACGCGCTGTTGACCATCGGTGACGGTTTGGTGGCGCAATTGCCATCACTGCTTTTATCTACAGCTGCAGCGATCATGGTGACCCGTGCTTCCGGTTCGGAAGACATGGGCAAGCAGATCAATCGCCAGATGTTCGCCTCGCCCAAAGCGTTGGCCGTGGCGGCGGGTTTGATGGCAGTGATGGGCCTGGTGCCCGGCATGCCGCATTTCTCCTTTCTCAGCATGGCAGCCCTGGCAGCTGGCGGCGCGTACCTGTTCTGGAAGAAGCAGAACGTGGTCAAGGTTCAGGCCTTGCAAGAGGTCAAGCGTCAGCAGGAACTGCTGCCATCGCCAGCCCGCGCTCAGGAAACCAAAGAGCTTGGCTGGGACGACGTCACTCCGATCGACATGATCGGCCTGGAAGTCGGCTATCGGCTGATTCCGCTGGTGGACCGCAATCAGGGTGGTCAGTTGCTGGCGCGGATCAAGGGCGTGCGCAAGAAGCTGTCCCAGGATCTGGGCTTCCTGATGCCGACCGTGCACATCCGTGACAACCTCGACCTGGCGCCGAGTGCCTATCGCCTGACCCTGATGGGGGTGATCCTGGCCGAAGCGGAGATTTACCCGGATCGCGAACTGGCGATCAACCCGGGGCAGGTCTACGGCACGCTCAACGGCATTACCGCCAAAGATCCGGCTTTCGGTCTGGAGGCGGTCTGGATCGAAATCAGCCAGCGTGCCCAGGCTCAATCCCTCGGTTACACCGTGGTCGATGCCAGTACGGTAGTGGCAACCCACTTGAACCAGATTTTGTACAAGCACTCGAGCGAGTTGATCGGCCACGAAGAAGTGCAGCAACTCATGCAATTGCTGGCCAAAAGCTCGCCAAAACTGGCCGAAGAGCTGGTGCCTGGCGTGGTCTCCCTGTCGCAGCTGCTCAAAGTATTGCAGGCGTTGCTGGCCGAACAGGTGCCAGTACGGGACATCCGCAGCATTGCCGAAGCCATCGCAAACAATGCCAGCAAGAGTCAAGATACTGCCGCGCTGGTGGCTGCGGTTCGCGTCGGTGTATCCCGCGCAATCGTCCAAAGCATTGTAGGGACTGACTCCGAGCTACCAGTGATCACCCTGGAGCCAAGGTTGGAACAAATATTGCTCAATAGTCTTCAGAAGGCAGGACAAGGCTCGGAAGAGGGCGTTCTGCTGGAGCCAAGCATGGCTGAGAAACTGCAACGCTCGTTGATCGATGCGGCGCAGCGTCAGGAAATGCAAGGTCAACCGGTGATTCTGCTGGTAGCCGGTCCGGTTCGCGCGATGCTGTCGCGATTCGGCCGATTGGCAGTCCCGGGTTTGCATGTGTTGGCTTACCAGGAAATTCCTGACAACAAGCAAGTGACCATCGTTGCGACAGTAGGGCCCAACGGCTGAGGTAGTGGTTTATGCAAGTTAAGCGTTTTTTCGCCGCCGATATGCGTCAGGCCATGAAACTGGTTCGTGATGAGCTGGGCGCTGATGCCGCCATCATTGGCAACCGCCGGATCGCCGGTGGTGTCGAGCTGACGGCTGCCCTGGATTACAAGTTGTCGGCGCTGGCTCCGCGCGTTCCGAACATGGAACTCGAAGATGAGCTGCGCAAGACCCAGTCGCGGATCGTCACCGCCCAGGCCGAACTGAGCCTGCGCAGCGATGGCGAGAGCGATAAGTCCACCAATCGCCAATTGTTCGCCGGCCTGCCACTGACTGCCGCCGAGCCGCTGATCGAGCCGACCTACACCGAACCCCGTCGTCCTGCACCGGCCGCGGCACCTGCCACCGGTGGCGTCGACCCACGGGCGTTCGACTCGATGCGTTTCGAACTCAACAGCCTGCGCGAACTGATGGAAGTGCAACTCGGCTCCCTGGCCTGGAATCAGCTGCAAGGCAGCCGCCCGGCCCAGGCCAATCTTTGGCGTCGCCTGCAACGCATCGGTCTGTCCGGCCCGTTGTCGCGCGATTTGCTGGCGCTGATTACCGATATTGAAGAACCTCGTCAGGCCTGGCGCATGTTGCTGGCACACCTGGCGCGGATGATCGCCACACCGGAAGTCGAGCCTCTGGAAGAGGGTGGCGTGATTGCCATGGTCGGCCCCGCCGGCATGGGCAAGACCACCACCCTGGCCAAACTCGCGGCCCGTTACGTGCTCAAGTACGGCGCGCAAAATATCGCGCTGGTCAGCATGGACAGCTACCGTATTGGTGCTCAGGAACAACTCAAGACGTTGGGCCGGATCCTCAATGTGTCGGTGACGCATGTCGATCCGGGCCAGTCGCTGGTGCAGGCGCTGGAGCCTTTGTTGCGCAAACGCGTGGTACTGATCGATACCGCGGGCCTTCAGGCCAGCGATCCGGCACTGCGCATGCAGCTAGAAAGCCTGGCCGGTCGTGGCATCAAATCGAAAAATTACCTGGTTTTGGCAACCACCAGCCAGAAACAGGTTCTAACGGCCGCTTATCACAGTTACAAACGCTGCGGGCTCGCTGGCTGCATCCTGACTAAACTGGATGAAACGGCAAGTCTGGGCGAGGTGTTGAGCCTGGCCATCAGTCATGAATTGCCGGTGGCCTACCTGACCGATGGCCCGCGGATTCCGGATGATTTGCATCTGCCGCGTCGTCATCAGTTGGTCAGTCGCGCCGTAAGCGTGCAAATGCAAGAAGAACCCAGCGAAGAAGCCATGGCTGATATGTTCGCTGATATTTACCACAGCCCGACCAAGCAGGTCGGCTGAGGTATTAATGAACAGTTTTTGTACCTACATCGATGGTCTGCCATGCATTGTTCAGTTAATGAACGCGCAGCCAGTAATGTGGCCTCCGTCTAAGTAAGACAAGGTAAAGAAAATTCATGGGCAGCATGCATCCCGTACAGGTGATCGCGGTGACCGGCGGCAAAGGTGGCGTCGGGAAGACTAACGTGTCAGTGAACTTGTCCCTGGCTCTAGCTGAGCTCGGTCGGCGCGTCATGCTGTTGGACGCCGATCTGGGGCTGGCGAACGTCGACGTTCTGTTGGGGCTGACACCCAAACGTACTTTGGCCGACGTGATCGAAGGCCGCTGCGAGCTGCGCGACGTTCTGTTGCAAGGCCCTGGCGGCATTCGCATCGTCCCGGCCGCGTCCGGCACACAGAGCATGGTTCATTTGAGCCCGGCTCAACACGCCGGCCTGATCCAGGCGTTCAGCGATATCGGCGACAACCTCGACGTGCTGGTGATCGACACCGCGGCGGGCATTGGTGAATCGGTCGTCAGTTTCGTCCGCGCAGCGCAAGAAGTCTTGCTGGTGGTCTGCGACGAGCCGACTTCGATCACCGATGCCTACGCACTGATCAAACTGCTGAACCGCGATTACGGCATGAACCGCTTCCGCGTCCTGGCCAACATGGCCCAGAGTCCGCAGGAAGGGCGCAACCTGTTCGCCAAGTTGACCAAGGTCACGGATCGCTTCCTTGACGTCGCCTTACAATACGTCGGCGCGGTGCCTTACGACGAAAGCGTGCGCAAGGCTGTGCAGAAGCAGCGCGCCGTTTACGAAGCCTTCCCGCGTTCCAAGTGCTCACTGGCGTTCAAGGCGATTGCACAGAAGGTCGATACCTGGCCGCTACCTGCCAACCCGCGTGGGCACCTGGAGTTTTTCGTCGAGCGCCTCGTGCAACAAACGGCAGGACCGGTGCTATGACAGCCAGTGGCTACAACCTCTACAAGAAGTCGGCACGTGACGCGCAGTACGAGCTGATCGAGCGTTACGCGCCACTGGTTAAACGCATTGCTTACCACTTGCTGGCGCGTCTGCCGGCCAGTGTCCAGGTTGAAGACCTGATCCAGGCCGGGATGATCGGCCTGCTTGAAGTGTCGACCAAATACGACGCCAGCAAAGGCGCGAGTTTCGAGACGTACGCGGGCATACGAATCCGTGGCGCGATGCTTGATGAAGTACGCAAGGGGGACTGGGCGCCACGTTCGGTCCACCGCAATACCCGGATGGTCAGCGACGCCATTCGCTCGATTGAAGCTAAAACCGGCCGTGACGCTAAAGATCACGAGGTTGCGGCCGAACTCCAATTGAGTCTCGACGATTATTACGGGATTTTGAACGACACCCTGGGCAGCCGCTTATTCAGTTTCGACGATCTGTTGCAGGACGGCGAACACGAAGGGCTGCACGAGGATGGCGCCAGTGTTCATCTCGAGCCGTCACGCGATCTGGAAGATGAACGCTTCCAGGCGGCGCTGGCGGACGCGATTGCCAATTTGCCGGAGCGCGAGCGACTGGTGTTGGCGCTGTACTACGACGAAGAGTTGAATCTCAAGGAAATCGGTGAGGTCCTGGGGGTTAGCGAATCTCGGGTCAGCCAGTTACACAGCCAGTGCGCGGCCCGTTTGCGGGGGCGTTTGGGGGAGTGGCGAGCGCGCTGAAGGCAGTGTGGGGACACTGCGAACGCGGCTGGTGGGGTGTTGAACCGTACCGGTCCCGATCTGTTGTGCTCCAGACAGTCATTGAGTGCTTTGCCGGATTGATTGAAATGGCGCGTCCAGGTGCTGGGCGCGTTTAAGACTGCTTGGAGGTCGAATTGGACAAGAACATGAAAATCCTCATCGTTGATGACTTCTCAACGATGCGGCGGATCATTAAAAACCTGTTGCGTGACCTTGGGTTCACCAACACGGTCGAGGCTGACGATGGCACTACTGCCATTCCGGTTCTCAACAGCGGCAGCATCGACTTTCTGGTAACAGACTGGAACATGCCTGGCATGACCGGTATCGACCTGCTGCGCCACGTGCGTGCCGATGAAAAGCTCAAGCACCTGCCGGTGCTGATGGTGACCGCTGAAGCCAAGCGCGAGCAGATCATCGAGGCAGCCCAGGCCGGAGTTAACGGCTATGTGGTCAAGCCCTTCACGGCCCAGGCGTTAAAAGAAAAAATCGAGAAGATTTTCGAACGCATCGGTTGATGTGCGAAGCCACTGCGCCACGGGGGAGCTATGGAGCATAACGAGTCTTCACAGGGCGATTTCGAATCGACCCTGAAAAAACACGCGGTCGAACTGGTCGAAAGCCTTGAAAAAGGCAGGTTCGGCGACGCTGTGCAACTGATCCATGAGCT
The DNA here is from genome assembly GCF_006438925.1 of Pseudomonas mandelii. Lineage (GTDB taxonomy): Bacteria > Pseudomonadota > Gammaproteobacteria > Pseudomonadales > Pseudomonadaceae > Aquipseudomonas > Aquipseudomonas mandelii_C. The sequence goes on along the minus strand of NZ_RCZA01000012.1, from coordinate 156,330 downwards.
CAATCAGACCCGTGACCGTGGCCTGTATCAGGAAGTGGGCAAGCTCACTCGCGAGCTGCATAGCGCGATCGTCAATTTCCAGATTGACCCGAACATGCCGCAAGCGGAAGAAGTGTCACAGATCACGGATGCCACCGAACGACTGGGCTATGTGGTCAAGCTGACCGAGGCTGCTGCCAACCGCACCATGGACCTGGTGGAAAACGCCACGCCGCTGGTCAATGGCCTGAGCAACGAAGCCCAGGCCTTGAGCACCGACTGGGGACGGTTCATGCGTCGCGAAGTCGGGGCTGAAGAGTTCCGCGAGCTGGCTCGGCGAGTCGACGGTTTCCTGACACGCAGCAGCGAAGACAATCGCGTTGTGTCGAGCAACCTGAACGACATTCTGCTCGCTCAGGATTACCAGGACCTCACCGGTCAGGTGATCAAGCGTGTGACCCAATTGGTCACCGAAGTTGAAAGCAACCTGCTCAAGCTCGTGCTTATGGCCAGTCAGGTGGACCGCTTTGCGGGCATCGAACATGACCGTGAAGCGATGCTTGCAGAAAAAGATCCGCAAAAACATCTCTCTCAGGGTGAAGGTCCGCAGATTCATGCCGATAAAAGAGAAGACGTTGTGTCCGGTCAGGACGATGTGGACGATTTGCTATCCAGTCTTGGATTTTAGGTTTTTAGGTTTTTAGACCTTTAGGAGCACCCCCTTAATGAGCTTCGGCGCCGATGAAGAGATCCTTCAGGATTTCCTGGTTGAGGCCGGCGAGATTCTAGAGCAACTGTCCGAACAGCTGGTCGAGCTTGAAAGCCGACCTGATGATGCGGACTTGCTCAATGCAATTTTTCGCGGTTTTCACACTGTAAAAGGAGGCGCCGGCTTCCTCCAGCTCAACGAGCTGGTGGAGTGCTGTCACATCGCCGAGAACGTGTTCGACATCCTGCGCAAGGGTGAACGTCGCGTCGACTCGGAACTGATGGACGTAGTTCTCGAAGCGCTGGATGCGGTGAACGGCATGTTTACCGAAGTCCGTGAGCGCAGCCCGATTACGGCTGCCACGCCAGAATTGCTTGCGGCACTGGCCCGTCTGGCCGAGCCGCAAACCGCCGATGAAACGGCACCGGTCGCCGAAGTGGTGGAAGAACCTGCCGCCGAGAGCGAATCGGGTGACATCACCGATAACGAATTCGAACAACTGCTGGACTCGCTGAACGCCGTCAAGGCTCAGGCAGAAGCCCCGGCAGCTGTGCCAGCGCCGAGCAGCAATGCAGCGGCCAGCGACGAAATTACCGATGCCGAGTTCGAGTCGTTGCTCGATCAGTTGCACGGTAAAGGCCAGTTCGCCGTCGATGCGGTAGCCCCGGCGCCAGCCGCACCGGCTGCCCCGAAAGCGGCAGGCGACAGCTCCGATATCACCGACGACGAGTTCGAAGCTCTGCTCGATCAGCTGCACGGCAAGGGTAACTTTGCTGTCGACGCGCTGGAATCGGCCATTGCTGCGGCTCCGGCCCCGGCTGCGCCAACCGCTAAGGCGGCTGGCAGCGACCTGATCTCCGATCACGAGTTCGAATCGCTGCTCGACGAATTGCACGGCAAGGGCAAGTTCACTGAAGTGGGCGCCGCGTCCGGCGCCAGCGCATCGGTTGTGGCGCCAGCGGCCAAGGCTGTTGCACCGAAACCCGTTGCCAAAGCGCCCGAGCCTAAAGCCGAAGCGCCGAAGCCTGCCGCTGCTGCTGCCCCGGCTCCGGCTCGTGCCCCGTCCGCGCCGCCACCGGAAAAACCGGCCAGCGAAGCCGAGACCACCGTGCGGGTCGATACCGCGCGTCTCGACGAAATCATGAACATGGTCGGCGAGTTGGTACTGGTGCGTAACCGTTTGGTCCGTCTGGGCCTCAACAGCGGCGACGAAGCCATGTCCAAGGCCGTGTCGAACCTCGACGTGGTCACGGCCGACCTGCAAACCGCGGTCATGAAGACCCGGATGCAACCGATCAAGAAGGTCTTCGGGCGCTTCCCGCGTCTGGTTCGCGACCTGGCTCGCCAGCTCAAGAAAGAGATCAACCTGGAACTGGTCGGCGAAGAAACCGACCTCGACAAGAACCTCGTCGAGGCCCTGGCCGACCCGCTGGTCCACTTGGTGCGCAACTCGGTCGACCACGGTATTGAAGAGCCGGCCGAGCGTGAAGCGATGGGCAAGCCTCGCAGCGGCAAGGTGATCCTGTCCGCTGAACAGGAAGGCGACCACATCCTTCTGTCGATCTCCGATGACGGCAAGGGCATGGACGCCGATGTTCTGCGCGGCATTGCCGTGAAGAAAGGCTTGATGGACAAGGATGCAGCGGATCGCCTCAGCGAATCCGATTGCTTCAACCTGATCTTCGCGCCGGGTTTCTCGACCAAGACCGAAATTTCCGATGTCTCCGGACGCGGCGTGGGCATGGACGTGGTGAAAACCAAAATCGCCCAGCTCAACGGCACCATCAATATCTATTCGACCAAGGGCAAGGGCTCGAAGATCGTCATCAAGGTCCCGTTGACCCTGGCGATCATGCCGACGCTGATGGTCATGCTGGGCAACCAGGCGTTTGCGTTCCCGCTGGTGAACGTCAACGAGATCTTCCACCTCGACCTGTCGCGCACCAACGTGGTGGACGGCCAGGAAGTGGTGATCGTGCGGGACAAGGCGCTGCCATTGTTCTACCTCAAACGCTGGCTGGTCAGCTCCGCCGCTCACGAAGAGCAGCGCGAAGGCCATGTGGTGATCCTTTCGGTGGGCACTCAGCGGATCGGCTTCGTCGTCGATCAACTGGTGGGTCAGGAAGAAGTGGTCATCAAGCCATTGGGCAAAATGCTCCAGGGAACCCCGGGCATGTCCGGCGCCACCATCACCGGTGACGGCCGCATTGCGCTGATTCTCGATGTTCCGAGCATGCTCAAGCGTTACGCCGCACGGCGTATTTGATTCTGGTGGGGCGGGGCGACTGAGCCTCGCTCCGTCTAACGGAGTGTTTATGGCAGTTAAAGTCCTGGTGGTGGACGATTCGGGGTTTTTCCGCCGCCGCGTCTCGGAAATTCTTTCAGCGGATCCGAATATCCAGGTCGTCGGCACGGCGACCAACGGAAAAGAGGCGATTGATCAGGCGCTGGCACTCAAGCCAGACGTGATCACCATGGACTACGAGATGCCGATGATGGATGGCATCACGGCGGTGCGGCACATCATGCAGCGCTGCCCGACCCCGGTGTTGATGTTCTCCTCGCTGACCCACGAAGGCGCTCGGGTAACCCTCGACGCGCTGGACGCTGGCGCGGTGGATTTCCTGCCGAAGAATTTCGAAGACATCTCCCGTAACCCGGAGAAGGTCAAGCAACTGCTGTGCGAGAAGATCCTCAGTATTTCGCGCAGTAACCGTCGCGCCAACACCTACAGCACTCCGGCACCTGTCGCCGCACCGTCCCCGACGCCTGCGCCTTCGAGCGTCAGCAGCTACGGCAGCAGCGCGCCTGCGCGTCCGGCACCGGCACCGGCTCCGATTCCGGCACGTACGTACGCGCCAGCCTCGTCGTCGCCAACGCCGAAACGCAAAGCCTACAAACTGGTCGCCATCGGTACGTCCACTGGCGGCCCGGTGGCCCTGCAGCGGGTTCTGACCCAATTGCCGGCCAACTTCCCCGCACCGATCGTATTGATTCAGCACATGCCGGCCGCCTTTACCAAGGCGTTCGCCGAACGTCTGGACAAGCTCTGCCGCATCAGCGTCAAGGAAGCCGAGGATGGCGACATCCTGCGTCCGGGCCTGGCGTTGCTGGCGCCGGGTGGCAAGCAAATGATGATCGACGGCCGTGGCGCGGTGAAAATCCTGCCGGGTGACGAACGTCTGAACTACAAGCCGTGCGTGGACATCACCTTTGGTTCCGCGGCCAAGTCTTACGGTGACAAAGTTCTGGCGGTCGTATTGACCGGCATGGGCGCCGATGGTCGCGAAGGCGCGCGTCTGCTCAAGCAGGGCGGCAGCTCGATCTGGGCTCAGGATGAAGCCAGCTGCGTGATCTACGGCATGCCGATGGCCATCGTCAAAGCCGAACTCGCCGATGCGGTGTACGGCCTGGACGATATCGGCAAGCATCTGGTCGAGGCTTGTATCTGATGGATGTTTTAAGCCTTATCGGGATCATCATGGCGTTTGTCGCCATCATTGGCGGCAACTACCTTGAAGGCGGTCACCTCGGCGCCCTGGCCAACGGCCCGGCGGCGTTGATCGTACTCGGTGGGACCATCGGTGCGGCGCTGTTGCAAGCACCGATGAGCGCTTTCAAGCGTGCCATGCAGATTCTGGCCTGGATCCTGTTCCCTCCACGCATCGACCTCGCCGGTGGCGTCGATCGCGTCGTCAACTGGAGCCTGACCGCGCGCAAGGAAGGCCTGCTGGGTCTGGAAGGGGTGGCCGACGCCGAACCTGACAACTACTCGCGCAAAGGTCTGCAACTGCTGGTGGACGGCGCCGAGCCGGAAGCGATTCGCAGCATTCTGGAAGTGGATTTCTACACCCAGGAAAGCCGCGACATCGAAGCCGCCAAAGTCTTCGAAAGCATGGGCGGCTACGCGCCGACCATCGGCATTATCGGTGCGGTGATGGGCCTGATCCACGTGATGGGCAACCTGGCCGATCCATCGCAACTGGGTAGCGGCATCGCCGTGGCCTTTGTCGCGACCATCTACGGCGTGGCCAGTGCCAACCTGGTGCTGCTGCCGATTGCCGCCAAACTCAAGTCCATCGCTTTGCGGCAGTCGCGTTATCGCGAAATGTTGTTGGAAGGCATTCTGTCGATCGCCGAAGGTGAAAACCCTCGCTCTATTGAGTTGAAGCTTCAGGGCTTCATGGATTGATGGGGGTAATGGACTATGGCTCGTCGTCGGCAACCTGAAGAACATGTAAACCATGAACGTTGGCTGGTTTCCTACGCCGACTTCATCACCTTGCTGTTTGCTTTCTTCGTGGTGATGTACTCGATCTCTTCGATCAACGAAGGCAAGTACAAGGTTATTTCCGAAGCGTTGATCGGGGTCTTTACCGACTCCGACCGCGCCCTCAAGCCGATTCCGATCGGCGACGAGCGACCGAAGACCGTGACCCCGGCCAAGCCGCTGGTTAAAGACGCCGAGCAGGTCGACGCCGGTATCGCGGGTGCCAGCGATCCGCTCAAAAGCATCGCCGACGACATCAGCGCCGCGTTCGGCGACTTGATCAGCTCCAACCAGATGACCATTCGCGGCAACGAGTTGTGGGTCGAGATCGAACTCAATTCCAGCCTGTTGTTCGGCAGCGGCGACGCCATGCCCAGCGACATCGCGTTCAACATCATCGACAAGGTTGCCGCGATTCTGAAGCCGTTCGACAACCCGATTCACGTCGAAGGTTTCACTGACGATCAACCGATCCGCACCGCGCAATACCCGACCAACTGGGAGCTGTCCTCGGCCCGGTCGGCGAGCATCGTGCGCATGCTGGCGATGCAGGGTGTGAACCCCGGTCGCTTGGCGTCGGTGGGTTACGGCGAGTTCCAGCCAGTGGCCAACAACGCGACGGCCGAGGGGCGGGCGCGTAACCGTCGCGTCGTCCTGGTAGTGTCACGAAATCTCGATGTGCGCCGCAGCCTTACCGGTACCGGAACCGCTAATGCGAAACCGGATGCCGCGTTGAAGCGTGCTGGCACACAAACTGCACCGACCCCGGTCAAGTCGCCGGGACGAGAGAGTGCCGTCAATTCTCCGTCACCCGCATTAATACGTTGAGCTATTTCTCGGTCGACCATTTCGACCGGGAGGAACATTCCGAATGAGAGTCTGGGCCGTTGCCAATCAAAAGGGTGGTGTTGGTAAAACCACTTCCTCTATCGCTTTAGCCGGTTTACTGGCCGAGGCGGGCAAGCGCGTGGTCGTGGTCGATCTCGACCCCCACGGCTCCATGACCAGCTACTTCGGTTACGACCCCGACAGCCTGGAGCACAGCAGCTACGACCTGTTCCTGCACAAGGGCAGTGTGCCGCAAGGCTTGCCCGGTCAGTTGTTGTTGCCCACCAGCCACGAGAGTATTTCCCTGTTGCCGTCGAGCACCGCACTCGCGACCCTCGAGCGTCAGTCGCCGGGTCAGAGTGGCCTGGGCCTGGTGATTGCCAAGAGCCTGGCGCAACTTTGGCAGGACTTCGATTACGCCGTGATCGACAGTCCGCCGTTGCTCGGCGTGCTGATGGTCAATGCCTTGGCGGCGAGCCAGCAATTGGTGATCCCGGTGCAGACCGAACACCTGGCGGTCAAAGGCCTGGAACGCATGGTCAATACCCTGGCGATGATCAACCGTTCGCGCAAACAGGCGCTGCCCTTCAGCATCGTGCCGACCTTGTTCGACCGCCGCACGCAGGCTTCTCTCAGCACGCTTCGGGTGTTGCGCGACAAGTACCCGGAAGAAATCTGGCAGGGCTACATCCCGGTCGATACCCGCTTGCGCGATGCCAGCCGTGCCGGCGTGACGCCTTCGCAGTTCGACGGCAAGAGCCGTGGGGTGCTGGCCTACCGCGCATTGCTCAAGCACCTGTTGGCCGCACAACTCGCCCCGGCGGTGGCCTGATGAACCCAATACCTGTCAGAGCTGCCGCAGGCTGCGATCTTTTGATCTTGCTTTGTGACACCTTCGAATCCGCCAAAAGATCGCAGCCTTCGGCAGCTCCTACGCTGGTGCGCGCATGAACCGGCCGGTGAAGGTCACTTCGCGCCCGCAACTGGCGCTCCAGTCTTATCTGGACAGCTTGCTGATGGAGGCGACTGAAGAGTTGCCGCCGGAAGTCGAGGCGGTTGCTGAAGTCGTCGAGATTGTTGAGGCGGTCGAGGTAGAAGCGGCGCTGGATGAGTTTCAGTTGGCGGTGCTCGAAGAACAGGCCCGTGACGCGCGCCCGGCGGCTGCCGTTGCTGCGCCAGTGACTGCGCCCGTCGTCGAGAAAGCAGCAGTCGCCCTGATCGAAGCCCCGGCACCGATCCTGGCGCCGATCTCGACCATCGCCCCGCTGCTGCAAGCCTTGGTGCCACCGGTGGTCGAAGTCCACCTGCCACCGAGCAACACGCCACCACCCGTGGAAACCGATGGTCGCCCGTCCTGGGCCGCCGAGCCATTCGAATGCCTGTTGTTCGATGTCGCCGGGCTGACCCTGGCGGTGCCGCTGGTGTGTCTGGGCTCGATTTATTCTTTGGCCGGTCACGAGCTGACACCGCTGTTCGGTCAGCCGGAGTGGTTCCTCGGGATCCTGCCGAGCCAGGCCGGCAACCTGAAAGTACTGGACACCGCGCGTTGGGTCATGCCCGACCGTTACCGCGACGATTTCCGCCAGGGCCTGCAATACGTTATTTCGGTTCAGGGCTACGAATGGGGGCTGGCGGTGCATCAGGTCAGCCGCTCGTTGCGCCTGGACCCGAACGAAATCAAATGGAGAAGTCATCGAGGTCAGCGGCCATGGCTCGTCGGCACGGTGATTGAGCACATGTGTGCACTGCTGGACGTATCCGCCCTGGCCGAGTTGATCGCCAGCGGCGGGGCAAAGCACATGGGCGGCAGCAAGCCGCTACACAAACCGACATAGCTGCCGACATAACAAGTATGCGACGGCATTGTTGAATGCCGCCAACAGAACACACACCGCCAGAAGCGGTTTTTCGAGGGGTCAGGGTATGAGTAGTCAAGCGACGAATGCAAAAGGTTCCGAAGATCCGATCCTGCAATGGGTAACCTTCAAGCTGGACAATGAAACCTACGGCATCAACGTGATGCGCGTTCAGGAAGTCCTGCGCTACACCGAAATCGCCCCGGTGCCGGGTGCCCCGAGCTACGTACTGGGCATCATCAACCTGCGCGGTAACGTGGTCACCGTGATCGACACCCGTCAGCGCTTCGGCCTGATGAATGCCGAGATCAGCGACAACACCCGTATCGTCATCATCGAAGCCGACAAGCAAGTGGTCGGGATCATGGTCGACAGCGTGGCCGAAGTGGTTTACCTGCGTCAGTCGGAAATCGAGACCGCGCCGAACGTCGGTAACGAAGAATCCGCCAAGTTCATTCAAGGCGTGTGCAACAAGAACAACGAGCTGCTGATCCTGGTCGAGCTGGACAAGATGATGAGCGAAGAAGAATGGTCGGATCTGGAGAACATCTGATTGATTCTTGAGGTTGCAGTCATTGTCCTGTTCCTGTTTTGGGCAGGCACGCTGGCGATGTTTCTGGCGTACGTACGAGGCCAACGACTGATCGCCGCGCAACAGGCCCAGGGCGATGCGCTGCGCGATCAGCGCATCAAGGACCTGGCCAAACGCGTCGACAACTACCAGAGCGGCAACGTGCGCATGGGTGAAGACCTGCACGAACTGCGCGCGGTGGTTGGCCCGTTGCCGGACAAACTGGCTCAGCTGGAACAGCGCGATCCGTCGAGCCTGTCATTTGCACAGGCGGCAAAACTGGTCGGTATGGGCGCGAGCGTCGATGAACTGACCCAGTCCTGCGGCTTGACCCAGGCTGAGGCGGAGTTGATGAGTAAGCTTCACAAGAACTGAGAAGATCAAAAGATCGCAGCCTCGTTTCACTCGACAGCTCCTACATGGGATGGCGTACACCCTGTAGGAGCTGTCGAGTGCAACGAGGCTGCGATCTTTTGCATTCAACACACATCAATAATCATCCCCGCGCTCGGTAACGTCCTTCTCGACCATCGGCGCATCCGGATCCTGCCCCTGCGGAAACTTACCCTTCAAATTCCACGCAAACGCAATAATCTCGGCAATCGTGCGATACAACTCCTCCGGAATACTCTCCCCCAATTCCATCCGCGCCAGCAGCTTCACCAGCTCGGGGTTCTCGTAGATCGGCACTTCGCATTCGCGGGCAATCTTCAGAATGGCTTCGGCCAGTGCTTCGTCACCTTTGGCCGTGAGGGTAGGGGCGTGGCTGCCGTCGTACTTGAGGGCAATGGCCTGGCGCGGGGTGTTGGGGTTTTTCATGCGGTTTCGTCGACCCAGCGTTGTTCGAGACGGGTTTGGGGGCCTTGTGGCGGTGTGCCGAGATGGCAATCGAGGTCGCCGACATTCAGGCCGGACGCCAGCAGCCGTTGGCGCAGTTCGGCCAGATGACTTTCGATCAGGCTGGCGGTGTATGGGCGTTCAGCCCACAGCTGGCTGGACAGGCTGCCTTTGATCAGTTGTGCCTGTATTTGCAACGGGCCCAAGGGCTCCATGTCGAACGCCAGGTCCACTCGCCACAATTGTTGTTTGGGTTCGCGCTCGTCGCGGCGTTCGTTTTGCGGTTCCTTCTCGGGCGCTTCTTCGCGCTGGAACTTGACCTGCAGCGGCACGATGTCCTGCAGATTGCGCATCGGGATTTCCAGTTGCCAGGTGCTCATCAACCGTCCGTCGTCAGTGACGCCGGTCTGTTCCAGGCTCGACAGTTGATGGCTTTGCAGGCGTGAAACCGCCGCTGCTGCCAAACGCAGCAAATGCTCGAGGTCGCCTTCGCCGTCCATGCTTTGTAGCAAACGCTCGGGCAGCGGGAAGCGGGTTGGCTGCGGTTTGGCGCTGACCTGGCCGAGCATGCCGAGGGCGCTGCGCACGAAGTTCGGCATGGCCTGGGCCAGTGTGTTGGCGGCAATGATCGCGCTGAGATTGGTGTTGGCCGGCAGGCCTGGGGTCAATTGTGCGATCAGCTTGAGCAGATCGCCTTTCATGTCCGGGGCCAATGTCGGGTTCTGACCGCTGAGCAGTTTGGCTTCAAGGAACAGGCCGCTATTGGCCAGTGCCTGGGCCAGCCCCTTTGGCGTGCTGAGTTGCTGAACGTCGGGCAGGCCGGCGAGCAACCTGTCGACGGCGACACGCAGATCACTGGACGTCTGGTTCGAGGACGGCAGGTTTTGCAGAAGTTTGAGCAGGCCATCCAGCGAGCCTTGGCGGCTCTGTTGGTTGACCAATTGCTGGGTCACCGCCAATTGCTCCTGGCGGCTGCTCAATGGCACGAACTTCAACGTCTGGGTGTCCTGCACCAGCGCGCTCAGCAAAGTGCCGATGCGCAGCGGCGTCGGGCTGTCGATGTTCAGGGTGCTGCCGCTCAACGCGGTGTTGAGCAAGCTCACCATCGAGCGAAACACTGTCGGCTGACCGGGCACCTGCGGCAACACCTGAGAGGTCAGTACTTTGCCTTGCAGCAGGGTGCCGACGGGCAATTGCGCGGTATCGATGCGGGTGAGGGTGGCAACGCTGCTGGCAATGGCTTGTTGCACGGTAATCGCCAGATTGCCCGCTGACGGTTGGGTGATCGCCAGACTGGTACCTTGCGGCAACGGCAGGTTGCTGGTTGCTTGCACGGTGGTCTGACGGCCGCTGTCGAGGGTGACCTTGAGCAACAGTTGAAAGGTTTGATCCGCCTGCTTGAGCGACAGCACTTCGGCCTTGGCGGTCTGACCGGCAGTGATCAGGCCCTCCATCGGCGTCAGTAATTTCAGCAGGTCGCCACTCACCACCAGCGGTCGCGAAGTCGCGGGCGTGGTTTGCGGTAGCGGAAGGATGTTCATTTCGCCTGTCATACGCGGTCACAACCTGAGGAAATTGCCCTCTTTAGAGTAGGGCATGGCATGTATAATGCGGCCCCGTTGTATCCGGGGCGCTGAAAACATTTCAAATACTTGATCCAGCTCCTTAGAACGGGCCGCCAATGCATTTATCCTGCATACCTTTAACGGCCGCTCCACTGCCGACTTGAACCCAAAAGGCCCGTGATCTCTTGACCAGTCCTGTCCTGCAAACCGTTGCCCTCGCCTGTGAGCGAGACCTCCGGCTGCTCTTCGAAAATCTCGAATTGAGACTGGCCAGTGGCGAAATGTTGCAAATCAGCGGCCCCAACGGCAGTGGCAAAACCAGCCTTTTACGTCTGCTTTGCGGTCTGATGCAGCCGACTGCCGGTCAGGTGCTGCTCAACGGCCAGCCATTGAACGAGCAACGCTTTGAGCTGGCGCGTAACCTGCTGTGGATCGGCCATGCCGCAGGGATCAAGGACTTGCTGACGCCGGAAGAGAATCTGAGCTGGCTTTGCGCCTTGCATCAACCGGCCTCCCATGAGGCGATCTGGCAGGCGCTGACGGCTGTCGGACTGCGTGGTTTCGAGGATGTTCCTTGCCACACACTGTCTGCCGGGCAGCAACGCCGGGTCGCGTTGGCGCGGTTGTACCTGGAAAGCCCGCCGCTATGGATTCTCGACGAGCCGTTCACTGCGCTCGACAAACAAGGCGTGGCGCAACTCGAAGAACACCTGGCCGCACACTGCGAGCGAGGCGGCATGGTGGTCTTGACCACTCACCACACGCTGACCCGGATGCCGGCCGGCTATCGCGACATTGATCTGGGGAATTGGGCCGTATGAGTGTTTTCGGCCTGTTGGTCGCCCGTGAAGCCCGATTGTTGTTCCGCCGTCCGGCGGAGTTGGCCAATCCGCTGGTATTCTTCGCGATCGTGGTTTCCCTGTTCCCGCTGGCGGTCGGACCCGAGTCTCAATTGTTGCAAACCTTGTCTCCGGGACTGGTCTGGGTAGCGGCCCTTTTGTCGGTTTTACTCTCGCTGGACGGGCTTTTCCGCAGTGATTTCGAAGACGGATCGCTTGAACAGTGGGTCCTTTCGTCGCACCCCCTGCCTCTTCTGGTTTTGGCCAAGGTACTGGCACACTGGTCCTTCTCTGGCCTGGCACTGGTTTTGCTCGCGCCATTACTGGCATTGATGCTCGGTTTGCCAACCGCCTGTCTGCCGGTGTTGCTGCTTTCTTTGTTGCTGGGTACACCGGTGCTGAGCCTGCTCGGTGCGGTGGGCGCAGCCCTGACGGTGGGATTGAAGCGCGGCGGCCTGTTGCTGGCGCTGCTGATTCTGCCGTTGTACATCCCGGTGTTGATTCTCGGCAGTGGCGCCTTGCAGGCGGCATTGCAGGGCATGCCGGCGACCGGTTATCTCCTGTGGCTTGGTAGCCTGACCGCCCTGGCGATAACCCTGACACCTTTTGCAATAGCTGCTGGCCTGAAGATCAGCGTCGGCGAATAATGAGGTCTGGTTAATTTTTGACCAGTAAAGACCCTTGGCTCTTCATAGCGAAGAGCAACCGTGATGGAAACAGTAATGAACTGGACTTGGTTTCATAAGCTCGGCTCGCCCAAATGGTTTTACGGCATCAGCGGTAAACTGCTGCCGTGGCTGAGTGTCGCGGCGTTGCTGCTGATCAGCGTTGGTGTAGTGTGGGGCCTGGCCTTCGCGCCGCCGGACTACCAGCAAGGCAACAGCTTTCGCATCATTTATATCCACGTTCCGGCCGCCATGCTGGCCCAGTCCATCTACGTGATGCTGGCGATCTGTGGCATCGTCGGGCTGGTGTGGAAGATGAAGCTGGCCGATGTCGCTCTGCAATGCGCGGCGCCCATCGGTGCCTGGATGACCGCCGTGGCGCTGGTCACCGGCGCGATCTGGGGCAAACCGACCTGGGGTTCGTGGTGGGTCTGGGATGCACGACTTACGTCCATGCTTATTCTGCTGTTTCTGTACTTCGGTCTTATTGCGCTGGGCAACGCGATCAGCAATCGTGACAGTGCCGCCAAGGCCTGCGCGGTATTGGCGATTGTCGGCGTGATCAACATCCCGATCATCAAATACTCGGTGGAGTGGTGGAACACCCTGCACCAGGGCGCGACGTTCACCCTCACCGAAAAACCGGCAATGCCCGCCGAGATGTGGCTGCCACTGCTGCTGACGGTGCTGGGTTTCTACTGTTTCTTCGGCGCGGTGTTGCTGCTGCGCATGCGTCTTGAAGTGCTCAAGCGCGAAGCCCGCGCCAGTTGGGTCAAGGCCGAAGTGCAGAACAGTCTGGAGGCCGCTCGATGAGTTTTGCTTCATTCGGCGACTTCCTCGCCATGGGCCATCATGCCCTGTATGTCTGGTCAGCCTATGGCATTTGCCTGGCGGTGCTGGCCCTCAACGTGGCGGCGCCAATCCTGGCCCGCAAGCGGTATCTGCAACAAGAGGCGCGTCGTCTGCGCCGGGAGAACGGCAAGTGAATCCGCTGCGCAAAAAGCGTCTTATCATCATTCTCGCGATCCTGGTCGGTGTCGGTGCTGCCGTCGGCCTGGCCCTGAGCGCCCTGCAGCAAAACATCAATCTGTTTTACACCCCGACCCAGATCGCCAGCGGCGAAGCCCCGCAAGACACGCGCATCCGCGCTGGCGGCATGGTCGAGAAAGGTTCGCTGCAACGCTCCGGCGATTCGCTGGACGTGAAATTTATCGTCACCGACTTCAATAAATCCGTGACCATCAGCTACCGCGGCATCCTTCCGGACCTGTTCCGCGAAGGGCAGGGCATCGTTGCCCTGGGCAAGCTCAACGCCGACGGCGTGGTGGTGGCCGACGAAGTGCTGGCCAAGCACGATGAAAAATACATGCCGCCGGAAGTGACCAAGGCTTTGAAAGACAGTGGTCAATCTGCTCCAACGCCCGCGAAGGAGGGTTGATCGATGACGTCCGGACTCTATATTCCTGAACTCGGCCACCTGGCCATGATTCTGGCGCTGTGCTTCGCGCTGGTTCAGGCCGTGGTGCCGTTGCTCGGTGCCTGGCGCGGTGACCGCTTGTGGATGAGCCTCGCCCAGCCGGCCGCCTGGGGGCAATTTGCGTTTCTGCTGTTCTCCTTCGGTTGCCTGACTTACGCCTTCATGGCCGATGATTTCTCCGTCGCCTACGTTGCCAGCAACTCCAACAGCGCGTTGCCGTGGTACTACAAGTTCAGCGCCGTATGGGGCGCGCACGAAGGCTCGTTGCTCCTGTGGGCGTTGATTCTCGGCGGCTGGACCTTCGCGGTGTCGGTGTTCTCCCGGCAGTTGCCGCAAGTGATGCTGGCTCGCGTGCTGGCGGTGATGGGCATGATCAGCACCGGTTTCCTGCTGTTCCTGATCCTCACGTCCAACCCGTTTGCACGGATCCTGCCGCAGATTCCTGCGGACGGTCGTGACCTCAACCCACTGCTGCAAGACATCGGCCTGATCGTTCATCCGCCGATGCTGTACATGGGTTATGTCGGTTTCTCCGTGGCCTTCGCTTTCGCCATCGCAGCGCTGCTGGGTGGTCGTCTTGATGCGGCGTGGGCTCGCTGGTCCCGTCCGTGGACCATCGTCGCCTGGGCCTTCCTCGGTATCGGTATCACCCTCGGTTCATGGTGGGCGTACTACGAACTCGGCTGGGGCGGCTGGTGGTTCTGGGACCCGGTGGAAAACGCCTCTTTCATGCCATGGCTGGTGGGTACGGCGCTGATTCACTCCTTGGCGGTCACGGAAAAACGTGGCGTGTTCAAGAGCTGGACCGTGTTGTTGGCCATCGCTGCTTTCTCGTTGAGCTTGCTCGGAACGTTCCTGGTACGTTCCGGCGTGCTGACCTCGGTTCACGCCTTTGCGTCCGATCCTGAGCGCGGCGTGTTTATCCTGATCTTCCTGCTGTTTGTGGTCGGTGGTTCGCTGACGTTGTTCGCCCTGCGCGCTCCCGTGGTGAAGAGCCACGTTGGCTTCAACCTCTGGTCCCGGGAAACCCTGCTGCTGGGTAACAACCTGGTGCTGGTGGTAGCGGCGTCGATGATTCTGCTGGGCACGTTGTATCCGCTGATCCTCGATGCGATGACCGGCGCCAAGCTGTCGGTCGGCCCGCCGTACTTCAACGCGCTGTTCATTCCGTTGATGGCCTTGCTGATGATGGTGATGGCGGTCGGCATGCTGGTGCGCTGGAAAGACACCCCGGTCAAATGGCTGTTGAGCATGCTGACCCCGGTGTTGCTCGGCAGCGCCGCGCTGGCCGTGGTGGCTGGCGTCGCTTACGGCGATTTCAACTGGGCGGTGATTGCGACGTTCATGCTCGCTGCCTGGGTGTTGCTGGCCGGTGTGCGTGACATCTTCGACAAGACTCGCCACAAAGGCTTGATCAAAGGTCTGCCGACCCTGACCCGCAGTTATTGGGGCATGCAGGTCGCTCACCTCGGCATTGCCGTGTGTGCCCTCGGCGTCGTGCTGTCGAGCCAGAACAGTGCCGAGCGCGACCTGCGTCTGGCGCCGGGCGAGTCCATGGACCTGGCCGGATACCACTTCGTGTTCGACGGCGCCAAGCATTTCGAAGGTCCGAACTTCACTTCTGACAAGGGCACCATCCGGGTGATCCGCGACGGTAAGGAAGTCAGCGTGTTGCACCCGGAAAAACGCCTCTATACCGTGCAGAACTCGGTGATGACCGAAGCCGGGATCGACGCCGGTTTCACCCGCGACCTCTATGTCGCACTCGGCGAACCGTTGGGCGATGGCGCCTGGGCCGTTCGCGTCCACGTCAAACCGTTCGTGCGCTGGATCTGGTTCGGTGGTCTGCTCACCGGTTTGGGCGGGTTGCTGGCGGCATTGGATCGCCGTTACCGGGTCAAGGTGAATAGCCGTGTGCGTGAAGCTCTGGGCATGACGGGAGCCACGGCATGAGACGTTGGTTGATGCTGTTGCCGTTGGTGGTTTTTCTGGTGGTGGCTGTTTTCCTTTACCGCGGTCTGTACCTGGACCCGGCCGAGTTGCCTTCGGCGATGATCAACAAGCCATTCCCGGAGTTTTCCCTGCCGGCCGTGCAGGGCGACAAGACCCTGACCAAGGCCGACATTCTGGGTAAACCGGCACTGGTTAATGTCTGGGGCACCTGGTGCATTTCTTGCCGGGTCGAGCACCCGGTGCTGAATAAACTGGCCGAGAAGGGCGTGGTGATCTACGGCATCAACTACAAGGACGTCAATGCTGACGCCTTGAAGTGGCTGGTGGAATTCCACAACCCGTACCAGCTGGACATCCGTGACGATGAAGGCACTTTGGGTTTGAACCTGGGTGTGTACGGCGCTCCGGAAACCTTCTTCATTGATGCCAAGGGCATCATCCGCGACAAGTTCGTTGGTGTGATCGACGAACAGGTCTGGCGCGAAAAACTGGCGGCCAAATATCAGGCGCTGGTTGATGAGGCCAAGCCATGAAGCGCTGGATAGCCGCCGCGGTATTGGGTTTGAGCATGGCCGGCGTGGCGCACGCGGCCATCGACACCTACGAGTTCGCCAAAGAAGGTGATCGCGAGCGTTTTCGCGAGCTGACCAAAGAGCTGCGTTGCCCCAAGTGTCAGAATCAAGACATTGCCGATTCCAATGCACCGATCGCCGCTGACCTGCGCAAAGAGATTTTTCGCATGCTCGGCGAGGGCAAGGACAACCAGCAGATCATCGATTTCATGGTCGACCGCTACGGTGATTTCGTCCGCTACAAACCCGCTCTGAACGCCAAGACTGCTGTGCTCTGGTTCGGCCCTGCCGGCCTGCTGCTGGGCGGTTTTTTGATCATCGCCGTGATCGTCCGCCGTCGTCGCGTGCAACGCGCTGACACCAAGGATGAGCTTTCCGCCGAGGAGCGTGAGCGCCTCGACCACCTGTTGGATAAAACCAAGAATGATTGATTTCTGGCTCGCTGCAGGTCTGCTACTTCTGGTTGCCCTGAGTTTTCTGCTGATTCCCGTCCTGCGTGGTCGTCGCGCCCAGCTTGAAGAGGATCGTACGGCCCTGAACGTCGCGCTGTATCAGGAGCGCGTGGCTGAGTTGCAGACTCAGCAGGAAGAGGGCGTTCTCGACGCCACGCAAATGGACACCGGTCGCGCCGAAGCCGCCCGTGAATTGCTCGCCGACACTGAAGGCGTCGAGGCGCCACGCGTGTCCCGCCTGGGCAAACCGTGGCCCTTGCTGGCGGCGATTCTGGTGCCGGTGCTGGGTCTTGGCCTGTATCTGCATTTTGGGGCGAGCGACAAGGTCGAACTGACCCGTGAGTTCTCCCAGGCGCCACAGTCGATGGAAGAGATGACCCGTCGCCTGGAGCGCGCGGTCGCGGCTCAGCCGGATTCGGCTGAAGGCCTGTATTTCCTCGGTCGCACTTACATGGCTCAGGATCGCCCTGGCGATGCGGCGAAGATCTTCGAACGCACGGTGACCCTCGCCGGTCGTCAGCCGGAGCTGTTGGGCCAATGGGCGCAGGCCCAGTACTTCGCCGACGGCAAGAAGTGGTCTGACAAGGTTCAGGCCCTGACCGATGAAGCACTCAAAGCCGATCCGAAAGAAGTCACCAGTCTTGGCTTGCTCGGTATTGCTGCCTTTGAAAGCCAGCGTTATCAGGACGCCATCGACTACTGGAATCGCCTGCTGGTGCAACTGCCACCGGAGGACAGTTCCCGCGCCGCGCTGCAAGGCGGCATTACTCGGGCTACCGAGAAACTCGAAGCCAGCGGCGGCAAGGTGGCCCAGGCGCCCGCCGCCAAGGTGGCGGCACTGCTCAAGGTGCGAGTGGATCTGGCACCAGAGCTGAAAGCCAAGGTCCAGCCGGGCGACAGCGTATTCATCTTCGCCCGCGCCACCGCAGGGCCTCCTGCGCCATTGGCCGCCAAGCGCCTGACCGTGGCCGACTTGCCGGCGACCGTCGAGCTGGGCGACGCCGACGCAATGATGCCGCAGTTGAAACTGTCGAACTTCCCTGAAGTCCAACTGGTTGCGCGCATCTCCCGCGCCGGCCAACCCACTGCCGGCGAATGGATCGGTCGCAGCCAGCCTCTGGCCAGCAGCACCACGACGCAGCAAACACTGACCATCGACAGCCCGGACAAATGACAGGAAACGCCACTATGACCGTCATCGCTCGTATCACCCTGCTCAGTATGGTTTTGGGGTTAAGCGCTTGCGTGGTCCAACCGCAGCAGCCTGAACGGCTGCCACCGATTCCGCCGTCGCAGCCGCGTCCGACGCCGTCCCCGACACCGACACCGGGCAAGCCGAGCATTCCGGCCAAGCCCGCCAAACCGCTGCCACGCACCTCCGCGAGCTTCGCGCCGCCACCGGGAGGCAACAGCCATTGGGATGCCAAGCTCGGCGTGTACGTACTCGATGATCAGACCAACACCTTCTACCGCCAGCGCACGTACTATCGCTGGGACAACGGCTGGAGCCGATCGATCAGCCCGGACGGGCCATGGGAAGAGACCGACATCCATGGCGTGCCGGGCGGGTTGGGACGACAATTCGGGCAGTAAACAGAAACGGCGATCCTTGGATCGCCGTTTTGCTTTTTAGAGTCTGAGAAAGTCGTTTAGAGAATGGCGCGGTATTCGGTCAATGCCTTGCTCGACTGAACCAGGCCTTGGCGCAACAGAAGATCAAGATAGCTGCTGACATTCATCGGTGGCATTTTCAGTTGCTTGCGTTGGCGTTGCGCCGCCGCGATCACTGCCGCCGGGTCGAGGTTGAAGAGGTTGTCGACGAACTCGTCAGGATGCTGAGCCTCGATACCGAAAGGGCCCAATGCTTCACCGGGGAAGTCTCTCTGATTGAACGTGACGATGACGCTGGCGTTACAGCGAATGGCGGCTGCCAGCACATGTCGATCATCGATATCTGGCAGCATCAGCCCTTCGATCAGGTCTTCGTATCCTGTGACACAAGCGTCGGGTAATCCCTGATCCATCAGTTCGGACGTGCGATCCAGTTGCTCGACGGTTAGATCCGGACGGTTTTTCAGGAGATTGCGTTTCCATTCGTTGTGTATCTCCAACGACCATTTCGCTCTAAAACGTCAGGAAAGCGCGAGCCACATCAGAAAATCTCTCAGGGGCGCGGGGTAAAGAACACATGCGTCATATAGAGCGGTAAAAGAGGAGTGCCTCACTCGTATCCTGTCCTTAACGCTTGTGCCTGCTCAGCGAGAAGCGTCATTGCTTGCTCGCTGGCAGTGTCGCGCCGGTTTTTATAGTCCATCAAATCGGCAAAGCGCACACGTCGGTGCTTGCCGGTTTTGTGGTAGGACAACTCGCCGGATTCCAGCAGTTTGATCAGGTGCGGACGTGAGACGTTAAGCAGGTCGGCGGCTTCCTGGGTGGTCAATTCGGCGTGAACCGGGACCACTTTGACGGCGTTGCCCGCGGCTAGCTCAGCCAGAATGTCGACCAGCAACCTGAGGGCTGAGGTGGGTAATTCGACAGTATGAGCTTCATTCTGCTCGTCGAAGATCTGGATGTGCTGAGTTTCGAATTGAGTGGCGAGGTAGGCAGCCAGAGCGCGTTGGCCTTCGATAGCAGCCTGTACTTCGCGCTCCATGGGTAGATTGATCGGTGGTTGGATGACTGGCGACATGATGGTTTCCGACATTCTGAAGAAACAATGCTGGAAGGCTATTCGAATCAAACGAAAATCGCAATAAACGAAACGAATAGGTTTCAGGCCTCCTTGGCCAGCAACCCCTGCACATACTCCACAAACGCCCGAGCCTTTGCACTGGCCATTTTGCCCGTGGGAAACACCGCCCAAAGGTCCTGATTCGGCAACGTCCAATCCTTCATTACTTCCCTGACCGCGCCGTTGGCCAGTTCCGGTGCAAACATCCATTCGGATGCCATGGTCAGCCCTTGATGGGCGAGCACGGCTGCACGCAGACCTTCGGCGGCGTTGACGCGGATTCGCCCGCTGATGGTGACTGACTGATCATCTGTACCGTTGCGGAATTGCCAACTGGCACCACCGCCCAAGGTGTAGATGACTGCTTGGTGTTTACTCAAATCGGCTGGGCAGGTGGGGTCGCCATGTTTTTCGAAATAGGCGGGCGTGCCCAGCACCATGCGCCGACACTCGGCGATCTTGCGGGCGGTGAGGCCGGAGTCGCTCAAGGCGCCCATGCGCAGGGCGATGTCGACGCCTTCTTCCACCAGATTGACGTTGCGATCGTCCAGCATCAAATCGATGTTCAAGTCCGGGTTCTGATCGAGGAAGGGCCCGAGGTGCGGAACGATGTGCAGTCGGCCAAAGGTCACGGCAGCGCAGATACGCAGGTTGCCGGTCAGGCCGCTGGCGGCACCGCGAGCGGCATTGTCAGCCTCGTCCGCTTCTTCGATGGCACGCTTGGACCGTTCGAAAAAGGCCAGGCCAGCTTCGGTGGGTGTCAGGCCTCGGGTCGAGCGCAACAGCAGCCTGACCGCGAGGCGCGCCTCCAAATGCGCGATAGCTTTCGAGACGGCGGGCTGGCCGATATTCAAGCGCCGGGCAGCGGCGGAAAAGGAGCCGGTTTCCACCACGTAGACGAAAGTTTCCATTGCGGCGAGGCGATCCATCTACAGTCCTTGTTTTGATCAATGTTCAGCTCAGAAAGCCGCTTTGCCTATCGAAGACCCACCGTCGACAAACAAGGTTTGCCCGGTGATAAACCCGCTCTGCTCGGACAACAAAAACGCAATCGCCGCAGCGATCTCTTGCGGCTGCCCCAACCGACCCATCGGTACACCGGCCAGATAACGCGCTTCACCCTCACTGCCTGGCGGGTTGTTGGCGCGAAATAGTTCGGTTTCGGTCGGGCCCGGGGCCACGGCGTTTACCGTCACGCCGGTTTGCGCCAGTTCCAGCGCCCAGGATCGCGTGAAGCTGATTAACGCCGCTTTGGCCGCGGCGTATGCAGTGCGCTGCGTGATACCCAGCACGGTCAGGCTGGAAATATTGACCACCCGACCCCAGGCCTTGGCGCGCATGTTCGGCAGCAGTGCCTGAGTAGCTTGTAAGGCCGAATGCAGGTTGACCCGCATCACATCGTCGAACGTGTCGAGGTCGATTTCGCCCAGTACCTGCGGGCGCACCAGACCGACGTTATTCACCAGCCCGTCGAACTCATAAGTCCTGGCCAGATCCGCCAGCACTTCCTGAGTCAGTGCCCTGTCGCTCAGATCCAGCGGAAACAGAATGCCGGGAAAGCTCAGGTCGGGCGATCGGGCGATTCCGACCACCCGATGACCCGCGCGGTCCAGGTGCTCGGCGACCGCGCGGCCGATGCCTTTGCTGGCACCGGTGATGAGAAAGGTACGTCGGGTCATTGCACACTCCTTGAAAGAACATGCCGCGGGTCAGGCGTCATTTGATCTGTTCAGCCGCGAATCGCATCCAGCATCGCGTCAGGCTCAGGACGCTGAGTGTAATCCGGGTTGACCTCGGCGTAACGGATCAAGCCATCCTGACCGATAACATAACGCACTGGAATGGGGGCTTTCACATCCTGAAAAACAACGTGAACTGACCCTGTCCGGTATCTATGGTCGAGTGGCGCTTCATTAAGCTGATGCTTCGCTGGAGGAACCGCTGTGCACTATCCAATCATTATCGAGTGGGGAGATGAGAGAACTGCACCCGGTATTGAAATACCTGACATCCCGGGTGCGGTGACCGCTGGTGCTACGTTTGAGGAGGCGTATGACGCAGCCATCGAAATCGTGCAGACCTTGCTACAAAAGATACGAGCGGAAGGTTTGCAGATCCCATTGCCAACGTCAGTAAACAAACATCGGGACAATCCGGAATTTGCAGGCAGAGGTTGGGGGATGTTGAAGATTTGAGGCGCGGAAAATCTGCTACACATCAATCCGGGCAAGCCGCACCCCTTGGCAGGAGAGAGGCTTGTCCGGGCGGCGATCCGGCAAAATGTTTGGCGCCTTAAGCCGTGGCCAACGAACGCTTCTCTGAGACACTCAAGAACCGCAACAACGCCAGCAGCGGAAACGCACTGCCCACAATCACGATCCACAACCAGCCACCGTGTTCATACACCGCACTGGCCACCGAAGAACCAAACGCACCACCGATGAAGATGCTGGTCATGTACAGCGCATTCAGGCGGCTGCGGCTTTTGGCGTCGAGGGCGTAGACCGCGCGTTGGCCGAGGACCATGTTCATTTGTACGCAGAAGTCGAGCACCACACCGGTGACCGCGAGGCCGATGACGCTGTAGGCCGGGTGGATGAAGGCGGGCAGGAAGCTCAGGCTGGCGAACAGCAGGGCCAGCAGTGAAGCAATGCGAGTGTGGCCGGCATCGGCCAGTCGACCGGCAATGGGGGCGGCGATGGCGCCGATGGCCCCGACCAGGGCGAAGATCGCGATCTGGGTTTGCGACAAGCCATGATTGCGCGCCAGTTCCAGCGGCACGGCGGTCCAGAACAGGCTGAACGTGGCGAACATGCAGCCCTGATAAAACGCGCGCTGACGCAACACCGGTTGTTGACGCAACAGGGTCCACAGAGACCCCAGCAACTGACCATAAGAAGCGCTGTGATCAGGCTGACGCTTGGGAATCGTCAGCGCCAGCACGATGCTGATTACCGCCATCAACACCGCCGCAATCACAAACATCGCGCGCCAGCCGAAGTGGTCAGCCACCACGCTGGACACCGGTCGCGCCAACAGAATCCCCAACAGCAAACCGCCCATGATCCCGCCGACCACACGGCCGCGAGACTCTTCCGGTGCCAAGTGCGCGGCCAGTGGAATCAGGATCTGAACCGACACCGAACTGAACCCCACCAACAACGAAATCAGCAGAAACACGTTTGGCTGATCGGTGAACGCTGCACCCAATAGACTGGCAATCGCCACCACGGTAGTGATGATCATCAATCGGCGGTTTTCCAGCAAATCACCCAGCGGCACCAGGAAAAACAAACCCAACGCATAACCGATCTGGGTCAGCGAAACGATCAGGCTGGCCATGGTGCTGGTCAGGCCGATGTCCGGCGCGATCAGGCCGATGATCGGTTGCGCGTAGTAGATGTTGGCAACGATGGCGCCGCAGCAGAAGGCAAACAGCAGCACCATGCCTCGGGTCATTGTTGCGGTGCCGTGGGGCACTTGGGTAGCTGGGTTCATAACGGGTCTCGCTGAGCAAAAGAGAATGCGCGCAGGCTAAAGGGCTATCGGAATGGGCAGAAGGGGGCTTGGAGTGATAGCAATCATTCCTTTGCGGAATGAGTGACGGACGTGTGTGATGTCCGTCGAGGAACCTTGCGTCAAAACATTGAGGTCCGATGATACATTCACTTACATCCTGTTCGATAGCGTGCTTATGTTCTCTCCTCACGTTTCATAACCGGAAGGCACTTCCATGAATGCGATGTTCCGTCACCTGATTCGCGGCGCTTCAGCCATTAGCTTGATCACCTTGTTCACGGCAGGTCTCGCCCAGGCCGCCGACGCGCCGGGCATGCGCATCGGCGTTCGCGGCGAAATCACCGGCGTCAGTCCCGACGTGCTGAAAGTCCACGTCAACAGTGGTGAAAACGTGGACATCAACCTGACCAAAGACACCAAAGTCCGCGCCGTCACCCTGTCCAATATCGAAGACATCAAACCTGGCAGCTACATCGGTTCGGCTGCCATACCGCAGGAGGACGGAACCCTCAAGGCACTGGAAGTCCACGTCTTCCCACCGGAACTGGCCGGCAGCGGCGATGGCCATCGGCCCTTCGATCTGGCCAAGGGCAGCAGCATGACCAATGGCAGCGTGGGCGATCTGGTGGTCAGCAATGGCCGGGTCTTGACCGTCAACTACAAGGGCGGCCAGCAGAAGATTCTGGTGCCGGAGGATGTGCCGATCGTCAATCTGATGCCGGGGGATCGCAGCTTGCTGAAGGTGGGCGTGAAGATCGTGACGTTTGTGACGCAGAGTGCCGACGGGACGCTGACGGCTCAGTCGATTTCGGCCGGCAAGGATGGTGTGACACCGCCGATGTAACTGCTTGGCGCAAACCCTGTGGGAGCGAGCCTGCTCGCGATAGCGGCGTGTCAGGCAACAAATTTATCGAATGGATAAATGTCATCGCGAGCAGGCTCACTCCCACAGGGGATCTTCAGCGAACACGAGTTTTGTGTTCGACCACAAAAAAGGCGACCTTCTCAGGTCGCCTTTTTCATTGAGCTTCAGCCTTTACTGCGCATAAATCTGATCAAAGATCCCACCATCATTGAAGTGAGTCTTCTGCACGGTCCGCCAGTCACCAAAGGTCTTCTCTACCGACAGGAAATCCACTTTCGGGAAACGATCGGTGTATTTGGCCAGCACCGCCGGATCACGCGGACGCAGGTAGTTCGCCGCCGCAATCTCCTGACCTTCCGGTGACCACAGGTACTTCAAATATTCCTCGGCCGCAGCGCGAGTGCCTTTCTTGTCGACGGTTTTGTCGACCACCGACACCGGCGGCTCGGCTTCGGCGGAGACGCTTGGGTAAATGACTTCGAACTGATCACGACCAAATTCACGGGCAATCATTTCCGCTTCGTTTTCGAAGGTCACCAGCACGTCACCAATCTGGTTGGTCATGAAGGTCGTAGTGGCTGCGCGGCCACCGGTGTCGAGCACCGGCGCTTGTTTGAACAGCTTGCCGACGAAGTCTTTGGCTTTGTTTTCGTCACCACCGTTTTTCAGCACATAACCCCAGGCCGAGAGGTAGGTGTAGCGGCCGTTACCCGACGTTTTCGGGTTTGGCACGATCACCTGCACACCGTCCTTGAGCAAGTCGGGCCAGTCTTTCAGGGCTTTCGGGTTGCCTTTGCGGACGATGAACACGGTGGCTGAGGTGAACGGCGCGCTGTTGTTCGGCAGGCGGGTGACCCAGTTGTCCGGGATCAGTTTGCCGTTGTCCGCCAGGGCGTTGATGTCGGTGGCCATGTTCATGGTGATGACGTCAGCCGGCAGGCCATCGATCACCGAACGCGCCTGTTTGCTGGAGCCGCCAAAGGACATCTGCAGGGTGATGTTTTCGTTGTGCTCGGCTTGCCAGTGTTTCTGGAAGGCAGTGTTGTAGTCCTTGTAGAAATCGCGCATCACGTCGTAGGAAACGTTAAGCAGGGTCGGTGCGGCCTGAGCCACGCTGGACAGAGCCAGACCAGCAGCCAGAAGTGAGGCGCCAAAGATTTTTTTCACTGCGCAGTCCTTGTTCTTTGTAGGAACTGCCGCAGGCTGCGATCTTTTGATGTTGATTCTTCAAGATCAAAAGATCGCAGCCTGCGGCAGCTCCTACGGGTTAATTGCCAGTCATCGAAGAGGTGTTGCCACCGTTTAGCCAGCGACTATAACGGGGCTCACATAGTCCTTTAAAGATTAAAAAGTACTTTACTTATTCCATTTTATTAAATAACGCATTCCCGCATCGGGAGCAGAACGCCGCCCCATGTTCGTGGCTGTTTTTATTGCACACCGGGCAGTCGTGTTGCAGTTGTTCGCCGCGCATCGCGTTGGCCAGTTCGGCGGTGAAAATTCCCGTCGGCACGGCGATGATCGAGTAACCGGTGATCATCACCAGCGACGAAATTACCTGACCCAGCGGTGTCTTCGGCACGATGTCGCCGAAGCCCACGGTGGTCAGCGTGACGATAGCCCAATAGATGCCTTTGGGAATGCTGGTGAAACCGTGCTCCGGGCCTTCGATCACGTACATCAGCGTACCGAACACCGTCACCAGGGTGCAGACGCTGACCAGAAACACCACGATCTTCTGCTTGCTGCCGCGCAATGCGGACATCAGATAGTTGGCTTGCTTGAGGTACGGGCTGAGCTTGAGCACGCGGAAAATCCGCAGCATCCGAATGATCCGGATAATCAGCAGGTACTGCGCATCGGCGTAATACAACGCAAGAATGCCGGGCACGATCGCCAGCAAATCCACCAGTCCATAGAAGCTGAACGCGTAGCGCAACGGCTTGGGCGAACAGTACAGTCGCAGGCCGTATTCGATGGCGAAGATGACCGTAAAGCCCCACTCGATGTACGCCAGCACGTTGGCGTAGTTCTGGTGAATGGAATCGATGCTGTCGAGCATCACGATCACAATGCTGGCGAGGATGATCAACAACAGGATGCCGTCGAAACGCCGCCCGGCCACTGTGTCGCTCTGGAAAACCATGACGTAAAGCTCTTCACGCCAGTTTTTGCTGCTGTCCATGGAAAACGCCTGAACCGAGAATCAGCGCAGCCTAGGTTGATTCTCCTCCAGAGTGCAAGGCGTACGGGCGACAGTGGTCTTGCCGAGCATTTGAACAACCGTGCGGATCAGCCAGCAGGCGAGGATGAACGGCGCGGTCAGCGTTGGCAGACCGATGGCGGCAAACACCGGCGTCAGCAACAGCGCTGATGTAATACCGACCAGCGGCAGCCAAGGCTTCTGGCGCTGCGAGCTGAAGGCGAGGGCGGCGAGTACGGCGTTATAGCCACCGAGGCCGATCAATGCGGTGTAGAAGTCGTGATGTAGCAGGCTCCAGCCCATGCCTGCGACAGACGCCAACAACGCCCAGCAGAATGCGCGGCGATCAGCGATCAGCAAACCCACGGCAATCATCGCACCGGCCAGCGGATGACCGAGGAACATCACCTGGCCGAGGCCTTTCAGTGGTGCGGCGAGCATGTTCAGCGTATTGATTTCGATCAAGTGCGCATTTGTCGAGGGCGTGGCGAAGCACAGCAGCAACCAGCCCAGCCCCACGAAGGGTGCCGTATAGGCAGGCAGGTATTGGCTGACCCGGACGCGCTTGAGCCATTGTTGAGTGATCATCGCGCTGAGTCCGCCCGCAGCAATGATCAGCGGCGGCAACAGCGCGGACCAGGGGAAATACAGGCTCAGCAGCAAGCCGAGCAAGACACCGTTGTAACTGAACAGACCTGCCTGGCGATCGGCCTTGGCGTAACCGCGTCGTTGCGCGGTGAGCAACCCGGCGACTCCGCCCAGCAGCGCACCGCCGAGCAGGGCGGGTGCGGTGAAAAGAATCGCCAACAGGCACAGCAGACCGCACAGCGGGTTGCGCTGGAGGAAGATCTGGCTGAAGCCGTTGAACAGGGCAGTCGCCCAATCGGGGCAGTGGGTGTTGAAGTGGTTGGCAGGCATGGCAGTTCTGAAAGACAAAGGGAGCGAGTCGGTCGAGCGCGACCCCGGCTGATCGCCAGCAGGCTGGCTCCCACACTGAATCTCAGTTCAGTCTTGATTCCGTGATCGACACAAAACCAATGTGGGAGCCAGCCTGCTGGCGATGAGACCGGTATGGGCGCTCTAGATCAACGTCTCGATACGCAAGGAGTTAGTCGACCCCGGCTGCCCAAACGGCACACCCGCAGTGATCAATAACGTGTCCCCGCGCTTGGCCATGCCCTGCGCCTGGGCAATCTCCAGCGCCGTCGAGCACACCTCATCCACCTGCCGCAGCCGATCATTGACCACCGAGTGCACGCCCCACGCCACCGTCAGACGGCGAGCGGTTTGCAGGTTCGGCGTCAGGTTGAGGATCGGCACCGTTGGCCGTTCCCGCGCCGCACGCAAACTCGAGGTGCCGGACTCGCTGTAATTCACCAGCACCGCCACCGGCAGCACATTGCTGATGCGACGAATCGCGCAGCTGATCGCATCGGAAACAGTCGCTTCAGCCTTAGGCCGGCTGACGTCCAGTTGCGCCTGATAGTCCGGGCCGTTTTCCACTTGGCGAATGATTTTGCTCATCATCTGCACAGCTTCCAGCGGGTACTCACCGGACGCGGTTTCCGCCGACAGCATCACCGCATCCGCACCTTCGGCCACGGCGTTGGCAACATCGGTCACCTCGGCACGGGTCGGGGCAGGGGAGAAGCGCATTGACTCCAGCATCTGCGTCGCCACCACCACCGGTTTGCCGAGCTGACGGCAGATGGTGATGATGTTTTTCTGAATCTGCGGCACGCTTTCGGCCGGCACTTCCACGCCCAGGTCACCGCGAGCAACCATGATCGCATCGCTCAACTCAGCGATTTCGCGCAGTTGCGTCACGGCCGAAGGCTTCTCGATCTTGGCCATCAAGAACGCTTTGTCGCCGATCAGCTCGCGCGCCTCGCGGATGTCTTCCGGGCGCTGCACAAACGACAGCGCGACCCAGTCCACACCCAGCTCCAGACCGAAGCTCAGATCACGACGATCCTTGGCGGTCAGCGGGCTCAGTTCCAGCACCGCTTGCGGTACGTTCACGCCTTTGCGATCCGACAGCTCGCCACCATTCAGCACCGTGGTGTCGATGGCGTCGGAGTACTTTGTCACCACGCGAAGTCGCAGCTTGCCGTCATCCAGTAGCAGGTCCATGCCCGGTTCGAGCGCCGCGATGATTTCCGGGTGAGGCAGGTTGACCCGGCGCTCGTCCCCCGGCGTCGGGTCAAGATCCAGACGCAGCGCCTGACCGCGATGCAATTGCACCTTGCCCTGAGCGAACTTGCCGACCCGCAGTTTCGGGCCTTGCAGGTCCATCAGAATGCCCAGTGGATAATTCAGCTGCCGCTCGACTTCACGAATCCACTGGTAGCGCTGAGCGTGGTCGGCGTGATCGCCGTGGCTGAAGTTCAGGCGAAAGATGTTGACCCCGGCCTGCACCAGTTCACGGATGTCGTCGATCCCGTGAGTGGCAGGACCGAGGGTGGCGAGGATTTTGACCTTCTTGTCAGGCGTCATTTTTAGGGCTCTCGAGAATCAGGATGGCACGGAAGTCGTTGACGTTGGTGCGGGTCGGTTCAGTGACGATCAGCGCGTCCAGCGCCTCGAAATAGCCGTAGCCATTGTTGTTGTCCAACTCGTCGCTGGCGCTCAGGCCGAGGACGGCGGCGCGGATGTAGCTGTCCGGGGTCATGATTGCGCCGGCGTTGTCTTCGGAGCCATCGATGCCATCGGTGTCGCCGGCCAGCGCATAGACGCCGGGCAGGCCTTTGAGGCAGTCGGTCAGGCTCAGCAGGAATTCGGCGTTGCGTCCGCCACGGCCATTGCCGCGCACGGTGACGGTGGTTTCACCGCCCGAGAGGATTACGCAGGGCGCCGCCAATGGTTGACCGTGCAGCACGACCTGACGGGCGATACCGGCGTGAACCTTGGCCACTTCGCGGGATTCGCCCTCCAGGTCGCCAAGGATCAGCGGGCTGAAACCGGCCTGACGCGCTTTCACCGCAGCGGCTTCAAGCGACTGTTGTGGGCGAGCGATCAACTGGAAGTGACTGCGCGCCAGGCTAGGGTCGCCGGGTTTGACTGTCTCTGATTCGGGGCTCTGCAGCCAGTTGCGCACCGAGGCCGGGACTTCAATGGCGTAGCGTTTGAGGATCGCCAGGGCTTCGGCGGAGGTGCTCGGGTCGGCCACGGTGGGACCGGAGGCGATGACCGTGGCGAGGTCGCCCGGTACATCGGAAATCGCATAGGTATAAACAGTGGCAGGCCAGCAGGCTTTGCCAAGGCGGCCGCCCTTGATCGCCGAGAGGTGTTTGCGTACGCAATTCATCTCGCCAATGGTGGCGCCGGATTTGAGCAGGGCTTTGTTGATCGACTGCTTGTCGGCCAGGGTGATGCCGGCCGCGGGCAACGCCAGCAGGGCAGAGCCACCGCCCGAGAGCAGGAAGATCACACGGTCGTCTTCGGTCAGGTTGCTGACCAGTTCCAACACGCGTTTGGCGACCGCCAGACCGGCAGCATCGGGCACCGGGTGAGCGGCTTCGACCACTTCGATTTTTTCACACGGGGCGCCGTGACCATAACGCGTCACCACTAAACCTGATACTTCACCCAGCCAGCAACGTTCCACCACTTGGGCCATGGCCGCCGCGGCTTTGCCGGCGCCGATGACGATCACCCGACCGCTGCGATCGGCAGGTAAATGGGCTTCGAGGACTTGCTGCGGATGGGCCGCGTCGATGGCTGTGGCAAACAGCTCGCGCAGGAATTGTTGCGGATTGACCGACATGGCGGGCTCCCGGATTTCTTGTTATTGGGTTTGATGCGGCCCCTGTGGGAGCGAGCCTGCTCGCGAATGCTGCGTGTCAGCCAACATAGATGTTGAATGTGAAGCCGCTTTCGCGAGCAGGCTCGCTCCCACAAAGTTTTGTGCGGGGCTTGCTTACTTATCGCGAATCGAGAAATTCGCCATGTGTTCCAGGCCCTTGATCAGCGCTGAGTGGTCCCAGTTGCTGCCACCGATCGCTGCGCAGGTGCTGAACACTTGCTGGGTGTTGGCGGTGTTCGGCAGGTTGATGCCCAACTCGCGCGCGCCGGCCAGGGCCAGGTTCAGGTCTTTCTGGTGCAGGCTGATGCGGAAGCCTGGGTCGAAGGTGCCTTTGATCATGCGCTCGCCGTGCACTTCGAGGATCTTCGAGGATGCGAAGCCGCCCATCAGTGCTTCGCGCACCTTGGCGGGATCGGCACCGTTTTTCGACGCAAACAGCAGGGCTTCGGCCACGGCCTGGATGTTCAGCGCCACGATGATCTGGTTCGCCACTTTGGCGGTTTGACCGTCGCCGTTGCCGCCCACCAGGGTGATGTTCTTGCCCATCGCCTGGAACAGCGGCAGAACGCGTTCGAAGGCATCAGCCTCACCGCCGACCATGATGCTCAGGGTCGCGGCCTTGGCGCCGACTTCACCGCCGGACACTGGCGCGTCGAGGTACTGAGCGCCTTTTTCGTTGATTTTGGCAGCGAAGGCTTTGGTGGCGGTTGGCGAGATCGAGCTCATGTCGATCACGACTTTGCCTTTGCCAACACCGGCCGCAACACCGTCGGCACGGAACAGCACGTCATCGACCTGCGGGGTATCCGGCACCATGACGATGATGAATTCGGCTTCTTGCGCGACTTCTTTCGGGTTCGCCAGGGCGACGGCGCCACCGGCAATCAGGTCAGCAGGCGCA
Organism: Pseudomonas mandelii; assembly: GCF_006438925.1. Lineage (GTDB taxonomy): Bacteria > Pseudomonadota > Gammaproteobacteria > Pseudomonadales > Pseudomonadaceae > Aquipseudomonas > Aquipseudomonas mandelii_C. The sequence goes on along the minus strand of NZ_RCZA01000012.1, from coordinate 125,733 downwards.
GCGTCGTGGTGCGCCGACAGGAACAGGCTGTGACCGGCTTTCTGCAGGTTCAACGCCATTGGGTGGCCCATGATGCCGGTGCCGATAAATCCGATTTTAGCCATGAGAAAATCCTCTTGTTTTTATAAACAGCCGTAGGAGCTGCCGAAGGCTGCGATCTTTTGATCTTCAGGTTTTTAAAATCAAAAGATCGCAGCCTTCGGCAGCTCCTACAGGGGTGAATGTGTTCGATCAGATCGCGTTATGGGTTTTAAGCCAGCCTAGACCTGCCTCGGTGGTGGTCAGCGGCTTGTATTCGCAGCCAACCCAACCCTGATAACCGATGCGGTCCAGGTGTTCGAACAGGAAGCGGTAGTTGATCTCACCGGTGCCCGGTTCGTTGCGCCCAGGGTTGTCGGCCAACTGGATGTGGTTGATCTCGCCCAGGTGCGCAGCCATGGTGCGGGCCAGGTCGCCCTCCATGATTTGCATGTGGTAGATGTCGTATTGCAGGAACAGGTTGGCGCTGCCGACCTGTTCGCGAATCGACAGGGCTTGCGCCGTGTTGTTCAGGTAGAAGCCCGGAATGTCGCGGGTGTTGATCGCTTCCATCACCAGTTTGATGCCCGCCGCTTGCAGCTTGTCGGCGGCGTACTTGAGGTTGGCGACAAAGGTTTTTTCCACGGTGGCATCGTCGACGCCTTGTGGACGAATACCGGCCAGGCAGTTGACCTGGGTGTTGCCCAACACTTTCGCATAGGCAATCGCCAGGTCGACACCGGCGCGGAACTCTTCAACCCGATCCGGCAGGCACGCGATACCGCGCTCGCCCTTGGCCCAGTCACCGGCCGGCAGGTTGAACAGCACCTGGGTCAAGCCATTGGCATCGAGCTTGGCTTTGATCTCGGCAGAGCTGAAATCGTAAGGGAACAGGTATTCGACACCACTGAAGCCGGCCTTGGCGGCAGCTTCAAAACGGGCAAGAAAATCCTGCTCGGTGAACAGCATGGACAGGTTGGCTGCGAAACGCGGCATGGTGGTCTCCTCGTGCAGATTAAATACAGATGGCCCGGCTAAACGCGATCAGTCCCCTCTCCTGGGGGAGAGGGTTAGGGTGAGGGGGAATCTGAAGTCTGATCCCGATAATGCGAGCGCCGCAAAACCTTTCCCTCACCCCAGCCCTCTCCCGGGGGGAGAGGGGGCCAGACCGGGTCAATCCAGCAGCGAAATTGCAGTCGGCGCATCGTTGCCGACCAGCGCCAGGTCTTCGAATTCGTTGACGGCGTTGATCTCGGTGCCCATGGAAATGTTGGTCACACGCTCCAGAATAATCTCGACGATCACCGGCACCTTGAACTCTTCGATCAGCTCCTGAGCCCTGCGCAGGGCAGGCTGGATCTGGCCCGGTTCGAACACACGCAGCGCCTTGCAGCCCAGACCTTCGGCGACTGCGACGTGGTCGACACCGTAACCGTTGAGTTCCGGCGCATTGAGGTTGTCGAAGGACAGTTGTACGCAGTAGTCCATGTCGAAACCGCGCTGAGCCTGACGAATCAGCCCCAGGTACGAGTTGTTCACCACCACGTGGATGTACGGCAGCTTGAACTGCGCACCCACCGCCAGTTCTTCGATCATGAACTGGAAGTCATAGTCGCCCGACAGTGCCACGACCTTGCGGGTCGGATCAGCCTTGACCACGCCCAGCGCTGCCGGAATGGTCCAGCCCAACGGGCCGGCCTGACCGCAGTTGATCCAGTGACGCGGTTTGTAGACGTGCAGGAACTGCGCGCCGGCAATCTGCGACAGGCCGATGGTGCTGACGTAGCACGTGTCTTTGCCGAACACCTGGTTCATCTCTTCGTAAACCCGCTGCGGCTTGACCGGCACGTTGTCGAAGTGAGTCTTGCGCTGCAGGCTGGATTTGCGCTGCTGGCAGTCTTGCAACCAGGCACTGCGGTTTTTCAGCTTGCCGGCGGCTTGCCATTCGCGAGCGACTTCGATGAACACGGTCAGCGCGGCAGCGGCGTCGGACACGATGCCCAGGTCCGGGGTGAACACGCGGCCGATCTGGGTCGGTTCGATGTCGACGTGAATGAACTTGCGGCCTTCGGTGTAAACGTCGATCGAACCGGTGTGACGGTTGGCCCAGCGGTTACCGACACCCAACACCAGGTCGGATTTGAGCATCGTCGCGTTGCCGTAGCGGTGCGAGGTTTGCAGGCCGACCATGCCGACCATCAATGGGTGATCGTCCGGGATCGTGCCCCAGCCCATCAGGGTCGGGACCACCGGAATACCGGTCAGCTCGGCGAACTCGACCAGCAATTCGCTGGCGTCGGCATTGATGATGCCGCCACCGGCCACCAACAACGGACGCTCGGCCTGATCGAGCATGGCCAGGGCCTTCTCGATTTGCACGCGGTTAGCGGTTGGCTTGGCCAGCGGCAGTGGTTCATAGGCGTCGATGTCGAATTCGATTTCAGCCATCTGCACGTCGAACGGCAGATCGATCAGCACCGGACCCGGACGGCCGGAGCGCATTTCGTAGAAGGCTTTCTGGAACGCGTAAGGCACCTGGCCCGGCTCCATGACGGTGGTTGCCCACTTGGTCACTGGTTTGACGATCGCGGTGATGTCGACAGCCTGGAAGTCTTCCTTATGCATACGGGCGCGGGGGGCCTGGCCGGTAATGCAAAGAATCGGGATCGAGTCGGCCGAGGCGCTGTAGAGCCCGGTGACCATGTCGGTACCGGCAGGTCCGGAAGTGCCGATGCACACGCCGATGTTGCCGGCCTTGGTGCGGGTGTAGCCCTCGGCCATGTGCGAGGCGCCTTCAACGTGGCGAGCGAGGACGTGATCGATGCCACCGACCTTCTGCAAGGCGGAGTACAGCGGGTTGATCGCGGCGCCCGGGATGCCAAAAGCGGTATCAACCCCTTCACGGCGCATCACCAGAACGGCGGCTTCGATTGCTCTCATTTTGCTCATGGTTTTGGTGCCTCTTACGTTTTGTAATTGTATACAAGTGGCTTTGCGCAGAGTGTATTCACGGCGGACGGCGCAGGTCAATCCATTTTCTCAAGCGGCCGTTTCATTCGTCGGAAGCCCGATCTACTGTGGCTTTTCGTCGCATGTGGCGCTTTTCGAGAATTATTGTATACAAAAAAATAACTCATTGTGTTCTATTTGTTGCATCGGACTGCTTAACAAAAAACAGTCCAACCGCTTTCCCTATAACAAAATGAGGACGGCACCATGAGCGCTTTAACCTTGAAAGTTGCAGTCAACCTGGCCAATCAGGCTATTTCCGCAGGGCGTGCAATCTCGGCGGCTCCATTGACCATCGCAGTACTGGATGCGGGTGGGCACTTGGTCACCCTGCAGCGTGAAGACGGCGCCAGCCTGCTGCGCCCGCAGATCGCCATCGGCAAAGCCTGGGGCGCCATCGCCCTGGGCAAAGGCTCACGCCTGCTGGCGCTGGATGCACAACAACGACCGGCGTTTATCGCCGCTTTGAATAGTCTGGGGCAGGGCAGTGTTGTGCCGGCACCGGGTGGGGTGTTGATTCGGGATCAGGACGGGAACGTGCTGGGGGCTGTTGGTATCAGCGGCGATTTGTCGGATGTTGATGAGCAGTGTGCGATCAGTGCGATCGAGGCGCTGGGGTTGCGGGCGGATGCGGGGGTTACTGCTTGATTAATGGGTGATTGATATACCGCCATCGCCAGCAGGCTGGCTCCCACAGGGGATTATCTGAGTGTCAGAGATAAACTGTGGGAGCCAGCCTGCTGGCGATGGCGGCCTGCCAGACACATCCTGCCAAAAATCCGCCCCCCGCCTGTCGGTCATCACAAGGCTAGGCTCTTTTTGATTTCATCATTAAAAGGGCAAAGGAATGCTGGATTTACCTGCTTCAAACCGTTTGCGCATCAGCCGCTACGCCGAGCAAAGCCGCATCTATCTCTTAACGACAAACACACTCGACCGAGAACCTGTTTTCAAGGACTTCACCTTGGGCAGATTAGTCGTCTCGCAATTTCGCGCTGCGCAGGACCAAGGTTGTACAAACTCACTGGCCTGGGTCGTCATGCCGGATCATTTTCATTGGCTGATCGAGTTGCAGCAGGGCTCGCTGGCTGGACTGATGCAAAGGACCAAATCGTTGAGTACCAAGGCAGTGAATCTGTCTACCGGTCGTGGCGTCAGTCTTTGGCAGCGAGGTTTTCATGATCGAGCGCTGCGTCGTGAAGAGGATTTGGTAAAAGTCGCTCGGTATATTGTGGCTAACCCATTGCGGGCCGGGTTGGTAGGGCGGCTTGGCGACTATCCGCTGTGGGATGCTATTTGGGTTTGATCCAAAACCGAGTCGTCCCCTATCGCCAGCAGGCTGGCTCCCACAGTGGATCTTCAGTGATCAATAAATGTGCATTCAACACAAAACCCTGTGGGAGCGGGCTTGCTCGCGAAGGGCGCGCTGCGGTGTATCAGTCCGGCTCACACCCCTTGAGCACCAACCGAATAATCGTCTGCGCCGCCGCTTCATAATCCGCCTCATCCAGCCTCGCTTTACCGGTCACCGCGGAAATCTGCCAGTCGAAGTCGGCATAGGTCTGGGTCGCGGCCCAGATGCTGAACATCAGGTGATTGGGGTCGATCGGGGCAATTTGGGCGCGATCGATCCAGGTCTGGATGCAGTCGATGTTGTGCTTGGCCTGGCCGTTGAGTCGTTCAACCAGATCGGCGCTCAGGTGCGGGGCGCCGTGCATGATTTCGCTGGCAAAAACCTTGGAGGCGAAGGGCAGGTCGCGGGAGATGCGGATTTTCGAGCGGATGTAGCCGCTCAGCACTTCACTGGGCACGCCGTCGGCGTTGAACGGTGTCGAGGCCTGCAGAATCGGTTCGATGATGCTTTCCAGGACCTCGCGGTAGAGGTTTTCCTTGGATTTGAAGTAGTAGTAGACGTTGGGCTTGGGCAATCCCGCCTTGGCTGCGATGTCACTGGTTTTAGTCGCAGCGAAGCCCTTGTCGGCAAATTCTTCACTGGCGGCACGCAGGATCAGTTCTTTGTTGCGCTCGCGGATAGTGCTCATAAACCAGGGGGTTCCTTGCCTGTTCTGGCGGTTGCGCATGGTAGCACCGGCCTCGCGCGGCGCTCAAGAATGCCCCGTGCGGCACCCGACCGCGTTATGCTGCGCGGCATCCATTCAAGAAGGAAACCTGATTCATGGCAGGAAGCAGTTTGCTGTTGCTGATCGACGACATTGCCGCGGTACTCGACGACGTGGCATTGATGACCAAAATGGCCGCCAAGAAGACTGCCGGCGTGCTCGGCGACGATCTGGCGCTCAATGCCCAACAGGTTTCCGGTGTGCGTGCCGAGCGGGAAATCCCGGTGGTGTGGGCGGTGGCCAAGGGCTCGTTTCTCAACAAGCTGATCCTGGTGCCCTCGGCGTTGGCCATCAGCGCGTTCATTCCGTGGCTGGTCACGCCGTTGTTGATGATCGGCGGCGCGTACCTGTGTTTCGAAGGTTTCGAGAAACTGGCCCATAAATTCCTGCACAGCAAGGCTGAAGACCAGGCCGAGCATGCAGAGCTGGTCGAGGCCGTGGCTGATCCGGCGGTCGATCTGGTGGCGTTCGAGCAGGACAAGATCAAAGGCGCCATCCGCACCGATTTCATTCTCTCTGCAGAAATCATCGCCATCACCCTCGGCATCGTGGCGGATGCCTCGCTGACCCAACAAGTCATCGTGCTTTCGGGCATTGCCATCGTCATGACCATTGGCGTGTATGGCCTGGTGGCCGGCATCGTCAAACTCGACGACCTCGGTTTGTGGCTGACCCAGAAGCCTGGCCAGATGGCCAAAAGTATCGGCGGCGGGATCCTGCGTGCGGCGCCGTACATGATGAAAAGCCTGTCGGTGATCGGCACGGCGGCGATGTTTCTGGTGGGTGGCGGAATTCTCACCCACGGCGTGCCGGTGGTTCATCACTGGATTGAAAGCGTCAGCGCGGGTGCGGGTGGTGCCGGGTTTATCGTGCCGACGTTGCTGAATGCGGTGGCGGGGATTGTGGCGGGGGCGGTGGTGTTGGCGGGTGTGATGGTTGTCAGCAAGCTCTGGAAAGCAATGAAAGGTTGAAGCCGGGCACTGTCTAAATGTGGGAGCGAGCCTGCTCGCGAAGAGGCCATAACAGTCAACGTCCATGTTGACTGATACACCGCTTTCGCGAGCAGGCTCGCTCCCACAGTTGACTTGTAGTGTTTGAGATTCCGTGCATGAAAAAGGCCATTCGATCCACATCGAATGGCCTTTTTTGTTGCCGATGAATTACTCGGCGATCTGCAACTTGCGCGACTCGGTGTACACGTAGCGCACTTTCTCGTACTCGAACGGCGAGTTCAGCTGGCCATAGCGGAAGCCGGTCTGGTAGCGCTTGTCGACGCCACGCAGTAGCCAGACCTCAGGATGGTTGGAGCTGACTTCGGAGACGTTCAGGAAGTTGATCGCCGATTCCGCACTGAAGTCCACCACCAGGCCGCCGGTGTCACGGATGTTCGAAGGGCCGAGGATCGGCAACACGAAGTAGGCGCCGCTGGGTACACCGTAGAAGCCCAGCGTCTGGCCGAAGTCTTCGCTCTGGCGCGGCAGACCCATGGCGGTGGCCGGGTCCCACAGGCCGGCGATGCCGACGGTGGTGTTGAGCAGCAGGCGCGCGGTGGTTTCCATCGAGCGCTGCCCCTTGAACTGCAGCAAGCTGTTCAACAGGTTCGGCACGTCACCGAGGTTATTGAAGAAGTTGCTGACGCCGGTACGCAGGAAACTCGGCGTGATATAGCGATAGCCATCGACCACTGGCAGGAACACCCATTGGTCGAAACGGTAGTTGAAGTGGTAGACGCGGCGGTTCCATTCTTCCAGTGGGTCGTAGACGGCCAGCGCGCTAAGCGTCGAGCGTTCGAACTCGCGCTGATCCAGCCCCGGGTTGAATTTGAGTTTGCTCAGCGGCTCCTTGAAGCCGTCACTGTCAATCACAACCGGTGCATTGGCTTTGCTGTTGTCGGCATTGGCGACGCCTGCACAGAGTAGCGCTGCGATAAGCAGGAGGTATTTAGCCACGGAAGAACTCCAGCATGGCGTCGCTGTTGACGCGGTAATTAAGGTTGCCGCAATGGCCGCCCAGTGGATAAACGGTCAAACGATCGCCAAAGGTCTTGCGCAGGAAACCGAGGTCTCCAGGGCCGAGAATCACGTCGTCGGCGTTGTGCATGACAGCGATTTTCGGGCTGTCGTGCAGGTAATCCTTGAGCGCGTACAAACTGACCTGGTCGATCAGTTGCAGCAGACTGCCGCCGTCGGTGCGGGCGCGCCACATCGGGATGACCTGTTCGGTGAGGTAACAGTCGAAGTCGCACTGCAGCGCGCGTTTGAGGAACGGCGTGAGGCTGGTGCCTTCGGTGATCGGGTATTTTGGTGGCGTGATCAGGCCGCGACGGTTGATCAGGTCCGAGGTGAAGGCAATGTCGGCTGCCGAGAAGCGGAACGAAGTGCCGATCAGCATGGCCATCTGTTCGTTGCTCAGGTGCTGCTTGGACTGCTGGAAGTCGTAGAGCAGGGCATCGTTGAGGTCGATGTAGCCTTTCTGCTGGAAGTAGCGGGTCAGTTTGTTCAGCACCAGTTCATAGAACGTTGTGCTGTTGTTGATGCCCTTGACCTCGGTCTGGACGAGTTTGTCCAGGTTGGTGATCGAGGTGTAGAGATTGACCGGCGGGTTGAGCAGCAAGACTTTCTTGAAGTTGAAGCTGCGGCGGGTTTCATCCAGATGCGCGACGAACGCCGCGTCCAGTGCGCCCAGGCTGTAGCCGGTCAGGTAGTAATCAGTGACGGGGACTTTCGGGTTTTGTGCCCGCACAGCCTGCATCACCCGGTACATGTCTTCGGCGTCTTCCTTGGTGATGCCGGGTGTAGCGAAGCGTGAGGCGGCGCTCATGAAGTCGAAGCTGGTTGGCGACGACAGTTGCACCACGTGGTAGCCGGCCTTGTAGTAGAGCTTTTTCAGGTACTCGTTGAGGCTGCTGTCATAGCGCGCGCCGGTGCCGGAGATCAGGAAAATCAACGGTGCGGCTTTGTCCTGGGTGGCGATGCGATAGGTGAGTGTCTTCACCGGCCAAAAGTTGTCCGGCAGGTCGAACTCACGCTCCGGGCGTAACCTGACGCTGCGGGTTTCCTGGTTGATGTCATCGTCCAGCGGCAACTCCGGACGCAGGTCCGGCGGTGTCGTCGCGATGGTCGCCTCGAACGGGTTGGTCAAGGGGTAGCCATAGCTGGCAGCGTCGATGTCCACTGCCAGTGCGGACGCACTCAAAATAAGGCCGCCAAACAGGGCGGCGAAGCGCAAGTAACGGAGCATGACTAGATCCCTTAGAGAAAGGTGCCGAATGAAGTTCGCAGGCTATGACCACGGGGTTTGCGCCAAAGTGCCATGGATCGGCACCAATCAGGCCTAATTTTGGGGTAATAGTAGACGGACGATACACTTTGCAGCTATTTCGTGGCCAATTATCTGTTCCGCGCGTTTGCTTACCGCTAGCGGCAGATTAAGCTGGCCGCCGTTTTCGTTTATTGGAGTGCTTCATGTCCCGCCGTCTGCCTGTGATTCTGCTGCTCGTTCTCCTGCCGTTATGGCTGGCCGCCAGTTATGGCGCGCGTTATGGCTTTATGGAGGATGCTCAATGGGTCGGCCTCTGCGTGGACGAAGCGAGCCGTTGGGAATGCCGGGTTCGTTCGAGCCTGGGCTTGATGATTCACTTCAACGTATTGGGCTTCGCGGCATTGGCGGCAGCCGTTATCGGGTTTGTGCTACCGGGCCGGGCAGGGTGGTGGTTGGCGGTGCTGGCGCTGGTGTTCGGGTTTCCGGCGCTGGCGTTGTACAACACGACGTTGGCTGTTTTTGCAGTGGTGATTGCTGGATTGCGTTTGGTCCGCGCGACCCGCGTCGCCTGATAGTCAGTATTCGCGAGCAGGCTCGCTCCCACATTTAACCGTGTTTATCCTGAAGAACTCGGTCAATGTGGGAGCGAGCCTGCTCGCGAAGAGGCCGGCAGATGCGCCGAAGACTAAGCCTTGCGAACCCGCAAACTGCGCCACAACGCTGCAACCATCAACACACTCACCAGCGCCCAACCCCAGGCCTGCTGATTCTGCAACCCTTCACGGTAAAGCTGCGGCGCAATGCCAGCACCGATGATGAAGGTCAGCAGGGCAATCTCCCGACGCGGCACGCTCACCGGGCGGCACAGATAGACCAGCGCCGGCAGGATGAATGCGACACTCGGGAAGCTGCGATAACGCGGATCGAACACCAGCTCCAGCATCGTCACCGCAGCGGCAAAACCGGCCGCGGCGAGCAACCAGCCCGCCCGACGTTCCAGCGTGTTGAACGCGCGTCCGCGCCAGCCGGTGCGAGCGCTCAGGGTCAGTGCCGCATGGGCCAGCACCAACACATTCAAAGCCGTCAGCAAAGCGACCCACAGCCATTCACTGGTAAACCGCGTAGTGACACGGGCCAGGTCGCCCCAGGCGCCAATCGAGCAAGCGGCCAACGCCCCCAACAGCGGTAGAACCAGCGCTGCGCGAGTGTTGCGTACACGGCCGCCGAGGATCAACGTGCCAAGGAAGATCAAGCCGCCCACCACCAGCCACTGTGTCCAGTAAGGCACGTTCGACACCGGACCGGCGAGCACGCCCTTGTCCTGGCGATCGGCATCGAACAGCCCCCAGTAACCACCGACCGCACCTTCGCTGGCGCGTTTCCATGGCTGGTCGAAGGCTTCGATCAGGTTGTAATGCCAGCCTTGCTGCTCCGCCATGATGACAAAAGCACGAATGAACTTGGCTTCATTGACCCGGCTCGGCAGGGCGGTTTCACGCTGACGGCCTTCGCTGGGCCAGCCGGTTTCGCCAATCATCACGTCCTGGGGCGCGAACTTGTTGCCGAACACCTGACGTACTTCGGCCACATGCTGCAGTGCGGCGTCGATATTTGACGGGTCATCTTCCCAGTACGGCAACAAATGGATGGTCAGGAAGTCCACCGCCGGGGCGATTTCCGGGTGCTTGAGCCAGAACTCCCAGACGTCGGCGTAAGTGACAGGTTGTTTGACCTGGCTTTTGACTTTGTTAATGAGCTTGGCCAGCTGCGCGCCAGTGACTTCCTTGCGCAACAGGGTTTCGTTGCCGACGATCACCGAGGTCACTACGTCCGCGTTGGTGTTGGCCGAGGCGATCAGCAGGTCGACTTCCTTGGCAGTGTCCACAGGGTTGCTGTTGACCCAGGCGCCGATCATCAGTTTCAGCCCGTGCTTGCGCGCCAGGTCGGGCAGGGCCTCTAGGCCGGTCATGGAATAGGTGCGGATGCATTCGAAGCTTTTGGCCAGCAGCGCGAGGTCGGCGTCCATGCGCTCGGGGCGCAGCTTGAACGGCTGATCGAACGGCGATTGGTCCTTGTCGAACGGGGTGTAGGAGGCGCATTGCAACTTGTGTGTCGCGCTGGCCACGTCCGGCAGCACCACCGGTTTCCCGAGGCCGTACCAAAAGCCACCAAGGGCAAAAAGCCCCAGCAGGCAGGCGAATAGATAAGCAAAAAAAGGAAAGCGGGATGTCGCGGGCATGGTCAGGCCGTCTGGGAGCAAAGCCGCGCATGTTACCTTCATTTGCCGCGTGCTTGGTGGCCTGCATACTTTTGACATGCAAAGTTTGGGCGGATTGGCCGGCGGGCCTCCGGTGGTCTAGATTAATGGCGTTCTGATGTCGTTTCTCGATGCCTTGAGGTCGCTGGCAGAGAAGGTCCCCATTGTCGTGAGGTTGATTATCGACGCATCAGTACTCCGCTGATGTTCGGACGAGTTTGCGGTGGGCGTGATGGGGGCGCTGTGCACCATAACAATACGTTGACGCGACTCGGCATCCGTCGAGCGCAGCACTTTCGGGGAAGTAACGATGAAGATGCGACGACTCTTGGGCGCAGGTGCCGCTTTGGTGCTGGCGATCAGTTCTACTGTAGCCAGCGCCGAAGGCAAGGCAGTGACTATCGGTTATGTCGACGGCTGGTCGGACAGTGTTGCCACGACCAACGTGGCCGCTGAAGTGATCAGGCAGAAACTCGGTTATGACGTGAAACTGCAAGCAGTCGCCACCGGGATCATGTGGCAGGGCGTGGCCACTGGCAAACTCGATGCCATGATGTCTGCGTGGCTGCCAGTGACTCATGGTGAATACTGGACCAAGAACAAGGATCAAGTCGTCGATTACGGTCCGAACTTCAAGGACGCAAGAATTGGCCTGATCGTGCCGGAGTACGTCAAAGCTAAAAGTATTGCCGATCTGAAAACCGACGACAGCTTCAAGGGTCGCATCGTCGGCATCGACGCCGGTTCGGGCGTAATGCTCAAGTCCGAACAGGCCATCAAGGACTACGATCTGACCGGCTATCAACTCAAGGCCAGTTCCGGCGCCGGCATGATTGCCGAGCTGACCCGTGCCGAGAAGAAAAACGAATCCATTGCTGTCACCGGTTGGGTGCCGCACTGGATGTTCGCCAAGTGGAAACTGCGCTTCCTGGACGACCCGAAAGGCGTTTATGGCGCGGCTGAAACTGTAAACAACATCGGCAGCAAAGAACTGGCAACCAAGGCTCCGGAAGTTGCCAAGTTCATGAAGAACTTCCAGTGGGCGTCGAAAGACGAAATCGGCGAAGTCATGTTGGCCATTCAAGATGGTGCCAAACCTGAAGCCGCCGCGAAGGATTGGGTCGCCAAACACCCGGAACGTGTTGCAGATTGGACTAAATGATTTGAGCTGACGCGTCTAGTCAGCACTTCTGAAGGCCGCTTGGCATAACCGCCAAGCGGCCTTTTGCTTTCCCTTGTGGGAGCGAGCTTGCTCGCGATAGCGGTGTATCAGTCGATATTGATGTTGACTGACACACCGCTATCGCGAGCAAGCTCGCTCCCACATTGGCTTCAGCGTCTGCTGGAAAATGGCGATTCTGTCATGTCGTTCTAATACTAAGGTCGTCTGGAACCAGTTCCGTAGCCGCATAGAGTGGATAACGTTCCAACTTCATCTGTGCTGCGAGGATAAAAACAATGAACGACAGCATTTACCTCTCGATTCAAAACAGCCCGCGCTTCAAGGAGCTGGTTAGTAAGCGAGAAAGGTTCGCCTGGATTCTTTCGGCGATCATGCTTGGGCTTTACTCCGGATTCATCCTTTTGATTGCTTACGGGCCGCATATTCTGGGGGCGAAAATCAGCCCCGAGTCTTCGATTACCTGGGGGATACCGATTGGTGTCGGGCTGATTCTCTCGGCCTTTATCCTGACTGCAATCTACGTACGACGCGCCAATGGCGAATTCGACGACCTGAACAATGCGATTCTCAAGGAGGCTCAGCAATGATCCGGCGTCTAATGGCTCTATTGAGCATCGCAGCCTTTGCACCTGGCGCCTGGGCAGGTGAAGCCCTGACCGGCGAAGTGCACAAACAACCGCTCAACGTCTCCGCGATCCTGATGTTTGTCGCGTTCGTTGGTCTGACCCTGTGCATCACCTACTGGGCTTCCAAACGCAACAATTCGGCAGCCGACTACTATGCGGCGGGTGGCAAGATCACCGGCTTCCAGAACGGTCTGGCGATCGCCGGTGACTACATGTCGGCGGCGTCCTTCCTGGGTATTTCCGCCCTGGTGTTCACTTCTGGCTACGACGGCCTGATCTACTCGATCGGGTTCCTGGTGGGCTGGCCGATCATTCTGTTCCTGATCGCCGAGCGCCTGCGTAACCTGGGTAAATACACCTTTGCCGACGTGGCGTCCTACCGCCTTGGGCAAACCCAGATCCGCACGCTGTCCGCTTGCGGCTCGCTGGTGGTGGTGGCGTTCTACCTGATCGCGCAAATGGTCGGTGCCGGCAAGCTGATTCAGCTGCTGTTCGGTCTCGACTACTACGTTGCCGTGATCCTGGTCGGTATCCTGATGTGCATGTACGTGTTGTTCGGCGGCATGCTGGCGACCACTTGGGTGCAGATCATCAAGGCCGTGTTGCTGCTGTCCGGTGCTACGTTCATGGCGCTGATGGTCATGAAGCACGTCAACTTCGACTTCAGCCTGCTGTTTTCCGAGGCGATCAAGGTTCACCCTAAAGGTGAAGCGATCATGAGTCCGGGCGGCCTGGTGAAAGATCCGGTCTCGGCATTCTCGCTTGGCCTGGCACTGATGTTCGGTACCGCTGGCCTGCCGCACATTCTGATGCGCTTCTTCACCGTGAGTGACGCGAAAGAAGCTCGCAAGAGCGTGCTGTATGCAACCGGCTTCATTGGTTACTTCTACATCCTGACGTTCATCATCGGCTTCGGCGCGATCCTGCTGGTCAGCACCAACCCTGCCTTTAAAGATGCTGCTGGCGCGCTGTTGGGCGGCAACAACATGGCGGCGGTGCACCTGGCTAACGCGGTGGGTGGCAGTATCTTCCTGGGCTTCATCTCGGCAGTCGCGTTCGCAACCATTCTGGCTGTAGTGGCCGGTTTGACGCTGGCCGGCGCTACGGCGGTGTCTCACGACCTTTACGCCAGCGTGATCAAGAAGGGCAAAGCCAACGACAAGGATGAGATCCGCGTTTCGAAAATCACCACCGTCTGCCTGGGTGTGTTGGCGATCGGTCTGGGCATTCTGTTCGAAAGCCAGAACATCGCGTTCATGGTAGGCCTGGCGTTCTCCATCGCGGCGAGCTGTAACTTCCCGGTGCTGCTGCTTTCCATGTACTGGAAGAAGCTGACCACACGCGGGGCGATGATCGGTGGCTGGTTGGGTCTGATCAGTGCCGTTGGTTTGATGGTCCTTGGTCCTACCATTTGGGTGCAGATCCTGCATCACGAGAAGGCTATCTTCCCGTATGAGTACCCGGCGCTGTTCTCCATGGCCATTGCGTTTATCGGGATCTGGTTCTTCTCGATCACTGACAAGTCGACGGCCGGCGTTAATGAGCGTGCGCTGTTCTTCCCGCAGTTTGTTCGTTCGCAGACTGGTTTGGGGGCGAGTGGGGCGGTTGCTCACTAAGGCTTCAGGCTTGGCTATATAAGCTGCGTTAAACAGAAAATGCCCCGGTCGAGAGATCGGGGCATTTTGTTTTGTGGGCGGTTATCGGATTGTTAGTGGGGGGGCTTGTTTGTTGTGGCGGCCTTTGGGCCGACCATGCTGTTGTTGACTGGGGTACATATCCATTCCTGCGGTAACGGCTACTTAGGGTTTCGCCCTTACGGCGACTCACTTTTTTTTCAAACGCCAAAAAAAAGTAAGCAAAAAAAGGCTCGCCCCGAGCGTCCGGCCCCTCGCTAGGGCTCGGTGTTCCTTCGTTCCGAAGGGCGGGTAGATCAAAATCAAAAGCAAGATCAAAAGCTGAAGGCGAGCTAACGCTCGGCCTGATGAGTGGTTAAGAGCGAAGCGGGTACGCCGATTCATTGTGGGAGCGAGCCTGCTCGCGATGGCGGCGGTTCAATCAACATTGCTGTGCCTGATCCACCGCCTTCGCGAGCAGGCTCGCACAGCTGTTAGGTTGCTTTGGCTTTGGCTTTGGCTTTGGCTTTGGCTCTTACTTTTCGGCGTCTGGAAAAGTGAGTCGCTGTAAAAGCGAAACCATAAGCAGCCGTTACCGCAGCAACGGATGCCCCCAATCCCACACCACGCCACCGCCGCACAAACAAAAACGGCCTCTATATAAATAGAGGCCGTTTCCGGTGCAACTCAAGACGTTATCGCAAGACAGGTCTTATTTGCGGTCTTCCAGCTTGGTGATGTCACGCGACTCGTAGCCGGTGTACAGCTGGCGCGGGCGGCCAATCTTGTACGGGCTGGAGAGCATTTCTTTCCAGTGGGAGATCCAGCCGACGGTCCGTGCCAAAGCGAAGATCACGGTGAACATGCTGGTTGGAATGCCGATCGCCTTGAGGATGATCCCCGAGTAGAAGTCGACGTTCGGGTACAGCGAGCGTTCGATGAAGTACGGGTCGGTCAGGGCGATCTCTTCCAGGCGCATTGCCAGTTCGAGTTGCGGATCGTTGGTGATGCCCAGTTCCTTCAGCACTTCGTCGCAGGTCTGCTTCATGACTGTTGCGCGTGGGTCGCGGTTTTTGTAAACACGGTGACCGAAGCCCATCAGTTTGAACGGATCGTTCTTGTCCTTGGCCTTGGCGATGTACTTGTCGATGTTCGACACATCGCCAATTTCATCGAGCATGGTCAGAACAGCTTCGTTCGCGCCGCCGTGGGCAGGGCCCCACAGTGCAGCGATGCCGGCGGCGATACAGGCGAACGGGTTGGCACCCGAAGAGCCGGCCAGGCGTACGGTGGAAGTCGATGCGTTCTGCTCGTGGTCGGCATGGAGGATGAAGATCTTGTCCATGGCGTTGGCGAGCACCGGGCTGATCGGTTTGATCTCGCACGGGGTGTTGAACATCATGTGCAGGAAGTTTTCCGCGTACGTCAGGTCGTTGCGCGGGTACATCATGGGTTGCCCCATCGAGTACTTGTAAACCATCGCTGCCAGGGTCGGCATCTTGGCAACCAGGCGGATCGCGGAGATTTCGCGATGCTGCGGGTTATTGATGTCCAGGGAGTCGTGGTAGAAGGCCGAGAGGGCGCCGACTACGCCGCACATGACGGCCATCGGGTGGGCGTCGCGACGGAAGCCGTTGAAGAAGGTCTTCAGCTGCTCGTGAACCATGGTGTGGTTCTTCACGGTGCTGACGAACTGGGCCTTCTGTTCTGCGGTCGGCAATTCGCCGTTGAGCAGCAGATAGCAGGTTTCCAGGTAGTCCGACTTTTCAGCCAACTGTTCGATCGGGTAGCCGCGGTGCAGCAGGATGCCGTTGTCGCCGTCGATATAGGTGATCTTCGACTCGCAGGAAGCTGTCGACATGAAACCAGGGTCAAAGGTGAAACGGCCCGTGGCCGTCAGGCCCCGAACATCGATTACATCGGGACCAACGGTGCCGGTTAAAATGGGCAGCTCGACGGGGGCTGCGCCCTCGATGATCAACTGCGCTTTTTTGTCAGCCATGTGGCCTCCTATTTATGCTTGAAATCATCAGACAGACCCCCCACGCAGGGCCCGCACCACTATAGTGAGATAAATTCGAATGTCAATTTGCCTAAAGTCTTGCTCCAGAAGGCTTTAACCGGACTTTTTCCTCGAAATTGACTGCCATTTACGCCTTTTATACGACTTGTGCAATGAGCTATTAGGGGGAGGTGAACGCGTTGTCATTAGTAGCCTAACTGTCTATACTCGGCCACCGACCGCCAGGGGCTTTTTGGCCTGCTTTGTTGGGGGTCGCATCCCTGGGTAGTGGTTACCTGACCAGTGCACTCCCCAACAACTTTGCCCTGATTGTTAGGGGCTCTTCAGTGTGAAAAAAAAGCCGTGAAAAGCCAACGACCTGTAAACCTAGACCTTAGGACCATCAAACTCCCCATCACCGGCGTTACGTCGTTTCTTCACCGTGTTTCCGGCATCATCCTCTTCCTGGGCCTTGGCTTCATGCTGTATGCATTGGGCAAATCTCTGGGTTCCGAGGAAGGTTTTGTCGAAGTGAAGGCATGCTTGACCAGTCCGCTGGCCAAGTTCGTAGCATGGGGCCTCCTCTCTGCCTTGCTGTATCACATGGTAGCCGGCGTGCGCCATTTGATCATGGACATGGGCATCGGTGAGACGCTGGAAGGCGGCAAGCTGGGCTCGAAAATCATTATCGCCGTGTCTGCGGTGTTGATCGTTCTGGCGGGAGTTTGGATATGGTAACCAGCGTAACGAACCTGTCGCGTTCCGGCCTCTATGACTGGATGGCGCAGCGTGTGTCTGCGGTTGTTCTCGCGGCTTATTTCATTTTCCTGATTGGATACCTGGCAGCGCACCCTGGCATTGGCTACGCCCAATGGCACGAGCTGTTTGCAAGCAACGGGATGCGTATCTTCAGTCTGCTGGCCCTGGTGGCCCTGGGCGCTCACGCCTGGGTTGGCATGTGGACCATCGCGACCGACTACCTGACGCCGATGGCGCTGGGCAAGTCCGCGACTGCAGTACGTTTCCTCTTCCAGGCAGTATGCGGCATTGCGATGTTCGCCTACTTCGTCTGGGGTGTGCAGATTCTTTGGGGTATCTGATTCATGTCTACTACAGTTAATACGCTTTCGTTCGACGCCATTATTATTGGCGGCGGCGGTGCTGGCATGCGCGCTGCGCTGCAACTGGCACAAGGTGGTCACAAGACTGCCGTGGTAACCAAGGTTTTCCCGACTCGCTCGCACACCGTATCCGCCCAGGGTGGCATCACCTGTGCCATCGCCTCGGCAGATCCGAACGATGACTGGCGCTGGCACATGTACGATACCGTCAAGGGTTCCGACTATATCGGTGACCAGGACGCTATCGAATACATGTGTTCCGTAGGCCCGGAAGCGGTCTTTGAGCTCGAGCACATGGGCTTGCCGTTCTCCCGTACCGAGCAGGGCCGCATCTATCAGCGTCCGTTCGGCGGTCAGTCGAAAGACTTCGGTAAAGGTGGCCAGGCTGCCCGTACGTGCGCCGCTGCCGACCGTACCGGTCACGCACTGCTGCATACCCTGTACCAGGCCAACCTCAAGGCCGGCACTGTATTCCTCAACGAATACTACGGTGTCGACCTGGTGAAGAACGAAGATGGTGCCTTTGTCGGCATGATCGTCATCTGCATCGAAACCGGCGAAACTTCCTACGTCCGTGCTAACGCCACTGTACTGGCGACTGGCGGTGCAGGCCGTATCTACTCGTCCACCACCAATGCCCTGATCAACACCGGTGACGGCGTCGGCATGGCTCTGCGTGCTGGCGTACCGGTACAAGACATTGAAATGTGGCAGTTCCACCCAACCGGCATCGCCGGCGCCGGTGTACTGGTTACTGAAGGCTGCCGCGGTGAAGGCGGTTACCTGATCAACAAGCACGGCGAGCGTTTCATGGAGCGTTATGCTCCGAACGCCAAAGACCTGGCTGGTCGTGACGTTGTTGCTCGCTCGATGGTTAAAGAAATCATCGCCGGCAACGGTTGCGGTCCGGATGGCGACCACGTAATGCTGAAACTCGATCACCTCGGTGAAGAAGTTCTGCACAGCCGTCTGCCAGGCATCATGGAATTGTCCAAGACCTTCGCCCACGTCGACCCAGCCGTGTCGCCGATTCCGGTCGTTCCAACCTGCCACTATATGATGGGCGGCGTGCCGACCAACATTCACGGTCAGGCAATCACTCAGGATGCCGACGGCGTTGACCAGATCATCCCGGGCCTGTTCGCAGTAGGCGAAGTGGCTTGCGTATCGGTTCACGGTGCCAACCGTCTGGGCGGCAACTCGCTGCTCGACCTGGTAGTGTTCGGCCGTGCCGCCGGCCTGTTCCTGGAACAGACCCTGAAAGAAGGCGTCGACTACACCCGCGCTCGCCAGTCCGACATCGACGCTGCCCTGGCACGTCTCGATGGCCTGAACTCGCGTACCGAAGGTGAAGACGTCGCCACCCTGCGTAAAGAGCTGCAAAGCTGCATGCAGAACTACTTCGGTGTATTCCGTACCGGCGAATACATGCAGAAGGGTATTGCCCAGCTGGCTGATCTGCGTGGCCGTATCGCCAACGTCAAGATCAACGACAAGAGCCAGGCGTTCAACACCGCTCGTATCGAAGCTCTGGAATTGCAGAACCTGCTGGAAGTGGCCGAAGCTACCGCCATCGCCGCAGAAATCCGCAAAGAGTCCCGCGGCGCTCACGCCCGTGAAGACTTCGAAGAGCGCGATGACGTTAACTGGCTGTGCCACACCCTGTATTTCCCGGGTGAGAAGCGCGTTACCAAGCGTGCCGTGAACTTCTCGCCAAAAACAGTCCCGACCTTTGAACCAATGATTCGGACTTATTAAGGGTAGCCGCCATGTTGCAAGTCAGTGTTTATCGCTACAACCCTGATCAGGACGCCGCGCCGTTCATGCAGGAATTCCAGGTCAATACCAACGGTAAAGACCTGATGGTGCTGGACGTGCTGGCCCTGATCAAAGAGCAGGACGAGGGTTTCTCCTATCGTCGCTCTTGCCGTGAAGGTGTTTGCGGTTCCGACGGCATGAACATCAACGGCAAAAACGCTCTGGCGTGCGTCACGCCGCTGTCCGCTGTCGTAAAAGGTAACAAGCTGATCGTTCGTCCTCTGCCAGGTTTGCCGGTTATCCGTGACTTGGTCGTCGATATGAGCATCTTCTACAAGCAATACGAAAAGGTTAAGCCATACCTGCAGAACGACACGCCGGCTCCGGCCATCGAACGTCTGCAGACTCCTGAAGAGCGTGAAAAGCTCGACGGTCTGTACGAGTGCATCCTGTGCGCTTGCTGCTCGACCTCTTGCCCGTCCTTCTGGTGGAACCCGGACAAGTTCCTGGGTCCAGCTGCTCTGCTGCAAGCGTATCGCTTCCTGGCAGACAGCCGCGACACCAAGACTGCCGAGCGTCTGGCTTCGCTGGATGACCCGTTCAGCGTATTCCGCTGCCGCGGGATCATGAACTGCGTCAACGTCTGTCCGAAAGGCCTGAACCCGACTAAGGCCATCGGTCACGTACGTAACATGCTGCTGCAAAGCGGCGTGTGATTCAGCTGCTGTAACCCGGCTGTTGTAAATGTAGTACCGCTGTACCCGTAGATGCTACGGCGCAGGCTTCAACCGGCGCCGTAGTTTTAACCTGAGCAGCAGCTTATAAGGCTGCGGCTCTTATTTTGAAGAAATGAGACAAGCAGGGGCATCCGGGCTGGTACCCGGACTATCAGCGTGATCCTAAGTGGCTTGTTTTAGTCGCTGCATTCGGACTTCTGCAAGCGTGCTCGGTGTCGACGCCGGTGGTGTTCCCCTAACCGAGGGTGACCAAGCATGCAAGAAAGCGTGATGCAGCGCATGTGGAACAGCGCCTACCTATCCGGTAGTAACGCTGCCTATGTGGAAGAGCTCTATGAGCTCTACCTGCACGACCCTAACGCTGTGCCAGAAGAGTGGCGCACCTACTTTCAGAAGTTGCCTGCTGACGGCAACACTGCCACCGATGTTTCGCACTCCACAATTCGCGATCATTTCGTCTTGCTGGCAAAGAACCAGCGCCGCGCCCAACCGGTTTCCGCCGGCAGCGTGAGCAGTGAGCACGAGAAGAAGCAAGTTGAAGTGCTGCGATTGATCCAGGCCTACCGTATGCGTGGCCACCAGGCAGCCCAGCTTGACCCGCTGGGGCTGTGGCAGCGTCCTGCACCTGCAGACCTGTCGATCAATCATTACGGCTTGACCAATGCCGATCTTGATACGACCTTCCGTGCCGGCGACCTGTTCATCGGCAAAGAGGAGGCGAGCCTACGCGAAATTCACGAAGCGTTGCAGCAGACATATTGCCGCACCATCGGCGCTGAATTTACGCACATCACCGATTCCGAGCAGCGCCAGTGGTTCCAGCAACGTCTGGAAAGCGTGCGCGGCCGTCCAACGTACTCCGCCGACATCAAGAGCCACTTGCTCGAGCGCGTCACGGCCGGCGAAGGTCTGGAAAAATACCTGGGTACCAAATACCCGGGTACCAAGCGTTTCGGTCTGGAAGGCGGCGAGAGCCTGATTCCGATGCTCGACGAGCTGATCCAGCGTTCCGGTTCCTACGGCACCAAGGAAATCGTTATCGGCATGGCCCACCGTGGTCGTCTGAACGTACTGGTCAACACCTTCGGCAAGAACCCGCGCGAGCTGTTCGACGAGTTTGAAGGCAAGAAGAAGGTCGAGCTGGGTTCCGGTGACGTTAAGTATCACCAGGGCTTCTCGTCCAACGTGATGACCACCGGCGGTGAAGTTCACCTGGCGATGGCGTTCAACCCGTCCCACTTGGAAATCGTATCTCCAGTGGTCGAGGGTTCGGTTCGCGCCCGTCAGGATCGTCGCAACGACCCTACCGGTGAGAAGGTTCTGCCGATCTCCATCCACGGTGACGCGGCATTCGCCGGTCAAGGTGTGGTCATGGAAACCTTCCAGATGTCGCAGACCCGCGGTTTCAAGACCGGCGGCACCGTGCACATCGTGATCAACAACCAGGTCGGTTTCACCATCAGCAACCCGCTGGACTCGCGCTCCACCGAGTACGCGACCGACGTTGCGAAGATGATCCAGGCGCCGATCCTCCATGTGAATGGTGATGATCCGGAAGCTGTGTTGTTCGTGACCCAGCTGGCCATCGACTACCGCATGCAGTTCAAGCGTGACGTGGTGATCGACCTGGTCTGCTACCGTCGTCGTGGCCACAACGAGGCCGACGAGCCAAGCGGCACCCAGCCAATCATGTATCAGCAGATCACCAAACAGCGCACCACCCGTGAGCTGTATGCCGATCGTCTGACTCAGGGTGGTGTGCTGGACGCAGAGCGTGTTCAGGCAAAAGTCGACGAATACCGCAATGCACTGGACAACGGTCTGCATGTCGTAAAAAGCCTGGTCAAAGAACCGAACAAAGAGTTGTTCGTTGACTGGCGTCCGTATCTGGGCCACGCCTGGACCGCGCGTCATGACACTCGCTTCGATCTGAAAACCTTGCAGGAACTGTCCGCCAAGCTTCTGGAAATTCCGGAAGGCTTCGTGGTTCAGCGCCAGGTCTCGAAAATCTACGAAGACCGTCAGAAAATGCAAGCCGGCGGCCTGCCGATCAACTGGGGTTACGCCGAAACCATGGCGTACGCAACCCTGGCGTTCGAAGGTCACCCGATTCGCATGACGGGTCAGGACATCGGTCGCGGTACGTTCTCGCACCGTCACGCTGTCTTGCACAACCAGAAAGACGCGGGCACCTACATCCCGCTGCAAAACCTGTACAAGGGCCAGCCACGTTTCGACCTGTACGATTCGTTCCTGTCCGAAGAAGCCGTGCTGGCGTTCGAATATGGTTACTCGACCACCACGCCTGAGGCGCTGGTGATCTGGGAAGCCCAGTTCGGCGACTTCGCCAACGGTGCCCAAGTGGTTATCGACCAGTTCATCACCAGTGGCGAGCACAAGTGGGGCCGTCTCTGCGGTCTGACCATGCTGCTGCCGCACGGTTATGAAGGTCAGGGTCCGGAGCACTCTTCGGCTCGTCTGGAGCGTTACCTGCAGCTGTGCGCCGAGCACAACATTCAGGTGGCCGTACCGACTACGCCAGCTCAGATCTACCACTTGCTGCGTCGTCAGGTGATTCGCCCGCTGCGCAAGCCATTGATAGTCCTGACGCCGAAGTCGCTGCTGCGTCATAAACTGGCCATCTCGACCCTGGAAGATCTGGCCGAAGGTTCGTTCCAGACCGTTATCCCGGAAATCGATGTTCAAGACCCGAAAAAGGTCGAGCGCATTGTTCTGTGTAGCGGCAAGGTCTACTACGACCTGCTGGAAAAACGCCGTGCCGAAGGTCGTGACGACATCGCCGTCGTGCGTATCGAGCAGCTGTACCCATTCCCTGAGGACGACTTGAACGAAGTCCTGGCTCCGTACACCAACCTCAAACATATCGTTTGGTGTCAGGAAGAGCCGATGAACCAGGGTGCCTGGTACTGCAGCCAACACCACATGCGTCGCATCGTTGGCAATCACAACAAAGCACTCTTTCTCGAGTACGCCGGTCGTGATGCTTCTGCTGCACCTGCTTGTGGTTATGCATCGATGCACGCTGAGCAGCAGGAAAAACTGCTGCAAGACGCCTTTACTGTTTAACGCCTTCGCGCACCTGAAACCGAATTTAAGGACCCACAGATAATGGCTATCGAAATCAAAGCCCCCACTTTCCCGGAATCGGTTGCCGATGGCACCGTTGCCACCTGGCACAAAAAGCCGGGCGACGCCGTCAAGCGCGATGACCTGATCGTCGACATCGAAACTGACAAAGTCGTACTGGAAGTGTTGGCCACCGCTGACGGCGTGCTGGGCGCTATCGTCAAGAACGAAGGCGACACCGTTCTGTCCGACGAAGTCCTGGGCTCCATCGAAGCGGGCGGCGCTGCTGCCGCTCCAGCTGCTGCCGCTGCTCCGGCCGCTGCACAAGCCGCTGCTCCTGCCGCTGAAGGCGAAGATGATCCTGTTGCTGCACCGGCTGCTCGCAAGCTGGCTGAAGAAAACGGTATCAACATCGCTTCCGTTGCCGGCACTGGCAAAGGCGGTCGTGTGACCAAGGAAGACGTTGTTGCCGCTGTAGCTGCCAAGAAAGCCGCTCCGGCTGCCGCGCCTGCCAAGGCTGCTGCTCCTGCCGCTGCCGCTCCAGTGTTTGCTGCCGGCGATCGTATCGAGAAGCGCGTACCGATGACCCGCGTGCGGGCCACCGTAGCCAAGCGTCTGGTTGAAGCTCAATCGAACATGGCGATGCTGACCACTTTCAACGAAGTCGACATGACCGAAGTCATGGCCCTGCGTTCGAAGTACAAGGACCTGTTCGAGAAGTCCCACAACGGCGTGCGCCTGGGCTTCATGTCGTTCTTCGTCAAGGCTGCCACCGAAGCGCTGAAACGCTTCCCGGCTGTCAACGCGTCGATCGACGGTGCTGACATCGTTTATCACGGCTACGCCGACGTCGGTGTTGCTGTTTCCAGCGACCGCGGCCTGGTTGTTCCGGTTCTGCGTAACGCCGAACTGATGAGCCTGGCTGAAATCGAAGGCGGCATCGCCACCTTCGGCAAGAAGGCTCGTGACGGCAAACTGTCGATGGACGAGATGACCGGCGGTACGTTCACCATCACCAACGGTGGTACCTTCGGTTCGATGATGTCGACCCCGATCGTCAACCCGCCGCAAGCGGCCATCCTGGGCATGCACAACATTCTGCAGCGTCCTATGGCGATCAACGGTCAGGTTGTTATCCGTCCGATGATGTACCTCGCGCTGTCCTACGATCACCGTCTGATCGATGGCAAAGAAGCTGTGACCTTCCTGGTTACCATCAAGAACCTGCTGGAAGACCCGGCTCGTTTGCTGCTGGATATCTGATTTCGTTGCACGGGCCGTCCAGTGATGGACGGCCCTCCTGTAATGACCAGCTTCGTCCCACGACGGTCCCCAAAAGGGAGCGTCCGGTTTGATTCGAGAAGGAATGACACATGACTCAGAAATTCGACGTGGTAGTGATTGGCGCGGGCCCTGGCGGCTACGTGGCTGCCATTAAAGCAGCGCAACTGGGCCTCACCACTGCCTGCATCGAGAAATACACCGACAAGGAAGGCAAACTGGCCCTCGGCGGTACTTGCCTGAACGTCGGCTGCATTCCATCCAAGGCGCTGCTGGACAGCTCCTGGAAATACAAGGAAGCCAAAGAAGGCTTCGCGATCCACGGTATCAACCACGCTGGTGTGACCATGGACGTGGCTGCGATGGTCGGCCGTAAAGCCAACATCGTCAAAGGCCTGACTTCGGGTGTTGCCACCCTGTTCAAGGCTAACGGTGTGACCTCGATCGAGGGCCACGGCAAACTGCTGGCCGGCAAGAAAGTCGAAGTCACCAAGCCTGACGGTTCGGTAGAAATCATTGAAGCCGAGAACGTGATTCTGGCTCCGGGCTCGCGTCCGATCGACATTCCGCCCGCTCCGGTCGACCAGAATGTGATCGTCGATTCGACTGGCGCGCTGGAATTCCAGTCCGTGCCAAAACGTCTGGGCGTGATTGGCGCTGGCGTGATCGGTCTGGAACTGGGTTCGGTCTGGTCCCGTCTGGGCGCAGAAGTGACTGTTCTTGAAGCGCTGGACACCTTCCTGATGGCCGCTGACGCTGCCGTTTCCAAGGAAGCGCTGAAAACCCTGACCAAACAAGGTCTGGACATCAAGCTGGGTGCTCGCGTTACCGGTTCCAAAGTGAACGGTGACGAAGTCGTTGTGAACTACACCGATGCCAACGGCGAACAGAACATCACCTTCGACAAGCTGATCGTAGCCGTTGGTCGCCGTCCGGTGACCACTGATCTGCTGGCTGCTGATTGCGGCGTGACCCTGGACGAGCGCGGTTTCGTGCACGTTGACGATCACTGCGCCACCACCGTACCGGGTGTTTACGCCATCGGCGACGTGGTTCGCGGCATGATGCTGGCACACAAGGCCTCGGAAGAGGGCATCATGGTCGTTGAGCGCATCAAGGGCCACAAAGCCCAGATGAACTATGACTTGATCCCTTCGGTTATTTATACTCACCCGGAAATCGCGTGGGTCGGCAAAACCGAGCAGGCCTTGAAGGCTGAAGGCGTTGAAGTTAACGTTGGCACCTTCCCGTTCGCAGCCAGTGGCCGTGCCATGGCAGCCAACGACACCGGCGGTTTCGTGAAAGTCATCGCTGATGCCAAGACTGACCGCGTATTGGGCGTCCACGTGATTGGCCCGAGCGCTGCAGAACTGGTTCAGCAGGGTGCGATCGGTATGGAATTCGGCACCAGCGCGGAAGACCTGGGCATGATGGTTTTCTCCCATCCGACCCTGTCCGAAGCCTTGCACGAAGCAGCTCTGGCTGTGAATGGCGGCGCCATCCACATTGCCAACCGCAAGAAGCGTTAAGACAAGACAATAAGAAACCACGGCGGAAGGCCCGTCGTGAGCCTTGCGTGCAAGACTCACCGCGGAATGTCCGCCGGACGCAGCCTTGCGTAGTCTCACCGGTTATCCGGAACACCTACGCAAGCAGCAGTCACAGGTGGTGCGGCACTTGAACAAGTGCAGCACCGAATGCGCAGTACCTAACGAAGACGGTAATAAGCATGAATCTTCACGAGTATCAGGGTAAGCAGCTGTTCGCTGAATACGGCCTGCCAGTATCCCAGGGTTTCGCCGTAGACACCCCGGAAGCAGCAGCAGAAGCGTGCGACAAAATCGGCGGGACCGAATGGGTTGTCAAAGCCCAGGTTCACGCAGGTGGTCGCGGTAAAGCGGGCGGCGTTAAGCTGGTTCGCAGCAAAGAAGACGCCAAAGCATTCGCTCAACAGTGGTTGGGCAAGCGTCTGGTGACTTACCAGACTGATGCCAATGGTCAGCCAGTCACCAAGATCCTGGTTGAATCGTGCACTGATATCGCTAAAGAGCTGTACCTGGGCGCTGTCGTTGACCGTTCGAGCCGTCGCATCGTGTTCATGGCTTCCACCGAAGGTGGCGTGGACATCGAGAAAATCGCTCACGACACCCCTGAGAAAATCCTCAAGGCCACTATCGATCCACTGGTTGGCGCTCAGCCATTCCAGGGTCGCGAGCTGGCATTCCAGCTGGGTCTGGAAGGCAAGCAAGTTGCTCAGTTCGCCAAGATCTTCGTAGGTCTGGCCAAGCTGTTCAAGGATCACGATCTGGCTCTGCTGGAAGTGAACCCGCTGGTGATCAAGGCTGACGGCGATCTGCATTGCCTCGACGCCAAGATCAACATCGACGCCAACGCCATGTACCGTCAGCCTAAGCTGAAGACTTTCCACGATCCGTCGCAAGACGATCCGCGCGAAGCGCACGCTGCCAAGTTCGAACTGAACTACGTAGCGCTGGAAGGCAACATCGGTTGCATGGTCAACGGTGCTGGCCTGGCCATGGGTACCATGGACATCGTCAACCTGCATGGCGGCAAACCAGCCAACTTCCTCGACGTGGGCGGCGGTGCTACCAAAGAACGCGTTACCGAAGCGTTCAAGATCATCCTGTCCGACACTAACGTCGCTGCAGTATTGGTCAACATCTTCGGCGGCATCGTTCGTTGCGACATGATTGCCGAAGGCATCATCGGCGCTGTGAAAGAAGTCGGCGTGAAAATCCCGGTTGTTGTTCGCCTTGAAGGCAACAACGCTGAGCTGGGCGCTAAAGTACTGGCAGAAAGCGGTTTGAACATCATCGCTGCTACCAGCCTGACCGACGCTGCTCAACAAGTTGTCAAAGCTGCGGAGGGCAAATAATGAGCGTCCTGATCAATAAAGACACCAAAGTTATCTGCCAGGGTATTACCGGTTCGCAAGGTAGTTTCCACACCCAGCAAGCCATCGAATACGGCACCAAGATGGTTGGCGGCGTTACTCCTGGTAAAGGCGGCACCGAGCACCTGGGTCTGCCAGTGTTCAACACCGTGAAAGACGCTGTAGCTGCCACTGGCGCCACCGCCAGCGTGATCTACGTTCCAGCTCCTTTCTGCAAGGACTCCATCCTGGAAGCAGCATTCGGCGGCATCAAGCTGATCGTTTGCATCACTGAAGGCATTCCTACCCTGGACATGCTGGATGCCAAGGTCAAGTGCGACGAACTGGGCGTAGTCCTGATCGGTCCTAACTGCCCAGGCGTGATCACTCCAGGCGAATGCAAGATCGGCATCATGCCAGGTCACATTCACTTGCCAGGCAAGGTCGGTATCGTTTCCCGTTCCGGCACCCTGACCTACGAAGCTGTGAAGCAAACTACTGACGCCGGTTTCGGTCAGTCGACTTGCGTCGGCATCGGCGGTGACCCGATCCCGGGCTCGAACTTCATCGACATCCTGAAGCTGTTCCAGGAAGACCCGAAGACCGAAGCGATCGTGATGATCGGTGAGATCGGCGGTTCGGCTGAAGAAGAAGCGGCTGCCTACATCAAGGCACACGTGACCAAGCCGGTTGTTTCCTACATCGCTGGTGTGACTGCCCCTGCGGGCAAGCGCATGGGCCATGCTGGCGCAATCATCTCTGGCGGCAAAGGCACTGCAGACGAGAAGTTTGCTGCCCTGGAAGACGCAGGCGTTAAAACCGTGCGTTCGCTGGCAGACATCGGCAAGGCTTTGTCCGAGCTGACCGGTTGGGCGATCAAGTAAGCCTCGCGCTTATCTGACGCTTCACCAAACAAAGGCCACCTTCGGGTGGCCTTTGTCGTTTCCGAAGATCAAAAGATCGCAGCCTCGTTGCCCCTGTAGGAGCTGTCGAGTGCAACGAGGCTGCGATCTTTTGACCTTTATATATGTAAACGCGACACGGAAATGTCGCGTATCGGATAGTTCGCACCCTAACAGTGCGTTTGTCGGGCAAATTCGTTAGGCTAGCAGCCATTTTTGCGTCCGCCGCCCACAAGGTTGCTACGCGCTAAACGGGTCAGTCTTATACGGACCGACAGCATTTCCCTCACCCCTCAGGGAAATCCCTCTCTAAATTCCGATTCAGTAGTGTGGTATTTCCTTAATGAAAGTGTTGAAAGGCCAGGACATCCTGGCACTTGGTTTTATGACATTTGCCCTGTTTGTCGGGGCTGGCAACATCATCTTCCCGCCTATCGTCGGTCTGCAGTCCGGTCCAAACGTCTGGATGGCAGCGCTGGGCTTTCTGATCACCGCGGTCGGTCTGCCGGTGATCACCGTTGTCGCCCTGGCCAAGGTCGGTGGCGCCATGGATGCCTTGAGCAGCCCGATCGGGAAAGTCGCCGGTGGCCTGCTGGCAGCCGCGTGCTACCTCGCTGTCGGCCCGCTGTTCGCGACGCCGCGCACCGCCACCGTGTCATTCGAAGTCGGCTTGGCGCCGTTGACCGGCGAGAGCCCGCTGGCGCTGTTCCTCTACAGCTCGGTGTACTTCCTGCTGGTGTTCTTCATCTCGCTCTATCCGGGCCGGCTGCTGGATACCGTAGGACGTTTCCTCGCACCGCTGAAGATCATCGCCTTGGCCGCGCTCGGCATCGCAGCGTTTGCATTGCCGGCCGGTGATGTCGGAGTGGCCACCCCGGAATACGTGGCAGCACCGTTCTCCCAAGGCTTCATCAATGGTTACCTGACCATGGATACCCTGGGCGCGCTGGTGTTTGGCATTGTCATTGTCAACGCAATCCGTTCCCGTGGCGTCGAGTCGCCGGTGTTGATTACCCGTTACGCGATCATCGCCGGGCTGATTGCCGGCGTGGGTCTGGCGCTGGTTTACGTCAGCCTGTTCCGTCTCGGTTCGGGCAGCCATGAAGTGGCCGCGGGTGCCACCAACGGCGCGGCGGTGTTGCACGCATACGTGCAACACACCTTCGGCTCTCTGGGCAGCGGTTTTCTGGCGGTGCTGATCTCCCTGGCCTGTCTGGTGACGGCGGTGGGTCTGACCTGTGCCTGCGCCGAATACTTCAGCCGTGTGCTGCCGCTGTCCTACAAGACATTGGTCATCATCCTGGCCGCGTTTTCCCTGCTGGTGTCCAACCTGGGCCTCACCAAGCTGATTGCGTTCTCGATCCCGGTGCTGACCGCGATCTACCCGCCGTGCATTGCCCTGGTCGCCCTGAGCTTCTGCAAGGACTTCTGGCATGAGCAGGGTCGAATCGTCGGTCCGGTGATGCTGGTGTCGTTCATCTTCGGTTTGATCGACGCCCTCAAGGGTGCGGGTCTGGCGGACTGGATGCCGACTCAGTTGTCCCACCTGCCGCTGAGCGAGCAAGGCCTGGCGTGGCTGGTGCCGTCGGTCATGACCCTGGTCGTCGCGGTGGTTTGCGATCGCTTGCTGGGCAAACGCGAAGAAGCGCTGGCTTAAGCCGCTTCATGGCCCGCCACAAGCGGGCCGTGAACACACATGGAAATGCCCCGTATCAATCGATACGGGGCATTTTTTTTGGAGTCGGTGCAGTGTCTTTTTCCTTGAGCTAACGTCGAAGCAGTGCCAAGACCTAATGTGGGAGCGAGCCTGCTCGCGATAGCGGTAGATCAGTCAACATATGTGTTGAATGTAAATCCGTCATCGCGAGCAGGCTCGCTCTCACAGGAATTATGTACTCCGCATCTACATCACAAGGACCTGCATGTCGTTCATCCACGCCAACATGATCCACATCCTCGCCGCGCTCTGGTTCGTCATCTGCTGGGGCGGCTACACCCGTTATGCGACGTGGAAGGGCCGCGACACCGCGTGCCTGGCCAGTGTGCTGCACCTTTATCGCGAAGACTGGATGCGCCGCATGCTGTTGCGCGACAACCGCATCGCTGACGCCAGCGTGATCGGTAACCTGGAGCGCAACGCCTCGTTCTTCGCCTCCAGCACATTGATTATCCTGGCCGGCATTCTCACGGTGCTCGGAGCCTCCGAAAGGGCAGTATCGTTATTGGCGGATATCCCGATGGTGCAGCAGGCATCCCAGGGGATGTCGGAGATCAAGTTGCTGTGCCTGGCGCTGGTGTTTGTCTATGCGTTCTTTACGTTCAGCTGGTGCATGCGCCAGTACAACTTTGCGGCAATTCTGGTGGGCTCGGCGCCTATGGTCGGTGAGCGTCATGTTTCCGAACAAGAGCGCAAAGCCTTTGCTGCCCGGGCGGCCCGCGTCATTTCCATGGCCGCCAACCAGTTCAACTTCGGACTGCGCTCTTACTACTTCGGCATGACCATGCTGGCCTGGTTCGTCAGCCCGTGGTTGTTCATGTTGATGAGTGCCGGCGTGGTGTTGGTGTTGTATCGCCGGGAGTTTCATTCCGACGTTCTCGACGTGATGGTCTATACACCTACAGAGGCGCCATTGCCCGAGGCGATTAAAGAGGCTGTTTGATGAGTATTCCGTTCTGGTGTGTATTTATCAGTGCCTTGCTGATTTTTGTGGCAAAAATTCCCGTGGCCAAGGCAATGAATGACCATGGTGGTTATGACAACCATCTGCCGCGTCAGCAACAGACGCAACTGACTGGCTTCGGTGCCCGTGCGTTGGCGGCTCATCAAAACTGCTTTGAGGCGTTCATTCTTTTCGCGGTGGGGGTGTTGATGGCGCATACCACGCAGACAGCGGGGTGGCTGATCGACTTGCTGGCAATCATCTTCGTGATCACACGAGTCATTTATTTGCTGTGCTATTGGGTTGATCTGGCCTGGCAGCGGAGCCTGGTATGGGGCGTCGGACTAGTCTGTTCGTTGCTGTTGATGATTAGTCCGACTTTTAAAACTATTTTGCTGTAACGCCTGCTTTGCAAACAAAAACCAGGCAAAAGAAAACCCGCACTTGGCGGGTTTTCTTTATCACGCTAAAAACTGTTTTAGTTTTTAGGTGCTTCTTTTGTGGCTGCTTCGTTCGATTCAGCCTGAGCTTTGGCGGCTTCGGCGTTTTCTTTCGCCGCGTCGTTCACTTTATCCTGAGCTTTGCTCATGTCTTGCTGAGCTTGCTCGGCATGTTTGTTGGCATCTTGAGCTTTGTCCTCGGATTTTTTATCGCAGGCTGCGAGACCGAGGGAAGCGGTCAACATCAAGGCAATAGCTAAAGTCTTACGCATGGGGTGTTTCTCCTTATGGAAAATATATCTACTGGTCTTTCGAGCGCAGCCCATAGCGTTAAGTTCCTCAATTCATACAGATATATAAGTTTATTCCGACGGGAACTTTTACTAAAAACGCCTAGTGCGTTGCCTGAACACTAAGAAGAGTTTTATCAAAATGGCCGAAAACCCCGTTTTTGAGCGCGCTACACGATTTCTCTCGGCGCTGCGACATTGTCAGGTACTTGGGCTGCGGGTTCACAGCGCCAGCAGCGAAGGCCTGACGGTCATCTTGCCGTACAGTCCTCAAATTGTTGGCAACCCGCAAACCGGCGTGATACATGGCGGGGCGCTGACCTCGCTGATGGACACGGCCTGCGGCATGTCCACCCTCTGCGTGTTGCCCGAGTTCGAAGTTTGTCCGACCCTCGACCTGCGCATCGACTACATGCACGCCGCCGAGCCGCATAAAGATGTCTACGGTTTTGCCCAGTGCTACCGGGTGACCACGGATGTGATCTTTGCTCGCGGTTTCGCCTATCAGGACAATCCCGAGCAGCCCATCGCCCACGTGGTGGGCACCTTCATGCGCATGGGCAAAGCCATCAAGGGCACCAAAGGCTTTGGCGGCGTCATCGCCGGAGGTGCGAAATGACTGACGCGTTCAAGGAACAACTTCAGCAGGCACATGAGCAGGGCGACTACGCCTCGCTACTGCACCTGATTCCCTACGCCAAATTGATCGGCATCGAATGTTCGCGGGTGGGGGATGATCTGCTGTTTCGCTTGCCGTCCAACAAGGACAACATTGGTAACCCTTTATTGCCGGCGATTCATGGTGGCGTGATCGCCGGGTTCATGGAGTTGTCCGCAGCGCTGCACCTGCTGATTTTCACCGGTTCGCCGGGTGTGCCGAAGATCATCGATTTCTCCCTCGACTATCTGCGCGCCGGGCAGTTTCGCGACACCTGGGCCAGATGCCAGGTTTGCCGGCAGGGCCGCCGGGTAGCCAACGTTGCGATTACGGCCTGGCAAAGCACTGAGGTCGAACCGATTGCCACAGCCCGCGCCCATTTCAAAATTGAATAGCCCTTGAAATCCTGAACTCAGCCCCCAACTTTGATGACAACCCGCCGCCGACCCTTCAGGTCGCGGCCACTGCCATCTGATTGGAGTTTGATGACCATGAGTGTGGAAACTCAAAAGGAAACCCTGGGCTTCCAGACCGAGGTGAAGCAACTGCTGCACCTCATGATCCATTCGCTGTATTCCAACAAGGAAATTTTCCTTCGCGAATTGATCTCGAACGCCTCTGACGCTGTCGACAAATTACGTTTCGAAGCCCTGTCCAAGCCTGAGTTGCTGGAAGGTGGCGCCGAACTGAAAATCCGTGTGAGCTTCGACAAGGACGCTAAAACCGTCACCCTCGAAGACAACGGCATCGGCATGAGCCGTGAAGATGCGATCACCCACCTGGGTACCATCGCCAAATCCGGCACTGCCGATTTCATGAAACATCTCTCTGGTGATCAGAAAAAAGATTCCCACCTGATCGGTCAATTCGGTGTGGGTTTCTACTCTGCATTCATCGTCGCCGACAAAGTCGACGTGTTCAGCCGTCGTGCCGGTGCTGCTGCCAGCGAAGGCGTTCACTGGTCGTCCAAAGGCGAGGGTGACTTCGAAGTTGCCACCGTTGATAAAGCCGAGCGCGGCACCCGTATCGTCCTGCACCTGAAGTCCGGTGAAGACGAATTCGCCGATGGCTGGCGTCTGCGCAACGTCATCAAGAAGTACTCCGACCACATCGCTCTGCCGATCGAGTTGCCGAAAGAAGTGGCCGCCGTTGAAGGCGAAGAGCAACCGGCCGTTGAATGGGAAACCGTCAACCGCGCCAGTGCCCTGTGGACCCGTCCGCGTACCGAGATCAAGGACGAGGAATACCAGGAGTTCTACAAACACGTCGCTCATGACTTCGAAAACCCGCTGAGCTGGAGCCACAACAAGGTCGAAGGCAAGCTCGAATACAGCTCGCTGCTCTACGTGCCGGCCCGTGCTCCGTTCGATCTGTATCAGCGTGAAGCGCCGAAAGGCCTGAAGCTGTACGTGCAGCGCGTGTTCGTGATGGATCAGGCGGAGTCGTTCCTGCCGCTGTACCTGCGCTTCATCAAAGGTGTGGTCGATTCCAACGACCTGTCGCTGAACGTGTCGCGGGAAATCCTGCAGAAAGATCCGATCATCGATTCCATGAAGTCGGCGCTGACCAAGCGCGTTCTCGACATGTTGGAAAAGCTGGCGAAGAACGAGCCTGAGCAATACAAGAGCTTCTGGAAAAACTTTGGCCAGGTCATGAAAGAAGGCCCGGCAGAAGACTTCGCCAATAAAGAGAAAATCGCTGGCCTGCTGCGTTTCGCATCGACCAACGGTGATGAAGGCGAGCAAGTGGTGGGTCTGGCCGAATACCTGGCTCGCGCCAAGGAAGGTCAGGACAAGATTTACTACCTGACCGGCGAAACCTACGCGCAAGTCAAAAACAGCCCGCACCTGGAAGTCTTCCGCAAGAAAGGCATCGAAGTGCTGCTGCTGACCGACCGCATCGACGAGTGGCTGATGAGCTACCTCAGCGACTTCGACGGCAAGAGCTTTGTCGACGTGGCGCGTGGTGACCTGGACCTGGGCAACCTGGATTCGGAAGAAGACAAGAAAGCTGCGGAAGAAGTCGCCAAGTCCAAAGAAGGTCTGGTTGAGCGTCTGAAAACTGCACTGGGCGACTCCGTTGCTGAAGTGCGAGTTTCCCATCGTCTGACCGATTCCCCGGCGATTCTGGCCATCGGCGAGCAGGACCTGGGCATGCAGATGCGTCAGATCCTGGAAGCGAGCGGTCAGAAGGTTCCGGAATCGAAGCCGATCTTCGAATTCAACCCGGCTCACCCGCTGATCGAGAAGCTCGACAACGAGCAGAGCGACGAACGCTTCGGCGACCTGTCGCACATTCTCTTCGATCAGGCGGCGCTGGCCGCCGGCGACAGCTTGAAAGACCCGGCCGCCTACGTGCGCCGTCTCAACAAGCTGCTGGTTGAACTGTCGGTTTAACTGCGTTGTACAAAAACCCGCTTCGGCGGGTTTTTTTTATTCTGGTGTCTTTTACTGGGAGTTAGTCATGAGCCAAATCACTGTTCGTTCCGTCGCTTATCAGATTGATGGCCAGTCGTATGAAAGCCGTCTGGCGTTCGATGCCGACCACAAAGGCCCACGTCCCGGCCTGTTGATGGCGCCGAACTGGATGGGCGTCAGTGCCGGTGCCGAGGAAATTGCCAAGTCCGTGGCGTCCAAGGGTTATGTGGTGCTGATCGCGGACCTCTACGGCCAGTCGGTCCGTCCGCAGAACGGCGACGAGGCGGGCGCTGCCATGATGCCGCTCAAGCATGACCGGCCGTTGTTGCGCAAACGCATGCGAGCAGCGTTCGATCAGCTGCAAATCCAGGACGAAGCGGCGGTCGATAGCTCGAAACTGGCGACCTTTGGTTTCTGCTTCGGTGGTTGCTGCGCGCTGGATCTGGCGCGCACCGGCGCGCCGGTGAAAGCGGCGGTATCGTTCCACGGAACGCTGGATTCGCCGAATCCGGCGGATGCCAGGAACATCAAAGGCTCGGTGCTGGTGCTGCACGGTGCATCCGATCCATTGGTGCCGAAAGAGCAACTGCCGGCGTTTGAAGCTGAAATGAATGCTGCGGGCGTGGATTGGCAATTGCTGAGCTACGGCGGCGCGGTGCATTCCTTCACCGATCCGCACGCCAATGTGCCGGGCATGATGATGTATGACGCGAAGACTGCGGGGCGTGCGTTTACGTCGATGCACAACTTGCTGGATGAAGTTTTTAAAGGTTAAGAGCGAAAAGCTTCCCTCACCCTAACCCTCTCCCGGAGGGAGAGGGGACTGACCTATGGGGATGTTTGAAATATTGCGACCTGAAAGATTGAGTCGAACTCAGGTTTGAAAAGCCCCCGATCTGCTCCCTTTCCCCCTCTCCCCTGTGGGGAGAGGGCTGGGGTGAGGGGTGGATATTCAGCCTGACGCCACCTACCGAGGCAACTCAATCCGCTCACTTTCCCCCGGCACCGTCGGCCAATCCCCGGCCGCCCAGCGTCGCCGCGCTTCATC
Organism: Pseudomonas mandelii; assembly: GCF_006438925.1. Taxonomy (GTDB): domain Bacteria; phylum Pseudomonadota; class Gammaproteobacteria; order Pseudomonadales; family Pseudomonadaceae; genus Aquipseudomonas; species Aquipseudomonas mandelii_C. The sequence goes on along the minus strand of NZ_RCZA01000012.1, from coordinate 90,352 downwards.
GATCAACGTCGGATCGCTCGCCACGAAGTTCCAGTTGATCCGCCGCGGCCCATCCAGGGGCGCTCCGCCAAACAGCACGGCATGACAGTCGCTTTCAGCAAACAGCGTCATCTCTTCCCCGACCGGCAACACCACCAGCGAATGCGGTTCTAGCAGCTCGCCATTCAGTTGCACCTCGCCGTCCAGCACATACAACGCTCGTTCTTCATGCTCGGTAGGAATCAGCAAGGTGGTCGCCGTTTGCAGGTTCAATTCGGCATACAGCGTAGGAGAAAGCACCGGGACCGGTGATTCCAGGCAAAAGCCTGACCCGGCAATCATCCGGATCTTCACCCCCAGGTTATCGCTGACCGGCAGCGTGGCCGCCGGATGGTGGCTGTAATGTCCGGGGCCGTGCTCTTTATCTTTCGGTGAGGCCAGCCAAATCTGCAAACCATGCATCGTGAAGCCGCTGTCCTTCAACGCCTCAGGCGTGCGCTCGACGTGGGCAATCGCGCTGCCCGCCGTCATCCAGCTGACATCACCGGCCTCCACCACCTGATCGGAGCCGAGGCTGTCCTTGTGCTGGATTTTTCCTTCGAACAAGTACGTGAGAGTCGACAGACCAATGTGCGGATGCTGACGGATGTTCATGCCTTTTCCCGCCTCATAACGGGTTTCGAGCATGTGGTCGAAAAACACGAAAGGCCCGACGCTACGGCATTTGGCTGACGGCAGTGGGCGAAGAATGGGCTGGCCTTCGACATCTTCGGCGCGGGGACGGATCACGAGCGGAGTGTTCATGCTGCATTCCAGGCTGAGCGGGTAATGCGTGGAGCATAACCCGCTTGCGCAGCCCTTGCCGCTATTGGCTGAAGGCACCTTCAGACAGGTGCGTTTCGATGCTGACGTCGGTGGTGGTCATCAACTTGTGGACCGGGCAACGGTCGGCCACGCGGTGCAGCTCGTCGCGCTGGGCGTCGGTGAGCACACCTTTGAGTGTCAGTTTGACGTGGAGGGCATATTTACCTTTCTGCTCTTCGCTGTTGTCACGTTTGACTTCGACCGTGACACCGGTCAGCGGGATGTCTTTCTTCTTTGCGTACATCTTCAGGGTCAGGGCCTTGCAGGCACCCAGGGCCGCGTCGAAGTAATCGTGTGGCTCGGGCGCCGAGCCTTCGCCACCGAGGGATGTCGGTACGTCGGCAAAGAGTTCGTGGTCATCGATCTGTACGCTATGACGAAAACCTTCGGCGGAAACGGTATTGACGGTGACAGTCATGGGAAACCTCGTAGGCAACAAGAAAAATCATTCGATCAAAAAAGACCTTGAAGGTATAGAGCACTCCTCCTGTTACGCGTTCCACTTTCTTGCTCGCCCATTGCCGTGCGCTGAATCGTTACCGCCCGACGAACGAAGTAGCAAGGCGTTTTGATATCACTTTTTCGTCTTACGCAAAATCTCTCAGGGCCGATACCTTCTAAGGCAACCCGCTGCAGGATTGAGGCGGCACTTTGGAAGGAACCAGATTAATGAGTATCAGAAGTCTCAATATTGCGCCGCGTGCGGGCCTGGTTTTTGGCCTGCTGGCGTTGATGGTGTTTGGATTGGGGGCGTTCGCCCTGCTGCAAATGTCGAACATGCGCGCGCAGTCCGATCAGGTCGATGACAACTGGCTGCCCAGCGTGATGGCCGTCGGGGAGATGAATCAGGACATGCTGCGGATGCGAGCACTGACGATGCGCCTGTTGCTCAACCGAGACCCGCAGGTGCTGGCGCAAAACCTCAGCAAACTCAACGAGCTCAAAAGTCTCCTGGATGAGCCTCAGCAGCGCTACGAGGCGCTGATCGTGCTGCCCGAAGAGCGGGTGCTGTTCGAACGCTTCAAATCCTCGGAGCAAAAATACTTGCAGTTCCAGACTCAGGTGATGGCGCTCTCGGCCCAGGGACGGGTGGATGAGGCGGCCGCCATCCTCAATGGCGAGATGAGTCCATTGGCCGATGAAATCACCGTCACCCTCCAGGCATTGATCGAACTGAACAAACACAACGCTAACCTGGCGACGGAGGCGGGGCGCCAAGTGTTCAGCCAATCGCGGGTCTGGGTCGGGATGATGATCGGTCTGACGGCGCTGATGACCATCGGCCTGGCGCTGCTGCTGACCCGCAGCATCGTCGTGCCGCTTTCCCAATCGTTGAAGGTGGCTGAAGGGGTGGCTGGCGGCGATCTCACCGGTGATATCAGCATCAGCGGCAAGGACGAGCCGGCGCGGCTGTTGCACGCGCTCAAGAGCATGCAGGGGAGTTTGCGCGAAACCCTGCGGCGTATTTCCGACTCGTCCAGCCAATTGGCCTCGGCCTCGGAAGAGCTCAGTTGTGTGACCGAAGAGGCCACCCGGGGGCTGCATCAGCAGAGCCTGGAAATCGACCAGGCCGCCACGGCGGTGAATCAGATGACCGCGGCGGTCGAGGAGGTCGCGAGCAATGCGGTGGCCACGTCCGAAGCGTCTCGGGAATCCGACCGGATCGCCCAGCACGGTCGCGAACAGGTGCATCAGACCGTGTTGTCCATCGAATCACTGGCCGACGATGTCACGGCCAATGCGAACCAGGTCGAGGACCTGGCGCAGAAGGTTTATGGCATCAGCAAAGTCCTGGATGTGATTCGCTCGATTGCCGAGCAGACGAACTTGCTGGCCCTGAACGCGGCCATCGAAGCGGCGCGGGCCGGGAGTGCCGGACGCGGGTTTGCGGTGGTGGCCGATGAAGTGCGGGCGCTGGCGCACCGGACGCAGCAATCGACCCAGGAAATCGAGCAGATGATTACTGGCATCCAGCAAGGCACCGATGCTGCGGTCAGCTCGATGCAGCAGAGCAACACGCGGGCGCGTTCGACCCTGGAAGTGGCGAAAGCAGCGGGCACGGCGCTGGAGGAAATCGCCACGGCGTTTACCCTGATCAATGAGCGCAACCTGGTGATCGCCAGCGCCTCAGAGGAACAAGCGGCTGTCGCGCGCGAGGTGGATCGCAACCTGATGAACATTCGCGATCTTGCGTTGCAGACGTCGGCCGGGGCGAATCAAACCAGTGCGGCGAGTCAGGAGCTGTCTCGGTTGGCGGTCGATCTGAATACGATGGTGGCGCGATTCTCGGTCTGAACGCCGAGCGGCTTTGTCGTTCCGGCGACGCTACCGGCTGGCTGTGCAAGGTTGCGGGTGACGCCATCCCGGCCTATGGTCCAAGCGATACTTTGCCTGCGACTGGCGCGCGATGACTCGCCGTCGGTTGCTGTCCATCCAGTGCTGATTTGCGTAGCGAGGTGACGACATGCCCACCGACTCCCGACCCGCCGTACTCGAACTGATCGGTAATACGCCGCTGGTGCGCGTCAGCCGTTTCGATACCGGCCCGTGCACGCTGTTCCTCAAGCTCGAATCGCAGAACCCCGGCGGCTCGATCAAGGATCGCATCGGCCTGGCGATGATCGACGCCGCCGAGCGCGATGGTAGCCTGCGCCCCGGCGGCACCATCGTCGAGGCCACCGCCGGCAACACCGGTCTTGGTCTGGCCCTGGTCGGCCGTGCCAAGGGTTACCGAGTGGTGTTGGTGGTGCCAGACAAGATGTCCACCGAGAAAGTCTTGCACCTCAAGGCGATGGGCGCCGAGGTGCATATCACCCGCTCCGACGTCGGCAAGGGCCACCCCGATTACTACCAGGACGTTGCGGCGCGGCTGGCGAAGGAAATCCCTGACGCCTTCTTCGCCGATCAATTCAACAACCCGGCCAACCCGCTGGCCCACGAATGCAGCACCGCGCCGGAGATCTGGGCGCAGACTCAGCATGATCTGGACGCGATCGTCGTCGGCGTCGGCTCGGCCGGCACACTGACCGGTCTGACCCGTTTCTTTCGCCGCGTGCAACCGGACCTGGTCATGGTGCTGGCCGATCCGGTCGGCTCGGTGATGGCTGAATACAGCCGCAGCGGCACCATGAACACGCCCGGCTCCTGGGCGGTGGAGGGCATCGGCGAGGACTTCATTCCGTCGATTGCCGACCTGTCCAGCGTGCGCCATGCCTACTCGATCAGCGACGAGGAAAGCTTCGATCATGCCCGTCAACTGTTGCGCGCCGAAGGCATACTCGGCGGCTCTTCGACCGGCACACTGCTGGCGGCGGCGTTGCGCTATTGCCGCGAGCAGACCGAGCCGAAGCGGGTCGTCAGCTTCGTCTGCGACACCGGCACGCGCTATCTGTCGAAGGTCTACAACGACCAGTGGATGAACGATCAGGGCTTGCTGCAGTACAAACATTACGGAGATCTGCGCGACCTGATCTCACGGCGCTTCGAGGATGGCCGGGTGATCAGCGTGGGCCCGGACGATACGCTGCTCACCGCGTTCCAGCGCATGCGCCTGGCTGATGTGTCGCAACTGCCGGTGCTGGAGGGCGGGCAGCGGCTGGTCGGCGTGATCGACGAGTCCGACATTCTGCTTGGCATGCAAGAAGATGCTTCGCACTTTCGCGTGAGCGTGGCCAGCGCGATGACCGATAAGCTGCAAACCCTGCCTCCAGGCGCCAGTCTGGCGGAACTACGGGCGGAGCTCGACCGTGGGCTGGTGGCGATCATCGCCGACGCTTCGGGCTTCTACGGCTTGATTACTCGAGTCGACATGCTCATTCACTTGCGGAGATCCCTTTCATGAGTCAACACGATGAAAACGCTGTGCCACGTGCCTTCGCCACCCGTGTGATCCATGCCGGGCAAACGCCCGACCCTACCACCGGGGCGCTGATGCCGCCGATTTACGCCAACTCCACCTATTTGCAGCAGAGCCCCGGTGTGCACAAGGGTTTCGACTACGGGCGCTCGCACAACCCGACGCGCTTTGCGCTGGAGCGTTGCGTTGCAGACCTTGAAGGCGGCACCCAGGCCTTCGCGTTCGCGTCCGGGCTCGCGGCGATCTCCACCGTGCTCGAACTGCTCGACGCGGGCTCGCACATCGTCTCTGGCAATGATTTGTACGGCGGCACCTTTCGGCTGTTCGACAAGGTGCGCAAACGCAGCGCCGGGCATCGCTTCAGCTTCGTCGATCTGACTGACCTGGAGGGATTCGAAGCGGCACTGCAGCCCGACACGAAGATGGTTTGGGTCGAGACGCCAAGCAATCCCTTGCTGAGTCTGACGGACCTCGCCGCCGTCGGACGCATCTGTCGCTCGCGAGGCATCATTTGTGTCGCCGACAACACCTTTGCCAGTCCCTGGATACAACGCCCGCTGGAGCAGGGCTTCGACATCGTGCTGCACTCGACGACCAAGTACCTGAACGGCCACTCCGACGTGATCGGCGGCATCGCGGTGGTCGGACAAAACGCAGAGCTGGCGGAGCGTCTGGGCTTCCTGCAGAACTCGGTAGGCGCGATCGCCGGGCCGTTCGACGCTTTCCTCACCCTGCGCGGCGTGAAGACCCTGGCGCTGCGCATGGAGCGCCACTGCAACAACGCGCTGGACCTGGCGCAATGGCTGGAGCGTCAGCCGCAGGTGGCGCGTGTCTATTATCCGGGCCTGCCGTCGCACCCGCAGCACGCACTGGCGCAGCGGCAGATGCGTGGTTTCGGCGGGATGATATCCCTCGACCTAAACAGCGACCTGGCCGGTGCCACGCGCTTCCTCGAGAGTGTGCGGATTTTCGCCTTGGCCGAGAGCCTGGGCGGGGTGGAAAGTCTGATCGAGCACCCGGCGATCATGACCCACGCCAGCATCCCCGCAGACACCCGTGCGCAACTCGGCATCGGCGATGCGTTGGTGCGGTTGTCCGTGGGGGTCGAGGATGTCGAAGACCTGCGCGACGACCTGGCACAGGCGCTGGCGCGGATCTGAATATCAGCAGGCAAAAAAAATCCGGAACCTTATCGGATTCCGGATTTTTGTGTCGAGCCGGATCAGCTGCCTTTGACAGCCTTGCCGTTGACCGTACCGTTGAGGAGCATGATGTTGTACTCCTTGCCGTCAGTTTCAACCTGTTGCAGACGAACCAGCAGGTAATCCCAGTCCTTGGCGAACCACAGGACGGTGATGCGCTTGCTTTGCGTCGGGTCGCGCACGCGCTCGACCTTGATTGCTTCGATCTGGCCAGCTTTGGTGTCGACCTTTTCCGAACCCAGCACGCGGAAATCATAGGTATCGACTTCACCATCGTCGACGACCTGATAGCTCATGCTTTTCTTGCCGGCGGCCACGTCGTGCTGCAGGGCCAGCTGATAAGTGGATTTGTCGACCATGCCGCGGTTGAGCGGGATCTTGACCGGGTCACCGCGATCGGTGCCGGTGACCATTTTGTTGGTCCAGTCGAAATCCAGGTCAGCCTTCTTGGCTTTACCCAAGCCGCCACGTTCAAAGTGGTAGGACTGCGGCAGCAAGGTGTCCTTGTCCAAAGTCAGGGTGCTTTCTTCGGTCAGGCTGGCGATCATCATCGAGGCCTTGAAGCTGAGCTTCCAGGCGCCGTTGGCTTGCTTGGTCAGGCTGCGTTCAGCGGTGCCGCTCATGGGCAACTGCTTCCAGTCAGCGGTGTAGCTGGCGGAGAAAGGTTGAAGTTCTGCAGCCTGCGCAAATGGCAGTGCGAGCAGAGCGCAAGCGAAGAGCAGGGCGCGACGCATAAAATCTCCTAGGTTCGAATCAAGTGGCCGCTGGCCGCGAGTAACTTTCCATCCAGTAAAGCACCTTGCTCGCCGAGTGATAAACGACCTTCGGCAAACCAGCGTACAGCCAGCGGGTAAATCAGGTGTTCCTGGGTATGAATTCGCTGCGCCAGACTCTGCGGCGAATCGTGCAACTCTACCGGTATTACTGCCTGTACGACCAGTGGTCCGCCATCGAGTTCCTCGGTGACGAAGTGCACGGAACAGCCGTGCTCGGTGTCGCCGGCCTCCAGCGCGCGCTGATGCGTGTGTAACCCTTTGTATTTGGGTAGCAGCGAGGGATGGATGTTGAGCAGGCGACCCGCGTAGTGGCGCACGAAGTCAGCGCTGAGAATGCGCATGAACCCGGCCAGTACCACGAGTTTGGGGTTGAACGCGTCGATCTGTTCGATCAGCGCGGCATCGAAGGCCTCGCGGCCTTCGAACGCCTTGTGATCCAGGGTGCGGGTGTCGATACCCGCGTCCCTGGCGCGTTGCAGGCCGTAGGCGTCGGCGCGGTTGGAAATCACCGCAGCGATGCGGGCCGGGCTGTCGCCGGTCCGCGTGCTGTCGATCAAGGCCTGCAAGTTACTGCCGGTGCCGGACAACAGCACCACCACATCACAGGTCTGGGACATCAATGAGCCTTGAGGTTCTTCAGTTCAACCTGAGCCGCGCCTTCGGCAGCGGTGGAGATCTGACCGATGACCCAAGGCTGCTCGCCGGCTTCGCGCAGGACGTTCAGGGCGGTTTCGACGTGCTCTTGAGCAACGCAGATGACCATGCCCACGCCGCAGTTCAGCACGCGGTGCATTTCGTTTTCGTCAACGTTGCCTTTCTCTTGCAGCCAGTCGAACACGGCAGGACGGGTCCAGCTCGCGACGTCAACCACGGCTTGTGCGCCTTTTGGCAGAACGCGCGGGATGTTGTCCAGCAGGCCACCCCCGGTGATGTGGGCCATGGCTTTGACCGCGCCGGTTTCCTTGATCAGCTTGAGCAGCGGCTTCACGTAGATACGGGTCGGGGCCATCAGCAGGTCGGTCAGCGGTTTGCCGTCGAGCTGGATGTTTTCGATGTCGGCACCGGACACTTCGATGATCTTGCGGATCAGCGAGTAGCCGTTGGAGTGCGGGCCGGAAGACGGCAGGGCGAGCAGGGCATCGCCGGCAGCGACTTTGGAACCGTCGATGATTTCGGATTTTTCCACGACGCCGACGCAGAAGCCGGCCAGGTCGTAGTCTTCGCCTTCGTACATGCCTGGCATTTCAGCGGTTTCGCCGCCAACCAGGGAGCAGCCGGACAACTCGCAGCCAGCGCCAATGCCGGTCACGACCTGGGTCGCGGTTTCGACGTTGAGTTTGCCGGTGGCATAGTAGTCGAGGAAGAACAGCGGCTCGGCGCCGCAGACCACCAGGTCGTTCACGCACATGGCCACCAGGTCGATGCCGATGCTGTCGTGTTTGTTCAGGTTCAGCGCCAGACGCAGCTTGGTGCCGACGCCGTCGGTGCCGGAAACCAGCACGGGCTGCTTGTAGCCGGCCGGGATTTCGCAGAGGGCGCCGAAACCGCCCAGGCCGCCCATGACTTCCGGGCGCGCAGTGCGCTTGGCGACGCTCTTGATGCGTTCGACCAATGCTTCACCGGCGTCGATGTCTACACCGGCGTCCTTGTAGCTCAGGGAGGGTTGCTTGCTCATGATCCAGGCCTTTAGGGGGGATTCAGGGGTAACGACCGAGTCCAGTGGGACCACCGAAACTGACGAAGGCGATTGCCATCCGCGAATTTCAGGGTGCCCGGCTGTTGCCGGTCTGCGAAGGCGCGCGATTTTATCAGGCTTGAGGGGCAGCGGCCATCCTCACGCCGACGGCAGGGGCATATCAGCTTAAAAAAACCTTCATTGCCCGTGTTGGCCGCATCCTTCATGGCTGTATAAAGTATCGCTATTAACCGTCTATCGTTATGACAGTGCAAAAACTTACCAGGGTCAGGTGAATGTTTTGCTTGGGGGCGTGGTCACAGCCTTGCTCAATCCGGTTCACGCGGCCTGTTCCAGCCGCTCTTGTCGTCAGGAATCCTCCATGCGTTTTTTTTCTAGATTTTTATTTGCGGGCTGTATGTCATTGGTCAGCCTGGCGAGTCATGCCGAAACCGTCAAAAATCTGTATCAGGTGCGTCAGCCTGTCAGTGGTCAAACCCCGGAAGTGCGTGATCAAGCGACCCAGCAAGCGCTGGATACGTTGGTGTTGCGTCTGACCGGCGATCCCAAGGCTGCGCAAAGTCCGGGGTTGGCGGCACTGCGCAAGGACCCGCAGCAAATCATCAGTCAGTACGGCTTTGACGCCGGTCCGCCGGAAGTGCTGAAGGTCGATTTCGACCCGGCCACCACCGAGCAAGCGTTGCGCCGTGCCGGGCTGTCGTTGTGGGGGGCGAACCGGCCTTCGATCCTCGGCTGGTGGCTGAACGATTCCACCGAGGGTTCGAGCCTCGTCGGTGATGGCCAGGCCAGTGCTGCACCGCTGCGTCGAGCCGCGCAACACCGTGGTTTGCCGCTGCGCCTGCCGCTGGCCGATCTGAGTGAGCAGATCGTTGCCACTGCACCGAATCTGGAAGGTACGGACGCGACGCCACTGCGCGGGGCATCGGAGCGTTACAACGCTGACGCCTTGCTCGCGGTGCATGCTCGTGAAGAGGGCGGGCAGTGGCAGGCCAAGTGGCATTTGTGGCTCGGCGACAATAAGGAGGCGGGCAGCGTGCAGGGCGCGGATCAGGCTGCGGTGGCCGATGCGGTGATGCTGGCGGTCAGTGAGCGACTGGCACCGCGGTTTGTCGTCAAACCGGGCGCTTCGGGCGAACAATTGCTCGAAGTGCAGGGCATGAATCTGGAGCACTACGCGACGCTTGGACGTTTGCTGGAACCATTTGGTGCGCGCCTGCAAAGTGTCGACGGCGACCGGATTCTCTACCGGGTCAATGGCAGCGCCGAACAGTTGAAGGCGCAATTGTCGCTGGCCAGGTTGCAGGAAATTCCTGCGGGTGAGGCGCCAGCACCCGCCACCCCCGTTCAGCCTGCAGTCGACGGTTCGACACCCGCCGTAGCGCCAGCGCCGGCACCGACGCCGCAGTTGCGTTTCCGTTGGTAAGTTTTTCTTTCTTTATATAGATGCATATGGAGTGGTACATGGCCGATACGCGGCGTTGGTTCTGGTTGGGTGGGGTGGTTCTGCTCTGCGTGTTTGTCTGGTTGTTGCATCCTATTCTGACCCCGTTCCTGGTCGCGTTGCTGCTGGCCTATCTGTTCGACCCGCTGGTGGATCGGCTGGAGAAGGCCGGTCTGTCCCGGACCTGGGGCGTGGTGGCGGTGTTTGCGCTGTTCACCTTGATCTTCACGACCTTGCTGCTGGTGTTGGTGCCGATGCTCGCCAAGCAGCTGTTTCGCTTGTACGAATTGGCGCCGCAGATGCTCGACTGGTTACAGCACACCGCACTGCCGTGGGCGCAATCGAAATTCGGACTCTCGGATAATTTCTGGAAATTCGACAAGCTCAAGGCAGCAATCAGCGAGCACATGGGCCAGACCTCTGACATTGTCGGGGTCGTGCTGAGTCAGGCGACGGCTTCCGGGCTGGCGCTGATCGGTTGGTTGGCGAATCTGGTGCTGATCCCGGTGGTGAGTTTCTATCTGCTGCGCGACTGGGACCTGATGATGGCCAAGATCCGCGGTCTGCTGCCCCGTGACCGCGAAGAGCGCGTTGTGATCCTGGCGGGTGAATGCCATGAAGTGCTCGGTGCATTCGTGCGCGGACAGTTGCTGGTGATGGTGGCGCTGGGCGTGATCTACGCGGCGGGCCTGATGTTGGTAGGGCTGGAGCTGGGGCTGTTGATTGGGTTGATTGCCGGTCTGGCGGCGATCGTGCCGTACATGGGGTTCGTTATCGGGATCGGTGCGGCTTTGATTGCCGGGCTGTTCCAGTTCGGTGGCGATCTGTATCCCATGATCGGAATCGTCGCGGTGTTCATGGTGGGGCAGGCGCTCGAAGGTATGGTGCTGACGCCATTGCTGGTGGGGGACCGGATCGGTCTGCACCCGGTGGCGGTGATCTTCGCGATTCTGGCTGGGGGCGAGCTGTTCGGATTTACCGGCGTGCTGCTGGCGCTGCCGGTGGCGGCGGTAATCATGGTGCTGGTGCGCCATATGCATGATTTGTATAAAGATTCTGATATCTACGGCGGTACCGACGAGCCTGAACTCTAAGGTTCGTTGAGGGTTGGTAACGGGCGGCCTGGTTCCATGCCAGGTTGGCCCGCATCCCTTGCGCGGCTGTCACATGCGCCGCCAAAGAAACTGGCATAAAACCAGTGTGTTAACGCAAACCTTTGATTTTGCTTGTGGTCTGTCGCATTGTGCGACCCGCCTCACGGGTATAAACTTCGCAAACTTTACACAGAGGCCACTAACGGTTCCTTTGGAACTGTTCAGTCAGCATGAAACCGATTCAGCTGCCCCTAGGTGTGCGTCTGCGTGATGACGCTACCTTTATCAATTACTATCCAGGCGCCAATGCCGCTGCACTCGGCTATGTCGAGCGGCTATGCGAAGCCGACGCCGGCTGGACCGAAAGCCTGATTTATCTCTGGGGCAAGGACGGGGTAGGGCGTACGCACTTGTTGCAGGCGGCCTGCCTGCGCTTCGAGCAACTGGGGGAGCCGGCGGTGTATTTGCCGTTGGCCGAACTGCTTGATCGCGGCATCGCCATCCTCGACAACCTCGAACAGTACGAACTGGTCTGCCTGGATGATTTGCAGGCGGTGGCCGGTCGGGCGGATTGGGAAGAGGCGTTGTTTCATCTGTTCAACCGTCTGCGTGACAGCGGTCGACGCCTGCTGATCGCCGCGTCGACATCCCCGCGTGAACTGCCGGTGAAGCTGGCGGACCTCAAATCCCGCCTGACGTTGGCGCTGATCTTTCAGATGCGTCCGCTCTCCGACGAAGACAAGTTGCGTGCCTTGCAATTGCGCGCCTCTCGTCGCGGTCTGCACCTGACCGATGAAGTCGGGCATTTTATTTTGACCCGCGGTACGCGCAGCATGAGTGCGCTTTTCGAGCTGCTTGAGCGTCTCGATCAGGCCTCCCTTCAAGCTCAACGCAAGCTGACAATTCCGTTCCTGAAAGAAACGCTAGGCTGGTAAAGCCGAGGCCTGTGGCGGGTTTCGGTATATTTCAGGCGTCAAGAAATCCGCTTTCCTACAGGGTTGCAGGCTGCGCGAACGTCTAAAACGGGCTTAAGCGCTTAGATGTAAACGCGAAACCAAGAAGTCACATAAAGATCGATTGAATTTGCAAATGAGGTTGATAGTAGGCATAGTCTCGGCTTCTTTAGAACTATCAGCCACGGTCGTGCCCATGCTAAATCGCTTTGCACCCCTCGTGCCCCTCGCACTCGTCACCCTGTTGTTCGGTTGCGCTGCTCACTCTCCAGTGTCCCAGCAAGAGCAACAACAGCAGTTTAAAAATTCCGCTACCGCCCAATCTTCCGTTCTTTATCAGCAAGCTTTTGAACAGGAAGAAGCGGCCACCGAAAAAGAACTGGCAGACTTCGCCGGCGGCAAGTCGTACCAGCTTCCGGTTCTGGCAGACAGCATCCTCGAACGCGGCATGTCCCTGATCGGTACCCGTTACCGTTTCGGCGGCACCTCCGAAGCTGGCTTTGATTGCAGCGGCTTCATCGGTTACCTGTTTCGTGAAGAAGCCGGCCTGAACCTGCCACGCTCCACCCGCGAAATGATCAACGTCGACGCTCCGCTGGTTTCTCGCAGCAAACTGGAGCCGGGCGACTTGCTGTTTTTCGCCACCAATGGCCGTCGCGGCCGCGTCAGTCACGCCGGGATCTACCTGGGTGACAACCAGTTCATCCATTCCAGTAGCCGCAAAAGCGGTGGTGTCCGGATCGATAATCTGGGCGACAGCTACTGGAGCAAGACCTTCATCGAAGCCAAGCGCGCACTGGCGATGGCACCGACTGCGACCCCGGCGATCGTCACCGCGCGCAAGTAAGCGGACTATTTGTAAGGTGAACTTAAAGTCTTACTTGAAGTTTGCCACGTAGCAGCTAGAATCCTGATCTATTATTGATGGCAAACCGCCTGCGTCCTGCGCAGGCGGTTTTCTTTTCTGCGCCCCCTGCAGAAAAAGCCGCAGCCAGATCAGGATGCTCTGCATATGTCGACGTCGGCCCGCCTCGCAATCATGTTCTTCGCAGCGCTGCTCAGCGCCTGCGCCAGCCGTACACCGCCACCTGCACCGGTGGTTCGCGCGCCCATTGTTTTCGGTTCCTCCCAAGCATTCTCCCCTGAGGCAGAAGACGTATTGTTCCGCGCGCTCGGCCTGGTGGGCACGCCGTATCGTTGGGGTGGCAACACGCCGGATTCGGGTTTCGATTGCAGCGGACTGATCGGTTATGTCTACCGTGATGTCGCCGGCATTTCTCTGCCGCGCACCACGCGCGAGATGATCAGCATGCAGGCGGCCAGCGTGGGCAAAGAAGGTTTGCAAACCGGTGACCTGATCTTCTTCGCCACCAATGGCGGTTCACAGGTCAGTCACGCCGGGATCTACGTCGGCGAAGGTCGCTTCGTCCATGCACCGGCCACCGGCGGCACGGTGAAGCTCGACAGCTTGTCCAAAGCTTACTGGCAGAAAGCCTATCTGAGCGCCAAGCGCGTCTTGCAACCTGAGCACTTGGCACGCAATCCCTAAATGGCAGAGGTTGTCATGACCGCTCGCACACTCAATCTCGACGATTCCCTGTATCAATACCTGCTCGACGTTTCCCTGCGCGAAACGCCGTTGCTCAAGCGTTTGCGTGATGAAACCCAGGCGCTGCCCATGGCTCGCTGGCAGGTGGCGCCGGAGCAGGGGCAATTCCTCGCGCTATTGGTGAAACTCACCGGCGCCAAGCGTCTGCTGGAAGTGGGCACCTTCACCGGTTACAGCGCCTTGTGCATGGCGGCTGCGTTGGCGGATGACGGTTCGCTGATCTGCTGTGACATTCCCGGTGACTACAATGCCATTGCGCGCCGTTACTGGCAGGAAGCGGGGCTTGCCGAGCGGATCGATATGCGTTTGGCGCCCGCGCTGGAAACCCTCGCTCAGCTGGATCAGCAAGCGTCATTCGACCTGATCTTCATCGATGCCGACAAAGCCAACTACCCACGCTATCTGGAGCACGCATTACGTCTGCTGCGCGTCGGCGGTCTGGCGGTGTTTGATAACACGCTGTGGAGTGGCCGGGTGCTTGAGGACAATCCCCAGAGCGAAGACACCCGAGCCATCCAGGCGCTCAATCGTGCCTTGAAGGATGACTCGCGTGTGGATCTGTCGTTGTTGCCGTTAGGCGATGGGTTAACTCTGTGCCGCAAAAAGTAGGCGCCTATTGAAAAAGATCGCAGCCTGCGGCAGCTCCTACAGTGGATGGTGTACACCCTGTAGGAGCTGCCGCAGGCTGCGATCTTTTGACTTTTACTTGGCTGCCGACACACGCCACACCTTGTTGCCCACGTCATCGGCCACCAACAAATCACCCTGCTGATCAATCACCACGCCCACCGGCCGGCCCATGGCTTTTTCCTCGTCATTGAGGAAACCGGTGAGCACATCCACCGGCTGCCCGATCGGTTTCCCTGCGCTGAACGGTACGAAAATCACTTTGTAGCCACTGTGCGGTTTACGGTTCCATGAGCCATGCTGGCCGATGAATGCCCCTTCCTTGAATTGCGCCGACAGTCTGTTGCCTTCAGCGAATGTCAGGCCCAACGAGGCGGTATGCGGGCCGACCGCGTAGTCCGGCGCGATGGCCTTGGCCACCAGGTCGGGGTTTTGCGGCTCGACGCGGATGTCGACGTGCTGACCGTAATAACTGTAAGGCCAGCCGTAGAACCCGCCGTCCTTCACTGAAGTGATGTAATCCGGCACAAGATCGCTGCCGATTTCGTCACGCTCGTTGACCGCTGTCCACAGTGCGCCGCTCCGAGGTTCCCAGGCCAGCCCGTTTGGATTACGAATCCCCGAGGCGAAGATTCGATGATTGCCGGTGGCACGATCCACTTCCCAGATCGCCGCGCGACCTTCTTCCTTGTCCATGCCGTTTTCGGCCACGTTGCTGTTGGAGCCCACCGTGACGTACAGCTTGCTACCGTCCTTGCTGGCGATGACGTTTTTGGTCCAGTGATGATTCAGCGTACCGCCCGGCAGGTCGATCACCTTCATCGGCTGCGATTTGATCGTCGTCTCGCCGTTTTCATAGTGGAAGCGCAGCAACCGGTCCGTGTCGGCGACGTACAGGTCATTGCCGACCAGAGTCATGCCGAAGGGCGAGTTGAGGTTTTCCAGGAACACCGTGCGGGTTTCGGCGATGCCGTCGTGGTCCTTGTCCCGCAGCAGCGTGATGCGGTTCGGGCTCGGTACGCTGGCGCCAGCACGGCCCATGACTTTGCCCATGACCCAACCACGAATGCCTTTGCCGTCATCGGGTTTGGGGGGGGCATTGGTTTCGGCGACCAGCACGTCGCCGTTGGGCAACACGTAAAGCCAGCGCGGGTGATCCAGGCCTTCGGCAAAAGCCGCCACCTGAGTCCCTGTCGCGGCGATAGGCTTCGCGCCGTCCGGCCAGCCAATTGCCGGGGCGATGTTCACCGTCGGGATCAGGGTTTTGTTCGGTTCTGGCAGCTTGGGTGACGGGCCGGTGCCGTCGGAGACTTGCAGCCTGGAGGTTTCACCACAGGCGGAAAGCCCTCCGGCGAGCACGATGACGAGAGCGAGCGGGGGCTTGCGCATGCTGATCTTCCCTATGAATGCATTGACCTAATCAATAGAGAAGCGCAGGTGCGCGATGGTTCAACCGCTCAGCCGCGGGCTTCCTTGAACAGCACGGCAATGCCGGGG
Source organism: Pseudomonas mandelii (assembly GCF_006438925.1). Classification (GTDB taxonomy): domain Bacteria; phylum Pseudomonadota; class Gammaproteobacteria; order Pseudomonadales; family Pseudomonadaceae; genus Aquipseudomonas; species Aquipseudomonas mandelii_C. The sequence goes on along the minus strand of NZ_RCZA01000012.1, from coordinate 74,758 downwards.
TGATAGTTGCCGGCTTCGTTGCGCAACTTGCGATAGGGATAGGGGAAGTACCAGGCCACCGCGCAGCTATGTTCTTTTTGCAGGTCGTCGACCATGTCCTGGAGTTCTTCCGGGGTGGCGCTTTGCTGGGCTTTTTGCGGCGCAACGAACAGGCAGCCGAGTTTCAGGTCGCTGGCGTAGCTGATGCGTTTGGCATCGCTGGTGATGTCCTGCAATGCTTGAGTCAGGTTCAGGCTGTTGACGCGTGGCCAGCGCTGGGTCGCCTGAAGGTAAGCGCGTTCTTCGCTGGTCGCGATAAACAGATCGGCGCGGCCATTGCGTTCGCCTTCTTCGACCTGTTTACGGGTCGGCGTTTGTTGCAGTGTGACCATTTCCGCCATCCAGGCCGCGGCGGACAGCAGGCTAAGGTTGGCTTTTTCGTCGAACCAGTAAGGCGTGTCGTTATCGCCGCGCACGGCGTTGTAGCGGTCGATACAGTCAAACCAGCGTTCCAGCACCGGGCGCAGGAATTCCAGCTTCGGATTGCTGATGATCATGCCTTGCATGTGGCTCACCCTTGTTATTGTGTTGTGAGGTTGTGGCTCTTTGATATCACTGCTGGGAGTGTGGCACAAGATTGGCGTCAGATAATTGATCGACGGCAGTTATTCGCTCGCAGGCTGCCCGTCTTCAATTGACGCTCCATCCCCAACCCTCTAACCTTCGCGGCTTGTTTCAGGTGCTCTGTGACCTTGGTCGACAGAGTGAAACAGGGAAGCCGGTGAGTGATTCTCTTCAAGTGACGAAGAGCCATGATCCCGGCGCTGCCCCCGCAACGGTATATGAGTGAAGGCTGCGCCTTGAGCCACTGTGTCGACTGTCGACATGGGAAGGCGCGCAGTCAGGCAAATCGCCGCTCATGAGCCCGGAGACCGGCCTGATCCATCCAGCGGCATCACGGTGGGCGATGCCAGGCTTCTTGCCGTCTATTCTTGTGCCTGCCCGCCGTTATCCAGCCTCAACGGAGAGCTCCCCCATGACTGATACCCCCGATCGTGACGAACGTCATCTGGCGCGCATGCTGCGCAAAAAAGCCGTGATCGACGAACGCATCGCCAATTCCCCGAATGAATGTGGCCTGCTGCTGGTGCTGACCGGTAACGGCAAAGGCAAAAGCAGCTCGGCCTTCGGCATGCTCGCCCGGTCCATGGGCCACGGCATGCAGTGTGGCGTGGTGCAGTTCATTAAAGGGCGCAGCAGCACCGGCGAAGAACTGTTCTTCCGGCGCTTCCCGGAGCAGGTGCGTTTTCATGTGATGGGCGAGGGCTTCACCTGGGAAACCCAGGATCGCCAGCGTGACATCGCCGCCGCCGAAGCCGCGTGGGCGGTGTCCCGCGAATTGCTGCGTGATCCGTCGATCGGGCTGGTGGTACTGGATGAATTGAACATCGCGCTCAAGCACGGTTATCTGGATCTCGATCAAGTGCTCAGCGACTTGCAGGCCCGTCCGCCGATGCAGCACGTGGTGGTGACCGGTCGCGGCGCCAAGCCGGAGATGATCGAACTGGCCGACACCGTCACCGAAATGGGCGTGATCAAGCACGCGTTCCAGGCCGGGATCAAAGCGCAAAAAGGCGTCGAATTGTGAGTCAGCCACGTCATTGCCCGGCGGTGTTGATTGCCGCGCCGGCCTCCGGTCAGGGCAAGACCACCGTCACCGCCGCACTGGCCCGTTTGCATCGCAATCAGGGGCGCAACGTGCGCGTGTTCAAATGCGGCCCGGACTTTCTCGACCCGATGATTCTCGAGCGCGCCAGCGGTGCGCCGGTGTATCAACTGGACATGTGGATGGTCGGCGAGCAGGAAAGTCGTCGACTGTTGTGGGAGGCCGCCGGCGAAGCCGATCTGATCCTCATCGAAGGCGTCATGGGACTGTTCGACGGTACGCCGTCCAGCGCTGATCTGGCGCGGCACTTCGGCGTGCCGGTGCTCGGTGTGATCGACGGCACTGCCATGGCCCAGACCTTTGGTGCGCTGGCCCTGGGGCTGGCGCGTTATCAGCCGGACTTGCCGTTTGCCGGTGTGCTGGCCAACCGCGTCGGCACCCTGCGTCACGCGCAATTGCTCGAAGGCAGCCTGACTGAAGGCTTGCGCTGGTACGGCGCCTTGTCCCGGGAGACCGGGATCGAATTGCCGAGTCGGCATCTCGGGTTGGTTCAGGCCAGTGAGTTGAACGATCTCGACCTGCGCCTCGATGCAGCGGCCGATGCGCTGGCCAGCAGTTGCGAGGTCGCGCTGCCACCGGCGGTGGAATTCGCCGCGCCTGATGTGATTGATGTCGAGCCTCTGTTGGCCGGCGTTCGAATTGCCGTGGCCCGTGACGAAGCGTTTGCCTTCACCTACGGCGCCAGCCTGGATTTGCTGCGAGCCATGGGCGCCGAGTTGTCGTTTTTCTCGCCGATCCTTGACACGCAATTGCCGGAGGCAGACAGCCTTTATCTGCCCGGTGGTTATCCCGAATTGCACCATGTGGCGCTGTCACAGAACACCACGATGCTGGCCGCCATCCGCGCTCACCATGCGGCGGGCAAGCCGTTGTTGGCCGAGTGCGGCGGCATGCTGTATTTGCTCGATTCGTTGACCGATGTTGAGGGCACTCGCGCTCAACTGGTCGGCTTGCTGGCGGGTGATGCGGTGATGCAAAAGCGCCTGGCCGCGTTGGCGTTGCAGGCGGTCGAGTTGCCGGAAGGTCCATTGCGCGGGCACACCTATCACCATTCCCTGACCAGCACCGAGCTTGAGCCCATCGCTCGTGGTCTGAGCCCGAACGGTGGGCGTGGGGCGGAAGCGGTATATCGTGAGGGGCGGATGACCGCCTCTTATGTGCACTTTTATTTCCCGTCTAACCCATCGGCGATTGCCGCGCTGTTTGTGCCTGACCATAAGGACGCCATCGCGAGCAGGTCGAATCGTCGCACCGTCACTCCCACATTGGAAAGTGGCTTGCCTGAAGAAACGCGGTCCACTGTGGGAGCGGGCTTGCTCGCGAAGAGGCCATGACCGACAACGCATTTTCCGAGGCTGAACGCGCGGCGGTCTACCGAGCCATCGGCGAACGCCGCGACATGCGTCACTTCAGCGGTGGCACCGTCGAGCCCGCGTTACTGCGGCGCCTGCTCGAAGCCGCGCATCAGGCACCGAGTGTCGGCCTGATGCAGCCCTGGCGGTTCATCCGCATCAGCGATCGAGCCCTGCGCGGCAAGATCCAGTTACTGGTGGAAGAAGAACGCATCCGTACCGCCGAAGCCCTCGGCGAGCGCACCGACGAATTCATGAAGCTGAAAGTCGAAGGCATCAACGACTGCGCCGAGGTGCTGGTCGCTGCGCTGATGGACGATCGCGAGCGTCATATCTTCGGCCGCCGCACCTTGCCCGAAATGGACATGGCCTCGTTGTCCTGCGCGATTCAGAACCTCTGGCTGGCCTCCCGCGCTGAAGGATTGGGCATGGGCTGGGTGTCGCTGTTCGAGCCGCAAGCCCTGGCGGACCTGTTGGGTTTGCCGGCCGGAGCCAAGCCCTTGGCCGTTCTTTGCCTGGGGCCGGTCAAGGAATTCTATCCAGCGCCGATGCTGGTACTCGAAGGCTGGGCGCAGGCGCGTCCGCTCAGTGAGTTGCTGTATGAAAATTATTGGGGAGTGAGTCAATGAGTGTGGCGTTGTTGAGTGTCGCCGCGGTTGCGCTGGATGCGCTGCTGGGTGAACCCAAACGCTGGCATCCGCTGGTGGCGTTCGGCCGTTTTGCCGACCGCATCGAGCAACGTTTCAATGGCGGTGGCCGCGGCTGGCGCAGTCATGGCGTCACTGCCTGGGTGATCGCGGTGTTGCCGCTGACCCTGTTGGCCACGGCGTTTTCCTGGGCGCCCTATGTCGGCTGGATCGTCGAGATTCTCGTGCTCTATTGCGCCCTCGGCATGCGCAGCCTTGGTGAACACGTCGAGCCGGTGGCCAAGGCGCTACGCAGCGATGATTTGGACGAGGCGCGCAAACGTGTCAGTTATCTGGTCAGCCGCCAGACCAGCGAACTGGATAAAACCGAAGTCGCCCGCGCGGCGACCGAATCTGTCCTGGAGAATGGCAGCGACGCGGTATTCGCTGCGCTGTTCTGGTTTGCCGTGGCCGGTGCGCCTGGTGTGGTGCTCTACCGTTTGAGCAACACGCTGGATGCGATGTGGGGTTACCGCAATGAACGCTTCGAGCGTTTCGGCTGGGCCGCGGCAAAGATCGATGATGTCCTCAACTATATTCCTGCGCGCCTGGTGGCATTGACCTACGCGCTGCTGGGAAAAACCCGACTGGCGCTGAAATGCTGGCGTACCCAAGCTCCGACCTGGGACAGCCCGAATGCCGGTCCGGTGATGGCGGCCGGTGCCGGTGCGCTCGGTGTCGAGTTGGGCGGGGCGGCGATTTATCACGGTGAACTGCATCAGCGTCCGCAGCTAGGCGAAGGCGTGCCGGCGGACGCCGACTCCATCGACCGCGGCTGGCAATTGGTCCAGCGCGGGGTATGGTTATGGTTGCTGATCCTCTGCGTGGGGGCTGAATTTTATGCTTGAGCACGGTGGTCGGTTACGCAAGGCGGCGCTCGATTACGGTATCGCCGACGCCGATTGGCTCGACCTGTCCAGCGGCCTCGCGCCCTGGCCGTTTCCGGTCCCGCAGATTCCGTTGCGGGCCTGGGCGCGGTTGCCGGAAACCGATGACGGTCTGGAGCAGGCCGCCTGTGATTATTACGGCGCCGCTCAGGTGCTGCCGGTGGCCGGCTCGCAAATGGCGATCCAGTTGCTGCCGCGTTTGCGCCGGGCCGGCAAGGTCGGCGTGCTCTCGCCGTGTTACGCCGAACACGCCGAAGCGTGGCGCCGTAATGGCTACATCGTGCGTGAAGTGCTGGAGCAGGAAGTCGACTTCTTTCTCGACAGCCTCGACGTGCTGGTGGTGGTCAACCCGAACAATCCTACCGGCCTGAGCCTGACACCGAGTCGGCTGCTCGACTGGCATTCGCGTCTGGCCCAGCGTGGTGGCTGGCTGGTGGTGGACGAGGCGTTCATGGACAACACACCGCAGCTGAGCCTGGCACCTTTTGCCAATCAGGTCGGGTTGATCGTGCTGCGTTCCTTCGGCAAGTTTTTCGGCCTGGCCGGTGTGCGCCTGGGCTTCGTGCTGGCTGAGCGCAAGTTGCTCAAGTTGCTGGCCGAGCAAGTGGGACCGTGGGCGGTCAGCGGGCCGACGCGGGTGCTGGGTCAGGCCTGCCTGCTGGATACCGAAGGGCATGCCCGGCAACGGGTTCGTGCTGATGAAGCCAGTGAACGTCTGGCGCTACTGCTTGAGCACCACGGTTTCAAACCCCAGGGTGGCTGCGCCTTGTTTCAATGGCTGATCACCGACCACGCCGAAGCCCTGCATGAGTTCATGGCCCGACACGGCATTCTGCTTCGGTTGTTCACGCACACCAGCAGCCTGCGTTTCGGCTTGCCCGCCGATGACGCGGATTTCGCCCGTCTCGAACAAGCCCTGCAAGCTTTCTCCAAGGACATCCAATGACTACGTTGATGGTGCAGGGCACGACGTCCGACGCCGGTAAAAGCACGCTGGTGACGGCGTTGTGCCGCTGGGTCACGCGTCAGGGTGTGAGCGTCGTGCCGTTCAAACCACAGAACATGGCGCTCAACAGTGCCGTGACCGCCGACGGTGGCGAGATCGGTCGTGCGCAAGCGGTGCAGGCTCAGGCCGCCCATCTCGAACCGCACACCGACATGAACCCGGTGCTGCTCAAGCCCAACAGCGATACCGGCGCCCAAGTGATCATCCATGGTCGCGCGGTCACCACAATGAACGCGGTCGCGTATCACGACTACAAAGCCATCGCCATGCAAGCAGTGCTGGCGTCTCATGAACGGCTGAGCGCGGCTTATCCAGTGGTCATGGTTGAAGGCGCGGGTTCGCCGGCCGAGATCAATCTGCGTGCCGGTGACATCGCCAACATGGGTTTTGCCGAAGCGGTGGATTGTCCGGTGGTGCTGATCGCCGACATCAATCGCGGCGGGGTTTTTGCGCATCTGGTGGGCACGCTGGAACTGCTGTCGCCCAGCGAGCAGGCACGGGTCAAAGGCTTCATCATCAACCGGTTTCGCGGCGATATCGCTTTGCTGCAACCGGGGCTGGACTGGCTGGAAGCGCGCACCGGCAAACCGGTGATCGGCGTTCTGCCTTACGTGATGGACCTGCACCTGGAAGCCGAGGATGGTATCGATCAGCGTCAGACCGACAAGGCCGACCAGGTGCTGAAAGTGCTGGTGCCGGTGCTGCCGCGCATCAGCAATCACACCGATTTCGATCCGTTGCGCTTGCATCCGCAGGTGGATCTGCAATTTGTCGGCCCCGGTCAGGCGATTCCACCGGCCGACCTGATTATTCTCCCTGGCTCGAAAAGCGTGCGCAGCGACCTGGCGTATCTGCGCGCCAATGGCTGGGACACCGCGATCAGTCGTCATCTGCGTTATGGCGGCAAAGTGCTGGGCATTTGCGGTGGTCTGCAAATGCTCGGCGAGCAGGTACACGACCCGCTGGGCCTCGAAGGCGCACCGGGTTCCAGCGCCGGTTTGGGCTTGCTGGCGTTCGAAACCCAGCTCGAAGAAGAGAAGCAATTGCGCAATGTGCGCGGGCGTCTGGCGCTCGAAGACGCGCCGGTCAGCGGCTATGAAATTCATGCCGGCGTGACCACCGGACCGGCGCTGGAAAACGCCGCGGTGCAGCTGGATGACGGTCGCTGCGATGGTGCGCAAAGTGTGGACGGGCAGATATTCGGCACCTATCTGCATGGGCTGTTTGAATCGCCGGCGGCGTGCAGTGCGCTGTTGCGCTGGGCAGGTTTGCAGGCTGTGCAGGAAGTGGATTATCACGCGTTGCGTGAGCGCGATATCGAGCGGCTGGCGGATCTGGTGGAGAAGCATTTGGACACTTCACTGCTGCGTGAGCTCTGTGGGATTTGAGGTGGCTGTGCCGGCCTCTTCGCGAGCAGGCTCGCTCCCACAGGTTCCGTGTATGGATCAAAAATCTGTAAACAACCTCGATCCTTGTGGGAGCGAGCTTGCTCGCGATGAGGCCCGTCGCCACACCGCCAATTAAAAGGTTATGAACATGCTGCAACTGATCCTCGGCGGCGCCCGTTCCGGTAAAAGCCGTCTGGCTGAAAAACTCGCCTCCGACAGCGGTCTGGCAGTGACGTACATCGCCACCAGCCAACCCCTCGACGGTGAAATGAACGAGCGGGTGGCCCATCACCGCGCCCGTCGTCCGGCCGAATGGGCGTTGATCGAAGAACCTCTGCAACTCGCTCGCACCCTGCGCGAAACCGCCAGTGCCGATCGTTGCCTGCTGGTGGATTGCCTGACGTTGTGGATGACCAATCTGCTGATGCTCGACGACACCGAGCGTCTGTCGGCCGAGCGTGATGCGCTGTTGGACTGCCTGGCGTCGTTGCCGGGTGAAATTATTTTTGTCAGCAACGAGACCGGAATGGGTGTCGTACCGCTGGGCGAATTGACTCGCCGCTATGTCGATGAAGCCGGTTGGCTGCATCAAGCGTTGGCCGAGCGCTGCCAGCGCGTCGTCCTGACCGTCGCCGGTCTGCCCCTGACTTTGAAAGGAACTGCGTTATGACTCAATCCTGGTGGCTGAACCCCTGCAAGCCGATCGATGCTCAAGCGGTCGAGCAGGCGCAGGCCCGTCAACAACAACTGACCAAACCGGCCGGCTCCCTCGGTCGGCTTGAGTCGGTGGCCGTGCAATTGGCCGGGCTGCAGGGGCAGGTCAAGCCGAGACTGGATCAGCTGTGGATCGCGATTTTTGCCGGTGACCATGGCGTGGTCGCTGAAGGGGTGTCGGCATTTCCCCAGGAAGTCACCGGGCAGATGCTGCACAACTTCGTCAGCGGCGGGGCGGCGATCAGCGTGTTGGCGCGGCAACTCGGGGCCTCCCTGGAAGTCGTCGACCTCGGCACGGTGACGCCGTCGTTGAATTTGCCGGGCGTGCGTCACTTGAACATCGGCCCGGGCACGGCGAATTTCGTCGAGGGGGCGGCGATGACCCCGGCTCAGGGCGAACTCGCTTTGCAGGCCGGCCGCGACAGCGTGCAGCGCGCCATCGCGGCGGGTGCGCAGTTGTTTATCGGTGGCGAGATGGGCATCGGCAACACTACCGCGGCCAGCGCGTTGGCCTGTGCCTTGCTCGATTGCCCGGTGGTGCATCTGGCCGGGCCGGGTACGGGTCTGAACGCGGCGGGTGTGAGTCATAAAGCCCAGGTTATCGAGCGCGCTTTGGCATTGCACAGCGCTCAGCGTGGCGATGCGCTGCAAACGCTGTTCAACCTCGGCGGTTTTGAAATCGCGGCACTGGTCGGCGCGTATCTGGCGTGTGCTCAGGCAGGCGTCGCGGTGCTGGTGGACGGTTTTATTTGCAGCGTCGCGGCGTTGGTGGCGGTGCGCTTGAATCCTGAATGCCGTCAGTGGCTGTTGTTCGGTCATCGCGGCGCCGAGCCGGGTCATCGTCATGTACTGGAAACCCTGAACGCCGAACCGCTGCTGGACCTCGGCCTGCGTCTGGGCGAGGGCAGTGGCGCCGCGTTGGCTGTGCCGTTGCTGCGTCTGGCCTGCGACCTTCACGGGCAGATGGCGACCTTCGCCGAGGCTGCCGTGGCGGATCGTCCGGCATGACCTTGCGCCTGGACCTGTTGCGCCACGGTGAAACGGAACTCGGCGGCGGTTTGCGCGGCAGCCTTGACGATGCGCTGACTGAAAAAGGCTGGGCGCAGATGCGCGCGGCGGTGGTCGAGCAGGGGCCTTGGGATCGATTGGTCAGCTCGCCGTTGCAGCGGTGCGCGCGGTTCGCCGAAGAACTCGGCGCACAGTTGGGTTTGCCGGTGCTGTTGGATAAAGACCTCCAGGAGCTGCACTTCGGCGCCTGGGAAGGGCAGAGCGCCGCCGCGTTGATGGAAACCGATGCCGAGGCGTTGGGATTGTTCTGGGCTGATCCTTATTCGTTTACGCCGCCTCAGGGTGAGCCGGTGGTGGGCTTTTCGACGCGAGTGTTGGCGGCCGTTGAGCGCTTGCAAGCCGCCTACGCGGGCGAGCAGGTGTTGCTGATCAGTCACGGCGGGGTGATGCGCTTGTTGCTGGCTCAGGCGCGGGGATTGCCTCGTGAGCAGTTGCTCAACGTCGAAGTCGGGCATGGCGCGTTGTTTTCGCTGACGGTCGAATCCGGCCTGTTGTTAAAGGAAGCGATCTGACCATGTTGCCGTTCTGGATCGCCCTGCAATTTTTGAGCAGCCTGCCGATTCGTCTGCCGGGCATGCCGGAACCACAGGAGTTGGGGCGGTCGCTGCTGTTTTATCCGCTGGTTGGCCTGCTGTTCGGCGGGATTTTGTGGGCGTTCAACGGGTTGTTGCTCGGCACCCCGTTGTTGCTTCACGCAGCGCTGTTGCTGACGGTTTGGGTATTGCTTAGCGGTGCTTTGCACCTGGATGGCCTGGCTGATAGCGCCGATGCGTGGCTCGGTGGATTTGGCGACCGCGAGCGCACGTTGACGATCATGAAGGACCCGCGCAGCGGGCCGATCGCGGTCGTGACGCTGGTGCTGGTGTTGCTGCTCAAATTCGCCGCGTTGCTGGCATTGATCGAGCAGCAACACGCCGTTGTCCTGATCATTGTCCCGTTGATCGGGCGCAGCGCGATGCTGGGGTTGTTCCTGGCCACGCCTTATGTGCGCGCCGGCGGCTTGGGGCAAGCGCTGGCCGATCATCTGCCACGTCTGGCGGGCAAGCAGGTGTTGGCGGTGAGTGCGTTGGCTTGCGTTTTGATTGCCGGCCTCAGCGGCGTATTGGCAGTGGTGCTGGCGGCGTTGGTGTTTGTCTGGCTGCGGCACGTGATGCTGCGCCGATTGGGGGGCACGACGGGCGATACGGCGGGGGCGTTGCTGGAATTGCTGGAGGTTGCGGTGCTGGTGGGGTTGGCGTTGGCCTGATACTTATGTAGCGAATGTGCTGGCCTCTTCGCGAGCAGGCTCGCTCCCACATTTTGATCTCCAGTGAATATAGAATTTGTGTACAACGCCGATCCCTTGTGGGAGCGAGCCTGCTCGCGAAGGCGACCTACCAGACACTTCCAGTCTCTGGTTAAAATCCCTCTGAAACTTGATTTAACACAACCGCGGGTATATACACGCACCATGCTCGACTCCCAATGTTTATGCATCAACCTGCGTCGCGCCGCCCGTGGCGTCAGCAGGCATTACGACGGCGCTCTCGACGGCTTCGGGATCAACGTTGCCCAGTATTCTCTGCTGTGTAATCTGCAGCGTCTGGATAAACCGAGTATTTCCACGTTGGCCGAGGCCATGGGGCTGGATCGCAGCACCTTGGGGCGCAATCTGCGGGTGCTGGAAGGCGAAGGCCTGCTGATGCTGGTTGAGGGCGAAGACATGCGTAACCGCATCGTCATGCTCACCGAGGCGGGTACTGAGCGCCTGAAAGCCGCCTTGCCAGCCTGGGAAGCGGCGCAACAGCGGTTGATTGACCGTCTGGGTGCCGAGAAACGCGAAACCTTGCTGCGACTGCTGGACGAACTGGCGTGATGCCGGTTTTTCCGATCTTAAGCGGGTATATACCCGCTACCGGGGAATAAGAATGACATCGATGTGGCGTACGTGTGGTTGGGTTTTGTTGGGGAGTGCGCTGATTCTCGCGTTGTCCTTGGGCGTAAGACACGGCTTCGGGCTGTTTCTGGCACCGATGAGTGCCGAGTTCGGCTGGGGGCGTGAGACGTTTGCCTTCGCCATTGCCTTGCAGAACCTGATCTGGGGCCTGGCGCAGCCATTCACCGGCGCGCTGGCTGACCGCTTTGGCGCCGCGAAAGTGGTGTTGGTCGGCGGTGTCTTTTATGCATTGGGCCTGGTGTTCATGGGCCTGTCGGATTCCGCCGTGACCTTGTCCCTGAGTGCCGGCCTGTTGATCGGCATCGGTCTGTCCGGCACCTCGTTCTCGGTGATCCTTGGCGTGGTCGGCCGCGCAGTGCCGCCGGAGAAACGCAGCATGGGCATGGGTATTGCCAGCGCTGCCGGCTCTTTCGGCCAGTTCGCCATGTTGCCCGGTACGCTGGGGTTGATCGGCTGGCTGGGCTGGTCAGCGGCATTGCTGGTCTTGGGCTTGTTGGTGGCACTGATCGTGCCGCTGGTGAGCATGCTCAAGGACAAGCCGCTACCGGTGTTCGGTCATGAGCAAACGCTGTCCGAAGCCCTGCGCGAGGCCTGTTCCCATTCGGGATTCTGGTTGCTGGCGTTTGGCTTTTTTGTTTGCGGTTTCCAGGTGGTATTCATCGGCGTGCACTTGCCGGCTTATCTGGTGGATCAGCACCTCCCGGCGAGCGTCGGTACGACGGTGCTGGCGCTGATCGGGCTGTTCAATATTTTCGGTACCTACACGGCGGGCTGGCTTGGCGGACGGATGTCCAAGCCACGTTTGCTTACTGGCCTGTATCTACTGCGGGCAGTGGTGATCGGGTTGTTCCTGTGGGCGCCCGTCACGACGACCACCGCTTACCTGTTTGGCATGACGATGGGCTTCCTGTGGCTGTCGACCGTGCCCTTGACCAACGGCACCGTCGCGACCTTGTTCGGCGTGCGAAATCTGTCCATGCTCGGTGGGATTGTTTTCCTGTTTCACCAGCTCGGATCGTTCCTCGGCGGCTGGTTGGGCGGGGTGGTGTACGACCGAACCGGGAGCTATGACTTGATCTGGCAAGTGGCGATTCTCTTAAGTTTGTTGGCTGCAGCCCTGAACTGGCCGGTGCGTGAGCAGCCGGTGGCGCGCCTGCAAACCCAGATGAGTGCGATATGAACAGTCTCTGGCCGCGGATCGCTGTTGTCGCTGTCTGCGCCTTGCTGCTGGCCCTGTCGTGGTGGGGCTGGCATCAGGGCGGGCTGGCGTTGATGCAGCTGGGCATGGGTGCTTGCTAGCAGGATAGGAGGGCGAGTAACTTCGGTTTTGACGATTTCTCAAGGATGCACCGACATGCTGATGCGTTGGCTCGCAGTTCCTGCGTTACTGGTAGCGTTTAGTGGATTGGCTCAAGCCGCCGAATGCCCGGAGCTTTTGCAAGGCTCGTTGCCCAAGTTGCGCGCCAAGGAATCCATCGACCTGTGCCAGCGCTTCGCTGGCAAACCGCTGGTGGTGGTCAATACCGCGAGCTTCTGTGGTTTCGCCCCGCAGTTCAAAAGCCTTGAGGCGCTGAATCAGCGTTACAAGGATCAGGGGCTGGAAGTAATTGGTGTTCCGTCCAACGACTTCAAGCAAGAGTCCAAGGATGGCGAAGAGACTGCCAAGGTCTGCTACGTGAACTACGGCGTGACGTTCACCATGACTGAACCGCAGAAAGTCCGCGGTAATGACGCGACTCACTTGTTCAAGATCATCGCCAAGCAGAGCACCGCGCCGAAGTGGAACTTCTACAAGTACGTGGTCGATCGCAAGGGCACGGTGATCGCCAATTTCTCCAGCCTGACCAAGCCTGACGATCCTGAGTTCATCGCAGCGGTAGAGAAAGCCCTGGCCTCGCAACCCTGATTGGCGCCCATTAAAAAGCCCCGCCTCTGTACAAGAGAGCGGGGCTTTTTTTGATTCAAACGGCGAGTGGTTCAAACTCGCCGTGAATCATCAGAAGCGGTAGGTCGCGCCAACACCGAAACCGTTCGCACTGTTTTCGTACTTGGCGTTGTAGGACTGACCCAAAGCGTTAGCGCGGTTGACAGTGACAGATTCTTCCTTGAGGTAAGAGTAAGCCACATCAATGGTCCAGTCGTCGGTTGGGTTGAAGCCCGCACCGACACTGAAGATGGTCCGGTCGCCGGTAGGAATGCGTGGCGAACGATCAGTGTTGTTGGTGGGCGACTGGTCAAAGGAGAGACCGGTACGCAGTACCCACTGCTTGTTCAGCTGGTAGGAAGTACCCACGGCGTAGGCCCAGGTGTCATGCCAGTTTTGGTCTTCCTTGATGGTACCAAGGATTTGTGGGGCGAGGGCACCACCGCTAGGTGCGGTTACGCCTTCGTTGTTGACCGTGATGTCTTTCAGGCGGCTCCAGCGAGTCCAGGTAGCACCGGCATAGAGCTTCCAGGCATCATTCATATCTTGAGTCACGGAAAGGTCATAGGACTCAGGTGTTTCGATCTTCAGCGAGGCATCGTAACGGTTGGATTTGAGCAGCTGAGGTGGCACGCCAGTGCCGGCAGTCACATCGGTGTGGCCGTCGAGCTTGTAGTTCACTTTCGAGTGATAGGTCAGGCCCACGCGAGTGGTGTCGGTGGCTTGCACCAGGATGCCGGCGTTAAAGCCCAAGGCCGTATCGTCGCCCTTGATCTCCACATTGTTGTCACCAGTCCGGGGGATAGGGAGAGCAATGTCCGATTCCAGGGTGCCGGAAATCCGGTTGATGGTAGGGCCAAAACCGATCGAAACTTTATCGTTGAAAGCGTAGCTGACGGTTGGCTGCAGAGTGACGACTTTGACTTCGCTCTTGCTGCCGAAAGCGCGGCCCTGAAAGCCGTTTTCGTAGTCGGTGATCAGCCCGAACGGAGCGTAGACACCAAAACCAATAGACCATTCATCGTTGAGTTTATTTGTATAGAAACCCATCGGTACTGTAGTGAACGGAACCATATCGCCTTTGTTGGTTCCGCTTGAACGGCCGCTGGTATCGCTGATATCGGTCGAGGCGTCGATCGATGCGATACCGCCAGTGATTTGCTGGCCTTTGAGGCGGGCCATACCGGCAGGGTTGCCAAAAACTGTACTTGCATCATCGGCAGATGAAGAGCGCCCCGCAAAACCTGTCCCCATCCCGCTGATGCTTTGTTCGTTCAGGGCAAAGCCACTTGCGAAGATTTGGGTGGATGCCAAGGTAACGGCGAGGCTAAGGGTGGTTTTGAGCATTACTTTTTTCATTATTAGAACTCCTGATGATCACCGGGGCGAAAATTACCAACATTTTCGTCCCAGCGCTATAGGCTGTATTGCTTGATTTAGAGCGGTTTTGTAGGACAATCCGACCAAAATCGCAGCAGTTACGCGATCTTGTGGAAACAGCAGATCAGCAGGCGACCTGATTCAGCGGTGAAACACAGGTTTGCCAGGCGCAGGTGAAGTCTCTCAGGCGTCCTTGAGGCTGGAAGGTCTGGCGCCAGATGCGGGCCATTCCCAGCAGGTCGTCTGCTTCGGGGAGGGGGGTGTTCTGTTCTTCTATCAGCAGCCAGGCAATGGCTGTGGCGTAGCGCAGGTTGACGGTCAATTCGAGGTGCGGACCACTCAGGAACGCATGTTGGCTGGCCAGGCCGCGAACCAGGCTTGCGCGTTCCGGGTCAAGTGCCAGGTAGTGGTCCCAAAGTGCTTGATGGCGGGGTTCGGCGATTCGGTACAGGCCGTGTCCACGGCGGTCATGCAGGGCAGTCCCAAGGGCTGACTGGCTGGCGGCGACGCCCAGCAGCAGGGATTCGGCAGTTGCGCTATGGCGCCCGAGATAAATCAATGTCGGACGGATCACATAACGGCACAGTTCGCTGGCAGCGATACCCATAAAGCCCTCGAATCGTGAAATGGTCGGCGATACCTGAAGGGGCCTTGGCAGCGGGTGAATCGAGTCAGGCTCGCCGGAAGCGGCTTAAGCCGCTTGAGTTGAAGTGTAGTGTCATATTCGCGCCGTAAAGGACTGTTTTTAAAATATTTCCGGCTGCGAGTTATAACCGTTATATCGGTTTGTGCTTAGGCGGCAGCAGCGAAATCAGAAATTTCGGACAATAAAAAGCCCCGCTTTTTGAGCGAGGCTTTTGAGGTTTTCAGTCTTTCTGGCGTATCAGGCAACCAGTGCCTGACGGGTACGCTCGATCACGGCCTGCAGCGGCTCGGCGCTGGAGTATTGATCGGGGTACAGGCGTTCGCTGTGACGAGCGATGCCGTGTTCGTTGACCAGAGTGAAGCTGAAGCAGCCTTTGCGAGCAGCCATGATCAGGCAGTTCATTGGTGCAAAAGCATTGGTTAGGGTGCGAATGGCATCCTGGGTGTGGATTTGAGTAGACATAGTCATTGGGTGTTCCTACAAGCGACACGGATAAGAACCGTGCAAAGTTAAAACGTTCCAGTGACGACGACCACCATTGGTCGAACGAAGAACCCGACTGGAACAAAGCAGCCAGTTTGAAGCGCTGATAAATTGGCGCGCTTGGGCTGGCAGGTAGGTACTTAGGAGGGCAGGCAACACATCAAGGGCAAAGGTTCTGGGCCCAGGGTGAAGATCCTGATCAATTTGCAGGTTGGTTCGGTCAGAGTAAGTGAGCTTCGCAACACCCTTTGCTTTCGATTCAAAGGCTGTGTTGACGCAAGGTTTACCTGGAAACCATCGAGGTGGTCGATCCCGCTTTGTCGGTGGAGGCTTCCTTGAGGAAGGCTGACCGGGGGGATTTGTTCGACCAGAATTGACTTTCAGCTTGGTACTAACGCTGCGGATACTAACGGATTGAATTGCTGAAGGGAAGTGTGTTAGCAAAAAAGTTCTGTGAACGCCCTCATTCAACGTCCGGATTGGCGCTCGGAAAAAGCCATGACCCGCAGACTTGCCCTGTAATAGCACAAATTCCGACCATTGGTAGTCACGGCTCATCGGGCCAGGACCAGCCTGGATCATGGGTTTGCCAAGGTTTATCCCCAGGTGCAGGCAAAAAATGCGCCGAAACGGCGCATCGATATAACTGCCTCGAAGGGACTTGTGCACATAAGTGGCGGCGGGTGTCACGCCGCTGTCATCATCCCTTCAAACGCAGTGGGTGCCTGCAACCAAAATTTAAGTCAATGAAAAACATCGCTTTTTTTTACTGGTGAAAAAATCGTCAGTTTGACTGCGAGCCCCATTCCATAGGGCTTTGCGAGAGTTCAAGGGCGGTTGTCCACTGAGTTATCCACAGCTTCTGTGGATTGTCCCGAGCGCTTGCTTTAGGACGGGCGTGCCGGGTTTTTTTAGGCTTTACCTGTAAGAAAAAAAGAGTAGAGTGGCGCGCCTTCCGATCTGCCCCACAGTGCTTTATGAAGTTTCGCTCAGTATCAGTCTCCGCAACCTCCACACCTCCAGCATTCCCCCGCCCAAGCGCTTTTCGATGCGTGTGGCCGAGTGGCTGCTGGACAGCCCGCGTCTGGGCGAAAACCCCAACATCAAACACTTCGCCGGGCGTTTGCTCAAGCAGCCAGCCCGTGAAGGGGTCGTGGCCGCGCAAAGCCGTCTCGGTCAGCTGATGTGCCGTGAGTGCGGGAATGCCCGGGATCGCCGTATCGGTCAGGACCTTCTGCGTTCGGCCGCGCGGGCGGGGGATCGGCGCGCCCAGCAAGAACTGGGGCTGATCGAAGACTGAGCTGTCCAAGACCTGACGCCTTGGTTAACCTTCAAGCTTTATTTCATTGGCAGGAGTGGCTATGGCTATGGACTTGACCAGCGCATTGCTCGGTCTGGCGGGCGCTGCGCTGCCGTTACTGGTACTGGCCTGGCAACTTCAGCGGCGAGCGAGCGCCACGCAGTCAGAGGTTGCACTGCTGGAAGAGCGTCTGGCCACGGCCTATCTGGCTCAGGATGGATTGAACGCGCAACTGGAAGCCTGTCGCGATGAAATCGGTGATCTGGGCCAGGCCAACGCCGCGAAACAAGCAGACCTGGCCGCCGTGCGCCGTGAAGTCGAACTGCTGCAGATCGAACGCGACGATGCCCGCGATGCCGCCCACGCCTGGAATCTGGAACGCGCCGGCAAAGAGGCTGAGTTGCGCCGTCTGGACGCCCAGGCCGCTTCGCTCAACGCCGAGCTGCGTGAGCAGCAGGAAAGCCATCAGCAGCGCCTCAACGACCTGCAGGGCTCGCGAGACGAACTGCGAGCGCAGTTCGCCGAGCTGGCTGGCAAGATCTTCGACGAGCGCGAGCAGCGCTTTGCCGAAACCAGCCAACAACGCCTCGGTCAGTTGCTCGATCCGTTGAAGGAACGCATCCAGTCCTTCGAAAAACGCGTCGAAGAAAGTTATCAGGCAGAAGCCCGCGAACGTTTTTCCCTGGCCAAGGAACTGGAGCGGCTGCAACAGCTGAACCTGCGCCTGAGCGACGAAGCCACCAACCTGACCCGCGCCTTGAAAGGCCAGAAAACCCAAGGCAACTGGGGTGAGCTGATTCTTGAGCGAGTGCTTGAACACGCGGGCCTGGAAAAGGGGCGCGAGTACCAGACCCAGGTCAACCTCAAGGGCCCGGACGGTGAGCGTTTCCAACCGGACGTGATCATTTACCTGCCGGGCGACAAGCAGGTGGTGGTCGACTCCAAGGTCAGCCTCACGGCCTATCAGCAATACGTCGCGGCCGAAGACGATGCCATCGGCCAGATCGCCATCAAGCAGCACGTGCTGTCCCTGCGCACTCACGTCAAAGGGCTGGCCGGCAAGGATTACAAACGTCTCGACGGTTTGCACAGCCTGGATTTCGTCCTGCTCTTCGTACCGATCGAAGCGGCATTTTCCGCCGCATTGCAGGCTGAGCCGACGCTGTTCCAAGAGGCCTTCGACCGCAACATCGTGATCGTCAGCCCGACCACTTTGCTGGCGACCCTGCGCGTCATCGACAGCCTGTGGAAGCAGGAACGCCAGAGCCAGAACGCCCGGGAAATCGCCGAGCGGGCCGGGTGGCTTTACGACAAGTTCGTGTTGTTCATCCAGGATCTGGATGAAGTCGGTAATCGATTACAGCAACTGGATAAAGCCTACAGCTCTGCGCGCAATAAGCTGACGGAAGGCCGCGGCAATCTGGTCAGCCGCGCCGAGCAGCTCAAGTTGCTTGGCGCGCGAGCGAGCAAGAGCCTGCCGGCAGACTTGCTGGAACGGGCGATGACGGATGTGGATGGGTTGGCCGAATTGCCGGAGTAAGCCGAAAAGCTTCGTCGGAGCGCCGCCCGGAGCAAGCTCGCTCCCACATTTGACCGAGTTCTTCCAGATAGAATGCAGTTCAATGTGGGAGCGAGCTTGCTCGCGATGGCGGCAGTTGCACCACGACAAGACTCAAACCTGCCGCACTACAACGGCAAATGTCGACTCAGCAACGCCCGCAACGCCGCCGGCTTCACCGGTTTAGCCAGATAATCCAGCCCTGCCGCATGCACTTGGGCCACCGTCTCCGGTCGCCCATCGGCGCTGATCACAACCCCTGGCACTGGTTCACCCAATCGGGTTCGCAGCCATGCCATCAGTTCCGTTCCTGTCTCGCCATCGTCCAGGTGGTAATCCACCAAGGCCAATTGCGGACGCATCCCGTCGCTGAGCAGCGCCGCGCATTCATCGCGGTTGCGTGCGGTCCAGACCTGACAACCCCAGCGCGTGAGCAAACTGTTCATGCCGATCAGGATGCTGTCTTCGTTGTCGATGCACAGTACCTGCGAGCCGCTCAGCAATTTGCCATTGAGCTCGGCGACCTTGGTCGGGATCGCGGTTTGCGCCCGAGCCAACGGCACACTGACGCTGAACACACTGCCGCGCCCCGGCCAGGAGCGTACGCGCAAGGTATGGCCCAGTACGCGACACAACCCGTCAGCAATCGCCAGGCCCAGCCCGAGGCCTTTTTCGGCGCGCGTTTGGTGGCTGTCGAGGCGTTTGAACTCTTCAAAAATGACCTTCTGTTTATCCACAGGAATGCCCGGGCCACGGTCCCAGACCTCCAGGCACAACTCGCCGTTGCGTCGGCGAACCCCCAGCAGCACCGGGCCTTTGGCATAGCGGAAGGCATTGGTCAGGAAGTTCTGCAGGATTCGTCGCAACAGTTTGATGTCGCTGTCGACGCGCAACGTACTGCCCCTGACGCGGAATTTCAGCCCCTGGTCGCGGGCCAGCGCCTTGAACTCGGCACCGAGGACGTCGAACATCTCATTAAGCACGAACGGTTTTGGATCAGAGTTGATCTTGCCGTTTTCCAGACGGGAAATGTCCAGCAGGTCGCTGATCAAATCCTCGGCCGAGCGCAGTGACGTGTCCAGATGATGGACCAGTTTCTGCGCCTCATCGGAGAGACCGTCGTCTTGATGGGAAAGGGCGGCCGAGAACAGCCGCGCGGCGTTCAACGGTTGCATCAAGTCATGGCTGACCGCCGCCAGGAACCGGGTTTTCGATTGGTTGGCCGACTCCGCGGTGCCCTTGGCCTCGGTCAGGGCGACATTGAGTTGTGACAGTTCGTGGGTCCGCTCGGTCACCCGTCGCTCCAGGCCCTCGTTGGCTTCGGTCAGCGCTTGCTCAGCCTCGCGGAACGCGGTGATGTCGGTGAAACTCATGACAAAACCGCCGCCTGGCATCGGGTTGCCGATCAGCTCGATCACACGGCCATTGGGGAAAAGTCTTTCAGAGGTGTGGGCGCGGCCCTGACGCATCCAGTGCAAACGGCGGGCGACGTGCACTTCGGCTTCGCCGGGACCGCACAGGCCGCGCTCGGCGTTGTAGCGAATGATGTCGGCAATCGGGCGGCCAAGCCTGATCAGTCCATCCGGGTAGTTGAACAGCTCCAGATAGCGCCGGTTCCAGGCCACCAGTTTCAGCGACTGGTCGACCACACTGATGCCTTGGGTGATGTTCTCGATCGCGCCTTGCAGCAGCGCGCGGTTGAACTGCAGCACTTCCGAGGCTTCGTCGGCGATACGGACGACGTCCTCGAGTTGCATTTCCCTACCTTCGATGGCGGCTTTTACCACCGCCCGGGTCGAAGAAGCACCGAGCACACCGGCCAGCAAACGTTCGGTATGGGCGATCCATTCACCGTCGGCGTTCTGGTTCGGGTTGAAGCCTTTGCCCTGACGGTAGGCGAACCGGATAAAACTCTGACGGGCGCGTTCTTCGCCGACAAAGCGTGCGGCCAGCTGCAACAAATCGTCGATCTGCACCGACAGCATCGAACGGGCGCTAGGGCGGGCGCTGATTTCCTGACCGATGAAGCGACCCGCCTGCCAATGTTCCGAAACCCTCGTACGCGACAGCACCGACACCCAGGCGAACAGCGTGAAGTTGGCCGCCAGCGACAACACCACGCCTTGGGTCAGCGGGGTGAGCGGCAGGTGCAACGGGTTGCTGTGCAACCAGGCCAGCCCCGGGAAGCTGCTCAAGGACAAACCGAGGCTGTGGGCCGCGATCGGCAGAATCAGGGTGTAGAACCAGAGGAACGTCCCGGCGGCGAGACCGGCGAACACACCGCGACGATTGGCCTGTTTCCAGTACAGCGCACCGAGCATGGCCGGGGCCAGTTGGGTTACGGCGGCGAAGGCGATCTGGCCGATGGTCGCCAGGCTCGCCGTCGAGCCGAGCAGGCGATAACTGACGTAGGCCAGCAGCAGAATCACCACAATGCTTACTCGGCGCACCGAGAGCATCCACTGACGGAATACTTCGAAAGGCCGCTCGGCGTTGTTGCGCCGCAGCAACCAAGGCAACAGCATGTCGTTGGAAACCATGGTCGACAGCGCCACGCTGGCGACAATCACCATGCCGGTCGCCGCCGAGGCGCCACCGATAAAGGCCAGCATCGCCAGGGCCGGATGGGATTGGGCCAGCGGCAGGCTGATGACAAACGAGTCCGGCAGCACCGAGCTCGGCAGCATCATCTGGCCGGCGAGGGCGATAGGAACGACGAACAGCGCGGCCAGCGCCAGATAGGCTGGAAACACCCATTTGGCCAGGCGCAGATCCTGAGGGTCGATGTTTTCCACCACGGTCACATGAAACTGCCTGGGCAGGCAGATGATTGCCATCATTGCCACGCCGGTTTGCACCACCATCGACGGCCAGTTGATGGTTTCCTTCCAGTATTCTTCCAGGCGCGGGGCGAGCATGGCCTGGTCGAACAGGTCGTCGAAACCGTCGTACAGGCCGTAGGTCACGAACGCGCCGACGGCGAGAAAAGCGAACAGCTTGACCAGCGATTCGAACGCAATCGCCAGCACCATGCCGCGGTGGTGTTCGGTGGCGTCGAGGTTGCGGGTACCGAAGACGATGGTGAACAGCGCCAGCACCAGCGACACGATCAGCGCCGTGTCCTGGGCGCGCGTGCCCATGGCGTCGGCACCGGCGCCGATCAGCAAGTTCACCCCGAGCACGATGCCCTTGAGTTGCAGCGCGATGTAGGGCAACACGCCGACCAGGCAGATCAGCGCCACCACCACCGCCAGCGACTGGGATTTGCCATAACGCGCGGCGATGAAGTCGGCAATGGAGGTGATGTTTTCCTGCTTGCTGATCATCACCATTTTTTGCAGGACCCACGGCGCGCAAACCAATAGCAGAATCGGCCCGAGGTAGATCGGCAGGAAAGACCAGAGCTGTTCGGCGGCCTGGCCCACGGCGCCAAAGAAGGTCCAGCTGGTGCAATAGACGGCCAGCGACAGGCTGTACACCCACGCGCGCACTCGCGGCGGCAACGGTGTGCTGCGACGGTCGCCGTAGAAGGCGATGGCGAACATGATGGCCATATAGGCCAGGGCGACGGCGGCGATCAGCCCGCTGGACAGCGACATGGGAACTCCAGACAAAAGACACCCGGGACTCCCGCCCGGACAGACAGTCTCGCACGATGGCAGGGGTTAGTCAGTGTCGACCAAGGTCGCGGCGTGGCGGGGTGTCGCAGGCGGTGTGTCAGTGGGATCTTGGGTGTTTGCGCAGGCCTCTTCGCGAGCAAGCTCGCTCCCACAGGGGATTTGTGAACGACACAGATCCAATGTGGGAGCGAGCTTGCTCGCGATGGCGGTATTACTGACTCAGCGCAATCTCGATCAACCGATGCAATTCCTCAACCTCCAGCGGCGCCGCTGAAAACAGGATGCGAAACACCGTCGGCGCCGCCACCATGTTGATCAGCCGATCAACGTTCGGCTTCGGCTGATCGGGGTAACGATCCAGAATCGTCTGCAGCTGCCCGCCAATGATCGTCGCGCAAAGGGCCGGCGTGGTGCTGCATTGCACGTCACGCAAGATGTTGCGGCCGGGCTCGGAACTCATCTCGTCCAGATACTGCTCGGCCCAGGCGCGCACGTCACCGTGCAGGCTGCCGGTATCGGCCGGCTCGCTCTCGGGGCGCATGCGGGCGAGGGCGACGTCCGCCAACAACACCGACAAATCGCCCCAGCGCCGGTAGATGGTCGACGGCGTGACGCCAGCGCGCGCGGCGATTTGCGGGACGGTCACGGTGGTGCGGTCCTGCTCTTCGAGAAGATCGCGGACTGCCGAATGAACCGACTCTTGCACCCGGGCGCTTCTGCCGCCAGGGCGTAAACCTTCTTTAATAGCCATGCATCGGACCTTAACACAAAGAATTTGCTTTAAGCGCTAGCCGGTAGCACACTCCGCAAAAGCAAAAAATTAGCTTTTGCGGAGTGTGCCCATGTCCAGTTCAACGTCTAATCGTTCAAACCTGTGGTTCCTGGCGATCACCTTACTCAGTTTTCTCGCCGCGTCCACGGCACCAACGCCGTTGTATCACCTGTACCAGGAACACCTGCAATTCTCGGCAGCGACCTTGACCCTGATTTTCGGCGTGTACGCCATCAGCTTGCTGGCGGCATTGCTCACGGTTGGTTCGCTCTCGGATTACCTGGGGCGCAAACCGGTGATTTTTACCGCTGTGATGTTGAACATGCTGGCGATGCTGTTGTTTATCAACGCAGACAGTGTCGCCTGGCTGATCAGCGCACGAGTGCTTCAAGGTTTTGCAACGGGAATGGCCACTGCCGTACTGAGTGCGGCGCTGTTGGACACCGATCGCCAGCAAGGGCCGCTGGTCAACAGTGTGGCGCCGTTGCTGGGCATGGCGTCGGGCGCCATGGGCTGCGGCTTATTGGCTGAGTTTGCACCACTGCCATTGCAGTTGACCTATTGGGTACTGTTCGCGCTGTTTGTGATGCAAGCGCTGTACGTCTGGCGTTTGCCGGAAAGCGTCAGCCCCCAACCGGGAGCCTGGGCCTCGTTGCGCCCGACACTGCATGTGCCGATCCAGGCGCGACGTGCGTTGTGGCTGGTGCTGCCGATCAACATCTCGGTGTGGGCGCTCGGTGGTTTTTACGCTTCTTTGGCACCGTCTCTGGTGCGCACGGCCACCGGATCGACCTCAAATCTGATTGGTGGTGCGACGGTGGCCGTGTTGACGGTGACCGGCGCGTTGATGATCTACACCCTGCGCGATCGGCCGGCCGACAAGGTTTTGCGCTTGGGCGGCAGTCTGCTGCCCGCCGGCGTCGCACTGATTCTGATCGCGGTGCACAGCGCCAGCCTGCCACTGTTTTTTGTCGGGACACTGGTGGCCGGATGCGGTTTCGGCGCCGGTTTCCTCGGTGCATTGCGCAGCGTCGTGCCGCTGGCCTTACCCCATGAACGGGCAGGGTTGATGTCGGCTTACTACGTGCTCAGTTATCTGGCGTTCTGCTTGCCGTCGTTGCTGGCCGGGAACTTGACCCGGACCTTCGGGCTGGTGGCCACTACCGATGGTTACGGCGCGGTGCTGATTATTCTCTCGGCCGGCGCTTTGTTCGCGTTGATGCGTCAGCAGTCTGTGAAAGTCTGTGGCGTCGATGTTCGATGACCGCTAGCCTTGGCACCGCCCTACATTTCGACGGACCGACGCATGAAAATCATCCGCAGCAAATCCTTCACCGCTGACCGTGCCTGGGGCGCTTTGGATATCGCCAACATGAACGGCATCACCACGCGTTTGCACTGGACCGATCAGCCCTATAAATGGCACATCAATGATGGGCAAGAAGTGTTCGTGGTGTTGGATGGTCAAGTGCAGATGCGTTATCGCGAAGAAGGACAGGAGAAAGAAGTGATGTTGGGTGTAGGAGATATCTTCTATGCCGACGTTGGTACCGAACACGTTGCCCATCCGCAGGGTGCGGCGAGAATCCTGGTGATCGAGACTGAAGGCAGCGTCTGACGCCATATCTGCAAAACAGATAACAGTTAGAGATATTGCCCGTTATATCGATATTCGATTCGGATCTACCATGAGCTCCACCTCAACAGAGGAACAGGAGTTCACCATGACATGCCCCAATACTGCCCCAGCCGGTTTCAAACCCTTCAGTCATTTGCAGCACCCGCGTGAAGTCATCCGCCAGTTCACGCCGAACTGGTTCGCCGCCACCATGGGCACCGGCGTGCTGGCGTTGGCGCTGGCGCAGCTGCCTGGCGCAAATGCCGGTTTGCACGCAATTGCCGAAGCCCTTTGGCTGTTCAATATCGTGCTGTTCATATTGTTCACTGCGCTATACGCGGCGCGTTGGGTGTTGTTTTTCGATGAGGCGCGGCGGATTTTCGGTCACTCCACGGTCTCTATGTTTTTTGGCACCATTCCCATGGGCCTGGCGACCATCATTAATGGTTTCTTGCTGTTCGGTCTGCCGCGTTGGGGCGAGGGCGTGATACATGTCGCCGAGGTGCTGTGGTGGCTGGATGTGGCGATGTCTGTGGCGTGCGGCGTGCTGATTCCCTACCTGATGTTCACCCGTCAGGAGCACAGCATCGACCAGATGACCGCCGTCTGGCTGTTGCCGGTGGTGGCGGCAGAAGTGGCGGCCGCCAGCGGTGGTCTGCTGGCACCGCACCTGGCCGATGCCCATTCGCAACTGGTGGTGCTGGTGACCAGCTACGTGCTTTGGGCCTTTTCCCTACCGGTTGCGTTCAGCATTCTGACCATTCTGTTGCTGCGCATGGCGCTGCATAAATTGCCCCACGAAAACATGGCCGCCTCCAGCTGGCTGGCGCTGGGGCCGATCGGCACCGGGGCGCTGGGCATGTTGCTGCTGGGCGCGGACGCACCGGCAATCTTCGCTGCCAACGGCCTGCCGGGTATCGGTGAAATCGCCACCGGGCTGGGGCTGGTGGCCGGGATCACACTGTGGGGCTTTGGTCTTTGGTGGATGCTGATCGCGGTGCTCATCACCCTGCGTTACCTGCGCGTCGGTATTCCGTTCAATCTCGGCTGGTGGGGCTTCACCTTCCCGTTGGGCGTCTATTCCCTGGCAACGTTGAAACTGGCAAGTACCTTGAACCTGACGTTTTTCAGTGCCTTCGGCTGCGTGCTGGTGGTGTTGCTGGCGGTGATGTGGCTGATCGTCGCCAAACGGACAGTGCAGGGCGCCTGGCGGGGCGAGTTGTTTGTCTCGCCGTGCATTGCAGGATTAAACAAATAACCTGCAAAGTTTAGGTAATGTGTGGCCTGGATCGTCGTTAGATATTCCAATAACTGCATCCACGCCACTCTCTACCCAACATCAGGGACACATGGAAGATGAGTCACCCCTCACAGTTCACCTTGCTTCGCACCCGGCGCTTCCTGCCGTTCTTCGTCACGCAGTCGCTCGGGGCGTTTAACGACAACATCTTCAAGCAGTCGCTGATCCTCGCCATTCTCTACAAGTTGACTATCGAGGGTGACCGCTCGATCTGGGTCAACCTGTGTGCGCTGCTGTTCATCCTGCCGTTCTTCCTGTTCTCGGCACTGGCCGGGCAGTTCGGTGAAAAGTTCGCCAAGGACGCGCTGATTCGTCTGATCAAGCTCGGGGAAATCGCCATCATGGCGATAGGCGCGGTCGGTTTCATGTTCGATCACCTGTCGCTGATGCTGGTGGCGCTGTTCGCCATGGGCACTCACTCGGCGCTGTTCGGACCAGTGAAATATTCGATCCTGCCCCAGGCCTTGCGTGACGAAGAGCTGGTGGGTGGCAACGGCCTGGTGGAAATGGGCACCTTCCTGGCGATCCTCGCCGGGACCATCGGTGCCGGGATCATGATGTCCTCCGGTCATTACGCGCCGATCGTCTCCACGGCGATCATCGGTGTTGCGGTGCTCGGCTATCTGGCCAGCCGCAGCATTCCACGGGCCGCAGCCGCCTCCCCGGAAATGCGTCTGAACTGGAACATTTTCAGCCAGTCCTGGGCCACGTTGAAGCTGGGCTTGGGGCAGACGCCAGCGGTGTCACGCTCGATTGTCGGCAACTCGTGGTTCTGGTTTGTCGGGGCGATTTATCTGACGCAGATCCCGGCCTATGCCAAGGAGTGGATGCACGGCGACGAAACCGTGGTGACGCTGATTCTTACCGTGTTCTCGGTCGGTATCGCACTCGGTTCGATGCTCTGCGAGAAACTGTCCGGTCGCAAAGTCGAGATCGGTCTGGTGCCGTTCGGCTCTTTCGGTCTGACCGTGTTTGGTTTGCTGCTGTGGTGGCATTCCGGTGGAATTCCGGACAGCGTTACAGGTCATGGCTGGATCGAAGTCCTGGGTTTTGGCCATACCTGGCTGGTGTTGATCGACATTCTCGGGCTTGGGGTGTTCGGCGGTTTCTATATCGTGCCGCTGTACGCGCTGATTCAGTCCCGTACCCCCGAGAACGAGCGGGCACGGGTGATTGCCGCCAACAATATTCTCAACGCGCTGTTCATGGTGGTCTCGGCGATTGTCTCGATCGTCTTGCTGAGCATGGTCAAGCTGTCGATCCCGCAGCTGTTCCTGGTGGTGTCGCTGCTGAACATCGGCGTCAACGCCTACATCTTCAGCATCGTTCCCGAGTTCAGCATGCGCTTCATGATCTGGCTGCTCAGCCATTCCATGTACCGCGTGGAGCATCGCAATCTGCAGCTGATTCCCGATGAAGGCGCGGCGTTGCTGGTGTGCAATCACGTTTCCTTCGTCGACGCCTTGCTGATTGGCGGCGCGGTGCGTCGGCCGATTCGCTTTGTGATGTATTACAAGATCTACAACTTGCCAGTGCTGAACTTCATCTTCCGCACGGCCGGGACCATTCCGATCGCCGGGCGTCAGGAAGACATTCAGATCTACGAAAAAGCCTTCACGCGCATTGCTCAGTATCTGAAGGACGGCGAATTGGTGTGCATCTTCCCCGAGGGCAAATTGACTGCCGATGGCGAGATCAACGAGTTCAAGGGTGGGGTGACGCGGATTCTCGAAGAGACGCCGGTGCCGGTGATTCCGTTGGCCTTGCAGGGTTTGTGGGGGAGTTTTTTCAGCCGCGATCCGCAAAAGGGCGTGTTTCGCCGGTTGTGGTCACGGGTGACGCTGGTGGCAGGGCCTGCGGTGCCGGTTGAAGTGGCAGAGCCAGCCCGGTTGCAAGGGTTGGTGGGGGAATTGCGCGGCGCTGTGCGCTAATTCCTTTCGTTGCGGGCCGCTAACCACGCGTGCCCGCTTCGGACATTCAACCCGCCATCGCCAACCGGTTACGTCCCTCGCGCTTGGCCACATACAACGCACTGTCGGCCCGTCGCAACAGGCTCTCGGCAGACTCACCGGGCAATAGCGTCGAGCAGCCAAGGCTGACCGTCAGCTCGATCGCATGGCCGTCGGCCGAATATTCCTCTGCCTGCACTGCAAATCGTAGCCGTTCGCCCACCATGGCTGCCGCCTCACGACTCGTGTTGGAAAGCAGGATCAGGAACTCTTCGCCACCAAAGCGGAAGACCATGTCCACGTTGCGCAACTGGTTTTTGATCGAGGCTGCAACGGCCTTGAGCACGTCATCGCCGGCGCTGTGTCCGTGGTTGTCGTTGATGCGTTTGAAGTGATCGATGTCCAGCATCAGCAGCGACAAGGGTTGCAGATGCCGACGCGACATCTCGATTTCCCGTTGCAGGGTCTGATCCATGGCAATGCGGTTGCCGGTATCCGTGAGCGGATCGCGCAAGGCACTTTGGGTGGCAGCGCGGTAGAGCAAGGCATTGCGCATCGGATACAGCAATGCGGACAGCAGTGACTCGAGGTTGCCTTGTTCCTGCTCACTGAAACGCTGATTGCGGCGGAACACCAGTTCGCCCAGATGCTCGCCTTCATGGCTGAGGCTGTAGCTGATCGAGTGATGGCCGCGCAGGCCGAACTCCAGGCGCAAGTCGCTGGACGTGTGCTCGTACGTCAAGGCGTCAAGCGGTACAAGTCGCTGAACCTCGCGGAAGAAGAGCCCGAGAATGCGTTGCGGCTCAAGACTGGTTTGCAGCAGCTGGCTCAGTTGCTGGCGCATTTGCGCAAGGGTGACGGGCCGCTCGACGAGGGTAGGCTGCTGACCAAAGCCCAGGCGTTGCAATTTGGCGCTATCGAAGTCAATTGCGTTGGTCTGGGAAGGTGATTTCATATGGCATGCGCCCCTAAGCAGTAAGGCTGTCTTACAGGCTGGGTGAGAGCGGCTTTGGGCTGCGCGTCATACTGGTCCATCAGTCCCGTAGGACATTTGGCCCAAGTTTAGTCCGCTTTGCTGACGATAAGTAACCTGTCGGCCAGGCGTCCGCCCTGTCTGCTTTCACACTGCGTGTCTGAGCAAATTTAGAGCGAAACTCGTGCCATTCAGTTCAGTCGGATAAAAAGCGTTCTAAATCAAAGTATTGAAGCTGTTGATGAAGAGTGTCGTCGCGTTCAGTGACAGTTGTTTGACTTGTGATGGGATAGTTACGACGCACTTTGAGTGCCGCGACGGGAAGCCGTCGCGGCACAAAAGCGACGCGCGGACGTTACTGAGCGTTGAACGCCTGGCCGTTGATGCCGGTACTGTCCGGACCCATCAGGTAGAGGTAGACCGGCATGATCTCCTCGGGCGTCGGGTTGTTCAGCGGGTTTTCACCCGGATAAGCCTGGGCGCGCATGCTGGTGCGGGTGGCGCCCGGGTTGATGCTGTTGGAGCGCACCGGTGCCACGGTGTCGACTTCGTCGGCCAGGGTTTGCATCAAGCCTTCGGTGGCGAACTTGGAGACGCCATAAGCGCCCCAATACGCACGCCCCTTGCGGCCGACGCTGCTGGAGGTGAACACCACCGAGGCGTCCTGGGACAGCTTGAGCAGCGGCAGCAGGGTGCTGGTGAGCATGAACATGGCATTGACGTTGACTTGCATGACACGCATGAAGTTTTCGCCGGACAGTTGCTCGATCGGCGTACGCGGGCCAATGATCGAGGCGTTGTGCAGCAAACCGTCGAGATGGCCGAATTCGGTTTCGATCATCGCTGCCAGCTCATCGTATTGATGGGGCAGGGCGGTTTCCAGGTTGAACGGGATCACGGCCGGTTGTGGATGGCCGGCGGCTTCGATTTCGTCGTAGACCTGAGTCAGGTTGGCTTCGGTCTTGCCCAGCAACAGCACAGTGGCGCCGTGCGCGGCAAAGGTTTTCGCGGCGGCAGCGCCGATGCCACGGCCTGCGCCGGTGACCAGGATGACCCGGTCCTTGAGCAATTCTGGGCGGGCGGAATAATCAAACATAAGAAACCTCGACAAAAATTCTTTAGGCCAAGCTGCATCCCTGTGGGAGCGAGCCTGCTCGCGAAAGCGGTGTGTCAGGCGAAGTATTTGTTGACTGATACACCGCTTTCGCGAGCAGGCTCGCTCCCACATTGATAGTGCTCAAACCCCTTGGAAGCTGTGCGCCTGAGAAAAACGGCTCAGCAGCTGCAAAGGGCGCTATCAAGCACCTTGCGCAACTCCAGCGGATGATCGACCACCACGTCCGCGCCCCAATGCCGCGGGTTATCGTCCGGATGAATGTAGCCATAGGTCACGGCGGCCGTTTTGGTGCCGGCATCGCGACCGGATTCGATATCGCGCAAGTCATCACCCACGAACAACACGCTGGCCGGGTCCAGGTCGAGCATCTTGCACGCCAGGATCAACGGCTCGGGGTCCGGTTTGCTGTTCTTCACATGGTCCGGGCAGATCAACAGCGCCGAGCGCTCGGCCAGGCCAAGCTGTTGCATGATCGGCTCGGCGAAGCGCAGCGGCTTGTTGGTGACCACGCCCCAGATCAAGTTGGCTTTCTCAATGTCGGCCAGCAGTTCGCCCATGCCGTCGAAGAGTTTGCTGTGAACCGCGCAACCGGCGAGGTAACGCTCCAGAAACTCCAGGCGCAATACCTCGAAACCCGGTGATTCCGGGTCCATGGAGAAGGTCACGGCGACCATCGCCTTGGCGCCGCCGGAGATCTCGTCGCGAATGTGTTTGTCGTTCATCGGCGGCAAACCGCGATCGACGCGCATCGCCTGACAAATCGCAATGAAGTCCGGCGCGGTGTCGAGCAGGGTGCCGTCCATGTCGAAAAGAACTGCTCTGATACGCATCGGCTTACTCCTCGCGCAGGGTCTGGATCATGTAGTTGACGTCCACGTCGGAGGCCAGTTTGTAGTGCTTGGTCAGCGGGTTGTAGGTCAGCCCGATGATGTCCTTGACGGTCAGGCCGGCCATGCGGCTCCAGGCACCCAGCTCCGAAGGGCGGATGAATTTCTTGAAATCGTGGGTGCCGCGCGGCAGCAGCTTCATGATGTATTCCGCGCCGACGATGGCGAACAGGTACGCCTTCGGGTTGCGGTTGATGGTGGAGAAGAACACCTGGCCGCCGGGCTTTACCATACGGAAGCAGGCGCGGATCACCGAGGATGGGTCCGGCACGTGCTCGAGCATTTCCAGGCAAGTGACCACGTCGAACTGCTCGGGCATTTCTTCAGCCAGTGCTTCGGCGGTGATCTGCCGGTATTCGACGCTCACGCCGGATTCCAGTTGATGCAGTTGCGCGACTGCCAGCGGCGCTTCGCCCATGTCGATGCCCATGACGGTAGCGCCGCGCTGGGCCATGGCTTCGCTGAGAATGCCGCCGCCGCAACCGACGTCGAGGACTTTCTTGCCGGCCAGGTTGACCCGCTCGTCAATCCAGTTGACCCGCAGCGGGTTGATGTCGTGCAGCGGTTTGAACTCGCTTTCGCGGTCCCACCAGCGATGGGCCAGGGCTTCGAATTTGGCGATTTCGGCGTAGTCGACGTTGCTCATGGTTAATTCCTCTAAAACTTGAAAAATCCTGTTGCCCCGGTGGTGGGTCCGGGGTGCTTACGATTCGGTATGGCCGCTGATGCGCTGGCCCCAGGTCTTGGCAGTGGCGCAGAGCTGTTCTTCATCCAGGCGGGTCAGGCGACGGTCGTCGAGCAGTTGTTTGCCGGCGACCCAAAGGTGTTTCACGCAGTCACGGCCGGTGGCGTATATAAGCTGCGAAACCGGGTCATAGACCGGTTGCTGCGCCAGGCCGGAGAGGTCGAACGCGACGATGTCCGCTGCTTTGCCGACTTCCAGCGATCCCACTTCGGATTCAATGCCCAACGCACGGGCGCCGTTGAGCGTGGCCATGCGCAGGGCGCGATGGGCGTCCAGCGCGGTGGCCGAGCCAGCGACGGCTTTGGCCAGTAAAGCGGCGGTGCGGGTTTCGCCGAGCAGGTCCAGGTCATTGTTGCTGGCCGAACCATCGGTTCCGACCGCCACATTGACGCCCGCCTGCCACAAACGCTCCACCGGGCAGAAACCACTGGCTAGCTTGAGGTTCGACTCCGGGCAATGAATCACGTTGGTGTTGCTTTCTACCAGCAACACCAGGTCTTCATCGCTGATCTGAGTCATGTGGACGGCCTGAAAGCGCGGCCCCAGCAAACCCAGGCGCCCAAGGCGGGCCAATGGGCGCTCGCCGCGCTGCTCGACGGACTGCTGCACTTCATAAGCTGTTTCATGTACGTGCATATGGATCGAGGCGTCCAGCTCTTCGGTGATCACCCGGATTTTCTCCAGGTTCTCGTCGCCCACGGTGTAGGGTGCATGGGGGCCGAAGGTGACTTTGATACGCTCGTGGTGCTTGAGATCGTTGAACAGTTCGACGCCCTGACGAATGGCTTCATCCGCCGTGCTGGCGCCTGGAATCGGGAAGTCGAGGATCGGAATCGCGATTTGCGCGCGAATGCCGCTGTTATGGACGCGCTCGCTGGCAACCTTCGGGAAGAAATACATGTCAGAGAAGCAGGTGATGCCACCTTTGATCTGCTCGGCGATCGCCAGATCAGTGCCGTCACGGACGAAAGCTTCATCGACCCATTTGGCTTCGGCCGGCCAGATGTGGTTTTCCAGCCAGGTCATCAGGGGCAGATCATCGGCCAGACCACGGAACAGTGTCATCGCCGCATGACCGTGGGCATTGATCAAGCCAGGGCAGAGCAACATGTCCGGCAGTTCGCGGACTTCGGTTGCGTTAAGCTTCAGCGCAGCCGAACGTGGGCCGATGAATACGATGCGTCCGTCGCGGATGCCCAGCGCGTGCTCTTTGAGGACAACGCCAGCGGGTTCGACGGGTACCAGCCAGGTCGGCAGCAATAGCAAGTCGAGCGCAGCGGCAGTGTTCGGCATCGAGAGTCGGTTCCAGAGCTTTTGTAAAGGATGGCGAAGTATACCCGAGCGTCTTCGCAGGGGGATCGCTATAATCGACGGCTTTTGTTCATGTGTGCGGGGTGAGGGATGCGTGATCGACTGTTGGCTGCGGAGAAGGTGAAGGCCATCGATTGGCGTGATGATGCCCTGTACCTGCTGGATCAGCGTATTTTGCCGTTCGAAGAAACGTGGATCGCCTACACCAGCGCGGCTGGCGTGGCCGAGGCCATTCGTTCGATGGTGGTGCGCGGCGCGCCGGCGATTGGCATCAGTGCCGCCTATGGTGTTGTGCTGGCGGCCCGCGCGCGGTTTGCCGAGGGCGGTGACTGGCAGGCGGCGCTGGAAGAGGATTTCGCGCTGCTCGCCGATTCTCGTCCGACCGCCGTCAACCTGTTCTGGGCCCTGGGCCGCATGCGCGACCGGCTTGAGCGTCTGAAGCATCACGCCGATCCGCTGGCGGTGCTGGAGGCGGAGGCTATCTCCATTCACGAGAGTGATCGCGAAGCCAACCTGACCATGGCGCAACTGGGTGTGGACCTGATCCGCAAGCACCAGGGTAACGCTCAGGCGATTCTGACCCACTGCAACACCGGCGCACTGGCCACCGGCGGCTTTGGCACGGCGCTTGGCGTGATTCGTGGCGCTTTCATTGAAGGCATGGTCGAGCGCGTCTATGCCGACGAAACCCGTCCATGGCTGCAAGGTTCGCGGTTGACCGCATGGGAATTGGCTAATGAAGGCATTCCCGTGACCGTTAATGCCGACGCCGCTGCTGCCCACATCATGAAGACCAAGGGCATTACCTGGGTAATCGTCGGTGCTGACCGGATCACCGCCAATGGCGACGTGGCCAACAAGATCGGCACCTATCAGCTGGCGGTGAACGCCATGCACCACGGCGTGCGCTTCATGGTGGTGGCGCCGAGTTCGACCATCGACATGAACCTGGCCAGCGGTGATGACATTCCGATTGAAGAGCGCGATGGTCGCGAGTTACTGGAAGTCGGCGGCAAGCGGGTCGGGGCGGATGTCGAAGCGTTCAACCCGGTATTTGATGTGACCCCGGCGGACTTGATCGATGCGATCGTCACCGAAAAAGGCATCGTCGAGCGCCCGGACACCGCGAAAATGGCGCAGTTGATGTGCCGTAAGCGTCTGCATTAAAGATATCTGGCGCCTGATAAATCGCCTTCGCGAGCAAGCCCGCTCCCACAGTTGATCGAGGTGTGACCGCAATGTTCGGCACAACCCGGATTCTATGTGGGAGCGAGCCTGCTCGCGAAGAGTACCTACAGCCAGTAAACAGCCTTCATCTTGCCCCGAAATCTGCATTCACCACGGCTCTAAGCCCCTCTCGTCCCCGTTAAGCCTGTCACCGGTCAACTAACTATGCTCCATGCGCATCAGGGGGATAGGTGCGTGGCGGCTCTTGTGATAACATCCGGCGGTTTCCAAGGTAGCCCGATGTGGCTGCCTTTACTGCGCAGATCCATGGCATAACTCGTTGATTTGTCGTAAGTCGGTGCATGGCACTCAGCCTGCAGCGGCGAGCTTCGTTCGTCCCATATGGATGTGACGAAGTTTCACCAGAAAAAGGAATCAGGCTTCTCATGGGCGAACTGGCCAAAGAAATCCTCCCGGTCAATATCGAAGACGAGCTGAAGCAGTCCTACCTCGACTACGCGATGAGCGTAATTGTCGGGCGGGCACTGCCGGATGCGCGCGATGGCTTGAAGCCCGTGCACCGGCGCGTGCTGTTCGCGATGAGCGAGCTGGGCAACGACTTCAACAAGCCGTACAAGAAATCTGCCCGTGTTGTCGGTGACGTGATCGGTAAGTATCACCCTCACGGTGATACCGCGGTGTACGACACCATCGTTCGGATGGCGCAGCCATTCTCGCTGCGCTACCTGCTGGTAGACGGTCAGGGCAACTTCGGTTCCGTGGACGGCGACAACGCCGCCGCCATGCGATACACCGAAGTGCGCATGACCAAGCTGGCGCACGAGCTGCTGGCTGACCTGCACAAAGAAACCGTGGACTGGGTGCCGAACTACGACGGCACCGAAATGATCCCGGCGGTCATGCCGACCCGTATTCCCAACCTGCTGGTCAACGGCTCCAGCGGTATCGCCGTGGGCATGGCGACCAACATTCCGCCGCACAACCTCGGTGAAGTCATCGACGGTTGCCTGGCACTCATCGACAACCCTGAGTTGACCATCGATGAGCTGATGCAATACATCCCTGGTCCGGACTTCCCGACCGCCGCGATCATCAACGGTCGCGCCGGCATCATCGAAGCCTACCGCACCGGTCGCGGGCGCATTTACATGCGTGCCCGCTCGATGATCGAAGACATCGACAAGGTCGGTGGCCGCCAGCAGATCGTCATCACCGAACTCCCTTACCAGCTGAACAAGGCCCGTCTGATCGAGAAGATCGCCGAGCTGGTAAAAGAGAAGAAGCTTGAAGGCATCACCGAACTGCGCGACGAGTCCGACAAGGACGGTATGCGCGTCGTGATCGAACTGCGTCGCGGCGAAGTGCCTGAGGTGATTCTCAATAACCTCTACGCCCAGACCCAGCTGCAAGCGGTGTTCGGTATCAACATCGTCGCGCTGATCGACGGCCGTCCGCGGATCCTGAACCTCAAGGACCTGCTGGAAGCCTTCGTTCGTCACCGTCGTGAAGTGGTTACCCGTCGTACCGTGTTCGAGCTGCGTAAAGCCCGCGAACGTGGTCACATTCTGGAAGGTCAAGCGGTTGCCCTGTCGAACATCGACCCGGTCATCGCCCTGATCAAAGCCTCGCCAACGCCGTCGGAAGCCAAGGAAGCGCTGATCAAGACTGCGTGGGAATCTTCCGCCGTGGTCGCGATGGTTGAGCGTGCCGGTGCCGATTCGTGCCGTCCAGAGACCCTGGACCCGCAATACGGTCTGCGTGAAGGCAAGTACTTCCTGTCGCCAGAGCAGGCGCAAGCGATTCTGGAACTGCGTCTGCACCGTCTGACCGGTCTGGAACACGAAAAGCTGCTGGCCGAGTATCAAGAGATCCTCAACCAGATCGGCGAGCTGATCCGCATCCTCAGCAGCGCCACGCGCCTGATGGAAGTGATCCGCGAAGAGCTGGAAGTGATCCGCGCCGAATACGGCGATGTGCGTCGCACCGAGATTCTCGATGCTCGTCTCGACCTGACCCTGGGTGACATGATCCCGGAAGAAGAGCGCGTCGTGACCATTTCCCACGGTGGCTACGCCAAGACCCAGCCATTGGCTGCGTACCAGGCTCAGCGTCGTGGCGGTAAAGGCAAGTCCGCTACCGGCGTCAAGGATGAGGACTACATCGCTCACCTGCTGGTCGCCAACAGCCACACCACGCTGCTGCTGTTCTCCAGCAAAGGCAAAGTGTACTGGCTGAAAACCTACGAAATCCCGGAAGCGTCCCGCGCTGCCCGTGGTCGTCCGCTGGTCAACCTGCTGCCGCTGGACAGTGATGAATACATCACCACCATGCTGCCGGTCGACGAATACACCGAAGGTCACTTCATCTTCATGGCCACTGCCAAAGGCACCGTGAAGAAGACCCCACTGGAATCCTTCAGCCGTCAACGCAGCGTCGGTCTGATCGCACTGGAGCTGGATGAAGGTGACGTACTGATTTCTGCCGCCATTACCGATGGCGAGCGCGAAGTCATGCTGTTCTCCGACGGCGGCAAGGTCACTCGCTTCAAGGAAACCGACGTTCGCGCCATGGGCCGTACCGCTCGCGGTGTTCGCGGCATGCGTCTGCCGGAAGGCCAGAAGCTGATTTCCATGCTGATCCCGGAAGAAGGCAGCCAGATCCTGACCGCTTCGGCCCGTGGTTTCGGCAAGCGCACGGCGATCACCGAGTTCCCTGAGTACAAACGTGGCGGTCAGGGCGTTATCGCCATGGTCAGCAATGACCGTAACGGCCGCTTGGTCGGTGCAGTCCAGGTGCTCGACGGTGAGGAAATCATGCTGATTTCCGACCAGGGCACACTGGTTCGTACCCGCGTCGCCGAAGTTTCCAGTCTGGGTCGTAACACCCAGGGCGTGACCCTCATCAAACTGGCCAGCGATGAAACGCTGGTAGGTCTGGAGCGGGTTCAGGAGCCGTCGGAAGTCGAGGGTGAAGAGCTTGAAGATGAAGAGGGCGAAGAAGGTGCAGTGTTCGACGGTGAAGTCGTAATTGACGACGTTGTTGAAGATCAGCAGCTCGACGCCGCCGCCGACGAAGAACCGCAGGAATAAGCGGACAAGCAGGGGGCGGATGAGAATTCGCCCCCTTGTTGTTTGTCCTGTGGAATTGTTTTTAATGTAGGGCTGTAGGAGCTGTCGAGCAAAGCGAGGCTGCGATCTCTTGATCTTGCTCTTGCTTTAGCTATGTGGGGTCCATACGAAAAGATCGCAGCCTCGCTTCGCTCGACAGCTCCTACAGGTCAAATAGTTTTGTTGCGTGATACCACCAAATCAGAGCGAGATTGGATGTGAGCAAGAGAGCCTATAACTTCTGTGCCGGTCCTGCGGCACTTCCCGAAGCTGTCCTGCAGCGCGCCCAGGGTGAACTCCTTGATTGGCACGGCAAGGGCCTGTCGGTCATGGAAATGAGCCATCGCAGCGATGAGTTCGTGTCCATTGCCACCAAGGCCGAGCAGGATCTGCGTGATCTGCTGAATATCCCCTCGAACTATAAAGTGCTGTTTCTGCAAGGTGGCGCCAGCCAGCAATTTGCTCAGATTCCTCTGAACCTGTTGCCGGAAAGCGGCACGGCCGACTATATCGACACCGGTATCTGGTCGCAGAAAGCCATCGAAGAAGCTTCGCGCTACGGAAACGTCAACGTTGCCGCTACCGCCAAGCCTTACGACTATTTCGCTATTCCCGGTCAGAACGAATGGAACCTGTCGAAAGATGCGGCCTACGTTCACTACGCGCCGAACGAAACCATTGGCGGTCTGGAATTCAGCTGGGTCCCGGAAACCGGTGACGTCCCACTGGTCGCGGACATGTCTTCCGACATTCTCTCGCGTCCGATCGATGTTTCGCGCTTCGGCATGATCTACGCCGGCGCGCAGAAAAACATCGGCCCGAGCGGCGTCGTCGTCAACATCGTTCGCGAAGACCTGTTGGGTCACGCCCGTTCCCTGTGCCCGACCATGCTCAACTACAAGGTCGCCGCCGACAACGGCTCGATGTACAACACCCCGCCAACCCTGGCCTGGTACCTCTCGGGTCTGGTATTCGAGTGGCTGAAAGAGCAGGGTGGTGTTGAAGCCATCGGCAAGCTCAACGAAGTTAAACAGCGCACGCTGTACGACTTCATCGACGCCAGCGGCTTGTACAGCAACCCGATCAACAAGTCGGATCGCTCGTGGATGAACGTGCCGTTCCGCCTGGCTGACGACCGTCTCGACAAGCCATTCCTGGTCGGTGCCGAAGAGCGTGGCCTGTTGAACCTCAAGGGTCACCGTTCCGTGGGCGGCATGCGTGCCTCCATCTATAACGCCGTCGACATCGTTGCGGTCAACGCACTGATTTCGTACATGGCAGAGTTCGAGAAGGAACACGGCTAATGTCTGAGCAAGAACTCAAGGCACTGCGCCTGCGCATTGATGCCCTGGACGAGAAAGTCCTGGAACTGATCAGTGAGCGCGCACGCTGCGCCCAGGAAGTTGCGCGAGTAAAGATGGCCTCGCTGGCCGAAGGCGAAGTGCCGGTGTTCTATCGTCCTGAGCGTGAAGCTCAGGTGCTCAAGCGTGTCATGGAGCGCAACCAGGGGCCGCTGGGCAACGAAGAGATGGCGCGGTTGTTCCGCGAAATCATGTCCTCGTGCCTGGCCCTCGAGCAGCCGCTGAAAGTGGCTTACCTCGGCCCTGAAGGCACCTTCACCCAAGCCGCGGCCATGAAGCACTTCGGTCACGCCGTGATCAGCATGCCAATGGCAGCGATCGACGAAGTGTTCCGTGAAGTGGCGGCCGGTGCGGTGAACTTTGGCGTGGTCCCGGTGGAAAACTCCACCGAAGGCGCGGTCAACCACACCCTCGACAGCTTCCTCGAACACGACATGGTGATCTGTGGCGAAGTCGAGCTGCGGATTCACCACCACCTGTTGGTCGGTGAAAACACCAAGACCGACAGCATCAGCCGCATCTATTCCCACGCCCAGTCTCTGGCCCAGTGCCGCAAGTGGCTGGACGCGCATTACCCGAATGTCGAGCGCGTGGCGGTGTCCAGCAACGCCGAAGCGGCCAAGCGGGTCAAGGGTGAGTGGAACTCGGCAGCGATTGCCGGCGACATGGCCGCAGGCTTGTACGGGCTGACCCGTCTGGCCGAGAAAATCGAGGATCGCCCGGATAACTCCACGCGATTCCTGATCATCGGCAGCCAGGAAGTACCGCCGACCGGCGACGACAAGACCTCGGTCATCGTCTCCATGAGCAACAAGCCCGGCGCGCTTCACGAGCTGCTGGTGCCGTTCCACGACAACGGCATCGACCTGACGCGAATCGAGACACGTCCCTCGCGCAGCGGTAAATGGACCTACGTGTTCTTCATCGACTTCGTCGGCCACCACCGCGACCCGCTGGTCAAAGGTGTGTTGGAAAAGATCAGTCAGGAAGCAGTGGCACTCAAAGTGCTGGGTTCCTACCCGAAAGCAGTTCTCTAAGGGCGGTAGCAAATGAGTGGTGACTTCCTCGCTCTGGCACAGCCGGGCGTGCAACAACTTTCGCCTTACGTTCCGGGCAAGCCCGTGGACGAACTGGCGCGCGAGCTGAACATCGATCCGGCCAGCATCGTCAAACTGGCCAGTAACGAAAATCCATTGGGCGCCAGTCCCAAGGCTCTGGCAGCGATTCACGAAGCGCTGGCCGAACTGACCCGTTATCCGGACGGCAACGGTTTTGCGCTCAAGACCCTGCTGGCCGATCAGTGCCGCGTCGAGCTCAATCAGGTGACGCTGGGCAACGGTTCCAACGACATTCTGGAACTGGTCGCCCGTGCCTATCTGGCGCCGGGCCTGAACGCCGTATTCAGCGAGCACGCGTTTGCGGTCTATCCGATCGTCACGCAAGCCGTCGGCGCTACGGCCAAAGTGATCCCGGCCAAAGACTGGGGCCATGATCTGTCGGCGATGCTGGCCGCGATCGATGCCGATACCCGCGTGGTGTTCATCGCCAACCCGAACAACCCGACCGGGACCTGGTTCGACGCCGAAGCGCTTGACGAATTCCTGCAGGACGTACCGGAACACGTGCTGGTGGTGCTGGACGAGGCCTACATCGAATACGCCGAAGGCAGCGACTTGCCGGATGGCCTGGATTACCTGGCGGCTTACCCGAACCTGCTGGTTTCGCGCACATTCTCCAAGGCTTATGGCTTGGCGGCATTGCGGGTCGGCTATGGCTTGTCCACGGCGGTGGTTGCGGATGTGCTGAACCGAGTGCGTCAGCCGTTCAACGTCAACAGCCTGGCCCTGGCCGCTGCGTGCGCTGCGCTGCAAGACACCGAGTACCTGGCTGAAAGCCGTCGCCTGAACGAATCCGGCATGCAGCAGCTGGAAGCGGGTTTCCGTGAGCTGGGTCTGAGCTGGATTCCGTCCAAGGGCAATTTCATCTGCGTCGATCTGGGTTGTGTTGCGGCTCCGGTCTTTCAGGGTTTGCTGCGCGAAGGCGTGATCGTGCGTCCGGTGGCCAATTACGGCATGCCGAACCACTTGCGCATCACCATCGGTTTGCCGGCGGAAAACAGCCGCTTCCTCGAAGCGCTGACCAAGGTTCTGGCTCGTGGTTGATGTCACTGCACTGCAATCTGCTGAACCTATGATCGGTCGCCTGGTGGTGGTCGGTCTGGGGTTGATCGGCGGTTCGTTTGCCAAAGGTTTGCGGGAAAGCGGCTTGTGCCGCGAAGTGGTCGGGGTCGATCTCGACCCGCAGTCGCGCAAACTGGCGGTTGATTTGGGTGTGGTGGATCGCTGCGAAGAAAACCTGGCCGTTGCTTGCCAGGGCGCCGACGTGATTCAACTGGCCGTGCCGATCCTTGCCATGGAAAAAATGCTCGGCCAATTGGCCGGCATGGACCTGGGGCAAGCGATTCTGACCGACGTCGGTAGCGCCAAAGGCAATGTGGTGCGGGCGGCAACCGAAGCGTTTGGCGGCATGCCGGCGCGCTTCGTGCCGGGGCATCCGATTGCCGGTTCCGAGCAGAGCGGGGTGGAAGCCTCTAACTCAGAGCTGTTCCGTCGCCATAAAGTGATTCTGACGCCGCTGGATCAGACTGATCCGGAAGCCCTGGCAGTGGTCGACCGGTTGTGGCGCGAATTGGGCGCCGATGTCGAGCACATGCAGGTCGAGCGCCATGATGAAGTGTTGGCGGCGACCAGCCATTTGCCGCACTTGTTGGCGTTCGGTTTGGTCGATTCGTTGGCCAAGCGCAATGAAAACCTTGAGATCTTCCGTTACGCTGCGGGCGGTTTCCGTGATTTCACAAGAATTGCGGGTAGCGACCCGGTCATGTGGCACGACATCTTCCTCGCCAACCGCGAAGCTGTCCTGCGCACACTCGATACATTTCGCAGCGACCTCGACGCCTTGCGCGACGCGGTCGATGCAGGGGATGGGCACCAATTGTTGGGCGTGTTCACTCGCGCCCGGGTTGCCCGCGAACATTTCAGTAAAATCCTGGCCCGCCGGGCTTATGTGGACGCTATGAATTCCAACGACCTGATTTTCCTGGCACAACCTGGTGGCCGCCTGACTGGGCGGATTCGTGTACCGGGCGACAAATCGATTTCCCACCGTTCGATCATGCTCGGCTCCCTGGCTGAAGGCGTCACCGAAGTGGAAGGTTTCCTCGAGGGCGAAGATGCCCTGGCAACCTTGCAAGCTTTCCGCGACATGGGCGTCGTGATCGAAGGTCCGCACCACGGTCGCGTGACCATTCACGGCGTCGGCCTGCATGGCCTGAAGCCTGCGCCGGGCCCGATCTATCTGGGCAACTCCGGCACTTCGATGCGTCTGCTGTCTGGCCTGTTGGCTGCGCAGAACTTCGACAGCACGCTGACGGGCGATGCTTCGCTGTCCAAGCGTCCGATGAATCGCGTGGCCAATCCGTTGCGTGAAATGGGCGCCGTGATCGAGACCGCAGCTGAAGGTCGTCCGCCGATGACCATTCGCGGCGGCAACAAGCTCAAAGGCCTGACTTACACCATGCCGATGGCCAGTGCTCAGGTTAAATCCTGCCTGCTGCTGGCGGGTTTGTACGCCGAAGGCAAGACCACCGTCACCGAGCCGGCTCCAACCCGCGACCACACCGAGCGCATGCTGCGTGGCTTCGGCTATCCGGTCACCGTCAACGGTGCGACCGCATCGGTCGAATCCGGCGACAAGTTGACCGCGACCCACATTGAAGTGCCGGGCGACATCTCGTCTTCCGCGTTCTTCCTGGTGGCCGCGTCGATCGCCGAAGGTTCGGAGCTGGTGCTTGAGCACGTCGGCATCAATCCGACCCGTACCGGTGTGATCGATATTCTGCGTCTGATGGGCGCTGACATCACCTTGGAAAACCAGCGTGAAGTCGGCGGTGAGCCAGTTGCGGATCTGCGCGTACGAGCAGCTAAACTCAAAGGTATCGAGATTCCCGAAGCGCTGGTTCCGCTGGCCATCGACGAATTCCCGGTGCTGTTCGTGGCCGCAGCCTGTGCCGAAGGGCGCACCATCCTGCGTGGCGCCGAAGAGTTGCGGGTTAAAGAGTCGGACCGGATTCAGGTCATGGCGGACGGCTTGCTGGCGCTGGGTGTCAAATGTGAACCGACCCCGGACGGCATCATCATCGACGGCGGCCAGATCGGCGGCGGCGAAGTGCACGGACACGGCGATCACCGGATTGCCATGGCCTTCAGCGTGGCTTCGCTGCGCGCCACTGCGCCGATCCGCATTCATGATTGCGCCAACGTCGCGACGTCGTTCCCGAACTTCCTCGCGCTGTGCGCGCAGGTCGGTATCCGTGTTGCACAAGAGGCTCAGTCGTGATTATCAAGCCACCGGTCATCACCATCGACGGGCCTAGCGGTTCGGGCAAAGGCACTATTGCCGGGATTCTGGCCAAGCGCTTGGGCTGGTGCCTGCTGGATTCCGGTGCGCTGTACCGTCTGCTGGCATTCGCCGCGCGTAATCATGGCGTCGATCTGACCAATGAAGAGTCGCTGAAGCTGCTGGCCGCTCATCTGGACGTGCAATTCGTTGGTGCGACCGAAGGTCATCCGCAGCGGATCATTCTTGAAGGTGACGATGTCACTGATGATTTGCGCAACGAACAAGTTGGCGCCTGGGCTTCCCAGGTCGCTGCGCTGCCGGCGGTGCGTGATGCGCTGCTCCAGCGCCAGCGGGCGTTTCAGGAGGCTCCGGGTCTGGTGGCCGATGGTCGCGACATGGGCACCGTGGTTTTCCCGGATGCACCGCTGAAGATATTCCTCACTGCCAGTGCCGAGGAGCGTGCGCGCCGTCGATACTTGCAGTTGAAGGGCAAAGTCGATGGTGTTAGTCTGTCGAGTCTGCTAGATGAGATACGTGTCCGCGATGAGCGTGACACCCAGCGAGCGGTAGCCCCGCTCAAGCCGGCGGCTGACGCCATACAGCTGGATTCCACGGAATTATCCATCGATCAGGTGCTGGAACGCATCATGAGCGAGATCGCCATTCGCGATATCGCCGGGTGACCAAGAAACTCCGTAGGGGACCAGTCATAGTCTTGCGGTGTTTCTTCTAATGAACATAACCCACGTCGTCTGGGACGTGGAGATGGGCGTATCCTTCGCCCTTATTCAACAGGAATTAAAATGAGCGAAAGCTTTGCGGAACTCTTTGAAGAAAGCCTAAAAACCCTGAACCTTCAGGCAGGCTCCATCATCACCGGTGTTATCGTTGATATCGATTACCAAGCTCGCTGGGTAACCGTTCACGCTGGCCTGAAGTCTGAAGCACTCATCCCGCTTGAGCAGTTCTACAACGATGCTGGCGAACTGACTATCAACGTCGGTGACGAAGTTCACGTTGCTCTGGACTCGGTTGAAGACGGCTTTGGTGAAACCAAGCTGTCCCGTGAAAAAGCCAAGCGCGCTGAATGCTGGATTGTTCTGGAAGCAGCCTTCGCAGCCGAAGAAGTGGTCAAGGGCGTTATCAACGGTAAGGTTAAAGGCGGCTTCACTGTCGACGTTAACGGCATCCGTGCGTTCCTGCCAGGTTCTCTGGTTGACGTCCGTCCAGTGCGCGACACCACGCACCTGGAAGGCAAAGAGCTGGAATTCAAGGTCATCAAGCTTGACCAGAAACGCAACAACGTTGTCGTTTCCCGTCGTAGCGTCCTCGAAGCCGAGAACTCCGCTGAGCGTGAAGCTCTGCTGGAATCCCTGCAGGAAGGCCAACAAGTCAAAGGTATCGTCAAAAACCTCACCGATTACGGCGCATTCGTCGATCTGGGTGGCGTCGATGGCCTGCTGCACATTACCGACATGGCTTGGAAGCGTATCAAGCATCCTTCCGAAATCGTCAACGTTGGCGACGAGATCGATGTCAAGGTTCTGAAGTACGATCGCGAACGCAATCGTGTTTCCCTGGGCCTCAAGCAACTGGGCGAAGATCCATGGGTTGCTATCAAAGCCCGTTACCCAGAAAGCACTCGCGTTACCGCTCGTGTAACCAACCTGACCGACTACGGCTGCTTCGCTGAGCTGGAAGAAGGCGTTGAAGGCCTGGTACACGTTTCCGAAATGGACTGGACCAACAAGAACATCCACCCTTCGAAAGTCGTACAAGTCGGCGACGAAGTGGAAGTTATGGTTCTGGACATCGACGAAGAGCGTCGTCGTATCTCCCTCGGCATCAAGCAGTGCAAATCTAACCCATGGGAAGATTTCTCTGGCCAGTTCAACAAGGGCGATAAAATCTCCGGCACCATCAAGTCGATCACCGATTTCGGTATCTTCATTGGTCTGGACGGCGGCATC
Source organism: Pseudomonas mandelii (assembly GCF_006438925.1). GTDB lineage: Bacteria > Pseudomonadota > Gammaproteobacteria > Pseudomonadales > Pseudomonadaceae > Aquipseudomonas > Aquipseudomonas mandelii_C. The sequence goes on along the minus strand of NZ_RCZA01000012.1, from coordinate 30,406 downwards.
GACGGTCTGGTTCACCTGTCCGACATCTCCTGGAACGAAGTGGGCGAAGAAGCCGTTCGCCGCTTCAAGAAGGGCGACGAGCTGGACACCGTTATCCTGTCGGTTGACCCAGAGCGCGAGCGTATCTCCCTGGGTATCAAGCAACTGGAAAGCGATCCGTTCTCCGAGTACGTTCAAGAGAACGACAAAGGCGCAATCGTTAAAGGCATCGTGAAAGAAGTTGACGCTAAAGGCGCCATCATCACTCTGGCCGACGATATCGAAGCGACTCTGAAAGCCTCCGAAATCAGCCGTGACCGCGTTGAAGACGCGCGCAACGTTCTGAAAGAAGGCGAAGAAGTAGAAGCCAAGATCATCAGCGTTGACCGCAAGAGCCGTGTAATCCAGCTCTCCATCAAGTCGAAAGACGTTGAAGAAGAGAAAGAAGCGATCCAAAGCCTGCGCGACAAGCCAGCTTCGGACACCGCTGCTCCTGGTCCTACCACTCTGGGCGACCTGTTGCGTGCACAAATGGAAAAACAGAACTAAGTTCTGTCAGACCATAGAAAAAGGGCGACTTCGGTCGCCCTTTTTTGCGCCTGTGATTTGATGATTTTGATGGTTTCGCGGCGCTGTGATTGTTTGCCGTGAAACCAATCCTTCCGACAAGTTGTCTCTTTCTTTAATAGGATCAATCGTTTATTTACAGCTAGTCTTTAGCTTGCAGCGAGCGACCGTCGGGCGGCGTGTCCGGCCAAAGGAAGTGAATGAACAAGCTCATTGTCGTAATAGCAGTACTGACACTGGCGGGCTGTACCACTAATGCCAAGACTCACGCGGTGCGTGGGGTCAGTGGCATCGAGATCGATTGTTCTGGATTGGGCTCGGGATGGGAGAAGTGCCGCAAGCGAGCGAACAAGGAGTGCAATGCGGCGGGCTATAAAGTTGTAGCCAGGTCCGATGATGCCAAAGACGAGGATGAGTACCCCTTTGGCTTCAATCCTGCGGGCTATCTGACGCGCACCATGCTGGTTATCTGCAGGTGAGTCCGAAAGGGCATGATCAGCGTTCCAGTGATCTGAAATCGGGCATCTCTTTGTGGGTAAAGATATGTCAAAACTCGGGCTGTTCAAATTCATCCGGGCGTGCTAAAACCTTTGAAGCGCTGATCTAGCTGCTTGAAAAAGAAGGGAAAAATATGACGAAGTCGGAGTTGATCGAACGAATTGTCACCCATCAAGGGCTGCTCTCATCCAAGGATGTGGAGCTGGCCATCAAGACCATGCTCGAACAAATGTCCCAATGTCTGGCCACCGGTGATCGCATCGAGATCCGTGGGTTTGGCAGCTTCTCCTTGCACTACCGCGCACCGCGCGTAGGTCGCAATCCAAAAACCGGTCAGTCCGTCAGCCTCGACGGCAAGTTCGTGCCGCATTTCAAGCCAGGCAAAGAATTGCGCGATCGTGTGAACGAGGACGAGGAGGAAGGGCTTTGACGGCCTCTGTTATTCAAGGAACCGCTCATGCGTAACCTCAAGCGCGTACTGCTCGCCGTATTCGTCCTGTTGCTGATTTTGGCGATCCTGGCGTTTGTTCTCGAGAATCAGCAATCGGTTTCCCTGCTGTTCCTGGGTTGGGCGGGGCCGCAACTACCAGTATCGCTGGTCATGGTTGTTGCGCTGTTGATCGGGATGGTGATCGGGCCGATTCTGGGCTGGTTTCTGGGGCGTACTTCCAGAGTTTCGCGCAAGCGCCTTGTCTGATTGCGACATGGCGCGGAAGGCGCACTAAACTTTAGCCACACTTTGTCTATATCCATTAGTAAAACCGTCATTAAGCTGTAAAATGCTTCGCTTGTCCGATAGTGGCATATTCCCACATCGGTTCAGACTGACTCTGTCAGAGGCCTCAGCTGACTTGATGGCTTCTGCATTCATGGATTAGACAGTGCTCGGTTGGCGGCCCTGTCAGTAACTCAAGGGTATGGTTTCGCGTGAAAATTCTAGTAACCGGCGGCGCCGGGTTCATCGGCTCGGCAGTCATCCGTCATATCATCTCCAACACTAACGACTCTGTCGTAAACGTCGATAAGCTGACTTACGCCGGTAACCTTGAGTCATTGGCCGAAGTTAGCCAGAACTCGCGTTACGTGTTCGAGCGCGTCGATATCTGCGACCGCGATCAAATCGACCGCGTCCTGCTTGAACACCAGCCGGATGCGATCATGCACCTGGCCGCAGAGTCCCACGTTGACCGCTCGATCTCTGGTCCGTCTGAATTCATCCAGACCAACATCATCGGCACTTACACCCTGCTGGAAGCTGCACGCCACTATTGGGCGGCGCTGGGTGATGCGCGTAAAGCCAACTTCCGCTTTCACCATATTTCGACCGACGAAGTTTACGGAGACCTCGAAGGTCCGGAAGACCTCTTCACCGAAACCACACCGTATCAGCCAAGCTCGCCATACTCCGCGAGCAAGGCCAGTTCCGATCACCTGGTTCGCGCCTGGAGCCGAACTTACGGCTTGCCGACCCTGGTCACCAACTGCTCGAACAACTACGGCCCATGCCATTTTCCCGAGAAGTTGATCCCGCTGATCATTCTCAATGCACTGGAAGGCAAGCCGCTGCCGGTCTACGGCAAAGGCAACCAGGTCCGCGACTGGCTCTACGTCGAAGACCACGCTCGCGCATTGTATAAAGTCGTGACCGAAGGCGTTATCGGTGAGACGTACAACATCGGTGGCCATAACGAAAAGCAAAACATCGAAGTGGTGCATACCCTGTGCGCACTGCTCGACGAATTGCGTCCCGATTCTGCTCACCGTCCACATGCCAGCCTGATCACTTACGTTCAGGACCGCCCGGGCCACGATCAGCGTTACGCAATCGACGCCAGCAAAATCCAGCGTGAGCTGGGTTGGACGCCGGAAGAGACCTTTGAAACCGGCATCCGCAAAACGGTCGAGTGGTACCTCAACAACACTGAATGGGTCGCTCACGTGAAGAGCGGTAGCTACCAACAGTGGATCGATCAAAACTACGCAGATCGTTCGAACAAAGCATGAAAATCCTCCTGCTGGGAAAAAACGGCCAGGTAGGATGGGAGCTGCAGCGCTCCCTCGCGCCGCTGGGTGAGTTGATCGCCCTGGATCGCCATGTGGTCGATGGTTTGTGTGGTGATCTGTCCGATCTCGACGCTTTGCGCACAACGATCCGTCAGGTCAACCCCGACGTTATCGTCAACGCTGCGGCCTACACCGCTGTCGATAAAGCCGAGTCCGAGACCGAGCTGGCCGACCGTGTGAACGGTCAGGCAAGCCAGGTCATGGCCGAAGAGGCCGCGACTCTGGGTGCCTGGCTGATTCATTACTCGACTGATTACGTCTTCAGCGGCCAGGGTTCTGCTCCGTGGCAAGAGTCAGATGCAGTCGCCCCGGTGAATCACTACGGCGCCAGTAAGCTGGCCGGTGAGCAGGCAATTACCGCGTCGGGCTGCAAACACCTGATCTTTCGCACCAGCTGGGTCTATGGCGCTCGCGGCAACAACTTCGCCAAGACCATGCTGCGTCTGGCCAAGGATCGCGAAACCTTGAGCGTCATCGCCGACCAGATTGGAGCCCCGACGGGTGCAGACCTGATTGCCGACGTGACTGCGTTGGCCATTCAACAAGTTCTGCAACGTCCCGAGCTGTCGGGCTTGTATCACTTGGCGGCCAGTGGCGAAGTGTCCTGGCACGGCTATGCTAGCCATGTGATCGGCTTCGCCCAAGACAACGGCGAGCAGCTCGCCGTAACGGCGATCAATCCGATTGAAACGACGGCTTACCCAACACCTGCGCGCCGCCCTCTGAATTCGCGTTTGAATACTCAGAAGCTGCGTGACAACTTTTCTCTACACTTGCCGGATTGGCAAAGTGGCGTAACCCGAATGCTTAGGGAAGTTCTGAATAAATGAGCACGACAAATCGTAAAGGCATCATCCTCGCTGGCGGCTCGGGCACGCGTCTGCATCCGTTGACCCTTGGCGTGTCCAAACAGATGTTGCCGATCTACGACAAGCCGATGATCTTCTATCCGCTGTCGGTGCTGATGCTCGCGGGCATGCGTGAAGTCCTGATTATCTCCACGCCTGAAGACTTGCCATGTTTCCGCAAGCTGCTGGGTGACGGCAGCCTGTACGGCATCAAACTGACCTACGCCGAGCAACCTAGTCCTGACGGTCTGGCACAAGCCTTCATCATTGGCGAAGAGTTCATCGGCGAAGATCCTTGCTGCCTGATCCTGGGCGACAACATCTTTTACGGTCAGCACTTCTCGGACAACCTGCGTTCTGCCAGCTCTCAACAACATGGCGCTACCGTATTCGGCTACCACGTCTCCGACCCGGAACGCTTCGGTGTTGTCGAGTTCGACAAAACCGGTCGCGCTCTTAGCATTGAAGAGAAACCGCTGAAGCCAAAATCCAACTATGCAGTGACCGGCCTGTACTTCTACGACAACGATGTTGTCGAGATCGCCAAGAACATTAAGCCGTCCGAGCGTGGCGAGCTGGAAATCACCGACGTTAACCGCGCCTACCTCGAGCAGAACACCCTCAATGTAGAAATGCTCGGACGCGGTTTTGCCTGGCTGGACACGGGGACTCACGACTCGTTGCTCGAGGCCAGTCACTTCGTGCACACGATCGAGCAGCGTCAAGGCTTGAAAGTGGCCTGCCTGGAGGAGATCGCCTACAACAACGGTTGGATTACCGCTGAACAGTTGAGCGCTCAGGCCGATAAGCTGAAAAAGACTGGCTATGGTCAGTACCTGCAAAAACTGCTGGATTTGGGTTCCCTCTGAGTCGAGAGGGTTTACTTTCAAACCTAGCGTTTAATCCGTGCAAGCAGGAATAGCATGCCAGTAAAACATCCCAAGGTTGCAGTTTTGCTGGCTGCGTACAACGGAATGCAGTGGATTGAGGAGCAACTGGTCTCGATTCTCGGCCAGTTATCGGTCGACGTTACCCTGCACATTAGCATCGACCCCTCTACTGACGGCACCGAGGCGTGGTGTAAAGCTTATGCGGCTGAGCATCCAGCAGTTGTAGTGCTTCCGGATGCCAATCGCTTCGGCGGAGCGTCGCGCAACTTCTTTCGGTTGATCCGGGACGTTGACTTCGATGGCTACGACTTCGTCGCCTTTGCCGACCAGGACGACATCTGGTATCCCGACAAGCTGCACAGAGCAACCCAGGCGCTGCAGGCACGAGGAGTAGATGCCTACTCCAGTAACGTGACGGCGTTCTGGCCAAGCGGCAGAACCCAGCTGTTGGACAAGGCGCAGCCTCAGGTCGCCTGGGATTTTTTGTTCGAGGCAGCCGGGCCCGGCTGCACCTACGTCTTTAGAAAAAGCCTGGTAGAAGCCTTGAAAGGCTCGATGCTCGCCAACTGGCAGCAACTGCAAGGGGTAACTTTGCATGACTGGTATTGCTACGCCTTTGCGCGCAGTCATGGTTACCGTTGGTATATCGACCCGTTACCCAGCATGGATTACCGGCAGCACGAGCGTAATCAGGTCGGTGCCAACACAGGCCTGAGTCCGTTGATCGCTCGTTACAAAACCATTCATGACGGTTGGTGGTTCGGTCAGGTTCGTCTGATTGCAGATCTGGTGGGGCAGGGGACGAAACCCTTTGAAGGCGTCTTGCTGCAATTACGGCGTACGGAACTGATGAAACTGTCCTTCAGTGCCTGGCAATGCAGGCGCCGGGTACGGGACAAGATTTTCTTCTTTTTTATCTGTTGGGTCACCGCGTTGATAGGAAACAAAGCTCAATGACAGCCCCAAAGGTATTGGTCACGGGGGCAGGCGGTTTCGTGGGTGAGGCGCTGGTTTTCAGGATGTTGGTGGACAAACAGTTCGCTCCGATCGCAGCCGCTCGCAGTCCCACCCGGTTACAGGGTTTATGCCCGGTTGTACCCTTTGATCTGAATGATCCTGAAGCCTTGTCTGAGTTGAAGGATGTAAGTGCGGTCGTCCACGCGGCGGCCAGAGTTCATGTGATGAACGAAATCGCTTCTGATGCCTTGGCCGAGTTTCGCAAGGTCAATGTGGAGGGCACTCTTCGGTTGGCAAAGCGCGCCGCTGAATCGGGAGTCAAACGCTTCATCTTCATCAGTTCGATCAAGGTCAATGGCGAAAGCACCCTGCCAGGCAAGCCGTTCAAGGCTGACGATACTCCGGCCCCGGTGGATCCTTATGGCGTGTCCAAGCACGAGGCTGAACAAGCGCTGAGACAACTTGCTCGTGAAACCGGAATGGAAGTGGTGATTATTCGCCCGCCATTGATCTATGGGGCGGGGGTTAAAGCCAATTTTCTGAGTATGCTGCGCTGGCTCAACAAAGGTATTCCGTTACCGTTGGGAGCGGTCCGGAATCAGCGTAGCCTTGTGGCGATCGGAAACCTGGTGGACCTTATAATCACCTGTATTGATCATCCTGCCGCAGCGAACCAAACCTTTCTGGTCAGTGATGGCCAGGACTTGTCCACAACTCAAATGCTACGTCGCCTGGGCAATGCGCTCGGGACGAAGGCCTGGCTCTTGCCACTGCCAGAGTGGTTGCTGGTAGTGGCGGCTTCGGCATTGAGAAAGCAATCCGTTGCTCAACGGATCTGCGGGTCATTGCAGGTCGACATCAGCAAAAATCGTGAATTATTGGGGTGGACACCCCCCATCAACATGGATGAAGCCATGCGCCAAACCGCAGGTCACTATCTGGACGCGCAGACGAAATGACTTTTTTGTGGCTGCTACTTGCAGTATTCGTTGTTTCCTGGGGGCTGACGCTTGTTTTACGTCGTTATGCTTTGGCCAAGAGCTTGATGGACATACCAAACGAGCGCAGCTCTCACTCGGTGCCTACTCCTCGGGGTGGAGGTGTAGCTATTGTTGTCTCCTTTCTGTTGGCGCTTCTGATCCTTCGTGGTCTTGATTTGATGAGCCTGGCGACGCTCTTTGGTTTGCTGGGGAGCGGCTTGTTGGTCGCGCTTATCGGTTTTGCCGATGATCACGGGCATATCGCTGCAAGGTGGCGCCTATTAGGCCATTTTGCTGCCTCGATATGGGCGTTATATTGGCTGGGAGGCTCTCCTTGCATCACGCTCTTTGGCGCTACCCTTGATCCAGGGTGGATTGGGAATATTTTGTTTGTGCTGTATTTGGTCTGGATGCTGAATCTTTACAACTTCATGGATGGCATTGACGGCTTGGCCAGTGCTGAAGCGATCAGTGTCTGCCTCGGAATGTTGCTGGTCTATTGGTTTGGTGCAAACCTCGAACTGGCGTGGGGGCCTCTGGCTCTGGTGGCAGCGGTCGCGGGTTTTCTCTGTTGGAACTATCCGCCGGCGAAAATTTTCATGGGAGACGCAGGCAGTGGTTTTTTGGGGGTTGTATTGGCAGGGATGTCCATTGAGGCAGCCTCCAAGTCGCCCGAGTTGCTCTGGAGCTGGTTGATCATGCTTGGCGTTTTCATTGTTGATGCGACGTGGACCCTGATGCGCAGGCTTTTGCGAGGTGAAAAAGTATATGAAGCCCACCGCAGTCATGGTTACCAATATGCCTCTCGCAAGCACCGTAGCCATAAAACAGTAGTGCTGGCATCGATCACTATTAATTTTGTATGGCTCATGCCGTTATCGATCGCTGTAGCAAGTGGGTGGATTTCCGGATTTTTTGGTATGGTCGTAGCTTATGCTCCACTGCTATTTATCGCATGCACCTACAAAGCTGGAGAGTCGGAGCAAGTAGTGTAATTAAAAAGCGTCAGAAACACATATCAACACAGGTTTGCATGGTCGCCTCTCTTGTGGAGCGTCTTGGGATGTACCTGCCGCTGATGTTGTGATATTTGCAGGTCGCTAAGTTGCATTGGTTAGGGGATTCGATTTAATGAGTGGTTTATTCAGTATGGTTGCTTCAAAAATTTGGCAAGTCGTAACGCGTTTTTTTCGAGGGCTGAGCTCTTTTTTGGCCAAGTCTAAATCGTTCATTCGGCCCTTTTACCAAAAGTTTCCTTTCCTTGTGTGGGTTCGTGTTCGTATACATTTGTTTTTCAAGCGTTTGCGCGAAAACATAATGTTGGTAATTTATTCGCGAAATAATACCAAGGCTATACAGGCTATATTGAATCGTCGTTTTTCACGGTTCCAGAACTCGTCGGTCGCCCAGGCGCAACCTGTTATTGATGTGTCGGTGGTGACGTTCAATAGTGGCAAGTGGATTGATGGTTTTTTTGAATCGTTAAGGGCGCAGAGTTACCCGCTCAGCAAATTGAATATGTTCTTTGTTGATAACGGGTCTTCGGACAGCACCCTCGAAGCATTGCAGCGTTGGCAGGCATTGCTTGGTCAGGAAGTGGCTGGTTTCGACATTCTGGAAGGCGACAATGTCGGGTTTGGTGCTGGGCATGAAAAAGCAATCCATAAAGGAAGCTCTGAGTATTTTCTTGTTAGTAATGTGGATATCGTTTTTGCCAAAGACGCTATAACCAGAGTGGTGACCGCTGCTTTGGCTGATGCCAAGGCTGAGGTGGCCTCCTGGGAGTTGAGGCAGGCACCTTATGAGCATCCTAAATATTACGATCCGGTAACGTTGGAAACCAACTGGTCGTCCCATGCTTGCGTACTCGTAAGAAGGTCGGCTTACGTTAAAGTCGGTGGATACGAGCGTGAGATCTTCATGTATGGCGAAGATGTCGAGCTTTCCTATCGCTTCAGATCCTATGGATACCAACTCAAGTATTGCCCGTCTGCCGTCGTCTATCATTATACCTATGAGCATGAGCATCATATAAAACCGATTCAGTATACCGGCAGCACGCTGGCCAATGCTTATATCAGGCTACGCTATGGGAATTTGAGCGATAGAGTGGGTGGCTTTATCTTGCAGTGCCTGCTTTTACTCCGTCCAGAACCCTATGCTGGCGCCCGTCGCGATGTGTTCAGAAACTTCGGTGTGATATTCAAGAAGGCTCGGTATTTTATGCGGGGCAAGGGGCCGAGTGAAAACTGCTATTTCCCTTTCAGGGGCTTTGATTATGAAATGATCAGGGATGGGGCGTTCTGGGAGGTGGGTGAGCCATTGGCCGATTACCCTCTTGTTACTGTGGTAACTCGAACTTACAAGAATCGAGGAGAGTTTCTCAGGCAGTCCATGATGTCAGTGCTTAATCAAACGTATCCGAATATCGAGTTGATAGTCGTTGAGGATGGCGGTTCTACGATGAGCTCGGTTGTGGCTGATTTTGAATTTCCGGAGGGAATGAGTGTCAGTTACTACTCCCTCGATAAAGTCGGTCGTTCGGTTACCGGTAATTATGGTCTCGAAAAGGCAGCCGGAAAATATTGCATGTTTCTCGATGATGATGATTTGCTTTTTGCGGATCATGTCGAGGTGCTTGTTGGTGCGTTGGCGAAAAATTCTGATGCGGTAGCGGCCTACTCATTGGCACTGGAAGTCGGTACTGTTGCCGGTGGCGTGGAAGAGCAATATTTTGAGGTTAGCCATGATGTACCTCCCATTCTCAAGCAAGAATATGACTATGATGTTCTGTTGGATCACAACTTTATAGCGATCCAGTCTCTCCTTTTTCAAAAGGATCTCTACTTGCAACGAGGTGGATTTCAAACCGATATGAGCAGTCTCGAAGACTGGAATCTTTGGTTGCGCTATGGTTATGGCAATAAGTTTGTTTATGTGCCAAAAACAACGTCTTTGTTTAGAACACCTGGGGACCCCACTGTACGGGTGGAACGGCATATGCAGTTGCATGAAGCTTATTATATTGCCAAGAATCACGCAGTGAAAACGTGTAAGAGTTATACCTGAGTTCGTGCTTTAGCGGTTTTTGGCATTGAGTTTTGTGAATTGAGTCATTCCGTGTGAGTGGCTCTTTTTTTGTATTTCTCTACTGATGTAGCTCTGGCTCGTTAGTCGAAGTGGTTGGTTTTGTATACGGTTTGTTGACTCGTTATTGGTTTTTTGCTCCCAATATTCTGGCTTTTTGTCCAGATGGATGGGGGCAGCCCTTTAAATAACCAAATCAGGCTGTTTCGGGAGGGGTGCAGGCCTGGGCCAGGATGGTTTTGCGCGGTGCCCCGTCCTGTGCCCCGTCAACGATTCAGTCTACCGTCTACGTGCCTGGGTTTGAGGTGTTTTTCGCTCTTGGCGGTAGGGGCTTGAGCCTTTTTTGTTGGGCGCTGCGGCTAGGCCATAGGTAAGGAACCCAGTATTTCTGAGCTATTTTGAATGTTAAGACCAAAAAATGTTATAAATCAGTTTTGGTTGGTTTCGCGCTTGTTTGCTCCGGGTCAGTGACCGCGCTTGTGGTTCGCTCGGCCCAAGGGGGCTAACGTCGTCGACGTATAGTCGTCGCTGGAACCAGGGAGTGGTCATTTGCAAGTGTTACCCTTTTATGTAGGGCTATGGTTGTAGCCGTCTTACAGGGTGTTCGTATTAGTGCAGGTAATTTACTCGTTTGGAAGTGCGTTGCTGAGAGTCAGCATGCCCATAGGATTTTTTGACGCATATGCTAAATATTAGTGATTTGTCATCAGTGGACAAACAAAAAGTCTTCGACTATCTCAAGTGGAACAGTTTCCGTTCCGAGAAGTACAAGGTTTTATACGTTAGTACCTCCAAGGTTGCGAGTACGTCCCTGAAGTGGTGGTTTGCAACACTGGAAGGTTGTTCGCAGGCCTTGCGTGGAGTCGGTGAGGCTGCGGGAAGTAATTCTGATCAAATTGTTCACGAGTTTCACAAGGTTGCGCCCCATGTCACCGGGCTGGAAATAAACGACCTTTTGGAATCCCTTCTTTCTGATACATATTTTCGATTTGCCGCCGTACGAAACCCTTACAAGCGTATCTTCTCTGCATGGCAGTCGAAAATACTGTTGCAAGATCCGCAGCAGGTCGCATTGTATCCAAAGTTTGAGTTGTTACAGCAGCCGGTAAAAAGCGTAGCGGATGTTGCTTCGGCTTTTGAGGCGTTTCTGGAGTATCTCGCAAGCAATCGCGGATCTTCACCCGAGAAGGATTTTTGGGCGCCTCAAGCCACGCTATTGCGTCCGGATTTGATCAATTATTCCTTGTTGGTCAAAATTGAAAACTCCTCTGGACTCCATAAAGCATTATCGGAGCACTTCGGTGAGCAGGCCACCGATCCTTTCGCAGAGCCTTCGCCAAGTGAAAATGTCATTCCCTTCCTTCCTGCTTTTATAACGGAACGAAGTGCGAGTTTGATTAAAGAGCTGTATGTCGAAGATTTTGATGTCTTCGAATATGACAGGCAGATACCAGAACCTACAGAAGCGTTTTCGGCAGAGCAGTTGGATCTCGCGTTTGACGCGGCCAGGCTGATTCGGGAAAGTCGTCAACAAATAGATGCGCGCGCCCTTCAAATCCAGGACTTGACTCAACAGATCGAGGATTTGAATCAGCGTATTGCGTCATTGAATCCGACCCTGTTTGAACGTGAATCGCAGTTAAAAGAGCTCATGGGTTCTTTGGTTAAGCGCGACCGACATATTGCCAGTCTTGAGCAATCTGTGGGTGTGCTCAACAGGCAGCTAGTCGACCTCAAAGCCGTCTTGGTTGATCACGAAAAAGAGGGTGTCAGTCTGAAGGCTGATCTGCTCAAGACGCAGCAGGAGCTCAATGCGTTACTCTTTTCGCATTCCTGGCGTTTAACCTTGCCTGTGCGAATAGTTACAGGGTTTGTGCGAGAGTCCGTCCATAACGTCAGGACGCTGACATGGAGTAAAGTACTCGACTCGTTAAGACGTCGTCGAGAGCTGTATAACGAAAATACTCTTCGTGAGATTCACGAAAGCGGGTTGTTTGACCCGGATTATTACCTGGCCAGTAATGCAGATGTGCGTGCAAAAGGCACTGATCCACTCAAGCACTACATGCTCAAGGGCTGGATAGAAAATCGCAATCCTTGCGCCGCTTTCAGTCCTTCGGATTATCTGTTGGCCAACCCTGATGTTGCCGAGGCTCAGGTACATCCGCTGCTTCACTACATTCAATGTGGCCAGCTCGAAGGTCGTCCAGTCAGATTGCCAGCTCGCATTTGCGAAATGACGGCGGTCAAGCGTCGTCCCGTCGGGCGTAATGCGGTTTTCAAGCCGTATGGTGAATATACACCGATACCGGTACTCAAGGCTGTGCTCGAGGCACAGATCGAAGCCGTCAAAAAGTCAGGTTTGTTCGACGAGAAGTACTACCTTGCGATGTACAGCGATGTAGAGCAGGTCTCGGTAGATCCACTCAGGCACTACTGTGAACAGGGCTGGCGCGAAGGTAGAAATCCGTCCATGGATTTTGATACACGCGCCTACCTCGCACTTTACAAAGACATTCAACACATTGGTCTTAACCCGCTTTGGCATTACATTGTCACTGGCGCGGCGGAGCATAGAATAGCGGTACCGGACGCACTCATTAATCACGAAAATGACATCCGTTTTGGTGAAGTTAACAGCGACATCAAGTTACTCGCGTTCTATGTATCGCCTGACTGGGAGGCGTTGCGTAGTGCCAGATTCGCTTCCAAGGGCAATCCGCAGCGATCGCGCCCTGATAAGACGCTTGGGTTGTATGATTCGTTGGACGGGCGTGTGCTCACCCAGCAGGTACTCAGTGCCAAGAGTCATGGCTTTTTCGGCTTTTGTTTCAAGCTGAGCGCAGATTCGGTTGCGCAAGCGTCGCCACAGCCTCTGGATACCTTTCTTGCCCATACGGAAATCGACTTTAATTTCTGTATTCAAATAGATTTGCATCAGGACGGTCTGTCGAACAACTTGATTACGCCTGTTGTTGCAGTTCTAGCTGATAAGCGATGTGTGCAGGTTGATGAGCGCCCCGTCATCGTGGTTAAGCTCAATGAATATGACGAAGACATAGTTGATTCAATTCGCAAGCTCCGTGAGCGATTGAATGAACTGTGTGATGGCGTGTACTTGATTGCTCAGTTTGGTTTCGCGGGTTCGGAAGAGTTAGCGCAGGACCTGGATGGTTTGTGTGACGCCGCGCTTGATCTTTCTGCAGATCCTGTGCCGGGCGAAACTGGCGTATTTCCACCGCAAAACAAGAATGGAATAGATACCGTTCCGTATAACCTTATTGCTTCGCAAGGGATCGTGCGAGCACAGAAAGCACATCTTCGTGCTACTCCGGTTTTTCACGCTATTTCGTTAGGGCGTGATGAAACTGCGCTTAAGCAATATTCTCCTCTGGTTTATTCGCGCTTTCACATTCGTGACTATGGGCGTTGGCTTGACGCGGCGATCAGGGGCGCGAGAAAGGCTCTCCCCGAGGATCGCCGTCTACTGTTCGTGAATGCCTGGAACAATTGGCAGGAAGGACTCTACGTTGAGCCAGACAGTATCACCGGTTTTGGTCGGTTGAACGAAACAACACGCGCTCTGCTGGATATTGATTCCAGTGTCGTTATGCCAAAAATTTCGGTAATTGTTCCAAATTATAATCATGAGAGCTATCTTGCTCGTCGGCTGGATAGTATTTATGGGCAGACTTACAAGAATATAGAAGTCATCCTGATGGATGACTGTTCGACTGATGATAGCCGTTCGGTGTTAACTGGTTATGCGGAAAAGTACCCTGATATAACGCGCTTGTTGTTCAATGAGACGAATTCGGGTGGCGTTTTTCATCAGTGGGCTAAGGGGATCAAGGCGGCCACAGGTGACCTGGTATGGGTCGCTGAAAGCGATGACTACTGTGATGAGCGTTTCCTGGAGGCGCTTGTTAGCTGTTTTGATGATGAAGCGGTCATGCTTGCGTACTCGAAGTGTGAGTTCGTAACCACGGACGAAGTCGTTATGCCGGACCAGTTCCTTAACTATGTAAGTGATCTGGAGTGTGCGAATAAATGGGCCGGTTCCTATGTAAGCACGGCGCATAACGAAGTGCGCTCGGCGTTGGGTATCAAAAATACAATACCTAATGCCAGTGGCGTGATTTTCAAGCGTCCCGTTGATATGCCGCTGTTGGATGATCAGTCGTGGCTATCAATGAAAGTTGCTGGTGACTGGGTCTTCTATTTGCACATCCTGCGCGGCGGGAAGATTGCTTACTCCACTGAGGGTACAAACTTTTTCCGTCGACATTATGCAAGTACTGCCAACACCACTTATCGCAAAGAGGTCTTTTATCGCGAGCTCGGGGTGGCGAACAGAACGATCCAGTCCCTCTACAATGTTCCGATGTCGGTGCTTGAGGCTTGCGAGGCATCCAGCAAGAAGCTGTATGACCACTATGTCGGGGGCTCCGCAGAAGAGTTTTTACGCTGGTACGACCATGATTCGATTGTTCGTGCCAGGGCTGATCGCCTGCCGAACGTGATGGTTTCCACGATCGGCTTCTATCCGGGTGGTGCCGAAATTCTTCCGATTCGACTGGCAAACGAGTTTAAGCGCCAAGGTATTTCCGTTTCCTTGTTTAGCGCCGGGATACCAAAACGCGAAGACGGTGTTCGCAAAATGCTGAGAAGCGACGTGCCGGTGATCGAGACGTCGAATATCGAATCAGTGAAAGAGATCATTCATGATTTCGGAATTGAAGCACTTAATAGCCACCAGTGGTACGTTCAGAAGTATCCGGTCGATGTCCCGGATGTTTTTTCCGAGCTTGGCGCCCATGTGGCCGCTTTGCACGGGATGATTGAACATGGCAATGGAGTGACTGATGAACAGTTGCGCATTGCTGACAAAGGTGTCAGTACATGGGTCTACACCGCTGAGAAGAATCTTGTTCCTTTCTCGGACATCTCACTGTACGACAAGTCTTCTCCCCGTTTCGTCAAGGTTCCTAACGGGTTGCAGCCGCCGGAAATCGTTCCAATCTCGCGCGTGCAGATGGGTATACCGGAAGATGCTTTTGTATTGTGTTGTGTCAGTCGGGCAATTCCCGATAAAGGCTGGGGCGAAGCGATCCAGGCGGTAGAACTTGCGCGATCACTTTCCGGTCGGGACATCCGTATTATATTGGTCGGTAATGGCCTGGTGTACGATGAGTATTGTCAAGCAGGTGCGCCGGACTTCGTTTACCTGGCTGGCTTTAGTGATAACTCCGTAGGCCATTATGCTGCCGCGGACATGGGCATCATGTTATCGACCTTCAGGTCCGAGAGTTTCCCTCTGACCATTGTCGATTGTCTGTTTGCCGGCAAGCCATACATTGCCACAGACGTAGGCGACATCAAAAACATGTTGACGATAGAGAGCGGCGTTGCCGGGGAGATTATCGGGCTGGAAGATTGGGTCGTCCCAATCGAGAGCACGGCCCGCGTGATTGCAGCATTCGCGACAGATGAACGGAAATACCAGGAAGCCGTCGGCTTGGTGAAAGACGTTTCCAGTCGATATCGAATTGACGCCGTTGCCTCTCAATATCTTCGTTTGTTCGAGCGCGACATTCAGCAGCGCAGGGCGGAGTCGGCGAAGGCCGAAGGCTCTGGCATGACTGTCCAAGACCTGTAGCCGGACTTGCTGTAAGCAGGGCAGCTAGCGTTAAGGGGGGCTCACAGGGCAGGTCCGGCTGATTGCCAGGCCTGCACTGAGAGCGAGACGGGCGTCTCCTGCAATTTGGTAAGCCGCCTCACTTGACGTATCATTAGCCGTCACAGTGTGTTCCGTTAAATAATAATGTGTAGGTCGTTGCAATGGTTGCCAAGGATGGGGCAGGTCAAGCCCGCCTTGTCTGCTGCTGCACAAGGCGGCAGTTTCAACCATATCAAGCGCTGGAGGGCAACGTTGAATAATTCCGAGAACACTTCCGCTAATCCCGTTAAGCGGTCCCTGGTTTTGGGGGGGCGTGGTTTCATAGGCACCCACTTGATAGACGCATTGCTCGATCAGGGGCATTTTGTGCGCTGTTTCGATCGTCCCAATGTGGCACCGTTGGGTGAATCCCACTTCAGTCATCCTAATTTCGAGCTTTGCGAAGGAGACTTCACCAGTGAGGCAGAAGTCGCCAAGGCATTGGAAGGTTGCGATGTTTGCTATCACCTTGTGTCGACTACGCTCCCCAAGTCTTCAAATGCTGATCCCATCTTCGATGTGGAGAGCAATGTCGTTGCGACCATCCGCTTGCTAAACCTCGCGATGAAGTCCGGCCTGAGGAAGATTATTTTTATCTCCTCCGGTGGCACGGTGTATGGAGACCCTACGCAAGTACCTATTCCAGAAACCCATGCTACTGACCCGGCCTGTTCCTATGGAATTGCCAAGTTGGCGATCGAGAAGTATCTGGCGCTTTTCCATCGCTTATACGGCCTTGACTATACTGTTCTACGTCTTGCGAACCCCTTTGGTGAGGGGCAGCGCACCTATGCTAGCCAAGGCGCGGTTGCCGTATTCCTTGGCAAAGTCCTGCGTGGCGAGACGGTCGAGATTTGGGGCGATGGCACGGTTGTACGCGACTACATTCATGTCTCTGATGTGGTGAGAGCGTTGTTAGCATCGTCAGCGCAATCCGGTGAAGAGCACGTGTTCAATATCGGTTCAGGGCGCGGACATAGTCTCAATGAGGTTCTTGACGCGATCGAGAGGGTCACGAGGCGAAATGCCAGTCGTGAGTACTTGTCGGGTCGCGGATTTGACGTGCCTGTCAGTGTCCTGGATATCGAGCGCGCCAAGCAGTCTTTAGGATGGGTTCCTGTCGTGAGTTTCGATCATGGATTGGAGCGCTTTGCTGCTTGGTTATTGGATAATCCGGAATGAGCACATAGATTTAACGATGTAAACACTCCATAAGCCCGCTTCTTGGAAGGTGAGCTTATGGGGCGGTTACGATCTTTGGGAAGGCTTCAAAAGCGGGTGGGGCATGAGGCGTCAAATCGTAGAGGGTCACCATCCGGCTAGGTTGTGACGAAAGAAAAGCCCTTCCAGAATATTACGTATAAGAGCGCCGATTTGTTAGATATGTTTGCCCCCGCGAACATCATCAATCAAATCGGCGCTCTTGTTTCTGTATCTCCTGTCATCCGTGAAAGGCCATTTGCGCACCTGTAGCTGATTTGTCGGTGATATTGGCAGGTGCGTCTTATAGGGGGGGCTCAATAGACTAATTGTTTTTCTTTCAAGAGTTTTCGGGTGATTGAATTAACCTGCTTAACCCACCAGTCATCAAAACGGGATAGTGGTATTGCTAATGCGGTTGAAATGGTGGCGGTTACAATAAATACGATAATTAAATTTGATGTGTTGCTGACGCCGTGATTTGCAAGTTTTAGATATACGTAGCTTGATACCGAGCAGATCACAAGAGTATGGACAAGATACAGTGGAAAACTAATTTTCCCAATGCCTCTTAAAAGTTTTCCATTCAGGTTTTTAAACACCTTTTGATTGGTCATGGTTGCGAATATTATGCAGGCGGAGCCCAGTGTGTGGAGTAGGGATTGGGTGTGCACTTTCATAATATCTGGGATGGCTGAAGCCCATGCGTATGATTTTTCCGGGATTATATAGCCGAGCATGTATAGCCCAAAAATAATTAGCGCTATGGAGGCATGGAAAGGGATTTCTTTTTTGTTTTTGGCTAGATAGGCAGAAAGAAATGTACCGGCAACAAAGGGGAATATGAAGTCGTTATAGAATAGTGCTGATATTGAAATAATTATAAAGGCGTAAATTAGGTAGCGGTATTCGAGTATTACGGAAATAAAGCATGCAAGCATAAAGACAATCATGCTGCCGAAAAACTCGGCTTTCATAGTCCAAAGGTTTGTATTGTAAAAGGCTTCGCCTGTGAAAAAAGTTGTCATCCCCTGCGTTAGAGCTTCCCAAAAGCTTGGCTCAAACCCCGGCGTCCATCCGTGAGCAAATGTCGCAAGCCATGGGCTCAAGCTAAGTTGCGAGGCATCATGGAAGTAATAAAAATCAATCCTGAACAAGCAGTAACTTGCGACAGTGGTAATCGTTACGATAGCGGCCAGTCTGGGAAATCTTTTAAGAAATGCCAGAAGAAGTTTTTGCGGGTTTTCATGATTAAAATAGGACCAGCACAAAACAAATCCGGAAAGGGTGAAGAAAAAACCGACAGCCGCTGTGCCGTTTAAAAGAGCAAAAAATGGCAGCCCTACTAAACTACCTTTATCTCTTGTTTGCTCTGCTATTCCTGTTGTGTATGGGGAAAACGCTAAAAAAAAATGGTGAATAAGCACAATAAACGCAGCTATTCCCCTATAGGCTTCAAGAGGGAACAGTCTATTGCTTCCAGATTCCAATTTTGCTGACATGTCAGGCCTTGAATATTTATCGTTTGATCTATAAGTGCGGGATGATAGGCATATTTATTTGTTTTGGCTAGCCTTGGCCCATAGCTTTGGGGGGGGGGCTTGTTGTCGGAGTCGTCTCTCTCTCCGCACTGCGAAAATTTTCACACGGTTGCCCGATTTGTTGACGAGCACGTAAAGTGCAGGTGGGTGAATAACGTCGCCATGATGATCCGTTCAACTGGGGCTGCGAGGCTATCGATAGATTTTTAGGGGGGGCGGGGAGATAAACCTTTTCGACTTTTGCGTCGGGTCGCATCATGAGATGCAGCTGGCGAGGCTTTGTTGCTTTGTTGCTTTGGCTTCTACGCTGCAATGGCTGCGCGGCTACTTTCATACAGAACCTACGTTTATCTTGACTTGATAAAGTAGGTTCTTTATGGGTTCACCGGTTTATTAGCTTAATGAGGGTTGCAGACGCGAAGGAAAATATTAGTGGCCAAAATAAGCTCGGGTAACTGTTTCGGGGTCCGAGTCCATTTTTATTTTGCCGTGCTCCAGCCAAATGACCCGATTGCATGTATGCAGCACCAGGTCACGGGAGTGGCTGGCTATCACTAAAATGCTGGTGGCTTGGACCAGTTCGTTCATCCGAGCTTCTGCTTTGTGCTTGAAGCCTTCGTCCCCTACCGACAGCCATTCGTCCATGATCAATATTTCAGGTCTGATGGTCGTCGATACCGCAAAGGCCAAGCGCAAGTGCATACCGGAAGAGTACGTGCGTACCGGCATGTCAATGAAGTCACCCAGTTCTGAAAACTCAATAATTTCGTCGAGTTTTTCTGCAATATCACTTTTTGTCATCCCGAGCAGGATGCCGCGCATGAAGATGTTTTCCCTGCCGGATGCCTCCGGGTCTATCCCTAATGAAATATCAATGAGGGAAGCGACTTCGCCGCTGATACTGGCGGTGCCAGCGGAGGGGGCGTATACGCCGCTCAGCAGTCTGAGTAATGTGCTTTTGCCAGCGCCGTTATGACCGAGCAATCCAACCCGGTCTCCGTCATTGAGGGAAAAAGTAAGGTCTTCCAGTGCTCTGACGATCACTCGGCCTTGCTCGTTGGCACTGAGTTTGCCACCTGTAGCGACTTGAATCAGTCGCTTTTTCAGAGAGCGAGCACTTGCGTTATAGATAGGGAAATCAACGCATGCGTTATGAAATTCAATAAAAGCCATAATAGTTTTCTTCTTAGAGCCAATAAGCAATGCGTCGTTTATAGAGGCCATAGATGATGATCGCTATGCACCAGCCAAACAGAGCCATGCCCCCGGCCACGCACCAGCTAACAGTACTCACATCCTGTCCGAGCAAGGGAGCCCTGACGATTTGTATGAGGTGATAGATGGGGTTCAAATCCAGTAAATAGGTGCCGGCTCGTCCTGGTAGCAGGCTTGGAAGCCACATGATTGGCGTCAAGTAAAAGGCAATTTGCAAGACGCTCGCAATGATCTGCGGGAGGTCGCGATATCGAGCGCATAAAAGGCTCAATATCAAGCTGATCCATGCCAGATTGAGAACAAGCAGTGCAAAGCCCGGGATACTCAACAGCGCTCCAAGACCCAATGGTTTCTGAACAGCCAGCAGCACAAGCGGGAAAATGACGATGTTGTGCGCGAGGATCAAAGTATTGCGCCATATTGTGCGTAAAATATGCACGAATAATGGGATGGGGAGTTGTTTGATAATGCTTTCTGCGGCGATGAGGCTGGTGCAGCCCTCTAACACGCAGGTAGAAATAAAACTCCAGAGAATCATACCTGCTGCAAGAAATGGCAGAAAGTCTTCCATGGGGGAGTTAAATATTTGGCCGAATACGAGGCCAATAGTACCAATCATAACGCCCATGCTGATTGTTAGCCAAAACGGTCCGACAGCAGAGCGCCTATACCGTTGACGTACATCCTGCCATCCGAGCATGCCTACCAGAGAATAGCGCTTTACAGCCGTCGCTATGTCTGCCAAGGCAGCGGTAATTGGGTTGTTTAGCATTCGAAATACCGGGTTGTCAAAACAGTCGATGATTGTAATCTTGTAGGAGGGTGTAGTGTCACTTTTTCCATCCCGTCTAGTTTCCAGTTTTTTACGCTCGCGGGATCTACTCCACGTAGAGTGCCCCCGCTGCAAGTTAGGGGGCGTAAAGTCTGAAGCGATCTCGTAGGGCGTGCGCGCACTCGGTGCGCTCGCTACCATGACAAACTTGAGCGATTCGTTCAGAAAACAGTGCTTGTGTCGAGCGATTCAGGTGTGCAAATGCTCAGAAATAAAGTTCCTGCCGGATGATTTGCACTTTCTCTATCATCCCACGGTCAGAGGTTAACTCCCAAGAAAATTTCCTACATTCCAGAAACGCATATTGAGCCAAGTGGCCGCGTCTGGTCGTAAGTTCCCTACGTAAATCACCTGCTCGAAAGGGGTCAGAGAGATTGGCTGATGGTTGCCGATGAGCAGCTCCACAGCAGGAACGTGTCCTGGTTTTCGACCGGGTTTCGCGTCCTCGCATTCTCTGTCCGGCAGACCGGTCAGGGGGCGAATTATAGCGGCGCTTTGAGTAAAATGCTCCTTCCTGGGGCCTCCCCTGTGCAAGTATTGGGCGATCTCGTCCTCATTGAGGTTACAATGCCGACCGACGACCGCGTAAAAGGAGGGGGCTACGGGCTCGAAAGCTTGAATGGATAAAATACGCAGAGTGTTGCTTGGTTTGCCTCGCAGGCAAAAAAGACTGATACAGGTCGCCACCGATGTGGTTTTGGTGTGGGTCGCCTTGTGGCTGGCCTTTATCGTCCGCCTCGGCATCGACGACATGTACAATCCGCTAAAGTCGCATTTCTGGCTGTTCGTCAGTGCCTCGATTATTGCCATTCCCCTTTTCATACGCTTTGGCATGTACCGTGCCGTCATGCGCTACTTCGGCAATGACGCGCTGATTGCCATCGTCAAGGCGGTCAGTCTGTCCTCGCTGATCCTCGCCGTGGTGGTGTACTGGTACAGCAATCACCAGGCCGTGGTGCCGCGCTCCATCATCTTCAATTACTGGTGGCTAAGCCTGGTAATCGTTGGCGGCCTGCGTCTGTGCATGCGTCAATACTTCATGGGTGATTGGTTCACCGCTGCGCAGCATGTACCGTTTGTCAATCGAGACGATGGTTTGACCAAGGTCGCCATTTACGGCGCAGGCGTGGCAGGCAACCAGTTGGTTGCAGCGTTGCGCATGGGCCGCGTGATGCGCCCTGTGGCGTTCATCGATGACGATTCCTCTATCGCGGATCGTTCGATTGCCGGGTTGCGGGTCTATAAGCCCAAGCATATTCAGCAGATGATCGACATGACCGGGGCTCAGGAAATTCTTCTGGCGTTGCCGTCTTCAACCCGTGCGCGGCGCAGGGAGATACTCAATTTTCTGGAGGGTTTCCCGCTCCATGTTCGCAGTGTTCCGAATTTCACTGATCTGGCCAGTGGTCGGGTCAAGGTGGACAACATTCAGGAAGTCGACATTGCTGACCTGTTGGGGCGGGATTCGGTGCCGGCTCAGCCTGATTTGTTGGCTCGATGTGTGACGGGCAAGACGGTTTTGGTGACGGGGGCGGGCGGCTCGATCGGTTCAGAGCTTTGTCGGCAGATTTTCTCCCTGGGACCGACCACGCTGTTGTTGTTCGATCATAGCGAATTCAATCTTTACAGCATTTTGTCTGAGCTCGAGCATCGTATTGCTCGTGAGTCGTTGCCTGTCCGGTTGTTACCGATACTGGGGTCGATTCGCCATCCCCATAAACTTCTGGATGTAATGAAGACCTGGAGCGTGGACACCGTTTATCATGCGGCGGCCTATAAGCACGTGCCGATGGTTGAGCACAATATTGCCGAAGGTGTGCTCAACAATGTGATCGGGACGCTCAATACCGCTCAGGCTGCATTGGAGGCTGGTGTTGCAAACTTTGTGCTGATCTCGACCGATAAGGCCGTACGCCCGACCAATGTCATGGGTAGCACCAAACGGCTGGCCGAGTTGACCTTGCAGGCCCTCAGTCGTGAGTTGGCGCCGGTGTTGTACGGGGACAAGTCCAATGTGTCCCGGGTCAACAAGACCCGTTTCACCATGGTGCGGTTCGGTAATGTGTTGGGCTCGTCTGGCTCGGTTATTCCGCGCTTTCACAGCCAAATCAAATCGGGCGGGCCCTTGACGGTTACCCATCCGAAGATTACCCGTTACTTCATGACCATTCCCGAGGCGGCACAACTGGTAATACAGGCCGGCTCAATGGGGGAGGGTGGTGATGTGTTTGTGCTGGACATGGGCGAGCCGGTCAAGATCATTGAGCTGGCGGAGAAGATGATTCACCTGTCTGGCTTGAGCATTCGCTCGGAGAAAAATCCGCAAGGCGATATTGCCATCGAGTTCACTGGACTGCGTCCCGGGGAAAAGCTTTACGAAGAGTTGCTGATCGGCGACAACGTGTCCGCTACCCAGCACCCGATGATCATGAGCGCCAAAGAGGATCATTTGCCTTGGGAAGTGCTCAAGCGCAACTTGATGGAGTTGCTGTCTGCCGTTGAGCGGGATGATTATTCGCGGGTTCGCCAACTTCTGCGTGACACTGTCAGTGGTTACGCCCCGGATGGTGAAATCGTCGACTTGATTTACCAGCAGCGTCGCCTCGAACCCTGATTGTTACAATTCTGTAAAGGACACATTTTTGACAGAATTGGCCCATGACCTAGGTTTTGGAGGCTGCTTCGGAAAAGCTGTTCTTCCGGCGTTTGAGTGCGCAGCCACATGGGCAATGAGTGTTGTGCTGTTCGCTGGATACCAATGCAATGGCTTGCAATCTACGCGGTATACCATCCAATGATATTAGCATTCCCAATTGGGTGTCGGAGCCAGGCAGTTCCAGTGAACCAATCGGCGATGGCACCCAGCATGGCTGCTTCGGAAAACGCAATCAGATAGCCCAAGGCCAGATAGGAGTCTCCCATGGGGGGCTTCTAAAAACCTAATTTATGATCCGTATCGCAACAGAAGAGTGCGGCTTTAAAATACGTGTCCCAGTCAATGAAAGGGTTTAAGTATTGCCCATTAGCGATGCGCTATTATTTAGAAAATGCGGGCTAAAGTAGAGAGAAGCATCGCCGCCATTTGCGCTTGAGCTGGCGACGGCAGATGGCATGGTCGAGAGCAAGTGGCAGGTGGCGTTTCTGCTCGCTACGGTGATATTGGGTCCGCCGTATGGGCACTATGCGTGCGCAAGCTTGGGTAATTAATAAGATTTTTACGTATCGAGCGGTAACATATACACTGCTTGCCGTTGAGGGCGGTGGCTTCATCAACTCCGTCGTTGCCGACGCGTCGCGAAACTAGGCTGGAGTCGAACGGGTGTCGGTTATTTTTTAACCCTGCTGATATCGCGCACCGTCACCAAGGGGCGTTGAGTCAGGCCACTCAGCGATGAGTAAAGTTCGTTGGCGGCGATCCTCATCTACCACGCATGGACGACGGGCGAGAAATACTAGGCCCGCCCTTTCCACTCGGACATCGCAAGCGCGACGGCGTCCGGAACATATATGGCATCGCTCATACCGACCTTGTAAAGCGTCGCATGCGCGGGCCATGCAAGTAGAGGTTGCAGGCGTCGTTTGCGGCCCTCGCGAAGAGAGGACGGCAAGCCGGCTGCTCAACAACAATGCGCGTCAACAGGAACTGCTATATGATTTTATCGAGAATCAAGATGTTGGTGGGGCCGTTTTTGCCGGGTGTGGCCAGCAGCCAGAGAACGGTCGATTACACATTGTTGGAGCTGTCCGGTTTATTTGACCGGGAGTGGTATCTAGCAACGAACACTGACATCGCCGCGAGCGGAACTGATCCGCTTGCGCATTATCTCGAACACGGATGGAAGGAAGGGCGTAACCCGAGCGCGTTCTTTGACGGGTCCTGGTATCTCGTTCACAACCCCGATGTTGCACAGGCGGACATCAACCCATTGCTGCATTACGTCCGTTCTGGGCAGAGTGAAGGGCGCGCACCGAATGCCTTCTTTGACTCTGACTGGTATGAGCGATTCATCGTCCGGACGGAAGAGGACGCGGAATGCACGCCATTCGCGTTCTTCTGGTCGCGTGACGCGGCCATGCATCCGCCATTGCCTGAACTCCAGCCGCTTTATGCGTGTCAGACCAACGTGCTGAAGGACGCCCGTGACCAGTACATGCGACTTGTTGCAGCGGCCCAGCCATGGTGGGCGCGATTCGGTCGCGACAAATTCGCGATTATAGTGGCGCTGTTCTCGCCTTACGAAGACCATCCGGGAATCGGTACGGAAAGCGCTGACACCATCGAGCGTCTGATCGCCTTTCTGACGGCCGCGTGGGAAATGGAAATCGCCCCGGGCCCCCTATTCAGCGTGGAGCATTACCGACGTATCATCCAGAACCGTGGTCTTGTGCTGCAGGACGGGGAGACCCTCCTGCAGCATTTCCTTCGCGAGGGCATTGATAAGCGGATCGTTCCCACACCCTATTTCGACGAGAATTACTATTACGCACAATATCCGTCTGTTGTGGCGGCCTACACGTGGGCGTTCGAGCATTTCATCAGCCGGGGTGTATTTGAAGGGGGGCGTGCGTCAAGTATGCCGCAGCTGATTGTCGCTCAACCACCCTCATCCATGCGGGACGGCGAAGCGCGTCTTAACAATTGGAAGTACTTCCTGTCATCCTGCGGTAGTAGCGGCGATCTGGGTGAGCTGTATCGTGGTGTGCCTCACTACTCGCAGGTCATCGAAGACATCCTTCATTCCACAGCATTCGCGAAGACGATAAGTCGCGCGTTGATGATTGAGCCCGCCATCGGTGACGTATCGGACATCAGCAACGTGCTGGTAGCGCCGTTCCACGACGGTCGCAATCTAGCTCGTCGTGCGCTGCGCGAGCTGTTCGAGCGCGATCACTACGATATGATCGTCTGCGTGCCTTGGATTCGCACGGGAGGCGCCGATCTCGTTGCATGTCAGATTTGCGAAGCGGTGTCCCTGGCGTTTCCCAACAAGTCGGTTTTACTGCTCCGTACCGATCAGCCAAACTTCGACCGCCCGGAATGGGTGTCTGCTGGTGTCGACGTTGTCGATGCATCTAGCGTATTCCGGGATCTTCCGCCCCTCCAAGCGCAAACTCTGCTGTACAGTCTGTTCATGGGGCTCGCGCCGTCCTGGATCATCAACATCAACAGCCGGTTATGCTGGGACGTGATGGCGCGCTTCGGAACACGGTTGTCCGAAAGCATCGATTTGTATTCCTACCTCTTCTGCTGGGATCAGACGGCAAGCGGCTATCGCGCCGGCTACCCGAGCGAATTCTTCCCGGAAACGGCGAGCCATCTGCGAGCTGTGTTCACCGACACGATCTATATGAAGAACGAACTCGCTAAGATCTACAACCTGCCTGCATCGCTCTCCGAGCGGATTGTCCCACTATTCTCGCCGTCGCGTGGGGACATCGGCGGTCAAACGGCGACCGAAGAAAGTATCAAAACCGAGAGCAACCGCCTACGCCGAAGGGTGCTGTGGGCCGGCCGTCTCGATCGGCAGAAGCGATTCGATCTTGTGCAGGAGATCGCGCACAAGATGCCTGAGGTCGATTTCCTGTGCTGGGGAACGCCGCTGCTCAATGCACCGCCGGATTACAGCCGCTCGCCGGCCAACCTGATCCTGCATGAAGGCTTTTCATCCTACGACGAATTACCGCTGTACGATGCGGATCTCTGGCTATTCACGTCGGACTGGGAAGGCATGCCGACGATACTCATCGAGCTCGCGCTGCGCGGTGTCAGCATCGTCGCGAGCGCAGTGGGCGGGGTGCCCGAGCTGATCGACGAGCAGACTGGGTGGCCGGTTGACGGCGTTCGCAGTGTCGACGATTATATTGGCGCAATTCATGCTGCGCTTGGAGCGCCTCACGAACGGATTGTCCGGGCGCAGCGTCTGCGTGAACGGGCACGTAGTCGGCACAGCATGCAGGCGTATGCGAAGCAAGTGTCGGATGTTCTGAATGAAAAGGTGGGTGCGTGATGGAAGTTTCCGCAATTATGACGGCCCATAGAGAAGGAGTGCTTAGCGGCCCGTCGATCTCGAGCTTCCGCGAGGCGATCGATCATGCAAGAGATCAAGGCATTACTGTCGAGCCAATCGTCGTGCTCGATCGTCCCGATGCGTTGACCCGCACCATGTTCGCCGACGCGGATCGCTGGGGAGCGAAGGTCGTCGTGACCGATTTTGGCGACCCGGCACTCGCTCGAAATCATGCGATCAGCCTGGCCTCGGGGCGCTACGCGACCTTTCTGGATGCGGACGACCTCTGGAGCTTCAACTGGCTCGTCGCTGCGCACCGTTTCTGTTCGGAGATGGGTAGACCGGTCATCGCGCATTCGCAAATGAGCATCATCTTCGGACGTGAGCGGCTGTTCTGGTTACATGTTGATTCGGACCACCCGGATTTCGACCTGGATTATCTACAGATTGGCAATTATTGGGAGGCGTTGTCGTTCGCGCCGCGCGAGATCTATGCGGATTTCCCGTTCCATAAGAACGAACTGGCGTCGGGGTATGGGCACGAGGATTGGCACTGGAACTGTACGACTCTTTCGAAAGGCTTTCCGCATAAGCCCGTACCGGACACAGTGCATATGATACGCCGTCGACATGGAACACAAAGTTCGCGTGCGAATAATAGCGACGTCGTCCCGTGGCCGACCGAACTCGTGCGTTTTTCGCGTTGACGGCGGGTCACGCCGCCGCATGTCGTCAGAAGGGAGACAGTTTGAATACCGCACAGGTTCGTGCAATGTTCGAATGCTAGACATTCTCGTGCATGTGCGGGAGCACACTGTATTCCCCCGAGGCCTGCTGTGTCGATCCAGACATCCTGGCGCAAAGCGTCTGTGACAAATGTGTGCTTCGATTCGCCGTTGTGAGAAATCCATATAAATGGATTTTTTCCGCATGGTAGTCCAAGCGGCTAATACATGAGTCCCGGCAATCGATTTCGTATCGGGGATTCGCGTTTTTTGACATGTCGATGGATGCTCCGGGCGATATCGCACGCGGCATTGAAGGCTTGCTTGGGTATCTGGTGAGCAACGGTCCTCCGGTGTTTGGCGATCCCCACAGGTCAGCTTGTTGCGGTAATGCAGATGAAAGCTATGCTTGCCTAGATCGATACTTTCCAGCGTTAGATCGATCATGACGATGCCCTCCGAAAATAAAACACCCTGCGAAAGCGTAGCCCTCGCAGGGTGTGTGGGGGGCCATCTTTAGCCTACCTTTATCCCAAGGCAGTGGGCTTCCCTAAATCCATCGACGGCCTGACTGCGCTGGTCGAGTTGGACATTAACGTCGCGGTATTTGACCCGGTGCTTTTCGTCTTTGCCTTTGGCTTAAGCGCCTGGAGTCTGAACGGTTCAAAACCTATCCCGACGTCACTGATGAGGCGATCGTGCTGACCGTACAAGAGCTGAACGTATCGTAAGCGCTCCATGAACCCCACATTTTAAAGGTGGGGATCTAAGGCTATCTTGGAATTTGCGGCGTGTAGTTCCGCGGCAGCAAGGCCTCGAAGTCTTCTACGCTCGAGGCTTGTGGCAGACGCTCCAATGCGTGGCTGCGCCACTGGAGCAACTGCCACATGCGCACGGTGGTCGACTACGAGACGTTGTTGCCGTGGAACTGCTCACCGGACATGTCACGGTAAACGGGAAGCACATCTGGCGGTAGGTGTACTTCGTGGATTGCATACGAATAAACGACGGCCTCTCTCAGCAGCGCCGGGCGCGACCTACGCCACGATAGTGTGAGCTCCTCGAAACTCGCAATACCGAGACCTGCCGGATCCGAAACGACAGGCGACGAGCGGTCCAAGGCTCAGGAACTCCTACGCTCCTGACCTCCCCGACACGCTTTATCGCAACGACGTCTTGGCAGAGCAGCAGCACAAGCGCCTTCAGAGTAGCAGCGCGCTCCAGCTCGCAGTTGGACGGTGCATAGGCTGATTGAGCTGCAAGAGGACCAAGTGGCGTTGTATGATCCTCGCAGCGTCATCAATGACGGCACAGGAATACGTGTGATCCAGGCCTGCAGCGAAGACATTTGCCCAGGCCTGACGAAGCGCCGGCCTATTGCCCTACGCGGCCAATGAGCTGTTGGAAGAATAGAAATTTCTTATCATTTTTAATTAAAATCAGGCGGAAATACATGCTGCACAAGGATAATAACTTGAACTTGTTACGGTTGGTTGCCGCGCTGATGGTGCTATATGCTCATTCATTCGATATTTACGGCAATTCCCCGGAGATCTTTATTGGTCTTGATTCCTATGGCGGGCTCGGGATTGCGATATTTTTTGTCATTAGTGGTTATTTGATTGCAAAAAGTTGGAGTTTTGATCCTTCGGTCATCAGTTTTTTAGTTAAGCGATCGCTGCGAATATTTCCAGCCCTGATTGTTGTTGTCGTGGTAACTTCGTTTTTGCTTGGTCCCATTTTTTCCACTTTGACAGTCAAGCAGTATTTTTCAAATCTGGCATTTATTATGTATTTGAAGAATATAATTTTAAGTCCGGTATTCTATTTGCCGGGCGTGCTGGAGCACGCCAGAGTTGTCAATGTGATCAATGGTTCTCTATGGAGTTTGCCTATCGAATTTTTCATGTATTTGGTAGTCGTGGCGCTTGGGCTTCTATTCAATGGCGGTCGTCTTGTATACGCAATTGCCACAGCATTGTTTGCGCTGATTGTGGTTTTTTGGTGCTGGCGAGATGCGCCTTTGCTGGTGGTTTACGGTACTGATGTAAGAAACATTCCGTTGATAGGCATCTATTTCATGATTGGGGCATGTTATGCGAAGTGGGGGCTCGAACGGTGGTTCAGTCTCTCCGGCGTAACTGTCATGGTGATGATGACCCTTCTTCTGGCACCGTATTCATCGATTTCGAAGCCCCTGCTATGGCTTACGTTGCCGTATGTCGTCTTGGCATATGGACTTTCCAGAAGTTGGTTGGGAAGCTTGGTTAATAAAGTGGGTGACTGCTCTTACGGTGTTTATATCTATGCTTTTCCGGTTCAGCAGTTTGTTTTGCTAAAATTCCCTGGCATTGCCTATTCAACCTACCTTGTTGTTACAGTGGTCATTACTCTGATTTTGGGATACGGCTCTTGGCATTTGATAGAGAAAAGGGTTCTCAAATTCAAGCCAAAAAATAAAGTCAGGTCTGTATCGAATGGTGTTGATGCCGATTCGGCGTTCAATCCTGTTGTGGGTGAGAAGCTCAATTCAGGGGCTTGAGCAAGTGTATGTATTTATGATGTAACAGTCACTCAGCGCCTATGAAGAGCTACAGGGTCTGCCGCGATAGCGCAGACGCCTGACGATCCTAAAACCCCCCAGGGTTTCATAATGCCCGGTTTATGGATCAGCTTCTTCGTAACTGATCCATAAACCCCACCTACCGCAAGGTGAGGCCTTGGTTTACCTTGGCATTTCCGGTGAGCAGTTCCACGGCAACAACGCCTCGTAGTCTTCTACCGTGGATGCATGCGGCAACCGCTCAAGTACGTGGCGCTGCCACGTATAGGGCTCTTGGCCGTTGACCTTGGCGGTCTCGACCAGGCTGTAAATCTGAGCACTGGCGGTGGCGCCTTTGGGCGTATCGCTGAACCGCCATGCCTTGCGCCCTATGACAAACGGTTTTATTGCGCGCTCGGCTCTGTTGTTGTCGATCGGTAAAAAACCAGCCTCCACGGTATGCGATCCATGAACCCCACATACCCAAAGATATTTACCTCGTTTACCGTGGCATTTCTGGCGAGCAGTTCCACGGCAGTAAGGCTTCAAAGTCCTCTACCGACTCCGCATGCGGCAACCGCTCCAGTACATGGCGCAGCCACGTATAGGGCTCCTGGCCGTTGACCTTGGCGGTCTCGACCAGGCTGTAGATCTGAGCACTGGCCGTGGCGCCCTTGGGTGTATCACTGAACAGCCATGCCTTGCGCCCGATCACAAACGGTTTAATTGCACGCTCTGCCGGGTTGTTGTCGAT
>NZ_RCZA01000011.1 GCF_006438925.1 Pseudomonas mandelii | reverse complement strand
GACCTGAAAAGGCACCAGATTGCGGTGTGTGAAGACGATACAAGTCGAAAATTCGAAACGAAACACACAAATCTATCGCATACCCATTCGCTGGAGCGTGATCCGTAAGGAGAACGACCTGGCTACCGAATTTCTTGACGACCATAGAGCATTGGAACCACCTGATCCCATCCCGAACTCAGCAGTGAAACGATGCATCGCCGATGGTAGTGTGGGGTTTCCCCATGTGAGAGTAGGTCATCGTCAAGATTAAATTCCGAAACCCCTATCTGCGTATGCAGGTAGGGGTTTTGTTTTGCCCGCAGGAAAGTTCGTACAGCAATACCGGACGGCTTCCGGCTGTCACAGTCTCCCGACAATGCTAAGGTTCGGCCCTAGCTTTTGTATTTTCCCAAGGAAGCCTTTATGCCGGACGCGACGTCCCTCAGTGCTGGTTTTATGGTGGTTCACGGCAATCGCCTGGACGAGTTGCGCAGCCTGGTGGTCAGCTGGATGCGGCGTTACCCGTTGGCTCCCTTGGAAAATGAAATTGCCCTGGTTCAGAGCAACGGCATCGCCCAATGGCTGAAGCTGGCACTGGCAGAAGACCCTGAAGACGATGACATGGGCGGCTGCGGAATCGCAGCAGCCATCGACGTGCAGTTACCAGGTAGCTTCATGTGGCAGCTCTATCGCATGGTGCTTGGACGTGACGAAATCCCGGCCAAATCCCTGCTCGATAAAGCTCCCTTGACCTGGCGTCTTATGCGTCTGCTTCCGCAGTTGATCAATCAACCGCACTTCGAACCGCTGCAGCGCTTCCTTACCCATGACACCGATTTACGCAAACGCTATCAGTTGGCTGAGCGGCTGGCGGATTTGTTTGACCAATACCAGGTGTATCGGGCCGACTGGCTTGAAGACTGGGCAGAAGGTCGCCATCAATTACGAAATGGCAGAGGCGAATCCAAACCTCTGACCCCGGCTAACTGCTGGCAGGCAGAGTTGTGGCGAGCGCTGTTGCTGGATGTGGGTGAACAAGGCATGGCGCAAAGCCGAGCCGGCGTCCATCAACGGTTTATCGAGCGCATCAACAGCCTCGACGTAGCCCCAAGCGGATTGCCTTCACGGGTGATCGTTTTCGGGATTTCTTCACTGCCCGCACAAGCCCTGGAAGCACTGGCGGGGCTGGCGCGCTTCAGCCAGGTTCTGCTCTGCGTGCACAACCCGTGTCGTCACCATTGGGCAGACATCGTCGCCGATAAAGACCTGTTGCGGCATCAATACAAGCGTCAGGCTCGCAAGAGCGGAATGCCGGTTGTGCTCGACCCGCAAACCCTTCACCAGCATGCCCATCCACTACTGGCGGCATGGGGCAAGCAGGGGCGGGACTATATCAATCTGCTCGACAGCTACGACGATCCCAACAGCTATCGCTCGGCATTCCGCGATGGCCGTATCGACCTGTTCAGCGATAGCCATCCACAGAACATGCTCAATCAATTGCAGGACGACATTCTTGAGTTGCGTCCCTTGAACGAGACTCGCGAGCGCTGGCCAGCTGTCGATCCGGCGATGGACGAGTCGATCCGTTTTCACATTGCCCATAGCGCCCAGCGCGAAGTGGAGATCCTCCACGACCAGTTGCTTGCACGCTTCAGTGCTGATCCAGACTTAAGGCCTCGCGATGTGATCGTGATGGTCCCGGACATCGACAGCTACGCACCGCATATTCGTGCGGTATTTGCTCAGCTTGAACGCAACGATCCGCGTTTCATTCCCTTCACGCTCGCAGATCAAGGCCAGCGTGGTCGCGACCCGTTACTGATTGCTATCGAACATCTGCTCAAACTGCCCGACAGCCGTTTCCCCGTGAGCGAGATCCTCGATCTGCTGGATGTTCCTGCACTACGCGCTCGCTTCGGTGTAGAGGAACGTGATCTGCCGACCCTGCACCGTTGGATCGAAGGCGCAGGCATCCGCTGGGGCATGAATGCCGAGCAGCGCGCGGGTCTCGGTCTGCCGCAGGAGCTGGAACAAAACAGTTGGCGTTTCGGCCTGCGACGGATGCTGCTCGGTTATGCCGTGGGCAGTGCCAGTGCTTGCGAGGGTATCGAACCCTACGACGAGATCGGTGGTCTGGATGCCGCGCTCATTGGGCCTTTGGTCGCGCTGCTGGACGCATTGGAGATTGCCCACCAGGAGCTCTCTCTACCCGCAGCTCCCAAACAATGGGGCTTTCGATTGCACGCACTGGTTCAGTTGTTTTTCCTGGCCAGTAACGAGCATGACGACTACGTGTTGGCCCAACTCGAAGAGCTGCGTGAAACCTGGCTTGAGACCTGCGAGTCAGTTGGTTTGTATGATGAGCTGCCGTTGACCGTGGTCCGTGAAGCCTGGCTCGCCGGTCTCGACCAAGGCCGCCTGTCCCAGCGTTTTCTGGCCGGTGCGGTTAACTTTTGCACCTTGATGCCCATGCGAGCGATCCCGTTCAAACTGGTCTGTCTGCTGGGTATGAATGACGGGGACTACCCGCGCGCACAGCCGCCACTGGACTTCGACCTCATGGGCAGTGACTACCGCCCTGGCGATCGCTCCCGACGTGAAGATGACCGCTATCTGCTGTTGGAAGCGCTGTTGTCGGCACGTGACCAACTCTATATCAGCTGGGTCGGTCGCAGCATTCGCGATAACAGTGAACGCCCTGCGTCGGTACTGATTGGCCAATTGCGAGATCATCTGGCCAGCGGTTGGCGACTGCATGATGTCGACGAAGATCTGCTTGAGGCCATCACTCAGGAACATCCACTGCAACCGTTCAGCGCCCGCTACTTCCATGAAGGCGATGATTTGTTTAGCTACGCGAATGAATGGCAGGTGCTGCATCAAACCAGTGAGGCGTCGACTGATATCGAGGTCCTTGATCCCTATGTTCAGGAGGAGCCGCTAAGTCTCGGTCAACTGCAGGACTTCCTGCGTAATCCTGTGCGACATTTCTTCAGTCAGCGTCTGAAAGTGTATTTCGAAGCGGCTGAAGTGCCCTTGGCTGATGAAGAGCCATTTGTACTCGACGCGTTGCAACGTTACAGCCTCAGCGACAGCTTGCTCGAAGCGGCGCTGGGACATCTGGACAGCACCGACCAGGTACTGGAAGCACAGGCAAAACGTTTGCAAAACAGTGGGCTTCTGCCCATGGCCGGGTTCGGCGAATGCCTTCAGCGAGAGTTGATCGAACCGTTGCCGGATCTGCTGCAGCGTTACCAACAGCTTTTGGCGCTATGGCCAACGCCGCTCACCAACGCTCTGCCAGTGAGTCTGGAATTGCTGGGTCTGCGCCTGGAAGGTTGGCTCAGCGGCCTGCATCAACGTGCGGACGGTGGTTTGCTATCAGTCACTACAATCCCCAACAGCATCGGCTCAATCAAATCGCGCAAATGGCATCGGCTGACACGGCCATGGGTCAATCATCTGGTTGCCTGCGCCAGTGGTATGGCGATGACCACCGCGTTGGTGGCCAGCGACGACAGTCTGCTGCTCGGTCCGATGCCGGAGGATGCAGCCTTGCGGATTCTGGGCGACCTGTTAATGGCTTGGCAAACGGGCATGCGTCAACCACTGCCGATTGCGGTGAAGACCGGCTTCGCATGGCTTGGTCAAACTGATCCGGTCAAAGCCCAGGCCGCAGCCCGCAAGGCCTATGAAGGTGATGGCTTGACCTCCGACGGCGAGCGTCGCGAAAGCCCGGCACTCGCCCGACAGTTTGCCGACTTCGACTCGCTTGCCGCAGACGAAACGTTCCCGGATTGGTGCAACGCGTTGTACCGGCCGTTGCTTGAAGCGCCTTGGCGTTCATTGAACAGCGAGGAGGCGCGCGCATGACCACAAAACCGCTGGCCTTGGCATTTCCCCTGCGCGGCAGCCAACTGATCGAAGCGAGCGCCGGGACCGGCAAGACCTTCACCATTTCCGCGCTTTATCTGCGCCTGGTCCTTGGCCACGGCGCAGAGTCGAGCGGCTTCGGACGTGAACTGTTGCCGCCGCAAATCCTCGTTGTGACGTTCACCGATGCCGCGACCAAAGAATTGCGCGAACGTATCCGCACGCGTCTTGCTGAAGCTGCACGGTTTTTCCGTGATGAAACACCGGCGCCCGATAGCCTTATCGCGGAACTTCGTAACGAATATCTACCCGAGCAATGGTCCGGCTGCGCGAACCGCCTGGACATCGCCGCGCAGTGGATGGACGAGGCTGCAGTTTCGACTATCCACAGTTGGTGCCAGCGCATGTTGCGCGAACATGCGTTCGACAGTGGCAGCCTGTTTACACAAACCCTGGAAACCGATCACAGCGATTTGCTGGGCGAAGTCCTGCGCGATTACTGGCGCCTGTTTTGCTACCCGATGCAAGGTGATGCGCTGAGCTGGGTGCGGGGGAATTGGGGTGGTCCGGCGGCATTGCTGCCGCGAGTACGTGGTTTGTTCGCCAGTGAGCGAGACAGTGTTGAAGGTAAAGAGCCTGCCGAGCTGATCACGGAGTGTCTGCAAGAGCGACGGGCAGCCTTGCTCGAACTCAAGATGCCCTGGCGCCAGTGGGCAGACGAATTGCTTGCCGTCTGTCACCAGGGGGTTGCGAGCAAAAGTGTCGATGGTCGAAAAATGCAGGCGCGCTATTTCGAACCCTGGTTTGAAAAGATCAGGGCCTGGGCCGAAGACGAATCCCTTGAGCAACTGGATATCGGCACCGGATTCTCGCGCCTGACTCCCGAGGGTATGGCCGAAGCCTGGAAGGGCGAAGTACCCAGTCATCCCGGGCTGGACGCCATGCCCGGCCTCAAGGCCAGTCTCGATGGATTGCCGACACCTGATGCCGCCGTGCTGCAACACGCCGCCCAGTGGGTCGGTACACGGTTCGAGGAAGAAAAGCGTCGCCGTGCGGAGATGGGCTTCGATGACATGCTGCTGCGCCTCGATGCAGCGTTGCAGTCCGATGGCGGTGAGCGGCTGGCGACCCTGATTCGCGAGCAGTTCCCGGTGGCGCTGATCGATGAGTTCCAGGACACCGACCCGGTGCAGTACCGGATCTTCGAGAGCATCTATCGCATCGAAGACAACAATCCCGAATGCGGTCTGTTTCTGATCGGCGACCCCAAGCAAGCGATCTACGCATTCCGCGGTGCCGACATCTACACCTACCTGCGCGCTCGCCAGGCCACCGCTGGCCGGCTGCATACCCTAGGCACCAATTTCCGTTCAAGTCATGGCATGGTCAGAGCTGTGAACCATGTGTTCGAGCGTGCCGAGTCTCGCGAGACCGGGCGGGGCGCCTTCCTGTTTCGTGAAAAGAACGGTGAGAACCCGGTACCGTTCCTGCCCGTCGAGTCCCAGGGACGCAAAGAAGTTCTGCACGTTGATGACCAGGTCGTGCCTGCCCTGAACATCTGGCACCTGTCCGCCGATCAGCCGCTGTCCGGCGCGACGTACCGACAACAACTCGCCGCCGCCTGCGCCAGTGAAATCACCGCTTTGCTCAACGGCGGGCAACAAGGTCGCGCGGGTTTCATACAGGACGGCAAGGACTTCAGAGGTCTGCTGCCAGCGGATATCGCGATCCTGGTCCGCGACGGTAAAGAGGCCCAGGCTGTGCGCGGCGAACTCTCCGCTCGTGGCGTGCGCAGCGTCTATCTGTCGGACAAGGATTCAGTGTTCGCTGCCCAGGAAGCCCGCGACGTACTGACCTGGCTCAAGGCCTGTGCCGAGCCGGATGTCGAGCGCCCGCTGCGGGCCGCGTTGGCCTGCATCACGCTGAACCTGTCGCTGGCTGAACTGGAGCGGCTGAATCAGGACGAACTGGCATGGGAAGCGCGGGTCATGCAGTTCCGCCATTATCGCGAGCTCTGGCGCAAGCAGGGCGTCTTGCCAATGCTGCGGCGATTGCTGCATGACTTCCAGCTGCCTCAGACATTGATCATGCGCAGTGACGGCGAGCGGGTGCTGACCAATTTGCTGCACTTGTCCGAATTGCTGCAACAAGCGGCCGCCGAGCTCGATGGTGAGCAAGCGCTGATCCGTCATTTGTCCGAGCATCTGGCGCTGTCCGGTCAGGCCGGCGAAGAGCAGATCCTGCGTCTGGAGAGCGACGAACAACTGGTCAAAGTCGTGACCATTCACAAGTCCAAGGGGCTTGAGTATCCCTTGGTGTTCCTGCCGTTCATTTGCTCGGCGAAGCCGGTGGATGGCAGCCGTCTGCCGCTGCATTACCACGACGCCACGGGCAAGGCCCAAGTGACCTTGAAACCGACAGCCGAGTTGATTGTTCAGGCGGATGATGAGCGTCTTGCCGAGGATCTGCGCTTGCTTTACGTAGCCCTGACCCGGGCGCAACACGCCTGCTGGCTCGGAGTGACGGATCTCAAGCGCGGCAATAACAACAGCTCGATGCTGCACCTGTCAGCATTGGGCTATCTGATGGGCGGCGGAGCGCCATTGGCCGAGTCGGCAGGCTTGAAGCGTTGGCTGGAAGACCTGCAGCAGGATTGTGCAGCGCTGAGCTACGGTGAAATGCCTGAAGCGACCGTCGAGCACTACCATCCGCCGCGCAACGATGCGACGTTGCTTGCTCCGCTGATACCCAAGCGCAAGGCCAGCGAAAACTGGTGGATTGCTTCCTACAGTGCCCTGCGCATTGGCGACAGCATGAGCGTGGGCACTGATGAAGCGCCGGAAAGCCCGCAAGCGCAAAAGCTCTTCGACGACGAACGCCTCGATCCGCAAGCACCACGAGAAGTGGTGGCCGGTGGTGCTGATATCCATCGATTCCCTCGTGGGCCGAACCCCGGCACCTTTCTCCATGGTTTGCTCGAATGGGCCGGTGACGAAGGTTTTGCCGCCACACCGCAAGCGCTGGAAGACGCCATTGCCCGTCGTTGCAACCGACGTGGCTGGGAGGGCTGGATAACCGCCCTGAGCGACTGGCTGCAGCACCTGCTCGCGTCCCCGTTGCATATCGGCGGCGGGCAGGCCCCCGTGGTATTCGAGCGATTGACCCAGTACCGGGTCGAGATGGAATTCTGGTTCGCCAGTCATAAGGTCGATGTGCTCAAACTCGATGAACTGGTGCGTCAATACACCCACA
Source organism: Pseudomonas mandelii (assembly GCF_006438925.1). Taxonomy (GTDB): domain Bacteria; phylum Pseudomonadota; class Gammaproteobacteria; order Pseudomonadales; family Pseudomonadaceae; genus Aquipseudomonas; species Aquipseudomonas mandelii_C. Next base: position 245,232 of record NZ_RCZA01000011.1, on the reverse strand, counting down.
ACGGCGTGGCCCGGGTGGCTGCCGAGCCGGTGTTGCTCAATGGCATGTTCAAGGGCTTCATCGACCTGACGTTCGAGCACGACGGCCGCTACTACGTCGCCGACTACAAATCCAACTGGCTGGGCGTCGATGACGCGGCCTATACCGAGCAGGCCATGGAGCAGTCGATTCTCGACAACCGTTACGACCTGCAATATGTGCTGTACCTGTTGGCCCTGCATCGCCAGCTCAAGGCGCGACTTGCCGATTACGATTACGATCGGCATGTCGGTGGTGCGCTGTACCTGTTCCTGCGCGGTACACGCGCTTCCAGCCAGGGCGTGTATTTCGCCCGTCCTCCAAGAGAGCTGATCGAACGTCTGGACCGGCTGTTCCAGGTCAAGCCAGAACCCAAGGCCGAACCCGCCTGGGAACAGGGAGTTTTGCTATGAGTCGCACCTTCGCTGATTTGCTGCCCACTTCGTTGACAGCCGAAAGCCTGGCGGATCTGGCGCCATTGAGTCGCGCCGATGACTTGCTCTTGTTGCTGACGCGCTGGGTTGAGCGCGGCTGGCTGCGAGCGCTGGACAAAGCCTTCGTCGCTTTTCTTCATGAGCTCGCTCCCGGCGATGATCCACTGGTGCTGCTGGCCGCTGCGTTGGCCAGTCATCAACTGGGCCACGGTCATGTGTGCCTGGATGTGTTCGAGACGCTCAAGGAGCCGGACTTCGCCCTGTCGCTGCCACCGGAAGGTGATGTGCAGAGTGGTGCGATGTTGTTGCCGTCGCAATTGCTTGAGGCGCTGGACGGTGCCCATTGGTGCAAGGTCCTGGCCTCTAGTAGTCTGGTCGCATTGGCGGTCGATGGCCGCGAGGCGGCGCAGCATCGGCCATTGGTGTTATCGGGCAAACGCCTGTACTTGCGTCGCTACTGGGCTTACGAACGGCGTATCGACACCTCGCTGCGTCAACGCCTGGTCGAACACGAATCCACGCCGGATGATTTGTCCCAGCGCCTCACCCGTTTGTTCGGCCCAGCTCGGCCCGGCGAAGTGATTGACTGGCAGAAACTCGCCTGCGCCCTCGCAACCCGCAGTGCATTCAGCATCGTTACCGGTGGCCCGGGGACCGGCAAGACGACGACGGTCGTGCGTTTGTTGGCGTTGCTCCAGGCGCCGGCAGTGGAGGCGGGCAAGCCGCTGCGAATTCGTCTTGCTGCACCCACCGGCAAGGCTGCAGCCCGCCTGACGGAGTCCATCAGTCAGCAGGTCAGGACTCTGGAAGTCGATGAAACCGTGCGTGTGAAGATCCCGTCAGACGTCACCACCGTGCACCGTCTGCTCGGCAGTCGTCCCGGTACTCGACACTTCCGTCACCACGCCGGTAATCGCTTACCGCTGGATGTGTTGGTGGTGGACGAAGCCTCGATGATCGATCTGGAAATGATGGCCAACCTGCTCGATGCATTGCCGGCCCATGCCCGTCTGGTGCTGCTCGGTGACAAGGACCAACTGGCATCGGTGGAGGCCGGCGCCGTGCTGGGCGACCTGTGCCGCGACGCCGAGGCCGGTTGGTACAGCCCACAGACTCGCCTGTGGCTGCAAGCGGTCAGTGGTGAAAGCCTGGATGCCAGCGGTTTGCAGGAAGACACCCAAGGCGCTCATCCCCTGGCCCAGCAAGTTGTGATGCTGCGTCATTCACGTCGGTTCGGCGAGGGCAGCGGCATCGGCCAACTGGCTCGTTGGGTCAACCAGCAGCAACCCGAGGAAGCCCGCAAGTTGTTGGCAGCGCGAAGCCATGACGACGTCTTTTCCCTGCCCCTCAAGGGAGAACAGGACCGGGCGCTGGAACGCTTGCTGCTTGAGGGGCATGGCGATGGTCCGCAGGGTTATCGCCATTACCTGAGTCTCTTGCGCAGCCTGCGGCCACCGCTCGACAGCACGCTTGATGATCCCTGCTGGACCGATTGGGCGCGCCAGGTGCTGCAAGCCTTCGACACCTTCCAGTTGTTGTGCGCCGTACGCAAAGGGCCGTGGGGCGTGGAGGGGTTGAATCAACGCGTGACCGCCGCGCTGCTCAAGGCTCGGCTGATCGACAGCGACCAGCAGTGGTACGAAGGTCGGCCGGTGCTGATGACTCGCAACGACTATGGTTTGGGTTTGATGAACGGCGACATCGGCATTGCCCTCAAGCTACCGGAACGTGTTGGGCCGGAGGCAGGGAAGCAGGTGTTGCGTGTGGCGTTCCCGCGTAATGATGGTCAGGGCGGCGTACGGTTTGTTCTGCCAAGCCGGCTCAACGATGTCGAAACCGTGTACGCGATGACAGTGCACAAATCCCAGGGCTCGGAATTTGCCCATACGGCGTTGATTCTGCCGGATGTCCTGAACCCTGTACTCACCAAGGAGTTGATCTATACCGGAATAACCCGGGGGAAAAACTGGTTCACCCTGATCGAACCTCGCTCCGGCGTATTCGAAGAGGCGGTGCGGCGCAAGGTCAAGCGCTTGAGCGGGTTGATGCTGGAGTTGGATGAGGTGAGCGCCGACTAATCGGCGAACAGCATCTCCCGACTTTCGCCCATCAACAGACTCTGATTCTGCTCTGTGACCGAACGGATGTAATCCCACAACAGGGTGATCCGCTTGAGCTTGCGCAGGTCTTCGCGGCAGTACATCCAGAACTGTCGTGTGATGTTGATCTCTTCCGGTAACACCGGCAGCAACCGCGGGTCCTGGGCCGCCAGAAAGCACGGCAGAATCGCCAGCGACCGACCTTGCTGCGCGGCAACGAACTGCGCAATCACACTGGTGCTGCGCAGATTGGCACTGGCGCCGGGCAACACATTTGCCAGGTACAACAGCTCCGAGCTGAACGCCAGATCGTCGACGTAACTGATGAATGAATGTTTTCCCAGGTCTGCCGGGCGGCGGATGGGTGGATGCTTGTCGAGATAATCCTGAGTCGCGTAGAGCTGTAATTTGTAGTCGCAGAGTTTGCAGCAGACGTACGGACCATGCTCCGGGCGCTCCAGGGCGATGACGATGTCCGCCTCGCGTTTGGACAGGCTGATGAAGTGCGGCAGTGGCAGGATGTCCACGGAGATCGCCGGGTAGGCGTCGACGAAATGGCTCAGCTGCGGGGTGATGAAAAAGCTGCCGAAGCCTTCGGTGCAGCCCATGCGCACATGCCCGGATAACGCGACCCCGGACCCCGAAACCTGCTCGCAGGCCATGTGCAGCGTGCTTTCAATCGACTCGGCATAACCCAGCAACCGCTGGCCTTCGGTGGTCAGGACAAAACCACTGGTCCGGGATTTCTCGAACAGCAACGTGCCCAACGCCGCTTCCAGCGAGCTGATGCGCCGCGACACGGTGGTGTAGTCGACCGCAAGGCGCTTCGCTGCGGTGCTGGCCTTGCGGGTGCGGGCGACTTCAAGGAAAAACTTGAGGTCATCCCAGTTCAACGAGCCTAGAGACGTGATGTTTTTTTGCATGATGGACCGGCTTTTATGTGCGTTCTTATTAGAAGTTTGCACATCTATACTCCAAAAACAGTCCGACAACCAATTCGCAACACGCGCCTCATCTCAAGGCGACTTTCTCGCCTTGGCTCCCTAGATAGCTCTCTAAATAAGAACAACGTCCCGGAGACCCAACATGAACGCATCGCTCACGCCAAACGAAACCACTGTCCAAACGGTAAAGCTGTTGATCGACGGCGAGTGGGTCGAGTCCCAAACCACCGAGTGGCACGACATCGTCAACCCGGCGACCCAGCAAGTGCTGGCGAAAGTGCCGTTCGCGACCGCGCAGGAAGTGGACGCCGCCATCAGTGCCGCCCATCGCGCCTTCCAGACCTGGAAGCTGACGCCGATCGGCGCGCGGATGCGCATCATGCTCAAGCTCCAGGCGTTGATTCGCGAACACTCCAAGCGTATCGCCGTGGTGCTGAGCAACGAGCAAGGCAAAACCATCGCCGACGCTGAAGGCGATATCTTTCGCGGCCTGGAAGTGGTCGAGCACGCCTGCTCCATCGGCAGCCTGCAAATGGGCGAGTTCGCCGAGAACGTTGCCGGCGGCGTCGATACCTACACCCTGCGCCAGCCAATCGGCGTTTGCGCCGGCATCACCCCGTTCAACTTCCCGGCGATGATTCCGCTGTGGATGTTCCCGATGGCCATTGCCTGCGGCAACACCTTCGTGCTCAAACCGTCCGAACAGGACCCGATGTCGACCATGCTGCTGGTGGAACTGGCGATCGAGGCTGGCGTACCGGCCGGCGTACTCAACGTCGTTCATGGCGGTAAAGACGTGGTGGATGCACTCTGCACCCACAAGGACATCAAAGCTGTTTCCTTCGTCGGTTCGACTGCCGTCGGCACTCACGTCTACGACCTGGCCGGCAAACATGGCAAACGCGTGCAGTCGATGATGGGCGCGAAGAACCACGCCGTTGTGCTGCCGGATGCCAACCGCGAACAAGCGCTCAATGCACTGGTCGGCGCCGGTTTCGGTGCGGCCGGGCAACGTTGCATGGCCACTTCCGTGGTGGTGCTGGTGGGCGCAGCCAAACAATGGTTGCCTGACTTGAAGGCACTGGCGCAGAAACTCAAAGTGAATGCCGGCAGCGAGCCGGGCACTGATGTTGGTCCGGTGATTTCCAAAAAGGCCAAGGCGCGGATTCTGGATCTGATCGAGAGCGGCATCAAGGAAGGCGCCAAGCTTGAGCTGGATGGTCGCGACGTTACCGTTCCTGGTTTCGAAAAAGGCAACTTTGTCGGCCCGACCCTGTTCTCCGGCGTGAAACCCGAGATGCAGATCTACACCCAGGAAATCTTCGGTCCGGTATTGGTGGTGCTGGAAGTCGATACCCTCGACGAGGCCATCGCCCTGGTCAACGCCAACCCGTTCGGTAACGGCACTGGCCTGTTCACTCAAAGCGGTGCGGCGGCGCGTAAATTCCAGACGGAAATCGACGTTGGCCAGGTCGGCATCAACATCCCGATTCCAGTGCCGGTCCCGTTCTTCAGCTTCACCGGTTCCCGCGGTTCCAAACTCGGCGACCTCGGTCCGTATGGCAAGCAAGTGGTGCAGTTCTACACTCAGACCAAGACTGTCACCAGTCGCTGGTTCGATGACGACAGCGTCAACGACGGTGTGAACACCACCATCAACTTGCGTTAAGGAGCCGGACATGAAAATCGCTTTTATCGGTCTCGGCAACATGGGCGCGCCGATGGCGCGCAACCTGATCAAGGCCGGCCATTCGCTACGGCTGGTCGACCTGAACAAAACCGTTCTGGCAGAGCTGGAACAACTGGGCGGCAGCATCAGCGCTTCGGCACGAGAAGCCGCTCAAGACGCGGAGCTTGTGATCACCATGCTGCCCGCCGCGGTGCATGTGCGCAGCGTGTGGCTGGGTGAAGACGGCGTGCTGGCAGGTATCGCCAAGGGCGTGCCGGCAGTCGATTGCAGCACCATCGATCCGCAGACGGCGCGTGAAGTTGCTGCGGCGGCGGCCAAGCAAGGCGTGGCCATGGCGGATGCGCCTGTGTCTGGCGGTACTGGCGGTGCGGCAGCCGGGACCCTGACGTTTATGGTCGGCGCTACCCCTGAGCTGTTCGCCACCCTGCAACCCGTGCTGGCGCAAATGGGCCGCAACATCGTCCATTGCGGCGAAGTCGGCACCGGGCAAATCGCCAAGATCTGCAACAACCTGCTGCTGGCGATCTCCATGGTCGGTGTCAGCGAAGCCATGGCGCTGGGCGATGCGCTCGGGATCGACACGACGGTGTTGGCGGGAATCATCAACAGTTCCACCGGCCGTTGCTGGAGTTCGGAGATGTACAATCCGTGGCCGGGCATCGTCGAAACGGCGCCGGCTTCGCGCGGCTATACCGGTGGTTTCGGTGCCGAATTGATGCTCAAGGATCTGGGGCTGGCCACGGAAGCTGCACGTCAGGCGCACCAACCGGTGGTGCTCGGCGCGGTAGCCCAGCAGTTGTATCAGGCGATGAGCCAGCGTGGGGAAGGTGGCAAGGACTTCTCGGCGATCATCAACAGCTATCGCAAACCGCAATAATCGGGCTGGAAACCTGTGGGAGTGAGCCTGCTCGCGATAACGGTAGATCAGTTATCGTTGATGTTGAATGTGCTGGCCTCATCGCGAGCAGGCTCGCTCCCACAGGGGCAGCATGTACCCATAGATATTTACCGGGAAATCACGTCGGGTGACCTCCCGGTTTTTTTGCATCAGGCAAACACGAAATACTTGCGCACGGTCTCAACCACTTCCCACGTGCCTTTCATGCCCGGCTCAATGACGAAAATATCACCGGCACGCAGATGGATCGGCTCCTTTCCCTCTGGGGTGATGATGCAGTACCCCTCGCGGAAATCGCAGTATTCCCACTTCACGTATTCCACATACCACTTGCCTGGCGTGCAGATCCAGGTGCCCATGATTTTGCTGCCGTCTTCGCTGGTGTAGGCGTTGAGGTTGACGGTGTGCGGGTCGCCTTCGAGTTTTTCCCATTTGCAGGCATCGAGTACCGGCAGTGGGTGGGTATCGCGAAGAACGGTAATCGGTGCGGACATGATGACTCCGAGCGTTAGGGAGAACTGAAGTCGCACCCTATAGGGCTTGGTCCGGCACCAGTTGTCTGTGCTCGACATTGAGGTATCCAGAAGCGCAGCGGCCGTCGTCTGTTCATACAACGCTTGGCGGTGGAAACCGGCGATGCGTACGTTGAAATTTCCTCTCGATAAACTGCCGATTCCTGGCAGTTTGTGCGAAAGCCTCAGGCTTTTGCGAACGTTTTTGCAAGAACATGCACAGGTATCACTCGTATCATTCACTTCGGAAAAGGCCGAGAGCTTTGTAATGAAAAAAACAATGTCGTGGTGGGACATCAGCCCGCCCTTGAGTACCGCAACACCGACCTGGCCGGGTGATACGCCGTTCCAGGAGGAGCGCGTCTGGACCTTCGGGCCTGAATGCCCGGTGAATGTCGGGCGTATCACGCTGTCGCCGCACACCGGCGCTCACGTCGATGCACCGCTGCACTACAGCCCGGAGGGCGCAGCCATTGGCGATGTGTCGCTTGATGTTTATATCGGGCCTTGCCGGGTGTTGCATTGCCTGGACAGCGGCCGACTGGTGCAACCGGAGCAAATAGAGAGTCGACTGGACAACCTGCCCGAACGCGTCCTGCTGCGCACGTATCGACAAGCGCCGCTGACCAGCTGGGACCCGGATTTCACCGCCGTCGCCAAAGAAACCGTCGACCTGCTCGCCAGTCTCGGCGTGCGCTTGATCGGTATCGATACGCCATCGCTGGACCCGCAGCAATCCAAGACCATGGATTCGCACAACGCCGTGGCCCGTCACGGCATGGCTATTCTCGAAGGCATCGTGCTCGATGAGGTCCCGGAAGGGGACTATGAGTTGATCGCGCTGCCGCTGCGCTTTGCCAATCTCGACGCCAGCCCGGTGAGGGCAATTCTGCGTCCATTGAATTCACCGCAACGTGAGGAGCCTGCTCAATGAGCCAATGTCCCTATTCACCTGTTAACCAGACAGGGGAATGGCATAACGCCGAGCTGAATTTTTCTGATTCCATGAGCTACGGCGACTACTTGGATCTGGGGCGCATTCTCAGTGCACAGCACCCGTTGTCGCCGGACCATAACGAGATGCTGTTCATCATCCAGCACCAGACGTCCGAGTTGTGGATGAAGCTGATGTTGCACGAGCTCAAGGCTGCCCGCGAACACGTCCGGCTGGGAGAGTTGCCACCGGCCTTCAAGATGCTGGCGCGGGTCTCGCGGATTTTTGATCAACTGGTGCATGCCTGGACGGTGCTGGCTACCATGACTCCCACCGAATACCACTCAATCAGGCCTTTTTTGGGGCAGTCGTCCGGTTTTCAGTCGTTTCAATACCGTGAGATTGAGTTCATTTTGGGCAACAAAAGCGCGACCCTGTTGCGCCCCCATGCCCATCGGCCGGAATTATTGCAGGAACTTGAAAAGGCGATCGCGACCCCTTCGCTGTATGACGAAGCGATTCGCTTGATGGTCAGCGCGGGCTTGAAGATTGACCCACAGCGTTTCGAGCGAGACCCAACCCTCCCGACAGAGCATGACGCCTCGGTCGAAGCCGCCTGGCGCGAGGTCTACAAAGATCCTTCGCGTTATTGGGATCTCTATCAACTGGCCGAAAAACTCATCGACCTCGAGGATTCGTTCCGTCAATGGCGCTTCCGTCATGTCACCACGGTTGAGCGGATCATTGGCTTTCAACCGGGAACCGGCGGCACTGAAGGTGTCGGTTATCTGCGCAAAATGCTCGATACCGTGCTGTTCCCGGAGTTGTGGCGGGTGCGTTCGACCCTCTGATCCCGTCCGTATAAAAAAGCCCCGGCATTCATTGAATGCCGGGGCTTTTTGTTGCGCTCCGGGACTATTGAGCGACTGGCAAGCCTCGATCCCTCGCTACACGCACCCGGTAGAACACGTAGATGATCAAGACCCAGACCGGGATGGCGAAGACCGAGGCGCGTATTCCCGGAATCATCCACATCACGCAGATGATCATGGCCATGAACGCCAGGCACAGGTAGTTGCTGAAGGGAAACCAGAACGACTTGAAGCCTGGCACGATGCCTTGCTGGCCCATGACTTTACGAAACTTCAGGTGGGTCAGGCTGATCAGCGTCCAGTTAATCATCAGCGAGGCGACCACGAGTGCGAACAGCAACTCCAGCGCTTCATGGGGCGCGAGGTAGTTGACCAGCACGGACAACATAGTGATCAGCGCCGAGATACCCAGCGCCCGCAATGGCACGCCCTGTTTGTTCAGTTTCATCAGCGACTTCGGTGCGTCGCCCTGTTCGGCCAGGCCGTAGAGCATGCGGCTGTTGCAGTAGACGCCGCTGTTGTAAACCGAGAGCGCTGCGGTCAGTACCACGAAATTGAGGATATGCGCGGCGGTATTGCTGCCGATCAGCGAGAAGATCTGCACGAACGGGCTGCCACTGTAGGCATCGCCCGAAGCGCCCAGGGTCTGCAGCAGTTGATCCCACGGATACAGCGAAAGCAGAACGGTGAGTGCGCCGACGTAGAAGATCAGCACGCGATACACCACCTGGTTGATCGCCTTGGGTATCACCTTCCTCGGTTCGCTGGCTTCAGCGGCAGTGATGCCGACCAGCTCCAGGCCACCAAAGGAGAACATGATGAACGCCATCGACATCAGCAAACCGGTGGTGCCGTTGGGGAAGAAACCGCCGTGACTCCACAGGTTACTGACCGAAGCTTGCGGGCCCCCGGAGCCGCTGAACAGCATGTAGCAACCGAGGGCGATCATACCGATGATCGCCACGACCTTGATGATCGCGAACCAGAACTCCATCTCGCCGAAGACTTTGACGTTCATCGTATTGATCAGGTTGACCAGCACGAAGAACACTGCCGCGCTCACCCAAGTGGGGACTTCCGGCCACCAGAACTGCACGTACTTGCCGACAGCCGTCAGCTCGGCCATGCCCACCAGCACGTACAGCACCCAATAGTTCCACCCGGACAGAAATCCTGCATAACCGCTCCAATACTTGTGGGCGAAGTGGCTGAACGAACCGGCCACCGGCTCTTCGACAATCATTTCGCCCAACTGGCGCATGATCAGGAAGGCAATGAACCCGGCAATCGCATAGCCGAGGATCATCGACGGACCGGCCGACTTGAGTACGCCGGCAGAGCCTAAAAACAGCCCGGTGCCAATCGCCCCGCCCAATGCGATCAGTTGAATATGACGATTTTTCAACCCCCGCTTGAGCGTTCCCTGTTGCAAGATTTCATCCGCCATCTCGTTCCCTTCTGATTATTGTTGTCAGGCCTGATTTGAAAGATCAGATATTACTCTCGGTGAATTTTTCGTAATACAGATGCACGGTCTCCAGTGCCTGAGTCTGCAACCAGCTCTTGATCGACTCGACCATGGGCGGTGGCCCGCAGACGTACATGTCGATCGGCGCGTCGCGCAGTTCACTGGTGTCGAAATGCTCGGCAATGTAGCCGCGCTTTCCTGCCCATTGTGGCGAAGGATCGCTGACGACCTCGGTGTAGCGAAACCCCGGAATACGCTCGGCATAGGCGGCGATGCGTGTGCGTTCGCACAGATCGGCAGCGTCTCGCACGCCATAGTACAAATGCACCGGTTGCGCGCACCCGCGCTCGGCGAGTTCGTCGAGCATACCCAGCAGCGCGGAAAGCCCGGTTCCGCCGGCCACCAGGATCAGCGGTTTGGCGACGTGCCGAAGATAGAAGGCGCCCAGCGGTGCCTCCAGGGCGATTTCATCACCCACCTGACAGCGTTCACGGATGTAGTTACTCATCACGCCGTCGGGCAGCAAGCGAATCAGGAACTGCAGCTGATTGCTGTCGCTCGGTCGATTGGCGAACGAGTAGGAGCGCCTGCTTTGAGTCCCAGGGATCAGCAACCGGGCGTATTGCCCCGGCAAAAAATCCAGCAAGCCTGTCGTGCCCAGATCCAGATCCAGATGCAGGATCGCAGTGCTGGCTGAGACCTGCCTGACTTCAGTGACTTTGCCGCTGAGTTGCTCGGGGGCCGAGGCGCTGCACAGGCTGGAAGCGAAGTCGAAATAAAACGCAGCATCGGACTTCACCCGAGTCTGGCAGGTGAGCATTTTGCGTTGTTGCAGGTCCTGGTTGGAGAGGGCTTCCTCATCCACATAGTCCTGGCTGTAGTCGCCCGACTCGCAGCGCCCCTGGCATGTTCCGCAGACGCCTTCGCGGCAATCCAGAGGAATGTTGATGCCGTTGCGCAGGGCGGCGTCGAGCAGTATTTCGTTAGGCTGTACGGGAAAGAACAGCGTTTTGCCGTCGGCAAAGCTGAACGCGACCTTGTGGTTCATGCCCGGTCTCCATGGTTTCAGAGGTGGTAGAAATCGAGCACCGAGTTGATGGTGTCGTTGAGCAGCAGGACATGCTTGCGGGTGATCAGCCAGCTGTCTGCGTGAGGCTTGAGGCGATAGGTCGCGCGGCCATAGAACTGTTCGGACGTGGCCAGGCGATAGAACAAGGTGTGCCAGTTCAGACGCACCTCCAGCTCGCCGCCCTCGACCTCTTCGATCCGTACGTTGTTGATCAGGTGCAAGGTGCGCGGCATCGGCGTTGAGGACGCGGATTTGCCCGTGCGCAGGCGGAACACGCGGTCCTCCAGACCGGAACGATTGGGGTAGTAGATCAGCGACATTTCGCGCTTGGGGTCGACGGTGTAAACGTGTTCCGAGTCCCACTGCGGCAGGTGAAACTCGCTGTGCTCGTCGAACAGCTTGATATAGGCGTCCCACTCCTGGGCGTCGCACAGTTCGGATTTGCGATAGAAAAACTGTTCGATCTGGTACTGCAATTGCGCATTCATGTTCACACCTCACGTAGCTTCAGGGATTTCGCTTCCAGGCCATCGAGCAGGAATTTCTGCCAGTTGCTGTGCTGGTTGACGTAAAGCCCTTCGTGGGTGAATTCGGTTCCGGTCATGGCCGGGGCGATGCCGATCGACTCGCTGTTGGGCGTGGCGCCGGTTGCCCATTGGTGACTGCCACGGGAAATATCGCTCCAGCGTTCCAGGCGTGCCTGGAAACCACGCTGGGCTTCGCGGAACTCCACCAGGTCATCCGGAGTGCCCAGACCCGACACGTTGAAGAAGTCTTCGAACTGACGAATCCGGTTTTCACGATCCGCGTCCGACTCGTTTTTTACGCCCAGGCACTGGCTGATGATTTCAGTCTTGTTCCAGGCTATCGGGCGGATTATGCGCAGTTGCGAGCTGATCTGATCGAGGAAAAACAGGCTCGGATAAATGTTCAGATTACGCAGTCGGTGCATCATCCACTCAGCTTTTTCCTGACCGTGTTCTTCGATCAGCCGCGGCATGATCGTGGCGTAACCGGAGCGCACCGTCGGGTTCGGCATGTCACTGAACAGCAGGCTGTGGCCGTTATCGAAGGCGAACCAGCCGTCATCGGTATTGGCGTCGCCAGCGCCGAGTTTGCTGTAGTCGAGCGTGGTGCCGCTGTCAGTGCCGTTCTCGCTGTTGACCTGCTGGCGGTGTTGCACGGTGGCCACGTAGTTGTAGTGGACAGTGCTGACGTGATAACCGTCGAGGCCGTTTTCGTTCTGCAACTTCCAGTTGCCGTCATACGTGTAGGCTGACTTGCCGGGCAGCACCTCCAGCTCACCGGTGGGCGATTGGGCAACCATCATGTCGAAGAACACTTTGGCGTCGCCGAGGAAGTCTTCGAGGCTGTTATCGGCATGAACATCCAGGCTGATAAACACAAACCCCTTGTAGCTCTCGATGCGTGCTTTTTTCAGGCCGCGTGTGGCCTTGTCGAACCCTTCCGGGTATTCGCCGGGCGCCTTGACCTTCACCAGGCGGCCGTCGCTTTTGTAGCACCAGGCGTGGAACGGGCAGGTGAAGGTCGACTGGTTGCCCTTGCCGACACGGGTCAGGGTCGTGCCGCGATGCTGGCAGGCGTTGATCAACGCATTGAGCTGACCGTCACCGTCGCGGGTGATGATCATTGGCTGGCGGCCGGCGCGCATAGTGATGAAGTCGTGATTGTTGGCCAACTCACTTTCGTGACAGGCATAGATCCAGTTCTTCTCGAAGATCAGTTCCATCTCCAGATCGAACAACTGCGGTTCGGTGAAAATGTCCCGGGCGATCCGGAACACGCCGTCTGTCGGACGGAAGTCCAGGCAGCCTTCGATAAACGCTTTCCACTGCTCGACGTTTTTTTCGCCACTCATGGGTGTGTACCTTTTTTATTCGGACTAATCGGTTGCGCTCATTAGAGAGAGTGGGGCGGGCAGGGGTCTATCCGGTTTGTCGACGAAGGCAGTCCATAAAATTTGTGCGGTAACACCCCCGTATCGAGCTGGGCAGGTACTACTCAAACAGTGCCTGACGCGATGGACGGCTGCACCTGATTGCAGCAATCAGGTACTGTTTTGCAGGACGTCGGATGCTGTTCGATGACACTTGCGGGCTTCAAGCCGGGCGCGTTGTCCGCTTAGTAGATGATTACTATCCGCTGGGTTGGTACCGTCGTTTTGTGGCTTGGAATTTGCTCTTTCCTGCCTGATACGCGCCCTCAGAGCGCGCTTGAAAAATACCGCCGTGGGTGCCCCGTGATGAGTAGCAAAACTGATCCGCAGTTTCGCGACATTCGTATTGATAGCTTTGACGTTGAGGGTGCGCGGAACTGGATGTCCGGTATCTGCGGGCCCCATCGACTCGTGACCACCACTCCGGAGCGGATCCGCTTTCATCACAGCGCCAATGTGTTCAAGTCGATGGCCACGACCCTGGGCACGATTGAGTACGGTACCGACGTCACCGTCGATATCGAAGACCCTGAGCACTTCAGCAGTTACAGCCTGAGTTTGCCGTTGGTGGGCGAGCAGGAGCTGAGCAAGAACGGCAGCGTGGTGAAGTCCAATCGCGATCAAGGGGTGATCATTTCGCCGAATGAAAACCAGGTGCTGGCGATCTCCGGCGATTGTCGCAAGGCCCAGGTGGTCATCACCCGCGCCGCCATGAGTGAGTCTCTGGAAGGCATGCTGCAGCGACCGTTGGATGCGCCTTTGCGTTTCGAGTCGGTGATGGATGCGGTCGACGGGGCGTCGGCATCATGGTGGCGCATGGCGCGTTATTTCATCGCCGAGCTGGAACGCAGCAGTGAATTGTATGAACAAGTGGCCTTCACCCGGGATGTCGAAAGCTCTTTGATCAAGGGGCTGATCCTCGCCCAGCCGAACAATTATTCTGAAGAACTGCGGGACGTGTTGGGCGTGAAGCTGCCGCACTATCTGATCCGGGCCCGGCAATACATTCACGCAAACGCCCGGGAAGCTCTGCATCTGGAAGACATCGAAGCCGCGGCCGGAGTCTCGCGCTTCAAATTGTTCGAAGCGTTCAAGAAGTACTTCGCGCTATCGCCGATGGTCTACCTGAAAAAATACCGCTTGAACGCCGTGCGTCAGGACATTCTTGAGCACGGTTCTGCGCGCAATATTTCCGAGATCGCCATGGGGTGGGGCTTCACGCACCTTGGGCGTTTTTCTGCCGAGTACCGCAAGTTGTTCGACGAATCCCCAAGCATGACTTTGCAGCGTAACGAAGCCCGGCGCATGCGCGGCTTCTGAGGATCAGGACGCCCAGGGAGTTGTCGATATCTCCCTGGCGGTTTCCCTTACTTGCGCACCACCAGATCAAGCAATTCCTCTCGCTCCTTGATTTTCTGCAGGACGATTTCCGAGCGGATATCGGTGACCCCTGCTGTGCGGTTCAGATGGTTGACGATGAAATCGGAGAAGTGTTTGAGGTTGCGCGCCTGGACTCGCAAAACATAGTTGCTCGCGCCGGTAATCACATAAGCGGTGACCACTTCCGGCCACAACTGAACCTTCTTGATGAAGGTTTCGTGCCAGTCCTCGACGTCCTGTCGCAACGATACATGGACGATGGCTTCCAGTTCGATTCCCAGCCGTTCGGCATTCAGTACCGCGCGATAGCCGGTGATGATTCCCTCACTTTCCAACAGGCGCAAACGGCGTAAACACGCCGACGGGGACAGGGCGACTTTCTCCGCCAATTCCTGATTGCTGATGCGGCCATCCTGTTGCAGTTGGTGCAGGATTCGCAGGTCTGTCGAGTCGAGATTCATGGTTGGAATAAATCCGCGTTTATTGGAGTTAGATTCGAATTTTCTGCGAGATAACTACTATAAGGCTGCTCACTTTGCACGAAAATTCTCCAAAGCTTCGTTCATTATTTCTCCACCGAGAAGGGGGAAATAGCGCCTGAAACATGACACCGAAACCCTGGATCGACCCGATTATCGCGACCTGCCCGGACGGCATGTCATTCAAAAAACAGGACACTCAATGACGACAAGAAACGATTGCCTGGCGCTTGATGCTCAGGACGCTCTGGCGCCACTGCGTCAGCAATTTGCACTGCCCGAAGGCGTGATCTATCTGGACGGCAACTCCCTGGGCGCGCGACCGGTTGCTGCATTGGCGCGTGCTCAAGCGGTGATCGCCGAAGAATGGGGCAATGGCCTGATCCGCAGTTGGAACAGTGCTGGCTGGCGCGACCTGTCCGAGCGTCTGGGCAACCAATTGGCCGGGCTGATTGGCGCCCGTGATGGTGAAGTGGTGGTGACCGACACCACCTCGATCAACCTGTTCAAGGTGCTCAGCGCCGCCCTGCGGGTGCAGGCCACTCGGTCGCCGAAACGGCGAGTGATCGTCACCGAATCCAGCAATTTTCCGACCGATTTGTACATCGCCGAAGGTCTGGCGGACATGCTGCAACAGGGCTACACCTTGCGCCTGGTTGGTAGTCCCGAGGAGCTGCCGCAAGCGATAGACCAGAACACCGCTGTGGTCATGCTTACCCACGTCAACTACAAGACGGGCTATATGCACGACATGCAAGCCATGACCGCGCTGACTCACGAGTGCGGCGCGCTGACCATCTGGGACCTGGCGCATTCCGCCGGTGCGGTGCCGGTCGACCTGCATCAGGCACGTGCCGATTACGCCATCGGCTGCACCTACAAGTACCTCAATGGCGGTCCGGGCTCGCCAGCGTTTGTCTGGGTGTCGCCCGATCTGTGTGATCTGGTGGCGCAGCCGTTGTCTGGCTGGTTCGGGCATTCGCGGCAGTTTGCCATGGAGCCTCGCTACGAGCCGAGCGAGGGTATCGCTCGTTATCTGTGCGGTACCCAGCCGATCACTTCATTGGCGATGGTCGAGTGCGGTCTGGATATTTTCGCCCAGACCGACATGGCCAGCCTGCGCTGCAAATCCCTGGCGCTGACTGACTTGTTCATCCAGTTGGTCGAGCAGCGTTGTGCCGCACATGAGCTGACGCTGATCACCCCGCGCGAACACGCCAAGCGTGGCAGCCACGTCAGCTTCGAACATCCCGAAGGTTACGCGGTGGTCCAGGCTCTGATCGCCCGTGGCGTGATCGGTGACTACCGCGAGCCTCGGATCATGCGCTTCGGCTTCACCCCGCTGTACACGACCTTCACCGAGGTCTGGGATGCGGTGCAGATCCTGGGCGAAATTCTTGATCAGAAAACCTGGGCGCAAGCGCAATTCCAAGTGCGCCATAGCGTCACCTGAATCTCCGAGGTCCTTGTCTTGCTGCCGGATTTCACCGGTAGCAGGCTTTCGGTCGCCTCCAATAAAAAGTTCTGTGAAAACACAATAATAAGGAGCACGCAGAATGAAACTGTCCCTCTGGCCCGCCTTGCCGCTCGCCATCACTGGTTGTCTCGGTCAAATGGCCTGCGCCGCCTCCGACACTGGATTCGTCGAAGACAGCAGCCTGACACTGACTAACCGTAACTTCTATTTCTACCGCAACAACCTCAATAATCCTGGCGGTCAGAACTATCGGGACGAGTGGGCGCACGGGATCATGCTCGATTACCGTTCCGGCTATACCCAGGGCACGTTGGGTTTCGGCATCGATGCCTATGCGCAACTGGGCATCAAACTCGACAGCGGCAGGGGCCGAACCGGCACCGGTTTGCTGCCGGTCGATTCCGATGGTCGCCCCGAGGATGAGTATTCCGAAGCGGGCGGTGCGCTCAAGGCGCGGATCTCGAAGACCGAACTCAAGTACGGCAACCTGACCCCGCTTAACCCGGTATTCGGTACCGGCAATGCGCGACTGTTCACCCCTCAGGCCAATGGCTTTCAGCTGACCAGCAGCGAATTGAAAGGGCTGATGTTCGACGCCGGGCACTTCACTTCTGGTAACGACAGTACCTCGACCAACGACGATGGCGCCCTCAAGGCACTGTATGCCGGGGTGGAAACCCGCAGTGTCGATTATCTGGGCGGCAGCTACGCCCTGAGTGATCAATTGAACGTCAGCCTGTACGGTTCGCAATTCACCGATATCTGGCGGCAGTACTACGCCAATACCAACTACAGCTTCGCGCTGAGTGAAAACCAGTCGCTGAACCTGGATCTCAATATTTACCGCACCGATGACACTGGTCAGAGTCTGGCCGGCAAGATCGACAACACCACGTGGTCCCTGTCCGCCGCCTACAAGGTCGGCGCCCATCGATTGACCCTGGCGTACCAACGCGTCGATGGCGATGAGCCGTTCGACTATCTGGGTTTCGATCAGCAGCCGGGTACTTCGATTTTTCTCGCCAACTCGATTCAAGTCCTCGACTTCAACGCCCCCAACGAGCGCTCCTGGCAATTGCGTTATGACCTGGACATGGCTCCTTTCGGCGTGCCGGGCCTGAGTTTCATGTCGCGTTACGTCAGCGGTGACCATATCGACGACAGCCACTACGACGGCGGGGCCAATGGCGCTTATGGACGTTACGGCAGTGACGGCAAGCGCTGGGAACGCGACATTGAAGCGCGTTACGTCGTGCAATCAGGCAAGGCCAGGGATCTGTCGGTGCGAGTGCGTCAGGCCAGTGTGCGTTCGACCGCTCAGGTGGCCCTCGCGGACACCACCGACAACAACGAAGTCCGGGTGATCATCGAGTATCCGCTGAGTATTTTCTGATCAGTGCCCTGCTGTGTGTGGCTGATCCCCACGGGTAATTACAACGACTTGCTCTCTTCAAGAAAGACAATATTCAGAGGACGGAAAAATGACCGATACCAGCGGTTTTGAAAGCATATCCAAGCGTGAGCAAGGCCTTAGGCGCCAGCTCACGTCGGGCCAGATGAGCATGATCGCCATTGGCGGTGCGATTGGCACCGGACTGTTTATGGGCAGCGCCTACGCCATCAGCTATGCCGGGCCGAGCGTACTGCTCAGCTACGCCATTGGCGCGATCATCACCCTGCTGTTGATGGGCTGTCTTGCGGAAATGACCGTCGCCCATTCGACCTCGGGTTCGTTCGGCGCCTATGCCGAATTCTATGTCAGCCCATTGGCCGGATTTCTGGTGCGCTATGCCTATTGGGCGGCGATTGTGCTGGCTGTCGGCACGGAAGTGACGGCGGTGGCGATGTACATGAAGTACTGGTTTGCCAACGTGCCGGAGTGGATATGGATCGTCTCGTTTTCCAGCATCCTGATCGTACTCAACGCCATCAGCGTGAAGACATTCGGCACCTTCGAATACTGGTTCTCGACCATCAAGATCGGGGCGATTGTCGGTTTTATCATCCTCGCGGTGTACGTGGTATTCGGTTCCGGTAACGCGGATTACGGTGTGCACAATTACACGGCCCATGGAGGCTTTTTCCCCAATGGTCTGCAAGGGATGTGGATCGCGGTGATCGTGTCGATCTTCAGCTATTTGAGCGTTGAGATGATCGCGGTGGCCGCCGGTGAAGCACAGGACCCGGAGCGGGCAGTGAAGAAGGCCTTTCGCGCGACTATCGTGCGGTTGGTGGTGTTTTACCTGCTGACCCTGGCGCTGATGTTGGCCATCGTACCGTGGGTTCAGGCTGGCCATGCCCAAAGCCCATTCGTCACGGTCATGCAAACCATCGGCATTCCCGGCGCAACCGGGGTGATGAATTTCGTGATTCTGATCGCGGCGTTGTCGGCGATGAACAGCCAGCTCTATATCACCACGCGCATGATGTTCAGCCTGTCCCGTGGCGGCTATGCACCCAAATCCATGGGCGTATTGAGCAAGACCGGGATCCCGCTGAATGCCTTGTTGCTGTCGAGTTCGGGCATTGCCCTGGCGACCTTGCTCAACGTTCTGTACCCGGAAAGCTCCTTCACCTTGATGATGGCGATTTCCATGTTCGGCGCCATTTTCACCTGGTTCATGATCTTCCTGACGCACTACTGTTTCCGTCGCTACCACGAGCGCAATGGCGAACGAAAACTGTCTTTCCGTATGCGCCTGTTCCCGTACACCACATTGTTGGGGTTGGTGCTGATGGGCGCGGTGATGATCACCACCTACTTCACCGAAGCCTTCAAGATGACCTTGGTGTTCGGTGTGCCTTTCCTGTTGGTTCTCACGGTTGTCTACGGCCTCTTTTTCAGAAAACCCAAGGCGGCCGGGGCATTGAGTCCGCAGCCAAAGGTTTAGACAGGAGATGCCTGGTGTCGGCCGGTGGTTTTCACAGACTGCCGAGCCGGCATTGATCCTGAGCACTCTTGAGGCTCGCCTCGAAGGCTTCCAGCCCGTAATGGAGTTGCTGCAGTGCGCCGATACTGTCCATCAGTTCGCGTTTCTTGTCGGCTATGGCTACTCGAGCAAGCTCCCACGGAAGTGCCTCGCCCCGGTGTTGTTGAAACATCGCCTGCAACTCTTTGAGCCTGAATCCCAGTTGTTGAGCACACTTGATGAAGATCAACAGTTCGACGCTTTGCTGGTTGTAGATCCGGTATTTACCACTGCGCTGTGCGGGCGGTAACAAGCCGATGGCTTCGTAGTGGCGGATACTCTTGACTGTGTTTCCCGACAGCCGCGCAGCTTTGCCGATGTACATGAAAAATCCCTTTTTTGAATGTCCCGGAGTGCGCCCCAAAAGACCAGCGCATTATCCGGGAGATTCAACGGCTGGCGATAGCGTTCGCTTGTTTGAGCCACGTCTCCCGTTGCGCTGCTTTGGAGCCGAGAATCGGCCCGAAGGTGAGGGTCCTGGTTGGCTTGATGCCGCAGAATTCCAGGGTGGTTTTGCGTACCTGATGCAGTCCAGGCATGCGATAGATCCAGCGGTAATACCAGGACGGCGTGTCCATAGTCACCAGCAAATGCGCGCTTCGTCCCTGCAGGAGTTTTTCGGGAAAGGCTTTGCCTTTGCGGTATTTGAAAGCGAAACCCGGCAGGAACACCCGATCGAAAAAGCCTTTGAGCAACGCCGGAACTCCGCCCCACCAGATCGGATAAACCAGTGTCAGGTGCTCGGCCCACACAATGTCCGCCTGGGCGCGGCGCAAGTCGACTTCCAGTGGCTGGGTCTGTTGATAACCTTCACGCAGCACCGGGTCAAAGTCCATTGCACCTAGAAACAACTGGCGCACCTCATGCCCGGCGCGCACCGCTGACTGGGCGTAACATTCGGCGAGTGCGCCGCAGAAACTGTTGCTCGCCGGATGCCCGAGAATCACCAGAATTCGTTTGCCCATCGTCTCGTTCCTTGAAGATGAAAGCTCAAGGGTAAAGTCTGCCCCTCAGGGGAGAGTCAAGGCATGCAGCAAGGCCTTGGCGTAACCGGGCAAGGCGGCGAACTCCCGAGCACAGAGCAACAGTTTGCGCGTGGCCCAAGGTTCTTGCAGGGCGAGACTCTTGAAGGATTGTTCGCCACGCCAGCGCTCAACCGCCGCGAGGGGCACGATCGCCAGCCCGGCCCCCCGAGCGACCATGCGCATCACGCCATCGAAACCTTCGGCGCGGATGCGGATTTGCATGCGTGACCCGGTGTGCAGCGCCTGTTCTTCCAGGTACACCGCCAACGCGCTGTTGGCGTTCAGGCCAACGTAGTCGTGGTGCAAGGTGTCGCTGAAGCTCACGACCCCTGCGTGTGCCAAGAGATGATCGCGGGGGGTTATCAGCACCAGTGGATCGTCGCGAAACGGGCGGGTCTGCAGGTCATCGGTGTCCACGGCGTCAGAGACGATGCCCAGGTCTGCCGCACCTTGGCGCAAGGCGTGGGTGATGCGAGCGCTGGGCAGTTCTTGCAGATCGATGTCGAGGTTGGGGTGGCTGCGAAGAAAGTCCGCGAGCAACTCCGGCAGATATTCGGTCATCGCTGTGGTGTTACACAGCAGCCGCACCTGGCCTTTGACGCCGTTGGCGTATTCGGCCAGATCCTGCTGCATGCGTTCGGCCTGTTGCAGCAGGACACGGGCATGTTGCGTCAGGGCCTTGCCGGCCGGGGTCGGGCTGACACCGCGGCGACCTCGCTCGAGAAACTCGATCCCCAGTGAAGCTTCCATGGCGCGGATGCGCGCACTCGCCGCCGCCAGGGACAGATGACTGCGAGCGGCGCCGGCGGTGATGTTGCCGCTGTCGAGGATGTTCAGGTAGAGGCGCAGGTCGGTCAGGTCGAAGTGCATCGCAGCAAGCTCGGAATAGGTGTTGCCTGATAGGACGCTTTCGCGAGCAGGCTCGCTCCCACAGTAGACCGAGTCAGCCCGGACGACGCGGTCACCTGTGGGAGCGAGCCTGCTCGCGAAGGCGTCAGTAAAAACGACGAAGCCTTAAGCCTCTTGCTGAACAAGAGGCTGCCTCAGTATATGGCAGATTTTCAAGCAGCCAATCCAGGCCCAGGATAGCGCCATGAATACTCTCGCCGCGTTCTATCAAAACCTCGGTATGGCCCTTTCATTGATGGTCATCGCTACCTTTCTGCTGGCCGGCATGATCAAGGGTGTGATCGGCCTCGGCCTGCCGACCATCGCGATGGGTTTGCTCGGTCTGGCTATGGCCCCGACACAGGCTGCCGCGCTGTTGATCATCCCCGCGACGCTCACCAATGTCTGGCAACTGGCATTCGGCGGGCATTTACTCGGATTGTTCAAACGCCTGTGGCCGATGTTGCTGGCAATTTTCATCGGCACCGGGGCCGGCACGCTGTGGATCGGCATGGCCGGTGGTCATTGGGTCGTGCGGGGATTGGGCGCTGCGCTGTTGCTCTATGCGTTGAGCGGATTGTTTCTGCCGACCTTGCGTGTCGGCCGTCACACCGAGCATTGGCTCGGTCCGCTTTGCGGCCTGTTGACGGGCGTTATCACCTCGGCCACCGGCGTCTTCGTGATTCCGGCCGTGCCTTATCTGCAAGCGCTGGGCCTGAGCAAGGATGAACTGGTGCAGGCGCTGGGATTGTCGTTCACCGTCTCGACCCTGGCCCTGGCTGCCGGCCTGTTATGGCGCGGTGCGCTGGGCGGTGGCGAGTTGACGGCGTCGTTGCTGGCGCTGATCCCGGCGGTGCTCGGCATGTTGCTGGGGCAATGGCTGCGCCAGCGGATCAGCGCCGTGCTGTTCAAGCGTGTGTTCTTCATCGGCCTGGGCGTGCTCGGCGGCCACTTGTTGATCAGCGGGTAGCGGACGACGGGCTAAGCATCTCGATGGCGCGGATATCGAAATCCCGTTCCAGATACTCATCGCGCTGCTCGAGGAATTGCTTCATGTGCGGCAGGTTTGAGTGCACGTCGAGGTGAGCCTGGGACTGCCAGATCTCGTAGAAGATAAACAGCGTCGGGTCCTGTTTGTCGCGCAGCATGTGGTACTCGATGCAACCGGGCTCGGCGCGGCTCGCTTCCACATAAGCGCTGAAAAACGCTTCAAAGGCGTCAGATTTTTCCGGGCGGGTCTTGGCGTGCAGGATGAAGCCTTGCATTTCACTCATCAGAAATTTCCTCAAATTCAAAATCGGCGCAAGTGTATGGCAACAATCGCCTGTCGATTCGTGCGTATTGGTCAAATGAATTTTGTGAATCAGGCGCTTATTCCGCGCGAGGCAGATCGATACTCTGCCGTCATCGAATTCCAACCTTCCGAGACCTTTCATGAAAAAAGTCCTGTTGCTCAATGGCGGCAAAAAATTTGCCCACTCCGATGGCCGTTACAACGCCACCCTGCATGAAGCCGCGCTGAGCGTGCTGGATCGCGGCGGTGTCGACGTGAAAGCCACCTTCATCGACGAGGGTTACGACGTCGCCGAAGAAGTCGCCAAATTCCTCTGGGCCGACGTGATCATTTATCAGATGCCCGGCTGGTGGATGGGCGCGCCCTGGACCGTGAAAAAGTACATCGACGAAGTCTTCACCGAAGGCCATGGCAGCCTTTACGCCAGCGACGGCCGCACCCGTTCCGATGCCTCGCAAAAGTACGGCAGTGGCGGCCTGTTGCAAGGTAAGCAGTACATGCTTTCGCTGACCTGGAACGCACCGCAGCAAGCCTTCGACGACCCGACCGATTTCTTCGAAGCCAAGGGCGTGGACGCGGTGTACTTCCCGTTCCACAAGGCCAACACCTTCCTCGGCATGACCGGTTTGTCGACGTTCCTGTGCGTTGACGTGATGAAGCGCCCGAATGTCGAAGCCGATGTCGCACGCTATGAGCAGCATTTGATCGAGGTGTTCGGTCTGCCGGCGTAAGCGTTTCGGGCTACTATCCGTCGCAACGGCGGGAAAGATCGCAGCCTGCGGCAGCTCCTACAGGTGTACGCATAATGATGTAGGAGCTGCCGAAGGCTGCGATCTTGGCGATTCATGTCACGCCCATTCGCGAAAGAGGACACACGTGAAAGCCAGATCCGATGAGTTGCAGATATTCGTCTGCGTGATTGAGTGCGGATCGATTTCCGCTGCGGCCGAACAGGTCGGGCAAACGCCTTCGGCAGTCAGCCGTACGCTGTCGCGGCTGGAGGCGAAACTCGATACCACGCTGATCAATCGCACCACGCGGCGCATGGACCTGACCGAAGAGGGCAAGTACTTCTTCGAGCACGCCAAGCTGATTCTGGATCAGATGGACGAGCTTGAAGAGCGCCTGACCTCACGTCAGCAAACCCCGTCCGGGCGTCTGCGAATCAATGCCGCATCGCCGTTCATGCTGCACGCCATCGTGCCGTACATCGACGAGTTCCGCCGGCTCTATCCGGACATCCAGCTGGAACTCAACAGCAACGATTTGATCATCGATTTGCTCGAGCAAAGCACCGACATCGCCATCCGTATCGGCACGCTTGCAGACTCAACGCTGCATGCCCGCTCCCTGGGATGCAGTCCGCTGCACATCGTCGCCAGCCCGGCTTACCTGGAAAAACACGGCGTACCTGCGCAGGTGGCAGACCTGGCCGGGCATACGCTGCTGGGCTTTACCAACAACGAAGGCCTCAACCAATGGCCGCTGCGCTACGTGCATGGCGACCGCTGGCCGATTCAGGCGTCGATCAGCGCCTCCAGCGGCGAGACGATCAGGCACTTGGTGCTGGAAGGTCAGGGCATTGCCTGCCTGTCGCACTTCATGACGATTGATGACATCCGCGCCGGCCGTTTGCAGGTGCTGCTGGCGGATTTCAACAGCGGTTATCGTCAGCCGATCAACGCGGTGTACTACCGTAACTCGCAACTTGCGCTACGGATTCAATGCTTCCTGGACTTTATCCAGGGCAAATTGGCGGCTTACGCGAACGCCGATTTCAAGGGCTGATTCGTGACCCCTGCGCAAGAGTGAATTGGGCAACGCTGTCTGTTTCCGCAGGCATCGGTCCTCGATACTGGCTGCATCACTTATTAACGCAGGGAGTTTCTCCATGAACGTATTCGTCACCGGCGCAGCCGGTTTTATCGGCGGCTCCATCGCCACGGGTCTGGTCCGTGCCGGCCACAAGGTCACCGGTCTGGTGCGCAGCGCCGAACAAGCCAATGAACTGAGCGCTCTGGGCATCACCCCGGTGCTCGGCACGCTTGACGACAGCGCATTGCTGGCGGAACAGGCCCGGGCTGCCGACGCCGTGATCAACGCCGCCAGCAGCGACCATCGCGGCGCGGTAGAAGCGATGCTCGATGCACTTCGCGGTTCCAACAAAGTGTTCCTGCACACCAGCGGTTCGAGCATTGTTGGCGATGCGTCGGGCGGCAAATCCAGCGACGTTATCTATTACGAAGACAACCTGCCGGCACCTACCGTCGACAAGGCTGCTCGCGTGGCCATCGACAACCTGATCCTCGCCGCAGCGAAGGACGGGGTGAACTCGGCAGTGATCTGCAACACCCTGATTTACGGCCACAGCCTGGGCGTCAAACGTGACAGCGTGCAGCTTCCACGTTTGCTGAAACAGGCGCGTAAAAGTGGGGTGGTCCGGCATGTCGGTACCGGCCAGAACATCTGGTCCAACGTGCACATCGAAGACGTGGTTTCCCTGTACCTGCTGGCGCTGACCAAAAACGTACCGGGCACCTTCTACTTCGTCGAAAGCGGTGAAGCGTCGTTCATCGACATGACCACTGCGATTGCCGAAGCTTTGAAACTGGGTGAACCACAAGATTGGCCGCTGAAGGACGCCGAAGCCGAGTGGGGTTATGAAATGGCCAACTATGGCCTGGGCTCCAACAGTCGGGTTCGCGGTAAAAAGGCGCGGGAGTTGCTGGGCTGGGCGCCGAAGCGGACATCGGTGATTGAATGGATTCGTGACGAGATGGTGTGAGTTCGCTTTAAACCGCGTCATCGTTTATCGCGAGCAGGCTCGCTCCCACATTTTGATCTGCACAGGACACAGATTTTGTGTCCGACGAAGATCCACTGTGGGAGCGAGCCTGCTCGCGAATGCATTTTTGAAGTCCCAACAACTGGCCGGGCCGCCCTCAATTCCGTAACATCCGCCCCCTCTTTTCCCGCCTGTATTTTAGGTCAGCCATGAAACCCAAACATCTGCGCGCCGATACCCTGGCCGGGCTCACCACGTCTTTCGCTCTTCTACCCGAATGCATCGCCTTCGCGCTGGTTGCGCACCTCAATCCATTGATGGGGCTTTACGGCGCTTTCATCATTTGCACCCTGACCGCGCTTTTCGGCGGCCGGCCGGGCATGGTGTCCGGCGCTGCCGGGTCGATGGCCGTGGTGATCGTTGCGTTGGTGGTGCAGCACGGCGTGCAGTACTTGCTGGCCACCGTGCTGCTGGGTGGGTTGATCATGCTGGCGTTCGGGTTGCTGAAGCTTGGCAAGCTGGTGCGCATGGTGCCGCACCCGGTGATGCTCGGCTTCGTCAACGGTTTGGCGATCATCATTGCCCTGGCGCAGCTGGAACACTTCAAGAGCGGTGACGTTTGGCTCAGCGGCACGCCGCTGTACCTGATGGCGGGGCTGGTTGCCGTGACGATGGCCATCGTTTACTTGCTGCCGCGCCTGACGAGCGCCGTGCCGCCGGCGCTGGTGGCGATTCTGGGCGTTGGACTGGCGGTTTATCTGCTCGGTCTGCCAACCCGCACCTTGGGTGACATGGCGCACATTGCCGGCGGTTTGCCGACCTTTGCGCTGCCAGACATTCCCTGGAGCCTGGAAACCCTGCGCATCATCGCGCCTTACGCGATATTGATGGCGTTGGTCGGCTTGCTGGAAACCCTGCTGACCCTGAACCTCACTGACGAGATCACCGAGAGTCGTGGTTACCCGGATCGCGAGTGTGTGGCGCTGGGCGCGGCCAACATGGTCTCCGGGGTGTTTGGCGGTATGGGCGGTTGCGCCATGATCGGGCAGACCGTGATCAACCTCAGTTCCGGTGGTCGCGGTCGGCTGTCCGGTATTGTGGCCGGTGTGCTGATTCTGCTTTTCATATTGTTTTTGTCGCCGCTGATCGAACGCATCCCGCTGGCCGCGTTGGTTGGGGTCATGTTCGTGGTGTCGCAGCAGACGTTCGCCTGGGCCTCGCTGCGGGTGTTGAACAAAGTGCCGCTGAATGATGTGTTGGTGATCATCGCGGTAACGGTCATAACGGTGTTCACCGATTTGGCCACCGCCGTGCTCTGCGGGATCATCATTGCGGCGCTCAACTTCGCCTGGCAGCAGGCCCGGCAACTTTACGCCGACAGTCATCTGGAGACCGACGGCAGCAAGCTTTACCGCGTGCATGGCACCTTGTTCTTTGCCTCTACCACGGCCTTCCTCCGACAGTTCGATCACGCCAACGACCCGGTCCAGGTGACCCTTGACTGTCGCCACCTGAGCTTCGTCGACTACTCGGCCATCGCCGCGCTGAATGTGCTGCGAGAGCGCTATGCCAAGGCCGGCAAGCACCTGCGCGTGCTGCACTTGTCCGAACGCTGCAAAAAACTGCTCAAGCGCGCCCGCGTGAATCACGACTGAGGGTGATCGATCGTTCCCACGCTCCGCGTGGGAATGCCGCCCGGGACGCTCTTCGTAAGTCGTGACGCAGAGCGTCACAGGATGCATTCCCACGCGGAGCGTGGGAACGATCGGTGTGGGGGCGATGAAAGTTCCCCTGTCCGATTTTCATGACCTACGACCTCCCATACCTCTGCGCGACATCTCTTATCCCTCTACGAAAATTACTTTCACTCCGTTTGAAAATCACACCTAGAAATGTTTTATGAGTTTCACAACCCATTCGACGTGACCCTTTCGAGGAGTACCGCATGACACCGTCCTTCGGCTATTGGCTGCTGGTTTACGCCGCCATCGCCATCATCGCGTTGATCGTTCTGATCGCCCGTTACCGACTCAATCCGTTCATTGTCATCACCTTGGTGTCCATCGGCCTGGCGCTGCTGGCCGGAATGCCGCCGTCGGGCGTGGTGGGGGCGTACGAAGCGGGCGTCGGCAAGACGCTGGGCCATATCGCGCTGGTGGTCGCACTGGGCACGATGCTCGGCAAAATGATGGCCGAGTCCGGCGGCGCCGAGCAGATGGCGCGAACGTTGATCGACCGCTTCGGTGAGAAAAATGCGCACTGGGCGATGGTCTGCATCGCTTTCCTTGTAGGACTGCCGCTGTTCTTCGAGGTCGGTTTTGTACTGCTGGTGCCGATTGCATTTACCGTGGCACGGCGCGTGGGCGTGTCGATTCTGATGGTCGGTTTGCCGATGGTGGCCGGGCTCTCGGTGGTCCACGCGCTGGTGCCGCCACACCCGGCGGCGATGCTGGCAGTGCAGGCCTATCAGGCCTCGGTGGGGCAGACTTTGCTCTACGCGATCCTGATCGGGATTCCGACCGCGATTATCGCCGGTCCGCTGTACGCCAAGTTCATCGTGCCGCGCATTCAACTGCCGGAAGATAACCCGCTGGAGCGTCAGTTCCTTGAGCGTGAACCGCGCGACAGCCTGCCGGGTTTCGGCATCACCATGGCGACCATTCTGTTGCCGGTGGTGCTGATGCTGATCGGTGGCTGGGCCAATCTGATTTCCACGCCGGGCAGCGGTTTCAATCAGTTTCTGTTGTTCATCGGCAACTCGGTGATCGCCTTGCTGCTGGCGACCTTGCTGAGCTTCTGGACGCTTGGCCTGGCCCAAGGCTTCAACCGCGAATCGATCCTCAAATTCACCAACGAATGCCTGGCGCCGACCGCCAGCATCACCTTGCTGGTGGGCGCGGGCGGTGGCTTGAACCGGATTCTGGTGGACGCTGGCGTCACCGACCAGATCGTCAGCCTGGCCCAGGTATTCCACCTGTCGCCGCTGTTGATGGGCTGGCTGTTCGCTGCATTGATGCGCATCGCCACCGGATCTGCCACGGTGGCCATGACCACCGCGTCGGGCATCGTCGCGCCGGTGGCCATTGGTCTGGGTTATCCCCATCCAGAGCTGTTGGTGCTGGCGACAGGCGCGGGGTCGGTTATCTTTTCTCACGTCAATGACGGCGGTTTCTGGTTGATCAAGGAATACTTCAACATGACCGTCGCCCAGACCTTCAAGACCTGGACGGTGCTCGAGACCATTATCTCGGTCGTCGCCTTCGGTCTGACCGTTGGCCTTTCTTACCTGCTTTAGCCGGAGCCGCCCGCCATGGACATCCTCTACCAGATCCGCGCCCGTCAGGATTCCTTCAGCGCGGGTGAAGGACGCATCGCTCGGCTGATGCTCGACGACGTAGGATTTGCTTCCGCCGCCAGTCTCGATGAGCTGGCGCTGAGAGCGGAAGTCAGCACCGCCACACTCTCGCGTTTTGCCCGCACCGTTGGCTGTCGCGATTTGCGCGATCTGCGCCTGCAACTGGCTCAAGCCAGCGGTGTCGGCAGTCGCTTTTTGGACCCGGCGGGCACGCCCGAGCAGTCGGCGTTTTACGGGCAGATCGTTGGCGATATCGAGTCGACCTTGCGCCAGCATCTGTCGGCCTTCGACGAATCACGTTTCGCCGATGCGGTGAAGCTGCTGGGTAAGGCGCGGATGATTCACGCCTTCGGCATGGGGGGTTGCTCGACCTTGTGCAGTGATGAGTTGCAAGTGCGGCTGGTGCGATTCGGCTACCCGATTTCGGTGTGTCACGACCCGGTGATGATGCGCGTCACCGCCGCCAGCCTTGATGCCGAGCGCGCCGTCATTGCCTGTTCGCTGACCGGCCTAACGCCCGAACTGCTCGAGGCCGTCGAGCTGGCGCGCAACTACGGCGCACGAATTGTCGCCATCACCCGGGCCGACTCGCCGCTGGCGCAACTGGCTGATGTGCTGCTGCCGCTGCAAGGTGTCGAAACCTCGTTCATCTATAAACCCACGGCGGCGCGCTACGGCATGTTGCTGGCCATCGACGTACTCGCCACCGAGCTGGCGCTGGCCAATCCTGAAGACAATCAAGAGCGTCTGCGGCGGATCAAACTCGCCCTGGACGATTACCGCGGCGGCGACGATCACTTGCCGCTGGGAGACTGACATGATGTACGACACGCTGATCCGCAACGCCCTGATTATCGATGGCAGCAACGCGCCCGGTTATCCCGCCGACGTGGCGATTCTGAACGGCCGCATCGAGCGTATCGGTAACTTGCACGATGCCAGCGCCACCGAAGAAATTGACGCCGCCGGTCGCGTGTTGGCACCAGGTTTCATCGACGTGCACACCCACGACGACACCGTGGTGATCCGCCAGCCGCAAATGCTGCCCAAGCTCAGCCAGGGCGTGACCACGGTGATTGTCGGCAACTGCGGGATCAGTGCTTCTCCGGTGAGTTTGCGCGGCGATCCGCCCGACCCGATGAACCTGCTCGGCACCGCCGCGGCGTTTGTTTATCCAAGGTTCAGCGACTACCGCGCTGCCGTCGAAGCGGCGAACACCACGCTGAACGTGGCTGCACTGGTCGGTCACACGGCGCTGCGCAGTAATCACCTCGACGACCTGTTTCGAACCGCAACACCCGATGAAATCACCGCGATGCGCGAGCAACTGCGCGAGAGTCTTGAGGCCGGAGCGTTGGGTCTGTCCACGGGGCTTGCCTATGCCAACGCGTTCTCGGCTTCCACCGATGAAGTGATGCAATTGACCGAAGAGCTGACCGCCTTCGGCGCGGTCTACACCACCCATTTGCGCAGCGAATTCGAGCCGGTGCTGGAGGCCATGGACGAAGCATTCCGGATTGGCCGCCACGCGAAATCGCCGGTGATCATTTCCCATCTCAAATGTGCAGGCGCGGGTAACTGGGGGCGCAGTCCGCAACTGCTAGCGTCCCTCGAACACGCGGCGAAAACCCACCCGGTAGGCTGCGACTGTTATCCCTACGCGGCGAGTTCATCGACGCTGGACCTCAAGCAAGTCACCGACGCTCATCGCATCACCATCACCTGGTCAACGCCGCACCCTGAAGTGGGTGGCCGTGACCTGATGGACATCGCCGCCGAGTGGGGCGTGCCGCTACTTGACGCCGCTCGACGCCTGCAACCGGCCGGCGCGGTGTATTACGGAATGGACGAGGCTGACGTACGAAGAATCCTTGCGCATCCGCTGTCGATGATCGGCTCTGACGGCTTGCCGGAAGACCCGTTTCCGCATCCACGTTTGTGGGGCGCTTTCCCACGGGTGCTCGGACATTTCAGTCGCGACGTGGGGCTGTTTCCGCTGCACACCGCCGTGCACAAGATGACCGGGTTGTCGGCGGCGCGATTTGGATTGAAGGAACGTGGCGAAATCCGTGAAGGACATTGGGCGGATCTGGTGTTGTTCGATCCTGTGACCATCCGCGATGTGGCGGATTTCAATGATCCGCAACGGGCGGCGGAAGGGATTGATGGGGTGTGGATCAATGGTGTTTTGAGTTACAGCGAAGGTCAGGCAAATGGAAGAAGGGAAGGGCGGTTTCTGGCGCGGCAAGGGGACTTGCGTGATGGATTTCAGTAAGCATTCCGAGTGCTGCGTCACAGTGATGGCACATTGAGACTAAAGAAAGCCATTACCAAGCCGAAGCGCTGACATCTCGCCCGGCTACACTCTGGGCCTTATCAGTCTGGGAGCAACTCCATGAGCTTCGGCAAAACCACCCCGGTTCTGCGGATTTTCGATGAAACCAAGGCATTGGAGTTCTACGTCGACTTCCTGGGGTTCAAGATCGACTGGCAACATCGCTTCGAGCCGAATTTTCCGCTGTACCTTCAGGTTTCCCGAGGAGAATGCGTGCTGCATTTGTCAGAGCATCACGGCGACAGCTCGCCGGGTTCGGCACTACGTATCGAGACGGACGAGCTGGAGGCGTTTCAGCAGCAACTGCTCGCCAAGGAATACAAGTTTTCGCACCCACAGATCCAGGCCATGCCCTGGGGGAGCCAGGACATGACGATCAGTGATCCGTTCGGGAATCGGTTGGTGTTTACCAATGCGATCAGTGTTTGAACGGATAGGGCTTTTGGGAAGCGTTTCAGTCAGGCCACGCTGTCAATGTCCAGGGCCGTTTATTTGCTGTACGCGAGCGTTATACGCTGCGTAATTTATGGGCGTGCGATGGGTCCAGACCTGGACCGATTTGGGAATGATGCCGCTGCAATTTAAGCAGGCTATAAATGGCTTTGGCGCGTGCGGACCGATTAATTTAGTGGTGGAAAGATTCGTATTCGAAAGCATTCTTTCAGCCTTGTCCGGGAAGAGAGCAACAATTGAGTTCAGCGCCCGCACCTCGCCATGAGCCCCTGGTCCTCCGGTCAGTATGGGAATGATCCCGTCACTGTGCTCGATATGCTTTTCAATTAAATCGCGGGTCCATTGCTGGAGTTCATGGGCGTTCGCGGCTGTTCTGCTTAGTGTTGGGTGCTCCTCCAGCATATCCAGACTTATTGTTATTCTTTGAAGCCGGTCATCTTTCGTGGCGCTATATCGACTGGCCAAATCTGTCATGTAGTCAGCCGTATTACCGATCTTGTAGCTTCCGAAGCTCAAGTAGAAGTCAGGGCTTGTGGCGGTGCCTGCATAATTGTTATCTACCCCGGAGTAATTCCGCGGGCCAGATCTTGGCCCATTCAAGTTGTAGAACCGGCTGGCGTTCACGATCCCCTCATCCCGCTCATCCCAAAAGTCGGCAGTAGAGTGAACAACAAGATCTTTCAGACTATTTTTGCTGAGGCCGAATTCGGGATCACGTCCACCGGCATCTTCGGTTGGCTTTTTCTGTTTCTTTGCTGTGCCGCCCGCGTTGGCATTCGCAGTCGTTACGATTTTTTTCGCAACTTCATCCTTTAGCCACGGGGTAGTGAAATCAATGAATTGTATTTTGCCCAACCCTTGGTGATCGATAAATCTAACGGGGTTATTCCCCACCATGGCATACAGATTCAACCCATCCACGGCACCCGCAGGATCGGGGCTGATCCAGCGCTGCAACCACGGCGCGTAATACCGATGACCGTAGTAATACAGCCCACTGGCATCGCGCTCCTTGCCGGAATACCGGATGGTTCGGTAGTCGGCCTCCACGGCCGAGCGGGACGCTACCCATGCCGTTCCTCCATACGGCAAGTAACTCTCCTGACTGATCAGCCAGGCCTTATCGTCGAGTTCGATTGAACTTGAACCCAGATGATCATCGAGGCTATAGCGCAACTGGTTTGCCGCGATGCCGTCCGGTCGACCTTTGGTCCAGTGCAAGTAGCGCACATTGCAGCGCCCGGCTTGCAGGGTGATGACTTCCAGTCTTTCGTTATGGCGGGTACGAATTTCGAGGCCCGGCAGATAGCGGACCTCTCGGGTGTGAGTCAC
The DNA here is from genome assembly GCF_006438925.1 of Pseudomonas mandelii. Classification (GTDB taxonomy): domain Bacteria; phylum Pseudomonadota; class Gammaproteobacteria; order Pseudomonadales; family Pseudomonadaceae; genus Aquipseudomonas; species Aquipseudomonas mandelii_C. The sequence continues at coordinate 212,565 of NZ_RCZA01000011.1, read as the reverse complement.
CGACGCGGCATGGGTTGTGTGGATTTTTCGTACGCGTTGCCCGTTACTGTCGTAGCAATAACGTTCATCGTCATCAGGGCCATCCTCACGCGTCACCAGCACTACGTTGTCAAGTTGATCGCGTATGTTCCATTGCAGCGATCGGCCGGGTTGCAGTGCTTGCAGATTGCCGTTTGTATCGAATGTTGCGGTCACACCGGGCGTTGAGTCGCCCTTGTTCCAGGACAAGAGGCGATTGCTTGCCGCTGCAACGTTCAGCGTCCGGGTGTAGTTATTGCGATCACGCACATGGCGCAGTTCGGTCAAGTTACCACCCGCGTCGTACTCGTACTGTTCTGAAAAGTTGAACAGTTGCAGCGCATCAACAGGTGCCCTGCTGGACATGGGGAGGTGGGGTTGGTTGTTCGGTCCCGCTGCTTCACGACCTGTAGCGCTGATCAGTTGATAGAGGCTGTCGTAGGTAAACGTGCTGACGGCTTCAACCTTCTGGTTACTGCCGAACTGTGCCGGCTGGGCTTTGTCTTCGATTTTCGTCACATTGCCCACGGCGTCATAGGCGTAGTGAAGATCTTGCAAGATGCTCGACGAAACGGATGCGCTGAGTGAGGTCAGTCGACCGCTGGCCGGGTCGAACACTGCACGGCTGATAACATCATTCCCGGCAGTCTGGGATTCAACCTGACCAAACGCGTTATAGCGCAGATCCTTGAAGATGATCTGTTCAGTCGTCGCCTCCTTGATCAACAGGCTGACGGCCTTGAGCTGGCCGGATACGTCAAACGAGAAGCGCTGTCGATGTCCGCCTGCATCGATCTGTTGTATGGATTGTCCCAGTGCGTCGTACTGCCAGATCGTCGCATGTCCTTTACTGTCTTCAAGCAGGCTGTCACATGCTTTCTCGTCAGCCGGCCAGTTTGGTCGATCGGCGTTGCGCAGGAAGTGCCGCGTATGGCCAAGGGGTTTGGCGCAGATCGCGTGTCCTTCAGTAATCAAGGTGCCGGCGCAGTCATCATGACGAGTCAGCTCTCCACACAGATTACGTGATGCGTTCTGTGGAGAGCTGTCGCCGTAGGTCATACGCTCGACTACGTTCAGGGTATCGCCTGCTGCTTGTTCCTGGATGCTGACCGGCCTTAGCTGGTCGTCGTAGTGGGTGTGCCGAACATTGCCGCGCTGGTCCCAGTTACGCACTATGTGTCCTGCGTCTGCGGGTAGATTGACCTGCCACCCGGCGTCAACACTGTCTGTCTGTAACAATCTGCCGGACAGGCTGTAAATGCTGCTCAGATTGGCCCTGGACTCGCCGTGGGACAGTCGTGGATCCCACTGCGCAACCAGACGCCCCGCAATGTCATGCAGTTGGCGCGTTATCCTTGCCTGTGCTGTTGCGGCCGCGTCGCTACGCCAGTAAGCGACATGCCGGGTTGTCAGACCTCGGCTGTCGACCGCGGTCAGCGTCGGTGTCTTGCTATGCAATTGCGCGCTCATGCGGCACCTCCGGAAATGGCAGGTGTCTTGGGCGTGATCTCTTCGAGCGTATCGTTCTCGTCCTCCTCAACGGTGTACCAGGGATGTCGGGTTTGCCGCCGCATACAGGAAAGGTCGCCTTGTCTGGCGAGTCGTGTGCAGGCTGGTCGGCCCAGCGCATCGTAAAACTGCAGGTCGTAGTGGCCGAACTGCCGCAAGGACACATCGTTGATGTACTGATGGTGATTGGCAAAGTACGGCCGGTAAGTGCGGATCGCCAATCCCTTGTTGTTGTATTCAACCCGTTCGCTGATACGCCAGCGCATAGCTGACACCTGCTCGAGCGGTTTTCCATTTTCAAGCGTCAATCCACCCTTGGCGTCGACAACATAAGCGGTCCCTGATTCAACCAATTGCTTGCTTTGCAATGTTCGGCCGAAGCCATCAAGGCAAGTAACGCTGATGTGGATTTGTTGCTGCTTGTCGTCGGGGTAACGATCGGCGACCAGGGTGGCGACGTGTATCGGCTCACGGGGCGACTTGTCGATTTCGATCTTCAATTTCTCATCATCGGCAGAGTGCTTCTCAAGTGCCGCCAGACGATCTCGGGCACGATTGCAAATAAACCCACCGGGTAGCAAATCGCCCTTGGTTATGCAGCGCGCCAGCCAATCAGCCTCTTTCATGGCCGCCTCCGAGATGCATCCCATCCAGCTGAACGGCGCTGAAAATGTGGTGCTGGCGGCTTTCTGTAACGCTTTTTTACCGTCTGCGATGGCATCGCCCGGCCTGGTGAATGTCGGGCGCTTGTAATCAGCAATCGGTTTGAAACCTGTGGGTTTGTTGCCTTCGGTGCCGTAAAAACTGTTGGCCAGCAACCGGCCAAAGCTGTTGTAGAGAGCTTCATGGACGTTGCCGTTCGGGTCGACGATGCGCAGAGGTAGAAGCGAACGATAGTCGTAGGTTGCTTGAGTGGCACAGCGATCGGGCAGCCTGAACTCAGTGATCAGGCAACAATGCTTGTCATAGAAAACCTTGGTCACGCCTTGGCTCTTACTCGCTTGGAAACTCTTTATTTTGTAGAAGCCCGCCAAAGTGGCGTAGGTCGAAAAAGAGCTTTTGACCGACCAGAATTTTTCTGAGGGCGCCGAAAAAAAATCGGTCATGCGCTGATAGCCCATTTGTTCGATCAGCTCTTCTGTGGGGCGACTCGCCTGCGGCAATACGTCGAAAGCAGTCAGGGCCGTTTCGTCGAGCTCGGCAGTTTCCAGATAGTCGGCAAGGGCTTCGAAGTGCGCGACACCCTCCTTGAGGGTTTCTGCGGTTGAGGTGTTCTTATAGCGCTGCACCGAAAGGCCAGTCAGAACACTCTGGTGGGTCCAGGCTGATTCCTTTACCCGTTCGAGGAGTTTTTCGTACGTCATGTCCTTTGCCGGCAGCCCTCCATTCTCGGGCGCCTTGGGTCGTTTCTGTGCCCGGGTGCGCTGACGATAGGGCAGGCCCAGTCGCCATCCTTGGGGCGCGTCCAGATGGATGAACTCGGCGCGGGTTTCGCTCAGGTAGTAGAACTGTTGCGCCGGATCATGCGCATCGCGCCACCATTGTTGTTGATCGGTATCGCTGAAGGGCGGGGTGTCGTCGGCGGCTTTGCGTCTGGCGTAATGGACGCTCACGCTGTGGGTCAGAGCGCCGTACGGGTCATGCCGCAGATTGAAGGTGTGCTGACATTGCGGGTCATCAGCGATGCCTTCGTATTGATAGCTGATGGATTCCAGCGCCAAAGGCAACATCCGGGCGTAGTGCCGTTTGCCTTGCGGCACTTGCAGCAAGCGAACCCGATAGCGGTTTTCCTGGACAGAATAGAGCGTGCTGATTCCTGAGCGCTCATCGATGCCAAAGACTTCGCTGCGCAGCACTTGGCCACTCAGGGCGCGTGCCATTTCCAGGGTTGTCGACAGGTCTGGCGAATCGATTACAGCGTCACTGTCAGTCTCGGACCGGTATTGGCAAAGCAGCGATTTGCCCGGTTCCACAGCGTGTTTGTCAGTGACGTCGAAACCGTCACGGGGCATGTCCACCGCTTGTCCCGTATGGAACCAGCTCTTTGTCAGGCATGGCGTTGTAAAACCTTCCAGTGGGGTATCACTGGGGGGCGTTTCACTGTCGACCTGTAGCAATAAGCCGAAGCCGCGAAACTCCCGCTCGATACCATCATAGTATCCTTGGCGATAGGAAAAACTCTGGGTCAGGCGATTGCCAGTGATCTCGTCGAGTTGGGTCTTTTTCGAGACCACATGCATGGCAAATGGCAGGTGACAGATGGGAGGTTTGCCGGCTTTGATTTTCTCCGCTTTCTCATCCAGCCATTCCTGCGCCGAACTGCGATAACTGATGCAGTTTGCGGCGCCCATATTGTTATTGGCGCCGATGAGCAAATAGGGTTTTGCACTGACGAAATCGTAGCGCCAATGGCGGGGCGTCATGTTCGGCGTGCTCAGTATCAGGCTGGAGCAGCCGAGCCCTTGAAGGCTGTCGAAGCTCACCTGACATAAACTGTTGAAGCGAACACCCTCTGGCCAGGTCAGCCTGACCGGCGGAGCAAAGCTGTTGCCGCTGCGGTTCATATAGATAAGCGCATGCTTGGACTCCAGGTAAATCAGGTCGGTAGCACCAGAGCCGTCCAGATCCGCCAGACGAATACGCGAAGCGTCGAACGCCTCGTATGCAATGCCCGGCGACCCGAGCACGAGACCTTTGCCGAAACGCCCGCGGCCCAGGTTTGGCCAGCACTTCACTTCGTTGTGACGTATGCGTACCAGGTGTTGTTGACCACTGCCGAGCATGTCGCTGAAGGCGACCAGTTCGCCGGGTGAAGACGTCAGCACGGGAAGGTCGTCGTCATCCTTTTTACGAGGCACTTCGACAGCGGGGGCGAAGCCTTTCTTGCGCCGGTTGGCGTACAACCGGACGCTTCGGGGTCCTATCATGGCGAGGTCGCTGAGTCCGGCACCCATCAGGTCGGCCAATTGGCTTTTTCGCTGGAAAAACTCAATCGGGAACGCATCGAACGTGGCAAATCCTGACCACTTTCGCTCGGCATCAAGCGAGAAAAACCCGCTTGACTTCGGCTGGGCAGTGATCAAGTCCAATCGACCATCGCCAGTCAGATCGCTCAGTGACTGAAACGCCATCCTGGCGGATGCAGCCGTCGGTACTGCGGGGACGACGCGCAGCTGGTCGTAAGCCACCTCGTTGCTTTTGGCTTTGGCGCGAATGGGTTCGCGGTAGTACCAGCCAGCGCTATCCCGATACAGCACACCCGCCAGACCTTCGCCGTACAGGTCCACCCATTGATAACGTTGCCCGTCGTTGAGACCGGGCATGTTCTGAAACGGCTGCCACATGCTGGAGGCTGCCGGTAGTTCAAAGGCGCTGTAGGTGAATTCCATGGGCGGGCGGTTTTCGGCGGTTGTCGCCTCTGTGTAGGCCTGCTCATGGGCGGCGCTCAGATGCTGATACCCCAGAGGCGTCTGTCGGTAATCGATTAACAGGCGTCTGACCAGAACCGGATCGTTACCCAGCTCTGCGGGAAAACGATGGAACATCAGCACCTGGCGGCACAGGCGATGTGTGCGTATTTCAAAGCCATAGGCGAAACTGGAAAAAGCGTCGTTACGTGTTAGCCATTGCTGTCCGGCGTACGCCGGTTTCTCTTGATAATCCAGGCTGCGTTCGCCGTAGTCGAACACCAGTTCGAAGTGCCATTGCACCGTTTTCAGCTGATCCGGTTTCCATAAATACAGCTGCGCGTCGGCCTTGAAATTGCCATAGCTCACGCTGCTCAGGTAGCGCTGCGCCTTTTCAGCCGTGTACTGGTAGAGAATGTGCTCGCCGTGCGGGTTCACGCTTTCCTCCAGCAACCATTCGGCAACACGGTTCGCATCCTCGGGATCGGCGCGACGCGATGCCGGTTGTCTGCCGAACACGTGAAGGCTGCCATCGGCACCGTGCACCAGCCAGAAACCCGGTCTGTCGTTTTTGGAAGACCAGTGTTCGATTCGGTCAAAGCTTTTTTCGAGGCGCGGGAAGTGGCGTACCACGGTGTAGGTTGTATCCAGTTGCAGATCGTTGTAGCGAGTAATGTTGGTTGTGAGCGTGCCCTGAGCGCCTTGCTCGGGCATCCACACCACTGCGCCGGGGCCGACGATCTCGTCATCGTCGGCATAGGCCGGCACACCTTTGCTGGTGCGTCGCGCCACGACAGGCAAAGAAACTCCCCAGCCGATGCCAAACTCACTGTTACCGACTGAACTGCCATAGCTCAGCGACAAGTCAGGTGCGAAGCCGCGTCCCGGAGAAATGGGTAAGGCGACTTCATACGAGGCAGCACCCTGGGCGCCGATATCGCCAAAACCCTTGCCGATGCTTTGAATGGCGCCCCCGCCTTTTGGCAGTACAGGAGCGGCGACGGACATTGTGCCTTGTTCACTCATCGCGAAACTCCAGGCCTTTTGGCCGTGTATTTCACATGCACGATGATGTCGGTCAGCGAATCAAGCATGGCTTTCTGCGCCGTGTGGTTCGGGAAGGTCAGGCGCCACGTTGAAATCGCCCCGGTGTATTCGAAAGGCAGGTAGCGTTCATCGAGAAGGTTGAGAGTGAACAGGCCGCTATCGTCGTCTCCGGTGGAAAGCGCGACTTGTTGTTTAACGCGCGGATCCTTGATGCTCGGTCCTTTGGTATCGGTAGACAGGTACATCGAACTGGACGTTTGAGTCAGCGTTGCCCTGATGTTTTCGTAGGGGCTCACAATGCCCGGTATCGTCACGCTGAGGGTCTTGATACGCCGCAGGTAATGTCCTTGTCCCTTCCAGTCGTCTTCAAACATTTTATGGGTCAGTTCGAAATCACAGCTCCCTTCCTCTATGAGCGAGGTGTGAATCTGCTCCCAGGTCCGATTGATCTTGCTGGTCTTGTCCTTATCCTTGAGAGTTCTCAGGGATACGGTTTTAGTGATTTCCAGGCCGCGACGGTTAGCCTTCAGGAATTCGGCCTGCATTGTCACCAGACGGCTCTTGAGGCTCTCACCTGCTGAAAAACCACGGTAAGTGGTGTTCCACTTCCCGGGTTGAATGAACCGTCTGGTGTAGTCGGCGCACTCGTATTGCCAGCAGGCCTCGGCGGCCAGGCATAAGTCCAGCGCCACTTCATAAGCCTGTTCATACAACGTTGAAAATTGATTGTTGAGCCATTGATAAAGCTGCTTGTTGGTAAAGCGCTTGCGGAGAAAGTCGTGGTTGTCTCGGGCATGGCTCAATGCTGTTTCAGCCTGTTTCAGCTGCAGGCGAGTGACCTTTTCCTGCTCGGCAGATTGCGCGATTTGTGCCGTGATCTGTGTCAGCTCAAGTTGTGCCTGATTACGATTCAACGCCCACTCCTCCCGACGGCGAGCGAACTGTGCATTACGGTCGAGGTTGCTCGCCTCGGAACGAGCCTGCGTAGCTCGCAGCTGTGCGAGAGCGCTGGTGGCATAGGCTGTCCCTTCCCAGCGCGAACCACCGTTGGCGACGCCAAAGATGTTTGGAATCAGCATCAGGCCGCCTGCGACGGCCTGGGCGGATGCTGAAGCCATTTCTTCGGTGGCGCTGCTCAAATACAGTCGACCAGCCTCGGCTTCTTCCGGGGTTACATCTTTCTCCAGTAATTGCTCGTAGTGCTTCAACCGCCCGAGGATGACTTGTTTGCCAGTGTTCAAAAACTCACGGTTTTTACTATCAACGCTGAGCGCCTGGGTTTGCAACGCGACGGAAATTTTTGCCATGTCCCAGGCTTGTTGTTGCTGCTGCTCTTGCAGATGAGCCTGTTCCTGGCGTTCGATCAGCGACAATAGCGTGGAACCGAACTGGATCACGCTGTCTACCGCACTCAACGCCTGACTGTGCATGGCGTTGAAGCGATAGTGCCAGAGCGCAGGTTTGTGTAATTGCGAATTGACGCCATAGGAGACGCCCGACGCACGGAGGCTGACCAGAACTTTCGGGTCCATGGGCGCCGCGAACAATGGCAAACGCAACGGCTTGCCGCTGATGTCGATGTTGTGTCGCAGGTTGTACAGGCGACTCTCGACAATGTCCCAGCGCTTGAGTAGCTCCGGGTTGAACGGCACGCGCAGGCTCGAAGTCTGGATAGCAGGCAGCGCCTCTCGTACGTCTCCTCCTGGGAGCCTGATCGAGCCATTGGCGTTCAACAGGTTCAGTGTCTTCTTAAGTGCACGGCGCTTCTCGGTGTGGTTCGCGCTCAGTGCTTTCAAACTGATGGACGACCATTGATCCGCCCATTGAATAACCGGGCGCGAGCCAAGAAGAGTCGATGCTCGCATATACCAAAGCTTTGCCTCGACGAGACTATCTGGCGTCAATTCCCGGTACGTGGCATCGCCCCGATTGATCAAGATGTCGAGATAAAGCAAGTAAAGCGCCTTGCGAGCGTGCACTGGGTAGCTTTGGGAAATCATGTGCGGATCATGCGGGGCGCGAGCGGCATAGGAGGGCACGTCGGTGCCGGTCAAGGGCACAGTCTTCCAGCATTCGGACAGTCTTCGGCCCGGATCGAAGAGGTATTTGATCCAGCGTTCGGCCTCGACGTATCGCCCTTCCGCGTTTAATCGATGTGCTATCAACCAAGGTAAATTAAGGAACAGCTCTGCGTAATAGCGGCCGTTGGGGCCGTGAAAGTCCATGGATTGATCAGAGTCGCCATTAGATATTTTCGGTTCCCGCAACTGTTGTGTTTCCCGGCTGAACAGTTCATCCAGACTGTTCTCGGCACGACCGGTCAGCTCGGTGGCAAGCAAGGTATTGAGTCTGATGGGTTGACGATCTACCAGACCGATATCGCTGTGCAGTATCAATGAGTCTGAAAAATCGAGATATTGCACTGAATTATTATTTGAAAGTTTTGGAGTGCTAAAACGATCCGCCGTACTAACTTCAATGCCCCCGCCAAACCAATGCTCGTCATTTTCATGTATTGTTAAACCATATTGGAATATTTCAGTGGTTCTAATTAGGTTGCAATTTTCAAAATGGAAGTGGTACGAATCCGTCCCTGAGATAAGAGGGGTGGTTTGAACGAGTTGGGGCATTGCTGACTGTTGAACTACAAATAAAGAAGCTGCTTGCGAGTTTGAAATTAAGTCCGGATTTAGATTCAGGTAAATGATTGTTTCTGAACTATGCATCGCGTAATCTACTTTGTAGTATATTGAGTCAGTTGGCAATAATGGTGTCTGGGTAGGGGCAGGTTTTATGGTTCCATGTTTCGTGTGATTTGTTTCCTGCTTTGATTGCAGGTAGAAAACAGGTTTGGATAACTCGTTTATAGGGTGTTTGTGAATGTTGTATGCAAGTTTGTAATGCGGAAGTGAAAGAGGCTCTAGTATGTTGTAGCTCCGAGAGGGAGGGCCAGGGATGTGAGTAAGATTTTTATTAATGCTTGCGGAACTTAAAAAGAGAGGGGTGTTGTTTTGCTTGTGCTCATAGCGATTCCACCCGTCGTAAACACCGTTTGTATAGGACGTCCTTGGCAGCATTAATTCTGCTTGCTCGCCATACAATACGATGGCAAGGAGCAGAACGTCTTGTGAATTCTCTCTGTTTTGGACGGCTACCGTATTTATACGTGATTTTATTTTGTCTGGGTGCAGGTCGGATAATGGAGTTTCTTCGATAGGGCGTGATGTGTGTTTGCCAAGCAAGCCATTATTGACATATTCGTTCAAGACCGTTTGCGGTGAGCTCCAGGTGTCGTTAGTCTTTTTGTAGCAGTAACTCATCAATAGTTGAGGATCTCTTCTGTTTTTTGTTACACCCGCCGGGTCTTGATGAATGCACTGGGCCCAGGTAACGAACAGCCGATTATTGAACCAGACAGGGCGAATGGTGTGTTCGATGGCGTCGTGCGGAATAGGGATATCTGCTTTTTCCCAGTCCGACCATGCGTACGGTTCGGGATGGTCCTGTTTGACACGTTTTCCACTTGCGGTTTTCTCGCCGTTATATGGCCGTTCGGCCATGTTCAGTGAGCGCCAGAAATAAGTATGCCCGGAACGCGATTTGGCAATGAAATAGTATTTGCTATTGGCGAAATCCGTGCCGTCGATATACCCATTGAGAATGTTTAGATTGGATACTTCCTCAAAGCGCGTCAGGTAAGATTTTACGGCCGACTCAATGGCCTCAGGTTGAATCCGGCTTTGGTTTATGTCGTTTTTCAGTTGTTTGAAATTATCGCTGTCCGTGTTTCTGAGGCTTGGATCGAGGTAAATCTCAGGGTAATACAATAGTTTTTGGTGGCCCGCCCAGATTGAGTAACGACGCATTTCGTCGGTCCAGGTCTTTACTCGCTCAGGCGTTTTAGTCGCTGGGCCGTAGCCGGGCTCCATGTCATGCAGAATGCGGTAAGTGTATTGCTGCAGGCTGGCAATGGCACACGCAACGGGGGAAGTGCGAACACGCTGGCTAACCTGTACATCAAGCAACCAAAACTCGCTGAGATCCTCGACAGTCTTTAGCTTGAGTGTCTTTTTGGTGGTGTCGGAGGGCACAACTTTCTTCAAGTAATACGCCAGCTGAACATCGCGCAGGGTTTCATCAAGTTTTGTTAGTACATCCTTCATATTCAATCCTTGAATATTTGCAAAAGAAAGGCGTGTCAGAAATGAGCCGCGATCAGGGCTTCCCCAACGGTTTTCCAGTCTGCAGTGGGTTTTTCGGTGTTTAACGAAGCTGCCAGTTTCAGGTTGTTGACCGACAGGCCTGTCTCTTCGCAGCATTTTTTGCAGCGTATGACCCAATCCACTTCTTCCATTGATCGGGCGCGCTGGTGCGGCAAATCGGCAGTCAAGGTACCGACCTCTTCAATCGTCCAGTTCAGGAGCTCAGCCAGTGAGGTGTTGGAATTGTTAATGGCCACAGCGTCCGACTGTCCATTGGCCTGTTCTAGGTAGTTCAGAAGCCTGGTTTCTGCTTGTACATGGTGGTGGGTGCAAGTACTGAATCGATCAAGCAGATACAGCGTATGGGGCGTCAGTGTCCCGTAGTTGCCGTGTGCAAGCCATGCCGGGTTATTCAGCAATTTCAGTAATGAGGCATTGCTTATCAACAGCGCCTGTATTGCCTCGGTAGCGCGCAGTGCGCTTGCGAATAACCGTGGTTTTTTCCCGGAGACGAACGTCTGCGGAGTCATTTCATCGAAAATCGCGACTTCGGAAGTCTCGGCCAATTTCATCGCGCACGGGACTTGTTCCCTGGAAAGAGCGGCCACATCGTGCAGAAGTTTTTGCACCAGAAAAACTTTTTTCTCATCCGTGTCATGCGGACTGTTTTGAACGGTTTTAATTTGATCTTCCAGTGTCGGGTTCAACGCCAGTTCGTCCTGGGTTTTATCGAGTAAGCGGCACCATTGCTTGACCGAATAGTTATTTTGCTTGAGCCAGTCAACGGCCCAATCCATCGCCATCAGTACGTCGAAAATGTCGCTTTCGGAACTGCTTTCCGCCTTTATGGTCCCTGTCACCAACGACTTACAGAATGCTTCGCCCCCCAGCAATCGTGCCAAGTCTGTGCATTCAGAAGGTGACAAGCCAAACATCTGGGCGATTCGTGCCTGACGGTAAATGGCAGAGGCGCTCGAGAGATCATGTTTGAATGACGTCAGGTGTTTCTTGCTTTGTCGCGCGATAAGTAGAAAGTCATCCTGTGTGACACTCGAATCTAGCCCCGCTTTTAAAAAGTGTAGTGTCGCCAGGGATTCAGGGGCGTCGATATCAATGTCTTTCCCATTGTTTTCTATCAGAGGGCTCGTGGATGGTTTGGTTTTACTGAATACCTGATCGAACAATGATTCGCGATCACCGCAGGAGTAAGTTGGCATGTTGTGGTAAAGCGAAGCAAACTCTTCTGGCTTGATGCTAAAGCGCTTGTTCATGTAGTGATACACGCCGAGTGCCCGTAACATGTTGCTGTTCATGCCATGATGTATGCCCGGTGCCGACAGGTCGACGTTAGTAGTTAAAGTGTCAAGCTCGGCGAAGGAAATATCTGTCCAGCGGTGCAGTCGGATCATTCGTAGCATGCGATCCAAACGGTGTGTGTTTAAGTTGTAAAATTTCTGGTCCGCCGCAAAAACTTTACCGTCTGATTTTCTATTGATGTACAGGCAGCCATAAAGATGGCGAGCGGACCATAAGTTATGAATTGACTCGTTTGGGAAATATTTACCGTAAGCCAGTAATTGTTCAATCTGATCGCCTGTCAGTCCGGTTAACTCCTGGAAACTATTGACGCTCCACAAAAGATGGTAGTTTTCAGAGCCGTAGGCATTCCATGCCACATCGTCACCGTACGGCGCGGTGAGCAGTTTCTGTTGTTCCGGACTTAAACCTGATAGCAGTTTTTGAGACTCGGCTCGCGTTCTCGAAGTTCCTCCATAAGTCGAATTTACTCCCGAGAACGGCAGTTCAAGACTGACCCGATAATTAAACTCACCCAGCGCCGGCTTATCATCGCCCAACGCGAGCAGGCATTTGTGGTGATGTAAATCGTAGGGCAACTGAAGCGGATAGTGCTCGCTGGCCAATACCTCTTGAACGGTCTTTTTGTTGTTGGTTTTATCCAGATGTTGTTGGATATGAGTCTTCAAGGTGTCGTTGACGATGCTCAGCATCGGGCGTTCAACGAAAGTGCTTTGTGCGTCCAGCATTAATGCCGGGATATCAGGGCGGCGTTGTTCCAAGGTGATTTTGTCTGAGTGTGTAGACGATTTTTCCAGCTCAAGGGAAAACCGATACAGCGCCCTCAGATAGGCCGCGGGAGAGTTGTTGGCCGCTATATTGCCTTCATGGCAAAACTGGTCCCAGTTTTCCTTGAACAGCGATTGATAGGTGATGGGTACGGATGCCTGTTCGGAATCTGCGTTTCGTCGGTTACGCTGTATAACGTCGTCGGACGATACCTGCTGCTCGTAATACAGACGATTAATCATGTGTGCACATGCAACCGCGTTGTCATAGATCTGCTGTGCATCGGCAGCGCTGTGCAGTGCTAGCGCATTAGCAAAATCTTCCGGCGACATGCTGACGATGTCGAACACCGAGTCAATCTGCATATTCTGCATAGCTGTTTTGAATTCGGTGTTTGTTCCGTCTTCGCTGGAAGTAGGGTCAACGAGTGGGTACAGAAGGGCGTCGTTATCGTCCATGTGTTGTGTATCTCCTGATCGAACAGAGTGTTCCGGTCAGAAGAAACTACAGAAGCTAGCAGCACGGGGAGATAGGAGGACTGAGATTGATCCGTATGAAAAGACGATTTTTCGTGCGGGTTCTTAGGGGAGGGATGCAGGTTTTTCAGGCAGATGCCGATGGCAGGCTGGTTGCCAATGGCTCCCACCTTGCGTGGGAGCCTTGGCAAATATGAGTCATAGGGGTGAGGGTTAAACCCTGAAGTGGCTAACCATCATCTGCAACTGATTGCCCAACCGCGCCAGTTCAACACTGGACGCAGCGGTTTCATCGCTGGCGGCGGCAGTCTGTTCGGACACGTCGCGCACGTTGATGATGCTGCGGCTGATCTCTTCGGCCACGGCGCTTTGCTGTTCGGCGGCGGCAGCGATCTGCTGGTTCATCGACTGGATGTTGGACACCGTGCGGGTGATGTTTTCCAGTGACACGCCAGCCTTGCGGGTCAGCGCAACGCTGCTGTCGGTCAGGGCGCGGCTGTTGTTCATCACGGCGGACACTTGTTGTGTGCCGTTCTGCAGACCGGCCACCAGGCCTTCGATTTCTTCGGTGGATTTCTGCGTTCGCTGAGCCAGGCCACGGACTTCGTCGGCAACCACGGCAAAGCCACGACCGGCTTCACCGGCACGGGCGGCTTCGATGGCGGCGTTGAGCGCCAGCAGGTTGGTCTGTTCGGCCACGGCCTTGATCACGTCCATGACGCTGCCGATCTTGTCGCTTTCCTGTTGCAGCACGCTCATGGCTTCGGTGGAGCGCGCCACTTCAGTGGCCAGGCGTTCGATCTGGGCGATGGCTTCGTTGACAACCTTATCGCCTTCGCGGGCTTCGCCGTCAGCAGCGGCGGCCGCCTGGGAGGCTTCTTCGGCGTTGCGCGCAACTTCCTGCACGGTGGCAGTCATCTCGTGCATGGCGGTCGCCACTTGATCGGTTTCGATCTTTTGGCTGTTGACCCCGGCGCTGGTTTGCTCGGTCACCGCGGATAGTTCTTCGGCAGCACTGGCGATCTGGGTGACACCGTCGCGGATGCCGCTGATCAAGTCGCGCAGGGTTACACCCATGCGAGCGATGCCTTGTTGCAACACGCCGAGTTCGTCGCGGCGAGTCACTTTGACGTCCTGGGACAGGTCGCCGCTGGCGATGCGTTCAACCACGGCCAAGGTGTCGCGCAGCGGGCCGGTAATCTGACGGGTGATGATCACGGCAGCAATGATGCCCACCAGCAACGCCAGCAAGGTGCTGATCAGCTGCAGCGTGCGAGCCTGAGCGCTTTCGGCGTCACGGCGGTCGAGCTGGATCTGATACAGCTGCTCGCTCAGGGTTACGATAGCGGCGCCCTGGTCGGTCATTTCCTTGCGCGCCTGCACTGCATCGCTGTTCGCCGCTTTATAAGCCTGCAAGGCGCTGCGGTAGTTGGTCAGTGCGGTTTCCAGCTGACGCAGGGCGTCTTGCTGGGTGTCGGCGAAATGCACGTTGAGGGGGGTAAGGCTGGCGATCGCCACGTCCAGTTGGCCGACGGCTTTTTGCTCGGTCTCGGCGTTGGTGGTCGCGGTGTAGCCGCGCACTTCGTAGCGGGCCAGCAAGAAGGCTTCCTTGGCCGCCGTGATGGCCTGGAATTGTTCGAAGCGCTGGTCGCTCAGAGGCATTTGCTGCACGCGGGTGTTGATGGCGTTGATCAGCGTGTTGGCGGTGTCGGCATTGGCGCCCATGGCGTCGCGCGCGCTGTTACCGGTGCGGTACGCGCTGCGCATTTTGTTCAGGGACGTCTTGTAGGCGTCGATGACGGCGCCTTGCTCTTTGAGCAGCTTGAGGTTTTCCGGGCTCTTGAATTTCACCAGCAGCGCTTGTTGCTGAGCGGAAAACGCCTCGAGCGTGGTCTGGACGTTCTGTGCGGCGGTTTCGTCGCCGTTGGTCAGCATGTATTGCAGGCGAACCACACGCAGCTTGGTCAGGCCGGCATTGAGCTGGGTGATGTCGCTCATCCAGTTGCTGCGGTCAATCAATCCGCCCAGGCTCGTCCAGCCGGTCAGGGCGAGGACGCAGGTCAGGGCCAGGACCAGGCCGAACCCCAGGCCCAGCTTCATGTTCACGCTGATATTGCCGAACCAGCTATTCATCAAAAGTCCTCCAGGAACGTTGTGCTTCTAGATCGTCGGTTGGCTGGAAGATTGTTGTTTTTGGTCGCCAGCAAGGTGTGTAGCAGGACTGTATCGGCAGCCATTGCGAGAGCTGAATGGTTTTTGCGGGACCGATGTGTAACAAGGCTTTTGTGCAGGTCTTAAGCTTTTTTTCACATGCGTTTCACCGACTGCCGACGCCAGCCTCCTTACTCTCGCCGCACCGAAGAAAGTGATGCGTGCCTGAGAGGCGGTTTGATGTGGTATTGAGACTGAGTCTGTTCGGGGTAAAACGCTCGATTGATCTGAGCCGTTTTGCCCGCTATCGCAATGCGGCTGTCGTGCTCGCCTCGGCGCTGTTGGTGATTCCTCTGACGGTGTGGCTGTTGCAGCCGGCCGCTGTACCGGACCTGGCCCATGGCAATGTGGCCGGCGCCCGGGCGTTGGCGGCCGATTGGGTCAAGGGCAACGTAATCGTGCTGGTGCGTCACGTCGAACGCTGCGATCATTCCAGCGCCGCCTGTCTGAGTGGTAACGATGGCATTACCGCTCGCGCTCGCAGCGTCGCGGTGGGGGTCGGTGCACAGTTCGAGCAACTGGGACTGAGCAGGGCCGACATCTACAACAGCCCCATGATCCGTACAGCGCAGACCGCTGGCTACATGTTCAACAAGGTCGGAGTCGGTGAAGAATGGTTGATCAATTGCAAGGGCAGCATGCTGCGTGACACTCTGGCGCACAAGGTGGCCGGGCGAAACCTGATTCTGGTGACCCACAGCGAATGCATGTCGCAACTTGAGAAAGACCTCAAATTACCGGCTTCCACTCTCGGTTATGGTGCTTCCTTGTTTATTTCTGCCGAAACGCCTCAGGCGCCGCACATGCTCGGCTTCATCGAAGCCTCGGATTGGCACTCGGTGACCACCGAATGAGTTTTTAATCATCTCTCTGGATCAGGACACACCATGCTCACTGCTTCCCGCTACCGCTTTTACTGGGCGAACTTCGGCATTCCGCTGGCCTGTGCGGCCGTGGTTTTCCTGCTGTTCGACCTGACCAAAATCGACATCGCGTTCAATGATCTTTTTTATGACCCGATCACCAAGACGTTTCCCCTGGATCATATTTATCTGTTCGAAAAGATCACCCATAAATGGGCGCGCATCATTCCGAACTGGACCGGTGAGATAGCGATCATCGGCGCCTTGCTGTCGTTTCTCTGGCCACGCCTGAAGGCAGAAAAGCACTCGAAAATCATCGCGTTCCTGGAAAAAATCAAGGTCGCGCCGGTGCTTCGGTTCGCCAGCAAGCACCGCCGGGACTTCCTCTACGTGGTGCTCGCGTTCTCCATCAGCACCGGTGTGATCCACTACCTCAAGGGCCACACCAGCGTGTATTGCCCGGTCGAAACGACCCAATACGCGGGGAAAATCGAGCATAAGGAGTGGTATCAGAATTTCGATCTGCTGAAAGTCGCCGGCAAGGGTCGCTGCTGGCCGGGCGGGCACGCCTCGGGCGGTTTCACCATGCTGGCGCTGTACTTCGTGGCGCGCCGCTACCGCTGGCGCTATTCCAAAGCGGTCATGTACGGCTCGCTGCTGCTCGGTTTTGTCTACGGCACGACGCGGGTTCTGCAAGGCTGGCACTACATGTCCCACACCTTGTGGGCCGGGATTTTCGTATGGCTGGCGTGTTTGCTGACAGCCCTGGCGTTCTATGGGCGGGCGCGGCTGGAGCAGCCGGTGCTGCAAGCGCATGAGCGGCCTGAAAGCGTTGCTCAGACGCAGACGGCTAGCTGATTCAAAAGACTTGAACGACAAAACCCGCCAACCCTGAAGAGGGGGGCGGGTTTTTTATTGTCTGTCCCGTGGAGCGGTGGCTGGGAGATGGCCTTCGGTGTGACTGAACCGCCGGCAGAGGGTTCACTCTCCGACGAAGTAATACGCCTGACGCCCCACCATCATGATCTTCAGCACCTTCAACGGAGCGGCCGGTTCGCTCTCACCCGGCATCACCGCCACATTGCTCGGGGACGCCTTTAAAAACTCATGCAGCTGCGCCTCGGTGTCCAGTCCCTTGATCACCCGTTGGGTGTAGAACACGGTGGCACCGCCTAGCCGTTCATTGGCCTGGAACAGCGCGACTTGCTGCCCTTTGGCCTGTAGCGTCTGAATGTGTTCGGTCAGTGGCAGGAAGGACAGCTCGACGTCGGCCCTGGGCATTGCCCATTGCGCGGCGGCCAGGTAACTGGCGATCACCACCGTGAGCAAACCGGCGGCCACACCTTGTCGGTGCCGGGCAATACGGCCGATCAGGCTCGAGGCGCCTTCACGGGCCTTCAGTCTTTGGAGCAGGACGTGGGCATACTCCGCCGCAATCACGGCGGCGGCGGGCGTCATCGACATCAAGTACACGGTGCGCTTGCTCGAGGCCAGCGTCAGCACGACGAACTGCGCCAGTATCCACAGGGTAAAAAACAGCAAATAACGGTTGGCTATCAGGCTTTTGCGAAAGTGCCACAACCCCAGATACACCAGAATGTTCCAGGGCAGGAACGCTTCCGGCAGCTTGGCCAGGTAGTAGTAGAACGGTTCGTAATGCCCGGCTTCGACGAAAGAGCCGCTGAATCGGCCGACGCTGTTGGTCAGCAGTACTTCGCTTACGGCATGGGCACCGTCGCGTTGGTACAGCGCAGCGAGCCAGATCAGCAGCGGGATCAGCCCTAGCAGTGTCAGCAGCCCTGGTCGTAGCCAGTCGGCCACTTTCAGGCGTTTGTCTATCAGGCTCTCGGCAAGCAGGAACGCGAGGATCACCACCCCGGGCATCGCCAGTCCCAATACACCTTTGCTTAAAGTGGCGATGGCAATCCCCGCGGCAAACAGCAATGCGTTGCCAACCGTGGCGTGCCGTTGTCCCTGGAAAAACGCCAGCAGCGCCATGGTCACGCCGAGGGCGAGCAAGGCGTCCTCACCGACACCGCGCACGTTGCTCCAATAACTGGCCATGGTTGCCAGCAGGATCCCGGCGGTCCAGGCAATCGTCTTCGGCCGGCCGAACCGGCGCAGCATGGCGTACAACACCATCACGGTGAACAACCCGGCAAACGCCGATGCCAGCCGCACCGTCCACGGCGTGCCACCGAACACACGGATCGCCCCGGAGTCGAGCCAGAGGCTCAGGGGCGGTTTCTCCAGGAAGGATTCACCGAACAGGCGTGGCGTCACCCAGTCGTCATCCAGGTACATTTCCATGGCGATCCCGGCGACCCGGGCCTCGGTAGAACCTTGCAATTGATGGTTGCCAAAGGCGAAGAAAAACAGCAAGCAACCAAGCAGGAAAAGCAACGGGGCAGGACGCGACATAAGGTTCTGGCCATCGACGAAAGGGGGCCGAAAAAAAGCGGGCTAAAAAAAGTATACGGGGCGAATTCTTAACAAAGTGTGAACAACTGGTGTGATCTATTAATAGCAAATGTCGACCCTTGCTTTCCCTTAATGCCTGGCTGGCCATGCCAAGTGAGCCCTTGATTGAAACGACCCCACATTCCATCACCCGCTGCAAAACGTTTTGTTCCCGGAAAAGCTGTTCGCAGGCTAAGCATCGTCGCGATCTTCTTGCTGATTGGCGCAGCGATAGTCGGTTACTGGATATTTACGCCGCCGGCGCCGTTTGTTCCGTTGAGTGGTCTGGACCCTTCCGCCGTGTCGATGATTGCCTTGGGCGACCAAGGCAGCGGCGATCTGCAACAGTGGCGAGTGGGTCAGGCCATGGAGCGAGTCGCGGCCAGAGACGGGCGGCTGGACATGGTCGTGCTGTTGGGCGACAACTTCTATGGCAAACCGCTGACCAGTACCCACGACCTTGGCTGGCAAATGAAATTCGAGCGCGTCTATTGGGGCCAGTGGCTGAGTCATGTGCCGTTTTACGCCGTACTGGGCAATCACGATTACCCCAAGTCGCAAAAGGTCGAACTCGAATATGGCCGGCAGCGCAAGGGCTCGGGTCGCTGGCAGATGTCGAGCAACTTCTACGTCAAGGATTTCGGCAGCGTCGATGGGCGCCCGTTGGTGCGAATGGTGTTCCTCGACACCTCGGCGCCACGGGAATCCTTTCAGCGTCAGATCGACATGCTTGACCAGGCCTTCCAGCAACCGGGACCGGCACCGGTATGGCGTATTGCGGCGGCCCATCACCCGGTCCGCAATCATGGACAGCATGGTGAGGACGGTGAACTGGTCAACCTGTTGTTGCCCGCACTGGAACGCAACAAAGTCGACGTGTTCCTCGCCGGGCACGACCACAATCAGCAACTGCTGCTGCGCGCGGCCGAGCCAGCCTGGGTGGTTTCCGGGGCCGGGGGGCAGAAACTCTACGCCGTTGGCGCCGCAGCGCAGGACACCTCGTTTGCCAGCGCACATGCCGGTTTTGCCAAACTTGATTTGAATCCCAGCCAATTGCGGCTGACCTACTATGACGATCGAGGTAACCTGGAAACCGGTTATCGTTGGGACCGGGATTGTCAGTGGATGGCCAAAGGCTGCCTGTTGCCCGAAGTTGCGCAAAAGGTGGTCGTGCAATAACACGATGAGCGCTTAGCGGTACTCGGTACTCGGCGCCGGGTTGATCAACGCCGTCAACACATGATCCTGCCAGCGCCCGGCGATACTCAGGTAGGCCTTGGCGTAGCCCTCACGTTCAAATCCCAGGCGCTCCAGCAGCCGCGCACTGCGTTCATTGCCAGGGATGTAATTGGCCATGATCCGGTGCAGCTTCTGCTCATCGAACATATAGCCGATTCCCGCCTCCAGTGCTTCCAGCATCAAGCCCTGGCCCTGATGAGATTCGTCGATGTGGTAACCGAGATAGCAGGCCTGAAACGCCCCGCGAGTGATGCCGCTGAAGTTGCAGGCGCCGATCATCTGACCGTTGTCCGGATCCAGCAACGCGAAATGCACCGCCAGACCGGCCTGGAAAGCGCTGGCTTGCACCTCAAGGCGCGGGCGGATGCGTTCAGGGCTGTGGTAATCGACGGGGCGAATCGGCGACCACCGGGCGAGATGCCTCAGGTTGCGCCGGTAGAAGTCGCTTTCCAGCGCCGCCTGTTCAGGGTCGAGCACTGCCAGCGTCAAGCGTTTGCAGGGCAGGGATAGCAGCGGCATAGGGCGCTCCGGTTCACGGGGGATCGTCGCGCAAGCATTACGTGGCCTGCGGAAAAACTCAAACCGCCAGCGGTAACGTCACGATAAAGGTGCTGCCCTTGCCATCACCGTCGCTCATGCCGATGACCGTGCCGCCATGGGCTTCGACCAGCTCGCGAACGACTGTCAAGCCAATGCCCAGGCCCGCGCCATTGAAGCCGACCGCGTGAACATCCTGCACAAACGGGTCGAAGATAAACGGCAGCGCCTGAGCGGAAATACCGATGCCGTCATCGCAAATGCTTATCTCCAGCACGTCGTCCTTGGCTGTGACCGAAAGCGTGACATTGCCACCCGGTGGCGTGTATTTGGCCGCATTGCCCAGCAGGTTGCCGAGAATCTGCGTGAGGCGCACCGGGTCGCCGTTCATCGCCAACGCGCACTTGGGCAGTTCAGCGGTGAAGTGCAAATGGTGAGCCGTCATCACCGGGCTGCACACGTCGATGGCCTGATGGATGATCTGCACCATGTCCACGATGCGGCAATCGAGGCGCAACTTGCCGGTGCTGGCGCGGGAGACATCGAGCAAATCGTCTACCAGCCGCGACATGTGCTGCACCTGGCCTTCGATCAGTGCCTGCATGCGCGGCAGCTCTTCACTGGGCACGCGCACCAGGCGGCCGGCGATCATGCTGATGGGTGTCAGCGGATTGCGCAGTTCGTGAGCCACCAGGGTGAGGATGTTGCGTTGTTGTTCCAGGGTGTGTTCGGCCGAGGCTTGAAGGTCTTGCGCGCTGAGGGCCGCGATCACCAATTGCGCGTTGGCTTCACGCATCTCCAGGAACAGTCGTTGTTCTTCCTGCGTGCGCTGGGGTTTTTCTGCATCGGACTGCGCCAGCAAAATCGCCAGCACCAATTGCTGATTGGCCTCGATCAATTGCTCGACCTGCTGGCTGTCGACCAGCCGGGTGTTGGCGTCGCTCAGCTCTTTTCGCAGCGCCGCCAGCACCGCCCGTGCCTCAACAGTTTTCTGGCCGAGCAGGAACAGTTCGCGAGCGGCGGTGGCCATCGCTTGCTCGTTCTTGCCATTGGCCTCACTCATGGTTTTTGCTCATCCGTCGTCTTTGCCCAAACGCTGCCGGGTTGGCCGGCCACCGAGTAAGCCTTCCTGGTCTGGCAACATCTCGCCGATGTGCAAACCGTTATTGTCGATGTGGTACTGGCGCAATTCATCGGAATGGGTGCTGGCTCGTACCTTGACCACGGCCATGATGCGGAGCAAGCGGCTTTGCACTTCAATGTAGCGCTGAACGATGATGGCGTCGGTGAGAAACGCCGTACCGTAAGGGCTGAAACGCAGGTCGGTGTAGCGGTCTTCCAGCTCGGAGGTCATCAACACGCTGACCCCGGCGCTCGTCAACGCAGTGACCATGCGCGACAGCGACTCGCGGAAGTCTTCGCGGAAGGTCGGCGCCAGCGCCAGTTCGAAGCCCGACAACGAATCGATCACCACGCGGGTGGCTTTCAACCGGCTGATGTCGCTGAGCAGCAACTGCACGATTTCGTCGATGGACAGGTCCGGGGCGCGGCTGTCCACCAGACTGACCTGTCCGCTCTGGATCAGGTCCGCAAGGGTGGCGTTCTGGGAGTGATTAGGCCGTTGTTCAAACACCGCGATCACACCGGTTTCGCCATTGCGCGCGCCCTCGGCCAGGAAGGTGGACGCCAGAATGCTTTTGCCCGAGCCCGACGGCCCGGCCACCAGCAAGGAATAACCACGGGGCAGGCCACCGCCCAGCATGTCGTCGAGCTGTGGCACGCCCATTTTCAGGCGCTTGATGGGGAACTCCAGCGGTGCTTCAACGCGGTTGAGTGGCGCAGGCGCAAAGACCTTGATCCCCGATGTCGCGATACGGAAGGTGTGCAGCCCTGGCAGCGTTGGCTGGCCGCGCATCTTCATGATTTCCATCTTGCGCACCATGGAATTGCGCTGAACGCTCTGACGCAGCCAGATCAGGCCATCGGCCACGGTGAAAATCGGGTTGGTGTCGGTTTCGGTGAAGTATTCGCCGATCAGGAAGGTCGTCGCCTGCCAGGTGGTCATCAACATGCCCAGTTGCTGAACGAACTGCGGCAGGTTGTTGTTCGGGTTGTCCTGGGTCTGGCTGGCCAGCACCACCGAACGGAACGAGTCGACGAACACCAGTGACGGGGAGTGAGCCTCCACCTCGCTGACGATACGCCGCAGCACTTCGTCCAGATTCCCGGCCAGGGTGTCGTCCGCCAGGTTGACGTAGCGAATCGACTGGTTGATCGCTTCGCTGTCGAAAAAGTCGAATTGCTGCTGGTAACGCAGCATCTTCAGCGGCGGCTCGCCGAGCACCGTAAAAAACAGCGCGGGGCGCTCGGGCGTCGCCAGGGCGAACATCATCTGATGCGCCAGGGTGGTTTTGCCACAGCCAGGCGGGCCTGCGATCAGGTTGAACGAAAACTCCGGCAATCCTCCGCCCAGCACCTCGTCCAGTCCTGGCACGCCGGTGGCCAGGCGGTTGATAGTCACTTTGGTGCTCATGGCGAATTTTCCTGCGAAGGGGTGTCGCTCAAAGAAGGTTCCCACACGCCACGAAGCAAACGTGCGGTGAGCGAGGGCCCGATCAGCGTGGTCAGCAGCTCGTAAAACGTGGTCAGCAACACGTCACCGAAAAACAGCGCATCGGTTTCGCTTTGCTCAACGAGTACGGACTTGAGGGCAGTCAGATCCAGGGAGGCCTGCACACTGTCATAGGTGCCGGCCAGACGCGGATGGCTGGAGGCGCACAGATGAAGGCTGCGGCGATAAAGCGCAACAACCCCTTGCTGGCCGATGATGGGCGTGAGGGCTGCGTCCATATCCTGCAATATTGATGCGATCGCTTGCGCGACTGTTGCAATGTCAGCGTTGGGGCCAACGCGGTGCACCAGAGAAGCTACGATCTGGCGGCTCTCTTCGCTTAGCGTGGACATGGCTAACTGATATCCGATGGACAGTGCTTGATGGTACACCCTATGGAGGTGCCGGGAGTGGTTTGCGTCAGGGGATTGCGGCAGGGCCCGAAAACCTGACTCTTTCTAGAGTATGGCTCTATAAAGTCCCTCCGGTTGGTGCACAAACAAGGAAACATTGGCTTTTTTGGCGAAATCGGATCGGCTTTTTGATCGTTTAAAGTGCCCATAGATACTGTTTTGAGCCCACTGAAAACAAAACAGCAGGCAAAAAAAAGCCCGCGGGAGGGCGGGCAAACCGTAGTTTCTTGAATGAGCGAGCGCAATGTACCCGTTGGTGGAAGGTCGTGGGGTGAAGAAAAATTCATGTCGATGAGTGCCCGCCGCTTCAGACCCTGAGACACGCCTACGGCAAATGATCCGCCGCAAAGTCCACTTCCGAGCGTGCCCGCAAACGACCCTTGCGGCAAGCCTGCTGGAATCGCTCAAAGTCGCGCTCATTCTGCTCGGCGTAGCTTTGCGCATACTTGAACAACGCGTCGGCCAGTGCATCGCTCTTGCCGATGTAGCCGCTGATGTGTGCTGCGTTTCCCGACGATTTGGCATGGGCGCGGGCCAACGCGCGACCACAAATGCGTCCGTAGGCGGCGAAGGTGTCCGCATCGAACGTCTCGAGTTCTGCCGAGACTTTCATGTCGCGCAACTGGCGCACATAGAAGTGTCGACCGCTGGGGCCGGTGGTCCAGCCGAGGAACAGGTCACTGGCCGATTGCATCAACCGTTGGCCATCGACCACGCGCTGACCGTTATGCCGCACCCGCGATTTAGTCTTCACATAATCGGCAAGCACCGAACGACGTGCCTCCTTGAACTGCAGGAACAGCGGGAACTCCTGATCATCGGTCAGCAGGGCCACCAGGCATCGAGTCCCGACGCTGCCCACTCCGACCACTTTGAACGCCATGTCCTGAACGTGAAAACGCGCCAACAGCTCACGACGGTCGGCTTGCAGTGTGCCGGGATAGTCGCGCATGAAGGCGTCGTAAAGCGCACGCCAGTCCGACAGGCGCAGCCAGTCGTCGTCGGCATCCAGCAGCGTGGTGTTTTCGTGTAAATGGAAAATTTCCGGCAGGTCATCCCGAATGATCAGTCGGCCATGTGCGTCACGTTCACTGATTTTCGGTAGCAGTTCAGCATGGGTGCGACGTTCAGCTTTTTCGATGGCGCGCTCTACATGCTCCAGTGTCGCTTTGCTCGCCTGCTGCCGCAGATCGCGGTAACTGATGGACTCGTACCAGGTTTCCATGGCGCTTTGTTCGGCGCATTCGAGCATGGTCTGCTGGTAGGCGCCGACCACCTGGCGGCAGACAGTTTCTTCGACCGTGTCGCCATGGCGCAGGTCGCGTGCCGCCACCACGAAGCTCGCCACCAGCCGTTTCAAGTCCCACTCCCAAGGGCCGGGATGGGCTTCGTCAAAATCGTTGACGCTGAACAGCAGATTGCGTTCCGGCGTTGCAAAGCCGCCGAAGTTCATCAGATGACTGTCGCCACAGATGGGCGATATCAGGCCCATGCTGGATGTTGCGGCCAAGTCGTGGGCTTGCAGCAGCGCGTTGCCGCGATAGAAGGTAAACGGCGAGACCAGCATGCGGCCATAGCGCAACTCGACCAGCGACTTGATGCGGCCTTCACTGGACGTTTTGATCAGCGGCAGCGGGTCGCGATTTAATTTCCCCATGGCCGCCTGCGAACTGCGGGAGCAGTTCTTGCGTGCATCCTTGCCTTGCTTCAAGCGGTCTTTGAGTGTGGTCATGTGGGCTCGTTTGATGAGTGTTTTCGAACGTGTGAGAGATGAGTGTAGAAGGGCTCCGGGTCTTCATCCGAAGTGTTTGGGCTTTGATGGTGGGGGCGAACGGGAGCAACTCAGCAACGAGCATCCTTCAATACTCAGTCGTCCCCGAAGCCCTCAAAACCCACCCCGCCTCACCAGGCATCAACGTGTACTGAACCTGCCGAATTTTCCCCGTCCTGCCCGCATCGGCATCTGTGCTGTCATAAACCGGGAACCGTTGCACCAACGCATTTTCCACCACGGCAAACTCATCCTCGCCCTGGTAGCCCACGGCTGTTTTCGGGTTCTCGCTGACAGGCGGTAGATAAATCTCGCTCAGCGACTTTTTGCGGTTGGCAGCGTAAGCAATGAGCTTGCCCGGCATCCCGCGTACCGGTGACCTGATGAAGACGTAAATCTCTGGAGAGCCATTGCGATCAAGGTCGGCGACATCTGCTCTGACGATGGTGCCGGTGAGGGGGCGTACGATCTCTGAGTTATCTATTTCCAGACCTTGGGGGGCAATGCGTAGAGCACGATTTCCATCGATCGACACGCTTGTCACGTGAAAGCCAATGCCCTGCAATTCAAGTGTCTGGTCGAACGGCTGGTTGCTATCCGTCGCATCACCCGAGCTCTGGCTTAATGAAAGGCTGTAGTTGGCCACTTCATTGCGCCGAGCGGCGTTGCGCATCAGGTATACCTGAACCGTATATTCGCCATCGGCGGGCAATGGTCCCAGAAAGTGATTGCCCATGATCGATCCGTTAAACAACGCATAGTCCGCACCTTTCGCGGTGATGTTGAAGTAGGCAGAGGCGTTGGAAGACTTGAAGTCCACGGTCATCATTTGGCCGGCCTTGGCGTTTAGACGGTACTGAGCAGTGAGCGGGCCTTTGATGGATTGGGCGAACCTGACGGTGTCGGAGCCATTTTTGAAGGTGACCTGCTCGACACGATGAGCGATCTCGGAGGCGGCGTGTACAGGCACAGAAACCATGGCGGCCAGGACGGCTGCGATCCATATGTTCATGTTGATCTTCCTGAGTGAGTGGTTGCTCAAGCGGTTGCAGGCAAGCCCGCAGCATAGGTCCAGTTGCGTTGAATCGCCGACTAATACGTTGATTACAACTCACCCGTGCTTGATGAAAATGCGATCGACCAGGATCAGGCTGTCATCGTCTGATGCGGGGTGCCAGCCGAGTTGTTTCTGGAAGGGTGTTTTGGATTCGTCGTGGCGCTCGACGGTGGCGACGCCGGGCAGGGTATCGATGAGTGTCTGGATACCTTCGATGAGCCATTGATGTGGGGCGAAACCGGGCCGGACGTCGATGATGAGGAGGGCTTGGCGCATGGGCGTCTCCGTGGGAGGTCGCGACGACGACGATGATGGCTTGGCTGCGGGGGTTTTTGTGGTGGTCTTGCGAGCCTTATCGCGGGCAGGCCTGCTTTTGCCGGGGGTGGTGATGCTGCCTACAGAAATGACCAAACCCCAGATGCAACAAAACCCGCACTTGGCGGGTTTTGTTTTGCTTCGTATTTGGTGGAGCCGGGGGGATTTGAACCCCCGTCCGCCAGTACTCCGCTGTCGGTACTACATGCGTAGCCGTGTCTATTAAGTTAACCCTCAGCGACCCGACGGGCAGGGTGCTTTGGGCGAGTTGTGTAAGTTTTAGCCGCTTCGTCCACAACGTACTGCACGGCGATTCTGTTCTATATGACAATCACTTTGGGTTTACAGACATCCCCTGATGATTGCTGGACCCGAAGGTACCAGGAGGGAAGGGCTAAGGCTGCTTACGCAGCGAGAGCGTATTCCCCGTAGGTTTCGTCATTGGCAACTATAGAAAGTTGCAACAGTGGATTTACGAGTTCTGTTACCAACTCGGCATGCACCTAAAGTTTCGCAACCGGCGTCGAATCCTAAACGGCCCCGAGCCTGTTGCTCTGTGAATCAAAGTGAGCAACAAGCCTGCGCAGTGTACGCCAACACACGTCAGAAGGCCAACCGGAAGGTTGGCCGCGAGTGATTATGGGTTGGGTTCGTTGCTCAGTTTGTCAGCGCCAATGCCTGGATGGCCTCGGTGGCGCATTTCTTGTCGTCCCCGGCGGCTTTTGAAGTTTTGGCGCTGGCTAGCAGTCTTTTGATCTCCGGTGCGTTGGTGGAGGTCGCTGGTAGCGCATTCACTTTGGCTTCGAGCTCCTGCAGTTTGCTCGTACAAAGGTCGTTGTCCGCTGCAAATACGGGAGAGGCCAACATTGCAGCAGACATGAACAAACCAGCGAGTGCGGTACGTTTCATGGATATCTCCTTGTGCTGATGGTCTCGGTGCTGCCGTATGAGCGGGCGGCTCGGCCGAGGTCGGAAAATAAGCCACGATTGATGGGGGCCTACATAAAAGACTACGACGCCGCGCAGAAATTCGGTTTTTTCAGAAAGGCTATGAAAAAACTGTTTGATAGTCGATAGGAGCAGTGGCACTAAAAAGGGGGGCAATTGCCTCTTTTCGCTGGTGGGCCTCTTCAAGGGCAAATCGGATCGCTGCACCGCTCGCTCCTATGGGATTCGCGCCTTCCGCGGGTTTTGTTTTGGGGCGAGTTGTGTAAGTTTTAGCTGCTTAAACCGGCGTCGAATCCTAAACGGCCCCGAGCCTGTCGCTCTGTGATTCAAAGTGAGCAACAAGCCTGCGCTGTGTACGCCACCGCGGTGGATAAGGCCAACCGGAAGGTTGGCCTGGTCACACGGGATTACTTGTTGGTTGGGTTGCGTAGTTGAATTTTCTCCAGCAAACCGCTAGTTATTCCAATGCACCCCTTGTCGTCCCCTTTGGCCTGGGCTGTTTTTGCTTTGTCCAGGCCGACTTGTATGTTGTCCTCGGCGTTTTCTGATACGGCGGGATTAGAATCCAGTGCCTGCTGAATTAGGTTTATGTTTTCTTTGCAAAGGTCTTTATCTGCCGCAAACACCGGCGAGGCCAACAGTGCGACGGTGATGAACAATCCAGCAATTGCAGAGTGCTTCATGGGTATCTCCTTGCGCATGAGGGCTCGGTGCTGCCGGTGGAGTAGGCTGCTGGCCGAGGTGGTTATAAGCCCGTTCACAGGGCCTAGCTAAATGACTATAGCGCATGCTGGAGTTCGGTTGTTTTTTGAAGGAATGGCGAGAAGATTGGCGCAACAGCAGTGCATGAAAAAGGGGCGAAATCGCCCCGTTTTCACCAAAGTACCCTCAAGCCGGGCGCACTTGAGTCACACGATCCACCAAGTAAACCAGACCGTGATAGTCGATTCCGCCATGTTGGCTCAGGCCGATTTCGCAGGTGCGGCTGGTGGAAATGCCTTCTCCGCAGAACTGCACGGCGTCTTTCAGGCTGCGCAGTGAGTGAGCGTTCAGTTCGGGGGTGGTGAAGCCCTTGTCCCCCGCAAATCCGCAGCAGTGAATACCTTCGGGAATCACCACGTTTTTACTGCACTTGCGCACCAGATCAATCAGCGCCTGACTTTCGCCAAGGTGCTGCGTGCTGCAAGTGACATGCACCGCAATCGGCGCTTCCTGCGGTGTGAAATCCAGACGATCCATCAGATGCGTACGAATGAAACGCACCGGGTCGTACAGGTCCAGGCGCACATCACCCAAGTCCTGGGCGAGGCGCAAGGTGCAGGGGCTGGTGTCGCAGTAGATCGGGTCGAGCCCGCCGCGACTGGCGTGCAGCAAGGCGCCGATCAGTTCCTGGCGTTTGTGTTCGGCCTGTTCGGCGTAGCCCTTGGAGGCGAACGGTTGCCCGCAGCAGAGGTTGTCCAAATTGTCCGGAAAGACCACTTGGTAACCGGCCTTTTCCAGCAGCCCACGGGTTTTGTCGTACAGCGACATTTGCTCTTTATCACCCGCCGCCGGGCCCATTGCCCGCGACACGCAGGCCGCGAGGTACACCACTCGAGGGCGTTCGTCCGACACTGTCGGGCTGAAGCGAATGGCTTTTTCCGGTTGCGGCATGGCGTTGGTCCACTGTGGGACCTGACCTTTGGATAGGCGCGTCAACGTTGCCGAAAGCTTTGCCAGTCGTGGCGCCCCAAACAGCATCCGCGCGCCATTGGCCACATGCAGGGTGAAACGCGCGCCTTGCAGCGCAGTGGCGAAATTACCTTCCAGCCAATTGGCGGTTTTCGTATGAGTTGCCTTCCGGCTGCGGAGCTTTTTCACCAGCTCGCCGGTGTTGATTCCTACGGGGCAACGTTGCGCGCAGAGGCCGGTGGCGGCGCAGGTGTCGATGCCTTGGTATTCGTAAGCGGCTTCGAGTTCGGTGGTGTCCACGCCGGCGCGTTTCTTTGCCTGAATGTCACGCCAGATCACGATGCGCTGGCGCGGGCTCAGGGTCAGGCCTTTCGACGGGCAGACCGGTTCACAGAAACCGCACTCGATGCACTTATCCACAATCTCATCGGCGGCCGGCAACGGCTTCAGGTGCTTGAGGTGGATCTGCGGATCCTCGCTGAGCACCACGTCCGGGTTGAGAATGCCGTTGGGGTCGAGCAGGCGTTTAAGCTGCCACATCAACTGGTAGGCATCGCTGCCCCATTCCAGTTCGACAAAGGGCGCCATGTTGCGCCCGGTGCCGTGTTCGGCTTTCAGCGAACCGCCGAATTCCACCGCAACCAGTTGCGCCACGTCGTCCATGAACGCCTGATAGCGTGCGACTTCTTCCGGGTAGTTGAAGCCTTGGGTGAAGACGAAGTGCAGATTGCCTTCCAGCGCGTGTCCGAAAAGGATCGCTTCGTCGTAGTGATGTTTGTCGAACAGCTCGATCAAGCGGTTTACGCCGATGGCCAGTTGTTCAACCGGGAAGGTCACGTCCTCGATGATCACCGTGGTGCCGGTTTTGCGCACGGCGCCGACGGCGGGGAAGGTGTCCTTGCGGATCGCCCAGAGCCGGGCGTTTTCCACCGGGTCTTCGGTGAAGTCGACCTGTTTTTCCACCGGGAAAGAAGTCAACGACGCCATGATGTGCGCCAGTTGTTCCTGCAGCAGTGTGGACGATGCGGCGCGGGATTCGATCAGCAAGGCGCAGGCATTGTTCGACAGCTGTTGTACGAAAGCGGGCATGCCGGGTTTGTCCTGCACCGAACGCAGACTGCGTCGGTCCAGCAGTTCGACGGCCGACACCGGTTGGCTTTTCAGCACGGTGACGGCGTTGCAGCAGGTCTCCACGTCCGGAAATACGATCAGCGCCGAAGCCTTGTTCGGGTGGTCGATCACCGTGTCGTAAGTCACCGCGCTGATGAAACCGAGGGTGCCTTCGGAGCCCACCAGCAAGTGGCTCAAGATATCCACAGGCTCGTCGAAATCCACCAGGGCGTTGAGTGACAGCCCGGTGGTATTTTTCAGACGATATTTGTGGCGAATTCTCGCCGCCAACTCGGCATTGGCGCGGGTTTCGCGGCCCAACGTTGCCAGGCGTTCAAGCAGCGTAGCGTGGCTCTCACGAAACGCCGCAACACTCGCCGCATCTTCGGTATCGAGACGGCTGCCGTCGGCCAGCACCAGACGAATGCCAGCCAAGGTGTGATAGGTGTTTTGCGCCGTGCCGCAACACATGCCACTGGCATTGTTGGCGACGATGCCGCCGATTTTGCAGGCATTGATCGACGCCGGGTCCGGGCCGATCTTGCGCCCGAACGGTGCCAGCCATGCGTTGGCCTGTGCGCCGATCACACCCGGTTGCAGACGGATTTGCATGCCTTGGCCCCGGATCTCGCGACCGTTCCAGTTATCCCCCAGGACGATCAACACCGAGTCACTGATGGCCTGGCCGGACAGGCTGGTGCCGGCGGCGCGGAAGGTCACCGGGACTAGATCCCGTTGCGCCAGTTTCAGCAGCGCGACTACTTCATCTTCCGACTCGACACGAATCACCAGTTTCGGAATCAGCCGGTAGAAACTGGCGTCGGTGCCGAAGGCCAACGTTGACAGCGGATCGTCGAAACGTCGCTCCTGGGGAATCAGTTGCTGCGCATCTCGCAGGAAAGCCGCGGGTAGATTCATTGGTCCTCCAGGATCATGACCACGAGATCTTTCGGACCGTGAGCGCCGTAGGCCAGGACCTGCTCGATGTCGGCGGTTTTCGACGGGCCGGACACCAGCAGGGCGTTGGTCGGCATGCCTTGGGCCCACTCGAATTCCTGCTGCACTTGATAGAAGTTGTCGCGGATTCCACTGGCCTTGAGCAGGGCGAAATGCACTGGCGGCACCAGGCTCATCAGGCGCGGTTCTTCCCGCGTCGGCCAGAGAATCAGGCTACCTGTGGCGGCGATTGCGCCGAGGGTGCCGGTCAGGCTGGCCGGCGTGTCGTTGAACAATTCTGTCTTCCATTCTTCAACCGGACGGTCGTAGGATTTGAGCGTTGGCAGATCAGGATTTTTCGCCCAGTGCTGAGTGATACGTTGACCGTGAGGCGTCGTCGGTGCAATCAACAAACTCGGCAACTGACGGTCCCGCAACAATTGAGCAAGCAACGAAGGCCAACCTTCGGCGGACGTCAGGTGGATTTCGGTGTGCACCGCTTCCATCAGTTTGCGCAGCTGCGGGATGCGTTGCTCGGCGGTGTAGGTGTAGGGCGCTGTCACCAGTTCGACGTCGAACTCGTCAGGCACCGGTGTGGTCCCCGTCAGACTGTTCCGCAACTTGGCGAGGATATTTTGCTTGGCGCTCATCAGCGATCTCCCTGTTTGGCCAAATGCTCGCGGGCCATGTCATGCAGTGAGCGGGCAGCGGGTTTCGGTGCGCTGTGGTTTTGCGTCCAGGGGCCGATGTTGCTCGGCGCCAGCATGCGCAACCGAGTGGCGAAGAAGCCGAACAGTCGATAAAGCGTGGGTGAACTGTTGAGCTTCGCCCAGGCATTCCAGATAAACCGTTCTTTGCGCGAGTACTTGCTGCCCTGGCCACGCATCACTTGATGAGGGCTGTCCGGGGCTTTGACGTTCTCTTCCCGTAGGCGACGCAACAGTGCCGGAATCGGAATTTTTACCGGACAGACTTCACCGCAGGCGCCACACAGCGACGAGGCACTCGGGTGGTCCGGGACTTTCGCCAGGCCGACCATGTGCGGGGTGATGATTTTTCCGATAGGCCCAGGGTAAACCTCCCCATAGGCGTGGCCGCCGATTCGAGTGTAGACCGGGCAATGATTCATACAGGCGCCGCAGCGGATGCAGTTCAGGGTCTGGCGCAATTCGCTGTCGGCGAAGGCCTGGCTGCGACCGTTGTCGAGCAATACCAGGTGCACTTCCTGAGGGCCGTCGAGTTCATGTTCCTTGCGCGGGCCGGAGATCATGTTGACGTAGGTGGTGATCGGCTGGCCGAGGGCTGAGCGGGTCAGCAGTGACAGCAGCGGCACCACATCGCGCAGGTTTTCCACGACTTTTTCGATGCCGGTGACGGCGATGTGCACCGGCGGCACGGTGGTGGTCATGCGCCCGTTGCCTTCGTTTTCCACCAGCAGCAAGGTGCCGGTTTCGGCCACGGCGAAGTTGACGCCGGAGACGCCGATGTCCGATTCGAAGAATTTCTGCCGCAAGACTTTGCGACCGATCTGAATGAGTTGGTCAACGTCCTTGGTGTATTCCACGCCAAGTTTGTCGTGGAACAAGGACGCGACCTGACCGGCATTCTTGTGGATCGCCGGCATAATAATGTGTGAAGGCTTCTCGTGGTCGAGCTGGACGATGTACTCGCCCATGTCCGATTCCAGGCATTCAATGCCCTGTTCAGCGAGGAAGTGATTCATTTCCATCTCTTCGCTGACCATCGATTTGCCCTTGATCACTTGCCGCCCCTCGTGAGCGCGGATGATCGAGAGGACGATGCCATTGGCCTCGTCTACCGTTTCCGCCCAGTGCACTGTCACACCGTTGCGGGTCAGGTTCTGTTCAAGCTGCTCGAGCAGGTCGGGCAACTTGGATAAAGCACGGGCGCGGACAGCATTGCCCAGCACTCGCAAATGTTCTCTTTCGTGGGCATCGCTGAAGGACGCTGCCCGTTTTGTCATCAACGAATCCATCGCCGTGCGAAAGTTATTTCGCAGTTGCTTGTCACCCAACGCCTTGTGAGCCCGGGTGCGAAAATCTTCTTCCACGGCAACCGTAGGAATAATTGCGGAAGCGTTCATTGAACACCTCCGGTTCGCTGCCAGAGGAAACTGGCCAGGTGTTGGCCGCGCAACGCTTCCTGCTGTTTCTCCAGCGAGCCGTTGATGTTCATCAGGCAACCGCAGTCGGCACTGAGTACCTTGTGCGCGCCGGATTCCTTCAACGAGCGGGTCTTGTCAGCCACCATCGCGCCGGAAATGTCTGGCATACGGACGCTGAAAGTCCCACCGAAGCCACAGCATTCACTTTCATGGTTGTGGTCGACTCGCTCCACATTGCTCAGCTGCGCCAACAACTCGCGGCCATGCAAGTGGGTGTTCATCTCACGGCGTGCCGAGCACGACGTGTGCAACGCTACTTTGACTGGCTCGCCACTGTCCTTGAGCTGCACCTGGCAGACAAACAACAGAAACTCGGCCAGTTCATAAGTCCGGGCAGCCAGCGCCTGAACCTGTTTCAGCGTGTCCGGCTCGTCCTTGAACAAGTCGGCGTAGTGTTCGCGCAACATCCCGGCACACGATCCCGATGGCACCACCACCGGAAAGTCCCCGGCAAACAGCGCCAGTTGCGAGCGTGCCACGGTCCTCGCCTGCTCGGTGTAACCCGAGGTGTAGGCCGGTTGCCCGCAGCAGCTTTGCCCCTGCGGATACTCGACATAAATGCCTTCGCGTTCCAGCAAGTGAATCGCGTCCATCCCGGCTTCAGGGTAGAACAAATCCACCACGCAGGTTCCGAACAGGTAGACCCGTGACGGTTTCTCGCTGGGGTATTGCCGAGGCTCGGGCAGTGGCGGGGCGACGCGGGTCGCATTCGGCACTGCGTTGTAAAAAAGCTCGCTCATCAGGCGTGTCTCCGGGTGGTCCCGGTTATCCGTCTGTTGAGGCTGCTGAATATAGAGAGGCAAGCTTTCAGCAGCCTTACAGACCGGGTTGTGAATAGCTGACGCCGGAATCGTGGTCCGGCGTCGGTTTTTTCGGTGTTTTCTGTAGTCCCTAGTGCACCAACATGCCAGTGAGCCAATAGGCCTGGATGTAGGTAATCAGGCCGACGATCGTTGCGAAGAATAGGCTGTGCTTGAGGGTGAAGCGGAACAGATCCGATTCCTTGCCTACCAGGCCGGTCGCGGCGCAGGCCACGGCGATCGATTGTGGCGAGATCATCTTGCCGGTCACGCCACCGCTGGTGTTCGCCGCAACCAGCAACACATCGTTGACGCCGATCTGGTGCGCAGTGGTCGCTTGCAGCGAACTGAACAGTGCGTTGGACGAGGTATCGGAACCGGTCAGGAACACACCCAACCAGCCGAGGAACGGCGAGAAGAACGGGAAGGCTGCGCCGGTGCCGGCCAGTACCAGAGCCATGGTCGAAGACATGCCCGAGTAGTTGGTGACGAAGGCAAAGGCGAGCACCATACCGATGGACAGAATCGGCCAGCGCAGCTCGTAGAAGGTCTCTTTCAAAGTGGTAAGACCAGTTTTTACATTGATCTTCAGTACCAGCATCGAGATCAGCGCGGAGAAGAAAATCGCCGTGCCGGTCGCGGAAATCGGGTCGAGTTTGAACACCGCCGGGATAGCGGTCGGAGCGGCCACGATCGGTGCGACCTTGATCACCATTTGGTCCAGGTGCGGGATCGCGAAGTTGAACACCCAGCTGTACATCGACCCGCCAGCGGCAAACATCGCCTTGAAGGGTTTCAAGGTCCAGATGGTCACCAGCACGGTGAGGATCAGGAAGGGTGACCAGGCTTTGAGAATTTCACCGAGGCTGTAGGGCGAAGCCACGGTGCTGCGCGGCAGGCCGAAACCGCCAGCGCTGGCGCTCACCACGGAAGCCGAGACGGCACCGACGATGTGTTGACCTGCGGCGCGTTTCGGTTGCCAGACTTTCAGGAACAGTGTCAGGGAAATCAGGCTGACCAGGGCCGAGGTGATGTCCGGCAGTTCCGGGCCGATGAAGTTCGATGTGAAATATTGGGTGATGGCAAAGCTCAAGCCGGCCACCAGTGCTGCCGGCCAGGTTTCGCGAACGCCGCGCAGGCCATCCATCATGAACACCAGCCAGAACGGCACGAACAGCGACAGCAGCGGCAGTTGGCGGCCCGTCATGGCGCCGATCTTGAACGCGTCGATACCGGTAACTTGCCCGGCGACAATGATCGGAATCCCCAAGGCACCGAAAGCGACCGGTGCGGTGTTGGCGATCAGGCACAGGCCCGCGGCGTACAACGGGTTGAAGCCCAGTCCTACCAACAGTGCGGCGGTAATCGCGACCGGCGCACCGAAACCGGCGGCACCTTCCAGGAAGGCGCCGAAGCAGAAGCCGATCAGCAGCACTTGCAGGCGCTGGTCGTCGGTGATCGACAGCACCGAGCTGCGGATCACTTCGAACTGACCGCTCTTGACCGTCAGTTTGTAGAGGAATACCGCCGCCACGATGATCCAGGCAATCGGCCACAGACCGTAGGCGAAACCATAGCCGGCGGCGGCGAAGGCCATGTCGACGGGCATCTGGAAGGCGAAGATCGCCACGGCAATCGACAAGGCCAGCGTGATGCTGCCGGCCACGTGTCCTTTGAGTCGGAACACGGCCAATGCCAGGAAGAAAAACACGATGGGGATAACGGCCGCGAGTGCGGACACGCCGAGACTGCCGAGCGGAGAATAGAGCTGTTGCCAGGTTTGCATATGGGGTGGCCCCTAATTGTTGTTGGTCAGGCACTGGTCAGCGTTCTTGGGTAATTGGTAATACCAATTTACAATCGCTGTTGGCTAGGGTAAAAGCCTTGTAGGCGGCGTGTCAATTTGCCGCTCTAAAACTTTTGTCGAATACGCGGTGCAGAAGTCATCTGGTCCGCTCGACCAAATGCCGTCTGGCAGGTGCTGACACAGCCCTGATAGGCCAGAATAGAGACCCCGGCGAGCCGTCGGGATCGTGGAGAATTGAGTTATGGGGTTTGATCAAATTCGTCAGCGCCGTTTGTCTGACGATATTGTCGAGCAGCTCGAGGGGATGATTCTCGAGGGCACGCTGAAGGCGGGTGAGCGCTTGCCGGCCGAACGTGCGTTGGCCGAGCAGTTCGGCGTGTCACGCCCTTCGTTGCGCGAAGCGATTCAGAAACTGGCGGCCAAGGGCTTGCTGGTCAGTCGCCAGGGTGGCGGCAATTATGTGGTGGAGTCGCTGGGGTCAACCTTCAGCGATCCGCTGCTGCATTTGCTGGAAAGCAACCCTGAAGCGCAGCGCGATCTGCTGGAATTTCGTCACACCCTGGAAGCTTCCTGCGCCTATTACGCGGCCATGCGTGCTACGGACGTTGATCGCGAGCGATTGACCGCGGCCTTCAACGAATTGCAGGACTGCTATACGCGTCACGACGAGGTAAGTCGGGCGGAAGAGGGGGCGGCGGATGCGAAATTCCACCTGGCAATTGCTGAAGCCAGTCACAACGCGGTGTTGCTGCACACCATTCGCGGCTTGTTCGATCTGCTCAAACGCAACGTGGTGACCAATATCGGCGGGATGTACAAGCAGCGTACAGAAACTCGCGACATGCTTATCACGCAACACCGGGAGTTGTACCTGGCGATTATTGAAGGAAGGGCCGAGCAGGCACGGGAAGTCTCCAGCCGACACATTTTGTACGTGCAGGAAGTGCTGGAAGAAGTGCGTCAAGAAGTACAGCGCATGGCTCGGGCGGAGCGGCGCAAGGGGATGTGATTGTTTGAAACAAAAGATCGCAGCCTGCGGCAGCTCCTACATGGATACGCGATCTATGTAGGAGCTGCCGCAGGCTGCGATCTTTTCGCTAGCGCCACAACGCTCAGGCTGAAAGATTAATCTTCCTTGCCCTTGTTGCGCACCGCACGCTGCAACTCGCGACCGGCGTCGCGTTCGCGTTCGGTATCACGCTTGTCGTATTCCTTCTTACCCTTGCCCAGGGCGATCTCGCACTTGACCATGTGCTTGCTCCAGTACCAGGACAGGCACACGCAGGCATAACCTTTTTGCTGCACGGCCGTGGCCAGCTTTTCCAGCTCGCGCCGGTTGAGCAGCAATTTTCGGGTGCGGGTCGGATCAGCGATGACGTGGGTGCTGGCGGTCATCAGCGGCGTAATGTGGCTGCCGAGCAGCCAGGCTTCGCCATCCTTGAGCAGTACGTAACTGTCAACCAGTTGTAGCTTGCTTGCCCGCAGACTTTTTACTTCCCAGCCGGCCAGGACCAGACCAGCCTCGAACTTATGCTCGATGAAGTAATCGTGTCGCGCCTTTTTGTTTTGCGCGATGGTCCCTGTTGGGTGTTTCTTCTGTTTAGCCATAGGGGCGGCATTATAGGGAGTTGCACGCGAGTCGGCTACGGTATCGCTACGTGCTTGAGCAGGTTGATTGAATCCCGGACAATGCGGCCTCTTTTTTGAACGCTTGGGCGTGATAACGATGTCGACAGACAAGGTTTCTGTCCACGGCAGTTGGGCTAGCCGCTGGGTCTTCATACTCGCCGCGACGGGTTCGGCCGTGGGCCTGGGTAGTATCTGGAAATTCCCGTACATGGTCGGCGTCTACGGCGGCGGCGCCTTCGTGCTGATGTTCCTGGCCTGTATCGCGCTGATCGGTGTGCCGGTCATGCTGGCCGAAACCCTGATCGGCCGTCGTGCACGTCAAAGCCCGGCCAACGCCTTGAAGGTATTGGCGCTGGAAGCCGGGCACTCGGGTAAATGGTCCTGGGGCGCATTCGCCGGGATGATCACGGCATTGCTGATCCTGTCTTTCTATAGTGTGGTGGGCGGCTGGTCTCTGGATTACATCATCGACATGGGCCGTGGCGACTTCCAGGGTGCAACGCCCGACCAGGTCGGCGCGTACTTTGGCAATGTCATTGCTGATCCGTGGCGCCTGACACTTTGGCACACGATTTTTATGCTGCTATCGGCCGTGGTGATCGCCAAAGGCGTGGTTGCAGGTTTGGAGCGCAGCTTGCGGATCATGATGCCGCTGCTGTTTGTGATGGTGATTGTTCTGCTGGGTTACAGCATGACTACCGGGCATTTCATGGAAGGCGTGCATTTCATGTTCGACTTCCGCCCGGAAAAAGTACTCGACGGCTTGCTGCCCGCCATGGGGCACGCGTTTTTTTCTCTGAGCGTGGGCGTCGGTTCGATCATGATTTACGGCGCTTATATGCCAAAGAACTCATCGATTTCCGGTACCATCGTCGGCGTGGCACTGCTCGATACCTTCGTTTCTCTGGTGGCCGGTCTGGCGTTGTTTCCGATTGTGTTCGCTGGCGGTCTGAACCCAAGCGAAGGTCCTGGCCTGATGTTCGTCAGTCTGCCCTTTGCCTTCGGTAACGTAGCGTTTGGTCAGTTGATGGGCGTAGTGTTCTTCGTGCTCGTAGCGATTGCTGCCTGGAGTTCGGCGATTTCCCTGCTTGAGCCGATGGTGGCTTACCTGGTTGAACGCACGAAAGTCAGCCGCGCGTGGGTCACCTTCTGGCTGGCATTTATCTGCTGGTTTGTCGGTCTGGGCACGGTGTTTTCCTTCAATATCTGGAAGGAAGCCAAATTTTTCGTGAACGAAGGCGGGGTGTTCCACCTCTATCAATGGGGTGCGGCCGGTGGCCTGGACTTCTTTGGTGTGATTGATTTCTTCACCTCGCGGATCATGTTGCCACTCGGTGGTTTGTGTTTCGTGGTGTTTGCAGGCTGGGTGATGGGGCGTGAAGCGGTACGAGACGAGTTGTCGATCCGCAGCCCGGTGTTGTTCGCCCTGTCCTTGTTCTTGATGCGCTATGTGGCGCCCATCGGCATTCTCGTAGTGTTTGCCGCCCAGCTGTGGAAGTGACGCTGACATGACGACACACATTCAACGTTCGGCCCTGCTGCCGTACCCGGCACAAGCGCTGTATGACCTGGTCAACGACGTGACCCGTTATCCGGAATTCCTGCCGTGGTGCTCCTCGGCCGAAGTCCTGGAGAGTTCTCCTGAACATATGCGCGCTAGCGTCGGCGTGGCCAAGGGCGGTCTCAGCCAGCATTTTGTAACGCGCAACACGCTGGTGCCTGGGCATTCGATCGAGATGAACCTCGAGGAAGGCCCGTTCAATCAATTGCATGGCGTCTGGGTGTTCAAGCCGTTGGGCGAGAAAGCCTGCAAGATCAGCCTGGACCTGTCGTTCGATTACGCCGGGCCGATTGTCCGCGCGACCCTGGGGCCGTTGTTCAATCAGGCGGCCAATACGCTGGTGGATGCCTTCTGCCAACGCGCCAAGCAGATGCATGGTTGAGGCCGTGATCGACGTTGAGGTGGTGTATGCCGCCATTGATCGTCAGGTGCTTCTCTCGGTGACGGTTCCAGCAGGAATAACCGTGCGGGCGGCTTTGCTGAAGTCAGGCATCGGCGAGGCGTTTTCGGAGCTGGATCTGGCCAGTTGTCCGGTGGGGATCTTCGGTAAAGTGATCGCTGATCCGGACAGGCATCTTGCCCAGGCTGGAGATCGCATCGAGATATACCGGCCATTGCTGGCTGATCCGAAAGAAGTTCGTCGGTTGCGCGCAGCCAAGGCTGCTGAGGCCAAAACCCGGAATCAGTGATTCGCTCAAATGCTGGACAATAAAAAAACCCGGACATGCCGGGTTTTTTATTGCGTCGCAAACTATTGCGGCGAGGTTTCCAGAGGTTCTGGAGTCGGGACTGGAACGGTTTCTACACCGTCGACATCCTTCTGGATCTGGTCCAGCAACGAACCTGGCTTGACCGGTTTTTCTGGTTTCGGCTTCTCGGCGTTTTCTGCTGGCGCAGCAACTGAAGCGCCGCTGTCCTTGCCGAGAATGGCTTCGTCGCGGCTCACGCCTGGCATGAAATCACCAGAGAGGCTGACAAGCTGGTCATTTGGGTTGAAGATAACGCTAATGCGTTCCTGTTGGCGTTCACCGCCACCCGGTTGCAGGCTGTACAGATAATCCCAGCGATCGGCATGGAACGTGTCGGTCAACAGAGGGTTGCCCATGATAAACCGTACTTGCTTGCGGGTCATTCCCGGGCGTAACTGGTTTATCATGTCCTGCGTGACGACATTGCCCTGCTGGATGTCGATTTTGTAAACCCCGGGGAATGAACAACCGGCGAGTGCGAGCAGTCCCACAAAGGTGAAACTGGTTAGCAAGAGCTTGGTGTTTTGCATCGGTGGGCGACTTCCACTATCTTGGCTGGGACAACGTAAACGCCGATCATACCCGCATTAAGAGAAGCTGCGAAGCAGCATCGCGAGAAAGCTGACCATGGTTGAAAATAGCGAACTACGCAAAGCCGGCCTCAAAGTGACCCTTCCACGGGTCAAAATTCTGCAAATGCTCGATTCCGCCGAGCAACGCCACATGAGTGCCGAGGACGTCTACAAGGCGCTGATGGAGGCTGGTGAGGACGTCGGTCTGGCCACGGTTTACCGTGTCCTGACCCAGTTCGAGGCAGCAGGCCTTGTGGTGCGGCACAACTTCGACGGGGGCCATGCGGTCTTCGAACTGGACGACGGCAAGCATCACGACCATATGGTCAACGTCGAGACCAGTGAAGTGATCGAATTCTTCGACGAAGAAATCGAGCGACTGCAGAAGGCAATCGTCGACAAGTATGGCTTCGAGATGGTTGATCACAACCTTGTACTGTACGTACGCAAGAAAAAGTAAGCATGTCGCGCGAACTTAAGGTTCGCGAAACGAGCGAAGGCGACCCCTGGGTCGCCTTCGTGCTTTCTGCTGGTCTTAAATTTTCGCGGTGACGACCATTTTCCTGGCATGAGCCAGAGATTCCTTTGTAAGGTCGATGCCTCCCAGCATCCGCGCCACTTCTTCAACACGATCGTTCTTGCTCAGCTTGGAGACGGCTGTGTGAGTGGCATCTTCGCCGCGCACTTTGTGTACGAATAGATGTTGATGTCCCTGCGCTGCAACTTGCGGCAAGTGAGTTACCGTCAATACCTGCCCGCGCTCCCCAAGTCGACGCAGCAATTGGCCCACGATTTCGGCGGTCGGGCCGCCGATGCCCACGTCCACTTCGTCGAACACCAGGGTCGGTACGCGGGAGGTCTGCGCGGTGATCACTTGAATTGCCAGGCTGATCCGTGACAATTCGCCGCCGGATGCCACTTTTGCCAGCGCTTTCAACGGTTGGCCCGGGTTAGCACTCACCAGCAGCTCTACCTGCTCAAGGCCATTGGGTAGCAGTTCATCGCTACTGTTGGGGCGCAGTTCGATGGTGAAGCGCCCGCCGGGCATGCCCAGTCGCTGGATTTCCTGCTCTACGGCGCAAGCCAGGCTGCTCGACGCCTGATGACGCAAATCGCTCAGCTCACGAGCCTTCTCCTGATAATGACGGGCATAGGAGGCCAGTTCATCGCTCAGTCGCTCGATGGATTCGTCGTTGGCATTCAGGGTTTCAATTTCATCCAGCAAACGCTGCTGCATCTCGGCCACTTCAGTCGGCTGGATGCGGTGTTTGCGCGCCATGGTATAGATCGCATCAAGGCGTTCCTCCAGGTACTGAAGGCGCGCTGGATCGGCATCGAAGTTATCAAGGAAGCGATTCAGTTCTCCCACGGCTTCTTCAACCTGGATCTGTGCACTGGTCAGCAGGCTGCTGGCTTCACCCAGGGCCCCAATCGAATTGTTGACGCTCGAAAGGCGATTGAGGCTGGCGGTGAGGGCGTTCAGCACATTCCCGGAATCACTTTCGCTGCATTGTTCGACCACTTGCCGGCAAATGCCCAGCAGGGTTTCGGCGTTGGTCAGGTTCTTGTGTTCCTGTTCCAGCTGCTCTAGCTCACTTTCGCCGAGGCCGAGGTTTTCCAGCTCTTCGAGTTGATAACTGAGCAATTGATGGCGAGCGCGCTGCTCATCGCCGGAATTGGAAAGGCGTTCCAGCTCCTGGCGGGTCTGGCGCCAGCGTTGGGCGGCCAGGTGTACCTGACGGGCAAGGTCCGTTGCTCCCGCGTACTCGTCGAGCAGGCGGCGATGCGTGTCGGTCTTGAGCAGGGATTGATGTTCATGCTGGCTGTGGATATCGATCAGCAGTTCACCCAGGGCTTTGAGGTCGCCGAGGGGACAGGGCGTGCCGTTGATGTAGCCACGCGAGCGCCCTTCGGCGGTGATCACCCGGCGCAGAATGCACGGGCCGTCGCTCTCCAGGTCACGCTCGGCCAGCCAGGCACTGGCTTCTGGAATATCGACCAGATCGAAGGTTGCCAGGATATCGGCCTTGTCGGCGCCGGGGCGAACCACGCCGCTGTCGGCGCGATCGCCCAGGGTCAGGCCGAGGGCGTCGAGCATGATCGACTTGCCGGCGCCGGTTTCCCCAGTGATCACGCTCATCCCGCGATCGAGTTCGAGATCGAGATGTTCAACGATGGCGTAGTTATGTACGGACAGGTGCACCAGCATAAAGGCCGCTCCCAGGCTTTAGGTCTGGTTATTTATACAGTGTTTTGTTTCTGGCTGACAATGCCCTCCCTTAGCTCGATTTGCTTGATCCGACGAAATCCTTAGTGCGCCTGGGAATGACAATGCAGTGTTTTTTGTAGGGTTAATAAATAAGCGCCCCTTGAAGCTGAATTTTGCGGCCCCATATAGCTGGGCAGAAGCGCGAGTTGAGCTCGCGGACGATATTGAAAGGAGAAATCTATGGCTGACGAACAGACAGTGGATACGCAAAATCTAGACGCCGATCAGGCTGCCCAGGACTCGGGTGATGAACTGGCGGCTCGTGTTCAAGTGCTCGAAGAGCAATTGGCTGGCGCTCATGATCAGGCTTTGCGTGTAGCGGCTGATCTGCAGAACGTCCGCCGTCGCGCCGAGCAGGATGTAGAAAAGGCTCACAAATTCGCACTGGAGAAATTCGCCGGT
Organism: Pseudomonas mandelii; assembly: GCF_006438925.1. GTDB lineage: Bacteria > Pseudomonadota > Gammaproteobacteria > Pseudomonadales > Pseudomonadaceae > Aquipseudomonas > Aquipseudomonas mandelii_C. Next base: position 169,705 of record NZ_RCZA01000011.1, on the reverse strand, counting down.
GACTTGTTGCCGATCATCGACAGCCTGGAGCGTGGTCTGGAGTTGTCCAGCCCGGACGACGAAAGCATACGTCCAATGCGCGAAGGCATCGAGCTGACCCTGAAAATGTTCCAGGACACCCTGAAGCGTTATCAGCTGGAAGCGATCGATCCGCATGGCGAACCGTTCAACGCCGTTCAGCATCAGGCAATGGCCATGCAGGAAAGCGCCGACGTCGAGCCGAACAGCGTGCTCAAGGTGTTCCAGAAGGGCTATCAGCTCAACGGTCGCCTGCTGCGCCCGGCCATGGTCGTGGTCAGCAAGGCGCCGGCACCGGTTTCGCCTTCGATTGACGAGCAGGCTTGAAATTAGCCGCAAGGCCCCCATTTAGAAGTCAAGCGTTTAAGTGCTACCGCAGTTAGCCACCACTGCTGCGGCAACCAAATCCAAAGTTTCGGGAGAGTGAACATGGGCAAAATTATCGGTATCGACCTGGGGACTACCAACTCCTGCGTCTCCGTGCTTGAAAACGGCGTAGCCAAAGTTATTGAAAACGCTGAAGGCACGCGTACCACGCCGTCGATCATCGCTTACGCCAACGATGGTGAAATCCTCGTTGGTCAATCGGCCAAGCGTCAGGCTGTGACCAATCCGCACAACACCCTGTATGCGGTGAAGCGTCTGATCGGTCGTAAGTTCGACGAAGAAGTCGTACAGAAAGACATCAAGATGGTCCCGTACAAAATCGCCAAGGCTGATAACGGCGATGCGTGGGTTGAAGTGAACGGCCAGAAAATGTCGCCGCCACAAATCTCGGCTGAAATTCTGAAGAAAATGAAGAAGACCGCCGAAGACTACCTCGGCGAGCCAGTGACCGAAGCGGTGATCACTGTTCCGGCCTACTTCAACGACAGCCAGCGTCAAGCCACCAAAGACGCCGGCCGCATTGCGGGCCTGGACGTAAAACGTATCATCAACGAACCAACCGCAGCCGCTCTGGCATACGGTATGGACAAGGCGAAGGGCGATCACACCGTGATCGTTTACGACTTGGGCGGCGGTACTTTCGACGTTTCCGTGATCGAAATCGCTGAAGTCGATGGCGAGCACCAGTTCGAAGTATTGGCCACCAACGGTGACACGTTCCTGGGCGGTGAAGACTTTGACATTCGTCTGATCGACTACTTGGTTGATGAATTCAAGAAAGAAAGCGGCATGAACCTTAAAGGTGATCCGCTGGCCATGCAGCGCCTGAAAGAAGCCGCTGAAAAAGCCAAGATCGAACTGTCTTCGAGCAATTCGACCGACGTGAACCTGCCGTACATCACTGCAGACGCCACCGGTCCTAAGCACTTGAACGTGAAAATCTCCCGCGCCAAGCTCGAAGCGCTGGTAGAAGACCTGGTTCAACGCACCATCGAACCTTGCCGCATCGCTCTGAAAGACTCCGGCATCGACATTGGCGCCATCAACGACGTGATCCTGGTCGGCGGTCAGACCCGTATGCCACTGGTTCAGAAGCTGGTGACCGAGTTCTTCGGTAAAGAAGCGCGTAAAGATGTGAACCCGGACGAAGCGGTTGCCATGGGTGCTGCTATCCAGGGCGCAGTATTGGCCGGTGATGTGAAAGACGTTCTGCTGCTGGACGTTAGCCCGCTGACTCTGGGTATCGAAACCATGGGCGGCGTGATGACCGCGCTGATCGAGAAAAACACCACGATTCCTACCAAGAAATCGCAAGTGTTCTCGACTGCCGACGACAACCAGGGCGCTGTGACCATTCACGTGCTGCAAGGTGAGCGTAAGCAAGCCGCTCAGAACAAGTCTTTGGGCAAGTTCGACCTGGCCGAGATTCCACCAGCACCACGTGGTGTGCCACAAATTGAAGTGACCTTCGACATCGACGCCAACGGCATTCTGCACGTAGGCGCCAAAGACAAGGCTACCGGCAAGACTCAGTCGATCGTGATCAAGGCCAACTCCGGTCTGTCCGAGGAAGAGATTCAGCAGATGATTCGCGATGCTGAAGCCAACGTCGACGCAGATCGTCAGTTCGAAGAGCTGGCAACCGCTCGCAACCAGGGCGATGCGCTGGTTCACTCGACTCGCAAAATGGTCGCAGACGCTGGCGATAAAGTGACAGCTGAAGAGAAGACTGCAATCGAAGCTGCTGTTGTTGCGCTGGAAGCCGCAGTCAAAGGCGACGACAAGGCCGCGATCGAAGCCAAGGTTGAAGAGCTGTCGAAAGTCTCCGCTCCAGTAGCGCAGAAGATGTACGCCGAGCAGGCTCAACCTGCTGAAGGTGCTGCACCGCAAGGCGAATCGGCTGAGAAGGCTGACGACGTCGTCGACGCTGAGTTCGAAGAAGTCAAAGACCACAAGTAAGTTGTTGGTCGGCCGGTTGACTGCCTTTAGGCAGTGACTGGTAGGATGTCGCCGCGCGGGGGCTTGCTCCCGCGTTGGCGTGTCTGGAGTTAGCGAATTTTTACAGCATGCGACAAGGCTCGTGTGTTGGCGGTATGGCCGGGAATGCTCCTGCTTTTCGAGCTGAAAGTACCGCATCGAATCAAAGACCAGGATCGTTGAATTGACGTGAGTTGGGTCCGGGCCTGTATTGGGGCTCAACGAGTTTGGCAAGGCTCAGGAGAGGTTTGCCGGACGTCCTTAAGAGTGCAAAGACTTATGGCAAAGCGTGACTATTACGAAGTATTGGGTGTTGAGCGTGGCTCAAGCGAAGCAGACCTGAAAAAGGCCTACCGTCGCCTGGCGATGAAGCACCACCCGGACCGTAATCCCGATGACAAAGCGTCGGAAGATATGTTCAAGGAGGCCAACGAGGCCTACGAAGTCCTGTCCGATTCCAGCAAGCGTGCGGCCTACGACCAGTATGGTCATGCCGGTGTCGATCCGAGCATGGGCGGCGGCGGTGCCGGGTTTGGCGGTCAGAACTTCTCCGACATTTTTGGTGATGTCTTCAGTGACTTCTTCGGTGGCGGTCGCGGCGGTTCTCGTGGCGGCGCTCAGCGCGGCAGCGACCTGCGTTACACCCTGGAACTGAATCTGGAAGAAGCGGTGCGCGGTACGACCGTGAATATCCGTGTTCCGACATTGGTCAACTGCAAGCCGTGCGACGGTTCGGGTGCCAAGAAAGGTTCCTCGCCGATCACTTGCCCGACGTGTGGCGGTATCGGTCAAGTCCGTATGCAGCAGGGCTTTTTCTCGGTGCAGCAGACATGCCCGCGCTGCCATGGCCAGGGCAAGATCATTTCCGATCCGTGCGACTCGTGCGACGGTCAAGGTCGTGTCGAAGAGTACAAAACCCTCTCGGTGAAAGTGCCGGCCGGCGTCGATACCGGTGATCGAATTCGTCTGTCCGGCGAAGGCGAGGCGGGGGCTCAGGGTGGTCCGACTGGCGACCTGTACGTGGTGATCAACGTGCGTGAGCACGCGATCTTCCAGCGCGACGGCAAGCACCTGTTCTGCGAAGTTCCAATCAGCTTTGTCGATGCTGCGCTGGGTGGTGAGCTGGAGATTCCGACCCTCGATGGTCGAGTCAAACTGAAAATCCCTGAAGGGACTCAGACCGGCAAGCAGTTCCGTGTTCGCGGCAAGGGCGTTGCGCCAGTGCGCGGTGGCGGTGCTGGTGACTTGATGTGCCGAGTGGCGGTCGAAACCCCGGTCAATCTGGGGCGTCGTCAGCGCGAACTGCTGGAAGAGTTCCGTAGCTCGCTGGCAGATGACAACAGCCATTCGCCTAAAACCACGGGTTGGTTCGAAGGCGTGAAGCGCTTCTTCGGCGATTTGTAAGGAGTCGGCATGCGACGTATAGCTGTGATGGGCGCTGCCGGGCGCATGGGCAAGATTCTGGTCGAGGCGGTTCAGCAACGCGCACCGCTGACCGGGCTGACGGCAGCCATCGTGCGCCCCGGCAGTACGCTGATTGGCGTGGATGCTGGTGAGCTGGCCTCGCTGGGGCGGATCGGCGTTCCACTGTCCGGCAATCTGGATGCAGTGGCTGATGAGTTTGACGTGCTGATCGACTTCACGCTCCCGGAAGTCATGCTGAAAAACCTGGCGTTCTGCCGTAAGGCGGGCAAGGCCATGGTGATCGGCACGACAGGGCTGGACGCCGCGCAGAAGCAACTGCTGGCCGAGGCCGGCAAGGAAATTCCGATCGTGTTCGCAGCCAATTTCAGTGTCGGTGTAAACCTGTCGCTGAAGCTGCTCGACATGGCTGCTCGTGTGCTGGGTGATGACGCGGATATCGAGATCATCGAGGCTCATCATCGGCACAAGATCGATGCGCCTTCAGGTACGGCTCTGCGCATGGGTGAAGTCATCGCAAATGCCCTGGATCGTGATCTGCAGAAGGTTGCGGTGTATGGCCGTGAAGGCCATACCGGGGCTCGCGAGCGTGAAACGATCGGCTTTGCCACTGTTCGCGGTGGTGATGTGGTCGGCGACCATACGGTGCTGTTCGCCTGTGAGGGTGAGCGACTGGAGATCACGCATAAAGCGTCCAGTCGCATGACCTTCGCCAAGGGCGCGGTACGTGCTGCGTTGTGGCTGGACGGTCGTGAACCGGGTCTTTACGACATGCAAGACGTGCTCGATCTGCGTTAAGATGCGCCCGAAACCGGGTTCCAACACAGCGTTTGGGCCCGGTTTTATTACGCCAAGCGACGTCCTGTCGCATTCTCCGGCCTTTAAGGCTCATTGGCGGTAGACCAAAAATGCCTTTTTCTGTAAGCTACAGCTTTAGTGTGTCCACTAAAAGCGCGCAGAATTATTCGGTGAAGAAGCGGGGTGACGTGTCCATACGTCACTCCGCTTTTTTACAACCTGCGATCGCCCTTTCAGGCTTTATTTACGGGAGGTCTTCTTGACTAAGCCAGCCATACTCGCCCTTGCTGATGGCAGCATTTTTCGCGGCGAAGCCATTGGAGCCGACGGTCAAACCGTTGGTGAGGTGGTGTTCAACACCGCAATGACCGGCTATCAGGAAATCCTTACCGATCCTTCCTACGCCCAACAGATTGTTACCCTGACTTACCCGCACATCGGCAACACCGGCACCACGCCAGAGGACGCCGAGTCCAACCAAGTCTGGTCCGCTGGCCTGGTCATTCGTGACCTGCCGCTGGTTGCGAGCAACTGGCGAAATACGATGTCCCTGTCCGACTACCTGAAAGCCAACAACGTTGTGGCAATCGCCGGTATCGACACTCGCCGCCTGACACGCATTCTGCGTGAAAAAGGCGCGCAGAACGGCTGCATCATGGCCGGTGACAACATTTCCGAAGAAGCCGCCATCGCCGCCGCTCAGGGGTTCCCTGGCCTCAAAGGCATGGACCTGGCGAAAGTCGTCAGCACCAAAGAGAAATACGAGTGGCGCTCGACTGTCTGGGATTTGAAAACCGACAGCCACGCGACTATCGAAGCCTCCGAGCTGCCGTACCACGTGGTTGCCTACGACTACGGCGTCAAACTGAATATCCTGCGTATGCTGGTCGAGCGCGGTTGCCGCGTGACGGTAGTGCCCGCGCAGACTCCAGCGGCTGAAGCGCTGGCATTGAAGCCGGATGGCGTGTTCCTGTCCAACGGCCCTGGTGACCCGGAGCCTTGCGACTACGCGATCCAAGCGATCAAAGATGTGCTGGAAACCGAAATTCCGGTCTTCGGTATCTGCCTTGGTCACCAACTGCTGGCCCTGGCCTCCGGTGCCAAAACCCTGAAAATGGGTCACGGTCACCACGGTGCCAACCACCCGGTCCAGGATCTGGATACCGGTGTGGTGATGATCACCAGCCAGAACCACGGTTTCGCGGTAGACGAAGCGACCCTGCCAGCCAACGTCCGTGCGATCCACAAATCGCTGTTCGATGGCACCCTGCAAGGTATCGAGCTTACCGACAAGAGCGCCTTCAGCTTCCAGGGTCACCCTGAAGCCAGTCCTGGCCCGAACGACGTAGCACCACTGTTTGATCGCTTCATCAGCGAAATGGCCAAGCGACGCTAATCGCTCGCCTTGATGTAGCAAAGCTTGAGGGTGGTCCCGACACCGGTGGCCCCCTCAAGACTTCAAAGATTGAACAAGACGGCTTGCCGACTGACCTGCGGATTTGAGTGACAAACCCATGCCAAAACGTACAGACATTAAAAGCATCCTGATTCTCGGCGCTGGCCCGATCGTGATCGGCCAGGCCTGCGAATTCGACTACTCCGGCGCCCAGGCCTGTAAAGCCCTGCGCGAAGAGGGTTACCGCGTCATCCTGGTGAACTCCAACCCAGCGACCATCATGACCGATCCGGACATGGCTGACGCCACCTACATCGAACCGATCAAGTGGCAGACCGTTGCCAAGATCATCGAGAAAGAGCGTCCGGACGCGCTGCTGCCGACCATGGGTGGCCAGACCGCTCTGAACTGCGCACTGGATCTGGAGCGCGAAGGCGTTCTGGAGAAGTTCGGCGTAGAGATGATCGGCGCCAACGCTGACACCATCGACAAGGCTGAAGACCGTTCGCGCTTCGACAAGGCGATGAAATCCATCGGCCTGGACTGCCCGCGTTCGGGTATCGCCCACAGCATGGAAGAGGCCAACGTGGTCCTCGAGAAGCTCGGCTTCCCGTGCATCATCCGTCCGTCCTTCACCATGGGCGGCACCGGTGGCGGTATCGCTTACAACCGTGAAGAGTTCGAAGAAATCTGCGCCCGCGGTCTCGACCTGTCGCCGACCAAAGAGCTGCTGATCGACGAATCCCTGATCGGCTGGAAAGAATATGAGATGGAGGTTGTCCGCGATAAGAAGGACAACTGCATCATCGTCTGCTCCATCGAAAACTTTGACCCGATGGGCGTGCACACCGGTGACTCGATCACCGTTGCTCCGGCACAAACCCTGACGGACAAGGAATACCAGATCATGCGTAACGCCTCGTTGGCGGTACTGCGTGAGATCGGCGTGGAAACCGGCGGCTCCAACGTTCAGTTTGGCATCTGCCCCGACACTGGCCGTATGGTCGTGATCGAGATGAACCCGCGTGTATCTCGCTCTTCGGCACTGGCCTCGAAAGCCACTGGTTTCCCGATTGCGCGTATCGCTGCCAAGCTGGCGATCGGCTACACCCTGGACGAGCTGCAGAACGAAATCACCGGCGGCGCTACTCCTGCATCCTTCGAGCCATCGATCGACTACGTCGTCACCAAGCTGCCACGGTTCGCCTTCGAAAAATTCCCGAAAGCCGACGCACGCCTGACCACTCAAATGAAGTCGGTCGGTGAAGTCATGGCCATCGGCCGGACCTTCCAGGAATCCCTGCAGAAAGCCCTGCGCGGTCTGGAAGTGGGCGTTTGCGGTCTGGACGAGAAGCTCGACCTGAGCAACCCGGAAAGCATGAGCGTGCTCAAGCGCGAACTGACCGTGCCGGGCGCCGAGCGTATCTGGTACGTGGCTGACGCCTTCCGCGCCGGCCTGTCGGTCGAAGACATCTTCGGCATGAACATGATCGACCCGTGGTTCCTGGTGCAGATCGAAGATCTGATCAAGGAAGAAGAGAAGGTCAAGACCCTGGGTCTGGCCAGCATCGACCGCGACTTGATGTTCCGCCTCAAGCGCAAAGGCTTCTCCGACATGCGTCTGGCCAAGCTGCTGGGCGTGACCGAGAAGGCTCTGCGTCGCCACCGTCACAAACTTGAGATTTTTCCGGTCTACAAGCGCGTTGACACCTGCGCGGCCGAGTTCGCCACCGACACCGCTTACCTCTACTCGACGTACGAGGAAGAGTGCGAAGCAGCGCCGTCGGGCCGCGACAAGATCATGATCCTCGGCGGCGGTCCAAACCGTATCGGCCAAGGCATCGAGTTCGACTACTGCTGCGTACACGCGGCACTGGCGCTGCGCGAAGACGGGTACGAGACCATCATGGTCAACTGCAACCCGGAAACCGTTTCCACCGACTACGACACCTCTGATCGCCTGTACTTCGAACCAGTCACCCTGGAAGACGTACTGGAAATCGTCCGCGTCGAGAAGCCGAAAGGCGTGATCGTCCAGTACGGCGGCCAAACCCCGCTGAAACTGGCTCGTGCCCTGGAAGAAGCTGGCGTGCCGATCATCGGCACCAGCCCTGACGCCATCGACCGTGCCGAAGACCGTGAGCGCTTCCAGCAAATGGTTGAGCGCCTGAACCTGCGTCAGCCGCCAAACGCCACCGTGCGCAGCGAAGACGAAGCAATTCGTGCGGCCAGCAAGATCGGTTACCCGCTGGTGGTCCGTCCGTCCTACGTACTGGGCGGCCGCGCGATGGAAATCGTTTACGAAGAAGAAGAGCTCAAGCGCTACCTGCGCGACGCGGTGAAAGTGTCCAACGACAGCCCGGTGTTGCTCGACCACTTCCTCAACTGCGCCATCGAAATGGACGTGGATGCGGTCTGCGACGGCACCGACGTAGTGATCGGCGCAATCATGCAGCACATCGAGCAGGCCGGCGTTCACTCCGGTGACTCCGCATGCTCCCTGCCGCCGTACTCGCTGCCTGCACACATCCAGGACGAGATGCGCGAACAGGTCAAGAAAATGGCCCTGGAACTGGGCGTTGTCGGCCTGATGAACGTTCAGTTGGCGCTGCAAGGCGAAGACATCTACGTCATCGAAGTCAACCCGCGCGCTTCCCGTACCGTACCGTTCGTGTCCAAGTGCATCGGTGTTTCCCTGGCGATGATCGCGGCTCGCGTGATGGCCGGTAAAACTCTGAAGGAAATCGGCTTCACCAAAGAAATCATTCCGAACTTCTACAGTGTGAAAGAGGCGGTGTTCCCATTCGCCAAATTCCCTGGCGTGGACCCGATCCTGGGCCCAGAGATGAAGTCCACCGGTGAAGTGATGGGCGTGGGCGACACCTTCGGCGAAGCGTTTGCCAAAGCCCAAATGGGCGCCAGCGAAGTGCTGCCGACCGGCGGTACCGCGTTCATCAGCGTGCGTGATGACGACAAGCCACTGGTTGCAGGCGTGGCCCGTGATCTGATCAACTTGGGCTTCGAAGTGGTCGCCACTGCCGGTACTGCCAAGCTGATCGAAGCCGCAGGCCTGAAAGTGCGTCGTGTGAACAAGGTGACCGAGGGTCGTCCGCACGTGGTCGACATGATCAAGAATGACGAAGTCACCCTGATCATCAACACCACCGAAGGTCGTCAGTCGATCGCTGATTCGTATTCCATTCGTCGTAATGCCTTGCAGCACAAGATTTACTGCACCACTACCATTGCTGCTGGCGAAGCTATCTGCGAAGCGCTGAAGTTCGGTCCCGAGAAGACCGTGCGCCGCTTGCAGGATCTACACGCAGGATTGAAGGCATGATCAAATACCCAATGACCGTCAAGGGCGCTAAAGCCCTGGAAGAAGAACACGCTCACCTGACCAAGGTCGTCCGTCCGAAGCTCAGCCAGGACATCGGTACGGCCCGCGAGTTGGGTGACTTGAAAGAAAACGCCGAATACCACGCTGCTCGCGAGCAGCAAGGTATGGTCGAGGCGCGGATCCGCGACATCGAAGGCCGCATGCAAAACGCGGTGATCATTGATGTCACGACCATTCCTCACACCGGCAAAGTGATCTTCGGCACCACCGTTGAAATCGCCAACGTCGAGACGGATGAAAGCGTCACTTACCACATCGTTGGTGAGGATGAGGCTGACTTCAAGCTCGGCAAGATTTCGGTCGGCTCGCCATTGGCCCGCGCCTTGATTGCCAAGGAAGAGGGTGATGTGGTTGCCGTGAAAACGCCTGGCGGCGTTATCGAGTACGAGATTGTCGAAGTTCGCCACATCTAAGCGCAGGCGCCCGCTACGTGCGGGCGCCATGCTTTGGCAGCTGACTCAGATGTTGTGGGTTGGTGGTCTGTGGCTATTGCACATCGGTCTGCTGCCGGTGCTGGGCAAAATTGGCCTGGCACCGCTGCTGATCGACGAAATCGCAAGCATGCTTGATGCGCTGATGGTGGGGTTCGCCGCAGCGTGTGTGATTTTTCAGGCTTTGGTGCTGGTTCAGGCCGAGGGCCTTGCCAGTCTATGGCGCGATACTCGCGGGCAGCTGCTGATGATGGCGCTGTTCGCGTGTGCGATGTATGTCGCGGTGCGTATCGGTTGGCCGGATGCCGTGCGTTGGCAGGTGTTCAGCTATCTTGTTCTGGGCTTTTGCGGGCTGGTGCTGGTGTTGCAGCCGGTGCCGGGATGGAGTGGCAGGGTGCGCGAAGCACACCCTTGACCCTTGTCATCACTTGAAGCGATGGACGTTCGACAGCTGCTTGTTGACGCTGAAGTTCTTGCGGTAAATCAGTGCCATCTTGCCGATGACCTGAACCAGGTCCGCTTTGCCGACCTTGCACAGTTCTGCAATGTTCGCCAGGCGCGACTCGCGATCGAGGATGTTGAGCTTGATTTTTATCAGCTCGTGATCCGCCAAAGCGCGTTCAAGTTCGGCTAACACACCTTCAGTCAAACCGTTGTCAGCCACAGTCAAAACTGGTTTCAGATGGTGGCCAATGGATTTGTACTGTTTCTTCTGCTCTTGAGTGAGCGGCATAATCTGACCCTTTAGTCTGGATTCTGTAAAATGGCGGCCATTTTACCCGAGGGTTCGTGGATCCGCCCAATTAATCACGACCCTTATCATCGAGGTGCCCAATGGCGCGTTCCAAGACAAGCCTTGGTTGGCTGAAAAGACATGTCAATGATCCCTATGTGAAGCAGGCGCAGAAGGATGGTTACCGCTCGCGTGCGAGTTACAAGCTTCTGGAGGTCCAGGAGAAATACAAGCTGATCCGTCCGGGTATGAGCGTTGTCGACCTGGGTGCGGCGCCCGGCGGCTGGTCGCAGGTCACTAGTCGGCTGATCGGTGGTCAGGGGCGTCTGATCGCCTCGGACATCCTGGAAATGGACAGCATTCCGGACGTGACTTTCATCCAGGGTGACTTCACCCAGGACGAAGTGCTCGCTCAGATCCTTGAGGCCGTGGGTAATTCGCAGGTGGACCTTGTGATTTCCGATATGGCCCCCAATATGAGTGGTACGCCTGAGGTGGACATGCCAAAAGCCATGTTTCTATGTGAGCTGGCTCTTGATCTGGCGGCTCGGATACTCAAGCCGGGTGGTAATTTCGTGATCAAGGTGTTTCAGGGCGAAGGGTTTGATGCTTACGTGAAGGACGCTCGTCAGAAATTCGACAAGGTCCAGATGATCAAGCCGGACTCTTCCCGTGGCAGTTCCCGCGAGCAATACATGCTGGCTTGGGGCTACCGCGGCCGTAGTGAGTAAATCGAGGTTTTTTTGCGGGTCGATAGGATTTTCGTATTTCGCCCCGTGAGCATTAGCGAATATTGTGTAGAAAGTGTTTCACAAAGGGTTACAGACGGCGCCTGCCAGAGCCGTAGGTAATGTAGTAAGTTAGGCCGGTGAATATCATGCGAAGCGCGCGCCATTAGCGGAGCTTGCTTCAGAGGGTAGTTAATTGAACGATATGGCAAAGAATCTGATCCTGTGGTTGATCATTGCGGCTGTCCTGGTGACAGTGATGAACAACTTCTCCAGCCCTAACGAGCCGCAGACCCTCAACTATTCCGACTTCATCCAGCAGGTCAAGGATGGAAAGGTCGAGCGCGTAGCGGTTGATGGCTACGTGATTACCGGCAAACGCAACGATGGCGACAGCTTCAAGACCATTCGTCCGGCAATCCAGGACAACGGTCTGATCGGCGACCTCGTGGACAACCATGTCGTAGTCGAAGGCAAGCAGCCTGAACAGCAAAGCATCTGGACTCAGCTCCTGGTCGCTAGCTTCCCGATCCTGGTGATCATCGCCGTGTTCATGTTCTTCATGCGGCAGATGCAGGGCGGCGCCGGTGGAAAGGGCGGGCCAATGAGCTTCGGCAAGAGCAAGGCGCGCCTGCTCTCCGAGGATCAGGTGAAAACCACCTTGGGTGACGTTGCCGGTTGTGACGAAGCCAAGGAAGAAGTCGGTGAGCTGGTCGAGTTTTTGCGTGATCCGGGCAAGTTTCAACGTCTGGGTGGTCGCATTCCTCGCGGCGTGCTGATGGTGGGTCCTCCGGGGACCGGTAAAACGTTGCTCGCCAAAGCGATTGCAGGTGAAGCAAAAGTACCGTTCTTCACTATTTCTGGTTCCGATTTTGTCGAAATGTTTGTGGGTGTCGGCGCCAGCCGTGTTCGTGACATGTTCGAGCAGGCCAAGAAGCACGCGCCATGCATCATCTTCATCGATGAAATCGACGCCGTCGGTCGTCATCGTGGCGCTGGGATGGGTGGTGGTCACGATGAGCGCGAGCAGACTCTCAACCAGTTGCTGGTAGAGATGGACGGCTTCGAAATGAATGACGGCATTATCGTCATCGCGGCAACCAACCGTCCGGACGTGCTGGACCCTGCGTTGCTGCGTCCGGGTCGTTTCGACCGTCAGGTTGTCGTCGGTCTGCCGGATATCCGTGGTCGCGAGCAGATTCTCAAGGTTCACATGCGAAAAGTGCCAATGGGTGACGACGTCGCTCCGGCTGTGATCGCTCGTGGTACCCCTGGTTTCTCCGGTGCCGACCTGGCTAACCTGGTGAACGAAGCGTCGTTGTTCGCGGCCCGTGCCGGCAAGCGCATCGTCGAAATGAAAGAGTTCGAATTGGCCAAAGACAAGATCATGATGGGCGCCGAGCGCAAATCCATGGTCATGTCCGAAAAAGAGAAGCAGAACACCGCTTACCACGAGGCAGGTCACGCTATTGTTGGGCGCGTCGTGCCTGAGCATGACCCGGTCTACAAGGTGTCGATCATCCCGCGCGGTCGTGCGCTGGGTGTGACCATGTTTCTGCCGGAAGAAGATCGCTACAGCCTGTCCAAGCGTGCATTGATCAGTCAAATCTGCTCGTTGTACGGCGGCCGTATTGCTGAAGAAATGACCTTGGGCTTCGACGGCGTCACCACCGGTGCGTCAAACGACATCATGCGTGCCAGCCAGATTGCACGGAACATGGTAACCAAGTGGGGCTTGTCGGAAAAACTCGGCCCGTTGATGTACGCAGAAGAAGAGGGCGAAGTGTTCCTCGGTCGCGGCGGTGGCGGTCAGGGTACAAGCTTCTCCGGTGAGACAGCCAAGTTGATCGACTCCGAAGTGCGCAGCATCATTGATCAGTGCTACGGCACGGCCAAGCAGATCCTCACCGATAACCGTGACAAGCTCGACGCCATGGCTGATGCCTTGATGAAGTACGAAACGATCGACGCTGATCAGATCGACGACATCATGGCGGGTCGTACGCCTCGTGAGCCTCGCGATTGGTCAGGCGGCGCCGGTACCTCCGGAACTCCTCCGGTGGCACAGGATCCGCGTCCGGAAACACCGATCGGCGGTCCGGCTGCTGACGTTTAAGGTTTGAAATGACTTCTGTTCAGTCCTCGACCCGGTTGCCTTGCGGCAATCGGGTTCTTGATTTAGCCGTGACGCACGTCATGGGTATTCTCAACGTCACTCCCGATTCCTTCTCTGATGGCGGCCAATATAGCCAGCTCGATGCGGCCTTGCGCCACGCTGAGGCTATGGTGGCGGCCGGCGCGACGTTGATTGATGTCGGTGGCGAATCGACCCGGCCGGGTGCCAGGGTGGTATCACCGCTGGAAGAGCTTGAGCGCGTAGCTCCGGTCGTCGAGCGAATACACCGCGAGCTGGATGTAATTATTTCGGTCGACACTTCCACGCCAGCTGTCATGCGCGAAGCTGCACGACTTGGTGCGGGGTTGATCAATGACGTGCGCTCGCTGCGGCGCGATGGTGCTCTGGATGCGGCCGCGGCCACTGGCCTGCCGGTCTGTCTGATGCATATGCTCGGTGAACCGGGCGATATGCAGGACAATCCGCAGTATCAGGACGTCACGAAAGAGGTGGGTGAGTTTCTCGCTGAGCGCATGGCTCGGTGTGCATCGGTAGGAATTACAGCGGACCGGATCATCCTTGATCCGGGCTTTGGCTTCGCAAAAACCTTGCAGCACAATCTAAGCTTGTTCAAGCATATGGAGGCCCTGCATGCCTTGGGGCGGCCCCTGTTGGTCGGGGTCTCGCGAAAGAGCATGATAGGCCAGGCGTTGAATCGTCCGATTGGCGAGCGTCTGTATGGTGGTCTGGCGCTTGCAGCGCTGGCTTCGGTCAAGGGGGCGCGTATATTGCGCGTCCATGATGTGGCCGAAACCGTCGATGTGGTGCGGATGATCGCTGCAGTGGAATCAGCCGAATAAGAATGATGGAGTACTTATGACTAAGAAATACTTTGGTACCGACGGCATTCGTGGTCGGGTCGGCGAATATCCGATTACTCCTGACTTCATGCTCAAGCTCGGCTGGGCTGCTGGTATGGCGTTCCGCAAAATGGGCGCCTGCAAGGTATTGGTGGGTAAGGACACCCGGATCTCCGGCTATATGTTCGAATCTGCGCTCGAGGCCGGACTTACTTCGGCAGGTGCTGATGTCATGCTCCTGGGCCCGATGCCGACACCGGCCATCGCCTACCTGACGCGTACCTTCCAGGCCGAAGCGGGCATCGTGATCAGTGCCTCGCACAACCCTCACGATGACAATGGCATCAAGTTTTTCTCCGGGAAGGGCACCAAGCTTCCTGATGAAGTCGAGCATATGATCGAAGAGTTGCTCGACACCCCGATGACCGTGGTTGAATCGAGCAAGATCGGCAAGGTGTCGCGCATCAACGATGCTTCAGGCCGCTATATCGAATTCTGCAAAAGCAGCGTCCCGACCGGCACCAGCTTCGCGGGCCTGAAGATCGTGATCGACTGCGCCCACGGCGCGACCTACAAGGTGGCGCCTAGTGTATTCCGTGAACTGGGGGCCGAGGTCGTTGTACTTTCTGCTCATCCTAACGGCCTGAACATCAATGAAAATTGCGGTTCGACCCATATGGAGCCGCTGCAAGCAGCCGTATTGGCCGAGCATGCTGATTTGGGTATCGCCTTTGACGGTGATGGTGACCGCGTTCAGATGGTTGATCATACCGGTACAGTTGTCGACGGTGATGAGTTGCTGTTCATCATTGCTCGCGACCTGCATGAGCGCGGCAAGTTGCAGGGCGGTGTGGTCGGTACGCTGATGAGTAACCTGGGGTTGGAATTGGCCCTGGCGGATCTGGCAATTCCTTTTGTGCGGGCCAATGTTGGCGACCGTTACGTAATCTCCGAGTTGCTGGAGCGCGATTGGCAGGTGGGTGGTGAAAATTCGGGCCACATTGTCTGCTTCGACCACACCACCACCGGTGACGCGATCATTGCCGCATTGCAGGTATTGATGGCGCTGAAGACCCGCTCCGAAGGGTTGGCGCAATCGCGTCAGGCGTTGCGCAAGTGCCCTCAGGTGCTGATCAATGTACGATTCGGCGGTGGTGCTAGCCCTCTTGATCATTCATCCGTCAAAGAGGCCAGCGAGCGCGTTACCCAGGCCATGGCTGGTCGTGGGCGTGTGCTGTTGCGCAAGTCCGGGACGGAGCCGCTGGTGCGGGTCATGGTCGAAGGCGAGGACGAAACACAGGTTCGCGGCTACGCCGAAGAGCTGGCAAAACTGGTTACTGAAGTTTCTGCCTGATTTCGGCTTGCCAGCCATGATTGTGTTGGGTAACATCTGCGCCCACTTTGACCGACGAGGTACAGCATGCGTCGCCCTATGGTAGCTGGTAACTGGAAGATGCACGGTACCCGCGCCAGCGTCGCTGAGCTGATCAATGGCCTTCGTCATCTGGCCTTGCCGAGCGATGTTGATGTAGCGGTATTCCCGCCTTGCTTGCATATCAATCAAGTGATTGATGGCTTGAACGGCAAGTCGATTTCGGTCGGCGCGCAGAACTCTGCGGTGGAATCCATGCAGGGTGCGTTGACCGGTGAAGTTGCGCCGAGTCAGTTGGTGGATGCAGGCTGTTCTTTTGTGCTTGTCGGGCACTCCGAGCGCCGCCAGATAATGGGCGAGCAGGACGGAATGCTGATTCGCAAGTTCGCAGCGGCACAGGCATGTGGCTTGATTCCGGTGTTGTGCGTAGGGGAAACCCTTGAAGAGCGCGAAGCTGGAAAAACTCTTGAGGTTGTCGGGCGTCAGCTAGGCAGTATCATAGAGGAGCTCGGTGTTGGTGCTTTTGCAAAGGCAGTAATCGCTTACGAGCCGGTCTGGGCCATTGGTACTGGGCTGACTGCTTCGCCGCAACAAGCGCAGGATGTGCATGCAGCCATTCGCGCTCAGTTGGCGGCAGAGAATTCTGAGGTCGCGCAAGGTGTGCGGCTTCTATACGGCGGCAGCGTGAAGGCGGCCAATGCGGTCGAACTGTTCGGCATGCCGGATATCGATGGGGGGCTCATTGGTGGGGCTTCCCTGAATGCAGATGAGTTCGGTGCGATTTGTCGCGCCGCGGGAAACTGAAAAAATGCTGGAAACAGTCGTAGTCGTTTTTCATCTGCTGGGTGCATTGGGCGTAGTTGCTCTGGTATTGCTGCAGCAGGGTAAAGGTGCGGATGCTGGCGCGTCTTTCGGAGCAGGTGCTTCAAATACTGTGTTCGGAAGCCAAGGTTCCTCTACCTTTCTTAGTAAGTTTACTGCTATACTTGCCGCCGGTTTCTTCATAACCAGCTTAGGGTTAGGTTACTTTGCTAAAGAGAAAGCTCACCAGCTGACTCAAGTAGGTTTGCCAAACCCGGCAGTGTTGGAAGTTCCAAAGCAACAACCGGCTTCTGATGATGTACCGGTGCTTCAAGAGCAAAAGTCGGCTACTCCAGCGACTGACGTGCCTCCAGCTCAAGAGCAAAAGTAAGAAGGGTTTCAAACGTAGTATTGCCGAGGTGGTGGAATTGGTAGACACGCAACCTTGAGGTGGTTGTGCCCATAGGGTGTAGGGGTTCGAGTCCCCTTCTCGGTACCAATTATCAGGAGAGCCCGCTGTTGCGGGCTTTCTTGTAGGTGGAAGGTTACATTGACCCTGTCAGGGATCGGTCGTATACTTCCGCCCCAGCTTTGTCGCGGGGTGGAGCAGTCTGGTAGCTCGTCGGGCTCATAACCCGAAGGTCGTCGGTTCAAATCCGGCCCCCGCAACCAGTTTAAGGAGCCCCTTTTAAGGGGCTTTTTGTTAGCTGGACACTTTCAACGCCGCTGTTCGACGGCGTTTCAAGGATGGGCGTTTCGCCCATTTTTTTATTTTGCACAGCATGCACATACATGCACGAGGGGGTTCAGGTGTCGAGCAAGCTAGAAGAGTTGCAGGCCTTGCTGGCCCCGGTGGTCGTGGCCCTAGGCTATGAATGCTGGGGTATTGAGTTTTCGGCTCAAGGTCGCCACTCAATGTTGCGCGTTTATATCGATAAAGAGGGCGGCGTGCTGGTGGACGATTGTGCCATTGTCAGCCGTCAGATCAGCGGTGTTCTGGATGTTGAAGATCCAATCGCCGTTGAATACACCCTTGAAGTTTCCTCGCCTGGCATGGAACGCCCGCTGTTCACTATTGAGCAGTTTGCAAAATTTGCCGGTGAACAAGTGAAGATCAAGCTGCGCTCGCCTTTTGAAGGCCGACGCAACTTTCAGGGCCTTCTGCGCGGTGTAGAAGAGCAGGACGTCGTGGTGCAGGTAGAAGACCATGAGTTCCTGTTGCCGATCGATATGATCGACAAGGCCAACATTATTCCCAGTTTTGACTGAGACGCGGATCCCGCGGATCCAATGGCTTGCGAAAGGCGAGGCGTACGATGAGCAAAGAAGTACTGCTGGTTGTTGAGTCGGTATCCAATGAAAAGGGCGTACCGGCAAACGTAATTTTTGAAGCGCTGGAGCTGGCTCTGGCCACTGCTACCAAAAAACGTTTCGAGGACGAAGTCGATCTGCGTGTGGAAATCAATCGCCACACCGGTGCTTACGAGACATTCCGTCGCTGGACTGTCGTCGAAGAAGCTGACCTGGACGATCCTGCCATCGAAACCTGGCCGAGCAAGGTTGCAGAAACGCATCCTGGTGCTCAGGTTGGTGATGTAGTCGAAGAAAAGATCGAGTCCATTGAGTTCGGCCGCATCGCTGCACAGACTGCCAAGCAAGTCATCGTGCAGAAAGTTCGCGAAGCCGAGCGCGCTCAAGTCGTTGATGCCTATCGCGAGCGCCTGGGAGAAATCATCTCCGGCACCGTGAAAAAAGTGACCCGCGACAACGTGATCGTCGACCTGGGCAACAACGCCGAAGCGTTGCTGGCTCGCGAAGACATCATTTCTCGCGAAACCTTCCGGGTTGGCGTGCGTCTGCGTGCGCTGCTCAAGGAAATCCGCACCGAGAACCGCGGTCCGCAGCTGATCCTGTCGCGTACTGCGCCGGAAATGCTGATTGAGTTGTTCCGCATCGAAGTGCCGGAAATCGCTGAAGGCCTGATCGAAGTAATGGCTGCGTCCCGTGATCCGGGTTCGCGCGCCAAGATCGCGGTCCGCTCCAAGGACAAACGCATCGACCCGCAAGGCGCTTGCATCGGTATGCGCGGTTCGCGCGTCCAGGCAGTGTCGGGTGAGTTGGGCGGTGAGCGTGTGGACATCGTCCTGTGGGACGACAATCCGGCTCAGTTTGTGATCAATGCAATGTCGCCGGCTGAAGTGGCGGCAATTATCGTTGACGAAGATGCCCATGCAATGGACATCGCCGTTGGCGCAGACAATCTGGCTCAGGCCATCGGTCGCGGTGGTCAGAACGTGCGTCTGGCTAGCCAGTTGACTGGCTGGACCCTGAACGTGATGACCGAATCGGACATCCAGGCTAAGCAGCAAGCAGAAACCGGCGACATCCTGCGCAACTTCATCGACGAGCTGGAAGTCGACGAAGACCTGGCACAGGTGCTGGTAGATGAAGGCTTCACCAGCCTGGAAGAGATTGCCTACGTACCGTTGGAAGAAATGCTCAACATCGACGGCTTTGACGAAGAAACCGTCAACGAGCTTCGCGCTCGCGCCAAGGATCGTTTGTTGACCAAAGCCATCGCTACTGAGGAAAAGCTGGCAGACGCCCATCCGGCCGAAGACCTGCTCTCGCTTGAGGGTATGGACAAGGATTTGGCGATGGAACTGGCGGTGCGCGGCGTAATTACCCGCGAAGACCTGGCCGAGCAGTCTATTGACGATCTGCTCGACATCGACGGCATTGACGATGATCGTGCCGGCAAGTTGATCATGGCCGCCCGAGCCCACTGGTTCGAGTAATTAGGCGCGGCCTGAGGAGAGAAGTGCATGACGCAAGTCACGGTGAAACAACTGGCCGATGAGGTCAAAACACCGGTAGAGCGCCTGTTGCAGCAGATGCGTGAGGCAGGTCTGCCGCACACCGCCGCCGATGAAGGTGTGAGCGATAGTGAGAAGCAGTCTTTGCTGACTCACTTGAAGAGCAGCCACAAGGCGAAAGTGGAAGAACCGCGCAAGATTACATTGCAGCGCAAAACCACCAGCACCCTGCGTGTTGCTGGCAGCAAAAGCATCAGCGTTGAAGTGCGCAAGAAGAAAGTCTTCGTACAGCGCAGCCCGGAAGAAATCGAAGCCGAGCGCAAACGCGAACTGGAAGAACGTCGCGCAGTAGAAAATGCTGCACGTCAGAAGGCTGAAGAAGAAGCCAAGCGTCGCGCCGAAGAAGAAGCGCGTCGCCAGCCTGCTGCTGCTCAATCCGCTACTAACGACGCCGTTGCAGCACCTGCTGCAGTTGCCGAGCCAGTACGTGAAAGCGCGCCGGTTGTGGCGGCTGCACCAGCGCCGTCTGCCGACGTTCGTAACAAGCCGAACGAACAGCGCCGTCCGGATAAACCACGTGCCGACGATAACAATCGTCGCAGCGGTGGTGGCGACGGCGAGCGTAAAAACGCTCCGCATCGTGCCTCGGTCAAAGAGAAAGCGCCTGCTCCACGCGTTGCCCCACGTACTACCGACGAAGAAAGCGATGGCTTCCGTCGTGGTGGTCGCGGCAAGGCCAAGCTGAAAAAACGCAACGCCCACGGTTTCCAGAGCCCAACCGGCCCTGTCGTGCGTGATGTGCAGATCGGCGAGACCATCACTGTTGGCGATCTCGCGAATCAGATGTCGGTCAAGGCTGCTGAAATCATCAAGTTCATGTTCAAACTGGGTACTCCAGCGACCATCAACCAGGTGCTTGATCAGGAAACTGCTCAACTGGTAGCCGAAGAACTGGGCCACAAAGTGACCCTGGTCAGCGATACCGCCCTGGAAGATTCCCTGGCCGAGTCCCTGAAGTTTGAAGGTGAGACGTTCTCCCGTGCGCCAGTCGTGACCGTAATGGGCCACGTTGACCACGGTAAGACCTCGCTGCTCGACTATATCCGTCGTGCCAAGGTAGCTGCTGGCGAAGCCGGCGGTATCACCCAGCACATCGGTGCGTACCACGTTGAAACTGATCGCGGCATGGTCACTTTCCTCGACACCCCTGGTCACGCCGCGTTTACCGCAATGCGTGCCCGTGGTGCCAAGGCGACTGACATCGTGATCCTGGTCGTTGCAGCGGACGACGGCGTAATGCCGCAGACCATTGAAGCAGTCCAGCACGCCAAGGCTGCCGGTGTTCCTCTGGTAGTTGCTGTGAACAAAATCGACAAGCCGGGCGCTGATCTTGATCGCATCCGTAGCGAACTGTCGGTTCACGGCGTGACTTCGGAAGAGTGGGGCGGCGACACCCCGTTCGTATCGGTTTCGGCGAAAGTCGGTACTGGCGTGGACGAGTTGCTCGAAGCTGTTCTGCTGCAAGCTGAAGTTCTGGAACTGAAAGCGACTCCTTCGGCTCCAGGCCGTGGCGTCGTGGTTGAATCGCGTCTCGACAAAGGTCGTGGCCCGGTTGCTACCGTTCTGGTTCAAGACGGTACCCTGCGCCAAGGCGACATGGTGCTGGTCGGTTCGAACTATGGCCGTGTACGTGCCATGCTCGACGAGAACGGCAAGCCAATCAAGGAAGCCGGTCCTTCCATCCCTGTCGAGATCCTCGGCCTGGACGGTACCCCGGACGCTGGCGACGAGATGAGCGTGCTGTCGGACGAGAAGAAAGCCCGTGAAGTGGCTCTGTTCCGTCAAGGCAAGTTCCGCGAAGTCAAACTGGCTCGCGCTCACGCCGGCAAGCTGGAAAACATCTTCGAAAACATGGGTCAGGCAGAGAAGAAGACGCTCAACATCGTCCTCAAATCCGACGTCCGTGGTTCGCTGGAAGCGTTGAACGGTGCCTTGAACGGCCTGGGTAACGACGAAGTGCAAGTGCGTGTTGTCGGTGGCGGTGTCGGTGGTATCACCGAGTCCGACGCCAACCTGGCACTGGCCTCCAACGCTGTACTGTTCGGCTTCAACGTGCGTGCCGATGCTGGCGCTCGCAAGATCGTCGAGCAGGAAGGTCTGGATATGCGTTACTACAACGTGATCTACGACATCATCGAAG
The DNA here is from genome assembly GCF_006438925.1 of Pseudomonas mandelii. Lineage (GTDB taxonomy): Bacteria > Pseudomonadota > Gammaproteobacteria > Pseudomonadales > Pseudomonadaceae > Aquipseudomonas > Aquipseudomonas mandelii_C. Next base: position 148,250 of record NZ_RCZA01000011.1, on the reverse strand, counting down.
ACGTCAAGAAAGCCCTCACCGGTATGCTGGGCAGCGATGTTCGCGAGAACATCCTGGGTACCGCTGAAGTGCGTGACGTGTTCCGTTCGCCGAAGTTTGGCGCGATCGCCGGTTGCATGGTTATCGAAGGTGTTGTTCACCGTAACCGTCCAATCCGTGTACTGCGTGAAGACATCGTTATCTTCGAAGGCGAGCTGGAATCCCTGCGCCGCTTCAAGGATGACGCTTCCGAAGTACGTGCCGGCATGGAATGCGGTATCGGCGTGAAGAGCTACAACGACGTCAAAGTCGGTGACAAGATCGAAGTCTTCGAGAAGGTTCAGGTTGCTCGCAGCCTCTAACTCGCGCACTTCAAGGGCCACGATGAGCCGCCGCATGCAGATGCGCGGCACAGCGTCAGGACTCTAAACGCAACGCCCGGTCTGGCTTTTGTCAGGCCGGGCGTTTGCCGCTTTCAGACCCTTCGGGTTTCACCGTGGGGCAGTAACAGGTAACAAGACATGGCAAAAGAATACAGCCGTACCCAACGTATCGGCGATCAGATGCAGCGTGAGCTGGCACAGCTGATCCGTCGTGAAGTCAAAGACCCGCGCGTCGGCCTGGTCACCATTACCGCTGTTGAAGTCAGCCGTGACGTCGGTCACGCCAAGATCTTCATCACCGTGATGGGGCAAGACAACGCCGAAGACATCGCGCAAAGCATCAAGGTGCTCAACTCCGCCGCCGGTTTCCTGCGCATGCAGTTGGCTCGCGAAATGAAGTTGCGCAGCGTTCCACAGTTGCACTTCCACTACGACGAAAGCGTCGTGCGTGGTGCTCATCTGTCGGCATTGATCGAACGAGCGGTAGCTGAAGACAATCAGCATCCGGTTGCGGCAGAAGCCGAAGACACCAAGGAGTAATCGGTGGCTCAGGTCAAACGTATCCGTCGTAACGTCAGCGGCATCATCCTGCTCGACAAACCACTGGGGTTCACCTCCAATGCGGCGTTGCAGAAGGTTCGCTGGTTGCTGAACGCCGAGAAGGCCGGGCACACAGGCAGTCTCGATCCGCTGGCCACTGGCGTGTTGCCGTTGTGCTTCGGTGAGGCCACCAAGTTTTCGCAATACCTGCTCGATTCCGACAAGGGTTACGAAACCCTGGCGCAACTGGGCAAGACCACCACCACGGCGGATGCCGAGGGTGATGTGTTGCTGGAGCGCCCGGTGACCGTTGGTCGCGCCGATGTCGAAGCAGTACTGCCGAAATTTCGTGGGCAAATCAGTCAGATACCGCCCATGTACTCGGCGCTAAAACGTGATGGCCAGCCGTTGTACAAGCTGGCCCGGGCAGGTGAAGTAGTGGAGCGCGAACCGCGATCTGTTACTATTACGCGCTTGGAATTACTGGCCTTTGAAGGTGATACTGCGCGGCTTGCAGTGGATTGCACCAAAGGTACCTATATCCGCACCCTGGTGGAGGATATCGGTGAGCAACTCGGTTGTGGCGCATACGTTGCTGAACTGCGACGTACCCAGGCCGGGCCTTTCACGCTGGCCCAGACAGTCACGCTGGAAGAGTTGGAAGCGGTACATGCCGAAGGAGGCAACGAAGCGGTCGACCGCTTTTTGATGCCCTCGGACAGCGGCCTGCTGGATTGGCCACTGTTGCAGTTCTCGGAGCACAGCTCGTTCTACTGGCTTAACGGCCAACCGGTACGAGCCCCGGATGCACCGAAGTTCGGCATGGTACGGGTACAGGATCACAATGGTCGCTTCATCGGTATCGGTGAAGTGAGCGAAGACGGGCGCATCGCGCCACGTCGACTGATTCGGTCAGAATGACCGAACGAGGGTGGCTGTTAACAGGCACGGTCACTTCCTCATTTTTAGATACAGGGATTTGTCCCTGGCCTGTTGAAACCGTTTCTTTGAAACAGTTTCCTGATAAAAGGATTGCCTCATGGCTCTCGACGTTCAAGAAAAAGCTCAAATCGTAGCTGACTACCAGCAAGCTGTTGGTGACACTGGTTCGCCAGAAGTGCAAGTTGCACTGCTGACCCACAACATCAACAAGCTGCAAGGTCACTTCAAGATCAACGGTAAAGATCACCACTCCCGTCGTGGTCTGATCCGCATGGTAAACCAGCGTCGTAAGCTGCTGGACTACCTGAAAGGCAAGGATCTGGGTCGTTACCAGGCTCTGATCGGTCGCCTGGGTCTGCGTCGCTAATAAGCGATTGCGCTAGAGGTTGGTTGTCTGTCGTACGTCAGTGGGTTTCCCGCTGGCGCATGGCAGGCTCCCAGCCTCAAGTTTTATCTGGATACCTGCTTTACCTGGACAATGACAGTCGGGCCGATTCCCGGCGTTGCCCAAGAATTTCGCAAGAAGACAAGTTCCCCAAGAGCCACAAAAGAAGGTAGGACACCGTGAACCCGGTAATCAAAAAATTCCAGTTCGGTCAGTCGACCGTTACCCTCGAGACTGGCCGTATCGCCCGTCAGGCCTCCGGCGCAGTATTGGTCACCGTTGACGACGACGTCAGCGTGTTGGTGACTGTGGTCGGCGCCAAGCAAGCCGATCCAGGCAAGGGCTTCTTCCCTCTGTCCGTTCACTACCAGGAAAAGACTTACGCTGCCGGTAAGATCCCTGGCGGTTTCTTCAAGCGCGAAGGCCGTCCTTCCGAGAAAGAAACCCTGACTTCCCGACTGATCGACCGTCCGATCCGTCCGCTGTTCCCAGAAGGCTTCATGAACGAAGTGCAGGTTGTCTGCACCGTCGTTTCCACCAGCAAGAAGACCGATCCGGACATCGCTGCGATGATCGGTACCTCGGCTGCCCTGGCTATCTCCGGCATTCCTTTCGATGGCCCGATCGGCGCTGCACGCGTTGCGTTCCACGAAAGCACTGGCTACCTGCTGAACCCGACTTACGAACAACAGAAAGCTTCGAGCCTGGACATGGTCGTTGCCGGTACTTCGGAAGCCGTGTTGATGGTTGAATCGGAAGCCAAAGAGCTGACCGAAGACCAGATGCTGGGCGCGGTACTGTTTGCTCACGACGAGTTCCAGGTGGTGATCAACGCCGTTAAAGAACTGGCCGCTGAAGCTGCCAAGCCAACCTGGACCTGGGCTCCACAGCCTGAAGCCACCGCTCTGCTGGGCGCTATCCGTGCCGAGTTCGGCGACGCGATCTCCCAGGCTTACACCATCACCATCAAGGCCGACCGTTACGCTCGCCTGGGTGAGCTGAAAGACCAGGTTGTGGCCAAGCTGTCCGGTGAAGAAGGTCAGCCTTCCTCCAGCGAAGTCAAAGCTGCTTTCGGCGAAATCGAATACCGCACCGTTCGCGAAAACATCGTTAACGGCAAGCCACGTATCGACGGCCGCGACACCAAGACCGTACGTCCTTTGAACATCGAAGTCGGTGTTCTGCCAAAGACCCACGGTTCGGCTCTGTTCACCCGTGGCGAAACCCAGGCTCTGGTAGTCGCGACTCTGGGCACCGCCCGTGACGCACAACTGCTGGATACCCTGGAAGGCGAGAAAAAAGACCCGTTCATGCTGCACTACAACTTCCCTCCGTTCTCGGTAGGTGAGTGTGGTCGTATGGGTGGCGCTGGTCGTCGCGAAATCGGTCACGGCCGTCTGGCCCGTCGTTCTATTGCAGCCATGCTGCCTGCTGCCGACGTGTTCCCGTACACCATCCGTGTTGTGTCGGAAATCACCGAGTCCAACGGTTCGAGCTCCATGGCTTCGGTCTGCGGCGCTTCCCTGGCTCTGATGGATGCCGGCGTTCCGATGAAGGCACCGGTTGCCGGTATCGCCATGGGTCTGGTTAAAGAAGGCGAGAAATTCGCCGTCCTGACCGACATCCTGGGTGACGAAGACCACTTGGGCGACATGGACTTCAAAGTAGCCGGTACCGCCAAAGGTGTGACCGCGCTGCAGATGGACATCAAGATCAAAGGCATCACCGAAGAAATCATGGAAATCGCTCTGGGCCAAGCCCTGGAAGCGCGCCTGAACATCCTCGGTCAGATGAACCAGATCATTGGCCAGTCGCGTACCGAACTGTCGGAAAACGCTCCGACCATGATCGCGATGAAAATCGACACCGACAAAATCCGTGATGTCATCGGTAAAGGCGGCGCGACCATTCGTGCGATCTGTGAAGAGACCAAGGCTTCGATCGACATCGAAGACGACGGCTCGATCAAGATCTTCGGCGAAACCAAGGAAGCGGCTGAAGCGGCACGTCAGCGCGTTCTGGGCATCACCGCAGAAGCTGAAATCGGCAAGATCTACGTCGGTAAGGTTGAGCGCATCGTCGACTTCGGCGCATTCGTCAACATCCTGCCGGGCAAGGACGGTCTGGTTCACATCTCGATGCTGAGCGACGCTCGCGTTGAGAAAGTGACCGACATCCTGAAAGAAGGCCAGGAAGTGGAAGTACTGGTACTGGACGTGGACAACCGCGGCCGTATCAAGCTGTCCATCAAAGACGTAGCAGCAGCCAAGGCTTCGGGCGTTTAATCACTCCGCACGCCTGACCGCTTCAACGTTATAAAAAATGCCCCGCAGTGAAAGCTGCGGGGCATTTTTTTGCCTGCAAAAAAATGAGACGAGCCATGAAGTTGCCTGACCCCAAAGTCAGTGCTAGGTTTAGCCCACTGCCCGTGTAGCTCAGTTGGTAGAGCAGCGCACTCGTAACGCGAAGGTCGCAGGTTCGATTCCTGTCTCGGGCACGAGCGACACGTTGTTTTCAGATGATCCCGAATGGTTCTGAAGGCCAGATAAACCGGGCTTCAAACGGTTTTTTTGCGTCAGAGAGATCCTTGATGATCCAGATCCATCTTCCATTCCCCAGATCAAAGAGAACGCCATGACCGTTAAAGAATTGACCCAAGAAGCCAGACACGAAGAAGCGCTGAAGAAGTATTTGCTGGAGTCGCCCCAGCTAGCCGAAGAGATCAAGGACTTGCCCGCCGACGATCAGAAAGACCAGATCCAGTGGGCATTCGAGGATGAGGCAGAATCCCAGGGCTTGCAGCCGTGGGAACTGACGCTCAAGTACACCTCAACCCCTGAAGAGTTCGAGGCTGCGCGCCTTGTTCTGCACAAGGAGGCTGCCGAGGTGTTGGGCGTCGAGTGGGAAGAGTACTGCGAGATGAATAATCTGGTGGTCTGACCTGTGGGAGCGAGCCTGCTCGCGAAGAGGGCGTGTCAGTCGACGTAATTGACGCCTGACTCACCCCTTTCGCGAGCAGGCTCGCTCCCACATTTGGCACGAGTGTTTTCTCGATCAAAGGCTCAGGCGCATCGACAGGTCGACAGCCTTCACATCCTTGGTCATCGCACCAATCGAGATGTAATCCACCCCGGTTTCGGCGATCGGTAGCAGCGTGCTTTCGTTGATACCGCCACTGGCCTCCAGTTTCGCCTGGCCTGCGTTCAGGCGCACGGCTTCGCGCATGTCATCCAGACTCAACTCATCGAGCATGATGATGTCGGCACCGGCCGCCAGGGCTTCCTTCAGCTCCTCCAGGCTTTCCACTTCGATCTCCACCGGTTTGCCCGGGGCAATCTTGTGCGCGGCCTTGATGGCCTCCGGGATGCCACCGCAGGCGGCAATATGGTTTTCCTTGATCAGGAAGGCGTCGTACAGGCCGATGCGGTGGTTATGGCACCCGCCGCAGGTCACGGCATACTTCTGCGCCAGACGCAGCCCCGGCAAGGTTTTACGGGTGTCGAGCAACTTCACCTGGGTCTCGGCAACGTAATCCGCCAGGTACTGCGCGCGCGTGGCCACGCCAGAAAGCAACTGCAGGAAGTTCAGTGCACTGCGTTCGCCCGTCAGTAGCGAGCGCGCCGGGCCTTCGAGGTGGAACAGCACCTGATTGGGTTTCACCCGCTCGCCATCGCGCACCTGCCAGTGCACCGCAACACGTGGATCCAGCTGCCGAAACACTGCATCAACCCAGGCTGTGCCGCAGATGACGGCAGCGTCGCGGGTGATGATCGTGGCTTTGGCCAGGCGTTCGGCCGGGATCAGCTGTGCGGTGATGTCGCCGCTGCCGATGTCTTCGAGCAACGCACGGCGCACGTTGGCTTCGATTTCGGCGGTCAAATCGGCGAGACGTAGATTCGGCATAACGGACTCCACAAACAAAGTGGCGCGATTATAGGGCCATGGCGCTGGGCAACCCAAGGCATCAGAGGCATTCCCATCGCTCTGAAACCTGCATTTGGTCGATTCGCCTGTGCAATCGACACTCAGTCAGCGTCTGCCATAAGCGTCTATTTCAATGGGAAACGCAGAGTCTGCTGGTAGAGGGGACATCTTTTGCAAGATAATCCGCCTTGCTTTTGACGTCATGGCTTTGACGTGGATTTGGATTGACGATTATTCGAAGACTCACCGTTTCAGGAGGCCTGAATGCACAACGACGGGAATGTAGTGCCTTTGCACAAGGTTGCTACCGACCAGGCGACTCACTCGCCGCTCGCCCGCCTGCCTGTGATTCTGCTTCAGGTTCGCGACAAGGCCGCCCAACAGCTCAGGCATGGTTTGCAGGAACTGTTCGATAACGCCGACGACACGCTGTTCGAAATGGCCGACCGGGCCCGCAATGACGTCGAACAGAACCTCTTCTTCGAAGCCATGCGCGACTTGCGCCTCAAGCGCAAAAACATCGAACGCGGCTTTTTCGAACAATTCTTCGCGGCTTTTGTCAGCCTCACCCAGTACGACATCACTCAAACTGCCTTGCCCCAGACGTTGGCCTTCGACGCCTCGGTGGCGCTGCCCGATGACGACATGGAGCGCAGCGTGGCAGTGGAGGCGATGGTCAGCAAAGTGCTGAACCACGACGGATTCGCCCTGGACCAACTGACCGCCCGACTCAGCGCACTGTTGGGCAGGGAACTGCTCGATCTGCACAACCCCATGGGGCCGGCGATGCTCTGCGAGTACTTTTTGCAGGCCGGGGGCAACCTGGGGGTGGAGATCAAGGTCAAGCTGATCATCCTCAAACTGTTCGAGCGCTATGTGCTCAGGGATGCCAATCAGCTCTACGCCGAAGCCAATCAGTTGCTGATCGCTACCGGTGTTCTGCCTGACCTTAAGCCCGCCCCTGCGCGTCGGGCCAAGGATCGTGCGGCGTCCAGCGTCGGAGCTGAACCCGCGCCGGCCAACACTTGCGCAGGTGTCCCACCGATCGACGACAGCGTGCAGGAAGTCTTCGCCGCGTTGCAGGAATTGCTATTTCACGTGCGTGGCAGTGTCGCGCCGACTCTTGAAGCCAGTGCCCAGACACAGCCGATTTCCACCCGCGACCTAATGCGGCTGCTCTCGCACTTGCAGCAATATGTGCCGGCGCCGGCAGCCCAGGACGACTTCGATCTGCGAAACCAGCTCGAACAACTGCTGACCCGGGTCAGCGTCAAAAGTGGCAAGTCACGTGTGGTTGGGGTGGCTGACGAAGACGTGATCAACCTGATCGCCATGCTTTTCGAATGTATCCTCGATGACCGCAACCTGCCAGATTCGCTCAAGGCGTTGATCGGCCGTTTGCAGATCCCGATGCTGAAAGTGGCGGTGCTCGACAAGAGCTTCTTCAGCCGCAGCAGTCACCCGGCCCGACGCCTGCTCAATGAAATCGCCACCGCAGCCATGGGCTGGGGCGAGTGCGATGACCATGAGCGCGACAGCCTGTATCTGCGCATCGAGCAAGTGGTGCAACGGTTGCTGAACGATTTTGCCGATGATCCGGCGGTGTTTTCCGAATTGCTGGCGGATTTTCTCGCCTTCACCAGCGACGAGCGCCGTCGCAGTGAGCTGCTGGAGCAACGTACCCGTGACGCCGAAGAAGGACGCGCCAGGACTGAGCTGGCCCGTCAGCGCGTTGAACAGGTACTGAATCAGGCCTTGTTGGGCAAAGTATTGCCGCAACGGGTGGTGGTGTTTGTCCTGGAAGCGTGGAGTCAGGTGCTGCTGCTGACCTGTCTCAAGCACGGCGATCAGTCGGCCGAGTGGGACGCCGATGTGCAGTCGATGGAGCAATTGATCTGGAGCGTGCAGCGTCATGATGAACCCGATGCGAGCCTGCGCTTGTTGGCGCTGGTGCCTGGGTTGCTCAAGTCGCTGCGTGACGGGCTGAGCGGTTCGGCCTTCGATCCGTTCGCCACCAGCGAATTTTTCAGTGAGCTGGAAGCCTTGCACGTTCAGCTGTTCGAACGTCCAGGGCAAAAGCTTGAACAGCCTGTCGATACGCCGGTAATGGTCCAAGTGCTGCAGAAAGTCGTCCTCCGAACCGCGGACGAAGGGCCAGTCGATACGGCGTCAGTGCGCTTGCCGGAAGACGATGCCGGTCTGCTTCAGGTTGATCAGCTGCGGTTAGGGTGCTGGGTCGAGTTTCAGGAAGACGAGGAAAACACCCTTCGCTGCAAGTTGGTGGCGATCATTGAAGCCACCGGCAAGTACATTTTCGTCAATCGCACCGGGATGAAAGTGCTGGAACGCAGCCGCACCGGTCTGGCGCTGGAGTTCCGTCGTGGCGCGGTGCGCGCGCTGGACGACACTTTGCTGTTCGACCGGGCGCTGGAGTCGGTGATCGGCAACCTGCGGCGCCTCAATCACGGCAAGTGATCGCGCGCCGAGGGTCTATCGCGGCATACTGGCGCCTACACAGTCGTCGTTGAAGGAACCTGTATGCAGTTGGACCCCGCGAGTGGTTGGTGTCAGGGCGTAGATATTTGCCCCTCGCCCAACTTCAATGCGCGCCCCTCGGACGAAATTTCCCTGCTGGTGATCCACAACATCAGTTTGCCGCCTGCGCAATTCGCCACCGGCAAGGTGCAGGAATTTTTCCAGAATCGTCTGGATGTCACGGAGCACCCCTACTTTGAAGGGATCGCCGACCTGCGTGTGTCTGCGCACTTTCTGATCGAACGTGACGGCACCGTCACTCAGTTTGTCTCTTGTCTTGAGCGTGCCTGGCATGCCGGCGTCTCGAGTTTCGAAGGGCGGGAAACCTGTAACGATTTTTCCGTGGGCATCGAACTTGAAGGCACGGATGATCTGCCGTTCACCGACGCTCAGTATCAAGCGCTGACGACCCTGACCCGGCAGCTGCAAAGCGTGTTCACGGCCATCACCGCACAGCGCATTTGCGGGCATAGTGACATCGCACCCGGGCGTAAAACCGATCCTGGGCCGGCGTTCGACTGGGCACGCTATCGGGCGGCCCTGGCAAAAGAGGAACAACAATGAGTTTTCTGGTGTTGCTGTTGGCGGTCTGGATCGAGAAGTTCTCGGCCCTGCGTCATCGGGTTCAGCGCGATGGTGGATGGGTTCGCGAGCTGAACAAGCTTGAGGTCAGTCCGCGTCTGGCGAAAAGTCCGTGGCTGATCCTGGTGATACTGGTGTTGTTGCCAGTGGCACTGCTGGGTTTGCTGCTGCTGGTACTGGACCCGGTGGCTTACGGTCTGCTGGTGTTGCCGGTGCACCTGCTGGTGGTGATTTACAGTCTGGGTCGTGGTGATCTGCTGGCCGGTCTCGGGCCGTTTCGCGATGCCTGGCGTCGGGAAGACCTGCAAGCTGCCGCTCATGTAGCGGACCGCGATGTGGGTATCTGCGCCGATAGCGGCGAACAACTGCTGGAACGGGTCGAAGGGCATTTGCTGTGGGAGGCTTATCAGAGCTTTTTCGCGGTGATTTTCTGGTACTTCCTGCTGGGGCCGGTTGCAGCCCTGAGCTATCGACTGCTGGCCCTGGCCGAAGAGCACGGGCAGAACCCGGCCGTGGTCGAGCGCGCCGTAAAACTGCGACATGCGTTCGACTGGGTGCCGGTGCGTCTGCTGGCGGCGAGTTTTGCGTTGGTCGGCAATTTTGTCGCGGTCGGCCGAGTGATGTTGCACGAGCTGCTGAACTGGAACATCAGCGCCGCCCAATTGATCGAAAAGGTCGGGCTGGTGGCGGGTGAAATCCCGGCGCCGGTGGTCGGGCCTGACGGCATCAACAGCCTCGACCGGATCTGGGAACTGCTGCTGCGCGCGGCAGTGCTCTGGTACGCCGGCTTTGCGTTGTGGACCGTATTGCCTTGATATCTGCTTGAAAGCCTAAAAGATCGCAGCCTTCGGCAGCTCCTACAGGGATCGTGTAAATCTGTAGGAGCTGCCGAAGGCTGCGATCTTTTTCGTTAACCTTAAGTTACAAAACCTCCCGCCGATTTAAGCTATACAGAGCTAGCGCCGAATAGTGGCTATCTGCTGTCGACCCGCGCCTGCCAATAAAAATAAGAAATCAAAGGGAGACTTCCAGTGAAGAGCTTGCTCTATCCCGCCGTCGCGCTGATGAATCGCCTGAGCTTTGGCATGAAGTTCAGCCTGATCAGCGTGCTGTTCCTTGTGCCGATGTTGGTGACCAACTTCTATCTGGTGCGCGATTCTTATCGAGAATTCCAGGGCACCCGGGTCGAGCTGCAGAGCCTTGACCTGCTGGGCAGCAGCCTGACGTTACGGCGCGATCTGGAAACCCTGAACAACCTGGTGCAGATCAACGTCACCCTTGGTCAGTCCGGCAAGGCCGGCAATGTCGAGTCGCAGATCAGTACCCTGGGGCAAAATGTGCTGACCCGTTTGCAAGGGCTGACGGCGATGACCGCGGACCCCGAGCAAATCGTGGTTTTCGATGGCAAGCGCGATGAAATGATCACCGCGTTCAAGGCCCAGCAAGCGGAAAACTCCCTGCAAAGCAAAAGCGCGATGATCGGCAAGTTGCTCGGCAACGCGCAAATTTTCAGCCAGATCATCGCCAGTCAGGCCGGCCTCAGCCGCGACACCCAGAGCGACATGCGCCAGCTGAGCGAACTCATTACCAATGTCACCCCGCCCGTGACCCAGCTTCTGGGCGAAGGCCGGGCGATGGGCTCTTTTTCGCTGGGGCAGGGCTTTCTCAACTCGGCATCGAGTACCCGTTTTGATGAGTTGCTGGCGCAGATCGAAAAACTGCACGCCGAATATGCCCTGAAGTTGCAGGACGCGCTGGGCTCCAGCAAAGCGGCACGGGAAACCCTGGCCGCTCAGGCCGATAGCAGCAAGGCATCGTTGAAAAAGGCCAGTGAACTGTTCGAAGAGCAGGTGGTGATGGCCGACACGCTGGATGCGCCGTGGCAGGGTTTTTACGATCAGGTCACGGGCCTGATGGACCAGACGTACCAACTCAACGAAGCCACCCTGAAGTTTCTCGGCACCCAGCTGCAACAGCGACTGGAGCAGAACCGCGCCCATATGGTCTTGCAGTCCGTGGCGCTGTCGGTGGTGTTCGTGTTGATTTTTTACCTCTATGGCGGCTTCTACGCCTCGACCCGCACCACCCTCAAGCGTCTTGGCGCGGTGATGGACAAGGTCGCGGCCGGCGACATGACAGTGACCTTCAGCGCCAACAGTCGCGATGAACTGGGCGAGTTGGGCGAGGTGTTCAACGGCACCGTGAAGAAAATCCATGACCTGATCGAGCGGGTCGGCCAGACCGTCACTGAGGTCGAGCGCCAGGCCGGGCAGGTGGAGAACGTTTCCGCTCAGAGCAACCAGGCGGTGGCGGGTCAGCGCACGCAGATCGAGCAGGTCGCCACGGCCATGAACCAGATGTCGGCCACCTCCCTTGAGGTTGCACGCAGTGCCGCAGCAGCGGTCAGCAGCGCTCATAGCGTCAACGATGAGACCATCAGCGGGCGCGGGCTGGTGGAATCCCAGCAGGGCAGCATCGCTGCACTGGCCAGTGAGATCGACCAGTCGGTGCTGGTGATCAATCAGCTGGCCAGCGACAGCCAGTCCATCAGCCGTGTGCTGGAGGTGATCAAGAGCATCGCCGAACAGACCAACCTCTTGGCCCTCAACGCCGCCATCGAAGCCGCTCGGGCCGGTGAGCAGGGTCGTGGTTTTGCGGTGGTGGCGGACGAGGTCCGGACACTGGCCAAGCGCACCCAGCAATCGACCGAGGAAATCGAGCAGATGATCGCCAAGCTGCACAGCGGTGTCGGCGCCGCGGTGAAGGCGATGGGGACCAGTCATCAGATGGCCAACGGCACGGTGGGGCAGTCGGAAAAGGTTCAGCAAGCGCTGGAAAACATCCTCGGTGCCGTCGGCATGATTGTCGATCAGAACCAGCAAATTGCCGCCGCGGTAGAGCAGCAGACCGCCGTGGCCCATGACATCGACCAGAATATTGTCGAGATTAACCGTGCCGGTGAGCGTACTGCCGAAGGTGCACACCAGACGGAGGACGCCAGTCGCGCGTTGTCGGCTCAGGTGGTGGAGTTGAAGCAACTGATCAGCGCGTTCCGGGTCTGAAGCCACCCCGGCACACCTGTGGGAGCGAGCCTGCTCGCGAAAGCGGTCTTCAGTCGACATCAATGTTGAGTGATATACCGATTCGCGAGCAGGCTCGCTCCCACAGGTTTTTATGCTCCGTCTGTAGTATTTGTTCCCTTCTCAGGTAGGCAATGTCCGGTTTTCATCCGTCGTCTGGTTTTTGGTCTTTAATGACGGAAGATCAATCACTTGGACCTGCCCTGAGGAGGCTCGGTTATGTCAGCTGTAACGATTGGAATCCAGGGTCATTGCGCTCATTGCGGGAGCACACTTCTGCTCAAACCCTGGCAACTCAACGCCATTGCGATCAACGAAGCGTTCGAGTGTTCCCACTGCCAGAAAGCGTTGCAACTGAACGATCCGAAACAGATCAAGCGCTTCAAGTCCCTCGACTCCCTGGCATTGCTGCGGGCGAGCACGTTGGTCATGGTTTGTACCGCGTTGCTGGTGGCGTTGGTGTTGGAGTGGATCGGGATGTTCAGCGTCGTGGAGCAACTGAATTTTTCGCTGTTGGCGATTTTCGTCTATTTCGCCGTCATGCGGTTTGCCCGGCACCGGCAACACATGACGCTGACGCTGGAAGCCGCCAAAGCCCACGCCGACTGATTACCAGTTGAACAGCTCACAAGCGTTGACCGTGCTGGCGGCGGCCAATTGCTCAGGGCTGATTGCCATGATCCCGGCCAATGCCGAGCAGATCGCCGGCAGATGCGCCGGGCTGTTGCGTTGGCCGGGGAACATGGCGGGCGCCATGTCCGGCGAATCGGTTTCCAGTACCACCGATTCAAGCGGCAATTCGGCCAGCACACGATGCATGCGCAGGGCTTGAGGCCACGTCGCGGCACCGCCCAGGCCCAGTTTGAAACCGAGCTTGATGTATTCACGGGCTTCTTCTTTGCTGCCGGCGAAGGCATGAATGATCCCCGCGCGTTTCAAGCGAAACCGTTTAAGCGTGGCAATCACCGCCGCGTGGCTACGTCGCACATGAATCAGCGCGGGAAGATTGAAGTCCGCCGCCAGTTGCAGTTGCGCATCGAACAGTACCTGTTGACGTTCACGGTCCAGGGTTTCGATAAAGTAATCCAGACCGATCTCGCCCACCGCGCAGAGCTGTCGATGGCCGGTTAACCGAGTCAGCCAGTCACCGAGTGCCGTCAGGTCTTCGGGACGATGATCATCCAGATACACCGGATGCAATCCGAACGCCGCATACAGATCGGGATCGCTCTGCACCAGATCCCAGACCCGCTGCCAATTGCCCTGATAAACCCCCAGCACCACCATCCGCCGCACCCCGAGGGCGCGGCTCTCGGCCAGCAGCGCCTGACGACCCTCGTCGAAGTCCGGAAAATCCAGATGAGTGTGGCTGTCGATCAGCTCCACGGTTCAGTCCTGGCGAATACGCTGCTTGAAGGTCCGCGCGATGGCCTGCACGCCGGGTCGGTAATCCGATTGCTCGATGGCGGCCAGGGCCAGTTCCAGCGCCTTGTCGGCGATGAGCTGATGCTGCTGGGCCATGGCATTGACCGGTAGCGGCAAGAAATCCAGCAGTTGCGTGTCGCCGAATGTGCCGAGCCGCAGCGGGCGGGTTTTGAGCGGGAAGTCGTGCAAGGCATCGAATACGCCCTGAAGCAGCACGTAGGACGTGGTCACCAGCGCATCCGGCAAATGGCCCAGACGCTGCAGCAGTTCTTCCATCAACTGTTTGCCGCACTCACGGCTGAACGACTCGCCGTGTTCGATCAGGATTTCGCCTTTGAAACCGGCCAACGCTTCTCTGAAACCGCCCGCCCGCTCCTGGCTGATGCTCAGTTCGGGGCGTGCGCCGATCAGTGCGATCTGTTTGGGCAGCGGGTCCAGTAGACTGCGGGTCAGTTGCAGGCTGGCCTCGCGGTCATCACTGATTACCGAGCAGAAATGCTCAGGCTCCATGACCCGGTCGATCGCGATGATCGGAATGCCCTTGGCCTGCAATTGGCGATAGCTGTCATCGCCGGCCGGCAGGCAACTGGCAACGATCAATGCATCGCAGCGCCGGGCCCGGAATAGTTTCAGCAATTGCCGTTCACTGTCCGGTGCATCGTCGGAACTGGCGATCAGCAGCTGATAGCCGCGAGCCCGGGCGCCTTGTTCCAGCAGTTTGGCGATGCGCGCGTAACTGGGGTTTTCCAGGTCCGGCAGAATGAAACCCAAGGTGCGGGTGTGCCGACTGCGCAGCCCGGCAGCTTGGGGATTGGGCGTAAAGCCATGTTGTTCGACGACCGCGCGCACGCGCTCGACGGTGGCGCTGCTGATACGTTGTTGTTCTGCCTTGCCATTGATGACATAGCTGGCGGTGGTAACGGACACACCGGCCAGCTGGGCGATATCACTGAGTTTCAACCCGGGTTTTCCTTGTTTTTTCGAGCTTGCCTCGACATTTTCGCCAATCCTACCCGATTAAGGCAGACGACCATCGTTGCGACGCATCCGACAATTGGACTTCAAGGATGAGACATTATCGAGTAACGTGCCAATCATTCTAGATTAAACGTTTCAGCAAGCGTATTTTCTACGTTATGGGCTCCTTTGCCGGTTCTGCCGCGAAACCGCCAAAAGTTATGACTAAGGGCCTAAGCTGAATCATTCAAAACAATACCTGGCGTCACAAGACGCCAAAAAGGAGAAAGCATGCTCGAGCTCACCATAGAGCAGATATCCATGGGCCAATCGGCTGTGGATAAGTCCGCAGCGTTGCACCTGCTGGCGCAGCATCTGGTCACCGATGGCCTGGTGGCCGAGGGTTATCTCGCCGGGTTGCAGGCGCGCGAAGCCCAGGGCTCGACCTTTCTCGGTCAAGGTATTGCCATCCCCCACGGTACGCCGGAAACCCGCGATCAGGTGTTTTCCACCGGCGTGCGGCTGATGCAGTTCCCCGAAGGCGTGGACTGGGGCGACGGTCAGATCGTCTACCTGGCGATCGGTATTGCGGCCAAATCCGACGAACACCTGCGCCTGTTGCAACTGCTGACCCGCGCCCTCGGCGAAACCGACCTGGGCCAGGCGCTGCGTCGCGCCAGTTCCGCCGAAGCTTTGTTGAAACTGCTGCAAGGCGCGCCGCAAGAACTGGCGCTGGATGCACAGATGATCGGCCTCGGTGTGTCCGCCGATGACTTCGAAGAGCTGGTCTGGCGCGGTGCGCGTTTGCTGCGTCAGGCCGATTGTGTGAGCAACGGTTTCTCCGCCGTGTTGCAGCAGGTCGACGCGCTGCCGCTGGGCGATGGCCTGTGGTGGTTGCACAGCGAGCAAACGGTCAAGCGTCCGGGCCTGGCCTTCGTCACGCCGGACAAACCCATGCGCTACCTCGGCCAGCCGCTCAGCGGTCTGTTTTGCCTGGCCAGCCTCGGTGAAGCCCATCAGGCCTTGCTCGAACGCCTTTGTGCGTTGCTGATCGAAGGTCGCGGCCACGAATTGGGCCGGGCCACCAGCAGCCGTAAAGTCCTTGAAGTCCTGGGCGGTGAGCTGCCGGCGGATTGGCCGAGCGCTCGCATCGCCCTGGCCAACGCCCACGGCTTGCACGCGCGTCCGGCGAAGATCCTCGCGCAACTGGCGAAAAGTTTTGAAGGTGAAATCCGCGTACGCATCGTCGATGGCCAGGACAGCGCCGTGTCGGTGAAGAGCTTGAGCAAACTGCTCAGCCTCGGCGCCCGTCGCGGTCAGGTGCTGGAATTTGTCGCCGAACCGAGCATCGCCGCCGATGCCTTGCCAGCCTTGCTGGCCGCCATCGAAGAAGGCCTCGGTGAAGAAGTCGAGCCGTTGCCAGCCGTGAGCCAGCAGCGCGAAGTGATCGCCGATGTGGCCGAAGTGGTCCTCGCGCCAGCCTCCGGCAGTCTGGTTCAGGCCATCGCCGCCGCACCGGGCATCGCCATCGGCCCGGCGCACATTCAAGTGCTGCAAACCATTGATTACCCGCTGCGCGGTGAGTCTGCCGCGATCGAGCGCGAGCGTCTCCAGCAGGCGTTGGCGGACGTGCGTCGCGACATTGAAGGTTTGATCGAACGCAGCAAGTCCAAAGCCATTCGCGAGATCTTCATCACCCACCAGGAAATGCTCGACGACCCGGAATTGACCGATGAAGTCGACACCCGTCTCAAGCAGGGCGAAAGCGCCGAAGCGGCGTGGATGGCGGTGATTGAAGCGGCGGCCAAACAACAGGAATCGCTGCAGGACGCCTTGCTCGCCGAGCGCGCCGCCGACTTGCGTGATATCGGCCGTCGAGTGCTGGCGCAACTGAGTGGCGTCGAAACCCCGAGCGAGCCGGAGCAACCGTACATTCTGGTGATGGATGAAGTCGGTCCGTCCGATGTCGCCCGCCTTGATCCGGCACGCGTCGCCGGCATCCTCACCGCCCGTGGCGGCGCCACCGCTCACAGCGCGATTGTCGCCCGAGCCCTCGGGATTCCAGCGCTGGTCGGCGCGGGGCCGGCGGTGTTGCTCCTGGCGCCGGGTACGCCGTTGCTGATTGATGGCCAACGCGGTCGCCTGCACGTGGACGCCGACGCGGCGACCTTGCAACGTGCCACCGAAGAGCGCGATACCCGCGAGCTGCGTCTGAAAGCGGCCGCCGAACAACGCCATCAACCGGCACTGACCACTGACGGCCATGCGGTGGAAGTGTTCGCCAATATTGGTGAAAGCGCGGGCGTCACCAGCGCGGTGGAGCAGGGCGCCGAAGGCATTGGCCTGCTGCGCACCGAACTGATTTTCATGGCCCACTCGCAAGCGCCGGACGAGGCGACTCAGGAAGTCGAATACCGTCGCGTCCTCGATGGTCTGGCCGGTCGGCCGCTGGTGGTGCGCACCCTCGACGTTGGCGGTGACAAACCGCTGCCGTATTGGCCGATCGCCAAAGAAGAAAACCCGTTCCTCGGCGTGCGCGGTATTCGCCTGACCCTGCAACGTCCGCACATCATGGAAGCGCAGTTGCGCGCGTTGCTGCGCGCTGCGGACAACCGTCCACTGCGGATCATGTTTCCCATGGTCGGCAGCGTCGATGAATGGCGCCAGGCGCGGGACATGACCGAACGTCTGCGTCTGGAAATTCCGGTTGCCGACCTGCAACTGGGGATCATGATTGAAGTGCCGTCGGCTGCATTGCTGGCGTCGGTGCTGGCCAAAGAGGTCGACTTCTTCAGCGTCGGCACCAATGACCTGACCCAATACACCCTGGCCATCGACCGTGGTCATCCGACCTTGTCGGCCCAGGCTGACGGCTTGCACCCGGCGGTGCTGCAACTGATCGACATCACCGTGCGCGCGGCGCATGCCCACGGCAAGTGGGTCGGCGTGTGCGGCGAGTTGGCGGCCGATCCGCTGGCGGTGCCGGTGCTGGTCGGACTGGGTGTGGACGAGCTCAGTGTGTCGGGTCGCAGCATTGCCGAGGTCAAGGCGCGGGTTCGCGAACTCAGCCTGGCCCAGACCCAAATCCTTGCCCAACAGGCCCTGGCCGTGGGCAGCGCCAATGAAGTGCGCGCACTAGTGGAGGCCCTGTAATGGCCAAGATCCTGACCCTGACCCTCAACCCGGCGCTGGACCTCACCGTCCAGTTGCCGCTGCTGACCCCCGGCCAAGTCAACCGTAGCGACGAGATGCACACGCATGCCGCCGGCAAAGGCGTGAACGTGGCGCAAGTGCTAGCGGACCTTGGGCATCAGCTCACGGTCAGCGGTTTCCTCGGGGAGGACAACCTTCAAGCGTTCGAAACGCTGTTCGCCAAACGCGGGTTTGTCGACGCGTTCATCCGTGTTCCGGGTGAGACGCGCAGCAACATCAAACTGGCGGAAAGCAATGGACGCATCACCGACATCAACGGTCCGGGACCCTTGGTGAGTGAAGCCGCGCAGCAGGCATTGCTTGATCGACTTGATCAGATTGCACCCGATCATGATGCGGTCGTCGTTGCCGGCAGCTTGCCCCAAGGCATCAGTCCGCAATGGTTGCAGGCATTGATTGTGCGTTTGAAAAATCTCGGTTTGAACGTGGCGCTGGACACCAGTGGTGAAGCCTTGCGGGCGGCGCTCAAGGCTGGCCCTTGGCTGATCAAGCCGAACACCGAAGAACTGGCCGATGTGCTGGGCTGCGAGGTGGTTTCGGTGGCAGCGCAAGCGCAAGCCGCGAGCCGCTTGCATGCTCAAGGCATCGAGCACGTGGTGATCTCCGACGGCGCCGATGGCGTGAACTGGTTCAGTGTCGGCTCGGCGATGCATGCCACGCCACCCAAGGTCAGTGTCGTCAGCACCGTGGGCGCGGGCGATTCGTTACTGGCCGGCATGCTCCACGGTTTGCTCAGCGCCGACACGCCTGAACAGACCTTGCGCACCGCCACGGCGATTGCCGCGATGGCGGTCACCCAGATCGGTTTCGGTATTGGCGACGCCACGCAGTTGGCGCGGCTCGAACAGGGCGTGCGCATGCGCACCCTGACAGAACAATAAGAGGGTTTGTCATGAAGTTAGCCATTGTTACGGCCTGCCCGAACGGCATGGTCACCAGTGTGCTGTGCGCCCGTTTGCTCGACGCGGCGGCTCAGCGTCAGGGCTGGAGCACCAGTGTCGAAGTCAACGATGCCGCGCACCCTGAACGCCAATTGTCGGCGGCCACGATCGAGGCGGCCGAGTGGGTGTTGCTGGTGACCAGCGCGCCGGTGGACATGTCGCGATTCGTCGGCAAGCGGGTGTTCCAAAGCACTCCGGCGCAAGCCCTGCAAGATGTCGAAGCGGTGCTGCGTCGCGGTGCTGAAGAGGCTCGGGTTTACGTCGCCCCCGAAGCCGTGGCCGAGCCTGCAGCCCCCGTAAAAAACGCCCCGCGCCTGGTCGCGATTACCGCGTGCCCGACCGGCGTCGCTCACACGTTCATGGCTGCCGAGGCTTTGCAGCAAGCGGCCAAGCGTCTGGGCTACGACCTGCAAGTGGAGACTCAGGGCTCGGTCGGTGCGCGCAATCCGTTGAGTGCAGCGGCGATTGCCGATGCGGACGTGGTGCTGCTGGCCTGCGATATCGAAGTCGCCACCGAGCGTTTTGCCGGCAAGAAGATTTACCGCTGCGGTACCGGCATCGCCCTCAAACAAGCCGAGGTGACGCTGAACAAAGCGTTGGCCGAAGGCACGCAGGAAACCGCTTCGAGCGGTGCCAAAGGCCCGGCCAAGCAAGAGAAAACCGGCGTCTACAAACACCTGCTGACCGGCGTGTCGTTCATGCTGCCGATGGTGGTGGCGGGCGGTCTGATGATCGCCTTGTCGTTTGTGTTCGGCATTACGGCGTTCAAGGAGCCGGGCACGCTCGCGGCGGCGCTGATGCAGATCGGTGGCGAGACCGCGTTCAAGTTGATGGTGCCACTGCTGGCGGGTTACATCGCCTACTCGATCGCCGACCGTCCGGGCCTGGCGCCGGGGATGATTGGCGGTCTGCTGGCAAGCACCTTGGGCGCCGGTTTTATCGGCGGGATCATTGCCGGTTTCATCGCCGGTTACGCGGCGCAGGCGATCAACCGTTATGCGCGCTTGCCGCAAAGTCTTGAGGCGCTGAAACCGATCCTGATCATTCCGCTGCTGGCGAGTCTGTTCACCGGTCTGGTGATGATCTACGTGGTGGGCAAACCGGTGGCCGGAATGCTCGAAGGGCTCACGCACTTCCTCGACAGCATGGGCACCACCAACGCGATTCTGCTCGGTGTGTTGCTGGGCGGGATGATGTGCGTCGACCTTGGCGGGCCGATCAACAAAGCCGCGTATGCGTTCTCGGTGGGGCTGCTGGCGTCGCAAAGTTATGCACCGATGGCCGCGACCATGGCAGCCGGCATGGTGCCGCCGATTGGCTTGGGCATCGCTACGTTTATTGCACGGCGCAAGTTTGCCCAGACCGAACGCGAAGCCGGTAAAGCGGCGTTGGTGTTGGGGCTATGCTTCATCTCCGAAGGCGCGATTCCGTTTGCCGCGAAAGACCCGCTGCGGGTGATCCCGGCGAGCATTGCCGGTGGTGCGCTGACCGGTGCGTTGTCGATGTACTTCGGCTGCAAACTGATGGCGCCGCACGGCGGTTTGTTCGTGCTGGCGATCCCGAATGCGATCAACCATGCGCTGCTTTATTTGCTGGCGATTGTGGCCGGGAGTTTGCTGACGGCGGTGGCGTATGCGGTGCTCAAGCGGCCGGAAGTCGTTGAGCTGGCGCTGGAACCGGCTAACGCCTGACACCCAATCCTGTGGGAGCGAGCCTGCTCGCGAAGACGGACTCACATTCGACATAGACGTCGACTGTCAGGCCGCTTTCGCGAGCAGGCTCGCTCCCACAGGGGATTTGCTGCACTGGCAGATTTTTGTGTCATGCCTGAGTCATGCGGGCGTGTTTTAGTTTTCCTTTTCAGGGAGAACCTCATGAGCGAATTCGACCTCGGCCGTCGTCGTGTCATACAAGCCGTCGGTGCCGGGCTGTTGTTGCCAGGCTTGGCGCCGGCGGTGATCGCTTCGGTCAAGGATCGGCCGCAACTCACCGATGGCGTGCAGTCCGGCGACGTGCTGGGCGACCGGGCGATGATCTGGAGCCGCTGCGATCGCCCGGCGCGCATGGTGGTGGAATGGGACACCCGCAGCCTGTTCAGCAACCCCCGTCGTTTTGTCTCGCCATTGGCCGTGTCCAATACCGATTTCACTGCCCGCGTCGAACTCACTGGCCTGCCCGCCGACCAGGCGATTTTCTACCGAGTGCACTTCGAAGACGCCCAGAGCGGCGTCGCCAGCGAACCCTGGTTCGGCCATCTGCGCAGCGTGCCGCAAACCCGTCGCGACCTCCGTTTCGTCTGGAGCGGCGACACCGCTGGCCAGGGCTTCGGCATCAACCCGGACATCGGTGGCATGCGCATCTACGAAGCCATGCGTTTGCGCCTGCCAGACTTCTTTATCCACAGCGGCTACACCATCTACGCCGACGGTCCCATACCTGCGCAGCTCACCACAGAGAGCGGCCGCGTGTGGCGCAACATCACCACTGAAGCCAAGAGCAAAGTCGCCGAAACCCTCGACGACTATCGCGGTAATTACCGCTACAACCTGATGGACGAAAACATCCGCCGCTTCAACGCCGAGGTCCCGCAGATCTGGCAATGGGACGACCATGAAGTGGTTAACAACTGGTCGCCGGGCAAGCAGTTGGATGATCGCTACAAGAGCAAAGATATCCACAGCCTGGTCGGCCGCGCGCGTCAGGCCTGGCTCGAATACGCACCGATGCGGTTGCAGAGCGCCGATGGCGGCGGGCGGATATATCGCAAGCTCGGTTACGGTCCGTTGCTCGATGTGTTCGTGCTCGACATGCGCAGCTATCGCGGGGCCAATGACGACAATCTTGGCGGCGCAAAACCTTTCCTCGGTCGAGAACAACTGGACTGGCTGAAGGCTTCGTTGAAAGCCTCCAGTGCGCAATGGAAAGTCATTGCCGCCGACATGCCCATCGGCCTGGGCGTATCGGACGGCGAAGTCAGCCCCGGTGTGGCGCGCTGGGAAGCCGTGGCCAACGGCGACCCGGGACCGGCCCAGGGACGTGAGCTGGAAATCGCCGAATTGTTGGGTTTTCTGCGGGCGCAGCAGGTGCGCAATTTTGTCTGGTTGACGGCGGATGTGCATTACTGCGCGGCGCATCATTACCACCCGGACCGGGCGGCGTTTCAGGATTTCGAACCGTTCTGGGAGTTTGTCGCCGGGCCTCTGAATGCGGGGAGTTTCGGACCTGATTCGCTGGATAAGACCTTTGGTCCCGAGGTGGTGTTCGAGAAAGCACCACCGGCACAGAACACCTCGCCGTTTGCCGGGTTTCAGTTTTTTGGTGAGGTGAATATTGATGGGCAGAGGGGGGAGATGAGTGTGGTGTTGCGGGATTTGGATGGGGTTTCTGTTTTCGAACAGAAATTGCAGCCAGTCTGATAGATCCACCCCTCACCCCAGCCCTCTCCCCAGCGGGGAGAGGGGGAAAGGGAGCAGATTTGTGTTGTTTTCGAAACCTGAGTTCGACTCGATTTTTCAGGTCGACGTGTAACGTGAGACGCCTCGGTCAGTCCCCTCTCCCTCTGGGAGAGGGCTAGGGTGAGGGGGCGATGTTCGATTCGCCGCAATCTTCAGGATCTGCTCAAGCACCTCACTCATCCGCTCAATTACCTCCAGATTGCTAAACCGCACAACCTCAATACCTTGCTGCTGAAGGTAAAGCGTTCGACGCCGGTCATGTGTTTTTGCCCCAGCCTCATAATGCTGACCACCATCCAGTTCAATGGCCAGTTTCAGTTCTACGCAATAAAAATCCAGGATGTACGGCGGCCACGGAAACTGCCGACGAAACTTCAGATTGGCGATTTGCCGGGCGCGGAGTCTTTGCCAGAGGAGGAGTTCGCAGTCGGTTTGGTTGGCGCGCAGGTGGCGGGCGAATTGGCGTTGGTTGGAGGAGGGGCGGGTGGGCATGCTTCACGTCCGTGTGAAGGGGGATGGAGGTTTTACTGTAGTCGGGATTTTGCGATTCAACTTGAAATCGACCCCTCATCGGAACGCCGCCCGCCCATCCCTCTCCCCAAAGGAGAGAGGGGGAAAGGGAGCCGATTTTCATCGTTTTCAAAGCCTGAGTTCGACTTGATTTTCCAGGTCGATGTATAACGTGAGACACCTCGGTCAGCCCCCTCGCCCCTTGGGGAGAGGGCTAGGGTGAGGGGACTTTTAATAGACGTCACGCCGGTAGCGACCTTGCTCGATCAGGCGGTCGACCTCTGCAATTCCGAGTATTTCGTTGAGCACGTGATCCACGCCTGAAGCCATCCCTTGCAAGCTGCCGCAGATGTAAATGACCGCACCCTCGTCCAGCCATTTTTTCAACTCGCCCGCCGATTCGCGCAGTCGATCCTGCACGTAGATCTTCTCGGCCTGATCCCGCGAGAATGCCAGGTCCAGCCGCTCCAGATCGCCCGAAATCAACCACTCCTCAAGCTCATCGCGACACAAGTAGTCATGCTCGCGATTGCGTTCGCCGAACAACAGCCAATGACGCTGCTGCCCATCGGCGATCCGCGCCTTGAGCAAACTGCGCAGCCCGGCCAGGCCGGTGCCATTGCCCAGCAGGATCATCGGCACCGGCTCGGTCGGCAGGTGGAAACCGCTGTTGCGCCGCACGCGCAAACTGATGGTGCCGCCCATCGGGGCGTGTTCGGTCAGCCAGCCGGAGCCGACACCCAGGCTGCCGTCAGGATGCAGTTCCTGGCGTACGATCAGTTCGAGGATGCCATCGGCGGCGATCGAGGCGATGGAGTATTCGCGCATGGCCAAGGGCACCAGCGCATCCACCAGCGCCTGGGCATGCAGGCCGACCAGGTGAGCTCTGTTTTCCGGCAGTTGTCGACTGGCGAGGGCTTGCTCCAGCGTTTGCGACAGGCCATCGAGCGCAACCGTGGCGCGGCCGTCAATGCCCAGGCCATCGAGGAAATGTTCGATCGCCCACGGACAATTGCGCGGCAACACTTCCACCAGGTCACCGGCCAGCCAACTACTGGTGGTGGGGGCGGTGAGGCCGAGCAAATAAACGCCCGAACCGCTGCTGTCAGGGTTGAGTAACTCACGACGGGTCAGGGTCCAGTTGTCATAGCTTGGCGCTTGCCAGGTGTCCACGGGCGCCTGTCCGGTCAGCAGACCCAGTTGCTGCTGCCAGTGACGCAAGGCGTAAGGGTCGCCGCTGTCGACCTCCACCGGCGCGAACAGGGTCTTGCCGCCGTGCTCGCCCAGCCATGTGTGCAAGCGTCGAGCGAACCCGCAGAAATGTTGATACTGGCGATCGCCAAGCCCCAGCACGGCGTAGTTCAGGCTTTCCAGGCTCAACGTCCGGGCCAGCACTTTGCGCTCAAACCCTCGGGCGCTGTCCGGCGCTTCACCGTCGCCGAAGGTGCTGACCACGAACAACGCATTGCTGGAATCACGCAAGTCTTGCTCGCTGACGTCCGCCAGCGGCTGAACCTTCACCGGCAAGCCCGCAGCCTGCAATTGCCCGGCGGTCTGCCACGCCAGTTGCTCGGCAAAGCCGCTCTGGCTGGCGAAGCCGATCAGCCATGCAGGCGCGTCGCTACCCGGTTGTGCGAGGCCTTTGCGGGCCTCCTTGATCTGTTTTTTCTTGCGTCGACGATCGAGGTACAACAACCAGCCAGTGATGAAAAACAGCGGCATCGTCAGCGCGCTGATCGTCAGGATGATCCGCCCGATGATTCCGAAATAGCTGCCGACGTGCAGCGCGTAAATGCTGGTCAGCAGTTGCGCCTTGAGG
The DNA here is from genome assembly GCF_006438925.1 of Pseudomonas mandelii. Taxonomy (GTDB): domain Bacteria; phylum Pseudomonadota; class Gammaproteobacteria; order Pseudomonadales; family Pseudomonadaceae; genus Aquipseudomonas; species Aquipseudomonas mandelii_C. The sequence goes on along the minus strand of NZ_RCZA01000011.1, from coordinate 123,580 downwards.
CTCTTGTCGCTGTAGCGATCATGCCGCGCGACGATACCGGTCGCCGGGTCCAGCGTGATCTGGTTCTGCGCGCGGTCGTGAGGTGAGGTGTTCAACAGGTAGAACACGGTGGCCGGTTGTCCGGCCACGGGCGGCATGCGGATGTTGTAGGCACTCAGTGCCGGGCCGGCAGCGCTGTAAATGCTGCTCCACATCGCGGCGTAATCGGCGATGGGCGCCGGGCCGCTTGGCGCAGGACCGCGACCGCCGCGAACGCGCTCGTTCTGCGGTGAGTCGGAAAGCAATCGGGTCAGGCCCTTGTTGTACCACTCATAGGACCAGGACAATCCGGTGAGCGCTGCCAGGAGGTAAAACACCAGGCACCAGGTACCGGCGACGGAGTGCAAATCCCAGTTGAAGCTGCGGCCTTTTTTCTTCCAGTCGAGGGTCAGCCAGGCACGCCAGCTTTTCCACTGACGCGGCCAGCGCAGGTAAAGACCGGACAGGCAGAAGAACAGCAGAATCAGCGTGCACGCGCCGGTGATTTGCCGACCGGTATCGCCCATGGCGAGGAAGCGGTGCAGTTGCAGCATCAGGCCGAAGAAATCCTGGCCAGTGGCGTCGCCCATGAACTCGGCGGTGTACGGGTCGAAGTAGCGCATCTGCCCACGTCGTTCGCCCGGTGGCGGGGTAAAGATCGCGCGCGCGGCGTTACCGCTGTCGGTTTCGACCCAGAGCATCGAGACTTTTTTGCCCGAGGCACCTTCGATTTTTTCCACCAGTTCGGCGGGCGGCAGGACGCCGGCAACCTGCTTCTCGACCTGCAGCACAGAAGGGTTCAGTGCGCGCAGGATTTCATCCTGAAAAGATACCGTTGCCCCGGTGATGCCCATCAGGGCCAGGACCAGTCCGGCGCTGATGCCGAAAAACCAGTGCAACTGGAACAGGGTTTTCTTCAACACGTCGCTCGCCTTGTTCGTTCGAAAATAATGATCACGGCGCGCATTATGCCGTGGGTTGTCGAGAAACATTCTTTTTACGCACAAAAGCCCCGTTCACCTGGATGAACGGGGCCTGGCCTTATGTAGGAGCTGGCGAAGCCTGCGATCTTTTGATCTTTGGCAATTTCAGCGATGCCAAAGATCGTCCGAACGCGGCCCGAGCCTTCGGCAGCTCCTACAGTTTTGGGCTAGAAGTGGAAGTTGGCACTCAGCAGGGCGGTACGACCCGCCGCCACGTGGGCGTAGTGCGTCTGGAACACCTGGTCGAAGTAACGCTTGTCGGTCAGGTTCTGCACGTTGAGTTGCAGGTCGACGTTCTTGGTCAGGGCGTAGCTGGCCATTGCGTCGTAGCGCCAGTAGGACGGGATCTCCACCGAGTTGGCGACGTTGCCGAACTGCGAGTCGACGAACGTGGCACCGGCGCCGACGGTCAACTTGTCCGGCACCAGATCGTAGGTCGACCAGAAGGTGAAGTTGTTCCGTGGGGTGCTTGGCATGTGATTGCCTTCATCGGCGGCGAGGGTGGTTTTGACCACTTCGCTTTCCATGTAGGTGTAGCCACCGAAGACCTTCCAGTTACGGGTCAGCTTGCCGCTGTAGCTCAGTTCCACACCATTGACCCGCTGCTCGCCGTCCAGCACTTGCGTGGTGGCGCCATCCGGATCGTTCATACGCGCGTTGGTTTTCTCGGTGCGAAACAGTGCGGCGGTCAGCGACAGGTCGTCACCGAAGAAGTCCCACTTGGTGCCGATCTCGTAGTTGCGGTTCTTTTCCGGGTCCAGATCACTGTTGTTCGCCGCCAGGTCCAGGCCACCGTTGCCGCTGGTTTCACCGGACGGGTTGCTGGAGGTGGAGTAAGCCGCGTAGATGCTGCCGTTAGGCAACGGGTTGTAGACCACGCCGATCTGGTAGTTGACCAGGTCGCTGGTGTTCTCACGGGAGAAGTCGTTCGCTGGCGCTGTGCTGCTGGCGTTGGCGTGGCCGCTGGATTTGACCTGGTAGTTGTCGTAACGCAGGCCCAGGTTCAGGGACCATTGCTCGTTGAACTTCAGTGTGTCGAACACGTAGGCCGCAGCGGTTTTGGTGTCGGTGTCGGTGAACGCGGCGCTGTCGGTGATCGAGCCGTTCCAGTGATCCCCAGGCGTCGGGTTTTGCAGGCTGGTGCAGTCGCCAGAGTTGAACAGGGCGCGATTGCACCGGGTGCCGCTGGCGGCCGAGGTCAGGATGTACGGGCGGTTGTGGGTGTCTTGATAGGAAAACTCAAGGCCGGTGACCAGGCTGTGCTCGATGGCGCCGGTGTTGAACCTGGCGCTCAGGTCGGTCTGGTTGATCCAGCCACTGGACGTCGAGTTACGGCTTTTCGCACCGCGATACACGCTGCCAAGCGCCGCGTTGCCCTTGCTGTCGTCCGGGTTGGTGACGATGTAATCGAGCGTGGAACGCGACATGCGGAAGCTGTTCGACACGGTCAGGTCATCATTCAGATCGTGTTCGATCTTGATGGTGCCGCTGTCATTGCTGGTCTGGCGATAGTCGCGACCGGTGAGGCCGTAGAAGTTGTCGCGATCGACATGCACAGGTTTATCGACGTTGTACTTGCTGCGGTTGGGGCTCAAGGTCAGCGGGAGGCCGTAGTCGGGCATGTCGTCGGTTTCGACGTGGTAGTAGCCGACGGTCAGGCGGGTGTCGGTGCCCAGGCCAAACGCGAAGGAAGGTGCTACGCCCCAACGACTGACGTCCACGGCATCACGGCCGGCGACGTTGGCTTCGTGCTTCATCAGGTTCAGGCGGAAGGCCGAGGTGTCGGTCATCTGCTGGTTCAGGTCGAGGGTGGTGCGCTTGGTCTGGTCCGAGCCCCAGGTGAAACCGCCGTTGTACGAATTGCCCAGTTTGGCGGTCTTGCTCACCAGGTTCAGGCTGCCACCGGTGGAACCGGCGCCGGTGAAGGCTGATCCTGGGCCCTTGCTGACTTCGATCGATTCTACGTTGAAGATCTCGCGGCTCTGGGAGGCCGGGTCGCGCATGCCGTCGATGAACACGTCGCTTTCTGCGTTGAAGCCGCGAATGATCGGGCGATCGCCGGCCGGGTTGCCGCCTTCACCGGCACCGAACGTGATACCCGGTGTGGTGCGCAGCGCGTCGACCAGGCTGGTGGCGCCCGTGTCGCGAATCACTTGTTGTGGAATAACGGTGATGCTTTTCGGCGTTTCGCGCAGCGGCGCAGTGTATTTCTTGTTGGCCGACGTATCGGTTTTGTAGGAGGTCTCGTCCTGGGCTTCGCCGGTGACAGCAGTAGCCCCCAGGGAAATCACATTGCTCGGTGCTTTTTCGTCGACTTTTTCAGCCGCGAAAGCCATGTGGCCGGCAGAGCTGGCAGTGATTGCCACGCCAATTGCAGACGCGAGCAAACGCGGTGAACTGACTGGTAATTGTGGTTGTTGGCGCGACATGAGAATTCCCCTCCCCAAGGATTTGAGGTCGCGGAATATAGGGTAAACAGGTATTTGTATCAATTGCGAAACGTTGCTATTCGCGACTAATTTACATTCTTTACAATTTGCCCTTACGGTTTTAGGTGTCTCGTTCGTTACAGGGGTTTTACACGGGCAATAAGAATCAATACCATTGACGCCTCTTTGTCTTCAGGTGTCATCCCATGCTGCTGCACATTCCCGGCGTGTTCGCGAAAGAAGAAGTGCAGCGCATCCGCGAGGCTCTGGAGCAGGCAGATTGGGCCGACGGCAAGATCACCGCCGGCTACCAGTCGGCCAAGGCCAAGCACAATCTGCAACTGCCGGAAGGTCATCCGCTGGCCAAGGAAGTGGGCGCGGCGATGCTGGAACGGCTGTGGAAAAATCCGCTGTTCATGTCTGCTGCGTTGCCGCACAAAGTCTTCCCTCCGTTGCTGAACTGTTACACGGCCGGCGGCAGTTTCGACTTTCACATCGACAACGCCGTGCGCCAGCCCAAGGGCAGCATCGAGCGGGTGCGCACTGATTTGTCGGCCACTCTGTTTTTCAGCGAACCGGACGACTACGACGGCGGCGAGCTGGAAATCCAGGACACCTTCGGCACCCAGCAAGTGAAGTTGCCGGCCGGCGACATGGTTCTGTACCCCGGCACCAGCCTGCACAAAGTCAACGCGGTGACGCGCGGCACTCGCTACGCCTCGTTCTTCTGGACCCAAAGCCTGGTCCGCGAAGACAGCCAGCGCGCCTTGCTGTTCGAGATGGACGGGGCGATCCAGCAGCTGACCCAGGACATGCCCGACCACCCTTCGCTGATTCGCCTCACCGGCACTTATCACAACCTCTTGCGTCGCTGGGTCGAGGTATGAGTTATCAACTGCGCCGCGAGGAAGTCCTCGATGGTGATCGTCTCAAAGCCATGCTCGACGAAAGCCCGGCGCGCGCGGCACAGGCGATTCTGATCGCTGCCCGCGAAGGTGTACTCGATGCTCAGGCCTTGCTCGGGCAGATTCTGCTGGATGGGCAGGGCATCGAGCAGGATCGGCCGCTGGCGTTGCGCTGGTTCGAGATTGCCGCTCAGGGCGGTCACTTGATGGCGCGCAACATGCTCGGTCGTTGTCGTGAGCATGGCTGGGGTTGTCCTGCCGATGCGTCAGTTGCCGCTGCGCATTATCGCGTTGCAGCTGAAAGCGGTCTGGATTGGGCGATGTACAACTACGCCAACCTGTTGGCCACCGGACGCGGGGTGACTGAGGATCAGCTGCAAGCACTGAATTTGTATCGCTGCGCGGCTGAGCTGGGGCATGCAAAGTCGATGAACCTGCTGGGGCGTTATTTGGAAGATGGGCGGGTTTGCCCGGCGGATCCGCAAGCTGCGCGTGACTGGTATCGACGCTCGGCGGTCGGCGGGGATTTTCGAGGGCAGTTCAGTTATGCCGCCGTGCTGGCGGATGAAGGCGATATCGACCAGGCGCTGGACTGGCTGCACAAGGCACTGGACGGCGGGAATCTGAATTTCTTGCGGGTCGCCAGTAAGGCGTTGGCGAGCGCGACGGATCCGAAAATTCGAGCGTTGGCGGTGGATTATGCCCATCGCTCCGCGGAACTGGAGCACGATCTGAAACCCCTGTAGGAGCTGTCGAGTGCAACGAGGCTGCGATCTTTTGATCTTGCCCTTAACAATCAAAAGATCGCAGCCTCGTTGCACTCGACAGCTCCTACAGGGGGGGGGGTGATTTCGGGGGCGTATTTCAGACACAAAAAAGCCCATGACACGTCATGGGCTTTTGATTCCTGCGCGTGGTTTTTACACGTAAAACGACTTCAGCGGCGGGAAGCCATTGAACTCAACCGCGCTGTAGCTGGTGGTGTAAGCACCGGTCGACAACCAGTACAAACGATCACCAATCGCCAGGTTCAGCGGCAAACCGTACTTGTAGTTCTCGTACATGATGTCGGCGCTGTCGCAGGTCGGGCCGGCGATGACGACTTCTTCCATCTCGCCTTTCTTTTCGGTCCAGATCGGGAACTTGATGGCTTCGTCCATGGTTTCGATCAGGCCGGAGAACTTGCCCACATCCGTATACACCCATCGCTCTACCGCGGTACGGGATTTACGGGCGACCAGCACCACTTCGCTGACCAGGATGCCGGCGTTGGCGATCAACGAACGGCCTGGTTCCAGGATGATTTCCGGCAGGTCGTCACCGAAGTCTTCCTTGAGGAAACGGATGATTTCTTCAGCGTAGGTTTCCAGGCTGTTGGTGCGGGTGATGTAGTTGGCCGGGAAGCCGCCGCCCATATTGATCAGCTTCAAGTGAATGCCGTCTTCTTCTTTCAGACGTTCGAAGATCACTTTGACCTTGGCGATCGCCGCGTCCCAGACGCTGATGTCGCGCTGTTGCGAGCCGACGTGGAACGAGATGCCGTACGGCACCAGGCCCAGGTCGCGAGCGAGGATCAGCAGGTCCATGGCCATGTCGGTCTGGCAGCCGAATTTGCGCGACAACGGCCAGTCAGCGGTGGTCGAGCCTTCGGTGAGGATGCGCACGTAGACTTTCGAACCTGGTGCAGCCTTGGCGATGTTGCGCAGGTCAGCTTCGGAGTCGGTGGCATACAGACGCACGCCCTTCTCGTAGAAGTAGCGAATGTCTTTGGATTTCTTGATGGTGTTGCCGTAGCTGATGCGATCCGGGCCGACGCCCTGGTTCATCACTTTGTCGAGCTCGTAGATCGACGCGATGTCGAAGTTCGAGCCTTTCTCTTTGAGCAGGTCGATGATTTCGACGGCCGGGTTGGCCTTGACCGCGTAGTAGACCTTGGCGAATTCGAAACCGGCGCGCAGGTCGTCATAGGCCTGGCTGATCATCGCGGTGTCGATCACCACGAACGGGGTTTCTTGTTTGTCGGCGAACGCCTTCATTTTGTTGAAGGTATCGCGCGCGAAATAGTCTTCGACGTTGATCGACATGCTGGGAACTCCTACTGGCAAACTAGATTAATCAATGGGTGCAAATGAACGTCCTCCGTATCCCCACTTTGGTTCGCCTACTTCCCAAGGCATGTCGCCGAAAGCAAAAAGGCCATGGGAAGCGGTGCTTTCCCTTGGCCTTGCTGTCTCGTCGTCAGTACTTGAGCCGGATGGATCGTTTCCAGCATGGACGTTCGGCGCGAACTTTAGGGCGTGAGGGGCTTGAGATCAACAAAAAATGTCGCGTTTTTGCACGCATCCGTCGTGCGGTCCCGGACAGCTACTGATGTAACCGACCTGCATGACAGTGTGATGTTCCCGTAGAAGGGATATTTGAGGGGTTTCAGAGGGATTTGTGTTGCCCCAATCGCGAGCAAGCTCGCTCCCACAGAGATTTGTGTGGTTGCACAGATTTCATGCACATCACAGAACCTCTGTGGGAGCGAGCTTGCTCGCGAAGGCGTCAGATCAGGCGACAGCAGTCTCAGCCGGCGAAACAATGCTGGTCTTGCCCCCACGGGACTTACCGGAACTCAGGTACTCGGCAATCGACTCCTGAGTCACCTCCCCCAGGAACACCCGCTCCGCATCCATCACCGGCAACCACGAGCGGTTGAACTCGTACATGCGCGACAGCAGGATGCGCAAATGTTCGTCATAAACGGCGGTGGCGTTGAATTCGCGCAGGTATTGCGTGCAAGTACCGGTCTGACGGTGCAGGTCGCGACGGCGCACATAGCCCAGCGCCTTATTCTCGGCACACGTCACCACTACATAACGACGGTCCAGTTCGTCCATCAACTCCAGCGCTTCAGCCACCGGGGTTTCGGGACTGACCGACGGCGCGTTGTCCGCTGCATCTTCGGCTTTCACCAGCAACAGACGCTTGAGGGTGCTGTCCTGGCCGACGAAATTGCTGACAAAGTCGTCCGCCGGATGCGCCAGCAGCGTATCCGGGTGATCGATCTGTAGCAGCTTGCCGGCGCGGAAGATTGCGATCTTGTCGCCCAGTTTGATGGCTTCATCGATGTCGTGGCTGACCATGATCACGGTCTTGTTCAGCGCGCGCTGCATCTCGAAGAACTCGTTCTGGATCATCTCGCGGTTGATCGGGTCGACCGCGCCGAATGGTTCGTCCATCAGCAACAGCGGAGCATCCGCCGCCAAGGCACGAATCACGCCGATCCGTTGCTGTTGCCCACCGGACAATTCACGCGGGTAGCGATTCAGGTACTGCTTGGGTTCCAGCTTGATCATGCTCATCAACTCGCGGGCGCGGTCGTGGCATTTCTGTTTGTCCCAGCCCAGCAAGCGCGGAACGATGGTGATGTTTTCCTCGATGGTCATGTTCGGGAACAGACCGATCTGCTGGATCACATAGCCGATGTTGCGACGCAGGGTCACGGCGTCGAGGTCGGTGGTGTCTTCGCCGTTGATCAGGATCTTGCCGGAGGTCGGCTTGATCAGGCGGTTGATCATTTTCAGCGTGGTGCTTTTGCCGCAGCCCGATGGCCCGAGGAACACACAGATCTCGCCTTCATTGACGGTCAGGCTTACCGAGTCCACAGCTTTCACATCTTTGCCGTTGCTTTGGAAGGTCTTGCTGAGGTTTTGAAGTTCGATCATTTCAGGAGTCCTTTTGGAGTCAGCGTGCGTTGCAGCCATTGCAGAAGCAGGTCGGCGAAGATGGCCAGGAGACTGACCAGCACGGCGCCGACGATCAGCATCGACATGTCGCTGCGGCTGATGGAAGCGAGAATGAGTACACCGAGGCCACCGGCGCCGATGGTGGCGGCGATGGTCATGACACCAATGTTCATGACCACGGCGGTGCGCACACCAGCGAGGATCACTGGCACCGCGATCGGCAGTTCAACCATGCGCAAGCGCTGGCCGAAGGTCATGCCGATGCCGCGGGCGGCTTCGCGAATGCCGGGATCGACGCCGGTCAGCGCCAGGTAGGTGTTACGCATGATCGGCAGCAGCGAGTACAAAAACACTGCAGTGATCGCCGGCATCGGCCCCAGGCCCTGGCCGAATTTGGAGTAGAACGGCAGCAGCAGGCCGAACAGTGCAATCGACGGCACGGTCAGCAGCACCGTGGCGCTGGCCTGCAAGGGGCCGGCGAGGGTCGGGAAGCGTGTCATCAGGATGCCCAGCGGCACGCCGACGAGGATTGCCAGCGTCACAGCAATGCCGACCAGGGTGATGTGCTGCCCGGTCAGTTGCAGGACCAGCGGCCAGTCGAGATGGGAAAAGGCGTTCAGAAATTCCATGTCTTTTCCTCCTTATTTGATGGGGTGCTGGCGCAGGAAGTCTGCGGCAACGGATGAAGGGCTTTCGTGATCGACATCGACCCGTGCGTTGAGCTGGCGCATGGTGACGTCGTCGAACAGTTCGGCCAGCGGCTTGAGTTCTTCGGCGAGTTTCGGATGGGCATCGAGGTAAACCTGACGCACCACCGGCGCAGCGGTGTAGTCCGGGAAGTAGTGCTTGTCGTCTTCCAGCAGTTTCAGCTTGAAGGCGTTCAAACGACCGTCCGTGGTGTAGACCAGACCGGCAAATACCTGACCATTGCGCAGGGCGGTGTAGACCAAACCAGCATCCATCTGCCGGATGTTTTTGCGGGTCAGGTTCATGCCGTAGAGGTCCACCATGCCGTCCAGACCGTCGGAACGGTTGGCGAACTCGGTGTCGAGCGCGACCAGGTGATTGGTCTTCGCTTCAGCCTGCAGCACCGTGTTCAGCTCGCTGATGGTGTTGATCTGCGGGTAAGCCTTCGCGGTGTTTTCCGGCAGGGCCAGGGCGTAGGTGTTGCTGAATTTCGACGGGGTGAGCCAGATCAGGCCTTTTTTCGCGTCGAGTTCTTTCACCTTGGCGTAGGACTGAGCGCTGTCGAGCTTGTCAGTGATGTGGTTGTAAGCCACCAGCGACACGCCGGTGTATTCCCACATCAAATCCAGCTGACCACTTTCGTGGGCGCTGCGGGCCAGGTTGCTGCCCAGACCGCCGGTCACCTGAGTGTCGTAACCCTTGGTGCGCAGGTATTGGGAGGTGATTTCCGCCAGCAGGGTTTGTTCGGTGAACACCCGGGCGCCGATGCGGATCACCGGTTTTTCAGCGGCTTGGGCAAATCCTGCGAACAGCAGAACGCAGCCTAAAAATAAGCATACTTTTTTCATGAAAATTCCTTTGCCGAGGCTTAAGACGGGCGGAGGCCGCGTTCGAGCCAGAGGCGGCTGGCGAGTGTCACCAGGCCGTCGAGCAGCAAGGCCAGCAGGGCGGTGCAGGCCGCGCCGAGCAGCAGTTGCGGCTGATTGTTCAGGGCGATGCCAGGGAAAATCAGGCTGCCCAGACTGTTGGCGCCAATCAGGAACGCCAGCGGTGCGGTACCGACGTTGATTGCCAGCGCCACGCGCACGCCACCGATGATGATCGGCACGGCGTTTGGCAGTTCGACCCGCCACAGCACCTGAGTCGGTGTCATGCCGATGCCGACGGCCGCTTCCTTGAGCGAACCCTGAACGTTTTTCAGGCCTTCATAGGTGTTGCGCACAATCGGCAACAGCGAGGCGAGGAACAGGGCGAAAATCGCGGGGCCGCTGCCGATGCCGAGGATGCCCAGGGCGATGGCCAGTACGGCGAGAGGCGGCACGGTGTTGCCGATGTTGAAGATCTGCATGAAGCGTTCAGCGCGGCCCACCATGGTCGGGCGGCTGAGGAAGATGCCGGCGGGTATGCCCACAACGAGTGCGGCCAGCATGGAAGCGAGGACGAGAATCAAATGGGCTTGCAGGTAAAACAACAAATCGTCGCGGTAATGTTCGATCGTGTTGATGCCAATCCAGTGGACCAGCAGGGCCAGGAGGGCGACGACAACCGCACCTCCTATCAGCCCCTTGCCATAGCGAATAGCCACAGGCGGACTCCTTTTTCTTTGTCGGCGAACGCAGTCCCGTGGGGCATGCCATTCCTGGCTGCCGGGATTATCAACGTTCGCGAGAAGCAGCTCTTCATGCTGGTTAAACCGCATGAGATCGAGCCATAAGCGCAGCCTCGTCAGGCTAACTTGCTGATTTTTCAGCCCCTGGTACGAGTGCCGTAACAGGGGAGTGGACGTCTGCACCTTTTAAAAGGTTCCATATTTAGCAGCAATTAGCCACCGTTGATCTCGATTACCCGATGTAGCAGCTGCCGAGCCCGCGAGGCTGCGTTCGGCGACGAAGTCGTCGTCAAGTCACCCATCGCGGTATGCCTGATGCACCGCGGCGCCTGGTTTTACGACGGCTTCGCCGCCGAACGCAGCCTCGCAGGCTCGGCAGCTGCTACACGGGCGAACGGTGGTCCGTAGGTCACGTTTTGGGCTATACTCGCCGCCCTTTTTTGAATCACCTGCCAGGCGATTTCCCATGACCAAACAGGCCGCCGAAGTCGCGAAACGCCGCACTTTCGCCATTATTTCCCACCCCGATGCCGGTAAAACCACCATCACCGAGAAGCTCTTGCTGATGGGCAAGGCGATTGCGATTGCTGGCACGGTGAAATCTCGCAAGTCTGACCGCCATGCCACCTCCGACTGGATGGAAATGGAAAAACAACGGGGTATTTCCATTACCACGTCGGTCATGCAGTTCCCGTATCGCGACCACATGATCAACCTGCTCGACACCCCGGGCCACGAAGACTTCTCCGAAGATACCTACCGCACCCTGACGGCGGTTGACTCGGCATTGATGGTTCTCGACGGCGGTAAGGGTGTAGAGCCACGGACCATCGCGCTGATGGACGTCTGCCGTCTGCGTGACACGCCGATCGTCAGCTTCATCAACAAACTCGACCGTGACATCCGCGACCCGATCGAACTGCTCGACGAAATCGAAGCGGTCCTGAAGATCAAGGCGGCGCCGATCACCTGGCCGATCGGTTGCTACCGCGATTTCAAGGGCGTTTATCACCTCGCCGACGACTACATCATCGTTTACACCGCTGGCCACGGCCACGAGCGCACCGATGTGAAAATCATCGAGAAACTCGACTCCGATGAAGCCCGCGCACACTTGGGCGACGAGTACGATCGCTTCGTCGATCAGCTGGAACTGGTGCAGGGCGCCTGTCACGAATTCAATCAACAGGAATTCCTCGACGGCCAACTGACCCCGGTGTTCTTCGGGACTGCATTGGGCAACTTCGGTGTCGATCACGTGCTCGACGCTGTGGTCAACTGGGCGCCGAAACCGCTGGCCCGTGTCGCCAACGAGCGCACCGTGGAGCCGGTTGAAGAGAAATTCGCCGGTTTCGTGTTCAAGATCCAGGCGAACATGGACCCCAAACACCGCGACCGCATCGCCTTCATGCGTATCTGCTCCGGCAAGTACGAAAAAGGCATGAAGATGCGCCACGTGCGCACCGGCAAGGACGTGCGGATCGGCGATGCGCTGACCTTCTTCTCCTCCGAGCGTGAGCAACTGGAAGAAGCGTTTGCCGGCGACATCATCGGCCTGCACAACCACGGCACCATCCAGATCGGCGACACCTTCACTGAAGGCGAAGTCTTGGGCTTCACCGGTATCCCGCACTTCGCCCCGGAACTGTTCCGTCGCGTGCGACTGCGTGATCCGCTGAAATCCAAGCAACTGCGTCAAGGTTTGCAGCAATTGGCAGAAGAGGGCGCCACGCAGGTGTTCTTCCCTGAGCGCAGCAACGACATCATCCTCGGTGCCGTCGGTGTGCTGCAGTTCGATGTGGTCGCCAGCCGTTTGAAAGAGGAATACAAGGTCGAGTGCTCCTACGAGCCGATCACCGTGTACTCCGCACGCTGGATCGATTGCAGCGATAAGAAGAAGCTCGAAGAGTTCAGCGTCAAGGCTGTGGAAAACCTCGCCATCGACGGCGGCGGTCACCTGACCTATCTGGCCCCGACGCGGGTCAACCTGGCGTTGATGGAAGAGCGCTGGCCGGACGTGAAATTCCGTGCGACGCGTGAGCATCACTAAGCGCTGAGTTGCGAAAGCCAAAAGCCCACTGTGAACAACAGTGGGCTTTTTTTTGCTTATTGAGCGAGCTCGAATCGATTGTTGGGTAGGGTTTTTCTGTAGGCCTTTTTTCCTGATTTCGTAGCTTGTCTCTGCTTTTCTGTTCTCGGGATTTTTACCCGCGACAACGAAAGCGTTGACGTCTAACGTTCAGAGGACACTTCACAAGCAGCGACTACAAGGGATCAATGGAATGACCAGTCGGCTCACTCACCTGCTGCGGCCGGCCGGCTATTTCTGCGTAATGGCCTGGGTGCTGGCGGCGCTGTTGTTCATCAATCGCTTGAGCACCATGGTCAAGCTGTTTATGGCGTTGTACCTGCGCCACGAACTGGGACTTGCGATTGAAACCGTTGGCTGGTTGTTATCCGGATACGGGGCCGGCTTGCTGATAGGGTCAATGGCCGGCGGACTACTGAGTGATCATTTCTCCACGGCGCGGCTCACTGCCGCGTTGTTTTTTGTCTCGGCATGGGTATTGGTCTTGTTGGGGCTGGTCACTGACGTACCTTTGCTGGCTGGGTTGCTGCTGTTCAGCGGTGTACTTGATGGTGCTATTCGCACCCTTCATCAGCGGTTGATCATGGAGTATTGCCAGGTTGCGCAGCGTGCTCGTGCGCAGTCATTGAGTCGTGTTGCCAGAAACCTGGGTATGGCGGTCGCCGGGGTGGTGGGTGGGGTCCTGGCGCAGACTGATTTTCGCTGGGTGTTTTTTGTCAGTGCAGCCATGACGCTGTTGGCGTTGTTGTGGTTTGTCCGGACGACATTTCATCGGCCGGTTCTGATACCGGATGTGGTGCCTGAAATTGCTTCAGGTTCATCCGTACCGTATCGAGACAAACCTTTCCTGTGGTTGTTGGCGGCTTCTGTCGTGCTCGGCCTGGCCTTTGACCCGGTCTACAGCATGTTGGGCAATTACTTACTCGAGTTCTACCAGCTGAGCACTGAAGTCATCGGGTGGCAATTTGCACTCAATGCATCGCTGGTGGTGCTGCTGCAAATTCCGTTATCTCATTGGAGTGAGCATTGGGGCGTGCGTCGCCAACTGCTGGCGGGTAGCCTTTTACTGGCCTGCGGGCTCGGGATGTTGCCCCTGGGTTCCGGGGTGCTCTATGTCTGCCTGTCGACGGTTATCTGGACGCTTGGCGAAGCTTTTTTCATGCCGCCCCTGAATGTGCTGGTCATGCAGCATGCGCAAGGAGGAAAAAGCGGGCATTACTTTGGTCTTTTTTTCATGTGCTGGAGTGCAAGTGCGCTGCTTTCGCCTGCGCTTGGTGGCCAGCTCTATGGTCATTTCGGTGGGCATAGCGTCTGGCTCGCCAGCGCGGCGCTGGCGCTGTTGTCCATACCGCTGTTTTATCAAGCAACACGTTTGTCGGAGCGGCAACGGGTTCTCTCCTCGGCGCACGGCGAGTCCGCTTCACTTAGCTGATCTGGTTATAGCCATTATGCAAAACCAATCTCCCTCTCGGCGGCATTCTGTCCATTCGTTAGCGTCCTATCTGGAGAACCGGGTGAATCGGAACTAGATTTCACTGAGCGTCAGACACGCACCCCATGCACCACTCAAGAAAGGATGGAATCGGCTATGAGCATTTTTCAACGCATTGTGCTGTTGTTTAAGGTTTTGGTGATGCTGTCCGTTGGCATGTCGGCGGCGTGGGCAGAGTGCCAGGACCACGGTGAGCAGGCCTCGAGCGGGCCGGTGACGCATACGGCCCTGATGATCGCCAAATCCGAATCTGAGCCGGGCGACCAGGATCAGGGTGGCAGCGAGGGCGATGACGACTCGACCACTGACGAGCCGGACACCGACGAGGATAAAGGGGCTTAAATAACAGGCAAAAGAAAAACCCCTTCTATCGGACTGATGCGCAGCCCAGGCAGAAGGGGTTTGGTTAACTCTGAAAAAGCGCGCCTCAGTGACTGAGGCGCGTTTTTTTATGCCGCGCCGTCGAGGAACTGCTCGGCGTAGTGGCAAGCCACCTGGCGGCTGTCGAGCAGGCGCAGGGCCGGCTCTTCAGTGCTGCAGCGCTCGGTCGCGTACGGGCAGCGCTTGTGGAAAGCGCAGCCGGATGGCGGGTTCAGCGGGTTGGGCAATTCGCCGACGATCTTGATTTTCGGCTTGTTCGGGTCCGGGTGAATGGTCGGGGTGGCCGACAGCAGCGCCTGGGTGTACGGGTGCAGAGGACGCTCGTAGATGTCGTTCTTCGGGCCCATTTCTACCGGACGGCCGAGGTACATCACCATTACGTCATCGGCGACGTGTTGCACCACCGCCAGGTTGTGGGAGATGAACACGTAAGCGGTGTTGAACTCTTGCTGCAAGTCCATGAACAGGTTCAGCACTTGCGCCTGAATGGACACGTCCAGCGCCGAGGTCGGTTCATCTGCGACCAGCACTTTAGGCTGCAACATCATCGCGCGGGCCAGGGCGATCCGCTGGCGCTGACCGCCGGAGAACATGTGCGGATAACGCTGGTAATGCTCAGGACGCAAGCCCACCTGCTTCATCATCGCCTGGACTTTCTCGCGACGTTCGGCGGCGCTCAGGTTGGTGTTGATCAGCAGCGGCTCGGCCAGTTGATCACCGACTTTCTGCCGGGGGTTCAACGACGCGTATGGGCTCTGGAACACCATCTGCACGTCTTTGCGCAGTTGCTTGCGTTGAGCCTTGTCAGCGCCAGTGACTTCCTGCCCGGCGATTTTCAAGGAGCCTGAGGAGGGCTCTTCGATCAGCGTCAGGGCACGGGCCAGGGTGGATTTGCCGCAGCCCGATTCACCGACGACAGCGAGGGTCTTGCCGGCTTCCAGTTCGAACGACACACCGTTCAGGGCTCGAACGGTCGCATGGCCCTTGAACAGGCCACGGGACACTTCGTAGTGACGGGTCAGGTCGCGGGCGGTAAGTACGACGGCCATTACGCCACCTCCTGATTCAACGGGTAGAAGCAGCGGGCGAGGCTGTTGCTTTTCGGGTCAAGGGTTGGACGTTGCTGACGGCAGGTATCCTGCACATACGGGCAACGCGGCGACAGCAGGCAACCCTGCGGACGGTCATAACGACCGGGAACGATGCCCGGCAGCGTCGCCAGGCGGGTGGCGCCCAGACTATGTTCCGGAATCGCCTTGAGCAGCGCTTCGCTGTACGGGTGCGCCGGAATGTCGAACAGCTGAGGCACCTGACCCACTTCGACCGCTTGGCCGGCGTACATCACGCACACGCGCTGAGCGGTTTCGGCCACGACCGCGAGGTCGTGAGTGATCAGCACCAGGCCCATGTTCTGCTCTTTCTGCAGGGCCAACAACAGGTCCATGATCTGCGCCTGAATCGTTACGTCCAGTGCGGTGGTTGGTTCGTCGGCGATCAGCAATTTCGGTTCGCCGGCAATCGCCATGGCGATCGCAACACGCTGGCTCATACCACCGGACAGTTGATGCGGGTAAGCATCCATACGGCTGGCGGCGCCCGGGATTTCAACTTTTTCCAACAGTTCGATGGCGCGTGCGCGAGCTTGCTTGCCGGACATTTTCAGGTGCAGGCGCAGCACTTCTTCGATCTGGAAACCGACGGTGTAGCTCGGGTTCAGCGCGGTCATCGGGTCCTGGAAAACCATCGCCAGGTCTTTGCCGACGATCTGCCGACGCTGACGGTTGCTCAGTTTGAGCATGTTCTTGCCGTCGAAATTCAGGGCGTCGGCGGTGACAATCCCCGGATGTTCGATCAGGCCCATCAGCGCCATCATGGTCACGGACTTGCCGGAACCCGATTCGCCAACGATGGCCAGAACTTCGCCCTTGTCCACGGTAATGTCGAGACCGTCGACCACCGGAACGGCGTTCTTGTCGCCGAAGCGAACGTTGAGATTCTTGATTTCTAACAGTGACATTTGAATCTCCTCAGGCGGCGTTCTTGAGTTTTGGGTCCAGCGCATCGCGCAGGCCGTCGCCCATCAAGTTGATTGCCAGCACGCTGAGCAAAATGGTCAAACCAGGCAGACTGACGACCCACCAGGCGCGTTCAATGTAGTCGCGAGCCGAAGCCAGCATGGTGCCCCACTCAGGGGTTGGCGGTTGAACGCCAAGGCCGAGGAAGCCCAGTGCGGCGGCATCGAGAATCGCCGAAGAGAAACTCAAGGTCGCCTGAACGATCAGCGGCGCCATGCAGTTAGGCAGCACGGTGACGAACATCAGGCGTGGCAGACCGGCACCGGCCAGGCGCGCGGCGGTCACGTAGTCGCGGTTCAGTTCACCCATCACCGCGGCGCGGGTCAGACGAACATAGGACGGCAACGAAACCACGGCGATGGCAATAATGGTGTTGATCAGGCCAGGGCCGAGGATGGCGACAATTGCCACCGCCAGCAGCAGGGACGGCAGAGCCAGCATGATGTCCATCAGACGCATGATGGTCGGGCCGAGCAAGCGCGGGAAAAACCCGGCGAACAGACCCAAAAGGATGCCCGGAATCAGCGACATCACCACCGACGACAAGCCGATCAGCAGGGACAGGCGCGAACCGTGGATCAGCCGCGACAGCAGGTCGCGACCCAGTTCATCGGTGCCGAGCAGGAACTGGATTTGCCCACCTTCCAGCCAGGACGGCGGGGTCAGCAGGAAGTCGCGGTACTGCTCGCTCGGGTTATGCGGTGCCACCCAAGGGGCGAACAGTGCGCAGAAAATCACCAGCAGCATGAACAGCAGGCCGGCGACGGCGCCTTTGTTCTTGGAGAACGCTTGCCAGAATTCTTTGTAGGGAGACGGATACAGCAGGCTTTGATCGACTGCTACCGCTGGAATTGAAGTGGTCATGGTCATAATGATCTCAGCGCTGGTGACGAATGCGTGGGTTGGCAAAGCCGTAGAGGATGTCCACTACGAAGTTGACCAGAATCACCAGGCAGGCGATTAACAGGATGCCGTTTTGCACCACGGGATAGTCCCGTGCGCCAATGGCTTCGATCAGCCATTTGCCGATGCCGGGCCAGGAGAAGATGGTTTCGGTCAGGACCGCACCGGCCAGCAATGTGCCGACTTGCAGGCCGACCACGGTCAGTACCGGAATCAGCGCGTTACGCAGGCCGTGGACGAATACCACGCGCGACGGCGACAGGCCTTTGGCGCGGGCGGTACGGATGTAGTCTTCACGCAGCACTTCGAGCATCGAAGAGCGGGTCATCCGCGCGATCACTGCCAGCGGGATGGTGCCGAGCACAATGGCCGGCAGGATCAGGTGATGCAGGGCATCGAAGAATGCACCGACGTCATCGGCCAGTAGCGTGTCGATGAGCATGAAACCGGTCCGCGGCTCGATGTCATAGAGCAGGTCGATCCGCCCGGACACCGGGGTCCAGCCCAGGGACACCGAGAAGAACATGATCAGGATCAGGCCCCACCAGAAGATCGGCATCGAATATCCCGCCAGGGAGATGCCCATCACCCCGTGGTCGAACAGGGATCCTCGCTTGAGTGCCGCGATCACCCCGGCCAGAAGGCCCAGGACGCCGGCGAACAACAGGGCGGCCGTGGACAGTTCCAGGGTCGCGGGGAATAGAGACGTGAATTCGCTCCAGACGCTTTCACGGGTACGCAGGGATTGGCCAAGGTCGCCGTGGGCCAACTTGCCGATGTAATCCAGGTATTGGGCATACAGGGGTTTGTTCAGACCTAGGCGTTCCATTGCCTGAGCATGCATTTCGGGGTCGACTCGACGTTCGCCCATCATTACTTCCACGGGGTCGCCAGGAATCATGCGAATCAACGCGAAAGTCAGCAAGGTGATGCCGAAGAACGTGGGGATCAATAACCCCAATCGGCGGGCAATAAAACTAAACATCTTGTGGTGTACCTCATCAGCCGGTTAGGCGTGCCCGGCATTCCTGGGTCAGGAATGCCGGTAGTTTCTTATCTACTTCACCTGGGTGGTGGCGAAGTTATTAGTGGTGAGCGGGCTAATGTGATAGCCCTCTACGTTGTTGCGCATTGCGGTGAACATACGGGTGTGCGCCATGCTGATCCATGGCTGGTCCTGATTGAAAACCTCCTGGGCTTGCTCATAGAGCGCTGCGCGTTCCGCCGGGTTCACTTTAGCCCGGGCTTCATCGATCAGCGTCTGGAACTTCTCATTACACCAGCGTGCGTAGTTTTCGCCGTTTTTGGCGGCCTCGCAACTGAGCATAGGCGTCAGGAAGTTATCCGGGTCGCCGTTATCGCCCGCCCATCCGGCAGAAACCATGTCGTGCTCGCCGTTTTTCGCGCGCTTGAGCATTTCGCCCCATTCCATGACGCGAATATCGATCTTGATCCCGACCTTGGCCAGGTCAGCCTGCATCATCTGCGCGCCGAGCATTGGGTTAGGGTTGGTTGGACCGCCGCCGTTACGGGTGAACAGAGTGAACGTGGTGCCTTCCGGTACGCCGGCTTCCTTGAGCAAGGCGCGAGCCTTGTCCAGATCACGTGGCGGATTCTTCAGGTCGTGGTTGTAGCCCAGCAAGGTGTCCGGGTACGGATTGACCGCCACGGTCGCATTGCCTTTGCCGAACAACGCGTTGACGTACGCGGCCTTGTCGAAGGCGATGTCGATGGCTTTACGTACGCGCACATCGCTCATGTACTTGTGCGAGGTGTTCATGGCGATGTACGAGACGGTCATCGCGTTCAGTTCATCGACACTCAGCTTGGCGTCTTTCTTGATGCTCGGAATGTCATCTGGCTTGGGATACAGCGCAATCTGGCACTCGTTTGCTTTCAGTTTTTGCAAGCGCACGTTGTTGTCGGTGGCGATGGCCAGGATCAGCGAATCAGCCGGTGGCTTGCCACGGAAGTAATCCGGGTTGGCCTTGAAGCGAACTTGAGCGTCCTTGTTGTAACGCTGGAAAACGAACGGGCCGGTGCCGACAGGCTTGTTGTTCAGGTCGCCGGTCTTGTTGGCCTTGAGCAGCTGGTCGGCATACTCGGCGGAGTAAATCGAGGAGAAGGCCATGGCGATGTCGGCCAGGAACGGCGCTTCGCGGCGGGTCAGGGTGAAGGTGACCGTGTTGTCGTCGATCTTCTCGACACTTTTGAGCAGTTCCTTGAAGCCCATGCTTTCAAAGTACGGGAAGCCCACGCTCGACAGTTTGTGCCACGGGTGGTTCGGGTCCAGCTGACGCTGGAAGCTCCAGACCACGTCGTCGGCGTTCATGTCGCGGGTCGGCTTGAAGTATTCGGTGGTGTGGAACTTGACGCCTTTGCGCAGGTGGAACGTGTAGGTCAGGCCGTCCTCGCTGATGTCCCAGGAATCGGCCAGTGCCGGAATCACTTCAGTGGTGCCGGGCTTGAAGTCCGCCAGACGATTGAAGATGGTTTCGGCCACCGCATCGGCGGTGACTGCAGTCGTGTACTGGACCATATCGAAGCCTTCCGGACTGGCTTCGGTGCAGACCACCAGGGGTTTGGCCGAGGCGCCAATAGCGACACTCAGCAACGCGGCTGCGATGGCCGCACGTAGGGGAAGCATTTTCATCAAAGAACCCTCTGCAATCGGTTAAAAGGACAAAAGCCGAACGGCCGATTCGTCACTGAATCAGCCGTTTGGCAGGTTCATTACAGAATGTTGAACGGGATGGTGGTCACGAGACGGAACTCGTTGATGCTGCCATCACCCTGGTTTTCGCTGGCACGGTGTGCGGTATAGGTCGCGCGAACAGTGGTGGCTTTGAGTGGGCCGCTCTGAACGGCGTACGTAGAACCGATGCCGTATTCGTAGTGGGTTTCGCCGTCCATGTTCTTAACGTCGTAGGCAGTACCGTTGTAGTGAGTACCGTCGATACCCCAGCCGCGAGCCTGGTAGATGTTGAACTTCAGGCCTGGAACGCCGTACTCAGCCATGTTCAGGCCGTAGGCGATCTGGAAGGACTTCTCGTTCGGGCCGTTGAAGTCCGACAGCAGGGAGTTGGCCAGGTAGATGCCGTTGGTTTCGTGCAGGTAGTCGAAGTACTCGTTACCGTTAATTTCCTGGTACGAGAAGGTCAGGCTGTGAGCCTGGTGAGTCAGGCCGAACGATAGGGAGCCGGCTTGGTTGTCGATTTGGCCCAGCAGCTTTTTACCTTGGTCGACGGTTTTGTAGTAGTTCAGGCCGGTGGTCAGGCTCAGTACCGAACTGTCACCCAACACGTGGCTGGCGCCGAAGTAGTACTGGTTCCAGTAGTCTTCGGCCTGGGTCGCCCACAGGCTGGTGGTCAGGCTGGCGAAAGGGGTATAGGTGAGGCCTGCCGTATTAACGTGATCGGTTTCAGCAGTAATGTTTTGGTATTCGGAGCGGAACTTGCTCAGGCTTTCTTCGGTACGCGGCGAAACGCGGTCAAAGGTCCCTGCGTCGAAGGACAGGTTGTTCAGCTCTTCGCTGTGGATCGCGACACCTTCGAAGCTCGAAGGCAGTGGGCGGTTGCCGATCACATCGACTTGCGGGCTGCTGAAGTTCATGCGGCCAGCGGTCAGGGTGGTGTTGGAGACACGAGCCTTGACGTTGGCCAGGCCGATTTTGCTCCACTGACCTTGAGCGTCGCCGCCTTCTTTGGTCAGGGTACGGTTGTTGCCCGCGCCTGGGCGTGTGCCCGGTGCGCCGCCGTTGTTGGACGCCAGGTTCTCGCGGTCACGTTCCAGAGCAATGGCGTTGTAGGCCGCTACTTCTGTGCTGAAACCCACGGTGCCTTCGGTGAAGCCCGAGTTGTACTTGACGATGGTGCCCTGGAGCCAGTTGATACGACGATCAGTCGGGGTCGCTACACCGTCTTTACGGTAAGTGAACTTGCCACCACGTTTCAGTTGTTCGTTGGCGTACCAGTTACGCGTGCTGCCGGTGACCGTACTGCCTTCGATAAAGCCGGTTGCATCGGCTTGAGCGCTTTTGGTATTGACCGTAACCGGGGTGAATTCCTGGCTTTGGGTTTCTGCGTACGCCGAGGCGGTTACGCTGCTGATGGCCAAGGCCAGTAACGCGGTGCTACTCAGTTTCATGGGGTGAAGCTCCTTTCTTTCTTTTTTTAATGCCGGTCTTTTTTGGTGATCCGGCTATTTGGTTTAGAACTCATACAAGGCATCGCAAACGTTTGCTGTAGGCCAGATTGACGAATTACGGCAATACGCTTGCGTGAGGGCGCAATGCGCCCCCAGCGATTTGGCTAATCGGTTATTGGTCGATACTGACGCCCGAGAACACGTTACGACCGAAAGGACTCACCTTGAATCCTTCGATTTTGGCGCTCAACGGCTGGTTAACCGTCGAGTGGGCGACTGGCGTAATCGGTACCTGCTGCTTGAGGTACTGCTGCGCCTGTTTGTAAAGCACGGTGCGCTGGTCGCGGTCGGTGACGACCTTGGCCTGCTTGATCAGCTTGTCGTAAGCCGGATCACACCACATGGAGTAGTTGTTGCCGCCAATGGCGTCGCAGCTGTAAAGCGTGCCGAGCCAGTTGTCCGGGTCCCCATTGTCACCGGTCCAGCCAATCAGGCTGACGTCATGCTCGCCATTCTTGGTGCGCTTGATGTACTCGCCCCATTCATAGCTGACGATCTTCACTTTGAGGCCGATTTTTGCCCAGTCAGCCTGGAGCATTTCGGCCATTAATTTGGCGTTCGGGTTGTAAGGGCGCTGGACCGGCATCGCCCACAGAGTAATTTCAGTGCCTTCCTTCACGCCGGCAGCCTTGAGCAATTCCTTGGCTTTTTCCGGGTTGTAGGCGGCGTCTTTAATGGTCTCGTCGTAGGACCATTGGGTCGGTGGCATGGCGTTGACCGCCAGTTGACCGGCACCTTGATAGACGGCGTTGAGAATCCCTTGTTTGTTCACCGCCATGTCCAGCGCCTGGCGCACTTCGAGCTGGTCGAAAGGTTTGTGGCGCACGTTGTAGGCGATGTAACCGAGGTTGAAACCGGGCTTCTCGATGAGCTTGAGCTTCGGGTCGTTCTTCAGCGCGGTCACGTCGGCAGGGCGCGGGTGCAGGGTGATCTGGCACTCGTTGGCCTTGAGCTTCTGTACCCGCACCGAGGCGTCGGTGTTGATGGCGAAAATCAGGTTCTCAAGCTTGACCCGGCTCGGGTCCCAGTACTGCTTGTTGCCGGTGTAACGGATGTTGGAATCTTTCTGGTAGCTCTTGAACACGAACGGCCCGGTGCCGATCGGCTTCTGGTTGATATCGCTCGGCTTGCCTTCGGCCAGCAGTTTGTCGGCGTATTCGGCGGACAGGATGGCGGCGAAGCTCATGGCGATGTTCTGGATGAACGCGGCGTCCACGCTGTTGAGCGTCATGACCACGGTCAGCGGCCCGGTCTTCTCGACCTTGGCGATGTTCTTGTTCAGGCTCATTCCGTTGAAATACGGGAACTCGGTCGGATAGGCCTTACGGAAAGGTTGCTGCGGATCGAGCATGCGATTGAACGTGAACAGCACGTCATCGGCATTGAAATCACGGGTCGGCGTGAAGTATTTGGTTGTGTGAAATTTCACCCCTTCGCGTAGGTGGAATGTGTACTTGAGGCCGTCCTCGGAAATATCCCAGCGAGTGGCCAGGCCTGGTACGACGTTGGTGGCGCCTTTTTCAAACTCTGCCAGTAGGTTGTACAGCGGCTCGGCGGCGTCATTGTCGGTCGCGGTCGTGTACTGCGCGGTGTCGAAGCCAGCGGGGCTGCCTTCGGAGCAGAACACCAGGCTGTTATTGGCGGCCTGGCTGATGGAAGTGGCGGCCAGCAGGCCGGTGCCCAGCAATGCGGATAAAACCAAGGTATGGCGCATGACGCTCCCTTTCTCTTATGTGTTTTTCAATGAGTCGCCATCCCGTCCGGGGACGTGGAGGCATCACTGATCTCAAGCCATGAGCGGCAGCAACCGAGAGCCCACGCACGAACTGGTCAGATCCCGACGGTAGGAGCCGTGGGTCTGGCAGTAAATGCGTAGATTCCGAAAGACTCGTGGGAAAAGGCAATGCGTCCGAAACCGCTGCTGTAGGAGGCAGTGGATTTGGATGTCAGCGGATTCCTACTTTCTCGGCAGATAAAGCAGCGGCGACGTTAAAAACGTCGCCGTTGCAAAACCTTATTTGCTGACGCTGACGCCGTAGAAGGAGTTCAAGCCAAACGGGCTGATCTTGAAGTCCTGCACGTTGTCGCGCATGGGTTGGAACACCGTCGAGTGAGCGATAGGTGTCATTGGAACGGCATCTTTGAGGACGTGTTGCGCCTGCTTGTACAGTTCGGTGCGCTTGGACTGATCGGTCGTGCGCTTGGCTTCTTTCACGATGCCGTCGAACTTCTTGTCGC
This sequence comes from Pseudomonas mandelii, assembly GCF_006438925.1. Lineage (GTDB taxonomy): Bacteria > Pseudomonadota > Gammaproteobacteria > Pseudomonadales > Pseudomonadaceae > Aquipseudomonas > Aquipseudomonas mandelii_C. The sequence continues at coordinate 99,834 of NZ_RCZA01000011.1, read as the reverse complement.
ACCACTTGGAGAAGTTGTTGCCTTGCAGCGAATCGCAGCCGAACAGCACGTTCAGCCAGTTGTCCGGGTCACCGTTGTCGCCGCTCCAGCCAATCAGCATCGCGCCGTTTTCACCGCCTTTGGAGCGCTTGATGTACTCGCCCCACTCGTAGGTCACGATCTTGGCCTTGATACCGATCTTGGCCCAGTCGGACTGCAGCATTTCAGCCATCAGCTTGGCGTTCGGGTTGTACGGACGCTGCACCGGCATCGCCCACAGGTTGATCTCGGTGCCTTCCTTGATGCCGGCTTCCTTGAGCAGCTCTTTGGCTTTCTCAGGGTTGTACGGGGCATCCTTGATGGTGGTGTCGTAAGACCACTGGGTCGGCGGCATGGCGTTGACGGCCAGTTGACCTGCACCCTGGTAAACCGAGTCGATGATCTGCTGCTTGTTGACGGCCATGTCCAGTGCCTGACGCACTTTCAGTTGGGCCATCGGGTTTGGCTGATCGCTGCCCTTGATCTTGTCCATCACGTTGTAGGCGATGTAACCCAGGTTGAAACCAGCCTGGTTAGGCACTTTCAGAGTCTTGTCTTCCTGAAGAGCCTTCAGGTCGGCCGGACGTGGGAACAGAGTGATCTGGCACTCGTTCTTCTTCAGCTTCTGAATACGTACCGACGGGTCGGTGGTGATGGCGAAGATCAGGTTGTCGATCTTGACGTCGTCAGGCTTCCAGTAGTCCTTGTTCCCGGTGTAGCGGATGTTGGAATCTTTCTGGTAGCTCTTGAACACGAACGGACCAGTGCCGACCGGCTTCTGGTTGATGTCGGCGGCTTTGCCTTCTTTCAGCAGCTGGGCGGCGTACTCGGCGGACTGGACGGAAGCGAAACTCATGGCCATGTTCTGGATGAACGCGGCGTCGACTTCTTTCAGGGTGAACTTGACAGTTTTGTCGTCGACTTTATCGATCTTGGTGATGTTGGTGTCCATCCCCATGTCGGTGAAGTACGGGAATTCGGTTGGGTACGCCTTACGGAACGGATCATCCTTGTTAATCATGCGATTAAAGGTGAACAGCACGTCGTCGGCGTTGAACTCACGAGTCGGCTTGAAGTACGGGGTGGTATGGAACTTGACGCCTTCACGCAGGTGGAAGGTGTAAGTCAGGCCATCATCGGAGATGTCCCATTTGGTCGCCAAACCTGGAATAACGGCGGTGCCGCCGCGCTCGAACTGAGTCAGGCGGTTGAACATGGTTTCTGCAGAGGCGTCGAAGTCGGTTCCGGTGGTGTACTGACCAGGATCAAAACCGGCCGGGCTCCCTTCGGAGCAAAACACCAGGTTAGTCGCCGCTTGGGCGAAAGGTGCGCTAGCTAACAAGCCTGCGCCGACTAAAAACGGAATGACCGCGTGTTTAAGCATGGTGGCCTCATGATTTGTTGTCATTTTTGGAATTAGAGGACGACCTCGTGAGTCGTGCCTGCGGATACTTATGCAGGGGCCATACCCAATGCAAGATCCTGAGCGACCACAGGCGTTAAACAGTGGCACGAACGTACCTTAATGTCGCATTTGTATAAATTCAGGCGCATTTGACCGTTTGCGCAGGTTTTTTTGAGTGCAAATCGCGCACCGACAGAGGGCGGCCGGGGCGGCTGGCGCACCCGGTTAGAGCGCGGTGTTACTTATTTATACCCACACCATAGAAGGGTGTGAGGCCGAACGGGCTGATCTTGAAGTCGGTGACTTCCTTGCGCAGCGGCTGGAACACCGTCGAGTTGGCAATCGGTGTGATAGGTACTTGTTGCTTAAGGATTTGTTGTGCCTGTTGGTACAAATTGACCCGTTGCTGTTTGTCCGTGGACACTTTGGCCTGCTGAATCAATTTGTCGTACGCCGGGTCGCACCACTTGGCGTAGTTGCTACCTTTCACCGCGGCGCAGCTGTAGAGCACGCCGAGCCAGTTGTCGGGGTCGCCGTTGTCGCCGGTCCAGCCGTAAATCATCGCGTCGTGTTCTCCATTTTTGGCGCGTTTGATGTACTCGCCCCATTCATAGCTGACGATGTTGGTCTTGATCCCGACTTTCTCCCAGTCCTGCTGGATCATTTGTGCCGACATTCGAGCATTGGGGTTGGATGCGCGCTGCACGGTCATGGCCCACAGATTAATAGTGGTACCGGGTGCAACCCCTGCTTCTTTCAGTAGCGCCTTCGCTTTCGTCGGGTCGTGGGGCGCATCCTTGATGCTTGGGTCATAAGACCATTGAGCGGGAGGCAGGGCGTTCTGCGCCAGTTGGCCGGCACTTTGGTAGACAGCTTTGATGATCGCGGGTTTATCGATGGCCATGTCCAGGGCCTGGCGCACCTTGAGCTGGTCCAGCGGTGGATGAGTCACGTTGTAGGCCAGGAAACCAAGGTTGAACCCGGCTTGTTTGAGCACGGTGAGATTCGGGTCTTTCTCCATGACTTCGATGTCTGCCGGGCGTGGGTAGCCACTGACCTGGCATTCGCCGGCCTTGAGTTTCTGCAAGCGAACGGCAGCGTCCGGGGTGATCGAGAAGATCAGGTTGTCGAGTTTCACGTCCTCTGGTTTCCAGTAAGCCTTGTTGGCGGCGTAGCGGATCTGCGAGTCCTTTTGATAGCGCTTGAACACGAACGGGCCGGTGCCGACGGGTTTCTGGTTGATGTCCGCGGCTTTGCCTTCTTTTAGTAACTGGGCGCCGTACTCGGCGGATTGCACCGAGGCGAAGCTCATGGCCAGGTTTTGGATGAAGGCGGCGTCGATGTTGTTCAGGCTGAAACGCACGGTGTGGTCGTCGATTTTGTCGACGCTCTTGATCGTTTTGTTCAGGTCCATGTCGGTGAAGTACGGCGACTCGGCGGGGTAGGCTTTGCGGAAGGCGTTTTCCGGGTCGAGCAGGCGTTGGAAGGTGAACAGCACGTCATCGGCGTTGAAGTCGCGAGTCGGGGTGAAGTAGTCGGTGGTGTGGAACTTCACGCCGTCGCGCAGGTGGAAGGTGTAGGTGAGGCCGTCCGTGGATACCTCCCATTTTGTTGCCAGACCGGGTTCGACTTCGGTGCCGCCGCGTTTGAATTGGGTAAGGCGATTGAAGACGGTTTCGGCCGAGGCGTCGAAGTCGGTGCCGCTGGTGTATTGGCTGGGGTCGAAGCCGGCGGGGCTGGCTTCGGAGCAGTAGACCAGGGTGGTGGCGGCTTGGGCGAGTGGGGCGGTGGTGGCGAGGGCGAGAGCGAGCAGGAGTGGTTTGACGGTGGTTCTTTCCATGGAGTCCCCGGGGTCTGTGCGGTGGTGTTCTCCTGAGAGTAGCGGTGTTGGCGGGAGTCGCGGAAATACCCATTTGTGAGGGAGACCCCTCTATCTCGGCATATTCAAGATGGTTATGTGACATGGCGGCCTTATAGCCGACCATTTTCTTTCAGGTGTACATATCCATTTCTGCGGTAACGGCCACTTAGGGTTTCGCCCTTACGGCGACTCACTTTTTTTACAAACGCCTAAAAAAAGTAAGCAAAAAAACGCTCGCCCCAAGCGTCCGGCCCCTCGCCTAGGCTCGGCGTTCCTTCGCTCCGGTATTCATCTGGGGGCATCGCCTCCGGTCGGCTTCGCTTCGACCTCCTCTCGATGTGTTCGACTGCGTCGAACGGCGCTGCGCGCCTGCCCCCCAGATGAACACCTCCACTCAGCCTCCCGAAGGGGCGGGTGGATCAAGATCACAAGCTGCAGGCGAGCTAACGCTCGGCCTGTTGAGTGGTGAGGAGCGAAAGGCGTACGCCGATCTCCTGGGGGAGCGAGCTTGGTCCGGGCGGCGTTCCGACGATGGCGGCCTTACAGCCGACCAATGCCTCGCAGATGTACACCGTTTGATCGTTCCACGCTCCGCGCGGGAATGTAGCCTGGGACGCACCGCGTTCCGCTTTTTAAGCCTTCGGCAACTCCTACAGAGGGACTACATGGGTTTTGGTCTGGCATAAAAAAACGGCGATCACTTCGGTGATCGCCGTTTTTGTGTACGGGTTATCGAATCAAGGCATCAACACTTCAATCGAACCATCCGCCGTCATGCTGACCTGGCTGGTGCCAGCCTCAACTTCCGGCGTCACCGGTGCACCGTCCATGCTCGCCGCTTTCATCATCATTGGCGCGCGCATGTACGGTTGTGGATAACCGTTGCTGTTCAAGTTCAGGTTAACGATTTTGTAACCCTTGCCGCCCAGCGCGTCGGTGGCCAGTTGCGCACGGGCCTTGAAGGCTGTCACGGCTTCTTTAAGCAGTGCATCTTCGCTGGCCTTGCGGGTTGGTGTGGCGATGGCGAAGTCCATGCCACCCATTTTCAGGTCGGTGAGCAGTTCGCCGGTCAGTTTCGACAGCGCCGCGAAGTCGGAGCTTTCCAGGCGCAGTTCGGCGCGTTCGCGCCAGCCGGTGATTTTCTGGCCCTTGGTGTCGTAGATCGGGTAGCTGTTGCGGCTGCCCTGGCGCAGGGTGACTTCCTTGACCTGTTTGGCCTGGGCCAGCGCTTTGTTCATGGTGGTGCTGACGTCGGCGGCGAGTTTGGCCGGGTCGGTGTTTTGTTCTTCGGTGTAGAGGGTCACGATCATCAGGTCGCGGGCCACTTCCTGACTGACTTCGGCGCGCAGGGCGATCTGGTTGTAATGAAGTTCGTCGGCGGCCAGGGCCGGGAGGCTGGCGACGGTGCCAACGCTAAGGGCAAGAAGGGCGGCGCTGCGGCTGAGACTGTGCATGAAAACTCCTTGGACGTTGCGCAGGGGTTAAGGTCCGAGCCTGCGGGAAACCATCAGACTCTAGCTTTTATGATCCGGTTCGCACAGTTACAACTTCTATACAGATCGACGCGATCCTATGTAGCAGCTGGCGAAGCCTGCGTTCGGCTGCGAAGCAGTCGCAGATCCGGTATGCGCGGTTTTCCTGAAGGAGTGCAGCGTCGGATTTTACGACTGCTTCGCAGCCGAACGCAGCCTTCGGCAGCTGCTACAAGGGCTTTGTGTTGGCTGAAGGCCTGTGGTCGTTTGCCGCACTTTCGCCTCTCAGGCCCGCGGCTTGGTTATACTCCGTGCGATCCGCCTGGAGCGCTCATCAGGAGAGCTCATGCTCGCCCCCGTTCAAATCACTTCCGCAACTCGCCAGAATCTCTGGCGGCTGACGTTCATCCGCACATTGGTGTTGGCCGCTCAGGCCGGTTCCGTGGGCCTGGCCTACTGGCTCGACTTACTACCGCTGCCCTGGTTCCAACTGGCTGCGACCCTCGGTTGCTCGATGTTGCTGTGCGCGTTCACGGCGATTCGCCTGCGCACCTCATGGCCGGTAACCGAACTCGAATACGCCGTGCAACTGGCCTGCGACCTGTTTATCCACAGTGCCTTGCTGTACTTCTCCGGCGGCTCGACCAACCCCTTCGTCTCTTATTACCTGGTGCCGCTGACCATCGCCGCCGTGACGTTGCCGTGGCGTTATTCGGTGATTCTGTCCGGTATCGCGTTGACGATGTACACCTTGCTACTGGCCCGCTTCTATCCGCTGCAAACCTTCCCGATCGCTCGGGAAAACCTGCAGGTTTACGGGATGTGGCTGAGTTTCGCCCTGGCCGCGGCGGTCATCACTTTCTTCGCTGCACGCATGGCCGAAGAGCTGCGCCGTCAGGAAGAACTGCGTGCCATCCGTCGCGAAGAGGGCCTGCGCGATCAGCAACTGCTGGCCGTCGCCACCCAGGCCGCCGGTGCCGCCCATGAATTGGGTACGCCGCTGGCGACCATGAGTGTGTTGCTCAAGGAAATGCGTCAGGACCATCACGACCCGATGTTGCAGGACGACCTGAGCGTGCTGCAGGATCAGGTCAAACTCTGCAAAGAAACCTTGCAGCAACTGGTGCGCGCCGCCGAGGCCAATCGTCGATTGGCCGTGGAGATGCAGGACGTCACCGATTGGCTCGACGAAGCCCTGAACCGCTGGCACCTGATGCGCCCGGAAGCCAGTTACCGCTTCCAGCGCTTGGGCCAAGGCACCGTGCCGCGCATGGCGCCGCCGCCGGACCTGACCCAGGCGCTGCTGAATTTGCTCAACAACGCCGCCGATGCTTGCCCGGAAGGCCTGCAAGTGACGCTGGACTGGAATGCCGAGGACTTGACCATCAGCATCCGCGACCACGGCGCCGGTGTGCCGCTGGCCATCGCCGAACAGATCGGCAAACCGTTTTTTACCACCAAGGGCAAAGGTTTCGGCCTGGGCCTGTTTTTGAGCAAGGCCAGCGTGACACGCGCCGGCGGCTCAGTGAAACTCTACAGTCATGAGGAAGGCGGCACGCTCACCGAGCTGCGCCTGCCCCGTGTCGCCCGAGGAGACGAACATGAGTGACGAGATCCAAGTCGAAGGCGAAGGCGAAGAACTGCCGCATTTGCTGCTGGTAGACGACGACGCAACTTTTACCCGGGTGATGGCCCGTGCCATGGCCCGCCGCGGCTTTCGCGTCAGCACCGCCGGTTCCGCCGAAGAAGGCCTGACCATCGCTCAGGCTGACCTGCCAGACTACGCCGCGCTGGACCTGAAAATGGACGGCGATTCCGGCCTGGTGCTGTTGCCCAAGTTACTTGAGCTGGACCCGGAAATGCGCGTGGTGATCCTCACCGGTTACTCGAGCATCGCCACCGCCGTCGAGGCGATCAAACGCGGCGCCTGCAATTACCTGTGCAAACCGGCGGACGCCGATGACGTGCTGGCCGCGCTGCTCTCTGAGCACGCCGACCTCGACACGCTGGTGCCGGAAAACCCGATGTCGGTGGATCGCCTGCAGTGGGAACACATCCAGCGCGTGCTGACCGAGCACGAAGGCAACATCTCCGCCACTGCCCGCGCACTGGGCATGCACCGCCGCACGCTGCAGCGCAAACTGCAGAAGCGCCCCGTTCGTCGCTGAACCTGCGCTGAATGAATGCAGGCCGCTCCTCGCGGGGAACCGAACCGATCATCTATGATCGGTTCGTGTGTGTTCTTTTCTTTATCGAGCCTTATACATGAATCAGAACGCTGAATATTCCGCGGTCAACGATGCTGTGCGCGGGCAGTTTTTTCGCAAAGTCTGGGCGATGACCACGCCTTACTGGCGCAGCGAAGAGAAGGGTAAGGCCTGGACGTTGCTGATCGCCGTGATCGCGCTGTCGCTGTTCAGCGTGGCGATTTCGGTGTGGATCAACAGTTGGTACAAGGATTTCTACAATGCCCTGCAGAAAAAGGACGAAGCAGCCTTCTGGCAGTTGATCTTGTATTTCTGCGGTATCGCGGCGGTGGCGATTCTTGGCGCGGTGTATCGGCTTTATCTGACACAGATGCTGACGATTCGCTGGCGGGCCTGGCTCACCGAGAAGCATTTTACCCGTTGGCTCGAAAACAAGAATTACTACCAGCTGGAGCAAGGCGGTTACACCGATAACCCGGACCAGCGGATTTCCGAAGACCTCAATAAATTCACCACCAATACCTTGGGTCTGGGCCTTGGTTTGATCCGTAACATCGTCAGCTTGGTGTCGTTCTCGATCATTTTGTGGGGCGTGTCGGGCAGTATCGAAGTGTTCGGCCTCACGATCCCTAGCTACATGTTCTGGTGCGCGCTGGTTTACGCCGCCGTCGCCAGTTGGCTGACGCATTTGATTGGCCGTCGTCTGATTGGCCTCAACAACAACCAGCAACGCTTCGAAGCCGACCTGCGTTTCTCCATGGTGCGGGTTCGCGAGAATGCCGAAAGCATTGCGCTGTACAACGGCGAGCCTAATGAGAATCGTCGCTTGAGCAGCCGTTTCGGGATGGTCTGGCACAACTTCTGGGACATCATGAAAGTGTCCAAGCGCCTGACCTTCTTTACGTCCGGCTATGAGCAGATCGCAGTCATCTTCCCGTTCATGGTCGCCTCGCCGCGTTACTTCGCTGGCAAGATCGAGCTGGGTGAACTGATGCAAATCAACTCGGCGTTCGCTAACGTCCAGGACAATTTCAGTTGGTTCATCACTGCGTACCAGGACCTTGCCGAATGGCGCGCCACCTGTGATCGTCTGCTGAGTTTCCGCCAGGCCATGACCGACAACGAAGAGCGTGCGCCGGCGATTGATGTGCAAAACCTTGGCTCGGTGTTGAAAGTGCATAACCTTGGCCTCGATTTGGCGGATGGTCGTCACCTGTTGACCAACGCCGACATGACCGTGGAGGAGGGCGAGCGCGTCATGCTCAGCGGCCGTTCCGGCAGCGGCAAGTCGACCTTGCTGCGGGCGATGGGGCATTTGTGGCCGGCTGGCCACGGCAGCATTCGTCTGCCAGCGGCGCGTTATTTGTTCCTGCCGCAAAAACCCTATCTGCCGATTGGCACCTTGCGCGAGGCGTTGAGTTATCCACAACCCGGCGACACCTACCCGCACGAGCGCTACGTCCACGTGCTGGAAACCTGCCGCTTGCCGCACCTGGTTGCGCGTCTTGATGAAGCGAATCACTGGCAACGCATGCTGTCGCCGGGTGAGCAACAGCGACTGGCCTTTGCCCGTGCGCTGCTCTATGCACCGCAATGGCTGTACATGGACGAAGCGACCTCGGCGATGGACGAAGAGGACGAAGCGTCGCTGTATCAGGCCTTGATCGATGAGATCCCGGGGTTGAGCATTGTCAGCGTCGGGCATCGCAGCAGTCTGAAGCGGTTCCATCCACGGCATGTTCGTATCGAGAATGGCCATCTGGTGGACCAGACCGTGACCGCATAACACCACAATCCTGTAGGAGCTGCCGAAGGCTGCGATCTTTTGATCTTCAAAATCAAAGTCAAAAGATCGCAGCCTTCGGCAGCTCCTACGAGGTGTGGTGATCGTACAACCGCGTTGAGCTATGATGCGGTTTCAGCCGCAACTTTCGAGAAAGACGTTCACCATGGAAAACCCGATCGACGCACCACGCCTCCCTCGCAAGCGCCGCAGCCTCGCTCAGGAACTGGTGACGGTGCTGTCCGAGCAGATCCGCGACGGTCACCTCAAGCGTGGCGACAAGTTGCCCACCGAGTCGGCGATCATGGATGCCCATGGCGTCAGCCGCACTGTGGTGCGCGAAGCGATTTCCCGTTTGCAGGCGGCAGGCCAGGTTGAAACCCGCCACGGCATCGGCACCTTCGTGCTCGACACCCCGAGCCCGAGCGGCTTCCGTATCGACCCGGCGACCGTGGTCACACTGCGTGACGTACTGGCGATTCTGGAACTGCGCATCAGCCTCGAAGTGGAGTCCGCCGGCCTTGCCGCGCAGCGTCGCAGCCCCGAGCAGCTGGCGTTGATGCGCGCGGCGCTGGACGCGTTGAATGAAAGTGTCTCCCATGCCAGCGATGCCGTGGCGTCCGACTTCCAGTTCCACCTGCAAATCGCTCTCGCGACAGGCAACCGCTATTTCACCGACATCATGACCCACCTGGGCACCAGCATCATTCCGCGCACGCGGCTGAACTCGGCGCGCCTGGCCCATGACGACCAACAGCACTACATGAATCGTCTGAGCCGTGAGCACGAAGAGATTTACGATGCGATTGCCCGCCAGGATTCGGATGCGGCGCGGGCGGCGATGCGGTTGCATCTGACGAATAGCCGGGAGCGGCTGCGCCATGCGCATGAAGAGGCAGAGGCGCAGCGCTGAAGGTCTGCAGGTTAGATCGTTCCCACGCTCTGCGTGGGAATGCAGCCAGGGACGCTCCGCGTCCCAAAGCGTGACGCAGAGCGTCACAAGAGGCATTCCCATGCGGGAGCGTGGGAACGATCAGGTACGTGGAATCAGCCGGTACTGAGAATCGAACGATCCACCCTCACGGCCCACTCAGAAGCCCCAGCCTTGGCATCGAATGCCACATGCCCATGCTCATCAACCACCGCCCGGGCAATCGGCACTCCCTTGGCCAGCAACTCCAACGGCGCACCCTTCAGCGATTGCCCCGAAGCCAATTCCAGTTTCAATTTGATAGTCATCATCGATCTCCTTATCAGGCAACGTTGCCAGTGGGTTTGTAATCCTTGAGCAGCAAATAAGTGCTCCAGCCCCACCAGTCATCCACGGTGGCAGTGTCGTTCAGGTTGTTGACGTCCTTGCGCCGCAGCACCTTGTTGCCCTCGACCCTGAACAGCGGCGAGAAGTTGGTCGGCAGGTTCAGTACTGCTTGCAGATCAGGCAGCTTTTTCAAGGCGCCGAAATTGGCGGCCGACGGAGCGATTCCGCTGAGATAAGCCGCGAACACTTCATCTGCAGACACCTGCACCGCCTGGTTCACCTGGGTGCGATTGGCGCTGGAGAGGGCGTCGAAGTAGCGTTTGTCCCCGTACGCGCGCCATTGATCGCCGTTGCCATTGCGCACATTGAGGCCGAATTTGCTGTCTTCGTCGTGCATGAAGCGCGTGATCAACGAACCCAGATCGCTCGGCGTGACCACCGCTGCCAATTGTTTGCGCGGCACTCGCAAGTGGCCGGCGGAAAACAGGTCGGTCAGGTAGTGATCGGCAAAAGCGTTCATCGCATAGGCCAGCTCCAGCTGCTTTTCATCGCCACTGGCGTGGGCCAACAGCGCTTGTTGCACCGCCGCGGTGTGCCCGGCGATATAGGCCAGCAGCGCCCATTCGGCGAAGTGATCGGCATTGTTGGCGGCCAGTTTCAGGTAGCGGCCAAAGGGGAACAACGCCGAGACGACACTGCCGCCGCCGGTAATCTTGTTCCACTCCTCCGACAACGTATCACCGAGGGCGTCATAAGCCTCGTGAGGTTCTTTACCGTCCTTGATCGCCTGCTTGATCGCGGCGATTTCCTTTTGCATCACGCCGAGAATCAACTTGGCCTCAGCGTTAGAAGCAGGCAGCACGGCCAGCGAGTTGAAGGCATTGGTAAAACGCTGGATTCGGTCTGCGGCTGTCGCGCCTTCGCTGATCGGTTGATCGGGAACTCCATAGAAATCACCCCCCAGCGCAACGACCTGGCCGTAGGTCAGTGCCAGCCCATTGGGTAAATGCAGTTCCACCTGCGACGCGGGGATAGCCGGTGCGTTCTTGACGAAACGCAGCAGGGTGCTGTCGCCGATTGCAGTGTGTTCGCCACCTTCGAACCTCAGCTGTGGCTTGCCTTTCAGGGCTTTGCCGGAGGCAGTGGGCGCAGGTGCGGGAAGGGGAGTCGTAGCGCTGTGATGATCAGCAATCTGCAAGACCACGTGTTGGTTTTCCCCGATGAGAGGGATGCCCTGCTCGGTAAAAAGATCATCCAGTTCGGCAATGACCTGTTTTGGTTTTTCCTTCGGTTGTGCGTGTAGACCTGACATTTCTATCTCCTTGATATGTCGTCGGTACGATCAAAAAATAACTGTATGCATATACAGTTATCTGAATCATAGATGAGAAATTTCCTACGTCAAGAAAATACCTTTCCGACTTAAATTCTGCGGTTGGCGATGAAATGCAGTTGACGGTTATTATTTAAGTTGTACGATGACCTACAACTTCAGCGCAGGCTGAACGGTTTTCTCACACACATACGTCGCTACCCAGGGTGTTCGAATAATGAATCCACAAGAACTGAAGTCCATCCTCTCTTCCGGTCTGCTGTCTTTCCCGGTTACCGATTTCAATGCTCAGGGCGACTTCCATCGCGCGGGCTACATCAAACGTCTCGAATGGCTGGCCCCATACGGCGCCTCGGCATTGTTCGCCGCGGGCGGCACCGGTGAGTTCTTCTCTCTGGCGGCCAGCGAATATTCGGAAATCATCAAGACTGCCGTCGACACCTGCGAAACCAGCGTGCCGATTCTGGCCGGCGTTGGCGGTTCGACTCGTCAAGCCATCGAATATGCACAGGAAGCCGAGCGTCTGGGCGCCAAAGGCCTGTTGTTGCTGCCGCACTACCTGACCGAAGCCAGCCAGGACGGCGTTGCCGCCCACGTTGAAGCCGTGTGCAAATCGGTGAAAATTGGCGTGGTGGTTTACAACCGCAACGTCTGCCGCCTGACCGCGCCGCTGCTGGAACGTCTGGCCGAGCGCTGCCCGAACCTGATCGGCTACAAGGATGGCCTGGGCGATATCGAGTTGATGGTGTCGATCCGTCGCCGTCTCGGTGATCGCTTCAGCTACCTGGGCGGTTTGCCGACCGCTGAAGTCTACGCCGCAGCCTACAAGGCACTGGGCGTACCGGTTTACTCCTCGGCGGTGTTCAACTTCATCCCGAAAACCGCGATGGATTTCTACCACGCCATTGCCCGCGAAGATCACGCCACCGTCGGCAAGATCATTGATGACTTCTTCCTGCCGTACCTGGACATCCGTAACCGCAAAGCCGGTTACGCGGTGAGCATCGTCAAGGCCGGGGCAAAAATTGTCGGCTATGACGCAGGTCCTGTGCGTGCGCCGCTGACCGATCTGACGGGCGAAGAGTACGAAATGCTCGCCGCGCTGATCGACAAGCAAGGTGCGCAGTAACACACCCGATTAACAAGGCCGCTGAGTATTCAGCGGCCTTTTGCGTGAGGAGAACATCCCGTGGCAAATGCAAAGCGTTTTGATAACTACATCAACGGTGAATGGGTTGCGGGTAGCGATTACTCCACCAACATCAACCCGTCCGAACTGACCGATACCATCGGCGAGTACGCCAAGGCAGATCTGGCCCAGGTTCACGCCGCCATCGACGCCGCTCGCGCCGCGTTCCCGGCCTGGTCCACGTCGGGCATCCAGGCTCGCCACGATTCGCTGGATAAAGTCGGCAGCGAAATTCTCGCTCGCCGCGAAGAACTCGGCACCTTGCTGGCCCGGGAAGAGGGCAAGACCCTGCCCGAAGCCATCGGTGAAGTGACTCGCGCCGGCAACATCTTCAAGTTCTTCGCTGGTGAATGCCTGCGCCTGTCCGGCGACTATCTGCCGTCGGTACGTCCGGGTGTGAACGTTGAAGTCACTCGCGAAGCGCTGGGTGTGGTCGGTCTGATCACGCCATGGAACTTCCCGATCGCTATCCCTGCGTGGAAAATCGCCCCGGCCCTGGCCTACGGCAACTGCGTCGTGCTGAAACCGGCGGATCTGGTGCCGGGTTGCGCTTGGGCGTTGGCAGAAATCATCTCCCGCGCAGGCTTCCCGGCCGGCGTGTTCAACCTGGTGATGGGCAGCGGTCGTGTGGTGGGTGATGCACTGGTGCAGAGCCCGAAAGTCGATGGCATCAGCTTTACCGGTTCCGTCGGTGTGGGTCGTCAGATCGCGGTCAGTTGCGTGTCGCGCCAGGCCAAGGTTCAGCTGGAAATGGGCGGCAAGAACCCGCAGATCATTCTCGACGACGCCGACCTCAAGCAAGCGGTCGAGCTGTCGGTACAGAGCGCGTTCTACTCCACCGGCCAGCGTTGCACCGCCTCGAGCCGCTTCATCGTCACCGCCGGGATTCACGACAAGTTCGTTGAAGCCGTGGCCGAGCGCATGAAGTCGATCAAGGTCGGTCACGCGTTGAAAACCGGCACCGACATCGGTCCGGTCGTCTCGCAAGCGCAGCTTGAACAGGACATGAAGTACATCGACATCGGCCAGTCCGAAGGTGCACGTCTGGTCAGCGGCGGTGGTCTGGTGACTTGCGACACTGAAGGCTACTTCCTCGCGCCAACCCTGTTTGCCGACAGCGAAGCTGCGATGCGTATCAGCCGCGAAGAGATCTTCGGTCCGGTGGCCAACGTGGTTCGCGTAGCGGATTACGAGGCCGCGCTGGCCATGGCCAACGACACCGAGTTCGGTCTGTCGGCGGGCATCGCCACCACGTCGCTGAAGTACGCCAACCACTTCAAACGCCATTCCCAGGCCGGGATGGTGATGGTCAACCTGCCGACGGCGGGCGTGGATTACCACGTTCCATTCGGTGGGCGTAAAGGTTCATCCTATGGCTCCCGCGAGCAAGGTCGCTACGCGCAAGAGTTCTACACCGTCGTAAAAACTGCCTACATCGGTTCCTGATACACCGCAGTACCCCTGTAGGAGCTGTCGAGTGAAACGAGGCTGCGATCTTTTGATCTTGAAAAACAAAGATCGCAGCCTCGTTTCACTCGACAGCTCCTACAGCCCTACGGGGAACACAACAGTTTCACCCGCGCATAAAAATAATCAGTGGGAGTACATCTWCATGCAAGCGACCAAGCCGACCCACGTCCGCTATTTGATTTTGCTCATGCTTTTTCTGGTGACCACGATCAACTACGCCGACCGGGCTACCATCGCCATCGCGGGCTCCAGCCTGCAAAAAGACCTCGGTATCGACGCGGTCACCCTCGGTTATATCTTCTCCGCATTCGGTTGGGCCTACGTGGCCGGGCAAATTCCCGGTGGCTGGCTGCTGGACCGTTTCGGCTCGAAAAAAGTGTACGCTTTAAGCATTTTCACCTGGTCGCTGTTCACCGTGCTGCAGGGCTATGTCGGTGAGTTCGGCATGTCCACGGCGGTGGTTGCGCTGTTCATGCTGCGCTTCCTGGTGGGTCTGGCCGAAGCGCCATCCTTCCCCGGTAACGCACGCATCGTTGCGGCCTGGTTCCCGACCGCTGAACGCGGTACGGCGTCTGCGATTTTCAACTCGGCGCAATACTTCGCTACCGTGTTGTTTGCGCCGCTGATGGGCTGGATCGTCTACAGCTTCGGCTGGCAGCACGTGTTCATCGTCATGGGCGTGATCGGCATCATCTTCTCGGGGATCTGGCTGAAGGTTATCCACAGCCCGCGTCAGCACCCGATGATCAATGACGCCGAGTTCAAGCACATCGCCGACAACGGCGGCATGGTCGACATGGACCAGGACAAAGGCAAAGGCAAAAAAGTCGACGGTCCGAAGTGGGACTACATCCGCCAGTTGCTCACCAATCGCATGATGCTCGGGGTGTATCTGGGCCAGTACTGCATCAACGGCATCACCTACTTCTTCCTGACCTGGTTCCCGGTGTACCTGGTGCAAGAGCGCGGCATGACCATCCTCAAGGCCGGTTTCATTGCCTCGTTGCCGGCGATCTGCGGCTTTATCGGTGGTGTGCTCGGCGGCGTGATTTCCGACTACCTGCTGCGCAAAGGCCATTCCCTGACCTTCGCCCGCAAGGCGCCGATCATTGCCGGCTTGCTGGTCTCCAGCAGCATCGTGGCCTGCAACTATGTGGACATCGAATGGATGGTCGTCGGCTTCATGGCCCTGGCCTTCTTCGGCAAAGGCGTCGGCGCGTTGGGCTGGGCGGTGGTGTCCGACACCTCGCCGAAACAGATCGCCGGCTTGAGTGGCGGCCTGTTCAACATGTTCGGCAACATCGCTTCGATCACCACCCCGATCGTTATCGGTTACATCATCAGCTCCACCGGGTCGTTCAAATGGGCGCTGGTGTTTGTCGGTTGCAACGCCCTGGTCGCGGTGTTCAGCTACCTGGTAATCGTCGGTCCGATCAAACGTGTGGTACTCAAGGAACCGCCAGTCAGCGGTCCTGAAACCCATAACAAATTGTCTCAAGCGCATTCCTGAGGAGCGGCGTCATGCAGTTGATTGAACATTCCGACTCGCCGCGCTACATCCGCCTGCACGAGCGGGACAACGTAGTGATCGTGGTCAATGACCAAGGCGTGCCGGCCGGCACCGAATTTCCGGACGGCCTGGTCACCGTGGATTTCGTGCCGCAGAGCCACAAGGTCACCCTGGAAGACATTCCCGAGGGCGGCCAGGTGATTCGTTACGGGCAGACCATCGGCTACGCGTTGCAGCCGATTCCGCGCGGCAGTTGGGTCAAGGAAGATCAACTGCGCATGCCCACCGCGCCACCGCTGGACAGCTTGCCGCTGTCCACCGAAGTGCCGGCGGCGCAGGCACCGCTGGAAGGCTTCACGTTCGAGGGTTATCGCAACGCCGACGGCACCGTCGGCACGCGCAACATTCTCGGGATTACCACCACGGTTCAGTGCGTCACCGGCGTGCTGGACCATGCGGTCAAGCGCATCAAGGACGAGTTGCTGCCCAAGTATCCGCACGTCGATGACGTGGTGGCGCTGACCCATAGCTACGGTTGTGGCGTGGCGATTACCGCGACTGACGCGTACATCCCGATCCGTACCGTGCGCAATCTGGCGCGTAACCCGAACCTGGGTGGCGAAGCGTTGGTCATCAGCCTGGGCTGCGAGAAATTGCAGGCCGGACAGGTGATGCACGAGAACGACAGCTCGGTGGATTTGAGCGATCCGTGGTTGTACCGCTTGCAGGATTCGAGTCACGGTTTCACCGAGATGATCGAGCAGATCATGGCGCTGGCCGAAACCCGTTTGAAGAAGCTCGATCAACGTCGCCGGGAAACCGTGCCGGCGTCCGAGCTGATTCTCGGCATGCAGTGCGGTGGCAGCGACGCGTTTTCTGGCATCACCGCCAACCCGGCGTTGGGTTATGCCTCGGACCTGTTATTGCGCGCGGGTGCGACGGTGATGTTTTCCGAAGTCACCGAAGTGCGCGACGCGATTTACCTGCTCACGTCCCGTGCGGAAACCGAGGAAGTCGCTCAGGAACTGGTGCGCGAGATGGACTGGTACGACCGTTACCTGGCCAAAGGCGAAGCGGATCGCAGCGCCAACACCACGCCGGGCAACAAGAAGGGCGGGTTGTCGAACATTGTCGAGAAGTCGCTGGGCTCTATCGTCAAATCCGGCAGCAGCGCGATCAACGGGGTGCTGGGCCCCGGTGAGCGCTTCAAGCGCAAAGGCCTGATTTTCTGTGCGACCCCGGCCAGTGATTTTGTCTGCGGGACGTTGCAATTGGCGGCGGGGATGAACCTGCACGTGTTCACTACCGGGCGTGGCACGCCATATGGTTTGGCGATGGCGCCGGTGGTGAAGGTGTCGACCCGGACCGAGCTGGCGCAACGTTGGCCGGACCTGATCGACATCGATGCCGGGCGGATCGCGACCGGGCGCGCCTCGATCGAAGACCTTGGCTGGGAGTTGTTTCACTACTACCTGGACGTGGCTAGCGGGAAGCAGCAGACGTGGGCCGAGAAGCACAAACTGCATAACGACATCACCTTGTTCAACCCGGCGCCCATCACGTAAGACCGCGTTATCGTTCTTCGCGAGCAGGCTCGCTCCCACATTTGAAATGCATTCCCTTGTGGGAGCGAGCCTGCTCGCGAAAGCGCTCTACCAGACGCCGGAGTCCCTAGTGGCTTATCATTAGCCCCCTAACGACGCTCACCCAAGGTTATCCCCGGCATGCTGGCTATCTTCCTCGAAACCCTGAACATCACCGCGCCGGTGTTTGCCATGCTGTTCCTGGGGGTGCTGCTCAAGCGCATCGACTGGATCAACGACAACTTCATCCACACGGCGTCGGCCCTGGTGTTTAACGTCACCATGCCGGCGTTGTTGTTTCTGGGCATCCTGCATGCCGACCTGCACGCCGCGTTGCAACCGGCGCTGCTCATCTACTTCTCGCTCGCCACTCTGGCGTGTTTCGCCATCGCCTGGGGTTGGGCGATCTGGAAGTGCCCGCGGGAAGACCGGGGGATCTACACCCAGGGCGCCTTTCGCGGCAACAACGGGGTCATCGGGCTGGCGCTGGCGGCAAGCATGTACGGCGACTACGGGATTTCCCTCGGGGCGATTCTCGCGGCGTTGGTGATCCTGTTTTACAACACGCTCTCGACCATTGTGCTGGCGGTATACAGCCCGGTGATCAAGTCCGACCCCTGGAGCATCTGCAAAAGCGTGATGGTCAATCCGCTGATCATCAGCGTGTTTGCCGCGGCGCCGTTTGCTTACTTCAAGATCAGCTTGCCGGGATGGCTGGAGACGTCCGGCCAATATCTGGCGCAAACCACTCTGCCATTGGCACTGATCTGCATCGGCGGCACGCTGTCGCTGGCGGCACTGCGCAAAAGCGGCAACATGGCGCTCAGCTCAAGCCTGGTGAAGATGATCGGCCTGCCGGTTCTGGCGACACTGGGGGCGTGGCTCTGTGGATTTCGTGGTGCGGAGTTGGGAATTTTGTTCCTGTACTTCGGCAGCCCGACCGCCGCGGCCAGTTTTGTCATGGCCCGTCAGGCCAATGGCAATCATGAGCTGGCGGCAGCGATCATCGTGATCACCACGTTGATGGCGGCGGTCACCACCAACCTCGGGATCTTTCTGTTGCAGTGGGGCGGGTGGATCTAGCTTCAGGATTTGCAGTGTTTTATCGGGCCTCTTCGCGAGCAGGCTCGCTCCCACAAGGATCGTATGAACACTGAAGATCCACTGTGGGAGCGAGCCTGCTCGCGAAGGCAATCTCACTGCCAATACAAATGTCAGCTTGTTACTCCGGCTTCTGGTAGCTATCGATCACTTCCTGAGCCGCGCGAAACGCATCGATTGCCGCCGGGACACCGGCATACACCGCGCAATGCAGCAGCGCTTCACGAATCTCTTCCACGGTGCAGCCATTGTTCAGCGCACCGCGCACGTGACCTTTCAATTCCTGCGGGCACTTCAACGCGGTCAGCGCGGCGAGGGTGATCAGGCTGCGGGTTTTCAATGGCAAACCTTCGCGGTTCCAGACGCTGCCCCAGGCGTGCTCGTTGACGAAATCCTGCAGCGGTTGAGTGAACTCGGTGGCATTGCCCAGCGCGCGGTCGACGAAGGCATCGCCCATCACTTGGCGGCGTACTTCAACGCCAGGCTTTTTATCATCGGTCATGGCAATTCCTTATTGTGGTGTTGGCGACGCCAGGCGCGCAGCGACGTGAACAGCAAAAACGCCACCAGCGCGGGCAGGGCAAAAAACAGCATCAGGTGTTCAAGCTTGCCGGCCAGCGGCATGCCGGTGGTGAATGACACCACGTGCAGACCGTAAGCCAGATACAAGCCCAAAAACAGCAGACCTTCGGCGCGGGTCACCCGGTAACCGGAATAGAACACCGGCAGGCACAACACCGCGACGCCGAGCATCACCGGCAAGTCAAAATCCAGGGCGTTGGGCGATACCGACAGCGGCGACGGCGCGACCAACGCGGTGAAGCCCAGCACGCCCAAGAGATTGAACAGGTTGCTGCCGATCACGTTGCCCACGGCGATGTCGCGCTGACCGCGCAAGGCGGCGATCAACGAGGTTGCCAGTTCCGGCAGGGAGGTGCTGACGGCGACGATGGTCAAACCGATGATCCGCTCCGACAACCCCAGATCGGTGGCGACCGAAACCGCCGCGCCCAGCAGCAGGTGCCCGGCGTAGACCAGCATCGCCAAACCCACGACGATCATCAGCAGGCTGCTGAGCCAGGGCGCGTGGGGGACTTCGTGGGTCGTCGATTGCGGGCGGGTCGAGTGCCGCGACTGGCGCAGCAACAGGCCCAGATACAGCACCAGTGCCGCCAGCAGCAGCACGCCATCGGCGCGGGTCAGTTCTTCGTTCCACGCCAAAACGAACACCAGCAGGCTGGCGCCGATCATCAGCGGAATATCCAGGCGCACCAGTTGCCGTGAAACCCGCAGCGGGATGATCAGCGCCGAGAGCCCGAGGGTGACGAGGATGTTGAAGATGCTACTGCCGATCACGCTGCCGACGGCGATGTCGGCGTTCTGTGCCAGGGTCGCTTGCAGGCTGACCGCCATCTGCGGTGCGCTGCTGCCGAGGGCGACGATGGTCAGGCCGATAATCAGCGGTCGTACATGCAGGCGTGAGGCGAGGCGCACGGCTGCGCGCACCATCAGCTCGGCGCCGGCGATCAGCAACAGCAAGCCGCTGAGCAATTCAATCACGTTGACCAGGGGTAAATCGGCAAGTCCGAAAATGGTCAGCGCTCCATCTATCAGTCGTCGAGGGCTTGCACGCGAACCTTCGCGGTGCCGCTTCCGAGCATACCCAGTTGTTCGGCCGCTTCGTGTGAAACATCGATCAGACGCCCACGGGTGTGTGGCCCGCGATCGTTGATGCGAACCACACAGGACTTGTCGTTGTTCAGATTGGTGACCTTCACCCGTGTACCAAAGGGTAGCTGGCGGTGGGCGGCGGTCAGGGCATTCTTGTTGAAACGCTCGCCACTGGCGGTGCGTTTACCTTGGTGTTTGGCGCCGTAATACGAGGCAACACCGGTCTTGTCGTAGCCGTGTGGATCGATGACATCGGTGCTGGCGCAACCAGCCAGCAGCGAGAGCAGGGCACAGGCACTGAGCAGACGCTTCATTTAATGGTTCCCACATACAAGTGTGGGAGCGAGCCTGCTCGCGAAGGGGGCGTCACATTCAACATTTCTGTCGACTGTGACACCGCTTTCGCGAGCAGGCTCGCTCCCACAGGGGGTAGAGCCAGGCTTTATTTCTGGCTCCATGCTCATCAGCCTTCGAGCTTGCTTTTCAGCAGTTCGTTAACCTGTTGCGGGTTGGCCTTGCCTTTGGAGGCTTTCATGGCCTGGCCGACGAAGAAGCCGAACATCTTGCCGCGTTTGGCTTCGTCTGCCGCGCGGTATTGTTCAACCTGCTCGGCGTTGGCCGCGAGCATTTCGTCCAACACGGCCGAGATCGCGCCGGTGTCGGTCACTTGCTTCAGGCCACGCTTGTCGATGATCTCGTCCGCGCTGCCTTCGCCGTTGGCCATGGCTTCAAACACCACTTTGGCGATTTTGCCGGAGATGGTGTTGTCGGTGATGCGCAGCAGCATGCCGCCCAGTTGTTCGGCCGAGACCGGCGACTGATCGATGTCCAGGCCCTGTTTGTTCAACAGGCTGCCCAACTCAACCATCACCCAGTTGGCCGCCAGCTTGGCGTCGCCGCTGATGCTCACGACTTTCTCGAAGTAATCGGCTTGCTCGCGGCTGGTGGCCAGGACGCTGGCGTCATAGACCGACAGACCGAACTGCGCCTGGAAGCGCTCGCGTTTCTGCGGTGGCAATTCCGGCAGGGTGGCGCGCACGTCGTCGAGGAACGAGTCTTCGATGACCACCGGCAGCAGGTCTGGATCGGGGAAGTAACGGTAGTCGTTGGCTTCCTCTTTGCTGCGCATAGGACGGGTTTCGTCCTTGTTCGGATCGTACAGACGGGTCTGCTGGATCACCCTGCCGCCGTCCTCGATCAGTTCGATCTGACGCTGCACTTCGGTGTTGATCGCCTTCTCGATGAAGCGGAACGAGTTGACGTTCTTGATCTCGCAGCGCGTGCCGAATTCAACCTGGCCCTTTGGACGGATCGACACGTTGCAGTCGCAACGCAGCGAGCCTTCGGCCATGTTGCCGTCGCAAATGCCCAGGTAACGGACCAGCGCGTGGACAGCCTTGACGTAAGCCACGGCTTCCTTGGCGCTGCGCATGTCCGGCTCGGACACGATTTCCAGCAGCGGCGTGCCGGCGCGGTTCAGGTCGATGCCGGTGGCGCCGCTGAATTCTTCGTGCAGGCTTTTACCGGCGTCTTCTTCCAGGTGCGCGCGGGTGATGCCGACGCGTTTGACCGTGCCGTCTTCCAGCGCGATGTCCAGGTGGCCCTTGCCGACGATCGGCAATTCCATCTGGCTGATC
Organism: Pseudomonas mandelii; assembly: GCF_006438925.1. Taxonomy (GTDB): domain Bacteria; phylum Pseudomonadota; class Gammaproteobacteria; order Pseudomonadales; family Pseudomonadaceae; genus Aquipseudomonas; species Aquipseudomonas mandelii_C. The sequence continues at coordinate 78,336 of NZ_RCZA01000011.1, read as the reverse complement.
TGGTAGCCCTTGGGCAGGTCCGGGTAGAAATAGTTTTTACGGGCGAACACGTTGTGCTGGCCGATCTCGGCATCAATCGCCAGACCGAACATCACCGCCATGCGCACCGCTTCCTGGTTCAGCACCGGCAATACGCCAGGCATACCGAGGTCAACCAGGCTGGCCTGAGTATTCGGCTCGGAACCAAAGGTAGTGGAACTACCGGAAAAGATTTTCGACCGGGTAGTGAGCTGGGTGTGAATCTCCAGCCCGATCACGACTTCCCATTGCATGTGTTTCTCCTCAGAAGCCGGTTGGGGTGCGGGTGTGCCAGTCAGTGTTGAGCTGATACTGGTGAGCAACGTTCAACAGGCGACCTTCCTGGAAATACGGGGCGAGCAATTGCACGCCGACCGGCAGGCCGTCGACAAAACCTGCCGGCATGGACAAGCCCGGCAGACCGGCGAGGTTGGCGGTGATGGTGTAGACGTCTTCCAGGTACGCAGCAACCGGGTCGCTGCTCTTGGCGCCAAGCTTCCAGGCCGGGTTTGGCGTGGTTGGGCCGAGGATGATGTCGACCTCATTAAAGGCAGCCATGAAGTCGTTCTTCACCAGACGGCGAATCTTCTGCGCCTTCAGGTAGTAAGCGTCGTAGTAACCGGCGGACAACGCGTAGGCGCCGACCATGATCCGGCGCTGTACTTCCGGGCCGAAGCCTTCGCCACGGGAACGCTTGTACAGGTCGATCAGGTTTTTCGGGTCTTCGCAGCGATAGCCGAAACGTACGCCGTCGAAACGCGACAGGTTGGAAGACGCTTCTGCCGGGGCGATCACGTAGTACGCAGGGATCGCGTGTTGCATGTTCGGCAGGCTGATTTCCTTGACCACGGCACCGAGCTTTTCCAGCTCCTTGACGCTGTTGTGGATCAGCTCGGCAATGCGCGGGTCGAGACCGGCGCTGAAATACTCTTTAGGAACGCCGATGCGCAGGCCTTGCAGCGAACCGTTGAGGCCGGCGCTGTAATCCGGAACGGGCTCGTCGATGCTGGTGGAGTCTTGCGGGTCGAAACCGGCCATGCCTTGAAGCAGGATTGCGCAGTCTTCGGCAGTGCGCGCCAATGGGCCGCCCTGATCGAGGCTGGAGGCGTAAGCGATCATGCCCCAGCGCGAAACGCGACCGTACGTCGGTTTCAGACCGGTCAGGTTGGTAAACGCGGCCGGCTGGCGGATCGAGCCGCCGGTGTCGGTCGCCGTGGCGGCCGGCAACAGACGAGCGGCAACGGCCGCGGCCGAACCACCGGACGAACCGCCGGGCACGTGTTCCAGGTTCCACGGGTTTTTCACTGCGCCGTAGTAGCTCGACTCGTTGGCCGAACCCATGGCGAATTCGTCCATGTTGGTCTTGCCCAGCGTCACGGCACCCGCGGCGGCCAGTTTGGCAACGACAGTGGCGTCGTACGGTGCTTTAAAGTTGTCGAGCATCTTCGAGCCGCAGCTGGTGCGGATGCCTTGGGTGCAGAACAGGTCTTTGTGGGCAATCGGCGCACCGAGCAGGGCGCCGCTCTCGCCATTGGCCCGGCGTGCGTCAGCGGCTTTCGCCTGCTGGAGCGCCAGGTCTTCGGTGAGGCTGATGAAACTGTTGAGCTGCGGATCGAGCTGGGCGATACGCGCCAGCAGGGTTTTGGTCAGCTCTTCGGAAGAAAACTTTTTATCGGCGAGACCGCGGGCGATCTCGGCCAGAGTCAATTGATGCATTGCAGGCTCTTTCCCTTTAGTCGATGACTTTCGGAACCAGGTACAGGCCGTTTTCGACCGCTGGTGCGATGGACTGATAGGCCTCGCGATGATTGGTCTCGGTCACGACGTCTGCACGCAGGCGCTGGCTGGCTTCCAGTGGGTGGGCGAGCGGCTCGATACCGTCGGTATTGACCGCCTGCATTTCGTCGACCAGTCCCAGAATGCTGTTCAGGGCCGAAGTGATGTGTGGAAGATCGGCATCATTAAGGCCCAGACAGGCCAGATGAGCGATTTTTTCCACGTCGGAGCGTTCAAGCGTCATGGGATTCTCCAGTGGAAGGAAAACAGAACGGATGCTATCCGTGTGTTAGATTGTCGGAACACTACCGCATTTCTACGGTCATAAGGCCGCGATTGTGGGGGTTGGTGCACAGAAAAGCGGCCAATTTAACATATTGGCGCCTTGCCCAAAATCCCTGTCGTTGTTAGAGTTTGCCGCACTTTTTTACCCACGCGTTGCCTAGGGTCCTTTCCCCATGTTCAAGAAACTGCGTGGCATGTTTTCCAGCGATCTTTCCATTGACCTGGGCACTGCCAACACCCTTATTTACGTGCGCGAGCGCGGTATCGTCCTGAATGAGCCCTCGGTTGTGGCTATTCGGACACACGGTAACCAGAAAAGTGTCGTTGCTGTCGGCACCGAGGCCAAGCGCATGCTCGGCCGTACGCCGGGCAACATTGCTGCCATTCGTCCGATGAAGGACGGCGTGATTGCCGACTTCAGCGTTTGCGAAAAGATGCTGCAATACTTTATCAACAAGGTTCACGAAAACAGCTTCCTGCAGCCTAGCCCTCGTGTGTTGATCTGCGTTCCGTGCAAATCCACCCAGGTTGAGCGTCGTGCCATCCGTGAATCGGCCCTCGGTGCCGGTGCCCGTGAAGTGTTCCTGATCGAAGAGCCAATGGCTGCTGCGATCGGTGCCGGCCTGCCGGTTGAAGAAGCTCGCGGCTCGATGGTTGTCGATATTGGTGGTGGTACCACTGAAATCGCGCTGATCTCCCTGAACGGTGTGGTTTACGCTGAATCCGTACGGGTTGGCGGCGACCGCTTCGACGAAGCGATCATCACTTACGTGCGTCGCAACTACGGCAGCCTGATCGGCGAATCCACTGCCGAGCGCATCAAGCAGGAAATCGGTACTGCCTACCCGGGCGGCGAAGTTCGCGAAGTCGACGTTCGTGGCCGTAACCTGGCCGAAGGCGTTCCACGCGCATTCACCCTGAACTCCAATGAAGTGCTGGAAGCTCTGCAAGAGTCCCTGGCCACCATCGTTCAGGCCGTGAAAAGTGCGCTGGAGCAATCGCCTCCGGAACTGGCTTCCGATATCGCCGAGCGTGGTCTGGTACTGACCGGTGGCGGCGCCTTGCTGCGTGACCTCGACAAGTTGCTGGCCCAGGAAACCGGCCTGCCGGTAATCGTTGCCGAAGACCCGCTGACCTGTGTGGCTCGCGGCGGTGGCCGTGCATTGGAAATGATGGATAAACACACCATGGACCTGCTGTCGAGCGAGTGATCTCGCCCGACGCATCTATGCTGTTGGCGCGCAGGCAGCACTTTGAAGTGCTGCCTGTTGGCGTTTATCTTCTGTCAGTCTGCATCCAGGCCGGTTTGATGCCGTATGAATAAAGAGAACATTTGCCTGGGAGGAGCGGCTTATTAAACCGCTTTTCACCAAAGGGCCTTCACTGGGCGTGCGCTTGTTGGTGCTGGTCGTGCTATCGGTCGCGCTGATGGTGGTCGATGCCCGCTTCACACTGCTCAAGCCAGTGCGTAGCCAAATGTCGCTGGTACTGATGCAGTCCTACTGGATCACCGACCTGCCGCAGCGGCTATGGCAGGGTGTGGCCAGCCAATTTGGCAGCCGTACCGAGCTCGTCGCCGAAAACGAAAAACTCAAAACCGAAAACCTGCTGTTGCAGGGCCGCATGCAAAAGCTTGCCGCCCTCACCGAGCAGAACGTTCGGCTGCGCGAGTTGCTCAACTCCTCCGCGCTGGTCAACGAGAAGGTCGAAGTGGCCGAACTGATCGGCATGGACCCCAACCCCTTCACCCATCGCATCATCATCAATAAAGGTGAGCGCGACGGTGTTGTCCTCGGTCAGCCGGTGCTCGATGCCCGCGGCCTGATGGGCCAGGTGGTCGAGTTGATGCCGTACACCTCTCGTGTGCTATTGCTGACTGACACCACTCATAGCATTCCGGTGCAGGTGAACCGCAACGGTCTGCGAGCGATTGCCAGCGGCACCGGTAACCCGGAACGCCTGGAGTTGCGTCACGTGGCCGATACCGCCGACATTAAAGAAGGTGATCTGCTGGTCAGCTCCGGTCTGGGGCAGCGGTTCCCGGCGGGTTACCCGGTGGCGACGGTCAAGGAAGTGATTCACGATTCCGGTCAGCCGTTCGCCATTGTGCGTGCCGTGCCGACCGCCGCCTTGAACCGCAGCCGTTACTTGCTGCTGGTGTTCACCGACGGCCGTACAGCCGAGGAGCGCGCCAACGAAGCCGCCCAGGCGCAAGAGGCTTTGGACCAGCACGGTGGTGGGCCAATCATTCCAGCGACCGTGCCCAAACCTGCCCTCGTCCCGGCTGCTGTTGCTGCACCCGCGACTCCGGCTGCACCGACGACTGCCCCTGCTGCCGCAACCCCGGCCAAACCTGCCGCAACTCATCCTGCGCCAGCAAAACCTGCCGCCAGCAAGCCGCCTGCGACGCAACCTGCGGCCGCTAAACCGCCGGCCACGCCACCCGCTGCCGTGAAGCCTGCAGCCAAACCGCCTGTCTCTGCGCGGGCTACCACTGGGGGACGAGAATAATGGTTGGTGCTACTGCCTCCCGAAACGGCTGGATGGTCTGGCTGACGTTCGCCATAGGCATGCTGCTCAGCGTTTCGCCGCTGCCGCAATTCATGGAAATTCTCCGTCCTCTGTGGCTGGCCCTGCTGCTGGCGTTCTGGGCGTTGGCCATGCCGCAGAAAGTCGGGATGGTCACTGCGTGGTGCCTGGGCCTGGCCGAAGATGTGCTTTATGGCACGCTGCTGGGCCAGAACGCATTGATCCTGACGCTGATTACGTATCTGGTGCTGGCGCTGCAACAACGCCTGCGCATGTTCCCGATGTGGCAACAGAGCCTGATGATCCTGGTGATCTTCGGCCTCGCGCAGCTTGTTCAACTTTGGCTCAGCGCCCTGACCGGCAATCGCCAGCCGACGCTGGCGCTGGTCTTGCCGGCACTGGTCAGCGCATTGCTCTGGCCATGGGTCAGCTACGGTTTGCGCGGTTTGCGTCGACGCTACAAAATCAATTAATTCGGTCAGGCATTTGCCCGCACCTCGACAGGGAGATGTCTGGATGAAACAGCTGTACCTCGCCTCAGGCTCGCCGCGCCGGCGTGAACTGCTCACGCAGATCGGCGTGCCGTTCTCCGCCATCAGTGCGGACATCGATGAAACCCCTTTAGAAACTGAATCTCCGTCGGCCTATGTCGAGCGCCTGGCGCGCTGCAAAGCTGAGGCAGGGCGTGGGACCGTCGTGTCCGCTGCAGACTTTTGCGTGCTGGGCGCCGACACCGCCGTGGTGCTGGACGGAAAAATTCTCGGCAAGCCGGTTGATGAAGCCGAGGCGTGCGCCATGCTTATGATGTTGTCCGGGTGTGAGCATGAAGTCCTGACGGCGATTGCACTGCGAGAGGGTGAGCGTTGCGAGTCTCGGGTCGTGCGCAGTCTGGTGCGCTTTCGCAACATCAGTCGTGATGAAGCGGTGGCCTACTGGGCCAGCGGCGAGCCGCAGGACAAGGCCGGCGGCTACGGCATTCAAGGGCTCGGTGCGGTGTTTGTCGCCGGCCTCAATGGCAGTTACTCGGCGGTGGTCGGGTTACCGCTGTGCGAAACCGCTGAGCTGCTCGGCCATTTCGGCATACCCTGTTGGCAAACCCTTAACGCGCGTTGAGCGTCGTACTGACAAGATGCGGCCATTATCGTGAACATGCCTGAACGAGACCCTGCCATGAGTGAAGAGATCCTGATCAACATCACGCCGATGGAATCGCGCGTGGCGGTGGTTGAAAACGGTGTTCTGCAAGAGGTCCATGTCGAGCGCACGCAAAAACGCGGGATCGTCGGCAACATCTATAAAGGCAAAGTCGTGCGAGTATTGCCGGGCATGCAGGCGGCATTCGTCGACATCGGCCTGGACCGCGCCGCGTTCATTCATGCCTCGGAAATCTCCCTGCGCGAAGGCCCGGCGGTCGAGAGCATCAGCGCTCTGGTTCATGAAGGCCAGAGCCTGGTAGTGCAAGTGACCAAGGACCCGATCGGCTCCAAAGGCGCACGCCTGACGACTCAGTTGTCGATTCCGTCGCGTTATCTGGTGTACATGCCGCGCACTGCACACGTTGGCATTTCGTTGAAAATTGAAGACGAAGCCGAGCGTGAGCGTCTCAAACAAGTGGTCACTGATTGCGTGGCCAAAGAAGGTATCCAAGAGGCCGGTGGCTTCATCCTGCGTACCGCTGCCGAAGGTGCCGGTGCCGATGAAATCCTCATGGACATTCGCTACCTGCGTCGTCTCTGGGATCAGATCAACGAGCAGATCAAAACCATCAGCGCGCCGAGTGTGATCTACGAAGACCTCGGCCTGGCGCTGCGCACCTTGCGTGACCTGGTGAGCCCGAAGATCGAGAAGATCCGGATCGACTCCCGGGAAACCTTCCAGAAAACCACACAGTTCGTCGCCGAGCTGATGCCGGAAATCGCCGATCGTCTGGAGCATTACCCGGGTGAGCGGCCGATTTTCGACCTGTACGGCGTCGAAGACGAAATCCAGAAGGCCCTGGAGCGCAAAGTCCCGCTGAAATCCGGTGGTTATCTGGTGGTCGATCCGGCGGAAGCCATGAGCACCATCGACGTCAACACCGGGGCGTTCGTCGGTCATCGCAACCTCGAAGAAACCATTTTCAAGACCAACCTCGAAGCCGCGACCGCCATTGCTCGCCAGCTGCGCCTGCGCAACCTGGGCGGGATCATCATCATCGACTTCATCGACATGGAAGATGAAGAGCACCAACGTCAGGTGCTGCGCACCCTCGAGAAGCAACTGGAACGCGATCACGCCAAGACCAACATCATCGGCATCACCGAGTTGGGCCTGGTGCAGATGACCCGCAAACGCACTCGCGAAAGTCTCGAACAAGTGTTGTGCGAGCCGTGCAGCAGCTGTCAGGGCCGCGGCAAGCTCAAGACGCCGGAAACCGTTTGCTACGAGATTTTCCGCGAAATCCTCCGAGAGGCTCGCGCCTATCAGGCGGAAGGCTATCGTGTATTGGCAAACCAGAAAGTGGTCGACCGTTTGCTCGATGAAGAATCGGGTAATGTCGCCGAGCTCGAAGGTTTTATCGGACGCACCATCCGGTTCCAGGTGGAAACCATGTATTCCCAGGAACAATACGACGTGGTGCTGCTCTGAATCGCTGTCTTTCAACCCTGCTAGAACGGCTGGCCTCAGCTTTTTGCAGTATTTTTGCCATGGGAGCCAACTGACATGGAACGTCTGACACGCATTTTGGCCGCACTGACCCGCTGGGGGCTGGGGCTGTGTGCGTTGGTGTTGGTGTTGTTGGCGTTATACGTCAGCCTCGGCCGAGAGCTGACGCCGCTTGTGGCTGAGTACCGTGCCGAAGTCGAAGCCAAAGCCAGCGCTGCCTTGGGCATGCCGCTGAATATCGGCGAACTGGAAGGCAAATGGAGCGGCTTTGCGCCGATCATGCTGGCTCACGACGTGATGGTCGGCGAGGGCGCCAATGCCTTGCGTCTGGATCAGGTGCGCGCGGTGCCGGATCTTTGGGCCAGTCTGATGGCTCGTGAAGTGCGCATCGCTCACCTGGAACTCAGCGGCCTGAAGATCAGCCTCAAGGAAAGCGAGGACGGCCATTGGGCGCTGGAAGGTTTGCCGGTGCAGCAGGATCAGCCGCTGGATCCTGAGCAATTGCTCAATCGCATGCAGATGGTTCAGCAACTGTCGGTACTCGATAGCCAAGTCACTTTGCAGCCACTGCAAGAGCAGCCGCTGACCCTGACTTACGTCGGGCTGAATCTGAAAACCGGCGCGACGCATCAGCGACTGGACGTGCGCCTGACGCTGCCCGACGGCCAACCAGTGGCAATGAGCCTGCGCACCCGCCTGCGCGCCAGCGAGTGGAAGGACGGCGAGGCCGAGGCCTACCTGAGCCTGCCGCAAAGCGACTGGTCGAAATGGTTGCCCGAGCGCCTGACCCAGCAATGGAATTTTTCCGAGCTTAAGGCTGGCGGCGAGTTGTGGGTGAACTGGGGCAAAGGCGCCCTGCAAAGCGGTGCGATACGCTTGAATGCGCCGCAACTCAAGGGTGCCTATGCCGAGCGCAAGCCGATCCAGATCAATAATCTGGCGTTGAACGGCTATTTCCAGCGCAGTTCCGAAGGCGTTCTGGTGACCCTGGACTCCTTGGCCATGAACCTTGGCGAGACCCGCTGGGAATCGCATCTGCAACTCAAGCAAAACGAGGCGACGGACAAGACCGAAGAGCTTTGGCACCTGCAAGCCGACCGCCTCGACCTCACTCCGATCACCCCGATACTGAATGCCTTGGGGCCGCTGCCCGAAGGCGTTGCTACGGCCGTCGAGCGGCTCAAAGTGACCGGCGGCCTGCGCAACGTGCTGATCGACTTCCGGCCCAATGCCACCGACGACACCAAGTTCAGCTTTGCCGCCAACCTGGATCGGGTGGGCTTCGATGCCTATCACGGCGCTCCGGCGGCACGAAATGTCAGTGGCAGCATCAGTGGTGATCTGGGCGGTGGTGAGCTGCGCATGGACAGCAAGGATTTTTCCCTGCATCTGGACCCGATCTTCGCCAAGCCATGGCAGTACATTCAGGCCAATGCCCGACTGACCTGGAAACTTGATAAAGAAGCCTTCACCTTGATCGCGCCGTACCTGAAGGTGCTGGGCGAAGAAGGCAAGATTGCTGGCGACTTCCTGATCCGCCTGCATTTCGACCATACCCAGGAAGACTACATGGACCTGCGGGTCGGTCTGGTGGACGGCGACGGTCGTTACACCGCCAAGTACTTGCCGACAATGCTCAGCCCGGGGCTGGACGAATGGCTGCGTACGGCGATTCTCAAAGGTGCGGTGGACGAAGGCTTCTTCCAGTACCAGGGGTCGCTGAACCACGGGGCTGACGAGACCGCGCGCAGCATCAGCCTGTTCTTCAAGGTTCACGATGCCGAACTGGCCTTCCAGCCAGGCTGGCCACATGTCAGCAACGTCACGGGTGACGTGTTTGTTGAAGACAGCGGTGTGCGGATCCTGGCCAGCAAGGGGCAGTTGCTCAATACCCAGGTCAGTGACATTTACGTCAATATTCCCCATGTGCCAGCGGGGCAAAACGTCCATCTGTTCCTCGACGGTGGATTCGACGGCGGGTTGGGCGATGGCCTGAAGATTCTCCAGGAAGCGCCGATCGGCACCGCAGCGACCTTTGCCGGTTGGGAAGGCGAGGGCGATTTGCGGGGCAAGCTGAAACTGGACATTCCATTGGTCAAAGGCGAGCAGCCGAAGATCCTCGTCGACTTCAAGACCGCCAACGCCCGTCTGAAACTGGCCGAGCCAACCCTGGAGCTGACTCAGCTCAAGGGCGATTTCCGTTTCGACAGCACCAAGGGTTTGAGCGGGCAAAACATCACCGCGCGCGCCTTCGATAAACCTGTCGCTGCACAGATTTTCGCCGATGGTGGCCCCGGCAACCTCAAGACTCGCGTCGCCGCCTCGGGCCAGGTCGAGGTCAAGAAGCTGACTGACTGGCTGAGTGTTACTCAGTCGTTGCCAGTGTCCGGTGTGATCCCTTATCAGCTGCAACTGAACCTTGATGGGGCCGACAGTCAATTGACGGTCAGCTCCAACCTCAAGGGCGTAGCAATCGATTTGCCGGCGCCGTTCGGCATGGCGCCCGACGTCGGCCGCGACACCACGTTCCGCATGACCCTGCAGGGGCCCGAGCGGCGCTACTGGGTCAACTACGGTGAGCTGGCGAACTTCACGTTTGCGGCGCCGGCCGGCAACTTTGCCGACGGGCGCGGTGAGTTGTTCCTGGGGGGCGGCAATGCCGTGCTGCCCGGCGCCAAAGGCCTGCGGGTGCGCGGTGTGCTGTCGGAACTGGACGTCGGCCCCTGGAAAGACCTGGTAGACAAGTACGCCGGCCAGGATCCGGGCGGTAACGCCAAACAGTTGCTCAGCGGTGCGGATTTCAAGATTGGCAAGCTCAGCGGTGTCGGCACTACGCTCGATCAGGCTTCCGTACAGTTGAACCGCAAACCCGCCGCGTGGGCCTTGCAACTCGACAGTCAGCAGGTGAAGGGCAGCGCCAGCATCCCCGATGCGAAAGCCGCGCCGATTGCGATCAATCTGCAATACGTGCGTTTGCCGGCGCCAGACCCGACGGTCCTGGCTGACGAAAATTCGCCGGATCCGCTGGTCTCGGTGGATCCGACGAAGATCCCGGCGCTGGATATCACCATCAATCAGCTGTTCCAGGGGCAGGACCTCGTTGGGGCCTGGTACCTGAAAGTCCGTCCGACCGCCAAGGGCATTGCGTTTACCACGCTGGATCTGGGCCTCAAGGGCATCCTCTTGCAGGGCACCGGCGGTTGGGAAGGTGTGCCCGGTTCCAGCAGCAGTTGGTACAAGGGCCGGATCGTTGGCAAGAATCTCGCCGATGTACTGAAGGGCTGGGGTTTTGCGCCGAGTGTCACCAGCGAAGATTTTCATATGGATGTCGATGGTCGTTGGCCAGGTTCCCCGGCTTGGCTGGCCACCAAGCGTTTCTCTGGAACCCTCGATGCTTCGCTGAATAAAGGCCAGTTTGTTGAAGTTGAGGGCAGTGCCCAGGCGTTGCGCGTGTTTGGCTTGCTGAACTTCAACTCCATCGGCCGCCGGCTGCGTCTGGACTTCTCCGACCTGTTCGGCAAAGGCTTGAGTTATGACCGGGTCAAAGGCCTGCTGGTCGCGACCAACGGTGTATACGTGACGCGTGAGCCGATCCGGCTGACCGGTCCGTCGAGCAACATCGAACTCAACGGTACGCTGGACCTGGTAGGCGATAAGGTCGATGCCAAGTTGCTGGTGACGTTGCCTGTGACCAACAACCTGCCGATTGCCGCGCTGATCGTCGGTGCACCGGCTATCGGCGGCGCGCTGTTCTTGATCGACAAGCTGATCGGTGACCGTGTGGCGCGTTTCGCCAGCGTCCAATACACCGTCAAGGGGCCGTGGAAAGAGCCGAAAATCACCTTCGACAAGCCTTTTTGACAACGCCACGCCTCAGGCCGATGGAGTAGCATGGCCGTAAGTCCCCTGTAGGAGCTGACGAGTGAAACGAGGCTGCGATCTTTTGATTTTGCCTTTTAAGATCAAGATCAAAAGATCGCAGCCTCGTTTCACTCGTCAGCTCCTACAGGTATGTGTTGATTCCAGATCAGGGAAAGGCCATGTCTGTAGCGGTGATTCAAATGGTCAGCCAGAGCGATGTGCTGGTCAATCTGGCCCAGGCCCGTCGGCTGCTTGAGCAAGCGGCTGCCGGTGGCGCGCAGCTGGCTGTGCTTCCGGAAAACTTCGCCGCCATGGGCCGTCGCGACATTGCCGACATCGGCCGCGCCGAGGCGTTGGGCGAAGGCCCGATCCTGCCATGGTTGAAACAGACCGCCCGCGACCTCAAGTTATGGATAGTGGCCGGTACATTGCCGTTGCCGCCGGTGGACCAACCGACGGCCAAAGTGCATGCCTGCTCGCTGCTGGTGGATGACCACGGCGAAACCGTTGCACGGTATGACAAGTTGCACCTGTTCGACGTCGATGTGGCGGACAATCGCGGGCGTTATCGCGAATCCGATGACTATGCTTATGGCAGTGGGGTAGTCGTGGCGGACACGCCCGTCGGTCGAGTCGGGCTGACGGTGTGTTACGACCTGCGCTTCCCGGAGCTGTACAGCGAATTACGCGCTGCCGGGGCGGAGTTGATTACCGCGCCGTCGGCCTTTACCGCGGTGACCGGCGCGGCGCATTGGGAGGTGTTGATTCGCGCGCGGGCCATCGAAACTCAATGTTATGTGCTCGCGGCTGCTCAGGGTGGGACGCATCCGGGGCCGCGAGAAACATTTGGCCATGCCGCGATTATCGACCCGTGGGGACGTGTGCTGGCGCAACAGGATCAAGGCGAGGCCGTGCTGCTGGCCGAACGCGATAGCAGCGAACAGGCGTCCATCAGGGCGCGGATGCCGGTGTCCAGTCACCGGCGCTTTTTCTCGCAGGGCGCCCGGCGACCTGCCTCAGAACGATGAATTTAAGGCGTAAAGCATATGAGCGAGTTGTTGTCCTCAGTCAGTGAACACCTCCTGGCGCCCGGCGGCGTAACAATCGAGAGCCTGCAAGGTGTGCTCGGCGATCTGGCCGGCCCGGGCATCGATGCTGCCGACCTGTATTTCCAGGGGCAGATTTCCGAGTCCTGGGCGCTGGAAGACGGGATCGTCAAGGAAGGCAGCTTCAATCTCGACCAAGGTGTCGGCGTGCGAGCGCAATCGGGTGAGAAAACCGGTTTTGCCTACAGCAATGCCATTACTCTCGAAGCCCTCGGCGCCGCGGCCCGTGCGGCGCGTTCGATCTCCCGCGCCGGTCAGAACGGCACGGTGCAAGCCTTCACGACCCAGGATGTCGCCCAGTTGTACGGGCCGGACAACCCGTTGGAAGTGATGACCCGTGCCGAGAAGGTCGAACTGCTCAAACGTATCGACGTCGCGACTCGCGCCCTCGACCCGCGTATCCAGCAAGTCACCGTGAGCATGGCTGGCGTCTGGGAACGAATCCTCGTGGCTTCCACCGACGGTGGCCTGGCCGCCGATGTACGGCCGTTGGTGCGCTTTAACGTCAGCGTGATCGTCGAACAGAACGGTCGCCGTGAACGCGGCGGTCATGGCGGTGGCGGTCGTACCGATTACCGTTATTTCCTCAGCGACGACCGCGCCATGAGCTACGCCCGTGAAGCGCTGCGTCAGGCGTTGGTGAATCTGGAAGCCATTCCTGCGCCGGCCGGTACGTTGCCGGTGGTGCTGGGTTCGGGCTGGTCCGGCGTGTTGCTGCACGAAGCGGTCGGCCACGGTCTGGAAGGTGACTTCAACCGCAAGGGCAGTTCGGCCTACAGCGGGCGCATGGGCGAGATGGTTGCGTCCAAGCTTTGCACCATCGTCGATGACGGCACGCTGGCCGGTCGTCGCGGTTCCCTGAGCGTCGATGATGAAGGCACCCCTACCGAGTGCACGACGCTGATCGAAAACGGCGTACTCAAAGGCTACATGCAGGACAAACTCAACGCCCGTCTAATGGGCGTGGCCCGTACCGGTAACGGTCGTCGTGAATCCTACGCACACCTGCCAATGCCGCGCATGACCAACACCTACATGCTGGCGGGCGAAAGCGACCCTGCAGAAATCATCGCCTCGGTGAAACGCGGCATCTACTGCGCCAACCTCGGCGGCGGTCAGGTGGACATCACCAGCGGCAAATTCGTGTTCTCCACCAGCGAGGCGTACCTGATCGAAGACGGCAAAATCACTGCCCCGGTCAAAGGCGCGACATTAATCGGCAACGGCCCGGAAGCGATGAGCAAGGTGTCGATGGTCGGTAACGATCTGGCGCTGGACAGCGGCGTCGGGACGTGTGGTAAGGATGGGCAGTCGGTGCCGGTGGGTGTCGGCCAGCCAACGCTGAAAATCGATGCGATCACTGTGGGTGGCACAGGATCTTAAGGGATGGAGCTTCGGGTGAGCCGCGTGGCGACTCACCCGAGAAGGGACTTAACGCAGACCGCGTTGAGTCTCGTCCAGCTCACGGATGTACTTGAAGATTTTACGGCTCGATGCCGGTGGCTTGTTGGTCGCCAGTTCGTGCTGGGCCTGACGGATCAGGGAGCGCAATTGCTGACGATCAGCCTCCGGGTAGTCGACCACGAACTTCTCCAGGACTGCATCGTCGCCCGCGATCAAGCGATCGCGCCAGCGTTCCAGGCCATGGAAACGTTCGTTGTACTGCCGGGTGGAGGCATCGAGTTGATCGAGCAGAGTCAGAATGGCGTCAGTGTCCTGATCGCGCATCAGTTTGCCGATGAACATAAGGTGCCGTTTACGCGCGATATTCGCGGTGTGCTTGGGCGCATCAGCCAGGGCCCGGCGCATAGCGTCGGTCAACGGCAGTTTTGCCAGCAAGTCAGGCTTGAGCGTTGTAAGGCGCTCGCCAAGGTCAACCAGAGCATGAAGCTCGCGTTTAACCTGGGATTTGCTTTTTTCTCCCGTATCGAGGGAGTCGTCGTAAGAATCAACCATGGTGGCCGTCCGCAAAGAAACGCCGCCATGATAACCAGTCGGGGGCCGCTTGTCCGGCCCGGTCGCTCGAAGGCCCCAGCCGAAAGCAGAATTTGAGTGGAGAACAGCATGAGTGCAGTTGAAAGCGTCGGCCCACAAGCGTTGCCGGCACTGCAAGAACAAGTCGAGCAGATCATCGCTGAAGCCAAGCGCCAGGGCGCCAGTGCCTGTGAAGTGGCGGTGTCCCTGGAGCAGGGCCTGTCGACCTCGGTGCGTCAGCGTGAAGTCGAAACCGTCGAATTCAACCGCGATCAGGGCTTTGGCATCACCTTGTACGTCGGCCAGCGCAAGGGCTCGGCCAGCACGTCCGCCAGCGGTCCGGAGGCGATTCGCGAAACCGTCGCCGCCGCACTGGCCATCGCCAAGCACACGTCTGAAGACGAAGCTTCGGGCTTGGCAGACGCCGCGCTGATGGCCAAGGATCTGCAGGATTTCGACCTGTTCCACGAATGGGACATCACCCCGGAGCAAGCCATCGAGCAGGCCCTGGCCTGTGAAGCGGCGGCGTTTGCAACCGACAGCCGGATCAAGAACGCCGATGGCACCACCCTCAGCACCCATCAGGGCTGCCGTGTCTACGGCAACAGCCACGGTTTTATCGGCGGTTACGCGTCGACCCGGCACAGCCTGAGCTGCGTGATGATCGCCGAGGCCGACGGCCAGATGCAGCGCGATTACTGGTACGACGTGAACCGCCAGGGCAACTTGCTGGCCGACCCGGTGAGCATCGGCCAGCGTGCCGCGCAACGGGCGGCGAGCCGTTTGGGCGCGCGTCCGGTGCCGACCTGCGAGGTGCCGGTGCTGTTTTCCGCCGAGCTGGCGGGTGGTTTGTTCGGCAGCTTCCTTTCGGCGATTTCCGGCGGCAGTCTGTATCGCAAATCGTCGTTCCTCGAAGGCACGCTGGGGCAGAAACTGTTCCCGGAATGGCTGACCATCGATGAGCGTCCGCACCTGATGCGCGCCATGGGCAGTTCGGCGTTCGATGGTGATGGCCTGGCGACTTACGCCAAACCGTTCGTCGAAAAGGGCGAGTTGGTCTCGTACATTCTCGGCACGTACTCCGGCCGTAAGCTCGGGATGCCGAGCACCGCCAACGCGGGTGGCGTGCACAACCTGTTCGTCACCCATGGCGACGAAGACCAGGCAGCCTTGCTGCGCCGCATGGGCCGCGGCCTGCTGGTGACTGAATTGATGGGCCAGGGCCTGAACATGGTCACTGGCGATTACTCCCGTGGCGCGGCGGGGTACTGGGTCGAGAATGGCGAAATCCAGTTTGCGGTCCAGGAAGTGACCATCGCCGGCAACATGCGTGACATGTTCAAACAGATCGTTGCCGTCGGTAATGACCTGGAACTGCGCAGCAACATTCGTACAGGTTCGGTGCTGATCGAGCGGATGACGGTAGCCGGCAGTTAACACTTAACCGTTACACAAAAAGGCGCGCCACCCATCGTTGGGTGGCGCGCCTTTTTTGTGCGTTGATTTTCTCTGGGTTGTTTTGGTTCTCATTACCAAATGAGCCCGGATCATGAGTTCTGCCTTGCACGAGCAGCCTTACCTCGAAAGCTGGCGCTGGATGAGTCGCCAGATCCGTTGCGCGATGGACCCTGACGAGCCTCGCCTGATCGAACATTACCTGGCCGAAGGTCGTTATCTCGCCTGTTGCACGGCAACCTCTCCCTGGACCATCGCCGAAACTTCTTTCCGTCTGTTGCTCGACACCGCCGCCGATGTCGCGCTGCCTTGGCACTGGCGCACCTTGTGTCTGGACCAGGCCTGGCGGCCGTTGCGCGATCTGGAACGCCTCTCTCTGTGCAAGTGCCGCCTCAAGCGCTGGCAGAGCTACACCTGGCAATTGGCGACCTGCGAGTTGCAGCCCTCGATTCCTCTCATAGAACTGGTGCAAGGATTTTCTGATGACCAAGACTCGTATTGAGCGCGACAGTGATCACGACAAGCTTGCAAGTCTTGGGTTGCTGATCGGGTTTTGCTTGATGATGGTGATGGATACGGCGTTGGCCTAGAGGACGGCGCGGACTATGTAGCAGCTGGCGAAGCCAGCTGCTACAAAGGGCTGCGGTGTTACTCGCCTTCGCCGAAGTAGTCATTGATCAAATTCACCAATGCCTGCAGCGCCTCATCAGCCTGTTCACCTTCGGTGCTCAGGTGGATTTTGGTGCCCTTGCCCGCAGCGAGCATCATCATTGCCATGATGCTTTTTCCGTCGACCGTGGATTCCGGCGTGCGTCCTACTCTGATCGTGCAATCCTTGAACTCGCCGGCGACGCCAACGAATTTTGCAGAAGCGCGGGCATGCAGGCCCAGCTTGTTGATGATTTCAATTTCCAGAGCAGGCATCGCGGTGTGAATCCTTTAGCTGAGGTCGCGGTGGCGAACCTGGACGTTCTTCAGGGATTTTTGCAGGGCCTGGCCCAGACGTTCGGTCAGGTAGACGGAGCGGTGATGGCCGCCGGTGCAGCCAATGGCAATGGTGACATAAGCGCGGTTGCTGGCGGCAAAACGGGGTAGCCACTTGAACAAGTAGGTAGAGATGTCCTGGAACATCTCTTCGACGTCCGGCTGTGCCGCCAGGTACTCGGCAACCGGTTGGTCGAGCCCGGATTGATCGCGCAACTCTGGCTTCCAGTAAGGGTTCGGCAGGCAGCGCACATCGAACACCAGATCAGCGTCCACCGGCATTCCACGCTTGAAGCCGAAAGACTCCACCAGGAACGCCGTGCCGGGTTCCGGCTGGTTCAGCAGGCGCAGCTTGATGGTATCGCGCAGCTGATACAGGTTCAGATTGGTGGTGTTTACTTTGAGATCGGCGAGATCGGCAATCGGCCCGAGCAGGGCGGTCTCGTCGTTGATGGCCTCGGCCAGCGAGCGATTGGTATTGCTCAGCGGGTGACGACGGCGGGTTTCCGAGAAACGTTTGAGCAAGGTTTCTTCGTCGGCGTCCAGATAAAGCACATCACACTGGATATGCCGGCTGCGCACTTCTTCCAGCAGTTCGGGAAACCGCGACAAGTGACTCGGCAAGTTACGCGCATCAATCGATACGGCAACCAGCGGTTGCGCCAGCTCGGTGTGAATTAACGCGCGTTCGGCCAGTTCCGGCAGCAGACCGGCGGGCAGGTTGTCGATGCAGTAGTAGCCGTTGTCCTCGAGAACATCGAGTGCGGTACTTTTACCTGAGCCGGAGCGGCCACTGACGATGATCAAGCGCATGGTTAATGACCGTTTTGCTCGTCCAGGACAACCTGATACAAGGCTTCATTGCTCGGGGCGCTGCGCAGTTTTTCGCGCACTTCCTTGCGGTCGAGCATGCTGGCGATCTGGCGCAGTAACTCCAGGTGCGCATCGGTAGCGGCTTCCGGGACCAGCAAAACGAACAGCAGGTCAACCGGGGCGCCGTCGATAGCGTCGAAATCAATGGGTGCATCAAGGTGCATCAGGGCGCTGATGGGCGAGGTGCAGCCCTTCAGGCGGCAGTGGGGAATGGCGATGCCGTTGCCAAAACCGGTTGAGCCGAGTTTTTCACGGGCAATCAGAGCCTCGAAGACATCTTGCATCTCCAGATCCGGCACTTCTTTGTGGATAAGGTTGGCAATTTGCTCGAGGGCTTTCTTTTTACTGCCGCCCGGCACGTTCACGAGGGAACGGCCGGGGGTCAGGATGCTTTCAAGTCGGATCATGGGTTGGGAGTGTTAACGACCGGTCGCGCCCTGGAGGAGGCTTTGGGTCTTTTCCTTATGCTTTTTGAGTTGTTTATCCAGCTTGTCGGTCAGTGCGTCGATCGCCGCGTACATATCGGTATGCTCCGCGTTTGCGACCACTTCATTGCCGGGAATATGCAGCGTGGCTTCGATTTTCTGCTTGAGCTTTTCGACCGTCATCGTGACCTGCACGTTGGTGATCTTGTCGAAATGCCTCTCTAATCGTTCGAGTTTTTCGCCGATGTAGGTGCGAAGAGGTTCGGTCACTTCCAGTTGGTGTCCACTGATGTTGACTTGCATACAGCTTCTCCTTCGTTGCCAGTGCATAAAGCGGCAGGCAGAAATGCCTGCCACTGGAACGCTGTGGCGTGGCTCTACATCAACCGCTTGCGTTCGCTCGAAGGCGCGATCCCGAGAGATTCGCGGTACTTGGCGACGGTGCGGCGAGCCACCTGAATGCCTTGTGCCTCCAGTAAACCAGCGATCTTGCTGTCACTCAACGGCTTTTTCTGATTTTCCGCGGCAACCAGTTTTTTGATGATCGCGCGGATCGCCGTGGACGAGCATTCACCGCCCTCGGAGGTGCTGACGTGGCTGGAGAAAAAGTATTTCAGTTCATATATGCCCCGTGGGGTATGCATGAATTTCTGCGTGGTCACCCGTGAAATCGTCGACTCGTGCATGCCCACCGCTTCGGCGATGTCATGCAGGACCAGCGGTTTCATGGCTTCGTCGCCGTATTCAAGAAAGCCGCGCTGATGCTCGACGATCTGAGTGGCTACTTTCATCAGGGTTTCGTTGCGGCTTTGCAGGCTCTTGATGAACCAGCGGGCCTCTTGCAACTGATTGCGCATGAAGGTGTTGTCGGCGCTGGTGTCGGCGCGGCGCACGAAACCGGCGTATTGAGCGTTGACCCGCAGTCGTGGCACGGATTCCTGGTTCAGCTCCACCAGCCAGCGCTCGTTGTCCTTGCGTACGATCACGTCCGGAACGACGTATTCGGCTTCGCTGGACTCGATTTGCGAGCCTGGGCGCGGGTTGAGGCTCTGCACCAGTTCAATTACTTGGCGCAGTTCATCTTCCTTGAGCTTCATGCGACGCATCAGCTGGCTGTAATCGCGGCTGCCGAGCAGGTCGATGTAATCGGTGACCAGGCGTTTGGCCTCGACCAGCCAAGGCGTCTTGGCGGGCAACTGGCGCAATTGCAGCAGCAGGCATTCGCCCAGGTTGCGGGCGCCGATGCCAGCGGGTTCGAATTGCTGGATGCGGTGCAGGACGGCTTCGATTTCGTCCAGTTCGATGTCCAGTTCCGGGTCGAAGGCTTCGAGAATCTCCTCGAGGGTTTCGTCCAGGTAGCCCTGATTGTTGATGCAGTCGATCAGGGTCACGGCGATCAGGCGATCGGTGTCTGACATAGGGGCCAGGTTCAGTTGCCACAGCAGGTGGCTTTGCAGGCTTTCGCCGGCCGATGTCCGGGTGGTGAAGTCCCACTCGTCGTCATCGTTGCTCGGCAGGCTGCTGGCGCTGGTCTGGTAGACGTCTTCCCACGCGGTATCGACGGGTAGTTCGTTGGGGATGCGCTCGTTCCAGTCGCCTTCCTCGAGGTTATCAACCGTCGGGGCGGTTTCCTGGTAGGAGGGTTCCTGAATGTCGACGTTAGGTTGCTGTTCGGCTTTGTCGGCCAAGGGGTCGGCGTTATCGAAGTCGTCGCCTTCTTCCTGGCGTTCGAGCATCGGATTGGACTCCAGGGCCTCCTGGATTTCCTGTTGCAGGTCCAGGGTCGACAATTGGAGCAGGCGGATGGCCTGTTGCAGCTGCGGTGTCATCGTCAGCTGCTGGCCCATTCTCAAGACTAGCGATGGTTTCATGGCAGGGGCTTAACACCTTATTCGCCGGCGCACATGCGCCATCCACTACAGGGCGCCGGAGCGCCAAACATAAGCAAATTATATGCCCGAAACTGCAGCGTTTGCCTAGAGCGCTGTAACAATAAAAAAATGTTGATTTTTTATCGAGACAAGCGCCCGAGCAACCAGCCAGACACCTCAGTGCTTACAGGCGGAACTCATGGCCCAGATACACTTCCTTGACCAGGTCGTTGGCCAGGATGGTGGCAGAGTCACCTTCGGCGATCAGCTGGCCATCGTTGACGATGTAGGCGGTTTCGCAGATATCCAGGGTTTCACGGACGTTGTGGTCAGTGATCAACACACCAATGCCCTTGGCCTTGAGGTGATAGATGATCTGCTTGATGTCGCCCACCGAAATCGGGTCCACGCCGGCGAACGGTTCGTCGAGCAGGATGAATTTCGGGTTGGTAGCCAGTGCTCGGGCGATTTCCACACGGCGGCGTTCGCCACCGGACAGGCTCATCCCGAGGTTGTCGCGGATGTGGCTGATGTGGAATTCCTGCAGCAGGCTTTCCAGCTCTTTGCGACGACCGGCCTTGTCGAGTTCCTTGCGGGTCTCGAGGATCGCCATGATGTTGTCGGCTACCGAGAGTTTGCGGAAGATCGATGCTTCTTGCGGAAGATAGCCGATGCCGGCCTTCGCACGACCGTGCATAGGCTGGTGGCTGACATCCAGGTCGTCAATCAGTACGCGGCCCTGATCGGCCTGCACCAGGCCGACAATCATGTAAAAGCAGGTGGTCTTGCCGGCGCCGTTGGGACCCAGCAGGCCGACGATCTGACCGCTGTCGATCGACAGGCTGACGTCACGCACGACCTGGCGGCTCTTGTAGCTCTTGGCCAGATGCTGAGCTTTCAGAGTTGCCATTACTGGGCCTTTTGCTCGTCGGTTTTCTTCTTCGGCTGGATCACCATGTCGATGCGCGGACGCGACTCGGTGACCTTGTTGCCCGTGGCGCGACCGGCGCTCGCAAGCTTCTTGACCGTGTCATAGACGATTTTCTCGCCTTGGGTGACGTTGTTGTCCTTGTCGACAACTTTTGCCTTATCGATCAGCACGACGCGGTTTTGCGCTGCGTGGTACTGGATGGTCACGCCCCAGCCCTGAACGGGTTTGGTGTCGCCTGCAGTTTGCAGTTGCTCGAAATAGGCGAGGTTGCCCACTGAAGTCACCACGTCGATGTCGCCGGTCGGCGTGCGGGTGATGGTCACGGTGTTGCCTTTAACGATCATCGAGCCCTGAGTGATGATCACGTCACCTTTATAGGTGGCAACGCCATTCTTGTCGTCCAGCTGGGCATCGTCGGCCTGAATGCGGATAGGCTGCGATTGATCGGTCGGCAGTGCCCAGGCGCTCACGCTTCCCAGTGCTGCGCTCAGACCGAGCAAAATAGGGAGGGTTTTAACGAGCCTCATACTGTCCTCTTACGTTCGATAGCAGGTGTATCCTGCTTTCTTTCAAATACGCTTTCATTCCCTTGCCAGTCGACACACCACCAGCGCCGTCGATTCTAACGGGTTGCTCGGTCTGCGCATATTGCTGCTGCGGGAACACTGTCATGCGGGTGGAGGTAATCAGGGTCTTGCGGTTTTTCTCGTCGAAGCGCGTGATGCGCACCGAGTCAATCAGTTCGACCTGAGTGCCGTCGGGATTCACTTCGCCGTGCTCGCTCTGGACGTGCCACGGAAACTCGGTGCCGCGGAACATGTTCAGGTCGGGATTGGTCAACAGCGTCACTTCGGTGGCTTTCAGGTGTTCAACCTTGTCGGACGTCATTTCGTATTGCAGTTTGCCGTCCGGCAGGTATTGCACGCTGTGGGCGTTGATCGCGTAATAGTCGATCGCGGTTTCATCGATCTTTGCCACCGGCTGATCGAGGAAGCGTTCCGGGCTGATGTTCCAGTAGCCGACCGCCGCGAATATCGCTGCGATGCAACCGAACACCAGGAATTTGCGAATCTTTTTGCTCAGCATAGTTGGCTCACAGGTACGCGGCGTTTGCCGCATCAAGGCGGCCCTGCGCGCGCAGGATCAATTCGCAGAATTCGCGAGCGGCACCCTCGCCACCACGGGCCTGGGTGATGCCGTGGGCGTGTTCACGGACGAAACTGGCAGCGTTTGCCACCGCCATGCCCAGGCCGACGCGGCGAATCACCGGCAGGTCCGGCAGGTCGTCGCCGAGATAGGCGACTTGCTCATAGCTTAGGTTGAGTTGGGCAAGAAGTTCGTCGAGCACCACCAGTTTGTCTTCGCGCCCCTGGTACACGTGTGGAATACCGAGGTTCTTCGCTCGTCGCTCGACCACCGGGGTCTTGCGGCCGCTGATGATAGCGGTCTGCACACCGGATGCCATCAACATCTTGATGCCTTGGCCGTCGAGGGTGTTGAACGTCTTGAATTCGCTGCCGTCTTCGAGGAAGTACAGGCGTCCGTCGGTCAGTACGCCATCGACGTCAAAAACCGCCAGTTTGATGCTCTTGCCGCGTTGCAGCAGGTCGGTGCTCATCACATTACTCCTGCGCGCAGCAGATCGGACAAGTTGAAGGCGCCGATCGGACGGTCCTCCTTGTCCACCACTACCAGCGCGTTGATTCGATGGTCTTCCATGATTTTCAGGGCCTCGGCCGCGAGCATGTCGGCCCGGGCGGTCTTGCCGTGGACGGTCATGACCTCGTCGATGGTCGTATGGTGGATGTCGATGGTCCGGTCAAGGGTGCGGCGCAAGTCGCCGTCGGTGAAGATTCCGGCCAGTTTTCCATCGGCCTCCACAATCGCGGTCATGCCCAGGCCCTTGCGGGTCATTTCCATCAAGGCGTCCTTGAGTAGCGTGCCACGTTGCACTTGGGGCAGTTCTGCACCGGCGTGCATGACGGTTTCCACTTTCAGCAGCAGGCGTCGGCCAAGCGCGCCGCCGGGGTGGGAAAAGGCGAAATCTTCAGCGGTAAAACCGCGGGCTTCCAGCAGCGCAACGGCCAGGGCGTCGCCCATGACCAGCGCGGCAGTGGTCGACGAGGTCGGTGCCAGGTTGAGTGGGCAGGCTTCGTGCTCGACGTGCACGTTGAGGTTGACCTCGGCAGCTTTCGCCAGCGGTGAGTCAGGGTTGCCGGTCATGCTGATCAATTGAATGCCCAGGCGCTTGATCAGCGGCAGCAGGGTGACGATTTCATTGGTAGAGCCGGAGTTCGACAGCGCCAGGATGATGTCGTCGCGGGTGATCATGCCCATATCGCCGTGGCTGGCTTCGGCCGGGTGCACGAAAAAGGCTGTGGTGCCGGTGCTGGCCAGGGTGGCGGCGATCTTGTTGCCGATGTGCCCCGATTTGCCCATGCCGACCACAACCACGCGCCCTTTGCTGGCCAGAATCATCTCGCAAGCGCGTACGAAATCTGCGTCGATATGGGGCAACAAGCCTTGTACGGCTTCCAGTTCGAGGCGGATGGTGCGTTGTGCTGATTGAATCAGGTCGCTGGATTGGCTCATGTCAGAAATCGTATAGCCTGATGAAAAGGCGGCGATTATAACGGTAATGATCGAAACCCTCACGCAAGTTTGTCGCGCTTTGCCATTCCTTGTTACCGAATTCCACTGAATGGATGCTTTTAGCCTGTCATGTTCCTCAACATGGCCCGGCTTGGGCCTTGGGCGCTTGGCCTTTGCAGTGATATAGTTCGCCGCCAGTTCGGCCTGCCCGGGATGTATGTGCTTTCGCCAGAAAGTCAGGCGTCCGAGTGAGAGGCTGCATCGCAAGGAGTTTAGATGAGTGCCGATAAAGCCTACGCGGTCGAGCTGAAGGGACTGACCTTCAAGCGCGGAACGCGCAGCATTTTCAATAACGTCGATATACGTATCCCGCGCGGCAAGGTCACCGGCATCATGGGGCCTTCCGGGTGTGGCAAGACTACGCTGTTGCGGCTGATGGGCGCACAGTTGCGGCCCACCAAAGGCGAAGTCTGGGTCAATGGACAGAACCTGCCAAAACTGTCGCGCAGTGATCTGTTCGATGCGCGAAAGCACATGGGCGTGCTGTTTCAGAGTGGTGCACTGTTCACCGATCTTGATGTGTTCGAGAACGTCGCCTTTCCGCTACGCGTTCATACCGAACTGCCGGAAGAAATGATCCGGGACATTGTCCTGCTCAAATTGCAGGCCGTGGGATTGCGTGGCGCCATCGACCTGATGCCTGACGAGTTGTCCGGCGGCATGAAGCGTCGTGTCGCTCTGGCCCGGGCGATTGCCCTCGATCCGCAGATCCTCATGTATGACGAGCCCTTTGTCGGCCAGGATCCCATCGCCATGGGTGTGCTGGTGCGTCTGATCCGCCTGCTCAACGATGCGCTGGGCATCACCAGTATCGTGGTCTCCCACGACCTGGCCGAGACTGCGAGCATCGCCGATTACATCTATGTCGTCGGCGAAGGCCAGGTGTTGGGGCAGGGCACTCCCGAGGAGCTGATGAACTCGCAGGAGCCACGCATCCGTCAATTCATGACAGGCGAGCCTGACGGTCCGGTCGCCTATCACTTTCCAGCGACGGATTACCGCGCAGATCTTCTGGGGCAGCGTTGATGCGCAAGATTTCACTAATAGAACGGGTTCGCCGGTTCGGCCACGCTGGCATCGACGTGCTGGGGGTATTCGGTCGTTCGGCGATATTCCTGTTTCATGCTTTGCTTGGCCGTGGCGGCATTGGCGGCGGTTTTGGCTTGCTGATCAAGCAACTGCATTCGGTGGGCGTAATGTCCCTGGTGATCATCGTGGTCTCCGGGGTATTCATCGGCATGGTGCTGGCGCTGCAGGGCTTTAACATTCTGTCCAGCTACGGTTCGGAGCAGGCCGTCGGGCAGATGGTTGCGCTGACGCTGTTGCGTGAACTGGGTCCGGTGGTCACGGCCTTGCTGTTCGCCGGCCGCGCGGGTTCTGCCCTGACCGCCGAAATCGGCAACATGAAGTCCACCGAGCAGTTGTCCAGTCTGGAAATGATTGGTGTCGACCCGCTCAAGTACATCATTGCCCCGCGCCTGTGGGCCGGCTTCATTTCCCTGCCGGTGCTGGCGATGATCTTCAGCGTGGTAGGTATCTGGGGTGGTTCATGGGTGGCTGTCGACTGGCTGGGTGTCTATGAAGGTTCCTACTGGTCCAATATGCAGAACAGCGTGACGTTCACTGATGATGTGCTCAACGGCATCATCAAAAGCATCGTTTTCGCCTTTGTCGTGACCTGGATCGCCGTATTCCAAGGCTATGACTGCGAGCCCACTTCCGAGGGGATCAGTCGTGCCACTACCAAGACCGTGGTGTATGCCTCTTTGGCTGTACTCGGCCTGGACTTTATTCTGACCGCCTTGATGTTTGGAGATTTCTGATGCAAAACCGCACCCTGGAAATCGGTGTCGGCCTTTTCTTGCTGGCTGGCATCCTGGCTTTGCTGTTGCTGGCGTTGCGGGTAAGTGGCCTGTCCCCGAGCGCAACCACCGACACTTATAAACTTTATGCGTATTTCGACAATATCGCCGGTTTGACGGTCAGAGCTAAAGTGACCATGGCCGGTGTGACCATCGGCAAGGTCACGGCGATCGATCTGGATCGCGACAGTTTCACCGGTCGAGTGACCATGCAGCTGGAAAAACGCGTAGATAATCTGCCGACTGACTCCACTGCATCTATCCTGACCGCTGGCCTGTTGGGCGAGAAGTACATCGGTCTCAGCGTGGGCGGGGAAGAAGCCTTGCTCAAGGAGGGTTCAACCATCCACGACACGCAGTCGTCGCTGGTACTTGAGGACCTGATCGGTAAATTTCTGCTCAATACCGTTAGTAAAGACGCCAAATGAGGAGCTTTTGAATGATATCTACCTTGCGACGTGGCCTGTTGGTACTACTCGCGGCCCTGCCGTTGATGGCTAACGCCGTGGCAGCGCCCTCGGCGCACGATATCGTGCAGGACACCACCAGTCGGTTACTTGCCGATCTGTCGGCCAACAAAGAGAAGTACAAGCAAGACCCGCAAGACTTCTATACGGCGCTGAACACCATCGTCGGGCCTGTGGTGGATGCCGAGGGCATTTCCAAGAGCATCATGACGGTCAAGTATTCACGCAAAGCCACGCCTGCGCAGATGAAGACCTTTGAAGAAAACTTCAAAAAGGGTCTGTTTCAATTCTATGGCAACGCTTTGCTTGAGTACAACAATCAGGGGATCGTCGTCGATCCAGCCAAGGACGAGTCGGGAGACCGTACAAGCGTTGCCATGACGGTCAAAGGCACCAACGGCGCGATCTATCCTGTGTCCTACACACTCGAAAAGATCAATGGCGAGTGGAAACTGCGCAACGTGATCATCAATGGCATTAACATCGGCAAGCTGTTCCGTGATCAGTTCGCTGATGCGATGCAGCGCAATGGCAACGACCTGGACAAGACCATCAATGGTTGGGCCGGGGAAGTTGCCAAAGCCAAGGAAGCCAGCCAGAAGCAAACTCCTGAGAAGCAAGCTCAATGAGTGTGTCGGCCATTCGCATGAGCGAATCCGGCGAGCTGGCACTTAGCGGCATGCTGGATTACCGCACTGGCCCCGGTTTGCGCAAGCAGGGGCAGGCGCTGATCAAATCCAGCAAGGCCGCGGCACTGGTGGTCGATTGCTCGGCAGTGTTGAAGTCCAGCAGTGTCGGCTTGTCGCTGCTGCTGTGCTTCATGCGTGATGCGGAGGCGGCCGGCAAGGCGTTGAGCATCCGCGGAATGCCAGAAGACATGCGCGAAATCGCTCAGGTCAGCGAATTGACCGAGCTGTTGGCGCATCCCTAACCGCATCTATAAAGAAGCCCCCCGTCAGAGTCCTGCTTCGCGGGGTTCGCAGGCGCGGGGCTTTTTTGTATGATGTCCGACCCGCGCGCACAGGGCGCCGATTGAGGTTGAGCATGCAGGCCGTAGAAGTGAAGAGCTTCCTTGAAGGAAAGCTGCCAGGAACCCTAGTAGAAGTCGAGGGTGAAGGCTGCAACTTTCAGCTGAACGTGATTAGCGATGAACTGGCGGCGTTGAGCCCGGTGAAGCGTCAGCAGCAGATCTATGCCCATTTGAACCCATGGATCACCGATGGCAGCATCCATGCGGTCACTATGAAATTTTTCAGCAGCGCGGCCTGGGCCGAGCGCACCTGAGCCCAAGGGCGTCGAGATTCTTATGGATAAATTGATAATTACCGGTGGCGTTCGTCTTGATGGCGAAATCCGCATCTCCGGGGCAAAGAACTCTGCCCTGCCGATCCTGGCTGCAACGCTGCTGTGCGATGGCCCGGTGACCGTGGCCAACCTGCCACACCTGCACGACATCACCACCATGATCGAGCTGTTCGGTCGTATGGGCATCGAGCCGGTGATCGACGAGAAACTCAGCGTCGAAATCGATCCGCGCACCATCAAGACCCTGATCGCTCCGTACGAACTGGTGAAAACCATGCGTGCGTCGATCCTGGTGCTGGGCCCGATGGTTGCGCGTTTTGGTGAAGCCGAAGTTGCACTGCCCGGCGGTTGCGCCATTGGTTCGCGTCCGGTTGACCTGCACATTCGTGGCCTCGAAGCCATGGGCGCGGTCATCGACGTCGAAGGCGGCTACATCAAGGCCAAGGCGCCTGAAGGTGGCCTTCGCGGTGCGCACTTCTTCTTCGACACCGTCAGTGTGACCGGTACCGAAAACATCATGATGGCGGCCGCTCTGGCCAAGGGCCGCAGCGTTCTGGCAAACGCCGCTCGCGAGCCTGAAGTCATCGACCTGGCGAATTTCCTGATCGCCATGGGCGCCAAGATCACTGGCGCAGGCACTGACACCATCACCATCGATGGCGTCGAGCGTCTGCACCCTACCACTTACAAAGTGATGCCTGACCGTATCGAGACCGGCACTTACCTGGTCGCAGCTGCTGTGACCGGCGGTCGTGTGAAGGTCAAGGACACCGATCCGACCATCCTCGAAGCCGTTCTTGAGAAACTCAAGGAATCGGGTGCCGAAATCACCTGCGGCGAAGACTGGATCGAGCTGAACATGCATGGCAAGCGGCCAAAAGCCGTTAACGTGCGCACCGCTCCGTACCCGGCATTCCCGACCGACATGCAAGCGCAGTTCATCTCCCTCAACGCCATTGCCGAAGGCACCGGCGCGGTGATCGAGACGATCTTCGAAAACCGCTTCATGCACGTGTACGAACTGCACCGCATGGGCGCCAAGATCCAGGTTGAAGGCAACACCGCCATCGTCACTGGCACCGAAACGCTGAAGGGCGCGCCAGTTATGGCCACCGACCTGCGTGCATCGGCCAGCCTGGTGATCTCGGCGCTGATCGCCGAAGGCGACACCCTGATCGATCGCATCTACCACATCGACCGTGGTTACGAGTGCATCGAAGAGAAACTGCAGATGCTCGGCGCGAAGATCCGCCGCGTACCGGGCTAGTTTCTGCTGCATGGGCGCAGGGACGCGCCCGTTGAATTCGTTTCAAATCGGGGCTGTCTTTTCATTATTGAGAAAGCCTCGAAGTGTGTCCGGCGCCATTTGCGACCGGGCATGAGTACCTTGATAAGGACTGACGTTTCCCATGTTGACCATCGCACTGTCCAAGGGCCGCATCCTTGACGACACCCTGCCGCTTCTGGCTGAAGCGGGCATCGTGCCGACCGAGAATCCGGACAAGAGCCGCAAGCTGATCATCCCCACGACTCAGGCCGATGTACGTCTGCTGATCGTGCGCGCCACCGATGTGCCGACTTACGTCGAACATGGTGCCGCTGACCTGGGCGTCGCCGGTAAAGATGTGCTGATGGAATATGGCGGCCAGGGTTTGTACGAGCCGTTGGACCTGCGAATTGCCCTCTGCAAGCTGATGACCGCCGGCCGTGTCGGCGATGTCGAGCCCAAGGGCCGCCTGCGTGTGGCGACCAAATTCGTCAACGTTGCCAAGCGCTACTACGCCGAACAGGGTCGTCAGGTTGACATCATCAAGCTCTATGGCTCGATGGAACTGGCGCCGCTGATCGGTCTGGCAGACAAGATCATCGACGTAGTCGACACCGGCAACACCCTGCGCGCCAATGGTCTGGAACCCCAGGATTTCATTGCCGACATCAGCTCCCGGCTGATCGTGAACAAAGCTTCGATGAAAATGCAGCACGCCCGTATCCAGGCGTTGATCGACACCCTGCGCAAGGCAGTGGAGTCTCGACACCGCGGCTGATTTACCTGCGCGACCTTGAGTCGCGCCCGTCTATCCGCCTCATAGCCAGAATTCTCAGGTGCCCAAGCGGATCGATGGTAGCTTCGGGCGCCTGAGTTTTTTGCCAATCCTATGAGGCTCTCGCTATGACCGCACCGACTGCAATTCGCCGACTCAACGCTGCTGACCCGGATTTCGCACATCATCTGGATCATCTGCTGAGCTGGGAAAGTGTGTCTGACGACTCGGTCAATCAGCGGGTGCTGGATATCATCAAGGCCGTGCGCGAGCGTGGCGATGCGGCGCTGGTGGAATTCACCCAGAAGTTCGACGGCCTGCAGGTCGCGTCCATGGCGGACCTGATCCTGCCACGCGAGCGCCTGGAACTGGCCCTGACCCGAATCACCGTGCCTCAGCGTGAAGCGCTGGAAAAAGCCGCGTCCCGAGTACGCAGCTACCACGAGAAACAGAAGCAGGATTCCTGGAGCTACACCGAAGCCGACGGCACCGTGCTGGGCCAGAAAGTTACTCCGTTGGATCGCGCCGGCCTGTATGTACCGGGCGGCAAGGCGTCTTATCCGTCCTCGGTGCTGATGAACGCGATTCCGGCCAAGGTGGCCGGCGTGACCGAAGTGGTCATGGTGGTGCCGACGCCTCGTGGCGAAATCAACGAACTGGTGCTGGCCGCAGCCTGCATCGCCGGCGTCGACCGCGTGTTCACCATCGGTGGCGCTCAAGCGGTCGCCGCGCTGGCTTACGGTACCGAAAGCGTGCCGAAGGTCGACAAGGTGGTCGGCCCGGGCAACATCTATGTCGCCACCGCCAAGCGCCACGTATTCGGCCAGGTCGGTATCGACATGATCGCCGGCCCCTCCGAGATCCTGGTGGTCTGCGACGGCCAGACCGATCCGGACTGGATCGCCATGGACCTGTTCTCCCAAGCCGAGCACGACGAAGACGCCCAGGCGATTCTGGTCAGCCCGGACGCCGAGTTCCTCGACAAGGTCGCCGCCAGCATTGCCAAACTGCTGCCGACCATGGAACGCGCCGAGATCATCGAAACATCGATCAATGGCCGTGGTGCTCTGATCAAGGTCCGCGACATGGACCAAGCCATCGAAGTGGCCAACCGCATCGCACCGGAACACCTTGAGTTGTCCGTTGCTGATCCGCAGGCCTGGCTGCCGAAGATTCGCCACGCTGGCGCGATCTTCATGGGCCGTCACACCTGCGAAGCCTTGGGCGACTACTGCGCAGGTCCCAACCACGTGTTGCCAACCTCCGGCACCGCGCGTTTCTCCTCGCCGCTGGGTGTGTACGACTTCCAGAAGCGTTCGTCGATCATCTTCTGCTCCGAGCAGGGTGCGTCGGAACTGGGCAAAACCGCTTCCGTGCTGGCCCGTGGCGAGTCGCTGACCGCCCACGCCCGCAGCGCTGAATACCGCATCGTCGACGACAAGCAGGGGAACTGAAGATGAGTAAATTCTGGAGCCCGTTCGTCAAGAATCTGGTGCCTTACGTGCCGGGCGAACAGCCGAAACTGGCGAAGCTGGTGAAGCTCAACACCAACGAAAACCCGTACGGACCATCGCCAAAAGCCTTGGCGGCGATGCAGACCGAACTGAATGACAATTTGCGTCTGTACCCGGACCCGAACAGTGATGTGCTCAAGCAAGCGGTCGCCAAGTACTACGGCGTGCAGAGCAATCAGGTGTTTCTCGGCAACGGTTCCGATGAAGTCCTGGCGCACATCTTTCACGGTTTGCTGCAACACGATCAGCCGCTGCTGTTCCCGGACATCAGCTACAGCTTCTATCCGGTTTACTGCGGGTTGTACGGCATCGCCTTCGACGCGGTGCCGCTGGACGAGCAGTTCCAGATCAACCCGGCGGACTACGCCAAGCCGAACGGCGGGATCATCTTCCCTAACCCGAACGCACCGACCGGTTGCCTGTTGGCGCTGGACGCCGTGGAGCAAATCCTCAAGGCCAGCCCGGACTCGGTGGTCGTGGTAGATGAGGCTTACATCGACTTTGGCGGTGAGACGGCGATCAGTCTGGTGGATCGTTATCCGAACCTGCTGGTGACCCAGACCCTGTCCAAGTCCCGTTCGCTGGCCGGCCTGCGTGTGGGGCTGGCGGTGGGGCATCCGGACTTGATCGAGGCGCTGGAGCGGATCAAGAACAGCTTCAACTCCTATCCGCTGGATCGTCTGGCGATTGTGGGAGCTGCGGCGGCGTTCGAGGATCGTGAGCACTTCGACAAGACATGCCGATGGGTGATCGAGAGTCGCAACAAGGTGATCGGGCAGCTGGAAGCGAAGGGCTTTGAAGTCCTGCCGTCGGCGGCGAACTTCATCTTCGCCCGTCATCCGAAACACGATGCGGCAGGGCTGGCGGCGAAGTTGCGTGAGCAAGGCGTGATCGTTCGGCACTTCAAGCAGGAAAGGATTGCCCAGTTCCTGCGGATTTCGATTGGCACGCCGGAGCAGAATCAGGCGTTGATCGACGGCCTGGGCGACCTCTAAAGCAACACTGATCCTGTGGGAGCGAGCCTGCTCGCGAAAGCGTCGGCACATTCAACATGAATATGTCAGGGAAACCGCTTTCGCGAGCAGGCTCGCTCCCACAAGGTTTTGTGTTGGCTGCTTACTCTTCTTCTTTCTCTTTGACCGGCGCAGGCGGTGGCCGCAAACCGATCTCGGCGGTGAGCTTGAGCTCTTTGCCGTTGCGCATCACCTGGATCGTGACCTTGTCGGTCGGCTTGATCCGCGCGACCTGGTTCATCGAACGACGACCATCGCCGGCCGGTTCGCCGTCGATGCTGAGGATCACGTCACCCAGTTGCAGGCCGGCCTTCTGCGCCGGGCCGTCACGGAAAATCCCCGCGACCACAATGCCCGGGCGCCCCGACAGGCCAAACGATTCCGCCAGTTCCTGGCTCAACGGCTGCACTTCGATACCGAGCCAACCGCGAATCACCTGGCCGTGCTCGATAATTGACTTCATCACTTCCATGGCCAGTTTCACCGGGATTGCAAAACCGATGCCCTGCGAACCGCCGGACTTGGAGAAGATCGCCGTGTTGATGCCGGTCAGGTTGCCGTTTGCATCCACCAGCGCACCGCCGGAGTTGCCGGGGTTGATCGCAGCATCGGTCTGGATGAAGTCTTCGTAGTTGTTCAGGCCCAGCTGATTGCGCCCGGTGGCACTGATGATGCCCATGGTCACGGTCTGGCCGACGCCGAACGGGTTGCCGATGGCGAGGGCCACGTCGCCGATGCGGATGTTGTCGGAGCGCCCGACAGTGATCGAAGGTAAGTTCTTCAGATCGATTTTCAATACTGCAAGGTCGGTTTCCGGATCGCTGCCGATCACTCGGGCCAGGGTTTCACGACCGTCCTTGAGCGCCACCACGATCTGGTCGGCACCGCTGGTCACATGGTTGTTAGTCAGCAGGTAACCTTCCGGGCTCATGATCACGCCGGAGCCGAGGCTCGACTCCATGCGCTTCTGTTTGGGCGAGTTGTCGCCGAAGAAGCGGCGGAACTGCGGATCCTCGAACAGCGGGTGGTTCGGTTTGTTGATGACTTTGGTGGTGTACAGGTTGACCACCGACGGTGCGGCCGTGGTCACCGCGTCGGCATAGGACACCGGACCCTGTTGCATGGTGGTGGATTGCGGGGCTTGTTGCATGTTGACGTCAAGGCTTGGGAGCCCGACCCACTGCGGGTAACGCTGGATGATTAACAGGGCAATAAGCACGCCGGCCAACAGCGGCCAGCCGGAAAAACGCAGCGCCTTGAGCATTAAGCACGTCCTGAGAGGTTGCAGGCGGTATGAGACCGCCCATAATGTCGCGCATTATACGAGGCGAAGCGTGCCTCTGAACGGGATATTTAGGAGTCTTTTATGGCCGTCGCCTTGAGCACCCTGGTCGAAGAAGCCGACCGTTACCTTAACAGTGCAAAGATTGCCGATTACTGCCCCAACGGGTTGCAGGTCGAAGGCCGGCCGCAGGTCATGCGCATCGTCAGTGGCGTCACCGCCAGCCAGGCGTTGCTCGACGCCGCTGTGGAAGCCAGTGCCGATCTGATACTGGTGCATCACGGCTATTTCTGGAAAGGCGAGAACCCGTGCATCACCGGCATGAAGCAGCGTAGGTTGAAAACCCTGCTCAAGCACGATATCAGCCTGTTGTCCTACCATCTGCCGCTGGATCTGCACCCGGAAGTGGGCAATAACGTTCAGCTGGCACGTCAGCTCGATATCACTGTGGAAGGCCCATTGGATCCGGACAATCTCAAAGTTGTCGGCCTGGTCGGTTCATTGAACGAGCCGGTGACGGCCCGCGATTTTGCCCGTCGCGTACAAGAAGTCATGGGCCGCGAGCCGTTGCTGATCGAAGGCAGCGAGATGATTCGTCGCGTTGGCTGGTGCACCGGTGGCGGTCAGGGGTACATCGATCAGGCCGTGCTGGCGGGCGTCGACTTGTACCTCAGCGGTGAGGCGTCCGAGCAGACCTTCCACAGCGCCCGGGAAAACGACATCAGCTTCATCGCCGCCGGCCATCACGCCACCGAGCGCTACGGCGTGCAGGCGTTGGGCGACTATCTTGCCCGGCGCTTTGCCCTCGAGCACATCTTCATCGATTGCCCGAATCCCATCTGAATCACCCCCCCTATCCACTGTGGGAGCGAGCCTGCTCGCGATGGCTGCGTCACATTCGACATTGATGTGACTGACACACCGCTATCGCGAGCAGGCTCACTCCCACAGGACCCAGTACACCCGAACAGGCAGGTATATTCATATACCCTTTCGATCTAGTCGACGTCCTGATTAGAAGAGGTCGCTGTGCTAGGATTCCCCGCTCGAACACGGCCCGCTGGCCGTCCATAAGATCGTTTTCGTGAGTAGCCATGGTCGACAAACTGACGCATCTGAAACAGCTGGAGGCCGAAAGCATCCACATCATCCGCGAGGTCGCCGCCGAGTTCGATAACCCGGTGATGCTG
The DNA here is from genome assembly GCF_006438925.1 of Pseudomonas mandelii. Lineage (GTDB taxonomy): Bacteria > Pseudomonadota > Gammaproteobacteria > Pseudomonadales > Pseudomonadaceae > Aquipseudomonas > Aquipseudomonas mandelii_C. The sequence continues at coordinate 44,275 of NZ_RCZA01000011.1, read as the reverse complement.
TACTCCGTCGGTAAAGACTCCGCCGTGATGCTGCACCTTGCGCGCAAGGCATTCTTCCCGGGCAAACTGCCGTTCCCGGTGATGCACGTCGACACCCGGTGGAAGTTCAAGGAAATGTACGCGTTCCGCGACCGCATGGTCGAAGAACTGGGCCTGGACCTGCTGGTGCACGTGAATCCCGAGGGTGTTGCGCAGGGTATCAACCCGCTCACCCACGGCAGCGCCAAGCACACCGATATCATGAAAACCGAAGGCCTCAAGCAGGCCCTCGACAAGTACGGTTTCGACGCTGCTTTCGGTGGTGCCCGTCGCGACGAAGAGAAGTCCCGTGCCAAAGAGCGCGTGTATTCCTTCCGCGATACCAAGCACCGCTGGGACCCGAAAAACCAGCGTCCCGAGTTGTGGAACGTCTACAACGGCAAGGTCAACAAGGGTGAATCGATCCGTGTTTTCCCGTTGTCGAACTGGACCGAACTGGACATCTGGCAGTACATCTACCTCGAAGGCATCCCGATTGTGCCGCTGTATTTCGCCGCCGAGCGCGACGTTATCGAGATGAATGGCACCTGGATCATGATCGACGACGAACGCCTGCTCAATCACCTGAGCGATGAAGACAAGGCGCGCATCGTCAAGAAGAAGGTCCGCTTCCGCACACTCGGCGACTACCCGCTGACCGGTGCGGTCGAGTCCGAGGCCACCAGCCTGACCGACATCATTCAGGAAATGCTCCTGACGCGAACTTCCGAACGCCAGGGCCGGGTCATCGATCACGATGGCGCAGGCTCGATGGAAGAAAAGAAACGTCAGGGTTATTTCTAAGGGGTTGTCATGTCGCACGCATCTGATTTGATCAGCGAGGACATCCTCGCCTACCTGGGCCAGCACGAACGCAAGGAAATGCTGCGCTTTCTGACCTGTGGCAATGTCGACGATGGCAAGAGCACCCTGATCGGGCGCCTGCTGCACGACTCCAAAATGATCTACGAAGATCACCTGGAAGCCATTACCCGCGACTCGAAAAAAGTCGGCACCACCGGCGATGACATCGACCTGGCATTGCTGGTCGACGGCCTGCAGGCCGAGCGTGAGCAGGGCATCACCATCGATGTCGCTTACCGCTACTTCTCCACCGCCAAGCGCAAATTCATCATCGCCGACACCCCTGGCCATGAGCAGTACACCCGCAACATGGCCACCGGTGCATCCACCTGTGACCTGGCGATCATCCTGGTCGACGCCCGTTACGGCGTGCAGACCCAGACCCGTCGCCACAGCTTCATTGCCTCGTTGCTCGGCATCAAACACATCGTTGTCGCCATCAACAAGATGGACCTCAACGGTTTCGACGAAACAGTCTTCGAGTCGATCAAGGCCGATTACCTGAAGTTCGCCGAAGGCATCGCGTTCAAGCCGACCACCATGGCCTTCGTACCGATGTCGGCACTGAAGGGCGACAACGTGGTGAACAAATCCGAGCGCTCGCCGTGGTACACCGGCCAGTCGCTGATGGAAATTCTTGAAACCGTCGAAATCGCCAGCGACCGCAACTACACCGACCTGCGTTTCCCGGTGCAGTACGTCAACCGTCCGAACCTGAACTTCCGTGGTTTCGCCGGCACCCTGGCCAGCGGCGTCGTGCACAAGGGCGACGAAGTCGTTGTGCTGCCGTCGGGCAAGAGCAGTCGCGTGAAGTCCATTGTCACCTTCGAAGGTGAGCTGGAGCACGCCGGTCCTGGTCAAGCGGTGACGCTGACCATGGAAGACGAGATCGACATCTCCCGCGGCGACTTGCTGGTGCATGCCGACAACCAGCCGCAAGTGACTGATGCCTTCGACGCCATGCTGGTGTGGATGGCCGAAGAACCGATGCTGCCGGGCAAGAAATACGACATCAAGCGCGCTACCAGTTACGTGCCGGGTTCGATCACCAGCATCGTCAACCGCGTTGACGTGAACACCCTGGAAGAAGGTCCGGCCAGTTCGCTGAACCTGAACGAGATCGGCCGGGTCAAGATCAGCCTCGACGCGGCCATCGCGCTGGACGGCTACGCGAGCAATCGCACCACCGGTTCGTTCATCGTCATCGATCGTCTGACCAATGGCACCGTCGCGGCCGGCATGATCATCGCTCAGCCGTTGAGCCATGGCACCAGCACGCATCACGGCAAACTGGCGCACGTCGCCACCGAAGAGCGCGCCCAGCGTTTCGGCCAGCAACCGGCCACCGTGTTGTTCAGCGGCTTGTCGGGCGCCGGCAAAAGCACCCTGGCTTACGCGGTTGAACGCAAGCTGTTCGACATGGGCCGTGCGGTGTTCGTACTCGATGGCCAGAACCTGCGTCACGACCTGAACAAAGGTCTGCCACAGGATCGCGCCGGGCGTACCGAGAACTGGCGTCGTGCGGCACACGTTGCGCGTCAGTTCAACGAAGCGGGTCTGCTGACGCTGGCAGCCTTCGTTGCGCCGAGTGCCGAAGGTCGTGAGCAGGCCAGGGAACTGATCGGCAAGGAGCGTCTGCTGACGGTCTACGTCCAGGCTTCTCCGACGGTCTGTGCCGAGCGTGACCCGCAAGGCCTGTACGCGGCGGCCGGGGATAACATCCCGGGTGATTCCTTCCCGTACGACGTGCCGCTGGACGCCGACCTCGTGGTCGATACCCAGTCGCTGTCGCTGGAAGAAAGCGTCAAGCAAGTGCTGGATCTGCTGCGCAAGCGTGGCGCGATCTAAGCGTTAGCCGTTAATAAAAAACCCGCCGATGAGTGATCATCGGCGGGTTTTTTTGTGTCCCTGAAACCGCCTTCGCGAGCAGGCTCGCTCCCACAAGTTCAGTGTTCGCCGAAGATCCACTGTGGGAGCGAGCCTGCTCGCGAAGGGGCCGGTACGGGCGACTCAAGACTTCGCTGGATACTCGCGATGCATCTGCGCAAGCAACGCGTCCTTGTCCTGCCACAACTGGTTGATCCAGCCCTGAAACTGCAAGCGATACTCGCCGTCCTGATCGTAGTTCTTGCCGATGAACTGCGGCGGAATCTTCAGTTCCTGAAAGTGCACCACTACGTCCTTCACGTTCCCACAGAGCAAATCCCAATAACCGGGACGGCCGGCCGGATAGTGAATGGTCACGTTGACGATGGCTTCCAGCTGCTCACCCATGGCATCCAGCACAAACGCAATGCCGCCAGCCTTCGGTTTGAGCAAATGATGGAACGGCGATTTCTGCTGGGCATGCTTGCCTTCGGTAAAACGCGTGCCTTCGACGAAGTTGAAAATCCCCACCGGGTTATGGCGGAACTTGTCGCAGGTCTTGCGGGTGGTTTCCAGGTCTTTGCCTTTCTTCTCCGGGTGCTTCTCCAGGTAGGCCTTGGAGTAGCGCTTCATGAACGGAAAGCCGAGCGCCCACCACGCCAGACCAATCACCGGCACCCAGATCAGTTCCTGCTTGAGGAAGAACTTCAGCGGACGAATCTTCCGGTTCAGCACGTATTGCAACACCATGATGTCGACCCAGCTCTGGTGGTTGCTGGTGATCAAGTACGAGTGCTGATAGTCCAGACCTTCCAGGCCGCTGAGTTTCCAGCGCGTGTGTCCGAGCAAGTCCATCCAGGCCTTGTTGTTGCTGATCCAGGCTTCGTGGATATGGCTCATCAGCCAATCGGTAAAACGTTGGGCGGCGGGGAAGGGCAATAGCAGTTTGAAAATCGCTACGATGAACAGCGGTGTGCAGCAGGCAATCGTGTTCAGCGCCAACAGCAGCGAGGCAATGACGCCTCGCAGCGGTGCAGGTAGGGAATCCAGCATTTAAAGATCCAAAGGTCGGTTGGCAGCTTGAATCGCGGTCAACGCGATGGTGTAGACGATGTCGTCGACTTGCGCGCCGCGCGGCAGGTCGTTCACTGGTTTGCGCAGGCCTTGCAGCATCGGCCCGAGGCTGACGCAGTCGGCGCTGCGCTGCACGGCTTTGTGGGTGGTGTTGCCGGTGTTCAGGTCGGGGAACACGAACACTGTGGCGCGACCGGCGACCTGGCTGTTCGGCGCCAGTTGCCGGGCAACGGTTTCGTTGGCGGCGGCGTCGTATTGCAATGGGCCATCGATCAGCAGCGAGTTCTGTTGCTCATGGGCGAGCAACGTCGCTTCGCGCACCTTCTCGACTTCTTCGCCGCTGGCCGATTCACCGCTGGAGTAGCTGATCATCGCCACGCGCGGGGTGATGCCGAAGGCGGCTGCCGAGTCGGCGCTTTGCAGGGCGATCTCGGCCAGTTCGCTGGCGCTCGGGTGCGGGTTCATCACGCAGTCGCCGTAGACCAGCACTTCCTCGGGGAAGAGCATGAAGAACACTGACGACACCAGCGTGCAGCCCGGCGCGGTCTTGATCAGTTGCAAGGCCGGGCGGATGGTGTTGGCGGTGGAGTGAATGACCCCGGACACCAATCCGTCGACCTCATCCAGCGCCAGCATCATGGTGCCGATCACCACGGTGTCTTCCAGTTGCTGCTCGGCCATCGGCGCGTTGAGGCTTTTGGTTTTGCGCAGGGCGACCATTGGCTCGACGTAACGCTCGCGAATCAGGTCCGGGTCAAGAATTTCCAGTCCCGGAGGAAGTTCGATGCCTTGGGCGCGAGCGACGGCTTCGACGTCCGCCGGTTTCGCCAGCAAGACACAACGGGCGATGCCGCGGGCCTGACAGATCGCTGCGGCTTGCACGGTCAGTGGCTCACTGCCTTCGGGCAGGACGATGCGCTTGTTGGCGGCTTGGGCGCGCTGGATCAATTGATAACGGAACACGGCGGGCGACAGGCGCATTTCCCGTGGCGTACCGCAGCGTTGGTGCAGCCACTTGGCGTCGAGGTGGCTGGCAACGAAATCGGTGATGATTTCCGCGCGCTCGCGGTCGTCGATCGGGATTTCCTTGTTTAAACCGTTCAACTGGTTAGCGGTGTCGTAGGAACCGGTGCTCACCGACAACACCGGCAGGCCCGCCTGCAAGGCGCCACGGCACAGGTCCATGATGCGCGGGTCGGGCAGGGTGTCGCTGGTCAGCAACAGACCGGCCAGCGGCACGCCATTCATGGCCGCGAGGCTGACGGCGAGGATGATGTCGTCGCGATCGCCGGGCGTCACCACCAGCACGCCGGGCTTGAGCAGCTCCACGGTGTTACGCACGGTGCGGGCGCAGATGATGATGTTGGTCATGCGCCGGGTTTCGTAATCACCGGCATTGAGAATTTGCGCGCCCATCAGGTCGGCGACGTCGCGGGTGCGCGGGGCGTTCAGTTCCGGCTGGAACGGGATGCAACCCAGAAGACGGAAATCGCCGCTGCGCAGCAACGGCGAATGCTCTTTCAAGCGCGAGGCGAAGGCCTCCATGCTTTCCTCGGTTTTGACCTTGTTGAGGATCACGCCGAGGACTTTCGGGTCTTTTGGGCCGCCGAACAATTGCGCCTGCAATTCCACTCGGCCGGACAGTTCGGTCAGCACTTCGTTTTCTGGTGCCGAGACCAGGATCACTTCGGCGTCGAGGCTTTTCGCCAAATGCAGATTGACCCGTGCGGCGTAACTGGCGCTGCGGGTCGGGACCATGCCTTCGACGATCAGCACATCCTTGCCGACTGCCGCCTGCTGATAGAGGGTGATGATTTCTTCGAGCAACTCGTCCAGCTGACCGTCGCCGAGCATGCGCTCGACGTGCGCCAGACCAAGCGGCTGAGGCGGTTTCAAACCGTGAGTGCGCGCCACCAGTTCAGTGGACCGTTCAGGCCCGGTGTCACCCGGGTGCGGCTGGGCAATCGGTTTGAAAAAGCCGACTTTGAGGCCGGCCCGCTCAAGGGTACGTACCAGCCCAAGGCTGATGGAGGTCAGACCCACACCAAAATCGGTGGGCGCGATAAAAAAAGTTTGCATGCGGATTCTCTAAAGGTGCATGGCAATGGTGAACGCCTATGACTGGCCTTCTACCGAAATTCAGTCGCCAAGGTTAGCGCTAACCGAGCCTTGTGCGCACCAACCGCAATCAAAGGGCTGGCCTATTTTTTCAATACGTTGCGCGGGGTCCAGCACCCAGGCGCGCGATTGCCACGGTGGCTGGTGGCGCAGGTGCTGGGTGTGACCGCAGGAAAGCTCGGCTACCCAGTGCCCGTCCTCATCTTGATGGAAGCCTGTGACCGTCGAGCCTTTCGCCGTCACCCGTCTGTCCGGGTTGTGTTCGCTTTCGGGCGATTGCTTCGCTAAACTTGGCCATTCTTCATTCTTATGCAAAAGGTCTCGCCCCATGCTGATCGCCGCCAATAAGGCTGTCTCCATCGACTATACCCTGACCAACGACGCTGGTGAGGTCATCGACAGCTCCGCCGGCGGCGCGCCGCTGGTTTACCTGCAAGGCGCAGGTAACATTATTCCGGGCCTGGAAAAGGCTCTGGAAGGCAAAACCGTCGGTGACGAACTGACGGTTGCCGTAGAACCTGAAGATGCCTACGGCGAATACGCTGCCGAACTGGTCAGCACGTTGAGCCGCAGCATGTTCGAAGGCGTCGACGAGCTGGAAGTAGGTATGCAGTTCCACGCATCCGCTCCGGACGGCCAGATGCAGATCGTCACCATTCGCGATCTGGACGGCGACGATGTCACCGTCGACGGCAACCACCCGTTGGCTGGTCAGCGCCTGAATTTCCAGGTCAAGATCATCGACATCCGTGACGCCAGCCAGGAAGAAATCGCTCATGGTCACGTCCATGGCGAAGGTGGCCATCACCACTGATTTTCTGCGCTAAGCTTTCGAGTACTGGAGAGGCGCCCGAGGGGCGCCTTTTTAGTCCGCGGCTGTCCCTGGTGACACCGCCAAGTGGCTGTTTCGAGAAGAACACGGGAATCTGGAGTTCGTCATGAGTGCTTTTCACGACCTTAAATTGACAGGCCTGGATGGTCAGGAGCTACCTCTGGCGCCCTTCAAGGGGCACGTCGTGCTGGTGGTCAACGTCGCCTCCAAATGTGGCTTGACCCCACAGTACGCGGCGCTGGAAAACCTCTACCAGCAATACAAGGACAAAGGCTTCAGCGTGCTGGGCCTGCCGTGTAACCAGTTTGCCGGGCAGGAGCCGGGTACCGAGCAAGAGATCCAGGAGTTTTGCAGCCTCAACTACGGCGTGAGTTTTCCGTTGTCCAGCAAGCTGGAAGTCAACGGTCACGATCGTCATCAGTTGTACCGTCTGCTGGCGGGCGAGGGGGCTGAATTTCCCGGTGACATTACCTGGAACTTCGAAAAATTCCTGCTGGGCAAGGATGGTCGCGTGCTGGCGCGGTTCTCGCCGCGCACGGCGCCGGATGATCCGTCTGTCGTTCATGCGATCGAAAAAGCGCTGAGCTAAAAGAACGTTCAAAAGATCGCAGCCTCGTTTCACTCGACAGCTCCTACATGAACCGCGTACCCGTGTAGGAGCTGTCGAGTGAAACGAGGCTGCGATCTTTTGCTTCTGTCTTTTGATCCTTAATCACCAAAATCAATAGTGCTGTTCAGCACGACCGGCTCTCCATATTATCGCCGTCATAAAGTCATTTCCCGTGGAGCGTCCCATGCCCGTCAAAGCCCTGTTCAAACCGTTCCACCTTGGCACCCTCGAACTGCCGACCCGCGTCGTCATGGCGCCGATGACCCGCTCGTTTTCGCCGGGTGGCGTTCCCAATTCCAAAGTGATCGAATACTACCGTCGTCGCGCCGCTGCGGGTGTGGGTCTGATCATCACCGAAGGCACCACCGTCGGCCACAAGGCTTCCAACGGTTACCCGAACGTACCGCATTTCTACGGTGAAGCGGCGCTGGCCGGCTGGAAGAAAGTTGTCGACGCGGTTCATGCTGAAGGCGGCAAGATCGTTCCTCAGCTGTGGCATGTCGGCAGCGTGCGCCGCATCGGCACCGAGCCGGACGCCAGCGTGCCGGGTTACGGTCCGTCGGAGAAATTGAAGGACGGTCAGGTCGTGGTTCACGGCATGACCCAACAAGATATCCAGGACGTGATCGGCGCATTTGCCCAGGCCGCCAAAGATGCCCAGAGCATTGGCATGGACGGCGTGGAAATTCACGGTGCCCACGGCTACCTGGTGGACCAGTTCTTCTGGGAAGGCAGCAACCAGCGCACCGACGAATACGGCGGCAGCCTGGCTAACCGTTCGCGTTTTGCCATTGAACTGATCCAGGCTGTGCGTGCTGCGGTCGGCGAAGGCTTCCCGATTATTTTCCGTTTCTCTCAATGGAAGCAGCAGGATTACACCGCGCGTCTGGTGCAAACATCCGAAGCGTTGGGCGAATTCCTCAAGCCGTTGTCTGACGCCGGCGTGGATATTTTCCACTGCTCGACGCGTCGTTTCTGGGAGCCGGAGTTCGACGGTTCCGAGCTGAACCTGGCCGGCTGGACCCGTAAGCTCACCGGTAAACCGACCATCACCGTGGGCAGTGTCGGCCTGGATGGCGAGTTCCTGCAGTTCATGGTCAACACCGACAAGATCGCGCAGCCGGCCAGCCTGGAAAAACTGCTGGAGCGTTTGAACAATGATGAGTTCGATCTGGTGGCGGTAGGTCGTGCGCTGCTGGTGGATCCGGACTGGGCGCAGAAAGTGCGTGACGGCCGTGAAGAAGACATCCTGCCGTTCAGCCGTGAGGCGTTGATGACCCTGGTTTAAGCGGCGCTTGGCGGGGCCCTTTCGCGAGCAGGCTCGCTCCCACTTTCAACCGAGTTCTACCTGAAGAATGCGGTCAACTGTGGGAGCGAGCCTGCTCGCGAAGGCGGACTCAAGAACACTGAAGAATCAGAGTGCCGTCGGTGCATTCGGAACCATCTGCTCCCCAGCACAAGCCCCGCGCAACTGCCCTTCAAACTGCTCGATAATCGCTGCCCAGCCCTGACGACTCGCATGTTGACGCGCATTGAGCCGCACGCAGCGCAACGTTTCGCGCTCCTCCAACAGCCAACACGCCGCATCGCAGAACGCCTCTTCGTCCCCCGGCATCGCCAGTACGCCGTTGTAGGCATGGCGGATGTGCTGAGCCGCCGCCGCTTGATCGTAAGCCACCACACCCAAACCCGAAGCCAGTGCCTCAAGCACCACGTTGCCGAAAGTCTCGGTCAGGCTTGGAAACAGAAACACATCCCCCGACGCATAGTGACTGGCCAAGGCCTCGCCGCGTTGAGAGCCACAGAAAATCGCCTCGGGCAGTTCTTTCTCCAGGACCACTCGTTGTGGGCCGTCGCCGATCACGATCAACTTCAGGTTTTTCTGTGGATAAGTCGTACGCAGCCTTTCGAAGCTGCGCCTAAGCAAGCCGAGATTTTTCTCCGGTGCCAAGCGACCTACATGGATGACGGCAATGTCACTGTCGGCCAAACCCCACTGTTCGCGTAGCGACGTCAGCCGCTTGGTCGGGTGAAACAACTGGCTGTCGACCCCACGCGACAGCAACGCCAGGCGCTCGAAATGCCGGCGTTCCAGTTCCATTCGTTGACTCACGCTCGGCACCAGGGTCAGCGTCGAACGATTGTGAAACCAGCGCAGGTAGTGGGTCAGCAATCGCGTCAGCAGTCCAAGCCCATACTGACGGGAGTACTGCTGGAAATTAGTGTGAAAACCGCTCACCACCGAAATCCCCAAGCGCCGCGCCGCGCGCAACGCGGACAATCCCAGCGGTCCTTCCGTGGCGATGTACAGCACGTCCGGCCGATGACGCTTCCAGCGCCGCAGCAGCTTGTGCATCGACGACTGACCCCATTGCAAGCCGGGATAACCCGGTAGCGGCCAGCCCCGGCACAGCAACAACGCATCGTCGCTGCCCCGCTGCTGATCGCAACCCTGACGCGGTCGCACCAATTCCACCTGATGCCCGCGCGCGCGCAAGCCTTCGTACAAGCGGCCGAGGGTATTGGCCACTCCGTTGATTTCGGGAGGGAAGGTTTCGGTGATCAGAGTGATATGCAGAGCTGTCGTCATGACCTCAGTGTCGGCTGAGGCCATGTCGTCAATGTGACGGTGGGATGATGAATTTGTGACCGAGTCAGCGCTGAACCACCAGGTTTTCCGCACCGCGTTCACGCACCCAGAACAAGGTTGCACCCGCCACGGCGGCCGGCATCATCAGGATGTTGACCACCGGAATCAGCAGCACCAGATAAACACTTCCGCCAAAACTCATGCTCTGCCAGCGCTTCTCGCGCAGCCAGGCGAGCATCTCGTTCCAGCCCAGTTTGTGGTTATCCGCCGGGTAGTCGATGTACTGGATCGCCATCATCCACACCCCGAACAGCAGCCACAACGGCGCAGCGATGATGTTCACCACCGGAATGAACGAGAGGATGAACAGCCCGATGGCGCGTGGCAGGAAGTAGCCGAGTTTGCGCATTTCCCGGGCCAGGGTGCGGGGGATCATGGCGATCAGTTCACCCCAGCTGAAGGACGGGAAATCGTCGGTGCCGCGCACCACCACTTCGACTTTTTCCGCGAGGAAACCGTTGAATGGCGCGGCGATGACGTTGGCCAGCATGGTGAAGGTGAAGAACACCATCAACACCACCAGCACCACGAACAACGGCCAGAGCACATAACTGAGAAAACCCAGCCAGTCGGGCAGGGACGGCATCAACGTATCGACCCACAGGCTGAATTGATGGCTGGCCAGGTAGATCAATCCGACGAACAGCACCAGGTTGATCATCAGAGGCAACAGCACGAACAAACGCAGGCTTGGGCTCAGGACCAACTTGAGGCCTTCGCGCAGGTATTGCGGGCCGGACAGAACGGGGGCGGGCATAACGTGCTCCGAGCAAAGGGGAAACGCGCCGACCTTACCGGCTTTGCCTGACGGGCGAAAGCGCGGTAGCAGCATCGACATTAACTGTAACAAAGGCGCCTATGTATCCATCGTGATGGGATAGAGACCGCCTATGAGCTGGATTGTTAAACCGTATTTCCTTAATCTTCGCCCCCTCGATACGCTGCACCCCATACTTTTTACAGGACTGTCGAGCTCAAGCCTTCCCCAAGTGCTTTCAACGGTCCTTTTTTATTCCCGCCGGCAACCCGGCGTTCCGCGCCAGAAGTTTCGGGCCGGTCAACAGGAGCAGGTCATGTCTGAAGTCCGTCATTCGCGAGTGATTATTCTCGGTTCCGGCCCTGCCGGTTACAGCGCCGCGGTCTATGCCGCCCGTGCCAACCTCAAGCCACTGTTGATCACCGGCATGCAAGCCGGCGGTCAACTGACCACCACCACCGAAGTCGATAACTGGCCTGGCGACGTCCACGGCCTGACCGGCCCGGCGCTGATGGACCGCATGAAAGAGCACGCCGAGCGCTTTGAAACCGAAATCGTCTTCGATCACATCAATGCCGTGGACTTCGCTGCCAAGCCGTACACCCTGACCGGCGACAGCGCGACTTACACCTGCGACGCGCTGATCATCGCTACCGGCGCCAGCGCTCGTTACCTGGGCCTGCCGTCGGAAGAAGCGTTCATGGGCAAAGGCGTTTCGGCCTGCGCGACCTGCGATGGTTTCTTCTACCGCAACAAGCCAGTGGCCGTGGTCGGTGGCGGCAACACCGCTGTTGAAGAGGCGCTGTACCTGGCCAACATCGCCAGCAAGGTCACCCTGATCCACCGTCGCGAAACCTTCCGCGCCGAGAAGATCCTGATCGACAAGCTGAATGCCCGGGTTGCCGAAGGCAAGATCGTGTTGAAGCTGAACTCGACTCTGGACGAAGTCCTGGGCGACAACATGGGCGTGACCGGTGCCCGCCTGAAGAACAACGACGGCAGCTTCGACGAGCTGACAGTCGACGGCGTGTTCATCGCCATCGGCCACACCCCGAACACGTCGTTGTTCGAAGGTCAGCTGACCTTGAAAGACGGCTACCTGGTTGTGCAGGGCGGCCGTGACGGTAACGCCACTGCCACCAGCCTCGAAGGTATCTTCGCGGCCGGTGACGTGGCTGACCACGTTTACCGTCAAGCCATCACCTCGGCCGGCGCTGGCTGCATGGCAGCACTGGACGCCGAGCGTTACCTCGACGACCTGCAGAACGCCAAGTTCTGAGAGCGTTGAAATGAAAAAACCGGCTTCGGCCGGTTTTTTTGTGCCCACAGAAGATCCCTGTAGCAGCTGGCGAAGCCTGCGTTCGGCTGCGAAGCAGTCGCGAAATCAGACAACGCGGAGTGTCAGGCAGAACTCGCACTCAAGTTTTACGACTGCTGCGCAGCCGAACGCAGGCTTCGCCAGCTGCTACAGGGGTTGCGTTTACCTTGGAGTTCAGCCGCGAAATCGCTCCTGGACAAAGTCCATAACCTTCAACGATTGATAGATGGCATTGGCGGCAATCCGCCCGAACGGTCCGCCGTTCCAGTCCAGCAAGTACGGTTTGAACAGCTGATAACGCACACTTTCCCCACACACCGCTTCGGCGATGACCCTGCCGCCAATCGAGCCGGTATTCAAGCCATGGCCACCAAACGAGGTGCAGGCCCAGACGCCCGGTTCGAGCAATCCCAGGTTGGGCATCTTGTTGGTGGAGTAACCCATCAGGCCGGACCAGGCCAATTCGATTTTGACCGGGGCCAGTTGTGGATAGACCGACACCATGTCGGCCTTGAGCATGGCGGCGAGGGCCTTTTCATTCTGTTCGTTGCGGGTGGTGATGCGTCCGCCCCAGAGCAGGCGGTCGCCTTCAACCACGCGGTAGTAGTCCGAGGCGCGGCGGTCGTCGGAGAACGCGGCACCGGAGTCCAGGACGTTTTTTATCGAGTCGCCCAGGTGTTCGGTCAGCACCACATAGGTAGCAATGGGCAGGTAGGCGCGGCTGAGTTTTTGCAGTTCCGGGCCGCCATAACCGCCGGCGCAGAACACCAGGTTCTGGCAGCACACGGTGCCGTGAGCGGTCTGGACAATTTTGTCGTCGCCTTCGCGATGCCAGGCCAGCATTTTTGATTGTTCGAAAATCCGGCCTCCCGCTGCTTCGATGGCGAGGGCCAGGCCCAGGCAATAGTTCAGCGGGTGGAAGTGCAGCGCCTTCGGATCCTCGATGCCCTGGAAATAGCGCAGGGTGTGAGCCCGTTCGCGGACTTGGCCTGTGTCGAGGAAGTTGAGTTCATAGCCGAAGTCGCGGCGTATTGTGTCGATGTGGTTTTTCACACCAGCACCGTCGTCGTAACGCTTGACCTGAATCGTACCGGCGGATGGATCGCAACCGGGCAATGCCAGTTCGGCGATGTTGCGGCGGACAATCTCCACGCCCTCGACCGATAGTTGAAAGAGCGCCTTGGCTTGTTCCAATCCAAGTTTCTTGCGGATCGCCCCCGACCCTTCAGCCCAGCCCGGCGAGACCACGCCACCATTTCTACCGGACGCGCCCCAGGCGACTTGCTGGGCTTCGAGGATGATCACGCGTTTGCCGCGCCGGGTCAGTTCCAGGGCAGCGGTCAGGCCTGCGATACCAGCACCGATGATGCAGACGTCGCAGGTTTCATCAGTGTTCAATTCGGACCTGGCCGCGCGGGGTAGCGAGGTTTGGGAATACCAGGTGGTGGGGAAGGACATGGGTCGATCCTTGATAGATTGCCGGTCATTTAAGCGAACACCTGGCCTTTGTGGGAGCGAGCTTGCTCGCGATGGCGGTCGAACATTCAACATCAATGCTGAATGTGATGGCCTCATCGCGAGCAAGCTCGCTCCCACAGGGGTTGGGTGGTTATTTGATGGTCGAGTAGTCGACGCCGTACCACTTGTCCGACAGCTTGGTCAGCGTGCCGTCCTTGTGCATCTCACCTACGATTTCACCGAGCTTGGCGGTCAGTTCCGGGTCACCCTTGTCGGTGGCGATGGCCAGCGGCTCGTAGAACGCCACAGCATTGTCGACGGCCCGCAATGGGTAACCCTTCTTGACGGCGGCATCCAGTGTGCTGCGTTGAGTGAGGATGGCGTCGAGCCGTGCACCGTCGCCCAGGCGCAGGTCGTCCAGCGGTCCGACGGAACCGGAGTAGGTCTTTATTTTTGTGGTCTTTACGTCATAAACGACGGGTGGCACGTCAGTGGTTTCAATGGCCAGCGCCTGGCTGAAATAGTCCTCGGACGTGGTGCCACCTTCGACGCCGATGGTTTTGCCATTCAGTGCTTTGTGGTCGGTGACAGTGGATTTGTCGTGCACTGCAAAGACGTAGGGAACGTAGTAATAGGTCCCGGGGAAATCGAGGATTCGTGAGCGGCTCTTGGTCGCAGTCATCGAGCCCACGGACACGTCCCAGCGCCCACTCCACTTGCCGGCGGTGATCACGTCCCAGTCAGGCGTGATGAACTTGACCGCGACGCCGAGACGCTTGGCGATCTCCTTGGAAACGTCGATATCAAACCCGTCGATTTCATTCTTGTCGTTGATAAACCCTTGGGGTGGCCAGGTCGCCGACGTGGCGACGGTCATTGTTTTGCTGCTCTGGATTTTGTCCAGAACGGCTCCGGCGTTGGCGGCACCGACGAACACCAGCGACATTGCGGCTGCGATTACGTGTTTTTTGCTGACCATGTCCATCTCCACTTATCGTTATTGTTATGAAGGGGCGAAGCGGTGCTCAGTGACCAATGATCTGTGACAGGAATTTCTGCGCGCGTTCGGTTTGCGGGTTGTTGAAAAATTCGGAAGGGGTGGCTTGTTCGATGACCTGGCCCTGGTCCATGAACAGCACGCGGTCGGCGACCTTGCTGGCAAAACCCATTTCGTGGGTTACGCAAATCATGGTCATGCCGTCGGTGGCCAACTCACCCATCACGTCCAGCACTTCGTGGACCATTTCCGGGTCGAGGGCCGAGGTGGGTTCGTCGAACAGCATCACTTTGGGGTTCATGCACAGCGCCCGGGCAATCGCCACGCGCTGCTGCTGGCCGCCGGACAGTTGCGAAGGGTACTTGTCGGCGTGTTCGGCAATTCGCACCCGCTCCAGGTAGACCTGAGCGCGCTTTTTCGCCTCGGCGCTCGACACGCCTTGCACCAGTTGCGGGGCCAGGGTCAAGTTGTCGATCACACTCAAATGCGGGAACAGGTTGAAGCTCTGGAACACCATGCCGATTTCCCGGCGCACCGCGCTGACACTTTCTGCCTCGCTGGTGAGGGTGATGCCGTTGACCTGAATGTGGCCTTTCTGGAAATTCTCCAGATGGTTGATGCAACGAATCATCGTCGACTTGCCCGAGCCTGACGGCCCGCACACCACCAGGATTTCGCCCGTGGCGACGTTCAGGTCGACATCGCGCAAGGCGTGGAAGTCGCCGTACCACTTGTTCAAACCGATGATGGAAATCATCGAAGGGCTGGCCTGCGCAACAGGTGCCAGGTCGAGTCGTTCTGCCGTAGTCATCACCCATCAACCCCTTGCAATGGATCGGTTGACCCGTTTTTCGATCCGCGCCTGCACCCGTTCGAGGATGAACGACAGGGCCCAGTAAATCATTGCAGCGGTAATCAGCATTTCCAGGTGGCGGAAGTCCGCGCGGCCCTGGGTCTTGGCCAGGTACATCAATTCCCAGACACCGATCACCGACACCAGCGAACTGTCCTTGAGCATGGCGATGAACTGGTTGCCGGTGGGCGGGATGATCACCCGCAAGGCTTGCGGCATGATCACCCGGCTCAGGGTCTTGAACGGGCTAATGCCCAGGGCACGTGAGGCCTCCCACTGACCCACCGGAATGCTCTGGATGCCCGCACGAAAAATCTCGGTCATGTAGGCGCCGTAGCACAGCGACAACGCGAGGATGCCGGCCGGCACTGCATCCACCACATAACCCAGTTGCGGCAGTCCGAGGTAAATCAGGTAGATCTGGATCAGCAGCGGAACACCGCGAAAGAACGAGGTGTAGAACGAGGCGATGGCATTGGCCAGGCCGTTGTTCGACAGCTTGGCCACGGCACCGATCAACGCCAGCACGAAGGCAAACACAATCGCGATGGCGGAGATGTATAGCGTGGTCGCGGCGCCCTGGATGATCAGGAAGCCGATCTTGTCGAGGATGAAGCTGTAAGAGAGATCGAAGGTGTCGAAGAACGCCAGGAACAGGATCAGCAGTTCGATCCAGACCACGGTGGTCTGCACTTTGAATTTCAAGCGTCCGAGGACGTGAAAGTTCAGCGTGCCCAGTGCGGCAATCGCCAGGCCGATGGCGATATTGCGAGCTGTCAGGCTGTCCGGGGCATTGCCCAACAGCGGATGCAGGAAATGACTGAGGGCGCTGTTGCCCAGGTTCATCAGGTAGGAGCCGAGAAACAGCACCACGGCTACGCCAAGCAGGAATTGAGGATCATTGGACTTTTTTTTATAAATTATATTGTCGTGATACATGACGGCCTCAGGCTTGTAGGTGGTAGTGATCTCGCTTGGTAAAAGGGGTATTTGGCCAGTATTGCGACGCAAAATCGGGGACTACAAGCGAACATAATTCGCTATGTCAGTCCCTGATCGTAGTTTGCTTTTCAGGAAAGCTTCGCCAGACAGGCCTCAAGGATATCCAGCCCTTCTTCCAGCACCGCTGCCTCAGTGGTCAATGGCGCCAAAAGCCGAATGATGTGGCGCGACTTGCCGCTGGGCATCAGCAGTAAACCCGCGTCTCGCGCCAGCGCCAGCAGCTGCGTCAATTGCGCCGAGGCCGGCGTGCCGTCGGCATTGGTCAGCTCGATGCCGCGCATCGCACCGGCGCCGGTCAAGCGGCCCAGAAACGGGGAAAGCTTGTTGGCGCGCCAGGCCTCGTAGCGGCTGACGATGGCTTCTTCCTGTTGCGAGCCCCAGGCGTGAAGGTTCGCATCGGTCATCTCGTCCAGGGTTGCCAGTGCCGCGGCGCAGGCAATCGGGTTGCCCGAATAGGTGCCGCCCAGTCCGCCCTTGGGCAAGGTGTCGAGCAGCGACTTGCGCCCGACCACCGCACCCAGCGGCACACCGCCAGCGATACTTTTGCCCAGCAGAATCAGGTCCGGCTCAATGCCCAGTCGCGAAAATGCAAAGCGCTGGCCGGTGCGACCGAAGCCGGACTGGATTTCATCAGCGATCAGCAGGATGTTTTTTTCATCACAGAAGCGGCGTAGCGCCTGGGCGAACTCCACGTCCAGCGTCAAGAAGCCCGATTCGCCCTGCACCGGTTCGACGATAAAACAGGCGACGTCATCGATGTCGATCTCGACGCTGAACAGCCGGTCCATGGCTTTCAGGGCCTCGGAGCAGGTCACGCCGTTGTCCTTGCTCGGGAAGGGCAGGTGAAAAACCGGGCCCGGCAGCACGCCGACTTTCTGTTTGTAGGGCGCGACTTTGCCGTTGAGGTTAAGCGTGGCGAGGGTGCGGCCATGGAAGGCGCCGTCGAAGGCGATGACGGCCGTGCGACCGGTGGCGCCACGCACGATCTTCAGGGCGTTTTCCGCCGCTTCCGCACCGCTGTTGGTGAGCATGCCGCTGACCGGGTAGTCCACCGGAATAAACGCGGTGAGACGATTCATCAGTTCGATATAGGGCACATGCGGGGCGGCGTTGAACGCGTAGTGGGTCAGCCGGGTGGCTTGTTCGCGAATGGCCTCGACGATGCGCGGATGGCAATGGCCGAGGTTCAATACACCGATGCCGCCGACGAAGTCGATGTAGCGTTTGCCATCGGTGTCCCAGACCTCGGCATTTTTGCCGTGGCTGAGCGTGACGGGATGAACGATGTTGATCGACTGGCTGATGGTTTCGCTGTTCATGGATGACCGACTCTGAAGAAGGGATGCTTCTTTTTATCTAAGCCGTGAGCAGCGGTGCCCGGCAAACGAAATAAAGTTGCCGGATCAATCTTAAAAGTCGGGATGTGCTGTAGAAGCGAAAAGATCGCAGCCTTCGGCAGCTCCTACCGGAC
Source organism: Pseudomonas mandelii (assembly GCF_006438925.1). GTDB lineage: Bacteria > Pseudomonadota > Gammaproteobacteria > Pseudomonadales > Pseudomonadaceae > Aquipseudomonas > Aquipseudomonas mandelii_C. The sequence goes on along the minus strand of NZ_RCZA01000011.1, from coordinate 26,387 downwards.
CGCGTAGAACCGCAATATTGGCGGTGAACGCGAACGTGTAGGAGCTGCCGAAGGCTGCGATCTTTTGATTTTGATCTTGCGTGAATCAGCGGCGAGTCAGCGGCTGCTGAGCGAACTTCACGCCAGCCAACCCATGCGCAATCAACGCACGGATATTACCGTGATCGCTGCCCTCAGGCATGGCCACCACCGAGCGGTAATGCTCGCCGAACGCCAACAGTGCTTCTTCATCGCTCAAGCCTTCCAGCAGCGCCAGACCCAGGGTCTTGCACGAGCCTTCATTCTGCCCGGCTGCGTTTTCCACGCCGCCGTTGTTGAAAGCCTGAGGCTGATAGTCGTAGCCGGCGGCGATGAAGGCCAGGGTATCGGCAAAAACGTGTTCGCCGCTCTTGAGGCTGGCGCGCAGGGTGTTCAAATCACTCATTGGGTTTTCCTTTGGCGAACGCCGCTTGTTGTTCGGCGTTGGCTTCTTGCTGGTATTGGGCTTTCCACTCGGCGTACGGCATGCCGTAAACCACTTCGCGGGCGTCATCGAGGCTGACCTCGATCTGGCGTTCGTCGGCAGCGGCCTTGTACCACTTGGACAAGCAGTTACGGCAGAAACCGGAGAGGTTCATCAGGTCGATGTTCTGCACATCCTTGCGGCTGTCCAGGTGGGCGACCAGCCGGCGAAAGGCGGCGGCTTCGAGTTCCAGGCGTTGTTGATCGGTCATGGCGGGCTCTGTGCAATCAATTCGTGCGCGGATGATAAAAGTCTGACGAGCAATGTGCCAGACGGTCAGCGGCTCGCGGCCAGGGTAATCGACACCGACTCGGCGAATCGCAGGGCATGGGGCTTGTCGACTTCGACCTCGGCGTACAACACCGACTCGTTGGCCATGACCAGATCGAGAATTTCCTGGGTCAGGCGTTCGAGCAGGGCGAAGCGATTGCCTTCCACGTGGGCGATGATCGCCTTGGTGATGGTGCGGTAGTTCAGCGCGTGATCGATGTCGTTGTCACGCACCGCTTCCTGAGCGGCATACAGGATGGTCAGGTTGATCTGCACATCCTGCTTGTTGAGGATTTCATCCTCGTTGATCCCGATGAAGGTCCGCAGGCACAGGTTCTTGACCCGGATGCGTGCCGTTCCTGGTTGAAGTTGTGGCATTGCTACTTGCTCCGTCCAATCAATTGCAGGAACTCCTGGCGGGTATTGCTCGACTCGCGGAAGGCGCCGAGCATCACCGAGGTGTTCATGGTCGAATTCTGTTTCTCGACGCCGCGCATCATCATGCACATGTGCTTGGCTTCGATGACCACCGCAACGCCCGCCGCGCCGGTCACTTGCTGTACCGCTTCGGCGATTTGCCGGGTGAGGTTTTCCTGGATTTGCAGGCGACGGGCGAACATGTCCACCAGTCGTGCAATCTTCGACAGGCCCAGCACTTTGCCCGTTGGAATATAAGCCACATGCGCCTTGCCGATGAAGGGCAGCATGTGATGTTCGCAGAGCGAGTACAGCTCGATGTTGTCGACGATGATCATTTCATCGTTATCGGAAGCGAACAGCGCGCCGTTGACGATCTCTTCGACACTTTGCTCATAACCACGGCAGAGGTACTGCATGGCTTTTGCCGCGCGAACCGGGGTGTCCTGCAGACCCTCGCGGTCGGGGTTTTCACCGAGGCCGATGAGGATTTCGCGGTAGCTCTGGGACAGGGCGTTCTGGGGCAGGGATAACGTCATGGAACATCCTCGCGGGGGCCGCTTATTTGATGTGCCGTCCGCCGTTGACGGTCAGGGTCGTGCCGGTGACATAAGGGTTGTCGAGTAAATAACGCAGGCTCTGGTAGATCACTTCGCTGCCGGGTTCGATACCCAGCGCGGACTTGGCCAGTGCCTTGGCGCGGTATGCCGCGTCGTCGTCGGGGTTGAACATTAGCAGGGCTGGCGCGATACCGTTGACCTTGATTGTCGGCGCGTATTTCGCGGCGAAGGACAGGGTGAGGCTGTCGAGCCCGGCTTTGCTGGCGCAGTAGCCAATGTGCTTGCTGCTGCCCTTGCGGGTCACGTCGTCGCTGATGTGCACGATGTCGGCGGGGCTTGAGCGTTGCAGCAAGTCGGCACAATGCAGATTGATCAGGTAGGGCGCCAGCATGTGTACGTTGAACATGCGGGTGAAGGCAGTGGCGTCGGTGTCCGGGGTTTCGGCCAGCCATTCGGAGGCGTTATGGACAATCGCCCGCAGGCTGCCGGTGTGGTTTTTCAGTTCGCTGATGAACGCGAAGATCCCGGCTTCAGTGGAGAAGTCGGCAAACACCGCGGTCGCCCCCAGGTCGCGCAGGATTTGCACGCCGGGGCGTTCACTGCGGTAGCTGAAGATCACCGGCTGGCCATCCTCGAGCAAACGCTGCGCGCAGTGCAGGCCGACACGTTGGCCGGCACCGGTGATGAGGATTGGAGCTACGAAAGAGGTCATGAACGGCTCGCGTCGCGGTAAGAGCAAAACTATACCAGCGACGGGAGGTGTCTTGCCCCTGAAAAGATCGCAGCCTGCGGCAGCTCCTACAGGGCGCGGTACGGTCACGCTTTTGTAGGAGCTGGCGAAGCCTGCGATCTTTTAGCTGTTTTGAGAGGAGGGTGCGGCGGGCAACGGCCGTGCCGGCGTGGTGTTCAGCCAGCTGGCCAGCAGGCGGGTCGACAGCGGAATGAAGAAGTAGACCATCAGCGGGGTCAGGCACAAGGTGCTGATGAACACCCGGCTCAGCAGCCCCATGTCGCCCAACAACGGGCTCAGGACAAAGTTGAACAGCAGGGACACCGGAAAGAATGCCAACCAGATCGCCACGGCCTGTTTCCAGCGTGGTGGTCGCTGGCCGGCCGCGCCGAACCAGCCTTCGATGCCGCTGACACGATGTTCCGTTGGATGGGCAAACAAGTCACTGCCGCGTGCCAGCCATGCGGTGCGCGATACAGAATGCTCCCAGGCGTGCAGCGTCTGCTCGTCGGCAAAGCGGAAAATAATCTGGAATTCGTCATCGTCGGGCGGCGGAGCGAGTACGCCAGAACCGAGATAGCCGGGAAAATCGGTGGCCAGTTGTTCGCCTTCGCGCAACCAGGCGATCAGGTCTTGATAACGCCCATCGGCGACGCGGCGCGCAACCATCAGCGTGACGGGTGAGGTAGACATTGTGCATCTCCGTATAACAATCGCGTCGCTCCGGATAGGAGTTTCGCCAGGCGCAGCGCCGGGGTGGTGGTCTGCGCCTTGGAACAAGCAAGGATTATTCCTGATTCTGTCGGGTACGTCAGTGATATTCGTCGCCATTAACGTCTTGAATGGTGTGGGGGCAGGAGAGGTAGAATGGGATCCAATTTCATACATGGACGTAGAAAATCAAAATGCCTGTCCTGACTGACGTGGTCACGGGATTACAGTCCAGTCTTCCTCTCGTACAGGAAGAACTGTTTCCGATTCGCGAAGTCGCGCGCCTGACCGGGGTCAACCCGGTCACGCTACGTGCATGGGAACGCCGCTATGGGCTGATACAGCCCGCGCGTACCGAAAGTGGGCACAGACTGTATTCGATGACCGATATTGAACGTGTCCGCAGCATCCTTGGCTGGATCGAACGCGGCGTTGCTGTCAGTAAAATCGGCAAGATCCTGGCCAGGATTGCACCGCTTCAAACCCTGTCGCACATCATCCCGAATGAACTCGTACACGCTGACTACACGCAATGGCAGCAACAGGTTCAGGCGGCAGTGAATGCCTTTGACGAGGTTCGACTGGAGCAGGTTTATGGACAGATCTTTTCCAGTTATCCCCTGACTGTCGCGTTTCAGGACATTCTGCTTCCACTCTGGAAGCAATTGCTGCAACGCCATGAAGCGTTCGGTCAGGCCAGCGAGTGGTTGTTCCTGGATGGTTTTCTGCGTTCTCGAGTGTTGCAACGCCTGCTGCTGGTGCGTGTCATGCAGCCGCGACGGGTGATTGTCTGCGCCTTGAACGATCAGTGTCGTGAACTCGAAGTGCTGGTCACGGCGCTGTTTCTGAGCAGTGTCGATTCGGCTATTCAAGTGTTGGCTATTGGTCAGCCATTCGATGAATTGACCCTGGTCTGCGAAAGAGTCAAACCCCGGGCGCTGGTGCTGGTTTCCAATCACGCGCCTACGCCCGAGTTTCCACGGCGATTGAAGCGCCTGGCCTTGAGCCTGGAGTGTCAGTTGATGCTGGCGGGGGATGCGTCCGATCTGGTGCAGGAAAGCCTGGCTGGATCGTCGATTGGATGTCTGGGTAACGAAGGATTGGTCATGCGTCAGCGTTTGAAACAGTTCCTGACAGGCAACCTGGACACTTGAATCAGAGATGCATGGCCGGATGCGTCAGCCGATGCTGTTGAAGGATGTACTGGCGCAGACGCTCGGTTTCGTCCTTGTCACCCTGATTCAACTGGTAGGCAAAGAAGCCGTGCTCGGTTTCTTTCTCGAAGGTGCCGCGCAATGCGATGCGCTCATAGCCAGACGGGCTGAACCACAAGGCGAAATGTTTGGGCGGTTTGGTCTTGTTGCGAACTTCCAGCAAAACCCCTTTGAACGACACTTCGTGCACCCACATCGTACCGGGCTGGCCATTGGCATTCTCCAACGCTACCGGTTCTTCGAGTACCAGGCGCCATGGCCGGACCATCGGTCCGTCTTCATAGATGCTGGGGACGCCGAGGCGTAAATGCATTGCGTGAAATTCGTCTTCCACCAGGTGCAGCGGGAAAGTCATTTGCTGATTTTCGAAGTTGGCCTGGATGGTGACTTGCTCATGAGCGGCAAGGCGCGTGAGCAAGTCACGGATTTGTGAACCACCGTTGACGAGCAGGCTCGACGTCGCGTCCCGCACATTGAGTTGCGGGTTGTGTTGCATTGTCTGGATAAAATCCAGCTCATCCTGAGTCAGGAGTGCGTCGCGTTGCATGATCTGCTCGACAGAAATAGTTACAAAGTCACTGGTGATTGTAGTTAATGACAATCAATTCTTCGATTTGTTTTCGCCGTTCGTCGCTTTTAGTGCGGCAAGCTCGGCCTGGACCGCAGCCAATTGCGGCTCCAACTGCGCAACTCGCTGCTGCGCCTTGACCTGAAGGGTGACGTCTTTCTGTACACCGATGAAATAAGTCTGTCCGTCATCCGGGTTCTTCACCGTCGAAAGGGATAGCTCGTTCCAGAACGGCGTGCCGTCCTTGCGGTAATTCCTGAGGATTTCCCGGCAGGAACCGCCACTGCTCAAGGCCTCGCGAATCAACGGGAGTGCTTCCTGGTCGCGGTCACCAGACTGAAGAAAACGGCAATCCTGGTAGAGGATTTCTTCGCTGGTGTAACCCGTCAGGCGTTCGAATGCCGGGTTGACGTAAATCAGGATGTTGTCCTGCTCGCCTTCCTTTTCGGCAATCACGATGCCGTCGTTGGAAGCGTTGATCACCATTTGCAGCAGTTGGGCGTTAATCATCGGAGAATCCTTTCCAATTTGATTGAGCGCTGCATTCTAGAAGAACACTGAGCACTGTCTACTGGCCATCAGCGTTAATTGAGAGTCAATCGCAGCTTTTTTGCCACGGCTGTTAATATCCCCCGTCTTTTTACTCAGCTTCAGGATTAGATTGATGAAAGTCGCCATCCTTTCCGGCTCGGTGTACGGCACGGCTGAAGAAGTCGCCCGCCACGCCGCCAATATTTTAAAAGCTGCGGGTTTCGAAACCTGGCACAACCCGCGTGCAGGCCTCGCCGATGTTCAGGCCTTTGCTCCCGAAGCTTTCCTGGCGGTGACCTCGACCACCGGCATGGGCGAGTTGCCGGACAACCTGCAACCGTTGTATTTCGCCATTCGCGACCAGTTGCCGGCTGCCTGGCGTGGCTTGCCGGGCGCTGTGATTGGTTTGGGCGATGCGAGTTACGGCGATACGTTCTGCGGCGGCGGTGAGCAAATGCGCGAATTGTTCAGCGAACTGGGCCTACGCGAAGTCCTGCCCATGCTGCGCCTGGACGCCAGCGAAAGCGTGACGCCGGAAACCGACGCCGAGCCTTGGCTGGCGGAGCTGGTCAGCGCTCTGCGGGGCTGACCGGTCGCTCGCGTAGCAGGGCGAGCCAGGCTTGCGCGGCTTTTGACAAGTACGCGCCCTGACGCCAGATGAAGGCGATATCCCAACGCAGATAACCCGGTGCGTTCAAGGTCAGGCGCACCACGCCTGGCCGCACCAGCCCGCGAGCCACCACGCGCGGCAACAGCACCACACCTTGACCGGCAGCCACCAGCGCCGCAAGAAAGTCAGCCTGGCCGCTGCGACCGCCTTCCTTCGGCGTAAAACCCAGTTGCTGGCAGGCTTGCAGCAAGCGGTCGTTGAGCACGAAGCTGCGCTGATACAGCAGGAATGGCGTGTCGGCCAATTCCTCCAGCCCAATCACCGTCTTCGACGCCAGCGGATGATCGGCCGGCAGCAGGGCGTCCAGCGGTTCATCGCAGAAAGGCTGGAAGGCGAACTGCGGGTCCTTCGTCAACAGGCTGCCACCCAGTTCCAGCTCTCCACTCAAAACGGCCTGTTCGATGTTCAGGCTACCGCCCTCAAGCAATTGAATGCTGATGTTGGGGTAGCGTCGCCGGTACTCGGCGAACAGTCCGGCGAACAGCGCGTCGCTGCCCAGAAGCGGCAAACCCAGGCGCAATTCCCCGCGGGCCAGTTGGCTCAAGTCATCCAGCTCACTGAGCAGTTCGTTGCGCAGCCGCAACATGCCTTCGGCCCGTAGAAGGACCACGCTGCCGGCGGCAGTCAGGCGCAGCTGCGAACCCTGCCGTTCGAGCAGCGCAGTGCCGAGGCTCTGTTCCAGCTGAGCGACCTGTTTGCTCACCGCCGATTGACTGATGTGCAGGGTCTTGGCGGCTTGAGTAAAACCACCCTGATGCATGACCTCGACGAAGCTGCGTAACTGTTTGAATTCCATGTGCATGATTCCATATTGGAATAGTGTCGAGTCTAACAATTCGTTTCTGGTATGGAAGCCCGCTCCGTAAAATGAGCACCAGCGAGGACCGAAGACATGAACGCATCAACCTTGAAAAGCTTGGCTCGACTGGCGACAGAATTGGCGGTGCTGCTCGCCATCTACCTGCTCGGCTGCCAGATGGCCGTGTGGTTTGCCTGGCCGATTCCCGGTGGTGTCATCGGCATGGTGCTGTTGCTGCTGGCGTTCGCTTTGGGTGTGGTCAAACCGGCAGCGCTGCAAATGGGCGCCGGCCTGTTGATGGCCGAGATGCTGTTGTTCTTCATTCCGGCGCTGATGAGCCTGCTCGATTACGGCGGTCTGCTGCGCAGCGACGGTTGGCGAATTTTGCTGGTGATTGGCGTCAGCACACTGATGGTGATGCTGGTGACCGCATTTACCGTGGAACTGGTGGTGCGGTTGAGGAGGTCTCGTGAAGCTTGAGCTGATGCCGATGTTCTGGCTGGCCTTCACGCTGCTGGCTTATTTGTTCAGCCGCTGGATCTACCGTCGCACCGGGCGCTATGTGCTGTCGCCACTGATTCTGGTCCCGGCCCTTTTGTTGGCACTCGCTGTGCCGCTGCACACCGCGTATGCCGAATACTCGAGCAACACCCATTGGCTGATGCTGGTGCTGGGGCCGGTTACCGTCGCTTTTGCAGTGCCGATCTGGCAGCAGCGGCAGATGCTGATGCGGCATTGGTCGGCGTTGTTGCTGGGGATGCTGGCGGGCAGCGCGGCGTCCATCGGCAGTTCGTTCGGGCTGGCCAAGGCGCTGGCGCTGGACAGTTCGGTGACGATGTCGCTGGTGCCGCGCTCGATCACCACGCCTTTTGCCATGCCGCTGGCCCATGACCTGGGCGGCGTACCGGAACTGACCGCGGTGTTTGTGATGTTCACCGGCGTGTTCGGGGCGATGCTCGGTGGCATTCTGCTCAAGTGGTTGCCCCTGCGCAGTGCCTTGGCTCGGGGGGCGCTGTTTGGTGTCGGTGCCCACGGTGCCGGGGTCAGTCGGGCACATGAAGTGGGGGGGGAAGAGGGCTCGGTGGCGGGGTTAGTCATGGTTCTGACGGGGCTGCTGAATCTGTTCGCCGCACCCTTGTTGGCGGCAGTACTTTGACATGGATCCACGTTCATTGGCGTACTGACTCGCTAGGCCATCAAGCTGGCTGCCAATGCAACTACACGATTCCCGGGGCGTGACTAGACTGTTGTAACGTCGGTAAACAATAGAAACCCCAAGAATAAAAATTAGAGGTTCCTTGCCGTGTACGTAGCCCCCGTCCAATCGCCACACAGTGTCAAAGACCAGGTCAGCGCCGCCGAGTGGCAAACCCGCGTCGATCTTGCCGCCTGCTATCGTCTGGTCGCCCTGCATGGCTGGGATGACCTGATTTTTACCCACATCTCGGCCAAGGTCCCCGGTACCGAAGACTTTCTGATCAACCCGTTCGGGCTGATGTTCCACGAGATTACTGCGTCCAGCCTGGTCAAGGTCGATCAGGCCGGCAACAAGCTGATGGACAGCCCTTACGAGATCAACCCGGCCGGTTACACCATCCACAGCGCGGTGCACGAGGTTCGTCACGATGTCGTCTGCGTGCTGCACACCCACACCGCTGCCGGTGTCGCCGTGTCGGCGCAGAAACAAGGCATTTTGCCGATCAGCCAACAATCGTTGTTTGTCCTGTCCAGCCTGGCTTATCACGCCTACGAAGGTGTTGCGCTTAACCATGAAGAGAAAGCGCGGCTGCAAGCCGATCTCGGCGAAAACAATTTCCTGATGCTGCACAACCACGGTCTGCTGACCTGCGGCGGCACCATCGCCGACACATTCCTGATGATGTTCACCTTCCAGCGCGCCTGCGATATCCAGGTGCTGGCGCAGAACGGTGGCGCCGAGTTGATCGCCATCGAACCGCAGATTCTGGCGGGCGCCAAGGCGATGATCGCCGGCGTCACCAAAAGTGCTCAAGGGATGGGCGGCGCACTGGCCTGGCCAGCGATGCTGCGCAAACTCGATAAACAAGACCCGGGTTATAAACTCTAATGCCTCTCGCCGAGATCCCCCTGTGTGTCTGGCGCAAACGCGGCCAGACGTTCGTCTTCCGTGGCCAGACCATCCGTTACTGGACGGCGGGGCAGGGTGAGCCACTGTTGCTCATTCATGGCTTCCCGACCGCCAGTTGGGACTGGCATTTCCTGTGGCAGCCACTGACCCAGCGCTATCGGGTGATTGCCTGCGACATGCTCGGCTTTGGCGACTCCGCCAAACCGGTGGACCACGAATACAGCCTGCTGGAGCAGGCCGATCTGCAACAGGCCTTGCTGGCACACCTGAAGGTCGAGCAGCCGGTGCACCTGTTGGCCCACGATTATGGCGACAGCGTGGCTCAGGAACTGTTGGCCCGGCATTACGAAGCGCGCATTCATATCGCCAGTTGTGTGTTCCTCAATGGCGGCCTGTTTCCCGAAACCCATCGCCCGATACTGATGCAAAAACTCCTGCTCAGCCCCTTGGGCTGGATGATCGGGCGAGCCTTTTCCCGTGACGGTCTGGTGAAGAGTTTCCGGCAGATCTTCGGCCCCCAGAGCCGCCCCACCGAGAGCGAGATGGACGATTTCTGGAGCTTGATCGAGAGCAATCACGGGCCACGGATCATGCACAAATTGATCGCCTACATCCCTGAGCGGCGTGCCCAGCGCGAGCGTTGGGTCAGCGCGATGCAGCGTGGTGAAGTGCCGTTGCGGGTGATCGATGGTGAGGTCGATCCGATCTCCGGCGCGCACATGGTCGAGCGTTATCGGGAACTGATCCCGAACCCGGACACGGTCTTGTTGCCCGGTATTGGCCACTACCCTCAAACCGAGGCGCCGGGGCAGGTGCTCAAGCATTATCTGGAGTTTCGCGATCAGCTGGTTTCACCGCCGCGCAAGGTCGCCTGTTCCTGATTATCCCGCTGCCTTATCACGCAACATTCAGCCTCACCCCAGTTCATTGTGACCCGCATCGCCGTGCCTGACACTCGGACTCATTGTCCCCTGGCCTGCTGGAGTCCCCCCAATGAATGAGTCTGTGCGCTTCGAAGATAAAGTCGTGATCATCACGGGTGCAGGCGGCGGCCTGGGCCGGGCCCACGCGCTGCTGTTCGCCAAACAGGGCGCCAAAGTGCTGGTCAACGATCTCGGCGGTTCGGCTCAGGGCGAAGGTGCAAACGCTTCGGCGGCCGACCGGGTGGTGGCCGAAATTCGTGAGGCCGGTGGCATCGCCGAGGCCAACCATGACTCCGTCACCGACGGCGACAAAATCGTTCAGAACGCCTTGGACACCTTCGGCCGTGTCGATGTAGTGGTCAACAACGCCGGGATCCTGCGGGACAAGACCTTCCACAAAATGGAAGACGGCGACTGGGACCTGGTTTACCGCGTCCACGTCGAAGGCGCCTACAAAGTCACCCGCGCCGCCTGGCCGCACCTGCGCGAGCAAAACTACGGCCGCATCATCTTCACCGCTTCGACCTCGGGCATTTACGGCAACTTCGGTCAGTCCAACTACGGCATGGCCAAACTCGGCCTCTACGGCCTGACCCGCACCCTGGCCATCGAAGGTCGCAAGAACAACATCCTGGTCAACGCCATCGCCCCCACCGGCGGCACCCGCATGACCGAAGGCCTGATCCCGCCGCAAGTCTTCGAACAACTCAAACCGGAACTGGTCAGCCCGCTGGTGGTGTACCTCGCCAGCGAGAACAGCCAGGAAACCTCCGGGCTGTTTGAAGTCGGTGGCGGCTGGATGGGCAAGGTGCGCTGGGAACGAAGCCTCGGCGCGGGGTTTGATCCGCGGATTGGGTTCTCGCCGGAAGATGTGGCGGCGCATTGGCAACAGATCTGCGATTTCGAAGGCGCGGCGCATCCGCAGGACAACCTTGAAGCGCTGAAGGAAATGATGGCGAATTTGCAGAAATATTCGCTTTGATGGAAGCCGGCAAGGTCACCGTGCTTGACCTTGCCGGTTCTGGATAGTCGCCCCCGACATCTGGTTTGCAGCGGTCTTCAAGGAAAATACTTGTGAACCAATGCCGCCAGATTCGCGGCCGTTTGCGCATCCATGATCCCGTCGTACGTGTTCGGGCGAAAGTGCAGCTGAAAGGCCCGAACAAGGTGTGTGAAGCCTTGTTCGGTCGACGCATCGGAAACGTCATACCCGTAAGTCTTGAACAGTTTGAGCAATTCGGATCGGGCTGGAATGCCGGTCTCGCAATATTGCTGCAGATAGGTATCTCGGGTGGCATCGTCGAACCAGGCACCGACGCCTTTCAAGTAAAGGGCATGCCAGGGAAATTTCGGCCCTGGGTCACTCTTGCGACCGACCGCAATATCCGAGTGCCCCAGAACAAGGGTCGGGCTGATATCCGGGTAACGCTCAAGGATGTTTAACGCCAACTCTTCAATGGCGGCAATTTGTTCTGGCTGATACGGCGGAAAGTTGAAAACCCCTTGGCTAAACGTTGCTAGGTTGACGATTTCAACACCGATAGACGTGTCGTTCAGATTGCTTCTGTTGCCCCAGTGACTGACCCCCGCGTGCCACGCGCGCTTGGTTTCGTCGACGAGGTTGAAGACTTCCTGCCCGGTATAACCTGCTTTCAAGTAGCTCGGATCGGTGATGTCGGGAACCAGATAGTGGGCGCTGACATTCGGGCCGGTGAGTGCATTGACTGAGCTGGAGAAGTTACCGGCTGTATAGTGGAAGATTAGAAAGCGTACGCGGGTGTTGAAGCTTTTAGTGGCGCGGTACTTGTTGTAATCAATGGGTTTCATGGAAAGAATGCTCGCAGTGAATTAGGTTGAAGTCAGCAAGGTTTTAAACGAGTGGCTGACTTGTGATTAACCTTAATCGCTGGGACGCTTCGCGTGATTACAAAACTATGTAGTCGCTTTCCGAGAAATGTGTAGGTGGTAGGAAGTCTCGCGAGTTTGCATAAGGACTGGCTGTAAATGTGCAGTATAAGAAGCAAGCACGAATGCTTGCTTCTTTGTTTGGATTACTTTATTTCAGTTTTGAATCCCGGTTTTCCGTTGATTAATCGCCATTGTTTTATTGCGTTTATTACTCCGTTTGGATTGTCTTCGATACCCTCTCTTGGGTCATATAAAACGCCTGTGCCGTCGGGGTGTTCTGACGTGAGTACTATGTTTTCTACAATTGCATCATGCTCATCCTCTGATGAGTAGTCTCCTTCAAATAACGAGCCTACAAGGATTAGGTATTCGTGCTCTGTGTAATCTTCAAACTTGTTTTTTAAAATCATGTTTAATCTCCATGGCTCTTTTTTAGTGAGTTTGGATGTGCGGCTTTGGTGTCGATGCACGAAGTTTGTCTATGTCGTAGGCCGAGCCGCTTTCACTGATCTGCTTAACGTACCGTTTGACTTTCTATGCCTCAGAGGGCAAGAACATGTTCTTGCCCCGACTCGTTTGATTATTCAGGCTTGAAGCCTGGCTTGCCGTTAGCGGCTCGCCACTGCTTGATGGTGCTCAGCACCCCGTCGGGACTGTCCTCAACCCCTTCCTCGGGAAAGTACAGTATGTTTGATCCGTTGGGATGTTCAGATGTGTTTACGATGTTCTCAACGATCTCCTCTAGCTCTTCTTCTGATGAATAATCACCCTTGAATAAGCGAAATATAAGATCCTTGAATTCAGATTCTGTGTAGTCTTCGAGCTTGTTTTTTAAGTTCATTTTAAAGCTCCTGTTTTCTGGAGTGAGTTTTAATATGCTGCTTCGGTGTCAGTACCCGAAGGTTATCGATGTCGTAGACTGCTCCTCCCTCACTAATCGGTATTACATGGTGAAGGTCGTATTTTCTCTTTTTTCCGACGTGATCCGCGATGTCTGCTCTTGCAGCAAGCCCTTTTTTAGTTTCAATTTTGCTGAGCTGGAATAGCTGTGAGCTTAGTTCAGGGTCGGCAGATACCGCCTTCCAAAACGCCCTGCGAAATGATTTAAAACTCGAAAACTCCCGCCCTCGAAATTTATCCGCTATCTGCGTCGGAATCGCTGCTCCTTCTCCCGTCGAGGCTGCCCCCAGCCAATTTCCTGAAACTGGTTGTCCAGCGCCGCTGGCGACACCGGGATCTTGCCTCCGATCCCTGAACACCGTGAATGTCGGAGGGATCCCGGATTCGATCGGGAAGACGGTGATGAAACCACCAAATCCGTAGCGATCCAGCTCCGGAAACGGATCGATTCGTCCCGCGCCTGGGGTGACAGTAGCGCCTTCATAGATCGGCAGGTCAGTGTCGATCAGCGGAAATTCTGTTGAAGGATCCTGCGGTTCTACCAGCGGCGTCCAGGTGATGACGGGACCGTTGGAGACGGTGCTGCCGGAAACGTAAACATTCTTGCGCGCGTCAAAGTGAGCAAGCCTTACCGGCACACTGGCGGGTACTGTCACTCCGTCAGTGGCAACAACGACAATCTCTACGCTATTGCCTATCGTCCTCGAGCCGAGTCTCACCGGCAGGTCGATTTCCCCTCCGACGGCTGCCAGTTCATACAGATCGGGCGTTGAATCAGGAGCGAGTTCTGACAGCGGAACACTTATGGAGAAAAGATCACCGTTACCCAGCCTTGAGGGAGCCAATAGAGCGGCGAACCCGACCAGGACTGGCGTTGCTATTGACGCGAGTGCTGCGATAGCCGCGGATACCGCTGCACGTAGCGCGGTCCTGAGCGCCAAGGAGGTCGCTGGACTAACGCCGACAGTTCCGAGTGTGCCGGTAAACGTTGGGCCGAATGCCGACATCGAACCGACATTGGCAAACGTGGGGCTTTGCCACCGATCCTCTGTTTCCTCTCGCCATTGCGCCAGGAGGCGTGCCTGCTCGAGTTGTCGTTGGGTATCAGCCTCTGCCGCCAGATGAGCCTGTTGCCGCTCGCGCTCTTGCGCCTGCTTTTCCTTTTGCTGCTGTATCTTCAGATTCGTCAGTTGAGCTTGGCGTTGAGCCACGGCAGTAGCTGTATCAATGACTTTCCTGCGAGTCTCCAGACTCTGTCTTTCTGTTTGCAGTTGCTTTTGTATCTGCTCGATTCGCTGTTCCATTTCGGCTTGGAGACGAGCCTGCTCGGCTGCGAAATGCTGTGCGGCTGCTTCTGCATTAGCTTCAGCCTCGGCCAGCGCTGTTTTCAATGTAGCGATTCGTGCTTTTTCTTGAGCCTGATTCCGAGCCTGAAAATCAGCCAGCGCTTTAAGTTGTGCCTCTCGGTGTGCCTTGTCGGCAGCCATTCGAGCTTGCTCGACGGCCAATCGTTTGGTTTCTGCCAGCGCTGCAAGCCGATCTTGTTCGCGCCTTCGAACTTGTTCTTGTTCTCGGCGTGCCGCGTCAGCGATTTCGTTCAGACGTTGCTGTTCAGCTGCGATCCGGGCGCGCTCGGCAGCTACTCGTTGGGCTTCCGCCGCTGCCGCTTGCGCTTGATCATTGGCCTGCACGGCGGCCAGCCGATTGAGTACCTGCACTTGTTGCTGGTTCAGTATCTGAATGGACTGCGCCAGCAGCCAGGCCTCGTGAGCAGCACGGTATGAGGCCGTCCATGCTTGCATTGCAATACCATCGGGCATGACCCGTTGTCCCATGGTCGATGCCTTTTGATAGAACTCAATCAAGCTTCGGTTCAGCGGGTCACCGCCATAAAACTGATTGGCGAGGGCTGTTTTCTGATGGAATTCAGCGGTCTTTCGGCTCAAAAGAATGTTACGAACGCCTAGTTCACGAATGATCGCGTCTGCGGGAGGGAGCGGATGAGTCGGACCTTCCAGTCTTGTGGCAGCCAGTTCTTGTTCGATAGTCTGTGGTAGTTGATTGATGCGGGTTTGATATTCCTGCTCTAGTGACTTTTTGGTGGCGTCTATTTTATGTGAGTTGGCAATAACAATATGATTGGGGCCAAAGTTGTGAGGGCCAAACATACCGCTAGGGGGAATGACCGATGAAGTTCCATATGGGATCGGATTGTGTAACGGTGCAATTGCAGTCGTGTGAACAGCTTCAGTCAACTCCCATGTTGGAGGCTTTTGCATATTCATATCCTTTTGAATGTGCTTGTTGAATGGAATGGTTGGAAATTATTCGGTTGGCATCGACTCACTTTTGCCAGCAAGTAGTCGATATGTTTCAAGTTACAGCAAAATTTTGGTTCATGATTCTGGTAAGGCTGTAAGTAAATACGTATGAGATTGAGTGAACTTTCGGCTGGCTAAAACGATCGAGAGTAAATGCTTCTGTTCAAGAAGAAATTTCCCATGTCGTTTCCGGAAGTTTCTCGGAAGGGGGGGCGTTCGGTTTTTCAACAGGCATAAAAAAGGCCGCTGCAAACGCAGCGGCCAAAGTAAGACGATTGATCAAGGAGCAATAAATCAACGTCAGTGAACACGGGGCGATGAGTCGAAAACCTTCAACTCCTCTGAAATCTGTCACCAATGGCGTGGACGGGACACTCGCCATTGCTTCCTGCTTTTCGGCCCGATTGCCGTGAAAGCCCGGCAAGAATAAGCGCTTGAGCCCAAAGGAAAAATAGCAATTCACGACATGAACTGTTGCAGCATGAGTAACAGTGCTGACAGACCCCGCCTACACGCCATGCGCGACGTTGATAACCCCCCATCCAGCCCATCCATAACCCGCGCAAATCCCCGTCCCATGCGGGCATTCATCCTTTGGAGGTACATCGCGAATACCTCCTTGGTGCGCTTATCGCTCCCAACCTGCGGCAGTAGGGTGTGGCCTTCTGTCACTCACCGGGGAAGACGCATGACAAAAACAACAATGCGCGCCATCTTCACGCCGCAAGCGCTGGCCGCTGCGGTTGCCTTGGGTTGCTGCGCCCAGGCGCAGGCTGTTTCATTCAACATCGGGGAAATCGAGGGGACCTTTGACTCTTCGCTGTCCATCGGCGCGAGCTGGGGCATGCGCGATGCCGACAAATCCCTGGTGGGCATCGTCAATGGCGGGACCGGCCAGTCTTCGACCGGGGATGACGGGCGGCTGAACTTCAAGAAGGGCGAAACCTTCTCCAAGATCTTCAAAGGTATTCATGACCTCGAATTGAAGTACGGCGACACCGGGGTGTTCGTGCGTGGCAAGTACTGGTACGACTTCGAACTCAAGGACGAGGACCGCGAGTTCAAACCGATCAGTGACAGCGGCCGTAAAGAAGGCGCCAAGTCCTCCGGAGCACAACTTCTCGACGCCTTCGTCTATCACAACTATTCCATCGCCGATCTGCCGGGCACTGTGCGCGCCGGCAAGCAGGTGGTGAGTTGGGGTGAAAGTACCTTCATCGGCAACTCGATCAACAGCATCAACCCGATCGACGTTTCAGCGTTCCGCCGTCCCGGCGCCGAAATCAAGGAAGGCCTGATTCCGGTGAACATGCTGTTCGCCTCCCAAAGCCTGACCGACCAACTCTCGGTGGAAGGTTTCTATCAACTGGAGTGGGATCAGACTGTCGTCGACAACTGCGGCACCTTCTTCGGTAACGACGTGGTGGCAGACGGTTGCAACAAGAACTACACCGTTGCCAGCCCGGCGATTGCACCGTTGCAACCGATCGCTGCAGCGTTTGGCCAAGGCTTCGAGGTCAGCCAGGAAGGTGTGATCGTCCCGCGCGGTGGTGACCGCGATGCCCGCGACTCCGGGCAGTGGGGGACGGCGCTGCGCTGGCTCGGCGACGACACCGAGTACGGCCTGTACTTCATGAACTATCACAGCCGTAGCCCGACGGTCGGCACCACCACTGCCGGCCTGACAACGCTGGCACGGATCCCGGCCATCGTCGGTGCCGCCAACAGAATCGCGCCCGGTACCGGGTCTGCACTGGCTCAGAGTGTGATGCTTGGACGCGGCCAGTATTACCTTGAGTACCCGGAAGACATTCGTCTCTACGGCGCGAGCTTTTCCACCACCTTGCCTACCGGCACGGCGTGGACCGGCGAGATCAGCTATCGCCCCAATGCCCCGGTGCAAGTCAACACCAACGACCTGACCCTGGCCTTGCTCAACCCGATCGCAGGCGGCGCGGCATCGCCTATCGCGACCACGCCAGGTGCCGACAACAAAGGCTACCGCCGCAAGGAAGTGACGCAGGTGCAGAGCACCCTGACGCACTTCTTCGATCAGGTGCTGGGCGCTCAACGGCTGACCCTGGTTGGCGAAGCGGCGGTGGTGCACGTCGGTGGTCTGGAGTCGCGCACCAAATTGCGTTACGGCCGTGACTCGGTCTATGGCCAGTACGGTTTTGGCGGCGATACCGACGGCTTCGTCACCTCGACCTCCTGGGGCTACCGCGCCCGGGCGATCCTCGATTACGCCAACGTCATCGGCGGGATCAACCTCAAGCCCAATCTGTCCTGGTCCCACGACGTCGCCGGCTACGGTCCCAACGGGCTGTTCAACGAAGGCGCCAAGGCGGTTAGCGTCGGCGTCGATGCCGACTACCGCAACACCTATACCGCGAGCCTCAGTTACACCGATTTCTTCGGCGGTGACTACAACACCCTGGAAGACCGCGACTTCCTGGCGCTGAGCTTCGGCGTGAACTTCTGATCTGGCTGAGAAGGATGATTTTAATGCGCAAGATGATTCTGCAATGCGGCGCCCTGGCCTTGAGTCTGTTGGCTGCCAACGTGATGGCGGCGGTCTCGCCTGAAGAAGCCAACAAGCTTGGCACCAGCCTCACCCCGTTGGGGGCCGAGAAGGCCGGCAACGCCGACGGCTCGATCCCGGCCTGGACTGGTGGTATCCCGAAAAACGCCGGCGCGGTGGACAGCAAGGGTTTCCTGGCTGACCCGTTCGCCAGCGAGAAACCACTGTTTATCATCACGGCCGCGACAGTCGATAAGTACAAAGACAAATTGTCGGAAGGTCAGGTGGCGATGTTCAAGCGCTATCCGGAAACCTACAAGATCCCGGTCTACCCGACCCACCGCACCGTGGCCGTACCCCCGGAGATTTACGAGTCGGCCAAACGCAGCGCGCTGAACGTGAACAGCATCAACGACGGCAACGGCCTGGCCAACTTCACCGGCAACCGCTACTACGCCTTCCCGATTCCGAAGACCGGCGTCGAGGTGCTGTGGAACCACATCACCCGCTATCACGGCGGCAACCTGCGCCGCATCATCACTCAGGTGACCCCGCAAACGAACGGCAGCTACACGCCGATCCGCTTCGAGGAAGAGATCGCCGTACCGCAACTGATGAAGGAGCTGGACCCGGAAAAAGCCGCCAACGTGCTGACCTTCTTCAAGCAATCGGTGACGGCACCTGCGCGTCTGGCGGGTAACGTGCTGCTGGTGCATGAAACCCTCGATCAGGTGAAAGAGCCGCGCCTGGCATGGATCTACAACGCCGGCCAGCGCCGTGTGCGTCGCGCACCGCAAGTGGCTTATGACGGGCCGGGTACTGCTGCTGATGGCCTGCGCACGTCCGACAACTTCGACATGTTCTCCGGCGCCCCGGATCGCTACGACTGGAAACTGGTCGGCAAGAAGGAAATGTACATCCCTTACAACAGCTACAAACTCGACTCGCCGAGCCTCAAGTACGATGACATTGTGAAAGCCGGGCACATCAACCAGGACCTGACCCGCTATGAATTGCACCGGGTCTGGGAAGTGATCGGTACGGTCAAGCCGAGCGAACGGCATATCTACGCCAAACGCCACATGTACCTCGACGAAGACAGCTGGCAAGTGGCGCTGGCGGACCACTACGACGGTCGCGGTCAGCTGTGGCGGGTGGCTGAGGGTCACGCCCAGTACTACTACGATCACCAGACCCAGGCCTACACCCTCGAAGCGCTCTACGACATCATTGCCGGCCGATACATTGCCCTGGGAATGAAAAACGAAGAGAAGCACAGTTTCGAATTCGGCTTCGAAGCCAAGGCCGCCGACTACACGCCATCGGCCTTGCGCGCCGAGGGCGTTCGGTAAGGGTTTTGATACATCGACAGTACAAAAGGCGACCGGGTGGTCGCCTTTTTTATGGCTGCCAATCAGCGTGCTGAATACTTCTCAACAAGCGGGTTAGAGAGGGCTAGGGTTGCCGGACAATTATAAAAAGGCACGCCGCAATGACCGCCATGATCCCGTGTCTGGACCGTTCTGGATTCCTGCCCCGTCTGTCCACTCATCACCAGTCTCGGGCTCGCTTGACCGAGCCGTTGCTGGCCTCCACGGCACGGGTGAAATTGCTCTGCGCGCCCGCCGGCAGTGGCAAGAGCGCGTTGCTCGCCGAATGCCTGTTGCAGGCGCCAACCCAGTGCCAGGTGCATTGGTTGCCATTGTCTGGCGTGGCGTCGAGTGCGGCGCAGTTTCGTCAGCGTCTGGCAGAGACGCTGGGGCAGGCCTCGTCGACTGAAACAGAGTTGCTGGGCTATCTGGCGCGATTGCAGACGCCGACCTGGTTGTTTCTCGATGACTATTGCCGTCTGCCAAACCCGGAGCTGGACCTGTTACTGGATCGCATCCTGGCGATCAGCAGCCCGATGCTGACCTGGTGGCTGGGTACTCGCCGCCGGCCGCCCTGCAACTGGCCAAGGTTGCTGCTCGACGATGAGTTGTACGAGTGCGAAAGCACTTCGCTGGCTTTCACGCCAGGTGAAGTCGAGCAGATAGTGCAGCCCTGGGTACCGGAGCAGGCCAGCAAGGTGGCCAGTCGGATCATCCAGCGCACCGGCGGCTGGTGTGCCGGTGTGCGGATTGCATTGCTGCACAAGTGCGACTGGTCGCGTCAGGACAAACCCCTGGGACGGGCGGACACCTTGCTCGATTACCTGGAGCATGAGTTGTTCAGCTCGCTGACGCCTGAGTTGAGCGAGGCCTGGCGCGTGCTGGCCCACTTACCCCGCTTCAATGCCCGGCTGTGCGATCACCTGTTCGGGGCCGGAGAGGGCGCTCAGTACTTGCGGAACTTGCAAGCGCTGGGCTGTTTTATCGAACCTTGGGGGGACTCCACCGATTGGCTGCAGATATTCACCCCGTTCACGCAGTTGTTGCGCGATGAGCAATGGCCGGCGGGACGCTCCTGGCATCGGCGTGCCTGCCAATGGTTCTGTACCGAACAGGACTGGAAATCGGCCTTCGAACAGGCATTGCTCGCCGAGGAATACGAAGTGGCGGTCAGCCTGTTGCAGCACTTCAGTTTCGAGCATTTGTTCGAGGAGCAAACGGTGGTGCTGTTGTTGCGTTTGCATGAGCAGCAAGGCGAGGAACTGACGCTGGGCAGCCCGCAGTTGGTCGGATTGATTACAGCTGCGCTGTTATTCGCCGGACGTTTCGAACAGGCGACTGCCTGTATCGCTCATTTGGCGCATTTCACACCTCAACCCTCGGCGGTGCTTCAGCGTCAACTGATTGCACGTTGGCAGGCCCTGCAGGGTTGGTTGCTGCATTTACAGGGACGAATGGAGGCTTCGCGCGCGCACTTTCTTGACGCGTTGAGCGCGCTCGATCCCGAATGCTGGACGGCGCGCCTGATGTGTTTGTCCGGTTTGACGCAACAGGCATTGCTAAGGGGCGAACTCGACGTGGCGCAAGCCCACAACCGCGAGGCACTGTGCCTGGCGCGGGCGCAAGGTTCGCTGGTGTTCGAGGGCCTGATGGAGCTTGATCATGCGCAATGGCTGGAGCAGCGTGGCGCCCCGGCTCGCGCCGAGAGTTTGTTGTTCAACATACATGAACTGCTCTGCCAGCAGGCCGACCGGCACGCGCCGTTGCTTGGGCGTATCGCTTTGCGACGTGGGCGACTGGCGTTAACCATGGGCCAGGATGAACACGCGCGCGAGTGCTTTCAGCGCGGTCTCGAGTTGTGTCTGCGCAGTCACGACAAGCGTGTGTTATATGGATTTCTTGGTCTCGCGCAACTGGCGGCCAATCAGGGTGATTACACCCACGCGTTTGTCCAATTGCGCGATGCTGAACGGCTGATGCAGCAGCGACAAATTCCGGAGACCGTCTATCGTGGCGTCCTGTTGCAAGTCAGCAGTCAGTTCTGGTTGCAGCAGGGGCGACCGCAACTGGCCCATGAGGCACTGACGCGGGTATTGCGTCATTATTGTGGGCCGCAGGCTCGCCAGGCTCCCCCGGCAACACTGGAGCTTATTCCGCGGATTGAGTATCTGTTGATTCTGGCCGAGGTTTATCTGCAACAGCTCAGCAACGCCGCAGCGTTGCTTCAAACTCTGATCGACAATGCGCACACCAACGGTATGTACTCCCTCGAAGCTGAAATACATCTGGCGCGGGCCGAAGTGATCTGGCTTCAGGGTGAATCGCATCTGGCCACTGCAGCTTTGCAAGAAGGGGAGCAAATGATCAGCCGTTGCCAAGGGCGGCAAGCGTGGCGCGAGTTGCAATTGCGACAACCCCAGTGGCTGCGTACATCTGCAGCGCAGGTGTCGATCACCGAACTGTCTGTTGAGGCTCACAGTTCCAGTCCCCTCAGTAAGCGGGAACTTGAAGTTTTGAAGTTGATCGCACAGGGCAACTCCAATCAACAGATTGCCGATGTATTGTTCATCTCGTTACATACAGTAAAAACTCACGCCCGTAGAATTAATGGGAAGTTGGGGGTTGAACGCAGAACGCAAGCTGTGGCCAAGGCTAAGTTGTTAGGTGTGTGCTCGTAAAGTTGCCTGTATTTGATTTTGTTTATATGTGCTTGCTCTTGTGTGTTTTTGTTTCCGGTAATAAGTTGTTGGTGTCTATAATATTTTGTGCTTTTTGATTCGTGTTGCTTTGCATTGTTCTGGAGTAAGTTCTCGCTAAGTGCTTTGACACCAAGTCAGGCATAAACGTGTTAACAAGGGACGATGAATATGAATAGTTTATTTAATGCAAAGACGTTGGTTGCCAACGCAATACGCTCGTGGCTGGACGGAATAACTCAGTATGATCGCGAACTCTATTTAGCGCATGAAGCATCGCTGGTTGCGAGAGAGACTGAGTTGAAAAAACAGTTGGGGCACTTCAGCTCGCTCAAAGACTATGCCCGTAGTATCGCCAATCTGAACATTAAATGGGAGTTTGGCCAGGACTTGGATGCCGATGAAATTGTGTGTAATGCCCGTTATACATTCCAGGCAGGAGGGCGGGAGATCGAGCAGGAAGATACTCGCACCCTGACCGAGCAGTTCATCTACGGTCTTTACGAGGAGGGGCAAAGGGCCAAACTCGTATTCAAGGGTGACGGACTTCCCGCCGAGCTGAATCAGCAATGGTTTGAAGAGATGATGACCAACGATGCCCAGGCTTCCTACGGTGCCCAGTTTCGTTCTCGGTATCAGCGTCAAGAAGTCATGCAAGCCTTGAAGAACGTCATGAGCCAGCGCCTGTTGCTGAGTGCGTTGGCTGCTCGCCATCAGGGGCACATCAACGACAAGAACTTCGCACGGATTCTCTCTGCCTTGAACGGCGACCTGGTATTCACCATTGATGGGGTGCGCCTCATCGACAACACGCGTGCGCTTCAGCAGTTGATTCTGGTCGCAAGACGCGATGGTCAGGACGGTTTCTTGCTGTATGCGCCAGGCTCGCCAGGTGGACAGGACTGGTACGAATGCCAGGATTTGCGAGGAGTAGGCGTGCGGGTTGGCGAATGGACAGAAGATGGCAAAGGTCGGGACTACCTGACCTGGCAGTCCCACGCTGTGGATCGAGAAGCCATTGCCACCTATCTGAAACAGGTCGAACGTCTACCGAGTACCTGGAAAGGAGTGAGCCTGGTTGCATCGCCTTACAAAGGCGCTGAAGTCCTGACTGCCACCATTGAAAACATTCGCGCCTGGCGAGTGGCCGAGGAAGAGTCCCGGACACCTTACGGTTATCGCACGGCTTCCGACGCTCAACGCCAGAACTTTGCCCGCACTCGGTGCGAACTCAAGGCCTTGCAGGTCATTGCCACACGTGAGGGCGGTTTCATTCCCTACGGCCAGTTCTGCTTCGATCTGATTAAACAGCGTATCGAGCAAGTGCTGGCTGACAGGGGGGAGCGGGCAACGGTCAATCCTGATCGCATCTTTGTATCCGTCAGTCCGCAATTGGGTATGACGCTGACCGAACTGATCAGCACCGAAACGCATTTTTACGCCAATGAAAAACAAACGCCTTGGAGCTATCCGCGATTTACCCTGGAACATGATCATCCGCCGATCAGCACACTTGATATCCGGGATATTGCCGGCTTGTCGCGTACGCTGCGCCCGGGCGAAAAGTACATCGAAATGCTGCGTTCGAAGCATTTAGATAGTAGCCATCCCGAGGGTGCGCTTAAACGAATGGTTCACCTGGAAGTCCAGCGCCGCCAAATGAAAGTGGGGGTGATGCAGGAACGTTTTAACGGTCGTTTGACTGACGAGCAGTATCGGGAACTGTTGAAGGTGATTGAAGCCCTGGAAAAAATTGATACACGAAGGAGTCCCATGACTGAAGAACCGCGTCATGTTCCCTTCAGCGCAATGTTCAAGTTGTATTTGCAAGACCGACTGGTGGTCGGCGTATTCGTTTTCCGATTGGTCTTTGGTGATCGGATTGAGGAGTTCCTGTATACGCCTGAAGCACCTGACGGCCGACTGATTCGTCCGCATTCGGAATTTGTATCCGCCGTCAAGAAACTCAAATTCGGCAACTATTTCTATGACCGGGTTCGTAATAAGGATCAGCGGGTGGTGGGTACGTACATCACCGATCTGGAACAGCTTGGCAACTTCAATGAGGCCCCGGTTCTGCCACGCGACAGTCGCGTCATAGACCTGGGCAGCAGCTATAACGATGTGATTCTTCGCACGATTTCCGATGTCGATGAAAAGACCGAAAGCCTTGACGAGATCATCTTCAAGCTGTCGTTCGGCGCGGTGCAGGCTGCGGCCACTGTTGTTAGCGTGGTGATTCCGCCGGTGGGCATTGCAATGAGTGTGATGTTGTTCACCAAAAGTGTGCTGGACGGTGTCGAAGCCTATAACGTAACCGCTCCATGAACCCCACATTCAAAGCCAGCAGTTGATCCCCGAAGCTGTACTCCGATTTCTCTCTGGAGCCAGCACGTCATGATGCGACCCGACGCTAAAGTCGAAAAAGTGTACCTCTACCCCAAGGCCGTGGACTTCCGAAAATCCATCGACGGCCTGGCCGCCTTGGTCGAGCTGGATATCAAGGTCGCGGTGTTCGACCCTGTACTTTTCGTCTTTCTGAATCGCCACCGTAATCGAGTGAAAATCCTTTACTGGGAGCGCAACGGCTTCTGCCTTTGGCTCAAGCNGTAACCGCTCCATGAACCCCACATTCAAAGCCAGCAGTTGATCCCCGAAGCTGTACTCCGATTTCTCTCTGGAGCCAGCACGTCATGATGCGACCCGACGCTAAAGTCGAAAAAGTGTACCTCTACCCCAAGGCCGTGGACTTCCGAAAATCCATCGACGGCCTGGCCGCCTTGGTCGAGCTGGATATCAAGGTCGCGGTGTTCGACCCTGTACTTTTCGTCTTTCTGAATCGCCACCGTAATCGAGTGAAAATCCTTTACTGGGAGCGCAACGGCTTCTGCCTTTGGCTCAAGCGCCTGGAATCCGAACGCTTCAAAACATCCCCCGACGCTACCGATGAAGCCATCGTATTAACTGTTCAGGAATTGAACTGGTTGCTCGACGGTTTTGACCTGTGGCGCAATCGCCCTCATCAGGTTTTGACTCCAAGATTCGTCGCCTGACGGGTATAATCCGGGGCATGATTTCGATGCCCGAACACCTTCCTGATGACCCAGAACTTCTCAAGCAAATGCTGCTTGATGCGTTCGACGCGCTCGCTCGCCAGCAGGAAGTGGGTCAGGCTTACGAAACGCATATTGTTGACCTGAAAGAACAGATCAAGTTGTTACGCGACCGTTTGTTCGGTCGTAAATCCGAGCAAACAGTCGAGCCCAACACGCCGCAACTGGCCTTATTCAACGAACCCGAAAGCGAACCAATGCCCGTCGTCGGCGATGCCGATGAGGAAGTCGTTGCTCCAGTTCCGCGCCGTGGCAAGCGCAAGCCACTGTCGGCTGATCTGCCGCGTATTGAAGTCATCCACGAACTGCCTGAACACGAACTGACCTGTGCCTGCGGTTGCCGCAAGCATGTGATCAATGAAGAAACCAGCGAGCAGCTGGACATCGTGCCGATGCAGATCCGGGTGATCAGACACATCCGCAAAGTCTACGGTTGCCGCGGTTGTGAAACGGCTCCGGTCACCGCAGACAAACCCGCTCAGTTGATCGAGAAGAGCATGGCCAGCCCGAGCGTGCTGGCGATGCTGCTGACCACCAAGTATGTCGACGGCCTACCGCTGCACCGCTTCGAGACGGTACTCAGCCGGCATGGCATCGATATTCCACGCCAGACCTTGGCCCGCTGGGTCATCCAGTGCGGCGAGCACCTCCAGCCGCTGTTGAATTTGATGCGCGACCGGTTGCTGGAAAGCCCCGTCATTCACTGTGATGAAACCCGCGTCCAGGTACTTAAAGAACCGGATCGAGACCCGACTAGCCAATCCTGGATGTGGGTACAGGCCAGCGGGCCGCCGGATCGAAAAGTCGTGCTGTTCGACTACACCTCCAGCCGTGCGCAGGATGTGCCGTTGCGCCTGCTGGAAAGTTATCGCGGCTATGTCATGACCGACGATTACGCGGGATATAACGCGTTGGCGTTACAACCGGGCGTGGAGCGTCTGGCGTGTATGGCCCATGCCCGGCGCAAGTTCGTCGATGCTCAAAAAGTGCAGCCCAAGGGCAAGACGGGACGTGCCGATATCGCGCTGGCGATGATCAACAAGCTGTACGGCATTGAGCGCGAACTCAAGGATGTCAGCGATGAACAGCGTTTTATTGAGCGTCATGAAAAGAGCCTGCCGATCCTGGCTCAGTTGAAAAGCTGGATGGATAAAACACAGCCTCAGGTGACGCCGCAAAGTGTGCTTGGCAAGGCCGTTAATTATCTGGCCAGCAACTGGAGCCGGCTGGAGCGCTACGTGGAGGCTGGCTTTTTACCGATCGACAACAACCCGGCAGAGCGTGCAATTAAACCGTTTGTGATCGGGCGCAAGGCATGGCTGTTCAGTGATACACCCAAGGGCGCCACGGCCAGTGCTCAGATCTACAGCCTGGTCGAGACCGCCAAGGTCAACGGCCAGGAGCCCTATACGTGGCTGCGCCATGTACTGGAGCGGTTGCCGCATGCGGAGTCGGTAGAGGACTTTGAAGCCTTACTGCCGTGGAACTGCTCGCCAGAAATGCCACGGTAAACGAGGTAAATATCTTTGGGTATGTGGGGTTCATGGATCGCATAC
>NZ_RCZA01000010.1 GCF_006438925.1 Pseudomonas mandelii | reverse complement strand
GGTGCGACGCATTTCTTGACCCGAAAGCTTAACGGGGTGAGCGCCGAGATGAGCTTGAACGTGCTCGCCTACAACCTGAAACGGGTCATGAAAATCATCGGCACCACTGGCTTGATGAAAGCGTTGACGGCGTAAAAACCGGTCTTTTTTACCCCTTCCAAATGACTTTAAAAGGCTGCTGAGCTGTTTTAACTGTTCCTGAAAGCGTCGTGACCTTGATCAGTTTGCGAAACGTGAGCACGGTCTCCTGGCGTCGATGATAGAAAACCCAATCTGACGTTTTTACACACTCTGGGCCGATTGCTGCCCGGCATGACAGGCAGTAGTCGGCACTTGGCAGCCGTTCGAGGGGCCGGATGCGTGGTGCAGTTATGAAGTGAAGTCCATTTACTTTGAAAAACCCTGTGCCGCGGTTTCCATTGGGCAGTGGTGTTGGCCGCGGACGCAGCCGTCGGCAGCTGCTACAGGTTGGCGTCCGTTTTGATATCAGAAGTTAGCCGGTGTGTTGGCGCTAATGATTTCCGCCTCATCCGCCCCAATATTCCGAAACCGATGTGGCAGCGTCGTCGGAAAGTAATACCCATCCCCGGCATTCAGCACACTAATCTGCCCATCAACAGTCAGCTCCACAGTGCCACGGGTAACAAGCCCACACTCCTCCCCTTCCGAGTGCACAATCGGCTCTTCCCCCGAGCTCGCCCCAGGCGCGTATTGCTCGCGCAACAACCGCATCTGCCGACTCGGCACCGAAGCGCCAATCAGCAGCAACCGCAGCCCATGACGCCCGAGATCCGGCTGTTCATTGGCGCGAAACACGTATTGGTGCTCACGCGGCGGTTGGTCGAAGGTGAAGAAGTCCGCCAAAGACATAGGGATGCCTTCGAGCAGTTTTTTCAGGGAGCTGACGGAGGGACTGACGCGATTTTGTTCGATCAGGGAGATGGTGGCATTGGTGACGCCGCTACGGCGGGCCAGCTCGCGCTGGGAGAGTTTGTAGCTTTCGCGTACTAGTTTGAGTCGTGAGCCCGTGTCCATGACAGCCTTATGCGAAGAATACTTAAGGGTTATGGGGGTGGATGGCGGGCGACTTTTGGCCGCGAAGATACCGCTTCCCTGTCCCGGAAATTTGAAAGGCGGGTATTAAATCACGTTTGGTGGTGTTGCTCAGCAGGTTCGATAAATGGTTGGGTAAAAAGGTTGTTTTGTCCTGAGGTTGGGTGGTTTGGTCGTGAGTAATGAGGTGCGATTGCTGTGGGTCAGTTGGGATTGATAGTGACTGGTATGGCCTCATCGCGAGCAAGCTCGCTCCCACAGTTTGTGTCCTGGTCGTGTATGCCATGGATCTCTGTGGGAGCGGGCTTGCTCGCGAAGGCGGTGTGTCAGCTACATCATTGTTGGATGTTAAGCCGTCTTCGCGAGCAAGTCGGATCGCCGCACCGCCGCTCCCACAGGGATTGTGTCGCTTAGATGCCGAAACGATCGCGCAGCGCGTAGTACGCGGCGCCCATGGCGGTGAGTGGGGCCTGGAAGGTGCGGCCGCCGAGCATGGGCATGTGCGGGAGCGAAGCGAATGCATCGAAGCGTTCGGCGTCGCCGCGGATCATTTCCGAGATCAGTTTGCCGGCCAGGTGCGAGCAGGTGACGCCGTGGCCGCTGTAGCCTTGCATGTAGTAGGCGTTTTTCTCGATGCGGCCGAATTGCGGCATGCGTGACATGGTCAGCAGGAAGTTGCCGGTCCAGCGGTAGTCGATTTTCACGTCCTTCAGTTGCGGGAAGGTCTTGAGGATTTTCGGCTTGATCAGTTGTTCGATGTCGTCCGGTTCGCGGGCGCCGTAGACCACGCCGCCGCCGTACAGCAAGCGGTTGTCAGCGGTGAGGCGGTAGTAGTCGAGCAGGTAGTTGCAGTCTTCGACGCAGTAGTTGTTTTTGATCAGGCTGCGCGCAACCTTTTCGGACAACGGTTCGGTGACGACGATTTGCGAGCCGCACGGCATGCTTTTGCGGGTCACGCGGTTGTCGAGGTCTTGCGGCAGGTAGGCATTGCCGGCGATCAGCAGGTACTTGGCGCGGACCACGCCTTTGGCGGTGCGCACGGTGATCGGTTCGCCGTAGGTGATTTCCACCGCCGCGGATTGTTCGTAGATCTTGCCGCCCAGGCCGATGATGGCCGAGGCTTCGCCGAGGGCCAGGTTCAGCGGGTGGATGTGGCCGCCCTGCATGTCGAGCAGACCGCCGACGTAGTTGTCGCAACCCACTTCGCGCTTGATGTCAGCCGCGTCGAGCATTTTCAGGTTTTTGTTGCCGTAGCGTTCCCAGCTGCTTTTCTGCTCGGCCAGGCCTTTGAGTTGCTTTTTGTTCAGCGCGGCGAAGATGCCACCCGGGCGGTAGTCGCACTGGATGTCGTAGTGCTGAATGCGCTGACGGATGATGTCGGCGCCTTCGAAAATCATGCTGCCGAGAACTTCGGCAGTCTTGTCGCCGTAGCGTTCTTCGATGACATCGACGTCGCGGCTGTAGGAGTTGACCAGTTGACCGCCGTTGCGACCGCTGGCGCCGAAACCGACTTTGGCGGCTTCGAGCACGGTCACGCTGTAGCCGGCTTCGGCGAGGAACAGGGCCGAGGACAAACCGGTGTAGCCGGCGCCGATCACGCAGACGTCGCATTCCACCAGCTCTTCAAGCACCGGGAAGTCGCCGGTGAAGTTGCGGGTGGCGGCGTAGTAGCTGTTTACATGTGTTGTTTGTTTCATAGGTTTCTCCGATGGCCGCTGGCATGTGCCGGCGGCCGCCGTTGTAAAGGTGTTAGAGCTTGATCCAGGTCGCTTTGAGTTCGGTGTATTTGTCGAACGCGTGCAGCGATTTGTCCCGACCGTTACCCGACTGCTTGTACCCGCCGAACGGCGCGGTCATGTCGCCGCCGTCGTACTGGTTGACCCAGACGCTGCCGGCGCGCAAGCCGCGCGCGAAGGTGTGAGCCTTGCTGAGGTTGCTGGTCCACACGCCTGCGGCCAGGCCGAAGATGCTGTCGTTGGCGATGGCCAGCGCTTCTTCCTCGGTGTCGAAGGTGATCAGCGACAGCACCGGGCCGAAGATTTCTTCCCGGGCGATGGTCATGGCGTTGGTCACGCCGTCGAAAATCGCCGGTTCCACGTACAGGCCACCGGTGGCTTCGAGGGTGCGGCTGCCGCCCGCGATCAGTTGCGCGCCCTGGTCTTTGCCGACCTGGATGTAGCGCAGAACGTTGTCCAGTTGACGCTGATCGACGACCGCGCCGACGGTGGTTTCCGGATCGAGGGCATGCCCCGGTTTCCAGGCTTGCAGCGCTTCCACCAGCAGCGGAATGAACTGCTCGCGAATCGAACGTTCCACCAGCAAGCGTGAACCGGCGGTGCAGACTTCGCCCTGGTTGAAAGCAATCGCACCGGCCGCCGCTTGTGCTGCCGCGCGCAAGTCCGGCGCGTCGGCGAACACCACGTTCGGGCTCTTCCCCCCTGCTTCGAGCCAGACGCGTTTCATGTTGCTTTGGCCGGAGTAGATCAGCAGTTGCTTGGCAATCGCGGTCGAGCCGGTGAAGACCAGCACGTCGACGTCCATGTGCAACGCCAGCGCCTTGCCGACGGTGTGACCGTAGCCCGGCAGGACGTTGAACACGCCTTTCGGGATACCCGCTTCCAGCGCCAGTTGGGCGATGCGGATGGCGGTCAGTGGCGACTTTTCCGAAGGCTTGAGGATGAACGAGTTACCGGCCGCGAGGGCTGGGGCGAACTTCCAGCTGGCCATGATCAACGGGAAGTTCCACGGCACGATGGCGGCGACCACACCGGCAGGTTCGCGGGTGATGAGGCCGAGTTGGTCGTGGGGTGTGGCGGCGACTTCGTCGTAGATCTTGTCGATGGCTTCGGCGCTCCAGCGGATCGCGTTGGCGGTCGCTGGAATGTCGATGTTCATCGAGTCGTTGATCGGCTTGCCCATGTCGAGGGTTTCGAGCAGGGCGAGTTCTTCCTGGTTGGCCAGGATCAGGTCGGCGAAGCGGATCAGGATGCGCTTGCGTTCTGCGGGTGCCAATCGCGCCCAGATGCCGGATTCGAAGGTGCGGCGTGCGACGGCGACCGCCGCATTGGCGTCGGCTTCGTCGGTGCTGGCGACGTTGGTCAGGAAACGACCGTCGACCGGGCTCATGCATTCAAAGGTGTCGCCGCTGAGTGCCGGGCAGTATTGACCGTCGATGAATGCGCGGCCTTCTAGTGTTAAGGACTGGAAGCGTTGCTCCCAGTCGCTGCGAGTGTTTGTCATGGTTGTGACTCGACGCAGAGGAATAGATGATCGTTAGCCTGGCGCCCTGTAGGAGCTGCCGAAGGCTGCGATCTTTTGATCTTGATCTGAAAAAACAAAGTCAAAAGATCGCAGCCTTCGGCAGCTCCTACAGAGGTATTTACCCGCCATCAAAGATGTGTCGTATCTCCAATTGGCGGGCAACCATCAAACGGTGTGCAAGTACCAGTTGTACTCAAGGTCGGAGATGGAGTTCTCGAACTCGGCCAGCTCGCTTTCCTTGCACGCCACGAACACGTCGATGTACATCGGGTCGATGTAGCGCGACATGACTTCGCTGTCGTCCAGCTCGCGCAGTGCATCGCGCAGGTTGTTCGGCAGGCTCTGCTCGTTCTGCTCGTAGCTGTTGCCTTCAACCGGTGCGCCCGGCTCGATTTCGTTGGTCAGGCCGTGGTGAATACCGGCCAGGACCGACGCCATCAACAAGTACGGGTTGGCATCGGCGCCCGCTACGCGGTGTTCGATGCGCACGGAATCCGGCGAACCGGTCGGCACACGTACCGCAACGGTACGGTTGTCGATGCCCCAGCTCGGCGAGTTCGGCACGTAGAACTGCGCGCCGAAACGACGGTACGAGTTGACGTTCGGGCACAGGAACGCCATCTGCGCCGGCAGGGTCTCGAGCACACCGCCGATCGCGTGACGCAGTGCGGCGTTCTGCTCGGGATCCTCGCTGGCAAAGATGTTGTTGCCTTCTTTGTCGAGAATCGAAATGTGTACGTGCAAACCATTGCCCGCCTGGCCCGGATACGGCTTGGCCATGAAGGTGGTGTCCATCTCGTGGTCGTAGGCGATGTTCTTCACCAGACGCTTGAGCAACACCGCGTAGTCGCAGGCCTTGATCGGGTCGTTGACGTGATGCAGGTTCACTTCGAACTGCGCCGGGGCGCTTTCCTTGACGATGGCGTCGGCAGGAATGCCCTGCTCTTTCGCGCCTTCGAGGATGTCTTGCAGGCAATCGACGTATTCGTCGAGGTCGTCGATCAAGTACACCTGAGTCGACATTGGACGCTTGCCCGAAACCGGCGAGCGTGGCGATTGCGGACGACCGTTCACGTTGTCCTGGTCGATCAGATAGAACTCAAGTTCGAACGCGGCGCAAATGGTCAGGCCCATTGCATCGAACTTGCTCACGACCTGACGCAGCACTTCGCGAGGGTCAGCGAAGAACGGCTGGCCTTCGAGTTCGTGCATGGTCATTAACAGTTGCGCGGTCGGGCGCTTCTGCCATGGCTCGATGCTGAGCGTATCGGGGATGGGGAAGCAGATTCGGTCTGAGTCACCGATGTCCAGACCCAGGCCGGTGCTTTCCACCGTAGAACCGTTGATGTCCAGGGCAAACAGTGACGCCGGGAGGTTAATGCCTTTTTCGTAAACCTTATGAAGACTGGTGCGTTCGATGCGCTTGCCGCGCACCACACCGTTCATATCCGCAATCAGAAGGTCGACGTACAAAACCTCAGGATATTTCTTAAGGAATGCGTTTGCTTCGTTGAGTTGAACGGTACGCAGAGGGACCGACATGATGCACCTATTAGCTGTTAATTATTATGTTCACTACCTTGTTACGAGCCCAGTCAACCCGAACGGCAAAGTGAAGTCAATAGCGAACACTCAGCCTCTCAACCTTTATTTTCTGGCCTTTCTTGGGCACGAGAGTGCCAGATCAGTCTTGCGCACCGTGTAAATCCTGAAGATCGGACGTGCGGCGTTTAGAATTTTTTACATGAGAGTTGTTAATTAAAATCAACAAGGCTAAGCTCCGGAAAAGCTCGTTCAAGTGTGAAACTTCGAGGTGATAAAAATGGCACTCAAGCCATTGATCGGCGTTACAGCGTGCGTCAAACAGATTGGCCTGCACCCCTACCATGTCAGCGGTGACAAGTACTTGCGTGCTGTCAGCGTCGCGGCTTTGGGGCTGCCGGTTGTCATTCCTTCCTTAGGCGATCTGACCGAAATCGATGACCTGCTCGCGCAGCTCGACGGTCTGCTGCTGACCGGCTCGCCCTCGAATGTGGAACCCTTCCACTATCAAGGCCCCGACAGCGCCCCCGGCACGGATCACGATCCGCAACGGGACGCCACCACCCTTCCTTTATTGCGGGCGGCCATTGCGGCGGGCGTGCCGGTGCTTGGCATCTGCCGGGGCTTTCAGGAAATGAACGTGGCGTTCGGGGGCAGCCTGCATCAGAAGGTCCACGAACTCCCCGGAATGCTGGATCACCGGGAAGCGAATCATCCGGACCTGGCCGTGCAGTACGCACCGGCTCATGCGGTCAATGTGCAGCCAGGCGGTGTGTTCCAGGCGCTGGATCTGCCGCAGGTGTTCCAGGTCAATTCGATTCACAGCCAGGGCATCGACCGACTGGCGCCCGGCCTGCGTGCGGAAGCCGTCGCGCCGGATGGCCTGATCGAAGCGATCTCGGTGGAACACAGCCCGACCTTTGCCGTTGGTGTGCAATGGCACCCGGAATGGCAGGTTCTGTCGAATCCTCCTTACTTGAGTATTTTCCAGGCGTTTGGCGACGCGTGCCGGCAACGGGCGGCGCAACGTAATAAGCGC
Source organism: Pseudomonas mandelii (assembly GCF_006438925.1). Lineage (GTDB taxonomy): Bacteria > Pseudomonadota > Gammaproteobacteria > Pseudomonadales > Pseudomonadaceae > Aquipseudomonas > Aquipseudomonas mandelii_C. Next base: position 264,057 of record NZ_RCZA01000010.1, on the reverse strand, counting down.
TGACGTCAAAACACGACTCAATCAATTTACTGCCCCCGTGAGTCAGGCGGGCGTGCCTTTGCGCACCGGTCCCTCACGACAACAACAAACGCGATAACAACAAGTACCACCAGGCAGCCAGGACGGCGGCGCCGAATAAGCCCGGTTAGGGTGAGGCCAGTTAAGCCAGCGAAATACCTTTGTGGGAGCGAGACCGGCTTGCCGGCGAATGCAATGTGTCATGCAACATCAATGTTGACTGATCCACCGCTATCGCGAGCAGGCTCGCTCCCACATGGGCCAGCGCTGAACCTTCTGGCATCACTCCATAGGGCTTGCAATCAACTATTAAGTCAGGCCGCGTTGGCCCGACGACTGAAACCTGTTGGGAGTTTCACATGGCAAACGCCTCCAGCATCTACAGGAAGGCTCTTGAAGGTCACCAGTCACCGAAAAAGGTGCTGGTGAAAGTCGACCGCGTCACCAAGAAATTCGACGAAACCACCGCGGTGGACGATGTCTCGCTTGAGATCCATCAAGGGGAAATCTTCGCCCTGCTCGGCGGTTCCGGCTCCGGTAAATCGACCCTGCTGCGCATGCTCGCAGGTTTCGAGCGCCCGACCGAAGGCCGGATTCTGCTCGATGGTGTCGACATCACCGACATGCCGCCGTACGAACGGCCGATCAACATGATGTTCCAGTCCTACGCGCTGTTCCCGCACATGACGGTGGCGCAGAACATCGCCTTCGGCCTGAAGCAGGATCGTCTGTCCACCAGCGAAATCGACGCCCGCGTTGAAGAGATGCTGCGACTGGTGCACATGACCCAATATGCCAAGCGCAAACCGCATCAACTGTCCGGCGGTCAGCGTCAACGTGTGGCCCTGGCTCGCTCCCTGGCCAAGCGTCCGAAGCTGTTGCTGCTCGACGAACCGATGGGCGCGCTGGATAAAAAGCTGCGTTCGCAGATGCAACTGGAGTTGGTCGAGATCATCGAACGCGTCGGCGTGACCTGCGTGATGGTGACCCACGATCAGGAAGAGGCCATGACCATGGCCCAACGCATCGCCATCATGCACCTCGGCTGGATCGCGCAGATCGGCAGCCCGGTAGACATTTATGAGGCGCCGGTCAGTCGCATGGTCTGCGAATTCATCGGCAACGTGAACGCCTTCGACGGCACGGTTGTGGAAGACCTTGAAGGTCACGCGATCATTCACAGCCCGGATCTGGAGCAGAAGATCTACGTCGGTCACGGCGTCAGCACCTCGGTGCAGGACAAGTCGATCACCTACGCCATCCGCCCGGAAAAACTGCTGGTCAGCACCACCCAACCCGATACCCGCTACAACTGGTCCAGCGGCAAGGTGCATGACATCGCCTACCTCGGCGGCCACTCGGTGTTTTACGTGGAACTGCCTGGCGGCAAGGTCGTGCAGTCGTTCATGGCCAACGCCGAACGCCGTGGCGCGCGTCCGACCTGGGACGACAAGGTCTACGTCTGGTGGGAAGACGACAGCGGCGTGGTACTGCGCTCATGAAAACACTCAATCAGCAGTTTATGCGGCTGATGCCGAGTGGTCGAAAGCTCGTCATCGGGGTTCCTTTCCTGTGGCTGTTCCTGTTCTTCATGTTGCCGTTCTTCCTGGTGATGAAGATCAGCTTCTCGGAAGCGGCCCTGGCCATTCCTCCGTACTCGGAGATCTACACCTTCGCCGAGCAGAAATTCCAGCTGTTGCTGAACCTCGGCAACTACTCGTTGCTGACTCAGGATGAGTTGTACATCTCGGCCTACTTTGGCTCGTTGAAGGTGGCGTTTTTAAGCACGCTGATGTGCCTGGTGATCGGTTTCCCGATGGCCTACGCAATCACCAAGGCGAGCAAGGAAACGCAAAACGTTCTGCTGTTGCTGATCATGATGCCGACCTGGACGGCGATCCTGATCCGCGTCTATGCGTGGATGGGCATCCTGAGCAACAACGGTTTGCTCAACGCGTTCCTGATGTGGACCGGGCTGACCGATCACCCGATCGAGATCCTCAACACCAACACGGCCGTGTATATCGGCGTGGTTTACGCCTACTTGCCGTTCATGGTGTTGCCGTTGTACGCCAACCTGGTCAAGCACGATCAAAGCCTGCTGGAAGCCGCTTCGGACCTGGGTTCGAGCAACTTCAACAACTTCTGGAAAATCACCGTGCCGCTGGCCAAGAACGGGATCATTGCCGGCTGCATGCTGGTGTTCATTCCGGTGGTCGGTGAGTTCGTGATTCCGGAGCTGTTGGGTGGCCCGGAGACCCTGATGATCGGTCGCGTGCTGTGGCAAGAGTTCTTCAATAACCGCGACTGGCCGGTGGCGTCTGCCCTGGCGGTGGTGATGCTGTTGATCCTGATTGTGCCGATTCTGCTGTTCAACCGCAGCCAGGCCAAAGAGATGGAGGCACGGGGATGAAACGCTTCGGATTTTCAAAGTTCATGCTGATTTTCGGCCTGTCGTTTATCTACCTGCCGATGTTGATTCTGGTGATCTACTCGTTCAACGCTTCCAAACTGGTGACGGTATGGGGCGGCTGGTCGTTCAAGTGGTACGCCGGCCTGCTCGATAACTCGCAACTGATGGGCTCGGTGGTGCGCTCGCTGGAAATCGCCTGCTACACCGCGATTGCTGCCGTAGCGTTGGGGACGTTGGCAGCATTCGTGCTGACACGCGTCACTCGCTTCAAGGGCCGCACACTGTTCGGTGGTTTGGTGACGGCGCCGCTGGTGATGCCGGAAGTGATCACCGGTCTGTCGCTGTTGCTGCTGTTCGTGGCCATGGCGCAGTTGATTGGTTGGCCGATGGAGCGTGGCATCGTCACCATCTGGATCGCTCACACCACGTTCTGTGCGGCGTATGTGGCGGTGGTGGTTTCGGCGCGTTTGCGTGAGCTGGACCTGTCCATCGAAGAAGCGGCCATGGACCTCGGGGCGAAGCCGTTCAAGGTGTTTTTCCTGATCACCATTCCGATGATCGCGCCGTCACTGGCGGCCGGCGGGATGATGTCGTTTGCCCTGTCGCTGGATGACCTGGTGCTGGCGAGTTTCGTGTCCGGCCCGGGTTCCACGACCCTGCCGATGGAAGTGTTCTCGGCAGTGCGTCTGGGCGTGAAGCCTGAGATCAATGCCGTGGCCAGCCTGATTCTGCTCGCCGTATCGATTGTGACCTTCATGGTCTGGTACTTCAGCCGCCGCGCCGAAGCGACCCGCAAACGTGCGATCCAGGAAGCGATGGACCAGACCGCCAGCGAATCCTGGCAGCAACCTAAAAAGCAAATGGTAGAAGCGACGGCTTAAGGGCTTACAGGACGCACACTTTGTAGCAGCTGGCGAAGCCTGCGTTCGGCTGCGAAGCAGTCGTAAAACCTGCGAATTCAATCTTCCTGAAAGAACCGCAGGGTCTGAATTCACGACTGCTTCGCAGCCGAACGCAGGCTTCGCCAGCTGCTACAAGGGGTGCGCAAAGACTGCAACTGTTTTGCGTATTTGAATAAAAAAGAATGGAGTTGTACCGATGAAAATGTTTGGCAGGACTCTGCTGACACTGTCCTTATTGGGCGCAATGGCTACCGGCGCCCAGGCCAATGACAAGGTACTGCGCGTCTACAACTGGTCGGATTACATCGCCCCGGACACCGTCAAGAAGTTCGAAGACGAGACCGGCATCCGCGTGACCTACGATGTGTTCGACAGCAATGAAACCCTTGAGGCACGGCTGCTCGCCGGCAAATCCGGCTACGACATCGTCGTGCCGTCCAACAGTTTCCTGGCCAAGCAGATCAAGGCTGGCGTCTATCAGGAACTGGACAAGTCGAAGCTGCCGAACTGGAAGAACCTCAACCCGGTCCTGCTGAAAAACGCTTCCGCGAGCGATCCGGATAACGGTCACGCCTTCCCGTACATGTGGGGCTCCATCGGCATCGGCTTCAACCCGGAAAAGGTCAAGGAAGTGCTCGGCAGCAATGCGCCGACCAACTCCTGGGACTTGCTGTTCAAGCCGGAAAACGCCGCCAAGCTGAAAGCGTGCGGCATCAGCTTCCTTGATTCGCCGACCGAGATGCTCCCGGCCGCCCTGCACTATCTGGGCTACCCGGTGAACTCGCAGAACAAGGATCAGATTGCCGAAGCTGAAGCGCTGTTCATGAAGATTCGCCCTTCGGTGGCGTACTTCCATTCCTCGAAATACATCTCGGACCTGGCCAACGGCAACATCTGCGTAGCGGTCGGTTACTCGGGTGATGTACTGCAAGCCAAGGCTCGCGCCCAAGAAGCTGGCGATAAGGTGAAGGTCGATTACAGCATTCCCAAGGAAGGCGCGGGCAGTTTCTACGACATGGTCGCAATCCCCCGGGACGCGACGAACGTGGAAAACGCCTACCTGTTCATGAACTTCCTGATGCGCCCGGACATCATCGCCGAGATCACCAACAACATCGGCTACAGCAACGCCAACTCGGCGGCCACGCCTTTAGTGGATGAAGCGATTCGGGATGATCCGGGTTCGTATCCGTCGCAGGAGGTGATGGCGACGTTGTATGCGATTCCGGACATGCCGATTGGCGTTCAGCGGGTGATGACCCGCGGGTGGACACGGGTGAAGCTCGGCAAATAACCACGAAAATCCACTTCTGTAGGAGCTGTCGAGTGCAACGAGGCTGCGATCTTTTGATCTTGTTTTTTCCGGATCAAGATCAAAAGATCGCAGCCTCGTTGCACTCGACAGCTCCTACAGAGGGTTGTGGACACCCTGAATTCTGTTTTCCGTTCACGCAGCGCCTTACCACCGCTGCACTCCTATCTGTAGAACGGCCTCACCTGGCTTCCTCGGTTAAGGTGAATTTGGGCGCCCTCCTCGGGCGCCTTTTTTTATGATGGAACGAGCGGCCACTCGGCCAGCGCTCGGTAGCGGCCCTTATGGGATTCGAACAGGGTGAAGTGATCAGCCCGCAGATAAAACTCGGGCGGCGTCGCGGACTCAGGCACCGGCACTCGGTAATCGCGCATCAACGTCAGATGTGGACGGAACTCCTTGGGCGAATCCTCAAACCCGAACGGCAGCATTGCCTGTTCAAGCGCATAAACCAGCCGCAGCAACTCCGGTGATGCCTGCTCCGGCGCGAGCACCAACACCCCTGCCCTGCGCCAGACATCCAGCCGATCAAGCGCAACCCTCAAGGGCACACCCGGCGTTCGAATATTGGCAGCGGCCGTGCAGATATCGGCAATCTGCGCTACCTCGACAGCGCCCAAAAACATTAACGTCAGATGAAAGTTTTCCACCGGCACCGGACGTCCGCTCCTGAGCTCAAGTGCGCTGCGCCATTGGGCAATGGCCCGACGTTGCTCGGGAGCGCAGTTCAGGGCAAAAAACAGCCGTTTTAACGGCTCATGGGATTCGTCGCTCATACCTGGCACCTCCTGACATCCAAGTTATAGTTCATGCAAACGATTCAACTGGAGGGGGCCATGCGAGAGATCATCAGCAAGGAACCATGGTGGGCCGTGCCACCGAAACCCGGTCAGGATGAGTCCGAGCTGGAATGGGGCTGGCTGGTTCATTACAACGAAGGTGAGCCGCGCTTCGAGTTCATCAAAGAGCGGCCGACGGACAGCGAGATTCGTAATCGCAAGAGTTGCAGGACCACCCCGACGCCGGAGTGATCCTGCCGTTGGTTTCAGGCTTTTACGATCATTTCGAAACCGCCAAAGATCAACCGCTGACCATCGAACGGCATCGGGTTGACGTCTGGTTGCATGCGCGGATCGTTCATGAGTTTTTCCATGCCGGCATCGCGGGTGGCCTTGTCTGGCCAGATGATCCAGGAAAACACTACGGTTTCGTCTTCCTTGAGTTTTACCGCCATCGGAAACGAGGTCACTTTGCCGTCAGGAACGTCGTCGCCCCAGCATTCGGCGACGCTGAGGGCGCCGCTTTCCTTGAAAATGACAGCGGCGGTTTCGGCGTGTTTCTTGAATTTTTCGCGGTTGGCGGTGGGTACGGCTGCGATAAAGCCATCAACGTAGGACATGGTCGTTCTCCTTGGGTTATGGGGCGATCTGCTGGTTAGTCGATTCCGTCGGCCCCCAATCGACAGATCCGCTGCCCGAACTGACCGACGGTACTTCGGCGCTCCCCGCCAAATTGCCCTCGATCTGCGCCGCCATGTAGAACGTACCGGCCATCACGCCGGTGGTCGGGTTTTGCACCAGCTTCAGCCAGGACTTGTCGAACGTGTTACCCAGACTGCTGCGAATCAGTGCCTCGCTGTCAGGCCGGTCATTGGCCTGGATAATCGCGCGAATCCCCGCCACACCCACGGAAATCAAGCCCCCGGCCAATTTTCCCGCTGCAGCGGCCACTGCACTGGCCGCACCTCGCGGGACCATTTCGGCTTCCATCCGTTTGCTGGCGCGCTTGGCCACCGGCGCCATGGCGGTGTCTGTCGAACCCACGCCCTTGTCGCCACCTGCCTTGTGGATTTTCTCGATCAGCGCCGCATAGGCCGGCAAGGTGTTCAGCGGCTGGGTGTGCACCACTTGGTACAGCGAAGCATTCCGAGCAGGTGGCGGCCCCAGGGCAATCGCCGGGATTTTCTGGATTCGGCCATTGAGCTGGGCCATCGGCACGCCGTGGCGCTGGGAGATTTTCTGCAGTTCTTCCTGAAGAATGTCCACGTAGAACGCCGTTGCCAGGCCGAGAATCGCATCGGGATCGATTTCCACCGCGACCGGCGCCAGCACGCGCTGTTGGTATTGCTCCAGCAGATAGGCCGCCAGGCGCTTGGCCGAGGCATCCTGTTCACCCTTGGCGCTGAGGGTGTACCAGCTGACCTTCATCGATAGCCATTCCTGGGTCCAGTAACTGCTGAACCAGGGAATGAAGTTCTCTTCGGTCAGTTCATAGACCCGCGTTCGCCAGTAATCCATGGCACCGCGCGCGTAGATTTTGGTCTGCTCGGTGGCCGATTGCGACGCCGCGACAATCTCTTGGTCGACCATCTGCCAGGTGCTTTGGGAAACAATCACCGGCACCACTTCCACCGGGGCAGGCGCAGTCGTGACGCATCCCGCCAACACCACCAACACCACCAACACGGCGACGATCAGCGAACGCAGGTTCAAGATCGCGGTTCCTACAGACTTGCCCGAACGGGATGTCCGGTGTTCAAAGGTCTATTAATTTGAGTATAGGTGCCGGTGTTTGTTCGTTTGGGGTTGGGGGTGTTCTTCAGATCGCCTTCGCGAAGAGGCCGGATCAGACGGCGAAGACCTCACCATCACTGATGTCGATATTCACCATCGCCACGAATGCCTTCCGCGTAAAAACCGTCAGCGTAGGATCAGCCCTAACCCAACGCAAAACCCCGTATCGGAGGGGCGAATCATGATTATCCATCTCCTGACCTGCCTGGCCCTGACGGCCGTTACCCTGAGCGTTTTTTCCTGGTACGTCCTGTCCGAGGAGCGCACGTCATGATTCACTCCGTGACCCTGGCCGTGAGCTTTGCGGTGTTCGGCAATAACTATTACTCCCAGTCATTCGTTTCCCGCAAAACGTTCGAACTGGTGTTCGACAAAAACTTCGAGGCGTTGCTGATGCCGTCCGCCGCCAATCACTTCAACAATGAAGTGATCGGGCTCAATGATCAGTTCCGTTTCCTGAACGATGTGCTGGAGGAGCACCTGCTGGCGACTGAGCGCGCCGCTACCGCCCCCCGGAATCAATACTTCTGAGCAATTGACCCAGACCCTCGGTAAAACAGGTCGGTGAGTTCAAGGAAAAACGCTCAAGCAGGCGACTGTTGTCGGCACGCGAATGTTTGATATCCCCGGAACGTGGCGCGTCGTAATTCAATGTCAGGGACCGTCCCAAAAGCTCGCTTAACGTCGCCGCCAATTCGTTAACGCTGGTGGATCGGTTAAACCCGACATTGACCGGTTCGCTAATCGGCTCTGACTCACCGACCGCCTGTACCAGGACCTTTACGAGGTCATCGACGTAAACAAAGTCCCTTGTTTGCTCCCCATCACCGTAAACCGTGATGGGGAGTTTTTTTTGCGCCCTCTCGCTGAAAATGCTGATCACGCCGGAATAAGGCGATGAAGGGTCCTGACGGGGTCCGTAAATATTGAAAAACCGCAGAATGACCGGTTCGAGACCGTGTTGGCGTCGGTAGAAATCGAGGAAATGTTCGCTGGCCAGCTTGTCGGCGGCATACGGGGTCAGCGGATTCTTGGGCGTGTCCTCGGTAATTGCCATGCCCTCGCCATTGTTGCCATAGATCGCCGCACTGGACGCGTAAACCACCCGTCTAACGCCAGCCTCGCGCATGGCTTCGCAGATATTCAGCGTACCGATGAAGTTGCTTTGGTGAGTCGCGATCGGGTCATCGACCGACGCCTGCACCGAGGCCACCGCCGCCAGATGCACCACCGCGCTGCAGTCTTTCATCGCCCGCTCCACCGTCGGCGCGTCGGCGACATCCCCCACCACCAGGGTCAAATGGCAGCGATCAATCGGCAAGTTCGACAATTTTCCACTGGAAAGATCGTCCAGAACCCGAACGCTATAACCGCTTTCAAGCAGTGCTTCGACCAGGTGCGAGCCGATGAAACCGGCACCGCCCGTCACAAGAATTCGATCAGCAGTCATGATTTATTTACTCCCCTGTGCGGTGGTGGGTGTCCGATCCATTGCAATGAAGTCGCCTAATTGTTCGATGAGTTCACGGCTGTTACTGACCATTTGTTGCCAGTCGGTGGGAAAGCGAACATTCAACGGCAGTTGATCGATTCTCCATCGCGGCGACAGGGGGCGATCAAACCGGGCGGCGACCTGCAAACCCATCTCGCTGGCAGCGAACGGCCCACGCAACACCGTCGGCGTGCGACCGGCGCTGTCGACGGCCTGGACAACATGGGCCGCCAACCACTCGCCATCGGGCATGCGAACGCGCAGCGGCTGGCCAATCGCGGCGTAGCTGATGTTCAGCGGTTCCAGATAAATCCACAGCAGGGGCTCTTCCAGTCGCTCAAGGCGCATCAACAACGTACCGGCGCCGACGTTTTCGCCGGGCGTGACCAATACCTCCGCAATTCGACCGCTCTGCGTAGCCTTGACCGACAATGCGGCCAGGCGCGTTTTCAACCACTGTTGCTCGGCGGTCTGTTGAATAATCTCGCGCTCAACGCTCAACGGCGACTGACGAGCCAGTTGCTCGCGGCGCTCGAACGCCAACAGGTCCGCTTTGAAAGCATCGAGTTCGGACTGGGCGGCCAGCACCTCTCCACGAGAGACGGCGCCTGATGCGACAAGGTCTTCAAGCACCTGCACGCGCTGCTCAGTCCTATTCACTCGAGTTTTGAGCAACTGACGCTCCTGGGTGTCCAGTTTGGCGTTGGTGGCGGGCACCGTTTTGGTCGGCATCGCGGCGAGCTGCAATAGCCGCGCACGCCATTCGGGATTGTCGAGACTGACCAACGGCTGATCGATCTGGACCTGCTCCCCGGCCATGACGAACAGCTGATCGACCCGACCGGCATCCCGTGCGCGTACCTCAAGAATCGGCAGGCGCAATTGAGCCGGCGCGTCGATCATCACCAGGCCGTAAGTCAGCCGCCCTCCCAGCCAGATCAAGGGACTCGCAACCAGGAACAGGATCAAATACCAACGCACGCGAAACGCCATGCGTTTGCCCGGCGCGTAGAGCACAGTCAAACCCTGTTCCTGGGTGGGGTTCAGTTCTTTGCGACTATCGAATCGAATCTTCATGACGGCTCACCGTTTTGGAAAGTCTCGCCAGGCTTGCCAGTCAATGCCGGCAATCCCCCGTGGTTGCAGCTGTTCGCGCCAGACACTGGTCTGATGCTGCAACTGCTCAGTCGACGCGCCGGACCAGGATTCTGTGGCATCCAGTTGCGGCTCCGTGCTTTGCGCCAGGCGAAATTGCAGATCAGGCCAGCGTTGAGCGATCTGTTCTGCCATTCGTGCGCTGTTTTTCGGGTTACGGGTGTAGATCATCAAGCTGACCTGACGCACGCCCGCCTCAGGAAGCGCGCACGGCAGACAGGTTTTTCCGGGTTTTGCCTCAGCGAACCAACGATGATGGCTGGATATTTCTACCGGCCAAGGGCTGGCTGCCGAGGCCGCGCGCAAGGTGTCGAGCAAGTCCTTCACGCGCTGGTCCGGGACCGGCACGCCCAGTTGTTCGAGCTCCAGGTCCAGGTGCAGGCTGGTGAACGAAAGCCCTTTGAGCTTCGCCAGTAAATCGGTGAGCTGATGGCGTTCCTGCGGCTCGATCCAGGCCGGATCGCCGAGCAACAGGCTGACTTGCACCCCCTTGCCGGCCGCGTCCTGCAGCAATTGCTCCAGCCGTTGGCGCGTCGTGGCAAGGTCTTTCAACTGGGCGGACTTGAGGCCAAGGTAGATCTTGTCCATCCCGGCTTTACGCAGCTGCTCGAGCTCCGCCTTACGTTGATCGGGATCGAGCAACGCTTCGCTATCCCAGACATAACTGGCCTGGGACCATTGGCTCGACGGCGCCACCGCAGCCTGAGCCGGCAGAGTTTGTGCGGCCAGTATCATCGGCGGCAACGACAGCGTCAGCAGCAGAAGTATCGATCGCATAATCAAAACCTCGTGGCTCGTTTAAGCACCCACCACGGCGCCATCGAGCTTTCTTCGTGGCCCCGGCGAAAGATCTCGTTGAGCATGGCCACTGCGCTCCAGCACCGCAGGAGTAGCATGAACAGCGGGAAGAAAGGCACCAACAACCCCAGGACAATGTCCTTTGCAGGTCGGTCGGACACCATCAACAACATGGCGGCGAATAACATCGCGGTGATCGTCAGGTACAGCGCATAGATCAGTACAAACAGAAACAACAGCGTCTTGCCCGGCAGAACAAACAGCGCCAGCAACGTGTAGCTGAAGATGAGGAACGGCAGCACCAGCTGAAAAAAGAAGCCGCTGAGCAGGATCATCAGAAAGGTCGGCCAGCCCAACAAGCTGGGGTTGATGTTGTGGTTATGCTTTCTGATGTACAGAAAAAACAGGTCGCCATCCCAGCGCAAGCGCTGCATCAGAAACTGACTGAGTGTCGACGGTGCATCGGTGTGTCCAATCGCTTCCGGTTCGAAGGGAATCCTCAAGTCGTGTCGCTTGAAGTAACTTTTGATGCGCAACGTCAGGTCCAGATCCTCCGCGGTGTGCGTGTTCCAGCCTCCGATCTTCACCAGAAAGCTGCGGCGGAATGCCCCGAAGGCCCCCGAAACGTTATTGACCAGGTTCCATTCGGCCAGACCGATTTTCGACATGTGGATGGACAACAGGTATTCCAGCGCCTGCATCGCGGTCACCCACGAAGCCCAGACATTGCGCACTCGCAGGCTACCCGCGACCGCAGGCACTGACGGGTCCTCGAAATGGCGCACGATGGAGCTGACCATGTTGTTGTCGAAGGACGTGTCACCATCGAGCGCCATCACGATTTCACCGCTGGCAAGCGACAGGCCGGCGTTCAATGACGACACCCGCCCGCCCCTCTGCCATTTGGCGATCGGGCGCAAATGGCGTCTGGGGTACAACTGCGGATCCACGTTGAAACTGCGCACGGCGCTGAGCGTCGGCTGGTTCATCGTGGCCCCGTCCACCACCGGAATCATCTCGATGTGGCCGGGGTACGTCTGCTCGCACAGGCTTAACAGCGTGGTCTGAACATCCATCCCTTCGCTGTAGCAGGTAATGATGCAAGAGACCTTGGGCCGATAGACACTGATCTTCGGTACACGGGTACGCCGACGTGCGAACCAGCGCAATACCCCCAGCATCACCATGATCATCAGGGGCAATTCAAAGATCAGAAACAAAGGGAAAAGCATGAAAAACACCCGGCTCAAACCATCCGGCCCCATGAGCCCGCCGAGTGCGCTGAGGAGTTGCTCCAGGAAAGGACTCATGGCGGTCACGCCAACTCACTGGCCAGACGGGCCAGTAGTAGTTCGCCATCTTCCTGTTCGAGCAGATCCTGGGGCGCCGTGATGCTGACGACACGCAAGGAAATGTCGCTGACCTCCGGTGCTGAAAACAATTCGGCGACCCGGCTCAAGCGTTGTTTGACGGTCTCCAGGCCGTTGCCATCGGTATGGGGAAGCATGATCCAGAAGTACTCTTCGGTACTTCGAGAGCAGCGGTCCGTGTCCCTGACGGTTTCTTTCAAACGCTCGGCCACGCTATCGATGAAGGCATGACCGTGATGTTCACCCAGGCGAGTCAACGTACCGGCCAGGTTGACGAAGCGCAGACCGAGCAGTGAGAAGGCAGGCGTCTGGTAGCGGCGTACGACCTGCATCTGCCAGGTCAGAAGGTCATAAAAATCCTTGCCGCCTAACAGATTGAGCCGACCGAAGTGATGGACCGTTTGATCACTGAACTCCTGACGGCAGCGGAAACGGCCGGCCTCGGCCAGGCGGAAATCCCTGACCTCGCGTACTCGCAACTTGTCAGGCGTGTGTGACAGGCCGCAGTCCAGGCAGCGGGCCTGCACGTCGGCATCGACAAAAAACGCCTGACATGAGCGACAACGATAGTTTTCCATAGGGCGGTCGTAATCACTGCCGATATGGCGCAACCGGTTCAAGCAGTTGGGGCACAACAACACCCCGTCTTTGAGAAAGTTTTCCTGTGGCCCCACATGCCCACAGGTAAAGCAGTGCAATGAAGGCTGCCGTGAAATGTCCAGGGCCTGGCATTCGGCACACACATCAATGTAATTGAGCCGGCCCGAGCCACACTCCGAACACAGGCGAACGCGATCGACCAGGACCCCCTCTTGCAGCCAGTCCTGCTGCACCATCAAGCTGAGCCACACAAACGAGTTGACCTGCTCGCTATCAGCCAGGGCGTCCAGCAATGGGTAGCGATAATGCTGAGGCACCTCTGGGTCTCGCAGGGCATAAATGTGCGCGTTGTCGCGCAACCACAACCACGAAAGCACCCGACTTTCGAAACGCTCAGGGGCAGAACCCTGATTGAACAACCTGTAGCGTTCTTGCCACACGCCCCAGAGGGTTCTTATTTCGCTGGAATCGACAGGGCACCCACCATCACCCAAGGCTTCACACCAGCCGTTCTGATCACGGCAACAGTAAATGAGGCTGTAGCGATAAGGGGGAATGGCGCGCAACTTTCGAAGCACCCGCCCTGCGTAAGCGGCTGGCAGGTCCAGCAGCACGACATCGAAGGCGGGGGCAGCCAACAAGCTGGCTATATCGGCAAAGTGTTCAAGCTCTGGACTATTCAAGCTTGGAGCTCTAATGCCCAGTATTGCAATTCGTGGAGTTGGAGTCGGCATGACGCACGGCCTCTGCAGACAGACAAGTACGATTAAGACGAGTTAGAAACACTAGCACCGCATCAGAAAAACGTCAGTATTATTATGAAGTTATTTTTTGATATATAGACCGCCAATATTTCGCCATCAACCTTAATTGGATCCCGCCTTGCTGAGTGCGTTTCAGCGCGATGAAGCGCCTGATAATCGGTAAAAGTAATTACTTATATTTCATCAAGTTACACACACTAAGTAACTCAAGCGTTACAACTATACTCACTACTAGTTAATGGCCACCATTGATAGCGTTGCGCCATTTAATGGTATCAGCAGTTAATTCCCATTTGCTACAAAGCCTTTCAGCTACCGCCTATATATTAATAAGTTCAAAGTATTTTTATACCAAAATTACTCACTTATAGAACCAGAATAGTCATGCAATAGTTACACGAGTGAAACACCCCCTGTTTCAGTAATGAACATTAGATCAAATCTGACAATTTTTTACTCAGAACAAACATCCCGAAGGCAACCCCGCAGCCAGCGATGCACAGGATCGGCATCCAGCCGCGGATGCCAGAGCATGGCGACGGTGAACGCCGGCAGAGACAACGGCAGTGCAAAGCTGTGCATGCCGGCGCGCAGGCTGGCGGTGTGCCGTTCGGGAACGCTGGCAATCAGATCAGTGGTCCGGGCGAGCGCCAGCGCGGTGGAGAAGCCTGCAACGATTGTTGCTATGTGCCGCTCCAGTTCCTGGAGCTCAAGGGCTTCATCAATGGGTCCCTTGTCGAGCCCCCGCCGAGAGACGCTGATATGGCTGCCCGCCGCATAACGCGCGGCGGTTAGCTCGCCTTCGCTCAGCGGATGCCCCATTCGCACGACGCCAATAAAACGATCCCGAAACAAGCCCTGGGTACGCAACTCCGGCCCAGTGGCCTTCCCCACCACACCTGTTTCCAGATCGACCGTCCCGTCGCGCAGGGACGCGCTGTCTTTGTCGGGTTTGTGCATGAAGCGCAGTCGCACGCCAGGGGCTTGCTCGGCGAGTCGGGCAATCAGGTCCGCGCCAAAATTCTCGACAAAGCCTTCACTGGTGCGCAGCGTGAACGTGCGGCTCAGCTGTTTGAGGTCGGGTTGCTCGGCTGGCCGAAGGACCGCTTCTGCGTCCTGCACCAGTTGACTCACCCGCTCGCGCAGTTCGAGCGCTCGCGGGGTGGGCACCAGACCGCGCCCGGCCCTGACCAACAGCGGATCGCCGGTGGTTTCACGCAATCGCGCCAGTGCCCGACTCATGGCCGACGGGCTCAGCCGCAAGCGTTTGGCGGCGCGCGCCACGCTGCCTTCGGCAAGCAACACATCAAGGGTGATCAGCAAGTTGAAATCGGGAGTGGACATGCGGCGCTCCGTGGCAGAGTGATATGGCGTTGAACGCACGTATCAAGTGCAAACGGTGCGCCTTCCGCCATGTTAGGCCGGGGCGTAGCTTTCTGATAGCTCCGCTTCGGGAGTGGCCAGAAAAGAAGGACACAATGAAGTCAATCAGTGCAGTCGCAGAGCGTGCGCAACAGACACCGTCAGTTCGCTGGGCGCTGGCCAGTCTATCGCTGTCGATGCTGCTGTCCTCGCTCGGCACCAGCATCGCCAATGTGGGTTTGCCGACCCTGGCGCAGGTGTTCAACGCCTCCTTCCAGAACGTGCAGTGGATCGTCCTTGGCTATCTTCTGGCCATCACCACCCTGATTGTCAGCGTCGGTCGGCTCGGTGATCTGACTGGCCGCCGGCGGCTGCTTTTGGCCGGTATCGGTTTGTTCACCCTGGCGTCGGCCCTGTGCGGCTTCGCGCCCACGCTCTGGGTGCTGATTGGCGCCCGGGCGCTGCAGGGCATCGGTGCGGCAATCATGATGGCGCTGACCATGGCCTTTGTCGGCGAGACGGTGACGAAGGCAAAAACCGGCAGCGCCATGGGCTTGCTCGGGACGATGTCGGCGATTGGCACCGCGATGGGGCCGTCGCTCGGAGGCCTGCTGATTGGCGGGTTTGGCTGGCAGGCGATCTTCCTCATCACCGTACCGCTGGGCTTGCTGACGCTGGTGCTCGCGCATCGCTACTTGCCCGCCGATCGCCAGAAGCCCAAGTCCGATCGCGCCGGCTTCGACCCGCTGGGCACGCTGCTGCTGGCGTTGACGCTCGCCGCTTATGCGCTGGCCATGACCCTTGGGCGAGGCAGCTTCGGGCCGATCAACATCGCCTTGCTGTTGGCGGCGGGCGGCGGCGCCTGCCTCTTTGTATTCACCGAGGCTCGAGTCACCTCACCGTTGATTCGATTGGCGATGTTTCGTGATCCCGTGCTTAGTGGCAGCCTCGCCATGAGCCTGCTCGTCGCGACCGTGATGATGGCGACGCTCGTGGTCGGGCCCTTCTATCTCGCGCATGGGCTGGGGCTCGATGCGGTTCTGGTCGGACTGGTTTTGTCGGTCGGGCCGTTTGTCGCGGCATTGACCGGTGTGCCCGCCGGCCGTATTGCCGACCGCTTTGGCGCCCAACGCATGAACCTCGTCGGCCTCGCGGCAATGGCGACTGGATGCCTCACGCTGTCAGTACTGCCGGAGACGTCCGGCATCGGCGGCTACCTCTTGCCCATGGTCGTGATAACCCTCGGCTATGCCCTGTTCCAGACCGCCAACAACACGGCGGTCATGGCAGATGTTCAGCCGGACCAGCGAGGCGTCATCTCCGGCATGCTTAACCTGTCGCGCAATCTGGGGCTCATCACGGGGGCGTCCGTCCTGGGCGCGGTGTTCGCGCTCGCATCGGCCTCGGTCGACATTGCAACGGCGCGACCCGAAGCGGTTGCCAGCGGTCTGCGGATCACCTTCGCCGTGGCGCTGGTGCTGATCGCTGTCGCACTGGCCATCGCGCTGGGAAGCCGCGCGCTGGCAGTGCGTCGTGACCGCCGATAACCCGATACCTCGTTTACTTTTCCAGCACGACCAGTGGCGTGTCTTTCTTTACAATGTACGTCGCCAGCTCAGACGCCTTGCTCGCGCCGACGTTCTTCGCGACGTGGGCAGTGCCTGCGGGGATGTACAAGGAATCGCCAGCCTTGAGCGTTACAGGAGGCTGACCTTCGAGTTGATATTCAAACGTGCCTTCAATCACGTGGGCCACTTCCACCCCGGGATGCGAATGCTTGGGGGACACCACACCCGGCTCGAAATCAACGAGGACCTGGATCACCTCACGCCCGGAGACGTCGAGGTCCTTGCGCAGCAGATCGGTGCGGTGAAGGCCCGCCTGCCAGCTTTTTACAGCAGGCGCCTCTTCAGCTTGAGAGAGGCCGGCGAAAGCGGTGAGTGCTGCGGCAACGGCGACGCCGAGCATGCCAGCGGAGATACGGTGGTTGAAACGGGACATGGCATTTCTCCAATCTGTGCGCGGGAATGCGCGCGGAGCTTGCCGCGGATGCGGTGGCTCTATTTGGAGGCCGCCATGTATCGCGCAAGTGTCGCCAATGCCTTGGTTTTGTATGCGAAGGTAGCTGCCGGCACGCGGGATACGTTGCGATACAAACCGGTTTTGCGGACACGAAAAAGCCCGCACAAGGCGGGCTTTGTAAATCGAGTAGGTGGCCGGCGCTGGTCTCCGGCTTACAAGGTTTATCAGGCCTCCCACAGAACAGTTTTGTGCTGTCCTGCTTCACACGGCATAAGGGCTGGATCTCAGCGCGGAGATCTTTCTAACCGTGTACCCTTCGGAACGCGCCCCACGTTTCCTCGCCATCCGCTTGCGCATCAGTCTGCGTCTTCACCTACACCTTCAAGCGTAGTACAAACTCCAAAGCGCAAGGGGGGCTTTTTAGAACGATTTTGCCCTGTGGAAAGAGCCGCAGGATGGAAAACTACTAACGCCCGTGACACCTGAGTGCCCTTCCAGCTGATCATGCCGGAGCAAGTGGCCGTCTTTGAGCAACGCTACAAATAGCGTCAAACAGGCAAATGACCTGCCGACGAAAAGTCAGCAGGTCAATCGTGCCAGCCGTTTACAGATCAGTGATTTCCTTATGGCGTGGCACCAGCACCTTCATCACGCTCCACGCCACCAGATAGGCCAGGGCACAGATGGCAAACATGATCATGTAACCGGTATGGATATCGCCGATCAGTTTGTAATGATCGATCACCCAGCCACCGGTCTTGGTCATCACAACGCCGCCCAAGCCGCCGGCCAAACCGCCAATGCCAACCACTGACGCGATGGATTTTTGCGGGAACATGTCAGACACGGTGGTGAAGATGTTGCACGACCACGCCTGGTGCGCCGATGCGCCCACGCCGATCAGCAGCACCGGCACCCAGAAACTGATGTAACCGAATGGCTGCGCAAGCAGTACCAGCAGCGGGAAGAAAGCGATCACCAGCATGGCTTTCATACGACCGTCATACGGCGCGTCGCCGCGTGACATGAAATAGCTCGGGAACCAGCCGCCGCCGATGCTGCCCACCATGGTCATGCTGTACAACACGGCCAGCGGCAACACGATGGCCTGGCCCTTCATGCCGTATTGCGCCGACAGATAGGTCGGAAGCCAGAACAGGAAGAACCACCACACGCCATCGGTCATGAATTTGCCAAAGGCAAAGGCCCAGGTCTGGCGGTAGGTCAGCAACTTGAACCACGATACTTTTTTGGCCGCGGCACCCGAGTCTGTGCCGGTGAGTGCTTGCGCACCCTGATCGCTGCGGATGTAGGCCAGCTCTTGCACCGACAGGCGTTTTTGCTGCTCTGGTTTTTCGTACAGCGCAATCCACACCGCCACCCAAATGAAGCCCAACGCACCGATCACGATGAACGCCGCTTCCCAGCCCCACAGGCCGGCAATCAGTGGCACGCTGATCGGCGCCAGCACCGCGCCCACATTGGCGCCGGAGTTGAAGATACCAGTGGCGAAGGAACGTTCCTTCTTCGGGAAATATTCGGCGGTGGCCTTGATCGCAATCGGGAAGTTACCCGCTTCGCCGATCGCCAGCACAGCGCGCGCCAGCATGAAACCTGCGATCGAAACAGGGATGACGGCAAGGCCCAAGGCGCTGCTGATGCCGGCAATACCCTCGCCCATCGGCTCTGCAAAGGCGTGCATGATCGCGCCGGTCGACCAGATGCCGATCGCTATCACATAGGCCTTCTTGGTGCCGATCTTGTCAACGAAGCGGCCGGCGAACAGCATGGAAATCGCGTACACAAACTGAAAGACAGAGGCGATGTTCGCGTAATCGGTGTTACTCCAGCCAAATTGCGTCGACAGATCCGGCGCCAACAGACTCAGTACCTGGCGGTCCAGGTAATTGACGGTGGTGGCAAAAAACAACAGCGCGCAGATCGTCCAGCGGTACTTGCCGACGGCCTGGCCGATTCGTTGCGGATTGATGGGCTCGTTCAGATTCATGGCATCACTTTATTGTTGGATTATGGTGATGATCTCTCGGTTTCAAGCGAGATCAATGGTGTCGTAGAGCATCGACAAAACGCGATGGGTCCACGCCACTGTATTGCGGGCTCGAAAATGGGTACTCCATGCTCAGCGGCTGGAGTTGGACATTTGGCAAGAGCTATCGGGCGTTTGGTGGGACAGTTGTATGTGACAGGCCTGACCGTGGGGATGGGCAAACAGTCGAGGTCGAACCATAAGAAGCGGCAATCAGGGAGGCGCGCAGGCGGGTTGAATTCATGATGGGGCCGACACTCGTTTTTATTTTTAGTGTTTAACAGTCGATGATCGTCTGTCGTCGTACAACCGTGTCTTTTATATCGAGTTCACTACCGGGCTGTCAATCTGAAAAATTGCCGTTCGTCTCGACAAAGGCTGCCCGCCAGAATTCTGATTACGTCCAGAGGACGTAGCCTGTGGGCCACATAACGTTTGAATTTATCGGGTGTAGCCAGCAGGATATGGAGGTTTTGAAGTTCAAACATTGTTGTACGACAACGCACTTCAAAGCTCATGACGAGAGACATCAATAGAGGTCATCTCATCAGAGTGCTTTTCGACGGACAGGTCGGCGAAGACGAATCAGGATTTCGCAGCCGGTTTGCTGCGAGCGGCCGCTGTCGATAGGTTGAGCGCCACGGCGGCGAGGATCAGCGCCTTCAAGGCTTTCTCCTCAAGCGTGTCGCCCTCATGCAAATCAATGGCACGTCGGGTGTTGCCTTCGAGGCTGGCGTTGAAGAGGCCGCAAGGGTCTTCCAGCGAGGCGCCCTTGGCAAACGTCAGCTTCACGACCTGCTTGTATGTCTCGCCGGTGCAGATGATTCCGGCGTGCGACCACACTGGAACCCCCCGCCACTTCCATTCCTCGACCACGTCGGGGTCGGCCTGCTGGATGAGCGTTCGGACCCGAGCGAGCGTTTCGCCCCGCCAATCGCCCAGCTCCTTGATTCGCGCGTCTATCCGCTGAGAGGCCGAAGCGCCCCCCTCTTCTTCCTTAGCACCGACCTGCTCTTTCTTCATGGTGGTTGTCGCCTTCTTCATGAGGGTGTCCAAAGCCCGGCATTACAGGGTTCTTTGACCGTTCCCGACGTCCCTTGCGCTTTTGATTCCCCAGTCAAAGGCGTCTTCCATGTCGAGCAGATGCGGGGATGGTTTGTTGTCCTCCTCGATAACCGTGCCGTCCGGCCGGTAAACACCGATGAACATCTTCAGCGAGCCGTCCCTCAATATCTCGGCTTTGACCTCGATCTTGCATCCGTTCGACAGCGTTTCCTTGTGGTGCATATGGCGTTCAGTCATGGCTGCATTTCTCCCGTCGTTGAAGTCCGAGTAGCGCATTTACCCATTGGCCATGTTAGCTCAGTGCGGCCCACTCAAAGGCCTGCCAGGACAGCGGCGTAATGCCACCTATACTAGAAGCCACCGCCCCCATGGGGTCTGCACTCCCAACAATAAAAAGCAGAGGTGGAACATGGTCTGGCAGCAAATCTACGATCCGTTCGGTAACCCGATACTTTCAACCCTCATGGCAGCAGTGCCGGTCGTGGTGATGCTGGCAGCCCTGGCGTTTTTTCATATCAAGGCGCATCTGGCCGCATTGATGGCCCTGGCGTCTGCGCTGGTGATCGCGATCTTCGCCTTCGGCATGCCGGCGAACATGGCCGGCTCGGCCGCACTGTACGGCGCCGCCAACGGCTTGCTGCCCATTGGCTGGATTGTGCTCAACATCATCTTCCTGCATCGGCTGACCACCGAGAACGGCTCGTTCAAAGTGCTGCAGGATTCCCTGGCGCGCATCACCGACGATCGACGCCTGCAATTGCTGCTGATTGCTTTCTGCTTCGGTGCTTTCTTCGAAGGGGCCGCAGGCTTCGGTACGCCGGTGGCGGTGACCGGGGCGATTCTGATCGGGTTGGGCTTCTCGCCACTGGCCGCGTCTGGCCTGGCGTTGATCGCCAACACCGCGCCCGTGGCGTTCGGTGCGCTGGGCACGCCGATCATCACCCTGGCCAAGGTGACCGGGCTGGATGAAATGGAGCTGTCGATGATGGTCGGCCGGCAATTGCCGTTCTTCTCGGTGATCGTGCCGTTCTGGTTGATCTGGGCCTTCGCCGGCTGGCGCAAGATGCTGGAAATCTGGCCGCCGATTCTGGTGGCCGGTGTCAGTTTCGCCGTGCCGCAGTTCCTGGTGTCCAACTACCACGGGCCGATGCTGGTGGACGTGATTGCCGCGCTGATTTCCATGGCCTGCCTGACCGGTTTCCTCAGAGTCTGGAAACCCGCCACCGTGCATACCTCCGCTGCGCTGTCCGGGCGCGTCGACAACTCCAAAATTGCCGAAGAGCATGACGAAAAACCCGTCGCCAGCGCGGCCTTTGCCAGCGATGCCAAGCCTGCGGTGATGCGCGCATGGATGCCGTGGATCATCCTCACTGTGTTCGTGTTCGCCTGGGGCACCCAGGGCTTCAAAAACATGTTCGATACCCGTCCGGCGATTGATCCGGCCACCAATTCGGCCAAGCTCGACCCTCAAGGCAAACCGGTGCGCGAAGCGAACCCGATCTTCGCTCCGATCGTGACTTTCACCACGATCCACCAGCAGATCGAGAAGGTCCCGCCTGTAGTGCCCGCACCTAAAACCGAGGACGCGGTGTACAAGTTCACTTGGTTCACCAGCACCGGTAGCGGCATCCTGCTGTCGGCGATCCTCGGCGGGTTGCTGATGGGCTATTCCATTCCGCAACTGATCAAACAGTACGTGCGAACGCTGTGGGTGGTGCGCTATTCACTGATCACCATTACCGCCATGCTCGCCCTCGGTTTTCTCACCCGCTACTCGGGCCTGGACGCGACCATGGGCCTGGCCTTCGCCGCGACGGGTATCTTTTACCCCATGTTCGGCACCCTGCTCGGCTGGCTCGGCGTGGCGTTGACCGGCTCGGATACGGCGTCAAACGTGCTGTTTGGTGGCTTGCAACGGGTAACCGCGGAGCAATTGGGCCTCAGCCCGGTGTTGATGGCCGCCGCCAACAGTTCCGGCGGGGTCATGGGCAAGATGGTCGACGCGCAGTCGATCGTGGTGGCCTCCACCGCCACCCGCTGGTACGGACATGAAGGGGAAATCCTGCGTTATGTGTTTTTCCACTCGATCATCCTGGCCATTCTGGTCGGTGGTTTGGTGACGTTGCAGGCGTATGTGGCGCCGTTCAGTCATATGGTTGTTGGTGGGCATTGAATTGATGTAGTTCGGGAGGGGATGGGGCCATATCCGTTTTACAGTAACGGCTACCTAGGGTTCCGCCCTTACGGCGGGTCACTTGGAGAAGCGCCAAGTAACCAAACGCTCGTGCCCCTGACGTACGGTGCCTCGCCTAGGCTCGGCATGCCCTCGCTCCGGTCCTGCTCCGTGGGCCCGCCACCATCGGCCATCCATGGCCGGGGGCGGCTACCGCGGCATCCTTGCCGCGGTGCCCACTGCGCAGAACCTGCGCTCGGCCTTCCGACGGGGCAGATCAAGATCAAAAGCCAAAGCAAGATCTACAGGAGCCGTTCCCACACTGAGCATTCCCACGCTCCGCGTTCCACTATCGACGCAAGGCTTGAGTCCTGCGCACTGGTGACGCGGAGCGTCACGGGATGCATTCCCACGCGGAGCGTGGGAACGATCAACACGCGCAGGCGTTGAGGAAACAGTCCGGCCGGTAGCCGCCTCGCTTTTGCTTTTGCGGTAGTCGCCCCCTCGAGAGGCCGAGCGGAGGTTCTGCGCAGTGGGTAACCCGGCATGGATGCCGGGTTAGCCGCCCCCGGCCATGGATGGCCGATGGCGGCGGGCCCACGGAGCAGGACCGGAGCGAGGGAACCCTGAGCCTAAGCGAAGGGCCGTACGCCAGGGGCAAGAGCCCTTGGTTACTTGGGGCTCTTCCAAGTGGCTCGCTGTAAGAGCGAAACCGCCAGCCGCCGTTACCGCAGAAACGGATATACACCCAATCAAAGCCCCCCGTAGCTCTGCCTAAAGACCCGGCCCTTACGCCCACCCCTCAAGTCGCAGCATGGCCCGAACCAACCGCTGCTCCTCGCTTTCGATTTCCTTGAGGTTCTCGCAGATGCTCTGGATGTGCGCGATGGCCGCCTTGCGTGCCTGTTCCGGCATACGGCCGGTGACGGCGTTGTAGAGTCGCGCATGTTGACGGTCGATCTGACGCTTTTGCGGTTCGCGGTGATAAAGGTTGTTGACCGAGGCAAACACCGTGTTGAGCAGTAAGTCCGTCAGCGAGCGCAAGGTCTGCACCAGCACCGGGTTGTGCGAGGCCTCACAAATCGCCAGGTGGAACGCGTGATCGAGCCGGGCGTGTTCGGACGCTTCCAGCGAACGGCTATGGGCGTTGAGTAACGCCTCGTAGCTGCGGGTGATGAGGACGAAATCGGCGTCGGTTCCGCGCAACGCCGCCAGACGTGCGGACTCGCCTTCGAGCAGGCTGCGGACTTCGAACAAATCGTAGAGCGTGCGGGGTTGTGAGCTGAACAAGTGCATCAGCGGCGACGCGGCACCGTGTCCCGAAAGATCGGCAACAAATGAACCTTTGCCCTGCTCTGTCTTGATAATCCCGCGAGCGCGCAACAGCTTGAGGCCCTCGCGAAGTGCCGTGCGGGAAACGCCAAGCTTTTCGGTCAGACGACGCTCCGAGGGCAACAGCTGCCCGGTCTTGAGTACCCCGTCCACGATCAGCCGTTCGATGCGTTCACAGACCACGTCTGCGACTTGTGGATTACGGCTCGTTTCTGCCCTTTCCATCGACTCTCCAACTGGTATGACCAGTCTCACTGCCAAAAACACAAATGTTCAAGCACAAACATAAGCTTATGTTTTAAAAACATTTTTTTGAAAAAATAAAAAACCATCGATTAAAAAACTGGTTCGACCAGCCAAACAACACATAGACAGTAGAACGCCTCAGGCCAATGATGCAAGTCAGTGGTAAACGGACACAGACCTCCTATAAAAACAACTGAGGGTCGTCAACCGACTATGAACATTCTTTACGATGAGCGCGTCGACGGCGTCTTGCCTGATGTCGACAGAGCTGCCTTGCTACAGGCCCTGCACACGCAGTGGCCGGATCTGGAAGTCCTGCATCAACAGGAAGAGCTCAAACCGTACGAATGCGACGGACTTTCTGCTTACCGCACAACGCCCATGCTGGTGGTGCTGCCGCGCCACATCGACGAGGTGCAAGGCGTGCTTCGGCTCTGCCATGAACGGCAGGTCGCGGTGGTCGCCCGAGGTGCCGGCACGGGTTTGTCCGGCGGTGCATTGCCGCTGGAAAAAGGCGTGCTGCTGGTGATGGCGCGCTTCAACAACATTCTGCACATCGACGCTGCCGCCCGTACGGCCCGAGTTCAGCCTGGGGTGCGTAACCTGGCGATTTCCCAGGCTGCAGCGCCGTTTGGTTTGTATTACGCGCCGGACCCTTCCTCGCAGATCGCCTGTTCTATCGGCGGTAATGTGGCGGAAAACGCCGGTGGCGTGCATTGCCTGAAGTACGGGCTGACCGTGCACAACCTGCTCAAGGTCGACATCCTCACCGTAGACGGCGAACACCTGACCCTGGGCTCGCAAGCGCTCGATTCTCCGGGCTTCGATCTGCTGGCGTTGTTCACCGGTTCCGAAGGCATGCTCGGTGTCATCACCGAGGTCACGGTCAAACTGCTGCCAAAACCCCAGACTGCCAAAGTGCTGCTGGCGGCGTTCGATTCCGTCGAGAAGGCCGGCCGCGCGGTGGGTGACATTATTGCCGCCGGCATCATCCCCGGCGGTCTGGAGATGATGGACAACCTGGCCATTCGCGCCGCCGAAGACTTTATCCACGCCGGTTATCCGGTCGACGCCGAAGCCATTCTGCTGTGCGAGCTCGATGGCGTTGAAGCCGACGTTCATGATGACTGCGACCGCGTGCGCCAGGTGCTGGAACAGGCCGGCGCCACCGAAGTGCGCCAGGCCCGCGACGAAGCCGAACGCGTGCGCTTCTGGGCCGGACGCAAGAATGCCTTTCCGGCGGTGGGCCGTCTCTCACCGGATTATTACTGCATGGACGGGACGATCCCGCGCCGCGAGCTGCCCGGTGTGCTGCACGCCATCGCCGCGTTGTCGGCCGAGTACGACCTGAGGGTGGCCAACGTTTTCCATGCCGGTGACGGCAACATGCACCCGCTGATTCTGTTCGATGCCAACCAACCGGGCGAACTCGATCGCGCTGAAGCCCTGGGCGGCAAGATCCTTGAATTGTGCGTGAAGGTCGGCGGCAGCATTACCGGTGAACACGGCGTGGGCCGGGAGAAAATCAATCAGATGTGTGCGCAGTTCAATAGCGACGAATTAACCGTGTTCCATGCCGTCAAAGCCGCCTTCGATCCGAGTGGTTTGCTCAACCCCGGCAAGAACATTCCGACGCTGCACCGCTGCGCCGAGTTTGGCGCCATGCACGTTCATTTGGGTCAGATGCCCTTCCCTGAACTGGAGCGTTTCTGATGCGCAGCGAACACGATATCGACGACAGCGCCTCGCTGCTGGAGCAGGTCAACCAGGCGCTGCAAAACGCCACGCCGTTGCGCATTCAAGGCTCCAACAGCAAGGCGTTTCTTGGACGCATCGTGGCGGGCGAAGTGCTCGACACGCGCAGCCACCGAGGCATCGTCAGCTACGACCCAACCGAGCTGGTGATCACCGCCCGCTGCGGCACCCCGTTGGCAGAACTGGCTGAAGTGCTGGACGCAGCGCAGCAGATGTTGCCCTGCGAACCGCCCTCCTTCGGCGACGGCGCGACGGTCGGCGGCATGATCGCCAGCGGGCTGTCGGGACCACGGCGCCCCTGGTCCGGGTCCGTCAGGGACTTCGTCCTCGGGACACGGGTCATCACCGGTCATGGCAAGCATTTACGCTTCGGTGGCGAAGTCATGAAAAACGTCGCCGGCTACGATCTGTCACGCTTGATGGCCGGCAGTTATGGCTCGCTCGGCGTGGTCACCGAAGTCTCGCTCAAGGTCCTGCCCAAACCGCGTCAAGTTTTAAGCATCAGCCTGGACATGGACAGCGATCGCGCCTTGCTGCGCCTCGCCGAATGGGGCCAGCAACCGTTGCCGATCAGCGCCGCGTGCCACGATGGCGAGCGTCTGCACCTGCGGCTTGAGGGGGGCGAAGGCTCGGTGGCGGCGGCTCATGACCGGCTCGGCGGCGAGTTGCTGGACGCTTCATATTGGAATGATCTCAACGAGCATCGATTGAGCTTCTTCGATGAGGACCAGGCACTTTGGCGCCTGTCCGTCCCACACAACACGCCTCGGCTTTCCTTGCCTGGCCGTCAGCTGCTCGATTGGGGCGGTGCGCAGCGCTGGCTCAAATCTGACGCAGAGGCAGCGTTCATTCGCTCGATCGTGGAAGAAGTCGGCGGGCATGTGACCTGCTACACCCATGGCCTGATCGACAGCCCGTTTCAACCGTTGCCTGACGCATTGATGCGCTACCACCGGAACTTGAAGCAACAACTCGATCCCCGGGGCATCTTCAACCCCGGGCGCCTGTACGCGGAGCTTTGACCCATGCAGACCACCTTGAGCGAACACGCCCGCCAACTGCCCCGCGCCGAAGAAGCCGAAAGCATCCTGCGTACCTGCGTGCACTGCGGTTTCTGCAATGCCACCTGCCCGACCTATCAATTGCTGGGCGATGAACTGGATGGACCGCGGGGGCGCATCTACCTGATCAAGCAGGTTCTGGAAGGCAACGAAGTCACGCAGAAGACCCAACAGCACCTGGATCGCTGCCTGTCCTGCCGTAACTGCGAAACCACCTGCCCTTCCGGCGTCGACTACCACAACTTGCTGGACATCGGCCGGGCGGTGGTCGATGCGGCGGTGCCGCGTCCACTCGGTCAGCGCTTGTTGCGTGAAGGACTGCGCAGCGTCGTACCCAATCCGGCGCTGTTCAAAGGGCTGGTCAGCAGCGGTCAGGTGTTCCGGGCGTTGTTGCCCAACACCTTGCAGATAAAGTTGCCTCGCCGCGTCTATCCGGCCAAGCCACGCCCGGTCACACGCCACACCCGGCAGGTGCTGATGCTCGAAGGTTGCGTGCAACCGAGCCTGTCACCCAATACCAACGCGGCCGCCGCGCGGGTACTGGATCGACTGGGGATCAGCGTGACGGCAGCTCGCGAAGCCGGATGCTGCGGCGCCGTGGATTATCACCTCGACGCTCAGGCGGCCGGCCTGGATCGCGCCCGCCGCAATATCGATGCGTGGTGGCCGAGCATTGAAAACGGTGCCGAAGCCATCGTGCAAACCGCCAGCGGTTGCGGTGCCTTCATCAAGGACTATGGTCACCTGCTCAGCACCGACCCGGCCTATGCCGAGAAGGCGAAAAAGGTCAGTGCACTGGCCAAGGATCTGGTCGAGGTGTTGCGCGATGAGCCGCTGGAAAAACTCGGCGTCCACAGCGACCAACGCCTGGCCTTCCATTGCCCCTGCACCTTGCAGCACGCGCAGAAACTAGGGGGGGCGGTGGAAGCGATTCTGACGAGTCTGGGCTTCAACCTCACGCCTGTTGCCGACAGTCACCTGTGCTGCGGCTCGGCGGGCACCTACTCGCTGACCCAACCCGAACTGTCCCGGCAACTGCGCGACAACAAGCTCAATGCGCTGGAAAGCGGACATCCCGAAGTCATTGTCACTGCCAATATCGGCTGTCAGTCCCACCTTGACGGTGCGGGCCGAACCCCTGTCAGGCACTGGATCGAACTGGTCGAAGCCGCGTTGCCTTAACCGAACCCCGGAGAATCCCCCCATGAAAAGCAAAGCCGTACTGAGCCAGACCGAAGTCAGCCAAATCCTCGCGACTGCACGCACCGAAGCGCAGAACAACCAATGGGCCGTGACCATCGTGATTGTCGATGACGGCGGCCATCCTCTGGCCCTCGAACGCCTAGACGGTTGCGCTCCGATTGGCGCCTACATCGCCACCGAAAAGGCCCGCACCTCGGCGCTGGGTCGGCGTGAGTCGAAGGGCTATGAAGAAATGGTTAACGGCGGTCGCCATGCCTTTTTGTCGGCGCCCTTGCTGACGTCCCTTGAAGGCGGCGTGCCGATCATCGTCGACGGCCAGGTGATCGGCGCGGTCGGGGTGTCCGGTGTCAAAGCCGAGCAGGACGCACAAGTGGCCAAAGCCGGCGCGCAATGCCTGAACTGAATTGAGCCGGGCGCCGTTCAGCGCTCGATAACACTGTGTGATGGAGATGCAAAAAGTGACCGAATTCGTGATCTGCCAAGGCCTCAAGGTCGCGCCTGTCTTGCAACGTTTCGTTGATCTGGACGTGCTGCCGGGAACCGGCCTGGCCCCTCAAGCGTTCTGGGGTGGTTTCGCTGCACTGGTGCATGAACTGGCGCCGATTAACCGTGCGCTGCTGGCCGAACGGGATCGCCTGCAAACCGAACTGGACACCTGGCACCGCGCCCACCCGGGTCCGGTGACGGACATGCCGGCCTATCGCAACTTCCTGAGCGGTATTGGTTACCTGCAACCGCAACCCGCAGACGTCAAGGTCAGCACAGCCAACGTCGATACGGAAATCAGTGTCCAGGCCGGGCCGCAACTGGTTGTCCCGGCCGTCAACGCACGTTATGCACTGAATGCCGCGAATGCGCGCTGGGGATCGCTGTATGACGCACTGTACGGCACCGATGTGATTTCCAATGACGGCGGCGCCGAACCGGGCCGGACATACAACCCGGTGCGCGGGGCGAAAGTCATCGCGTTTGCCCGTGGTTTCCTGGATCAGGCGTTCCCTTTGAGCAGCGGTTTCCATGCCGAGGTGGCGCGTTACCGGATCGACAACGGCACACTGCAAGCCACGTTGAATGACGGCAGCCAAACCGGTTTATCGAACGCCGCGCAGTACATCGGCTACCAGGGTTCGCCCGCTGATCCCACGGCCATTCTGCTGAAAAACAACGATCTGCACGTCGAGATTCAGATCGACCGGCAGAGTGTCATCGGTCAGGCCGACGCCGCTGGGGTCAAGGACCTGCTGATTGAAGCAGCCCTCTCGACCATCATTGATTGTGAGGACTCGGTCGCGGCCGTCGACGCCGATGACAAGGTGCAGGTGTACCGCAACTGGCTGGGCTTGATGAAGGGCGACCTGAAAGAGGACCTGGAGAAAAACGGTAAAACCATCACACGAAAGCTGAACCCGGACCGCGAGTACACCGCAGCCGATGGCAACTCACTGTCGCTGCACGGGCGTTCGTTGCTGTTCATCCGCAACGTCGGACACCTGATGACCAGTCCGGCGATTCTCGACAACGGCGGACTGGAAATTCCGGAAGGCATTCTCGACGGCGTCATCACCAGCCTGATTGCCCTGCATGATCTGCAACGCCGCGGCAATTCCCGCACCGGTAGCGTCTACATCGTCAAACCGAAAATGCACGGCCCCGCCGAAGTGGCCTTCGCCGAGCAGTTGTTCAGCCGCATCGAAGACCTGCTCCAACTCGAACGTCATACGTTGAAAATGGGCATCATGGACGAGGAGCGGCGCACCAGCGTCAACCTCAAGGCCTGCATCGCAGCAGCCTCCTCACGGGTCGCGTTCATCAACACTGGTTTCCTGGATCGCACCGGCGACGAGATGCACACCGCCATGGAAGCGGGCGCGATGCTGCGCAAGGGCGACATGAAAAACACCCCGTGGATCGAGGCCTATGAGCGCAACAACGTGCTCGTCGGTCTGGACTGTGGATTGCGTGGGCGAGCGCAGATCGGTAAAGGCATGTGGGCCATGCCGGACCGGATGGCCGATATGCTCAAACAAAAAGTCGCCCACCCCAAAGCGGGCGCGAATACCGCGTGGGTGCCCTCACCGACCGCCGCCACCTTGCACGCGCTGCATTACCATCAGGTCAACGTGCGCTCGGTGCAGACGTCCCTTGAAACAACGGACTTCGGTGCCGCCAGCCCGGCACTTCTGGACGGCTTGCTCAACGTGCCGGTCGTCACTGCCCCGTCCTGGTCGGCCGATGAGATTCGGCAGGAAGTCGAAAACAACGCGCAAGGTTTGCTGGGGTATGTGGTGCGTTGGGTCGAGCAAGGCATTGGCTGCTCGAAGGTGCCCGACATCCATAACGTAGGGTTGATGGAAGATCGCGCGACCTTGCGCATATCCAGCCAGCACATGACCAACTGGCTGCGACACGGGGTGATCACCAAGGATCAAACCGTCGAGATTTTGCAGCGCATGGCGCGGGTCGTTGATCAGCAGAACGCCGGTGATCCGATCTACACGCCAATGGCGCCGGACTTCGAGCAGTCAGTTGCGTTTCAAGCGGCCTGCGCACTGGTGTTCGAGGCATGTGCACAACCCAATGGTTACACCGAACCGCTGCTGCATAAATTCCGACGCGTGTATAAGCAGTCGAGGGCGTAAAAAGAGGCTGAGCAGACTGGGTGAAAACCTGGAATCTGCATGGTAACTGCGAGCACTGAAACAGTCGGGCTGTGTGGCAAACGGCCCGACGCTCGTTTTCGATCACTGCCCTTCAGCAAGCTTCGTCTTCGGTATCCGCAGAGCGCGCCAGGCAATTAAAATCGCCATGAGTGCCAAGCCGAACGTCACCCACGAAACCAGATTAATTCCACCCTCGAAGGCACTTCCCGCCTGCTCCATCAGCGCTTGTGCTTGACCTTGCGACAACTGCACCGCTACATGATTAGCACCCGATAGCGTCTCACTTGCCAGCATCGTCTGCACCTCGCTCAAAAAGCCCGGCAGCTGCAATGCACCGCGATAGTAGGCAGTGACGAGACCACCGAGCACCGTCGTCCCCAAAACCACGCCCACTTCATAGGCTGTTTCACTAATGGCCGACGCCGCACCCGCCTTTTCCGGTGGTGCAGCCGACAAAATCACATCGTTGGATACCGTCGCGATCGCGCCCACGCCAATGTTCAGCAAGGCAAAAGCCACCACCAGAACGGTCAGACTGCTGCCGATGCTGGCGACCAGCAAAAACGCCGCCCCAGCAAACGCCATCAGAATCGGTACCAGCACATGCACCGGTACTCGCCGCGCTACAGGCACGACTGCCATTCCCACTACGATCGCCATGATCTGACCAGGTACTAACGCAAAGCTGGCATTCAACGGTGACATCTGAAGGACGATCTGTAAGAACTGAGTGGTGAAGAATACAAAGCCGACGAGGAACGCGAGGCTCATCAGATTGATGAGTACGGAGCCGCTAAAGGTGCCACTTCGGAACAGGCTCAGGTCCATCAGCGGCACAGGCAGACGTAACTGCCGATGCACAAACATCCATCCAGCAACCGCGCCGATTACAAATGCTGTCAGCGCCATCCAGTCGAGACCATGACTGGCGCTGTGTTTAATGCCATAAACGATGGCACTGAGGGCAACCATCGATTGCAGGATGCTTAGCGGATCCAATGGCCCTGAACAGTCTTTCTCGGACTCGGGCAACAACACCGGCCCCAATACCAACAACGGCACCAATACGGGTATCGCCAATAAGAAAATCGCCTCCCAGCTGAAAAACTCCAGCAAAACCCCACCGACCAAAGGACCGAGTGCTGATCCTACCGTCAGCGTTGTTGCCCAGATCGCGACAGCTACTCTGCGCTCCTCTCGATCCAGAAACACCGAACGTATCAATGCCAAAGTAGAGGGCATCAACATCGCACCGAAAATCCCCATGCACGCTCGCCCGGCAATCAGTTGCATGGCCGTATGGGAATAGGCCGTCAGCACCGACACAATGACAAAACCCAAAGACCCGGCCAGTAACAACTTACGATGACCAATTCGATCGCCCAGACTTCCCATCGACACCAGTAATCCCGCCAATACCAGCGAATAGGCATCGATCATCCATAACTGCTGACTAGCGCTCGGACTCAGGGCCTCGGCAATCTTTGGTAACGCGAATCCAAGCACCGTATTGTCTACGGTCACCAGTAGTACTGGCAGCATTAGCACGCTTAGGGCTGACCATCGTTTTGATTTTGCTTTGTGTTGCGCTGTTTCACTTATTAACGACATCAGCCAAACTCCTTATCTCCTCAAAGTATTCACGGGAGATTTCGCAATGCACCCGTGAAACGAACCCAGCGCGCTTCCATGGCGAGGACTCGGTCAGTTCAGTAATGAAAAAACGTGCTGACAATCAACGGCGCCCGAGTTCAAACGACTACCCAAAGCATTTGAAACGCCCTGTAAGTCACGTCTGAACTCGTCAAAATCCTGATTAGAGACATTATTCATCAAGCGTTCCATCCCTTCCGCCAGCGCGACGCGCTGGTGGTTAGCCTGGTCATTTTCTAGTTGTATGTCCCAGTAGACTTCAGGCGGATTGACCAGAACCCGGGATAGCAACGCCATCATTGTCCGCATCGGTGGTGGCATCACTTCAAGAGCGCTTTCCAGATCAAGTGAAGACCTTGCCAACGCCAAACCGAAACCGAGAATTGCGGCATGGGGCAGCGCCTGACATAGCGCCATGAGCTCATCATGGGCCGCCGGTGTCATTCGCTTTATCTTCATCCCAGCCCCCATCAGGTGCTGTTCGATGAAAGTCGAAGGCGAGTCACCATCTTCCAGACAAATTGCGACGGTGCGTCCCTGAACGGAGAGCTTGGGTGAAAACATCGGATTGACTCCGACGAAAGGCTGCCGGGACGAAGCATTCTTCAATGCTCTGTAAAAAGGTTCCTGAACAGAACAAGTCGGTATGAATACAACATCGTTCGAAACGGAGCCAACAACCCAAGGTATTGCCCGGATAGCCACGTTTTCGGGCAACGCAAAGACCACTGCCACCGCCCCTTGGAAGATGTGCCCGGTGTTGCTGAACGGACTTGTGACATCGACTTCATAGAAGCCACTTTCCTGTTCGGAAGGCCTGCGATCCACCACCCGGACATCGTATCCATATTGCATAAGAATGCGGCTGATCAATGAGCCAACCAAACCCGCTCCCCCCAACACGACAACCGTGTTGCTCATCATGATTCGCTCCCTGCGACAAAACTGTAAAAAGGCACGCTAGCCTTGACCAAAGTTTCTTCAAGCTCTTGCTGTGGATCGGAGTGCGCAACAATCGCGCCACCAATTCCAAATTTCGCCTCGTTACCCTGGAGCACTGCTGTTCGGATGACAATACTCAGCTCCGCTCCACCACTGAAAGATAACCATCCTAATGCGCCTGAGTAGACACCACGGGCAGAGGACTCCAATACGTCAATAATTTCCATCGTGCGTTTCTTCGGAGCTCCCGTCATTGAGCCTCCTGGGAAGCAGGCTCGAATAGCTTCGATCGTTGAAATATCCGAGCGAAGGTGCCCACGAACTGTTGAGACAAGTTGGTGGACCGAGGAAAAGCTTTCCACTGAGAAAATCTCAGGAACATGAACGCTCCCTGGACGGCACACTTGATTCAAATCATGGCGCACCAAATCTACAATCATCAGGTTCTCGGCCCTGTCCTTGGCCGAGCTACGTAGCTCATCCCGCAGTACTTGGTCCTCTGCGAATTGTTTACTACGCGGCCTGGTTCCCTTTATTGGTCTGGACTCGATCAATCCGCTGTCATCGATTCTGAGAAAGGTTTCGGGCGAAGCGCTTAATACTGAAAATCCTGCAAACGAGAGGTAGGCACCGTAGGGTACGGGGCTAGCCTGGCGCATTCGCCAATAAGCAGTCAAAGGCGCACCGCTGTAAGCCATTTTTGCCCTATTGGTCAGGCAGATCTCGTAAGACTCCCCATCGGTGATGTACTTGAGAGATTGATTGATCTTACTGATGTACTCATCTGGCCCGTCCTCAAGCGAGAGCTTCAGCTGATCTACAGCACCTGGAATAAACGAACTGCAATGACCAACTGGCTCATCATTACGATGGAGAAAATCAGGTAAGGATGGCCATTCCACAGCATCGCCAGTCGCAGTCATCAGGCATTCATAGGCCTTGTCTTCATGATGATCAAAGACAAAGAAATGCGGCGCAAACATGAATGAAGCATCCGGATAAATCGAACGGTAAATTTTGCGTCCACCCGCCAGTGCTTTCAATTCGTAACCGAGGTAGCCAACAAAACCGCCCTTGAAAACAAACGGCAAGTACTGCGGGGTTGCCACCTGCACAGCTTCGAAGATTTGTGCAATCAGTGTAAAAAAGTCTCCTTTGATGCTTTTTTTGCCCTTGGGGCCCTCAAGTTTCAGGCACTCATCGTTGACATCGTACTCAAGCCTTATCGCTCCTTGCGCCATTCCACTACCCATGATCGAGTAGCGGGCATTAGGTCTTTCCGACTTCTCGCAATCCAACCAAAAAGCACAACCATCATCTGCATAGAGCGTTGAAAATACTGCTGATGGATCCGTGCATTCGGAAAACTCGCGGTAGGAAAGCTGCATATTCAGCATCCCCCCTACTGCGACGTATGCATCTTTTGATGACGTACATTCCGTGTCGGACTCTAAATGAGCTCTAGCACTGACGTTATGTTCCAGTGCCATGCGTATAAAGTTGCTCAATAGCGCATGACCATATTCTGAATCGATGGATTCGGGGTGGAACTGGACACCCCAAACCGGTCTAGTGATATGTTCGATTGCCATGACCACACCTTCAGACGTCCAGGCGGTACATTGGAGCTCTGCTGGTAGGCTCGTACACATCAACGAATGGTATCTGACAACCTCGAACTGTTCCGGCAGATCTCGAAAGAGCCCTTTACCTGAATGAGTAATCCGACTGCGGTAGCCATGCACAGGGTTGGGAGCGTACCCCACCGTCCCCCCAAGAAACTGAGCGATGCCTTGGTGTCCTAGACAAATACCAAGTAACGGGACAGGAGAACGGAGGATGACGTCACCGCACACACCAAAATCTCCCTCCTGTCCGGGGTGCCCTGGACCGGGCGACAGCACTACAGCGTCATAATTTTCGATGCCCAATTCATTGTACGGAAGGGTATTCTTGACTACATCCGCGCAAATACCTGTCACCTCATACAAATACTGAGCGATGTTCTGGGTGAAGGAATCAAAGTTATCAATCAGTAATATTTTCATGAGTGTCGCCCCGAGGCCAAGCACTGATTGATCAGGACGTCTTCCTGAATACACGTCTCTTCTATAA
Organism: Pseudomonas mandelii; assembly: GCF_006438925.1. Classification (GTDB taxonomy): domain Bacteria; phylum Pseudomonadota; class Gammaproteobacteria; order Pseudomonadales; family Pseudomonadaceae; genus Aquipseudomonas; species Aquipseudomonas mandelii_C. Next base: position 229,024 of record NZ_RCZA01000010.1, on the reverse strand, counting down.
TCAATTTGAATATCGACTCGGTGTATTCCGGCCTCAATCCTACCGCTTCCGATCTAGTCTTAATCATATCGAGCACGTAGGAAATTCGTCCGGGTTGCATCATCGCAATGCCATGGACGGCTTTGAGTTCGGCAATGTCCATGCACACTTTCATTCGCTCAGAAAGCAGGTCGACGACTTGCAAATTTATCGAATCAAGCCGCTCCCGCTGCGGCTGCAAAATGTTAGACGTGCCTGTCTGTGATAACTGTCCCTGTTGTTTCATCTTTTGCACCTCCGTTAGCCAATATCTGGAAAAGAGTCGCCAGTCAGGCGTGGTCCCACTCGTTGATAGCCGGCGTACATAACCCCTTGCTCGTCATCACCCCGAGAGCTGCCCCCAATAACTTGATGTCTTTGCCACTGTGGTCTGCTGAAATTGCAAAACGCAGCATCGCTTTGCCTTTGGCAATGATTGGGTAAAACACAGGAAAGAGCAGCATGCCTTGATCACGCAGGGTTCTCGCAGCCTGCAAGCCGGCCTCCTCTGTTTCAAAGAAGGCTCCTCTGACGGGTGACTGGATACCTGCATTGAGCAACTGGTTGTCGGTGAGGGAGTCTAAAAGTGCGACATTTTCCCAAAGTCGCCGTTGCAGCATATCGATCTCTTCACTGAGATGGATTTTCGCCGAGGCAACGTTCGCCGCCAACATGGGTACCATAATGGAATGACCAAATATCAGCGGATTCGCCAGGGTTCGGATGACGTCAATATCCCGTGGATTTGAAACCACGACAAAACCACCCGCGCCACCAAAGGCCTTGGAGAGAGACCCTGCCAGAATAATATTTGCAGGTAATGAGTGATCAACCGCTGAAAAGGCATATCCCGCACCATGACGTCCGACGATCGAAATACCATGAGCATCGTCTACGTATAGGTATCCCTGTGCCGACTCTAGCTGCCGAGAGAGCTCGGCGATGGGTACAAGTCCACTCATCGAACCAATTCCATCGATCAAGAGCACAGGAGTTTCACCTTTGTCGGTGCAAACTTTCAGCGCTGTGGTCATTGATTCCTGGCTGGTGGACTCAACTCTAGAAACAGGTCCGAACTGCTCCAAAATCCCCCTAAGCACCTGCATCGAAGCATGGGCGGTTTTGTCCATCAGCCAGTGGATTCGTTTTTTGACCGGATACCCACTCAACGAACCACTCCCCAGCAACGGTAAAACACCTAAATGGACACTGCTGGTAGAAGTAAACACCGCAACGCCGCAACCTCTGTAAATCTGAGCAAGCAACTCTTCCAGTTGAGGCAGGTAACTTGGGCGCATTGCACTTCGAGAAGACGACAGGTGCAGTCCGGAAGTTTCCATAGCCAGGTGTGCGGCATCGATCAATGCAGAGTGGGTTTCCAAGCCCAAGTACGAACAGGAAACAAACTCTGTGAATGTACCTCCGTCCTGCAAGGTAATGTGCTTACCCACACGACTCGCAACGGTAAAACCTGTAAGCCCTTCCTCGTAAGCCTTCCCCAGTGCACCAGTGGTGTTGCCGCGACGAATGCTCATCCAGTCTTGTTTGGTTTGCACATCCATAGCTAAAGCTCCTTTCTGAAAATCAATGTGATTTGCATCCGATGGTCATTACTGAGCTGCCCGAGGCGTCAGACGCGTCCTTATCGATTACAGTTTGCGTATTTGTGAGTTGACTCTGCTTGAACAGTTCACGCACCGCTCTGGCCTGATCCTCGCCATGCTCAATGACTAGCCAACCTTCACGACTAAGTAACTGGTTCGCGAGCGAGATGATTTGCCGTATCAGTTCAAGCCCATCGGCCCCGGAATAGACCGACTCCCTTGGATGGTGATCGCTCCACTCAGGCAACAATTCTTGGGATTGTGGGACGTACGGAGGATTAGCGACAATCAAACCGACCTGATCTGTGAATCGCGTAAATGCCTGTTTGTCGCGAATGTCTGCCTGCAAGTGATTGACCTGCCCCCCCTTGCAGGCCAGTCGATCAATGTTGCGTTTGAGGTACTGCATCGCTATCTCATCAAACTCCACACATGTCACTTTCAGATCCGGTCTGCGCCGTGCGATCGCCAAGCCAATCGCGCCGCTTCCGGCACACAAATCGAGAACACTTGCTCCCGGTCGCAGCGCAGCACTGGTCTCCAGCCACTTGTGAATGATTTGGCTGTGAGGGCGGGGGATAAACACGCCGCTACCGACCACCAGCGGCATTTCGTCAAATTCCACCATGCCAACAATATGCCCGAGAGGAATTCGGTTACAGCGCTCTTTAACCGCTAACATAAACTCATTGAGCGCACGGCTTTTATCTACCCGTTCGATATAGCGATCTATAAGACAACTCAAATCTGCTTCCAAGTCCCAGATACCAGACGCTTGCAACATGGCCCGCGCTTGACTAATAGCAAGATACTCACGATCCGTAAGACTCATGACCACTCCTTGTAATACTGCGAAAGTCTTTTCAAAATTGACTCATACAGATAGGAGAATGCGACTAACTCCGGCGGAGGCGTAAACGACGGGTGCAAGTCATTTATAAGTTGTTCGTAATTGCGCGACAGCCCTTCATCCAGCAAAGGAAACCAGTAAGGTTTTATATCCCAACGATACTCATATCCTGTGGCAAACATCTGCTGTACCGTTTCCCTGACCGTATTCTCGCGGGCAAAGCCAGATAGCGGAGCACGTACAGGTTTGAAAGGACTGAGATCTAGATCGGGAGTCTCTATATCGGTCAAGCAGTTAGCTATATACCGCGCCAACAATGGTGATTGGTGCAGGCCGTCTCGGTAGGTGCCTGTTGCAAGCCAAAGACCTTCGATGCCGCACTCGCCAATCAATGGAAAACCATCTGCCGGTATTGGTCTGTTGCCAACCTGTATGGAAATGATTTCAGCGCCGTGAAGGTCCAGGTTCAACTGATCAACAGCACAGTCAAGCAAAAACTGAACATCCGATATGAGAGCCTGTTGTTTAGGCTGCTCGGAAATTATATTAGTGGCTCCCAGATACAGGACGCCGTCCCCACGAGGGACACAGTGCAAGCCGCACGCAAAAGCACGATTTGGCGTCCGTATGACAGAACTCGGCAACTCAACCCCTTTTGGCATTTTCACGAGAATTGAAACGCCATATCCACTGAACAACGGTGGAATTTTCTTTACGAGCTCGTCGAAATCACTAAGCAGGTCTAAAGATTGAACGCCTGCCGCAATCACAACCTTTTTAGCCCATAGAACCTCTCCATTGCTTAACTCAATGCCGGTGACTACCCCACCCTCAACCAACACGCGTTGGGCGTTCTCATTTTTCAGAGTGCCGCCCTCGGAGGCAAATGCAGAGTCCAGTTTCTCCAGCAAAAGATGAGAATTCACGGAGTGCTCGTTTGGTATGTACAGCCCACGCAAAGGGCGAACCAGATGGTTGGGTTTCAGCCACTCCATTTTCCGTGGATCAACAATTTCGAAGGGCTCACCATACTCACGAAGGGTTCTCTCGATGGTGTCGTAGTTAACGCTGTCCACTTCATCCATGCCGGCGGTGTTGAGCAGCACATGGGTCCCAATCGCGGTAAACAACGAACTGGAATCACCTGAAGATATTGCCAAACGCTCCGCCCAACTTGACCACAGGTGTTGAGCTTGTCGGTCCATGTCTAATTTCAATCGACCAAAATCACTTGCCAGTAGGCCGCTTGTTACCTCCCCGAAACATCCATTCATCGCGCCGGCAGCCCTTGATGCTGCATTTGTACGATCAGTCTCCCCAACTCGACAGACATTTAAACCACGCGCGGACAACTCATACGCGATTGACCCGCCAACTGCTCCTGCACCTACAACAATGACGTCGAACTCCATGTTTTGACCTCAGACGATTACCCGCGACGTAAGAAAAATCAACTTTTCTCGTTAGAAAACAGAATACTTCTATAATTTCGTTACATTGCAATTCAACCGACTATTTGTTTCATATTGTATCTTTGAAATAATTCTACACATGTTCAAATAGAGCTAAAAATCTGGACCTCCCCGCTTAAAGCCACAGACTGTCCAGTTAACTTTAAAAAACAGCAGCCTATGAAAACTTACTGAGAGTTACATAATTAGTAAAAACAAATACTTCAAAAAAATCGACAACCACAAATTGTGTGAAAACTTAGCTACCAGCCTGACGATTAGAGCGTGGCAGTAGGTGAGCTGTAGCGATCGATAGCAGTAATTTCCAGGCAGCCGCGTCCTCACCCAAAAGCAGGCGCCCCAAACAATCTCGGGCGTTTGCTTGAGTCACCCTCTTCGCGTTTTCACCCAGTCTGCGAGGCCTCTTTTTTGTGAACGGCTACGCTCGATAGGTATCGCCCACCCTGTCCAACCAACAGAGCTATCGACCCGCTCAAGAGGAAGCGCACAGATGACCCGTCTCACTGCGAAAGACTTTGCTCCGGAACTGCTCGAACTGTACGACTACTACGCCCACGGCAAGATCAACCGACGAGAGTTTCTGGATCGGGCGGCGTTGTTCACCTTGGGTGGTTTGACCGCCAGCGCGCTCCTCGCCGCACTGAGTCCGAATTATGCGCTCGCCGAGCAGGTTGAATTTACTGACCCGGACATTGTTGCCGAATACATCACCTATCCCTCCCCCAAGGGCAACGAGCAAGTCCGTGGCTATCTGGTGCGCCCGGCGAAAGCCACCGGCAAGGTGCCGGCGGTGGTGGTCGTGCATGAAAATCGCGGGCTAAACCCTTACATCGAAGATGTCGCGCGGCGTGTGGCCAAGGCAGGCTTCATCGCCCTCGCCCCTGATGGCCTGACGTCGGTGGGCGGCTATCCCGGCAACGATGACAAAGGCAGGGAGCTGCAGGCGACCGTCGACCCGGAAAAGCTCATGAATGACTTTTTCGCCTCCATCGAGTGGCTGATGAAGCATGACGCGACCAGCGGAAAAGTCGGCATCACCGGGTTCTGCTATGGCGGTGGCGTCGTCAATGCGGCGGCCGTGGCTTATCCGGAACTGGGGGCTGCCCTGTCTTTTTATGGCCGCCAGCCAGAGTCCAAGGATGTCGCCCGAATCAAGGCGCCGGTGATGCTTCACTACGGCGAATTGGATACCCGCATCAACGAAGGCTGGCCCGCCTATGAGAAGGCACTGAAAGCTGCGGGCAAGACCTATGAGGCGTACATCTATCCCGGCGCCAACCACGGTTTCCATAACGACTCCACGCCTCGATACGACGAGGCCGCGGCCAAGCTGGCCTGGGACCGGACGCTGGGGTGGTTTCGGCGGTACCTGGCTTAAGGGTGAGGTTGCTCGCCTGTTGCTAAATAGAGTTGGCGGTACGCGCCCACCAGTTGATCAAGGGTGAACGCGCGATTTCGCCCGCTAGGATTGGGCAGGATCCATACCGAGGCATTGCCGAAGGTCTTCGACTGAAGGCCCCACGCAATATCTCGTTGGCCGGATAGCGCGCAATACGCTGCTTTACCGAGAAACGCCACAAAGCGCGGCGCATAGCGCACGATTTTTTGTTCGAAGTCCGCAGCGGCAGCGATGAATTCATGGGCAGACAACTGATCCGCTCGCGCCGTCGGCCGTTCCACCACGGCCGTTAATCCACACTGATACTGCAAGATCGTCCGATCGTTTTCCGGGCGCACCTCCTCAGGCGTAAACCCGGCGAGATGCAGCGTGCGCCAGAAGCGATTGCCCCTGCCCGCAAAATGATGGCCTTGGGCAGCGGCAGTCACGCCTGGATTGATGCCACAAAAAATCACGGCTAGCTGTTCGGCAAGAATATCGTCGAGTCCTTCAGTCACCGTAAACCTCACCCACCGCAGATCACGTTGACCGCACTGCGTGCAAGCTCGGTCAATTCAGCGCGGGATTTGCCCGCCCGCGCACGAATCGAAATGCTATGCAGCAGGGATGATGCAAGTACGGCAAGGGCGGCCGGGTCGACATCGCTTTTCAACTCGCCGGAACTGATGGCCGCTTGCAGACGCGTTTCGAGATCGGCATCGAGCCTGCTGAGCCGGTCCGACAGCACGTCTCGAATTTCAGCATCCTCGACGGCTTCGGTCGTCGCCGTACCGATCGCAAAGCAACCACGCGGCTGGCCGTCACCCGAGAAGTAGATCGACAACTGTCCCTCATAAAACCGCATCAACGCCTGGCTCAAGGTCAGTTCGTTGTCCGTCAGCGCCTCCTGCATGGCCGCAGCGGCAAACTCCCAATACTGCTCCAGCGCCTTGATATAGAGCGCGTGCTTGTCGCCGAATGCCGCATAGAGGCTTGGGCGATTCATGCCGGCCGCCGTGGCGATGCTATCGAGAGAAGCGCCGGAATATCCAGTGCTCCAAAAAACATCAAGCGCCTGCAGCAGCGCTGTTTGCGGGTCATACGCACGAGGGCGGCCGCGGCCTTTCGCCTCTGTAATCTTTTTTTGTGCCATGTCGTACAAAATCCTTGAATGAAGGTTGGTCAGGCGATATTCTTACATCATCGCACAAAATTAAGGAACCAGAAATTCCTTGGTTTGCAGGTTTGTTGTAGCGGAGCTCGAACTGGGTATTGCGGCGACGAAATTGATGCGGTGGAGCGATCCTCCTGACCGCGCACGGTATGGCTGTTTTTTTGGGTGTTAGCCCTATTTCCCGGTTATAGGTGTATCCGATCATGACTAAACAGTTTGACATCCCAGCTACACAGACCTTCGAGCATCCAGGGCCGAATCCGTCTGACTCGCCCATCAAAAAGCCGTTTAAAGAGAAATTACGGCCAGTGCTGATGGTGGGTTTACCTCTCCTTTTCGCTGCGGTGGGGTACGCCCACTACGTGGCGGGCGAGCCCTTTGTTTCGACCGATAACGCTTACGCCCGAGTGGCGAAGGCATCGATCAACGCGCGCATTTCCGGGCAAGTCGTCGAGATCGCCGTCGAGGACAACCAGCCTGTTCACAAGGGCCAGATTCTGTTTCGGATCGACCCGAAACCGCTGCAGATCGCGGTTGACCGTGCACAAGCCCAGCTGAGCGTCGCGCGGCTGCGCATCGATGGCCTCAAGGCCAGCTACCGCCAGCAACAGGCCGAACTGCAATCGGCTAAAGAGTCGGCCGATTTCGACCAACGGGAGTTTGCCCGCAAGAAGGCGCTGGTCGCGACCGAGTTCGTCTCGCGCGCCATTTACGAGCGCGCCGACACCGACCTTAAAGTTGCCCGGCAACGAATTGCGTCGGTCGAACAACAGATCGCCAGCACGGTCGTTGCCTTGAACGGCAACCCAAACATCGAGGCCGATAGCCACCCGACGGTTCGCGAGGCCAAGGCTCAGCTCGACGAGGCGCAGCTGTATCTCTCGTACGCGACGGTGTATGCGCCGGACGATGGCATCGTGGCCAAGGTCGACGATTTGCAGGTTGGCAACTATGTGAATAACGGCGCGCCAGCCTTTGCCTTGCTGTCTGATCGCGAGATCTGGGTAGAGGCCAACTTCCGCGAAACCGACGTGACCCACATGCGTCCAGGCCAGGAAGCGACCATCAGGATCGATACGTATCCTGATCGCGTCTTCAAAGCCCACGTGACCAGCATGAGCCCCGGTGCCGGATCGGACTTCGCCCTGCTGCCGCCGGAAAATGCGACCGGCAACTGGGTCAAGGTTGTGCAGCGGGTGCCGGTCCGACTCGAGCTTGATGAGGCGGACCCCGCACTGCCCCTTTTCTCGGGCACCAGCGCCACGGTCAAGGTCGATACCGGGTATCGCACGCCTTGGTGGCATCCGCTCAAGGCGCTGTTGACCGCAGGTAACTTGTGATGAACGCCAATCATGCCGGACCTCAAGGTGCGCGGACATTAAGGTTCGCCGCGTTACTCGCTACCTATATGCAGTCGGCGAACCTGCCTTTGCCGAATGCGGTTCTCAGGTTGATTCAGGGCAGTCTGTCGATGACCGACGACCAGGCTGGCTGGATATTCACCTCGTACCTCGCGGCGAGCGCCATCACGATGCCGATTGCGCAATGGCTCGCCGGGCGTTATGGCTTGAAGCGGGTTTATCAAGCGGCGTTGGCCTTCTTCGTCCTTGGCTTGCTGCTCGCGACGCAGGCAACGACACCGCTGGAATTCGTTGGCGCACGTATTATTCAAGGCCTGGCGAGTGGCATGCTGGCCCCGCTGTCGATGGCGATTTCGCTGGAGACATTGCCACTCGAGAAGCGTGCGAAATTTGGCGCAACGTGGACGGCCATCGTGCTGTTCGGCATCGTCAGCGGCCCTAGCATCGGCGGTTGGGTCGGCGAACATTTCGGATGGCGCCCGATCTTCTACATCAGCCTTCCGCTGTCGGCGTTTATCTTCCTGGTGATGGCGTTTTTGCTGGCCGAGAAAAAGGCCGAGAAACGTCCGTCGTTCGACTTCTTTGGCTTCGGCAGCTTCACGCTGGGTTTGATCAGCCTGCAAATGATGCTTGACCGCGGTGAGCGCCTGGACTGGTTTTCTTCGACCGAGATCTGGCTGGAAGCGATGGGCTGCGCACTGGGGCTCTACCTGTTCGTTGTGCATGTGCTGACCGCGAAGGTGCATTTCCTCAACAAGCGTTTGTTCAACGACCGCAACTTCGTGCTCTCGACGGTCATCTTTTTCGCCGTGGGTTTTGTGCTGTTGTCGACCATGGCGCTGACCTCGCCAATGCTCGACGAGATTCTCGGCTACCCGCCTGACACCACGGGTTCCCTGACGATTCCGCGCGGGATCGGGCTGGTCGGTGCGTTCCTGTTGATGAACCGTGTTCCCGAGCGTTTCGACCGTCGGCTGTTCGTGGCGGCAGGCGTCGCCGTGGTGATTTATGCCAACTGGCTGATGCTCGGCTATTCGCCGTTGATGGACTGGTCGCCCGTGGCGGTGGCGGGTGCGATCCAGGGGATTGGCATCGGCATGCTGATGCCGTCGCTGACCAAGGTCGCGTTCAGCACGCTCGACCCGACGTTACGCCCGGAAGGCACCGGTCTGTTCAACCTGTCACGGGTGTACGGCAGCACCCTGGGCGTTGCGATTGTGCAGCTGTTCTTCTTCAACAATACGCAAGCGATGCACATGGCGCTGGGCAGCAACCTGACACCGTATCGCGCCGCTGCGCATTCCGCGCCGACGTCCCTTCAAGCACTGGCGGGGCTCAACGAAATGATCACCGGCCAGGCAGCTTTTATCGCGGTGATCGACCAGTTCAAGATTTTGATGTTCGCGATGCTGGTGGTCTGCCCACTGGTTATCTTTCTTCGTAAGCCCGTTGCGACCAACTAGTTTTCGTGGAGTTTGCCAAATGAAATCCAATGCACGCTTCATCAACAGACAGATGTTCAAAACCACGTTCGGTGCGGTGTCGGCTCTTGCGTTCCTGACCGCCTGTACCGTCGGCCCTGACTATCAAATGCCGCCACCAAGCCTGTCGCAGCACTACGATCAACAGGCCGAGCAGCGTCTCGGCCAAGGCGGCAACACGCCCGGTGAACAGCACATTGACCTGGGCAAGAAGGCCAATGGTGACTGGTGGTCCGCGTTTCGTTCGCCGAAGCTCGACAAGCTTGTACGTCGCGCCATTGACGGCAATCTTGAGCTCGTAGCGGCAGACGCGACGATCCGGCAAGCGGCTTCCTTCGTCGCTGCGGCGGAAGGAGCGCTGTATCCGCAGGTCGACCTTGGCGCCCAGGCTGGCCGCCAACGGGTGCACAACGCGAAAGAACCTTCCATCTCAAACTTCTATGCAATCGGGCCACGGGTTGGCTTCGACCTTGACGTCTTCGGCGGTAACAAGCGGCAGGTCGAACAACAGCAAGCGTTTACCGATCTGCAGAAGCATCGCTACGAAGCGGCGTACCTGACCCTGACGGGCGATGTCGCGAGCCAGGCGTTGTTGCTGGCCTCGGCCAACGCGCAGATGGCCGCCGTCGAGAAGCTGCTCGCCAATGACGCCAAGAACCTCGAACTGGTGCGCATGGCGCACGCCAATGGCAGCACCACGCAGATCGATGTTTCACTGGCCGAGACGCGGCTCGCTCAGGACCGCACGCTGTTGCCGCCCCTCGCCCAGCAGCGCGACTCGGCACGCCACGCACTGTCGATTCTGACGGGCAAAGGCCCGGCTGACTGGATCGCACCTGACTTCACGCTCGCCGAGTTTGCCTTGCCGGCAAACGTGCCGGTCAGTCTCCCTTCCGAAATGGCCCACGACCGGCCGGACGTACGGCAAGCCGAGGCAGAACTGCACATGGCCAGCGCCGCGGTTGGCGTGGCGACAGCCAACCTCTATCCGCATGTCGAACTGTCCGCATCTCTTGTACAAGCAGCTTCAGGCAATGGCGGCGCCGCACTCTGGGGCTTCGCTGCCGGGCTCACAGCGCCCATCTTCAATGGCGGAACGCTGAAAGCTGAACGTCAGGCCGCCGTCGATGGCTACAAGGCAACCCTCGCCGGCTACCAGCAAACTGTCATTAGTTCGTTCGGTCAGGTCGCAGACACCTTGCAGGCGATCAATCATGACGCCGAGGAAAACCTGGCGCAGGAGGATGCATTACGAGCGGCGGAAACGAGCTTTCGGTTGAATCAACAAGCCTACGCGCAAGGCGAGAACAGCATTCTCCAGGTGCTGGAGGCGGAGCGTGCTTATGAGCAAGCGTTACTGGGTCAAATCAGAGTGAAGACCGCGCAGTATCTCGACACGGTGCGGCTGTACGTGGCACTCGGCGGTAATTCCGTCGGTGTGTTTGAGCAACGACTGGCCAGTCGCGAAGACCAGAAACCTTCCTATCAGTAGCCCCAGACATTGGAGTAAAAGATATGCCTTACGAATCCTTTCACGATGCACTTCGCGATACCCGATTCCCTCTGATACACGGGTCGGGTGAGATGCCGGCCGTTGGCTTTGGCACGTTGTTCAAAGATCTCAGCGTCACAACGCAAGCGGTCAAGGCTGCGCTGGAAGCAGGATTTCGCCATTTCGATTGTGCAGAACGTTATCGCAATGAAGAAAAAGTCGGCGTTGCCCTAAAGGAAGTTATTGAGGCGGGTAAGGTCCAGCGCGAGGACGTGTTCATTACCACGAAACTGTGGAACACCAACCATCGTCCCGAGCGCGTCGAACCTGCTTTCGAGGCGAGTTGCCGACGGCTACAAGTTGATTACATCGATTGCTATCTGATCCATACGCCCTTTGCCTTTCAACCCGGAGATGATCAGGACCCCAGAGACGAGCACGGTCGAGTCATCTACGATTCAGGCGTGACGTTAATAGAAACCTGGCGGGCGCTTGAGCGCCTGGTGGATGAAGGCCGCTGTAAGTCCATCGGCTTGTCTGATATCACGCTGGAGCGGTTACAAGAGATTGTGGCAGTGGCCCGGATAAAGCCCGCCGTCGTGCAGGTTGAATCGCACCCCTATCTGCCTGAATGGGAACTGCTTGAGTTTTGTCAGCAGCATGGAATTATCGTCCTTGCATTTGCGCCACTCGGGCATGGTATGGAGCCGAACGTACTGGAAGACTCGGTGATTACAGGGATCGCTAAACACATTCGCAAGACCCCGGCTCAAGTGGCATTGGCCTGGTCTGTACAGCGGGGAGTCGCTTTTCTGACGACGTCTGCTACACCGAGTCATATCCGGGAAAACTTTGATATTTCTACCCTGCCGCACAGGGCCATGCGTGAAATCAAGGAAGAGATAACGACCCGGGTACGATTCAACTCGGTCGTTGAGACAGGTGTGCCCGGTTTTATTGCGCGCAAGAAGTAACACGCAACGAAGGGGCGGCCTTCTACAGGGGACGCCCCTTTCATCCATCCCCCCGAGGTGAAAACCATGGACGTTTTCCAGACGATGCGTTTTTTCGTTGCTGTCGCTCAGAGCGGCAGCTTCACGGCAGCGGCTGAGCTATTGGACACCACCACTAACGTTTCCAAAGCTGTTTCCAGTCTGGAGGCCAGGCTTCAAACACGTCTGATCAACCGGACGACCCGACGCCTGGCGTTGACCGAAGCAGGTCTGCGCTATTTGCAGCGATGCGAAAATATTCTGGACGAGGTCCGTGAAGCGGAGGAGGAAGCGGGTACCGCTCACATCATGCCCGTTGGCAGGCTCAAGATTCACGCGATGGGAGCCATTGGTAATCATTACGTGATCGATGCCATTGCCAAATATAGAGAGACTCATCCCTCGGTCATGTTTGATTTGACACTGACTAATCGGCTACCTGACTTGCTGGAGGAAGGCTATGACATGTCGATTGTTTTAGCCCGGGACTTACCCGATTCTGGATTTGTAGCGCAGCGGCTCGGCATCACTTACAGCATTCTCTGCGCTTCGCCAGCGTACCTGAAGAAACGCGGACACCCCGATTCTCCAGGGGCTCTTGGCTCACATGATTGTTTGAGAATTGTTAATACGATAATGCCGGCAGGAAACTGGGTATTTGAGGGGCCCGAAGGCGTGGAGACCGTCAACATTCCACTGTCTCCCTTTCACGTCAACACCGCCGATGCCATGACCGTCGCCATAACGAATGGGATGGGCATCGGTATTCAGCCTATTGCTTCTGCAGTCGATGGCCTCAGGGCTGGCACGTTAGTGCGCGTACTGCCTGAGTATCATTTTGAAGAATTTAATTTATATGCAATATATCCATCACGAAAATTCGTGGATGCAAAAATAAAGACATGGGTGGAGTTTCTTAAAAGTCATATTCCAGGCATGTTGGCCACCGATGAAAAAATCGTCGGCTTACGCAGACAACGATAACAACTTTAACAGTGCCGGCGCTGCAGATATGGAGTGTCGACCCTCCATCTTCCGCACACGACTCAACCATTTGAACAGCCAGTTCCCATGACTTGATACTGCAGGACATGCCGTTGACCGTGAGAGTCTTCATACGTCATTTGCGCCGGGACTGGCCCGCACTGGTCAGGAATATCTGTCACCGCAATGACTTTCTGGATATCCAGTTTCGTGTCGTAAGTGTACGTTTCAACAGGCGTCTTACTGTCCGCGGCAGTTGAATGGCTCTCGCCTGCAAAGGCCTGTGTACCTAAAACGCCGAGCGCAAGAAACATCGCAAGTTTTGAGATTTTCATCGTATTCACCCTATCGTCAAAAGTTAACCTCGTGAGCGAGTTGACACTGACTCTGTTTGCTCACTGGGTAGAGACGATGCTAGGTGTTTACCTCTCCCTCAAACAGCAGCCCACGGGACAAACACTGTTGCCGGATTCCGCATGAATGGAGGATTTCGCACAGGCAACACCAGGAAGACGATTAATGAGCTATACCCGCTAATCTCCCATTGCAGTTATTCAACGCAGGAGGTTGGCAATGAAGCGCAGAAACTCACTTGCAGCGCTAATGGTCACCGCGAGCCTTTTCGGCTGCACCACTTCATCAAACCATGGCGTGAGCGTTACTTTGGTTGCCACGCGGCAGAACACCGGTCAGATCGGCAATGTAACGTTGGCCGACTGGGGCAAAGAAACCGGGTTCAGTTTCTTCATCAGTGGTGCGCCAAGCGGAGCGTCTCTGCCCTTGCGCCTCTACACCTTCATCAATAAAGGCAGCTGCCAGCAACCCGGGCCAGTCGCCTACGCAATGAATGATCATGTCACCACCGAACGCCAGGCCATACGCGGCTGGGCTTTCTCTAGAAGCGCACCTGTCGCACTGCCGGTCCTGCTTTCCGGCGAGTACTCCATCGTCGTGCGAAGCGCACCGGACAGTGGCAACATCGATATTTTTTGCGGAGATATCAAACAGAAAGGCTCGGCGAAATAGCCTCGCTTTGACCTGCCCGCGTCTTCATCTCGGGCAGGTCATGGGGCCAGCCGATAGGTGGATTGCACCAGCCCCGAAGGAAAGCTATGGCTGGATACCAGTCTCAAATCAATGTCCTTTAACAACGCACCGAACAGCGGCCTTCCCGACCCGATCAACACAGGAACAGTGGTGATGACCATATCGGCAATGAGCCCTTCGCGCAGGAATGACTGCACCAGCCGCCCGCCATCGACATAAATCCGGCGCACATTCTGCCCCGCCAGTTTCTCGACCAAGTCCTTTGGCGAAAGGTTGGAGAACTGAACCTTGTCCTTCAGCGCCTCGGGCAAGGGTGTATCGGCCAGCTGTTTAGAAAGCACCCGTACGGGGCGGTCATAGGGCCATGTGTCGAGGGTCAGCACCTTTTCATAGCTCCCTCGCCCCATCACGATCATGTCGATGTCGGCGATAAAGGCTGCGTAGCCGTGATCCTCGGTCGGATCATCGCGCTGTAACAGCCACTCAATGTCGCCATCTTGCCGGGCAATGAAACCATCCAGACTTATGGCGATGAAAACGTGTGCGGTGATCATCGGACGCGCCCTATTTATTCGCGATATACCATTATCAGAACAAAGACCAAACACAAAGCTCACCCTGAATGGAGCTGATGTTGATGATGCTGCCCGTTGAACTCAGCAGCATCACGTCGGAGAGCGTTGTCGCACCCTAAAAATCTGTGATTGTCGAACCTGCAATCGTCTGCGCGAATCCGACGCCAAACACCCGCGCAGGCGTTTCAAAGCCTGGTCGCCGATCACCGTTCAGCACCCGGCGCGCAGCCTCCACAGCCGCCAACGGTGTGTAGGTGTAGCCGTTGACGGTCTCGATCGCTGATCGCGCACGTGTGCCATCAGCACCAATGACTTCAGCCACAGCACGGGCGCGATGAGCCTCTCGCTGCTCAGCACTTGGGCCGTCGGGCAGTTGTGACAGATCGCCTTCAGGGAAAGCGTCGCCGGTGATGTTCACGAACATGGCGATATTGGGAATGCCGGTGGAGTGCCAGCCGGTGACCAGGTCACCGAAGGACAGCGGCGCGCACAGTGCAGGGCCGTCACCAAAATCGAAGTGCCGGGGCTGCGCATCGGGTGTTGCAACCAGTAGCCCATCAACCCGCGCCAAGAGGCCCGCGCCAACGATCTCGCTGACACTAAGGCCGATCCCCGCGACATGGCGCCAGCGACTTGTAGCGCAACGCTTAGTGACTTCGGATTCTGCACACGGCGAGCAACATGCATCGCCAGGCAGTCTGTCGGCACCACGTCCCAGCCGACCCCGGGCAAGAGCATGACACCCGCCTCGGCTGCCTGAGCGCCAAGCCGTCCCGCCAGCCGATAGACATTTATCTCGGCCGTGATGTCCAGATAGTCGACCACGGCCTTGATACAGGCCTGCATCAAGGCGTCCGCCGTCTGCGCAAAAGGCCCTGCGAAATTCAGCAGCACGCCGATGCCGTCCAGGGATTCGACGGCCTGGGCATCAGGGATGAACACTCGATAAGGCACGCCCAGTTGCGCAGCGAGAGACTCCAGCCTTGCGCCATTGCGGCCAGCGATCACAACATCCAGCCCCCGTGCTTTGGCATGTTCGGTTGCCATGCGACCGGTATAGCCTGTCGCCCCGTAGATCATTAGTTTTTTCATTGGGCGTGCTGCCAGTTTTTGTAGACGAATTCGAGGCTGTAACCGTCCGGATCAAGGACATTGGCGGCGTAATAATTCGGGTCGTAATGCAGACGTGCGCCAGGCGCACCGTTGTCCACAGCGCCATTCTCAATAGCCGCCGCATACGCTGCGTCGACCTCGGCCTTGCTGTTTGCCACGAAGCCAACGTGAACCGCCCGCCCCTCCACAACACCCTCGCGCAACCAGAAAAACACCCGGCCATTGGCACCGAAGCCCTTGAGATCCGGGTGGCCTGGCGGGCCGTCCTTGCCGTCGTAATCAAGCCGGCCGGTAATGCCAAGCGGGGTCAGAGTCGCGGTGTAGAAACGGATGGAACGATCAACGTCGCTTACCGAGATAAAAATATGATCAAGCATTGTGGTCGCCTCGCTTTTCAGGTGCTGATTCAGATGAAATACCCGCCCGCGACTTCGATCGTCTGAGCATTGATCCAGCCTCCTTCTTCGGACAGCAGCAGGGTGATAACGCGAGCGACATCCTCCGGCTCGCCCACCCGACCAAGAGCGGTTTGCGATGCGAGTAACGCTTCGAATTCGTCATTCAAGCCGCCACCGAGTTCGGTGCGAATCGCCCCCGGCGAGACGGCGTTCGCACGGATGCGCCGAGGGCCGAACTCCTTGGCCATGTAACGGGTCAGCACGTCGAGTCCGCCCTTGAAAGCAGCATAAGGCGCGACACCCGCAGTGGCCACGCGGGTCGTGGCGCTGGTCAGGTTGACGATGCTGGCGCCCTCTCCCATCAACGGCAGCAACGCTTGAGTCAGGAAAAACGGGCCTTTGAGGTGGACGTTCAGCAAGTCGTCAAACTGCGCCTCGGTGACCGATTCCAGGGGATTGAACAAGCCATGGCCCGCGTTGTTCACCAGCCCACCGAGGGTTGCCACACCCCAGGTTGCCTGCAAAGTCAGTTGCACCGTTTCTCTGAAGCTGTCGAACCGCTTCACATCAGCGACGTCCAGCTCAAGCGCCACAGCCTTGCCACCCGATGCCTGGATACGCTGGACGACAGCGTTTGCTGAATCAGCATTGCTCTTGTAGGTCAGGATGACCCCCATACCGCGCCGGGCGCAGTGTTCGGCCGTGCTGGCGCCGATGCCTCGGCTGCCTCCGGTGATGACGATAACGTTCATTCGCTGCTCCAAGATCACTGTGATGAGTCACCACAGTAACCATCGCCGTTGCCACGAGCGCAGCCGTTCCTGCTCCAATCCTGCCTGTTTCTGCTTTTTGCTTGCCTGGGCGTATCAGCCTGAGTTCAGATGTTCCCCATGACAAACCAACTGAATGAACTTCGTGCGCTGGCTGCCCGGGCCGAGAACCGCCGCACGGAGACAGGCATCCCCCGCGTCGCCATGGTCCAGGGCGAAATCCCTGAGCACCTGCTGGCCGCGGTTTACGAGCCGATGATCAACCTGATCCTGCAAGGCAGTAAATCAATGACCATCGGCGACCGCACGCTTCACTATGACCCGGCGACCTATTTCGTCATGTCCATCGAATTGCCTGCGGTCGGTCAAGTACACCCTGCCTCTTCCGGTGAGCCTTATCTGGCAGTCAGCCTGACACTCGACCCGGCGGTCCTGGCGACGCTGCTGGCGGATCTGCCAAAGCCCATCGGGCATTACGACAAGGAAGCAGGTTTTTCGGTAGCCGCTGTCACACCCGACCTGATGGACGCCTGGGTGCGGTTGCTGCGTTTGATGGGCCGACCGGAGGACATTGCGGCCCTGGCACCGGCCTACGAACGGGAGATTCTGTACCGTGTTTTGCAAGGGCCCCACGGCTGGATGCTGCGTGATATTGCGGCACCCGATAGCGCCATGGCTCGGGTCAGCCTGGCCATCCAGTACATTCGTCGGGACTTCGCCAAGCCCATCCGTGTGGAGACACTGGCGCAACAAGCGGCGATGAGCGTGTCGACCTTTCACAGGCACTTCAAAGCCGTCACGGCGCTGAGCCCGTTGCAGTATCAAAAAAGGGTTCGCTTGCTTCAGGCCCGGACGCTGCTGGTGGCCAACGCCAAAAGTGTCACCCGTGCAGCGTTCGAGGTTGGTTATGAAAGCGCTACGCAATTCAGCCGCGATTACGCACGGGTGTTCGGCTTACCGCCCTCACGAGATGCCGCGCGGATTGTTGGAGAAACCCTGGGCCAGAGAAAATAGCTGAAAATGACTGCCGAAGTGTGAAGCCCCCCCCCGTTGCTTAGGGTCAAGGCGACCGGTGCCCTGTCTTTCAGCGAACTCGTTCACGTCTCAATCACATCGTCCGCCCAACTGATGGCCGCAACGACGGTGGGGAAACCGATCGTGCTGGTCAGGGAGATCAGCGTGTGACGGATCTGCTCTGGCGTGGCGCCCGCCTCCAGTGCCCGTCGGGTATGACTGTGCACCGCGCCCTCAGAACGGATGGCCGCCGCGGCGCCGAGCTGGATCAGCTGGACAACGATTTCTTCCAGTGGGCCGGTATGACGCACCGCCGTACCCAAGGCCTCCACTGCGGCCAGGTAATCCGGGTACTGCTGTTCGAGACGTTCGTAGGTGTTGTGTTCTCTCTTCTTCGCCATCGTTGTGTCCTCGCGTTGGAAAGGCAGTCAGTCTCGCCTTTACGCCCGATTCATCAGGCTTGGCCCTGCGAAACTTGCACTGTGCAGCAGTAGGCTACGCTTACAGCAGCTTATTGCACACGATGCTCGCGTCTGCAGGTTTTGGGTTGTTCTGGAGAGCGTCTGCAACAGCTATTTCAGACAGGCCCAAACAATTCACGCAGGACTACGTGATGACCGAGCCCCTCCTCAGTTTTGATCAACTCAAGCGTGCCGCCGCCTCCGGCGAGATCGATACCGTTCTTGTCTGCATGGTCGACATGCAAGGCCGACTGGTCGGCAAACGATTCCAGGTCGAGTTTTTCATCGACAGCGGCCATGAAGAAACCCACTGCTGCAATTACCTGCTGGCCGACGACATCGACATGGAACCGGTGCCGGGTTACGCCGCGGCCAGCTGGAGCAAAGGCTATGGCGACTTTGTGCTCAAACCCGACATGGCCACGTTGCGACGGGTGCCCTGGCTTGAGTGCACGGCGCTGGTGCTCTGCGATGTGCTCGATCATCACCATCGGCGCGACCTGCCGCACAGCCCACGGGCGATCCTGAAAAAGCAGGTCGAGCGACTGCGCGAGCGCGGCTACACCGGCATGTTCGCCTCGGAACTGGAGTTCTATCTGTTCGACGAGAGCTACGAGGCCATCCACGAGCGCAACTACCACAAGCCGAAAACGGCCGGTCACTACATCGAGGACTACAACATCCTGCAGACCACCCGCGAAGAGCCGGTGCTGCGGGCGATTCGCAAGCATCTGCAGGCCAGCGGAATTCCCGTGGAAAATTCCAAGGGTGAATGGGGGCCGGGTCAGGAAGAGATCAACATCCGTTATGCCGATGCCCTGACCATGGCCGACCACCACGTCATCATCAAGCACGCCTGCAAAGAGATCGCGCAACTGCAAGGCAAGGCGATCACGTTCATGGCCAAGTGGCGCTATGACGCCGCCGGCTCCAGCAGCCACATTCACAATTCGCTGTGGGACAAGAACGGTAAAAAGCCGCTGTTCTTCGACACCAAGGCGGAGTTCGGCATGTCGAAACTCATGCGCTCCTGGGTGGCCGGGCAGCTTAAATACGCCAACGACATCACCTGTTTTCTCGCGCCCTACATCAATTCGTACAAGCGCTTTCAGGCCGGCACCTTTGCCCCGACCCGGGCGGTGTGGAGTCGGGACAATCGCACCGCTGGTTTCCGTTTGTGCGCAGAAGGCAGCAAAGCCATCCGCATCGAATGTCGCATCGGCGGCGCCGACCTCAACCCTTATCTGGCCTTCGCCGCCTTGATCGCTGCGGGACTGGCCGGTATCGACGAGAAGCTCAGCCTCGCGCCGCCCTTTGAGGGCGATGCCTACGTCGACGAACACTTGCCTGAAGTATCGAAGACCCTGCGCGAAGCCTGCGCCGCACTCCAGGGCTCGACCATGTTGCGCGAGGCGTTCGGCGATGAAGTGATCGACCACTACGTGCACACCGCCGAATGGGAGCAGAAAGAGTACGACCGGCGGATTACCGACTGGGAACTGCAGCGCGGGTTTGAGCGTTATTGAGACTTCCATCATGACTTCAACGATTCAACTCATCTCCCCGGTCGATGGCCGGGTCTATGCCGAACGCCGCTGCGCCGATGCGGCGCAAATCGACCAGGCGCTGGCGGCGGCCGAAGCGGCCCAAGCGCAATGGAAACGCCGGCCACTGAGCGAACGCGCCGCCTTCTGTAGCGCCGCGGTGGACGCGATGCTGGCCATGAAGGCCGACATCGTGCCGGAACTGGCCTGGCAGATGGGCCGCCCGGTGCGCTTTGGTGCTGGCGAACTGCGCGGTTTCGAAGAGCGAGCCCGGCATATGATCGCCATTGCACCTGAAGCGTTGGCAGCGCTTGAGCCCACGCCCGTCGCCGGTTTTCGACGCTGCATCAAGCGCGAACCGCTGGGTACGGTATTGGTCGTCGCCCCCTGGAATTACCCCTATCTAACGGCAGTGAATACGATCATTCCGGCGCTGATGGCCGGCAACAGCGTCATCCTCAAACACGCGTCGCAAACGTTGCTGGTGGGTGAACGGTTCGCCGAGGCGTTTCGCCGCGCCCATCTGCCCGAAGGATTGTTCCAAAACCTGCTGCTGAGTCATCTCTATACCGGAGCGATCATTGCCTCTGGACGCGTGCAGCAGGTGAACTTCACCGGGTCGGTCGAAGGCGGTAAATCCATGGAACACGCTGCCGTCGGAAGTTTTCTCGGCGTGGGCCTGGAGCTCGGTGGCAAAGACCCGGCCTACGTCCGTGCAGACGCCAACCTCGAACATGCGGTGGAAAATCTGGTGGATGGCAGCTTCTTCAACTCAGGGCAGAGCTGTTGTGCCGTCGAGCGTATTTATGTCGATGAAAAAATATACCCGGCGTTTGTCGAACGCTTCGCCACTTTGACCCGCCAATACGTGCTGGGCAACCCACTGGACGAAGCCACCACGCTCGGCCCGCTGGTCACACCGAACGCCGCTGAATTCGTTCGCGGGCAGATCGCCGATGCACTGACACAGGGCGCTCGGGCGCTGATCGATCCAAAGGATTTTCCTGCCGACGCGCCGGGCAGCGCCTACCTCGCGCCGCAGGTATTAGTCGACGTCACCCATCAAATGTCGGTGATGCGCGAGGAAAGCTTTGGCCCGGTGGTCGGCATCATGCCGGTGGCCAGCGACGACGAAGCCATTGCCTTGATGAACGACAGTGAGTTCGGGCTCAGCGCGTCCATCTGGACACAAGACCTTGCCGCCGCAGAGCGCCTGGGCAACGAGATCGACACCGGCACCGTGTTCATGAACCGCTGCGATTACCTGGACCCGGCCCTGGCCTGGACCGGGGTGAAGAACAGCGGGCGCGGCGTCACGCTGTCGCGCCTGGGTTATGAACATCTGACCCGAGCGAAATCCTTCCATTTGCGCCACGAGATCTGAGCCATGAGCCTGACCGCGAACTGGAACTACCCCACAAGCATCCGCTTCGGTGTCGGCCGCATTGCCGAGCTCGCCGAAATCTGCCGCAGCCAAGGAATCCAGCGACCGTTGCTGGTCACCGACAGTGGCCTGGCGCGAGCCCCGATCACCGCTGCAGCGCTGGACGCCTTGCGCGCCGCGGGCCTCGGCGTCGCGCTGTTTTGCGACCTTAAACCCAATCCGGTGGAAGCCAACCTGGCGGGCGGGCTCGACGCCTGGCGAGCCGGCAAACACGATGGCGTAGTCGCCTTCGGCGGCGGCAGTGGCCTGGACATGGGCAAGCTCATCGCCTTCATGAGCGGCCAAACCCGACCGGTGTGGGATTTCGAAGACATCGGCGACTACTGGACCCGCGCCGACGAGGGCAGCATCGCCCCGATCATTGCGGTGCCGACCACGGCAGGTACCGGCTCCGAGGTGGGCCGTGCCGCGGTGATCATCGATGAGCGTACGCACACCAAACGCATCATCTTCCACCCAAAGATGATGCCGCGCGTGGTCATCAGCGATCCGGCCCTCACCGTCGGCATGCCGGCCAAGGTCACCGCCGGCACCGGCATGGATGCGTTTGCGCATTGCCTGGAATCGTATTGCGCCCCCGGCTTTCACCCCATGGCTGAAGGGATTGCGGTGGAAGGTATGCGCCTGGTCGCCAATTCGCTGGTGCGAGCCGTACACACACCCTCGGACCTGGAGGCGCGAGCGGAAATGCTTGCGGCGGCCGCGATGGGCGCTACCGCTTTCCAGAAAGGCCTGGGCGGGATGCACGCACTCTCACATCCGGTGGGCGCCCTGTACGACACCCATCACGGCATGACCAACGCCACGTTCATGCCCTATGTCCTGAAATTCAATCGCCCGGCCATCGAAGAACGCATCACCCGCCTCGCCGCTTATTTGCGTCTGCCCTCTCCCGGCTTCGACAGTTTTCTGGCCTTCGTCCTCAAGTTGCGCAAGGACATCGGCGTGCCCCATACGCTGGTTGAGCTGGGGGTGGATGACCGGCAGGCCGACCTGATCGCGGACATGGCGATTGTCGACCCTTGCGCCGGTGGCAACCCGTTGCCATTGACCCGAAATGGCGCGGCAGAAATTTTCGAAGCGGCATACCACGGCCGTTTGTAGAGCAGTTGCCTGTCCATGGCCAAGGTGCGAGCGCGCAGCATGGACGGGGTTTATCCGTTAGAGACAGGAGCAGTACGACAAGGGGTTGAAGGCCAGCCCATCCGGCAACGTAAACCCGGATGGATGCGTATCAAAACCTGAAGGGGCACACAACATGAATCCAGCAAGCCAGCCCGGCACGAGCGCGCCGCAAGACGATGACGTCAAGGTGCTGCACAGCATGGGCTATGCCCAGCAGCTCTCACGACGCATGGGCGTTTTCTCTAACTTTGCCATTTCCTTTTCGATCATCTGCATCCTTTCGGGTGGTATCAACTCACTTGCGCAGGGCACCTCGGGTGCGGGCGGTGCGTCAATCGGCATCGGCTGGCCGATCGGTTGCCTGATCTCCGGGGTTTTCGCCATGGCCATGGCGCAAATTTCCTCGGCCTACCCCACCGCTGGCGGCCTCTATCACTGGGGTTCGATTCTCGGTAACCGCTTCACCGGCTGGCTGACCGCGTGGTTCAACTTGCTCGGGCTGGTCACCGTGCTCGGTGCGATCAACGTCGGCACCTATTACTTCTTTTTCGGTGCCTTCGGACCGGCACTGGGAATGGAAGACACCACCACGATCCGGGTGATTTTCCTGGCGATCCTGACCGGCATCCAGGCCTTGTGTAACCACCTGGGTATCGGCCTGACGGCGAAGCTCACCGACTTCTCGGGCTATCTGATCTTCGCCACGGCGCTCGCGCTGACCATCGTCTGCCTGATCTCGGCGCCCAGTTATGAGTTCGCCCGGTTATGGACCTTCAGCAACTATTCCGGCGAGGCTGGCGGCAGCGTTTGGCCACAGGTGTCGAACGGCTGGATTTTCATGCTCGGCCTGCTGCTGCCGATCTACACCATCACCGGCTATGACGCCTCTGCACATACCTCGGAAGAGACCCGGAATGCGGCCATGTCGGTGCCTCGCGGCATGGTCATGTCAGTGGTCTGGTCGTTGCTGTTCGGCTGGGTCATGCTCAGTTCGTTTGTGCTGATGCTGCCGAACATGGATGAGGCGGCGAAGCAAGGCTGGAACGTGTTTTTCTGGGCCATGAACACGCAGGTCAACCCCACCGTGAAGCTCGCGCTGTACGTGGCGATATTCATCTCGCAGTTCCTCTGCGGGCTGGCAACCGTGACCTCGGTTTCACGCATGATCTTCGCGTTTTCCCGTGACGGTGGCCTGCCCTGCTCGAAAGCACTGGCCTCGGTTTCGCCGACCTATCGCAGCCCGGTGGCGGCGATCTGGACCGGTGCCACCCTGGCGGTATTGTTCGACTGGGGATCGTCCGTGATATCGGTCGGCGCAACGCCGGTCTATACCATCGTGGTGTCCTGCACGGTGATCTTCCTGTTCTTCTCCTTCATCATCCCTATCGTGCTGGGCCTGTTTACCTACGGGACGTCGAAGTGGCCGGCCATGGGGCCGTGGAACATGGGACGCTTCTGGTACTCCGTGTTCGCCATCCTCTCGATCCTCTCGATGGTGATTATTTTCGTCATCGGCATCCAGCCACCGAACGATTGGGCGCTGTACATCACCATCGGTTTTCTGGTGCTGACGGCTATCGTCTGGTTCGGTTTTGAGGCCCGACGCTTCCAGGGTCCACCGATAGGCGACATGATCGTCAAGCGTCAGGCGGAAATCGCTGCGGCTGAAGCGGCATTGAATAAACGAGCCGGGAGCTGATCGCCACCGCCATAAAAATACAGACCGGTGGGGTCCTGACAGGAAGCGAGCGAATGTGGATGAAACACAAACTCTGCGTCGTCAGGCTCGTTCGGTTCGCATCCGCATCGCTCATCATCGTCGCCCCCGGTGCAGTCGCAGAGGATCTGGAACCCAGGTCCTATGCCAATACGCCGGTCGGTATCAATTTCCTGCTCATAGGCTACAGCGATCTCCATGGCAGCGTGACCGCCAACCCCTCAGTCCCGCTCCAGGACGCCAAGCTCAACATAAAGACTGTCGTGTTGGCCTTTGCCAGATCTCTGGACGTCTGGGGCCGTTCCGGGAAGTTCGATATCGTCGTGCCTGAGGCAAGATTGACGGGCTCTGCTCTGTTCGCCGGTGAACCCAAGGAGCGAAATGTTACTGGGTTGATCGATCCAAGATTTCGGTTTTCGGTCAACTTATATGGCGCCCCGGCATTGTCCCTGGCTGAATTCCCCAGCTATCAACAGGATGTGATTATCGGCGCGAGCCTGGCGATCACGGCGCCACTGGGCCAATACGACGCGAGTAAGCTGGTAAATCTTGGCAACAACCGCTGGTCATTCAAGCCCGAACTCGGGATTTCCAAGCGCCTGGGCCCAGTGACCCTGGAATTGTCCGGCGCGGGAACTTTTTACACCGACAATGACGAGTTCCTCGGCGACCACCAACTTTCCCAGAACCCGATTTATCAGGTACAGGGGCATCTTATCTATGCCTTTAGCAACGGTGTTTGGGCTGCGCTGGATACGACCTACTTCGCTGGAGGGAGTAGCTCAGTCGATGGGGTCGGTAACCACGATTATCAGGAAAACACACGTTACGGATGCACCCTCACGCTGCCGTTGAACCGGAACCATTCGCTAAAGCTGAATGCGAGTAAAGGCGGGCATACCCGCACGGGCAGCGAATACGATGCCATTTGCATCGTCTGGCAGTATCGGTTCGGCGGAGGGCTTTGAAACTTGGGACTTGCGCCACATTCCATTCATGCGTTCGTCGCGTATCAAGCGTTTTAAATCTCCGGGAACGCGGAACATTCGAAGATGCGGTGCTTAAACTACATAGATCAGCTCTCAGAGGAAATAATTGAGTCGTGACTGGATTCAGCAGCCAGCTTCAATCGGTCAGCTTTACTAATGTATTTAGACTTGCTTGACGGTGCTAATTTGGCACTAGCCTTTTTGGCGTGAGCCTTTAATAACTGCTTTATTTTTTTTTGACGATTCATGTTTTTCTACTCGGCTTGTAAGTTCCTGGATGATATCAGCTTGCGGTTTGCGCAAAAAAGTAGAAGCCGCCCAGGTGCCGCAGATAGTGCGTAGTTACTGTCACTGGCTTGACCCATCGCCTGATCCGGCTTGAGTATCGGCCTCTTTGGAGACTCGTATGCCCCCTGTCTGCCCCCTCCAGCCTCTGCCCTCCTCGTCACTGTTTTCGCTTCGTTCGCGCAGCCTGCTCGCGCGGACCTGGCTGCGATGGGCCCTGTGCCTGAGCTTTGTCGTGCCCTGCATCGCCGGTGCAGAGACACGACCCGAGAACATGGTTTATCTGCGTACGATTGATCCTGGCATCGAGCAAGACATTCGCTATGCCAACGCTCACAACTTCACCGGGCACCCACTCGACGGTTACGCCGCGGCACAGTGTCTGTTATCGCTGGACGCCGCCAAGGCCCTCGCTCGGGTACAAACAGCATTGCGTGCGCAAGGCTACAGTTTGAAGGTGTTTGACTGTTATCGGCCCAGCCGTGCCGTTGCCGATATGGGGCGCTTCGCGACGCAGCCGGGCGACCCGCGCAAGGCCGAGTTCTATCCGCGCGTGGACAAGCAGGACTTCTGGCGCCTGGGTTACGTGGCCCGGGTGTCGAACCACTCCAAAGGCTCCACCGTGGATCTGACACTGACCGGCCCGGATGCCCTGCCCGCCGACACCTGGACGCCTTCAGCCGGGCAAGTCGATTGCACAGCCCCTTATGGCCAGCGTTGGCGCGACGGCGCGCTCGACATGGGCACCGGTTTCGATTGCTTCGATGAGCGAGCGCATACCGACAGCCCGACGATCAGCGCTGCCGCCAGGGACAATCGCCAGACGCTCAGCAGGGCCATGGAGAAAGAAGGGTTTACCGGGTACTCCAAGGAATGGTGGCACTTCACCTACAGCGGGGAAGGTTCGCCGAAGAACGTCATGGACTTCCCCATCACGCCGCTGGGTACGCGCGATGCTCTCGACACCGCCAATCAGCTGATTGTGGTCACCACAAAAAACTGGACTGACATCCAGGGGACGGCCCAGCGTTATGAACGGCAGGGAAACACCTTTCGAAAATACGAATCGCCGTTTCCGGTGGTGGTCGGCAAGAGCGGGCTGGCGTGGGGCCAGGGTCTGAGCAGCGTTGAGCAACGCGAAGGTCCGGTCAAACGTGAAGGTGATGGAAAAGCACCTGCCGGGGTATTCAAACTGGGGACGGCGTTTGGCTACGACAGCACGGCCGACACCAAACTGCCTTACCTGGCGCTGACCCCGACCATCGAATGCGTGGATGACAGCCACTCCGCACGCTATAACGAGCTGGTCGATGGAGTGACTGTTTCGAAAGACTGGAACAGCTCCGAACGTATGCGTCGCGATGACGACATGTACCGAAAAGGCATTTTCATCGAGCACAATACGCCGGCGTCCCCCGCCTCGGGCTCGTGCATTTTCTTCCACATCTGGCGCGGCCCCACCTCCCCGACGCTGGGTTGCACCGCCATGGATCCAGCGGATATTGCTCGTTTGTTCAATTGGCTGGACCCTCGCCAGTCGCCTCTGCTGGTTCAAATGCCCGAGTCGGAATATGAGCAAATCCGCGAAAGCTGGAACCTTCCCGAACGTTGATGGCTGACAGACGGTGGCTGGAGATCCTGGCCATCGCCGAAAGAACACCCAAGACAAATTCGTATACCATATCTGCAATCCAATCCTGACGATCACGACCGTGGCCCTGACCAAACTCAACGCTCCCGACCTTGGCAATTCGCCTTCGACGTCGGAAATCATCACCCGTCATCTGCGTGACGCCATCGTCGCCGGGCATTTCGCCGAGGACGAGCCGATTCGCCAGGACGACATTGCCCGCCAGTTCAACGTCAGCAAGATTCCGGTGCGCGAAGCCCTCAAGCGCCTGGAAGCCGAAGGCCTGGTGATGTTCCAGCGCAATCGCGGGGCGATGGTCACTCGGGTTTCCGATGCAGAACTGGCGCAAATGTTCGAAGTGCGCATGCTGCTCGAAGACAAGGTGCTGCGCCTGGCCATTCCGAACATGACCGAAGAGACCTTCGCCCGTGCCGAGCGCATCTGCCAGGAGTTCATCGGCGAAGATGACGTCGGGCGCTGGGCCGAGCTCAACTGGGAACTGCACGCCTGCCTCTACGAGCCGGCGCAGCGTCCGTTTCTGGTCGGCCTGATCCGCTCGGTCAACGACAAGCTTGAGCGTTACCTGCGCATGCAGATGAGCCTGTCGGCCGGCAAGGAACGCGCCGATCACGAACACCGGGAAATCCTTGCGGCCTGCCGCGCCGGTGACGTGGACCTGGCGGTGAAGTTGCTCGACGAGCACATTGCCGGCGTCTGCAAGACCCTTTTCGAGCACCTGCCTCACCACCACTGACAGCTCGCCGTACTGTGCCGATTTCGTCACCGGCACTGGATAAAACCATCAAGCCGGCAAGGCCCCGCACAGGCCACTCTTTCGTTCACTCATCTGAACGGACGTGGCCATCCCATGAAACGCATCACCGTGATCGACTCCCACACCGGCGGCGAACCGACCCGCCTGGTGATCGCCGGTTTTCCTGACCTGGGCAGCGGCAGCATGGCCGAACGTCGACAGCGGCTGGCGGAACAGCATGATCAATGGCGCGCTGCCTGCGTGCTGGAGCCACGGGGCAGTGACGTGCTGGTCGGCGCCCTGCTCTGTGAACCGGTGGACCCGAGCGCCTGTGCCGGGGTGATTTTCTTCAACAACAGCGGCTACCTCGGCATGTGCGGCCACGGCACCATCGGCCTGGTGGCCTCGCTGGCGCATCTGGGCAAGATCGGCCCTGGGGTGCACAGTATCGAAACCCCGGTGGGCACGGTGCAGGCGACGCTGCACGAAGACCATTCGGTCAGCGTGCGCAACGTGCCGGCCTACCGTTACCGCAAAGCGCTGTCGCTGCAGGTGCCAGGTATCGGTCAAGTGACCGGCGATGTAGCCTGGGGTGGTAACTGGTTTTTCCTGATTGCCGAACATGGCCTGCGCGTTGCGGGCGATAACCTCGATACGCTGACCGCCTACACCTTCGCCGTACAGCAAGCACTTGAGGCTCAGGGTATTCGCGGCGAAGACGGCGGCTTGATCGACCATGTCGAGCTGTTCGCCGATGACGAGCAGGCCGACAGCCGCAACTTCGTCCTCTGCCCCGGCAAAGCCTACGACCGCTCGCCCTGCGGCACTGGCACCAGCGCCAAACTGGCGTGCCTGGCAGCCGACGACAAATTGCAGCCGGGACAGATCTGGCGTCAGGCCAGTGTCATCGGCAGCGAATTCGAGGGTTCCTACGAACTTCAGGGCGAGCGCATCGTGCCGACCATTCGCGGCCGCGCCTTTATCAGCGCCGAAGCCAGCCTGATCATTGAACAGGACGATCCGTTCGCCTGGGGCATTCGTCCGTGAACGAGGGCCTGGTGGCCGATGTGATCGTGATCGGCGCCGGCATCATCGGCGCCTCTTGTGCCCAGGCGCTGGCGGGGCGCGGCTTGCGTGTGCTGGTGCTGGACGCCGGCTTGCCCAGCGCTACGGCGGCGGGCATGGGCCACTTGCTGGTCCTCGACGACAACCCGGCCGAACTGGCCCTCAGTCAGTATTCCCTGCAACGCTGGCGTGAACTGGCGCCGGCCCTGCCCGACGGCTGCGCCTACCGTTGCAACGGCACCCTCTGGCTGGCGGCCAATGCCGAAGAAATGGCCGTAGCCCACAGCAAATACCTGAATTTGCAGGCCCAAGGCGTGGCCTGCGAATTGATCTCCAGCAGTGCCTTGCACCAGCGCGAACCGGAACTGCGCGAGGACCTGGAAGGCGGACTGCTGATCAATGGCGACGGCATTCTCTATGCTCCGGCAACCGCCAATTGGATGCTCGACACACCGAACATCAGCCAACGCCGGGCGCGGGTCAGCGAAGTCGACGGCAACCGCGTGCGGCTCGACGACGGCCACTGGCTAAGCGCCGATGCGGTGATTCTGGCGAACGGCATCCAGGCCAACGCGCTCTGCCCCGAGCTGCCGATCGAGCCGAAGAAAGGCCACTTGCTGATCACCGACCGCTACCCCGGCAAGGTCACCCACACCCTGGTGGAACTCGGTTACGTCACCAGCGCCCACAACGCCAGCGGTCCCTCGACGGCGTGCAATATCCAGCCTCGGCCGACCGGGCAACTGTTCATCGGTGCCTCGCGACAATTCGGTACGACCGACCCGCAAGTCGAGGGCTGGATGCTGGCGAAAATGCTCCGGCGTGCCACCGACTACATGCCGGGGCTGGCGCAGCTCAACGGCATCCGCGCCTGGACCGGTTTTCGCGCTGCCAGCCCAGACGGCTTACCGCTGGTGGGTCAGCACCCGCAACGCAAAGGTTTATGGCTGGCGGTCGGTCACGAAGGCCTCGGCGTGACGACCGCGCCCGGCACCGCCGACCTGCTGGTCGCGCAGTTGTTCGACGAAACGCCACCACTGACTGCGCAACCGTATCTGCCGCAACGTTTTCTCGGAGAGCCCGTTTATGCCTGAATTGATGCTGGACGGACGTGCCCTGCGGGTTGCCGAGGGCACTAGCGTCGCCGCTGCACTGGCCCTGAGCGGCGACGGCTGCACTCGCACATCGGTCAGTGGCCAACGCCGCGCACCGCTGTGCGGCATGGGCATTTGCCAGGAATGCCGGGTGACCATCGACGGTCGCCGGCGCCTGGCCTGCCAGACGCTGTGCCGTGACGGCATGCACGTGGAGACTCAAGCATGAGCGAATACGCCGACCTGCTGATCATCGGTGCCGGTCCCGCCGGCATGGCCGCTGCGCTCGCCGCAGCGCCAAGCGGTGCGCGTATCGTCCTGCTCGATGACAACCCGCTGCCGGGAGGGCAAATCTGGCGTGATGGTCCTCAAGCCAACCTGCCGAACCCGGCGCGTCAGATGCGCAAGCGACTGGAGGCGTGCAGCAACATCCGCCGCCACTCCGGCACGCGGGTGATCGCCTGCGCCGGGCCGAAACAACTGCTGGTTGAAGACGCTGATCGTGGCTGGTTGATCGGTTACGACAAACTGATTCTGTGTACCGGCGCTCGCGAGTTGCTTCTGCCCTTCCCCGGCTGGACGCTGCCCGGCGTGACTGGCGCGGGTGGCCTCCAGGCATTGATCAAGGGCGGGCTGCCGGTGCAGGACGAACGCATTGTGATTGCCGGCAGCGGCCCGTTATTGCTGGCCAGCGCCGCCACCGCAAAACACAACGGCGCCCGGGTGCTGCGTATCGCCGAGCAGGCCTGCGCGGCCGCCGTCGCCGGTTTCGCCGCGCAACTGCCACGCTGGCCCAACAAACTGATGCAGTCGGTCACGTTGATCGACCGCCATTACCGTACTGGGACCTATGTACTGGCCGCCCTGGGCAATGAGCGGCTGGAAGGTGTGCGCCTGCAACAGCAGGGAAAAATCGTCGAACTGGAATGTGATCGCCTGGCCTGTGGCTTCGGTCTGATACCCAATACACAACTCGGCCAGTCCCTTGGCTGCGAACTTGAAGATCAGGCGATCGCCGTCGATGCCTGGCAGGCCACTCGCCGCGCCGATCACTACGCGGCGGGTGAATGCACCGGTTTCGGTGGCAGTGAACTGGCATTGGTCGAAGGCGCCATCGCTGGCCACGCCGCCGTCGGTGACCTTGATTCAGCCCGAGCATTGTGGCCGCGCCGTGCGCGCTGGCAGGGTTTCGCCAACGCCCTGAACAAGGCCTTCACCCTCGACCCGCAACTCAAGTCGCTGGCACAACCCGACACCTTGGTGTGCCGTTGCGAAGATGTGCCTTACGCAGCGCTTGCCGGGCACACTGACTGGCGCGAGGCCAAGCTGGCCAGCCGCTGCGGCATGGGCGCTTGCCAGGGCCGGGTGTGTGGCGGTGCGTTGCAGCACCTGTTCGGCTGGCAGCCTTCGGCACCACGGCCGCCGTTCAGTCCGGCGCGGATCGAGACCTTGCTGTGCCTGGACGACACCCCGCCGGCCTGAATGCCGTCCGGGGCTTTCGGCTCCGGCGCCGAGTCTTTATGATCCCCGGCATTGCCTCCAGACGCCCAGCGCCATGTATGCCTCGCTCACTACCTTCAAACCCTGCGACCTGCCCACCCTGCTGAGCAGTCTGCAGCCGATCGCGGCGTTGCTCGATACCCTGTCGGACGTGGTGTTTTTCATCAAGGACAGCGAGGCCCGCTACGCCTTCGTCAACCAGACCCTGGCCCGGCGCTGCGGCTTCAAACACAGTGACGAACTGCTCGGGCGCACCGCCGACATGGTCTTTCCCGAGCGCTTCGGCCCGCTGTACACCGAGCAGGATCGGCGGGTGCTGTCCACCGGCCGCGAATTGGCCGACCAACTCGAACTGCACCTGTATTACGGGAATCAACCGGTCTGGTGCCTGACCCACAAACTCGCGCTGCGCAACCCGCAAGGTCAGATCGTCGGCCTGGCCGGCATCTCCCGCGATCTGCAAGCGCCACAGTCCAGCCATCCGGCGTTCCAGAAACTCGCGGCGGTGGACGCGCATATCCGCAGCCATTTCGCCCGGCCGATCAGCCTCGCCGAACTGACCGCGATCGCCGGGTTTTCCGTGGCGCAACTGGAGCGCCATTGCAAACGGGTGTTCCAGCTCACGCCACGGCAGATGATTCACAAGGCGCGCCTGGAAGAAGGCTCCCGACTGTTGCTGCACACCGACCTGCCCATCACCGAGATCGCCCTGCGCTGCGGTTACACCGACCACAGTGCGTTCAGCCGGCAGTTCCGCGCCTTGACCAGTCTGGCGCCGAGTCAGTATCGCGAAAGCCGTCGCTGAACCCGGGCAAGTGTTCCTTTAAGGGGCGCCCGGCGTCCCCACTGCTCCCTTCTGTAACACCGCCTGATACGGCCCGCCAAGGCGTTCTCCTCCTACGCCCTACCCCCACAATCTTGTAAGACCTTTAGCTCAAGGCTTGGCGATTAATTCTCGCCTCAGTTCGGAAACAGGCACGCTCATTGCTAATCTAATATCGTATACGAAATTCACAATACGATATCCAACAGCACTTTCCGACCACGAGGCCTCTATGAAAAACCCCGCATTTGCCGTAGCCCTCAGCGCTGTTCTCAGTACCTCCTTCATTGCCACCGCCCAGGCTGACAAGCTCGACGACATTATTGGCTCGGGCAAGCTGCGCTGCGCCGTGACCCTGGACTTCCCGCCCATGGGTTTTCGCGATGAAGGTAACAACCCGGCCGGTTTCGACGTGGACTACTGCCGCGACCTGGCGAAGATCCTCGGGGTCGACGCCGAAGTGGTTGAAACGCCCTTCCCCGATCGAATTCCGGCGCTGGTCTCCGGGCGTGCGGACGTGATCGTTGCCTCCACGTCCGACACCCTCGAACGGGCCAAGACCGTCGGCCTCACCGTGCCGTACTTCGCCTTCCAGATGGTGGTGCTGACCCGCGACAACACCGGCATCAACAGCTTCGCCGATATCAAAGGCAAAGCCCTGGGCAACACCAGCGGCACCTATGAAGCCATCGCCCTGGAAAAAGACGTGAAGAGCTGGGGCACCGGCACCTTCCGCGCCTATCAGTCGCAGAACGACACGCTGCTGGCGGTCGCCCAGGGCCACATCGACGCCACCGTGGTCACCAACACCGTGGCCGCCGCCACGATCAAGTCGGGCAAATACAAGAACCTGAAAATCGCCGGTAACGCGCCGTACACCATCGACTACGTGTCCCTGGGCGCCAAGCGTAACGAGTATGGCCTGCTCAACTACCTCAATCTGTTCGTCAACCAGCAGGTGCGCAGCGGCCGCTACAACGAGCTGTTCACCAAATGGGTCGGCACCGAGATTTCACCCACCGACCTGACCGTGCCCAAGGTCTATTACTGAGGTGTCCGGCATGCCTAGGCCAACCTCTCTGACCGGTCGCAGCCTGGTCGCCGGCGCCGCCCAAGGCGCCCTGCTGTTTGCCGATGTGGGCTTGAGTTTCTGGGGCGGGGTCGACCCATACAGCGGCGAGGTCATCGACCGTCACCACCCGCTCAGCGGCGAATGTCTGGCCGGTCGGGTGCTGGCGATTCCCAGCGGCCGCGGCTCATGCACCGGCAGCAGTGTGCTGATGGAACTGATCAGCAACGGTCATGCGCCGGCCGCACTGGTGCTGGCTGAACCCGATGAGATCCTGACCCTGGGCGTGCTCGTGTCACAGACCATTTTCGAGCGTTCCCTGCCGGTGCTGTGCATCGGCCGGGAGGCCTTCGCCGCCTTGCGCGGCAAGGCCTTTGCTCGGGTCGAAGCCTCAACGGTGACCGTGTTTGAACACCTGCCGGGCGATGCCTGGCAGGCACTCGACAATCCGTTGCAGACAGCAGAGAAAAGCCCCGCTATCGAACTCACCGAACACGATCAGGCGCTGCTCGACGGCGAGCATGGCAAAGCTGCCCAGGTGGCCATGCAGATCGTCCTGCGCATGGCTGAACTGCAAGGTGCGCGCAGTCTGGTGGATGTCACCCAAGCGCACATCGACGGCTGCATTTATACCGGACCTGCGAGCCTGCGCTTCGCCGAACAACTGGTGCAGTGGGGAGCAAAAGTGCGGGTGCCGACCACCCTCAATTCGATTTCCGTCGACCAGCGCCGTTGGCGCGAGTTGGGCATTGATCCGG
Organism: Pseudomonas mandelii; assembly: GCF_006438925.1. Classification (GTDB taxonomy): domain Bacteria; phylum Pseudomonadota; class Gammaproteobacteria; order Pseudomonadales; family Pseudomonadaceae; genus Aquipseudomonas; species Aquipseudomonas mandelii_C. The sequence goes on along the minus strand of NZ_RCZA01000010.1, from coordinate 195,043 downwards.
CGCTCGGCGTACCGGCCAGCGCCCTGGGCGATGCGTACATGGCGATGGGCGCACAGCTGAGTTTCACCTGCGCGCCCTACCTGCTCGACAGTGCGCCGAAGGCCGGCGAGCAAATCGTCTGGGCCGAATCCAACGCCGTGGTTTATGCCAACAGCGTGCTCGGCGCACGCACCCTGAAATACCCGGACTACCTGGATATCTGCATCGCCCTGACCGGCCGCGCGCCCCTGATCGGTTGCCATCTGGACGCGCAACGTAAAGCGAGACTGCAAATCGAATTGCCGGTTTTGCGCGAGCTGGACGATGCCTTCTACCCGCTGCTCGGTTACCACATCGGTGCCCTGGCCGGCAGTCGAATTCCTCTGGTGCTGGGGCTGGAACACAGCGAGCCGAGCCTGGACGATTTGAAAGCCTTCGGCGCCGCTTTCGCCACCACCTCCGCCGCGCCGCTGTTCCATATCGCCGGGGTGACCCCGGAGGCACTCGACCCGACGCAGGTGCTGGATGCGGATGCCGATGTGCCGGTGGAAAAAATCCGTCTGAAGGATTTGCTGCTCAGCTGGCGCGAACTCAACAGTGCCCGCGACAGTCGGGTGGATGTGGTCTCGCTGGGTAATCCGCATTTCTCCCTGAGCGAATTCGCGCATCTGGCGCGGCTGTGTCGGGGTCGACACAAACACCCCGAAGTCGTGCTTGCCATCACTTGTGGTCGCGCGGTGCTGGAGCAGGCCCGCGAGGCTGGACATATCGCCGTGATCGAAGCCTTCGGCGCGACGCTGGTCACCGACACCTGCTGGTGCATGCTCGGCGAGCCGGTGATCCCGCTGGCGGCCAAAACCTTGATGACCAACTCGGGCAAGTACGCCCATTACGCACCCGGCCTGGTGGGCCGCAAGGTGCACTTCGCCAACCTCGCCGAATGTGTCGACGCCGCTTGCAGCGCCACCGCCAGCGGTCGTTTGCCGGCCTGGCTGCAATCGGCTGCCTCACTGGAGAGCCACGCGCATGTTTGATTACACCTTCCAATGGCGCGCGACCCTGCGCGCCCTGCCGGACATGCTGGCCGGCGCCTGGGTCACCTTCGAGACCGCCGCGCTGTCGATGATCTTCGGCGTGCTGATCGCCCTGGCCCTGACGGTGATGCGCGAAACCAAACAACCGTTGTTGCGCGGCATCGGCAATGGTTGGGTGTCGATCGCCCGCAACACCCCGTCGCTGTTCCAGATCTACGTCCTCTACTTCGGCCTCGGCTCGCTCGATTTGCACGTCAGCTCATGGTTCGCGCTGCTGGCCGGGATCACCTTCAACAACGCCGGTTACCTGGCGGAAAACTTTCGCGGCGGCCTCAAGGCTGTGCCGGGCACGCAAGTGCGCGCTGCGCGTTCGCTGGGCATGAGTGCCTTTCAGGCTTACCGGATGATTATCGTCCCGCAGCTGCTGCGGATCGTCTTCTATCCGTTGAGTAACCAGATGGTCTGGGCGGTGCTGATGACGTCGCTGGGGGTGATCGTCGGGCTGAACAATGACCTCACCGGCGTGACCCAGGATTACAACGTCAAGACGTTTCGTACCTTCGAATATTTCGCCATCGCCGCGGCGCTGTATTACCTGATTGCCAAAGCCATCGTCGGCGCCGCCCGGCTGATGGCCTGGCGACTGTTCCGCTACTGAGGAGGTGAGCATGTTGACCACCAGTTTTTCCTGGAATGACCTGTTGTTCTTGCTTGATGGCGCCTGGGTCACTCTGAAACTCACGTTCTGGTCGATCATCCTCGGCTCCTTCGCCGGGCTGCTGTTCGGCTTGCTGCGGGCACTGTTGCCGCGCGCCAGCCTGCCACTGGCGTGGGTGCTGGACGTGTTTCGCAGCGTGCCGTTGCTGATCCAGTTTGTGTTGTTTAACTCGCTGAAAAGCATCGTCGGCTTGAACATCAGCGCCTTCAGCGTCGGCTGCATTGTGCTCGGGGTCTACGCCGCCGCGTACTTCACCGAGATCGTGCGCAGCGGCGTGCTGTCAGTGCCGTTCACCGTGCGCCGGGCCAGCCGTTCACTGGGCCTGAGTTTCCTGCAGGACCTGCGTTGGATCGTCCTGCCGATGGCCACGCGAGTGGCCTTTCCCGGCTGGCTGAACCTGGTGCTCAGCGTGATGAAAGACACCGCGCTGGTGATGTGGATCGGCATCGTCGAACTGCTGCGCGCCTCGCAAACCATCGTGACCCGCATTCAGGAACCGCTGCTGGTGCTGTGCATCGCGGGCCTCATCTACTACGTCATGAGCCTGGTGGTCGCTCGCCTCGGCGCTCGTCTGGAAAGAAGGTGGCAAGAAAATGATTGAGATCGACAACGTACACAAATCCTTCGGCAACCTCGAAGTGGTCAAGGGCGTCAACCTGACGGTGAACAAGGGCGAGGTGGTGTCGATCATCGGCGGCTCCGGCTCGGGCAAATCGACCCTGCTGATGTGCATCAACGGTCTGGAGCCGATCCAGAAAGGCAACATCCGCGTCGACGGCGTCGAGGTCCATCACAGCGCCACCGACCTCAACCGTCTGCGGCAGAAGATCGGCATCGTCTTCCAGCAATGGAACGCGTTCCCGCACCTGACCGTGCTGGAAAACGTGATGCTGGCGCCCCGCAAAGTGCTGGGCAAGAGCAAGGCCGACGCCGAGGAACTGGCGGTCAAGCAACTGACCCACGTCGGTTTGGGCGACAAGCTCAAGGCCTTTCCCGGCAAGCTCTCCGGCGGCCAGCAACAGCGCATGGCCATCGCCCGCGCCCTGGCCATGTCGCCGGACTACATGCTGTTCGACGAAGCCACTTCGGCCCTCGATCCGCAGCTGGTGGGCGAGGTGCTGGACACCATGCGCATGCTCGCCGAAGACGGCATGACCATGGTCCTGGTGACCCACGAAATCCGCTTCGCCCGCGATGTGTCCGACCGCGTGGCGTTCTTTCGCAATGGCCTGGTGCACGAGATCGGCTCGCCCGACCAGGTCATCGGCAACCCGGTGCACGCGGAAACCGCAGCCTTTTTGAAATCAGTGAAGTAACGGATGACCCCTTCGCGAGCAGGCTCGCTCCCACATTCGATCGCATTTCTTCTGGAAGAACTCGGTCAAATGTGGGAGCGAGCCTGCTCGCGATGAGGCCCTAATAGACAAAACAAGGAGCAAACCATGCGCTCATCGAAAGTCATCCATGTAGTCAGCTGCCACGCCGAAGGCGAAGTCGGCGACGTGATCGTCGGCGGCGTCGCGCCACCGCCCGGGGCCACCGTGTGGGAACAGTCGCGCTGGATTGCCAAGGATCAGACCTTGCGCAACTTCGTCCTCAACGAGCCGCGCGGTGGCGTGTTTCGTCACGTCAACCTGCTGGTGCCGGCCAAGGATCCGCGGGCGCAGATGGCCTGGATCATCATGGAACCCGCCGACACACCGCCGATGTCCGGCTCCAACTCGCTGTGCGTGGCCACCGTGTTGCTCGACAGCGGCATCCTGCCAATGGCCGAACCGCAAACCCGGCTGGTGCTCGAAGCCCCGGGCGGGCTGATCGAAGCGGTGGCCGACTGCCGTGACGGCAAGGTCGAACGGGTGGAAATCAAGAATGTGCCCTCCTTCGCTGACCGCCTCGACGCCTGGATCGAAGTTGAAGGCGTCGGCTCATTGCAGGTCGACACCGCGTACGGCGGCGACAGTTTTGTGATTGCCGATGCCAAGCGCCTGGGCTTTTCCATTCGTCCTGATGAGGCGGCCGAACTGGTCGAGGCCGGGCTGAAAATCACCCGCGCGGCCAATGAACAACTGGGCTTCGTCCATCCACTGAACCCTGAGTGGTCGCACATTTCCTTCTGCCAGATCGCGGCTCCCCTCGTCTATGAAAATGGCATCGCCACCGGCGCCAACGCGGTGGTGATTCAACCCGGCAAGATCGACCGTTCGCCGACCGGCACCGGCTGCTCGGCGCGTATGGCGGTGCTGCAGGCCAAGGGCTTGATGCAGGTCGGCGAGCGTTTTATCGGCCGTTCGATCATCGGTTCCGAGTTTCACTGCCGCATCGATTCGCTGACGGAAGTGGCGGGACGCCCGGCGATCTACCCGTGCATTTCCGGCCGAGCCTGGATCACCGGCACCCATCAGTTGCTGCTCGATCCGAGCGATCCGTGGCCACAAGGCTATCGACTGTCCGACACCTGGCCTGGGGCCTGAGCACAGCCTTACAAAACCTCACCCAAATCTCTGACCAACGGCTAGCAAAAACCCCCTCAGAACTGAAAAAAGCACTGGCCGAGTCTTCTTACTTGAAATATCGTATACGAAATACAATTAACGAACCGGAGGCAACAATGAGCAAGCGCATTAACTGGAGTGGCGTCTTCCCCGCGGTGACCACTCAATTCAACGACGACTTCTCCATCAACCTGGAAAAAACCCACCAAGTGATTTCCAACGTGATCCGTGACGGCGTGTCGGGCCTGGTGGTGTGCGGTTCGGTGGGGGAAAACACCTCGCTGACCGCCGAAGAAAAAATCGCCGTGACCGAAGTCGCGGTCGACGCTTCCCGCGGCCGCGTGCCGGTGATCTGCGGTGTGGCCGAATTCACCAGCATTCAAGCGGCCAAGGTCGCCAATGCCGTGCGCCGGGTCGGCGTTGACGGGGTCATGCTGATGCCGGCGCTGGTCTACGGTTCCAAGCCATTCGAGACCGCCGAGCACTACCGCTACGTGGCGAAAAATGCCGACGTACCGCTGATGGTTTACAACAACCCGCCGATCTACAAAAACGACGTCACCCCGGACATCCTGATTTCCCTGGCCGACTGCGACAACGTGGTGTGCTTCAAGGATTCCTCCGGCGACACCCGTCGTTTCATCGACGTGCGCAATGAAGTGGGCGACCGTTTTGTGCTGTTCGCCGGCCTCGATGACGTGGTGCTGGAAAGCATCGCAGTGGGGGCCGAAGGCTGGGTCTCGGGCATGTCCAACGTGTTCCCGAAAGAAGGTGAAACCATCTTTCGCCTGGCCAAGGCCGGTCGCTTCGCCGAAGCCATGCCAATCTACGAATGGCTGATGCCGATCCTGCACCTCGACGCCCGTGCCGACCTGGTGCAGTGCATCAAGCTGTGCGAAGCCATCGCCGGTCGCGGCAGCGCCCTGACCCGTCCGCCACGCCTGGCCCTGCCGGAAGCCGATCGGGTTTTCGTCGAGCAGATCATGGCCAAGGCCCTGGCCAACCGTCCGGAACTGCCGGACGTCGGTCTCTGAGTGATTGCCGGGCGGGTCCTTGGGACCCGGCCCGGCTGCCTGTCTTTGCGCCTCTACAGGAAACGTCAGCATGCCCAATCCTCACAGCACCGCCCGCGCAAGCACACCCTCGGGACTCAAACGTGTCGTGGCCGCGGCCATGGCCGGCACCGTCGCCGAATGGTATGAATTCTTTCTCTACGGCACCGCCTCGGCACTGGTCTTCGGCCAGCTGTTTTTTCGCCAGACCGACAGCCCGATCGATGGCATCCTCGCCGCCTTCGCCCTGTATGCCGTCGGCTTTCTTGCCCGTCCGTTGGGTGGCCTGGTGTTCGGTCACTACGGTGACAAGTTCGGCCGCAAACGCCTGCTGCAATTGAGCCTGGTGGTGGTTGGCATCACCACGTTCCTGATGGGTTGCCTGCCCGGTTTCGACCAGATCGGCTACGCCGCGCCCGTGTTACTGGTGCTGCTGCGGCTGATCCAGGGTTTCGCCTTCGGCGGGGAATGGGGCGGTGCGATTCTGCTGGTGTCCGAACACTGCCCGGACAATCGCCGAGGCTTCTGGGCCAGTTGGCCGCAAGCCGGTGTCCCGGCCGGTAACCTGGTGGCGACCGTCGCATTGCTGCTGTTGTCGTCGAACCTGTCGGAGGCGCAATTCCTCGCGTGGGGCTGGCGTGTCGCGTTCTGGTTCTCGGCGGTGGTGGTGCTGATCGGCTACTGGATTCGCACCAGCGTCGATGACGCGCCGATCTTCAAGGAAGCCCAGGCCCGTCAGGCGCAAAACAAGCAACAGCAATTGGGCGTGGTGGAAGTGCTGCGTCATCACTGGCGTGCGGTGCTGGTCGGCATCGGCGCGCGGTTTGCCGAGAACATCCTTTACTACACCGTCGTGACCTTCTCGATTACCTACCTGAAACTGGTCGTGCACAAGGACACCTCAGAGATTCTGTTTCTGATGTTCGGCGCGCACTTGCTGCATTTCTTCATGATCCCGCTGATGGGGTATCTGTCCGACCTGGTCGGGCGCAAACCGGTGTACCTGACGGGTGCGATCCTCACCGCATTCTGGGGTTTCATCGGCTTCCCGATGATGGACACCGGCAATAACTGGCTGATCATCGGGGCCATCACCCTGGGCCTGGCGATCGAGTCGATGACCTACGCGCCCTACTCGGCGCTGATGGCTGAAATGTTCCCGACCCACGTGCGCTACACCGCGTTGTCCCTGTGCTACCAGGTGGCACCGATTTTCGCCGGCTCATTGGCGCCGCTGATTGCCCTCACCCTGCTCAACAAGTACCACAGCTCGACACCGATCGCCTGGTACCTGGTCGGCGCCGCGCTGATCTCTATTGTCGCCGTCGGCCTGACGCGGGAAACCCGTGGTAAGTCGCTGCACCTGGTGGATAGCGAATCCGCAGCTCGGATCGCTGCTCTGGACAACGCCGAACCCGCCAGCGCACGTCGGGGTGATTCTCTGGCTTGACCTCAATACGCAACCTGTAGCAGCTGCCGCAGGCTGCGTTCGGGCGCGTAGCGGTCGTCAATACTGGCGACACGGTGTGACTGTGACACCGCGTTGCATGGTTTTACGACGGCTTCGCCGTCGAACGCAGCCTTCGGCAGCTGCTACAGGTCATACGCCGCACCTGGCAACGTATTTGGCCTCACATTTCGACAGGAGTTATTCATGCCCCACATCATCGGCCACAACTACATCGGCGGTGCGCGCAGTGCCGCCGGCAACATCACCGTGCAAAGCCATGACGCCAGCACCGGTGAAGCACTGCCCTACTCGTTCATGCAAGCCACCATCGAGGAAGTCGACGCCGCCGCCCAGGCAGCGGCTGCCGCCTACCCAGCCTTCCGCAACTTGCCGTCGAGCCGGCGCGCGGAATTTCTCGAGGCCATCGCCGCGCAACTGGAGGCGCTGGGCGATGAGTTCGTTGCCCTGGTCACCCGCGAGACGGCGCTGCCGACCGGGCGCATTCAGGGTGAGCGCGGCCGTACCAGCGGCCAAATGCGCCTGTTCGCTCAGGTCCTGCGCCGTGGCGATTTCTATGGCGCGCGCATCGACCGGGCCTTGCCCGACCGTCAGCCGCTGCCACGTGTGGATCTGCGTCAGTACCGGATCGGCGTTGGCCCGGTCGCGGTGGTCGGTGCGAGCAATTTCCCGTTGGCATTCTCCACCGCCGGTGGCGACACCGCTGCCGCCCTGGCTGCCGGTTGCCCGGTGGTGTTCAAGGCCCACAGCGGGCATATGGCGACGGCCGAGCTCGTGGCCGATGCGATCATCCGCGCAGCCGAGCAAACCGGCATGCCCAACGGTGTGTTCAACATGATCTACGGCGCGGGTGTCGGCGAAGCGTTGGTCAAGCATCCGGCAATCCAGGCGGTGGGCTTTACCGGTTCGCTCAAGGGCGGTCGCGCCCTCTGCGACATGGCCGCCGCGCGGCCTCAGCCGATTCCGGTGTTTGCCGAAATGAGCAGCATCAATCCGGTGCTGGTATTGCCCGAAGCCCTGCAACGGCGCGGCGAGAAAATCGCCAGTGAACTCGCCGCGTCAGTGGTGCTCGGCTGCGGCCAGTTCTGCACCAACCCCGGATTGGTGATAGGCATTCGCTCCCCTGAATTCAGCGCATTTATTCAATCGCTCAGTGCGGTAATGGCCGACCAGCCGGGGCAAACCATGCTCAACGCCGGCACGTTAACCAGCTACGCCAAGGGCGTGCAGGCGCTGCACGCGCATCCGCACATCAGCCACCTGGCCGGTCGCGAACAACAGGGCCAGCAGGCCCAACCGCAGCTGTTCAAGGCCGACGTCAGCCTGCTGCTCAACGGCGACCCGCTGTTGCAGGAAGAAGTCTTCGGCCCGACTACCGTGTTGGTGGAAGTGGCCGACAAGGCCGAACTGCAACGGGCGTTGCAGAGTTTGCACGGTCAACTGACGGCCACCCTGATTGCCGAAGCCGGTGACCTGCGAACTCATAGCGAACTGCTGCCGCTGCTTGAACAGAAGGTCGGACGCGTACTGTTCAACGGCTACCCGACCGGCGTCGAAGTCTGCGATGCGATGGTGCATGGCGGCCCCTACCCGGCCACCTCCGATGCCCGTGGCACCTCGGTCGGCAGCCTGGCCATCGAGCGTTTCCTGCGCCCGGTGTGCTACCAGAACTGCCCGGATGCGCTCTTGCCCGAGGCACTGCAAAACGCCAATCCGCTGGGCATCGCCCGTCTGGTCGACGGCAACAGCCATCGCGACCGGGTTTAAAAAACACCAGCGACCTACTGTGGGAGCGAGCTTGCTCGCGATGAGGGATTAACATTCAACACATGTGCTGAATGTCAGACCGCTATCGCGAGCAGGCTCGCTCCCACAGGGTTGGGCGCCCCCCGTTTCTTCAGCCCAGCAGTGCCTTCAAGTCGTTGTACAAGGCTTCAGGAATCTGCACGCCCTCCACCAAACTGCGTGCGCGCGCCTCGTAACGCCGTTGCGACGGCAAGCGTGCGCCCTGCCCTTGTATGCTTTGGAACATCACTTCGGCACGAGCCAGATGCTGCTCGGTGGCCTCGCCGAGAAAGCGTCGCGGATCGAGGGCGATGATCAGCTCGCCGTGGTACGGCGACGACTTGCTGCCCGCGTCATAAGCCAGCGACTCGGCGCTGGTCAGGTCACCAATCAACGGCCCGGCGATCAACTCCACCATGGCAGCCAGCGCCGAGCCCTTGTGCCCGCCGAACGTCAGCATCGCGCCGGCATCGAGTACCACGTTCGCATCAGTACTCGGCTGCCCGTCTGCATCGACGCCCCAGCCTTCGGGAATCGCTTTGCCGGCACGCCGGTGCAACTCGATCTCGCCACGGGCAATCGCACTGGTGGCGAAGTCGAACACAAACGGATCCTTGCCCGAACGCGGCCAACCGAATGCGATGGGATTGGTGCCGAACACCGGTTGACTGCCTCCCGCTGGCGCGACCCAGGCATGGCTGGGATTACACGCCAGCGCCACCAGGCCGGCAGCGGTCAGCTGCTCGATCTCGACCCACAGGGCGGAAAAATGCACACAGCGATTGATCGCCAGCGCCGCAATCCCGTTTGCCCGGGTTTTCTCCTCCAGTAATGGCAGACCCGCCTGAAACGCCAACTGGGAGAAACCACCCGCCGCATCAACCCGCACGATCGAAGGTGCCTGGTCGATCACCCGTGGTTCGGCATCGGCCACCACCTTGCCGGCCCTGAGCGAATTCACGCACCCCAATACCCGATACAAACCGTGGGAGGCGCAGCCATCGCGCTCGCCGGCAATCACCGTGGAGGCCACCGCCTGAGCGTGGGCAAGGTTGAAACCGTTGTGCAGCAAGATCGATTCGGCCAGCTCGCGAGCTTCGGCCAGGGACAGTCGTTTCATCATCAACTCCTTGGACAGACCGCCCAGACTGGCCCATTCCCGAAGCCACGGCTTGATCGCTTTAGGCCCGGTCGACGACGAATTCGGCATATCCCGCCAACAAACCATTCGTCGGCTGGACCGCGCACCACCCCTTGACACCGATTGAGCTCTGGGCGACTATTATTTCCATCGCGTACGATACAAACGTATACGACACATAAACACCACCAATTGAAACGTTGAGGATTCATCCCATGAGCAAGATCGAAAAAGTACTGTTTACCGGCAAAACCCACACCACGTTCAGCGATGCGACCCGTGCCCACGGCAACCTCGACATCGAGCTGTCGTCGCCAGGTGACGCAAAACCGGCCCACGTGTTCGCAGCCACCCAAGCGCACCCGACCGCCGAGCAACTGTTCGCCGGTGCATGGTCGGCCTGCTACATCTCCGCCATCGAACACATAGCCAAGGCGAAAAAAGTGGTGCTGCCGGCAGATGCATCTGTCGACATCGAGGTCGATCTGGGCCAGACCGGTCAGGCTTATTTCCTTCAGGCTCGATTCTTTGTCCGCTTGCCGGGAGTGGCACACGACGTCGCCACCGCACTGGCGCACGCCGCACACGAACTCTGCCCGTACTCGAAAGCGACACTGGGCAACATCGATGTGGCGGTGAACGTCCTGACGGCGTGAAGATCGTTTTAATCCATTAAATATGTCGCATACGATATAAGCGCATACGAAAACGATAGAAACTTAGGAAATCATCATGAGCAAGATCGAAAAAGTACTGGCCACCGGCAAAACCCACACCACCGTCAGCAACGCTGGCACTACCTCACGCGGCCATGACGGCAGCCTCGACATCACCCTGTCGACGCCTGGAAATGCCAAGCCAGCCCACGTGTTCGCCGCCACCCAGCCGCACCCGACTGCCGAGCAATTGTTCGCCGGCGCCTGGTCGGCCTGCTACACCGCCGCCGTCGGGCTGGTGGCCGGTGAGATGAACGTGGTGCTGCCATCGGATCTGTCCGTCGACATCGAAGTCGATCTGGGTCAGACCGGTCCGGCCTACTTCCTTCAGGCTCGATTGACGCTGCGCGTGCCGGGTTTGTCGCACGATATCGCGACGACACTGGCGCACACCGCCGATCAAATCTGCCCGTACTCGAAAGCGACGCGGGGTAACATTGACGTGGCCCTGAACGTCCTCACGGCTTGACGCACCGCGCGGCGTTGCTATCGATCGGCACGGTCGATACGCCATATATATCGCATGCGCTTTAAGCGCATACGAATCACAAACCCAGCAAAACGTTGAGAACTCAACCATGAACAAGATCGAAAAAGTCCTGGCCACAGGCAAAACCCACACGACGTTCAGCGACGGTGACAACTCTTCCCGCGGCCTCGCCATCCAGCTCTCGTCGCCTGGAAACCCTAGGCTGGCACACGAGTTCGCAGCCATTGTGCCGCACCCAACGGCAGAGCAGTTTTTCGCCGGCGCATGGTCGGCCTGCTACACCGCTGCCGTCGAGCTGGCAGCGAAAAATATGAAGGTCACGCTGCCGTCCAATCTGGCCATTGATATTGAAGTCGATCTGGGCCAGACCGGTCCGGCCTACTTCCTCCAGGCCCGGCTGACTCTTCGCGTGCCAGGCTTGACGCAAGACGTCGCGACGGAGCTGGCGCACGCCGCAGACCAAATCTGCCCGTACTCGAAGGCAACGCGCGGCAATATCAACGTGGTCATCAACGCCCTGACCGCATGATGCGCCGTACGACCGGTTCGACTTTCGCCGTCGAACCGGTCGCCACCGTCAGTTACAGTCGTTCCGACACAATCGCATACGAGGTATATTTCACTTTTTTGCGAGCCATCCGTCTTTGGCCAACGAGGAAGCCCATGAAACCCACCGACAACGCCGCCCCCGACAACCTGAAGCTCTCCGAATTCCTGTGTTTTGCGGTCTATTCCACCAACCTGGCCTTCGGCAAGGCGTACAAGCCGATACTCGAGCAGCTTGGGCTGACCTATACGCAATACATCACCATCGTCGCGCTGTGGGAGGAAGACAATCAGACCGTCGGCAGCCTGGGCGAGAAGCTGTTTCTCGAATCGAACACGCTGACCCCGATCCTGAAGAAGCTGGAAGCGATGGGCTTTTTGCAAAGGCAGCGCGATCCCGAGGACGAGCGCCAGGTACGGATCAGCCTGACGAAGAACGGTCGACAGCTGCGCGAAAGCCAACCGGAAATGGGCCTCGCCGACGCGACGGGGCTGACGCTCGACGAGTTCACGATCCTGCAGAAGGCGATCGTGAAGTTGCGCGGCAATCTGATCAAGTCGACGAAAGCCGGGGAATGAGCCGGCACACCGATCTGGGCATTCTCGCGAGCGAACTAGCGCACCGCCTCATCCCGCACCACCCCGCGCTCCTCAAGCAAGCGCACAAACATGGTCAGACTTTGCGACACCGTGCCCCGGCGCCACACCAGCCAGGTGCGCAAATAGCGGAACGATTCCGATAACGGCCAGACGCTCACCGTGGTGCATCCGGGCATGCTGTTGAGCATGCTGCGGGGCATCAGCGCCAGGCCTGCACCAGCGCTGACGCACGCCAGCATGCCGTGATAGGACTCCATTTCGAAAATCTTGCCGGGCACCGCCGCGTCCTTGGCAAACCAGCTTTCGAAGTGGTGTCGGTAGGAACAATTGGAACGGAAGGCATAGATATTTTCACCGTTAACATCCCGCGCACGATGAATGGGGGAATGGTTGAGCGGTGCGATCACCACCATCTCTTCCTCAAACGCCGGCACGCCTTCCAGTGCCGGGTGCAGCACCGGTCCATCGACAAACGCTGCCGCCAATAGTCCCGACAACACCCCGTCGATCATGGTCCCCGAAGGTCCGGTGGACAGATCCAACTCGACCTTGGCGTGCTTCTGGTTATACGCGGCCAGCAGCTCAGGGATACGCACCGCAGCGGTGCTCTCCAGTGACCCCAGCGGAAACGAACCCTGAGGTTCTTCGCCCGCCACCGTCGCACGAGCCTCCTGGACCAGGTCGAGAATGCGCCGGGCATAGTCCAGAAAACTCCAGCCGGCCGGTGACAGGCGCAGGCGGCTCTTCTCGCGGATAAACAGGTCCACGCCCAGATCCAGTTCCAGCTGCTTGATCCGCGTCGTCAGGTTCGACGGCACCCGATGGATGTGCTGAGCCGCCGCGCTGATGCTGCCGTGCTCGGCGACGGCTTTGAAAATCTCCAGCTGAACCAGATCCAATTCATTCTCCAAACGTGAACGATATGCTCAGTATTATTCAGTTTCCAGAAAACAAACGCCACCGTAACCTGAGCGCATCCCCACCTCGCAGGACGGTGCCATGACCCAAGTTTCCAGCCTCACCCATGCCATTTCGATCAACCCCGCCAACGGCGAGCAGATCGGCCACTACCCTTTCGAATCCGCATCGGCACTGGACGCCGCCCTGTCCCGCGCCGCTGCCGGGTTCCGCGCCTGGCGCAGCAAACCGGTTGATCAACGCTCGCAGTTGTTGATCGCCCTGGCGCAGGCATTGCGCGACAACGCCGCCGCGATGGCGAACATGATCACCCTGGAAATGGGCAAGCCGATCACTCAGGCACGCGGCGAAATCGAAAAGTGCGCGCAACTGTGCGAGTGGTACGCCGAACACGGCCCGGCGATGTTGAGCGCTGAACCGACGCTGGTTGAAGGTGGAAAAGCGCGCATTGAATATCGCCCGCTCGGTCCGATTCTCGCCGTGATGCCGTGGAACTTCCCGATCTGGCAGGTCCTGCGCGGCGCCGTTCCAGCGTTGATCGCCGGCAACACCTACGTGCTCAAACATGCGCCCAACGTGATGGGCAGCGCTTTTCTGTTGCGCGAGGCCTTCAAGCAAGCCGACTTCCCTGAAGGTGTCTTCGAAGTCATCAACGTCACGCCGGACGGCGTTTCCACCGCGATCGCCGACCCGCGCATCGCTGCGGTGACCCTCACCGGCAGCGTGCGAGCCGGCATGGCCATCGGCGCTCAAGCCGGGGCGGCGTTGAAGAAATGCGTGCTGGAACTGGGCGGCTCCGATCCGTTCATCGTGCTCAACGATGCCGACCTCGACGAAGCGGTCAAAGCCGCCGTGATTGGCCGTTATCAGAACACCGGGCAAGTTTGCGCGGCGGCCAAACGCTTGATCGTCGAGCAAGGCATCGTCGAGGAATTCACGCGCAAGTTCGTCGAAGCCACGCAAAAACTGGTGGTCGGCGATCCACTGGCCTCCGACACCTACATCGGTCCCATGGCCCGCTTTGATCTGCGTGATGAACTGGATCAACAGGTGCGCGACACCCTGGAAGAAGGTGCGACGTTGCTGATGGGCGGCAAAAAGGCTGAAGGCCCGGGTAACTTTTACGAGCCCACGGTCTTCGGTGATGTCACCGACCAGATGACCTCGTTCAAACAGGAACTGTTTGGCCCGGTGGCCTCGATCATCACGGCGCGCGATGCGGCGCATGCACTGGCACTGGCGAATGACAGTGAGTTTGGCCTCGCCTCAACCATTTACACACGCAACGTCGAGCTTGCCGAGCAGATGGCCGGTGAACTGGAAACCGGTGGTGTGTTTATCAATGGCTATTGCGCCTCCGACCCTCGTGTCACCTTCGGCGGCGTGAAGAAAAGCGGGTTTGGCCGTGAGCTCTCGCATTTCGGTGTGCGTGAGTTCTGCAATGCCCAGACGGTGTGGCTGGATCGGCGCTGATTGCATAACGATGCCCGGGAGCTTTTTGGCTCCCGGGCTCACGCGCTATTCGTTCAGGTAATACAGCTTGTTCACAATCATCCAGCGGTAATTGATGTTCAGTAGCGACAGATAATCGGTAAATCGCATACCGAGATAATCATCAGTGACTTTTACCGCGGCGGCATCACCTGTTACATCGAGGCTGAGCACTTCCCAAAACGGTTTGACCTCTTTGGCTGCTGGGCCCTCAGCCTTGATCGTGCTGATAAATTCCTCCAGGGATGACCATTCAAGCTTTTCCTCAAAGCGGCCAATGATGCGGCAAGAAGGATGAAAGGCCTGGCGCAGCAAGGCTTCATCAGCGAACACCATGCCTTCTACATAATTGCGGACCACCACGTTGATGTGTTCTTTAGCCAGCAGTTGCGTCGTCATGTCATACCTCCAGCGTTCCCGTCCTCGCACCGCCAGATCAGGTTGTTCGATCATCCATCCCACCCTGAAAGTCTAGCACCGCGCGCTTAACAGTCCCGGACGGGCGACTATGATGATGGGGATCACTTGCCTTTCGAGGAGCTGAGAGATGTCGCTGACTCTTTACTACCATCCGCTGTCGTCGTTCTGCCATAAAGTGCTCATCGCGCTCTATGAAAACGCTGTCGAATTCGAAAAACGGATCATCGATCTCACCAACGATGCAGACAGAGCAGAGCTGCAAGCGCTGTGGCCGCTCGGCAAATTCCCGGTCATCCGCGACCACGCTCGCCAGCGCAACGTGGCAGAGACCACGATCATCATCGAATACCTGGACCGATTGTATCCAGGCGAACATCCGCTCGTTCCCAACGATTGGGACACCGCGCTGGAAGTCCGTCTGTGGGACCGGGTCTGCGACCACTATCTCCAGACGCCCCTACAACAAATTGTCCTGGATCGCCTGCGCGGCGCTCACGGCGATTTGACCAGAGAACGTTCCACACTGCAGACGGCGTACGGCATGCTCGACCACCAGATGGCGTCGAGAATCTGGCTGGCCAGTGAAGAGTTCAGCCTGGCCGATTGCGCCGCGGCCCCGGCCCTGTTCTATACCAGCACGCTCGAGCCGTTTCCCGACGACTACGGTCACTTGAAAGCGTATTTCGACAGGCTGATGAACAGACCGTCCGTCCAGCGGGTCATCGACGAAGCCAGGCCCTGGTTTTCGTTTTATCCGTTTGCGGAGGCCATCCCGGAGCGATTTCGCCAGCCGCCGGACAACACCTGACAGGCCTCGAACATTCGCCTACCCCACCACGTCAATCAACTGCTCGCGTTGCGCCCCCGTCAGCATCGGACCGAAACCGGCACCGGCATTTTCCGCCATGTAACGCGGGTTGCCGGTGCCGGGGATCACGCAAGTCACCGCTGAATGCGTCAGCAGGAACTTCAGCGCCAGTTGCGCCCAGCTATTGACCCTCACATCCGCAGCCCAGCGCGGTAACGGTTTGTCCTTCAAGCGGGCGAGCAAATCACCGCCGCCGAATGGCCGATTGCAGATCACCGCCACGCCCCGCTCGCGACACAGCGGCAGGATGCGCTTCTCGACGCCACGATCGTCCAAGGCATAGTTGATCTGCAAAAAGTCCAATGGCTCGGCCTTGAGCACCGCTTCCACCTCGTCATACGCCGTCGCCGTGTAATGGGTGATGCCGATGTAACGAATGCGCCCTTCTTCCTTCCATTTGCGCAAGGTCGGCAGATGGGTTTTCCAGTCCAGCAGGTTGTGAATCTGCATCAGGTCGATCCGGTCGGTCTGCAACAGTTTGAAGGACTGTTCCATCTGCGCGATGCCTTCTTCACGGCCACGGGTCCACACCTTGGTGGCCAGAAAGGCCGGCGAGCGCGGCTCATGAATCGACAACAGCTCACCGGTCGTCTGTTCGGCGCGACCGTACATGGGCGAACTGTCGATCACCTTCCCGCCCTTCTCGAACAACGCGCGCAGCACAGCCGGCAGTTGCTTGTAGGCGGCACTTGAAGGCTCGACATCAAAGCCGCGATACGTGCCCAGCCCAACGATCGGTAAGAGTTCGGCGCTGGATGGAATGGCCCGGGTCAGCATGTTATTGCCTCCTGTTTCGGTCGACGGCGTGGATGCTGCAAAAGCTGGATCGAAGGTGAAAACCGCCGAAGCACCGGCAGCCAGCGTGAGTATTTTTCGACGCGTGTACCCATCAGTGTGGCTCATGGAATTACCCTTCCACATTTTTGCTGTCAGCCCTTTGCGCCTGCTGCCTGGCCAGCCACAGGCACAACCCGCCCCACAGCCCGGCAAACGGCACGATCACCAGCGCCACCAGACCGAAACCCGCGTCGCGCTATCGGTCTACTACACTCTGACAGCGATCAAACGATAGCCGTCTTCCGGCCAGAGCCGTCAATGCCGCCCACTAAAGTTAGCCGAATGCCACGCATCCTGGTGTCAATAGTCGTCATCATCGCCGTCGTGTATCTGGCGCTTTGCGCTGCGCTGTTTGTGTTCCAGCGCGCCCTCATCTACTTCCCGCAACCCCGCGCTGTCGGCACCTCGGCAACGCTGCTCACGCTGTCCGTTGACGACGCCCAGGTGCTGGTGTCCGTCAGGCCGCACGAGGGGCCAAATGCGTTGATCTATTTCGGTGGAAATGCCGAGGACGTCTCCCGGAGCCTGCCTTCGTTTTCCGAAGCTTTTGCCGATCACGCCGTCTACTTGCTGCACTACAGAGGCTACGGTGGCAGTTCCGGATCGCCCTCCGAGGAGATGATCTCGCGCGACGCCATGACCTTGTTTGACCTGGTCTACGCCACCCATCCACACATTACGGTGGTCGGTCGCAGCCTGGGCTCGGGCGTCGCCGTACGCCTCGCCAGCCAACGCCCGGCGGCGCGTCTGGTGCTGATCACGCCCTACAACAGTGTTGAAGAACTCGCCGCCCGGCAGTTCCCCATCTTCCCGGTGAAGTGGTTGCTCAGGGACACCTTTGAATCCTGGAAGTACGCCGCCCACATCACGGTGCCGACGCTGTTGATCGCGGCGGAGCACGACGAAGTGATACCGCGCTCCAGCACCGAGCGGCTCTTCACGCATTTCGCCAACGGCGTGGCGTCGCTGAAGGTCATACCGGGTACGGGGCACAACTCGATATCCGAGAGTCCCGAGTACCTCAAGGTGTTGGGTGGTGGGTTGTAAGTGCCGGTGCCCGCCGCGCCCCGATACCGGTCCAGACCGCGTAGGCCGTCCCCACGGGCAGTGTTCGACTAGCTACGCAGCGGCCCCCTCACGTAGAAAAGTGCTTCTGCAAGGCAGGCACCTCGCGACTTAGCGCAGCGATCGGAACGCCGTGCGAAGTTCCTCGGTAAAAAGCTGCGGCTGTTCCCAGGCCGCGAAGTGGCCACCCTTCTCGGCCTGGTGGAAATAGATCAGGTTGCTATAGGCGCGCCGGGCCCACGACTCCGGCGGGCAGTAGACATCCTCTGGAAACACGGTGACGGCCACCGGCAGCGAAATCTCGGTGGTCTTCTGTGCGGCCGAAGACAGAGGGCTTCGCCCCATGTTCTCCCAGTAGAGCCTTGCTGCCGAAGCAGCGCTATTCGTCAGCCAGTAGAGCGTGATGTCGTCCAGCACTTCATCCTTGGTCGGCGACTGTTGCGGGTCGGCGCCGTACGTCCACCGCGCAAAGCCTGGATGCACGAGCATGAGCGCGGCGAGGAAAGCCGGTGAATCCGTCGCGCCGTAACCGATCATTTGCGGCCGCGCGGCCATCATCGTGCTGTACGCCAGGTTCCCCTGTTTGACGAGCGTGGCGACGGCGTCGTAGGTCGCGCGTTCCTTATCGGAAAATCCCTCCGGTGCCGGTCCGCCGACAGCGAGCGCTGCGCTCGCTTCCGCCGGTATCGTGGCTGGCAGGTTAAGGTGAATGCCGCGCAATCCGGCCGGCGCCTGGCGCGCCATCGCGCTGGTAATGGGGGCGCCCCAGTCGCCACCCTGGGCCACGTAATGGCTGTACTCGAGGCGCTGCATCAACTGCGCCCAGACCCGCGCGATGTGGTCCGGATCCCAACCGATACCACTCGGTTTGCCGGAGAAGCCGTAGCCAGGAATGGACGGAATCACCACATCGAAGGCATCTGCCGCATTGCCCCCGTGGGCGGGCGGATCGGTGAGCGGACCGACGACCTTGATGAACTCGAACACGGAACCTGGCCAACCGTGGGTCATGATCATCGGCAGAGCGTTCGGGTGGGGCGAACGCACCCAGATAAAGTGGATATCGACCCCGTCGAGGGTGGTCACGTACTGCGCCAGATTATTGAGCTGCGCCTCGGCCTTGCGCCAATCGTAGTCCGTGCCCCAGTAGCGAACCAGCGCCTGCAATTGTTCCAGCTGCGCGCCCTGTGATCGATCGGAAACCGTCTCTTTGTCCGGCCAGCGAGTCGCCGCGATACGGTTGCGCAGATCGGTGAGTTCCTTGTCCGCAATATTGACGTGGAAGGGTTGGATGGCCTTGGCGTCAGTGGCGGGCGCCGCGCTGGCGAGGGCCGAGATGCAAAGCGCGAGGGTAGCGATAGCAACCGCGAATAGGGGCTTCATCTTCATTACCTCAGTTGAGGGTCACGATGAGTGATGAGTTTGCGCTTATCGGTCACCGATGACGCTTCACCAGCCGGTCCGAGAAGGCATTGGGCACGTCAGCCATGTCGCAAGGGCGAAACGCCAAGCTTCACCCTTGCGATGCCTTGCCCAAATTGCGTAACAGGTCCGGCTCAGACCAGGTTGATTTCGACGTTGATGTTGCCCCGCGTGGCTTTGGAGTACGGACACAGCTTGTGCCCTTCATCCACCAGCGCCCGTGCCGTTTCGCGATCCATTCCCGGCAGGCTGATGTTGAGGCGAGCCTGCAGGAGGTAGCCGCCTGCGTTGGTGCCCAGGTCAACTTCGGCGTCAATGGCCAGGTCAGGCGGGAGCGTGACCTTCATTTTGCCGGCAGCGACCTGCATCGCACCGATGAAGCAGGCTGACCAACCCGTGGCGAACAGTTGCTCCGGATTAGTGCCGTCACCCTTGGCACCCGGGGACGAAAGCTTGACGTCGAGTCGTCCATCATCACTGCGTGAGGCGCCGTCCCGCCCACCGGTGGTGTGGACTTTGGCGGTATACAGTACTTTTTCGATCTGGGTCATGATGATCTCCTGATTGAAAATGCTGGATGAAAAAGATTGCCCTAAGTGACTGTATCGACCAGTCCTTCTTGCTTGATGGATTCGCCACTCGTCAGGGCGCTTGCGTAATCTGCAGCGGACTGGACCTTTCAATATAGATGGCGGTGGGCGACTTCGGGTTATGAATAAGCACCAATCACCCACTTAACTTTTTCCAGCGCCTCCCGCAGTGCACCCATCTCTGCCGACCCCAGCGCCAGGCGAATCGCATGCGGTACATGAGCAGAAGTGGCAAAAGGCTCAGCGGTTGAAACCGCCACTTTTTCACGCAGCAAGGCCGCGGCGATCTGGTCGGCCCTCGCATCTTCAGACAAAGGCAGCCAAAGAAAATAGGACGACGGGTGGCGGATAGATGGAAGGCCCGCCAGCACTTCTGCGGCCATGGTTTGCCTGGCCTGAGCATCCCGACGTTTTTCAGCTTCCAGTTGCATGACGGTGCCATCGTCGAGCCAGGTGCTCGCGATCGCCGTCAGCACGCCTGGGGTATTCCAGGTGGTCGCCCTGATCGTTCGCTCCAGCGCGGGCACCTTTTCGGCTGGGGCGGCGACAAAACCTACGCGCAGTCCAGTGGCCACACTCTTGGAGAGCCCTGAAACGTAAACGGTCCGCTCGGGGGCGAGTCGCGCCAACGGTGCTGGCGGGTTCTCGGCAAGGAAGGCATACGCGGCGTCCTCGATGATGAGCAAGTCATGCCTGCGCGCAATCGTCACCAGCAAATCGCGCTGATCGGCACTCATCACCCACCCCAGCGGATTGTGCAGCGTCGGCATCGAGTACACCGCCCGCACACGGCGATTCCGGCACAGGCTGTCCAGCGCTTCCAGATCAGGTCCCTGTTCGGTCACGGGAATGGGCACGATTTCAAGGTGCAAGGCTTCGGCCAGCACGATGAATCCTGAATAGGTCAGCGCATCCGCTGCAATTACATCACCGGGTTGCAGCAGCGCCATCATCGTCACGGCCAGCCCATGTTGGGCACCACTGACCATTAACACTTGCTCGGCATCCACCGTCAGCCCTCGGGCGAGTAAATGGCGTGCAACAGAAGCACGCTCATGCAGACGCCCGGCGTGTGGCTGGTAGCGCAACAGGGATTCCAGATCACCGCCCGAGGCGAGTTGGCGCAGCGCATTTCGCAAGAGTTCTGCCTGCCCTGGCAGCGAGGGATAGTTGAAGTTGAGGTCAGTCATTCCAACGGCAACGTTTTTCTGGTCGATACCCAGGCCAGGCGGCAACGACGTCTCTCGCACGAACGTGCCTCGTCCCGTCTCGCCGCTGACCAGACCCATGGCTTCGAGTTCTGCGTAGACCCGACTGGCGGTCACCAGTGCCAGCCCTTCTGTCGCCGCCAGTTGACGGTGCGTCGGCAAGCGCGTGCCCGGCAACAATCGGCCTGACCGGATGTCAGCCGCCAAAGCATCCACTAATGACTTGTACCGTGAGCGAGGCATGTCGAGATGTATCCATGACAATTTTTTGATTGTAGTGATCATCGATCATACGATGGATCTCTGCAAATTCAGAGCGCCCTCAAATGGAACGGACCCTGCAAAACCCAACGACGGAAAAGACCGCGAGCGGATGGCTCAACGGGTTCATCGGCGTGCTGATTTTTAGCGGCTCGCTACCGGCCACACGGTTGGCCGTGCTGGAATTCGACCCGGTGTTCCTGACCGTTGCCCGAGCGGCGATTGCCGGGCTCCTGGCGCTTTGCTTGCTTGTGCTGTTTAAAGAACAACGTCCCGCCAAGCGTCAGCTTTTGCCCTTGGTGATCGTGGCAATGGGCGTTGTAGTTGGGTTTCCGCTATTGACGGCGCTGGCGCTGCAGTACGTGACGTCGGCGCATTCCATCGTCTTCGTTGGCCTGTTGCCGCTCGCTACAGCGGTGTTCGGCGTGTTGCGCGGCGGGGAGCGTCCACGGCCGGTGTTCTGGTTCTTCTCGGTGCTGGGCAGCGCGTTGGTCGTCGGGTTTGCGGTCTCTCAAGGCCTGACCGCTTCGCCGACCGGCGACATTCTCATGCTGCTGGCCATCCTCGCCTGCGGGTTGGGTTATGCAGAAGGCGCAAAGCTTTCAAGAACACTGGGAGGCTGGCAGGTCATCTCGTGGGCATTGCTGCTGTCGCTGCCCGTCATGGTCCCGTTGACCTGGTTCATGGCCCCGGCTTCGTTCTCGGGAATCACCCCAGCCGCGTGGTTCAGCCTGGCTTACGTATCGCTCTTCAGCATGCTGATCGGCTTCGTATTCTGGTACCGCGGGCTTGCCCAAGGGGGGATCGCCGCCGTCGGCCAGTTGCAACTGCTGCAGCCGTTTTTTGGTTTGGCGCTGGCGGCCACGCTGCTTCACGAGCACGTCAGCATCGGCATGCTGGGGGTTACCGTCGCGGTGATCCTTTGCGTGGCCGGGGCGAGGAAGTTTTCGAAGTGAGCGGGCGCGACAAACGTTGCTGCCAGTTTCCGGCATGGGCGCGCTGGCAGGCTTCTTCAGAATCGAACTGCACATGGGTCGATACCGGGCTGACGAGAACGTCCGCTTTGTTTAACGCATTGGCAGTCAACTCGACCATGCGCTCGCCCTGCCCGCTCGCCAGCGCCTGATCTTTATTAGCCTGCGTATCGAAGACCCAGATGACCCGCAGACTGGAGGGAAACAGGTCGTAATCGATCTCGTGGGTCAGCCAGCAGAACCCGACGATGTCCACTTTGGCCGTCTCACACGCCTCGGTCAGAGTGGCAATCAGGCGACGCTCGATCTGCGTCTGATCGCGTTTGCTTAACGGCATGGGCGGGTCCTTGTGACGGGTAAAAAGAAGCCATCATACGACACCTCCACGCCCTCTTTGGCGGTCGCACTGCGCCCACCGCAAATATGTCTCTTGCACCCGTGAACCTTGTGTTGAAGCGCCAGTCATAGCCGAGCCGTGAATTCCACTTGCCCGCTCAGAGCTATTCATCCATGCGCCAAACCCTCCTGTCCGTTCGCATTGCCTCGCTCTGTTTCATTCCTCTGTTTTCCCTGTTCGCCAACCCCGCCCACGCCGGTGCCGAAAGGCAGTTGGTGGAAGCCATCAACGACTACCGCGCTCACCCCGATCGCTGCTCAGGACGCGCCGGCCGAGCGTTATCGCCGCTGGCGTTGAAGTCGAACCTGGCCTTGCCGATCGGCTATGGCGGCGGTTTGCGGGATAGATTGAAAGCGTCCGGCTATCAGGCAGTGACAGTGCGCACGATTCGCGTGGTCGGTGCGCAGGATGCCGATGAGGCCTTCGACATGCTCCAGAGCGACTACTGCGGAGCGTTGCTCGATACCCAATATGCCGACATTGGCGTCAGTCGCGCCCGGAGTGAGTGGCAGGTGGTGCTGGCGCAGCCCGTGCTGGACAGTCGTATAGGTGATTCGCGAGCCGTCAGCAAAGCGTTGCTGGCACAGGTCAATGCGGCACGCTCAAAGCCGCGCCTTTGCGGTCGTCAGCGCTTTGCCGCCGCACGGCCATTGGGCTGGAACGCAGCCCTGGGCGCTGCGGCGCAGGGGCACAGCAAGGCGATGGCCTACGGCAACTACTTCGCCCACCAGGACCCCGACGGTGACATGCCTTCAGACCGGGCCAGAGCCGCTGGTTTCCGGGGCCGGCAGATCGGCGAGAACATCGCTGCCGGCCAGGGCTCACCGAGCAAGGCCATGTCGGGCTGGCTGGCCAGCCCGGGACATTGCGCCAACCTGATGAACCCGATGTTTACCCAGATGGGCGCAGCCTATGCGGCGGATGCGCGTAGCGATGAAGGCGTTTATTGGACGATGTTGTTTGGCGCGCCTTGAGTGATTGAGCGGCGCCTTATTTGGGGCGCCGCACCGCCCTCACCTTTCCACTGCCACCGCCGCCGCAGAAAAACTGCTCGCCGCCATCCGATTCAAGCCCCGACACCCCGACGCCGGCCGGCAGTTTCACGCTCTCCAGCACCTCGCCGGTGGTCGAAGCGATATGGCGTAACTCACTCTCGTCTTCTTCCCAGGTGCCATGCCACAGCTGCCCCTCGACCCAGGTCACCCCGGTGACGAAGCGGTTGGATTCAAGGGTGCGCAGAATCGCGCCGGTCTCGGGGTCGATCTGATGAATCTTGCGATCCCGATACTCGCCGACCCACAGCGAACCTTCCGCCCACGTCAGCCCTGAGTCACTGTCGCCAGGCGCCGGGATTGTCGCGAGTACACGGCCGGTCTGCGGGTCAATTTTCTGGATGCGGTCCTCGGCGATCTGGAACAGGTGCTGGCCGTCGAAGGCGGTGCCGGCATGAGCGGCGACGTCGATTGAACGCAGTGTCTTGCCGCTCGCCGGGTCCAGGGCGTTGAGTTTGTCGCCGGTGGCAAACCACACGTGCTGGCCGTCCCAGGTGACACCATGCACCTTGTCGACACCGGCAAAGGGTCCATATTCACGGAGGATTTGAGCTGCTGTCTGTTTCATGTTGGCATTCCTCGTTACGGGTGGGTGACGTTCATCCTAGTCACCCGGCAGCGGCACCGGGAGTAACAAGGTCGTCGCGAAACCCGGCACCGGCGGGGTCATCCAGCGACGTGCCCGACCGCGACCGAACGACTGCACCTTGCCCGCGCGTGCCAGTTCATCGAGCGCCCGTTGCACCGTCCGCTGGCTGGCGCCGAGGGCCAGTGCCAGGGCCGAGCTCGACCACGATTCACCGTCGACGAGGAAAGCGAACACCGACCCGTGCTTCTCTTCGACGTGTTGCGCCAGCACCACAACGTCAGAGGCAACCAGCGACACCAGCGCAAACCCGCGCTGGGTAGCCGTCACGCCGGCCAAGGGTTTCAGCGCCGCACGCAGTCGCCCGACTTCGACTCTCAATCGGGCGCGAAGGGACTCATCGGCGTGCTTCAAACGAAAGGCCTGGGTAATCAGCGTTTCCCTCGACACGTCGGCCGGCCACGCTTCGGCCAGTGCCCGTGCGAGGGCGAACAAGACCGGGCGTGTGGCGAGGGAAACCGACATGCCAGCGCCACGCACCACGTAGCGACACGCGTCCACGACCAACGACGTGGACGCGAGCAACGCTTCAACCTCATCCAGCAACAGAGGCCGTTCTTCGCCACGGGCAATCAAACGCGCGACGGGCGTGTTCAGGACATGGGCAGCGTTTTCCACCTCGGCCGTCAGCGCAGGAATATCGGCGTCGCGCGCAGCGTGCTCGGCTCTAGTGAGTGCAGACCGCGCCTTGTTCGTCTCGAGTCGGCGCATCGCGATCCCCGCCACGACCAGTTCGTGGGCGGCGCGCAAGGCCGGTGGCAAGGTCGCGGGGTCAAGCTCGGCGAGCAGCACGTCGGCCTCTTCGAGATGCCCGATCAGCAGCAAACGCCGAATCTGCAGATACCGCGCATGAGCGGCGTTCACTCGATCGCCGTGCGTCTCAAGCGTCACCCGCGCCGCCTCGAGTGCCTTCACCGGCCAGCCCAACTCCCGGGAAGCCAGCGCGATCTCGGCCTCGGCGACCACGCACCGTGCCCGAGCCAGGGCCTCCTTCGGCCCGAAGGCCCGCGCCGCCTTCTGTACCAGTGCCTTGGCCCGCACCAAGTCGCCGAGTTGCGCCATCGCAATCCCGCGCAACGCCAGCGCCGGCGCATCGTCGCGCAACGCGACCCGGTTCAGCACGCCGAGCGGATCACCCGCAGCCAGCGCCTGCGCTGCAGCCGTGATCAGCGAGTCCATCGCAATCCCGCCACCGTTGTCACTCCCACCGTCGGATGTTCGCTGTTGAGTCTATCTCACGACGACCGATCACGAAGGAGGCCACCCGACATTCGAATGTTGGGCGTGACTCTAAAGCCGCAGGTGCCTGCCCCGCCTCTGGGAAATCCTTAAGCGGGTATCGGTTTTTCTTATCGGGTGATTTAAAACGGTTGCTCGGCCTGAGGAACGGCGCGCTTTTGCTGGCACAGCAAAACCACACACTCGCTGACGAAGGCTCCGGCCACCGCCAACGCCATGTCTTTCTGTGAATCCCAGGGATCGTTCTGCGCGCCGACGAAGGCACGCGAGGTGTCGTCGCCCAGGTAGGCGCCACCAATCCATTCCACCAGTTCGTAAATGGCCGATGTCGAGAGAATGATGTTCAACGCCATAAACACCAGCCAGAAACCCCGTAACGGCGTCAGTCGCACCAGCACTTCTCGAATGGGATAGACCATCAACAGCCCGTAACTCAGATGGACCAGCCGATCAAAATGATTGCGATGAAAACCCAGCGCTTTATCGAAGCTGACCCCGGTCAAGGCTGAACACCATTGGTCATATGGCACCTTGGCGTAGGTGTAGTGAGAACCCAGTTCGTGAATGCACAGGAAAACGAATACCAGGCTGATGGAAACAGCCGACAGGCGAAACCGGCCAGAGACAGCCACCAGCGCGCCCACCAGTAACAACACCAGTAGATTTTCCAGTGCCCAATCCACTCGGCTGCGGGGTGAATAACCCGACACCACGACGATCAACACAAACAGCATCAGCAGCGTCAGGTCGTATCGCTGGTGTGCCTTGGGTTGCATGGTTTGAGTTCCTCAATCGGAGAATGACGACGGCTCCTGAGTCCTTCTACATGGATCAACCGATTGCGAGTCCGGTTCAGGCACACCGACAAAAGGCAGCCCTCACAACGTCATCGCCCAGCCGCCCACCCCGGCTGCCGCCCGAAGTCTTTGAACAGTTCAAAAATGGTCGCTTTGACCTTTTGCACCGCGTTGCTCTCGACGACCGTGTCATGCCAGCACAGCGAAAGATCACGGGTGAACAATCGATGATCGATCCTGGCCAGTTTGAGCCTGTGTTGTTCAAGTTCAACATGCGCGGCCGCCCACGGCAGGATAGTCACGCCCAGTTTGGCCAGGACGGCCGAGAACAACAGGTCCGTGGAGTTGGCCTCGAACTCAACCTCACAGTGCAGGCCCGCCTCCTGGAAGGCCGACTCGACCCGGCTGCGAATCGTGTTCGGCGCACAGGGCAGCACCAGCGGCATCTTCGCCAACGCCTCGATCGACACCGGCCCATCCGGTAATGAAAACTCGGGCCACGCCACCAGGTACAGCGTTTCGGTGAACAGCCGCTGCATGGCCATGCCACGGGTTTCGACCGCATCGACATTCACCGCCAATGCCACCCGCCCCACTGTGATGAGGCGCCCCAGGTCAGCACTCGGTGCATCAATCAACTCCAGCTTGATGCCTGGGTAGCGACTGCGAATCGTGCGTGCGAGCGGAATGGCCAGCATGCGTGCGGTACTCGACGGCATGCCGACCGACACTTTGCCCTGCGGGAATTCGGCGTCCTGACGCAGCAGTTCCTGGGTGCCGTCGGCCTGGCGCAACAGTTCGATGGCATGCCGATACAGCGTCTGCCCGGCCGCCGTGGGCACGACGCCATGCACGCTGCGCTCGAGCAGTTGCATGTCCATGTCCAGTTCCAGATTACGCATCTGCTGGCTGATCGCGGGCTGCGCGATGTGCAGCACTTCGCTGGCGCGGGTGATGTTGCCGCACTCGACCACTTTGATGAAATACCGCAACTGGCGCAGGTCCATGCATCCCTCCAAAGCCATATAACTTTCCGATGGAAGTAGAGGAATATCATATTTGAAGCTTATGAGATACGACGCCTAGACTCGTCTCACAACAAACGAAGCGCCAACGGCCGCCAACGGCAAGCAGCGCTTCTATAGGCCTGATCAAGGTCAATGGGAGATCTCAATGTCTAGAGTGTTAACAGCATCAGCAACGAGCGTGAAGCCCATCAAGACGCCCCTGACCCGCGAGCAGATTCGCGGCTTCTGGACGGTTTACGTGGGATGGGTTCTGGATGGCGTGGATTCAGTGATCTTCGCCCTGGTGTTGATTCCAGCCCTGACCGAGCTGCTGCCCGCCTCGGGCATTGAGCCGACCGCCACCAACATCGCCATGTACGGGTCGATCACGTTCGGGTTGTTTCTGATCGGCTGGGGGATGTCGTTCATCTGGGGGCCGCTCGCCGACCGTTTTGGCCGAGTGAAAATGCTCGCCGCCAGCATTCTTGTCTACTCGCTGTTTACCGGCGCGGCGGCGTTCTCGGAGAACATCTGGCAACTGGCGGCGTTCCGGCTGATCGCCGGGATTGGCGTCGGCGGCGAGTGGGCACTCGCCGGCACCTATGTCGCCGAGAGCTGGCCGGAAGACCGGCGCAAGATGGGCGCGGGTTATCTGCAAACCGGCTACTACTTTGGCTTCTTCATTGCCGCGCTGTTGAACTACACCGTCGGCGCCACCTATGGCTGGCGTGTGATGTTTCTCTGCGGTCTGTTCCCGGCGTTCATTGCGATCTATACCGCGCTGAAAGTGAAAGAGCCGGGCCAGGTGCGCAACGCTGCGCTCAACATCAAAACCCCGGAATTGAAGCCTGCAACCCGCGCGTCGTGGTGGGAAATCTTTGCCCCGGCCTTTCGGCGCCGCACGTTGACCAGCTCTTTATTGGTCGGGGTCGCCATCGTCGGTTTGTGGGCCGGCTCGGTGTACGAAGCAACGGCCGTCGTCACGCTGGCCACCCAGGCGGGCATTGATCACGTCGGCGCGGTGCACCTCGCCTCCATCGGTGCGGCGGTGCTGTCGCTCAGCACGATTCTGGGTTGCCTGGTGGCGCCCTGGCTGGCCGAACGACTGGGTCGACGGGTGGCGCTGGGGATCTATTTCGCCGGCATGGCGGCATCGATCATCGTCGCATTCGGCTGGGTGTTCTATATGGACGATGGCCTTCACCTGTTCATGGTGTCGCTGGTGTTCCTCGGTTTCTTCGGCGGCAACTTCGCGATTTTCTCGCTCTGGCTGCCCGAGCAGTATCCGACCCGGATCCGCGCCACGGCCTTCGCCTTCAATGCCTCGGTCGGCCGCTTCATCGGCGCCGGCGTCAACTTCCTGCTGGCCGCGGCGATTCACTGGTACGGCTCGCTCGGCGCGCCCATCGCCTGGACGGCCGCGGCCTTCGTGGTCGGCATTCTGATCCTGCCGTTTGCCGTCGAAACCCGTGATCAAACCTTGCCGCAATAACACGCACCTGACCATTCATTGGAGAACCCTATGCAAGCTTTGCAAGGCGTGAAGATTGTTGATCTGAGTCGCGCGCTGTCGGGGCCGTTCTGCACCATGGTGCTGGCGGACCTCGGGGCCGATGTGATCAAGGTCGAGCCCGGCCCGACCGGAGACATGAGCCGCACCTGGGGCCCGTTTGACCGGGGCGTGAGCACTTACTACCTGTCGTGTAACCGCAACAAGCGCGGCCTGTGCATCGACTTCCGCAATCCCCAGGGATTGGCCACGATCCAGCGGCTGATCGATGACGCCGACGTCGTCATCGAGAACTTCAAACCCGGCACGCTGGAGAGTATGGGGCTCGGTTATGACGTGCTCAGCGCCCGCAACCCGCGGCTGATCATGGGCAGCATCAACGCCTTTGGCGCCGACGGGCCGATGAGCAGCTGGCCGGGTTTCGACCAGATTGCCCAGGGTTATTCGGGGTTGATGAGCCTGACCGGTTTCGTCGATGGCGACCCCATGCGTACCGGCACCGCTATTGGCGATTTGACCTCGGGCATGTGGCTGGTGACGGCGGTGTTGGCGGCGCTGCTGGAGCGCTCGACGACCGGGCAAGGCCAGCACGTCAGCACCTCGTTACTGGCCAGTCTGGTCGGGTTGTTGAGTGTGCACGGTCAACGCTATCTCAGCCTGGGTGATGTGCCGCGTCGTACCGGCAATGCGCATTCGGTGATTGCGCCTTATGGTGTGTTCCAGACGCTGGACGGCCCGCTGAATCTGGCGCCGATCACGTCAGCCATGTGGGGGCGTTTGTGCGTGCTGCTCGATTTACCCGAATTGCCGGATGACCCGCGATTTGCCACCAACGAAGCACGCGTCGAACGGCGTGACGAGTTGCGGGAGATTCTGGAAAGCCGCTTGAAAACCCGCAGCAAACTCGAATGGACCACGCTGTTCGTCGAGGCAGGATTGCCCGCCGGTCCGATCAACACGCTCGACGAAGTGTTCGACGACCCGCAAGTGCTGCACAGCCAACTGACCGAGACACTCACGCACCCGACACTGGGCGCATTGCGTCAGGTAGTGACACCGGTGTTCTGCGCCACTGACGGAGCCGCCAGCCGCCCGCCGCCGCTCCTGGGCGAACACACCATCGAAGTCCTGCGCGAAGCCGGTTTCGATGCCGCATCGATCAACGCACTGCTCGCCGCCAAGGTCGTGTTCCAGGACACCGACGATTCGCCCGCACACTCAACAGGAACCGCCCCATGAACCCAACCTCCTCTGCCACCGTGACCGTCAACATCGTCGATGAACGCATCGCGCGGGTGGTGTTCAGCAACTCCACCCACCGCAACGCCCTCTGCGCGCAGTTGCTGGCATCCCTCGACGAAAGCCTCGCCGCCCTCGCCTCTCAACGCGTCCCCGTGGTGATACTCGGCAGCGAAGTGGGCCAGCCGGTGTGGAGCGCCGGTCACGACATTCGCGAACTGCAACATGACCGCGACCCGATTGCCTACGGCAAACCCCTCGAACAGGTATTGCGCCGCATCCGCGCCTACCCCGGCGTGGTGATCGCGCTGATTTCCGGTTCGGTATGGGGCGGAGCGGTCGACCTGGCCATGAGCTGCGACCTGGTCGTTGCCGACCACAGCGCCAGCTTCGCAATGACTCCTGCAAACATCGGCTTGCCCTACACCACCAGCGGGTTGCTGCGGTTCTTCAACAACTTGCCGATCCATGTGCTGAAGGAAATGTTCTTCACGGCGCAAAAGCTTGATGCCGAACGCGCTGAAAGGTTTGGTTTGGTGAACAGGCTGGTCGACAGCGACGCGCTGGAATCGACGGCGCTCGACATGGCCCAAGGCATCGCCGCCAAAGCGCCGCTGGCCATTGCGGCGGTGAAGGAGCAATTGCGCATTCTGGAAGACCTGCAACCGATGCCCGTGCAGGCGATGGAGCAGATTGCGGAACTGCGGCGACAGGCCTGCGAAAGTGCCGATTTCACTGAAGGGCTGGCGGCCTTCACCGAGCGCAGGCCGGCGGTGTTTAGCGGGCGATAGAACACAGATCTGAAAGCTTCTGTATTTGTGAGGGCCTCATCGCGAGCAAGCTCGCTCCCACAGGTGGTCGGTGTTGTTCACATAATGAGTGATCGACACATAACCCTTGTGGGAGCGAGCTTGCTCGCGATGAGGCCCGAAAGAACAACAATAATCCCGACCCAAAATACAAAAAGCCGAACCCCTCGTTTCACATGTAAAACAAAACCCTCTATTTCTCCCCGAGTCGCGTTACCTCAACAACCCCTTCTTTCTCGCCGTTTCCCATGGCAAGCACATTCGATGTGAAATTTCGTGCCATACAGGAAACCTTGTTTCGTATACAAAACACGCCAAAAACCTCAAAAACTTCACAAGTCATTAATAAACAAAGATTTTTTAACAAAAAATCAACCTGGCATTGGGGTGGCATTGTTCATGCACTAAACACCGTATCACCTATAAAACAGACCAGAGACCCTTCCCAATGGCTGTGAACGAGATGTACGCCATCGCCCCTCAATGGAATAAACCCGCTCCCAAGGAAGATCTGGAGCCCATCGAAATTGAATTTCGCAATGTCGGCAAATGTTTCCCGGCCAAAGGAAAATCCGACGCGCCGTTTGCCATTCGCGAAGTCAATTTCAAGATTCGCCGCGGTGAAGTGGTGTCGATCATCGGCCCTTCCGGTTGCGGCAAAAGCACCATCCTGAATATGGGCTCCGGCCTCTATCGACCTTCCGAAGGCGAGGTGTTCGTCGGCGGTGAAGCGGTCACAGGTCCGGTTCGCCAAGTTGCTTTCATGTTGCAAAAAGACCTGCTGATGCCATGGCGCAGCATTCGTCGCAATGTCGAACTGGGTCTGGAAATTCAAGGTGTACCGGCCGCCAAACGTCAGGCGGTGGCCAAAGATCTGCTCGATCGTTGCCACCTGCAAGGCTTTGCCGACCACTACCCGTTCCAGCTGTCGGGCGGCATGCGTCAGCGTGCAGCCCTGGCTCGTACCTTGGCCATCGACCCGCAAGTGCTGTTCCTCGACGAGCCGTTCTCGGCCCTGGATGCGCAGACCAAGATGATCCTGCAGCAGGACATGGCGCGGATGCTCTTCGACGAAAAGAAAACCGCCCTGTTCATTACCCATGACCTGATCGAAGCCATCGCCATGTCCGACCGGCTGCTGGTCATGAGTGCCCGCCCCGGCACCATCATCGAAGAAATCAGCGTCGACCTGCCGTTTCGCGACAACCCGCTGGAGCGCCGCAAGCTGCCGGAGATCGGTCCGCTGGCCGGTCGCCTGATGGAATTGCTGAAAGTCGGCGAAGACACCGAACTGCATTGATCAACGCCCTTGCGGCCATCAACCGATTCAGGAGTACGCATGTTCAAGTCTCTGTTTCAACGCTTCAGCCAGGCCACCGGCATCGCGCTCGGCCTGGGCATGGCCTTCGCCGCGCAGGCGCAGCCCACCGACGTGACCTATTTGTTGCCGGCGCCGCCGAATTCGCCGGCGTTCGCCCCGTGGATCATCGCCCAGGAAAAGGGCTACTACGCCGCTCAGAACCTGAACATGACCTTCATCGCGGCCAAGGGCGGTGTGGACGTGGCGAAGCAGATCGGTGCCGGTAACGCCATGCTCGGCGGTGCCCTGGGTGATACACCGATTGTGGTGCGGGCCAACGGTATTCCGGTGCGCGCCGTCGCCGTGCTGGGCGCCGGCGGTGTGACCATGATTGCTACCAACGCCGCCGAAAATATCAACTCGATCACGGACCTCAAGGGCAAGACCATGACCGTGATGTCCTACTCGGACACCACCTACTACGCCTTGCTCGCCTCCCTTCGCAAAGCAGGCCTGAGCAAAACCGACGTGAGTATCCAGGCGGCCGGCCCGTCGGGCGTCTGGCAGTTGTTCTCGGCTGACAAAGCCCAGGCGATGGCCGGCGTACCGGACTGGGTGGTCAACGCCGAAGAAGCCGGGGTGAAGATCAAACTGATCCCGCAATCGCAGATTTTCGAAAGCATGGCCCAGGCGATCCTCGCTTCGGACGATGCCATCAAGACGCACCCGGAGATTGTTCGCGGCGTGGTCCAGGCCACCCTGCAAGGCATGCGCGACATCATTCAGGACCCGCGCGCCGCCGCGGTCACCTTCGCCAAAGCCGTGCCCGCCTACGCCGGCAAGGAAGATTCGCTGGAGAAGGTCTTCAAGCTTTACGTCGAACACGTCTACGCCAACCAAACCGTACTGGGCCGCATCGATCCGACGCGGCTGGAGGCGGTCCGCACGTTCTATGTCAGCGAAGGCATCGTCACCCAGGAACCGAAGCTCGACGACCTGTACACCAACCAGTTCATCGACACCCAAACAGCTGCGCAATAACGTCGAGTGACAACAAGGTAACGACACGATGAAAAACCTCAATAACTCCATGCTCGGCAGCGTTGCCCTGCTGATCCTGTTCCTGGTGCTCTGGCAGTGGGGCCCGGGACTGCTCGGCATGCCCGAATTCGTCATGCCGCACCTGAGCCGCGTGGCCCAGGAAAGTGTAGTGATGTGGCAAACCGGCGGCCTGCTGCAACATACCTTGATCACCGCATTCGAGATCATCGTCGGCTTCGGTCTGGGCGCTCTGCTCGGCGTGGCGATCGGTGTTTCGCTCGGGCTCTCGCCCGCCGCTGAAGCCATGCTGTCGCCTTACATTCTGGCGCTGCAAATCGCCCCCAAAGTCGCCTTCGCCCCGCTGTTCGTGATGTGGCTGGGCTACACCATCTACCCGAAGATCCTGATCGCGATCCTGATTGTGTTCTTCCCGGTGATGATCAACGTGCTGTCGGCCATCCGCACCGTTGACCCGGACATGATCAACCTGGTCCGGACCATGAACGCGAGCCGCTGGCAGATCTTCCGCCTGGTAGAGTTTCCCTCGGCCATGGCTGCGCTGTTCTCGGGCTTGCGCATTGCCTCGACCCTGGCCGTGATCGGCGTCACCGTCGGTGAGTTGGTCGGCGGCAACCAGGGCCTGGGCTTCCTGCTGGTCGATGCAGAAGGTCAGGGCAACACCGCGGGCGTATTCGTCGCGATTGTCATGCTCACGCTGATCGGCGTGCTCTCCTACGGCGCGGTGGTCTGGGCCGAGAAACGCGTTCTGCATTACATGCCCAAAGCCATGCTGAGTACGCAATGATGACAGCCCTCAATCGTTTGCTCGAAGGCCGTCGGATCCTGGTCACCGGGGGCGCCCGCGGATTGGGTTATGCCTTTGCCCAGGCCATCGGCCGCGCCGGTGCCCACGTGGTGATCGCCGACATTCTCGCCGAACGCGTCCAGCAATCGGCCACTGAACTCGCCGCCGAAGGCCTGACCGTACATGGCGTGACGGTTGATCTTGCGCAACCCGATTCGATCGATGCCTGCGTGGCTGAAGCCACCCGCTTGCTCGGCGGCCTCGACGGCCTGGTGAACAACGCCTCAATCACCAATTCCGGCGGCAAGACTTGCGAAGAACTGAGCCTCGACACCTGGGATCAGGTCATGCAAGTCAACGTGCGCGGCACTTGGCTGATGACCAAGGCTTGCCTGCCGGCCCTGCGCGCCAGTGGTCATGGCGCCATCGTTAACCTGGCGTCCGACACGCCGTTGTGGGGTGCGCCCAACCTGCTGGCCTATGTCGCCAGCAAGGGCGCAATCATTGCGATGACCCGCAGCCTGGCCCGTGAACTGGGCACCGATAACATCACGGTCAACGCCATCGCGCCGGGCCTGGTGCTGGTCGAAGCCACCGCCTACGTGCCCGAAGCACGTCACCGTTTGTACAACGACCACCGGGCCATTCAACGCCCACAACTTCCCGAAGACGTCAGCGGCGCCGTGCTGTTCGCGCTGTCCGACCTCGCCCGTTTCATCACTGGACAAACCTTGCCGGTCAACGGCGGGTTCGTCATGCCTTGATCAGGAGACAGCCATGACCGATCTATCAGCACAACAACCAACCCCGAAAAGCTGGGAACAGCCAGCCGGCAGCGACCTGGAAAGCTGGATGCAAACCCGCATCGCCCGCTACGACACGCGCAAGTACGACTGGAACGCGCTGAAGTTCCAGGCCGACTACGACCCGAAATTCCGTCGTGCGCAAATGCGCTACATCGGCACCGGTGGCACCGGCGTGAGCACCGACATGAACACCATCCCGTCGGAGAACTTCACGTTCTCCACCATGGTGATTCCGGCCGGCCACGAAGGCCCGCCGCACCTGCACACCGACGTTGAAGAAGTGTTCTTTGTGCTGCGCGGCAAACTCAAAGTGGTGATCGAGAAGGACGGTGAGCGTTTCGAAACCATCCTTACCGACCGCGACGTGATTTCCGTGCCGCCCGGCGTGTACCGCGAAGAAATCAACATCGGCGATGAAGACGCGCTGATGTGCGTGATGCTCGGCGCGAAAAAACCGCTGACCCCGACCTACCCGCCAGAACACCCTCTGGCCTCGATCAAGCGCGGATAAGCCCATGTCGTACGCCATCGATAATCTCGTCCCGCCGCTCACGGCTGACCTCCAGGCACAACTGGCCCTGAACTTTCCAGTGCGCACGCTGGAGATCGCAGGCGGTCGCCAGGCCTTTCGCGAATGCGGGGCCGGGCCGGCCATTGTGTTGTTGCACGGGATCGGCTCGGGCTCGGCGTCGTGGTTAGAGGTGGCGCAAGAACTTGGCCAAAGCGCCCGGGTGATTGCCTGGGACGCTCCCGGCTACGGTGATTCCACGCCACTGAGATCCTTAGCGCCCGACGCTTCGGACTACGCCGAACGACTGCTGCAGATGCTCGACGCACTGGGCATCCAGCGCTGTGTGCTGGTGGGTCATTCCCTGGGCGCAATTACGGCCACAGCGTTCGCCAGCGGCGTGCAGCAACAACGGATCAGCCGACTGGTCTTGATCAGCCCTGCCCAAGGCTATGGCCATCCATCACGCGCGCTGCAACGTCAGGAAGTGCGCAACAAACGCCTGCGTGCCCTGGAACAACTGGGCATTCAGCAAATGGCCGAGCAACGCAGTCCTTACATGCTTTCCCCCGCAGCCAGCCCGAAAGCACTGGCCTGGGTGCGGTGGAACATGGCGCGGCTCAATCCCGATGGCTATCGCCAGGCCATTGAACTGCTGTGCAGCGATGACCTGCTGCGGCACCCACCGCTGTCGATGCCTTGCGAAGTGCATTGCGGCGAAGCCGACGGCATCACGGCGCCCGAAAGCTGCCTGACCCTGGCCAAGGCGTTGGGCGCCACGTTCAACCTGATTGCCGATGCCGGGCATGCCAGCCCTATTGAACAACCTTATGTCGTGGCGGGCCGTCTGGCCTTTGCCATTAAAGAATCCCTGACAGGTGCATCTCTATGAACGATTCAGATCTGCTGAAGGACGCTCAGGACAAATACATCGTGCCGGGCCTGGAGCGCGGCCTGCTGCTGCTCTGCGAATTCAGCCGGCGCAATCGCACGCTGACCGCGCCGGAACTGGCCCGGCGTCTGGCGCTGCCACGCTCGACCATATTCCGTCTGCTGACGACCCTGGAAACCATGGGCTTCGTCACCCGCAGCGGCAATGAATACCGCTTGGGCATGTCGGTGCTGCGCCTGGGCTTTGAATACCTGGCTTCACTGGAGCTGACCGAACTGGGCCAGCCGCTGCTGGCGCGTTTGTGCGACCGCCTCAACTACCCGAGCAACCTGGTGGTGCGCGATGGTCGTTCGATCGTTTACGTGGCCAAGGTCTCGCCGCCGTCAGTGTTCTCCAGTGCGGTCAACGTCGGCACTCGCCTGCCCGCCCACGCCACTGTCCTCGGGCGAATTCTGCTCGAAGACCTGTCGCTGGCAGAGTTGCGTGAGCTGTACCCGGAAGAACACCTGGAGCAGTTCTCGCCGTGCACGCCGAAAACCGTGATGGAACTGTTCGACCTGGTTCAGGCCGACCGCCAGCGCGGTTTCGTCAGCAGCGAAGGCTTCTTCGAGTCAACGATTTCGACCGTCGCCGCCCCGGTGCGCGATGAGACGAGCAGGATCGTCGCCGCGCTGGGCGTCACGATCCCGACCGCACAGATCGCTCACGTCAACTTCAACGAGTTGCTCCTGCAAGTGCGCCGTAGCGCCGACGAACTGTCGCGGCTGCTCAACTACAACAGTGCTGCTGCCCATGACGGGCAGCACCGCGTCACTGCGTTGATGAGGGATTGAAATGAGCCTTTATCAACTGCAAGACAGCACCGCGATTGTCACCGGTGGCTCTTCGGGCATTGGTCTGGCCTGCGTCGAGTTGTTGCTCGAAGCCGGCGCGGCCGTGGCCTTTTGCGGTCGGGACGAAAACCGGCTGCGCAGCGCCGAAGCCGAATTGCGTCAACGCTTCCCCGAAGCACGGCTGCTCGCCCATGTTTGCAACGTACTCGATGCGGATTCGGTCAAGGCGTTTGCCGCGGCTAGCCTGGCCGCATTGGGCCCGGCCAGCGTGCTGATCAACAACGCCGGGCAAGGTCGGGTGTCGACCTTCGCCGACACCACCGATAGCGCCTGGACCGAAGAGTTGAACCTGAAATTCTTCTCGGTGATCAACCCGGTCCACGCCTTCATGGCACAGCTGCAACGCCAGCCGAACGCGGCCATCGTCTGCGTCAACTCGCTGCTGGCCAGCCAGCCGGAACCGCACATGGTCGCCACCTCGGCCGCCCGCGCCGGGGTCATGAACCTGGTGCGTTCGATGGCCACCGAATTTGCCGGTCAGGGCATTCGGGTCAACGGCATCCTCATTGGCCTGGTTGAGTCCGGGCAATGGCGCCGACGTTTCGAAGCCCGCGAAGAGCGGGATCTGGACTGGACCCAATGGAGCGCCCGGCTGGCGCAACAAAAACACATTCCCTTAGGGCGCCTGGGCCTGCCGATTGAAGCGGCCCGCGCGATCCTGTTTCTGGCCTCGCCTCTGTCGGCTTACACCACAGGCAGCCATATCGATGTTTCTGGAGGCCTGTCCCGCCATGCGTAATGAAAATACTGTCACCGTTGGCGCTGCCATCACCGCGTTTCTCGAGCAATGCGACGTCAAGGCCGCGTTCGGCGTGATCTCGATCCACAACATGCCGATCCTCGATGCCTTCACCGTTCGCGGAAATATCCGCTTCGTCATGGCTCGCGGTGAAGCCGGCGCCACCAACATGGCCGACGCCTATGCCCGCACCACCGGCGGCCTCGGTGTCTGCCTGACGTCCACCGGCACCGCAGCCGGCAACGCCGCAGGCGCCATGGTCGAAGCGTTGACCGCCGGCACACCGCTGCTGCACATCACCGGGCAGATCGAAACACCGTACCTGGACCAGGAATTCGCTTACATCCACGAAGCCCGCGACCAACTGACCATGCTCAAGGCGGTGTCGAAGGCTGCGTTCCGTGTGCGCAGCGTCGAAACCGCGATCAGCACCCTGAAACTGGCCGTGCAAACCGCCCTGACCGCCCCCACCGGGCCAGTCAGCGTGGAAATTCCGATCGACATCCAGTCGACCTTTATCACGATGCCGACCGACCTTTCACCGCTGCCGATTCCAGTGGCCGTCCCTGCGCCCGAAGCGCTGGACCTGGTGGCCGAGCGTCTGGCCACGGCCACCCGTCCACTGCTGTGGCTCGGCGGCGGCGCGCGGCATGCCGGGCCTCAAGTCAAACGCCTGCTGGACATGGGCGTCGGCGTGATCACCTCGACCCAGGGTCGCGGCGTGGTCAACGAAGATGACGAACGCTGCCTCGGCGCGTTCTCGCAAAACAAATTGGTCGAGCAGTTCCTGCAAAGCTGCGATGCCTTGCTGATCGCCGGCTCCCGTCTGCGCAGCAACGAAACCTTCAAGTACGCGTTGAAATTGCCACGCAACACCTTGCGTATCGACGCCAACCCGGCCATCGAAGGTCGCAGCTATAACAGCGAGCTGTTCATCTGTGGCGACTCGGCACTGGCCCTTGAAGGCCTGGCGGATCGTCTGGAAGGTCGCCTGCAGATCGACCCGACATTCCTCGCCGAACTCAAGGATGTCCGCGAAAGATCCCGCACCCAATTGATCGCCGACCTCGGCCCGTACTCGGCCATGGTCGAACAGCTGCAAGCGATCACCGGGCGCAATTTCTCTTGGGTGCGCGACGTCACGCTGTCCAACAGCATCTGGGGTAACCGCCTGCTGACCCTGTTCCACCCGCGCGCCGGCGTGCATGCCCTCGGCGGAGGCATTGGTCAGGGCCTGTCGATGGGCATCGGCGCTGCCGTGGCCGCGGCTGAAACGGCGCCTGAGCGCAAGGTCTTCGCCTTGGCCGGTGACGGCGGTTTCATCCTCAACCTCGGCGAGCTGGCGACGCTGGTGCAAGAGAAGGCCAACGTGGTGATTCTGCTGATGAACGACCAGCGTTACGGCGTGATCCGCAACATTCAGGACGCGGTCTACGGCAGCCGTCACTGCTACGTCGACCTGCACACCCCGGATTATTCCAAGCTGGCGGAATCCCTGAACCTGCGCCACGGCCTGGTCACCGACCTGAAGGATTTCGGCCGTGTGGTCGACGGCGCACTGGCTCAACCCGGCCCGTTCCTGCTGGAAGTCGACATGCTCGCCGTCGGCAGCTTCGCCACCCAGTTCGCCGGTCCGCCCAACAGCGAAACCAAAGCGCAAAAAGCCACGGCCTGAGGACTTCGTCATGTTGCATATCACCATGATCGGCTGCGGCGCCATTGGCGTCGGCGTGCTCGAACTGTTGGAGAAGGACCCGCAGCTGTGCGTTGATTACGTCATCGCTTCGGCCGGGTCTGAAGAACTGGTCCGCCAGCGGCTGGTCAGTTTCAAGCAACCGCCGCAGGTGCTGACCGCGTTGCCGGCCGATGCCCGTCCCGACCTGTTGGTCGAGTGCGCCGGCCACCGCGCCATCGAAGAACATGTGTTGCCGGCGCTGGAGCGTGGCATTGCCTGCCTGATCGTCTCGGTCGGCGCGCTGTCCGAAGTCGGCCTGGTTGAACGCCTGGAAGCGGCAGCCGAGCGCGGTCAGACCCGCATCGAGTTGCTGCCCGGCGCCATCGGTGGCATCGACGCCTTGTCGGCGGCCAAAGTCGGTGGGCTCGATTCGGTCAATTACACCGGCCGCAAACCGGCTAAAGCCTGGAAAAACACCCCCGCTGAACAGGCCTGTGATCTGGACAGCATTACCGAAGCCACGGTGATTTTTCAGGGCAGCGCGCGGGAAGCGGCACGGCTCTATCCAAAAAACGCCAACGTCGCAGCGACCTTGTCGCTGGCCGGGCTCGGCCTGGACCGCACCCACGTGACGCTGATCGCCGATCCGCTGAGCGAGGAGAACGTCCATCACTTCGAAGCACGCGGTGCCTTTGGTGCTTTCGAACTGAGCTTGCGTGGCAAACCACTGCTGGCCAACCCGAAGACTTCGGCGCTGACCGTTTACAGCGTTGTCCGCGCCTTGGGCAACCACGCCCATGCGATTTCGATTTAGGGGACAGTCGATGACTCTCGAACAGACTTTACCGATCTGCATTGCCGGCGAATGGCGTCTCGGTCGCGGCGAGCGTTATGCCACGTGCTACCCCGCCACGGGCGAAGCCGTCGCCTGGCTGAATGCCGCCAGTGTCGACGACGTTGAAGACGCCGTGCAAGGCGCCCATCAGGCGTTTTTGCACAGCGGCTGGGCGCAGCGCAAACCTCACGAACGGGCCAGCGTGCTGTACCGCATCGCCGAGCTGATCCGTGAGCGCAGCGAAGAACTGGCGCAATTGCAGCGCCAGGACAATGGCAAACCGATCAACGAAACCCGTGCCCTGGTGGCCAGCGCCGCCGGGACCTTCCAGTTCTTCGCTTCGGCCTGTGAAACCCTCGAAGAAACCATCACGCCGTCCCGTGGTGATTTCGTCAGCATGAGTGTGTACGAGCCGATGGGCGTGATCGCCGCAATCACCCCGTGGAACTCGCCGATTGCCAGCGAAGCGCAGAAGGTCGCTCCGGCGCTGGCGGCGGGCAACGCGGTGGTGATCAAACCGGCAGAA
Source organism: Pseudomonas mandelii (assembly GCF_006438925.1). Lineage (GTDB taxonomy): Bacteria > Pseudomonadota > Gammaproteobacteria > Pseudomonadales > Pseudomonadaceae > Aquipseudomonas > Aquipseudomonas mandelii_C. The sequence continues at coordinate 154,252 of NZ_RCZA01000010.1, read as the reverse complement.
ATCACGCCGTTGATGGCTTTGCAACTGGCACGCATCTGCGAGGACGCCGGCTTGCCTAAAGGCCTGCTCAGTGTGCTGCCGGGCAAAGGTTCGCTGCTCGGTGATGCGTTGACGCGTCACCCGCTGGTCAAGCGCGTGTCGTTCACCGGCGGCACCAAAACCGGCAAGCACATTGCCCACATCGCCGCCGACAAGATGATGCCGGTGTCGCTGGAACTGGGCGGTAAATCGCCGACCATCGTTCTTGACGACGCGGACCTCGACCACGCGGTGGCCGGTGTGCTGTACGGCATCTTCAGCTCTTCGGGCGAAGCCTGCATCGCCGGCTCGCGGTTGTTCGTCGCCCGCGCGTTGTATGAACCGTTCATGTCGCGCCTGGTGGCCGCTGCGGCCGAACTGCGCGTCGGTGATCCGGCCGATGAACGTACCCAAATGGGTCCGTTGATCAGCGCCGGCCACCGCGAATCCGTGGAGCGTTATGTTGCTCTTGGGCTGGCCGAAGGTGGACGCCTGCTGCTGGGTGGCAAGCGTCCGAGCGGCGGCGTATACGACCAGGGTTATTACTACCCGCCGACCATCCTCGAAGGCCTGAACAACAGCCAACAGGTCTGTCAGGAAGAGATCTTCGGACCGGTTCTGGTGGCGATTCCCTTCGATGACGAAGCGCAATTGCTCGAGCAGGCCAACGACAGCCTGTACGCCCTCGCCGCCGGCATCTGGACACGCGACTACAAACGCGCCTGGGCGCTGGGTCGAAAAATTCAGGCCGGTACGGTGTGGATCAACACCTACAAACAGTTCTCGATTTCCACACCGTTCGGCGGCTGGCGCGACAGCGGTCTGGGCCGTGAAAAAGGTCGCCTCGGCATCCTGCAGTACATGGAACAGAAAAGCCTTTATTGGGGCATGAATGAACAGCCACTGGCCTGGGCCGGTGTGCAACGAGAGGTTGGGTTATGAGCGTTTTAGGCATTGATGAAGTCACCTACGGCGTCGAGGACCTCGACACCAGCGTGCGTTTTTTCAGCGACTGGGGCCTGACGAAAGTCAGCGAGCAGCCTGACGAAGTGATCTTCGAAACCCTTAACGGCTGCCGCGTGGTGCTCGCCGACATCAACAAGACGGGTTTGCCGCCCGCCATCGAACCCGGTTCGACCGTGCGCGAAGTGGTCTGGGGCGTCGAAAGCGACGCTGACTTGAAGCTTTATAGCGAGCGCATCGCCAACGATCCGGGCTTCATCGAAGCGGATGGGCGCATCGGTTGCACCGACCCCAACGGCCTGGCGATCCGCCTGCAAGTGACCCGCAAGCGTGAGCTGGAAATCGAGTGCAGCGGCCATAACACCTGGCAGACCAAAGGCCGAATCAACAAGGCCGCGCCGATTTACGAGCGCGCCACACCGATCGAAGTCGGCCATGTGGTGTTTTTCGTCAAGGACGTCAACGCCTGCGAAGCCTTCTATCACGAGCGTTTCGGCTTCCAGGCCTCCGACCGCTATCCGGATCGCGGAGCGTTCCTGCGCACCGCCGAAGAAGGCGGCCACCACGACCTGTTCATGCTGCAACTGCCCGCCCCTCGCGCCGGCCTGAACCACATCGCCTTCACGGTGCGCGATGTCCACGAAGTGTTCGGCGGCGGTATGCACATTTCCCGCCGCGGCTGGACAACGGAAATCGGCCCGGGTCGGCACCCGGTGTCGTCGGCGTTCTTCTGGTACTTCAAGAACCCGGCCGGCGCGCTGGTCGAGTACTACGCCGACGAAGATCAACTGACCGGCGAATGGCAGCCGCGGGACTTCGAGCCGGGCCCGACGATGTTCGCCGAATGGGCCATCGCCGGTGGCATCGATGGCAATACCCGACGCCAGCAAAACGTCGAGGCGCCGCAAGGCAAGTTCCTCACCGACAAACCGAAACCCTGAGCAGGAGCCGTCCATGTCTTCGCTGAATATCGCTATCGCCGGTGCCGGAATCGGCGGCCTGACCGCCGCCATCGCCCTGCATCGCGCAGGCCATAACGTCACCGTATTCGAACAGTCGAAAGCCTTTTTGCGGGTCGGTGCCGATATCAACCTGACGCCTAATGCCGTGCGCGCTCTGGATGGTCTTGGGGTGGGCCCTGCCGTGCGCATTCCGGCCGCGCGTCCAACGCACCGGATCAGTCGCCTGTGGGACAGCGGCGAGGAAACTTCGCGCCTGGAAATGTCCGATGCCGCCGAACAGAAATACGGTGCACCGCAACTGACCATTCACCGCGCCGATCTGCTGGCCGCGCTGGCGGACGTCTTTCCACCAGAACAGGTGCAGTTTGGCAAACGTGCCGAGCACGTCGTGCAAACCGCCGACGGCATTGAGTTGTGCTTCAAGGATGGCAGCCGTCACCTCACCGATCTGTTGATCGGTGCGGATGGCATCCATTCGGTAGTGCGTAATGCACTGTTCGGTGATGAGCAACCGCGCTTTACCGGAGTGGTCGCTTACCGCGCCGTCGTACCTGCCGAACGCGTGGCCCATGTGCCGAACATTCAGGCGTTCACTAAATGGTGGGGCCCTACCCCGGAAAGCCAGATCGTGACGTTTCCGTTGAATCAGGGCCGGGACATTTTCATCTTCGCCACCACCGCTCAGGACAGCTGGCATGAAGAGTCCTGGACCAGCGCCGGCGATGCCGACGAGTTGCGCAGCCACTATCAGGACTTCCACCCGGATGCTCGCGCCCTGCTCGATGCGTGCAACGAGGTACTCAAGACCGCGCTGTACGAACGCGATCCACTGCCGTTCTGGTCCAAGGGTTCGATGACCCTGCTGGGGGATGCCTGCCATCCGATGATGCCGTTCATGGCGCAAGGCGCCGGCCAGGCGATCGAAGACGCCGTTGTGCTCGCTCGTTATCTGCAAGACCTGACCAGCACTGCGCAGATCGCCGATGCCCTGCAGGCGTATCAGCAGGCACGACTGCAACGCACCAGCCAGATCCAGATCGGCTCACGCGGCAACCAATGGCTCAAGGACGGCGGCAACGCCGACTGGGTTTATGGCTATGACGCCTGGGCCGTGCCGATGCCGAATGTGGCGTGAGCAGGACCGTAGCCATGAGCGAAACCTTGCTGGTGACCGTGCTGCTCAAGCACGACCAATCAAAGAACCTGGAAGAGATTCAGCGGCACATGAAGCAGCAGGACTGGTGGGAACGGTTTCCCCCTCAAGGCGTCGAGGTGGTGTCCTGGACCGTGGCCATGGGCCTGGGCCAGATCGTCACCCTGCGGTTGCCGCCGAGCCTGCTGCCGACCCTCAACGTCGAGTTTGAACGCTCGGCCTGGGGCGTGTTCAGCACTGAAGTTTTCCCGACGTATGACTTTATTCCCGTGCGCGAAATGATCCGCGAACGGGTACGTAATGGAGGTCAATGAGATGAGCAATACCGAACCCTACCTGGAGCCCCATCAGGCCCGCAAACGTCCTAACACCCAGTTCGAAGAGTTGCTCGGCGACTCCATCGAGCGCGCCTTTGGCAACGGGGTGACCGAGTTGCCCGACCTGCTCGCGCACCTGAATCTGGCCGGGCCGCCCTGCCCGCTGACCACCGGAGAGTGGACACCAGACGCCTATAAAACCCTGATGGCTCGGCTGGGCGAATGACCCGCCGGAGGACAATAAGAAATGAACATGAATACAACCGTCGATCCAGCTGAAAACCTCTTGGCCAACGGGTTGAAAAACCTTTGGTTCCCGGTCCTGCCCTCCGATCAATTGGGTGAAAAACCGGTATCGATTCGCCGCCTGGGCTACAAGATCGCCCTGTGGCGCGACAATGACGGCAGCGTCCATGCCCTGGAAGATCACTGCCCTCATCGCGGCGCGCCGCTGTCCCAGGGGCCGGTGCTGGGTGACCGTCTGCAATGCCCTTATCACGGCGTCGAAGTGCGCTGCGACGGCACGGTCACCAAAGTCCCCGGCAGCCCCGGTTGCAAGCTCGAAGGCAGCCGCCCGACACGCATGTTCCACACCCGTGAAGCCGCTGGCGCGATCTTTCTGTACAACGCTGCAGATCCGCACATGGACACGCCGCCGGAGCTGGTCCTGCCAGAGCAACTGACCTCCCCCGAGTGGAGCAGCTTCCTCTGCTACACCGAATGGAAAGGCGATTATCGCTACGTCATCGACAACGTCATGGACCCGATGCACGGCACCTACCTGCACAAGATGTCGCACTCCATGAGCGAAGGCGAAGCCACCGCCAAGTTCGTCACCCGCGACACCGACAACGGTTTCTTCTTCGAGAAAGAAGGCCAGCGCGGGGTGAATTTCGACTGGACCGAGTTCATGGATAACGGCTGCCACTGGCTGCGCCTGGAAATCCCCTATCCGAAAACCGGCGGCCCGGGCGGTAACTTCACCATCATCGGCAGCTACACACCGAGCAGCCGCTCCTTGTCGGCGGTGTTCCACTGGCGTTGCCGCCCACTGACCGGCTGGCAGCGCGACACTTGGCGTTTCCTCTACAAAAATCGCCTGGAAGCACGGCATTGGGCGGTGCTGGAGCAGGATCGGGTGCTGCTCGAATTCATGGAGCCGGACGCCAACCAGCGGGAAAACCTCTACCAGCATGACCTGGGTGTGGTGCGTCTGCGCCGCTACCTGAAAAACGCGGCCAAGGCCCAACTGGAGCTGATCGACGCGAAGCAGTTGCCATGAACGCAGCCGTGCAACGTGTTCAGGCCGGCTCGTTGATCGAGCCGGCCAGCGCCACCTGGTCGAATGCCTTGCTGATCGGCAATGAAGTGGTGATGTCCGGCATGACCGGCCATCCCGCTACACGCCTGGCCGTTGTGGCTGACGCGCCGCTCGATGCCTACGCCCAGACACTGGTCGTGTTGAACAAAGTCCGGGCGCTGGTTGAAGCGGCGGGTGGGCATGTCGGCAACATTTACCGGTTGACGGTGTATGTCACCGACATCGCCGACAAGGACGAAGTGGGTCGCGCGCGCCGTGATTTCTTCGAAGGTCAGGCCGTTTTCCCGACCTCCACGCTGGTCGAAGTCAGCGCACTGGTGTTTCCCGAACTGCGGGTGGAGATCGAGGCCAGTGCGCGTCTCGATCTCGATTTGCGTACTGTCGAAAAGAGGTGACCGATGTCCCATTCCTCCCCCCTCACCGCTCGAGTGCACACGCTGCGCTATGAAGCCGAAGGCATCATCAGCGTCGAGTTGCGGCCGTTTGGCGACACGGTGTTCGCCCCGTTTGAAGCCGGCTCGCACATCGATCTGCATTTGCCCAATGGACTGGTGCGCAGTTATTCATTGCTCAACTCGCCGAGCGATCGAGGCCGTTACGTGATCGGCATTCTGCGTGATCGCAACAGCCGCGGCGGCTCAGAATTTGTGCACGCGCAACTGCGGGTCGGCATGCAACTGCCGATCTCGTCGCCGCGCAATAATTTCCAGCTCGACCTGAGTGCCAAACACAGCGTACTGGTGGCCGGCGGTATCGGTATCACACCGATTTACTGCATGTTCCGCCAACTACTGGCGCTGGGAAAATCCGCCGAGCTGATCTACTGCGCCCGCTCGCGACAGGAAGCCGCGCTGGTTGAGGAACTCAGCGGCTTGAGTGCCAAAGTCGTGTATCACTTCAACGATGAAAAGGGCATGCCGCCAGACCTGAGCGCCTACCTGGCCGATCAGCCCAGCGATACGCACTTCTATTGCTGCGGTCCGACGCCGATGCTTGATGCTTTCGAAAGCACCTGCGAAGGCCTTGGTTACCCTCATGCGCATATCGAGCGTTTTGCGGCGGCTGAATTGCCACCGTCGGAAGATGCGCAGAGCAGCTATAGCGTAGAGCTGAAAAAATCTGGCAAGACGCTGTCGATCGAGCCCGGTTTGAGTTTGCTCGACGTGTTGCTCGAGGCGGGTTGCGATATTGAGTACAGCTGTCGCGAAGGGGTGTGCGGTTCGTGCGAAACACGGGTGCTGGAAGGTGATGTTGATCATCGTGATGGCGTGTTGACTAAAGCGGAGCGTGCGGCGAATAAATCCATGATGGTGTGTGTGTCGGGTTGCAAGAGTCGGCGGTTGGTACTCGACCTTTAATACTGGGTTTCAGGTGGCCCCCCATAGATTGGTGGTGGGGGCTGACCGGGGGCTTTGATTGGGTGAATATCCGTTTTTTTGGTTTTGGCTGCTGGCGGTTTCGCTCTTACAGCGAGTCACTTGGAAGAGCCCCAAGTAACCAAGGGCTCTTGCCCCGCCATTCGGTGCCTCGCTGTGGCTCGGCATGCCCTCACTCCGGCCTCTGGGAAAGGGGCGGCAGATCTGAAGCAAAGCAACAGCAACGGCAAGATCAAAAGATCGCAGCCTCGCTTCGCTCGACAGCTCCTACAGGGGAACGCGTGCGCTTGAGCCCAGGCCGGCCGGTAGGCCGCCTCGTTTTGGCTTTTGCGATGCACGCCCCATCCCGCCCCAAACCTTTCTTGAATGAACAACAATTGCGCCATTTTTGTAGGCCGCTTTTATGCGCGTGAAATAAAAAACGCACAGTGAATGTGCAGTTTCGTTACCCCTCGACGCGCCTGTTTCATGGGCAACACAAACAAATATGTTTCCCATATAAACAATTGTTTTTATTGAGTTTTTAAGCACCAAACAGCTTTCTGACAGTTGGCATAATTTCTGCTCAGGTAATCATGAGTTCATAGGCCATACGCCGTATTACCCACGAAACAACAAAAACAGAAACGCACTTAAAAAAAGCAACACACGAAGTCATCCGCTCATCGCCACTTTAAAGGCGAACGGACAAGTGTTGCCGGTCACTTTGTAGCGTTCAATTGAGCAGCGGAGTCAACATGAAGCATTACGTTATATGTATGGGACTGATGATGAGCAGTTGCGTGAGCTTCGCCGGTGAACCCGGTCCTGCTGCGCCCGTGACATCGACGACCGGCAAAAAGCCGTTTCCGCATATCGCCTGGCGCAGCGACGATGGCGAAAGCAGCCTGGACATCGGCGGTGCCCTGCGAACCAACTACCGCGACGAGCATTGGGACACCACCGAAAACAACGGGCGTTTTCTCTTCGACACCTTCCGCATCGACGTACAGGCGACCTACAAAAATCTCTATAGCGATGTCGGCTACTGGTTTCAGGATGACGGCAAACACTCCATCGACCGCGGCTTCGTCGGCTACCGCCTGAACAGCAACTCAAACCTGCAACTGGGCGCGCCGTTCAAACCGTTTGGCCTGGAACCCTATCCGCAATTTGGCTGGAGCTATCACCTGCCCTTCTTCATGGGCTATGGCGTCAGCGCTGGCGCAGGCTTGAAGTACAGCTACAAGGATCAGGATTGGGATCTGCAACTCGGGTACTTCCCGCGCATGTTGCCTTCCGACATTCGCTACTCGCCGGAAGTCGGGCGTTACGCCGACCTCAAGGACAATGCGATCCCCTTCACCCAGTCGCGCCAGGACAACGAGAAACACAACCAGATCAACGCCCGGGTCGCGCGGACCTTTGTTAATGACGGCTGGAAAACCGAGATCGGCGCGTCGGTGGCCGCCGCTCAGTTGTATAACGCCACCACCAAAGACGACGGCGATTACTGGGCCGGCGGTATCCACGCCATCATCAATGCCGGCGCGTGGACCGTCTCTACCCAAGGCATTCGCTACGAGTACGACCCCAAAAACCCTGCAGGTGTCAGCAACGACTCGGTGCTGATGGGCGGCAACGGACTGACCCCGGCGTACCTGATCGCATCCAAGGCCACCATTGCTTCGCTGAACGTCGGCTATGACATCCCCACGCCAAAACTGGGTCAGTTGAAGAAGATCAAGCTCTACAACGACTACAGTCGCATGATGAAAGACAAGAGCGGTTGGGACGACTCGCAGATGTACACCGTCGGCGCGCAGTTCCTGGCCATGCCGATCATGGCCTGGGTCGACCTGACCTGGGCGAAAAACGCCAACCCGTATGGCGGTGCGGAAAACGGTACGGGCTTTACCAATACCCGTTCAGTTGGCAGCAATCAGTGGTATTACCGGACCAACGTCAATATCGGGTACTACTTCTGATCCCGTTATCGCCTCGCCCCTGATCAGCTTCGTTTTGTGTTTCGCGCTGTTCATGTCCGGCTCTTTCGACCAGCGGTGCAGATGGCCTTTCAGCCCCGCTGGCTCGAATCGATACCCTTCTGGTGCGGTAGTTTCAGCCTGCCGGTTGCGTGTTGTTTATCGACAGTGCAGCACGCTACAAATAATTGCTTACAAAGTAGAAATTCATTAAACCCGATCTTGTACTAGCGGGTGTTAGCTTGGGCGCCTGATCGGGCCATGAGATGCCAAAGTCTTAATTATGCGCATCAAACTTCCTAGCATTCCTGCCCTCGGTGCATACCTTGCACTTTCTTGCCTGTTTGCGGCCGCATGGTTCTTCAACCCTGCCAATACGCACTCTTCCTTTGCCCTGATAAGTCCAGTGATGGCAGTGGCCGGCAAAGTGGCCAAGCCCATTTATACCAGCCGCTTCGCCTCCTCCGGGCTGGTGGATTTCGTGCATTCCTCGGCGGTGACCGCCTTGCCCGACGGCAGCCTGATGACGGTCTGGTTCGCCGGCTCCCGCGAAGGCGCAGCCGATGTGCAGGTGCGCTCCGCCCGTTTCGACCCGAAAACCAGCGAATGGGGGGCTGAACAGGTATTGGCGACGCGGGATTCGACCCAACAGGGCACGCGAAAATACATTCGCAAGCTGGGCAATCCGGTGGTTGCCCTCGCACCGGATAATCGCGTGTGGCTGTTCTACGTGTCCGTGTCCATGGGCGGCTGGGCCGGCAGCGCGGTCAATGTGATGGTGTCAGATGACTTCGGTGAAAGCTGGTCCGCCCCGCGCCAGCTGATCACCTCACCCTTTCTGAACATCAGCACGCTGGTTCGGTCGGCACCGGTGTTTCATGCCGATGGCTCCATCGGCTTGCCGGTCTACCACGAGTTTCTGGGCAAGTTTGCCGAGTACCTCTACTTGAGCGCAGACGGCGATGTGATCGACAAATACCGCATCAGCCACGGCAATAATTCATTGCAACCTGCAGTGGTTCCGCTGGACGGCCGGCGCGGCATCGCCTTGCTGCGCTATGCCGGCGATACCCACCACCGTGTGCTGGCGACCCGCACCGAAGACGCCGGTCAAACCTGGAGCGAACCTTATCCGCTCGATCCCTCGAACCCGAACTCATCGTTGGCCGCCGTCGCGACGCCCGAACATGGGTTGCTGGTGGCGCTCAACGACCTGCAGGAGGGGCGCTTCAAGCTGAGTCTGTATGGGACCGACGCAAAAATGGACGATTGGCGCTCGTTGCGGGACCTGGACAAGTCACCTGATCCCGAAGGCGCTCCGTTTTCTCCCGAGGCCTACAAGGAAATCATCGGTAAAGAGTTTCGCGGTTCCAGCGGCGCGCTTCGTCAACCGCTGGAGGCGCAGTTCCTGGACAACCTCGACAACCGCGTCTGTAAAAGCCAAGGGTGTGAATTTGAATATGAATACCCGTACTTCATCCGCAGCCCCGACGGTATGTATCACTTGGTTTATTCCTGGAACAACACCTTCATCAAGCACGTCACCTTCAACGATGCCTGGCTCAACGAGCGTCGCAAATGATCAGCCTGTGGCAAGCCCATGCCAGCTTCGCAATGATCATCTTCCTGGCGCTGCCTTCTTTCGGCTTGCCCAGGACCTGGCGGATCGCACTGTTGGCCGCATTGCTGGCAGTCAGCTTCATACCGCTGGACGGCTTATCGTTGGCCGCCTATTTGCGCAGCTACATTGATGACCTGGCGATCACCTCCATGGTGTTCATGGCGTGGGGCTGCTTGCGTCGGCTGGACATCCTGCCACCTGCGCGGGGTCAAACCGGCGTATTGATCCTCTTCGCCGCGATGGCCCTGGTGCTGTACCCGGCAACCCTGGGCATGAGTGATCTGGACCCCTATCGGTTTGGCTACAGCCCGCGCCCCATGCTGATTGCCCTCGCCGCGCTGACACTGGGCCTGTTTTACCTGCGCAACGGCCTGGCCGTCGTGATGCTGGCCAGCGCAACCCTGGCCTTCATTGCCGGGATCAAACCTTCGCAAAACTATTGGGATTACCTGGTCGATCCACTGCTGGGTCTGTATTGCTGCATGGCCCTGCTGATGCTTGCCGTGCGCTGGACGTATCGCCAGGCAAGCAAGCGCCGCGTTGCAGTGGGCGATGTGTCCAGTTCCGTTTGAGATTTAACGACTTTATTAACAGGGGAACAGGGATGGGTTGGCTGCACTCGAGACGTTTACATTACTGGTTGGGCGCGACAGCGATTACATTCGCGCTGTTTTCTGCGCTTCGGGTGCTGTTCTTTTTCGGCTATTCGGGTTTCGACGCCCGAGCGCTGATCGACCAACATGCCGTCATGGAAACCCTGGGGATCGGCTTTCGTTTCGATCTGCGCCTGGCCATCCTGGCGATGTTGCCGTTGGCGTTACTGGCCTGGATTCCTCGCTGGAACCTGATCGGCAGTCGCCTGCTTCGCCGGATCGCCCGCGTGTATCTGGTCGCGACCCTGAGCGTCCTGCTGCTGATTTACATCATCGATTTTGGTCATTACGCCTACCTGGGCGTGAGGATCAACGCCACCGTGCTGCGCTTCATCGAGGATGCGCAAATATCCCGTGACATGGTCTGGCAGACCTACCCGGTGATCTGGATTTCACTGGGTTGGCTGGCAACGGTCGCGTTAGTGACACTGGCCCTGGTGCGTCTGGAACGCGTGACGCTGGACCGCCCTCGCAAAGCCATTCGCCGGCTCTCCGCGACATTGGGTGGCGCGTTGATGGTCGTGGTGGTGCTGCTGGGCATTTTAGGTCGTGTCGAAAACATGAACCTTGAGAACCCGGTCCCGTTGCGCTGGAGCGATGCGTTCTTCTCGGGCAATAACCAGATCGCTGCGTTGGGTCTAAACCCGGTGCTGTTCCTCTACGACACGGTCAAAGTCGGCCAGTCGCGCTATGACGAAGCGCAGGTGCGCGAACACTACGCGGTGATGGCCAACTACCTGGGCGTGGACAAACCCGACCCGCAAACCCTTGATTTCGTCCGTCACCAGGCGCCACAACCCTACAAAGTACCGGGCTCCCGGCCGCCGAACGTGGTGTTCGTCATGCTGGAATCGCTGGGCACCAGCGCCGTCGGGGCCTACGGCAACCCGATCAATCCGACGCCCAATATCGATCGCCTGGCCACCCAGAGCTGGTTCTTCGAGCACTTCTATGTGCCGGTGACGGGAACCGCAAAAACCGTCTGGGCCAGCATTAGCGGCGTGCCCGACGTCACCCGTCAGGAAACCGCGACGCGTAATCCGTTGATCACCAAACAAAACACACTGATCAACGCCTTCACCGGTTACGAGAAGATCTACACCATCGGCGGCAACTCCGGCTGGGCCAACATGAATGCCTTGATCCGGCAAAGCATCGACGGCGTTCGCTTGTTCGAAGAGCGGGACTGGAAATCCCCGGTGGTGGATGTCTGGGGGATTTCAGACCTGGATCTGTTCAAGGAAACCGACCAGATCCTGCAAACCCTGCCCAAGGACAAACCGTTCTTCGCCTATGTGCAGACGGCTGGTAACCATCGTCCCTTCACGATTCCCAAAAGCAACGATGGATTCGAGGTCAAGCAGCCTACCCTGGCCGAAGTACAGGCCGCAGGGTCGCGCAGCGTCGAGCAGTACAACGCCGTGCGTTTGCTGGACTTCAACATCGGTCGCTTGATGGAAATCGCCAAGGCAGGCGGCTGGTACGACAACACCATTTTCGTGCTGTTTGGTGACCACAACACCCGTATCGCGCAAATCCCGTTCCTGGCACCGGCCTACGAGCAACTGGGTCTGGAAAGCAACGCGGTGCCGATGATCATCCACGCGCCGGGTTTGCTGGGGACGCGTAAGGTCAAGGAAGCGGTCGGCCTGGTGGACTTGCTGCCCACCGTGGCGGGCATGGCCGGCCTTGAGTTTCGCAACAGCGGCATGGGCCGTGACATTCAGCAGCCCGCGCCCGAGGGTGAACGCGTGGTCCCCCTGGTACTGCGTGAGGGAACATTCCCGCTGATTGCCGGCGTGACTCAACACTACATGGTGCAGATGGAGCACGACGGCAGCTCGCCAAGTCTCCATGACCTGGCCTCACCGACGCCGCTGGACAACGTCGCCGAGCAAAACCCTGAAGAGTTCAAACGCCTGTCGCAACTGACCCGCGCCATGCACGAAACCTCAAGGTTGATGCTGTACCAGAACGTTCGAAAGTAACGGCTTTCCCGCGTCTATGCTTCAAATAGACGCGGGGCCTTCCCCTGATACCCGTAAAAGACTCTGCCTATCACGACCCAATACTCCCCCTATTAGCTGACTTCCCAACTGGGGTCTAACCTTATCCGAGCGCCGGCACCATAAGCCGGCCGGTCAAGAGCTGATAAGGAGATAGGAATGGGTCAGAAGCCTGACTAAACCTGCCGTAGGCCACCGTGCAGGCAACTCGATTGCCGCTGTTCAGAATTCCCCTGTGATCAAAACAATCAGTTGATCAAACTGCTGGCCCTGCAGCCTGTGTCATTGGTTTCGCCCGTTGCTGTTTAACGCCCACGTTGGGCCGGATAGCCGGATGAATACGACCAAAAGGTAGCTCACACATGGCAAACGAATCGAAATGCCCGTTCCTTAGCGCCGCTGGCGGTGGCACGACAAACCGCGACTGGTGGCCGAACCAACTGAATCTGAAGATCCTACATCAGCACTCGTCCCTGTCCGATCCCATGGACGAGGGCTTCAACTACGCCGAAGCATTCAAAAGCCTGGACTTTGAAGCGGTCAAAAGAGACCTGACTGCGTTGATGACCGATTCCCAGGACTGGTGGCCGGCGGACTTCGGTCACTACGGGCCACTCTTCATTCGCATGGCCTGGCACTCCGCCGGTACGTACCGCACCGGTGACGGTCGTGGTGGCGCCGGTTCCGGTCAGCAACGCTTCGCGCCGCTCAACAGTTGGCCGGACAACGTCAGCCTCGACAAGGCACGCCGGCTGCTCTGGCCGATCAAGCAAAAATATGGCCGCAACATTTCCTGGGCAGATCTGATCGTCCTCACCGGCAACGTCGCGCTGGAATCCATGGGCTTCAAGACCTTTGGCTTTTCTGGCGGTCGTCCGGACGTTTGGGAACCGGATGAGGACGTCTACTGGGGCTCCGAAAACAAGTGGCTGGGCGGCGACACCCGCTACGGCAAAAAAAACGAGCCCATGCAAGAGCCCGGCGAAGGCCCACTCGTGGCTGAGCCGGGGGAAAATGAGGAGAGCCGCACCGACCAGGGGCGCTTCCTGGAGAACCCGCTCGCCGCCGTGCAAATGGGCCTGATCTACGTCAACCCGGAAGGCCCGGAAGGCAACCCCGACCCGGTCGCGGCCGGGAAGGACATCCGTGAAACCTTCGCGCGCATGGCGATGAATGACGAAGAAACCGTGGCACTGATCGCCGGCGGCCACGCCTTTGGCAAGACCCACGGCGCCGGACCTGCCGACAATGTCGGCGCCGAGCCCGAAGCCGCTGGCCTCGAAGCACAGGGCTTTGGCTGGAAGAACAGCTTCGGCACCGGCAAAGGACCGGACACCATCACCAGCGGCCTGGAAGTCACCTGGACCACCACACCCACGAAATGGAGCAACAACTATCTGGAAAACCTGTTCGGCTTCGAGTGGGAGCTGAGCAAAAGCCCGACCGGTGCGAACCAGTGGATACCGAAGAACAACGCCGGCGCCGGCATCATTCCGGATGCTCACGACCCGTCCAAACGTCGCAATCCGACCATGCTGACCACCGACCTGTCGCTGCGATTCGACCCGATCTACGAGCCAATTTCGCGGCGTTTCCTGGCCAATCCAGACCAGTTGGCCGACGCGTTCGCCCGGGCCTGGTTCAAGCTGATCCACCGCGACATGGGTCCCCTCTCCCGCTACCTCGGCCCGGAAATGCCGAGCGAAGAGCTGATTTGGCAAGATCCGATTCCAGAGGTCGACCATCCTTTGGTCACCGACAGCGATGTCGCCGCACTCAAGAGCAAACTGCTGGCCTCGGGGCTGACCGTCTCGCAGCTTGTATCAACGGCTTGGGCGGCGGCTTCGACCTTCCGAGGCTCCGACAAACGCGGCGGTGCCAACGGTGGGCGTTTGCGTCTGGCCCCACAGAAGTTCTGGCAGGCCAACCAGCCTGACCAACTGGCGAACGTGCTGGCGAAACTCGAGGGTATCCAGAGCGAGTTCAACAACAGCGGCAAGAAGATCTCGCTGGCAGACTTGATTGTGCTGGCCGGTAACGCGGGCGTCGAACAGGCGGCGAAAAATGCCGGTCAAACTGTGACGGTGCCTTTCTCGCCAGGACGGATGGACGCCTCCCAAGAGCAAACGGACGTCGAGTCTTTCGGCTTCCTCGAACCCTTCGCTGATGGCTTCCGCAACTACCTCAAAGGCAGGTACCGCGTCCCGGCCGAGCAGCTGTTGATCGACAAGGCGCAACTGCTGACACTCACCGCACCAGAAATGACCGCGCTCATTGGCGGCATGCGCGTGCTGAACACCAACGTCGGGCAAACCAAGCACGGTGTATTCACCAAGCAGCCGGAAGCGCTAACTAACGACTTCTTCAAAAACCTGCTGGATATGGGCGTGGAATGGAAACCGGTGTCGGAGGCTAATGAGGAGTTTGAAGGGCGCGATCGCAAAACCGGCGAAGTGAAGTGGACCGGCACCCGTGTCGACCTCGTCTTCGGCTCGAATGCGCAGTTGCGAGCGTTGGCTGAAGTCTATGCAACCGCTGATGCGCAGGAGAAGTTCGTTAAAGACTTCGTAGCCGCCTGGGCCAAAGTGATGGACCTGGATCGCTTCGATCTCAAGTAACACGAGCGGTATTGCTGAAACTGCAACGCCTCCCACTGTGGAGGCGTTGTGCTTTTTGTCACTTGACGCTTCACGCCGTTAGATGGGAAAACGTGCGTGGCCCGGATGCAAGCGTTGGGTTCAACATGAATCAAGGAAGACTCATCAAACCATGAAAACCCTACTGTGTTTGCTGATCGCCACCGGCGTCGGCACCGCGCTGCAATACGCTGGTATCCCCCATGGCCTGTTGCTCGGCTCGATACTCGCCACCGCGTTGATCGCCAGCAACTTGCGTTTTTCCCCCACGCTGCCCTTCAGCCTTGGCTACGTGCAAATCGTATTGGGGATCGCGACCGGTCTGATGTTCACGTCGTGGAATAGCCAAACGGCGGCCGCCATGTTGCCGAGCCTGGGCTTCATGCTGCTGGGCCTGACGGTCCAGAGCGCCGTGGCCGGTTTGTGGCTGCTCAGAGTCTCGGGATGGAACCCGAAGGACTCCCTGTTAGCCGTGTATCCGGGCGCACTCGCCGCCGTGTTCGATTTGCTCGAGTCCGAGCGCGCTTCCAGCAAGGTGATCGTCGTGCACTTGGTGCGACTGTTATCGATCACCGTGCTGGTGAGTTTTTGCATTCCCGGACAGACCGACGTGGCACTTGCCGAGAGCAGCCCGCTGCTTACGAGTACCGCGCTGACCCTGCTGTTGCTGATCGCCTTGTGCCTGCTGCTCGGCCGCTTGCTGTTGCGTGTCGGCGTTCCAGCACCGTTCATGCTCACCGCGATCGTCGTCACCGGCGTCTACCTCAAGCTGGGCTATCTCCAGGCCTTCCACCTGCCGTCATGGACTGTCAACACCGCCGTGGTCCTCCTCGGCGTGCTGATTGGCTCGAAGTTCAAAGACATCAGCCTCGCAGACCTTATCCGCCACGGACGGGCCGGACTGATGGCCGTCGCCCTGATGTTACTGATCGCAGCGGCGTTTGCCGGCGTGGCCGGACGGGTTCTGGGCAGCGACCCCTTGTCGTTGTGGCTGGCGTACATGCCTGGCGCCATCGAAACCATCGCCCTCGTCGCCTTCAGTGGCGGGCTGAACGTGGTGTTCATCCTGACCCATCACCTGGTGCGAATGGTCGTGCTGCACTTTGCGCCGGCGTTGGTCGTTCAGGCGCGGCGATGGCGGGAGGATGTCTGATCGCAGGAAGGATTAAGTGGGAGAGATCGTGGCCAGGGCACCAATCAAAATGGTCAACACCAGAAATCCACCCAGGAAAATCGCCATCTTGCCCATTGGGCCTCCTACATTATGAGTTTGCGGTGCAGCGGTTTCCGCGACTGCGGAGCGTGCCGTTATTGTGAGCCGGCGGCTGTGTGCGTTACAGATGCAGATGGCGCAGAAAAATACGGATCAGAATGCCAAATTGGGGCTGGATCGCCTTTAAATATCAATTCCGCCAGGGTCTATTTATGCCGCTGAGTTTTCATAAAATGCACGCCAATGGCGATGACTTCGTTATTGTGGACTCGCGAAACGCGGTCAATCCAATGACAAGTACCCTGGCTCGGCGAATGGGTGATCGGACCCGAGGAATCGGATTCAATCAACTCGCGGTAGTGCTCGATTGCGATGATGCAGATGCGCGTTTGATGTTTTGGAACGCAGATGGCTCCACGCTGGATGTGTGTGGCAGTGCAACGCGGGGTGCCGCGGATATGTTGATGCTCGAATCAAATACTTCTTCGATAGCGCTCCGAACCAAGCGTGGTCTACTCACTTGCGAACGAACTTCAACCGGCGCAATTTCCGTCAACATGGGGGAGCCGCTTTTCGGTTGGTCGGAAATTCCTCTGTCGCTGGAACTGGACACTGCTGATTTGCCACTTGCTGGAGACCCAACAGCTTGCAGCATGGGAAATCCGCACTGCACCTATTTTGTGGATGATCTAACAGCCATTGATATAGCGGCAATTGGACCGACAATTGAAAACAACTCCCTGTTTCCCCTCAGGACCAACGTGCATTTCGTCCAGATCATTAACCGAAAGCGCATTCGGTTGCGCATCTGGGAGCGCTGGGGTGGTATTCCGCTCGGTTCAGGTTCCTGCTCTTGTGGCGCCGCTGTTAACGGAATTCGTCGTGGTTTGTTAGACAACTCCGTTGAGGTTGAATGTGATGGCGGAACCGTAACGGTTCAATGGGATGGCGTGGGACCGGTCTTTCTCATTGGACCGGTAGAGACGACTTTTTCGGGAATGATCACGGATAGTTTATTGCAAGCTTTATAGCTGCTATATCGTGATAAACAGAGGCGGTCCAGAGGACTCGGAACCCTACCCGGATGCTTGGATAGTCGAGCAGCACGCCTATCTGTCAACGCTTGAAAATGGATCGAGGATAGGGAATGAGTATTTTCAGTCGGATAAAATCTTTCGTAAGACGTGGCCAGGAGGAGCAAGTTGCCGGCTACTCCATACCAGAGTTGAAGTCGGTTTTTGCTGAGCCTCTATCACGTCTCCCTCGGTCTCTGACCGACTATCCGCAAGTGGTATCTTTGGACGATATCGGTATCTCGGCCTATTACTCTGCTTTCTTAATCGGCAATGAAGACGTTCATAAGTTTTCGGCACTTGTCGAATCGAATTTCAGGTTCAAGACTGAAAAACTATTCAACGACCTTCCCGTAAAGCGTTATTCAGACATCCGAGAATACAACCACCTGATCTATTTCAGATCCGACGGAGAATTTAACGCCACAACGATGCGGATGGTTACGAACAGCGCCGAATTTCTAAACATCATTCAGCTTGAGAAATTGGCCGTTCCGCCACCCTGGATAGCGTTTGAGGGGTACAACCCTTTGTGGTGGGGAGGAAATATGCAAGGCGCTCAGGGCTACTATAACGACAGCTACTTCTCGCCGTTTTTTACTGATTTAAGCGGAGCAGAAAGGGAGATTTATTACGCAAGATACAATGCGCCGAATGAATGGATAAAAAGCTTGGAATTGATGTACGACATTGAATGATCGTTCACCTTTCTAGGGCAAGCCCCCTCGCCACAAAAAACTCGTCAGTCTTAGCAATTCGTAATCTGCAAGATCGAATTCCAGACACAAAAAAGCCAACGGACCGTCACCGGTTCAGTGGGCTTTGCGATTACGCTTACTTACAAAGACATTTCATCAGCAGCCGTAACCTCGCTCCCCTGCCGTTTGTCAGCTTCCCGGCACCTTCCCCTTCCCGGTTTCTCCAACGCTGTACACCCCCTCACATGGCAGGCCTAAATGATGAACAGGACAATTGCTGCTCTCACGATCGCGGGCCTGTTCGCCTGCTCGCTTTTCGCACTGGCTGCCGAAAAGGCGACTGGAGAATCTGCTGTGCCACCTGCCGCGCTTCCCGGAATCAATCAGGCTCAGAGCTCTGAATCCAAGGAGGACAAGGCCGACAAAAAAGGCGAGGAAGCTGCGGGTTCAAACTCTGGTGCGGAGTCGGAAGAGACGGACAAAGATGCGGCCACCTCTAGCGGTTCGAAGGACGTTGAGAAAAAACCTACGCAGTAATGAGTGAGCGGTCCGCCCGCTTCCGCCTTAGTGTTGAGTAACCTGCAGGAACTGAATCCCAGACACAAAAAAGCCCACTGACCGTCACCGGTTCAGTGGGCTTTTGATTTGGCCTCTAGTTACAGAGCCATATCAGTCGCAGCATTAGCCTTCGGAGCCTTGGCCGGCGCAGCCGGAGCAGCAGCCGGAGCCACCACCTGACCAATCGCCGGCGGCGGAGTCAGCTGCAACACCTTGGCGGTGTAAGCCCACTCTTCAGCCACTTTCTCAGGGCTGCCATTCAACTGAGTGCCATAGCTCGGCACGATCTGGTGCAGCTTTTCCTGCCAGGCTGGGGAAGCAACCTTGTCCTTGAACACCTTCTGCAGCACGGTCAGCATGATCGGTGCCGCCGTCGAAGCGCCCGGCGATGCGCCCAGCAGACCAGCGATGGTGCCGTCTTGCGAGGCAACAATCTCGGTACCCAACTTCAGCACGCCACCCGCGGCTTCATCACGCTTGATGATTTGCACGCGTTGGCCGGCTTGCCACAGGCGCCAGTCTTCGGCTTTGGCGTTCGGGAAGTATTCTTTCAGGGCGTTGAGGCGGTCTTCGTCAGACAGCATCAGTTGGCCAGCAAGGTACTCGACCAGCGGGTATTCCTTGATGCCGACTTTGGTCATTGGCCACACGTTGTGCGTGGTAGTAGTGGTCAACAGATCCAGGTACGAGCCTTCTTTCAGGAACTTGGTGCTGAAGGTCGCGAATGGGCCAAACAGGATGACGCGCTTGCCGTCCAGAACGCGGGTGTCCAGGTGCGGAACCGACATTGGCGGTGCGCCAACGGAGGCTTTGCCGTAGGCCTTGGCCAGGTGTTGCTCGGCGATGGTCGGGTTTTCGGTCACGAGGAACGAGCCGCCTACCGGGAAGCCTGCGTATTCCTTGGCTTCAGGAATGCCGGACTTCTGCAGCAGGTGCAGTGCACCGCCGCCCGCGCCGATGAACACAAACTTGGCGTCGGTTTCGGTTTTGGTGCCGTCTTTCAGGTTTTTGTAGCTGACGCGCCAGCTGCCGTCTTCGTTCTTGGTGATGTCTTGCACTTCGCTAGACAGTTTCAGGTCGAACTTCGGCGTGGTTTGCAGGTGCGCGACGAACTGGCGGGTGATCTCGCCAAAGTTGACGTCGGTGCCAATCGGGGTCCAGGTGGCCGCGACTTTCTGGTTCGGGTCACGCCCTTCCATCATCAGCGGAACCCACTTCTTGATCACAGCCGGGTCTTCGGAGTACTGCATGCCGGCGAACAGCGGGCTCGCTTGCAGGGCTTCGTAGCGCTTTTTCAGGAACTTGATGTTGTCATCGCCCCACACAAAGCTCATGTGCGGCGTGGAGTTGATGAACGAACGCGGGTTCTTCAGCACGCCTTGCTGAACCTGCCAGGCCCAGAATTGACGGGAGATCTGGAAGGCTTCGTTGATTTCAACGGCTTTCGGGATCTGAACGTTGCCTTTATCGTCTTCCGGGGTGTAGTTCAACTCGGCCAGGGCGGAGTGACCGGTACCGGCGTTGTTCCAGCCATTGGAGCTTTCCAGGGCGACGCCATCGAGGCGCTCGATCATTTCCATCGAAGTGCCAGGTTCCAGCTCATTGAGCCAAACACCGAGGGTCGCGCTCATGATGCCGCCGCCAATGAGCAGCACATCGACTTTCTTTGCCTCTTCCGCGTGAACGGACGTGATCCCCATCGACAAAGCCAGCCCCAGCAGGGCCGTGTTCATTTTCTTAAACATCTGTAGCACCTTTGATAAAACGCCATCCGCCCTTCCATCCTCATGCATGAGGCCCCCTGGTTCACGGCATGCAGGCAGCATGCTGTGGGTTGCGCACTGATCAGGATTGGAGGGTGGGCACACAAGGCCGACGTGTCTCCATCGACCTCAGTTTATATGTCCCTACTGAACTGACTTTTTATCTTTATTGGCTTCAGCTACTTGAGCGACAGTGATTCTGTTGGCGCGTCTCGAGAACGCGCAAACTGAATAGGTCAAAGCAAGTTGGGGCGAAGAATATCACGACACGGCAAACCCGCGCGTCTGTTCCCGACTTGATAGTCCGGGCACGGGTGCTGAGCCCACTATACTCATCGTGATTTTCTAGATGAACCTGTGAGGAGCAGTCATGAGCGACAAAGACGATTTGCGCAAATATTCCTCCCAAGTGGTCGACGGCGTGGAGCGCACGCCCGGCCGCGCGATGCTGCGGGCCGTGGGTTTTACGGACGAAGACTTCAAAAAACCGCAGATCGGTATCGCCTCCACGTGGGCGATGGTCACGCCCTGCAACATGCACATCGACAAGCTGGCCATTGAAGCCGAAAAAGGCGCGAATGCCGCCGGTGCCAAGGGTGTCATTTTCAACACGATCACCATTTCCGACGGCATCGCCAACGGCACCGAAGGCATGAAGTATTCGCTGGTATCACGGGAAGTGATCGCCGATTCGATTGAAGTGGTGGCCGGCTGCGAAGGCTTTGACGGTCTGGTGACTGTGGGCGGTTGTGACAAGAACATGCCGGGCTGCCTGATCGGCATGGCGCGACTGAATCGCCCTTCCATCTTCGTCTATGGCGGCACCATCCGGCCGGGCGCCGGCCACACCGATATCATCTCCGTATTCGAGGCCGTGGGTCAGCACGCACGGGGTGACATCAGCGAGATTCAAGTCAAGCAAATCGAGGAAGTGGCGATTCCAGGCCCCGGCTCCTGCGGCGGCATGTACACGGCCAACACCATGGCTTCCGCCATTGAGGCGTTGGGCATGAGCCTGCCCGGTTCCAGCTCTCAGGAGGCCGTCGGCAGCGACAAGGCTTCGGACAGTTTCCGCGCCGGCCAGCAGGTCATGGAGCTGCTCAAACGAGACATCAAACCGCGCGACATCATGACCCGCAAGGCCTTTGAAAATGCGATTCGGGTGGTGATCGCCCTCGCCGGCTCGACCAATGCCGTGCTGCACCTTCTGGCCATGGCGCATGCCGTGGATGTCGAGCTGACGCTGGATGATTTCGTCGAGTTGGGCAAGGTGTCCCCGGTGGTGGCCGACCTGCGCCCCAGCGGCCAATACATGATGAGCGAACTGGTGGCCATCGGCGGCATCCAGCCGCTGATGAAGCGCATGCTCGCCGCCGGCATGCTGCATGGCGATGCGCTGACGGTCACCGGCAAAACCCTGGCCGAAAACCTGGAAAACGTGCCCGACTACCCCGAAGGCCAGGACGTGATCCTGCCTTTCGACCAACCGATCAAAAAGGACTCCCATTTAGTGGTGCTGCGCGGCAACCTTTCGCCCACCGGCGCTGTGGCCAAGATCACCGGCAAGGAAGGCTTGCGCTTTGAAGGCACGGCTCGTGTGTATCACGGCGAGGAAGGCGCGCTGGCCGGCATCCTCAATGGCGAAGTCAAAGCCGGCGATGTGATCGTGATTCGCTACGAAGGCCCCAAGGGCGGCCCGGGCATGCGCGAAATGCTCTCGCCGACTTCGGCGGTCATGGGCAAAGGGTTGGGCAAGGACGTTGCGCTTATCACCGATGGCCGCTTCTCCGGCGGTTCACATGGATTTGTGGTGGGCCATATCACGCCCGAAGCCTTTGATGGCGGGCCGATCGCGCTGATTGAAGACGGCGACAAGATCACCATCGACGCCGAAACACGGCAGATTACGGTCGATGTCTCCGACGCCGAACTGGCCGAGCGCAAGACCCGCTGGGTGCGCCCGGAATCCAAGTACAAACGCGGTGTGTTGGCCAAGTACGCGAAGACCGTGTCCAGTGCCTCGGAAGGCGCGGTTACGGATAAGTACCTCTAGATCAAAAGATCGCAGGCTGCGCCAGCTCCTACATCGATTGCGTACGTCCCGGATGTACGCAAATCCCGTAGGAGTTGCCGAAGGCTGCGATCTTTTAGTCCCGCCTCAAAGCCGAAACCGGTCGACCGATTGCGACAGCTTGCCTGCCAGGGTGGACAACTCATCGGTGGTCGAGGCGGTTCGGCCAATGACCTTGCTATTGCCTTCGGACATACCGGCAATCATTTCGACCTGATGGGCGATTTCGTTGCTGGCCAGGCTCTGCTCACCGATGGTGCGGGTGATGTCATTGACCAGTTGCGTGGTGTTCAGCGTGGCTTCGAGGATTTCGCGGATGGCGCGCTCGACGTCGGCGGTCACGGCCATGCCTTTGTCGACCTGCGCCACGCCCGCCTCCATGCTGGTCACCGCCTCGCGGGTGCTTTGCTGGATGCGTGAGACCATCGTGGCAATTTCCTGGGTGGAGGCGCTGGTGCGTCCCGCCAGGCTGCGCACTTCGTCGGCCACCACGGCAAACCCACGCCCTTGCTCACCGGCACGAGCGGCTTCGATCGCGGCGTTGAGCGCCAGCAGGTTGGTTTGGTCGGCGATGCCCTTGATCACCTGAATGATGCTGAAAATCCCTTCGGACTCCTTGTCCAGCGTGCGGATCACCTGGGCCGATTGCTGCGCCGAACGCGCAATGCCGTCCATGTCGTTCACCACCTGATGGATCACGCGACCGCCATCCTTGGCCAGTGCCTCGGCCTGGTTGGCCATGTTCAGTGCGCGCTCGGCATGCCGGGTGATCTCCTCGATGCTCGCGGTCATTTCGCTGGCAGCCGCCGCCATGGTGCTGGCAGCCGCCGCCATGGTGCTGGCGGCTACGCTTTGCTGCTGGCTGCTACCGGCCACTTCGTGGCAGCCGCTGCTCAATTGTTCACTCATGCCACTCACGCCGTGGGCGTTGCTGCGCACAACTTCGATCATGCCGCGCAGGTCGCGCTGCATGGTCGCGAGGCTGCGAATCAGTGCGCTGGCTTCGTCGTTGTGGGTGGGCTCGACAATCGGTTCGCTCAGGTTGCCATGGGCGATGCTGTCGGCGATGCGGCTGGCGGTCTGCAACGGCCCCATGATGCTCAGCATCACCGAGCGCCCTTGGGCGAGCAGCAATAACAGGCTGGCAATGAGGACACCACCGAGGGTGAAATTGGCGTTGCTGATGACTTTTTGAGTACCGGCACGGGTCTGTTGGGTGTTGGTCTCGATCAGTTCGCTGAGGGCGGCCAACTGATTTTCCAGCTGGCTGAATACGCTACTGAAACTGCCCAGTTGTTGCTGCGCGGCCTCCGGATTTTCCAGCGCCAGCCCGACGATGCCTTCGGCTGCGCTGATGTAGGTATCGAGGCTGGGCTTGATCTTGTTCAGGGCCCCCTTAATGGTGTCGTTGACCGGCAGCTTAAGGTTTTCACCGAGCATTTCACGAAAATGCGCCGCATGTTCCTCGATGGAACTGCGCACCTCGGCTTTGCTGCTGGTGCTTTTACCCAACCCGACCAACATCGCGGACAGCACGTCGGCGCGTAACGCGTCGTGCATCATGTCGGCTTCGAGGTGATTGCGCAGCACGGCCATACTGACCTCGTTGTCATTCACCGCAGCAGCCATCTGGGTGTTTCCCAGGTAACTGACCAGGCTCATGATCAACGCGGTAATCAGCCCGGTGCCAATCAGCAGAATCAAACGTAATTTTATGGACACTCTGTGGATCCTCTCTCAGCACGTTTGTCAGTGGCGTAAAGCCAACTGCGGATTGGTTTGCTGAAAAGGTTATCGACCGGCACGAGTGGTTAATGAAGCGAAGTACCCATACGCGCATGTCTTTACGACATGCGGTATGTTTTTTCGGTTTTGATGGCGCCCGAATCAGGCAGCGGAGAAGAAGTAGCGCGTCAGGTGGAAGAAAATCGGCGCTGCGAAGCAAATCGAGTCCATCCGGTCGAGCATGCCGCCGTGACCTTTGATCATGGTGCCCCAGTCCTTGGCGCTCAGACTGCGTTTGATCGCCGACATGACCAGCCCACCGAGGAAGCCCATCACCACGATGACGAACGACATCATCAGTGACTGCCAGAAGCTGAAGGGGGTCATCCAGAACATGCAGCCGCCAATCAGCGTTGCAGACAGGCCGCCACCGACCAGTCCTTCCACCGTTTTTGATGGACTCACCAGCGGCGCAACTTTGTGCTTGCCGAAGAGTTTGCCGAACACGTACTGCAACACGTCACTCAACTGAACGACAAACACCAGATAGAACAGCAGCAGCGCGTTTTGGCCCGCGAATCCTTGCAGATCCAGGAGCAAAAGCGCGGGCGCATGGCTGATGCAATAAATGCAGATCATCACGCCCCACTGGATCTTTGCCGTCCTTTCCAGGAAGCCGTCAGTGTCCTGGCTCAGCACCGCAATCGCCGGTAGCAGCAGGAATGAATACACCGGAATCAGCAGCGTAAACATCGAATACCAGTGAGTACCGATCAGAATGTATTGCAGCGGGATCAGGATGAAAAACGCCGAAAACAGGGCGTTATGGTCACCTCGCCTGGTCGGTGTCAGGGTGATGAATTCCCTGAGCGCGAACAGTGAGATGAATCCGAACAGGACAACCGTTGCATTGCCGCCCAGCAGGTAGGACACGAAGAAGATGATGACCATCCCCCACCAGGCATTCACGCGCTGATTGAGGTTTTCGATGGTCGAGACAGCACCTTCCGTTTTGGCCCGCCGGGCCAGCAATCGACCGGCCAGCGAAGCAATCGCCAGCAAGCAGGCCAATCCAAAAAAGAACCACAAAAACTTGGCTTCAAGACTCATTTCGACAGCCCCACAATGGCGTTACGCGCGCGTTCCAGAAACACCTGTTTATCCTCGCCAGCAATCCTTTCCATCGGATTGCCGATACGGATCGTGCAGATGATCGGCAGAGGGACGTGTTTGCCTTTGGGCATGGAGCGATGAAGGTTTTCCAGGTAGATCGGCACCAGGTCGACATCGGGGAAAGTTTCGCTCAACCGGTAAAGACCTGATTTGAATTCCCCGGGCAGTGCCTCGGATGAGCGAGTGCCTTCCGGAAAAAAGATGATCGAATGACCCGCCTGCACCACATCGAAAATGGGCTCCAGCGCGTTTTTACCGGGCGCCGGTTTACGGTCAATCAACACGGCATTCAGGCCTTTCTGGGAGATGTACGACAGAAACCGGTTCTTTCCCCAGTAATCGGCAGCGGCGATCGGCTTCACATTTAACCTGGCCTCGGGCGGCAGGGCCGCAATGATGGCCAAGGTGTCCATGTGACTGGTGTGGTTGGCGAAATAGATTCGCTGACGCGAGAGATCCGGTGGACTCTCCCATCTGGCCGTGACGCCAATAACCAGTCGAAGAACAGAAATCAGCGCATTACTGATCCACATGGTCGGCCCCCTTCAGCTGCCTGGCGATCGCCAGCGTTCGTGTGACGCAGGTTACGACTGAACCAATGGCGATGACAGCCAGCGCGATCAACAGGACGTAGTGAGTGCCATAAACGCTGGTTTCGACGGCATTCAGCAGCAGTCCTGCGATCATTACGGCCATTCGATGCTGCTTGGCCATAGGGCCCATGAAAGTCTGCTTGAGACCAAGCGAGCCGCCGAACACCCTGACATAAGCAGTCAGTGCCGCCGCGAGGGCAGCAAACCATCCGAGGTCGGATTGCCCAACGGCATACCCCAACCCTACGATCAACAGACTGTCGGCTATCCGGTCGGGAAATTCGTTGTAGAGACTGCCGATGTCGGACTTCTTGCCGCCCTCTATCGCCACCATCCCATCGAAGAGGTTGCACAGCAGGCGCAACTGAATGCCGATCGCGCAGCAGATCGATCCAATGACACCGCTATCAATATTGAGCGCCACGACGCCGGCAAACGCGAAGGCGATGCTGGCGACGGATATCTGATTGGGGGAAATGTCTCTTTTCACCAGAATGTCGGTGATGCGTCTTGCCCAGCCCGCAGAGCGCGTCTTGATGGGCCTTCTGTTGTCATCCACTAGCCAATATCCCTATAAATGATGAGTTACTACAGATCGCATTGTAGTGGCGAGTCGCGCTGACCACACCCAGCAATGTGCAAAACCGCTGGCGGTGTTATCGAATTTTCTGGAACACCGTTCCGAGCTTAAACCTGGGGACAAGCCCTCAACGCACGTTCGTTTTTTTCTCGGCGACATGCTAGGTTGTACGATGACCGATAAGTGATATTTTCACTCTCGCTCCGACGCCCCCACAACAACAAGGAAACACCCATGAAAAAAGTGAAACTGCTGATTGGATTCTTGTGCCTCTTCAGTGGCTATGTAGCCGCCGCCCCTGCTTCCGCGGACAAGGATGTTGCGCAAGCCGTCGACCATCTGACACAAGCCATGTTGAACAAGAACATTGCCGAACTGAAAGCGCTGACCGCCGAGAACCTGACCTATGGGCATTCCAGTGGCAAGATTCAGGACAAGAAGGAATTTATCGCCGATATCGAAACCGGCAAAAGCGCATTTAAAACCCTGGAGATGCAGAACCAGACCATCACCGTGTCGGGTGATGTGGCGTTGGTCCGCCATCACTTCTCGGCTCAAGCGCTGAAGGGGACCGAAGTGGTACCAACCGAAATCGAGAACTTCCAGATTTGGCAAAAACAGAAAGGCCACTGGTTGCTGGTAGGCCGACAAGCGTTCAAGTTCTGATTTTTGCGTAACGAAGGGGGCACCCGTTAGCCAGGCTGCGGTGTCCCTACTCTCCCCTTTACCTACCGTTGATCCGCGAGTTTGGCCTGGGCCCAATAAAAACATATTCGTATGCTTAAATTGATATTGTCGAACAATCCCATCACCAGAGGGTGCCGTCATGAATATCAAAGTCCTGGCTTTAATGCTGTTGGCGTTCTGTGCTCAACCGGCCTGGAGTCAGAATCCCCCCGCCGCTCCAGCCTCCGCCGACAGCGCCGCGCTGACCACACGCCTGGCCTTGCGCGACCTGTGGGTCGAGCATATTTTCTGGATCAGAAATTACGCGATCGCCAACCAGGCAGCGGACAAACAGCAAGCCAAAGTCGCCGCTGACCAGGTCGTCGACAACGCGACCAAAATCGCCAACAGCATCGCTCCGCTCTACGGTCAGCCCGCTGCCGATCAGTTGCTCAAGCTGCTTGCCGGTCACTGGGGCGCGGTGAAACACTACAGCGACGCCACGGTCGCCAAAGACACGAAAGGCAAGCAGGCAGCTGTCACGGACTTGACCAGCAATGCCAAGGCGATTGCGGCGTTTCTGGCCAAAGCCAATCCCAACCTGCCTGAAAACACGCTGGTTGCGATGTTGTCAGCCCATGGCGGCCACCACGTCGCCCAGGTCGATGAACTCGCCGCGCACGACTATGCAGGCGAAGCACGCACCTGGCAGATGATGCGCACCCATATCGTGTCGCTGGCTGACACGCTGACGGCCGCACTGGTCAAGCAATTCCCGGACAAGTTCTGATACCGCGCGAGGGCAAACCATGCTGGAAGGACTGGGCCGAACACAGCAGGACCTGCTCAATGCGCTGCTGCACCATGCGGGCGGCATGAGCATTGACGAGTTGGCTGACCATCTTTCGGTGACACGCACCGCCGTTCGCCAGCATCTGGCGGCGCTGGAGCGTGACGCCTTGGTGCTGCGCGGTGAAACCCGGCCGACGGGCCGGCGTCCGGAGCAGCTGTATCGGCTCACCGACCATGCACGCGAGCAGTTCCCTCGCCAATATCAGATGCTGGCCAGTGTGCTGATCGAGGAAGTGGCCGACATCATCGGCCACGATGCCCTGGCTTCGCTGATGCGCAGCATGGGCAGGAAACTGGCCCTGGACCGCGAACCTCAGGTGGTTGACGAAACCAGGATCGTGCAGCACATGAACCAGGCCGGATACGAAGCAGAGGTGTTTTTTCGCTCGTCCGACGATAAGGAAATCGTCGCGCATAACTGCGTCTTCCACCGCCTGGCCGCGGCCCACCCGGTGGTCTGCGAACTGGACCTGGCCTTGATCGGAGCGTTAGGCGGTGGTGAGGTCGATCACACGGAGTGCATGGTGCGCGGCGGCAATGTCTGTCGATTCAAACTGCGACCACTCGTAGAAAAGGCCAGCGAGCCTGATAACTTCTGAGTGCAACTGGGATGGAAAATACCCGGCTGACCCACCGGGATAGCTCGGGATGGGTCAACACGCCCTTGACCCAAGAGACCAGTGCGGCATACAGACTAAGAGACGTCACCGAGACCGATCACGCGAGCTTTATGGCTCCGCCCTGGATATCGTCACGCGCCGCTCGTAAGTCATTAGCGTCCTGATTGAGCCGGTGAATCATATTGAGCAACCGCTGGCGTAGCACTTCGTCTTGGAGTTGCTCTGCTGCGCGCATCATATCGAGCGCCGCTACCTCATTGTTAGTGGCGACGGAGTCGAGCAGTTTGCGCATGCTTCTTGATGGTCGATTCATCTCCAACTCCCTGGATTTCAGTGACGCGAATCATATGGCCAGAATGTTTCATCAGTATTTCAGCTGCACGAACTGGCTTGAATCACCGGCTCCGGCTCATTTGACGCTAGCTGGAGGGACAACCTGAGGGGTCGATTACGCTCGTAGCAACCCGTCATTGATAAAGCTAAGCGGCTCGCTCCAGAGCATCCAGCAAACCAAAAAACTCCCGAGAAAGCTTATGCCGAGGGGCCAAATGGATGATGGGTACTGAAACTTCGTGAGATTCGCGCATCTTGACGGAGCTGCTCAGGTATACCGGTAGCACAGGCAAACCTTCTGCCAACAGCTCATCAACGAGATTTTGGTGCAAGCCGGTACGCCCGGTGAACTGATTGACCACCACCCCTTCCACTCTCAGTAATTCATTGTGATCAAGACGTAGCTCCTCTACCTGCGCGATCACGCGATACAGCGCCTGGCGAGAAAAGCTGTCGCAATCGAATGGGATCAGCAAACTGTCCGCAGCCACCAGGGCACTGAATGTGTAGAAGTTGAGTGACGGAGGTGTATCGATATAGATGCGCTCATAATCCTCGGACAGTTCAACCAGTAGCTTGCGCAGCTTATTGATCTTGTATTTGGACTCGAGTTTTGACTGGAGGTCTGACAGGTCAGGGCTGGCAGTCACCAAGTGAAGGTTGTCGTAAGAGGTCTCAGTTATGACCACGCGATTCCTTCTACCTTCGAAGCTGCCGGATAGTGTTTGTTTGAAAAAATCGGCGATGCCCGAAGGGATGCTCTCGTTGATCAGGCCCGTGAGATAGTGTGTCGAATTTGCCTGAGGATCGAGATCAACCAGCAGCGTTCGGTAGCCTTCGGCAGCACTCGCTGCGGCAAGATTGCAGGCAATGCTGGATTTTCCAACGCCCCCTTTCTGATTGAATACAACACGACGCATGGGGCTTGCTCATCCATGAAAAAGGCCAAAGGCCGATTGAAAAAAGGTGTAAGAAGTCGTGTCAATTCTATGACCGTAATGTTTCAGTTTTACGACGGCGATTGACGGAAGGGCTGGGCTAGAGGGATGGCCTGGCGATACAACGTCATAGCAATGGAATCGGCGCAACCAGAATGAGGATTTACAAACGACTCTGAGACGGGGTTGATGACCATTTAGCAAAACGCCTCATTGCAGCTAGCCGTCAGCGGTCGGGGAAAAGAGAGGCACGATGCGCTGTCATAAATTGTCTCGCTCCTGAATGCCGAGCATCCACGTCAGTGTGGTGTAGGTCGTGCTTCCGCGAGCTCTTGGTCCACTCGTTTCGAAAACCGGGCGCCTGATGACTATGCAGGAGTGAATGCCTATAGCGCAGTCACGGATTCCCGTTCCGAAAGGACGCTTTGAAGCCGCTCAAGGTTAAGCCGCTGACACTCTCCCTCGGCTTCTTCTCGGGTCTGATAGGTAGTCTTCAGCCGCAGCTTCTCCTCATTGTCATAGAGGTTGAAGCCTATAGGTGCAGTCTGACAGTAGAAGCGCGATCCGTTACGCATTGATCCCGTTTCCGTTGGGATTGCAGGGACAACAACAAATCTCGACATCATCTTCACGACCTCTCCAAGCACCTCCTCACGATTAGCGGCTATGAGCCATCATCGCAAGCGACCGCAGTCAGTTTCCGATGAAAAGCACGAGCGACATGAGTCGATTGGAAGCATCGTAAAAAGTTTCGGGATCTGCCTTACCCCGGCACATCTACTTGCTTGAAAAGCATCTATTCCTGAAAATTTTACTGCTGCTACGCTAACCTCTTCCACGGAGGAATCAGCTGGAGGTACGAGCACTTGCACGCGTGGACTTGAGATTGGAGCGAGGAAATCTACCTTATCTGAACGTGAACGGTTCACTGACGGCTGCGTGGAAGTGTCAAGGAAACCAGAGAACTCAGACCGCACGAATTTCAGTCAAAGCGACGCCCTTTCGCCCCAGTTGCTTGACGCCATACATGGCCTGATCCGCCGCCTTAAGCAATGTATCGAGACTCTGGCCATGGATAGGACACAGCGAGACTCCAATACTGCACGATATTGAAAGCTCTCCTGCGCTGGTCACGACTGTCTGCGCGATGGTTTCGAGCACCCTCGCCGCCTTCAGTTCAGCGCTATCTGGGTTAGCAAGATCGGTAATTAGAATCACGAATTCATCTCCGCCATACCGTGCAACGGTGTCACATAAGCGAGTGGACTGAAGCATGCGATTTGCGACCGTTCGCAGGACTTCGTCGCCGATCTCATGGCCGTACTTATCGTTAATTTCCTTGAAGTGATCCAAGTCGATCAGCATCACGGCAAACTTCACTCCTTTTACTTTCCAATCGTCGAAGGCCTGATCAAAACGATCTGCGAAAAGGTAGCGATTAGGCAGTTGAGTGAGCACGTCATGAGTTGCGAGATAGGCCGAGCGTTCGTGTTCGACCTCTGCTCTTTCAATCGCCTTGAAATGCCGAATCAATACCACTGACATCAGCACAAGTACCCCTGCCAGAACCGCAAGGATTATCAATGTTTCCGCAGTCAAAACATCCCCTAAACGCAACTGACGCTCAAACAACAAGGTCATCGGTTGTGAAACACTCCTGATCTCGACCCGATCAGCCAGAAGCGGCAGGAAAAGGCGATCCAGGAAACCGGCTTGCTCGATCTCTGTAGAAAATACGTTGCTTTCAGACCCTGCTACCGTTTTCAGGACAGCACTGATATGAACCAGATGATCTACGTTCGCATAATTTACAGCGTCCAGTAACGATCCCGTTTTGATCAATAGCAAAGACACCATAGTGCTACCAAAAAAATTGGGGCGGGTGTTCTCTCGCAGCTGTTCAGGCCTACTGACTGACTGCATCAGAATGTAAGCATTGCCGCCCTCATACATTGAGAAAACAGGTGATACAACGGGCTTCTGATTATTGTGGGTACGAGCCAATGCATAAGAGAGATAGGCGACGGTTTCTAGCCTGACGCCATAGATCGCACTGGATTCCGGGAGTAACGGGTACATGAACAACACAGGCCAAGTCTCGCTGAGATAGACCTGATGTTGGGCTGGTTGCTGAGTGAGGCTCGGGAAATCCTTGAGTTCAAAGTCTGGCCGCCAAGTGCGGCGCAACAGATCTTCAAAGGCAGCCTGCTCAGCGATGGGCACTGCCCTCGCCGCCTCGAGCATGTAAATATGAGGGTACGCGGATAAAACGGCTGCCGCATAACGGGCCGCAGCTTCCGTATCGCTCTGATCGACGGCCTGGAGAAATGCTGAGAAACCCGACAACACAGCTTCATTGGTATCAAGCTGATTGCGCACGATGCCGGAAATATTCTGCACGTATTCAGAGAAACGCGTTTCTCGCCGTTGGGTCTCAGACTTCAACAGCAACATGGCCGAAAAACCAACCAGGGCGACAGCCAGAATAATGAACCCCACTAAAGAACTGCGTCTTTTAGTGAATATCATCCTGGTTGACCAACACGTAGAGCGTGCACGGTGTCTTGGACAGCCCCTCTCGAATCCTTACTCCCCATCGCGTCTCGTCCTTGTCGTACTTTCATGCGGCTTGCGTGCCTGATCTAACCATTTATTGCGCTCGGTCTAAAATCTCAGCCTTTCGAGTGATAACGCTTTCAACGTTGCGGGCTTCGCTTGCGACAACAGAACAAGTTGATTCTAGGGCAATCCGCCATTACTCAGTAGGGTGAATTCTACTCCCATTGCACAAGCCCAATTCTACGCAGTCTGCCAATGGGGAACTGGCGCGCACGTATAGCGACGGAAGTGAATCGTTGAATTGATAGACATGAGCACTTAAGGCGATCAACTGTTGAAGCGCTGGGGCCTCATTAGGAAGGAATATTCTGAACACAATCTCCCTTCACTCTGCCCGCGAGGTCTACCATCTACTGAAGGACGTCGCGCTGGCACACGCTCTATGAACAGAGCCAGCATCCAGTCATGGAATGAGAACTATCACGGCCTCATGCCTGTCGAGATTGATGGCTGGCATCTCACGTTTTTCAACGACTGCGACACCTTGGAATACTGTGAGTATTGCGAGGAATGCAGGCCGGCTACGCAAGAGCCCCCATCATCGACTCATGCCAGGCATGTGAGCTAGGCAAGATCGTCCTCGTCGAACTCCGTACCAGCCCACGCTCACCAGGTACAGCGAGCAGGTCAGTCAGTGTCGAGAAAAAAAGCATCGGGTATCACGAGACGATCGACTTCACCCGATGTAAAGGTTGACGGTAATTAGTTATGAAGGCTCAACCCATTTCGTTGATGCAGACCACTTTGGGTTGCGTCATGTCCTCATAAGCAAACCGAACACCTTCTCGTCCCAGACTTCCGTACTTGAAGCCACCGAAAGGCATGGCATCAAAACGATAATCGGAAGAGTCATTGATCATCACCCCACCGGCTTCAATTTGCCGCGCCAATTTCAAGGCCTTGGAAAGATCACGTGTGAACAGTCCCGCATGCAAGCTGTACTCTGGGGCGTTGGCCAGAGCAACAGCATCATCCAGGTGGTCAAAAGGCTCCAGGATGACCACCGGCGCGAAGACTTCCTGCTGCCATATCCGACTGTTATGGCTTACACGCTCCAGCACGGTCGGCGAATAGCTTCCCACTTGGCGATGGTGTCCGCACAGGAGAAGAGCCCCCTCGGCCAGCGCTTCATTCACCAATTGTTCGGTACGACGAGCCGCCTGCTCCGTAATCATCGGGCCAACATCCGTTGCTCGCTGATCAGGATCGCCAAGTACCAATGCACGCGCTTGGCTGACAAAACGCTCACGGAAATCCTCGTAGATCGAACTATGTACGAGGATGCGCTGCGTGCCG
Organism: Pseudomonas mandelii; assembly: GCF_006438925.1. Classification (GTDB taxonomy): domain Bacteria; phylum Pseudomonadota; class Gammaproteobacteria; order Pseudomonadales; family Pseudomonadaceae; genus Aquipseudomonas; species Aquipseudomonas mandelii_C. Next base: position 120,491 of record NZ_RCZA01000010.1, on the reverse strand, counting down.
ATGCAGTTCTGTCCTGCTGCCCAGAAGGCACCAGATACACAAGACTCTACGGTCGGTTCAAGATCACAGTCATCAAGCACTAGAACCGGTGCATTCCCCCCCAGATCCATGGCCAGCTTCTTCAAGCCTGCACTTCGAGCAATGGACTCTCCAGTGGCAAAACCACCCGTGAAGGAAATCATCCGCACTTCTCGCAGCTCCACCAATGCTTTACCCAGATCGACGCCCCCGGTGGCCGGAGTTACCACACACGGAGGCAGACCCGCTTCCACCAGGCACTCAACCAGCTTGAGAGCGGACAACGGTGCTAGCTCTGAGGGTTTCAGGATCACAGCATTGCCACCGGCGATAGCCGGGCCCAGTTTATGGGCGACCAAGTTCAGCGGATCGTTGTATGGGGTGATCGCGACAATAAGCCCCAACGGTTCGCGAGTGAACCAGCCTTGGCGCGATTCGGAGCCTTCATATGCCTCGAATGGAATCACTTCCCCGGCGTTACGACGAGCCTCTTCCGCCGATAGCTTCAGCGTGTTCACACAACGCTTCACTTCCTTCTCTGCTTGTCGCAGCGTCTTTCCCGCCTCTGCAACAATGAGTTTGGCAAACGCTTCAGCCTCGAGCTCTACACGCCGGGCTGTTTCCTCAAGGATACGTGCACGAAGGTGACGAGGCATTGCCGCACTCTCACGCACGCCAATTCGCGCACGCTCCAGCAAGCCAGGAACAGCGGTTGCATCGAGGCAAGGTACGCTTCCCACCAGGCGACCATCGAATGGACTGAACACATCAATCTGTTTGGCATCAACAAGCTGGATGCTGGCCATGCTGGATACGCTCATGACTACTCTCCTATTACTTGCCGTGGGTGGTATGGATGGCGATGATGTCTGACAGCAAAGCAAAGGCAGTCTCGATACGTCCTGCTCCAGGGCCGGATACAGTGACGGCACCCAGCAGCGCAGTGTTGAACGACACCGCGTTCGTGGCGCCGGAAATTCCTGCAAGAGGATGCGAATTCGGCAGCAGTCGAGCTTCCACACTCGCTCGAACCGAGCCATCAACTTCGCGATTTGCAGAACCGATCAGCTTCCAACTTGCACCGTTGGCACTTGCCTGAGCGATGTCTTCAGGACTGATGCTGCTAATCCCTGAGCAAGCCACATCGCTGACGCTCAATCGAGCATTGAGCAGTTCGTTGGCGAGGATCACTACCTTGAGACGGACGTCAAACCCCTCCACATCGGCAGTTGGGTCGGCCTCTGCATAGCCGAGCTGTTGGGCCTGAGCGACTGCGTCGTTAAAAGTCAGGCCGTCCTTCATGCGGGTCAGCACGTAATTGGAAGTCCCGTTCAGGATGCCTTCAAAGCCTTGAACCTCTGCACCAGCCATAGCCTGTCTTGCCAGGCGAATCACTGGCGTACCGCTCATAACCGAACCTTCGTACTCGAAGGCAGCACCATTACGACGAGCCAAATCCTTAAGCTCAGCGCCGTGTAACGCAATTGGCCCCTTGTTGGTGGTCACAACATGGATGCCGCTTTCCAGTGCCCAGCGGCAGAACGTAGTAGCGGGCTCACCATCGACAGGGTTGGTGAAGGTGGCTTCAGCAATCATGTCAGCACCAGAATGCTTGATTACGGTTTCGTTGAAGGCCTCAGCATTGCCGCCAGGCAGTTGAGCGAATGCACCTTTTTCAACGGGCAGCGCGACCAACTGCTTTGCATCCAGACCGTTTTTAGCAACGATAGAGCCGAGGAACAGATCGGTGACACCGACAATTTTGATAGTGAAGCCCAAAGACTCTTTCCACTCGGCATTACGATCGGCGACCAATTGGGCGAAGCCACGGTTCACGCCACCAAACCCTACCAAGGCAATTTTGTACTCAGTCATAAAAGCTGTTCCTTTATTGGTGTTGTTCGATAGGAACATCCTAAGAGCCGAGCTCTGGCAGTTGAATATGGCAGAGTGCTGTATTTGTTGGCCGTTTTGCCCATACAGAAAGACTGCTCGATGGACAGAACCCAAATGAAGAGTTGTGTTGTGGCTTTGAGCTATTGAGGTGAATGAGAGAAATTCACGCGGCGAAGACAAAACCGAGCGTCACCAAGTATCGCAATCCGAGAGTAGTAAGCCCTGGTCTAACCGGCCTCCATGAATACAGAGGCACCGCTTCAGAAACTATCAGGTGCCTAGCTACAAATCGTCGGCCTCTACTCCAAGCCGGTGACTCCGGAAAACCCATCAACGGCTTGGTTGCTTTTCGTCTAGCTGACTGCGCAAGGCGGGTTAAAGAGGTGCGTACAGGGACAGAAACGCCCCTGGTTTTTTTGTGCTCAAAACACTGCAGAAAGGACGAATGAGGTGACGGTGTTTTCCACCCCAGGCATCGCAGAGATTTCCTTCCAAACGAGGTGGACACGTTCGGGAGAGGCTGCATTAACTCGAAGCATCAAATCAAACTCACCACTCAAGACTTCACACTGAACCACTTCGGGGAGCGAGCGCAGCGCGGCAAGTACCTCTTCTCCACGCATGCGGTCGTAGCGGTAGACAAAGATCACTGCACTGATCAGCGAAGAAGGCCGTCGGGAATCACCGAGACGTACCGTATAACCCTGGATGGCGCCGTCTCGCTCAAGACGCTCAATGCGCTGCCGCACAGCATTGCGAGACAAGTTGACCTTGGCGCCCAGCTCAACATGGGCGATTCGAGCATTCGCTGTGAGTTCGGCAAGTATGCGCTCATCCAGCGGATCCAGAATGCGCTTCATACGTGCCTCTGCTGCGCCAACAAGAGGGCCTGGCATAGACCGTCCAGATCTCCTTTAGCCAAGTACGGTGGCTGAGCAAAAATGTCAGGAGTTGTTGGCACCTCTCGCTGCCAGACTCCTAACTCGGACAATAGGGCCGCAGACTTGGCCGGAGCAATTTGCCCAAAGGTCACCATTGGAGCCCCCAGACTGCGTCGATGAATTCGGCCAGCCAGCACACCTACAGCGGTATGTGGATCAATTGCAGACCCAGTCTCACGGAACAACTTGACGACTTCGTCGCGAACCTGTGATTCGTCTACTGCATAGGAATCGAACAGAACTCGGGCCCGGAGCCACTGCTGGTTGCCGATGCTTAACTCGCCGCAGTCCTCAAAATGCTCCATTAGCGCCTTCGTTGAGCTCCCATCGTGCCCATACAGTTCCCAAATGAACCGTTCCAAATTGGAGAACAGGGAGAAATCCATCGCAGGAGACAACGTTCGGTTGCTCACTCGGGTCGAGTAGCGATTGCGATGAATGAACTGGTGAAGTGCATCATTACTGTTAGTAGAAATGATCACCTGATTGATGGGTAATCCCATTTTCTGAGCAATGTAGCCGGCGTAGATCTCAGCAGAGCTGGCTGCTGGAACGCTGAAGCCTACAGGACGTGTCCCGCCCCCCAGTTGCAACGTAGCGTGGAAATAAAAAACGATCTGTGCGAGGACGCCGACCCAGTTGGTGGAGTTGAAACAGATCGGTATTACCCCATCTAACGGCCAGTCCCGGAAGAGCTGAGAGACCAACGTCTGGCAGTCGTCGAAATTACCGTCTACTGGAAAAAGCTGAACCCGCTCTGGGTCTGCCGCCTGCAGGGCAGAGAGTTGCTCAGCCGGTAGCCCATTGCGCGGATACAGTATCGCCATCCGAGTGCCCGGGCAGTTAGCAAACGCCTCAAGCGCAGCCAGCCCAGTATCGCCATTGGTCGCACCGACGATCAGCGCCTCTCCACCGACCTCACCCAAGAAATGCTCCACCAAGCGCGATTGCAGTTGCGCAGCGAAATCTTTGGAAGAATGGGTCGGGCCATGAAACAGCTGGAGTATCCACTCGTTATGGCCAATCTGCTCAAGCGGCGTAATAGCGCGGTGGTTAAAGTTTCGATAGCTGTCGCTCAGCAAAGCACGCAGAGTGCTTTCGTCCATGGAAGAGCCAACGTAGGGTGAGACCACTCGCCAGACCAACTCATCGAATGGTAGCCACGACCAGCTGGTAATCTGCTTCTCAGTGAAGACAGGCAAACTTGCTGGGACATAGAGACCACCATCTTGAGCGAGCCCCGACAGAACCACACTGCGAAAGTCCGCCCGCACGTCACCGCCGCGTGTGCTTACGTAATGCATGATGACTCCAGATCAGAATTACAAAAGGCGGTGGGCTTGAGCCACCAACCAAGTAGAAAAAGTTGCGGCATCAGGCGAGAGCTCTTCGGCCTGCTCACGTACTAGATAAAAAGACTCGCTGGCCTCGATTCGGTGACTGAATGGAGCAATCAGGTGCCCACTCTTGAGCAAATCTTCCACTACGGAAGACCGCGCTAAGGCAACGCCCTGACCTAGTTCTGCCATGCGGATTGTGGAAATCAGCGTGTCGAACTGAAGGCCACGGGAATAGTCGACATCGTCTGCTCCAACCCGCTTCAACCAGTAACCCCAACCTTCCTCGTACCCCAACACATGCAGCAAAGAGTGGTTCATCAAATCGCGAGGCTCACGTATCGGTGAGCTGGCCATTAGCTCTGGCGAGCAAACGGGCTGGAGGATGTCCCAAGTTAATCGTTGAGAGTGCAATCCCGACCACTCCCCGCATCCCCAGCGAATCTCCAGGTCATCCTCTCCATCCGGTTCTTTCACCCAAATGTTGCTGATATATCGGATGTCGATTTGGGGAAACTCTCGACAAAAATCTGCGAGCCGAGGGGCCAACCAATAGTGAAGGAAGGAAAGACTGCCACGCACCTTCACATGCCTTCGATTGTGCTGGCCAAAAATCTCGTTTGTACCCACTGCAAGACGGCTGATCGCGTCTTGTACTACCGGCAGGTACGACTGCCCTTCTTCAGTCAAGCCAAGCCCTCGGGGTAGGCGCTTGAACAGCGCCACTCCGAGATGCCCCTCTAACTGACGGATCTGCTGACTTACTGCACCTTGAGTCAGGTGCAACTCCTCCGCTGCATGGGTGAAATTCAAATACCGCGCCGACACTTCGAATGCTCTCAGCCAATTCAAGGGTGGTAGTGATTTTTGACTCATCGGCGCAACCTCATTGGGACTTATCTCTGCTCAATCATCGCCTGAGCTATTCACGCTGCGCCAGCGGAATGATGTACAGCCGCCGCCAATGCCAACCGCTCTTCTCGCTTCTTGCGAGTGATCCAATAAACGAAGTAGCACCATGCGATAAATGGAAGACCGAAATAAAGAGCCACTCGCTGTTCAGGATCAAAAGCAATGCCGACGCAGGCGAGCAAGCAACACAACAGAGCACCAATAGGAACCCAAGGGTAGCCGCGCACACGGAAATGCAGATCCTCAACTCGCCCGCCATTGGCGACGTATTGGCGTCGGAATGCGATTTGGCTCGCAGCGATGCTCATCCACACGATCACGACCGCGAGACCCGAAATCGACACTAGGGCCAAGTAGACTGTATCAGGGGCAAACACACTGCTGAGCAGCGACGCTATCGCACCCGCCATACTCAAAACGATCGCGTTAACCGGTGTGCCCCGGCGCGAAAGCCTTGCGTAGCGTTTAGGCATGTGACCTTGATCACTCAATGTCCAAAGCATGCGCGAAGCCGCATACAACCCTGAGTTAGCCGCAGAAACCAGCGCGGTAAGAATGACAAAGTTCATGATGTCAGCTGAGTACGGGATACCAATCAGCTCGAACACCATCACGAATGGACTTTCGATGACGCCGGCCTGCTCGCGGGGCAGCAAGGTCGCAAGGACAAAAATCGTACCCACGAAGAACAGCGCCAAACGTACTACCGTCGTGCGGATCGCCTTGGGAACGCTTGTCTGAGGATCCTGCGCTTCACCTGCAGCAATCCCGATAAGCTCAGTCCCAGAAAATGCGAAGGAGACAGCTAGAAGTGTCATCGCAATGGGTAAGAAACCTGTAGGGAAAAGCCCTTCACGGGTAAAGTTGGAGAGTCCAGCGCCCTGCAAATGCTGTACTTGGAAGAGACCGCAAATAGCCCCACCACCAATTACGATAAAAGTGATAACGGTCAGAACTTTAATGAGCGAAAGCCAGAATTCAGTCTCCGCAAACAGACGAACAGATACAACGTTGCTTAAAAAGACCGCAATGGCAAAAAACGCGCTCCAAATCCAGACCGGTGTATCAGGGAACCACCGAACCATCAGGATGCCCGCAGCCGTAAATTCAGATCCAATAGCTACTGCCCAAGTGAGCCAGTACAGCCAGGCAACCGTATAACCCGTACCTGGGCCCAAGTATCGAGTTGCATAAGTACTGAAAGATCCGGTTTCTGGCATCTGTACTGCCAACTCACCGAGACAGACCATTACCAAATACACCATCACCGCACCGATGATGTAGGCAATCACTGCGCCGAGCGGCCCTGCCTGATTAACGGTGTAGCCGGAGGTAAGGAATAATCCCGTACCGATTACACCGCCCAACGCCAACATAACAATGTGGCGGGTTTGCATTTCTTTCTTGAAATTTGACCCTGGATCGGACTGATCATTTTTTGTTTGGATGGTCATAGCTATGTTCTCATGAAATGTTCGGACAAAATTTCTCGTAACCGACTATTCGGCAGCACAATTAAATTGTCGCTAGTTGTTATTGTTTTCACTATTCATGAAGGACTATCCGATAATAAAATCGGAAGTCTTACCCGAGTTCAGGTTCCCACCTCGGTGAAACGCTCGGTGTTTCCAGCGTGGAGGCTTGAATGATCTTGTTTGCTGCGAACCAACTCAAATGCTTGTTTAAGATCAGCCAACAAGTCAGCCGTATCTTCAATACCTACAGAGACTCTGACCAAGCCCTCAGAAATCCCAAGTGCCTCGCGTTCCTCCAAGGTGTTTTCCACGTGGCTGGTTGTCCGTGCCGGCCCGTAGATGGTTTCAACCGCTCCTAAGTTACCCGCCCGATGGGCGTACTTAAGCAGCGGTAGCAAACGAGTCACTGTGTCCATCCCCCCTACCAGCACGAAACTGACGATTGCGCCAAATCCGCGCATCTGCGAGCGAGCAATGACATGACCTCGATGTTGAGGCAGTCCCGGATAGTTCACAGACTCAACCAGCGGCTCGGTGCATAGGTACTCGGCCAGTGCTTGCGCGCTCACCTGTTGCTGGCGGAGACGCAAAGCCAGAGTCTTGATGCCCCGGATGATGAGATAAGCCGAGAACGGATCCAGCGAGGCCCCATTAATTTCGCGGTAATGGCGAACTTGAGACATAAGATGCTCGTTGCCGCAGACCACACCGCCAAGCACATCGCCATGACCGGACAGGAACTTGGTAGCACTGTGCACCACCACATCTACCCCGAGAGTAAGGGGATTCTGATTCAAGGGCGTTGCGAACGTGTTGTCTGCTATGACCAACGCCCCAACACGCTTCGCCGCCGTCACTAGACGTCGTATATCCAGAACTTTCAGTGTTGGGTTCGTCGGGGTTTCCAGGTAAAGGACATTGCAGCCTTTTGCGATCTCATGCTCGATAGATTCAGTGTCGAGGGTATCGCAAAGCGTGACCTCGACTCCCATGCGTGGGAGAAACTCTTCAAAGATCTTGTTTGTACCACCGTAGCTGTCGCGGGTAGAAACCACACGCTGACCATAGGACAGGAAGGTATGCAGCACACCACTGATTGCAGCCATCCCGGTACTGAAAGCGACAGCCGACTCTGCGCTTTCAAGCTCACAGAGTTTGTCTTCCAGGACAGAGACAGTCGGGTTGCTCATGCGGCTGTAAATGAAGCCAGGCTCTTTACCCAATGCCACGTCATACCATTCATCGATGTCATGGTAACCGTAGGCGGCACTGACTACGATGGGAGTCTGGGTAGCGTTGTAGGGATGCTGAACTTGCTCTCCCCCCCAAACCACTCGCGTCCCCAAACCAGCATTCTGGCTCTGGTGAGGTTTTATCTTTTCATCCATAAGTCTATCTCGCATCGATGAAACACAGATGTGTTCCGAATGGGCTTGTGATGACTATATGGAAGACTTGAACGTGTGAAAAATCATGTTATCTGGGGCTAAGGGGTGTTTTTTTTAATGGGTGATACATATGAAAGGGCCAAGATTGGCAAGTTACTGCCACATAGGTGGGCGCCCGTTTAGTCACAGAAAATTTGATGGGCGGACGCTCACGTCACTTCTGGCTGATACTCTCGCGTCCCTATGTTGTGTTATTCAGGCACGCTCATTGCGCTTCAAATACCCGTAGGAGTGCATCCTACGAATTCGCGAGAGAACAAAACAAGGACGTAATTACAGTGGACAGGGAAATCATCTTAATGCGTCATGGCCAGCCGGATCTGGTTGTGGTCGACAAGGTTTCAGCGCTCGATATGAAACGCTGGATCGAGCAATACGACCTATCCGAAATCATCAACCAGCCCGCCCCTAAGGCTAGTGTGGAGCTGGCCGTTACCGCCAAAGTGATCGTGTCGAGCAGTGCGCCCCGGGCGCTGACATCTGTTCGGGCGCTGGGCCTTCAGCCCACCCTTATAGATGAGATTTTCTGCGAGGCGCAGCTGCCCTATGGACGATGGACACTGCCGCGCCTTTCACCGTTTACGTGGGCATTTATTCTCCGAGTTTTGTGGTTGTGCGGGTTCTCAGGGAAGGTCGAGTCTGCCCGTAAGGCCAGAACACGAGCTAATACGGCAGCTCAACGACTTCAGTCCCTTACCCGCGAAGGGGCAGTGCTTCTGCTCGGTCATGGATTCATGAATCGAATGATCGCGAAGCAGTTGGAAGCAGCCGGATGGACTCGCAAAAAAAGCAACGGTAACCGTTACTGGAGCGCGACGACCTATCGAATGAATCAGAGTTAAGGCACACACACTTCGTACGATGCTGGAGTCCCAAGTTCAAGAAAAGCTACAGCGCGATCCTGAAGCGTTAACGACCTATGCAGCCAAACCTGAACCAGAACGAAAGCCGTACACCAGCAAGCCAACGGCTCAGGACAAGGCCATGGTCAGGTATGTGTTAGCAGCTCCAGTAAACCTTCCACATCAGCTAGCGCAGGAGCATGGGCTCCGGCATGGCGGCAAGATACGGATGCGCAAGCCGCTGAAAATCGCAAGCGCTCTCCCAAGTCTGCGATCCCCAGCAACTCCGCAGCCAACCAACCAGCCATACAAGCGTCTCCTGCGCCAACCGTGTCTTCCACTTTCACGGCAATAGCCAGCTGCTCGAGTTGGCTGTTCGGGGTGTGGAGAATCATCCCGTGCTCCCCTCGGGTAAAAAGGATCTGCGCCTGAGGATTAAGAGCACGAAGTTCATCCATTGCCTGGTGCTCGGTCAGCCCTGGATAAATGTGCCGAAGGTCTTCGTCGGAAAGCTTAATCATGTCAGCAAGAGTAGTCATCGTAGGGAAGGTCTGCTCCCGATAATGGCTATCCATTAAATTGCGCCAGTTCGGATCATAGCTAATCCGTTTACCGGCTTCTTTGGCCTGCTGAGCTATTTTAACCAGCCTGTCTGCGAGTGGCTGTCGAGCCAAACTGATACAGCTGAAATGACACAGCTCTGCTTGGTTGCTCCATCCTTTGGGCATCAGATCCGGATCAAAAAACAGATCGGCCTCTCCAGCAAAAAAGTATCTTGGCGGACGGCTCGATGGAACAATGGCGACCAAAGGATCTTGGTCTACCCGTTGGATAAATCGCATATCCAGGCCTGCCTCCTCTGATTGCCAGGCGATCTCGTCGCCCAAAGAGTCCGTACTGATAGAACCCGCAAAGGCGCTGCTGACGCCCAAGCGACTTAGCGCTCGTGCCACGTTCCAGGGCGCGCCGCCTGGATAGCCTTTCCACTGTCCAGGGACACCCTGGACAAGGTCAGTCAGGGCTTCGCCAAATACTACTGCGCGAGGCAATACCATCGTCATTTCCTCAATTTTTTGTCGTAGGGATAACTGCTGGCTGATCAGCTTCGACCGGTAATCACTTACTCAATGCGCTTTGGTGAAAGGCAGGGATTGATGAGCACCGTTTCGATTGAATAACGTCATCGCTGTTCCGCGACAATACTCGGTGACTGTTCCATTTCGATGCGAAAGTGATTGTTGAAGCTAGAGAGGTTTTCATAGCCAACCTCGAAGCCAATATCTGCAACCGACATCTCTGTTCGCAACAACCGCCGGCAGGCGCGCTGAAGGCGGGTTGGCCGGACGCGTTCAACTATTAAAACCAGGTTTCCATTTGTATCCCGTATTGCCACACACCTCCGGCGTTGAAGTCCGTCTTGCCGAAGTTGTCTGTGGAACTGTATCTGTCCAGATCCGAAGACCAGTTCATGAAGCTTGCGAACACTCGCAATTCGGGACGTGTGAGAAGGTCTCCAACGTCAGGCTTGAATGTTGGAGCGATCGTGAATTTCCAGAAGTTACCGTCGACCGCATTGCGCTGCAGGTAGCCCTTGGGGTCGAGATCCATGGTTTGCCAGCTCATTTCGTAGGCCATCTCGAAATTGCTGTTGATTGCATTGGCCAACCGCACGTTCAGGGTCAACCAGCGGTAGTCGTCACCCTTGACGTATCTGTCCTTGCTCTGTTCGGCCAACAAGCTGGGGCCGATACGCCAGCCGGGTGCAATGGGTGTCTCACCATAAAGCGCCAGACGCAGAGCGCGGGCATCGTCAATCAGTTCACCATCCGAGCCGACGTTCTTGACCTCTGCCCCCAGACCTTGCCCATAGAGCAGCGCTGTTTTGAAAAAGCCTTCCCTGCCGAAAAAGTTTTTCTGATGATTGGCGATCATGCTGTGCAAGCCGGAGTCCGCAGGCGTCAGCCCTGCTTCATTGCGGCGAGTGCCAATGTCGTTTTTCTTTGAGCCAATGGCGTTGAACATCCACTGCCACTGACCACTGTCGAAGAACTGGTTGGAGGTCAGGATGTAGCTTTCCACATCGGCGTTGATACCGCCTTCACTGAAATCCCCGTAATTACGCCCGATCAAGGAGTAATTCGAGCGCCAATTCTTGTTCATCTGCACATCGTAGATGCCACCTCCGGTGCCGGCCAGATAGACCACGTCGGAGTCCAGCCAGTGGATATCGAAATTGTCTCTATCGAATCGCTTGCCTGCCCACAAAGTGGCGTTCTCGAACACTGAATTACCCTTGAATGCAGCGAGATGGTCGAGCTCTGTAAATACCTGACGCACGTTCAGGTTGCTTTCGTCGGCCGTCCAGTCATTGGAGCTTTCCACTCCATCGGCGATGGACACCGTGAATTTTGAATGGGTGCCGTTCTGCGCATAGGATTCTTTCGAGAGGTCTATGCGCATGTAGGTGTCGTCTTCGTTACCCAGTCGCCCGACGGCACCACCGACTGAACCAGCAGGGGTTGTATATGGGCCGCCACGACCACCGCCAAGCCCATCGTTGATCAGCAATCCAGAACGGGCGTAGCCCTTGAAGCTGAAGCCGTCAGTGAGGTGGCCGCTGCTACCCTGCTTTTCCATGCTTTGCTGACGGGCTTCGAGTTTTGCCAGTCGGGTGTCCAGCGTGGGCGCCGCAACGGTTGTCGCCGTGGTTGCTGTCGGCTGCAAGGCGGGAGTGGTGAGTTTGATCTGCTGCAATTCCCTGGCGAGCGCCTGGGTTTGCTGTTCGGCTGCGGCCGCACGCTTTTCCGCTGCGCTGGTGCGAGCTTCAAACGCGGCCATGCGTTCTTCCAGAGTGGCGGCCTGAGAGGTTGCCGCAGAGGTGCCGAGCACGCCTGCGAGGAGCCAGCCTGATGCTTTCTGCATGTGGATTTCCCTATTTTGTTTTTATTGTTTTGTTACCGCGACCGGCCATTTTTCGTGAGTTGTGAATTGTCGTAATCGACGAAAAAAAGGATGCCTCATCGCAAATACGCTGCTACATTTGGCGATGTTAACGTTAACTTTTCTAAAAACAAAAATAAAGGGTGCTCAATGAAACAGCTGAAATCTCTCCTTCCAGCAGCACTAATCACCCTCTGTGCCGGACTTCCATCCGTCTCGAGCGCGGCAGATTTGACGATCTCGTGCGGTGCGGTGGGTGCTGAATTACAACTCTGCAAGGAGGCTGTCGAGGAATGGTCAAAACAGACCGGCAACAACGTCGAGGTAGTTTCCACGCCTAACTCGGCGACCGAGCGGTTGTCGTTCTACCAACAGATCCTCAGTGCGCAGTCCGCCGACATCGACATCATTCAAATCGATATGGTGTGGCCAGGGATGCTCGCCAAACACCTGATGGATCTGCGCGAGGTGCTTCCAGCCAACGCGACCCAAGGCTACTTCCAGGCACAGGTGGATAACGCCACGGTGAATGGGCGGCTGGTGACGATGCCGTGGTTCACCGACTCGGGCCTGCTGTATTACCGCAAGGACTTGCTCGAGAAGTACGACAAGCAGGTTCCCCAGACTTGGGAGGAAATGACCACTACCGCCAGGAATATTCAACAGGCCGAGCGCACTGCCGGGAATCCCAATGCGTGGGGTTACATCTTTCAGGGACGCGCCTACGAGGGCCTGACGTGTAATGCGCTGGAGTGGATCAGCAGCCAACCGGAAGGCGGGCTGGTCAATCCACGAGGTGACATCGTGGTCAACAGTCAGGCCTCAAGAACGGCTTTGACCCTGGCGAAAAGCTGGGTAGGAGACATCTCCCCGCGTGGCGTACTCAATTACACCGAGGAAGAAGGACGTGGCGTATTCCAATCGGGCAATGCGCTGTTTATGCGTAACTGGCCTTACGTCTGGGCCCTGGTGCAAAGCCAGGACAGTGCCGTAAAAGACAAGGTTGGGGTCGCCCCCCTGCCCCGCGGCGGCAAGACCGGCAGCCATGCATCCACTCTCGGTGGCTGGGGTCTGGCGGTATCGCGTTACAGCGCCCATCCAAAACTTGCCGCAGAGCTGGTGAGCTATCTGACCCGTGCCCAAGAGCAAAAACATCGTGCCCTGATAGGCGCCTATAACCCGGTTATCGAGTCGCTCTATCAAGATCCCGAACTGCTCGCGGCAATGCCTTATTACAGTCAGCTGCACAGCATTCTCAACGATGGGGTCATGCGCCCCGCCTCTATCACTGCCGATCGCTATCCACGGGTCTCCAATGCGTTCTTCGATCGAGTGCATGGCGTACTGGCGGGTGAGTTGCCTGTCGATCAGGCGCTGGCCGAACTGGAAAGTGAACTCACGCGCATCAAACGCCGGAACTGGTAAGCCACAAGGAAGGAAATCACCATGTCTGTCTCTTCTACCCATGCCCCCTGTGACGAACTCCTGCTCACCAGGGAAACGCCCGTACAACGACGCCGAGTACGCGCTGCCTGGCTGTTTCTGACGCCGATGTTGCTGTGTCTGGCCCTGGTGGCAGCCTGGCCGCTACTGCGCACATTCTGGTTCAGCCTGACCGACGCCAATCTGGCGGACACCGGTGGCGGAACCTTCATTGGCTTGAGCAATTATCTGTTCCACAACGGTACCAACTGGTCGGGCATTCTGGTCGATCCACAATGGTGGAACGCAGTGCGCAACACCTTGCATTTCACCGTGGTATCGGTGGGACTGGAAGTCGTACTGGGACTGCTGGTGGCGTTGCTGCTGAACATCAAGTTCACAGGACGCTCTCTGGTGCGTGCGTTGATTCTGATTCCGTGGGCGATTCCGACCATTGTCTCGGCGAAGATCTGGTCATGGATGCTTAACGACCAGTTCGGCATCATCAATCACCTGATGCTGAGCCTCGGCCTGATTGACGCGCCCCTGGCCTGGACGGCAGATGCGGATCTGTCGATGTGGGCGGTGATCATCGTCGACGTCTGGAAGACCGTCCCTTTTGTCACGCTGCTGATGCTGGCGGCCTTGCAGATGTTGCCGAGCGATTGCTACGAAGCGGCCAGGGTCGATGGCATTCATCCGCTGAAAGTGTTCTGGCGTGTCACGCTTCCCCTGCTGATGCCCGCACTGCTGGTGGCGGCGATCTTCCGCATCCTCGACTCCCTGCGGGTATTCGACGTGATCTATGTGCTGACCTCGAACTCATCGAGCACCATGAGCATGTCGGTGTATGCCCGCCAGCACCTGGTGGAGTTCCAGGACGTTGGTTACGGCAGTGCGGCCTCGACGTTGTTGTTTTTAGTGGTTGCGGTAATCGCCATGCTTTATCTCTATCTCGGACGCCGTCAACTGGAGGTCCGGTCATGAACCTGCGCCTATTGAAAAAAGCGCTGTTGCGCCTCGGGTTCTGGTGTCTGATCGGGGTGTTGCTGCTGTATGCGGTCTTCCCCTTCTACTACGCAATCGTGACTTCGCTGAAGCCGTCCAGCGCCTTGTTCGAAGTGAGCTACTGGATCGAAAACCCCGACTTCTCCAATTACGCGGCGGTGCTCAATCAAGCCTCATTCCTGCGGGCGATCGGCAACTCGCTGGTGGTTGCACTGTGCGTGGTGACGCTGGCGCTGTTCCTCAGCCTGACCGCCGCTTATGCCTTGGGCCGGGTGAAGTTCCGTGGGCGTGGCACGGTCTTGATGATGGTCCTTGGCGTGTCGATGTTTCCCCAAGTCGCGGTGCTGTCGGGGCTGTTCGAAGTGATCCGCGCCCTGGGCCTGTACAACACGTCCTGGGCATTGATCCTGAGCTACACGATTTTCACCCTGCCCTTCACCGTCTGGGTGCTGACCACGTTCATGGGGCAACTGCCCCATGAACTGGAAGAAGCGGCAATCATGGATGGCGCGTCGCCCTGGGTCACTCTGACCCGCGTGCTATTACCGCTGCTCTGGCCCGCACTGGTCACCACTGGCTTATTGGCCTTTATCGCAGCGTGGAACGAGTTCCTGTTTGCCCTGACCTTCACCCTCACCGACACGCAACGCACGGTGCCGGTCGCCATCGCCTTGATTTCCGGCGGCAGCCCTCATGAGTTGCCTTGGGGGTTGTTGATGGCCGCCTCGGTGGTGGTCACCGTCCCACTGGTGATTCTGGTGCTGATCTTCCAGCGCCGCATCGTTTCCGGTCTCACTGCCGGCGCGTTAAAGGGTTGATGCCCGACAATTACAAGGAACAGCATCGTGATCAAATTGAAGCTAGACAACGTGAACAAGCAATTGGGCGGCATGCGGATTCTTCGCGACGTCAGCCTGGAAATCGCGGCGGGTGAATTCGTGGTGTTCGTTGGCCCTTCGGGCTGCGGAAAGTCGACCCTGCTGCGACTGATCGCCGGACTGGATTCGATCTGCGGCGGCGACCTGCTGATCGACGGCCGACGGGTCAACGACCTGGAACCACGCGAGCGTGGCGTCGGCATGGTGTTTCAGTCTTATGCGCTGTACCCGCACATGAGCGTCTACGACAACATCAGCTTTGGCCTGAAACTGGCCAAGACTGAAAAGAGCAGCTTGCGCGAGCGGGTGCTGAAAACGGCGCAGATCCTGCAATTGGACAAACTGCTGCAACGCAAGCCAAAGGAACTGTCCGGTGGGCAGCGTCAGCGTGTGGCCATGGGCAGAGCCATGGCGCGGGAACCGGACATTTTGTTGTTCGATGAGCCGCTTTCCAACCTGGATGCGTCCTTGCGGGTGCAGATGCGCAACGAAATTGCCCGACTGCATGATCGGCTGGGCTCGACCATGATCTACGTCACCCACGATCAGGTTGAAGCGATGACCCTGGCCGACAAAATTGTCGTGCTCAACGGCGGGCGCGTAGAACAGGTCGGCTCACCGCGCGAACTCTATGAGCGCCCGGCCAGTCGCTTTGTCGCCGGTTTTCTCGGTTCGCCCAGAATGAATTTTCTGCCGGCGCGCCTGCAGACGCCAGGCGAAACCAGCCTGGTCGATACCCTCGTATGGGGTATCACGCCCCTGCCCTTCGACAGCTCGAACCTGGCGATGGGCACGCAGCTGAGCCTGGGGATTCGCCCGGAGCATGTGTCGCTCAAGGCGGCGGATGGAGCCGCTGGCGTCGTCGTTACCGCGGTCGAATACCTGGGCAGCGAAACCTATGTGCACCTCGAGACAGGTCAAGACGAGCCACTGATCTGTCGTTGCGAAGTCAGCGCCGGATGGCAAGCAGGCGATCGGGTTCAGCTGCAGCTGGACATCGACAACCTGCACCTGTTCGACGCCGACGGCGCGGCCTTGAGGCGCCACCCACAAGCCATTGAAACCCTGCCGGATGGCGTCTCTCTGCGCTCGGCACGAGCAAGCGCCCTATGACTGTGTATTTGAATCCTATGAACGACCCAATGTCTTGCGCCCTTGACCTTGCGCAGCATGCGCTGAGTGATGGTCTGTCTCGCGTCATCGACGATTATCGGCCCGGTTATCATCTTGCCCCTCCTGCGGGCTGGATGAACGACCCTAACGGGGTGGTGTTCTTTCGTGGCGAGTACCACGTTTTCTATCAGCACTACCCCTTCGAAGCGAAATGGGGCCCGATGTATTGGGGGCATGCAAAGAGTGCCGATCTGGTCCACTGGCAGCATCTGCCCATTGCGCTGGCGCCCGGCGATGACTTCGACCGTGACGGTTGTTTTTCCGGTAGCGCGGTGGTGTGTGGAGATACCCTGGCCCTGATCTACACCGGGCATACCTGGTTGGCGGACGTGGGTGACGAACGCTACATCCGTCAAGTCCAGTGCCTGGCCACCAGCGTCGACGGCATCCGGTTCGTCAAACATGGCGCCGTCATCAAGACCGCGCCGCAAGACACGATCATGCACTTCCGTGACCCCAAGGTATGGCAGGAAGATGACGCTTGGTACCTGATTGCCGGCGCACGTCTGGGCGATGTGCCGTTGCTCCCGCTGTACCGTTCCACCGATCTGCACACCTGGGAGTTCCTCGACTATGTGTCTGGCGGCAGCGAAGGCGATGGCTATATGTGGGAGTGCCCGGATCTGTTCCGGCTGAACGGGCGCGATGTGCTGCTCTACTCCCCCCAGGGCATGCAATCCGAGGGTTACGAACGGCTCAACAAATACCAGACCGGTTATCGAGTGGGCCGACTCGACAGCGAATGGCACTTCACGGGCGGACCTTTTATCGAGCTGGATAACGGCCACGACTTCTATGCCGCGCAAACGCTCCTGGCCGCCGACGGTCGACGCCTGGTGTGGGCGTGGCTCGACATGTGGGAAAGCCCAATGCCGAGCCAGGCCCATCACTGGTGCGGCATGCTCGGTTTGCCGCGCGAACTTGAACTGTGCGCCGATCGCCTTTGCGTGTATCCGGCACGTGAGCTCACCGCTCTGCGCAAAGCGCCATTGCCGGGCACGCTCTGGTGGGGTGAGTCGGGAACCCGGCAGGTGCCGGAAGTGAATGGCGATATGCTCGAAATCCATGTGCATCTGGATCTGCTCGGCTGCACCGACGGCCACCTCGGAATCGCCCTGCGTTGCAGCGATGATGGTCATGAAGAAACCCTGCTTTATTACGATGCATTGCTGCAGCGCCTGGTGCTTGACCGCAGCCGCTCGGGTGCGCAAGTCACCGGTCAGCGCAGCGTGTCGATAGACCCGACACAGGGGCAGCTGGAACTGCGTGTGTTCCTCGATCGCTCGTCCATCGAGGTATTCGACGAAAACGGACGCTTCAGCCTCAGTAGTCGCCTCTATCCGCGGCCCGACAGTCTGGGCGTGAAGCTGCTGGCCAGCGGGAGTGGCGGGCGTGTCTCCATTCCCAGAGCATGGCCGCTCGCCTCGGGATGGCTATGAGCAGCGTCATTCGAGTCGCGAGAAGCGCGGGCCCTGTGTCATGATTCTGCGTCAACCTGACCGGCCTCGCCTCGCATGACTTCAGTGAAAGACGTTGCACAGCTGGCAGGCGTGTCCCTGATGACGGTTTCTCGAGCGCTCAACAACCCGGAAAAACTGAGCCCCGAAACCCTTCAGCGGGTACGTCGCGCCATTGATGAACTGCAATTCGTACCGAGCCTGTCGGCGCGCAGGATGCGCGGCGATAACCTCCAGTCGCGCACCATCGGTGTGTTCGCGCTGGACACCGCGACCACACCGTTCGCGGTCGAGTTGCTGCTGTCCATCGAACAGACCGCACAGCAGGCGGGCTGGAATGTATTCATCCTTAACCTGTTGAGCAACCCGCCCACCGACCAGAACATCGACCTGATGTTGTCGCACCGTCCCGACGGGTTGATCTTCAGCGCCATGGGATTTCGCCAGGTGTGCATTCCGGAGCGCTTGAAGAGCAAACCCCTGGTACTCGCCAATTGCCTGGCGGATGACAGTCGCCTGGTGAGTTATGTGCCCGACGACGAAACGGGGCAGTATCGAGCCGTACATCACGCGTTGAGTCAAGGCTATCGGCGCCCTCTGTGTATCAATCTGCCAAAACAGAGTCTGGCCTGGGACCTGCGACAAAAAGGCTTGCTGCGTGCCTGTCAGGCATTCGGCCTTGCGCCTGACGCACTCCTGCAATACGACCTTTCCGATCATGATGCCTATGGTGAAACCGCAGCCATCCTCGACCGGCACATCATTGATGGTCATCCCCAATTCGACATTCTGATCTGTGGCAACGACCGCATTGCGTTTTGTGCCTATCAGCTGTTGTTGGGCCGAGGCCTGAAAATCCCCGACGATGTCGCCGTGCTCGGCTATGACAACATGATCGGTATCGCTGAGCTGTTCATCCCGCCGTTGACGACAGTGCAACTGCCGTACTACGAGATCGGTCGTAAGGCTGCCCGGCACCTGATCGAGACCATTGAGGTATCGGGAGCTCAGCCAGTTGATTGTCCATTAGTGGTCAGGGCATCACTATAAGAATTAGCTAATTCGGTGATTGCACGCCCGCTTGCTTTCGATTTGCCAGTTCTGTGGCGACTGCGGCTCTTCGCTGTTCTGGTCTGATTCCAAAGGCGAGTTTTCAGATTGGATGTCCGTGGCGATAGGCACCCTGGATACGCCGTTCCTGAGTGAAAAACAGAAACACGTGTGGGTTGCATCGAAAGCGCCGTGGTATGAGATTGAGGATCGCTGGCCGCAGACGGAATGAGCACTTTCGGCCAAAAAAACGAAAGCACATGAGGTACATTGATACCTGATCCCAAATTCACTGATGGGAGGGACCGTACTATGACGACGCGAACTGAAACTGCCATCCTGGCAGGTGGCTGCTTCTGGGGCATGCAGGATCTGCTGAGACGCTACCCCGGCGTAGTGTCCACGCGGGTAGGATACTCGGGCGGCGATGTACCCAATGCGACTTACCGCAACCATGGCACGCACGCGGAAGCGATCGAGATCGTGTTCGATCCGGACCAGATCAGCTATCGCCAGATCCTCGAGTTTTTCTTTCAGATCCACGACCCGACGACGACGAATCGTCAGGGCAACGATGTGGGTATGAGCTACCGCTCGGCACTCTTCTATCTCAACGATGAACAGAAGCAAGTGGCCGAGGACACGGTGGCCGACGCTGATGCATCCGGCCTCTGGCCCGACAAGGTCGTCACTGAAATCGTGCCCGCAGGCCCGTTCTGGGAAGCAGAACCGGAACATCAGGACTACCTCGAACACTACCCCAACGGTTACACCTGCCATTTCATTCGGCCAGACTGGAAACTGCCTAAACGAGGGTGATGGTGAGGCGCACCTGCGAAGGGTCAGGAGGCAAGATGATTTGTATCGCTCTGTATGTTCGCGGGCGATCTTACACAGCGTTACACAACCACTGAATCAGGACACATACGCAGTACATGAAGGTGAAAAAGTGGGTGGCGTCGCACACCTGGCGTTCTCCGATGAACCCAGGCTAAAGAGCCCAACACCCCAGCAGGAGCCACCTCATGATCAATGAAATCGATACCGTGCTTTACACCGGCAAGACCCACACGACCGGAGGCCGTAACGGCGAGGCGCGAAGCGACGATGGACGTTTGGACGTCAAGCTTTCCGCGCCTGGCTCGCCAGGGAGTGGCACCAATCCCGAACAGCTGCTGGCTGCGGGTTGGTCGGCCTGTTTCATCGGTGCAATGGGCAAGGCGGCTGTCGCGTTGAAGGTGACCCTGCCGAGCGACATCGCCGTCGATGCTGAAGTGGACCTGGGCAAGACCGAAGACGCGTTTTTCCTCCAGGCGCGCCTCAATGTCAGCCTTCCGGGCCTGGACCCGGCTGTCGCACGGGCGGTGGTGGATGGCGCACACCAGAGATGCCCGTACTCCAAGGCGACCCGTGGCAACATCGACGTCACGATCAATCTGGTTTAACCAAAGCACCCCGTGCGGCCTAAGGCTGTTCACTTAGGGTTGGGGTACATATCCGTTTCCGCGGTCACGGCGGCTAGCGGTTTCGCTTTTACAGCGAGTCACTTGGAAGAGCCCCAAGTAACCAAGGGCTCTTTCCCCGCCATTCGGTGCCTCGCTGTGGCTCGGCATGCCGTAACGAAGGCATTGCTCCGGGGGCCCGCCGCCATCGGCCATCCATGGCCGGGGGCGGCTACCGCGGCATCCTTGCCGCGGTGCCCACTACGCAGAACCTGCGCTCGGCCTTCCGACGGGGCAGATCAAGATCAAAAGCAAGATCAAAAGCCTGGCGTTGTACCTGTGGGAGCGAGCCTGCTCGCGAAAAACGTCCGGACACCGCGTTCATTCAGACAGCACGCGTCATCGTTGACGTCCTTCGCGAGCAGGCTCGCTCCCACAGGGGAGTGCGTACGCTTGAAGAGGTAGGCCGCCTCGCTTTTGCGGTGCACGCCCCCTCACGCCCTGAGCCTCTCCGTCAACCCGCCGCCACCTCCACCGGTGCCTCTATCAATGTTGATCCCCGCCGTATTAAAGCCTGCAGGTAAGCCTTTTCGTCATAGACGGCGCTGGCCAATCCGCTCAATCGTCCTCATGCAACTTGATACCGCGGGCGTGAAGCAGGTGCGGGACTACCAGCACCAGCAGCGTTAGTGCGAGGAACGCGGCCGATATCGGTTGTGTCACAAACACCAGCCAGTCTCCCTCGCTGATGGACAACGCATTGCGCAGCTGCTTCTCGGCCATGGGCCCAAGCAGCATGCCGACGATCACGGGGGCGACGGGAAAATCGAAACGACGCATCAAGACCCCACCCCAACCAATTGCCAACATCAGCAAAAGATCGAAGGAAGAGTGACGCATGCCGTACACGCCGATGGTGGCAAACACCAGAATGCCGGCGTTCAGGTACGGCCGGGGAATCTGCAGAAGCTTGACCCACAGGCCCACCAACGGGAGATTCAACACCAACAGAATCACGTTGCCGACATACAGCGAGGCCACCAGGGTCCAGACCAGTTCGCCCGACGTCTGGAAGAGCATCGGCCCCGGCTGCAGGTTGTAGTTCTGGAACGCGGCCAACAGAATCGCCGCGGTGGCGGACGTCGGTATGCCGAGCGTCAGCAGTGGCACCAACGAACCCGTCGCGCTCGCATTGTTGGCCGCCTCGGGACCGGCAACCCCCTCGATCGCCCCCTCGCCCTTGCTGCCCGCAAACTCTTTCGGGTACTTGCTCAGTTTGCGTTCTGCCGAATAGGACAAGAATGTCGGAATTTCAGCGCCTCCTGCCGGAATCGACCCGAATGGAAAACCGATTAACGTGCCCCGCAGCCAGGCGGGGACCGAGCGTTTCCAGTCAGCGCGCGTCATCCACAACGAGGTCAAGCGGTGCCGACCGGACGCCTCTTCTTTTTGATAAAGCAGGCTGTACAAGGCCTCACCCACTGCAAACAAACCGACCGCCACGAGCACGACTTCGATGCCATCGACCAACTCCGGCACCCCCAAGGTGTAGCGGGCAATGCCCGAGGTCGAGTCCAGGCCGATCAAGCCGATGGTCAGTCCAATCCCGAGCGAGGCAAAACCGCGCAGCATTGAAGCGCCGAGTACCGCAGACACCGTCGTGAAGGACAGCACCAGAATCGCGAAATACTCGGCCGGACCAAACTTGAGCGCCAGCGTGGCAACAATAGGGGCAAACAACGTCAGCAACACCGTCGCGATGGTGCCGGCAACAAATGAGCCTATCGCAGCCGTTGCCAGGGCCGGTCCTGCCCGGCCGTTGCGCGCCATGAGATTGCCTTCCAGGGCCGTGACCATGGAGGACGACTCACCGGGCGTATTGAGCAGGATAGAGGTGGTCGAGCCTCCGAACTGAGCGCCGTAATAGATACCGGCGAACATGATCAAGGCGCCCGTAGGATCAACCTTGGCGGTGATCGGCAGCAGTAGCGCCACCGTCAGCGCCGGTCCAATACCCGGCAAGACTCCAATGGCGGTGCCGAGCAAACAGCCGATAAAGCCCCACATCAAATTGATCGGTGTCAGCGCAGCGGAAAAACCAATGGCCAGGTTCGCGAGAGTTTCCACCTTGTTTACCTCCTTCGGCCCGAGTCAGATCCAGGCGTTGACAAGGGGCGGCAGGGAAACCCCTAGCCCGGCGTTGAACAGCCAGTAAATCGGCAGGGTCAAGGCAATGCCGATTGCGAGGTCCTTCACCGGACGACGACTGCCAAACCCCCGCGCCGAACAGGCAAACAGCAGCCCTGCGGCTAATACGAAGCCGGTGAGGTTAATCAGCACGGCCACCCCCACCAGTCCCGCCGTCACCCAGGCTGCGCCGGATTTGCCGCCAGGCAGCGCTTGGGCGGCTTCGTCATCGTGGTCTGCCAGCTCGCGGAAGCCACCGGTGACAGCCTGATAACACAGCAACAGACCGACCCCGCCCAGGAACACCGCGACAGCGTACGGATAGACGTGGGCTCCCAGGATGACGAACCCCATCTCGGGCGGAAACCGGAATGCGCCCACCGCCAACACGGCGCTGATGGCAATCACTCCGGCGCCAATCGCCAGTTGCACCGGCACTATTGCGCGAGGCTGAGTCATTTCGAAACCAGCCCGACCTCGACCAGCATCGCACGCAGCCGCACATGCTCTTCGTCGACGAATTTGCCGAACTCATCGCCAGTCAGGACGTTGGGTGACCATTTGTTGGTGTCGATATTGTCTTTCCAGACTTTGCTGTTGGTGGCGGCCACGACGGCGTCGGTCACTTCTTTGCGCTGCTCGGGCGTGAGGTTCGCCGCACCGTAAACACCGCGCCAATTGCCGATGGTCACGTCGTAGCCTTTCTCTTTGAGGGTCGGTGCATCGATGCCTTCAATGCGTTCTGGCGCGCCGATGGCGAGTACCCGGAACTGGCCGTTCCTGATGTATTGGCCCAGCTCGGCATAACCACCGGTGATCACCTTGATCTGCCCGCCCAATGCTTGAGCAACGACTTCACCCCCACCCGCGAAGGCGACGTAATTCACCTTGTTGACCGGGATACCCATTTTCGCGGCCAACTCGGCAATGCCGATGTGATCGATCGACCCCTTGGAGCCACCGCCCCAGGAGATGCTGGTCGGCTTGTCTTTGAAGACTTTCAGCAAGTCCTCCAGGGTTTTGAACTCGGACTCCTTGCGCACGGCAATCACGTTGTATTCGGTAAACAGCCGAGCAATCGGCGTCACGTCCTTCAAGGTGATTTGCGGCTTGTTCTGTTCAATCGCAGTGACCATGATCGCACCGACAACCAGCAACGCATTTGGATCGCCCTTGGTGCTGTTGGCGAACTGCGCCAGCCCCAACGTCCCCCCTGCTCCACCTTTGTTCTCGAAGGTGGTGGATTTGGCCGTGTTGGCCTCGATCAAAGCTTTGCCCAGAACCCTCGCGGTCTGGTCATAGCCGCCCCCCACAGAACCCGGGGCCATGAACTTGACGGTGTCCAGCGCAAAGGCCGGTGTCGCGAGTGCGGCAGCGGTCATTCCCACTGCCATGTAGCGGCTGAATCGACTAAACAAAGCGAGCATGCGTTTTCTCCCGAGACTTTTTGTTTTTATGGGCAGTCGTTGAACGTCGATCAGGGAGCAAACCCTGATCAATGAATAGCAATCTCGGGATAAGCGTAGGCCATGGTTAGGGCGATGACATACAACGAAGAATCTCTAGGAATAAGACTAATGCCAATCAGCTAAGCAATTTCAGCTGCGACGCAGCCCAAGGATCGTGCCGATGTTGTCATGTGTTGGTTTTCAGCTTGGTCCACAAACGGGTCGTCAACCGTGCAATGGCCGCGGGAAGTTCCTCGACGGTAAACAACTTGTCCAACACACGGGTCGGCGGATAGATCGCCAGGTCTTGTTTCACGGCCGGAACAACATACTGATCCGCTGCCAGGTTGGGGTTGGCGTAGTGAATGCTGTTACTGATGTTGGCAATCACCTGCGGTGTCAGCAGGTAGTTCATGTAGGCGTAGCCATTCTTCTCGTGCGGCGCACTCTTGGGCATGACCACCATGTCGAACCACAAGGTGGAACCTTCGTCAGGGATCGAATAGGCGATGTCGATGCCGTTGTTGGCTTCCTTGGCGCTGGCGGCCGCCTGCACGATGTCGCCATTGAAACCGATCACCGCGCAGACATTGCCGTTCGCCAGGTCGCTGATGTATTTGGAGGCGTGAAAATACTGGACGTAAGGCCTGATTTTGAGCAGCGCCTGCTCGGCTTTCTTGTAATCCGCCGGCTCGTGGCTATGCGGCGGCAGCCCCAGGTAATTCAGGGTGATCGGCAGGATCTGCGTAGGGTTATCGATAATCGCCACCCCACACTGGCTCAGCTTTTTAATGTTGTTTTCATCAAAAAACAGATTCCACGAATGGGTGACATCGGTGTTGCCGAAGATCGCTTTGATCTTTTCGACGTTGTAGCCGATACCCGCCGTGCCCCACATGTACGGATAACCGTACTGGTTGCCCGGATCATTGACCTCGAGTTTTTTCATCAACGCCGGATCAAGGTTTTTCCAGTTGGGCAGCTGGCTTTTATCGAGTTTCTGAACCGCTCCGGCTTTGATCAATCGGGACAGGAAATGGTTCGAGGGGCTCACGACGTCATAGCCGGTGTTGCCGGTCATCAGTTTGGATTCGAGCACTTCGTTGCTGTCGTGAATGTCGTACGTTGCCTTGATCCCCGTTTCCTTGGTGAACGTGGTCAAGGTGTCGTCGGCAATATAGCCGTTCCAGTTTGAAATATTGACGACTTCGTCAGCGTAAGTGGTTGCCGACAACGTCGTCAGCACGACCATCAGGGAAATGTTATTGACGCGCATGTTCAATCACCGTGTGTTTGATGAGTTTTTATTCTTTGATCGCCGGGTTTCTAGATTTCTGTTTTGGCCCTGACCGCCTCCACGCGCATTCGAAGCATGGCACCGATATCGAGCAAGGGTCGCGGTGGCAGCCAGCCCGGCTGGGCTCTGCGCATCACTGATTCGAGGATGGGCGAGCTGGCACCCGATGCCAGTTCGGCGAGCAAGCGTCCCCAAAGGGTGCCGCGTGCGACGCCCGAACCATTGCAGCCGGCCACCGCAAACACCCCTTCGTCGACCTTGGCGAAATACGGTTGCCCGGTGCGCGAAGCACTCAAGTGTCCGGTCCAGGTGTATTGAATGTCCTGCTCGTTCAAGAACGGGAAGCGTCGTTGCAAGCCGAGCACATGGTGTTTGCGACGGTGCAGCAGCTCACTGTCGGATAAATCCCGAGAACGGTATTCCGCCGTGTTGCGGATCATCACGCGGCGGTCCGGAGTCAGTCGCACCGTGGCGCCCAGTGGCCTTGTGGACAGCACGCCCCAAGGCTCAACCGCGCCGATGGACTTGAACTCGGCGTCGCTGAGTGGTCGTGTCAGGCTGGCGCTGAGTTCCATCGGGAACGTCCCGCTGTCTTCGATCCCTGAGCGCGGGATGAACGCGTTCAGGCACACCAGGACGTGCCTGGCCTCGATGCTTCCATCGGCGCCATTGGCGCGAATACGCCCTTTGCCCAAACGCTCCAGTCCCGTGATATCGGTGTTCTCAAACAGGGTCACGTTGGCCGGCAGCGTATCCAGCAGGCCCTTCACGTATTTCGCGGGTTGCAGCAGTGCGTTGCCATTGCCGCACCAGATCGCGGCCTGGTAATGCGCGGTGCCCAGTTGTTTGCTCAGTGGTTCACCTTCCAGAAAATGCGCAGAGGCGCCGACAGCGCGTAGCGTTGCCAGTTTGGCCGCGACATCGGTCAACTTGCCGGGATCGTTGACGGCGAAGTAGTAGCCCGATTCCCTGAATTCACATTCGATACCGAGACGAGCAATGCGCTGGCGCACTTCGTCACTGGCGGCACGGGAAATCGAGGTATCGACTTCAAAACCGGCAAAACCCGGGTTGCCGATCAGCTCATCCTTGGCCGGATGTTCGTGCCCCACCACAAAACCTGAATTGCGCGCCGAGGCGCCCTGTGCGGCCCGTTGTCTGTCGACAATCACGATCCGCGCCTGAGGGTGCATTTCAGCGAGCGAGTGGGCGGCGCACAGGCCAGTGATACCGGCACCGACAATCAGCCAATCGGCTTTTTGCGTGCCTTTGAGAGCGTCGCGAGCGGGTGTACTCCCCGCCTGCGCAATCCAGCCACATACATTGGTCATGCATCACCTCATCTGCCTGTCGTTCTGCAAGCACCGCCCATGACGTCATCGCATGAGTATTTCCGGCTGGCGCTAGCTAGAGCTAGAATCTATAAGGCCTGTAGTGATACAACCAACGTTATAAAATCATCGAGCTATTCAAAAAACGCATGGATAAAATCCACCACGCTCCTTCTCTCCAGGCCTTGCAGGCGCTGGTCGAGGTCGCAGGCTCGGGCAGCTTCACGCAAGCGGCGCAAAAGCTGTGCCTGACCCAAAGCGCAGTGAGCCGAAAAATCCAGCAGTTGGAGAGCCACTTCGACTTGCCGATGTTCGTAAGGAACAGCCGCAGTGTTCGACTGACACCGGAAGGCGAACAGGTACTTGCGACCGCCCGAAGTATCCTGGCGCAACTGAAAACCCTTGAAGATCGGCTGACACCGCAAAAACGACCCTTCCGTATACGCATGCATGTGTCGCTGGCGGTTCGATGGTTGCTGCCAAAGTTGAGCGAGTTCTATCGAAGCCATCCGCAGGTTTCGCTGTCGATCGAAACCGTGGCCACGGAAGTGGTGGAGCCGGCCATCGACAGCGACGCCTACATCCTCTATCTGCCAGAGCCGTCCCGCGATCCTGACTGCCTGACGTTGTTCGAGGAGGCGCTGGTGCCGGTGTGCGCCCCAGGCCTGGGCAGCACCTCCCAGCCGTTGGAGTCGGTGGCCGATCTCGTGCGTTTCCCGCTGTTGCATCGCTCGGCGGACAAGCATGACTGGGTCCAGTGGCTGCACGCCAATGGCGGCCAGTCACTCGAGGACTACCGCCATATCCCCTTCAACCTCGACGAGTTGGCGCTTGATGCGGCGGCGCGAGGGCTGGGCGTCGCCATGACTGACCTGACCCTGGCAGGAGAATCACTCGAACGAGGCGTGCTCGTCGTTCCGTTCGGCCACCCCTTGAAGACCCGTGGCATTTACGCCTTGAACCTGCAACCTTCTGCCGCCTCTCATCCAGCCTGTTCGCTGATCATGCAGTGGTTTGCCCAACAGGCCGAACAGCCATCGTCGGATCGCCGCCCGGAGACAAGCTCGCCCCCACATTGGATCTAGCCACAACGAAGATCCCTGTGGGAGCGAGCTTGCTCGCGATGGCGCCTACTCAGACACCAAAAATCGCAAAAACAAAACTGGATACCTATGTCCCGCGCCCCAACCCTTCTGTCGCATTGGCAAAAGCAGCGCTCGCCTCTTGAACCAGCCTGCGCCATTCAGCGCTGTTGATGAGTCCGGTCCGCTCCATCTCATCGGCAGCCTTAAGCAACTCGTCATATTGCTCTTCGGCATCCATCCGGATTTCGGGCACTTTCAGGAGCTGATACCAGGCCGCCAGGGCTTCGCTCTTTTGATCATCACTCATGCTCAAACTCCCAAAGACAGTCTTCGTTTTGAAGTTTTTTCATGGGTGGCGTTCCTCGCTCCCGACATACGGCAGGCAGCATAAAGACAGGCGCGCCGTGCATTACAAACTTGTCATTGAGTTGTCAGCGTAGCCAGCACCCTCGCTTCATACAGTGGCGTCGTCAGTCACCCACCGCGGGTGACACACCTCCCGCTGATGACAAGGGTCGACACCATGAAACCATTGAGCAAACTCTGCCTGATCGCCGCCAGCCTGTTGATGCTGGGCACCGGTTCCGCCATGGCCAGCAACATCGCGCCGGTCAAGGCCAACAACGTCGTGCTGGTGCACGGTTCCTGGGCCGATGGCTCGAGCTGGTCGGATGTGATCACCCGGTTGCAGGCCGCCGGCTTGCACGTGACTGCGGTGCAAAACCCGTTGATCTCGGTCGCCGACGACGTTGCCGCCACCCAACGCGTGCTCGATCAACAAGACGGCCCGACCGTACTGGTCGGCCATTCCTACGCTGGCACCGTGGTCAGTGAAGCCGGGGTCAATCCGAACGTCAGCTCGCTGGTTTACGTTGCAGCCCGAGCACCGGACGCGGGTGAGGACTTCGTCGCGCTGTCGGCCAAGTACCCGACCATGCCCGTACGTGCCGGCACCGAGGAACACGATGGTTTCATCAGCCTCAAGCAAGACGCCTTCCTCAAGTACTTCGCCGGTGACGTGCCCCACGACAAGGCGATGGAACTGTTTGCCGTCCAGCAACCGATCGCCAAAACCCTGTTCACCGACCGCACCACCGCTGCCGCCTGGCACACCAAACCGTCCTGGTACGCGGTCTCCAGCCTCGATCAAACCATCAACCCAGACCTGGAACGCTTCCTCGCCAAACGCATGAACGCGACCACCATCGAGCTGCCGTCGAGCCATCTGTCTTTGGTCTCCCACTCCAAGGAAATCGCTGACCTGATCCTCGAAGCCGCCGGTCGCCAACCGTAACTTCGGCGCCGTTTCATTACAAAATTGTCATTCAACTGTGGGTCGGCTGTGCGGATCGCCTGGTTAACCTGAATCCACTGCCAGGCAACCCGTCGGCAGCCAATCCGCCTCTGAATAGAGGGAATCATCATGAAAATGTTAATCCTTGGTTTTGCTGCTCTCCTCGCCACCGGTTCGGCATTTGCCGATACCCAGACCACCGAACCTGTCATCCACGACAGAACCGGTTTCTTCGTCCACCTGGATATCGCCAAAGACCTGTCCAGCAATATCCTCACGCAAGATTGCGGCATCGTCCCCGCGCAGCTGATTTACCTCGACCATCAGGGTCGCAAGCACGAGCTGGATTACCAGGTCCAGGGCATGGGTTGCATTGGTGATAATTGATCAGACGCCTGTACTCACAAAGGATCGGGCTACACTGGCGCCACTGGCTGACCTCTGTAGCCCGCCGCCGCGACAGGTATGTTGCCGACACCGAACCAGGCAGATCCCATGAACATCCTCGTAGTCGAAGACGAACCCAAAGCAGGCAATTACCTGCTCAACGGCCTGCAGGAACTCGGCTACTCCGTCAGCCTGGCCCGCGATGGCGTCGATGGCTTGCACCTGGCCCTGGAGCACGATTTCGACGTCATTGTGCTGGATGTCATGATGCCGAAAATGGATGGCTGGGAAGTCCTGCGCCGCTTGCGTAAGGACGCCGACACCCCGGTGCTGTTTCTCACGGCCCGCGATGACATCGCCGATCGCATCAAGGGCCTGGAACTGGGCGCTGACGATTACCTGATCAAACCGTTTTCCTTCGCCGAACTGGTTGCGCGCCTGCGCACCCTGACCCGGCGCGGCCCCACCCGGGAAGAGGAACAGTTGCAAGTCGCCGACCTGCAAATCGACGTGCTCAAACGCCGCGTCACCCGTGCCGGCGTGCGAATCGCCCTGACCAACAAGGAGTTCGCCCTGCTGCATCTGTTCGCCACGCACCAGGGCCAGGTTCTGTCGCGCTCGATGATCGCTTCGCGAGTCTGGGACATGAATTTCGACAGTGACACCAACGTCGTGGATGTCGCGGTGCGGCGCCTGCGGCTGAAAATCGACGACCCGTTCCAACTCAAATTGATTCACAGCGTGCGCGGTATCGGCTACCGCTTCGATACGCAACCATGACCTCACGCCTTCGCCACTCATTAACGCTGCGCCTGGCACTGGTGTTTGCCTTGCTCGCCTTTGTCTCGCTGACCCTCCTGGGGGTGGCGTTGTACCGGGATCTGGAACGCGAGCTGATTCGACGCGACGACGCCGCCCTGGTGAACCGCATCGATCAACTGCGCACCTTCCTCAACGACAGCAACACCCTGGACCTGATCAAGACCAAACCGGCGCTGTTCCAGAACATGCTCGGCAATCGCGAGGCGCTGCTGACCATCGGCGCTCCCGGACAAAAACCGTTGCTGGTGGTCAACCCCGGAAACCTCGCCGTACCGTCGCTGACACCGGTGGCCATGGACCATCTGTTGACGCTGGCCGACGTGCAGCATTACCCGAGTGTGGATGGCGTGCCCTTCGCGGCGCTGGCGGCGACTATCGACTCCGGCGACCTGGGCAGCCTGCAAGTGGTCACCGGGCGCCTGATGACCGAGCGCACCGCGGTCCTCGCCCGCTACCGCCTCAACGTGTACCTCTTCGCCAGCGTGGCGGCGATTCTACTGGCCCTGTCCGGCTATCTGCTGGTACATCGCGGGCTCTTGCCCGTGCGACGCCTGGCCCGACACGCCCAAGGCATCGGCGTCGGCAACCTCACCGAGCGCCTCGACAGCCAGGGTGCACCGCGGGAACTGCTACCGATGATCGAGGCGTTCAACGCAATGCTCGACCGTCTCGGCAAGGGCTTCGTGCAACTGGGTCAGGTGTCCACCGACATGGCCCACGAACTGCGCACGCCGATCAACAACCTGCTCGGCGAAACCCAGGTCGCCCTGCAGCAAAACCGCAGTATTGAGGCCTATCAGCAACTGCTCGCCTCCAATGTCGAAGAGCTGGAGCGTCTCGCGCGGATGCTCGACAACATGCTGTTTCTGGCCCGCACCGACCCCGCCAGTGCTTTGCGCCAACGGCAGGAACTGGATGCTGCCGATGAAATGGAACGCATGACCGACTATTTCGAAGGGCTGGCGGCGGATGTCGGGATCAGCATCGATGCCCAGGGCAGCGGAGTGATCTGGGCCGAACCGATGTTGCTGCGCCGTGCCTTGGCCAACCTTTGCGCCAACGCGATCAAATACGGCGCGCCTGACTCCGAACTGTTCATCCGCGCCACGCCCGCGGCCGACGGCATCCGCCTGCAAGTGCGCAACCACGGCCAGACCATCCCCGCCGAACACTTGCCCAGACTGTTCGAGCGCTTCTACCGCGTCGACGAATCCCGCGAACGCTCGGCGCACTCCAACGGCCTGGGCTTGTCGATCGTGGCGACGATCATGCAGCTGCACAATGGGGCTTACAGCGTTAGCAGCAGCGAAGGCATCACCTGCTTCGAGTTGTTTTTTCCGGTGCGGCAATTGGATGAATGATGCCCCGGCACCCACTGATCGTTCCCACGCTCCGCGTCACCCATGCGCAGGACCCAATCCTTGCGGCGATAGCGGGACGCGGAGCGTCCCCGGTGGCATTCCTTTGCTGCGCATGGGAACGATCAAGCCCGGACGTGTACCGGGCTTTTTTCTTTCCTGCGCTTTTGACCGGATCAGACGGATCAAAAAGCGACTTCAACTGAAATGGCCAAAAACGCCACCCCCCTTGAGCAGTTTTGGCATAGGCCAAAATCATCGCTGTGTCTAGACTCCCCCCATATAACAGTGCGAAAGCACACTTGAGTCCAGGACTGTTCCAGGGGAACCCGCATGAACCCATCCGACATTTTTGTTATCAGCGCCGTCCGCTCCGCTATCGGCAGCTTTGGCGGTTCGCTCAAAGATGTGCCACCTATCCAATTAGCCACTGACGTTTGCCGTGCCGCCATTGAACGTTCGGGGCTGGCACCTGAACACATCGGCCACGTGGTGATGGGGCATGTGATCCCGACGGAAGCACGTGACGCCTACATCTCTCGTGCCGTGGCGATGAATGCCGGCCTGCCGAAAGAGACACCCGCCTTCAACGTCAACCGCCTCTGCGGTTCTGGTTTGCAGGCCATTGTCAGCGCAGCACAAAGTTTGATGTTGGGAGACGCAGGCGCTGCGCTGGCGGGTGGCGTCGAGTCCATGAGCCGCGGGGCCTATCTGTTGCCGCAGGCGCGCTGGGGCGCACGCATGGGTGATATGCAAGCCACTGACTACGTGCTCGGCGCTCTGCAAGACCCGTTTGGCGGTTTCCACATGGGCATTACTGCGGAAAACATCGCCGAGCGCTATGGCATCACTCGTCAGGCTCAGGATGAGTTGGCGCTGCTCAGCCAGCAACGAGCGGCCCGGGCGATTGCTGAAGGGCGGTTTACCGACCAGATCGTGCCGATCGAAGTGGCGTCCCGCAAAGGTACCGTGACGTTTGCGACGGACGAGCATGTCCGCGCCGAGGTCAATGCCGAGCAATTGGGCAAGATGAAACCAGCCTTCAAAAAAGACGGTAGCGTCACCGCCGGCAACGCGTCGGGCCTCAATGATGGTGCCGGAGCACTGATCATGGCCACGGGTCAGATGGTTCTCGACCAAGGCCTCAAGCCCATCGCCCGACTGGTCGGTTACGCCCATGCCGGTGTGGAGCCAGAGCTGATGGGGTTGGGGCCGATTCCCGCCACCCGCCTGGTCCTCAAACGCGCCGGCCTGACCGTTGCCGACCTGGATGTCATCGAGTCCAACGAAGCATTCGCGGCCCAAGCGTGTGCCGTGGCGCAGGAACTGGGCTTCGACCCGGAGAAGGTCAACCCGAACGGTTCGGGGATTTCTCTGGGCCACCCGGTGGGCGCGACCGGTGCGATTATCGCCACCAAGGCGATTCACGAACTGCACCGTGTTCAGGGCCGCTATGCCCTGGCAACCATGTGCATCGGCGGCGGCCAAGGCATCGCCGTGTTGTTCGAACGCGTCTGATCGACCCAAACGAAGACGGCGCCCCTTGTGGGCGCCGTCTCGTTTTACCGCGATGGAATCAGTGCGCAATGCACATAGATTTCAGCTCGGTGTAAACCTCGATCACTGCGCAACCAAACTCGCGCCCCCTACCCGATTGCCGACCAGGCACGACCTTGCTGCTGACACCGCGGACGGCCCCGCTGCCGGCCGGTCGGTATCTCGATGGGCTTCATTTTTTCAAGCCCGGAGGTTCTACTAAACTACTCAGAACTACGCAGATTCAGTGAATGATTTCACAGCACTGCTAAAGTGATAGCACGCGTCGCCACATGCTCCCAAAGCCTGCATTTTCGAAGGTGGCTGGCTAATCACGGTGACGCCAACGCTCTCAAGCGAGGGCAGCATGAACTGAATCGCGTCATCATCGAGCGCGAGGGGCAGCAGACATGAGGTCTAAATATGATATTTGAGCCCAACAGTACCCGTTCCGTGCTCCAGCGAAGAAGCAGTACCAGTATCGTTATCCAGGCTGGTCTCGATTGTGTTGCGGTGACCGGTGTTGCGTGGTTTTTGATCAATTATCATATCGGCTTCATAACGCAGTCCTATGTCATCCTGCTCCTGTTGCTGCTGGGGGCGTTGGCTGTCGTGTACGACCACTATGCTATTTACCGCAGCAATGTTGGTTTTACCGTCAAAGCCTTCAAGCTTTTGAAAGCGTGGACCGCCACGTTTGGCTTTCTCGTTGCCATGGCCTTTCTTACCAAGCAAAGTGAACAGTACTCGCGCTTATTGGTCGGGCAGTTATTTGTTGTTGGATATTTTGCTCAGTTGCTTTTGCACCTCGCGACACGCGAGATGCAGAAGAAGTTTTTGGCCCACCCGACTCAATTGGAAAACTCGCTCATCATTGGCTCCGGCGAGCTGGCCAGCTATCTTCACAAGAAGATCAGCAATAATCCCTGGCTCGGTGAGCGAATAGTCGGCTGTGTGTTGATTGGCGCGGACGATGATCGGGGAAAGGAAAGTCCGGAAGGGGCGCAACGTCTGGCGATACTGGGCGATATCTCCGACCTTGACGAGTTAGTTGTTAAACATGCCATTCGTACCGTCTATTTCGTGACCCCTCTGGGTGGCTCAGAGGTCATCCAGGATGTTTATTTAAGGCTGTTCGATAAACACATCTCTGTTAACTGGGTGCCTGACATTTTCTCGTTGCGCCTGATCAACCACAGTGTTCGCGAAATTGCCGGCATTCCCGTGCTGACCTTGTCTGAAACTCCGCTGATGGGGATGCGCCTGTTTCTGAAGAACCTTGAGGACAAAGTCCTGGCCTTTCTCATTTTGGTTCTTGCAGCGCCAATCCTGGTAGCCGTCGCCATTGCCATCAAGCTCGATAGCCCCGGCCCCATATTCTTTCGTCAGCAGCGCATGGGGTGGAGTGGAGAAGCTTTTCGGATCTGGAAGTTCAGAAGCATGGTCGTCCATCAGCCTGAAGACGGCATCGTCAAGCAGGCGCAAAAGAATGACCCGCGCATGACCAGGGTTGGGGCCTTTATTCGGCGGACCAGCTTGGATGAGTTACCGCAGTTGTTCAACGTTTTGATGGGGGAAATGTCTCTGGTGGGGCCTCGCCCGCACGCTATTCAACACGATGTGCAGTACTCGCCCGACGTCTCGGGCTACTTTGCGCGTCACAACATTAAGCCGGGCATCACAGGCCTGGCTCAGGTACGTGGCTATCGTGGTGAAACGAAGGATATAGATCAGATGATTCGGCGTGTTGACTCGGACATCGAGTACATCAACAACTGGTCGCTATGGCTCGATTTCGTCATTCTTTTACGAACGGTGTTTGCCTTCTCCGGCAAACATGCTTATTAGCCAGTCTTGAGCGTCTGGACGATATCTAAACCCATTTGATGCGGAATAACGGCGAGGCCAACAACGGCCTCGCCGTATCAGGATGGAAAGAGGTCCAGCGTGCGCTCCACTTCATCAGGATCGACACTAAAACCGTCCCCCTCTGGGGTGCCGACCACAAAACCGAAATTTTGTTGATCGCGATCCGTTAGATATTTGAAAAAACAGAGGAAACGATTAGGCGGTTGCAAAACCAGTAGCGAACCACCTGGCTGCAGCACATTAACGCCGTGTATAAGATGACTCCCCTCAATCCCTACCACGGTTCGTGCCCCGGCACAGGCCGCGACGATGGTCGGCACGTCGGATTTCGCAGGATCGATAATACGAAAATCTCTGCGGTCACGCAGGCGCTCGGCAAGCTCCATTTCATTGCGTAACAATCGCAATTCACCTGTGCCCCCTCGCAGAATGAACACGCCAGGGTGAGAGCAAACGTTGACGTGTGAAAGCAACTTTCCCCCCATCGCACGAAAACGCAAATGCTTATTTCTGTTTTGACACAGATCGTCAAAGATCACGAGTTCACGAAAAAAAGCATTACGTAAACGAACCGGGGTCATGCCAAGCCAGTCCTCATAGCCGGGGGTATGAAGTATGCCGTTCGTGACAGTGGAAACAAGATTGGCAGACGCTGCCGTGGTCACCGGAACGCCCTCCTCGCATGCAATTGGATAGGTTATACAATCATCCATTAACCAGGAGCCGAACCATTTATTTCCCCCCGCCGTGCAATACATCGCGCCGCGATCAATTTCGTTTTCTACACGAATATTTGGCAACCATCCGGATCTGGGCGACAACGATGCTTTGGCATTACCTTTGTAGAGAGCGCCATCAATTAACCAGACATCTTTAAGCAGGTAGCCTCGTGTTGCGCCATGCTCAACACTACCGATGCCTTCCATTGTGCGACGGGGATGTTCATAAGGATAAAAAAGATCTCCTGCCCACCCGGTCACACGTTCGAGCTGGTCGGGAAGGAAAAAAGCCGGCGGAGCATTTGAGATTTCACCTGGAGCAATTTCCCAGGTTTTCACGGCCTGGCTTCGCAGGGATAACGACGGTTGGCGTGTGAGCCGTGTGTTAAACATGTGTTTATACGCAGCAAGGCTCCACTTTGATTGGCTATCACTCGTCAATGCATTGAATTCCGACATATGCACCCCATTCAAATGTGGTTATACCGAAACAGCCTTTATGGCGAAAACTGCTTCATTTAAAATCAACAACCTGTTCAAGTGGATACAACACTTTCCAGGACAGGGGGTGACTTCAGATGAGCGTAGCGACCGCGCAACGTGTCGAGAAGCGTTTCTCCCGGCGCTCTGGAGCAATGAATGTATATTTTGAAAAGCCCACCAAAACCCATTTCGCGATATCGACTAGCAACTTCCTCGTCACTCGGACCGTCCGGCAACCCGAGGTGAAGTGTCAACTTCTTGCCTTCGACAGCAAATAGCGGTGTCTCCCAAAGAAATTGAGCCGCGCCTACCTTGGGCAGTCGAACGAACAAATAACCGTAATTACCCAACGTATCAACATCGCCGCCACGCCTTCTTTTCCACTCAAGAAGTCCATCGTCCGGGCGTGCCAGGCAAGTTCCGATATCATAATAGTCAAAGCCGTTTTCTATCGCCCACTCAAGTGCCATGAACGTAGTAATCGAATTAACTTCACGTAACTTTTTAGCATCAGAAAAAACAGCGTCGGGATAACCGAAACGGACCGTACTCCAATAGCGCTTCCCTGCCCGGGTAATTACGCACCCAAGATGACATGCAACAATCTCATCCTCCAGCAGTACTAGATCGAGCCGTCCGGCATTTTTTGCCACCCTTTGAACCTCATGCGATTCAATTTGAGAGGCGGATGCACCATGCCTTGCGCTGGCATAAGGTTTAAGCATTTCCCGGTCTGCGATGTCTATCTCGTCATCGTTTAATGCCTGCTTCATACGGTAGCGCAGCCGGTTCTTGCGCAAATTTCGACGTAACTCGGTGTTGTACCTGGCGGTGATATCGTCAATTGACCGGCTCAGCGGCACGACAGCACTCAAATATTGAGGCACATACAATGCACCCAAGGTTGGCATTTCACTGACCCACACCGTGCGACTGGAGTTATCCAGTTTTAACTTGCTGTCCGCCATGTGAGTGTCAGCGCCCATGAGCACCTTCACAAATTCCCGTTGTGATTTCCTGCCTACATAGAGGATGTCGTAAGGACTGTCTTCCCGCAGACGAAATCTGACAATTTCCCAGCGCCAAAAACAGGCTCGGCCAAGTATATCCCGCAGCCAGGCGACAGCTTTTCTTAGCTCGAATCGCATCGAAGGCGATATCAGCTTACGTATTAATTCTGCTATATATCTTTTCATTTGGTTATTAGCACAATTCAAGGAAGGGGCGTTTTAGTTTACAAATCAACAAACTAAATACTTGAAATTAGCGCTCGACAGCAGAGCACGTTTTTTTTGCAAGATATGTGATGATTCCTAATTACAGCACCGACACAAACTGCCGTCTAATTGGAACAACACCTTTCCTTCTTGCGAAAAACTCGCAACACCTTCCCTGAAATCAAGATTGTCCGACACCATTTTGTTGACGCCAATCTTAATGAAAAAAACAACCCCGAACACGCCCGTCAAGTCGATAAGTCCAACCTGAGTAAAGGTGCTACACCGGAGTTTTGCAAGATACTTCAGTCGTGTTTTTTATGACGCAGGGAAGTCCATCCAAGTGTCAATTTCCTGTGCGTCAGAAATTCCTATAGATCAACGTGCGCAACAAGAACATCGGATTACCCACCACATAGCGAGTGAATAAGCGCTTTGGCTCACTGATGAACCTGAACACCCACTCACACCCGAGACTACGTACCCATTGCGGAGCGCGAGTCACCTTTTCACCGAGAAAATCCAGGATCGCCCCTCCGCACACGACAAGACAGGGCACGCCGCTGGCGGCGAGCCTCGCCGCGACGGCTTCTTGCTTGGGCATACCCATACCCAACACAACCAGTTCCGGCTGAAACTGCCGGGCAAGGTTTATGTAGACATCCACCGGCGCGAAACCATGGTGAGCAGAGACTACATTGACCGCAAATATCGCTTCGCTACGCTGCACCGCGCTGGCTAGAAAGGGCTCATCAGTACCCCAGAAAGCCACGCGCCGGCCCTTGAACGCGGCCAGTAATTTGGGAATGAAATCGGTGCCATTCATATTTAGCCCCGGCTCCAGGCCAAGGCGACGAAACAGGATAGCCATGCCGGAGCCATCCCGTAATAACACGTCCGCAGCCAGCAGCGCGTTAAAGTAGTCGGTATTAGCCGCCACCAGATTCATGGCATGGGCATTGGCGAACCCGAGCACTGTCGTCACGTCAGGTCTGGATAACGCATCAATCAATGCTTGCTCGTCATCAACATCGCTGATCACCCTGAGTTTCTGGGTAATCGTTTGCCAGCTGTGCTGCCAGGATAAAGCACGCATTAGCTGTCATCTCGCTTCGAACGCACCCACTCAACCTGGCGCTTAAGCAAAAATCCGAGGTACAGAGGGATTTTCTTCATCGCGTAGAACGGCGCATACAACAAGGCTGAAAAAGAAATAATCCCGCGACCAAATTGGCTCCATGCCAGCAAGATAGTCACCCCCAATATTGCCACCCCGGAAGAAGCTATCAATGCTGGCGCCAAAGCTCCCGACAGTATAAATACCAACCATGACAGACCAAATGCCGCCGCCAAGGCCAACGTCAATAAGGCCAACGGAGGGACCAGCAAATCCAGCGTCATCGCCAGCAGACTCCAGTTACGCTGGCCAATCGACTCCACCAGTAACTTTGGCGTATCCCCAAGGATTACTCCTAGATGACCATGCTCCCAGCGCGTACGCTGGGTAGTCAAACCTTCATCGCTGCGCGGAAAGTAACTGGTCACCAGGGCATCGGGGCAGAACACAGGCGGCTTGCCGCTTCGGCATAAATCCAGGCCCATCTTCAAATCTTCAACGATGTGACCACTGGCCAAATTGATCAACGTCAGATCCCGCCAGACGAAAGCCATTCCCGTGCCCATTAACTGACAGGGCAAACCAAGCCGAGTCCAACCCTGAGGCCGTACCCGATTCTTCACACACCAGGCAAACTCGGCTAGCCGCACTTTTAGCCCGGAACCTGCTGGAGCACGCATTAAATTAAGTGCTTGTGCGGGCCGCCCTGAGTCGATGCAACAGATTGCCAAACGCTCAATAGAACCCTCGGCCACCTGGCAATCCGCATCGACAACAATCATGACCTCCGGCGCATCACTCGACAAATGACGCACCCCACAGTCCAGCGCATAACCCTTGCCACGCTGCTGATCATTGCTGCGCTCCACCACCTCGGCGCCCGCTGTGCGGGCCAGCGCCGCCGTGTCGTCAGAACAGTTATCCGCCACCACCAACAGGCGATCACCCAAAAGCAGGTGCGGCCGAATGCTGTTTAACGTCGCGACGATGATCGAGGATTCATTGTGTGCCGGTATCAACACCGCCACCCGCGGTCGCGGTCCTTGCGCCGACGAGCGCGACCGTGCAGGCAGGCAGGCCATTAGCATCTGTACAAACAGCACCAACACCGGCAGGAGGATGAGTATCAGCAGTAAGCTGAACAGCCAACTAAGTAATGTGATCATGCTTGCGCCCTAAACAAATTAGCCAACTTGGCTGCTTCGATATCGATGTCGTGTCGCTCCAGCACTCTCTGATAAGCCGCCTCGCCCATTCGCTGCAATACCTCGACAGGTTGCGCGAGGCAGTCCGCCAGTGCCGCCGCCAACTCATCCACAGTTCCAGCGGGAAACAACCAACCGTTCTCACCCTGTCGCACTAACTCGGGAATGCCCGCCACATAGCTCGTCAGTACGGGCCGGCGCAAGGCCATGGCTTCCATGATGACCACCGGCAAACCCTCGGCGAAGCTCGGCAACACCAAGGCCCGCGCCGCAAGAATTTCCGCCCGCACCTGATCGCTACTGATCCAGCCGGTAATTCGCACTTGCGCCTGCAAGCCATGCCGTGCAATCAGGGCTTCGATTTCCGCGCGCATTTCCCCATCGCCGGCCAGTACTATTTCGAACGCCACGTTTTGTGCTGCCAGAATGCGGGCGGCCTCAAGCAGCAAAAGCTGCCCCTTCTGCTCACACAAACGACCTACACAAACCAACCGCGGCGCGGATGGCACGGCAACGGCCGGCACATCGTGAAACGCCCGCTCCAGCCCACAGTGCACCACCTTTACTCTTGGCCAGTGCGCATGAGCCACCCAGCGAAACAGCTGGCTACGCCCATAAGAACTGATCGCCGCGACAAAAGCTGCGCGCCGGACTTTCTCGCCCAAATGAATAAACTGCGGTTTGTCGAACTCTTCCGGCCCGTGCACGGTAAAACTGTACGCCGGCCCACCGAGTACATTGGCCAGCATCACCACCTCGGTTGAGTTGGTGCCGAAATGCGCATGCACATGCTCGGCGCCGAACGCCTGCAACCAAGACAGTACGCGACATGCCTCAAACAAATAGACCAAATGGTACGGCCAGGGCCGATCGGCCCGCTGGCCCATGCGTAGCGCCAGCCACAGCGCCGAAAAAAACCGTCGGGGCTGGGCGCGCAGCACCTGCAGCACAGGCACTAACAGCTCT
Organism: Pseudomonas mandelii; assembly: GCF_006438925.1. Taxonomy (GTDB): domain Bacteria; phylum Pseudomonadota; class Gammaproteobacteria; order Pseudomonadales; family Pseudomonadaceae; genus Aquipseudomonas; species Aquipseudomonas mandelii_C. The sequence goes on along the minus strand of NZ_RCZA01000010.1, from coordinate 79,931 downwards.
TTGACTCCGCCCTGCAGCACATACTGGGTTTTATCGCGTTCAGACACGTCCTCGGCATTCACCAATTCGGCATCCCAGCCACGCAGAGCAATGCGCTGCACCACAAACCCCTGACGTTCCAACGCCAAAATCTCGCGACGAATGAAGCTATGGCTGACTTTGGGGTATTGATTGATGAAATAAGCGATACGCATAGGAACCAGACTTATTTGTCGTTGCGGTGGATTATTACTGCAAGTAATCCCACAGTAGTACAGGTCTCAGGAACGTTAACTAGCCATACGGTTGCTGCTATAACTACCTATCAACACGCTGTCTATCTTTTTAAAGGTGTCGTCCAGCAGCTCATAGCGCCTGCGGTACATGGCGCGTTTTTTTGAAGCAATACTGTCGAGCGGTTTCCTGGACAGAATCATGGGAATCTCGAAAAAATCTTCGCGCTCTGATGGAGTCGCTCCATGCTCTAACCAGATCACATCATAATTTGCCGCCAGTTCTAGAGCTTTGTGAGCACCAAAATACGGATGACGATGGTGGCGATACCCATCCCCTACCGCATAAATTTTTTCAACACCAATGTTAATGGCAATGTATTTAATAACTTCGATCAGAAAGCTTCTTGGCCGAAGGCCTTCAAAGTCTTTTGTCAGGTCCCTGTAGATACTCAACGACAGTTCACTCTCGACGCCTTTATGTATCCCTTGAACGGCGCCGATAAAAATACATAACTCAGTGTCCGTACGACACAAGGTGAATGCTATTGATGCAATGCGCAGATCACCTTGAAACAAGTTCAACACCAGCTCCCCTTCACGCATAAACCAGAAGGGACGATCCAGCACCAGGGAACAGCCAGCAGCAAACTCCGACAAATCACTCAGCATCAAACTGTCACTTCGCCCCAACAGCAATAACTGCGGACAGCTTTTGGTAACCACTTCGTAATGCGAGGCCAACACACTAAGTTTATTCTTTGGGCTCCAGCTTCTACTGATGTAGGGCCAATGAACAACGCCCACACAATCCCCGCCTAACTTCTCTACACCGGACTTACCCAGAGCGCTCGACATACGCTCGCAAAACAACTTTAGCTCGGACCAGTTTTTTGCAACTAAAACCAGCATTTTAAACTTATTATTCAATGCCCTTAAAGAATACCCGGCGTGTAAAAAAAACACGCTCTTTAATATCACCCAATTATTCATATAAGTCTCACTTGTATTCGATCAACGCCGTCTTGCCGGCGCCGAATCTGTTCAGTAGAAACTTGACTTGCCCGAGCATCTCGGGAAATTTCCCCAGCACGAGAAAGAAAGCCCGCAGCCAGTTTTCGCGCGTGGATCTATCGCCCCCGCGGGCGAGGCGCACGACCTGCAATGGATAGACCAGCAGAAGAAGCAGCCCAAACCATCCCAACACCAAACTCGCGATAACAGTCGCCAGCGGGACGCCCAATCCCCAAAACCAGACACGGCGCGACTCACGCAACCAATGTTGCTCCGGTGCGGCCCCATGCAAAAATGCGCCCTCGGCAAAGGCATAACCACCGCGCAGGGTACGCTGCCACCATTGGCCGAACCGGGTCATGGTTGCATCGTGCAAGGTCATTTCCTCACCCAGACGCCAGACCTTCCAACCATTCCCACGCAGTCGCACGCACAATTCAGGCTCTTCCCCGGCAATAAGGCCCGGTCGAAACCCGGACGCTTCGGCGAAAGCGTCAGCCCGCATCAGCGCATCGCCACCACATGCCTTGGCCTCACCTACCGGCGTATCCCATTCGAAATCACACAGTAAGTTGTAAACAGAGTGCTGCGGAAAACGTTCACGGCGCCGTCCACAGACCACCGCGACGTCAGGATGTGTATCAAGAAAGGCCAGCGCCCGGGGCAGCCAACCGCCGACAACCTCACAATCACCGTCGACGAACTGCACATAACGCATCGCCGGCAATAAGCGTTGCATGCAGGAAAATCCCTCATTGCGTGCACGCGCAGCCGTAAAGGGAATCGTCATGTCCAACTCGACCACCTCGACCCCAAGCCTCAGTGCCATCTGCACTGAACCGTCCGTTGATCCAGAGTCGACATAAACAACCTTCTGCGCCGAACCGACGAGGGAAGTCAGACAACGCTCAAGCCGTAGGCCTTCGTTGCGACCGATAACAACGACACCAATCCCCATAGTCATGGCGTTCACTCAACGACGCAGTTCAAGTAATCCATCGGGTGGTTCATGAGAATTCCCTCGATTCTGCGTACTTCCTTTTCTTGATAGTCGCAGGCACGCCCACTGCCATCGAGTCGTCCGGTACATCGGTCAGCACCACAGCATTTGCACCAATCACGACATTGTTACCAATGCGGATATTGCCCAGTACCTTGGCCCCTGCACCGATATCAACATTGTTACCCATCACCGGAGCAATCGGCTCACTCACATTCTTGAGGCCCACGACGACGCCATTGCGGATGCGGCAATCATCGCCGAACTGCGCATAGCCACTGATCACGATTCCGCCGAAATGATCGATGACGAAGTTGCGCCCGACCACCACCTCACACGGCAGCTCGATACCCGTGACGATCTGCACCAGTTTGAAGAGCACTTTGTATATAAAGGAGAACAACTTGCGTAGCAGTGCCGGTCGCACACTGTAACGCCAGCGCCCAAAGCGATAAACCACCATCACCCAAAACCCCTGAGCCCCCCAGTCTCCGGCGTATGCACGTAAGTCCGCACGTATGTTTTCGAACATAAATGGCTCTACCGTGTTGGTTGGCTAGCGAATTTGGTATCACGCAGCAGCGCCCAGGTCACACGAGTATGCTGCCAACACGCCCCTAAAGCGGCCCGGCCACGGCCTTTCAATAGCGCTTTGAGCGCCAAAATCAGATCACCCAGACTCACCAGTAGCATATGTGAGGCTAAACCAGGCAGACCGTGGTGTTTGCGGAAGTACAAAAGCTCACTTTCGATTTGTAACGTGGGTAGCTGACGACTATCCGCATTGAGTTTGTCAACAGACTTGGCACTTTCACCGCCGATATGCACCACCGTAGTATGCGGGTAGTAAACGACCTTCCAGCCTGCCTGTTTAACGCGTTTGCAGTGATCTATCTCCTCGAAATAAAGGAAGTAGCGCGGATCGAACAAGCCAACCTGGTCGATGACTTCACGGCGGATCAGGTAATAGCACCCGGGCACCCAGTCGCACTCACGCACCGAAGCATGATCCCAGGCCATGTCGTCGACTCTTTTCACCACAGGGAAAAAGCGTTCAAGCCCTGTATGCGAAAGGAAGACATTTAACGGCGTTGGAAAATAGCGACAGGAGGGCTGTAAATCACCCTCTCGTCCAACCAATCGAACGCCGAGGACACCGCAATCAGGATGAGTCTCCATGTAGTCGAGCGTCTTGCTCAGCGTATCCGCAGCAACAAAGGCATCGGTATTGAGGAGCAACGCATACTTGCCCTGCAGGTGTTCAACCAATTGATTATTGGCACGCCCAAAGCCAACATTATTTTCATTGGCGAGTTGCAATGCCTCTGGACAAATAGTTGCCAGACATTCCAGCGAATTATCGACAGAGGCATTATCCACCACCAAATAGCGCGTGCGATCCACGCTATTTGACTGGCGTAACGCATTAAACATCGGTTGCAACAACTCCGCTGTGTTGTAATTAACCACCAACACGTCAAGGGGAGCACTAACCATTGGGTTGCTCGCCAAAAAAGTGTTGCGCTCTCATTTTTATAAGCTTCGGTTCAAATTCCGCGTCGTATACACCATCGCGCTGCCTGATAAGCTCAATCCACGGATAAGTGGCGCTACGCTCTTCGACTTTCGCCAACACTTCTTCCAAGGTACAGATAACCTTGGCTGGATTACCCCCAACCACTACCCCAGGCGGAACATCTTTTACGACTACAGCACCGGCCGCGACAATCGAATTAGGGCCAATAGTCACACGCGGCATGATGATAGAACCATAGCCGATAAAACAATTATCAAGAATATCGATAGGGCCGACAGAGTCCAGCTTTTTATCAAAGCGCACCTCGAGCATGCCGATTATTCCATCGTGGCCGAACAGCGTACAACAAGATAAACCTACATTATTTCCGAGTCGTACCAGCGACGGGTCAGTTATGTTGGCAGCAGGATTTATCCATACGCCTTTACCGATGGAGTGCAAAGATCCCCATCGAACCATATGTTTAGCCCATTCATACCCGTCCGGCTTACAGAATTTTTTATAGAGCGAGGTCCCATGCCCCGTTGTTTTTGCAATATAAGCAATAGTACGTTTTAGTAGACCAATCATCCTGTCAGCCTCATTAATTCAGCGATAGACACCTGTGCCAGGGTTAGATACACCCTGATTCTTCATTACCACTTCCCTAAGAGTAGACGCTTCCCTAAAATCCAACACCCAAATAATCTACACATGCTCCCCCCTCAGGAATACCTGCCCATCTGATGGTTAAGATGTTCCGCCAGCCTTAAAACAATTTGCAAAAGAGGCATCGTGGGGTTACAGGCACCGCCTGTAGCGAAAACACTGCTGCCCGCCACGTAAAGATTCTCAACGCCGAATACTTTGCAGTTCTCGTCGACAACGCCAAACTCAGGCGAAGTCGCCATGCGCGTGGTCCCCATATGATGAGCATGGGGATTGAGCTTCAGTGGCAAATCGACGTCATAAACGTATTCTTCCAGCTTGACAAAGCCCAACCCGGTCTCGGCAAAACACTTTGCCACTTCGAGCCCTATGGACTTGACGGTATTTCTGTCTGCCGGGGTCAGTTCCCAATGAACATTTGCCTTCCTCATCCCTAACGCATCTCGCTCGTCGAGCAATGAGATTCGGCTATCAGGGTTGGGAAACTGCTCGATCAGCGTGCCGAGCACCCCATCCCCAGGGCAATCGAACTTGGCAATAAATTCAACCTTGCGTTCCGCACCCACTTCGCAAACGAGGTTCTCGAAAAAGCTCTTGATGGCAGCCATTCGCCCATAGGATTTCACTTCAGCTACAAGCGTGGCCGTCACATTCCCTTTACCTGACTTGTGCTCCATCACGAATGCATCGGTCGTGAAGTACTCCTTCCGAGCATCTGTACCCTGCTCGTCGTTCAGGATGAAGGTTCCCATTTCGACGTTCAGGTGCTCCATGAAGCATCTACCGACGAAACCATCCTTGCTTACGATACCGCCCGCTGCCAAGGACTCGCTGTTGAGCAGGTGCCTGGCATTCTCGATCGCGCCTGTCGCCAGAATGAATTGTTTTGCCGTGACTCGCTCTCGATGCAACTGGTAGTCCGAGACGACTATCGTTGCTATACGGCCGGTCTTGCTGTCGAACTCAAGATCGACGCAATTGCAATGGATGAAGACATCCAGCCCCTCGGTGTCATTAAGTTCCTTGGCATACTTTTGTGCAAATCGCGTCGGCGGGCTTAGCAGGAAACGATCAGCGTCAAAGTCGGTGCCGTCCAAACTCGCATTGATAGCCTTGAATCCGGAGTGCGGCGGAAGATCGACAATATCCATGGCCGCCGACAGATTGCGCTCGATCTCGGAAAACGCGATGGGCCAACCCGGCACGGGCACCGGAGGGCCCACGGTAAAGTCCGACTGTTCGAATGGACGGCATCGCCCGGCCCAGTGATTGGAGGTCCCGCCAAGATAACGCAGGCGTGTTTCATGAGCGTACATCTCGAGGCCTGACGATGAGACCATGTAGAGGCCCTGCGAAGCCGGCGAATACTCGTGCCCGCCGCCCTCGACAAGCACCACACGCCGACCATTACCGGCCAAACGCAAGGCCAGCGTAATGCCGGCCGGCCCACCGCCTATGATGCAGACGTCATAGTGGTCGCGGAGTTCTTTCTGCGATTGGTAGTCTTTGATCATGCGTGTGTTTGCCGAAAATGCTGGGCAGGCAGCACCCATCCGTTGATGACAACAAACTCGGATTTAGCAGCAGAAGGCCGGGCAACGGCTTTGGAAAATCCGAACATGAGCCCCCCGAGACTCAATAGAGCAGAAGCCTGGAGGAAGCGTCTGCGCCCCATCACAGAGGTATTCAAATCAGTTTCTCTCATGATTCAAAGCCTCACGACATCGAGATTACGTTGGAAATTTCAACTACACATCAAGGCCACATTTTTTGGCGACGGCCATCAATACCTCAATGGCGACGCGGTGCCGCAGCTTTGGAAACATCAAGAGAAATAGATCAAAGCCATTTAACAAAATCCGTCAATAACTCCCCACACAATGCCCCCACCGCCAGCATAGGCAGCACCACCAATTCACGCTTGAGACTGAACATCCCCAGACGACAATTGACATAAAAAACCAGGATAAGCGTAGGAAACGTGTACAGGGCAGCGCCCCAAATCGCATATTTGACCCCGCCAATCGCCAACAGCAGAGGCAGCAGCACCCACAACGAGACCACGCGAATAATGTTATCCATGGCCTGGTACTTGGTGAGTCCCAAGGCAATCCAGACCTGATTCGCCAGCATGTAGCGCATTGTGAAAAAAGAGAGTGAAAGAATGGCCATCATGTTGCCGGCCTGAGCGTAACGCTCATCGTACAAGATGCTGATGAGCAGTGGACTGCCGGTCAGGAACAGTCCGCAGAGAAACAGGCAGGCAAGATCGAGCATCAATTTCAAGCGGTAATACAAAGAGTGGAGCCGTACAGTGTCATTAGTTCTTGAGGACTCACTGAAGGCCGGCAAGGCCACGGCCCCGACTACCTTTTGCAACGCAAGCTGAACGGCTCCCAAAATCAGCACGGCAATGGAGTAAACGCCCAGTTCGGCGGTCGTCATGCTGCCGCCGAACCAGACACGATCACCGTACATGGCCAATACGCCCACTGCCGACGACAACAGTATCCAACGGCCAAAACCGACTAATTCATCGAGCGCAGAACGCTCCCACTGTAGTCGGTTAGACGGGCCCTCAAACCAGAAATGCCCCAGCAGCGTGTTGACCATCGATTGGACCAGACCTGCAATCACCAGCGACCAGATGGACCTGGTGAAGTAACCGATGCCCAGCATGATCACCAGCCCGACGACCTGAGACGCAAACTCGGTGAGTACCACTTTCTTTTGCTGGAAAGAGCGCACTGCCAAGTCGATTTTGGTCGACTGAAAACCAACGATGATTGCCGAGAAACCGGTCACGGCCAACACCAGCGGCAACTCGGGTGCGGCGTAGGTGGAATGGGTCGACCACAGATTGAGGGCCTGTGCATACCAGGCGAGGGCCGCGAGGAGAAGTGTCGAAGCAAATAGGATAAAGCCGCGCACGATCTGCACGGTCCAAATGGTATTGAGAAACACCGGATCGTCGCCACGCGGGCTCTGGATGATGTTCTGGCGCAAGCCGACATCGGAAAGCATGTGCAGAACCAGAGAAACGGTGATGGCGATCATCATGATGCCGAACATCTCCGGCATCAGCAGACGGGCCATTATCAGGTTGCCGCCCAAGCGAAAGGCTTGAGACGTAACCAGCGCCCCCAGATTCCATGCCCCGGCAGAGATCGCTCGCTTACGAAGGCCCAACGATGGCGACAAATCAACTAACGACATAACATCATCCCCGGACTCAATGGCTCAAAACGAACTATAGTCGCGTTTGGCCATTCCACTAGCCGTCGCTCATCAATCAATAAGTCCAATCATCCATGCCTGAGCACTTCCGAGCGTTAATCGTCATTCTGGTCCTCACTGGCATCGTTTTTGCCATGGCACGTCGACCAGCAGCAGACCTGATTCCCGACCGTAATTTCACTCGTCGGCGCAATCTGTGGTTCGTATTGACGCTTCTGGCATTTGTGTCGCACAGCTTCTGGGTGTACGCAGGCATTGCCGCGATCGTTTTGACCTTCGCACGAAATCGCGAACGCAATCCCGTGGCGCTATTTTTCCTCCTGCTGTTTCTCATCCCGCCGGCCACGGCGGAGATTCCGGGCTTCGGCCTGGTCAACTATTTTTTTGCCCTTAACCATATTCGTGTGCTGGCACTGTGTGTGTTGCTTCCGGCTTTTTTCACTCTGCGCAAGCGCGCCGACACGGTCCCTTTCGGGCGCACCTGGCCTGACAAAATATTAGCCGCCTACCTCCTGCTGACGAGTCTGCTTTCCCTGCGCGAAACCACCGTCACCGACACCTTGCGCCAAATGCTCTACCTGTTCATCGAAGTTTTTTTGCCTTACTACGTTGCCAGCCGGGCGCTGAAAAACCTCAGCGACTTCAAGGACGCTCTGTTCGGTTATGTACTCGCCGCCATGACGCTTTCGCTAATAGGTCTCTTCGAATATGCCAAGAACTGGCAACTGTACAGCGCGGTTGTCTACGCCATGGGCATGCAATGGGACCCCGGCTACTTGAGCCGTGGTGGCTCATTACGCGCCAGCGCCACTACCGGCCAGGCCATTGCGCTGGGCTTCGTCATCAGCGTGGCCATCGGCTTTTACCTGTACTTGCAGGAGGAGGTACGTAGCAAATTGCAGCGCAGCCTCGGCGCACTGTTGCTCGCCGGTGGTCTGTACGCACCGCTGTCGCGTGGGCCCTGGATCGGTGCAGCCATCATGATCGTCGTGTTCATCGGCACTGGCCGTAAAGCAATCAAACGCCTGATGCTGCTGGCGGCCGCCGGGGCGCTCGCCCTGCCCGTGCTGGCCATCGTGCCGGGCGGGCAAAAAATGCTTGATCTGCTACCGTTTATCGGCACGGTGGATGTCGAAAATATCACCTACCGGCAGCGCTTGATTGATAACGCCGTGATCGTTATCCAGCGCAACCCTTGGCTGGGTTCTTTCAATTTCCGCAGCACACCGGAAATGCAGTCCATGATTCAGGGCCAGGGGATCATCGATATCGTGAACACCTATATCGGCATAGCGCTGTCGTTCGGTTTGATTGGTTTGACGCTTTTCGTGGTTTTTTTCGCCAGTGTTCTGCAGGGCATCCGCAAGGGGATGCGTTCGTTCCCCAACGAAGATGATGAGGCACGCCGACTCGGACGTGCACTTCTGGCGACACTGGCCGGGATCCTGATCACCATCGTTACCGTTAGCAGTATCACGGTCATCCCCCTGGTGTATTGGTCGGTGGCTGGACTGGGCGTGGCCTACGCTCAGATGGCACGCAGGCTCAAGCACACCTCGACGGTCGTCACGGCGAGTGCCCATCTCCAACTCAGGTAGAACCCATGATCCAGTTGTGTCGCAGCCCCCAGATACTGCTCCTGCTGTTTTTTGCTATTTGGCCGCTTCGTACCTGGGCATCGGACTGGGTCGTCAGTGTGGATGAGCGCAACGGCCTGCCAATGCTGGAGCGTGGCGGCAGTCCGGCAATTGCTACGACATTTTCGTTTTTTGGGCGCAACTGGGACTGGACGTATTTGCAGACCGAATTCAAGGTAAACACCCCTTATCGATACGCCCTTGCAGGCAAAAACAAAGCGCTGGATTTCGACTTGACTGCGCAGATTCAGAAACAAGACGAGCAAAAGCTGACCTGGAACTTTGCCGTGGATGCACACAGCGGGAAGTCGGGCGTTTCAGGTGGTGGAATGGTCTTCGAATTCGACCCCGCTCTTTTTGCTGGAGAAATGGGCGAGCCGACTTTGCTACCCGACAACCGCGGCTGGACCTGGGGCAATGCGCAAGGGCGACGCATCGAAATGCGCTTCGAGCCCGCACTGGCGAGTGTGTACTTAGAACCGGGCAGTAAATCCGAGGTGCGTGCTTTTTTCTACAAGAACACGATCAAACCTGGCCGCCTGGATTTCACAGCGACCTTGAGCGTTTCTGGCGATGTGGCGGTCGGCCCAACCGTTACCGAGCGCTTCGGCTTGTCGGACCCAAAGAGCTGGCCGACTGACAAGCTCGACTGGAAAACCTCGCCGGTCGACCTGTCCTTTCTCAACGCTCAGGAAAAACCTGCAGGCAAGCGCGGCTTCGTCAAAGCCTCCGGCGAGCAATTGCAATTTGCCGACAACACCACGGCGCGTTTCTGGGGCACCAACCTTTCGGCCTACGCGCTGTTCCAAACCTCAGACGATGCAATCAAGCTGCAGGCCAAACGCCTGTCGGCACTGGGCTTCAATCTTGTACGACTGCACCACCATGACTCGCCATGGGTCTTCCCGAACATCTTTGGCGACGGCAGGGTCACGCGCAGCACCCAGCAACTGAGCCCGGAATCACTGAAAAAAATCGACTGGTGGATCAAATGCCTGAAAGACGAAGGCATCTATGTGTGGCTCGATCTGCACGTCCAGCGAGTCTTTACTGAAAAGGACAACATTTATGGCTTCGATGAATTGCCCAAAGAAGAACAGAATTTCACCTATCTCAAGGGCTACTCCTATGTAAATCTCACCATTCAGCAAGCGATGAAGCGCTTTACCGAAGCCTATCTGACCCATGTAAACAGCTATACCGGCCTCGCGTACAAAGACGACCCGGCGATTGCCGCCGTACTGATTACCAACGAAAACGACGTCACCAACCACTTTGGCAACGCCCTGCTGCCAGACAAGAATGTGCCGAAGCACAACCGCGTCTACATGGCGGAGGCCGAGGCTTTTGCCAAACAGCACAATCTGTCTGCAGACCAGACCTGGCGCTCCTGGGAGCCAGGCCCCTCCAAGATGTTCCTTAACGATCTGGAGCGACGTTTCAACATCGACATGATTCAACACCTGCGTGGAATAGGCGTGAAGGTCCCCATCGCCACGACCAGTAGCTGGGGCCGCAATGGCCTGAACTCCCTGCCGGCCCTTACTGCCGGAGACGTAATAGATGTCCATAGCTACGGTGGCTCGGGACAGGTCGAGAAAAACCCGCTCTACAGCGACGGCATAGTGAATTGGATTGCCGCCGGCCAGGTCGTCGGCAAACCCTTGACCGTCACTGAGTGGAACAATGAGCCCTTCCCGACACCAGACCGTCACTCGCTGCCACTCTATATCGCCGGCACCGCCAGCCACCAAGGCTGGGATGCACTGATGCAATATGCCTACAGCCAGGAGCCAATGGGGGGCGTAGGGATGAGTGCCAACAACTGGCACGCCTATAACGACCCTGCAATGCTGGCCACCCTGCCCGCCGCCGCCTTGCTTTATCGCCGTGCAGACGTTCGCGAAGCAACAACGACCTACGTCTTCGCGCCGACGTCAGCCACCCTGTTCAACCAAATGATCACACCGGCCAACTCTGCTCTCCTGCGCACAGCCATGGAGAAAGGCAAGCTGGAAATCGCGATGCCACAGACGCCGGAATTGCCTTGGTTGCAACAGAGCGTTATCCCAAGCAATGCACAGGAATTCCATGACCCTGACCAGTCGCTGCTGGACGCCAATGCCATCGAGTCCACGACCGACACGGGAGAGCTAAAGCGCAACTGGAAACAAGGCGTCTACACCATCAATACACCGCGCACCCAGACCGCTACCGGCTGGATCGGCGGTGAGTCGATCAGCCTCGGCAACATTAAGGTTCAAGTGAAGACCGCCAACGCCAGTGTGGTGGTGCAAAGTCTGGACGACGCGCCTTTGGGCCGATCGCAGGATTTACTGATTTCGTTAGGCACCCGTGCCGTCCCCCAAGACGACGACAAAATACCTTTTTACGTTGAGCCCCTTGAGGGCACGCTAACCATCCAGGCGCCGCAAGGCTTGACACTGTTCACCCACGGCATTCTGGGGCAAATGAAGAAGCTGCCCGCAACCTACCTTGATGGCCGCTATACAATCAAGTTCGACGGCTTGCAGGCGTCGAACTGGTTGTTTCTGAAAAAAGGCGTCACGCAAGCACAACCTTAGGCGATGCGCAGCCGACCTCGACTTGATGGAACAACGCCTTGCGGCGTTGTTCAGCGAGGATTATTTAATGGGCGTCAAAATCAAACGATGGAACATAGCCTGCGCCGAGCAGATATGGACATTTCGACGAGACAAAATCATCACTTAATAAATCATCCGAACTTTTGTACTTATTCGTAAAAACCCCTGTGATACTTAAAAGCGTATGTGGCAAGGACGATATGCTGACTTTCTGACTTTCTCTTTCCTTCAGCTTTAAAAGCTTGAGCGATTGCTGGCTTGAAACATTATCGGACGCCCAGATAAATGCCGAAACCGGGAGGTCATATTTATTGCCAATGCCATGACCCAAGAGCCCTCGACTGTCATCCATCATGTTTTCACCATGATCCGATGAATAAACCAAGACAGATGGTTTTTTACTTGACCTCAATTGATCAATAATTGAGCTCAACAACCAGTCCGTATATAAAATACTATTATCATATTCTGCGGTAGTTTTGTCTTTGAAGCTGTCTGTTAACGGCTTGAATTTATCGAAATTTTCCGGGTATCGGCGTGAATACTCGAAATGACTACCCTTGACATGAATGAATATGGCTTTCTTTTCCGTATCGCTTTTATTTAGTATTTTTTCATATTCTGAAATCAATGCTCCATCATAGCTTCTCTCAAAATATTGACGGTGTTGTGCCTCTGCAGCTATTTGTGGAATTATTCCGCCAAAACTATCAACCTCCTGCACAGACAACCAATAGGTCATGTACCCGGCTGCGCGATATATACCCACCAATGATTTTGTTGACGCAATGGAGTCCCAATCCGATATAGGCTCAAGGCTCAGCATCGAAGGAACCGCAAACGAGGTATAGGGGGCTGTCGTGCAGATCTTGTTAAACTTGAAAAGCCCCGCCTGCTTACCGAGATTCGGGGTTGTTTCCTTGTTATAACCGTAAAGCGACCAGTTCTGCGGCCGTGATGACTCACCGATCACAAAAACAACGGTTTCTATATTTGATTGATTCGACAGGCTGGTTATTTTTACATCAGATTCCCGACGGCGCTTGATAAGTTCCTCCGTCCCCAAATACAAATTTGCAGTCAGGGCAATTTGCGACAAATAACCTACTGGCGCGCTTTGATCTTTTGCAAGGAGATCCATGACTGCAGATTTCCCGAAAGAATTAAGTTTGACGGTTTTATAAAAATACGCCCCATACCCCACGAGCAAGGCGCTAACGACCAAAACAAAAACACCTTTGTTTTTATATAATTCGCGCTTATGCAGTCCTATTAATCCAGCCCCATAGCAAAATATGAAAATCACCAAAACGATACTGATGGGCTGCCAATAGGTCGGCAGAAATTCGCTTGCCTCCTGATAATTTGTCATGCCAATAAATATATAGGCAGCTGTTAATCTCGAGTTGAAGTTCAAAACCAAAAATAGATCAATAGCTGCTGCCAAATAGAATGGCAGCAGAATGATGTGAACCTTGAACTGATTGGATGAAATAAATCTAATTGCCAAAAGCCACAACACCGACATGCCAAGGGTATAAAAGACTAATAAATCAATTTTAGAGTATTGGTAGTTTGTTAGCGTTCTAACAATCAACGGCGATAGCAGAAATGACCACAATACTAAATTTGGCCATTCTGCTTTAAATATTTTTAATGAGTAATCGATAATTTTGGCAGAATTTTTCATGTGATAATTATTCTCGCAGGATGCCCAAATGCCTCCTCAGAGGGTAGCTTCAATTGGCGCGCTCGCTGTATCTTGTTCGAAATACTCTCTCCTTTGGCGTTCCAAATGTAGCGAGTCGCAAGGCTTGACACTGCTCACCCTTGGCATTCTGGGGCAAATGAAGAAGCCGCCCGCGACCTGCCTTGATGGCCGTTATACAATCAAGTTCGACTGGCAGTAGCTTGCACAGCGATAGTGCCCAGGAAATCGGAGATCAGGATGAAATTTTTGGTGGTGGGTGGCGCGGGATATATCGGCTCGCACATGGTAAAGCAGCTACTGAGTGCAGGTCACGAGCTTGTGGTGGCAGACAATTTCTCAACGGGTTATCGCAGCGCGTTGAGGGGTGGGACATTGGTCGAACTGGACATCGCCGACGAACAGGCGCTGAACACCTTGTTTGCGGGACACCACTTTGATGCCGTGTTCCACTTCGCCTCCTTTATACAGGTGGGCGAATCCGTCGCTGAACCTGCCAAGTACTATCAAAACAATTTCGCCGCCACCCTGACACTGCTACAGGCGATGGTTCGCGCCGGGGTTAAAAACTTCATTTTTTCCTCGACCGCTGCCGTCTACGGTGACCCGGTGTATGTACCCATCGATGAGGAGCATCCCAAGGCCGCGATCAACCCTTATGGACGCAGCAAGTGGATGGTGGAGCAGATGCTTGAAGATTTCGACCGTGCATACGGGCTGAAATCAGTCTGCCTGCGCTACTTCAACGCCGCCGGAGCAGACCCTGAAGGACAGTTAGGTGAACGCCATGAACCGGAAACCCACCTGCTGCCCCTGATCCTGCAAGCAGCCTCCGGGCGGCGCGCAACCATCACCGTCTATGGCCGTGATTACGATACGCCTGACGGCACTTGTATTCGCGATTATGTCCACGTTGTCGACCTCGTTGCCGCTCACGCGCTTGCCGTGGAATATCTGCTGGCAGGGGGTGCAAGCACGGCGTTCAACCTCGGTAACGGTCAAGGTTTCTCAGTACAGCAAGTGATAGATACCGCGCGCTACGTGACCGGCCAGGATATCGCTGTCAGCGAAGCGCCACGTCGCGCGGGCGATCCACCACGCCTTGTGGCCGATCCCCGCAGGGCCAACACATTACTTGGCTGGCAACCGCAATTTGGCTCACTTGAACAGATAGTGGCGCATGCCTGGAGCTGGGAGCAGAAGTACCCTTGGCACTGAGCGTCGGCGCTAGCCAATAGCGCCGACCTCCTGCGGGTGATGCTCTAGTAGTAAGAGCGGTTTTCGGGCTCGGCTTTGTTCAACACCGTGCCAATCAGATTGGCTGTCCCAAGATGATGCAGGCTTTCCTCGATCTCTTTCTTGCTGTTCAATCCATTAGCGACAACGAGCAGGACGCAGTCGAACCTGGGCAGGACGTTAATTACATCATCCGAACTCAACAACGGCGGCAAGTCGAAAATCACGATGCGTGAGTTGTAGCGCTCGCGCAGATCAGCAATCAAATGGCTCACAGCAGGCGATGACAACACCTCGGTGGAAAGAGGAATCGGCTCACGCGTCGGCAGGACCACAAAGCGCGGCAAGGTCGGATTGACCAGTACTTCTTGCAGTTCAGCTTCATCTGCCAACAATTCATTAAGCGATTTATCCATCGGCAGACCCAGATACTGACCCACCTTCGGACGACGCAAGTCGAAGTCCACCAGTAACGCAGTCTTGGTCGTGTGATGCGCGATACTCATCGCCAGGTTTATCGCCAATACCGTCTTGCCTGCCTCCGGAGTCGGCGAGGTGATGGCGAGCGTGCGCCAGCCATTTTCTTCCATGATTTTCAGCACTTGTGTACGCAGTAGATCGAATGCCCCGCTCATATTCGAATTTTTGTTGTAAGCCACAATGCGGTTGCGCTCAAGGTGATCTGGTCGCAAAGGTACAACCTTGGTTTGCACATAACTGAGTGCATTCAGACCTGTGGACTGCGCGGTCGGCGTCATGGCTTTTGACGAGGTCTGTTGCTCGGCTTTTTCGGTATCGGGATTGATTATTTCCATGGCTATATTCCTTATGCAAACCGGCCCAGAGCTTTAAACATCAGAAGATCCAGAGGCATGTAGAGGAAGTGCAGGAGCACCAGAAAGATCGCGATTGTCACGGCTCCACAGACGATCAATAGCGTTCGCCACTTCCTGCGGCGTGATAGTTCAGCCTTGGTGTGAATGTAGGGAATGGAAACCAATACGCGTCTACCCAGCACGGCAGCCAGGGCCTGGGCACCACGCACACGCTGACTCATCATCTCGAGGAGCATCACCAGCGCGCCAGCACCCACCGGGGCAAGCAAGAAACCCATGGCAACCACTTTTTTACGGTTCGGCCGTACCGGCTTTTCGGGCATCAGCGGCGACTCCAGAAGAACAAAACGCTCGGCTTTGTTTTCCTGCTCCAGGCTTTCGGAAATTTTCGCACTCATCTCCTTCGTGCGAATCTCCTCATATTTCTTACGAGCGTTATCATGGTCACGCATCACCGTGACCAAGCCGCGTTCGACTTGCGGTGCCTCAATAATTTGTGCCTCTAATTCGGCTATTTTGCTGAGTATTTGCTGCTTTTGATCGGCCAGCGACTTGATACGTGCTTCTGCTCCGGAGATCCGCGCCTCGGCCTTGGCAACGTCCAGGTTGACCGAAGCTGCTGCACCATCAGCACCTTTGTTAGCCTCAAGTGCAGCAATTTTGCGTTTGACGGCTCGCACGTCGGGGTGGGCTTGCGTATACAGCGACTGCAACCGGGTGTACTCCGCTTTGAGGCTAGCCAGATCCTGTGGTTTATCAACTGCCGCACCGGGTGTTCCAGGCTTGGTCGCTAGCCCGGCATTCGCAGCGGAAAGCTCCAACTCATTGAAGCGCAACTCCTCACGGGCAGTTTTATAGTCACGGTCGACCTCTTTAAGCTCGGTTTCGGCGCGCGTCAACATATTCATGCGCAGCTCTTGATGCTCGGGCAGCGCGTTGCTGTGTGCCTGCTTGAAGTCCGCCAGCCGGTTCTCCAGGGCTTCCAGTTCCACCCTGAGTTTGTCCGCCTCCTGCGTCAGGAACTCTGTCGTTTCACTGGCGCGCTCGGTGCGCTGCTTGATGTTTTCATCCAGAAACAGCGTCACCAGCTCATTGGCAACCTTGTTCGCAATCTCTGGCTGCCGGTGCTCAAAGGAAAGACGGAAAGCAATCGTCACCTCTCCGCGCCCCTTAACAGCAGCACTGACGAGGGAGACCACAATCGCATTGCGCATTTCTTCGATCTTTTCGCTAACGCTCAGTGGCCGACTTTGCGAAGCAAAAAGATTGTATTTGTCGATGATCCCTTCCAGATGCTCACGGGTCATCACGCGCTGGCGAATGACTTCGATGCGCTCATCGGCAAAGGTATTGTTGTTGGCCGCCACCAGGTCTGGCGAAATCTGTTGAGACTCCACCAGAATCGTGCCAGATGACTCATAGGTCGGCGGGAGAGAGATCGCTACCGCTATGCACACGCCCAGTATGACCACGAAACTCACGATCAACAGCAGGGCGTGGTGCTTGATGATAGCTAGGTAGTCGTTGAACGACATTTCGTATTCAGAGGCCATATTTCTCACACAGCTGAATTTCAGAGACCGGGATAACTATAAGTCAGCATCAGCCCGACGACATTTGCAGTGGCATCCGGCAAGCCATCTTGCTGGCGTTGTTTGTATGTGTAGGATAGGCGTGCAATCCAAAAAGGCGAGAGTTCTTGGCTAAACCAGGCACTGTAATTTTTCAGGGTATTAGGCGTCCGGCCTTTTGCGTCTTGCCAAGAGGCATCGAAACCGGTGCGTCGGGTCTCGTCGACGGCATAGCTCCATGTACCCCTCAGGGCATCAACCTCGACGAAACCACCGTCCCCGCTGGCGAGAGTGCTACGACTGGCGTCGATGCTGGTATCAATACGCTCACCGGTATATTGCAACATTAAACCGCCTTGGCCTTTGGGGCCGCTACCGGTGCCGGAGACTTGGTTGAGACCCGCGTAGGCCGTACCCTTAAGTCGCTCGGAGAATTGGACATTCAAGCCGACTGCGGGGGTGTAGCTGTTTGAGGAAGCCACCGCAGACCCCTTCTCCGGCTCATAGCGCGTCACGCCAAGACGGGTGAACAGCTCGACCTGCTCACTCCATGCATAGTTCCAGCTGAAGCGGGTCGCCAGCTCGTCATAGTTGGTCAGTGAAGCAACATCGTAAGTGACATGAGTGTAGTCGGTCTCGTTAACCAGGGTACTTCGCTCGCTGAGAGCAGTGCTCCAGTTGCCGCCCACCACATACATCTTTTGCGTGCCATCAGAGGCAACTACGCCGGTTTCCTGAACCACCGTGGAGAGCGTCGAGTTTTCTTCATATCTCGCCGTGAGTCCAAAAGCACCCGTTTCGGTCGTGCGCTGCCACCCTAGCTTTAACCTGGGGTCTTCACGGTCCGAAACGATGGACGTATCCGACGAGCGCACGATATTTAATCCGAGACCGAACTGGAACTCATCCCGTCCGGAAGTACCCACAAGGCTGTAATCGGGGGCGATGATGGTACGGGTCACCCCCTTCTCACCACTCGTGAGCAGCAGTGGGTTGCTGTCGTACTCGACCGTCGAAGGCACTGCTATAGCTGATTGCCAAGTAGCAGCATAGGCCATGTCCGAACACGACAAAGCCAGGATTGCCGTCGCAACCCCGGTCGTTCGAAATCCAAGCAAGATAATCCCTAGTGCCTCGCGCAAGGCTAAGGCACGACCAGCGTATCGCCGGCTTTAAGTAGAAAATTGGTGGACATGTCATCCCCCGACATCAACTTGCTGTAGTTGACGCGCAGGATCTCTTGTCTAGCCCCATTGAGTCGCACGACCTTAATGTCGTCTTTATCGGCGAATTTGTCGAGCCCTCCCGCCATGCTTATTACCTGCAGCACTGACGTTTGACCTGACATATGCACGGTGCCGGGTTTCAGCACTTTGCCCTGAACGTAGACGAGATTACCTTCGGTGCCGGTGACGACAACGCTCACCTGCGGATCAGGTATGAACGCCTCAAGCTTGGCAGCGATTTGCTTCGCGACAGCGGTGGCATCAAGCCCCGCAACATTGACTTGCCCTGCCAGCGGGAAGGTAATGCTGCCATCGGGAAGTACGCGTACATCCTGTTTGAGCTTGTCTTCGCCCCACACGGAAACAGAAAGGTTATCTCCCGGACTCAGCCGGTAAGTCGGGTCGTTTTCGACGGCACTGGAAATGCTGGGCCAAACAGCCAGCGCGCAGAGCACAGGTATCAATGAACGGAACATCGGGATCCCTCCGTCTAAGTAGCCATGCAAGGAGTTTAGAACAAAAAAACCTAGTCAAATCACTCTAGCCTATTTCACGCCAAAGAAACTACGAAACAGCAATCATCTTGAGCTTCTGGGCGGTCAATTCCGCCAATGCAACACACCTGAAACCGGAACGCTAGTACAAAACAGCAGAATAGTGTTATTTAACAATGGTTTGGAGCAAGCAAACCGCCCCCGATGTACTCCGCGCCAATATTAACTACACCGTACCCGCTTGAGCCGGCTCAACTGTGACACTGTCAACCTGGCGATGGCTACGTTTGCCAGCGCAACTAACTGATGTCAACGATTACACACTAAGTATTATTGCAAGATGGACATCATCCGCAAAAACAATACAGAAAGACGTGTGTCCAGCCAGCCACCAGAGTGGCCGTTTAAATAACCATTATTACCAAAAGCGTTAACAAACACCTATATCTTCCGTCGGTTGGCGACCACAATAAAACCAAACAATGCGGAAGAAAATAACCACGCTGCCGCAGGAAGCGGTACCGCATTCAGTTGGTTGATATCAGAGACCTCAACCAGGCTTTTATCCTGGATTGTCGAATCAATCTTGAACTGCTTAGTGTCAACCGCCGCCATTAATCCGTCACCCGAAGAAGAATTGACGGATACGCCCACGCCTGAGTCAGCGTGATGAATGACACTGTTAAATTTGGCAGAATGGGCATCATCGAAGTAAATATCGGTGATCAACGAAGGCAAACCAAGGCCCTTTCCAAAAGTAAGCGACGCGCCACTTGTACGCTCTTCAAGAGCCGTGCCAAGTTGAGGCCTTGACTCCTCGCTCGTGTTGCTTATACGACTAATTTCATAAGACAAACTGGTCGCCTGAGCACTAGCAACGGCTGCAGCATTCAGGATCACAGAAAACAACACAAATTTAATGACAAGTGTTGAGCGCATAACACCGCCTCCTTGCGCAGGGGGTTATTCTTTTGTCGGTTGAAGGAATCTTTATCGGTTAAATTGAGCCTATAAGCACATCGCCATTACGTCAATAGCTCGTCACAATAATAAATCGAAATTTCATTTTAGGGAGGGTGGCGTCAAAATAACGCCACAACAAGCACATCAGTCCAGTGAATTCTATCCATGTGAAATAGCTTCACGCATGGGCGTTAGCCCGCATCAGGACGCTGGCACATGACCCGGCAAAGCGCCCTGCACCGGGCTACGAAGCACCTTGACAACGTCATGGGCTCGACCGCCGACGACGTCTGTAAAGGCGGGTTTGTCGGCGACTTTCTGAAAGTACCCGGAGGCCTAGAGTTTTTTACGCATGAAGACGGCATGGCAGGTAAAGGCTCCCCGTGCATACTCAGCCCTGGAACACTGTAGAAGTCTCGGCGCTGTGCCAGGGAACCATGCTCAACCTCCCTGGCACCCGCGCCGAGCAGATCAATGCAATGCGTGTAAAAGGCATCGCGATTGAAGACAGGATGAATGCCTGACCATTACTTCGGTTGCGCCACCGTACGCAAATAAGGTTTCACCGTCTTGAAGCCATCCGGGTACTTCTTTCTTGCGTCGTCGTCGGATACCGACGTAGGAATGATCACGTCCTCACCCGGACGCCAGTTCACCGGCGTGGCAACCGTGTGCTTGGCGTTTAACTGAATAGCATCGAGCAGCCGTAACACTTCATCGAAGTTACGCCCGGCACTCATCGGGTAGACCAGCATCGCCTTGATCTTTTTATCCGGGCCGACAATGAACACTGAACGCACCGTGGCGTTGTCCACGGCAGTACGAGTGCCGCCACTGGCGTTCGGGTGAATCATGTCGTAGAGCTTTGCCACCACCAGATTCTCGTCGCCGATCATAGGGTAGTTGACCGCATGGCCCTGGGTTTCTTCGATGTCTTTGGCCCAGGTCTGATGGTTACCGACCGGGTCGACGCTGAGACCGACAATCTTGGTGTTGCGTTTGTCGAACTCCGGCTTGAGCCCGGCCATATAACCGAGTTCAGTGGTACAGACCGGGGTGAAGTCCTTCGGATGCGAGAACAGGATGGCCCACTTATCGCCAATCCATTCGTGGAAATGGAGCGTGCCTTCGGTGGTTTCGGCGGTAAAATCCGGTGCTTCGTCGCCAATACGAATGGTCATGTGCGTTCTCCTCGCTGTGAAGGGTAGGGAAACTCTCGGAACGATCCAGTATAGGAGACCTTGAAGACTTCGCTCTGCACCCCGCCGAAGAGCTGGCGCGAGCGGTAAATGTCCGGACCTATCGGAGCTTTCCGCCCGGAGCCCATTCACTGAGCACCTATCTGGCGTGTCTTCTCGAACGGGTGCTGCACGCCGATTTACGAGACTAAAACTTCATCCGCAAATGCTGCCTATACTGCAGTCCGGGGTCGATAGAGAAAACGGACAAAATCGCCAAGCATTCAGCCTGTCAGGTTGAGATCATGGAAGTTGACGCCGAGCCGTCAGGAAATGCAGAAAGTGGCCCTACTCTGACGCTGCGCGCGTGAACCGCCGGACAGCCTGGTTGATGAGGTGCACTTCAATCGAACACAACCCAGAAGACGTAAGGGATTGCCCTCTGTCGGCAGTGTTTACGTACGATTTTTTCCGAATTCTGCGGGTTCCCCAATCCAACTGCCCTGATTGTCTGCGCTAAGGACCTGACAGATGAATGTGATCGAATATTTTGATCGAGTAAGAATCATCAATATCTCGTCAAGAAGGGATCGCCGTTTAGAAACAGTAGAAGAATTCACTCGCAATGGCTTTCACATTGATGATGAAAAAATAGGCTTTTTTGAGGCTGTTACGCCCAGTGAGGGAAATGGCTTCCCGAGCGTCGGGGTCAGAGGCTGCTTTTTGAGTCATCTGGGGGTGCTCGAAGAGGCAATGCGCCTGAATTTGAAAAATATCTTGATCATGGAGGACGACATACAGTTTTCCAGACATATTTCTCAATATGGGAAAGAGGCGATCGAGTCTCTGGAAGGTTTGGAGTGGGACATCGTCTATTTTGGGCATCCGTTTGAAGAAAATTCAAACTTGCCCGCTTGGAAAGCAGTCGACCGGCCAATACATTTGGCCCATTTCTATGCTGTAAACGGAAGATGCTTTGGGAAATTGAGGGATTTTTTATTCCAGGTTCTGGAGCGGCCGCCGGGGCATCCTGACGGAGGTCCGATGCATTATGACGCTGCTCTCAATACGCTTATTCATAAGAATAAAGAAATTTCGGCTTACTATTTCACCTGGAATTGTGGCTATCAAAGGCCCTCGCGGACGGACCTGCATGAGCTTTCCATCTTTGACAGAGTGCCTCTCCTGCGGCCGGTAATGGGTATGCTTAGGAGGTTGAAGGCAAAAAACCTGAGAAGAACTCGATAGTTTTCTCCATTTAGGGGAAGTCTGAAGTACCCAATGTCTGACGTAACCAACCCGGCACGGCGCAGGCGCCGTGTCTGGGTGATTGTGGCGGACCGCCCTCGTCATTTGCGCGCCAACTTGTACCGGACGCACTCCTCATAAAAGCTCTCGCGCAGGGCTGCGGGCTTCATCCGCGAATGACTGTCATAGGTCTGCTCGGTAATGCCCATCGCCATCATGTGCATCCACGGCTTGCTGAACTTGTAGGTATGTAACTTCTGCCGCGCTGCATACAGTGAAACCCCGGACAGCTTGAGTTCCTGGGCTCTCGCCGCGGTACCTGCGCCCCAGCTGCAAATGTAACGATCATTCGATGCCAGCTCTTTGGCCTGGACAGAAGCAGCAGCGCTCGCCAAGCCTAACGAAATCAGCGCAACCATCACATTCCGCATTTGCATTCGATCCCAACTAACTGAAAATAAATTGATTTTGGTCAAAAGTTTCAGACTTCGGGGCCAGCAAAATGCCTTAAGTGCGCTAAAGCTTGTTTTCTCCGTTGTCTTACGGACGTTTTTTGATCGAACGGGTGACACTCGAAGAAGCTGCGGATAGGCCGTTGCTGGCCTGTCTCAAGGCGCTGGAAGCCTTCGACAAATCCTTCCCGGGTTTCACCCATGACACCCATGACACCCATGACACCCATGGGATCGAAAGCGAGGGCGGGGTTTATCGCTTGCTGGTGTTGAAATGAGCTAGCGTCTGTACGTGCAGCGAAGTAAAAAAACGGGCGCCCTGAAGGCGCCCGTTTTATATGTCTTCTCCTAAGCGGTTAACCCGTCGGGTTTAAACCCTCACATTGCGTCCCGGCAACGATGATCGCTGGCTGGTTTCCCAATCCTGCACAAGCCCTACGGGCGCATCGGACGCCGGCAGCATGGTGCGCCCACGAACCAGATCGGAAGCCCGCTCGGCCAGCATGATGGTCGGTGCGTTGAGGTTGCCGTTTGGCTCGGTCGGAAACACCGACGAGTCAATCACCCGCAACCCCGCGATGCCCCGCACACGCAGCTCGGAATCAACCACGGCCATCTCGTCTTCGCCCATACGGCACGAGCCACAGGGATGGTAGGTGCTTTCCAGGTTTTCACGCACGAAGGCGTCGATTTCTTCGTCGGTGTTCACCTGTGGCCCGGGGGCGATCTCGCCGTCGCGGAAGCGGTCCATCGCCGGTTGGCCGATGATCTCGCGAGTCAGGCGGATGCAGCGGCGGAAGCCTTCGCGGTCTTCTTCGCGTTGCAGGTAGTTGAATTGAATCTGCGGATGTTCGTAAGGGTCCGCGGAACGCACCCGAACATAACCGCGACTTTTCGGTTTGTTCGGCCCGGTGAGCACCATGAAGCCGTGGCCCTTGATCGGTTTGTTGCCGTCATAACGCATGGCCGCGGGCAGAAAGTGGAACTGAATGTCCGGCCAGCGCAGGCCCTTGTCCGAGCGGATGAAACCACCGGCCTCGAAATGGTTGGTGGCGCCGAGCCCGTCCTTGAACAACAGCCAGCGCAGACCGATCAACAGTTTGCTCAGCGGGTCCATTTTGCTATTGAGCGTCACGGGTTCCTTGCAGCCGAACTGGATATACACCTCGGCGTGATCCTGCAGGTTCTCCCCGACTCCCGGCAGGTCATGACGCACGCCGATCCCGGCTTTGCGCAAGACCTCGGCCGGACCGATACCGGAGCGTTGCAACAAGTGTGGAGAGCCGATGGGCCCGGACGATACGAGCACTTCCCGGTTGCAATAGACCTGGTGCGTCTGGCCTTCGTGGTCATACATGACGCCGACGGCTCGCTTGCCTTCAAGGATGATCTGACGGGTCATTGCATGGGTGATCACGGTCAGGTTCGGACGTCCCATGGCCGGACGCAGGTAAGCGTTGGCCGTGGAGCAGCGTACGCCGTTTTTTACCGTCATGTGCATGGCACCGAAGCCTTCCTGCATGTAGCCGTTGCAGTCATCGGTCTTGATGTAGCCTGCTTCTGCGCCGGCTTCGACCCAGGCTCCGTACAACGGGTTTTTCATGTGATTGCCGTTGGTGGTGTGCAACGGGCCGGTGCCGCCGCGATAGCCGTCACCGCCCTCCTCGTAATGTTCGGCCCGTTTGAAATACGGCAGGCAATTGCGATAGCCCCAGCCCTCTGCACCGAGGGACTCCCATTCGTCAAAGTCATAAGCGTGGCCACGGATATACACCAGGCCATTGATCGACGAAGAGCCACCCAGCACCTTGCCCCTTGGGCAGTGAATGCGACGTCCGTTGAGGAAAGGCTCAGGCTCGGTTTCGTAGCGCCAGTTGTACTTCTTGGTGTTCATCGGGATCGAAAATGCACTCGGCATCTGGATCACCACACTGCGATCGCTGCCGCCGAATTCCAGTACCAGCACGGAGGTGGCCGGGTCTTCGCTGAGGCGGTTGGCCAACACACAACCTGCCGAGCCAGCACCGATGATGATGTAGTCGTATTTTTGCGTAGCCATGATTATCTCCGGACCGCCGATTCGTTGAAAACGTGCAACGAAGGCAGGGTCAACTTGTCGCCGGTGGTGTATTGCGGGGATGTTTTTTCGATGTGCTGGATGACGGCTTCTTCGCGCTTGAGGTCGATTGAACGGCTGAACCAGTAGTAGACCAGCCCTGACACGATCAGCCCGACCAGCCAGGCGATATCGATGCTGCCGAGCGCTTTGGCGAGCGGGCCGACATAGACCTCACGCTGTTCAACGCCATCGTAGATGTAGAAGAATGGGATCATCGAAATGAAGCCGATGGCATACGCCGCGATGCCGCGCAGCCCCCAGCTGCCGTAGATGTTGCCGTGGGGCATGAAGAAGTGCGGGATGGCGTAGCGGCCTTTGCGGACGAAGAAGTAGTCGGTCAGGTTGACCGAGGTCCATGGCACCAGGAAGTACAGCATCACCACCAGGTAGATGCCCAACACTGACAGTCCTTTGCCCGAACTCTGGATGCTCAGGGCCACGCCCAGTTGCAGCAGGATCACGAAACCAATCGCCAGAATGCGTGCCTTGCGGGTCGGCTCGATGTGCTTGATGGAGTCGACGCAGGTCAGCGTGGTCAACTTCGCGCTGTAGATGTTCATGGCGATGACCGGCAGGAACGCCAGGATCGTGACAACCACCACCACAGTTCCCATCAGTGGCGACACGGTGTTGCCGACTTGCCCAAGGGCCACCAGCACGTCCGTGGAGTGCAGGTGATCGGCCAGCCAGCCACCGACAGAGATCATCCATGCGCCGGACAACGAGGCACCCAGGAACACCACGGCGATCAGTTTGCCGCAGGAAGTGTTCTTCGGCAGGTAACGCGAATAGTCGGACACATACGGGGCGTAAGCGATGTTGTAACTCGCCGCTGCTGCGAACTGGGCAATGAAACCGGTCCAGTTGAAGCCCAGCGGCGCGGGGGCCACTTCACCGGCCGCGAGTACCGGCACCGCGGCATCGGGAACCCAGCCCATCAGCACGGCCAACGTCACCAGGCCATAAAGCGGAAGCGACAGGTACAACGCCCATTTGAAACTGCGGTGCATCCAGTCATGCCCGAGGATCGCCAATACGGCCGCCGGTATCGTCACCGCCACCGCGATCACTGCGGGGTTGAAACCGAATAACGTGTGCAACCCCTGCATCATCAACACCAGGTTGACGATGTTGAAACCGGCGAACACAAATAGCGTCGCCAGCAGCACCAGGATCACACCGCGATAGCCGAACTGCGCACGGGACTGGATCATTTGCGGCAGGCCAAGGTGCGGACCTTGCGAACCGTGAAAGGCCATGAACAGCGTGCCGAACATGATGCCCAGCGTGCCGGCCAGTGTGGTCCAGAGCGCGGTCAGGCCGACGCTCGGTCCGACGAAGCCGATGGTCATGGTGAAGAAAGTGAAATTGCCGAGGAACCAGAACGGGCCTTGGCTAGACAGTTTGTCGGTGCGCTCGCTCTCCGGGATGAAGTCAATTGAATGGCTTTCGACGACGGGTTTGTCGTCCAGGACCGACACGCTCAGGGCTGACTTGGCGTTAGTGTTCATGATGGTCTCTTATTGTTGGAAGATCATGACGAGATAACTGCATTGTTTTGGTGTACACCCCTGTGGGAGCGAGCCTGCTCGCGAAGGCGATGTGTCAGGCGACATTGATGCTGAATGTGCCGGCATCTTCGCGAGCAGGCTCGCTCCCACATGGGATTTGAGTCAGCCTTGACTCAGGGAAGTGTGATCCAGACCGCCTTGGTCTCCAGCAGGTAATCGAGCTGCTCCGCACCCAGATCCTTGCCGAATCCGGACTGCTTGTAGCCACCGAACGGCATCGACGGGTCGAGGGTGCCGTGGGCGTTGACGTAGACCGAACCCGCTTTCAACCGTGGGATCAGGCTGTGCACCTTTCCAAGGTCATTGGAATACAGTGCCGCCGCCAGGCCGTAAGGCGAGTCATTGGCCAGGGCCAAGGCCTCTTCTTCATCGTCGAACGGTGCGGTGACCAGCACCGGACCGAAGATCTCTTCCTGGACGATGCGCATGTCGTTGCGGCAATGGGCAAAAATGGTCGGTTCGACGAAGAAACCGGGGCCTTCGACAGGCTGGCCGCCGTAGACCAGTTCGGCACCTTCTTGCTTGCCGGTTTCGATGTAATCGGTCACTCGCTCCTTCTGCAACGCCGAGACCAACGGGCTGATGAAGCAGTCTGGATCCAGACCCGGTGCGATTTTCAGCGTGCGGGTGTAGGCGATCAGTTCGCGCAGGAATTCGTCGTAGACGCTGCGATGAATATAGGCCCGCGTACCGGCATCGCACACCTGACCCGAGTTGAAAAACACGCCGTTGGCAATGGCCTGGGCGGCGGCCGGCACGTCGGCATCGGCCAATACGATTACCGGTGATTTTCCTCCGAGTTCGAGGGTTAGTCGCTTCATTTCGTCCAGCGCGGCGCGGCCGACGGTACGGCCGACCGGGGTCGAGCCGGTGAAGGTGAGCTTGTCGATACCGGGGTGCGTGGCCATCGCCGCACCGATCACGCTGCCGCGTCCGGTCACGATGTTGATCACCCCGTCCGGGATGCCGGCTTCCTGAACCAGTTCGGCAAAGCGCAAGGCCGACAGCGAGGTCAATTCGGCGGGTTTCACCACCACGGTGCAACCGGTTGCCAGCGCCGCGCCGAGCTTCCAGGCCATGGTTTGCAGCGGGAAGTTCCAGGGCACGATGGCCCCGACCACACCTACCGCTTCCTTGCGCGTATAGGCCAGGTAATTGCCCGGCAGCGACGGTTCAACGGTTCGGCCATGCAGCTTGGTCGCCCAACCGGCGAAATAACGCAGCGTATCGACCGTACCCTGGATATCGACATCCCGCGCGAAGGCGACTGACTTGCCCATGTCGATCGATTCGATTTCCGCCAGTTCGGCGGCGTTGCTTTCAATCAAGTCCGCCAGGCGTTGCATCATCCGCTCGCGTTCTGCCGGTTTGGCCTGACGCCAGGCGCCACCGTCAAACTGTGCCCGGGCGGCTTGCACGGCGCGATCCAGATCCTGTGTGGTGCCCATCGGAATGCGCGTGATCAGGCCCTCGGTCGACGGCTCGATAACATCGGATGTCTGCCCGTCGCTGGCCTCGACAAAGGCGCCACCGATGAACATCCTCTGAACCTTGCTGAGGAAGGTCTGGGTGGCTTCGGATACACCAAATTTCTGGAGATACTGCTTAACGATCGTGTCCATTTTTATTCCCTCTGTGCGGCGGTCGGATCACGCCGTGGCCGTGGTGGTTTCGCTCGTGACTTGCCGAGCTTGAGCCCGCTCGTGGAAGATGAAACCGATGCTGTTGAGCAGCAGTTGCGCCGCCAGAATCGAGGTCATGCCGGAAGGGTCATAGACCGGTGCAACCTCCACCAGATCCATGCCAACGATGTTGCCTTTGCTGCGTTTGGCCAGGGCCTGGATGATTTCCAGCACTTCGTAATAGAGGAAGCCGCCGTGACTTGGGGTGCCGGTGCCAGGGGCGATGGACGGGTCGAAACCGTCGATGTCGATGGTGATGTAGTAGTTGATGTTCTGCGGGATCAACGCCAGCACACCTTCGACGCCGAGGCGGCGCACATCACGGACCGAAAGGATCTTCGAGCCGGCCGCATGGGCCGCTTCGTAGTCATCGCGATTGGACGAAGACACGTTGCGGATACCCATCTGGGTCATGCCGACAATGTGGTTCATTTCCGACGCGCGGCGCAGCGGGTTGCCATGGCCGTAGCGAACGCCATGACGTTCATCGACGAAGTCCAGGTGCGCGTCGAAGTGGATGATGTGGATCGGGCCACGGCCCTCGAACGCCTTGATCACCGGCGCGTGAACCGAGTGATCGCCACCGAGTACAACCGGCATGACGCCGGCATCCAGAATCTTGCGCACGGCGTACTCGGTGTTCTCGTTACTGGTGACCATGTCGGTGTGCACGATATCGGCGTCACCCACATCGACCATGCGCACATCGGCGGCGGTCAAGTACATGACGTCGTCTTCGTGGTCGTAGGCGCCGGCATGGCCGAAGGAAAACAGGGTCGATGCCTCACGAATGCCGCGTGGTCCGAAGCGTGCGCCGGAACGCCACTGGGTGCCCATGTCGTTGGGCACGCCGAGGACCGCCACGTCCGCATCCAATGCATCCCAATCGGTGCACACCGGGGATTTGCCAAAGGTGCAGTGACCCACGAATGGCAGGTTCAGGCGACCGGATTCATAACCGTTGTTCGACATTTCAGGCATCTCCAATTCTTGTTATCAGCTGGCGGACTTGGAAGGCGACCGCCGTTGAAATGACTATGGGCGCAGGTTTTCGTGGAAAAAATGCTAAACATCAGATACTCATATCGGCATTACCGATGCATCCACACGCGGGAGGTTCAAGGTGATCCCGCTGCACGATGTCGATCTGAAACTGCTCAGGGTGTTTGCCACGATTGTCAGGTGCGGGGGCTTTTCCGCCGCGCAGGCGGCGTTGAATGCCGGCCAATCAACCATCAGCGAACAGATGACTCATCTGGAAACCCGGCTAGGGGTCAAGCTCTGTCAACGCGGGCGCAGCGGCTTTCGCCTGACTGAGCAAGGCGTGGCGATCCACGAAGCCACTCAGCGTCTGCTCTCGGCGGTCGAAAATTTCTGCATGGACGCTGACGTGCTCAAGCAGCACATCAGCGGCAAGCTCAATCTGGGGATCATCGACACCACCATTACCGACCCCGATTCTCCACTGCCGCGCACCACCCAGCGCTTCGTATCCAGAGGGCATGATGTGCACCTGAACGTGTACGTCGGCACCCCCGCGGAACTGGAAGAACGCGTACTCGATGGCCGCCTGCACCTGGCCATCGGGCACTTCCCGATCTACGTTCCGGGCCTGCTGCACTCACCGCTGTATCAGGAAGCACTGGGGTTGTATTGCGGGCGGCGGCATCCGCTGTATGGCAGCAAGGCCGAGGGCGACGAACTGCTCGAAGAGATTGCCGCGAGCCGGATTGTCGTCAGGGGTTACATGCAGCAATACGACCTGGAGCACCTGGGCGTCAGCAAGGCCGCCGCGACCGTGGACAACATCGAGGCTTTGGCCATTCTGCTGATCTCCGGCGCCTATCTGGGCTTTCTGCCGATGCACTTCGCCGCCCAGTGGATCAAGACCGGCGAGATGCACCAACTGGCGCCCACCAGCTTGCAACTGATGTCGCCGTTCGACGTGATCACCCGACGGGGCACTGCCCCGCCGCCGATCCTTCAGGCGTTCCTTGAGGATCTGGCCGCCTGTTCGCGCACCACCGGCACCACCTGACAGACACTGCTGGTGCCGGTCATACTCACTCTGTTCGTAACCCTTGCAGGCCACCTATGCGCATCCACGTCACCTTCATCGACCGAGTCGGCATCACCCAGGAAGTGCTGGCCCTGCTCGGTGGGCGCCGTTTCAACCTGGATGCCGTCGAGATGGTACCGCCCAACGTTTACATCGATGCGCCCACCCTCGGCACCGATGTGCTGGAGGAGTTGCGCGAGGCTTTTCTTGGGGTGCGGGGCGTGCAAGCGGTGACGATGGTCGACATCCTCCCGGGGCAGCGCCGACGCTTGCAACTCGATGCCTTGCTGGCTGCCAGCACCGACCCGGTGTTGGCGGTGGATGAGCGTGGTCATGTGCTGCTGGCCAATCCAGCGCTGATTTCTCTGTGCGGTCGAGAACCGGCCGGTGAGCCATTGACGGCGCTCTTCGATGATCCCGCCTTGCAACGCACATTGATCGAACACGGTTTTCGCCTGCCCATGCATGAGGTCAGCCTCGGTGGCCAGACGCTGCTGCTGGACGCCATGCCGATCACCGATGCTGGCGCCCTGCTGACCCTGTATCAACCGAACCGCATCGGTGAACGCCTCTCGGCGCTGCATCATGACCATGCCGAAGGTTTCGACGCGCTGCTCGGCGAGTCACCGGCGATTCGGACCCTCAAGGCCCGTGCCCAGCGCGTGGCAACACTCGACGCACCGCTGCTGATTCAGGGCGAAACCGGCACCGGGAAAGAGTTGGTCGCCCGCGCCTGCCACGCGATCAGCGCACGGCATGACTCACCCTTTCTGGCCCTGAACTGCGCGGCACTGCCGGAGAGCCTCGCCGAAAGCGAGCTGTTCGGCTATGCCGCGGGCGCCTTCACCGGTGCCCAGCGCGGCGGCAAACTCGGCCTGCTGGAACTGGCCGACCAGGGCACGGTGTTCCTCGACGAAGTCGGCGAAATGTCGCCCTACCTGCAAGCCAAGTTGCTGCGCTTTTTAAGCGACGGCTGCTTCCGTCGGGTGGGTGGCGATCGTGAGGTCAAGGTCAACGTGCGGGTCCTCAGCGCGACCCACCGTGATCTGGAAAAAATGGTCAGCGAAGGCAGCTTTCGCGAGGACCTGTTCTACCGCCTCAATGTGCTCAACCTGCAAGTGCCACCGTTGCGCGAGCGCGGTCACGACATCCTGTTGATGGCCAACCACTTCATGCAGCAGGCGTGCGCGCAGATCCAGCGTCCGGTCTGTCGCCTGGCGCCCGGGACCTATCCGGCATTGCTCGGCAACCGCTGGCCGGGCAATGTGCGGCAACTGCAAAACGTGATCTTCCGCGCCGCTGCCATTTGCGAAAACCCGCTGGTGGACATCGACGACCTCGACATCGCCCGCACCGCCGTCGAGCGCAAAAACGACGGCGAGGTCGGCAGCCTGGAGGATGCCGTCGAAGGGTTTGAAAAGAATTTGCTGGAGCAGCTTTACAGCAGTTATCCCTCCAGCCGTTTACTGGCGGCACGCCTGCAAACCTCGCACAGTGCCATCGCTATCCGGCTGCGTAAATACGGCATTCCGAACAAGCCGTGAAGCCTCTACCGGAACACAATCCCGCCACCAACACTGACCCTGTGGGAGCGAGCCTGCTCGCGAAAGCGGTGTGACAGGCGACATAAATATCGACTGACACTCCCTCTTCGCGAGCAGGCTCGCTCCCACGGAGATAGGCGTCTTAAAATCGATACAGCGTATCGAAATCAAGACAAAACCCTCTCGACGTGTCTGCCATAGACTTCGCTCCCTCCTCTGCGCATGTCTGTATTGATTTCAATACGGAAGCTGCGCACCAATCCTGCTAAAAACATCTCAACTCATTGATTTTTAATAAATAAATAAGATTGGCACCGCCCTTGCTTTCAACCCTCAAGCCACGCTCGCTGCCCGGCACGAGCCTGCCAATCGCCATCCGCCACCAGCAGTGGATGAGTCTGAACAATGAGGAGTTGATATGAGCGAATTGCGTTTTACCGTCGATCACGAATGGCTGCGTCTTGAGAGCGATGGCCTGATCACTGTGGGGATCACCGCTTATGCCCAGCAGGCGCTGGGTGACGTGGTCTTCGTTCAGATGCCTGAGCTGCGCACCTTCGGCGCTGGCGATGAAGTAGCGGTGCTCGAGTCGGTGAAAGCTGCCAGCAGCGTGTACATGCCGCTGGACGGCGAAGTGGTCGAGGTGAATTCGACGCTGGAAAGCTCTCCCGAATTGATCAACGAAGACGCACTGGGTGAGGGCTGGTTCTTCCGTATGCGCCCCAGCGACACGCGTGCAATGGACGCCCTGCTCGACCAGGCCGCTTACGAGCGCCTGACCAACGACGACGCTTGAGGATTTGCGTATGACCACCCTCCTCGACACCCGCAACGAATTCATCGCCCGCCACATTGGCCCGCGCGCTGGCGACGAGCAAGCCATGCTCAACAGCCTCGGCTTCGACTCCCTGGAAGCCCTGAGCGCCAGCGTCATCCCCGACAGCATCAAGGGCACCAGCGTCCTCGGCCTCGAAGACGGCCTGAGTGAAGCCGACGCCCTGGCCTTGATCAAATCCATCGCCGGCAAAAACCAGCTGTTCAAGACCTACATCGGCCAGGGCTACTACGGCACGCACACGCCGTCGCCGATCCTGCGCAACCTGCTGGAAAACCCGGCCTGGTACACCGCCTACACCCCATACCAACCGGAGATTTCCCAAGGCCGTCTCGAAGCGCTGCTGAACTTCCAGACCCTGATCAGCGACCTCACCGGCCTGCCGATCGCCAACGCCTCGCTGCTGGATGAAGCCACCGCCGCCGCCGAAGCGATGACCTTCTGCAAACGCCTGAGCAAGAACAAGGGCAGCCACGCGTTCTTCGCCTCGGTGCATTGCCACCCGCAAACCCTCGATGTACTGCGCACCCGTGCCGAGCCGTTGGGCATCGACGTGGTCGTCGGTGACGAGCGCGAACTGACGGACGTGACGCCGTTCTTCGGCGCCCTGCTGCAATACCCGGCGAGCAACGGTGATGTATTCGACTACCGCGAACTGACCGAACGTTTCCACGCCGTCAATGC
This sequence comes from Pseudomonas mandelii, assembly GCF_006438925.1. Taxonomy (GTDB): domain Bacteria; phylum Pseudomonadota; class Gammaproteobacteria; order Pseudomonadales; family Pseudomonadaceae; genus Aquipseudomonas; species Aquipseudomonas mandelii_C. The sequence continues at coordinate 46,634 of NZ_RCZA01000010.1, read as the reverse complement.
GCTGGTCGCGGTCGCCGCCGACCTGCTGGCCCTGACCGTGCTCACCCCGCCGGGTGAATTCGGCGCCGACGTCGCCATCGGCAGCGCGCAACGCTTCGGCGTGCCGCTGGGCTTCGGTGGTCCACACGCAGCGTATTTCTCCACCAAGGATGCGTTCAAGCGCGACATGCCGGGCCGTTTGGTCGGTGTCTCCGTGGACCGTTTCGGCAAGCCGGCCCTGCGCCTGGCGATGCAGACCCGCGAGCAACACATCCGTCGCGAGAAGGCCACCAGCAACATCTGCACCGCGCAAGTCTTGCTGGCCAACATCGCCAGCATGTACGCCGTGTACCACGGGCCAAAAGGCCTGACGCAGATCGCCAACCGCGTGCATCACCTGACCGCTATTCTGGCCCAAGGCTTGAGCGCACTGGGCCTGAGCGTCGAACAGGAAAACTTCTTCGACACCCTGACGATCATGACCGGCGCCAACACTGCCGCATTGCACGAAAAAGCACGTACAAAACAGATCAATCTGCGCGTGGTCGATGCTGAGCGTCTGGGCCTGTCCCTCGACGAAACCACTTCGCAAGCCGACGTGGAAACCCTGTGGGCCCTGCTGGCCGACGGCAAGCCCCTGCCGGACTTCGCGGCATTGGCTGCAACCGTGCAAAGCGCGATCCCGGCCGCCCTGGTGCGCCAGTCGCCAATCCTCAGCCACCCGGTGTTCAACCGTTATCACTCGGAAACCGAGCTGATGCGCTACCTGCGCAAGCTCGCCGACAAGGACCTGGCCCTGGATCGCACCATGATCCCGCTGGGTTCCTGCACCATGAAACTCAACGCCGCCAGCGAAATGATCCCGGTGACCTGGGCTGAATTCGGCGCCCTGCACCCGTTCGCCCCGGCCGCGCAAAGCGCCGGCTACCAGCAGCTGACCGACGAGCTGGAAGCGATGCTCTGCGCCGCCACCGGTTACGACGCGATCTCGCTGCAACCGAACGCCGGTTCGCAAGGTGAATACGCCGGTCTGCTGGCGATCCGCGCTTATCACCAGAGCCGTGGCGAAGACCGTCGCGACATCTGCCTGATCCCGTCCTCGGCCCACGGCACCAACCCGGCCACCGCCAACATGGCCGGCATGCGCGTGGTGGTGACCGCCTGCGATGCCCGCGGCAACGTCGACATCGAAGACCTGCGCGCCAAGGCCATCGAGCACCGAGAACACCTCGCCGCGCTGATGATCACCTACCCGTCGACCCACGGCGTGTTCGAAGAAGGCATCCGCGAAATCTGCGGCATCATTCACGACAACGGCGGCCAGGTGTACATCGACGGCGCCAACATGAACGCGATGGTCGGCCTCTGCGCGCCGGGCAAGTTCGGCGGCGACGTGTCGCACCTGAACCTGCACAAAACCTTCTGCATTCCCCACGGCGGTGGCGGCCCGGGCGTTGGCCCGATTGGCGTCAAATCGCACCTGACGCCTTTCCTCCCGGGTCACGGGACCATGGAGCGCAAAGAAGGCGCGGTCTGCGCGGCACCGTTCGGCAGCGCGAGCATTTTGCCGATTACCTGGATGTACATTCGGATGATGGGTGGCGCCGGGCTGAAACGCGCATCGCAACTGGCGATCCTCAATGCCAACTACATTTCCCGTCGCCTCGAAGAGCACTACCCGGTGCTCTACACCGGCAGCAACGGCCTGGTGGCACACGAATGCATCCTCGATCTGCGTCCGCTGAAAGACAGCAGCGGCATCAGCGTCGATGACGTCGCCAAGCGCCTGATCGACTTCGGTTTCCACGCCCCGACCATGTCGTTCCCGGTGGCCGGCACGCTGATGATCGAGCCGACCGAAAGCGAATCCAGGGAAGAACTGGACCGCTTCTGCGACGCCATGATCCGCATCCGCGAAGAAATCCGCGCGGTGGAAAACGGCACGTTGGACAAGGACGACAACCCCCTGAAAAACGCCCCGCACACCGCGGCGGAAATCGTTGGCGAGTGGACGCATCCGTACAGCCGTGAGCAAGCGGTGTACCCACTCGAAACCTTGATCGACGCCAAATACTGGCCGCCTGTAGGTCGGGTCGACAACGTGTTTGGCGACCGCAACCTGATCTGCGCCTGCCCGTCGATTGCGGACTACCAGGACGCCTGAAAACACCGCTTAACCCTGTAGGAGCTGCCGAAGGTTCGGGCCGCGTTCGGACGATCTTTTGATCTTGGATTCTAAAAATCAAAAGATCGCAGCTCGTTTCACTCGGCAGCTCCTACAGGTGTACGTCTATCCATCCAAGAACAACAGAGGACTCCACCATGTTCAGCAAGCACGACCAGATCAAAGGCTACGACGACGAACTGCTGGCAGCGATGAACGCCGAAGACGCACGTCAAGAGCATCACATCGAGCTGATCGCTTCGGAAAACTACACCAGTCAACGGGTGATGGAAGCGCAAGGCAGCGGCCTGACCAACAAGTACGCCGAAGGCTATCCGGGCAGGCGCTATTACGGCGGCTGCGAACACGTCGACGTGGTCGAACAATTGGCCATCGACCGCGCCAAACAGCTGTTCGGCGCCGATTACGCCAACGTCCAGCCGCACTCCGGCAGCCAGGCCAACGCGGCGGTCTATCTGGCGTTGCTGCAAGCCGGCGACACCGTGTTGGGCATGAGCCTGGCCCACGGCGGTCACCTGACCCACGGCGCCAAAGTCAGCTTTTCCGGCAAGTTGTATAACGCCGTTCAGTACGGCATCGACACCGCGACCGGGCTGATCGATTACGACGAAGTCGAACGCCTGGCCGTCGAGCACCAGCCGAAAATGATCATCGCCGGTTTCTCCGCTTACTCGAAGACCCTGGACTTCCCACGCTTCCGGGCGATTGCCGACAAGGTCGGTGCTTACCTGTTTGTTGATATGGCCCACGTTGCCGGGCTGGTAGCGACTGGTCTGTACCCGAACCCGATTCCCTTTGCCGATGTCGTCACCACCACAACCCATAAGACTCTGCGCGGTCCGCGCGGCGGCCTGATCCTGGCCAAGGCCAATCCGGAACTGGAGAAAAAACTCAACGCTGCGGTATTCCCCGGCGGTCAGGGTGGCCCGTTGATGCATGTCATCGCGGCCAAGGCTGTGTGCTTCAAAGAAGCGCTGGAGCCGGCCTTCAAGTCCTATCAGGCGCAAGTGATCCGTAACGCCCAGGCGATGGCAAAAGTCTTTATTGATCGAGGCTACGACGTCGTGTCGGGCGGTACCGACAACCACCTGTTCCTGGTCAGCCTGATTCGTCAGGGCCTGACCGGCAAAGACGCCGACGCTGCCCTCGGTCGTGCCGGCATCACCGTGAACAAGAACGCCGTACCGAACGATCCGCAATCGCCGTTCGTGACCTCTGGCCTGCGCATCGGCACGCCAGCGATCACCAGCCGTGGTTTCAAGGAAGCCCAGAGCATCGAGCTGGCGGGCTGGATCTGCGACATTCTCGATCACCTCGGCGATGCCGATGTCGAGGCCAACGTCGCCAGACAGGCTGCCGCGATGTGCTCTGATTTCCCTGTCTACCGCGACTGATCCGCAGCGGGAGGCAGGCCCGCACTTTGTAGCAGCTGGCGAAGCCTGCGTTCGGCTGCGAAGCAGTCGTGAAATCAGACGATGCGGTGTTTCAGAAAAACCTCGCACTCAGGTTTTACGACTGCTGCGCAGCCGAACGCAGCCTCGCAAGCTCGACAGCTGCTACAAAGTGCCGGCCGCCCCCCCGCTCGCGCTAAAGGAAAAACGACATGAGTACTCTTGTGGAAACGACCGGCAAAGTGCCGGTAAAAATGGAAATCGGCGTAAAACTGCGCGGTGCAAAAAAGGTTGCGCGAATTCCGGTGAAGATCATCCCGACCGATGAGTTCCCACGCAAACCCGACTGGATTCGCGTACGCATTCCGATCTCCCCCGAGGTCGACCGGATCAAACAGTTGCTGCGCAAACACAAACTGCACAGCGTCTGTGAAGAAGCCTCCTGCCCGAACCTCGGTGAGTGTTTTTCCGGTGGCACGGCGACCTTCATGATCATGGGTGACATCTGCACCCGCCGTTGCCCGTTCTGCGACGTCGGCCACGGCCGGCCGAAACCGCTGGACGCCGACGAGCCGATGAACCTCGCCGTGGCCATCGCGGATCTGCGCTTGAAGTACGTGGTGATCACCTCGGTGGACCGCGACGACTTGCGCGACGGCGGCGCCCAGCATTTCGTCGATTGCCTGCGCGAAATCCGCAAGCTGTCGCCGGGTGTGCAACTGGAAACTTTGGTGCCGGATTACCGCGGCCGCATGGACGTCGCCCTGGCGATCACCGCCACTGAGCCACCCGATGTGTTCAACCATAATCTGGAGACCGTCCCGCGCCTGTACAAAGCCGCGCGGCCGGGTTCGGATTTCGAGTGGTCACTGGATCTGCTGCAGAAGTTCAAGCTAATGGTCCCGCATGTACCGACCAAATCCGGCCTGATGCTGGGCCTTGGCGAGACCGACGAGGAAGTCATCGAAGTCATGCAGCGCATGCGTGAGCACGATGTCGACATGCTCACCCTCGGCCAATACCTGCAACCGTCGCGCAGTCACTTGCCGGTCCAGCGTTTCGTCCACCCCGACGTGTTCGCCTGGTTCGCCGAGGAAGGTACGCGGATGGGCTTCAAGAACGTTGCGTCCGGTCCTCTGGTGCGCTCGTCCTACCATGCTGACCAACAAGTTCAGCGGGCAACGAGTACTGTGGATTCCCTCCTTACTGCTGGATTCGATTCCCCTTGAAAGCCTCGCGCCGTGCGTTGCGTTCTTCGATATAGGCGGCGCTCGGCTCGCTGATCAGCTCTTCACGGCGCAAGAGTTCGCCGCAATGTTCGCAAAGCGGCCCTAGCCCTGCGGGTTGGCCACAGGTTTTGTGGGTATAAACGACCGCCAACGCCTCTTCCGGCGACTTGCACCAGGTTTCTCCCCACGCCCGCAGCGCAAGGACCACCGAATAGAACGCCTGCCCTTTCGGGGTGAGGTGATATTCGTAGCGTGGCGGCCGCTCGTTGTAAGGACGGCGTGCGACGAGCCCGTCAGCCTCCATATTTTTCAGACGTGCGGCGACCATTTGCGGGGTTCCTCCGGTCTGCGCCTGGATCTCGTCGAATCGATGGCTCCCCATGAACAACTCACGCAGGACCAATACGGTCCAGCGGTCCCCCACGACCGCCTCAGCCCGTGCAATCGGGCACAGGGTTTGAACAGCACTTGTGTTTACCGACATAAGGACTTGCCTCTTCTACAGTTGCTATGATTATCATATCAACAGCATGCCAGAGCAAGCCCTCGGCACGGGTCATCCCAAATCCCTGGAGAAAATCGCCATGTCCAAAGCCATTTATCCCCTCAACAGAACCGCATATCTGCTGGTCGATCCTTACAATGATTTCCTGTCGGAAGGCGGAAAGGTCTACCCCTTGATCGAGCCGATTGCCGAGCAAGTCGGCCTGCTCGACAATCTGCGCGCCCTCGACCGCGCCGTCCGTGCACTCGATATTCCGGTGGTCATCGTACCGCACCGCCGTTGGGAGCAAGGCGACTACGAAGGCTGGGATCATCCAAGCCCCACACAATGCAAGGTCATGCACATGCATCACTTCGCACGCGGGGAATGGGGTGGCGAATGGCACCCCGATTTCGCGCCAAAGGATGGCGACATCGTCGTTCAGGAACATTGGGGCTCGAGCGGATTTGCCAATACCGACCTTGATTTTCGCCTCAAGCAGAAAGGCATCACGCACGTGATCATCGTTGGCCTGCTGGCGAATACCTGCATCGAGGCAACAGCGCGCTACGCCGTGGAACTCGGTTACCACGTCACACTGGTGCGTGATGCGACCGCTGCCTTCAAGCCGGAAATGATGCAGGCCGCGCATGAACTCAACGGCCCCACGTTCGCCCACGCCATTGTGGCGACGGACGAGCTGATCGCGTCTCTGGCACAGCAGGGGTAACACGCCATGAAATTGACTGGAAACCTCATCATTGGTGCAAACGAAGTCTCGGCCACTGAAGGGACCATGAAGGCACTCAACCCCGCATCCAACCAGTTGATCGAACCGGATTTCGCATTCGGTGGCGTGGCGGAAGTCGACCAGGCTGCGACGCTCGCCGACGAAGCATTTGACCGTTACAGCCATACCTCGCTCACCCGGCGCGCGGCGTTCCTGGAAAGCATTGCCGACAATCTCGACGCTGTCCGCCATGAGCTTGCCGCACGGGCCGCGCTCGAAACGGGCCTGCCTGAGACTCAGCTTGAGGGCGAAGCGGCAAAAGCCGCCACCCAGTTTCGCCAATTTGCGGATGTCGTACGCAAAGGACGCTTCCTCCAGTTGGCCATCGATCCGGCACAGCCTCATCGTCAACCCCGCCCACGCATGGATCATCGACTTCAGAAAATGGCGATCGGCCCTGTGGCTATTTTCGGTGCGAGCAACTTTCCCATTTCATATTCGGTCGCAGGTGGCGATACCGCTTCAGCGTTGGCAGCCGGCGCGACCGTCATCGTGAAGGCGCATAACGCTCATCCCGGCGCATCAGAAATTCAGGCGCGTGCCATCCGCAAGGCGGTGCAAGAGAACGGACTGCCAGAGGGTGTTTTCTCGATGGTACGTGGCAGCGGCAACACGATCGGCGAAGCCTTGGTCGATCATCCGTTGATCAAGGCTGTGACGTTCACCGGCTCGGAGCATGGCGGCATGGCGCTGTACCGGCGTGCGCAGCAACGCCCCGACCCCATTCCCGTATTCACCGAGATGACCAGCGTCAACCCCACGTTCATCCTGCCCTATGCGCTGGCCGCGCGTGGCGCGCAAATCGGTGATGGCTTTGTCGAGCGCATGCTGGTCAATGTGGGGCAAGCCTGCCTCAGACCTGCCATCCTCTTCGCCATCAAAGGGGCTGGCTTTGAAGCGCTGCGCGCCGCCATGATCAAGCGCGTCACCGAAGCATCGGCGCGCACCATGCTGACGCCGGGTATTCATGCCTCCTACTTGAACGGCCTAGCCACAATGGAGAGCGTTGGTGCAAGTCGCGTCGCCGAAGGCTCGCTATCCAACGCTGATGTTGATGGCCAATCGGTGTTGCATGAGGTCGACGGTCAACGCTTCCTGACCGAGACGGTACTTGCGCAAGAAGTATTCGGTCCTTCAGCACTGCTGGTGAACGTCAAGGATGAGGATGAACTGATCGCCGTCGCTCGCTCGCTCAAGGGCCAGCTCAGCGCCGCCATGCATCTTGATGAGCGCGATATGCCATTGGCTCATCGCTTGCTGCCGGTCCTGGAGCGGCGCACCGGGCGAATCGTTGTCAACGCCTTCGCGCATCCTCAGGAGGTGTCTTTCGCCACCATCCACGGTGGACCGTTTCCTGCAACGTCGGACAGCCGCTTCACCTCGGTTGGCATGACGTCGATTGAACGCTTTTTGCGCCCGGTGTCGTACCAGGGTTTTCCTGATGAGCTATTGCCTGAGTCATTGCGCGAGTTTGATCCCTTGGGGCTGCCTCGCCTCGTAGACGGCCAATAAAAGCCATCCTTGAAGCAGTCTTTGCCAACCCGCCCGGCGGCGCCCGCTCGTTGAGCGAGGCCGCCGGTCAAGCCCGCGGACTCAGCCCTTGGCCGCCATCGCGGTGACTTCCACGCGCATGCCTTCAACCGCCAGGGAGGCCACGCCAACGGCGGCCCGAACCGGCCAGGGCTTGGCGAAGAAGCGCTGGTAGACCTCGTTGAAGGCGGCGCGGTCGGCCATGTCGGTGAGGTAGATGGTCAGATGCAGAACCCGGTCCATGGAACTGCCGGCGTGCTCCAGCGCAACTTTGAGCGCCTGCAGCGCGCACTCGCTTTGCAGGGCGATGTCGCCCAATTCCAGACTGCCGTCGGCGCGGGTGGGGATCTGAGTGGAGACCAGTAGGCCGCCGAAACCGGCGACATCCGAGGAGATGGATTGCGGATCGGGGTCGGGGACAAAGGTGAGGTCGTGGTTTGCCATGGGGATCTCATGCATGGGGTGGTAAAGGGGCCGTCGAGTATATAGCGGCTGGAAAACTCAGAAAAAACTACCATCCAGGGAAAAGTCATTCCAGTAGCGAGACCAGGCGCGGCTCAATTGAGGTCTCAAACACCTCAAGCAGAGCCAGCGTCACCGGCAGCTTGAAACGCCGGCGTCCCGCGCTGCCGGGATTGAGGTAGAGCTGTTCGCCGCGCCATTCTATGCGGGGCTTGTGCGAATGGCCGGTGATCACCAGCTTGATGCCTGCATCAAGCACGGCGGGGACATCGGCACTGTCATGTACCAGCAAGGTCTGCCATCCGTTCAGGTCGAAACATAGGCAGTCGGCGAGATTTTCCGCCCAAATGGCGTCCAGATCATTGTTCCCGCGGACCACGTGCAGCGGGGCTATTGACGCCAGTTGATCGAGAATGTCGGGATTGCCGATGTCGCCCGCATGAATAATCCGCTCACACCCCTGCAGTGCAGCAAGGGCTTCGGCGCGGAGCAAGCCATGGGTATCGGAAATCACGCCCACTTTCACGCAGCGCTCCAGGTCCGGTTCATGTATTGGCACCTATTCCTCAAAGCGACCCGTGGCATCACGATCGCGCTCGTATCGTTTTGTGAGCGGAAACGGCGGCAACCAGGACTCACGACGCATGATCCAGCTTTCGTAGGTTGGCATCAGTTGGTCAGGGGCATCCAGGGACCCCAGGTTCACTTCGATTTCGTCGTCGGTGCGTGCAAAAACGGACGAGCCGCAGCGGGGACAGAAAAACCGCCCGGCGTAGTCGCGTGTTTCGCCTTCGATCGCCACCGCGCTCTGAGGGAATATCGCGCTAGCATGAAAAAGCGCCCCATGATGCTTGCGGCAGTCGAGACAGTGACAAAGGCCGACCCGATACGGGAGTCCTGACGCCTCAATTCGGACGTTGCCGCACAGGCAACCCCCCGTGAATCGTTCCATGCTGCGTCTCCTCTAAAATCAAGCAGCCGGAACGCCCCCCCGACTCAAGGCGCATTAACCACGACATAAGTCACATCGCTGCCCTGATACTGCGGTTGATACCAGGTTGAACCGCACTGCATGTAAGCCGTGTTGTACTGGATGACTTGCACGCAACTGGGGGGCAATTGCGCTGGCGTGAAGATCGACCCGACCACCGCCGCTGTCACCGCGACCGTTGCGGTGACGGCCACCGCCGCGGCAATCGGATGGTAGTGATCGTCGTAGCCATAGCGGCCTTGGCCGTCTACGTCGATGTCCACGTCGCGGCTGTTGTCGATGTTGACGTTACGGGTGCTGTTGTTGATGTTGGTTCGGTTGCCGACCGTGTTGCCGGTATTGGCCCGATTTCCAGAGTTGACTGTGTTACCGGCATTCGCCCGATTTCCAGAGTTGACTGTGTTACCGGCATTCGCCCGATTCCCAGAGTTGACTCTATTGCCGGCATTGACCCGATTGCCCGCATTGACGTTGGTAGCGCGTTGCGCGGTATTGCCGGTGTTGACGCGCTGAGCCCTTTGGGCACTGGGCGGCGGCGCACGATTGACCGATGCCCTGGCTTGCCCTTGGGCGCGCTGGGGTCGGGCATCCACATAAGTGACCAGGCTCAGCGTCAGTACCGAAGTGGTTGCGAGCGATAACAACAGGCTCCACGACATCGTCCTGTTCATGTCATTCCCCTCCCTGATCACTGGCTTTCTTCAACGGAATCGCCACGTCGCCTTTAGCCGGCGCGAAGGTGAAGATCGAGTTCTTGATGCCCGGCTTCAGGTTCCAGCGATACACCGCGCTGTATTCCGGAAAACCCGGTTCATCGGTGGTGGTGATCACCAGTTTGCACGGCAGTGGCTTGTCGGATCGGGTGATCCACAACTGCCAGTCAACGCCCTCCTGCCGAAAGGCCAGGTGATCACACAACTGCCCCTTGATCGTCGACGGGCCGACGTACAGCGCCTCTTTCAGCGCATCGATCTGTGCCTGATCGCTGCCAAACAGAAACAGGTCCTCCATGGGCACCTGAATCCCGTAATGGTTTTCTATCAAGTGCAGCGTATCGGAGACTTCAGGCGGTGCATCCACGGTGGTGTAGTACTTGAGAAACGGTGAATACTGGGTCAGTTTCTTGCCGTTGTAGAAGAACTCTCGCGTTCGAACATCGCCTTCCGTTTTGGCATACATCCGATCGCGACCCACCACTTTCAAGACAGTCGAGGCTTCGGTCTTGATCTTCTGGCCAGACTCCAGAACGGTATCCCGGGACACTTCGGCGTCGACCTGAAACGTCGGCAGACTGCGTAGGTAAGTGCCCATATCGATGAGTTTATCGACCACTTGCGGGTTGATCGTCGGGGTGGCGTCCGGGGTTGGCGGATCGTCGGCACGAGCCCCGGGGATCAGCGCCAGGGTGAACAGCAGGCAGAAAACACTCGCGTTGGCTTTCATTGATCCCGCTCCTGGGCCTGTGCACGACTCTTAAGCCTAGACCCGGCGTGACCCGTTCGCCAGAAGGGCAAAAACCCTATGGGCAAACCCGATTGCAGCACTCTATGATTGAACCCCATGACCACCACGCCTCCGATCCGCCAACCCTGCCCACCCGGCGCCTGCGACTGCGGGCGTGACCCGCTGCTGGAAACACCGGGGGCGGACGTGCGCATCCTGTTTTTGACCCGTTCGGAAGAAAAGCGCCTGGTTGAACGCCTGGAAAACCTCCAGAGCCTGAGTGATCTGGAACGCCTGCAACAGCGAATGTACGAACAGTTGGGCATCCGCGTCGACATCGTCCCCAGTTACAACGAAGTACGCACCATGCGTGGTATCGGTATTAACCTCGGCGAACAACCGGGGCTATGCCGCAAAACACGTCAGTCGATCCCGGCCGCGATTCGTCGCGCACTGGAGAAGCGCCCGGAGATTGCCTACGAGTTGCTCAACGCCAACGACCTGTTGCGCGATGCGTGAAATCAGCCCCATGAACATCGTCCTCGAATTCCCCGTCACGGACGACATACTGACGTCATTCGCTCTGGTGATCGGCGCTGATCTGCCGGGCTATCGCAATCACATTTATCGGGTGTTGAACTTCTATATCGCAATCAGCGGCATCGCCGGTCTGCCGTCCGAAACCGTGCAGATCGCGGCGGCCTTTCATGATCTGGGCATCTGGACCGACCGGACCCTCGACTACCTGGAACCGTCGGTTCGCCTGGCTGAGGGTTATCTCGCCGACCGGCAACTGTCGCACCTGAACAGCGAAGTGAGGGCACTGATCCTGGAACACCACAAAGTGCGGCCCTATGGTGCCGCCCATGCACTGAGCGTCGAGCCCTTCCGGCGAGCCGATGTCATCGATGTATCCCTCGGCGCGGTGACATTCGGCCTGCCACGGGACTTCATCAAAACGGTGAAGTCGACGTTTCCCAATCGTGGGTTTCACGGGATGCTGATCAGGCTGACTGCGCGACAACTCCTTCGCTCCCCGCTCCGCCCACTGCCAATGTTTCGTTGGTGAAACAGGCATCATCCACGGACTGATACAAAGGCAACGAAACAGGATCAGCGGTCATACGCAGAGTCTGGCCCGCTGCTATGCCTTCTCATGGGAGCAATGGTTTCAAGCCAGTCAGGATGAAGCTGGACACTCAAAGCGTGACCGTGGTCCCGGCACCCGCCAGGTGCGCGAAGAGCAACAGGTGCCAATCCGTAGCAGGAGGTGGCAAATGTTATTCATAGTCAGTTGGTCTATCAGTTCGGCAAATCGTAACAGCGCGATCGAGCGTTTCCTCAAGACCGGGGGTGCTCCACCCGCTGGCGTCAAGATGCTGGGACGCTGGCACGCCGTTGGTGGTGCCGCCGGTTTTGGCGTGGCAGAGGCCAGTGATCCGGCAGCCATTCAGAAGTGGGTGCTGGAATGGAGCGACCTCATGACCATGGAGGTCCAGGCGGCACTGACCGATGAACAGATGGGGCCGCTGCTGGCGGCCGCTGTTGGCAAGCAATAGTCGTTGGGGCGGCGAGTTGGGCTCGCCGCCTCATGTCCTCCCGCATTTCGAACAACACATCCCCTATGGCCGACCCAGGCACGGATTGAGGACTTCGTCTGGTTGAGATGTCAGTAATCATCCGAATCCACGACAAGCTGTAAAGCCCATGAAACAAGGGGGCTGAGGCCGAAAAACAATTATTGGATATTTCACAATACGTACCTACGCTCATCGCGGGGGATCCAATTTTTTCGTGGGCGGTTGGGGGCTCGCCTCAGAGTACTAACACTAGTGCGCAGGAGCTCGACATGAACCGGACAACGTTATCCTCGGCGTTCGCTGTATCAGTACTGTTGGCTGCAATGGTTGTCCCCGCCATCACTCAAGCTGCCGACAAAACAGCCCCCAACATTGTCGTCATCATGGGCGACGATATCGGCTGGTCCAATATCGGTGTCTACAACCAGGGCATGATGGCCGGTCGAACACCCAACCTCGACCAGCTCGCTGCTGAAGGCATGCGTTTCACCGACTACTACGCCGAGGCCAGTTGCACGGCCGGGCGCGCCAATTTCATTACCGGTGAACTGCCGATCCGCACCGGCATGACCACGGTTGGCCAGGCCGGCTCCCCCGTTGGTATTCCTGCTGAAGCCGTGACCATTGCCACCACACTGAAAGCCATGGGTTATTCCACCGGCCAGTTTGGCAAGAATCACTTGGGCGACCTCAACGAATTCCTGCCCACCGTCCACGGTTTCGACGAGTTCTTCGGCTACCTCTACCACCTGGACGCCATGGAAGACCCGGCGCACCCCAACTATCCGCAGGAACTGCTCGCCACCGTGGGGCCGCGCAACATGGTTCACAGTTGGGCCGCGGCGACTGACGATACGACGGTGATGCCACGTTGGGGCAAGGTCGGCAAACAGAAGATCGAAGACGCCGGTACGCTGTACCCGGAACGGATGAAAACCATCGACGAAGAGATTCGTGACAAGGCATTTGCATTTGTAGACAAGGCCAAGCAGGACAATAAACCGTTCTTCCTCTGGCTCAACCCCACCCGCATGCACATCGTCACGCACCTCTCCGACAAATATGAGGCCATGCGCAATGCGCAAAATGGCTGGTCAGAACAGGAAGCAGGCATGGCACAGCTCGACGATATCGTCGGCGACCTGACGGCCAAGCTGAAAAAAGACGGCATGGATGACAACACCATCGTGATTTTCACCACCGACAACGGCGCGGAAAACTTCACCTGGCCGGATGGCGGCACCACCCCGTTTGCCATGGGCAAGGGTACAGTGATGGAAGGTGGTTTCCGGGTACCGGCGATCATTCGCTGGCCGGGCAAAGTACCGGTCAATACGGTGGCAAACGGCATCATGTCCGGTATGGACTGGTTCCCGACCCTGGTCGCGGCAGCCGGCAACCCGAACATCACTGCCGAACTGCTCAAGGGTAAACAATTGGGCGATACCACGTACAAGGTGCATCTGGACGGCTACGACCAGACGCCGATGATCACCGGCAAAGGTCCGTCGAACCGGCATGAAATTTTCTACTTTGGCGAGAGTTCGCTCGGTGCGGTACGGATCGATGACTACAAGTACCGCTTCATTGAACAACCAGGTGGCTGGATGGGCGCCAAATTGGCGGTCGATGTACCGATCCTGACCAACCTTCGTCTCGACCCGTTCGAACGTATGGGCTGGCCGGAAAACCAGTCAGCGCAAGGGTCCCAGCAATACTTCGACTGGTTCAAGTTCCAGTTCTGGCGGTTCGTGTTCGTCCAGCAGCAGGTCGCCAAGCTGGCTGAAACTGCGATTGAGTTCCCGCCGATGCAAAAAGGCGCGAGCTTCAACCTCGATTCCGTCAAAGCCAAGATCGCAGCCGCCCGGGCGGAAATGGCCAAGTAAGCAGTCGAGTCAACGGGTGGCCAACGCTGGCCACCCGCGTTCGGGAAGGACATTTGCTGAGGTAACCCAATGCAGATAAAAACATCCGCCCTGCCCGCCTTCACCTTGCTTGCGTTGTGTTGTCAGCCAGCGTGTGCCGGCGGTCTCATGCTCTACGAAATCGGCACTGATAACGCCGGCCTGGCCAACGCCGGCGCCGCGGCCCGTGCTCAAGGCCCCTCGACCATCGCCAGTAACCCGGCAGGCATGAGTTACCTGCCAGGCACGCAAATCACCGGAGGCTTGCAAGTGCTCTACGGCAACCTCAAGTTCAATCGCGACGACGACACCAACGTCCCGGGTAGCGGCAGTGGCAACGCCCTCGACCCCATTCCCGGCGGTAGTTTCTTCATCAGCCACCAACTCGATGACCACTGGAGCGTTGGCTTCGGCCAGTATGCTGACTTCGGGTTGGCGGAGAATTACGACAACGACTGGTCCGGGCGCTATTTCGCGCAGAACGCCAGCCTCGGCGGTTTATCTTTTGTACCCAGCGTGGCTTATCGCTTTAACGAGCAATGGTCGGTGGGCGTCGGCGTGAAAGCCATGTACGGCATGCTGCAATCCGACACCGCGATTGACCGCTCGCCGTTCGGCCTTACCGACCGCAGCGACGGCCAGTTCAAGTACAAAGACAAGGATTGGGGTTTTGGCGCGAATGTGGGGGTGATCTACGCTCCGCAAGTCGGCACGCGCATTGGCCTGGCTTACACCAGCAAGGTCGATCTGCAGTTTGAGGACGGGCTAGACGTCAAAGGTAATGGCCCGGCGCTGGATCGATTGAACGGACTGAACACCCAACTCGACATAACCGTGCCACAAACCGTCACCCTGAGCCTGTTCCAGCAACTCGACCGGCAGTGGGCCTTGCTCGCCTCGGTCAATTGGCAGGACTGGTCAGAGTTCGGCGAGGTCGGGGTCCAGGTCGACACCACAGCGCTCGATGCCCGATCGACCACGATTGATGCCAACTACAAAGACACCTGGCAACTGGCGCTCGGCGCGCAATACCAGGCCACGCCACAATTGTTGTGGAACTTCGGAGTGGCTTACGACAGCAGCGCCGTCTCGGACAGTAATCGCACTGTAACTGTGCCAATGGCCGAATCCTGGCGCATTGCGACAGGAGCCACCTATGCTCTGAATAAGGACACCGACGTCAACGTCAGTTGGGCGATGGTCTGGCTCGGTGATATGCCGGTCGACCAGACCAAATCAACATCCGGTAATCGAATTTCAGGTCAGTTCGACAATGCCTGGATTCAAGCCGTGACCGGCAATATGACCTGGCGTTTCTGATGCCCTGCGACCGAAAAAAACGACTTAATCCATGGAGCACACACCACTATGAATCTGTCCCGCAAATTGTTCGTTGGCGCTGCAATGGCCGGCCTGCTGCTCGGCGGTTGCACTTCGAAAGTGACGGATAAGGAGCAATATTCAGGCTACCTGTCCAGCTATAACAACCTGCAAGAAGTGACCACCCCCAGCGGCGGAACAGCGATGCGCTGGGTGAGCCCGTCGTGGAACCCGAATGCGTATGACACGGTGGTTTTCAACAAACTGGAGCTCTACCCGGCGCCCAAGCCCACTGAGCAGGTTAACCAGCAGACGCTCAGCGACATTCAGAACTACATGACCAGCAAAGCCAAAAGTACGCTGGGGCAGAAATACCGCGTGGTCTCCAGCGCTGGCTCGGCGCCCAAAGGCTCAAAAACCCTGATCATGCGCGCAGCAATCACCGGCGTGAGTACCTCCAACGAAGGCATGAAGTGGTATGAAGTGGTACCGATCGCGGCTGTGGTCGGGGCGACACAGGCAGCGACCGGTCACCGCGACCAGGACACCAACCTGTTCATCGAAGCCGAGTTCATCGACGCGAAAACCAATCAGACGGTGGCCAAAGTGGTGCGCAAGGTGTTCGGCACCCAGCTTTCGAACGAAAGCCAGAAGGTTACCGCCAAGGATTTCAAAGCGGCGATCGATAAACTGGGCGTCGACTTCCAGGCGTTCATCAGCAAGCCCCAGGGCTATTGATTATTTCTTCATTCCAACCCGCCGACGCATGTCGGCGGTGACGGTTTGACGGGTTTTCTTAAGATCCGCCCAAGGCTCATCCCCGACCTCGGCCAGGCGTTCATGCACAGTGTGGATATTCCACTGATTGCCGCCCTTGAGCTCGCCCACCTCCTCGCGAAAGATCGGTACCGACACCGGCAACCCTTCGCGGGTGCGCACGGCGTAGGCGCAGATGGTCGTGGCACCGAGGCCGTTGCGCAGGTAATCGATGAAGATCCGCCCGACCCGGTTCTTCGGGCCCGACACGGCGGAAAAACGCTCCGGTAGCAACTTGGCCATATGGCTGACGATCGCGTGGCTGAAGTCTTTCACCTCATCCCAGCCCAGCTTGCGAGTCAGTGGCACCACCAGGTGAATCCCTTTGCCGCCGCTGGTCTTGAGGAACGCCTTGAGCCCCAGTTCATCGAGCACCGAGAGGGTCAGTTGAGTCGCCTCGACCATACTTTTCCAGGGCAGCGCCGGGTCCGGGTCGAGGTCGAGGACGAAGCGGTCGGGTTTGTCGAGGTTGTCCGAGGTAGCGTTCCAGGTGTGCAACTCGACGGTGCTCATCTGCACGGCGCCGACCAGGGCTTCGGCGTTGTTGATGATCATCACCGGTTGGCCGGTGAGTGCCTTGTCCAGGGTGGTGATCCCCGGAATGGCCAGGTGCTCGGCGTTCTTCTGGAAAAACAGTTCGCCGGCGATGCCGTCCGGCGCGCGCACCAGCGCCACGGGCCGGTTCTTGAGCTCGGGCAAAATCCATTCGGCGACGCTGGCGTAATACTCCGCCAGTTGCACTTTGGTGGTGCCGCTGCTGGCGTCAATCACCCGGTCCGGGTGAGTGATGCGGACCTTGCCCTCGCCCAGGCCGATTTGTGAGGGCGCGGGCGCGGCCTTTTTGTTGGCAGGGGTGGAAGGTTTTTCGGCAGTGGTTTTTTTCGCGGCTGAAGTCTTCACGGCTTTCGGACGCTCCTCGGTAATGTCTTCGGCAGGTTTGTCGTCACGCAAGCCATGGAACACCGCATGACGGACTGAACCTTCTTTGGTCATTTCGGCAAAAGCAACCTCAGCCAGCAGCGTCGGCTTGAGCCAGTGCACACCCTTGGCGTCAAAACCGCTCGGCGGGTTGACCACCGAAATCTTTTTGCTTTGCAGCGGTTTCAGTTGCTCGTAGACGCGCTTGAGCGTCATCTCGTTGAACCCGGTGCCGACCTTGCCCGCGTAACGCAACTCACCGCTGTCGCGGTCATGCAACCCCAGCAGCAGCGCACCGAAGGCATTGCGCGAGCCTTTCGGGTCGGTGAAGCCGACAACCACAAATTCCTGCCGATGCTTGCACTTGAGCTTGATCCAGTCGCTGCTGCGCCGCGACACGTAAGGCGAGCCCAGACGCTTGCCGATCAGCCCTTCCATCTGCATTTGGCAGGCGCTGTTGAGCAGGGCTTCCGGTTCTTCACTAAACGCATCGGAGAAGCGCAGCAGCGGGTCTTTGTTGGGGTTGAGCACGGTCGACAGCGCAACCCTTCTCTCCTCGACCGGCACCTCGCGCAGGTCCACGCCGTTGAGGTAAGGCATGTCGAACAGGTAGTAGACGATGTTGCCGCTGCGGCCCGAGTCGAAGGCGTTTTGCAAGGCCTGGAAGTCCGGCACACCCTGCTCGTCGGCGACCACCATTTCCCCATCGAGCCAGGCCGATTCGAGGCCTAGCGCCGCCAACGCCTCGGCTTGCCTGGGCAGTTTGTGGGTCCAGTCGTGGCCGTTGCGGGTGAACAGTTTGACTTCGTCGTGGTCGATGCGGGCCATGATCCGATAGCCATCGAACTTGATCTCATAGCTCCACTCGCCGCCCGGGACCTTTTCGACCAGCGTCGCCAGTTCCGGTTTGAGCAGCTCCGGCAATTTGGCTTTGCGGGCGCCCGTCAATGGCGTCGACTTCTCCTTTCGCGCCGGGGCGGCGGGTTTTTTGACGGGTTTGGGTTTGGCAGCGGTCTTCGGCTTTTTGGCAACAATGGTCCGGTCACTGAGCACGCTGTCGGGCTCGGCGACGACCACGTCGTAATCGCTTTCGGGTTTGGCCGCGCCGTCCTGATGCTTGATCAGAAACCATTGCTCCTGCTTGCCTGGCATGTGCGTACGCACCAGGTTCCACAGACCGCCGAGCTTCTCGCCTTTTAACTCGAATTTAAGCTTGCCCTTGGCATACGCCTCGGCCGGATCGTCCTGAGGAATCCACACTCCACGGTCCCAGACAATCACGTCGCCGGCACCGTAATGCCCTTCGGGAATGCTGCCCTCGAACGTTGCGTAATCAATCGGATGGTCTTCGACGTGGACCGCCAGGCGCTTGACCTTGGGGTCCAGTGACGGGCCTTTGGGCACTGCCCAGCTTTTCAGTGCGCCATCGAGCTCCAGGCGAAAGTCGTAATGCAGGCGCGAAGCGTCGTGCTTCTGGATGCAGAACTGCAAGGCATGGTCTTTCGCGGTTTTTTTGCCCGAACGTTTACCGGCGGCCGGTTCAGAGGTCGCCGAGAAATCGCGCATGCGATTGTAATCGTCCAGGCTCCTGCTCATGGCGCACCGGCTGACGACGTAACGGTGCCCCCGATGCCCGGGCCGATCCGCGTGACGATCAAGGCGACGACGGCAATTCGTTCCACCCGCTGATAGCCAGGGGTCAACAGTTCTTCACCGAACACATCAGGGTCGAGTTCGCGGTAAGTCCAGCCGAACATCGGCGATTCCAGATACGGAGTCACCGCATCCAGAAACGGGTCGAGGCCATCGATCATCGCCACGCCGGTGTACAGCACCAGCGACCCACCGGGGGCCAACCGATACAAGGCTTGCTCGACAATGCGCAACGACAATTGCGCGCCAAGCGCGCCGCCGCCATGCCGGTAAGCACGCTCGGCCGGGTCGGCCATGTAGGGCGGATTGGCGACGATCAGGTCGAAGTGGCCGTCGACGTCCTGCAGCACGTCGCTGGCCTCGATGCTGACGTTGGCCACCTCGGCGAGCGCGACGTTGACCGCCGTCATGCGTAATGCCAACGGGTTGATGTCCACGGCCAGAACCTCGGCTTCACGGCGCGCGCGGGCAATCACAATCGCTCCGACGCCGGCGCCGCAACCAATGTCCACGGCGCGCCTGATTGGCGCGAAGCTCTGTTGCAGATGGGTGTGAATCAGCTGAGCAAAACGGTAGGTGTCCGGACCGAAGAACACCGCGTCAGCGGCATCAGTGGGGTAACCCGAATGCACGAACAACAGGTCATCGAGGCTTGACCAGCGCACATGACTTTTCAGTCGACCATTGCATTCCTCGAGGACGCCGGCCTGTTGCAACTGCCGCTGCTCATCCACCGACAACAGACCCGGCTCAAACGGCCGCGACCAGCCGAAGACCTCGCGCAGGGTCCGGGCGCTTTGCCCAAAGGAGCGATCATTGACCCGCTGATGGGTCAGCGGCGTTGGCGTGATGAAACGATAACCGTCGGCCTGCAAGCGGCGCCCCAGTTGCAGTAAGGCCAGATCGGGGGCGCTAAGGTGTTCTTCCTGATTCATGAAGGGCTCCCTATCGAAAACCGGATTTGAGTTCGATGAACCGTCGCGTGGCCATCAGGCCAGCGGGGTGGGCGTGCCGATGGGCAGACATCCATGGAATCAAGACCTGCATTTGCTCGTCGGCGGCAAGCCCTTTAAGTGTAGCGTGCAGGCTTTGGACATCCGGGTCATTGACGGGCACTGGTGGTTCGGTCGCGGCACTGCTACCGCGTCGAACCGCGGCCGGCGCTCGCTCAGGTCGCCAGTCCCCGGCAATCCAGTCGTGCAGCAGTTGTTTTTCGTAGGGGCTGAACACCCCGAACATGGCCGCGCCGTCGCCCTCGACCAATTGCCAGAAACGGCTGGCTTGCGGGTCCTGGTGACGCTTGATCCAGCCCTTGTTTTCCATGGCGATGAGGAAGCGTGGCAACTGCTCCGGCGACGACAGCCATTGATTGACGGTCTTGCCTTCAAACCGGCAATAGTCAGAATGCATGTGCTGACCAAACGGGCGCTTGCGCTCAAGCATGCTCAGCAACTCGCCGTGCAGGTCGAACGACTCGATGATCGCGCGACTGCCCTGCCCCAGATCGTTGAGCCGATAACCCAACGCAACCCTGCGCAGAAAGTCTTCGCGGTCGGCTTCCACCGGCAGCAATTGCAGCACCGACTGCACGGCCTTTTGCGCGTGGCCGGTGCTGGCATTGTCGATGGTCACGTGCAAGGTGAAGTAATACGGATCGATGCCCAGCTCGCTGAGTTCATAGGCGCTGATCAGCAAATGCAGCGGCAGTTGTTCATAACCGAGGTTGTAGCCAATCACTTCCGGCAAAAAATCGTTGCTGCAATAACCCAGCGCCAATTGCACCGTGCCTTGCAAGTAACGCTCGTCCGGGATGAACGCGTTGTCCAGTAAGCCATGTTCGGCCAGCAACTTGCGGTAAATCACCACATGATTTTGCGCCGGGTTGCCGTCGCCCAGCTCTTCCAGGTAGGTGCAAATCAGCCCTTCAAAACGAGGGTCATGCCAGTGCCGCAGCAGGCCATATAGCCACGCGCCGTCCACCAGTTTGGTCGGGGCAACGGCTTGCAGGAAAAACAATGCGTGCGCCTTGTTGGTGAAGAACTGCCGCGGCCCGCCGTCCTTGCGCTGTTGCAGGTAATCGGCGTATTGGCATGCCACGTCGGCGCAGTGCTGTTCGACAAAGGTTGGCAGCGCCGACAGGTCTCGTGGCATGTCTTCCGGCAGGTCCCTTGCTTGCGCAAGTTGAGCCTCGAGGAAGGTTTGGCCGAGTGCGCGCTGGTGTTCGATATCGTCGCTCAGCAATAACTGTTCGTAGATAGGTTTCAGGCTGCCGGCGGTCAGGATCGCGCGTTCGTGGGCCGGCTGGGATTCAAGTCGTGTCAGGGCAGTCATGGGGTCGTCTCTCGGTCTGAGGCCAGTGGCAGGACGCTGAATCAGCACGTCTCTACATCAGCAGAGCGACACGCCCGGAAAATAATTCAATCGGCATTGAAATTGCCCGGACAGACGGGCTTGTGGCGAGGCTCTTGCGTAGGTTCGAGTGAATATACTCAACGGGTGTGGACTCATCCTTCGGAGAGCAATCATGCGAACGGTTCATGTCATCGAGCCCGAAAAAAAACCCGACCCGGTCAACGTCGTGGGTGAGACCATCACCATTCTCGCGGGCGGGGATCTGAGCAAACCTTTTGAAGTGCATATCCAGGAAGGCGTGCAAGGCGGCGGGCCACCCCTGCACTTTCACCCGTGGGATGAAGCGTTCTACGTGATTGACGGGCAGGTGGAAGTGACGGTTGCGGGCAAGGCCACCACCGTTTTCCCCGGGGGTTATGTGCATATTCCCGGTGGGACTATTCATGCTTACAAGAACGTCAGCGCGACGGCGAAGATGATCGGCGTGGTGTCTGATCCGCGCGGTGGTCAGTTCTTTGCCGCGGTGGATCAGCTCAAAGTGCCGCAGGATTTGCCGCGGATACTGGCAATCGCCGAGAGCTTCGGCGTTACGTTTCTGGTGCCGAAAACCCCTGAAACCCGGTAGAGGCCAGCACCCTCGCTGATCGTACCCACGCAGAGTGAACTGGGAACGATCATCAGGCCACACCACCTTTGGCCTGTTGCTCCAGATGCACTTGCAGCTGCGGATCGATACTCAGCGCCGCAGCCAGCTCATCCAGATAGCTACGCTCGGCGTCCTGCTGATCGTCGACCAGCATCACACTGGCCAGGTACATCTCCGCCGCCATGCCGGAATCCGTGGCCGACTGCGCCACATCGGCGGCGTCCAGTGGCCGTGCAACTTCGTCATCCAGCCATTGCTGGAGCTCTGGGTCATCCGTGTGACGGCCGATTTCGGTGCTGATCATCTGCTTCTCGGCGTCATCAATCCGTCCGTCGGCCTTCGCCGCCGCAATCAATGCACGAAGGATCGCGTGGCTGTGGTCCTCGACTTCCGGGCCAGACAACAGATCGACGGTACGCGGTGCCTGTTGCGGCGCCGAGGCCTGGCTGCGTTGCCAGGCTTGATAGGCCTGGAATGCCATCATCCCGAGCGAAGCCAGCGCCGCGTAGTTGGTGCCGCCTCCCGAGCGGGTCTGGGTCGAACCGCCCATGGTTGAGCCACCGCCCAGCAGACCACCGAGCAAACCACCCAGGCCACCGCCCCCGGCACTTGACCCGGCACCACCGCCCAACAGGCCGCCGAGCAATCCACCGAGACCGCCGAGACCACCTTGGGCCGACGAGCCTCCGCCACCCTGTTGCGACATTGAGCCCTGGCCGGCCCGCAGAAGTTGTTCGAGCAGATCGCTGGTGTTCATGACGATGTCCTCATCGGTTGGAGTGATCCAGTCAGGCAACGATAGTCCTCGCCGGCAAATGCGCCACCACCGTTTGGCTGACGTGAAACCCTTATCGCACTTGACCCCGATGACCCTCGGCTGCGAGTGTTCCACCCTCGCTAACCTCCACAGGATCAACGAACACATGGACCGCCATCTGATTGTCGTCAGCGACGTCATCGAACCTGAAGTCGAGCACGTACTCAGCGCCGGGCTGAGTGCCTTCAATGATCAGATGACCGGTATCAACGACCGCCAGTCGCTGGCGGTCACGGTCCGCGATCCGGATACCCGTCAGGTGCTGGGCGGTATTACCGGGCGTACGTCGCTCGGTCTGCTGTTTCTTGATCTGTTCTACTTGCCCGAGTCCCTGCGCGGCTCCGGGCTTGGGTCTCGACTGCTAAAAGCGTACGAGGACGAAGGCCGTCGTCGCGGTTGCCGCTCGGCGGTGCTCTATACCCTCAGTTTCCAGGCCCCGCAGTTCTATGAAAAACACGGCTGGCAGCGCTTCGGCGAAGTGCCTTGCGACCCGCCAGGCACGAGTCGAGTGTTCATGAGCAAGGCACTGTGAATGAGCCTGTCTGCAGCCGATCAATCCGCCGATCACTGCGCTTGAGTAAAACGTATCGCCCTGCGCCGATGTTTCATTTAATACCCCGGATTTATCCGGGGTATTTTTTTGCGGCCCAGCTAAGATTTACAGATGGTGAACCTTATCCCCGGATACCCGGTCGATACATGCAACCTGACTTGGTTTGCCGACACCCCCCATTGAAGGGGTGATAACAGGCTTGCTTCACTTTCTGGAGAACGCCCCCGTGATATCGACCCTACACATCGCCAGGCTCAAAGCATGGGGCGCCCATGGTTTTACCGCCACCGGCGTGGTCACTGCCTTCCTCGCGACCCTCGCCCTGCTGGAAAACCAGGCCACAAACTGCCTGCTGTGGCTGGGCGTCGCCCTGATCGTCGATGGGCTGGATGGCGCGTTGGCACGCAAGGTCAATGTCCAGTCGGTACTGCCAAGTTTCGATGGCTCGATCCTCGATCTGGTCATCGACTACTTGACGTACGTATTTATCCCCGCGCTGTTCATTTATCGTTACATCCCCTTGCCGGACTACACGCTGCTGCTGTCCGTGTCGCTGATTCTGGTCTCGTCACTGTTTTGCTTCTGCAACGTCAACATGAAGAGCAAGGACAACTACTTCCAGGGCTTCCCCGCCGCCTGGAACGTGGTAGCCCTGTGCCTGTACATTATCGCCCCGTCACCGTGGATCACCTTTCTCACCATCATCGGCCTGGCGCTGTTGACCGTGACCCGGATGAAATTCCTCCACCCGTTCCGCGTGCGCAAATTCATGCCGATCAACATCGCGGTAACGGCCATCTGGCTGCTGTGCAGCTTGTCGCTGGTGGTCAACCATCCGGTGATCAACCCACTGGTGATGGGGCTTTGGCTGCTGATGTCGGCTTACTTCCTGGGGATCTGCATCTGGCGCACGGCGCTGGAGTGGTTCGAAAACTCGCGGTAATAAAGGACCCAGAACGTGGCCGATTTCTCCAACAACTGCAGAAATCGGCCATATCCCGCCGGCTCTGTGGTTGCCAGGTTTGAGGGGGAACATCTCGACCATGCCCATCCATATCGTGCGCCTCGGTTCGCCGCGCGCAGCCAATGAAGGCCTGCGCCTGGGCACGGTGCGTCGCCCGCCGCGTGGCGTGCCGAAAGCCGAGTTTGCCAGTCGGGATTTTTATGACGTGTGGCAGCCGCTGCTGTCTCCCAGTGCAGAACTGGTCGCAGAAGCCAAAGCGGCGGAAGATGCCAAGGCGTGGGAAGTCTTCAAGCGCAAGTTCAAGACCGAAATGAACCATCCGGCGCCCAGCCAATTGCTCGATTTGTTGGCGGCGTTGTCCCATCAAACGTCACTGGCCATTGGCTGTTATTGCGAAGATGAAGCGCATTGCCATCGGTCGGTATTGCGGGCGTTGTTAGAGGCTCGCGGTGCGCAGATCACATAGACGCTGGCGCAGGCTACTCCGACATTGACCCTCAAGATCGGGCTAAAGGATTTGAGATAGATATAAGACACAAGGATTAAGGTCTTGAAATGAATAACCGGATTCGACTCGCAACGCCTAAGGATGCGGCAGCCATCAGCCAGGTCATCATTCAGTCGCTGCGCCAGTCCAATGCCCTAGATTACCCTCCCGAAGTCATCACGCAGGTAGAGAAGAGTTTTTCTGCCGAGGCCATCCGCACTTTGTTGAACCAACGCCAGGTCTTTGTCGCGACCATCGATAATCGTGTAGTCGCCACGGCCAGCCTTGATCAAGACGTTGTGCGCAGCGTATTCGTCGAGCCCAGCCATCAGGGTGTCGGATTCGGCAGGCAGTTGATGGCAACCCTTCAATCTGTCGCCCAAGACGCAAGAATCGAAGTACTGCGCGTCCCCTCCTCCATCACCGCAGAAGCCTTTTACTTCAAGCTGGGCTATCGAAAGGTCCGCGACGAATTTCACGGTGCCGAGCGCACGATCATTATGGAGCGGCGTCCGACGCCCGTTGTCGACGACTCAAACTAACGCCAGCGTCGCTCCTGAAGCTTAGGCTGGCTTGAAACAGTACGCGGCCAGCTTGTTACCGTCGAGGTCGCGGGCGTAAGCGGCATAGGCATTAGGGGCCCAGCCTCGTGGCCCCGGCGCACCTTCGTCAGTGCCGCCGTTGGCCAGAGCGGCGGCGTGGAACGCGTCAATGGCGGCTCGATCCGGTGCTTCAAAGCTGACGGTGACGCCGTTACCCACACTGGCCGGGGCGCCGTTGGCCGGTTTCAGCACGAAGAAGGACGGGGCGTTCTGCCCCCAGATCGAGCCATTGTCATCCAGGTCAGCGATACGCTTCTGGCCTAGCGCTCCGAGCACATTGTCGTAAAAGCTGCGGGCTTTTTGCAGATTGTTGGTACCGACGGTGACGTGAGTGAAGATGGTCATCTTAATGTTCTCTTTGGTAGAAACGCAGTGGGTGGGTATTGCAGTTTCGTCAGGGCGAGACTCGCCCCGGCGGCCATCGCCAAGCCGGTTGAGTCAGCGATCGAAATGGATAACGGTGCGAATGCTCTTGCCTTCGTGCATCAGGTCGAAGGCCTTGTTGATGTCATCCAGACCCATGGTGTGAGTGATGAAGGTATCCAGCGGAATCTCACCCTGTTGAGCTTTCTCGACATAGCTGGGCAGTTCGCTGCGACCTTTCACACCGCCAAAGGCCGAACCGCGCCAAACACGGCCGGTCACCAGCTGGAACGGTCGGGTACTGATTTCCTGGCCGGCGCCGGCGACCCCGATAATGACCGACTCGCCCCAGCCCTTATGGCAGCACTCGAGGGCCGCACGCATCAGGTTGACGTTGCCGATGCATTCGAAAGAGTAATCCACACCCCCCTCGGTCATCTCGACTATCACGTCCTGGATCGGCTTGTCGTAATCCTTCGGATTGATGAAGTCGGTGGCGCCCAGTTGCCTGGCGATGTCGAACTTGGCCGGGTTGATATCGATCGCGATTATTCGACCCGCCTTGGCCATGGTGGCGCCGATAATGGCTGCCAGGCCGATACCTCCAAGCCCGAAGATGGCCACGCTGGCGCCCCCCTCTACCTTGGCCGTGTTGAGCACCGCGCCAATACCGGTCGTTACACCGCAACCGAGCAGGCAAACCTTCTCTAGCGGAGCTTCCTTCGGGATTTTGGCCAGCGAGATTTCTGGCAGTACCGTGTACTCGGAGAACGTCGAAGTGCCCATGTAGTGAAAGATGGGTTGGCCCTTGTAGGAAAAGCGGCTGGTGCCGTCCGGCATCAGGCCTTTGCCTTGAGTCGCGCGAATTTTCTGGCAGAGGTTGGTCTTGCCGGACGTGCAGAATTTGCACTCTCCGCATTCCGGGGTGTAAAGCGGGATCACGTGATCGCCCACCACCACTGAAGTGACACCCTCGCCGATTGCCTCGACGATACCGCCGCCTTCGTGACCGAGAATGACCGGAAAGAGGCCTTCAGGATCAGCGCCGGACAGGGTAAACGCATCGGTATGGCAGACACCGGTTGCGATGATGCGTACCAGCACCTCCCCGGCTTGTGGTGCAGCCACATCGACTTCGACAATTTGCAGGGGTTGATTGGCTGCAAAAGCTACGGCAGCTCGTGATTTGATCATATTCATAATTCCCGGGCGCAAAGAGGGGCCGCCTCTTTGTAGAAACAAGAAAAATCAGAAGTGAGATAGTGTTTACGCAGGTCGCGCTAGTGACATGTCAAGGGTCAGGGCTTCCTTGCCCCAAGAACCGATTAGAGCGTTGCGTCGATTTTTTTTGCGACGGCTTCATCGACCCAGGCGTGCCAGACTTCCGGGTGTTCCTTGAGAAAAATCCTGGCCAGCTTCGGAGATTCGATGCGCTCCCGGGTCATCCTCGCCAGGTTCTGATTCAATAGACCGATGGGAATGTTGACCTTCTCCAGAACCGCGACCAGTTCAGGAGCCTGCTCATGAAAAGCCTTGGAGAGTCCGACCATGGTAATGACGTCTTTGTTGGCTCCGGTCTTTTCTTCGAGCCTTATCGCGTCAATCTGGCCCATCAGCGGTGTCGGTGACCAGTAGTAAAACAGTACCGGCTCACCGCGTTTATAGCTGGACAGGACTGCTGCATCCAATGCCGCACCGGTGCCTGGACGGAAATTCGTGAAGGTATTTTCAAGACCGTACTCTTTCAGCATCTCGGTATTGTCCTGCTCACAAATCCAACCAGCGGGACAGTTGTAGAAACGGCCTTTGGACGGTTCCTCCGAATCTTTAAAAATGCCCGGGTATTTGCTCAGGTCGGCAACGGTCTTGAGGCCGGGTGCTTGTGCTGGCCTGTTGCGTTTGGCGTCTCCCTCCACGACATAACGCGGCACATACCAGCCCTGAGTCGCACCAATGATCGGAGCGCCGACCCCGACGACCTTTCCGGCTGCCGCTGCCTTCTTCCAGACTTCGCTACGCTCCATCCACTCTTCGCCAAATACCTGAATATCGTTGCTGGCCAAGGCGGTCTCAAGAATGATGGTATTCCCCACCAACTGGTCAGTTGCACAACCGTAGCCCTCCTTGAGAACGATCATCATGATGTCGGTGAGGAGCATCCCGCTCTCCCAATTCAGACCGGCAAATTTCACCGATTTGCCTGACTCACACCACCCTGAAGCCTGACTTGAAGCGCTACCGACGAGTAAGCCAAGGGTAAGTAACGAGGCCAGCAAGTTCTTCTTGTATTTCATGATCAGACGCTCCGAAACATTATTGGGGGCAAGGAGCTCTTGCTTGCTACAAAAGAGGCAAGCGAGTGCCATCAGATCTAACGTGGACAGGTGCCTGTGCATACACGTGAAGCGATGGAGTGAGTGAATAGTTTTATTGTTGATTGGGTAACTTAATTCAAAGGCTCTACCGTGGTACGCCCGTAAAACAATTGACGGGCATAAGCGCTGAACTCGACATTTGGCTGATCCACGTAAGCAAATACAGCGTTGAGTCTTAACCTGTCGCCCACCACCGGCGTAACACGATGCAGTGAATAGCGGCCGCGAAACAATGTCAGTGTTCCAGGCACTTGAGGCAGAACCTCTATTTGCTGGGTTTCGGGGTTATCAAGGAATTGCCTGACCGCGTCATAACAGTCGTCGTCCTCATTGCGAAGCATGCGTACATATTCAAAATCCCCGCCGGCACTTGCGGCCTGGAGTGACAGCGTGACGCTGAAGTCGGAGCGATCAAAGTGCCAACCCAATTGCTGTCCCGTCGTAAAGCCCTGCAAGTTAAGCGCTGCTAACGGATCTGCATGGCGATAGAGCGTGTCCAGACCCAACACGTCTTTGATGAAAGAAAGCACTTCGTCCGATTCATAGATCTGCCTGATCAAGTTGTCGGCAGGAATATCCGCGTAGGCGACGGTATCTTTTTCGGTTTTCATCAAACGCCGCAGAGGATGCCCTGAATCGACGCTTTCCTCTTGAGGTTTGAAATAAACCGTGTGGTTTTCCCGGAAATGAAACATGCGCGGGTGCAGTGCAAGCGTTTGATCCGCCATCGTCGCAACCGACTCATCACGGACAAATCCCGGGAAGATCGCGACGCCTTCCTGCCCGAGCAATGATTGGCTATGAGTGACCAGCGCCCGGTAAGCGGGGTGGGTTCGATCGGTAATGGGATAACGCTCAAGGTCGATGACATCGCCCAGGGTTACAGCGGGTGTGAGAGGCAGCATAGGCATGATTATTGGTCTCCGTTGGCTCTTGCTGGAGTCAGATTGCATCGGAGGCAAAAACAAGTCACGCTCATATTTTTACGCTATTTTGTGAATTATTTTCAGGTCGCGCCCTATGAGACTCACCCTGGATCACCTTGTGATGCTGCAAACCCTGTCGGAAGTCGATTCGGTGACCGCTGTGGCCGAGCGTCTATGGCTGACCCCTTCAGCCGTCAGTCATCGCATGCGGGAGGCGGAACGCCGGCTTGGCGTGACCCTGACAGAGCGCTCAGGGGGAAAGTTGCGCCTCAGCCCTGCGGGGGTGCGCCTGGAGCGAGCAGCAAGAGACATCATCGCGATTCTTAACGAAGCGGAGGCGGAGGCCAGATCCATGGCAGGTGGGGTCACAGCCTTTGTACGTATGGGTGTCACCTCATACGGGCCGTTTCGCTGGATTCCAAAATTTATCAAGCATTACTCCAGTCTTCGTCCAGACATCGAAATAACACTGGTGACCGTGCCCCGTAACGACGTGTATGCCCGCCTGATGCAAGGCAGGCTCGATGTATCGATTATTGATGACGGTATGGTGCCGAGCGGCGTCGCCAAGTTGCCGCTTTTCCGTGACGACCTGATTGCGATCATGGCAACGGATCACCCACTGGCGCAGCGGAAAAACATTTATGCCGAAGACTTCAAAACTTACAACCTGGTGACGTATTCAACGGACCGCGCAAGCGGCTGGGAATATGACCGGTTCTTCGCGCCCGCGAGTATTTTGCCGCGCCGAATGATTACCGTGGAGTTGATTGAAGCCATCGTCGAACTGGTGCGTTCGGGATACGGAATCAGCATATTGCAACGCGACTTGGTGACGCCCAGCCTTGAGCGCGGAGAGCTTGCATGGGCAGCCCTGAATGACGGCCTGGATATCGCCTGGAACGCGATTATTCGCCCCTCCGAGCCCGAAGGCAGTGAAGTCAATCAACTGGTCACAGAGCTGACCAGCTGGATTAAACATGCTGGGAAATCCGAGAATGGCTATGCATAGCTAGACCTTGCACGTGCTGTTCGACGTCGTCACTCGTCGCCTGGCAGGACGTTATCAACTTGTCATTAGAATGGGCGGCCATTCAAAACAGGTAGGAGTTGATCGATGCGCATCGCCTTGCTGTCAGACATCCATTTGTCCGTCAACGCGTTACCTTTTCCCGATATGGATGCCGATGTTGTCGTCCTCGCCGGAGACATCTCCCGACCGGCCACGGCCATTGAGTGGGCAAAATCGTGCCCTGTTCCGATCGTGTACGTGGCAGGGAATCACGAGTTTTATGGCAGTGACTTGATCTCTACCTACGAACATTTGAACAGGTTGTCGGAAGGCACACAGATCCACGTATTGGAACGCTCGGAGTATCTCCACAACGGCGTGCGGTTTTTGGGTTGCACCCTATGGTCTGACTATCGTCTTTTCGATTCTGCAGAGGATCGGGCACAGGGTGTTGATCTGGCTACGAAGCTCATGCGGGACTTCACCCACATAAAAATCTCGCCAGATTTTCCAGATCTGTTCAGCCCGGCAGTTTCCCAACTGATTTTTTTACAGACCGTCGCCTGGCTGGAGGACTGCTTCACCCGCGACAGAACCACTCCCACGGTGGTGGTTTCGCATTTTGCACCGACACGGTTGAGCATAGGCCCGCTGTTTGAGAATTCGCCGATTAACGCGAGTTTTGTTTCAGACCTCGAAGACCGGATCAACGACTGGCAGCCGGCACTTTGGCTACATGGCCATACCCACGGGAGCTTTGACTACCCGGTGGGCAAAACCCGCGTCATTTGCAACGCCCGCGGCTATGCAAAAAATGGCATTAGTGAAAATCCGGAATTTAATGGCTCATACGTGATTGACCTGGATATCTGAGGCAACACGGCCTTGCCTCCTGGAAGCCGGGTCCAGAAAACCGAGCAAGGCCTGCCGGGTGTCATGCCAGGCCGCCGGATGTTCCATATCGAGGAAGTGCCCGGCATTCTT
Source organism: Pseudomonas mandelii (assembly GCF_006438925.1). GTDB lineage: Bacteria > Pseudomonadota > Gammaproteobacteria > Pseudomonadales > Pseudomonadaceae > Aquipseudomonas > Aquipseudomonas mandelii_C. Next base: position 15,878 of record NZ_RCZA01000010.1, on the reverse strand, counting down.
GATGGTATGGAACCGGGACTGAGACGCATGATCGGCGAACAGCCGGGCGTCTTCGACCGAGGTGTACTCATCCCATTCGCCGTTGATAAACAGCAGCGGTATTTCGATGGCAGCGGCACAGGCGACATAGCAATGGGTGTCTTGGGTCAGCACCTCATTGACGTGGAAATGCATCTGCCTGTACTCGTGCTCGGCCAGGCTTCTGACATGGCGATCATTAAAGCGTTTGAACAGCGATGGCAGGTGCTTGCCGATTGTGCTGTTGATCAAGCGACCGACATTGAGGCGGTCGCAAGCCTGGAGATGGTTCAGGCCGCTCTCCAGGTAATCGCGCATCGGTGTATTGATCCGCGCTGCGAATGAATTGATCACCGCCTTCTCGATTCGTCGAGGCCGCTGGGCCAGCGCCAGCAAAGTGGCCGCACCGCCCCAGGAAAAGGACAGCACGTGGTGCGCACCAAAGTGTTCGATTAAATCCAGCAATATCGCGGCCTCGTCTTCCTTTCGGATCGGTTGGCCGTGGAGGTTGTGTTGCTTCGACTGACCGGCGTAGGGCTGGTCGTAGAGAACCACATTGAATCGCGGCTGCAGGTAACGCACCGTTTGGGCAAAAGATGCGGTCGTTGCCAGTGAGCCATTGACCAGAATGATGGTCTTGTCAGCGGCTGTGTTGAGATAGTGCTCGGTATAAACCTTGTACTTCCCGCAGATCTCGACGATGGCAGTTTTCGGCATCATGACATTTACTTCCTTGAACCCATTGGACTAAGCACACAGCGTTTGGGATGCCCACAGGGCCCTATCGCAGAAAACAGTACACGTGGACCTGACAGTGAAGTGTCAGGCCAATACATTAATAACTCAGGGTGGTTTTCAAGCGTCAACGCATAGGCCTCCTCGGGCTGAATCTGATAACACGGACAAGCAACAAACGCGCGAGGGTGCTCGGATGGCCATCCGTGACCAATTAGTCACTGACTGACCATATGTTCAGAGTTAAGCAGGGATTTCCCCGTCTGCAAGAACGAAGACGAGTTATTGCGTCGAAGACGGCGTGATGGTCGAACGATGTCACCCAAGACGAGGCGACGCGCGAAAGCTCCACGGGCCGCTATCCCATGTTCGGGGATCACTTCCTCGGTGACGCCCCCGAGTCATCGGTCCCGTCGAAATACTTGGCTATTGGCCCAGGCCTTGCTTTGGCATCTTTTGCGACACCTGGTCATCTTTGCGGAATTTCGTGTGTCCATGCCTGATAGGGCTGAGTAGACGACCGCTGGTGCTGATGCAGACCGCAAGCCTGGCGACGATCATGGCGTTTATGCAGGACCTGAACAGGGTGTGGATTGTGGTAAGCATCTAGACGACAGGCCGCCCCACTTTCAGGAATTCCCCCCAGGCTGGGGACTTTCGCCCGCCAAAGCTGGCAGGCTTATTAATTGCCAAACTTCATTAAAGGCAGACTGGCCACGCTCCGCGCGTTAATCAAAAAATAAATGAACAACAAGGGAAACCCTACCTTGAAAATTTCAACAATCTGCGTTGCGGGCAGCCTTTTGGTTTCAGTCGCGGCTTCTGCTACAGGGATTATTCCCGCCTTCGACCTGGACTTCACAAGGTCGGCTGCTGAAACGCTGAAAAAACGGGGTATCAATGACGCTTGTATTATTGCCGCTTCAAACCCGAAAACGTTCACCTATTGCCGAGAAGGATCGCCAACGCTCTGGAAGTATCAGGCTTTGGATCTGGAACAACAGGCGGCGATCCTGAATGGCGAAAAGCGGCACCTGACAGACTACGGGCAAATCACCGTCGCGGAAGTCGATAGCGCAGCCTGCAAACAAGATAACCCTGTGCCATTGGTTAAACCGGCGATTACTCGTGGGCTAGCCCTCGGCCTGATCACCCTGCTTCTGTTGATCGGTTTGCGATATACCTATCGGGCAAGCCGCCGTCCGTAACCAAAACATGATAGGCAAAGGGTCGAAAACAGACGTTTTTGCTTCCTCAAAACTACTGAATGATGACGGCGTAAATCTGCGCAAATCACGAGTAAGCACCGACTCAAAAAGCCGTTCTATTTGACGAGTCGCGTTTCCTTGGAAGGCCTGTATCCGAAGTACGAGCTATAGCACTTGCTGAAGTGGCTGGGCGATACAAAGCCACACGCAACCAGCACGTCCACCTGGGACAGCTCTGTGTGCTGGAGCAGCCGACGCGCTTCGGTAATCCGCAATTCCATGTAATACCGTTGCGGTGTTGTGCCCAGCTGCTCCTTGAACAAGCGCTCGAGTTGTCGACGCGAACGGCCGGCGTAAACCGCCAACTGCTCCAGTTCCAGAGGCTCTTCGAGGTTGGCATCCATCAGCTTCACCACCTCGCGTAATGGCGCGCTTACACAGATATTTTCAGTCGGTTTTATACGCCGATAACGCGACTCCTCGAACGCCAGGATGTCCTCGATACCCTCGACAAGTGCTTTGTCGTGCAGTCCTTTGATCCAGTCCAGCGCCATGTGGAATGCCCCCGAGGGACTGGACGCTGTAAGCCGGTCTCGATCGATGACGTAGGGCTCACTGGTGACATGCGTCGCCTTGGAGATTTCCGCGAGCGCGGGGCGATGTTCGGGATGAATCGCGCAACGATACCCGTCAAGCAAGCCTGCCCTTCCCAGGAACCATGCGCCATTCCACAACCCGGCCAGAATGACGCCCTGGTCTGATGCAGCCCTCAATAGGGAGATGAGTTCATCCGTCGCTTTGAGTTCTGTCCTGTAGCCGCCGCAAATGACCAGAAGGTCCAGGTCCTGGATTGTTGAGCCATCGAAACGGGTATCCGGCCGAATGACCAGGCCCAGGTCACTGATGACCTCTTCTTCGGTCAAGCCGAACGTTCGGGAAGAGAACAACCCGGGGCGCAGAAGATTCGCGGTGACAATCGTATCCAGTGCTTGCGTGAATGCGGGCAGCGAGAAATGCTCAAGCAGCAGAAATCCTGCCCGGACCATTTGAGCCTTCTCGTTGGGGTTCTCATTCAGATAGCGGAGATTTTTCCCCTTCATGCCTCCGCTAAATTGGCGTCGTTCGATCAATGTTCGACCTACTCGGTTACGTTACCCAACAGGTCGTTGGGTGCGTTGATAAACCCCAATGCTAACTGTAGAAGTTTCAAAACCACTAGCGCCATTTTGCGATTGATCAGGCCAGCTGAAAGCCGTGACGTGGCTTTGTGTCACTCGCAAACTGCGCCTAAACGATGGCGGGATACCCATCGACACTATCGGGCCAACGGGTCAGAACCTCGAAGCCGTCGTCAGTGACTGCGACCATGTGCTCCCACTGAGCCGAGAGTGAGTGGTCCTTGGTGACCACGGTCCAGCCATCAGCCAGGGTTTTCACATGGCGTTTGCCAGCGTTCAACATGGGTTCAATGGTGAAGATCATGCCGGCTTTCAGTTTCAGGCCCTGGCCTGGGTAGCCGTAGTGAAGGACCTGCGGTTCATCGTGATAAATCTTGCCGATACCGTGACCGCAGTATTCACGCACGACGCTGAAACCGTCTCTTTCGGCCACCTTCTGAATGGCATGGCCAATATCACCCAGCGTAGCGCCGGGGCGGACGACGCGAATACCGGCGCACATCGCTTCAAAGGTCGTCTCTGCCAGACGTCGGGCATCCGGGCCGGGCTCACCCACGAAATACATGCGGCTGGTGTCGCCGTACCAACCCTCCTTGATAACGGCAATGTCGATATTCAAGATGTCGCCATCCTTTAGTGGCGTGACCGAAGGAATGCCATGGCAGACCACTTGGTTGACCGATGCACATACGGTTTTCGGGAAACCGTGATAGCCGACATTGCCCGGAATGGCTTTCTGCACGTTGACGATGTAGTCGTGACAGAGCTGATCGAGTTCGTCGGTGGTGACCCCCGCTTTGACATGCGGAGCAATCATGGCCAGGACCTCGGCGGCCAGCGTGCCCGCAGCACGAGACAGGGCTATTTCTGCCTGGGTATTGAGCTTGACGTTGGCCTTCATTGCTTGGCTCCTGGTACGGCGTCAACCTGGGCGCTTTGCGAAAAATCGGCGAATGCGCACAGCTGTTTTACATCGAGGCCGCCCGCCAGTTCGGCACGAATCAGCAAGCGGCAGATGTCGCTGTGATCCAGGTCGGGATGTAACTCCGCAAGCATCCCGATGCGCATCCAGTGCTCGGCTTGTGCGTTGATCGAGCGACTCAACGCATCGCTGGCGACGCGCAGATTCTCGTGCATGGCTTCTGAAATTTTTACGATACCCACTGATCAATCCAATATGAAATGTATATGGATCGTATATTAATCGGCAGTCGTGTGAAAATGCAATTTCACGACTGACAGCGACTCAGATTTTTCCGGCTTTCGGTATAAGAGATCCGAGCGAGTTTGCTCGATGGCCAGACTTGAAGCCATCGTTTCTGGCTCGCCAAACCACGGCCAGACCGAACAGCGCCAAAATCAGCAGTATGGGAGGAAAAGAACTGGGTCCCTCCTTCTCCAGCAACAGCCCACCAACGATGCCACCCGCTGCCACTGCCAGATTGAAAATGGTGACCAGCATCGACTGCGCGACATCGGCGCCGTCACCGGCGGTATCGGCAATGGCCGTCTGTAGCAGCGTTGGCGCGCCACCGAACGTCAGACCCCAGATCGCAATGCTCAGGAGCACAAGGCCGGGCGAGGTGCTTGCCATTCCCAACACCAGCGCCACCATCGCGAAGACGGCCAGACTAAGAAGCGTCAGCGCGCGCAACCCGCGATCCACCCACATTCCTGTGACTGCGATGCCGACGATAGAGGCAAAACCAAAGAGTAGAAGCACGAGGTCTATTCGCTGGCCAAGTCCGACGGAAACCAGGAATGGCGCTATGTAGGTATAAAGGATGTTGTGCGCAAGTATCCAAACGAAAATCACAAAGAGTATCGAACGCAGTCCTGGGGTCAGAAGAATGCTGCGGATCGGCTGACGCTGACGGTCAGTTTGTCCCGCGTAGTCAGGTACGCCAAACCGCACCCACACGAACAGCAGTAACGCGAGGGCTGACATGATCCAGAACACGCCACGCCAATCAAACAGAGTACCCAGCCAAGTGCCCAGGGGCACACCGAGACACAAAGCAACGGGTTGACCGATACCGACCACCGCCAGGGCCCGTCCCTGCAAATCATGTGGCACCATGCGGCGTGCATAACCGGCCAACAGTCCCCATATCACGCCCGCCGCCATTCCGGCGATGAAGCGCGCGACCAGGGTCAGTACATAGTGGGAGGACAATGCCGTCACGGTGTTGAAGACCAGCAACCCGCCGATCGCCATCAGGAACAACGGCCTCCTGCGCCATTTTCGCGTAGCAGCAACGACCGGAATCGCCGCCATCACCGAGCCCAAGGCGTAGAGCGTAATCAACTGACCCGCCATGGCCTGCGAAACGCCCAGCCCCTGCCCGATCAGGGGCAGCAGGCCGGCAGGCATGGTTTCCGTCATGATGGTGATGAAGCCAGCCATCGTAAATGCCAACAGTCTCCACACAGGCAGCCTTTTCGCAGAAGACGTTTCATCGAGCCCCGTTGTTATCAATCCATTGTCGCGATGCATGGTCATCCTGGTATCCCTGATAAAGACTTCATTTCCTGTTTCCTGATCGGCCGCCTGAGGTAAATTCAGGCAGCGGCGGCGGTGCTTCTGTTGATCTTCAAAGCTTCTTGCAACATGAACAAAACTGCATTCAACTTACTTGGAATGATCGTTCCAGTACTGGACAAAAAAATCCTGGCCGATGCCAGGCATCGCGCTCACGACGCCAGAACAATCGCTTGCGCGCTATAACGAATCTAGCGCGACATCGACCACATCCAGCAAGCGCTGCCGACGATTCTGGTGAGCGCTGCCTTTACTCAATACCCGCAAGCCCTGGATCGTGTTCACGATAAAACGTGCAAGCGCGCGAGGGTTCTTATGCATGGCGATTTCTCCTTCTGCCTGACCACGGATGAGCGCGCGCTCCAGCGCTTTCTCCAGACGCAGGAAGTTACGTGAGACCAACTCGGCAATGGACTCGTCCTGGCCGGCCAGTTCCAGTGTGGCATTGGCGGCAAGGCAGCCACGTTGCCCGGTATCGCTGAGTTCATCATTCACGATCCTCATCAGCAATTGCTGGATCAGTCCTTTGACCGAGCCGGACTCCTGGAGCAGCGCTACGTTCGTGACAGTCAGGTCGTGATACCGGCGCAGTGCATGCTCGTACAATCCATGCTTGTTCTCAAAGGCGTTGTACAGGCTGCTTCGAGACAACCCGGTACCGTCAACCAGATGCTGTATCGACGTGGCGCAATAGCCGAGTTGCCAAAAAACCTGCATGGCAGCGTCGACAATTTCGTCATGCTCAAATTCCTTGGGACGCATCGGATTACTACTCTGGAATGATCATTCCAGAAAGGTACGGACTTCCTTTTCGCCAGTCAAGGATGGTATGAGTCCCCCCACTTACTCCGTCTCACCGGGAAAACCTGGCGACTTGAAGTCCGACTTCAATAGCTGAGGGAATGAAGTGCTGAGCAATCATCGTTTGTACCCCCACTCGATGATGCTCAGAATTCGTGGCGCAGACGTTAGCCGTTGTTCTTCCAATTGATCGAGTCAGTACCTGTCAGAAAGAGAGCGATTCACCCTTTCACACCGCACCATTCGACTCAGGAGATAACAATGAATAAAACCATTTCTCGTCGTAGCGGAGGTCAGATTTTGGTGGATGCCTTACGCATCCATGGCGTCAAAAGAGCTTTTTGTGTTCCGGGAGAAAGCTACCTCGCGGTTCTCGATGCATTGCATGACGTGCAAGAAGAAATCGATCTGGTGGTGTGCCGCCAGGAAGGTGGGGCTGCCTATATGGCAGAAGCCTACGGCAAGCTCACTGGAGAGCCGGGCATCTGCTTCGTGACCCGAGGCCCGGGTGCTACAAACGCCTCGGTTGGCGTTCACACCGCGTTCCAGGATTCATCGCCGATGATTCTGTTCATTGGCCAAGTCGCTCGCGATCAGCAGTATCGCGAAGCCTTTCAGGAAGTTGATTTTCGCCAGATGTTTGGCCCCTTGGCGAAATGGGTCGTGCAAATAGACGACACCCGCAGAATTCCCGAACTGATCAGCCAGGCGTTCCACCGAGCGGTCAATGGCAGGCCTGGGCCTGTAGTGGTTGCACTGCCGGAAGACATGCTGACCGAAATGGCGGAAGTCAGTGATGCCGGGCCTTTCAATCGCGTATTGATGACCCCGGCAGCCGAGCAAATGGCCGCCATGCAGCAACTGCTGGAGCAATCAGAGCGTCCATTGATGGTGCTGGGTGGCAGCGGTTGGGATACCGAGTCAGTGCGCGACATCCGGCTTTTTGCTGAACAGCAAAACATCCCGGTTGCCGCCTCCTTTCGCTGCCAGGACCTGTTCGACAATCGACACCCGAACTATGTCGGTGATCTTGGTTTCGCCGCGTCAGCGCAGCTGTCCTCAGCGGTAAAAAACGCCGACCTGTTGTTGGTCGTGGGCTCCAGAATGGGTGAGGTTTCAACGGGCGGATATGCGGCCTTGGACATCCCTGTACCGAAGCAAACCTTGATCCATGTTCACCAAGGCATCGAGGAATTGGGACGGGTTTACCAACCTGAGCTGGCGATAAACAGCAGCATGTCGACCTTTGCCAAATCAGCCGCAAAACTTCCGGCGGTGAGCAGCCAAATAAAGAGTGAATGGACGCGCACCCTGAACAAAAACTACCGCGAAAATCTGCAACACTCGCCCTCCCCTGGCGATGTGCAAATGGCCGAAATCATAGAGTGGTTGAATCGCAGTCTTCCGGACGACGCGATCCTGACCAATGGCGCCGGAAACTACGCCGTCTGGCTTCAACGCTTCTATCAGTTCCGCCAATACCGCACTCAGTTAGGCCCTACCAATGGCTCCATGGGCTACGGCGTTCCTGCGGCGGTGGCCGCCAAACTGACGTGCCCGGACAGAGTGGTGGTTTCGTTTTCCGGGGATGGCTGCTTCTTGATGAACGGTCAGGAGATAGCGACCGCAGCGCAATACGGCGCCAATGTGATTTTCATTGTGATCAACAACGGAATGTACGGAACCATCAGAATGCATCAGGAACGCAATTACCCTGGACGCGTGTCAGGCACTGAATTGCACAACCCGGATTTCGCCGCACTGGCCCAAGCCTATGGACTGCATGGCGAGGTGGTCACCGCCACGTCGGAATTTGCCCCAGCGTTTGAACGCTGCCTTGGTATGTCCCGGCCATCCTTGATTGAGGTCAGAGTCGACCCTGAGGCATTGACCCCTCGACTTAGCCTGACTCAGATCAGAGAACAATCAAGCAACAAGTGAGCGGTAATTTCTTCTGTTTTGGGCGCCTGGTTCACGCTGTAAAAGGCGCCTTTTTTTAGTTCTTCCCTCCCACACAATGGTTCGCCTGCCCGCTACTGAATTGACAGCAGTGCGTTACCACCCTGCGAAAACCCATGGATTGCTGCTTGTGACTCGTGAGTTCATCGACCTGTCCCATCAACAACAGCAGTCGATGAATGCCCTGAAGGCCTTTTATCGCAAACGCCAAGAACAATACCAACAGGGCCTGAACAGCATGCATCCGCAAAGACAAACCCTGCACAACGAACTGCACGCGCGCCCGTCACTGTATTTCGACGAGCCGGCCCATGTGTTTCATCTGGCTTTTCTCGGCGGGGAACCGGAGTGCAATGCGCTGCTGGAGCACTGCTGCCCTGCTCCGATCGATCCTCAAGCCGCCCAGGGCATCACCCAACTCAATGGCCACGCCCTGAAATGGGAACGCCACGCCGAGTTCTTCACCCTGACCCTGGTGGTCACTTCGTCCTGCGATGACTTGTCCTGGACATCGCTGCCCGAAGTGCTGGCGCAAAAGGTCGAAGCGCATTTGCCGCAGCTGATCAACTCGGTGCAGATCGTCGTGCGTGGAGAGTCCGGCCTGGACCTCGCCGGCTACGGTTTCAAGGACCCGTGCGGTTCCTGCGTGGGTGGTGGCGATGCGGTGGTCTGGAGCGATTTTCGTCTCAGCGAGGATGGCAACAACCACATCCTGTTCATCAACCGCCGCCTCAACGCTTACCGCCAAGGGCGGATGATCCGCCGTCTGCTGGAAATCGAGACCTATCGCATGATGGCCTCGCTGTCGTTGACCACAGCCAAGACCTTGAGCGCGCAACTTGATGTCTTTGACAAGACCTTGGTCACCCTCTCCGAGCGTAACGCCGACGCCGACAGCGGCAACGCGAAAGCCCTGCTGGCGGACATCTCCAACCTGTCAGCCCAAGTGGTCAGCAGTACCGCGAAAACCCGCCACCGCTTCAGTGCCACCCAGGCCTATGCCCAACTCGTGTACGAGCGCCTGGGCGAATTGCGGGAAAGTCACGTAGGCGATTGCCAGCGCCTCGGGGTGTTTATCGAACGCCGTTTCAAACCCACCGTCAGGTACTGCACCGCCACCGAACAACGCCTTGAGCACCTGGCCAAAAGCGTGGCCAACCTGGGCGACCTGTTGCAAGCCCGGGTTCAGGTGGAAATGGAAGAACAGAACTCGGAAATTCTCAAAAGCCTGAACGCCCGCGCCGATGCCCAGATCAAGATCCAGCGTGCCGTGGAAGGTCTGTCGATTATCGCCATTACTTACTACCTGCTGAACCTGCTCAAGCTTGGCTACTCAGGGTTGCACCTGCTCGGCGCCGAGGTGGCTCCGCGAGAGGCCATGCTGGCCATGACACCCCTCGCGATCGCGATCCTTGCGCTGATTATTTTCCGCATCAAGAAAGTCAAAGAGCACTGATACGGTGAATCGCAGGGAGGCGCCATCACCCATCAGGATGGGAACAGGTCCAATGTGCGTTCAACCTCTTGAATGTCGATATTGAAGCCATCACCCTCTGGCGTTCCGACCACAAAGCCAAAATTCTGGTTGTCGCGATCCGTCAGGTACTTGAAGTAGCTGACGAAACGGTTCGGTGGCTGCAGTACCAGCAACGAACCACCCTGCGGCAGTACATTGACACCATGTACAAGCTGGCTCCCTTCGACCCCCATCACGGTCCGCGCCCCGGCACACGTCGCCACGATGGTCGGGACATCGGTTTTCAAAGGATTGATTATGCGAAAACCCCTGGTCTTGCGCAGATGTTCAGCGAGCTCCATTTCATTGCGCAAAAAGCGCAAGTCACCGTCGCCACCCCGGAGAATGAACACGCCAGGGTGAGACTCATAGCTCACGTGCGACAGTAGCTTTTCGCCCATGGCACGGAAACGTAAATGCCTGCTTTGATTGTTGCTCACATCGTCGAACAGCACGAGCTCACGAAAGAACGCACCGTTCAAGCGAACCGGTTTCATGCCAAACCAGTCCTCGTAAGCGGAGGCCTGGGTAAATAAGGGAAACCTGGCGGATGGCGCGGTGGTTACCGGTACGCCTTCATCGCAGGCCAATGAATAGGTCGGGCAGTCTTCCATCAACCATGTACCAAACCATGTATTTCCATTTTGCGTGCAGTAGGCGGCACCGCGCTCAATCTCGTTTTCCACGATAATTCGCGGAAACAAACCAGGCTTGAGAGACAACCAGTGACTTGCCTTGTTCTTGTAGAGTGCTCCATCAATCAGCCAGACATCCTTGATCAGGTAGCCACGTGTCGGGCCTTGCACTACGTTGCCCAGCCCTTCCATTGTGCGAGCGGGATGCTCAAAAGGATAAAAGCGCTTCGCCTCCCATCCTGTGACGCGGTCCATTTGATTGGGCAGGAAGAATGCAGGCGGAGAATAGGATGTCCCACCCGGAGCAACATCCCAGGTTTTCGCCGCCAGGCTTTTCAAGTTGATCTCCGCGTTTCGTGCGAGTCTTTTTCTTGCCATATACCTGTAGGCGGCAAGGGTCCATTTTTTCCGATTGCCAGTGGTCGAAGTGCTTATTTGCGAGACATCGCTTTCCATGAAAAGTCCTCCCTGCGGGACAGGGTCAAATAGTCAGACGCGAAGCGCTCTGTTTATTTCAGTCCTGGAAATTGTTCAGCTGGATGCAATCCTTTTCATAATGGGTGGGGTCTGCAAATTGGCGTAGCGAGTACGCAAGGTTTCGAGAAACTGTTCGCCCGAGCTCTTGGCGCAATAAAGATAAATCTTGTGCAGCCCGCCAAATACCATTTCATGATAACGGCTGGCGACCTCCTCGTCGCTTGGCCCATCCGGCAAGCCAAGGTGAAGGGTCAATTCCTTTCCTTCAACAGCGAATAGCGGCGTATCCCAAAGGAATTTGGCTGCCCCTGTCTTGGGCAGCCGGACAAACATATAAGCGTGGTTTCCCAGGGAATCAATATCACCGCCGCGCCTTCTTTTCCATTTCAGAAGTCCGTCATCTGGCCGCGCCAGGCAAAGACCGATGTCGTAATAATCGAAGCCATTGTCTATCGCCCATTCAAGTGCCATGAAGGTGGTAATCGAGTTCACTTCACGCAGTCTTTTGGCATCTGAAAAAATCGCCTCGGTATATCCGAAACGTAGCGTGCGCCAGTAGCGCTTTCCGCCCCGGGTTATTACGCAGCCAAGGTGACAGGCCACAACCTCATCCTCCAGCATGATCAGGTCGAGCCGGCCGACAGTCTTGGCGATCCTGAAAACCTCCTGCGTGGCAAATTGCGCAGCGTGGATGCCTTGCCTTGCCTTGGCATAAGGTCGAAGCATTTCCCTGTCTGCCTTTTCAATGTCTTCATCCAACTGCGTCTGGACCATTCGGTAGCGCGGTCGGTTCTTGCGTATATTTCGACGCAATTCGCCATCGTATTTTGTGGTGATCTCCTCGATGGATCGCCCTAGCGGTACGACGGCGCTCAAATACAAGGGTACATACAAGGCCCCCGAGGTCGGCATTTCACTGACCACTACCACATGATTCGACGCGCCAGGTTCCGGTTCGCCGTCGACCATGGGGGAATCACCTTGGGGCTTTCCCCTTATGAGAAGCTTGGCCATCTCCCGCTTCTTTTTCCTTCCGATATAGAGGATTTCGTAAGGACTTTCGTTCTGCACTCTGAACCTGGCAATCTCCCAGCGCCAGAAACACGCACGTCCAAGAATGTCTCGCAACCAGTTTGAAGCGTTTCTTATCTCATACCGCGTTGAAGGAGATATGAGTTTGCGAACAACTGCCGCCAAGTTCTCTTTCATTTCTTCGTCATCCTTTGAGCTTTCTTTTGGGTAGATCAGAAAAAGATCAAGGCGGAACTTCAAGAGGAGTGCTTAAACCTTGATATAAAAGACATATTTGATGAGGAACGCTCCCTCGTTCAGTGACGAGTAAAGTTCAAGGTAGGGACTTTGCAAGCGACATGGGTGACGCCAGTCATCTATTTCATGACGCCAATTTTTCTTCCAGCCCCAGTAGAAGCGCGGTCAATATGGAGTGGTCGTGTTTTCGTCCAGCCGTCCTTAGTCAGCGCACGAAGTATTTAACGGAGTGACGACTTCAGCGTTTGAAGGAGAGACATTAAGAAAGGCATTCCAGAGCTCGTAAGCATCGTGATGCCGTTTGGTCGCCTCTTCCCATTCTGGCCCTGAAACACATTTGGAGGAGACCAGCGTCATCATGCCTATCGTTGCGGCGTCCAGCTCGATCAGGAATGCGTGAGACTGGATTCTGAAGTCTTCGACCGATGGCATTACATGTTCCCCCGGCAGATTACACCGCTATTAAGGAGCGACTGCTCCTCGGACGATGGAGTATCGCCAGGAGGGAAAATTCAGGCAGCCTGACCACCGGTACGTTTCATTGCCCAAACTGATCGACGCCGACAAAAAATCTCGAACTCAAGCCATGGCATTGAATCCAATGTTCAGGTCAATGGAGGTTAGCGATATGAACAACGATGACAGTGTTAACGACGTCGATTCAGATGCAGCGTCAAATGCCGAAAGAGATCTTGAGGACAAGGACCCTGACGTCAAAGGTGTCGATCAGACCAATACGCCCTCTTCAACTCAAACCAGGGAGCAGGAAGCTGAGGAGCTCAGTCGGAAAATAGCTGAGATAGAACGCAAAGTGGCAGACGGTAACTAGCCCGATGCTTGACGCTGGCTGGCGTCAAAAGCGGCCATAGACGTGGGTCGAGTTGGCCGCTTTTTAACCTTGTTGGGGCGCGTAACCGTTGCAAGTGCCTGTGAGGCTTTGACGTCAACTCATCCAGTTTCCACCGTCGACGTTGTAGGTCTGAGCCACCACGTATTCACTCTCGGACGACGCGAGGAATATGGCCATTCCCGTCAGGTCATCAGCAGTCCCCATCCGTCCGAAAGGCACCTCTTGACCCACGAGCCTTTTCTTTTCGCCCAATGGCCGATTTTCGTATTGAGCGAACATCGCATCGACGCCATCCCAGTGCTCGCCGTCTACCACGCCTGGCGCGATGGCATTCACATTGATCCCGTGCTTGATCAGATCCAGACCTGCTGATTGTGTAAGGCTGATCACTGCCGCTTTCGTCGCGCAATACACACCCACCAGAGCTTCCCCTCTGCGACCTGCCTGGCTGGCCATGTTGATGATTTTGCCGCCATTCCCTTGCCTGATCATCTGACGAGCCGCTGCCTGGAGGGTGAACAATGTTCCTGCAACATTGATCGAAAACAAACGCTGGAAGCTGTCGCGGGTGATGTCGACTATGGGCGCGAGATCGAATAATGCGGCGTTGTTGATCAGGATATCCAACTTGCCTGTCTGTGAAATCACAGCTGCAATCGCATCATCGATAGACGCTTGGTCGGTCACGTCCATCTCGACAGCGTAAGCGTTTGGTCCGAGTTCGGCAGCCGTGGCCCGGGCGCGCTCAAGGTTGATGTCAGCGATGGCTACCGTCGCCCCTTCATTAACATAGGCCTGAGCAAAAGAACGGCCGATGCCTCGGGCGGATCCGGTGACAAGCGCGCTTTTACCTTCTAGTCGTTTCATTGAGTGTTCATCCGTTTTCTTGAATGTCGGGTACGCCCAACCGAGGGCATTGAGAGGATTAAGATCAGGCGGCGCGACGCACCATCGGGGCGACAGCCTTGCCGTGTTCATCGAACAAATGGCAATGCGCAACGTCCAGCGCGACCCACCGCTGCTCTCCATAAGCGACGTCGCAGTCGCCATTGACTCGCACGGTGAGTGCTTCACCGGACTTGGCGACGACGTGGCAGAAGGTGTCACTGCCCAAGCGTTCGGTGACGTCCGTGGTGATGGGCAGTTGCCCTTGATCATCCAGGCTGAGGTGTTCGGGACGTATTCCCACGGTGACCTCGTTGCCCTTGCCCAACGTGCTGCCGTCACGAGGGATCAGCAGACGTCGGCCGGAGGCCAGTTCGACCTCTACGCCCTGATGGCTGTTGGCAACCACGGTGGCCTTGAGAAAGCCCATTTTCGGGGTGCCCAAAAAACCTGCTACGAACAGATTGGCCGGTTGGTGATAAAGCTCGAGCGGCGAGCCAATCTGCTCGATACGACCGCCGTTGAGCACCACCACCTTGGTGGCGAGCGTCATGGCTTCGACCTGATCATGAGTCACGTAGATCATCGTGGCCTGCAGTTCTTTATGCAGCCGGGATAGCTCCAGGCGCATCTGCACCCGTAGAGCGGCGTCGAGGTTGGACAGTGGCTCGTCGAACAAAAAAATCTTGGGGTTACGTACGATGGCGCGACCGATAGCCACGCGTTGACGCTGGCCGCCGGACAGTTGCTTCGGCTTGCGCTCCAGCAGGCGTTCCAGCTCCAGGATCCGTGCAGCCTCAGTCACCTTGCGCTCGACGTCCTGCTTGTTATCACCCGCCAGATCCAGCGCGAAGGACATGTTCTTGCGCACCGTCATGTGCGGGTACAGGGCGTACGTCTGGAACACCATCGCCAGGTCACGCTTGGCCGGGCTGACTTCGGTGATGTCGCGGCCATCGAGTTCGATGGTGCCGCTGGTGACCTCCTCCAGGCCGGCGATCAGTCGCAGCAAGGTGGATTTGCCGCAGCCCGACGGGCCGACGAACACCACGAATTCTTTATCACGGACTTCGAGATCAATGCCCTTGATGATGGACAGACCTTCGAAGCCTTTTTGCAGATTCTTGATTTTCAGGTTGGCCATGATGATGGGCCTCCACTTGTTGTTATTCAGTTGAGCCGTGCGGGCTTTTTTTGTGGGAGTGAGCCTGCTCGCGATGAGGCTCGCTCCCACAGTGGATCGCGTTGAGTCGGCGATCTTCATTTCACGGCGCCGAACGACAGGCCGCGGACCAATTGTTTCTGGCTGATCCAGCCGAAGATCAGGATGGGCGCGCAGGCCAGCGTCGACACCGCCGACAACTTGGCCCAGAACAGACCTTCGGGACTGGAGTAGGAGGCGATCAACGCGGTCAGCGGCGCGGCTTTCGACGAAGTCAGGTTCAAG
Organism: Pseudomonas mandelii; assembly: GCF_006438925.1. Taxonomy (GTDB): domain Bacteria; phylum Pseudomonadota; class Gammaproteobacteria; order Pseudomonadales; family Pseudomonadaceae; genus Aquipseudomonas; species Aquipseudomonas mandelii_C. The sequence goes on along the minus strand of NZ_RCZA01000010.1, from coordinate 358 downwards.
GACCAGAACGCCTCGTTCCAGCACAGGATCAGCGACAACAGCACCGTGGACGCCAGGCCGCCCTTGGCGATCGGCAGCAGCACCCGGACCATTTCCTGCCACAGCGTGGCACCGTCGAGGCGCGCGGCTTCGAGGATGTCCTTGGGGATGTCTTTGAAGTAGGTGTAAATCATCCAGACCACGATCGGCAGGTTGATCAGCGTGTAGATCACGATCAGCGCGATGCGCGTATCGAGCAGGCCGAAACTTTTGGCCAGCAGGTAGATCGGCATCAGTACGCCCACCGGCGGCAGCATCTTGGTGGAGAGCATCCACAGCAACGTGCCTTTGGTGCGCTTGGTTTCGTAGAACGCCATCG
>NZ_RCZA01000001.1 GCF_006438925.1 Pseudomonas mandelii | reverse complement strand
AGCAGCCTCTGTTGCTGTCAAGCGGTTATTTTTCGAAGYTTTCAAAGTTTCCTTTGCAACTTCAACCACTTGCGCTTCCGATCTCTCGTTAGCGGGAGGCGAATTCTACAGCGTTACTCGCTGCTGTCAACACCTCTTTTACACCGCTTTCGACCGAGAAGATCGAATCGTTAAAAGAGCCAAACAACCTCGCTCTTTCAACTCCTTCTGGGCTTCGATGACCTGAAGCAACTCGCTGCCGAAAACTGCTTAACTCATTGTTTACCAAGGAGTTTTCCGTTTCGACTGCGCCGGAAGTGGGGCGAATTATAGACTTCCAGAATCTGCCGTCAACACTTAATTGCGCTTTTCTATCAAACACTTGCCGAACACCGGAAAACAGCCCGCTTCCTCTCTATCATAGGAGAGTAAAACCACTCCCCTATATAGAAGGAATCCTCAGAGCACCCCGGCCTCTTTGAATGCCGCCACAGCACCAGCATCCAGACCCAACACCCGCTGCAGAACCTCCAGCGTATGCTCCCCTAATAAAGGAGGCGCATTGCGATACTCCACAGGCGTTTCGGACAGACGAATCGGACTCGCCACTTGCGGCACCATCCCGGCCAGAACATGGGGCAGCTCGATCGCCAACCCGCGCGCCTTAACCTGAGGATCCGCAAACATCTGAGCCAGATCATTGATCGGCCCGCACGGCACACCTGCTTGCTCCAACTGCAGCACCCACTCAGCAGTCGTCTTGAACACAGTCGCCTGGCGAATAAGCGGAATCAACACCGCACGATTCGCCACCCGCAACTTGTTGGTCGCAAAGCGTGGATCATCTGCCCACTGCGACTGACCAGCCACTTCAGCAAACTTGCGAAACTGCCCGTCATTACCCACGGTAAGGATGAAATCTCCATCCGCCGTAGGAAAGTCCTGATAAGGCACGATATTCGGATGAGCATTACCCAGGCGCTTCGGAGCATTGCCCGTAGTCAGGTAATTCATTGCCTGGTTAGCCAGACAAGCCACCTGAACATCCAACAGCGCCATATCAATATGCTGACCGCCACCGTCATGATCCCGATGCGCAAGCGCTGCAAGGATCGCCACGGTCGAATAGAGACCGGTCAAAATGTCCGTCAGCGCCACGCCGACTTTCACCGGCCCGGCACCCTCATCCCCTTCGGGTCGCCCCGTCAGACTCATCAGACCGCCCAGCCCCTGGATCATGAAGTCATAACCCGCGCGCTTGGCATAAGGGCCTGTCTGGCCAAACCCGGTAATCGAGCAATAGATCAGATTCGGATTGATCGCCTTTAGAGACTCATAGTCCAAACCATATGCCGCCAGCCCACCGACCTTGAAATTCTCGATCAGGATGTCCGACTTCGCCGCCAGATCACGCACCAGCTTCTGCCCTTCAGGCCGGGTGAAGTCGATGGTGACCGATTGCTTGTTGCGATTGGCCGACAAGTAATAGGCGGCCTCGCTAGTGTTCTCGCCATAAGCGTCTTTAAGGAAGGGAGGCCCCCAGGCGCGCGTGTCATCGCCATTACCCGGGCGCTCGACCTTGATCACTTCGGCGCCAAGGTCGGCAAGGATCTGCCCGGCCCAAGGCCCGGCCAGTACCCGCGATAAATCCAGTACCCGTAGATGCGATAGCGCGCCCATGGACGTTCTCCTATTAATAGAACGCCTGGATGCCAGTCTGCGCACGACCGAGGATCAGCGCATGGACGTCATGCGTACCTTCATAGGTATTCACCACTTCCAGGTTGACCAAGTGGCGAGCAACACCGAACTCATCGGAGATACCGTTACCACCCAGCATGTCGCGCGCCATGCGAGCAATGTCCAGGGACTTGCCGCAGGAGTTGCGCTTCATCATCGAAGTGATCTCGACCGCTGCAGTACCCTCATCTTTCATGCGACCCAGACGCAGGCAACCTTGCAGCGCCAGGGTGATTTCAGTCTGCATGTCGGCCAGTTTCTTCTGGATCAGCTGAGTAGCAGCCAACGGGCGTCCGAACTGCTGACGATCCAGGGTGTACTGGCGAGCGGTGTGCCAGCAAAACTCGGCCGCGCCCAGCGCGCCCCAGGAAATGCCGTAACGTGCCGAGTTGAGGCAAGTAAAAGGGCCCTTCAAGCCACGGACATCCGGGAAGATGTTCTCTTCAGGGACAAACACGTTGTCCATGACGATCTCGCCGGTGATGGATGCACGCAGGCCAACCTTGCCGTGAATCGCAGGAGCACTCAGGCCCTTCCAGCCTTTCTCCAGAACGAAGCCGCGGATGTCGCCGGCATCGTCCTTGCCCCAGACCACGAACACATCAGCGATCGGGCTGTTGGTGATCCACATCTTGTTGCCGGTCAGGCTGTAGCCGCCTTCCACTTTGCGCGCACGAGTAATCATCGCGCCCGGGTCGGAACCGTGGTTAGGCTCGGTCAGTCCGAAGCAACCAATCCATTCGCCTGAAGCCAGTTTCGGCAGGTACTTCTGCTTCTGGGCTTCGGTACCGAATTCATTGATCGGTACCATGACCAGCGAGGACTGCACGCTCATCATCGAGCGGTAGCCGGAGTCGACGCGCTCGACTTCACGGGCGATCAGGCCGTAGCTGACGTAGTTCAAGCCGCTACCACCATACTGCTCAGGTATCGTTGCGCCCAACAGACCTATTTCGCCCATCTCGCGGAAGATCGCCGGGTCGGTCTTTTCATGGCGGAAAGCTTCGAGGACACGCGGCGCGAGCTTCTGCTGAGCGAATTGCTCAGCGGTGTCGCGAATCATGCGTTCTTCTTCGGTGAGCTGTTGATCCAGCAGCAGGGGATCGATCCAGTTGAAGCTAGCTTTACCGCCCATGAGTGTGTCCTCTCGAATCGGGTCAAATAACGTGGGCTGATCCTAGGCCGGGTTCGGCGTTACGGCAAACGAGGATTTTGCATACTGTTGTGCTAATTTCTCACTCCGAAACATCGCAAAATAGCTTTTATGCGATGTATTAGTGAGGTTGACGTACATGCGCAGGAAAATCCCCAGCACAACGGCCCTGATCAGCTTTGAAGCCGCGGCTCGCCACGAAAGTTTTACCAAGGCGGCTCAGGAGCTTTCGCTCACTCAGGGCGCCATTTGCCGACAGATCGCCAGCCTTGAGGAGTTCCTCAGCGTAGAACTGTTCCGACGCTCACGACGCGGGGTCAAGCTGACAGAGGCCGGTCTTTCCTACAGCCGCCGGGTGGCCACCCAACTCGATGCCGTTGAACGGGACACCTTGTCGGTGATGGGCCAGCAAGGTGCCAACGTGATCGAGCTGGCGGTGGTTCCAACCTTCGGCACTCAATGGCTGTTGCCACGACTCAAGGATTTCCAGCAAAAACACCCGGAAGTGACGGTCAACCTCACCAACCGAACGCGCCCCTTCCTGTTTGCCGACACCGACTTCGATGCCGCGATCTATTTTGGAGACGCGGACTGGTCGGGTACCGAATCCCACAGGCTGATGGGCGAAAATCCGATGCCGGTGTGCAGCCCCAATCTCATGGGGAAAAAGACAACCCTGTCTCCCGGCGACATCGCCGAATTGCCCCTGCTGCAGCAGACCACTCGCCCTTATGCCTGGCGCCAGTGGTTCAACTCCCAACACCTTAATATCCCTCGAGACATGACAGGGCCGCGCTACGAGCTATTCTCCATGCTTGCCCAAGCGGCCATGCACGATATGGGAATAGCGTTGATTCCACCGTTCCTGATTCAACGTGAACTGGCCGAGAAGCGCCTGGTCATTGCCAACGCCCAGGCGTTATCAAGCATCAAGGCGTATTACTTGATGATTCCCGAACGAAAGGTCGAATCGGCCTCTTTAAGGGCATTTCGCGATTGGCTGGTCAATCAGGCACAGAGCTACAGCCTAGAAGGATAAAGGCTCAGACTGATTAGCTGACCTCGTAGTCAGCAAAATAAAAGCACTACAGATATAAGTATTTGTCGCATATTCGAAGACTGTACCGACAAGCAGTACAAACGTCCCACAAGGGCCTGAAATCGTGGCCTTGAGCCTCTATTGCGGAGCAATAACAACTCATTCACCTGACCGATGCGCAAATTCTTCAATTTTTACAAGAATCCTTACAAGTCACGGCCTGCAAGGGATTGAACCGGTCAGTTGCGACATTCGGTCACGGGGTGACTTGTAGTTAATTTTCCGTCACCCGTCATAAACCCTTGAAGGGCACTAAGTTCGCCTGCAAAATGCCGCGCCCCGCCCTGATTTGGCGGGATCGTGCTGATCGGCCGCCCCAGCCGCACCATCCGAAGTGCCTGGGTTTACTCAATAAGATCACGCAGGAGATTTGACGTGCACATTGGTGTTCCTCTCGAAACCCAGACGGGTGAAACACGGGTTGCTGCAACCCCGGAAACCATCAAGAAGCTGATCGGCCAAGGTCATAAGGTCACTGTGCAAAGCGGCGCCGGCATTAATGCCAGCGTTGTCGACAGTGCTTATGAAGCGGCAGGCGCAACCATTGGCAGCGCCAATGATGCGTTTGGCGCCGAGCTGATACTCAAGGTGGTCGCCCCCAGCGACAGCGAACTGACGCTGATCAAGAGCGGCACCGTTGTGGTGGGCATGCTCAACCCGTTCAGCAATGAAACCATTGCCAAGCTGGCTGAGTGCGGCATTACCGCTTTCGCTCTGGAGGCCGCGCCGCGCACCTCCCGAGCTCAGAGCCTGGATGTGCTGTCCTCCCAAGCCAACATCGCCGGTTATAAAGCCGTGTTGCTGGCCGCTCACCACTATCCACGCTTCATGCCGATGCTGATGACCGCTGCGGGTACCGTGAAAGCGGCGCGCGTGCTGATTCTCGGCGCTGGCGTCGCCGGTTTGCAGGCGATCGCTACGGCGAAACGTCTGGGTGCAGTGATCGAAGCGTCTGACGTACGTCCTGCGGTAAAAGAGCAGATCGAATCCCTCGGCGCCAAGTTCGTCGACGTACCTTACGAAACCGATGAAGAGCGCGAATGCGCCGTCGGTGTCGGCGGTTACGCGCGACCAATGCCCGCCAGCTGGATGCAACGTCAGGCCCTGGCCGTGCACGAACGCGCCAAACAGGCTGACATTGTCATCACCACCGCACTGATTCCAGGCCGTAAGGCGCCGATGTTGTTGAGCGCGGAAACCGTGGCGCAGATGAAGCCGGGCTCGGTGGTCATCGACCTAGCGGCAGCCCAGGGCGGTAACTGCCCGCTGACCGTGGCTGACCAGGTCGTCGTCGAGAATGGCGTGATCATTTGCGGCCCGACCAACCTGGCCGGCGCAGTCGCGGCAGACGCTTCGGCACTGTACGCGCGCAACCTGCTGGACTTCCTGAAGCTGGTCTTCAACAAAGAAGGCCAGTTCGAGATCAACCTCGAAGACGACATCGTCGCCGCGTGCCTGATGTGCCGCGACGGCCAAGTCATCCGCAAAAACGCCTAAGCAGGGATTCAGACGATGGAAGAGCTTATCTCCCCCGGTATCTACAACCTGATCATCTTCGTGCTGGCGATTTATGTCGGTTATCACGTGGTCTGGAACGTTACACCTGCACTGCACACGCCTTTGATGGCGGTAACGAATGCCATTTCGGCGATCGTGATCGTCGGCGCCATGCTGGCCGCGGCATTGACCGTCACGCCTCTGGGCAAGACCATGGGCACCCTGGCGGTAGCTCTGGCAGCGGTGAACGTGTTTGGTGGCTTCCTGGTCACCCGCAGGATGCTTGAGATGTTCAAGAAAAAAGCCCCGAAAGCGGTAAAAGAAGAGGCGCCTAAGTAATGAGCATGAATCTTGTAACGACGCTCTACTTGATCGCGTCGATCTGTTTCATCCAGGCCCTCAAAGGCCTGTCGCACCCGACCACGTCGCGGCGCGGCAATGTGTACGGCATGCTCGGCATGGCATTGGCGATCCTCACCACAGTGGGCCTCGTCTATAAGCTGGGCGCCGAGTTGGCCACCGCCGGCATCGGTTACGTCATCGTCGGCCTGCTGATCGGCGGTACCGCCGGGTCGATCATGGCCAAGCGCGTTGAAATGACCAAAATGCCGGAACTGGTCGCCTTCATGCACAGCATGATCGGTATGGCCGCGGTGTTCATCGCCATCGCTGCTGTCGTCGAACCGCAATCGCTGGGCATCGTCAAGCAACTGGGTGATTCCATTCCTGCCGGTAACCGCCTGGAGCTGTTCCTCGGTGCGGCCATCGGTGCAATCACCTTCTCCGGTTCGGTAATCGCCTTCGGCAAGCTGTCGGGCAAGTACAAGTTCCGCCTGTTCCAGGGCGCACCGGTACAGTTCGGCGGTCAGCACAAGCTGAACCTGCTGCTGGGCCTGGCGACACTGGGCCTCGGCGTGACCTTCATGCTGACCGGTAACCTGAACGCCTTCGCGCTGATGCTGGCCCTGGCCTTCGTGCTGGGCGTTCTGATCATCATCCCAATCGGCGGCGCGGACATGCCGGTGGTTGTGTCGATGCTCAACAGCTACTCCGGCTGGGCAGCGGCGGGCATCGGCTTCTCGCTGAACAACTCGATGCTGATCATCGCCGGTTCGCTGGTGGGCTCAAGCGGTGCGATCCTCTCGTACATCATGTGCAAAGCGATGAACCGCTCCTTCTTTAATGTGCTGCTCGGCGGTTTCGGCAATACGGCGGACGCGGCCGGCCCCGCTGGCTCGAAAGAAGCCCGCCCGGTGAAATCCGGTTCGGCTGACGACGCGACCTTCCTGCTGACCAACGCCGACACCGTGATCATCGTTCCGGGCTACGGCCTGGCGGTAGCGCGGGCGCAGCACGCGCTGAAAGAGCTGACCGAGAAGCTGACCCATCGCGGCGTGACCGTGAAGTACGCGATCCACCCGGTCGCCGGTCGTATGCCTGGCCACATGAACGTATTGCTGGCCGAGGCCGAAGTGCCTTACGACCAGGTGTTCGAGATGGAAGACATCAACTCCGAGTTTGGCCAAGCCGACGTGGTGCTGGTGCTGGGCGCCAACGACGTGGTCAACCCGGCTGCGAAGAACGATCCGAAATCGCCAATTGCCGGCATGCCGATTCTCGAAGCGTTCAAGGCCAAGACCATCATCGTCAACAAGCGCTCGATGGCCAGCGGCTATGCCGGTCTGGACAACGAACTGTTCTACCTCGACAAAACCATGATGGTCTTCGGCGACGCCAAGAAAGTCATCGAAGACATGGTTAAAGCTGTCGAGTAAAACCTGCTCCAGCGCAATACCCAAAACCTCAGCCTTTAGTAGGCTGGGGTTTTTTATTGCCCGCTAAAAACCGACCAAAGGCTCTAAATCAGGGGGCTGCATTCGACCATGGTAGCGGGAGGAATCTTTTTGAAATCACTAGACTGCGTACCTTGCTTCCGTTGCCCGAGATAACAATCCATGTACCGTGATCGTATTCGCTTGCCTTCGTTGTTGGATAAGGTGATGAGCGCCGCTGACGCTGCTGCTCTGATTGAGGACGGCATGACCGTCGGCATGAGCGGTTTTACCCGCGCCGGCGAAGCCAAAGCCGTGCCTCACGCATTGGCCGAACGCGCCAAAATCACCCCGCTGAAAATCACCCTGATGACCGGCGCGAGCCTGGGCAACGACCTCGATAAACAGCTCACCGAAGCTGGCGTACTGTCGCGGCGCATGCCGTTCCAGGTCGACAGCACCCTGCGCAAGGCTATTAATGCCGGCGAAGTGATGTTCATTGACCAGCATCTTTCGGAAACTGTTGAGCAATTGCGCAACCAGCAGCTCAAACTGCCGGACATCGCGGTGATTGAGGCCGTTGCGATCACTGAGCAGGGCCATATCGTGCCGACCACGTCGGTGGGTAACTCGGCCAGCTTCGCGATTTTCGCCAAACAGGTGATCGTCGAGATCAACCTTGCGCACAACCCGAATCTCGAAGGTCTGCACGACATCTATATCCCGACCTATCGGCCGACGCGCACGCCGATCCCGCTGGTAAAAGTCGACGATCGCATTGGCAGCACTGCCATCCCGATTCCGCCGGAGAAGATCGTCGCTATCGTGATCACCAATCAGTCTGACTCTCCGTCCACCGTGCTGCCGCCGGACGTTGACACCCAGGCCATTGCCGACCACCTGATCGACTTCTTCAAGCAGGAAGTGGCTGCCGGGCGCATGACCAACAAGCTCGGCCCGCTGCAGGCCGGGATTGGCAATATCGCCAACTCGGTCATGTGCGGGCTGATCGACTCGCCGTTCGAAGACCTGACGATGTACTCCGAGGTGCTTCAGGACTCGACCTTCGACCTGATCGACGCCGGCAAGCTGAGTTTTGCTTCAGGCAGTTCAATCACCTTGTCGAGCCGTCGCAATACCGATGTTTTCGGCAACCTTGAGCGCTATAAGGACAAACTGGTCCTGCGCCCGCAAGAAATTTCCAACCACCCGGAAGTGGTGCGCCGGCTCGGCATCATCGGCATCAACACGGCGCTTGAGTTCGACTTGTACGGCAACGTCAACTCCACCCACATCTGCGGCACGCGGATGATGAACGGTATCGGCGGCTCGGGCGACTTTGCGCGCAATGCGCATTTGGCGGTCTTCGTGACCAAGTCGATCGCCAAGGGCGGCGCAATTTCCAGTGTGGTGCCGATGGTCAGCCACGTTGATCACACTGAGCATGACGTCGACATCCTTGTCACTGAGATCGGTCTGGCGGACTTGCGTGGCCTGGCGCCGCGAGAGCGCGCTCGGGTCATCATCGACAACTGCGTGCATCCGGACTATCGCCAAGCGCTGGATGACTACTTCACAGCCGCTTGTGCTCTCGGCGGTCACACACCGCACATCCTGCGCGATGCCCTGAGCTGGCACATCAACCTGGAAGAAACCGGGCGCATGCTGGCGGTGTAATTGGTACAGATAGCAGCTGACGCAAACACAGTTTCGTCAGCTCGCTGTTGCCGAACAAAATCCTGAACAAAACTGTACTGCTGTACCGGTCTTTTCCTACCGCAATTGCCTACCTTTCCGAGTCAATCAATCAAAAATGCACCATGTTAGTGCAGATAGGTACAGTTGCCTCAATTTTGACCAGTACACCGCCCTTTAACAGTTAACTGGTCTCTCACAATACAGGTGAACTGTATCTAGAGAGACTGGCCAAACGAGAGGATCATTGGCATCAGTTAAACCACTACCTAATCCCGCCATAAGCGGAAGGATGTCAACCATGGAACGTACACTCAGTTCCGAGCTGTTTTTCGAAGACAACGCTGTAAAAACCCAGGCTTCCACGCCTCTTCGCGTTCTCGCCAACCTGATGCTGTGGCAGCGCCGTATCTCCAGCCGCCATCAACTGGCTCGTCTGGATTCGCGTCTGCTGGCTGACGCAGGGATTAGCGAAGCACAACGCTACGAAGAGCTGAGCAAGCCGTTCTGGCGCTAAGTTAGCGTCGCTGGCTCTGACCCACCGGGTCCACCGCCAGCACTCCAAATTTAAAAAACAAAGCCCGTCGTGGGAAACCACGACGGGCTTTGTCGTTTTGGACCTTCAACATGGGTCATACAGTAGAGACCCCGCCAAACAGGTACAGTTTTAATATTCAAGAAACTGAACCAGTACAATTTCAGTGCAGTGTGTCTATTGCGCAAGAGAGGACGGGATCACCATGAAATCCCGAACTGCCAGCAAAGGACCGCGCCATGAATCACTTACTGGATGTTTCCGTTTCCACGCCACAATCAACGCCTCGCTTCCTTTGGTTTCGTAGATTGCTGAGGGGGGTTGCCAACAACCTGGAAAGGGCCCGAACCCGGCGTTTACTGGGTCAACTTGATGACCGGCAGCTCTCAGACCTGAACATCAGCCACGCGGATCGTCTCAACGAGCTGGATAAACCGTTCTGGCGCTAGCTTCCTGCTTGAACAGATGGGACTGTTCGAACGGACACTCATAGGCCTAATATCCAAATGAAACGTGGCGAACGCTGCATGATTGGCGTCTGACTCAACAGACACTGCGCCACCTCTCAATCAGTTTTCCCAAAGGAGTTTCACCATGTCCCGTCTTCGTCTGCTCAGCGCTGCAGCCCTGCTTGCCGTGGCTGCCAATTCCCACGCCACCAGCTTTATCGTGACCACCGATACCGTCGTCAATGCGCTCAAGGCCACGTCCGATGCGACCTCAGATGTCACTTCTTCCTTTCGCGATAACAAAATCGTGCGCGCCGCCCGTGACGACGCCGCCAGCTTCGTGGCCAGCGAAGGCGCCATTCGTGGCGTGAAACTGGAAAGCGCACTCGACCATATTCGCCACCAGGCACCTCAGCTGAACGCGACTGATGCACAACTGGCGCAAGCCATACTGGCTATCTAAGCGGCATCACTGACGTGGGGACACGCCCGCCGTGTCCCAATGTTTCAGCGCTGGCTCTAGACCGGGCGTTGCGCTAGCCTTGGGACTTGCCTTCAGCTTTCGAGTCTCATGCGTTTTCTTTCAAATCTGTCGATCTCTCTTCTTTTCGTGGCAGCCTGCTGGGTGGGCTCGGCCCATGCCTTTGACGCTTTCAACCTGTCTACACAAGGCATCGTCGCTACCGGCTACGCCTCAAGCATGGTGACCTCCGCTCCCTTCGACCGTAAGCTGCTAATCGCGGCCCACGATGACGCTGCGGCGTTCATCGCCAGTGACGGCCAACTGCGAGGAGCACAATTGGAGTCCGCCCTGAATTATCTGCGCCGCACCCAGCCAAAACTTCATGCAAGCGACCTTGAACTGGCGCAGGCAATTCTCGTCCAATAGTTATCCTTGTTCTTGCGGAGTCGTTCCATGCGTAGCCCCCTGATTGCTGCCACCCTAGGCCTGTTGTTGCTGGCCGATGTGGCCCAGGCGCAAACCCTGGTAGCCACCAGTAACATCCTCATCAACGCCACCCGGCGTACCCTTGATTTCACTTCCGATACCACGACGTCCATCCGTGACTCGAAGATCGTTCGTGAAGCCCACGACGATGCGGCCAGCTTCGTCGCCAGCGATGGCGAGATTCGTGGCGCGCACCTCGAAGCGGCCTTCAACACGTTGCGCACCCGCGTGCCGGAAGCCCGCGACGCCAGTGATCAGGTTCTCGCCGAAGCCATCCTCGCACTGTGAGGTCGCCAGGCGCCTGGCTGTTGGCCGGGGTCATGTTGCTGCTCGGCAACACGGCCCAGGCTGACTTGCAATTAAGGCTTAAAACCGAAGGCCTCAGCCCCGCTCAACAACAGGCCAGTCAGGCGTTGCTCGATGAAGCCATGCAGGCGCTTCCGCCGCGGTTCATCGAGCAACTCGACCGACGTATCGACGTCGGCTGGACCGATGACATGCCGAGCAACGCTTACGGCCAGGCGTCGCTGGTGTCCGAGCTCGACCTGAACCGCAACCTGCTTGCCAGCCTCACTGACGGCAGCGCCGCGACCAAGAAGACTTATCGCCCGCACGGCACCGTGCGCCGCGAAATGCTTGCCACGGTGTTGCACGAACTCACCCACATCTATGACCGCTCGCGCCTGTGGCCAGAAGCGGAGCGCATGCTGATTCAGCGCTGCACTCGGCGCAGCAGCAGCTCGGGACTGGTGGGTATCCCGGATCAATGCCGCGGGCAATCAGCCCGGCGCTTTACCCTCAGTGATGACCCGCGCCTGCTCGACCTAGCCGGCTGGCCGCAGTACGTTGGCCGCCGTGGCGAGCGCGAACAGCAAAACCGACAAATCGCTCGCAGCCCGGACATTTACGAGACGAGCAGCCCCAAGGAGTTCGTCGCGGTCAACATGGAGTATTTCCTTCTCGACCCCGCCTACGCCTGCCGCCGTCCTGCACTGTACCGCTACTACAAAGAGCATTTCGGCTGGGCGCCCACCGTTAAAGACACCTGCGGCAAAACTTTCTCCTTCCTCAATGCCGGCAACGATTTCGCCAAAACGCCACTGGGTCAGGTCGATCCGGAGCGGGTTTATGCCGTTGACTATCTGCTGGCCGAAGCCAACCAGAACTGGGTCAGCCGCTGGGGCCACAGCATGTTGCGATTGGTGATCTGTGCACCCGGCCGGCCACGTGGGCCAGATTGTCGGCTGGATCTGGATCAGCATCTGGTGTTGTCCTACCGCGCCTTCGTCGGTGACGTGCAGCTGTCGAGCTGGGACGGATTAGTGGGCAAATATCCGTCACGCCTGTTTGTCCTGCCGCTGGCCCAGGTGATCGACGAATACACCAAGACCGAACTGCGCAGCCTGGCCTCGGTGCCGCTGAACCTGTCGCGCAGCGAGATCGAAGACGTGGTGGAACACGCCGCCGAAATACACTGGAGTTACGACGGCAACTACTTCTTCCTGTCCAATAACTGCGCTGTAGAGGGCCTGAAGTTACTGCGTAGCAGTACCAACAATACAAAACTGGTCGGGTTGGACAGCATCATGCCCAACGGTTTGCTGGAAGTGCTCAAGGGCCGCGGACTGGCGGACACCAGCGTGCTGGATGATCCCCGCGAAGCGCTGCGCCTGGGCTATCGATTCGACTCCTTCCGCGATCGTTATCAAGCGATGTTCGAAGTGCTGAAGAAGCACTTGCCGATCAAGCAGGAAAAGGTCGAAGACTGGCTCGCCCTGAAAGCTGAAGAGCGCCGGCAATGGATCGACCAAGCCGATTTGCGCACCAGCGCAGCATTACTGTTACTGGAGCAGGCAGCCTTCCGCCAACAATTGGTGCTGGCCCAGGACGAAGTAAAGCAGCGCTATCTGGGCGCTCGGGAATTGAAGAACGGCGGCATGGACAAGGCCAACGCAACCTTGCAGCAAATTCTTGCCAACAGCGGCTTCCTCAGCCGTCCGGCGGAGCTGCTCGGCACCGGTGGCTATGGATTGCCGCAGCCGAGTGAGTGGCAGCGTCTGGAATCGGAAAGCAGTCTGCGGCAGAAGCAGCTTCAGGCGCTGACAGGCGATCTGGACAAAGAAGTGAGAGCGCTGCTCGAACCGAGCCGTGCAGCCGAGATGGCCGCCAATGAAGCCAACCTGAAGCAGGTTGGCGAGCATCTGAGGAAGTTGCACAAAGCTGCGGGCGGGTTGGAGTTGCCATAAACAACAGGCTTCGCGGCTAATCCGCGAAGCCTTCAACACTTACTTGCTATTCAAAGCACCCCTTCGAGAATTTCATAAACGATCCCGGTTCCTACGGCGATCAGCACAATGTCGCCACCCGCACGACGCCATTCGTAACCGGGGTAATACGGCAGTCGGCCCAACGCCCGGTTATCCAGGCGTTCGCCGTAATAGCCGCGAGGCAGTGGTCGGCCACGCACCAAATGAATACCCGGAGGAGGCGGAGCACCGCGTACGAAATAGCCATGGTTATCGTGGATCGTCTGGCGCACCGGGCCGAAGTCCCGTGGCGGAGGGCCGCCGCGATGATTGTCCTGCGGGCCACGGTGATCGTCGCCATGATTGTCACCGCGGTTATCGTAATGGCCTTGCTGCTGGCCGCCGCGGTCGTGATCGTCGCGCTGATCAGCACTCGCATTCAGCAACGGGGTGGCACTGAACATCAGTACACCCAGGCTGGCAATCAGACGTTTCGGCATTTTCATCGGGTCTTTCCTCACTGCACATACAGCAAAAAGGGCTTCAGAACGTAGTCCTGAAGCCCTCGGTCTTGCTGTTTAGTCTGTACCGCGAGGCTCTAATTCCTCTGTATCAGGAACTTTACCTTCAGCTGACGCGGGCTTTACGCACGCCGTCTGCCAGAGCCGAGCAAAGGCTCAACACGCCATCAACTGCCTGATCCGGCGTCGAGGCATTGGCGATGTGATCGATCAACGCGGAGCCCACCACCACGCCATCAGCCAGACGCGCGATGGACGCCGCTTGCTCCGGTGTACGAATGCCGAAACCGATGCTGATCGGCAAATCAGTATGGCGACGCAGACGCGCAACGGCTTCTTCAACATGCTCCAGCGTCGCCGCACCCGCACCGGTCACACCGGCAACAGACACGTAGTAGACGAAGCCTGAGCTGCCGTTCAAAACGGTTGGCAGGCGTACATCATCGGTCGTCGGGGTGGTCAGACGGATGAAATCCAAACCTGCTGCCTGGGCCGGGTCGCACAGTTCGCCATTATGCTCGGGCGGCAAGTCGACCACGATCAGGCCGTCAACACCGGCCTCTTTGGCGTCGGCGATGAAGCGCGGTACGCCATACATGTGGATCGGGTTGAAGTAACCCATCAGCACCAGCGGCGTCTCGGTATTGCCTTCACGGAACTCGCGAACCATTTGCAGGGTTTTCGCCAGGTTCTGCTTGGCGCCAAGGGCGCGGATGTTAGCCAACTGGATTGCCGGACCATCGGCCATTGGATCGGTGAAGGGCATGCCCAACTCGATCACGTCGGCACCAGCGCCGGGCAAGCCTTTGAGGATCGCCAGGGAAGTGTCATAGCTCGGATCGCCAGCGGTCACGAAAGTCACCAGGGCGGCACGATTCTGTTCCTTGAGTTCGGCAAAACGCGTTTGCAGGCGGCTCATCAGTGTTTCTCCTGCTTGGATTGCTCTTGTTGAGAGTGTTCCATGTGGTGCATCACGGTTTGCATGTCTTTGTCGCCACGACCGGACAGGTTGACCACCATCAAGTGATCTTTCGGCAGCGTCGGTGCGCGTTTGAACACTTCGGCCAGGGCATGGGCGCTTTCCAGTGCAGGAATAATCCCTTCCAGGCGACAGCATTTGTGGAACGCGTCGAGGGCTTCGTCGTCGGTCACCGAGGTGTACTGGACGCGGCCGATGTCATGCAACCAGGCGTGTTCCGGGCCAATGCCTGGATAGTCGAGGCCGGCAGAGATCGAGTGAGCGTCGATGATCTGGCCATCGTCGTCCTGCAGCAGGAAGGTACGGTTGCCGTGCAGTACGCCCGGTACGCCGCCGTTCAGGCTGGCTGCGTGCTTGCCGGTTTCAATACCGTAGCCGGCCGCTTCAACACCAATGATCTCGACGCTTTTGTCATCAAGGAACGGGTGAAACAGGCCCATGGCGTTGGAACCACCGCCAATGCACGCCACCAGGCTGTCCGGCAGACGACCTTCCTGGGCTTGCAGTTGAGTACGGGTTTCTTTGCCAATAACGGACTGGAAGTCGCGAACCATGGCTGGATAAGGGTGTGGGCCGGCCACGGTGCCGATCAGGTAGAAGGTGCTGTCGACGTTGGTGACCCAGTCACGCAGGGCTTCGTTCATCGCGTCTTTCAGGGTGCCGGTACCGGCCACGACCGGGATCACTTCGGCGCCCAGCAGCTTCATGCGAAATACGTTGGCCTGCTGACGTTCGATGTCAGTGGTGCCCATGTAGATCACGCAATCGAGGCCAAAACGTGCAGCCACGGTGGCGGTCGCCACGCCGTGCATGCCAGCACCGGTCTCGGCGATGATGCGTTTCTTGCCCATGCGCCGCGCCAGCAGAATCTGGCCGATGCAGTTGTTGATCTTGTGCGCGCCGGTATGGTTCAGCTCTTCGCGTTTGAGGTAAATCTTCGCGCCGCCGCAGAACTCTGTCAGACGTTCGGCAAAGTACAGCGGGCTTGGACGACCCACGTAGTCGCGCTGGAAGTAGGCCAATTCTTCTTTGAATGCAGGATCATCCTTGGCCAATTCGTATTCACGGGCCAGATCGAGGATCAACGGCATCAGGGTTTCGGCGACGTAACGGCCGCCGAACGCGCCAAACAGGCCGTTGGCGTCGGGGCCGTTGCGCAGATTAGTCTGGGTCATGGGTCGCTCCAGTTGAATGCGTGGGATGACAATGGGGTTAACTTTACCCCTGACGCTTGAAGCTGAAAACCGATAAGATCGCTGCAACCTGTCAGAAAAACTCACATATCTCATGAGCCATGACCTCCCCCCGCTGAACGCCCTTCGGGCCTTCGAAGCGACTGCCCGCCTGAACAGCGTCAGCAAGGCCGCCGAACAGCTGCACGTCACCCATGGCGCGGTCAGCCGGCAACTCAAGGTGCTTGAGGAACACTTGGGCGTGAGCCTGTTCATCAAGGATGGTCGCGGCCTGAAACTCACAGATGCCGGCATTCGTTTACGCGATGCCAGCGGCGAGGCGTTCGAGCGTTTACGGACTGTTTGTGCAGAGCTGACTCAAAACACCGCCGATGCGCCGTTCGTACTGGGTTGCTCCGGCAGCTTGTTGGCACGTTGGTTTATTCCCAGGTTGGGACGATTGAATACCGACCTGCCGGACCTGCGCCTGCACCTGTCGGCTGGCGAGGGTGATCTCGATCCACGTCGTCCAGGGCTGGACGCCTTGCTGGTGTTTGCCGAGCCGCCGTGGCCAGCGGACATGCAAGTCTATGAGTTGGCGAGCGAACGCATCGGCCCGGTCATGAGCCCGCGATTCGCCGGCTACGAACGACTGCAAAATGCACCGCCCGCGGCGCTGCTGAGCGAGCCATTGCTGCGCACCACCTCACGCCCGCAGGCATGGCCAAGCTGGGCACAGCAACGTGGCCTCGAGGCCAAGGCGTTGAAGTACGGTCAGGGTTTCGAGCATTTGTATTATCTGCTGGAGGCCGCAGTGGCCGGCCTGGGTGTGGCGATTGCGCCCGAACCGCTGGTGACCGAGGACTTGAAAGCCGGGCGCCTGGTTGCGCCATGGGGCTTCAGTGAAACCCCGGCGCAACTGGCGTTGTGGCTACCCAAACGCGCCGCGGACGGGCGCGCTCGGCAACTGGCGCAGTGGCTCAAAAACGAGCTGCACCAGACGGATTAGTCACCGCGTTTGAACAGCAGATAAGCCGCGAGCAGACCCAATGCACCGACGGCCACACCCGCTGTCGTCCAAGGGTGTTCCTGGGCGTAGTCCCGCGTGGCAATCCCGGTTTCACGGGTTTTGACTTTGACTTCTTCGTACGCATCGCTGAGCAGATGACGCGAATGCTTCAGCGCGTTCTCGGCGTTGCTTTTCAAGGCTTTAAGGGTTTTACGCGACTCGTCCGAGGCGTCGTCCTTCAGGTTTTCCAAAGACTTCAGCAGACTCTCGATCTCGGCTTCCATGCTTTGCAATGAGGCTTTACGTAAAGAGGTGTTGGCCATGGTGGCTCTCCTGCATTGATTGAGTTGCGTGTGTTGGTTGGGACTTCAGGGGTTCGAGAAAGTGCAGTAAATCTGAACTTCCACTTCGGATTGGCCGACAGAAGTAATACGAAAAATCACTGCTAGGCTGTATTTCACACCCTGAGGAGAACGCCATGACTGACCATCACACTTACAAGAAAGTCGAACTCGTCGGTTCGTCCACCAGCAGCATTGAAGACGCCATCAACAACGCACTGGCCGAGGCCAGCAAAAGCCTCAAATATATGGAATGGTTTGAAGTGACCGAAACCCGCGGGCACATCAAGGACGGTAAAGCAGCGCACTTTCAGGTGACGCTCAAAGTCGGGTTCCGGATTGCCAGTAGCTGAGTTTGAGCTAATCTTCAGAGCCTGCGCGCTGGCCGAGCGCCATAGGGAATGGCAAAGCGCTACATATTTACATCCGGCTGATTGCTGGGTGCCCCTATTGATCCGACCAGGGAATGCGACCGATGAAGAATTTTATTTTAGCGGTAGGTTTGTTGATTTTTGCGGGAACAGCCCTGGCTCAGGGCAAGTCGTGCGAAGAGCTGAAAGCCGAAATCGCAGCGAAACTTGATGCCAAGGGCATTTCTAATTATTCACTGGAAATCATCGATAAAGGCACTGCTGCCGGCGGGAAAGTCGTCGGCACCTGTGAAAAAGGTTCCAAGCAAATCGTCTACAAGCAGGGCTGAACTCCCTCGAAATTGAAAAATCCGACGCAATGACGTCGGCTTTTTTGTGCTCGCTATTTGAGCGTCAACCCTTCATGACTTGGGCCAGCAGCTCGTAGGAGTGCACGCGATCGGCATGTTCGTACAGGTCGCAGGTAAAAATCAGCTCGTCCGCCTGGGTCTGCTCGATCAGCACTTCCAGTTTGGCGCGGATTTTCTGCGGACTGCCCACCATCGCCAGACCAAGGAAATCGCCGACGGCTTCTTTTTCATGAGGCAGCCACAGGCCGTCCATGGTTTTTACCGGCGGGCGTTGCACCAGGCTCTGGCCACGCATCAGGGCAAGAATCCGTCGGTAGACGGAAGTTGCCAGGTACTCGGCCTGCTCGTCGGTGTCGGCGGCCACCAACGGCACGCCGAGCATGACGTAGGGCTTATCCAATACCGCTGAAGGCTTGAAGTGATTGCGGTAGACGCGAATGGCCTCATGCATGAAGCGCGGTGCGAAATGTGAAGCGAAGGCGTAGGGCAAACCGCGTTCACCGGCCAGTTGTGCGCTGAACAGGCTGGAGCCCAGCAGCCAGACCGGGACATTGGTGCCCGTGCCTGGCATTGCGATGATCCGTTGGTCCGGGGTGCGCGGGCCGAGGTAGCGCATCAGCTCCGCCACGTCTTCCGGGAAATCGTCGGCGCTGCCGGAGCGTTCACGACGCAAGGCGCGGGCGGTCATCTGGTCGGAACCTGGTGCACGGCCCAGGCCCAGGTCGATCCGACCCGGGTACAGACTTTCGAGCGTGCCGAACTGCTCGGCGATCACCAGCGGCGCGTGGTTTGGCAGCATCACACCGCCCGAGCCAACACGAATGGTCGAGGTGCCGCCAGCCAGGTAGCCAAGCAGTACCGAAGTCGCGGAACTGGCAATGCCGTCCATGTTGTGGTGTTCGGCAACCCAGAAACGGTTGTAGCCAAATTTTTCGACGTGCTGAGCCAGGTCCAGGGAATTGCGCAGCGACTGGGCCGCGCTGCCGTTCTCCCTCACGGGCACCAGATCGAGGGTCGAAAATTTGATATCGGACAGTCGTTTCATAAACCTGCTTCTCCAATTGGGTACGCAGGTTTTTTCTCGCAAACGAAAACCTGCCGAATCTATAAGCGTGTTTCATGCAATGAGGGCATATACCCGAGTTTCAATAGCAGAGGCAAAATTCCTACCGAATTTGAAGAAAGATCAGATGAGGTGAACTTTGCACCACGGTCTATCCTCAGAACCCTAGCAACCGAAAACCACGAAGGCGCGACCCTTCGCGCCGGATCTTGAGGAGGCATTCATGGCTATCACAAAGAAAGCATCAGCTCATTGGGAAGGTGATCTGAAAACCGGCATCGGCTCGATTTCTACGGAAACCGGTGTCCTCAGAGAAGCGCCCTATGGCTTCAAGGCACGTTTCGAAGGCGGCAAAGGCACCAATCCGGAAGAACTGATCGGCGCAGCGCACGCGGGCTGCTTCTCCATGGCGTTTTCGATGATTCTCGGCGATGCCGGTCTCAAGGCTGACAGCATCGATACCAATGCCGAAGTCACCCTGGACCAGGTGGACGGCGGATTCGCGATCACGGCAGTGAAATTGATCCTCAAAGCGAAGATCCCTGGGGCGACTCAGGCTCAATTTGAGGAATTGAGCAATAAAGCCAAAGAAGGCTGCCCGGTTTCCAAAGTGCTGAATGCGAAAATCAGTCTGGATGCAACATTGGTCAGCTGACAGGGGTTGTCGCGCTCCCCGATAAAAGATCGCAGCCGCGGCGGGCTGCGTTCTTTTTTGCCCTGAAACAAAACCTGGCTGGCGAGATTGTGGTCGAATAAATGACAGCAGCTAAAGCGCATCACCCTGCGCGCTGCCTCAAAGGAGCTTCAACCATGAAACGTTTTGCCTTGGCGGTTATCTGTTGCGCGCTGGCCACATCGGCCGTGGCGGTGACCCTGGTGGCACCGAAATCCTGTGAAGAACTCAAGGCCGAGATTGAAGCCAAGATCCAGGCCAATAAGGTCTCGTCCTACACGCTGGAAATCGTCACCAACGACGAAGTACACGATCAGAATATGGTCGTTGGCTCGTGCGAAGGCGGCACGAAGAAAATCATCTACCAGAAGAACGACCGCTGATTCACCTCACATGAGGCAATAGGACTCTCGATCTTCCGCGACGATTTCACGCTTGGCGTTGTACAGTCGGGCGCCGGGAGTAAACGCTATCGACTGGCCTACCAGCACATAACGTTGGCCGGCTTCGAAATGATCATAGTTGATGGTCAGGTAGCACAGCCGTTCCGAGGGACCGTCCATCACACCTAAGCCACCACCACCGGGCACTTCGAAGTCGAATCGAACGATCAGCTCATGGCTACCGGGAGTGACCTGGAAAAAACGCCCGTCGCGCAATCGCTGCTTGTCCAGTCGTTCAGCCATCAACAATTTGTCATTGGGGAATGGCGTAGAAAATTCGACCCAGGCCATCTGCGGATTAACCGCCGGCAACGGGCTCTGGCAGCCAGCAACAACGCTTGCAGCCAGCAACAACATCAACCTGCGCATGATGAATGTCCCGAGGATAGGTCATTCAGCATAACGCCGATCAGGTGCGTTGGCAGCCTGCAGGTGTGCCCTGGCCAATGACTTTACGCTGCTGATCGTAGAGTTTTGCCCACGGCCGAAAGCCGATATTTCCTGCTTTCAACTGATACCGCTCGCCAGCGTTGAAGTCGTTGAATTTCACGTTTAGGTGGCAGTCACGCCATAGTGGCTCGGCATCGGGTCCAATGTTGCTTGGCGCGACCGGGAATTGGTAACGAACGGTGAGCTCATGACTACCAGGCTGAACCTGGAAATAGCGCTTGTCGGTGGCGGCCTTGTCATCGACTTCCAGCGCTTGCAGCGCAGTGTCTTCCTGCTTCGAATCCAGGTCGATCCACGCTTGAGCCGGATCATGGGGGGGTAATCCGAATCCAGCACAACCTGCCAGCATCAGCAGGCTTCCTGTCAGCATCAACGTGCGCATAGCGGAGCTCCAGTCAGGCGGGATAGTCTTGCGGGCAGACTCTCCAGGGATGATTCATTTTGATCAGGCCGCTTCCAAGCCTTGGGTTACTTGATCGCGTTTTACGCATTTTGTTTCCGGGTGTGTTGTTTTTGTTTCTCAATGGTTGCGCCGGCGTCAGCTATTACGGCCAATTGGCCAGTGGTCAGCTGCAATTGCTGCGGGCACGCGAGCCGGTTTCCAGAGTGATTGCCGATCCCGGTCGCGATCAATTATTGCGTGCGCACCTGACTCAATCACAAAAGACCCGCACGTTCGCCAGCCAACAGCTGCAGCTGCCGGATAACCAGAGTTACCGTTTGTACGCCGACATTGGCCGGCCATTCGTAGTCTGGAATGTGTTTGCCACGCCGGAATTTTCCCTGACACCACAGAACCATTGCTTCCCGATCGCCGGTTGCGTCGCCTATCGCGGTTATTACAGTCAGAGCGCCGCCCGCGGTGAAGCTGCGTTGCAACGATTGCAAGGTATGGACGTGTCGATCGGCGGCGTCGAGGCTTATTCGACGCTCGGCTGGTTCAACGATCCGATTATCAGTTCGATGATGGCTTGGGGTGACGAACGATTGGCCACGCTGATCTTCCATGAGCTAGCGCATCAACGTTTTTATGTGGAGGACGACACCGAGTTCAATGAGTCTTTCGCCACCTTCGTCGAACAGGAAGGCACCCGCCAATGGCGTGCATTCCGTGGCCTGGCGCCGGATAGCGGCGCGCAGGTGCAGCAACGGGACCGGTTCATTCAATTGGTTCTGGATACCCGCACGCGACTCGAACGGCTGTACACCCTGCCCCTGCCCGCCGACCAGATGCGCCAGCGCAAGGCCGACGAGTTCGAACGATTGCGGCGTGAATACCGGCAACTGCGCGACAGCCAATGGGCTGGGGACAAACGCTATGACGCGTGGATCAATGCGCCGATGAACAATGCCCGGCTGTTGCCATTTGGGCTGTACGACCAATGGGTGCCGGCGTTTGCGGCGTTGTTCAGACAGGTGGGTGGGGATTGGAAGAAGTTTTATGCGGCAGTCGAGAAGCTCGGCGCGTTGCCGGTTGGGGAGCGCAAGGCGGCACTGAATGCTTTGGCTCAATTGAAAAGTCGCGGTGGCTGATCGGACCTCATCGCGAGCAAGCTCGCTCCCACATTAGATTTGTAAACACAGGTCCACTGTGGGAGCGAGCTTGCGCGCGATGGCGGTTTAATTAACGCTGCAAAAACGCCTGGTGCATCTCTTCCAGCGTCTCGAAGTGATAAACCGGCGCCTCTGCACTCAACTCTTCCCGACTGCCAAACCCGTAACCCACCGCCGCTGCATCCAGCCCGTTACTGCGAGCACCGATCAAATCGTGTTTACGGTCGCCGATCATCAGGGTGCTGGCCGGGTCCAGGCCTTCTTCGGCCATCAAGTGGGCAATCAGCTCGACTTTGTTGGTCCGGGTTCCATCCAGTTCGCTGCCATAGATCACTTTAAAGTGTTTGGCGAAGTCGAAGTGCCGGGCAATTTCCCGGGCAAAAATCCACGGTTTGGACGTCGCGATGTACAGCTGTCGCCCTTGCCCGCCGAGGGTTTCCAGCAATGGCGTGACGCCGTCGAACACGCGATTCTCGTACAGGCCGGTGACCTTGAAGCGTTCGCGATAGAAATTGACCGCGTCCCAGGCTTTGGGCTCGTCGAAATCGTAGAACTGCATGAACGCCTGCAACAACGGCGGGCCAATGAAGTGTTCAAGTTTTGTCAGATCGGGCTCATCGATGCCCAGTTTGCTCAAGGCGAACTGGATCGAACGGGTGATGCCCTCGCGTGGATCGGTCAAGGTGCCATCGAGGTCGAACAAAACAGTTTGGTAATGCATGTTGAATCCTGAATAAGGGCGCAGGGTCAGAGCTGGTCGTAGCCTTCGGCCAAGTGCAAATTCTTGAGCTTCACGTAGTTCGCCGCGCTGTAGGTGAAAAAGGCTCTTTCTTTGTCAGTCAGCGGCCGGACCTGTTTCACCGGGCTGCCCACATAAAGGAAGCCGCTTTCCAGGCGTTTGCCCGGGGGTACCAGGCTGCCAGCACCGATAATCACGTCGTCCTCGACCACCGCACCGTCCATGACGATGCTGCCCATGCCGATCAGAATCCGACTGCCCACGGTGCAGCCGTGGAGCATGACTTTATGCGCGATGGTCACATCATCGCCAATCAGCAACGGAAAGCCATCGGGATTGAACGGCCCGGCGTGGGTGATGTGCAGCACACAGCCGTCCTGCACGCTGGTGCGCGCGCCGATGCGGATGCGGTGCATATCGCCACGAATCACCGTCAGCGGCCAGACCGAGCTGTCTTCGCCGATTTCAACGTCGCCGATCACCACCGCCGAACCGTCGACAAAGGCGCCTTTGCCCAGTAGCGGCGTGTGGTTCTGATACTTGCGAAGGGTCACGATAGGCTCTCTCTCTTTTGCTGATAGCTGCGGTGAGCGTCGATTGTAATTAAGATGGCGCAATGTTTCTTCCAGCCAAGGTGCCAACCGTGAGCGTGAACAACCCTCTTTTGCAGTCCTACGACCTGCCGCCGTTCTCGGCGATCCGTGCCGAACACGTGCAACCGGCCATTGACCAGATCCTGGCTGACAACCGTACCGCCATTATCGAGATCCTCAAAACCCAGGGCAAACAACCGACCTGGGCCGGCCTGGTGCTGGCGATGGACGAGCTGAATGATCGACTGGGCGCCGCCTGGAGCCCGGTCAGCCACCTGAATGCCGTGTGCAACAGCGCCGAACTGCGCGAAGCCTACGAATCCTGCCTGCCGGCCTTGAGCGCCTATTCCACCGAACTGGGGCAGAACCGCGAGTTGTTCGAAGCATTCGAAGCGCTGGCTAACAGCCCTGAAGCGGCCGGTTTCGACGTGGCGCAGAAAACTATCCTGGAACACTCCCTGCGAGACTTCCGTCTGTCGGGTATCGACCTGCCAGACGCCGAACAGAAGCGCTACGCCGAAGTGCAAAGCAAGTTGTCGGAGCTGGGCAGTCGCTTCTCCAACCAGTTGCTTGACGCGACTCAAGCCTGGACCAAGCACGTGACGGATGAAGCCGCCCTCGCCGGCCTGACCGATTCGGCCAAGGCGCAAATGGCCGCGGCTGCGCAGGCCAAAGGTCTTGAAGGCTTCCTGATCACCCTGGAATTCCCGAGCTACTACGCGGTGATGACCTACGCCCAGAACCGCACTCTGCGCGAAGAAGTCTACGCCGCCTACTGCACCCGTGCGTCGGACCAAGGCCCGAATGCCGGTCAGAACGATAACGGCCCGGTGATGGAAGAAATCCTCGACCTGCGTCAGGAACTGGCCAAGCTGCTCGGTTTCGCCAGCTTCTCGGAGCTGAGCCTGGCCACCAAAATGGCCGAATCCAGCGATCAGGTGCTGAGTTTCCTGCGCGATCTGGCCAAGCGCAGCAAGCCGTTCGCCGTCCGGGATCTGGAACAGCTCAAGGCTTACGCCGCCGAACAAGGCTGCCCGGACCTGCAAAGCTGGGACAGCGGTTTCTACGGTGAAAAGCTTCGCGAGCAGCGCTACAGCGTGGCCCAGGAAGCCCTTCGCGCTTACTTCCCGATCGACAAAGTGCTGGGCGGTCTGTTCGCTATCGTTCAGCGCCTGTACGGCATCGAAATCGCCGAACTGAAAGGCTTCGACACCTGGCACCCGGATGTTCGCCTGTTTGAAATCAAGGAAAACGGACAGCACGTCGGTCGCTTCTTCTTCGACCTCTACGCCCGCGCCAACAAGCGTGGCGGTGCCTGGATGGATGGCGCCCGTGACCGTCGCCGCACGATCAGCGGCGTATTGCAGAGTCCGGTGGCCAACCTGGTGTGCAACTTCACCCCGGCCGACAGCGGCAAACCGGCCCTGCTGACCCATGATGAAGTGACCACCCTGTTCCACGAATTCGGTCACGGCCTGCATCACCTGTTGACCCGCGTTGAACACGCCGGCGTATCCGGCATCAACGGCGTGGCCTGGGATGCGGTCGAGCTGCCAAGCCAGTTCATGGAGAACTGGTGCTGGGAGCCGGAAGGTCTGGCGCTGATTTCCGGTCACTACGAAACCGGCGAACCGCTGCCTCAGGACCTGCTGGAGAAAATGCTCGCGGCGAAGAACTTCCAGTCCGGTCTGATGATGGTCCGTCAGTTGGAGTTCTCGCTGTTCGACTTCGACCTGCACGCCACCCACGGTGACGGCCGTAGCGTGGCGCAGGTACTTGAAGGTGTGCGCGACGAGGTCTCGGTGATGCGTCCACCGGCCTACAACCGCTTCCCTAACAGCTTCGCCCACATCTTCGCCGGCGGTTACGCGGCGGGTTACTACAGCTACAAATGGGCTGAAGTGCTGTCGGCCGATGCCTTCTCGAAGTTCGAAGAAGACGGCGTGCTCAACGCCGAAACCGGTCGTGCGTTCCGCGAAGCGATCCTGGCGCGCGGTGGCTCCCAGGAACCGATGGTGCTGTTCGTCGACTTCCGCGGACGCCCGCCGTCGATTGACGCACTCTTGCGCCACAGCGGCCTGAGTGAGGTCGCGGCAGCATGAGCGAGGGCCCTGTGATCACGAAAAAGCGCTTTATCGCCGGGGCAGTCTGCCCGGCCTGCAGCGAGCCGGACAAATTGATGATGTGGAACGAAGACGAGGTCCCGCATCGTGAGTGCGTGGCCTGCGGTTATTCGGACACGCTGAATGAACAAGGCCTGTCCGTGCCCAAGGAATTGGGCACGCGGGTCAACACCTCGGCGCTGAAAGTGCCGGACGCCAAGGTTCAGGCCGTGCAGTTTTTCCCGAACCCGAAGCTGAAGAAAAAGCCTGACGAGCAACACTGAGTCACCGCCACCTCCACACCTTGCGGTGCGGAGGTGGTAACTATCTACCACCTTTCCCCTGCGCTTCCTTTATAGGCTGACCACATTCAGCCTCTGCTCAAGGAAGACGCCATGCCCGACACCAACCCGCTTTTGCAGGCCTGGGACCTGCCGCCCTGGTCGGAGGTCCGCACCGAACACCTCGTGCCGGCAATCACAGCCATCATTACCGACAACCGGCAGGTCATTGCCGAAACCATCACCAGCCAATCCGTATTCCCCAATTGGGATGACCTGGTTCTGGCCATCGATGAAATCGATGCGCGCCTGAGCGAGGCTTTGGGCATCATCCAGATCCTGTCGATGGCGAAACACAACGACACCGCCTGGAACACCGCAGCGGCTGTATGCAGCGACGCCGGGGCGCAGTACCGATCCGAAAGAATGAGCAATCGTCCGTTGTTTGATGCATACCGGCGGTTGGCGAACAGTTCGATCGCCCTCAACTTCGATGAACCGCGCAAGGCAGCGCTGGCCAAGATTCTGCGCAAGTTTCAATTGTCGGGAATCGACTTGTCCCTGACGCAACGGGAAACGCTGGCCCGATTGAACCTCGACATCGATCGGCTCGAAGAGCTGTTTCTCATCCATCTGCAAAGCGCCAACGCTGCATGGACCAAGCACGTCGATGACGTTGCGGTACTGGAAGGTTTATACCCCACCGTAAAAAATCGTCTGAGGCACCTGGCCACAGAAGCAGGACATGAGGGCTGGCTGATTCCCCTGGATGAAAACACCTACCAGCAAATCATGAGGTACGCCGAAAATCGGGCATTGCGAGAAGAATATTTCGTGGCGTACTCCACGCGCGCGTCCGATCAAGGCCCGCATGCCGACGAGTTCGATAATGATCCTGTACTGACATTGCTGCTTTCGCTGCGCCACCAGAAAGCCGAACTGCTAGGTTTCGATAATTTCGCGCAACTGCGTCTGGCCACCGCAGCGGCCGAGTCCACCGATCAAGTTCGTCGTTTCCTGCGTCGGCAAGTGACAGTGAACACACCGCCCCTTGCACGGGATTCAAAGGAGCTACAAGCGTTTGCGCTCGAACGGGGCCTCTCTGAAGTACACGCCTGGGACCACGAATTTCTCGCTGAACAACTGCGCCACCATCGTTTCCCTGAAGCCCTGAAGAATCTGCGCGACTATTTTCCCCTGGACGGCACCTTGCGACGACTCTGCCTGTTCTGCGAACGCCTGTTCGGGATCCGGATCCTCGAACAGGCTGAATTCAGTCGCTGGCATAACGACGTGCGCCTGTTTGAGGTCAGCGAGCATGGTCAGACCATCGGGCATATTTATCTTGACCCGTTCCACCGCAAAGAAGCTCCGGATTACGCCTGGACCGGCACACTGCGGAACCGACGAATAAACGCCGAAGGCTGCGTAGCGCTACCGATTGCCGATCTTCACTGCAACTTCACGCCTGGGGTCGACGGCCATCCGTGTCTGCTTGAGCACGAGGGTCTGCGGGTGCTTTTTCATGAATTCGGTCATTGCCTGCAACACGTGTTGACGAGTTCGCCGCATTACAACCTTTCCGGTATTTCCCAACTGGGGCGCGATACGGCGGAGTTCGCAGGGCAGGTATTCGAGCAGTGGTGCCTGTCACGGGAGTTTCTATTATGGCTGGGTGCCCACCACCAAAGCGGTGAACGCTTGACCGAGGCGCGGGTAGACGCGGCACTGGCAGCCCTCGAAACCCAGACCAGTCGACAAGCCGCACTCTTGCTGATGGGTGCAATGTTCGATTTCGAAGTGCACCACAGCCAAGGCGATGGCCGTAGCACCCAGCAAGTATTCAAAGACGTTCAACGGGAGGTTCCCCACGTGCAACTGCCGTCTTATTGTCGGTTCGCAAACAGCTTTGACTACATGGTGACCGGTTACGCAGCCTCCGTTTACGCCTACTCGTGGTCAGGGGTACTGGCAATCGAAGCCTTCAACCGATTCCGACAGGATTGGGTCTTCAATGTGCGAACAGGGCGAGCCTTCCGCGAGGCGTTTTTTTCTCCGGGCGATTCGCGCTCCTTGCTGACCGCCCTGGAAGCGTTTCTTGAACGGCCGATCGCCGAAGATCTGTTCGCGCTTTCGTCAGAGGCCGTTGCCGGCTGACGTAACGGTTTATTCGACGTGGGCCGATTTGAACCAGCTCTTCATCGAACAACTGGCGAACGGACTCGTGCTGCAATCGCCGTTGGCCAACGCGGTGCGGAGCTTGTCGACATCGACCTGCATCATGTAACGGATGCCGTCCTTGAAATGAGTGCTGTCACCAAAGCCGCCCTGGGTCATTTCGTTCAGGGCGTCTTCCTTGCTCCAGCCCTGCACCACGACCCGGTACATGGCCGCCATCAGACCAGTGCGGTCCGAACCATGTTTGCAGTGCATCAGCACCGGCCCCTTGGTTTCGGCGGTCTGGATCGTTCTAAGGGCTTTGAGTACATCCGCGTCATCCACATGGTTGGTGCGATAGGGCAACTGTACTTGCGCGATACCTGGCGTCGACAACCAGCTTGAATCCGACTCGGGCAGGAACGTAATAACCGTCCCGACCTTGAGCTTCTCCAGTAACGGCACCGCACCGCTGTCGGGCAATGCACTGCGATAAAGCGTCGGGGACATTTTGAAGAGGTTGTACTGCACCTCGACCGATTGAGCCCACTCCGCAGGTCGGGGCAATGCACTGTCGTCGGCAAGGGCCAGCGTCAGGTTTAAAAGTGCGGCCAGGGACAGGCAAATCGCTGGGAAACAACGCAGTAGAGACATGCTCGGGGTGACCGTTCAGGAAGAGTCGGGAAGATGACGCCGAGCTTCAACCCCGAGGGGTCAAAGGCCTGTGACCCCTCTGTCAAAGAATCGTGAATCAGCCGATTGCTTTCGTCGCAAAACCGAGGTTTTTTAGCTGAATCGGTTCATCTTGATACTTAGCCTGCTACCATTTGTTACCCCATATTACCGATGCGCCCTATTGCTCCCCGTTTGCTGGCGTTCTGCATCGGTGTCAAAACGAAAAGTCGTCCTGTGAGACGGCTGAAAAACCGCTAATGCCTGATGAGGTGCCCTCCCTATGTCCGATCAAGATCGAGACAACCCGCGGCGTGAGTTTTTGCGCAAATCCCTGACCTTGATCCCGCTGGTCACCGTTGCCAGCACCGGTCTGGGCAGCACGGTCCTGATGGCCGCGCCCGAAGCAGCCCCGGCCAGTTCCGGCAAAGCGCCGGCCAACACCAGCACTTATGAACCAAGCTACTTCACCGCCGAAGAATGGACGTTCATCCAGGCGGCTGTCGCCCAGCTGATTCCGAGCGATGCCCAAGGGCCAGGCGCCCTGGAAGCGGGTGTGCCCGAATACATCGACCGCCAGATGAACACGCCTTACGCGGCCGGCGCGCTGTGGTTCATGCAGGGACCGTTCAACGCAGACGCCGCTCCAGAAATGGGCTGGCAGAGCAAATTGGTGCCCAAAGAGATTTATCGCCTGGGCATCGCCGCTACGGATGCTTGGTCGAAAACGTTCAACGGTAAAGTATTTGCTGAGCAAGACAGCGCTACCCGAGACAATTTACTCAAGCAACTCGAGGCCGGAAAACCTCAGTTCGACAGTGTTCCAGCGAAGATTTTCTTCAACCTGCTGCTGCAAAACACCAAAGAAGGGTTCTTCTGCGACCCGATTCATGGCGGCAATAAAGGGATGGTCGGCTGGACCATGATCGGCTTCCCCGGCGCCCGCGCCGATTTCATGGATTGGGTGGAACGCAACGAGCAATACCCCTTCCCGGCAGTTTCGATTCGCGGCGAGAGGGCGTAAGCATGGCAACGGTAATGAAGAAGGTCGACGCAGTGATCGTCGGTTTTGGCTGGACGGGCGCGATCATGGCCAAGGAGCTGACAGAAGCCGGCCTGAATGTGCTGGCGCTCGAGCGCGGGCCGATGCAGGACACTTACCCCGATGGCAACTATCCACAGGTGATCGACGAACTTACCTACAGCGTGCGGAAAAAACTCTTCCAGGACATTTCCAAGGAGACCGTGACCATTCGCCATAGCGTGAATGACATCGCGCTGCCGAACCGCCAACTGGGCGCCTTCCTGCCCGGCAATGGTGTCGGCGGCGCCGGTTTGCACTGGTCCGGCGTGCATTTTCGGGTCGACCCGATCGAGTTGCGCATGCGCAGCCACTACGAAGAACGCTACGGCAAAAGCTTCATCCCCAAGGACATGACCATCCAGGACTTCGGCGTCAGCTATGAAGAGCTGGAACCGTTTTTTGATTACGCCGAGAAGGTCTTCGGCACGTCGGGTCAAGCCTGGACGGTGAAGGGTCAGTTGGTCGGCGAAGGCAAGGGCGGCAACCCGTACGCGCCGGACCGTTCGAATCATTTCCCGCTGGAATCGCAGAAGAACACTGTTTCCGCACAGTTGTTTCAGAAAGCGGCCACCGCAGTGGGTTACAAACCCTACAACCTGCCCTCTGCCAATACGTCAGGCCCTTACACCAACCCCTACGGCGCACAAATGGGCCCGTGCAACTTCTGCGGTTTTTGCAGCGGCTATGTCTGCTACATGTATTCCAAGGCATCGCCGAACGTAAACATTCTGCCGGCGCTCAAACCGCTGCCCAACTTCGAGCTGCGGCCCAACTCCCACGTACTGCGGGTCAATCTCGACAGCACCAAGAGCAAGGCGACAGGCGTGACCTACATCGACGGCCAGGGCCGGGAAATCGAGCAGCCGGCAGATCTGGTCATCCTCGGTGCCTTCCAGTTCCACAATGTGCGGCTGATGTTGCTGTCGGGTATCGGCAAGCCGTATGACCCGATCAGCGGCGAAGGCGTGGTCGGCAAGAACTTCGCCTACCAGAACATGGCCACCATCAAGGCCTACTTTGACAAAGACACCCACACCAATAACTTTATTGGTGCCGGCGGTAACGGCGTGGCGGTGGACGACTTCAACGCCGACAACTTCGATCACGGGCCCCATGGTTTCGTCGGCGGCTCGCCGATGTGGGTCAACCAGGCCGGCAGCCGACCGATCGCAGGCACATCCAACCCGCCGGGCACCCCGGCCTGGGGCAGTGCCTGGAAACGTGCCACCGCCGATTACTACACCCATCAAGTGTCGATGGATGCCCACGGCGCGCACCAATCCTACCGTGGCAACTACCTCGATCTGGACCCGGTGTACCGCGATGCCTACGGCTTGCCGCTGTTGCGGATGACCTTCGACTGGCAGGAAAACGACATCAAGATGAACCGCTTCATGGTCGAGAAAATGGGCAAGATCGCCGAAGCGATGAGCCCCAAGGCCATCGCCGTGATCGGCAAGAAGGTCGGCGATCACTTCAACACCGCGTCTTACCAGACCACCCACCTCAACGGTGGCGCGATCATGGGCACCAATCCGAAAACCAGCGCCCTGAACCGTTACTTGCAGAGCTGGGACGTACACAACGTTTTCGTCCCTGGAGCGTCAGCTTTCCCACAAGGCCTGGGCTACAACCCTACCGGCCTGGTGGCAGCGTTGACCTACTGGTCGGCCCGGGCGATCCGCGAGCAATACCTGAAAAACCCCGGCCCGCTGGTTCAGGCTTAAGGAGCGATGACCATGAAAGCACTTGTTATCGCGACCCTGGCGCTGCTCGGTTGTGGCTCGATCAACGCCGCAGAAATCGATCAAAACCTGATCAAACAAGGCGAATACCTCGCCCGCGCGGGTGACTGCGTGGCCTGCCACACCGCCAAGGACGGTAAGCCGTTCGCCGGTGGCTTGCCGATGGAAACGCCGATCGGGACGATCTACTCCACCAATATCACCCCGGATAAAACCGGCCTGGGCGACTACAGCTTCGAGGACTTCGACAAAGCCGTGCGCCACGGTGTCGCCAAAAACGGCAGCACTTTGTACCCGGCGATGCCGTATCCGTCCTACGCCAGCGTCAACCAAACCGACATGCAAGCCTTGTACGCCTACTTCATGCATGGCGTGGCGCCGGTCGCTCAGGAGAATAAGGCCAGCGACATTCCTTGGCCATTGAGCATGCGCTGGCCGCTTGCGGGTTGGCGCTGGATGTTTGCCCCGGCTGTGGCGGACTACAAAGCGGCACCCGGCGAAGATGCCGTGGTCAGTCGTGGGGCTTATCTGGTGGAAGGCCTCGGACATTGCGGCGCATGCCATACGCCGCGTGCCCTGACCATGCAGGAAAAAGCCCTGAATGCAGGCGAAGGCAGCGCATTTCTGTCAGGCAGTGCGCCGCTTGAAGGCTGGATCGCGAAAAGTCTGCGGGGCGATCACAAAGACGGCCTCGGCAGCTGGAGCGAAGAACAACTGGTGCAGTTTCTCAAGACCGGTCGCAGTGATCGCAGCGCAGTGTTTGGTGGCATGAGTGATGTGGTGACGCACAGCATGCAATACATGACCGACAACGATCTGACCGCGATTGCCCGTTACCTCAAGTCCTTGCCGGCCAATGATCCCGACGATCAGCCGCACCAGTACGACAAACAGGTCGCACAGGCGCTGTGGAACGGCGACGACAGCAAGCCCGGCGCTTCGGTGTACATCGACAACTGCGCGGCCTGTCACCGTAGCGATGGCCATGGCTACACCAAAGTGTTCCCGGCGCTGGCGGGCAACCCGGTGTTGCAGTCGGAGGATCCGACGTCGCTGATTCACATCGTGCTCAAGGGCGGCACGTTGCCTGCGACCCACATGGCGCCTTCGACCTTCACGATGCCGGGGTTCGCCTGGCGCCTGTCGGATCAGGAATTGGCGGATGTGGTGAGTTTCATCCGTAGCAGCTGGGGCAACGGCGGCTCACCGGTCAAGGCGAGCGAAGTGGCGAACCTGCGCACGGATGATATGAAGACCACGTCGAGCGACGATCTGGGGCAAGTCACCCAGAAGAACTGACTGCCCAGCGGCACTAGCCATATGAACAACGCCTCTATACTGTATATAAAAACAGTGCAGAGGCGTTTTCATGTCCACCCCTCTTCCCCCGCGCGGCCGCGGAACCGCGACCAACCCGCACAACCGCTTCGCGCCTAACCGTTCGGTGACCGAGGATGACGGCTGGTATCAGGAAGCGCCGATCACCCAAGGCACCGAGGTGCGCATCGAAACGGCGAAAACCATCATCACTCGCAACAACTCGCCGGACTTGCCCTTCGATCGTTCGATCAATCCCTATCGCGGCTGCGAGCACGGCTGCATCTATTGCTACGCGCGGCCAAGCCACGCTTATTGGGACATGTCGCCAGGGCTGGATTTCGAAACCAAACTGATCGCCAAGACCAACGCCGCCGATGTGCTGGAAGAACAACTGTCCAAGCGCGGCTATCAATGTGCGCCGATCAATCTGGGCTCCAATACGGACCCTTATCAGCCGATCGAACGCGAACACAAAATCACCCGCAAAACCCTCGAAGTGCTGCTGCGCTATCGCCATCCCGTGACCATCATTACCAAGGGCTCGCTGATTCTTCGGGATCTGGACCTGCTGGTCGAACTCGCCGAGCAAAGGCTGGTGGCGGTGATGATCAGCCTCACCACCCTGGACGATGAGCTCAAACGCATACTCGAACCGCGCGCCGCTGCACCCAAGGCTCGGTTGCGGGCGATCCGTGTGATGCGTGAAGCGGGAATTCCGGTGGGCGTTCTGTGCTCGCCGATGATTCCGATGATCAACGACAGCGAACTCGAAAGCCTGCTCAC
This sequence comes from Pseudomonas mandelii, assembly GCF_006438925.1. Taxonomy (GTDB): domain Bacteria; phylum Pseudomonadota; class Gammaproteobacteria; order Pseudomonadales; family Pseudomonadaceae; genus Aquipseudomonas; species Aquipseudomonas mandelii_C. The sequence continues at coordinate 770,588 of NZ_RCZA01000001.1, read as the reverse complement.
CGAAGCACATGCCGCGGGGGCGCAAAGTGCGGCCTACATGATGCTGCGCCTGCCGCTGGAAGTGGCGCCGCTATTCGAAGAATGGCTGGCGGCCCACTATCCTCAGCGTGCCGCTCATGTGTTGAGCCTGATTCGTCAGAGCCGTGGTGGCGAGCTCTACGACAGTCGCTTCGGTGCCAGGATGCGTGGCGAAGGGCCGTTTGCCGATCTGCTGGCGCAACGCTTTGCCAAAACCATCAAACGTCTGGGGCTCAATAGTCGGGAAGGTTTCAATCTGGACTGCGAAGCCTTCTGTCCGCCGGGTCGCCAGATGTCGTTGATTTGAGGACAATTGGCCTATGTTTGAGTAGTGTGAAATGCACTTTGCCACTACGCCGGTCACGTTTTTTGTGACCTGGAACACACGTTCTAGAGCGTTTTATTCAGTTTGAGTTAAGTTTCGGTCGCTACCTTGTTCATCGAGTGACTGATGGGTCGAGGCTCTCGACCTGGATGTTTTTTAAACAGCCACTGGCTTCACACCGGACAATACGGGAAAATTCCCTGACTCCGCCAAAGAGGATGAATCATGAGTGACAAGGATAAACAGCCGTTGGCTGCGTCGGCTTCAGCCCAACCGGAGGCGGAAACCGCCGATGCAGCGCTGCAGCATATCGTTGACGGCTTTTTGCATTTTCATCACGAAGTTTTTCCACAGCAGGAAGAACTCTTCAAAAAACTCGCCACGGCCCAGAGCCCCAGAGCGATGTTCATCGCCTGCGCCGATTCGCGCATCGTTCCTGAGCTGATCACCCAAAGCTCCCCCGGCGATCTGTTCGTGACCCGTAACGTCGGCAACGTGGTGCCGCCTTATGGGCAAATGAACGGTGGTGTTTCCACGGCAATCGAATACGCCGTTCTGGCCCTCGGCGTGCAGCACATCATCATTTGCGGGCACTCTGACTGTGGCGCGATGCGCGCAGTGCTCAACCCGCAAAGCCTGGAAAAAATGCCAACGGTCAAAGCCTGGTTGCGTCATGCCGAAGTGGCAAAAACCATGGTCCAGGAAAACTGTCATTGCGCCGACGAAAACGAAAGCATGCACGTCCTCACCGAGGAGAATGTGATCGCCCAGCTGCAGCATTTGCGCACGCACCCGTCGGTAGCCTCGCGCATGGCTAATGGTCAGCTGTTTATCCATGGTTGGATCTACAACATCGAAACCAGCGAAATCAGAGCTTACGACGCGGACAAGGGTTGTTTCCTGCCGCTCGACGGCAGCCATCCGATTCCGGTGGCGACGCCTAAAGCGCGCTTTTAGATCCTCCTAAATCCCCGTGTGGTTTAGCCGAGGCTGCCGATTGAGCAGCCTGGCTTTGCCATGCCTGAAGAAAACTTCGGGAGAATTCCTATGCGTGCTGCGCAACTCAAAGCTGTTCTGCCACGGGAGCTGCTGGCGTCCGTGGTTGTGTTTCTCGTCGCCCTGCCCTTATGCATGGGCATCGCCATCGCCTCAGGGCTGCCGCCGTCCAAAGGCTTGATCACCGGGATCATCGGTGGCTTGGTGGTGGGCTGGATTGCCGGTTCGCCACTGCAAGTCAGCGGCCCGGCGGCCGGTTTGGCTGTTCTGGTGTTCGAACTGGTGCGCCAGCACGGTATCGACATGCTCGGCCCCATCCTGCTGCTGGCCGGTTTTCTGCAGCTGGTGGCCGGGCGTTTGAAACTCGGCTGCTGGTTCCGGGTGACGGCGCCGGCGGTGGTCTACGGCATGCTCGCCGGGATTGGTGTACTGATCGTGTTGTCACAGGTGCATGTGATGCTCGACGCCGTGCCCAAGCCTTCCGGGCTGGATAACCTGGCCGCCTTCCCGGCTGCCGTCATGCAGGCCTTGCCCTCCTTCGGTTGGCAAGCCGGGTTGCTCGGACTGTCGACGATTGCGGTGATGTGGTTGTGGGAGAAATTCCGCCCCCATTCCCTGCGCTTCATTCCCGGCGCACTGCTTGGGGTAGGCCTGGCGACCGTCGCCAGCCTGGTGCTCGCGTTGCAGGTCAAACGAGTGGAAGTCCCGGCCAACCTGGCGGAAGCCATCGACTGGCTGAAACCCGCAGATTTACTCAACCTGGCTGACCCGACGCTGCTCATTGCCGCCTTTGCCGTGGCGTTTATCGCCAGCGCCGAAACCCTGCTCTCGGCCGCCGCGGTGGACCGCATGCACAGCGGCCAGCGCTCAGACTTCGACCGGGAATTGTCGGCTCAAGGCGTAGGCAACATGCTTTGCGGTTTACTCGGCGCGCTACCGATGACCGGCGTGATCGTGCGCAGTTCGGCCAACGTCCAGGCCGGCGCCACCACGCGACTGTCGGCGATCTTCCATGGCCTGTGGTTACTGGCTTTCGTTTTGCTGCTGTCCAGCGTGCTGCAAAGCATTCCGGTGGCGAGCCTGGCGGGCGTTCTGGTTTACACCGGTTTCAAACTGGTCGACCTCAAGGCCTTTCGCGGTCTGGGCCGTTATGGCCGGATGCCGATGTTCACCTACGCGGCAACTGCCCTGGCGATCATCTTCACCGACCTGCTGACCGGCGTGCTGATCGGCTTCGGCCTGACACTGGCCAAACTGGCCTGGAAGGCTTCGCGGTTGAAAATCAGCCTGATCGATCTGCCCAAGGACGGCGAAATGGAACTGCGATTGATAGGTGCAGCGACCTTTCTCAAAGTGCCGGCGCTGACCCAGGTGCTGGGGACCATTCCGGCAGGCGCGACGGTGCATGTGCCGCTCAATAACCTGAGCTACATCGATCACTCATGTCTGGAGTTGCTGGAGGAATGGGGTCGGGCCAATGCGGCCAAGGGATCAAAACTGTTGATTGAAGCGCGGGGGTTGAAGCGCAGGCTGGAAGGGCGATTGCGAACCACATCCGGAGTGGGCTCTACGGCATAGAGGTAAATAATGTGGGAGCGAGCCTGCTCGCGAAGGCGGTGTATCAATCGACATAAATGTTGAATGACATATCGCAATCGCGAGCAGGCTCGCTCCCACAGGTGTTCGGCTCACTCCGCTGGATCAAGCCGCTGGCTGATCCAGCTCAAGGCCTACGCCCAGTTGGCGCGACAGGCACGGCCAGCGCTTCCACGCAGCGCCGGTGTCCGGGCTGTTGAGTTTCTCGCGGTAGGCTTCCACGGATTCCAGCGCAAAGCTGTCTTCGTTGAGCATCTCGTCCACGGCGTGATGCACCGCCTCATCCAGTTGATTGGCAAACTCCTCGCCGATCAGTTGGTGGGCAATCAGGTTGGCAACAGTCATGTCCAAGGGGATCAGTGGCTGGCCAAAATGCTTGATGTACAGGTCATTGACCTCTTCGACCAGGCGGTGCGCCAGATAGGCTTCGTCCAGCAGGCTGTCCAGACCGACGTGACCGACCATGATCGCCGGCGGCTGGAGGAAGAACTGCTCGGCGATGGTCAGCACCGGTTTGATCTGTGATTCGATACCCGCTTCCCTGGCGACTTCATTGGCTGCGTCCAGCAGGTCCGGCACTTGCTCTATATACGCGGCCACAAAACGCGTCATCACGCCGTTGGCGTCGACATCCGGCAATTGGATGGCGGAGTGAAGGTGTGGCAGTTGGGTTTCCAGCTGACGAGTCAGCAGGCCGGTTTCGGCTTCGTGTTGTTGGGCTTTTTGGATCTGCTCGCGCAATGCGGCGGTGTTCATGAAAACTCCAGGAAACAAAGGCAATGAAATAGGGAAGACATAACTTAGCTGGCATACGAAAAATGCTAAGACGCATTTGTCATAATTGTTTCATCCTTGAGACATCAAAGTTATATCGGTTTGCCACCACTCGTCTGCATCCTTCTCCATTCGTGCCCTGGAACGCAAGTCCCAGCTGTTTCAGATCATTTACGCCATCACGTTGCGAGGTGGCAGTCGCTGTCTATACTCGGGTGGGAATGGAGTTAGCTGATGACACCCGACTGCACACGCAGCAAGGCTCGGCGATTCAAGTTCGTAGTCTGAGACAGCCGCTCCCTTGCCGCAGGTGAAAGCCGGCGGGATAAAAAGAACGATAAGGGGAACCCGCAATGATGCGACATCCACACGTCTGGATGGGCCTCCTGTTGTGGTCGATTTTCAGTCAGGCACAAGCGGCCTGGACTGTGAATATGGCGCCTGGAGCGACTGAAATCAGTCACGCAGTATTTGACCTGCACATGACCATTTTCTGGATCTGTGTAGTGATCGGCATCATCGTCTTCGGCGCCATGTTCTGGTCGATGATTCTCCACCGACGCTCGACCGGGCAGGTGGCCGCAAAATTTCATGAAAGCACCACCGTTGAAATCCTCTGGACCATCGTGCCCTTCCTGATCCTGGTGGCCATGGCGGTCCCCGCGACCGCAACCCTGATCAAGATGTACGACGCCAGTGAGCCGGATATCGATATCCAGGTCACCGGCTATCAGTGGAAGTGGCACTACAAATACCTGGGCCAGGACGTTGAGTTCTTCAGCAACCTGACCACCCCCGCCGATCAGATCCACAACAAGGAAGCCAAGAGCGAGCACTACTTGCTTGAGGTCGACAAGCCTTTGGTGCTGCCGATCGGCGCCAAGGTGCGCTTCCTGGTGACCTCCGCCGACGTCATCCATTCCTGGTGGGTGCCGGCCTTTGCGGTCAAGCGCGATGCGATTCCGGGGTTCGTCAACGAAGCCTGGACCCGGATCGACAAGCCCGGCATCTACCGCGGTCAATGCGCCGAATTGTGCGGCAAGGACCACGGCTTCATGCCCATCGTGGTCGAGGTCAAGGAAAAGGCCGATTACGAAAAATGGCTGGGCGAGCGCAAGGCTGAAGCCCTGCAGCTCAAAGAGCTGACCAGCAAGGAATGGACCCTCGACGAGCTCAAAGAGCGCGGCGACAAGATCTATCACACCACCTGCGTTGCCTGTCACCAGGCCGAAGGTCAGGGCCTGCCGCCGATGTTCCCGGCGCTCAAAGGCTCGAAAATCGCTACCGGACCCAAAGAAGGTCACCTGAGCCTTGTCTTCCACGGCAAGCCCGGCACCGCCATGGCGGCGTTCGGCAAGCAGCTCTCGGAAGTCGATATCGCAGCGGTCGTGACCTACGAACGTAACGCCTGGGGCAACAACAAGGGCGACATGGTCACCCCTAAAGAAGTGCTGGAGCTGAAACAGGCGGAAAGCAAATGACCCGGTCTATTGCGCACGTAAGGAACCAGTCGGGGCATCGCGCCCCGGCCTGCCCAGCCCATCTGTTTGCAGGAGACAGGACATGACTGCTGTCGTCGATGACCATGTTCATACCGGCACCGCCCACGCCCACGGCCCCGCCAAAGGCTTGATGCGCTGGGTGCTGACCACCAACCACAAGGATATCGGCACGCTGTACCTGTGGTTCGCGTTCTCCATGTTCTTGCTCGGCGGCTCGTTCGCGATGGTGATTCGCGCCGAGCTGTTCCAGCCAGGTCTGCAAATCGTCGAGCCGGCGTTCTTCAACCAGATGACCACCATGCATGGCCTGGTCATGGTGTTCGGTGCGGTGATGCCAGCCTTCGTCGGCCTCGCCAACTGGATGATCCCGTTGATGATCGGCGCGCCGGACATGGCCCTGCCACGGATGAACAACTTCAGCTTCTGGCTTTTGCCGGCGGCGTTCATCCTGCTGGTATCGACCCTGTTCACCCCCGGCGGTGGACCGAACTTCGGCTGGACGTTCTACGCCCCGCTGTCGACGACCTACGCACCGGAAAGCGTGACCTTCTTCATCTTCGCCATCCACTTGATGGGGATCAGTTCGATCATGGGCGCGATCAACGTGATCGCCACCATCCTCAACCTGCGCGCCCCCGGCATGACGTTGATGAAAATGCCGCTGTTCGTCTGGACCTGGCTGATTACCGCGTTCCTGCTGATCGCGGTGATGCCGGTACTGGCCGGCTGCGTGACGATGATGCTGATGGACATCCACTTCGGCACCAGCTTCTTCAGTGCCGCCGGTGGCGGTGACCCGGTGTTGTTCCAGCACGTGTTCTGGTTCTTCGGTCACCCCGAGGTGTACATCATGATCCTGCCGGCCTTCGGTGCCGTCAGCTCGATCATTCCGGCCTTCTCACGCAAGCCGCTGTTTGGCTACACCTCGATGGTCTATGCGACGGCGAGTATCGCGTTCCTGTCGTTCATCGTCTGGGCGCACCACATGTTCGTGGTCGGCATTCCGTTGGTGGGCGAGTTGTTCTTCATGTACGCCACGCTGCTGATTGCGGTGCCGACCGGCGTGAAGGTGTTCAACTGGGCCAGCACCATGTGGCAAGGCTCGCTGACCTTCGAGACACCGATGCTGTTTGCGGTGGCGTTCGTGATCCTGTTTTCCATCGGTGGTTTCTCCGGGTTGATGCTGGCCATCGCCCCGGCGGACTTCCAGTACCAGGACACCTACTTTGTGGTCGCCCACTTCCATTACGTATTGGTACCTGGGGCCATCTTCGGAATCTTCGCCTCGGCCTACTACTGGATGCCGAAATGGACCGGCCACATGTACGACGAAACCCTCGGCAAGCTGCACTTCTGGCTCTCGTTCATCGGCATGAACATGGCGTTCTTCCCGATGCACTTTGTGGGGCTGGCGGGCATGCCGCGGCGGATTCCCGACTACAACCTGCAGTTCGCCGACTTCAACATGGTGTCGTCGATCGGTGCGTTCATGTTCGGTGCCACGCAGATCTTCTTCCTGTTCATCGTGATCAAGACCATCCGTGGTGGCCCACCAGCACCGGCCAAACCGTGGGATGGGGCCGAAGGCCTGGAATGGAGCATCCCGTCGCCGGCGCCGTATCACACCTTCACCACGCCGCCGGAAGTGAAATGAACAGCCTTGCCTTTGTGGGAGCGAGCCTGCTCGCGAAGACGCCGGGGTCGCGCTCGACTGACGCGGTCTGGCTGCTAAACCGCGGCGCCTGCTTCGCGAGCAGGCTCGCTCCCACAGGGCTCCCGGCGGAGGTTAGAAGTCATGGCTGACTCGATTTCGCTGAAGAAGCTGGTCACGCGCCTGCTGCTGGTGGTGGTGGCGATGTTTGTCTTCGGGTTTGCCCTGGTGCCGATCTACGACGTGATGTGCAAGGCGTTCGGCATCAACGGCAAGACCGGCGGGCAGTATGAGGGCGAACAAACGGTCGACACCTCGCGGCAGGTTCGCGTGCAGTTTCTGTCGACCAATTCCGCCGACATGTCGTGGGACTTTTATCCCAAGGGCGATGAACTGGTGGCGAATCCGGGCGCGGTGAACGAGATGATTTTCATCGCGCACAACCCGACCGACAAACCGATGAGCGCGCAAGCAGTTCCGAGCATCGCGCCCAGCGCCGCGGCGGCGTACTTCCACAAGACCGAATGTTTCTGCTTTACCCAGCAAGTGCTGCAGCCCGGTCAACGGATCGAGATGCCGGTACGTTTCATCGTTGACCGTGACATGCCCAAGGATGTGAAGCACCTGACGCTTTCCTACACGCTGTTCGATATCACCGCACGTCATCCACCCGCGGCTGTTGCTGCAAACACCGGTGGCTAGGCGTTAAAGCGTGCCCGATAAGGAGAACAATAAATGGCAACTCATGAACATTATTACGTTCCGGCACAGAGCAAATGGCCGATCATTGCCACGGTCGGTATGTTCGTCACCGTGTTCGGCCTGGCCACCTGGTTCAACGACCTGAAGGCGGCGCGGCCGGAGTCCCACGGCCCGCTGATCTTTTTCGTCGGTGGCCTGCTGGTGGCCTACATGCTCTTCGGCTGGTTCGGTACGGTGATCAAGGAAAGCCGTCAGGGGTTGTACAGCGCACAGATGGATCGCTCGTTCCGCTGGGGCATGAGCTGGTTCATCTTCTCGGAGGTGATGTTCTTCATCGCGTTCTTCGGCGCGCTGTTTTATGTGAGAAACATCTCCGGCCCGGCGCTCGGGGGTGAAGGGGTCAAAGGTATCGCGCACATGCTTTGGCCGAACTTCCAGTTCGCCTGGCCATTGCTGCATACCCCTGACCCGAAACTCTTCCCGCCACCCAAGGAAGTCATCAGCCCTTGGGGCCTGCCGCTGCTCAATACCGTTCTGCTGGTGAGTTCCAGCGTCACCGTGACCATCGCTCACCACGCCTTGAAAAAGGGCCATCGCGGCGCGCTGAAAATCTGGCTGGCGCTCACCGTGTTACTGGGCTGCGCGTTCCTTGGTTTTCAGGCCGAAGAATACATGCATGCCTACCACGAACTGGGCCTGACGCTCGGTTCAGGTATCTACGGCGCGACCTTCTTCATGCTCACCGGCTTCCACGGCGCCCACGTGACCATCGGCACCATCATCCTGTTTGTGATGTTGATGCGGATCATGCGCGGACACTTCGACGCCGAGCACCAGTTCGCGTTTGAAGCGGCGAGCTGGTACTGGCACTTCGTGGACGTGGTGTGGATCGGTCTGTTCGTTTTCGTCTACGTGCTCTGAGGCTTACCAAGGTGCGTGCGACACCAACTGGCCGCTGAAAAAACCCCAGGCAATCAAGCCGACGGTAATAGCGGCCAGCGCGACACGAACACTCAAGGCAATGACGAGGCGGTTCGAGCTGCTGTCGTCCTTGACCAAAAAAAACAGGCCGCTGAACAGGCTGACAACCGTGGCAATCAGCATCAGGACGATGGCTGCTTTGAGCATGGTGAAACTCCGGGGGGAAAGGCGATGCACTTGAGTATAGCTATCGAGACTACCGACTTTCTGGCGACGCCATGAAGCGTTTCCGGCCGGGCATCGTGCCGACCCTGGTGGTCGCCGTGTTGTTGCCCATGCTGGTGTCACTCGGGTTCTGGCAATTGAGCCGGGGCGCAGAGAAAAGCGCGCTGCTGCAAAGTTACACCGAGCGCCGTGCCGCCGAACCGATGGCCAGCACCGAGCTGCTACACACCGCAGATCCGGCCTTCCGCCGGGTTCACCTGCACGGCCAGTTCGATGCCGCCCACAGCCTGTTGCTGGATAACCGTCAGCGCGACGGCAAGGTTGGCGTCGAGCTGCTGCAACCATTTCAGGATCAAGCGACCGGGCTCTGGCTGCTGGTCAATCGCGGCTGGCTGCCGTGGCCGGATCGCCGCACTCCACCGCAATTCAAAACACCCACTGAAGCCTTGAGCCTCAACGCCTGGGTCTACGTCTCCCCCGGCGCCACCTTCCAGTTGCACGCCGACCCGAATACCACGACCTGGCCACAACTGATCACCGCGGTCGAGCCGGCCACGCTCTGGACGGCGCTGGGTCGTGAAGGTTTTACCTACGAATTACGCGCAGAAAGCGGTCCCGCGACTTACCAGGCCGATTGGCCGGTGGTGGCCATGGGGCCGGAAAAACACCTGGCTTATGCCGTGCAGTGGTTCGCCATGTCGATCGCCCTGTTCGGCCTCTATCTCTATCTCGGCTGGCACAACGCAAAGGAGAAACACCATGGGAGCGGCCATGAATCCACCCAGCATGTCTGAGGCGAAAACGCCGGCGAGTCGGCGTAAAGGTCGCTTGCAGTTGCTGCTGATCCTGTTCGGGGTGATCGGTCCGATGATCCTCGCCACCGGCATGTACAAATTGCAGTTCTGGGTGCCGGAAGGTCGCAGCTATCACGGCGAACTGATCGGCAACGGCCAGACCCGCGCCGACCTCGGCGTGCAGGCGCAGGAGGATCGTTGGCAGATACTGGTGACCGCGCCCAAGGATTGCTCGGTGGACTGCCAGCAACTGGTGTATCTGGCGCGGCAGATCCAGATCGGCCTCGGCCGTGATGCCGGGCGCGCCAGTCATGCCTTGGCCGCGGCACAACCGCTGAGCAGTGAATACGACGCCAAGCTGACGCGCGAGTATCCTCAATTGCAGCGGTATCCCTTGGACCTCGCCACCTTCAGTACTTTCAACAAAACCGCTGGCACCGGGGACAAGACCGCGCCACAGCTGTGGATCATCGACCCTCACGGCAATCTGGTGCTGCGCTACGACCCGACGGTGAAGGGTAAGGATCTGCTCAACGACCTGCGCCATTTGCTGAAACTGTCGAACATCGGATAAGGGCATCGTCATGGCCAAACCTGGATTTCGCCTCGCGCTGTTTGCCACCTTGCTGGCACTGATTGTGGTGTTGCTCGGCGCCTATACCCGCCTGACCCACGCCGGCCTCAGCTGCCCGGACTGGCCGGGTTGCTATGGCTTTATCAGCGTGCCCAAAAGCGAAGTTCAATTGGCCCACGCCGAACTGCATTTTCCCGACGCTCCCGTCGAAGCCCATAAGGGCTGGAACGAGATGGTTCACCGCTACTTCGCCGGCACGCTGGGGCTGCTGATTTCGGTGCTGGCGGGTCGCGCCTGGGTTCATCGTCGTCATCCGGGACAACCGGTGAAGTTGCCGTTGTTTCTGCTGGCGGTGGTGATTGCCCAAGCGGCATTCGGCATGTGGACGGTAACGCTCAAGCTCTGGCCACAAGTGGTGACCGGGCATTTGCTCGGCGGCTTTGCGACGTTGAGCCTGCTGTTTTTGCTGACGTTGCGATTGTCCGGCGTGTTGCCGGTGCTGACCGTGCCGCGGCGCTTGCAGTACTGGGCGACGGCCGGGCTGCTGCTGGTGATCGGGCAAATCGCCCTCGGTGGCTGGGTCAGTTCCAACTACGCGGCGGTGGCCTGTATCGACTTCCCGACCTGTCACGGTCAGTGGCTGCCGCCCGCGGATTTCGCCAACGGTTTTCACCTGACTCAACACATCGGCCCCAATTACCTCGGCGGGCAACTGGACAGCGATGCCCGCACCGCGATTCATCTGACTCACCGCATCGGCGCATTACTAGTGACGCTGGTGCTGCTCGGGCTGGCGTGGCAACTGAAAGTCGTCGGCATGACGCGGTTGGCCGGGTTGGTGCTGATCGCCCTCGCCGCACAAATCACCCTCGGCATCAGCAATGTGCTGTTTCACCTGCCTCTGCCAGTGGCCATCGCGCACAACGCGGGCGGCGCGGCACTGTTGCTGACGATGGTGCTGGTCAATTATCACGCGCGAACCAGTCTGGTTCGGGTCAAGCAGCAACCCCCTGCGCGCTGGCGATTCAGCCCGCGTAAACACTCAGCCGGGCCCATAACAATAAAAGGAGAGATGCCATGGCGACTCTGATCGGCGCACGTCACAGTCAGGCGATCTGGCGTGACTACCTGGAGCTGACCAAGCCGAAAGTGGTGGTGCTGATGCTCATCACCTCGCTGGTCGGCATGTTCCTCGCGACCCGCGCCGGGGTGCCGTGGACGGTGCTGGTGTTCGGCAATCTGGGGATCGCCTTGTGTGCCGGCGGTGCGGCAGCCGTTAATCATGTGGTGGACCGACGCATCGATGCGGTCATGGCCCGCACGCACAAACGTCCCTTGGCCGAAGGCCGGGTGTCACCAGCGGCCGCGCTGACGTTTGCCTTGGTATTGGCGGTGCTTGGGCAAGCCGTACTGCTGGCTTTCACCAATCCACTGACGGCGTGGCTAACCCTGGCCTCGTTGCTCGGCTATGCGGTGGTCTACACCGGCTTCCTGAAACGCGCGACGCCGCAAAACATCGTCATCGGAGGCCTGGCTGGAGCCGCCCCGCCACTGCTCGGCTGGACCGCCGCCACCGGCCACGTCAGCGCCGAACCCTTGCTGTTGGTGTTGATCATCTTCGCCTGGACCCCACCGCACTTCTGGGCCCTGGCCATTCACCGCAAAGAGGAATACGCCAAGGCTGACATCCCGATGCTGCCGGTGACCCATGGCGAGCACTACACCAAGGTCCACATCCTGCTTTATACCTTCGCGCTGCTGGCCGTGAGCCTGATGCCGTACGTGATCCACATGAGCGGTGTGCTCTACCTGATTTGCGCGCTGGGACTTGGCGCGAGGTTTCTGCAATGGGCCGTGGTGCTGTACCGTGGCACTCGGCCGCACGCGGCGATCAACACCTTCAAGTACTCTATTTACTACTTGTTCCTGCTGTTTATCGCGCTGCTCGTAGATCACTACTTACTGTTGAACCTATGACTCGAACCCAGAAAACCGTCTTCATCCTCGTTGCCCTGATCGCGCTGGTCCTGGGCCTGACCATCAACAAAGTGCTGTCCGGCAAAGGCCAGGGCGACCCGACCGCTCTGATTGATGCCGGGATCATTCTGCTGCCGCAAAGCCGCAACCTGCCGGCCGTCACAATGACCGATCAGGACGGCAAGCCAGTGGCGATCAACGAGCTGAAAGACAAATGGTCGCTGCTGTTCTTCGGCTACACCTTCTGCCCCGACATCTGCCCGACCACCCTCGCCCAGCTGCGTCAGATCAAGAGCGAGCTGCCGCCAGAGGCTGTGGCCAAGTTGCAGATCATTCTGGTCAGCGTCGACCCGAATCGCGACACACCCAATCAGCTCAAGCAGTACTTGGGCTACTTCGATCCGCAGTTCAAAGGCCTGACGGCTTCGTCGGTGGAAGACATCCAGAAACTGGCCAATGCGGTGAGTATTCCGTTCATTCCGGCGGACACCAGCAAGGCGAACTACACCGTCGATCACAGCGGCAACCTGGCGGTGATCGGGCCGGACGGGACGCAGCGTGGGTTCATTCGCGCACCGTTGAACAACGTGAAATTGGTGGCGCAGTTGCCGGTGATGCTTAACCGCAAATAAATCGACAGGCCAAAAAAAACCGCAGCCCATGGCTGCGGTTTTTTTGTACCTGATCGTTCCCACGCTCTGCGTGGGAACGATCAGGTGTAGCGGGTCAAATCAGAACGCCGGCAATACCGCGCCTTTGTACTTCTCGAGGATGAAGGCTTTTACTTCCGGGCTGTGCAGGGCAGCAACCAGCTTCTTCATCGCGTCACTGTCCTTGTCGTCTGGACGGGCAACGAGGATGTTCACGTAAGGCGAGTCGTTGCCTTCGATGACCAGCGCGTCCTTGGACGGATCAAGCTTGGCTTCCAGCGCGTAATTGGTGTTGATCAGCGCCAGGTCGACCTGGGTCAGCACGCGCGGGATGGTCGCGGCTTCCAGTTCACGGAATTTCAGGTCCTTGGAATTCTCGGTGATGTCCTTGACGGTCGCGAGGATGTTATTCGAATCCTTCAACTTGATCAGGCCAGCCTTCGCCAGCAGCAACAGCGCACGGCCGCCGTTGGTGGCGTCGTTCGGGATCACCACGTTGGCGCCGCCTGGCAGCTCGGTCAGCGCTTTGTACTTGCTGGAGTAAGCGCCCAGCGGTTCCAGGTGCACGCCAGCAACGGCCACCAGGTTAGTGCCCTTGGCCTTGTTGAATTCATCGAGGTATGGCTGGTGCTGGAAGAAGTTGGCGTCCAGACGTTTTTCGGCCACCTGCACGTTCGGCTGGATGTAGTCGGTGAAGACTTTGATCTTCAGGTCCACGCCTTCTTTGGCCAGGGCCGGTTTCACGAATTCGAGGATTTCTGCGTGCGGGACCGGGGTAGCCGCGACGGTCAGGGTTTCATCGGCCTGAGCAGAGAACGCTGCAACGGCTGCGAGCGCTACGAGTAATTTTTTCATTCAGCTAACTCCTTGTGGGTACCCGCTTGCGGCGCCTGAATTCGGCGCCCTGCCAGCGAATGGCCGGCTCAATTGTCATTTACGGGAAAAGTGGACAACCAACTTGTCGCCAACGGTTTGCAAAACCTGAACGATCACCAGCAGCAACATCACCGTCACGACCATCACATCAGGCTGGAAACGCTGGTAACCGAAACGGATCGCCAGGTCGCCCAAACCACCCGCGCCGACCACACCCGCCATCGCCGTGTAGGACACCAGTGTAATGGCTGTCACCGTAATCGCCGCGAAAATGCCCGGGCGGGCTTCCGGCAGCAAGGCATTAGTGATGATCTGCCGCGTCGTCGCGCCCATGGCCTGGGTTGCCTCGATGATGCCGCGATCCACTTCACGCAGGGCGGTTTCCACCAGCCGCGCGAAGAATGGCGTAGCGCCCACCACCAGCGGCGGAATCGCACCGGCGACACCAAGGGACGTACCGGTGATCAACACCGTGAACGGAATCATCACAATCAGCAGAATGATGAACGGCAGCGAACGCAGGATGTTCACCACCAGCGACAGCATCGCGTAGACGCCTTTGGCTTCCAGCAACTGACGCGGGCTGCAGAGGAACAACAGCACGCCCAAGGGCAGACCGAGCAAAACGGTGAACAACAGCGAACCGAAGAGCATCAGAAAGGTATCGCCGGTGGCCAGCCAGATTTCGAACCAGTCGATATTGACGAAGAAACTTGCCAAGACTTCCATTAGCGCAGGACCTCCATATGGACATCAGCTGCGGTGAAGTGGGCGAACGCCGCTTCCATGTCGCCACCGGTAACGGCCAGGGTCAACTGCCCGTAGGGCACGTCTTTGATGCGATCGATACGACCGGCCAGGATGCTGTAGTCCACACCCGTTTCGCGAGCGACGGTACCCAGCAGTGGCGCGTAGGTCGCTTCGCCCTGGAAGGTCAGACGCACGATGCGGCCTGGAACATGAGCGAAGTCGTCGCGCTGCTCGCTTTCGTCGATCTGCTCGTCTTCTTGCACGAAGCGCTTGGTGGTCGGGTGCTTCGGATGCAGGAACACCTCGGCTACCGAACCTTGCTCGACGATCACGCCAGCGTCCATCACCGCGACCTGGTCGCAGACCCGGCGGATCACGTCCATCTCGTGGGTAATCAACACGATGGTCAGCTTCAGTTCGCGATTGATCTCGGCCAGCAATTGCAGGACCGACGCGGTGGTCTGCGGGTCCAGTGCGCTGGTGGCTTCGTCGCACAGCAGGATTTTCGGCTTGGTCGCCAGGGCGCGGGCGATGCCGACACGCTGCTTCTGGCCACCGGACAACTGCGCCGGGTACTTTTTTGCGTGGTCGGACAGGCCGACCCGCTTCAGCAATTCGGCCACGCGCCGGTCGATGTCGCTGCGCGACAGTTCACCGGCCAGGGTCAGTGGCAGCGCGACGTTGTCGGCCACAGTCTTGGACGCCAGCAAGTTGAAGTGCTGGAAAATCATCCCGACCTGCTGACGGAAGCGCCGCAGGCTGTTGGCGTCAAGCGCGGTGACTTCTTCACCGTCGACGAATATCTTGCCGCCACTGGACTCTTCCAGGCGATTGATCAGACGCAGCAGGGTACTTTTTCCCGCACCGGAATGGCCGATCAGACCGAAGACCTGACCGTTCTCAATCGTCAGACTGGTCGGATGCAAGGCGGGAATATCCTTACCGGCGACGCGGTAGGTTTTGTGGACGTTTTGAAACTCGATCACGTAGCGAACCTTGTGGGGCGCGTTGGAAAAGGATCAGCGGTTAGCCGGGCGCGCATTTTAGCCTGTCCGTATAGAGGTTATTAGCATTTATTCCGCATTCAACCTTCCATTTGGCAATAACGCGATCAAAGGTTAGAAAAAAGGAACGGCGCAAAACGTCATCAGTCACTAATTAGGCAACTCGAAAACGCCCCCGGTCCGCGCCTGGGGTATTGCTCAAGAGTCCTGGCTACGGCGGGAATCGCAACGAGGAGTTTTGCCTGATGAGTACTAAAAAACCTGCCGCAACCAAAAGCGCACTGGCCGGGACCGATACCCCGGACCGCGGTAACACCAATGCCAAGCTCGACAGCCTGGAGCAATTTCGCTCCGATGCCACTGAACAGGCCCTGCGCACCAACCAGGGCGTGAAAGTCTCGGACAACCAGAACACGTTGAAGGTCGGCGCCCGCGGGCCATCGTTGCTGGAAGATTTCATCATGCGTGAAAAGATCACGCACTTTGACCATGAACGCATTCCCGAGCGCATCGTCCACGCCCGTGGCACCGGTGCTCACGGCTACTTCCAGAGTTATGAAACTCATTCCGTGCTGACCAAGGCGGGGTTCCTACAAGACCCAAGCCAAAAAACCCCGGTCTTCGTCCGTTTCTCCACGGTGCAGGGCCCTCGTGGGTCGGGCGATACCGTGCGGGACGTACGAGGTTTCGCGGTGAAGTTTTTCACCGACGAAGGCAACTTCGATCTGGTGGGCAATAACATGCCGGTGTTTTTCATTCAGGATGCGATCAAGTTTCCTGACTTCGTGCACGCGGTGAAACCCGAGCCGCACAATGAGATGCCCACCGGCGGTTCAGCTCACGACACCTTTTGGGATTTTGTCTCTCTAGTCCCGGAGTCGGCGCACATGGTGATCTGGACCATGTCCGACCGGGCTATCCCGAAAAGCCTGCGCAGCATGCAAGGCTTCGGTGTGCACACCTTCCGCCTGATCAATGCCGAAGGTAAATCGCGCTTCGTCAAATTCCACTGGCGCCCCACTGCCGGGACCTGTTCGCTGGTGTGGGATGAAGCGCAAAAACTCGCCGGTAAAGACACGGATTACCACCGTCGCGATCTCTGGGAGTCGATCGAGATGGGCGACTACCCGCAATGGGAACTGGGCGTACAGATCATCGAGGAGGAGAACGAACATAAATTCGACTTCGACATCCTTGACCCGACCAAGCTGATCCCGGAAGAACTGGTGCCGATCACCCCACTGGGCAAAATGACCCTCAACCGTAACCCCGACAACTTTTTCGCCGAAACCGAACAGGTCGCCTTCTGCCCAGGGCATATCGTGCCGGGGATCGACTTTTCCAACGATCCATTGCTGCAAGGTCGGCTGTTTTCCTACACCGATACGCAAATCAGCCGACTCGGTGGGCCTAACTTTCACGAGATTCCGATCAACCGCCCGGTGGCACCGTTCCACAATGGTCAACGGGATGCGCTGCATCGCACCACCATCGACAAGGGCCGCGCGTCTTACGAGCCGAACTCCATTGATAGCGGTTGGCCGAAAGAAACACCGCCGGCAGCCCAGGATGGCGGCTTCGAAAGTTATCCAGAGCGCATCGATGCCAACAAGATCCGTCAGCGCAGCGAATCTTTCAGCGACCACTTCTCCCAGGCGCGGCTGTTTTTCCACAGCATGAGCAAGCACGAGCAGGAGCACATCATCTCGGCTTACAGCTTCGAGTTGGGCAAGGTTGAGCGGGAGTTCATCCGCGCGCGTCAGGTGAATGAGATTCTGGCCAACATAGATCTGGATCTGGCTAAGCGCGTGGCGCAGAACCTGGGGTTGCCCGCGCCCAAAGCCGGGACGGTCGAAGTACGCAAAACCTCACCGGATCGCTCGCCGGCCCTGAGCCAGGCCAACTTGCTGCCGGCGGATATCAAAACTCGCAAAGTGGCAATCCTGGCAGCCAATGGCGTCGATGGCGCAGCGATTGATGCGATGAAGAAAGCGCTGAAGGCCGAAGGTGCGCACGCCAAACTGCTCGGCCCGACGTCTGCGCCTGTGACCACCGCCGATGGCAAGGCGTTGCCGGTCGATGCGTCGATGGAAGGCTCGCCTTCGGTGGCGTTCGATGCGGTGTTTGTGCCCGGTGGTGCGGCGTCGATCAAGGCGTTGAGCACTGACGGCGTGGCACTGCATTACGTGCTGGAGGCGTACAAGCACTTGAAGGCGATTGCGCTGCAGGGCGAGGCCAAACAGTTGCTGGATGTTTTAAAGCTCGAGGCTGATTCGGGGTTGATCGTGGGTGCGGATGCGAAGTTGATCAAACCGTTTTTTGCCGCGATCGGGCAGCATCGGGTGTGGGACAGGGAGCCTAAGGCCAAGGCGATTCCGGCTTAAGGTTTTGTATCGATAGGGAGGACGCTATCGCGAGCAAGCTCGCTCCCACAGAATTCAGAGATGATCACAGATTTGTGATCAACCCCCATCCCATGTGGGAGCGAGCCTGCTCGCGAAGCTTTTAAGGTTTACGCGGACTCAGAACCATCTGCGCGGGAACGTTGCGCAGAATCTGCTTCTCCAGATTCAGATCAAAGTCCGAATCGAGTTTCTTCACGCGTTTGGTCAGCAACGTGACCAACCAAGGGAAGTCCTGGGTGCGTGGCGCCTGAATGCTCACGTCGCACTGGTAATTCACCACATCGGCGGCGATCGCATCCAGTTGGCGACGAAGTTTCGTCATATCAGTCAGGTTCAACGCAACCGTGGTGCTTTCCGCCGTCGGATCAATGACTTTGGCCTGTGGCTTGGCTTCGGCAGCCATGAGCGCTGTTTCGGCTCTGTCCAGTTCAGCTTTGCGGGCATCAACGATGGCATTGTTAACCCCTCCGGTCAGCGCCGGAGCCTTGGGCATCAACGACCGGGCGCGGCTCAGCGCCGTGGCAGCCGCATTCACATCGCCCTTTTGCAGCACGATCTGACTGCGGCGCAGATAGGCTTCGGCCAGTTGCCGCTGGTATTGCTCAAGGGATTGATCATTGGGCGACTCGGCCTGCAAGGCAGCCAATTGATCTTCGGCAGTCGCCAGTTCGCTGCTGGCTAGGCTTTGTTGCAGCTGCGCGATGGCCGTGGCCCGTGCACCGGCAGCCTCGGTGGCCGCCGGTGGCGTGCTTTGACAAGCGCCCAGTAGCAGCGAAAATGCGACAAGGAGCAGATAACGGGAGGGGAACGGCTTCATTCCTGCGACTCTCTATTTGCGCAAAAAACGAGCAAGTCTACACCCCTCGACGGGGCAGGACAAAACTCAGCAGAAACAGTGCGGCGGCCGCCACAACAATCGATGGGCCCGCCGGGGTGTCCTTGAACCATGACAGCGACAGCCCGCCACAGACCGCGAGCATACCCAGCAGGCTCGCGCCCAGTGCCATCTGCTCCGGTGACCGGGCGTGACGTTGTGCCGCAGCCGCCGGGATGATCAGCAAGGACGTAATCAGCAACACACCGACGATTTTCATCGCCACTGCGATCACTACAGCGATCAGCAACATCAGGGTCAGGCGCAACGCCGCCACCGGCAGACCTTCAACCCTGGCCAGTTCTTCGTGCACCGTGATTGCCAGCAATGGCCGCCACAACGTCACCAGCAAAGCCAGAACGGCCGCGCTGCCGCCGAGTATCCAGGCGAGATCGGTCGGGCTGATCGCCAGCAAGTCGCCGAACAGATAAGCCATCAGGTCGATCCGCACTTCGTGCATGAAGCTTAGTACGACCAGGCCCAAAGAGAGCGTGCTCGGTGCGAGAATTCCCAAAAGCGTGTCGGACGCCAGCGGTTGGCGCTGTTGCAAGGTCACCAGCAACACCGCCAACAGCAGACAGCCTACGGTGACCGCAACGGTCGGGCTGACATCCAGCAGAAAACCCAGCGCCACGCCGAGCAGCGCGGCATGGGAAAGGGTGTCGCCGAAATAGGCCATGCGCCGCCAGACCACGAACGAACCCAACGGGCCCGCGACCAACGCCAGGGCCAGACCTGCAAGCAGGGCGTAGAGCAGAAAATCAGCCATGCTTGCAGCCATCTCCGTGAACGTGGGTAGGGGCCGACGGGGCGGCGCTGACCACCGAGCCATGCAGGTCATGGGCGTGGTCGTGATGGTGGTGATAAATCGCCAGGCTTTGTGCGTTCTTTCCGAACAGCTCGACGAAAGCCGGATCACCGCTGACCTGCTCAGGATGCCCGGAGCAGCAGACGTGACGGTTGAGGCAGACCACCTGGTCGGTGGTACTCATCACCAGATGCAGGTCGTGGGACACCATCAACACGCCGCAACCGTGGCGGTCGCGCAATCGTGTGATCAGGCTGTAGAGCTCGGCTTGACCGGCCACATCGACGCCTTGCACAGGTTCATCGAGTACCAGCAATTCCGGCTCTCGCAGCAATGCCCGGGCCAGCAGCACCCGCTGCATTTCGCCTCCGGAAACATTTTGCACCGGGCTGTCGATCACCTGTTCGGCGCCGACTTCCTTGAGTGCCGCCAAGGCCATGGCGCGGTCCACGCCCGGCACCAAACGCAAAAAGCGCAGCACCGACAGCGGCAGCGTTGGATCGACGTGAAGTTTTTGCGGCATGTAACCGACCCGCAGTTTCGGCTTGCGCCACACGCTGCCGCGGTCCGGTTTCAACAGACCGAGTACAGCGCGCACCAGCGTGGTCTTGCCGGCGCCGTTAGGGCCGATCAGGGTGACGATCTGCCCCGGCTCGACGCTCAGCTCGATGTTATCCAGCACGTTTTGCCCGGCAAAGGTGACGGCAACCTGCTCGAGGCGGATCAGCGCGTTGCTCATTAAACCCCCTGGCAACCCGAACAGAGGCCGACCACTTCAACGGTCTGGCCCTCGACGACAAATCCGACATCCTTGGCGCTACTGATGATCGCGTCACTGATGGATTTCTGTTCGAGCTCGATGGCGGCGTGGCATTCGCGGCAAATCAGGAACTGGCCCTGATGGGCGTGCCCCGGGTGATTGCAGCCGACGAAGGCGTTCAGCGAGGAGATGCGGTGTACGAGGCCGTTTTCCAGCAGGAAGTCCAGCGCACGGTACACGGTCGGCGGCGCCGCACGGCGGCCGTCCTGCTCGCTGAGTACCGCGAGAATGTCGTAGGCACCCAACGGTTTATGGCTCTGCCAGACCAGTTCCAGCACCCGCCGGCGCAAGGCGGTCAGGCGCAGGCCTTGACGTGCGCACAGGGCATCGGCCTCAGACAATGCGCTATGGACGCAATGAGAGTGGTCGTGGGGACGGCTGGCAATCGGTGTTTTAGGCATGAGCGGCGACGAGTTTTGTGAGAGACGTTATTATGTTACCCGTTCTCGCCTCTTCGAGTGGTCATCGTGTCCCGACTTTTTTCTATCTTTGTCGCATTTGTAGCAAGTTTTCTGCTGATCAGTTCAGCTCACGCCGAAGTCAAAGTTCTCACCAGTATCAAACCTCTACAGCTGATCGCGGCGGCGGTGCAGGACGGCGTGGCGATTCCGGAAGTCTTGCTGCCGCCGGGTGCCTCGCCTCATAACTATGCCTTGCGCCCATCCGACGTACGGAAGGTGCAATCGGTGGATCTGGTGTACTGGGTCGGTCCGAGCATGGAAGGTTTCCTGCCCCGCGTGCTGAATGGTCGTACGCTGCCCAGCGTCGCCGTGCAGGATTTGCCGGGCCTGAAACTGCGACATTTCGCCGAAGATAGCCACTCCCATGCGGAAGAAGCCGACGAGCATGATCACGATCACCGTCCCGGCAGTCTGGACGCACACTTGTGGCTTTCGCCGGTCAACGCCCGCGTCATCGCCACAAAAATGGCCGCAGACCTGAGTGCAGCCGATCCGGCCAATGCCGCGCGTTATCAGAGCAACCTCAAGGCGTTCGATGAGCGTCTGGATGCAATGGATCTTCGCTTGAAAGCACGCCTGGCCGGCATCGCAGGCAAACCGTACTTCGTATTCCACGAGGCCTTCGACTACTTTGAAGACGCCTACGGCCTCAAGCACGCCGGCGTATTCAGCGTCGCCGCCGAGGTCCAGCCTGGCGCCCAGCACGTCGCGGCGATGCGCACTCGATTACAGGAAGTCGGCAAAACCTGCGTGTTCAGCGAACCGCCTCTGCGTCCGCGCCTGGCGGAAACCCTGGTGGCGGGTCTGCCGGTGAAGCTGGCGGAACTGGACGCGCTGGGCGGGTACACGCCGGCGACCGCTCAGGGGTATGAGCAGGTGCTGGAGAAGTTGGGGAATGATTTGGCGGGGTGTCTGGAGTCGTTGTAACCCCATAAAAAAGATCGCAGCCTTCGGCAGCTCCTACACCGATCTTTGTAGGAGCTGCCGAAGGTTCGGGCCGCGTTCGGACGATCTTTTGACTTTAAAGCGCGAACGGCAGCGGTGTGCTGACCTTCTGCCGCTGCGCCAGACGCTGCTGAAACTCCATCGGATCGTGAATCAACACGTCCTGCCCGGCGAACGACTCAGCGGCAATCAACCGCGACAGCCAGAACCGCACACACGCCACCCGCAGCATGGTTGGCCACAACTCCGCCTCGGTCGCCGTGAACGGTCGCAGCGCTGCATAAGCGCCAAGCAACGCCCTCGCCCGTGGCCCGTCGATCAACCCGCTCTCGTCCGAACACCAGTCGTTCAAGGCGATCGCCACGTCGTAGAGCATCGGCCCCGAACACGCGTTGTAGAAGTCGATCAACCCGGTCAGGTGCGTGCCTTCGAACATCGCGTTATCGCGGAACAGGTCGGCGTGGATATTGGCTCGCGGCAGCGCCAGAATTTTCGTCTTCTGCTGTGTGATTTCGTCCAGCGCCCGTTGCAGCAGTTCGCTTTGCTCGGCATTGAGGTGCGACAGCAACTGCGTGCCCTCTTCCAGCATCCAGTCCAGGCCGCGATCGGTCTTGCGCTTGATCATGTTGGCCCGGGTCGCCAGGTGCAGATGGCCGAGCAACTCGCCCACCTGAGCGCAATGCTGCGCATTGGCTTCCTTGATGTGCTTGCCGGCCAGACGTGGCTGCAACAGCGCAGGCTTGCCCGCCAGCTCGCGCAAGGCGACGCCGTCGGTGGTGCGCAAGGCATAAGGCACGGGCAGGTCGGCGCCATGCAGCACGTCGAGCAGTTCTATGAAGAACGGCATCTCCTGGACCGGACCACGCTCAACCAGGGTCAGGACAAATTCGCCCTGCTCCAGGCTGATAAAGAAATTGGTGTTTTCGCTTCCAGCGGCAATCCCCTGGAAATCAAGCAGGCGGCCGAGCCCGTAAGGGGCGAGAAAGGTTTCCAGCTCGGGCCGAGCCAGCGGGGTGAACACAGACATGTTTGAACTGCCAGTACGGGCGCCGCTGCTTGAGCCAGCGCCGATTGAGATTAAGAAACTACTTCCATTCAAAAATCTTCCACGACGGAATCAGCATATCCGGCTGATCCGAACGGATGTAGTTTGCATCGGTCCCATCCGCGCGCACCAGAAAATACGGCGGTCCGACCTTGGGCGTGACCTTGATCGCGTACAGGAAACCGTTTTGGCGGTACTCCTGGATGGTTTTATCCCCTTCCGTGCGGATAGTGACTTGCGGCTCAGATGTCGGAGCATCATCCGCCGCCATGACGGCCAGTGGAACGGTTGCAAACAGGCCAGCCAGCAACAGGCGATTTAGTGTGCGCATGATAACCTTGTCCCTTTGTCGTCAACGGTCCCGCTATTCTAGCGCCGGACCCGCCGAAAAGGTTGATCCTGCTCATGAGCCAAGCCCCCCTCGTCCTGGTGGACGGTTCTTCTTACCTGTACCGCGCCTTTCACGCCCTGCCACCGCTGACCACTTCCAAAGGTTTGCCGACCGGTGCGGTCAAGGGCGTATTGAACATGCTCAAGAGTCTGCGCAAGCAGTACCCGGAAAGTCCGTTCGCCGTGGTGTTCGACGCCAAGGGCGGGACATTCCGGGACGAAATGTTTGCCGAGTACAAGGCCAACCGCCCAAGCATGCCCGACGACATGCGTGTTCAGATCGAGCCGCTGCACCAAAGCGTGATCGCCCTGGGCTTTCCACTGTTGTGCGTCGAAGGCGTCGAAGCCGATGACGTGATCGGCACCCTGGCCCGCAGCAGCGCGGCGGCCGACCGCCCGGTGGTGATCTCCACCGGCGACAAGGACATGGCGCAGCTGGTCGACGGCCACATTACCTTGGTCAATACCATGACCGGTAGCGCGCTGGACGTGGAGGGCGTGAAGGAGAAATTCGGCGTCGCTCCCGAGCAGATCATCGATTACCTGGCGCTCATGGGCGATTCTTCCGACAACATTCCGGGCGTTCCGGGCATTGGCCCGAAGACCGCTTCCGGCCTGTTGGTCGGGGTGAACGGCGGCCTGACCGAGCTCTATGCGCAGCTCGACATCGTCCCGACCCTGCCGATTCGCGGGGCCAAAACCCTGCCGGCCAAGCTCGAAGAGCACAAGGAGATGGCGTTTCTCTCCTATCAATTGGCAACCATCAAGATCGACGTGCCGCTGGATATCGGCCTCGACGACCTGCAAATGGGCAAGCCGGATCACGACAAGCTCGCCGAGCTCTATACCCTGCTGGAGTTCAAGAGCTGGTTCGAAGAGAACCAGCGCGATGCCAAGCGTTCCGGCCAGGAAGTCGTCGCTCCGGTGGCTGAAGAAGCGGCCGCCGATACCGAACTCAAGTACACAACGATCCTCACCCAGGCTGATTTCGACCTGTGGCTGAAGAAGCTCAACGATGCCAAGCTGATTGCCTTCGATACCGAAACTACCGGCATCGATGCGCAGCAGGCGCAACTGGTGGGCCTGTCTTTCGCTGTACAAGCAAACGAAGCAGCCTACATCCCACTGACCCATTCCTACATGGGCGTGCCGGATCAGCTCGATCGCGATACCGTGCTGCGAGCACTGAAGCCGATGTTGGAAGACCCGAGCAAACTCAAGGTTGGCCAGCACGCCAAGTTCGACATGAACATCCTGGCCAACTGTGCCATCGGTGGCGATCAAAGCTGCGGCATCACCGTGCAAGGCGTTGCTTTCGACACAATGCTCGAATCCTACGTGCTGGACTCCACCGCGACCCGCCACGACATGGACAGCCTGGCGCTCAAGTACCTGAATCACACCACCACCAGTTTTCAGGACATCGCCGGCAAAGGCGCCAAACAGCTGACATTTGACCAGATCTCCCTGGAACTTGCCGGGCCTTACGCCGCCGAAGACGCCGACGTAACGCTGCGCCTGCATCAAACCCTGATGGAAAAACTCAACGCCATCCCGAGCCTGAGCAAGGTCCTGAGCGAAATCGAAATGCCGTTGGTGCCGGTGCTGGCACGAATCGAACGCCAAGGCGCGCTGGTCGATGCCAACCTGCTGGGCATTCAGAGCGTGGAGCTGGGCGAGAAAATGGTCGCCCTCGAGCGTGAGGCGTTCGCCATTGCCGGGGAAGAGTTCAACCTCGGCTCTCCGAAGCAATTGGGCGTGATCCTGTACGAAAAGCTCGGCCTGCCAATTCTCAGCAAAACCGCCAAGGGCCAGGCGTCCACCGCCGAAGCCGTGCTGGCGGAGCTGGCCGAACAGGATTTCCCGCTGCCCAAAGTGCTGATGCAGTACCGCTCGATGAGCAAGCTGAAAAGCACCTACACCGATCGCCTGCCGGAGCAGATAAACCCGCGCACCGGGCGGATTCACACCTCTTATCATCAGGCTGTCGCGGCGACCGGGCGCTTGTCGTCCAGCGACCCGAACCTGCAGAACATTCCTATCCGCACCGCTGAAGGTCGTCGGATTCGTCAGGCGTTCGTCGCACCAAAAGGCTACAAGCTGCTGGCAGCGGACTATTCGCAAATCGAACTGCGAATCATGGCTCACCTGGCCAAGGACGAAGGGTTGCTGCACGCGTTTCGCAACGATCTGGACGTGCACAAAGCCACCGCCGCTGAAGTTTTCGGGGTTGAACTGGCAGACGTCACCACCGACCAACGGCGCAGTGCCAAGGCGATCAACTTCGGCTTGATCTACGGCATGAGCGCGTTTGGCCTGGCCAAACAGATTGGTGTTGATCGCAAGCAATCCCAAGCCTACATCGACCGTTACTTCGCCCGTTACCCAGGCGTGCTGGAATACATGGAACGCACCCGCGCCCAGGCCGCCGAACAAGGTTTCGTCGAAACCATCTTTGGTCGTCGCTTGTACCTGCCGGAAATCAACGCGAAAAACCCGGCCCTGCGCAAAGGTGCCGAACGCACGGCGATCAACGCCCCGATGCAAGGCACTGCGGCGGACATCATCAAGAAAGCCATGATTGCCGTGGATAGCTGGCTGACAGCGTCAGGCCTCGACGCCAAAGTCATCCTGCAGGTGCACGATGAATTGGTTCTGGAAGTGCGTGAGGATTTGGTCGATCAGGTCCGTGATGAAATTCGCGTGCACATGAGCGACGCAGCGAAGCTTGATGTGCCGCTGTTGGTAGAGGTGGGTGTAGGAAATAACTGGGATGAGGCTCACTGAACCGTCTGAAAAGGTGTTTTCCGCTGCGGCGTAGTGCCGCGGCAGAAAGACCGAAGGGCTCTTAGTTCGGAAAATTCGATGGCCTATTCCAAAGGCTTTTTAAAAAATTCTGAACTAATTTCCTGAATCGCCACTCAGAGTTACTGAATGGGTGGTGAAGCCCTTCGATGCTCCTAATGTTGTGTTAAGTGTTGGCAGATATCTGGACCCCGCCCTAACGGTCCGGAACTTGAACCCCGGAACTTCCCCCTCCCCATAAGAAGTCCGGGGTTTTTTTTGCCCGCAATTTTTGTAAACGAGCTTACTCCGCGAGCTCGGCGCCCTTGTCCGCCAGTTCCATCCAACCCGCCAGTACAGTGTAGGCGTCTTCCAGGCCCATGCGTTTTGGCGCCGAGAACAGCTGGATGCTGATCGCATCTCCCCAACCCTTGCGGATGTCTGCCTGAACCTTGAGCAGGACGTTTTTCGCCGCGCCGTAGGTCAGCTTGTCGGCTTTGGTCAGCAAAATGTGCATTGGCATGCCGCTAGCGACAGCCCAATCGAGCATCAGCAGGTCGAAGTCGGTCATTGGATGACGGATGTCCATCATCAAAATCAGCCCCTTCAAACTCTCACGACCACCCAGATAGGCTTCCAGGTGACGCTGCCAGTGCAGCTTCAACGGGATAGGTACTTTCGCGTAACCGTAACCCGGCAGGTCGACCAGACGACGATCATCGTCTAGCTTGAAGAAGTTCAAGAGCTGCGTGCGACCCGGAGTTTTCGAGGTCCGCGCAAGGCTGGCGTGCGTCAAGGTGTTCAGCGCACTGGACTTGCCGGCGTTGGAACGCCCGGCGAAGGCCACTTCAAAGCCTTCGTCGTCGGGACATTGGTCGACTTTGGCAGCGCTGAGCATGAAGGTGGACTGTTGGCACAGGCCGAGGATGGGGTTCTTGAGTTGCATGGGATTTCCGATGTGGGCGGCGCCGGGAATGGACGCGGCGAGCAGTGTCGTTTCCGTTTCAGTGACGCCAGTATATAATGCCGCAGATTTTGTGTGCGCTTTGTCCCAGCGTAGGATGAAGTTCACGAGAGCGATTGACCTTGATTGCGCACTAGAACGCAGAACGCTCTCAACCCTGAAAAGGTCGTTTTATGACGAAATGGCTGCTAGCTGCCGGTGTCTTGATGCCGCTTTACAGCGCTCAGGCTACACAGGATCCGGAAGCTGTGTACAACCGTGTTTGTGGTGCCTGTCATTCCGGCCAACTACCCATGGCGCCCCAAAAGGGCGATCAGGAAGCTTGGACGCCGAGGTTGGCGAAAGGTATGGAGACGCTGGTGCAACACGTGACCCAGGGTTTCAAGGCGATGCCGCCGCGTGGTTTGTGCATGGACTGCAGTGCCGAGGATTACCAAGCAATCATCCAGTGGATGAGCGAGTGATCCCGGTCCATAACTCTTTAACCCTTAGCCGTAGTTGGATTAGCTGATGAACAAATTGATCGTGAGTCTGCTGTTGACCGTGGGGATCTCCGGCATTGCCCATGCTGCAGGTGATGCGACTGCTGGTCAGGCGAAAGCCGCAGTATGTGGCGCCTGTCATGGCCCGGATGGCAACAGTATGGCGCCTAACTTTCCGAAACTGGCAGGCCAGGGCGAGCGTTATCTGAACAAGCAGCTACACGACATCAAGTCCGGCAAACGCACGGTACTGGAAATGACCGGCCTGCTGACCAACCTGAGCGATCAGGACCTGGCCGATATCGCCGCCTACTTCGCCAGCCAGAAAGGCAGCGTTGGCGCCGCCGACCCGAAAGTCGTTTCTCGCGGTGAAGCACTGTTCCGTGGTGGCGACCTGGCCAAGGGCCTGCCATCCTGCACCGGCTGCCACTCGCCAAATGGCGCAGGCAACGCGGCCGCCGGCTTCCCGCACCTGGGCGGCCAGCATGCTCAATACATCGCCAAGCAGCTGACCGATTTCCGCAAGGAAGAAGCCGGCCGCACCAACGATGGCGATACCAAGCCGATGCAGACCATCTCCAAAAAGCTGAGCGACGAAGATATCGCCGCGGTCTCCAGCTACATTCAGGGCCTACACTAAGGCCTGCGGATCGAGCGTTGCGTTGGGTGGACATCTCCAGCAACGTTAACGCTCTATTAATCCGTCGCAGCAAGTATAAAAAGGGTGGCTTAGGCCGCCCTTTTTTGTGGCCGCTGCCGTTACACTACAGAACTCAAGCCCGCCATGACCTGTCTGAAAACAGGTCGCGCGAGGCGACCAAAATTGTCCAGGAGTTAAGCATGCGTAATCTGATCATCAGCGCCGCACTCGTCGCTGCCAGCCTGTTCGGCATGACCGCCCAAGCCGCCGAAGCACCCGCCGCCCCTTACGTCGAACTGACTAACGCTGTTCCGGTGGCTGTACCTGGCAAGATCGAAGTGGTGGAGTTGTTCTGGTACGGCTGCCCGCACTGCTACGCATTTGAGCCGGTGATCAATCCTTGGGTTGAAAAGCTGCCTTCCGACGTTAATTTCGTGCGTATCCCAGCCCTGTTCGGCGGCCCTTGGGACGCCCATGGGCAAATGTTCCTGACCCTGCAAAGCATGGGTGTCGAGCATGACGTGCACGCTGCGGTGTTCAACGCCATCCAGAAGGAACACAAGAAACTGACCGACAAAAACGAAATGGCTGACTTCCTGGCGACCCAAGGCGTAGACAAGGACAAATTCCTCGCCACCTTCGACTCCTTCGCCATCAAGGGTCAGATGACCAAGGCTCGCGAACTGGCCAAGAAGTATGAAATCTCAGGTGTTCCTACCATGATCGTCAACGGCAAGTATCGCTTCGATGTAGGCTCGGCCGGTGGTGCCGAACAAGCACTGCAGTTGGCCGATAAACTGGTCGACAAAGAGCGAGCGGCTAACAAGGCTGCAGCGAACTAAGCGCCGCAACTGCCATGCGCCGCTGGGGCACTGAACGCGTCGTTGGCCTGCATGATCCGCGGGTCAACGAACATCATCTGGAATCGACGGGCCTGCCCGCAGACAGTCGTCTGCGCTTGCTCAGCTTCAATATCCAGGTCGGCATCAGTACCGAGCGCTATCACCACTACCTGACCCGGGGCTGGCAGCACCTGTTGCCGCACACCGGACGTGCCGACAATCTGCAAAAGATCGGCAATCTGTTGGGCGACTTCGATCTGGTCGCCTTGCAGGAAGCCGATGGCGGCAGCTTGCGATCAGGCTACGTCAACCAGGTCGAACACCTGGCCCAGCTCGGCGCATTCCCCTACTGGTATCAACAACTCAATCGCAATCTCGG
Source organism: Pseudomonas mandelii (assembly GCF_006438925.1). Classification (GTDB taxonomy): domain Bacteria; phylum Pseudomonadota; class Gammaproteobacteria; order Pseudomonadales; family Pseudomonadaceae; genus Aquipseudomonas; species Aquipseudomonas mandelii_C. The sequence goes on along the minus strand of NZ_RCZA01000001.1, from coordinate 741,414 downwards.
ACGCCTCGGCCAGCACAGCAATGGTGTGCTAAGCCGCCTGCGTCCGTGGGCGATTGAAGATCATCCGCTACCGGGGCCCAAGGGTCGCGGGGCGATTCTGGTGCGCTTTGGCGAGGGTCCTGAGGCGCTGGTGGTGGTCATGATGCACCTTGCACTGGGCGCTCGCGCCCGCAGCATGCAACTGGCTTACATCCGCGAGTTGATCGGCGGCTATAAACACCAGGTGCTGATGGGCGACATGAATACCCATGCCAGTGACTTGCTGCAAAACTCCCCGTTGCGTGACCTCGGCCTGCTCGCGCCGCAACTGGAAGCGACGTTCCCTAGCTGGCGCCCGCAGCGCTGTCTGGACCATATTCTACTGAGCCCCACCCTGACCCTTGAAAAGGTCCAGGTGCTGGCACAACCCATTTCCGATCACCTGCCGGTCGCGGTAGAGATTCGTCTGCCGGGTTCGCTTACGGCTGATGCATTGCCCGCGTTGAGTCCTGCCCCTCGCGGATCCCATGAATGAGCGACGAAGCACAGCGCTGGAAAGAGAAATACCTCAAAAGCATCGAACAACAGGAAAAGCTCGAACGTCGATGGGACGCCCGACTCGACCTGCTGCGTCGTGGCCTGGTACGCAGCACGCTGGCAGCCGAGGGCACCGACCGCGTCGTTGACCAATGCATGAAGGAAATGCGTGAAGTCGTGCGCACCGACGACATGGACGCCGGCCTGGCCGCCCTGCTTCCGCGGCTGGAAAAAGCCGTACTCGACTCCGAACAACGCCGGGAAACTCGAGTTAATCAGACCAGCGCCGCATTGACCGCGCTGGTCTCGCAGCTGCAAACATTACCGCTGCCCCGCGAAGTAAGCCGGCCTCTGAAAAACTTCGCCAAGCATCTGGATGCAAGAGTCGGGCAGGCGCGCGAAATTCCGTTGCTGCTCAGCGAACTGAGCGGTCTGCAAGGCAAAGCCCTGAATCAGCTTGAAAACCCGGCAGAACCCGGCCGCCCTGGTTTGCTGCAGCGACTGTTTGGTAGCCGAGACGCGGATGAAGCGGTATTACAGGTTACCTCCGGCACCTTCCCGACGCCCGCCCCGCAGCCAGCCGAAGCGTTTGCTGTGCCGCATGCCCAGACATCACAGGTCACTGTCGATCTCGCGCCAGAGATCGATAAGCCGCAAGTGGCGTTTGCACAAGTTGCCGCGCCCACTACTGCATCCGAGCCACCGACGATCGAGGCACCGCCCGCAACAGCGCCCTCTCCTGCAGTTGTAGCGTTTGTCCCGCCGGTGCTTGAGGCGGAGCGAGCACGCGCCCAGACTCCAGAGACGCAACCGCAACCGGACATAGAACATCCAGAAGAACCCGTTCCATCAATCATCGAGCCAGAAATACAGGCTCAACCGGCAATCAATCCCGACGAACTGACCCCGGTGGTCTATCTCGACAGCCTACCGTTGCCCCCGGCCATGGCCGAGGTGTTGGCCACCGTAGACACTGAACAATCCGAGCCGCATGTTCTCTACGCCCTGCCGGACTCACCCGAGCCGTCCTACAGCTCGGTGGCCAAGCATATCGAAGACACGCTACTGGGCTTGCTCGACGACCTGACGCTGCCCGAGCGTCATCGTCCGCAAGCCGAAGCGATGCGTGATCGCCTGCAAAACGGTTTGAATTGGTACGAACTGCTGCCAATCCTCGACGATCTGGCAACCTTGATGTTGGCAATCACCGACAGTGGCCAGCATGAATTCGAAGCCTACCTGCAACAACTAAACGAACGCCTCGAGTCGTTCCAAAGCAACTTGCAAGCCGCCAGCGAAGGCCATGCCGACAACCGTTCCGCCGCACGCGAGATGGACACGCAGATCCGCGAGCAGGTCGACGGCTTGCAGAGCAGCATGCAGGAAGCCGCCGACCTGGACGATCTCAAGCACGTCCTGGAAAACCATCTGGAAGGCCTGCTTGGCACCATGGACCAGCACCAGAAGCAGCGTGACGAACGCGAGCAGGAAGTCGCAGCCCGCCTTCATAGTCTCGCAGAACGCGTTGCGCACATGGAGCAGGAAGCCCTGGGCTACCGCGAGCATCTTGAAGAGCAGCGTCAGAAAGCCTTGATCGACCCGCTGACCGACCTGCCTAACCGGGCAGCCTGGAGCGAACGGCTGGATCACGAAATCAATCAATGGCAGCAACACGGCAACACCCTGTTGCTGGCAATGCTCGACCTCGACCATTTCAAACGCATTAACGATAACTATGGTCACCTGGCGGGCGACAAAGTACTGAAAATCATCGCCAACGTGCTACGCAAGCGCCTGCGCGGGACGGATTTCATTGCCCGGTTCGGCGGTGAGGAGTTTGTCCTGTTGATGCCAGACACAGTGCCAACTGCTGGTGCGAAACTGCTGGAAAAGCTGCGCGCCTCAATCGAAGCCTGCCCTTTCCACTTCAAGGGTGAGCCGGTAACTATCACCATTTCCATGGGCCTGACTGCATTCAAACCCGGCGAACATAGCGATCTGGCCCTTAAAAGAGCCGATCAGGCCCTATATCGCGCGAAACATGCTGGTCGTAACCAAGTGGCAATGGGCTGACGGTCAATTGTTCCATTTTGTTTAAAACTTCGCGTTGGCCGTCTGCGCGCAAGGCAGTACGTTACACTGTTGCATTACTGTCTTGCGTGTATTGCCTTCTGCCATGAAATATCTATCTCTCTTCGTGTCTCTGATTCTGTTGGCCGGTTGCGCCAGCGGCCCCCGTTTCGACACAAGTCACCCTTCAGCCAATTACGACAGCCGCATTCAGTTCGTGGTGGTGCACTACACCACCGCATCACTGGAGCGCTCGCTGCAACTGCTGACCCACGGCGAGGTCAGCAGCCACTACCTGATTGGCGACGACAAGGGCGCCACCATCTACAAGTTGATGGATGAAAACCTTCGAGCCTGGCACGCCGGGGAAAGCGAATGGCAAGGCCGGACCTGGTTGAACTCCAGCTCCATTGGTATCGAAATCGTCAACCCGGGTTTCAAGGAACTCCCGAGCGGAGGACGCTTCTGGTATCCCTACAGCGAAGCCCAGGTCCAGTCGTTGATCGTTCTGCTCAAGGACATCAGCAAGCGTTACGCCATCAATCCCCACAGCATCATCGGCCATAGCGACATCGCCCCGCTGCGCAAGCTTGATCCGGGGCCGGCGTTCCCTTGGAAGCGCCTGGCGGCCGAAGGCCTGGGGATCTGGCCGAATGAGCAGGCCGTAACGCGTCAGCAAGCACAGTTCGAAGTACAACTGCCAACCATCAGCTGGTTTCAGGCGCAGCTGGCCCGCGCGGGTTATCCCACGCCGCAAACCGGCGAACTGGATGTTGCGACACGTCATGTGATTGCGGCCTTCCAGATGCATTTCCGACCGTCACGTTTCGATGGCACACCGGATGCGCAAACCGCGGCGCTTCTACAAGTCTTGAACCAGACAAAATAATGACGCCCGCCCGACGGTCAGGGCTTTTTTCCAATCAGCAGCTATAACTCATTGGTAATACTTCGGATATTCCCTATGCCTGCTGCTCGAGAGACACTACGTAGTTGGTTCTTTCGCCCTTGGTTTTTGGCGATACTGGCTGCTGCCTTGAGCGCGACACTCCTGATGGCCGGCAGCCTGTTCGTGGCCATGCATCAAGTCGAGCAGAGCGAAAGCGAAGAGATGAATGCCCAGGGCGAGCGCTTCCTTGCTCGTCTGGAGCAACTTTTCGGGCAGTTGCGGGAAAGCCTCGACGACCTGGAGGCCCAGCCGTTACGCGGCTGCGATGACGAAATGATCGCGACCTTGCAACAGGTCAGCTTCAATTACCGTTTCGTTTACGAAGCCGCTTATATGGACGCCTCGCGGATCTGTTCCAATCGCCCCCGCCAGGAAGGGCTGTCGATGATAAGACCGCCAGACATCAAGGGGCCGACCTACAGTTACTGGCTGAACACCACCACCGAACCCGATGAAAACCGCGCCGCGCTGATGCTCGGACGCGGCAATTTTCGTGTCGCGACGTCTCGCGGGCATTTGACCGACATGGTCGACTTGCCACCGGGAAGCAGCCTGCTGGTGGTGCTCGACCACGGTACGCGCGCGATTCCGGTACTGGGTGTCTCGCAGGTCTGGCCACCCACCGAACCCTGGCCCCCGAAAAGCCTCGACGCGCTACAAGTGACGCATTCCCGCTTGATTTACCGCATGCCCACCAACAATCCGGAATACCAACTGGTGCTGATCAGCCCGCGCACCGGTATGCAAGTGCCCGCAGTCTGGTGGTGGTTGCTGCCGGCCAGCCTGGCACTCGCCTTATGCGTGGGTTTTCTGGTGCTTCTGCTGGTGCGCCAGCGACAGTCGCTGGACGCCGAACTGAGTGGTGCCATACGACGAGGCGAATTGCAGGTGCTGTATCAACCGATCTTCGACCTCGACAGCCGCAACTGTGTCGGGGCAGAAGCCTTGCTGCGCTGGCGAAGACCGGACGGCACCCTGACCAGCCCCGACCTGTTTATTCCGATGGCGGAGAACACCGGCCAGATCCGCCAGATGACCGACTTCGTCCTGCAACGCCTGCTTGAGCAGCTGGGTCAATTGTTGCGGGCCAATCCGCAACTGTACATCTCGGTCAACCTGGCGGCCTGCGACGTCATGGTGCCGCGTATCGGCCAGGTAATGGCGCGACTGCTGACCTTGCACCGCGTCGCGGCAAAGCAAATTGCCTTTGAGGTCACCGAACGGGGATTGATCGATGTCGTGGTCGCCCGGGAAAACCTGCAAGCCTTGCGGGATGTCGGGCATCAAGTGCTGATCGATGACTTTGGCACCGGCTATTGCAGCCTCGCCTATCTGCAAACCCTTCCAGTCGATTGCCTGAAAATCGACAAGGCGTTTATCGATGCACTGGGTCATGACGCTGCGAGTAGCGGTGTCGCACCGCACATCATTCACATGGCCCAGGCCCTGCAACTCAAGGTGATTGCCGAGGGCATCGAACTTGAATCCCAGGCGGCGCTTTTGAGCAGTGAAGGCGTGAAGTTCGGTCAGGGTTGGCTATTCGCCCATGCGTTGAGTGCGGTGCAGTTCATCGAGCTGATAACCCGTGGTCGCCGATTGGCTGCCCGACGTCTCGATGACGAAGCCTGAAGCGGCTGCGGCTTATACCGACAGCGCCATATAGAACTGAGTACCCTGCCCTGGTCGCGAATAAACACCCATCCGACCGCCGTGCAACTGCACAATTTCCTTACACAGTGCCAGACCGAGCCCGGCACCGCCCTTCTTGCGACCCACCTGTACAAAGGGTTCGAAAATCCGTCCCTGCTGGCCATAGGCAATGCCTTCGCCGTTGTCTTCAACGCTGATAATCACCCGCTCCCCATGGCGTCGAGCCTGCAAACGTATTTGCCCGCCGGAAGCGGTGTGGCGCAATGCGTTGTCGATCAGGTTATCGAGCACCCGGTCCAGCTGCGGCTGATCGGCTTGCAATCGCGGTAATGGCCCTTGCACTTCCACTAGCAGGTCGATGCCCTGCTCTTCTGCAAGGCCGGCAAAACGTGCCCGGGACTGCTCCAGCAAATCCTCTATGGAGCACGGCGCCAACGTGAGTTTTTGCAATCCGTTCTGGTAGCGGGAGAAGTTCAGCAGGTCGTTGATCAACTGCATCAAGCGCTGCATCTCTTCATTCACGGTGTCCAGCAGATCAGCTTCACGCGAGTCCTGGGCAAAGTGGGCGCGCTCGCGAAACAGGCCGAACGCCATGTGCATCCCGGTAACCGGCGTTCGCAATTCATGGGAGGCGCGCAGCACGAACTCGCTGCGCACCCGCTCAAACGCCCGCTGTTCTGTGACGTCATGCAGCACCATCACGGCGCCGAGAATATGACCTTGTGTATGGCTGACCGGCGTCAGGCTAAAGGTCAGCAACCGCGACTCACCGTCGACCTCGATACTCAGGTCCTCAGGCGCCCGCTCCAGGGTGCCACCGCGCAGTACCAGTTGCAGCTGATCATCGAGTTCGGGGCGCTCAAGCGCCGTACCCAGACCTTGGCCGAGACGATCGCTGTCCCAACCCAACTGACGCTGCGCCACTGGATTGAGGTGTTCCAAACGACCATCGCGGTCGATCATCAACAGCCCATCGTCGATGCTGTCGAGCACGGCCTGCAAACGCTGCTGACCTGCGAGCAGTTCATCGACATTGGTGGCCTGATGCTCACGCAGGGCCTGGGCCATGATCCCGAAGCGCTTGGTCAGCAGGTTCATTTCCACGGCCGAGGAAATCGGTAGCGTCACTTCGAAATTGCCTTGGCCGATGTTGTCCGCCGCTTGGGCCAGAGCCTCGATCGGCGCACCAAAACGTTGAGCGATAGCGTGGGCGGTGACGAAGCCGATGATCAGCACCGCCAGCCCCACCAGCCCGAGCAGGCCGGCAACCAGCAGCGCCCTCTCCCGAGTCTGCCGTTCGGTGGCATTGATGTTATCCAGCGCACGCTGTTGCTCGACGATCAAACCATTGCGCAGTGCATTGAATTTTTCGGTGAGCTCTTCGTTGCCACTCAATACCTGCGTCGAGTCACGGGACAGGTCGTATGCCTGCAAAAAGCTCAGGTAGTCAGTCTTAGCCTGTTCGAAACCGTGTTGGAGCTCATCGCCAGCCTGGGCATGGACAATGCCGTCATCAAGCAACTGAAAATAATGCTGCTTGGACGCCTCGAACGCCGCAGGATCCGGCTTCTCGCTGAGCATGATCATCAGCTGATCGCCCAAGGTCTGACGCAATTTCAGTCCCAGGTCGAGCGTGACGAAATTATTGCGAATCAGCGCTTCCTGGGAACTCGCCATCTGCATCACGCTGACCAGCCCGAGCAACAGCCCAAGCAGCGCCACGGTGATCAGTGCGGAAATACTGAGAAACAGCCGCGTGCGCAACTTCATCGCCAGTCTCATCGGAGACAGCTCACAAGTTGTACTGCTTGCGTTTTCGGTACAACGTCGAGGCATCGATACCCAGGGTCTTGGCGGCCTGGTCCAGCGTATCTGCAGTGGCGAGGACCGCTCCGATGTGGGCTTTTTCCAATTCATCCAGACTCAGCGCAGCGCCGATGCGAGGAGCGTTGTTGACCGGGGTTTCAGCCATGCCCAAGTGACTGATCTCGACCCGTTCCTGTGGACAAATGATGCTTGCCCGCTCCACAACGTTGCGCAGTTCGCGAATGTTCCCCGGCCAGCGGTAGCCGAGCAGCGCTTCACGGGCTTCGTCGCTGAAGCCCCGGGCCGGACGCGCGTATTCCTTGACGAAACGGGCCAGAAAGCGATCGGCCAGGGTCAGAATATCTTCCCTGCGTTCGCGCAGTGGTGGCAGGTGCAGGGTGATCACGTTCAGGCGGTAAAGCAAATCTTCACGGAAACGGCCGTCGCGCACCATGTCTTCGAGGTTCTGGTTAGTGGCCGCGAGGATGCGCACATCGGCGCGGCGGGTGACCGGATCGCCCACCCGTTCGTATTCTTTGTCCTGGATGAAACGCAGCAGTTTAGGTTGCAAAACCAACGGAAAATCGCCGATCTCGTCAAGAAACAGCGTCCCACCGTCGGCCTGATTGACACGACCCAGAGTACTTTCGCTGGCCCCGGTGAACGCGCCACGGCTGTGGCCGAAGAGCTCGCTTTCCATGAGTTCGGCGGTCAGGGACGGGCAGTTGATCGTGATGCAGGATTTCTTCGCGCGCTTGCTCCAGCCGTGAATGGCTTGGGACAGTTCGCCTTTACCGGTACCGGACTCGCCGAGAATCAAAATATTGGCATCGGTACTGGCCACCTGGCGGGCGGTTTCGAGCACCACTTTCATCGCCGGGCTGTGAGAGTCCAGGCCATCCTTGGGTTTGCGCACTTCGCCTTCAAGGGCTTCCAGACGTGCCGACAGTTGCCGCACTTCCAGCTGCTTGGCGGTGGCCAGGCGTAATTGGTCGGGGCTGCAAGGCTTGACCAGATAGTCGGCGGCCCCGGCCTGAATGGCATCGACCGCCGTGTCGACGGCCGAATGAGCGGTGACGATCACCACCCTCATCCACGGCGCCTGAATGCGCATTTGGGCCAGCACATCGAGGCCATTGTCTTCACCCAGACGCAGGTCGAGGAAGCACAAGTCGAAGACTTGACGCTGAAGCAGTGCATCAGCCTGAGCGGCGCTGTTGGCGGTAGCGACGCTGTAGCCTTCATCTTCGAGGCAATAACGGAATGTACGCAGGATGGCGGACTCATCGTCCACCAGCAGAATGCGGCCTTGATGCTCAGTGGCTGACTCCATTTTCCTACGCTCCTTAATGAATGATCTTGGTTAGTCCCGGAATAATCGGGCAAGTTGCATGGTTGATTCTGGTCGATTCCTGCCACAGCAGCGTAACTCTCTCCTCACCCTACGGCTAATCGCCTGATTTTGTTGTTTTTTTATCAGATAGCCGGTTCGCCGGCGATTGCCGCTGTCCCCTTGTGACATCCACGCCCTCCTCGCAATTCAAAAATATTGAAAGTTCCAACGAACCCATCGTGCATTACGCACGACTTCAAAAGGACCATCGTGCAGGATGCGTCCGATCCATTTTCCACATCATTCATAACTAATTGATTTTATTGATTTTTATTATCTTTAAAAGCTGGCATGCAGGCTGCAATGGTCTGATTAACCGGGGCATTCAAAGACGTCGCCCTAACAAGATCACCACAGAGTGGGAGGAGCTTCAGGATGAGTCGCCAACGTGCCGCCCAGTTGCGTATCTCGCCACTGCATCTCCAGCAAGGTCTGTTTGCTGTTCTGGCGCTATTGATCACCTTGATCGCCGGCCAGCAGTTTCAGCGTTGGGAGCAGAACCAGCAGCAAGAAGCGCCACGCTTGTCGATTCAGCACCCGACCCAAACCCATTTCAGCGCGGCCAGCAGTAACCAGGCTGACAGCCCCCCAATGCGAATGCTGGACGTCGACCAGGCTCAGCCTGCCGATCAGATGCCTCGCCAGGAACGTTGGGTGTTCTAAACACATGAACTTGGCGCGTTCCCTGCGCCGGGAAAAGCACCACAAGCAACATCTCTAAATAGAAGCGTAAGGAGAATCACCATGTTGAGCTGGGCAATCACATTCTTGATCATTGCCATCATCGCTGCGGTACTGGGCTTCGGTGGTATCGCGGGCACCGCCACGGGTATCGCCAAGATTCTCTTTGTCGTGTTCCTGGTGATGTTCATTGCTTCCTTCTTCTTTGGCCGTCGCGGTCGAGGGTGAATATGAGCGTTTTGTTAAAGACACTGGCAGCCGCCCTGCTTCTGGGCGGTAGTGCCATGGCAACAGCGGCCAATGACGGCCAGGCGCGGGTCAATGAGTTGCTAAGTGCAGACCCGCAGTACCGTGAAACCTGGCAAGGCGTGGTGAAGAAGGAAGAACGCCTGCCGGAATGGGTCATGAACCTGTCCGGCGACGCCGAGCAAATGAATGCCGTTGAAGAGGATGGCGAAAAGTATCTGGTTGGGCCGCTCTGCGAATCGCAGGCGACATGCCTCAACAAGCGCTTGATCGTTGCCGTCAGCTTCAACAAGAAGGAAGCCTACGCCATGCTGGTCGAAGTGCCTGCGGGGCTGCCGGCCGACAAGTCGCCCACGCGGCATGCCGACTACCGCTTTCTGGGAAAGCCGGACCAGGGTATGCAGGATTTGTTGATGGAACAGCTGAAGAAAGACCCACACTGGTACTGAATTCGTAACATGAAAGAAGCAGCATGGCTTCTTTCCACTGCGCTGCCCGAGGAAGGTAGACGCATGATCAAGGGGCCGGGACGTTCTGCCTGTTTCAGGGGCGGAGTGACCTACGGGTACAGGGGAGTGCCTGCGCAAGGGCCGGGTCAGGCAGAAGCTGCGACGTAAGTTCGCCGGTCACTCATGGATCGACGGACTTGCGAAGAGCTTCCTCAGCGCAAAGTGTTGTCCTAGAGCGTTCTGCTCGCCTGCTCCGTTAATCCCTCGCAAAACCATTTCGTAGTGTTTCTTTGGTGACCGTATATCGAGAAAACTGCGACTCAAAGACCGAGAATTTTCGCGCTTAAACGTAGGCTTTTTCCCAAGTTCTAGCCCTCATTCCCTTGCTCAAAAAACAACCAACCTCCTCTACGATGGCCGGTTCACGGCACTTATGCCTGCCGAAATGTCGTATTCGAACCGGTTGGGACGCGGGTTTCAGTTAAAAAAGCTCATGCCGATTCGGCATAGGGTAGGCGTTTACGGCATTAGACGTCGCTTCCTTGCATCTGAATAGTTGCGCCTTTTTTCGCCTGCCAGAGAGCCGATAACAAGCGCTCCGGGGCACCTTATACGGGGGCAGATGCACAAGACTTTTTCGCCACAAGCGTTCCAGTTCTTGCATCTGCCTGAGTCAAACGCAAGTAAGGGTAAAGATATGAAGAAGGCAAAGCTTAGCCTCGCCTGGCAGATCCTCATCGGTCTGGTATTGGGGATTGCAATCGGTGCGCTGCTCAACCATTTCAGTGCCGAAAAAGCCTGGTGGGTCAGCAACGTCCTGCAACCAGCAGGCGATATCTTTATCCGTCTGATCAAGATGATTGTGATCCCGATCGTGATCTCATCCTTGATCGTCGGTATTGCAGGCGTCGGCGACGCGAAGAAGCTCGGGCGTATCGGTCTGAAGACCATCCTCTACTTCGAGATCGTTACCACCATCGCCATCGTGGTCGGTCTGGTGTTGGCCAACGTGTTCCATCCGGGCACCGGCATCGACATGAGCACCCTGGGTACCGTGGATATTTCCAAGTACCAGGCCACTGCCGCCGAGGTTCAGCATGAACATGCGTTCATCCAGACCATCCTTAACCTGATCCCGTCGAACATCTTCGCGGCCATGGCCCGCGGCGAGATGCTGCCGATCATCTTCTTCTCCGTATTGTTCGGCCTCGGTCTGTCGAGCCTGCAATCGGACCTGCGCGAGCCGCTGGTGAAGATGTTCCAGGGCGTGTCGGAAAGCATGTTCAAGGTCACTCACATGATCATGAACTACGCCCCGATCGGCGTTTTCGCACTGATCGCGGTGACCGTGGCCAACTTCGGCTTCGCCTCCCTGCTGCCACTGGCGAAACTGGTGATCCTGGTTTACTTCGCCATCGCCTTCTTCGCCTTCGTGGTGCTGGGCCTGATCGCTCGCCTGTTCGGCTTCTCGGTGATCAAGCTGATGCGCATCTTCAAGGATGAGCTGGTGCTGGCCTACTCCACCGCCAGTTCCGAAACCGTGCTGCCGCGCGTGATCGAGAAAATGGAAGCCTACGGCGCACCGAAAGCCATTTGCAGCTTCGTGGTACCGACCGGTTATTCGTTCAACCTCGACGGCTCGACCCTGTACCAGAGCATTGCGGCCATCTTCATTGCCCAGCTCTACGGCATCGACCTGTCGATCAGCCAGCAATTGCTGCTGGTGCTGACCCTGATGGTCACCTCCAAAGGCATCGCCGGCGTACCGGGTGTGTCCTTTGTGGTGCTGCTGGCCACCCTGGGCAGCGTGGGTATTCCGCTCGAAGGCCTGGCGTTCATCGCCGGTGTCGACCGCATCATGGACATGGCCCGTACCGCACTGAACGTGATCGGTAATGCCTTGGCCGTGCTGGTCATCTCCCGTTGGGAAGGCATGTACGACGACGCCAAGGGCCAGCGCTACTGGAACTCCTTGCCGCACTGGCGCAGCAAGGAAAAATTGCCGTCTGGCGAGGTTTCCAGCAACTGATGCAACCCTCCTGTGGGAGCGGGCTTGCTCGCGAAAGCGGTGGATCAGTCAATAGAGATGTTGAATGTTCCGGCCTCTTTGCGAGCAAGCCCGCTCCCACATTGGATTGCGTACAACGCCTCAAACAAACCCCGGAGAAATCCGGGGTTTGTCGTTTCTGGCTACCCCGCTATCATTCGCCGCATTCTTCGGGGGATTTGACTGATGCTCAATGGCCTTTGGCTTGGCTTCTTCATCGTGGCTGCCGTTTCGGCACTGGCGCAATGGTTGATCGGCGGTAACGCCGGGATCTTCGCGGCGATGGTGGAAAGCATTTTCGCCATGGCCAAGTTGTCGGTCGAAGTCATGGTCCTGCTGTTCGGCACCCTGACGCTCTGGCTGGGCTTTCTGCGGATTGCCGAGAAGGCCGGGATCGTCGAGTGGCTGGCCAAAGCGCTGGGCCCGTTGTTCCTGCGCCTGATGCCGGAAGTGCCGGCCGGTCACCCCGCCATCGGCCTGATCACGCTCAACTTTGCCGCCAACGGCCTGGGCCTGGACAACGCCGCCACGCCAATCGGCCTCAAAGCCATGAAGGCGCTGCAAGAACTCAACCCGAGCACCACAATCGCCAGCAACGCGCAGATTCTGTTCCTGGTGCTCAACGCCTCCTCCCTGACCCTGCTGCCGGTGACCATCTTCATGTACCGCGCCCAGCAGGGTGCGCCCGATCCGACCCTGGTGTTCCTGCCAATCCTGCTCGCCACCAGTTGCTCTACATTGGTCGGCCTGCTGTCGGTGGCGTTCATGCAGCGTCTGCGCCTGTGGGACCCGGTGGTGCTTGCGTACCTGATTCCCGGTGCCTTGGCCCTCGGTGCCTTCATGGCGCTGCTGGCGACGCTCTCAGCGACCGCTCTGGCCAGCCTGTCATCGATCCTCGGCAACGTGACGCTGTTTGGGCTGATCATGTTGTTTCTGGTGATTGGCGCGCTGCGCAAAGTGAAGGTGTACGAAGCGTTCGTCGAAGGCGCCAAAGAAGGCTTCGACGTGGCCAAGAACCTGCTGCCGTATCTGGTGGCGATGCTGTGTGCCGTCGGCGTGCTGCGAGCATCCGGAGCGCTGGACTTTGGCCTGGACGGGATTCGGCATCTGGTGGAATGGGCCGGTTGGGACACGCGCTTCGTCGATGCGCTGCCGACCGCCATGGTCAAGCCGTTCTCCGGCAGTGCTGCCCGGGCGATGCTGATCGAAACCATGAAAACATCTGGCGTGGACAGCTTCCCGGCGCTGGTGGCGGCGACGGTTCAGGGCAGTACTGAAACGACCTTCTATGTATTGGCGGTGTATTTCGGCGCGGTGGGGATCCAGCGGGCGCGGCATGCGGTGGGGTGTGCGTTGCTGGCGGAGCTTGCCGGCGTCCTCGGCGCGATCGGCGTTTGCTACTGGTTCTTTGGGTGAATCAAAAGATCGCAGCCTTCGGCAGCTCCTACAGGTGTACGCAAATCCACTATAGGAGCTGCCGAAGGCTGCGATCTTGGCGATTTCAGGGTTTTACCGGAGCAACCTTCTGCCCTTGCTCCACCGCCCAAGCCACCACCTGCGCCGTCAACTGGTCACTGGCCTGACCAAACCCAACCACCACCGCCGGCACCTTCACATCGCTCAATGGCTGGCGCACCTCAAAGCGTCGGCTGGCGAGGATTCGCTGGTCATAACCGCGCACCAGCAACGCATCCAGACGCACGACGACGCTCGCGTTCGTTCCTTGGTACTCAGTCTGGAATGCCTGCAGGCTACCGCCCAGTTCAAGATCCGCCTGGAAGTTGCTGTCGTCGGTGCTCAGCAATGTCACCCGACCATCACGCTGGAAACCATCCAACAGACGATTGCGCAGCAACACCGGTGCCGGGTCGCTCCAGCGCGAAGCCTTGTAGCTGCTGATCAGATCACCCTGAGGGATCACGGCGATCTTCGGGCTGTTCAAGACCTCGCTGGTCTGCGGCTTGGTCAGGCGCAACGACCAGCGCTGCGGCGTCCCGTGACTGGCCGATGCGCTGCTCTGGGCCGAAGGCAACCGATAGACATCGGACGGCTCGGACTTGGGCAGGATCGAGCAAGCGCCGAGCACAATGAAGCTGGCGAGGAGGGCGAGGTGAGCCAGCTTCATGGCGTGAACTCCTTGTTCTTGTCATTGCCCAGCAAATAACCGGTGGGGTTGGCTTCCAGACGCTGGGAAATAGCCCGCAACGACGTCAGGGTGTCGCGCAGTTCACGCACCGCCGGGGCCAGGCCATTGAGGCCTTGCATGCCGCTGTTGAGCGAGTCCTGATTGGTCGTGAGCAGCTTGTTGATGGTCGCGCTGCTCGACTCCAGCGACTTCATCGCCTGCTCGGCACTGCCGAACATCTGCTTGCCTTGATCGTTGAGCATGCCATTAGCGTTGCGCATCAGCGCCGACGTCTGTTCCAGCATGGCGCCGGCCTGTTTGCCGACCGAGGCCAGTTGCTGCATCGCCTGGCGAATATCGCCGCGCTGGTCGGCGATGGTGCCGGTGGTTTGTTCCAGATGTTCAAGGGTCTTGCTGATGCGCTCGACGTTCTGCGAAGAAAACATCTGATTGGCGTTGAGCATCAGCATGTTCACACCGGCCACCAGGTCGCCGCTGTCATTCAGCAAACGGGCGATGGGCGAGGGCGATGCAATGATCGTCGGTAAATTACCGTCCTTGCCCTTGAGCTTCGGACTCTGCGGCGTACCCCCGCTGAGCTGGATGATCGACGTCCCGGTGATCCCGGTCAGCGCCAATATGGCCCGGGTGTCTTCCTTGATCGGTGTCTCGCCGCCCAGGCGGATCCGCGCCAGCACCCGGCGCGGGTCTTTCGGGTCCAGACGCAGGGTCACCACGTCGCCGACCTTGATCCCGCTGTACTGCACGGCGCTGCCCTTGGACAGGCCGCTGACGGCCTCGTTGAAGACGATTTCGTAGTCCTTGAACTCGGTGTCGACGCTGGACTTGGCCAGCCACAAGCCGAAGAGCAGGGCGCCCGCCACCACAATCACGGTGAACAGGCCGATCAATACATGATGGGCTCGGGTTTCCATGTCAGACCTCCTTAAGCTGTTGAGCGGCGGTCAGCGCCGCGCGGCCGCGAGGGCCATGGAAGTATTCGTGAATCCACGCGTCATCGGTTTCCGAGACTTTTTCGATGGCATCCGCCACCAGCACTTTCTTCTGCGCCAGCACCGCCACCCGGTCGGTGATGGTGTAGAGCGTGTCGAGGTCGTGGGTGACCAGAAAAACACTCAGGCCCAATGCATCGCGCAGGGTCAGGATCAATTGATCGAACGCGGCCGCACCAATCGGATCGAGCCCGGCGGTGGGTTCGTCGAGAAACAGGATGTCCGGGTCCAGTGCCAGCGCGCGGGCCAGTGCCGCACGCTTGATCATCCCGCCGGACAGCGAAGCGGGGTACTTGTCGGCCGCCGACAGCGGCAGCCCGGCCAAGGCCATTTTCACTGCCGCCAGGTGCTCGGCGTCCTCTCGGCTCAAACCGGCATGCTCGATCAGGGGCAGGGCGACGTTCTCGGTCACGGTCAGCGAAGAGAACAGGGCGCCTTTCTGGAACAGCACGCCGAAGCGCCGTTCGACCATCGAGCGCTCGTGTTCGGACAGCGTCGGCAGGTTTTTGCCGAAGACCTTCACTACACCTTCGCTGGGCTGACGCAGCCCGACGATGCTGCGCAACAGCACCGATTTACCGCTGCCGGAACCGCCGACCACAGCCAGGATTTCGCCCTTGTACAAATCCAGATCAAGGTTCTCATGCACGCTCTGGTGACCGAAGCGGTTGCACAGACCGCGGACTTCGATCACCGCCTCGGAGGGCGCTCGGGGTAGACGATTCACCAGCCCATCTCCATGAAAAACAGCGCGGCCACGGCGTCGAGTACGATCACCACGAAAATAGACTGGACCACGCTCGACGTGGTGTGCGCGCCGACGGACTCGGCGCTGCCGCTGACTTTGAAGCCTTCGAGACAGCCAATGGCAGCGATCAGGAACGCGAAGATCGGCGCTTTGACGATCCCCACCAGAAAATGCTGAACGCCGATGTCCGATTGCAGCAGCGACAGGAACATCGCCGGCGAGATATCCAGCGACACAGCGCAGACTACGCCGCCGCCGACAATCCCCGAAAGCATCGCCAGAAAGGTCAACATCGGCAGCGCGACCAGCAGGGCCAAGACGCGCGGCACCACCAGCAACTCTATCGGGTCGAGGCCCAAGGTGCGGATGGCGTCGATTTCTTCGTTGGCTTTCATCGAACCGATCTGCGCGGTAAACGCACTGGCGGTGCGGCCGGCCATCAGGATCGCGGTCAGCAACACACCGAATTCGCGCAGGAAGGAGAATGCCACCAGGTCCACGGTAAAAATACTCGCGCCAAAACTCGCCAACACCGTCGCCCCGAGAAACGCCACCACGGCGCCCACCAAAAAGGTCAGCAGGGCAACGATGGGCGCGGCGTCGAGGCCGGTCTGCTCGATGTGCGCCACCATCGGTGTAATCCGCCAGCGCGCGGGGCGAAACAGATTGCGGGCGATGGTTTCCAGAATCAGGCCGACGAAACCCAGCAGTTGCAGGGTGTCCTGCCAGACCGCGTCGACCGCCCGGCCGATGCGGGTCAACAGTTGAACGCTGACGCTGATTTCCGGCTCCTTGATCGGCACGCAGAAGTCGGTCAGCGAGCAATAAACAGTCTGCAACAAGGCACGGTCGGCCGAGGACAGCGTGCAATCGGGGTGTTCGGCGGATCGGCCCAAACGCTCGGAACCGAGCAACTCCACCAGCAGCGACGCACCGGCGGTGTCGAGCGCGCCGAGGCCGTTGAGGTCGATGTGAGTGCTGTCGTCGTATTGGCCGTGGAGCTTTTCGCACAGGTGCTTGAGATCGGCGTAATGGGCAAGCGTCCAGTCACCCGTGACCCGCAACTGAGCAGGGGAGTGAGAGGTGTCCAGTCGGGCACTGCCGGCCATTGTGCTGCTGCTCATAAGCTCCGTGCTTGTTCGGCTATTTCGCAGAGCTACGTAATAGCATGAACCGCATTACTTTTCTTTGGTCGGTGTGCTGTCCGTAATGGTGAAGCGCAACACACCGATAACCTGGCCATCTTCGGTCAGCACCCGAACTTGCCACTTACCCGCGGGGTTACCGGGGAAATTCTGCTTGTGGGTCCAGGCCCGATAGCCTTCCTTGCGCCCACCATGGATGTCCAGGGGGATGCGGTCGACCTCTTTGCCGTTGAACTGCCACACGTGGTAGATCCTCTCATCCAGACCGCGCGGGGCGTTGATCGCGGTGTAGGCGTACAGCCCGTCACCACGGATCTGGTCGGCGCTGACTTCTTCCAGACTCTTGCCAGGTGTGCGGTCCTGCATTTGCGTGCTGATGGCCACGTCGGTCATCCACAGCGTCGCCGGCGGAACCCACGAACGCAGCACCCAGCCAACGCCACCGATACCCACGGTGATGCTCAGAATCGCCAGCGCGTTGCGCACGGTACGAATCGGGAAGATCGACGCCAGGCTCGGGAACGACAGCACGACGGCGGTGCCCAGGGCCAGTTTGAAACTCTGTGCGGTGGTCAGGTGCAGGATGACGGGCAGGGCGGTCAGCAGCGCAGCGAACAGCGTCAAGGTATGCAGCGCCAGGAACGCCCAGCGCCGGGGGGCCAGCCATTTGTAGTAGAGCGGGTCGATGATGGAAATCAGCGCCGCCATGCTCAGCAACCCGGTGAAGAACAACTGGCCACTGTTCCAGGTGGTGGTGATGAAAAAGAACGGCAGGACGAAGAACAGGCTTTCCTGGTGGATCATCTGCGTGGCGTAGCGCAGCAGAGGCTGGGGTATTTCGCGCTTGAAGATCCTGGTGAACAGCTTGGTGAGACTGTTTTCCAGCATCAGCCAGATCCAGCTGACCAGCATGATGGTGGTGATCCAGGTCGCCAGACCTTGCTGGCGATCCACCAGAATGAAACTGCCGACCCCGGAAATGAAGCCACCGAGCGCAATGACCCCTGGGTAGCGCTTCATCAGTTCCAGGATGCGCTGGACGTATAGGGTCAGAGTAGGCATTCGGCGGTTCGCAATAGTCGTGGGAAAAATCCCCGACAGGGTAACCGCCGAGAGGGCGGCGTGGCGAGGGGCTGCGGTCCGATCACAAATCCTTGTAGCAGCTGGCGCAGCCTGCGTTCGGCTGCGCAGCAGTCGTAAAACCATTCAACGCGGCCCATCAGGTATATCTGACATAACGGGTTTGCGACTGCTGCGCAGCCGAACGCAGCCTTCGCCAGCTGCTACACGGTTCGCGGTGCTCTGAGGTACACACGCCAACCCATCAGCATCAACACGATGAGCCCCAGCACCCCGGCAATCGCCCACATAAACTGATCATCACTGATCAACGGCTTTTCGATCCGCAGGTAGCCCGGCTGCATCAGCAACTCACGCATGGCCTTGTTTGCTTCCTCCAGCGTCACCCCTTGCAGTTCCTTGGCCGGGTTGGCGAAACGGCCGTCCTCGTAGTCCCCAAGGGCGCTCCAGTAATAATCGGCCAACGCGCTGTTGCCTTGCACGGCCCAGGCCTGGCGGGCAATGGCGGCCTGCTTGAGGCGGTTGAAGGTGTTGGCATTGAGGCCGTCCCTGAGCAACCCGGCCTTCAGATCATCCAGCACCTGTTCGGCCTGGGGTACGTCGTCGCGGTCAAGGTCGGCGTTCAGACTCATGAAGCCCACGCCGCCAAACACCTCACGCTCGGCCGAAGGCCCGTAGGACAAGCTATGGGTCAGGCGCAACTGGCGGTAGAGCGCCCAGTCCAGATAGTCCTTGAGCAAGTCGAAGGTTTCGTCGTGCTGATCCTCTTGCACCGGCTCTGGCACCAGCCAATGCAATTTCGCACTGCCGCCGACCAAACCGTGACTCAGGGTGCGCTCATGGGCAGCACTGGCCTGGATCGCCGGCAGGGCCGGGTGATCGGTCGGGTCGACCGCTTCAAGCGCGCCATAAGACCGTTCCAGATAGGCCGGCAGCAACCGCTCAAGGTCGCCGACGACGATCAGGGTCATGTTGTTGGCTGCGTACCAGGCCTTGCGTACCTTTTCCACCTGATCGCGGGTCAGGTGATCGACTTCAGGCCGTTCGGGGCATTTGAGGCCCAGTTCCACCGCCAGCTGATTACTCGCCGTGTGGCCAAGATCCTGGCGATCCAGCCAGCGTTGCAGGTGCGAGTAATGGCCGCCGTCTTCGCGCTCGACCACTTGTTTGGCGGCGTTGATGGCGTTGTCGTCGATTCGGGTCTGGGTCAGCAGCGCCAGCAGCAGGTCGAGGACTTTGCGCTGGTTTTTCGCCGGGGCTTCGATGACGAACGTCGTGTCGGCATTGTTGGTGTAGGCGTTCCACTCGCCACCCAGGGCCTGCATGCGTTCTTCCAGCCCGCCTTCGCCCGTGGCGTCGATGCCGCTGAACAGCAAGTGCTCAAGCAGGTGCGGCAGCTCTTTGTCGGCGCAGCTGAAATCATCGATGCCGACGCCGACCACCAGACGAATCGCCACATGCCCGCGCTCGGTGCCGGGTTTGAGCATTAATTGCAGGCCGTTGGGCAGCGTATAGCCCTCGACCTGAAAGCGATCCAGGGCAAATGAAGGGAATGAGCCAAGCAACAGACAGGCGAACAACAAACAACGCATAGCAAGCTTCCAGGCAACCAATCGGAGATCCGTGTCATCAGCCAGGCCGCCTTCGCGAGCAGGCTCGCTCCCACAGGTGATCTGAGTCGGACACAATTTCCGAGTACACCGAAGATCCACTGCGGGAGCGAGCCTGCTCGCGAAGGCGGCCTTCATGCTGAATCAATGTTACTGACTGACCACTCTGCCAGACGTTCAAGGTGAATGCGTGATGTCAGCCAAATCGTCGGCCGCCAGGGCGCCGGTGTCGGAAGTTTCCAGCACCACATAGGCGCTGCTGCAAAACAGCGAATTCAGACGCTTCATGTCGGCAATCAACTCAAGGTGCAACGAGCTGGTCTCGATACTCTGCACGATCTTACGTTGCAATCGGCTGACGTGAGCATGGGCCAAGCGGCGTTCCTGTGCGCGAAAGCGACGTTTCTCACGCAATAACTGGCGGGCACTTTCCTTATCGGCACTGAGGAACACCGACAACCCCAGGCGCAGGTTGGAGATCAACTGACTGTGCAGCCCCGCCAACTCTTCCAGGCCGACCTCGGAAAAAGACCGGCGCTGCGAGGTTTTCTGCTGCTGAACCTTGCGCAGCATACGTTCGATGAGGTCGCTGGCGAGCTTAAGGTTGATCGCCAGCTCGATGATTTCCGCCCAGCGCCGGCTGTCCTGCTCGCTGAGGTCTTCACGGGGCATTTGCGCCAGATACAGCTTGATCGCACCGTAGAGCGATTCCACATCATCGGTCAGGCGCCGCATTTCCTGGGTAATGGCGGTTTGCTTGCCGTTCAGCACGTCGAGCATGGCCTCGAGCATGTTGTCGATCAGGTCGCCGATGCGCAGGGTTTCCCGGGCGGCATTGGCCAGCGCCAGGCTGGGCGTGACCAGCGCTGTTGGATCAAGATGCCGCGGTTTGGCAGTGCCGTTGATTTCCGGCCGCTCCGGCAACAGCCACGCGCACAGCTTGGCCATCGGCCCGACACTGGGCAGCAAGATCAGGCAGCGCGCGGTGTTGTAGAGCAGGTGAAAGCCGATGACCATTTCCTGAGGGCTGAAGTCCAGGCTGTCGATCCAGTGCACCAACGGGTCGAGTACCGGGATGATCAGCAACAGGCCGATCAGTTTGTAGAGCAGGCTGCCCAACGCCACCTGGCGACCGGCGGCGTTCTGCATGCTGGTGCTGAGGAAGGCAAGGATGCCGCTGCCGATGTTGGCGCCGATCACCAGACCGATGGCCACGGGCAGGCTGATCACTGCGGCACCGGCCAGGGTCGCGGTCAGCAGGACGGCGGCCAGGCTGGAGTAGGAAACCATTGCGAACAACGCACCGACCAGGGCATCCAGCAGGATGTCGCCGGTCAGCGAGGCGAAAATAACCTTCACGCCTTGGGCCTGGGTGATCGGCGCGGCGGATTCGACGATCAGTTGCAGCGCCAGGATGATCAGCCCTAGGCCAATGCCGACCCGGCCCATTTGTCCGACCCGGGTCTGTTTGCGCGACAGGAAGAAAATCACCCCAAGAAAGATCAGCAGCGGCGACAACCATGACAGGTCGAAGGTCAGCACCCGCGCCATCAGTGCGGTACCGACGTCGGCCCCGAGCATGGTCGCCAGGGCCGGGGTCAGCGCCATCAGGCCCTGACCGACAAAGGAGGTGACGAGCATCGCGGTGGCGTTGCTGCTCTGGACCATCGCCGTTACGACGATCCCCGAGACGAATGCCAGCCAACGCTTGGACATGTTCCGGCCAATCACATGGCGCAGGTTGGAACCGTAGACCCGCAATATGCCGGTTCGGACGATGTGCGTGCCCCAAATCAACAAGGCCACGGCAGATAACAAATTGAGCAGGGTGAGCATGCAGGCCCCCTGTGGTGGTAGCGCCCCAAAGGGGCAAGTTGACGGTGCCGCGCGTTCTTCTACGTTCTGTACTTAAGCTGTAGTTGGCTAACGGTCTGCGCGCCAGCATCGCACAGCTAAAGAAGCGATTGAAACAAAACTGTCATGAAAACAGGTTCATGCGTCAATGAAAAAGGGGCCCATAGATCTCAGCCCCTCAGTTGAAAGGTTACGCGAACATAACCTGTGGCGAGGGAGCTTGCTCCCGCTGGGCTGCGCAGCAGCCCCATTGAGGGAGAGTTCAATCACTGAAGTGATCCTCGCCCAGTCCTACGTCGATCAGATACTTGGCTGTCTCGGAGTTTCGTTCGTCGCAGCGGGCATAGCATTTGATGTGAAGGATCAAGCTGTACTTGTGCGGAATCAACAGGATGACACCGTCCAGTTGATCAAAGAGTTTGGCTTGAAGCTGCACCTTGTCCTCTTGGGTTTCTATTTTTAGCCAGTCGTTACCTTCCACAGGCTCTGGAGTCCACCCGACTTGTTTGAACTTTTGTTGTAATTCCTCAAGAAGTTTTACCGCTTGCTCGAACGGCAAGGTTTCCAGCATCGGCGACGTAGTCAGGGTGATCGCTTTGAATTCGGACCACCCAATCGCACCGAACTTTGTGGCAGGCAACGTGAATCCATGTTGCTTGTCATCAAAAGTAATTATTACTGGCGTGCTAATCCAGGTGGAGCTCGGGTGAGGTGGTTCACCGGGATAGATGGCGGTTTCGCCCTTTACAGGAAATGTCGAATCGCGCACCACATCGTCGTAACTTTTTCCGATGTGAAAGGAAAGTTGCTCCGGTCCACGGCTGAAAAAAAAAGCCACGGTGATTGTCACCAACGCAACGGCAGCAAAAAGTAAGTAGGTATTTCGCTTGTGCCTCACTTGATACCACCGCCGCTCGCAATGTCAGTAATTGACTGTTTTAATTTTGCTCGAGAAGCTGGCTCATTAAGCAATGTGTCAAATTGAGTGGCGGCGCGTAAGACGAACGCCATCCTTTGGTCCTTGTCGGCGAGATTCGCGAGTGGGTTACTACCGAAAGCAACTTTTTTGTTGTCAAGCGCTTTGCATTGGCTAGCAAGGGTAAGCTGGATCTCCTCGGCTGCCCCTGGCAACAATCCCGTTACAACCGAAATGACATCGCCTCCATGAGTGCCTCGCATGAGCATGGCGAAATGAGTTTCGTCGTACATTGCTGGTTGCAGGATATTTACTTGTTCATGAGTCGCCATTCGCTCGACGCTACCCTTGATGTTTCCGTTGTCGATGGCTTTGAACGTTGCGTAGATTTCCGGGGTATCTGCGCCAAACTCAACTTTCCCTGCAATCGGCCACATCACATCTTTCAGAATGCCGCGACGGCTCTTCAAGCATTTCTCCATTTCCTTATAGCCCCGCACCATAAAAAACCGATGCAGCGGATAAACATCCAGAAACAGTGAGGTGTTACCGAGGGCAAGCATTTCATACACGTAGTCCAACTGCTGCTGAACAGCGGAACGGGAGCTGTCGCCGAAGGTAATATCATCCGTAGGAAGAGGATTGGCCTCTTTGGCTTTCGCTAATTCTTTCTCAATTTCTGGATCTGTCTTACTGAGCTTGAACCCAAACCCTTCGAAAATGGTTTCCGACTTACCGGTCCGCAGTTTCTCTTGCGCAGCCTTTTGCGCCGCAATAGCCGTTTGCAATTTGGCGGCATGAATCAACCCACACCCCACCTGCTTGGAAGCAAACGCCGCCAACCCCGCCCACTGAAACCGGTTGTCCGCCAGCCACAGCTGCGCATAAGCCGCGTTGATCTTGCGGTTGCGTGCTTGCGGGTCCGCAATCAACACGCCGCCCGGCGCGACCCATTCTTCGGCTTCTTTCTGAAATCTGCGCCACAGGCAGTTACAAGTCAGCAATGGCACTTCGACGCGGGTTTTCGGGTTGGGGCCGCCGATGGTGGTTTCGCGTTTGCAGGTAGGCAGTTCGCAGGCGCTGTCCCAGAGTTTTTTCATGTCCAGGTCGTCTGGAGCGATGCATTGGCCGGTCATTTGATTCTTCCTTGAGGCTTCAGACGGTCCAGCGGACGACGGCGAGGTCGGGCTGTAAGGTGGCGACGCTTTGGGTCATGCCCAGGGCGTTGGTCTGGCCTTTGACGATGCGGCCTTCGGCGGTTTCGATTTCGTAGTCTTGTGCGGCGATCGGTTCGCCATTGCCGGCGCTGACGGCTTTGAACTCCACCAAAGGTTGACCAATGATCGGCAAGGGCGGGATGAAGGACTCAGGGGAATGAGAGCTGCCGATGATGACGTTGCCGGAGCCGCCAATCACCACACCGCCATGGCTGGTGGTGCTATCGAGAGTCATGGCATTCAGGCCGTTGATGAACACGGTTGAAGAGAATCCACCGTTCAAGGCCTGGCCGCAGGTGCATTTGTCGCTGACCCGAGCGGCGGCGAGACCGTTGAAAAAGACATCGGGTGAGCCGCTTGCGATGGGATTGGTGCCGTGCCCTGGAAGCGGGCAGGTGGTGGGGTCCGTGAGGCGTGCAGCCGGTTTTCCAGACATATGCATTCCTTGTCATTGTCGGTTGAAGCGAGCGAGGGACGCTAACCACCAGAGCTCGGTGCGTCAACCCTTGAAAAAAAACGTCGGTAAGCATTCGGTTGTTTTGATGTGATTCACGTGTTTTTGCAGCGCGTGTTTAAAGACATCCGGAGTTACTTCTCGGAGGCTACAACGCCTTGCGTCGTTGCCTACGGCTACGCCAGAATCCGCCGGCTTGTGCGCCTAGAGGCCTGTCGATAACTTGGTTCCCGTCGCTGACCATCAGTGATCGGGTTTAGTAGCCCGACCAGTCATCTCGGTTGTACAAGCGTCATCCAGTCAGGTATCCGCCTGCGCTTGATGGTGG
The DNA here is from genome assembly GCF_006438925.1 of Pseudomonas mandelii. Classification (GTDB taxonomy): domain Bacteria; phylum Pseudomonadota; class Gammaproteobacteria; order Pseudomonadales; family Pseudomonadaceae; genus Aquipseudomonas; species Aquipseudomonas mandelii_C. Next base: position 717,117 of record NZ_RCZA01000001.1, on the reverse strand, counting down.
CTGTGCATAGGGCGCCCTCGGGCGCGCCGGGTGTTTTAGGTGACTTTGCCGGTCTACTAACCTGTGCACAGCTGCCACCCTTTTGTATTAGTAGCGAAGGGGTTGCGGCCATACTGGAGAAAGTCCCTATGTTCAAAGTCACGCCCAACCCACCGGACACCGATCCGGTCCCCCACGACTTCCCGCCGCGTAAACCCAGCAGCATTTTCTTCATAGACCCCAAGGTCGATAACGAAACCTTGCTCGGGCACGCCTGCGAATCGTTGGCGTCCGCCAGCGTAATGGCCAGTGATTTCGCAGGGTTTCTGAATGGCCCACAGCGCAGCACTCTGCTCGGGATTCAGCAAAGCATCATGTTGGGGGAATTGGCGGTGAATCGAGTGCTGGATAACCTCGATCCGCCAGGGTAATCACAGAGCAAAAAAAATGTGGGAGCGAGCCTGCTCGCGATGAGGCCGTCACATTCAACATTGATGTTGACTGACAGGCCGCTATCGCGAGCAGGCTCGCTCCCACAGGTTTTATGCTGACCGGGGTTACTGACCCGGAATGTCCTTGCGCAGTTTCACCGGATCCTGCTGTTTGCGTTTTTTCGCGATCGCGGTGCGCATCTTGATGTTGATCGCTTCCACCGCCAGCGAGAACGCCATGGCGAAGTAGACGTAGCCTTTTGGCACGTGAACGTCGAAGGATTCAGCAATCAGCACAGTACCGACTATCAACAGGAACGACAGCGCCAGCATCTTCAGCGACGGGTGCTTGTCGATGAACTCGCTGATGGTGCCGGAAGCCCACATCATCACCAGCACGGCAACGATGATCGCCGCGACCATGACCGGTACGTAGGACACCATGCCCACGGCGGTGATGACCGAGTCCAGCGAGAACACGATGTCGATGATCGCGATCTGAATGATGGTGTAGAGGAAGTTGCCGCCCTTGCCGCCCGGCTCCTCATTGGTTTCGTCTTCACCTTCCAGCGCGTGGTACATCTCTTGCGAGCTCTTCCACAGCAGGAACAGACCACCGAAGAACAGGATCAGGTCACGCCCGGAAATGCCTTGGCCGAACACTTCGAACAAGTCCGCGGTAAGGCGCATGACCCAAGTGATCGACAGCAGCAACAGGATCCGCGTGACCATGGCCAGTGCCAGGCCGAAAATCCGGGTGCGCTGTTGCATGTGCTTGGGCATGCGGCTGACCAGGATCGAAATCATAATGATGTTATCGATACCCAGGACGATTTCCAGGGCGGTCAGGGTGAAGAAGGCAACCCAGATTTCAGGGTTGGTCAGCCATTCCATGTGTATTCCTTTGTGCGAGTGTTAAACCACGAAGGGCCCGGGCTTCAAACAACAAAGCCTGGACCCGTCGTGGTGAGTCTTGGGCTTATAGAGTGCTGAACAGCGGAAAAATCCCCATCAGCAAAGCGGCGACCAGTATGCACATGCACACCAGCACTGCCCACTTCAGGGTGAAACGCTGGTGATCACCGAAGTCGATACCGGCCAGGGCCACCAACAGATAGGTCGATGGTACCAGCGGGCTCAGCAAGTGGACGGGCTGACCGACGATCGAGGCACGTGCCATTTCAACCGCGGTTATACCGTAATGGCTGGCGGCTTCGGCAAGTACCGGTAACACCCCGTAATAAAATGCGTCGTTCGACATGAAGAACGTGAACGGCATGCTCACCAGCGCGGTAATCACGGCCAGGTACGGGCCGAGGAAGTCCGGGATGACTGCCAACAGGCTCTTCGACATCGCATCGACCATGCCGGTGCCCGACAGGATTCCGGTGAAGATACCGGCCGCGAAGATCAAGCCGACCACCGCCAGCACGCTACCGGCATGAGCCGCGACGCGGTCTTTCTGCTGTTGCAGGCTCGGGTAGTTGACGATCATCGCGATGCTGAACGCCACCATGAACAGCACCGGCAGCGGCAACAGACCGGCGACCAGGGTGCACATCAGGGTCAGGGTCAGGGCGCCGTTGAACCAGATCAAATTCGGACGACGGGCATCCGGGAATTGCGAAACGCTGATTTCACTGTGGTCGATTTCCTCGCCCACCAGGTGCAGCTCACCCAGGCGCGCACGCTCACGCTTGCCGTAGAAGTAGGCAATCACGAGGATGGCCAGCACCCCGAAAGCCATCGCCGGAATCATGGGTACGAAGATGTCGGACGGGTCCACATGCAACGCACTGGCCGCACGAGCGGTCGGGCCGCCCCATGGCGTCATGTTCATCACGCCACCGGCGAGGATGATCAGGCCGGCCATGATCCGTGGGCTCATGCCGATGCGGCTGTAGAGCGGCAGCATGGCGGCCACGCAGATCATATAAGTGGTCGCGCCGTCACCATCGAGGGAGACGACGAGCGCCAGTACGGCGGTGCCGACCGAAACTTTCAACGGGTCGCCCTTGACCAGTTTGAGGATCTTGCGCACGGCCGGGTCGAACAGGCCGGAGTCGATCATCAGGGCGAAGTACAGAATGGCGAACATCAGCATCACACCGGTCGGTGCGAGCTTGGTGATGCCTTCGAGCATCATCGGGCCGATCTTCGGTGCAAAACCACCGAACAGCGCGAACAGGATCGGGATGATGATCAGAGCGATCAGCGCGGACAGGCGCTTGGTCATGATCAGGAACATGAACGTGATGACCATGGCAAAGCCAAGGAAAGTCAGCATGGGAATACTCCAGGCATAGCGCGGCTAGGGAATGGGCGAACCGGGTGGGTCAGCGCAGAACGGGAAGCACGAGGCGTATGGGCGGAGTGACAGCGAAGCGGCGGGTAGCAGAGGACATCAGGATCACCATTGTTGTTGTTAAATGGGCTGTGCGAGCGATAAAACACTGGCATTGGCCGACCGGTCTGTTGCCGGTAGTGGGGGCGATCCTAATCGGGGAAGCTTTCACCCAGCTTTCGCGGATGAAAGCAGTGACCAGATGTGCAACCGGTCGTCGGACGGGTTTGAAGTCACTGAAAACAGGGCAGGAGGACAAAACATGGGCGAAATTCATACGGGCGGCTGCCATTGCGGGCATCTGCGCTATCAATTCAGCGGGCCTTTGCACGACATCGCCCACTGTCATTGTTCGATTTGCCGACGGGTCAGCGGCGGGATCGTGACCACCTGGATCACCGTGCCCACGTCAGCCTTTGAATGGGTGAAAGGAACGCCAGCGCAGTACGACTCTTCCATAACCTGCGTACGGTATTTCTGCGGCAACTGTGGGGCGCAGCTGGCGCTGGTCTCGCACCTGAGCCCGGACAGCATCGACGTGACCATCGCCACTCTCGATCATCCCGAGCACGCACCCGCCGAAAGGCATATCTGGACTGACAACCGACTGCCCTGGCTGCATCTGGATGAACATTTGCCCGGCGAAGCCGAGGAACAGTTGTAAACTGATCAAAAAATAGACAAGTCCAGTGGCCGAATCGCGCCCATCCAGATGGCGTGCTCGGTGTGGTCGAGCAGATCGTCGCCGGTGTCCGGGTGCAGGAACACCACCAAACCCTTGCGGTTGAGCGCAAGCCAGGGCAGTACGTCGCCGATGTATTGCGGCTCGAACGCCAACTGGCAGCTCCAGTCCGGGTGCGGGCCCACCGGCCGTTCATGGACGCGGCCCATCCTCACTGGAAACAATTGCGCCGCCTGCTCACACAAGGCTCGAGCCTGAGGAAGGGTGGTGGCGTCGAAGTAGACATGGGCGTGGTAGCCCTTGATCCGCTGCATTTGAAACCCTCTGAACCGAGTCGAACTGGCGTTGTTTCCCACAGGTCACACGCCATATACGTAGGAAGAACGGAGCACGGCCATGAAAAATGCCGAAACCCCAGTGGTGAAAGTGGTGCTTTATGGTGCCATGAGTAGCCTGGGCAGTGCGCTGATGGCTGAAATGCTGCGGCGCCAACATGAAGTGATCGCGATTCTCGATGATTTGACGGCGCTCGCGCCGCGCCCGGGATTGCGGACCAAGACCGGTGATTTGTTCGACGCCAAGCGGGTCAAGCAGAGTGTCGCCGGGTGTTCGGCGGTGATCTGTCTGCTGGATGCACCCGGGTTGCCGATGAACAGTGAGCACGTGGAAAAATCCATCGTACCCGGCCCGGTAGAGCAAGTGCTGGCGGTGGATGCTCTGATTGATGGCATGCAGGCCTCAGGGATTGCCCGACTGTTTCTTGTCGGAGATTTCGAGGCACTGGACGATCCGGAGATCGAAGATCAACTGCAACGCCACGCCGCCGAAGAAATCCGCGAAGCCCTGCAAAGCAGCACCTTGCACTGGACGCTGGTGAATGCACCACGCGGGGTGGCCGGGCTGACCATCGAACATTTCAGCCACGTCAGCAGCAGCCTGGAGCCGGGCCTCGCCGAACCGCTTGAGCGGTTGAGCCGGGTGGCCGTGGGGATTGCCGATGAATTGCGGTTGAACCTGCATGTCGGCGAACACGTAACCTTCGTCGCGACTGACGCTATACAGCGATAGACGGCAACGGCAGGCCATTCAACGATTGCGCACTGCTGGCCTGCTCAGCCATCAGCCAGTCCACAAACTGTTGAATCAGCGCACCACGCCGTTTCCGCTGGGGCAGGACCACGTAATAGCCGAGCCTGGAAATCACCGTTTCCGCAATCGGTCGGCATAACAAACCTTGCGCCAGCAAGTTATCCACAAGGTGCCGCCACCCAATCGCCACCCCTTGGCCGCCAATCGCCGCCTGAATCAGCAGCGTGTAATTGTCGAAGCGCAATTGCCCGGGCGCAGGTGCCGAAGCGATCCCCAACTCCCGAAACACGCCGCTCCAGTCGAACCAGTTGCTGCTGTTCTCGCCTCGAAGGTGCAGCAGCGGGAATTCGAGCAATGACTGGGAGGGCAAGGGCAGGGGACGATCCTTCAACAGCAGCGGGCTGCACACCGGAAAGACTTCTTCGCTGAACAGCCAATGGCTTTCGCCCTGCTTGAATCGGCCATCACCAAACAGCACCGCCACATCAATGTCGGTGCGCAGCATATTGAGGCTGCGTTCGCTGGTGACCAGGCTGACGTCCACTTGAGGGTTGGCGGCATGGAAACGGTGCAGCCGCGGCATCAGCCAATACGCGGCGAAGGCAAAGTCGGTGGCAACCTGCAACACCTCATGTTGGTGCTGTGCGCTGATTGCGCTCAATCCTGCATCGATATTCTGCAATCCGAGCTGAACCTGCTCAAACAGGATGGTCCCGGCCTCGGTCAGTTCGATCCCGCGGTAGATCCGGTCGAACAGCCGCGTCCCGAGTTGTTCTTCCAACCGTTTGATCTGCTGGCTGATGGCCGGTTGCGTGGTGCCAAGCTCCACGGCGGCCGCCGTGAAGCTGCGTTGACGGGCCGCTGCTTCAAAGGCACGAAGCAAATCCAGAGACAAATCACCAAGGGCGTCATACATAAGCTGGGCTTATCCTAGTCATTGCCGCGCATGGGCTTTACCACAAATTGCATGGGCTACATGCTCGATCGCAGCACTCTCGCATAAATATTCACTATGGAATGCCGCGATCACATGAAGCGCAAGAATATTCTTTTCATCATGGCCGATCAGATGGCCGCGCCAATGTTGCCGTTCTACGGCCCTTCGCCCATCAAACTGCCTAATCTCAGCCGCCTCGCCGCCCAAGGTGTGGTGTTCGACGCCGCTTATTGCAACAGCCCACTGTGCGCGCCGTCGCGTTTTACCTTGGTGAGTGGTCAGTTGCCGAGCAAGATCGGCGCCTACGACAACGCGGCCGATTTCCCCGCCGATGTACCGACTTATGCCCACTACCTGCGTCGACTCGGTTACCGCACCGCGCTGTCCGGCAAGATGCATTTCTGCGGCCCGGATCAGCTACACGGCTATGAAGAACGCCTGACCAGCGACATCTACCCGGCCGATTACGGCTGGTCTGTGAACTGGGACGAGCCAGACGTGCGTCCAACCTGGTTTCACAACATGTCGTCGGTGCTGCAGGCCGGGCCGTGTGTACGCACCAATCAGCTGGATTTCGACGAAGAGGTGGTGTTCAAGGCCCAACAGTATTTGTTCGATCACATCCGCGAGGATGGCGATCAGCCGTTTTGCCTGACCGTTTCGATGACTCACCCACACGACCCGTACACCATTCCCAAGGCTTTCTGGGATATGTACGACGACGCCGATATCCCATTACCCAAAACCCCGACGCAGACCGAACTTGATCCGCATTCCCAGCGTTTACTCAAGGTTTACGACCTGTGGGATAAACCGCTGCCTGTGGATAAGATTCGCGATGCGCGCCGTGCCTATTTCGGTGCGTGCAGCTATATCGATAGCAACGTCGGCAAACTCCTGCAAACACTCGAGGAAACCGGCCTCATCGACGACACCATCATCGTGTTCTCCGGCGACCACGGCGACATGCTCGGCGAGCGTGGTCTCTGGTACAAAATGCATTGGTATGAAATGGCCGCCCGCGTGCCTCTGTTGATCAGTGCGCCGGGGCAATTCGGGGCTGGCCGGGTCAGCGCGGCGGTCTCCACTGCCGATCTGTTGCCGACCTTCGTGGAACTGGCCGGCGGGTCGCTGGAGCCTGGACTGCCGCTGGATGGCCGCTCACTGGTCTCGCACCTGCAAGGGCAGGGCGGTCATGACGAGGTCTTCGGCGAATACATGGCTGAAGGCACTATCAGCCCGCTGATGATGATTCGCCGCGGCGCCTACAAATTCATCTATAGCGAAGACGACCCTTGCCTACTCTTCGATGTACACAACGACCCGCGCGAACTGGAAGAACTCAGCCAATCGCCGCAACATCAGTCGCTTTTCGATGAATTTCTCGCCGAAGCCCGGGCCAAATGGGATATCCCGGCGATCCACCAACAAGTGCTCGCCAGCCAACGGCGCCGACGTTTTGTCGCCGATGCATTAACCATTGGCAAGCTGAAGAGCTGGGATCACCAGCCGCTGGTGGACGCCAGTCAGCAGTACATGCGCAACCACATCGACCTCGACGATCTGGAGCGTAAAGCACGTTATCCACAACCCTGCCAAAACCAATAATGTTAAGGGGAATGCCATGCGTAGGTTATCCACAGCAATGACGGTCGGGCTTCTGGCTCTGGGCAGTGCATCGGCGTATGCCGATCAGAGTTGCGAGACGGTGAAAATGGCCGACCCTGGCTGGAGCGACATTGCCGCGACCAACGCCATCACCGGGTTTCTGCTGGACGGCATGGGCTACAAGGCCAAGGTCGACACGCTTGCAGTGCCGATCACCTTTGGCGGCTTGAAAGATGGCCAGGTCGACGTGTTTCTCGGTAACTGGATGCCGGCGCAACAGGGTTTCTATGACAAGTTCGTGGCCACCGGCGATGTCACGCAATTGGCGAAGAACCTCGATGGCACCGAATTCACGCTCGCGGTCCCGGATTACGTCTGGGATGCGGGTGTGCATAACTTTTCCGACCTGAACAAATACGCCGACAAGTTCGACAAGAAGATCTACGGCATCGGCTCCGGCGCTCCCGCCAACATCTCCTTGCAGGAAATCATCAAGAAGAACGACTTCGACATGGGCCAGTGGAAACTGGTCGAGTCCAGCGAGCAGGCCATGCTGGCCGAAGTGTCTCGCGCGGTGAAAAAACAGAAGTTCGTGACCTTTCTCGGCTGGACCCCGCACCCGATGAACGTGCAACTGAAAATGCATTACCTCAAGGGCGGCGAGAAGTACTTCGGCGACACCGGCAGTGTTCACACCTTGACCCGCAAAGGTTATGCACAGGCCTGTCCCAACGTAGGCAAATTGCTCACCAACCTGAGTTTCACCCAGGAAATGGAGAACAGCATCATGGCCGAGGTGGTGAACAAGAAGGTCAGCAATGCTGATGCGGCCAAGGCGTGGATCAAGGCGAATCCGGCTGTGCTGGATAAGTGGCTGGACGGGGTGAAGACAGTGGATGGGAAGGATGCGCTGGGGGCGGTGAAAGCGAAGCTTTGATCGGGTGATGCTGGATTCTGTTTCTGGCTCAGGGTCTCCCCCCTCACCCCCGCCCTCTCCCCATAGGGGAGAGGGGGAAAGGGAGCAGATTTCCGGTGTTTTTCAGAACTGAGCTCACCTCGTTATCGCAGGTCGCAGTATTCCGAACATTCAACACGGTCAGTCCCCTCTACCCTCTGGGGCGGTCCGACGTTTCGGGAGGGTTAGGGTGAGGGGTGGATTCTTCTGACAACCCCTCACACCCTGCTACCCTTGCGCAAACCCCCACCCGAGAGGACCCATGGCCTTCCCAAGCCGCCATTCGCTCTTCCCCTTCCTTAGCTGGTTGCCGCGGCAAACCCGCGCCAGTGTCGGTCGTGACCTGATTGTCGGCCTGAGCGGCGCGATTCTCGCGCTGCCGCAATCCATTGCCTACGCGCTGATCGCCGGTCTCCCACCTGAATACGGTCTGTATGCGGCGATTATCCCGGTGCTGATCGCGTGTCTCTGGGGTTCTTCGTGGCACTTGATCTGCGGTCCTACGGCGGCGATTTCTATCGTCTTGTACGCCAGCATCAGTCCGCTGGCCGTTCCTGCGTCAGATGACTACGTCACCCTGATCCTGCTTCTGACGCTGCTTGCCGGCATTTTCCAGTGGCTGCTCGGTTTGCTGCGCTTCGGCGCCTTGGTGAATTTCGTCTCGCACTCGGTAGTGCTGGGTTTCACCCTCGGCGCGGCGGTGGTGATTGCCATCGGCCAACTGCCAAACCTGCTGGGGCTGGAATTGCCCAACCAGGCAACAGCGCTGAACAGCTTGATGATGCTGTTCAGCCATCTCGGCGAAGTGGATAAACCTTCGTTAATGCTGGGCTTCGCGACGGTCGTCGTGGGCGTGATCCTCAAATGGCTCCTGCCGCGCTGGCCGACACTATTGATCACCCTGGTGCTGAGCGGCTTGCTGGTCTGGCTCTGGCCATCAATGCTGGGTCATGTGAAGTTGGTCAGCGCATTTGTCGGGCGGCTGCCGCCCTTCAGCCCGCTGCCGCTGGATCTGGACCTGATTCTGCGCCTGTTACCTAGCGCGGTGGCGGTGGGCATGCTCGGGCTGGTCACCAGTCTGTCGATTGCCCGCTCCTTATCGGCCCGCTCCCAGCAGTTGCTCGACGCCAACCAAGAGGTCCGCGCCCAGGGTTTATCGAACATGGTCGGTGCGTTTTTTTCCGGATCGCTGTCAGCCGGTTCCTTCACCCGCTCGGGCCTGAGCTATGAAGCGGGTGCCTGCTCGCCAATGGCCGGCGTTTTTTCGGCGTTGTGGGTGGCGCTGTTCGCCATCTTCGGCGCAAATTTGATCGCGCACATTCCGATCCCGGCCATGGCCGGCAGCATTTTGTTGATCGCCTGGGGGCTGGTGGATCATCGCGGCATTCGCGCGTTGTTGCGGGTCAGCCACGCCGAGTTCCTGGTCATGGCGCTGACCTGTGTCGCCACGCTGCTGCTGGAATTGCAGACCGCGATCTACGCCGGGGTGCTGGCTTCGCTGTTCTTCTACCTCAAACGCACCTCGCAACCGCGAGTTCAGCATTGGCGTGAGGGGGATGAAGACATTCTGCGGGTTGGCGGTTCGATCTTTTTCGGCGCCAGCCATTACCTGCAAGTACGCCTGCAACGGATGCACGGCGCGCGCGTGGTGATCGAAGCGCAGCAGATCAACTTCATCGACTATTCAGGGGTGGAAATGCTGCATCAGGAAGCGCGACGGCTGCTGCGCCAGGATCGCAGCCTGACCCTGCGGCGCGCGCGGCCTCAGGTGGTGGAAGAGTTGCGCAAGCTGGAAGGCGCGGAGAAATGTCCGATCCGGTTTGAGGACTGAAAAGATCACAGCCTTCGGCATCTCCTACAGGATGCACTTCGATCCCGTGTAGGAGCTGCCGAAGGCTGCGATCTTTTGACCTTAAAGCGCGAGCTGGCGGCGAAGTTCGGCCAGCACCGGCGCCGTATCCGGTCGCACACCGCGCCACAGATAGAAGGCTTCCGCCGCCTGTTCGGCCAACATCCCCAAGCCATCCATCGACACCGCCGCGCCATGTTCACTGGCCCAACGGCAGAATGAGGTCGGCTCCTTGCCGTACATCATGTCGTAGCACACCGTTTTGCCCGGCTCGATCAAACTGCTGGCAATCGGCGGTACTTCGCCTGACAGACTGGCGGACGTCGCGTTGATGATCAGGTCCACCGACTCCTTCAACCAATCAAAACCACTGGCCGACACCGGCCCCAGGTCCGCGAACAATTCCGCCAACAGCTCGGCTTTTTCCACCGTGCGGTTGGCGATGATCACCGAAGCGGGTTGCTCGGCCAGCAACGGCTCCAGCGCACCGCGCACCGCGCCACCGGCACCGAGCAGCAGGATGCGCTTGCCCTTGAGGCTGAAACCGGCGTTGACCGTCAGGTCCCGCACCAGTCCGGCGCCATCGGTGTTGTCGCCCAGCAGGCTGCCATCAGCGAGTTTGCTCAGGGTGTTTACCGCACCGGCGCGTTGCGCCCGCGCCGTCAGACTGTTCGCCAGACGATAGGCTTCTTCCTTGAACGGCACCGTCACATTCGCCCCGCGGCCTTCGAGGAAAAACGTCCGGGCGCACGTGGAAAAGTCGTCGAGGGGCGCCAGCAACGTGCTGTAGTCGAGTTTTTGAGCTGTCTGTTCCGCGAACAGACGGTGGATCAGCGGCGACTTGCTGTGGCCAATCGGGTTACCGAATACGACGTAACGGTCCATCAGGATTCCTCGTTCAGGCCTTGGCCAACCAATCGCGGTCTTGCAGGAAGTACTCGGTCAGCCGTGCTTCTTCGCTGCCCGGCTCGGCTTTCCAGTCGTAACCCCAGCGTACTTGCGGCGGCAGAGACATCAGGATCGACTCGGTACGCCCGCCCGATTGCAGACCGAACAGCGTGCCGCGATCGTAGACCAGATTGAATTCAACGTAGCGCCCACGGCGGAATTCCTGGAATTCACGCTGTTTGGCGGTAAACGCATCATTTTTGCGGCGCTGCACGATCGGCAGGTACGCGTCGATGAACGCGTCACCGATGGCACGCATGAAGGCGAAACTCGTATCGAAGTCCCACTCGTTCAAGTCATCAAAGAACAGGCCGCCGATGCCGCGCGGTTCGTGGCGATGCTTGATGTGGAAGTAGCTGTCGCACCAGGCCTTGTAGCGTGGGTAAACATCCGGACCGAATGGCGCGCAGGCCTGCTCGGCGACGCGGTGCCAGTGCACGCAGTCTTCTTCATTGCCGTAATAAGGGGTCAGGTCGAAGCCACCGCCGAACCACCAGACCGGTTCTTCGCCTTCTTTTTCAGCGATGAAAAAGCGCACGTTGGCGTGGGACGTCGGCACATACGGGTTATGCGGGTGAATGACCAGCGACACGCCAAGGGCTTCGAAGCCACGTCCGGCCAATTCTGGCCGATGGGCGCTGGCGGAGGGTGGGAGACCGCTGCCGAAGACGTGGGAAAAGTTGACGCCGCCCTTTTCGATGACCGCGCCGTTTTCGATCACCCGGGTGCGACCGCCACCGCCGGCAGTCCGGGTCCAGGCGTCTTCGACGAACTGCGTGCCGCCGTCTTCAGCTTCGAGGGCCGCGCAAATGCGGTCTTGCAGGTCGAGCAGGTAGGCTTTTACGGCCTCGGTGCGGGTTGTCATGTCATCACCTTGAATCGGGCAAAGCTACGCGGCGCTCCATGGGAGCAGGGCCGGCGCAAATGGGCGCGTAGCATAACATCGCAGATGGACCTGCCGCAGTTGACGAAGATCAAGCATGGGAGTTCGATAGGGAGCTTCGCGCTACAACCCTAGTAGCTAAGACCTAAGGAGAGTTCTGATGGCTAAGCGTATCCAGTTCCGCACCCATGGCGGCCCTGAAGTACTCGAGTATGTTGACTACCAACCCGCCGAGCCCGGCCCGCAGCAGGTTCGCGTGACCAATAAGGCCATCGGCCTGAATTTCATCGACACCTATTACCGCAGCGGTCTCTATGCACCGCCAGCCCTGCCATCGGGCCTGGGCTCGGAAGGCGCGGGCGTGGTCGAGGCGGTGGGCAGTGAAGTCACCCGGTTCAAGGTGGGTGATCGCGTGGCGTATGGCAGCGGACCGTTGGGCGCCTACAGCGATGTTCACGTGTTGCCGGAGGCCAATCTGGTGCACCTGCCGGACGCGATCAGCTTCGAACAGGCCGCGGGCGTAATGCTCAAGGGCCTGACCGTGCAATACCTGCTGCGTCAGACCTATGAACTCAAGGGTGGTGAAACCATTCTGTTTCACGCGGCAGCCGGTGGTGTCGGTTCCCTGGCCTGCCAGTGGGCCAAAGCCTTGGGTGTGAAGTTGATCGGTACCGTCAGCTCACCGGAGAAAGCTGCTCTTGCCAAGGCCAACGGCGCCTGGGCAACCATCGATTACAGCCATGAAAACGTCGCACAGCGCGTTCTGGAATTGACTGACGGGAAAAAAGTCCCGGTGGTGTACGACGGCGTGGGCAAGGACACTTGGCTGACTTCGCTTGATAGCGCGGCGCCTCGCGGTCTGGTGGTGAGCTTCGGCAATGCGTCGGGTGCGGTAGACGGGGTGAACCTGGGAATTCTGTCGGCGAAGGGTTCGCTGTACGTGACCCGGCCTACGCTCGCGACTTACGCCAACAACGCTGAAAACCTGCAACGTATGGCGGATGAACTGTTCGAGATGATCATCAGCGGCAAGCTGAAAGTGGACATCAGCCAGAAGTATCCATTGGCCGAAGCGGCGAAGGCGCAGACCGAGTTGTCGGCACGACGCACGACGGGTTTGACTGTTTTGTTGCCTTGACGGACGCCATCGCGAGCAAGCTCGCTCCCACAGTGGATCGTTGTCGAACACAAATTCTGTGTTCACTGAAGATCTCCTGTGGGAGCGAGCTTGCTCGCGATGAACGATGACGCGGTCTTAATCCGGGCGCAAAACCTTGCCGGTCGCCAGATCGCGGATCACGCTCGGGTTCTTGCGTCCCCCGAGGTTACCGCCCAGCACCAAATCAACCTGCCCACGGAAATATTGCTCCACGCGAATTCGCGTGCGCGCCGCCGGCCGGCCCTGTGGATTGGCCGAGGTCGACACCAGCGGCCCGACCAACGCACACAAATCCCGCACCTGCGGGTGATCGCTGACCCGCAGCGCCACCGTTTCATGCACACCGGTAATCCACTGGGGCAACATATTCTGATGCGGCACCAGCCAGGTGTTCGGCCCTGGCCAGGTGCTGGCCATGCGATCCATCCACAATTCAGGAAAGTCTTCGAAGAGGAAGTCGAACTGGCGAATGTTGTCGGCCACCAGAATCAACCCTTTTTCCACCGACCGCCCCTTGATCGCCAGCAGACGGTAGACCGCCTCTTCGTCCCACGGGTCGCAACCCAGACCCCAGACCGCTTCGGTTGGGTAGGCAATCACGGCGCCTGCGCGAATGGCTCGTGCGGCTTGTTGCACACGCCAACTGTTGACCATGAAAAAACTCTCCGGAATAAGGCTCTGCGCAGTTTACCGATCTTCCTTATAAAACCTAGCTCACCCGCGCAAACCAGCGCCCGCTTTCGCAGACCGCACGGCCGTCCATTTCCAGTTCCGTCAGTGCCGCCAGCACTTTCGGCAAGGCCCAACCGCTGGTGACAGACAACGCTTCACTGGTATGCGGCGCGGCATGCAGCAGTATGAGCAACGGATGTGTCACCGCTGGCGTTGCTGTGGATAACGGCAACTGCTGCCAGCCGCGCAACGCTTCGAGGATATGCTCGATGGTTTCCACCAGCACTGCACCGTCGCGGATCAGTTGATGACAACCCTTTGCACCAGGGTGGTGGATCGACCCGGGAATCGCATACACCTCGCGCCCTTGTTCCGCCGCCAGCCTCGCGGTGATCAATGAACCACTGGCGACACTCGCCTCGACCACCAGCACGCCCAGGGATAACCCGCTGATGATCCGATTGCGCCGGGGGAAGTTACTGGCGGTCGGTCCGGCGTCCAGCGGGAACTCCGAAAGCACTGCGCTGCCCGAGGCGATCATGGCGTCTGCCAGCCGTCGATTGCGCTGTGGATAAAACTTTTCAAGACCCGTGCCAAGTACACCGACCGTTCGCCCGCCCACGTCCAAAGCGGCTTGATGCGCGGCGGCATCAATGCCCAGCGCCAAACCGCTAGTAATGACAAAACCGGCGCCCGCCAGACTGCGGGAAAAGGCCGCGGCGGTGTCCATGCCCGGCCGCGAAGCGCGACGGCTGCCGACCATCGCCAGCTGCGGTTTTTCCAGAATGCCAGGATCGCCCGCCACGAATAACAGCGGCGGCGCATCACTGATTTCCGCCAGCAGTGCCGGATATTCAGATTGGTCCCACATCAGTAAATGCTGGTCCGGACGCTCTAGCCAGGCCAATGCATGGCTCGCGCCATCACGGATTTCACTGGAGCGCCTGGCCTCTGCGCAAGCGAGGGGCAAACCCAGCGAACGCCAGGCACTGGCCGGTGCGCTGATAGCCTTGGACGCCGAGCCGAAGGCCTCAAGCAATTTCCTGAAACGCGCAGGGCCGATTTCCGGCAGGCGATGCAAACGTAAACGAGCTTCCAGTTCCGCAGGGGAAACCGGTGCAAAAGCAGACAGCGACATGGATCATCCTTGATCGTTATGAGCCCCGTTCAAACGGGAATAAGCTGTGGATAACTCTGTTGGTAACTTGTGGAACCTGCTAAGGATTTCGCACCTTGTCCAGCACCGCCAGGGAGCGTGATGCGTAGAGCACCAACCCGTAACTGAGCTTGTCATAGGTGCGGAAAACCATCAGCAAACCGGCACGCTCATCCGGGATTTTCAGTGGTTGACCGGTGATCCGGTCACGCACGGTTTCACCGGTTTTCATCACCACCAACACGTTGCCTTCGACCAGGCCATCGCGCTGGCCCTTGTTCAGCGTGACCACATCCAGCGCGCCAATTTGGGTAACCCCGCGCGGCACGTCGATGATCAACCCGTTGATCTCGGATTTTGGCGCACTGGGCATGAAGGTCGAGTTGATGGAGCGCTCTTCACCGCTGAACAAGCGGTCGCCGATGCGGACTTCCTGGGTGGTGCGTTGCAGCGCCAGGGTGGCAACGTCGCCTTCGGTGGCCACAATCTCGCCACCGCCGATGTCGTCGGCATTGATCCCCAAAAATTCTTTACTGACAGGATCGGTGTAGACCTTGCCCTGACGGAAGATGCCGTAAACCGGCTGGGCCGGGTCGAAGTGGCCGCGGGCGAAGATCCGGTCACCGGTGCCACTGAGCACGCGCTCGGCATCACCGGCAACGATGTAGGGCGCCTTGTCGAAATCCTCGACCTTGTCGACGATGCGGTTGCTCAGCAGAAAGCTGTTGATCGATTGCAGCGGAATGCTCGGGATCGCGTCGGCAACCGGGCTACTGCGAATGCGTGGCGAAAGCTTGATGGTGCCCCTGGAAGCGCCACGGTTGAGGGTCAGGCGTGGCTGCCCATTGACGTAGACCAGCGACAGCGAGTCGCCGGGGTAGATGAGATTGGGGTTTTCGATCTGTGGATTGGCCTGCCAGAGCTCCGGCCATTTCCAGGGCTCACGGAGAAATTTCCCCGATATGTCCCAGAGTGTGTCACCGGATACCACGGTGTATTGCTGTGGAAAACCTTCCTTGAGTTGCACTTGCCCGTGCGCAAAACCGGCCGAGGCCAGAAGGAGCAAGGCGAGTAGTGATTTCCTCATGCGGTGAATCCCTTTATTATGTGCATTCGCGTAGAACGCCAGAGCCCTCGTGGCTCGCTCCTGACTCTTTACCAAAAAGAGAAGGAAGCTACGTTTTACAACGGTAGCCTGCATCTTCGGACCCGCCAGGCCATCGACCCGACATTACCTCACACGTGCAGCAATTAAGCTTATGGCCATTTTAGACATCCTCGAATTTCCCGATTCGCGCCTGCGCACTATCGCCAAACCAGTGGCCGTAGTGGACGACGAAGTGCGTCAGTTGGTCGATGACATGTTTGAAACAATGTATGAAGCGCCAGGCATCGGCCTCGCCGCGACCCAGGTCAACGTGCACAAACGTATCGTCGTGATGGACCTCTCCGAAGACCGCAGCGAACCACGGGTGTTCATCAACCCCGAGTTCGAAACCCTGACCGACGAGATGGAGCAATATCAGGAAGGCTGCCTCTCGGTGCCGGGCTTCTACGAAAACGTCGATCGCCCACAGAAGGTCAAAATCAAGGCCCTGGACCGCGACGGCCAGCCTTACGAACTGATCGCCGAAGGCCTGCTCGCGGTGTGCATCCAGCATGAATGCGACCACCTGAACGGCAAATTGTTCGTCGACTACCTGTCCAATCTCAAACGCGACCGAATCAAGAAGAAACTGGAAAAGCTCCATCGCCAGAACGCTTGATGCCCTCCTTTCAAAGGCTTGCTGCGGCAAGCCTTTTTCTTTTGCGAGACCTTTTGAATGACTGAGCCACTGCGCATCGTCTTTGCCGGCACCCCGGAATTCGCCGCCGAACACCTCAAGGCCCTGCTCGACAGCCCTTACGAGATCGTCGCGGTCTACACCCAACCGGACCGTCCGGCGGGTCGCGGGCAAAAGTTGATGCCAAGCCCGGTCAAGCAGTTGGCTCTGGAAAACAACATTCCTGTGTTGCAACCGCCAACCCTGCGCAACGAAGACGCTCAGGCTGAACTGGCCGCGCTCAAGCCGGACTTGCTGGTGGTGGTTGCCTACGGCCTGATCCTGCCGCAAGTGGTGCTGGATATTCCGCGCCTGGGATGCATCAACAGCCACGCCTCCTTGCTGCCACGCTGGCGTGGTGCGGCGCCGATCCAGCGCGCCGTCGAAGCGGGCGACAGCGAAAGCGGTGTGACCGTCATGCGCATGGAACTGGGCCTCGACACCGGGCCGATGCTGCTGAAAGTCACCACGCCGATCACCGCTGAAGACACCGGCGGCAGCCTCCACGACCGTCTGGCGAAAATGGGTCCCCCAGCGGTGATTCAGGCGATTGCCGGCCTCGCTGCCGGCACGCTGGATGGCGAAGTGCAGGACGACAGCCTCGCCACTTATGCTCACAAATTGAACAAGGATGAAGCACGCATCGACTGGACCCGTCCGGCGGTTGAGCTGGAACGTCTGGTTCGCGCCTTCAATCCATGGCCGATCTGCCACAGCACGCTAAATGGCGAAGCATTGAAGGTGTTGGCCGCCAGCCTCGCTGAAGGGCAGGGCGCTCCCGGTGAAATCCTCAGCGCCAGCAAGGATGGTTTGATCGTCGCCTGCGGTGAGCAAGCGCTGTGTCTGACTCGTCTGCAATTGCCCGGCGGCAAGGCGCTGAACTTCAGCGACTTGTTCAACAGCCGTCGTGAGAAATTCGCCGTCGGCACCGTCCTCGGTCAAGCGGCGGACGCTCAATGAATCCACGTCTGGCCGCCGCCAAGGCACTTGCTGCTGTTCTTAACGGAAAAGCCTCACTCAACAGTTCCCTGCCGACGCAGATGGACAAGGTCGAAGACCGTGATCGCGCCTTCACCCAAGACCTGGCGTTCGGCACCGCTCGCTGGCAGCCGCGTTTGTCGGCGCTGGCGGCCAAGTTGCTGCAGAAGCCGTTCAAGGCAGCCGACGCCGATGTCGAAGCGCTGTTGCTGGTCGGTCTCTACCAGTTGCTCTACACACGAGTTCCAGCCCACGCCGCCATCGGTGAAACCGTGGGTTGCGCCGACAAGCTGAAAAAGCCTTGGGCCAAGGCCTTGCTCAACGCCGTGTTGCGCCGCGCCCAGCGTGAAAGCGAAGCGCTGCTGGCGGAGCTGGAACACGATCCGGTGGTGCGCACTGCCCACCCGCGCTGGCTGCAAAAATCCCTCAAAGCCTTCTGGCCTGAGCAGTGGGAAGCCATTTGCGCGGCAAACAACGCTCACCCGCCGATGATTTTGCGGGTCAACCGCCGTCATCACAGCCGCGATGCTTACCTCGGCTTGCTGACCGCCGCCGGCATCGCCGCCACGCCGTGTGTTTACAGTCAGGACGGCATCATTCTCGAAGCCGCTGCCGACGTGCGCAGCTTGCCGGGTTTCGCCGAAGGCTGGATCAGCGTGCAGGACGAAGCCGCGCAACTGGCCGCCGATCTGCTTGATCTGGCGCCGGGCCAACGGGTGCTCGACGCCTGCTGTGCACCGGGCGGCAAGACTTGCCACATCCTTGAAGCCGAGCCGGCACTCGCCGGCGTGGTGGCGGTGGACCTGGAAGCCAAGCGTCTGGTGCGAGTGCGGGAAAACCTCGCACGCCTGGGCCTGAGCGCCGAACTGATCGCCGCCGACGGCCGCGATACCGCCACCTGGTGGGACGGCAAATCGTTCCAGCGCATTCTGCTGGACGCGCCATGCTCGGCCACCGGCGTCATCCGTCGTCATCCCGACATCAAGCTGACTCGCCAACCCGACGACATCGCCGCACTGGCGGTGCTTCAGGGCGAGCTGCTCGATGCCATGTGGATAACTTTGGAGGTCGGCGGCATCCTGCTATACGCCACCTGCTCGACGCTACCGACCGAGAACACCGAAGTCATCGAAGCCTTCCTCGCTCGCACGCCGGGCGCCCGTGAACTGGACCTCGCGACTCAAGCCGGTATCAAGCAACCTCACGGTCGCCAATTGCTGGCCCAGGACGGCGGCCACGACGGGTTCTACTACGCCAAGCTGATCAAGATCGCCGCCGCGCGCGGTTAATAGGTTTTAAGGGAGTGACTGGATGAAAATCATCATCCTTGGCGCAGGGCAGGTCGGCGGTTCGCTGGCAGAACACTTGGCCAGCGAGGCCAACGACATCACCGTGGTCGACACCGACGGCGAACGCCTGCGCGACCTTGGCGATCGGCTGGACATCCGCACCGTGCAGGGCCGCGGCTCACTGCCGACGGTGCTGCGCCAGGCCGGCGCGGACGATGCCGACATGCTGGTGGCGGTGACCAACAGCGACGAAACCAACATGGTGGCCTGCCAGGTTGCCCACACCCTGTTCCACACGCCGACCAAAATCGCCCGGGTTCGCGAAGCCGCCTACCTGACTCGCTCCGAGCTGTTCGATAACGAAGCGATCCCGGTGGACGTGCTGATCAGCCCGGAGCAAGTGGTCACCAATTACATCAAGCGCCTGATCCAGCATCCGGGCGCCTTGCAGGTGATCGACTTCGCCGAAGGCAAAGCCCAATTGGTGGCGGTCAAGGCGTACTACGGTGGCCCGCTGGTGGGCCAGCAGCTGCGTCAGTTGCGTGAACACATGCCGAATGTCGAAACCCGCGTCGCGGCGATTTTCCGTCGTGATCGGCCGATCCTGCCGCAGGGCGATACTGTGATTGAGGCGGACGACGAAGTTTTTTTCATCGCCGCCAAGGCGAATATTCGCGCCGTGATGAGCGAAATGCGCCGCCTTGATGAGAGCTACAAACGCATCGTCATCGCTGGCGGTGGGCAAATTGGCGAGCGTTTGGCCGAGGCCATCGAAAGCCGTTACCAAGTGAAGATCATCGAGATGAACCCGGCGCGCTGCCGTCATCTCTCGGACACCCTCGACAGCACCGTGGTGTTGCAGGGCAGTGCTTCGGATCGGGATCTACTGCTGGAAGAGAACATCGCCGACGCCGACCTTTTCCTGGCCCTGACCAACGACGACGAAGCCAACATCATGTCGTCGCTGCTGGCCAAGCGCCTGGGTGCGAAGAAGGTGATGACCATCATCAACAACCCGGCCTACGTCGACCTGATCCAGGGCGGCGACATCGACATCGCCATCAGCCCGCAATTGGCAACCATCGGCACCTTGCTGGCCCACGTGCGCCGTGGCGATATCGTTAGCGTGCACTCATTGCGCCGGGGCGCGGCGGAAGCCATCGAGGCGATTGCCCATGGTGATGAGAAGTCGAGTAAGGTCATCGGCAAGTCCATTGAGAACATCGGCCTGCCGCCGGGCACCACCATCGGCGCAATCATCCGCGACGAAGAGGTGATCATTGCCCACGACGACACCGTGATCGCTGCGGGTGACCATGTGATTCTGTTCCTTGTGGATAAGAAGCATATTCGGGATGTGGAGAAGCTGTTCCATGTGGGATTGAGCTTCTTCTGATCCGTGATGTGTGGCGCCTGGACTGGCCTCTTCGCGGGCAAGCCCGCTCCCACAGTATTTTGCAGTGAACACCTATCTTGTGTACGACCGAGATTCCTGTGGGAGCGGGCTTGCCCGCGAAAGCAATCTCAAGAACGAACAGTCATCCCTGAATAACATCAATAAGGAATCCACCGTGATCGAATCCCTGGAAAAAATGCTCGCCAAGGGTGTGGATAACTCATTGCTGCGCTTCGGGCTGGGCAAGGGTTATCTCGATCTTGGGGAAAACGCCAAGGCCGCTGAGCATTTCCAACGTTGTGTCGAATTCGATCCGAAGTATTCGGCAGCCTGGAAGCTGTTGGGCAAGGCCCATCTGGGGCTGAAGGATTTCGCGTCCGCACGTCAGGCGTGGGAACAGGGCCTGGAAGCCGCTCGCGCCCATGGCGACAAGCAGGCAGAAAAGGAAATGACGGTGTTTCTGAAAAAGCTCGAGCGTCAGGCTCACTAGTCAGAGGTATCGCAAACCGATGCCCTCGGCATCCACCAGCACCACTTCCATGCGCACGCGCGGCGCGCCTGTGGGTAAGTCCTGCACCTGACCGTACACCACCGCGCCCTTGGGCAAGGCCGACAAGCCCGGATGCTTGACGTAGACGCCTGTCGTCGAGAGGTTACGCGTCTGACCCAGGCATTCGCCGAAACTGTGGTGACTGATCTTGATGCGAAGAGATTTGCGGTGTTCGGACATCTTCTGCGCCCTTTATTGAACGGTTGTGGATAACCCTGGCCCCCAGGTTATCCACAGATCATGCCGATCAACTCAGTACCAGCGTTCTTCACCCGGCGGACGCTTCTTGAAGCGCTTCATGCTCCACATGTACTGGCTCGGATACGCCCGCACATAGCGCTCGACCACCTGGCTCATGGCCGCGCAGGACGTCTCGGTATCGGTGCTGTACATGGCTTCTGGCGCGGCTTCGAGGATCACTTTGTAACCCGAACCGTCCGGTAGACGTAGCGCATGCAGAAACACGCCGACCGCTTTGCCGCCCGCGAGCATGTTCGGTACGAATTTGCTGGTCAGGGCCTGAGTGGCGAAGAACGGCACGAAGATCCCGGCGGATTCGGCCGGTTCCGGGTCAGCGGGAATGCCCACTGCACCACCTTTGCGCACTTCCTTGATAACACTGAGGATGCCTTCCTTGGTGGAGGCGGCCACCCGATTGCCCAATTGCACCCGCTGCTTGCGCAGCAAATCATCCACAGCCTTCAGCTTTGGCGGACGATAAAAGATGATCGGTTTGCACTGGCTGCAATAGAAGTGGTTCAACACTTCCCAGTTGCCAAGGTGACTGGTGATGCCGACGACACCTTTGCCAGAGGCGAGGGCGTCCTTCAATACGTCCAGACCTTCGACTTCACGCACCAGATCGATGGAGCGCTGGGCCGGCCAGATCCAGGCGCAGGCGCTTTCGGTCAAGGATTTGCCGATGTCTTTCAGACTCTGGCCTACCAGACGCTCACGCTCGGCCGGGTCCATATCCGGGAAGCACTTGGCGAGATTGATCCGCACCACATCGCGGGAACGGTTCGGGGTTTTCCACATCATCCAGCCGATGGCCGAGCCCACGGCTTGTACTGCCCGCCACGGAAGCAAGGCAAACAACCGCAGAGCGCCTACCAGCAAGGCGCCTTTAAACTTATCCACAGGTCACTCCTGATCTTGTGCTGTGCGCGAGGCGGCTATTCTAACCGCCGTTCGCCAGGGTCGCGTAGCGATCACAATCCTGGGTGTGGTCCATGACCATGCCCGAGGCCTGCATCAGCGCGTAACAAATGGTCGGACCGACGAAGGTAAAACCGGCCTTTTTCAGGCCTTTGCTCATCTCCACGGCGGTCGGCGTCACCGCCGGCACTTCGCTGCGATCCTTGAAATGATTGATCACAGGCTTGCCGTCGACGAAGGACCAGAGAAACTCCACCGGATCCTCCAGCGCCAGCCAGGCCTGGGCATTGCGCCGGGCCGCATTGAGTTTGAGGCGATTGCGAATAATGCCCGGATCGAGCATCAATTCATCGATTTCGGCGTCGCTCATTTGCGCCACGCGCTGTACGTCGAAGCCGAACATCACCTGACGATAGTGCTCACGTTTACGCAGCACGGTGATCCAGGAAAGGCCGGCCTGGAACCCTTCGAGCAAAAGCAACTCGAACAATCCCTGCGCATCGCGTAGCGGCGTACCCCACTCCTGATCGTGATAAGCCATGTACAGCGGATCTTCGGAACACCAAAAGCAGCGTGGCATAAGGCTCCAGGGGGCGTGCGCAGGACCGAATCGGGTATACTCCCGCTCTTTAAATCGCAGCCCAAGAAACAGGTGAATTTCGTGAGCCAGCCTACGCCAGCCGTGCGTACCTTCCAAGACTTGATCCTCGCCCTCCAGCAATACTGGGCCGAGCAAGGTTGTGTGGTACTTCAGCCCTACGATATGGAAGTAGGCGCCGGGACTTTCCACACTGCCACGTTTCTGCGCGCCATTGGCCCGGAAACCTGGAACGCCGCTTATGTGCAGCCCAGTCGTCGCCCGACTGACGGCCGCTACGGCGAAAACCCGAACCGTCTGCAGCACTACTACCAGTTCCAGGTCGTGCTGAAGCCGAACCCGGACAACTTCCAGGAACTGTACCTGGGCTCCCTCAAGCATGTCGGCCTGGACCCGCTGGTCCACGACATTCGCTTTGTTGAAGACAACTGGGAATCACCAACACTGGGCGCCTGGGGTCTGGGCTGGGAAGTCTGGCTCAACGGCATGGAAGTGACGCAGTTCACTTACTTCCAGCAAGCGGGCGGCATCGAGTGCTACCCGGTGACCGGCGAGATCACTTACGGTCTGGAGCGCCTGGCCATGTACCTGCAAGGCGTGGACTCGGTTTACGACCTGGTCTGGGCTGACGGTCCGATGGGCAAAGTGACCTACGGCGACGTGTTCCACCAGAACGAAGTGGAGCAGTCGACCTATAACTTCGAACACGCCAACGTCGAGAAGCTGTTCGAACTGTTCGATTTCTACGAAAGCGAAGCCAAGCGCCTGATCGAACTCGACCAGCCGCTGCCGTTGCCGAGCTACGAAATGGTGTTGAAAGCCTCCCACACCTTCAACCTGCTGGATGCGCGCCGGGCGATCTCGGTGACCGCGCGTCAGCAATACATTCTGCGTGTCCGCACCCTGGCGCGTTCCGTTGCGCAAGCCTACCTGCTGGCTCGCGCCAAGCTGGGCTTCCCGATGGCGACCCCGGACTTGCGTGACGAAGTACTGGCCAAGCTGGAGGCTGCACAATGAGTGCTCAAGATTTTCTGGTTGAACTGGGCACCGAAGAACTGCCACCCAAAGCCCTGAACACCCTGGCCGACGCGTTCCTGGCCGGTATCGACAAGGGCCTGCAAGCCGCCGGCCTGAACTACGAGACCAAAACCGTCTACGCCGCGCCACGACGTCTGGCTGTGCTGATCACTTCACTCGCGACTCATCAGCCGGATCGCAGCATCAACCTCGATGGCCCGCCACGTCAGGCTGCATTCGATGCCGAAGGCAACCCGACTCAAGCGGCATTGGGCTTCGCCAAGAAGTGCGGCGTCGACCTGAGCGAAATCGATCAAAGCGGCCCGAAACTGCGTTACAGCCAAAGCATCGCCGGCAAACCGACCGCGAGCCTGCTGTCGACCATCGTCGAAGATTCCCTGAACGACCTGCCGATTCCCAAGCGCATGCGCTGGGGTGCTCGCAAGGAAGAATTCGTTCGTCCGACCCAGTGGCTGGTGATGCTGCTCGGTGACCAGGTCATCGATTGCACCATCCTCGCCCAGAAGGCGGGTCGCGATTCCCGTGGTCACCGCTTCCATCACCCGCAAAGCGTGCGCATCACCTCGCCGGCCAACTACCTGACCGACCTGCGTGCTGCTTACGTACTGGCCGATGCCAACGAGCGTCGCGAACTGATCAGCAAGCGCGTCGAAGAGCTGGCGACGATGCAGGAAGGGACGGCGATCGTGCCGCCAGCGCTGCTCGACGAAGTGACCGCGCTGGTTGAATGGCCGGTGCCGCTGGTGTGCTCGTTCGAAGAGCGTTTCCTCGACGTGCCGCAAGAAGCCCTGATCACCACCATGCAGGACAACCAGAAGTATTTCTGCCTGCTGGATGCCGACGGCAAGTTGCTGCCACGTTTCATTACCGTGGCCAACATCGAAAGCAAAGACCCACAGCAGATCATCGCCGGTAACGAGAAAGTGGTTCGTCCACGCCTGACCGACGCCGAGTTCTTCTTCAAGCAAGACAAGAAGCAGAAACTCGAAGACTTCAACCTGCGCCTGCAGAACGTGGTGTTCCAGGAAAAACTCGGCAGCGTCTACGACAAGGCCGAGCGCGTTTCCAAACTCGCTGCGTTCATCGCCCAACGCATTGGCGGTAACGCCGCGTGGGCTTCCCGTGCCGGGCTGCTGTCCAAGTGCGACCTGGCGACCGAGATGGTCGGTGAGTTCCCGGAGATGCAAGGTGTCGCCGGTTACTACTACGCCCTCAACGACGGCGAGCCGGAAGAAGTCGCTCTGGCGCTGAACGAGCAATACATGCCGCGCGGTGCCGGTGCGGAACTGCCGACCACCCTGACCGGTGCGGCCGTGGCCATCGCTGACAAGCTCGACACGCTGGTGGGCATTTTCGGTATCGGCATGCTGCCAACCGGTAGTAAAGACCCGTACGCCTTGCGCCGTGCTGCGCTGGGTGTGTTGCGGATCCTGATCGACAAGAAGCTCGACCTCGACCTGAACGACGCCGTGGCGTTTGCCGTGAACGCGTTCGGTACCAAGGTCAAGGTTGCCGGCCTGAACGACTCGGTGCTGGAGTTTGTCTTCGACCGTCTGCGTGCCCGTTACGAAGACGAAGGCGTGGATGTCGGCACTTACCTGTCGGTTCGTGCCCTGAAACCGGGTTCGGCGCTGGACTTCGATCAACGCGTACAAGCGGTAGAGGCGTTCCGCAAATTGCCGGAAGCCGCTGCCCTGGCCGCGGTGAACAAGCGCGTTTCGAACTTGCTGAGCAAGGTAGAAGGCTCTGTTCCTTCGGTCGTGGAAGCCAAGTACTTCGACAACGCCAACGAGTTCTCCCTGTACTCGGCGATCCAGCAGGCTGACCAGGCTGTCCAGCCGATGGCTGCGGCGCGTCAGTACAGCGAATCCCTGGCACGTCTGGCTGCCTTGCGCGAGCCGGTGGATGCGTTCTTCGAAGCCGTGATGGTCAACGCTGAAGATGCCAAGGTCCGCGCCAACCGTTATGCGTTGCTGTCGCGCCTGCGTGGGCTGTTCCTCGGCGTCGCCGACATTTCGCTGCTGGGTTGAGGGGCTGCTGTTGAAACTGCTGATTCTCGATCGGGACGGGGTGATCAATTACGACTCCGACGCTTACATCAAGTCGGTGGAGGAGTGGATTCCGCTCCCTGGTTCGATCGAAGCCATCGCGCAGTTGAGCAAGGCCGGCTGGACGGTAGCGGTGGCTACCAACCAGTCGGGCATCGCTCGCGGCTATTACGACATCGCCACCCTGGACGCCATGCACGAGCGCTTGCGCGAGCGGGTGGCGGAGCAGGGCGGTGAAGTCGGGCTAATCGTCTATTGCCCGCACGGGCCGGACGATGGCTGCGAATGCCGCAAACCAAAACCCGGGATGTTGAAAGCCATCGCCGCGCATTACAACGTATCGCTGACCAATCTTTGGTTCGTCGGCGATACCCTAGGTGACCTGGAGGCCGCCAAAGCCGTCGATTCTCAGCCAGTTTTGGTAAAGACCGGGAAAGGCGAAAAGACTTTGGGCAAGACCCTACCGGCAGGTACCTTGATTTTTGACGATCTGGCGGCGATTGCCGCAGAACTTATCCACAATTAGAGTGCTTCGATTGTTCCTGACCAGGGATTGATCGGGAGTGCGCTTTATATAGACGGGCAGAGCCCGCAACGGTAAATGTCGCCATGTCGATACTGCAGGCCATCAGATCCTTCCTCTTTTACCTGCTGCTGGGCATCAGCTCCTTGCTCTGGTGCAGCCTGAGCTTTTTTATCGCGCCTTTTCTACCGTTCAGGGCGCGCTATCGCTTCATCAATGTGTACTGGTGCCGCTGCGCCTTGTGGCTGAGCAAAGTCTTTCTGGGTATCAGCTACGAAGTGAAGGGCGCCGAGAACGTGCCCGACCAGCCCTGCGTGATTCAGTCGAACCATCAGAGCACGTGGGAGACGTTCTTTCTATCCGCTTACTTCGAGCCGTTGAGCCAGGTACTGAAGCGCTCATTGCTGTTTGTACCGTTCTTCGGCTGGGCCATGGCCATGCTGCGACCGATCGCCATCGACCGCGACAACCCTAAAGCGGCACTCAAGCATGTGGCGAAGAAGGGCGATGAACTGCTGAAAGACGGCGTCTGGGTTCTGATCTTCCCAGAGGGAACGCGCGTTCCTTACGGCACCATCGGAAAGTTCTCTCGCGGTGGTACTGCTTTAGCCGTCAACGCCGCACTTCCCGTGCTGCCGATTGCGCACAATGCTGGCAAGTTCTGGCCGAAAACCGGTTGGGCGAAGAAGCAGGGCGTCATTACCGTGATCATCGGTGAGCCGATGTACGCCGTGGGCAGTGGGCCGCGCGCCATTGCCGATCTGAATGATCGGGTCCAGGCCTGGAACGAGCAGATGCAACGTGAAATGGGTTCGCTGCCAGCAGCCCCTGCGGCCCCCTCCGCCAACGATCAGGTTGCTGTCTGAGATTCTGTGGATAACCTGTGTACCGTTTTGTCGAAAAGTAGCGTTTTTTGTTTTTAAGTTTATGATTTATATACATATTTCTTAAACACATAAAACGCCGGAAATGGTGCATAAGTTTTTTTCGGGCGCAAAAAAACCGGCTGATATAGCCGGTTTTTTTATGCCCGGGGTTTGCTAGGTTTCAGGCTTCGCACGAAGGGCCCGTGGGGGCTGCTTTCACGGAATCGCAGAAATAAAAAAGGCCAACGCTTGAGCGTTGGCCTTTTTCGTTTGGCAGGTTCGCTGGATCAGAAGTCCAGGTTGGAAACCGCCAGGGCGTTGCTTTCGATGAAGTCACGGCGAGGCTCGACCGCATCACCCATCAGGGTGTTGAAGATCTGGTCCGCGCCAATGGCGTCTTCGATGGTCACTTTGAGCATCCGGCGCTGACTTGGGTCCATGGTGGTTTCCCACAGCTGATCAGGGTTCATCTCACCCAGACCTTTGTATCGCTGGATGGTGTGACGCTTGGTGCTTTCGGCCATCAGCCATTCAAGGGCTTCCTTGAACTCCGTGACCGGCTTCTTGCGCTCGCCACGCTGGATATACGCGCCGTCGTCCAGCAAGGTGCTCAGTTGAGCGCCCAGAGAAACAACAGTCTTGTAATCGTTGCTGCCGAAGAAGTCGCGGTTGAAGGTGACGTAGTTCGACAAGCCGTGGGAGATCAGTTCGACCTCAGGCAGCCAGACGTTACGTTCACGGTCTTCACGCAGGCTGGCTTTATAAACCAGGCCGGATTTCTCGACAGTGCGCAGACGAACTTCGTACTGGGCCATCCAATCCTGCATCGCTGCGTGATCAGACAATTGCTCCAGGCTGACGGCTGGCAGGTAGATGAAGTGCTCGGTCAGCTCCTGTGGGTACAGGCGCGACAGACGCTTGAGGGTCTTCATCACCAGACGGAAGTCATTCACCAGACGCTCAAGGGCTGCACCGGAGATACCCGGGGCTTCCTCGTTCAGGTGCAGGCTCGCGTCTTCCAGGGCCGACTGCGTCATGTACTCTTCCATGGCGTCGTCGTCTTTGATGTATTGCTCTTGCTTGCCTTTCTTGACCTTGTACAGCGGTGGCTGGGCGATGTAGATGTAGCCGCGCTCGATCAGCTCCGGCAACTGACGGAAGAAGAAGGTCAGCAGCAGGGTACGGATGTGCGAACCGTCGACGTCAGCATCGGTCATGATGATGATGTTGTGGTAACGCAGCTTCGCGATGTTGTATTCATCGCGGCCAATGCCACAGCCCAGCGCGGTGATCAAGGTGCCCACTTCTTGCGAAGAGATCATCTTGTCGAAGCGCGCCTTCTCGACGTTCAGGATCTTACCTTTCAACGGCAGGATGGCCTGAGTGCGGCGGTTACGTCCCTGCTTGGCGGAGCCGCCAGCAGAGTCACCTTCCACGAGGTACAGTTCGGAAAGGGCAGGGTCTTTTTCCTGGCAGTCAGCCAGTTTGCCCGGCAAACCGGCGATATCCAGCGCGCCTTTACGACGGGTCATCTCACGGGCTTTACGTGCCGCTTCACGCGCACGCGCCGCGTCGATCATCTTGCCGACGACCAGTTTGGCTTCGTTCGGGTTTTCCAGCAGGAAGTCGGAGAAGTACTTACCCATTTCCTGTTCGACCGCGGTCTTCACTTCGGAAGAAACCAGCTTGTCTTTGGTCTGGGAGCTGAACTTCGGATCCGGTACTTTTACCGAGATAATCGCGGTAAGACCTTCACGGGCATCGTCACCGGTGGTGGCGACCTTGTGCTTCTTCGCCAAGCCTTCAGCTTCGATGTAGGTGTTCAGGTTACGCGTCAGTGCGGAACGGAAACCCACCAAGTGAGTACCGCCATCGCGCTGCGGGATGTTGTTGGTGAAGCACAACAGATTCTCGTTGAAGCTGTCGTTCCACTGCAGGGCGATTTCCACGCCGATGCCGTCTTCACGCTGGACATTGAAATGGAACACCTGGTTGACCGGGGTCTTGTTGGTGTTCAGGTATTCAACGAACGCACGCAGGCCGCCTTCGTACTTGAACAGCTCTTCCTTGCCGCTGCGCTCATCCTTGAGGACGATGCCGACACCGGAGTTGAGGAAGGACAGTTCACGAATCCGCTTGGCCAGGATGTCCCAGCTGAAGTGGATGTTCTTGAAGGTCAGATCGGACGGCTTGAAGTGAATCTGGGTACCGGTGCTTTCGCTTTCGCCAACGATTTTCATCGGCTCTTTTGGAACACCGTGAATGTAGGTCTGTTCCCAGATCTTGCCGCTGCGGCGAACGGTCAGAACCAGCTCTTCGGACAAGGCGTTCACAACCGACACACCGACACCGTGCAGACCGCCGGATACTTTGTAGGAGTTGTCGTCGAACTTACCGCCGGCGTGCAGCACGGTCATTATGACCTCGGCTGCCGAGACGCCTTCTTCTTTGTGCACGTCAACCGGGATACCACGACCGTTGTCGCGAACGGTGATGGACTCATCCGGGTGGATAATGATGCTGATGTCGTCGCAGTGGCCAGCGAGCGCTTCATCGATGGAGTTGTCGACTACCTCGAAGACCATGTGGTGCAGACCGCTACCATCGTCGGTGTCACCAATGTACATACCGGGACGTTTGCGTACGGCATCCAGGCCTTTCAGCACTTTAATGCTCGTTGAGTCGTAGGTATTCGTATTTTCTTCGCTCAATGCCTTCACTCCCGATGGTCGTGGGTCTGGGTGATACGGCCCTGTTCCACGTGGAACAGAGCGACTGGCGTTTCCGTCTGCCAGCCTTCCCTCAATAATTCGTGATCTACACAGGTGATAAACACCTGGCAGCGTAAGTCTTCCAGCAAGCGGCAAAGCGCACGGCGGTGTTGCTCATCCAGTTCGGACGGCAGGTCATCCACCAGATAAATACACTGGCCGCGTCGGGCCTGGCTAACCAAGTGCCCTTGGGCAATCCGCAATGCACAGACCACCAGCTTCTGCTGACCGCGAGACAATATGTCCGCGGCGTTGTGTGCGCCCAATCTAAGGCGCAAATCAGCGCGCTGCGGTCCGGCCTGGGTATGACCCATTTGCTGATCCCGCTGAAGGGACCCGGCGAGTACTGCACTCAGCTCTCGGTCTTTGTCCCAACCTCGGTAATAGCTGAGCGTTAAGCCCTCGAGCTCAACGAGTTCGCTCAAGGTCTGTTCAAAGACTGGTTTCAAGGCTTTGATATAAGCGCGGCGGTATTCATCAATTTCAGCGCTGGCCTGGCACAGTTCCCTGTCCCAAACCGCTTGCGAAACGGCGTCAAGTGTACCATGCCGCAGCCAAGAGTTTCTCTGGCGCAGGGCCTTCTGCAAGCGCTGCCAGGTGGACATGAATCGTGGTTCCACGTGGAACACGCCCCAGTCGAGAAACTGCCGGCGAATCTTCGGTGCGCCTTCCAGCAAGCGGAAGCTATCAGGGTTGATCAGTTGCAGCGGCAGGATTTCCGCCAGTTGCGCCGCGCTCCGGGCGTTCTGCCCGTCGATGCGAATCTGGAACTCCCCTTGACGGTCTCGGGAGATCCCCAAGGCGCTGTGCCCACCCTCGGCCAACTCCACCTGACCAAACACCGTACAGGCGAGCTGCTCGTACTGGATGACCGGTAACAGGCGGGTGCTACGAAACGAACGGGCAAGCCCCAGCAGATGAATGGCTTCCAGAACACTGGTTTTTCCGCTGCCGTTGGCGCCGTAAAGAATGTTGATTCGGGGGGAAGGGGAGAAGGTCACCGGGTGCAGATTGCGCACCGCGGTGACCGAGACGCGACTTAAGGACATCTAGCTTCTGCTGAGCATGATTACAGACGCATCGGCATGACAACGTAGGCCGAGTCGTCGTTGTCGGACTCTTGCACCAGCGCGCTGCTGTTGGAGTCGGACAGAATCAAGCGAACCTGCTCAGTGGTCATCACGCCCAGTACGTCGAGCAGATAGCTCACGTTGAAGCCGATTTCCAGATTGCCGCCGTTGTACTCAACGCCCACTTCTTCTTCAGCTTCTTCCTGTTCCGGGTTATTCGCCTGGATCTTCAGCTGACCATTGGCCAGTTGCAGACGGATGCCGCGGTACTTCTCGTTGGACAGAATCGCGGTACGACTGAAGGCTTCACGCAGGGCCTGACGATCGCCGAGTACCAGTTTGTCGCCACCTTTCGGCAGAACACGCTCGTAGTCCGGGAATTTGCCGTCGACCAGTTTCGACGTGAAGGTGAACTCGCCAGTGGTCGCACGAATGTGGTGCTGGCCCAGTACGATACTGACGATGCCGTCCGGCTCAGTCAGCAGGCGCGCCAGTTCAAGGATACCTTTACGTGGCACGATGACCTGGTGGCGATCCGGCTGACCGATATCAGCCTGCATCGAGCACATGGCCAAGCGGTGACCGTCGGTGGCCACGGCGCGGATGATGCCAGCCGAGACTTCCAGCAGCATGCCGTTGAGGTAGTAACGCACGTCCTGCTGGGCCATGGCGAAGCTGGTCCGTTCAATCAGGCGCCGCAATTTGCTTTGCTCAAGGCTGCACGTCAACGAGCCAGGGCCTTCTTCCACAGTCGGGAAGTCATTGGCCGGCAGGGTCGACAGGGTGAAGCGGCTACGGCCGGCCTTCACCACGAGCTTCTGCTCGTCAACCTTGATGTCGATCAGCGCATCGTTCGGCAAGCTCTTGCAGATATCCATCAGCTTGCGCGCAGGCACAGTGATGGAACCTGGATCAGCCGGTTCTTCGAGTTGCACGCGACCAACCAGCTCGACTTCCAGGTCGGTACCGGTCAGCGACAGTTGCTGGCCTTCGACAACCAGCAGCACGTTGGAGAGCACCGGCAAGGTCTGTCGGCGCTCGACGACGCCTGCGACCAGTTGCAGGGGTTTCAACAGGGCTTCGCGTTGAATGGTGAAATGCATGGTCTAGTCCCTTGCCTTAATAAGCTGCGCTGGTGTTCATCAAGTGGTCAGTGTACGCAGCAGGTTCTTGTAGTCCTCGCGGATGTCCGCGTCGGATTCCTTAAGTTCGTTGATCTTGCGGCAGGCGTGCAAAACAGTCGTGTGGTCCCGGCCGCCAAACACATCGCCGATTTCCGGCAGGCTGTGGTTAGTCAACTCTTTGGACAACGCCATGGCAACCTGACGCGGACGAGCTACCGAACGCGAACGACGTTTGGACAACAAGTCGGAGATCTTGATCTTGTAGTACTCGGCGACCGTGCGCTGAATGTTATCCACAGAGACCAGTTTGTCTTGCAGTGCCAACAGATCTTTCAGGGATTCGCGAATCAGCTCGATGGTGATATCGCGGCCCATGAAGTGCGAGTGGGCGATCACGCGTTTGAGCGCGCCTTCCAGCTCACGGACATTGGAACGAATACGTTGGGCAATGAAGAACGCCGCGTCATGGGGCAGATCGACTTTGGCCTGATCGGCCTTTTTCATCAGGATCGCCACGCGGGTTTCCAGTTCCGGCGGCTCGACGGCTACCGTCAGGCCCCAGCCGAAGCGGGATTTGAGGCGCTCTTCAAGGCCTTCGATTTCTTTCGGGTAGCGGTCACTGGTGAGAATGACCTGCTGGCCACCTTCAAGCAGGGCGTTGAAGGTGTGGAAAAACTCTTCCTGGGAACGTTCCTTGCGGGCGAAGAACTGAATGTCATCGATCAGCAACGCATCCACCGAGCGGTAGAAGCGCTTGAACTCGTTGATCGCATTCAGCTGCAAGGCCTTGACCATGTCCGCGACGAAACGCTCGGAATGCAGGTACACAACCTTGGCATTCGGATTCTTCTTTAATAGGTGGTTACCCACAGCGTGCATCAAGTGGGTTTTACCCAAGCCGACGCCACCATAAAGGAAAAGCGGGTTGTAACCGTGCTTGGGATTGTCCGCCACTTGCCAGGCCGCAGCCCGGGCCAGTTGGTTGGACTTGCCCTCGACGAAGTTTTCGAAGGTGAAGGTGCGGTTCAGGTAGCTGGTGTGCTTGAGCGCGCCTTCGACCTGCACCGTACGCTGTTCGGCGCGAATCGGGGCTTGTTGCGAACTGGCCCCGGCCATCGGGTCGAAGCTGTCGCGCGATGGCTCTTCATTAACCTCTGCAACTTTTTGCGTCGCACGCTTGGTCGGAGCGGCTACCTGGGCTGGCGCCGGGGCGCTGACAGGTGCTTGAGCGGCCTGAGCCTGTGAAGCAGCGGCGGCCAACGGAGCATTCGGGGCTGCACGTGGTGCCGAACTGCGTTTGCTGCCTATTAATAAGGACAGCGCCGGCGCGATGCCATTGCCATGCTCATCCAGCAGTTCAAGGACGCGGCCCAGGTACTTTTCGTTGACCCAGTCGAGAACAAAACGATTCGGTGCGTAGACACGCAACTCGTCGCCTTCGGCTTCGACCTGTAGTGGACGGATCCAAGTGTTGAATTGTTGGGCAGGCAGCTCATCGCGCAAAAGCTCCACGCACTGCTGCCAAAGTTCCACTGACACGGATATCCCCTAAGTTGAAAGCCGGTGAGGCAAAAACAAGCCGCCATTGTAGCCGACCAAGCCCCGACTTATCCACACGAAGGTTGTGCACCTGCCATGAAGAATCAGTGATTTATACGAAAAAAAGACGACCAGCGGTCTGTGCATAAGCTCTGTGGATAACCGGGCCTAAGGTCGTTGTACAAGTGGGGGCGAAACTCGGTGGATAACCACGTTGTGGATAACTACCTCTTTCACACACAGCTTATCCGACAGCGCAGCACAGGGTTACCACCGTTTTCCACCGTAGTTGTCATTCTCTGTACAGCACGACTTTAAAGGGCTGATGGCAGTTATCCACAGATGATCGTGTCCCTAGCTTTTATAAGCTTTACAGAAAAGCTTTAAATACTTTCCTTCTTAATTTCTATATCTAGCCAATGGAGCTCGGCAGGAAAAACGTCTGGAGATCTATTTATAAGGAAACGCTGGTTGGAAATTGACCTAGAGGCTTGCTTTCTCTAGAATCCCCGGTCTCTTAAAACGGGGGCCATTCCGGCCCGTTGTGGACGAACCAGGTAACACGACAATGAAACGTACTTTCCAACCAAGCACTATCAAACGCGCTCGTACTCACGGTTTCCGTGCTCGCATGGCTACCAAAAACGGTCGTGCCGTCCTGTCGCGTCGTCGCGCCAAAGGTCGTGCGCGTCTGGCAGTTTGATAATCCGGCACTGGAGGTGAGTCAGGACTTCAGTCGGGAAAAGCGTCTGCTTACTCCCCGGCATTTCAAGGCAGTCTTTGACTCCCCTACCGGCAAGGTTCCGGGGAAAAATCTCCTGCTCCTTGCGCGCAACAACGATCTTGATCACCCCCGTCTCGGGCTGGTTATCGGGAAAAAGAGCGTAAAGCTCTCCGTCGAGCGCAATCGCCTCAAACGTCTGATGCGCGAATCGTTCCGTCTGAACCAGGACTCACTGGCCGGCTGGGACATCGTTATCGTCGCGCGCAAAGGTTTGGGTGACGTAGAAAACCCCGAATTGATTCAGCATTTCGGCAAACTCTGGAAGCGTCTGGCACGCAGCACGCCGGTACCAGCAGTCAAAACCGAAACTGTAGGGGTAGACAGTCCCGATGCGTAAACTGGCACTCGTTCCGATCCAGTTTTATCGCTATGCCATTAGTCCTCTGATGGCCAGTCACTGTCGTTTCTACCCCAGTTGTTCCTGCTACGCGTATGAAGCCATAGAAAATCATGGCCTTCTGCGCGGTGGCTGGCTGGCCTTTCGTCGTTTAGGTCGCTGTCATCCGTGGAATCCCGGTGGTTATGACCCGGTTCCATCTATCCCTACCTCCCGTTCTTCTTCGATGGCCGAGTAATCATGGATATCAAACGCACGATCCTGATCGTCGCCCTGGCAATCGTGTCCTACGTTATGGTTCTTAAATGGAACCAGGACTATGGCCAGGCTGCCCTGCCGACTCAGAATGTTGCTTCCAGTACTACCGCACCGGGCCTACCGGATACGGCGACTGGCAATAATGCTTCTGTCAGTGACGACATTCCACGCGCCGCAAGCGATACCAGTGCAACTGCACCTGCTGAAACACCAGTAGCTGCAAGCAAAGACCTCATCCAGATCAAAACGGATGTGCTCAACCTGGCAATCGATCCACAAGGTGGTGATGTTGCGCAGTTGACGCTGCCGCTGTATCCACGTCGCCAGGACCATCCGGAAATTCCTTTCCAGTTGTTCGATAACGGCAACGAGCGGACTTATCTGGCTCAAAGTGGTTTGATCGGCACCAACGGTCCGGACGCCAGTCCTGCCGGCCGTCCGGTTTACTCCTCGGAGAAGAAGATTTACCAACTGGCTGATGGTCAGGACCAATTGGTCGCAGACCTGAAGTTCAGCAAGGACGGCGTCAACTACATCAAGCGTTTCACCCTGAAACGTGGCCTGTATGACGTAACCGTTTCCTACCTGATCGATAACCAGAGTGCTCAGCCCTGGTCCGGTGCAATGTTCGCGCAATTGAAGCGTGACGCCAGCTCCGATCCTTCTTCCAGCACCGCCACCGGCACCGCGACTTACCTGGGCGCCGCCCTGTGGACAAGTAACGAGCCGTACAAGAAAGTGTCCATGAAGGACATGGACAAGGCTCAGCTGAAAGAAACCGTTAACGGTGGTTGGGTTGCATGGTTGCAGCACTACTTCGTGACCGCGTGGATTCCGGCGAAAGGCGAGAACAACCTCGTCCAGACCCGTAAAGACAGCAAAGGCAACTACATCATCGGCTACACCGCTCCGGCAATGACCGTCGCGCCAGGTGCAAAAGCCGAGACCAGTGCCGTTCTGTATGCCGGTCCGAAAAGTCAGGCCGTGCTGAAAGAGTTGTCCCCGGGTCTGGAACTGACCGTCGACTACGGCATTCTGTGGTTCATTGCCCAGCCAATCTTCTGGCTGCTGCAACATATCCACGCGCTGGTCGGTAACTGGGGCTGGTCGATCATCTTCCTGACCATGCTGATCAAAGGGATCTTCTTCCCGTTGTCGGCTGCCAGCTACAAATCCATGGCGCGCATGCGTGCAGTGGCACCGAAACTGGCAGCGCTGAAAGAGCAACATGGCGACGACCGGCAGAAAATGTCGCAATCCATGATGGAGCTGTACAAGAAAGAAAAGATCAATCCGCTGGGTGGTTGCTTGCCAATCCTCGTGCAGATGCCGGTTTTCCTTTCGCTGTACTGGGTTCTGCTGGAAAGCGTTGAAATGCGCCAAGCGCCGTTCATGCTGTGGATTACTGACCTGTCGATCAAGGATCCGTTCTTCATTCTGCCGATCATCATGGGTGCAACCATGTTCATCCAGCAGCAGCTGAACCCGACTCCTCCGGACCCGATGCAGGCCAAGGTGATGAAGTTGATGCCAATCATCTTCACCTTCTTCTTCCTGTGGTTCCCGGCTGGTCTGGTGCTGTACTGGGTAGTGAACAACTGCCTGTCGATCGCCCAACAGTGGTACATCACTCGTAAGATCGAAGCAGCTACCAAAGCAGCTGCCTGACTTACACTGTGGATAACCACTCAAAACGCCCCCTAGTGGGGCGTTTTGCTATCTGTCACTTTTGTCTGGATAACGGTTTATGAGCGTTCCTCGTGAAACCATCGCCGCCGTCGCCACCGCTCAAGGTCGCGGCGGGGTAGGCATCGTCCGTATTTCCGGGCCGCTGGCGAGTGTTGCAGCCAAGGCCTTCAGCGGTCGTGAACTCAAGCCGCGATTCGCCCACTACGGCCCGTTCCTCAGTAAAAACGATGAGGTGCTGGATCAAGGTATCGCCCTGTATTTTCCCGGCCCGAACTCGTTCACCGGCGAAGATGTGCTGGAGCTCCAGGGCCATGGTGGTCCGATAGTTCTGGATATGCTGCTCAAGCGTTGCCTGGAACTGGGCTGTCGGTTGGCCCGGCCGGGGGAATTCAGCGAGCGCGCGTTCCTCAATGACAAACTCGACCTGGCTCAGGCCGAGGCCATCGCTGATTTGATCGAAGCGAGTTCTGCACAGGCTGCGCGAAATGCCCTGCGTTCCTTGCAGGGCGCATTCTCCGAACGTGTGCATAACCTCACCGAGCAATTGATTGGCCTGCGCATCTATGTCGAAGCGGCGATCGACTTCCCTGAAGAAGAAATCGACTTCCTCGCCGATGGCCACGTATTGAGCATGCTCGACAAAGTGCGTGACGAGTTATCCACCGTACTACGGGAAGCCGGGCAGGGTGCCTTGCTGCGTGACGGGATGACCGTGGTGATCGCCGGCCGGCCGAATGCCGGTAAATCCAGCCTGTTGAATGCGCTGGCCGGCCGTGAAGCCGCGATCGTCACCGAGATTGCCGGCACTACCCGGGACATTCTTCGTGAACATATCCACATCGATGGTATGCCGCTGCACGTAGTCGACACCGCAGGCCTGCGAGATACCGAAGACCAGGTGGAAAAAATCGGCGTCGAGCGAGCGTTGAAAGCGATCGGCGAGGCTGATCGCGTGCTGTTGGTGGTCGATGCTACGGCTCCTGAGGCACTTGATCCGTTCGCGTTATGGCCTGAATTCCTGGAAATCCGTCCGGATCCGGCGAAAGTCACGCTGATTCGAAACAAGGCTGACCTCACTGGCGAAGCCATTGCCCTGGAAGTCAGCGGGGATGGCCACGTCACCATCAACCTGAGCGCCAAATCTGCAGGTGAAGGGCTGGAATTGCTGCGCGACCACCTCAAGGCCTGCATGGGTTACGAGCAGACCTCTGAAAGCAGCTTCAGTGCTCGCAGGCGTCACCTTGAAGCGTTGCGCCACGCCAGTGCGTCCCTTGAGCACGGCCGTGCACAGCTGACCCTGGCGGGTGCCGGTGAACTGTTAGCCGAGGATTTGCGACAAGCCCAACACGCTTTGGGTGAAATCACTGGTGCATTCAGCTCCGATGACCTGCTGGGACGGATCTTTTCCAGCTTCTGTATCGGTAAATAATCTTCCCCGTTGTCCACAGACAGGCCATTCGTGCCTGTCTGTTCCCTCCTTTTCTTAAATTCTCTTCCGGTGCTGAGCAGATTCTTTCTGCTTGAGCGGATTTCCCGTGCCCAGGATTTGCTTATTCAGCAGTTTTCTGTGGATTAAGCCCTGTGAATAACTGCCTCTAAGGGCAGTTGATAACAGGGCCTCAAAACTGAAGATAACCGCCCCTGTGGATAAGCACCCCTTTCATCCACAGGCTTAAACCGGTTATCCAAGGGCCTAATTGGCACATGACCACAGGGTTTTGAATCTCTGTACATATTGAATATAAAGGCCTGTAGAGATCTATCCACAGAAATGTGCCTCAGTAGAAATAAACATAAAAACAAAGATTTAATAAATTTCTTTCTTTTTAATTTCTATAACCGCGACTTCTCCACAGCTGGTTAAATTTTGTGCAAAGGGTTCTTTAGGAAGGGCGAAGTCCCTATACTTGCCGACCAGGTCCAAAAACCTGAGATCAACCTATTCCGGATTACCTAACTGAAGCAGGCACGAGGTGCGTGGTGGATTTCCCTTCCCGTTTTGAAGTGATCGTCATCGGCGGCGGTCATGCCGGTACCGAGGCAGCACTGGCCTCAGCACGCATGGGTGCAAAAACCCTGTTACTGACGCATAACGTGGAAACCCTCGGTGCCATGAGTTGCAACCCCGCTATCGGTGGGATCGGCAAAAGCCATCTGGTCAAGGAAATCGATGCCCTCGGCGGCGCGATGGCCATGGCTACCGATAAGGGCGGTATTCAATTTCGCGTATTGAACAGCCGCAAAGGCCCGGCCGTGCGGGCAACCCGCGCTCAGGCTGATCGGGTTCTGTACAAGGCCGCTGTCCGCGAAATCCTCGAAAACCAGCCGAACCTGTGGATATTTCAACAGGCAGCCGACGACCTGATCGTCGAGCAGGAACAAGTGCGCGGTGTTGTCACCCAAATGGGCCTGCGTTTCCTCGCGGATTCCGTGGTGTTAACTACTGGCACCTTCCTCGGTGGACTTATCCACATCGGAATGCAGAACTTTTCCGGTGGCCGTGCCGGTGATCCGCCATCGATCGCCCTGGCTCACCGTTTGCGTGAATTGCCATTGCGCGTTGGTCGCCTGAAAACCGGCACCCCACCGCGTATCGACGGTCGTTCTGTGGATTTCTCGGTGATGACCGAGCAAGCCGGCGATACACCGATCCCGGTGATGTCGTTCATGGGTTCCAAAGAGCAGCACCCGAAACAGGTCAGCTGCTGGATTACCCACACCAACGCCCGCACCCATGAAATCATTGCCGCCAACCTTGATCGGTCGCCGATGTATTCCGATGCCGGTGTGATCGAAGGTATCGGCCCGCGTTACTGCCCGTCGATCGAAGACAAGATCCATCGCTTTGCCGACAAGGAAAGCCATCAGGTCTTCATCGAGCCGGAAGGCCTGACGACCAACGAGCTGTACCCGAACGGGATATCCACATCCTTGCCGTTCGATGTGCAACTGCAGATCGTGCAATCGATCCGCGGCATGGAAAACGCGCACATCGTTCGTCCGGGTTACGCCATCGAATACGACTACTTCGACCCGCGTGACCTGAAGTACAACCTGGAAACCAAAGTCATCGGCGGTCTGTTCTTCGCCGGACAAATCAACGGCACCACCGGTTACGAAGAAGCCGGCGCCCAGGGTTTGCTGGCCGGGGCCAACGCCGCACTGCGTGCTCAGGGCAAAGATGCCTGGTGCCCGCGTCGCGACGAGGCGTACATCGGAGTGTTGGTCGACGACCTGATTACCCTGGGTACCCAGGAACCGTATCGGATGTTCACGTCCCGCGCCGAATACCGCCTGATCCTGCGTGAAGATAACGCTGACCTGCGCTTGACCGAAAAAGGTCGCGAACTGGGTCTGGTGGATGACGCGCGTTGGGCTGCGTTCTGCACCAAACGCGAAAGCATTACGCTGGAAGAGCAACGCCTGAAAAGTACCTGGGTTCGCCCGGGCACTGAGCAAGGCGATGCGATTTCCGAGAAATTCGGCACGCCGCTGACCCACGAATACAACTTGCTCAACCTGCTGAGCCGTCCGGAAATCGACTACGCTGGTCTGATCGCCGTCACCGGTGGGGGTGCAGAAGATCCACAAGTCGCCGAGCAGGTCGAAATCAAGACCAAATACGCCGGTTACATCGATCGCCAGCAGGATGAAATCGCACGGCTGCGGGCCAGCGAAGACACAAAACTGCCTGTGGATATCGATTACACGAATATTTCCGGTCTCTCCAAAGAGATCCAGAGCAAGCTCGGCGCGACCCGTCCAGAGACCTTGGGCCAGGCGTCGCGTATCCCGGGTGTGACGCCGGCAGCGATTTCGCTGTTGATGATTCATTTGAAAAAACGCGGCGCGGGCCGTCAGTTGGAGCAAAGCGCTTGAGTTCGTTGGTCACCTCGCAACACGCAGAAGAGTTATCCACAGGTGCTCGCCAGCTCGGTGTCACGCTGACAGAAACCCAACATGCTCAGCTGCTGGGTTATCTGGCCCTGTTGATCAAATGGAACAAGGCTTACAACCTGACCGCCGTACGCGATCCGGATGAAATGGTTTCCCGTCACTTGCTCGATAGTTTGAGCGTAATGTCGTTCGTCGAAAACGGCCGCTGGCTGGACGTTGGCAGCGGCGGCGGCATGCCGGGTATTCCGTTGGCCATCCTGTTTCCAGAGTCTCAAGTGACCTGCCTGGACAGCAACGGCAAGAAAACCCGCTTCCTGACTCAGGTCAAACTCGAACTCAAACTGGATAACCTTCAAGTTATCCACAGTCGCGTCGAAGCTTTTCAGCCTGATCAGCCATTCAACGGGATCATTTCCCGGGCGTTCAGCAGCATGGAGAACTTCAGCAACTGGACTCGCCACCTCGGCGACACCGAAACACGTTGGCTGGCAATGAAGGGCGTTCATCCCGCCGATGAGCTGGTAGCATTGCCGGCAGACTTCCACCTCGATAGCGAACACGCCTTGGCCGTACCCGGTTGCCAAGGCCAACGCCATCTGCTGATACTGCGCCGCACGGCATGATTGGGAACACAAGCAAGAATGGCTAAGGTATTCGCGATAGCGAACCAAAAGGGTGGTGTGGGCAAGACCACCACCTGTATCAACCTCGCAGCTTCCCTGGTCGCTACCAAGCGTCGGGTGCTGTTGATCGATCTCGATCCACAGGGCAACGCCACCATGGGTAGCGGTGTGGATAAACACGGCCTGGAGAACTCGGTCTACGACCTGCTGATCGGCGAATGCGATCTGGCCCAGGCCATGCACTATTCCGAACACGGTGGTTACCAACTGCTGCCGGCCAACCGCGACCTGACCGCGGCCGAAGTGGTTCTGCTGGAAATGCAGATGAAGGAAAGCCGCCTGCGCAGCGCGCTGGCACCGATCCGTGAAAACTACGATTACATTTTGATCGACTGCCCGCCATCGTTGTCGATGCTCACGCTTAACGCACTGGTTGCGGCTGACGGGGTGATTATCCCCATGCAGTGCGAGTACTTCGCGCTCGAAGGTTTGAGCGACCTTGTGGATAACATCAAGCGCATCGCTGAGTTGCTGAACCCGAACCTGAAAGTCGAAGGCCTGTTGCGGACCATGTATGACCCGCGCCTGAGCCTGATGAACGATGTTTCGGCGCAGCTCAAGGAACACTTCGGCGAGCAGCTCTACGACACGGTGATTCCGCGCAACATCCGCCTGGCCGAAGCGCCAAGCTATGGCATGCCGGCGCTGGCGTACGACAAATCATCGCGGGGCGCCATTGCCTATCTGGCATTGGCGGGCGAGATGGTTCGTCGTCAACGCAAAAACTCACGCACTGCCGCTGCTCAGGCAACTTAAGGAATCCCCATGGCCGTCAAGAAACGAGGTCTCGGACGTGGACTGGATGCACTGCTGAGTGGTCCGACTGTCAGCTCGCTGGAAGAACAAGCGGTGCAGGCTGATCAGCGTGAGCTGCAGCACCTGCCCCTGGACCTGATCCAGCGCGGCAAGTACCAGCCGCGCCGGGATATGGATCCTCAGGCGCTGGAAGAGCTGGCGCAGTCGATCAAGGCTCAGGGCGTGATGCAGCCGA
Source organism: Pseudomonas mandelii (assembly GCF_006438925.1). GTDB lineage: Bacteria > Pseudomonadota > Gammaproteobacteria > Pseudomonadales > Pseudomonadaceae > Aquipseudomonas > Aquipseudomonas mandelii_C. The sequence continues at coordinate 675,015 of NZ_RCZA01000001.1, read as the reverse complement.
TTGTGGTTCGTCCGATCGGCAGCGGCCGATTTGAGATCATCGCCGGTGAGCGCCGTTGGCGCGCCAGTCAGCAGGCTGGGCAGGAAACCATCCCGGCAATGGTTCGCGATGTACCGGATGAAACCGCGATCGCCATGGCGCTGATTGAGAACATCCAGCGCGAAGACCTCAATCCGATCGAAGAAGCGGTGGCTTTGCAGCGTTTGCAGCAGGAATTCCAGCTGACGCAGCAACAAGTGGCCGAAGCCGTGGGCAAATCCCGCGTGACCGTGGCCAACCTGCTACGCTTGATCGCGTTGCCGGAAGTCATCAAAACCATGCTGTCCCACGGCGACCTGGAAATGGGTCATGCACGTGCTTTGCTCGGTTTACCGGAAAATCAACAGGTTGAAGGGGCGCGACACGTTGTCGCACGGGGGCTGACTGTACGCCAGACTGAAGCACTGGTTCGCCAGTGGTTGAGTGGTAAACAGGAACCTGCTGAACCGGTAAAGCCGGACCCGGATATTGCTCGACTCGAACAGCGTCTGGCTGAGCGCCTAGGCTCTGCGGTGCAGATCCGCCACGGTAAAAAGGGGAAGGGGCAGTTGGTGATCGGTTACAACTCCCTTGATGAGCTTCAAGGTGTGCTTGCACACATTCGTTGAAACATTTCCTCATGTAGCGTGCAGTCGGAAATCACTACCTGACAGTTGAATAGGGGCAGAACCGCCCCTATACTCTGCGCGCATTTTGTCGGCACAAATTATGCCAAGTTATTGAATTCTGGCAGCCGATCATTGGGGAGCAAAAACGATGGAGAGCCGCACGCCAAACCGCTTGCCGTTCCATCGCCTGGCAGTTTTTCCGGTCTTACTGGCTCAATTTGTCGTTTTGGTACTGGCCGCTTTGGCGCTCTGGTACTGGCATGGAGTCGTAGCCGGGTACTCAGGACTCTGCGGAGGCCTGATAGCCTTGCTGCCCAATGTTTATTTCGCTCACAGGGCATTTCGGTTTTCCGGCGCCCGAGCAGCTCAAGCCATCGTCCGGTCTTTTTATGCCGGCGAGGCGGGCAAACTAATTTTGACGGCAGTGCTCTTTGCATTGACGTTTGCAGGTGTGAAGCCATTGGCGCCGCTAGCTGTATTCGGCGTCTTCGTGTTGACCCAACTGGTCAGCTGGTTCGCGCCCCTGCTGATGAGAACAAGACTTTCGAGACCTTAGGGCGTTTGAGGCAACCATGGCAGAGACAACCGCTTCGGGCTATATCCAGCACCACTTGCAGAACCTGACCTTCGGTCAGCACCCAACTGGCGGGTGGGGTTTTGCCCACACCGCAGCAGAAGCCAAAGAAATGGGCTTCTGGGCTTTCCACGTCGATACTCTCGGCTGGTCGGTCGCGTTGGGTCTGATCTTCGTTCTTCTTTTCCGCATGGCGGCAAAGAAGGCGACTTCCGGTCAGCCTGGCGGCCTGCAGAACTTCGTCGAGGTTCTGATCGAGTTCGTCGACAGCAGCGTGAAAGATACCTTTCACGGCCGTAATCCATTGATCGCACCATTGGCGCTGACGATTTTTGTCTGGGTGTTCCTGATGAACGCCGTCGACCTGGTTCCGGTCGACTGGATTCCGAAAGTGGCCGCCATCATTACCGGCGACCCGCATCTGGTCTTCCGTGCTGTTCCGACCACTGACCCGAACGCGACTCTGGGTATGTCCCTGTCGGTGTTCGCGTTGATCATTTTCTACAGCATCAAGGTCAAGGGTATCGGCGGCTTCATCGGCGAACTGACCCTGCACCCTTTCGGCAGCAAGAACATCTTCGTTCAAGCCCTGTTGATCCCGGTGAACTTCCTGCTGGAGTTCGTGACGCTGGTCGCCAAGCCAATCTCCCTGGCACTGCGTCTGTTCGGCAACATGTACGCCGGCGAACTGGTCTTCATTCTGATTGCTGTGATGTTCGGCAGCGGTCTGCTCTGGCTTAGCGGCCTGGGCATAGTTCTGCAGTGGGCGTGGGCTGTGTTCCACATCCTGATCATTACCCTGCAGGCGTTTATCTTCATGATGCTGACCATCGTTTACCTGTCGATGGCGCACGAAGAGAACCATTAAGACCAGTCTCGACTAGTCTGATGTCCCACTCGGTCAAACGAGTGGGTGCCCGAACAGGGCTATGAAACGATTTGTTTTACCGCTTTAAAATCTAAAAAACCTAAACCATACGACGTAAAAGTCGGGAGGAAAGATGGAAACTGTAGTTGGTCTAACCGCTATCGCTGTTGCACTGTTGATCGGCCTGGGCGCACTGGGTACCGCAATTGGTTTCGGCCTGTTGGGTGGCAAGTTCCTGGAAGGCGCAGCGCGTCAGCCAGAGATGGTTCCAATGCTGCAAGTTAAAATGTTCATCGTTGCCGGTCTGCTCGACGCCGTAACCATGATCGGTGTTGGTATCGCTCTGTTCTTCACCTTCGCGAACCCATTCGTTGGTCAACTCGCTGGCTAATTACTCGAACCTTCGAGTAATTGGTGTGATGTGCAACGAACGAGCGAGGTGTTGGCGTGAACATTAATGCAACCCTGATTGGCCAGTCCGTTGCGTTCTTCATTTTTGTACTGTTTTGCATGAAGTTCGTGTGGCCTCCGGTCATCGCGGCTTTGCACGAACGTCAGAAGAAGATCGCGGATGGACTGGATGCTGCCAGCCGAGCAGCTCGCGACCTGGAGTTGGCCCAAGAGAAAGCGGGTCATCAACTGCGCGAAGCAAAAGCTCAGGCAGCTGAAATCATTGAGCAGGCCAAGAAACGCGGTAACCAGATCGTTGAAGAGGCTGTTGAAAAAGCCCGTATCGACGCTGACCGTGTGAAGGTTCAGGCTCAGGCCGAGATCGAGCAGGAACTGAACAGTGTCAAAGACGCGCTGCGTGCCCAATTGGGTGCTCTGGCCGTTGGCGGCGCCGAGAAGATCCTGGGTGCCACAATCGATCAAAACGCGCACGCGGAGCTGGTAAACAAACTGGCTGCTGAAATTTAAGCGAGGGCGATCATGGCAGAATTGACCACGTTGGCCCGACCTTACGCTAAGGCAGCCTTCGAGCACGCCCAGGCCCACCAGCAACTGGCCTCTTGGTCAGCCATGCTCGGCCTGGCTGCAGCAGTGTCGCAAGACGACACCATGCAGCGCGTGCTCAAGGCCCCGCGACTGACGAGCGCAAACAAGGCCACCACGTTTATTGACGTGTGTGGCGACAAGTTCGATGCCAAGGCACAGAATTTCATTCACGTCGTTGCCGAAAACGACCGTCTCCCGCTTTTGCCGGAGATCGCCGCTCTGTTTGACCTGTACAAGGCCGAACAAGAGAAATCGGTAGACGTGGACGTAACCAGTGCTTTTGCATTGAACCAAGAACAGCAAGACAAACTCGCCAAGGTTCTCAGTGCACGGCTCGGCCGGGAAGTGCGACTGCACGCTGCGGAGGATGCCACCCTTATTGGTGGTGTCATCATTCGCGCCGGCGACCTGGTAATCGATGGCTCGATTCGCGGCAAACTCGCGAACCTTGCCGAAGCATTGAAATCTTGAGTTTGAAGGGGCAGCAGAGCAATGCAGCAACTCAATCCTTCCGAAATAAGTGAAATTATCAAGGGCCGCATCGACAAGCTCGATGTGACCTCCCAAGCCCGTAACGAAGGCACTGTCGTCAGCGTATCTGACGGTATCGTGCGGATTCACGGTCTGGCCGACGTAATGTACGGCGAGATGATCGAGTTTCCGGGCGGCGTCTTCGGTATGGCTCTCAACCTGGAGCAAGACTCTGTAGGTGCCGTTGTATTGGGCTCTTACCAGTCTCTGGCTGAAGGCATGAGCGCCAAGTGCACTGGCCGCATCCTCGAAGTTCCGGTTGGTAAGGAACTGCTGGGTCGCGTAGTCGACGCACTGGGTAACCCAGTTGACGGCAAAGGTCCGCTGAACAACACCGAGACCGATGCGGTCGAGAAAGTTGCTCCGGGCGTGATCTGGCGTAAGTCGGTAGACCAGCCTGTACAGACTGGCTACAAGGCTGTCGATGCCATGATCCCTGTCGGCCGTGGCCAGCGTGAGCTGATCATCGGTGACCGTCAGATCGGTAAAACCGCTCTGGCGATCGACGCGATCATCAACCAGAAAAACAGCGGCATTTTCTGCGTCTACGTAGCGATCGGTCAGAAACAATCGACCATCGCTAACGTGGTTCGCAAACTGGAAGAAAACGGCGCACTGGCTAACACCATCGTCGTCGCTGCGAGCGCTTCGGAATCTGCAGCACTGCAGTTCCTGGCACCGTACTCCGGTTGCACCATGGGTGAATTCTTCCGCGACCGCGGCGAAGACGCGCTGATCGTTTATGACGATCTGTCCAAGCAAGCAGTGGCTTACCGCCAGATTTCCCTGCTGCTGCGCCGTCCACCAGGCCGTGAAGCTTACCCAGGCGACGTGTTCTATCTCCACTCCCGTCTGCTGGAGCGCGCATCCCGCGTTTCGGAAGAGTACGTAGAGAAGTTCACCAACGGCGCAGTGACCGGCAAAACCGGTTCCCTGACCGCACTGCCGATCATCGAAACCCAGGCTGGCGACGTTTCCGCGTTCGTTCCGACCAACGTGATTTCCATCACCGACGGTCAGATCTTCCTGGAATCGGCCATGTTCAACTCCGGGATCCGTCCTGCTGTGAACGCCGGTGTTTCGGTATCCCGTGTGGGTGGTGCCGCTCAGACCAAGATCATCAAGAAGCTCTCCGGTGGTATCCGTACCGCTCTGGCTCAGTACCGTGAACTGGCGGCATTCGCCCAGTTCGCTTCTGACCTGGACGAAGCGACCCGTAAGCAACTTGAGCATGGTCAGCGCGTTACCGAGCTGATGAAGCAGAAGCAATACGCACCAATGTCGATCGCTGACATGGCGCTGTCGCTGTATGCCGCTGAGCGTGGGTTCCTGACTGACGTTGAAATCGCCAAGATCGGCAGCTTCGAACAAGCGCTGATTGCTTTCTTCAACCGCGATCACGCCGAATTGATGGCGAAGATCAACGTGAAGGGTGACTTCAATGACGAAATCGACGCTGGCATGAAAGCCGGTATCGAGAAGTTCAAGGCCACCCAAACCTGGTAAGCCGCAGCGGGAGCCGCAAGGCTCCCGCTTGCTAACCTGATAGGTGTTACATGGCAGGCGCAAAAGAGATTCGCAGTAAGATTGCGAGCATCAAAAGCACGCAAAAGATTACCAGCGCCATGGAAAAAGTGGCGGTCAGCAAAATGCGCAAGGCACAAATGCGTATGTCTGCTAGCCGTCCTTACGCGGAGCGCATCCGCCAGGTTATTGGTCATTTGGCCAATGCTAACCCGGAATATCGCCACCCCTTCATGATCGAGCGTGAAATCAAGCGCGTCGGTTATGTTGTAGTGAGCAGTGACCGTGGTCTGTGTGGTGGCTTGAACACCAACCTGTTCAAGGCCCTGGTCAAGGACATGGCGGTAAACCGTGAAAACGGCGTCGAGATCGATCTGTGTGTTGTTGGTAGCAAGGGTGCGGCTTTCTTCCGCAACTTCGGCGGTAACGTCGTTGCAGCTATCAGCCACCTGGGTGAAGAGCCGTCGATCAATGATCTGATTGGCAGCGTCAAGGTGATGCTGGATGCCTACCTGGACGGCCGTATTGATCGCCTGTCCGTGGTGTCCAACAAGTTCATCAACACCATGACGCAACAGCCTACTGTGGAGCAGTTGATTCCACTGGAGGCAACCCCGGATCAATCGCTCAAGCACCACTGGGACTATCTCTACGAACCGGATGCCAAAGAGCTGCTTGACGGCTTGATGGTCCGCTACGTTGAGTCGCAGGTCTACCAGGCGGTGGTCGAGAACAACGCGGCTGAACAAGCTGCGCGGATGATCGCGATGAAGAACGCTACCGACAACGCCGGTGATTTGATCAGCGATTTGCAGCTGGTCTACAACAAGGCGCGTCAGGCTGCGATCACCCAAGAGATCTCGGAAATCGTCGGCGGCGCTGCCGCGGTTTAACGGTTCAAATATTCAGAGGATCCAGCTATGAGTAGCGGACGTATCGTTCAAATCATCGGCGCCGTTATCGACGTGGAATTTCCACGCGACAGCGTACCGAGCATCTATAACGCGCTGTTGGTACAAAGCGCGGCAGGGACCACTCTGGAAGTTCAGCAACAGCTGGGCGACGGCGTGGTTCGTACCATTGCGATGGGTTCCACCGAAGGCTTGAAGCGCGGTCTGGAAGTCAAGGACTCCGGCGCAGCCATCTCCGTACCGGTCGGTAAAGCGACCCTGGGCCGGATCATGGACGTACTGGGTAACCCGATCGACGAAGCTGGCCCGATTGACACCGAAGAGCGCTGGGGCATTCACCGTCCTGCGCCAACCTTCGCTGAACAAGCTGGCGGCAACGACCTGCTGGAAACCGGCATCAAGGTTATCGACCTGGTTTGCCCGTTCGCCAAGGGTGGTAAAGTCGGTCTGTTCGGTGGTGCCGGTGTAGGCAAAACCGTAAACATGATGGAACTGATCCGTAACATCGCCATCGAGCACAGCGGTTATTCCGTGTTCGCCGGTGTGGGTGAGCGTACTCGTGAGGGTAACGACTTCTACCACGAGATGAAGGATTCCAACGTTCTGGACAAAGTGGCACTGGTTTACGGTCAGATGAACGAGCCGCCGGGTAACCGTCTGCGCGTAGCACTGACCGGCCTGACCATGGCCGAGAAGTTCCGTGACGAAGGTAACGACGTTCTGCTGTTCGTCGACAACATCTATCGTTACACCCTGGCCGGTACTGAAGTATCCGCACTGCTGGGCCGTATGCCTTCCGCAGTAGGTTACCAGCCGACCCTGGCCGAAGAGATGGGTACTCTGCAAGAGCGTATCACTTCGACCAAAAACGGTTCGATCACTTCGATCCAAGCGGTATACGTACCTGCGGATGACTTGACTGACCCGTCGCCAGCGACCACTTTCGCCCACTTGGACGCCACCGTCGTTCTGTCCCGTGACATCGCTTCCCTGGGTATCTACCCAGCGGTCGATCCACTCGACTCGACTTCGCGCCAGCTGGACCCGAACGTAATCGGCCAGGACCACTACGACACCGCTCGCGGCGTACAGTATGTTCTGCAACGTTACAAAGAACTGAAGGACATCATTGCGATCCTGGGTATGGACGAGCTGTCGGAAGCCGACAAGCAGTTGGTAAACCGTGCTCGTAAGATCCAGCGTTTCTTGTCGCAGCCGTTCTTCGTGGCTGAAGTCTTCACCGGTGCTTCGGGTAAATACGTTTCCCTGAAAGACACCATTGCTGGCTTCAAAGGCATCCTCAACGGTGACTACGACCACCTGCCAGAACAAGCGTTCTACATGGTCGGCGGCATCGAAGAAGCGATCGAGAAAGCCAAGAAACTGTAATCCCGGCGCCCGGCAACGGGCGCTAATTTAGGTTGAGGCAATCAGATGGCTATGACAGTCCATTGCGATATCGTCAGCGCGGAAGGGGAAATCTTCTCCGGCCTGGTCGAGATGGTGGTTGCGCACGGTGCACTGGGTGATCTTGGTATCGCCCTGGGTCACGCGCCGCTGATCACTAATCTCAAGCCGGGCCCGATCCGCCTGATCAAGCAGGGCGGGGAAGAGGAGGTGTATTACATCTCTGGCGGTTTCCTCGAGGTTCAGCCGAACATGGTCAAGGTACTTGCCGACACTGTGCAACGTGCTGCCGACCTGGACGAAGCCTCCGCTCAGGAAGCCGTTAAGGCTGCCGAGAAGGCCTTGCATGACCGTGGTGCAGAATTCGATTACGGTTCTGCTGCCGCACGTCTGGCCGAGGCCGCAGCTCAGCTGCGCACCGTCCAGCAGATCCGCAAGAAGTTCGGCCACTAATAGGCCGCCGCTTGTTGTGCGATTGATTAAAAAGGGTAGCCTCGGCTACCCTTTTTTCTTTTTATATATTCAAAACCTGGTCGCAGCCGCTGACCACCCAGGATTGGTAGCCAGTCATGTCTTTAGAAATCGTTATCCTCGCTGCTGGTCAAGGCACTCGCATGCGTTCGGCACTGCCGAAAGTTCTGCATCCGATTGCCGGTAACTCAATGCTCGGCCATGTTATCCACAGCGCCCGGCAACTTGATCCACAGCGCATCCACGTAGTGATAGGCCATGGTGCCGATGCGGTGCGCGAGCGTCTGGCGGCTGATGATCTGAATTTCGTCCTGCAGGACAAACAGCTTGGAACTGGCCACGCCGTTGCTCAAGCGGTGCCTTTTATTGAGTCCGACACCGTCCTGATTCTTTATGGTGACGTGCCATTGATCGAAGTCGAGACCCTGCAGCGTCTGCTCAAGCAAGTAGCGCCGCAGCAACTGGGTTTGTTGACAGTAGAACTGGACGACCCGACCGGCTATGGCCGCATCGTCCGAAACGCCGACGGCAAGGTAACAGCCATCGTCGAGCAGAAAGACGCCAACGAAGCCGAACGAGCGATCACTGAAGGCAACACCGGTATTCTGGCGCTGCCGTTCGCGCAATTGGCTGGCTGGATGAGCCGTCTATCGAACAACAACGCCCAGGGCGAGTATTACCTGACTGACGTGATCGCGATGGCGGTCAGCGACGGTCTGGTGGTGGCCACCGAGCAACCGCATGACGCCATGGAAGTGCAGGGTGCTAACGACCGCAAGCAGCTTTCCGAGCTTGAGCGTCACTATCAGCTGCGCGCCGGTCGTCGTTTGATGGCTCAAGGCGTGACCCTGCGTGATCCGGCTCGTTTCGATGTGCGCGGTGAAATCACCGTCGGCCGCGACGTGCTGATCGACATCAACGTGATCCTCGAAGGCAAGGTCGTTATCGAGGACGACGTGGTGATTGGCCCGAACTGCGTGATCAAGGACAGCACTCTGCGTAAAGGCGTGGTGATCAAGGCCAACAGCCACATCGAAGGCGCGATTCTCGGCGAAGGTAGCGATGCCGGCCCGTTCGCACGTTTACGTCCGGGCACAGTGCTCGAAGCACGCGCCCATGTGGGTAACTTTGTTGAGTTGAAAAACGCTCATCTTGGCGAGGGCGCCAAGGCCGGTCATTTGACCTACCTGGGTGATGCCGAGATCGGCGCGCGTACCAACATCGGCGCGGGCACCATTACCTGCAACTACGATGGCGCCAATAAGTGGAAAACAGTGCTGGGTGAAGATGTGTTCATCGGTTCCAACAACTCGTTGGTTGCGCCTGTGGATATCTCTTCCGGTGCAACTACTGCTGCTGGTTCGACCATTACGCAGAATGTGGATAACGCGCAGTTGGCCGTGGGCCGTGCGCGGCAGAAGAATATCGATGGCTGGAAGCGGCCTGAGAAAATCAAGAAGAGCTGAGTTATCCACAGCTCTTGAAGAGCAAAAGATCGCAGCCTGCGGCAGCTCCTACAGGGTGAAAAGAAAACCCATTTGTGAGCTGCCGCAGGCTGCGATCTTTTTTCAGTTATCCACAGGTCGTTTTATCGCCCCACGCTTGACGAAGTTTCGCCAATAGGTTTTGATTGCTTCCGTTATCTTTCGAATCGAAACTTACCAAGCCATGTCGAAGCGCAATACACCTCAACGCCGTCACAACATCCTCGCCCTGCTCAATGAGCAGGGCGAAGTCAGTGTGGATGAGCTGGCCAAGCGCTTCGAAACGTCAGAAGTTACGGTCCGCAAGGATCTCGCTGCGCTTGAGACCAATGGTTTGCTGCTACGCCGTTATGGCGGAGCGATTACCCTGCCTCAAGAGCTGGTGGCCGACCTTGGTCAGCCGGTGTCCAAATACAAACAGGCTATTGCTCGCGCCGCCGTTGCGCGGATTCGCGAGCATGCGCGGATCATCATCGACAGCGGCAGCACTACGGCGGCGATGATTCCGGAAATCGGCCAGCAGCCGGGCCTGGTCGTGATGACCAACTCCCTGCATGTCGCCAATGCCTTGAGCGAACTTGAGCATGAGCCGGTACTGTTGATGACCGGCGGCACCTGGGACCCGCATTCAGAGTCCTTTCAGGGGCAGGTGGCCGAGCAGGTCCTGCGCTCTTACGATTTCGACCAGTTGTTCATCGGTGCCGATGGCATCGACCTGGTTCGCGGTACCACCACCTTCAACGAACTGCTGGGGCTGAGCCGAGTCATGGCTGAAGTCGCCCGGGAAGTGGTTGTCATGGTGGAGGCCGACAAGATCGGCCGCAAGATTCCCAACCTGGAGCTGCCCTGGAGCAGCGTCCATACCCTTATTACCGATGATCGCCTGCCGCTTGAGGCACGGGATCAGATTCAGGCCCGCGGAATCAACTTGATCCTCGCGGCTGTCAGTCAGGAGAAATAGCATGTGTGGAATTGTCGGCGCAATCGCAGAACGTAATATCACCGCCATCCTGCTCGAAGGCCTCAAACGCCTGGAATACCGTGGCTATGACAGTGCCGGTGTAGCGGTCTACACCAATGACCAAAAGCTTGAGCGTCTGCGACGTCCGGGCAAGGTCAGTGAATTGGAACTGGCGCTGGCCGAAGAACCGCTGGTCGGCCGCCTGGGTATCGCCCACACCCGCTGGGCCACTCACGGTGCGCCGTGCGAGCGCAACGCTCACCCGCATTTCTCCGGTGATTTGGCGGTGGTGCACAACGGCATCATCGAGAACCACGAAGCCCTGCGCGAGCAACTGAAAACTTTAGGTTACGTGTTCACCTCGGACACCGACACCGAAGTCATTGCTCACCTGTTGAACCACAAACTCAAGGATCTGCCTGATCTGACTGTGGCCCTGAAGGCTACTGTCAAAGAGCTGCACGGTGCTTACGGTCTGGCGGTGATCAGCGCTCAACAACCGGATCGTTTGATTGCGGCCCGCAGCGGCAGCCCGCTGGTCATCGGTCTGGGTATGGGTGAAAACTTCCTGGCTTCCGATCAGCTGGCCCTGCGCCAGGTCACTGACCGTTTCATGTACCTCGAAGAAGGCGATATCGCCGAAATTCGCTGCGATAGCGTGCAGATTTGGGACCTGAGCGGTCAAGTGGTCGAACGTGAGTCGGTGCAATATCGCGATGGCGCTGAAGCCGCTGACAAGGGCAAATTCCGCCACTTCATGCTCAAGGAAATTCACGAGCAACCCGCTGTGGTGCAGCGCACCCTGGAAGGGCGCATTAGCCAGAATCAAGTGCTGGTGCAAGCGTTCGGTCCACAGGCTGCCGAGCTGTTCGCCAAAGTGCGTAACGTACAGATCGTCGCGTGCGGCACCAGTTACCACGCCGGCATGGTTGCCCGTTACTGGCTCGAAGAACTGGCCGGTGTCCCGTGCCAGGTCGAAGTCGCCAGCGAATTCCGCTACCGCAAGGTGGTGGTGCAGGCCGACACGCTATTCGTGACCATCTCCCAGTCCGGCGAAACCGCCGACACCCTGGCTGCCCTGCGCAACGCCAAAGAGCTGGGTTACCTCGCCAGCCTGGCGATTTGCAACGTCGGCATCAGCTCATTGGTGCGTGAGTCCGATCTGACTCTGCTGACCCAGGCCGGTCGCGAAATCGGCGTGGCCTCGACCAAAGCCTTCACCACTCAATTGGTAGGCCTGTTGTTGCTGACCTTGTCCCTAGGCCAGGTTCACGGCACGTTGGCCAAAGGCGTCGAAGCCACATTGGTTGAAGAGCTGCGTCGCTTGCCAACTCGCCTCGGCGAAGCCCTGGCCATGGACGGCACCGTCGAAAAAATCGCTGAGCTGTTCGCCGAGAAAAACCACACCCTGTTCCTCGGTCGTGGCGCGCAATTTCCGGTGGCGATGGAAGGGGCTCTCAAGCTCAAGGAAATCTCCTACATCCACGCCGAAGCCTATCCGGCTGGCGAGCTGAAACACGGTCCATTGGCGCTTGTGGATAACGACATGCCGGTGGTCACCGTGGCACCGAACAACGAGCTGCTGGAGAAGTTGAAATCCAACCTCCAGGAAGTCCGCGCCCGTGGCGGCGAGCTGATCGTCTTCGCAGACGAACAAGCTGGCATGACCAATGGCGAAGGCACTCATGTTGTGCAAATGCCGCACATTCACGACATCCTGTCGCCGATCCTCTACACCATTCCGCTGCAGTTGCTCTCGTATTACGTTGCCGTGTTGAAGGGCACTGACGTTGACCAGCCGCGAAATCTGGCGAAGTCGGTGACGGTGGAATAAGTTATCCACAGCTGATGGAAACTGGTGGTTTCAGACAATAGATTTTTACAAAATGCCAAAAGCCCCTGATTTCAGGGGCTTTTTCTTTTTTATGCCCTCCACAGATGTCCGATTATGGATAGTGGTCTTGCTGAAGGTTTAATCTGGTACTGGTGATCAGACTTATTCACAGGACTGATAATTTCCTGTGACTTTTTGTGCACATTCCATTTTCGAGTATATGTGGAGGCCGCAGAAGGCATGGGAGGTTGGCTTGCGTGGTCGTAGCTTTAAGACGCAGTCCGATATCGATCGGCATATCGAAAAAGGCTTTGGACAAGGAAGTCAGGGGCTTTATTTGCCATGGCTACGCGTGCAAGACGTTCCGTCATGGCCGTTTGCGCAAGGTGCATGGAGTAAAGGTTGATCGGCTCCATCACCTGCTGTCTGATCTTGAATACGGGTATTTGCTCGTAGCCGAGTTTCCCCAGATGTGTTGGACATACGTGAGCAATTTCCCATCCTTCCGCAATCTGCGGTTCAGTCGATTGCCCATGCTTTGAATATTCGCTATCCCGTTTATCCAGGCACCAAACAGCCGTGAACGAGCCACCCTAAAAGACAGGACACCGTTTCCACTTACGATGCTCATAGCGCGCATTTCCCTGAGATGATGGTAGCGATGACCTTGACTGCGCTATGGCTTCCGTCAGGTATGAGGATATCTATTCAGTAATCTCTCTACGAGTCGCAACGTTCTAACCAACCGTCATGAATCCACTGTTTCAGCCATGTAACAGCTTGAAGTGGTGCGTTCTCACCAAAGATGACTGCTAGTTCGGAACACAGTTCAGCAAAACTCCAGCCGAGCTGAAACATACCTTTTAGAGCAGTTGCCTCGGCAGATTCGAGACTGCGGTAGTGACAAACCAGTTCGCTGCGCCAGATGACGACTACCTGGTGTGCTTCCAATGCTGTGCTCCCGGGAAACGCGGTTTCATCCTTCACTGCCCGCCACAGTGCGACGCTGTTGAAAGTACATTCCAACCACTGCACGGTGGTGCCGGGACAGACTCGCAGCATCGGCCAGTCCTGCGGTGGCAAAGCGGCCATGTCTTGCATCGTCAGCGGTCGGGATTCAGGTGCGTCGAACGCCAGGGTGAAAGCCCATTCAAACGCGGCTAATTCGGCGAGTGCAGCACTTTGTTCAGGCACCAGATGCTGGCGGAGGAACATTTCAAAACCTTTGCCCAGCCACCTCAAACTGAAATGCGCTGAGGGTGACTGGCGAATGTAAGCCACGGCGAGCTGTGCGAATTCATCGTCGCCCAACCAATGCCAGATTACCGGATAGTCGCCACGCAACACTTCCTGAAGCCGCGCCTGATAGGCGTTGTGATAGATCGCCAAGCCTGTATTTACGTCAAGTGTCGGACTGCCGATCAAGCTTGCTCCCAGCTTGGGATCGGCTATTGCCCGCTCCCCTGACAGATAGTCTTCAAAGGCCAGTTGCCAATCGTTCAGGCGCATTTCAGTCTCCGGCCCAGCACGCTTTCGCCTAGCTCCCGGGCCTTTTGCAATTCGGTCAGCAGCTCTGCAAAAGGCGGGAGGTGGTCATCGCGTTCCAGAAGCGTGGCGACCGGGCCGAGGTGTTCAAGGGTTTTTTGATAGAGTGCCCAGACCGGATCACTCACGGGCTGATCATGGGTGTCGATCACGTAATGGCCGTAATCGCTGTGCCCTGCCAGGTGCAGTTGGCGAATCTTGTTCGCCGGCAAGCCTTGGATGAACGTCCACGGATCGAAGCCGTGATTGCGCGAGCTGACATAGACATTGTTGACGTCCAGCAACAGCTCGCAACCGCTCTCCCGACTGAGGGCTTCAAGAAATTCCCACTCGCTGAAGTCGTCGCCGGCGCTGCGCACATAACTGGAGACATTCTCCAGCACCAGCGGTCGCTGCAAAACGTCCTGAACCTGACGCACTCGGCCAGCCACGTAATAAAGGCTTTCTTCGGTGTAAGGCAACGGTAGCAGATCATGAAGCTGATGGGCGTTGCCGCGGCTCCAGCACAGGTGATCGGAGATCCACGCGGGTCTCACTCGTTCAGCCAATAATTTGAGTTGGTTCAGATAGTCTGGATCGAGGGCATGAGGCCCGCCGACGGACAAGGACACGCCATGCATCACCACCGGATAACGCTCGGCAATGGCGCCGAGGTAATACAAGGCTTTCCCGCCCTGAACCATAAAATTTTCGGAGGTGACTTCGAACCAGTCAACGGGGGGCGACTGCTCGAGAATCTGTTGGTAGTAAGCACTGCGCAAGCCCAGGCCGTAGCCCAGACAAGGAAGGGATGCAGACATTTTGCGGACTCCTCGCAAAGTGGCCGCAGTGGCGCAAACCACTGCGGCGGCATGCAGTGGTCGATTACTCGCCGACCTTGCCACCTGCTTTCATGCATTCGGTCTGCGTCATTGCCTTGAAGCCGTGACCTTTGCAAACACCCTGGCCCTTGCAGGCGTTTTCAGCAGTCTTGCAATCGTTCATGCCTTTGCAAGAAGTCACGCCGTAGCAGTGAACCTGAGCAGCGTCAGCGGCTTGGGCTTGAGTGGCTACACCGGCAAACAGGGTCGCAGCAGCGAAGGCGAGAGCAGCACCGGCGGTAGCGTTTTTGAAGTTCATTTTTATATCCTCGGTAATCGTCAGGGGTGTCGGCTGGACGGTTTGTCAGTCCCGACACAGCACTAGAGAGCACTACCCCTGACGGTGTTACAGAGGTTTAAAAAAAAGTCCCGCTTTACTGGCGCTTTGTTCGTCAGCCTTTGAGACAAATCCCAAAGACTTGCTTATCGCAATGAGTGAACGTTGAGCCGCCTCAAGGATGAGGTGTTCCGTGTTTTTTGTATGGGGATCGGTCTTGTTTTCGCTCCAGGTAATATGAGCGGCATTACTTTTACCCCGCCACTGCGGGTTTTTTTGTTTGAACTCAATTCGGTACTTCGCAAGCCATGTCGGTCTGTCTGAGTCAGTGGCGTCTGAGGGCTCAGATGAGAAGTTCCAAGGAAAGCAGTAGGATCAAAATTTGCCTAAAGTCTGTTTTTACAGTTCCTTGCGACGTTCGGCAGCTAGGCGTTCGGCAAGTGTATCGACGTCTGGCACTGCATCCTCCGGCAGGTCACGCAGTGTTGCTTGCATCAGACGCATCTGTCGATTGAATCGTCGGCAATTGGGACAAAACATCAAATGATGACGCATCATCAATGTCTCCCGAAAGCTTAGCTGCCCATCGAGATAGTCACTTGACTGCGCTACTTGTTCTTTACAAGTCAGCATTCACCGGTTTCCTCAAAATGTTCCAGGGTCGCAAAGACTTTCAACCGTGCCCTGTGCAGCAGTACACGAACGTTAGAGAGCGAAACGTCTAGAAGAATACAGATATCTTCCAGCTCCAACCCTTGACGCTCTCGCAGTAGCAACACGCCGCTTTGCAAGTCCGGCAAGCACTGCAACGTGTGCTCCAGGCATAGACGCAACTCGTTTTCGGTCAGCAGGGCTTCGGGCGTGTCTTGATGCCAGGCGAATGGCGCCAGCAGCCAGTGACCATCGTCAGGCGAAAAACGATCATCGCCGATAGTGCCATGAGGCGACGGCAAATCATCGAGTAACACTTCCCGTCGGTTCTGCTTGTAGCGGCTCTTGGCCGAGTTGGCAGTGATGGTCAGCAGCCAGGTTTTAAGGCTCGAACGGCCCTGGAAACCTGCCAGATTACGCACCACTGACAGCCAGGCATCCTGCACCACATCATCGCAACTTCTCGCGCCCACGATAGCGTAGGCCACTGCCCTCATGGCGCTTTGATAAGTAGCGACGAGTTCCCCGTAAGCCTGACTTTCGCCCGTTAGTAAGCGCTTGACCAGTTTCGCGTCGTCATTCATAGGTATGGCGCTCCATCGGAGCGGCATCAATCATCTTCAAAATATTGGGCAAAGAAATACCATCAGAGGGATGGAGCAAGGAGCCAGAATGTTACCACTGACACCAACTCTTCACTTTAGGAACAGTCCCAAAAATACTCAGCCAGTCTTGAGACCCGGACAATTTCGTGGACGCATTCTTCATTGACAATTACTTAGTGGGCGTAACGACGGGCGATCAGGTGATCGATCGACAACTTGCCCGGCCCGGTCGCCATCAGATACAGCAACACCGCCGCCCAAGTGCCATGAGTCGGGTAGGCATCCGGGTACACGAACAGTTGAATGGTCAGGGTCATGCCCAGCAAGGCCAGCGCAGAAAACCGCGTGGCGAAGCCGATCAGGATCAGCATCGGGAAGAAATGCTCGGCGAACGCTGCCAGGTGCGCTGCCAGTTCCGGGGACAGCAACGGCACGTGGTACTCGCCCTGGAATAACGGAATGGTCGAGTCCGCCAGATGCGGCACGCCAAGCTGGAAGGAGCCGTCGAACAGGTCGATGGCCAGGCCTTCGACCTTGGTTTGCCCGGACTTCCAGAACACTGCGGCGATGGAAAAACGCGCGATAAAGGCGATCAGGCTATGGGGGATCATCTCCAGCCGCACGATGGCGCGGGCGATGGGGTTCAGTGATTCGGTCCGGATGTTCATGGCGATACCTTGTTGTTAAGCAAGTGAGTGATGGCGTTGCGGCTGATCAGCAGCGCCAGGGTTTGGCTGAGATCGAAGGCGGGGGCGGCTTCCAGCGCCTGCATCAGTGACTCGCCCTTTTGCAGGTTCTGGATGAATGCACTGACCCCCTCATCAATGGCGAATACTTCAACGTCCAGGCCATTGCGCAGTACCAGCGCGTGCTGTCCCTGGTTCAGATCAATCCCCGCCAGCGTCGCTTCCTGTTGATGGGCAGCCCAGATCGCGACCACGGCGAAGGTTGAATTCAACAGATTGAGGGAGGGATGAAGTTCGACGGTGAGCTCGCTCAGGGCTTGCTGGTCGGCGAGCGCTGCGGCGATCTGTTCGTGATTCAATGGCTGCGCATCGGCGGCGTGATAGGCCATGATTCGCAGGCGCTCCAACCGGGCGACGTCGGCCAGATAAGGCACGCTGGCGACGGGCGCAAAGCCTTCGATGAAGGCGGCGAGATCTTGGCCGTAGCCATTCATCAAAGGGTTCTGGGGTGGGGTGCTTTGTACAAAAAGACCGGCCATGGCGCGGAAGAATTCCTCGCCAACCAATTGCACGACCACGGGGTAACTGTCTGCCAGCGCGTTGATCAGCGAGCCTTGCACATTGTTGCGATACACCGCAAAACGGCTGGCCGGATCGGCGCCATTTGGGCTGAATAATCCATCGGGGCAGTGCCGTTGCGGATCGAGCAGGGCGGCGGCGAATTCGGCATGATTGTTCATGGCCTGACCTCGGCGCATAGCAAAATCTCATCGGCCTGGCGCGCTTCCGCATGCAAAACGCTGAAGGCCGGCAAGTGGTTGTCGCGTTCGATCAGCGTCGCCATCGGGCCGACGCGCTCCAGCACTTGCACGTACAGCGCCCACACGGCGTTGTCGATGGGCGCGCCGTGATCGTCAATCAGCAGAAGGTCGCCGAGGCTGTCGGTGTCTTCGGCAAATCCGGCCAGATGAATCTCGCCGACGGCGTGAAGGGGCAGGGCGTCGATGTAGGCCAGAGGATCGCGTTGATGATTGATGCTCGACACATAGACGTTATTCACGTCCAGCAACAACCCGCAACCGGTGCGGCGAATGACTTCGCTGATAAAATCGGCCTCATCGATCGTCGAACGCTTGAACGCCAGGTACGTCGCCGGGTTCTCCAGCAGCATTGGGCGCTTGAGCGTGGTTTGCACCTGATCGATGTGTTCGCAGACGCGGTTCAGCGTTGTGTTGTCGTAAGCCAGTGGCAGCAGGTCATTGAGGAATACCGAGCCATGGCTGGACCAGGCCAGGTGTTCGGAAAAGGAGTGGGGTTGATAGCGCTCGATCAGCTCGGCGAGGCGTTGCAGGTGGCGAATGTCCAGCGGACCTTCGGCACCGATGGACAGGCCAACCCCATGCAACGACAGCGGATACTGCTCGCGGATCAGCCCCAGATAGTGATGAAAAGGGCCGCCGGCCACCATGTAGTTTTCGGCGTGGACTTCGAAGAAACCGATGTCCGGTTGTGAACCGAGCACTTCACGGAAGTGCCCGGTCTTGAGCCCCAGTCCGGCGCGGGGCGGGAGCCCGAACGGTGAATGGTTCATGTTCGACACTCAGGCTGGGAGACGGATCACGCTTTGGCTTTGAAGGCTTCCATCTGACCGAAACCGGTCGGCGAGGTTTTGCTTTCGGCGGTGGCGCAGGTGCCTTTGGGAACCAGTTTCCAGGCGTTTGGCTGGTAGTCGGTCTTCGCGGTGCCCGCGCACGTGGTGCCAGCGCCAGCCGCGCAATCGTTATGACCTTTCATGGCCACGCCGAAACATTTTTCCATGTTGCTGTTGTCGGCGGCCTGGACGGTGGAGACAGCGGCCATGCTCAGCGCAGAACCAAGGGCCAGAACCAGGGCGGTGGCGGACAGGGTGCGGGTAGTAGCAGTCATGATGTTTCTCCGTGGTTTGAGTTTTGGTAAGCCGCGTTTGTGCTGGCTTACCCCACTAGAGAGAGGTCATCGCGATGCGTTACAGCCCACAACGAAAATTTACTGATGCGTATTATTTAGTGTCAGTGCAAAGCCTATGAATCGCCACCATTCACTTACCGCCCTTAAGCCCTTTTTGCCCAGCGATGCTTTCGTTTAGAGGATGGCTGGCAAACTTCCTGTGATTGCGACAGTTTTTATTACTTGGAACATCCTTCTATTTTCCTTTATTGAGGGTTGCGACAGTTTTTAGATTTCCCGCAAGCATGCGCTCAGGCCTCGAATTTCCGGCACTGGGCGCGACAGTTTTTATTCTTTAAGATCAAAACATCATTAAAAATCGCAGCCTACGGTTGCGATTTTTTTATCTGAATTGAGGACACGCCCATGGACCGATTCCAGGAAATGCAGGTCTTCGCTGCCGTCGCCCAAGACCAAGGCTTCTCGGCGGCGGCGCGGCGTTTGGGCCTATCGGCCGCCAGCGTGACTCGCGCAGTGGCAGCGCTGGAGAAACGCATCGGCACGTTGCTGCTGACGCGAACCACCCGCAGTGTGCATTTGAGCGAGGCGGGTCAGCGTTACCTGGAAGACTGTCGGAGGATTCTCGCCGAGGTGCAGGAAGCCGAGGACTCGGCGGCGGGCAGCCACACCCAACCGCGTGGGCAATTGACGATTACTGCGCCGGTGTTGTTTGGTGAGTTGTTTGTCACGCCAGTGATGGTGAATTATCTGAGGCAATTTCCTGAGGTCAGCATCAATGGGTTGCTGGTCGATCGAGTGGTCAGCATGGTCGAGGAGGGCATCGATGTCGCCGTGCGGATCGGTGAGTTGCCCGACAGTAATCAGCACGCGATTCGCGTGGGGGAGGTTCGGCGGGTGATTTGCGGCTCGCGGGAATTCCTGACGGCCCATGGTCGACCTCGACATCCTCAGGATCTGGCTCAGGCGCCGGTTATTGCGACGTCCTCTATCGGTCAGTCGAAAACCTGGCCGTTCCTCGAAGGGGGAGAGCCGCTGAGTGTTCGACCAGCGCCGCGCCTGGTGGTGACGGCCAATCAGGCGGCCATTACGGCGGCATGCCTGGGTTTGGGGTTGACCCGGGTTCTGTCTTATCAGGTCGCGAGTAAAGTCGCCTCCGGTGAGCTGGAAATCGTTCTGGCTGACTTCGAACTACCGCCATTGCCTATCCATGTGGTCTATCAGGGCGGGCGCAAGGCCCCTGCGCGGATTCGCAGTTTTGTGGATTTTGCGGTGAGCGCGCTGCGTGAGCATCCGTCCTTGCAGGCGTGATGGTTTATTTCACATGGTGAAATAATGGATTGCGTTGGCTGGTTATTCTGTTGTTTTGGTTGCGGGTGGAAGATAGCGCCCCATCGGTGCTGATCTCTGTTCAACAGCGCCACCAGCCAGCGGAGTCGACCATGCAAGCGATCAAACTCTACAACTTCCCACGTTCCGGCCACGCTCACCGTGTAGAACTGATGCTGTCCCTGCTGCAACTGCCGACCGAGCTGATATTTGTCGACCTGGCCAAGGGCGCGCACAAACAGCCGGACTTCCTTGCACTCAACTCATTTGGTCAGGTTCCGGTCCTTGATGATCAAGGTGTGGTGTTGGCTGACTCCAATGCGATCCTGGTCTACCTGGCACAGAAATATGGCAATGGCCGCTGGCTGCCAGCCGATCCGGTCGGTGCGGCCAAGGTTCAGCGTTGGTTGTCCGTTGCCGCTGGGCCGATTGCCTTTGGCCCCGCCAGAGCAAGGCTGATCACGGTGTTTGGTGCGCCTTACAACGCTGAAGAGGTGATCGCTTATTCGCACGTTGTGCTCAAGGTCATCGATCAGGAACTGGCTGCAACGCCTTATCTGGCTGGCACCGAGCCAACCATTGCCGACGTTTCGGCCTACAGCTACATCGCCCACGCACCGGAAGGAAACGTGTCGCTGGAGGACTACGCCAACATCCGCGCCTGGCTGGCGCGGATCGAAGCCTTGCCAGGGTTTGTCGGCATGCCGCGCACCGTTGCCGGTCTGCAAAAAACTGCCTGATGCTTACGGCCCGACACTGTCGGGTCGTTCACACTGCGCCAATGGCGCAGGGGAGAAGTCGTTGTGGACCGTTCACCCTGGCACGCTGGAGAGAAACAATTGCAGGCTCATGTGGGCATTGCCGAACGAATGGAGGTGCTCGGTCGTAAGGTGATTCGCCGCGAGATGCCGGATCAGCACCGCACGTTCTATGAGCAATTGCCATTCATGCTGTACGGCGCGGTGGATGCCGACGGAAATCCTTGGACCAGTATTCTTGAAGGGCCACCGGGTTTCGCTCACTCGCCCGAGCCGGGCGCACTGCAATTTTGCAGCCTGCCGGGCGCCGACGATCCGGCTCAATTGACGGAGGGTGCGGCCATCGGCCTGCTGGGGATCGAACTGCACACCCGTCGCCGCAATCGTCTCAACGGCCGAGTCGGCGCGATGACGGCAAGCGGCTTCGATGTGACGGTGGAGCAGTCCTTCGGCAATTGCCCGCAATACATCCAATTGCGGCAGTTTCGCTCAGTGCCGTTGGCGGATCCGTCGACTCGCATCGCGCAACACCTCAACGGGCTGGATGAAGCGGCCAAAACCCTGATCGCGGGAGCCGATACGTTCTTTGTCGCCAGTTACGTGGACGTTGATGGCCAACGCTCGGTGGATGTTTCTCACCGCGGCGGCCAGGCCGGTTTCGTACAGGTAGAAGGCAATCGCCTGACCATTCCCGATTTCGCCGGCAATCTGTTTTTCAACACCTTGGGCAACCTGCTGCTCAATCCCCGAGCCGGTTTGCTGTTTATCGATTTCAATTCGGGAGACCTGCTGCACCTCAGCGGTCGCGCCGAAGTCATTCTTGAAGGCCCACAGGTCGAGGCATTTCAAGGGGCCGAGCGCTTGTGGACATTCGAGGTGGAAAGCGTGGTGCGTCGGCCCGCCGCGCTTGCTCTGCGGTGGCGCTTCGACGGCGTGTCCCCCACCAGTTTGCTCACCGGCACCTGGGTGCAGGCCAACGCCCGTCTGCAAGCCCAGGCCTTGGGCGATAGTTGGCGGCTTCTGCGGGTGGCGCGCATCAAAGAGGAAAGCCACAACATCCGCTCTATCTATCTGGAGCCTGCCGATGGGGCGGGGTTGCCAGTGTTTCAGGCCGGGCAGCATTTGCCCCTGCGGTTCAATATTGCCGGCGAGGTGCACATCCGCACTTACAGCCTGTCGAGCGCGCCGTCCGATGATTTTTTCCGCATCAGCGTGAAGCGTGAAGGCTTGGTGTCTTCGTACCTGCATGAACAGGTGCGCGTGGGTGATCTGTTGGAGGCCCGTGCGCCTCAAGGGCATTTCACCGTAGCACCTAATGAACGTCGGCCACTGGTGTTGTTGGCTGCCGGTGTCGGCATCACGCCGCTGCTGTCGATGCTGCGCGAGGTGGTTTATCAAGGCCTGCGCACCCGCCGCATCCGGCCGACCTGGTTTTTCCAGAGTTCGCGGACGTTGGCCGATCAAGCGTTTCGTCCTGAGCTGGATCGCTTGCTTGATGGCGCGGGCGATGCGGTCAGGGTATTGCGTCTGGTGAGTCAGCCGGAAGCCGGGGCCTTGGAGGGTGAGGATTTCGACCTGAACGGGCGGATCGACACAGCGTTGCTCAAAACCATTCTTGAAGTGGAGGACTACGATCAGCTGGATTTCGTCCTCTGCGGTCCAGGCAGTTTTACCCAAGGGCTGTACGACAGCCTGCGGGAACTGGACATCCGTGATGCAAGGATTCACGCCGAAACCTTCGGCCCCTCGACCTTGCGCCGGGTACCGGATCGCGACGCAGTGGTCATCGAGCAACCACCCGCTGCTACCACCTCCGTGCCGGTGGTGTTTCAGCGCTCGGCTAAAGAGGCCCGCTGGCAACCGGACGGTGGCAGTTTGCTGGAGTTGGCGGAAAGCCGTGGATTGCGCCCGGAATTCAGTTGCCGCGGTGGTTCCTGCGGGACCTGCAAGACTCGCCTGATCAGCGGCCAGGTGAATTATCCACAGCCGCCGGCCGACGTGCCGGACGACGGACAAGTGCTGATTTGTTGTGCGATTCCGGCGCAGGGGTCGCAGCCGTTGGTCCTCGACCTGTAGCATCTGCCGAACGCAGCTTCTGGCCGCTGCGATAAGGGATCAGATTCGGTATGTATTTTTTCGCTCGTCTGTCGGCGTTGATTGTCGCGGTGGCATTGCTCAACGGTTGCGAACGACAGGACGCGTCACCGCTCGATCAGCAACTCTACGTTTGGCAACGACAATGGACACCGGCCCATGAAGCGGCGTTGAGGGACAGCCGCGCTGACTTTTCCACGCTGCGGGTGCTGGCCTTGCAGGCATTCCCCGAGGCAGGTTGGAGCCGGGCGCGGATTGATCCGGCGCTGCTCAACCGTGATGGTCGGCCGCTGATCGCGGTGATTCGTCTCGACGGCCAACTCAAGTCGCTGGATCGGGACGAAGTCATCGTGCAGATCCAGCAGGTGCTCGGCGATTGGCAAGGGCAGGGGCTGAATCTCTCCGGCGTGGAAATCGACCACGATGCCGGTAATGCTCGGCTACCGACCTACCGCGAATTTCTTACGCACCTGCGCGCAGTTTTGCCAGCCTCTATTCCACTGAGCATCACCGCATTGCCGGCCTGGCTCGACAGTCCCGAGTTGCCGACGCTGTTATCCACAGTCGATAGCAGCGTGTTGCAGGTGCACGCGGTGAGCGATCCGCGTCTTGGCTTGTTCGACCCGGATCAGGCCGGTAAATGGACCAGGGCCTGGAGCCGCATCACTTCCAAACCGTTCTATCTGGCGCTGCCGGCCTACGGTGTAGCGTTGTTGCCGGGCGGCGGTGCGCCGGTAGTGGAAAGCGAAGTGCCGATCGAACAGGGCGGCAAACGCCGGGAATTACTAGCCGATCCGCAGCAACTGAGCCGACTCGGGACCGAGTTGCGCAACGATCCACCGGCTCATCTGGCGGGCCTGATCTGGTTTCGTTTGCCGCTGGCCAGCGACCGCCGGGCCTGGAGTCTGACGACCCTGAGCGCCGTGGCGCGTGGCGACGCCCTCGACAGTCACTTGGCGCTGAAACTCTCTGCGCAAGAAGGCCTCTATGACATCAGCCTCAGCAATCAGGGCAACCTCGACAGCGCCTGGCCCGAACGCCTGACACTCGCGGTGCAGGGCTGTGACGGTGCTGATGCGCTGGCCGGTTATGCATTGCAACAGCGTCCGGATCTGCTTACCTTCACCCGCCTGCGCGAGGGTCGAATACCGGCCGGCGGGCAGCGCGCCATTGGTTGGGCTCGTTGCGCACATATTGATCAAGGAGGTTCGAATGTTTACCCGTAACTGGCCCCGCCATCTGCTTTGCCTGAGCCTCAGCCTGCCGCTGGGTTCGGCGCTGGCCTGTGGGCCGGATTTTCCGATGCGTCTGCTGGACAACCGCGGCCAGTCGCTGGCGGAGCTGCCGGAAGGCAACTTCAGATTTGAAATCAGTCGCCTCGGACATGCGGTCGCCGGGCTGAAAAATGTCACCGAAACTGCCTATAACATGGATGCGCCCGACTACGCAGAACAGCGGGATCAGGCTGAGCAATCCGGTTTGACGGCTGAGCAGCAAACGCTGGTGAAACAGTTACGCAGCCTGACCGATGCGCATGAGGTCGAGATTCAGGGTGCGAGCCTTCCGGCTGAGCTCACGCTCTATCTGGCTGGTGCGGTGGCATTCAATGCCGGTGATCATGGACTGGCAGCCGAGTACTTCCAGAAGGTGCTGGCATTGCCGGCGGATCAACGGGCGTTGCGCAGCACCTGGGCTGCTTATTCGTTAGGTCGGGCGCTGTTTGCCATGAGCTCCGAAGCGGACGCTGGCCCTGACTTGTTGACTCAGTCTCGAAAGGCCTTCGAGCAGACCCGCCAGCTGAATATCGACGGCTTCAGTGACCCTCTGGAACTGGGCGTCGCCAGTCTTGGTGAAGAGGCCCGCGTGGCCCGCACGGCCGGCGACTGGAATCGCGCCATCGAACTCTACGCCACGCAAAACCTTCAGGGCTCGGCGGTGGGTTACACCTCGCTGAAACTGTTGGTAGCCGACCTCGCAGCGATGCCTGACGATCAACTGGCCGTGTTGCTCAAGGGCAAACCGGTACAGCAACTGGTGACGGCGTCGTTGATCAGCCGACTGGGCTGGTCATTCGGTGATCAACCGCCAAAT
Organism: Pseudomonas mandelii; assembly: GCF_006438925.1. Classification (GTDB taxonomy): domain Bacteria; phylum Pseudomonadota; class Gammaproteobacteria; order Pseudomonadales; family Pseudomonadaceae; genus Aquipseudomonas; species Aquipseudomonas mandelii_C. The sequence goes on along the minus strand of NZ_RCZA01000001.1, from coordinate 649,967 downwards.
GAATTGAAACTGATCAAACTGCTGCAAAACAGCACCCGCGGTAGCCTCGACAACGCTGATCGGCTGGCAGCGGTAAATTATCAACAGGGTGATTACACCAGCGCCAAGGCGTTCCTCGAACACGCCGGTGACGGCGGACTGGCGTGGTGGCTGCGGGCCAAACTGGCCGTGCGCGATGGCGATAAAAACGCGGCTGCCGCAGCGTATGCCAAGGCTGCCCAAGCCTTCCCGCAGAATGAGTCCTGGGGTGAGCGGCGCACGCCAGACTGGGACTTCGAAACGCTTCAGCCAAAGTGCCGGGTTGAAGGGGAAAGCGCGATCCTGGCGTTGCAACGCGGGGATTACCTGCAAGCGTTCGATCAGCTTTATCGCAGTAAAGATATTTACTGGTTCGACGCAGCCACGGTCGCCGAGCGGGTGTTGACCGTCGATGAGCTCAAGCAATACGTCGACACTCAAGTGCCGGCACCGCCCCCTCTGACTCAGCAGGATCGCGATAACTACGTGCAGTTACCGGTGGCGGCGAAACTGCGCAATTTGCTCGGGCGGCGCTTGCTGCGCGAAGAGCGGTACGACGAAGCGCCAGCCTATTTCGATAACACCGACTTCCAGGCCAAGGCCAAGTGGTATGGGCAGTTGCGCCACGACGCCGAATCAAAATGGTGGCCGACCAAACGGGCACTCGCTTATTACCATGCAGCGACGCTGGCGCGTTTCGACGGAATGGAGTTGTTGGGCTACGAGCTGTCCCCGGATTACGCCACCTTCGGTGGCAATTACAGTCTGGAAGCGCCCGAGCTCAAGGTTGGACCGCTGATGGCCGAGGGTGAAGTGCAGCGCCAGCAAGCCACGGTGGCGCAGCCTGATGAGCGTTTCCACTACCGTTTTGTCGCCACGGCGCTGGCGAGCAAGGCCGCTGATCAGCTGCCCCACAGCAGTCAGGCGTTTGCTTCGGTGCTGTGCAAGGCTTCGTCGTGGGGCTCCAGTCTGCAAGAGCAAAGCGCGTTCTACCGTCGTTATGTCGAGGAAGGCCCGTACGTGGTCTGGGCCGGAGATTTTGGTCACCAATGCCAGGATCCGGACTTTCAGAGCGCCGACAAGCGCTATGTGACCCAAGTCACCGACGCCGCGCGCTCGCAGCTGCGGCCCTACAAAACACCGTTGCAGATTGGCGGTGTGATAGCAGTCACGGCCGCGGCGCTGTTGCTGATCAATCGCCGCCGTAAAACGCGGTAAGGCTCAAGCCTGTTGCACAAAGGTCAGCCGCACGGCGAAGCCGATCAACAGGCTGCCAAACAGCCATTGCTGCAGGCGCTGGGCCGAAGGACTGCGTTGCAGCCAACGGCCCAGCGCTGCGCCGGTCAGTGCGTAAGCGCTGTCGAACAGCAAACCGACACCGACCAGCACTATTCCGAGGGTCGCAAATTGTGCGAGCACTGGCCCGGCCTGTGGATCGATGAACTGCGGCAGCAGCACCGAGCAGAACAGCAACGCTTTGGGGTTGAGCAGGTTGGTCAGCAAACCGCGCTGGATCGCTGCACGCCAGCGATGTTTCTCGGCGGTGGAGTCTGCTCCGTTCAAGTTCGGCAGCATGGTGGTTCGCAGGCATTGAATGCCGATCCACAGTAGATAGGCGGCCCCGGCCAGGCGTACCACGTCGAACGTCCAGGGCGCAGCCTTGAACAGTGCCGCCAACCCCAACGCTGCCAACGCCACATGGCATCCCCGGGCCACACCCAGACCCACCGCAGTCGCCAGCGCCGCGCCTTTGCCCTGACGGGCACCCGTCTGCAACAACAGGATCATGTCCGGGCCCGGCAACAGATAGACCACCGCCAGCGCCATGAAAAACACCCAGAGTCCTGCCACGTTGCACCCCATTCGTTGTCGATTCGGTCCGGTCAGTCTAGGACTGAAGGGCAGGGCAGGTGGTTGCGTAGTTCGCTTCTAAAATGCTTCTGGTTGGCATAACCTGCCACTGAATTGCATTTGAACCATCAGGATCTGCCAAACCATGAAACTCGACGCCTATGACCGCAAGATTCTCGCAGCCCTGCAACGGGACGGTCGCCTGAGCAACGTGCAACTGGCTGACGAGATCGGCCTGTCCGCTTCGCCTTGTTTGCGTCGGGTACGGATGCTTGAAGAAGCCGGGGTGATACGCGGTTACCAGGCCAATCTGGATCGCGACGAAGTAGGGCTTGGGCTGACGGTGTTTGTCGGGGTCAAGGTCGAGCGGCACAACGATGAGCAAGCCGAAGCCTTTCGCCTGGCCGTGACGGCGTTACCCGAGGTGATTTCGGCGTTTCTGGTGTCAGGGGAATCGGATTTTCTGCTGCAAGTGGTGGTGCCGGACCTGCGTGCCTATGACCGTTTCCTCACGGGGCGTTTGCTGAAATTGCCGGGCGTGAGCGACATCCGCAGCAACTTTGCGATTCATACGGTGAAGACGCCAGGGGCGTTGCCGTTGGAACATTTGCCGGCCTGAGACCCAATCGCGAGCTTGGTCTGGGCGGCATTCCGACGATAGCGGTAGACCCGCCACCGCCAACCTCCAGGCTTACATCTGCGTCGCCATCCCCTCCACATTCATCGCCGCCTGACGCAAGGCCTCGGAGCGGGTCGGGTGTGGATGGCAGGTCAGGGCAATGTCTTCGGCAGAGGCGCTGAACTCCATGGCCACACAGTATTCGCCAATCATTTCACTGACACTTGGGCCCACAAGGTGTACGCCGAGAATCTCGTCGGTGCGCTCATCGGCCAGCACTTTGGCGAAGCCTTCGGTTTCGTGATTGATCTTTGCCCGGCTGTTGGCGGTGAAGGGAAACTTGCCGACCTTGTAGGCACGACCTTCGGCCTTCAGTTGTTCTTCGGTCTTGCCGACGCTGGCCAGTTCGGGTTTGGTGTAGATCACGTTGGGGATCAGGTCGTAGTTGACCTCGGCCGCCTTGCCGACAATCTGCTCGATGCAGACCATGGCCTCGTCTTCGGCCTTGTGGGCGAGCATCGGCCCGGACGTGACGTCGCCGATCACCCAAATGCCAGCGGCTTCGGTGCGATGGCCCTTGTTGGCGAGCATGCCGCGTTTATCCGTGGCGAGGCCGACGTTTTCCAGCCCCAGGCCGTGGGTGTAAGGCCGGCGCCCGATGGATACCAGCACGTAATCCGCTTCAAGCAGTTCGGTGGTGCCACCAGCCGCGGGTTCGACGCTGAGTTGAACGCCGGTCGCCGAGGTCGTGGCGCTGGTGACTTTGCAACTCAATTTGAAGTTGATGCCCTGTTTACTCAACGAACGTTGCAGGGTTTTGCCGGCTTCACCATCCACACCGGGGCAGATCCGGTCGAGAAACTCGATCACCGTCACTTGAGCGCCCAAACGGCGCCACACCGAGCCCAACTCCAGACCGATCACTCCGGCGCCGATCACCACCAGATGCTTGGGCACTTCAGTCAGCGACAGCGCGCCCGTTGAATCGAGGATGCGTTTGTTGTCGATGTCCACACCGGGCAGGGGAGTGGGCTCGGAACCTGTGGCGATGATGATGTTCTTGGCGTTCAGTTCGGTCTTGACGCCCTGGCTGTCGGTCACCGTCACTTTGCCGGGCCCGTCGATGTGGCCCCAGCCCTTGATCCAGTGGACTTTGTTTTTGCGAAACAGAAACTCGATGCCTTTGGTCAATCCTGCAACGCTTTCATCCTTTTGTTTCATCATCTGCGCGAGGTTGAGTGTGGGTTTGACTTCAATCCCCAGGTTGGCGAATTCCGCGCCCATGGCGGCGTCGTAGAGTTCGGAGGCGTGCAGCAACGCTTTTGACGGCATGCAACCGACGTTCAGGCAGGTGCCGCCGAGCGTGGCGCGTCCTTCTACGCAAACCGCTCTGAGGCCCAACTGACCGGCGCGGATCGCCGCGTTATAACCACCGGGGCCTCCGCCCAGAATCACGACGTCATAGATGCTCATGGTGTACTCCTGGAGTGAATCGGATCGGAATGGGTAAACGTAGTTCCTGGATAAAATTACGAACGTAATATGTGCATTCCGCAACATTTCGGTCAAGGCTTCAGCCAAGCGACAGGTTGAGCGCCTTTAGATACAGCATTTAAGAACGGAAATTTCACGGCTTTCGTTATATCGTAACGAAATGCGATATGAGCAACGATAAACACTGGGGTGGTATGCAAGTCGATCTCGATGTCGATGGGACGCAAGTAGCCGGGCTGCCGCGTTTCCAGCTGGCGGTTTTTCAAGGGCGACGATTGCGTCAGTTCGCAATCGGTCTGGGCGCTCTTACGGCGACGGGTTGGTTGCTGGCGTTTTTTGTCGGGCTGTTTGCGCCGCAGTCGCTCTGGCCTGCGTTGCTGGTCAATCAGAGCGCCGGTTTGCTGGTGCTGGTCGCCGGTTTGCAATCGGCCTGGTGGGTGACCCAGTGGCGCGCGCGGGCGTTGAACCCGGTCGTGCAGGTCGTCGTTGCGGACGAAGTCGTTGCCCCGGTGGGCTGGTACGAACGGCTGCTGGATCGGCTCAGCCAGCGATGGCTGCGAATGTTGGTGCAGATCGGCGCTCCGACACTGTGGCTTGGCGGTTGGTCGCTGCTGACGTTATTGAGCATCGAACAAGTCTGGAACCTTGTACTGCCGCCGGCCGCACTGGGGTTGTCGGCCAGTGTCGGTGCGGCGTTGTCCTTGTTGCTGGCCTTCGGTTTGTTGGTGCTGGAGCGACAACTGGCGCAGGAAAACGTCGCGCAATGGCCCGAAGCAGCGTCGTTGGCGCAGATGACTCGGGTGGCGATCATCTGCCTGGTACTCAGCGCTTTGTGCCTGTTGTTGGGTAGTGAAACCTCGGTATGGCCGGTGCGTCTGGCGGTACTGATTGGCTTGCTGCCAGGGTTGGTCGCCGCCGAGCTGCTGTTGCGCGCCCTGCTGTCGTTGTTCAGTCCGCAGCGCGAACAACTCGAACCTGCCTTGCTGGCGCGCAGCTTCGTCGCCGACATGCTGCGCTGGCCGCCGCAACCCTTGTTGGCGTTGCAGCACGAATTGCACAACCGCTTCGGCATCGACCTGCGACAGATCTGGGCCTTCACCTACATGCGTCGGGCGTTTTTTCCGGTGCTGATGGTGGTGGCAATTGTCGGTTGGTCACTCACCGGCATCCACGAAATCCCCATGCAAGGGCGGGGCATCTACGAGCGATTCGGCAAACCGGTGGAGGTATTCGGCCCTGGTTTGCACGCGGGTTTGCCCTGGCCTCTGGGCCGAGTGTTGAGCGTCGAGAATGGTGTGGTCCACGAGTTGGCTACCAGTGTTGGCGACACACCGGCTCCGGTTGTGGCCGAACCCGCCGAAGGCCCGGCGCCCGCGATTGCCAATCGCTTGTGGGACGCCAGCCATGTGAACGACAAATCCCAAGTCATTGCCAGCAGTCGAGCCGATAAGCAGAGCTTCCAGATCGTCAACATGGACGTGCGTTTCGTCTACCGTATCGGCCTGAGCGATCAAGCGGCGTTGGCCGCGACCTACAACAGCGCCGACGTGCCAACGCTAATCCGCAGCACCGCCAGCCGGATTCTGGTCCACGATTTCGCCTCGCGAACCCTCGACGGTTTGCTCGGTGAAGACAGGGCAGGGCTCGCCGAAGAGATTGGTCGCGCGGTACAGGCTGACCTGCAGAAACTCGACAGCGGCGTGGAAATTCTCGCCACCGTGGTCGAGGCGATTCATCCGCCGGCCGGTGCCGCCAATGCCTATCACGGCGTTCAGGCTGCTCAGATTGGCGCCCAGGCGTTGATTTCCCGCGAGCGTGGGGCGGCGGCGGAGGCCACTAACCAGGCGCAATTGCAGGCCAGCATCGCACGCGATCAAGCGACGGCCAGCGCTCGTGAAATCAACGCCACCGCCCAAGCGGCAGACTTGAGATTCAGTGCCGAGCAAAAGGCCTACGCCAGCGCCGGCCAGGCCTTCGTGCTGGAGCAGTACTTCAGCCAACTGTCCCAGGGCCTGGCCAATGCCAGGTTGCTGGTACTGGATCATCGTCTGGGCGGCAGCAGTAACGCGCCGACCATCGACCTCCGTACATTCACGCTGCCGGCTGATCCTGCGCCGGCGCGTAAAACCGCTCAGCCAGGAGCTGCCAATTGAGCCAGTCGCACACTCACGATCACGACGACCACACTGGCCACGATCACGGCCATGGCGGGCATCACCACGGACATCACCACCACGGTGATCCCCAAGAAGCTGGCCCGTTCCCATGGCGGCGGATGGGTTGGGCGGCGTTGCTGGTGGCGTTCGCCATCGCGGCAGCGAGCCTGGTTCAAGTGCGTTCGGGGGAGGCCACGGTGATCACGCGTTTTGGTAATCCGTCGCGGGTATTGCTGGAACCAGGTCTTGGCTGGCGTTGGCCTGCTCCTTTTGAAGCAGCGATTCCTGTCGATCTGCGACTGCGCACGACCTCGAGTGGTTTACAGGATGTGGGTACGCGGGACGGTTTGCGCATCATCGTTCAGGCGTATGTGGCCTGGCAGGTTCAAGGCGATCCGGACAACGTGCAGCGCTTCATGCGCGCCGTACAGAATCAGCCGGACGAAGCAGCGCGGCAGATTCGCACGTTTGTGGGTTCGGCTCTGGAAACCACGGCCAGCAGTTTTGATCTGGCTAACCTGGTGAACACCGATGCCAACAAAGTACACATCGCTGATTTTGAAGCGCAACTGCGGCAGCAAATCGATCAGCAGCTGCTCACGACTTATGGCGTGCGGGTGCTGCAAGTCGGTATCGAGCGTCTGACTTTGCCGTCGGTAACCCTCACGGCCACGGTCGATCGCATGCGTGCCGAGCGTGAAACAATCGCCACCGAACGCACAGCCATCGGTAAGCGCGAAGCGGCGCAAATCCGTTCCGCTGCCGAGCGTGACGCGCGCATCGTGCAGGCCGACGCCACGGTAAAAGCGGCGGACATCGAAGCACAATCGCGCGTCGAAGCCGCGCAAATTTACGGTCGCGCCTACGCCGGATCGCCCCAGCTCTACAACCTGCTGCGCTCCCTCGACACACTAGGCACCATCGTCACGCCCGGTACAAAACTGATTCTGCGCACCGACGCCGCGCCGTTCAGGGTATTGGTTGACGGTCCGCCGACCCTCGATAACAAGGCCGGGTCGCAACCATGAAATTAGTTCCACGTGGAACAAATGAGTTAAGCAGTCCCTGGATTCAGGCTGGGCGATTGGCTTTTTTGGCCCTTTACGCCGTGACGGTGCTGGCCGCTTTGGTGTGGGCATTCTCCAATGTGCGGCAGATCGATCCGCAAAATCGCGCGGTGGTGTTGCACTTCGGCGCGTTGGATCGTATCCAGAATGCTGGGCTGCTATTGGCCTGGCCGCGTCCGTTTGAGCAGGTGATTTTGTTGCCTGCGGCGGATCGGGTGATTGAGCGTCGGGTGGAAAACCTGCTGCGTACAGATGCCGCGTCGCAGGCAGACCGGGTAGCGAGTTTCGCTACACCAATCAGCGATGCACTTGCCGGCTCCGGTTATTTGCTCACCGGTGACGCGGGCGTGGTGCAACTGGATGTGCGTGTTTTCTACAAAGTCACCGAGCCTTATGCCTTCGTCCTTCAAGGCGAACATGTGTTGCCGGCGCTGGATCGATTGGTGACTCGCAGTGCGGTGACCCTGACTGCCGCAAGAGATCTGGACACTATTCTGGTCGCTCGACCGGAGTTGATCGGCGCCGATAGTCAGGCTGCTGAACGCCGCGAACGGTTGCGCGGTGATCTGGTGCAAGCCATGAATCAGCGCCTGGCTGACCTGACCGCGACCGGGCAGGGGGTAGGCATTGAAGTGACGCGAGTCGACGTGCAATCGAGTCTGCCGGGTCCGGCGGTCAACGCCTTCAACGCTGTTCTGACCGCCAGTCAACAAGCCGATAAAGCTGTGGCCAATGCTCGCACTGAAGCCGAGAAACTGACTCAGACTGCCAACGAACAAGCCGATCGCACGCTGCAAGTCGCTCATGCCCAAGCGAGCGAACGGCTGGCCAAAGCCTCGGCGGACACGGCCACGGTGTTGAGCCTGGCTAAGGCGCAACAACAAGGGACGGACCCGCAAATGCTGCTGCGCATCTACCGCGAGCGGATGCCGAAGATTCTCGGTCAGGCCGGTTCGGTGACCACGGTCAACCCGAAAGACGATTCCCGCCTGATCATTCAGGGAGCTGCACAATGACCACCCAAACCGCCGCCGCACCGAGCATGTTGTCCTCGGCTGAACAACGCAGCGCCGCGCGTCAATTGACCTTGGCCATGCTCGCATTGGGCCTGCTCGCCCTCGGTCTGAGCTGGCGCTGGTTGGCGCCGGAGCAGACGGGCGTCAGTCAATTGCTGCTGGGCTTTGCTTCGTTATTGGTGGCCGTGCCCGTGATGCGTTCAGCCTGGTACAGCCTGCGTTATCCAAGCCTGCACGGGATCACTGATCAATTGATCGCCCTGGCCATGCTGGGGGCGTGGGCCATGGGAGATCTGCTGACTGCGGCGTTGCTGCCAATCATCATGATCTTCGGCCACGTGCTGGAAGAGCGCAGCGTGATCGGCTCGCAGGAAGCGATTCGTGCCCTCGGCAAACTGACTCGCAGCCACGCGCGCAAGGTTCAGGCCGATGGCTCCATCGTCGAAGTCGATAACGGCACACTCAAGGCCGGCGACCTCGTCGAGGTGCGCGCGGGTGATCGAGTGCCGGCGGATGGTCGGGTGTTGTCCGGACAGGCGAGCCTGGACACCGCTTCGATTACCGGCGAATCGGTGCCGATGGAGGCGGGCGTCGGCATGCTAGTCTTCGGCGGCGCGATCAACCTCGACGGTCTGCTGCGTATTGAAGTGACTCGCACCGGCAATGAGTCGACCCTCGGCAAAGTCATCGCGCTGATGCAAAGCGCCGAGCGTTCCAAACCACCGATCACGCGTTTGCTGGAACGCTACGCCGGCAGCTACATGGTGCTGGTGTTGCTGCTGGCCGCCGTGACCTGGTTCGTCACTAACGATGCTCAGGCCATGCTCGCGGTGTTGGTGGCGGCCTGTCCTTGTGCATTGGTGTTGTCGGCTCCGGCCACGGCGATTGCCGGGGTGGCGGTGGCCGCTCGGCACGGGATTCTGATTCGCAGCTCCGCGTTCCTCGAAGAGTTGGCAGACCTGACTTCGCTGGTGGTCGACAAGACCGGAACCCTGACCTTCGGCACCTTGCGTTTACAATCCATCGACAGTCCTCTGGAGGATCGCGGTCACGTTCTAAAACTTGCCGCCAGCCTCGGGTCCGCCAGCAGTCATCCGGTCAGCCGCGCGCTCGCCGGGTTGGTCACCCAGGAACATTTTCTGCAGCTCTGCGACATCCACGAGCGTCAGGGATTGGGCGTGGTGGCGATGACGGAGCAGGGCGAGGCGGCGCTCGGTCGTCCGGAGTTGTTCACCCAATTGGGCATCGCCACTTCAAGTGTCCCCGACCACGATGGCCCGATTGCCGGGCTGGCGCTCAACGGTGAGTTCCTCGCCTGGCTGTTGCTGGCCGACAGCGTCAAACCTGAAGCTCGATTTGCTTTGAGCGAGCTACGTGAGTTGGGGTTGGGTCGGCAGTTGCTGCTGACAGGTGATCGGCAAAGCGTCGCGCACACATTGGCGCGCGATGTCGGGATCAGTGACGTTGAAGCTCAAGCGTTGCCCGAGGACAAACTCAATCGCGTGCTGAAGGAAATCGGCAGCGGCTTCCGGCCTATGGTCGTGGGAGATGGGATCAACGATTCGCTGGCGCTCAAGGCCGGTGTGGTTGGCGTCGCCATGGGAGCGGGCGGGGCGGACATCGCGCTGGCTTCGGCCGACATCGTCCTGATCGGCAGCGACCTGCGTCGACTCGGCACGTGTGTGCGCTTGAGTCGCCAATGCCGGCAGACGTTGCAGGTTAACGTGATCATCGGTCTGGGCTGGACGCTGGCGATTGTAGCCTTCGCCGCCTTCGGTTGGCTTGGCGCTGCGGGCGCGATGATTGCTGCGCTGTTGCACAATTTCAGCACGTTGCTGGTGTTGGGGAACGCCGGGCGTTTACTGCGTTTTCAGGAACCATTGCTCAAGCTTAAGGATGAGGATTGAGTACGCCGGGTGAGTGCTCTAAACAGGGCGATCACGGTCGATTTGAAGTTTTCAGAACTGTACGACGAATTCGTAGTCATCTACGTGAGGGCAATCAATTTTGTGAATTCGCAACGGTGGGTTCGAGCGTTACGAATCATACAAAAGGGCTATTAATTCGATAGCCAGCTATTTTTCAAAGATGGTCTACCCTCACATCAGACGTCTGAAACACGAGGGACTATCCATGCTCGCGCACCTTCCACCGGCCTTACAGAATCTGCAGTTACCGCTACGCCTGCGACTCTGGGACGGCCATGAATTCAACCTGGGGCCGACGCCTAGCGTCACAATTGTGGTCAAGGACCCACAAATGGTTACCCAGTTCACTCACCCAAGCCTGGACGCGCTAGGAGCGGCGTTTGTCGAAGGTAAACTTGAGCTGGAAGGCTCCATCAGTGACGTGATCCGCGTCTGCGATGAGTGGAGCCAGGCGTTGCTCGGTGATCAAGACAGCCAGCCAGTGCGCACCGCTCACGACAAAGAAGCCGACGCCAAGGCGATTTCCTACCACTACGACCTTTCCAATGCGTTTTATCAGCTGTGGCTCGACAGTGACATGGCGTATTCCTGCGCCTATTTCGAGACCGGCAGCGAAACGCTGGAGCAAGCCCAGCAAGCGAAATTCCGCCACCTGTGCCGCAAGCTGCGGCTGCAACCAGGGGAATACCTGCTGGATGTCGGTTGTGGTTGGGGCGGACTGGCACGGTATGCGGCTCGGGAGTTTGGCGCGAAGGTGTTCGGGATCACACTCAGTAAAGAGCAACTGGCACTTGCCCGTGAACGGGTGACTGCCGAGGGCCTGGACGATCTGGTCGAACTGCAACTGCTCGACTACCGCGACCTGCCTCAGGACGGTCGCTTCGACAAAGTGGTCAGTGTCGGTATGTTCGAACACGTTGGCCACGCCAATCTGGCCGAGTACTGCAAGACCTTGTTCGGTGCGGTGAAAGAGGGTGGCCTGGTGATGAACCACGGGATCACCGCCAAACACATCGATGGCCGTCCGGTGGGGCGCGGTGCCGGCGAATTCATCGAGAGGTATGTGTTCCCCAATGGCGAGCTTCCGCATCTGTCGATGATTTCTGCCGAGATCAGCGAAGCAGGGCTGGAGATCGTCGACGTCGAGAGTCTGCGCCTGCATTACGCGCGTACGCTGGACCACTGGAGCGAGCGCCTGGAAGACAATCTGGAAGCCGCCGCCAGGCAGGTGCCGGAGCAGGCCCTGCGTATCTGGCGGCTGTACCTGGCGGGATGCGCTTATGCGTTCGCCAAGGGCTGGATCAACTTGCACCAGATTCTCGCGGTAAAAGCCCACCCCGATGGCAGCCATGAACTGCCATGGACTCGCGACGACATCTACAACCCTTAAAGGATCGGTGAAATAAGCCGGGCGACCCGCATGCCGACCTGTTGCAGGCGGTGGGTCTCCCGGCTTTCTTCTTTGGCGATCTCGTGAGCCTGGGCGAAGTCATCGATGAGCATCTGTTCTACTTCGGCGGCAAACGCGCTGTCGACCGTCAACAACATCAATTCAAAATTCAACCGGAACGAGCGGTTGTCCAGATTGGCACTGCCAATGGCGCTGATTTCGCTGTCGATCAACACCACTTTCTGATGCAGGAATCCCGGCTCGTAGCGGAACACCCGCACGCCCGCGCGCACGGCTTCGAAGGCATACAGGCTGGAGGCGGCGTAGACGATCCGGTGGTCCGGTCGTGAGGGCAGCAGCAGCCGCACATCCACGCCTCGCAGAACCGCCAGCCTTAACGCCGCGAACACAGCTTCGTCGGGTATGAAATAAGGGCTGGTGATCCACACCCGTTCGGTTGCCGCATGGATAGCTTCGACGAAGAATAACGAACAGGTCTCGTAGGAATCCGCCGGGCCGCTGGCGAGCAATTGGCAGAGCACGCCGTCGTCCGGGTAAACGTCCGGCAGGATCAGCGGCGGCAATGAGCGGGCCGCCCAAAACCAGTCTTCAGCAAACGATTCCTGCATGCAGGCAACCACCGGTCCGCGTACTTGCACATGGGTATCGCGCCACGGGGCGAGGGGTGGTTTCTCGCCCATGTATTCGTCGCCGACGTTATGCCCACCGACGAAACCCAGCACTCCATCGACCACCACAATCTTGCGGTGATTGCGGAAGTTGACCTGGAAGCGGTTGAGCCAGCCGCTGCGGGTCGCAAAGGCTTTAACCTCGATGCCGGCATCACGTAACGGCTGCACGTAACTGTGAGGCAGGGAATGGCTGCCGATGCGGTCGTACAATAAATAAACCGCCACGCCTTCAGCGGCTTTCTTCAGCAGCAAGGTTTGCAGGCGTTGGCCGAGGCGATCGTCGTGGATGATGAAAAACTGAATCAGCACCGCTTCCTTCGCGTTGCTGATGGCTTCAAAAATGGCGTCGAAGGTGGCCTGGCCGTTGATCAGCAAGCGCACTTCGTTATTCGCCAGGCACGGCATGCGCCCCAGTTTCGGCATGGCCCTCAAGGATGCGTAAGCACTTGAGGCGCGAGCGGTCAGCGCCTCTTCTACCCAAGGGCGCCAGTTGAGCTCGGAGATAGCCTTGCGCATTTCTTCGTTGGCCTGGCGCCGAGCCTTGATGTAGCCATCGAAGGTACTGCGGCCGAAGACCAGATAGGGGATGAGCGTGAGGTAGGGAATAAACAGCAACGACAGGGCCCAGGCGATCGATCCCTGGGCGGTCCGGACGGTGAGCACGGCGTGGATGGCAGCGATCAGGCCCAGCGAGTGAAGCAGTGCAATCGTGTAGCCGAAAATATGCGGTCCAAAGTAATCCATGGGGCAGCCTTGCTCCTGAAGATTCAATGCTTAACAGACCATGTTCCGTGCAGAATGTCGCTATTTAATTGGCCCATGAACCGAAGCCACTGGCTGACGTCTAACGGCCACTACTGATCAGGAGTTACTCGATGAACGTTCGTCTGCTGGGTTTGGCCATGGCTATTGGTTTGTCACTTCCTGTGGCCGCTCAGGCGCAGATGCTGCAGCCCGGCTTGTGGGAAATGACCACAAGCAACATGAAGGTCGATGACCAGAATCTCCCGGATTTGCAGTTGATCCTTGGCCAGTTGCAGGGCCAGATGACCCCGGCACAGCGTGCGCAGCTGGAGAAGCAGGGCATCACCATGGGCGGCAAGGGGATTCGGGCTTGCTTGACGCCAGAACAGGTGAAGACCAACGACATTCCGCTGACCGATCCACAGTCGGGCTGCAAGCAGGAAATCACCGACCGCAGCGGGAATCAGTGGAAATTCCGCTTCAGCTGTCCGAAAGCGCAGGGCACCGGTGTCGCCACTTTCCTCAGTGATCGTGAGTTCACCACCAAGGTTAATGGCACGTTCAACGCCACCGGTATTCAGCAGAAGGGCAGCCTCGATAGCCGCGCCGTGTGGTTGGGGCAGGATTGCGGGACCGTCAAGCCGAGGGCTTAAAAGCTTCGCCAACAGGTCCGCTCCCTACATGGCCGTGTGGGGGCGGGCTTGATTCAACCACTCGCACACCGCGTCTATCGCCATCCTCCCGAAGTCTTCCCCGGTGCGGCTGCGCACACTGACAAATCCACCTTCCTGTTCTTTCTCCCCAATCACCACCAGATACGGTACGTGCTGACTGTGCTCGCGAATCTTTTGGCGGACTTTCTCGTGACGTAGATCCGCGCGGGCGCGCACGCCACTTCGACGCAATACCTCAGTCACCGACTGCGCATAATCCGCCTGACGTTCGTCCATGCTGACGATCATGACGTGTGGCGGCGTCCGCCAGTTATCGAGCTCCTGTTGGCAGGACCAGCACGTACCGTATATCCGTTGCGGCAACGTACCGCTGATGTGGTCGAGGGTGAATGCTTGCAGCACTTTGGTGGTGGGGACATGTGGGCCAACCGTCGAAGATTCGAAGTTCCCCAGGCGATACAGCGGCGTCTTTCCTTGACGGCGAATCGAGTGATTGGTCGCCGCCAGAGTCTGCATGCGAGCCTCGATCAGTGGCAGGTCTGTCTGCATAAGGGGACGGTCGGTAGAAAACGCCTGAAAGAACCCGTCGCCCAGCGCCGTCCCTGCATGCAGTTGCACCTGAGGATGGAGTTGTTTAACGGCCATGGCCAGCATCAGTGCACAGGAGCGTCGAAGGATCTCCAGCCCATCGGGCTCTTGAGGCGTGACGATGCTGACCCGGGCATCGGCCTCGATCATGAACTCACAGTCCACCAATATGCCGTCTACTCGACCTGCGACTGCTGCTTTTGCCAGCCCGGGTCCGATACTCGCGGCGAGTTCGTACACCGACAGTGGCTGGTCGTATTCACGCAATGAACCATCGCTCAGGGTGATGTGAATCATGTCGGTGCTCTCGAGTGCTAGCGCATAAACCGTAGAGGTAAACCCTGGCAGTTGTCATTAAGTAGTTTGTCATGCCAGGCAATTTGACCCGAGACGATCGTGGTGCTGACGCTGTGGCGAAAACGCCATTGGGCAAAAGGCGTCCAGCCGCATTGAGACAGGATCGGCTGTTGGGCAACGGCGACACCGCCGGGTTCGGGTTTGATCAGAACGAGGTCGGCCCAATAGCCTTCGCGCAGATAACCGCGGTCGGGAATCGCGAACAGATCGGCGACCCGGTGACTGGTCTTGGCCACGAGCGTGGTGATCGGCAACACTTCATCCGCGACCAGTTCCAGCAACGCGGGCAGGGCGTGTTGCACCAACGGCAACCCGGAAGGTGCCTGGCTGTAGGGCAGCTGTTTTTCGGCCCAAGTGTGTGGCGCGTGATCGCTGCCGATCACGTCGAGCCGATGGCTCAGCAATGCTTCGCGCAAGGCATCGCGATCGGCCTGGGTTTTGATCGCCGGGTTGCACTTGATCAGGTTGCCGAGGCCAAGGTAATTCCGGTCATCGAACAGCAAGTGGTGCAGGCAGACTTCGGCGGTGATGCGTTTCTGTGCCAGCGGCTTGTCTTCGAACAACGCCAGCTCGCGGGCGGTGGTCAGGTGCAGAACGTGCAGTCGGGTGCCGTGACGTCTGGCCAGCTCTACGGCCATCGAAGAGGAGCGAAAGCAGGCCTCGGCGTTGCGGATCAGCGGGTGGGCCGCAGCTGGAATGTGTTCGCCGAACAAGTCACGCAGGTTCGCGGCATTGGCGTCGATGCTGGGCGTGTGCTCGCAGTGGGCCAACAAAAGGGTTGGCACCTCGGCGAATAACCGTTCAAGAATCCGTGGGTCATCGACCAGCATGTTGCCGGTCGAGGCGCCCATGAACACTTTGACTCCGGCTACTTCACAGGGATTGAGCCTGGCAACGGTATCGAGATTGTCGTTGCTCACGCCGAAGTGAAAGCCGTAATTGGCGACGGAGCTGATCGCCGCTCGGCGCTTTTTGTCGGTCAGTGCGCTGAGGGTCAGGGTCGCCGGATTAGTGTTGGGCATGTCCATGAAGCTGGTGATGCCACCGGCCACCGCAGCCCGCGATTCGGTGTAGAAGCTGCCCTTGTCTGGCGAGCCTGGATCGCGGAAGTGCACTTGGTCGTCGATCATTCCGGGCAACAGCCATCGCCCTTGTGCATCGATTTCCACGTCGGCATTTTCACCGTGGATGCTGCTGGCGATCTTCACGATTCGACCGTTGCTCGCCAACAGATCACCGTCAAACTCACGGCCTTCGTTCACCAGCCGGGCATTGCGAATCAGCACGCTGCTCATGGTCAGAACTCGTTCTGCAGGGCTTTGTAGCCGCGCACCAGGTCGACGTTGGTGCGCGCCACGTCCTCGGAAAACTCCGAGGCGCTGACGCTCACCGGTGGGAACTGCGACAGATCTGTATTCGGGCCGATGCGGGTGGTGGAGGGCACATAGAAGTCTTCGGGCAGGTCGCGACCATCGACCACCGAGTTGTGCCGCACCACGCAACCGTCGCCGACTATGCAGTTGAACAGCACGCTGTTGAACCCGATAAACACCCGGTCGCCAACCTTGCACGGACCATGAACGATCGAGCGGTGGGCGATGGAGCTGAACTCGCCGATGGTCACTGCCGCGCCGGACTTGGAGTGGATCACCACGCCATCCTGGATGTTCGAATTGGCGCCGATGGTGATCGGCTCCATCTCTCCTGAGGTATCCACTTCGTCGGCACGAATCACCGCGTAAGGACCGACGAAGACGTTCTCGCCGATCACTACTTTGCCGCAGATGATGGCGGTGTTGTCCACGTACGCTGACTCGGCAATCAGGGGCAAATCACCCGAAGGATTCTTGCGGATCATGGCTTGCCCAACGCGTCGTACAGGGTGTTGAGGTTGTACTCGAACATCCCGACGAAGGTGCTGGCCGGACCGGTCGCCGCTAGCGCATCGGAGTACAACGTGCCACCGATGTGCGCGCCGCTTTCATCGGCAATCTGCTTGAGCAGGCGTGCATCCTTGATGTTTTCCATGAACACCGCTTTGACCTTGGCCTGGCGTATCTGGGTGATCAGTGCGGCGACTTCGGCGGCTGACGGTTCTCGTTCAGTGGACAGACCTTGAGGCGCCATGAAGTCGATGCCGTAAGCCTGACCGAGATAACCGAAGGCGTCATGGGACGTCACGATTTTGCGATTGCGCGGTGGCAGCGAACCGAGTTTGGTCTTGGCTTCGGCGAGCAGCGCGTAGATCTGTTTCAGGTAGGCCTGACTGTTGCGTTCGTAGTCGGCTTTATTCGTCGGGTCGGCGGCGATCAGCGCCTTGCTGATGTTGCTGATATACAGCTCAGCGTTCGCCAGATTGTGCCAGGCATGCGGGTCGGGAATCGTCTCGCCCTCTTCATCCAGGGAGCGCGGGATGACGCCGTGGCTCGCGCTGATCACTGGCGCTTGGGTCTCAGTGCTGGTCACCAGGCGGTCCAGCCATGGCTCGAAACCCAAGCCGTTTTTGATGATGAGTTTGGCTTTGAGCAACGCCTTGGCGTCGTCCGGCGTCGGCTCGTACGTGTGAGCATCGGCATCCGGGCCGACCATGTTGGTGATCTGGATATGGTCGCCGCCGACTTGATGGGTCATGTCGGCGAGAATGCTGAAACTGGTGACTACCTGAAGTTTTTCCGCAGCAGACAGCGACATCGACAGCATCAAACTGAACAGCACGAGTAAAACGCGCATCGGGTAACACCTCATCAGGATGTGAGCAAAGGCGGGCGGCGCAGCAAGCCATGCACCGGTCCGAACACCACGGACAGCAGATACAAACCGCCAGCCACCAGCACGATCGCCGGGCCACTGGGGAGCGAGTAGTAGAACGACAGCAACAGTCCGAGCCACACCGAGAGGCAGCCGAGCAGGGCGGCGATGGCCATTAACGTCGGCAAGCGACGGCTCCAGAAGCGAGAAGCAGCGGCGGGCAACATCATCAAACCGACCACCATCAGCGCACCGATGGCTTGAAAACCGATCACCAGATTCAGCACCACCAGGGTTAGAAATACGCCGTGGGCCAAGGGACCGAGTCGGCTGACGGTTTGCAGAAAGAGTGGGTCGAGGGTGTCCAGCAACAGCGGTCTGTAGATGAACGCCATGGCGATCAGGCTGAAGCCGGAGACCCAGAACATGCCGGTCAGCGTCGGGCCATCGACCGCCAGTGCCGAGCCAAACAACAGGTGCAACAGGTCCAGACGTTTGCCGGCGATGCCGAGGATCAGCACACCGCAGGCAAGGGAGATCGGGTAGATCGCGGCGAGACTGGCGTCTTCCCGCAGGCCGGTGCGACGGGTGATCCAGGCGGCGAGTCCGGCCATGCCGAGACCGGCACCGAGGCCGCCGACGGTCAGCGCCGGCAGACTCAATCCGGCGAACCAGAAGCCCAACGCGGCCCCCGGCAGAATGCCGTGAGCCACCGCGTCGCCGATCAGGCTCATCCGTCGCAGGATCAGAAACACGCCCAACGGTGCGGTGCTGCACGCCAGGACCAATCCACCCAGCAGCGCTCGACGCATGAACACGAACTCGTGGAACGGTTGCCAAAGATGAGCGGTAGCGAGCATCAGGCCACCCGCGTATGTGGTTGTTGGTGGATCAGATCAACGCTCGACCCGAGGACGCAGCCGCTGCTTTTGATCAGCAACGTTTGAGGAATGTGTTGGCGAACGGCGGCCAGGTCATGGCACACGATCAGCTGGGTTCGACCTTCGGCATGCCAGGCGTGAATGTGTTTCCAGAGCAGTGCCTGACCGAGCTCGTCGAGGGCGGCGTGGGGTTCGTCGAGCAATAGCAATGGTGTGTCGGCGAGGCTCAAACGGGCGAGCAAGGCACGCTGTAATTCGCCGCCGGACAAGGCCATCAATGGGCGCTGTTCCAGTCCGCTCAGACACCAGTTTTCCAGCACGGCTTTGAGGCGTTGTCTGCGTATCTCGGGAGACTGCGTGCTACCCCAGAAACCGGCGGCCACTAACTCTTGCAGGCTGATGGGAAATTGGCGATCCAGGTGTTGTTGCTGTGCAAGGAACGAGAGGCTGCCCTTGCGTGGAGCATCCAGGATGACTTTGCCGGTCAGCGGTTTTTGCAAGCCAGCGATGACTTTCAGCAGGCTACTTTTACCCGAGCCATTGGCACCGATTACGGCGGTCAGACTTCCTTTGGCCAGTTCGAATTCCACGGATGGAGTCAGTGGCTGGCCAGGTGCGCCCCAACGCAAGGCTTGGCAATGAATCATGCGGCCTCCCAATTCCAGCGGCTTTCGGCGACGGCATCGTGGGCGTGGAGGCTTTCCGCGTGGACGACTCGTATGTGGAAGGCGTTGATGCCGGGGGAGCGTTTTAACGCCAGGTTCAAACGTCGGACGGCGTCTTCACAGAACATCAGGTTCTGACCGTTGGCCAGCGCGAAGGCTTGTTCGTCGGCGCGTTTTACCGCTGTTTGTACGGCGGTACCGAGGGCCGCTTCAGCGTCGTTGATGAGCGCGATCAGCGGCAAGTCTTCCAGATAGTCGTCCACTCGAAGCCGCAATCTTGCAGTGCTCCGTTGGCTGTGAGGCGTTGCGACGATGCCTTTTGTGGAGCCGAGCCAAGCCAACACATCGGCATGTTGCAGCGGCTTGTTGGCGAAGTCATCGACGAATTGCTGCTGAATCAGTTGCCGGGAAAGCGCGGCCGAACACGGGCAGGTCGAGGAATAAGGCACGTCGATTTTTAGTTCCACGTGGAACATCGCGTTTTTCAAATGTGCTTCGATGCTCACTGGATAGGTTTTCCAGCCGGCCAATGGACTGACCAGCGCCGGTCTTTTGAGCAGTAAATCGGTGTGGATTTTTAAGTACGCGCTGTTGGACAGTCCTTCATGAGTCTTGAGAAAACGTTGCAAAACTCGCCGCAACAAGGCGGGCGTCAGGTTTTCTTGCTCGAGCATTTCCAGCGCCAAGTACAGCCGCGACATATGAATCCCGCGCGCCTCTCCATCATCGAGGCTAACGCCCGCGTCGGCTTTCGCACTCAGCCGTTGGCCATCGAACAAAACAGGAAGAGCAATGCCGCACATGCCCACCCAGTCGAGTGGCAGGGCTTGGCGTGAGGCCTGCGCAGCGATATCCGGCAGAGTCAGCGCATTCATGAGCAGGTCCATCGTGAGAGTCGATTTCGAATGTTATGTTATTACATCAAAATCGGCCATGCCTTTTTCATGAACAGGCTTTCATCATGCACAGACGTCAGTTGTTGAACCTGATCCTGGCCAGCGCGGCCTTCGCCGCCAGTTTGCAGTTGGGCAGCACGGTGCTTGGCAGTCTGGCGGGCATCACCACACTGCATCAGAAGCGCGTGGAACAAGCGGGATTTGCGGTGCTGAAGTCGCTGGCTAACATCCCGCAATTCGGCTACAGGTGAACTTGCCACTGCTGCCACCGGAACTGGAAAACCGATTGATCGTGGTCCAGCCGACGCGACGGTTGTAGCCGACCCAGGCCTCGCCATCGGAAGCGAGCCCAGTGAAGAACGTGAGTTGTCCATAGCGACTGTTGGTCTGTGCCCAATGGCGTTTTCCGGCTGCTTCGAAGCCCCGCAGATAGATCGTGCTTCCGACGGTGTTGACGCTGTAGGCGTTGCCGTCGCTATCCACGCAGGCCAGCAGATTGGCGCTTCGGGTGCATTTGGCCAGGCTCGGGATTTGCGCCCAGGCGTCGACAGCGACCAGCAGCGAAAAGCTTATCAGCGTTATTTTCAGGGCTACACGCATAGGATTTCTCACGGACCGAACGGGCTTGAGCATCGTGCCATTTGTCATCGTGGGCAAGAGGAGAGTGGCTTGATTGTGTTGTTATACTATAACATCAAGTTAAGCCCGACACTGCGACCGGGCATCTTTGTGAGGAATACCTGATGCCCAATCGTCTCCCCGTGACCGTCCTGTCGGGCTTTCTCGGTGCCGGAAAAAGTACACTTCTTAATTACGTACTACGTAATCGCGAAAATTTGCGGGTCGCAGTGATCGTCAATGATATGAGCGAAATCAACATCGATGGCAGCGAAGTTCAGCGCGATGTCAGCCTGAACCGTGCTGAAGAAAAACTCGTGGAGATGAGCAATGGCTGCATTTGCTGCACCTTGCGCGAAGACTTGCTGGAAGAGGTGAGCAAACTCGCCAAGGAGGGTCGCTTTGATTATTTGTTGATCGAATCCACCGGCATTTCCGAGCCAATGCCCGTGGCGGAAACCTTCACCTTCCGCGATGAAGAAGGGCAGAGCCTGGCCGACGTCGCCCGGCTCGACACCATGGTCACAGTGGTCGATGGCATGAACTTCCTGCTCGACTATCAGGCCGCCGAAAGCCTCGCATCCCGTGGTGAAACCTTGGGTGAAGAGGACGAACGCTCGATCACCGACCTGTTGATCGAGCAAATCGAATTCGCCGACGTGATTCTGATCAGCAAGATCGACTTGATCAGCAGCAGCGAACGCCAGGAGTTGATCGCGATCCTCGAACGGCTTAACGCCCAAGCGGAAATCATTCCGATGGTGATGGGCGAAGTGTCGCTCAAGAAAATCCTCAATACCGGTCGTTTCGACTTCGAGAAGGCCGCTCAGGCGCCGGGCTGGCTACAGGAATTGCGTGGCGAACACGTGCCCGAAACCGAGGAATACGGCATCGCCTCGACAGCCTACCGAGCACGCCGACCGTTTCATCCGCAACGTTTTTACAGCTTCATCGACCGCCCGTGGGTGAACGGCAAACTGCTGCGCTCCAAGGGTTTCTTCTGGCTGGCCAGCAAGCACATGGACGCCGGTAGCTGGTCCCAGGCCGGCGGATTGATGCGCCATGGTTTCGCCGGGCGCTGGTGGCGTTTTGTGCCGAAAACCCAATGGCCGCAGGACGAAGAAAGCACCGCCGGGATCATGGAAAACTGGACCGCAACCGCTGGCGATTGCCGCCAGGAACTGGTGTTCATCGGCCAGAACATCGACTTTGCGCAACTCACCAACGAACTCGACAATTGCCTGCTGACCGACGATGAAATGGCGTTAGGCGTCGGGGGCTGGCGATTGCTGTCGGATCCATTTGGCCCGTGGCATGAAGAGGCGGCAGCCTGATGTTGGCACCCGGTCTGAAAATGCGGCCGATCATTTATCAGGTTCAAGGTGAGGCGCCGCAAGCGCTGACCCGAATATTGGATGACGGCGTAAACCTCGTCGTTTGGCGTCGCCAACTGCCGGCGCACATCGCTGATTTCGGGCGTTTGCTGCTGTCCCTGAACAAGCCGTTGGCCGAGTCGCTGGTCCTGGAACTGCCCAGCGCTGATACCGAACCCAATCTTCATGGATTGGCCTCAGGTTTCAGCGATCTCGAAGGTTACGAAGGTTTCATCGCCGACGTCTCCTGGCTGGTCAGTGCTTTCGCCTGTTTGCTGGGCGCCAAGCATGTCGGCCTGCGCCTGCGGGTCCTGGACAAGGCCATGTGTCCGCGTTTCCACGTCGATCACGTGCCGGTGCGGCTGATCACCACGTATTGCGGGATCGGCAGCCAGTGGCTGAAGGAAGGTGCGATGGATCGCCGACAACTGGGCAACGCCGAAGCCGAACCCCAGGACGATTCGTTGATCGAGCAGATCGCCAGCGGCGAAGTGGCGTTGCTCAAAGGCGAGAAATGGCATGGCAACGAAGGCTTCGGCCTTATTCACCGGTCGCCACAGCTTGCGTCCGGTGAGCGGCGTCTGATCCTGACGCTCGACTGGCTGAGCTAGCGGCTCACGGCTTGAGCCAGGTTCCCTGGCTTTGGGCTTCACAAAACGGCTTCAAATACGCCGCATCCGTGGCTACGCCGTAATAGTGAATATCCTGCCGGTAAGGCATATTGGCGACTTGGGCGTTGCTGCACACGCCGAACGCGCCGGTGGGGCATTGGTCGACGTACTGCACCTCGACTTTCTGGCCAGGAAGGTTCGGCTGGCAGAATCCATCGGCGAACAGTTTTTCCGGAATGTTGCGGTTCTGCTGGCAGACTTTCACGTCGAGTCGCGCAGCCGTGCTATGTACCACGCAGGCTTGAGCCAGCGCCTCACCTGAAGTGAGCGCCAGGAGCAACGACAATCCCATCAACCGCATTCTTACCTCCTCAGAAACTTTCGACCATGTTGCAGAACATTCCCACTCACGTCATCGCCGGTCCGTTGGGCGCCGGCAAGACCAGCCTGATCAAGCACCTGCTGGCGCAGCGGCCGGCGAATGAGCGTTGGGCGGTGCTGATCAACGAATTCGGCCAGATTGGCCTCGACGCTGCGTTGCTGACCCGAGACGCCGATGGTATCGCACTGGGTGAAGTGGCCGGGGGCTGTTTGTGTTGCGTGAATGGTGCGCCGTTTCAGATCGGCCTCGGGCGTTTGCTGCGCAAGGCGCGGCCGGATCGGCTGTTTATCGAACCCTCCGGGCTGGGGCATCCGGCGCAATTGCTCAGGCAGTTGAGTGAGGCGCCGTGGCAAGGCGTATTGGCTGTTCAACCCTGCGTGCTGGTGCTGGACGCCCAGGCACTTGCTGCCGGTAAACCGCTGCCGGTGGCGCAACAGGACGCACTGAACAGCGCCGGGTTGTTGCTGATGAATAAAGCCGAAAATATCGACGATGCTGATCGCCTGCGAATCGCCGCCCAGTTGCCGGCGCGTCCGTTGTACTGGACGCAGCAGGCCGCGTTGCCATTGAGTGAGTTACCAGGGCTTGGGGTTCAGGCTGTAGCGGGTGTGGATAACTTCGTTGCACCCAAAGGATTGGCACAGCTGCCGGCCGTCTGGACCGATCCTGCGCTGCCAATTTGCTTGAGCCAGGAGCAGCAGGGCGGCTGGAGTGTTGGGTGGCGCTGGCATCCGAGTCAGACTTTCGATGCGACGCGTCTTGGCCGTTGGCTTGAAAGCCTTGCCTGGCGGCGGGCGAAGCTGGTTATCCACAGCATCGACGGTTGGGTTTCGGCGAATGCGCTGGAAAACTCGGTGCTGGATTGGCTGCCCAGCGAATGGCGGCGTGATTCGCGCATCGAGCTGATTTTCAGTGAGCCGCAGGATGTAGCTTCATTACAAAGAGATCTAGCCGACTGCCGGTCGAGCAAGACTTGAATCAAGGACGCCATTTAGTGTGTTCTTGCCGCCACTGGCTCATCTCGATCACCTCGGCGCGCGGTTTCACTACTTCGGCCACCGCAGGCGTGTCGTCGGACGGCATCGGGTAGGGCGCCAGTTCAATCTGGGCACTGTGGGCGCCGAACTGGGTGATGGTGCCGTTGTGACGGCTTTCACCGGTCACGGTGAATTCGAAGTTATACACACGGGCGAGGCGCCGGCGGCCGTTGGCGTCTTTAATGAACGCAATCTTCTTCAAGGCCACGTTGCCGTCCAGCAGCTCGATTCCGAGCTTGGTGCAATGCAGCTTGACCCGCTCCAGCGCGCGCTCACGCAAGCCATGGTTGTGCCATAACCACGCGCCACCGGTGGCAAGCAGCATCAGGACGAAGATATTTCCAAGGGTCAGCATCAACACGTTGCTCCAACAAGATGGTGTCAGCTTAACTGCGTCGCCGGTCTGTCGTACAGGCTGCGTTTAGTCGCATACTGCGCGGCTTGAATTTCAATCGTTTGACGGAAAACCCACCGCATGAAACGTACGCCCCATCTGCTCGCCATCCAGTCCCACGTGGTGTTCGGCCACGCTGGCAACAGCGCCGCGGTTTTCCCGATGCAGCGGGTCGGGGTGAATGTCTGGCCGCTCAATACGGTGCAGTTCTCCAACCACACCCAGTACGGCCAGTGGGCCGGTGAAGTGCTGGCACCGCATCAGATTCCCGACCTGATCGAAGGCATCGCGGCGATTGGCGAACTGGGCAACTGCGACGCCGTGCTGTCTGGCTATCTCGGCAGTGCTGCCCAGGGCCGGGCGATCCTGACAGGTGTGGCACGGATCAAGTCGATGAATCCCAAGGCACTGTATCTGTGTGACCCGGTGATGGGCCATCCGGAGAAGGGTTGCAGCGTGCCCGCGGAAGTCAGCGATTTTCTGCTGGAGGAGGCGGCTGCCGTGGCGGACTTCATGTGCCCAAACCAGCTGGAGCTGGACAGCTTTTCGGGGCGCAAGCCGCAATCGTTATTTGATTGCCTGGCCATGGCGCGAGCATTGCTGGCGCGTGGTCCGAAGGCTGTGCTGGTCAAGCATCTGGACTATCCCGGTAAACCGGGGGATGTTTTCGAGATGTTGCTGGTGACGGCCGAAGACAGCTGGCATTTGCGCCGTCCGCTGCTGGCGTTCCCGCGTCAGCCGGTGGGCGTCGGCGACCTGACCTCCGGACTGTTTCTGGCTCGCGTACTGTTGGGCGATAGCCTGGTGGCGGCTTTCGAATTCGCCGCGTCGGCGGTACATGAAGTGCTGCTGGAAACCCAGGCTTGCTCCAGCTATGAGCTGGAACTGGTACGGGCTCAGGACCGGATTTCCCACCCGCGGGTGCGGTTCGAGGCGACGGCGATCAGTTTGTAACAACATTCGCAGAAAAAATCGCAGCCTTTGCACTGGCTGCGACCTTGTCGATATCAGGCGTCGCCCTTGATGTCCTGATAGCGCTTTTCCAGCTCCTGACGAATCTGCCGACGTTGCTGGGCTTGCATGAAGCGGCGTTTGTCTTCGCTGTTCTGCGGTTGCAGTGGCGGTACAGCAGCCGGTTTGCGGTCGTCATCCACTGCGACCATGGTGAAGAAACAGCTGTTGGTGTGGCGCACCGAACGCTCGCGGATGTTCTCGGTCACCACCTTGATGCCCACCTCCATGGAGGTGTTGCCGGTGTAATTGACCGAGGCCAGAAAGGTCACCAGTTCGCCGACATGAATCGGCTCGCGGAAAATCACCTGGTCCACTGACAGGGTCACTACGTAGCGACCGGCATAACGGCTGGCGCACGCGTAGGCCACTTCGTCGAGGTATTTGAGCAAGGTACCGCCGTGGACATTGCCAGAGAAGTTGGCCATGTCGGGGGTCATCAATACCGTCATCGACAGTTGTGCGTTTCCGGGTTCCATAGCGTTCTCACGGTTCAAGGCAGAATTTCGGGAGGGCGGCACCTCTGCGGGTGCCTCGTCAGCTTTTTCAAACCAACAGTTATCGGGACGCCGGGCGGGTGGCTGCCGTCACGCCCGGATCGATCTGTTTCCATATATTGCACCGCCTTTCTGCCGGAAGTCGCGGTGTTACCCTTCAAAAGCCCCTTCTCAAGGGTAATTCCCACGCGGAAAGTGGATTTTTTACCTTGCTCGAACAGACCTTTCCTACGTCTGTCGATTGAGCAATGTCACCCAAGGAGCCCCACACCATGCACGCCATCAGTTTCATTCAAGATCTGGCAGTGATCATGTTGATCGCGGGTGTGGTGACCGTGCTGTTTCATCGCTTCAAACAACCGGTGGTACTCGGCTACATCGTCGCCGGCTTCATCATCGGGCCGCACACCCCGCCGTTCAGCCTGATTCACGATGAAGAAACCATCAAGACCCTCGCCGAACTCGGGGTGATTTTCCTGATGTTCTGCCTGGGCCTGGAGTTCAGCCTGCGCAAGCTGTTCAAGGTCGGCGCCACAGCGTTCATTGCGGCGTTTATGGAAATCGTGCTGATGATCTGGATCGGCTACGAAATCGGTCGCTGGTTCGATTGGAACACCATGGACTCGCTGTTCCTTGGCGCGATCCTGGCGATTTCCTCAACCACCATCATCGTTAAGGCGCTCAACGATCTGAAGATGAAGAACGAGCGCTTCGCGCAGCTGATTTTCGGCGTGCTGATTGTTGAAGACATCCTTGGTATCGGCATCATCGCCTTGCTGTCGAGCATCGCGGTCAGCGGCACGGTCAGTTCCGGCGAAGTATTTTCCACGGTCGGCAAGCTCTCGCTGTTCATGATTGTCGCACTGGTCATCGGCATCCTGTTGGTGCCGCGATTGCTGGCTTACGTGGCGAAGTTCGAAAGCAATGAAATGCTGCTGATCACGGTGTTAGGCCTGTGTTTCGGCTTCTGTTTGCTGGTGGTCAAACTCGAGTACAGCATGGTGCTCGGTGCCTTCCTGATTGGCGCGATCATGGCTGAATCCCGGCAATTGCTAAAAATCGAACGCTTGATCGAACCGGTTCGCGACCTGTTCAGCGCGATCTTCTTTGTCGCCATCGGGTTGATGCTCGATCCGATGATCCTGCTGCAATACGCGTGGTCGATTGCGGTGATCACCGTGGCCGTGGTGCTGGGCAAAATGTTCTCTTGCGGCCTTGGCGCCTTTATCGCTGGTAATGATGGACGCACCTCACTTCGAGTAGGGATGGGGCTTTCGCAGATTGGCGAATTTTCTTTCATCATCGCGGCGCTGGGCATGACGTTGCAGGTCACCAGCAACTTCCTTTACCCGGTCGCGGTTGCCGTCTCGGTGATCACCACGTTGCTGACACCCTACCTGATCCGCGCGGCTGATCCGCTGTCGGTCAAGCTTGCCGCGGTGATGCCGAAGCGACTGGGCAGGGTATTGGGGATGTACGGCGAATGGCTGCGCAGCATCCAGCCTCAGGGCGAGGGCGCGCTGCTGGCGTCGATGATTCGGCGGATTCTGTTGCAGGTGGGAGTCAATCTGGCGCTGGTGATTGCGATCTTCTTCTCGGGTGCTTTTTTCGCCGAGCGCATGTCCGCTTACCTGCAAGACTGGATCGGCGACCCGAGCTGGCAGAAAGCGTTGATTTGGGGCGGGGCGTTGCTGTTGTCGCTGCCGTTCCTGATCGCCGCCTATCGCAAGCTCAAGGCGCTCTCGATGCTGTTGGCGGAGATGGGCGTGAAGCCGGAGATGGCCGGCCGCCACACGCAACGAGTGCGTCGGGTGATCGCCGAAGTGATCCCGATCCTCTCGCTGCTGGTGATTTTTCTGCTGCTGGCAGCCTTGTCGGCCAGTATTCTGCCGACCAACAAGTTGCTGGTGCTGATCGTCGTCGTCGCGGCCGCTGTAGCGGCGCTGCTCTGGCGCTGGTTCATCCGCGTGCACACGCGGATGCAGGTGGCGTTACTCGAAACACTGGACAACCACAAGGATTCGTCCGGGCATTAACCCTGTGGCGCGTCAGACGTCTCAGCTTTCCAGCCAGACATCCCGCGCCCAGTGCCACACCGATTCCCAGGTTTCTTCGGCGATCAGCTCTTCTTCGGCCAACCACAGCACCACGGTGCCGTCTTCTTCGACCAGGTAGTAGTTGTCACCGTCCTGGCAGATCGGAATCATGCTGCGATCAACACCCGCATCCCAGGCGTTGGCAGCAACGTCCGGCAGGTAGGTGTGGGATTGCGGGTCGGTAACGGTCACCGGCTCCAGGCTGCCATAGACGACGTCGCTGACGGTCAGCAAAAACTCTCTGAAGACAAACGGAATGTCGATGAACAGCTGTTCTTCGATTTCCACCAATTGATCTTCGTCGGGCAACTCCAAGGGGACCGGTACCGGTTCGTTGGCTTCACGCAGTTGTTCGATGATTTCTTCCACGTCCGGGATCCTCTTGCTTGATGGCGCGGTTTAGTTGGGGCGGTTTATACAGTAGCTCGCTATAGATGCAACCGTGAAATAGAAAAACCCCGGCAAGGCCGGGGTTTTCGTTACAGCATGCTTAACGCAGGAGG
The DNA here is from genome assembly GCF_006438925.1 of Pseudomonas mandelii. Lineage (GTDB taxonomy): Bacteria > Pseudomonadota > Gammaproteobacteria > Pseudomonadales > Pseudomonadaceae > Aquipseudomonas > Aquipseudomonas mandelii_C. Next base: position 621,661 of record NZ_RCZA01000001.1, on the reverse strand, counting down.
GATCAGCCGTTCTGGCGGATACCGGCGACCAGCCAAGGCTGGTTCTCGCCCTGCGGACGTTCCATGTTCCAGCTTTCGCTGAACACTTCGCCCTGGTCGAAACGCGAGGTCTTCGACACACCGGTGAAGGTCAGGGTGGCGATGGTCTTGTCGGCGCGATCATCCACGCCGTCCAGTTGAACATTGAGGTTGTCAATGTAGGTGGACTGGAAACCTTCGCCCAGATCGGCACGTTCGCGCTTGAGGAACTCGAGCAGTTGCGGGGTCACGAACTCGGCGATCTTGTCCATTTCGTTGGCGTCCCAGTGTTGCTGCAGGGACTGGAAGTGGTTGCGGGCCGCTTCAATGAAGTTCTTCTCATTGAACCAGGCCGGAGCATTGATTACCGGGCGAGCGGCAACCGGTGCTGCCGAGCCGCCGAAGACTGAACCCATGGCCGTTGGCTTCTGCTCGAACACTTCACGCTGCATCGGTGCGCCAGCTGGAGCCATGTGTTCCTGCTGCTTGCGACGACGAGCGGCGATGAAGCGGAAGATCAGGAAGGCGATGACCGCCATGATCAGGATGTCGAAGATCTGCATGCCCTGGAAGCCGCCGCCCATGAACATGGAGGCCAACAGACCACCGGCTGCGATGCCGGCCAGAGGGCCGAGCCAGCGCGAAGCACCGCCGGCTTTGGCGGCAGCGCCAGCGGCACCGGCCGCGCCCGCAGTGGCGGCAGCACCACCTGCGGCAGAAGAAGGCGCCATTTGGCTGGTCTGGTGAGTCGGCGCAGCGCCGGAGCTCTTGCCGCCACCAAAGCGCTTGGCGTTGGCGTCGAGGCTCATCGTCAGGCCGATGCACAACGCCATGGCGATGCTAAGAAAACGTTTCATAAAGGGAATTCCCATTTGTGGATGGCACGCGCGCCATGTTGCACAGCTGAAGTGTTACTGGCTAGCGGCAGAGTGTTTCGGGCTTTTGCCTGACAGGTTGTGTTCAGCTTCAGTCAGCGCAATAAGGCCTGTTAACTTTGGTCCGTAGGATAAGTTGATAAGTTCTGTAGGAAGGTGGCCTAGCGGCGCAGCGCCAGCATCACCACACCGGCTGTAATCAGGCCGATTCCACCCCATTGACGCAGGTCGAGTTTTTCGCCCAGCAGGATCACGCCGAGCACCGCCACCAGTACCACGCTGAGCTTGTCCACCGGAGCGACCAGTGAGGCTGGCCCCAGTTTCAGTGCGCGGAAGTAGCAGATCCACGAGGCACCGGTGGCAAGTCCCGACAGCAGCAGGAACAGGTAGCTCCTGGCAGAGATCGATCCTAATGACTGATATTGGCCCGTGGCGTACAAAATCAAGGCCAGACTGACCAATACCACCATGGTGCGCAGAAGGGTGGCAAAGTCGGAGTTGACGTTTTCGATGCCGATTTTCGCGAAAATGGCGGTCATGGCGGCAAAGGCTGCCGACATCAGGGCCCAGAATGTCCAGGAAGAAAAGAAGCCTGAGCCCATGTTGTCGCGCCTTTATAGATCAACGTATCAGCACACAGAGTGGATGCAACACAAAACCCTGTGGGAGCGAGCTTGCTCGCGATTTGGGGCGCAGCGGTATGTCTGAAACACTGCGCTATCGTTCATCGCGGGCAAGCTCGCTCCCACAGAAAAGCTTTTCGGGCAGGCTTTAAATCGCTTCCAGCTTTGCGTAACCCAGCATCAGCCACTTGCTGCCTTCGCTGAAGTTCACCTGCACCCGAGCCTGAGCCCCGGCACCTTCGAAGTTCAGGATCACACCGTCGCCAAACACCGAATGCCGTACGGCCTGGCCGAGGCTGAACCCGGTATCCGGGATCTCGCTACCGCCAAACAGGCTGCTGGAGCTCTGCTGCTGGCCTCCGCCGAACGGACGGCTGACGCTGTTGGACAGCCGAACTTCCTGGATCAGGCCTTTCGGCACTTCACGTACGAAACGCGACACCTTGTTGTAAGTCTCGCTGCCGTACAGGCGTCGGGTTTCAGCATAGGTCATCACCAGGTTCTGCATGGCCCGGGTGATACCGACATAGGCCAAACGGCGCTCCTCTTCAAGACGACCCGGTTCTTCAAGGCTCATCTTGTGCGGGAACAGGCCTTCTTCCATGCCCACCAGGAACACGTAAGGGAATTCCAGACCCTTGGCGCTGTGCAACGTCATCAACTGAATGCTGTCTTCGTGCTCGTCGGCCTGAGTATCTCCGGCCTCCAGTGACGCGTGACCGAGGAACGCCGCCAGTGGCGTCAGGTCTTCGTCTTCTTCAGCGTTTTCGAAGTTGCGCGCGGCGCTGACCAGTTCCTCAAGGTTTTCTACCCGTGCCTGGCCTTTCTCGCCTTTTTCCGCTTCGTGATAGGCGATTAGACCGGACTGCTCGATGACGGTCTGGGTCATCAGATGCAGCGGCATTTCCATGCACTTGGCGGCGAGGTTCTCGATCAGTTCGATAAACGCCCCGAGAGCACCGGCGGCACGACCAGTCAGACCTTTGTTAGCCACCAGCAGACGCATGGCTTCCCACATCGATACATCGCTGTGACGGGCATGGTCGCGGATCGCTTCAACGGTTTTCTCACCGATACCACGGGCCGGAACGTTGATCACCCGCTCCAGCGCTGCATCGTTGCCGCGACCTTCCAGCAAGCGCAGGTAGGCCATGGCGTTTTTGATTTCTGCCCGTTCGAAGAAGCGCTGACCGCCATAGATGCGGTACGGAATGCGCTCGCGCAACAAGGCTTCTTCCAAAACGCGCGATTGGGCGTTGGAGCGGTACAAAATCGCGATGTCACTGCGAGCCAAGCCGGTTTTCAGCGCGCTTTCGATGGTTTCCACCACGTAGCGTGCTTCATCGTGTTCGTTGAACGCGGCGTACAGGTTGATCGCTTCGCCTTCGCCGCCGTCGGTCCACAGCTCTTTGCCCATGCGTCCCGTGTTGTTGGCGATCAGGGCGTTGGCTGCTTTAAGGATGCCGGCGGTGGAGCGGTAGTTCTGCTCCAGACGAATGGTCTCGGCATCCGGAAAATCGTCGGAATACTGATAAATGTTCTCGATTTTCGCGCCGCGCCAGCCGTAGATCGACTGATCGTCGTCGCCGACCACCATCAGGCTGTCGCCGCCCTTGGCCAGCAGTCGCAACCAGGCGTACTGCACGGCGTTGGTGTCCTGGAATTCGTCTACCAGGATGTGGCGGAAGCGTTTCTGATAATGAGCCAGCAAGCCCGGGTGATCGCGCCACAGATCGAGGGCGCGCAGCAGCAATTCAGAGAAGTCGATCACGCCAGCGCGCAGGCATGCAGCCTCATAGGCTTCATAAATGCTGCGCATGGTTGCCAGGAACAGGTCGCCGCTGGCTTGAATGTGTTGCGGACGCAGACCTTCGTCTTTCTGCCCGTTGATGAACCATTGGGCCTGACGGGCCGGCCAGCGTTGTTCGTCCAGGCCCAGCTCGCGGATCACCCGCTTGACCAGCCGTTGCTGGTCGTCGCTGTCGAGAATCTGGAAAGTCTGGCTCAGGCCGGCTTCCTGCCAGTGCGCCCGCAACAAGCGGTGCGCCAGGCCGTGGAAGGTGCCGACCCACATGCCGGCCGGGTTGATACCCATCAGCTGCTCGATGCGATGGCGCATCTCGGCAGCGGCCTTATTGGTGAAGGTCACCGACAGGATTGAGTGGGGCGAGGCGTTTTCGACCTGGATCAACCAGGCGATACGGTGCACCAGCACTCGGGTTTTACCGGAACCAGCACCGGCCAGGACCAACTGACGACCCACGGAGGCAGCTACGGCCTGGCGTTGGGCATCGTTGAGGGAGTTCAGCAGAAGGGAGAGATCATCGCGCATCGGGGCATTCTAGGGGGCGGCGTCACACCGGGCAAACCCCGCATTGTTTTAGCCGATGAAAGATAGGTGCAGGACGACCGGTCAGTCACTGGCTGCAAGCGTTGGCGGGGCTCGCTTGGCTGCTTTTACACGGGGCCAGGCAGTCGATACTTTGGTCTATTTATGACCTGGGGCAGTTTGGTCCGGGCATTTGCTTGTGTATGCTCCCTCGACGTTTCGGGCGCATGCTCACCATTATAAGAACAAGAACATTGCCTATGACCCTCAGCACCGACCTGTCGGGCCCCGTTGTGGAGCCCCGGGTTATCCGCAAACAGTACGCCATGGAAATGGCGGTCGAACGCACGCGTCTGCTTTATCAGGGTTCGTTACTACCCACGTTATTCATGTTGATCAACGGTCTGGTTTGCGCTGGCTTGCTTTGGAGTCCGCAGCGTTACTTCCTGGTCAGCGTCTGGCTGGTGTGGCTGTTGTCGCTGGTGGCGTTGCGGGTGATTCAAGTCGCGGCCTTCGATTCGGCGATACCCAACCGTCAGGCCCATCCGATCTGGCGTCGCATGTTTTTGCTGGGGTCGGCCATGACCGGCCTGACCCTGGCCGGCGCCGGCATTGCGCTGGTACCCGCCGATAACTTCATGCAACAAGCCTGGGTGTTCGGCCTGATCGGCGCCGCAGCGCTTTCGGCCAGCGTTGCCTACGCGGTCAGCCTGCCGGCGTTCCTGTCCTTTACCTTGCCGTGTCTGTTGCCGGCCATCGGCTATCTGTTTTGGGGCGGCGATGAGCAAGATCAGGGCTGGGGCTGGTTCGGCCTCATATTGCTGGGCGCGTTGAGTGTGGTCGCCTGGCAGGTCAATCGGCTCATCGATAGCGGACTGTTACGGCGCTTCCAGAATCAAGCACTGATCGAACACTTGCAGCAGGCGCAAAGCTGCAGCGATCAGCTCAATCAAAAGCTGGCCAAGGAAATCGACCAGCGCCGTCGCGCCGAAGACGAGCTACGTCAAATTCAGATCGAGCTGGAAAGCCGTGTTGCCCAGCGCAGCCTGGAGCTGGACGCTGCCAATCAGGCCCTGAGCAAGAGTGAAGCGCGTCTGGCGCTGGCGTTGAAGGCCAGTGAGCTCGGGTTGTGGGACTGGAACCTGCAAACCGACGAAGTCCATCACACCCAGCTTCAGGAGCTGTTCGGCCTGGAGCCGGAATTCGTGACGGCGATGCTTCGCCACCTCAAGCCGCGCCTGCACCCCGATGACTTGCCGTCGCTCAAGCGCGCGCTGGTCGAGCATTTGAAGGGCCGCAGCGAGGACTACCAGATTGAGTACCGCGTGCGCCACGGCGATGGCCATTGGGTCTGGATCGAAGACCGTGGTCGAGCGGTTGAGCGCGGCGAAAATGGCCGGGTGATCCGCATGGTCGGCACCCGTCGCGACATCAGCGTCAGCAAAGCTCTGGAAGAGCAACGGCAACTGGCCGCGACGGTGTTCGAAGCCGCCAGCGAAGGCATCGTGATTTTCGATCCGAATTACGCGTTGATCGCGGTCAATCAGGCCTTCAGCCGAGTCACCGGCTATGACATTGAAGACATGATTGGACGCAACGTGGTCGAGTTGCCGTGCAGCCGCGATGCCCGCCGACACTACGCTGCGATTCATCAGGCGCTGGAGCAACACGGCAGTTGGCAGGGCGAGCTGGTAGAAACCCGCAAGAATGGCGAGTTGTATCCGCAATGGTTGCAACTGAACGCGGTGCGTGATGCTCGGGGAAATGTGAGCCATATCGTGGGCTTCTTCGCCGACCTATCGGCCCGGCGCGAATCTGAAGAGCGCATGCGTTACCTGACGCATTACGACGAATTGACGGGCCTGGCTAACCGTTCACTGTTCCGCGAACGGCTAAACGAGGCTCATCAGCGGGTGCGCCAGGGCGGCTATCGCAGTCTGGCGCTGCTGCACATCAATCTGGATCGTTTCAAGCTGCTCAATGACAGCCTTGGCCATGAAATCGCCGACCAGCTCTTGCAGAAAATGGCCCGGCGCCTGGTCAACGCATTGCCTGAAGCAGACACCATCGCTCGCTTGTCCGGCGATGAGTTTGCCGTGTTGTTCAATGCCTACGGCAACCTGTCGAGCCTGGTGCGGGTGGCGACCCGACTGTCGACCAAGCTGCGCTTGCCGATCACTGTCGAGGGCCATGAACTGGTGGTTAGCGCGTCCATGGGCATCAGTATGTTGCCGGACAACGCGCGAGAAATTTCCGCGCTGGTCCATCAGTCAAATATGGCCATGCAGCACGCCAAGCACTTGGGCGGAAATAACTTCCAGTTTTACACCGACAGCCTGCAAGCCAGCACGCTGGAGCGCTTGCAGCTGGAAAATCAGCTGCGTAAAGCTATCGAAGAGAAGCAGTTGATGGTGTTTTATCAGCCGAAGCTGTGCCTCGCCACGGGTCGGTTGAATGCCGCCGAGGCGCTGGTGCGCTGGGATCACCCGACCATGGGCCGTGTGCCGCCAGGGGACTTCATCGGCCTGGCCGAGGAAACCGGGTTGATCGGCCCGATCGGCGAGTTCGTGTTGCGTCAGGCCTGCTGGCAAGCCTGTGAGTGGCAGCGTCAGGGGCTTGCGCCGATTCGGGTGTCGGTCAATCTGTCGGTGCATCAATTGCGTCAGGGCAAACTGGTCAGCCTTGTGCGTCAGGTGCTGGAGGAAACCGGTCTGGCGCCGCACTACCTCGAGCTGGAACTCACCGAAAGTCAGTTGCTGGACAGCGTCGAGCACATCATCGCGACTTTCCAGCAATTGCGTGATTTGGGGGTTAAGTTGGCGATTGATGACTTTGGCACCGGGTATTCGTCCCTGAGCTACCTCAAACGCATCCCGGTGGATTACGTGAAAATCGATCAGGCGTTTATCCGCGGTCTGGGGGAAGGCAGCGAGGACGCGGCGATCACCCGGGCGATTATTGCCATGGCGCACGGCTTGTCGTTGAAAGTGGTGGCTGAAGGGGTGGAGCGGCAGGAGCAGCTAGAGTTTTTGAAAGCCGAGTGCTGCGATGAAGTGCAGGGCTATCTCATCAGTCGTCCGGTCGAGGCTGATGGCCTGGCTGCGCTTTTACGTCAGGACACAAATTCCCTGTAGCAGCTGCCGAAGGCTGCGTTCGGCGGCGCAGCCGTCGTGAATGGGCGTTACGCGGTTACCGGATAATCCGGTTCTCAGGTTTTACGACGGCTGCGCCGCCGAACGCAGCCTTCGGCAGCTGCTACAGGGTCTCGGGGGCTACATGGAGCGCATGTGGCGTGAAATGGGGACATCGAGTTACGCATTGAGCAGGCAAAAAGCCGATTCATGTAGTATAACTACAAGCGTGCTACATCCCCGGCACCTGCCAATAACAAAGAGTCCAGCCCTTTGAATCTGCTGCAACACATCGCCCAGTCACGCCACCTCTTACGCAAGTCGGAGCTCAAGGTCGCCGACCACGTGCTGCTTGATCCTGCGGCGGTGATGCACAGCTCCATGGCCGACCTGGCCCACAACGTGGGCATTAGCGAACCGACCATCGTGCGGTTCTGTCGCGCCATCGGTTGCTCCGGTTTCCAGGACTTGAAGTTGAAACTGGCACAGAGCCTGGCTGCCGGCGCGAGCTTCGGGCAGTTCGCGATTCATGAAGACGACTCGGTCGCTGACTACAGCCTGAAAATCTTCGACACCACCCTGCACACGCTGATGGAGGTTCGCGAGAAGCTCGATCCGGTGGAGTTGCAGCGTGCTGTGTCGCTCATGTCGCAGGCCCAGCGGGTCGAGTTCTATGGCTTTGGCGCGTCGGGTGCAGTGGCGGCCGATGCCCAGCACAAGTTCTTCCGTTTGTTGCTGACGGCGGCGGCGTATTCCGACCCGCACATGCAGGCGATGTCGGCGGTCACGTTGAAACCGACCGACGTAGCGATCTGTATTTCCCAGTCCGGGCGTTCCAAAGATTTGTTGATCACCGCCAATCTGGTGCGCGAAAGCGGCGCTTCGCTGATTACCTTGTGCCCGAGCCAGACACCGCTGGCCGAACTGTCGACCGTCAACCTGGCGATCGATGTGCATGAAGACACCGAGATCTATACGCCGCTGACCTCGCGGATCGCTCACCTGGTGGTGATCGACGTGTTGGCGATGGGCGTGGCCATGGCCCGCGGGCCGAGCCTGGTCAATCACCTCAAGAGCGTCAAGCGCAGCCTGCGCAGCTTGCGGCTGTCGCCTAAATCGGTAAAAGCGCTGGACGATTAAAGTCAAAAGATCGCAGCCTTCGGCAACTCCTACATGGAATGTGTACATCTGTAGGAGCTGCCGAAGGCTGCGATCTTTGCTTTTTGGGTTCACATCACTCGGCAAGGTTCATCTCCCTGTAACCCGCCCGCCGCCAAACCGTCATCCCTCGCGCCTATCTTGAAACTCCCGTAATCGCCTTGGGAGACTCGAAATGGCCCAGCCCTACGAAGAACGCAACAGCGCCGCCAGAACCCGTCGTCAGCAGGAAGACCAGCGCCGCATGGAATTTCGCCGCGCTATCGAAGATCGCTGCGAGCGTCGCCAACTGCTGGCCGAGATCGGTGATTTCCCTGAGCTGGAGCTCAACTACTGGCAGGCGGCACCGGCAACTTCCCGTCGAAACGCTCAACCAGCGCGCTGATCTGCACCCGCTCACTGCGAATAAACGCAAGGAACGCGTGCGCCACCGGTGACAGCCGTTTCGCCTTGGCTTGCACCAGGCACCAGCTGCGATACAGCGGCAGCTCTTCGACCGGCAACTCGATCAATCCGCCGGTCGCCAACTCAAGGTTCAGGGCGTGACGCGTCAACAGCGCCACGCCCAGACCCGCCACCACACATTCACGCTGTGCTTCGGCTGACGAGACTTCCTGGGTCTGGTTGAAGTGCACGCGCTTCTCTTTGAAATATTCTTCGCAAGCCAGCCGCGTCCCGGAGCCGGATTCGCGCATCAGCAGTGTGTAGGGTTCAAGATCCTGCAAACGTAGCGGGCCCATGTGGCACAGCGGATGATCCGGTGGCGCCACGGCAACGATCGGGTTGTTGAGGAATGGCAAGAACTCCAGCCCCATGTCCTGCGGCACCATGGACATGATCACCAGGTCGTCGCGGTTGTCCGACAGTCGTCGAATGACCTGCCCGCGATTGACCACCGTCAGTTGCAGGTTCACTTCCGGATGCTGGCGCTTGAACGCGGCAAACAGATGCGGCACGAAATACTTGGCGCTGGACTCCACCGCCAGTTTCAGCTGACCTTGCAGCGATCCCTGCATGTCTGAAAGCTGCATGTCGAGGTTTTCCAGGCGTCCGAAAATGTCGCGGCTGGCGCGTTGAAGGGCTTCGGCTGCCTCGGTCATGTAGAGCTTTTTACCGACATAATCGAACAGAGGTTGCCCAATCAGCTCTTCAAGTTGACGAATCTGTAGGCTCACGGCAGGTTGTGTGAGAGACATTTCATCGGCTGCACGGCTGTAGGACCGCAAATCACAGACTTCATTGAAGATCTGCAATTGACGCAACGTCATACGCATCAAGGACTTACGCATTTTCTAGGCGCTCTCACCGCAGGCTGATGAGTCAACTATAAGTCTTTGCTTATGCCTGACCCAATTATTATTCATTTTTGTTAATCCCTTGTGGGGGCTAGTGTGGGCCTGCGACTGAATTGAAACATTTGGTCACGCGTCGACCTGGTCTAGCAGGTCGTGGGTACCACCGGCTCAAGGGAACCTCCAAGTGATAAAAAAGATCCTGATCGCCAACCGTGGTGAGATTGCCGTACGAATCGTACGTGCCTGCGCCGAGATGGGCATTCGCTCGGTCGCGATCTATTCCGACGCCGACCGCCATGCGTTGCATGTGAAGCGTGCGGACGAGGCCCACAGCATCGGTGCCGAGCCACTGGCCGGCTACCTGAATGCGCGCAAGCTGGTGAATCTGGCGGTGGAAACCGGTTGTGATGCGCTGCACCCCGGCTACGGTTTCCTTTCGGAAAACGCTGAACTGGCAGACATCTGCGCCGAGCGCGGCATCAAGTTCATCGGTCCATCGGCTGAAGTGATTCGCCGCATGGGCGACAAGACTGAAGCCCGTCGCAGCATGATCAAGGCTGGCGTACCCGTCACCCCGGGGACCGAAGGCAACGTCGCGGATATCGCGGAAGCGTTGATCGAAGGCGACCGCATCGGTTATCCGGTGATGCTCAAGGCGACTTCGGGTGGCGGTGGTCGTGGTATCCGTCGCTGTGACAGCCGAGAAGAACTTGAACAAGCATTCCCGCGAGTCATTTCCGAAGCCACCAAGGCTTTCGGTTCGGCGGAAGTGTTCCTGGAAAAATGCATCGTCAATCCGAAACACATCGAAGCGCAGATCCTCGGCGACAGCTTTGGCAACGTGGTGCACCTGTTCGAGCGTGACTGCTCGATCCAGCGTCGCAACCAGAAGCTCATCGAGATCGCCCCAAGCCCGCAACTGACCCCGGAACAGCGCGCCTACATCGGCGACCTGTCGGTGCGCGCAGCCAAGGCCGTGGGTTACGAGAACGCCGGCACCGTGGAGTTCCTGCTCGCCGAGGGCGAGGTGTACTTCATGGAAATGAACACCCGGGTGCAGGTGGAACACACCATCACCGAAGAAATCACCGGCATCGACATCGTTCGTGAGCAGATCCGCATTGCCTCCGGCCTGCCGCTTTCGGTGAAACAGGAAGACATCCAGCACCGCGGTTTCGCGCTGCAGTTCCGGATCAACGCCGAAGACCCGAAAAACAACTTCCTGCCGAGTTTCGGCAAGATCACCCGTTACTACGCACCCGGCGGCCCCGGTGTGCGTACCGACACGGCGATCTACACCGGTTACACCATTCCACCGTTCTACGACTCCATGTGCCTGAAACTGGTGGTGTGGGCGCTGACCTGGGAAGAGGCGATGGACCGTGGCTTGCGCGCCCTCGACGACATGCGTCTGCAAGGGGTCAAGACCACCGCCGCGTACTACCAGGAAATCCTGCGTAACCCGGAATTCCGTAGCGGCCAGTTCAACACCAGCTTCGTTGAAAGCCACCCTGAACTGACCAACTACTCGATCAAGCGCAAACCCGAAGAGCTGGCCCTGGCCATCGCCGCCGCCATCGCCGCCCACGCAGGCCTGTGAGGAATAGAACAATGAGCAAACCCCCTGTTTCTAAAAAGATAAACGTTACCGACACAATCCTGCGCGACGCCCACCAATCGCTGCTCGCGACCCGCATGCGCACCGAAGACATGCTGCCGATCTGCGACAAGCTCGACAAAGTCGGCTACTGGTCGCTGGAAGTCTGGGGCGGCGCGACCTTCGACGCCTGCGTACGCTTCCTCAAAGAAGACCCGTGGGAGCGCTTGCGCCAACTGCGCGCGGCGTTGCCTAACACTCGCCTGCAAATGCTTCTGCGTGGCCAGAACCTGCTGGGCTACCGCCACTACAGCGACGACGTGGTCAAAGCCTTCGTCGCCAAGGCTGCGGTCAACGGCATCGATGTGTTCCGCATCTTCGACGCCATGAACGACGTGCGTAACCTGCGAGTCGCCATCGAAGCGGTGAAAGCCGCCGGCAAACACGCTCAAGGCACCATCGCTTACACCACCAGCCCGGTGCACACCATCGAGGCGTTCGTGGCGCAAGCCAAGCAGATGGAAGCCATGGGTTGCGACTCGGTGGCGATCAAGGACATGGCTGGCCTGCTGACTCCGTACGCTACCGGAGAACTGGTCAAGGCATTGAAATCCGAGCAATCGCTGCCAGTGTTCATTCACTCGCACGACACCGCGGGTTTGGCCGCGATGTGCCAACTCAAGGCCATCGAAAACGGTGCCGACCACATCGATACCGCGATCTCCAGCTTCGCCTGGGGCACCAGCCACCCGGGCACCGAGTCGATGGTTGCCGCCCTTAAAGGCAGCGAGTTCGACACCGGACTGAATCTGGAACTGCTGCAAGAGATCGGTCTGTACTTCTACGCCGTGCGCAAAAAGTACCACCAGTTCGAAAGCGAGTTCACCGCCGTCGACACCCGCGTTCAAGTCAACCAGGTACCCGGCGGGATGATTTCCAACCTGGCAAACCAGTTGAAAGAGCAGGGTGCCCTGAACCGCATGAGCGAAGTGCTGGCCGAAATCCCGCGCGTTCGTGAAGACCTCGGCTTCCCGCCGCTGGTGACCCCGACCTCGCAGATTGTCGGCACCCAGGCGTTCTTCAACGTGCTGGCCGGTGAGCGCTACAAGACCATCACCAACGAAGTGAAGCTTTACCTACAAGGCGGCTATGGCAAAGCGCCGGGCACCGTGAACGAAAAACTGCGTCGCCAGGCCATCGGCAGCGAAGAAGTGATCGACGTGCGTCCGGCTGACCTGCTCAAGCCGGAAATGACCAAGCTGCGTGCTGAAATCGGTACGGTGGCCAAGTCTGAAGAAGACGTGCTGACCTACGCCATGTTCCCGGACATCGGTCGCAAGTTCCTCGAAGAACGCGCCGCCGGCACCCTGACTCCAGAAGTGCTGCTGCCGATTCCTGAAGCCGGCGGCGTGACCTCGGCCGGTGGCGAAGGCGTGCCGACCGAGTTCGTCATCGACGTCCACGGCGAAACCTACCGCGTCGACATCACCGGTGTCGGCGTCAAGGCTGAAGGCAAGCGCCACTTCTACCTGTCCATCGACGGCATGCCGGAAGAAGTGGTGTTCGAGCCGCTCAACGAATTCGTCAGCGGCGGCAGCAGCAAGCGCAAGCAAGCCACTGCACCGGGCCACGTCAGCACCACCATGCCGGGCAACATCGTCGACGTGCTGGTCAAGGAAGGCGACACCGTGAAAGCCGGCCAGGCCGTGCTGATCACCGAAGCGATGAAGATGGAAACCGAAGTCCAATCGGCCATCGCCGGCAAAGTCACCGCCATCCACGTGGCCAAGGGCGACCGGGTGAACCCGGGCGAAATCCTGATCGAGATCGAAGGCTGAGTTAACAGCCTCGATACACCGCTTTAAACCTCGGGGGGGCATGTGCTCCCCTTTTTTTTCGCCCGGGATTTGTGGGTATTAGAAACTCATTCGCCACTGACCCGTGACGCCGTGGTTTCGGCTGTCGGTGCCGATCTCGCCAGTGAGGCCGACGCCCAGGGTGTGTTTTGCTGACAATCCAAGGTCCAGCCCTGCATCGACCAGCAGACTGTCACGATCCAGCGGCGCACCGGAAACGGTGAAGTTTTTTCCGCCCGTCACCAATCGTTGGCGGGTATCGCTGTAGACGTCCCCGTAAGTGTGTTTCCACCCGGCACTGAATCGCGGCGTCAGTTGCATGCCGTTATCCAGAGTGTTGAGCTTCGCCAGGCGCAGGCCGAATGTGCTGTTCAAGTTGTTCTGCGTTTGACCGTGTACCTTCAGTGCCGCTGCGCCACCTTTTTCCGTGTAAGTGTCGCGCTGATAGCGTTGGTAGCCCAGGCTGGCAAACGGTTCGATGCTGACGTTCGCCTGCCCCAGGTTGTAACCCAATTCCGCAAAGGCCTGCTGGGTGTTGGCATCGTAACGGCCTTCAGGGCGGTCGCTGAAACCTTTGAAGGCAACCCGGCGTTTAGTGCTGCCGTCGTGGCTGCTGTAGGTCGCACCCAGGCGCAGGGAGACTGGTCCGTTTTGACGCAGGGCATAAGCTCCCAAATGCCAGCTGTCGAGATCGCCGTCGAGTCCGCGGCTGTCCAGGCGAGTCTCGGACTTCCCGCCCAAGACACCGATGCGCCATTCCTCATCGATGCCCCAATCCGCTCCCAGTACCAGGCCGTGGGTTGTGTGTTTCAGCGCGTCGTAATCGCGATCCAGCGTCCCACCGTGACCCAATGCTTGAAGCCAGACTCGGCCATTGTCATCACTGCCGGCGGCCCGGCGTGGTGCATTGCGCCTGGTTGAATTGCTGTAGCTACTGGCGCTGTCCAGCTGACGCATGGCCGAGAGCATGGTCGCGCTGATTGGGCTGTCACTGTTCAGGGTCGCTTTCGCAAGGTTGGCGTTCTGGCCGCCAGCCAGCTGTTCGATGGCAACAGATGCCGTCTGTTTGTCAGCGCTGAGCAGGGCTGCGACAGCAGCGTTAATGGGGCTGGGTGCCTTTGGCACTGTGGCGACGGAATTGGTAGCAGGGGGTGGAGTTGAGGCTGTGACGGGCTGCTCGGTGATGGGTGGTGTTGCGGCTGTCGAAGGTTTTTCAGCGGTAGTTGTCGGTGTGGAGACCGGAACGGATGTGTCGGCACTTGCAACTGGATTCGGGGCTTCAGCGACGGTGGGTGCTTGAGGTATGTCCTTGGGCTCTTCAATGCTTTGGGCGACTTGCTTGCCGTTATCCGTGGTTGCGACACTCTCGATCGTCACATCGTTACGGACGAAGATCAGGTCGACAGTCTTTTCTTCGTATTTGACCTTGGGCGTTAAAAAGGCAAGGTTGTTGAGGACTTCCCCAAATTCCCCTTCGACTTTATTGGCAATAAGGATGTTGTTTTCGCTGATTAGCGGGTAGTCACCCTGTGCTGCAACGATGTTCAGTGTTGCGCCTCCAAGGTTGGCGGTTCCATCGACTAATATCGTTTCACTTTTGCGGTTGGCATTGACCTCGTAGGTTAGCTCGGCAGTTTTTGAGAGACCCAAGTCACCTTTAACTGTCGGTGCGCCGTGCAAACCGTCAACAGAAAGCTTTCCGTTTACCTTCAGGGAACCCGTTAAACCGTTGCCCGCAAAAGCTCCTTTTTCATGGATAACGACGTCGCCTTCGATAGTTCCCGGGTTGTTCAGGGTGCCTCCTGATTGCACGGTCGCTCCGCCGCCAATCTTTCCGTTATTGACAAGCGTTCCTTGGGTCAACGCCCCACCCTGGATATGCCCATTATTGATTAGCGTTGCTTTTGAACGTATCAAGACACCGGTATTGAAATCACCGGAACCATTCATGGTCCAAGTGCTTCGTTTGATCTCCATGCCTTCAAAACGACGACTCTCGCCTAACGTGCCACCGCTCGCGGTATCGAGTTGTAGGAAGTTGACACCGTCACCACCGTCGATCAATCCGGAAAGGACTCCGCGGCCAGACACAATGACCAGATCATCTCCGTCGCCGAATGTCCGATCAACACCATCCGCTGCTTTGCTGATGGTGCTTTTGTCGATGGCGGGATCATTGATAAATGCGTCCAGCGCCGCCATGAGCTGCTCTGGCGATTCAACCGGAGGTGCGGTGATATCCGCGGAGATTTGCTGAGCCATCGAAAATTCAGTGCAACCCAGCGCAAGCGCAATGGCCAGCGCCAGGTGTTTTGGTCGGTATTTGTGTTGAACGGGCATCGAGTACGGCCTCTTTTGACAGGAGGCCAAACTCTAAGAGGCAGGCTATAGGTACCGATGTCAGCTGCTTCCCGCAGGATTGCGGGGGTTGTCAGAAGGTTGTGTAGAAAATTGCCAGCCTCCTGAGGAAGGCTGTTTTTACCTGTTGGGGCTGACGCTTTTTCTTACAACAAATCGAGACAGGGTCGGCTATCGCAAACTCGGAAACTCATCTGCCTTTCGCTAACTACGGCTCAAATACGCCTTCCCATAATGCCGCTCCATCCGTGCCTGAATCAGCTCCAGCCCAATCGACATCACCCAATAAATCACCGCCGCTGTCGTCAGCATCTCGATGTAGCGATAGCTCGACCGTCCATACGATTGCGCCAAAAACATAACCTCCCAAACCCCCATCACCGAGATCAGCGACGAGTCTTTGAGCATTGAGATGAATTGGTTGGTGGTTGGCGGGATGATGGTGCGCATGGCCTGGGGCAGGGTGACTCGCCAAAAGATCACGGTTTCGCGCATGCCCAGCGCCAGGGACGCTTCGCGTTGGCCGTGGGGGACGCCGAGGATGCCGGCGCGGAAGATTTCGCTCAGGTAGGCGCCGTAATTGAGCGACAGGGCAATGATGCCGGCGGCGATGGCACCGGGCACGATGCCAAGTTGTGGCAGGCCGAGGTAGATCAGCAGGATCTGGATAAGCAGCGGTGTGCCACGAAAAAATGAAGCATAGAAGCTCGCAATCCCGAAGGCCACGGCGCTTTTCGACAGCCGCGCCAGGGCGGTGATGAAGCCCAGCAGCGAGGAGCTCACGATCGAACACAGGCAGAGAAACAGCGTCAGTGCCGCGCCCTGCAAAAAGCCGTTGGGCGCCAGGTGCAGGCCGATCAGGTTCGGCAGTTTGTCGAGGATGATTGAGAACTTCAGGTCGAAGCTCAGGAAGAAGCTGGCGAACAACCCGAGCATCGCTGCCCAGGTCAGGTACAGCCGCGTGCGGAAACCGAAGATTCGTTGCAGCCGCGACTCAGCCACTGGTTGCGGCGGCTGGGGAGGTTTTGGGAAAGAAGTCATTTACTGATATCAGCGCCGATCCATTTTTGCGACAGCTTGCTCATTGTTCCGTCCTGTTTCAGCTGAGCGAAGACGTCGCGCACTTTGGCGTCCCACTGGGCGTCGCCTTTTTCAATGGCCACCGAGTTCGGCTCCGAGTACAGCGGCTCGCCGGCGAGCTTGAAGCGTTTGTCTTCGGTCAGGCGCGGTTGTGCGGTGACAAGGTTGGTGAGGATCGCGTCCAGTCGAACACCAGCACCCAGGCCGAGGTCCTGGAACGCGACATTGTCGGTGTCATACGGCGCGATTTGCACGTCCTCGAACGGGTACTGCAATTGCGTGTCTTCGGCGCCTTCGATCACCAGGTTTTTGTTCAGGTAGCTTTCGTAGCTGGAGGCACTGGTGAGGCCGACTTTCTTGCCGCTCAGGTCCTTGGCGCTGTGGATGCTGTCGTCCTTGGCGTTGACCACGATCACGGCTGGCGAGGCGTAGTACTCGACCGGGAAGTCGAAGACCTCGGCGCGGGCCTTGCTCGGGGTCATGGAGCAGATGCAGATGTCGTAGCGTCCACTCCAGCGGCCGGCGGCAATCACGTCCCAGGACGGGGTTTCGAGGCGCAGTTTGACGCCCAGTTTGTCTGCCACGGCCTTGGCTACGTCGACGTCGAATCCATCGAGCTGGTTCTGATCATTGAGGAACGAGAAGGGTGGATAGCTTTCCATCAACACGCCCACGAGCTCTTTCTTTTTTTCGACGCGATCCAGCGTGGCGCCGCCAAAGGCTTGGGTGGAGGCAGCCAGAATCGTCAGGCCCAGGGCCAGTAGCGGTTGGAATTTCACAGTCGATCCCTGATAAAAAAGAGGTTGTTATTAACCGGATGGTGCGTATTAAATAGTTATAAGGACGACTCTGATAGTGAGTTATTTTCATAAGCTTATGAGTGAAAAGCATATGGGCGCAGCAAGCACAGTAATTCTGGATGGCGGCATGGGTCGTGAGTTGCAGCGTCGAGGCGCGCCGTTCAGACAGCCCGAGTGGTCGGCGCTGGCCTTGAGCGAAGCACCGCAAGCGGTAGAGGCGGTGCACTCGGCTTATATCGAAAGCGGTGCGAACGTGATCACCAGCAACAGTTACGCGGTGGTGCCGTTTCACATTGGCGAAGAGCGTTTTGCCGCAGAAGGGCAGGCGCTCGCGGCGTTGGCCGGTGAGCTGGCTCGGCGCGCTGTAGAGGCTTCGGGCAAAGCGGTTCGCGTGGCCGGTTCATTGCCGCCGCTGTTTGGGTCCTATCGTCCGGACCTTTTCGACGCTGCTCGGGCGACTGAATTGTTGGCGCCGCTGGTGAAGGGGCTGGCACCGCATGTCGATCTATGGCTGGCGGAAACCCAGAGCTCGATCGTTGAAGCGCGAGCGATCCATGCCGGTCTGCCAACGGACGGCAAGCCGTTCTGGCTGTCGTTTACCCTGAAGGATGAGGACACGGACGAAGTGCCGCGCTTGCGTTCGGGTGAGCCGGTGGCTGAAGCCGCAGCAGTGGCGGCTGAGCTGGGCGTCGAGACGTTGCTGTTCAATTGCAGCCAGCCGGAAGTAATCGGTGCTGCGATTGATGCCGCGCGGGAAACCTTCGAGCAGTTGGGTGTGAAGATTCACATCGGCGCTTACGCCAACGCCTTCCCGCCGCAACCGAAAGAGGCCACAGCCAACGACGGTCTGGACCCGTTGCGTGAAGACCTCGATCCGCCGGGTTATTTGCAGTGGGCCGCTGATTGGAAAGAACGCGGCGCGAGTCATTTGGGTGGTTGCTGCGGGATCGGGCCGGAGCATATTGCGGTGCTTGCCCAGAAACTGGCGTGAAGCCATTCGCGAGCAGGCTCGCTCCCACATTAGATCTTCAGTGAACACGTATATTGTGTTCGACAACGATCCAATGTGGGAGCGAGCCTGCTCGCGATAGCGTCCGTCCAGGCGCCGAAGATTACCCGCGGCACTCCGCCAACGTTTTCACCTGCCCCGAATCCGTCTGGTTCTCATCGGACAGCCAGCGCTCAAACCCCGCCCCGATCGCTGGCCATTCCGAGTCCAGAATCGAATACCACGCCGTGTCTCGATTCTGCCCCTTGACCACCATGTGCTGGCGAAACACGCCTTCAAAGCTGAACCCCAGCCGCTCGGCCGCGTATTTGGAGCGGGCGTTGCCGTTGTTGCACTTCCACTCCAGGCGTCGATAACCCAAGGCAAACGACTCTTTGGCGAGCAGATAAACCGCCTCGGTGCTTTTCGGCGAGCGCTGCATCGGCGCACCGAACGTGACATGGCCGATCTCGATCCGGCCTTGTGAAGGAACAATCGACATCAAACTGAGGATGCCTTGCACATCGCCGCTGGCACGGTCGATCACGCTGAAGAAGTATGGGTCGCTATTGGCCGCATGATTGTTCAGCCAATCGTTGAACACGCTGCGCTCCGGGAAAGGACCGTAAGGCAAATAGTCCCAGAGTTTCGGGTCGGAACCCGGGCCTTGCAGGGCTTTCCACAAACCGTCGGCATGACGCGCCGGGTCGAGTTTTTCCAGGCGAATGAAACGCCCTTCAATGGTTTGGACTGATGGCGCCGGAACGCCTTTCCAGTCGGCGAGTGAAGTCGACATGCTGTTCTCCTTGAACCTTACAGGGCTTTGCGAAACTGGATAAAACCGGGGCGTTCGGCGATGCGCTCGTAGAGCTGGATCGCGGTGGCGTTGGTTTCGTGGGTCAGCCAGTGGACCTTGCAGCAACCGTCCTCTTTGGCTGTCGCGTATACGAATTCGATCAACTGTCGGCCGACGCCAGTGCCGCGGGTTTCAGGCGTTACTAACAGGTCTTGCAGGTAGCAGGAGTTTTCGATGCTCCAGTTTGAACGATGGTAGATGAAGTGCACCATGCCCACCGCTTTGCCATCGGCCCAGGCCAGCGCGGCATGGGTCGGTTCGCTCGGGTCGAGCAGGCGCTGCCAGGTGCTTTGGGTGACCGCCTCAGGCAGTTCGGTGTTGTAGAAACGCAGGTAGGCCTGCCACAACGGCAACCAGGCGGCGTGGTCGTCGGCACTGACCTGGCGGATGGCGATCTGACTCATGTTCATTCCTTAACGCATCAAGTGGGCGAGGGCCTGGTCGTGCACATCAGGGCTGGCGGCAAGCCCCTCGCGCACACCGGTGATGTCTGCAGCGTTGCGGTTCTGGCTGAGCTTGCGTTTGCCTTCCAGGCGCTGGATCGGCAAGGCAAAACCGACGATGGCCTTGAGCATCCCGTCAATGTAGTCGGCGGGGGCATCGGCGACTTTCCATGGACTGGCGCGACCCGCTTCATGACGATCAGTCAGCGCGCTGACCAGAGTGCGCAGGCGATCAGCGTCGGTGAACACTTCGGCCGTGCCGTACGCATGCACGGCGACGTAGTTCCAGGTCGGCACGACTTTGCCGTGCTCGGCTTTGCTCTGGTAAAACCCCGGGCTGACGTAAGCGTCGGCACCGGCAAAAATGACCAGGGCTTCGGCGCCGTTCTGCAGTTCCTTCCATTGCGGATTGGCCCGGGCGAAGTGGCCGTAAAGGGTGCCATTCGGGCCGTGGTCGGGGTTGAACAGCAGCGGCAGATGACTGGCTTGCAAACCTTGCTCCCCGTGGGTGACCACCATGGCAAGGCGGGTGCCGAGTATCTGCTGGTGCAGTTCATGCAAATCATCTATGGCAAAGCTGCTTGGCGTGTACATGGAGATTTTCCTTGGCGAATGCCTGCATCCTAGGCAGGCTATTGGTCTGTTGTAAGAGCCATTAACGACCAATTTCATAGGTCCATTGCCATGACCAGCGAGCCACTGTCCTTGTCATTCAACCCCGCGGGTATCGAACTCGATCGACGCCAGGGTTTGAGTCGTCAGCTCTATCAAGCCTTACGGGTGCGAGTGCTCGACGGTCGGTTGGCCAGCGGTACGCGATTACCGGCCAGTCGCGATCTGGCGGCGGCGTTGTCGATTTCCCGAAACAGCGTGGTCCGTGCCTACGATCAGCTCTACGCCGAGGGCTTTATTGAAGGACGTGTGGGGGATGGGACGTATGTCGCGCAATTGCCTCAAGCAGTGTTGCCGGTGAAAAAACTATCCACAAAAGTATCCACAGGGTTGTCAACAGGGTTACCCACAGCCTTATCCACAAATTGGCTGGATTTACCTGTGGTTTCATCCAGCAAAGTTATCCACAACGGTGCACTGGGACGCGTGGAAAAGAACCATTTGGCCTTGCCGCCCAGTGGTCCGCCTCGTGCGTTCCGGGTCGGTGTTCCGGCGTTCGACCTGTTTCCTTTCGAGGTTTGGGCCAAGCTGAATGCGGCTTTCTGGCGTAAACCGGATCTCCAGCAATTGTGTTATGGCGATCCTGCGGGCGATGCACGATTACGCGGTCTGATTGCCGCGTACTTGCGCAGTTCCCGGGGGATGCAGTGCACGGCTGAGCAAATAGTGATCACCAGTGGCGCACAGCAGGGGATTAGCCTTTGTGCACAGCTGCTGGTAGAGCCGGGCGATGGCGTGGCGATCGAGAATCCGGGGTATCGGGCGGCGGGTCATGCGTTCGCCGTGGCCGGTGCGCGATTGCACGGGGTGGCGGTGGACAGCGAGGGCATCGACTGCACCGAATTGAACGGGCTCAACGATTGTCGACTGGCCTATGTCACGCCGTCGCATCAGTACCCGACCGGTGTGGTGATGAGTCTGGCGCGGCGGCTGGAGTTGTTGGCCTGGGCCGAGCGAACCGAGGGGTGGATCGTCGAGGATGATTACGATGGCGAGTATCGTTACAGCGGCGCGCCTCTGGCCCCGCTGGCTGCGCTAGATCGTCACGGGCGGGTGCTCTACGTCGGCACGTTCGGCAAAGTGGCTTTTCCGGCATTGCGCCTGGGCTATCTGGTGCTGCCTCCGGCATTGGTAGACGCTTTCGCCCAGCGTCGCGCGGTCGATGTGCGCCACTCTGAAGTAAGCACCCAGGCCGTCATGGCCGAGTTCATGGCGGCCGGGCATTTCCAGCGGCACATCCGCCGCATGCGCCGCGCCGCGTTGAGTCGCCGCAATACACTTCTGGCCAACTGGCCCTCGGACATTCCCGGGGTTGGCAGCCTGCCGAGTGTGGCGGCAGGGCTGCACTTGACGGTGGCGGTCGACACTCAGGCCCGCGAACGCGAACTGATTGAAGCCGCCGCCAGCGTCGATGTCGAGATCAACGGCCTGAGCAGTTACTGGCTACCGGATTCGAACACTCCGGCGGATCAGCGAGCGGGGTTGGTGCTGGGTTTTGCGGCGGTGCCGGAAGCAGCCATCGAGTCAGCGCTTGTGCGTCTGCTCAGTGCCTGGCGTCGGTAAAAAGGCTGGCTGGCAACCAGCCTTTTTACTTATCACTGGGGTTCAAGTGTCAGGAACAGCGATTGGGTGGACGCACTGGTAATTCGACGCAGTACGTAGTCAATCGGTTGAAGTGTGGCCAGCTGTTGCCGAAGCTCGGTCTCCAGCGTCGCCAGGTATTTTTCAGATACTTTCAGGTGAGCTGCGGTGGGTTGAGTGGCGTTGCTCTCAAGTGTTTCGTAGTGGAAATGCGCAACCCACAGTTCCTGGTCATTGTTGCGGGTGTCGAGAATCCGGTACTCCTGAAAGTAGTCCTTGCGCCCCTTGGTTCTGATCCTGCCTTGATCGTTGCGGACGATTTTGATCTGTCGGTTCTCGTGCAACCATTGAAAGTACTCCTGCCTGGGTTTGCGCTTCTTGAGCATTTTTGTGCGGGTACTGATGCCTTCGTTGCGGAGCCTGATGGCTGCTCCACGCATTGCCTGGCTCTGGCCTGATATGGGAGGAAGTTGTTTACCGGCACTTTTGATGTTGCTCATGACCCTGTCGAGGTTTGTTGCAGACTCTTCCAGTTTGAGCGCCTGTTGATCGAACAGATCCTGCACATCGGCAGGGATTCGGTTCGCACGTTCGGCATCCCGGTTGGTGCGTCTGATGAAATCGTTTACGTCCAGGTTGAGGTTCAGGGCGGCAGCGATGGTATCTGTATCATCCAGAGCGGGTCTGGCTGGCTGAGCGCTTTTGGGGGCGAGCTTGTGGAACGCCTCCTCCTCTTTCACCTGCTCGGGTATTTGGGGGGCTTCGCTTTCCACGACGCGTGGACGGGTCTTGGTGACTTTGATTTTGACCTTGGGCCGCGACGGCCCTGCGACAACAGGTTGGGGAGGTTCCTGGAGGAAAGACTCTTCGGCCTCGGGAAGCAGGTCGTCGAGCTGGGTCAGCGTCAGTGCCTGAAATTCCGAGATCAATGCTTGAAGGTGGTCGAGAGGCGATTGGCGGACCATCCCGGGGTATCGGGTTGGCAGGTCCTGGATGCGCTGATGGGTATCGGCATAGATGTCGGCCAGCCTGGACAGTTTTTTGATGCGCTCCTCGGGCGGCTCGGTAACGCTCGGCTGTTTCGTCATATCAGCGACTTCATGGCTGGCCTCGGCGGCTTCGACCACAATGCTGGCGATTGCCGCTCGAGCCTGTGGCATGGTCTCGTCAGAGGTCTCTTGAATGCACAGTTCGTAGGCCATACCGATTTCATTGGCCTTGAAGTCCAGTCGGGTGAATTTTGGCAGGAGCATTGTGAGGGCTTGGATTCTGGTGAGCCCTGTGCGGCCTAGTACCTTGAGGCCCGCCAGAGTGGCTTTTGCCAGCTCAAGCCGTTCGATTATGGCGTTGCTCAGTGCGGTTGCCTGCTGAATGACGGCCAGGTTCCCGGGCACCGGTTCAGCACTGTTGATATGGGCCTGTTCCTCCAGTGGTTGCGTGACCCGAACGTATTGGTTGTTCTTCACCGTTAACCAGAGTGACAGGAACTTTTGCTGCTCGGTGGTGAGGCGCAACAGCGTGTAGGTGTAATTGGTTTCACCGCCCAGCGAGCGCCATTCGCGTAGCTGTTCGAGGGCTTCTCCATAGCTTTTGATTCGCTCATCGAGTTTGTCGGTGTAAGACCTGGATGCGGTTTCGAGGTTCTCGGCGGCAGCCTTGGACATAGCGTTCTGGAGGCGATCGAGTGCTTCCTGATGGGTTTTTTCCTGGCCCTTGAATGTCTCTAACTGAGTATTCAGCTCGAGTTTGCGGGCCTCCTTTGCTTGCTTCAAGGCTTTCAAACGGCTTTTTGGACCACCACCGCGCAGCCGCAACCGTGAATCCACAGACCACTTGGCGTGCTGGTCAGGAGTCAGCAACGGACCGGGGTGCATGGGTTCTTTTGGATTGAGGATCTGCACTTCCTCGTCGTCATCGATGCTGACCTTGAACCAGCGCTCGCCGACCTTGGCGTAGTGCGTATCGTTGAGCTGATACAGATGGGGCGGTTTCTCATTCAGTGTGTTCAGCTCGGTGCTGTTCAGATCCGGCGCGCTGACTTTGAGCGTGTCCAGAAAGGCGTCCAGTGTCGGGCCTGAGCGACGAGGGACCGATACGCCGATTTCCAGTGAAGAGGAATGGCTTGCGGACAGTTCAAATACCAGGGGATCCATGGAAATCGTCGCAGGGACAGGCTCGGGTAATGGACGTGGTGCTGGAGGTGACGGCAGTTCCCATGCCGGTTTCTTGCGCGCATACCCAGTCCATTCGCTATGACGCTGCTCGTAAGCGCGGTGAGTCAGCACAATAGCAAGTGTCACCAGCACATCTCCCCATGAACTCCACTCGACCAGCGTGTCGCCTTGTTCATGGGCATCGAGCGCTTGCTGGATCTCGCTGATGCTTTGCCACACCCAAACGGCGGTCCCCACAGGCCCGCTCAAGAAGGTTGAGGCAACGTTGAAGATCGCCCAGGCACTGTCCTTCAAGAGTGCCCAGCGTCTTTCGCCATTGGACAGTGACTGCCGATCCGCCTGCTCCGCCATGGTGCTGGCGTTGCTGTTAAACAGTGTTGCCAGTATGTCGTCGACGATCTCTTTGGTTCCCAGGTCGATGGGCCCGGCCAGGTCCAGAGTGAGTAGCGTATCGATATCGGACTGAGTCGCCAGCCATGGCGAAGGCAGCCCCACGGGAAAGACGTATTGCGCATATTCGAAGCTCAGCGCCGGGGTCGGGAGCCAGGCCAGTACGGAGTCGCGCAGCTCGCCCGGTTGGTGCAGGGCGTAAACCAGGTTTGCCTGCGAGGCAAACTGCAATATAGGTTGCTCAAGCAGTGGCCGGTAAAGCAGGCAGGGAGCGTCTGTTTTTTTCCGCGGGCCGACGATGAACATGTTTGTGACGGTGTCACCGCCAGACAGCAGGCGATGCCGAGGACTGAACGTGAGGGGGCGAATCACGATATCGAGATTACCTGGTCGCGGTTTTCCGAGTGCGACGTCCATTAACTCGCAGATGTAGCGATAGCCTGTTTCATCGACCCCGCCTTCCTGTTGAAGCATGCACTCTAGTGCCTTGAGCCGTAGCAGGTCGGGTAGTTGGCTGATGTAGCGCTGCTTCTGGAGCGCGACTTGTGCCGGATCATCGATCAGTTTGCTTCTGAGCAACTGTGGGTAGATCTTGCCGACATTGACCTGAGCCGCCATGGCAATGAGGTAATCAACCGTCAGCCATTGGGGGACGGTTTCGTTGTTTTTGAAATGCAGTTCTGCCAGGTAGGGCGCGGTATTTTGCAGGGCGAAATCACCCAGGCTTTCGATATGCCGGTCATGCGGGTTGGGCAAGGTGAGCCCGCCGGCGATGAAGCTGTTGGTGACAGTGATTTGCAGGTCATCCAGCGGTAGCTGCGCGGCCCCTTCGCTGGCTTTGTCCGTGACGATGGCTTCACGCATTTTGGTCTGCGCGTACGCACCGATCAGCGGAATATCGTTCAGGCCTGAGGCGTTTCGCAGTTTTCCCAGATGGGAGAGACCACGGCTGTAGTCTTGCAGATGACTGGCCGAGGCGTTTGATAACCAATCGGGTATGGCCGCCTCAAGCTGCTCGATGCGGCTCTTGTCGGCGGAGCTGAAATGTCCTGCGGGGGTGACTGCCGTGCGCAAGCCAGGGGTTTTTCCGGTCCCGGCGGTCGAGACCGAGGGGATGAATGCGTTGATGGCGTCCATTTGAGAGGCGATCAGCGCCCAGGCCATGTGATCGAAAATGTTGCCTGCTGGCTCGACCAATTGCCACTTGAGTGTGCGACCTGCCAGGTCCATGTCGATCCGGGCGGGCAGCGACGCGCCCAGTTGCTCCAGAGAATCGAAGGCCTCGTAGCCGTCTTCTATCGTGTACAGCATGATCTGTTCGCGCTGTTTATAAGTAGCCTTCAGGGCAATTGCACCTCCCAACATGAGATGGGCGGTGTTGGTGGTTTCGCTGTAGTCCACGTCGATCAGGCAGGCTGTGATGCCGGGGATTTCAGTGTTTTTCAACGCCCGTTCGGTTTTGTCCGGATAGTTGTACACCGCACGGGCCACGGCGCATTGATCGGCGCTCCAGCCCTTTGCCTGTTGAACATTAAACGTGTTTCTCAGCGTCTCGCAGAGCCCATGCCAGCGGGGCTGATCGTTTACCGCCTCATTCCAGAAAGCCAGTGCGCGCTGTTGAAACTCGACGGATAGCAGGGAGACGTGATCGTTCAGCAGTTGGGCAATGTCTTCGACACTGACAGCGAGATGAACGGGAGAGCTGGTAAGGGGAATTCGCATCAGGAAGTGCTCACCTTCGATGAAGTTCGCGACACCTGCGCTCCAGCTCAGACGCACCAGCGCATGGGTCAATGTCTCCACGTATGGCGAGTCGGCACTCAAGGTTCCATCCTCCATGCGCCATCCTGGAGTGACGATCAGTGTTTGGTCGGGGTCGATGTCGAGCTGCGGATAAAGCTGTTTCAGTGCTTCGCGCAGCACTTGCGAGCTGACATCGTCGAGGGTGGGGCCCTGATTGGTCTGGCTGACCAGATTACTTCTGTCCAGCAGCAGTGTTGCGTTGCTTGGGGGAGTGGGTGTGGATACTTGTGTCATGGTCATTTTCCTTTTTGACCGGAGTAGAGGGCGGCCGCCAGCACCCGATATGGGCGAAACAGCCGGTGAGGTGGCAGTCGATGGCCGCGGTTAAAAAGACCCATCGGCAGATGGGTCTGTGGTAACGGTCAGGTAGACGCGGGTGCCTGAGAGAAGAACAGCGATCGGGCCAGCAGAGGGCTGATCTCGCTGCGATAGATCTCGATCGCTTCCTGGTTGCTGGTGCTTGCCCCTATATCGACACGGCCAAGCAATCGTTGCTCGCGGGTTTTCAGGTGCGCGGCGGTAAAGGACTGGACGCCATCCTTGAGCTGGGCGTAGTGGAAGTGGGCATACCACAGCACGCGGGCGGTGGTGGCCTCACGCACTTCGTATTCCTGCAGATAATCGCGGCGCGGCCCTTTGAGCCGACGTCGCTCTCCCACACGCACAATGTCGACTTCACCTTTACTGCGTAACCACTCGACGCGTGCGGCGGTAGGCGGTTGTCGTTTGGTCATCTCAAGCCGCAGGCGATGGCCTTCGGCATAGAGCCGGGTGGTTTGTGTGGCCAGTTGTGCCAATACCGGTCGTGCGTCGTTCGTATGGTCCTGCGTGGCATTGCTTTGGATGAGCGCTGCGTTGATCGCCTTGGTGGCGTCTTCAAGGCGGGAGGCCTGCTGGTGGAACGCTTCTTCTATTTCCACCGGGATCTGCCTGGGCTGTTTTGAGTCAGCTTCGGTACGTTGGGTAAAGGACGGTAGAGTATCCAGCAGTGCTTTTCCTGCCGTTATACGTGTCCCCGGGTCAGGCAGGCGTTCTCTGGTGGGCGGTTTCTTCGTCACCCGCTCGATCCAGACCCCTGGTGTTTTTTCGTGGAAGGTGGCGATCACCTTGCCGGTCACCGGCGCGGTGACATCCACGAGGACCGGGTGGCCGGGCGTGGTTTTGCGGGTTTTGCCGATCACGGTGCCTTTGAAGCGCGTCTTGATGACTCTCTTGTTTGACGCCGATGAGGGGCGTGACGGGCCGGGTGCAGGCTCCAGGAGTCGCTGCTTGCGCAACAAGTCCGCCAGATGCCCGACGGTCTGCTGATTGAACTCGCCAACGCGGACCTGCAGCCGCTCAAATTGCTCTTTGACAATCTGCTCCGGGTACGTTCCGGCGAAGCTCTGCAGGCGCTGTTCGATAGCGGCGAACTGGTCGACCAGGTTGTTCAAGGCCTCGATCCGGTCACCCGAGCTCAGCAGCTCATCACGCATCAACTCCATCGCACTATTCACCGTCAGATCGGCATCTTCGACAATCTGCACGATGGAAGCTTTGGCTGCGGACAGTTCGGGCGTTTCGCCAGGTTTGAGGCACAGCTCGCGGGCGAGGGTGACCTGAAGGGACCGGAGGTCCTGGAGGTCGAAATTGGGTAGTTTTTTTTGATACTCCAGGGACAACTGCTCGGCATTTTTGCCCAGACGCGTCAATTCCTGGAAGCGGGACTGAGCGAACTCAACCTTCTGAATAATGCCCTGGGTCAGGTCTGACATGGTTTCAAACGTGCCGGCGGGGGGAGGAGGGCCGCTGTTTTCTTTGGCATCGAGATGTTCCATGGTCAGACGCAGGGCCTCGACGAATGCCGGGTATTTCTGGTCGATCCAGGTTTGGTTGAAAAACAGTTGAGTTCCCAGCATTTCGATCATCGCGTCACGATAGTTAGGCACTTCCTCCACCAGATTGAGCGATTTGACTTTCTCGATCGTGGTTTCATATTCGTCGGTGCGTGCCTCCAGTTTTTCTAGAAATGTTTGTCGAGTGGCGTCGATTGCATCGGCGGGGGCATTTTTCATGGCGTTGTAGGCGTCGGCAATACCTTTTCTTTTGGATGCTATCTGCGCATCGAAGACGGCCAGATGAGTCTTGATGCTGGCGATTCTGGTTGCGTTCGCTTGTTGTAATGCCTTGAGCTTGCTTTTTTTGCCGCCGCCACGCAGTCGTAGCCTGATATCAATGAACCATTTACCTGTGGAGTTGTTGATCAACAACGGTCCGTTGATGGACGGTTCCTGGCGGGTATCAATGATCTGAACGATTCCATCGTCGTTCAGGAAGACCTCGAACCATCGTTCGCCAACCGGGGCATAGCATTTGGACTGATGTTCATAGAGGTGCTTGTGCAAGCCTTCGGTACTGGCCGCCCCGAGTCCTTGCGGTTTGGGGATTTTGTACTGGTCCAGGGTTGGCCCCAGCCCTTGGCTGCTGCTATTGAGTGCGGTTGTGGGATGAAGTGAGGTCTGGTGTTCGGCTGGCAGATAATCAGCAGCAATATCAGGCAGCTGTATGCTGGCCGGGGTCTGGGCCGGAGGGCTTTTCTCCGCGCCGACAATGATGGGTGTTTCGGTCTGCGATACGCGGTCTCGCGCGGGTTGGCGTCGGGCGGTCGCGTGGTGAGCCAGCACCATGCCCAGGGTCAGGAACAAGTCGGTCAGGGCCGACCATTGTGCCGTCGTATCCTGGTTTTCCCGGGCGTCGATGCCTTCTTGCAGGTCGTCCAGAATCTGCCAGATCCACGCAGCTGTTCCGGCAGTGCGACCGAGAAACGGCAACACGGCGCTGAATATCATCCAGGCGTGTTGTTTGAAGCTGGCCCAACGGCTTTCGGCATTGGACACCGAGTCTCGCTCACCCTTCATGACCATCGCGTTGGCGTTGGCCTTGAACAGAGTCGCCAGGCGGTCGTGTTCTATCACTCTCTGCCCGAACAACACGGGTCCGCTCATCTGCAAGGAAATGGCTGGATCGACCAGCAGTTGGGACAACGTCCAGACCGAAGGCAATTCCCCCGGGAAGACATACTGCGAATAGTTGAACCGAACGTTGTCCGGCAGCCACGCCAGGGTTGATGCCCGTAGCTCTTTGGAGTGGTTGATCGCATATAGCAGGTTGGCGGCCGCGGGATACTGCGCCAACGGTTGCTCAAGCAGTGGGCGATAGAGGATGCAAGGCCCCTTGTCCATGTCCCGCGGCCCGATCACATACATGTTGGTGACTTCGTCAGGGGTTTTGCTGTCCCGCTGGCTGGGGATGAACGCCAGCGGGCGAATGACGATCTCTTGTCCCTCCACCCACCGATCGGCATTCAGCACATTCATCACCGCCACAACGTAGCGATAGCCCCGCTCGTCGATGCCGTGTTCGCCAAGGATCTTGCTTTGCAATGCTTGCAGCGGCAGCTGGATGCGCAGGTTACTGGCGTAGAGGCGTTGACGCCGCAGCGATTCCAGCGGGTCATCCAGCAGCTTGCCCTTGACCCACGCCGGGTAAGCCGTGCCAATGTCGACGGTGCTGATTGCGGTCTTCAGGTAGTCGGGTGTCATCCAGGCCGGCACCGCTGTGCCGTCTTTGTACTGAACCGACTGGTTGCCCAGCGGGAGGGCGATGAGGTTTTCGAGTGCCAGTTCGGCGAGGTCCAGGCGAGTGGTCTCGCTCATGCCGGGGGCCGTGAATGCTCCCCACACCACTTGACTGACAATAACGATCTCGACGTTCTCAAGCTTCATTTGGGCAACGTCACTGTGGCTTTTGAGCATGTGGGCTCGAAGCGCATCCAGCGCGAACGTCTTGATCGGAGCAATATCGTCGTCGAAGGATTTGCCGCTGTTTCGCAGTTGTAGCAGCGCCAGATCCAACAGGTGTCGGCTGTAGCAACCCAGATCGAATGGCGAAGCGTTGTTCAGCCATTCGGGGATCAGACGCTGCACCTTTTCGAAGTGCGAATCCTGCTCGGCCTGAGTCGTACCGGTCACCTCTGCTGCGGGACGGGAGGGGGTGGTGATCGCCGGCCTGCTGGCCCGTTTTGCATACGCCATGCTGGCAATGACATCAACCTGGAGAGCAATCAGTGCGGTGGCCTGATGATTAAAAAAATTCCCGGAGGGTTCGAACAGGCGCCATTGAAGCGTGGCCTCTGGGGGCAGTTTTTCAACGTAACCGGGCAGGATCTCGCCCAGTTTTTCCAGCGATTCATAGGCCAGGAAGCCCGTCGCGATGGAGTGGGTCAGAATGATCGTGCGTGTCCCGACGGTGCCGATCACGACCGTCAAATCCGTACGATTGAGGTGGCTGGATACGGTGCCATCGAGCCGGTCGAAGTCGATCAGACAGACCCGGGTCTTGTAGGTGTCGTGGGGGCCTCGCAACGTCGCATCGGGATAATTGAAGACACTGCGCGCAATGGCCAGCTGGTGCACATCCCAGCCCTCAACCTTTTCTACATTCCAGACCTGGCGCAATGACTGCGACAACGCCTGCCAACGCAGGGTCGTGCCGTGGGTGGGTTGGTCCCAGTATTCAAGTTGTTGTTCCTGGTAAGCCACCAACAGGAGGGGGGACAGCTTATTGATCAGGCGCCCGATCGCATCGATCTTGACCGGAAGGTGGATGGGTGTGATCGCCTTGGGATTAAGGCTCAGGAAGTGTTCACCGTCGAGGTAGGTCACTGACTCGCCTGAGCCGAAGTGTCGCAATAGCGCGTCCGTCAATGACTCGAATCTCAATGACCCGGGCTGGACCGCCCCGGCGATGATTTTCCAGCGCGGTGTGACGACCATCGCCATCCTGGGATCGATTTCCAATTGTGGATAAAGCTTTTTCAGGTCCTGTTGAAGAATACGGGTGGCGACTTCCCTGATCGAGGGGCCGGTGACCAGTTGGGTGAGCAGATCACTGGGGTTGCTGGATGCCGGATCGGCTTCGACAGCATTCGTTTCGGTAGAGGACATGTGCATTCCTTTCTGAGGGACTGGGACGTGCGCGCAAACGCGCCGGTCAGGTTCGGAAAGTAGCGGGGTGTTGGATCGGTCGGGTGGTACTTAAATATCGTCAGGTAAAAAAAAAGACCCGCACGGGGCGGGTCTTCAATGGCGCGTAAACGATGGGTTGTTCAGGTCCCGGACTTGATCTTGGTCCAGGCCCGGGTCCGCGCCCGTTCGGCATCACGGGGCAGCGGTTGCAGGGTGTACAGCGTGCTCATCGCCGTTTCGGTCGGGTACAGATTCGGGTTGTTGCGGATCGCTGGGTCGACCATTTCTGTGGCGTCTTTGTTCGGGTTCGGGTAGCCGACGAAATCGCTGACCGGTGCAATCACCTGCGGCTGCAACAAGTAGTTGATGAAGGTGTAGGCGTCTTCCGGGTTCTTCGCGCCTTTCGGGATGGAGAGCATGTCGAACCAGATCGGCGCGCCTTCTTTCGGCAGACGCATGTCGACGATTACGCCGTTCTTGGCTTCCTTGGCGCGGTTCGCTGCCTGGGAGAAGCTGCCGGAATAACCGACCGCGACGCAGATGTCACCGTTGGCGATGTCGGCCATGTACTTCGAGGAATGGAAGTAGGTGACGTACGGACGAATCTTCATCAACAGCGCTTCAGCCTTTTCGTAATCCGCCGGTTTCTTGCTGTTGGGGTCCAGGCCGAGGTGTTGCAGGGCCAGTGGCAGGATCTCCGACGGCGAGTCGAGCAGGGCCACGCCGCACTGCTTGAGCTTGCTGATGTTCTCTTCCTTGAAGATCAGATCCCAGCTGTCCACCGGTGCGTTGTCACCCAGTGCAGCCTTGATCTTGTCCGGGTTGAAGCCGATCAGGATGGTCCCGTACATGTACGGCACGGCAAATTTGTTGCCCGGATCGTTGGCTTCGATCAGCTTCATCAGCTTGGGATCGAGGTGGTTCCAGTTCGGCAGTTTGCTGCGATCCAGTGGCTGGAAAACGCCGGCCTCGATTTGCTTGGCAAGGAATACGTTGGACGGCACGACCACGTCATAACCGGAGTTGCCGGTCAGCAGCTTGGCCTCCAGCGCTTCGTTGGTGTCGAAGATGTCGTAGACCAGTTTGGTCTGGGTGTTCTGGGCCTTGAAGTCTTCCAGCGCTTTGGGGGTGATGTAGTCGAACCAGTTGTAGACGCGCAACGTTCGCTCTTCAGCGTGAACGGCACCACTGAGCACTGTGGCGCACAGCACTGTGGGGAAGAGTGCTGGCGCGATAAAACGCTTGAGACTGATCATTGTTCTAATTCCTCATTGGGCGCTTTCAAAACCTTCGAGAACGTTCACGGCATTGATACCGATTTCTTCTACCGCGTAGCCGCCTTCCATTACGAACAGCGTCGGCTTGCCGAGGCCGGCGATGCATGCACCCATGGCCAGGTAATCCGGGCTGTCGAGCTTGAATTGGGAGATCGGATCGTCCTTGAACGTATCGACGCCCAGGGAAACGACGACGATATCGGCGCCGTACTTTTCGATCTCTTTGCAGGCTTGTTCCAGCGCGGCACTCCAACTGTCCCAACCGCTCCCGGCCGGCAAAGGGTAGTTGAAGTTGAAGCCTTCGCCGGCCCCTTCACCCCGCTCATCTTCATAGCCGAGGAAGAATGGGAACTCGGCTTCCGGATGACCGTGGATCGAGGTGAACAGCACGTCGCTGCGCTCGTAAAAAATCGATTGAGTGCCGTTGCCGTGGTGGTAGTCGACGTCGAGGATCGCGACCTTTTTATGGCCCTGATCGAGGAACGCCTGCGCAGCGATGGCGGCGTTGTTGAGGTAGCAATAACCGCCCATCAAATCGCTGGCGGCGTGGTGTCCCGGAGGACGGCACAAGGCGAAGGCACTGCGGGCGCCGCGTTGAATGACGGCTTGAGCGGTCAGCGCTACTTGCGCCGCGCTGTATGCCGCTTGCCAGGTGCCGGCGGTAATCGGTGCGCCGCCGTCGAAGCTGTAATAGCCGAGTTGGCCGTGCAGGCTGGTGGGGATGATCCGGCGCAAAGTGCGGGCCGGCCAGGTGTAGGGCAGCAAGTCGCCGTCGGTACCGAATTCGGTCCAGCGCGCCCAGGCACCTTTGAAGAAGTCGAGGTAGGCGCGGCTGTGGACGCGCGCGATCGGGTCGAGGCCGAAATCCTGCGGCGCTTCGACCGGGCCGAGGTCGCGGTATTGCACGCGTTGCAGCACGTGGTCGGCGCGTGACGGCATCTCAAAGCAGGGCATCAGTTGCCCGTCCATCAATTCACAGCGACCGTGGTGCAGGTGGTGATCGTCCGAGTAGATCGTCAGCATTTTCTTGTTCTCCGCAGGCTGATTCGGTTGAACACAGTCTTGCGGCGCACGGTGTTTGAGAGAACGGCAGGAAAGGCCAAAAGGGGATCAATATGGCCAAAAGAATTGACCGTAATTCGCCCCTTATTGGCGCGGGAGTGCTCCAGGGTTGGGCGTGGGATGTTCAACCTGTGGGAGCGAGCCGGCTCCGGGCGGCGTTCCGACGAAAGCGGAGTGTCAGACAACATCAGTGTTGGCTGTGCAGCCGTCTTCGTCGGAACGCCGCCCGGAGCCGGCTCACTCTCACATTGGGTTAATCAGTGGGGCCTGAATTGGCTGGGCGCCACGCCACTCCAGCGCACAAACGCATGGCGGAAACTCGCGGTCTCGCTGAACCCCAGTGCTTCGGCAATCCGGTAAATCGGCAGATGATCCTCGCAGAGCATTTGTTTGGCCTGCTCGAACCGCAGTTCGTCGAGCAATTCCTGATAGCTGCTACCCAAATCCTTGAGGTGCCGGCGCAACGTCCGCGCCGAGCAATTCATCTGCTCGGCCAACCCCTCAAGCCCCGGCGCCGCATTCAACTGCGCGCTGAGTAGCTGGCGGATTCGCCCCAGCCACACCTGGCGACCCGTGAATTCGGTGTTCTGTTTGCGGCAGCGATCGGCCATGGCCTGATGGGTGATGACGTCCGCCAGTGGCAAGGGTTGATCGAGCCAGCGTTTATCAAAGGCGAAGGCGTTGTCCCGCGCCTCGAAGTGCAGCGGGCAGTCGAAGTGCTCGGTGTAGGTCGCTTGATAGTCTGGCGCGCTATGTTCAAAGCGAGCAGCGAGCACGGGAAGTGGATGGCTGAGCAGGTCGTCGCAGATGACTTTCAACGACACCAGACAGAACTCGGCATTGAATACCGCCAGTGCCGGGCTTTCCCGGTAATCGGCGGCGACGAACCAGACGCGCTCGCCGTCGTCTTCCAGGCTCAGCTCGAAAAGTGTTCCCAACAGCGCCGGATAACGCATCGCCAACCGCAAAGCGTCACCGAAGGTGGCACTGGTTAGCAGCGCATAACCGAGCATGCCGTAGGACGAAACGTGCATCCGGCGGCCCAGTTCCAGGCCGATGTCACGCTTGAGCGCGACGGCGTTGGCGCAGACCTGCATCTCCTGGTTGGTGGTAATGCGCGTGTCGGCCCGGCTCAGATCCGCCGCGCTGATGCCGCTTCCCGCCAGCAGCGCTTCGCTGGACAAGCCTTCGGCCTTGAAGGTGTTGAGCACAAGGGAGACGGCGTTGAGGGTGGTGAGGTGGGAGTGGAGCATGGGCGGCTTCCAGCCTTGGGATGGCTGAAACGCAGCAAGTTATATGCCTGATGGAGATCCTGTGGGAGCGAGCCTGTTCGCGATGGCGGTGTGTCAGTCAGCATCAATGTTGGATGGACGACCGCTATCGCGAGCAGGCTCGCTCCCACAGGGGTTTGCAGGGTGTCAGCTCAGTTCGCCGCAGAGGTCTAGTTCTGCAAGACGACGCACTTCAGCGTTATCCAGCCCTGCGCCCAGCAAAGCATGTAACTTGCCGAACGCAGCCTCGCGAGTCATGCCGCCACCGGACAACACGCCGACACCGCGCAAGCGACTGCCGGCCTCGTAAATATCCAGTTCGACACCACCTTCATGGCACTGCGTCACCGCGACGACAACAACACCTTTGTCCCGCGCCCGTTCCAGGCTGGTGAGAAACTCAGGGCTATCGCTCGGCCCGGTGCCGCTGCCGTAGCACTCCAGCACCAGGCCTTGAATGCCACTGTCGAGCAGGCCGTCCAGTATCTCGGCGCCGATGCCGGGGAACAGCGGCAGCACAGCGACTTTCGCCAGTTGCTTGGGTTGGTTATAGGTCAGCGGCGCGGGCAAGGAAGTAGCCTTCACGCCGCCACCCTGACGCTCAAGTCGCTTGAACGGATGACGACCGAAACTGCGTACTTTTGCGCAACGGGTCGGGTCCAGCAGTTCGCCGTGGAAGTACAGATGAACGCCCGGCGCAAGCCCGAGACCCAAAGCAACCAGCGCGCCACTGAGGTTTTCCCAGGCATCGCTGTCGGTTACGCCGGCCGGCAGCATGGAACCGGTGAACACCACGCGGGCATGCAGGCCGAGCAATTGAAAACTCATCGCGGCGGCGCTGTAGGCGAGGGTGTCGGTGCCGTGCAGGATCAGCACGCTGTCGCAGCCCTGGACATCGACGGCGTCGACCACCGCTTCACGCAGTTGCTGCCAGTAATCAGGGCTCATGTTGGCGCTATCGATCAGCGGCGACATCTCGCGAAAGCGCCACTGCGGCACGACAAGGTCGGGCTGGCTGTGCAGATACTCGCGCATCCGGGCTTCGAAACCGGACGCTGGGGCCAGGCCATTGGCGCTGGATTGCATACCGATGGTGCCGCCGGTGTAGAGCACCATGACGTGCTGGGCGGCAGGGTAGGTCGAGGAATTCATGGAGGTACTCCGAGAATAATGACTTCCCCTGTGGGAGCGAGCCTGCTCGCTCCCACAGGGGTTTTCGCACTTTAACCGATCAGCGTTGCGCTGCGGGTACGCCTTGCGGCTCAGCTTCAGCCTTGGTGTCGGCCGCTGGCGGATTGGCTGGCCAGGCTTTCAGGTCCAGGTCCAGATCCGGGAACTTGCTCGAATCGAACACCGGCGTCTTGATCCCGGCAGCGCGCTGGTCATCGTAGTCACGCAGGATGCGCATGCCGACTTTGAACAGCAGGAACAGCGCGATCAGGTTCACGAACGCCAGCAGGGTCATGGTGATGTCGGCGAAGGCGAACACCGTGCCGAGGTTCTCGATCGCACCCCAGAAGATCAACACCAAAACCAGTGCGCGGTAGCCGATCAGCGCCTTGCGGTTTTCACCGATCAGGAAGCGCAGGTTGCTCTCGCCCAGGTAGTAGTTGTAGAGGATCGAGGTGAACACAAACAACGACAGGGCTACGGAGATGAAGCTCCGGCCCCAGTCACCGACCACGGCAGCCAGCGAGTTTTGGGTCAGGGCAATGCCGTCGCCTTCGAAGCCCGGGGTGTAGAAACCCGACAGCAGGATCAGCAACGCGGTGCAGGTGCAGATCACGAAGGTGTCGAGGAACACGCTGAACGCCTGAACCACACCCTGTGCCACCGGGTGCTCGACCGAAGCCACTGCGGCCACGTTCGGCGCACTGCCCAGGCCCGCTTCGTTGGCGAACACGCCACGCTTCACGCCCATGACGATCGCGCTGCCGATCAGGCCGCCGAAGGCTTGATCCAGACCGAAAGCGCTTTTGACGATGGTCATCAACATGCCCGGAACGTGGTCGAATTGCAGCACGATCACGTAGAGGGTCACGCCGATGTACACCAGGGTTTTCACCGGCACCAGCAGGTCAGCGACCTTGGCGATGCGCTTGATACCACCGATGAACACCAGACCCAACAACACCGCCAGGGCCAAGCCTGTGTAGGTGGTATCGAGGCCGAACGCGTTGTTCAGCGAGTGGGTCACGGCGTGGGATTGCAGGCCGTTGAAGGCGAAGCCGAAGGTGATCAGCAGCAGGAACGCCATGATCATGCCCAGCCAGCGTTTTTGCAGGCCGTGCTGGATGTAATAGGACGGGCCGCCACGGTACGTGCCGTCGGAGTCGCAGCGCTTGTAGAGCTGGCCGAGAGAGCATTCGAAGAAGCTGCTGGACATGCCGACCAGCGCGGTCACCCACATCCAGAACACCGCACCCGGGCCACCCAGGGTCACGGCGATACCGACACCGGCGATGTTACCCGCACCGACGCGGCCGGCGAGGCTGAGCATCAGGGCCTGGAACGAACTGAGTTGACCGGCGCTGCTTTTGAGGCTGTCGCGGAACACCGCGAACATGTGGAAGAAGTGACGCAGTTGTACGAAACGCGAGCGGATCGTGAAGTAGCTACCGAGCCCGACAATGAGCACGATCAGTACTTTCCCTGAGAGGAAGTCGTTGATGACTTCGAGCATGGATTTTTCCTCGCTGTTTTTTGTGTAGGCAAATGCTGGAGGGTCAGAAACATCGCGTTACACCGGCTTGCGCGTGGCACAACAGGTGAGGCGAAGATTCGTCCCGGTTCCATATCGCGGGTTGTTATTAGTTCGGGTTTCGCATGGGTTTGGGCCTCGTTACCGACGACCGCTCACGCGAAGAGGGGCGGCACTATACCTATGAGCGCGCCGTCCGTCTGCACGGTTGTGGTGCAAGCATCGAAACGAAGCCTTTGAAACACCTGACTTTTTTGAGCCAGGCCCTTGTAGGAGTGAGCCTGCTCGCGATGCAGACACCGCGGCATTTCAGTTACACCGCTTTATCGTTCATCGCGAGCAGGCTCACTCCCACAGAAGACAGAAGTCCTTCAAAAGTTAAAAAAAAGGGCTTGGGGATAAATCCCCAAGCCCTCAAAAGGTGAGAGGTGTCTAGTCCCTCGACCTGGTGAGCGTGGCTCTTGGTTCAAAGAGCCGGTGTTGCGTTCGGTTAAGCCTTCAGAGGCACCAGACGCGGAGCAATCATGTTTTCCGGACGCAGGATGTCGGCGAGCATTTCGTCGTCGAGCAAGCCTTCTTCGCGCACCAGTTCCAGCACACCGCGGCCGCTTTCCAGCGCGATACGGGCGATGCGGGTGGCGTTTTCATAGCCGATGTACGGGTTCAGCGCGGTGACCAGACCGATCGAGTGCTCGACCAGTTCGCGGCAGCGCTCTTCGTTGGCGGTGATGCCGACGATGCAGTGCTCGCGCAGCATGTCCATGGCGCGTTGCAGCAGGCGGATCGAGTCGAAGATCTTGAACGCGATCAGCGGCTCCATCACGTTCAGTTGCAACTGGCCGCCTTCGGCCGCGATGGTCAGGGCCAGGTCGTTGCCGATGATCTGGAACGCCACCTGGTTAACCGCTTCCGGAATAACCGGGTTGACCTTGCCTGGCATGATCGAGCTGCCTGGCTGACGTGCCGGCAGGTTGATTTCGTTGATGCCGGTGCGTGGGCCGCTGGACAGCAGGCGCAGGTCGTTGCAGATCTTCGACAGCTTGACCGCGGTGCGCTTGAGCATGCCGGAGAACAGCACGAAGGCGCCCATGTCGGAGGTGGCTTCGATCAGGTCGGCGGCTGGAACCAGCGGTTGACCGCTGATCAGGGCCAGACGCTGCACGGCCAGGTGCTGGTAGCGCGGGTCGGCGTTGATGCCGGTACCGATCGCGGTGCCGCCCAGGTTCACTTCGGTCAGCAGTTCAGGTGCCAGTGTTTTCAGGCGTGCCAGGTCTTCGCCCAGTGTCGTGGCGAAGGCGCGGAATTCCTGGCCGAGGGTCATCGGCACGGCGTCTTGCAGCTGGGTGCGGCCCATTTTCAGGACGTGTGCGAATTCCTGACCTTTGGCGGCGAACGCCTGGATCAGGCTGTCGAGGCTGGCCAGCAGCGCGTCGTGACCCAGCAGCAGACCCAGACGGATCGCGGTCGGGTAGGCGTCGTTGGTCGACTGCGCCATGTTCACGTCGTTGTTCGGGTGCAGGTATTGGTATTCGCCCTTCTGGTGACCCATGGCCTCCAGCGCGATGTTGGCGATGACTTCGTTGGCATTCATGTTGGTTGAAGTGCCAGCGCCGCCTTGAATCATGTCCACTACGAACTCTTCGTGGAAATCGCCGCGGATCAAACGTGCACAGGCTTCGCTGATGGCAGCGTGCTTGGCTTCGCTCAGGTGACCCAGTTCGCGGTTGGCGTCAGCGGCGGCCTGTTTGACCATGGCCAGCCCGACAACCAGCTTTGGGTAATGCGAAATCGGAACGCCGGAGAGACGGAAGTTGTTCACCGCTCGCAGGGTCTGGATGCCGTAATACGCTTGAGCAGGTACTTCGAGTACGCCAAGCAGGTCTTTTTCTGTGCGGAAAGATGCAGCGGAGGACATGATAGAAATCATCTCGATATGGACCCGGTCTGTGCCGGAACACTGCAAATGCTAGGCTTGTGGAGAATTTTGGGCCAATGCTGTTAAACACTAGCCTATGCACATTCGGCATAATGCCCGTGTGACGCCGTGTCGGCGGCGAGCGTGTGACCTAAATTGGTGCGTGTCCGGGAGGCCGTGATGAACCTTGAAAGTAAATGGCTTGAGGACTTTAGTGCTCTGGCCGCCACCCGCAGCTTCTCCCAGGCTGCCGAACGGCGCTTCGTGACTCAGCCGGCATTCAGTCGACGGATCCGCAGCCTTGAAGCCGCGCTGGGGCTGACCCTGGTCAATCGCTCGCGCACGCCGATCGAACTGACGGCGGCGGGGCAGCTGTTTCTGGTCACCGCGCGAACGGTGGTCGAGCAGCTCGGTGAAGTGTTGCGTCACCTTCATCACCTGGAAGGCGGGCAGGGCGAGGTGATGCAGGTCGCCGCCGCTCACTCCCTGGCGCTGGGTTTCTTCCCGCGCTGGATCGCGCAGTTGCGTAATGAAGGCCTGAACATCGCGACGCGCCTGGTGGCGACCAACGTCGGTGATGCCGTGCATGCCCTGCGTGAAGGCGGTTGCGATCTGATGCTGGCGTTCTACGACCCGGACGCGGCGATGCAGATGGACCCGGAAATCTTCCCGTCGCTGCACCTTGGCGACACCGAAATGCTCCCGGTCTGCGCGGCGGACGCCGAGGGCAAGCCGCTGTTCGATCTGGAAGGCGAAGGCAGTGTGCCGCTGCTCGCCTACAGCGCCGGTGCATTTCTCGGGCGTTCGGTGAACATGCTGCTGCGTCAGCGCGCGCTGCGCTTCACCACCATCTATGAGACGGCTATGGCCGACAGCCTGAAAAGCATGGCGCTGGAAGGATTGGGCATTGCCTGGGTGCCCCGGCTCAGCGTGCGCGCCGAACTGGCTCGGGGTGAACTGGTGGTTTGCGGCGGCCCGCAATGGCATGTGCCGCTGGAGATTCGCCTGTACCGTTGCGCGCTGGTGCGCAAGGCGAACGTGCGGTTGCTGTGGCGCAAGCTGGAAGGCGGTGCCGCCCAAGGAACAACCGGTTCCTGAGACCGCTGAAAATCAAATGTGGGAGCGAGCCTGTTCGCGATGGCGGTGTGTCAGTCAGCATCAATGTTGGATGGACGACCGCTATCGCGAGCAGGCTCGCTCCCACAAGGGATTTGTGGTGTATTTGGTTGACCTGCGAGTCAATAAAACCGGCGCTTTGCGCCGAATGACAGATGGTCGTATCGGGGGCTGTTTATCTGCCTCATTGAGGTATACTGCGCGGCCTTCGGCCGGTTCGTCCGGCCATAATTCGTACAATCAAGCCACGCATTTTGCGTGGCTTGTTGTTTTTTGACGCGCCTGCGGGCGCCCAGAGAGAAGAGGCACGACGATGAGTGCACTGGTTGGCGTGATCATGGGCTCCAAGTCCGATTGGTCCACCCTTAGCCACACCGCCGATATGCTGGAAAAGCTCGGCATCCCTTACGAGGTAAAAGTGGTCTCTGCCCACCGCACCCCGGACCTGCTGTTCCAGTACGCCGAAGAGGCTGAGGCGCGTGGCATCGAGGTGATCATCGCCGGTGCCGGCGGCGCGGCTCACTTGCCAGGCATGTGTGCGGCCAAGACCCACCTGCCGGTGCTGGGCGTGCCGGTGCAGTCGGCGATGCTGTCGGGCGTCGATTCGCTGCTGTCTATCGTGCAGATGCCCGCGGGCATTCCGGTCGCCACCCTGGCCATCGGCAAGGCCGGCGCGATCAACGCAGCGCTGCTCTCGGCGAGCATCCTCGGCGCCAAGCACCCGCAGTTCCACGCGGTGCTGAAAAAATTCCGCGCTGAGCAGACAGACAGCGTCCTGGAAAATCCAGACCCACGCATCGCCTGAGGTTGTTAACGATGAAGATCGGTGTAATCGGTGGCGGCCAGTTGGGTCGCATGTTGGCGCTGGCGGGCACTCCGCTGGGCATGAACTTCGCTTTCCTGGACCCCGCGCCGGATGCCTGCGCAGCCGCGTTGGGCGAACACCTGCGGGCCGATTACGGCGATCAGGATCACTTGCGTCAGCTCGCCGAAGAAGTCGATCTGGTGACCTTCGAGTTCGAAAGTGTCCCGGCTGAAACCGTGGCTTTCCTGTCGCAATTCGTCCCGGTCTACCCGAGCGCCGAAGCGCTGCGCATCGCCCGTGATCGCTGGTTCGAGAAGAGCATGTTCAAGGACCTGGGGATTCCCACCCCGGCGTTCGCCGACATTCAATCGCAAGCCGATCTGGACGCTGCCGTGGCTTCCATCGGTCTGCCGGCCGTGCTGAAAACCCGCACCCTGGGTTACGACGGCAAGGGCCAGAAGGTTCTGCGCAAGCCTGAAGACGTGGTCGGCACGTTCGCCGAACTGGGCAGCGTGGCCTGCCTGTTGGAAGGCTTCGTGCCGTTTACCGGCGAAGTGTCGTTGATCGCCGTGCGCGCTCGCGATGGCGAAACCAGGTTCTATCCGCTGGTTCACAACACCCACGACAGCGGCATCCTCAAACTGTCCGTGGCCAGCACCGATCACCCGCTGCAAGCCCTGGCGGAAGACTATTCCAGCCGCGTACTCAAGCAGCTGAACTACGTTGGCGTGATGGCGTTCGAGTTCTTTGAAGTCGACGGTGGCCTCAAGGCTAACGAGATTGCTCCGCGCGTGCACAACTCAGGTCACTGGACCACTGAAGGTGCCGAGTGCAGCCAGTTCGAAAACCACCTGCGGGCCGTTGCCGGTCTGCCACTGGGTTCGACGGCCAAGGTCGGCGAGAGCGCGATGCTCAACTTCATCGGTAAAGTGCCGGAGACCGAGAAAGTCATGGCCATAGCCGATTGCCATCTGCATCACTATGGCAAGGCGTTCAAGGTCGGTCGCAAGGTCGGTCACGCTAACCTGCGCTGCGCCGACAAGGCCACGCTGGAGCAGCAGATCCTCAAGGTCGAAGCGCTCATCGCCGAATAGTTTCATGTGGCAGCGGCGGAACCATTCAGGGGCCGCCGTTCTCTCATGGCAGGATGCCAAAGTCTGACTAGGCTTTCGCACAGCCATTCAATCAGAGGGAAATGCCATGGGAATTATTGGAACCATCTTTATCGGCTTGATCGTCGGCCTGCTGGCCCGGTTCCTGAAACCGGGCGACGACAGCATGGGCTGGATCATGACCATCCTGCTCGGTATCGGCGGTTCGCTGGCGGCCACATACGGCGGCCAGGCCCTGGGCTTCTATCAGGCCGGCCAAGGCGCAGGCTTCCTTGGTGCGCTGGTTGGCGCCGTGATATTGCTGGTGATCTACGGCTTGATCAAAAAGAACTGATTCAGGCGACAAAGCCCCCTCTGCGCCGCACGCAGAGAGGGCTAGAATGCTCGGCGTTGCACTGTCCTCTCCTTTGCCGAGCACCTCCATGCGCCGTCTGATGTTCACTCTCCTTTTGCTGGGTACAGGCCTTGCCCACGCCGGCGAACTGCCGGAAACCGACTGGCTCGAACTGATGCCAAAGTCGGACCAGAAAGCCCTCGAGGCCATGCCCGAAATCGACCACAACTCCCCCGAATCCAATGGCACCTTTACCCAAAAGGGTGGCATGAAGCAGAGCAAGGGCTTGCCTGCAGTGATGTATTCGACCAAAACCGTGCCGTCGATGAACGACAAGAACATCCGCATCGGTGGTTATCCGGTGCCGCTGGAATCCGACGCCCAGGGCCGCAGCACGCTGTTCTTCCTCGTGCCGTATCCGGGCGCCTGCATCCACGTGCCGCCGCCACCGCCTAATCAATTGGTGTTGGTGCGTTATCCGAAAGGTTTGAAGCTGAATGACATCTATACACCGCTGTGGGTGACCGGCACGCTGAAGGTCGAGAAGGTCAACAATGACCTGGCTGACGCAGCGTATGCGCTGGATGCGGCGAAAGTGCGAGTGGTCAAAGAGTCGGATTTGTAACGCGCCAGTTGGCCTGGCACAAACCAAATGTGGGAGCGAGCTTGCTCGCGATGAGGCCATAACATTCAGCATCTATGTTGACTGTTATACCGCCATCGCGAGCAAGCTCGCTCCCACATTGGTTTTGTGGTGTTGCTTAGAGAGATTTGCTGCCGATGCTGACGCCGAGGGTATGGCTCGCACCCGGCGCCAGCGTCACCACATCATCCATCACATTCGCCGTTTCAATGCACAGCATGCGCTGCCAGCCATCG
Organism: Pseudomonas mandelii; assembly: GCF_006438925.1. Lineage (GTDB taxonomy): Bacteria > Pseudomonadota > Gammaproteobacteria > Pseudomonadales > Pseudomonadaceae > Aquipseudomonas > Aquipseudomonas mandelii_C. The sequence goes on along the minus strand of NZ_RCZA01000001.1, from coordinate 578,156 downwards.
TCGGCCATGTCGCTGAACGCCGCGGCGCGTTCAATCCACGGATTCCAGATCACCGCCGAGCGTGAACCGCTGCTGGTCAGCTCGATGCGCCGTTCCCAGGCCGGATCGACAATGCTCAGCTTCGCCGGGGTATTGAGATAGATGCGATCGGTCTCGCCGGTAAAACGCAGATCGCCGGTCTGAGTGACGGTTTTCCAGTCGTCCAGGGTTTCGATGTAACTCAAGCCATCCAGCCCTTCGACATGCACTTCGCGTACATCGCTGACCGCGAAATAGCTGTGCAGCGCCTGGCTGATGGTGACTTTGTCAGCGCCCTGGTTATGGCTGGTCAGGCAGATATGCAGTTGCTCATCCAGACGAATGCTCAGCTTCAATTCCACTTGATGTGGCCAGCCTGGCAAGCCGCCTTCAGGGTAAGGCAGAACAAACTCCACCTTGAGGCTTTCGCCCTCGGTTTCAATGCCACCCAATTCCCAGTCCATTGCCCTTACCAGCCCGTGGGCGGTCGGCGCTTCGTTGCTGACGCGCATGGCCTGAACGCTCTGCGGGTTGCGCGGCAGATTGCCGAACCACGGCCAGCACACCGGAACCCCGGCGCGGATGCTCTTGCCAGTCTTGAACACTGCCTCGTCGTTGAGCCAGATCAGCGGCGGTTGACCGGCCACTTGATAACTGAGGATGTGCGCGCCCTGCTGGGCAACCAGCAGTTCGGCCTGACCGTGGCGGATGCGCCAGCAGTTCAGTTCATCCAGTTTCACGGCTTCAACGTTGGGCGTGCTCATGGGGCAACTCTCGATCAGGAACAATGACTGCAATGGACCGCAGAATGGTCGCAGTGTTTAACGAGCTCTAGGCGGAACCGAACGGGTGCGACCGCTGCCGTCGATGGCGACGAACACAAACACGGCTTCAGTCACTTTACGCCATTCGCTGGACAGCGGATCGTCACTCCAGACTTCGACCATCATCTGAATCGAGCTGCGTCCGATTTCCAGCGCCTGGGTATAGAAGGAGAGCTGAGCGCCCACCGCTACCGGCACCAGAAATGCCATGCGGTCGATCGCAACCGTCGCCACGCGACCACCTGCGACTTTACTGGCCATTGCGGTGCCGGCCAAATCCATCTGCGACACCAGCCAGCCGCCGAAAATATCGCCAAAGCCATTGGTTTCGCGGGGAAGCGCGGTAATTTGCAGGGCCAGGTCGCCTTGCGGGATTGGATCTTCTTGTTCGAGCTCTATCATGCCGGGGGTGCCTCTGACCCGTGACTCTCATTGGTACTTCAGGTGAATAGCCGTCTTAAGGAAAAACGATTCAGCCCCGAACATACTGCGTTCGTCACGTTTTTCGTAAGGCGCCTAAAGGGAAACTCTGCGAAATCGGCTGACGGCTGCCAACGACGTTTTCGCACAGCAACCCCTTACAAGCAGGTGCAGGATTGCGAGTATATCGATCGGTAGACTCCGAGACGACCGTCCGGTTCTCATTTCGACCGTCAAATACGCACCTCTATGTGCTTTTTCGAACAATTTGTTATCGTGCCGGACCTGCCCAAGCCTCCGCCAGCGTTGTTGGGGTTGCAGTTCCGACTATAAGAGAAGCCTTGCCATGACCACCGCGCCCTCGAGCATCGCGCAGTCCACTCAATCCGCACGTCCGCTGACCCGCAGCGATTACAAGACTTTGTCGTTGTCTGCCCTGGGCGGTGCGCTGGAGTTTTACGACTTCATCATCTTCGTGTTCTTCGCCACGGTGGTCGGCAAGCTGTTCTTCCCGGCCGACATGCCCGAGTGGCTGCGCTTGATGCAGACCTTCGGGATCTTTGCCGCCGGCTACCTGGCACGGCCACTGGGCGGCATCGTCATGGCGCACTTCGGCGACCTGCTGGGACGCAAGAAGATGTTCACCCTGAGCATTTTCATGATGGCGGTGCCGACCCTGATCATGGGCCTGCTACCGACTTACGCGCAGATCGGCATGTGGGCGCCGATCCTGTTGCTGCTGATGCGGGTGATTCAAGGCGCTGCGATTGGCGGTGAAGTGCCGGGCGCGTGGGTATTCGTTTCCGAACACGTGCCGCAGCGGCACATCGGCTACGCCTGCGGCACCCTGACCAGCGGTCTGACGGCGGGTATTCTGCTGGGCTCGTTGGTCGCCACCGCAATCAACAGCATTTACACCCCGGTCGAAGTCTCGGATTACGCCTGGCGGATTCCGTTCCTGTTGGGTGGCGTATTCGGCCTGTTCTCGGTTTACCTGCGCCGCTGGTTGCACGAGACCCCGGTATTCGCCGAGCTACAACTGCGCAAGGCCTTGGCAGAAGAAGTGCCGTTGCGCGCCGTGTTGCGCGACCATCGCGGGGCGATCCTGATTTCCATGCTGCTGACCTGGCTGCTGTCCGCCGGCATCATCGTGGTCATCCTGATGACCCCGACCGTGCTGCAGACCGTCTACCACTTCTCGCCAACCACCGCGTTGCAGGCCAACAGCCTGGCGATCGTGTTTCTGAGCCTGGGCTGCGTCGCCTCAGGTGCACTGGCTGACCGCTTCGGCGCGGGTCGTGTCTTCGTGTTCGGCAGTGCTGCGTTGCTGATCAGTTCGTGGACCTTCTATCACAGCCTGTTCAACCACCCGGACTGGCTGTTCCCGATGTACGCCTTGACCGGTTTGCTGGTCGGCACCATCGGTGCGGTGCCGTACGTGATGGTCAAAGCCTTCCCGGCGGTGGTGCGCTTCAGCGGGCTGTCGTTCTCCTACAATTTGGCCTACGCGATCTTCGGCGGGTTGACGCCGATGATCGTGACGTTGCTGCTCAAGGAAAGCCCGATGGGGCCCGCCTATTACGTAGCGATCATTTGCGGTGTCGGGGTGCTGGTGGGGGCGTACCTCTGGAAGAAGGGCCGCTAGGCGGACTTCTTTCATCGACTGCACTGGCCTCTTCGCGAGCAGGCTCGCTCCCACATTGATTCTGTGTTGACCGCAGATCCCCTGTGGGAGCGGCCTTGCTCGCGAAAAACGATAACGCGGTGCCCCGGCAAAAGATCGAATGCTGGCCTTTCATCCAATTGTCATATTTCAGCCATAGAGTGTTCACACGGCCTGCTGATACTTGGCCCCGACTTAACACACCTATCTGCTAGGAGTAAGGCATGAAACTGAAGCGTTTGATGGCGGCAATGACTTTTGTCGCTGCTGGCGTTGCGACTGCCAACGCGGTTGCCGCTGTTGACCCTGCTATCCCGAGCTACACCAAAACCACTGGTGTGTCGGGCAACCTGTCCAGCGTCGGCTCCGATACTCTGGCCAACCTCATGACCCTGTGGGCCGAGAACTACAAAAAAGAATACCCGAACGTAAACATCCAGATTCAGGCCGCTGGCTCCGCCACTGCGCCACCTGCGCTGACTGAAGGCACCTCTAACCTGGGCCCGATGAGCCGCAAGATGAAGGACACCGAACTGGCTGCCTTCGAGCAGAAATACGGCTACAAGCCAACCGCTATCCCGGTTGCCGTGGACGCCCTGGCTGTCTTCGTCCACAAAGACAACCCGATCCAGCACCTGACCATGGAACAAGTCGACGCGATCTTCTCGTCCACTCGTCTGTGCGGCGCTAAAACCGAAGTCAAAACCTGGGGCGACCTGGGCGTGACCGGCGACCTGGCCAACAAGCCGGTTCAGCTGTTCGGTCGTAACTCGGTATCCGGCACCTACGGCTACTTCAAAGAAGAAGCCCTGTGCAAAGGTGACTACAAGCCAAACGTCAACGAACAACCAGGTTCGGCTTCGGTTGTGCAGTCGATCAGCTCCTCGCTGAACGGCATCGGTTACTCGGGCATCGGCTACAAAACCGCTAGCGTGAAAACGGTGGCTCTGTCCAAGAAGGGCAGCACTGAGTTCATCGAAGACAGCGAAGAAAACGCACTGAACGGCAAATACCCGCTGTCGCGTTTCCTCTACGTTTACGTCAACAAAGCCCCGAACAAGCCTCTGGCCCCGCTGGAAGCCGAGTTCGTGAAACTGGTTCTGTCCAAACAGGGCCAGGAAGTTGTGGTGAAAGATGGTTACATCCCGCTGCCAGCCAAGGTTGCTGCAAAAGCACTGGCTGACCTGGGTCTGCAGGAAGGCGGTGCTGAAGTCGCAAAAAAGTAAAACCCTGAGTCCGGGGTAAACCCGGACTCTGTAGGAGCTGTCGAGTGAACCGAGGCTGCGATCTTTTGATCTGGTCTCTAACTGCAAGATCAAAAGATCGCAGCCTCGGTTCCCTCGACAGCTCCTACAACCCCCAAATTTTCAGTCCGCTGCCAGTTCCCACGGGCGGCGGATTTGTTGCGTCACTGCATTGTCATCTTTCTGTCATACAGGATCGCTAGGGTGTGCGAATGAATGATCTGGCCAATTCCACCATGACTACAAATCCCCCCAAGCGAATTGACTTCAATACGCCTGAGTTGCAACGCAAGCGCCGCATTCGCGCGCTCAAAGATCGCCTGACCCGCTGGTACGTCCTCGTGGGCGGCCTCGCCGTTCTCGGTGCGATCACGCTGATCTTTTTCTTCCTTGCTTACGTTGTCGCGCCTCTGTTTCAGGGGGCCGACCTGACCGCCCAGGACGCCATCACACCGGCCTGGATGCAGGACGCCGGCAAGCCGTTGATGATCTCCCTGGAAGAGCAGAACCAGGTTGCCATGCGGGTTTCCGACAAAGGCCAGGCGTTGTTCTTCGATATTGACAGTGGCGCTGAACTCAAGCGTGTCGATCTGCCGATTCCAGCTGGCACCACCGTGACCTCCATCGGTGAAGACCAGCCTGGTCATCCGCTGGTGGCGGTGGGCTTGTCCAACGGCCAGGCCCTGGTTTTCCGTCACACCTATAAAGTCAGCTATCCCGCGGGCAAGAAGACCATCTCGCCGGCCATTGAATATCCGTATGGCGAAACCCCGATTGCGCTGAACGAGGCGGGCGGTGCACTTGAGCACGTCAGTCTCAACGCCACCGACACGACCTTGATGCTGGTCGGTTCCACCGGTTCGCAACTCAATGTTTTGTCGCTGACCAGCGAAGAAAACATGATGACCGGTGAAGTCACCAACGAGCAGAAGCGCATCGATCTGCCACAGATGACCGAGCCGGTGAAGAACATCTTCATCGACCCGCGTCAGCAATGGCTGTATGTGATCAACGGTCGGGCTCAGGCCGACGTGTTCAGCCTGCGCGACAAAAGTCTCAACGGTCGCTACAAACTGCTGGATGACGGCGAAGCGCAGATCACTGCCAGTACTCAATTGGTGGGTGGCATCTCGCTGATCCTCGGCGATTCCAAGGGTGGCTTGGCCCAGTGGTTCATGGCCCGCGACCACGATGGCGAACTGCGTCTGAAGCAGATTCGTACTTTCCAGATGGGCACTGCGCCGATCGTTGAAATCACCGCTGAAGAACGTCGCAAAGGTTTCATTGCCCTCGATGCGTCCGGCAAGCTTGGCGTGTTCCACAGCACGGCTCACCGCACCTTGCTGGTGGATCAAGTGGTCGATGGCCAAGGCATCTTTGGTCTGTCGCCACGGGCCAACCGCGTGATCGTGGAAGCCGGCGGCAAGATTCAACCGCTGTTGCTCGACAACCCACACCCGGAAGTGTCGTGGAGCGCGTTGTGGAGCAAGGTCTGGTACGAAAACTACGACGAGCCTAAATACGTCTGGCAATCGACCGCCGCCAACACCGATTTCGAACCCAAGATGAGCCTGGCGCCACTGACCTTCGGTACGCTCAAGGCCGCGTTCTACGCCATGCTGCTGGCCGCGCCACTGGCCGTCGCCGCTGCGATCTACACCGCGTACTTCATGGCTCCGAGCCTGCGCCGCAAGGTAAAACCGGTAATCGAGCTGATGGAAGCAATGCCGACGGTGATCCTCGGCTTCTTCGCCGGCCTGTTCCTCGCACCCTATGTAGAAGGACATTTGCCGGGCATCTTCAGCCTGCTGATGCTCTTGCCGATCGGCATTCTGGTGGCGGGTTTCGTTTTCAGCCGCCTGCCTGAGTCGATTCGCCTGAAAGTGCCGGACGGCTGGGAAAGCGCGATCCTGATTCCGGTGATCCTGTTCGTGGGCTGGCTCTCGCTGTACATGAGCCCGTACATGGAAACCTGGTTCTTCGGCGGCGACATGCGCATGTGGATCTCCCACGACCTGGGCATCACCTACGATCAGCGCAACGCTCTGGTGGTCGGTCTGGCCATGGGCTTTGCGGTGATCCCGAACATCTACTCCATCGCCGAAGACGCCGTGTTCAGCGTGCCTCGCGGTTTGACCCTCGGTTCCCTGGCCCTCGGTGCCACGCCGTGGCAGACCATGACTCGCGTGGTGATCCTTACCGCCAGCCCGGGCATCTTCTCAGCGCTGATGATCGGCATGGGCCGTGCGGTCGGTGAAACGATGATCGTGCTGATGGCCACCGGTAACACCCCGGTCATGGAAATGAACCTGTTCGAAGGCCTGCGCACCCTGGCGGCCAACGTTGCGGTGGAAATGCCCGAATCGGAAGTCGGCGGCAGCCACTACCGGGTGCTGTTCCTCTCGGCGCTGGTGCTGCTGTTGTTCACCTTCGTCATGAACACCCTCGCGGAACTGATTCGTCAGCGTCTGCGCAAGAAATACTCGTCGCTTTAAGAAAGGTAGAAGTCTGTGAAACAGAACTCCCTGAATGGATGGTTCAAGAGCGGCGCCCCCGGCGTCTGGATCAGCGGTGGCGCGGTGTCCATCGCCGTCATCATGACCATTGGCTTGCTGGCAGTGATTGCCGTGCGCGGTCTGGGCCATTTCTGGCCGGCGGACCTGGTGCACGCCAGTTACGACGTGCCGGGTCAGGCCAATCACCTCGTCATCGGCGAAGTGGTGCAGAAAGAAGAAGTGCCGCGCGAGCGCCTTAAAAGTGCTGGCCTGCCGGTGCCCGATCAGGGCCCGGAGTTCATGACCCGCGAGCTGATCAAGGTCGGCAACCGTGACCTGAACGGCAACGACTTCACCTGGATCGTCGGCGAGTGGCTGACCAATCAGAAGACGCCACCCGAGCTGATGACCATCGAGCGTCGTGAGTGGGGCAACTTCTACGGCTACCTGGTCAACGTCAAACAGGACGGCAAGGTCATCGCTGAAGGCGAAGCCGCCTGGCCTGAGTTGCAGGCCCGTGTCGATCGCGTCAACAAACTCGCCGCGCAGCTCAAGAGCCTGGAAAAAACCGACATTGGCGCGATCAACTCCGGCCTCGAGCGCGTCCGTCTGCACGGTCGCAAGCTGGAACTGGCCGGGACGATGGACGCTACCGCGCAAGCGGACATGGAGTCCGAGCGCGCCGAACTGAACGCTCGTTATCAGGACATCGAAGCACGCCTGAACGACCTGCACGCCCAGTTCAACCGCGACAGCCTCACGGCCCGCGATGCCAACGGCAAAGAGATCGAAATCGGCATCGGCAAAGTGGTTCATGCCTACCAGCCGAACGCCATGGGTACCTTCACCAAGATCGGTTTCTACTTCAGCAAGGTCTGGGAATTCCTGAGTGACGACCCGCGTGAAGCGAACACCGAAGGCGGGATCTTCCCGGCGATTTTCGGCACCGTGATGATGACGTTGATCATGGCGATGATCGTGACCCCGTTTGGCGTACTGGCAGCGGTTTACCTGCGTGAATATGCGAAACAGAACACCATGACGCGCTTGATCCGCATCGCGGTGAACAACCTGGCGGGCGTTCCGGCCATCGTTTACGGCGTGTTCGGTCTGGGCTTCTTCGTTTATGTGCTGGGCGGTTCGGTCGACCGGTTGTTCTTCCCGGAAGCGCTGCCGGCGCCGACCTTTGGTACGCCGGGTCTGCTCTGGGCGTCCCTGACCCTGGCGCTGCTGGCGGTGCCGGTGGTGATCGTGGCCACGGAAGAAGGCCTGGCGCGGATTCCTCGCACCGTGCGTGAAGGCTCGTTGGCCCTCGGCGCAACCAAGGCTGAAACCTTGTGGAAGATCGTGCTGCCGATGGCCAGCCCGGCCATGATGACCGGCATGATCCTCGCCGTGGCTCGCGCCGCCGGTGAAGTGGCGCCGCTGATGCTGGTGGGTGTGGTGAAACTGGCGCCGTCGCTGCCGGTGGATGGTAACTACCCGTACTTGCACCTAGACCAGAAGATCATGCACTTGGGCTTCCATATCTATGACGTCGGCTTCCAGAGTCCGAACGTCGAGGCCGCACGGCCGCTGGTGTACGCCACGGCACTGTTGCTGGTGTTGGTGATTGCCACGTTGAACCTGTCGGCGGTGTACATCCGGAACCACCTGCGCGAAAAATACAAAGCGCTGGATAGCTGATTTTTATGTGGGAGCCAGCCTGCTGGCGATGGCATCACCGCGGTTTACAGATTGACCGCGTTGCCTGAATCGCCAGCAGGCTGGCTCCCACAAAAACCGAACCGAATTTGTTAGCACAGGGAGCCTCCCATGCAGCACGAAACACATACCCACGGCATCAACATGTCTGCCTTGGGCCGCGACAAACAGAGCCTGAGCCTTGAACAGGAAACCGTGGCCATTCAAGTGCCGGGCCTGAGCCTGTTTTATGGCGACAAACAAGCGCTGTTCGACGTCAGCATGAATATCCCGAAACAGCGTGTGACCGCCTTCATCGGCCCGTCCGGCTGCGGCAAGTCCACGCTGCTGCGCACCTTCAACCGCATGAACGACCTGGTGGATGGCTGCCGTGTCGAAGGCGAGATCAACCTCTACGGCAACAACATCTACCGTAAGGGCGAAGACGTGGCCGAGCTGCGTCGTCGCGTCGGCATGGTGTTCCAGAAGCCCAACCCGTTCCCGAAAACCATCTACGAAAACGTGGTCTACGGCCTGCGCATCCAGGGCATCAACAAAAAACGCGTACTCGACGAAGCCGTCGAGTGGGCGTTGAAAGGCGCGGCACTGTGGGACGAAGTCAAAGACCGCCTGCATGAGTCGGCACTTGGGCTGTCCGGCGGTCAGCAACAACGTCTGGTGATCGCTCGCACCATCGCCGTGGAGCCGGAAGTGCTGCTGCTCGACGAACCGTGCTCGGCACTTGACCCGATCTCCACGCTGAAAGTCGAAGAGCTGATCTACGAACTGAAATCCAAGTTCACCATCGTCATCGTGACCCACAACATGCAACAGGCCGCGCGGGTTTCCGACTACACGGCGTTCATGTACATGGGCAAACTGGTGGAATTCGGCGACACCGACACCCTGTTCACCAATCCGGCGAAGAAGCAGACCGAAGACTACATCACGGGTCGCTACGGCTAGGAAGCTGTTGTTGCTCACTGAACTGACGCTGCGGTCCACCGCACCTTACCGGACGCTCCAAGGACGCCAACATGATTAGTAAAGAAGGCCTTACCCATCACATCTCTGCGCAGTTCAACGCTGAGCTCGAGGAAGTGCGCAGCCACCTCCTGGCCATGGGCGGGCTGGTGGAAAAGCAGGTCAACGACGCGGTGACCGCGCTGATCGAGGCCGACTCCGGCCTGGCCCAGCAGGTTCGCGAGATCGACGACCAGATCAACCAGATGGAACGCAACATCGACGAAGAATGCCTGCGCATTCTGGCCCGTCGTCAGCCGGCGGCGTCGGACTTGCGTTTGATCATCAGCATCTCCAAGTCGGTCATCGACCTGGAGCGCATCGGTGACGAAGCGACCAAGATCGCCCGTCGCGCCATCCAGTTGTGTGAAGAAGGCGAAGCCCCACGGGGTTATGTCGAGGTTCGCCACATCGGCGACCAGGTGCGCAACATGGTTCGCGATGCACTGGACGCCTTTGCCCGCTTCGACGCCGACCTGGCGTTGTCGGTGGCCCAGTACGACAAGATCATCGACCGTGAATACAAGACCGCCCTGCGTGAACTTGCCACCTACATGATGGAAGACCCGCGCTCTATCTCGCGGGTCTTGAGCATCATTTGGGTGCTGCGCTCGCTGGAACGGATCGGCGACCACGCACGCAATATCTCGGAGCTGGTGATTTACCTGGTGCGCGGCACCGACGTGCGGCACCTGGGCCTCAAGCGCATGAAAGAAGAAGTTGAAGGCACAAGTGGCGAAACCGCTAATGTTCCGGGCAAAGCTGACGATAAGTAAGATTGCCTGAGAAAAGCGCCCGGCCTTTTGGCCGGGCGTTTTTGTTTGTGGTCGATGAATTCGAAAGCAGCACCCGCGAACGAAATGTCCCGGCGTGACTGAAGGTTTTTGGCAATGTGCCATCAGCAAAGCGGTATGCTTGCCGGGATTTTTTATAGGGGTGATGGATGAGTAAGGTCAGTGTGTTGGTCGTGGACGACGCGTCGTTCATTCGTGACCTGGTGAAGAAGTGCTTGCGCAACTACTTCCCGGGGATCCGGATCGAAGACGCGGTCAACGGCAAGAAGGCTCAGTCCTTGCTGGCACGGGAAGCGTTCGACCTGGTCCTGTGCGACTGGGAAATGCCGGAAATGTCCGGGCTGGAGCTGCTGACCTGGTGCCGCGAGCAGGACAACCTCAAGACCATGCCGTTCGTGATGGTGACCAGTCGGGGCGATAAAGAGAACGTTGTCCAGGCGATCCAGGCCGGGGTTTCGGGTTACGTCAGCAAGCCGTTCACCAACGAGCAACTGCTGACCAAGGTCAAGCAGGCCCTGAACAAGGTCGGCAAGCTCGACACCTTGATGAACAGCGCGCCGACCAAAATGAACTCGGCGTTCGGCAACGATTCCCTGAGCGCATTGACGGGCGGTAAGGCTGGCGTGGTCGCACCCGCCGCGGCGCCGGTCAACCCGTTCGCCAAACCTGCCGCCGCCGCGCCAGCCCCGGCGGCCGCTCCGTCTCGCGGTCTGCTCAACAGCCCGCCGATCAAGCCTCCAGCGTCCTCCGCAGCGCCAACGGGCGGTCGTGGCCAGGGCCAATTGCGCCTGCCGAACGGCATTCAGCAATGTGTGATCAAGGCCTTGAGTCTCAAGGAAGCCTTGCTGGTGGTGAAACGCACCGACACCCTGCCGCAAGTACTCGACAGCGCCGTGCTCGACCTGGAGCAGGGCGATAACGCCGAGACCGCCCGTCTGAACGGCTACCTGCACGCCATCGTCGCCCACGAGCAGAAACCCGACAGCGAGTGGCTGCAACTGACCTTCCGCTTCGTCGATCAGGATGCGCAGAAGCTCGACTACATCTCGCGATTGATCGCACGTGGTACGGCGCAGAAGCATTTCGTACCGGGCGCGTAATCTTCGTCGCCTGACAGGACGCCTTCGCGAGCAATCGAGCGTCGACCGGCTGCTCCCACAATTGAAATGCATTCCAATGTGGGAGCGAGCCTGCTCGCGAAGGGGCCATCAGATTCACCACACATCCGCTGAACGGCCCATTTTGAAACATCTGCCGACTACCCGGGTCCATTGCAGCTGCTAGGCTCCTACCCAGGCCTTACTCGACAGAATCTTGCCCATGCTCGCGCGCCTGCTGTTTTTCTGCGGTCTTTTCATGGCCTCCACCTCGGCGATGGCCATGACGATCTACAAGTCCACCGACGCCAATGGCGTGGTCTCCTACAGCGACCGCCCCACGACAGGCTCCAAGGTGTTCGTTTTTCGTGATCGCATGGTCGAGAATCTTGAGCGTCAGGTGTACCTCGTTATCACGAAGAAGAAGGGCGTGGACAGCGTTTACGTGCGCAATGACCTGTATGCGCCGGTAGAAATCGAGTTGAGCTTCGGTGGGCTGAAGAACGTCAGTGGTGCGCCGAGCCGGCCGATTCACCGGGTGATGCCGGCACGCAGCAGTATTCGTCTGGCGCTGCTCACCGCCACGCAGTCCGAAAGGCCGCTCGCGTATACCCCAAAATTTGAATACTCCCTGGGCGACCCCTCAGGGGCCGCCATGGCCTATCGATACCCGTTGCCCTGGCGCGGTGGACCGTTTCGGCTGAGTCAGGGCGCCAACGGTCAATACAGCCACTTTGGTCCAAAGAACCGCTACGCCATGGACATCGCCATGCCCGAAGGCACGCCGATCATCGCGGCGCGAGGCGGTGTGGTGGTGAAAACCGAGAATGCCCAGACCGGGCGCGGCACCGATCCGTCGGGTAATTTCGTGCGGGTGCTGCACGATGACGGGACGATGGGCGTGTACCTGCACCTCAAACAAGGTTCGGTGAGCGTTCGCGAGGGGCAACGGGTGTCGGTGGGGAGTGCGTTGGCGCTGTCGGGCAATACCGGCAACAGCAGCGGGCCGCACCTGCATTTCGTGGTGCAGCGCAATACCGGGTTGGGGCTGGTGTCGATTCCGTACCAGTTCAATCAACCGGTGGGCAACTTGCCCAACTTTGCGTTGGGCAAACAATAAGGCCATAAAGCAAAAGATCGCAGCCTGCGGCAGCTCCTACAGGAGTACGCGTTCGGCGTAGGAGCTGCCGAAGGCTGCGTTCATTTGGGGTCAATGCGGTTCACCGCATTGCACTCAATCGAGCATCAACACCTTGGCCAGAATGATCTTCGGCCCTTTCATCTTCTTGATGATGATCCGCAAGCCTTCGACTTCCAGCACTTCTTCCTCTTCCGGTACCCGTTTCAGGGTTTCGTAGACCAGCCCGGCGAGGGTTTCGGCTTCGATGTGGTCCAGATCGATGCCCAGCAGGCGCTCGACCTTGAATAATGGCGTGTCGCCGCGCACCAGCAGCTTGCCCGGCTGGTACGCGAGGATCCCGCGCTCAGCCTTGCGGTGTTCATCCTGAATGTCGCCGACCAGCACTTCCAACACGTCTTCCATGGTCAGGTAGCCGATGATGTTGCCATCGGCTTCTTCGACCAGGGCGAAGTGCGAGCCGCCTTTGCGGAACTGTTCCAGCAACTGCGACAGCGGCATATGGCGCGAAACCCGCTCCAGCGGCCGGGTCAGCTCGGCGAGGTTGAACGACTCTGGAATGTGGTCCAGGGCTGCCAGTTCCAGCAGCAGATCCTTGATGTGCAGCAGGCCGACGAACTCCTGACGATCGCTGTCGTACACCGGATAACGGCTGAATTTGTGGCGACGAAACATCGCCAGGATTTCCTTCAGCGGCGCGTTGAACTCCAGGGTCACGAGGTCTTCCCGGGAATTGGCCCAGTCGACCACTTCCAGCTCGCCCATTTCCACCGCCGAGGCCAAAACACGCATGCCTTGGTCGCTCGGGTCCTGGCCACGGCTGGAGTGCAGGATCAGTTTCAGTTCTTCACGGCTGTAATGGTGCTCGTGATGCGGGCCGGGTTCACCTTGGCCAGCAATACGCAAGATCGTGTTGGCGCTGGCGTTGAGCAGGTAAATCGCCGGGTACATGGCCCAGTAGAACAGGTACAGCGGCACGGCGGTCCACAGCGACAGCAATTCGGGTTTGCGAATGGCCCAGGATTTCGGGGCCAGCTCACCGACCACGATGTGTAGGTACGAGATGACGAAGAACGCGGCGAAGAATGATACGCCTTTGACCACTTCGGCCGACTGCACGCCAACGGTCTCAAGCAAAGGCTCGAGGATGTGCGCGAACGCCGGTTCACCAACCCAGCCGAGGCCGAGGGAGGCGAGGGTGATACCCAATTGGCAGGCCGACAGGTAAGCATCGAGCTGACTGTGAACGGTGCGCAGGATGTGTCCGCGCCAGCCGTTTTTTTCAGCGATGGATTCGACCCGGGTCGAGCGCAATTTGACCATGGCAAATTCCGCCGCAACGAAAAAACCGTTGAGCAAAACCAGGATCAGAGCAAAAAGAATCATGCCGAAATCGGCGAAGAGTGTCGCGAGGGTCAAGCCAGGGGAAGGGTCCATGATGGAGTTTTGCGGGTTCCGTGTATTCGAAAGGAAAGAAAAAAGTGCGCCTGAAGGGCAGGCACAAGTCAGCCAATGTAGCGGCTGACTGGTCGATTGCCTAGTGGCGCGTGCCGGCCGGTATCAGTCGGTGGCGCTGATGACCCGGGATTTGGTGACCTGGGCCGGCGCAAAATGGCAGGTAAAGGTGCTGCCGTGGCCCGGCACACTGCTGATTTCCATCCGTGCGCGGTGGCGCAGCAGCACGTGTTTGACGATCGCCAGGCCGAGCCCCGTGCCGCCGGTGTTGGAGTTGCGGCTGGAATCGACGCGGTAGAAGCGTTCGGTCAGGCGCGGCAGGTGTTTGCTGTCGATGCCGATGCCGGAATCCTGCACGCTCAGGTGTGCGCCTTGCTCATCACCCCACCAGCGAATGCGGATATTGCCCTCGGCCGGGGTGTATTTCACCGCGTTGAACACCAGATTGGAAAACGCGCTGCGCAATTCGGCCTCGCTGCCCTTGAGCAGAATCGTCGGGTCGGCTTCCAGGGTGATTTTCTGATTGCGCTGGGCGGACAGTTGCTGAGCGTCGCTCTTGATCGATTGCAGCAAGCCGTCGATGGCCACCGGCTGGTTGTCCGACGGGTAATCGGTGGCTTCCAGTTTGGCCAACAGCAGCAAGTCGTTGAGCAACGTCTGCATGCGTCCGCCTTGCTGCTGCATCTGCTGCAGGGCACGGGACCAGCGCGGGTTCACGTCCTCGACATTGTCGAGCAAGGTTTCCAGATAACCGCAGATCACCGTCAACGGCGTGCGCAGTTCATGGGAGACGTTGGCGATGAAGTCTTTGCGCATCTGTTCCAGTTGATGGATACGCGTCACGTCGCGCACCAGCATCAAGTGTTCGTTGTTGCCGTAGCGGGTGATGTACAGCTGAATGCGCAGACGGTCGTTGATCGGTGAAGGGATTTCCAGCGGCTCGGCGTAACTGTCCTGCTCGAAGTATTCCTTGAAGCTCGGATGGCGGACTAGGTTGGTGACCGGTTGGCCGCTGTCTTGCGGAGTCTTGAGGCCGAGCAGGGTTTCGGCGGCTCGGTTCCACCATTCGAGGTTGCCGTCGCTGTCGAGCATGATCACCGCGTCTTTCAGCGCGGCAGTCGATTCCTGGACCCGGTCGATCACCGCTTGCAGGCGCCCGCGCACTCGTTGGTCGCGGCGTTGCAGGTGGTAGATGCTGTCGAACACTTCGCCCCACAGGCCATAGCCATCGGGCGGTGCCTCATCGGATTTGTGCAGGCGCAGCCATTCGTGCAGACGCAGCAGTTGCTTGAGGGTCCAGGCCAGGTAAAGGCCCAGGCCCGCGGCGAGGCTCCAGCCGTAGTAGCCGGTGATCAGGCCGATCACCAGGCAGGCGGTGACCAGCAAAAGCATGTGGCGGATCAGGGTGCCATGCCAGTTTTGGTTCACTTGAACGCGCGTCCTTGTCAGCTTGTCGGGGCGGAAAGGTCCGGGTCAGGCCTTGGTGGAAAACCGGTAACCGGTGCCGCGCACGGTTTGTACCAGATTTTCGTAAGCATCACCGAGGGCTTTGCGCAGGCGGCGGATGTGCACGTCGACGGTGCGCTCTTCGACATAAACGTTGCCGCCCCAGACCTGGTCCAGCAACTGGCCGCGGGTGTAGGCACGTTCCTGGTGGGTCATGAAGAATTGCAGCAGGCGGTATTCGGTCGGGCCCATCTCGGCGGGTTTGCCGTCGATGGTCACACGGTGGCTGATCGGGTCCAGCAGCAGGCCGCCGACTTCGATCGGCGTCTCGCCATCGGTCGGACCGGCACGGCGCAGCACGGCCTTCAGGCGCGCAACCAGCTCACGTGGGGAAAAGGGTTTGGTGATGTAGTCATCGGCGCCGACTTCCAGGCCCTGGATCTTGTTGTCCTCTTCGCCCTTGGCGGTGAGCATGATGATCGGGATGTCCCCGGTCAGCTCATCGCGCTTGAGGCGTCGGGCCAGCTCGATGCCGGACGTGCCGGGCAGCATCCAGTCGAGCAGGATCAGGTCCGGCTTGCGGTCGACGATGATGGCGTGGGCCTGTTGCGAGTTCTCAGCCTCCATGCAGTCATAGCCGGCCATTTCCAACGCCACGGCGATCATTTCGCGAATGGGCGCTTCGTCGTCGACGATCAGAATGCTCCTGCCAACCATGCCTTTAATCCTCTTGTCATTTAACTGTCTTGCGCCGCATTAGATAACGGAATTATTGCAGTCGTGTGACAGTATTTTAGTCGATCGGCGGTTGTCATGATCCTGAACTAAGCTCTAAGTCCGAATCCTGACAACCACAAAAGGAAGGTTTCCATGAAACACATTGCTCAAACCTGGAAGGCTCTGCTGGTCACGGCTGCGCTAACGCTGCCGACACTGGCCTTCGCCGCCGAGCCGGCGATGATGAAAGACGGGATGATGGTCGATCATAAGGGCATGACGGTGTACACATACGACAAGGACTCAGGCAGTAAGTCGATGTGCAACGGCGAGTGCGCTGAATACTGGCCGCCAATGATGGCGCCGGCGGGCGCCAAGCCCGAAGGCAAGTGGAGCACGATCAAGCGTGATGACGGTAAGATGCAGTGGGCCTATGATGGCAAGCCGCTTTACACGTTCATGAAGGACAAAAAACCTGGTGACATGGCAGGCGACAATATGAAGGACGTCTGGCACATCATGCGCGAGCATAAATAAGCGATTCGCCTGCGCCGTAAACAGTTCGCAGCCTGCGGTCGCTCCATCCCCCTGTTGGAGCTGGCGCAGGCTGCGATCTTCTCCAACGGTCAATGCAGCGCGTAATCCAGCACAATCCCGACAAAAATCGCCAACCCGGCCCAATGGTTGTGCAGAAACGCCTTGAAGCAACGCATCCGGTCCTTGCCGCGGGTGTACCAGAACTCCCACGCAAAACAGCCTGCCGCCGCCAGCAATCCGAGGTGGAACCAGCCGCCGAGCTCGAATTTCGACCCGGCCAGCAACAGGCAACCCAGCGCCATCCCTTGCAGCGTCAGAATGATCACCCGATCCGCCTCGCCAAACAGAATCGCCGTGGATTTCACGCCGATCTTCAAGTCGTCGTCGCGGTCGGTCATGGCGTAGTAGGTGTCGTAGCCCACCGTCCACAGCAGGTTGGCGATCCACAGCAACCACGCCGCCGCCGGCAGTTCACCGGTTTCGGCGGTGAACGCCATCGGCATGCCCCAGGAGAACGCCGCGCCCAGCACCACTTGCGGGTAATAGGTGTAGCGCTTCATGAACGGGTAAGTGAAGGCCAGTGCCAAACCACCGAACGACAGCCAGACCGTTGCCGCATTGGTGCACAACACCAGCAGGAAACTCACGCCCATCAGCAGCGCGAAGAACACCAGCGCTTCTTTGGAGCTGATCTTGCCACTCACCAAGGGTCGCTGTTCGGTGCGCTTCACGTAGCCATCGACCTTGCGGTCTGCCCAATCGTTGATCACGCAGCCGCCGGCGCGGGTCAGCACCACGCCCAGGACGAAAATCACGATATTGGCCAGTGACGGCGACCCTTTACCGGCGATCCACAGTGCCCACAGCGTCGGCCACAGCAGCAGATAAATGCCGATCGGTTTGTCCATGCGAGTCAGCTGAATGAAATCCCAGGCCCGTGGGTTCAAGCGATTCAGGGACTTGAGCAGGCTCTGGTACATCAGCAATTCTCCGGATGGGCGCGGGTGGCGTTCCACAAGGTCGGCAAGAAAATTTCGGCCACCAGCACGCTCAAGGCCCCGCGGTCGAAACGCGAACGGCGGCCCCACAGTTCAGGTGCCCGGGACTCCATCGGCAGCCACACCTGAGGATAGTGACAAACCTCAATAGCGCGGCGCTGGAACGCCTGATCGCAAAACAGCAATTCGCCCAGGGAGCGGCTGCCCAACTCGTCCATGTGCAGACCGTCGCCCTGCAGCGCACTGCGCGCCGCCACGCTGCGCGCAAACACCCAGGCTTCGCCGTGGCCGCGCAGATACACCTCGCGCACCCAGCCCTCGCTGCCTTCGGCCAGGTCCAGCGCGGCACATTCGTCGGCGCGCAGTGATTGCCAGCCTTCGAAGAGTGGCGTGACGCTGAAGCCATCATTCGACAAACGGATCAACCGTCGAGTCAAAGAGCCTTCGTCGAACAACCAGTCGAGCGTAGACGTGTCGGGGAGGGGCGTCAGTTGGCTGCGAGGGAGCCAAAGCGGGGTCACGGCGGGGGATTTTGAGTGCGGCACAGTGAGTCATTATTGGCAGCAAATGAGGCGGCGAGCTTACCATGTCAGCCAGCGATTTTGATTGATCCGGCCGGCCACTGCGCCGAACAGACTTGCATCTGCCGGGCCCGATCAGTACAAAGCGCCCCTGAGCCGGACAGCAGCGCTTCACCAATCGACCGTTCGCGCCAGTAAGAATCTGATTCCTGAGGATGAACCGAATGAAAAAGTGGCAATGTGTGGTTTGCGGCCTGATCTACAACGAAGCTGAAGGTTGGCCGGATGATGGTATTGCCCCAGGCACCCTGTGGCAGGACGTGCCGGAAGACTGGTTGTGCCCGGACTGCGGCGTGGGAAAGATGGATTTTGAAATGATCGAAATCGCTGCATAAAACAATTAGAGGAGTAAGGAATGAACGCACCTGTCGTGATCGTCGGCACCGGGCTGGCCGGCTACAACCTGGCCCGGGAGTTTCGCAAACTCGATGGCGAAACCCCGCTGCTGCTGATTACTGCCGATGACGGACGCTCCTACTCCAAGCCGATGCTCTCCACCGGCTTCGGCAAAAACAAAGACGCTGACGGCTTGAGCATGGCCGAACCCGGCACCATGGCCGAGCAGTTGAAGGCCGAAGTGCGTACACACACGCGCATCAGCGGCATCGACCCTGGCCACAAGCGCTTGTGGATCGGAGAGGAAGCGGTGTTTTACCGTGACCTGATCCTCGCCTGGGGCGCGGAAACCGTGCGAGTGCCGATCGAAGGCGATGCGGCTGACGCAGTCTTCCCGATCAACGATCTGGAAGACTACGCACGCTTTCGCACAGCGGCGGCCGGCAAACGTCGCGTGTTGCTGCTCGGCGCCGGCCTGATTGGTTGCGAGTTCGCCAACGATCTGATCCTTGGCGGTTACGAGGTGCAACTGGTTGCACCGTGCGAGCAGGTCATGCCGACCCTGTTGCACCCGGCGGCGGCCGCTGCGGTCCAGGCCGGGCTGGAAAGCCTGGGCGCACGCTTCCACCTCGGGCCGGTGCTCAATCGCTTGCAGCGCGTTGCTGACGGACTGGAAGCGCATCTGTCCGATGGCCAGGTGATCCCTTGCGATGTGGTGGTGTCGGCCATCGGGCTGCGTCCGCGCATCGACCTGGCGGCTGCGGCCGGTGTGCAGGTCAATCGCGGCGTGGTGGTCGATCGTCAGTTGAAAACCTCTCACGCCAATATCTATGCCCTGGGCGACTGCGCCGAAGTCGATGGGCTGAATCTGTTGTACGTGATGCCCCTCATGAGCTGTGCGAGAGCGCTGGCTCAGACCCTCGCCGGAAACCCGACGGCGGTGAGTTATGGCCCGATGCCCATCACCGTTAAAACGCCGGTCTGTCCCTTGGTGGTTTCACCGCCGCCACGGGGTTTGGAGGGCGTCTGGACAGTCGAAGGGCAGGGTGCGGACATCAAGGTATTGTGCCGCGATGCCAGCGGCAAACTGCTGGGTTATGCCCTGACAGGCGCGGCGGTGATGGAAAAACTGGCCCTGAACAAAGAGCTTCCGGCACTGCTGGCGTAAATACCGGTCGTTCTGTCGGAATCACCCCTCTTTTGCCCCTACAAAGGTCGCGCCGAGACTGGCGCGGCTCTTCGCTGCGTGCCATCCTCACTCCCGTCTGCCGCAGAGTAGAGCATCTGCGGCGCTTTGGGCGCTGTTCCAACGAGAACAGCACGGACATAACAACAAAAAACCGTCAAAGGGGCTTCACTAATGCGTAAACCAGAACTCGCCGCTGCAATTGCTGAAAAAGCAGACCTCACCAAAGAGCAGGCCAACCGCGTTCTCAACGCCGTTCTCGAAGAAATCACCGGCGCTCTGCACCGCAAGGACAGCGTCACGCTGGTGGGCTTCGGTACCTTCCTGCAACGCCACCGCGGTGCCCGCACCGGCAAAAACCCGCAAACCGGTGAGCCCGTCAAAATCAAGGCCAGCAACACTGTTGCGTTCAAGCCAGGCAAATCGTTGAAAGACAGCGTTAATCCGTAACACGCACCGACTTCCCGCGTAGCGCGGGAGCGGGATAAAAAATGGGCACGCCAACTGGGTTGGGTGCCCATTTTTTTTGGTTCTTCACAGCCTTGTTGGGCTTTGCGCAGGATGCGCTGACTCAGTTGACCGATCCGCCCAGTCCCTGCTTCCGCCCGTTGCATCAGCTACGCATACCCTCGACCGACCAGCGGTTAAACGCGCGTGTTTTGCAGGCAACGTCGCCGATCTGGCTGAGAAAAAACTTCTATAAAAATCGCAAGCTGAAACGTATCAGCTTCAGAAAAATATTAAATTATGCACAAATGCATTTTTTTCTTGACCCATAAGATTGAGTCTCTTAAGGTTAATTAGCTGTATGTGCATACAGTATTTTTTGATCAATATTTATTCGAATCCATTCATGGACGAGGCATTACCCTATGAAAAGCAACACTGAAAAATTCGGCAAAACGCCCCATCAATCCAGCCTCTGGACCCGCGCTGATGCGCTGAAAGTCCGCGCGGACGATCCCACCACCACCCAACCGCTGGTCAGCGCGGATTTCCCGGTATTGAGCAACGAAGTGTTCATCTGGGACACCATGCCGCTGCGCGACATGGATGGTAACGTGACGTCCGTCGATGGCTGGTCGGTGATCTTCACCCTGACTGCCGATCGTCATCCAAACGACCCGGAGTACATCGACGAGAACGGCAACTACAACATCACCCGCGACTGGAACGATCGCCACGGTCGGGCAAAGATGTACTACTGGTTTTCTCGTACCGGCAAGGACTGGAAACTCGGCGGCCGTGTGATGGCTGAAGGGGTTTCGCCGACCGTTCGCGAATGGGCCGGTACGCCGATCCTGTTGAATGACCAGGGTGAGGTGGACCTGTATTACACCGCCGTCACCCCGGGCGCGACCATCGTCAAGGTGCGGGGCCGGGTGGTGACCACCGAACATGGCGTCAGCATGGTCGGCTTCGAGAAGGTCAAGCCGCTGTTCGAGGCCGACGGCAAGATGTACCAGACCGAAGCACAGAATTCCTTCTGGGGCTTCCGTGATCCATGGCCATTCCGCGACCCGAAGGACGGCAACCTGTACATGCTGTTCGAGGGCAACGTGGCCGGCGAGCGCGGCTCGCACAAGGTGGGTGAAGCGGAAATCGGCGATGTACCGCCGGGTTATGAAAACGTCGGCAACTCGCGCTTCCAGACCGCCTGTGTCGGCATCGCCGTGGCCCGTGACGCGGACGGCGACGACTGGGAAATGCTACCGCCGCTGCTGACCGCTGTGGGGGTCAACGACCAGACCGAACGCCCGCACTTCGTGTTCCAGGACGGCAAGTACTACCTGTTCACCATCAGCCATACGTTCACCTATGCCGATGGTGTGACCGGGCCGGACGGGGTGTACGGTTTTGTCGCGGATTCGCTGTTCGGCCCTTACGTGCCGTTGAACGGTTCCGGCCTGGTGCTGGGCAACCCGTCTTCTCAGCCGTTCCAGACCTACTCGCACTATGTGATGCCCAACGGCCTGGTGACCTCCTTTATCGACAGCGTACCGACCGACGAAACCGGCACGCAGATTCGTATCGGCGGCACTGAGGCGCCGACGGTGGGCATGAAGATAAAAGGGCAGCAGACGTTCGTGGTGGCCGAGTACGACTACGGTTATATCCCGCCGATGCTCGACGTCACGCTCAAGTAATAGCGATACAGGGCTTTCAGGCCGCGGGTTTGAGGTCGATGAAAAAACCGTTGTGGATATGATCGAGATATCCCGCCTGATTCACTGCGACGTTGCTCGCAAGCCCCATTGAACAATGTGTAGTAACAGCCCTTCGTTGCTGGTTGCAAGGATGCAGCCAGTAACGGGTATCTTCCCTCCGCTACCGCCTCCTGTTCGTCAGGCCAGCATTTTGCCTCGCGTTTCCTTCAGATTCGCAGTCACCCGCGACACCCTTGCCTCTGGCGAACACCTCCTCTTGCCGGGTGTGTAAATGGCTTCTACCTCCAACTCACCACCACAGTGAGCCAAACAGCGCCAGTCACGGCGCTACTCGCCATGCCTGGCGCACCAATAAAAAGGTTCTTCACGGTTTTCCGGGGAAGAACCATTTTTTTATGGGGGGCGGAGTACTTTTTTCTTGGTCGATCAACTGACTCGGCTTTGTTTCCTGGCGAGAATCGCCGCTATCTCCGGCTCATCCAGATGATCCAGCATTCGCTCCACCAACAAATGCACGCCGTCGGCCATGCGGCTGAGCGCCAGGGCTACGGAGCGGCGGGAACCGTCCACATCGTCGGCGAGGTTGGCGGCGATGGCGCTGATGGACAGCAAATCTTCCGAGGCATTGGCGAGAAGGGTTTCAGGGTTGATACCCGGGCAGACGCTGAAGAGCTGGCCGTTGCGTTTTGGTGGTTTGGGGTCGGCTGGCGGGAAGTGATGGTCGAGGGCGCGCTCGGCGGCTTCGTTGAGTTTGTTTGAGTCGGGGCTTTCGTAGGGGGAGACCGGATCGGTGTCGGGTGGGTTTGGTGTGACCTTGAACATGATCTTCAATTCCTTGAATGATGCTGACAACACTTCGCCGACTAAACGAAGGGGTGGCAGCTGTACGCAGGTTAGTCGGACCGGGGAATTGAAGAAGCCGGCGCACCCGAAGGTGCCCTACGCACAGCCACCATCAAATGCAGGTAGGAAATACCTGTCTGACAGAAGCTTGTGCATCTTCAATTACCAGCGAGCGACTAAACCCGATCACTGATGGGCAGTGACAGGAACCAAGTTACCGACCGCCCCCAAGGCGCACAAGCCGGCGGATTCTGGCGTAGCCGTAGGCAACGACGCAAGGTGTTGTAGCTTGCAGGAAGTAACCTTGAGCCGTTTTAAACAAGCGCTGTCGAGCGGTGTTTAACTTCCGAAAATGTTGGCGGGAAACGATATTCGACAACTATTCGGCTTAACGGAAGCGTCCTACGCTAAATATCGATTCGTCTGACTGCGCCAATTTGTAGATCCACGCAAAGTCCCGTGCTTACAAATAGACACAGGGACATGTGGATGCTCAGCGAGGCCAAGCAGGTCGTTTTCAAACTCGACATTGAAGGTTTCCCCCACGACCTTCAGGTGCTCGAATTCCGCGCCAAGGAGAGGCTCAACCAACCCTACGCAGTCAAACTCGAACTGGTCAGCGAACGCCCCGACCTGGACCTCGAGTCTCTGCTGCATCGCCCGGCTTTTCTGCGCTTCGGTCCTGACGGCGCCGGCATTCACGGGCAGGTCTATCAAATCGCCCAAGGCGATTCCGGCAAACGCCTGACCCGCTATCAAATCACCCTGGTGCCCCGGCTTGCCTACCTCGCCCACTGCCACAATCAGCGCATTTTTCAGCACCTGAGCGTGCAGCAGATCATTGCAAAAGTACTGAAAGACCAGGGAATGCAGCCCGATGCCTGGCGTTTCCAACTAAGCGCCGAGTACCGGGCACGGCTCTATTGTGTGCAGTACGAGGCTGATCTGCATTTCCTGCAAAGGTTGTGCGAGGAAGAAGGTCTGCACTTTCATTTCGAGCACAGCCCCGACGGACATGTGCTGGTGTTCGGCGACGATCAAACCAGCTTCTCGAAACCCTCCCAGTCAACCGCGTACAGGCCAGGCAGTGGCATGGTCGCCGAAGCGCCGGTGATCGACCGTTTCAAGCTGCGACTGGAAACCCGCCCGACCCACGTCAGCCGTCGTGATTACGACTTCGAGAAACCGCGTCTGGAACTGGAAAGCGAGGCCAAAAACCCGCTGCTGCCGCACCTTGAGGATTATGGTTTCCCAGGTCAATTCACCCATCGTGAGCGCGGTAAACATCTGGCCAATCGGGCACTGGAACGTCACCGCGCCGATTACCAGCAAGCCGAAGGGCGCAGCGATCAGTGCGCCATGCGTAGCGGCCATTTCGTCGACATGTCCGAACACCCCCGCACTGACTGGAATGGCCTGTGGCTTCTGACTGAAGTCGAACATGTTGGCTTGCAACCCCAAGTGCTTGAGGAGTCGATTACCGATGCCAGTCCGCAGGACGGTTTCAGTCAGGGCTACCGTAACCACTTCGTCGCGACACCTTGGGACGTCATATTCAGGCCGGCTCTTGAGCACGCCAAACCGCGAATAACGGGCAACCAGCATGCCATCGTCACAGGCCCGCCCGGCGAAGAGATCTACTGCGACGAGTACGGCCGGGTCAAGGTTCAACTGCCGTGGGACCGAGAGGGTCAGCGCGACGAACAATCGAGCTGCTGGCTTCGGGTCGCTACCGGTTGGGCCCATGACCGTTATGGCAGCGTCCAGATCCCCCGGGTCGGCATGGAAGTGCTGGTGGGGTTCACCGATGGCGACCCTGACAAACCTTTTATCCTCAACTGTCTGCCCAACGCCTCAACTCCAGTGCCACTCGATTTGCCGGCCGAGCACACCCGCAGCATTTTCCGCAGCCAGAGCAGTCCCGGCGGGGGCGGTTACAACGAGTTGCGCATCGAGGACAAAAAGGGCGCCGAGGAGATTGCCCTGCGTGCCCAGCGCGATTTCGTCCAGCTCGTCCTCAACGACGAGCGCATTCAAGTCGATAACCAACGCACCGTGGTGGTCGGCGGCATCGCCAGCCACGACCTGCGTGGCGAAGAACAGCACCTCACCCACGGCAACCGCTTGACCGAACTCAAACAAAACGATCACTTGCTGGTTCATGGCGATCGCCATATCCGAACCACCAATCACCTGCTCAGTGCCACTCGGCACATTCACCTCAATGCAGACGAACAAGTGGTCATCGACGGTGGTCAGCGCGCGGCGATTCAGGCTGGCGGTCATTGGCTGACGATAGGCCCGGAAGGCATTTTCAGCAGCGCACCTATTGTGCAGGGCGGCGCCCCGGCCGTGGGCATGTCGACTGAGCCTTTGATGCCGGGCGCCTTGCCTTTGTTGAAAGTGACGTTCGATGCGGTCCAGCAACGTCATGCGCTGATTTCAACCCGCGCCTCGCGCTGCCTGATTTGCGAGGCCGCCCAAGCATGAATCTCTCGACCTCTCTGCCTGAAGACCTGCCATGGAGCGAGCAACAGGCTTTCCTGTTGCTGGACGGCGCGACCTTGAGCGATTTGCCGGATCGCTTGAAGCAACTCAGTCCGGGTGCAAGCACTGTTGCGCTGTATGACAGTGCGCCGTTCACTGCGCTGCAGGATATCTCGCCGCTGCTGGTGGCGATCGAACAACCTGACGAGCCGATCTTTCAGTTCTATCTGCAACAGGCGCATGAAGAGTGGGGCGTGCTGTTGTTCAGTCCCGAGCCTGCGCATGGCGTTGCTCAGCATTTGCGCAAACTGCTGACGGTTGAAATGCCAGAGGGCCTGCCGGTGATTTTGCGACTGGCCGATGCCGCCGTGGCGCGTGCCCTGTTCGGCAGC
The DNA here is from genome assembly GCF_006438925.1 of Pseudomonas mandelii. Taxonomy (GTDB): domain Bacteria; phylum Pseudomonadota; class Gammaproteobacteria; order Pseudomonadales; family Pseudomonadaceae; genus Aquipseudomonas; species Aquipseudomonas mandelii_C. Next base: position 552,611 of record NZ_RCZA01000001.1, on the reverse strand, counting down.
GGCGATGAGCGTTTGTTTGGTCCACTGTCCTGTGTGGTAACGGCCGATAACGTCGGCGCGAATTGGCATCGCCACCAACCCCGGTCGTCCGAGCGTCCTGACCTGCCGACGCCCTATCGCCTGAGCCCTGAACAGAATTCGGCGCTGGACCACGCTGATCGGCGCCGCGTATTGCTCGAACTCGACGCTCACCTGCTCGCTCACTTTCCCGAACGTTATGGCGGTGAAACCGTGGCCCAGCGTTGGCCAATGCTCGAACAAGTGGAGGCCGAGGCCGGCGCCTTGGGCGTGAGCAGCCAATCCGAGCTTTTCCACTACGCCAACGTCATGGCCTGGCTGGACGGCTCACCGCTAGACCAGCATCCGCAGATCAACGGGTTGCTGCATACATCATCACTGCAATCACTCGGCGAGCGTGTGGCGCTGGCCGCTGATCTGGCCCAGCGCTGGGCCAGCCAAGGAGGACGCTCATGACCCACCTTGCGAACCTTGCTGCGGCTGCCGCCTCCAAATCCCCCATCGGCTCTCTGGGTGCCTGCCCCTTGCGCCAAACCCACGTACAGCTGCTGCCCTTGCGTTACGGGCTGGTGGAAAAGCCCCTCGACCCGAGTGCGGAACTGAAGCTGCCGTATGCCCTGACGACCCGCCCGTTGGGCATTCGCATGCTGCGCGATGGCTGGTTGTACGTCATCGACAGCGTCACCGGCCACCTGCACGAATATCAGGTACTCAACGGACTGGTCAGCGCCTTGCTGCACAAGGGCGCCAAGGTCGATGGCGATCAGCGCACGCCCATCGAAGAACGTCCCGCACTGGTGTTTTCAAGGCGCAGCACCTTGCATGTGAGCTTCGCCGAAGTGCAGTGGACGGCGGCCAAATGCACGCAAGTGCTCGACAGCCGCGAGGAACGCGAACACTTCATGCAGGCCGTCGATCTCGGCCCGGTGCATTGCCAGACCGGTGGCGGGCATCTGCTGACGGTCGCGCAAGGCAAGCAGTGGCTGGCGGAGATTGCGACGGTTTCGGCCCGGCAGGCGCAAGCCGCCCAAGACCGCGCTGAACAGGAAGCCGAGTCGCCGCCGGACGCCGTTCTATTGCCGACGTTGCACGTCAGCGACGCCCCCGCGCACGAACGTGAACCCTATCTGTGGGAGCAGCCGCGACGCTTTCGCGAGGCGCACATCGGTGAGTTTCTCGGGCGGGTCCGCCCGGCTTATCAGGACGACACGCTGTTCCTCGTGGTGCAGGACGACCTCGGCGTGCTGCGTGATCTGGCCGAGTATCAAGACACTGTGGTCGGCTGGGTCGATACCTGGAGCAATGCCGACCACAACGAACGTAATTATTTGCTGGCTTGCTACATCGAATCCTTGAGCCAGCTCAGTCCCGCGGATATCGGCAACCTGGCCGACGCCAGCGACGACCCGGCGGTCAATGCGCTGCTCGTCGATCTACAACAGTTGCCTGAACCAACCCGGGAACACATGCGCAAAGCCTTGCTGGATTACCTGAACAAGGGCGGCAAGGTCGAGCCTGTCGACGTACCAGCCCCCCTGGAGCTGGTGCAGCTGCGCAAGGAAGCCAAAGCCGAAGTCCAAGAGATGCTCAAGTATCAGGGGGGGACTCCAGACATCACTGCACACAAGCGCGCCATTGAAGACGCGGACCGCAGTTACTACACCCGCCAGCACTTTGCGATGGCCCCCACCGACTTCGTTGAGCAGCACCTCAAAACCCTGATCAAGCTCGGCAAGGAGCAAAACAAACGCATTGAGGACGTGATCGAGGGCTCCGATTTCACGGGCAAACGCGGGATCAACGATTTCATCGACCGCCCCGCCATGGACGACGCGTTGTTTCAGCACCGCGCAGACCTCGGGCGCTGGAACCGCTTGCTCGAACGCATCACCGCTGACCGTACGATGCTGGTATGTTCGGGGCGTTACCATCGTTCGGCCTGGTACTACGACGCGCGCGAGCCGCAGCAATTGGCCGAGGTCTTCGCTGCCGAATACGCCTGCATCAAAGACATCTGCCGCAGTGACCACGCAAGCAAAGAAATGCTGGGCTATCTGGAAGAACACCCGGAGTTGACGCGGTCCCCGTTCTATACCTTGCCGCTGCGCGTCAGGCCCGAGCTGCTGGTGCAATACAGCCTGTTGTCCAATGCGGGCGCCGGCCTGTTAAGCAAGCTGCCCCAATGGTTGGAAGCCCTGCGAAAAATCGAACAACCGCACCTGCCGGCCCTCGACGATTTACCCGAACACACCCGCGCCATGGCCGACGCGGTGCAACACAGCTACAGCCCAGCGTTGAACCTGGGCCTGAGTCGCGCGCTGGAAGGCTTCGATTTGGCGGGTGGGAAAGTCCCCGACCTCGACGAACTATTCCGTCATCTGCCCAAAGCGCTGCCGGCACGGATTCTCGATGCGGCGAAAACCACCGGGGTGACCTTTACCATTGCCACCCCGGGGGAACACGCGGCGCTGCAAACCGACATCAAGGACGTGCTCAGGGAGCGCGCTTACCAAAAGAGTTTGACCAGTGAGCGCAACCGGCTTACCCACAATAAAAACCAAGCGGGGCACAAAACGCCACGCGCGGTTGAATTGCAAACCGAGATCGTTCGGGTACGTGCGGAGTTGACTCAGCTTGAAGGCCGACTGGCGGATGCGTTGAGCCCGATTGCTGAGTTGCCGGATGGGTCGGTGCGCACGTACGGTGCTACGCCGGCTCGGGCGGGGGTGACGGTGGTGTTTCCACCGGCGCAGCAGCAGGAGGTGAGGAGTTTGCTGAAGAACATTCGGCTGGGGATTCAGAGCGTGCCGAAGGCAGACTTGATCAAGAGCGAAGGGGTTGGGTTGTTGGTGTTTTTGGCGCAGGCGGTGAATTTGGTGGTGGTCTTCAAAGAGACAATCAAGCAGGCAGGAAACAAACGATCTATTGGACCATTGTTGAGTGCGGCGGCGGCCACAGGTGCCGCAGGGTTTGCCGCAGCACAGAGCCTGGCAGACACCGCTCTGAAGGCCCGTAGCGATAAGCTGGTCTGGGCAGCTCAACATCACGCCTTGGAGAGTGTGCATGTGCAAATGGGGAAGATGCATGTGGGACTGGGTTTCGTTACCTACGCGCTTGGTTTTGCATCCTCATTGGCCAGCCTTAATACCCAACAGCAGAATTGGCAGCAAGCAACGCGCAGCGGCAACCGCGCGGCCCAAAGCAGTGCTGCTCTGGCTACAGTGGGTGCAGCCGGCATGACAGCTGTTAATGCTTATGGCCTTAGTCATACTGTCCACGCCACTTTTAAAGTAGTGACTGCAAGGAGTGCCGCGGCACGCACAGCCGCTTGGGCCGCAGCCGGTACACGCCTGTCTACTGTGTTTTTCCGAGTCAACCTGGCCGGCTTCCTGTTTACCGTATTGGAATTCGGCGGCACCTGGCTGTTCAACCGCTACAACATCAGCGCTCACGACAAATGGCTCAAAACCACGCCATGGAGCCTGGACAGCGATGAACGCGGTAACTACACCCTGGATCAGTACCAACGTTACCTCGGCGATTTGCTTCACGCCCCTTCGGCACAACTTGGCTTGAACAAGCATGATTCATTGCTGAAGAACCTGTTTTTGCGCGCCAAACCCAGTGATATACATCTGACGCTGCCGGGGGTGAAACTGAGCGACTTCCAGCCGCCGTTAAGCGGTAAACCGTCTCACCGCCTGGGTATCGGCGCCCATCGGCTTTTCCGCCCCCTCGACAGCCGCGGTACGGCGCGTGAACGCAAGGATGTGATCAGCGACGAAGTGACGGACAGCCTGCTGGTCGTGCAAGCAGACCCGCTGATTGTATGTCTGCAATATCCGCTGAATCGTAATGCACCGATGGCGCCTGTGGTGGAGACACTGGAACTGGGGGTGTGCGTGCAAATGTTGAATGCCAAAGGAGAGTGGGTCTCTCGCACTCACGTCATTCATCTCAATCCTCGGGGCGAAGGCCATTTTCCTTCGCTTCCGCCAAAATCAGTCACCGAGCCTCCGCCCCTGTTGCTGGTTGAAACCCATTTGCTGGAGCCGGTCGACCATGCCCAAAAACCTTGATAACCCCGCGCCGACACCGCACCTTGGGCAATCGCGCAAAGCCGGAGATGTCGAGCCCTTTCCAAGCGGGAAGATCACCTATCTCGCCCCGCTGCCGCTTCCGACACCACTGCCGCCTAATGGCCCTCATATCGGGGAGTTGAATGAGGTGTACATGGACTTCGGTTTGGGATCGCCAGAGGTGTTCTCATGGCAAGTCATATTAGGCGGACCATTCACTCTTGCCTGTATGTTTGCTTTCCTATTCCCGTTGTTCAGCTTTTTTTTCGGCCTCGTTTTGGGATACGAGTGGCTTTATTCATGGGAGTTCGCGATTGATGTTTTTTTTGCTGCCTCTGAACTCGGACTGGTAGCCGCTTCTCTTACCCTATTCATCGGCCTCTGCGTCTGGCTCCACAACCACAACAAACGCGCCGAAATCATCCCCACCCGCTTCAACCGTCAACGCCGTGAAGTCTGCTTCATGCCCGAGGACGCCACCGAACCGGTCTTCGTCCCCTGGGAGTCGCTCTCGGCCTGGGTCATCGAAGCCCAAAACGCCACCCAGTACGGCATCCGCCGCCAATACGGCATGGGCATCGGTTTCCAGCACGGCGAGACCCTGACCAGCGTCGAATTCCCCTGCACCGGCCTGCCCATCGCCATCAGCCATTGGGAAGCGATTCGCGGCTACATGGAATTCGAAGTCAACGACCTCAAATCCATCCAGGACCCGCAAGACCTGCAAGGCCCCGACGACCCACCCCACGAAGGCCTGCACACCTTCCACAACGCCCGCGCGCGCATGCACCAGCAAATCCGCGACGGTTCACGCAACCGGCTCTCGGGATTTTTCTGGTACCTGTACCACGTCATGACGCTGTGGACGATTCCCAACTACCTGACCGAATGGGAAATCCGGCGCATCAAAGCCATGGGCCAACACACGTTGCCCGAGGTGATGCGCCAATGGTCAGAGCCGTTGCCAAAGGAGCAATGGGCCAAGCCAAGCGAAGAACTGCTGCGCATGAGCGAACAAGTACGAGCACTGCACAAGCGACAGCCAAGACGAGCCATTACCGAGATTTTTGCCGAGGTTCAACGATTGAATCCGACCGACAAACGTCGTGCATGAGTTGTAGAGACGTGCTTGAAGGCCTGGTTTTCAGTGGTAACTCTCGCAGGCGGAGGCGGTGTTTCCACCGGCGCAGCAGGACGTGAGGAATTTGCTGAGAGAATATTCGGTTGGTGGTTACAGAATGTTGTTTCCACGAACGAAGCAGGCGTAGCAATCAATACGTTAAGAGAGGGCCTTCGTACTGTCGTTCGGACAATTAGCTGACAACAGTGAGAGTCTTTAATGTCGTCGCAGCCGTGTTGCTCGAAATGTCTTCAGTGCTGCTTGCGCAAGCGCTTTGGTGGAACCGAATACCGCCGATTTGAATCAGTGGAATAGCGAGAACCGGTTACAACCTCCAATTGCCCGCCTTCACGCACAAAATCACTCACCTCCTTAACCCGGCGGCTACGCAGCCAGGTAATCCACTGGATCAACTCGGTATATCCCTGCTGTTCCAGCATCTGGGTAAAACGCACTTGCCAGCGCTTGCAGGCATTTCCGCAAAGCCCCGTACGGCGTTGCAAATCAACCACGCTTTCGCCATTGATCACCCCTTGAGCTAAACCCAGCCAGTGTTCCGGATAACCCAACCGGGACAGTACCGTGCCACGCAGTAAGCTCAACGTGCTTGAGCAGCCAGAACAGTAGAAATTGGGACGCCGCTCATCGACGCGCCGCATTTGAAGCGAGCCACACCTTGAGCAAACAGCCTGTTGAGTCGTCAGTAAATGCTTTAACCCACTCAGGAACGCCTGGGCCTGGGCCGCAATATGCGGCGGCGGTTCCAGATCGGTTCGATCTTGTCGCGCAGACCACCAGTGATACAACGCTGGAAATTCTTTAGCCATTACCGCTCGGCAGGGTTTAATCCAGCGCCACGTGGTACTGGGGGAAATGCCCAGCGCTTTGGCAATATTGGGCATAGGCCAGCCTGCTAGAAGGTACTGTCCGTAGGCGGACCACAGGTGCATAAGCCCGTACCCCGAAAATGGGTTTTTCGACAGGCAGTTAAAGCCTTTATTGCAAGCTGCACAGCGGTAAAACGGAAGACGCAGGTTTGGCATGGCCTCCAGTCTGAAGCGTGGATGACCACACTGCGGACATTCGACCGGTGATTTATTGGGTAGCTCGTGCAGATAACGGATAAATGCATCCGCCTGACTGTGCAGCTCGATGGGCAGGCAACTGTGGTAGTCAGGTGAGACTGCCAAGTTGCCAGCATTAGCCGGTGCGAACATGCGCTTATCCTTTTGCTTTTTTAGCTCGTCCTTAAGCCGAGAGAGAAAAAATCGTGACGCCCGAGTCGTGCCTGGCTCGAGCAGGTCGCCAAAATGCCGTGCACGCTAACAAGGCATCCAAAGTATTGATGTAGGAGGGATCTTGAAGCCCGATATGAAATTTCCGCGATACCGGAAGTTCCATTTTGGAACTTTGTTTGAAATATAAAAATGCCATCACAATGATGGCACTTTTCTTATTGGCTGTTGTCGCTCGTCGTTTAACTCATGAATATCGGTAACATTTAGGAATAGTCCTACATTCATAATTTTGTATTTTTGGCATGCTTCGCGCCTGTCTCAGGGGCGAATCGGTAATGAATACGGCATTTATTAAGGTGGAGGGGCTGATGGCTCTATCTCAGTGGTTTCAGGCCATTAGGTCGAGCGATGAATTGTTAAGCGGATATCAGGGATCCCCCTGCTACATATAGGGACATCTCCTACGAGATAAAAATACACTTCGTCTTGTTGTTTAATCAGATGCTTGCTAGTGGCCATCATTGTGATTACGATGCGCGCACTTGAAAGAGCACGAACTCAATTGGATGAGACTCATCGCAGCTCTTTGATTCTGTCTCGCGTCGTTGGAACTCCAATGGACGTATGACTGTAATCCTAACTAAAGGCCAGGGATGTCCTACTCAAGCAAACTTTCCGCTCATTACCTCGAACTCGCAAAAGCCTCTGTTTCCAAAGAGAATTTCGCGGGCGAGGACGTTCGCTTTTCGAGCGAATATGAGGCGCTGGAAAGCGAGCTGGGCAAAGCCCAATCCATGCACGAAAGCGGTCAGATCGACTGGCTGAAAATCCGCGAAAACAGTGAAAACCTGCTGCGCACCCAGTCCAAGGACTTGCGGGTTGGTGCCTGGCTGACCTGGGCCCTGTACCAGCGCGAATCCTTCCAGGGGCTGCTGGCCGGCCTCGGACTTTTGCACCACCTGTGCGAGAACCACTGGGCCGAGGTTCATCCCAATAAGGCCCGCACCCGCTCCGCTGCCGTCAGTTGGTTGGTACCGCGTCTTGAGCAGGTGCTGACCGAAAACGTCGCGATCAAAGAGCAGTTGCCGATGTTCCGGCGGCTGGTCGAACACCTTGAAGGTCTCGATGCCGCTTGCACCGAGCACTTGGGCGACGATGCGCCGTTGTTGCTGCCGATCTCCCGCCGCTTGAAAAACATGGTTCAGCGCGCCGCCGACAACCAGCCGGAGCCCGGCGTGGTCGGCGCGGCGGTGGCTCAGGTCAAACAAGCCGCCACGCAACTGTTCACCCCCGGCGCACCGATCGACAACGAAAAAGAAGCCCATAAAGCCCTGCGCGCCCAGCAGGAAAGCGCGCGGCCGCTGTGTGCCTGGTGGCTCAAGCAGAAAGCCACCGACCTGCGCGCCTTGCGCCTCAATCGCACACTGTTGTGGTTGCCCATCGACGCGGTGCCCGAGCGCAACGCCGAGCAGATCACCGTTCTGCGCGGTTTGCCCGCCGACAAGCTCAAGGCTTACCAGGACCGTTACGACCAGGCCAAATACGCCGATCTGCTGGTGGAACTGGAGGCGAGCCTGGCGAAGGCGCCGTTCTGGTTCGATGGCCAGCGAATGGTCTGGGAGTGCCTCCAGGGGCTCAACGCCGAGATGGCTATGCGCGAAGTGGAAATCCACTTCGCGCTTTTGATTCAGCGCCTGCCCGGCATCATCGAATTGCGCTTCCATGACGGCGCGCCGTTCGCTGATCCGGCCACCCGCGCCTGGGTCAGCGCCCACGTCATGCCACATCTGCAAAGCGCCAGCGCGCCGCGCAAGGTCGAAGTCGCCGACACCCAGCCAGCCTGGGAACTGGCCCTGGAAGAAGTCTTGCCGATCCTGCGCAAGGACGGCCTCAAGGCCGCCGTGCAGATCCTCAAGCAAGGCCTGCAAAGCGCCCAAGGCGGACGCGCCCGGTTCTTCTGGCAGTTCGCCCTCGCGCGGCTGTGCTTCATGGCCAAGAAATACGAACTGGCCAGGACCCAACTCGAAACCCTGGACCAAACATTACAGGACTCAGGCCTGAACGCCTGGGAGCCCGATCTTGCGCTGGAAGTGCTGCATTTACTGCATAGCTGCTGCGAGTTGTTGCCGCAGAACCATGCCGTACGTGAACGCAAGGAAGAGATTTATCGCAGGCTGTGCCACCTCGATCTCGAAGTGGTACTCGAATAGGCCCCCGGGCCACAACCGCAAGGAGAATAGCCATGGCCAAAGAAGGCTCGGTAGCCCCCAAGGAACGCATCAACGTCACTTTCAAACCTGCCACCGGTGGTGCTCAGGAAGAGATTGAACTGCCGTTGAAACTACTGGCAATCGGTGACTACACCCACCGCAAGGACGAACGTAAAGTCGAAGATCGCAAGCCGATCAGCATCGACAAGATGACCTTCGACGAAGTGCTGGCCAAGCAAGAGCTGACCCTGACGTTGAACGTGCCGAACCGTCTTCAGGAAGAGGGCAGCACTGAAGAGCTGGGCGTGCAGCTGCGCGTCAACTCGATGAAGGACTTCAACCCGGCCAGCCTGGTTGAGCAAGTGCCTGAGCTGAAAAAACTGATGGAACTGCGCGACGCGCTGGTGGCCCTCAAAGGCCCGCTGGGTAACGCGCCTGCGTTCCGCAAAGCCATCGAAGGCGTTCTCGCCGACGACGAATCCCGCGGTCGCGTACTGGGTGAGCTGGGCTTGAACGCCGCCGCCCAGGACGCCCCCCAGAACGTCTGAGCCCCCATCAGTCAAGGAAGCCAACAATGAGCACTAGCGCAGCACAGCAAAAGAGCAAAGAGAACGGCGAATACAGCATTCTCGACAGCATCATCGCCGAAACCCGCCTGACGCCGGACGACGAAGCCTACGACATCGCCAAACGCGGTGTGTCGGCCTTCATCGAAGAGCTGCTCAAGCCGCAGAACAACGGTGAGCCAGTCAAGAAGGCCATGGTCGACCGCATGATCGCCGAGATCGATGCCAAGCTCAGCCGCCAGATGGACGAAATCCTGCACCACCCGTCTTTCCAGTCCCTGGAATCGTCGTGGCGTGGCCTGCAGTTGCTGGTCGACCGCACCAACTTCCGCGAAAACATCAAGATCGAAATCCTCAACGTCTCCAAAGACGACCTGCTGGACGACTTCGAAGATTCGCCGGAAGTGATGCAATCGGGCCTGTACAAGCACATCTACACCGCTGAATACGGTCAGTTCGGTGGTCAGCCGGTTGGCGCGATCATCGCCAACTACTTCATGTCCCCAAGCTCGCCGGACGTGAAACTGATGCAGTACGTGTCCAGCGTTGCCTGCATGTCCCACGCGCCGTTCATTGCGGCTGCCGGCCCGAAATTCTTCGGCCTGGAAAGCTTCACCGGTTTGCCGGACCTGAAGGATCTGAAAGATCACTTCGAAGGCCCGCAATTCGCCAAATGGCAGAGCTTCCGCCAGTCGGAAGATTCCCGTTACGTTGGCCTGACCGTGCCGCGTTTCCTGCTGCGCAACCCGTACGACCCGGAAGAAAACCCGGTCAAATCGTTCGTGTACAAAGAAACCGTCGCCAACAGCCACGAGCACTACCTGTGGGGCAACACGGCCTACGCGTTCGGCACCAAGCTGACCGACAGCTTCGCCAAATTCCGCTGGTGCCCGAACATCATCGGCCCGCAGAGCGGTGGCGCGGTTGAAGACCTGCCGTTGCACCACTTCGAAAGCATGGGCGAAATCGAAACCAAGATTCCTACCGAGGTTCTGGTTAGCGACCGTCGTGAATACGAACTGGCCGAGGAAGGCTTCATCTCCCTGACCATGCGCAAAGGCTCCGACAACGCGGCGTTCTTCTCCGCCAGCTCGGTGCAGAAGCCGAAGTTCTTCGGCATCAGCGCAGAAGGCAAGGCAGCAGAGCTGAACTACAAGCTCGGCACCCAACTGCCGTACATGATGATCGTCAACCGCCTGGCTCACTACTTGAAAGTGCTGCAGCGCGAGCAACTCGGTTCATGGAAAGAACGTACCGACCTCGAGCTGGAACTCAACAAGTGGATCCGCCAGTACGTGGCGGACCAGGAAAACCCAAGCGCCGAAGTGCGTGGCCGTCGTCCACTGCGCGCTGCCCAGATCATCGTCAGCGATGTTGAAGGCGAGCCTGGCTGGTACCGCGTCAGCCTGAACGTGCGCCCGCACTTCAAGTACATGGGTGCCGATTTCACCCTATCGCTGGTTGGCAAGCTGGACAAAGAGTAAGCGGAGCTAACTCATGACTGGATACGGCAGCCTTTTCGAACGCCTGGGTGGCGACGCGGACAAACGCGTCGGCTGGAGCCGCGAGGTCTCCGCCATGGCGTCCGTGGCTGCCCATCTGGCCAAGATGCTCAGCACCCGTGCGGGCAGCGTGCAAACGCTGTCCGATTACGGGCTACCCGATCTCAATGACATGCGTCTGAGCCTGCACGACTCCCTGAGTCAGGCCCGTCTGGCCATCGAAAATTTCATCGAAGCCTACGAGCCACGCCTGAGCAATGTGCGTGTCATCTCCCTGCCGCGTGACCACGATCAGCTTCGCCTGTCCTTCAGCATCGAAGGCCTGCTGGAAGTTGATGGTTTCAAGCGTCAGGTCAGTTTCGCCGCGCGCCTGGATGGCAGCGGTCAAGTCAAGGTCAACTAAGGAGATTCGTATGTCCGGCAAACCCGCAGCACGTGTCACCGACCCCACCGCTTGCCCGCTCCCCGGCCACGGCACCAACCCGATTGTCGCCGGTTCCGGCGACGTCTTCTTCGACGGCCTCGCGGCCGCCCGCCAAGGCGATGCCTCGGCGTGTGGTGGTGCGATGTCGGGCGGGTTGGCGACGACGGTTTTGATTAATGGAAAACCGGCTGCGACGGTTGATTCGGTTGGGACACATGGCAACAAGGTTACGGCCGGGTCCGGGACGGTGATTATCGGGAATTCGCATTCGCCGGTGCCGTTTGTGGCGCCGTTGCCGGTGGAGATTCAGTGGCCGTTCAGCCAGCACTTTGTGGTGCGTAATCCGAAAACCGGAGCGCCGGTTGCTGACCGCGCATACACCTTGCGTACGGCATCAGGCAAAGAGTTCAAAGGCGTTACGGATGCACAGGGTAAAACAGCCTCGATAGCGTCCCATTTGGCTGAAAGCGTCACGCTCACTTTCGAACCACAGTCTTCTATCGTGATTGCATAAGGGACCATCACATGTCTGCACCCGCACCTATAACGGCCCAGCTCACTCCTTCTTCTGACAAGAAGCCAGTGGAGGCGACTGTGGAAGATTTCCAGGTCACGGATATTCCAGGTGTGATGACGAAGATGGGCTGGAAGGAGAGCGCCCGAATCATGCAGCGGTGGCTAGATGGTGCACCATTTGTGATGTCTTCAAGCGAAAAACTGGGGCGTCTGGCGGTTGACAAGATTGCCCAGGAGAAGCTGTTCGATGATCTGAATTTTGATTGGCTCACCACTGCTTCGCCCCACACGGGCCAAGTGATCAAAGAGCTGATCGGTAAAGTGACAAATCCCAGCCAATACAATGAACTTATCGGTCGTCAAAAAGGTTTGACGCAACTGGCGCCAGGTCTTTTGCAGTTTATGACGTGTATGAGGTCACTGGGAGTGCTCGATGAGGCAAATCAGGATCTTGTAAAAGGCACTTATGACTACAGCGCTTTAAGCGCAAGGGCATTGGAAAGCGTTACACAATATAACTTCAGACCTATCGGGACATCGACATCGGAAAAAAAGAACAATCCTTTAGATGACGTGTACGGAACGTTGGGAGGGTTTGTCGTTAAGTTTGCAGTTACGAAGTTTAGCACCACGCCTAAGACCAAAAAAATGGCGGCCACACTGCACATTGAAGAGATTGGATGTTACATACGTGACACGTATGAGTTTTTGAACGAAGGCGGTGATGACCAGTTGCTTGGTTACTGGAACCATGATGGTGTGGTGAAGCCTAGCGTCTACGCATACTTTACTGCGCCGAAAACTTACGAGGTTGACGGGAAAGTTTATTTCAAGGTTACCAACGATAGTTATAACCAATATCGTCAGAAATATGGCAAGGGCGGTGATTTGTTCGTGTACTCAACTGTTAAAAAAGTACCTGTGTCTATTCACCATCGTTTTACTGCTGACGATTTTTCTGAGTTTTCGCAAAGATCTGTTAAGCCTAAGGTAGCGCCATGAGAACTGCTATTGGAAAGCGAGTATTCATTCTCTTGATGGTTGTGGCGCTACCGCTATTGGTCCTTCTTGGGTTGAAAGTGCAGAGCTCATGGACTGCAAAACCCTTGCGCACGGATTGGAATGATTCGGGCGAGTGTTATATCGCCACATATGCACCTGATTACAAAGTCCTGGGTGTCGTCGCTGGGCGTATCTTTAAATATTTCAGTAGTCCATATTTTTATCGTGTTTATACGAAGAATGATGAATTGTTGGAAACGTCTGAGTGGAATCTCTGGATGAGAGAAGGAAATGCCGGCGTTGCTCCAGAGTTTCGTGGTGAAATGATTGTGTACCCAGGCTCCGAAGGCTGGGAAAGTTGGATAATTCCAGAATGCCGCTGATATCCGGTTCTAAAATAAGATGGAAAACCCCGAGCGTGATGGGGTTTTCTTTTTATCGTTTTGTAGAAGCGTTATTGAAATTTTTTAAATATAAAAGCTCGCACAATGGATTTTCATTCTTGGCTTCCTCAGTTGTAGGTGCTGTTGTTCTTTACAGCTTTAATCACTGGGTGTTCAGTGAAACTTACTAATGATCCGTCGCGGAGCATTCAAAAAAATGAATGCTGCCCTAGTCCAATTTTTTTCAGGGTAGCGCTCTACAGGACAGTTTTTTCATGAGTTCCACTACCAGGAAGGTACCCCGTGTCCTTTAACCACTACTACCAAAGCGAACTCACCGCACTGCGCCAGTTAGGCCGCCGTTTCGCCGAGCGTAGTCCAGCGTTGGCGCCTTTCCTCGGCCAGGCCGGGCGGGATCCGGACGTGGAGCGGTTGCTGGAAGGTTTTGCATTCCTGACCGGTCGCCTGCGCCAGAAGCTCGACGACGAACTGCCGGAACTCAGCCACTCGCTGATGCACCTGCTGTGGCCCAACTACATGCGCCCGCTGCCGGCGTTCAGCATTTTGCAGTTCGATCCGTTGAAGCGATCGGGACCTGCGTTGATGGTCGAGCGCGACACGCCGGTTGAGAGTGTCCCGATCGATGACGTGCGTTGCCGCTTCCGCACTTGCTACCCGACCGAAGTCTTGCCGCTGGATCTGGCCGCGCTGAATTACTCGGTCAAGGGCGACGGTTCGCTGTTGAGCCTGCGTCTGGAGATGAGCGCTGACGGTCACCTCGGCGAACTGGAACTGAGCCGCTTGCGTCTGCATTTTGCGGGAGAGCGCTACATCAGCCAGATGCTGTATCTGAGCCTGTTGCGCAACCTGGAAGGCATCGAGCTGATCCCGTTGGACGGCGCCGGCAAGCCCATCAATGGTGTGAACGGCACGCCAATGGCATTCAAGATGCCCGGCGACCGCGTGCAGCCGGTGGGTTTTGCCGAAGAAGAGGCGTTGATCCCGTATCCGCTGAACACCTTCCGCGGCTATCGCTACCTGCAGGAATATTTCGCCTTTCAGGACAAATTCCTGTTCGTCGACATCAAAGGTCTGGACCTGCTCAAAGCCCTGCCGGAAGACACGCTCAAGCAGATGCGCGGTCTTGAATTGCGCTTCGATATTCGCAAGAGCGGCATCCAGCGCCTGCGTCCGACGCTGGACAACGTGAAGCTCTACTGCACGCCCATCGTCAACCTGTTCAAGCACGATGCATTGCCAATCCGCCTCGACGGCAAGCAGGACGAATACCTGCTGCTGCCAGCCGAATACGACCTGCAGAACTGCGGTGTGTTTTCCGTGGAAACCGTCACCGGCTGGAAGCCCGGCGGCCTCGGTTATCAGGAGTACGTGCCGTTCGAATCGTTCGAGCACGACCCGAGTTTCGACGTGCCCAACAGCCGTCCGCACTACAGCATTCGCCAGCGTTCGTCCTCGTTGCACGACGGCCTCGACACTTACCTGAGCTTCGGCATCCGTCACACCGAAGCCCACGAAACCCTGTCGATCGAGCTGATGTGCACCAACCAGAACCTGCCGCGCAAGCTCAAGCTCGGCGACATCTGCGTGGCCTGCGAAGAGACGCCGGAGTTCCTCAGTTTCCGCAACATCACCCCGGCCACGCCCAGTTATGCGCCGCCGCTGAACCGTGACTTCCTCTGGAAGCTGATCAGCAACATGTCGCTTAACTATCTGTCGCTGGCCGACGTCAATGCGTTGAAGGTGATTCTCGAAACCTACGACCTGCCGCGCTACTACGACCAACACGCTGAAAAAGTCAGCAAGCGCCTGCTGGGCGGGCTCAAGTCGATCAAACACCAGCATGTCGACCGCTTGCACCGAGGGTTGCCGGTACGCGGGTTGCGCACCGAGCTGACCATCGACCCGGAAGGGTATATCGGTGAGGGCGACCTGTTCGTTTTCGCTTCGGTTCTTAACGAGTTTTTCGCGCTTTACGCCAGTCTCAATTCGTACCACGAGTTGCGGGTAAAAAGCACACAGGGAGAGGTGTACCAATGGACACCACGTATGGGTCTGCAACCCCTGCTTTAAGCGGGCTGACCCGGGTAATACGCGAGTACTCGCTGTTTCAGGCGGTGCTGCTGGTGGTTGACCGGCTGCGCGAGGCGCACCCATACCTGAGCGAAGACGATCTGTACGACCAGCTGGAATTCCAGGCCAATCCGAGCCTGGGTTTCCCCGGCAGTGACGTTGATCGCGTGGAGTTTTTCGAAGAGCACGGGCAGATGCGCGCGCGTCTGCGTTTCAACCTGATCGGCCTGGTCGGTTCCGGCTCGCCGCTGCCGGCGTTCTACGGCGAACAAGCCCTGGGCGATAGCGAAGACGGCAACCCGACTCGCAACTTTCTCGACCTGTTCCACCATCGCCTGCAACGGCTGATGCTGCCGATCTGGAAAAAATACCGTTACCGCGCAAGCTTCCAGAGCGGCGCCCTCGACCCGTTTTCGTCGCAGCTGTTTGCGTTGATCGGCCTCGGCGGCGAAGAGATCCGCAGGGCCCAGGAGCTGAACTGGAAACGCCTGCTGCCGTACCTCGGCTTGCTCAGCTTGCGGGCGCACTCGGCGGCGCTGATCGAGGCGGTGCTGCGGTACTACTTCAAACATGCAGAGCTGACCATCGAGCAGTGCATCGAGCGCCGCGTCGAAATCCTCGACGAGCAGCGCAATCGCTTGGGCCGCGCCAACAGCCTGCTCGGCGAAGACCTGGTGCTGGGCGAACACGTGCGCGACCGCAGCGGCAAGTTCCGCATCCACATCCGCGAACTCGACTGGCAACGCTTCCACGAATTCCTGCCAATCGGTTTCGGCTACCAACCGCTCTGTGCGCTGGTGCGGTTCACCCTGCGTGACCCGCTCGATTACGACATTCGCCTGGTGCTGCGCCAGGAAGAAATCCGCGAACTGCGCATCGGTGAGCAGAACGCCTGTCGCCTGGGATGGACCAGTTGGCTCGGCCGCGAAAAAGCGGACGGCGTGGTGACCCTCGGCAGCAAAATTCATTAAGGACGTGAGACCTATGATCAACGTAGACCTGCAACAACTTATCCAGGCGCTGGACGCCGAAACCCGTCGTGACCTGGAAAGTTCGGCCGAACGTTGCGTCGCCCGTGGCGGCAGCAAAATCCTCGTCGAAGACTTGCTGCTGGGCTTGCTGGAGCGCCCGCAAGGCTTGCTCGCACGCGCGCTGCAAGACGCCGAAGTGGATGCCGGTGAGCTGAGCGCCGCGTTGCAATCGCGGATCGAGCACAGCGCTTCGCGCAACCCGGTGTTCGCCCCGGAACTGGTGCAGTGGCTGCAAGATGCGTTGCTGGTGGCCAACCTTGAATTGGGCCAAAGCCAGGTCGAGCAAGCCGCGTTGATCCTCGCGTTGTTGCGCAACCCGATGCGCTACGCCGGCAGCCGCTACCAGTCGTTGCTGGCCAAACTGAACATCGAGCGCCTGAAAGAATTCGCCCTGTCGCAGAAAGAACAACCGGCGACGGGCAAACCCGCTGTGCCCGGCGAATCGCTGCTGCAGCGCTTCACCCACAACCTGACCCAACAAGCCCGCGACGGCAAACTCGACCCGGTGTTGTGCCGCGATGGCGCGATCCGTCAGATGGTCGACATCCTCGCCCGTCGCCGCAAGAACAACCCGATTGTGGTCGGTGAAGCCGGTGTCGGTAAAACCGCCATCGTTGAAGGTCTGGCCTCGCGCATCGCGGCGGGTGAAGTGCCGCAAGTCTTGAAAGGCGTTGAGTTGCTGTCGCTGGACATGGGCCTGTTGCAGGCGGGCGCCAGCGTCAAAGGTGAATTCGAACGTCGCCTCAAAGGCGTGATCGACGAAGTCAAAGCCTCGCCGAAACCAATCATCCTGTTCATCGACGAAGCTCACACACTGATCGGCGCGGGCGGCAATGCCGGCGGTTCCGACGCGGCCAACCTGCTCAAGCCAGCCCTGGCCCGTGGCGAGTTGCGCACCATCGCCGCCACCACCTGGGCGGAATACAAAAAATACTTCGAAAAAGACCCGGCCCTGGCCCGTCGTTTCCAACCGGTGCAACTGCACGAACCGACCGTCAGCGAAGCGGTGACCATCCTTCGTGGTCTGGCGCAGGTCTACGAGAAGAGCCACGGCATCTACCTGCGCGATGACGCGGTGGTTGCAGCGGCCGAGTTGTCTGCTCGCTACCTCGCGGGCCGTCAGCTGCCGGACAAAGCCGTCGATGTGCTCGACACCGCGTGCGCTCGCGTGCGCATCAGCCTCGCCGCCGCACCGGAAAGCCTTGAACGCCTGCGTGGTGAACTGGCTGAAGGTGGTCGTCAGCGTCAGGCCCTGCGCCGTGATGCCGAGGCCGGTCTGCTGATCGATCACGAAGCGCTGGACGCTTTGGAAGATCGCCTGGCCGAAGCTGAAGACGAAATGGTCGTGCTGGAAACTCTTTGGACCGAGCAGAAAGAACTGGCAGAGCGTCTGCTGGACCTGCGTCAGCAACTGGCCAAGGCCCGCGAAGCTGCCGCCGTCGAGCCCACTGTCACGGTTGAGGAAGACGCCGAAGGCACCGTGATCGAAACGCTCGAAGCCCCTGTGGACGAAGCGCAAAGCGTCGCATCCCTGGAAGTCGCGCTGAACGAAACCCACCGCGCCCTGACCGAACTTCAGATCAAAGAACGTCTGGTGAGTTTTGAAGTCTGCCCGCGTCTGGTCGCCGAAGTGATCAGCGCCTGGACCGGTGTGCCATTGGCCCAACTGGCCCGTGAGCACAACGCCAAGGTCGCGAGCTTCGCCACCGATTTGCGCACCCGCATCCGTGGTCAGGAACAAGCCGTTCACGCACTGGACCGCTCGATGCGCGCCACTGCTGCCGGCCTGAACAAACCTGATGCGCCGGTCGGCGTGTTCCTGCTGGTCGGCCCGAGCGGCGTCGGCAAGACCGAAACCGCGCTGGCCCTGGCGGATTTGCTGTACGGCGGCGATCGTTTCATCACCACCATCAACATGTCCGAGTTCCAGGAGAAGCACACCGTCTCGCGCCTGATCGGCGCGCCGCCGGGCTACGTCGGTTATGGCGAGGGCGGCATGCTCACCGAAGCCGTGCGCCAGAAACCGTACTCGGTGGTGCTGCTCGATGAAGTCGAGAAAGCCGACCCGGACGTGCTCAACCTGTTCTACCAAATCTTCGATAAAGGCGTGGCCAACGACGGCGAAGGGCGCGAGATCGACTTCCGCAACACGCTGATCCTGATGACTTCGAACCTGGGCAGCGACCGCATCGCCGAGCTCTGTGAAAACGGCGCGCGGCCGTCGGCCGAAGTGCTCGAAGAAACCATCCGCCCGGTGCTGAGCAAACACTTCAAACCGGCGCTGCTGGCGCGCATGCGCGTGGTGCCTTACTACCCGGTGGGCGGCCCGGTGCTGCGCGAGCTGATCGAAATCAAACTCGGTCGTTTGGGCGAGCGCCTGAACCGCCGTCAGTTGGATTTCACGTTCTCTCAGGACCTCGTCGATCACTTGGCCGAACGCTGCACCCAGAGCGACAGTGGCGCGCGCCTGATCGACCATTTGCTCGACCTGCACGTGCTGCCGCTGGTGGCAGACCGCTTGCTCGATGCGATGGCCACGGGCGAAAGCCTCAAGCGTGTCCACGCGACGCTCGACGGCAACGCCAGCGTGACCTGCGAGTTCGCCTGAGGTGGGTGTGATGTTCACTCAAGTGCCGCAGCCGCTGGTGTATGCCGAAGCCTTGCTGGCGCAGTTCGCCAGCTTGTCGCGCGCGGCGGACGGTGCTGCGCTGCTGGGTGACTTCGTGCGCGGGTTGGCCGAGCTCAGCGGTTGCGAGTTGACGCAGCTGTACCTGCTGGACGCGACTCACACGTGCCTGGGGATGAACGCCGAATGCCTCAACGGCATCCTGCAACCCCGGGAAGCGACGAGCCTGCCGGCGGATTACAACGGTGAACAACTGCTGCAATTCGCCCTGTGCCAGAACCGCGTGGTGTGTCTCAGCGAGCTGAGCGGCAGCTTGCACGAAACCAGTTTCCTGCCACCTCAGGCCATGCCTTGGCAGTCGCTGTTGTGTGTGCCGCTGGTCAATCAGCAGAAAGCCGTCGAAGGCTTGCTGCTGTGCGCCAGTCGCCGGCACATCGACCTGCAAGGTTTTGCCGATTCCCTCGGTCAACTCGGTTCGTTCGTGCTCGGCCAACTGCATTTGCTGCAACGTCTGCGTCAGCCAACCAGTGATGCGCGG
The DNA here is from genome assembly GCF_006438925.1 of Pseudomonas mandelii. Taxonomy (GTDB): domain Bacteria; phylum Pseudomonadota; class Gammaproteobacteria; order Pseudomonadales; family Pseudomonadaceae; genus Aquipseudomonas; species Aquipseudomonas mandelii_C. The sequence goes on along the minus strand of NZ_RCZA01000001.1, from coordinate 533,267 downwards.
CCAGTGAAGGTCAGCGTTCCGAGTGCCAGCGGTTACGGTTTGATCGGCAAGAGTTCGGCCATGCGCCAAACCTATTCGCTGATCAGCAAAGTTCTGCACAGCCCGTATACCGTGCTGCTGCGCGGCGAAACCGGCACCGGCAAGGAAGTGGTGGCGCGGGCGATTCACGATTGCGGCCCGCGCCGTTCTCAGGCGTTCATCGTGCAGAACTGCGCGGCGTTCCCCGAGAACCTGTTGGAAAGCGAACTGTTCGGCTACCGCAAAGGTGCGTTCACCGGTGCTGATCGCGACCGTGCCGGGCTGTTCGACGCGGCCAACGGCGGCACCTTGCTGCTCGATGAAATCGGCGACATGCCGTTGTCCCTGCAAGCCAAGCTGTTGCGGGTTCTGCAGGAGGGCGAGATCCGCCCGCTGGGTTCCAACGACACTCACAAAATCGACGTGCGCATCATCGCCGCGACGCACCGGGATTTGTCGGTGCTGGTCAGCGAAGGCAAATTTCGCGAGGACTTGTACTACCGCCTCGCGCAATTTCCGATTGAGTTGCCGGCCCTGCGTCAGCGCGAAGGCGACATTCTCGACCTGGCCCGACACTTCGCCGACAAGGCCTGCTCGTTCTTGCAGCGCGATGCGGTGCGCTGGTCCGATGCGGCGCTGGATCACCTGTCCGGTTACGCCTTCCCCGGCAACGTGCGTGAACTCAAAGGCCTGGTCGAACGCGCGGTGCTGCTGTGCGAGGGCGGTGAGTTGTTGGCCGAACATTTCTCTCTGCGCATGGAGGCCATGCCGGAAGACAGCAGCGGCCTGAACCTGCGCGAACGCCTGGAGCAGGTCGAACGCAGTCTGTTGCTCGATTGCCTGCGCAAAAACGACGGCAACCAAACCCTCGCGGCCCGCGAACTCGGGCTTCCACGCCGCACGCTGCTGTATCGCCTCGGGCGCCTGAATATCAATTTGGGTGATTTCGATGGCTAGGCAAACGACCATCGATTTCACCTTATCCGCTTCTAACGGCGCCGCCCCAACGGGTCGGCGCTTTGTACTTTGTCTACCCCTGGAGACCCTCTGATGTCTGTTCGTCACTGGCAAGCCGTCCTGCTGACCCTCGTCGTTCTATGCGGCCTCGGCGGCTGTAGCGGCAATTACAAATACAACGACAACACCTATCGCCCATTGGGTGATCCGCAGGCGGTCAATCGCGGCAAGTGACCGCAAGGAGTATCACCATGGAACTGGTTTTCGAAATGCTCAACACCAAGCAGTTCGTGCCCACGGATTTGTGCCAGAAGACCTTCAAACAGGCCGGTGGGGTGATCGGTCGGGGTGAGGATTGCGACTGGATCATTCCGGACCGCAAGCGTCACCTGTCCAACCACCACGCGTTGATCAGCTACCGCGAAGGCACGTTTTTCCTGACCGATACCAGCAGTAACGGTATCCAGGACAGCGAAAGCGGCGCGCGCCTGCGCAAGGGCGAAGCGATGCGCATCGAGCATGGCAGCGTCTATGTGCTGGGTGACTTCGAGATCCGCGCGCGGCTGGTGCGCGACCCGGCGACCTTCGACGTTGAAGTCGGCCGTCCGCAAGTGGCAGGCAGCATCATTCCAGACGATGCGTTTCTCGATCTCGACCCGCTCAATGCCCTCGATCAGCAAGAGCGCGTGTATTCGGAAATCGACGAGCTGATCTCCCCGAACAACGCACCACAGGACACCCGTCAGCGCGCCGACTATGCGCGCATCGACATGGAAAGTCTGATGGTCCCGGAGCTGATCAACGCCCCGGCAGAGCCAGCACCCGCGCCACCGCCCAAAGCGGTCGAGCGTCAGAGTGAAGGTTTCTGGGAGCACTTCGGTGCCGCGTTGGGCGTGGACCTCAAAGGCCTCGACCACGATGCCCGCGAAGCCCTGGCGCTGAACGCTGCACGCCTGCTCAAGCAAAGCGTCGGTGGTTTGCAGCAGAGCCTGCGCACCCGCAGCGAACTGAAAAACGAACTGCGTCTGGCCCAGACCACTGTGCAAGGCACCCAAAAGAACCCGCTCAAATTTGCCGTCGATGCCGGCGAAGCGTTGGGCATTTTGTTGCAGCCGAACAAGCCGGGTCAGTTGCCGGCTGAGCAAGCAATCTCCCGTGCGTTCCGCGATTTGCAGGCGCATCAGGTGGCGTTGCTGACCGCCAGTCGCGCTGCCGTTCGCGGCACGCTGGAGCACTTCTCGCCACAGCAATTGACCCTGCGTTTCGAGCGCGACAACAAGCCGTTGCTCGCCACGTCGGGTAGTCGCTGGAGAGCCTACGGTCGTTATCACCAGGCCCTGCGTCAGGACGATGACTGGAGCGAGCGCCTGCTGGCCCGCGACTTCGCTCAGGCCTACGAAGAACAGATCCGCCTGATTTCCACCCTTCACACCGACCACCAAGGATGATGCGCATGTCTCGCTGCTCGACCGCTTTTTTCAAGACGCTGATGGCGTTCGCGGCCCTGGTGCTGCTGGCCGGCTGCTCGTCACTGTCGCCGTATTCCCACGTCACCAAGCTCAACCTGAAGCTGACCGCCAGCGATCAGCTGAACCCGGACCTCAACGGGCGTCCATCGCCGATTGTTGTGCGTCTGTTCGAGCTCAAGCATCCGGTGACGTTCGAGAACGCGGATTTCTTCAGCCTGTACGAGCGCGCCAAGGAATCCCTGACCCCGGACCTGGTGGCCAGCGAAGAAATTGAACTGCGCCCAGGTGAAACCGTGGAGATGAAACTCAGCGTGGAGGAGGGCAGTCGCTACGTCGGCATCCTCGCCGCCTACCGCGATCTGCCGGAAACCAAATGGCGCTACACGGTGCAAGTCACCCCGGTGGAAGTCACCGACGCTGATCTGACCCTCGACCAGGCTGGTATTCGCAATAGCAACGAAACGCTCGCCAAGGCGGATGACTGATCATGAATTCCCATAAAGTGATTTGGCAGGAAGGCATGCTGCTGCGTCCGCAGCACTTCCAGCACAACGATCGCTACTACGACCACCAGATGAAGACCCGCACTCAGTTGCTGGGCAGCTACACCTGGGGCTTCCTGAACCTGGACATCGACTTGCAGTTCCTCAACATGGGCAAACTGGTGATCAGCCAGGCCTCGGGGATTCTACCGGATGGCAGCCTGTTCGAACTCGGCGGCAACACCGAACCGCTGGCGCTCGACGTGCCGCCGAACACCGGTAACACGCCGATCTATCTGGCGCTGCCGCTGGTCACCGGTAACCACATCGAGTCGCGCCGTCCGGAGCAATCCGACGTGCTGGCGCGCTACACCGCGTACGAAGCGGAAGTCGCCGACTCCAACGCCGGCGACGATTCTGCCAGCCAGGTCAGCTGCGGCCGTCCGGATTTCAAACTGTTGCTCGGCGAGCAGCAGAGCGACCAGGCCTACGTGAAACTGAAGATCTGCGAAGTGCTCGACACCACGCCCGACGGCGTGATCAGCCTCGACCCGGATTTCGTTCCGACCTACATTCAGGCGCATTCGTCCAGCTACCTGCTGTCGTGTCTGAAAGAAGTGATCAGCATGCTCGGCCACCGTGGCGACACCATCGCCGAGCGCATCCGCTCCAACGGTAAAGTCGGTGGCGCGGAAGTCGGCGACTTCATGATGCTGCAACTGATCAACCGCACCGAGCTGCTGCTGCGCCACTACCTCGGCCTGGAACAGGTTCACCCGGAAGAGTTGTACCGCACGCTGCTGACCATGCTCGGCGATCTGGCGACGTTTTCCAGCGACAGCAAACGCCCGCGCCTGGACAGCCGCTACCAGCACAGCGATCAGGGCGCGAGCTTCCGCAAACTGATGGAAGCGATTCGTCAGGTGCTGTCGATGGTGCTCGAACAGCACGCCATCGAACTGGTCCTGCAAGCGCGCCAGTACGGGATCATCGTCTCGCCGTTGCACGACCACAAACTGCTGGGCTCGGCCTCGTTCGTGCTCGCCGCCAGCGCCAACTGCGACTCCGAAGAACTGCGCCATCGCTTGCCGGCGCACCTCAAGGTCGGCCCGGTGGAGCGCATCCGCCAACTGGTCAACCTGCATCTGCCGGGCATCAAGGTCAAACCGTTGCCGGTGGCCCCGCGGCAGATCGCGTTCCACTCCAACAAAACCTATTTCATTCTCGAACTCAGTTCCGAAGACCTGGCACAACTCGAGCGCTCCGGCGGTTTCGCGTTCCACGTGTCCGGCGAATTTGCCGAGCTTGAACTGAAATTCTGGGCCATCAGGAACTGACCGACATGATCAAGGACATGGAACACAACCAGGACGATAAAACCGTCCTGCTCGACCGCCAGGGCCACGGCCCGGCTTCGAGTCCGCTGACAGATTTCGCCGCACCGCCGCGTTTTGAACAGCTCGAAGAGCGGATGATCTACGCCGCACGCTTGCGCCCGGCCGAAGCCTTCAACATCAGCCTCAATTCGCTGGTGGCCGCGGCGTCCGACCTGTTGTCGGAAGTGGTGCGACTCAAGCACAGCGACACCCGCGAGGACATGTACGCGCTCAATGAGCGACTGACCGCCGGGCTCAAACTGTTTGAAGTGCGGGCGCTGCACAACGGCGCCGAAAGCAGCCAGGTGATGGCCGCGCGTTACGTGCTCTGCACCGTGGTCGACGAAGCCGTCGTGACCACGCCGTGGGGCAACGAAAGCGAGTGGTCGCAGATGAGCCTGCTCAGCAGCTTCCACAACGAAACCTTCGGCGGCGAGAAGTTCTTCCAGCTGCTGGATCGCCTGTCGAAAAACCCGGTCAAGCACCTGCCGATGCTGGAACTGATGTACCTGTGCCTGTCGCTGGGCTTCGAGGGCAAGTACCGCGTGCAAGCCCGCGGCATGCTCGAGCTCGAAGGCATCCGCGACGCCTTGTATCGCCAGATTCGTCAACTGCGCGGCGACGTGCCACGCGAACTGTCGCCCCATTGGGAAGGCTTGAACGATCAGCGTCGCAGCCTGGTGCGCATCGTGCCGGCGTGGATGGTGGTGCTGTTCACCGTGGTTTGCCTGGTGGTGATGTATTCGGGCTTTGCCTGGGTACTGGGCGAGCAACGCGAAACCGTTCTGCAACCTTATCAGCAGCTAGATCCGGCCGCGGTCCAGCCGCAGTCGCAGCCGTAAACAGGGACGTGTGATGAAAAAGTTTTTCAAGAAAGTCGGCGCATTCTTGCGCAAGACCTGGGTCTGGACCTTGCTGGTGGTGCTGTTTGTCGCGCTGCTGGTGTGGTTCGTCGGGCCGCTGCTGGCCGTCGATGACTACAAGTTCTGGGAAGGTTCGACCTCCCGCCTGCTGACCATCAGTGTGCTGTTCCTGATCTGGGGCCTGACCATGGTCTTCGTCAGCTGGCGCGCTGGCGTACGCAAAAAGGCTATCGAAGACACCGAAGACGGCCAGGATCGTATCCGCCGTGAAGAGTTGATCGACGAAGAGCAGAAAGAGTTGAAGGTGCGTTTCAAGGACGCGCTGAAAACCCTGAAGACCTCGAGCCTGTATCGCGGTCGCAGCGAGCGCTGGCGCAGTGATTTGCCGTGGTACTTGCTGATCGGCCCGCAGGGCAGCGGCAAGACCAGCCTGTTGGACTTCTCGGGCCTTGAGTTTCCGATCAACAAGATCGACCGCAAACTGACCCGCGACACCCTCGGCACCCGTCATTGCGACTGGTATTTCGCCGACCACGGTGTGCTGATCGACACCGCCGGACGTTACCTGACCCAGTCGGATGCCGAAGTCGATGGCAGCGCCTGGAGCACCTTGCTCGACCTGTTGCGCAAGCGTCGCCGCAACCGTCCGTTGAACGGTGTGCTGGTGACCATTCCGGTGGAAACACTGCTGAGCGGCAGCGAGCAAGACCTCGATACCCTGGCTCGCCAGGTGCGTGCCCGTCTGCAAGACGTGCATCAGAAATTGCACGTCGATGTGCCGGTTTATCTGGTGCTGAGCAAGGCTGACACGCTGCTCGGTTTCGACGAGTTCTTCGATCAACTGACCCGCGAAGAAAGCGATCAGGTGCTCGGCACCAGCTTCCGCAAAGAGCAGAGCGGCACCGACGTCGCCGTCCTGCGCGCCGAGTTCGAAGAGCTGCTGCGTCGCCTGAACAGCCAGGTGATCATGCGCATGCACCAGGAGCGCGACACCCAGCGCCGTGGCCGCATCCTCGACTTCCCGCATCAACTGGGGCAGATCGGCGAGCGTCTGTGCCTGTTCGTCGACATGGCGTTCACCGGCAACCGTTACCAGCGTGTCAGCCAGTTGCGCGGTTTCTACCTGACCAGCGCACCGCACCTGACCCAAGAGATGGACCAGACCACCGCCGGCATCGGCGCCAATCTGGGGATGAACGCTGGCGTGCTGCCGACCTTGCGCAGCGGCCGTTCGCGCTTCATTCACCACTTGCTCAGCCGGGTGATTTTCCCCGAGGCCGATCTGGCCGGTCTGGACAAGCGCGAACGCAGCCGCATTCATTGGGGCCAGCGTGCGTTGTACGTGGGCGCATTGGCGGCATTGGCGCTGTTCGGCATGCTGTGGGCGGGCGGATTTTCGGCCAACTACGAGCGTCTGGAAAACCTGCGCAGCCTGGCGACCAACTGGACGCAACAGCGCTCGGCATTGACCGCGCGTGATGATTCCATGGCGGTGCTCAAGCCCCTCGACACCAGCTACGCAGCGACTCAGGTCTTCCCGAAAAAAGGCGACGTGAGTTACCACGAGCGCGGTGGTCTGTACCAGGGCGAAGAGGTCAATCCGGTGGTCAAGGAGGCCTACGAGCGTGAGCTCGAAGCGCAATTGCTGCCGAAGGTCGCGACGCTGCTGGAAGGTCAGATCCGCGCCAACATGAAGGACCGCGAACGCTTGCTCAACAGCCTGCGTGCGTACCTGATGCTGAACATGAAAGACCGTCGCGACGGGCCGTGGCTCAAGGATTGGGTCGCTACCGAATGGTCCCAGCGTTACGCCGGCAACACCGCCGTGCAAAACGGTTTGAACACCCACTTCGAGCGTTTGCTGAAGCAGCCGTTTATCTACCCGTTGAACGATCAACTGGTGGCTCAGGCGCGTCAGGTCCTGCGCAGCGAATCGCTGGCCAACGTGGTTTACCGGATGCTGCGCGAGCAGGCTCGCAACCTCCCGGAATATCGTTTGAGCCAACACATCGGCCCGCAGGCTTCGCTGTTTGTCGGCACCGAGTACGTGATCCCGGGTTTCTACACCCAACAGGGTTATCAGCAGTACTTCTCGGTTCAGGGCTCTGCGCTGGTCACCGATATCCTGCGTGACAACTGGGTGCTGGGCGAAGGCTCGGGCATCAGCGGCATGGACTTGCGTCGCTTGATGGTCGAACTGGAGCAACTGTACTTCCGCGACTACGCCAACTTCTGGAGTGAAGCGGTCGGCCAGGTTGCCTTGCCACCGATCAACGACGCCGGTGAAGGCGCCGAGCAATTGGCTGGCCTGACGTCCGCCAACTCCCCGGTGCTGCAACTGCTAGTGGAAGTGCGTGAGAACACCCGGTTCCCGGCAGAAGCCGAGCCGGTTGATCAAGCGGCTGATGCCGCTGGCGCACTGGCCGATCAGAAAGGCAAGTTGGGCAAGCTGGGCAAACTGGCGTCAGCTGCGGCAGACAAGGCCTCGGACCTGGCTGCGATCAAGAACTTGCCGGACACCGCGAAGAAATCCCTGCAACGTCGCTTCGAACCGCTGCACCGTTTGCTGGATGACAACAACGGCCCGGCCGCTGATTTGACCCCGGCCCTGACGGCGCTCAACGACCTGCAACTGCAACTGGCGAGCCTCGCTCGTGCCAGCGCGCCGGAACAGGCTGCGTTCGAAATGGCCAAGACCCGCATGAGCGGCCAGCGTGATGCGCTGAGCAACTTGCGCAATGCTTCCAACCGTCTGCCGCGCCCGGTCAGCGTGTGGTTCAACGTACTGGCTGAAGACACCTGGCGTCTGGTGCTGAACGATTCCTACCAGTACCTGAACCAGCGTTATCAGAGCGAGCTGTACAGCTTCTATGGCAAGGCGATCAACAAGCGTTACCCGTTCAGCGCCCACAGCACCAGCGACGTTGCGATCAGCGACTTCCGCGAGTTCTTCAAGGCGCAGGGCATCAACGATCGCTTCTTCGAGACCTACATGCGTCCGTTCGTGAGTGGCGATCCAGGCAACTACCGTCTGCGCAGCATCGACGGTCACAGCATGCCGATCTCCAAGGTCTACCTCGACCAGATGGCCGCGGCACAAGTGATTCGCCAGAGCTTCTTCTCGATCAACCCGGCCGAACCACAAGTGCAGTTCAAACTGGAGCCGTACACCCTCGACCCGGCCGTCAGCCGTTCCGAGTTCAAGTTTGGCGACAAGACCATCGAATACCGCCACGGCCCGATCGTGCCGGTGTCGTTCAAATGGCCGACCGATGCTGAAGACGGTCGCACCAGCCTGGTCCTCGACAAAATGGCCGGCCGCCCGATCGGTATCGAAAAGAACACCGGCCCATGGTCGCTGTTCCGTCTGTTCGACCTGATGCAGACCGAGTACCTGAGCGGTCGCGATGTGCTGGTACTGAAAGCTGATGTGGGCGGCCTGCGCGCCAACTACTTGCTGTCGAGCCAGCGCACACCGAACCCGTTCGACATGGGCGTGCTGCGTACCTTCCGTATGCCGGTGCAGCTCTGATGCTGGTTGCCAGTCCCTGGCGCAGCGCTGCGCGTACCGATCCGGGCAAGGTTCGGGCGCGCAACGAAGATGCTTTTCTCGACTGCCCGCAGCAGGGGCTGTGGGTGGTCGCGGATGGCATGGGCGGTCATCAGGGTGGCGACATCGCCAGCCAGTTGATCGTCGCCAGCCTGGCGGAATTGCCGGTGCAGGACGACTTCGACGAACGACTCAAAGGCATACGCCAGTGCCTGCACTGGCTCAACCGCCGCTTGGGTCAGGAGTTGACCGTCACGGCCGGGCGCCACGACAGCATCATGGGCAGTACCGTGGTGGCGCTGCTGGTGGAAGGTAATCGTGCGGCCTGCATCTGGGCCGGCGACAGCCGTTGCTACCTGTGGCGTGGCCAGCGGTTGTATCAGCTGTCCAAGGACCATTCGCTGCAACAGCAACTGATCGACGAGCAAAACATGAGTGTCGAAGACGCCCGTGCCCATCCTTCTGCTCATGCCTTGACCCGTGCGGTCGGGGCTGCGGAGCAGCTGACGCTGGATGTGCTTGAACTCGAGGTTTACCCCGGCGATGCGTTTCTGTTGTGCAGCGATGGTTTGTACCAGGGGTTGAGCACCGATGCCTTGGGCAACGCCCTGAGCCTGACCGCGCCGCACGTTGCGCTGGAGCGTCTGTTCGACGGCGCCCTGCGTGGGTCGGCCCGGGACAACCTGACTGCTGTGGTGATCCGAAAATGACTCAACTCATGCCGCCGCTCGACGACCTGCCGGTGACCGACGAGGAAGCCAATAACCTGACTTACTTTGCGTTTGCCCCGTCTCTAAACGGAAAGCCGCATAAAGCAGAACCCGCGCTGGCGCCGACAAAGGCCAGCGTCGGTGAAATGCCCGACGTGCTGGCAGGCCGTTACCGCATCGAGCGCCTGCTCGGTGCCGGTGGCATGGGCGCGGTTTACCGCGCACGGGACTTGCTGAGCGAACAGTTCGGCGATCCCGACCCTTACATCGCGCTGAAAATCCTCAGCGAAGAATTTGCCGAATCGCCGGACGCCAGTGCCTTGCTCTACAGCGAGTTCGCCCTGACCCGACGACTGCGCCACGACAACGTGCTGCGTTTGCACAGCTTTGAAGTGGACACCGACTGCCAGCGCGCCTTCATCACCATGGAACTCATGCGTGGGCTGACCCTGGACAAATTACTCTGCGAGCGGCCGCTGGGCCTGCCGTGGAAAGAACTGCGCGACATCGCGCTGCCGCTGCTCGACGCGCTGGCCTTTGCCCACGCTCGCGGCGTGCTGCACGGTGACATGAAGCCAAGCAACGTCATGCTCAGCGAAGAAGGCGTGCGCCTGTTCGACTTCGGTCTGGGCCAGGCCGAGGAGGGCATCCTGCCCGGCCTGCCACACCTGAGCCGCAACCGCTTCAACGCCTGGACCCCCGGCTACGCCGCCCCCGAACTGCTCGAAGGCCAGCCGCTGTCGGCCAGTGCAGATGTGTACGGCGTGGCCTGCGTGCTCTACGAATTGGCCGGCGGCAAACACCCGTTCCGCCGCTTGCCCTCGACCGAGGCCCGCGACGGGCACCTCGAACGCGAGCTGCACGCACCCAGGAATCTACCGAAACACTGCTGGCCAGCCCTGCGAACGGCGCTGGCTTTCGATGCGGCCAAGCGCACCATCACCGCCGCCCAATTGCGTGACGCCTTGGGCGCCACTTCGTCTTTGCTGCAACGCCTGCGACTGCGGGCGTAACGGATGACTACCGAACAGGGAGCAAGCAATGTTCAACCTCGCTAACGAAACCCACTTCAGCCTGACCGTCGAAGACTACGTGGGCGACCTGCAAGTGCTGTCGTTCACCGGCACCGAAGGTATCAGCCAGCCGTATCGCTTCGACCTCGAACTGGTCAGCGAAAACCCCGATCTGGACCTGGAAAAACTCCTGCACAAACAGGCTTTTTTGGCGTTCGATCCGCAGGGAAGCGGCATCCACGGCCAGATCTACCGCGTTGCCCAAGGTGACGCCGGCAAACGCCTGACCCGCTACAAAATCTCCCTGGTGCCGCAACTGCAATACCTGCATCACCGCACTAACCAGCGCATCTATCAGCAGATGTCCGCGCCGAAAATCATCGCGCTGATCCTCGAAGAACACGGCATCAAAGGCAACGCCTACAACTTCCAGCTCAGCCAACCGTGCCCGGACCGCGACTACTGCGTGCAGTACGACGAAACCGACTTGCATTTCGTCCAGCGCCTGTGCGAAGAGGAAGGCATTCACTACCACTTCCAGCACAGTTCCAAAGGTCATCTTTTGGTATTCGGCGATGATCAGACCGTGTTCCCGAAACTCGGCCAGCCAACGGCGTATGTACAAGGCAGCGGCATGGTCGCCGACGAACCGGTGATCAAAGGCTTCAAGCTCCGCCTGGAAACCCGCACCGGCCGCGTCACCCGCCGCGACTACGACTTCGAAAAACCGCGCCTGCAACTGGAATCCGCCTACAAACCCGAGGCGCAAAGCGACGCGCCGGACCTCGAAGACTACGACTACCCCGGCCGCTTCATCGACCGCGCGCGCGGCAAATTCCTCAGCCAACGCGCCCTCGAACGCCACCGCGCCGATTACCGCCAGGCCGAAGGCAAAAGCGATCAGACCACCCTGGTCAGCGGCCACTTCCTGGAAATGTCCGACCACCCGCGCACCGAGTGGAACGACCTCTGGTTGCTCACCGAAATCGTCCACGAAGGTAAACAGCCGCAAGTCCTCGAAGAGTCCGTGACCAGCGACACCACCGACAACAAAGACGACTTCCACCAGGGCTACCGCAACCGCTTCCTCGCCACGCCGTGGGACGTGTTCTACCGCCCGGCGCTGGAACACCCGAAACCTCGCGTGCTCGGCAGCCAGACTGCCATGGTCACCGGCCCCAAAGGTGAAGAAATCCACTGCGACCAGTACGGCCGCATCAAGGTGCAATTCCACTGGGACCGTGAAGGTTTGGCTGACGACAAAACCAGTTGCTGGATGCGTGTCTCCAGCAGCTGGGCCGGCGACCGCTACGGCGCCATCGCCATCCCGCGCATCGGCATGGAAGTGCTGGTGACCTTCCTCGAAGGTGACCCCGACCAGCCGCTGGTGACCGGTTGCCTGTACCACAAGGAAAACCAGGTCCCTTACGAACTGCCGGCGAACAAGACTCGCACCGAATTCAAAACCCTCAGCTCACCGGGGGGCGGCGGGTACAACGAACTGCGGATTGAAGACAAGAAAGGCGCCGAGCAGATCTTCATCCATGCCCAGCGCGATTGGGATGAAAACGTTGAGCATGACCAGAAGATAAGAGTCGGCAATGAGCGCCACGACACGGTGGAGAAGAACACTTACACCGAGCTGAAGGCGGAAGAACATCGAACCACGATTGCGGATCGCAAGACTGAAGCGCGGCTGGATGACCACCTGACGATTGGGCAGAACCAGCATATGAAGCTGGGGACTGCGCAGCTGACTAGCGTTGGGAAGGAGATTCATCTGAAGGCTGGGGACAAGATTGTCATTGAAGCCGGGATGGAGCTCACCGTGAAGGCGGGTGGGAGCTTTATCAAACTCGATGCTGGCGGGATTACGGTTGTTGGGCCGGTGGTGAAGATTAATGCGGGTGGGTCGGCGGGGAGCGGGACGGGGATCGGGATTAAGCCACCGGTGCTGCCGGGGGCGGCAGATAAGGATAAGGCGGGGAGTTTGATGGATCAGGCGTTGTTGAATGCGCCGCCTGAGAAGGTTAAACCGAAGGCTTTTTTTGTATTTTCTGAGTGATGAAATTCGTGATTAGAACAAACAAAAGTGTAAGGCAATTGAAGTGGTGCTCCCTCGTACTGTTGACCTTAGGTATGCACACCGGTGCCTTTGCCTCGTCGTCCATTGATGCTCAATGTCCGAGCGACGACTTTGCAGAGTTCGTTAAAGTTTTCGCCTCCCAGCCTGAGATACAGAAGGCCTTTATCGCCTCTCCCGTTGAAGAGATTCGAGTGGTTTTTGATGGCGACAAGCCGAAGGTAGTCAAACGTAAACTCAAAACCCTGGACGCTACTGAATTGAGCGTTCTCATTCCAGAAAAAGCTGGTGAGTCGAATCTGACCATTAAGGTCGAATTACCTAACAAGGTGATCGTCCGTGACCAGGTGGGCGGATTCCTGAAAATTTTCGTCTTCAAAAACGACAACTGCTGGGTTCTCAGTCGTGTCGAAGATTGGTCGCTTGAAAACGTTTTAGAGGGTGTGGCTCGAACGGAAAAACTATCACCCGGTGAGCGAGAGTTGAAGAAAGGTGTGTGGTTTGACCGATTGGCTAATCATGCTTCGCCCGAATCCGGTGTTTATCTGTACGCCGCAGCACTGGATAGTTATTTAGCCGGAGCGCAACAAGGTTCGCCGCAGGCTGCATTATCTGCTGCGGGAATCAGTCTTTCTGGGCAAGCTCCGCGCTTGGATAACACCAAGATTGTGGATCTTTTGGTTGCTGCTTCAAAAAGCATTCCCGACGCAGGCGTGGCGCTTGCCAATTTTTATTGCGATGAGGGTGAATACGACGACAGGCGCGTCTGTATCAACCCGCAACAGTCAATGGCCGCATTGGAAAGCGCCGCGCGCCGAGGCTCAATTGACGCACTGAGTCAACTGGGCCAAGTGTATGAAGTCGGCAACATCGTCCCAGCTGATCTGTCCAGAGCAATGGCGTGTTATCAGGAGGTTCAGAAAATGGATAGTGAGTCCGGTACGCGAGGTGTTGAGCACTTAGCGGCTCAGGGCGTCGTCGCTGATAACTCAACTCAATGTCTTAAAGCAGGAAGCTTCCGATGAGTACCGGACTACTTGAGCAACGGGCTAACTACCCACATAGCCAATATGAATACGGCCCTGCCAAGGGGTACGCCGACGCCGACGCCGACGGTCGCAAGGAAATCGATTGCTCAGGTCTGTTGTACCGAATGTTGAAGGATGCGGGATATTCAATCCCATACCTGACAACGGGACAGTTAAATGTTGATGTAACCCATTTTAACGTCATCCCGCTCGCGAGCGTCGAGCCCGGCGATATTGCACTTTGGATCAATTTCCACGGGCATACGGGGGTAGTCGAGGACATCAACTCAGTACGGACCGCGGGGAATTTTTTCGGCTCGCAATCTTCTTCTGGGCCGAAATCCGCTAAGTATGGGCACCTGAGCGGTTACTGGCCGATGCCAGAAAAGTTTTTGCGTCCGAAAGCTCAATACAGAACTGGTGCACAACCGATGCCTGCGGCTGCTCCTGCCCCCGCACCTGCTCCGGCGGGGCCTGCGCCATTGATGAACTTCCAATATCCGTTCAGAAAAGCTGATGGCAAGCAGTTCGCCAACGGGGAAGAAGTTTACGCTGCACTCGAAAGTGAAACCTCGGGTCACTACCTGCTCGGCAGTAACAAGTTCTGGCACGGCGGCATCCACATCACCAATGCAAGCGCCCCGCAATGCGTACTGAATGAGCCGATACGCTGTATGGCCGATGGCGAAGTCGTTGCTTATCGCCTTAATGAGGATTATCTGGAATCGACCTTCGGCAACAACGAGAAAAAACTGAAGTATTCCAGTTCCTTCTGCCTGGTGCGCCACGAGTACAAGTCTGCGCCCAACCCGGAAGAAGGGCCGAACAAAGGCAAGCAAAACAAGCTGGCCTTCTTCAGTCTATACATGCACTTGCTTCCCTATGAGCGCTATCCATTGGCTCCAGAGGAAACCCCGAAACCTGTAGTGACCATGAACTTTGGAGACTACAAAGGCTATGACAAAGCGCCTTGGATACCGGGAGCGGTTTCCTACGGCTTAATAAAAAAGGATACGAAGTTAGAAATCCTTGATCAGGCTGTTAACGGAGCTAAGGCGTACGCCAAGGGCAAAATTCTAGTTGGATCAGTGAAAAGCGGCTCAAATAAAACACGAATCGTCGGAGATGAAATCTGGTTCGCTTATAAAGAGAACGACGCCCCCTATCAAAACTCGAATCACAAGTCGATCTGGACCGCGGACAAAGTGCCGGAACGGCTGAGACCCAATTATTGGCAGGGAAAAGTTAAAGCTACCGCAGCCAATAAGCTTGACCTTTACACAGCCCCCGCGACGCTTCAAAACGGCCAACCCATAGGCGCCCGATGCGGAAATAAGCAGCTTATCCCTACCAGCGTCGTTGAGTTCGATAGTAAAGAAGTGCTGAATCTGATCGTTGAGGGCAAACTTCGACGAATGGCCAAATGCGTAATGGTCAGCGGCGGTTTAGCTGCCGCGGGATCTGTACCTGAGAGTTTTTGGACCTGTATAGAAAGTAGTGCGGAATACCACATGGTCGACTGGACGTCGTTGATGCCTTCCAGCTTCGATTCGGTTGAAACAGCAAGTACCGGGATCAAGGCTGGCGATCCTATTGGATATCTGGGTAAAACAGAAAATCTCCTCAATGAGTCGGGCGTAACGGATAGTAAATTCCAGGCTCATATTGAGATATTCACTGCCGAAGCCGATGTCAAAGATTTCCTCGATAACCTCGCCGGATTAAAGACAGGCAAGCAATATTTGCATTTGCCAATCGGAACCAAGCTCAAGAACAAAGCGCCTGCCATTGGCACCACCGAACCTCTAAAGAGAGAGCACGCGATAGATTTGACCAAAGCGCCGGTTATCAAAGAGGGCCCCGATGATTGGTACGAAGTCCGTGTGGTTGGGGAGGACTTACCAATCTCTGGACTGATCAAAAAATCGGAAGCTGTAATTATTACTCAGCACGATTGGACGAAGTTGGGCTTCCACGTAGTTGAAGAGTCCAATGCCACTGCTGATGGCTTTCTTGATCCAGAAGACATGCCGCAGTTTTTTAAGGATCTTTTTAATAAAATTGATAAAAACGGCAATGGTGATGTTGACCCAGGCGAGCTTGCTGATGCGTTAAAAGATGCGGATACAAGAGATCGATGGTCGAAGCTTATTGCTCGTCATCCAACCGAGTGGAAGTTTAAAGCAAATAATGCGAAGTGGAGTCGACTGGACAAAATACTGGAAGCTGCTCCAAAATCTTTGATGCATGAAAAAGAACGTATAAATAATTATGTTTTTTGGGAGGAGCCTCCCATTAAGGCTGTAGTAAATTCAGATTTGGTTTGGCATTTTCATCCGATAGCGTTGCTTGATAATTTCATGAGTCAATCCGTATACATCGATGTAGAGCGATTCGTTGCAATGTATGCCGAACAGCACGTGTCTTTCCAAGCCGAATCTCCCGCACTTTCAGCAAAATCGAAGGAAAATCTCAGGGAGATTGTAAAAAATATAAATATATATGTTGATAAAAATAGAGAAATTCTGACGATATATGAGTTGTCATATATGTTCGCTACGGCTAGGCATGAGGCATATAACTACACTATTGCCGAGTATTTTAGTGCTGCCCCGGAGATCGGGCCGGTTAGTTATTTCGACAAGTATGATCCCGTTCTTGCAACTAGTGCTGCGCATAGGGAGAGAGCGGTAGGTAATGGAAACACCGCCCAAGGTGACGGTTTTAAATACCGCGGGCGTGGTTTGGTGCACTTGACATGGAAAAACAACTATCAGAAAGCCAAAGATTATTTCGGGATAGATTTTGTTGGAAGTCCTGAAGAGGCCGCTGGGTTTAAAAATTCAGTTCCCATTATGATTTGGGGTATGAAAGAGGGTATTTTTACCAATCAAAAATTGGGCACCTATGTAAATAACACCACCAAGGATTATCAAGGCGCTCGTAAAGTTATCAACGGTTCTGATCAGAAGGTTCTGATCGCGAGTTATGCCACTAAATTTGAAGCTATTTTGAGAGCTACATCCGTAGCGCCGGAGACTCGATAAGAATGAAAAAGAAAAACCTGTTTGCGTTGTTGTTCATTGGCCTCTCGTTTGCCGTATCTGCTGCTGAAGAAGCAACAGTCCCTGCGGGAGATGTTTATGAAGTAGATAAAGCGACTCAGAGCCTGAAAGTTAGGTGGTCGGGCGGAAGCAAAATTGTTGAAGGTGTCATTGGTGATAAAGGAGAAGTTACGAGAGACTTCGTTGACTTTAATGGCGCTAAAGCTTTGCACTATGAAAACCTGGCGTCGAGCACCCCGTTTGAAGCGTACTTTACGCTGAGTAGGCAAGGAGACAATGTCGTTGTCGATTGCATATATGCAAATATTCGTAATGATAGAAACGGTATTCTCATCAACAAAGCTGTTTGTGATCTTAACAGACCGCTCGTCGAGGATTATGAGGAGTCGATCTATGAGTTCTCTGACGAGTGGAAGAATGCTGCGGGAAAAGTTTCAATAGAGTCTTTGAGTAAAACTCCAGCGGTGGCTTTGAATGTGGATGAGACTCAGTACAAGGACATCCATTTGGTGAGAACCTATAAATCTAAGGACGATTTGGTTTCCAAATCTCCGTCAGTTGCTGTTACGCAAGGCAGCATCCGGCATCAGTTCAGCTCTGGCACAATATTTTCTATATATAAGGTTAGTGATTTGAAATCTCCTCAGTATTTAGAGGTGGCGGCAAAAGGTATTGAGGAATCTTTTACACGCTATGATTATGAAGGTTTGAAAGCGTTGTTAAAGTAACCTTGATATTCGATGGAAAAGGGGGCAATCCGTCCCCTTTCCTTTGGCGCCTACGGCATGTAATCCAGCGGCGCCTTGCGCCAATCGAATTGTTCGGCATACCAGCGTTGAATCGGGCCTGGCAAACGTCCCTTCCAGCCCTGCACGTTAGTGTAATAGCGCACGCGGTAATTCTGCTTCTGATCGCTGACCAGCGCCGCGACCCAAAGTTGAGCGTCGCGTCCGCGCATGATTAGTGCGGCGTTGGGAGGAGGAAGCCCCAAAACCCGAATGTTGGCGACTTGAGCCCCCAGGTTGTCTGCGGCGGACTCGTCTACGTAGTAAAACGAGTCACTGGCATCCAGAACGGTTTGATAGTCATCCTTAAGCAATTGCCGAGCCGCATCGTCTTCTTCTTGCGTCCGGACGAGTCCCAGCGACAACAGGTCATAGTTCAAATCAAGTGGTTGTTCGGATGCGACATAATGTCCGCCAAAGGCTGCGTCAGTTCCGTGGCATTCACCCACTTGGATGACGTAAAGGAGGCCGGTGGTTGGTGTCATCAATAACGTGCAATCTTCGCTTCGATAAATACCTTGGGAGCCTTCCAGGTTGAACGTACCAGTCAAATTTCCTGAGCCCATTTTATTTGACGCTTTTGAGGTGAAACCGAACTGTGGCGCGCGCCCGTTTATCTTCCATTCGGCGCTGTCGAATCGCCCCGCCGGGATACGTTGCCAGGTTCCTTTCCAATTGAATGGTTTACCTGCATGTTGGAGCTCTGCAATCCGCATCGAATAACTGCGTCGCAAACAATGAAAGTCGGCAGCGCAGTGGTCGCGGTTTTTAATCCATTGGCGTTGATCAGCCTTCAGCATCACGGTGTCTTTCACTGTTGCCTTTGCTGTTTTCCATGCCTGCCCCAATTTACGATCCAATCCAAGCGTGTATGGGTCAGAACATATTGCCTTTTCTGTAGGTGTCGCAGCATTGGCACAGTCGAAACTGTTGGCGGCAGCAATTGTGGTAAAAGCCATACTGGCCAGCATCATAGTGTGGATAAGGATAGGGCGGGGTAAGGCAAAAGGCATTTGAAGATTCCATTCTGAAAGTGCGGCACAAGTATGCGTAGATGCATGGTGATTTTCAGCTTTTTCGTGCTTTTGGAACTTTCCTGGCGGCGTTCAGCAGTGTCAGGCCGTGCAGCGTGCATTCTCTCGGCTGCCTTTGGAGAAGCAGGTGATGGTGGATTGGATTGAAGGGGGCGGAATCGGTCAAGGCAAGTCACTGCATTTAAAGCTCGGAGTGCAGACGTGACAATGCATTGGAATGAAGAAGGGGACGTCAGTCCCCTTCGTATTTCTTGCTACGTCTTAGCCCGATGCTCCGCCGGATCCGGCGAATCAATGTGATCCAGCGCTCGCTCCACTAACAGATGCACACCGACCGCCATTCTACTGAGTGCCAGTGCGACGGAGCGGCGCGAGCCTTCTACACTGTCGGCCAGGTCAGCGGCGATGGCGCTGATGGATAGCACGTCTTCCGAGGCGTTGGCCAGGAGGGTTTCGGTGTGGAGGTCGGGAGCGACGATGAAGAGGTCGCCATTGCGACGTTTAGGTTTTTTATCCGCAGGTGTGCCGAGGTGAAGATCGAGGGCGCGTTCGGCGGCTTCGTGGAGCTTTTTGGAATCGAAGGATTCGTAGGGGGATGTGTCTTCGTGTTCTGGAGGATTGGGTGTTGGCTTGATCATTGGTATGTCCCGATATGTGTTTTGGATGTGGCTGTGTCCTCTTCGCTTGCATTCGAATAAGGGTGGCAGCCGTGCGCAGGTGTGCAAGACCGGGCATATCGGACCCCGGCAGACCCCAAAGGGACCTCCCACGCACAGCCGCCATAAATCATTTACAGCGAGCATGAAAACGCTCGGTGTTCGGATTGGCGATTGTGCGGCGATATGTACCGGACTTGCACGTCCGTGTCACCGTTTTTGCGGTAACGAACAAAGACTATCGATGAAGCCCAGGGCTGCCTAGTTCACGAACAGCACCGCGTGTTGAAGGAAATATCCGATGGACTCGAGCGTAGAAAGATCAAAATATCTTCGCTTTTAAACAGCTGGTTTCGTCAATGACTTGGTAGTCATCAGCGTCAATAAGACCGGCATCTTCTTCTAACGCAACCAGACAGTGGCGTTCTCGCTTGAAGCCGCTACACTGCGCCGGCCGTTCATTTTCCTTTTGAGGCTGTGCGCATGAAATTTCGTTTTCTTCTGTGGATGCTGGGTTTGTTGATGGGGAAGGCCAGTCGGACTAATCCTGCGTTTCAGCAGCAGTTGGGTGACAAGGAATTGGTGTTTCAGCTACAGACCCTGGACGGGAAAGTGGCGCGGCATTTCTTTGTGAGGGATCAGCGCATCACCAGCAAGTCCGGCGTGTATGCCGAGCCTGCGTTTGCGATTGCCTTTAAAGACGCGGCGTATGGCTTTGCCACGATGCAGGCGAAGAACAAGCAGCTGGCGTTTATGACGGGGATTCAGGACAAGTCGATTCAGATCAAGGGCAACCCGGCGCTGGTGATCTGGTTTCAGGGGTTGACCAAGTATTTGAAGCCGAGGAAGGCGAAGGCAAAAGCCAAGGTTTAAGGTCCGCCAGTTAGACCGAGTTGGATTCTTCGCGAGCAAGCCCGCTCCCACATTCGACCGAGTGTAGGAGCGGGTTTTTTATACCTGGGTGAATTGCGAAGCCAGTTCACGCAGCAGCACTTCAGCTTCAAGCACTTTGCTGACGACGTCGTTGGCTTTGTCGCGGGTCAGGCCTACGCGCTCTAGCAGCGCGTCGGGGATGTCTTCGTCGGGGCCGGAGCCAATCCCACGACTGCGCAGCAAGCGCACAGCCAGGCACACGAGGTTTGGGTACTCGGCGTAATCGCCGTCGTAGCCCGGGTCGTGCTGGAAGCGCAGCGCGGTGGCCAGTTCTTCGGGCATGTCCCAGTAGCGCATCAGCCACGAGCCGATCTGTTCACGGCTGATGCCCAGCAAGTGTTGCTCGACGTAGCTGTGGCACAGGTGCGGGTTGACCTCCAGGTGGCGGCAGATCAGCGAGAAGTGTGGCGGGAAGACGTGGGCCAGCAGCAAGTAGCCGAAGTTGTGCAGCAGGCCGGCGAGGTAGGTCAGGCCGGCTTCCGGGCGCTGTGCGCGGGGCATGGCGCGGGTCAGGCCTTCGATGACGGCGGCGGTGTAGATCGATTGCTGCCAGTACGGCGTGGTGTGTTGCGGGTGGTCTTTGGGCAGGCTCAGGGTTTTGCCCAAGGCCAGGCCCAGCGCCAGGTTGATCACCAGGTCGAAGCCCAGCACCCGCACGATCGCGTCTTCTACTGAACGAATTTTGCCCGGTGAGGCGTAGTACGGCGACGCCGCCCAGCTCACGACTTGTGCGGCCAGGGCCGGGTCGGTTTCGACGACGCCGGTGATGTCGTCGATGGTGGCGTTGGGGTCGACGCGCAGTTTGATGATTTTCTGTGCGGTCTCGGCCAGCGGCGGAATCTCGATGGTTTCTTCCAGACGCTGCTGGATGCGCCGCGCGGTGAACGCTTGAACGGCCTGGGTGATTTCCTCGCGGTCATCGTGGGGGCGGTCGAGGTTCGGGCGAATGCTGGTCAGCGCTTCGCCGAAGTTGGCGGCGCTGGCCTTGGTCAGCATGGTCTTGAAGTCTTCGCTGGTGATCTCCAGCAACACGCCCGGCTCGCCCGAGTTGATCAGCACCTTCGGCTCGCGCAGCAGGCTTTCTTCATACAGGCACGGTGAACTGGTGAGCGCCGGCATGCCGGGCAGCAGACTCAGGTTGTGTTTGCCGAGCATTTTTACCAGCCGTTCGGTCGACACGGCGGTAAGGCGGCGACCCGTCAATTCGGCGAGGCTATTGAGGTCCAGCAATTGGCTCTGCGGGAACAGCACCATGAGCGTGCCCACGGCGTCATCAAGCAGAACTGCCTGCACTTTGCGTGCGGCGTTCAGGCCGTGATGGTCGAGGACTTCTTCGTAGGCGATACCCAGTTTGCCCAGCATCAGCCGAATAACCGACGGAGCGTGCGGGGAGGCGGGTGCGAGGGCAACTTCGGTCATGGTCTGTATCCGTTTTAAAACAATGGCAGGAGTATAACCAGCTTGCTCAGAACGGTGGTTCAGAAACTGCGACGGTGCTCACACTTGGCCGTATTGCTGCCCATGACGTAGCCAGCGGTCGAGCAGCGGGCTGACGTGATCCGGCCAGCGTTCCAGCAGCGCCTGGGCGGCGTCGCGCACGGCGGGTAGCAGATCGGCGTCGCGCATCAGGTCAGCGACCTTGAATTGCAGCAGGCCGGTCTGACGCGTACCGAGCATTTCGCCGGGGCCGCGCAGCTCAAGGTCTTTTTCGGCGATGACAAACCCGTCGTTGGTTTCGCGCATGATGCCCAAACGCTGACGACCGATCTGTGAAAGCGGCGGATGGTAAAGCAGCACGCAATGACTGGCCGCGCTGCCTCGACCGACACGACCGCGCAACTGGTGCAATTGCGCAAGCCCGAGGCGTTCCGGGTTTTCGATGATCATCAGGCTGGCGTTGGGCACGTCGACGCCGACTTCGATCACCGTGGTGGCGACCAGCAGTTGCAGGTTGCCGGCCTTGAATTCGGCCATGACCGCGGCTTTTTCGACGGGCTTCATGCGACCGTGGATCAGCCCGACCTTCAACTCGCCGAGGGCGGCGGTGAGGTCTTCGTAGGTGGTTTCGGCGGCCTGACAGGTCAGCTCTTCCGACTCTTCAATCAGCGTGCACACCCAATAGGCCTGACGCCCTTCGGCACAGGCGCCGCGCACCCGCTCGATGACTTCGACGCGCCGGGTATCGGTGATCAGCACGGTGTTCACCGGGGTCCGGCCGGGCGGCAGTTCGTCGAGGATCGAGGTGTCGAGGTCGGCGTAGGCGCTCATGGCCAGCGTCCGGGGAATCGGTGTGGCGGTCATGATCAACTGGTGCGGACACATCCGCCCGCCGACACCTTTCTGCCGCAACGCCAGCCGTTGCTGCACGCCGAAGCGGTGCTGTTCGTCGATGATCGCCAGTGCGAGGTTTTTGAACTGCACTTCGTCCTGAAACAGTGCGTGGGTGCCGACCACCATCGGTGTGCCGTTGGCAATCTGCTCCAGTGCGGCCACGCGGTTCTTGCCTTTGAGCTTGCCGGCCAGCCATGCGACTTCGATGCCCAGCGGTTCGAGCCAGCGTTTGAAGGTGATGAAGTGCTGCTCGGCGAGGATTTCGGTGGGCGCCATCAGCGCCACTTGATAACCGGCCTCCAAGGCCTGGAGTGCGGCGAGTGCAGCGACCACGGTTTTACCCGCGCCGACGTCGCCCTGAATCAGCCGCAGCATCGGTTCGTGCTGACTGAGGTCGTAGGCGATTTCGTTGCCGACACGTTGCTGAGCGCCGGTCGGAGTGAAGCCAAGGTTGGCCAGATAGTGGGCCGGCAGCCGAGTGGCTTTCGGCATCGCCGGCGCGCGCAGGGAGCGCATGCTCTCGCGCAGGCGCTGCTGGGACAGTTGATGGGTCAGCAGTTCTTCGAAGGCCAGACGGTGCTGCGCCCAGTGATGACCGAGGGCGAGTTCATCGACATCGGCATCGGCCGGCGGGTGGTGCAGGTAGCGGATTGCATCGGCCAGCGGCGCCAGTTGATAGTCCCGCGCCAGTTCGGTCGGCAGCCAGTCGGGCAGACTGGTGGGACCGAGCATCGTCAGGGTCTGCATGCACAATTGGCGCAAGCGCTGTTGGGTCAGGCCTTCGGTGAGCGGGTAAACCGGGGTCAGGGTTTCATCCACCGGCGGCGGCTCGTCACCGGTGATGGCGCGGTATTCCGGGTGATAGATTTCCAGCCCCGATGCACCGGGCCGTGCTTCGCCGTAGCAGCGAATGCGCGTGCCGCGTTTGAGGCCTTCTTTCTGGGCGTTGCTGAAATGGTAGAAACGCAGGCTGAGCCCGCCGGTGCCGTCTTGAAGACGAACAACGAGGCTGCGGCGCCGGCCCATGACCACGTCGGCGCCGCTGACGGTGCCTTCGATCACGGCGTCTTGCCCGGGTCGCAAATGGCCGATCGGGACTACGCGAGTGCGGTCCTGATAGCGCAGCGGCAGGTGAAAAAGCACGTCCTGGAGATTCTCCAGGCCGACCTTGGCCAACTTCTCGGCCATGGCTTCGCCGACACCCTTGAGTGCCGTCACCGACACTTGCGACAACTCGGTCATGGCAGCGACTTAGGCCGCAACCACCGGTGCTTGCGGCTTGGCCACCGAGCACAGGCGAATGGAGTCAGCGAGGATTTCAATCGCCTTCGGCCGCGGGAAGCTCGCGCGCCAGGCGATGGCTACGGTGCGGAACGGTACCGGCGGCGTCAGTGGACGCACTTCGAGGACACCGGGGGCGTAGTGATGGCTGTCCACCGCGGACAGCGGCAGGATCGAAATGCCCAGGCCAGACGCAACCATGTGGCGGATGGTTTCCAGGGAACTGGATTCCACGGTGGTGTGTTTGGCGCCGTCGTTGCCTTTGGCCAGGGTCGGGCAGGCTTCCAGCACTTGATCGCGGAAGCAGTGGCCTTCGCCGAGCAGCAGCAGGCTCTTGTCGTTGAGCAGGGCGGCGTCGATGGATTCTTTTTGGGTCCACGGGTGCTGGGCCGGCATCAGGACGTAGAACGGTTCGTCGTAGAGCTGGAGGGTCAGCACGTCAGCTTCGTTGAACGGCAAGGCGATGATGATCGCGTCGAGCTCGCCGTTGCGCAGTTTGTCGCGCAGCACGTGGGTGAAGTTTTCTTCGATGTACAACGGCATCTGCGGGGCGACCCGGTGCAGTTGTGGAATCAGGTGCGGAAACAGGTACGGGCCGACGGTGTAGATGGCGCCGACTTTCAGCGGCGCGGTCAGCTGGTTCTTGCCGGCCTGGGCCAGTTCGCGGATGCCTTGGGCCTGTTCCAGCACTTTCTGCGCCTGGGCGACAATGCCTTCGCCGACCGGGGTCAGGCGCACGGCACTCTTGCTGCGCTCGAAAATCAGCACACCGAGTTCGTCTTCAAGCTTTTTCACGCCCACCGACAGGGTCGGCTGACTGACGTGGCAACGCTCGGCCGCGTGGCCGAAGTGCTGCTCTTGGGCGAGGGTAACGATGTAGCGTAATTCTGTAAGAGTCATAGCAAGCGTCCATGAAGTTGCGAGCCAAGCATACCGGCTGCAATCGATAGACGCACGTTATCAGACTGAGTGTGTTGAGTGACACAGGGCAAAGCAGGTTTGCCCTGGCGGATATGCAAAAGGCACCTTTCGGGTGCCTTTCACGGATATTCCTGCTGCCGGAGATCTCTGTGGGAGCGAGCCTGCTCGCGAATGCGGTGTATCAGTCAACATGGATGTTGGATGTGATGGCCTCTTCGCGAGCAGGCTCGCTCCCACAATGGTTCGGCGGTGGTTTAGCGCCGGCGTTTTTCCAGCGAGTAAACAAACGGTGCAACGATTTCGATGGCGCCGTTGGTCAACATGTCGGCCGGCGGCTTGGGCAGTGGTTGAGCCTCCCGGATCATTTGCAGGGTGGCGCGGTCCAGATCGGCGTTGCCGGAAGGGCTCTCCAGTTCGAACGACAACACATTACCTTGCGCATCCACCACGAAACGTAGACGGTTCACACCTTCCTTGTTCCGCAATCTTGCAGCGGGTGGATACTTCTTATGCTTGGCCAGATGCGCGAGCAATTCGCTCTGCCAGCTGGCCTTGGCCGCTTGCTGCGCCGGTGAAGGGCCCGGTGCCGGCTGAGCGGATTTCTCCGTTGGCGCCTGAGTCGGTTGCGCGTCGCTCGGTTTTTCCTCGGACGGCTTCTCTTTAGGCGGTTCCGGCTTTTTCTCCACAGGCTTGGGCGGTTGAGGCTTTGGCTTGGGTTTGACCGGTTTCGGCACCGTAATCTCGGCCTTCGGTACTTCAGCCAGTTTCGGTATCGGCAGTTCTTCCACCGGGGCGGGTGGCTGTGGCGGCGTGATGACCTTCGGCGGTGCCGGTGGTGGCGGTGCCGGAACTGGCGCCAACTCGACCATCATCGCCTGCGGCGGTAGCTCGATCGGTGGGCGCGACGTCCAGTTCAGCGCCAGCGCAATGGCCAGCGCATGGACGCCCAGCACCACGGCCAGGCTCGCGCTGTAACGCGTCAGCTTTTGGCGCGTCGTGATCATTTCTTGACTGCCGTCTCGAGTCCGACCAGACCCACCTTCAGGTAACCGGCAGAGCGCAGGTTGTCCATCACGCTCATCAGGTCGCCGTAATCCACACCTTTGTCGGCCTGGAAGAAGATCGTCGTGTCTTTCTTGCCTTTGGTCCTGGCGTCGAGGGTGGCACCGAGTGCTTCGGCCTTCACTTCGTCTTCGCCGAGGAACAGGCGCTGGTCAGCCTTGACGCTGAGGAACACTGGTTTCTCTGGCCGTGGCGCCGGTTTGGCGCTGGAGGCAGGCAGGTCGACCTTGATGTCCACAGTGGCGAGCGGGGCCGCCACCATGAAGATGATCAACAGCACCAGCATCACGTCGATGAACGGCGTGACGTTGATTTCGTGGTTCTCGGCCAGATCGTCGTCTGCGCCTTCTCTCAAATGCAAGCCCATGGCTGATTACCCTACTTTGACCATGTGGGGTTGCGCGGAGCGCTCGGTGGTCGGCAGGTGATCGAGGTCGCGGCTCACCAGCAGCAGGACTTCAGCCGAGGCATCGGATACTTGTGCCTTGTAACCGGCAATGGAGCGGGCAAAAACGTTGTAGATCACTACGGCCGGGATCGCTGCAACCAGACCCAGCGCGGTTGCCAGCAGGGCTTCGGCGATGCCGGGAGCCACGACGGCGAGGTTGGTGGTCTGGGTTTTGGCGATGCCGATGAAGCTGTTCATGATGCCCCACACGGTACCGAACAGGCCGACGAACGGCGCGGTGGAACCGATGGTGGCGAGCACGCCGGTGCCGCTGCTCATGTTCCGACCGCAGGCTGCAACCAGACGCTCAAGGCGGAAGGCGACGCGTTCCTTGATGCCTTCTTTCTCGCGGCTGTTGACCGACAAACGCATCTCTTCCAGGGCGTCATGCACCAGCAAGTTGGCGAGGGTGCCATGCTTGGTGGCTGTCGCACTGGCTTCTTTAAGCGTGGTGGCTTTTTTCAGGTGGACGATTTCGGTGCGTAGACGACGCTTGGCGCCCATCAGCTCGAAACCCTTGGCGATCCAGATGGTCCAGGTGATGATCGAGGCGATGGCCAGACCGATCATCACGATTTTCACGATGATGTCGGCGTTCTGGTACATGCCCCACGGCGACAGGTCGTGGGCCATGCCCAGACTATTGTCGGCTTCGAGGACTTCCGGAACGTCTTCGGCGGTGGTGTCTACGGCTTGGGCCGGGTCGGTCGCAGGCGGAGTAACATGATCGGCTGGAGCTGGAGCTGGAGCTGCAGTGGCTGCTGGAGTGGCTGGCGTCTGTGCGTCAGCGAAAGCGGCGGTCGGCGCCAGCATCAGGCTGAGCAGGAGGGCGGCCACTGCGCTCCAGGCGCGAGGTCGTTTGGTAGGCGAAGCGGGGAATTGATTGGGTGTCATGCTGGCCGGACCTGAGAAAGAAAAACGGTAAATGCTCTTCCAGGCCTCGTAAGGCCGAGAACAAAAGTGGCTGGCATTATTGCAATTAATTCTTGTTAACAAAAGTAATAGCGTCTCTTTTTTTCCTCCATTACTAGCCGCTCATCCATTTCGGGCGCTAGTCTGTACCTTTCTTGAGGGAGTTTTCTGATGTCCGCGCCTTCTGTTTTGATCGCCGGCTGCGGTGATGTTGGCAGTCGTCTGGCTACGCAATTGATCGCTTCCGGGTGGGAGGTTTATGGCCTGAGGCGTGACGTCTCGCGCCTGCCCAAGGGGGTGATTGGCGTTGCCGGTGACTTGTTCAATGAAGACTGTCCAGCGACCTGGCCAGTCGGTGCGGTGGATTACCTGGTGTATTGCGCGGCGGCCACTGATCACGATGAGGCGGGTTACCGCGCCGCTTATGTTCAGGGTTTGCAGCACGTGCTGGAGTGGCTGGGCGACTACGGTCAGGTGCCCGACCGCCTGCTGTTTGTTTCCAGCAGCAGTGTGTATGGCCAGCAGGATGGCGAGTGGGTCGATGAGACTTCGCCTGCTGTAGCCGCTGGCTATTCAGGGCGTGTGATGCTGGAAGCCGAGCAGATTGCCCTCAATAGCGGCATTCCTGCCAGCGTCGTGCGTTTAACCGGTATCTATGGTCCCGGCCGTGAGTGGCTGTTGACCCAAGTTCGCCGCGGCTATCGCGTTGCGGTCGATCCGCCGTTGTATGGCAACCGTATTCATGCAGACGACGCGGCGGGGCTGATGGCCTGCTTGCTTGAGGCGGACCGGCGCGGCGTGGCGCTGGATGACGTCTATATCGGCGTCGACGATGCGCCAGCACCGCTGGCAGAAGTGGTAGGCTGGCTACGAGAGTATTTGGGCGTGACCGAATGGGATGACGATGCGAGCGTGCGGCGCACTGGCAGCAAGCGCTGCCGCAATGTGCGGGCCAAAGCCTTGGGCTGGACACCGAAGTACCCAAGTTACCGCGAAGGTTATGCCGCGATACTTGCCCAGGGGGAGTTGAGTTGAGCGAGCTTCTAAACAACAGGCGCCTGCGGGCGCCTTTGTTTTTGGGTCATTGTTTTACCAGCAGCCACTGGCGTGGGCCGGGGGTGAATTGGGGGATTTCGTCTGGCCGGGATTGATTGATTGCCTGGAAAATCTCCAGTTGCTTGCCTTTGCGAACGAAAATCCATGTGTCACTCAGGTCGCCCGTGCCCAGATACAAGGTGTCATTCCCTGCGCCTTGGCTGGCGCAATCACCGTCCAGGCATAACTCGTATCGATCGGTTCCCGGTAACCCTGAAACATGGCCATCTTCCGTAAACTCGACCCGCTGGCCTGTTCCGTGACTGTCGATGATTTTCCACTGCCCGCCCATATAAGCAGCGTTCAGGGCGCTCCTGAAGGTGCTACCCCACTTCGTATGCGTTTTGGCGGTCTTGCTGGGGCGACTGAACACCTGCTGGGGGACGTGCTCCTTGGCCAGTTGGGTCAGTCGCTTGCCATCCAGGCGCAGTTCGTCAGTGCCGTAGCCGTTGTAGTCGACGGTCCAGGCATTGGGTGACTTTTGCAGCAGTTGGCCTCCACCCCTCTCAAAACCGCTGCTCACTTGCGCCTTGCCGGTGCGAGTGTTGATGTCCCATTCCAGATTCCGGCCATGGGTGTTTAAGGATTCATGTAAAGACTGGCCTTGGGCCGCTGCATCGATGGCCGCCTGATTGATCCAGATACCACTGATATCCGTTTCTGCGGGAATAGAGGTGCAGCCGCCGAGCAGCAAAAGGCTGAGGACAAGCAGTGGGCGCATGTTCAATCCTTGAGAGGGGTGAAGAATTTCACGGCGCAGGCTAAAGAAAAAGGAGCCCGCAGGCTCCTATATTCTGTATCACTGTTTTTCCAGCAACCACTTGCGATCACCCGGGGTGAACTGCGGCATTTCATCCGCCTGTGCGGTGTTCACTGCCTGGAGGATTTCCAGTTCCTTGCCCTTGCGCGCAAAGATCCAGGTGTTGCCCTGACCATTCGCCTGTAGCCACATGTTGTCATTGCCGCCGCTCATCGACGCGCAATCACCGGCCAGGCACAGGGCATAACGATCCGCCCCCGGCAGGCCTGCAACCTGGCCGTCAGCCTGGAACTGCACGGTATTGCCTTCACCGGGACCGCTGACGACTTTCCAGCTGCCGCCCATGTAGGCTGAATACAGTGCGCGTTCGAAACTGGCGCCCACCGGTGCGCCCTCTGGCACCGTAACCTGCGCGCGGTCGAAGACTTGCTCCGGCTCATTGTCGCTGGCGACCTGGCTCAATTGCTTGCCGTCACGCTTCAGCTCACTACCCGAGCTGCCATAAAAGTCGACCTTCCAGGCGCCGGACTCTTCGCCTAGCAGCTTGCCATCGACGTTTTCAAAACCGTTGGTGTAGCGGGCCTGACCGGCCTTGGTGTTGACGTCCCATTCCAGGTTCGGGCCATAAGCCTGGAGCGCTTCGCGCAGGGGGCCGCCTTTGGCTGCAACATCGATGGCCGCCTGATTGATCCAGGTGCCGCTGATGTCACGGTCGGCAGGGTTGCTGGCACAACCGCCCAAGAGTAGGGCGACCAGCGAGAGAGCTAGCGCTTGGCGCATGGTGGAATCCTTTCAAAGCAAGATCGGCGCAGCCTTTAGAAGGCTGCGCCGGACGCATTACTCGATGACCAGAATGGCATCCATCTCAACCTGCGAACCCTTTGGCAGGGCTGCTACGCCGATGGCGGCGCGGGCAGGGTAAGGCTGGTCAAAGTACTTGCCCATGATCTCGTTGACCTTGGCGAAGTGGCTCAGGTCGGTGAGGAAGATGTTCAGTTTGACGATGTCCTTGAACGAACCGCCAGCGGCTTCAGCCACGGCTTTGAGGTTCTCGAACACCTGGACGGTCTGGGCTTCGAAACCTTCTACCAGTTCCATGGTTTTTGGGTCCAGAGGAATTTGACCCGACATGTAAACGGTGTTGCCGGCCTTGATCGCCTGGGAGTAAGTGCCGATAGCGGCCGGGGCCTTGTCGCTGGTAATAACTGTTTTGGTCATGAATGACTCCTTGTAATGAGTGGCTTACGCACGCATGCGAGTGATGCGAATCACCCCGGTCAGGGCGCGCAGTTTCTTGATCACGCGGGCCAGGTGCACGCGGTCGTGCACGCTGACCACCAGTTGGACCACGCTGATGCGACCATCGCGTTCGTCCATGCTGATTTTTTCGATATTGCCGTCGGCCGCGTTGACGCTGCTGGCCAGCAGGGCGATCAGGCCGCGCTGGTGTTCCAGCTCGACGCGCAGTTCGACATTGAATTCACCGGTGACATCCTTGGCCCACGAGAGCTGGATGCATTTTTCCGGGTTGTGGCGGATTTCGCTGATGTTGCGGCAGTTGTCCAGGTGCACGACCATGCCTTTGCCCGCGGACAGGTGGCCGACAATCGGGTCGCCCGGGATCGGTGTGCAGCACTTGGCGTAGCTGAGCACCAGGCCTTCAGTGCCGCGAATCGCCAGCGGGCCTTCCGAGCTCGGCAGCTGTTCGCCTTCACCAAGCAGTCGGCGGGCGACAACGTAAGCCATGCGATTGCCCAGGCCGATATCTTCGAGCAGGTCCTCGATCAGTTCCAGGCGGTACTCGGTGAGCATCGCCTTGACGCGCTCGGCTGCTACTTTCTCCAGCGAGCTGTCGAACCCGTTGAGAACCTTGTTCAGCAGGCGTTCGCCGAGGCTGATGGATTCGGAGCGGCGTTGCAGTTTCAACGCATGGCGGATGTGAGTCCGCGCCTTGCCGGTGACCACGAAGTTGAGCCACGCCGGATTCGGTCGAGCCCCGGGGGCGCTGACGATCTCGACCGTGGAGCCGCTTTGCAGCGGTTCGGACAGCGGTGCGAGACGTCGATTGATCCGACAGGCAATGCAGCTGTTGCCCACGTCGGTGTGCACCGCGTAAGCGAAGTCGACCGCCGTGGAGCCTTTGGGCAGCTCCATGATCCGGCCTTTGGGCGTGAACACGTAGACCTCGTCCGGAAACAGGTCGATCTTCACGCTCTCGATGAATTCCAGCGAGTTTCCGGCGCGTTGCTGCATCTCCAGCACGCCTTTGACCCACTGGCGGGCGCGGGCGTGAGTGCCTTTTGGCTGCTCGTCGCCGCTGGATTTGTACAGCCAATGGGCGGCAATGCCGTTGTTGGCCATCTCTTCCATTTCACGGGTACGGATCTGAATCTCGATCGGTACACCGTGCATGCCGAACAGCGTGGTGTGCAGCGACTGGTAGCCGTTGGCCTTGGGGATCGCGATGTAATCCTTGAAGCGCCCCGGCAACGGTTTGTACAAATTATGCACAGCACCCAGTACGCGGTAGCAGGTATCGACCTTGTCGACGATGATCCGGAACGCATAGACGTCCATGATCTCGTTGAAGGCCCGACGCTTGCCGCGCATTTTCTTGTAGATGCCGTAGAGGTGTTTTTGACGACCGCTGACCTCGCCCTGAATGCCGTCGATGGCCAGGCAGTGGCTGAGGGATTCTTCGATCTTGTTGACGATTTCCTTGCGGTTGCCCCGGGCGCGTTTGACCGCCTGGTTGATCCGTGCGGAACGCATCGGGTGCATGGCCTTGAAGCCGAGGTCTTCGAATTCTATGCGGATGGCGTGCATGCCCAGCCGGTTGGCGATAGGCGCATAGATTTCCAGGGTTTCCTTGGCGATCCGTCGGCGTTTTTCGCCGGACAGGACTTCCAGGGTCCGCATGTTGTGCAGACGGTCGGCCAGTTTGACCAGAATCACGCGAATATCGCGGGCCATGGCCATGGCCATTTTCTGGAAGTTTTCAGCCTGGGCTTCGGCCTTGGTCTCGAAGTTCATCTGGGTCAGTTTGCTGACCCCGTCGACCAGTTCGGCCACGGTTTCGCCGAATTGCGCTTGCAGCGCTTCCTTGGCAATACCGGTGTCTTCGATCACGTCATGCAGCATCGCAGCCATCAGGCTCTGATGGTCCATGTGCATGTCGGCAAGAATATTCGCAACCGCGAGTGGGTGCGTGACGTACGCCTCACCGCTGCGGCGGCGTTGGCCATCGTGGGCTTGTTCGGCGTAGAAGTACGCTCGGCGGACCAGGTTGACCTGGTCCTTGCCGAGGTAGGTCGATAAGCGATCGGCGAGGGCGTCTATGCTCGGCATGATGAAACCTGCCGTTCGCTGTGACCCCGCGCCGTGCTACGTCGACCAGGCATGGCTTAGACTGCCTCGTTGGACTCGTCCTCGAACGCTGCGAACAGCGGTTCGTCTTCGACGATTTCAGCGTTGGCGATGAACTCGTAGCTCATCAGGCCTTCAGCGATTTCACGCAAGGCTACAACGGTAGGCTTGTCGTTTTCCCACTGAACCAGTGGCTCTTTGCCGCCGGTGGCCAGTTGACGGGCACGCTTGGTAGACAGCATGACCAGCTCAAAGCGGTTTTCCACGTGGTTTAGGCAATCTTCAACGGTTACGCGGGCCATGGTATTCCTCGGAGCGAATGCAATATGCGCGCTGCCCGGTTGGGCGAGCGGACTCAACAGTTTAAAAAATCACCAGCGATTAGGGAAGCGCTGATTTTTTGACCAAGCCCTTCAACGCGCTGCAAGTGCCAATGTAAAGCCCTTGCAGCGGTTTTGGGAAGAGCTGTTTAGCCGAGCAATTCGGCCAAAAGTTTTCCGTGACGCTGCTGCTGGCGCTTCTGATGAAGCTGATTGGCACGGAAAATCGCCTGTAAATCGCGCAGTGCGTGGGCGAAATCGTCGTTGATGATCAGGTAATCGTAGTCGACGTAGTGACTCATCTCGCTGACGGCTTCGCGCATCCGCCCGTCAATGATCTCGTCGCTGTCCTGGCCGCGATTGGTCAGGCGCTGGTGCAAGGCTTGCAGGGACGGCGGCAGAATGAAGATCGAACGAGCCTGGGGCATCAACTTGCGCACTTGCTCAGCGCCTTGCCAGTCGATTTCCAGGATCAGGTCGTGGCCTGCGTCGAGGGTCTGCTGCAAGTGGCTTTGCGAGGTGCCGTAGAGATTGCCGAACACTTCGGCGCGCTCCAGGAAGTCGCCATGTTCACCCATCTTTACAAACGCTTCGCGGGAGACGAAGTGATAGTTCACGCCGTTCACTTCCCCGGGGCGCATGGCGCGGGTGGTGTGGGAGACGGAGACACGGATCTCCTGATCGGAGTCGGTCAAGGCCTTTACCAGGCTGCTCTTGCCCGCGCCCGAAGGTGCGGAAATGATGTACAGGGTGCCGGTGCTGTGGGTCATGTCAGGGTTGCCTTACTCAATATTCTGCACTTGTTCGCGCATCTGCTCGATCAACACTTTGAGGTTGACCGCCGCCTGGGTGCTGCGCGGGTCGAAGGCTTTGGAGCCCAGTGTGTTGGCTTCGCGGTTGAGCTCTTGCATCAGAAAGTCCAGGCGCCGACCGGCAGCACCACCGGATTTGAGTACCCGGCGAACTTCGATGATGTGAGTGCTCAGGCGATCCAGTTCTTCGGCGACGTCGCTCTTTTGCGCGAGCATGACCATTTCCTGCTCCAGCCGCTGCGGATCCATCTCGGCCTTCATGTCGGCGAAGCGGTCGAGGACTTTCTGGCGCTGGGTTGCAAGCATCTGCGGGACCAGTTCACGCAGGGTCACCACGTCTTCTTCAATAGAGGTCAGTCGATCGTTGATCAACCGCGCCAGCTCCGCGCCTTCGCGCTCGCGGCCGGCCTTGAGTTCTTTCAGGCCTTCGTTGAACAGCGCCAGGGCTTCGGCATTCAGGGCTTGCGGGTCGGTCGCGTCGCCCACCAGCACGCCGGGCCAGGCCAGGACTTCCAGCGGGTTCAGCGCGGCCGGGTTTTTGATCAGACCGGCGATGGTCTCGGCGGCGGCGACCAATTGCGCGGCGCGCTCGCGGTCCACTTGCAGGGGTTTGTCGGTATTTTCTTCGGTGAAGCGCAAGGTGCATTCGAGCTTGCCCCGGGAGATTCCCTGGCGCAGGGCTTCGCGGACCGCGCCTTCGAGGTCGCGAAAGGACTCTGGCAAACGCAAGTGCGGCTCCAGGTAGCGGCTGTTGACCGAGCGCAGTTCCCAGCTCAGGGTGCCTTGGGTGCCGGCTTTTTCGACGCGGGCGAAGGCGGTCATGCTGTGCACCATGGAGGTACCTCGCAATGCAGGTTCATGCGTTACCAAAGGTTTCGCAGGCCTGATCTATATGAATTTAAGCCCAGAGGCAGCAAAGGCGCAGGATTGTAGCGCAGTGGGGCGAATGCGCCCAAACACACGGAGTGACAAAGGGCTGCAGGCCGTCGGTAAAGCGCTATTCAGGGCCTTCAGTCGTCGGGGGATTTTTTAGAAGTGCCCACTCACGGCCCTGCGGCTCTATAATGCTCCGCAGTTTTCCGTCCCCCGTACAGGTATTCCCTATGAAACGTCCAAGTGGTCGCGCTGCCGATCAGCTCCGCTCGATCCGCATTACCCGCAACTACACCAAACACGCCGAGGGATCTGTACTGGTCGAGTTCGGTGATACCAAAGTCATCTGCACCGTCAGCGTCGAGAACGGCGTGCCGCGTTTCCTCAAAGGTCAGGGCCAAGGCTGGTTGACCGCTGAATACGGCATGCTGCCGCGCGCCACTGGCGAGCGTAACCAGCGTGAAGCGAGCCGTGGCAAACAAGGCGGCCGCACCCTGGAAATCCAGCGTCTGATCGGTCGTTCCCTGCGCGCTTCGCTGGACATGTCCAAGCTGGGCGACGTTACCCTGTACGTCGATTGCGACGTGATCCAGGCTGACGGCGGCACCCGCACCGCGTCCATCACCGGCGCCATGGTTGCACTGGTCGATGCCTTGAAAGTGATCAAGAAGCGCGGCGGCCTGAAAGGCGGCGACCCGCTGAAGCAAATGATTGCTGCCGTATCGGTGGGTATGTACCAGGGTGAGCCGGTACTCGACCTCGACTACCTGGAAGACTCGGCCGCCGAGACCGACCTGAACGTAGTGATGACCAGCACGGGCGGCTTCATCGAAGTCCAGGGCACTGCCGAAGGCGCACCGTTCCAGCCGGAAGAGCTGAACGCTATGCTGGAACTGGCGAAGAAAGGCATGACCGAAATCTTCGAACTGCAAAAGGCTGCACTGGCCGATTGATCGGGCCGCTCCACACAAGGAGGACGTTATGAGTGACGAGCAACAGCTGCTTCCCACACCGAGCAAAGAGGTTCGGCAGTGGGCGATGTTCTGTCACTTGTCCGCCTTGCTGGGGATCTGGGTTCCGTTCGGCACGTTGATCGGCCCGCTGATTCTCTGGCAGATGAAGCGCGAGATGGACCCGTTCATCGATGCGCAGGGCAAGGAGGCGCTGAACTTTCAGATCACCGTCGCCATTGCTTCCGCCATCTGCTTGCTGCTGATGGTGGTGATCGTCGGGTTCTTCCTGTTCGGTTTGTTAGCGATTGGTGCGCTGGTGCTGACGATCATCGGCGGCGTGAAGGCCAATGAAGGGGTGCCTTACCGGTATCCGTTCACTTGGCGGCTGATCAAATAGCGATCAGCGTTAGATTCCCTTGTGGGAGCGACCGCTGTGTGAAAATGCAGTTCGCCACGCTTTAAAGCAAATGCCCTGACTTGTCGGGGCATTTGTTTTTTTGTATTGGATTAACTTCCCAAACGTTGCCGTTAGCAATATCCAGCTGCCGCAGGTATTGCTACGCACTGTCGCACTTACACTTCTAGTCACAACTGCTTTCGCCACTGCACCGCCTATGTGCTTGGTAATGAGACTTCGCGGTTGATAAAGTTGCCCCAAGTAATATTCCTTCAGAAATATTTCGATATATTCGGACCATTGAAGGTCCTTGAATTTAAAGTAAATCAGTGTTGAGAAGATCAATCTGTTCATGAGGCGTGTCCAGGTAAAAAGTTCGCCTCTGAACGTATATATAAAAGAATAATCCCGATGGTTCAGCTCGATTTTTATGGAACACTTGTGGCCGCCTCTTTAGTGCTGTTATTGGGGCGCGGACTAGTCACCCGAATTGGTTTTTTACGCAACTACAATATCCCTGAACCTGTAGCAGGCGGCCTGGTGGTTGCTCTGCTTCTCCTGGCTTTGCGGGGACTTGATATTGACGTCCGATTTGACACCTCACTGCAAACTCCCTTGATGTTGGCTTTTTTTGCCACCATCGGCTTGAGCGCAGACTTCGCCAGCCTGAAGAAAGGCGGGCGCGTAGTGGGAATCTTTCTACTGGCGGTCACCACGCTTTTGGTGGTCCAGAATGCCATGGGCATCGCGCTTGCAAAAACGTTGGGACTCGATCCTTTGATGGGCCTGCTGACAGGCTCGATTACCTTGGCGGGTGGTCACGGTACAGGCGCTGCGTGGGGAACGGTGTTCAGTGAGAAGTACGGTCTGGCTTCTGCCTCTGAGCTCGCGATAGCCTCTGCGACGTTTGGCCTGGTATTAGGCGGCTTGATTGGTGGTCCGGTCGCTCGCCTGCTCATCAAACGTGTCCAGGTGCCCGGCCTCAAGCAAGAAAAGCCACGGCTGCCAAAGGGCTTTGAGCAACCGAACAAAGAGCGCTCGATCACGCCATTTTCGTTTATCGAGACACTCGCTCTGATCGCGGTCAGCTTGCTGGTTGGTTCTATCCTGAATGGTCTGCTCCAAGGAACTGCATTTGAGCTGCCGACGTTCGTTTGCGTCTTGTTCGTGGGTGTGATTTTACGGAACGGGCTTTCAGCGTTTGGCTTGTATCAGGTGTTTGAGCGTGAAGTTTCCGTGTTGGGGAATGTCAGCTTATCGCTGTTTCTGGCGATCGCTCTGATGTCGCTCAAACTGTGGGATCTGGCAGCACTGGCTTTGCCGATCTTTATCATCCTGGCTGCGCAAGCGTTGATCATGGCACTGTTTGCGATTTTCGTGACATTCAGAATGATGGGTAGCAACTACGATGCAGCAGTTCTGGCGGCGGGGCACTGCGGTTTCGGATTAGGAGCAACGCCAACTGCCATCGCTAACATGCAAGCGGTGACACAGCGTTATGGACCTTCGCAGATAGCGT
This sequence comes from Pseudomonas mandelii, assembly GCF_006438925.1. Classification (GTDB taxonomy): domain Bacteria; phylum Pseudomonadota; class Gammaproteobacteria; order Pseudomonadales; family Pseudomonadaceae; genus Aquipseudomonas; species Aquipseudomonas mandelii_C. The sequence continues at coordinate 496,195 of NZ_RCZA01000001.1, read as the reverse complement.
TTCTAGTGGTGCCAATGGTGGGTGCTTTCTTCATCGACATCATTAATGTCATCGTGATCAAGTTGTATCTGGCGCTGCCGTTTTTCGCCGCTGTTTGAAGGTATAGCGCATAAGAAAAATGCCCGTATCTTTCGATACGGGCATTTTCGTCAACCGGTCAGCAGGTTTTCGTGTCAGCGAAACCTAGATAGTCAGCGTCCAGTCGTAGTCCACGATCAGCGGTGCGTGCTGCGAGAACCGTGGCTGACGAGGCAAGCGCGCGCTACGTACGAAACGGCGCAGACCCGGCGTCAGCAACTGATAGTCGAAACGCCAACCGAGGTTGAGCATTTCAGCCTGTTCGTTATCCGGCCACCAGCTGTACTGGTCACCTTCACGGCTGACTTCGCGCAGGGCATCGACATAGCCCATGTTGCCGACAATCTCGTCCATCCAGGCGCGTTCAGGTGCCAGGAAGCCCGGGGATTGCTGGCTGTCACGCCAGTTTTTGATATCCAGCTTCTGTTGCGCCACGTACAGCGAGCCACAGTAAATGTACTCGCGACGTTTGCGTCGCTGTTTATCCAGATAACGGGCGAAATCGTCCATTAGCTTGAACTTCTGGTTCAAGTCTTCATCGCCGTTCTGCCCCGAAGGGAGCAGTAAGGTCGCGATGCTGACCTTGTCGAAATCGGCTTGCAGGTAGCGCCCGTAGCGGTCGGCCGTCTCGAAGCCGAGACCGCTGATGACTGCCTTCGGTTGCAGCCGCGAATACAAAGCCACGCCACCTTGGGCGGGAACTTCGGCTTCGCAGGCATAAAGGAAGTAGCCATCCAGTTGGAAGGCTGGATCGTCCAGTTCAAAGGCGGAGGCGCGGGTGTCCTGCAGGCAGATGACGTCGGCATTCTGTGCTTGCAGCCAACTGAGCAACCCTCGCTCCACTGCAGCCTGAATACCATTGACGTTCACACTGATGATCCGCATAAATGGCCCCAAAAATCGCGTGCGTGTATGATACACGGCGTCAACCTAATTAGCTAAATCCGTGGTATTTGGGGTTTTTTTCATGCAAGCGTATCAGCGCGATTTCATTCGTTTTGCCATCGATCGCGGCGTTTTGCGCTTCGGCGAGTTCACCCTGAAGTCCGGACGCACCAGTCCTTACTTCTTCAATGCCGGCCTGTTCAACTCGGGCTCGGCTCTTGCGCAGCTGGGTCGTTTCTACGCGGCAGCCATCATCGAGAGCGGTATTTCGTTCGATGTATTGTTTGGCCCGGCGTACAAAGGCATCCCTTTGGCGGCGACCACCGCAGTGGCCTTGGCCGAGCATCATGATCGTGATTTGCCATGGTGCTTCAACCGCAAGGAAGCCAAGGCTCACGGCGAAGGCGGCAGCCTGGTCGGCGCACCGTTGACCGGCGACGTGCTGATCATCGACGACGTGATCACCGCTGGCACTGCCATCCGTGAGGTGATGCAGATCATCGCCTCTCAGGACGGCGCCAAGGCGGCGGGTGTGCTCATCGCCCTGAACCGTCAGGAGCGTGGCAACGGCGAGTTGTCGGCCATCCAGGAAGTGGAGCGTGACTTCGGTATTCCGGTGATCAGCATTGTTTCGCTGAACCAGGTGCTCGAATTCCTGGCTGACGATCCGCAGCTCAAGCAACATCTGCCGGCGGTTGAAGCCTACCGCGCGCAGTTCGGCGTCTAACCACAATCCCTTGTGGGAGCGGCGTACAAAAAAAGACCCCGCTCAGCCAGTCCGAGCGGGGTCTTTTGTTTTATGTCGTCAGCGCAGTCTTTGCCATTTTCCTATTAGTTTTAGTGCCAATCCCAGGTTGAACAGCGCAAACACCAGCAGTGCCAGGACGACTAGCACGTAGAGCGTACGATCCACGTCGAAATCCCACAGATCCAGCGTGCTGCTTCCCATGATCCTCACGGCGGCAGGGAAGTTGACGTAAAACAGCGCCGCGAAGGCGGCCGTCAGTGGAAGAGCGCGGCCGAACAAAACGTTCATTACTGTTTTGCGGCTGCGTTTTCTGGCAAGCGCACCTGGCTGTTTTTCATCCAGTTCCAATGCTTCTTGCAGCCTTGGCCACGCCAGGTTGAACATGAAGGTGGTCAGGGTCAGCAGCAAACCGCTGACCGCGACGATGTCACTGAACGGCATTCAGGCCCAGTGTCTGGCACAACAGCGCGTGGGAATCTTCACTGATTTCAAACTGCCCGGCGCTGCCTTTGCGTTTTGTAATGGGTTTGAAAGTCGGCTCGTTCTGGGTGATCAGCATGTTCAGTTCATCACGGATGACGTCAGAGCTGATCACCACCAGATAAACCGTCTGCGCATGCTCTGCCGTTTCGATCACGGCCCTCATGCTGTGTTGAAGGATCTCGTCCAACTGATTGCGAAAGCGCGAAACCGTGTTTTTCAGCAGGGTTTTGCTTTGGCTCTGGGTCAGCTGAAAAATCGTCGATATCTGGGATTCGGTCGGCAATGTCTGCCCGAAGTAGCTTTGAATCAGATACAGCAAGCGGTCCTGTTTCGCTTCATCGGCCCGACTCGGCATGCCGCCTTCTACCAGCATTTTCAAGTATTCGGTCAGGCTCGCCTTGGCGATTCGCTGCAGGGCGTGGGCGATTTCGTGGTCGGAGATCCTCAGGGTCTTTTTGACCGGCTCCTTTTGCTCGAGGTCGAATGCCTGGGCGTCAATCGTGAACGAGATCTGCATGGTTCAGGCTCCCGTGATTACTTGGAAGGCTTGTTTGGATACGGATCTGCCACGGCGTCACCTTGGCCGGTCAGGATATTCCAGCCATTGAGTACGTGGGTGCTTGGTTTGAAGTCTGGACACGGCGGAAGCGAAGTCTTTGACTGATTGGTGTATTCGCGCCCGCAGTCTGCGCACTCGTAAGTGCCTGCTGAAACATCACTGCCGTAGGGAACGTGGTCTTTTTTCATGGGGAAGATCTCCTGTGGATACAGGGAGGATCCTATGCAGATTTGTTCTTTCGCGATGTCGGACGTTTCGTTGACTCAGGTAAGACATTTCCTATGCGCATAAAAAAGATCGCAGACTTCGTCAGCTCCTACAGAGTTTTCGTACATCCGAAAATCCGCTTTTGTAGGAGCTGCCGAAGGCTGCGATCTTTCAAGGCTCTATAAATCAGGGACGCTTGCGATTACTGATCAAAGTACCCACGCCCGTATCGGTGAAGATCTCCAGCAGAATCGCATTCGGCACCCGGCCATCGATGATCAACGAGCTGCCCACGCCACCTTGCACGGCTTCCAGCGCGCAACGGATCTTCGGCAGCATGCCGCCGTAGATGGTGCCGTCGGCGATCAAATCGTCGACCTGTTGGGTGGTCAGGCCGGTCAGGACCGTGCCCGACTTGTCCATCAGGCCGGCGATGTTGGTCAGCAGCATCAGCTTTTCAGCTTTCAGCGCTTCGGCGACTTTACCGGCCACCAGGTCAGCGTTGATGTTGTACGACTCGCCGTTGGCGCCGACACCGATTGGCGCGATCACCGGGATGAAGTCACCTTTGACCAGCAGGTTCAGCAGGTCGGTGTTGATCCCGACCACTTCGCCCACCTGACCGATGTCGATGATTTCCGGTTGAGTCATCTCCGGCGTTTGGCGGGTCACGGTGAGCTTTTTCGCACGAATCAGCTCGGCATCTTTACCGGTCAGGCCGATGGCGCTGCCGCCATGACGGTTGATCAGGTTGACGATGTCCTTGTTGACCTGGCCGCCGAGGACCATTTCCACCACGTCCATGGTTTGCGCGTCAGTCACGCGCATGCCATCGATGAAGTGGCTCTCGATCGACAGACGCTTGAGCAGGTCGCCGATTTGCGGGCCGCCACCGTGAACCACCACCGGGTTAATGCCGACGGCTTTCATCAGCACGATGTCGCGGGCGAAGCCGGTTTTCAGCTCCTCGCTTTCCATCGCGTTGCCGCCGTATTTGATCACCAGCGTCTTGCCGACATAGCGGCGAATGTAAGGCAGCGCTTCGGACAGGACCTTGGCGGTGTTGGCGGCGGCTTCGCGTTCGAGGGTCATTCAGGGCTCCGGGTGCTTCGTTAAATCAGAACGGTAATTGGAGATCAGGTGCAACACGCTTCAACTGGACTTTGAACACGTCCTTGATGCGTTGCAATTCCGCCTCGTCATCGGCCTCGAAGCGCAGCACCAGCACCGGTGTGGTGTTGGACGCGCGCACCAGGCCCCAGCCTTTGGCGTAGTCGACTCGCACGCCGTCAATGGTGGTCAGGTCGGCGCCTTCGCCCCACTTCGCGTCGTGCAGAGCATCAATGATGCTGAATTTGCTCTCTTCGGTCACATGGATATTGATTTCCGGCGTAGAAATATCGTTCGGGAAGGTCGCAAACAGCTCTTCCGCGGTGGATTTTTCTTTGCTGAGGATCTCCAGCAGACGCGCGGCGCTGTAAATGCCGTCGTCGAAACCGAACCAGCGCTCCTTGAAGAAGATGTGGCCGCTCATTTCGCCGGCCAACAGGGCGCCGGTTTGCTTCATTTTCTTTTTGATCAACGAGTGACCGGTCTTCCACATGAGCGGACGACCGCCGTATTCCTTGATCAGCGGTGTCAGGCGACGGGTGCATTTGACGTCGAAAATGATTTCCGCGTCAGCATTGCGCGCCAGTACGTCACGGGCAAACAGCATCAGCAGGCGGTCCGGGTAGACGATGCTGCCGGTGTTGGTCACCACGCCGACGCGGTCGCCGTCGCCGTCGAAGGCCAGGCCCAGGTCAGCGTTGGTTTCCTTGACCTTGGCGATCAGGTCCACAAGGTTTTCAGGCTTGCCCGGATCCGGATGGTGGTTCGGGAAGTTGCCGTCGACGTCGCAGAACAGCGGGATGACTTCGCAGTTCAGGGCTTCGATCAGTTGCGGGGCGATCACGCCGGCGGCGCCGTTACCGCAATCGACCACCACCTTCAGGCGGCGGGCGAGTTTGATGTCCTGGACGATTTCGGTGTTGTAGCGGTCGAGGATCTCGACCTGGGTGATGCTGCCCTTGCCGCTGCTCAGGTTGTTGGTCTTGAGGCGTTCGTGCAGGGCCTGGATCTGTTCGTTGGCCAGGGTGTCGCCAGCGATGACGATCTTGAAGCCGTTGTAGTTCGACGGGTTGTGGCTGCCGGTGAGCATTACGCCGGATTTGCCGGCCAGCACGTTGGCGGCGTAGTACAGCGCAGGCGTTGGCACCAGGCCGACGTCGCTGACGTGGCAACCGCTGTCGGCGAGGCCTTTGATCAGTTGTTCGACCAGTTCTGGACCGGACAGGCGACCGTCACGGCCGACGGACACGTTGGGTTCGTCCTGGGCCAGGCTCTGGGAGCCGATGGCGCGACCGAGCCAATAAGCGGTTTCAGCGTTCAAGAATTCCGGGACGGTGCCGCGAATATCGTAGGCGCGGAAGATGCTGTCGGGGAACTTGGGTGCGACTTGGGCTGGGGTGCTCATTACTGGAAATGCTCCATCTCGAAGGGTGGCTGGACCTGCTGCGAAGAACTCGTCGACAGGCTCAAACTGAAGGGTATGACGGCTTTTTCCACTGAGAGTTCGTGGTGTGTAAAGGCCATGACCCCGACATCAGCGTGTAATGGAACGGCCAATGCGTTGATTTTCAGTGATAAACCTTCCAGATGACGTCTGTGCAATTCAGTGCAAAACCTGTGGGAGCGAGCAGGCTCCGGGCGGCGTTCCGACGATAGCGGACTCGCAGGCGACATCTTTGTCGAATGTGCAACCGTCATCGTCGGAACGCCGCCCGGAGCAGGCTCGCTCCTACAAGGAAATCATCAATGGCTGCCGGAATGCCCGAAACCGCCAGTGCCACGCTCGGTTTCAACGAACTCTTCGACCATCTCGAAGTGCGCTTGAACCACCGGCACCAAAACCAGTTGAGCCAAACGTTCGCCGACCACGATGTTGAAGTCGGTCTGGCCACGGTTCCAGCACGACACCATCAGCGGGCCTTGATAATCGGAGTCGATCAGGCCGACCAGGTTGCCCAGCACGATGCCGTGCTTATGGCCCAGGCCCGAGCGCGGCAGAATCAGCGCCGCCAGGCCTGGATCACCGATGTACACCGACAGGCCGGTAGGAATCAGCAGGGTTTCGCCCGGCTTGATGACGGTGTCTTTTTCCAGCATGGCGCGCAGGTCGAGGCCGGCGGAGCCTGGCGTGGCGTACTGCGGCAGCGGGAAATCGGTACCGATGCGAGGGTCGAGGATCTTGGCTTGCAAAGTGTGCATGTAAATTAAACCTGGTTCAGACGTTCGGCGATAAAAGTGATCAGCTGGCGAGCAATCTTGCTCTTGCTGGTCTGGGCGAAAAGTGTGGCGTGTAGCTGGCGGTCGATCACGCTGCAGGCGTTTTCTTCGCTGTTGAAGCCAATGCTCGGGTTGGCGACGTCGTTGGCGACGATCAAATCGAGGTTCTTGTCTTTCAACTTGCGTGCAGCGTAATCGAGCAAGTGTTCGGTTTCGGCGGCGAAACCGACACTGAACGGACGGTCAGGGCGAGTGGCAATGGTGGCCAGAATGTCTGGGTTACGCACCATCTGTAGCAACAAGCCGTCGCCGTTCGTAGGGTCTTTCTTGAGTTTCTGTGGGGCGACGACTTCCGGGCGGTAATCCGCGACCGCTGCCGAGGCGATGAACAGGTCGCAAGGGATCGCGGCTTCACACGCGGCGAGCATGTCGCGGGCGCTGACCACGTCGATGCGGGTGACGCGATCCGGGGTCTGCAGGTGCACCGGGCCGGTGATCAGGGTTACGCGGGCGCCGGCTTCCACCGCGGCCTCGGCCAGGGCAAAGCCCATTTTTCCGGAGCTGTGGTTAGTGATGTAGCGCACCGGGTCGATGTTTTCCTGGGTCGGGCCGGCGGTGATCAGCACGTGTTTGCCGGTCAGCGCCTGACGCTGGAAGCAGTCTGCCGCGCACTGGGCGAGGTCGGTGGCTTCGAGCATGCGGCCCATGCCGACGTCGCCGCAGGCCTGGCTGCCGGAGGCTGGGCCGAAGGTTTTCAGGCCACGGCTTTCGAGGGTTTGCAGGTTGGCCTGGGTGGCCGGGTCGCGCCACATGGCCTGGTTCATCGCCGGGGCAACGGCGACCACGGCGTCGGTGGCCAGCACCAGCGTGGTCAGCAGGTCGTCGGCAATGCCTTGGGCCAGGCGGGCAATGAGGTCCGCGGTGGCGGGGGCGATCAGCACCAGGTCGGCCCATTTGGCCAGTTCGATGTGGCCCATGGCGGCTTCGGCCGCGGGGTCCAGCAGGTCGAGGTGGACCGGGTGGCCGGATAAGGCCTGCATGGTCAACGGCGTGATGAACTCGCTGCCGCCACGGGTCATGACCACGCGCACTTCGGCGCCCTGGTCGATCAGTCGGCGAACCAGGTCGGCGCTCTTGTAGGCAGCAATGCCGCCGCCGACGCCCAGAACGATGCGTTTCCGATACAGCCGCTGCATAGGTCTGCCTTTCATTTCGTTGATGACTGCATGGCGATACCCCCTCCCCAGGAGTGAAATCGCCCGCAAAAAAGATGGGCTACGATATCACAGCGACCGCTACGGAACAGCGGCGCCCACAGACCAGGGAGGTGCTATGAGTATTCGTGATTGGCCGGCGGCGGAGCGGCCGCGGGAGAGGTTGCTTGAGTTGGGCTCGGGGAGTCTTTCGGATGCCGAACTGCTGGCGATTTTTTTACGAACGGGCGTGTCGGGTAAAAGCGCGGTAGATCTGGCGCGACACCTGTTGAGTCAGTTTGGCAGCCTGCGCTCACTGCTCGAGGCCGATCAAGCAGCATTCAGCAGGCAGTTGGGGCTCGGGCCGGCGAAATTCGCTCAGTTGCAAGCGGTCCAGGAAATGAGCCGGCGGCATTTGGCCGAACGTGCGCGCCAAAAATCGGCGCTGGAAAATCCGCAGGCGGTTCGTGATTACCTGAAGTCAATGCTGCGTCATGAGCCTCACGAGGTGTTCGGCTGTCTTTTTTTGGATTCCAGGCATCAAGTGCTGGCCTTTGAAGTGCTGTTTCGCGGATCCATCGACAGCACTAGTGTCTATCCGAGACAAGTGGTTAAGCGCGCGTTGGCCCACAACGCCGCAGCGTTGATCCTCTGCCATAACCATCCGTCGGGTAATACCAACCCCAGTCAAGCCGACCGAACGCTGACCAAGCGCCTGCAAGAGGCGCTGGACCTGATCGATGTGCGGGTGCTCGACCATTTCATCATCGGTGACGGCGATCCGCTGTCTATGGCCGAGTACGGGTGGATGTGAGCGAGGTTTTCGGAGTTAAGTGAGTCCCATGTGGGAGCGGGCTTGCTCGCGAAGGCGTCGTGTCAGTCGATATCAATGTCTACTGACAGACCGCTTTCGCGAGCAGGCTCGCTCCCACAGGGATTTGTGTCGGGTCGGATTACTTGAGGTTGACCTTCGAGTAGTCCTGGCGGCCGAACGGGCTGACCGAGTAACCCTCAACGTCCTTGCGTGTCAGCGCAAAGGCAGTCGGGTGGGCCAGCGGCAGCCACAGCGCCTGCTGCTGGATCTGTGCCTGGGCCTGTTCGTAGAGCTTGGTACGCACACCTTGCTCGCCGGTGGTCTTGCCGGCGCTGATCAGCTTGTCCAGGTCCTGGTTGCAGTAGCGTGCGAAGTTGGTGCCGGATTTTACCGCGGCGCAGGAAAACTGCGGGGTGAGGAAGTTGTCCGGGTCACCGTTGTCGCCGGCCCAGCCCATGAACAACAGGTCGTGTTCACCGGCCTTGGCGCGGCGAATCAGTTCGCCCCATTCGATCACCCGGATCTCGGCCTGGATGCCGATTTCCGCGAGGTCCGATTGCAGCATTTGAGCGCTGAGGCTCGGGTTCGGGTTGAGCAGACTGCCAGAAGGTCGGGTCCAGATGGTGGTCTGGAAACCGTCCTTGAGCCCGGCCTTCGCCATGAGTGCTTTGGCTTTTTCGACGTCATGCGGATAACCCGGCAGGCCTTTGGCATAGCTCCAGGTGTTCGGCGGGTACGGACCGTTGGCAGGTTGGGCGGTGTCTTCGAACACGGCTTTGACGTAGTTGGCCTTGTCGAACGCGAGGTTGATCGCCTGGCGCACTTCAGGCTTGTCCAACGGCGGATGCTGGCTGTTGATGCCGACGAACGCGGTCATGAAGGCGTCAGTCTTTTCCACTTTTAGGGTCGGTTCTTTCAGCGCCGCCTGTACGTCCAGAGGCTTGGGCGACAGGGCGATCTGGCACTCGTTGCGGCGCAATTTCTGCAAACGCACGTTGGCGTCAGGGGTGATGGCGAAAATCAGCGGATCCACCGAAGGCTTGCCACGGAAGTAGTCCGGGTTGGCCTTGTAGCGGATCGAGGCATCTTTCTGGAAGCGCGTGAAGATGAACGGCCCGCTGCCGATTGGCTGGCTATTGAGCTTCTCCGGGGTGCCGGCCTTCATCAGTTTATCGGCGTACTCGGCGGAGTAGATCGAGGCGAAGCCCATGCTTAGCGTCGGCAAGAAGGTCGAGTCCGGGTGGTCGAGGGTAAAGCGTATGGTCAGCGGATCGAGCGCGTCGATCTTCTTGATCAGCGCCGGCAGCTGCATCGACTGGGCGTGTGGGAAGCCGCTTTGGGCGACTTTGTGCCAAGGGTTTGCCGGGTCGAGCATGCGGTCGAAGCTGAACTTCACGTCCTCGGCGGTCAGGTCACGCGTCGGGCTGAAGTATTCAGTGCGGTGGAATTTCACCTGCGGGTGCAATTTGAAGACATAGGTCAAGCCGTCGGGCGTGACTTCCCAGCTGTCCGCGAGGCTGGCAACCACTTTGCCGCTGGCGGTATCGAAGTCCACCAAGCGGTTCATCAGCACGTCGGCCGAGGCGTTGGTGGTGGTCAGCGAGTTGTATTGCACCACGTCGAAGCCTTCCGGGCTTGCCTCGGTGCAGACGCTCAGCGCGTCGGCATGGGCCAATGGGCTCAGCAGAAGAGGGGCGAGCAACAGCGGTAGGGCAGCGAGGCGCATGGTCGGATTCCTTTACAGATCGAAGGCCCATCTGCAAGTGCAGTCTGGAAAAGGCTTACCCTAGTGGGCTCTTTTGCAAATGACTATCCCCTTTTTCATTTTAAGGGGACTATGTGCGCTTGTTTTCGGTGATGCGGGCCGAGGAAAACCCAGAATCGGTCGGTTGGCCGATTCTCTGCGACGAGCGGTCTTCATCGACCACAGCCTTTATCCTAGGCGCTCGGAGCCCGAAAAATGGGGAATTTATCAAGTCCGCGCACACGGAATGTTGTTGCTCTCCAGTCTTTCTGGTATAAAGCAGCGCTCTTTTCTAGGGGCCCGGTTCCTTCACTGTAGGTGTAGCCGGTAAGACCTCTAAAGAAACGCGGCGCCTGGCGCCAAATGACTGAGAGATTAAGCGGCCAACCCATGCCGGGTTGGGCATGTGGTTTTAGAGGGCTGAGGCATGTCGAGAGTATGTCAAGTTACCGGTAAGGGTCCGGTGACTGGGAATAACATTTCCCACGCAAACAACAAAACCCGTCGTCGTTTCCTGCCGAACCTGCAGCATCACCGCTTCTGGGTTGAAGAAGAGAAACGTTTCGTGCGTCTGCGCGTATCTGCCAAAGGCATGCGTATCATCGACAAGCGTGGCATCACTGTCGTGCTGGCCGAAATCCGCAAAGCTGGCAAGATCTAAGGGAGCTAATCATGCGTGAATTGATTCGTTTGATTTCGAGCGCCGGTACTGGTCACTTCTACACTACCGACAAGAACAAGCGCACTACTCCGGACAAAATCGAGATCAAGAAATTTGATCCGGTTGTTCGTAAGCACGTGATCTACAAAGAAGGCAAAATCAAGTAATTGATTTTTCCCTCTTACGAAAAAGGCCCGTATCGCGAGATACGGGCCTTTTTTGTGCCTGCAGATTATGTGTTGCCTGTCAGGACGCCTTCGCGAGCAAGCCCAAACAACAAAAATCCTCAAGCCTTCTGTTCAAACACCACATAGATCTTGCGGCAAGCTTCCAGCACTTCCCAAGTCCCGCGAAAGCCCGCCGGGATCACGAAGCGATCGCCCACGCGCAGGGTCTTGCCGTTGCCTTCGTTGTCGCGCAGCACTGAAACACCCTGAACGATCTCGCAGTATTCATGCTCGGTGTAGTTCACATGCCACTGGCCGACTTCGCCTTCCCACACGCCTGCGCTCATCTGGCCGCAAGGGCTGTTGTAGTGGTTGTACACTGCTTGTTCGGGGTCGCCCTTGAGGACTTTCGCCGGGTCTGGTCGATAACGATCGGGCAAGGTGGTGGCCTGGCTGAAGTCGACGATGTCCTGGATGCTCATTCTTGTAATCCCCCGTGATTGCGGCGCGATGGCTGGAAAGTCCAAAGTCTATGTTTATTAAAATGAACACCGCAAGGCCGTTTGCCGACCTTATGTCAAATATATTGAAACAACCCCGGCCACTGGTTTAGGGTGGCGGTTGCCTTGGGCCGAAAAAGCAGGCTGGCCGGGCAGAATTCCTGAGGACGCCCGCGAAGACCGCGGGGCGCTCGTATTCAATAAGAGGAGGACACTCGAATGACCACCCTGACTCGTGCCGATTGGGAACAACGGGCTCGCGATTTGAAGATCGAAGGCCGCGCCTACATCAATGGCGAATACACCGATGCCGTCTCCAGCGAGACCTTCGAGTGCATTAGCCCGGTCGATGGCCGTCTGCTGGGCAAGATTGCCAGCTGTGACGCCGCCGACGCCCAACGTGCTGTTGAAAACGCCCGCGCCACTTTCAATTCCGGCGTCTGGTCGCGCCTGGCACCGACCAAACGCAAAGCCACCATGATTCGTTTCGCCGGCCTGCTGAAACAGCACGCCGAAGAGCTGGCCCTGCTTGAAACCCTGGACATGGGCAAGCCAATCAGCGATTCCCTGTACATCGACGTTCCTGGCGCGGCGCAAGCGCTGAGCTGGAGCGGTGAAGCCATCGACAAGATCTACGACGAAGTGGCGGCCACTCCCCACGACCAGTTGGGTCTGGTGACTCGCGAGCCGGTCGGCGTGGTCGGCGCCATCGTGCCGTGGAACTTCCCGTTGATGATGGCGTGCTGGAAACTCGGTCCGGCGCTGTCCACCGGTAACTCGGTGATCCTCAAGCCATCCGAAAAATCCCCGTTGACCGCCATTCGCATCGCTGCGCTGGCCGTTGAGGCCGGTATTCCGAAAGGCGTGCTGAACGTCCTGCCAGGCTACGGTCACACCGTCGGCAAAGCCCTGGCCCTGCACAATGATGTGGACACCCTGGTGTTCACCGGTTCGACCAAAATCGCCAAGCAACTGCTGATCTACTCCGGCGAATCGAACATGAAACGCGTCTGGCTCGAAGCCGGCGGCAAGAGCCCGAACATCGTGTTCGCCGATGCTCCGGATCTGCAAGCTGCCGCTGAATCGGCTGCCGGCGCCATCGCCTTCAACCAGGGCGAAGTCTGCACCGCCGGCTCGCGCCTGCTGGTGGAGCGTTCGATCAAGGATAAATTCCTGCCGCTGGTGATCGAGGCCCTCAAAACCTGGAAACCGGGCAACCCGCTGGACCCGGCAACCAACGTCGGCGCGCTGGTGGATACCCAGCAGATGAACACCGTGCTGTCCTACATCGAATCCGGCCACACCGACGGCGCCAAACTGGTGGCAGGCGGCAAGCGCATTCTTCAGGAAACCGGTGGCACCTACGTTGAGCCGACCATTTTCGACGGCGTCAGCAATGCGATGAAAATCGCTCAGGAAGAAATCTTCGGCCCAGTGTTGTCGGTGATCACTTTCGATACCGCCGAAGAAGCCATTGCGATTGCCAACGACACCCCTTACGGCCTGGCCGCAGCGGTGTGGACCCAGGATATTTCCAAGGCCCACCTGACCGCCAAGGCACTGCGCGCCGGTAGCGTGTGGGTCAACCAGTATGACGGCGGCGACATGACGGCCCCGTTCGGCGGCTTCAAGCAGTCCGGCAACGGTCGCGACAAGTCGCTGCATGCGTTCGACAAGTACACCGAGCTCAAGGCGACCTGGATCAAGTTGTAAGTCGGTTTTCTTAACGACGTAGATCCCTTGTGGGAGCGAGCCTGCTCGCGAAGACGGTGTAACAGTCAACATTGATGTTGAATGTGCTGGCCTCTTCGCGAGCAGGCTCGCTCCCACATTGTTTTGTGTCGGGCCTGAAAAATAATATCCACAGGAGCGTGGGAAATGCGTTGGGCGACTTATTTCGCCGTGTTGGCGTCTGTCTTGAGTGTCGGCCTGGCGCTGGGCGTCAGCATGCCGTTGGTGTCGTTTCGCCTGGAAAGCTGGGGTTACGGCTCATTCGCCATCGGTGTGATGGCAGCGATGCCCGCCATTGGCGTATTGCTGGGGGCCAAGATTTCCAGCCATCTGGCCGCGCGGCTGGGCACGGCCAATCTGATGCGTCTGTGCCTGTGGGCCGGGGCGTTGTCCATCGGTTTGCTGGCGCTGTTGCCGAGCTATCCGGTTTGGCTGGTATTGCGGTTGATGATCGGGGTGATCCTGACCCTCGTCTTCATCCTCGGCGAAAGCTGGATCAACCAGCTGGTGATCGAACAATGGCGCGGGCGACTGGTGGCGCTGTATGGCAGCAGCTATGCGCTGAGTCAGCTGGCCGGGCCGTTGCTGCTTGGCGTACTGGGCACGGAGCACGATTACGGATTCTGGGTCGGCGTCGGTTTGCTGATGGCGGCACCGTTCCTGTTGATGAGCCGCAGCGGCGCGCCGACCAGTGAAGCCTGCAGCGTGACCTTCAGCGACTTGCTGGGTTTCTGCCGTGGCCTGCCGGCGATTGCCTGGGCGGTTTCGCTGTTCGCAGCGTTCGAAGCGATGATCCTGACGTTGTTGCCGGTTTATTGCCTGCGTCAGGGCTTTACGACGGAAATTGCGCTGGCGATGGTCAGCACGGTGGTGGTGGGTGATGCCTTGCTGCAATTGCCGATTGGCGCACTGGCTGATCGCTTGTCCCGACGTACGTTGTTCACCGGGTGTGCGGTGGTCCTGCTGATATCGAGCCTGGCCATCCCGTTGTTGATCGACACGTTGCTGATCTGGCCGTTGTGGGTGTTGTTCGGTGCCAGTGCGGGCGGCTTGTTCACCTTGTCACTGATCCTGATCGGCGAGCGCTATCGCGACGATGCACTGGTGCGCGCCAATGCGCACATCGCGCAGCTGTGGGGTATCGGTTGCCTGGTCGGACCGCTGGCGGCCGGCGCCGGCAGTCAGTGGATCAGCGGGCATGCGTTGCCACTGCTGATGGCGGCCGGTGCGTTTGGCCTGGTGATTTTGCTGTCGCGGCAGGGGGGCGTTTGGCGCGGTGCAGCCCGCATAGATCAAAAGATCGCAGCCTTCGGCAGCTCCTACATGGGCGCGGCGCACACCCGAGCTGCCGAAGGCTGCGATCTTTTGATCTTGTGCCCTTCTACAACATCCGCTCAAGGCCGACGGTGGTGCTCATCCATGCATTGAAGCGCCGCCACCAGCTCCCCGGCTCCTTGGTCAGCGTGTGCAGTTTGCCGTCATCTTCGGTGACCCAGACAATCTGGCCATTTTCCAGCTGGGCATGATAACTGAGGGCTGGCGCCATGCCCTCCAGCGCCAATTCGCGCACCCGTCTGGCGAGTTGCGGATTGTCCACCAACACCCCGACTTCGGTGTTCCACAGTAATGAGCGCGAATCAAAATTGAACGAGCCGATGAAGGCTTTCTGTTGGTCGAAAATCATCGCTTTGCTGTGCAGGCTGGAGTCGGAGCCGGGGGAGGACCCGGTGTGAAACAGGCTCGGTCCACTGCCGCTGCTGCCATTGTCGCCGGGCTGGCGGCGTAATTCGAACAACTGCACACCATGCTCCAGCAAGGTTTTGCGATAAGGCGCATAACCACCATGCGCGGCGGGTACGTCGGTGGCTTCCAGTGAATTGGTCAGCAAAGTGACCGACACGCCGGCATCGGCACGACCGACCAGGTACACCATTCCCGGTTCGCCGGGCACCATGTAGGCCGAAACCATGATCAGCTCCTTGGTGACCCCTTTGAGCTCGGGTGCCAACTGGGTGGCCAGCAGCAAGTGCGGGTCCGGCTCACCCTTTACCAGCACCTTGCTCGGTGCATCCCACAACGCCTGGTTCCAGGCCCAGATCAGCTCCCGAAGCCAGACATCCAGGCTTGGGTGAGTGGTGTAGGTCATCAATTGTTGATAGAGCGCGTGATTCTGTTTGCGCGTTTCCTCCAGGGATTCGTCCAGCCGGGTCCGGGTATTTTGCAGATCCTTGGCTGTCGGCCTGGTCCAGAGAAACTGCTCGATCGGCTTGCTCAGAGCACTGTTCCAGTACTCGTCAAAGCTATGTCCCAGCTGTTCTGCAACCGGGCCGACGCTGAGCATGTCGATGTCGGTGAAATTCAGATTGGACCCGGCATCGAAATACTCGTCCCCCAGGTTGCGCCCACCCACGATCGCTACGCTGTTGTCCGCCACCCACAGTTTGTTGTGCATGCGACGGTGTTGCTGCGACAGGTTGAACAGCCGACCCATCGTTCGCGTCACCACGGTGCTGCGGCCCAGGTGCAGCGGATTGAACACGCGGATTTGAATCTTCGGGTGTGCGGCGAGGGTGGCGATGATTTGGTCCAGGCCATCGCTGGTGGTGTCGTCTAGCAGAATCCGCACCCGCACGCCGCGGTCGGCGGCCATGAGCAACTCGCTCACCAGTATCCGAGTGCTGATGCCGTCGTGGACGATGTAGTACTGCAAATCGAGGCTGCTCTGTGCACTACGAATCAGCTCGGCACGGGCGGTGAAAGCTTCGGCGCTATCGGAGAGCAGGCGAAAGCCCGATTGGCCCTGATGGGGGGCGGCCTTGGCCTGGATGGAACGGCCGAACGCCGAGTCCGCCGCTGGCAGGGCCTGACTCGGTTCAAGAGGAACGTTGAGTGTCGTACAGCCACCAAGGAGCGAGGTGAGTAACAGAAAAGCGAGCAGGGGCTGTCTGATTCTCACGGCGCTAATTCCGGGTGGTGGCGGTTAGCATATGGAGGCCGGATGGCGGAGAAAGGTCAGTCGGTTTCCGCCAGAAGTTTTATCGCCGCCGCGCCGACCTTACGCACCGCTTCTTCGATCTGCGGGGTTGTTTTTGCAGCGTAGTTCATGCGCAGGCAATTGCGGTACTTACCCGAAGCGGAAAAGATGCTGCCGACGGCAATCTGTACGCCTTGGTCGTGCAGCGCACGATTCAGTTTCAGGGTGTCAAAACCCTCCGGCAGCTCGACCCAGAGCATAAAGCTGCCCTGAGGACGACTGGCGCGGGTACCGGCCGGAAAATAGCGGCTGACCCAATCGATCATCACGTCGCGATTGCGCTGGTATTGGGTGCGCATCCGCCGCAAATGCGGTTCGAAATGTCCAGCCTTGAGGAATTCGGCAATCGCGATTTGCGGTTGCGGCGCGGTAGAGCCGGTGCTGATGTATTTCATGTGCAGCACCCGTTCCAGATACCGTCCCGGCGCCACCCAACCGATACGCAGCCCCGGCGCCAGGGTCTTGGAAAAGGAACTGCACAGCAGGACGCGGCCATCTTCGTCGAAGGATTTGATCGTACGCGGGCGCGGGTAGGTGTAGGCCAGTTCGCCATACACATCGTCCTCGATGATCGCCACGTCGAAGCGCTGTGCGAGTGTCAACAACGCGCGTTTGCGCGACTCCGGCATGATGTAGCCCAGCGGGTTGTTGCAGTTGGGGGTCAACTGTATGGCCTTGATTGGCCATTGCTCCAACGCCAGTTCGAGGGCATCGAGGCTGATCCCGGTGAGCGGGTCGGTGGGGATTTCCAGAGCTTTCATGCCCAGGCCCTTGAGTGTCTGCATGGCGCCGTGAAAGCTTGGCGAGTCCACGGCCACAATGTCGCCCGGCTCGCAGATGGAGCGGATGCTGGTGGACAGCGCTTCGTGACAACCGGTGGTGATCACCAGGTCGTTGGCACTCAACTGGCAGCCGGAATCGAGCAGCAGACGGGCAATCTGTTCGCGCAGTTCGAGGGTGCCATAGATGTTGTCGTAATACAGACCGGGCATGTCCTGCCGCCGGCTGATTCGCGCCAGGTTGCGCAGCAGCGGTTTCATGGTCGGCGTGGTGATGTCCGGCATGCCGCGACCCAGTTGCACCACATCCTTGCGTGGCACCGCGCGGATCAGTTCCAGCACTTGATCCCACTGGGAAATATCCACTGGCCGCTGTGCCGGGCGGCCAATGGCCGGAAGCTCCGGCAGTTCACGACCCACCGGTACGAAGTAGCCCGACTTGGGTTTGGGTGTCGCCAGGCCGCTGTCTTCCAGCACGCGATACGCCTGCTGCACCGTGCTCAGGCTGACGCCGTGCTCAACACTCAACGCCCGCACCGACGGCAGCCGGTCGCCGGGGCGATAGAAGCCCTGTTCGATACGCGTGCCGAGCAGTTCGGCGAGGTTGACGTAAAGGGTCATGGTGCAGTCTCGGTGTGGGTGATTCGGTTGACCAGTACAGATGGGTCGAAAATATGAGATTCAGACGCTGAAAGGCAAAATCTGTATGGAGTTAATACAGCCTCTTTGAATCTGTAATGCTTTTCGCCGTCGACGCATCATGAAAGCTCTGGCTACCCAAGTAAACAGGAGCAATCAAAATGAACGGCTTGAGCGATGTGCGGCTGACATTACACAGTCAGGAACTGGCGGCAGGGCAAAACAACGGCGCACGCGAGGCGGTCATGCGCAACGCACCGTCCGGCCTGAGTCGCTGGGGCCTGTTCTGGCATCGTCTGCACACGCGCAAGGCATTGCTGGAGCTCACGACTGAGCAGCTCAAGGACGTCGGGTTGAGTCGGGAGCAGGCGCGGGAGGAGGGGCTTAAACCGTTCTGGCGGATCTGAGTCTTGCGGTGTTCTTTGAACCGATTCGCGAGCAGGCTCGCTCCCACAGGGGATTTGTGAACGACACAGGTCCTGTGGGAGCGAGCCTGCTCGCGAAGGCGTCGGTACAGACGCTGGAAATCCCTCAGACCAACTCTTTGAGACGATGCCACAACATCCCCAACGCCAACAGCGGCGAGCGCAAATGCTTACCGCCAGGGAACGTGATATGCGGCACCTTGGCAAACAGATCAAACCCTCCACTCTGCTGACCACTGATAGCCTCAGCCAACAACTTCCCGGCCAGGTGCGTGGCATTCACGCCGTGACCGGAATAAGCCTGGGCGTAATACACATTCGGTTGATCCTTGAGTCGCCCGATCTGCGGCAGACGGTTGGCGCCGATGCCGATCATCCCGCCCCATTGATAGTCGATCTTCACCCCGGCCAGTTGCGGGAAAACCTCCAGCATCTTCGGCCGCATGTAGGCGGCGATGTCGTTCGGGTCGCGACCTGAATAATGGCAGGCGCCGCCAAACAGCAAGCGGCGGTCCGCCGAGAGCCGGTAGTAATCCAGCGCGACCCGTTGATCGCAGACCGCCATGTTCTGCGGCAGCAGTGAGTGTGCCAGCGCTTCACTCAAGGGTTCGGTGGCGATGATGTAGCTGCCGGCGGGCAGCACCTTGCCGCTGAGTTCGGGATTGAGTTCATTAAGGTAGGCGTTGCAGCCCAGCACCAGCATCTTGGCGCGAACCGAGCCTTGGGCGGTATGGACCTTGACCTCGGGGCCATAATCGATGCGGGTGACTGCCGATTGTTCGAACAGCTTCACCCCCAACTGCTGCGCGGCGGCGGCTTCGCCCAATGCCAGGTTCAGCGGATGCAGGTGCCCTGAGCCCATGTCGATCAAACCGCCGACGTAACGATCGGAACCCACTACGGAATGCATTTCACTGGCTTGCAGCAGACGGGTTTCGTAACGGTAATCGAGACTGCGCAACTCATCGGCGTCTTCAGCGAAACCTTCGAGGTCGCGGGGTTTGTTGGCCAGATCGCAATAGCCCCACGTGAGGTCGCATGGGATCTGAAAACGCTCGACGCGCTGTCGGACGATTTCCACCGCTTCCAGGCCCATGAGTTTCATCTGGCGCACGCCGTCCGCACCGACCACGTTGGCGAACTGATCGAGGCCATGGCCGACGCCACGAATCAACTGTCCGCCATTGCGTCCGCTGGCGCCCCAACCGATTTTGTGAGCTTCGAGCAGGATCACATTGAAGCCGCGTTCGGCCAGTTCGAGCGCCGTGTTCAATCCGGAGAACCCGCCACCGACCACGCACACGTCAGCCACCAGGTCGCCTGTGAGCACCGGATGATCGGGCTGCGGCAGGCTGCTGGCGGCGTAGTAAGAAGCAGGGTGCTGGTGGTTCGGGGCAGGTTGCTGAGCACGGGCATTCATGTGCGTGATCCTGATTCTTGTGTCTAGAAAATTTGACGGAGCATAAGCCGGACCTTCGGACACGGGCAACACTGGTCGGTTGGTGCTGTCTGGATCGGGGCTTTTACGTCAGAATCCCGCTCTATTCCGCTTTTGGTCACCGCTTCGATGAGCTGCAACAGTCAGAAAATTCGCACGCTGCGGCAGCAGATCCCCTCGTTCGAGTGCGTGCCCGGCTGCCATGACTGCTGTGGGCCGGTGACCACCTCACCGGAAGAAATGTCCCGCCTGCCGCGCAAGACCCGGGCCGAGCAGGACGCTGCGATGGATGAGCTCAATTGCGTTCACCTCGGGCCCAATGGCTGCACCGTGTATGACGAGCGGCCGCTGATTTGCCGGTTGTTCGGCACCACCAAGACTTTGCCGTGCCCAAATGGGCGGGGGCCGGTGGAGCTGATTCATCCGCGGGTCGAGAAGCAGATTCACGAGTACATGGCTTCGACGCGGCAGGTGCTGGTTTAAGCGTCGCCAGTTAAAAGATCGCAGCCTTCGGCAGCTCCTACATGGAATGCGTACACCTGTAGGAGCTGCCGAAGGCTGCGATCTTTTGATCTTCAATCCGGAATCGGCAGGTTCAAGCTCTCTTTCACCTCTTCCATCACGATGTAGCTCTTGGATTCGCGCACATGCGGCAGCTTGAGCAGGATGTCGCCCAGCAGTTTGCGGTACGAGGCCATCTCGGAAATCCGCGCTTTCACCAGATAGTCGAAATCCCCTGACACCAAATGGCACTCCAGCACGTGTGGAAGCTTCAGGACCGCGCGTCGGAACTCTTCGAAAGTATCGCCGGATTTGTAGTCGAGACTGATCTCGACGAATACCAGAAGACTACCCTTGAGGTGCTGCGGATTGAGCCGGGCGTTGTAGCCCATGATGATCCCTTCGCGCTCCAGCCGCCGGACCCGCTCGGTACACGGCGTGGTCGAGAGCCCGACCTTTTCCCCCAGCTCGGTGAAGGAGATACGCCCGTCCGCTTGCAGGATCCGCAGGATGTTGCGGTCGATCTTGTCCAGCTCACGTTTGGTCTGAGTGTTGGTACGCATAGGGGATGCGCCTCCGTGAAAAGCGTTTTTGCCGAGAATTCTCGCCAAATATAGGCACTTATATAGTGAAAAGCACTGCCTAATCTTTTTTACACTGCGCACATCAATGCTCGACAACTACGAACGTCAGCGGCAAGCCGCGATGAGGGATATGAAAATGCGCGTTATGGTCTTGGGTAGCGGCGTCATCGGTACTACCAGTGCCTATTATCTGGCGCGTGCCGGGTTTGAAGTGGTGGTCGTGGACCGTCAGCCGGCAGCTGCCATGGAGACCAGTTTCGCCAACGCCGGGCAGGTTTCGCCGGGTTATGCCTCGCCGTGGGCCGCGCCGGGCGTGCCGCTCAAGGCCATCAAGTGGCTGTTGCAGCGCCACGCACCGCTGGCGATCAAGGCCACCGCTGACATCGACCAATACCTGTGGATGGCGCAGATGCTGCGCAACTGCACCGCCAGCCGTTATGCGGTGAACAAAGAGCGCATGGTCCGCCTGTCCGAATACAGCCGTGACTGCCTCGATGAATTGCGCGCCGAAACCGGCATTGCCTACGAAGGCCGCAGCCTCGGTACTACCCAACTGTTCCGCACCCAGGCCCAACTCGACGGCGCCTGGAAAGACATCGCCGTGCTGAAAGAGTCCGGCGTGCCGTTCGAACTGCTCGACCGCGCCGGCATTGCCCGCGTTGAGCCGGCGCTGGCCAGCGTCACCGGCATCCTCGCGGGTGCCCTGCGCCTGCCGAACGACCAGACGGGCGACTGCCAGATGTTCACCACCAAGCTCGCCGAGATGGCTGCGAATCTGGGTGTTGAATTCCGCTTCGACCAGGACATTCAGCGTCTCGACTACGCCGGTGATCGCATCAACGGCGTATGGATCGATGGCAAGCTGGAAACCGCTGATCGCTATGTGCTGGCCCTGGGCAGCTACTCGCCGCAACTGCTCAAGCCGCTGGGTATCAAGGCGCCGGTGTATCCGCTCAAGGGTTATTCCTTGACGGTGCCGATCACCAACCCGGCGATGGCCCCGACTTCGACTATCCTCGACGAGACCTACAAGGTCGCGATTACCCGTTTCGACAACCGCATCCGCGTCGGTGGCATGGCTGAAATAGCCGGTTTTGACCTGTCGCTGAACCCGCGTCGGCGTGAAACCCTGGAGATGATCGTCAACGACCTCTATCCTCAGGGCGGCGATCTGGCCCAGGCGAGTTTCTGGACCGGTCTGCGTCCGACTACGCCGGACGGCACGCCGATCGTGGGTGCTACGCCGTTCAGCAATCTGTTTTTGAACACGGGTCACGGCACGCTTGGTTGGACCATGGCGTGCGGTTCCGGTCGCTTGCTGGCCGATCTGATGGCGAAGAAAACGCCGCAGATCAGCGCCGAAGGCCTCGATATTTCCCGTTATGGCAAAAAAATTCAGGAGTCCGCAAAACATGTCAATCCAGCGCCAGCTCACCAATGAGCGCATGAGCCAGATCGTAGTCCACAGCGGTACCGTGTATCTGGCAGGGCAGGTCGGCGACGATATGAACGCCGGGATTGAACAGCAGACCCGTGAAACGCTTGCCAACATCGAGCGTTTGCTGGATTTGGCCGGGACCGACAAGAGCCGTTTACTGTCGGTGACGATTTACTTGAAAGACATTGATGCGCACTTTGAAGGCATGAACGCGGTCTGGGACAAGTGGCTGCCAAAAGGCGTCGCACCGGCCCGTGCCACTGTTGAATCGAAGCTGTGCGAACCGGAAATCCTGGTTGAGCTGTCGGTAGTCGCCGCTCTGCCATAAACCCGTCAGAAAGATCCCTCTCCCGGTGCTGCTACTGGCGGTTCACGCCGTCAGCCAGCGCCGGTTTTTCTTCCCCAATGACCCGACCAGAAGTCTGCCGCCATGCGTCCTGCCCGTGCCCTGATCGACCTTCAAGCCCTGCGTCACAACTATCAAATCGCCCGTGAAGTCACGGGGGCCAAGGCCCTCGCGGTGATCAAGGCCGATGCCTACGGCCATGGCGCGGTGCGCTGCGCCCAGGCGCTGGAAGCCGAGGCGGACGGGTTTGCCGTGGCCTGCATCGAAGAAGCGTTGGAGCTGCGAGCCGCGGGCATTCGTGCGCCGGTGTTGCTGCTGGAAGGTTTTTTCGAGGCCGATGAGCTGTCGCTGATCGTCGAGCATGACTTCTGGTGCGTGGTGCATTCGCTGTGGCAGCTCGAAGCCATCGAGAACGCTGCACTGAGCAAGCCGATCACGGTCTGGCTCAAACTCGATTCGGGCATGCATCGGGTGGGCTTGCATCCAAAGGATTATCAGGCGGGCTATCAACGGCTGCTGGCCAGCGGCAAGGTCGCGAAGATTGTACTGATGAGCCACTTCGCCCGGGCCGATGAGCTGCACAGTCAGGCCAGTGCCGAACAGGTTGCTGTGTTCGAAGCGGCGCGCCAGGGCTTGTCGGCAGAGGTCAGCCTGCGTAACTCGCCGGCAGTGCTTGGTTGGCCGCAGATTCCAAGTGATTGGGTTCGCCCGGGCATCATGCTCTACGGCGCGACTCCGTTTGAAGAAGCCAATGCCGTGGCGTCCCGCCTGCAACCGGTGATGACCCTCGAATCGAAAGTGATTTGCGTGCGTGAACTGCCGGCTGGCGAGCCGATCGGTTATGGCGCCAAATTCATCACCCAGAAACCGATGCGCGTGGGCGTGGTGGCCATGGGTTACGCCGACGGCTACCCTCGTCAGGCACCGACCGGTACGCCAGTGATGGTTGCCGGGCAGCGCAGCCAGTTGATTGGCCGGGTGTCGATGGACATGCTCTGCATTGACCTGACCGATGTGCCGCAAGCCGGCCTTGGTTCGACCGTCGAGTTGTGGGGCAAAAACATTCTCGCCAGTGACGTGGCTGCGGCCGCGGGCACGATTCCTTACCAGATATTCTGCAACCTGCGCCGGGTGCCAATGCTCTATTCCGGGGCTTAGGTCAAAGCGTCCCGACCGAAAGTCGCTTCACCGAACAGGATTCAGGTCCAAGTGTTGTAAATACTGAACGCTGTCGCCATGATAACGCTCAATATTCCAACAACCTGAATCCCTGGAGGCTCCAGCATTGGACGTCGGTGAACGACTGCAATCCATCCGTAAGCTCAAAGGACTTTCCCAGCGTGAACTCGCCAAACGCGCGGGCGTCACCAACAGCACCATTTCGATGATCGAGAAGAACAGCGTCAGCCCCTCGATCAGTTCGCTGAGGAAGGTACTGGGCGGGATTCCCATGTCCATGGTCGAGTTCTTTTCCGAAGAGATCCTGCAGGAAAAACCGACTCAGATCGTCTACAAAGCCAACGAGCTGATCGATATTTCCGATGGCGCGGTGACCATGAAACTGGTCGGCAGGGCTCATCCGAGCCGGGCCATCGCGTTCCTCAACGAAATCTACCCGCCAGGCGCCGACACCGGTGACGAGATGCTCACCCATGAGGGCGAGGAAACCGGGATTTTGCTCGAAGGTCGACTTGAACTGGTGGTAGGGCTTGAAACTTTTGTGCTTGAAGCCGGCGACAGCTACTACTTTGAAAGTACTAAACCGCACCGTTTCCGCAATCCGTTCGATGCGCCAGCGCGACTAATCAGCGCAGCGACTCCAGCGAATTTCTAAGAAAAGAGGCGTCCCGCGAGCATTGCGCAGGTGCCCGAGTTGTTTTTCCGCCACGCATAAGACCCCTCCGACTTTAGGGTTGTTTCAGTGTGGCGGGCTTACCGTTATACTTGCGCCCGCCTGCGAACCGTGGCCGTGGGCGTGACTAGCCACCATTGAGGGTGAACGCGTGAATCTAATTATGAAAATGCTGGCCGTACCAGCAACCGTATTGGCCCTTTGGGCAGTCGGCGCACAAGCTGCGACCAACGACGAAATTGCTAAACGCCTTGAGCCGGTCGGCCAGGTTTGCGTTCAGGGTAAAGAGTGCAAGGGGATGGAAGTCGCGGCATCTGCTGGCGGCGGTGGTGGTGCCAAAACTCCTGACGAAGTGATTGCCAAACACTGCAACGCTTGCCACGGCACCGGCCTGTTGGGCGCGCCGAAAATCGGTGATGCCGCCGCTTGGGGCGAGCGCGCCAAGAAAGAAGGTGGTGTTGACGGCCTGCTCGCCAAGGCTATCTCCGGTCTCAACTCGATGCCGCCAAAAGGCACCTGCGCCGATTGCGCAGACGCCGAGCTCAAAGGCGCCATCCAGAAGATGTCCGGCCTGAAATAAGCCTTCATCTTCATCAAAAAGCCGCTTTCGAGCGGCTTTTTTGTGCGTGCGATTTACGGCTGAGACTGTTCATTGCAGCAAAGACGCGGCAAGCTCGGTCCAACCCCAATTCACGGAATGTAAGGGAGGATCAGATGGTGCAGCTGTGTTCTATCGAGCAAGCGGTCGATGATGTCTTGGCACGGTTGCCGGCGCATATCCACATGGGCCTGCCCCTCGGTCTGGGCAAACCCAACCACTTCGTCAACGCGCTGTTTCAACGCATCGCGCAGTTGCCCGAACGGCAGCTGACGATCTACACCGCGCTATGCCTCGGTCGTCCAGCGTTGGGCGACGGTTTGCAAAAGCGCTTTCTCGAGCCCTTCATCGAGCGGGTGTTTGGCGATTATCCGGAACTGGATTTCCTGGCCGACCTGCATCGCGACAGCCTGCCGTCCAACATCCATGTTCAGCAATTCTTCATGCAGCCCGGCAGCCTGCTCCACAGCGCACAGGCCCAGCAGGATTACGTCAGCAGTAATTACAGCCACGCCGCTCGAGACATCAACGCCGCCGGATTGAACCTGGTGGCGCAATTGGTGGCGAGCCACAGCGAGCACCCCGACCGCCTGAGCCTGAGCTGCAACCCGGACATCACCCTCGACCTGTTCCCGATGATTGCCAAGCGTCGGGCGGCGGGGGAGACGATCCTGCTGGTGGGGCAGGTGCACAACGATTTGCCGTACATGCCCGGCGATGCTGAAATCGGTATCGACACGTTCGACCTGCTGATCGACGAGAAGGACAGCACCACGCTGTTCTCCACGCCGAACATGCCGGTGGGCTTCCAGGATCACTTCATCGGGCTGCACGCCAGCACGCTGGTGCGCGACGGCGGCACCTTGCAGATCGGCATCGGCGCCATGGGTGATGCCCTGACCGCTGCGCTGCTGGCGCGGCAAGCTGACAATGTCGGTTACAAGGCATTGCTGGCGGATATCAATCTCAGCCAATGGGCACAACTCATCGACCGCGAAGGCGGCGTCGAACCTTTCGCCAAGGGCCTTTACGGTTGCAGCGAAATGTTCGTCAACGGCTTGCTGGTGCTGGCCGACGCCGGGATCGTGCGGCGCAAGGTCTATCCGGATGTGCCGACCCAGCAACAGGCGAATGCCGGCACGCTGGATGAAGCCGCGCAAACTGACGGCATTTCGGTGCATGGCGGTTTCTTCCTTGGGCCGCGCAGTTTCTATGAGCGCCTGCGCGAGCTGCCGCACAGCAAGCGGCTCGAATTCAATATGACCCGCATCAGCTACATCAATGAGCTCTACGGTCAGGAAGAACTCAAACGCTTGCAGCGCCTTGATGCGCGTTTCATCAACACCGTGTTTACCATGACCTTGCTGGGTGCAGGCGTGGCCGATCAGCTCGAAGACGGGCGAGTGCTCAGCGGTGTCGGCGGGCAATACAACTTCGTAGCGCAAGGGCATGCACTGGAAGGGGCGCGTTCGGTGTTGCTTCTGCGCAGCTGGCGCGAATCAGGCGGTGAGGTCAGTTCGAACATTGTCTGGGAGTACGGCCATTGCACGATCCCGCGACACCTGCGAGACATCGTGATCACCGAGTACGGCATCGCCGATCTGCGGGGCAAGACCGATGCGGCGGTGATCGAGGCGTTGCTGAATATCAGCGACTCCCGTTTTCAGCCGGGGTTGATCGAACAGGCTCAGGCAGCCGACAAGTTACCGAAGAATTTCCGTATTGATCCACGCTTCGCCGACAACAGTCCGCAGCGCTTGCAGGCCATTCAGGCACGGCATCCGCAGTTGTTTCCAGAGTATCCGTTGGGCTGTGATTTCACCGCTGAGGAGAAGGATCTATTGCGGGCGCTGAATTGGCTGAAGAGCAAGTTCAAGCTCACGGAGATTCTGGAACTGGGCAAGGCAGCGCTCGATGCGCCAGAGCCTTCATCGTTTCCCGAGCATCTGGAACGGATGCAGCTGACCAGCCCGGAAGGGCTGAAAGAGGATTTGTTTCAGCGGCTATTGCTCACCGGCCTCAAAGCCACCGCGCCATAACAGCCAACACAAAACAACTGTGGGAGCCAGCCTGCTGGCGATGGCGTCGTGTCAGTCAAAACCTTCATGACTGACAGACGGCCATCGCCAGCAGGCTGGCTCCCACAGGGGAAATGCGGTGTTGCGGGTTACTCGATGAAGGTTACGACACCGCCAGCCAGCGACTGAACGCGGGCCAGGGATTCAACGCGATAACCCTGAGCATCCAGTTCCGCACGGCCGCCCTGGAACGACTTCTCGATCACGATACCCAAACCCGCGACGGTAGCGCCGGCCTGTTTGATGATCGAGATCAGCGCTTGCGACGCCTTACCGTTGGCCAAAAAGTCATCGATGATCAGCACGCGATCGCTGCTGGTCAGGTGGCGCGGGGAGATCGCCACGGTGCTTTCGGTCTGCTTGGTGAACGAGTAAACCGTCGCCGACAGCAGGTTTTCGGTCAGGGTCAGGGACTGATGCTTGCGCGCAAAAATCACCGGTACGCCGAGGTTCAGACCGGTCATGATCGCCGGCGCAATGCCCGAGGCTTCGATGGTGACGATCTTGGTGATGCCCGAATCCTTGAACAGCGTGGCGAATTCGTCGCCGATCAGCTTCATCAGGGCCGGGTCGATCTGGTGGTTCAGAAAGGCGTCGACTTTCAGGACCTGATCGGAAAGCACGATGCCTTCTTCGCGAATTTTCTTGTGCAGTGCTTCCATGAAGCTTTCCTCTAAGGACGGCTGTGCGTCTAAGGCTGGTTAAAAAGTAGTCGATTCTAGCGCTTTAACATCGCGCGTATATCCGCCAATGCGGTATTCCCGCGAACGGCTTTGACTTCAACCGGTGTGTCGTCGTTGCCTTCCCAGGCCAGGTCGTCCGGCGGCAGCTCATCAAGAAAGCGGCTCGGTGCGCAGTCGATGATCTCGCCGTATTGCTTACGCTTGGCGGCGAAGGTGAAGGCCAGCGTCTGGCGCGCTCGGGTAATTCCGACGTAGGCCAGCCGACGTTCTTCTTCGATGGTGTCGGCTTCGATACTGGAGCGGTGCGGGAGGATTTCCTCTTCCATGCCCATGATGAACACGTAGGGGAATTCCAGACCTTTGGAGGCGTGCAGGGTCATCATCTGCACACCTTCGGCGCCGTCTTCCTCTTCTTGCTGACGTTCCAGCATGTCGCGCAGGACGAGTTTGCCGATGGCGTCTTCGACGGTCATCTCGCCTTCTTCGTCTTTTTCGAGGGTGTTCTTCAACGCCTCGATCAGGAACCAGACGTTACCCATGCGGTAATCGGCGGCCTTATCGCTGGAGCTGTTGGTGCGCAGCCAGTTCTCGTAGTCGATGTCCATGACCATGCTGCGCAGCGCCGAGATCGGGTCTTCGCCGGCGCACTGCTCGCGGACCTTGTCCATGAAGCGCTTGAAGCGCGACAGTCGATCGGTGAAGCGCGTATCCAGATGCTCGCCCAAACCGATTTCGTCGGTGGCGGCGTACATCGAGATTTTGCGTTCGGTGGCGTAGTTGCCGAGCTTTTCCAGCGTGGTCGAACCGATCTCCCGACGTGGGACGTTGATCACCCGCAGGAAGGCGTTGTCGTCGTCCGGGTTCACGATCAGGCGGAAGTAGGCCATCAGGTCCTTCACTTCCTGACGTCCGAAAAAGCTGTTGCCGCCAGAGAGGCGATACGGAATCTGGTGGTGTTGCAGCTTCAGCTCGATCAGCTTGGCCTGGTAGTTGCCGCGGTACAGGATCGCAAAATCGCTGTACGGCCGGTCCGTGCGCAGGTGCAGGGTCAGCAATTCCACGGCCACACGCTCGGCTTCGGCGTCTTCGTTGCGGCAACGGATCACGCGAATCTCGTCGCCGTGGCCCATCTCGCTCCACAGCTGCTTTTCGAACTCGTGCGGGTTGTTCGAGATCAGCACGTTGGCGCAGCGCAGGATGCGGCTGGTGGAGCGATAGTTTTGCTCCAGCATCACCACTTTCAGGGACGGGTAATCGTCCTTGAGCAGCATCAGGTTTTCCGGGCGAGCGCCGCGCCAGGCATAGATCGACTGGTCGTCATCACCCACCACGGTGAACTGGTTGCGCGTGCCGATCAGCAACTTCACCAGCAAATACTGGCTGGCGTTGGTGTCCTGGTATTCGTCCACCAGCAGGTAGCGGACTTTGTTCTGCCATTTTTCGAGGATGTCGGCGTGTTCCTGGAACAGCTTCACCGGCAGCAGGATCAGGTCGTCGAAGTCCACCGCGTTGAACGCCTTGAGCGTGCGCTGATAGTGGGTGTAGACGATGGCGGCGGTCTGTTCCTTGGGGTTGCGCGCGTTTTCCAGGGCTTCGGGCGGCAGGATCAGGTCGTTTTTCCACGAGCCGATCATGTTCTTGATCTCGTCGACGCCGTCGTCGCCCGAGTATTCCTTCTGCATGATGTCGGTCATCAGGGCTTTGACATCGGTCTCGTCGAAGATCGAGAAACCTGGCTTGTAGCCCAGCCGCACGTGTTCCTTGCGGATGATGTTCAGTCCCAGATTGTGGAAGGTACAGACGGTCAGGCCGCGGCCTTCGCCGCCCTTGAGCAAGGTGCCGACCCGTTCCTTCATCTCCCGCGCGGCCTTGTTGGTAAAGGTCATGGCGACGATGTACTGGGCGCGGATGCCGCAATTCTGGATCAAGTGGGCGATCTTGCGCGTGATCACGCTGGTCTTGCCGGAGCCTGCACCGGCGAGCACCAAAAGAGGGCCGCCGACGTAGCTCACGGCTTCTTGCTGCCGGGGATTGAGTCGGGACATACGAAATCAGGGAGTCGTTTGCGAAATGGGCCGGCATTTTAACAGGCTCAGCGATTTGTGCTGCTCTCTCCGACTTGTGACGCAGCACGCTATCTATATTTGCCGGTTTTGATACTTTCACGCAGGATGCGCGGTGAATTTGCGTCTAATGTTCGTAATTCAAGATACAAAGCCGCGTTTGATAACCGAGGTCATTTGGTCATTGGTTACCGGCGCTGCATAATGCCCGCCGCCTACATCTTTGCAGAGTCTAGGGAGCTAGCTTGTCTACGCCTGTCGAACCCTTGCGTTTGCTGCTACTGGCCGAAGAGCCAGCGTGGGCAGCGTTGTTGCGCGAGTGTCTGGCTCCGATGGGGAGCTCGACCGTGCTCATCAGCGCACCGAGCTGGGAGTCAGTCAGCAGTCTGTTCGATGACAACCGCAACGCGGTGTTGTTGACGATTCCAGCGCTTCAACCTCTACCTGGCCGTTGCAGCCTGCCGACGGTATTGCTGCTCGAGCACGAGCCACTGGCGCCGCCCGATGGGGTGAGCGACTGGCTGGTACGCGATCACCTTGATCCCGGCATGTTGCGCCGGTGCCTGCGGCATGTGCGCGAGCGTGGCGTGCTGGAAAACACCCTGCAGCGCCTGGCTGAGCAAGACCCGCTCACCGGCATCGCCAATCGCCAGGGTTTCCAGACCTTGCTGGCGGCGCGCCTGGCGGAAAACGACGGCCGCGGCCTGGCCCTCGGTCACCTTGATCTCGACAACTTCCGTCACGCCAACGATGCCCTCGGTCACCAGGCCGGTGACCGGTTGATCCTGCAAGTAGTCGCGCGGCTGAAAAGCCAGCTTGAGGCCGGCGATCAGCTGGCACGACTGGGCAGTGATGAGTTCGCCCTGCTGATCGACACCCGCCGTGCGCCTCAACGCGCCGAATGGATGGCCGAGCGCATTACCGAAGCGCTGGCCGAGCCTTACTGGGTCGACGGCGAAAGCCTGTTGATCGGTTCCAGCCTCGGTATTGCCCACGCCCGGGCCCAGGCCGGCGCCGACCCGCTGATGTGGCACGCACACATCGCCATGCAACAAGCCAAAAGTACTCAGGGCTGTACCTTTCACATCTTCAACGAACGCATCAATCGCAATGCCCGCAGCATCGCCGATCTCGAAAGCGAGCTGCGCCGGGCGTTGCGCCGGGATGAACTGGAACTGCATTACCAGCCTCGCCTGAACCTTGAGGACGGGCAGATCGTCGGCCTCGAAGCCTTGGTGCGCTGGCGCCATGGCGAGCGCGGCTTGCTGCCACCCAGTGAGTTCGTGCCGCTGGCCGAGCAGAGCGGTTTGATCGTGCCGCTGGGTTACTGGGTGATTTCCCGCGCCTTGCGCGACATGCAAGCGTTGCGCGAACGGGGTTTGCCGGCGTTGCACATGGCGATCAACCTGTCGTTCCGGCAGTTTCAGGACAGCCAATTGTTGTCGACCCTGAGCCGGCTGATTACCGAGCGCGGTGTCGAGGCGCAATGGCTGGAATTCGAACTGACTGAAACCGCGGTGATGCGCCGCAGCGATCTGGTGAAGCAGACCATGGATGCCCTGGGGCGTCTGGGTGTGCGCTTTTCCCTGGACGACTTCGGCACCGGTTTCTCTTCGTTTGTGCACCTCAACAGCCTGCCGATTACCTTGCTGAAGATTGATAAGAGCTTTGTCGGCGGCATGGAACAGCGCGAAGAAAATCGCAAACTGGTCCACGCGATGATCAACCTGGCGCACAACCTCAATCTTGAAGTGGTCGCCGAAGGCGTAGAAACGCCGGAGCAACTGGATCTGTTGCGCGGGTTTGGCTGCGATCAGGTGCAGGGATATTTGATCAGCAAGCCGTTGCCGTTGGCGGAGTTGGTTGAGTATTTGAGCTTTGGCAGCAGTCAGCAGCCCGCCCTGGAAATCGTGAGCTAACCACGAACAAATGTGGGAGCGAGCCTGCTCGCGATAGCGGTGTGTCAGTTGACATAGTTATTTACTGACAGACCGCAATCGCGAGCAGGCTCGCTCCCATAGGGGGTCTCAGTCAGGCTGGGCGACCGGGAAACTATTCCGCGGCGCAGGCTCCTGCCGAATCATCCGCTTCATCTTCCACTCAAACGCCAGCGTCAGACTCACCGCCGCGCACGCCAGCCCCAGCGCCAATCCCCACCAGACGCCTGTCGGCCCCCAATTCAAATGGAAGGCCATCCACCAGGCGGCCGGCGCGCCGATCAGCCAATAGCACCCCAAACCCACCAGGAACGTGGTCTTGGCATCCTTGAGCCCGCGAATGCAGCCCATGGCGATGGTTTGCGTGCCGTCGAACAGCTCGAACCACGCGGCGACTGCCAACAGGCTCACGGCCAGGTTGATGACGTCGCGAAACGCCGGGTCGTTGTGGTCCAGGAACAAACCGATCAACTGATTCGGCAGCAACCAGAAGACCATGGCGAAGGCAAGCATCGCCGCCGCGCCAAAAGCGATGCCGACCCGTCCGGCCAGCCGTGCATTCAGCAGCTGCCCGGCGCCGTAGTGCTGCCCGATGCGCATGGTGATCGCATAGGAAATCCCCGCCGGAACCATGAACGCCACCGAGACGATTTGCAGGGCAATCTGGTGTGCGCCCATTTGCGTACTGCCCATGGTGCCCATGCACAGCGCGGCGAACGCAAACAGTCCGACTTCCACCGCGTAGGTGCCACCAATCGGCAGACCCAGGCGCCACAGTTCCTTGAGGTATTGACGGTTAGGTCGCGACAGGCCTTGGCGCAAGGGATAAGCGTCGTAAGCCGGATGTCGACGGATGTGCCAGGCCAGCGCCAACGCCATGCAGTTGGCGACAACAGCGGTCACCAGCCCGATGCCCATCAACCCCAGTTTCGGCAGACCGAACATGCCGGTAATCAAGGCGTAATTGAGCAGGAAGTTGGCCACGGTGCCGCCGAGGCTGATGACCATCACCGGTGTTGCCCGGCCGATGGCGCTGGTAAAGCCGCGCAGGGCCATGAAGCTCAGGTAGCCGGGCAGGGCGAACGGCAGGATCAACAGGAACTGCCCGGCCGCGTGGACGTTGGTTTCGGTCTGGCCGAACAGCAGCAACACCGGTTTGAGGTTCCACAGCAGCAGCCCGGCCACCAACGCCATCAACCACGCCAGCCATAACCCGGCCTGGGTCAGCCTGGCGGCGCCGACGATATCGCCCGCACCCT
The DNA here is from genome assembly GCF_006438925.1 of Pseudomonas mandelii. Lineage (GTDB taxonomy): Bacteria > Pseudomonadota > Gammaproteobacteria > Pseudomonadales > Pseudomonadaceae > Aquipseudomonas > Aquipseudomonas mandelii_C. The sequence continues at coordinate 463,444 of NZ_RCZA01000001.1, read as the reverse complement.
GACGGATGGCCACGAGGGTGCCAACCGCGGCGATCACGCCAATGCAGAAGATCGACACGAACGAGTAAGTTGCTGCGCCCAGGCCGCCACCGGCCAGCGCCTCTGGACTCAGGCGCGCCATCATCAAGGTGTCGGTGAGGACCATCAGCATGTGCGCCAACTGCGAGGCAATCAACGGCCCCGCCAGCCGCAGGATGGCCCAGAGTTCGGTACGTGCTGGATGCTGCATGGTCATCACGCTCGATAATTAAAGAGGGACAGGAAAGCGTCGATTCTCGGCGCTCTCCGGGGTTTGCACAAAGGGATAAAAAGGATGGGTTGCATGATTCAAACTCATGCTGGAGAGTTTCTGCTAGGGTGACCGAACCCCGCTATAGGAGCTTTCCGAATGTCCCGTCGTCTTCCTCCCTTGTATGCCCTGCGCGCATTCGAAGCGGCGGCGCGGCACAGTTCGTTTACCCGTGCGGCCGAAGAATTATCGATCACCCAAAGCGCGGTCAGTCGGCACATTCGTACGCTAGAAGAGCATTTTGCCTGTCGGCTGTTTCACCGCAGCGGGCGCAACCTGCAACTGACCGAATCGGCGCGGTTGATCCTGCCCGGCATTCGCGAAGGCTTCACCGCCCTGGAGCGGGCCTGCAATACCTTGCGCGCCGAAGATGACATCCTGCGCATGAAAGCACCGTCGACCCTGACCATGCGCTGGCTGCTGGCACGGCTCAGCCGCTTTCGGCACCTGCAGCCGGGCAACGAGGTGCAATTGACCAGCGCCTGGATGGACGTCGACTCGGTGGACTTCAACCATGAACCGTTCGACTGCGCCGTCATCCTCAGCAACGGGCATTTTCCGCCGGACTGGGAGGCGAGTTTCCTGTTCCCGGAAGAGCTGATTCCAGTCGGTGCGCCGAATCTTCTGCAGGATCAACCGTGGGATGTCGCGCGGCTGGCCAATGCCGAACTGCTGCACCCGACACCGGATCGTCGCGACTGGCGCAATTGGCTGGAACGCATGGGGTTGGCGGATCAGGTGTCGCTCAAGGGCGGGCAGGTGTTCGACACGCTGGAACTGGGCATGATCGCCGCCGCCCGAGGTTATGGCGTGTCCATGGGCGATCTGCTGATGGTGGCGGAGGATGTGGCTCAGGGACGTCTGAGTCTGCCGTGGCCGACGGCCGTCGCCAGCGGTGAGAAATATTACCTGGTCTGGCCGAAAACCCGCCCCGGAGGTGAGCGTTTGCGCAGGCTCAGCGACTTCCTGCAAGGCGAAGCCCGAGCCATGGAATTGCCCGACGTTCAACACTTGGGCTGAATCGATAGAGCCGCCGCAATGGCGGCCTTGAGCCATATCCCGGTTAATTACTCAAGTATTCCGTTTTCCCGCCGAAAATGCAGGTGGAACCTTCGTGCAGGTTCGACGCAATTCCCATTATTAGAATTTTGCTGAGTGTGCAGCCAGATCAAGGAAGATCCGGTCGCTCGGCCAGGAGCTGTCATGTCTCAACCTCGTGCCCGGATCGCCTCACAGCTTGGTCTTGCGCTTGCCGTGATACTGGCGATTGTCATCAGCGGCAGTACGGTGTTCGCCCTGCGTTCGCTGGACACCGCCAACCTCGCGACCCGCGAAGAACACCTGGCCAGTGAAGCCCGTTTGCTGGCTGATCAGTTGAGCACCTTTCACGGCACGTTGCGCGAAAGCACCCAGCGCTTGGCCGGTCTGTTCGAGAAACGCTTCAGCGCAGGGTTGAGCGTGCATCCGGACGAGCCGGTGGCCGTGGCGGGCACTCAGACCCCGGGCCTGCACCTGGGCAGCGAAGTGCTGAACAACAACTTCAAGGAAGTGGACGAGTTCAAGCAAATGACCGCCGGCGTTGCGACTGTGTTTGTGCGCAGCGGCGAAGACTTCATTCGGGTCAGCACGTCCCTGAGCAAACAGGACGGCACCCGAGCCATCGGCACGCTGCTCGATCACGCGAACCCGGCCTATGCCCGCTTGATGGCGGGGCAGGCCTACGTCGGACGCGCCTTGCTGTTCGAACGCTCCTACATGACTCAGTACACCCCCGTACGTGACAGCGGCGGTAAGGTGATTGCTGTTCTATTCGTAGGATTCGACTACACCGACGCGCAGAACGCGCAGTTTGCCAACCTCAAGCGCTTCCGTATCGGCCAGACCGGCTCCCTGGCGTTGCTCGATGACCAAGGCAAATGGCTGGTGCCGATCGCGGGCGTACAAGCGCTGGATCAGGCGACGCCGACCATCGTTGGTTTGGCGAAAACGCCGGGCAAGGGCGAGTTCTGGAGCGACAAGTCCGAAGATTTCTACAGCATTGCCGTGCCGTTTGAAGGCGGCCCGTGGTCGGTGGTGGCGAGCATGCCGAAAACCGAAATTCGTGCCGTGACCTGGAGTGTCGGCATTCAATTGGCGATTGGCAGTCTGCTGGCGATGTTGATCGCTGTGGGAGCGGCGGTCTGGCTGTTGCGCAGCAAACTCGCGCCGCTGGGTGATCTGGTGCGTCAGGCCGAAGCCTTGGGCGCCGGTGATTTGAGCGTGCGTTTGAACGTATCGAGCAATGACGAAATCGGTCAGTTGGCCCGCGCGTTCAACCAGATGAGCCAGGCGCTGTCGACCATGGTCGAGCACATCCGCAAGGCCTCGCAAGAGGTCAACAGCCGTGCCCAGGCCTTGTCCGGTCTGTCCGGTGGCGCCTATGAAGGGATGGAGCAGCAGTCGGGCGAAATCACCAGCATGGCCGGCGCCGTGGAAGAGTTCAGCGCAACGTCCCTGAACATTGCCGACAACATGGGCAGCACTCAGCGTCTGGCTCAAGAAAACGCACAGCAAACCCAGATCGGTCGCACGTCGATGGACGAAGCGTCCTCGTCCCTGGAACAAATTGCTGGAGCGCTGAACAGCACGGCGACGGTGATCAATACCTTGGGTCAGCGCTCCCAGGAAATCGGTGGCATTGTCGGGGTGATTACCTCGATTGCCGATCAAACCAACCTGCTGGCGCTGAATGCCGCCATCGAAGCCGCCCGTGCCGGTGAGCAGGGGCGTGGTTTTGCCGTCGTGGCCGATGAAGTTCGTAACCTGGCCTCACGCACTCGCGAAGCGACCGACGAAATTTCCGGCATGATCCAAAGCATTCAGCAGGAAACCGGTAACGCCATCAGCACCATGGAGCAGGGCAACCTGTTGATGCAGGAAGGCCTGTCGCGCAACGCCAACGTGGCTTCGGCCCTGGCGCGGATCGATGAGCAAAGCCGCTCGGCCGGTCAGCAATTTGCGGCGATCACCACCGCGACCCAGGAGCAGAGCAGCACCGCGACATTGCTCAGCAGCAACCTGCAAAGCATTGCATTGGCCAACAGTGAGCAGCGCGAAGTGGTGTCGAACCTGGCCGTGACGGCCAAAGAGTTGGAGAAGCTCGCGGCGGACTTGCGTCACGAGGTTGACCGGTTTCGTTGAGGCGCCTCTGAAATAGCTATCGTCGGAACGCCGCCCGGAGCCGGCTCGCTCCCACAGGGTTTTGTGTCGATCACAAATCCAGTGTGGGAGCGAGCCTGCTCGCGATGGGGTCACCTCAATTCAGGATCTGTTCCCAAGTCAGTTGCACTTGGCATTGCTGGACACTTCCTTGGTTGCCTGTTTCAGCTGGCTACCCAGCTCCGCCGCATTGGTGCTGTTGTAAACCCGGCCACCGGTGTTTTCAGCGATGCAACGTGACGGGCCACCGGCACCGATTTTCACCACGTTGACCCGCAGGCGCGGCTGTTCCTTGGCGATTCGGCGGGACACCGCGCAAGCGTCTTTCTGACAACCGTCCTCACCGTCGACAAACATCACGATCACTGCATCGTTATTGCGTCCGTCGACCGTGCTGGCGGCGTAGGCCAGGCTGTCGGCCAGCGGGGTGCCGTCGTCGGGAACCAGACCGCGAATCCCGTTGATCAACCGCTGACGATCGCCAAACTTGAACACGCCCTGGTCCGGTGTTCTTTCGCAACCGGCGAAGGTGATCAGGCGCGTGTTGATCTTCGGGTCCAGTCCATTGATCATGCCGGCCAGCGAGTCCTTGGCGACGTCCATGCGGCTGGGCTTGGCGAAGATCTGCATGGTGCGGTTCGGGTCCAGGTACTTGTTCATCTCATTGCCGAAGAACCAGTCCTCGTCGGCTTTCACCGACTTGATGTTCAAGTCCATCGAGCCCGAGGTGTCGAGTACTACCACAAATTGCGGGGGCACGGCATCAGGCGCTTTTTTGCGGCATGCGTAGTTGTCCAGCGTCGGGGCTGGAGGTGGCGGCGGTGGTGGTGGCGGCGCGGCCACGACCGGTTTTGGTGGTGGGACCGGCTTGGGTGCCGGCACTGGTGCTGGTTCGGGCACGGGCTCTGGTTCCGGAGCAGGTTCCGGTTCCACGACAGGCTCGGGAACAGGCTCAACCGGTTTCTCGGCGGGCGTCACCACGGGCGCAACCGGCGCAACCGGTGGAGCCACGACAACCGGCTCACGGTGCAAGAACCACCAAAGCCACAGCGCCAGAAGCAGCAACAACAACGCGAGCAAGGCCGCCGCGATCCACCAGCCACGACGCGATGGCGGAACAACCGGCACCAGCGGAACAACCGGCGGTACGATCGGTTTGGGCGGGCGCTGGTTCCAGCGCACCACCAATGGCTCACCGTTGAGGCTGTAGAGTTTGTCCAGCTCCGGTGTGCCGAGCAGGCTGCGCAGGTCTTCGGCTTCCGTCGGTTGACCGCGTCTTTGCAGTTCGTCCGCCAGCTGTCCGAGGGACGTCTGGCGCACTTCATAGGTTTCCAGCAAACGTCGTTGCGCGTCCTCGTTGAGGTCAGCGTAGGGCGTAGGTTGCCCACCCAGTTCGGTCCACCATTCCAGCACGTCGCCGCTGCCCATCCGCGGGATGGCAAAAAGGCTGGCGACGGTCGGCGGAAAGTGTTTCTGGATGAGGGCGACTTTGGCTTGCAGCGCACTCATCCCCTCCGGTGTGGCTTGCGCATCCCTGATGACCCGCTGCATGACGACGATTCCTGAAAAAAGTGCAGGCCTCCATCAGGAGGCCTGCGGGGTGAAAAGTTACTCTTCGTAGCCGAGGCTGAATTGCAGCTGATTGACCTTCTTCTGCAACGCCTTCAGCTCTTCCTGCTTGGCCTTCAGCGTCGCTGGAGTGGCTTTGGTCGTTGGCGCAGCCTGCGAAGCCTTGAGTTGCTGCTCAAGCCCGGCAATCTGCTTCTGCACCTGGCTTTCATTGCCATGCCGTGCTTTGAGCGAGGTCAGCAGCTGCCCCAGCGACTGATTCAGCGCCGCCTGGGATTTCTGCTGGCTGGCCAGGTCGGTTTTGGTGCTCAGCTGCTGGGCCTGAATGTTCTCGTACACCTGACGGAACATTGCGTTTTGCTGACGGGACTCGCTCAGGGCCAGTTCCTTCTGCTTGACCTGATCGCTGTAGCCACCGGAGTAGTCGCAGTTCATCTTGGTCAGCATGCTGCTGTCGCGATTGGTCGCATCGCATTCGCCCGGCTTGGTCGCGCAACCGCTCAAGGCCAGGACGGCGGTGAGGACCGCCAGTTGTCGTAGCGTCATGTGCTTAGCCCAGGGTGATTGCAGAGCGTTGGCTGTACAGACCGTCGACTTCCTTCTGCAGGGCGGCGACTTTCTGGTTCATTTTCATAATGTTCATGTCCACCTGCTTGATCTCGGCGCCGGCGGCGCCTTGTGCACGCTCGGCGTCTGCCACTTTGGTGTACTCGGTGACTTTGATGCGCATGTTGCCGAGGTCTTTACGCAGGCGTGCGATGTTCGAATCGATCTCGGCGATTTGCACCTGGGCCTTGGCCTTGTCGACTTTCTTGTTGGCGATGTCCTTTTTGATCTGGGCGATTTGCGCCTGGTCATCCTTGATCACTTGCTGAGCGGTCGCGGTACGGGCGATCACGTTCTGGGTGTCTTGTTCGACGTCGCTGTTCATTTTAGCCAAGCGGGTGGTGGTGTCGGCGTATTCGCTGCGACGCTGATCCAGATAGTAGTTCGCACCCATGGCCACGCCGCACGCGGTAATACCGGCGGCGACGGCGCACACGGCTTTGTTGTTGCTGTTGGACAGCGCGCAAGCGAGGATGCCGACACCGGCGCCCATGGCGCAGGCCTGATAGCCGGACTTGCTGAAGAACTCTGAATCTTGGCCCTGGGTCAGGCGCGGGTCGGCCCCCTCGTTGTCGCCGAGCATGGAGCTACCGGTGTTGGCGCAACCGGTCAGCAGCAGGCTGCCGGCCAGTACGAAAGCGATCTGTAGCTTGAAGCGAGTCCAAAGGCTGCGCGACATGGTGAAACTCCTCGGTGACGGTGTTGACGTGTTGTTATTAAGGTGAGTTATTGAGTAACGGTTTTGCAGCTGTTCAGCCAGGCTTCAGTGTCGATCTTCTGCTTTTGCAGGAACGCCTTCTGATTGGCCCAGTGGGTGCGCAAGTAAGGTTTGAGGTCTTGCAGCTGTTTGTTGCGGGTGATGATTTCTTCCATCACCGGGACTTGCGTTTCAAGCAATGGCTGGCCGTACAAGGTCGCCGATTCCACCAGACTGCTGGCGTAGTAACGGCTGAGTTTGTGCAGGCGATCCTTCTGCTCGTCGAGCTTGCCTTTGCGCATGTCGCAACTGGCGTCTTTGTCCGCGCTTTCGCAGTTGAGCTTGTAGTTCTTTTGCAGGAAGTCCACGTACTGGCCGTCGTCGAGCATCTTGGTGCACAGGAATGCGCCCAGGTTGAGGCTGGCGCGAATCGCCTGGTCGCGGGTTTCTTCCTGCTGCTGGTTGCTGGCGCGCAGCTGGTTCTCCAGGGCCTTGAGTTTTTCCTTGAGGGCTTTGTCTTCGACGCCCGAGGCCAGGCTGTTCAGGGATTGCACCGTGCCTTTGTCGGCGGATTCGGCTTCCTTGCTGCCGGTGCCGAGTTTTTTCCAGCTGCTTTCGATGCTGGCGACCCGTTCGCGAGACGTCAGGGTCGGCGACACCATGACCAGGCGCAGGCCGGTGGTTTTGTTTTTCACCTGGCCGTCGGCGTTGTAATACGGCTCTTCCTTGCGCAACGCCGTGCGCAGGTCGGCCTGGGCGGTCAGGTAGTTGCCGCCACGGACCACATAGCCGCCGGCCTGACCGTGCTGGCGATCAAGTTTGTTCAGGCGAAACGGCTCGAACATCATTTCGTCGACGTTGCCGAGCATGTCGTGCAGACCCAGCGGGTTGGGCTTTTGCAGGCCGGATAACTGCACTTTGCCGTTGGACGATTGCGCCCCGGCGAACCACTCGTAGGCGTTGATGCCGTCCGGCATCGGGTAGTGTGTATCACGGAATTCCGCGGCACCGACTTCCAGCCCGCCGCGCGCGGCAAACTCCCACTCGACTTCAGTCGGCAGGCGCAGGAAACCCTGTGCGCCGTCTTCCTTGGGCAACTTGTCGGCGGCGTTTTTGCGCAGCCACAGGTTGTACTTGTCGGCGGCGTCGATGGCTTGTACCCAGCTCACTGCGGTTTGCGGCACGCGCATTTTGGTGGCGGCGGTGGGGCAGGTTGCTTCGGTCAGCGCAGCGTATTGCAACTGACTCATTTCGTATTTGGCCATCAGGTAGTAGCGGGACTTGTCGTTCTTGGCCCCGGTAAAACTGCCGGCGATAAAGGTCGGGCGGGTCTGTTCGACGTAGCCATACTCCGCGCCGTCCTGACCAATATTGATCGGGTAATCGTCGAGCGGCCCGGCCACCGGAATAAACACCTTGCGAAATACCATCGAGCCTTCGCAGGGCATCGGCAACACCACGTCGGCGGCGTCCGGCATCGGGTTGTAAAACTTCTCCTCCCAGCCCGCCGCCGAGGCGTCGAGCAGGTAGCCGAGGCTCAGGGGCAACAGCAAGCCAAAACGTTTATAGCTCACGCAGACTCTCCGCAGGTTGGATGTTGATGGCTCGCAGGGCACCGATCACGGCCACCAATGCAGCGACCAAAAAAGTCAGGAGCAGGGCGGCAAGGCCATGCCAGACAGTGATGTGGCAAACGAAGGTGCCGGTGGCCTGGCTGCTGCCGAGCAAGTAGTCGAATAAATGGCTGCCGACGGCATAAAACCCCAGCCCGCCGACGTAGCCCGCAAGGCTCAGCACCAACGCCTGCAGGACCACGAAACCGCCGACGGCCCTGCGCTTGAAACCCAGCAGACGCAAGACCGCCAGGCTTTTGCGCTTGCGGTCGATGTTGGCCAGGAATGCGCCGACCATCGACGCCACGCAGCCGATCAGTGCGGCCACAGCGATCACGCCGAAGATCAGCCCCAGCACATGGTTGATGGCTTTGACGTTGTCGATGTCGGCCAGCCGGCTTGAGGTTTCGATGTGTTGTTCGTTGAGCCAGTGCTCCAGCGGCGCGACCTGATCGATGTCGCGCGCATAGACGCGGGCGCGGGCGTACAGCGGTTGCAGATCGCCCAGAGGCTTGCCGGTGATAACGCCGAACGCCCTGACCTGATAACCGTCGCGAAAGCGCTCCAGATCCAGCAGCAGCGGCGGGGCGACAAACCCGGCCGCGCGGCCGAAGCGGGCGCCGTCGAGCACCGCCAGCACTGTCAGTGTCATTTCGCCGCGCTCGTTAACACCTTCCAGACGGCGCAAGGCTCGCAGCTGCACACTGTCGCCGACCTTGGCCTGCAAGCGCTGCGCGGCGCTGGCGCTGAGGATCACTTGATTGCCAACGGGGGTAAGCGACGCCAGGTTCAGTTGTGGGTCGCCCGGTTGCGTGGCAATGATTTCCGCGCCTTCGACAAACCGTTGCATGCCGATCAGCAGGTCAGCCTGGGTATTGAGCGAACGCGTCTGGCCGAGGGCAAAACCGGTTTCGGGGCGCAGGCGCAAACGCTCGATCCAGGCCGTGTCGTAGTTGCCGTTGCTGAGCATCTTCACTTCAAGGTTGCGCGGGTCGCGCAGCAGTTCGTCCTGCAACTGGCTGACCACCCCGTGCTTGAGCCCGAACAGCAGCAACAACGGCGCAATCACCGCCACCAGGGACGCGGCGATGCACAGCGAGACCTTGCGGTCGTGCCAGAGGTCTTGCAGCGCCAGTGAGCCCAGCAGGCGCAAGCGATCAGTCCATCGGTTCAAACAGTGTCTCTCCCTGACGGCTGATGGCGCCGAGTCGCGGCAAGCCGAAATCTTTCAGCAAGGCCCAGTCATGGGACACAACGAGCGCGCTCAGGCCCATGCTCGACACCAGGCTCAATAGCAACTCGAACAAGCGCCGGGCGCTGTGGGGGTCGAGCGCGGCGGTCGGCTCGTCGGCCAACAGCAACAGCGGTTCATGGGCAATGGCGCGCACGCAGGCAACGCGCTGACGCTCGCCGATCGACAAGGCCTGGGGTTGTTTATCCAGCAACCCTTGCAGGCGCAACACGTCAACCGCATGGTCGATGTGCTCGCTCTTTGCCGGCATCCCGAGCAACCGGCGCGGCAGGCTGATGTTATCCCGCACGCTCAGGAACGGCAGCAAGCCGCCGCTCTGCAAAATGAATCCCAAGTGCCGTGAACGCACGGTTGCAAGCGCCGGCTGGTCGTCAGTGGCCAGCAGTTGGGCAATGTCTTGAGCGTGCGCCGCGCCCAGGCGAAAGCGCTCGAGTTCAATCGGCGCGAGCAACAGGCCGATGGCTTCGAGCAACGTGCTTTTGCCGCTGCCGCTCTCGCCGGTGATGGCGAGGATTTCTCCGGCACCGACCTGCAAGTGCGGCAGTCGCACGTGATGAGCCTGTGCGCCTTCACCACGGCGCACCAGCAGGTTCTTGATATCGAGCATCGGCGTCTCGTTAAGGCATCATTTCCAGTGGCACGGGATACACGTTGTCCCGTGCATCACTGTCCTTGGCTAAAGCGACCCAACGGTCGACATCCGCGTTGTAACGCTGGTAATGCCGCAGTTTGGTGTTCAGCGTGCGGATGAATTTCTCTTGCGCAAGACCGTCCCAGCTCTTCCAGGTCTCTTCATCCAGGTTCAGCACTTCGCTCTGATAGGGCAGGTCTTCGAGGTACTCGCCGAGCACGCCCATGTCCGCCAGTTTGGCGTTGCCGTTCTGCTTCAGCTGATTGGGATCGGCGCCCATGGTCGCCGCCACCGAACGCAGGCGATTGAACATTTCCGTCGGTGAAATCAGGCCTTCGTTGGCCGCATCGAGAATCTGCTTCATCACATCGCTCAAGTCGCTGAGCTGGGATTTGGTCAGCAGCACCCGCACATCGGTGGTCGGGATGTTCTGCTTGATCAGGTCGCGGTCGGTGATCCACGCCTTGAACACCGGCGGGGCCTTGCTGTTGGTCTTCTCGCCGAGGTAGGCGAGTTGCATGGCGTGGCCGATCAGCGCCGCGTCTTCGAGCATTTTCTTCTCGGCCGGGTCCTGCTTGGCGTTCGCCGCACTGCCGATGGCGTCCTCGCCCATGTAGGCGGCTTTCACTTGTGTAGTGATCGCGGCGGCCAGTGCGTCGACCTTGCGCCCGAATTCATGAATATCGCCAGCGTTCACCGGGTAATACAGCGAGGTGTTGGTGCCCGGGTAGGTCGACAGGTTCTGGTACTGCGCTTCGGCCTTGGCGTGGTCCTTGGCCCCGGCCGGGGTTTTCAAGTGCAGGGTGTAAATCGCCACGCCCGGATTGGCGGCTTCGAGACGCACCTGTGCAGCGCTCAAACCGGTCTTCGACAGTTTGTCGTCACCTTCGATGGCGCCCGCATCGGTGATCAACACCACGTAGCGCGCGCCGAACTGGCTCCAGTCGACCTTGTCGATGCTCTCCATGACGCCGGCAAAGGCGTCCTCATCGAAGCTGCTGCTCGACACGGAGGCCTGTTTGAGGTCGGCGATCTTGGCGAAAAAGTCGGCGCTGTCTTTCACTTTGGTAGGGTCGGCGTACATCTTGGTGGTGTATTCCAGCCCCGGCACCGCCTGGGTGTTGGAGCGGAAAGCCACCATGCCGAACTTGACCTGCTTGCCGAGGTTCTGCGCTTCGATTTTCTGATAAACCTTGCGGATCGCCTCGCGGGTGCGGTCGATGTACGGGTCCATCGAGATCGTCGAGTCGATGACAAACACCACCGCCGCACTGAATTCCTTCAGTTGGTTGGCGTTTTTGTCCTCGGGCTCCTTGCCGCCGGCAGCGTTGTTGGCAGATCCGCCCTTGGCATTCTTGTCATCTGGTTTGCTGACCGACGCGACATTGAGCAGGCGCGTGCGGAAACCGCCTTCGGTCATGACTTCTTCGCCGCTGAGCACCGGCAGCAGATAGAACTGCTTTTGCAGGTCGACGAAATATTCAGGCTCTTCAGCCAGCACACCCGGTGCTTGCTGGCCCTTTTTCAACTTGGCCCGCAGCGGCGCAACTTTGCTCACCGGGTCCGGTGCATCAAGGATGGCTTCGACAGTGGTGCGGTCCTTGAAGAACAGCAAGCGGTCGCGGTTGGCCGGGTTGGTGAAGGCCAGCGTCAGCTGCATTTTCCAGTCGGTGGTGCAACCGGCGGGCAACCAGCCAATGGTTTTACCGTAACTGTCGGGGCCGACTTTCAGCCATTCGGCGTTGTTCGCTTGGGCACGTTCGTACACGTAAAAGCGGCTGAACACAGGCTGTTCGTCACCTGCGGCGCCGCCCGCCGTCGGGCTGATCTTGCACCCTGGTGTGGTCAGCACGCGTTGGAACAGGGTCTTTTTACCGGCCTGGATCAGCGGTTTGTCATCGGCCTGGGACAGCGGGCTGATGCACAACACCAACAGGGCGGCGCTGCTCAGCAGGAATCGACTCATAGGCGAGCGCATCACTTCTGCAACTCCTCGAAACGCTGCTTGGCTTCGGCGTTGTTCGGGTCCTGGGTGAGGATGGTTTCGTACCAATAGGCCGCAGTGGCGTTGTCCGCGACCGGGAAGCACTCGCTGGCCTTCAGGTATTTGGGGTCGTATTCACGGGCATAAGCGTTGGCGATCAGCGCGTCACCGGCCTGGGCACGGTTGGCGTACAGGCGCTGGGCGACACCGCAGTGTTTGCCGACCTTGGCCTGGTTGATGATCTCCAGCAACTTGGCACTGTCGGGCGCAGCCTTGATGCAGGTCTGGACGAAGGTCAATTCGGGCAGGCTGTTCATGCTCTCGAGGGTGCAGGCTTGAGCGTCGGCGCCGGTCGGTGCGGCGGCAGCGGCTGTGGCCACCGGGGCAGGCGCCGGGGGGCGTTTGTAGAACCAGAATCCGCCGCCCGCGGCCAGCAGCAACAACACGACAATCAACAGGCCGATCAGGCCTTTGTTGCTTTTCTTCACCGGTGTGGGAGGCGGTGCGTAGTCGGGCTCGGTGGACACCGACTCCAACTCCACTTCGGGCTCGGCGGTGGACAGGACCAGTTCAGGCAGCTCCGGGATTTCCGGGATTTCCGGTGCCGGTGCACTCGGCGCCGTCAGTTCGGCGCCACCATACGTCGAGCGCGTCTGGCCGCCGGCCGTGGACGGCAGCACGCCAACGCCTGGCCGAACCACGCCTTTGTCCGCGTGGCCTTGGCTCTGTTCGCGCAGTTCGATCTGGAATTGCGAGTTGGCGCCACCTTCCAGCAGCGGGTCGACCACGTCCGGGCCGACCTGCGCTTCCAGGCCTTCACCGCTGGCCGTGACGTTGAAACGCGAGACCTTGAACCAGAATGGATTGTTGCTCCAGGCCTTGTGGTCCTGGAGGTAAAAACCGTCCTGGTTACGCTGAATGGAAAACTCCAGCTGTTCCTCGCCACCCTGCCACTTCTTCACAGTGAGGCGGGCCTGACCAGGCACATTGGGCTCTAACGCGAGCAGGTCGACACGAATTGGCATTGCTTATCTCGCTGTGAAGGCTGTGAGCACTTGGCCCAGCCGTTCGTTCTGTTCAGGGGTAATTTCACGTCCGGCGCCATGGCCGGCATTGTCCTGCGTGATGTAGGCCAGGCCCGAGAGCCAGTCGCCGAGATACCGCTGCGCCTGATTGGCCGGTTGCGCGGGCAGCACGGGCACTTGTCCCGGACTGATGTCGGTGTAGAACGAGAATAAGGGCGCCTTGGCGCCGGCACGGCTGTTCGGACGCTCGCTTACCGGCTTCTGCAGGTAGCCGAACCAGGACACGAAATCGCGCAGTACCCGTTGCACCTCCAGGACCTGGCGCTCGACCAGTTGATCGCGCCGCGCGCCGCTTTGTGCACGCTTGAGTACTGCGCGGCTCAGTTGGCCCGGCAAGTCCTGGCGATAGCCAGCGGTGATCAGTTCGTCGACCACCGCTTCCAGCAATGCTTTTTCCAGACCGAGCAGGTTGAGCAGGCTTTGCCGGGTGGTCAGTTCACGCAGGTGCGCGATCCAGGCCTTGAACGCCGCTTTGGCGAATCGGTGCTCGTTGCTTTGCAGCTCGGGCGCGGGGGTGCCGTTTTTGCTGCTGCTGACCGGTGCGTCAGGGCTCGTGTCGTCACCGAAATCGAAATCGAAACCGGCGTCGTTGCCATACAGGCTCTGGCTCGGCGTCGGGGCGACCGGTTCATCGCTCACGGTTGGCTCGTCATCGGTTTCGTACACGCCGCTGAGGTACAGGTCGCGCACCTCTTCGCTCGGCATGTCGAGTTGATCGATCAACTCGCCGAGCACCGCCGGACGACGGCCCAGGCCGGTCAGAATCATCTGCGCCTGGGCTTTCTTCGCAGCGGCGGCACCGTCGCCGTCGGCGTGGTACCAGGTGCTCAGGCCGTGAGTGGTCAGGCCTTCGAGGCATTCGCTCAATTGCTCGCGGATGCGCTGCAGTTTGAATTCGATATTGGCCACGCCGGTGAAGCTGCTGCTGAAGTGACTGATGCCACCGTCATCGTTGCGCAGCATTTGCGCCCAGGCATTGGCCGGGTTCTTGATGTGTTTGCACACCAGAGCGTTGCCGACGAAGCTGGTGCCCAGTGCGTCGACACGTTCCTGATAGATGGTATTGAGGCCGGTTTCAGCACCGGTCGTGTCTTGCTCGATGAACGCCGCGTCCATGCGCGGTTTGCGCACCAGGAAGGTGTTCTGGAACGGTGTGCCGGCCCAGTCGCTCATCCAGCTCAGGCTACCGAAGCGCTCCAGCATGGTCAGCTTGACCATGCCGTTCCAGCTCTCGTCGTACTGATCAGGTGTCAGGCTCAGGGAGTTGGTAATGCGCAGGTCGAGCATGGTCAGCGCCCAGATCAGACCGGTGTCGCGCTTGCTGCGAGCGGCCGAGTCGGCGCCCTGAGTCTTTTCGATCCAGCGGGTCAGCACCGGGCCTACGTCGTTGACGTCGCTCTGCTTGGTCGAACCGGTGCAGACCACCAGTGCGTTCATTTCCTGGTTGTCGGTGTAGCGTTCGAACAGGTAGGCGACCTTGCCACGCAGGATCAGCTGGGAAACGGAGTTGTCCTTGGTAGCGGATTGCGGGTCGTTGGAGTCGGCGATCTCGTGCAGTTTCTTGCGCCCGCGATAACCGGGGAAATCCAGCAGGTCGACCTGATTGACGATGTCATCCACCGGCGCTTCGATCAGGCGGAAGGTCATTTCGGCAGTCAACGCCGCCAGTTGCGCAACCGCAATCGCCTGACTGTTTTGCAGGCGATCGCCAACCAGTGGTCGAACGTCGATCGGCAAGTCCCGTGGGCTGCCGAAGCGTTCGAGAATGTCGACGTTCATGATGCTGTCGCGCTGGCTGTAGGTGTCGTTTTCGAAACTCACCAAGGCCTTCAACGGTGCGAACACGGTCTCGGGCAGGCCCAGCTTGTGCAGCGCGCCGGCCAGTTGCTGATACACCCGTGTCAGCTCGCTTTGCTCACCCCACAGGATCGAAAACAGCTCGGCCCGCTCCTGAAAATTCAGGCGTGGTGCCAGTTGTAATGCCTTTGGCCAATACAGGTGCTCGAGTTTCTTCACCGAGTTGCGGAAGTTGTCGCGCAGGTAATCCCACAGCGACACCAGATCGTCAGCGTTGACGCCCGTTTGCAGCGGCCCGGTTTCGCGGCCTTCAAACGGTTTAAGTACGCGCTGGATACGCTCTTCGTCGATCTCGTAGGAAATGCGCTCAAGGTCGAAATCCTTGAACCAGGAGTTGGCGAGGATCTTCGCCAGCTCGATTTCCTTGAACAGCGTGAGTTCTACCGGAAAGTCATTGTCCTGACTTTCCGTTGCTCGACGGCTGAAGCGCGTCACCAGTCCGGTGGCTTCCTTGCCGCCACCCACCGGGTTGATGTGCTTGATGAAGTCCAGGCGCTGGCCACCGAAATCGGTTTCCAGTTTGCCGTTCTGACCCGCAGCGAGGGCCGAAATCAGGTAGGACTTGCCGGCCTGGGACAAACCGAAAAAGCCGATGGTCATCGGCGTGCAGGCCACGCGACCGAGGCTTTGAGCCAGGTTGCGGGCGCGGTGCAGGCGGATGTTCAGGTTGTCGGCTTCGCTGTCCAGGCGCGGGGCATTGCCGCGCGTCTGGCCAATCCAGTCCAGCGCCTGACCGGCGCCTTCATAAACAGCGGCCCAACTGGCAGAGAGCTGAGTTTGATCGGGGGTCAGATCATTCATTTGCGTTTCACACTTCCACTGTCGAGCCAGTACTTGGTCTCGCTCAGGCCGGCGTCGAGCATGGTGTTGAGTTCCAGCTCGAGGTCGCTGCGCGGGTTGAAGTTGACGTTGTTACAGTTGGATTCGATGTCGCGAACCGAGAGGCGGTCGCTGACCAGATCCTGCTTGCGCGTGTATTTGTCTGCCGGCTTGACCTCGAACCGCACCTTGAGCAGCGGCGCGCTGCCGTTTTCACCGCTCGCCCGGGAAAACTTCTCCCGACCGGCCTTGGTGAACCGCAAGGTGTACAGCGGCGAGGCGGCCCAGCGATCAGCGGCCAACTGACGGAAACCGAGGCGCAGATCGCCGCGCATTTCCAGTTGCGGCGTGTCGGCGGCATCGCCAACGCCGATTTCCGGCAGCTTGATTTTGTAGTCTTCGGACTGGATGTCGCGGTACAGCACGTCGGCATCCTTGATCACGTTGTTCAGGTCGATTACGCCGATGTGCTTGACCGTCGAATACGGCTTGAGCGCCGAAGAGCGGAAGTAGAAGTTCGGCACGCTGTGATTGGCACACAACAGGCAGAGCATGGCACCCACCGACGCGGTGCTTTTCGGGTCGTCGATCCGGCCGTTCTTGTGGAACGGATACCAGCCGCCGGTGCGGTAGTTTTGCAGCGCCAGAATGCGCCCCGGTGGCAGTGGCAACACCTTGCGAATGAACGCCTGGATGCCGGGCAGGCGAGAAGGGCGGCCGGTCAGCAGCAGGACGTCGCACGGGTAATGCGCAACCACTTCACACAGCGCACCGAGAATCTTGGTGATGTTGATCTGGTCGTTGAGGAACGCGGCGTGAAGCTTCTGCAGGTCAAAGCTGATCGGTGCGGCATACAGGTCGAAACCGCTCTGGCCACCGACATCGCGGCGCACGGCGGCGTTGACGTAGTCGAGCACGGTCTGGCTGATCGCGTTGTCACCGAGCAACTGGTGATAGCTTTGTGGGGTGACTTCTTGCGGCACTTGCGGGTCGTAATGCTCGTACGCCTTGAGTAGCGCCAGGCCCAGCGGTGCGAACACCTGCAGGTTCAATTGCTGGCGCAGAATCATGTCCTGGGCGCTGACCGACTCATCGCCGCACAACCGAGACATCAGCGAATCCGGGGCTTTCACGCCGGCGTTCTGCAAGGCTTTTTCGAAGCTCGGCAGGATGAAGTCCTGAATCACGTCCAGCAGGATGTCATCGCCGGCGACTTTGAAACCATCGCGAAAACGCTGCTCGGGCACGATGTGCACGTTGCTGCCGCTGCCAGTGTTGCCGGCACGGTCGAGGCGATAGTCAGTGATCACCAGGTCCGTGGTGCCGCCGCCGATATCGATGGTCGCGAGGGTGATGCGTTCGCGGTCGGTCTTGTCCGGCCGGGCGATGGTGTCGAAAAACTCTTCGGGGTGACCGGCGAAGTTCTCATTGACCTCGGTGTACAGGTAGACCAACTGGCCGCAAGAGGCTTCGTCCCATTCCACGCGGATACTTGGGATCGGCGTGCGCGGGCTGATGGCCTGATCCTGATGTGGATCCTCTTCGCCGGCATGCCAGCCGAGGCTCTTCCACACCAGGCCGATGGCTTGCAGCATGCGTTCGTTGAGGATGCTGCGCTCGGCCTGCGGCATGCCCGGCGGCACGGTCAGGGTGATGCTGTTGAGCTGACGCGGCACGCGGGTGTGTCCCTGCCGCGAACGCTGGGCCGGGCTGTTGATTTGCGACAGCGCCTGGGCCAGCACTTCGGCGAGCATGAAGGTCATCAGCGAGCTGCGCGAGTAACGCGGCATGAACACCGGCAGACGATCGTCTTCTTCGAGGCTGTAAAGCGCCTCGCCGGTTTCATTGATCAGGTGCGAGAACGGCGCGGCTGTGGCGTACGGCTCGCTGTCGGTCTTGATGTACGAGCAGTTGAAACGCCAGCCGTGGCCGTAGGCGTTTTCGTCCCACAGATAACGTTTCGGGCTGGACAGGCCAGTGGAACCTTCGGTACCACGGCGACGGCTGGCCAGACGGCTGGCCTCATTGCCGACGCGGGCAATCGTCGCCCATTGGAACGCATCGTGACGGCCGCTCTTGACCGAACAGTGGTCCTTGCCGAAGTACGCCTGGGCGAATTCCACACGGCTTTCGAACGGCAGATTGTAGGTGTGTTCCGGGGTGATCAGATCGCGCAGTTCCAGCACGTAGTTCTGTTTCAACCCGGAACCGGCCTGACCGTGGTTCTCGATCAGGATGCCGCAGGTGCGCGAGTTGCCGACGTCCAGCACCAGGTCCACCGGAATCGGTTTGACCAGGCCATTGCTGTCGTTGGCGACTACTTTCAGCTCAGGGATTTCAACTTTCGCACGGGCCGTCGACTGCTGGGCGGCGGACGGCTTGCTCAACAGGCTGAGCAAGTTGAGGTAGTGCGCCAAGTGATAGTTGGCGCGGATGTCGGTGTCCAGCTCTGCGCGCGAGCGGTGGGCATTGCCCTCGTTGAACACTTCCAACAGCCACTCGTTGACCCACGGTTGGGCCAGGAACCAGCGGGTTTCGCTGGCCTTCGTCGCCAGTTTGAAGGACACGCCGGAGCTGATGTCTTCTTCGTTGGGCGCCAGGTAAGCGGTGCCGTCACGCTTGGGCATCACGCGGCTATCGAAGGCCATCGTCAGGCGGTGGGTGTTGCCGTCAATGTCGGGTGTCGCCAGTTTCACCAGACGCATGCGCGACCAGTTGGTCGGACCTTCATCGAAGCGGTGCGGCGGCATGAAGCGGAAAAACGGGGTCGGCAGCCAGATACCGTCCAGCAACTCGACGCTGCTTTTCATGTCGACGCTGAACGCAGGTTTGGCTTTCTCGACCTTTTCCGGCTCCGGCTCGTAGAAAAAGAAGTCTTTCTCTTCGTTGTACGACAGGCGGCAGATCAGCCCGCTGATCATCGGTGCGAATTCGCCGGCCGGTTCCTTGCGAGGATCCAGGCGCAGGGCGAAATCCATGAACTGGATGCCGGTGTCGCTGACCAGCGTGACGGTGTCTTCGAATTGGGTGACTTCAGGCAACATGTCGGGTTATTCCGTTTTTATTCGGCCACGTGCCGCATGGACATGGGGAATTGTTCTTTGCCGTAACCGCCGGTGCAGTCTGCGACTGTGGTCGCCCCTTTGCGGCAGTTGACCTTTGGCATGTCGTAAGTGCTGCCATCGCCACATACGGCCTGGCCCTGACTGTCGATGGCCAGGCTGCCACCCTTCATAGTAGCGCTCACCGGCCCGCTGCATTTCGTGCCGTCGGCCTGGTGTACGGTGACTTCGCCTTTACCGTCCTTGAGCTGGTATTCCAGACGCAGGGGTTTGCCGGTTCGGCGATCCTGAATACCGGCACCGGCGCGGAACTGACCGTCGAGGAACTTGGCGGCACCATCGGCGGCGTCTGGCGGAATGCTCAGGGGAGGGCCGGGTTTTGCGGCGGCGGATTTTTCGGCCTCGGGCGATGTGATATCCGGCGGCGCAGTTTTGTTTTCGGGTGGCGCGGTTGGGTCTTCGGCTGCCGGGTCTTTGGCTGGGTCTTTGGCCAAGTCTGCCGGCGCTGCATCAGCCTCGTTGCCCTCGACCGCCGGCGCTTCCACGTCATGGGTTCCGGTCACAGCGGTGCCGGTTCCCGTGGTGGAGCCTACAACGGTGCCCGTCACAGGAACGCCATTGAGCGTCGTGGCATGGCCGGTCAGTTGTGGCTCTTCCAGTTGCCTTTCAACAGGTACGACGCCCTGGGGGAGCAGATCGACCGCCACCAGCGGAATCGGCACACAACCACGCAAGCCCAGTAATAGCCACAAAAGCAGCAGCAACAAAGGCAGCAGCAACAGCCACCACCACCAGCGCCGCCACCACGGACGAGCAATCACCGGCACGACGGGAGGCGCAACCACGGGCGCGGCTTCGACCACGGGGGGCAGGGTAAACGCAGGCGGAACCTGATAGAGGCAGTGCAGGGGATCGCGATTGCCGGTACCGGCATGCTCGAAGCCCCAAAAGGTCAGCACCGGTTTGCCTTGCACCAGGTAGACGAAGTTTTCGTCGGGGAAATGAATCACACGCTTGAGCAGCTTGCCGAACACGGCTTTGTCGCCTTGCTGCTGTTCGGCTGGATCAGTGCCCAGGAAACGCTGGCTCAACTCGTCGAGCGCGGTCTTCAGGGCTTCAAGCTGGCGGCGGGCAGGGGCACGTTCTTCTTCGGTCGCGCTGCTCCACGGGATCACATCGCCGTCGAGACCGCTGTACCAATCGATCTGGTTACCGAGTTCGTCGCTTTGAGGGATGGCCAGATGATCGACCATCTCGGGGTTCTTGCGGCGAATGGCTTCGCGCAATTGCAGGGCCGCCCGGTATACCGGTTGACCTGTCTCGCCCAGGGCAGTGAATGACCCGCTCTTACCGCTGCGTAATAGTGCCCCGCGCATTCAAACTCCATATGTTCCGCTGCGCAAAAATGACAGACAAAGGTGTCTGCTCTTGCTCCTGAAATTAGCTGGCGACCTTAATGTCATAATGATGTCGCC
Source organism: Pseudomonas mandelii (assembly GCF_006438925.1). Lineage (GTDB taxonomy): Bacteria > Pseudomonadota > Gammaproteobacteria > Pseudomonadales > Pseudomonadaceae > Aquipseudomonas > Aquipseudomonas mandelii_C. The sequence continues at coordinate 443,307 of NZ_RCZA01000001.1, read as the reverse complement.
GTCAATTTGCCGGAGGTTCAAAACCGTATGAGACTAGCGTAAGCGTGCGGAGGTTGCATGAGGTCAATTTAAATTGGCTCGGGAAGGCTAGGGTGTACGCTTTTTAGGCTTGCTGAATCGTTTCATCAGCGCTATAAAAAACGCACAACTCCAAGAAAGGCTTCCCCATGACTCCGCTCAAATTCGTCGTTGCCTTTGGCGCGCTGTCCGCCTCCCACGCCATGGCCTGGGATTACGTTCTGCTCGACAGCGACAAGGCTGCCCAAAACTGGCAGGTCACCAGCCAGCAACTCGGTGTAAAAACCGACAAACCCTTCTCCGTGACCCTTCGTAACTTGCACGGCGGTCGACAGGAGGGCGTCAGCATCGTCGACATCGATAACGGCACAATGAAACTTTCGGTGGTCCCCACTCGTGGGATGAACGTTTTGCAGGCGTCGGTCGGTAATGTGCGTATGGGCTGGGACTCGCCCGTCAAGGACGTGGTCAATCCGTCCTTCATCGAACTCAACGGCCGCGGCGGGCTGGGCTGGCTTGAGGGCTTTAACGAACTGGTCGCCCGTTGCGGCTACGAGTGGGTCGGTCACCCCGGCATGGACAACGGTGAACTGCTGACCCTCCACGGCCGTGCCGCCAACATTCCGGCCAGCAAAGTCACTTTGCACATCGATGAAAAACCGCCTTACGCCATCAGCCTGCGCGGCGAGCTGAAAGAGCAGGCGTTCAAGAAAGTCGACTTCTCGGTGATAACGGAACTGGTCACCGAGCCCGGCAGCGCAGCATTCGCCCTCAACGACACCCTGACCAACAACGGCGACTATCCGAAGGAGTATCAGGCGCTGTATCACAGCAACTTCAGCACTCCATTCCTGGAAGAGGGCGCCCGGTTTGCTGCGCCGGTTAAACAGGTGTCGCCGTTCAACGACAAGGCCAAAGGGGATTTGCCAGACTGGCAGACCTACCGCGCGCCAACCAAGGATTACGACGAGACGGTTTACAATGTCGTGCCGTATGCCGACGCCAAGGGCGATACGCTGACCGTATTGCATAACAAGGCCGGCAGCCTCGGGGTTTCCGTGGGTTTCAATACTCAACAGTTGCCGGTGTTCTCCCTGTGGAAAAATACGGACACCCAAGGGCAGGGCTATGTCACGGGTCTTGAACCGGGAACGAGCTTTTCCTACAACCGTCGGTATCAGCGGCCACTGAATCTGGTGCCGACGATTGGGGTTAAAGAACAGAGACAGTTTCAGATCCGGTATAGCTTGCTGGTGGATAAAGGGGCTGTGGATAAGGCTTTGAAAACTGTGAGCGACATTCAGGGTGGTCGGGAGACTGAGGTGCGGCAGGCGCCGTTGGTGGATTTGAGCAAGGAGTAAACTCGCGTTAACTCCCTGTCCGTCGAGAGAGCGAGATGAGCAGTAATGCCTGCGATAGGTATTCACTGCTCGTTGAGGTGTCAAAAGGGAAGCTTCATTTTTGAAGCTTGTGCGGCATCAAACAAACGCCGGATGAAGTCGAAGTCATTCCAGGTTTGATTGGTATAAAACCGGTATTCTTTGTCTTCGATATCATCGAAGTAATAGATGACGTACTCCGCATATTTTTCATCGGAGTTGAAGCTGTAACGTAATGAAAGAGAAAAGGCTTTTTCATTTAGCTTGACTAGCGAGTTGTTGTCGTCATAGCTCCAGGAGAATTCGCCTTGCTCCGTTTTCGCTGTAAGCGTTTTGACAAAATCGAGAAATCTAGGCGGTAACATATTGTCGCCCTCTGGCCGGGTTAACCTTTTCAAGGTTCTCTTTGATGTTTTCAAGGTTGTGATGGATAAGAATTCTTGTTGTTTTCTCAAGCGGAGCGCTTGCCGATGTGAAAATCCCTTTTCTGACGGCGGTTTCAGTTTCTCCAAGGATATTGTCGATCCTCTCAAACTCCTGGCCTGTGCCGGGTATCTTGGCAAATAGAATCCTGAAATGCTGATAGCACTTCAGCGCCAATTGATAGTTTTCGGTATCCATATAACCTGCTGTTTCATTAAGCGTCGCGAGGCATTCGCTCACGGCTGAGGCACCCTCTACCGCTTTTGCTTCCTTGAGCACTTTTTTGGCTTCTGCACTGATGCTTCGTGAGTAACGAACGCTGTGCAGAACTTCGGATATTGAAATGATGAGCGCGACGATGGTTATCACCGTGCCAACGTAGGAGAAGTTATTCAGGGTTGTCGGAGAGCCGACAACGATTTCCTGCTTCAACAGCGCCGCCCACACGATAACAGTGCTTATGAAGCAATAGACGAATCTAATCCAATGACTCTTTAGTAACTCCATGTCTTACTGACGCTCTCTCTGGTATGTGATCTGCTGAAGGGCTTTGCGGTAATAACCATCAATTACGCTGAGGCTGGTCGATATTGCAATGCTTCCGCCAAGTGCTCGCGTGTAATTGCATTCACCTGTTCAAGGTCTGCCAATGTACGGGCTACCTTGAGCAGACGGTGGGCCGACCTGAGTGACAAGGTCAAACGCTCGCAAGCAGTTTCCAGCCACGCCTCGTCGGTTGTGGATAACTTGCAGTGTCGACGCAGCCCTGGCAAATCAAGGAATGCGTTGGCACAGCCCTGGCGTTTGTTTTGACGCTCCCGGGCGTCGGCGACCAGCACCGCAGCAGTGGCTGTGTCATCACCGGGTTTGAGCGCAGGGTTCAACGCCGTGGCTTCCCGAGCGACGGTCAGGTGCAGGTCGATCCGATCCAGTAGAGGCCCCGACAATTTGTTGCGATAACGCTGGACCATGTCCGGTGTACAACTGCATTTACCGCTGGGCTCGCCAAGATATCCACAGGGGCACGGGTTCATTGCGGCCACCAATTGAAAGCGCGCCGGAAACCTCACACGATCCTTGGCGCGGGAAATCACGATGTGGCCGGACTCCAGCGGCTCCCTTAAAACCTCTAACACCTTGCGGTCGAACTCCGGGAGTTCATCGAGGAATAGAACGCCATGATGGGCCAGGGTGATTTCGCCGGGTTGTGGCTTCGAACCGCCGCCCACCAACGCCGGGCCGGAGGCCGAGTGATGGGGCTGGCGGAACGGTCGTTGCGGCCAGTGGCTCAAGGGCACGCAACTGGTGACGGATTGAATGGCAGCGACTTCCAGCGCTTCGTTTTCGGCTAACGGGGGAAGCAGCCCCGGCAACCGACTCGCTAACAGCGTTTTTCCGGTCCCCGGCGGTCCGCTGAACAGCAGGTTATGAGCCCCAGCCGCCGCAATCAGCAATGCGCGCTTGGCCGAGATTTGCCCCTGCACTTCATTCAAGTCCGGATAGGGTTTACTTGCGTAGAGCAACCCGTTGGAAACGTAGGGTTCGACCGGCGTATGTCCATTGAAGTGCGCAACGGCTTCCAGCAGGTGATCCACGGCAAACACCTTCAACCCCGACGCCAGGCACGCCTCCTCGGCGTTCGCCCGCGGCACCATCAATGAGCGTCCGGCCTTGCGTGCAGCCAGCGCAGCCGGCAACACGCCTCTCACGGCACGTACCGCGCCTGACAGCGCCAATTCTCCCAAGCATTCAATGTCATCCAGCGTCAACGTCGGCACCTGTACGCTTGCGGACAGAATCCCCAAGGCAATTGCCAGATCAAACCGTCCGCCATCCTTCGGTAAGTCCGCAGGCGCGAGATTCAGCGTGATGCGCCGCGCCGGAAATTGCAGGCCTGAATTGATGATCGCGCTGCGCACCCGGTCCTTGCTTTCCTTTACTGCCGCCTCGGGCAAGCCGACCATCGTCAATGAGGGCAGACCGTTGGCCAGATGGACTTCTACGGTGACGGCGGGCGCATCGACACCAATCTGAGCGCGGCTATGGACGATGGAGAGGGACATGGTCGTTCCTTGAGCTTTACGGGAACCGCTTCCTGCGGTTTTTTGAAGGGTAGTCGGGGGCGCGTGATGGCGCAGGTGCCAAATCTTCGCAGGATGTTGCGAATGTCTTTCTGATGGGTGAAGCGTAAGGGAGTGGGATTTGCGACGTAATCAGTCGCGGGATGAGGTTGTTGTAGGACGCTGCCTGGATTGATGAAGGACGGCGGCGAAGCTGAATTGAGGGCGAAAAAAAACCGCCTGAAAAAGCGGTTTTTATGTGCAGGCTTCGGTGAGGCCAAGACCTGCGCATCCTCAACGGACACATTGACGGTGCTGAGATTATTCACCTTTTTTTGTCGAATCAAGCGTAGCGGGTGCCCTGTAACCGGCGAGCCAACCGCTTGGTTCCAATTCTTTACCGCAAGCCGCAGCGACCTCACAAAAGCGACGTTGAGTGGCTGATACGTTCCCGGCCAGCCGGAGTGCCTCCGCATGATATCCAGCGATGAGTAGAAGTTTGGCTTTTCGTTTTCCGGGTTTCATAGCGATCTCTTTTTTTGGATTTGAAGATGGCTTTACAGGTCGGTCAGCTTAAGAGGTAAGCGCGGTGGTGATGCAATGAGAATTGGTGCTCCTTTTCGTAGGAAACGTCTGTGTTTAAAAGGAGTTCTGAAGGCCTTTGGTAGTCCTTTTCCTAAAGCTTTGAAGGGATGGCCAAGAGTCGCATTGGCGCATTTGCATAAGTGAATTCAGGTTATACACTCAAGATTAATGCATAACGTTAAGCTTTAAATTATGATCGTTAGCTTTAAGTGTTCTGAGACCGAGTACCTGTTTCGCAACGGTAAGACCCGTATGTGGTCAGCCATTATGAGTGTCGTGGAACGAAAGCTGACGATGCTTGATGCTGCTGCCGTACTGATTGACCTTCGATCGCCGCCGGGTAATCGCTTGGAGGCACTGGGGGGAAATCGAAAAGGTCAGCACAGCATCCGTATCAACGCTCAATGGCGAATTTGCTTTGTTTGGGGTCTTAACGGGCCAGAGAATGTCGAAATCGTCGATTATCACTGAGGTGAGTAATGACTAAGAATGGTATGCGTCCGGTTCACCCCGGCGAGATCCTCAAAGAGGAATACCTGGAGCCTCTGAGCCTTACGGCGGCAGCCTTGGCTAGAGCATTGAGCGTTTCGACACCAACGGTGAACGATATCGTGCTCCAGCGCCGGGGTGTCAGCGCTGATATGGCTTTAAGGCTATCTATCTGTCTGGACACGACCCCGGAATTTTGGCTGAACCTGCAATCGACTTACGATTTGCGCAAAGCCGAGATTGAGCGAGGGGCAGTGATCCGGGATCAGGTTGAGCGTCTTTCGCACTGCGCCTGATCCTCTGCTCCTGAACGAACCCCACGTTACAAACGTGGGGTTTTTTTGTCGTTTAGAATGCTAGGAGTATTCGGGAAGCACGCTTCCACCACGGTGCATTGATCGAGCGCTGCGGCCGTTCACTATCCGCCAGCATGTGCGGAACATCCTGCAAGCGAATCCACGGTTGGTTATTCCAGTGCAGCAAATTCAACGACATCTCGGGCCAGTTCAGCAGGCTCAGGATCGGGCGTTCGGTTGAGGTGGGTTGCTGGGCGTCTCTGAGGGAGGGGACTACGTCGTGGGTTAGCCATTCGCGCAGGGCCCGGTATTCGGGGCAGTAGTGGTAGACCAGCAGTGCGTAAACGCCGGATTCGCTGATCATCAGGGTGTTTTCGATGCTGCCGTGGATGGGCATTCGTAAAGTTTGGTGTTGGTCGGGATCGAGTTTGCGGACGGCGCGTTCGTCGAGGAACAGGCGAAGCAATCGGCCCAGGTCTCGGGCGCAGAACCACGCTTGGTTTTCCAACAGTAGAGCGTGGAGGTGGAGTTTGTGGCGGGTGAAGATGTGTGGCGTCAGATAGTTTTCATCCATGGTGCAGTTCTCGGGGTCGAGTGGAGAGAAACTGCCTCTGATCGTCGCCAAACGAAAAGGGTGGCAGCTGTGCGTGGGTTGGCGAACCGGCGACGCCCGAATTCCGGCAGACCCGAAGGTCTCCCACGCACAGCCGCCATAAATCGAGACGGGAATTTCCCTGTCCGAATGTGTCGTGCCGCATCGGGGTATCCAGGTCGCCAAACCCAGTGCTGAACATTCAGCATTGGGTGAGCTTAGGAACCGGGGCTTTGTGGCGCAATCGGACGGCGGTGTGATCTTTGTAGGACGTTGCCGAGATGGTGGCGGGGCTGAAGATCAAAAGATCGCAGCCTTCGGCAGCTCCTACAGGGGTGGTCTGTTCAGTGTGGGATGGCTGGAGACCGAGGTGACTCTATTCGCGAGCAGGCTCGCTCCCACAGGGGACCGCATTATTCCGCAGGTGGATTGAGCTTCGCTTCCAGCTCCGCCACCTTCGCCTCAAGGCTCTCCAACCGTGCACGCGTCCGTGCGAGCACAACCATCTGGCTATCAAACTCTTCCCGGCTCACCAGATCCAGCTTGCTGAAGCCGCTCTGCAACAGAGCCTTGAACTGGCTTTCGATTTCGCTTTTCGGCAGCGGGGTGTCGCCGCTGAAGAGGCGGGAGGCAGTGCCGCTCAGGGCATCGAGGAAGTCTTTGGGTGCGAGCATGGGAAATGTCCTGTCAACAATGGCGCGCAGTGTATCACGCAGTGTCTATAGTCAATCTCGCAGTCAGGGGTGCACGCTTTTCGCGCATGGGGACGGACGGCCGCGCACTGTTGTTGTGCGTATCCGTCAGGTCATTTGCGCGAAGCCGCTTGCAACAGCGGCCAAAAGCTTGAAATCAGTGGGTTTCGGCGAGATGGCAAGCTTTCTGCTTAGTCGGTACTGACCCATGCACTGATGCAGTCACTGTGACGAATGCAGTGCGCCAAGCGGAACGGGGGAAGTGTTTCGTGCGGAGTGGTTAGCAGGCGTCGGACGGGCAGGTAAGGCCGACGATGCGTTACAAAGCCAGGCACTGCGCTTAGACTTGAGTCGGGTTTGTTTTCCTGGGGCAAGTCCACCAATTCGGGAGAGAGTTTTCATGAAGCTAGTCACTGCCATCATCAAGCCGTTCAAACTGGACGACGTACGCGAGTCGCTGTCCGAGATCGGCGTGCAGGGCATTACCGTTACTGAAGTCAAAGGCTTCGGTCGGCAGAAGGGTCACACCGAGCTGTATCGCGGCGCGGAATACGTGGTCGATTTCCTGCCAAAGGTGAAGATCGATGTCGCCATTGACGACAAGGATCTTGACCGGGTTATCGAGGCGATAACCAAGGCTGCCAACACCGGCAAGATCGGTGACGGCAAGATCTTCGTGGTCAATCTGGAACAGGCGATTCGCATCCGTACCGGCGAAACCGATACCGACGCAATCTAAGCCGCCACAAACCCAACGCCCCAGGAGAAAACAATATGACTCTGCGTAAATTCGCAGGGCTAGGAGCCCTGTTGTCCCTCGTAATGCCCGGCCTGGCTATGGCGGCAGACGAAGTGGCGGCCCCAGTCCTCAATTCCGGCGACACTGCCTGGATGATGACCTCGACAGCCCTCGTGCTGTTCATGACCATTCCCGGCCTCGCGCTGTTCTACGGCGGCATGGTTCGCTCCAAAAACATTCTTTCCGTGATGATGCAGTGCTTTGCCATTACCGGTCTGATCAGCATCCTGTGGGTCATTTATGGCTACAGCATCGCGTTCGACACCACCGGCATGGAACAAGGCGTCATCAACTTCAACTCGTTCTTCGGTGGCATGGGCAAGGCATTCCTCGCCGGTGTCACGCCAGCGAGCCTGACCGGCCCTGCGGCGCTGTTCCCTGAAGCGGTGTTCGTCACCTTCCAGATGACGTTCGCCATCATCACCCCTGCGCTGATCGTCGGTGCCTTCGCCGAGCGGATGAAGTTCTCCGCCATGCTGATCTTCATGGGCGTCTGGTTTACCCTGGTTTACGCACCGATCGCGCACATGGTCTGGTCCGGTAACGGCGGCCTGTTGTGGGACTGGGGCGTGCTGGACTTCGCCGGCGGCACCGTGGTGCACATCAACGCCGGTGTGGCCGGTCTGATTGCCTGCCTGGTACTGGGCAAGCGCAAAGGCTTCCCGACTACCCCGATGGCGCCGCACAACCTCGGTTACACCCTGATGGGCGCTGCCATGCTGTGGGTTGGCTGGTTCGGCTTCAACGCCGGTTCCGCTGCTGCGGCCAACGGCACTGCCGGTATGGCGATGTTGGTGACCCAGATCGCAACCGCCGCCGCTGCACTGGGCTGGATGTTCGCCGAGTGGATCACGCACGGCAAACCAAGTGCTCTGGGTATCGCTTCGGGTGTTGTGGCCGGTCTGGTTGCAATCACGCCAGCCGCTGGCACCGTGGGCCCGATGGGCGCTCTGGTCATCGGTCTGGCCGCCGGCGTGGTGTGCTTCTTCTGCGCCACCACCCTGAAACGCAAACTCGGCTATGACGACTCCCTGGATGCCTTCGGCGTACACGGTATCGGCGGTATCCTCGGCGCGATCCTGACCGGTGTCTTCGCTGCACCGTCGCTGGGAGGTTTCGGCACCGTCACCGACATCGCCGCACAAGTCTGGATTCAGTGCAAAGGCGTGGGCTTCACGGTGATCTACACCGCGATCGTCACTTTCATCATCCTCAAGGTTCTGGACGCTGTCATGGGCCTGCGTATCACTGAGGAAGAAGAGGCGGTCGGCATCGATCTGGCACTCCACAACGAACGCGGCTACAACTTGTAAGTACGCGCACAAAAAACTTGCCCGGCTTGCCGGGCATTTTTTTGTCTGGAGTTTGTCAGTGAAGTAACTGCTGAAAGGTTTTTTCGTACACGTTTAGTGGCGTTTACGACGGGCGTTTTTCTGCGGCCAATGGCTTACATGATAGAAGGAATATTAGGGCCTTTGTTTTTTCCCAGAGCGCGCTAGAATGCGCCCCGAACGTGCGGAGAACTGTATGTGGCAACAGACTCTGATTACCCTGCGGGCGAGGCCCCGGGGCTTTCATCTGGTAACGCACGAGTTACTCGCCGGCCTGCCTGAACTCAAGGCATGTCGGGTCGGTCTGTTGCATTTGTGGCTGCAGCATACCTCGGCGTCGTTGACCATCAACGAGAACGCCGATCCGGCGGTACGTCGCGACTTCGAACGATTTTTCAATCGTCTGATCCCACAAGGAGCAGACGGCTATGAGCATAACGACGAAGGCCTGGACGACCTCCCGGCGCACTTCAAGGCCAGCGTACTTGGCTGTCAGCTCAGTTTGCCGATTTCGGCAGGCCGACTGGCGCTGGGGACCTGGCAAGGCGTTTATCTGGGCGAGCACCGTGATTTTGGCGGTGCCCGTAAAGTCCTCGCCACCGTGCACGGTGAAGAGGCGTAAACCGCTGGTTACCAGCGTTTGTAGAATTTTTCCCGGCGGCCTTCGACAGACGGCGATGCTGGGCTATAACTAATCTGCTTTTCGCAAGTCATGAGGTAGAACATGAGCGACGATGATCTGGAAAACGACGACCTCGAAGTAGGCGACGACGACGAAACCGAAGAAGGTCTGGAAGCGGCGACGGACGACGTCGCTGAAGACGATGGCGGTGAAGCGCCCGTTCCGACCGCCAAAGGCAAAGCCAAGGCAGCGGTATCGATCGATGAGCTGCCGAGCGTCGAAGCAAAAAACAAGGAGCGTGATGCTCTGGCGCGGGCCATGGAAGAGTTCCTGGCCAAAGGCGGCAAGGTGCAGGAAGTGGAGGCCAATGTGGTCGCCGATCCGCCCAAGAAGCCTGATAACAAGTACGGCAGCCGGCCTATCTGAGCCTGCTACTTGCTTGCTGAAAAAGCCCGCCGTCGCTGCGGGCTTTTTCATGGGTGAAACAAAATCAAAAGATCGCAGCCTTCGGCAGCTCCTACACTATTGGGTGTACACCTGTAGGAGCTGCCGAAGGCTGCGATCTTTTCAGAAACACCTCAGATCTTTTCCAAGTTCCAGAGGGCCAACAACGCTGGCAACTCGCTCAAGCTGCGAATCTCGGCATCCGGTGCCTTCTCGGCTTCCCAGGCCTTGCCAGCCGGGTTAAACCAGATCGCCCGCAATCCCGCCTGCTGGGCGCCGGCAATGTCGTCACCCGGATGATCGCCGATATGCACGGCGGTTTCAGCCGTCGCACCACCCCGCTGCAACGCCTCATGAAACAGTCGCGCATCCGGCTTGCCGATGCCGATGTCTTCGGCGCACAAGGCAAACTTGAAGTAATCCGCCAGCCCTAGCCGGCGCACATCGGCATTGCCGTTGGTGACCACGCCGAGGGCGTAGTGATTGGCCAGCGTCTCCAGGGTCGGTTGCACCTCCGGGAAGATTTCCAGCTGATGCCGCGCATGCAGAAACACTTCAAAACTCTTGTCGGCCAGATCCGAAGCTTGATCATGGTCGTAACCGGCCTCTTCCAGCGCGTGGAACAAGACTCGGCGGCGCAAGGCGCTGATGCGGTGCTTGAGGCCCGGCTCGCTGCTCAGGATCCGCTCGCGAATCGCCCACAAATGCTCCACCGGCACGGCGCCCAGATTTGGTGCATGTTCGGTCAGCCATTCACGCAATATGGCTTCGGCGCTGACGATCACCGGGGCGGTGTCCCACAGGGTGTCGTCGAGGTCGAAGGTGATCAATTGGATTCTCATGACTCATCGCCTTTGATGCGTTTGGCCCGTGGATGGGCGCTGTCGTAAACCGTCGCCAGGTGCTGGAAGTCCAGGTGGGTGTAGATCTGGGTGGTTTTGATGTCCGAGTGGCCGAGCAATTCCTGAACCGCCCGCAGGTCCTGGGAGGACTCCAGCAAATGGCTGGCAAAGGAGTGTCGCAGCATGTGCGGATGCAGGTTCTGTCCCAGTTCGCGCTCGCCAGCGGCCTTAACCCGCACCTGAATCGCCCGTGGGCCGAGGCGCCGGCCTTGCTGGCTGACAAACACTGCGTCGTCCGCCGGGTTGGTCATGGCCCGTAGCGGCAGCCACAGCTCCAGCGCTTCGCGAGCTTTTTTGCCGACCGGCAGCAGTCGGGTCTTGCTGCCCTTGCCGAGCACTTGAACCATGCCGTCGGCCAGGTCCAGCTGATCCAGATTGAGTCCGGTCAGTTCTGAAAGCCGCAAACCTGAGGAATAGAACAGCTCCAGGATCGCCTGATCCCGACGCGCCAGAAAATCATCCTCTACCGCACCCTCAAGCAGTTGCAGCGCGCGGTCGGTGTCGAGGGTTTTTGGCAGCCGACGTTCGCCCTTCGGCGGTGCCAGGCCGTTGGCCGGATCGTGGTCGCAGAGGCCTTCGCGGTTCAGATAGTGATAGAGCCCGCGCACCGCCGACAGCAGCCGCGCCAGGCTGCGGGACGATTGACCCTGTGAATGCAGGCGTGCGATCAGGCTGCGCAGGCGCTGGATGTCCAGGGCCGCCCAGCTGCTGATGTTCTGTTTGACGCACCAGCCCAGCACTTTGTCGAGGTCGCGGCGGTAGGCGTATAGCGTGTGAGGTGACACCTGCCGCTCACTGCGCAGGTGTTCGCAGTAAGCGTCCAGTTGCCGTTCCACGATCAGCGTACCGAGCGCAGGGAGGTGTTGACCCGTGGCAGCACGCGGCCCATGACTTCGGCGATGTAGCTGAGGAACAGCGTGCCCACCGAACTCTTGTAGTGCTGCGGGTCGCGGCTGGCGATGGCCAGGACGCCGTGGATGCCTTGGTAGCTGATGGCGACGACGGCGGTGGAGCCGATCTGTTTGCGCTGTTCTTCGCCAAACAGGAAGTCCAGTTCGTGTTCACGCAGGCTGCCGCTGACGCTTTTGTCTTCCGAGAGCAAGCCGCCGATGGCCGTTTGCGCGTCGGCATGAGTGACCCAGCGGCCGACCGGCATCGGGTTGTCACCCAGCAGAATCAGGCTGACGAAGGGCACCTGGAAGTCCTGGCGCAGACTGTCTTCGACGCTGATCACCACGTCTTCCAGGCTGGTGGCGTCCATCAGCGCGAGAATCAGGCGGCGGGTCTTGTCGAAGAGGCGGTCGTTGTCGCGGGCAACGTCCATCAAATGCGAGAGGCGATGACGCAATTCGATATTGCGGTCGCGCAGGATGGTCATCTGGCGTTCGACCAGCGAAATGGTGTCGCCGCGCTGGTGCGGAATGCGCAAGGTGGCGAGCAGTTCTTCATGCTCGACGAAGAAATCCGGATGAGCCTCCAGGTACGCGGCAATCGCCGCCGCCTCAAGGCTTTCGGAAGGGGATTCGTCGGGCTGTAGGGCGGGAACCTGGGGCTTATCTTTCATGGATTCGACTCTCTCAAAGACGCACTTGTCCTTCATAAACGCGCACTGCCGGACCGGTCATCATGACCGGTTGGCCAGGGCCTGCCCATTCAATGGACAGGCGCCCGCCGGGCAGGTCGATCAAAAGTGGCGAATCCATCCACCCCTGGCTGATCGCGGCCACTGCAGCAGCGCAAGCGCCTGTTCCGCAAGCCTGGGTTTCCCCGGCCCCGCGTTCCCAGACGCGCAACTGCGCACGGTTCCGGTCGATGACCTGGAGAAAACCGACATTGACCCGCGCCGGAAAGCGCGGATGGTTTTCGATTTTCGGCCCCAGTTCATGCACCGGTGCGTTGTTGATATCGCTGACCCGCAGCACGGCATGGGGGTTGCCCATGGACACGGCGGCCAGTTCGACCGCGGTGCCGTCGACGTCAACCTGATAACTCAGGGCCTGTTCCGGCGCGTCGAACGGAATGTCGGTCGGCACCAGGCGCGGTGCGCCCATGTTGACACCGATCTGCCCGTCGCTGCGGATATCCAGTTCGATGATGCCGCTTTTGGTCTCGACGCGGATCAGCCGTTTCGCGGTCAGGCGCTTGTCGAGCACGAAGCGCGCGAAACAGCGCGCACCGTTGCCGCACTGTTCCACTTCGGAGCCGTCGGCGTTGAAGATCCGGTAGCGGAAATCCACGTCCGGGTTGCTGGGCGCTTCGACGATCAGCAACTGGTCGAAACCGATACCCGTATGCCGATCGCCCCATTGCTTGGCGTGTTTGGGCAGGATGTGCGCATGCTGGCTGACCAGGTCGAGGACCATGAAGTCATTGCCCAGGCCGTGCATCTTGGTAAAACGCAGCAGCATGGTTTTACTCCGGCAGCAGGCTTTCGCCAGCAAACAACTCGGCTACCGTCTCACGGCGACGCACTTCAAATGCCTGATCACCGTCCACCAACACTTCAGCGGCACGGCCGCGGGTGTTGTAGTTGGAACTCATGACAAACCCGTAGGCACCAGCCGAATGCACGGCCAGCAGGTCGCCTTCTTCCAGGGCCAGCTCACGATCCTTGGCCAGGAAGTCGCCGGTCTCGCAGATCGGGCCGACGATGTCGTAGGCGCGAGCCGCGGTAGTGCGCGGGCGCACGGCGGTGACGTCCATCCAGGCTTGGTACAGCGCCGGGCGGATCAGGTCGTTCATGGCCGCGTCGACGATGGCGAAGTCTTTGTGTTCGGTGTGCTTGAGGTACTCGACCTGGGTCAGCAGCACGCCGGCGTTGGCGACGATAAAGCGGCCTGGCTCGAACACCAGCGCCAGGTCACGACCGTCGAGACGCTCGCGCACGGCTTTGATGTAGTCGGCAGCCAATGGCGGCTCTTCATCGCGATAACGCACGCCCAAACCACCACCGAGATCGATGTGGCGCAGGTAAATGCCACAGTCGCCGAGGCGGTCGACCAGGCCCAGCAGGCGGTCGAGGGCATCGATGAAGGGCGGAAGGGTGGTCAGTTGCGAACCGATGTGGCAATCGACACCGACCACTTCCAGGTTTGGCAGTTGGGCGGCGCGGATGTACACGTCTTCGGCGTCGGCGATGGCGATGCCGAACTTGTTCTCTTTAAGACCGGTAGAAATGTACGGATGGGTGCCGGCATCGACGTCCGGGTTCACGCGCAGCGAGATCGGCGCGCGAACGCCCAGCTCGGCGGCGACGACTTGCAGACGCTCCAGCTCATCGGTGGATTCGACGTTGAAGCAGTGCACGCCGACTTCCAGGGCACGACGCATGTCGTCACGGGTCTTGCCGACACCGGAGAAGACGATCTTGTCGGCGCTGCCGCCAGCGGCCAGTACACGTTCCAGCTCACCACGGGAGACGATGTCAAAACCGGCGCCCAGACGCGCCAGGACATTCAGTACACCCAGGTTGGAGTTGGCCTTGACCGCAAAGCAGACCAGGTGCGGCATGCCGGCCAGCGCATCGGCGTAAGCCAGGTACTGGGCTTCGATGTGCGCACGGGAGTAGACGTAGGTCGGTGTACCAAAGCGCTCGGCGATGGCCGACAGGGCAACACCTTCCGCGAACAGCTCGCCGTCACGGTAGTTAAAAGCGTCCATGGCGTTCCCTTATTGGTAGACGTCGTGCTTGTGTGCTTTCGACGGAGACTTCTGCGACGACTTGGCTTGCTCGGCAGGGTCCTGGCTATCGTCAGGCAGGTACAGCGGGCCTTTTTGACCACAGGCCGATAATAAGCTGACAAAAGCGACGAGCGAAGCGAGCGCAGCAAGGGAAGAGATCAGGCGCTTCATGGCGAAATCCTTGAAAATGCATTAATTGCGCCGGAGTATACCGGCCACCCGGCAGCTTGCCTATGCGACGGGGCTCCCGTCCGGCGGGGCTTGGGCCGATGCCGACTGGCCAAGTGCAAACCCTGTGGGAGCGAGCCTGCTCGCGAAGGCGGTGTGTCAGCCCACAACGATGTTGAATGTGCCGGCCTCTTCGCGAGCAGGCTCGCTCCCACAGGGCCTGCGTTTGATGTACCTATATCGGCGCTTGGTCGTTATCCTTTGCAATCACCGGGGCTCGCCCGTATCTTGCGGCGCTTGAGCGTGAGTAGACACTTTTTGAGGTTCCCGCAATGAGTTTGACTGAAGCCCGCTTCCACGATCTGGTCGATGCCACCCAGCAGACGCTGGAGGATATTTTTGACGAGTGTGACCTGGATATCGATCTGGAGAGCTCGGCCGGTGTGCTCACCGTCAAGTTCGAAAACGGCAGCCAGTTGATTTTCAGCCGTCAGGAACCGCTGCGGCAGCTGTGGTTGGCGGCCGTGTCCGGTGGTTTCCACTTCGATTACGACGAAGAGAGCGAGCGCTGGATGTGCGACAAGAGCGAAGAGCAGCTGGGCGAAATGCTCGAGCGCATCGTCAAGCTGCAAGCTGACGCCGAGCTCGATTTCGAAGGTCTGTGAGATCGTGACCCAGCTTGCCCCCGTTCGCCCGCCCAAACCGCTCTACAGCAATGTCAGCCCGGCGGTGGCTTCGCCGTGCAGCGGCGTGTGTCGGCTGGATGAGCAGAAGGTCTGCCTTGGGTGTTTTCGCCATGTCGAAGACATCCGCGAATGGCGCTCGGCCGATGACGATCGGCGTCGGGTTATCTGCGCCCAGGCGGCACAGCGCAAAGCCTTGCCATAAGGGCTTTTGTGGCAACCCCCTCTCCAAAAGGTCTGCGCCGGGCCGTGGTCACCCCTCACTTGTATATTTATTGAGCTGTGATAGTGTCGAGAAACGCCTCAACCCATCGAGGCTCGTGAAAACCCCGCCTTTTTCTGGCGGGGTTTTGCTTTTTCTGTGCAGAAGAAAGGAGTCTGCCCAAATCATGACCGCACCTTCAATTACCCTTACCCGTCTGGACGTGCAACGTCTGGAGCGCCTGATCGACAGCCTGGATGACACGCTGCCGGGCGTTATCGCGCTGCAAACCGAACTGGACCGCGCCGATACCCTGGTCGGTCACGACGAGGTGCCAGCCGATGTCGTGACCATGAACTCGCGTGTGCATTGCCGTGAAGAAATCAGCGGCAAGGACTATCACCTGACACTGGTTTACCCGAAGGAAGCCAATGCCGACGAAGGCAAAATTTCCATTCTTGCGCCAGTGGGCAGTGCTTTGCTCGGTATGAAGGTGGGTCAGCACATCGACTGGCCGGCTCCGGGTGGCAAGACCCTCAAACTGACTCTGCTGGAAGTCGAATCGCAGCCTGCCAATGGCGGCGCCTTCCCGGAATGACGTCCCCTCAGACCTGCTCGAGCGCCTCGTTCAATGCGCGCTCAAGGTCAGCCTTGTAGCGCAAATACAAAATGCTTGAACTCTGACCATCACCGAGCAGGCCCGACAGGTCCAGGTCGGTGATGTAGCAGCGATAGCGTTCGGTTTCACGGCGCTGCTCGACGATTTCCCGGGCGACCACGCTGAACAATCGGTCGCCATGTTCCAACTCTGAAAATTCCCGCTGATTGCAATACAACGTGACCTGCACCTGTCCCGGTGCGGCTTTGCCGACAATCGCCTGCACGTCGTAGAACGGTTTGTTGACCGGGGTTTGCGGCGCTGGCTGAGCTTCGACCCGACGCGCCCGTACGGGGCCGGAGGGCAGCAGTTGGTAATACAAGGTGTCCAGGCTCAGCGGCTGGGCGACGTCCATCGGCAGCAAGGCGTCGCGCCGGTACTGGATCGATTGCAGGAAACGTTGCAGCGGCACCAGCAGGCTTTGCTCGTCGTGGTAGGGCAAACGCTGCTGCCATAAGGCATTGAATTCATCCAGCACGTACAGGTCGGCGCGGTATTCGTTGATCCGGTAGAACACCTGAATGCAATCGGGCTGGCCCATCGGCAGGACCAGCGCCAGGTCGTGGTCTTCCAGTGCCATCGTGTCCAGGTGCAGCGGGCTGTAGCTTGCCAGCTCTTCGCCCAGGTAATCGACCAGTGCCGGCAGCGTGGCGAGGGCGACATGTTTGACCTGACCGGGCACCAGTTCCAACACGTGGTAGTGCTGCTGGACCTGAATCAGGTAGCGATGATTGAGTTTGCTCAACAGCAGGTTCTGCGCGGTATCGAGGATTTCTTCGACTCGCCGGGCGATGAACTGTGCGCGGTTGTGGCAGAAGCAACGAACCCGCAACGTGGGTTGTTGTAGCCCGTCGGGCAGGTTGTTGAGGTAATCGCGCACGCAGTCGAGCAGTGCGTGGGGGCCGTCGAAGCGGCTGACCAGCACTTCGTTCCAACTATTGAGCGTGACCTGATCCAGGGTCAGCACCAGGTTTTCCCGGACACCGGCGTAACTGAGGGAATCGGTGCGCTCGGTGGTCATCAGGATGTTCAGGTCGCGGTGGTGCTTGAGTGGATCGACGCCGACGTTCACCAGAATCAGCACTTCGCTCGGCACACTGGCGCGCAGTAACGGTTCTTCGGCGACGGTCGTCAGCGGTAGGACGATGCTCTGTTGCAGGCTGCCGAGCAGGTTGAACAGTTCGAACTCGCTCAGGTCGCTGGTGCCGGGATGCAAGGCCAGGCGAGTGCTGCTGTCGATCACGCCGTTGCGGTGACACCAGGTCAGCAGTTCCAGCAATTGGCGGCTGCGCTTGATCGGTGCGAAATGCTCCCATTCGAGGGCTGTCAGGCTGCCGTTGTACAAACCCCACTGAGTTTGACCCGATTCTTTTTTGTTCGGCGCGTGCACCAGCGTGAGGGTATCTTCGGCCAGATCCGGGGCGATGCCAGGGTTGATGAACTCGACCTTGTCGGCCTTGCGCTCGAAAGCTGCGTACAGCCGTCGACCCAGCACGTTGAGGTCGCGCTTGTTGATCAGGCTGACGGTCTGTTCGTTGCGGGCGAACTGGGTCAGGAAGCGATAGCTGTAATTGAGCTCATTGACCAAGGCCCTGCGTTCAGAGCCGACCTGGCGGACTTTCCATTGGCTGCGGCTATCGAGCAGGGCCAGTTGACGATGATCCCACTGCCATTCGTGGGCCAGGCGTTTGAGCAACGAGCGCTGCCAGCTCTGAGTGCGACTGCTGCTGCCGGTGAGTTTGCGATTGACCTTCAGGTACAACGCCCGCCGTACCAGCTCCAGCCGTTCCGGCTCGCCACGGGCGGTGAGGTATTCCTCGATGCGTCGGTAGACCACGACATACGGGTCCAGCTCGTCAAGGTCGAGCCGATTGGCAAACACCGCTTGCTTGAAGCGCAGGCTCAGGCAATGAACCTTGGGGTGTTCGCTGGCATAGACCTCGATCAGCAGCAGTTTGAGGACCGATTTGTACGGCGACTCGATGCCCTTGAATAACTGCCAGAGTCCGGCGCCGATGAACTCCCCCGGCGGGATATAGGCCAGATGCCCCAGGTCCAGGGTTTCGTCGGCACGGATGAAGCGCTTGGACATCAGGGTATGGGTGTAACGGTCGTAGCTCGCTTCTTCGTAGACCGGCACCAGCCACCAGACGGGCGTGCGTCCGGCCAGCCAGATCGCGGTGCGATAAAACTCGTCCAGCAGCAGATAGTGCTGGGTGGTGCCGCAGTCTTCCGAGCTCAGTTGCGTATCACGGTCGCCGCGTACGAAACGGGTCGGGTCGATCAGGAAGAAATGCGCCTCGGCGCCCTGGCTGGCAGCCCAGATTTCGAGGAGCTGGCATTTTTTGCGCAGTTCAGTGAGCTCGCTTTCGCTCAAGTCCGGCCCATGACAGACCCACACGTCCATGTCGCTCTGGTCGGCCTGGGCGAGGGTGCCGAGGCTGCCCATCAGGAACAGGCCGTGAATCGGTCGCGGCGGATTGCTGCCGTGGCGGGGCTTATAGGAAAACGAGCGGGTCAGGCGTTGGGCTTCGGCGAGGGCGTTGGCATCGGGTTCGTAATTCGACAGCCCGGCCGGCGTGCTGCCCGAAACGTACCCTGGCAACAGCGGATGATTGACGTGGAAAAACAGCGGCAACAAGGTCAGCACCGCTTGCTGGCGGGTCGACAACCCTTCCATGGCGCGGGCCATACGGCCTTCGTTGAGCTTCAGAAAACGTGCGCGCAGCTGGCTGAGAACCTTGCGGTCGATTCCCTCGTCCAGATCGGGGCGGATTTCATGGGTGCGGGTCATGTCAGCTCAAACCGGCTCGCGGGGCACAGACGTGGGTGTCTGCGAATGAGGGCAGTTTAGCGCCTCGGCTCCAGGACTTTTAAGCTGATTTTGTTTTTCTGGCGTCAGATTTTTATCGCGGGGCGACGGCAGGTAGCAGGCAGGTAACGAAATGTGCCCGCGGAAATCCCGAAGCAGGGGTTTCCGTGGGCGCTACGGTAATGCTCAGGCAGTTTCCCGGACGTTGAGAATGGTCAGAACGGTTTGCACATTTTGCGCGGCGTCACGACCCAGGCTGGTCAGATAACCACCATCTGGCTGGGTGATCAGTTCTTTGTCGAACAGTCTTTGGGCGGCGGCAATGGCTTTCGGGGCAGCGGTCTGATGAATTTTCAAACCTTCCTGGGAACTGTCCAGGTTGAAGAGTGCGAGGATTTCCAGTTCGGCAACCAACTCAGGGGTAAGCGACATAAGGACTCCAGACTTTCTAGGAATTGGACGACAGCGTCCCTAAGGTGATCCCACTCGGGCGGCATGTCCAGTGCTCGCGACAGGGTTTTTTCGCCTTGGGAAGCATTCCCCGGTGGGTGGTGCGGCAGCGGGGTGGTTACCAGTGTAGACAGGGTCTGGGGAAGGGCAGGAGAGATTGGTCACAAACTGTGTGGGAGCGGGTTTTTGTGGTTGTGGAGATTGCCTGTGGTGAGGATTTATCCCCTCACCACAGAAGCCCGCGCCCGAAACGGGGTTGGCTTATTTCTTTTCGGGCGGCAACTCTGGCAATGCACGCAGCGCGGCTTCATACCATTCAGTGTTGAACGCGCGGTCTTCTTCGAGGATTGCGTCGATTTCCACCGCCAGAACGTGGGCCATCAGGTTGAGGATTTCTTCACGCTCGTAACCCACCAGGGTCAGCTTGTTGAAGGTTGCCTTGGCGGCCGGTGGATTGTCGCTTTCGATCTGGTTTTCGATGGCTTCGACCAGGGTGTTTTCGGCGAACTCTTCTTCGTCGATGTCGTCGTTGTTGATGCCGGGGGTTGGCTCGCTCATGGCAGGCTCCTCAAGTTAAGGCGGCCAGTTTACCTGCATTCAGCGCTGTGATGCTGCTGGCAAGAAACGTCGCTGCGTTCTATAAAAGGCACCTGCCAACCCCGCACGGCCTGGAGGCTATGTGATGCTCAAGCTTTATGGATTCTCCGTCAGCAACTACTACAACATGGTCAAGCTGGCGCTGCTCGAGAAGGGACTGCCGTTTGAAGAGGTACTGTTTTACCCGGGCCCGAGCCCCGAGGCATTAGCCATCAGCCCGCGCGGGAAGGTGCCAGTGCTGGGTGTCGAACAGGGTTTCGTCAACGAAACCAGCGTGATTCTCGAATACCTCGAACACAGCCAGAAAGGCACGCCGCTGTTGCCGAGCGATCCCTTTGAGCGGTCGCAGGTCCTGGCGCTGGCCAAGGAAATCGAGCTGTACATCGAATTGCCGGGGCGTGCCTGCTACGCCGAAGCATTTTTCGGCATGACTGTGCCGGATGCGATCAAGGACAAGACCAAAGCCGAGTTGCTGCTGGGGTTTGCCTCACTGGGCAGGCACGGCAAGTTCGCCCCTTATGTGGCAGGTGACAGCCTGAGCATTGCGGATTTGTATTTCCTCTACAGCGTGCCGCTGGCCTGTGCGGTGGCGCAGAAGCTGTTTGACCTGGATTTGCTGGCTGAGATGCCGGCGGCCAAGGCGTTGCTGGAGCGTCTGGGGCAAAATCCGAATGTGCAGCGGATCGCAAAGGACAAGGACGCGGCAATGCCAGCGTTTTTGGCGATGGTCGCCGGCAAGAAGTAGGATTTACAGCGTCTTCAAGACCGCTTTCGCGAGCAGGCACGCTCCCACAGGGGAACGCATTCCAAATGTGGGAAGGAGCCTGCTCGCGAAGCTTTTAGCGTTTTAGCGACTGGCGAGCAATGCCTGGCCGCGAGCCACAGCCTTCTTGACCTGTGCCGGCGCAGTCCCGCCGATGTGGTCACGGGCATTCACCGAGCCTTCCAGGGTCAGCACGGCGAACACGTCCTGATCGATCTGGTCGCTGAACTTGCGCAACTCTTCCAGGCTCATTTCCGCCAGGTCTTTACCGCTTTCCACGCCGTACTTCACGGCATGGCCAACGATTTCGTGGCAGTCGCGGAACGGCAGGCCGCGGCGAACCAGGTAGTCGGCCAGGTCGGTGGCGGTGGAGAAACCGCGCAGGGCTGCTTCACGCATCATCGCGTGCTTGGGTTTGATTGCCGGGATCATGTCGGCAAAGGCCCGCAGCGAGTCGCGCAACGTGTCGGCGGCGTCGAACAGTGGCTCTTTATCTTCCTGGTTGTCCTTGTTGTAGGCCAGTGGCTGGCCTTTCATCAGGGTCAGCAGGCCCATCAGCGCGCCGAATACGCGGCCGGTCTTGCCGCGCACCAGCTCCGGGACGTCCGGGTTTTTCTTTTGCGGCATGATCGAGCTGCCGGTGCAGAAACGGTCCGGCAGATCGATGAACTGGAACTGCGCGCTGGTCCACAGCACCAGCTCTTCGGAGAAGCGCGACAGGTGCATCATCGCGATGCTCGCGGCCGAGCAAAACTCGATGGCGAAGTCACGATCGGACACGTTGTCCAGCGAGTTGCCACCCACGGCGTCGAAGCCCAGCAGTTGAGCGGTGAATTCGCGGTCGATCGGGTAGGTGGTACCGGCCAGTGCGGCGCTGCCCAGCGGCATGCGATTGGTACGTTTGCGGCAGTCGACCAGACGCTCGTAGTCTCGGCTAAGCATCTCGAACCAGGCCAGCATGTGGTGCCCGAAGGTCACCGGCTGCGCGGTTTGCAGGTGAGTGAAGCCCGGCATGATGCTGCCGGATTCGCGCTCGGCCTGCTCCAGCAAGCCTTTTTGCAGGCGGGTGATTTCGCTCAGGATCAGGTCGATCTCGTCACGCAGCCACAGGCGGATGTCGGTGGCGACCTGGTCGTTACGGCTGCGGCCGGTGTGCAGCTTTTTACCGGTGACGCCGATGCGGTCGGTCAGACGCGCCTCGATGTTCATGTGTACGTCTTCGAGGTCGATGCGCCAGTCGAACTGGCCGGCCTCGATTTCACCCTGGATGGTCTTCAGGCCATCAGTGATGCTGTCGCGCTCGGCATCGGTCAGCACGCCGACCTTGGCCAGCATCGTGGCGTGAGCGATCGAGCCCATGATGTCGTGGCGATACAGGCGCTGGTCGAAAGTGACGGAGGCGGTGAAGCGGGCGACGAAGGCGTCGACGGGTTCACTGAAGCGGCCGCCCCAGGACTGATTGGTCTTGTCAGTGCTCATGAATTCGCTCGTGTCGGCTGAAGAAAGATGGCGTAGAAAGCTGTCGCGGATAATAACAGGGTTGCCAATGCTGTCGCTGACACTGGTCGAGACGTTTTTTTCTCATGCGCAAGTCCATACTCACGTCAACGCGAGGGGATTTGCGCAACGATATTTTTCAATTGAGCAATATCGTGCCGGCAACCGTCTACAGTTGGACAGTAGGATCAGCGCACTTCCAGACGCTGCAGCTGACTATAAGAAGAGGGGGTGTTCATATTGTGTATCAACAAACCCTGCGGCGATGCCTCGCCAACGCGGGCCTGGGCCGCCAAACGCACGACAGATGAAAATTTAACCGTCGGTCGGGCGGCACTTTTTGGCCCTCGCGCTAGTCTTAGCGTGGATCGCGGTGACGGACGTCACTTCACCTGTCTACGCTATCCTTGTGCGAGACTCACGCAGGAATCCAGCGCAATATGAATGTCCTGATCGTTGATGACGAACCCCTTGCCCGCGAGCGCCTGAGCCGAATGGTTGGCGAACTTGAGGGATACAGTGTCCTGGAGCCTAGCGCCACGAACGGCGATGAGGCGTTGGCTCTGATCGACAGCCACAAACCCGATATCGTGCTGCTCGATATCGGCATGCCGGGCCTCGATGGCCTGCAAGTGGCTGCGCGATTGTGCGAACGCGAAACCCCGCCCGCCGTGGTGTTTTGCACAGGGCCCGATGAATTTGCCGTGGAAGCCTTACAGGCCAGCGCCGTAGGCTATCTGGTGAAACCTGTGCGTACAGAACAATTACATGAAGCGTTGAAAAAAGCCGAGCGGCCCAATCGCGTCCAGCTCGCGGCCCTGACCCGTCCCGCCGCCGAAAGTGGCAGCGGCCCGCGCAGCCACATCAGCGCCCGTACCCGTAAAGGTATCGAACTGATCCCGCTGGGTCAGGTGGTCTACTTCATTGCGGATCACAAATACGTGACCTTGCGCCACGAAGGCGGCGAAGTGCTGCTGGATGAGCCGCTCAAGGCCCTTGAAGATGAATTTGGCGACCGCTTCGTGCGAATCCACCGCAATGCGCTGGTCGCCCGCGAACGCATCGAACGCCTGCAACGCACGCCTCTGGGGCATTTTCAGCTGTTCCTCAAAGGCTTGAACGGCGACGCCCTGATCGTCAGCCGACGGCATGTGGCCGGCGTGCGCAAGATGATGCAACAGCTTTAATCCGCCAATTACGGGCGGGTTTCATCCCGTTTGCTGGATGTCTGAGGCCAGGGAGGCCACGCGTTTTCTGATACAAGTCAAAGTGGATTTGGTTGAGCTGTTATTATCCGCCGTATCTATTCAGTACGGATTGATCCATGTCCTCTCGCGAAATCCGCATCGCCACCCGTAAAAGTGCACTCGCCCTGTGGCAGGCCGAATACGTCAAAGCCCGTCTGGAAGAAGCCCATCCGGGTCTGCTCGTGACGTTGGTGCCCATGGTCAGTCGCGGTGACAAGTTGCTCGACTCGCCACTGTCGAAAATCGGCGGCAAGGGCCTGTTCGTCAAAGAACTGGAAACCGCGCTGCTGGAAAACGAAGCCGACATCGCGGTGCACTCGATGAAAGACGTGCCGATGGACTTCCCTGAAGGCCTCGGTCTGTTTTGCATCTGCGAGCGCGAAGACCCGCGTGATGCCTTCGTTTCCAATACCTACGCCAGCCTGGACGAATTGCCGCAAGGCAGCATCGTCGGCACCTCCAGCCTGCGCCGTCAGGCCCAGTTGCTGACCCGTCGTCCGGACCTGGAAATTCGCTTCCTGCGCGGCAACGTCAACACGCGCCTGGCCAAGCTCGATGCCGGCGAATACGACGCCATTATCCTCGCCGCCGCCGGCCTGATTCGCCTGGGCTTTGAAGATCGGATTACCTCGGCCATCAGCGTCGACGACAGTCTGCCGGCCGGTGGCCAAGGCGCGGTGGGTATCGAATGCCGCAGCGTCGACAGCGAAATTCACGCGCTGTTGGCACCGCTGCACCATCAGGACACCGCCACCCGCGTGACCGCCGAACGTGCTCTCAACAAACATTTGAATGGCGGCTGCCAAGTGCCGATCGCCTGCTATGCCGTGCTTGAAGGCGAGCAGATATGGTTGCGTGGTCTTGTCGGTGATCCGAACGGCGGTCTGCTGCTCAGCGCCGAGGCTCGTGCGCCACGTAGCGATGCCGAAGCCTTGGGCGTGCAAGTGGCTGAAGACCTGCTGAGTCAAGGCGCCAACGACATTCTGAAAGCAGTTTACGGCGAGGCAGGTCACGAGTGACGGGCTGGCGCCTGCTGCTGACGCGTCCCGCGGATGAGTCGGTGGCGCTGAGCAGTCTTTTGGCCGAAAAGGGGATTTTCAGCAGCAGTTTGCCGCTTTTGGAGATCGAGCCGATTCCAGCCTCTGACACAATGCGCGACGTGATTCAGGGGCTGGGTCGCTATTGCGCGGTGATCGTGGTCAGTAAACCGGCCGCCAGAATTGCTGTGGATCTGCTCGACAGGTATCGGCCGCAACCCCCTCGTTTGAAGTGGTTCAGCGTGGGGGCAGCCACCGCGCAGATCCTCGAGGATCGCGGGTTGGACATCAGCTTTCCGGTGGATGGCGATGACAGCGAAGCCTTGCTTGAACTTCCTCAGTTGCGCGAGGCAATCGCGCGGCCCGGTCCACGCGTGCTGATCATGCGCGGGGAGGGCGGGCGCGAGTTGCTGGCTGAGCGTTTGCGCGAGCTTGGTGCTAGTGTCGAGTATCTGGAGTTGTACCGCCGCGACCTGCCGCAATACCCGCCGGCAGCGCTGCCTGACCTGATCGAAGCGGAACGCTTGAACGGGCTGGTGGTCAGCAGTGGACAGGGTTTTGAGCACCTGCATCAATTGGCCGGCGATGCCTGGCCGCAATTGGCGCGGTTGCCGTTGTTTGTTCCAAGCCCCCGGGTCGCCGAGCTGGCACGTGCCGCCGGGGCCCAAACAGTTGTGGATTGTCGTGGCGCCAGTGCCGCGGCTTTGCTGACGGCGTTACGGGAGCATCCCGGACCCGTTCTCTAATGCAAAGGATGGATACGTGAGCGAAACAGCCTTGCCTAAAGATGACGTCCAGCCAGTGCTCGATGCACCGGTTGAAGCACCGGTTGAAACAGGGTCTGCTGCAGTGCAGCGCCGAGGCAATGGGCTGGCAATCGTCGCGCTGCTGCTGGGCGCTGCCGGTGTCGCCGTGGGCGGTTGGGGAGTCTGGCAGGTGCGTCACCTGCAAGCCAATACTCAGCAACAGTTGAGTCAGGTCCAGGCATTGAACGATCAGGCGCAGGACCTGAAGCTCAATGAACAACGCCTGACTGCCCGCCTGGAACAAATGCCTGCCGCCGACGAGCTCGATGCACGCAGTCGTTTGGTCACTCAACTTCAAGGCGATCAGCAACGCTTGAATCAACGTCTGGAAACGGTTCTCGGCGCCAGCCGCAAGGATTGGCGTCTGGCCGAGGCCGAGCACCTGTTGCGCCTGGCCAGCTTGCGTCTTTCCGCGTTGCAGGACATCAGCAGTGCCCAGGCTTTGGTGCAGGGCGCCGATGAAATTCTGCGCGAACAGAACGATCCGGGTTCCTTTGCCGCTCGCGAGCAAGTGGCCAAAACGCTGGTGGCATTGCGTAGCACCCAACAGCCGGATCGCACCGGTCTGTTCCTTCGACTGGGGGCGCTGCGCGATCAGGTAATCAGCCTCACCGAGCTGGCACCCGAGTACAAGGACCGTGGTGAATCCCTGTTGGGGCTCACCGCCGATGGCGACGGCGCCAGTCGTTGGGCGCAATGGTGGGATCAGGTCTCGCGCTACATCCGCATCGACTTTAACGCCGACAAGAATGTGCGTCCGTTGCTGGCCGGGCAGAGCCTGAGCCAGGTGCGCCTGGCCCTGAGCCTGGCGCTGGAGCAGGCGCAATGGGCCGCGCTCAATGGCCAGGCCGTGGTTTATACCCAGGCGCTGGCCGAAGCGCGGGACGTGCTCAAGGGCAACTTCAACCCGGACAATCCTCAGAGCAAAGTGATGCTTGAGCAGGTTGGCGAGTTGAGCAAGCAACCGGTCACCGTCGTCACGCCAGACCTGACCGGCACGCTGAGTGCGGTTCAGGGGTATCTGGAGCGGCGTAATGTCAACGCCGAGGACTCGATCAAACCGATGGCCAAACCTGCCGCGGACACGGCTCAGGAGGCGACGCCATGAAACGCCTCTATGTAATCGTGTTCCTGGTGATTGCCGCTGCTGCTGCGCTGGGGCTGGCGATTGCCGAGCATTCCGGTTACGTGCTGATCGCCTATAAAAGCTTCCGTTACGAATCGAGCCTGTGGGCAACCCTGGCGTTGGTCGCCGTGCTCTGGCTGGTGTTCTGGGGCATCAAGGCGTTGATCGAATTGGTGACGACCTCCAGCGGCGTG
Organism: Pseudomonas mandelii; assembly: GCF_006438925.1. Classification (GTDB taxonomy): domain Bacteria; phylum Pseudomonadota; class Gammaproteobacteria; order Pseudomonadales; family Pseudomonadaceae; genus Aquipseudomonas; species Aquipseudomonas mandelii_C. The sequence continues at coordinate 416,754 of NZ_RCZA01000001.1, read as the reverse complement.
GTCAATCCCTGGTCGCGGCGCAATCGCAGTCGCCGTGTGCAGGTGGCGATTGAGCACGGTCAGCTGGATCTGGCCGAAGGTCGCTGGGCCAGTGCGCAGCGCCATCTGCATCGGGCTGCGGAAGCCGAGCGCCAGCCTCTGCTTTACTACCTCGGCGCTGCCCGGGCCGCGAACGAACAAGGTCAATATGAGGAAAGCGACAACCTGCTGGAGCGCGCTCTAGAGCGACAACCCCAGGCAGAGTTGGCGATTGCCCTGAGCCACGCGCAATTGCAGACTGACCGCGGCGATACCGAAGGCGCCCTGGTGACCCTGCAGGCCATGCACGAACGTCATCCTCATAACGTCCAGACCTTGCGCCAGTTACAGCGCTTGTACCAACAGCGGGGCGAATGGTCGGCGGTGATTCGTCTGCTGCCGGAGCTACGCAAGGACAAAGTCCTGCCACCGGCCGAGCTGGCCGAACTGGAACGCCGGGCCTGGGGTGAGAACCTGTCCCTGGCGGCGCATCAGGAAGAAGACGGGACGGTCGGCTTGCAAGCGCTCAATCGCGCCTGGCAGCAGTTGACCTCAGCTCAACGTCAGGAGCCGCAACTGGTGCTCGCTTATGCCGAGCAGCTTCGGCAACTGGGTGCTCAGGTCGAGGCCGAAGAGATCCTGCGAACGGCGCTCAAGCGCAACTACGACAGTCATCTGGCGCGCCTCTACGGACTCGTTCGCGGTAGCGATCCGGCACGTCAACTGCACACCGCCGAGGGCTGGCTCAAGGATCATCCGGCCGATCCGAGCCTGCTGCTGACTCTGGGGCGCTTGTGTCTGCAAAGCAGCCTTTGGGGCAAGGCCCGGGATTATCTGGAAAGCAGCTTGCGGGTGCAGCGCAACCCGGAAGCCTGCGCGGAACTGGCGCGGCTGCTGGCGCAGCTGGGTGACACCGAGCGCAGCAATCAGTTGTTCCAGGAGGGCTTGGGCTTGTTGGACGAGCGCTTGCTGGCGGCACCGTTGCCGGTTCCTGTTCACGCTTGAAGAGTGGATGACGGGTCGCTCGAAGGAGCGATCCAGTTGCCTGCAAACTGTCGGGATTTTACCTTTGTAGTCCGTCAGCGGCAGAGTCCTACAGAGGACTACACCTAATCCTCTCGTTCCTGTCGGGAATTCCCTACACCTCTGTTGAAGTGTCCCCGCTGGCCTGCCTTGAAAGGCTGCCGCGCTTTCCTCTACCGTAACCGCCTGTCTCTACTGTTACGGAAATGCCATGTCTTTGGCCTGCTCACGCTCCTTGTTTTTCATGGCTTTCATTGCAGGTGCCCTGGCCTTGGGCGTGTCCTATTACCTGGAATATGCGGTCGGCCTCAAGCCTTGCGGGTTGTGCTTGTTGCAGCGCTTTTGCCTCGCGTTGCTCACAGGTATCTGCCTGGTGGCTTCGGTACATGGGCCGGGCCGCTTCGGGTCTTTCCTGTATTGGATGCTCGCGCTGTTTTGCAGTATGGCGGGTACGGTCACGGCGTGGCGGCAGGTATTGCTGCAGAGCGATCCAATGCATCAGCTGTTGACGTGCTCGCCCAATCTGGCAGTTCAGTACGAGGACATGCCCTGGTTTTGTCAGGTGACGCAGATGTTTAAAGGGGAGGCAGAGTGCGCGGAGATTTCCTGGACACTGTTCGACCTGAGCATTCCTGAATGGAGTCTGCTGTTCTTCATGGCGATGACAATTCTGGGAATTTATCAGCTGCTGCGCGTTGTCTGGAAAGCCTGTCTGCGACCGCCCAGCGGCGGTTCGTCGCACCGGGCGCCGGCGGGTGATTAAACACTTGTATGAACTTTATCTCCTGCGTACCTTGAAGCCATTGTCGCGCGGGCATAATCTGGCCCGCACGTGTCATTGGAATTATGTTGCTCGAATGACGCTCTGCCTGGCCGATACTTGACCTTCAAGTGTGGCGACGGGTGTAGGGCAGCATGACCCACAAGGGAAGAGAGATCACCATGCTCGAAAGTTGTCAGAATGCTCAGGAACGTTGGGGTGGAGTGCATCTGCTGATCGATCGCTGGTTGCAGGAGCGTCACGAACTGGTTCGGGCCTATGATGCTCTCGGCGCCAAGCCTGAGGCACTGGGTGAGAACCGTAAGCCGTTGCAGGAATTCTGCGGCGTGCTGGTCGATTACGTGTCTGCCGGGCACTTCGAGATCTACGAACAGCTGACCGGTGAAGCCAAAGCGTTTGGTGACACTCGCGGGCTTGAGTTGGCCGAGACCATCTACCCTCGCATCGATGTCATCACCGAGAAGCTGCTAGCGTTCAATGACCTGTGTGATGCAGGTCAATGCGTGGCAGAGAAATTCAAAGAGCTGGGTGGCCTGTTGCACGAGCGCTTCGAGCTGGAAGACTGCCTGATCGAAGTGCTGCACACCGCTCACAAGGAAGAGGACCCGGTTCAGGCCTGAACCCCCTTCCTGCAAAACCTCCAAAAACGGTGCGCTATGCGCGCCGTTTTTCGTTTCCGCTATTCAGCCTGTGGCACCGCGCAATTCGACTTCGAATACCAGCGGTGTGAACGGTGCAATCAGGTCGCCGGCACCTTCGGCGCCATAGGCTTCGGCCGATGGAATTACCAGACGCCATTTCGCACCGACCGGCATTTGCTGCAACGCGCTGCGCCATCCGCTGATCACGCTGTCGAGACTGAACCACTGCGGCTGACTGTTCTGATCGAACACCGTGCCGTCGGGAAGACGACCGACATACAGCACCTGGACTTTGCCGTTGGGGCCAGCTTTGGCACCCGTGCCTGGCGCCAACTCCGTTAGCAATATTCCATCGGCCAGCTCACGAACGCCCGGTCTGGTTTTTTCCTCGGCGAGAAAAGCCTGCTCTTTTTCGAGGGCAACTTCGCTTTGCGGCATGCTCGGTTGCAAGGCGACCTGGGCTTCGTGCTCGGCAAGAATCTGTTCGATCTGCTCATCTTTCAGCGCCAGGGGTTTGCCTTGATAAGCTTGTTGCAAGCCTTCGATCAGCGCCTGAAGTTGCAGATCGGGAACCTCCTGGCGCAGGCGTTCGCCGAGGCTTGCGCCCAGGCTGTAAGAGAGATCATGAGTGTCATTTTCTTTGGTTTTTTCGGCGGCCTGGGCCACGGAAAAAAACACGCACAGTGATAAAAAAAGGTAGCGCGACATGGGCACTCTCCGACCTGAGATGCGGTGGATTATGCCAGTGTGAATGCGCTCGACGGTGAACTGGTTTTGCGCAAGCGCAGAAGAATTTCAATCCGTTGCAACGCAGCGCTTTGGATACTGTCAACATGCCCTAGCGGCGGTAGCAGCAGAGGTCTAGTATGAGCCGCACCCACGTCAGCCAGGAGGTAAACCATGTCGGCCACCAAGAAGCCTGTAAATACTCCGTTGCACTTACTCCAACAACTCTCGGGCAGCTTGCTCGAGCACTTGGAAAACGCTTGTTCCCAAGCCTTGGCTGATGCTGAAAAACTGCTCGCCAAACTGGAAAAGCAACGCGGAAAAGCGCAAGAAAAATTGCACAAGTCCCGTACCAAATTGCAGGACGCTGCGGCGGCCGGCAAGGCCAAGGCACAAGCCAAAGCCAAGGGAGCGGTGAAGGAGCTTGAGGACTTGCTCGATGCCCTCAAGGATCGTCAATCCGAAACTCGCAGCTACATTCTGCAACTCAAGCGCGATGCTCAAGAAAGCCTGAAACTGGCCCAGGGCGTCGGTCGTGTACAAGAGGCTGTCGGCAAGGCGTTGTCCCTGCGTTCGGCCAAGCCTGCTGCGGCTCCTGCCAAGAAAGCCGCTGCCAAACCGGCTGCTGCAAAAGCACCGGCCAAGTCTGCCGCCAAACCGGCTGCCAAAGCACCGGTGAAAGCCGCAGCAAAACCTGCCGCTAAACCTGCGGCGAAAAAACCAGTCGCTGCAAGCGCTGCAAAACCGGCTGCAAAAACAGCCGCCGCCAAACCTGCCGCCAAGCCAGCCGCTGCCAAAAAAGCTGCCGCTAAACCGGCTGCAAGAACCGCTGCTGCTAAACCGGCGGTGGCGAAAACTGCAGCGGCGAAAGCAGCTGCCAAACCGGCCGCAAAACCAACGGCTAGAACTGCCGCTGCGAAACCTGCTGCCAAGCCTGCCGCGAAATCAGTCGCGACTAAAACAGCTGCCAAGCCAGCTGCAAAACCAGCTGCAAAAGCTGCAGCCAAACCGGCTGCCAAAACTGCTGCTGCAAAACCAGCCGCAGCCAAGCCAGCCACTGCTGCAAAACCTGCTGCAGCGAAACCAGCAGCCAAACCTGCCGCTGCCAAACCGGCTGCAAAACCAGCGGTGAAAAAACCGGTTGCCGCCAAGCCGGCCGCCGCGCCAGTTGCCAAGCCAGCCAACCCGGCTCCGGTAGCAACATCTGCTTTAGCCGCAGCCACCTCGACAGCCACGCCAGCACCAACGCCGGCCGCCGCATCGATCGCAGCAACCACCCCACCCAGCGCTTCCTAAGTGCTGCTTACCGCGACGCGCAGCTGATGCAGCGCGTCGCGGTCCAGGTGGGCGGCGCCTGCCGTTACACCTTCCAGCCAGGCCGATAGATCGGTCGCCTCACCTTGCGGCCAACTCAACGCCGATCGTTCCAGTCGCACCAACAGATGTCGCTCGGCTTCCAGTTCGAGTGCCTTCACTTGCTCGCGCAAAGCATTCAGTTCGCTATCGTCGGTGGCAACGACTTTCCAATTCACCCGCAAGGCTCGCAGCGGTTGCACCACGTCTGCGTCCCACGGCTCGGCCACGCTACGCAGTTGCTGCAATCGTTGTTCGTTACAGGCGACGCCACGTTCTCCCAGCCACAGCCCGCAGAGCAGCAAGCACACATTGATACCCGCCGACTGTAATTGCAGGCATGCGGGTTCAACGCCGGGACGGGCGTAAGTACTAAGGGAAAAGCTCCACAGGTCAGAGGACATAGTGCTACTCGCGCCAGTTGCGAGCGAAGCTGGTAGACTCCGCCGCCATTATGATTCGACTTCAGAACCTGACTTTACAGCGTGGCCCTCAACGTCTGCTAGAAGACGCCGAGCTGACCCTGCACGCCGGCCACAAAGCCGGCCTCATCGGTGCCAACGGCGCCGGCAAATCGAGCCTGTTCGCCTTGCTTCTGGGTGACCTGCACCCGGACTCGGGTGATTGCTTCCTGCCGGCGGACTGGCGCATCGCCCACATGCGCCAGGAGATCGACACCCTCGATCGCGTGGCGGTCGACTATGTGCTCGATGGCGACCTGCGCCTGCGCGAGGTGCAACGCGACCTCGCGGCAGCCGAAGCGGCCCATGACGGTACCGCTCAGGCCCGCCTGCACTCGGAACTCGACAGCGCCGACGGTTACACCGCCGATGCCCGGGCCCGAAAACTGCTGGCTGGCCTTGGGTTCACCAATGAACAGATGGATCGCCAGGTAGGAGATTTCTCTGGTGGTTGGCGGATGCGTCTGAACCTGGCGCAGGCTTTGATGTGCCCTTCGGACTTGTTGTTGCTCGACGAACCGACCAACCACTTGGACCTCGACGCCATCATCTGGCTCGAAGAATGGCTCAAAAGCTATCCCGGCACCTTGATGCTGATTTCCCACGACCGGGACTTCCTCGATGCCGTGGTCGATCATGTGGCCCACGTCGATCAGCGCAAGATCACCCTGTATCGCGGTGGTTATAGCGCCTTTGAACGCGCCCGTGCCGAACGTCTGGCCCAGCAACAGCAGGCCTACGAGAAGCAGCAGGCGCAACGTGCGCACATGGAAAGCTACATCGCCCGCTTCAAGGCCCAGGCCACCAAGGCCCGTCAGGCCCAGAGCCGGATCAAGGCGCTGGAGCGGATGGAAGAACTGTCCGCCGCCCACGTCGATTCGCCATTCGATTTCGTTTTCCGCGAATCAGTGAAAATCTCCAGTCCGTTGATTGACCTCTCCGACGCCCGACTGGGTTACGGCGAGCGAGCCGTGCTGGAGAAGGTCAAGCTGCAACTGACCCCCGGTGCGCGGATCGGTTTGCTTGGCCCGAACGGTGCCGGTAAATCGACCCTGATCAAAAACCTTGCCGGTGAACTTGAGCCGTTGTCTGGCCGACTGACCCGTGGCGAGAACACCGTCGTTGGCTACTTCGCCCAACATCAGCTGGACTCACTCGACTCCAAGGCCAGCCCGTTGCTGCATATGCAGCGCCTGGCGCCGACCGAGCGCGAGCAGACGCTGCGCGACTTCCTCGGTGGTTTCGACTTCCGCGGGGCGCGTATCGATGAGCCGGTGCTGAACTTCTCCGGTGGCGAAAAGGCCCGACTGGCGCTGGCATTGATCGCCTGGGGCCGGCCGAACCTGTTGCTGCTCGACGAACCGACCAACCACCTGGACCTGGAAATGCGCCTGGCGCTGACCATGGCTCTTCAGGAATTCAGTGGCGCGGTACTGGTGGTCTCCCACGATCGCCATTTGCTCAAAAGCACCACTGACAATTTCTATCTGGTGGCGGACGGCAAGGTCGAGGAGTTCGACGGCGACCTGGAAGACTACACCCGTTGGCTGGTGGACTACCGTCAGCGCAACGCCCCGGTCAGCAATACGCCGGTCAACCCGGACAAGACCGACAAGAAAGCCCAGCGCCAGGCGGCGGCTGCGTTGCGTCAGCAACTGGCACCGCACAAGCGCGAGGCTGACAAGCTCGAAGCCGAGCTGGGCAAGCTGCACGAGAAACTGGCGAAGATCGATACCAGCCTCGGCGACAGCGACATTTACGAGCCGGCGCGCAAGAACGATTTGCGTGATCTGCTGGCCGAACAGGCCAAGCTGAAGGTCCGTGAAGCCGAGCTGGAAGAAGCCTGGATGGAAGCGCTGGAATTGCTTGAAAGCATGCAGGCGGAGCTGGAGGCTCTGTCTTGATGGAAGTCTTCAAGCTGCCATTGCCTGCTGTGTGGATCGAGCCGATCTGGCTCTTCGTGCAGATCCTGCTGATTCTGTTGGCGGGATATGTTGCCCAGCGTTGCGTTGCCAAGTGCCTGACTCGCCTGGGTGAGCGCTATCCGTTGCCGCCGCAATTGCTGATGCCGCTGCGCGGTGGTTTGCGCTGGCTGATCATGGGCAGCGCGCTGATCTTCGTGCTGGAACGCCTCGGGGTGTCGGCGACGGTGCTTTGGACCGCGTTGTCCGGGTTTGTCGCGGTAGCGGCAGTGGCGTTCTTCGCCATGTGGAGTGTGCTCTCCAATCTGCTTTGCGCGATCCTGATCTTCACCGTCGGCCCGTTTCGGATCGGTGATGTGGTCGAGTTGGTGGACACCACTGACAAGCCTGGCGTCAAAGGCCGGGTGGTGGCGATCAATCTGCTCTACACCACGCTGATCGAAGCCGAAGAACTCGGCACCGGCAGTGCCATGGTGCAAGTGCCCAATAGCCTGTTCTTCCAGCGCTCGGTGCGACGCTGGCGCGGCAGCGATTTATTTCCTTCCAGCGGTTTCGAAAAGTAAGTCTTTTGTCGTCTGACCTATCGCTTTCGTCGGAACGCCGCCCGGAGCAGGCTCGCTCCCACAGTAGATCTGTGGCGCTCACAAATTCCATGTGGGAGCGAGCCTGCTCGCGAAAGGGCCCTACAGCTGTAAACGCTGGTCGGCTTCAACTCTGTCCTGCAAAAATCGGTAGTCATCGGCCCAAAGCCGCATTAGCTTAGACGTCTGTCAAGAGTCTGAGTCGAGGTGTGCAATGGAGCTTCAAACATGGCTGGCGTTTTTTGCCGCCTGCTGGGTGATCAGCCTATCCCCCGGTGCCGGCGCCATTGCGTCGATGTCCAGCGGTCTGCGATACGGGTTCTGGCGCGGTTATTGGAACGCCTTGGGCCTGCAACTGGGTCTGGCGGTGCAGATTGCGATTGTCGGTGCCGGTGTTGGCGCGATTCTCACGGCGTCGGCCACGGCCTTCTATGCGATCAAATGGTTCGGTGTCGCCTATCTGGTTTACCTTGCGATCAAGCAATGGCGTGCGCTGCCCAGCGACATGAGCGATGACGCGGCCGTGCGTCAGATTGGCAAGCCGATGGCCCTGGTGTTCCGCGGTTTTCTGGTGAACATCAGCAACCCCAAGGCGCTGGTGTTCATGCTGGCGGTGTTGCCGCAGTTCATTGATCCGCATGCGCCGCTGCTGATCCAGTACCTGATCATTGGTGTGACCATGGTCTGCGTTGATCTGATCGTCATGGCCGGTTACACCGGACTTGCATCGAAGGTGCTGCGGATGTTGCGCACGCCCAAGCAGCAGAGACGCATGAACCGCACGTTTGCCGGGCTGTTCATTGGTGCGGCGGCATTCATGGCGACCCTTCGCAAAGCCGTGGTGTAAAACCGCCAGGCACAAAAAAGGCGACCCTTGGTGTCGCCTTTTTAGTTTCACGGGTCAGCGCAGGATGACCGGCGCGGTATCCGGTGGCAGGTCATTGCGCGGCTCCGGTTGTCCTGACGGCTCATAACTTCCATCCCCGAGCTGTTCGCTCAATTGTCGGGCAACATCCTCGCCCAGAGACCGGGAAACTTCACGCACCACCCGCGGGCGGTTCAATGAAACGTGGATATCCCGGTTGTTCACCAGTTTGGTGTCCTGAGCCTCGCCCATGGCGGTAAAGGCCGAGGTTATCTCGTAAGTCCTGGTGTTGATCAGGCTGAAGTCGGCCACCAAGGTCAGTGCCAGCACTGCCGAATAGCTGTCGGTATTGGCCAGCTCGTTCATGTCCTGGGTGAAGTCGATGTCCGACAGCGTGCCGAACAGCACGTAGTCGGCACCCTTGAAGTGGCCGGCCTTGATGCGTTTGATTACGTCATACACATCGCTTTTAGCGCTGGCGGTGTAGGGCGTGCCCTGAATCAGCTGGAACATCCCGGTCTTGAGCATCTGACCTTTGATGTCACCACTGAAACGCCTGATTTCGGTCTGTTCCAGATAGCTGTTCTGCGTCGTGTACTCGTCATAGCTGGACGAGCCACTGGTGCCGTAATAGTCCTGCTGATGATTGTCCCGGGCCGAGATCACGTGAACGTATTGATCCACGCTCGCTTCATAAGCCAAGTCGGTCACCGCGATTTTCGGGGCTGCCTGGGCGCCAACGGCGCAAGCCAGGGCCATGATGCCAATCCATGCACGCATTGCTCAGCGCTCCGTGGTCTTGCGGATTTCTTTCTCGTCCATCCACTCCGCCAGCCCGCTTTCGACGTCGATCAATTGCAGGCTGAATTTGTAGAAGACGTCCTTGTAATCGTTGCTGCGCTTAATAATCGAACTGATCGAGCCTTCCAGGCGGTAGCGGGCGGCGATCATGTTGCCGGTTTTGGCCACCGTACTTTTCTTGTACAGACCGCTCTGGTTCTGCAGTTTGAGGTGGTCGACCTGGCTCTGCATGTCTGTGTTGTCGCTGGCAAAGCGCGCGGTGCCGGAACGCATCAGTTGGGTCTTGATCGACGTGGTGATTTCGCGGGTGTCGATGTACTCGCTGGTCTTGTTCATCACGTCGTATACCTGAACCACCGGCCGCCCCTTCAGAACGCCCGACTGCGCGAGCGAGCGGGTCATGCTTTCAGCGATCATCTGCAGGTCAGTCGAGCCGAATTCGTTAGTCACCAGTTCCACGGCTTTGGGGTCGCCGTAGCTGATGTTGCCACTGCCTAACACCGGCGAATGGTTGGCGGCGCAGCCACCGATCAGCAAAGCGCTCAGGGCCAGGAAGGAAGCGCGTACAAACATGGGCAAGGTCTCAAGTGGGCGGTTCACGGCGTATTGATCTCCAGGCGGAAATCCACGGCTTGTGGCACGGGAGCAATGGCCGGCACAAAACTGGTTTGCTCGGCGTACAGGGTCAAGCTTTTCCAGGTGTCGGCTTCGGCCACGGGAAAACCTTCCGGCCCCAGCCACAGATAGCGGTAGTACAAGGTTCTGTTGCGGGTGTCGGTATTGCTCAGCTGCGCGTTGACCGTCAGGAAGCCGTTTTCCCGGGCCATGCGCATCGGGCCTATGGCTACGTGTTCAAGCGGTCCCGTGGCCATGACTTTGCTGGCAGCGCTGCCCGGCTCCGGCGGCGGTGGCGGTGTGGCGCAACCGGCCAACAGGGCCAGAGCGACAACGGCGATGCATTTCAATCCCATGAAAATCTCCATTCAGGGTAGGGCAGGGCCGACTGCAGTTTGCGATGCGGGAGTGGCGTCGAGCTGCATGGCGATATCGGCGGCGTAAATCCGGTTACTCACCGCCCGAAGGCTGAAGGCTTGATGTGTCTGATCGATCTTGAACTTGAGCGGCGAAAATTCCGGCGCGTTGGGCAGCGTCAGTTGATGTACGCCTTTCTTGAGCCGCAGACGCGCCACTAATGTCTTGTCGGGCAAGGTACGCCAGCCACGTGTGTCGGCATCCTCTCGTTGCGTTTGTTCCAGGATCGCCGCCTCCAGTTTCTCGGGTCTGTGCTTTCTCAGGTAGGCCAGGTATTCGGCATTGGACCGAGCGCGATGGAGGGTGCGCTGGATGATGCCCGGCATGTCATCGCGCAAAGCGCGGCGCGACATGTCGCCGAAGCTGTTGAGCAGGGTCAGTTTCTGTTTTTTGCCGTCCACGGTGATGAAGTCCACAGGGGGCGTGGAGGTGTCGGGGACGATGATCGGAAACGACATATTGGTAATGAAGGTTTCGCCGTCGACGTCCACCGCAATCGGCACGCGAACCGAGCTGCGCGCTGGCGCAAGGCCGGTTTGCACGATCAGCAGGACATCACTCTCGCCAGCCTTCAGCGGTGATTTGTCCAGATTACGCAATGCTTGCTCGAGCAGCGGCGTGTTGGGGCGCAGTTCAACTGCCTGGCGATAACCCGGCGCGGCGAGGTCTTTTTCGCCCAGCGTTTCGTAGACGAAACCGGCCAGGTAATGGCTGAACGCACTTTGGTAGCTGTTTTTCAGCGCGACCACTTCGGGGGCATCAAGGGTCGCTACCGGGTAGCCCTGAAGGTCTTTGTACTTCAGGGAGATCCCTTTTTCTTCAGCCTGGTTTTCCAGTTTCAGGTATTGCAGGTCGCGCTTTTGGGCAATGGTTGCCTCGCGCTCGTGGGTTTTCTTGATCATGACGCGGGCGGCTGCGACGTCGGGGCTGGACAGGCAAGTCAGGGCCATTTGCGTGGTCAGGGCGACCTTCTCGAAATCGTAGCCGTCGTATAAGCGGACTTTGTCGTTAAGGGCGTAACTATTGAACTCGGTGAATTTTTTGAAGGTGTCGAACCTTGGCGAGTTTTCCCACCCCTCGATCAACCGGTCGGCGTAGTCCCACGTTTCAAAACTGCCGCTCATATCGCCGTTGAGCCGCAGCAATTCGCCTTTCTCAAAGTGATAGAGCAGATCCCCTGGCGCAATGGGATTGTTTCGCTCAAGTACGGCCAGTGCCCCGTCGAGATGCCCCGCGTTGAAGTAATCGAGTGTCTCCCCCAGTTCCGCGTTGTAGTTGCGCATGGTGGGGCAGCCGCTCAGTAGAAGGCACGCACTGAGTACAAACATGAAGCGCAGGCGGGTGGCCATTTGCTGTGTGTCTTCCTTGAAAATAAGCCGCCATGAGGCGGCAAATTATAGACTTGGATGATGGCACTTTGTTCCTGTACTTCAGCGGCCGCCTCAGACAAAGCTTGAGTGAATGGCATTGGAAGTGAACAATGTGTTACTTCGTATTTCCAATTGAGATTCATTCATGACTGCCCCGTCCCGTTTCCTGGCCTGGCTGGTGTTTCCGCTGTTTGCCTTGTGCAGTTTCAATCTGCTGGCCGACACCGTAGAAGGCGCGCCGCAAGCGCTGCATTTGCTCGACTACATCGGCGCGGACTACCCGCAAACCGTGCAGGCAGGCAAGGTCATCGATGAGTCCGAATACCGCGAGCAGCTGGAATTCATCAAGGTGTTGCAAGGCTTGATCGCCGCGATGCCCGCCAAGCCGGAAAAAACCGGACTGGAGCAGGGCGTCAGCACACTGCGCAGTGCCATTTCTGCGCGTCAGGACGGTGCGGACGTCGCCCGCCAGGCCCGCCAACTCGGTGCGAAACTGGCCGTGACTTATGAAGTCAGTCAGGCGCCGATCATTACCCCGGATCCGACCCGTGGTGCGCCGCTGTACGCTCAGCATTGTTCGGTGTGCCACGGCGACGCGGGGGCCGGGGATGGCCCGGCGGGCGTCGGTTTGACGCCGCCGCCAGCCAATCTGCGTGATGCGGCGCGGCTGGATCACCTGAGCCTCTACGCGATTTACAGCACCCTGGGCCTCGGTGTCGAAGGCACCGACATGCCGGCCTTCGCCGATCAGCTGGACGATCGTCAGCGTTGGGACCTGGCGACCTACATCGCCAGCTTCAGCGCCGACCCGGCTACTGCAAAGTCCGAAAAAACCTACAACATCGCCGACCTGGCTCGTCAGACTCCCGCAGAAGTGCAGGTTGCCGAGGGGCCGCAAGCAGCGGCGACGTTCCGTGCTCAGCGGGCGCAACCGCCGCAGGTCAAGCGTGGCCCGGCGCAGTTGCTCGACTACACCGCCGCAACCCTGGACAAGAGCATCGCCGCCTACCGTGCCGGTGATCACGATCAGGCTTATGACCTGTCGGTGGCGGCTTATCTGGAGGGTTTCGAACTGGTCGAAAGTTCTCTGGATAACGTCGATGCCAACGTGCGCAAAGACACTGAGAAATCGCTGATGGCTTACCGTCAGTCGTTGCAGGACGGTCTGCCGGTTGCCCAGGTCCAGCAACGTCTGGACGCGGCCAAGGCCAAGTTGAAGGCGTCCGCCGGCCTGCTGGGCAGCGATGGTTTGAGCTGGTCGCTGAGCTACATCTCCGGCCTGTTGATTCTGTTGCGCGAAGGCCTGGAAGCGATTTTGGTGCTGGCGGCGATCCTCGCGTTCCTGCGCAACACTGGCCAGCAATCAGCGGTCCGCAGCGTCAACGTCGGTTGGGGCTTGGCGCTACTGGCCGGTCTGGGGACCTGGGCGCTGGCAGCGTATGTGATCGATGTCAGCGGTTCGCAACGGGAATTGCTGGAAGGTGCGACGGCATTGTTCGCTGCCGTCATGGTGCTATGGCTCGGCGTGTGGATGCATGACCGTCGTCACGCCGCGGCCTGGCAGGATTACGTCAAGAGCAGCCTGGTGGGAGGCGGCGGGCGTTTCGGGTTTGCGACGCTGGCGTTCTTCTCGGTGTATCGCGAACTGTTTGAGGTGATTCTGTTCTACGAGACCCTGTGGCTGCAGGCAGGTCCAGCGGGCCATAACGCGGTACTGGCGGGTGGTGCGACGGCGTTGGTTATGTTGGTGGGTCTGGCCTGGGTGATCCTGCGCGGCTCGGCGAAACTGCCGCTGTCGTTGTTCTTCAGTATCAACGCCGGTCTGTTGTGTGCGTTGTCGGTGGTGTTTGCCGGGCATGGCGTGAAGGCGTTGCAGGAAGCCGGGGTTTTCGGCACCCGGCCGGTGCCGTTCTTTGACTTCGACTGGCTGGGGATCCACGCTGATGCGTATTCGCTGAGTGCGCAGGCGGTGGCGATCATCGCGATCATCGTGCTGTATGGCCGTAGCCGGCTGGCCGAGAAGCGGCGGGTGCAGGTTTCTTAAAAGCATTCGCTTCGCTCATATTCGCGAGCAGGCTCGCTCCCACAGGATTTGCGTATAACCTGTGGGAGCGAGCCTGCTCGCGAAGCTTTTTGACCCGAGGAAAACACGATGCGTGTGTGGATCGATGCCGACGCCTGCCCCCGGGCGGCCAAGGATCTGGTGGTGAAGTTCGCCCTCAAGCGCCAGTTCGAAGTGGTGCTGGTGGCCGGACAGCCGCAGATCAAACCGGGGTTGGCCCTGGTGAAGCTGATCGTGGTGCCGAGTGGTCCGGATGCCGCCGACGACTACCTGGTGGAATACGCAGTCCCCGGCGAATTGGTGATCTGCAGCGATGTGCCGCTGGCCGACCGTCTGGTGAAAAAGGGTGTTGCGGCGCTGGATCCACGGGGCAAAGAGTTCGATGCGCAGAACATGGGCGATCGGTTGGCGGTGCGTAACCTGTTTACCGATCTACGTGAACAGGGGCAGATGAGCGGCGGGCCAGCGCCATTTGGTGAGCGTGAGAAGCAGGCGTTTGCCAATGCGCTGGACCGGATCCTTACGCGGCTTTCCCGCAAGTCTTGAGCCAGACACAGAACCCCTTGTGGGAGCGAGCCTGCTCGCGAAAGCGGCCTGACAGTCAACATAGGCGTTGAAGGTAACGGCCTCTTCGCGAGCAGGCTCGCACATTTGTCCGTGTTTACACGTCATTCTCGTGGGTCAGTTCCAGAACGCGGTCGACCAGTTTGTTGATGCCCGAAGCCGCTTCACTGATGCTCTGCGCCAGCATGTACGCCGGGGTGCTGACCAGTTTGCGTGCTTTGTCTTCAACGATGTCAGTTACCGCACAGTCGGCGTGTGTAGCGCCCATCTTGTTCATGGTGGCGGCAGTATCGGCGTCGTTGCCGATGGTGCAAGTCACGCCCGGTCCATAGATCTTCGCCGCGAGCGCCGGCGAGATGCAGATCAGCCCGACCGGTTTGCCGGCCTCGGCAAAGGCTTCAGCCAGCGCCAGGACTTCCGGTTGCACGGTGCAGCCGGCGCCTTCGACGGCGAAGTTGGACAGGTTCTTGGCCGCCCCGAAACCGCCCGGAACGATCAGCGCATCGAAGTCTTCCACGTCCGCTTCGCGGATATCCTTGATATTGCCCCGGGCGATCCGCGCCGATTCCACCAGTACGTTGCGCGACTCGGGCATTTCTTCGCCGGTCAGGTGATTGATCACATGCAGCTGCGCGATGTTCGGTGCGAAACACTGCACTTGAGCCCCCCGCTGGTCCAGACGTAGCAAGGTGATCACGCTTTCGTGGATCTCGGCGCCGTCGTACACGCCACAGCCGGATAGGATCACTGCAATTTTTTTGCTCATGGGCTTTTCTCCAGGTTCATGGCGTTAAATGTCCACTAATTTGTCACTCGTTGCCATAGGGTTAATTCGCGGCTACACCTAGGATCTGTCCTCAAGATTCCGATCAGGGCGCGTCATGGACTTCATTCTGTATGCGGTGCCGTTTTTCTTTGTGCTGATTGCCGTCGAACTGCTGGCTGACCGTTGGCGCGGGGTGAGTAATTATCGCGTGGCGGACGCGATCAACAGCATGAGCACCGGCGTGCTGTCGACCACCACCGGCCTGTTGACCAAAGGCGCCGGCCTGGTGACGTATGCGTTTGCCCTCAAGCACCTGGCGCTGTTCGAACTCTCGGCGGACAGCGTTTGGGTCTGGGTATTCGCCTTCGTCCTCTACGACTTCTGCTACTACTGGCTGCATCGCATGGGCCACGAACGCAACATTCTCTGGGCGGCGCATTCAGTGCATCACCAGAGCGAGGACTACAACCTGTCCACGGCGCTGCGCCAGACCAGTACCGGCTTCCTGTTGAGCTGGATTTTCTATCTGCCGATGGCCGTGCTCGGCGTGCCGCTGCTGGTGTTCATCAGCGTCGCCTCGCTTAACTTGCTGTACCAGTTCTGGGTGCATACCAAACACATTCCCAAGCTCGGCTGGTTCGAGTGGTTCTTTGTCACGCCGTCCAATCATCGGGCTCACCATGCACAGAACGCTCTCTACATGGATCGCAACTACGGCGGGGTGTTCATTATTTGGGACCGTCTATTTGGCTCGTTCCAGGAAGAGGACGATAACGAACCGGTGATTTTCGGTGTCACCACGCCGCTCGCGAGCTGGAATCCGTTGTGGGCGAATGTGCAGTTTTATGCGCAGCTGTGGGATGACGCGCGGCGTGCGCAAAGCAAATGGGACAAGCTGCGTATCTGGTTCATGCGCACCGGTTGGCGGCCGGCGGATGTGGCGGCCAGGTACCCGATGAATAAGCCAGACCTGAGTCAGTTCCGTAAATTCGAGGTGCCGCTGGACGGGCGTCAGCAGCTTTACGTCGTGTTGCAGTTCTGCGTCTACATCGCGCTGGGCAGCTACTTGATGAACCTGGAGCAGAGTTTGCCAACCGCCGCGCTGGTGCTCGGCTGGAGTGCCGTGGCGCTGGGTTTGTTTACGTTGGGCGTGGCCCTGGAGAATCGCCCGTGGGCGCTGAAGCTGGAGCTGCTGCGCCTGGCGTCAAATGTGCCGCTGGTGTGGCTGGCGCCGGTCGTTGGGCTTTGGCCGGCCAGCGCGGCAGGCTGGGTCGGCCTGCTGAGTTACAGCCTGCTCAGTGGTATTGGTCTCTACTGTTGCAGAAACCGTTTCACTCGACTGGCGTCGTAGGTTTGTTGGTTTTGGCTTGTTCAGCTTTCAAGGCCTGCTCGTCGGCGTAGATCTTCTTCGCCAGACGGGCGTTCTTGAAGCGTCGGCGCAGCCACAGGCAAACGCCCAGTATCAGCAGGGCGCCGAGCACCCACAGCTCGTACTTCTTGACGCTGCCGAGCATGCCTTCGAGTACCGCACCGAAGTGATAGGCGGCGGCAGCCAGCGCCGCGGCCCAGATCGCGGCACCAATCCCGTTGAGCAGCAGATAACGTCCTGGCGGATAGCCCGACAGGCCGATCGCCACCGGCATCACCGTGCGCAGGCCATAGACAAAGCGGAAGCTCAGTACCCAGATGTCCGGGTGCCTGCGGATGTGTTCCAGTGCCCGGTCGCCCATCAATTGCCAGCGCGGTTTGCGCGCCAGCAACTTGCGGCCGTGCTTGCGCCCCAGGAAATACCACAGCTGATCACCGGCATAACTGCCGAGGAACGCCACGATCATGACCACTTTGAGGTCCATGTATCCGCGGAACGCGAGGAAGCCTGCGAGCACCAGAATGGTTTCGCCTTCGAAAAACGTGCCGAGAAAGAGGGCGAAGTAGCCGAATTCCTGAAGAAATTGTTGGAGCATTGTCTGGATGCTGGCGAAATGAACGCGCAGCCTAACCCTTCGTGATCATTCATGAAAGTGTCCAAATGTGTCTCGACGTGAACATTTCCTACAAGGACAATGGAATGCGGCTACGTGACGCAGGGATGCACACAACTGTCATACGTTGGTCATAATGGCCGCTTATAACTGTCACGCTCGCCCGCCAGCGCGGGCTCAGGAGTCTGCCGTGAGCTTTACCCCCGCCAACCGTTTGTTTCCAGCAACCCGCCTGCGTCGCAATCGCCGTGATGATTTTTCGCGTCGACTGGTCCGTGAAAACGTTCTGACCGTCGACGATCTGATCCTGCCGGTGTTCGTGCTGGACGGTGAAAACCGTCGCGAAGCGGTGGCGTCGATGCCGGGCGTCGAGCGCCTGACCATCGATCTGTTGCTTGAAGAAGCGGCCAAGTGGGTCGAGCTGGGGATTCCGGCCTTGGCGTTGTTCCCGGTGACGCCACCAGAGCTCAAGTCTCTGGACGCCGCTGAAGCCTGGAACCCGAACGGGATCGCCCAGCGCGCCACCCGCGCATTGCGTGCGCAATTTCCTGAGCTGGGTGTGATCACTGACGTCGCTCTGGACCCGTTCACCACCCACGGTCAGGACGGTATCCTCGACGAAGAAGGCTACGTGCAGAACGACATCACCGTCGACGCACTGGTCAAGCAGGCGCTGTCCCACGCCGAAGCCGGCGCTCAGGTGGTGGCCCCGTCGGACATGATGGACGGGCGCATCCAGGCGATCCGCGAAGCGCTTGAGCTGGCCGATCACGTCAATGTGCGGATCATGGCCTACTCGGCGAAGTACGCCAGCGCCTATTACGGCCCGTTCCGCGATGCGGTCGGTTCGGCGCTGAACCTGGGCAAGGCCAACAAGGCCTCCTATCAAATGGACCCGGCCAACAGCAACGAAGCGCTGCATGAAGTGGCGGCAGACTTGTCAGAAGGCGCAGACATGGTCATGGTCAAGCCAGGCATGCCGTATCTGGATATCCTCTACCGGGTCAAAGAAGAATTTAAAGTGCCGACCTTTGTTTATCAGGTCAGCGGTGAATACGCCATGCACATGGCGGCAATCCAGAATGGCTGGTTGAGCGAAGGGGTTATCCTCGAATCCCTGACCGCTTTTAAACGTGCAGGCGCTGATGGCATCCTGACTTACTTTGCCGTCCGTGCCGCTCAATTGTTACGAGAGCAAAAATAGCCCTCCCAGGAACATTCGATGAATACCGAAGTACTCACTGAAGTTGCCGTAAAAGACGCTCAACCTGTGGTGGAGCAAATCGCCGAAACCCCGCCGGAACTGGAGCCTGCTCCTCCCGCAGCGGTGACCGAGCCCGCAGTAGCGGCGCCGGCGATTGCCATTCCCGGTCTGGATGACAGCAGCCTGTACATCCATCGCGAGCTCTCGCAACTGCAGTTCAACATCCGCGTGCTGGAACAGGCGCTGGATGAGTCCTACCCGTTGCTGGAGCGGCTGAAGTTTCTGCTGATCTTTTCCAGCAACCTGGACGAGTTCTTCGAGATTCGTGTGGCCGGCCTGAAAAAGCAGATCACCTTCGCCCGTGAACAAGCCGGCGCCGATGGCCTGCAACCGCACCAGGCCCTGGCCCGCATCAGCGAGCTGGTACACGGTCACGTCGACCGCCAGTACGCGATCCTCAACGACATTCTGTTGCCGGAGCTGGAAAAGCATCAGGTCCGCTTCATCCGTCGGCGTCACTGGACCACCAAGATCAAAACCTGGGTGCGCCGCTATTTCCGCGACGAGATTGCGCCGATCATTACCCCGATTGGCCTGGACCCGACGCACCCGTTCCCGTTGCTGGTGAACAAGAGCCTGAACTTCATCGTCGAGCTCGAAGGGATCGACGCCTTCGGCCGCGATTCCGGTCTGGCGATCATCCCGGCGCCACGTCTGCTGCCGCGCGTGATCAAGTTGCCGGAAGAAGTGGGCGGCTCGGGCGACAACTATGTGTTCCTGTCGTCGATGATCCATGCTCACGCCGATGACCTGTTCCAGGGCATGAAGGTCAAGGGCTGCTACCAGTTCCGCCTGACTCGAAACGCCGACCTCTCCGTCGACACCGAAGATGTCGAAGACCTGGCCCGCGCCCTGCGCGGCGAGTTGTTCTCCCGTCGCTACGGTGACGCGGTGCGCCTCGAAGTCGCCGACACCTGCCCGAAACACCTGTCCGATTACTTGCTCAAGCAGTTCAACCTGCACGAGACCGAGTTGTATCAGGTCAACGGTCCGGTCAACCTGACCCGCCTGTTCAGCATCACCGGCCTGGACAGCCAGCGAGAACTGCAATACATGCCGTTCACTCCTCAGATCCCGAAATTGCTGCAAAACAGCGAGAACATCTTCAGCGTGATCAGCAAGCAGGACATTCTGTTGCTGCACCCGTTCGAGTCGTTCACCCCGGTGGTCGACCTGCTGCGCCAGGCAGCCAAGGATCCGCATGTATTGGCGGTCCGTCAGACCCTGTATCGCTCCGGCGCCAACTCGGAAATCGTCGATGCGCTGGTCGATGCGGCGCGTAACGGCAAGGAAGTCACTGCGGTGATCGAATTGCGTGCGCGCTTCGACGAAGAGTCCAACCTGCAACTGGCCAGCCGTCTGCAAGCGGCCGGTGCGGTGGTGATCTACGGCGTGGTCGGCTTCAAGACCCACGCCAAGATGATGCTGATTCTGCGTCGCGAGGCCGGCGAGATCGTGCGTTACGCCCACTTGGGTACCGGCAACTACCACGCGGCCAACGCCCGTCTGTACACCGACTACAGCTTGCTGACCTCGGATGACGCCTTGTGTGAAGACGTCGGCAAACTGTTCAGTCAGCTGATCGGCATGGGTAAAACCCTGCGCATGAAGAAGCTGCTGCACGCGCCGTTCACGTTGAAGAAGGGCATGCTCGACATGATTGCCCGGGAAACCCAGTTCGCCCTCGACGGCAAACCGGCGCACATCATCGCCAAGTTCAACTCGCTGACCGATCCGAAGATCATCCGCGCGCTGTACAAGGCCAGTCAGTCCGGGGTGCGTATCGATCTGGTGGTGCGTGGCATGTGCTGCCTGCGTCCGGGCATCGCCGGGGTTTCGCACAACATCCACGTGCGCTCGATCATCGGGCGTTTCCTGGAGCACACCCGGGTGTTCTACTTCCTCAATGGCGGTGAAGAGCAGATGTTCCTGTCCAGCGCCGACTGGATGGAGCGTAACCTCGACAAGCGCGTCGAGACTTGCTTCCCGGTCGAGGGCAAGAAGCTGATCATGCGGGTCAAGAAAGAGCTGGAGCTGTATCTCACCGATAACACTCACAGCTGGAGCCTGCAGGCGGACGGCCGTTACATCCGCAACACGCCGACCGGCAACCAGAACCCGCGCAGCGCGCAGGCAACACTGCTGGAACGTTTGGGCAGCCCGATTCTGGCGGTCCGTTAATCCTGGCGTGATGTAAAAAATGGCGATCCCTGCGGATCGCCATTTTTGTTTTCATCGAATGTCGAGGCCGACATCATTCTCGGTAGGAGCTGCCGCAGGCTGCGATCTTTTGATTTTGCCTTTCAGCAGTTCCGACAAGATCAAAAGATCGCAGCCTTCGGCAGCTCCTACAGGTGTTCGGCGGTCATCAAACAAGGCTTAGCGAACGTTAAGCACAAAGCCCACCCGGGTCAGCCATTCCGCTTCCAGGCCGAAGTCGGCCTGGGTCAGCTGGTTTTCGTCCAGCCAGTTTTCCGGGAACAACACATCCAGGCTGTCGCCATTGGCCTGCAGCACGACCTGAGGCATTTCCTGGGTGCCGCGGATGTGATGGAACAGAATCGCAAAGCGCAGCAGCACGCACAGGCGAATCAGCTTGATGCCGTCATCGCCGAACTCGGCAAACTTGTCCCGAGGAATATTGCGGCGGTGGCCACGCACCAATAGCGCAAGCATCAGTTGGTCTTCGCGGGAGAACCCGGCCAGGTCCGAGTGCTCGATCAAATAAGCGCCGTGCTTGTGATAGTGATAGTGAGCGATGTCCAGGCCCACTTCATGGACCTTGGCCGCCCAGCCGAGCAATTCACGCCAGACCCCGTCATCCAGCTCCCAATCCTCAGCCACTTGATCGAAAGCATGCAACGCCTTGCGCTCGACGCGCACCGCTTGTTCCAGATCGACGTGATAGCGCTCCATCAACGAGCTGAGGGTGCGCTCACGGACGTCTTCGTGATGATGACGGCCCAACAGATCATAGAGCACGCCTTCACGCAGGGCGCCTTCACAGTGGTCCATGCGTTGCAGCTCGAGCGCGTCGAAGATCGCTTCGAGAATCGCCAGGCCCGCCGGGAAGATCGCCCGGCGGTCGGGCTTGATGCCTTCGAAATCGATCTTGTCGACATCGCCCAGTTTGAACAGCTTGCGCTTGAGCCAGGCCAGGCCTTCGGCGTTGACCTCGCCGGTGCCGTGTCCGCCGGCCTTCAGCGCCAGGCCAATGGCGCGGATGGTGCCCGAGGAGCCGATGGCTTCATCCCAGGTCAGGCGATGCAAGGCGTGTTCAATGCTCATGATCTCCAGCCGCGCCGCTGTGTACGCTTGGGCGTAGCGGGCCGGGGTGATCTTGCCGTCCTTGAAATAGCGCTGGGTGTAGCTGACGCAGCCCATTTGCAGGCTTTCGCGCAGCAGTGGTTCAAAGCGCTGGCCGATGATGAATTCGGTACTGCCGCCGCCGATGTCGGCCACCAGGCGCTTGCCCGGGGTGTCGGCGAGGGTGTGGGAAACACCGAGGTAGATCAGGCGCGCTTCTTCACGGCCGGAAATGACTTCCACCGGATGGCCAAGAATTTCTTCAGCGCGGCGGATAAATTCGCCACGGTTGCGGGCTTCACGCAGGGCGTTGGTGCCGACGATCCGCACGGCGCCGGGCGGCATACCGTTGATCAGTTGGGCAAAGCGCTTCAGGCAATCGAGCCCGCGTTGCATGGATTCTTCACTGAGCTGGCGCTCATCGTCGATGCCGGCGGCCAGCTGAACCTTCTCCCCGAGACGCTCGAGAATACGGATTTCGCCGTTCTGGGCCTTGGCCACGACCATGTGAAAGCTGTTGGAGCCCAGGTCGATTGCGGCGATCAGGGACAGATTCTTGGCTTGAGATTGCGGCATGGTCAGGGGGTCTCGGTCGATAACCTCGACATCGTGCCACGATCAAACGCTGCCGCCAACGCGTACGGTTCAAAGCCTTGATCCTGCGCAGTTATGCAGTGACCGCTGCGCGGTCAATCGCGAGCAGGCTCGCTCCCACAGGGTTCGATGTTGCCGCCAATGCCGTGGACAACGCAGAACCAATGTGGGAGCGAGCCTGCTCGCGAAGACGGTCTGATAGGCGCTGAAGAGCTTTCAGTCCGCCGCCTCAACCGTCCCAATAAAGTTTGCCAACTCCGCCGTCTGCGGATTCGCGAACAGAATCTTCGGATCCCCCACCTCATGCACCTTGCCCTGATGCATGAACACCAACTTATCCCCAACCTCCCGGGCAAAACGCATCTCATGGGTGACCATAATCAACGTCATCCCTTCCTTGGCCAGTTGCCGGACCACGCTCAGCACTTCATTGACCAATTCCGGGTCCAGCGCCGAGGTGATCTCATCGCACAGCAAGACCTTCGGCGACATCGCCAGCGCCCGGGCAATCGCGACCCGCTGTTGCTGCCCGCCAGACAACCGATCCGGAAAGGCATCGAATTTTTCCCCCAGCCCGACCCGTTCCAACATCTCCCGCGCCAGTTCGGCAGCTTTGGCTTTTGGCACTTTCTGCACCACTTGCGGTGCGAGCATCACGTTCTCGCCGACCGTCAGGTGCGGGAACAGGTTGAACTGCTGAAACACCATCCCGACTTTCTGTCGCAAGCTGCGCAGATCGGCACGGGCGGCGTCGAGGTATTCGCCGTCGACTTCAATCACGCCGTCGTTGATCGATTCCAGGCCATTGAGGGTGCGCAGCAAGGTGGATTTTCCCGAGCCGCTGCGACCGATGATCGCCACCACCTGGCCTTCCTCGACGCTCAGGTCGATGCCTTTGAGCACATGGTGGTCGCCGTAATATTTATGCAGGGCGGAAATTCTAAGCAGAGGCATGCAGTCTCCTTTCCAGGTAGCGCGCACTGAGGGACAAGGGGTAGCAGAGCAGGAAGTAACCGAGGGCCACGAGGCCGTAGACCATGAACGGTTCGAAGGTCGCGTTGGCGAGCATGCCGCCGGTCTTGGTCAGTTCGGTGAAGCCGATGATCGAGGTGACGGCGGTGCCTTTGACCACCTGCACCGAGAAGCCCACGGTCGGTGCTACGGCGATCCGCAGCGCTTGCGGCAGGATCACGTAGCGCAGTTGCTCCAGCGGGTTCAATGCCAGGCTCGACGAGGCTTCCCACTGGCCGTTGGGGATCGATTCGACGCAACCACGCCAGATCTCTGCCAGGTAGGCGCTGGTGAACAGCGTCAGGGCAATCGCCGCGGCCATCCACGGCGAAATCTCCACCCCGGCCAACGCCACGCCGAAGAACACTAGAAACAGCTGCATCAACAGCGGCGTGCCTTGGAACAGTTCGATGTAGGTGCGGGCGAAGCTGCGCGGCAGGGATTTTTTCGAGATGCGCATGACCATGATCAGCAAGCCGATCAGTCCGCCACCGATAAATGCCACCAGCGACAGCGCCAGGGTCCATTGCAGGCCTGTGAGCAGGTTGCGTACGACGTCCCAGAAAGTGAAATCACTCATTGGCTGCTCCTCGCAATGAAGCGGCGGCCAATCCAGTTCAGCAACTGGCGGATCAGTAGCGCCATGCACAGGTAGAGCAGCGTCGTCAGGGCGTAGGTCTCAAAGGCGCGGAAGTTGCGCGACTGAATAAAGTTGGCGGCGAAGCTCAGCTCTTCGGTGGCGATCTGCGAGCAGACCGCCGAGCCGAGCATGACGATGATGATCTGGCTGCTCAGCGCCGGCCAAACCTTGCCCAGCGCCGGCAGCAGCACCACGTGGCGAAAGGCTTCGAAGCGCGTCATTGCCAGCGCCGCAGCGGCTTCAAGCTGTCCTCGAGGGATTGCTTGAATGCCGGCACGGATGATTTCGGTCGAATAGGCGCCGAGGTTGATCACCATCGCCAGCACCGCCGCCTGCCATTCCGAAATCTGCACACCCAGTGACGGCAGGCCGAAGAAGATGAAAAACAACTGCACCAGAAACGGCGTGTTGCGGATCAACTCGACATAGACCCCAAAAATGCCGGCGAACGGGCGGATGTTCCACGCCCGCACCAACGCCCCAACGATGCCCAGACTCACCCCGAGCACCGCGCCGATGGCCGTCAGTTCAAGGGTGAACAGCGCACCGCGCAGCAGCAGGTCGGTGTTTTGCATCACCGGTATGAAATCGAACTGATAAGCCATGTTCAGTCTCCGCAACGACGATCAGAGATCGGCCGGTAGCGGCTCTTTGAGCCAGGTCCGGGAGTTCTTCTCCAGCGCGCCGTCGGTCTTGGCGGTGGCGAGGATCTGGTTGACCTTGTCCAGCAGCGCCGGCTCGTTTTTGTTTACGCCGACGTAGACCGGCGAATCCTTGAGCTTCACTTTCAGCGCCGGAATGCGTTTCGGGTTGCGCTCGCTGATGGTCACCATCACCACGTTGCCGCTGGCGATCAGATCGACTTGCCCGGCGAGGTAAGCGGCGATGGTCGAGTTGTTGTCTTCGAAGCGCTTGATGGTCACACCTTCGGGCGCGGCTTTGGTCAGCTCGATGTCTTCGATAGCGCCACGGGTGACGCTGATGGTTTTGCCCTTGAGGTCGTCCAGGCCTTTGATGTCGGCATCCGGCGGGCCGAATACGGCGAGGTAGAACGGCGCATAGGCACGGGAGAAGTCGATGACCTTCTCGCGCTCGGGGTTCTTGCCGAGGCTGGAAATCACCAGATCAACCTTGCCGGTGGTCAGGAACGGAATGCGGTTGGTGCTGTTGACCGGCGTCAGCTCGAGTTTGACCTTGAGTTGGTCGGCCAGCAGTTTTGCCGTATCGATGTCCAGGCCGCGCGGTTTCATGTCCGGGCCGACCGAGCCGAAGGGCGGGAAGTCCTGAGGTACGGCAACCTTGAGGACGCCGCGCTTGACCACATCCTCCAGACCGTCGGCGTGGGCGGGCGCCTGGCTGAGCATCAGGCTGGCAAACAGGGTTGCGAGGAGGGCGCGGTAACGCAAGGTCATGGCAAATCTCCGAATCGGCGAGAAGTGATTTCTGCGGATCGACAGAGCATGGGCCGTGCCAATATCGGGTTTTGGGGGCGCAAGGCCACGGTTTTGCTGGAGTCAATCGGTCTTACTGGTCTGAACAGTCGTGCGCAATTTCGCACCCCGATAGCGCATCCATGAATATCTCCGAACCCCCATGGGGCACGACTTGCCGGGCGTCGCGAATAGCTTTACAACTAACCGCTCATTGGCCTGGTTCGTCTGAAAAACCATGAACTCGATCTCCCGCGCCGTACCTGAAGTGGCGCTGCAAGCCATCCGTAAACTGATCACCGAACAAGGATTCGGGCCGGGCGATGCCTTGCCCTCGCAACGGGATTTGGCGGTGCAACTGGGCGTCAGTCGTGCGTCGCTGCGTGAAGCGTTGTCGTCATTGAGTGCGTTGGGGGTGATCAGCATCCAGCCGGGCAAAGGTGTGTTCGTGCAGTCACCGGTTGATTTGCCGCGAGGTGATGCGGCGGTGAGTTGGCCATTTGCGGCGCAAGCCTCGCCGCTGGACATCTTCCAGTTGCGCTATGCCCTGGAAGGTTTTGCCGCCGGTTTGGCGGCGGTGACCCTGAGTACTCACGAGCTCGATGCACTGGAAGATAACGTCGCCGCGATGCGCATCGAATTGAAGGCCGGCGACTTCGAGGCCGCGGCGCGACTGGATTTCGAGTTTCACCGGCGCATCCTGCTGGCGAGCGGCAATCAGGCGATGCTGAGCATCCTGACGGCCAGCGCCGACATTTTTCTGGAGAGCCAGAAACTACCGTTCATCCGGGCAGAGCGGGCCATGGAAACCTGGCAGGAACACCGCAAAATCCTCCGCGCGCTGGCCCGGCGGGCATCCGGTGCAGCGCAGAAGGCCATGCACGAACATGTGCGTAACGCGGCACTGCGAACAGGAATTGCCTTCGTCGCTCCCGCCACCTCGTGACTTGGGCTATACCCAAACTCATGCGGCACCATAGCGAGACTCAATCATCTGCACCTTCCTGAACGAGGGAAGGGCAGCTATGATGGGCCACGTTTTTTTGCTTACAACCTGGAGACTTCCATGAGCAGCGATCTTATTAAACACGTCACCGACGCTAGCTTCGACGTCGACGTCCTCAAGGCCGAAGGCGCTGTACTGGTCGACTACTGGGCTGAATGGTGCGGCCCTTGCAAAATGATCGCTCCTGTTCTGGACGAAATTGCTGAAACCTACAAAGGCAAGCTGACCGTTGCCAAACTGAACATCGACGAAAATCAGGAAACCCCGGCCAAGCACGGCGTGCGTGGTATCCCGACTCTGATGCTGTTCAAGAACGGCAACGTTGAAGCAACCAAGGTTGGCGCGCTGTCGAAGTCGCAACTGGCTGCCTTCCTCGACGCCAACATCTAAGCGTCGTTCAAGCGTCATCAAAAAGGCCCCGCACATTGCGGGGCCTTTTCGTTATTCAGGGCTAGACGCTCCGAAACTCAGGTGGTACATTCGGCCCCGCACTGGTTTCTCCACTGCCCCCTGCTAGCCGTCGCCGACGCACTCCTTTTCGAATAAGTACGCGATCCTGTCGCCTTCTCTGCGGCGCGGCCTCATTAAGCCAAAAGCTTAATTTCCCCCCCTCCATAAATGATTACGTCATTCCTATATGAATCTGACTGAACTCAAGCAAAAGCCGATTACCGAACTGCTCGAATTGGCCGAACAGATGGGCATAGAAAATATGGCCCGTTCGCGCAAGCAGGACGTGATTTTCTCCCTGCTCAAAAAGCACGCTAAAAGCGGCGAGGAAATCTCCGGTGATGGCGTGCTGGAGATTCTCCAGGACGGCTTCGGCTTCCTTCGCTCCGCTGACGCTTCCTATCTCGCCGGCCCAGACGATATCTATGTCTCGCCGAGCCAGATCCGTCGCTTCAACTTGCGCACCGGTGACACCATCGTTGGCAAGATCCGTCCTCCCAAGGAAGGCGAGCGTTATTTCGCGCTGCTCAAGGTCGACACGATCAACTACGATCGTCCCGAGAACGCGAAAAACAAGATTCTCTTCGAGAACCTGACCCCGCTGTTCCCGACCGTGCGCATGAAGATGGAAGCCGGCAACGGTTCCACCGAAGACTTGACCGGTCGTGTCATCGACCTGTGCGCCCCGATCGGCAAAGGTCAACGCGGTCTGATCGTTGCACCGCCGAAAGCCGGTAAAACCATCATGCTGCAGAACATCGCAGCCAACATCGCGCGTAACAATCCTGAAGTTCATCTGATCGTATTGCTGATCGACGAACGTCCGGAAGAAGTGACCGAAATGCAGCGCACCGTGCGCGGCGAAGTGGTTGCCTCGACGTTCGACGAGCCGCCAACCCGCCACGTGCAGGTTGCCGAGATGGTGATCGAGAAGGCCAAGCGCCTGGTCGAACACAAGAAGGACGTGGTGATCCTGCTCGACTCCATCACTCGTCTGGCTCGCGCCTACAACACCGTGATCCCGAGCTCCGGCAAAGTACTCACCGGTGGTGTCGATGCCCATGCCCTGGAGAAACCGAAACGTTTCTTCGGCGCCGCGCGGAACATCGAAGAAGGCGGTTCGCTGACCATCATCGCCACCGCGCTGGTTGAAACCGGCTCGAAGATGGACGAAGTGATCTACGAAGAATTCAAAGGCACGGGCAACATGGAACTGCCGCTGGATCGTCGTATCGCCGAAAAACGCGTCTTCCCGGCCATCAACATCAACCGTTCCGGCACCCGCCGCGAAGAGTTGCTGACTGCCGACGACGAGTTGCAACGCATGTGGATCCTTCGCAAGCTGTTGCACCCGATGGACGAAATCGCTGCCATCGAGTTCCTGGTCGACAAGTTGAAAACGACCAAGACCAACGATGAGTTCTTCCTGTCGATGAAACGCAAGTAAGTCGAACAGGCCAAAAAGCCGGGGAAACCCGGCTTTTTGCTATCTGATTTTTGATGAACCGGCAGTTCGTGGTTCTGAATAGAGGGGTTCGGCGCTAAACTGCCACCCCCGAACGGCACGGCCAACACGAGGCTCACGCATGCAGTATCGCGACTTGCGCGACTTTATCAGCGGCCTGGAAAAGCGCGGCGAACTCAAGCGCATCCAGGTTCCGGTGTCCCCAGTGCTCGAAATGACCGAGGTCTGCGACCGCACCTTGCGTGCCAAAGGTCCGGCCCTGCTTTTCGAAAAGCCCACGGGTTATGACATCCCTGTGCTCGGCAACCTGTTCGGCACCCCTGAGCGCGTGGCGCTGGGCATGGGTGCAGAAGCGGTCAGCGAATTGCGCGAGATCGGCAAACTGCTGGCGTTCCTCAAGGAACCCGAGCCACCGAAAGGCCTGAAAGATGCCTGGTCCAAGCTGCCGATCTTCCGCAAGATCATCGCCATGGCGCCGAAAGTCGTCAAAGACGCGGTGTGCCAGGAAGTGGTCATCGAAGGCGACGACGTCGATCTCGCGATGCTGCCGGTGCAGACCTGCTGGCCCGGTGACGTTGGCCCGCTGATCACCTGGGGTCTGACCGTCACCAAAGGCCCGAACAAGGATCGCCAGAACCTCGGCATCTATCGTCAGCAAGTGATTGGCCGCAACAAGGTCATCATGCGTTGGCTGAGCCACCGTGGCGGCGCGCTGGATTATCGCGAGTGGTGCGAGAAGCATCCGGGCCAGCCGTTCCCGGTGTCCGTGGCGTTGGGCGCTGACCCGGCGACGATTCTCGGTGCCGTGACGCCGGTGCCGGACAGCCTCTCCGAATATGCCTTCGCCGGTCTGCTGCGCGGCAACCGCACCGAACTGGTGAAGTGCCGAGGCAACGACCTGCAAGTGCCGGCCACCGCCGAGATCATCCTCGAAGGCGTGATCCATCCGGGCGAAATGGCTGATGAAGGCCCGTACGGCGACCACACCGGCTACTACAACGAAGTCGACAGCTTCCCGGTGTTCACCGTCGAGCGTATCACCCACCGCATCAAACCGATTTACCACAGCACCTACACCGGCCGCCCACCGGATGAGCCGGCTATTCTTGGTGTGGCGCTGAACGAAGTGTTCGTGCCGATCCTGCAAAAGCAGTTCCCGGAGATCACCGACTTCTACCTGCCGCCCGAAGGCTGCTCGTACCGCATGGCCATCGTGACCATGAAGAAGTCGTATCCCGGCCATGCCAAGCGGGTAATGCTGGGTGTCTGGTCGTTTTTGCGACAGTTCATGTACACCAAGTTCGTTATCGTCTGTGATGACGATATCAACGCACGCGACTGGAACGACGTGATCTGGGCCATCACCACGCGCATGGACCCCAAGCGCGACACGGTGATGATCGACAACACGCCGATCGATTACCTGGACTTCGCCTCGCCGGTTTCCGGCCTGGGTTCGAAGATGGGGCTCGATGCCACGCATAAATGGCCGGGCGAAACCACTCGCGAGTGGGGCCGGGTGATCGTCAAGGACGAAGCCGTTACCCAGCGGATCGATGCCATCTGGAATCAGTTAGGAATAGATTGATGCGTGTAACCTTGCAGCCCTCCGGAGCAGTGCTACAGATTCTGCCCGGCGAGCGGATTCTCGATGGCGCGCGGCGTTTGGGCTACGAATGCCCGCAAAGCTGTCGAAACGGCAATTGCCACGTGTGCGCCGCACTGCTGGTGGAAGGGCGGGTCGAACAGGAAGGCGGTGTGCGCGACCATGGCGAGTTCTACACTTGCATTGCAGAGCCGCTGGAAGACTGCATCGTGCTGTGGGATGGCGTGCTCGCGCTGGGAGAATTACCGGTGCGCAGCTTGTCGTGTCAGGTCATTGAATGCAGGGACGTCGGCGGCGATACCTGGCGTGTGCGTCTGCGAGCGCCGGCCGGCAAGCCGCCGCGTTATCACGCCGGTCAGTACTTGATGATCGAGCGCGAGAATGGTGAGAAATCCGCGTTCTCCCTGGCTTCGGCACCGCATGGCGGGCGTGATCTGGAAATTCATGTACTGGCGCGCGAAAGCAGTGCGCTGAGCCTGATCGACCAGTTGCAACGCAACCCCATGGTTCGGATCGAAATGCCGTTCGGCGATACACATTTGGCGGAATTGCCCGATGGGCCATTGGTGCTCATCGCTGCGGGCACCGGCATGGGCCAGATTCATAGCCTGATCGAACATTGCCGTGCCACGGGCTTCAAACATCCAGTGCATCTGTATTGGGGCGTGCGTCGTCCCGAGGACTTTTATGAGGTCGAACATTGGGATGAATGGCTCAAGCTGCCCAATCTGTTCCTGCATAAAATCGTCAGCGATTCATGTGGCTGGCAGGGACGTTGCGGCATGTTGCACGAAGCGGTGTGTGAGGACTTTCCGGATCTGAAATCCTTGCATGTCTACGCCAGCGGCTCTCCGGCCATGGTCTACGGCACACTGGATGCTTTGGTCGAAGCCGGGATGGACGCCCATCAAATGCGCGCCGATGTATTTGCTTACGCCCCGCGATCCTAGGTGGGCGAGCCGTTCTAGAAGCGCACCCCAGTCGTCACCATGACGGCATTGAAGCCGAGCAACACCAGCTCGGCTGCAACCGGTCCGTAGTGTGCACCGATTGAAGGAATGATCACCGGCGCGACGCCGAAGTGATTCAGGGGGATCTTGTCCTTGGACTTGCCGCTGTAACCTTGTAGCAAACCACCACTCAATTTGATGTACACGGGATAGTCGGCGCTCTCGTAGCGTTTGCCCGCATACGCATAATATGAACGCTGGCTGAACGAGTTACGAAAAGTTGCGCCGCCAAACAACCAGCCGGACGCTTGCTCACGCTCAAGGCCGATGAGGTCCTGATTGTTATTGTGATCGGAGTCGTCGGAGTAGTGTTTGGTGTAGACGCTGGCCTGCAAATACCAGGAGCCCGTGTCTTTCCCGGCGGTATCTTCTGCCAGCGAAAGCCGCGCCATGAGCACCAGAAGTAGTCCGTAAATCCATGGTTTTTTCATTGTTCAGGCCTGTAAGGCAGTTTGGCTTGCGCCTGGGGTGGTCGTTATACGCAATACATACCGCAACGGGCAGATGGAAAAGCTGAACGATGTGTAGGAAGTTTCTCCTAAGTGGTCTTTATCCTAGACGCGCGAATGCTTATGTATATTTCATTCTGGTATTTAAGAGTTTTTCTAAATGGTATTAGGGTATATGGGCAGGCCTTCAGCTTCGGCATTTGATGGCTTATGGCGGCTCCGGAAGGTTGACTGTCTCTTAGCACTTTTCGTTTTAGTATTACTGCTATATGTTCTATGACGTGAATGTTGCTTATATTTTGTAATGATTGCAGGGCCGAAATTTCATCGCCATGAGTGCCATTGAATCTGCTTTTTTGAATCTGGCTTACCCTCCGCGGCTCGATCTGGGGCCGCAGCTCACGCACGAACAATTGCTCAGCTCGATGCAGTCGACGATGGCGCGCCACAAGGGCGGGCCGGTGTGGCTGTTCGCTTACGGCTCGCTGATCTGGCGTCCCGAATGCGCAGCGGTGGAGCGAGTGCGTGGTCGTGTGCATGGCTACCATCGCGGTTTGTATTTATGGTCCCACGAACATCGCGGCACACCCGAAGTGCCTGGGCTGGTATTCGGCCTGGATCGCGGTGGTTCTTGCAGCGGCTTCGCCTATCGCTTGCCTGAAGAACAACTTGAAGCCTCTCTTTACGCACTTTGGCAGCGCGAAATGCCATTCCCGTCCTATCGCCCACACTGGCTCAACTGCCGTCTTGAAGACGGAAGTCAGGTTCAGGCGTTGGGGTTTGTATTGGAGCGGCATCTGCCCAGCTATGCGGGCAACTTGCCGGATCACGTGCTGAGCCACGTTTTCGAAAACGCTTGCGGGCGTTACGGCACTACTCGCGATTATGTCGAGCAGACCGCCCACGCCCTGCGTAGCCACGCCATGCCAGACCGGAATCTGGAGGCGCGGCTCAAGCGCTGCAAATCAAAGGCCGATCAGGCGATTGCTTCGCGGCTCTGACTGGCGACTTGTTTGTGCCACAGCGTCGGCGCCAGGAAGGCCATCGCCAGTAAGCATGCGCCGATCAGCAGCACGAAACCGCCGTCCCAGCCGAAGTGGTCCACGGTGTAGCCCATCGCTGCACTGGCCGCGACCGAACCACCCAGATAACCGAACAGACCCGTGAAGCCCGCTGCCGTACCGGCGGCTTTCTTCGGAGCCAGTTCCAGCGCTTGCAGGCCGATCAGCATCACCGGGCCGTAAATCAGGAAGCCGATCGAGACGAGCGCGATCATGTCGACTGTCGGGTTGCCGGCCGGGTTGAGCCAGTACACCAAGGTCGCAATAGTCACCAATGCCATGAACACCATGCCGGTCAGGCCACGGTTGCCACGGAAGATCTTGTCCGACATCCAGCCGCACAGCAGCGTGCCCGGGATCCCGGCCCATTCGTAGAAGAAGTACGCCCACGAGGTTTTATCCACGTTGAAACCTTTGGCTTCTTTCAAATAGGTCGGTGCCCAGTCCAGTACGCCATAGCGCAGCAGGTAGACGAAGACGTTGGCCATGGCGATGTACCAGAGCATTTTGTTGCGCAGCACGTACTTGACGAAGATTTCCTTGGCGCCGAATTCGTCTTCGTGGCTGGCGTCGTAACCTTCGGGATAGTCGTTCTTGTACTTCTCGATCGGCGGCAGGCCGACCGATTGCGGGGTGTCGCGCATGGTCATGAAGGCAAACACCGCCACCGCCAGAGCGACCACTGCCGGTACGTAGAACGCAGCGTGCCAGTCATTGAACAAGCCCATGCCGAGCAAGAACAGCGGACCGATCAAACCGCCGCCGACGTTGTGCGCCACGTTCCACACGGACACCACGCCGCCGCGTTCCTTCTGCGACCACCAGTGCACCATGGTCCGGCCGCTCGGTGGCCAGCCCATGCCCTGAGCCCAGCCGTTAATGAAGAGCAGGATGAACATCATGGTGACGCTGGACGTAGCCCAGGGCGCGAAACCGAAAATGAACATCACCCCGGCCGAAACCAGCAGGCCGAAGGGCAGGAAGTAACGCGGGTTGGAGCGGTCGGACACCAGTCCCATGAGGAACTTCGACAGGCCGTAGGCAATCGCGATCGCCGACATCGCCAAACCCAGCTGACCACGGGTGTAACCCTCGTCGATCAGGTACGGCATGGCCAGGGAGAAGTTCTTGCGCAGCAGGTAATACCCCGCATAGCCAAAGAAAATCCCGGCGAAGATCTGCCAGCGAAGGCGTCGGTAGGTGCTGTCTATTTTTTCTTCAGGCAATGGAGCCTGATGTGCGGCAGGACGAAAGAAAGCAAACATTCAAAAGCTCCAGATTTCTTGTTTTGACTGCGGATGCGAATGTTACAGTTTCGTTACCGAAAATAGCACCGGTTCGCATCGGCCAAATAGCGGAAATGCTGAAGATTGAATGTTCTTTTATGAACATGTCGCTCAGGTATAAATGTAGGGCGTTGTGGGAAACATTACTTACAGGTCTACATGCCGCATTTCAGTACAGGGTAGGACGAGGCTTTGGGAAATGTCCTTCGTTTGAATGGGAAATAAGCGGTCTGAACAACTTCATTTGAAGTCCAGACCGCTTTATTGGGCTCAGCGAACCTGAACCACCACTTTCCCAACCGCTTTGCGCTGGCCAAGATCATTGATCGCCTGCGCCGCATTGCTCAGTGGATACACCTGCGACACCAGCGGCTTCAACTTGCCCTCGGCAAACCAGCCAAACAATTGCTGGAAGTTCGCCGCGTTGTCTTGAGGCTGGCGCTGGGCAAACGAGCCCCAAAACACGCCGACCACCGCTGCGCCTTTGAGCAGCGCGAGGTTCACGGGGAGTTCGGGGATGCGTCCGCTGGCGAAGCCGACCACCAGCAGGCGGCCGTTCCACGCAATGGCGCGGATGGCCTGGTCGAACAGGTCGCCGCCCACCGGATCGTAGATCACGTCGGCGCCCTGGCCATCGGTCAGGCGCTTGATTTCGTCCTTGAGACTGGTTTCGCTGTAATTGATCAGCTCATCGGCGCCGGCAGCCTTGGCCACCGCGAGTTTTTCGGCGCTGCTGGCGGCGGCGATCACGCGGGCGCCCATGGCTTTGCCGATTTCCACGGCGGCCAGACCGACACCGCCGGAAGCACCGAGTACCAGCAAGGTTTCACCCGGTTGCAGGTTGCCCCGTTGCTTGAGCGCGTGCATCGAAGTGCCGTAAGTCATGCTGAACGCGGCGGCGGTGTTGAAGTCCATCGATGGCGGGATGGACAGCACGTTGTAGCCCGGCACCGCGACCTGTTCAGCGAAACTGCCCCAGCCGGTCAGCGCCATGACGCGGTCGCCGACCTTGAGGTGGCTAACCTTTTCGCCTACTTCGCTGACCACGCCAGCCGCTTCGCCGCCCGGGGAAAACGGGAAGGGCGGCTTGAACTGATATTTGCCCTCGATGATCAGCGTGTCCGGGAAATTCACCCCGGCGGCGTGCACGTCCAGCAGGATTTCATTCTTCTTCGCGACAGGACTGGCGACGTCTTCCAGCACCAGCGATTCGGCAGGGCCGAAGGCTTTGCACAGCACGGCTTTCATCAGGGCTATTCCTTTGGGAGTGATGGCCGATAAGTGTAGGTGTGTGAGTCGATGGGTCAACGAGCATGCCCGGCCCTGATAGTCAGCCATAAGCTTGTGCTTGAGCGGCGGGTCGTTATGCTAGGCCGCAAACCGGATAAGGAGCGAATTGTGAAAGCGTGGATCATGTTGTTGCTGGCCCTGTCTCTGCCTGTGGCAGCGATGGCCGAAGAAGCCAAAGAAGGTGCAGCTCCGAAGGTTAATTACATCACCCTGAGCCCGCCATTCGTGGGCAACTATGGGCTGGACGGGACGCCGAAGCTCAAGGTCTACAAGGCCGATGTGGCATTGCGAGTGACCGGTGATGAGGCGACCAAACTGGTGAAAGCCAATGAGCCGTTGATTCGTAATCAACTGGTGGCGCTGTTTTCCCAGCAGACCACTGAAGCGATGAACAACGTCGAGGCCAAGGAAAAGCTGCGTCAGGAAGCCCTTAAGCAGACCCAGCAAATCATGAGCGACGAAACCGGCAACCCGGTGGTTGAGGATCTGTTGTTCAACAACCTGATCATCCAGTAAGAATTTTGTTGTCTGAACCGGCCTCATCGCGAGCAAGCTCGCTCCCACAATTGAACTCCAGTGGCTGCAAGTTTTGCATCCGACGCAGAACCCAATGTGGGAGCGAGCTTGCTCGCGATGGCATTCTGAAAAGCGCCGCAAATCTATGGCTTGAGCGCAATCACCGCAGCCCATTGCTCCGCGGTCACCGGCATCACCGACAGTCGCGAGCCTTTCTGCACCAGCGGCATCTCGGCCAGCGCGGTCTGCTGTTTCAGGTAATCCAGCTTAAGCACGTTGGGAAACGTCTCGACATGCGCGACATCGATCGCGCTCCAGGCGTTTTTCTCTGCCGTGGCTTTCGGATCGAAGTAATGACTCTCCGGCTCCAGCGCCGTCGGGTCCGGATACGCGGCTTCGACAATCTTTCCGATCCCGGCGATCCCCGGTTCGGGGCAGCTGGAGTGATAGAAGAAAAACTCGTCGCCCACGGCCATGGCCCGCAGAAAATTACGTGCCTGGTAGTTGCGAACCCCGTCCCAGCGCGCTTTGCCAAGCGTCTCCAGGCCCTTGATCGAGAGCTCGTCGGGCTCGGATTTCATCAGCCAATAAGCCATGGTTTTTGCTCCTTGCGAAGTGGGTGGGCAAGTTGTCAGGGAATTTTATGACAAACCGACGGTCGGTTGACGCCAGCGTTTGCGTGTCGGTTCACGTTGTCGCAAAATGCCGGCCTTCTAAGCTTGACGCTGCTGCACGGCCTACACCTACAACGGAAACCGCTGCTGTCATCGTGTTGATGTGCCTTTGGGGGGCAATCGATGAAACGCAAACCGGATTTACTATGGATTTTGGTTATTTTGTTCGGCCTCGGCGTCGTGACCACCGGCTATGCCCAAAGCCTGTGGAGCAACAAGACCGACGCTCCGATCGAAATCGCGCAGCAACAACAGCCGTCGGCCTTCAGACGCTGAAACTGTCTTCGGACGCCGCTGATTCCAGTGGCGTCTAGCCGGCGAAATACCGCGCCTTGTCTGTCACCGTTCCCTGTAACGGCACATCCCAGCTCGCTTGAGCCAATCGTTCGACCTTCTGACATTCATGGGCCAGCCCCAATAGCGTCGGCTTGCGCCAGTTTTTACGTCGTGCCAGGTACGCCAGGCTTCGATCATAAAAACCACCGCCCATGCCCAGGCGTCCGCCGACATCGTCAAATCCCACCAATGGCAACAGCACCAGATCGAGCGCCCAGACTTTGCGTTGCCGGGCGAGGTTGTGCCGGGGTTCGAGAATACGAAAGCGGTTGGGTTTCAGTTTTTCACCGGGGCGAATTCGCTGGAACACCATTTTGGTTCGTGGCCAGGCGCTGAGCACCGGCAGATACGTTGCCTTGCCCCGACGTTGAGCGGCACGCAGCAAAACACGCGGATCGATTTCACCGTCGGTGGGCAGATACAGGGAGATGTGTTTTGCGCGGCGAAACAGCGGCTGCTGGGCCAATTGCTTGTACAGCCCGCGAGCGGCCTGGCGTTGCTGACTGGGAGTCAGTGCGCGGCGGGCCTTGCGCAGCATGCGTCGAAGTTGCGGGCGGGGCAGCAGCGCAGGTTCGGTCATGGATTCGGCTTCGGCAGTACGAGTACGTAAAGCGTACCCGTAAAAAAGCCGATGCCGGTATTTAAACCGGCATCGGACTGGAATCAGGCTCCCCGGATGTACCGCTGTCGACTTAGCCCTTGAACCCGAAAGTTCAAGGTGGAAGATGCAGTAGGCTTTAAGGCTTTCCGTCTAGCGGACATGCACACCAGCCCAACGTGCAACCTCCAGGGTATAGCAAATCGGCTCAGGGACATCGCCAACTGGCAAGCACCCCAGGGAGTGATGCGAGTATACCCCAAGCGGTTTCGCGTTTCAGCCCTTGGTGACGTCCGGATCGGTTGCAAGCACCAGATCGACGCGATCCAGCAGGTCGCGAACCTGCTCGCGGGTCGAGCCGCTGGCCTGTACATCCGGGCGTTCTTCCTTGTGCAGAAGATCGTGGGTGATGTTCAGGGCGGCCATCACGGCGATGCGATCGGCGCCGATGACTTTGCCGCTGCTGCGGATTTCGCGCATCTTGCCGTCCAGGTAACGGGCGGCGCTCACCAGGTTGCTGCGTTCTTCCTGGGGGCAGATGATCGAATACTCTTTATCGAGGATCTGCACGGTAACGCTATTGCTTGAACTCATGAGTCTTGCTCCAGGGCCTTGAGGCGCGAAATCATTGATTCGACCTTACGCCGGGCGATTTCGTTCTTTTCAATGAGGTGAGCGCGTTCCTCGCGCCAGGTCTTTTCCTGAGCTAATAGGAGTCCGTTTTGACTCTTTAGTTGCTCGACGCGGGTAATTAGCAGTTCGAGTCTGGCCATCAGCGCTTGCAGGTCGGTGTCTTCCATTGTGTCCACTGAATTTGTGCTTGATGAGTGGTAGCTGGCGGACAGCCTTTAATAGTCTTGGCGAGTCTGTCGATGTAGGATACAAGGCCTTCATTCTAGACATAGCGCCGTCTGGCGCCTAGCTGCCCATGCCCATTCAGAATTCCCCGTACCAAGCCTTCGCCAAACTGCTGACTTCCAGCGGTCATAATGTCTCGCCTGCCGAACTGCATGGCCTGTTGCTCGGCCGCAGCTGCGCTGGTGCCGGTTTCGATGCCGAAGGCTGGCTGGTCGATGCCGCCGAGCTGCTCGAAAGCGAGCCGCAGGATAATGTCCGCAACGCCTTGATCGGCTTGCAGGAGATGGTCAAGGGCGAGCTCACCGGCGACGACGTGACCGTCGTTCTGCTGCTGCCGACCGATGACGAACCACTGGCCGACCGCGCCGCCGCACTGGGCCAATGGTGCCAGGGTTTCCTCAGCGGTTTTGGCCTGAACTGCCGTGACAGCAGCATGCTGAGCACCGAGGCCACCGAAGTACTTCAGGACCTGGCGGCTATTTCACAGGTGCAAGACGCTCTGGAAGAGTCCGACGACGGCGAAAGCGATTACATGGAAGTGATGGAGTACCTGCGCGTCGCGCCGCTGCTGCTGTTCACCGAAAACAAAAAGCCGGACGCGCCGGCTGCCGCCAAACCGTCGTTGCATTAATCGCGCGCCAGGGAAAGCCATCTGCCCATGATTCATATCCCGAAATCGGAATACAGCCGTCGCCGCAAGGCCCTGATGGCGCAGATGGAACCCAACAGCATCGCCATCCTGCCCGCCGCCGCCGTTGCGATCCGCAACCGCGACGTCGAGCACGTCTACCGTCAGGACAGCGACTTCCAGTACCTCAGCGGTTTTCCAGAGCCTCAGGCGGTCATCGTTTTGATGCCTGGACGTTTACATGGCGAATACATACTGTTCTGCCGTGAACGCAATGCCGAGCGAGAGTTGTGGGACGGCCTGCGCGCCGGGCAGGAAGGCGCGATTCGCGACTTTGGCGCCGACGACGCCTTCCCCATCACCGACATCGACGACATACTGCCGGGCCTGATCGAAGGTCGTGACCGGGTGTATTCGGCCATGGGCAGCAACCCGGAATTCGACCGGCACCTGATGGACTGGATCAACGTGATCCGCTCTAAAGCGCACCTCGGCGCCCAGCCGCCGAACGAATTCGTTGCCCTGGATCATCTGCTTCACGACATGCGCCTGTATAAATCGGCGGCAGAAGTGAAAGTGATGCGCGAAGCCGCACGGATTTCCGCACAGGCACACATCCGCGCGATGCAGGCCAGTCGTGTGGGGCTGCATGAGTTCAGCCTCGAAGCCGAGCTCGATTACGAATTCCGCAAAGGCGGGGCGAAAATGCCGGCCTACGGTTCGATCGTCGCCGCAGGGCGCAACAGCTGCATCCTGCATTACCAGCAGAATGACGCGGTGCTCAAGGACGGCGATCTGGTACTGATCGATGCCGGTTGCGAAATCGACTGCTACGCCAGCGACATCACCCGCACCTGGCCGGTCAATGGCAAGTATTCAGCGGAACAGAAGGCAATCTACGAGCTGGTGCTGGCGTCGCAAGAAGCCGCGTTTGCCGAAATCGCCCCGGACAAACACTGGAATCAGGCCCACGAAGCCACGGTCCGGGTGATTACCGCCGGTCTGGTGAAGTTGGGCCTGTTGCAGGGCGACGTCGACGAGTTGATCGCCAGCGAAGCCTATAAAGCGTTCTACATGCACCGCGCCGGCCACTGGCTGGGCATGGATGTGCATGATGTCGGCGAATACAAGGTCGGCGGCGAATGGCGTGTGCTGGAAGTCGGCATGGCGCTGACCGTGGAACCGGGCATCTACATTGCCCCGGGCAACCAGAACGTAGCGAAGAAATGGCGCGGCATTGGCGTGCGCATCGAGGACGACGTAGTGGTCACCAAAACCGGCTGTGAAATCCTGACCAAAGGCGTACCGAAAACGGTCGCCGAGATCGAGGCCTTGATGGCCGCCGCGCGGACACAAGCGGCATGAGTCGAGTCAATCTGGCAATCATCGGTGGGGGGCTGGTCGGCGCCAGTCTGGCGTTGGCACTGCAGGCCGGGGCCAAGGCTCGTGGCTGGAAGATCGTGCTGATCGAACCGTTTGCCCCCGGCGACACCTATCAACCGAGCTACGACGCCCGTTCTTCGGCGTTGTCCTACGGCGCCAAGCAGATTTATCAACGCTTGGGCGTGTGGCAGGAAATCTCCCGCCGCGCCGAGCCGATCAAACAGATTCATGTCTCCGACCGTGGACGCTTCTCCACCGCGCGATTGTCAGCGATGGAAGAGGGTGTTCCGGCGCTGGGTTATGTGGTGGAAAACGCTTGGCTCGGCCAATGCCTCTGGCAAGGTCTGGACAAGGACGTGATCAGCTGGCGTTGCCCGGCGGAAGTCACGCGCATGGAGCCGCTGACCGATGGCTATCGCCTGACCCTCAATGACGAAACCACTCTGGAATGCGATCTTGCGGTGCTGGCTGATGGCGGCCGTTCCGGCCTGCGCGAGCAACTGGGGATCGGCATCAAAAAGCGCCCGTATAACCAGAGCGCGTTGATTGCCAACATCACGCCGAGTGAAGCGCACAACGGCATGGCCTTCGAGCGTTTCACCGATGACGGGCCGATGGCCTTGTTGCCATTGCCGGAAAACCGCTGCGCACTGGTCTGGACTCGATTGGGCATGGACGCGCAACGGCTCGCGGCCCTCGATGAAAAGAGCTTCCTCAGCGAGTTGCAAGGCGTGTTCGGTTATCGCCTCGGCACTTTGAAGCAGGTTGGCGCGCGGCATTTGTACCCGCTGACATTGATCGAGGCCGAAGAGCAGGTGCGTCCGCACCTGGCGATTCTCGGCAATGCTGCCCACAGCCTGCACCCGATTGCCGGGCAAGGTTTCAACCTGTCTTTGCGTGATGCTCAAGCGCTGGCCGATGCGTTGCTGGCCAGCGAAACATCTCCCGGAAACTTTGCGACCTTGCAGGCCTACCGCGAGCGTCAGCGTCTGGATCAGAACCTGACCGTGGGTTTCTCCGATCAGGTCACCCGTTTGTTCGGCAGCACTCAACCATTGGTTTCCCTGGGCCGCAACATCGGTCTGCTCGGGCTGGACCTGTTGCCGCCGGCCAAACGCTGGTTCGCCCGGCAGGCTATGGGTTTGGGAACGCGTCCCGATGCTTAAGTGGCTGACCAACAAGTTCGGCAAAGCGCGGTTGATGTGTTGGGTGATGAGCTACTACCCACCGTACCTCGGCGCCGGGGTCCGAGTGAGATACATCAGTGATGATTTCCGTGACATCCGGGTGTCCATGGGCTTGGGCTGGTACAACCGAAATTACGTCGGCACCCAGTTCGGTGGCAGCCTGTACTCGATGGTTGATCCGTTCTACATGCTGATGCTGCTGGAAAACCTCGGACCGAAGTACATCGTCTGGGACAAAGCCGCCGACATCGATTTCATTGCGCCGGGCAAAGGCCCGGTCTTCGCCAGCTTCAGAATCGACGATACCTTGCTCGACGAAATCCGTCGGCAGACAGCGGATGGCGAAAAGTACCTGCCGCAATTGCAGGTCGATATTCATGACGGCGCCGGCACTTTGGTGGCGCGGGTCGGAAAAACCCTTTACGTGCGGCTCAAGCCGCAAGCGAGACAGGCTTAAAGCATGGAAATGCGCGCAGATCTGCTGATTGTCGGGGCCGGAATGGTCGGCAGCGCCCTGGCGCTGGCGTTGCAGGACAGCGGGCTGGAAGTCCTGCTGCTGGACGGCAGCCCCCTGAGCGTCAAACCCTTCGATGCCCAGGCTTCGTTCGAACCGCGAGTGAGCGCCTTATCGGCTGCCAGCCAGCGGATTCTTGAACGTCTGGGCGTCTGGGACGGCATCGCCAATCGGCGCAGCAGCCCCTACACCGACATGCAGGTTTGGGACGGCAGCGGCACCGGGCAGATTCATTTTTCGGCAACCAGTGTGCATGCCGACGTGCTGGGGCATATCGTCGAGAACCGCGTGGTTCAGGACGCCTTGCTCGACCGCTTGCACGACTGCGATCTCGGAATGTTGGCCAACGCGCGCCTGGAGCAAATGCGTCGTTCCGGCGATGACTGGCTGCTGACCCTGGCCGATGGCCGCACCTTGCGCGCACCTTTGGTGATCGCAGCGGATGGCGCCAATTCCGCCGTTCGGCGTCTGACCGGCATGGCGACGCGCGAGTGGGACTACATGCACCACGCGATTGTCACCAGCGTGCGCAGCACCAAACCTCATCAACTGACCGCGTGGCAGCGCTTCACCGACAACGGTCCGCTGGCGTTTTTGCCGCTGGAGCGTGATGGTCAGCAGGATTGGTGTTCGATCGTCTGGTCGACCACACCGAGCGAAGCCGAACGCCTGATGGCGCTGGATGACGACGGTTTCTGCAAAGAGCTGGAGCGGGCCTTCGAAGGCCGACTCGGTAAGGTGCTCAGCGCCGATCCACGTCTGTGCGTACCGCTGCGGCAGCGTCATGCCAAGCGTTATGTGGCTGAAGGTCTGGCGTTGATCGGTGATGCGGCGCACACCATTCACCCATTGGCCGGGCAGGGCGTGAACCTTGGTTTTCTCGATGCCGCCGTGCTGGCCGAAGTGCTGTTGCAAGCGGCCACGCGCGGCGAGCGTCTGGCTGATGTGAAAGTGCTCAGCCGTTACGAACGTCGGCGCATGCCCCACAACCTGGCGTTGATGGCGGCGATGGAGGGCTTCGAGCGCCTGTTCCAGGCTGATCCGTTGCCGATTCGCTGGTTGCGCAATGCCGGGTTAAAGATGGTCGACCAAATGCCCGAAGCCAAGGCGCTGTTCGTGCGTGAGGCGCTGGGGTTGACCGGGGATCTGCCGGCACTCGCCAAGGCCTGAGTATTCACTGTGTCTGATGGCCCCTTCGCGAGCAGGCTCGCTCCCACATTTTGAAATGCATTCCAAGTGTGGGAGCGAGCCTGCTCGCGAAGGCGGGGTACCTCCACCATCAATTTCAGGCTGTGCAACATCTGGTAACGCCTCCGCGAACTGTTCGATTGAGAAGCGAAATGTGAGTCCATATCATTTGGCTTCAATTTTTCAATCGAGAGATCGCACCCATGTTGGTACCGAAGCGTCTACTGACCGCGCTCGCCCTGACCCTGATTGGCAGCACCGCTGCCCAGGCCGCTGATGAGGTGGTGGTTTACTCCTCGCGTATCGACGAGCTGATCAAACCGGTCTTCGATGCCTACACCGCGAAAA
Organism: Pseudomonas mandelii; assembly: GCF_006438925.1. Lineage (GTDB taxonomy): Bacteria > Pseudomonadota > Gammaproteobacteria > Pseudomonadales > Pseudomonadaceae > Aquipseudomonas > Aquipseudomonas mandelii_C. The sequence continues at coordinate 373,708 of NZ_RCZA01000001.1, read as the reverse complement.
CCGGCGTGCAGGTGAAGTTCATCACCGACAAGGAAGCACCGCTGATGCAGCGGATCAAGGCCGAGGGCGAGAACGCCACCGCGGATCTGCTGCTGACCGTCGATGCCGGCAACCTCTGGCAGGCCGAGCAAATGGGCATCCTGCAACCGTTCACCTCCAAGGTGATCGACGCCAACATCCCGCTGCAATACCGCTCATCCGCCCATGCCTGGACTGGCCTGAGTCTGCGGGCGAGGACCATCGCTTACTCCACCGATCGGGTGAAACCCGGTGAGTTGACCACCTACGAAGGTCTGGCCGACAAGAACTGGGAAGGCCGCCTGTGTCTGCGTACGTCGAAGAAGGTCTACAACCAGTCCCTGACCGCCACCATGATCGAAGTCCATGGCGCCGACAAAACCGAGAAGATTCTCAAGGGCTGGGTGAATAACCTGTCCACCGACGTGTTCTCGGATGACATCGCGGTGCTGGAGGCCATCAACGCGGGTCAATGCGACGTCGGTATCGTCAACACGTACTACTACGGTCGTCTGCACAAGCAGAAGCCTGACCTGGCGGTGAAGCTGTTCTGGCCGAACCAGGGCGACCGTGGCGTGCACGTGAACCTGTCGGGCATCGGCCTGACCAAACACGCCCCGCACCCGGAAGCGGCCAAGGCCCTGGTGGAATGGATGACCACACCTGAAGCGCAGAAGATCTTTGCTGACGTGAACCAGGAATTCCCGGCCAACCCTGCGGTTCAGCCTTCTGCAGAAGTGGCGAGCTGGGGCAAGTTTGTGGCTGATACCTTGCCCGTGGAAATTGCCGGCAAGCGTCAGGCTGAAGCGATTCGGATGATGGATCGGGCGGGTTGGAACTGAGTCCAGCGCGTTAAAGATCAAAAGATCGCAGCCTCGTTTCACTCGACAGCTCCTACATTGGGATGGTGTACCCATGTAGGAGCTGTCGAGTGAAACGAGGCTGCGATCTTTTTGCGGTTTTCCTAAATTCCACGATTTATCCGCGAGAGACCTTCCTTGGCCCACCCCGCCCAACGCCGCTGGTATCCCCTGGTCTTCGCCATCGCTGCGCTGGTCCTGCTGCCCCTCAGCGTTTTGCTGTTGTCATGGCAAACCATCGATCATCAGATCTGGTCCCACCTATGGGATACCCAGATGCCGCGCCTGCTGGGCAATACCCTGACCCTGGTGCTCGGCGTCGGTATCGGCGTGACGTTCCTGGGTGTGAGCCTCGCCTGGCTCACCAGCCTCTGCGAATTCCCCGGTCGGCGTTGGCTGGACTGGGCGCTGATGCTGCCATTTGCCATTCCCGCCTACGTGCTGGCATTCGTCTTCGTCGGCCTGTTGGATTTTGCCGGCCCCGTGCAAACCCTGTTGCGCGAATGGTTCGGCTCGGGTTTGAGGTTGCCGCGCGTGCGCTCTACTGGCGGCGTGATTCTGGTCCTGGTGCTGGTCTTCTATCCCTACGTTTACTTGTTGGCGCGAACCGCGTTCCTGGCTCAGGGCAAAGGCTTGATGGAAGCCGCGCGAGTCCTGGGGCAATCCCCATGGCAGGCGTTCTGGCGAGTCGCGTTGCCCATGGCGCGCCCGGCCATCGGTGCTGGCGTGGCGCTGGCGCTGATGGAAACCCTGGCGGATTTCGGTGCGGTATCGGTGTTCAACTTCGACACGTTCACAACCGCGATCTACAAGACCTGGTACGGATTCTTCAGCCTCTCCACCGCCGCGCAACTGGCCAGCCTGTTGCTGTTGGTGGTGATGATCGTGCTGTACGGCGAGCGCCGTGCTCGCGGGGCCAACCGGACGAGTAACGAACGACCACGGGTCAAGGCGCTGTATCACCTGCGCGGTTTCAAGGCGCTGGCGGCCATGAGTTGGTGCGGTCTGGTGTTCGCCTGCGCTTTCGTCATTCCAGTACTTCAACTGGTGGTGTGGTTCTGGCAGCGCGGGCGCTTCGACCTGGATGAGCGTTACGCAGGGCTGATCGTCCATACCCTGTACCTGGGTGGCATGGCGGCGCTGATCACCGTCAGTGTTGCTTTAGTACTGGCGTTTGCCCGGCGTCTGGCCCCGACCCGAGCGATCCGCACCGGCATCAGCCTGGCCAACCTCGGCTACGCCTTGCCGGGTTCGGTGCTGGCGGTGTCGATCATGCTGGCCTTCAGTTACCTGGATCGCGAAGTGGTGATCCCGTTGTCGGGTTGGCTGGGGGGCGCCGGCAAGCCATTGCTGCTGGGCAGCCTGTCGGCGTTGTTGCTGGCCTACCTGGTGCGTTTCATCGCGGTGGCTTATGGGCCGCTGGAAAGTAGTCTGGCGCGAATACGGCCATCTTTGCCCGAAGCGGCACGTAGCCTGGGCGTCAGTGGGCCACGACTGTTTTTCAAAGTGTATCTGCCGTTATTGCTGCCAGGAACGTTGAGCGCTGCGTTGCTGGTGTTCGTCGATGTGCTCAAGGAAATGCCCGCGACCCTTCTGATGCGCCCGTTTGGCTGGGATACGCTGGCGGTGCGGATCTTCGAAATGACCAGCGAAGGCGAGTGGGCGAGGGCCTCGTTGCCGGCCCTGACCCTGGTTTTGGTCGGGCTGTTACCGGTCATCGGATTGATTCGACGTTCAGCGCATCGAAACGCCTAGGTGCCAGTCCTACACCTTGAGGCTACAATGCGCGGCATTCGGTGCGGTCCGTCCTACGGATCAGGTCGCTGAAATCGGCTGCAAGCCTTCTATTTCAAGGCTTACAGCCGTGCAGCACCGGCCCGCATCTTCGCCACGCCCGGAAGGAGAAACCCATGGGACAGCGCACGCCTCTGTATGACCTTCATCTCGCCCTCGGCGCGAAGATGGTCGATTTTGGCGGTTGGGATATGCCTTTGCATTACGGCTCGCAGGTCGAGGAACACCATCAGGTGCGTCGCGATTGCGGGGTTTTCGATGTATCCCACATGACCGTAATTGATGTCAGTGGCCTTCAGGCCAAGGCCTGGCTCCAGCATTTGCTGGCCAATGACGTCGAACGTCTGCACAGCCCTGGCCGTGCCTTGTACAGCACCATGCTCAACGAGCGCGGCGGCATCGTCGACGACATGATCGTCTACCGTCTCGAGGAGGGTTATCGGCTGGTGGTCAACGCCTCCACCCGCAATCAGGACCTCGCCTGGATGCAGGCCCATATCGACGGTTTCGATGTGCAGCTCAACGAGCGCTCCGAGTTGGCGATGCTGGCCATTCAAGGTCCTCAGGCCCGGCACAAAATCTCCGAGCTGGTGACCCAGTCCCGCGGCAACCTGATTCAGATGCTCAAACCCTTCGAAGGCCAGCCTGATGGTGACTGGTTCATCGCACGCACGGGTTACACCGGCGAAGATGGCCTGGAAATCGTTCTGCCAGCGAATCAAGCGCCAGGATTCTTTAACGATCTGGTGGGCGCGGGGATCTCGCCGATCGGCCTCGGGGCGCGCGATACTCTTCGGGTCGAAGCCGGTATGAACCTCTACGGTCAGGACATTCATCAAGACGTTTCACCACTGGCCTCCAACATGGCCTGGAGCATTGCCTGGGAACCGGCCACTCGCCAGTTCATCGGTCGTAGCGCTCTGGAAGCCGAGCGGGCGGGTGGCGTGCAGCACAAACTGGTCGGTCTGGTCCTTGAAGAGCGTGGGGTTTTGCGCGCTCATCAAGTAGTCCGCATCGCCAATGTTGGCGAAGGGGAGATCACCAGTGGTAGTTTCTCTCCTACGCTTAGCAAGTCGATAGCACTGGCGCGCGTGCCGATGGCAACAGCCGACCGCGCAGAAGTGGAAATCCGTGGCAAGTGGTACCCGGTCCGAGTGGTCAAACCGACCTTCGTACGCCATGGCAAAACCTTGATCTAACTTTTTTTGGCGGGCAACGACCGCTGACAATTCTCTTGAGGACACAGAACATGAGCGATATTCCTGCCGACCTGCGTTTTGCCGAAAGTCACGAGTGGGCCCGTCTCGAAGCCGATGGCAGCGTCACCGTGGGCATCAGCGATCACGCTCAGGAAGCCTTGGGCGACGTGGTGTTCGTTGAGCTGACCGAAGTCGGAACAGTCTTCGCTGCCGGTGATCAATCCGGTGTAGTGGAGTCGGTTAAAGCCGCTTCGGACATCTACTCCCCGGTTGCCGGTGAAGTGATTGCCATCAACGAAGAACTGAGCGCTAACCCTGAGTTGCTCAACTCCGACCCGTACGGTGCCTGGATCTTCAAGCTCAAGCCAAGCAACGCTGGCGATCTGGACAAGCTGCTGGATGCCGCCGGTTACAAGGCTGCCATCGGCGAATAATCGTCGCCTTGCGAAATCCATGTGGGAGCGAGCCTGCTCGCGAAAGCGGTGTGTCAGCAAACAGTTATGCCAACTGACACTCCCACTTCGCGAGCAGGCTCGCTCCCACAGGGTCTATGGATTTAGTACGGACTTCACCGCTGCGACTGACCGCTCAACATCCGCTTTCGTCATGGCGGTGAACATCGGCAGTGAAACGATCAGGCGACCGACCCGCTCGGCCACCGGAAACATCCCTTCCTTGAACCCGCGCTCGCGATAAATACTCAGCAGGTGAATCGGCGGGTAGTGATAGCCGATGCCGATACCCAATGCCTGCATCTGCTCCATGAAAGTAGCCCGTGCCGGTTGGCTATCCCTGCGCTCAGGCAGCACCAGCTGAAACAAATGCCAGTTGCTGTTCTCGAAATCCGCCGGGGGCAGTTGAGCCCCATACAACGCTTCGAAATCCTCGCCAAAACAAGCGAAATAGTGCCTGGCCAGTTCACGGCGATGGGCTGTGATTGCTTCGATATGAGCAAACTGTCCCAGACCAATGGTCGCTGCAACATCGGTCATGTTGAACTTACCGCCCAGCACATCGACATCCAGACCATCGAAGCCGCTACGGGTGACGCCCTGTAAACGGTACTTTTGCGCCAGTCGCACTTCCTCGTCATTGTTCAATACCAGGCAACCGCCCTCAGACGAGGTGACGTTCTTGTTCGCCTGGAAACTGAAGGACACGAAATCGCCGGTTGAGCCAATGCGTTGGCCGTTCCAGCTCGAGCCCAAGGCTTGCGCGGCGTCTTCGACAATCCGCAATCCGTGTTTTTTGGCGATCGCATACAACCGGCTCATGTCCACCGGCAAACCGGCGAGGTACACGGGAATGATCGCTTTGGTGCGCGGGGTGATTGCCGCTTCCAGCTGATCCAGGTCGATGTTGCGGGTGATCGGGTCAATGTCGGCAAACACCGGCGTCGCGCCGACTTCCAGAATGACGTTGGCGGTGGCAACCCAGGAAATCGGTGTGGTGATCACTTCATCGCCCGGCCCGATACCGGCAATGCGTAAGGCGATTTCCATGGTGCAGGTGCCGGAATTGAAGGTGCGCACCGGGCGCCCGCCAAAATACTCCGAGAGTTGCGCTTCAAAAGCCTGGACCTTGGGGCCGCTGGTAATCCAGCCCGAGCGCAATACGTCACCCACAGCGGCAATCGTGGCTTCGTCGATGGTGGGTTTGGAAAACGGCAGAAATGGCAATTGGCTCATGAGCTGTAGAGACCCGATGGCGGACGTTAATGTTGGCGCCGAACATGATGATCCGGATTGGTCGACGGCGCCACGCCATCCGCTCGGGTATCGACTGCTATGCTGGTTTGACCGTGTTGCATCGACGTTGAGCGCCAGTCAAGAGAGAGCCCGTCATGTCCCAGTTGCCGTCCTTGAGCCAGTTACGCGACCCCAATGCCTTCCTTCGCCGCCACCTCGGGCCCGATGCCGCCGAGCAACAGGCGATGCTCGACAGCCTCGGCCTCGGCAGCCGGGTCGAGTTGATCGAGCAGACGGTGCCGCCGGGAATCCGCCTGAACAGGCCGCTCGACCTGCCGCCCGCCCTCGACGAAGAAGCCGCGCTGGCCAAACTGCGCGGTTACGCCGAGCAAAACCAGGTCTGGACCAGCCTGATCGGCATGGGCTACCACGGCACCCTCACGCCGGCCGTCATTGTGCGCAACGTGCTGGAAAATCCCGGTTGGTACACCGCGTACACACCGTATCAACCAGAGATCGCCCAAGGGCGGCTCGAGGCGCTGCTGAACTTCCAGCAATTGACCATCGACCTCACGGGCCTGGAACTGGCCAACGCCTCGCTGCTGGACGAAGCCACGGCGGCGGCGGAAGCCATGGCACTGGCCAAGCGTGTCGCCAAGTCCAGAAGCAATCTGTTCTTCGTCGACGAAAACTGTCATCCGCAAACCATTTCCGTGGTGCAGACCCGAGCAGAAGGGTTCGGCTTCGAGCTGATCATCGACACTGTGGATAACTTGAAACAGCACCAGGTGTTCGGTGCACTCCTGCAATATCCCGACACCCACGGCGAAATCCGCGATCTTCGTCCATTGATCGATCATCTGCATGCGCAGCAAGCCTTGGCGTGTGTCGCAACCGATCTGCTGAGTCTGCTGTTGCTGACGCCACCGGGGGAGTTGGGCGCCGACGTGGTGTTCGGTTCATCCCAGCGTTTCGGCGTGCCCATGGGTTACGGCGGACCTCACGCGGCGTTTTTTGCCAGTCGCGATGAATACAAACGGGCGATTCCCGGGCGAATCATCGGCGTGTCGAAGGACGCTCGTGGCAACGTCGCTTTGCGCATGGCCCTGCAAACCCGCGAGCAACATATTCGCCGGGAGAAAGCTAACTCGAACATTTGCACCGCTCAGGTGCTGCTGGCCAACATTGCCAGTTTCTATGCGGTCTACCACGGTCCGGAAGGGCTCAAACGCATTGCCCAACGCGTCCATCGGCTGACCAGCATCCTCGCCGCTGGCCTGGAGCGCCACGGCATCACCCGCCTTAATGAACACTTTTTCGACACGCTGACGCTGGAAGTCGGTGGTACTCAGACCGCAATCATCGAAAGCGCTCAGGCTGCACAGATCAACTTGCGCATTCTCGGGCGTGGGCAGTTGGGTCTGAGCCTCGACGAAACCTCTGACGAATCCACCGTCGCGAAGTTGTTTGATGTGTTCCTCGGTTCTGATCATGGGCTTAACGTCGACGAACTGGACGCTGAAGCTCTTGCTTCCGGCATTCCCGCAGGTCTGCTGCGTACCTCGCCTTATCTGCGTCACCCGGTGTTCAGCGCCCATCACAGCGAAACCGAGATGCTGCGCTACCTCAAGCAACTGGAGAACAAGGACCTGGCGCTCAATCAATCGATGATCCCGCTGGGCTCCTGCACCATGAAGCTCAACGCCACCAGCGAGATGATCCCCATTACGTGGCCGCAGTTCGCCAACCTGCACCCGTTTGTGCCGAAAGAGCAGGCGGTCGGTTATTCGCTGATGATCGAAGAACTGGAGCGCTGGCTCTGCGCAATTACCGGTTTCGACGCGATCTGCATGCAGCCCAACTCCGGGGCCCAAGGCGAGTACGCCGGGTTGCTGGCGATCCGCAAATATCACGAGAGCCGCCATCAGGGCGCACGAGATATTTGCCTGATTCCGTCCTCGGCCCACGGCACCAACCCGGCTTCGGCGCAGATGGCCGGGATGCGGGTGGTGATCGTCGAATGCGACGAGGCGGGCAACGTTGATCTGGATGACCTCAAAGGCAAAGCAGCCGAGGCGGGCGACAAACTCGCCTGCCTGATGGCGACGTATCCTTCTACCCACGGCGTATACGAGGAAGGCATCAGCGAAATCTGCGAAGTTATCCACAGCCACGGCGGCCAGGTGTATATGGATGGCGCCAACCTCAACGCTCAGGTCGGGCTGGCGCGTCCGGCGGACATCGGCGCCGACGTGTCCCACATGAACTTGCACAAGACCTTCTGCATTCCACATGGTGGCGGCGGCCCGGGCATGGGGCCGATTGGTGTGCGGGCGCATCTGGCGCCATTCGTGGCCAATCACCCGGTGGTGCCGATTGACGGGCCACTGGCGCAAAACGGCGCAGTCAGTGCGGCGCCCTGGGGCAGTGCGAGCATTCTGCCGATCAGCTGGATGTACATCGCGATGATGGGGCCGCAATTGGCGGATGCCAGTGAGGTGGCGATCCTCGCCGCGAATTACCTGGCGCAGCACTTGTCCGGGGCGTTTGCGGTGCTTTACACCGGGCGCAACGAGCGGGTGGCTCACGAATGCATTCTTGACCTGCGGCCACTCAAGGCGCTGACCGGGATCAGCGAGGAGGACGTCGCCAAGCGGCTGATGGACTATGGCTTCCATGCGCCGACCATGTCGTTTCCGGTGCCGGGGACGTTGATGGTTGAACCGACCGAAAGTGAATCGAAGGCAGAGCTGGACCGGTTTATCGGGGCTATGCTGAGTATCCGTGCGGAAATTACCGAGGTGCAGAACGGCAACTGGCCGGCCGATGACAACCCGCTGAAACGTTCACCGCATACCCTGGCGGATATCACCGGGGTTTGGGAGCGGCCCTACAGCATCGAGCAGGCGGTTACACCGGATGCTCACACCAAGGCGCATAAGTACTGGCCTGTGGTGAACCGTGTCGATAACGTTTACGGCGACCGGAACCTGTTTTGCGCTTGCGTCCCGGTGGACGATTACCGCTGACAGGGTTTTGCAGCGGGCAAAAAAATGCCGCTCATGGAGAGCGGCATTTTTTTGAGTCATGAATCAGAACGACATCCGCGCTTCAACGTAAAGATTCTGCTCTCGTAGCTTGCCCTTTAGTTGTTCGTCCCGTGCATTGATGCGGTTGGCGAAGGTGTTATAGCCGGTTTCAACCTTACCCATGTCGACATAGCGGTAGCCGGTGCCGACGGTAATTTGCCGGGTCAGTTTGAGGTCTGCACCGACGCCCAAGTTGTAGGCGAAATTGTTTTGGGTATTGTTGGCAAATCGACGTGAAGGGTTGGACTGGTAACCTTCGGAATTGATATGGGCCACGCCTGCGCCGGCCATGGCGTACAGCGATAGGCTTTGGGTCAGGGGGAAGTCCTTATAGGCATTGAACATCAGGCGCTTGGATGAGACCTGCATGTTGTTAACGTTGGCGTTGAATGGCGCCCAGTAACTCTTGAATTCTGAGTCCTGCTTGATGGTGTACTCGCTTTCCAGACGCCAGCCACCTATGAACTCATAGCCGAGCGCAACGGAGCCGCCGACATCTTTGTTGCGTTCCGGACTGACGATTCGGTTGTTCACCCTGGGACTTGTGAGCAGGGCGTCGGCAAGGTCTTGCTGGACGCTCTGGATTTTTATCGAGCCGTACAGGCCTTCGGCTTGGGAAACGTGACTGTAGGCGGCCAGCAGAAGTAAAGATAAGACTGGTTTTTTCATGTGAGTCGATTCGCTTGTGGGGGTAATCCGAATCGACAAAGTTTGAGTTCGCACGTCTGGCGCTCATATCAGAGCTTTCATCAGTAGGTCGGCGAAAACTCGTCTGTATGTCAGTGTTTTGGCGTTAGCCTACGTAGGAAAAAGCTGTGCAATTTCTGTGGTTCAAAAAAATGCCGCTCAGTGAGAGCGGCATTTTTTATTCAGCAACAACGCTTATTCCGAAGCCACGGCATTCTTCGCCAGGATCGCGTTCGCCAGTTCCATGTCCGTGGCCTGCAGGCCAGGGTTGTCGGCGCGGACTTTCTGCATCGCGGCCTCCAGGTATGGGCCGCGAATGCCGCCGTCGCTGGCTACAAAGCTGCCGGCATCGTCCTGGGCAGCAACGATCAGTTTGTGATCCTTGAAGGTCAGGTAGGTCGAACCGGTGGTCGCACCGGACGAGATGACGTTACGCCAAAAGCTATCAGCCATCGCCGAACCGACAGGAAGGGACAACAAGGCGATGGTAGCGACAGCAAGTTTGAGACGCATATTGGGTGACTCCACTGGGTTAACTACGGCGTTTGATTGCCAATCCCCCAATCGAGTTCCATAACGGCCGCGCCTACTTTTGTTCGCTCTGCGGCGTTACTCGCAGCACCTCCTCGATCGTCGTTAAACCCGCCGCCACTTTTTGCGCCCCTGACAACCGCAAACTGCGCATGCCTTCCTTGAAGGCCTGACGCCGCACCGCCAGCAAATCGGTGTCGGGGTTGATCAGCGCTTTGACGCCGTCCGTCAGCTGCATGATTTCGTAGACCCCGGCGCGGCCGCGGTATCCGGTTTCGCGGCATTCAAGGCAACCGATGGCGCGATGTGCGTTGTTCGGCAACGGTGCCTGCCAGGGCCGGGTCAAGGTTTGCCAGTCTTCTTCACCCAGGGTCAGCGGCGCCTTGCAATGCGGGCACAAGGTGCGGACCAGGCGCTGGGCCATGACGCCGAGCACCGTGGCTTTGATCAGGTAATGCGGCACGCCCAGCTCCAGCAAGCGGCTGATCGCGCTCGGCGCATCGTTGGTGTGCAATGTCGACAGCACCAAGTGGCCCGTGAGCGCAGCCTGGATCGCCATTTCAGCGGTTTCCAGATCACGGATCTCACCGATCATGATGATGTCCGGATCCTGTCGCATCAGTGCGCGCACACCGGCGGCGAAGGTCAGGTCGATATTGTGCTGGACTTGCATCTGGTTGAACGCCGGCTCGACCATTTCGATCGGGTCTTCGATGGTGCAGAGGTTGACCTCCGGCGTCGCCAGTTTTTTCAGGGTGGTGTACAGCGTGGTGGTCTTGCCGGAACCGGTCGGGCCGGTGACAAGGATGATGCCGTTGGGCTGGCTCGTCATGTCCTGCCAGCGGCGCAAGTCTTCGGCGGAGAAGCCCAGCTGATCGAAATCCTTGAGCAGCACCTCCGGGTCGAAGATCCGCATGACCATTTTTTCGCCGAACGCCGTCGGCAGAGTCGACAGCCGCAGCTCGACTTCGCCACCGTCCGGGGTTTTGGTTTTCACCCGGCCGTCCTGGGGTTTGCGTTTTTCCGCGACGTTCATCCGCCCGAGGCTTTTCAGGCGGCTGACGATGGCCATGGTCACTTGCGGCGGGAATTGATAGACGTTGTGCAGCACGCTGTCGATGCGAAAGCGCACCGTGCCTTGTTCGCGCCGGGGTTCGATGTGGATGTCACTGGCGCGTTGCTGGAAGGCGTACTGGAACAGCCAGTCGACGATGTTGACGATGTGCGCGTCGTTGGCGTCCGGTTCCTGGTCGCTGGCGCCGAGGTTGAGCAACTGCTCGAAATTGCCCAGGGTGTTCATCTGCTGATCGGCGTTGGTCGCACCGCTGACCGATTTGGCCAGGCGGAAAAACTCCACGCTGAAGCGCTGGATGTCCACCGGGTTGGCCACCACACGCTTGATCGGCAGCTTCAGCACATGGGTCAGGTCGGCTTCCCAACCGGTGACGTAGGGCTGGGCGCTGGCCACGGTCACCGCGTCGCGGTCGATGGACACGGCGAGGATCTTGTGGCGCTGGGCGAACGCGTAGGACATCAGCGGGGTAATGGCCGCCACGTTGATTTTCAGCGGGTCGATGCGCAAGTAAGGCTGGCCGGCCTGCTGCGACAGCCAAAGCGTCAGGCTTTCCAGGTCGAGGTGTTTGCCGGGACGGCTGAGGTCGTCCAGGTGTTGGCTGGCGATGAATTCCAGTGGGTGCATCTGGCCATTGGCGGCATGACGGCGTCGAGCATTGAGCGCGTGCTCGGCCGAGTCCTGGCTGATAAAGCCTTGGGCGACCAGTTCGCGCAGCAAATCATTGAGATCCAGCCAGCGGTCCTGAATGGCAAGTTGAACGGACATGCGGGCTCCTCATGAACAACAGTTCGCAAAGGATAGTCGCGGACCCGCAGACCGTTGGGCCACTACCCGACGAAGCCGTGTCGAGTTTTTTCAGCCCGCCGCCTGAGCCGGTTCATTCCATGCGCAATCAGCCGCTTGCAGCTCAACCGAACAGACGCTGATCAGGTTACGTAATTTTTCCGCGATCACTTGGGCGCGGTGCCAGCTCAGGCCGTCTATCACGATGTCGATCGACAACAGATCGTCCGTCCGCTGCACGTTGACCTGTTGCGGCGTCAGAAACTGCAAAGCGAACAGGTTGAGCGCCCGGCACAGCAGATCCGGTTCGGCCTCGGCCAACAGTTGGTAATGAACACGGCAGTGGGCGTTGCTGACGTTCCAGACATCGGCGCGGGTGTGCGGGGTGTTGACGGCTTCTAGATGCGGCATGGTCGGTCTCCAAAATCACTGGAGGAATTTTTACATTCGGTGCCGGGCATTTCTTATCTATGATGGGGCTTATTGGCGATTATTTGAATTGCTTGATTCGGAAAGTGATCAATCGAAGGTTTTTTTATGCATAGCGAGCTGGATGGCTACGACCGCAAGATCCTCGCGTTACTGCAAGAGGACGCTTCACTTTCCAGTGCGCAGATTGCGGAACAGGTGGGGCTGTCGCAGTCGCCGTGCTGGCGGCGGATACAGCGGATGAAGGACGAGGGGATCATTCGCGGGCAAGTGACGCTGCTTGATCGGAAAAAAATCGGGCTTAACACGCAGATCTTCGCCGAAATCAAACTCAACGCTCACGGGCGTTCGAACTTCACCGAATTCACCGAGGCAATTCGCGGTTTTCCCGAAGTGCTGGAATGTTATGTGCTGATGGGGTCGGTGGATTTCTTGCTGCGGATTGTGACGGCGGACATCGAGGCGTATGAGCGCTTCTTTTTCGAGAAGCTGTCGATGGTGCCGGGGATTCAGGAGGTGAACTCGATCGTGGCGTTGTCGGAGATCAAATCCACGACGAGTTTGCCAGTGTTGCGATAAAGCAAAAGATCGCAGCCTGCGGCAGCTCCTACAAGGGAATGCGTACACCTGTAGAGCTGCCGAAGGTTGCGATCTTTTGGCGGTGTTACATACGCAGAAGCATCTTCCAGGCACGATTCTGATACACCGCGATCGCCTGCTGCTTGCGCGCATCCAGCGATTCATCGGTGATCGGCTCGTTCGCCAATTGAGCAAGCTGTTTCAGCTCACCGTACAGGCGATCCATTTCCGGGATGTCCAGCACGCTGCGGGCGTGGTGCAGCCAGGCCTGGATGCGCTCGATGCGCGGCAGTTGCTCGGCCAGGTCTTCCGGTTGTTGCTGATAACGCTGCAGTTGCAGGGAAGTCGCTTCTTCACCCAGCAAACGCGGCAACCAGCTACCCAATTGCGCAGCGCCCTGGCGATTGCCGCGGACATTGCGATCGGCAGCCCAGGTGCGGGCCAGCAACCAGCGCGAAGTGTTCAGCGAGAATAAGCCCCAGCGTGGGTCTTCCAGTTCTTCGAGGAACTGCTCCGGCGCGGCTTTGCGCACGTCTTCGTCGTCGACACCGGCTTGCACCAGTGGGCGCCAGTCTTCCAGCAAGGCATCCAGCGCGACGCGCAGATCGTGTGTCGACTGACGCGGTGCGGCTTGGCCCAGGCTGCTCAGCAGCGCGCGCAATTCAGCCAGGTTTTCGACCCAGTCCTGCAACAGGCGCCAGTGGCCATTGAAGCGATACTGCTCGGCCAGACGCTGGCTGCTGCTCAGCAAGTGCCAGCTCAGCGCGGCGAAAGCGTCGTCCAGCGGGGTTTCAGCGGTGATCTGCGGCGTCGGCAGGCTCAACGAATAGCTGTTGGCGTCGTACAAGCGATAACCACGCTCGGCCTTGCTGATGTCACACGGCATCAGGGCCAGGGTCGTGGCCAGTTCGGCGGCCAGTTCCAGCAGAGCGGCCGGCTCGCCTTCGCGCAGTTCCAGTTCAAGCTCGCAGATTTCTTCTTTCTGCTTGCCCACGATCACGTGACCCAGATCCAGTGCGGCTTCGATCACCACTTTGGTCTTGCCACGGCCCCAGGCGATTTCCGCGCGTTCGCGGACGAAATCGGTGGTGAAGATCGGCTTCAGGGTCTTCTTGTCCAGCTCGGCCAACTCTTCTGGCCAGCATTCGCCGTCGAGTTTCTTCACGTCGAGCTTGGCTTTGGGCAGGTTCCAGTCGTATTCGTTACGCTCGGACAAACCGGCGACGCTCTGGCCACGGGTCTTGAGGGTCTGAATCACTTCTTCGCCATCGCGGCGCAGGCGCAGGGCAACCTTGGCGCGGGCCAGGTCGCGCTCAGGCGTGTCGAAGTACTGGTTCATCAACTCACGGCGTTCCCAGCCACTTTTGTTGCGTTTTTTCAGGAGCGGGTGCTCGCGCAGGGCAGCGAGAGTTTCTCGGCTGACGCGGAGTTTGATTTCGGTTTCTTTCTGCATGGCCGGAAAATCCAGGATCGGGAGCGCAGCCGGGGGGAATGTGTGGCTGCCAAGGTCGTGCAGTGTACAGGACTCATCCGAGATAGGGTCTGTTGACGCTTGGTGACGGCCGCGACGGTTTATTCCTGTCGCCAGATGGTTCTATGATGGACTTCAATTCGGGAGTTGGAGTCAGCGATGCCTTTGCCGTCCATGAGAGATCAGTTCGCTGCACTGATCGCTGCGCCGTCCGTCAGCTGCACGCAGGCCAGCCTCGATCAAACCAACCGTCCGGTAATTGATTTGCTGGCGACGTGGCTCGGCGATCTGGGTTTTACCTGCGACATCCAGCAGGTCAGCCCCGGAAAATTCAACCTGCTGGCCAGTTTCGGTTCCGGCCCCGGTGGCTTGGTGCTGGCCGGTCACAGTGACACGGTGCCGTTCGATGGCGCGCTGTGGCAGACCGATCCGCTGAAGCTGACCGAAGTGGATGGTCGCTGGGTCGGGCTGGGCAGTTGCGACATGAAGGGCTTTTTCGCGCTGGCCATCGAAGCCGTCATACCGCTGCTCGATCAGCCATTCAAGCAACCGCTGCTGATCCTCGCCACCTGCGATGAAGAAAGCTCAATGTCCGGCGCTCGTGCCTTGGCCGAAGCCGGGCGTCCGCTCGGTCGTGCGGCGGTGATCGGCGAGCCGACCGGGCTCAAGCCGATCCGCATGCACAAAGGCATCATGATGGAGCGCATCGACATCCTCGGCCAGAGCGGCCACTCCTCGGATCCACGCCTGGGCCACAGCGCCCTCGAAGCCATGCACGATGCCATCGGTGAGCTGCGCGGTTTGCGCCTGCTGTGGCAGCGTGAATTCCGTAATCCACAGTTCAGCGTGCCGACGCCGACCCTGAATTTCGGCTGCATTCATGGCGGCGATAACCCCAACCGCATTTGCGGCCAGTGTTCGTTGGAGTTTGATCTGCGCCCGTTGCCAGGCATGGACCCCAATGCCCTGCGCGCGGAGATTCTGCAGAAGCTCAAGCCCATTGCCGAGTGGCATCAGGTGAAGATCGATTACGCGCCGCTGTTCCCCGCGGTGCCGCCCTTCGAGCAGGCCGAGGACTCTGAATTGGTCAGAGTCGCTGAAAAGCTCACCGGGCATCTCGCCGAAGCAGTGGCGTTCGGCACCGAAGCGCCTTATCTTCAGCGTCTTGGCTGCGAAACCCTGGTGCTCGGCCCTGGCGACATCGCCTGTGCGCACCAACCGGGGGAATACCTCGAAATGTCACGTTTGCAGCCTACCGTGCATCTATTACGACAACTGATTGAACATTACTGCCTGACACCGGCCCAAACGCCAATGCCAGAGTAGGAGCTGCCGAAGGCTGCGATCTTTTGATCTTGCGTCTAAAAACAAAGATCAAAAGATCGCAGCCTTCGGCAGCTCCTACAGGGAGCGCGTATAAATTGCCGGTGTTTAAACCCGTATTCATGAGGAGAGCGCGCGTGTCGCCAAGCCTGTTCCGACGATAACCATCAGCCCGCTGTGCGTTTTTCTGTTTCGCCCATTTTTTGGCTGCTATTTATTACAGGCCCAGGTTCATGCCCGAATACGTTAATTGGCTTCGTCACGCTTCGCCTTACATCAACGCCCACCGCGATTGCACCTTCGTCGTCATGCTGCCCGGCGACGGCGTGGAGCACCCGAACTTCGGCAATATCGTCCACGACCTGGTGCTGTTGCACAGCCTGGGCGTGCGACTGGTGCTGGTTCACGGTTCCCGTCCGCAAATTGAAACCCGCCTGGCTGCGCGCGGCCTGACCCCGCATTACCACCACGGCATGCGCATCACCGATGCCGCGACCCTTGAGTGTGTGATCGATGCGGTTGGCCAGCTGCGTATCGCCATCGAAGCGCGGCTGTCGATGGACATGGCTTCATCGCCGATGCAGGGCTCGCGTCTGCGGGTGGCCAGCGGCAACCTGGTGACGGCGCGGCCGATTGGCGTGCTCGAAGGTGTCGACTATCACCACACCGGCGAAGTGCGTCGGGTCGACCGCAAGGGCATCAATCGCCTGCTGGATGAGCGTTCCATCGTGCTGTTGTCGCCACTGGGTTACTCGCCGACCGGTGAGATTTTCAACCTCGCCTGCGAAGACGTCGCCACCCGCGCGGCCATCGATCTGGGGGCGGACAAGCTGCTGTTGTTCGGCGCCGATCTGGGTCTGATCGATGAAAACGGTCGCCTGGTTCGCGAGTTGCGTCCGCAACAAGTGCCGGCGCATCTGCAGCGGTTGGGCAGCAACTATCAGGCCGAGCTGCTGGATGCGGCCGCTGAAGCCTGTCGCGGCGGTGTCGCCCGCAGCCATATCGTCAGTTATGTCGAAAACGGCGCATTGCTTACTGAACTGTTCACCCGCGATGGCGGCGGTACGCTGGTGGCCCAGGAGCAATTCGAGATTGTGCGCGAAGCGGCCATCGAAGACGTCGGTGGTTTGCTGGATTTGATCAGCCCGCTGGAAGAGCAGGGCATCCTGGTGCGGCGTTCCCGCGAGGTGCTGGAGCGTGAGATCGAGCAGTTCAGTGTGGTCGAGCGCGAAGGCATGATCATCGCGTGTGCGGCGCTGTATCAGATTGCTGATTCGGATGCGGGGGAGTTGGCGTGTCTGGCGGTGAACCCGGAGTATCGCCATGGCGGTCGTGGTGATGAGCTGCTGGAGCGCATCGAAACCCGCGCCCGGGCTCAGGGGCTGAAAACCTTGTTCGTACTGACGACCCGGACCGCTCACTGGTTTCGTGAGCGTGGGTTTGTGCCGAGCAGTGTTGAACGTCTGCCATCAGCGCGGGCGTCGCTGTACAACTATCAGCGTAATTCGAAGATCTTCGAAAAAACCCTCTGACCTGATCGTTCCACGCTCTGCGTTTGATCGTTGCGACGCAGAGCGTGGAACCGGCCAGCAACTCCGGCACATCGACGGCATTGGCACCGGTCAGTTTGGCGATTTTTTGCACCGATACCGAGTCAGCTGTCCTTATGCGCGGCATGGTCGGCGAACGAGTCCAGCGTGACCTTGGGGAATTTGGCCCACTTCCAGGCCGCTATTAAAACGACGCCAATCAATTTTATGGCCTATGGTTTTCTCGTACAGTCCATCTGCTTGGGGAACCTTGCTGGGGTCGATGCCGGTTTGATAACCGACCGTGAGGTTCGCCGCGTGAGCGTTTGAAGAAATTACTAGCGATACACAAACTGTAACAATTAAGCTGGATATTGCGCGTTTGGTCGTCATGGCGCTGCCTTTCGATGGATTGCGAATTGCGTAAACGCTAATCGATCTAAAAAAAGGCTAACAAATACCATTTAGTAATTAGCTTATGGGCCCGGCACCCGCCTTCCGTCTCATTCGGGTGCGGCAGAGCTAAATGCCTAAACGGTATGAAAAAAGGTTGAGTGATTCTTTTTGGGTTTATGAAGCGTTCATTACCCGGCAAGGAGCAAATTTACGGGGGATTAGACCATGGTCGTAGACACACATAGTTACGATTGACTTGTGAGTCACGGTCTGGCGCTAATCGCGGATCTTAGGATCCCGGGCATACGACCCGGGACCAGGAACACAAGAATTAGAAACGATAGGAGCGAAACAATGAACAAGTCGACCTTGGCCCTGGCCGTGGCTGTTGGGGTTTTGGCGCAGCAGGCAGGCGCCGCGGGTTTCATCGAAGACAGCAAGGCTTCCGTCAGTTCTCGGACCATGTATTTCAATAACGATAACCGTGACGGCGGAGCGGATCAGAAAGAGACCGCTGAAGGCCTCAAATTCGATTACCTGTCTGGTTTCACCCAGGGAACTGTCGGCTTCGGTATCGACGCCCAGGCCCTCGTCGGTATCCATCTGGACGGCGGCAAGGGGCATCACCCGTACCCGAGCTCATTCTTCCCAAGCGACTCCGATGGTTCGGCGGCGAGTGAGTGGAGCCGTGCGGCAGCTAACGTAAAGGCACGCTTCTCCAAGACCGAGGCCCACTTGGGCGGCGCGTTGCAACCGAACATGCCGATTCTGGTCGCGAACGACAGCCGTCTGCTGCCACAGACCTTTGAGGGTGGCACGATCTCCTCGAAGGAAATCGACAACGTTACCTTCAACGTTGGTCAGTTGGAGCACGCGGCGGGTCGCGCCTCTTCCAACAGCACCGGTCTGGCCGTGGCTGGTGGTACCGAGGAGAGCAACCAGTTCCGTTATGCCGGTGCCGACTGGAAGGTCACCAAAGACCTGACTCTGCAGTACTACCATGCGAATCTGAAGGACTACTACAAACAGGACTTCCTGGGTCTGGTGCATGTCTGGCCGATTGGTACCAATCAGTCCTTCAAGACGGACCTGCGCTACTTCGATAGCGGTTCCGATGGCAAGAACGGCGATGCGGGCTATCAGTTCAACAACAACGGTGGTTACGCCAAGACCCCGGGTGAGGTCGACAACAAGACCTGGAGCGCCATGTTCACCTACACCCTGGGTGGCAACGCGTTCCTGCTGGGTCATCAACGCGTCAATGATGACGGCGGTTTCGTCTACCTGAACCAGGGTAACGTTGTGAATGACAACCGTCGCAGCGAAGAAGCGGGCGGCGCAAGCTTCTACCTGTTCACCGATTCCATGATCAACGGCTTTGTCCGGGCCGGTGAAAACACCACGTTCGGTCAGTACAGCTACGACTTCGCTGCGTTGGGTGTGCCAGGTCTGAAAGCCTCGGCCGCCTACCTGTATGGCGATAACATCAAGGCCAAAAACGGTACCAGCCCTGATCAGTCCGAGTGGGAACGCGACCTGCGTGTGGACTACACCATCCAGCAAGGCGTACTCAAGGGCTTCGGCACAACGCTGCGTCATGGCACTTACCGTGGCAGCGATACCGGTATCGCCAGCCAGGACCAGACCCGTCTGATCTTCAACTACACCTACAGCTTCTTGTAATAGCTGTCAGAAAAAAACCTCGCCCGCTGGCGAGGTTTTTTTTCGGGTTTCTTTTTATATTCCATAAACAGCGCGCATGATGATTTTTTATTCTTTTTAGCTTTTTCCCCAAACGCATAAAGTAAGCTCATCCGATTCGCGACAGGTCTCGGATTTGGCAATTTTCCCCCTCGACAATCAAACAGGTTAAGGAATTGGTTTTTTAGCCGATACCTCTGTTCTGTGATGCGATTTTATATAGCCAAATGGAATGAAAAAGAATGTTTAAATTCTTTTATGGCTTTTTTCGAGGTGTCCTGTAGCGATCACCAACGATTTAGAGGGGCTGGCGCGATTGGCGCGTCTGCGGATCCAGGGCATTCGACCAAGGACCTCAAAAATTAGAAACGATAGGAGCGAAACAAATGAACAAGTCCACCTTGGCCCTGGCTGTGGCCGTAGGGGTTTTGGCTCAGCAGGCAGGCGCCGCCGGTTTCATCGACGACAGCAAGGCTACTTTGGGGCTGCGTAACTTCTACATCAATACCGATAACCGTGATTCGGGCACCAAAGCTGCCGGCGCGCAGAACAAGAACGAAGAATGGGGCCAAGGCTTCGACCTGCGCTTCATCTCCGGCTACACCCAAGGCACCGTCGGCTTCGGTATCGATGCTATCGGCCTGCTGGGTGTGCGTCTGGATTCTGGCGGCGGCACTAACGGCGCCACGTCGACTTCTTACGGCGGCACTGTTTTCCCAAGCAAGTCCAACGGCGAAGCGGTTGATAACTTCTCCAGCCTGGGTCTGACGGCCAAGGCCAAGATCTCCCAGACTGAGCTGAAGTTGGGCACCCTGCAGCCAAAACTGCCGGTGATCGTGACCAACGATGGTCGCCTGCTGCCGCAAACCTTCCAGGGCGGCCAGATCACCTCGAACGAGATCAAGGACCTGACCGTGGTCGGTGGTCAGATCGAGCACGCCAAAGGTCGTAACTCCAGCAACAACGAAGAGTTGTCGATTGCCGGTGCGAACTCTCCCACCGCTACTGGCCGTGACAGCAACAAGTTCATCTACGGTGGTGGCGACTACAAGATCACCAAAGACCTGACTGCTCAGTACTACTACGGCAACCTGGAAGATTTCTACAAGCAGCACTTCCTGGGTCTGGTTCACAACTGGTCGATCGGTCCGGGCGTACTGAAGTCTGACTTCCGTTACTTCAACAGCCGTGACGATGGCGCCAACGGCCATGATTCCGCCTATTTCACCACGGGTGACTACGGTACTGGCATCACCAAAGGCAAAGTCGACAACAACCTGTACAGCGGCCTGTTCCTGTACTCGGTTGCCGGTCACACCTTCGGTGGCGGTTACCAGGTCAGCAACGGTAACAGCGATTTCCCTTGGTTGAACCAGGGTGACGGCTCGTCGGCTTACCTCACTACCGACTCGCAGATTGCCAAGTTCGCTCGCGCCGGCGAACGTACCTGGCAAGCTCGCTACTCGTATGACTTCGCCAAGCTTGGCCTGCCAGGCGCAACTGCCGGCATCGTTTACCTGCGTGGCGATAACATCGACACCACCGGTAAAGTGGGTGCTGCTCAGACGAGCGTCAACGCAACTGGCCGTTCCGAATGGGAACGCGACCTGACCCTGGCGTACGTAGTCCAGGAAGGCCCACTGAAAAACCTGGGCCTCACATGGAAAAACGCCATGTGGCGCAACGACGTTCCAGGCCAGCGCGACCAGGACGAAAACCGTCTGATCGTCAGCTACTCGATCCCGCTGTTGTAATAGCCCTCGCGTAACTGAAGCAAAAAAGCCCCGCCCGGCATCTCGCCGGGCGGGGCTTTTGCGTTTTCAAGTCAGGCTCACCCCCGTAAACCTTCCTCGAAATTTCCCTCTTTGTGCAGCAACTCAAGGCCTTCTCGAACCTTGTGGGTGATGGTCGTCCTGATCGTCGCCGAGGTCCAGTGAACACATTTTTAATATTCATTTATGATCTAAATAAATCGATATTTATTCTTTTTAATGAATAAGAAATGCAGGCACAGTTGACCTCAACAAGCACTCACCAGGAGCAGCACCATGAGCCTCAGACTGGGCGATATCGCCCCCGACTTCGAACAGGATTCCAGCGCCGGCACCCTCCGTTTCCACGAATGGCTGGGCGATAGCTGGGGCGTGCTGTTTTCCCATCCGGCGGACTTCACCCCGGTGTGCACCACCGAGTTGGGCTTCACTGCCAAGCTCAAGGACGAATTTGCGCAGCGCGGTGTGAAAGCCATTGCCCTGTCCGTGGACCCGGTGGACTCGCACCACAAGTGGATCGAAGACATCAACGAAACCCAGAACACCCTCGTCA
Source organism: Pseudomonas mandelii (assembly GCF_006438925.1). Taxonomy (GTDB): domain Bacteria; phylum Pseudomonadota; class Gammaproteobacteria; order Pseudomonadales; family Pseudomonadaceae; genus Aquipseudomonas; species Aquipseudomonas mandelii_C. The sequence continues at coordinate 352,231 of NZ_RCZA01000001.1, read as the reverse complement.
ACTTCCCGATTCTTGCCGACGCCGACCGCAAGGTCTCGGACCTCTACGACCTGATCCACCCCAACGCCAACGACACCCTGACCGTGCGTTCGCTGTTCGTGATCGACCCGAACAAAAAGGTTCGGCTGACCATCACCTACCCGGCGAGCACCGGTCGTAACTTCCATGAAATTCTGCGAGTGATCGACTCGCTTCAACTCACCGACAACTACAAGGTGGCCACCCCGGCCAACTGGCAGGACGGTGATGAAGTGGTGATTGTGCCGTCGCTCAAGGACGAAGATGAAATCAAGAAACGCTTTCCCAAGGGCTATCGCGCGGTTAAGCCGTACCTGCGTCTGACGCCACAGCCGAATCGTTGAAGATCAAAAGATCGCAGCCTTCGGCAGCTCCTACGGGTGTACGCCGATCCATGTAGGAGCTGCCGCAGGCTGCGATCTTTTCAAGGTATCCACAAAGCAGGGGATTTCAGGTCGTTTTTACGGCCTATTTTTTTGCCTGGGAAAAGACATTCCTTATAGATCTACAAGGAATAACCAAATGAATAAATATGATTTATGGATATAAAAATCCCCTGTTAAGGTCACTCCCATCAAAGCGAGATCGCATACCGCGAATCGCCAACACCGTTCAAGGAATCGCCTGAATGCTGGTCGTCTCACTCGATGGCAGTCCCAGTCAACGCTCCCGTTCCGGGGTGCTGCTGGAGCGCTCCCAACGCTGGTTGCAGGAGCAAGGTGTGGAAGTGGTGAGTTACCAGGTACGGGACTTCCCGGCCGAAGACTTGCTGCATGCACGCTTCGACAGCCCGAAGGTGATCGACCTGCTGCAACAGATTGAAAACGCCGATGGCCTGCTGATCGCCACGCCGGTTTACAAAGCGTCGTTCTCCGGGGCATTGAAAACGGTGTTGGACTTGCTGCCCGAGCGTGCCCTGGCCCACAAGGTGGTTTTTCCCATGGCCACCGGTGGCAGCATCGCCCACATGCTGGCGGTGGACTACGCGCTCAAGCCTGTGTTGTCGGCGTTGAAAGCACAGGAAATGCTCCACGGGATTTTCGCCGTAGACAGTCAGATCGCTTACGGCGAAGGCAGCGTCCAGGCCCAGTTGGCGCCGGAGCTGGAAGAAAGACTGAATGAATCACTGGAGCTGTTTTTCAGCGCTATGGCGAGGCGGCCCAAGCCGATCGATCCGAACCTGTTGAATGAACGTTTGTTGAGTGCTCGCTGGAGCATTTAAGCCAGCACTTAAGCCACACCTGAATTTGATGTACTCACCTTACTCAGCCGCCAACGGCCAAGCAGGTGCAGCCAAAACCCAACAGCAAAAAGGAGAGCGCCATGCGCACTGTCATTTTGCGTCGTGGTCTGGTCGCTCTGTTTGCTGCGGCTGTCACCTTCGGCGCCATTACTCAAGCTCAAGCCGAGACGTTGCGAATCGGTTATCAAAAATACGGCACCCTGGTGCTGCTCAAAGCCAAAGGCACTTTGGAAAAACGCCTCGCCGCCCAAGGCGTGGACGTGCAATGGACTGAATTCCCCGGCGGCCCGCAACTGCTCGAAGGCCTGAACGTCGGCTCCATCGACTTCGGCGTTACGGGTGAAACTCCACCGGTATTCGCTCAAGCCGCCGGCGCCGATCTGCTCTACGTCGCCTACGAACCGCCAGCGCCGCACAGCGAAGCGATCCTGGTGCCGAAGGACTCGCCGATCAAATCGGTGCAGGACCTCAAGGGCAAGAAAGTCGTCCTGAACAAAGGCTCCAACGTTCATTACCTGTTGGTCCGCGCACTGGAAGATGCGGGCCTCAAATACACCGACATCCAGACCGTATTCCTGCCGCCGGCCGATGCCCGCGCTGCGTTCGAACGTGGCAGCGTCGATGCCTGGGTGATCTGGGACCCGTACCAGGCCGCCGCCGAACAACAGTTGCAGGCACGCACCCTGCGTGATGGCCAAGGCATCGTCGACAACCATCAGTTCTACCTCGCGACCAAGCCATACGCGCAGAAAAATCCTGAGGTGATCAAGACCCTGGTGGAAGAAGTGCGCGCAGTCGGCGAATGGTCCAAGGCCAATCCGGAAGACGTGACCCAACAAGTCTCGCCACTGCTCGGCCTGCCGGCAGATATCACCCTCACTTCGATGAAGCGCCAAGGTTTCGGCGCACTGTTCATCACGCCTGAAGTGGTCGCCGCGCAACAGAAAATCGCCGACAGCTTCTACCAGCTCAAGCTGATTCCAAAGCCGTTGAGCATCAAAGACGTGATCTGGACGCCACCGGCGGCCGTTGCCAACGCTCAGTAATTCGAATCCCTAAGGAGACCACTCCATGAGCCTCAATATCTTCTGGTTCCTGCCAACCCACGGCGACGGCCATTACCTTGGCACCGCCGAAGGCGCTCGCGCCGTCGACCATGGTTATCTGCAACAAGTCGCGCAAGCGGCGGATCGGCTGGGCTTCGGCGGGGTGCTGATTCCTACGGGTCGCTCTTGCGAAGACTCGTGGCTGGTGGCCGCGTCGCTGATCCCGGTTACCCAGCGTTTGAAATTCCTCGTCGCCCTGCGCCCCGGGATCATTTCCCCGACGGTGGCAGCGCGTCAGGCCGCGACACTGGATCGCCTGTCCGGCGGTCGTGCATTGTTCAACCTGGTGACCGGCGGTGATCCGGAAGAATTGGCCGGCGACGGTTTGTTCCTGACTCACGAAGAGCGCTATCAAGCCTCGGTGGAATTCACCCGCATCTGGCGCCGCGTGCTGGAAGGCGAAACCGTCGATTATGACGGTCAGCACATCAGCGTGAAGGGCGCGAAGTTGCTCTACCCGCCGATCCAGCAACCGCGTCCGCCGCTGTACTTCGGCGGTTCTTCGGAAGCGGCGCAAGACCTCGCGGCAGAGCAGGTCGAAATGGTCCTGACCTGGGGCGAACCTCCGGCCGCCGTTGCCGAGAAGATCGAACAAGTACGCGCTAAAGCCGCGAAGCTCGGGCGCACCGTGCGCTTCGGCATACGTTTGCATGTGATCGTTCGTGAAACCAATGCCGAAGCCTGGCAAGCGGCGGAGCGGCTGATCTCTCATCTGGACGACGACACCATCGCTCGCGCTCAAGCTTCTCTGGCGCGTTTCGACTCGGTCGGGCAGCAGCGCATGGCCGCGCTGCATGGTGGCAGCCGTGACAACCTGGAAGTCAGCCCCAACCTGTGGGCTGGCGTTGGCCTGGTGCGCGGCGGTGCTGGCACGGCGCTGGTGGGCGACGGTCCGACCGTGGCCGCTCGCGTGAAGGAATACGCGGACCTGGGCATCGACACGTTCATCTTCTCCGGTTACCCACACCTGGAAGAGTCATACCGCGTCGCCGAATTGCTGTTTCCGCACCTCGATATCGAGCGCCCGGAATTGCCGAAAAGCGCCGGTTACGTCAGCCCGTTTGGTGAGATGGTCGCCAATGACATTCTTCCCAAAGCCGCGTCGCAGGGCTGAGGCGCGCCATGAAGAAACTTATCCATAACCTTGCGCCCTGGGCGTTGCCGGTGTTGCTGCTGGCGGTGTGGCAGTTGTCGGTGTCGGCGGGCTGGTTGTCGACACGGATTCTGCCGGCGCCGATCGCCGTCATCGAAGCCGGCGTCAGCCTGGTGCGCAGCGGTGAAATCTGGACGCACCTGGCGATCAGCGGCTGGCGCGCAGCGCTGGGCTTCGCCATCGGCGGCAGTATCGGTCTGACCCTGGGTTTCATCACCGGCCTGTCGAAATGGGGCGAGCGCCTGCTCGACAGTTCGGTGCAGATGATCCGCAACGTGCCGCACCTGGCGCTGATTCCACTGGTGATCCTGTGGTTCGGCATCGATGAGTCGGCGAAGATTTTCCTGGTGGCGTTGGGCACGTTGTTCCCGATCTACCTCAACACCTATCACGGCATCCGCAACGTTGATCCGGCGCTGGTGGAAATGTCCCGCAGTTATGGCTTGTCCGGTTTCAGCTTGTTCCGTCAGGTGATTCTGCCGGGCGCGCTGCCATCGATTCTGGTCGGTGTGCGGTTCGCGCTGGGCTTCATGTGGCTGACGTTAATCGTCGCGGAAACCATTTCCGCCAGCTCCGGCATCGGCTATCTGGCAATGAATGCCCGGGAGTTCCTGCAGACCGACGTGGTGGTACTGGCGATTCTTTTGTACGCCGTGCTCGGCAAACTCGCCGACCTCGCGGCCCGTGGACTTGAACGCGTGTGGTTGCGCTGGCACCCGGCCTATCAGGTTGTTAAAGGAGGTGCGGCATGACGGCTCAACAACCTCCACGCCTGCTGCGCGGGATTCCGCTGGCGGTGCGCAAACTGCAAAAAACCTTTGGCTCGCGGCAGGTGCTGCGCGAGATCGATCTGCACATCCCGGCCGGTCAGTTTGTCGCCGTGGTCGGTCGTAGCGGTTGCGGTAAAAGTACCTTGCTGCGCTTGCTCGCCGGTCTCGACAAACCCACGGGCGGTGAATTGCTCGCAGGCTCCGCACCCCTGAGTGAGGCGCGGGAAGACACCCGATTGATGTTCCAGGAAGCGCGTTTGCTGCCCTGGAAAAAGGTCATCGACAACGTCGGCCTCGGGCTCAAGGGCAACTGGCGTCCGCAAGCGCTGGCAGCGTTGGAGTCGGTCGGTCTGGCCGATCGCGCCAATGAGTGGCCGGCGGCCTTGTCCGGCGGCCAGAAGCAACGTGTGGCCCTGGCCCGCGCGCTAATCCATCAACCGCGTTTGCTGTTGCTGGACGAACCGCTGGGCGCGCTGGACGCACTGACCCGAATTGAAATGCAGCAGCTGATCGAGCGGCTCTGGCAAAAGCATGGTTTCACCGTGTTGCTGGTCACCCACGACGTCAGTGAAGCGGTGGCGATTGCCGATCGGGTGATCCTGATCGAAGAGGGCGAAGTCGGCCTCGACCTGCACGTTGAGCTGCCGCGCCCTCGAGTTCGCGGCTCCCATCGGCTGGCGGCGCTGGAAACCGAAGTCCTCAATCGCGTGCTGGCGTTGCCCGGCGAACCGCCGGCACCGGAACCTGTTTCACCATTGCCTACGCAATTGCGTTGGGCTCAATAACTCAAGCCTTATCCAACGACAGGAATCAACATCATGACGATCAAAGCCATCAACGTTCGCAACCAGTTCAAAGGCGCCATCAAGGAAATCGTACTCGGCGACGTACTGTCCGAAATCGACGTACAGACCGCTTCCGGCATCGTCACCTCGGTGATTACCACTCGCTCGGTGAAAGAGCTGGAACTGGTGGTCGGCAGCGAAGTGATCGCGTTTGTGAAATCCACCGAGGTGTCGATCGCCAAGTTGTAAGCGCGTGCATTGCGCACAACCCCGAAGGGTGTGAACCCTTCGGGGTTTTTTATGCGCGGGTGTTCAGGGCTCGGGCACGCAACGCCAACCGTCGGCAGGCGCGTAGGTGCCGAGTGAAGACAGCAGCCGTGGGTCGCTGAGTAGCTCACTGGCGTTTGGATCGATGTCTGCCGGCAACAGTGGCTGGCCGGTCAGCATGGGCAGTGTGGAATAGTCGATGTGCCACGGCGTGTGCCCGCCGTGGTGGCGACCGAAGGACAGTTCGCAGGCGAGCCGTTGCTGTGCGCTTGCTCCGTCGATGTGTTCACGCAAATGGCCGCCGGGGTTCAGCGCGACCGCGCGGCTGGCGGCGAACAGAAAGTAGTCACCGGCCAGCACCAGGCAGGCAAATCGCGCCGGATCATCGACCGCCTGCAACCACTGACCGCGACAGGTGCCGCGAGAGTCCGGCAACCGCTCCCAGATCTCGTAGTAGCTGTCGTCCAAGGCGGTTTCGATCAGGCGTTCACTGGTTTCGAAATGCATGCGCCCGATGTCTTCTTCGGCGCTGACGGGCTGGTAGTCGAGTTTGCGATGCCACTGGCAAATGTCGCCATTGACCTCGGTTACGCCGGCGAAGCCTTTTTGCTCGCTCAGGGTCAGCCAGTCAGCGTAATTCTGTTGCTCCAGCGGCAAGGCCGGAAGCGGGGCAGGCGGGATGCGCAGGTCGGCAAACAAGCGCGGGGTCTGCAGCCAGTACACGGCTGTTTCGCTGTCGACGCGCCCCGACTGGAAGTTGATCAGGCGTCGTTGCCACACGCCAAGGTAGTGGTCTGGAACGTGTGACATGAACACCTCGTTGCGTTATGCGTCGCGCTTGGACAGGTAGGGCGGTAAATACAGACCCAGATAGGCATCGAATACCCGCATCCCTTCCTCAGCCATGCGTGGGGTGATCTGTCCGTGTTGTTGCACCGAGCGCGCATAGACGCGGTCGCCAAGCTCCATGGCCAGGGCAAACACATCGACGTCCGTCGGCAGTCTCGGCAGCTCGAAGTGGTGGTCGAAGAGTTTGTGCATCAGGTCGCCGAGTTCGATGTCGTGCTGACGGTCGGCCTGGGTGACCTCGGTCAAACCGTGCTGGGCAAGAATGAGCTGGCGGGCGGCGGCGTCTTCGCTGTAGATCGCGAGCATGCGTTGTTCCACCAGTCGCGATAGATCGCGCCAGCCGTTGAGGGCGTCATGGTCGATGGGGGCTTGCAGGCAGGCACGGAACGCAGCATGGACGTCGGCCGTCAGGGCTTCGAGCAGCGCCGGGACGCTGGCAAAGAAGTGGTAGACGGAGGAGGGCGGGATCTCCGCGCGTTCGGCGACGCTGTAAATCGACAGGCTGGCCACGCCCTCGGCAGCCAGCAGCGTGCGGGCGGCATCGAGTATCGAATCGATCCGGGCCTGGCTGCGGGCGCGGGGTTTGCGTGGGGTGGCGAGTCGGGTCATCGAAGTCTCCTGCGGGGCAGCGGGCATTGTACGAGCAGGGTTTGATGTTGTCTGCCTGGACGCCATCGCGAGCAGGCTCGCTCCCACATTTGATCTGTGTTGGGCACAGTTTCCATGTTCCCTGAAGATCCAGTGTGGGAGCGAGCCTGCTCGCGAAGAATCCACCTCGGTTTAACTGAAGGAACACATAAAAAAACGCCGCAAGCTGTGAAGCCTGCGGCGTTGTTTTTACTGCAACCGCTTACACGGTATGCAGGTACCAGTTGTACTCGAGGTCGGAGATGGAGTGTTCGAACTCCTCCAGCTCGCTCTCTTTACACGCGACGAAGATATCGATGTATTTCGGGTCGATGTACTTGGCCATGACTTCGCTGTCGTCCAGCTCGCGCAACGCATCACGCAGGTTGTTCGGCAGGCTTTGCTCGTTCTGCTCGTAGGAGTTGCCTTCCACGGGTGCGCCTGGCTCGATCTTGTTGGTCAGGCCGTGGTGCACGCCTGCCAGGACCGAAGCCATCAGCAGGTACGGGTTGGCATCGGCACCGGCAACGCGGTGTTCCAGACGGACCGCGTCGGCGGAACCCGTCGGCACACGCACCGCAACAGTACGGTTGTCCAGACCCCAGCACGGTGCATTTGGCACGTAGAACTGTGCGCCGAAACGACGATAGGAGTTGACGTTCGGGCAGAGGAAAGCCATCTGCGCCGGTAGGGTCTCGAGCACACCGCCGATCGCGTGACGCAGTGCGGCGTTCTGCTCGGGATCCTCACTGGCAAAAATGTTTTTGCCATCTTTATCAAGAATCGAGATATGGACATGCAGACCGTTGCCCGCCTGGCCCGGGTAAGGCTTGGCCATGAACGTGGTGTCCATTTCATGGTCGTAGGCGATGTTTTTGATCAGACGCTTGAGCAGGACCGCGTAGTCGCAGGCCTTGATCGGGTCGGCCACGTGGTGCAGGTTCACTTCGAACTGCGCCGGGGCACTTTCCTTGACGATCGCGTCGGCAGGGATGCCTTGCTCTTTCGCACCTTCCAGAATGTCCTGGAGGCAGTCGACGTATTCGTCGAGGTCGTCGATCAGGTAAACCTGTGTCGAATGCGGGCGTTTGCCGGAGATCGGCGAGCGAGGCGGTTGTGGGCGACCGTTCACGTTCTCCTGGTCGATCAGGTAGAACTCCAGTTCGAACGCGGCGCAGATGGTCAGACCCATCTCGTCGAACTTGGCAACAACTTGACGCAGCACTTCACGGGGATCCGCGAAGAAAGGTTCACCTTCAAGTTCGTGCATGGTCATTAACAGTTGCGCAGTAGGGCGCTTCTGCCAAGGCTCGTTGCAGAGGGTGTCAGGGATTGGATAGCAGATTCGGTCAGCATCGCCGATGTCCAGGCCCAGGCCGGTGCTTTCCACCGTCGAGCCATTGATATCCAGAGCAAATAGAGAGGCCGGCAGGTTGATGCCTTTCTCGTAAACCTTGTGGAGGCTGGTGCGTTCAATGCGCTTGCCGCGCACCACACCATTCATATCCGCAATCAGAAGGTCAACGTACAGAACCTCAGGATGTTCCTTAAGGAACGCGTTCGCTTCGTTAAGCTGAACGGCACGCGGGGGTACCGACATGATGCAACACCTTTGTTGTTAAAAATATCAATCATTGATCTCTTCGGATTCCAGTCAACCCGAACGGCATGCCGAAGTCAAGCGAGGCCTTTTTTGCCCTAAAAAAGCACCCATTGGCCTTTTTTGAGGCACTTTGGGGCGTTTTTATGCCTTTGATCGCTTTAGCGCCTGCGGGCTGAGGCGGGCCGTGTTGTATTTTTTACGGGGGTGTTGTGTAAAAAAATGAACAAGGCTAAGCTCGATTCAAACCCATAACACCAATAATACCGGGGTGCTTCATGTCTCGCCTGCCGTTAATCGGCGTCACCGCCTGCTCTAAGCAGATCGGTCTGCATGCTTATCACATCAGTGGCGACAAGTACGTCCGCGCCGTGGCCTCAGCGTCCAAGGGCCTGCCGGTGATTCTTCCGTCCCTGGCTGATTTGCTGGCACCGTCCGATATTCTGGACGGTCTGGATGGCATCCTCTTGACAGGCTCTCCTTCCAATATAGAACCGTTTCACTATAGCGGCCCAGCCAGCGCGCCGGGCACTGCTCATGATTCTGCACGTGATGCCACCACCCTCCCGTTGATCCGCGCCGCAGTCGCCGCCGGTATTCCCGTGCTCGGTATTTGCCGCGGCTTCCAGGAAATGAATGTGGCGTTCGGCGGCAGCCTGCATCAAAAAGTCCACGAAGCCGGTCCATTCATGGATCACCGTGAAGACGATAGCCTACCGCTTGAAGGACAGTATGCACCAAGTCACTCGGTGCACATTCAACCGGGTGGTGTGCTCGCAGGTCTGGGCCTGGCGAGCGAGATACAGGTCAATTCGATTCATGGCCAGGGCGTTGAACGTCTGGCGCCGGGCCTTTGCGTCGAGGCCTTGGCTCCTGACGGGTTGATCGAGGCAGTCTCGGTCCCGCAGGGCAAGGGTTTTGCTTTGGGAGTGCAATGGCATCCCGAATGGCAGGTAAGCTCAAACCCGGATTACCTTGCGATCTTCCAGGCATTTGGCGATGCCTGCCGCAAGTACGCATTACAACGCGACGCCGATGCGTCAAACAACGCCTGACTTATAAGAGTCAGGAAACTCAGCCTAAGAGGCATTTATGAGTAACAACCTCGACCAGCTCACCGATTGGTTGAAAGACCACAAGATCACAGAAGTCGAATGCATGATCGCCGACTTGACCGGGATCACCCGGGGCAAGATATCGCCGACCAACAAGTTCATTGCCGAAAAAGGCATGCGCCTGCCCGAGAGCGTTCTGTTGCAGACTGTGACCGGCGACTATGTCGAAGACGACATCTATTACGAACTGCTCGACCCGGCCGACATCGACATGATCTGCCGCCCCGACCAGAACGCGGTATTCCTTGTGCCCTGGGCCATCGAGCCCACCGCTCAGGTGATCCACGACACCTACGACAAGCAAGGCAACCCGATTGAGCTGTCGCCGCGCAACGTGCTCAAAAAGGTGCTGAAACTCTATTCCGACAAGGGCTGGCAGCCGATCGTGGCGCCAGAAATGGAGTTCTACCTGACCAAGCGCTGCGAAGACCCGGACTTCCCGCTGCAACCGCCGATTGGCCGTTCCGGTCGCCCGGAAACCGGTCGCCAGTCCTTCTCGATCGAAGCGGCAAACGAATTCGATCCGCTGTTCGAAGACGTCTATGACTGGTGCGAATTGCAGGAGCTTGACCTCGACACGCTGATCCACGAGGACGGCACGGCGCAGATGGAAATCAACTTCCGTCACGGCGATGCCCTGTCCCTGGCCGACCAGATCCTGGTGTTCAAGCGCACCATGCGCGAAGCCGCGCTCAAGCACAACGTGGCCGCCACCTTCATGGCCAAGCCCATGACCGGCGAGCCGGGCAGCGCGATGCACTTGCACCAGAGCATCATCGACATCGAAACCGGCAAGAACGTCTTCTCCAATGAAGACGGGAGCATGAGCCAGCTGTTCCTGAACCACATCGGTGGTTTGCAGAAACTGATCCCCGAGCTGTTGCCGCTGTTCGCGCCGAACGTCAACTCGTTCCGCCGCTTCCTGCCGGACACCTCGGCGCCGGTGAACGTGGAGTGGGGCGAAGAGAACCGCACCGTGGGCCTGCGGGTTCCGGATGCCGGGCCGCAAAACCGTCGGGTGGAAAACCGCCTGCCGGGCGCCGACGCCAACCCGTACCTGGCGATCGCCGCGAGCCTGCTTTGCGGTTACATCGGCATGGTCGAAGGCTTGAACCCGAGTGCGCCGGTGGTGGGGCGTGGCTATGAACGCCGCAACCTGCGCCTGCCACTGACCATCGAAGACGCGCTGGAACGCATGGAACACAGCGCGACTATCGAGAAGTACCTGGGCAAAAAATTCATCACTGGCTACGTCGCGGTCAAGCGGGCCGAGCATGAAAACTTCAAGCGCGTGATCAGTTCGTGGGAGCGGGAATTCCTGCTCTTCGCCGTCTGATGCGCCGGGCGCCGCTGATGTTGGCGGCGCTCTCACTGAAAATCTTAGGAGAATTCGCATGACCAGCAACAACCCGCAAACCCGTGAATGGCAAACCCTGAGCAACGATCACCACCTGGCCCCGTTCAGCGATTTCAAGCAGCTGAAAGAGAAAGGCCCGCGGATCATCACCAACGCCAAGGGCGTTTACCTCTGGGACAGCGAAGGCAACAAGATCCTCGACGGCATGGCCGGCCTGTGGTGCGTGGCGATCGGCTACGGTCGCGATGAACTGGCCGATGCCGCCAGTAAACAAATGCGTGAACTGCCTTACTACAACCTGTTCTTCCAGACGGCTCACCCGCCGGTGCTGGAACTGGCCAAGGCCATCTCCGACATCGCGCCACAAGGCATGAACCACGTGTTCTTCACCGGTTCCGGCTCTGAAGGCAACGACACCATGCTGCGTATGGTTCGTCACTACTGGGCGATCAAGGGCCAGCCGAAGAAGAAAGTCATCATCAGCCGCAAGAACGGCTATCACGGTTCCACCGTGGCCGGCGCGAGCCTGGGTGGCATGACGTATATGCACGAACAAGGCGACTTGCCGATCCCGGGCATCGTCCACATCGCGCAGCCGTACTGGTTTGCTGAAGGCGGCGAGATGACACCGGAAGAGTTCGGTGTCTGGGCGGCCAATCAGCTGGAAGAGAAGATTCTGGAAGTCGGCGTGGACAACGTCGGTGCCTTTATTGCCGAGCCGATCCAGGGTGCTGGCGGCGTGATCATTCCGCCAGACACCTACTGGCCGCGCATCAAGGAAATCCTCGCCAAGTACGACATCCTGTTCGTGGCTGACGAAGTGATCTGTGGATTCGGCCGTACCGGTGAGTGGTTCGGTAGCGATTTCTACGACCTCAAACCCGACATGATGACCATCGCCAAAGGCCTGACATCTGGCTACATCCCTATGGGTGGCCTGATCGTGCGTGACGAAGTGGTTGCGGTGCTCAATGAAGGCGGCGATTTCAACCACGGTTTCACCTATTCCGGGCACCCGGTGGCGGCTGCGGTGGCACTGGAAAACATCCGCATCCTGCGCGAAGAAAAAATTATCGAGCGCGTTCATGCAGAAACGGCACCCTATTTGCAAAAGCGTTTACGGGAACTGAACGATCACCCGTTGGTGGGGGAAGTGCGTGGGGTGGGTCTGCTGGGGGCGATCGAGCTGGTGCAGGACAAAGCCACTCGCAAGCGTTACGAAGGCAAGGGCGCCGGCATGATTTGCCGCACGTTCTGCTTCGAGAACGGCCTGATCATGCGCGCCGTCGGCGACACCATGATCATTGCTCCGCCACTGGTGATTACACCGGCTGAAATCGATGAGTTGGTGACCAAGGCACGCAAGTGTCTGGACCTGACCCTGAGTGCATTGCAGGGCTAAGTGCTAGGCTCTGAGCGGGGTGTGAAGTGTGCACTTCGCTCAGCGCAAACAAAGGATGGGTCTTTCCTTGAAAGCCTGCCTTGGAACTTGCCAGACTACCGGTTGTTTCAGATGCCCAGGAAAGGCCGCTGAACACGTGGTTAAAAAGAAAAATTGGAGCATTACCGATGAAGGCATTAGGTATGAAGATAGCTGGCAAGACCCTTCTCGCCATGTCCCTGATGGGCGTGATGGCGGGTGCAGTTCAGGCCGATGACAAGGTTCTGCACGTGTACAACTGGTCCGATTACATCGCACCGGACACCATCGCGAACTTCGAGAAAGAGTCCGGGATCAAGGTGGTGTATGACGTTTTCGACAGCAACGAAACCCTCGAAGCCAAGTTGCTGGCAGGCAAGTCCGGTTACGACATCGTCGTGCCGTCGAACAACTTCCTGGCCAAGCAGATCAAGGCTGGCGTTTACCAGAAGCTGGACAAGTCCAAGCTGCCTAACTGGAAAAACCTGAACCCTGACCTGCTCAAAGCGGTATCGGTGAGCGACCCGGGCAACGAACACGCCTTCCCTTACATGTGGGGTTCAATCGGTATCGGCTTCAACGCCGAGAAGGTCAAGGCTGCACTGGGTGCCGATGCACCGACCAATTCCTGGGACCTGATCTTCAAGCCTGAAAACGCCGCCAAACTGAAGTCGTGCGGTATCAGCCTGCTGGATTCGCCAACCGAGATGATCCCGGCGGCGTTGCACTACCTGGGCCTGCCGACCGACAGCCAGAAGAAAGAAGACATCGACAAGGCCGAAGCCCTGCTGCTGAAAGTCCGTCCTTCGATCGCCTACTTCCACTCGTCCAAGTACATCTCCGACCTGGCCAACGGCAACATCTGCGTAGCCGTGGGTTATTCGGGCGACATCTACCAGGCCAAGTCCCGCGCGGCTGAAGCCGGTGACAAAGTCAAAGTCAGCTACAACATTCCGAAAGAAGGTGCAGGCAGCTTCTACGACATGGTCGCCATCCCTAAAGATGCCGAAAACGTCGAAGGCGCCTACAAGTTCATGACCTACCTGCAGAAGCCGGAAGTCATGGCCGCCATCACCAACGCCGTGCGTTTCCCGAACGGTAATGCCGCCGCCACCGCACTGGTTGATAAAGACATCACCAGCGACCCGGGCATCTACCCGCCGGCCGACGTGTTGGCCAAGCTGTACGCGATTGCCGACTTGCCGGCCGCGACCCAGCGGATCCTGACTCGCAGTTGGACCAAGATCAAATCCGGTAAGTAAGTAAACCCCTGTAGCAGCTGCCGCAGGCTGCGTCCAACTGCGAAGCCGTTGTGCTGTTGAAAACGCGGGAAGGTCCTTCGGCCCTTAACGCAGCCTTCGGCAGCTGCTACAGGTATCTGCATAAAAGTTTTGCTGGAACGGTTTTTCGAGGGTAAGTTGCGCGCCGGTTTTGTTGTCAGGCAGCCATGGCTGTCATGTAACGCGGGGCAACTTGGGCCCAACTAATTTTAGAGGACCTCCACGTGCCTGTTTTTTCTTTGTTGCGCAATGCACTGCTGGTCGGCGCTGGACTGACGCTTGCCGTTAGTGTCCAGGCCGCTGGCACTGTGCATATTTATAACTGGTCGGACTACATCGGTTCGACGACCCTGGCAGACTTCCAGAAAGAAACCGGCATCAAACCGGTGTATGACGTCTTCGACTCTAACGAAACCCTGGAAGGCAAGTTGCTGGCCGGGCGTACCGGTTACGACGTGGTCGTGCCGTCCAACCACTTCCTCGGCAAGCAGATCAAGGCCGGTGCTTTCCAGAAGCTCGACAAGAAACAACTGACCAACTATTCCAACCTTGACCCGGTGCTGCTCAAGCGCCTGGAGCAAAACGATCCGGGTAACCAGTACGCCGTGCCGTATCTGTGGGGCACCAACGGCATCGGTTACAACGTCGACAAAGTGAAGGCTGTACTGGGCCTCGACAAGATCGATTCCTGGGATGTGGTGTTCGAGCCGGAAAACATCAAGAAACTGCACAGCTGCGGCGTGGCGTTCCTCGACTCCGCCGATGAAATGATGCCCACAGTCCTCAACTACATGGGCCTGAACGCCAACAGCACCAACCCCGAAGACTACAAAAAGGCCGAAGCCAAGTTGCTGGCGGTGCGGCCTTACGTGACCTATTTTCACTCGTCCAAATACATCGCGGACCTGGCCAACGGTGATATCTGCGTGGCGATCGGCTTTTCCGGCGATATGTTCCAGGCCAAGGCCCGCGCGGCTGAAGCCGGCAAAGGCATGAACATCGCCTACTCGATTCCGAAAGAGGGCGGCGCGCTCTGGTTCGACATGCTGGCGATCCCCAAGGATGCGACCAACGTCAAGGAAGCCCACGCCTTCATCAACTATTTGCTCAAGCCTGAAGTGATTGCACAGGTCAGCGATTCGGTTGGCTACGCGAACCCCAACCCTGGCTCGGACAAATTGATGGAGCAATCCATCCGCACGGACGAATCGGTTTATCCACCGCAAGCCGTCCTCGACAAGACTTACGTGTCTATTGAGTTACCACCAAACATTCAACGTTTGATGACCCGCAGCTGGACCAAGGTCAAGTCGGGTAAATAGCAACAAAGCTCAAACTATCCAAGGTTCGCTCGCCTCGGGCGGACTGCAAATTTTGTTGGGAGTTTCGTAAATGGCAGTTGCCTCCGGCGCCTATAAGAAAGCCCTCGAGGGCGACCAGTCACCTAAACAGGTGTTGGTCAAAATCGACCGGGTCACGAAGAAGTTCGACGAGACGATTGCCGTGGACGATGTGTCCCTGGAAATCAAGAAAGGCGAGATTTTCGCCCTGCTCGGCGGTTCGGGATCGGGCAAATCCACGTTGCTGCGCATGCTCGCAGGCTTCGAACGGCCCACGGAGGGGCGCATTTTCCTCGATGGCGTAGACATCACCGACATGCCGCCGTACGAGCGGCCGATCAACATGATGTTCCAGTCCTACGCCTTGTTCCCGCATATGACCGTGGCGCAGAACATCGCCTTCGGCCTCAAGCAGGACAAAATCCCCGCCGCTGAAGTCGATGCGCGCGTAGCCGACATGCTCAAGCTGGTTCAGATGACGCAGTACGCCAAGCGCAAGCCGCATCAGTTGTCCGGTGGCCAGCGTCAGCGTGTGGCACTGGCGCGTTCCCTGGCCAAGCGGCCGAAGCTGTTGCTGCTCGACGAACCGATGGGTGCTCTGGACAAGAAGCTGCGTTCGCAAATGCAGCTTGAGCTTGTCGAGATCATCGAGCGGGTCGGCGTAACCTGCGTCATGGTGACCCACGACCAGGAAGAAGCCATGACCATGGCCGAGCGCATCGCGATCATGCACCTGGGCTGGATCGCCCAGATCGGCAGCCCGATCGACATCTACGAAACCCCGACCAGCCGTCTGGTCTGCGAGTTCATCGGCAACGTCAACATCTTCGACGGTGAAGTGATCGACGACGCTGAAGGCCACGCAACCATCACCTGCAAGGACCTGGACCGCCAGATTTACGTGGGCCACGGCATCAGCACGTCGGTGCAGGACAAATCCGTGACCTACGCGATCCGTCCGGAAAAACTGCTGGTGACGCCGACCATGCCGACCTGCGAATACAACTGGTCCAGCGGCAAGGTGCACGACATCGCCTACCTCGGCGGCCACTCGGTGTTCTACGTCGAACTGCCGAGCGGCAAGATCGTCCAGTCTTTCGTCGCCAACGCCGAGCGCCGTGGCCAGCGCCCAACCTGGGGTGACCAGGTTTACGTGTATTGGGAAGACGACAGCGGCGTGGTACTTCGCTCATGAACATGCGCAAATTCAAACGCCGACTCAGTCGAATAATTCCCGGTGGCCGTCAGATGGTCATCGGGGTTCCGTTCATCTGGCTGTTCATGTTCTTCATGCTGCCGTTCTTCATTGTTCTGAAGATCAGCTTCGCCGAAGCCGACGTGGCCATCCCGCCGTACACCGAGATCTACAGCTACCTCGACCAAAAGGTGCAGTTGCTGCTTAACCTGAGCAACTACGCGATGCTGGCCGGCGACGAGTTGTACATCGCCGCCTACCTCGGCTCGTTGAAGATGGCGCTGATCAGCACCGTCCTCTGTTTGCTGATCGGCTACCCGATGGCTTACGCCATTGCCAGTGCCCGTAAAGAGCTGCAAACGGTGCTGGTGCTGCTGATCATGATGCCGACCTGGACCGCGATCCTGATCCGCGTTTACGCGTGGATGGGCATCCTCAGCAACAACGGTCTGCTCAATGGTTTCCTGATGAGCATGGGCTGGATCAATGAGCCGCTGCAGATCCTCAACACCAACCTCGCGGTGTACATCGGCGTGGTTTATTCATACCTGCCGTTCATGATCCTGCCGCTCTACGCCAACCTGGTGAAGCACGACAACAGCCTGCTGGAAGCCGCATCCGACCTGGGTTCGAGCACCTTCAACAGCTTCTGGAAGATCACCATTCCGCTGTCCAAGAACGGCATCGTCGCGGGCTGCATGCTGGTGTTCATTCCGGTGGTGGGCGAGTTCGTGATCCCGGAACTGCTCGGCGGTCCGGAAACCCTGATGATCGGTAAAGTGCTCTGGCAAGAGTTCTTCAACAACCGTGACTGGCCGGTGGCGTCTGCCCTGGCGGTGGTGATGCTGGCGATCCTGATTGTGCCGATTATTCTGTTTAACCGCAGTCAGGCCAAAGAAATGGAGGGTAAAGAATGAAGCGCTTCCGTTTCTCAAGTTTCATGCTGGTTGCGGGTTTGCTGTTCATCTACGCGCCGATGCTGATCCTGGTGATCTACTCGTTCAACGCCTCGAAACTGGTGACGGTGTGGGGCGGCTGGTCGATCAAGTGGTACGTCGGTTTGATGGATAACACTCAATTGATGGGCTCGGTGGTGCGCTCGCTGGAAATCGCCTGCTATACGGCGGTGGCGGCGGTGGCACTGGGTACGTTGGCGGCATTCGTGCTGACCCGTATCACCCACTTCAAGGGGCGTACGCTGTTCGGTGGCCTGGTCACCGCGCCGCTGGTGATGCCTGAAGTGATCACCGGTCTGTCGCTGTTGCTGCTGTTCGTGGCGATGGCGCAGATGATCGGTTGGCCGCAGGAGCGCGGCATCATCACCATCTGGATCGCTCACACCACGTTCTGTGCGGCGTATGTGGCGGTGGTGGTCTCGGCGCGCTTGCGTGAGCTGGACCTGTCCATCGAAGAAGCGGCCATGGACCTGGGTGCGCGGCCGTGGAAGGTGTTCTTCCTGATCACCATCCCGATGATCGCGCCATCGTTGGGCGCAGGCGGCATGATGTCGTTCGCCTTGTCCCTGGATGACCTGGTGTTGGCGAGCTTCGTGTCCGGTCCGGGTTCCACGACCCTGCCGATGGAAGTGTTCTCGGCAGTGCGTCTGGGCGTGAAACCCGAGATCAACGCCGTGGCCAGTCTGATTCTGTTGGCGGTATCGCTGATGACGTTCCTGGTCTGGTTCTTCAGCCGTCGTGCCGAAGAAAGTCGCAAACGTGCAATTCAGCAGGCGATCGAAGAAGGCGCTGCCGACTCCTGGAAACAACCAGACGTGCGTCGCGCCCAGGCGCCGGAAGCGGCTTAACAGCAAAAGATCGCAGCCTGCGGCAGCTCCTACAGGAGAACTCATTCCCCTGTAGGAGCTGCCGCAGGCTGCGATCTTTTGATTTTATGGGTCAGGAAACCCAAGGGGACTTGCGGATGATCTCGACGAAGTTCATTGGTTTGAAGCCTGGCTCGCTATCCACCAGCACATCCGCGTTCACGGTGCCAAAAGTGGTGTCCGGTTTGTGTTTGAAGCCATTGGCAAACGCACAGAGGATGCACTCCTTGAACCCTTCGCCACGCGGGTGGGCATGCACCACTTCTTCGCGTTGCGCGCTGGGGAACGCGGCGTAGTCGATGCCCAGCACATCCATTTCAACGCCAGCGGTGACCAGCGCCACATTAGGCCGCAGGTGTTGCGGCACGCCCGGTGTGGTGTGCAGGGCAATCGACAACCAGACCTGTTCGATATCATCGTCGGACAAACCGTAGGGTTTGAGGAACGCTTTGGCAGCGTTGGCGCTATCGACTTCGAAGCGCTCGTCGTCAGTGCGATGACCTTCCACCAGACCCAAGTCATGGAACATCGCGCCGACGTACAACAGTTCGGGGTTGTAGGCCAGTTGCTTGCGTTCGCCGCTCAAGGCACCGAACAGAAACACCCGGCGCGAGTGGTGATACAGCAGGTCTGATTCGACGTCGCGAATATATTCCGTGGTGGCCTTGGCCAACGCGCTGTCGGGGATTTTGATCCCGGCGATGGTGCTGCTCATGGTGCTTTCCTCGTGGGGAACGCCGTGGCGGCGCTGAAGGGTTTAGTCTGTTCGCGCACCCGAAACCGGACAATCGATCCATGGCTGCGATCCTTGCCAATGAACATGCATATCGCGCCAACCTCGCTTGTTGCGCGCGGATTGGCTAGGGTTGAGATAATCCGGGATGCACGCACGCCCTGTAGCAGCTGCCGAGCCCGCGAGGCTGCGTTCGGCTGCGCAGCAGTCGTAAAATCAGGCACTGCGGTCTTTCAGGTGAATCGCGTGCGCAGGGTTTACGACTGCTGCGCAGCCGAACGCAGCCTCGCGGGCTCGGCAGCTGCTACAGATCGTGTGATGGCCGACTTTCATTTCAATACCTGGAAGGCGAATTTTGCCATGAGTAAAACCGTTGCCATCGTGGTCTTCGCCGGCGTCCAGTCTCTGGACGTCACCGGTCCCATGGATGTGTTTTGCGAAGCCAATCGTTTCCTCGAACCACCCGATCACTATCGACTGGAGGTGATCGGCGTCGAGCGCGGGGTGATGGCGTGTTCCAACGGTTTGTCACTCAATGCCCATCGGCATTTCAGCGAAGCGCTGGAGGCCTATGACTTGCTGCTGGTGGCCGGTGGGCCGCAGTTGCCGTTCATGGATTTCGGTGCGGCATTCGATGCCTGGCTGCGTGGTGCCTGCGCCCGGGCGCGACGCTTTGGCTCGATCTGCAACGGCGCGTTCATGCTTGCCCGGGCCGGGTTGCTGGAAGGGCGAACGGTGACCACCCACTGGGGCGACGCGGCGGCGCTGGCGCAGTTGTGCCCGTTGACTCAGGTTGAAGCTGATCGCCTTTACGTGGAGGACGGCAACCTCTACACCTCGGCGGGTGTCACGGCCGGGATTGATCTGTCGTTGTACTTGCTGGCCAGGGATCACGGGCCGGAAGTAGCGCTGAGTGTGGCAAAGCGACTGGTGGTGTTCACTCAGCGCTCGGGCGGGCAGTCACAGTTCAGCCCTTTCCTCACGCCACACGCCGAACCCACTTCTGCCGTAGCGTTGGTGCAGCTCTACGTGTTGGCGAATCTGACGGGGGACCTGACGATTGCCGACCTGGCCAACGCCGCCAACATGAGTGCCCGCAACTTTTCACGGGTATTTGCCAAAGAGGCGAAAGTCACCCCGGCGGAATTCGTCGAACGGGCCAGGGTGGATGCGGCGCGGGTGCTGCTTGAAAGCACCCCATCGCCGCTGAAGACCGTGGCCTATCAGTGCGGCTTTCGCGATGCCCAGCACATGCGCAGTGTGTTCAACCGCAGGCTGGGCGTGACGCCGCAGCAGTTCAGGCTGAACTTTGCGGCGATGGTTTGAGCTGACATCGTTGTTGCCTTCCAGGGCCTCTTCGCGAGCAAGCCCGCTCCCACATTGAACCGTGTCTGCCTGGGCAACTCGGTCAACTGTGGGAGCGGGCTTGCTCGCGAAGGCGTCAGCTCAGGCGACAAAAATCTACTGCCCAGTCCGCGCCGGCAACAGCTTCAACGTGCTGCGGGTGTTGGCCGTGACTTCTTCGTCGTTGAGATGCGCCTGGTAGTAGATTCCTTCGACATACGCTTCAGCCTGATCGTCATAGTGGCTGTCGAACGGTACGCCACTCTGGCCAACCGGGTTGACGGTCAGGCTGTGGGTCGGGTCGGCGAAGTCGATCAGGCGGCGGGTCGAGGGACCATAAGTGACTGGCCACGGCGCCGGGCCGATTTTGGCCGAGAGGTTGTTCGGTACTTCGTGAGTGCCGGGGGCTGCGAACGGGCCGACATTGAAGATCCGATCCAGCGGCTTTTGCTGCCCCAGCGGATGGCCATGGGTCAGCGTGTGCGCCTTGCCCCACTGCCATTGCGCGAAATCGCCGCCGAGGGTGGTTTTGAGATGTGCAATGCTCGCCTGCCACGCCACCTTGACCGTATCGGCACGGGTTTCCTTGCCGAGGGTGTTGCGGTTGTCCCACCACGGTGAATCGGCAGTCGCGGCCAGGCGAGGCAGTGCGGAATCAATCACCCGGGTCGACAGCAACGTCTCGAAGAAATCATTGCCCAGCTCATCGTGCATCGTCGCGTCAGCCAGGTTGAACAGGAACTGGTTGAACAGCGTGGCGCTGGTGGAATCGAGCGGGTAGTCGCCTTTCCATTGGGCCAGTTGCTCCACCAGTTTGAGTTCGGCGGGATCGCTTACCACTTCACGCAGTACGGGCAACAACGGCGCCAGCAAGCGCGGGCCGTAAGCGGTGGTGGTGCCCAGTTGCAGCTTCTGGCTGGCGTCCAGGTCCCACTTGATGGTTTTGTCGCTGAGCTGGCGATTGAGCTGCTGACCTCGATCGGCCAGGTTGTAGTAACCGGGAATCTCCATACCGGTCGGCGACACCGGCTGGAAGTTGGCCGAGACGATGTAGCCCCTCGCCGGGTTCTCTTCCTGCGGGTTGGCGCTGAACGGGTAGAAGCCGTCCTTGTCCGCGTCGGCGGTGCTGCCATCGAGGATGAACCCCGGGCGCACACCCGCCGGACGTTTTGGCAGTTGCGCCGCTGCCCACCAGCCGATGTCGCCCTTGGCGTTGGCCCAGACGATGTTCAGGCCCGGCGCCTGAATCTTTGCGCAGGCACTGCGCGCCTTGGCCAGGGTGTCGGCGCGGTTGAGCTGGTAGAAGCCCTCAAGGATCGGGTTCTGGCTTTCGAGAAAACCCCACCACATGGCGATCGGCGTTTTGCCGACGCCGCTGCCCAGCGCATCGTTGACGATCGGACCGTGGGGCGACTGGCGCAGCACCAGTGTCACCGGTGCCTGGCCCTTGACCGCGATTTGCTGTTCGCTGGTCACCATGTCCACCCACTTGCCGCGATACCAGACCTGATTGGGGTTGTCTGGATTGACCTTCTCGGCGATCAGGTCCAGGTCGTCGTTCTGGAACATGGTGATGCTCCAGCCGAAGTCGCGGTTCATCCCGAGAGAGGCGAACGGCATCAATGCCTGATAGTGGCCGTAGAGCTCAAAACCCGGCGCCGAGAGCTGCGCTTCATACCACACCGACGGCGCGGAAAAACGGATATGCGGGTCGCCGGCCAGCAGCGGTTTGCCGCTTTTGGTCCGACTGCCGGAGACAGCCCAGGCGTTACTGCCCTCGAACTGCGGCAAGCCGTTGTCGGCGAGTGCCTGCTCGCTGAGGCGGGCGAGGGCGTTGAGGTCTTTCCAGTCGGTACTGGCGAGGGGTGGCATGGCAGCGCTGCGGTTTTTCGCCAGCACGCCCTTGGGCTGCCAGTCGAGATCAAAGACGTTGAGGTAGTTGGCGCCCAACTGATCGCGCACGTAGGTCAGCAACGGTTCGGTGCGAAATGCTGCGGCAAAACTGTAGGCCATGTAACCGGCAATGCTGATGGTGTCCTGGGCGGTGAATGGGCGTTTGGGAATGCCCAGCACATCAAACTCCGCAGGTTTTGAATGGCTGTCCTGATACTGGTTGATGCCATCCAGATAGGCTTGCATGGCGATAAAGGCCGGCGACTGTTTGTCCATGTTCGCCAGGTAGGTGTCGGCGCGTTCGCGAATGCGCAGGCTGCGCATCAGCTTGTCGGTGTCGAGCAGTTTCGGGCCCAGTACCTCGGCCAGCTCGCCGCGGGCGAGGCGGCGCAGGACTTCCATCTGAAACAGCCGGTCCTGGGCGTGCACGTACCCGAGGGCGCGGTACAGGTCGGTTTCGTTTTCAGCGCGGATGTGCGGGATGCCGCGCTCGTCGTAACGCACGATGACCGAACCCTGCAAGTGTTGCAGTTCCACCATGCCCTGGCGTGACGGCTGCTTGCTGTAGACGTACCAACCTGCACCTGCTGCGAGCGCAACAATCAGCAGGGCGAGTACGGTCAGGCTACGTTTCATGGTGATTCCTTGTTGTTATGAGTGGCAGCAGCTCCCTGGCGCCACTGTTTAACACGGCTTGCCGACATGGCCATCGCACTTAGGAGGGATTCGCGTCTCCTGTCAGCCTTACTTCGCTGCGTCGATGGGCCACGGGCAGTAACAACCCACTGCCAGTGTGTGCGTGGCACTCACCGAGCGGCCTTCGTTCAACGCTTGCAGAATCGGTTCGATAAAGCTGTTACTCGAATTGCAGGTCAGGCCTTCGCTGTACGGGCCGAAATACGCCAGTTTGCCGCTGCGATCCCAGATCGCCACGGCCGGGCTCGCGGGGATCTGTTCGGAGCCTGGCAGGACGACGATGCTTTTCAGGCGGCTTAAGGTGCTCGGCAACTGACCGTGGCTGCCAGGCTTTTGTACCGCATAAAACTCCACGCCTTGCGGTACATAGCGCTCAACCAGTTCGCTCAGGTGTTGTTGGTTACCGACGTTGCACGGGCAGGCCGGGTCCCAGAAATGCACAAGGCGGATGGCGCCGGGGCCAGCGAGGTTGTCGGGCAGGCGCAGCGGGTCGCCGGAGAACACCGCGGTGTGCTCGCTGAACGCTCGCAGGTAGCGGCCCTGAAACCAGTCGTAAGCAGCCCACAGCACACCGGCACACACGAGGGCGAGCAGGCTGGCAAGCAGTGTGGCGCGGTAGGGCGAGCGCATGGATTTCAGTCCTCGAAGGTGCGCTAGCTTGCCATGCTTGCCTCAACAGATGAATATCGCAGGCCCATAAAGTCTGTTTCGCGTTCTGGAATTGCTCATGTCTGCTACTTTCGACCCCGATCACCTGCGTGCCAGCCTGCGGCCGCTGGCCGACTGGCAGCCGCTGTCGGAGGAAGCGCTGGCTTACCAGCATTTCTACAGACTGGATTTTGCGGGGCGTAACGTGCGCAGTGGCCTTGGACGTTTCGCGGTCGATGGTTATGAAGTGGTCAGCCAGGTCTGGTGGCCCGAGCGGGCGAAGGCGACGCTGTTTTTGTTCCACGGTTTTTACGATCACACCGGGCTTTACCGGCATGTGATCGAATGGGCGATGGATCAGAATTTTGCGGTGATTGCCTGCGACCTGCCGGGACACGGGCTGTCCAGTGGCGAACGGGCCAGCATCAAGGATTTCACCGAGTATCAGGACACGCTGCAAGGATTGTTCACCGAGGCGCAATCCCTCGATCTGCCACAACCGTGGCACCTGTGCGGGCAAAGCACGGGTGGCGCGATCGTGATCGATCATGTGCTCAATCACGGCGCGGACAGTCCGGCCCAGGGCCAGGTGATTCTTTTGTCGCCGCTGGTACGGCCACGGGCGTGGGGCTGGTCGCAGCTGAGTTATCACCTGCTCAGGCCCTTCGTCAAAGGCATCGCCCGGCGCTTCAGCGAGAACTCCAACGACCCGGATTTTCTGCCCTTCCTGCAAGCCGATCCGTTGCAGTCGCTCCGTTTGCCGACCGCCTGGGTCGGTGCGTTGGCGCGCTGGATCAAGCGCATCGAAGCCGCACCGTACAGCATGCGGCGACCGCTGATTGTGCAGGGGCAGGCAGACATGACCGTGGATTGGGAGCATAACCTTGAAGTGTTGCGGGGCAAGTTCGATCGGCCGCAGGTGCTGATGTTGCCTGAAGCGCGGCATCACCTGGCGAATGAAACGCTAGCGTTGCGGAGGGAGTATTTCGGGTTTTTGACCAAGCGGATCAAGGGTCGGAATCTTTAGCGGGAGTCAGGGCCTCATCGCGAGCAGGCTCGCTCCCACAGGGGTTTTGTGTACGCCAAAGATCTACTGTGGGAGCGAGCTTGCTCGCGATAGCGATCTATCAGGCACCGAAGATTACTGGGTGAGGCTCGGCGTATCCTGCCCCACCGCCAACCCGGCGCGAATCGCCGCCAATGCTGCCTGGTAATAAGCCTTGCCCTCGGTGGACTCGGCAAAGGTCGCGAACTCTTCCAGTTCTTCGTCCGACAGGTCGCGATAGACATACAACAGCGTGTTGTTCAGGTCGCTGCCGATCTGGTCCATCAAGCGCTGCCGCTGCCCATTCAACATGCCTTGAGCCTGACCACCGCCGAGCAGGCCGGGGATCATCGAACTGAGGCTATCGGCCGCGACGCCGGCAATCGCCAGGCTGACTTCAGCGCCAGCCTCGCGAGCGGGCAGGGCCTGGGCCAGATGGCCGATGATCAGCATGCGGCTGTCGCTGGCCTGGATCTTGGGCAAACCCTTGGCGTTTTTTGCCAGCTGATCGCGACGGGTCGCGAGCAATTCGGCGGCCACGATTTTCTTGCCCAAGGGTGACTGAAAGAATGTCAGCGCAGGTTTCGGATCGGCGAGGGTCTTGCGCAATTGCGCTTCGGCGCGCTGGTCGACGGCCTGGGGGGCAAAGCGCTGATTACTGTTATTCACCAGCGCCTGGAACACTGCCGGCGGCAGACTGTTCTGGTACCGCTGCTGAGCGGCCGAGAGAGCGTCGTTGAAATGCGCGCGTTGTTCTGGCCAACCGGCGACCTTGTACAACTGGTCGTGGCCGTCTGCCCAAGCGGGCAATACACAGAACATCAACAGTGAAAAAAGCAAACGGCGCATAGGGACTCCTGTCAGCAGGCGACTATTCTCCGTGTGGCATTCGTCCTTGTCGAGAATTCGTATCAACCCGCTGCGCGGCTCTGTCGGATTTTCAGGCACAGGAATACTATGCGCGGCATGCCAATACCCTCTGATCACCCGCTGCTGTTACGTATCGTCGACGACCTGGCTGAGCACGGCTGGTCGCAGCAGCATGTTTTCCTTCCTCTGGGTCTGACCCAGGAACTGGCGGCGGAGTGCCGTAAACGTGCTGCCGAGGGCGAATTAGCCCCGGCCGCCGTGGGTCGCGGGTCGACATCCGAGATTCGCGAAGGGATTCGCGGCGACCATATCCAGTGGATCGAGCCCGGCCAGGCGTTGGCTTGCGACAGCTATCTGGATTTGATGGACAGCCTGCGCGAGGCAATGAATCGCGGTTTGTTTCTGGGCCTGGAAGATTTCGAAAGCCATTTCGCGCTGTACCCGCCCGGCGCGTTCTACCTCAAGCATGTCGACCGTTTTCGCGACGATGACCGGCGCATGGTGTCGGCGGTGGTCTATCTCAATGACGCCTGGCTGCCCGAGCACGGCGGCCAGTTGCGTATGTACCTGGATGAAAGCGTCGAACATGATGTAGTGCCCACAGGTGGATGCCTGGTGGTGTTTCTGTCGGGTGAAGTGCCCCACGAAGTTCTGCCCGCGACCCGGGATCGCCTGTCGCTGACCGGCTGGTTCCGGCGGCGTGGCAACGAGCCGTTCTGATCATGCAAAAAATTCTGGTAAGCCGCTGTCTGCTGGGGCACCGCGTACGTTACGACGGCGGGGCGAGTGGGCCGTTCGATCAGCTTCAGCAGTGGCTTGATGAAGGTCGGGTGGTGCCGTTGTGTCCAGAGGTGGCCGGCGGGTTGCCGACGCCAAGGGCAGCGGCCGAGATTCCGGGCGGGCAGGGTGGTGAAGTGCTTGATGGCCATGCCTCAGTGATCACCACCGAGGGCGAGGACGTCAGCGCCGAGTTTCTCTCGGGGGCTTATCAGGCGTTGGACCTGGTGCAAAAGCACGGCATCCGCATTGCCGTACTCAAGGCCAACAGCCCGTCTTGCGGGAATCTGTTGACCTATGACGGGACGTTCAGTGGGGTGAAGGTGAGTGGCGAGGGAGTGACTGCGGCGTTGCTCAAGCGCCATGGCGTTCAGGTCTTCAGTGAGCTGGAGTTGGTTAAGGCGGCGGTAGCTTTGGGTGTTTTGGGCTGATCCGGAATCCATCCCCTCACCCTAACCCTCTCCCCAGGGGGCGAGGGGACTGATCGTGGGGGTCTGAAGAAATTTTGCGACCTGAACGATTTTTACTGAATCCATAATCGACTCGATTTTTCAGGTCGATGGATAGCGTTAGACACCTCGGTCAGTCCCCTCGCCCCTCTGGGGAGAGGGTTAGGGTGAGGGGAGGTTCTAGCGGCTGACGATATCTAGGGTTTGGGCGCCACACTCGTATCCGCCCCCAACCACTTCTGCGACAACGCCTCCAATCGCCCATCCGCCTTGATCCGCTGCAGCGCGTTTTCCAGGCTGGCATGAAACGCCGGGTTACCTTTCTGAAACGGAATCGCCAGGCTCACTGCCGGGCCAGCCTTCGGCTTCTCTTCCGTCAGCGACTGTACCAGCAGCATTGAGCGCGGTTGCTCTTCCTTCTGCGCGATCAATTGCGCATCAGTGTGAATGTAAGGTTCGCTGAAGTCGAAACGATCCTTGAGGTCCGGGGTCACTGCTATGTGGTTGATGGCGACGTCGTACTTGCCGGTTTCAACACCTTGCAACAGATCGCCGGAATCGGTCACGACGAAGTCGGCCCGTACATCCAGTTCGTCAGCCAGCAGTTGCCCCAATTCGACTTCGAAGCCCGTAAGTTTGCCGTCGTCCTTGAAATTGAAGGGCGGTGTATTAGCCTCAAGGGCAATACGCAATTCGCCTCGGTCGTTTACATCGTCAATCAGTTCGGCATGAGCCAAAGGGCTCAGAAGGGGTAGCAGGCAGATCAGGCCAGGCAAAAAACGCATGGTCACTCCTTTGAATTCATTATCGCGACGCTCTGTTCAGGCTCGCTTTGCTATGGTTGTCGAGAGCCTTCGACAACGAATGGCCGTGAAGTTGTCATGGCCGCACGGATTTTACGAAAAAACTGGAGAAGAGAATGAAAACCTTTATGTCACGAGCAGCATTGACTGGCCTGTTGATGGGGGCTTCGATGCTGGCAACGGCTGCTACACCGGCTCCCAAAGGTGCAGAAGTGTCCATCGTTTCTCCTGCGGACGGAGCTACCATTCCGCAAACCGTCGTCGTCAAGTTCGCTGTCGAGAACATTGCGCTGGCGCCCGCGGGCGATGTCACCAAAAACACCGGCCATCACCACTTGCTGATCGATGTCGATCAACTGCCTGCCGCCGGTGCGCCGATCCCCAACGATGCCAACCACCTGCATTTCGGCAAGGCGCAGACCCAGGCTGAAGTAAAGCTGACGCCGGGCAAACACACCTTGCAGCTGGAACTGGGCGATAGCGGCCACATGCCGT
The DNA here is from genome assembly GCF_006438925.1 of Pseudomonas mandelii. Classification (GTDB taxonomy): domain Bacteria; phylum Pseudomonadota; class Gammaproteobacteria; order Pseudomonadales; family Pseudomonadaceae; genus Aquipseudomonas; species Aquipseudomonas mandelii_C. The sequence continues at coordinate 324,531 of NZ_RCZA01000001.1, read as the reverse complement.
TCGATCCGCCGATCGTGTCGGAGAAAATCACCGTCAACGTTAAGTAACATTCGTCGCACCCATGAAAAAGGAGACCCGAAGGTCTCCTTTTTTGTCACTCAAGTCACTATCAGAACAACACGCGGCAACGAATGGTGCCGTTGATGTGCTGCAGCTTCTCTTGCGCCATTTCCGAGTACTCGGCGTCTACGTCGATCACAACGTAGCCGACTTTCTCGTTGGTCTGCAGGAACTGACCGGAAATGTTGATGCCGTTTTCGGCGAAGACCTTGTTGATCTCGCTCATCACACCCGGAATGTTCTCGTGGATGTGCAGCAGACGGTGCTTGCCAGGGTGAGCCGGCAGGGCCACTTCCGGGAAGTTGACCGAGGACACCGACGTACCGTTGTCGCTGTACTTGACCAGTTTTTCTGCCACTTCCAGACCGATGTTGGCTTGCGCTTCAGCGGTAGAACCGCCGATGTGCGGGGTCAGGATCACGTTGTCCAGGCCACGCAGCGGGCTTTCGAACTCTTCGTCGTTGGAGCGAGGCTCCACCGGGAATACGTCGATGGCCGCGCCGATCAGGTGCTTGTCCTTGATCGCGTCCGCCAGCGCTTGCAGTTCAACTACAGTGCCGCGAGCCGCGTTGATCAGAATGCCGCCCTTCTTGATCGCGCGGATTTCTTTCTCGCCGATCATCCACTGGGTCGCAGCGGTTTCCGGAACGTGCAGGGTGACGATGTCGGACATGCCCAGCAGCTCGGTCAGGTTACCGACCTGAGTCGCGTTGCCCAATGGCAGCTTGGTCACGGTGTCGTAGAAGTACACCTGCATGCCCAGGCCTTCCGCCAGGACCGACAGTTGAGTACCGATCGAGCCATAACCGACGATGCCGAGCTTCTTGCCACGGATTTCGAAGGAGTTGGCCGCGCTCTTGATCCAGCCGCCACGGTGGCAGGAAGCGTTCTTCTCAGGGATGCCGCGCAGCAACAGGATCGCTTCGGCCAGCACCAGTTCCGCGACGGAGCGAGTGTTGGAGTACGGAGCGTTGAACACTGCGATGCCGCGTTCGCGGGCAGCATTAAGGTCAACCTGGTTGGTGCCGATGCAGAAACAGCCGACAGCGACCAGTTTCTTCGCCTGATCGAAGATTTCTTCGGTCAGTTGAGTGCGGGAGCGAATGCCGATGAAGTGCGCATCAGCGATCTTTTCCTTCAGCTGGGCTTCCGGCAGAGAACCTGTGAGGTACTCGATGCTGGTGTAGCCCGCCGACTTGAGGACGTCGACAGCCGATTGGTGGACGCCTTCGAGAAGAAGGAACTTGATCTTGCTCTTATCGAGAGAAGTCTTGCTCATCTGCGTAAACCTGTATCCCGGAGAAAAATGGCAGGAAATAGCCAGCAGACGCTGACCCGGACGGCAGGAAAGCCGTCGCCACAGAATAGCCGTTGGGCACTATCCTGCGGGGTCGGTATGCTAGCATATGCACCCCGCTAAACACTCATTCCTGCGACGTGAAGCGTTCTCAGGATGACCATGAATTGTTCGAGAGTTCTGTCGATGACCAATCCTGCCCTGATTGAAGAGCTGAAGACCCTGGTTGAGCCTGGCAAGGTGCTGACCGATGCCGACTCCCTGAATGCTTACGGTAAGGATTGGACCAAGCATTTCGCCCCCGCCCCGACCGCCATCGTGTTCCCCAAGACCACCGAGCAGGTTCAGGCCATTGTCCGTTGGGCCAATGAGCACAAAATTGCGCTGGTGCCGTCCGGCGGTCGCACCGGGCTGTCCGCTGCAGCCGTAGCGGCCAATGGCGAAGTCGTGGTGTCCTTTGACTACATGAACCAGATCCTCGACGTGAACATGACCGACCGCACCGCGGTCTGCCAGCCGGGCGTGGTCACCGAGCATCTGCAGAACGTCGCCGAAGAAAAAGGCCTGTACTACCCGGTGGACTTCGCTTCGGCAGGTTCAAGCCAGATTGGCGGCAATATCGGCACCAATGCCGGCGGGATCAAGGTCATTCGCTACGGCATGACCCGCAACTGGGTCGCAGGCATGAAAGTGGTCACCGGCAAAGGCGATCTGCTGGAGCTGAACAAAGACCTGATCAAGAACGCCACCGGTTACGACCTGCGTCAGCTGTTCATCGGCGCCGAAGGCACCCTCGGTTTTGTGGTCGAAGCCACCATGCGTCTGGACCGCGCGCCGAAAAACCTCACCGCCATGGTCCTCGGCACGGCCGATTTCGACGCGATCATGCCGGTGTTGCACGCGTTCCAGAGCAAACTCGACCTGACCGCCTTCGAATTCTTCTCCGATAAAGCCTTGGCCAAGGTCATGGGCCGGGGCGATGTACCCGCGCCATTCGAAACCGATTGCCCGTTCTACGCGCTGCTGGAATTCGAAGCGACCACCGAAGAAGTGGCCAACCACGCCCTGGAAACCTTCGAGCACTGCGTTGAGCAGGGCTGGGTGCTGGACGGCGTGATGAGCCAGAGCGAAACCCAGCTGCAAAACCTGTGGAAGCTGCGCGAATACATCTCCGAAACCATTTCCCACTGGACGCCGTACAAGAACGACATTTCGGTCACTGTGTCGAAAGTCCCGGCGTTCCTGAAGGAAATCGACGCGATCGTCGGCGAACACTACCCGGATTTCGAAATCGTCTGGTTCGGCCACATCGGCGACGGCAACCTGCACTTGAACATCCTCAAGCCGGAAAACCTGAGCAAGGATGAGTTCTTCGCCAAGTGCGCGACCGTCAACAAGTGGGTGTTCGAAACCGTCGAGAAGTACAACGGCTCGATTTCCGCCGAACATGGCGTGGGCATGACCAAGCGTGATTACTTGACCTACAGCCGCTCGCCGGTTGAGATCGAGTACATGAAAGCCGTCAAAGCGGTGTTCGACCCGAACGGCATCATGAACCCGGGCAAGATTTTCGCTGTTTGACTTTTGAATTTAAGAGCTACGAAACAGGAGTCGGTAATGAGCTATCAGCACCAGTATGTCGACGGTACGCGTATTCACTTCCCGCTGGGGAAAGTGGTATGCATTGGCCGTAACTACGCCGAACACGCCAAGGAACTGGACAACCCGGTGCCTACAGAACCGCTGCTGTTCATCAAGCCGGGCAGTTGCGTCGTGCCGCTGGAAGGTGGTTTCAGCATTCCGACGGAGCGCGGTTCGGTGCATTACGAAGCGGAAATCGCGGTGTTGATCGGCAAGCCTTTGTCGACCAAACCGAGCCGTGAAGAAGTGCTTGATGCTATCTCCGGCTTCGCCCCGGCCCTGGACCTGACCCTGCGCGACAAGCAGGCCGAGCTGAAAGCCAAGGGCCTGCCTTGGGAGATTGCCAAGTCCTTCGACGGTGCGGCGGTGATCGCGCCGTTCGTGTCCGGCAGCACGTTCGCTGACCTGACCGACATCGGCATCCGCCTGACCATCAACGGCGAAGTGCGCCAGGATGGCAACAGCAGCGCAATGCTCAACCCGATCGTGTCGATGATCCAGCACATGGCCGGCTGTTTCTCGCTGCAGGCCGGTGACGTGATCCTGACGGGTACGCCGGTTGGCGTTGGTCCGCTGAATGTCGGTGACGAACTGGTGCTGGAATTGCCAGGCGCCAGCAGCTTCACCAGTAGCGTGCGCTAAAAAAGCAAAAGATCGCAGCCTGCGGCAGCTCCTACACCAATCTCTGTAGGAGCTGCCGCAGGCTGCGATCTTTTGATCTTGGTTGCCTGCACAGGGCTTTCCCGCCATTTCCCGTTTTTTTCACATCTCGTCCGGATAATTCCGGGACTTGCGGCGTCTGAGCCGGTCCCAATTGTGCTATTCCCCTTAGCCTGAATTTCTGGAACTCATCCCTCGATGGTCACCCAACAACCACTGCCCAAGCTTAAAACTGCCCGCCGCTCGCGCTTTTTCATGCGTTGGTATTTCTGGCTTTTGCTGGTGGCCGCCGCCTATGGCCTCGCGTTTGCGATGCATTGGGATGACCGTGGTGTGCTTTGGGTGCTGGAGCGTTTCGAAAGCCCCGCCGAACGTCAGCAGAGTGTCTGGTTACCGGATTACCGGGCAGTGATCGATGCCAAATTGCTGCCGGGCATGGAAAAGGACGAAGCGTCCGACCTGGCCTACAACCCTCAAACCAAAACCCTGTTCTCGGTCATGGGCAAAAACCCGTTCCTCGTCGAACTGACGCTGCAGGGCGACGTGCTGCGCAAAATGCCGCTGGTGGGCTGGAGCAACCCGGAAGGCGTGACTGTGATGGGCAACGGTCTGTTGGCCATCGTCGATGAGCGTGACCACATGCTCTCCATCGTCAAGGTCGATGCCGATACCCGCGAGCTGAACATCGCCAACTTTCCGAAATACGACCTCGGCCCTTCGAAGGACCAGAACAAGGCGTTCGAAGCCATCGTCTGGGATTCGCGCAATCAGCAAATGTTGCTGGGTGAAGAGCGTCCACCGGCGTTGTTCACCTGGAAAAGCAACGATGGCCAGACACTCACCGGTGACAAGCAAAAACTCGCCAGTGATGAACTGGACATCCGCAACCTCTCGGCGCTGGCCATCGACCCGCGCACTGGCCACACCTTGGTGCTGTCTGCCGACTCCCACTTGTTGCTGGAACTGGACGAGAAGGGTGAGCAGGTCAGCTTCATGACCTTGCTCGGCGGCTTCAATGGTTTGAAGAAGACCATTCCTCGCGCCGAAGGCGTGACCATGGACGAGGCGGGCACGCTGTACCTGGTGAGCGAGCCGAACCTGTTCTACCGCTTCGAAAAGCAGAAATAACGATCCCCCCGTAGGAGCTGGCGTTTGTGGTCGTAGGCCACTGGCCATTAAGCTTCAATTCAGACTGCCGTGGTATTTCATCCGCCCGTTCTGTTTTCGAGCTTGCCTGAATGCGTCGACTTGCCCGCCCCAAGCCTCTGCTTTTGATCCTGTCGGTGATAGCCCTGATCGCTCTGATTGCGGGCGGCCAGCACCTGCGCCTGTTCGAGCGCGCCTGGTTCAATCTGTACACGCTTTGGCAGCCAGTGAATGCTCAGTCCATCGCTTTGGATCAGTACCAGGTAGCGGTCGAGGCGCGAGTCATTGTTGGGCTGGACGACGATGTTTCGGCGTTGACCTTCGATCCAGTGCGCAAAAGCCTGTTCACCGTCACCAACAAAAACTCAGAGCTGATCGAACTGTCGCTGGACGGCCAGATTGTTCGACGCATTGCGCTGATCGGGTTTGGCGATCCGGAAGCGGTGGAATTCATTAGCGCTGACACTTACGTGATCACTGATGAGCGTCAGCAGCGGCTGATCAAGGTTCATCTGGAAAAGGACACAACGTTCCTCGACGCAGCGGATGCCGAGAAGATGACCCTTGGCGTGCACATGAGCGGCAACAAGGGCTTCGAAGGCCTGGCTTACGACTCGGTGGGCAAACGGTTGTTTGTCGCCAAGGAACGCGACCCGATGCTGATCTACGAAGTGCAGGGATTTCCGCATTACAACCCGGAAAAATCCTACGCGGTGCACGTCGTGAACAACCCCAAGCGCGATGCAGGGATGTTCGTGACGGACCTGTCGAGCCTGCAATACGACGAGCGCAGCGGCCATTTGTTGGCATTGTCGGATGAGTCGCGGCTGATTCTGGAACTCGATGTGGACGGGCGACCGCTGAGTACCCTGTCACTGAGCAAGGGGCGTCAGGGGTTGCAGAAGACGGTGCCGCAAGCGGAAGGGATCGCCATGGATGACGACGGTACGATGTACCTGGTGAGCGAGCCGAACCTGTTCTACGTCTTCAAAAAACCAACACAACCCTGACCAACCCCCCAAAACAAATGTGGGAGCGGGCTTGCTCGCGAAGAGGCCCTGTCAGCCGATGGAAATGTCGGCTGACAGACCGCCTTCGCGAGCAGGCTCGCTCCCACAGGTTTTGCGTATGTTTTATTTTGCGCGCAGGGTTTTTACGCCCTCACTGGTGCCCAGCAGCAGCAAATCCGCTGGACGTGCTGCGAACAAACCGTTGGTGACCACGCCGACGATCGCATTGATCTGCGTCTCCAGCTCCACCGGGTTGGTGATCTGCATGTTGAAGACGTCGAGGATGATGTTGCCGTTGTCGGTCAGCACGCCTTCACGGTAAACCGGGTCGCCACCGAGCTTCACCAGCTCGCGGGCCACGTGGCTGCGGGCCATCGGGATCACTTCCACCGGCAGCGGGAATGCGCCGAGCACCGGCACCAGTTTGCTGGCGTCGGCGATGCAGATGAAGGTCTTGGCCACAGCCGCCACAATCTTCTCGCGGGTCAGGGCTGCGCCGCCGCCCTTGATCAGGTTCAGGTGCTCATCGCTTTCATCGGCGCCGTCGACGTAGAACTCCAGGTCGCTGACAGTGTTCAGCTCATACACCGGAATGCCGTGGCCCTTGAGGCGGGCTGCGGTGGCTTCGGAGCTGGCGACCGCGCCGTCGAACGCGCCTTTGTGCTTGGCCAGTGCGTCGATGAAGCAGTTGGCGGTGGAGCCGGTGCCGACCCCGACGATGCTCTTGTCGTCGAGTTTCGGGAGGATGAAGTCGACGGCGGCCTGAGCCACTGCCTGTTTGAGTTGATCCTGGGTCATGCGGGCTCCGAAGCGGGCAAAGGGAGAACGGAAAGGCCGGCATTATAGGCTTCGGGGCGGTGAAGGTCATTGGCCGATTGGCAGGTCAAAAGATCGCAGCCTTCGGCAGCTCCTACAGAATGATCGCGTGTCCCTGTAGGAGCTGCCGAAGGCTGCGATCTTTTCCGACTGGCCTAAAACCACCTGTTTAGTGTGGTCGCTTAGGCAAAAGCCGGGTTAGACTCCTTGGCCCTGCCCAACTCGCTCAGTGATGCTTTCCGATGCTCGAACAGTACGTCAAAAAGATCCTCACCTCGCGCGTTTATGACGTTGCCGTAGAAACCCCATTGCAGACTGCTCGCCAGCTCTCCGAGCGGCTGGGCAACAGTATTTTGCTCAAGCGCGAAGACTTGCAGCCGGTGTTCTCGTTCAAGATTCGCGGCGCCTACAACAAGCTCACGCAGCTGTCCGATGAAGAGCGCGCTCGCGGCGTGGTCACTGCTTCCGCGGGCAACCACGCGCAAGGCCTGGCCCTGGCGGCGAAAGTGTTGGGCGTGAAAGCGACCATCGTGATGCCCAAGACCACCCCGGAAATCAAAGTCGAAGGCGTGCGTTCACGCGGTGGCAAAGTGGTGCTGCACGGGGATTCGTTCCCGGAAGCCCTGGCCTACTCGCTGAAACTGGTCGACGAAAAAGGCTACGTCTACATTCACCCTTACGACGATCCCCACACCATTGCCGGGCAGGGCACGGTGGCGATGGAGATTCTGCGCCAGCACCCTGGCCGTCTGGACGCGATCTTCGTCCCGGTGGGCGGCGGCGGGTTGATTGCCGGAATCGCGGCGTATGTGAAGTACTTGCGGCCTGAAATCAAAATCATCGGCGTCGAGCCGGACGATTCCAACTGCCTGCAAGCCGCAATGGCCGCTGGCGAACGCGTGATCCTGCCGACCGTGGGCCTCTTCGCCGACGGCGTCGCCGTGGCGCAGATTGGTCAGTACACCTTCGATATCTGCAAAGATTATGTCGATGAAGTGATCACCGTCAGCACCGATGAAATCTGCGCGGCGATCAAGGACATCTACGACGATACCCGCTCGATCACCGAACCTGCCGGCGCCTTGGGCGTGGCCGGGATCAAGAAATACGTCGAGCAACGCGGTGTCACCGGGCATACCTTTGTGGCCATCGACTCCGGCGCCAACGTCAACTTCGACCGTCTGCGCCACGTCGCCGAGCGTGCTGAACTGGGCGAGGGGCGCGAAGCGATTATCGCCGTGACCATTCCCGAGAAACCGGGCAGCTTCAAGGCGTTCTGTGAAGCCATCGGCAAGCGCCAGATCACCGAATTCAACTATCGCTACAACACCGGCAGCGAGGCGCACATCTTTGTTGGCGTGCAGACGCATCCGGAAAACGACCCGCGCAGTGCGCTGCTTGCCAGTCTGACCGAGCAGGGTTTTCCGGTGCTCGACCTGACCGACAACGAGTTGGCCAAGTTGCACATTCGTCATATGGTCGGCGGACGTGCTGTTCACGTGGTCGATGAAGTGGTGCTGCGCTTTGAGTTCCCGGAGCGTCCGGGTGCGCTGTTCAACTTCCTCAACAAGCTCGGCGGGCGCTGGAACATCTCGATGTTCCACTACCGCAACCATGGTGCGGCGGATGGTCGTGTGGTCGCGGGGCTGCAAGTGCCTCACGAGGAACGCCATCTGGTGCCCGCTGCGCTGGAAGAAATCGGCTACCCGTACTGGGACGAAAGCGACAACCCGGCCTATCAGCTGTTTCTCGGCTGAGCGGCTACGCTGATGGCCAGGCCATAAGGAAATCGAACAATGGAAACGTTAACCGCCCTGAAAGTCGCTCATATGGTGGCGACGGTGTTGCTGCTGGTCAGTGCGCTGGGGCTTGCGATCTGGGTCTGGCGTACACGCCGTAACGGAGACGCGACGGCTCACGCACGCACATTGCAACGGCCGCAAGTGTTCATCTGGCTGGTGATGGGGCTGGCTCTGCTGAGCATGCCGTTTACCGGCTGGTGGATGGTGCATCTGGTGGGCTGGCCGCTGGGGCAGATCTGGTTGCTGGCGTCCAGTGTGCTTTACACCGTCGCGGCGTTGGGCTGGTTCTGGTTGCTGGTGCGGCTGAATCGGCTGCGTAAGGCACCGGCAGCGGGCAACGGCAAGCTCACTTTCGCCATCGCACTGTTTAGCTTCGTCTGTTTTATCGCGATTGCCGGGCTGATGGGCGCGAAGCCGGTTTAGCGCGGAATCTGTAGCAGCTGCCGAGGTACGAGGCTGCGTTGCGTGTCCGCAGGACCGCCCCCGGGGGCCGCTGCGCAGCCCAACGCAGCCTCGTACCTCGGCAGCTGCTACAGGCGATATCAGTCGCGCAGACTAATTACCGGCCAGCCACGCTTCTCGGCCTCGGCGCGCAGATTCGGGTCCGGGTCGACGGCGATCGGATTCGTTACCTGCTCAAGCAGCGCCAAATCATTCATCGAGTCGCTGTAGAAGTAACTGTCTTCCAGCGAATGCCCGGTCTCTTCCAGCCAACGACTCAGCCTTGTGACCTTGCCTTCCCGGAAGCACGGAACATCAGTGCTGCGCCCGGTGTAGCGACCATCAACCATCTCGCATTCAGTGGCGATCAGGGTTTCGACGCCCAGACGCTGGGCAATCGGCCCGGTAACAAAACGGTTGGTCGCAGTGATGATCACCAACTTGTCACCCGCCTCGCGGTGCTTGGCCAGCAGTTCGAGACCCTTGGGCAACACAATCGGCTCAATGCAATCGCGCATGTAATCCAGATGCCATTGATCCAGCGTGGCCATCTCGGTGCGGCCGAGGACTTCCAGGCAGAAGTTCAGGTAGGCATCGTTATCCAGTTTGCCGGCCAGGTAATCCTGATAGAACTCGTCGTTGCGTGCCTTGTAGGCGACGGCGTCGAGGAAGCCGCGCTCGCAGAGGTAATCGCCCCAGGCGTGGTCACTGTCACCGCCCAAGAGCGTGTTGTCCAAGTCGAATAAAGCCAGCCGCATTGCAGTTACTCGCTGAAAAGTCTGTAGAAAGGCGTTCAGAATACGGACTTTTCACAAGAGTGCACATAAGGTAGGCCGGCTCGTTGCTGCTATCACAACCTTTGTGGAACAATGCGGCGACATGCGTTTGCGAGGTTGTTGCCGTGATCGACCCCGATGGTTTCCGCCCCAATGTCGGGATCATTCTCACGAATGATGCCGGACAGGTGCTATGGGCTCGCCGTATCAATCAAGATGCCTGGCAGTTTCCACAGGGCGGAATCAACCCCCAGGAGACGCCGGAAGACGCCTTGTACCGCGAGTTGAACGAAGAAGTGGGTCTTGAGCGCGAAGATGTTGAAATTCTCGCCTGCACCCGGGGCTGGTTGCGCTATCGTTTGCCGCAACGTCTGGTCCGAACGCACAGCCAACCGCTGTGCATCGGCCAGAAACAGAAATGGTTTCTCCTGCGCCTGGTCTCCAACGAGCAACGGGTGCGGATGGATTTGACCGGTAAACCGGAATTCGATGGCTGGCGCTGGGTCAGCTATTGGTATCCGTTGGGCCAGGTGGTGACATTCAAGCGCGAAGTGTATCGACGCGCTCTCAAAGAGCTTGCCCCGCGCCTTTTATCGCGCGACTGACGACGGAGTTCGACCCCGAGCCATGCTCAATACGCTGCGCAAGATCGTCCAGGAAGTTAACTCCGCCAAGGATCTCAAGGCGGCGTTGGGGATTATTGTGTTGCGCGTCAAAGAGGCCATGGGCAGCCAGGTCTGCTCGGTCTACCTGCTTGACCCTGAGACCAACCGTTTCGTGCTGATGGCCACCGAGGGCTTGAACAAGCGCTCGATCGGCAAAGTCAGCATGGCACCCAACGAAGGTCTGGTTGGCCTGGTCGGCACGCGTGAAGAACCCCTGAACCTCGAAAACGCCGCGGATCACCCGCGCTACCGTTACTTCGCCGAGACCGGTGAAGAACGCTACGCCTCGTTCCTCGGGGCGCCGATCATTCACCACCGCCGCGTCGTCGGCGTGTTGGTCATTCAGCAAAAGGAACGTCGCCAGTTCGATGAAGGTGAAGAAGCCTTCCTCGTGACCATGAGCGCGCAGCTTGCCGGCGTTATCGCCCACGCCGAAGCCACCGGTTCGATCCGTGGGCTGGGCCGTCAGGGCAAAGGCATCCAGGAAGCCAAGTTCATCGGCGTACCGGGTTCGCCGGGTGCGGCAGTCGGTACCGCGGTGGTCATGCTGCCGCCGGCCGATCTGGACGTGGTGCCCGACAAGACCATCACCGATATCGCCGCCGAACTCGGGCTGTTCAAGACTGCCATCGAAGGCGTGCGCGCCGACATGCGCGCCTTGTCCGCCAAACTGGCGAATCAGTTGCGCCCGGAAGAGCGCGCGCTGTTCGATGTTTACCTGATGATGCTCGACGATGCGTCACTGGGCAGCGAAATCACCACCGTGATCAAGACTGGCCAGTGGGCTCAGGGCGCGTTGCGTCAGGTGGTCACCGAACACGTCAACCGTTTCGAATTGATGGACGACGCCTATCTGCGTGAGCGCGCCTCGGACGTCAAAGACCTCGGTCGGCGCTTGCTGGCTTATCTGCAGGAAGAGCGTCAGCAGACCCTGGTCTACCCCGATAACACCATTCTCATCAGCGAAGAACTGACGCCGGCGATGCTCGGCGAGGTGCCGGAAGGCAAGCTGGTCGGCCTGGTGTCGGTACTCGGTTCCGGCAACTCCCACGTGGCGATCCTGGCACGCGCCATGGGTATCCCGACGGTGATGGGCCTGGTCGACTTGCCGTATTCCAAGGTCGACGGCATCCAGATGATCGTCGACGGCTACCACGGCGAGGTCTACACCAACCCGAGCGAAGTGCTGCGCAAGCAGTTCGCCGAAGTGGTCGAGGAAGAGAAGCAACTGGCGCTCGGGCTGGATGCACTGCGGGACTTGCCGTGCGTGACCGTCGATGGCCACCGCATGCCGCTGTGGGTCAACACCGGCCTGCTGGCGGATGTGGCGCGAGCGCAGAAGCGTGGCGCTGAAGGCGTCGGTCTGTACCGCACCGAAGTGCCGTTCATGATCAACCAGCGCTTCCCGAGTGAAAAAGAACAGCTGGCGATTTATCGCGAGCAGCTCGCCGCGTTCCACCCGCAACCGGTGACGATGCGCAGCCTGGACATCGGCGGCGACAAGTCGCTGTCGTACTTCCCGATCAAGGAAGACAACCCGTTCCTCGGCTGGCGCGGCATTCGCGTCACGCTCGACCACCCGGAAATCTTCCTGGTGCAGACCCGCGCCATGCTCAAGGCCAGCGAAGGCTTGAACAACTTGCGGATTCTGCTGCCGATGATCTCCGGCACCCACGAGCTGGAAGAAGCCCTGCACCTGATTCACCGGGCCTGGGGCGAAGTCCGCGACGAAGGCTGCGACGTGCCTATGCCGCCGATCGGCGTGATGATCGAAATTCCGGCAGCGGTTTATCAGACCAAGGAACTGGCGCGGCAAGTGGACTTCCTGTCGGTCGGTTCCAACGACCTGACCCAGTACCTGCTGGCCGTGGATCGAAACAACCCGCGGGTAGCCGACCTCTACGACTACCTGCACCCAGCGGTGCTGCAAGCCCTTCAGAGCGTGGTGCGTGACGCTCATGCCGAAGGCAAGCCAGTGAGCATCTGCGGTGAGATGGCCGGCGATCCGGCGGCGGCGGTGCTGTTGATGGCGATGGGCTTCGACAGCCTGTCGATGAACGCCACCAACTTGCCGAAAGTGAAGTGGATGTTGCGTCAGATCAACCTGAGCAAGGCCAAGGAGTTGCTCGCGGAGCTGATGACCATCGACAACCCGCAAGTTATCCACAGTTCGCTGCAATTGGCGCTGAAGAACCTTGGGTTGGCGCGGATGATTAATCCGGCTTCGGCTAAAACCCTATAAAACGCTGATGGCCCCATCGCGAGCAGGCTCGCTCCCACATTTGATTTGTGATCTACACAAGTCCCCTGTGGGAGCGAGCCTGCTCGCGATGAGGCCAGCCCTGACAGCACCAATCTAAACCCTGATCTCCACTTCCCCCAAATGCCCGCCATACGGCCCAAAACTCCGCTCCACCATCCACCGCGTCCCATCCGCCTGAACAATCAACGCCGTACTCGCTCGCGTCCCATAAGTCGGACTGGCAATAAATACACTCGACAGCAATGTCTCGGTGGCCAACCCGACCCCGGTATCCGGCAGTTCGGCAAATGGCGCCGTCTGCGGATCATTCAGCAACGCCAATAAAGCCTGGGGTTGCGGATCGTCCAGCACTTCCTCCAGCGCTGCCCGCGCCCTGAGCAGCTTCGGCCATGGCGTATCCAGCCCGGCGTTCGACAACCCATAAACCCCCGGTGGCAGCATCACCGCCTCAGTCTCCCGGGCATTGAAGTGCCATAGCTCGTTGGCGTTGCCGATCAGCAGATTAAATCCGGAATATTCCAGCGAACGTGCAACAACGTCGCTCAAATAGTCATCTATCGGCATATCCCCGCTGAGAAATCGCGCCACCAGCTCCCCTCGCGAGGTGCGTGCGGGCGGCTGGTGCGGATCGCGGATATTGGTCAGCGCGGCGAAGCGTCCATGGGCGCCAACACCAAGCCAGGTGCCCCCCGCCTCCAGATCGCGACCGGCATGCACGTGCGGTGCTTCGGGCCATTGCGCCAGAGGCAGGCTGGGCCGGGCATAGAATTCGTCGCGGTTGGCCGCCACGATCAGCGGCTGGGCGTGACCCGGTCGCCAAGCGAAAACAATCAGGCACATAAGGCAGTCCTTGTGTGTTTTCTGCCCACTCTACTCAGTCATCGTGTGGGTATCCATCGCCATCCAGTGGAGCTTGAGGCCATGCATCCGTTACCATGCCGCTCTCATTTGGGGATGCGCATGGAATTTCTGCTCTACCTGGCGCTCGGCGCCTGTGCAGGTGTGCTGGCCGGGCTGTTCGGGGTCGGCGGCGGGATCATTATCGTTCCGGTGCTGGTTTACAGTTTTAAGCTGCAAGGGTTCGATCCGTCGATCCTCACGCACCTGGCGGTCGGCACGTCCCTGGCGACGATCATCTTCACCTCGGTCAATGCGATCCGCGAACATCACCGTCGTGGTGCCGTACGTTGGCCGATTTTTGCCTGGATGACCCTCGGTATTCTCATGGGTGCCGGTTTCGGCGCGCTGACGGCCGAGGCGATCTCCGGGCCCAATCTGCAGAAAATCATTGGCGTCTTCGCCCTGGTCATCGCTGCGCAACTGGCACTGGATTTCAAACCCAAGGCCAGTCGAACGGTGCCGGGTAAAGTCGGTCTGACCGTGGCCGGCAGTGTGATTGGCTGGGCCTCGGCGATTTTCGGGATTGGCGGCGGCTCGCTGACGGTGCCGTTTCTGACCTGGCGCAGCGTACCGATGCAGCAAGCGGTGGCGACTTCATCCGCCTGTGGCTTGCCGATTGCCTTGTCCAGTGCATTATTTTTCATGATTCTGGGCTGGCACGATCCGTTGCTGCCGGCCCATAGTCTCGGTTTTGTTTATTTGCCGGCGTTGCTGGGGATCGCCCTGACCAGCATGTTCTTCGCCCGCCTCGGCGCACGACTGGCCCACAGCCTGTCGCCGAAGTTGCTGAAAAGACTGTTCGCCGCTTTGCTGTTCTGCGTTGGTCTGAACTTTTTGCTCTGACACACCGCAATCCTGGCTTAATCCTGGCGTGACAGCGTCGCCCGGGAATTTTAAAGGTTTCAACTCTAACGAGGAGTCGCAATGCTGCCTTACCCGCAGATCGACCCGGTGGCATTGGCCATCGGTCCGCTGAAAATCCACTGGTACGGCTTGATGTACCTGATCGGCATCGGCGGCGCCTGGCTGCTGGCGTCGAGCCGGTTGAACCGCTTCGACCCGACCTGGAGTAAAGAGAAGCTCTCCGACATGGTGTTCTGGATGTCGATGGGGGTCATTGTCGGCGGCCGCTTGGGCTATGTGCTGTTCTACGATCTGAGTGCTTACATCGCCAACCCGCTGTTGATCTTTGAAGTGTGGAAGGGCGGTATGTCGTTCCACGGCGGGTTCATCGGCGTGATGTTGGCCGCGTTGTGGTTCGGTAAAAAGAACGGCAAGTCGTTCTTCCAGCTGATGGACTTCGTTGCACCGATGGTGCCGATCGGTCTGGGCGCCGGACGTATCGGCAACTTCATCAACGCCGAGTTGTGGGGCAAGGCCACCGATGTGCCGTGGGCGATGGTCTTCCCGACCGATCCGGCGCAACTGGCGCGTCACCCGTCGCAGCTGTATCAGTTCGCGCTCGAAGGCGTAGCGCTGTTCGCCATTCTCTGGTTGTTCTCGCGCAAGCCGCGGCCGACCATGGCGGTGTCCGGGATGTTCGCGCTGTTCTATGGCATTTTCCGTTTCATCGTCGAATTCGTCCGCGTACCGGACGCGCAACTGGGCTATCTGGCCTGGAACTGGCTGACCATGGGTCAGGTACTGTGCGTACCGATGATCGTCGGCGGTCTGTACCTGATCTGGCTGGCGTATCACCGTGCACCGGCGGCTCCAGCGGCGGCCGTATAAATTCGAACCCCGGGGCGACAGTCCCGGGTTCAAGGACACAGGTAACTCATGAAGCAATATCTCGAACTGGTCGCCCACGTCATCAAGAACGGCACCAAACAGGCCAACCGCACCGGCGTGAACACCATCAGCTTCCCTGGCGCGATGCTGCGTTATGACCTGAAGGAAGGTTTTCCGGCGATCACCACCCGCAAAATGGCCTTCAAATCGGCCATCGGCGAGATGTGTGGTTTTCTGCGCGGGGTGAACAACGCCGCCGAGTTCCGTGCGCTGGGCTGCAAGGTCTGGGATCAGAACGCCAACGAAAACGCGCAGTGGCTGGCCAACCCGTTCCGTCAGGGTGAGGACGACCTTGGCGAGATCTACGGCGTGCAATGGCGCAAATGGCCGGCGTACAAGCAGATTCCGGTCAGCAACCAGGCCGCCATCGAGCAGACCCTGAGCCAAGGTTATCGCCAAATCGCTGAAGGCGAAGAAGACGGTCAGGCCTATGTGGTGCTGTACAAGGCGATCGACCAGATCCGCCAGTGCGTCGACACCATCATCAAGGATCCGGGCAGCCGCCGCATTCTGTTCCACGGCTGGAACGTGGCGCAGCTCGACGAAATGGCCCTGCCGCCGTGCCACTTGCTGTACCAGTTCCACCCGAATGTGGAGACCAAAGAGATTTCTTTGACCCTCTACATCCGCTCGAACGACCTGGGCCTGGGCACGCCGTTCAACCTCACCGAAGGCGCTGCGCTGCTGAGCCTGATCGGTCGCCTGACCGGCTACACGCCGCGCTGGTTCACTTATTTCATCGGTGATGCCCACGTCTACGAAAACCACTTGGACATGCTCAATGAACAGCTCAAGCGCGAGCCGTTCCCGATGCCGAAACTGGTGATCAGCGACCGTGTGCCGGAGTTTGCCAAGACCGGTGTTTATCAGCCGGAGTGGCTGGAGTTGATCGATCCGAGCGATTTTTCGCTGGAAGGTTACGAACACCACGCCCCAATGACGGCGCCAATGGCGGTTTAAGCCTTACGGCGATCCCCTGTAGGAGCTGCCGAAGGTTCGGGCCGCGTTCGGCAGCTCCTACAGGGTTTTGTGGTGTTTTTAGTGACCGTGACTGCGGCCCACATGCGAATGCTCAACCTCCGTTGCCACAACGCCGCCACTGACCTCCAGCCGCTGCAAAATCCCGCACTGATCGATATCCGGCCCTTCGCTGCAACGTTGGCGCAGGTCGAGCAGTTGTGCCTGCAACGCCATCAACCCATCGATCCGCGCCTTCACGTGATGAATGTGTTCGTCGATCAACGCATTCACGCTTTCGCACTGATCCTGCGGACTGTCGCGCAGGGCCAGCAGGCTGCGGATTTCTTCCAGCGTCATGTCGAGGGTGCGGCAGTTGCGGATGAACGTCAGGCGCTCGGCGTGGGCCTGGGTGTAGACGCGGTAGTTGCCGTCGCTGCGGGCCGGCTCCGGCAGCAGGTTTTCGCGCTCGTAGTAGCGAATGGTTTCCACGGCGCAGTCGGTGAGTTTGGCCAGTTCTCCGATCTTCATGACGATAATCTCCAAAAGGGTGCTTGACCCTATAGTGGCTACAGGGTCTTTACTTGGCAACAGGCACCTTTCCGGACGCGACCCAATGAGCGATTCCCTTCACACCAACAAACCCGAGGCTGATCACGATCACGATCACGATCACGATCACGATCACGATCACGATCACAGCCACAAGCTGCAGCCTGTACAGAAGCATGACCATGGCGGGCACGGGGATTCCTGCTGTTCCGCCAAAGTGGCGGCGCCGTCGCTGATCAAGTTGAGCGAAACCCCAACGGCCGGCGCGCGACTGAGCAATTTCCGCATCGACGCCATGGATTGCCCAACCGAGCAGACGCTGATCGAGAACAAACTCGGCAAACTCGTGGGCGTGCAGCAACTGGAATTCAACCTGATCAACCGCGTGTTGGGCGTCACCCATGACCTGCCGAGCACTGCGCCGATCATCGACGCCATCAAGTCCCTCGGCATGCAGGCCGAGCCGATAGAGCAGGGCGCTGAACTGCCAGCACCGGCTCCCGAAAGAAAGCCCTGGTGGCCTTTGGCGCTGTCGGGTGTTGGCGCACTGGTCGCCGAAGTTATCCACTTCACCAACGCTGCGCCGAACTGGGTTGTGGCGGTCATCGCGCTGATCTCGATCCTCAGCGGCGGCCTCGGCACCTATAAAAAGGGCTGGATCGCACTTAAAAACCTCAACCTGAACATCAACGCGCTGATGAGCATCGCGGTGACTGGTGCGATCCTGATCGGTCAATGGCCGGAAGCGGCGATGGTGATGTTCCTGTTCACCGTGGCCGAGTTGATCGAAGCCAAGTCGCTGGACCGGGCACGCAACGCCATCGGCGGCCTGATGCAGATGACCCCGGAACAGGCCACGGTGCAGCAGGCCGACGGCAGTTGGATTGAGCGGGACGTCAAAGCGATCGAGTTGGGGGCGCGAGTGCGGGTGCGTCCCGGTGAGCGGATTGGTCTGGACGGTGAAGTGGTGTCGGGCAGTTCAACCATCGATCAGGCGCCGATCACCGGTGAAAGCCTGCCGGTTGAGAAGACTGTCGGTGACAAAGTCTTTGCCGGCACCATCAACCAGGCTGGGTCTCTGGAATACGCCGTGACCGCGGCGGCCAACAACTCGACCCTGGCGCGAATCATCCACGCCGTAGAACAGGCCCAGGGCGCGCGAGCACCGACCCAGCGCTTCGTCGACAGCTTCTCGAAAATCTATACGCCAGCAGTGTTTATCCTGGCGCTCGCGGTGGCGGTGATTCCGCCACTGTTTATGGGCGCGCTGTGGTTTGACTGGATCTACCGGGCGTTGGTGTTGCTGGTGGTCGCCTGCCCATGCGCGTTGGTGATTTCCACCCCGGTGACCATCGTCAGCGGCCTCGCGGCAGCGGCGCGCAAAGGCATTCTGGTGAAGGGCGGCGTCTATCTGGAGGGCGGTTACAAGCTCGATTACCTGGCGTTGGACAAGACCGGCACGATCACGCACGGCAAACCGGTGCAGACTGATTATTTGTCCCTTGATCCAACTGCCGATGAATTGGCCCCGGCGATTGCGGCGGCGCTGGCCGGTCGCTCCGATCACCCGGTGTCCTTGGCCATTGCCAAAGCGGCTGTGGATAAACAACTCGCAGCGCTGACTGTGGATAACTTTGAGGCGCTGGCCGGTCGCGGTGTGCGCGGCGAAATTAACGGTCAGGTTTACCACCTGGGTAATCACCGTTTAGTGGAAGAACTAAACCTGTGCTCGCCCGAACTGGAAGAAAAGCTGTTCTCGCTGGAGAAACAGGGCAAGTCCGTGGTGCTGCTGCTCGACAAGTCCGGCCCGTTGGCGCTGTTCGCCGTGGCCGACACCGTGAAAGAGTCCAGCCGCGAAGCAATCCAGCAACTGCACGAGCTGGGCATCAAAACCCTGATGCTGACCGGCGACAACGTCCACACCGCTCAGGCGATTGCCGCGCAAGTCGGCATCGACGAGGCCAAGGGCGATCTGTTGCCGACCGACAAGCTGCAAGCCATCGAAGCCCTTTATGCACAGGGCCATATCGTCGGCATGGTCGGCGACGGCATCAACGACGCTCCGGCGCTGGCGCGAGCCGAGATCGGTTTTGCCATGGCGGCGGCGGGCACCGATACCGCCATCGAGACCGCCGATGTCGCCCTGATGGACGATGATCTGCGCAAGATTCCAACCTTCATCCGACTGTCACGGCAAACCTCAAGCATCCTCAAACAGAACATCGCCCTGGCATTGGTCATCAAAGCGATCTTTCTTGGGGTAACCTTCGCCGGGATCGCCACCATGTGGATGGCGGTGTTCGCCGACATGGGCGTGAGCCTGTTGGTGGTGTTTAACGGTTTGCGCCTGCTGCGTAAATAAGACGATGAGGGAAGGGTGTGCTGAGTGCCGAGCTGAAGGCGTTTTACATGGTTGCCCGCCTGGGCAGCATTACCCTGGCGGCGAAAAAGCTCGGCCTTAGCCAACCCACGGTGACCACGCAGATTCGCAATCTGGAAAGTCAGTACTCGGTTGAGTTGTTCTACCGTGGTGGCCGCCGCCTCAGTGTCAGCGACGAAGGCGCGCGGCTGCTGCCGATGGTCAAGGCGCTGTTGCAGCAGGAAGCCGACATCGAGTTTTTCCTGCGCAACAGCGGTCAGGTCCAGGGCACGTTGCGCATTGCCGCCACGGCACCGTATTACATTCTTGATCTGGTGAAGACCTTTCGCGAGCGCTTGCCGCAGGTGGAAGTGTCAGTGGAAATCGGTAACTCCCAGCAGGTGCTTGAAGCCTTGGAGGATTACCGGGTCGATGTCGCTGCCTCTTCGCAGTTACTGGAGGATGCGCGGCTGATTCGCCGGGTGCTCGGCAGCGATCCGCTGGTGCTGGCGGTGCATCGCAATCATCCGCTGGCGGTCCACGACCATGTGCCGCTCAGTGCGTTGGCCGGGCATACGTTATTGATGCGCGAATCGGGCTCGACCACTCGACGCCTGACCGAGGAATTGCTGGCCAGCGCCGGGGTGAGTTTCGGGCCGCTGCTGGAGATTGGCAGCCGTGAGTCGATCCGTGAGGCGGTGTTGCGCAATATCGGCATCAGCATCATTGCGCGGCAGGAAGTGCCGCATGATCCGCAGCTGCGCGTGCTGACCATCGAGAATGCGCCGCAGATTCCCGAGTATTTGTACTGCCTCAAGGACCGCAAAGGCGCGCGACTGCCGGCGGCGTTTCTGGGGTTGGCGCAGGAAATGGCGCCGGCTTGAGATCAAAAGATCGCAGCCTTCGGCAGCTCCTACAGGGGAATGCGTTCGGCGTAGGAGCTGCCGAAGGCTGCGATCTTTTGACTCCAACCCAAATCCTCGAATACCACTATCAGCCGTTTTTGCCTCACTGCCACATGACGGACGCATTACAAATCTAGGATGGCCTTCATCTGCTTGATGAGGCCTGTCCATGAACCACTCGATCGCAACTGCCCTGACCAACCCCGGCGCCCCGATGAAAGTGCGCGGCGTGCAGAAACGCTTCGGCGCCTTCACCGCGCTGGATAACGTTTCCCTCGACGTGGCGGCCGGTGAGCTGGTGTGCCTGCTCGGTCCGTCGGGCTGTGGAAAAACCACCTTGCTGCGCTGCATCGCCGGTCTTGAGAAGCAGGACAGCGGCGAGTTGTACCTCGGCGATCGCGACGTTTCCCACCTGGCGCCCCAGGCGCGGGACTACGGCATTCTGTTTCAGTCCTACGCGCTGTTTCCCAATCTCACCGTCGAAGCGAACATTGCCTACGGCCTCGCCGGCAGTGGTCGTGATGAAGTGCGCCAGCGCGTCGGTCAGATGCTGGAGCTGGTCGGCCTGATCGGCAGTGAGAAAAAGTATCCTGGCCAGTTGTCCGGCGGCCAACAGCAGCGTGTCGCACTGGCTCGGGCCCTGGCGCCAGCGCCGTCCTTGTTGTTGCTGGACGAACCGATGTCGGCCCTCGACGCCCGGGTACGCGAGCATCTGTGCACCGAGCTGCGCCAGCTACAGCGCAACCTCGGCGTCACCACGCTGATGGTCACCCACAATCAGGACGAAGCCATGCTGATGGCCGACCGCATCGCCGTGATGAACAACGGCAAGGTCGAGCAATACGCCACGCCGCAGGAAATTTACGACCGCCCGGCCACACCCTTTGTGGCGGAGTTCGTCGGCCAGGGTAACTGGCTGCCATTCCAGCGCAGCAGCGACAGCCACGCCCAGGTCGGCGGAATGAACATGCGCCTGGCCGCCGATTCGGGCAACGCTGCATCGGGTCGTCTGTTTTGCCGCCCGGAAGCGATCAACGTCAACCCGCCCGTGCATGAAGAAAACCTGTTCCCGGCCAAGGTTCGCGAAATCACCTTCCTCGGCAACCGCTGCCGCATGAGTTTCGAACTCGATCAACTGCCGGGTCATGCGCTGCTGGCGGAACTGGCACCAGAAGCCATGCCGCGCCTCGGCGCGCAGCAGATCATGGTCGCCTTGCCGCCGCGCAGCCTGCAGGTGTTTGCCTGATGAGCGCGAACCTCGCGCTGCCGATACCGCACAAACAGGTTCGGCAGACCTCCCGTGCCGAGATCGGCGACCGGGTGTTCGTGGTCGGCGGCAAGGTCCTGTTACTGGTGTTGCTCGGCGTCGCGGTGCTGATGCCGTTGCTGGCGATCTTCTGGCGCGGCTTCAGCTCGGAAGCCGGGCAGGGCGGCGGTCTGGTGGCCGCCCGTGAATTGGTGACCAGTGCCAATTTCCACTGGTTGCTCGGCAATAGCCTGAAAGTTTCCCTCAGCGTTGCGGCGATTGTCGTACCGCTGGCCTACCTGTTTGCCTACGCCCTGCAACGCACGTTGATACCGGGCAAAGGCATTTGGCGTGGCATGTCACTGTTGCCGCTGATGGCGCCGTCGATGTTGCCGGGCATTGCGCTGGTTTATCTGTTCGGCAACCAGGGCATGTTGCGCGGTTTGCTCTCGGACAATATCTACGGCTTCTGGGGCATTGTTCTGGGCGAGGTCATCTACACCTTCCCACACGCGCTGATGATTCTGCTGTCGGCCCTGTCGCTGGCGGATGCGCGACTGTTCGATGCTGCCTCCAGCATGGGCGCCAGTTCGGCGAAGGCTTTTCGCAGCATCACTTGGCCGGCAACGCGTCAGGCTGTGTTCGCGGCGTTCTGTCTGGTGTTCACCCTGACCATCACCGACTTCGGCGTGCCCGTGGTGGTCGGTGGCGATTATCAGGTGCTGGCGCTGGAAGCCTACAAAGCCGTGGTCGGCCAACAACAATTCGGTCGCGGCGCGTTGATCGGCATGGTCCTGCTGCTGCCGGCGCTGTTCAGTTTTGGTGTCGATGCCTGGCTGCGTCGGCGTCATGGCGACTCCATGAGCGGTCGGGCGCAAGTCTTTCAACCGGCGCCGTCGAAACTGCGGGACGGCTGCTACCTGACCATCGTGCTGCTGATCTGCGCGGTGTTGCTGCTGGTGTTCGGCATGGCGGTGTATTCGTCACTGGTGAAATTCTGGCCGTACAACCTGTCGCTGTCGCTCAACCATTACCAGTTCAATGACACCGCGGGCGGTGGCTGGCTGGCCTATGGCAACAGCGTGAAGATGGCGCTGTGTACGGCATTGATCGGCAGCGTGCTGATCTTCACCAGCGCCTACCTGATGGAAAAAACCAAGGGCCAGCGCGGGCTGAATCTGACACTGCGCATGCTCAGTTTCGTACCGATGGCGGTGCCGGGTCTGGTGCTGGGTTTGGGTTACGTCTTTTTCTTCAACCTCAGCGGCAACCCGCTGCACGTGCTCTACGGGACCATGACCCTGCTGGTGGTCTGCACCATTGCTCACTATTTGACCACCGCGCAAATGACCGCCACCACGGCACTGCGCCAACTCGATGCCGAGTTCGAAGCCGCCGCGCTGTCGCTCAAGGCGCCGCTGTATCGGCACTACCTGCGCGTCACCGTGCCGATCTGCCTGCCGGCGCTGCTGGACATCGTGCGCTACCTGTTCGTATCGGCCATGACTACCGTTTCGGCGGCGATCTTCCTCTACAGCCCCGACACCATCCTCGCGGCGGTGGCGGTGCTGAACATGGACGACGCCGGCAACGTCGGCGGCGCTGCGGCGATGTCGACCCTGATTCTGTTCACCTCGGCGGGCGTATCCCTGCTGCTGGCCTGGGCTTCGCGCGGTTTTCTGCGTCGCTCCCAGGCCTGGCGGCAGACCGCGCCTGGTCATTGATTCGCTTCAATCCCTCAACTCAAAAACAGGAAAAGATCATGTTCAAGCCCCTGGCCCTGGCCGCTGCTGTCCTCACCGCTTTCAGCCTGAACGCCTTCGCGGCGAAAACCGAGTTGACGGTGTACACCGCCCTCGAAGCCGAACAACTGAAGACCTATAAAGAGGCCTTCGAAAAGGCCAACCCGGACGTCGAGATCAAGTGGGTGCGTGACTCCACCGGGATCATCACTGCGAAACTGCTGGCCGAAAAAGCCCGCCCACAGGCTGACGCCGTCTGGGGCCTGGCAGCTTCAAGCCTGGCGATTTTCGATCAGCAAGGCATGCTGCAAAGCTACGCACCGAAGGACCTGGGCAAGATCGGCGGCAACTACCGCGACGCCGCCAACCCGCCAGCCTGGGTCGGCATGGACGTCTGGGCCGCGACCATTTGCTTCAACACCGTCGAAGCCGAGAAACAGGGTTTGAGCAAACCCGTGAGCTGGCAGGACCTGACCAAGCCTGAGTACAAAGGCAAGATCGTGATGCCCAACCCGGCCTCGTCCGGCACCGGTTTCCTCGACGTCAGCGCCTGGCTGCAAACCTTCGGCGAGAAACAAGGCTGGCAGTACATGGACGACCTGCACCAGAACATCGGCCAGTACGTTCACTCCGGCTCCAAGCCGTGCAAGCTGGCGGCTTCGGGTGAATTCCCGATCGGCATTTCCTTTGAATACCCGGCTGTTCAGCTGAAGCGCCAGGGCGCGCCGCTGGACATCATCCTGCCGAAAGAAGGCCTGGGCTGGGAGATCGAAGCCACCGCCGTGATCAAGGGCACACCGCATGAAGAGGCGGCGAAGAAGCTGGCTGACTTCTCCGCCAGCCCGGCGGCGATGGAGCTTTATAAAGAGAACTTCGCGGTGCTCGCGCAGCCAGGTATTGCCAAGCCGCAGACCGAATTGCCGGCGGATTATGAGCAGCGTTTGATCAAGAACGACTTTGCCTGGGCGTCGAAGAATCGCGACGAAATCCTGACCGAGTGGCGCAAGCGCTATGACGGCAAGTCCGAGAAAGTGGTCGCCAAGTAAGATCTTCATCGGCTGACAGGGCCCCTTCGCGAGCAGGCTCGCTCCCACATTGGATCTCCAGTGGATGGAGATTTGGGGTTGTCCCCAATCAACTGTGGGAGCGAGCCTGCTCGCGATAGCGGTCGTGAATTCAGGACAAAACCCCCATGACACAACACAACGACATGCTGATTGTAGGCGCCGGCATCCTCGGCCTGTCCCACGCCTACGCCGCCGCCAAGCGCGGTCTCAAGGTCAGCGTTTTCGAACGCAGCGAAACGCCGCTCGGCGCCTCGGTGCGCAACTTCGGTCAGGCACTGGTCACCGGCCAGCCACCGGGCCCGATGCTCGAGCTGGCCAAGGCCAGCCGCGAGATCTGGGGCCAATGGGCACAACTCGCCGGCCTGCAACTCAAGCGCAATGGCTCGTACCTGTTCGCTCGCACCGACGCTGAAGAACACCTGCTGGAAGCCTTCTGCGCCGGCCGCGCCGTGGAACACGGTTACCGTGTCGATCTGCTGCGCGGCGCAGCATTGCGCGATCTATACGGCGGACAGTTCCGCCATCACCGCGCCGCGTTGCACGGGATGGACGATCAGCAACTGTATTCCCGTGAAGCGATTCCAGCGCTGATCGACTACCTGCGCCGCGAACTCGGCGTCACGTTTCACTTCTCCACACTGGTGCGCGACATCGAGCCCGGCCGCTTGCACAGCACCGCCGGAACCTTCAGTGCCGAGCAGATCATCGTCTGTTCCGGCCACGATTATCAGACGCTGCTGGCTGAGCCAATCGCCGAGCTCAACCCGCAAATCTGCCGCCTGCAAATGCTTCGCGCTCGACCGCAAATCAACCTCAACCTGCAACACGCGCTGCTCACCGGTTTGAGCTGCGTGCACTACGGCGCCTTCGCCGATCTGCCGGAAGCGGCGGCGGTGCAGGCGCAGATTCTGCGAGACGAACCGCACCTGCATAAAAACGGTATTCACCTGCTGATCAGTCCGACGCCGCATGGTGAATTGATCATCGGCGACTCCCACCATTACGGCAGCGACCCGTCGCCGTTCAACGCCGAGCAGGTGGACAACTGGATGATTGAGCTCGCGGAACACACCCTGGGTTGCAAGGTGCAAGTGGTCGAACGCTGGCAGGGTGTCTATGGTTCACGGGGGCCGGGGCCGTTCTCGTTCCTGCGCCCGATGCCGGGTGTGAGCGTGGCGCTGATGCACACCGGTGTCGGCATGAGCGTCGGCCCGGCGATGGCCGAACGTAACGTCGCCACCTTATTGGGAGAGCATTGATGGACCGCAATGAGCAAGTGATCGCCGAGGTGTTTGGGTTGTACGAACGCTTTGGCGACAGCGACTACATCGGCGAGCCGGTGTCGCAGATCGAGCACATGTCCCAGGCCGCCGAACTGGCCATGGCCGAGGGCTTCGATGACGAAGTGGTGCTGGCCGCGTTCTTCCACGACATCGGGCATATCTGCACCGAGAGTGCCGAGAACATGGGCGGCTTCGGCGTGATCAGTCATGAGCGCCTGGGCGCCGATTACCTGCGCCGCGCCGGCTTCAGCGATCGCATGGCGCGGCTGGTGGAGTACCACGTTCAAGCCAAGCGGTATCTGACACTTAAAGAACCGGGATACTACGAGCGCTTGAGCGAAGCCAGCCGCCGGACGCTGGAATATCAGGGCGGAATGATGACGGCTGAAGAGGCTGAGGCGTTCGAGCAGGACCCGCTGTGTACCGTGAGTTTGCGCATGCGCCAGTGGGATGAAATGGCGAAAGAGATGCATGTGCCGGTGATTGATCTGGCGGTGTTGAAGAACAAAGCGGTGCGGCTGTTGGCGGCCTAAAGTCACTGACAGGCTCGCTTCCACAAGGTGAGCGTGTCGACCAAAGATTCTGTGTCCACTGCGAAACTACTGTGGGAGCGAGCCTGCTCGCGAAGAGGTGTGTAGCTTTCCCCTCATGATGAACTGGCCTACGGAAAAAAGGGATCGCTCTCACATAAAGGCCGCCGTGAGCGAGCTACCGTGAGTGGACCTTTTTTCAATGAGCCAAACCTGTATGCGTTATTTGAAAGTAATTGCCGAAGACAGAAGTAAAGATTGCAAAGCCGATACCGTACGCCTTTATTTTTTTGAACAATGCAAAGGTAAAGACGTGCTTGTCCGCGAGGCCTACGCCGTGGATAACACCGCCGATGGGATTGTTGACTGGCAGGTCGGTGACGTGAACAACGATGGTAAGAGAAGTTTTCAGGACGAACTTTTACTCAGGGTTTTTGCCACGACTTTTTTGAAGTTAGGGTGGTTCAATCGTCGAAACTTGTCCAAGCGCTATCTGAAGATATTCACCGAAAACATTGGCCGCGATTGTTCACCAGATACTGTGCGCCTGCACTTTCACGAAGGCATCGGCAAACCGACTGACAAAACCCTGACTTCCACCGCAGCGAGCTACGACACGGATAACAACGGCACGCTGGACTGGGTGATTCACTTCGATGCGGATAACGATGGAGATATCGATGCCACGGATCAGGAACTGGTGTCGTTATTGAGTCGTACTTACCTGGAATTCAAATGGTAGTGAGCCCGTTCGCGCGTTACTTGAAAGTAATCGCTCAGGACTCCACCGGCCAGGGGCAAGCCGATACCGTGCTTTACCGGTTTATCGAGGATGAGGATTTACCGCGTGAGGCAACGGCTGCTGAGCTTCGGCGACTCAAGGTCTTTGGCAAAACCTATCTGAAATGTGCCTGGCTCAACGCTGGAGAGGGCGAGGCACGACACCTGCGAATCTTCTCGGAAAACCTCAGCGGTGAAGGCACGCCGGAAACGGTACGACTGCACTTTCATGACGGGCCGGTGATTGCCTACAAGGCTGCGGCTCGTGATCTGGATAACGATGGGGAGTTCGAGCTGATATTGGCTTCGGATGTGGACAATGACGGGCACTCGAATGGCACGGATCGAAGTCGTGTTACAGCATTGGTAAAGCAATTTTTGAAGCTGGGTTGGCGGTGATCGATACCGAAACCGAGTAACGGCCTTCGCGAGCAGGTCGAATCGTCGCACCGTCGCTCCCACAGGGGGAACGCATTCCAATGTGGGAGCGACGGTGCGACGATTCGACCTGCTCGCGAAAGGGCCGGTCCCGACGCCACAGAACTAAAGCTGCTGCGCCAACACCTCAACCTGCTCCTGCCGTTCCGCCTGGCTCAACTTCGGATGGGGATTGAGCGATGACCACTGCGGATGCGCCCGGGCCTTGTTCAGCGGTTCGGGCAGTTTGCCTTCGCGCCAGGTTTTGTCCTGTGGCGTGGCGACCTGAATGCTGTCCATCGCCGCATGCCCACGCGCATTGAGCGCGTGCAGCAGTTGCCGCTGACGCAATGCCAATAGCCGTAGCACGCTGTCATCGACGGTCAGCTCTCGCTGGCCTTTGATCTTGCCCAGCAAGCGGCTGCCATAACTGCGCGCGGTTTGCAGTGCGCCGCCGGCAATTGCGCCGGCGAGTGCCGCTGCGCCAAGGGTCAGGCCGCCCACCAACAAGTCGACCCCGGCCCCGGCTGCCGCGCCGGCCGCGATACCGCCACCGACTCGCACGCCGAGTTGCTTCAGGGTTTCCGGGTTGAACAGGTCGTCACCCCAGCGGCCATCGAGCAGCGGCAAATCACTGGCCGCCGCGTCCTGTGGACGGAAGGCGTAGAGCTTGAGCAGCGCTTCGACGCAGCGTTGTTCCCGTTGTCGAACCGCTTTGCGCAGTTCATTGATTGCCTGCTGTTCTTGCTCGGCTTCGCTGACCACGCTGCGCCGGCACGCGGCACAGTCGATCAATAATTCGGCAATCAGCCGCGCCGCACTTTGTTGCCGGGCCTGGCGTTGGGCTTGCTGATCGGCGATCAAACGTTCCAGTTGCGGGCGGGCGTTTTCCAGCAGCAGCGCGAGGCTTTCATACAGTCGACGTTCGCCATCCTCCGGCGGTGCGACGCTGTCAAAGCGCACCAGCGCATGCAAGCCGAGGCGTGCCAACGCTTCGCGCCAATCCGGTTCGCGGTGGTTGGCGCTGCTGACAAAATTCAGCACCGGCAACAGCGGTTTACCGCAACTGGCCAGCACTTCCAGTTCGTCGCGGTACTTGGCCAGGACCGGTTCCCGGGCGTCGATCACGTAGAGACCGGCGTCGCAGGTCAGCAGTTGCCGCAGCACCTTGGCTTCTTGTTCGAAACGCTGCCGCGCTTCGCTGCCCTCAAGAAAGCGCGCAAGACGTGCCGGGCCGTCGAGGCGTTCGCCGGGGCGTTCCAGACGTTCGAGGTAGTCGAGCAGGGCGATGGCGTCTTCCAGGCCAGGGGTGTCGTAGAGATCGAGCAACGGCTCGCCGTCCACCGACAACCGCGCGCCTTCGACGTGTCGTGTGGTGCTGGGGCGATGGGACACCTCACCGAAACCGACATCGCGGGTCAGGGTGCGCAGCAACGAGGTTTTGCCGACGTTGGTGTGGCCGACCACGGCGAGCTTCAAGGGCGGTTTCCAGGGGTTAGTCATGGCCGCTCTCCAGCCAGTTCAACGGCGCGCAATCGGCGAACGGCAAGTCCAGCTGTTGCAGCGCCACGTGCCAGTCACCCAGCCTTTCGGCGTCCAGCGCTTCGCCCGGCGGAGCTTGCAGCAGCCAGACGCGGGTGGCGCTGGCGCTGCGAGCCAGTTCGGCGATCAGTGCCAGACTGCCGCGGTCGGGCGAACGTCGCGGATCGCAAGCGATGGCCAGGCGTGCCGGGGGGAAGCGATTCAGCTGTTCGAGGAGTTTGTGCCGCGATTCGCGACTGTCGAGGATGCCGGCGTTGTTCACGGTTTTCGGCAGTGGCGGCGGCCAGGGGCGTTGATCGTCCAGCTCGATGGCCACCAATAGCGCGCCATCGCTTGGCAGGTCGCTGACACCGCTTTCAATACGATGCAATTGCTCTGGCGCAGCGTCGCTGATGCCCAGGCGTTCACTGGTGGGCATCAGTCGTTCGCGCAGTTGGGCGTAACCGGGCAGATTCAAATCCAGACGCAATGCCGCTTGCCCGGTTTTCCAGCGCCACAGGCAAAACAGCGCCAGCAACAGTCGCGGCAAAACACCGTAGACCACCAGCACGCCGACCAGCCATGTTGCCCAGGCCTGACGGGCGCTTTCGATGTTGAGCGCGGCATCGCCGCTGGCGCGGATCATTTCCACGGTAGGAACGTTGAAACCCAGCATGGCTGGCAGGGCGCCGAGGGCCTGGGTCATGGCGACGAAGGTGTCGCCGCCGAGGAGTGTGGTTTCCCAGACGAAGCCATAACGCCGGGTCGCCATCAGCATTAATAGCATCACCAGCGCGCTGAGCATTGCGAGCAACCACAAACCGTTGACGAGTACGCCGACCGCCCAGCGATTGAGTTTCTGTCGTTGCAGCAATAACAGCAGGGCTGGCGCCATTTGCGCCGCTTTGGCATCGCGAGCGAGTTTTTCGCTGAGCCATAACCACAAGCGGCCGAGGGTGGCGCCGTGTTCGCCAGCGAAGACCAGGCCCAACGTCCAGCTCAGCAACAGAATCAGGTTCAGTCCGAGCAAACTGCCTAAAGCCCAGAACACATTCACCGGAGTTTGTCCGTCGCCCAACGCGGCAAACGCCAGGCCGGCGCCGCTGGCAACGGCGAGAACAGCCAGCACCAACAGTGCCAGCCGCGCACCTTGCAGCCAATGTTTGAGGGCTCTGGTCAGTCCATCGCGCTCGGCCAGCCACAGGGCGCGGCGTTGAATGCGTGTCGGCAGATCGCCGCCCGCGCTGCGGGCCAGTCGGTTGGCTTCCAGATCATCCAGGGGGCCGGCGTGTTCTTCACGCAGGCGCACCGTCTCGGTCAGCCAGAGGTTTTGCAGTGGAGTCAGTTCAGTCACGCGGCATCCCGTCGCTCAATCGAGCTGTGAGCATAACCGCTGTGACGCTTATCGGGGTACGGGAGGCTCTGGTATCCTCGCCGGCATGACTAAATCACTCCCCCTCAGCCTGATTGCAGCCCTCGGTGAAAACCGTGTGATCGGCGTCGACAACAGCATGCCCTGGCACTTGCCGGGGGACTTCAAATACTTCAAGGCCACGACCCTCGGCAAGCCGATCATCATGGGTCGCAAGACCTGGGATTCCCTCGGTCGTCCGTTGCCGGGCCGGTTGAACATCGTGGTCAGCCGTCAGGCGGATCTGCTGCTGGAAGGCGCGGAGGTTTATCCGTCGCTTGCGGCTGCAGTGGTTCGCGCTGAAGAGTGGGCTCGGGAGCAGGGCGTCGATGAGCTGATGCTGATTGGT
Organism: Pseudomonas mandelii; assembly: GCF_006438925.1. GTDB lineage: Bacteria > Pseudomonadota > Gammaproteobacteria > Pseudomonadales > Pseudomonadaceae > Aquipseudomonas > Aquipseudomonas mandelii_C. Next base: position 294,144 of record NZ_RCZA01000001.1, on the reverse strand, counting down.
GGGGCGCAGTTGTATGCGCAGGGAATGGCACAGGCCGATCGGCTCTACCTGACGCGCGTGGCGCTGAGCCCGGAAGGGGATGCGTGGTTTCCGGAGTTTGATTTGAAAGAGTGGAAGCTGGTGTCGAATGTTCCGAATCCAGCGGAAGGCGACAAGCCGGCGTACAACTTTGAGGTGTGGGAAAAAGCCTAAAAGCTTCGCGAGCAGGCTCGCTCCCACAGTGGACTTTTGGTGTTCACACCATCCAGTGTGGGAGCGAGCCTGCTCGCGAAAGCGGTCTGTCAGGCGCCGATCAAGCGTGAGCCAACTCCGAATGCTCATCCGCATCCAGCAGCTTTTTATCAGTCTGCTGCATGATCTGGCTGGTGATCGCACCGGCTGTTATCGAGCCACTCACGTTCAACGCGGTACGGCCCATGTCAATCAGCGGCTCAACCGAAATCAGCAACGCCACCAGTGACACCGGCAAGCCCATCGCCGGCAACACGATCAACGCGGCAAACGTCGCGCCACCGCCGACGCCGGCCACCCCGGCCGAACTCAGCGTCACAATCGCCACCAACGTTGCGATCCACAGCGGGTCCAGCGGGTTGATGCCCACAGTCGGTGCAACCATCACCGCCAACATCGCCGGATACAGGCCGGCACAACCGTTCTGGCCGATGGTCGCGCCGAACGACGCGGCGAAACTGGCGATGGATTGTGGAATACCCAAACGGCTGGTCTGGGCTTCGATGCTCAGCGGAATGGTCGCGGCACTGGAGCGGCTGGTGAAAGCAAATGTCAGCACCGGCCAGATCTTGCGGAAAAAACGCAGCGGATTGATCCCGGCGGCCGACACCAGCAGGCCATGGATCACAAACATCAGGCCCAGCCCGATGTAGGAAACCACCACGAAACTGCCGAGTTTGATGATGTCCTGCAGGTTGGAGCCGGCGACCACTTTGGTCATCAGCGCCAATACGCCGTACGGGGTCAGCTTCATCACCAGACGCACCAGACGCATCACCCAGGCTTGCAGGGTGTCGATGGCGTTGATCACTTTCTGACCTTTCTCGACGTCATCTTTCAACAGTTGCAGCGCCGCGACCCCAAGGAACGCAGCAAAAATCACCACGCTGATGATCGAGGTCGGCTTGGCGCGAGCGAGGTCGGCGAACGGATTTTGCGGAATGAACGACAGCAACAGCTGCGGCACATTCAGGTCGGCAACCTTGCCCGCGTAGTCGGTCTGGATGGTTTGCAGGCGGGCCATTTCCTGAGTACCGGCCACCAGGCCTTCGGCGGTCAGGCCGAAGAGGTTGGTCAAGCCGATACCGATCAGCGCCGCAATGGCCGTGGTGAACAGCAGCGTGCCGATGGTCAGGAAGCTGATCTTGCCCAGCGACGAGGCGTTGTGCAGACGGGCTACGGCGCTGAGGATCGAGGCGAACACCAGCGGGATCACGATCATTTGCAGCAACTGCACGTAACCGTTGCCCACCAGATCGAACCAGCCGATCGAGGCTTTCAGTACCGGGTTGCCGGCACCGTAAACGGTGTGCAGAGCCACACCGAACACCACGCCCAGCACCAACGCGAGCAGGACTTTTTTTGCCAGGCTCCACGTGGTGTGACGGGTTTTCGCCAGGCCAAAGAGCAGGGCGAGGAACACCAGCAGATTGAGGATCAGCGGCAGATTCATTGGAACTCCGATAAAGACTTGTGCCGGCTACCTTCCGGGGCAGCCGCGAACCGGCAAGCCTAACAGCTTGATATCTAATGAATTAATATCAAAAACATCTTGAAACTGTCGTTTTTGGAATAAGCGCGTGTCGTTGCCAGAGATGCAACTGGCGCAATAGGGACGTAAGCGGTCGCGGGCAGACGAGGGCTGTCATATTAATTTGATAGCGTCGATCTCTTTGAATCAGGGTCTTTTAATAAGGGAAGCATGCCGATGAAGCTCGCACCGAAATTTCTGGTCGCTGCACTCTGCCTGGGCCTCGCCGGCCAGGTATTCGCTACGGATTTGAAGCATTGGCCAGCCGATCAGGCCAAGGCGCTGGACGCAATGATTGCCGCCAACGCCAACAATGGTAACTACGCGGTGTTCGACATGGACAACACCAGTTACCGCTACGACCTCGAAGAGTCGTTGCTGCCGTTCATGGAGAACAAGGGCCTGATCACCCGCGAGAAGCTTGACCCCTCCCTGAAGCTGATGCCGTTCAAGGACACTGCCGACCACAAGGAAAGCCTGTTCAGCTACTACTATCGACTCTGCGAAGTCGACGACATGGTTTGCTACCCATGGGTCGCCCAAGTGTTCTCCGGCTTCACCCTCCAGGAACTCAAAGGCTATGTCGACGAGTTGATGGCGTCCGGTAAACCGGTGCCGGCGACGTATTACGAAGGCGACGTGGTCAAGAACCTCGACGTCAATCCGCCGAAAATCTTCACCGGCCAAAAAGAGCTCTACAACAAGCTGATGGAGAACGGCATCGAGGTCTACGTGATGACCGCCGCCTCCGAAGAACTGGTGCGCATGGTCGCTGCCGATCCGAAGTACGGCTACAACGTCAAACCGCAGAACGTAATCGGCGTGACCACGCTGCTCAAGGACCGCAAGACCGGCGAGCTGACCACGGCGCGCAAGCAGATCACCGCGGGCAAGTACGACGAGAAGGCTAACCTTGGCCTCGAACTGACCCCGTACCTGTGGACCCCGGCGACCTGGATGGCCGGTAAGCACGCAGCGATCCTGACCTACATCGATGAGTGGAAAAAACCGGTACTGGTGGGCGGCGATACTCCGACCAGCGACGGTTACATGCTGTTCCACGATGTCGACGTGGCCAAGGGTGGCATCCACTTGTGGGTCAACCGCAAAGACAAATACATGACCCAGCTTAACGGCATGATGGCCAAGCACGCCGCGGCTCAGGCCAAGGAAGGGTTGCAGGTCACGGCGGACAAGAACTGGGTGATCGTCAAGCCTGAAGAGATTCAGTAAGCACCGAAGATCCAATGTGGGAGCGAGCCTGCTCGCGAAAGCGTCGTGCCATTCAACATCAATTCTGCATGACACACCGCTTTCGCGAGCAGGCTCACTCCCACAAGTGACCGAGTTGGTCGCAAAAAAATGCCCCGCACTTGGCGGGGCATTCTTATAGCGGTGATCGACGTTTACAGCCCGTCAAGCATCGCTTTGTTACGCACGGCACCCTTATCGGCGCTGGTTGCCAACAGGGCATAGGCCTTCAGTGCGGTGGTCACCTTGCGTGGACGTTTTTCCACAGGCTTCCAGCCTTTCTGATCCTGCTCTGCACGACGGCCGGCCATTTCTTCGTCGCTGATCAACAAGTTGATCGAGCGGTTCGGAATGTCGATCAGCACTTTGTCGCCATCCTGCACCAGACCAATCGCACCACCCGCCGCCGCTTCTGGCGAAGCGTGGCCGATGGACAAGCCCGAGGTGCCGCCGGAGAAGCGACCATCGGTGAGCAGGGCACAGGCTTTGCCCAGGCCTTTGGATTTCAGGTAAGACGTCGGGTACAGCATTTCCTGCATGCCCGGGCCACCTTTCGGGCCTTCGTAACGAATGATCACGATGTCGCCGGCTTTCACTTCGTCAGCGAGGATGCCGCGTACGGCGCTGTCCTGGCTTTCGAAGATCTTCGCGTTGCCTTCGAAGACATGAATCGACTCGTCGACGCCGGCGGTTTTCACCACGCAGCCGTCCAGCGCGATGTTGCCGTACAGAACGGCCAGGCCGCCTTCTTTCGAGTAAGCGTGTTCAACACTGCGGATGCAGCCGTTTTCACGGTCGTCGTCCAGGGTTTCCCAACGGGTCGACTGGCTGAACGCGGTTTGCGTCGGGATGCCCGCAGGACCGGCCTTGAAGAAGTGATGCACCGCTTCGTCGGTGGTCTGGGTGATGTCCCACTTGGCGATGCCTTCAGCCAGGGTTTTGCTGTGCACGGTTGGCAGGTCGGTGTGCAGCAGACCGCCACGGGCCAGCGAACCGAGGATGCTGAAGATCCCGCCGGCACGGTGCACGTCTTCCATGTGGTACTTCTGGATGTTCGGCGCAACTTTGCACAGTTGCGGCACGTGACGGGAGAGACGGTCGATGTCGCGCAGGTCGAAATCGATCTCGGCTTCCTGGGCCGCGGCCAGCAAGTGCAGGATGGTGTTGGTGGAGCCGCCCATGGCGATGTCCAGCGTCATGGCGTTTTCGAACGCCTTGAAGTTGGCAATGTTGCGCGGCAATACCGACTCATCGTTGTCGCCGTAGTAACGCTTGCACAGCTCGACGATGGTGCGGCCGGCCTGCAGGAACAGCTGTTCGCGGTCACTGTGGGTGGCGAGGGTCGAACCGTTGCCCGGCAATGCCAGGCCCAGGGCTTCGACCAGACAGTTCATCGAGTTGGCGGTGAACATGCCGGAGCACGAACCGCAGGTCGGGCAGGCGCTGCGCTCGTACTCAGCGACTTTCTCGTCAGAAGCGCTGGAGTCGGCGGCGATCACCATGGCGTCGACGAGGTCGAGGCCATGGCTGGCCAGTTTGGTCTTGCCGGCTTCCATCGGGCCGCCGGAAACGAAGATCACCGGTATGTTCAGGCGCAGGGCAGCCATCAGCATGCCTGGGGTGATCTTGTCGCAGTTGGAGATGCAGACGATGGCGTCGGCACAGTGGGCGTTGACCATGTACTCGACGGAGTCGGCGATGATCTCGCGGCTCGGCAGCGAATACAGCATGCCGTCGTGGCCCATGGCGATGCCGTCATCCACGGCAATGGTGTTGAATTCTTTGGCTACACCGCCGGCGCGTTCGATTTCGCGGGCGACCAGTTGGCCCAGGTCCTTGAGGTGGACGTGGCCCGGTACGAACTGGGTGAAGGAGTTGGCAATGGCGATGATCGGCTTTTTGAAGTCGTCATCTTTCATCCCCGTGGCGCGCCACAGTGCGCGGGCGCCGGCCATGTTGCGGCCATGGGTGGATGTTTTCGAGCGGTAATCAGGCATGAAGCACTCCGGGCGGCTAATCAGGTATCAAAAGGGAAGTGAGCTTCTATTGACGTCTGGAACACTCAGAAATGGCCGTGTGTCCGGAAGTTGCCGATAACTTTGCGGGATCGCCGCGCGCTTCAGCTTGAGCTCATAAACCCGCCGGGGGATGACTGGCGATGAATGTCGCGATTCTACACGGCTGGCGTCAGGAGGGAATGCCGGAAAAGGGGGATCCAGCGCTGACGGAGCGTGTGGGATGACGATCGGCAGGAATCACCCGCTATTCAACGAGAGCTGCCGACGTGCGATCAGTGCATTGAAGGAAACGCCGACGGTGCTCAAGGCGAGGAAACTCAGTGCGAGAGTCGTTTGCAGATGGGCTCCACTCAGATTGATCAGGGCGCTGATCAGCCCGCCAGAGATGAAGACCAGCGTGTTCCCGGCCGACGCCGATGTACCGGCATTGTCCGGGAACACTTCCATGGCTTTGGAGGTGGCGACAGGGCGGGTGATGGTCGTGCCAGCGGTGCAGATGATCATCGGGATCAGCACGGTCAGGGCTGAAAGCCCCAGCAGGTTTGAGAGTAAGAGCATCACCAGCCCCGAAATAAAGATCAGGCCCAGGCCGACGACGATCTGTGTATTGGCCGCGACCCGCCCAGCGAGGACTCGAGCGACAATGCCGCCGATGATGTAGGCCACGCCATACAGCAGCAATGTCAGGGAAAACTCGTAGGCCGAAAGCTGCAACTGCTCCATGAAGATCAGGGGCGAGATGACGATGAAGGAAAAGTGGCAGGTGAAGGCGATTGCGGCGATCAGCCAATAGCCGAGGAAACCCGCATCGCGACAGACGCGCCGGTAGGACTGAAGAATGCTTCGGCGCGGGGTTGTGGCGGTGTGCCGGTTTTCAAGAAAGAAGCAGGCCTTAAGGAACACGGCGGCGGCGAGGGCAATAAAGACAATGAAGCTTGCGGGCCAGTCCAGTGCCTGTTGCAACAGGGTGCCAGCCAGTGGCGAGACGGAAATGAAGATCCCGCTGGCGGTGACCATCAGAATCCGCAGTTGATCCCGCTCCTTGCCGTCGAACAGGTCCTGGACCAGCGCCTGCGAGAGCACGAAGCAACCGCAGCCGATGGCCTGCACCACCCGGAACATCAGGAACCAGGCGTAGTCGGTGGACAGTACGCATCCAGTCGCACCGACAATCGAGACCGCCATTCCCGCCAGCAGCAGACTTTTGCGCCCGATGACATCCGAGAGCGGCCCGACCAGTAGTTGGGAAAGTGCGATCCCGATGGCAAACAGGCTGATGGAAAATGCGATGTCACCTGGCGTGGTCCGGAAGTGTTCGGCCAGCGCCGGGAACGATGGCAGCAGGACATCCAGAGGAAAGACTCCGAGCATCACCATGGTCATTAACAGGGTGATCGCAGAGCGGCGGTGTTTGACGCTGACCGCAGATTTTCCTTCATCCATCGACAAGTCCTGCCTGTGCGAAGAGCTGCTGGTTAAAAGGCAGGTCGAAAAAACCTGCCTTTTCCATTGCCTGTAGCGTCGCGCCTGCACCTGATCGGGCGCGCTGAAGGCAGGCTTGCGGGCCGGTCAGGGCACTGAGGATTTCTGCGACGCAATTCTCCCTGAGGCCCACGCTGTTCAGGCTTTCCTTCAGCCATCGCTCATCGGCCTCAAAGAACATCAGGATGATGTCCACCAGCAGCTTCGCGGCGAACGTGCGTTGGCTGCTGTTCAGGGTCAGCCACAGATAATGGAACACTTCGCAAAAATAACGACTGTGTCGGGCCTCATCGGTGAGGTGGTCCCTGAGCATTTCCTGGACACTGGACACCAGCTCGTTGCGACAAACCTCGAGCAGTTCCCTGGCGATGATGGTCTCGGAAACGAAGCCGACGAGAAACCAGGCCAGCGCCTTATGCCTCTCTGGGCTGTGATCAAGCAGGGCGTTCAGTCGGGTAATGCGGTGCGGCATCACCGGGCGTTGGGTCATGCCGTAGAGGTCGGCTATCTGCTCAGCGAGACTGTTGGAGAACAGGGCGTGATAACCCTCATCGGTGTACAGCTGGAGGGCGGCCGTTTTCATCCGTCGGGGGATGGACACGCCGAGCTCATCGTGGACGATGGTTTCCACGGAGCGGTTGACGATTCGATGTTCGAGCCGGGTGGTGTAGTCGAGGAAATACACCAGATGGTTGGCCGATAATCGATGGGTGATCGCGCTGCCGGCTGCTTCGATTGCCGGGTGATTCAGGTACGGCAGGAAGGCCGGTGGAAACCAGTGTCGTGTTTCCAGTTGCCGTTCCAGATCAGATGGCAATTGATAGGTGTGCTCGCTGGTGCGTACCGAGGCTCGGGTGTTCCAGTCACCGAGAGTGAAGCGCTGGGCCCAGGCGTCGGGCAGGGACAGGTCGTCTGTGCGGGGCTCGGTCATGGGTGTGAGCCTCGGCTGCTCAGCAGCGCTTTCATTTCTTTGCACATTGCTTGTCCGTCACTCTGGCCACAGCCCACAAAAAACAACGCTTGTTCGGCGCTGTCCTCGATCCCCAGCAACGTTTCGACCTGATCGTCCGCCAACGCACCGGTCAGCCAGGTGCTTAACCCAAGTGCGGTGGCCACCAGTTGAAAGGTCTGGGAGATATGACCTGCCTCGACGTAAGCCATTCGGTAGGCCCGCGAGTGTTCATATTTCCACCACAGTTTGTCGAAGCGAGCGGTGATGAACAGGCCGACTGGCAGGTTGTTGATGAAATGCTGCCCACACAACAACTGGCCCAAGGGCGACTCAGGCACCGGATTGACGAAGCTCAACGCATGTTCGTCGGGGTGGTAGGCGTAGAGCCCGGGATTCAGGCCGCTGACGTTTTGAACATGAAGAAAACCTTCGCAGGCATTCAGCCCTCCACCGGATGGACTGCTACGCCGGGCACCGAGACCTTCAGCGATGGTTTCGTCGATGTCGTTATCGCGCTCACGTAGATAGCCAAGGGACAAATACAAAAGTGTGCCCACATCGGCGAGAGAAACCCTTTCACCCGTGAAGGAGCGACAGGTCTTTCGGTCGATCAAGGTCTTTGCAAGTGCGCTCTGCGGCAGACAGGAAGGTTGGGGCAGGGCAATCCGCTCGCTTGTCGGGCGTTCTGTGAGTCTGACCTCCGGAGCAGGAGTGGCCAGTACTTCGGCGCAATGGTCCAGATAGTGTCTCGACCATTCATTAATATCCAGGGGGACATATTCACAAGGAATGTTCTTGGTGCCGATATGAAATATCTTCGACAGTTCATCCCAGCCCCATTCAAGGGGGTCTTGTATTGAAGGTGTGAGTATTCCCGCGTTCAGGAGTTGCGTGTCTATTATGTTGTTGTCATCAAACGTTTCAGGGTTGTCGATAAGGTGTGCGAGACGGATTGAATATTCAAGATTCAATTCGAACTGTTTGTGGTTCTTGTAATCCCAGACTATTTGGTCGGGCGTGCGAGGCAGTATGAATATATAAGGGTTAATCTGCATGATTGGCGACTCACTCTGGTCTTTGCCATAGAAAACGCTGGGTAGCCGGCACTCCCCAGCGTTTCATTTACTTAGCGGACTTTTGGCGCAACCAGAAAAGCCAGGTTGGCGATTTTGTTGGTTTCCAGAGTAATTGCTTTCATGTTTTGAACTCCTTGTAATTGATAGTGAGTGTCACTCCTTTGTGACGACTTAATCATAGTTTGTAATGAGTTCTTATCAAGGGGAGATTGGGTAGGAATGTTCCAGTAATTTTGTCGGATTGATCTGCGGGTTGGACGAATCTTGTAAGTTATGTCCGCTAAAATAAAAGACAATGCGAAACGTCCTGCAAGTCATTAAGACCGCTGGAGTAGGAAGTTGGAGGATTCAATAACAGATAACAGAACGGGGAGCCGGCTGGCTCCCCGTCAAACCGGCGAAATCAGCTGTTTGGCAGCAGGCGGCAGGTGATGCTCTTGATGTAGCGGGTTTCGGCGATGGCCGGGTGAACCGGGTGATCCGGGCCCTGACCGCCACGCTCCAGCATCTGGATGTTGCGGTCCAGGTGACGGGCGCTGGTCAGCAGGATGTTCTGCAGATCGTCCTCGGGCAGGTGCATCGAGCACGAAGCGCTGACCAGGATGCCGTCCTTGCTGAGCAGGCGCATGGCTTGCTCGTTCAGGCGACGGTAGGCACCTTCACCGTTCTTCATGTCTTTTTTGCGTTTGATGAACGCCGGAGGGTCGGCAACGATCACGTCGAAACGCTCTTCGCTGGCTTTCAGCTCTTTCAGGGCTTCGAACACGTCACCTTCAATGCAGGTCATCTTGTCGGCGAAACCGTTCAGCGCAGCGTTGCGCTCGACGCCGTCGAGGGCGAAGGCCGATGCGTCGACGCAGAACACTTCACTGGCGCCGAACGCAGCCGCTTGCACGCCCCAGCCACCGATGTAGCTATACAGGTCCAGCACGCGTTTGCCTTTGGCGTAAGGTGCCAGACGCGCGCGGTTCATGCGGTGGTCGTAGAACCAGCCGGTTTTTTGTCCCTGGATGACGGGCGCTTCGAATTTCACGCCGTTTTCTTCCAGGGCAACCCACTCCGGCACCAGGCCGAACACGGTTTCGACGTAGCGGTTGAGGCCTTCGGCATCACGGGCAGCGGAGTCGTTCTTGAACAGAATGCCGCTAGGCTTGATCACTTGGGTCAGCGCTGCGATCACGTCTTCTTTATGGGCTTCCATGGTTGCCGAAGCGATCTGTACCACCAGGATGTCGCCAAAACGGTCGACTACCAGACCTGGCAGCAGGTCGGAATCGCCGTAGACCAGGCGATAGAACGGCTTGTCGAACAGGCGATCACGCAGGGACAGCGCGACGTTCAGGCGATGCACCAGCAGCGACTTGTCCAGCGGCAACTTGATGTCGCGCGACAAGAGGCGGGCGCAGATCAGGTTGTTCGGGCTCATGGCAACGATGCCCAGCGGCTTGCCGCTGGCTGCTTCGAGGATCGCCTGGTCACCGGCCTTGAAACCGTGCAAAGGAGTAGCGGCTACATCGATTTCGTTGCTATAGACCCACAAATGGCCGTTCCGCAGGCGACGGTCGGCGTTGGCTTTGAGGCGCAGGCTAGGCAGGGACATGACGTCGCTCCGGAAAAAAGAGCGGGAGTATAGCGTGTTGCGCACGGCCACGGTTTGGCGGATGGACATGCGGTGAGGAAGGGCCGTCATTTGATGAAACTTCAGGCGATGGACTGGCCAAGGTGTCGGATCCAACTTTATAAGGGTTAGAATCGCCGCCTGTCCCAGAGTGCGTACTTATGTCCCCAGAGCTGACTTCCGAACAGATTCAACAGTCCCTGCAAGGCATCAGCGTGCCGGCCCAGCCGCAAATCATGGTGGATTTGCAGATGGAACAGTACATGCCCGATCCGGATCTGGAGGTGATCGCGAAGCTGATTTCCCAGGACCCGGGCCTCTCTGGCGCCTTGTTGAAAATCGTCAACTCGCCGTATTACGGTTTGAGCAACAAGATCGCCTCGATTCAGCGTGCGGTGAATCTGCTGGGCAGCCGCTCGATCATCAACCTGATCAACGCGCAGTCGATCAAGGGCGAGATGAACGACGACACCATCGTTACCTTGAATCGTTTCTGGGATACCGCTCAGGACGTGGCGATGACCTGCCTGACCCTGGCCAAGCGCATCGGCGCCCAGGCCGGCGATGAAGCCTACGCCCTAGGTCTGTTCCATGACTGCGGCGTGCCGCTGATGCTCCAGCGCTTCCCCAACTACATGACCGTTCTGGAAGAGGCCTACGCCAGTGCCAGCGCCGAATGTCGGGTGGTGGACACTGAGAATCGGGTGTTCAATACCAATCATGCGGTGGTGGGTTATTACACCGCCAAATCCTGGCGCCTGCCGGAGCATGTGACCGCCGCCATCGCCAATCACCACAATGCGTTGGCGATCTTCAGCGATGAGTCGTCGCGCAACAGTCAGCTGAAAAACCTGCTGGCGATCCTGAAAATGGCCGAGCACATTTGTGCGTCCTTCCGGGTGCTGGGCAACCAGCGTGATGACCACGAGTGGAACAGCATCGCACCGCTGGTTCTCGATTATGTCGGCCTCTCGGACTACGACTTTGAGACACTTAAACAAACGATTCGCGACCTTGGCGCTCACCGCTGAGCGTTGCACAGCCTGATTCGAGAGCACCATGCCGGAACTGCCTGAAGTCGAAACCACCCGCCGCGGAATTGCGCCACACCTGGAAGGCCAGCGCGTCAGCCGGGTGATCGTGCGTGAGCGGCGCTTGCGCTGGCCCATTCCCGAAGACCTGGATGTGCGGCTGTCTGGCCAGCGCATCGTGTTGGTGGAGCGACGCGCGAAGTACCTGCTGATTAATGCCGAAGTCGGCACGCTGATCAGCCATTTGGGGATGTCGGGAAATCTGCGTCTGGTGGAAATCGGCACGCCGGTGGCCAAGCATGAGCATGTGGACATCGAACTGGAATCCGGCCTGGCCTTGCGTTACACCGACCCGCGCCGGTTTGGCGCGATGCTCTGGAGTCTCGATCCACTCAACCATGAGTTGTTGATTCGCCTGGGGCCGGAGCCGTTGACCGACCTGTTCGACGGTGAGCGCTTGTTCCAGCAGTCCCGCGGGCGATCCATGGCGGTCAAACCGTTCATCATGGACAACGCGGTGGTGGTCGGCGTGGGCAATATCTACGCAACCGAAGCGTTGTTCGCCGCCGGTATCGACCCGCGTCGCGAGGCCAAAAGCATCTCTCGGGCGCGTTATCTGAAACTGGCGATCGAGATCAAGCGCATCCTGGCGGCCGCTATCGAGCGCGGCGGCACAACACTGCGCGACTTTATCGGCGGTGACGGTCAGCCGGGTTATTTCCAGCAGGAACTGTTCGTGTACGGCCGTGGCGGTGCTCCCTGCAAGGTTTGTGGCACGGAGCTGCGGGAAGTGAAGCTCGGGCAGCGCGCCAGCGTCTTTTGCCCGCGCTGTCAGAGCTGATACGCCCAGGGTCTATAGTCAGTGTTCTGACTGCCTAGCCCAAGGACCGTGCCATGAACCTGTTTCGAACCGTTGTCGTCGTTTTGCTGCTGAGCGTCGGTGTGCCAGCGCTGGCAGCGAACACGGGTAGCGGCGACCCGCGCTACACCATCCAGAACCCCCCGGCGTACGCCATGCTCGGCGATTTGCTGATTGCCCGACCCTTGCTGGTCGTGGCGACGGTGATTGGTGCCGGAGCGTTTGTGGTGTCGTTGCCGTTTACCGTGCTGGGCGGCGGCGTCGGCGATGCAGGACAGGCGTTGGTGGTCGACCCGGCGAAAGCGGCGCTCGTGCGGTGTCTGGGGTGTGTCGGAGAGGGGTTTGAACAGCGGGAGTGAATTCAGTTATATCTTCGGTGTGGCTGATGGCCCTTTCGCGAGCAGGCTCGCTCCCACAGTAGACCGCGATTAACTGTGGGAGCGAGCCTGCTCGCGATAGGGCCGGCACAGCCGCTACAAAACTATCTGAATCAAGCCTTGCCGGTAAGCTTCCGGTACTTCTCCATCAACTGCTCTTCAGTCTCCGGATGCGCCTCGTCCAGCGGAATGCAATCCACCGGGCACACCTGTTGGCACTGAGGTTCGTCGTAGTGGCCGACGCACTGGGTGCACAGGTTCGGGTCGATCACGTAAATCTCTTCGCCCTGGGAGATGGCGGCGTTCGGACACTCGGGTTCGCAGACGTCGCAGTTGATGCAATCGTCGGTGATAATCAGGGACATGCTAACTCCAGCCAGGGCGGAAGGCCCGGGCGCAATAAACCAATGCGCACAATTGTGCCGCATTGGCGCCCGCAGTGCACGCGGGCGCGATCAAGGGGAAAAGATCGTCCGAACGCGGCCCGAACCTACGGCAGCTCCTACTTTTTAAAGCGTTCGTTCAGGGCGTCCGCCACCGCAGGGTGGACGAACTTGGTGATATCGCCGCCCAGGGCTGCAATTTCACGCACCAGCGTCGAGGAAATGTACGAATAACGTTCGGACGGGGTAAGAAACAGACTTTCCACATCCGGCGCCAGCTGACGGTTCATGTTGGCCAGCTGGAATTCGTATTCGAAGTCCGATACCGCACGCAAACCACGCAGGAACACGTTGGCGTTCTTCTCTTTGGCGAAATGCGCCAGCAACGTCGAGAAGCCGACGACTTCAACGTTGGGCAGATGTTTAGTGACCTCGCGGGCCAGCGCCACACGCTGTTCCAGGGGAAACAACGGGTTTTTCTTCGGGCTGGCGGCGACGGCGATGATCACATGATCGAACAGGCGCGCGGCGCGTTCGACCAGATCGCCATGGCCCTTGGTAATAGGGTCGAAGGTACCTGGGTACAACACTCGGTTCATCGCGTCGTCCTGGCGGGAGTCCGTTGGGGAGTCGGATGGTATCGCAGCCTTCCCGGTCGGCCAAGTCGCCTTTTGGGTAAGAAAGCGCTATAGACGATTGGAATATTCTCCCTTTTCATGGGTTTTTCAAACGTTCGGCCAAAGAAGTTGCCAACTGCGCCGTCAGTCCGTAGACCGACAATTGCGGGTTTGCGCCAATGCTGGTGGGGAACAGCGAGCCGTCATGAATCGACAGATTGCCTAACTGATGATGCCGGCCGAGGCTGTCGGTCACGGCGTTTTTCGGGTCTTCACCCATGGCACAACCGCCCATCACATGGGCACTGCCCAGGCGTGTCCGATACAGCTCAAGGTTCAGTCCGTCGATCAGCGTGCGCGCTTCGGCGAGGGTTTTCACGTAGCGAGCGTCAGCGTGCATCGGCATCACCGCATGGGCACCGCCCGCGAACTGGATCTCGGCCATGCTGTGGAACGCCCGACGCAATCCGTCCCAGGCATAGGGTGAAACCTGATAGTCGAGCACCGGCGTGCCGTCACCGCGCAACTCGACGCTGCCGCCGGGGCTGTCCGGGTGAAAACCATCCCGCAGCAACGCCAGCATGGCGTGGGTGTGGGGCAGGTTTTCCATGTGTTGGGCGTTTTCCTTGCCGAAACCGCCGAGCAGGGTCGTGGCCAGTGCCGGGTGCAGCGGCGGCACTTCGAGTTTGTAAGACATTTTTCCGGTGGTGCCGTCCTGCCATTGAAAATGGTCGGAATAGATCGACTGTGGCGCGCCATAAAACGGGTTGATCACCTCGTCGAACAGCCCGGCCGACATGTTCACCAGGTGTAGAAAAGTCCGTTTGCCCACCCGTTTATGCGGATCGGGCGCCTCGGAGCGCAGAAGCAACGCCGGGCTGTTGATCCCGCCACCGGCCAGCACGTAATGCCGCGCCTTGACCGTGATCGTGTGTCCGGTAGGTGCGACGCAGCGGTCGTCCATCCCTACGCAGTGTATGCCGGTGACCTTGTCGCCGCTGATCAAGAGCTTTTCGGCGCGAGCCAGATAGAGCAACTCCCCACCTTTTTCCAGGGTCGCCGGGATGGTCGTGACCAGCATCGATTGCTTGGCGTTGGTCGGGCAACCCATGCCGCAGTAGCCAAGGTTCCAGCAGCCACGCACGTTGCGCGGGATCACATGCCAGGCGTAACCGAGTTTTTCGCAGCCTTTGCGGATCACGTCGTTGTTGGCGTTGGGCGGGATCATCCAGGGGGCGACGCCCAGGCGTTGCTCCATTGTCTCGAACCATGGCGCCATCTCGGTCGGCGTGTGGCCTTTGACTCCGTGTTCCTTGGCCCAGTGGTCGAGGGTCGGGTCCGGCGTGCGAAAACTTGAGGTCCAGTTGATCAGCGTGGTACCGCCCACCGCCCGGCCCTGAAGGATGGTGATCGCGCCGTCCTTGCTCATGCGGCCAATACCTTCCTGGTAGAGGCTGGTGTAGGCCTGGTCTTCGAGCATCTTGAAGTCGCTGCTGGTCTTGAGCGGGCCTTCTTCGATCAGCAATACCTTGTAGCCCGCGGCGCTAAGGATTTCGGCGGTGGTGCCACCGCCCGCGCCGCTGCCGATAATCGCCACGTCCGCTTCGAGGGTCAGGTCTTGGGTCAGTTGTGAGCCGTTGTAGGTTTTCCAGCCACGGGCCAGGCCTTCGCGGAACGGATCGGGTACGGGCATCGTTGGTCTCACTTTTTATTTTTGGAAGCTGTTGTGAGGCGGCTGGCGCCTTCGCGAGCAGGCTCGCTCCCACATTGGATCGTGTACCCCCTGTGGGAGCGAGCCTGCTCGCGAAAGGGTCGACTCGGTCTTAAACCGTAGGCGGTCCGGGATACCCGCAATGCACCCATGATTCCGACCGGCTGTACCAAGCCATCATCACCAGTTGCAGCAATGAGCTGTGGCCCATGCGCAGAAGACTTAACGAGCTGTTTTCCCAGCGATCCAGAAAGTGCCGGATCTCCTCGCTGCTGGCGTTTTCCCAGCTGCCCCAGATCCCGGTCAGTGGTCCGCGGGTGATGCTCATTCCCAGCACGTCGAATAACTGCCGAGTCAGCTTGAGCATTTCCGGCGACAGATGATTCAGACCGTTATCCAGGCAGTGCAGGGTTTCACCGACGGCCGCCGGCATTTTTTCGGCGGCCACAGCGCCGTCGAGCATTACCGGAATCAGAGCCCGCAGAAACAGCAAGTCACCGCTGCGCAGAATCGCGAAACCGCTCGCCGGTACGCTCGATGAGCAGCCACTGAGGCTCGCGCCCAAACCGGCGGTGGCGAGAAAAGCGCTGGCACCCAGGCTGAATTTGAGCAAGCCGCGCCGTGACAGCGCGGGTGTATCGGACAGACCTGGGCTCATTATGGTTATTACCCGAAGGGGATGATCGTTAGCGGATAAACAGCTTCTGAATCAGCTTCTGAATGGATTTTCCGTACGGCGGGTAGATCAATTTCGCCGCATTGAACCGCTGTTTGATCAGCACACCTTTGGCTTTGCTGAAGGTCAGGAAACCTTCGTGGCCGTGGTAATGGCCCATGCCCGAGGCGCCGATCCCGCCGAATGGCATGTCGTCCTGAGCGACGTGCAGCAGGGTGTCGTTCAGGCACACACCGCCGGAATGGGTTTCGTGAAGTACGCGGTGTTGCTCACGCTTGTCGTAGCCAAAGTAATACAGGGCCAGCGGACGGGGTCGTTCATTGATATAGGCAAAGGCCTGATCCAGATCCTTGTACGGAACGATCGGCAACAGCGGGCCGAAGATTTCGTCCTGCATCACCATCATGTCGTTGCTGACGTTGAGCAGCAGGCTGTGGCTCATGCGGCGCCCCTGGCCTTTGTCGAACAGCGGAATCAGCAGCGCACCCTTGCTGGTGGCGTCGCTGATGTAGCCGTTGAGGCGCGCCAATTGCCGGTCATTGATGATCGCGGTGTAGTCCGGGTTGTCGGTCAAGGTCGGATAAAACCCGCGAACCGCCTGACGATAGGCTTCGACGAAAGCTCCGACGCGATCTTCCGGCACCAGGACATAGTCCGGGGCCACGCAAGTCTGCCCGGCGTTGAGCGTCTTGCCGAAGGCGATGCGTTCGGCAGCATCCTTGAGCGGCACGTCGCGAGACACGATGGCCGGGGATTTGCCGCCGAGTTCGAGGGTCACCGGGGTCAGGTTCTCGGCCGCCGCACGCATCACGTGTTTGCCGATGCTGGTGGCGCCGGTGAACAGCAGGTGATCGAAACGCAATCTGGAGAACGCTACACCGATATCGGCTTCGCCCAGTACCACGCAGACCAGGTCTTGCGGGAAGATTCGGCCCAGCAGTTCCTTGAGCAACACACCGGTGGCGGGGGTCGATTCGCTGAGCTTGAGCATCACCCGATTGCCTGCCGACAACGCGCCTACCAATGGCCCGATGGCCAGATACAGCGGGTAGTTCCACGGCACGATCACCCCGACCACACCCAAAGGTTGATAAACGACTTTGGCCGCCGCAGGTTGAAAGGCAATCCCGACCTTGCGCTTCGACGCCTTCATCCAGCCTTTGAGGTGCTGACTGGCGTAGTGAATGCCGTGCAGGCTGGGCATCAGTTCGGCGAGCAGGGTTTCATCGGCGCTGCGGTGACTGAAATCCTGGCTGATGGCATCGATCAGTGCCTGACGCTCATTGCTCAACAGATCGCGCAGGGCTTTTAGCCATTGCTGGCGCTGGGCGGCGGGCGGCATCGGATTGGCGGCATACGCCGCGCGTTGAGCGTCGAACAGGGTCTGGAGCTCTTCCAGGGGCTGCTGCAGGTTCTGCAGGTAGGCGATGTCAGCAGTCATGGTCGGCTCCGGATTTATTGTAATGAGGGACTTTTTAGAGTCTATGCTCTATAAAGTCAAATGACATCCTGGCGCAGCTTTGTTTTATCCACTCGTGGATAGGTCGTAAGATGCCCGTCAACGCACTTTGAATTAAAGCCCAAGCCATGGCCCCTCGGATCAAAACCAGCGAGCGCATCGTGCAGAACAGCCTGGAGCTGTTCAATCAGCAGGGTGAGCGCAGCATCAGCACCAACCACATTGCTGCCCACATGGAAATTTCCCCGGGCAACCTCTACTACCACTTCCCTAACAAGCAGGCGATCATCGCCGTGCTGTTCAGTGAGTACGAAAGCCTGGTGGACAGCTTCCTGCGCCCGCCCCAGGGGCGGGCCGCCACGGTCGAAGACAAGCGCTTCTACCTTCAGGAACTGCTGGCCGCCATGTGGCGCTACCGGTTTTTGCACCGCGATCTGGAGCACCTGCTCGACAGTGATCCGGAGCTGGCCGCTCGTTATCGGCGCTTTTCCCAGCGCTGTCTGATCTATGGCACGCACATCTACGCGGGCTTCGTCGAGGCCGGCATCCTGCAGATGGACAAGGTTCAGATCGAATCCCTGACGCTCAACGCCTGGATCATCCTGACGTCCTGGGTGCGTTTTCTCTGCACCACCCGTGAAAATTCCAATCACCTGAGCGAACAGGCCATCAAACGTGGGGTGTATCAGGTGCTGGTGCTGGAGGCCGGTTTTGTCACGGATCAGTCCCGCGATGCGGTGAATGCGCTGTTCGAGGAGTTTTACGTGCCGCTGGCCCAAGCGCTTGAAGAAGTGGGATAGAAAGTGCAGTAGGATCAAACATTGCCCAATCACAGGAGCCCGTTATGCCCATTGCGCAACTGATCAGCCCGCAAGCGTTGGACCTGAAAAAGGAGCAGCCGGGGCTGGTGATTCTGGATTGTCGTTTTGCCCTCGAAGACCCGGACTACGGTCAGCGCAGCTATGCCGAAGGGCATATCGCCGGGTCGAGCTTTGCCGATCTTGAGCGTGATTTGAGCGGGACAGTGGTCAAGGGTGTGACCGGGCGCCATCCGTTGCCTGAACCTGAAGACTTGATCGAACGTCTGCAAGCCTGGGGCGTCAACGCCGACAGCGACGTGATTTTGTACGACGACGGTCCGGGTGCCTACGCGGCGCGGGCCTGGTGGTTGCTGACCTGGCTGGGCAAACGTGACGGCGTGTTCATTCTGGATGGCGGGCTCAAGGCCTGGCACGCGGCCGGTTTGCCCCTGAGTCTTGATGCGCCGCAGATTGAACGTGGCACCTTCACGGGGACGCCTGACAACGCGCTGATCTTGAGCGCCGAACAGCTCCAGCGACGTCTCGGCCAGCCCGCGCTGACCTTGCTCGATGCCCGCGGATTACCGCGTTTCAAGGGCGAAGTAGAGCCGATCGACCCGATTGCCGGGCACATCCCCGGCGCGCAATGTGCAGCGTTCACCGACAACCTGGGCAGCGACGGGCGTTTTCTGCCGGCCGATCAGCTCAAACAGCGTTTTGCCGAGAAGCTCGGTGATCGTTCGCCGACCGATCTGGTGGCGTACTGCGGTTCTGGCGTGACGGCCTGTCACAACCTGTTCGCGCTGTGCCTGGCCGGTTATCCGTTGGGTTCGTTGTATGCCGGTTCATGGAGCGAGTGGATCAACGATCCTGCGCACGGCATCGCCATCGGCGAATGAAGATCAAAAGATCGCAGCCTGCGGCAGCTCCTACAGTGGAATGTGTACACCTGTAGGAGCTGCCGCAGGCTGCGATCTTTTGATTCTAAAGCCGGGCGCTGCGATACGCGCCCGGCCCAACACCGTAAACCTGCTTGAACTGCCGACTCAGATGACTCTGATCAGCAAACCCCAACTGCGTCGCCACTTCCAGCGGCAAACAACCGTTCTGTAACAACGCCCGCGCCCGAGCGATGCGCTGCTGCATCAGCCAGGTATGCGGCGGCATGCCCGTGGCGCGGCGGAACACCCGGGCGAAGTGGAAGGGCGAAAGGTTGACCGCCGCTGCCAGTTCTTCCAGCGAAGGTGGCGTCGCCAATTGTGCTTGCAGCAGATCCTTGGCCAGCGTCACCGCTCGATGTTCCTTGCCCGGCTTGCCAGCAATCGGCACGGCCGCGTGCCGTTGCAGCAGCGACAGCATCATTTCCCGCCAGACCGTTTGTTGTTGCAAGGCAGTGGACGGACTTTCCAGTAAACGATGCAGTTGGCAGAAACCCTTTACCAGATCCGGATCGCGATACAGCGTCGCGCCGAACGCCGGCAAGTTGTTGGTCGGCAGTTCCAGCTCCGCCAACAGCGACAGAATCTGACCGCTGTCCGGATAGAACGCCCGATACAACCAACCATCCTCCGTGCCTTTATGGCCAGTGTGCAGTTCGTCCGGATTGATCAGCACCAGCGTGCCGCTGCCCGCCAGGTGTTCGGCGCCGCGATAGCGATAACGCTGGGCGCCCGCCATGATCATGCCGATCACGTAACCGTCATGCACATGGGGCGCGAAACGGTGTTCGATGTAGCGCGCGGACAATAACTCGACGCCGGCCAACGGCGCTGTTTGCCAGAATCGGATCGACTCACCCTGATCGACGTCCATGGCCTTACTGGCGACCCACGGCGGTCAGCCACTGCGGGATGCGGCGTTCCAGGTAGTAACCCGGTTGCCTGAACGAACCATCGACGAAGCCGACATGCCCACCCTTGCTCTGTAACTCGAATTGAGTGCAGGCAGACAATTCGTCGGCGTGCGGCAGGCTATGAGGAAAGACAAACGGGTCATCGGCCGCTTGAATGATCAGGGTTGGCGTACGAATTTCGCCAAGGAAATAGCGACTTGAGGCGCGTTGATAGTAATCCTTGGCATCGACGAACCCGTTCAGCGGCGCGGTGACCCGGCCATCGAAATCCCAGAACGTGCGCATGTTCTCCAGCGAGCCCAGCGCGGCCAATGCCGCCAGTCCTTCCTCGCGTCCGTCATGCTGGAACTGTCGTTGTTTGTTCTTGATGTAGGCCACCATCTCGCGCATGAAATGCGCCTGATAGACCTTCGAGAAGCCCTGGCCGATACGGTCGGCGCATTGATCGAGCCGAAACGGCACCGACACCGCCACCGCACCGACCACGCCACTATTGCTGCCGGATTCGCCCAAGTGCTTGAGCAACACATTGCCGCCCAGGGAATAGCCAACCGCATACAACGGCGCGAGCGGTCGTTGGGCTTTCAGGTGTTTGATGGTTTCGGCCAGGTCTTCACTGATGCCGGAGTGGTAGCTGCGCGGCAACAGATTTGGCTCGCCCGAACAGCCGCGCCAGTTCAGCGCGACGCTGGCCCAGCCTTGGGCGCCCAGTGCTTTCTGCATCCCGGCCACGTAAGGCGAATTTGAAGAACCGGTCAGGCCGTGCAACACCAGTACCAGTGGTGCATTGGCGCTGTGCGGGCCGTGCCAGTCGAGATCGAGAAAGTCACCATCCTCAAGCCACAGGCGTTCGCGTTGGCGCTCGATGTGCGTGGTTTTGCGCCACAGCGGTCCCCACAAGGTTTGCAAGTGCGGGTTGCCGAGGCCGAAGGCGGGGGTGAAGCGTTCTGACAGATGGGGCACGATGGTTCTCGATGCAGCGGTGCGAGCCTCGTTTAAGGCGCGCACCTTTTTCAGGCCGGTTGATTAACCGGCAATCTCTGCCATACGTTGCCACAACGCGTAATACACCCGCCCGGATTTCTGCTCCCGGTGCAGGCGCCAGTTGCCTGGTAAGCCAAGGCTCGATGGCGCATTCTCGCTTTCAGTGTAGATCCAGGCTTCATCGGCCAGCCACTGACGCTCTTCAAGCAATGCGCAAACGCCTGGCAACAGGTTCTGGTTGAACGGCGGATCGAGGAACACCAGGTCGTAAGCCGTCGCTGTCTGGGTTTCCAGGTAGCGCAGGGCATCGGCGGTCTGAATTTGTCCGGTGGTGCAGCGCAACGTGCCTAGATGTTCTTTGATGCTGGCGACCGCGATGTTACTGGCGTCCAGCGCCTGACCCATGGCCGCGCCACGGGACAAGGCTTCGAGGAACAACGCGCCGCTGCCGGCGAACGGGTCCAGAACCTTGGCGCCAGCGACATAAGGCGCGAGCCAGTTGAACAGGGTTTCACGCACCCGGTCCGGCGTCGGACGCAGGCCCGGGGCATCCGGAAAGCTCAGCTTTCGGCTGCCCCATTCGCCGCCGATGATGCGCAGTTGGTTCACGCCGTTATGCACGTTGTGTACGGGTTTTTTAGGACGAGTGGCCATTAATGCTCCGGAACCCCGAGCGGTTGCTCGGCAGGTTTATCAGTTGGGGCCGGTAACGGCTTTTGCGGCACGGTCGGGCCAGCGCTGACGATGACCATTTTGTCCGTGCTCAAGTGTTTGTTCAGTGCGGTTTTGACTTGCTCGACCGTCAGGCTCTGGGACTCGCGCATAAAGTCATCCAGATAACTCAGCGGCAGGTTGTAGAAACCCATGGCGCCGAGTTGGCCGACGATATCGGCGTTGCTGGCGGTGGACAGCGGGAAGCTGCCGGCCAGTTCACGCTTGGCGTCGTCGAGTTCTTTCTGGGTCGGGCCGGTTTTAAGGTAGTCGGCGAGCACGTCCTGCACCAGTTTCAGCGTGCCTTCGCTCATCTCGGCGCGGGTTTGCAGGTTGATCATGAACGGGCCGCGCGCCTGCATCGGGGTGAAGCCCGAATAGACACCGTATGTCAGGCCGCGCTTCTCGCGCACTTCGCTCATCAGTCGTGTACCGAAACCACCGCCACCGAGGATCTGGTTGCCCATGGACAGTGCCGCGTAGTCCGGGTCGTCACGGTCGATGCCCAATTGCGCGAGCATCAGGTTGGTCTGCTTGGACGGAAACTCAATGTGGCCGATGCTGGCTTTCGGTTCCTCCGGTTGCGGGATTTTCGCCAGCTCCGGGCCTTTTGGCAACGCGCTGGAGACTTGTGCGGCAATCGCTTCGGCCTCGGCGCGAGACAGGTCGCCCACCAGCGCAATCACCACGTTGCCAGCCGCATAGGCTTTCTCATGGAACGCCCGCATCTGCGCCACGGTAATCGCCGGAACGGTTTTCGCCGTGCCGTCGCTGGAATGCGCGTACGGGTGATCGCCGTACAGGCGGTTCATCAGCTCCAGGCTCGCCAGTTTGCCCGGGTTCTGCTTCTGGTACTCGAAACCGGCGAGCATCTGGTTCTTGATGCGCGCAAAGGAATCGGCCGGGAAGGTCGGTTTGCCGATGACTTCAGAGAACAACTTCAGGGCCGGTTCGCGTTTGTCCGCGGCACTGAGGCTGCGCAGGGAAGCCAGTGCCATGTCTTTAAATGCGCCGTTGCCAAAGTCTGCGCCCAGGCCTTCGAAGCCCTGAGCGATGGCGCCGACATCTTTGCCGGCCACACCTTCGTTGAGCATGGCGTTGGTCAGCACGGCGAGGCCAGGTGCGTCGCCGTCCTGACTGCTGCCGGCGGCGAAGATCAGGCGCATGTCGAACATCGGCAGCTCCCGGGCTTCAACGAACAGCACCTTGGCGCCCTCGGCGGTTTTCCAGGTCTGCACGTCCAGGGTGCGGTGGCTGGGCGCTTTGCCGTCGAGTTCGGCCAGTGATTGCAGTTTCTGGCTGGTCTTGGCCTTGTCGAGGGCTTCGCTGGCCTTGGACTCGTCAGTCTTTGAGAAGTAGAACGCGGCAGACCCGATCAAGGCGACAGCGATCAGGCCAATCAGCGCCAGGCGCGGTTTTTTACGCTCACTCATGAGTCGTCTCCTCTGGCAATACATGGGCGACGCTGAGACGTTCGCGGGTGAAATACAGCTTGGCGGCTTTCTGGATGTCTTGCGGGGTCACGCTTTCCAGCTCGGCGAGTTCGGTGTCCATCAGCTTCCACGACAGGCCGACGGTTTCCAGTTGGCCAATAGCGGTGGCCTGGCTGGTGATCGAGTCACGCTCGTAAACCAGGCCGGCGATGACCTGCGCGCGGACGCGTTCCAGTTCTTCAGCGGACGGCGCGGTGGTTTTCAGCTGTTCGAGCAGCTTCCACAGGCCGGCTTCAGCCTGAGCCATGGTTTTCTTTTTCTGGGTATTGGGCGTTGCCGACAAGGTGAACAGGCTGTCGCCACGGGTATAGGCGTCGTAACTCGACGAACCACCGGAGACCAGCTCTTCGCCGCGCTCCAGTTGTGTCGGGATACGCCCGCTGTAGCCGCCGTCGAGCAGGGCGGAAATCAGGCGCAAGGCGTTGACCGAGCGTTTGTCTTCAGCGGTGGCGATGCTTGGCACGTTGAAACCCAGCATCAGGCTTGGCAGTTGGGTCTGCACATGCAGGGTGATCTGCCGTTCGCCGGGTTCGGCCAGTTCCAGCGGGATTTTCGCCGGTGGTACATCACGTTTGGCGATCGGGCCGAAATAGCGCTGGGCCAGGGTTTTGACCTCGTCCGGGGTCACGTCGCCCACCACCACCAACGTGGCGTTGTTCGGCACGTACCAGGATTGGTACCAGTGGCGCAGCTCTTCGACTTTCATGCGGTCCAGGTCAGCCATCCAGCCGATGGTTGGCGTGTGGTAACCGCTGGCCGGGTAGGCCATGGCCTTGAAGCGTTCGTAGGCCTTGGACATCGGCTTGTCGTCGGTGCGCAGGCGACGTTCTTCTTTAATGACTTCGATCTCGCGGGCGAACTCGTCGGCCGGCAGGCGCAGGCTGGCCATGCGGTCGGCTTCCAGCTCGAAGGCCACGCCCAGACGGTCGCGGGCCAGCACCTGGTAATACGCCGTGAAATCATCGCTGGTGAACGCGTTCTCTTCGGCGCCGAGGTCGCGCAGGATCAGCGACGCTTCGCCGGGGCCGACTTTCTCGCTGCCCTTGAACATCATGTGTTCCAGGGCGTGGGACAAACCGGTCTGACCCGGAGTCTCGTAGCTGGAGCCGACCTTGTACCAGACTTGGGAAACCACCACTGGCGCACGATGGTCTTCGCGCACGACGACCTTCAGGCCGTTATCGAGGGTGAATTCGTGAGTGGGTTGTGGATCGGCAGCCAGGGCCGAGAGGGGCAGACAAACTGTGCTGAGCAGCAGGCCTGCAGCGCGGCGGGCTAGAGCATTCATTCGTTTTTAAACCTTTGGGGCTGCCCGCTTGGTCTTAGCGTCGGCGGGCGAGAGGGTGCTAGGATACTGATCCGTTTTACTGGCGGCCACGCCTATCAGGCCTTTGATCGGTCAGCAGGTTGTTTGGGTTTACGGCTAAAGCTTTGAGTTTGTCAGCTAAACTCTGCGTTTTCGCCGACGATGCCGTTCCAGTCCTTCGTATTAGTCGACCTTTGAGGTGCTGTTTGCACCTCGACAAAATGTTGCGCGTGAACAAGCTGGGTCAATCGCAGTCTGTTCTGCATCGAATATTTATTTGCCGAGGCGCCCTTTGGCGCGTCGCTACCGTGAGATAGCCGTCCTCCATGTTTGGTTCCAACGACGACAAGAAAGCCCCAGCTGCGGCTGGTGAGAAGAAAAGCCTGTTCGGATGGCTGCGCAAAAAGCCGCAGGAACCCGTCGTCGAACAGCCACAGCCACTTTCTGAGCCCACGCCTGCGCCGGTAATAGAAGAAGAGCTTGCGCCGATTGTCTTGCCGATCGCCGAGCCGGTGCTGCAACCGGTCACCGAGCCTGAGCCTGATGTTGTCGCCGAAGTCGTGGCCCCGGTGCCGCTCACGCCCGCTGCCGAGCCATGGCTGACGTTGCCCGTGGCAGAAGAGCCGGTGGCATTGGTCGAAGATGAGCTGGTGCCCCACGTAACGCCGCCGATTCCGGCACCGACTGCGTTTGCTCCCGAGCCCGTTCAGCCACCAGTGGTTGAGCCGGTCGTCGCGCCAGTTGTGGTGGCCGAGCCTGAACCGGTTGTTCCAGAACCTGTGGTGCCCGCATTCGTTGCCCCGGTTGCCCCGGTTGTTCAAGCGCCGGCACCGGTCGTCGCTCCCGTTGCCGCCGCACCTGTCGTTCCCGTCGAAGCGCCTGCCGAGCCCGCGCGTACCGAAGAAACCAAAGCCGGTTTCTTCGCCCGCCTGAAACAGGGCTTGTCCAAGACCAGCGCCAGCATCGGCGAAGGCATGGCCAGCCTGTTCCTGGGCAAGAAGATCATCGATGACGAGCTGCTCGAAGACATCGAAACCCGCCTGCTGACCGCCGACGTTGGCGTCGAGGCGACGTCGGTGATCATTAAGCATCTGACCCAGAAGGTCGCCCGTAAAGAATTGGCCGATGCCGATGCGCTGTACAAATCCCTGCAAGCGGAACTGGCGGCCATGCTCAAGCCCGTCGAGCAACCGCTGAAAATCACCTCGCAGACCAAGCCGTTCGTCATCCTGGTCGTCGGCGTCAATGGTGCCGGCAAGACCACCACCATCGGTAAGCTGGCGAAGAAGCTGCAGCTCGAAGGCAAGAAAGTCATGCTCGCGGCCGGCGATACTTTCCGCGCCGCCGCCGTCGAACAATTGCAGGTCTGGGGCGAGCGCAACAAGATCCCGGTCATCGCCCAGCACACCGGCGCTGACTCGGCTTCGGTTATCTTCGATGCCGTGCAAGCGGCCAAGGCCCGTGGCATCGACGTATTGATCGCCGACACCGCCGGTCGCCTGCACACCAAAGACAATTTGATGGAAGAGCTGAAGAAGGTTCGCCGGGTTATCAGCAAACTCGACGCCGACGCGCCTCACGAGGTGCTGTTGGTGCTCGATGCCGGTACGGGGCAGAACGCGATCAGCCAGGCCAAACAATTCAACCAGACCGTCGAACTGACCGGCCTGGCGCTGACCAAGCTCGATGGCACCGCCAAAGGCGGGGTGATTTTCGCCCTCGCCAAGCAGTTTGGCTTGCCGATTCGCTACATCGGCGTCGGTGAAGGCATCGATGATTTGCGTACTTTTGAAGCAGAACCCTTTGTCCAGGCATTGTTTGCCGAGCGGGAGCGTTCATGATTCGTTTCGAACAGGTCGGTAAGCGCTACCCGAACGGTCACGTCGGCTTGCATGAGCTGAGCTTTCGAGTCCGTCGGGGCGAGTTTTTGTTTGTGACCGGCCACTCTGGTGCCGGTAAAAGCACCTTGTTGCGCCTGCTGCTGGCGATGGAGCGTCCGACCACCGGCAAATTGCTGCTGGCCGGGCAAGACCTGAGCACCATCAGCAACGCACAGATTCCTTACCTGCGACGCCAGATCGGCGTGGTGTTCCAGAATCACCAGCTGCTGTTCGATCGCACGGTGTTCAACAACATCGCGCTGCCCTTGCAGATCCTTGGGTTGTCCAAGGCCGAGATCGCCAAGCGCGTGGATTCGGCGCTGGAGCGCGTGGCGCTGTCGGACAAGACCGACTTGTACCCTGGCGACCTGTCCACCGGTCAGCAACAGCGCGTAGGTATCGCCCGCGCCATCGTTCATCGCCCGGCCTTGCTGCTGGCGGACGAACCGACCGGTAACCTCGATCCACGTCTGGCGGCAGAAATCATGGGCGTGTTCGAAGACATCAACCGTTTGGGCACCAGCGTGCTGATTGCCAGTCACGACCTGGCACTGATCGCCCGCATGCGCCACCGCATGCTGACCCTGCAGCGCGGCCGATTGATCGGTGACGGGGAGGCCGGCGTATGAGTGCGACACGCAGCCCCAAGGTTTCCGAGCGCGTGGCCCCGAAGGCCGCCGATCAGCAGCCGCAGAAGAAAAAACGCGACGATGATGACGGCCCGGATTTCGCCACACTGTTTCGTGCCTGGGTCGAGAGTCATCGCGCCAGTTTGCTCGATAGCTTGCGTCGTTTGGGCAAGCAGCCCATCGGTAGCTTCTTCACCTGTATGGTGATGGCGGTTGCCCTGAGTTTGCCGATGGGCCTGTCACTTTTGCTAAGTAACGTCGAGCGTCTCGGCGGTTCCTGGCAGCGTGCGGCGCAGATTTCCCTGTACCTGCAAATCGAGGCCAGCCCTGCTGAAGGCGAGTCGTTGCGCGAGCAGATCAAAGGCATGCCTGGCGTAGCTGATGCCGAATATGTCGGCCGCGATCAGGCGCTGGAAGAGTTCCAGCAGCAATCAGGTCTGGGTGAGGCGCTCAAGGAACTGCCGGAAAACCCGCTGCCGGGCGTGGTTTTGGTGACGCCGAACGAGGTCGATAAGCCAGCCCTTGAAGCATTACGACAAAAACTTTCCGAGTTGCCCAAGGTACAACAGGCGCAACTTGATCTAGTCTGGGTCGAGCGTCTGGCAGCCATCCTCAAGCTGGGTGACCGTTTTGTCTTCGGTCTGACCGTGCTTCTGGTTTCTGCATTACTTTTGGTGATAGGCAATACCATTCGTCTTCATATTGAAAACCGCCGCACAGAGATAGAAGTGATTAAACTCGTCGGCGGCACTGACAGCTATGTGCGCAGGCCCTTTCTGTACATGGGTGCGCTTTATGGCTTCGGTGCGGGGATTCTTTCCTGGGGCGTATTGGCGTTCGGCCTTGATTGGCTGAATGACGCAGTGGTTGGGCTGGCCGGTTTGTACGGCAGTGATTTCGCGCTGGCCGGAGTGCCAGTTGCCGACGGTCTGTCTCTCTTGCTTGGCGCGGTGCTGTTGGGGTATATCGGTGCATGGATTGCAGTCGCACGCCACCTGAGGGAGCTTGCGCCTAAGTAGTATCATTTTGCTCGTATTGACCTTTCAGCGTTTATGGGAACTTGTCTTTTGGTTTCCGGTCAATTTTCGCAGTGCTGAACTGCACGAGTTATGTAAGTCGGAGGTTTTTTCGTATGACCAATTCTTTGCAACCTGCATATGCTCTGGTCCCGGGTGCAAACCTGGAGGCCTATGTGCACACGGTGAACAGCATTCCATTGCTGACACCGGAGCAGGAGCGCGAACTGGCCGAGAGTCTCTATTATGAGCAGGATTTGGGGGCGGCTCGGCAGATGGTGCTCGCCCACCTGCGTTTTGTTGTACATATCGCCCGTAGCTATTCCGGCTACGGTCTGGCTCAGGCTGACCTGATCCAGGAAGGCAACGTCGGCCTGATGAAGGCGGTGAAACGCTTCAACCCGGAAATGGGTGTGCGTCTGGTTTCGTTCGCTGTGCACTGGATCAAGGCGGAAATCCACGAGTTCATCCTGCGCAACTGGCGAATCGTGAAAGTCGCGACCACCAAGGCCCAGCGCAAGCTGTTCTTCAACCTGCGCAGCCAGAAAAAACGTCTGGCGTGGCTGAACAACGAGGAAGTTCACCGTGTGGCGGAAAGCCTCGGTGTAGAGCCTCGGGAAGTGCGTGAGATGGAAAGTCGCCTGACCGGCCATGACATGGCCTTCGACCCGGCCGCGGAAGCGGACGACGACAGTGCTTTCCAATCGCCGGCCAACTATCTGGAAGACCACCGGTACGACCCGGCCCGTCAGCTGGAAGATGCCGACTGGAGCGACAACTCCAACCAAAACCTGCACGAAGCACTTGAAGTGCTGGACGACCGCAGCCGTGACATCCTCTACCAGCGCTGGCTGGCAGAAGAAAAAGCCACGCTGCATGACTTGGCGCAGAAGTACAACGTGTCGGCCGAGCGTATTCGTCAGCTCGAGAAGAGCGCGATGAACAAGCTCAAGTTGTCGATCGCCGCCTAACCGCAGCTCAGGCATAAAAAAACGCCCCGATCATTGATCGGGGCGTTTTTGTTTGTGCCTGCTCATCCAGTCTGACACCGCCCCCTGTAGGAGTGAGCCTGCTCGCGATAGCTATTGATCAGTCGACATTTATAGCGACTGACCTGACGCTATCGCGAGCAGGCTCACTCCCACAGGGGGATCTTCAGTGTTACTGGGACCAAGGCGCCCGGCGCGAATCGTTGATGCCAACCAGATAGCTATCGCCTCCCAGCTGACTCATCTGCTGTCGAATCCATCCCGCTCGCCGTGCGACGTAGTTAGTTGGATGGCCGGCACTCCACACCCGCGGGTTAGGCAGCACCGCAGCTAGCAAACTGGCCTGCTGGCGAGACAGCGAACGAGCGCCGACGCCAAAGTGATGCCTGGCTGCTGCTTCAGCGCCAAATACACCGTCATCCCACTCGACACTGTTGAGGTACACCTCAAGAATTCGCTGCTTGGGCCAGAACACTTCGATCAGTCCGGTAAACCAGGCTTCCAGGCCTTTGCGCAACCAGCTGCGGCCGGACCACAGAAACAGGTTCTTCGAGACCTGCTGACTCAGGGTGCTGGCACCGCGAATCGATCCGCCGAGCTCGTTGTGGGCCAGTGCGGCCTGGATCGCGCCAAAGTCAAAACCCCAATGCTCCGGGAATTTCTGATCTTCGCCGGCAATCACTGCGACTTTCAGGTCGTCGGACATTTCATCCCAGGGTTTCCAGGTGCGTTGCAGGTCGATGGGCTCGCCGTCGAACCAGGATTCGACCTTGCGCTCGACCATCAACGCGGTTCCCGGTGGCGGTACCACGCGAAAGATCAGCACCAGCAATACGCTGCCACCCGCGAACCAGAGCAGGGCCTTCGTGAATCGTCGCAAAAATAAACGCAGCATAGAGATGGCTTGGCCGAACCCGTTGAGCGGGCCATTATACAGACCCTGTGGATCGAGTCTGACTGGAGTTCTTCATGCTGCGTGGCTTTCTGATGCTGGCCGCTTTTTTCGGCTTCACCGGCGTTGCCCTTGGCGCGTTTGCCGCCCATGGCTTGAAAAACCGTCTGACGCCCGAGTACCTGGCGATTTTCCACACCGGCGTGACCTACCAATTGGTACACACCTTGGCCTTGCTGGGCGTTGCACTGCTGGCCACGCAAATTCCCGGTCGCCTGATCACCTGGGCGGGTGCATCGTTTGTCATTGGCATATTGTTGTTTTCCGGCAGTCTGTACCTGTTGACCGTGACCGGCGTCAGCAAGCTAGGGATCATCACCCCCTTCGGCGGGCTGGCATTTCTGGTCGGCTGGTTGTGCCTGGGGCTTGCCGCCTGGCGGTTGACTTGACCTTGTAGGAGCTGCCGCAGGCTGCGATCTTTTGATCTTCAAAACACAAGATCAAAAGATCGCAGCCGCGGCAGCTCCTACGGGATTGTGTTTCAAGACGAATGGCTTGGGTCAGCCTGACCGATCGGGCTAGAATGCCAGCCCCTAAAAATGATGGCGGCATTCGGTATGCGCATTCAGTTGAACGGCGAATCCCTTGAACTGCCCGACGGTGAAACCGTTGCGGCCCTGCTGACCCGTCTGGAACTGACCGGACGCCGGGTGGCGGTCGAACTCAATCTGGATATCGTCCCGCGCAGCCAGCACGCAGAAACCACGCTAAACGACGGCGATTCGGTCGAAGTGGTGCATGCCATCGGCGGCGGCTAGTCGCCCGGCCCTTAAGGGCACAGAATTCTGCAAGAACCTCACCCCAACAGAGGATTTCCCATGAGCATCGTTCGTAGCGACAAGCCCTTCGTCCTGGCCGGTCGTACTTACCAGTCACGTTTGCTGGTAGGCACCGGCAAGTACCGCGACATGGAAGAAACCCGCCTGGCCATCGAAGCCTCGGGTGCCGAGATCGTCACCTTCGCCGTGCGCCGCACCAACCTCGGCCAGAACCCGGGCGAACCGAACCTGCTCGAAGTCCTGTCGCCGGATCGCTACACCTTCCTGCCTAACACCGCCGGTTGCTTCGACGCTACCGAGGCTGTGCGCACCTGCCGCCTGGCCCGTGAGCTACTCGGTGGTCACAACCTGGTGAAGCTGGAAGTGCTGGCGGACCAGAAAACCCTGTTCCCTAACGTGATCGAAACCCTCAAGGCCGCCGAAGTGCTGGTCAAGGAAGGCTTCGACGTGATGGTTTACACCAGCGATGACCCGATCATCGCCCGTCAATTGGCGGAAATCGGCGTTATCGCGGTGATGCCGCTGGCTGGTCTGATCGGCACGGGCCTGGGGATCTGCAACCCGTACAACCTGCAGATCATCCTCGAAGAAGCCAAGATTCCTGTGCTGGTGGATGCCGGTGTCGGTACCGCTTCCGACGCTACCATCGCCATGGAACTGGGTTGCGAAGCGGTGCTGATGAACTCGGCCATCGCCCATGCCCAGCAGCCGATCATGATGGCTGAAGCCATGAAACACGCCATCGTTGCAGGTCGCTTGGCCTACCTCGCCGGCCGCATGCCGAAAAAACTCTATGCCAGCGCCTCCTCGCCGCTGGATGGTCTGATCAAGTAAGAGCCATTGATGACTGAATCAAACGACACGCCTATCCAGCCGGAAGAAGGCGACGAGCGCCAACACCGCCGCATCAAGAGTTTCGTGATGCGCGCCGGGCGCATGACCGAAGGCCAGCAACGCGGTCTGGAACAGGGCACGCCGCTGTTCGTGCTGCCGCTGGCCGACACGCCGGTGGACTTCGACCAGGTGTTTGGTCGCTCGGCGCCGCGCTCGCTGGAAATCGGTTTCGGCATGGGCCATTCGCTGCTGGAAATGGCCGCGGCCTCGCCAGAGCAGGATTTCATCGGCGTGGAAGTGCACCGGCCGGGTGTTGGCGCGCTGCTCAATGGCGTGCTCACTCAGGGCCTGACCAACCTGCGGGTCTACGATTGCGACGCGATCGAAGTGCTCAACCGCTGTGTGGCCGACAACAGCCTCGATCGCCTGATGCTGTTTTTCCCGGACCCGTGGCACAAGAGTCGCCACCACAAGCGTCGTATCGTTCAGGCGTCGTTCGCTGAACTGGTGCGCAGCAAGTTGAAGGTCGGCGGTGTGCTACACATGGCTACCGACTGGGAACCGTACGCCGAGTACATGCTGGAAGTGATGAACGTTGCGCCGGGTTATCGCAACCTGGCCGAAGACGGCAAATGCGTCCCGCGCCCGGCCGAGCGCCCGATCACCAAGTTCGAACGCCGCGGCGAACGTCTTGGGCATGGCGTGTGGGATTTGAAGTTCGAAAAACAGTCCTAAACCCTACGCACTACCAACTGTGGGAGCGAGCCTGCTCGCGAAAGCGGTCTGACATTCAACGATGATGTTGAATGTTATGACGCCTTCGCGAGCAGGCTCGCTCCCACAGTTGTTTTCGGTTGTAGCTGAAGTCAGCGGCGGTCTGCGACGACGCCGATCAACACCAGCACCACCAACAACACCGGCGCCAGGCTGTAGTTGTTGAACTGGCTCAGGCCTTTGATGATCCACGGCGTGGCGTAGATCAGTGCGACGCCGCTGCCGACCATGCACAACAGGGCCATCAGCGGGACGCGCAAGGCGCCGGCGATGCTGCCCAGACGTGCGTCGACCCAGCCTTTGATATCCGCGCCAAACAACACCAGCAGACAGCCCACCAGTGCCAGAGCGATTTCAGACAGGTTGCTACGGCTCCAGCGGGACGCGGTGGCGAGCAGGTCGAGTATCAAATCCATTCGTTTTCCCTTAAGGCTGAAATCAGCTCAAAAATGTCTGCAGCAAGTCATTGAGGAAGAGTTGTCCGCGCTCGGTGGCCGCCAGACGTGACGGTTCGACCTGCAACAAGCCACTTTGTTCGGCTTCGTGGCGGACTTCGGCGAGGCTTTCCAGGCTCAGCCCGGTGCGCTCCGGATACAGTCGCGATTCCACGCCCTCGGTCAGGCGCAAGGCGTTCATCAGAAACTCGAACGGCAGTTCTTCATTGGTCAGGGCTTTTTCCCCGGCCTTGAAGCTTTTGGCCGGGTTGAGGTAGTCCTTCGGCAAGCGGGTCTTCCAGGTACGAACGATGCGCCCGTCCGGGTGGCTGAGCTTGCCGTGAGCCCCGGCGCCGATGCCGATGAAGTCGCCGAAACTCCAGTAATTGAGGTTATGCCGCGCCGGACGGCCGGGTTGGGCATAAGCCGAGACTTCGTATTGCGCGTAACCGTGCTCGGCCAACAGCGCCTGACCGGCCTCCTGAATGTCCCACAGCGTGTCGTCTTCCGGCAGCGTCGGCGGCTGGTTCCAGAACACCGTGTTGGGTTCCAGGGTCAGTTGATACCAGGACAAGTGGGTCGGCTTCAGGGCAATGGCCTGGCGTAAGTCGCTCAGGGCGTCGTCCAGGGACTGATCGGGCAAACCGTGCATCAGGTCCAGATTGAAGTTGTCGAACCCGGCCTGACGGGCCATGCCGGCGGCACGTACCGCTTCGTCACCGTTGTGAATCCGCCCCAACGCCTTGAGTTTCTCTTCCTGAAAGCTCTGGATGCCGATCGACAGGCGATTGATGCCCAGCGCCCGGTAGGCGACGAACTTCTCTTGCTCGAACGTCCCGGGATTAGCTTCCAGCGTGATTTCGATGTCGCTGGCAAACGGAATACGCTGCTCGACGCCCTTGAGCAAGCGGCCCAACGCTTCGGCGCTGAACAGGCTCGGCGTGCCGCCGCCAAAGAAGATCGAACTCAGCTCACGACCATAGACTGCATGCAGGTCCTGATCGAGGTCGGCCAGCAAGGCGTCCACATATTCTTCTTCCGGCAGCACCGGGCTGGCGGTGTGGGAGTTGAAGTCGCAATAAGGGCATTTGCGCACACACCACGGGATGTGGATGTACAACGCCAGGGGCGGCAGCACGGGTAGCGCGGCCCGAGGCGATTGGGCGGCACCGCCGAAGATCAGCGGCGACGCGGATGAGTCGTGGATCATTTCAGGCCCAGACGCTGGCGCAGCAGATCCATTGCACGGGCGCGGTGGCTGATGAGGTTCTTGTCGCTCGAGCTCAACTCGGCGCTGGAGCAATCGCGTTCCGGCACCCAGAACAGCGGATCGTAACCAAAACCGTGTTCGCCGCTCGCCGCTGGCAGGATTCGTCCGTGCCACAGGCCTTCACAGATAATCGGCAACGGATCATCGGCGTGACGCACCAGCGCCAGCACACAGACGAACTGTGCACCGCGCTCGGCTTGCGGCACGTCTTTCAACACGTCGAGCAGTTTGGCGTTGTTCGCCGCATCGCCTTGACCGTCGGCATAGCGAGCCGAGTAGATCCCCGGCGCACCGCCGAGGAAATCCACTGCCAACCCCGAATCGTCTGCCAGTGCAGGCAGACCGGAGATGCGCGCGGCATTGCGGGCCTTGAGGATGGCGTTTTCGACGAACGAGAGGCCGGTTTCTTCAGGTTCGACGCTGCTGAACTCGCCGATCGAGCGCAGTTGCACCGATTCGCCGAGCATGGCCTGAAGTTCCTTGAGTTTGCCGGCGT
The DNA here is from genome assembly GCF_006438925.1 of Pseudomonas mandelii. GTDB lineage: Bacteria > Pseudomonadota > Gammaproteobacteria > Pseudomonadales > Pseudomonadaceae > Aquipseudomonas > Aquipseudomonas mandelii_C. Next base: position 259,673 of record NZ_RCZA01000001.1, on the reverse strand, counting down.
TGTGGCTGGCCAGTACGAGTTGCGTGAAGTTGATCATTCGCCGGGGAAGAGCTCTTGGTTGAAATTGATGGTGTTGATTTTATCGCCGTTCTTCACGTTGATCTGGAAGGTACGGGTTTCCTGCTGGTCGACCGGATATTGCGCGATGTAGTAGATAGCGCCCTGTTCGGTGATCTGTTTGAAATTCAACGAGACGCTTTGGCTGGTGAGGTCTTTGACCGTACCGTTGACTTCAGCGGTCAGAGGCTTGCCATCCTTGAGCACGGAGACGTTGATCACACCCTGGTTCTTGCTTCGCGTCAGCCCGGCCGCTTTGGCGATGTCGGGTGTCAGGAAAGTGGAGTTGAAGGTGTTGTAGTGCACCGTCACGTCGCCAAAAGTTTCCTGACGCTCGCCTTTGATGACGTCGGCGGCCATGGCGGTGACGCTCAGGCAGGCAGTAAGTACAAACAGCGCTAGACGACCCATGTTCGTTCTCCTCGAAGTGTCGTGACTCAGACCGCGACCTTGTGGTCTTGCAGCCCGGGGCTGCTGACGCGGTAAATACCGATTTCACCTAATAGATTAGGCCATAGCTTACTGGCCCACCCGTGACGGTGCTGTTGATCCACGGCAAGCCGATCAATGACCTTGGCTTCACGTTCGCGACACAACGCTTCAAAGTCTTCGAAGGTGCAAAAGTGGATGTTCGGCGTGTTGTACCAGGTGTACGGCAGAAAATCGGACACCGGCATCCGGCCCTTGCTCGCCAGGTACCAGCGGCAGCGCCAGTGACCGAAGTTGGGGAAGGTGATGATGCACTGGCGACCGACGCGCAGCATTTCGTCGAGGATTCTGTCCGGGTAGTGCACGGCTTGCAGCGCCTGGGTCATGACCACGACGTCGAAACTGTTGCTGGCAAAGTTGCCCAGGCCCTTGTCCAGGTCCTGTTCGATGACGTTGATGCCTTTGGCCACGCACTCGGCGATGTTGTCCGGGTCGTTTTCCAGGCCATAGCCGGTCACTTGCTTGTTATCGCGCAGCCAGGTCAGCAATTCGCCATCGCCGCAGCCGAGGTCGAGTACGCGGCTACCGGCGGGAATCCATTCCTGGATGATTTCCAGATCAGCTCTCATGGCTTTCTCACAACGTAATTCGGTTCATGTAGTTGCTGAACGCCTGCAGGTAGCGCGGGATCGGAATCAGGAAGGCGTCGTGGCCTTGCGGAGCGTCAATCTCGAGGTAGCAGACGTCTTTCTTGGCCGCCATCAGCGCGTCCACCAGTTCCCGCGAGCGGGCAGGGGAGAAGCGCCAGTCGGTGGTGAAAGACATCACGCAGAACTTGGCCTGGGCATTGGCGAAGGTTTTCGCCAGGTCATCGTCGAAGTTCGCCGCAGGATCGAAGTAATCCAGCGCCTTGGTCATCAGCAGGTACGTGTTGGCATCGAAACGTCCGGAGAACTCTTCGCCCTGATAACGCAGGTAGCTTTCGACCTGGAATTCGACGCTGTGGAAGTCGTAGTTGAGCTTTTCGCTCTTGAGGCCACGACCGAATTTCTCGCCCATAGAGTCGTCGGACAGGTAGGTGATGTGCCCGACCATCCGCGCCAGCATCAAGCCACGCTTGGGGATCACGCCCGCTTCCTGGAACGAACCGCCGTGGAACTCGGGGTCAGTGAGGATCGCCTGGCGCGCCACTTCGTTGAACGCGATGTTCTGCGCCGACAACTTGGGGGCCGAGGCGATGGCCAGGCAGTGGCGAATGCGATCGGGGTAGGTGATGCTCCACTGCATCGCCTGCATGCCACCGAGACTGCCGCCAATCACGGCGGCCCATTGGCTGATGCCGAGCAGGTCTGCCAGGCGTGCCTGGCTGTGCACCCAGTCTTCCACGGTCAACACCGGGAAGTCGGCGCCAAACGGCTTGCCGGTTTCCGGATTGACGCTGCTCGGGCCGGTAGAGCCGTTGCAGCCGCCGAGGTTGTTCAGGCTGACCACGAAGAATTTGTTGGTGTCGATTGGCTTGCCGGGGCCGATGCAGCTATCCCACCAACCGGGTTTGCGGTCGTCGGGGCTGTGGAAGCCGGCAGCGTGATGATGACCGGACAAGGCGTGGCAGATCAGCACGGCGTTGCTCGCCGCGGCATTCAGCGTGCCGTAGGTTTCGTAGATCAGGTCATAAGCTGGGAGCGAACGGCCGCAGGCCAAGGCCAGGGGTTCGCTGAAGTGCGCCACTTGCGGCGTCACCAGACCAACAGAATCGGGGGGGAAGGCAGCTGGCATCGACTCTGCTCTCGTTGAAATGAGGCGTAAGTCTAAAGACCGCTGCCTTTAGCAGCAAGCTAAGGCCGAGGTGTTTGGGAAATGGGTGCTCGGCGTTGGATCGACCCCTCACCCTAACCCTCTCCCCAGAGGGTAGAGGGGACTGACCGAGGTGCTCATTCGAGTTACATCGACCTGAAATATCGAGTCGAACTCAGGATTGAAATCAACCGAGATCGGCTCCCTTTCCCCCTCGCCCCTCTGGGGCGGTCGACGTTTCGGGAGGGCTGGGGTGAGGGGTGGCTCTATGCCGCAACCCACAATCAACGCGAACGCATCACCAAGCCAGGCAAATCCGGCAGCTTCTTCGGCGAACAGATCCGCACCCGTTTCTGCCGGTTCAACTCGCCGCTGATCAAACTCACCTGGCTCTTGGAAACCCCGAACGCCTTGGCCAGAAACGCCATTAAATACGCGTTGGCCTTGCCTTCAACCGGCGGCGCCGTCAGGCGAATCTTCAATCGATCCCCATGCAGCCCGCAGAAATCATCGCTGCGGGCCGCCGGTTGCAGGTGACATTCCAGAATCAGGTCGTCACCGTCCCAGCGAAAGTAGCTCACCGGGTCAGATCAGCAGGCGCAGGATTTCCGGCATCATCGTCATGGCGGCGAGGTTGTTGATCACCAGCATGTCGATCAGCTTGAGCACCATGAACGCCAGGATCGGCGAGATATCCAGGCCGCCAAGGTTGGGCAGAATCTTGCGGAACGGCGCCAGGGCTGGTTCGCAGATCTGGTTTACCAGCTCGGCGCCAGGGTTATGGCTGCCCGGTGCGACCCACGACAGGATCACGCTGATGATCAGGGCAAAGAAGAAAATCTTCAGGAACAGCGCGGTCACGCCAATCAGCGACCAGATCAGCAATTGCAGCGGGTTACCGGTGGTGCCGTAAGTCAGCAGCAGGGTCAGGGCCATCAGTGCGAGCTGCACGAGGATCGCCAGCACCAGCGAGGACATGTCCAGGCCGAACATGCTCGGGATGATCCGGCGCAATGGCTTGAGCAGCGGCTGAGTGGCCTTCACGGCGAACTGGCAGAGCGGGTTGTAGAAGTTTGCGCGTACCAGTTGCAGCACGAAGCGCAGCAGCACGATCAGCAGGTACAGGCTGCCGAGGGTTTGCAGCACATAGACCGCTGCAGTGTTCAATCCAATCATGTAAGGCTCCTTATTGACCCAATTGTTCGGCCATCTCGGCCGAGCGGTGCGCAGCGGCGCCGAGTGCTTTTTCTACCAGGGCTTCGAAGCCGCCGGCCTGGAACGACTTGATCGCCGCTTCCGTCGTGCCCGCAGGCGACGTCACGCGGCGACGCAGTTCCGCAGCGTCGACGTCACTGGCCACGGCCATGTGAGCAGCGCCCAAGGCGGTTTGCAGGGTCAGTTGTGCAGCGATGTCTGCTGGCAGGCCGAGCTTCACGCCGGCGGCGGTCATGGCTTCGATCAGCAGGAAGAAGTACGCAGGGCCCGAACCGGAAACGGCGGTGACCGCGTCCAGTTGTTGTTCTTCATCCAGCCACAGTGCGATGCCGACGGCGGACAGCAGTTCTTGCGCCTGTTTGCGTTGCTCGGTGTTCACTTCAGCCGTGGCGAACAAACCACTCACGCCCTGACGCAGCAGCGCCGGGGTGTTGGGCATGCAGCGCACGATCGGTTGGGCGCCGAGCCAGTTGTTCATGCTGGCGCAGGTGATGCCGGCCGCAATCGAGACCACCAGTTGATTCGGCTTGAGGCTTGGGCGAAGCGCTTCGCAGACGGCTTTCATCGCTTGAGGTTTGACCGCCAGTACCACGACGTCGGCGCCCTGGATGGCGTCGGCGTTGTCGGCGAACACCTCGATACCGTGTTCAGCGTTCACTTTGGCGCGGGTTTCAGCGCCCGGATCACTGGCGCGGATCTGCGCGGCGTCCAGACCTTTGGCGCGCAGGCCGCCGATCAGGCTGGCCGCCATGTTGCCGGCACCGATAAAGGCAATACGAGTCTTGCTCATGTCAGGTCCTTATAAAGAGAGGAGTCAGCCATATTTCAAGGCTGGCCATGCATTTGTTGAGAGCCGCGAGCGCCAAACAGGGCTGTACCGATACGGACCCAGGTGGCGCCCATGGCGATGGCCGACTCAAGGTCGTGGCTCATGCCCATGGAAAGTGTGTCGAGCGGCAGGTTCAGGCTGGCTTGCAGGCGCTGCACGGCAGCAAAAGCGGCATCCTGGGCGGCGCGATCTTCGGTCGGCTCGGGGATTGCCATCAACCCGCGCAGCTTGATGCGCGGCAGTTCACTGATGGCATTGGCCAGGGCCGGCAGGTCGGCCGGGGTGCAGCCGGACTTGCTGGCTTCACCGCTGACGTTGACCTGGATACAGATGTTCAGTGGGGGCAACTCGGCAGGGCGTTGTTCGGACAGGCGTTGTGCGATTTTCAAACGATCCACGGAATGCACCCAGGCGAAGTGCTCGGCGATAGCGCGAGTCTTGTTCGATTGAATGGGGCCGATGAAGTGCCAGATCAAGGGCAGGTCGGCCAATTCGAGCTGTTTGCTCAGGGCTTCCTGCAGGTAGTTCTCGCCAAAGTCGCGCAGCCCCGCGGCATACGCTTCGCGCAGGGCTTCGGCGGGCTTGGTCTTGCTCACGGCCAGCAGCTGGACGCTGTCTTCGTCGCGTTTTGCAGCGACGGCAGCGGCGTGGATGCGTGAACTAACCTGAGCAATGTTGTCTGCTATCGTGGACATCAAGAGGCGCCGGCGGCTGAAGGTTCGCGGCATTCTACTGGAATTGAGGAACGCTATGGATATCACTGAGCTGCTGGCTTTCAGCGCGAAACAGGGCGCGTCCGACTTGCATCTGTCTGCCGGCCTGCCCCCGATGATTCGGGTCGACGGCGATGTGCGGCGTATCAACCTGCCGGCCCTGGACCACAAACAGGTGCAGGCGCTGATCTACGACATCATGAACGACACGCAGCGGGTGGACTTCGAGAAGCACCTGGAGACCGACTTCTCCTTTGACGTGCCCGGCGTAGCGCGTTTTCGGGTTAACGCGTTCAACCACAATCGCGGTGCTGGCGCGGTGTTCCGGACCATTCCGTCCAAGGTCCTGAGCATGGACGACCTCGGTATGGGGGAAGTATTTCGCAAGATTACCGAAGCGCCGCGGGGGCTGGTGCTGGTGACCGGTCCGACCGGTTCCGGCAAATCCACCACCCTGGCGGCGATGATCGATCACCTGAACAGCCATCGCCATCACCACATTCTCACCATTGAAGACCCGATCGAGTTCGTCCACGAATCGCGCAAATGCTTGATCAACCAGCGTGAGGTCCATCGTGATACACGCAGCTTCGCCACGGCTCTACGCTCGGCCCTGCGGGAGGACCCGGACGTGATTCTGGTGGGGGAGATGCGCGATCTCGAGACCATTCGCCTGGCGTTGACCGCCGCCGAAACCGGTCACCTGGTGTTTGGCACGCTGCACACGACATCGGCGGCGAAAACCATCGATCGGGTGGTGGACGTGTTTCCGGGGGACGAGAAGTCGATGGTTCGTTCGATGCTGTCCGAGTCGTTACTGGCGGTGGTATCGCAGGCGTTGGTCAAGAAGATTGGCGGCGGGCGGATCGCGGCCCACGAAATCATGCTCGGCACGTCAGCGATCCGTAACCTGATTCGCGAAGACAAGGTGGCGCAGATGTATTCGTCGATTCAGACCGGGGGAAACCTGGGGATGCAGACGCTGGATATGTGCCTGAAGGAGCTGGTGTCCAAGGGCTTGATCAGCCGCGAGCATGCGCGGGAGAAGGCGCGCACGCCGGATGGTTTTTGAGGCTTAAAAGCAAAAGATCGTCCGAACGCGGCCCGAACCTTCGGCAGCTCCTACAGGGAAATGCATAGTCCCGTGTAGGAGCTGCCAAAGGCTGCGATCTTTTGATCTTGCTTCAAATCAGCGCTGAACAACCTGTAGGGTGTTCTTCTCTTTCGGCATAACCCGCTTGGCAACCACGTAGTGGCTTTCCCAGTAGGGTTTCTTCAGTGTGTCGATGCTCACCGACTTGCCACGACGTGGTGCGTGGATGAAGCGGTCGTTGCCCAGGTAGATGGCAACGTGATTGACCCGGCGGCTCTTGATGTTGAAGAAAATCAGGTCGCCAGGCTTCAGATCCTTGCGATCGACTTTCTCCCCATGACCGCTGGCCATGGCGTTGGAAGTGCGCGGCAGGTCAAACGTGGCGTCGTTGAACGCGTATTTCACCAAGCCACTGCAGTCGAACCCTTTGCTTGGGCTGCTGCCGCCCCAACGGTAGGGTGTACCGAGGACGTTGACTGCGCGGCTCAGCACGTTGCTGCTTTCCTTGGTCGCCATTGGCGGAACCAGGCTGCTTTTGCTGCTCAGTTGGGGAGCGCGTTTTACGGTCTGTTTGTTTTTGCTCGAAGGAGCAGAAACATGGGATTTTTGGGTGTAACCATTAACGTTAGGAAGACGTTGCTCACGATTGGTGGCGTGGGCGGCCAGTGGCATCAAAAGGCAAATGGTTAGCCATGTCTTGAAAAATGGACGCATTAGGCAAGGCTCATATAAGTTAGCGCGCAACTTTATAACAGCTTTTTTGACCCTTCCGCGGCCGTTGGTCGATTCAACCTTGGGGTCAACGGAACCAAATAAGCGGAAAATAGACGCGATTGTCGGACACAACGCTTGTGGTACAAGGCTTTGACGGGACACAAGGTAGCATTTGCCATACGTCGGCCACCTGTAAAAAAGTCACAAAGATTTAAAGAATATTTATCTATCGTGTGAATCGAGGTCCTTCATGAACACCTATCAACCGCCCGTTCCGCATCAAGACACGCACAGCAAAGTCATCGGTTACCTGCTGTGGATTTTCGGTTTTACCGGCGCTCACCGCTTCTATTACGGCAAGCCGGTGACGGGGACGATCTGGTTCTTCACCTTCGGTTTGTTGGGTATCGGTTGGCTGATCGACGTGTTTCTGATCCCGGCCATGGATCGTGAAGCGGACCTGCGTTTTACCGCCGGGCCCATTGAGTACAACGTAGCGTGGATTCTGCTGACGTTTCTTGGGGTATTCGGCGTACACCGCATGTATCAGGGGAAGTGGATCAGCGGATTGCTGTACCTGGTGACGGGTGGGTTGTTCTTTTTGGGGGTGCTGTATGACTTCTGGACGCTGAATGACCAGGTGTCGATTCGCAATGCGCAGAGTCGATAACAGCAAAGATCAAAAGATCGCAGGCTTCGCCAGCTCCTACAAGGAAATGCATATTCCCGTGTAGGAGCTGCCGCAGGCTGCGATCTTTTCGGTCTTACGCCTGGTGGCTAATACGTCCATCCACCAGGGTGTAACGCACCACGCCCGGCAGGCTGTGGCCAATGAACGGGCAGTTTTCACCTTTGGACAGCCAGGTTTCGCCGGCCACGGTCGAAGCCGCCGGATCGAACAGCACGATGTCCGCCGGTCCACCTACCGCCAGTTTGCCCGCCGGCAGGCGCAATGCCTCGGCAGGTCCGGTGCTCAAGCGCGCCAATAGCGTCGGCAGATCCAGCAAACCATCCTCCACCAGTGTCATCGCCAACGGCAGCAGCAGTTCAACGCTACTGATGCCCGGCTCGGTGGCCCCGAACGGCGCCAGTTTGGCATCCCGCTCGTGGGGTTGGTGATGACTGGAGATTGCCGAGATCACACCCGATTTCACCGCTTCACGCAGGCCATCGCGGTCGGCGCGGGTGCGCAGCGGCGGCTGGACGTGATAGAGGCTGCTGAAGTCGATCAGCGCTTCGTCGGTCAGTATCAGCTGATACAGGGCGACATCGGCCGTCACCGGCAGGCCGCGAGCCTGGGCCTGAGCGATCAGGGCCACGCCACGGGCGCTAGTGAGCTGACTGAAATGCGCACGCACGCCACTTTGCTCGACCAGCAGCAGATCCCGCGCGAGAGCCACGGTTTCGGCGGTTTCGGGAATGCCCGGCAAACCGAGGAAACTGGCGGTCGGGCCTTCGTGAGCCAGGCCACCTTCGGCCAGGTCATGGTCCTGAGAGTTGAAAATCACCGTCAGGTCGAATGTTGCGGCGTATTCCAGCGCCCGACACAGCGTACGGGTGTTGCGGAAGCTGTCCAGGCCGTTGCCGAAGGCCACGCAACCGGCATCGCGCAAGGCGACCAGTTCGGCCAGCTGTTCGCCGTCCAGGCCTTTGCTCAGGGCGCCGATCGGGAACACTTTGGTGTTGCCGGCTTCGCGGGCGCGGTCGAGGATCAGTTCGGCCACGGCCGAGGTGTCCAGCACCGGTTTGGTTTTCGGCGGGCAGCACAGGCTGGTGACGCCACCGGCCGCGGCGGCGCGGGTTTCACTGACGATTGAACCTTTACGGCTGTAGCCCGGCTCGCGCAGGGCGACGTTCAGGTCAACCAGCCCAGGGGCGGCGACCAGGCCTTTGGCGTCGAGGGTATCGACGGCGACAAAACCGGCTGGCGCGGCGCCAAGGGCAATGATCTTGCAGGCTTCAATATGGATATCGGTAACTTGATCCAGGCCGCTGGCTGGATCGATGACGCGGGCGCCGAGAATGCTGAGCTTCACTGGGCGTTCTCCTGCTCGAATTGGCGCTGGGCAGTCTGCCCGCTCATGGCCATGGACAGCACAGCCATACGAATCGCAATACCGTAGGTGACTTGATTGAGGATGACCGAGTGCGGGCCATCGGCCACCGCCGACTCAATCTCCACACCACGGTTGATCGGCCCCGGGTGCATGACGATGCAATCCGGTTTGGCTCCGGCCAGGCGCGCGGTGGTCAGGCCGAACAGGCGGTAGAACTCACCTTCGCTCGGCAACAGGCCGCCGGTCATGCGTTCACGCTGCAGGCGCAGCATGATCACCACGTCGACGTCTTTCAGGCCTTCGGTCATGTCGGTGTATACCTTCACACCGTACTGCTCGACGCCGATCGGCAGCAGGGTTTTCGGCGCGATCACGCGGATGTCCGGGCAACCGAGGGTTTTCAGCGCGAGCATGTTCGAGCGCGCGACCCGCGAGTGCAGGATGTCGCCGACGATAGCCACCGAGAGATTTTCGAAACCGCCCTTGTGCCGACGAATCGTCAGCATGTCGAGCATGCCCTGGGTCGGGTGCGCGTGACGGCCATCGCCGCCGTTGATGATCGCCACTTGCGGGCAGACATGTTCGGCGATGAAGTGCGCCGCGCCGGAATCACCGTGACGCACGACGAACATGTCGGCGGCCATGGCTTCCAGGTTGCGCAGGGTGTCGAGCAGGGTTTCGCCCTTGCTTGCCGACGACGTGGACACGTTCAGTGTGATCACGTCCGCCGACAGCCGCTGGGCCGCCAGTTCGAAGGTGGTGCGGGTGCGGGTGGAGTTCTCGAAGAACACGTTGCACACGGTCTTGCCGCGCAACAACGGGACTTTCTTCACCGCCCGGGCACCGACTTCGAGGAACGAGTCGGCGGTGTCGAGGATTTCCGTCAGCAGCTCGCGGCGTAAACCGTCGAGTGAGAGGAAGTGGCGCAGCTGGCCCTGATCATTGAGCTGCAGCGGGCGCTTGGTTTCTAGAGGCGTCATCGCGAGGGGGACTCTCAATAGGGCGAATTAAAGGGCGAGGTCTTGCAGTTCGAGCTTGAGTTCCGGGCCGGACAGTTTCACCCGTTCGTGGGCGGCCAGCGACAGGGTCGCGCCGACCACGTTCGGGCGGATCGGCAGCTCGCCGGCGTCCAGGTCCAGCAGGCACACCAATGTCACGCTGGCCGGGCGGCCGTAGTCGAACAGCTCATTGAGGGCGGCGCGGATGGTCCGGCCGCTCATCAGTACGTCGTCGATCAGCACCAGGTGCTGGCCTTCGATCTCGAACGGCAGAGCCGAAGGGCGCACTTGTGGGTGCAGGCCGTTCTGGCTGAAGTCGTCGCGGTAGAAGGAGACGTCCAGGGTGCCCAGGGGCGAGTCGCTGCCCAGTTCATCGAGCAACGCCTGGGCGACCCAGACGCCGCCGGTACGAATACCGATGTAGCGCGGTTCGCTGATGCCACGGTGTTCCAGGTGCGCCTTGAGACGGGTCGCCATCTGGCTGATCAGTTCGGCGGGATTGGGCAGGCTCATGGTTGCTCCTTCTTGGGCCCGAGCCGGGTTCTGCTGGAGAGGTGGCTCGGGTTGTCGCTAAGTAGAGACGCTTGTTGCGGCTCTTCAGGATTCGAACAGTGCAGTGTTTTCGTCGAGCCAGCCTTGCAGCAGCAGGGCGGCGGCGATGGCGTCGACCGGGTTGTCGCGATAGCTGCCCTTTTGCCCGCCACGATCACGCCGTTCACCCTTGGCTTCGAAGGTGGTCAGGCGTTCATCGTGGGTATAGAAGGGCAGGTTGTAGCGGCCGTTGAGACGGCGGGCGAATTTCTCGGCGCGCAGGCACATGTCGCTCGGCGTGCCGTCCATGTTCAAGGGCAGGCCCACCACCACGGCATCGGGTTTCCACTCTTTAATCAGGGCTTCGACCTGATTCCAGTCGGGAATACCGTTTTGTGCCTTCAAGGTACACAGCTCGCGGGCCTGACCGGTAATCACCTGGCCGACCGCAACGCCGATCTGTTTGGTGCCGTAATCGAAACCCAAAATCAGGCGCAGGGCCATCAGGCGTGTCCCGCCTGGCTGGTCAGCAGGCTGAGATTGACGCCCAGGTGCTTGGCCGCTGCTTCCAGGCGCAGTTCGCTGCTGGTGTTGAACAAAATATCGGCATCGAACGGGCAGGTCAGCCAGGCGTTCTGGGCCAGTTCGGCTTCCAGCTGCCCGGCTTCCCAGCCAGCGTAACCGAGGGCGATCAGGCTTTTCGCCGGACCGACGCCGTCGGCGATGGCGAACAGTACGTCCTGGGAGGTCGACAGGGCCAGTTTCTCATCAAGCTCAACGGTGGCCTGATAACTCTGCCCCGAGGGGTGCAGAACAAAACCGCGGTCGGTCTGCACCGGGCCGCCGATGAAGATCGGCACATGCTGGCAGAGCATCGGCGGTTCGATGTCGGGGCGCAGTTGCTCGAGGATATCGGCCAGGTTGAGGTCTTGCGGACGATTGACCACCAGCCCCATGGCACCATTGGCCGTGTGCTCGACGATGTAGGTCAAGGTGTGCGCAAAGTTCGGGTCGACCATGTGAGGCATGGCGATCAGGAAGTGATGCTTGAGGTAGCTGGGGCTGACGTTCTTCATGAGCGCTAGTGTGGCGTTGGAGGGGCGAACTGACAAGCTGAGGATGCGTTGGAATTGTCCCAATCCTGCAAACAACCGAGATCAAATGTGGGAGCGAGCCTGCTCGCGAAGAGGGCGTACCAGTGACATTAATGTTGGCTGACACATCGCATTCGCGAGCAGGCTCGCTCCCACAAGGGGATTTGTGAGGTGTCAGTTGCTGGAGAGCTTGTCCCCGCGGGCAAACTTCCAGGTCCGGATGATTTCCAGACGGTCGATATCCGACAAATCCCCGGTAAACGGTGAAAATGGCGCCGCCAGCCGCACGATGCGCTGCGCCGCCTGATCCAGCAGCGGTTGCCCGGACGACTCCAGTACCAGCACTTCATAGAGAGAGCCATCGCGGTTGATCGAAACCATCAGGCGCAAGTTGCCGTAGATCTGCTTGCGTCGCGCTTCGTCGGGGTAATTCAGATTACCGATGCGCTCGACTTTCTTGCGCCACTCGTCCTTATACCAGGCGCCTTTATCGCGCATGGTCGACGCGGCGCTCAGACGGTGGATACGCGGGCGCTTGGCATACAACTGTTGTTCGTTGGCCAGTTCCGCTTCCAGGCTGGCGATGCTGTTGGACAGCTGTTCACTGTCGAACGTCGGCGCGGCGACTGCGGGTTTGGTAACGGGCTTGGGTTCTTCAGTTTTGGCCGCGGCTTTTTTCGGCTTGGGCGCGACGGTCGTCACGGCTGCCTTGGGTGCGGCTTCCTGCACTTCAGGCTTGGCCGCCGGCGGTGGCGTGACTTTCTGCACCTTGTTGTCCTGGAAAGGCGCGACCTCGGTGGTCTTGGGAATTGCCTTTTTATCCAGGGTGCCGCTGCCTTCCTGATTCTCTTGAGCGAGGAAATCGGCTTTCTCAGGCTTCTTTTCGCTTTTGAAGGTGGCGAGGGTGATTTCCAGGGTTTTGCTGATTTGCTTGGGTTCGACCATCGTAAAGCCGACGCCCAACAGCAAGGCCAGGTGAATCAGCGCCGCGAGAAACAGGGTAAAACCGAGGCGATCAGCCGGGCGCACGCCACGATGGGCGAGTTCAGCGGGCAGATCGGACGGGAGCGTCATGACAAAAAAACCAACATCGCGTTTTTCACAGGCCGCGGATGATAACGCAATGTTGGTCGTTTCTTGGCTGTTCTATATCAACGGGCCTTGAGCTTCTGATCGATGGCATCCATCAGCAGGCCACCGATGTCGGTGCCAAACGCATTATCAATCTCGCGAATGCAGGTCGGGCTGGTGACGTTGATTTCCGTCAGGTGCTCGCCGATCACGTCGAGGCCGACGAACAGCAGGCCTTTTTCACGCAGGGTCGGGCCGACTTGTGCGGCGATCCAGCGATCTTTTTCGGTCAACGGTCGGGCTTCGCCACGGCCACCGGCGGCGAGGTTGCCACGGGTTTCACCGGCAGCAGGAATTCGCGCCAGGCAGTAATCCACCGGCTCGCCGTCAATCATCAGGATGCGCTTGTCGCCATCGACGATCGCCGGCAGGTAACCCTGAATCATGATCTGCTGTTTGCCATGCAGGGTCAGGGTTTCGAGGATCACCGACAGGTTCGGGTGACCAGCGGTGTGACGGAAGATCGAAGAACCGCCCATGCCATCCAGCGGCTTGAGGATCACGTCGCCGTGATGGTCGGCGAATTCACGCAGTACGTCCGGGCGACGGCTGACGATGGTCGGCGGCGTGCACTGCGGGAACAACGTGGCGAACAGCTTTTCGTTGCAGTCGCGCAGGCTTTGCGGCTTGTTGACCACCAGCACGCCAGCGCGTTCGGCTTGCTCCAGCAGGTAAGTGGAGTAGACGAACTCCATGTCGAACGGCGGATCCTTGCGCATCAGGATCACGTCCAGATCGCTCAGCAGCGCGTCGGTCTCGGCGTCGAGCTCGAACCATTTTTCCGGGTTGGCGAAGACTTTCAACGGACGCATCCGCGCCCGCGCTTCGCCTTCTGCCTGGTACAAGTCGCCCTGTTCCATATAGAACAGTTCCCAGCCGCGCTTCTGTGCGGCCAGCAGCATGGCCAGCGAGCTATCCTTTTTATAGGAGATGCTGGCGATAGGGTCCATGACAATCCCGACGCGAACGCTCATGGGTTTTTCCTCGAAATTGGGTGGGTCGCAGTGACCTGCAAAAGTGGCGTCAGAGTGGCGCTGAGTGTGTTCCCGGTCAAGGAAAAACCACCGCGCCGGTCCCCCGATAGATTGCATTTGGAGACTGTGCTAAAAAGGCTGCCATATCGTTCCGGCCCTTAAACATCAAGGGTTTCGAGCCTCCGGTTATCGGAAATGGACAATTTGATTCGCAAAGGCGACGGTAGAGCAAATATGGAACAGCATTCCAGCGCCTTGAAGGTCATGGTGATCGACGATTCGAAAACGATTCGCCGCACCGCCGAAACGTTGTTGAAGAACGTGGGTTGTGAAGTGATCACCGCCATCGATGGTTTCGATGCCCTGGCCAAGATTGCCGACAATCACCCTGGCATCATCTTTGTCGACATCATGATGCCGCGTCTGGATGGTTATCAGACCTGCGCTTTAATCAAGAACAACAGTGCGTTCAAGTCCACGCCAGTGATTATGCTGTCGTCCAAGGACGGGCTGTTCGACAAGGCCAAGGGGCGCATCGTCGGCTCCGACCAGTTTTTGACCAAGCCTTTCAGCAAGGAAGAACTGCTGAACGCGATCCAGGCCCATGTTCCGGGCTTCGCCGCCGTTTTGCCGCAGTAGGACACGCACAGTGACGCTCGGCCAGTGGGCCCGGCGTCGACAAAAATGGGGAAGACCATGGCACGTATTCTGATCGTCGATGATTCGCCGACCGAAATGTACAAACTGACCGGCATGCTGGAAAAGCACGGTCATGAAGTGTTGAAAGCCGAAAACGGCGCCGACGGCGTGGCGCTGGCCCGTCAGGAAAAACCCGACGCGGTGCTGATGGACATCGTCATGCCTGGCCTCAACGGTTTCCAGGCGACCCGTCAGCTGACCAAAGACCCGGAAACCGGGCACATCCCGGTGATCATCATCACCACCAAGGATCAGGAAACCGACAAGGTCTGGGGCACGCGCCAGGGCGCCAAGGACTACCTGACCAAACCGGTCGACGAAGAAACCCTGATCAAAACCCTGAACAACGTGCTGGCCGGTTGATCGTCCGGCCATGACCGAGTCGCTGACGGCTTTCGAACTGCTGCTGCAGATCGACCAGCGTTGTCGTCTGCTGGCGGCGGACTTGCCGTCCCAGCCGACCCGACAAGACAGTTGGAGCGGCATCGGCTTCCGTCTGGGCGAACACTGGTACGTCGCGCCGATGGGCGAGGTCAGCGAAGTGTTGCACGAGCCGAGGTGTACCCAGCTGCCGGGGGTCAGACCCTGGGTCAAGGGCGTGGCCAACCTGCGCGGGCGTCTGTTACCGATCATCGATTTGTGTGGCTTCTTTTCTGGTAACGAGCCTGGGCATGAGCTGTCAGCTGTGCGCAAGCAGCGCCGGGTCTTGGTGGTGGAGCATAACGAGGTGTTTACCGGGTTGATGGTCGATGAAGTTTTCGGCTTGCAGCACTTTGCCCAGGACAGCCTTGAGCCGGTAGATACCTTGAGCGGCCCGATTGCACCATTCATCAAAGGCCGGTTTCAGCGTGAGCAGACCTGGCAGGTGTTCAGCCCGTTTGCATTGGTGCAGTCACAAGGATTCATGAACGTGGCCATTTGACCGCCGAACCATCCCCTGTGGGAGCGAGCCTGCTCGCGATTGAACGATAACGCGGTTTTTCTGATGCACCGCGGCGCCTGAATCGCGAGCAGGCTCGCTCCCACAGGGTTCTCGGCAAGGTTCACAGGTGTTGGTTAACAGGCGAGGACCGATGATAAAAGCAAAAACAGGCAAGCCAGAAGGGTCGCGCAGCCGGTCACAGATCATCGCGCTGTTCATCGCGCTGATCGTCTTCATCATGCTGCTGTTCGCCAACTTCGCGTACCTCAACACCCAGGCCACGTACGACAAACAGTACATCGGCCACGCCGGTGAGCTGCGCGTGTTGTCCCAGCGCATTGCCAAGAACGCCACCGAAGCCGCTGCCGGCAAGGCGGCGGCGTTCAAGCTGCTGAGCGATGCGCGCAATGACTTTGCCCAACGCTGGGGCTATCTGAAGAAAGGCGACTCAGCCACCGGCCTGCCGCCAGCGCCATCCACCGTGCGCCCGGAAATGCGCGCCGTGCAACTGGACTGGGAACGCTTGCTGAAAAACACCGACGCGATCCTCTCCAGCGAACAGACCGTGCTGTCGCTGCATCAAGTCGCCGCGACCCTGGCCGAAACCGTGCCGCAGTTGCAGGTCGAGTACGAAAAAGTCGTCGAAACGCTCCTCCAGCGCGGGGCCCCGGCCGCGCAGGTGGCCATGGCGCAGCGTCAGTCGCTATTGGCTGAGCGGATTCTCGGTGCGGTGAACACCGTGCTGTCCGGTGATGAAAACTCGCAGCAGGCCGCCGACGCTTTCGGTCGCGATGCTGCGCGATTCGGCCAGGTGCTCAACGGCATGCTCCAGGGCAATCCGTCACTGAAAGTCAGCCAGGTTGAAGACCGCGATGCTCGCGCGCGGTTGATCGAGATTTCCGAGTTGTTCGAATTCGTCTCGGGTTCGGTGGATGAAATCCTCGAAACCTCGCCGGAGCTGTTCAAGGTCCGTGAATCGGCCACCAATATCTTCACCCTGTCGCAGACCCTGCTCGAGGAAGCCTCGCACCTGGCCGGCGGTTTCGAAAACCTGGCCGGCGGGCGCAGCACTGACACCATTGGCGGCTACGTGCTGGGCCTGTTGGCGCTGATGTCGATCATCCTCATTGGCCTGGTGATGGTCCGGGAAACCAATCGTCAGCTGCGCGAAACGGCCGAGAAGAACGAGCGTAACCAGAACGCGATCATGCGCCTGCTCGACGAGATCGAAGACCTGGCGGACGGCGACCTGACCGTGACCGCCTCGGTGACCGAAGACTTCACCGGGACCATCGCCGACTCGATCAACTATTCCGTGGACCAATTGCGCGATCTGGTGGCGACCATCAACCTCACCGCTGGCCAGGTCGCTGCTGCCGTGCAGGAGACCCAGGCCACCGCCATGCACCTGGCCCAGGCTTCGGAGCATCAGGCGCAGCAGATTGCCGAAGCGTCCACCGCGATCAACGACATGGCCCAGTCTATCGATCAGGTCTCGGCCAACGCCGCCGAATCCTCAGCGGTGGCCGAGCGCTCGGTGGAAATCGCCAACAAGGGCAATGAGGTGGTGCACAACACCATCCACGGCATGGACAATATTCGCGAGCAGATTCAAGACACCGCCAAGCGCATCAAACGCCTTGGCGAGTCTTCTCAGGAAATCGGCGACATTGTCAGCCTGATCGATGACATTGCCGACCAGACCAACATACTTGCGCTCAACGCGGCGATCCAGGCCTCCATGGCCGGTGATGCCGGGCGTGGTTTTGCGGTGGTCGCCGATGAGGTCCAGCGGCTGGCCGAGCGCTCGTCTGCCGCCACCCGGCAGATCGAAACCCTGGTGCGGGCGATTCAGACCGACACCAACGAAGCGGTGATTTCCATGGAGCAGACCACCACCGAAGTGGTGCGTGGCGCTCGTCTGGCGCAGGATGCCGGAGTGGCCCTGGAAGAAATCGAAGGCGTGTCGAAGACCCTCGCCGCGTTGATCCAGAGTATTTCCAACGCCGCGCAGCAACAGACGTCCTCGGCCGGTCAGATTTCCCTGACGATGAACGTGATCCAGCAGATCACCACGCAGACCTCGTCCGGCTCCACGGCCACCGCCGAGAGCATTGGCAACCTGGCGAAAATGGCCAGCCAGCTGCGGCGTTCGGTGTCCGGTTTCACCTTGCCGGCCGCCCAGGCTGCGGCTGCGGCTGCGGATAAAGTGTGAAACGCCTGCGAGCGAATGCGTTTTTTGAGTAGAGCAGTGATTTGGAGTGGTTATGGGTGATCGGCACGACTATGTGGCCCTCGAGTGGGTCAAAGGCGAGATTGCCGAAACGCTGAAAGTGGCTCACCAGGCGATTGAAACGTTGCTTGATGACCCGCAGGCGACGCACGCCCTCAGTGAATGCCTGGCATGCGTCCATCAGGTTCACGGCAGTTTGCAGATGGTCGAGTTCTACGGCGCGGCGCTGCTCGCCGAAGAGATGGAACATCTGACCACCGCCTTGCAACAGAACCGCGTCAGTCATCGCGATGAGACGCTCCACCTGTTGCTGCAAGCCCTTGGGCAGCTGCCGATTTACCTTGATCGGGTACAAGGTGCGCGCCGCGACCTGCCGCTGGTTGTGTTGCCACTGATCAACGATCTGCGCAGCGCCCGTGGCGAAAGCCTGTTGTCGGAAACCAGCCTGTTCAGCCCGCAATTGCCGGACCTGCCACCCCTGGACGAAGAGTCGCTGGCGCTGCTGGAGCCGGCGGATTTACCGAACATGCTGCGCAAGTGGCGGCAAATGTTGCAGATGGCCCTGGTCGGACTGCTGCGTGAGCAGGACGGCGAAACCAATCTCGGTTACTTGACCAAGGTTTTTGCGCGCCTCGAAGGGCTGTGCGGCAACGCGCCCCTGAGCCCGTTGTGGCAAGTTGCCTCGGCGCTGGTCGAAGGCATGCGCGGTGGCTCGATTGCTAACAGTCCGGCGTTGCGCAGTCTGTTCAAGGAGGCCGACAAAGAACTGAAGCGCCTGCTCGAACAGGGCATGCCGGGCATCAATCAGCCGGCGCCGCTAGAGTTACTCAAGAGTTTGCTGTTCTACATTGCCAAGGCCGAACATCCCACCGGGCAGATGCTGACCATGAAAGATCGCTACGGACTGGACGACGCGCTGCCTGACAGCGCGATGGTCGACGAAGAACGAGCACGGCTGGCCGGTCCCGACCGCGATGCCATGCGTTCGGTGCTGGCCGCTTTGTGTGAAGAGCTGGTGCGGGTCAAGGAGCGCCTCGACCTGTTCGTGCGCAGCGACCGCCAACACACCTCGGACCTCGAAAGCCTGCTGGCGCCCCTGCGGCAAATCGCCGACACCCTGGCGGTGCTCGGTTTCGGCCAGCCACGCAAGGTCATCATCGATCAACTGGCGGTGGTGCTGAGCCTCGCCCAGGGCCAGCGTGAGCCCAACGACGCGATCCTGATGGACGTTGCCGGGGCCTTGCTCTACGTCGAAGCGACGCTGGCCGGCATGGTCGGCACCGTCGAGCCGGAAAGCCAGGAAGAAAGCCGCCTGCCGACCACCGACCTGACACAGATCCATCAAATCGTGATCAAGGAAGCGCGCATCTGCCTGCAACAGGCCAAGGACATGATCGTCGACTACATCGACGCCGACTGGGATCGCCAGCACTTGCAGCCATTGCCGGCCTTGCTGACCCAAGTGCGCGGTGCGCTGGCGATGATTCCGTTGAGCCGTGCGGCGAGCCTGATCGAAACGTGCAACCACTTCATCCGCGAGCACCTGCTGCTGGATCCGGATCACCCCGGCTGGCAGGAGCTGGACAGCCTGGCCGACGTCATCACCAGCATCGAGTATTACCTGGAGCGCCTCAGCGACGACCCCGAAGCGCCGGGCGAAAAGTTGCTCGACGTCGCGGAAAAAAGCCTGGCCGCGCTCGGGTTTTTCCCCAGCGAGCAGCAGGTGCCGGTGCTTGAAGATGTGCTCAGCCCGAGTGAAGCGCAGGTCATGCAGGATCTGCAGGAACTGGACGACCCAGAGACCGTCAAGTCGCTGGCCGATGTATTGGCCAGCCCTGTGTCCTCCGTCAACCCGCCCTCCCTGACCACCCCGGGAAGCCTGTTACCGCCACCCACCGGTGAAGAACCGGTGGACGATGAGCTGCGGGAAGTGTTCCTCGAAGAAACCGATGAAGTCCTGGAAATCCTCCGGGAGTACCTGCCGCGCTGGTCGGCCGATCCCGAGAGCAAATCGGCCCTGAGCGAACTGCGCCGGGCCTTCCATACGCTCAAGGGCAGTGGCCGGATGGTCCGCGCGTTGGTGCTGGGCGAATTGGCCTGGGCCGTGGAAAACCTGCTCAACCGCGTACTGGAACGCAGCGTTCCGCCAGGGCCGGCGGTGCAACTACTGCTGAGCGATGCGCTGAATCTGCTGCCGGAACTGGTGGCCGAGTTTGCCCACCATGCCCAGCGCCAGCGCAACGACGTTGACCAATTGGCCGCACGCGCCCACGCCTTGGCCAAGGGCAATGAGCCGATACCCGACGAGGACGCACAGGACGTCGCCGCCCTCGATCCGCTGCTGCTTGAGATTTTTCGCAACGAAGCCGAAACCCATTTGGGCAGCCTCAACCGTTTCCTCGATAAAGCCGCCGAGCACGTGCCATTGCAGGCCAGCGACGAGTTGCAGCGGGCGCTGCACACCCTCAAGGGCAGCGCCTCCATGGCTGGCGTATTGCCGATCGCCGAGCTGGCAAGGCCGCTGGATCATTTGACCCGGGAGTACAAGGCGCACCTGATCGCCCTCGACCTGGACGAAGTCGAACTGCTGCTCGAAGCCGAAGGCTTGTTCCGTCTCGGTTTGCGACAGCTCAAGCGTGATCCACTGGCGCAGATTCCCGGCGCCCGCTCATTGATCGAGCGAACCCAGGCGTTGCTGGCCGAGCGGCTGGAAACGCTCCTGAGTGCACCGAATACCGGGTTGCGCATCAAGCGTGATCCGCAACTGATCAACAACTTCCTCGCCCAAGGCATGGACATCCTGCTGGACGCCGAAAGCCTGTTGCAGCGCTGGCAGCAACATCCCGGCGAGCGTCAGGAACTCAGCGCATTGCTGGACGAATTGACCACCCTCGGCGAAGGCGCGCACCTGGCTGATCTGCATCCGGTGGATGAACTCTGCGAAGCCTTGCTCGACCTCTATGGTGCGGTGGAAGAAAGCAGCCTGGCGGTCAGCGAGGCGTTTTTCCATGAGGCGCAAAGTGCCCATGAAGCGCTGATCAACATGCTCGACGAACTGGCCGCCGGCCAGGAAGTCAGCCCCCAACCGGAACGCATTCGGGCCTTGCGCGGGTTGCTCGATGAGAGCCTGGATCCGTCGGCGATGGGGCTGATTCGCAGCGATGGCAGCCGCACGTTGAGCATCCGGGAACTGGGCAGTGCCACGGCCGAACTGGAACAGACCGCGACCCAGGTTGAGCTGGACGATGAGATCGTTTCGATCTTCCTCGAAGAGGCGGTGGATATCCTCGAAAGCGCCGGTCAGGCTTTGCAGCGCTGGCTGAGCGACCCGGACAACGCCGCGCCGTTGTTGTCGTTGCAGCGAGATTTGCACACCCTCAAGGGTGGTGCGCGGATGGCCGAGGTCGAGCCGGTCGGTGAGCTGGCCCATGAACTGGAAAGCCTTTATGAAGGGCTGGTGGACCGCCGTTACGCCTACAGCGAAGCCTTGGCGCACCTGCTGCAACACAGTCATGACCGGCTCGAGCAGCTGCTTGATCAGTTGCAGAACCAGCGGCCATTGGGCGATCCGGGTGAGGTGATCGAGGCCATTCGCGAGTTTCGCCAGGGCAACGCCAGCACTGTTGAAACGGTCGAACCGGCACGGGCCGAGGATTCACCAGGGCATGATCCGGAGCTTCTGGAGATCTTCCTCGAAGAAGGTTTCGACATCATCGAAAACTCCGGCGCAGCGCTGGTGCGCTGGCAGGCCGAGCCTTCGAATCGTCAGGAAGTGGAAACCCTGCTGCGTGATTTACACACCCTCAAGGGTGGCGCGCGGATGGTGGAAATCGCGCCGATTGGCGACCTCGCCCATGAGCTGGAATTCCTCTACGAAGGCCTGTCCGCTGGCGTGCTGCAACCCACCGCCGCGTTGTTCGGCTTGTTGCAAAGCAGCCACGACCGACTGGCGCAGATGCTCGACGCGACCCGTGCCGGTCAGCCATTGCCGCTCGCCGATCAACTGATCGACGCGATCAAGAATTTCAGTCATCCGGCCGTGCCCGAAGCACTGGCACCGGTCGCGGCGAGCGCAACGCCGAAAGTCGAGACGCCGGCACCACAACCCGATGCCGGCGCGGACATGGTCAAGGTCTCGGCGGAGCTGCTCGACGATCTGGTCAACCTGGCCGGCGAAACGTCGATCTTCCGTGGCCGGATCGAACAACAGGTCAACGATGCACGTGTGACTCTGAGCGAAATGGAAACCACCATCGAGCGCATGCGCGACCAGTTGCGTCGTCTCGATACTGAAACCCAAGGGCGGATTCTCAGCCGCCAGCAAGTCGAAGCCGAACGCTTGGGCTACGAAGAATTCGATCCGCTGGAAATGGATCGCCACTCACAGTTGCAGCAACTGTCGCGCGCGCTGTTCGAATCCGCCTCCGACTTGCTCGACCTCAAGGAAACCCTCGACCGACGCAATCAGGACGCGGAGAACCTGCTGCAACAGCAGGGCCGCATCAACACCGAATTGCAGGAAGGCCTGATGCGCACGCGCATGGTGCCGTTCGAACGGATGCTGCCGCGCTTGAAGCGGATCGTCCGGCAGGTCTCCAGCGAACTGGGCAAGGACGTGGAATTTATCGTCGGCAATGCCGAAGGCGAGATGGACCGCAACGTCCTCGAACGCATGGCCGCGCCGTTGGAACACATGCTGCGCAACGCCGTGGATCATGGCCTGGAATCCGCCGAGGTGCGCATCGCGGCGGGTAAACCGGCTCAGGGTCGTATCACCCTGGACCTGTCGCGAGAGGGCGGCGACATCATTTTCGACATCCGCGACGACGGGGCCGGCGTGCCGCTGGACGCGGTGCGGCGCAAGGCGATCAAGCGCGGGTTGCTGGCCCCGGACAACGACATCAGCGACCGCGATGTACTGCAATTCATCCTGCAACCGGGGTTCTCCACCGCCGAGAAAATCACCCAGATTTCCGGACGCGGCGTCGGCATGGACGTGGTGCATGAAGAAGTCCGGCAGCTCGGCGGCAGCATGAGCATCGACTCTGTGCCGGGGCAGGGCGTGCACTTCCGGATTCGCCTGCCGTTTACCGTGTCGGTCAACCGGGCGCTGATGGTGCAGTGCTTTGATGATCAGTACGCGATCCCGCTGAACACCATCGACGGCATCGTTCGCGTGTTGCCCAACGAACTTGAAGGGCATTACCGGCTCGATCCGCCGACCTACAAATACGCCGGGCAACACTATGAACTGTGTTACCTCGGCGAACTGCTGAAAACCAGCCACCGCCCGAAACTGCTGGGGCAGAGCCTGCCGCTGCCGGTGTTGCTGGTGCAGTGCAACGAGCGGCACATTGCGGTGCAAGTCGACTCCATGGCTGGCACTCGCGAGATCGTGGTCAAAAGCCTCGGCCCGCAGTTTGCAGCGGTGCAGGGTTTGTCCGGGGCCACGATTCTCGGCGATGGGCGGGTGGTGCTGATTCTCGACTTGCTGGCGCCGATCCGCGCGATGCAGGCCCGCGTGCCGCAACAGTCAGCGACTCAGGACGCGGAGGTCGAGCCGCATAAACCGCTGCTGGTGCTGGTGGTCGATGACTCGGTGACCGTGCGCAAGGTCACCAGCCGTCTGCTGGAACGCCACGGCATGAACGTGCTGACCGCCAAGGACGGTGTCGACGCCATGCTGCTGCTTGCAGACCACATGCCTGACCTGATGCTGCTGGACATCGAAATGCCGCGCATGGACGGTTTTGAAGTCGCGACCCAGGTACGCGCTGATGAACGTCTGCAGCACCTGCCGATCATCATGATCACCTCCCGCACCGGGCAGAAACACCGCGACCGCGCCATGGCCATCGGCGTCAACGACTACCTTGGCAAGCCGTACCAGGAATCGGTGCTACTCGAAAGCATCACCCTGTGGAGCAAAACCCATGCTTGAACACCGCACCAGCAACCTCACCGGCCTGCTGCTGCCCTTGGCTGACCGCAACCTGATCCTGCCCAACGTCGCTGTTGCGGAGCTTATCGATTACCAACCCAGCGCCTTCGACCTCGACACTCCACCGTGGTACCTCGGGCGGGTCATGTGGCGGAACCGGCAGATTCCGTTGCTGAGTTTCGAGTCGGCATGTGGGCAGAAAATCGTGATCGGTGAGCGGGCGCGGATTGTGATTCTCAATGCGCTCGGCGGGCGGCCCGATTTGAAATTCATCGCCTTGCTGGTGCAGGGGATTCCGCGGTCTTACAAGCTTGATAGCCAGTTGAGCTATGTGGATGTGCCGTTGTGTTCGCTGGAACAGGCGGCGGTGCAGGTGGGGGAGCAAGTGGCCAAGGTGCCGAATTTGTTGGCTCTGGAGGAGTTGCTCGTAATCGCTGGGTTGATCTGACTGGCCCCATCGTCGGAACGCCGCCCGGAGCAAGCTCGCTCCCACATTTGATCTGTGTCGTACACAAACCTCCTGTGGGAGTGAGCCTGCTCGCGATGGCGGCCGTCAATTCACCTCAAACCTGAAGGCTAAACCTTTGCTTGATCCCGCAACTGCATCTGCAACGCCTCATAGTGATCCAGCGCCCGCTCCACCAACAACTGCACCCCATCCGCCATGCGGCTGAGCGCCAAGGCTACAGAGCGGCGTGAGCCTTCCACATCGTCCGCCAGATCTGCAGCAATGGCGCTGATGGACAGCAGGTCTTCGGATGCATTGGCCAGAAGGGCTTCGGTGTCGATATCGGGGGAGACGCTGAAGAGGTGATGTTTGCGGCGCTTGCCCGGTTTTTCAGGGGGCGGGAAGTAGTAGGAAAAGACGCGGTCGGCGGCTTCCTTGAGTTTTTCGGCTTCGAGGGATGCTTCGGAACCGGTGTCGGTTTCCGGGGGATTGGGAGTTGGTTTGAACATAGTGAAGCTCCATTTAATGAGTTTCAGCTGCTCCATTCGGTTCCAGCCGAAGGGGTGGCAGCTGTACGCGGGCTGGAACCCGGGCAAACGGACAAAACCCGACAGACACTAAGGTCTCCCGCGCACAGCCGCCATAACGGAGTGCACACATTAAAGGTGCGCAAGCATACGTTATGAAAGGCGCTTTTGCCTCGTTAACACCTCGGGATTCCAGGCCCGGTCGCTGAGGTTGGCAGCGACACACAAACGATAAAGATCAACGCAAAACCGCACCAGTCAGCGGGTTCCGGCTTTGCTGTAGGCAGCGACGCCAGACGGCGTAGCCTCACACCGCTCCTGCGGACAAACTTTTAAACACAAAACCCCATTTGGCTGGCGAAGGTTGAAGAGTCCAAAAAAGGGACTGATCGGTCCTTTTTTGGGACTTGTCGATGATTGCTGTGGAGCTTTCTCAGGACAGGTGTTTCAACACAAAAACTAGGTGTGTTCGAAATCTACCCCTCACCCCAGCCCTCCCGAAACGTCGGACCGCCCCAGAGGGGAGAGGGGGAAAGGGAGCCGATCTTCAAGCTTTTCAAAACCTGAGTTCAACTCGATATCTCAGGTCAATGTAGCTCCAAGAACACCTCGGTCAGTCCCCTCTACCCTCTGGGGCGGTCCGACGTTTCGGGAGGGTTAGGGTGAGGGGTGGATTTAACTCACACAAAAGAAAACCAGACCAACCATTACCCTGACCGTAACAATCCAACACTCTGCTTGATTGATGCCCCCCACCAAACGCTCCTAAGGTGACTCCACGACAGCGAACCCGTGGAGTGGTCATGACAACAACAATATCCCCCGACTCGCGATGGACGCGGCGGCGCAGCGAAAAGCAGCGGCGTCTCGAGCTGGTACGGGGTCTCGCCGACGGTGTGGTCTTGCCCACCGACAAAATCGTTGCGGCGCTGGAGGCCTTGATCCTGCCCGGCGACCGTGTGGTGCTGGAGGGCAATAACCAGAAGCAGGCGGATTTCCTCTCCCGCTCCCTGGCCAAGGCCGATCCCGCGAAGCTGCATGATCTGCACATGATCATGCCCAGCGTCGGACGTTCCGAGCATCTGGACCTGTTTGAACGCGGCATCGCCCGCAAACTCGACTTCTCTTTCGCCGGCACCCAGAGCCTGCGTATCAGCCAGTTGCTGGAAGACGGCCTGCTGGAAATCGGTGCGATCCACACTTACATCGAGCTCTATGCGCGACTGGTGGTCGACCTGATCCCCAACGTCGTGCTCTCGGCCGGTTTCATGGCCGACCGTGCTGGCAACATCTACACCGGCCCGAGCACCGAAGACACGCCCGCCTTGATCGAACCGGCCGCCTTCAGCGACGGCATCGTCATCGTTCAGGTCAATCAGTTGGTGGACGATGTCAGCGAGTTGCCCCGCGTCGACATCCCCGCGTCCTGGGTAGATTTCGTGGTGGTGGCCGACAAGCCGTTCTACATCGAACCGCTGTTCACCCGCGACCCGCGCCACATCAAGCCTGTGCATGTGCTGATGGCGATGATGGCGATCCGCGGGATCTACGAAAAACACAACGTCCAGTCCCTGAACCACGGCATCGGTTTCAACACCGCTGCTATCGAATTGATCCTGCCGACCTACGGCGAATCCCTCGGCCTGAAGGGCAAGATCTGCCGCAACTGGACCCTCAATCCGCACCCAACCTTGATCCCGGCCATCGAAAGCGGTTGGGTCGAAAGCGTGCATTGCTTCGGCACCGAATTGGGCATGGAAAACTACATCGCCGCCCGGCCCGACGT
Source organism: Pseudomonas mandelii (assembly GCF_006438925.1). Lineage (GTDB taxonomy): Bacteria > Pseudomonadota > Gammaproteobacteria > Pseudomonadales > Pseudomonadaceae > Aquipseudomonas > Aquipseudomonas mandelii_C. The sequence goes on along the minus strand of NZ_RCZA01000001.1, from coordinate 233,488 downwards.
GTTCTTTACCGGGCGCGATGGCTCCCTGCGCTCCAACCGGATGTTCTGCCAACTGGCCGGGCAATACGCAGTAGACCTGTTCATCGGCGCCACGCTGCAAGTCGATGGCGACGGCCATTCCTCGACCGTGACACGCGGACGGCTGGCTGGTTTCGGCGGTGCGCCGAACATGGGCCATGATCCGCGTGGTCGCCGTCATGGCACGCCGGCCTGGCTCGACATGCGCCACGACGATGCGCCCGAAGCGCTGCTGGAGCGGGGCAAAAAACTCGTGGTGCAAATGGTCGAGACCTTCCAGGAGGGTGGCAAACCGACCTTCGTCGAAACCCTCGACGCGGTGGAAGTGGCGAGAAAAAGCGGCATGCCGCTGGCGCCGATCATGATCTACGGCGACGACGTCACTCACCTGCTGACCGAAGAAGGCATCGCCTATTTGTACAAGGCGCGTTCGCTTGAAGAACGTCAGGCGATGATCGCGGCCGTGGCCGGAGTCACCGTCATCGGTCTGCGCCACAACCCGAAAGACACCGCGCGCATGCGCCGCGAAGGCCTGATCGCCTTGCCCGAAGACCTCGGCATCCGCCGCACCGACGCCACCCGCGAACTGTTGGCGGCTAAAAGCGTGGCCGATCTGGTGGAGTGGTCCGGTGGCCTCTACAACCCGCCCGCCAAGTTCAGGAGCTGGTAATGCACGCCTTTAACCTGCAACCGAAAACCCTGTCCCTGGCTGAGCGGCTGGCGGATCTGGCCGTGGACGCGCTGATCGACGAAGCGGACCTGTCGCCGAAACCGGCGCTGGTCGACCGTCGCGGCAATGGCGCGCACACCGATTTGCACCTCGGGCTGATGCACGCTTCGGCGCTGTCCCTGTGGCCGGCGTTCAAGGAAATGGCGGAGGCCGCCATCGAGTTCGGCGAAGTCGGTTTACCGCTGCGCGAAGCCATTGGCCTGATCGGTCGTGAAGGCGAGGAAGTGATGCTCGCCACCACGGGCGGCGTGAATACCCATCGCGGCGCCATCTGGGCCTTGGGTCTGTTGGTCGCGGCGACTGCGCTGGAACCTGAATCCACTGGCGCAGGCGCCATTACCTTGCGCGCCGCACGCCTGGCCTTGCTCGACGACCGTTACGCGCCGCGTCCTCTGAGCCACGGCGCGCAAGTCGCGCAGCGTTATGGCGCTCGCGGTGCCCGTGAAGAAGCGCAGCTCGGTTTCCCGGCAGTGATTCAACGGGCGCTGCCGCAACTCAAACGCAGCCGCGCCGCCGGTCATGGCGAGCAGAACGCCCGGCTCGATGCCTTGCTGGCGATCATGACGGCGCTTGCCGACACCTGTGTGCTCTACCGCGCAGGCGAACAAGGCCTGCAGACCATGCAACTCGGCGCCCAAGCCGTGCTCGACGCCGGCGGCAGTGCCAGCCTCGCCGGCCGCCGCCGTTTGCATGCGCTGGACCAACAATTAATCGCGTTGAATGCCTCGCCAGGCGGTGCTGCCGACTTGCTCGCAGCCTGCCTGTTCATCGACCGCATCGAGTCGGCCGACGGCATCATCCAGGGAGCTTTCTGATGGAAACCTTATCTTTTGAATTCCCCGCCGGGCAGCCGCCGCGCGGCCGGACGCTAGTGGGCTGTGTCGGCTCGGGCGATCTGGAAGTGCTGATCGAACCAGGCCAGGCCGGCAAGCTGACGATCAAGGTGCAGACCTCGGTCAATGGCGCTGAACAACGTTGGCAGCATCTGTTTGCGCGGATGTTCGACGGTCAGACTCCACCCGCGATGGCCATCGATATCCACGACTTCGGCGCGACGCCTGGCGTGGTGCGCTTGCGTCTGGAACAAGGCTTTGAGGAGATCGGCCATGACTGACAATGCAACGCTCCTCGACAAACACAGCTTCGTCGAACTCGGCGCCCGGCAACGGGCGAAAGCCTTGCTCGACGCGGGCACCTTCCGCGAATTACTCGACCCGTTTCAGCGCGTCATATCGCCGTGGCTGTCGCGTCAGGGCGTAGTGCCGCAAGCCGATGACGGCGTGGTGATCGCCAAGGGCAGCATCGGCGGTTTGCCGGTGGTGATCGCCGCGATCGAAGGCGCGTTTCAGGGCGGCAGCCTCGGTGAAGTCGGCGGGGCGAAGATTGCCGGTGCGCTGGAGCTGGCGGCCGAAGACAACCGCAATGGCATTCCCACTCGCGCCGTATTGCTGCTGGAAACCGGTGGCGTGCGTTTGCAGGAAGCCAACCTCGGGCTGGCGGCGATTGCCGATATTCATGCGGCGATTGTCGATCTGCGCCAATACCAGCCAGTGGTGGGTGTGGTGGCGGGCAGCGTCGGCTGCTTTGGCGGGATGTCGATTGCCGCCGGGTTGTGCAGTTATTTGCTGGTGACTCAGGAAGCGCGGCTTGGCCTCAACGGTCCGCAAGTGATCGAACAGGAAGCCGGGCTTGAGGAATACGACTCCCGTGATCGTCCTTTCATCTGGAGCCTGACCGGTGGCGAGCAACGTTTTGCCAGTGGTCTGGTGGATCGTTTTGTCGCTGACGACGTGGCGCAGGTTCAGCAGCAGGTCGGTGAATTGCTCAAGCAAGGTTTGCCGGAACAGCAACGCAGCCGTCAGGCCGAATTGTTCCTGCAACGATTGGCCCGTCTGGACGCCGAGCCGCAAATCGAGCCGTCGACGGTTCGCGATCTGTATCAAGGAGAGCGCTCATGAGTTCGTATTCCCTGAGAGGCTTGAACTGGTTCAACGCCTTGAGTGCGGGCGCCAAACCGGTTGATGGTTTGCCCGCTTCGTTGAAGGTTGCCGACGGTGTATTGGGTGACCAACCCGTTCGCTTTATCGCGGTGGTGGCTGATCCCGACAACCGCTTCGTCCGCGCCCGCAATGGCGAGGTCGGTCTGTTGGAAGGTTGGGGACTGGCCAAAGCCGTGGATGAAGTCATCGCAGCGGATCTGGATAAATCGCAGAAACGCGCCTTGATCGCCATCGTCGATGTGCCGAGTCAGGCCTACGGTCGTCGCGAAGAAGCACTCGGCATTCATCAGGCCTTGGCCGGTGCCGCGGACAGTTATGCCCGCGCCAGACTGGCCGGCCACGCCGTGATCGGTTTGCTGGTGGGCAAGGCGATGTCCGGGGCGTTTCTCGCTCATGGGTATCAGGCTAATCGGCTGATTGCCCTGCGAGATCCGGGCGTGATGGTGCATGCGATGGGCAAGGCTTCGGCGGCGCGGGTGACGTTGCGCAGCGTCGAAGAACTCGAAGCACTGGCCGCCAGCGTGCCGCCGATGGCGTATGACATCGACAGCTACGCGAGCCTTGGACTGCTTTGGGAAACCTTGTCGGTGGAACAGATCGAGCAGCCGACGGCGGAGGATCTGACGCGCGTGGCTGAATGCCTGAACCAGGCGATTGGCGATGTCGCCGCTCATGGTCGAGATCTGAGCAGCCGCTTGGGCGCGACCAACCGTGCGGCGTCGAGCCAGGTTCGCCAACTGTTGAGAGAGCAGTGGTGAACACGCTTCTGGCCCACGACCTGCTCTGGGGGATGACCCCGGAGCAGTTACCTGCGGATGCGCCTTCGTGGGTGATCGAGTCGATCAGTGCGGGTCAACCGGTGGTGGTTCGGCGTGCGTTGAGCGCGGCGGATCACATCGCGGTCGGCGTGCGTGGGCGTTTGCGTGAGCAGCGGTATGCGACGGTGATGTCGGTCGATGCGATCCAGCGTCAAGTACGGCCGGAAGCGCTTTGCCATGTCTCGATTGATCGGGATTTGCCGGCAGTGCGCGCCCTCAATCAACTGCGGCCGATGCTCGATTCCTGTGAGTGGGTGTGGGGTGTCAGCGGCAGTGCCGGGTTTGAATTGGCCAGCGGTTTTCAGGCATTGCATGAGGGCAGCGATCTCGACTTGATCCTGCGTACACCGCAGCCGTTGAATCGTGTGCGGGCGCAGGCACTGGTGAAGATTCTCGATGCTGCTGTCTGCCCAGTGGACATGCAGTTGCAGACTCCACTCGGTGCAGTCGCTTTGCGCGAATGGGCCAGCTCTGCACGTCGGGTTTTGCTGAAAAGCGCAAGCCAGGCTGTTCTGGTGATTGATCCGTGGAATCCGCAGGAGCAAGCAGCGTGAGCAGTTTGCTGGTGTTCCCAGGCCAGGGCGCGCAGCAGCCGGGCATGCTCCATCGTTTGCCTCGGGAAACAGTGATCGAGGCGAGTGAAGTGCTTGGCGAAGATACATTGCTGCTGGATTCTGCTGAGTCGTTGAAGTCGACAAGGGCGGTTCAGCTCTGCCTGTTGATCGCCGGCGTCGCCGCTTCACGCCAGTTGCGGTTGGCGGCGGATTACGTGGCCGGGCTTTCCATCGGCGCCTACCCGGCAGCGGTGGTCGCCGGCGCGTTGAGCTTCAGCGATGCGTTGCATCTGGTCAGCCTGCGCGGTGAACTGATGCAACAGGCTTATCCACAAGGCTATGGAATGACCGCGATCATCGGTCTGGATCTGGCCACGGTGGAAAGTTTGCTGGCGCAGGTTCACAGCGTCGACACGCCGGTGTACCTGGCGAACATCAACGCCGATAACCAGGTGGTCATTGCCGGCAGCGATGGCGCGATGAAAGCGGTCGCCGAGTTGGCCAAAGGTCGCGGTGCAGGTCTGGCCAAACGTCTGGCCGTCAGCGTGCCGTCCCACTGCCCGCTGCTGGAAACACCTGCGAAAACCCTGGCCGACGCCTTCGCTAACGTGCAGCTGAAAACACCGACGCTGGGCTACCTGAGCGGCAGTCGCGCCCGGCCCATCATCAACACTGACGCCTTGCGCGACGACCTGGCGTTCAACATGTGCCGCGTGGTGGATTGGCGCGGCACGGTACAAAGCGCTTATGAGCGCGGCGTACGTCTACAGATCGAACTGCCACCCGGTGCGGTGCTGACCGGGCTGGCGCGCCGGGTGTTCGAGCAGGGCACCGTGATTGCCTTCGACGGTGCGCGGCTCGATACCTTGCAGGCGCTGTTGCGTGAGGAGGGAAGCCGCCAACCCTAGAACACCGACTCAGGCCTTCGAACAACAAAAACAACATTCGACGATGCACTTTGAGGACAACAACAATGATTATTTACGGTGTGGCACTGTTGGCGATTTGTACGCTGGCAGGGGTGATCGTGGGTGACATGCTCGGCATGTTGCTGGGCGTGAAATCAAACGTCGGCGGCGTCGGGATCGCAATGATCCTGCTGATCTGCGCACGGTTGTGGATGCAAAAACGCGGCGGCATGACCAAGGATTGCGAAATGGGCGTCGGCTTCTGGGGCGCCATGTACATTCCGGTGGTGGTCGCGATGGCCGCGCAACAGAACGTCGTCACCGCACTGCACGGTGGCCCGGTGGCGGTGCTGGCAGCGATCGGCTCGGTGGTGATCTGCGGTTGCACCATTGCCCTGATCAGCCGGACTCACAAAGGCGAACCGTTGCCCGATGAACCGGCGGACATAACGCCGGTCGGCACTCCAGTAGGAGGTCGCTGATATGTGGGAACTCATTGAGAAGGGGCTGGCCAATAACAGTCTGGTTACCGCGTTCGCGTTCGTCGGCGTGATCATGTGGGTGTCGGTGGTGCTGTCCAAGCGCCTGACGTTCGGACGGATTCACGGTTCGGCGATTGCCATCGTCATCGGGCTTGTTCTGGCCTGGGTCGGCGGCACGATGACGGGCGGGCAAAAAGGCCTGGCGGATCTGACGCTGTTTTCCGGCATCGGTCTGATGGGCGGCGCGATGCTGCGGGACTTTGCGATCGTCGCCACGGCGTTCGAAGTGCAAGCCACCGAAGCGAAAAAGGCCGGTTTGATCGGTGTGATTGCACTGCTGCTGGGCACGATCCTGCCGTTCATTGTCGGCGCAAGCATGGCCTGGGCGTTCGGTTATCGCGACGCGATCAGCATGACCACCATCGGCGCAGGTGCGGTGACCTACATCGTCGGGCCGGTGACCGGGGCGGCGATTGGTGCGAGTTCGGATGTGGTGGCGTTGTCGATTGCCACCGGGTTGATCAAGGCGATTTTTGTGATGGTCGGCACGCCGATGGCCGCACGCTGGATGGGGCTGGATAACCCGCGGTCGGCGATGGTGTTTGGTGGGCTGGCCGGGACGGTGAGCGGTGTGACGGCCGGGTTGGCGGCGACGGATCGGCGGTTGGTGCCTTATGGCGCGTTGACCGCGACGTTCCACACCGGGCTTGGGTGCTTGCTTGGGCCTTCGTTGTTGTACTTCATTGTTCGCGGGATTGTCGGCTGACCCGCTGATCTTCGCTGATTGTACCGACGCCTTCGCGAGCAGGCTCGCTCCCACAGTGGAATGCATTCCAGGGTGGGAGTGAGCCTGCTCGCGATAGGGGCGCCGCGGTCTCAAGCCTGGCGATTGGCATACATCCGACACTCCGCCAGCAACGCCAACAGATTCGGATCCCGCTCCTTGGCCTTCAAGAACACCACCCCAATATGCTGCTGCAACCGATACTTTTCCTGCAACGGAATCAGCTTCACCCGGTTCTCATACACCGCCGCAATCCGCCCCGGCAGCAACGCATAACCCACGCCCGAGCTGACCATGCTCAGCAGGGTGAAGATGTCGTTGACCTGCATCGCCACCTTCGGTTCGAACCCCGCCTGCTTGAACACCCGATTACCGTCCTGGTGCGTGGCAAAGCCTTGGGTCAGCGTAATGAATGTCTCGTCGCGCACTTCGGCGAGATCAACTTCGGTCCGTTGGGCAAACCTTGAATCAGCCGGTGTGGCAAGAAAGATGTCGTCGGAAAACAGCTGAATCTGCTCGCAGTCCGGGTCGTTGACGCTCTCGTCCAGCGACACCAGGATCGCGTCGACTTCCATGTTCTTGAGCTTGTAGAGCAGGTCGAAGTTCGAGCCGAGGATCAGGTCGATGTTGAGTTCGCTGCGGCGGATCTTCAGGCCCATGATCAGCTGCGGCACCGTTTTCACCGTCAGCGAATACAGCGAGCCGAGCTTGAAACGCTCGGCGGAGAACCCGGCGGCTTCGCGGGTCAGGCGCACGGTTTCGACCACGTCCTGAATCAGCTTCTGCGCGCGTTCTTCCAGCACATAAGCGCTTTCCAAGGGCGTGAGATTGCGGCCTTCGTGCTTGAACAGCGGACAGCGCAGGGCGCTTTCCAGGGAATGGATCGCCCGGTGCACGCTGACGTTGCTGGTCTGCAATTCGGCAGCGGCACGGGCCAGGTTGCCGGTGCGCATGAAGGCCAGGAACACCTCGAGTTTTTTCAGGGTCAACTCTTCATCGATCAGCATGATGCAGACTCTTTTTGGAATGACTCGATTGTGCCCAATTCTTCCGGGGCCCGCAGGCCTTTGTAGGAGCTGCCGAAGGCTGCGATCTTTTGATCTTTATCGTCACCAAAGGCGCCAAAAGATCGCAGCCTTCGGCAGCTCCTACGGGGGATTTGTGTTTTGAAACATTGCGCTTTTACCCTCAAGGCCTGAGCCTTGCGCGATGTTGCAACGAATCTTGAGGTGAGCAACACATGTATCACGGGGAAAGATTGAACGCCTGGACGCATCTGGTTGGGGCGGTGGCAGCGGTTGTCGGGGTGGTGTGGATGCTGGTGATTGCCAGCATGGACGGCAGCCCGTGGAAGATCGTCAGTGTGGCGATTTACGGGTTCACCTTGTTGGTGCTTTACAGCGCGTCGACCGTTTACCACAGCGTGCGTGGTCGCAAGAAGGCGATCATGCAGAAGGTCGATCACTTTTCGATCTACCTGCTGATTGCCGGCAGCTACACGCCTTTTTGTCTGGTGACATTGCGCGGGCCGTGGGGCTGGACGCTGTTCGGGATTGTCTGGGGGTTGGCGCTGATTGGCATCCTGCAAGAGATCAAACCGCGTTCGGAAGCGCGGATTCTGTCGATCGTGATCTACGCGGTGATGGGCTGGATCGTGCTGGTGGCGGTCAAGCCGTTACTGGCGGCGTTGGGCAGTACAGGTTTCGCCTGGCTGGCGTCGGGTGGCGTGCTGTACACCGTGGGCATTGTCTTTTTTGCGCTGGATAGTCGTTTACGCCATGCCCACGGGATCTGGCACCTGTTCGTGATCGCCGGGAGTTTGCTGCACTTTGTGGCGATTATGTTTTACGTCTTGTAGACCGCACTGCAGCTATTTGAAAAACCTGTGGGAGCGAGCCTGCTCGCGAAAGCGTCATGTCAGTCGACATCATCGCTGACTGATCCACCGCATTCGCGAGCAGGCTCGCTCCCACAGGGGCACAGGCGATCCAGTTGTGCCTGCGCCCGTCGGCTGAACACCTGTAATAAGTCGCTCAAGGTATGGGGTGGCGGTTCGTCGGCGCGAGTGACCGCATACAACGTGATCGGTAACGCGGGTGCCAGAGGTCGAATCGCCGTGGTGGCGGGGGACGCGCCGAGCGCGGTAAACGGGTCGATCACCGCCAGCCCGGCACCGGATTCAACCATCGCCCGCGCCAGCGAATAGGTCTGCACGGCGATGCGAACCCGTGGCGGCGGATCGACCGCCTCAAGGTAGCTGTCGAGCCTGGCCGCCAGCGGGTCGGCGCTTGACAGGCCGATCAGCGGCGCACCGGCCAGTTCGCTCAACGGCAACGGTTGACCCAGCGCGTCGTCGGTCCAATAGCCCAACGGCGCCAGCGCCACCAAAACCCCGCAGGCCAAGGGCTGCGCCTTCAGGCCCGGGTGATCCGGCGGCTGCAAGGTCAGCGCGACATCCACTTCGCGCATCAACAAATTCTGCATCAGCTCACGGCTGTGGGCGCTGGACAGTTCGCAGACGATGTCCGGGTAGCGTTGAGTCCATTCGTTGATGGCCGGCGGCAGCAGCGACAGGGCCAGCGCCGGGATCGCGCCGATCCGTACGCTGTGACCCGGCTCGCGACGCAGGCTCTGGGCCAGACGTCGCACGCCTTGCAGGCTTTCGGTGACCTTGTCGACTTCGCGCTCAAGCTCCAGCGCTTCGGGCGTCGCCTGCAATTTGCCGCGCACCCGCAGGAATAACGGAAAGCCCAGTTGCTGCTCGGCGTGTTGCAGCACTTTGCTCACCGCCGGCTGCGACACGTGCAGCAACTGCGCGGCGCCACTGACCGAACCGGTCTGGCGAATGGCCTGGAAAATCTCGATGTGTCGCAGTCGCATGGCAAGTCCATAACCTTTGTTTATGGGGCAGGCATCTTTATGCATTGTTCAAGGTCTGTCACCTGGTCCTAACCTGAAGCCTGTTTCAACAACGGTTAAGGACAGACATGGCTCAGCGGGTTTGCATCATCGGTGGTGGCGTCATCGGGCTGACGACGGCTTACGCACTGGTGCGCGACGGCATCGACGTGACGCTGATCGAGGCCCGGGATTCGTTGGGCAGCGAGACCAGTTTCGCTAACGGCGGCCAGTTGTCCTACCGTTACGTCGCGCCACTGGCCGATGCCGGCGTACCGTTGCAGGCGCTTGGCTGGATGCTGCGCGGTGACTCGCCGTTGAAGCTGCGCCCACGCCTGGACCCGGCGCAATGGCGCTGGATGGCGTCCTTCCTGGCGGCCTGCCGTCGTTCGGTGAATCAGCGCAATGGCGCGCACCTGCTGCGTCTGGCGCTGCTGAGCCAGTCCACGCTGCAAGGCTGGCGCGAAGAAGACCGCCTCGACGGTTTCGACTGGCGGCGCAACGGCAAACTGGTGACGTTTCGTGAAGCCGCCAGTTTCGAACACGCTCGCCATGGCCTGGCTGATCCGCAACAGCAGCACGTGCTGTCGCGGGCCGAATGCGCACAGCTGGAGCCTGCACTGGCCGAGGCGCCGTTTGTGGGCGCGATTTATACGCCTGACGAAGAAGTCGCCGATTGCCATGCTTTCTGCCAGCAACTGCTGGCTCGACTCAAGGCGTCGGGGCGTTGCGAGTTTTTGCTCGGGCGCAAGGTGACCGGCATTCGCCACGCGGACGGTGCGGTGCAGGCCGTAGAAATGGGTTCGCAAGTGCTGCCGGTCGAGCAACTGGTGATTGCCGCAGGCCATCGCAGTCCGGCGCTGGCATTGCCCGGCATGAACCTGCCGCTGTATCCGCTCAAGGGCTACAGCCTGACCTTGCCCATCCGCGCCGAACATCGTGCGCCGGAGCTGAGCATCACCGATTACAACCGCAAGATCGTTTATGCCCGCCTCGGTGACCAACTGCGCGTGGCGGCGATGGTCGACATTGTCGGTTTCGACCCGGCGCTCGACCCCAAACGCCTGGCGCTGATCAAGCGCCAGGCGCAGGAAACCTTACCCAATGCCGGCGATTACGATGCCGCCATCGAATGGGCCGGCATGCGTCCGGCCACCCCCAGCGGCGTGCCGTTGATTGGCGCTACGGCGTACCGCAACCTGTGGCTCAACCTCGGCCATGGCGCCCTGGGTTTTACCCTGGCTTGTGGCAGCGCTCGGTTGCTCAGTGAGTTGATCGCGCGGCGCACCCCTTCAATCGAAATGCAGGGCCTCGCCCCCCGCGTCGCCTGACTTGAAAAGGAAAAACCGATGAGCATTAACCGTATCAACAGCAACAGCCGGCTCTCTGGCGCGGTGACCTTTGGCGATCTGGTATTTCTCTCGGGACAGGTTCCGGGTGACAGCCCCGACGTCACCGGCCAAACCGCCGAAGTGCTGGCGAAAATCGATGCGTTGCTGGCCGAAGCTGGCAGCGACAAGGATCATTTGCTCAACGCGACCATTTACCTGAACGACATTGGCCGTGATTTCGCCGCCATGAACGAGATCTGGTCGCAGTGGCTGTCACCGGGCAAAGCGCCGACCCGCACCACTTTGCAGGCGCAACTGGCCCGTCCAGAGGTGCTGGTGGAAATCACCGTGATCGCCGCCCGCCGCTAATCAACTGACCCACAACGGAGAATAACAATGCAAAAAATCACGTTGATCGGCTGCACCCTCGGCCTGCTGCTCGCCAGTCAGGCCCAGGCCAACGAAGCGCCACTGACCGGCACGCTGAACAAGGTCGCCAATGCCAAGAGCATCACGCTGGGCTATCGCGACGCGTCGGTGCCGTTCTCCTACGTGGGTGATCACACGGGGCAGCCGATGGGCTATTCGGTGGACCTGGCGAGCAAGATTGTCGAGCGCATCAAGCAAAAGCTTGAACTGCCGGATCTGCAGGTGAAGTACAACCTGGTGACCTCGCAAACGCGCATTCCGCTGGTGCAGAACGGCACGGTCGACCTTGAGTGCGGCTCCACCGGCGTGACGGCCGAGCGCATGCAGCAAGTGGCGTTTTCCTACGGGTTTATCTACGTGAAGGGGCAGTTGCTCACGGCGAAGGACAGCGGCATCAAAAGCTTCGCCGACCTGCGCGGCAAGAACGTCGTGACCACCGCCGGCACCACCAACGAACGGTTTCTGAAGAGCTACAACGTCGATCACAAGGTCGATATGTTCGTGATCAGCGCCAAGGACCATGGCGAAGCCTTCCAGATGTTGCAGTCGGGTCGGGCGGCGGCGTTCTATATGGACGACGCGCTGCTTTACGGCGAACGCGCCAAGGCCCGCGATCCGCATAACTGGGTGGTGGTGGGCGAGGAGCAGTCGCGGGAAATCTACAGCTGCATGGTGCGCAAGGGCGATCCGCAGTTTCTCGAGTTGGTGAATTCGACGCTTGCCGATCTGTACAGTTCGGGCGAGATCAATGGCATCTATCAACGCTGGTTCCAGCAGCCGATTCCGCCTAAAGGCCTGAACCTGGAATTTCCGATGACCAGCGAACTGAAGGCAATCATCGCCAAACCGGTGAGTGATCCGGTGCAATAAGATCAAAAGATCGCAGCCTGCGGCAGCTCCTACAATTGGAATACGATCCCTGTAGGAGCTGCCGAAGGTTCGGGCCGCGTTCGGACGATCTTTTAAGTCTTAGAAGTCGCCCCACAGTTGTTGCGCCACCGCCAGTGCCACGACGGGAGCGGTTTCGGTGCGCAGCACTCGAGGTCCGAGGCGGGCAGCGTGAAAGCCGCCAGCCTTGGCCTGCTCGACTTCAGCGTCGGACAATCCGCCTTCCGGGCCGATCAAAAACGCCAGCGTCGCCGGTTTCGCATGACTCACCAACGGCTCGGCCACCGGATGCAGCACCAACTTCAATTCTGCTTGAGTCTGCTTCAGCCAATCGGCCAGCAGCAGCGGCGGGTGAATCACCGGCACCCGTGAACGCCCGCATTGCTCGCACGCGCTGATCGCCACTTGGCGCCAGTGCATCAGGCGTTTGTCGGCGCGCTCGTCTTTCAGCCGGACTTCACAGCGGTCGCTGAAGATCGGGGTGATTTCAGTGACGCCCAGTTCGGTGGCTTTCTGAATCGCCCAATCCATCCGCTCGCCACGGGACAAGCCCTGGCCGAGATGGATCTGCAAGGGCGACTCGACCTGCCCGGCGAAGCTTTCATCAATCTGCACGACGACGCGCTTCTTGCCGACCTCCACCAGCGTGGCGCGAAACTCATGGCCCGAACCGTCGAACAGTTGCAGCGCATCACCCTCGGCCATGCGCAACACGCGGCTGATGTAATGGGCCTGGGCCTCGGGCAACTCGTGTTCGCCGGTGCTCAAGGGGGCGTCGATAAAGAAGCGGGACAGTCTCATGCTGGGTCTCTGTAATTCATGTGAAGATCATGGCGACGCCTTCGCGAGCAGGCTCGCTCCCACAGTTGACCGCGTACATCCTGTGGGAGCGAGCCTGCTCGCGAAGGCGTCAGCCCTGACGCCACGAAAGCTTAAGTGAAATCAATTAGCCCGGATCGCGGAAGCCCGGATGAAAGTCTTTCGGCACCGAAACACTGACGCTATCGCGGGTCGCAATGTCGATGCCTTCGCTGGCCACTTCGGCCAGAAAGTCGATCTGTTCAGGCGTGATCACGTACGGCGGCAGGAAGTACACCACGCTGCCCAGCGGTCGAAGTAAAGCACCACGCTCCAACGCATGCTGGAACACTTTCAAGCCGCGACGCTCCTGCCACGGATAAGCTTCCTTGGTGGCCTTGTCCTTGACCATCTCGATGGCCAGTACCATGCCGGTCTGGCGCACTTCCGAAACGTTCGGGTGATCGGCCAGGTGCGCGGTGGCGGTGGCCATGCGCTGAGCCAGCGCTTTGTTGTTCTCGATGACGTTGTCTTCTTCGAAGATATCCAAAGTCGCCAATGCCGCCGCGCACGCCAGCGGATTGCCGGTGTAGCTGTGGGAATGCAGGAAGGCGCGCAGGGTCGGGTAGTCGTCGTAGAACGCGCTGTAGACATCTTCGGTGGTCACGCAGGCCGCCAACGGCAGGTAACCGCCGGTCAGGGCCTTGGACAGGCAGAGGAAGTCCGGGCGGATGCCGGCCTGTTCGCAGGCGAACATCGTCCCGGTGCGGCCGAAGCCGACGGCGATTTCGTCGTGGATCAGGTGTACGCCATAGCGGTCGCAGGCTTCGCGCAGCAGTTTCAGATAAACCGGGTGGTACATGCGCATGCCGCCGGCGCCCTGAATCAGCGGCTCGACGATCACCGCAGCGACGGTGTCGTGATTCTCGGCCAGGGTCTGTTCCATGGCGGCGAACATGTTGCGCGAATGTTCTTCCCAGCTCATGCCTTCCGGGCGCAGGTAGCAATCGGGACTCGGCACCTTGATGGTGTCCAGCAACAGGGCCTTGTAGGTTTCGGTGAACAGCGGCACGTCGCCCACCGACATCGCCGCCATGGTCTCGCCGTGGTAGCTGTTGGTCAGGGTGACGAAGCGCTTCTTGTTTGGCTGGCCGCGGTTGAGCCAATAGTGAAAGCTCATTTTCAGCGCGACTTCGATGCAGGACGAACCGTTATCGGCGTAGAAGCACCGGGTCAGGCCTTCCGGCGTCATTTTCACCAGGCGCTCGGACAGCTCGATCACTGGCTGATGGCTGAAACCAGCAAGGATTACGTGCTCCAGCTGATCGACCTGATCCTTGATGCGCTGGTTGATCCGCGGGTTGGCGTGACCAAACACGTTGACCCACCAGGAACTGACGGCGTCGAGGTAGCGTTTGCCTTCGAAATCTTCCAGCCAAACGCCTTCACCGCGTTTGATCGGGATCAGCGGCAGCTGTTCGTGGTCTTTCATCTGGGTGCAGGGATGCCACAACACCGCGAGATCGCGTTGCATCCACTGATTATTCAGGCCCATTTTCAGTCTCCTCGAGGCGGCTCGCGACGTGCGCGGGCAAACAATCGGGCAAGCCTATGCAATGCGCGTCACGGGGACAACCCATTGTGTGGATTGAGCTACTTTGTATAGGTGGATAGACGTCGCTGGCGGCCTTTTGATGGCTGACGTATTCTTCGCGGTTCTTTGAGCCGTCTGGCTCGTAAAACCGCTATTTCCTCGTGTATTTCCGGAGTTCGCTGAATGTCTGCTGGTTGGCTGCGCGCCTGTGCGCTGGTGATGTTGGGGCTGTTCAGCGTGTCTGCGCTGGCCAAGGATAAAACCGCGATCGTGATCGGCGGAGGGCTGGCCGGCCTCACCGCTGCTTACGAACTGCAAAACAAGGGCTGGCAGGTCACCCTGCTGGAAGCCAAACCGAGCATGGGCGGTCGCTCCGGTATGGCCACCAGTGAGTGGATCGGCAACGACAAGACCCAGCCGGTGCTGAACAAATACGTTTCGACATTCAAGCTGACCACCACGCCAGCCCCTGAATTCGTGCGGACTCCTGGCTACCTGATCGACGGTGAATATTTTACCGCCGCCGATCTGGCGACCAAACAGCCGGCCACCGCCGAAGCGCTGAAACGTTACGAAAAGACCCTGGATGATCTGGCGCGTTCGATCGCAGACCCGCAGAACCCGGCCGCCAACAGCACACTGTTCGCGCTGGACCAGATCAACGTGGCCAACTGGCTCGACCGTCTGAATCTGCCAGCCACGGCACGTCAGTTGGTGAATCAGCAGATTCGTACCCGTTATGACGAACCGTCGCGCCTGTCGCTGCTGTACTTCGCACAGCAAAGCCGCGTCTACCTTGGCGTTGCCGACCGTGACCTGCGTGCTTCGCGCCTGCCCGGCGGCAGCCCGGTGCTGGCACAGGCCTTCGTCAAACAACTGAAAACCATCAAGACCAGCTCTCCGGTCTCGGCGATCACTCAGGACAAGGACGGCGTGACCGTCAAAGTCGGCAGCGTTGGCTACCAAGCTGATTACGTCGTTGTGGCCGTGCCACTGCGCGCACTGAACAAGATTCAGATGACGCCGTCGCTGGATGCCCAGCACATGGGCGCGATCAAGGGCACTAACTACGGCTGGCGCGACCAGATCATGCTGAAGTTCAAGACGCCCGTGTGGGAAAGCAAGGCGCGGATGACCGGCGAGATCTACAGCAACGCCGGTCTGGGCATGTTGTGGGTTGAGCCGGCGCTGAAGGGTGGCGCCAACGTGGTGATCAACCTGTCCGGCGACAACGCGCGCGTGATGCAGGCTTTCGGCGACAAGCAGATGGTCGATCAGGTGCTGATCCGTCTGCACGCCTTTTATCCACAGGCGCGCGGTTCGTTCACCGGTTACGAAATCCGCCGCTACAGCACCGACCCATCGATGGGCGGCGCTTACCTGGCATTCGGTCCTGGCCAGATCAGCAAGTACTGGCGTCTGTGGGAGCGTCCGATTCAGCGTGTAGCCTTTGCCGGCGAACACACTGACACCTTGTACCCGGGCACGCTGGAAGGTGCATTGCGCACCGGTCAGCGGGCAGCCAGTCAGGTAGAAGACCTGGCGGCCGGCAAGTCGTTTGAACCTGTGAAAGTTGTTCCGGCAGCGACCGTAGCGGCGGCCGGTGCTGTGGCGGCGAAGCAAGGTAACTTCTTCACCAACCTGTTCGGTGGTGCTGACGACAAACCGGTACCGGTCAAGGCGCCAGAGCCAGTGGCTCCGGTTGCTCCGGCACCGGCTCCAACACCTGCGCTGGCCCCAGCGCCAGCACCAGCACCGGTAGAAGCGCCGAAACCAGCGACCCCGGTGAAAGCCGAACCCGCCAAAAAAGCCCCGGTCAAAGCCGCGGCGAAAAAACCTGCGGCCAAAACCGAGGCTAAAAAGGCCCCGGTGAAGAAGGCTGAACCGGCGAAGAAAGTAGCGGTCAAGCCCGCTGCGACTCCGGTGACAGATACCAAAGCGCAGTAAGCTTCGGGATTAAAGAAACGCGGCAGAAATGCCGCGTTTTTTTATGCCCGAAGAAAACCAATATCAAGAATCGAATAAACCTTATGGCGCAGGTGTTCTTTAGTTGGACTTCATTTTTTCTTACGCATGGGTCTTTAATCTTTCCTTAACTCACCCATTTCAGACTCTTGATCGTATTTCTCGATATTTCAAAGCGAAATTTTCCGCTTTAAATCGATAGATAACTCGATAGTCTTGGTCGCAGTTCTCACAGGATTTGGGCAATGCAGCTACGTAATTCTTCTTCGCGCTACGGTTGGGTCAGCATTTTCATGCACTGGGGCGTGGCGCTGGTGGTCTTCGGTCTGTTTGCGCTGGGCTTGTGGATGGTCGGTCTCGACTACTACAGCGTCTGGCGCAAAGACGCGCCCGACTTGCACAAGAGCATTGGCCTGGTGTTGTTAGCCGTCATGGTTCTACGGGTGCTGTGGCGTTTCATCAGCCCGCCACCACCCGCACTTGAAAGCTATAGCCGCATGACGCGCATTGGCGCCACGTTCGGCCATTTGTTCCTGTATTTCAGTCTGTTCGCTGTGATGATTGCCGGTTACCTGATTTCCACCGCAGAAGGTGTCGGGATTCCGGTGTTTGGCCTGTTTGAAGTTCCTGCACTGGTTTCCGGACTACCGGATCAGGCAGACACCGCTGGTGTGATTCATCTGTATCTGGCGTGGGTGCTGGTCATTTTTTCCGGTCTCCATGCGTTGGCAGCACTGAAGCACCACTTTATCGATCGTGATGCGACCCTGACGCGAATGCTGGGCCGCAAAGCTTGAAGCTCAACCTCGACTCCAAAGGAATAGAAAGCATGTTGAAAAAGACTCTCGCCGCTCTGGCAATCGGTTCCGCTCTGCTGTCGGCCGGTAACGTAATGGCCGCTGACTACGTCGTCGACAAGGCAGGCCAGCACGCCTTCGTTGACTTCAAGATCAGCCACCTGGGCTACAGCTTCATCACCGGTACCTTCAAGGATATCGACGGCAAGTTCAGCTTCGACGCTGCCAAGCCAGAAGACAGCAAGATCGAGTTCAACGTGAACACCGCCAGCGTGTTCACCAACAACGCTGAGCGTGACAAGCACATCTCCAGCAAAGACTTCCTGAACGGGAGCAAAGCCTCGTTTGTTTCCACCAGCGTCAAATCCACCGGTAAAAACGCCGCTGGTAAAGACACTGCTGATGTGGCCGGTAACCTGACTATCCTTGGCGTGACCAAGCCAATCGTGGTCAAGGCTACTTTCCTGGGTGAAGGCAAGGACCCATGGGGCGGCTACCGTGCCGGCTTCGAAGGCACCACCAGCATCAAGCGCTCTGATTTCGGCAAGATGATGGACCTGGGTCCACAGTCCGACGCAGTTGAGTTGTATGTAACGTTTGAAGGTGTCAAAGCGAAGTAATGCTGAGACCGTAGGCGCTGGCGAAGCCTGCGATCTTTTGATCTTAAAAGGTCGCAGCCTGCGGCAGCTCCTACAAAAGCAGTTCGCTACACCCACAAAAGGCCCCGCCAATCTTTCGACCGGCGGGGCTTTTTATTGCCCGGGAATCGACGCTTCTGCGAATCGCATTCGTGAATTCGTACACTGCTTTGTTATGTTTCCTACACCACGTCCTACAGACCTCATTAATCACTAGATAACGAACCCGACGCATATTCCTGTTCAACGTTGAGGGGCTAACTGACTCTCGGTTTATCTCGCTGATATAAGGTTCGAATATGCTGAAAAAGTCCATTTCTACCCTCGTCATGGGCGCGGCCCTGCTGGCCGGCGGCCAGGTCATGGCCGCTGACTATGTCATCGACAAGGAAGGCCAGCATGCTTTCGTGAACTTCAAGGTCAGCCATTTGGGGTACAGCTACATCACCGGTACTTTCAGGGACATGGACGGCAAGTTCAGCTTCGATGCTGATAAAGTTGAAGAGAGCAAAGTTGAAGTCAATATCCGCACTTCCAGTTTGTTCAGTAATCATGCGGAGCGTGACAAACATCTGGGCGATAAAGAGTTCCTGAATATCAGCCAGTATTCCAATGCCAGGTTCGTATCGACCCGTGTCCAACCCACCGGGAAAAATACCGAAGGCAAGCAGACAGCCGATGTATTGGGTGATCTGACGATTAGTGGTGTGACGAAGGCGGTCGTGATCAAGGCTGTCTTTTTAGGGGAGGGCGCGGATCCTTGGGGTGGCTACCGTGCTGGATTTGAGGGTACGACGACGATCAAGCGTGAGGATTTCGGTCAAACCGGAAAACTTGCCCCGGGCTCTAGTCTTGTCGACCTGTACATCACATTTGAAGGTGTCAGAGCGTAGGAGCTGCCGCAGGCTGCGATCTTTTAAGATCAAAAGATCGCAGGCTTCGCCAGCGCCTGCAAAAGCAGTTTGCAGCGCGCAAAAAAATGCCCCGGATCGTGAGATCCAGGGCATTTTTTATGACTGCGTTAAATCAGCGGTTGCGGGTTAGCAAGGCTGGTTTCTCGCCGCGCGGACGGCCTGGCAGTTGATCCAGTTGCTCAGGAGTCGGGAACCGATCGGTTTTCGACTCTTTATGGATGATCTTCGGTGCCGGGCCACGCGGGTTCTGCACGGCCGGTTCCGAACGAGGCTGGTCGTCGGTACGGGCTGGGCGGCGGTTGCGGGACTCTTCGCGACGGGCCTGGCCGTCACGTGGAGCACCATTGCGTGGGCCGCTGCGCTTGGCCGGCGGCGTGCCGGTGGTGGCACCATCGCTGCTGCGTGGGCCGCTTTGACGGCCCTGAGGTTTGCCGCCGCCGCCAGTGCGCGGAGCACCTGCACCTGCGCCAGCTGCGGCGCCTTGTGCCGGAGCACCCGGACGGCGACCACGGCCCTGAGCCGGTTTGGCTTGAGGAACGTAGTCGACGCGGTTACCGAAGTTATCAATATCGTCGTCCAGGAACTCGTCCGGAGCACGGTCTGCAGCAGCAGCGCGTGGTGCTGGACGCTGTTGTTCGCGGGCCGGAGTGCCTTCGCGTGGCTTGTGTTCACGCGCCGGGCGATCACCACGGCCAGTGGCTGCAGGTTTTTCCTTGCCGCCCTTGTCCTTGCCTTTGTCTTTACGACCGCCACCACCACCGGTGCCGTTCGGGCCGTCGCCGCGCGGGCCACGTGGGTTGCGCGGGTTACGCACATCCGGACGCTCGCGGACTTCAGGCTTCTCGGCTTCTACAGCGCTGGAATCGAAGCCCATCAGGTTGCCGTCGGCAATTTTCTGCTTGGTCATGCGTTCGATGCTTTTCAGCAGCTTTTCTTCGTCCGGAGCGACCAGCGAGATCGCTTCGCCCGAACGACCGGCACGGCCGGTACGACCGATACGGTGAACGTAATCTTCGTCGACGTTTGGCAATTCGAAGTTGACCACGTGTGGCAACTGATCGATGTCCAGGCCGCGAGCGGCGATGTCGGTGGCGACCAGGATGCGCACTTCGCCGGCCTTGAAGTCGGCCAGGGCTTTGGTGCGAGCGTTCTGGCTCTTGTTACCGTGGATCGCAACGGCGCTGAGGCCGTGTTTGTCCAGGTACTCGGCCAGACGGTTGGCGCCGTGCTTGGTGCGGGTGAACACCAGCACCTGTTCCCAGGCGCCAGCGGTGATCAGGTGCGCCAGCAACGAGCGCTTGTGGCTGGCGGCCAGGCGGAATACGCGCTGTTCAATACGCTCGACCGTGGTGTTCGGCGGCGTGACTTCGATGCGTTCCGGGTTATGCAGCAGCTTGCCGGCGAGGTCGGTGATGTCTTTGGAGAAGGTCGCCGAGAACAGCAGGTTCTGACGTTTGCTCGGCAGACGGGCCAAGACCTTTTTCACGTCATGGACAAAGCCCATGTCGAGCATGCGGTCGGCTTCGTCCAGCACGAGGATTTCAACGTGGGATAAATCGACGCTGCCTTGGCCGGCGAGGTCGAGCAGGCGGCCAGGGCAGGCCACCAGCACGTCAACACCGCGGGACATGGCCTGAACCTGTGGGTTCATGCCGACGCCGCCGAAGATACAGGCGCTGACGAACTTCAGGTCACGGGCATAAACCTTGAAGCTCTCGTGTACTTGAGCCGCGAGTTCGCGGGTAGGGGTCAGGACCAGTACGCGCGGTTGGCGCGGGCCGTGACGCTGGGATTTGTCCGGGTGACCGTTGGGGAACAACCGCTCCAGAATCGGAAGGGCGAAGCCGCCGGTTTTGCCAGTACCTGTCTGAGCCGCGACCATCAGGTCGCGACCTTGCAACACGGCGGGAATGGCCCGCTGTTGCACCGGAGTAGGCTCGGTATAGCCCGCTGCCTCGATGGCGCGGACTAAAGCCTCGGAGAGACCGAGGGAAGCAAAGGACATGAGTAATCCTGTTTTAGTTAGGGCTTGGCCCAATGGGAGTCTTGCCTGGCGCGAATGGCGTTTAAGAGGAACGCAATCCCGTCCGGTCCTGCTGGGCCTTGAAAGCTCGTCTGGAGTGCTCGCGCGGGCTGAAAAGCTGCGCTGTAGCGGGATCGAGATGCCTTGAACAAGTCCGAGCGTCCGGGCGTGAGCCTGGCGGGAAGGCCGGAGTATAACAGAGCAATCACTGCGCGCCGCTTTCCTGCTGCTCAACGGTTTTTCCGTTGGCGGCGGTGGCTCTGGTGGCTCTGATCTCGGCCGCCGGTTCGGCGCCATAACGGGCGCTCAATTCAGCGTACGCAGGCTCGCGCTTGAAGCGTTTGAGTTCGGCGCCGAAGCGCTGCACCAACAAGTCCATGCCGGCGTTGCGGCGTACTGCCAGGTACTGGCTCTGGTGGCTGATGACGGTCGGGTTCTCGGTAATCTTGTCGCGGATGCCCAGTTCGTCGAGTAAGTGCTGACCAACCCTGCGATCAGTGATCAGCAGGTCGATCCGCCCGCGCACCAGTTTGCCGAAGTTGGCTTCATGGGTCGGTGCCGGTTCGCGAATGAACAGGGTCGATTCGCTGAAGTCCTGGCTGTACAGATAGCCTGGGGACGTGCCGATGGTCAGCCCTTTCAGGTCGGCCAGGGTGTGAAAAGGGTGGGGCCGCTCATTGGCGTAGAACATCACGAACTCCACTTCCGAGAGCGGTTCGCCGGGGTAGAGCAGGGTGGCGTCGCGCTCATCGCTGTGGAAGATGTCCAGCGCGCCATCTGCCTGGCCCGTTTCGAGCATCGACAGGCAGCGTTTCCACGGCAGGAACTGCCATTCCACTTCGATCCCCAGGCGTTTGAATACGATGGCCGTGGTTTCGTAGTCCAGCCCCAGGGATTTGCCGTTTTCCTCATAGACGTATGGCGCCCACGGCTCAGTGACAATGCGCAGCTTCTCGCCCCAAGCGGCGAAGCTCAGGCAAGTAAAAATAACCATGGTCAGTAATTGCGCGATCAAAGGCATGACTTGAGATTACGACGAGAAACCGGAAAGAGCCAGAAATGGGATCCAGAAGCTCTAACTCAGTGTGTGCTGCACAATAAAAGGGCGTTAAAAGCAAAAGATCGCAGGCTGCGACAGCTCCTATGGGGATTAAACACGCCCGATGTAGGAGCTGGCGAAGCCTGCGATCTCTTGGTCTTGCTTTAACGGCTTTTAGCGCGGCAACTTCAGGTTTTTCCACACCGCCAGGCTCGGTTCGGCCTGGTTCAGCGTGTAGAAGTGCAGCCCTGGAGCGCCACCCTGCAGCAGGCGTTCGCACATCTCGGTGATGACTTGCTCACCAAAGCCTTGAATGCTCTGGGTGTCGTCGCCGTAGGCTTCCAGCTGCTTGCGGATCCAGCGCGGAATTTCCGCACCGCAGGCATCGGAGAATCGCGCCAGTTTGCTGTAGTTGGTGATCGGCATGATCCCCGGAACGATCGGGATGTTCACGCCCATCGCCCGTACACGCTCGACGAAGTAGAAGTAGCTGTCGGCGTTGAAGAAGTACTGGGTGATCGCACTGTTGGCGCCAGCGTTGGCCTTGCGCACGAAGTTGGTCAGATCGTCTTCGAAATTGCGCGCTTGTGGGTGCATTTCCGGGTAGGCGGCGACTTCGATGTGGAAATGATCGCCGGTTTCTTCACGAATGAATTCAACCAGGTCATTGGCGTGGCGCATTTCACCACTGGCCATGCCCATGCCCGAAGGCAGGTCACCGCGCAGGGCAACGATACGGGTGATGCCGGCCGCCTTGTATTGGGTCAGCAGGCCGCGCAAGTCGTCCTTGCTGTCGCCAACGCAGGACAAATGCGGTGCGGCAGGGACTTTGACTTCGTTCTCGAGCTGCAACACGGTGTTGAGGGTGCGATCACGGGTCGAACCACCAGCGCCATAGGTGCAGGAGAAGAAGTCAGGATTGTAGGTCGCCAGATGACGGGCAGTGGCGATCAGTTTTTCATGCCCAGCATCGGTCTTCGTAGGGAAGAACTCGAAGCTGTAGCGACGGTCTTGGGACATGGTCATATCCTTGGAAACACGTAAGCCGGACGCTGGCCCCCGTAGGAGCTGGCGAAGCCTGCGATCTTTTGATCTTAAAAGATCGCAGCCTGCGGCAGCTCCTACAGGGAGCGGTCAGTCAGCGTCGATCAGTAGCGGTAAGCGTGCGGCTTGAACGGACCTTCAACGGTCACGCCGATGTAATCGGCCTGGGTCTTGGTCAGTTGAGTCACAACGCCGCCGAAACCGCGGACCATTTCCAGGGCCACTTCTTCGTCGAGTTTCTTCGGCAGTACTTCAACGGTCAGGCGCTCGGCTTTCTGGGCTGGCGACAGGTCGGCGTACTTCTGGCCGAACAGGAAGATCTGAGCCAGAACCTGGTTGGCGAACGAACCGTCCATGATGCGGCTTGGGTGACCGGTTGCGTTACCCAGGTTAACCAGACGGCCTTCGGCCAGCAGGATCAGGTAGTCGTCGTTCTGCGCGTCGAATGCGCCAGGACCGGTACGGTGGATCTTGTGAACCTGTGGCTTCACTTCTTCCCATGCCCAGTTCTTGCGCATGAAAGCAGTGTCGATTTCGTTGTCGAAGTGACCGATGTTGCAGACAACAGCGCGCTTCTTCAGGGCTTTGAGCATGTTTGCGTCGCAAACGTTGACGTTACCGGTGGTGGTCACGATCAGGTCGATCTTGCCCAGCAGTGCTTTGTCGATACTTGCTTCAGTGCCGTTGTTGATACCGTCGATGAACGGCGAAACCAGCTCGTAACCGTCCATGCAGGCTTGCATGGCGCAGATCGGGTCAACTTCGGAAACCTTGACGATCATGCCTTCCTGACGCAGGGACTGGGCCGAACCCTTGCCCACGTCACCGTAACCGATGACCAGCGCTTGCTTGCCGGACAGCAGGTGGTCGGTACCGCGCTTGATCGCGTCGTTCAGGCTGTGACGGCAGCCGTACTTGTTGTCGTTCTTGCTCTTGGTCACCGAGTCGTTGACGTTGATGGCCGGGATTTTCAGCTCACCCTTGGCCAACATGTCCAGCAGGCGGTGAACGCCGGTGGTGGTTTCTTCGGTAACGCCGTGGACGCGGTCCAGGATCGCTGGGTATTTCTTGTGCAGCAACTCGGTCAGGTCGCCGCCGTCGTCGAGGATCATGTTGGCATCCCAAGGCGCGCCATCTTTAAGGATGGTTTGCTCCAGGCACCACTCGTACTCTTCTTCGGTTTCGCCTTTCCAGGCGTAAACCGCGATGCCGGCAGCAGCGATAGCGGCAGCGGCCTGGTCCTGAGTCGAGAAAATGTTGCAGGACGACCAACGCACTTCGGCACCCAGGGCAACCAGGGTTTCGATCAACACGGCAGTCTGGATGGTCATGTGGATGCAGCCGAGGATCTTCGCGCCTTTGAGCGGCTGCTCACCGGCGTACTTGCGGCGCAGACCCATCAGGGCTGGCATTTCGGATTCGGCGATGATGGTTTCGCGACGACCCCAGGCAGCCAGGGACATGTCGGCAACTTTGTAATCGTTAAAATCTGCAGGCGTGATAACAGCGCTCATGATGAGCCTCCATTCGTAATGTATGCGAATGGGCGCCGTTGTGCGTTTAGTGTCTGACCGATAACGGTCAAGCAACGCCCCATCCGAGCCTGACAGGTCTAGCCTGCTGCAGCGCCCCTCGGACAGGTGGCGGGAAAACGGTATCAGGTGGCCCGCATGGCCAGTTTTTTCAGCTCAACTTCGGCGCCAAAAGCCCAGATCCTACGTTGCTGTTCCTCGCCATAGCTGGCTATGACTCGTCACAGCGCCTTGGCTCTGGACTTCTGGCATCCGAATTTGAGCTGAAAAACTGGCCATGCGGGCCACGTGAAGATGACCGTTTTGAAACGGTGGCGATTATAGCCGTGTGAGCGATACTTCCAAAGCGTTTCTGTTGGTCAATGTCTGAACGGTAATCGAGACCATAGTCGATGCTTGATAGAGCTCTAGGTCGGGCTCTGCCATGATGCCCACCATCATTCGGCAAGACGCTCAGGAGTGAATATGAATTTCCACACCCGCAAATGGGTAAAACCCGAAGACCTCAACCCCAACGGCACACTGTTCGGCGGCAGCCTGTTGCGCTGGCTCGACGAAGAAGCGGCGATCTATGCCATCGTCCAGCTGGGCAATCAGCGTGTGGTCACCAAGTACATTTCCGAGATCAACTTCGTCAGCGCCTCGCGCCAGGGCGACATCATCGAACTGGGTATCACCGCCACCGAGTTCGGGCGCACCTCAATCACCCTGAAGTGCGAAGTGCGTAACAAGATCACCCGCAAAAGCATCCTGACGGTGGAGAAGATTGTCTTCGTCAATCTGGGTGAAGACGGCTTGCCTGCACCGCACGGCCGGACCGAGATCATGTACGTCAAAGACCAGTTCAAGGACGACGGCATCAGCGAGTAATGCGAGCGCGTAGGAGCTGCCGAAGGCTGCGATCTTTTGACCTTGATCCTGGCGACGTCACTGTCCGCTGAAAATCAGGATCAAAAGATCGCAGCCTTCGGCAGCTCCTACAGAACGGACCCTGACCCAGCGTGTCGTACCTACATGACACGCCACAGGTTCAGGAGCTTTATGGACACCAAGAAAGACGGCAAAACCCCGAACCTCTCGCCTGAAGAGCAGCACGACGTCGACAAGAGCCAGCCGCCGCGGGCGGCGGTGCTGCACGAAATCATCCGCACCCAGGGCGATCAGGAACTCGAGCGCAGTGTCGCCGCCTTGTGGTGGTCGGCGTTGGCCGCCGGCCTGACCATGGGCCTGTCGCTGATGGCCATGGGACTGCTCAATTCCCGTCTGCCGGACGGCGAAGGCTCTAAGGTGATCGCCAGTTTTGGTTACTGCGCAGGCTTTCTCGCGGTGATCCTCGCCCGCCAGCAATTGTTCACCGAGAACACCCTGACGGCGGTGCTGCCGATCATGACCAAACCCACACTGAACAATTTCGGTCGATTGCTACGCCTGTGGTCGGTGGTGCTGGTGGGCAACCTCTGCGGCACGTTGCTGGTGGCGTATGTGATGCTGAATCTGCCGATTTTCGACAGCAAGACCGACCTGGCCTTCCTTGATATCGGGCGCAAGATCATGGAGAACGACGCCAGCCAGATGTTCGCCAAAGGCATTGTGTCGGGCTGGATGATCGCCACCATGGTCTGGATGATTCCGTCCATGGAGAGCGCGAAGATGTGGATCATTATCCTCATCACCTACCTCATGGCGCTGGGGGATTTCACCCACATCGTGGTCGGTTCGGCCGAGGTCTCGTACCTGGTGTTTGCTGGCGAGTTGCCGTGGAAGGATTTCTGGCTGGTGTTCGCCGGGCCGACGCTGGCGGGGAACATCATCGGCGGCAGCTTCATCTTCGCGCTGATCAGCCATGCGCAAATTCGCAGCGAGAGTGGCCCGCCGAAGAAGTCTGCGGATCAAGGCCCGGAGCCCGACCCGCAGAAGACCAAAAAGTAATCAGTGATGCTCGCCCTGTGCCGCTGGCGCAGGCTCGTCCTTGGTCACGTGCTTGACCAGTTTGCCGATGCTCAAGCCCTGCAACAGGATCGACGACAGCACCACGATGTAGGTGATGCTCAGCAGCAAGTCGCGCTCCGGACCCAGCGGCAAGGCCAGGGCCAGCGCCACCGAAACACCCCCGCGCAAACCACCCCAGGTCAGAATCCGGATCGTCCCCCGCGGCACTGTGCGCCAGCGCCGCAGCAGCACGATGGCCGGCGCCACCGTCAGCAGGCGCGAGAGCAGAATCGCCAGCGCCAGCAAACTCGCCGCCAGCACGTGCAACCAGTTGAACGGCAGCAGCAACAACTCCATGCCGATCAGAGCGAATAGCAGCGCGTTGAGCATGTCATCGAGCAATTCCCAGAAGCCGTCCAGGTACTTTCGGGTCATGTCGTTCATCGCCAGGTTGCGGCCCAGGTTGCCGATGATCAGGCCGGCGACCACCATCGCGATCGGAGCGGAGACGTGCAGTTCCGACGCCATGGCCGAGCCGCCGATGACCAGCGCCAGGGT
Organism: Pseudomonas mandelii; assembly: GCF_006438925.1. Classification (GTDB taxonomy): domain Bacteria; phylum Pseudomonadota; class Gammaproteobacteria; order Pseudomonadales; family Pseudomonadaceae; genus Aquipseudomonas; species Aquipseudomonas mandelii_C. The sequence goes on along the minus strand of NZ_RCZA01000001.1, from coordinate 206,817 downwards.
CAGCATCACCTCGATCTGGTGTTGTTCGATGCTCTTGATCATCAGGTACACCAGGTAACCGATCAGCCCACCAAACAGTACGCCGCCAATCGCCTCGTGGGCGAACAGCATGGCCGTGGCGCCGACCGTCGGGGTTTCGCCGAGTTGCGCGATGCCCAGCAACACGGTGAACACCACCACGGCGGTGCCATCGTTGAACAGCGATTCGCCGACGATGGTGGTTTTCAGGGGCTTGGAGGCGTTGGCGGTCCGCAGTACGCCGAGGACCGCGATCGGGTCGGTGGGGGAAATCAGCGCGCCGAACAGCAGGCAATACAAGAAGCTTACGTGCCAGCCGAACAGGGCAAAAATGTAATAGGCGAGGCTGCCGATCACCGCGGTGGCGATCAATACTCCGAAAGTCGCCAGCAAACCGATGGGCCAGCGATAGCTGCGCAGGTCATTCAGGTTGACGTGCAGGGCGCCGGCAAACAGCAGGAAGGACAGCATCCAGTTCATCAGCAGATCGCCGAAGTCGATCTGGCCGATCAGCTGTTGCACACGTTCTTCGAGACCGGGGTAGCCAATGAAACTCAAGCCTTGCAACAACAGGGAAAACATCAGCGCGGTGACCATGACGCCGATGGTCGGGGGCAGGCCGATGAAGCGGAAATTCACGTAGGTGAGGAGCGTGGTGAGGCAGATAAACGCAGCGACAAGTTCAAGCATCCGGGGTCCTTGGGATGAGGTGGTTGATAGAGGTTGGGCAGATACACCGAGTCAGCTTCTTCGCGAGCAGGCTCGCTCCCACAGGGGGGATACGCTGCCTATGTGGGAGCGAGCCTGCTCGCGAAGGCAATGTCATGGGCGATGCAGCTATCAGCCGGACACATTGACCGCAGCAGCACCGCGACGTTGCAGATAGATGTAGAAAAGCGCCGTCAGCACCGTCAAGCCACTGACCAGCGCGCCGGTCCACGGCAAGTCCGCCAGATCCGCGCCGCTGGCAACGACCAATCCACCAATCCACGCCCCCGCCGCGTTGCCGAGGTTGAACGCGCTCTGGTTCAACGTTGAGCCTAGATTCGGCGCTTCATGGGCCTGATCGATGATTAGCAGTTGCAAAATTGGGCACAGGGCAAAGGCGAAGATGCCCCACAACACTAGGGTGATTGCGGCTGGAATCACCGAGTGGCTGGTCTGTGTGAACGCGGCCAGCACGACCAGCACGGCCAGCGCCATACCCACCAGCGACGGCAGCAATCGACTGTCAGCCAGGCGACCGCCGAGCATGCTGCCTGCGGTCAGTCCGACCCCGAATAGCAGCAACATGATGGTCACGCCATGCGGGCTGACCCCGGTGATGTCTTGCAGGATGGGGGCAATGTAAGTGAAGACGCTGAACAGGCTGGTCGACGCCAGCACGCTCATGCCCAGGGCCAACAGAACGTTGACCTTGCCCAGTACTTTGAACTCGCTGGCGAGGTTGGCCTTGTCCATGGCGATGTCCTTCGGCAACCAGACCCATTGCGCGATAGCCGCGATCACACCGATCACCGACACCGCCCAGAACGTCGAGCGCCAGCCTGCGTATTGCCCGAGCGCAGTGCCCAATGGCACGCCCAGCACGTTGGCCAGGGTCAGGCCGGTGAACATCATGGCAATCGCCTGGGCGCGTTTGTTCGGTGCCACCAAACCGGCGGCAACCACCGAACCGATGCCGAAGAACGCACCATGGCAGAGCGCGGTGACCACTCGTGCGGCCATCAGCGTGGCGTAGTTCGGCGCCAGGGCGCAGAGAATGTTGCCGAGGATGAACATCAGGGTCATGCCCAGCAGCGTGGCTTTGCGCGGCATGTTGGCGGTGCCGACCGCGAGGATCGGCGCACCGAACACCACACCCAGGGCGTAGCCGGTGATCAGCAGACCCGCGTGGGGGATGCTGACGGCAAGGTCGCGGGCGACATCGGGCAGCAAGCCCATGATGACGAATTCAGTGGTGCCGATGCCGAACGCGGCAACAGCGAGGGCAAGCAAGGCGAGTGGCATGCGCAAGGTCTCTGTCGGTAGTCTTGACGCTCTGATCAGGCATACGCATGCCGACGCCCGTTCTCGACGAGAGCGGGCGGTGGCAGAAATTATTGGAATTAGTCTGTGCGCAACTGAGTGCGGCGTGGTCGCTTGCAGTATAAACAGCTGCTGACATATGGCGAATCAATTATCCAGCTGAACTCCGTAGGAGCTGTCGAGTGAAACGAGGCTGCGATCTTTTGATCTTGATTTTCCAGGAGCAAAAGATCGCAGCCTCGTTTCACTCGACAGCTCCTACAGAGGGCGGGACAAAATAAGGAGTGTGCCGTGCTTGCAACAGCACTGGTGTTAGTAGCGGCGCTGTTGCACGCGGCGTGGAATACCCTGATCAAATTCAGTGCGGAACGGCTGCTGGTGGTGGCCTGCATGGACAGCGTTGCAATGCTGTTTGTCGTGCTGATGCTGCCGTTCGTGGCGTTGCCACCCCTGGACCTCTGGCCGTGGATTCTGGCGTCGGCGGCGTTTGAATTGCTCTATCGCTATTTGCTGATCCAGGCCTATAGGGTCGGTGATCTCGGGCTGGTCTATCCGCTGATGCGTGGCTTGTCGCCACTGGTGGTGCTGGCACTGACGCTGATTTTTGCCGGAGAAGTGCTGACGAACCAGCAGATCTTCGGGATTCTGTTGATCCCGTTCGGCATGCTTTGCCTGCTCTGGCAGGGCGGCGGCGGTGCGCGATTGCCATGGTCGATGCTACCGGTGGTGGCGTTGATCGGCCTGTGCATCGGCTGCTACACCTTCATCGATGGCCAGGCGTTGCGGCGCTGGTCGCATCCGCTGGATTACCTGGTGTGGGTCACGTTGCTCAGCGCCTGGCCGTTCCCGTTACTGGCGCTGGTGCGTAAACGATCGGCCTTCATGTTGTTCTGGCGTGAACAGTGGCGACTGGGCTTGGCGGTCGGGTTTTGCGTGTTGTTCAGCTACGCTCTGGTGCTGTGGGCCATGCAGCTGGGCTCGATTGCCGAAGCGGCGGCATTGCGCGAGATCAGCGTGATCCTGGTGGTGCTGTTCGGCATGCGTTACCTGAAAGAACCTTTCGGCAGGCCGCGGCTCTTAGCTTGTGGGCTGGTGCTGATCGGCATGCTGGTGATGAAGTTTTGACTGGAGCTCGACTCTTGAAACTTGAAGAAGGGATTGCGTTATGACGGTTGCTCTGTGGTGCATTTTGATCGCGATTTTCCTGCCCTATATCTGCACGAGCATCGCCAGGGTCAGTGGCGGGTTCAGGCCGAAAGACAACCATGACCCCCGTGACTTTCTCGAGTCACTGAATGGTTTGGGCCGACGCGCGTATGCGGCGCATCTGAACAGTTTTGAAGTGACTCCCGCGTTCGCGGCGGCGGTGATCGTCGCGCACCTGGCCGGCAATGCCGAACTGGTGACGATCAACGTGCTGGCGGTGTTGTTCATCACCAGTCGGCTGCTGTACATCATTTGCTACTTGGCGGACTGGGCGATTTTGCGGTCGCTGATGTGGCTGGTGGGGCTGGGGTTGATCGTCAGTTTCTTTGTGGTTTCTGTTTAAGAGCCAGATCAAAAGATCGCAGGCTTCGCCAGCTCCTACAGGATCGATGCTCATCCGCGATTTTGCGGCGAACCTGATCATGTAGGAGCCTACGGTCTTTTGACTTTAAAGCTTGTCGGTCACCTGAGGCACTTGAGGCAGGGCTGCGCCTTTAGGCCATAGCATCCAGATCTGTCCCTGCTGTTTCATGTCGCCGGCCAATTGCCCGGCCGCATCGCCCGTGCCCCAGAACAGGTCTGCACGGACTTCGCCGGCAATTGCGCCGCCGGTGTCCTGAGCGGCAACCGGGCGTACCAGTGCGGTACCGTCCGGTTTAGTGGTCGATAACCACAACAGACTGCCCAGCGGAATCACTTTGCGATCCACCGCCGCGCTGTAGCCGGCGGTCAGCGGTACGTTCAACGAGCCGCGAGGTCCTTCGTTGCTGTCCGGATTGCGGGTGAAGAATACGTAGCTGGGGTTGCTGCCCAGCAGTTCCGGAATGCGCGTCGGATTGGCCTTGGCCCAATTGCTGATGGCGCCCATGGTCACTTCTTCTTTTTTCAGCTCGCCCTGGTCCACCAGCCAGCGGCCGATCGGTCGATACGGGTGACCGTTCTGGTCGGCATACGCGATGCGCAACTGGCGGCCATCGTCGAGCTGGATACGACCCGAACCCTGGATTTGCAGGAATTGCAGGTTCATCGGATCGGTCAGCCAGGCAACAACCGGTGCCTTGACCCCTTTGGTTTCAATGCTGGCCGCATCGTCGTAAGGCTTGAGCACGCGACCTTCGAGTCGTCCGCGCAGGCGTTTGCCTTTGAGTTCCGGATAAATGCTGTCCAGCGAGACGATGATCATGTCCTCGGGCACACCGTACACCGGGATGTTTGCCACTTCGGTCTGGGTCAGGCTGCCGGGGTAGACCGGCTCGTAATAGCCGGTGATCAAGCCGTTGGGATTGTCATTGGCGGCGCGCAATCCGTAGACGTCGAGGTTCTGCTTGAGGAAGCCACGAATGTCGCTGGCGGTTTGCGGCACGTTGGTGGCAGCCGCACATGTCGAGCCCCACACCGGGTCGGCTTTGAGTCGGGTACAGGCGCTGCGCCACGAACCGAAGCCGGCGACCAGGTCGTCGTCGGACACCGTCGGAAGTGCTTCCCACGTGGCGCTGGAGTAGGTCGCCAGGGCGTGGGTTTTTGGTGTGTTGTTGTCGCCACCGGTGCAGCCCGCAAGCACGGCCACCATCGGAAGGGTCCAGGCGAGGTGGTGACGCCATGCCTTGAAACGGCTGTTCATGGAGTAATTCCTTTGTCGGTTGCCTGAGTGCTCATGCGCTCAAACAACCCGTATTGTTAATAGGGCTATTGGTCTTTGCCGATGACACGAGGATACTGGCCGCCGTTTCCCGTGACCTGAAGCCACCATGACTCTTAAAAGACTGTCTGTTGTATTGCTGGCCTGCCTGGCGTTGTCCGCCTGCGGTGGTGTCGATCCCAACTCGCCGCTGGGCCAGCGCAAGGCGATCTTCAAGCAAATGCTCAAGACCGGCGAAGACCTGGGCGGCATGTTGCGTGGTCGCATTCCGTTCGACGGCCCGAAATTCGCTGACGGTGCCGTGAAGCTCGATGCGTTGTCCCGTGAACCCTGGAAACATTTTCCGCAGGTGCGCGAAGAAGATCACACCAGCGCCAAGAGCGATGTCTGGCAGAAACAGGAACACTTCCAGGACATGGCCCGCACCCTTGAAGTCGCCACCGGTGAATTGGTGATTGCCAGCAAGGTTCAGCCTTACAAGGCCAGTAACCTTGGGCCGGCGGTGCAGAAGGTCGAAGATGCCTGCAGTGCTTGCCATAAAGAGTTCCGGGATCATTGAGTCCTGAACTGATCCTTACTTATCCAGCTCATCGAGTGCGTCCTGCAGCTCCTTGCGGGACTCGGCGAGTTTGTCTTTGCGCTTGTTGATCTTCTCGGCGTCGCCTTTGTTCATGGCCTTGTCGAGGTCAGCCTGACGCTTGCTGACGTCGTGCTTGGCGTCGAGCACCTTGTTCTCCCGTTCTTTCTTCAGGGACGCGTCGGTGCAATGAGCAGTGACTTCGCTCAGGGCCGTTTCAAGGCCTGCCTGCTGATCGGCGTTACCGTGAGACTTGGCCAGTTCAATCTGGTTGATAAAGCCCTGCTTCTTTGCGGCGCAGCCGGTCAGGCCCGGAGCTTCTTCGGCGGCCATCAGTGGAGCGGCCAGCACGCTGCAAAGGGTCAACAGGGCGAGCGGTGAAAGAAGTTTCATAAAAGCTCCATGTGAAAAAGCGATCGGGTCGATGTGGCGATGGGGTGTTTGAGCCCAGCGACACCATTGGGTTCCCGGGTTGGCGGGCATCGCCGGCCGCTAAAAGCCGTCAATCTCCGCAAGACGTAATGTTTCACTCAAGGCCAGGACCTGCGGGTCGCGGAAAAATGCGCTCAATTGCGCTGCGCGTCCCGGGCCGATGCCAGCTTCTGCCTGCCATTGTTCGATAGTTCGTTGTGCCAGTTCCTGCCACGAATCGGCAAGCCGCGCCTGGCCGGTCGGCGGTAAACCCAGGGCTTTGAGCCAGCGAGCGAAAGGGCGTTGTCGGGCACGGTTGAAACTGTTCAAAAGACGAGCGCTGCTGCGTTCGCCGAAGCCGTCAATGTTAGCAAGCTCTTGAGCATCGAGGGTCAACCAATCCAGCAGGCCATTCAGACGGCCTGTTTCGAAAAGTTTCTCCCAAGTGCCAGGGCCGACATGTGGCAACGCCAGGCCCTGCTTGCCGCTGAGCCAGGTCAGTCGGGCGAGGAATTGGCTTTCGCACCCTGGTATCGGCTGCCAGCAACTCAAATGATGAAAGTCTTCCGCCAGCGGTACGTTCAATTCAGCGCGTTGGGTGCTGCGCAGCATGACACCGTCAAGCCTGGGAATGGTCAGGCCTGCCAGGCTGATGGCGACCTGATCTCCGGGCCGGATATCAAGTGCTTCCCAGCGTTGCAGTGAGCTCACACTGACTCGCTTGATCTGCCGGTCATCGAGCCTCACCGGTGTCAATTCCAGTACAGGGGTGATCCGTCCGGTCCGTCCAATCTTGAAGTGGACCTTGCGCACCTCGGCCAAGGCCTGGGCAAAAGGGTATTTCCAGGCGACGCTCCAGTAAGGCGGTTTAGCCTGCCAGCGCTCAGCGGATGGGCGCTGATCCTGGCGCAGGACGATGCCATCACTGGTGAAGGGCAGGGGCGAGCGATACCAGTGATCGCGCCAGCGTTCTGCGTCGGCAAATACCTTGATCGAGTGACTGTAAGGTGCGGCGCTCGGGAAACCCAACTCATCCAGGACTGCGATGCGGGCGGGCAAACTGGCCGGGCCTTGGGGCCAGTCCCAGACAAACAGGCCGATCGCGGCGGCTTGCTCGGTGCTTAACTTTTTGCGGGCCATCAAACCGGCCACTGTGGCGCGTGCATTGAGGCTGCCGGCGCGGGCCTGTACATGGTCGGTCAGGCGCCAATAGAGTTCACCTTGCAGCAACAGGTCCAGCGGCTGTGGCAATTGTTGGGGGATGGCGGCGATCTGGCGGGCCGAAGCCGTCCAGTCCTGGCCATTTATTCCGTCACCGCGGCTGATAGCTTGAGTCAGCAGGCCTTTGCGGTAGATCAGCGTCACCGCCACGCCATCGATCTTGGGCTGAATCCAGACATCGCTCCGTCCTTTTAGCCAGGCTTCGACGGCGCGACCATCGTGGAGTTTTTCCAGGCCCGTGTGGGCGATGGGGTGAGGCATCGTGCCGCCCGCGGTACGTAGCGGTTCCGCGGGTTGGTCCAGGTCGAAACACGTGCGCCATTCGGTCAGTCGTGCACGGGACTGATCGTAGAGTTCATCGGCGACCAATGAGCGGCCGCGCCGGTGATAGCTGTCGTCCCAGAGGTCGATTTGTTTCTGCAGTGACGTGATTTCGTCCAGGGCGCGTGTGGGTGGCCAGTCGGGGCACTCGGTAGCGTGGGTGGTCAGGCAGCAAATCATCAGTAGAAAACTGAAAAACACGCGCAGGTCGGGGAGCATCGTGAGCGTCCTTGCTCGGGGAGATGCTTCAAGGCTAGTCAGTATTTGCGGGCGAGATGGGCGGGTATTTTGCCGGGTGTTTCTGATGGTGGCTGGTATGGCGCCTTCGCGAGCCTGCTCGCGAAGGCGGCGACACGGTCCCAAGCGCAAGGCAATAAAAAGCCCCGCACGGCGAACCGTGCGGGGCTTTTGGTACCGCCGGGGAAGTCTTACAGGCCGGCAGCAGCGCGCAAGGAATCAGCGCGGTCGGTCTTTTCCCAGGTGAAGGTGGTGAAAGTGTCATCGCCCACAGTCTTGGTGGCCGGAGTACGACCGAAGTGGCCGTACGCAGCGGTTTCCTGGTACATCGGGTGCAGCAGGTCGAGCATGGTGGTGATTGCGTATGGACGCAGGTCGAACACTTCGCGAACCAGTTTGACGATTTTGTCGTCGCTGATTTTGCCGGTGCCGAAGGTGTTCAACGAGATCGACGTCGGCTGAGCAACACCGATCGCGTAGGAAACCTGGATTTCGCAACGCTCGGCCAGGCCGGCTGCCACGATGTTCTTGGCCACGTAACGACCCGCGTAGGCGGCCGAACGGTCAACCTTCGATGGATCTTTACCGGAGAACGCGCCGCCGCCGTGACGGGCCATGCCGCCATAGCTGTCAACGATGATCTTGCGACCGGTCAGACCGCAGTCGCCTACCGGGCCACCGATGATGAACTGGCCAGTCGGGTTGATGTGGAACTGGGTGTCTTTGCTCAGCAGTTCGGCAGGCAGTACGTGCTTGACGATCAGCTCCATCACGCCTTCGCGCAAGTCTTTGTAGGACACGTCAGGGTTGTGCTGAGTCGACAGTACAACGGCGTCGATACCGACAACCTTGCCGCCTTCGTAACGGCAAGTCACTTGCGACTTGGCGTCCGGGCGCAGCCAAGGCAGCAGGCCGGATTTACGGGCTTCGGCCTGACGCTGAACCAGCTGGTGCGAGAAGGTGATCGGTGCTGGCATCAGCACGTCGGTCTCGTTGCTGGCGTAACCGAACATCAGGCCCTGGTCGCCGGCGCCTTGATCTTCAGGCTTGGCACGGTCGACACCCTGGTTGATGTCAGGGGACTGCTTGCCGATGATGTTCATCACGCCGCAAGTGGCGCCGTCGAAGCCGACATCGGAGCTGTTGTAGCCGATGTCCAGAATGACGTTACGCACGATCTCTTCCAGGTCGACCCAGGCCGACGTGGTGACTTCACCTGCGATGATTGCAACGCCGGTTTTTACCAGTGTCTCGACCGCTACACGGGCGAATTTGTCTTCAGCAATGATGGCGTCCAGCACCGCATCGGAAATCTGGTCGGCGATTTTGTCCGGATGCCCTTCGGACACGGACTCGGAGGTGAAGAGGGAGTATTCGCTCATCTCGATTTTTTCCTGAATTTACCGATGGTGAGTGTCGCCAGCCGGTCGCTGAAAATGGCGGACCTGGATCTGGAAACCATTACGTAAGCCTACATAGAGGCTTTCCCCGGGAACGAGTCCCGCAGCGGTGGCCCAACGGGCCAAATCGTCCTGTTCAAACCCCAACCATAGATCACCGCAGGCCTCCCTGGCCCAACTCTGGTTGTGGCTACATAACTCTGTCACGAGCAGGCTACCGCCCGGTTGCAGCAAGTCGGCCATGTGCTTGAGTGCTTCGGCCGGCGCGGCGAAATGGTGCAGCACCATGTTCAGTACAACGCAGTCAGCCTTGAGGCGGACACCGTTCAATGCATCGGCCAGTTGCAGGCTGACGTTAGCCAGCGTTTCACGTTCGCAAACCTGGCGCGCCAGTTCGAGCATCGCCGGGCTGTTGTCCAGCGCCGTGACCTGTGTGAAGCGGCGCGCCAGTTCCGGCAGAAATGCGCCGTCGCCGGGGCCGACTTCGATGGCCGTGGCGCCTTCGCTGAAACTCAGCTTCTCGAGCAATGCCACCACGCTTTCGCGGTATTGCGGCAGACCGGCGATCAAGTCTTGCTGGGCGCGAAATTTCTCCGCGACCCGTGAGAAAAAGTCCTGGCTGGCCGCCGCTCGTTGCCCATGGACCTGAGCGATCCGCGACTGCACCTCGGCAGGCAGGGTCAGGTTGTCCACTTCTTCCAGCAAGGCTGCGTGCAGTTTGCCGCCCAGCAGGTCGGTGTGGGGCAGGGCGCGACGGTAGAAAATCGCGTTGCCTTCACGGCGCGTCGCCACCAGAGCGGCCTGGGCCAATACCTTGAGGTGATGACTCATGCCGGACTGGCCGATGCCAAAAATCTGCGCCAGCTCCAGTACGCCAAACGAATCGTTGGCCAGCGCGCGCAATACATTCAGCCGCAGAGGATCGCCGCCGGCCTTGCACAGGGCCGCCAGCTCATCGCAATCGTCATGTCGAATGGAAGGCACACGTAAATTCATAAGGCCAGCAGTCTAGTGACGGTCAGAAAACACCGCAAGAGCAATATCAAAAAGTTTTGATATTGCTCGATAGATGGCACTTCTCGGGGAAAGGGTCACTCTACAAGTCGTCAGCGGAAAGGTTTCACCAGGCGAATGCGACTTCATCCACCGGAAAAACGCCTCCAGATGATTATCTGTCATTGCCCCGAGGCGGGTGGGTGAGGGAAAATGCTCGCCTTTTTTCCGTTTCGTTTTATTCAGCCCCCAGGAGAACAGCGATGCCCAGCCGTCGTGAGCGTGCCAACGCCATTCGTGCCCTCAGCATGGATGCCGTGCAAAAAGCCAACAGCGGCCATCCCGGTGCCCCTATGGGTATGGCGGATATCGCCGAAGTACTTTGGCGTGACTACCTGAAGCACAACCCGAGCAATCCATCGTTCGCCGACCGTGACCGCTTCGTGCTGTCCAACGGTCACGGTTCGATGTTGATCTACTCGCTGCTGCACCTGACCGGCTACGATCTGTCGATCGAAGACCTGAAGAACTTCCGCCAGCTGCACAGCCGTACCCCGGGTCACCCGGAATTCGGCTACACCCCAGGCGTTGAAACCACCACCGGTCCACTGGGCCAAGGCCTGGCCAACGCCGTTGGTTTTGCCCTGGCAGAAAAAATCCTGGCGGCGCAGTTCAACCGTCCGGGCCACAACATTGTCGACCACCACACCTACGTGTTCCTGGGTGATGGCTGCATGATGGAAGGCATTTCCCACGAAGTCGGCTCCCTGGCCGGTACGTTGGGCCTGGGCAAGCTGATCGCTTTCTACGACGACAATGGCATCTCCATCGACGGCGAAGTGGAAGGCTGGTTCACCGACGACACGCCTAAGCGTTTCGAAGCCTATAACTGGCAGGTCATCCGCAACGTCGACGGTCACGATCCTGAAGAGATCAAGATCGCGATCGAAACTGCGCGCAAAAGCGATCAGCCAACCCTGATCTGCTGCAAGACCACCATCGGTTTCGGTTCGCCGAACAAGCAAGGCAAGGAAGACTGCCACGGCGCCCCACTGGGTGACGCGGAAATCGCTCTGACCCGTGCTGCGCTGAAATGGAATCACGGTCCGTTCGAAATCCCGGCCGACATCTACGCCGAGTGGGACGCCAAGGAAACCGGTCGCGCGGCCGAAGCCGAATGGGATCAGCGTTTCGCTGCCTATTCTGCTGCTTTCCCTGAGTTGGCCAACGAGCTGATTCGTCGTCTGAGCGGCGAACTGCCGGAAGACTTCGCTGAAAAAGCCTCTGCTTATATTGCTGAAGTCGCTGCCAAAGGCGAAACCATCGCCAGCCGTAAAGCCAGCCAGAACGCATTGAATGCCTACGGCCCGTTGCTGCCTGAACTGCTGGGCGGCTCCGCTGACCTGGCCGGTTCCAACCTGACCCTGTGGAAAGGTTGCAAAGGTGTTTCGGCTGAAGACGCCAGCGGCAACTACATGTACTACGGCGTTCGCGAGTTCGGCATGAGCGCGATCATGAACGGCGTGACCCTGCACGGCGGTCTGGTGCCTTACGGCGCGACCTTCCTGATGTTCATGGAATACGCCCGCAACGCCGTGCGTATGGCCTCGCTGATGAAGCAGCGTGTCGTGTTCGTCTACACCCACGACTCCATCGGTCTGGGCGAAGACGGCCCGACTCACCAGCCGATCGAGCAACTGACCAGCTTGCGCAGCACGCCGAACCTCGACACCTGGCGCCCAGCCGATGCCGTTGAATCGGCGGTGTGCTGGAAGCTGGCTCTGGAACGCAAGGACGGCCCTTCGGCGCTGATCTTCTCGCGTCAGAACCTGCAACACCAAACCCGCAATGCGTTCCAGATCGCCGACATCGCCCGTGGCGGTTACGTGTTGAAGGACTGCGACGGCGAGCCTGAGCTGATCCTGATCTCTACCGGTTCTGAAGTGGGTCTGGCGGTTCAGGCTTACGACAAGTTGACCGAACAGGGTCGCAAAGTGCGTGTTGTTTCGATGCCTTGCACCAGCGTGTTCGATGCTCAGGACGCCGGCTACAAGCAAGCGGTTCTGCCGTTGCAGGTCAGCGCCCGTATCGCCATCGAAGCCGCCCACGCGGACTACTGGTACAAGTACGTGGGCCTGGAAGGCCGCGTGATCGGCATGACCACCTACGGCGAGTCGGCGCCTGCGCCTGCGTTGTTCGAAGAGTTCGGTTTCACCCTGGAAAACATCCTGGGTCAGGCTGAAGAGCTGCTGGAAGACTAAAACACCACGCGGCGGCCCAGGCTGCCGCGTTTCCTGTAGGAGCTGCCGAAGGCTGCGATCTTTTGATCTTGATCTTAAAAACAAGATCAAAAGATCGCAGCCTCGTTTCACTCGACAGCTCCTACAGGGGTCGTGTTGTTAACGAGATTTCGTTCTGTCTGCGTCTATCGAGAACCCCATGCCTCAACCGCGTCCTTACAAAGTTGCACTCAACGGCTACGGCCGGATTGGTCGTTGCGTCTTGCGTGCGTTGTTTGAGCGAGGCGATAAGGCCGGGTTTGAAATTGTTGCGATCAACGATCTGGCTGACATGGCCAGCATCGAATACCTGACACGCTTTGACTCCACTCACGGGCGCTTTCCCGGCGAAGTGAAGGTCGACGGCGATTGTCTGCATATTAATGGCGACTGCGTGAAGGTCCTGCGCAGTGCCACCCCCGAAGGCATCGATTGGGCGTCGCTGGGCGTCGATCTGGTGCTGGAATGCTCCGGTGCTTACCACACCCGTGAAGACGGCCAGCGTTTCCTCGACGCCGGTGCGCCGCGCGTGCTGTTTTCCCAGCCGATGGCCAGCGAGGCGGATGTCGACGCCACCATCGTCTACGGCGTGAACCAGGATTGCCTGACCGGTGATGAGTTGCTGGTGTCCAACGCGTCCTGCACCACCAACTGCGGCGTGCCGCTGTTGCGCCTGCTGGATCAGGCCATTGGTCTGGAATACGTGTCGATCACCACCATTCACTCGGCGATGAACGATCAGCCTGTGATCGACGCCTATCATCACGAAGACTTGCGTCGCACCCGTTCGGCGTTTCAGTCGGTGATTCCTGTGTCCACTGGTCTGGCGCGTGGCATCGAACGCCTGTTACCGGAACTTGCCGGGCGAATTCAGGCCAAAGCCGTGCGGGTGCCGACAGTTAACGTGTCTTGCCTCGACATTACGATGCAGACCGTGAGTGACACCGACGCCACTGAGGTCAACCGGATTTTGCGCGAGGCCGCCACCAGTGGCCCGCTCAAAGGCCTTCTGGCCTACACCGAGTTGCCTCACGCCAGTTGTGATTTCAACCACGACCCACATTCGGCCATCGTCGATGCCAGTCAGACTCGAGTTTCCGGCCCACGGCTGGTGAACATCCTGGCCTGGTTCGACAACGAATGGGGTTTTGCCAACCGAATGCTGGACGTTGCAGAGCACTATCTGCAAGCAGCCATTAAAAAACCGTAACCCAGGAAATGCGACCCATGACCGTGTTGAAGATGACCGACCTCGATCTGCAAGGTAAGCGCGTACTGATCCGCGAAGACCTCAACGTCCCAGTCAAGGACGGTGTAGTCACCAGCGATGCGCGAATCCTGGCCTCGCTGCCGACCATCAAGCTGGCCCTGGAAAAAGGTGCGGCCGTGATGGTCTGCTCGCACCTTGGCCGTCCGACCGAAGGCGAGTTCTCGGCCGAGAACAGCCTCAAGCCAGTCGCTGACTACCTGAGCAAGGCCCTGGGGCGTGAAGTGCCGCTGGTGGCCGATTACCTGGGCGGCGTTGACGTGAAGGCCGGCGACATCGTGCTGTTCGAAAACGTGCGCTTCAACAAAGGCGAGAAAAAGAACGCTGACGAACTGGCCCAGCAATACGCCGCCCTGTGCGACGTGTTCGTGATGGACGCCTTCGGCACCGCTCACCGCGCCGAGGGTTCGACCCATGGCGTGGCCAAGTTCGCCAAAGTCGCGGCCGCTGGCCCGTTGCTGGCCGCCGAACTGGATGCACTGGGCAAAGCCCTCGGCGCCCCGGCCCAGCCAATGGCGGCGATTGTTGCCGGCTCCAAGGTATCGACCAAACTCGACGTACTCAACAGCCTGAGCCAGATCTGCAACCAGCTGATCGTCGGCGGCGGCATTGCCAACACCTTCCTGGCCGCTGCCGGTCACCCGGTCGGCAAGTCCCTGTACGAGCCGGACCTGCTGGACACCGCTCGCGCCATCGCCGCCAAGGTCAGCGTACCGCTGCCGGTCGACGTCGTGGTTGCCAAGGAATTCGCTGAAAGCGCCACCGCTACCGTCAAGCTGATCGCTGATGTGGCCGCAGACGACATGATTCTGGACATCGGCCCACAGACCGCGGCGAATTTCGCCGAGCTGCTGAAGTCGTCCAAGACCATCCTGTGGAACGGCCCGGTGGGCGTGTTCGAATTCGATCAGTTCGGTAACGGCACCAAAGTGCTGGCCCAGGCCATCGCAGAAAGCTCGGCATTCTCCATCGCTGGCGGCGGCGACACCCTGGCCGCCATCGATAAATATGGCGTTGCCGATCAGATCTCCTACATTTCTACCGGTGGCGGCGCGTTCCTCGAATTCGTCGAAGGCAAGGTGCTGCCGGCCGTTGAAGTCCTGGAAAGCCGGGCCAAGGCCTGAGGCCGCCCATTTGACCAGGCAAAGGAGTGTTCAGATGGTCAAAACATTAGCGCTGTTGATTATCGCAGGGTCGTTGGCAGCTTGCGGGAGTAACCCGAAAGCCCCGAAGGTACCCGAGACGCCTGAACAGGACAAAGGCTGCTACCAGGCCGACTGGCAGGCCGAAACCAACCCGGTGATCAACAAGCGTTCCGGGCCTGATGGCCTGGACAAATACGAGACACAGACCCCGGCCAAGGAACATGGCTGCCCTTGACGGGTCTGACACTTTACTCAGGGCTGGCGGCGTGCGTCGTCAGTCGAGGAACATGGATGAAAGGTTTTATCGCCGTTACGGCGCTGGCTCTGCTGGCAGGTTGCGCTAATTTGAACCTGTTCAAGCCTGCCGAATCGACGGACAACTGGTCCACCTGGACCTGCGACAGTCAGGCCAAAGTGCTCTGGTGCTACACCGATGAAAGCCGCAAGGAAGTCGACGTTCGCCTGGGCGGTGCCGATCAGGTCTACCGCTTGAAGCATGAGCCGGGCGCCGACGGTTCGCTGTACAGCAATGACATGCTGGCGTTTCACATAAAAGGTGAGGAAGGCCTGGTGTACTGGGTCGCCACCAATGATTTGATCGGCCGCGGTTGCAAAGCGCAGTAACGCCGCAAGATTTAGGCAACACCGAATTGGCAGGCAGGGCTGACCCCCGATCTGCAATAACTTGAATAGCCGCCGCCGCTACGGCAGGCTGGCACGATTAACGACCCTCAACCGGGAGATACACACACAATGGCACTTATCAGCATGCGCCAGATGCTGGACCACGCAGCCGAGTTCGGCTACGGCGTTCCAGCCTTCAACGTCAACAACCTTGAGCAGATGCGCGCCATCATGGAAGCCGCTGACAAGACTGACTCCCCGGTGATCGTCCAGGCTTCGGCCGGTGCTCGCAAATACGCCGGCGCACCGTTCCTGCGTCACCTGATCCTGGCGGCAATCGAAGAATTCCCGCACATCCCGGTGTGCATGCACCAGGACCACGGCACCAGCCCTGACGTCTGCCAGCGCTCCATCCAACTGGGCTTCAGCTCGGTGATGATGGACGGTTCCCTGGGCGAAGACGGCAAGACCCCGACCGACTACGACTACAACATCCGCGTCACCCAACAAACCGTGGCCATGGCTCACGCCTGCGGCGTATCGGTAGAAGGCGAGCTGGGCTGCCTGGGTTCGCTGGAAACCGGCATGGCCGGTGAAGAAGACGGAATCGGCGCCGAAGGCGTTCTGGATCACAGCCAAATGCTGACCGACCCGGAAGAAGCCGCTGACTTCGTCAAACGCACTCAGGTCGACGCCTTGGCCATCGCCATCGGCACCAGCCACGGCGCGTACAAGTTCACCAAGCCGCCTACCGGCGACGTGCTGGCCATCGACCGCATCAAAGAAATCCACAAGCGCATTCCGAACACCCACCTGGTGATGCACGGTTCGTCTTCGGTTCCGCAAGACTGGCTGGCGATCATCAACCAGTACGGCGGCGACATCAAAGAAACCTACGGCGTACCGGTTGAAGAAATCGTCGAAGGCATCAAGCACGGCGTGCGTAAGGTCAACATCGACACCGACCTGCGTTTGGCGTCTACCGGTGCGATGCGTCGCCTGATGGCTACCAACCCGAGCGAGTTTGATCCGCGTAAATTCTTCGGCGCGACTGTAACGGCGATGCGTGATGTGTGTATCGCACGTTATGAAGCGTTTGGTACTGCGGGTAATGCTTCGAAGATTAAGCCGATCTCGTTGGAAGCGATGTATCAGCGGTATTTGAAGGGTGAGTTGAACGCCAAGGTCAACTAAGCCTTTGGTGTTTGAGTCGCATTAAAAACCCGCCGAGAGGCGGGTTTTTTGTGGTCGGAGCTTTTTAAGCGGCGCAGCTAATGCTCGGCGAATCAATGTCACTTATAACGGACATTTTTAAGGGTCGAGGCAGAAAAGTCCGATATAGGTGACATCCATCTTATTTTAGCGGTTCGATTTCTCGTCAAACCCGCGCTGCTCAATTACCCGAAACACATCGCTCACATCCTGGACCATGATCCGGGCGATGTTGGTGACGGTGTTGATGTCGTTCTCGGCGTAGTCGGGCAGGCTGGTACAGGCCATGAGGTTCAGATATTTGAGGACGGCGTTGAGGCGTTCGCTGACGCAGTTGTGGAGTTCGCGTAGCGGGGCGTCGCTGTCGATGAGCAGGACGGGGTAGTCGGTAGCGAATTGGGACATGGGGGTGAAGCGGCGGGGTGGATTGTTCATTGTCATAAGTAAATCTTCCTCGAATCTAAAAGGAGAGCTACTCGTACCGTTAGGGCTGCGAAACCCTATCGCCAACGATGTCAGCGACAGGCCAACTTTAGGCAGCAATTCGGGTAGCCGCAACCGGGCTGTAGGACGCCTTTCCGGTCATGTGGCGAGACGGTTTGGTCTCGTTCGGTGGCGTAGCGGCAACAGAACCGGGCGCTGCGGTGTGTCTGAGGAAATTGTGTAGCAGGGTTTGGGGCTGCTTCGCAGCCCAGCGGGAGCAAGCTCTCTCGCCACGGTGGGAGTGGTCCTACGAGGTTTTCGGACGTTGGGATTTGTAGCAGCTGTCGAGCCTGCGAGGCTGCGTTCGGCTCGGCTCGGGCCGCGTTCGGACGAAGCAGTCGTAAATCAGACAGCGCATTTATTCAGGCAGACCTGGTTCACCGGGCTTGCGAGGACTTCGTCCTCGGACGCAGCTTCGCGGCTGCTACAGAGATCGAGTTGTTCTTGGGGAGGGGTGGGGCGCGGAGCGTCCCGGGCTGCATTCCTTTGCTGCGCGTGGGAACGAATTGGGGTGAGGGGGATTACTTATCGTGATCAATATCCAGCTTGCTGAACGTCACTTGCCCGCCTTCGCTGGTGTACCCGGTGTGGTCCTGCACATAAACACCGGCCTTGAAGTACAGCGGTTTGACGCTCCAGGTCTTGCTGATGTCGGTGTCCCACTGGTAGCCCGCCGCACTGATGCCCAGCGCGCCGCCCGGGCTCAAGTGGATGAGGTAGGAAAACTCCCGATCCAGTTTCACCCCGGTAGCAATGGTGATTATCCGTACGGCATCGTCATCAGGGTGCATACGAACCTTGGCGACGATGTTGCCCGACTGTGTGCTGGTCGAGTACTGATACTCGAGTTTCACCATCGGTTTCTGGCTTTCATAGGCGTGGATCTGGCCAATAACGATCTTCCCCGAACTCGGTACCTGATTCACCGCCAGGGTGGCACGCAGGGAGTTGTCGGCGTCCGGGTAGAGCCAGTTTTTCAGGGTGCCATTGCTGTAGGTTTCGCGAAGTTCGGTGCGGGGGTATTTCGCGTTTTCAGTTTTGGAACCGGTGACCGGGGCCCAGAAAAACAAGGTGCCGGTGTCGGAGTGGAAGTATTGGTCCTTGAAGCCATCCACCAGTTTTGACGTTTCAACGGTGTACGGCGGATTGCCGACGGGAACGCTGAGGTTCCAGGTTGCGAGATCGATCATAGACAAAAGCTTCCACGTTTTTTTTACTGCACGCACGTTCCAGAAGCTCTGGCACGCGCCTTGGGGGCCATCCTTATAATCGCAGAAGTTCAATTTGTTAATGCGCAAATGACAAACGGGTGGCGTCAAAATCCTGTTAAAAGGCCATCTTTCCCGGTTTCAGGGGCCTGTGGCGCCGACCGTTAGTCGGCAAATGGACGATTTGGTTAAGTGATGGCGTACTGATAGCTTCTGCTTTTGCAGAACCCGGTCTAGAGTGAAGGCTTGGTATTTGTCCGGTTTTCACGAGAAACCGGCCTGACGTCCCGCATAAGAGAAGCAGCATGGAATGCGCGCAACCCACGCCAGCTGAAGGCAGCTCAATCCTTTTAATCGTCGATGATTACCCTGAAAACCTGATCAGCATGCGCGCGTTGTTGCAGCGCCAGGACTGGCAGGTCATGACCGCTGCTTCGGGCTTCGAGGCGCTCAATCTGTTACTCGAACACGATGTCGACCTGGTGCTGCTGGATGTGCAGATGCCGGGCATGGACGGTTTTGAAGTGGCACGCCTGATGCGCGGCAGCCAACGAACCCGCCTCACGCCGATCATTTTTCTTACTGCCAACGAACAGTCCCAGGACGCCGTGATCAAGGGCTATGCCAGCGGCGCGGTGGATTACCTGTTCAAACCGTTCGACCCGCAAATTCTCAAGCCCAAAGTCCAGGCGCTGCTCGAACATCAGCGCAATCGCCGTGCGTTGCAGCGCCTGAGCCACGATCTGGAGGTCGCACGCGCGTTTAATGCCTCGGTGCTGGACAATGCCGCCGAAGGCATCCTGGTGGTCGGCGAGGACGGTCTGATCCGCTTTGCCAATCCGGCGATGTCGCGGCTGCTCAATGCCACGGTGCAAGACCTGCAAGGCAAAGAGTTCCTGGATTTCCTGCAAAAACCGCACATCCCGATCTGGGCCGACTCCGAGTTGTTCGCCGGTTACAAACGCGGTGAAACCCTGCGCCTGCACGATGCATTGCTGCGTACGGCGCCCGGTCAGCAGGTGCCCGTGGCGCTGTCTTGCGCACCGTTGCCCAGCGAACAACAGGCGATGGTGGTGACGGTGCTGGACATGTCGGTGGTGCGCCATCTGCATCAGCAACTGGAGTTCCAGGCGGTCACTGATCCATTGACCGGGCTGCTCAATCGTCGCGGTTTTTACCAGACGGCGGAAAACCTGCTGTTGCGTGGCGACCGCTCCGACAGCGCCTGGGTGCTGCTGTATCTGGACCTCGACGGCTTCAAACGGGTTAATGATTCCCTCGGTCACGATGCCGGCGACCGGGTGCTGCGGTGGGTGTCCGAGCAGTTGAAGGCCTGTCTGCGGCCCTTCGACATTCTGGCGCGCATGGGCGGTGATGAGTTCACCGCTTTGCTGGATCTGGAATTCCCCGAGCAAGCGGCAAAAATTGCCGAGAAACTCATCGAGCGGGTATCGATCTGTCAGCAGATCGATGGTCTGGATATCGCGTTGGGCGCCAGCATCGGCATTGCGACGTACCCGGATTGCGGTTCCAATCTCGACGGCTTGCTGCGTGCGTCAGACATCGCCATGTACGAAGCCAAGCGCGCCGGCCGTCAGCAATATCGTTTCTACGATCACGAAATGAACGGCCGGGCACGTTCGCGGCTGATGCTCGAAGAAAGTGTGCGCGCGGCGATCGAGAACCGTGATTTCAATTTGGTCTATCAACCTCAGGTGGCCATTGCCAGCGGGCAGATTCGCGGGTTCGAGGCGCTGATCCGCTGGCAGCATCCGAGCGTCGGCGATGTACCGCCGGGGCTGTTTTTGCCATTACTGGAAGAGGCGCGGTTGATCAGTCGCCTGGGCAGCTGGATCTATCAACAAGGGGCGAGCCAGCGAAAAGCCTGGGAAACCTTGTTTGCCGACGACCTGGTGCTGGGCGTCAGTTTGAGCAGTACGCAATTCGGCATGCCCAATCTGGTCACTGAGTTGCGTCAGGTGCTGGAGCGCCATGGATTGCAGGCGCGCCATCTGGAAGTCGAGGTCACCGAAGAGGCCTTGATGCAAAACCCCGAGGAAACCCGCAAACAGCTGCGCCTGCTGCGTAACCTGGGTGTGCGAGTGGCTCTGGATGACTTTGGTTCGGGGCCTTGTTCGCTGTCTCATCTGCGGGATCTGGAGTTGGACACGCTCAAGTTCGACCGACATTTGATTGCCCGGCTTCTGGAGTCCTCACGCGATGCGGCGCTGGTGCGCAATGTGATCGAGTTGTGCAAGGAGTACGGGATGCTGGTGATTGCCGAGGGGGTGGAAACCGTTGCGCAATATCAGTGGCTGCAAGCCAATGGTTGCGAGTACGTGCAAGGGTTTCTGGTCGCACGGCCGATGATGGCCGAGGACGTCGGCGACTTTGTGCAGCCGTTCGACTGGAACACGCTGACCGGCTGAATTCGCTACACTGGCGATCTTTTCGTGACTTGTGTTGCCGCCCCAATGACCGCATTGAAATACCTCCAGGCCTATCCCGCCGCGCTGCAGGACCAGGTGCGCCAGCTGATCGCCGACGGTCGGCTGGGCGACTACCTGAGCCAGCGTTACCCGGAAAAACACCGAATACAGAGCGACAAGGCGTTGTACACCTATACGCTGGACCTCAAGCAGGAATACCTGCGTAACGCCCCGGCCGTCGATAAGGTGTTGTTCGACAACCGCCTGGACCTGACCCACCGCGCCCTCGGATTGCACACCGCGATATCCCGGGTGCAGGGCGGCAAGCTCAAGGCCAAGAAAGAAATTCGTGTTGCTTCATTGTTCAAGGATGCACCTGCCGAGTTTCTGAAAATGATCGTGGTGCATGAGCTGGCGCACTTCAAAGAGTCGGATCACAACAAGGCGTTCTACAAGCTTTGCGAGCACATGTTGCCGGGGTATCACCAGGTGGAGTTCGATGTGCGGGTGTACCTGACGTGGCGGGATATGTAATAGAGATCAAAATATCGCAATCGGGAGTGTTTAGATGGATGTAAGCAAGACCAAGAGCAGCTTCTATCGCCGGTTGTACGTGGCATACCTGATTGATAGCGGGTTGGCCAGCAGCGTCCCGGCGCTGACCGAAGTGACCGGAATGCCCCGGCGCACGGCTCAGGACACCATCGCTGCATTGGCGGATCTGGACATTGTTTGCGAGTTCCAGCAGGAAGAAGGCGCGCGCAATCATGCCGGGCGCTATCGGATTCGCGAGTGGGGGGCGATAGATAGGGGGTGGATCGAGCGCAATCTTCGGCAGATCAAAGCGGTGCTGGAGTATCCCTAGTTCCTGCGGTGACTGAGCCGACGCCTTCGCGGGCAAGCCCGCTCCCACAGGTTCCGAGGTGGATTGCAAATTTGTCATTCACTCGCGATCACTGTGGGAGCGGGCTTGGTCCGGGCGGCGTTCCGACGATGGGGCCCTCAGGAACGGCGCATCCCGATATGCGGAATGTCATCCTCGAGAAACTCCTCGCCCGTCACCACAAACCCGTACCGCCCGTAATACCCCTGTAAATGCGCTTGGGCCGAGAGATAGATCGGTACTTCAGGCCAGCGCTTTTCAGCCTGCTTCAACGCCTGCGCCATCAACTCATGCCCAAGCCCTGTACCGCGCGCTTGAGGGGCAATGATCACCCGCCCGATGACCACGTCGCCACCCTGTAACTCCGGATCGAGCAACCGCAGGTACGCCACCAGCCGATCCCCGTCCCAGGCCATTAAATGACAGGTGTCACCCTCCAGATCCTGGCCGTCGATGTCCTGATAGAGGCATTTCTGCTCGACCACAAACACCTCTGCCCGCAGCTGAAGAATGGCGTACAGCTGCTCTTTGCCCAGATCATTGTGGTGCTTGCAGACCCAATCAATTGTCATTTTCACACTCCTTGAACATCGTCGCTCCGATACTAAGCGCCCAGACGAAAGATGTCTTCAGGCAGAGAAATCTGTGATGAAGGCCAAAATGCCATCATTCATTTCGCGCGGCTTTGTCTTGTTTGTGTAATCTGAGATGAAGCGCTGTGCAGTGGCTTCGATGAGCTAATGTTAGTACCTGGGTTTGGCAGTACGGGGGCCTTGGAGTTTTGGCTGAAAACACGTCGGGCGTCCCGCCCGCTAAGGATTTTCTAGCATGCCGCAATTGCATCGAGCCTTTGCTTTGATTGGATTGCTGTTGCTGACTCAAGGCGCGGCAGCGGAAAAGCTGCGATTGGTCGCCGATGCCTGGCCGCCCTTTACCGACGCCACGCTGGTCAACGGTGGGTTGGCCACGGACATCGTCAGCACAGCACTGGCCCGGGCCGGTTATGCCAGTGACTTTGAACAAGTGCCTTGGGCGCGGGCCTTGCTGGGGGTAGGCGAGGGTCGATACGACGTGTTGGTCAACGCCTGGTACACCGACGATCGCACGAAGCTTGGCCAGTTTTCCGGCGAATACCTGCTCAACCGGGTGCGCTTTCTCAAGCGCAAAGACACGCCGATCGAATACAACAACCTGCAACAACTGCATACCTACCCGATAGCGGTGGTGCGCGGTTACGCCTATTCGCCGGCGTTCGATGACGACGTATCGCTGCAGAAAGTCCCGGTGCACAACTTCGCCATGGCGGTGCGCATGGTCGCCGCCGACCGGGTCAAATTGACGCTGGAAGACGAATACGTCGCGCGTTACTACCTGGCCCGGGAATCAACCAAGGTGCGCAATGCCGTGGAGTTTTTGCCCCAGCCACTGAGCGAGAACAGCCTGCACATCCTGGTCAGCCTGAAGAACCCCAGGCATGAACAGATCGTCGCCGGTTTTGACCGCGAGATCGCGGCGATGAAAGTGGATGGGAGTTATCAGCGGTTGATGAAGCAACATGGAATGTAAGCGTTGTGGTGCGGCTGATGGCCCCTTCGCGAGCAGGCTCGCTCCCACAATAGGTCTCCAGTGGGAACAGATTTTGTGTACGACAGAGATCAAATGTGGGAGCGAGCCTGCTCGCGAAGAGGCCCGCCCAGCGACCGCAGATCTCAATCCTTAATCGTTTCCTTGATGAGGTGCGCCGCCAACGTGCGCAATGGCCCAAGCTGACGGCAGATCAACGCCAACTGCGTCTGCACCAATCGTTGGCCTTCATCGATTTCGTCCGGCATCTGTTCAAGCGTATTGGCCAGTGCCTCTTCCTCATCACTCTGAATCGCAATCGGCAGTTTGCTCGCCAATCCTTGGGCAATTTCATCAATGCTGGCGGCCAGTCTCACCCCGGCACCGTCGATCAAATGCTCGCGCACGTCGGGTGGTAGCTGGGTTTCCCGGTGTGCGCCCAGTCCGGACAAATAACTGAGCAAGGTGTGCGACAGCACCAGGAAGCGGAACCCGACATCCGCTTCCTTACGGAAGTGCCCCGGTTCCATCAGCATGTTGGCGAGCGTCGTCGACAGTGCGGCGTCGGCGTTGTGCGCATTGCGTCGGGCCAGGCGATACGCCAGGTCGTCGCTTTTGCCGGCGGCGTATTGCTGCATGATCTGGCGCAGGTAAATGCTGTTGCACGTGAGGGTGTTGGCCAGCACTTTGTTCAGGCGTCGGCCCTGCCAGTCCGGCAGGAAGAGGAACACGGCGAGTCCGGCGATCAGGCTGCCGAGCAAGGTATCGAACAACCGCGGCAGGAACAGCCCGTAACCATCCCCGACCTGGTTGAAGCAGAAGAGCACCATCAAGGTGATCGCGGCCGTCGCCAAGGTGTAGCGGGTGGTGCGGTTGATAAAGAACACCACCCCGGCGGCGATTGCGAAGCACGATTGGACCAAGGGATTCGGAAACAGATCGAACAACGCCCAGGCCACGGTCAGGCCGATGGCGGTGCCGATGATCCGTTGGCCGAGTTTGCGGCGGGTGGCGCCGTAGTTCGGTTGGCAGACAAACAGCGTGGTGAGGATGATCCAGTAACCCTGAGACGGGTGGATCAAATGCACCATCGCGTAGCCGATACTCAAGGCCAGGGGCAAACGCAGTGCGTGACGGAACAGCAATGACGTCGGTGTCAGCTGCGTGCGTAACCGAATCCAAACATCCTTGAGGCTGCGTGGCGAACGGTCGAGCAGGCTGCTGTCGGTGGCGTCCGCCAGGGCATCGGGGTTGCTGGCGTCGCTGAGCAAACGATCGAGCGTGCCGAGGTTGGCCGCCAGTGCCCGCAACGATCGCAGCAATCCGCGCCACGCCGGGTTGCTCTGAATGCGCAAGTGTTCGAGGGAGGCGTGCAGGTCGCTCAGGGCTTCGGCGAAGCTGGCGTCATAGATGAACGGCTGGCGCATTTGAATCGACTCGGCCAGCGCTCGGCAGGCCTTGCCTTGCTGGCGCAGCAAGCGCTGGCAGCGGAACATCACGTCGCTGTGAAAGAAGGCATCGGCGAGGGCGTTGTAAGGGTAGTGCGAGGAACTGGCGCGCTCGTGGATGTCTTGAGCGAGGAAGTACAGCTTCAGGTATCGGCTGAGTTTCGAGCCCGGTCGACCGTCGCCGACCCTGTGCAGGATGATTTCCTTGGCGGCGTTCAGTGCGGCCACGACACGACCGTTTTGCTGCGCCAGTTCCAGTCGACGCGCCTCCACGTCCATCTGCCGGATCGGCTCGAACAGCGACGATTTCAGCTTCAGGTAGTAACCCAACTCGCGGAACAACCGCGCCAGGCTTTGCTGCACCGGCTGATTGGAAAACATCGCCTGCCACAGTACCGAGAGCAAACCGTACCAGGCCGCACCGGCCACCAGCAGCACCGGCTCGTGCCAGAAATCGGTGACTGCACCGCCGCGCTGGTCCACGCCGATCATGGTGTAGACCGACAGAATCAACGTCGCCGAGGCAATCGCGCCATAGCGTTCACCCAAGGCGCCGAGCATGGTCAGGCCGAAACTGGCCAGGGCCAGGGCGATGATAAAAATAACGGGGTAGGGGAAGAGCAGTTCGACGGAGAGGGCGGCGACGCTGAAGCACACCAGCGTCACGGCCAGTGCGTTAAGGCGGCCTTGCCAACTGTCGTCGGTCTCGGCCAGGGCGCTGGCGATGATCCCGAGGAACAGCGGGATCAGCAGCCCCATTTCATCCTTGTACCAACACAGCGCCATGCTGCCGGTCAGGGCGATGAACACCCGCACGCTGTAGCTGAATTTATCCAGCGCCCAGAGGCGACGCAGAGACTGACTAAAGGGGGTCGATGACATGAAGTGCGAGGGCCTTCCGAGGCAATGACGCTAAATTGAGCCAGTAATGACGCCGACGCAATGGCGCCGATCACATCTGACAGCAAAATCTGTTCCTTCCCTGTTCTTACACTGCAACGCAATCCCTGTAGGAGCTGCCGCAGGCTGCGATCTTTTGATCTTGATCCTGGAAAAACAAGATCAAAAGATCGCAGCCTCGTTTCACTCGGCAGCTCCTACAGGGATTGCGTTTGGGGGATTAGACGTATTGCGCGGCGGCGTAGCCGGAGGCCCACGCCCACTGGAAGTTGAAACCGCCCAGATGCCCGGTGACGTCGAGCACTTCGCCGATGAAATACAGGCCGGGGCTTTTCAGCGACTCCATGGTCTTGGACGACACCTCGTTGGTATCGACGCCGCCCAATGTCACTTCAGCGGTGCGATAACCTTCAGTGCCGGCCGGCACCACTTTCCAGCTCGCCAGTTTTTCGGCGATGTCGGCAATTTCCGCGTGGGTGTACTGCTTCATCGGTTTGGAGACGAACCAGTTATCCGCCAGCAGGTTGGCCATCTTCTTGGTGAAAATTTCCCCCAGCAGGGTTTTCAGCTCGCTGTTCGGACGTTCGGCTTGCTGCTGTTGCAGCCAGCTCGGAACGTCGTGGTCCGGCATGAGGTTGATCTCCACCGTGTCGCCGGATTCCCAGAACGATGAAATCTGCAAAATCGCCGGACCACTGAGGCCGCGGTGAGTGAACAGGATGTTCTCGCGGAAACTCTGGTCGTTGCAGCTCACCAGGCAATCCACCGACGTACCGGACAGCTCGGTGCAAAGCTCCTTGAGTTGATCGGTGATGGTGAACGGCACCAGCCCGGCGCGGGTCGACAGCAAGTCGTGGCCGAACTGCTTGGCCACCTGATAACCGAAACCGGTCGCACCCAGCGTCGGGATCGACAAGCCGCCCGTGGCGATCACCAGCGATTCGCAGGTGATCTGATCGAGGGTGGTCTGCAGCAGGTAGCCGCTTTCCATTTTCTCGATGTGCTGGATCGAGGTGTCCAGGTGCAGGCTGACGCCGACCTGATCGCACTCGTTGAGCAGCATGTCGAGGATGTCGCTGGATTTGTTATCGCAGAACAGCTGGCCGAGTTTTTTCTCGTGGTATGGCACGCCGTGTTTGGCGACCATGCCGATGAAATCCCACTGGGTGTAACGGGCCAGGGCGGATTTGCAGAAGTGTTCGTTCTGCGAGAGGAAATTGCTCGGTTCGGTGTACATGTTGGTGAAATTACAGCGGCCACCGCCCGACATCAGGATTTTCTTGCCGGCCTTGTTGGCGTGGTCGAGCAACATCACCTTGCGCCCGCGCCCGGCGGCGGTCAGCGCACACATCAAACCTGCGGCGCCAGCGCCAATGATCACGACTTCGGTAGAGCGCAAAACGGTGTCCTCAAAAGAAACCTGTAGGAGCTGTGTAGGAGCTGTCGAGTGAAACGAGGCTGCGATCTTTTGATCTTGTTGTGGAGATCAAGATCAAAAGATCGCAGCCTGCGGCAGCTCCTACAGGGGAGGTGCGTTGTTTTTACAGGATACGCACGCGCAGCGAACGGCCTTTGATCTTGCCGTCATTCAGGCGTTGCAAGGCTTGCTTGGCGATCCCGCGTTCCACAGCCACATAGGCCTGGAAGTCGAAAATCGCGATCTTGCCGACCTGAGCGCCCGGAATACCGGCATCGCCTGTCAGCGCACCCAGAATGTCGCCCGGACGCACCTTGTCTTTACGGCCAGCGCCGATGACCAGCGTGCTCATCACCGGCAGCAGCGGAGCGCCGCCCTGGGATTTGAGGTTATCCAGCTGATCCCAGCTCAACGGCGACTGCTGCAGTTGCTCGATGGCTTGGGCACGGTGCGCTTCGGACGGCGCGACCAGGCTGATCGCAATCCCTTTCTCACCGGCGCGACCGGTACGGCCAACACGGTGGATGTGGATTTCCGAATCACGGGCCAGTTCGACGTTGATCACCATGTCCAGCGCATCGATGTCCAGACCGCGAGCGGCGACGTCGGTGGCGACCAGTACCGAAGTACTGCGGTTGGCGAACATGGCCAGTACCTGGTCGCGGTCACGCTGTTCCAGATCGCCGTGCAGGCCGACGGCGGAGATGCCTTTGGAGGTCAGGTGATCAACGGTTTCCTGAACCTGCTGCTTGGTGAAGCAGAAGGCTACACAGGAGGCCGGACGATGATGCGCGAGGACTTTGACCACGGCGTCCATGCGCTCTTCCGGGGAAATCTCGTAGAAGCGCTGCTCGATCTGCGTGTCGTCGTGGAACGCCTCGGCCTTCACGATCTGAGGGGTGCGCATGAATTTCGACGCCAACTGCTTGATGCCCGTCGGGTACGTGGCGGAGAACAGCAGGGTCTGGCGACGTTCCGGGCACTGGGCGATGATTTCTTCGATGGAATCGTAGAAACCCATGTCGAGCATGCGGTCGGCTTCGTCGAGGATCAGGGTATTCAGGCCATGAAGAATCAGCGAACCCTTGCGCAGGTGCTGCTGAATACGACCCGGGGTGCCGACGATGATGTGCGCGCCATGTTCCAGAGAGCCGATTTGCGGGCCGAAGGACACGCCGCCACACAGGGTCAGGACCTTGATGTTGTCTTCGGCGCGGGCCAGTCGACGGATTTCCTTGGCAACCTGGTCGGCCAGTTCGCGAGTCGGGCAGATGACCAGCGCCTGGCAACCGAAGAAGCGCGGATTGATCGGGTTCAGCAGGCCAATACCGAAGGCGGCGGTCTTGCCGCTGCCGGTCTTGGCCTGGGCGATCAGGTCCATCCCCTTGAGGATCACCGGCAAGCTTTGCGCCTGGATCGGCGTCATCTGGGCATAACCGAGGGAGTCGAGGTTAGCCAGCATGGCGGCGGACAGCGGCAAAGTATTAAAAGCGGTGGCGATGGTGGTCACGGGACTGGCCTGCAAAACAAAATGTCGCGCAGTGTACCAGTCCGGTGGCCATTCGCCCTAAGGCTCTATGTGCTCTTCCGGACGCTTGACGCGCCGTCCGTCTTCCTTTGAGAGCTGGGAGAAGATGGTTGCAGCCAGCATCGCCATGATCCCGACCGTCACAAAGGTCAGCTGGAACGCGCCCAAAACCGTGTCCACGCCATCGTTGCCGACTTCTGCGGTGAACCCGCCGAGCAGCGCACCGGCACAGGCAACGCCAAGGCTCAGGGACAATTGCGCGACCACCGACAGCAAGCTGTTGCCGCTACTGGCGCTGGCGTCGTCTAGGTCGATCAGGGTTACGGTGTTCATTGCGGTGAACTGCAACGAGTTGATCGCCCCCAGAATCGATAGCATCACCAGCAGCAACCAGTACGGCGTTTGCTCGCTGACCAGGCCCATGCTCGCCAACATCAGCCCCAGCGCCAATGTGTTGCCGGTCAGCACGATGCGATAACCCAAGCGTTCGATCAGCGGCCGCGCCACCGACTTGGCGACCATCGCTGCCGCCGCCAGCGGCAGCATGCTCATCCCGGCCTGGGACGGCGAGTAACCCAGCGCCACTTGCAGCAGCAACGGAACGAGAAACGGCAGGGCGCCGCTGCCCAGACGGGCGAACAGGTTGCCGAGGATGCCCACGGCAAACGTCCGGGTCTTGAACAATGACGGCGCGAACAGCGGATTATCAATGTGCCCGGCCCGCAACCAGTACGCCGCCAGACAGGCCATGCCGCCGAACAGCAGCAACATCACGCGCAAGTGCGGCAGGTGCAATTCGCCGAGGCCTTCCATGGCGATGGTGATCAGCACCATTGCGGCGCCGAACAGTAAAAAGCCCAGGCTATCGAAGCGGGTGCGTTCAGTGCCACGCAGGTCGGGGATGAATTTCCACACGGCGTAGCAACCGACAGCGCCGACCGGCAGGTTGATCAGGAAGATCCAGTGCCAGGTCAGGTATTCGACCATCCAGCCGCCCATGGTCGGGCCGATCAACGGGCCGAGCAATCCGGGGATGGTGATGAAGCCCATGATCCGCACCAACTCCGAGCGCGGGTAGGCCCTGAGTACCACGAGTCGCCCGACCGGCAACATCAGCGCGCCGCCCAGGCCTTGAATCACCCGCGCACCAATCAGCATGCTCAGGGTGCTCGACAGCGCACACAGCAACGAGCCGAGGCTGAACAACAGAATCGCGCTGAAGAAGATTTTCTTGGTGCCAAAACGGTCGGCGATCCAGCCTGAAGCGGGGATCAGCAGCGCGACGGTGAGCATGTAGGCGATGATTACGCCCTGCATGCGCAGAGGGTCTTCGGCCAGGTCTCGGGCCATGGCGGGGAGGGCGGTGTTGAGGATGGTCCCGTCGAGGGATTGCATGAAGAACGCGATGGCGACGACCCACGGCACCCAGCGGGCGGTGACAGCGTCGAGAGGCGGGCGGTTGGGCATGGGACCTCTTGTGGGTGTGAGATGAAGCAGTCCGCAGTCGATGAAATCCTGTAGCAGCTGGCGAAGCCTGCGTTCGAGGACGAAGTCCTCGCGAGTTCAGCGAGCGCGTTCCTACAGAAGTAACTCGGTTGCCGGTTTGGCGAGGACTGCGTCCTCGAACGCAGGCTTCGCCAGCTGCTACAAAGTGTTTACAGCGTTAACGTGAGTTTGCTGATCAGCGCCCCCGGCAACAACGCCGACGCTGTGGCCCGCTGGCTGTAGGTGCTTGCCGACAACATCAGCTCGCGCTCCTCGGTCAACGCTTCCAGCTGCGATCCCAGCAAACTGTAGGCACTGTCATCGAACCGCATGGTGCTCACCGGCGCCTGAATCTCGCCGTTCTCGACCCAGAAGGTCGCAAACCGCGTCATGCCGGTCAGGCGTGCTGCCGGTTGGTCCGAGTAGTTCAGGTACCAGAGGTTGCTGATGTACAGGCCAGTGCCCAATTGCTTGAGAATCTCTGCATCAGGCAACGTACCGGCCGCCATGTTCACTGCGCTTGGCATTTCACCACCGCTGGCGCCATTGGCGGTCAGGCCGTACTCGGCCGCACTGCGTGAACTGACCATCTGCGCGCCGGCCTTGCCGTTGACGATCAACCCAAGATCGCTGCGCGGATAACCTTCGCCGGAGAATGCCGGGCTCAACGAACCGCTGACCTTTTCATCCACCGACACCAACGGGCTGAACGCACTGTCGCCCGCGTAAAGCTTCTGCAGCGGACTGTTTTTGCTGGCAATCGACTGCGCCGAGAAACCACCCCAGCCGAGCATGTCCATGATTTCTCCCAGGGCTGCCGGCGCCAGATACGCGCGGTACTGACCCGGCGCCAGGGTGTGTTGCGGTCTGCCGAGAAACGCCAACTGCTCGCGTGCCTGCGCAAAGCGCTTGGCAAACCCTTCGCTGTTCCAGTCGTGCCCGGCGTAGCTGGCTTTCACCGCTTGGCCGTTTTCATGGACCAGACTGAAATCAAAGTTGAAGCTGTTGGCCTGATGCCAGCCGAGCGCACCTGAAGAACTGGCGAAACCACGACTGATCGGGCCGGCGGCGTAGAAACCCACCAGGTCCAGCCCTTCGGCGGCCTGGGTGATTTCAGCGACCACTTGCTCGGTGTCCGGCAGCGGGTGATCTTGAACATTCTTGCTCTGCCAACCGTTGTGGTTGAGCAGCAGGTAGGGATCCTGCGGCAGCAACGGCAAGGTTTCGCGCAGCTGTTGCAGACCTTCGGCCAGGCGCTGCACATCGACTGCGGCATCACCCGACAGCGTGATGTTCAGGTCGGCGTGGCGCCCCTCGTTGATCAGTTTGAAACCGACGCTCGCCTGTTGCACCTGCCCGGCCTGACGGACCTTGGCGTGGTTGAAGCGCACGAAGGCCGAGGATTCGGCTGCGTAGCTGAGGGTGAATTGTTCCGGCTCGCGAATCGCATCGCGCACCCAGTTGACCAAGACTTTGAATGACTCGGCCTGATTTTTCGACGTACTCATCAGGCATCTCCCCCAAACACATCAACGTTGCTGAACACACAGGCCGGCGAGGCATGGCCGACACGGATCACCTGGTTCGGCTCGCCTTTGCCGCAGTTCGGCGTGCCCAGGACCTTGACGGAGTTGGCATCGCCAACGGCGCTGAGGCTTTTCCAGAACTGCGCGGAAATCGCTCGGTAGTTCGGATTCTTGACCACGCCTTTGAGTTCGCCGTTTTCGATCAGTTGGCCCCATTCACAGCCGAACTGGAACTTGTTGCGGGCATCGTCGATGGACCAGGACCGGTTGGTGCTCATCAAGATACCGTGCTCGATATTGCCGATCATCTGCTCCAGCGGTTGATCGCCGGCCTCGATGTTCAGGTTGGCCATGCGATCGATCGGCGGACGGTTCCAGCTGCAGGCGCGGCTGTTGGCCACGCCCTCCATGCCCGCGCGAAACTGCGACAGCGCGCCGCCCAATGGGCGCAGCAGCAAGCCTTCTTTAATCAGGAATTGTTTGCTCGCGGCAGTACCGTCGTCGTCATGGCCATAGCTGGCGAGCTGCTCGGGGATGTCCGGGTCGAAGGTCACGTTGAGCAGTTTGGAGCCGTACTGCAGGCTGCCAAAGTCTTCGGTCTTGACGAAACTGGTACCGGCGTAATTGCGCTCGTCACCGAGGATGCGGTCCAGTTCCAGCGGGTGACCGATGGACTCGTGGATCTGCAGCATCATCTGGTCCGGCATCAACAGCAGGTCACGCGGGCCTTTCGGGGTGTTCGGCGCCAGCAGCAATTGCAGCGCCTGATCGGCGATTTTTGGACCGGCACCGACCAGGCCACAGCGGCTGATCACATCAAAACCGCCCTGTTGACCGAAGTTCTCGCGGCCCAGGGTTCGGGTCTGGCTGTCGTTGCCGTCGTAGGCGGTGACTTCCAGGCTCGGGTAGACGAACCGCTGGGCCTGGCGCAGTTCGGCGCCGGCGTTGCTGAGGTAAATCTGTTCGACATGGGTGATGCCGATGCTCACTTCCCAGTTCACCAGTCGCTCATCCTTGGGCACGGCGGCGGATTCGGCACCGAGCAGTTGGTAGCAATCGCTCAGGGACGGGAAGGGCTGGTCGAGGTTCGGCGAAAAGTAGTCGGCGCGGTCGCTGGAGACCACTTGCGCGCTGAGGTCGAGCAGGGCGTGGGGCTTGAGTCGGCGGGCCTGTTGCTCGGCCTTCTCCAGTGCGGCTTGCAGGCCTTGTTGCGACAGGTCGTTGGTCGCCGCGTAGGCTTCGACGCCGTTGACCCGAACGGTCAGCATCGCGCCTTCGTCACGGCTCAGGCTGGGAGGTTCGGCAACGTTTTTGCGCACCGACAGGTACTGACCGGACTCGCGCACATAACGCAGCGAAAAGAATTCAGCGCCCGTGCGCAAGGCAGCGAAGCGCTGCTTGAGCTGGGGGTGGAAATCGAACATTCGGGAACCTCCTTGGTATGGAGTGGCGGTGTATCGATGTTGCGAGGGGGGTGAAACGTTTGCGTGGCGCTAGATTAGGCCTGCGTGGGGGTAGGATCAAGGGCGGAGCGGTGTAGGAAAGGATTACTTGGTGGGGAAGGAAGAGGTGTGTTGTAGCGGTGGGCCCCATCGCGAGCAAGCTCGCTCCCACAGGGATTGGGGTTGATCGCAAATCTGCAATCCAACCAAAAAACCTGTGGGGGCGAGCCTGCTCGCGAAGGCTGCGCCTCGGTGTATCGGTCTTACTGAGCAGTCAGGCTCACATCCCGCAACGGCTTGCCACGCACCGGCGCATCTCCGGCCACGAAATAGGCAGCCTTGCTACGCGGCAACGGCTTGCGACCACGGATCTTGTCGGCGATTTTCTCGGCGATCATGATCGTCGGCGCGTTCAGGTTGCCGGTGGTGATGATCGGCATGATCGAGGCATCGACCACACGCAGGCTCTGCATGCCGTGCACACGACCTTCGGCATCAACCACGGCCATTTCGTCGGTGCCCATCTTGCACGAGCAGGACGGGTGGAACGCGGTTTCGGCGTGTTCACGGATGAACTTGTCGAGCTGCTCGTCGGTTTGCACGTCGATGCCCGGGCTGATTTCGCGGCCACGGTAAGCGTCCAGCGCAGGCTGTTGCATGATTTCACGGGTCAGGCGGATGCCGTCGCGGAATTCCTGCCAGTCCTGCTCGGTGGCCATGTAGTTGAACAGGATGCTCGGGTACTCGCGCGGATCCTTGGACTTGGCCTGGATGCGACCGCGGCTCGGCGAACGCATGGAACCCATGTGCGCCTGGAAACCGTGCTCTTTCACGCCGTTGCTGCCGTTGTAGTTAATCGCGACCGGCAGGAAGTGGTACTGGATGTTCGGCCAATCGAACTCTTCGCGAGTACGGATAAAACCGCCGGCTTCGAACTGGTTGCTGGCGCCAATACCGGTGCCGTTGAACAGCCACTCGGCACCGATGGCCGGCTGGTTGTACCAGAGCAGCGACGGGTACAGCGAGACCGGTTGGGTGCACGCGTATTGCAGGTACAACTCGAGGTGATCCTGCAGGTTTTCACCCACGCCCGGCAGGTCGTGGACCACCGGGATGTCGAGTTTTTTCAGCAGATCGGCCGGGCCGACACCGGAGCGTTGCAGGATCTGCGGCGAAGCGATGGCGCCGGAGCACAGCAACACTTCTTTG
The DNA here is from genome assembly GCF_006438925.1 of Pseudomonas mandelii. Classification (GTDB taxonomy): domain Bacteria; phylum Pseudomonadota; class Gammaproteobacteria; order Pseudomonadales; family Pseudomonadaceae; genus Aquipseudomonas; species Aquipseudomonas mandelii_C. The sequence goes on along the minus strand of NZ_RCZA01000001.1, from coordinate 172,718 downwards.
CGGGCGCGGGCTTCAACGCGCTCCTCAGCGGCGCCGATCAGGTAACGCACGCCGACTGCACGCTTGCCTTCGAACAAAATCTTGTCGGTCAGGGCGTGGGTGACGATGGTCAGGGTCGAGCGCTTCTTGGCGATGTCCAGGTAACCGCGAGCGGTGCTGGCGCGACGGCCGTTCGGCGTCACGGTGCGGTCCATCGGACCGAAACCTTCCTGCTGGTAACCGTTCAGGTCTTCGGTACGCGGATAACCGGCTTGCACGCCGGCTTCAACCATCGCGCTGAACAGCGGGTTATTGCCGGCTTTTGGCGTGGTCACGCTGACCGGACCTTCGCCACCGTGATAGTCGTTCGGGCCGATGTCACGGGTTTCAGCCTTGCGGAAATACGGCAGGCAGTTCAGGTAGTCCCAGTCTTCAAGACCTGGCAGTTTGGCCCAGTTGTCGTAGTCCATCGCGTTGCCGCGGATGTAGCACATGCCGTTGATCAGCGAAGAACCACCCAGGCCCTTGCCGCGACCGCATTCCATCCGGCGACCGTCCATGTGTGGCTCTGGATCGGTTTCGTAGCCCCAGTTGTAGCGACGGCCTTGCAGCGGGAACGCCAAAGCGGCCGGCATTTGCGTGCGGAAGTCTGCACGGTAGTCTGGGCCGCCGGCTTCGAGCAGCAGGACGGTGACGCCTTCGTCTTCAGTCAGACGGGTCGCCAGGGTGTTACCGGCCGAGCCGGCACCGATGATGATGTAATCGAATTCTTGGGACATTGAATGCACCCTCTTGAAGTTGGTCAGGTCGCCTGTAGCAGCTGCCGAGGCACGAGGCTGCGTTGGGTCGCGCAGCGACCCTCTGAGGGCGGTCCTGCGGACACGCAACGCAGCCTCGTACCTCGGCAGCTGCTACAGGGTTTTCAGCCGGGGCTTAGAAAACCGAGGCGTAATCGCCCAGTTCGACCTGTACCGATTTGATGCGTGTGAAGTTGTTCAGCGAGCTGATGCCGTTCTCACGACCCACGCCCGACTGCTTGTAGCCGCCAACCGGCATCTTGGCGTCGGATTCGCCCCAGGCGTTGATCCAGCAGATACCGGCTTCCAGTTGATGAATCACGCGGTGAGCGCGGTTCAGGTCTTTGGTGACAACGCCAGCGGCCAGGCCGAAGTCGGTGTCGTTGGCACGACGGATCACTTCTTCTTCGGTTTCGTAGGTCAGGATGCTCATCACCGGGCCGAAGATTTCTTCGCGAACGATGGTCATCTCGTCGGTGCAGTCGGTGAACACGGTCGGTGCCACGAACGCGCCTTTGGCGAATTCGCCTTCGGTCAGACGGCTTCCGCCGCACAGGACGCGAGCGCCTTCTTCCTTACCTTTGGCGATGTAACCCAGCACGCTTTCCATGTGGGCGAAGCTGACCAGCGGGCCGAAGTTGGTGTTCTCGTCTTCCGGGTTGCCGACGCGGATGCGCGCAACGCGTTCAACGATCTTGGCTTCGAACGCGGCCTTCAGGTGGCTCGGCACGAACACGCGAGTGCCGTTGGTGCAGACCTGACCGGAGCTGTAGAAGTTGGCCATCATGGCGGTGTCGGCGGCGCGATCGAGGTCGGCGTCGTCGAAGATGATCAGCGGGGATTTGCCGCCCAGTTCCATGGTCACGTCTTTCAGCGACGAGGCGGAAGCGCTGGCCATGACCTTCTTGCCGGTGTCGGTGCCGCCGGTGAAGGAGATCTTTTCGATGCGTGGGTGCTCGGTCAACCAGGTGCCGACTTCACGGCCGCTGCCGGTCAGTACGTTGAACACGCCAGCCGGAACGCCGGCTTCGGTGTAGATCTCGGCCAGTTTCAGCGTGGTCAGGGAAGTGACTTCGCTTGGCTTGAAGATCATCGCGTTACCGGCTGCCAGGGCAGGGGCGGATTTCCACAGGGCGATCTGGATCGGGTAGTTCCACGCGCCGATACCGGCCACGACGCCCAGCGGCTCGCGACGGGTGTAGACGAACGAAGTGGTGCGCAGCGGGATTTGCTCGCCTTCGATAGCCGGAACCAGACCAGCGTAGTACTCCAGCACGTCAGCGCCGGTGACGATGTCGACGTACTTGGTTTCGGAGAACGACTTACCGGTGTCCAGGGTTTCCAGGGCGGCCAGTTCATCGTTGCGCTCGCGCAGGATGTCGACGGCACGACGCAGGATGCGCGAACGCTCCATGGCGGTCATCGCAGCCCAGATTTTCTGGCCCTTTTCGGCACTGACGACGGCGCGCTCAACGTCTTCCTTGGCCGCACGCTGTACGTTTGCGAGGACTTCACCGTTAGCCGGGTTGATGGCTTCGAAAGTGGCGTCGCTGCTGGCGTCGGAGTAACCGCCATCGATGTAAAGTTTTTGCAGTTCGAAACGGGCCATAGTGTCCTCGCAAGTGCATAAGTGGTTGGCGTTGACCACTGGGCGTGCCTTATAGCTTGGGCAACGCTGGTCAGTGGCGGTTCAGGTGCTGAGCGGTTCTGTGTGCTCTAACTCACCTGCTTGGCCAGTTGTAAATCCATGTATTCGTAAGCGATCTGGTGCGCCTGCTCGGTGTCGAAAGCATCTCCCGACAGCGCGCCGCGCAACCACAAACCGTCAATGAGGGCTGCCAGGCCTCGGGCTGCACTGCGCGCTTGATCAAGCGGCAATACACGGCGGAACTGGCAGCACAGGTTGGAATACAGACGGTGATCGTTGATCCGCTGCAACCTGTGCAAAGACGGGTGGTGCATGCTGGTGGCCCAGAAGGCCAGCCAGGTTTTCATTGCCGGGCCATTGACCTGGCTGGCGTCGAAGTTGCCTTCGATAATCACCTGGAGGTGCGCCCGCGGGCTGCTGTCCTCCAGCGCCTGACGGCGCGCGGTGACGTTCTCGCTGAGGACGCTCATCAGATACTGCGCCGTGGCAGCGATCAGGCCGTTCTTGTCCTGAAAATAGTGACTGATGATGCCATTCGAGACACCGGCCAAACGGGCGATCAGCGCAATGCTGGCGTCCCCCATTCCGACCTGATCTACCGCCTGCAATGTGGCTTCGATCAACTGCTGGCGGCGGATGGGTTGCATACCGACCTTGGGCATCTTGCACATCTCCTTAGGCCTTCCGGCGGACGTAAAACGTCTATCGGATTGAAGGCCAGTCTATTTTGTTTTGATTGAACGTTCAATCAACAAAGAATAAGATCTGCGACAATTCGTCGCTGCCTACAGGTTTTTCCTACATGTAGTTGGCGGAAAAACGACATCCGAAAACGCTCGAAACCCACGCGCACTGGCGCTCATGGGCTTCGGGCTTTTTTCGGGCTGTCTTTATATCACCCGCTGGTCGGCTGCCAACTAACCGATTGGTCGGGTAACGCGTTGCCTTGTGTTCTTCTCTCGCACTGCCTGGAGCATCTGTGCCATGAGTTCTGCCTCTCTTATAAAGACCCCACCCGAGAAGGTGACGGTCAACGGTTGGGTGTTCTACACCTCTACCGCGTTGATCCTGTTGTTGACCGCCATTCTGATCATCGCCCCGCAAGAGGCCGGCAGATTGCTTGGTATTGCCCAGGCCTGGTTGTCCCGCAGCTTCGGCTGGTACTACATGGTGGTGATCGCCGCTTACCTGGTTTTCGTGGTCGGCCTGGCGTTTTCGTCCTACGGCAAGCTCAAACTGGGCAGCAAGGACGACACCCCGGACTTCAGCTACGGCGCCTGGGCGGGCATGCTGTTCTCGTCGGGGATCGGCATCTCGCTGCTGTACTTCGGTGCTTCCGAGCCTCTGGACCACTACTTCAATCCGCCGGAAGGCGTGGCTGCCAGCAACATGGCTGCACGTCAGGCCGTTCAGTTGACGTTCCTGCACTGGGGCCTGCACGGCTGGGCGATCTACGCATTGGTCGGCCTGGCCGTTGCTTACTTTGCTTACCGTCATAACCAGCCGCTGGCATTGCGTTCGGCGCTGTATCCGCTGGTGGGCGAGCGTTGGGTCAAAGGCGCCGCCGGTCATGCGGTGGATGGTTTCGGCATGTTCGTGACCCTGCTGGGTCTGGTGACGAACCTGGGGATTGGTTCGCTGCAAGTGTCGTCGGGGCTTGAAAACCTGTTCGGCATGGAACACAGCAACACCAACCTGCTGATCGTGATCATCGTGATGAGCACCGTGGCGACCATCGCGGCTGTATCCGGCGTGGAAAACGGTATTCGCCGTCTGTCCAACCTGAACATCGTGCTGTTCAGCGGCCTGCTGATTTTCGTGCTGCTGTTCGGCCCGACCCTGCACCTGCTCAACGGCTTCGTGCAAAACATCGGCGACTACCTGAACGGCGTGGTGCTGAAGACCTTCGACCTCTATGTGTACGAAGGCGACAGTGAGAAGTCTGACCGCTGGTTGGGCCTGTGGACCCTGTTCTACTGGGCCTGGTGGATTTCCTGGGCCCCATTCGTGGGTATGTTCATCGCGCGTATTTCCCGTGGTCGCACGGTGCGTGAACTGGTGGCCGGCGTGCTGCTGATCCCGCTGGGTTTCACCCTGGCATGGTTGTCGATCTTCGGTAACTCGGCCCTGGACCTGGTGATGAACCATGGGGCGGTGGAGCTCGGCAAGACGGCGCTGGAACAGCCGTCCATGGCGATCTACCAGTTGCTTGAGCATTACCCGGCGTCGAAGATTGTGATCGGCGTGTCGATCTTTGTCGGTTTCGTGCTGTTCCTGACCCCGGCGGATTCCGGCGCGGTGATGATGGCGAACCTTTCGTGCAAGGGCGGCAACGTCGACGAAGACGCCCCGCACTGGCTGCGGATCTTCTGGTCGGCGGTGATCACGCTGGTGACCATCGGCCTGCTGTTCGCCGGTAACTTCGAAGCCATGCAAACCATGGTGGTGCTGGCCGGTCTGCCGTTCTCGGTGGTGCTGGTGTTCTTCATGTTTGGCCTGCACAAGGCGATGCGCCAGGACGTGCAGATCGAACAGGAGCAAGCGGAGCTCGCAGCCCGCGGTCGTCGTGGTTTCAGCGAGCGTTTGACTCAGCTGGACTTGCAGCCGAATCAGTCGATTGTTCAGCGTTTCATGGACAAGCAAGTCAGCCCGGCGCTGGAAGATGCGGCGGTGCAATTGCGTGCTCAGGGTCTGGATGTGCAGACGCTGTTGGGCAAGTCGAAGCGTTGCATGGGCCTGCGGATCGAGATGGAAGAGGGCAACCCTTTTGTCTACGAAGTAAGCCTGGACGGCTATCTGGCAGCGGCGAGCGACATGGTTTCGGCTGAAAGTGCTGATGAGCCCCGCGCGCGTTACTACCGCGCCGAGGTGTACCTGCACAACGGCAGCCAGGACTACGACTTGATGGGCTTCACTCAGGATCAGATCACCCGTGACGTGCTTGATCAGTTTGAAAGCCATCGGCAGCTCCTTGGCCGTGTCTATAGCTAAATGTTGAAGGATGTGGTGCATCAGATGCACCGCGTCGCACCTCAAAAGATCGCAGCCTTCGGCAGCTCCTACGCCGATCGCGTTCCCCTGTAGGAGCTGCCGAAGGCTGCGATCTTTTGATCTTCTTCAAACAAAAACGCCGCGATCCTCTCGCGGCGTTTTTGTGTGTATTGCTTTAACCCAGGTTCTTGCCGAGCAGTGCGTGATACAGCTCACTGTCACCGAGAATCCCGACCACCTTGTTGTTGTCGTGCAGCACCAGCTTATTACCCGTCTGATAACGAATCTGCAGCGCTTCGCGCATGCCGATGTTCGAATCCACGACCGTTGGCCGACGACCCAACCCTTCAACCGCTTGACCCGGCACCCAGTTCTGCAGATCCAGGCTCGCGCCGTTCTGGCGAGCGCCCTTGATGGTGTTGCCTTCCGCCAGGTCCAGCCACGAATCGCCGCCCGGATCCAGGCATACCGAACCGTTGATGCGTTTGCAGTTGTCGAGGGTGCGCATCAGGCTGCGACCGCACAGTACGTTCAGCGGATTGGTGTGGGCCACGAAGGTCCGCACGTAATCGTCCGCAGGGTTCAACACGATCTCTTCTGGCACGCTGTACTGAACAATGCGACCGTCTTTCATGATCGCAATACGGCTGCCGAGCTTCAGGGCTTCATCGAGGTCGTGGCTCACGAACACGATGGTTTTGTTCAGCTTGCTTTGCAGCTCCAGCAGTTCGTCTTGCAGGCCTTGGCGGATCAGCGGGTCAAGGGCCGAGAACGGTTCGTCCATCAGCAGAATGTCGGCATCCATCGCCAGCGCGCGGGCCAGGCCCACACGTTGCTGCATACCACCGGAGAGCTCGTCCGGCTTCTTGTTGCGCCACTGGGTCAGGCCCACCAGCTCAAGTTTTTCATCGACCAGTTTTCTCCGTTCCTTCTCCGGACGACCCTGCATTTCCAGACCGAAGCTGATGTTCTCGCGAACGGTCAGCCAAGGCATCAGGGCGAACTTCTGGAACACCATCGCAATGCGCTTGGTGCGCATCATTTTCAGTTCCGCCGGGGTGCAGGAAGCGATGTCGATTTGCTTGCCTTCGTGCTCGACGAACAACTTGCCGCGGCTGACGGTGTTGAGGCCGTTGATGCAGCGCAGCAAGCTGGACTTGCCGGAGCCGGACAGGCCCATCAGTACACAGATTTCACCTTTTTCGACGTCCAGGCTGGCCTTTTCAACGCCAACAATCTGCCCGGTCTTTTTCAGGATCTGGTCGCGGGTCATGCCCTGGTCGAGGAGTTTCAAGGCCTCGCGCGGGTCTTTGGAGAAGATTACGTCGACGTCTTCGAAGCGAATAATGCTCATGCGTCACCCCCTACTTTGGCTTCGGGTTGTTTGCAGATACGGTCGAGCATGATCGCCAGCAGTACGATCGCCAGGCCCGCTTCGAAGCCCAGGGCGATATCAGCAGTGTTCAGTGCGTTGACCACGGGTTTGCCCAGGCCGTCGGCGCCTACCAGTGCCGCGATCACCACCATCGACAGCGACAGCATGATGCACTGGGTGATACCGGCCGCGATGCTTGGCATGGCGTAGGGCAGTTCGATGCGCGCGAGCAGCTGACGGCGCGAGCAGCCAAAGGCTTTGCCGGCGTCCATCAATTCTGCGGGAACATCGCGAATACCCAGGTAAGTCAGGCGGATAGGTGCGGCAATCGCGAACACCACCGTAGAAATCAGACCCGGGACCACACCCAGACCGAAGAGGGTCAGGGTAGGAATGAGGTACACGAAGGTCGGTACGGTCTGCATCAGATCGAGCACCGGACGCATCAGTGTGTAAAACATCGGTTTATGCGCGGCGACAATGCCCAGCGGCACGCCGATGACCACGCAGACCAGGGTGGCGAACAACACCTGGGCAAGGGTTTCCATGGTTTCCTGCCAGTACCCCAGATTGAGGATCAGCAGGAAGGAGGCGATGACAAAAACGGTCAAGCCCCATTTTCGTTGAATAAAGTGTGCCAGTAGCGCGATGAGGCCGATCAATGCCAGCGGGTTGAACCAGGTCAGCGCAAAAGTCACGCCGTGGATCATCGTTTCCAGTGACACGGCGATTGCGTCGAAGGTGCTGGCGCCATGTTGCGTCAACCATTCAACGAAGCCCGCGATGTACTGGCCTAAAGGGATTTTCTGATCAATCAGCATGGTAGTGAACGTCCGCATGCAAGGAAATAAACAGCCCGGGCGAGCGAACTCGCCCGGCGTAAGCGATTACTGCGCGAGCTTGGCTTTCACGGCCTCCAGGCCTGGTTTACCGTCAATGGTGGTCACGCCAGCGAGCCAGGTATCGAGGACCTGTGGATTCTTTTTCAGCCAGGCCTTGGCGGCCGCGTCAGGCTTCATCTTGTCGTCCAGGATGTTGCCCATCAGCGAGCTTTCCATGTCGACGGTGAACTCCAGGTTTTTCAGCAACTGACCGACGTTGCTGCATTCCTGGACATAGCCCTTGCGGGTGTTGGTCGCCACGGTGGCGGCACCGAAGTCCGGGCCGAAGAAATCGTCACCACCGGTGAGATATTGGATCTTGAAGCGCTTGTTCATCGGGTGCGGCGCCCAGCCGAGGAACACCACGGCGGTGTCGCGTTTCTGGGCGCGGTCGACTTGCGACAACATGCCTGCTTCGCTGGACTCGACGATCTTGAATCCGGCGTCTTTCAAGCCGAAGGCGTTCTTGTCGATCATACTCTGAATCAGACGGTTGCCATCGTTACCCGGCTCGATGCCGTAGATCTTGGCGTCGAGTTCCTTCTTGAATTTCGGAATATCAGAGAAGTCGTGAAGACCTTTGTCGTACAGCGCCTGAGGTACGGCGAGGGTGTACTTGGCGCCGGTGAGGTTGGTGCGTACGACGTCCACGGTGCCGGCATCGCGATAAGCCTTGATGTCGTTTTCCATGGTCGGCATCCAGTTACCGAGGAATACGTCCATGTTCTTGCCGTCGGCCAGGGACTTGTAGGTCACCGGCACGGAAATCATCGTGGTTTTGGTCTTGTAGCCCAGTGCCTGGAGGACGACGCTGGTGGTGGCGGTTGTTGCGGTGATATCGGTCCAGCCGACATCGGAGAAGTTTACGGTGTTGCACTGAGCCGGTTCTGCGGCTTGAGCCAGAAACGGCAGACTCAGCATGGCGGCCAACAACAACGACGGGGAACCTTTCATGGATGGACTCCTTGGTGTTTTTTTTGGCAGTGTTCCGACTGGACCACCGCACTTATAGGTTGCGGTTGGATGGCGTTTTGGAGACATCTCTACCACGGCGCCTTGCAATCGAGTCGATACGATCATGTACCAGTGAAAATCTGACGCCTACAGGGTGCGTCGTAACCAGTACAGGGATGGTCGCATCCAGTGTCGGTGACGTCGTTTACAGCTTTTTTCAGCCCCCTTTGCCCCTCTGATCCGCAAAAAAACGGCGAAAACGCAGCGTCAAAGCCTCGCGGCGTTGGTGGGCATGAGTGCGTCGGTGTGAGACGTCGAACGACATGACAAAAGCCTGATGATGCGGCCATCTCGGCGGATTGCAGCTTGAGCGTAGCAGCTCCGTCACTGGGCGCTTTTGCGTCTGGAGTTGGCACATCCAGGAGTTCGGCAGTAATGGCTATCAGTGTTTTCGACCTGTTCAAAATCGGCATCGGCCCTTCCAGTTCGCACACCGTGGGACCCATGCGGGCCGCCGCGTTGTTCGTGCAAGGTTTGCGTGAGCAGGGTCTTTTGGAACAAGTAAGGCGCGTCGAAGTTCAGCTTTATGGTTCGTTATCGGCCACCGGCATCGGTCACGGCAGCGACAACGCAGTGATCATGGGCCTGATGGGCGAGTGGCCGGACGCGATCGATCCGTCGCAAATTGGCCTGCGCATCGAAACCCTGCGCGAAACCCACACGCTGTTGCTCGACGGTCGTTTGTCGGTCCCGTTCATCTGGGCCCGGGACATGCGCCTGATCGACGAAAACCTGCCGTTCCACCCTAACGCCATGACGCTGATCGTCGAAGGTGATGACGGCGAGCTGCATCGCGACACCTACTATTCCATCGGCGGCGGTTTTGTCGTTGATGAGGCACAGGCCTCAAGCGGCGTGGTCGATCTGGACCGCACCGTGCTGCCGTACGATTTCTCCAGCGCCGTCGAGCTGCTGAGCCTTTGCCAGAAGCACAACCTGCGCGTCGCCGAATTGATGATGGCCAACGAGAAGGTCTGGCGCAGCGAAGAGGAAATCCGCGCTGGCCTGATGACACTCTGGCGCGCCATGCAGGATTGCGTCGAACAAGGCCTCAAGCACGAAGGTATCTTGCCCGGCGGCCTGAATGTGCGCCGTCGCGCGGCCAGGTTGCATCGCAGCCTGCAAGAACTGAACAAGCCCAACGTGATCGGCTCGACCTTGAGCGCCATGGAGTGGGTCAACCTGTTCGCCCTGGCGGTCAACGAGGAAAACGCCGCTGGCGGGCGCATGGTGACTGCACCGACCAATGGCGCGGCGGGGATCATTCCGGCGGTGCTGCACTACTTTATGAAATTCAGCGAGGTGGTGACCGACGCCAACGTGGTCGACTATTTCCTCAGTGCGGCAGCGGTCGGGATTCTGTGCAAGAAGAACGCTTCGATTTCCGGTGCCGAAGTCGGCTGCCAGGGCGAAGTCGGTTCGGCCTGCGCCATGGCAGCGGCCGGGCTGGCTGAGATTCTGGGTGCGACACCGGAGCAACTGTGTAACGCGGCGGAAATCGGCCTGGAACACAACCTCGGTCTGACCTGCGACCCGGTGGGCGGGCTGGTGCAAGTACCCTGCATCGAGCGCAATGCGATTGCCGCGGTGAAAGCCATCAACGCAGCGCAGATGGCGCTGCGTGGCGACGGTCAGCACTTTATCTCGCTGGATCGGGTGATCCGCACCATGCGTGATACCGGCGCGGACATGCATGACAAATATAAAGAGACATCGCGCGGTGGGTTGGCGGTTAGCGCGGTTGAGTGCTGAGACCAGGTCGTCCCCATTCGCGAGCAGGCTCGCTCCCACATTGGATCGCGTATCCGTGTGGGAGCGGGCTTGCTCGCGAAGGCGTCAGACCAGTCAAAACTGCGCGCTAAGTGAACACCGGAATCAAAACGCGCCACGTTTTGGCGCGTCGCTTACAGATAAGCCACTTACCCCGGATCAAGGATCCAAGTTGGCCATTACCGCCTGTCACCTGTGCTTGCGGTGACACTCTTCACCAGGTCGCTGTAGCCCTGTTCCCACAAGTGCTACCGATTTGCTCACGCCCAACGGGGCAGAGCGCCTCCCGCCGATAATGGCACTTATAACCCCCACTCGCGGCGCGGCTTATATAGACGCGGCGCGACGTCGTTTTCAGGAGTTATTGAACGGCCATTCAACTTTAGGCATGGCATTTGCTCTGTCATTACAAAGCCCGTCTCCCACGCGAGAACGATGGCAATAACAAGAGCCTCCGCCTGAGGCCATCACCCGCTTTGTGTGAGGAGATACCGCGATGACGACGTTCAACTCCGGGGCCCAACCCCAGAACCGTGCGCCTCAATCCATCGGCTTTTTGCTGCTGGACAATTTCACGCTTATTTCTCTGGCCTCCGCAGTAGAACCCCTGCGTATGGCCAACCAATTGTCCGGCCGCGAGCTGTATCGCTGGACCACTCTGACCGTCGACGGTGGTCAGGTCTGGGCCAGTGACGGTCTGCAGATCACCCCCGACGCCTCCATGCACAAAGCGCCTCCCATGGACACCATCATTGTCTGTGGCGGTATTGGTATTCAACGCACTGTTACCCGTGAACACGTGTCATGGCTGCAAAGCCAGGCGCGTCAGTCCAAGCGTCTGGGCGCGGTCTGCACCGGTAGCTGGGCCCTGGCCTGCGCCGGTTTGCTGGACGGTTTCGATTGCAGCGTGCACTGGGAATGCCTGGCCGCTATGCAGGAAGCGTTTCCGCGTGTGGCCATGAGCACCCGGTTGTTCACCCTCGACCGTAACCGTTTCACCAGCTCCGGCGGTACCGCGCCGCTGGACATGATGCTGCACCTGATCAGCCGCGATCATGGCCGTGAACTGTCGGCCGCGATCTCGGAAATGTTCGTCTACGAGCGCATCCGCAACGAGCAGGATCACCAGCGTGTGCCGCTCAAGCATATGCTCGGCACCAACCAGCCGAAGCTGCAGGAAATCGTCGCGCTGATGGAGGCCAACCTCGAAGAGCCGATCGACCTCGACGAACTGGCGGTGTACGTCGCCGTGTCGCGCCGTCAGCTGGAGCGGCTGTTCCAGAAATACCTGCACTGCTCGCCATCGCGTTATTACCTGAAACTGCGCTTGATCCGCGCTCGGCAACTGCTCAAGCAAACGCCGATGTCGATCATCGAAGTGGCGTCGGTGTGTGGCTTCGTGTCTACGCCGCACTTCTCCAAGTGCTACCGCGAATACTTCGGCATTCCGCCGCGTGACGAGCGCGTAGGCTCCAACACCACGCAACAAGTGGCGATGATGCCGCTGCCGCAAGCACTGGTGCTGTCACCGTTGTCCGGGCCGTTGTCGGCGTTGAGTCAGGCGCGTAATGAGTCGACGTTTGCTAGCGTAAGGCTCTAAACCGAGGCGCCTTCATTCGCGAGCAGGCTCGTTCCCACATTAGATCGCGTTCCTCTGAGAGGAATCGGTCAACTGTGGGAGCGAGCCTGCTCGCGAAAGCGGTTTATCAGGCGCTACGGCTCTGCTGATACTCCGCCAACGCGGGCAGCAATTGCCTGTCGATGGCCTGGCGCACGGCCGGCAGGATGGTCGCGCTGCTGGTGTACATCTGCTTGACCATGGTCCGCAGTTCCATTGCCCGTTCGTTGTTCAAGCCCCGTACCGCGCATTCGCAGGCCTGCTCAGCGGTGGCACCAGGGGGTACTGCAAATCCTAACGCCTTGAGCTGGCCCAACAGGTCTTCCTGGTCAATCAAATCGGCGTGCATCATGACGCAATCCTTCTTCAGGGAACGGTGTCGTGGTTCGATTCTCGTAGGGGTGCGGAGTGGCGGCAAGGACGATTTGTCGCAATGGCCGCAATACCTATGAACAGGTCGTTTTCGGCTAACTTGCGAGAAGGGAGAGTGGGCACACTGGGATCAGCTGGCTTCACGAAGGTTTGGTCACCCTCGCGCAACGGCTCCTCAACAGTACCCACCTCTGCCCCGATCCTGTCACGGCTTGATCGGGGTTTTTTTTGCCTGTGAATCAGGGAGGAATAGGGTGTTTGAGCCGACGCCATCGCGAGCAGGCTCGCTCCCACATGGGATTGCATTCCCGTGTGGGAGCGAGCCTGCTCGCGATGAACGATGACGCGGTCTAGCGTTGCAACACGAGGATGCGCGACAACAATTCATCACGGTCGACATAGCAACCCTGAAAATGCCGGGCGCCGGTGGCGGGGTCGAAGGCGTTGCGGGCGTGGAGGGTGCGGCGGTTGTCGAAACACCACATTTCGCCGGGGTTTAACCGCGTCATCACCCGGAATCGCGTTTCCCGGGTCATCGCAATAAAGCGGCGGTAGGCGTGATAGAGAGCAGGCATCTGCTCGACCGACGCATCGAACGGGCCGCGCAGAAAATTCGCCATGCGGATTTCCGACACCTGCCCAAAGGCATCCAGCGCGATGATCGGCGCGAGACAGCGGTAGTCGCTGTGGCGGTCTTTGTTGCGGAACTCCACAGGGATTTCGCAGAGGCTTTCGAACGCCTCGGGATCTTCCTGACGCAAGGCTTCGGCAATGGCAAAACCGTCGACGAAAATACTCTCGCCACCCTCGGCGTCATTCACCAGGCAATGCAGAAATTGCAGCCCCGGTTGTAACTCCCGGGTTGGCAGGTCGCTGTGCAGCGGCAGGTTGAATGCGGTGTAGGCATTGCTGTCGGCATCGGCCTTGGATTGCACGTTGAACAGCACGCCAAAATTGCTCTCGCGGATGAAGGAAATCCGCTGGGCAATCAACTTCAACGAGCCAGGCTCGGTGGGCACACCGCGGACCTGAGTCAGGCCGGTATCGCGCACGGCCAGCAGCCATTGCAGCAAGGCGTCGTTGTCGTTCATCAACGCCTGGTAATCGAACACGGGCAGCGTCAGGTTGCTGTTCCAGAGCTGGCTTTTTGGCTTGGATGCCCGGCGTTCGGCACGGGACTCGTCATCGTAGGCGTGGGCCCGTAACCAGCCAGGGTCGAAGCGGCTGAGATGGCCGTCCTGCCAGTCGACACGCAGGCAGCCTTCGGCATCAACGATGACGTCCGAGGGCTTGAGGTTTTCGGCGACGTCGACGATTTCCAGCACTTGCTCGCGGGTGACGGTGTAGACGCACAGCAGGCACGGGCAGTTGTCCCGCAGCCACTGATGATGAAAGGGGCTGACACGGTCATCGGCCCACTGCACTTGAATTCGGTCCGCCAGGGTGTGTACGGCGGTCAACGCGCTGATCAACGGGTAAGTACGGAAGTCGGCAAAAGCGGCGGCGGTGTTCAATGGCGATCTCCTTGTTATTTTTTAGGGGGTAACGCGATCACTCGGCCAATGTAGTCGGGGGCGGGAAGGTCGGTTTGCTCGGCGACGATGGCTTGCAGCTTGCTCAAGGTGTCTTCGCTGAACGGTGCGGAGCGCGGCCCGGCAAGATCGACGTGCAGCAGCATTTGCTCGTTGCCCGCCAATTCCTTCTCATCACCCGCCAGATGCAGGCTGTGATAGAGGTGCAGGCGTTTGCTGTCGTGGCCGATGATTTGGGTGTGCACTTCGACGTCGGCGTCGAGCTTCACTTCGTGCAGATAATTGAGGTGCAGTTCGAGGGTAAACAGCGAGTTGCCGCTGGCTTCGCGGTTGTTGCTGTCCATGCCCAGGCGATCCATCAGCGCGTCAGTGGCGTAGCTGAAAATCAGCAGGTAGAAGGCGTCGCGCAGGTGGCCGTTGTAGTCGACCCAGTCGGGGATGATTTTGGTTTGGTAGGTGGTGAGGGTGGGCATGATGAGGATCCGGAGTGTTGGGGTGACTGGGCTGCCGTCATCGCGAGCAGGCTCGCTCCCACAGTTGATTTGAGGTGTGAACTTAAACTGTGTCACCCAGCAAACTCCCTGTGGGAGCGAGCCTGCTCGCGATGGGGCCGGTCCTGCTGGCTTATTATTCGCTGAAGGCCATCCCATGCTTCTCTTTGGTGGTCTTCACCGCCTCCAGCACTGCCAGCAAGCAATCATCACGATAGCGCTCCAGCGCCGAAATGCTGTGCGTGCCCAACTGATCGCTGGTGCCATCCACCACATCATCAATCAACTTGTCGGTCAGTTCCGGCGCCGGCAGATACGTCCACGGCAACTGCAACGCCGGCCCGAATTGCGCCATGAAGTGCCGCATCCCTGCATCGCCACCCGCCAGGGTGTACGTCAAGAACGTGCCCATGAACGACCAGCGCAGACCCGCGCCAAAGCGAATCGCATCATCGATTTCACCGGTGGTCGCCACACCGTCGTTAACCAGGTGCAGCGCCTCACGCCACAACGCTTCGAGCAATCGGTCGGCGATAAAACCGGGTACTTCCTTGCGCACATGCAGCGGACGCATGCCCAACGATTCATAGACTTTCATGGCCGCTTGAACGGCTTCGGGAGCCGTGTTTTTGCCGCCCACCACTTCCACCAGCGGCAGCAGGTAAACCGGGTTGAACGGGTGGCCGACGACGCAGCGTTCCGGGTGCGTCGAACTCTCGTAGAACTCGCTCGGCAACAGGCCGGAAGTACTGGAACCGATCAAGGCATTGGGCTTGGCCGCCGCGCTGATTTTGCTGTGCAGTTCCAGTTTCAGGTCCAGACGCTCAGGGGCGCTTTCCTGAATGAAATCCGCGTCACGAACGCATTCTTCAATGGTTGCGACAAAGCGCAGCCGATCCTGCGACGCACCTGGCGCAAGGCCCTGTTTCTCCAAAGCGGCCCAGGCATTGGCGACGCGTTTGCGCAGCGCGGCTTCGGCACCGGGCGCCGGGTCCCAGGCCACCACGTCGAGGCCGTGGGCGAGGGCGCGGGACACCCAACCGCTGCCGATGACACCGCTGCCCAAGGCGGCGAAGGTTTTGATTTCAGTGATAAAGCTCATGGCGACGTCCTAAAAGAATTCGGTGACCTAATGTGGGAGCGAGCCTGCTCGCGAATGCGGAGTGTCAGTCGGCAGAGATGCCGGATGTGACGGCCTCTTCGCGAGCAGGCTCGCTCCCACAATTGGAAAAAGTTGTTCGTGTTTAACCGCGCTTGGTCAGGCCCATTTTTGCCCGGCCTTCCGCCGGCGTCAGAACACGGGCGCCGAGACGGCTGAGGATCTCCGAGGCGCGTTCGACCAGTTGGCCGTTGGTCGCCAGTACGCCTTTGTCCAGCCAGATGTTGTCTTCCAGACCGACCCGCACGTTGCCGCCGAGCAGCACCGCTTGCGCAGCCATCGGCATTTGCATGCGACCGATGCCGAAGCCGGCCCAGACCGCATTGGCAGGCAGGTTGTCGACCATGGCTTTCATGGTGGTGGTGTCGGCCGGCGCGCCCCACGGGATGCCCAGGCACAGTTGAAACAGCGGGTCGTCGAGCAACCCTTCCTTGATCATCTGCTTGGCGAACCACAGGTGACCGGTGTCGAAAATTTCGAGCTCGGCTTTCACGCCCAGCTCTTGAATGCGTTTGGCGCCAGCGCGTAGCTGGGCCGGGGTGGACACGTAAATGGTGTCGCCGTCGCCGAAGTTCAGGGTGCCGCAATCGAGGGTGCAGATTTCCGGCAGTAGCTCTTCAACGTGGGCCAGACGGGTCAGCGGGCCGACCAGGTCGGTGTTCGGGCCAAACTCCATCGGGTTCTCGCCAGCACCGATTTCCAGGTCGCCACCCATGCCGGCGGTGAGGTTGACGATGATGTCGACGTCCGCCTCGCGGATGCGCTCCATCACTTCGCGATACAGCGCTACGTCACGGCTGAATTTGCCGGTTTCGGGATTGCGAACGTGGCAGTGAACGACAGTGGCGCCAGCCTTGGCAGCTTCTACGGCGGCCGCGGCGATTTGTTTCGGGGTGACCGGCACGTGTGGGCTTTTGCTGGTCGTGTCGCCAGCACCGGTGAGTGCGCAGGTGATGATGACGTCGTGGTTCATGAGGCGGGTTCCTTGCAGGCGTGATGATTCCGTTCGCAGCCCGGTCGGGCTGCGAGTCGGTGGTTCAATCGGGTTTATTTGGTGGTCAGTTGCAGGTTTTCAGCGGCTGGCTTGCCATCGAAGGTGGTCACGCCTTCGAGCCAGCGTTGCTTGTCTTGCGGGTGATCCTTCAGCCATTGCTTGGCCGATTCGAAGGCGTCCTTGTGATCCAGCAGCGGCTGCATCATCCGGCTCTCGTCTTCGGCGGTGTACGTCAGGTTGCTCAGCAAACGACCGATGTTCGGGCATTGCTCGGCGTATTTCGGTGCGGTGACGGTCCAGACCGTGGCCATGCCTTCGTTCGGGCCCAAGGCGTCGTCGCTGCCGGTGAGGTACGTCATCTTCACGTTGACGTTCATCGGATGCGGCGCCCAGCCGAAGAACACCACGGCCTCTTTGCGTCGCACGGCGCGATCCACCGCCGCGAGCATGCCGGCCTCACTGGACTCGACCAACTGGAACTTGCCGAGGCCAAACTGGTTCTTGGCGATCATCGCCTTGATCTGGGTGTTGGCGCCCGAGCCAGGCTCGATGCCGTAGATCTTGCCGCCCAATTCTTTCTCGAACTTGGCGATGTCGGCGAAGGTTTTCAGGCCCTTGTCGGCGAGGTAAGTCGGTACCGCGAGTGTGGCGCGAGCGTCTTTCAGGCTTGGCGCCTCAAGCACCTTGACCTGATTGGCCGCGACGAACGGGGTGATGGTCTGGGTCATCAGCGGGTTCCAGTAGCCCAGGAACAAGTCCAGGCGCTGGTCGCGGATCCCGGCAAAGATGATTTGCTGGGAAGCGCTGGTTTGTTTGGTGTTGTAGCCGAGGCCATCGAGCAGGACTTGGGTCATGGCACTGGTAGCGATCACGTCGGTCCAGTTCACGACGCCCATGCGCACGTTCTGGCATGAAGCAGGTTCGGCCGCCATGACGCTGGCGCTCAGGAAAGCGGTACCGCTGAGTGCAAGAACACAGCTGCTGATCAGTCGTTTCATCTCAGGTTTCCTCGGCAGTTCGTTATTGTGGGTCCGGGCGTCTGCATCCGGTCTTGCGGATAGCGCTCATATTTTGGCGAGTGGCTGTTGTTCTCAGGCAAGGCGCCGCGACGAGTCATAGCTCGCTATGACGAGGAGCGGCAACGCAGCATGAGGACAACAGACGCCGCAAAAATTGAGCAGCTATCCGTAAGACCGGATGCGCCGTGCGCCGGTGATGCCAAGTTACGCAGCTTGAGCCCCGTCAAAGCGCACTGCGGCGACCAGCTCTTGCACTGCAGCGACCTGTCCTCTTGAATGCCGCGCGCAACTGGCGTATCAACGTCCACACGCTTCCCGCCCTCTCGTTACCTGCCAGTCGAGTGCGCTCCATGTCCCAGGACTTCTACTTCCTGTTGATGCCGGGTTTCTCGGCCATCGGTTTCATCTCGGCCATCGAGCCGCTGCGAGTCGCCAATCGCTTTCGTGGCGAGCTCTACCGCTGGCATGTGCTCAGCGCGGATGGCGGGGCGGTATTGGCCAGCAATGGCATGTCGGTCAACGCCGATGCGGCGCTGGAACCGCTGAAGAAGGGCGCAACGCTATTGGTGGTCGCCGGCTTCGAGCCCCTGAAATTCGCAACCCCGGCGCTGGAACACTGGCTGCGCCGCCTGGACAACGAAGGCGTGACCCTCGGCGCCATCGACACCGGTAGCTTCGTCCTCGCCGAAGCCGGCCTGCTCGACGGCCATCGCCTGACCCTGCACTGGG
This sequence comes from Pseudomonas mandelii, assembly GCF_006438925.1. GTDB lineage: Bacteria > Pseudomonadota > Gammaproteobacteria > Pseudomonadales > Pseudomonadaceae > Aquipseudomonas > Aquipseudomonas mandelii_C. Next base: position 154,349 of record NZ_RCZA01000001.1, on the reverse strand, counting down.
AAGCCATCGACGCCTTCAAGGAGTCCTATCCACAGCTCAGCGTCACCCAGGAGTTGTTCGAGATCGACCGCCGGCGCATTACCTCCGCCGGCGGCACCGCGTCCATCGACCTGATGCTCGACCTCATCAGCCAGGCCCATGGCCCGGAACTGGCGATCCAGGTCAGCGAACAATTCGTACTCGGCCGCATTCGCCCACGCAAAGATCACCAGCGCATGGAAGTCGCCACGCGTTATGGCATCAGCAACAAGAAACTGGTGCAGGTGATTGGGGAGATGGAGCAGCACAGCGAACCGCCGCTGAGCACGCTGGAATTGGCGGAGTCGATCAAGGTGACACGGCGGCAGCTGGAACGCTTGTTTCGGTTGCACCTGAACGACACACCGAGCAATTTCTACCTGCGGTTACGACTGGAAAAAGCCCGGCAGCTGCTGCGGCAGACGGACATGAGTGTGTTGGAAGTGAGTATTGCGTGCGGGTTTGAATCGCCGTCGTATTTCACCCGAAGCTATCGGGCAAAATTTGCCCGGTGCCCGCGAGAGGACCGACGACGGTTGGGGGATGGGCGAGAACTGGTTTGAACACAGATTTCGACAACACCATAGACCCCCTGTGGGAGCGAGCCTGCTCGCGATATCGGTCTGTCTACAAGTTGATGTCGACTAATCCACCGCTATCGCGAGCAGGCTCGCTCCCACAGTTTTGATCTGCTGTGGGCGTTACTTCTTCATCAATGCCGAGCAGGCCGCTTTAAACGCCTCATGCTGATACTTGTTCAGCGTGGCCGGAAGTTCAAAGTCGAACTTCTTGTTCTGTGCATTAATCGTCTGTGGCGACAGCAGTGTGACCTCGCAATTTCCCAGCAACTGGAAAACACCCTCGATCTTGAACGTGGTCGGCCCACCGGCGAACTCGCCTTTTTTGCTGCGCTTCTTGATCGCGATCCGGTCGATGGAGTTCTCGCGCACAAACGACGCCACCTGAGCGGCAAAGACTTTGACGTTGGCGGCTTCGTCGTCATCGTCGAGGGCGATTTTCTTGGTGTTCAGCGGGATGTGGCTAAGGGCCTGATCGTCGAGGGAGGCCACGGCGATGATGGCTTCGCTGCCTTTGATTTCGATGCCGCAGATTTTCATTTGAATCCCTTTACTGGCTGAAGATGTTCAGCTTACAGGTCTTGTTGGCTGGGGTTTGTGCTTACTCCTGCCCAATCGACTCCAAAAACTCCGACCGCTCGTCACTCATTCGCGCCACGCAATCATTCTGCGCGATGGTGAATGCCTTGCTACCGGTCGTCGCCGGAAACGCCTCAACCGCGCAATCCGCATCTCGTGTCTTCAACCACTGCTGTTGTGCGGCTTTGAGCTTGCCGGTGATGTCGGCCAGTTGCGCCGGGTTCTTGCTGTAGGCCGTTTGCATGCGCTCGTTCAGGCCCTGATAGTTGTCTTTGAGCAACTGTTCGGCGGTGGTTCTGCTGAAGGCCGAGCATTCCAGGGTCTGAACCTCGTTTTCGACTTTGTCGCAGGGGTTGTCGTCGGACTCTTCCGCCGCGTGTACGCCGGTCGCTATCAGTGCCAAAGCCAGGAAGATCGATTTCATTGCGCCGCCGCCCCTTATTCCAGTAAAGCATCCAGTAATGCCGCGAATTCTGGCTCATGCGCGGGCCCTTGAACAGGTGGCCCATGACGTCCGGCGACGACCCTTTGTCGCAGATTGACGCTTTCGGCAAACCCCCTGTCGTTTTTGCACCCGGCTGCCCCCTCCCTCAGGCATATGCTGGCCCCAAAGCGCCGGCATACGATTCGGCGCATGAATCGCTAATAGGGGACAGCCTGATGAGCCCAGCCGAATTGCACGCCGACAGCATCGTTATCGACGGTCTGATTATTGCCAAGTGGAACCGTGAGCTGTTCGAAGACATGCGCAAGGGCGGTCTGACCGCGGCCAACTGCACAGTGTCGGTGTGGGAGGGCTTCCAGGCCACCGTGAACAATATCGCCGCCAGCCAGAAGCTGATTCGCGAGAACAGCGACCTGGTGATTCCGGTGCGCACCACCGCCGATATCCGCAAAGCCAAAGAGCAGGGCAAGACCGGCATCCTCTTCGGCTTCCAGAATGCTCACGCTTTTGAAGACCAGATCGGCTACGTCGAGGTGTTCAAGCAGCTGGGCGTCGGTATCGTGCAGATGTGCTACAACACGCAAAACCTGGTGGGTACCGGCTGCTACGAGCGTGATGGCGGCCTGTCGGGTTTCGGTCGCGAAATCGTCGCCGAGATGAACCGCGTCGGCGTCATGTGCGACCTGTCCCACGTGGGTTCGAAAACCTCCGAAGAAGTCATCCTCGAATCGAAGAAACCGGTTTGCTACTCCCATTGCCTGCCGTCGGGTCTGAAAATTCACCCGCGCAACAAATCCGATGAAGAGCTGAAGTTCATCGCCGATCACGGCGGTTTCGTCGGCGTGACCATGTTTGCGCCATTCCTGGCCAAGGGCATCGATTCGACCATCGACGATTACGCCGAAGCCATCGAATACACCATGAACATCGTCGGCGAAGACGCCATCGGCATCGGCACCGACTTCACCCAGGGCCATGGCCAGGACTTCTTTGAATACCTGACCCATGACAAGGGCTACGCCCGCCGCCTGACCAGCTTCGGCAAGATCATCAACCCGCTGGGCATCCGCACCGTCGGCGAGTTCCCGAACCTGACCGAAACCCTGCTCAAGCGCGGCCATTCCGAGCGCGTGGTCCGCAAGATCATGGGCGAGAACTGGGTCAACGTCTTGAAGGACGTCTGGGGTGAGTAAGCCGCAGCACCTCTGAATTCTTTCCCCCGGCCGTCCGCGCCGGGGGCAACACCAAAATTTTTCTGGAGTTAAGTTTCCATGGCCAAGATCGCCCCGCAATTGCCAATCGAAGTCGACAGCGAAACCGGTGTCTGGACCTCCGACGCCCTGCCAATGCTGTACGTGCCGCGTCATTTCTTCGTCAACAACCACATGGGCATCGAGGAAGTGCTGGGCGCCGACGCCTACGCCGAAATCCTCTACAAGGCCGGCTACAAATCCGCCTGGCACTGGTGTGAAAAAGAAGCTGAATGCCACGGCCTGGAAGGCGTTGCGGTGTTCGAGCACTACATGAAACGCCTGTCGCAGCGCGGCTGGGGCCTGTTCAAGATCCAGGACATCGACCTCGACAAAGGCACTGCCAGCGTCAAGCTTGAACACTCGGCGTTCGTCTACGTGTACGGCAAGGTCGGGCGCAAGGTCGACTACATGTTCACCGGCTGGTTTGCCGGTGCCATGGACCAGATTCTGCAAGCCCGCGGCAGCAAGATCCGCACCGTTGCCGAACAGGTTTACGGTGGCTCCGAAGAAGGCCACGACGACGGCCTGTTCACCGTCAAGCCGTTGTAAGTCGAGGAACCCGCCATGGCTTTCGAAGCAATGTTCCAGCCGATCCAGATCGGCAAACTGACCATCCGCAACCGCGTGCTCAGCACCGCGCACGCCGAGGTTTATGCCACCGACGGCGGCATGACCACCGACCGGTACGTCAAGTATTACGAAGAGAAAGCCAAGGGCGGGATCGGCCTGGCGATTTGCGGCGGTTCCTCCAGTGTGGCCATCGACAGCCCGCAAGGCTGGTGGAAGTCGGTCAACCTGGCCGACGACCGGATCATTCCGCACTTCCAGAACCTGGCCGATGCCATGCACAAGCATGGCGCCAAGATCATGATCCAGATTACCCACATGGGTCGTCGTTCGCGCTGGGACGGCGAGCATTGGCCAACCCTGCTGTCGCCATCGGGCATCCGTGAACCGGTACACCGTGCGACCTGCAAAACCATCGAACCGGAAGAAATCTGGCGGGTGATCGGCAACTACGCCACCGCGGCTGGCCGCGCCAAGGCCGGTGGCCTGGACGGCGTCGAACTGTCTGCTGTGCACCAGCACATGATCGACCAGTTCTGGAGCCCACGGGTCAACAAACGTACCGACGAATGGGGCGGCAGCTTCGAGAATCGCATGCGTTTCGGCCTGGAAGTGATCAAGGCTGTGCGGGCTGAAGTCGGCCCGGATTTCTGCGTCGGCATTCGTCTGTGCGGTGACGAGTTCCACCCGGACGGCTTGTCCCACGAGGACATGAAGCAGATCGCCAAGTACTACGACGACACCGGCATGATCGACTTCATCGGCGTGGTGGGTTCGGGTTGTGACACCCACAACACCCTGGCCAACGTTATCCCGAACATGAGTTATCCACCGGAGCCATTCCTGCATTTGGCCGCCGGTATCAAAGAAGTGGTCAAGGCCCCGGTGCTGCACGCGCAGAACATCAAGGACCCAAACCAGGCGACCCGTATTCTGGAAGGCGGCTACGTGGACATGGTCGGCATGACCCGCGCCCACATCGCCGACCCGCACCTGATCGCCAAAATCAAAATGGGTCAGGTCGACCAGATCAAACAATGCGTCGGCGCCAACTACTGCATCGACCGTCAGTACCAGGGCCTGGACGTGTTGTGCATCCAGAACGCCGCGACCTCCCGTGAATACATGGGCGTGCCGCACATCATCGAGAAGTCGACCGGTGTGAAGCGCAAGGTTGTGGTGGTCGGTGCCGGTCCTGCCGGGATGGAAGCCGCTCGTGTGTCTGCCGAACGTGGCCACGACGTGACCCTGTTCGAGAAGAAAGAATTCATTGGCGGGCAGATCACGACCGCTTCGAAAGCCCCGCAACGGGACCAGATCGCCGGTATCACCCGCTGGTTCCAACTTGAGCTGGCGCGTTTGAAAGTCGACCTGCGCCTGGGCGTGGCGGCCGATGCGGCAACCATTCTCGACCTGCGTCCGGACGTGGTGGTACTCGCCGTCGGCGGCCATCCATTCCTGGAGCAGAACGAGCACTGGGGCGCGGCTGAAGGCCTGGTGGTCAGCAGCTGGGACATCCTCGATGGCAAGGTTGCACCGGGCAAGAACGTGCTGGTCTACGACACCATTTGCGAGTTCACCGGGATGTCGACCGCCGACTTCCTCGCCGACAAGGGCAGCCAGGTCGAGATCGTCACTGACGACATCAAACCGGGCGTGGCGATTGGCGGCACCTCGTTCCCGACGTACTACCGCAGCATGTACCCCAAAGAAGTGATCATGACCGGGGACATGATGTTGGAGAAGGTCTACCGCGAAGGCGACAAGCTGGTGGCGGTGCTGGAAAACGAATACACCGGCGCCAAAGAGGAGCGGGTGGTGGACCAGGTCGTCGTCGAAAACGGCGTGCGTCCGGACGAAGAAATCTACTACGCCCTGAAGGAAGGCTCGCGCAACAAAGGCCAGATGGACATCGAAGCCTTGTTCGCGATCAAGCCACAACCTTCGCTGAGCCAACCGGGTGACGGCTACTTGCTGTTCCGCATCGGCGACTGCGTGGCGCAGCGCAACACCCACGCGGCGATCTACGACGCGCTGCGGTTGTGCAAGGATTTCTAAGCCACTGACGCATCCCCTGTGTAGGAGCTGCCGAAGGCTGCGATCTTTTGACTTTGTTTTTTAAGATCCAGATCAAAAGATCGCAGCCTTCGGCAGCTCCTACATCGACCGCGTTTCTCCAAGATGTTTTGGTGGGAGCTTCACCATGTTGAACACCCTTCTTCCAATCCTGTTGTTCGCAGCCCTGGGCCTTGCCGTCCTCGGCGCGTTGCGGCGGGTGGCTATGTGGCGCCGGGGCCGGGCTTCGAAAGTCGACCTGATCGGCGGCCTGTTCGCCATGCCCAAGCGCTATATGGTCGATTTGCACCATGTCGTCGCGCGGGACAAATACATCGCCAACACTCACGTCGCCACGGCTGGCGGTGCAGTGGCGTCCATTGTGCTGGCGATCCTGGTTCACGGTTTCGGCCTGCACAATCGCATTCTCGGTGTTGCCCTGTTGATTGCCTCGGCGGTGATGTTCGTTGGTGCGATTTTCATGTTCCTGCGTCGTCGCAACCCACCGGCTCGCCTTTCCAAAGGGCCATGGATGCGTCTGCCGAAAAGCCTGTTGGCGTTCTCGGCGAGCTTCTTCCTGTTGACCCTGCCGGTCGCCGGCATCCTCCCGGAAAACTTCGGCGGTTGGGTGGTGGCGGCGATCCTCGGCGTTGGTGTGCTGTGGGGCGTTAGCGAACTGTTCTTCGGCATGACCTGGGGCGGGCCGATGAAGCACGCCTTCGCCGGTGCTTTGCACCTGGCCTGGCACCGTCGCGCCGAGCGTTTTGGCGGCGGCCGTTCCACCGGTTTGAAACCGCTGGACCTGAACGATCCAAACGCGCCACTGGGCGTGGAAAAACCCAAGGATTTCACCTGGAACCAACTGCTCGGCTTCGACGCCTGCGTGCAGTGCGGCAAGTGCGAAGCCGCGTGCCCGGCGTTCGCCGCCGGCCAGCCGCTGAACCCGAAAAAGCTGATTCAAGACATGGTCGTCGGCCTTGCCGGTGGCACTGATGCCAAATTCGCCGGAAGCCCGTATCCAGGCAAAGCGATTGGCGAACACGCCGGCAACCCGCATCAACCGATCGTCAACGGTCTGGTGGACGCTGAAACCCTGTGGTCCTGCACCACTTGCCGCGCCTGTGTCGAGGAGTGCCCGATGATGATCGAGCACGTCGACGCCATCGTCGACATGCGCCGTCACTTGACCCTGGAAAAAGGTGCCACGCCAAACAAGGGCGCCGAAGTCCTCGAAAACCTCATCGCCACCGACAACCCTGGCGGCTTCGCCCCAGGTGGGCGGATGAACTGGGCGGCGGACTTGAACCTCAATCTGATGAGCGAGAAGAAATCGGTCGACGTGCTGTTCTGGGTCGGCGACGGTGCCTTCGACATGCGCAACCAGCGCACCCTGCGCGCCTTCGTCAAAGTGCTGAAAGCGGCCAAGGTCGACTTCGCGGTACTGGGCCTCGAAGAGCGTGACAGCGGTGACGTGGCCCGACGTCTGGGCGACGAAGCCACCTTCCAGCTGTTGGCCAAACGCAACATCCAGACCCTGGCCAAATACAACTTCAACCGCATCGTCACCTGCGACCCGCACAGCTTCCACGTGCTGAAAAACGAGTACGGCGCCTTCGACGGCAACTACCTCGTGCAGCATCACAGCACCTACATGGCGGAAATCATCGGCGCTGGCGCCCTGAACCTCGGTCAGCACAAAGGCAGCAGCGTGACTTATCACGATCCGTGCTACCTCGGCCGCTACAACGGCGAATACGAGGCACCGCGTGAAGTGCTGCGTGCCCTTGGGATTGAAGTGAAAGAAATGCAACGCTCCGGTTTCCGCTCGCGCTGCTGCGGCGGTGGTGGCGGTGCGCCGATCACCGACATTCCGGGCAAGCAACGGATCCCCGACATGCGTATGGAAGACATCCGCGAAACCGGCGCCGAACTGGTGGCCGTGGGTTGTCCACAGTGCACTGCGATGCTCGAAGGCGTGGTCGAACCTCGACCGCTGATCAAGGACATCGCCGAACTGGTGGCGGACGCGTTGCTCGAAGACGCTGCCCCGAGCAAGCCGACCAAACCGGCCCAACGTGAACCTGCGGAGGCCCACTGATGAGCGACATTATCCGCCGCGACCCCCGCGCCGAATGGATCGCCCGTAACCGCTTGCACCCGCTGCACGCGGCCATGCAACCGGAGCAACACAGCTGGATGGGGCCTAACGGCGTCATCCGCAAGAATCCTCACGGCATCGGTTTTATCGGCCCCAACGGTATCAAACGCATTGATCGCAGTGGCGCTCAACAGGGCGGGGCGAGCAAACGCTCGGCTGCGGTTGAAGTCCAGTTGCCACTGCACCAAGTGCCTGCACCTGCGTTTTACATCAGCGTGGTGCCAGACATGGTCGGCGGCCGCTTGAGCAGCCACGACCGCGACTTGCTGGGCCTGGCTCACCAATTGGCCGGCAAGGACGGTGCGGTGTTGGCCGTGGTCTTCGGTGAACACAAGGAAAACGCTTTCGCCACCGCTGGCGTCGATCGCTTGCTGGTGCTGGATGGCGAAGAATTCAGCGGTTATGCACCGGAACAACGGGTCCAGGGTCTGCGGGCTGTGGATAACCAGTTCAGCCCGCGTCACTGGCTGCTGCCGGACAGCCGCAGCGGTGGTGGTGAATTGGGTCGACGCTTTGCCGCAGCGCTGGGCGAACGCCCGGCCACGCGGGTCTGGCAGGTCAAGGATCAGGAATGCATCGGCCGCGCCGGTGCGGGCCTGCAAGACCTTGCGCGTCCGGTCGCTCGCTTGATTCTGGCGGCCGTCGAGTGCGCCGAACCGGTCAGCGAAACCCGTCACGAAGCCTTGCCGGTGGAGTTATCCACAGCGGTGGCGCGCAGCCTGTCGCGCATCGAGGATTTGGGCGCGGTGGCGGTGGATCCTGCGGCGATTCCGATGGCCGAAGCCGAGTTCATCTTCTCCGGCGGCAACGGGGTCAAGGACTGGGGACTTTTCCACAGGACGGCCGAAGCCCTCGGCGCAACCGAAGGCGCGTCCCGTGTTGCGGTGGACGATGGTTTCATGGCGCGCGACCGTCAGGTCGGTGCGTCTGGCACCTGGGTCACCGCGCGGGTTTATGTGGCGGTGGGGATTTCCGGGGCGATCCAGCACCTGCAAGGCATCGGTGCCTGCGACAAGGTGGTGGCGATCAACCTCGACCCTGGCTGCGACATGATCAAACGGGCCGACCTGTCGGTGATCGGCGAGAGCGCCGAGATTCTTCAAGCCTTGATCGATGCGGTAGAGGCTTACCGCAACGAAGCCAAGCGCGATGCGGCTTAAGGGAAGGAAAGGGTTATGAGCACGAAAATCATCAGCCTGGTGTCCATCGGCGCCCACCCGACCTCCGGCCGGCCACGTCGTGCGGAGCAGGATGCGCGGGCGGTGGAGCTGGGTCTGCAGCTGGCTGGGGATAACCTGCAAGTGCTGCATGCCGGCGATGTCGCGGAACCGGCGTTGCGCGCGTACTTGGGCATGGGCCTGGAACAGCTGCACGTGCTTGAACAACCTTCAGGCGCCGATGCACTGCCGGCATTGACCGCGTATTTGCGTGACGCAGGGGCTCAGGTCGTGCTGACCGGCAGCCAGGCGGAAACCGGCGAAGGCTCGGGCATGTTGCCGTTCCTGCTGGCCGAAAGCCTCGGTTGGCCGCTGGTCGTGGGGCTGGCTCAAGTTGAATCCATCGACGGTAATTCAGCGCTGGTGCTGCAAGCCTTGCCACGTGGTCAGCGCCGTCGCTTGAAAGTACGGCTGCCGTTCCTCGCAACTGTGGATAACGCTGCACCGAAACCTCGGCAGAGCGCTTACGGCCCGGCCCGGCGTGGCGTGTTGCAGGCGGATGAAGTCGAAGTGATCGACGATGAACTGCTGGCGGTCGCTACGCTGCAACCGGCCAAGCCACGGCCTAAACGCTTGAAAGTGATCAAGGCCAAGAGCGGCGCCGACCGGATGAAAGCGGCAACGGCCAAGGCCAGCGGCGGGGGCGGTCAGGTGCTCAAAGGCGTTACGGCGCAGGCCGGTGCCGAAGCCATTCTCAAGTTACTGATCGAAGAAGGCGTGGTCCGCTAACAGCTATCAACACCCATCTAATGTGGGAGCGAGCCTGCTCGCGAAAGGGGCGCAGTCAACATCTCCGGCGACTGATCCACCGCACTTCGCGAGCAGGCTCGCTCCCACAGGGTGCTCGTGTCACCGACATTTATGGGGAAACAATGACCGTTGAATTTCGTTCCGCCCTGCGCGCGGATGCGCGGGAGATTGCTCGCTTGTTCCAGATTTCGTCAGAAGGTGCTGCGGATTACATCTGGAGCCAGATGGCGCAACCCGGCCAGGATTTACTGGACGTAGGCGCCAGTCGTTACGCCCGTGACGACGTCGATTTTTCTTATCAAAACTGCCTCATCGCCGAGGCGCAAGGTCGCGTCATCGGCATGATGCACAGCTACGTGATGCGTCACGATCCGCTGGCCGCTCCCGTCACCGATCCCGTCCTGGCGCCGTACGCCAAAATGGAAATCCCCGACACCCTCTATATTTCCAGCCTGGCGCTGCATGAAGGCTGGCGAAACCAGGGCCTGGGCAAGCAGTTCCTCGCCTACGCTTACGACCGTGCCAACCAGTTGGGGCTCAATGGCCTGAGCCTGATCGACTACGCCGTGAACACCGGCGCCCGTCGGTTTTACGAGCGACATGGTTTTCGTATCGTCGATACCTGCCAGATCACTCCCCATCCGATGATTCGGGTCACGGGTGAGGCCTATCTGATGTATCGGCCCTGATGAGCTACATTCTTCTATGAGCTGGCTTTCCATGAGCGGGGCGGGGTGGCAGCAGCGCTAATTCATCAAACTCGTTTTCAAGAATGGGTTGAACATGCAAGCGGTCAGTCGACATGAGACATGTCTGATCTGTGGCGTGATGCTTGTTGTGTTTTTTCTGGGTATATCCGCGAGTTCGATGGCTGATACCAGAAAGGAAGATCCGGATTTTTATAAATGGCTGGAGTCTGAACAGGGACAAAAAGCCTCCCTGGCGCAGATGAAACAGCAATGCGACAAGGTGTTGGATGCTGAAAAAAACCTGAATTGTTCAGTGTCCGTTTTCGCCCGAATGTTCGAGGCCAAAACCGCCAACCAGCTTCCCGAATACTATCTTGCGATCAAGCGTCGCCATGCTCTGGCAATTGCGAATGACCCTGAGCTCAACGCGATGTTTTCCATGTTCGGCAGCGAATCCCTCGCGACCCTGCGGACGGTCGGCGATTTTTCGGTGACAAGAGCGAAGCGGCACGAGGTACTTGTTATCCATCCTTACACCCGTGACGGTCACGTGACTGACGAGGTGCTGCCCTACCTTGATGTCAAAGCGGCCAATGGTGTCTCGTCGCGCTTCATTCTGGACACCGGCGCACCGCAAACCCGGGTCAACCACGAAACCGCGAAGTTGATGGGAATCAGGTTATTAACCGACTCTCACTATGGCTACAGCACTTTTTATGGTGAACGTGACCTGTCTGCCAAACTCGGAATTTTTGAGTCTTTAAAGATAGGCTCAAGCGAGTTCAGAAACGTTCTGGTGTTTGTCAGCGACCGGGATAACTTACTTGGACTTGATCTGATCGGTAAGTTGGGGCGTTTGAAGGTCTCCCAAAAGACCTTGGAGCTTAACGCCGAACCTCCCGCGCGATGCGATTCGCAAGTTACCTATGCGCGTATCGACATCAATCAAAGACTGACCATTTCCGCACGCCTGGATCGTCGGGCCACGCCAGCGATTATTGACACCGGCAATGCTGATTACCTGACGTCGTCCTCGCCGGGCAACTCACCCGTTCATGTCACCGATAAGCCGCGTTCCCAGACCTTCAAGGGTGAATTGAGCCTGGCGGGACATATCCAATCGATCACTTACAACTACTACCCGGACTTTACGATTCCTCCGTCGTTGTTGCTGGGTCAGTACGTGCCTTCGCTTTTGCTTGGGTGGGGTGCATTCAATGGCTATGAGTTGAATCTGGATATCGACTCGGGCCGGTCGTGTTTGAACAGGATCTGATCGTGGTTACCCACAATCCCTGTTAGCGCTTCTGTGGATAAGGTGTTCGCCCATCGCTGCACCCCATACAAATCAAGCCCTGCAACCCTTCGTACAAAAAACAACCAGCCTAACTAGCGGTTTTTTCAGGCTTTTTCCAGAGGATAACTTTCAGCGCGAGCCAATACTTGCCCCCAATCTCTGTTAGCGCATCTGTGGATAAGATGTTCGCTGTCCTCTACAAGCCATATAAAACGGGCTTATCAGGCGAGTGATCAAAAAACGATCAAATCACCGTTTTAAGCTGATAAACCTCGAGCAAACCCCGATTTATCGTGGCTTCCAACGGTTTTCCACAGATCCGCCCAAGTTGCCCCCAAAGTCTGTTGGCGCTTCTGTGGATAACGTGTTCGCCATCCTCTGCAAGCCACGTATTACGTGCCTTACGAGCTTTAGATCAAAAAACAACCAATCGTTGTTCAAAACCCTGCTTCTGGATAAGTCACGGATTTTCTTCGCTTTCTGTGGAGAAAGTTTCCACGAAATCCACACTTGTCCCCATTAACTGTGGGTGGAGGTGTGGATAACTTGTTCGCGAAACCCTGGAAGCCACGTCCCGTATAGGCCTGAATGGAATAGATCAGATTTCATACAGTTCTAAATGGGTTCCTTGACTTCGAACTCTCGGCTGTCTTCACTCTCAGGTCACAAGGACAGCCGTCACTTATCCACATCTGGTTCAGGGAGAACGCGTGATGGATAGCCAGCCACATCGCTCGCCCCCCATTCGTTGCGCAACCTGCGTGCCCACACCGGCGGCTTTGCTACGCAGACGCATTCACCGACACGCCACCAATCAGCGTGCTCGCCTATAGCGCCTGACCTTTTCCAATGCCCCCGCTGGCTGCCGCTGAGTTCACTCAGTGGCCAGGTATTCGTTCGCCCATTGATTGCAGGCAACCGCAGAGTTGCCCCATCTGCCTGACAGAGGAATAGACCCATGACTCGGATCGCAACGCCCATCAGCGACATCAAGGAACATTACGACGTGATCGTCATCGGCTCGGGTTACGGCGGCGGTATTGCCGCGTCGCGCCTGTCACGGGCCGGCAAGCGGGTGTGCCTGCTGGAGCGAGGGCGGGAAATGCAGCCCGGCGAGTACCCGAACACGATGGTGGCGGCGACCGAAGAATTGCAGGTGCATGACCCGGACGGTCACATCGGCTCGCGCACTGGCCTGTTCGACCTGCACGTCAACGCCCAGCAGAACGTGGTGGTTGGTTGCGGCCTGGGTGGTACGTCGCTGATCAACGCCAACGTCGCCCTGGAACCGGAACCCGGTGTGTTCGACGATCCGCGCTGGCCACTGGCGGTGCGTGAACATCGCGACACCTTGCTCAAGGACGGTTACGCCCGGGCTCGGGAAATGCTCAAACCCATGCCGTACCCCAGCACTTCGCCGGTGTTGCCCAAACTCGAAGCCAACAAGAAGTCGGCGGATTACCTCAAGCAAGGCGCGCACTTCTACAGGCCGCCGATCAACGTGACCTTCGACAAACTGCCGAACAACCTCAACCACGTCGGCGTTGAGCAATTGCCCTGCAACCACTGCGGTGACTGCGTTTCAGGCTGTAACAACAAGGCCAAGAACACCACGCTGATGAACTACCTGCCGGACGCCTGGAATCACGGCGCGGAAATTTTCTGCCAGGCCGAGGTGCGGCATCTGGAACGCGACGGCGATGGCTGGATCGTGCACTTCCAGTACCTGGACAGCGGTCGCGAGAAGTTTTCCGCACCGACGCTGTTCGTCAAAGCCGACATCGTGGTCGTCTCCGCCGGCACCCTGGGCTCTACTGAAATCCTCCTGCGCTCCCGGGACAAAGGCCTGTCGATGTCCGGCGAACTCGGGGAAAACATGAGCGGTAATGGCGACATCCTCGGTTTTGGCCACAACTGCGAGCAACCGATCAACGGCATCGGTTTTGGCGCTCATCCGGCCAAGGAACTTCACCCGGTTGGCCCGTGCATCACCTCGGTCATCGACCTGCGCACCGAAGGCGACTGGCGCAGCCGAATGGTCATTGAAGAAGGTTCGATCCCCGGTGCCCTCGGTCGGCCGATGGTGCCGAGCATGGCCGGGTTCGCCGAGCTGATCGGCAAACCCACCGACGACAATTTGACCGGCAAGTTGAAGTACAAGGAGCGCGAAGCCGAAAGCTTCGTCCGTGGCCCGTACTACGGCGCGCTGCACAACATGCAGACGTACCTGATCATGAGTCACGACGACGGCAAGGGCCGCATGGTGCTGGACAGCAAGGATCAGTTGCGCATCGACTGGCCAGGCGTCGGCGAGCAGGAAAACGTCAAGATCGGCAACGAACGCCTGCACCTGAGCACCAAGGCGCTGGGCGGGATCTGGGTCGAGAACCCGATCTGGACCCAGCTGCTCAAACACAGCATCGTTTCCGTTCATCCGCTGGGCGGTTGCGTCATGGGCGAGGACGCGGGGCAGGGCGTGGTCAACCACAAGGGCCAGGTGTTCAGCGGGGCCAATGGGACCGACGTGTATGCAAGTTTGTACGTGACCGACGGCGCGGTCATCCCGACGTCCCTGGCCGTTAACCCGTTGCTGACCATTTCGGCGGTGAGCGAGCGCAACATGGGCCTGCTGGCGGCCGATCGCGGATGGCAGATCGACTACACGCTGCCCTCGGCGCCGCGCAAACAAGTGGCACCACAAACCCTTGGCGTGCAGTTCACCGAAACCATGAAAGGTTACTTCTCCCGGGCCTTCACCGCGGCCCAGAGCACTGACCTGAAGGTTTACGAAGCGGCGGCCAAGCGCGGTGAGGCGGACAACTCGCCCATCGATTTCACCCTGACCATCACCGCCAACGACCTCAATCGCATGATCAAGGAGCCGGAGCACGCCGCGACGCTGGTGGGGACGGTCAACGCGCCGAGCCTGTCGCCGCAGCCGCTGACCGTCAGCAATGGCGTGTTCAACCTGTTCGAGCAGTATCAGGAACAGGTCGACGTGCGGCACATGAAGTACGACATGAAACTGACCGCCGAGGACGGCAACGACTATTTCTTCAGCGCCTTCAAAACCGTGCCCGAAGACAACGGCGTACTGAACATCTGGCACGACACCAGCACCCTCTACGTGACGCTGTATCGCGGGCCGGACAAGACCGGCGAGGTGATTGGTTCCGGGGTGATGCACATCCATCCCACCGATTTCGCCAAGCAAATGACCACCATGAAGGTGCTCAATGCCCGTAACGAACGCGAGCGCATCGAAGGGCTGGCGCGCTTCGGCAAGTTCTTCGCCGGGATACTCTGGGAGAGCTACGGCGGCGTGTTTGCCGGCGACATCTACTTCAACCCCGACGCACCACCACGGCTGAAACGACCGCTGGATGCGCCGACCCCGGTAGTGCATTTCTTCCAGACCGAAGACAACGTCGAACTGCGCCTGACCCGTTATCAGGGCGGCAGCAAAGGGCCAGTGATGCTGGTTCATGGATTGGGTGTGGGCTCGAATATTTTCTCCACCGACACCATTCAGACCAACCTGCTGGAGTACTTGTGCAAGCACGAGTACGACGTCTGGTTGCTGGACTTGCGGGTGAGCATCCTGCTGCCGGCGAGCAAGAAGGAATGGAATGGCGACCAGATCGCCCAATACGATTTCAAAGCCGCCATCGAACAGATCCAGCAAGCGACCCAGGCGCCGGATGTGCAATGCGTGGTGCATTGCTACGGCGCGACGACCTTCTTCATGTCATTGCTGGCCGGGTTGCAGGGCGTACGTTCCGTTGTCTGCTCGCAGATTGCGGCGGACACCGTTGTGGCCACAGCGACAGGCCTGAAGGCCGGCTTGCACCTGCCAGGGATGCTCGACGCCATTGGCATCAAATCCCTCACCGCTTACGCCGACAACAAGGAGAACTGGTTCAACAAACTCTACGACAAGGCGCTCAACGGCTATGCCCGGATCGAGGCTCAGGGCTACTGCACCAACCCGGTGTGCCATCGCATCACCTTCATGTACGCATCGTTGTATCGCCACGACACCCTCAACGAAACCCTGCACGACAACCTGCACGAACTGTTCGGCGAGTCGAACATGCACACCTTCGAGCATCTGGCGCTGATCGTGCGCAAAGGGCATCTGGTGGACTTCAAGGGCGAGGATGTCTACATGCCGCACTTCGACCGGTTGAGCATGCCGATCTGCTTTATCAGCGGCGCGGACAACCAGTGCTACCTGCCGGAAAGCACGCTCAAGACTTACGAGCGCGTGTGCCAGGTACACGGGCCGGAGCGCTATAGCCGGCATGTGGTGCCCGGGTACGGCCATATCGACTGCATGTTTGGCAAGGATGCGGTGGTCGATGTGTACCCGATCATCCTGCAACACCTGGAGAAAACCGCCCAAGGTTGAAACAACTCTCCCCTGTAGGAGCTGCCGCAGGCTGCGATCTTTTGATCTTGTTTTTAAAAATCAAAGTCAAAAGATCGCAGCCTCCGGCAGCTCCTACGGGCGGTGTCGCGTTCGAAATGAACAACAAGGAAATGGATGATATGGACAGTTACATCCGCTGGTTTCAACGCTTCATCTGGCTAGGCATCGTGATGAACATGGTCTTCGCAATCCCGGCGCTTTTCGCTCCGGCGCTGCTGACCTCGATGCTCGGGATGCCACCGCAACTCTCCGATCCGTGGCTGGAAAACGCCGGCATGCTGCTGGTAGGAATCAGCCTGTTCTACATGCCGTCAGGCTTCAACGCACCACGATACGTCGTGCATTCGTGGCTGTGCGTGTTGTCGCGACTGGTCGCCGTAGCATTCTGGATCTACCTGATCAACACCAGCAACCAGGCTCAGGTGTTCGTGCCGATGCTGATGGGCGATCTGAGCATGTTCCTGATCCTCGGGATCCTGCTGTACCTGGGCAGCGCTCCGGCGAATCGACCGTTAGCGTTGCTCTGTGACGGCTGGCGGGAATGGCGCGCAGCTTGGGCGTTGCGCTGGCAGCGGCACAGCTTCAAGGTCGCCACGCTGGTCGTGGTGCTGGCATTGGGATTCATCGGTTACCAGACCTGGTGCCAGATGCTGCGGGTGGTGCCGGCAGAGCAATACGCCTCCGACGAAGATCACTACAAGTACGCCGCCATCGGCCTGGGCATCGAAGCGCGGATTCCCTATTACCTGTTCGCCGTGTTGCCGCAGATGTGCCCGGAAAAAATGCCAAAACCTGGCGGTTACGAAGTCTTCGGTTTCCTCTACGAGAACGGCAAGGACCTGCCGATCGGCATGGCCAAGCGGCAGATTGGCTACCCGACCGTGGAGCCCAACTGCGCCCTGTGCCACACCGGTTCCTACCGGGCCAATGCCAGCGATGTCGCCACCCCGGTAGCCACCGCACCAGCCAACACCCTGCAACTGCAAGCCTTCCAGTGGTTCGCCTACGATTGCGCCAGCGATCCGAAATTCACCACCGACGCGGTGATGACCGCGATCAACAGCAAGTTCCAGCTCGGGTTTTTCGAGCGGCTGTACAACCGCTACCTGATCATCCCGATGGCCACGAGCGCGCTGATCAAGCAGAAGCAGGCCTATGCCTGGCAGCAACTGCGCGCACCCCAAGGACCGGGGCGCACCGACACCTTCAATCCGACGAAAATGGTGGTGTTCGGCTTCCCGGATGACTCGACCATCGGCACCGTCGACTTGCCGCAAGTCTGGAACCAGAAACCCCGGGAGTCGCTGTACCTGCACTGGGACGGCAACAACAATGACATTCATGAGCGCAACTACGCCGCGGCCATGGCCGTGGGCGCGACGCCGGAGTCGGTGCTGCCGGCCAGTTTCAACCGGGTGACCAACTGGCTGCTGGGCCACAAATCACCGGCCTGGCCGTTCACACTGGATCAGGCCAAGGCTGCCCAGGGTAAACCGGTCTGGGAAGCCAACTGCGCCGGTTGCCATGATTTCGGCCGCGCCGACACCGGTCAGGTCACCACCAGCATTGATGAACTGGGCACCGATCCCCATCGGCTGAACTCGTTCACCACCGGTTTAGTGACGGCCTTCCACGGCTTCAAGACATCGCCGTTCGATTTTGGCGCCTACCGCAAGACCCAGAGCTACAGCAACACGCCGACCGACGGCGTCTGGTTGCGTGCGCCGTACTTGCACAACGGTTCGGTGCCGACCCTCTGGGATTTGCTGCAACCACCGGAACAGCGGCCGCAGGTGTTCTTCACTGGCTCCGATGTGTACGACCAGGACAAGGTCGGCTTCGTCACCAGCGGTGAGCAAATGAAAGCCTCGGCGGACTTCAAATACGACACGCGTCTTGAGGGCAACCACAACGGTGGCCACCTGTACGGCACGCAGTTGTCGGAACTCGATAAGCGGGCGCTCATCGAGTTCATGAAAACCCTGTGATCCCACTACGGATGGAGGAATACCGACATGTCACTCGTCACTCATTGGGAACATGAATACGACAAGGTCAAGGTCCGCCTGCACGGGCTGTTCACGCGGCTGGAAATGTCCTGGAAGAAGCTCATCAGCGATCTCGAGCCCGAGGAGTTCGAGGCGATCGTCGCGCTGCTGCAACGAGGTCACGATCAGGCGCAGTACGTGCTCAAACACGGCGACTTGCCAGACGATCAGCCGAGCGTGCCGTGGGAGCTGTCCCACGGTTTGTCGATCCTGCACATCGGCAACGCCACCCCCTTGCCGCAATCGGTAGACGAATTGCAAACCCGGGTGCTCAAGGACGGCAGCCTGCTCGGATGTCGCAAATGGGAACTGCTGGATCTGCTGTGGAGCGAGGCACTGCTGAAGTGGATCGAGAACCTGCGGCATCACGCACCGTTCGCCACTAACCCGGCGCTGATGAAAATGGACAGCGACGTGGTGCTGGCGATCGCTGGCGACTGGGGCACCGGACCGTTCGACAGCCACGCCCCGGCAGTGGCGGTGGCCAACCAGATGCAACTGGCCCAGGCCGATTTCACCATTCACCTTGGGGATGTGTATTACGCCGGCTCGCATTCCCAGGAAGACGTCGACATGGTCGGCTGGCCCATGGGCAAGCACGGTTCATTCACCCTCAATTCCAACCACGAGATGTACAGCGGCGCCCACGGTTACTTCAAGGAACTGGCCAAACGTTTTCCGGCGCAGCAGGGCACCAGCTATTTCGCGTTGTACAACGACGACTGGCTGGTGGTCGGGCTCGACAGCGCTTACGCCTCCGATGCGATCAATCTGTACATGGACGGCACGCTGAACAAGGAGCAGATCGCCTGGATGAAAGACCTGCCCCAGCGCAAGAAGATCATGGTGCTCAGCCACCACCAGGGTTTTGATATCTCCGGGCACAACAAGACCGCGCTGTATCAAACAGTGTGTGATGCCTTGGGGCGTGAGCCGGATTACTGGTATTGGGGGCATTTGCACAATGGCATCTGCTACGCGGCTCAAGGTGGGCTGCATGCGCGTTGTGCCGGGCACGGGGCGATTCCGTATGGCAATGCCAGCGAGCTGGACGGGCATACGCGGGTGCTGTGGTCGGAAACGCAGAATGCGAGGGATGAGGCGTACCCGGATCGGGTGCTGAATGGTTATGTGAAGGTGCGGTTGGTGGGGGAGAACATCGTCGAGGAGTTTATTGGCGAGGATGGCAGCGTGAGGTGGTCTTCGACATTACAGTAATGGGTGTTGCCGTTTAAAAGATCGCAGCCTGCGGCAGCTCCTACAGGTGTACACAAAACCCTGTAGGAGCTGCCGAAGGCTGCGATCTTTTGATCTTGATTAACCCTGAACCGGAACCCCTTTGAGGTAAGGCGCAGGCTCTGCCCCAAGGTTATTCAGCAAACGCTCGCTGTACCAATCCACAAAGTTCACCACGCCAAACTCATAGGTCTTGGAGTAAGGGCCTGGCTGGTAAGCCGTGGAGTTGATGCCACGCTGGTTCTCTTCGGCCAGGCGACGGTCCTGGTCGTTGGTCGCATCCCAGACCTGGCGCATGCGCTCCACGTCGTAGTCCACGCCTTCGACCGCGTCCTTGTGGACCACCCATTTGGTGGTGACCATGGTTTCCTGCGCGCTGATCGGCCACACGGTGAACACGATGATGTGGTCGCCCATGCAGTGGTTCCAGGAGTGCGGCAGGTGCAGGATGCGCATCGAGCCCAGGTCCGGGTTTTTGATCCGGCCCATGAGTTTGGCGCAGCCTTGTTTGCCGTCCAGGGTCATCGACACGGTGCCTTTGAGCAGCGGCATGCGCACGATGCGGTTACGCAAACCGAAGCTGGCGTGGGCGTAAGGAATCTTCTCGGCTTCCCAGGCAGCGGCGGAGGCCGCGACGTGGTCCTTGAAGGCCTGGTCGGCACGCGGGTCGGTGACGTCGTCCCATTCCAGCAGGGTTTTCAGCAGTTCCGGGTGCGACGCGTTGCAGTGGTAGCACTCGCGGTTGTTTTCCAGCACCAGTTTCCAGTTGGCTTTTTCCATCAAGGTGGTGGTAATCGCCACCTTGGTGTTCTCCATGTCGTACGGTTCCATGTAATGGTTCAGCGTCGACAGGAAGTCATCAATGGCAGGCGGGTTCTCCGACAGGCTGATGAAGATGTAGCCGCCGGCAGTCTTCACGTTGACCGGTTTGAGGCCATATTGCTTCATGTCGAAGTCGGCGCCCATTTCGGTGCCGGCGAACAACAGGCGGCCGTCCAGTTCGTACGTCCACTGGTGGTAGTGGCAGACCAGTTTGGCGACCTTGCCTTTTTCACTGGTGCACAGCCGCGAACCACGGTGACGGCAGACGTTGTGGAACGCATGGATCACGCCTTCGGCGCCGCGAATCACGATGATCGGGTTCTTGCCGACTTGCAGGGTCAGGTAGTTGCCCTTGGTCGGGATTTCGCAGGCCATGCCGGCGATCAACCACTCTTTCTGGAAGATTTCCTGCATGTCGATATCAAACAGCCGCTCGTCAGAGTAAAACGGCTGCGGCAGCGAGTAAGTGCGCTCGCGCTCTTGCAGCATCTGTGCGGTGGCCTTGCGTGCGGGTTCCAGCGGATCGCCCAGGCTGATTTTTGCGGTGACGTCCATCGATTTGATCCTCAAGGCCATTCTGTGCGGCCGGCGAAATAGTGGCTGATACGGTTTGCTACGCAAGGGTGTAAAGAAATCGTCTCTGTGTGGAGCGAGTGTGGGGCCGGCGTTGTCCGGAACCTTATCCATGGGCGACATGGCCCAATCTGTTCCCGACGCGCAACCCCCGGTAATTGGGGGCTGGTCGCGATAAGTATGTGAATGTCGCAGATAGGTAAATGGGTGGTTCGCACGTTACGCAGAATCGCCAACATAAGGCCGACCATCGGCGGTGGAGAACAGCATGTCCAACAGCTTCCTGAATCCGGTAACTACCCAGACCTGGGCCAATGGTCGACACATCGTCCGTTGCGTCAAAGTCATCCAGGAAACCTGGGATGTGCGCACCTTCTGCTTTATGGCCGACCAGCCGATCCTGTTCTTCTTTAAGCCGGGGCAGTTTGTCACCCTGGAGCTGGAAATCGAAGGCGTGCCGATCATGCGCTCCTACACCATTTCCAGCTCGCCGTCGGTGCCGTACAGCTTTTCGGTGACTATTAAGCGCGTACCGGGCGGCAAGGTCTCCAACTGGCTGCACGACACGCTGCATGAAGGCCAGGAGCTGGCCGTGCACGGGCCGGTCGGGTTGTTCAACGCCATGGACTTCACCGCGCCGAAGGTGTTGTACCTCAGCGGTGGCGTCGGTATCACGCCGGTCATGTCGATGGCGCGCTGGTTCTACGACACCAACGGCAACGTCGACATGGTGTTTATCCACAGCGCGCGTTCGCCCAAAGACATCATTTATCACCGCGAGCTGGAACACATGGCGTCGCGGATCGATAACTTCAGCCTGCACCTGATCTGCGAGAAGCATGGTCTGGGCGAGCCGTGGGCCGGTTATCGCGGTTACCTGAACCACAAGATGCTCGAACTGATGGCCCCGGACTTCATGGAGCGCGAAGTGTTCTGCTGCGGCCCGACGCCCTACATGAACGCGGTCAAGCGCATGCTCGAAGCGGTTGGCTTCGACATGTCCCGTTATCACGAGGAATCCTTCGGCGCTACGCCAGCGGAAGCCCGTGCCGATGCGGTGGAACAAGCCGAAATCGCCGCAGACGCACCGGACATCGACGTGGCGGACCTGCACCAGGTGGAATTCACCGCGTCTGGGAAAAGTATTCGTGTGGCGCCGGGGGAAACCGTGCATGCGGCGGCTGCCAAGTTGGGTCTGTTGATTCCGAAGGCTTGCGGGATGGGGATTTGCGGGACGTGCAAGGTGATGAAGCTGGGTGGCGAGGTCGAAATGGAGCACAACGGCGGGATCACCGAGGAAGACGAAGCGGAAGGGTTCATTCTTTCCTGCTGCAGCGTGCCGAAGGGCGACGTGCGCATCGAGTTCTAGCATGCACTGAATCTCCCTCGTAGGAGCTGCCGAAGGCTGCGATCTTTTGATCTTGTTTTTAAGATCAAGATCAAAAGATCGCAGCCTTCGGCAGCTCCTACAGGGATCGGTTTTGTTTGTTCAATCGACAAACAGATCCGTCATCAGTTTGTCCGTGGAATCAGGCGCAAACCGATACTGTTCAAAATCCGTCACTCCGTGCTCACTCAGAATCTCTTCATCAATCAGCAACCGACCGGTAATGCTGCGACCGCTGCTGTCCAGAATGACATGGGCGGCATCGGCCATGATCGCCGGCGTTCGTGCGTGTTTGAAGGATTCCCTCGAGCCAAGCTGAAACTCGATGGCCGCCGTCGCAATCATCGTCTGCGGCCACAACGAATTGACGCTGATGCCATAACTGGCAAATTCCTCACTCATGCCCAGGGTCAGCATGCTCATGCCGTATTTGGTCACCGTGTAGGGGCTGTATTGGGCGAACCATTTCGTCGCCAGATTCAACGGTGGCGACAGGTTAAGAATGTGACCATTGGTTTTTTTCAGATAGGGCAGGGCAGCCTGACTGCACAGCAGCACGGCGCGGGTGTTGATCTGGTGCATCAGGTCGAAGCGCTTGAGCTCGATGTGTTGAACACCGGTCAGCTTGATCGCCCCGGCATTGTTGATCAGCGCATCAATGGCGCCGAAATGTTCGTGGGCCTGGGCCAGCGCCTCGCGTACCGCGAGTTCATTGCGAACATCCACCTGCAAGGCCAACGCCTTGCCGCCCGCGTCTTCAACTTCCTTGGCCACGCTGAAAATCGTGCCGGGCAGTTTGGGGTGGGGGGCGGCGCTTTTGGCGGCAATCACAATGTTGGCCCCATCCCGTGCGGCGCGTAGCGCAATTTCGCGACCGATCCCGCGACTGGCGCCGGTGATGAACAGGGTTTTGCCTTGTAAAGACATGCGTGCGCTCCTGGTTGTTTTTATCTGAGCAGATAGAAACGGCTCGCCAGTCAATGTAGACCATGTCTTTCAGGGCAAACGATCAGACTGTAGGAGCTGTCGAGTGAAACGAGGCTGCGATCTTTTGATGTTGGTTTTTTAAGATCAAAAGATCGCAGCCTCGTTTCACTCGACAGCTCCTACCAGCTCCTACGGGGGAGGGGTTAGCGGGACATGACTTCGCGAATATCCGCCGCCAATTCGTGTACGCGTTCCTCTTCGGTGTCCCACGAGCACATGAAGCGTGCGCCGCCGTTGCCGATGAAGGTGTAGAAGCGCCAGCCCTTGGCCGTCAGTGCAGCGATGGCCGGTTCCGAGAGTTGCAGGAACACGCCGTTGGCCTGCACCGGGAACATCAGTTCCACGCCTGGAATGTCGCTCACCAGTTCGGCCAGCAACTGCGCGCAGTGGTTGGCGTGTTTGGCGTATTTGAGCCACGCGTCGTTTTCCAGAATCCCGACCCATGGCGCCGACAGGAAACGCATTTTCGAGGCCAGTTGCCCGGCCTGTTTGCAGCGGTAATCGAAGTCTTCGGCCAGTTTGTGGTTGAAGAACAGAATCGCTTCCCCCACCGCCATGCCGTTTTTCGTGCCGCCGAAGCACAACACGTCGACGCCGGCCTTCCACGTCAGGTCGGCCGGCGTGCAGCCAAGGAAAGCGCAGGCGTTGGAGAAGCGCGCGCCGTCCATGTGCAGGTTCAGGCCCAGTTCTTTGCACGTGGCGCTGATGGCGCGGATTTCTTCCGGGGTGTAGACGCTGCCGACTTCGGTCGCCTGGGTCAGGGTCACGACGCGCGGTTTCGGGTAATGAATGTCCTGGCGCTTGAGCGCAATTTCGCGGATCGATTCCGGGGTCAGCTTGCCGTTTTCAGTACGGGCGACGAGCAGCTTGGAACCGTTGGAAAAGAATTCCGGTGCGCCGCATTCGTCGGTTTCGACGTGGGCGGTTTCCGAGCAGATCACACTGTGGTAACTCTGGCACAGCGACGACAGGGCCAGGGAGTTGGCGGCGGTGCCGTTGAAGGCGAAGAACACTTCGCAGTCGGTTTCGAACAGTTTGCGGAAATCGTCGGACGCGCGGGCGGTCCATTCATCGTCGCCATAAGCGCGCTGGTGGCCGTGGTTGGCCTGTTCCATGGCCGCCCAGGCCTCAGGGCAGATACCGGAATAGTTGTCGCTGGCGAATTGTTGGCTCTTATCGGTCATGGCCCTGCTTTCCGTGATCGAGGCGCTTATGGTGAAGCGACTCGTGGTCAATGATGGTGCGCACTTTACCGAAGATCATCCGGGGAGCACACGCGATGCGTCTGACAGAAAAATCCAAAGACGACGGGCAATTATGCACATGACGCAAAGGGATGGGGCACTGGATCTGCTCAAGTGGCTGGCGCTGTTGAGCATGGTGCTCGATCACCTGCGATATGTCGGTTATTCCGTCGATCTTCTGTATGTGCCGGGGCGGTTGGCGTTCCCGTGGTTCTGTTTGGCAATGGCCGCAAACCTGGCGCGGGCCCGCGCAGTAACCACCGACGGCCAGTGGCGTTATCTGGGGTGGTTGCTGCTGTTTAGCGCCATCAGCGAAATTCCCTACCGGATGTACATTCCTGATCCCGACACCTTAAACGTGCTGCCCACGTTGGCGCTGGGATTGCTGGTGGCCCGTGGCTGGCAGGACCGAACCCTGCAAACGCGACTGTTGGCGGCAGGCGCCTTGCTGCTGGCGGCGCTATTCCCGGAGCGACTGATGTTCGGCTTCTACGGCGTCCTGTTGCCACTGGCGATGTTGCTGGTGATCAAGCGTCCCTGGTACTTCAGCCTGTTGCCGGGGCTGGTCTGTCTGGCAGCCAATCAGTGGCCAGTGCTGTATTCCTCCGCGCAGTTTCACAATGTTGAAGCCATCCTCGGCATCGCCGCTTGTCTGATCGCGCCATTGCTGGGGCTGCTCTTGTTGCGACATGCCCAGTCTTTCAAGCCACCGCCGATGCGCCGTTGGGCGTATGCGCTTTATCCGCTGCATTTTCTGCTGTTGCTGGCAGTGCGACAGGTCATCGCCTGACCCTGTGGGAGCGAGCCTGCTCGCGATGGCGGCAGCTCAGGCAACATCAATGTTGAATGTGAGGCCGCTATCGCGAGCAGGCTCGCTCCCACAGGGGATCTTCGTTGGTTCGAAGGTTGTGTCCGGCCAGCCATTTCGATCCATGTCGTAAACGCACCTTTGCGTGGCGTCCGTAGGCATTTGGCCTGTCTGCGCCGGTCATACCATCGCATTCAAAGGGCACTGTCGAAACACCAGTGCCTTACCGAGACGAATGGCGCATAGATGCCGCTGGGAGAGACGCGATGTTCAGCAAGCAAGACCAGATCAAGGGTTACGACGATGCACTGCTGGCGGCGATGAATGCCGAGGAGCAACGCCAGGAAGATCACATCGAGCTGATCGCGTCAGAGAACTACACCAGCAAACGCGTCATGGAAGCGCAAGGCAGTGGCCTGACCAACAAATACGCCGAAGGCTATCCGGGCAAGCGCTACTACGGTGGTTGCGAGCACGTCGACAAGGTTGAAGCGCTGGCCATCGAACGCGCCAAGCAACTGTTCGGTGCCGACTATGCCAACGTCCAGCCGCACTCCGGCTCTTCGGCTAACAGCGCTGTGTATTTGGCCCTGATCCAGCCAGGCGACACCATCCTCGGCATGAGTCTGGCCCACGGTGGTCACCTGACCCACGGCGCCAAAGTGTCGTCCTCGGGCAAGCTGTACAACGCCGTGCAGTACGGCATTGACACTAAAACCGGGCTGATCGATTACGACGAAGTCGAGCGCCTGGCTGTCGAATGCAAACCGAAGATGATCGTTGCCGGCTTCTCTGCTTACTCCAAGACCCTCGACTTCCCACGTTTCCGTCAGATCGCCGACAAGGTCGGTGCGCTGCTGTTCGTCGACATGGCCCACGTCGCCGGTCTGGTCGCCGCTGGCCTGTACCCGAATCCGCTGCCATACGCCGATGTGGTCACTACCACTACCCACAAGACCCTGCGCGGTCCGCGTGGCGGCCTGATCCTGGCCAAGTCCAACGAAGAAATCGAAAAGAAGCTCAACGCGGCAGTATTCCCGGGTGCCCAGGGCGGCCCGCTGATGCACGTGATTGCCGGTAAAGCAGTGTGCTTCAAGGAAGCGCTGGAGCCTGGTTTCAAGGCTTACCAACAGCAAGTGATCGACAACGCCCAGGCCATGGCCGGCGTATTTATCAAACGCGGCTACGATGTAGTGTCCGGCGGCACCGATAACCACCTGTTCCTGGTCAGCCTGATCCGTCAGGGCCTCACCGGCAAAGAGGCGGATGCAGCACTCGGTCGCGCCCACATCACTGTGAACAAGAACGCTGTCCCGAACGATCCACAGTCGCCGTTCGTGACCTCCGGCCTGCGTATCGGCACCCCGGCGGTGACCACTCGCGGCTTCAAGGTTACCCAGTGCGTCACGCTGGCCGGCTGGATCTGCGACATCCTCGATAACCTCGGCGACGCCGATGTCGAGGCCAATGTTGCGCAGCAAGTTTCGGCACTGTGCGCGGACTTCCCGGTTTATCGCTGAGCGCGGTTTTGGAGTAAATGACTATGCAACGCTACTCGGGCTTCGGCCTCTTCAAACACTCCCTCAGCCATCACGAAAACTGGCAGAAAATGTGGCGCACGCCGACCCCTAAAAAGGTCTATGACGTGGTCATTGTCGGCGGTGGCGGGCATGGTCTGGCGACCGCCTACTACCTGGCCAAAGAGCACGGCATCACTAACGTGGCCGTGGTCGAGAAAGGCTGGCTGGGCGGCGGTAACACCGCGCGCAACACCACCATCGTTCGCTCCAACTACCTGTGGGACGAGTCGGCGCACCTGTACGAACACGCGATGAAATTGTGGGAAGGCCTGTCCCAGGACCTGAACTACAACGTGATGTTCTCCCAGCGTGGCGTTTACAACCTGTGCCACACCCTGCAGGACATTCGTGATTCCGAGCGTCGGGTCAGCGCCAACCGCCTCAACGGCGTGGACGGCGAACTGCTCGATGCCAAACAGGTTGCCGACGAGATTCCGTATCTCGATTGCTCGAAAAACACTCGCTACCCGGTCATGGGCGCCACCGTCCAGCGCCGCGGCGGCGTGGCCCGTCACGATGCCGTGGCCTGGGGCTTTGCCCGTGCCGCTGACGCCTTGGGCGTGGACCTGATTCAACAGACCGAAGTGATCGGTTTCCGCAAGGAAAACGGTGTATGCATCGGCGTTGAAACCAACAAGGGCTTCATCGGCGCCAAGCGCGTTGGTGTAGTCACTGCGGGTAACTCCGGGCACATGGCCAAGCTCGCCGGTTTCCGCCTGCCGATCGAATCCCACCCGCTGCAAGCGCTGGTGTCCGAGCCGATCAAGCCGATTATCGATAGCGTGATCATGTCCAACGCCGTACACGGTTACATCAGCCAGTCCGACAAGGGCGACCTGGTGATCGGCGCCGGTATCGATGGCTACAACGGCTACGGCCAGCGTGGTTCGTACCCGGTGATCGAGCACACCATTCAAGCCATTGTCGAGATGTTCCCGGTGTTGTCCCGCGTACGCATGAACCGTCAGTGGGGCGGCATCGTCGACACCACGCCGGATGCATGCCCGATCATTTCGAAAACCCCGGTACCGAACATGTTCTTCAACTGCGGTTGGGGCACCGGTGGCTTCAAGGCAACACCTGGCTCGGGCAACGTGTTTGCCGCGAGTCTGGCCAAGGGTGAAATGCACCCATTGGCTGCACCTTTCTCCATCGACCGTTTCCACAACGGTGCGTTGATCGATGAACACGGCGCTGCTGCGGTTGCCCACTAACAGGAGAAATCCCCATGTTGCATATCTTCTGTCCTCACTGCGGCGAACTGCGCTCCGAAGAGGAATTCCACGCATCCGGCCAGGCGCACATCCCGCGCCCTCTGGATCCGACCAACTGCACCGACGAGGAGTGGGGCGACTACATGTTCTTCCGCGACAACCCTCGCGGTCTGCACCACGAGCTGTGGGATCACGTCGCCGGTTGCCGTCAGTACTTCAACGCCACCCGTGACACCGTGACCTACGAGATTCTCGAAACCTACAAGATCGGCACCAAGCCACAATTCACCGACAAGACCGACAGCCCGAAAGCGGCCGCCACGGCTCTGGGAGAGAAGGTATGAGCCAGATCAATCGCCTGTCCAACGGCGGACGGATCGACCGCAATAAAGTGCTGAGCTTCACCTTCAACGGCCAGACCTACAAAGGCTTTGAAGGCGATTCCCTGGCCGCGGCCTTGCTGGCCAACGGTGTCGACATCATCGGTCGCAGCTTCAAGTATTCCCGTCCGCGCGGCATCTTTGCCGCTGGCGCCGAAGAGCCGAACGCTGTGCTGCAAATCGGCGCGACCGAAGCCACGCAGATCCCCAACGTACGCGCCACGCAACAAGCGCTCTATCAAGGCCTGGTCGCCACCAGCACCAACGGCTGGCCAAGCGTGAACAACGACATGATGGGGATTCTCGGCAAGGTCGGCGGCAAGCTGATGCCGCCGGGCTTCTACTACAAAACCTTCATGTACCCGCAATCCTTCTGGATGACTTACGAGAAGTACATTCGTAAGGCCGCCGGCCTTGGCCGCTCGCCGACCGAGAACGATCCGGACACCTACGACTACATGAACCAGCACTGCGACGTGCTGATCGTCGGCGGTGGCCCCGCTGGCCTGGCCGCTGCACTGGCGGCTGCCCGCAGCGGTGCGCGCGTAATCCTCGCCGATGAGCAGGAAGAGTTCGGCGGCAGCCTGCTCGATTCCCGCGAAAGCCTCGACGGCAAGCCTGCCAGCGAGTGGGTCGCCAGCGTCATCGCCGAGCTGAAAGACACCCCGGACGTGCTGCTGTTGCCGCGCGCCACGGTCAACGGCTACCACGACCATAACTTCCTGACCATTCACGAACGCCTGACCGATCACCTCGGCGACCGCGCCCCGATTGGCCAGGTCCGTCAGCGCATCCACCGCGTTCGCGCCAAGCGTGTAGTGCTGGCGACCGGCGCTCACGAGCGTCCACTGGTTTACGGCAACAACGACGTGCCGGGCAACATGCTCGCCGGCGCTGTGTCGACTTACGTGCGTCGTTACGGCGTGGCACCGGGCAAAAAACTGGTGCTGTCGACCAACAACGATCACGCCTACCGCGTTGCACTGGATTGGCTCGACGCCAGTCTGCAAGTCGTGGCCATCGCCGATGCCCGCAGCAATCCGCGCGGTGCGCTGGTTGAAGAAGCACGCGCCAAAGGCATCCGCATCCTGACCGGCAGCGCCGTGATCGAGACGCGTGGCAGCAAGCACGTGACCGCCGCTCGCGTTGCCGCGATCGATGTCAAAGCGCACGCCGTGACCAGCCCAGGTGAGTGGCTTGAATGCGACCTGGTTGCCAGTTCCGGCGGTTACAGCCCGGTGGTTCACTTGGCCTCGCACCTGGGTGGCAAGCCGATCTGGCGTGAAGACATTCTCGGTTTCGTACCGGGCGAAGCACCGCAGAAACGCGTGTGCGTCGGTGGCATCAACGGCGTCTACGGCCTCGGCGATTCCCTGGCCGATGGTTTTGAGGGTGGCGCTCGCGCAGCCAGCGAAGCCGGTTTCAGCGTGGTCGAAGGCACCTTGCCGAAAGCCCTGAGCCGTCTGGAAGAGCCAACACTGGCGCTGTTCCAGGTGCCGCATGAAAAGAACACCGCACGTGCGCCGAAGCAATTCGTCGACCTGCAAAACGACGTCACCGCAGCCGCCATCGAACTGGCGACCCGCGAAGGCTTCGAGTCGGTCGAGCACGTCAAACGCTACACCGCACTGGGCTTCGGCACTGACCAGGGCAAGCTCGGCAACGTCAACGGTCTGGCCATCGCCGCCCGTTCGCTGAACGTGACCATCCCGCAGATGGGCACCACCATGTTCCGTCCGAACTACACGCCGGTAACCTTCGGCGCCGTGGCCGGCCGTCACTGTGGGCACATCTTCGAACCGGTGCGTTTCACCGCGCTGCATCACTGGCACGTGAAGAACGGCGCCGAATTTGAAGACGTCGGTCAGTGGAAACGTCCGTGGTACTTCCCGAAAAACGGTGAAGACCTGCACGCTGCCGTGAAGCGCGAATGCAAAGCCGTGCGCGACAGCGTCGGCCTGCTGGACGCTTCGACCCTGGGCAAGATCGACATCCAGGGCCCGGATTCGCGTGAGTTCCTCAACCGCATCTACACCAACGCCTGGACCAAGCTCGACGTGGGCAAGGCTCGCTACGGCCTGATGTGCAAAGAAGACGGCATGGTGTTCGACGACGGCGTGACGGCATGCCTGGCCGACAACCATTTCGTGATGACCACCACCACTGGCGGCGCTGCACGCGTGCTGCAATGGCTGGAAATCTACCACCAGACCGAATGGCCAGACCTGAAGGTGTACTTCACTTCGGTCACCGACCACTGGGCAACCATGACCTTGTCCGGGCCGAACAGCCGCAAGCTGCTCAGCGAAGTCACCGACATTGACCTGAGCAACGAAGCCTTCCCGTTCATGACCTGGAAAGAAGGTCTGGTCGGCGGTGTGCCGGCGCGGGTGTTCCGGATTTCGTTTACCGGTGAACTGTCGTACGAAGTCAACGTTCAGGCCGACTACGCCATGGGCGTTCTGGAAAAAATCGTCGAGGCCGGCAAGAAGTACAACCTGACCCCGTATGGCACCGAAACCATGCACGTGCTGCGGGCCGAGAAGGGCTTCATCATCGTCGGTCAGGACACTGACGGCTCGATGACCCCGGACGACCTGAACATGGGCTGGTGTGTCGGTCGCACCAAACCATTCTCGTGGATTGGCCAGCGTGGCATGAACCGCGAAGACTGCGTGCGTGATCAACGCAAACAGTTGGTCGGTCTGAAGCCGATTGATCCGAACAAATGGCTGCCGGAAGGTGCGCAACTGGTGTTCAACACCAAGCAAGCGATCCCGATGACTATGGTCGGTCACGTCACCTCCAGCTACTTGCACAACTCCCTGGGCTATTCGTTTGCCATGGGTGTTGTGAAGGGCGGCTTGAAGCGTATCGGTGAGCGCGTGTTCGCACCGCTGGCCGATGGCAGCGTGATCGAGGCGGAAATCGTTTCTTCGGTGTTCTTCGATCCAAAGGGTGATCGCCAGAACATTTAATGGCTTCGGGTCCTGTGGGGTGCCTGCTACCGCCTTCGCGAGCAGGCTCGCTCCCACAGGAGATCGCGGTCAAATGTGGGAGCGAGCCTGCTCGCGAAGGCGGCAGAACAGCCTCCACAGGACCAACAGAATTCAGGAAAGGTGCTTTATGACCGCAGCCAATGTTTACCAACAACGCCCAACCACCGGGGCCAAGGCCGAGTCGTCGCTGCATCACGCCGACCTCGCCAGCCTGGTGGGCAAGGGCCGCAAAAGCGCCGGCGTGATCGTGCGTGAGAAAAAACTCCTCGGCCACCTGACCATTCGTGGCGATGGCCATGATGCGGCGTTCGCTGCCGGCGTGCACAAAGCCCTCGGTATCGAATTGCCGGGCGCGCTGACCGTCGTCGTCAAAGGCGAAACCAGCCTGCAATGGATGGGGCCGGATGAATGGCTGCTGATCGTGCCGACCGGTGAAGAATTCGCCGCCGAGCAGAAACTGCGTGAAGCGCTGGGCGACCTGCACATCGCGATCACCAACGTCAGCGGTGGCCAGCAACTCCTCGAACTGAGCGGCCCGAACGTGCGCCAGGTGCTGATGAAGTCCACCAGCTACGACGTGCACCCCAACAGTTTTCCGGTGGGCAAGGCTGTGGGCACCGTGTTTGCCAAGTCGCAACTGGTGATCCGCCACACCGCGGAAGACACCTGGGAACTGCTGATTCGTCGCAGCTTCTCGGATTACTGGTGGTTGTGGTTGCAGGATGCGGCGGCTGAGTACGGGTTGAGTGTTCAGGCTTAAGAGCAGAGCGAGTTGGTCCTGTTATCAAGGACTGGTTTGAGATCGACCCCTCACCCCAACCCTCTCCCCATGGGGGAGAGGGGGAAAGGGAGTCGATCTCCAGTGTTTTCAAAATGTGTGTCTGGCTTGAAATTGCTTTTCCAGAACTTGAGTTCGCCTCGGTATTTCAGGTCGATGTCGCTCCAAGAACAACTCGGTCAGTCCCCTCGCCCCTTTGGGGAGAGGGTTAGGGTGAGGGGGGAATTTCCCTGACACCCAGCACAATGAACAGGAGTCACCGCACTATGAGCCGCGCCCCAGACACATGGATTCTGACCGCCGACTGCCCAAGCGTCCTCGGCACCGTGGATGCGGTGACCCGCTTTCTGTTCGAGCAGGGCTGCTACGTCACTGAACACCACTCCTTCGATGATCGGCTTTCGGGCCGTTTCTTCATTCGCGTGGAATTCCGCCAGCCGGACGGCTTCGACGAGCAAGCCTTTCGCGCCGGTCTGGAAGAGCGTGGCAAAGCCTTCGGCATGGTTTTCGAGCTGACGCCGCCGAACTACCGCCCGAAAGTGGTGATCATGGTTTCCAAGGCCGATCACTGCTTAAACGACTTGCTCTACCGCCAGCGCATCGGCCAATTGTCGATGGACGTGGCCGCTGTGGTTTCCAACCACCCGGACCTCAAGCCGCTGGCCGACTGGCACCAGATTCCGTACTACCACTTCCCGCTGGACCCGAACGACAAACCGTCCCAGGAGCGTCAGGTCTGGCAGGTGATTGAAGAGTCCGGCGCCGAACTGGTGATCCTTGCCCGTTACATGCAAGTCCTGTCGCCAGAGCTGTGCCGCAAACTCGACGGCAAGGCGATCAACATCCATCACTCCCTGCTGCCGGGTTTCAAGGGCGCCAAGCCCTATCACCAGGCCTACAACAAGGGCGTGAAACTGGTCGGCGCCACGGCGCACTACATCAACAACGACCTGGACGAAGGCCCGATCATCGCCCAGGGCGTAGAGGCCGTGGACCACAGTCATTACCCGGAAGATTTGATCGCCAAGGGGCGGGATATCGAAGGGCTGACGTTGGCGCGGGCGGTTGGATATCACATTGAAAGACGAGTGTTTTTGAACGCGAACAGAACGGTCGTTCTTTAGATCGCTATCGCGAGCAAGCTCGCTCCCACAGGGTTTTGTGTGGTTCGCAGACCTTGTGTACACCCCGATCCATTGTGGGAGCGAGCTTGCTCGCGATGGCGGCATAACAGACAACACAAGACACACGGGCAATAACCCGAGCAATCAACGCGCCGCCGCTCCATGGCGACGCGACCGCTACATAAAAACAACAGCGAGGTGAAAGCATGTCTGGCAATCGTGGTGTGGTGTATCTCGGCAATGGCAAAGTCGAAATACAGAAAATCGACTATCCGAAAATGCAGGACCCGCGCGGCAGGAAGATTAATCACGCTGTCATCCTGCGTGTGGTTTCCACCAACATCTGTGGTTCCGACCAGCACATGGTGCGCGGTCGTACCACGGCGCAAACTGGCCTGGTACTGGGTCACGAAATCACCGGTGAAGTGATCGAAAAGGGCAGCGACGTCGAGAACCTGCAGATCGGCGACCTGGTGTCCGTCCCGTTCAACGTCGCTTGCGGGCGCTGCCGTTCCTGCAAAGAGATGCACACCGGTGTTTGCCTCAGCGTTAACCCGGCCCGTCCCGGCGGTGCTTACGGTTATGTGGACATGGGCGACTGGACCGGCGGTCAGGCTGAATACGCGATGGTGCCGTATGCCGACTTCAACCTGCTGAAACTTCCGGATCGCGATCGCGCGATGGAAAAAATCCGCGACCTGACCTGCCTCTCCGACATCCTGCCGACCGGTTACCACGGCGCAGTGACGGCCGGCGTTGGCCCGGGCAGCACCGTGTACATCGCCGGTGCCGGTCCTGTCGGTCTGGCCGCTGCCGCTTCCGCTCGCCTGTTGGGCGCGGCCGTGGTGATCATCGGTGACGTCAACACCGTCCGCCTGGCGCACGCCAAGGCTCAGGGTTTCGAAATCGCCGACCTGTCCCTGGACACCCCGCTGCACGAACAGATCGCTGCACTGCTGGGTGAACCAGAAGTGGATTGCGCCGTCGACGCCGTAGGCTTCGAAGCGCGTGGTCACGGCCATGACGGCGTGAAACACGAGGCTCCGGCCACCGTGCTCAACTCGCTGATGGGCGTGGTTCGGGTTGCCGGCAAAATCGGTATCCCTGGCCTGTACGTGACTGAAGATCCGGGTGCAGTCGATGCAGCCGCGAAGATGGGCAGCCTGAGCATCCGCTTCGGTCTGGGCTGGGCCAAATCCCACAGCTTCCACACTGGCCAGACGCCAGTGATGAAGTACAACCGCCAGTTGATGCAGGCGATCATGTGGGACCGTATCCACATTGCCGACATTGTTGGTGTTGAGGTGATCAGCCTGGATGACGCGCCACGTGGTTATGGCGAGTTCGATGCGGGCGTGCCGAAGAAGTTTGTGATCGATCCGCACAAGTTGTTTAGTGCGGCGTAAGGCTTCAGGCAAAACAAAGGCGATCTTCGGATCGCCTTTTTTGTGTTTTTGATGTCGGCAGATCGAGGTATGTCGTATTCGAAATCCAGCCCTCCCGAAACGTCGGACCGCCCCAGAGGGAGGGGGGGAAAGGGGGCCGATCTCTATGCTTTTCAAACCTGAGTTCGACTCAGGAATTTCAGGTTGATGTAGCTCTAAGGACAACTCGGTCAGTCTTAGGGTGAGGGGTCGATTTCCAGTCGATCACAACGCCGCCAACGCCCCTTGATACAACACCGGCCCCGTCGGTTGCCCGGTCGGCGAACCACCCTTCGGCTCAAGACTCACGGCCAGCGCAATCGGCTTGTCGATCAATGTCTTCTGCGCATCGCTCAACTCTACGCGGCCCTTGCCGCCCGCCGGAATCACCCCAAGGGAAATCGGCTTGCCGTCCGCCGGAATCGCCCATAACTCCAGACTGCGCCCCGGATCGACCGCCGCCAGCGTCAGCGGCTCAACGTTCAAATAATCCTCATGCGCTTCAACCTTCAGCGCCGGTTGCGCGTCGGCCGCCAGCAGTGTGGCGCTGTAACGCGCACTGTCGCGGTTGTAAATCACGCCCAACGTCACGGCGATCACCAGCGAGCAAACCGCAGCTGTCACTCGCAACCAGCTCCAGAACCGACGTTTTTCCGGCATGTGCAGTACTTGCGGCTCAATCCGCGCCGTAATTCCCTGCCACACCCGATCCGGCACCGGCTGCTCCGGCAGGGCTTCGGTCAAGCTGACCAGGCTTTCCTGCCACTGCGCCAGTTCCGCGCGCAATGCGGCGTCTTCCAGCAACAACTGTTCGAAACGCCGACGGGCGGCAGACGGCATCAAGCCAATGGCGTAATCGGCGGCGAGGGCGCGGCGCAAAGTCGGGGTTTGATAGTTCATGATTCAAGGCACCTGCGCAGTCGCTCCATACCGCGGCGGATCCAGGATTTCACCGAGCCCAGCGGCGCGGCCAGGTGTTCGGCGAGCTCAGAGCAGGACAACCCCTGAAAGTAAGCCACGGTGATCGATTGACGCTGCATGCCGTCGAGGCTTTCCAGGCACCGGTTCAAGGCGTTGGCCTCACGGGCACTGCTGAGCTGTTCGTGGGCCGATGGGCTTTCATCCACCAGCGCCTGTTCTTCAAGGTCGCTTAACGGCCGGTCGCGGTGTTTGCGCAACTGATCGATGGCCTGATGACGGGTGATGTTGATCATCCAGGTCAGCGGTGCCGACAGATGCGCCTCATAGCGCGAGGCGTTGTTCCAGATGCGCACGAAGCTTTCCTGCAGCACTTCTTCAGCCAGATCCGGCCGTCCCATGAAATGCAGCGCTACGCCATGCAGCCGTGGGCCGACGCTGCGATAAAGCGTCTCGAAAGCGCGGCGGTCGCCCAGTGAACACTGGGCCAGAAGCTGCCTGAGCTGATCGGCGTCGGCGATGGGAATGGCAGTTCTCCAGGCAATCGAGGTGGGCTGCGTGAGGTGCCGGTTGCAGGCAGAGGTTAGTTCACGGTGCGCGGTTGTTCCATTCACGGGCGGCCACCTCGGAAACCGCCGACCCCGATGGACAGGGTCGGCGGCACCCCTCAGCTTTTCGGCATCAGTACTTTGTCGATGACCTGAATCACACCGTTGGACTGGTACACGTCATAGGTGGTGATGTCGGCGACGTCACCTTTTTCATCCTTGATCGTGATGTTGTGCGGGCCGTTCATCATCGCCCACAGCTTGCCGCCTGCGACGGTGGTCAGTTCGGCTTTGCCGCCACCGGCCTTGATCTTCTCGGCCAGGGTCATCATGTCGAGTTTTCCGGCGACCACGTGGTAGGTGAGGACGTGAGTCAGGGTCGCCTTGTTGGCGGGTTTGAGCAGAGTATCGACCGTGCCGGCCGGCAGGGCGGCGAAAGCCGAGTTGACCGGGGCGAACACGGTGAACGGGCCTTTGCCCTTGAGGGTATCCACCAAGCCTGCGGCTTTCACGGCGGCGACCAGGGTGGTGTGGTCGGCGGAGTTCACCGCGTTATCGATGATGTCTTTGCTCGGCATCATGCTCTGGCCGCCGACGATGACCGCATGGCTCGTGTCTGCCGCTTGCACGGTGTTCAGGGCGAATCCACCGCCAAGGGTCAGGGTCAGCAGGCTGGCAATCAACGGCGTTTTGATCGAAGTGCGTTTCATGGTGATGATCCTCGTGAAGGGAATCGGCCAGGAGTGTCTGTCCGTGCTTGATATACGCGGGCGGGG
This sequence comes from Pseudomonas mandelii, assembly GCF_006438925.1. Taxonomy (GTDB): domain Bacteria; phylum Pseudomonadota; class Gammaproteobacteria; order Pseudomonadales; family Pseudomonadaceae; genus Aquipseudomonas; species Aquipseudomonas mandelii_C. Next base: position 117,465 of record NZ_RCZA01000001.1, on the reverse strand, counting down.
CCAGACTGGATGCAGCGCCGGTGAATTCTTTTTCGACTGTTCGTCAGGGGCTCGCCAAGGCTGGGAACAATCCCCCGGGATGCCAGTCCAAACCACGGTTTTTCGCCGCCCATTGCCGGGCGGTTTTCATGGCACATGAGGATGTCTGGATGAAGATTTCACGCGGTTTTGCACTGGCTTCGCTGATGTGTCTGGCGGCCAGTCCGGTCTTTGCTCAGTTCAGCCTGTTCGATGCGGCCAATGCCATCTCCGGCACGCAGGACGATGACGCCGCCGCAGCCGCGCCGACCGCGCAGACGGCCGGTCTGCTCAGTGCGCTCAGCCAATTGAACGTGACACCAGAACAAGCCATTGGCGGTGCCGGGGCGATGCTCGGTCTGGCGAAGAATCAATTGAGTTCGACCGACTACTCGGCGTTGGCCAAAAGCGTGCCCGGAATCGACTTACTGTCCGGTGGCGGGGAACTGGGCGTCCTCAGCGGCTTGCTTGGCTCGTCCGGTAAAGCGGCAGGTCTGGACAACCTCTTGGGCAACGTGAGTAGCACCAACGACCTGAACAGTGCCTTCAACGCATTGGGCATGGACACTGGCATGATCGGCCTGTTTGCCCCCGTGCTTCTGCAATTTTTTGGTCAGCAGGGCGTCGGCGGGTCGCTGCTGACAAGCCTGGGCGGGATCTGGGGCGCAGGCACCGGTACCTGATTCAGCGGCGCTCGGCGCGCAACGCGTCGATGCGCAGGTCCTTCTCGATCCAGAGCTGGTTGACCCAGTTCTGGATGGTGTCGCGAAACGGCGGATCATTTTCGTAATCGCCCTGCCACAGCGCCGGGTCGAGTTCGCGGGTCTTGATGTCGATGATGACCCTCGGCACGTTGCCGCTGAGCAAATCCCAGAATCCCGGAATCCTCTGTTGCGGATACACCACCGTCACATCAAGGACGGCGTCCAGTTGCTCACCCATTGCCGCCAGAACAAACGCCACGCCGCCAGCCTTGGGCCTGAGCAGGTGTGTAAAGGGTGATTGCTGCTGGGCACTTTTCGCCGCGGTATAGCGTGTGCCTTCCAGGTAATTGACCACCGTCACTGGCTGACGCTTGTACAACTCGCACGCCGCTTTAGTGATCTCCAGATCCTTGCCAGCCAACTCAGGGTGTTTCGCCAGGAATGCCTTGGTGTAGCGTTTCATGAACGGGTAATCCAGCGCCCACCACGCCAACCCCAGGAACGGTACCCAGATCAGCTCTTTCTTGAGGAAGAACTTGAAGAACGGTGTGCGTCGGTTCAGCGTCTGGATCAGCGCCGGGATATCGACCCAGGATTGATGGTTGCTGATCACCAGATACGACGTGTCGACCTGCAGGTCATCGCCGCCGCGGATGTCCCATTGCGTGGGGATGCACAGGCGGAAAATCAGCTTGTCGATTTCGGCCCAGGTCTCGGCGATCCCCATGACCGTCCATGACGCGTAATCACGCAAGCGCCCGGGCAGGACCAGTTTGAGCAAGGCGAACACCATCAGGGGCCCGAACAGGGCCAGGGTGTTGAGCAACAGCAGCAGGGTAACGAAACAGCCGGTGAGCAGGCGGCGCATAAATAACTCTTGAAAGCGTTTGGGCGCGCAATGATAAGCAGCTTCGGACGGCAGGCCAAATCGGCGACGACGATTGTTTCACCTTCGAGCCGCTAACCTCTCTACACCGATTGTTCCCACGCTCTGCGTGGGAATGCCTCTTGTGACGCTCTGCGTCACGCTTTGGGACGCGGAGCGTCCCGGGCTGCATTCCCACGCAGAGCGTGGGAACGATCTACTCAACAACGGTCTAAAATTCCGCTGCCCACTCCTCAAGGAAGCCCATTACGTGAAATCCCTCCTTGCACTGCTTTCCCTCATTGCCCTGCCGGTCCTGGCCGCTGAGCCGACCCTGTACGGGCGCTACGAATACATCGCGCTGCCGGAAATCGGTGGCGAAGTCCTCAAGGCCAAGATGGACACCGGCGCCCTGACCGCGTCGCTGTCGGCCAAAGACATCGAAACCTTTACCCGCGATGGCGACGAGTGGGTGCGTTTTCGCCTCGCTACCAAAGGCGCGAGCAACAAGGTCTACGAACACAAGATCGCGCGGATCAGCAAGATCAAGACCCGCTCCGAAGAAGACGAGGATGACAAGGACGCCGTCGAACCCACCAAGCGTCCGGTGGTCGATCTGGAATTGTGCCTGGGCAACGTCAAGCGCACCGTTGAGGTCAACCTCACCGACCGCAGCAGCTTCAACTACCCTTTGTTGATCGGTGCCAAAGCCTTGCGTGAGTTCGGCGCGGCAGTGAACCCGGCACGGCGCTTTACCGCGGATAAACCCGACTGCTGATTTCAAGAGGTCTCATTGACGTAACGTGAGCCTTGGGGCACCGTTCGCCCACTTAACTGCCGGGCTCGGACGCCATGCCCCATATCCTGATTGTCGAAGACGAAGTGGCGATTGCCGACACCCTGACTTTTGCGTTGCAGGGCGAGGGCTTCACCACCACCTGGTTGAGCCTTGGCGCGGCGGCGCTGGAGCATCAGCGCCAGACCCCGGCTGACCTGATCATTCTCGACATTGGTCTGCCGGACATCAGCGGCTTCGAGACCTGCAAGCAATTGCGGCGTTTCAGCGAAGTGCCGGTGATTTTCCTCAGCGCCCGTGATGCAGAAATCGATCGCGTCGTAGGCCTGGAAATCGGTGCCGACGATTATGTGGTCAAGCCGTTCAGCCCACGGGAAGTGGCGGCGCGGGTCCGGGCGATTCTCAAACGCATGGCGCCGCGAGCAGCGACCGAGGTGTCGTCGGCACTGTTTCGCATCGACAGCGAGCGGGTGCAGATCAGCTATCGCGGTCAGCCGCTAACCCTGACCCGCCATGAGTTCCGCCTGCTGCAATGCCTGTTGGACCAACCCGAACGCGTTTTCAGCCGCGAGCAATTGCTCGATGCGCTGGGCGTCGCCGCTGATGCCGGTTACGAACGCAGTATCGACAGCCACATCAAGAGCGTGCGCGCCAAACTGCGCGGGGTGAAGGCCGCGCAGAACCCATCCAGACCCATCGCGGCCTCGGTTACAGCTACAGCCCGGGGCGTAGCTGATGCCACTGGGGATTCGGATCTTTTTGGTCTACGTGCTGTTTATCGGCCTGACCGGCTACTTTGTGCTGAACACCGTGATGGAAGAAATCCGTCCCGGCGTGCGCCAGTCCACCGAAGAAACGCTGGTCGACACCGCCAACTTGATGGCCGAAATCCTGCGCGACGACTTCAAGGCCGGCACCCTGAATCAGAACCGCTGGCCCCAACTGCTCAAGGCTTATGGCGAGCGGCAACCCAAGGCGAGCATTTGGGGATTGCCGAAGAATCAGGTCAACCACCGGATCTACGTCACCGATGCCAAGGGCATTGTCGTACTGGATTCCAGCGGCGTTGCAGTGGGCCAGGACTACTCGCGCTGGAACGACGTTTTACTGACCTTGCGTGGCGAATATGGCGCGCGTTCCAGCCGCAGCGATCCGAGCGACCCGAACTCCTCGGTGATGCACGTCGGCGCCCCGATTCGCGACAACGGCCAGATCATCGGCGTAGTCACCGTCGCCAAACCCAACAGCTCGTTGCAGCCTTACGTTGATCGCACTGAGCGGCGATTGCTTGCCTGGGGCGCCGGGTTGATCGGCCTCGGTCTGCTGTTCGGCGCGTTGTTGTCCTGGTGGCTGAGCGCTGCATTACGGCGTTTGACGGCGTACGCCCAGGCGGTGAGTGAGGGCCGCAGGGTCGAGGTTCCGCACTATCGAGGCGGCGAACTGGAACAACTGGCGACGGCGGTTGAGCAGATGCGTACGCAACTCGAAGGCAGAGCCTACGTCGAGCGTTACGTGCACACATTGACCCACGAACTGAAAAGCCCGCTGGCGGCGATTCGCGGCGCGGCGGAGTTGCTGCAAGGCGAGATGCCGCTGGCTCAGCAGCAGCGTTTTGTCAGCAACATCGACAGCGAAAGCGCGCGGATGCAGCAGTTGATTGAACGCCTGTTGAATCTGGCCCTGGTCGAGCAACGCCAAGGGCTGGAGGAACGGGTGGCGGTACCGCTGGCGAAGTTGGTAGATGAATTGCTGAGCGCTCAGGCGGCGCGCATCGAAGGCAAGCAGTTGCGCGTGGAACACACCATTGCAGCGGATCTGGTGCTCACCGGTGAACCGTTCCTGTTGCGTCAGGCGCTGGGTAATTTGCTGGAGAATGCGTTGGATTTCACCCCGGCGCAGGGCTTGCTGCGATTCAGCGCCGAGCGCATTGGGGAGCAGATCGAGTTCAGGCTGTTCAACCAGGCCGAGGCCATTCCCGACTATGCGTTACCGCGATTGAGCGAACGTTTCTATTCACTGCCTCGACCGGACAGCGGGCGCAAGAGCACCGGGCTGGGACTCAACTTCGTTGAAGAGGTGGTCAAGTTGCATGGTGGCGCGGTGAGCATCGGTAATGTCGATGGTGGTGTTCAAGTCATATTGCATATGCCTGCTTAGTTCCACCCCTCACCCCAGCCCTCCCGAAACGTCGGATCGCCCCAGAGGGGAGAGGGGGAAAGGGAGCCGATCTCCATGGTTTTCAAATCCAGAGTTCGACTTGATATCTCAGGTCGCCAATTTTCTACATAACACATTGGTCAGTCCCCTCTACCCCTTGGGGCGGTCCGACGTTTCGGGAGGGCTAGGGTGAGGGGTGGTTCTCCCCGCTGAAACACTCTCCACAAAGTCTCCACATTCCCCCCACACCCCCTCCACATACAAATCCCAGACTCGCCCCATCCAAACAGGGAGAGTCCCATGAACCGCAGCCTGACCCTAAAACTCGGGGCAATTGCCCTTCTGATCCTGTTGTTGCTGATCCCGCTCCTGATGATTAACGGCGTGATCCAGGACCGCCAGCAACTGCGCGACGGTGTCCTCGAAGACATCGCCCGCAGTTCCAGCTATAGCCAGCAACTCAGCGGGCCGCTGATGGTGGTGCCGTATCGCAAAGTGGTGCGGATCTGGAAGACCAATGAGAAAACCAACAAGCGCTACCAGGAAACCGGCGAAGAACGCGGCCATCTGTATTTTCTGCCGGAGCGTTTCGAGCTCGACGGCAAGGTGCAGACCGAGTTGCGCTCGCGGGGTATTTACGAGGCGCGGCTGTACCACGCCGACAACCACATCAGCGGCCTGTTTTCGATTCCCGCGCAGCTGGGCATCAAGGAAGATTTCGCCGATTATCAGTTTGATCAAGCGTTTCTGACGATAGGCATCAGCGATATCCGCGGGATCGAAAATGCCCTGAAACTGGACCTCAATGGTCAGAGTCTGGACTTTGAACCGGGCACGCAGCTGGGCTGGCTAGGCGAGGGGGCACACGTCATGTTGCCCGCGCTGGACAGGCACAAAGGCGCGGAACTGGCGTTCGCCTTTGACCTGCGCCTGCAGGGCACCGGCCAGTTGCAGATCACTCCGGTCGGCAAAACCAGCAAGGTGCAACTGGCGGCCAACTGGCCTCACCCGAGCTTTATCGGCAAGTACTTGCCGGCTCAGCGTGAAGTCACCGGGACAGGTTTTACCGCGAATTGGCAGACTTCGTTCTTTTCCACCAACCTGGAAGAAGCCTTGACCAACTGCCTGACCAGCGACCGTTGTGACGAGTTCAAGAGCCGCAACTTCGGGGTGAGTTTCATCGATCCGGTGGATCAGTACCTCAAGAGTGATCGGGCGATCAAATACGCGCTGCTGTTCATTGCCCTGACCTTTGCCGGATTCTTCCTGTTCGAAGTACTCAAAAGCATGGCCGTGCATCCAATCCAGTACGCGCTGGTGGGCGTCGCCCTGGCGTTTTTCTACCTGCTGTTGTTGTCGCTGTCCGAGCACATCGGCTTTGCCCTGGCGTATCTGTTATCGGCGGGCAGCTGTGTGTTGTTGATCGGGTTTTATGTCTGCCATGTGCTACGCAGCGTGCGTCACGGCTTGAGTTTTTCGGCGGGATTGGCGGCGTTGTATGGCTTGCTCTATGGCTTGCTCAGTGCAGAGGATTACGCGTTGTTGATGGGTTCGCTGCTGTTGTTCGGGTTGTTGGGCGTGTTTATGGTGCTGACCCGCAAGCTGGACTGGTATGGGATTGGGCCGAAGTCGGCCAAGCCGTTGGCGTTTGATATTGGGGCTGTGGAATGAGCCGGTCGTTGGGGTTGCGTGAGGATCAGCGGGAGGGCGAGGTGTTGGCGACGCTGATTCGCGGGTTGTTTGCGTTAGATCCGGTGTGGTGCAATCGCGAGCAAGCTCGCTCCCACAGGGGATCTCCTGTGAACACAAAATTCGTGCCCACCAAAGATCAACTGTGGGAGCGAGCCTGCTCGCGAAGAGGCCCTGACAGCGAGCGAAGTTCTAAACCTTCGGCATAGTCGCCAGCATCGAAGGCCGCTGACTCACCTCAAAGTACCAGTTCGCCAGCTTCGGATTCGTCGTGCGCCATTCCAGATCCGGATGGCGCAAATCCAGGTAACCCAACGCACAGGCAACACTGATCGCCGCCACATCGAAATGGCTGGTCAGCTCGGCAATCGCGTCCGCTTCCAGCAATGCCAGGCCGCGACGAATCTTCTCGCGCTGGCCATCGAGCCATTCGTCCCAGTGTTTTTCCGGGGCACGCAGGGCGACTTCATAACGAATCAGCACCGCAGCGTCCATGATCCCATCGGCCAGGGAGGCCAGGGTCAGGCGCCGCCAGCGGGCTGAGCCGTCGCGCGGTATCAGCGGGTTGCCGACGTGCTGGTGGTCGAGGTAATCGAGGATCACCCGGCTGTCATGGATGACGTTGCCATCGGCCAGGCGCAAGGCCGGAATTTTACCCAGCGGATTGTCTTCGTTGAGTATCAGGTCCGGGCTGACCGGTGTGAGCACGCAGTCTTGCAGCGCCACGCGGTCCTGTTGACCGGTTTCGTGCAGCAGCACCATGACTTTGCGAACGAAGGGTGACAAAGGATTGTGGAACAGGGTCATGCTCGGGGCGGACATTGGCAGCGTCTCGGTATGGGGCAGTGCTGGGCAGCATAGCGCGTTGATCCGGGAGCTCAAACGGTCGGCAATCGAACCCAAAGCGGATGTCGTCGTGTGACTGCAGCGATCTGTGGCCCTGTAGCAGCTGCCGAGCAGCGCGAGGCTGCGTCCGGCTGCGCAGCAGTCGTGAATCCTGCGACCGAGTTGTTTCAGACAAATCGCGTTTGCCGGACTGCGGCCGCTGCGCCGCCGGACGCAGCCTCGCGCTGCTCGACAGCTGCTACAGGAGTCCGTCAATCGATTTGGATCAGCGGCGTTGCAGCAGGCCGCGCAGGGCAAGGGCGGCGGGAACGCCCAGGCCCAGCCAGCTCAACGCGTCCCACACGCCATCCCCCAGTAACGCGGCAAACAACCCCGCGGCGCTGAGCAGGGCGATGACTGTAGGGGTGGAGAAGACCTTCCAGAAATTCGACTGCCGCGGCCTCATGCTGGACTCTCCGCGTTGTCGAGTACCGGTTTCGCAGCCTTGCGCCGCACCACCCACAGGTAAACCCCGCTCCCGAGCACGATGATGGTCAGCCCATCCAGGATCGCCCAGAGGATCTTCATCGGCATGCCGCCGTAATCGCCGAAGTGCAACGGTTGAGACATGCCCATGGCGTCCATGTACCACGGGCGTTCGGCCACGGCGGTGACTTGCAGGGTACTGGCGTCGATCAGCACCGGTGTCAGCAGGTGCGAGGTCAGGTGAGTGCTGCCTTTCATGAACACCGCGTAATGGTGTTCGCTGGAGAAGCGTGTGCCAGGGAAGGCAATGAAGTCCGGCTGCATGCCCGGTGCGACTTCCTTGGCGATGTCGAGCAAGCGGGTCGCGGGCGCCAGTTGTGTCAGTGGCGGTGCGTCGCGGTACGGCGCGACCATCGCGCTCAGGCTGTCGTTGCGCCAGGCGGCGATCAGCAGGTCGGCGCAGGCGCTGATGACGCCGGTGACGCCGACCACCAAGGCCCAGGTCAGCGTCACCACGCCGATCAAATTGTGCAGGTCGAGCCAGCGCAGGCGGGTGGATTTGTCCTGGCGCACGGTGGCAAATTTCAAACGGCGCATGAACGGCAGGTACAGCACCGTCCCGGAGACAATCGCCACCACGAACAGAATCCCCATGAACGCCAGCAGCAACTTGCCCGGCAGACCGGCGAACATGTCCACGTGCAGGCGCAACATGATCATCATGAAGCCGCCGTTGGCCGACGGCATCTCCAGCGCTTCGCCGGTGCGGGCGTCGAGCATGAAGGTGTGAGACGAGTTCGGTTCGGTGCCGGCGGTGGCCGCCATGATCGTAATCGCGGCGTTGGGCTCTTCTTCGTCAAAGCCGAAATACTGCATGACCTCGCCGGGCCGATGCTTTTCTGCCGCCCGCACCAACTGCTGCAAATTCAGCAGCGGGGTGTCCGCCGGCATCGCCTTCAGTTCAGCGGCATCGCCCAGCAAGTGGTCGATCTCGTGGTGAAAGATCAATGGCAGGCCGGTCAGCGCGAGCATCAGCAGGAACACGGTGCAGATCAGGCTGGTCCAGGTGTGGACGAAGGACCAGCGGCGAATTGTTTTGCTTTTCATTTCATAGCCTTCAGAAATACCAAAGCCGTCCATGTCGGACGGCTCGGGACTTGGGCGTGCAAGGTCAGGCCATTACCACTTGTAAGTGGCACTGGCGACGACGCTGCGTTGGTCGCCGTAATAGCAATAGAAACTGTCGCACGTGGAGATGTAGTCCTTGTCGAACAGGTTGGTGGCGTTCAGTGCCAGGGAGGCACCTTTCAGGCTGTTGTCCAGACGACCCAGATCGTAATGAACCGCCGCATCGAACACCGTGTAAGCGTCGGCCTTGCCCAGCCAGGTGTTGCCCTGATCGCCGTAGGTATTGCCGGTGTAGCGAGCGCCGGCGCCGATGCCGAAACCGTCCAGCACGCCGTTGTGCCAGGTGTAATCGGCCCACAGCGAAGCCTGCTGGTTAGGCATCAGTTGCAGACGATTGCCTTTGAAATCGCCTTTCTGCACTTCGGATTTTGCCAGGGTGTAAGCGGCGATCACCTTGAGGTTTTCGGTGACGTCGGAGACCGCTTCCAGTTCCAGGCCTTTGACTTTCACTTCACCGGTCTGGCTGGTGATCGAAACGTTGTCCGAGTTGGTCGTGGTGACGGAGACGTTTTTCTGGGTCAGGTCGTAGACCGCAGCGGTCAACAGAGTGCTGCTGCCAGGCGGTTGGTACTTGATGCCCAGTTCCCACTGTTTGCCTTCGGTCGGCTTGAACGAATCGGTCGGCGATGCCGTGGCGTTGCTGGTCGTCTGGAACGACTCGGCGTAGGACAAGTAGGGCACGAAGCCCGAGTCGAATACGTAGCTGATCGCCGCGTTGCCGCTGAAGTTCTTGTCGCGCTCGGTGTTGGTGGCATCGCCTTTGTTGAAGAACCTGGTGCCGGTGTGGACCCAGTCTTCACGACCACCCAACGTCAGACGCCATTGGTCGAGGGCCATCTGGTCCTGGACGTACAGTCCGGTCTGGTAAGTCTTCTGGTCGTAGTCATAGAACGCCGCCGAACGTGGCGGACGAACAATGGGCTGGCCATAGATCGGGTTGTTGACGTTGGTGGTCAGACCGTCACCGAAGATCGAGGTGTAGTTGGTGTTGGTGCGCTGGTGATCGAGGCCGATCAACAGGGTGTGACGGATGTCGCCGGTCGCGAAGTCGCCCTGGAAGTTGTTGTCCACGGCGAACTGGCTGATGTCCTCGTCGACACTGGTGCTCGAGCGGCCAACGTTGCCCTCGGCATCGACCTGGGTGAACGGGTAGGCGCCGGGGGTGAGGGCCTGGAAGGACAGGTCCGATTTGGTGTAGCGCAGGTTCTGCTTGAACTGCCAGACATCGTTCAAACGATGTTCAAAGGCGTAGCCCAGTGCGTAATAGGTGCGGTCGTAAAATTCCCAGTCCGGGTCGCCGAGGTTCTTGTGATGGGAAATCTTGCCGAGTGGCGAATGGATCTTGGTGCCTTGCACCGGCAAGAACTGGCTGGTGATGCCGGTATCGTCGCGGGTGAATTGCGTCAGCAGGGTGAGCCGGGTGTCTTCGTCGATGTTCCAGGTCAGGCTCGGCGCGATGTTGTAGCGCTTGTTGTCGACGTGGTCGATCTGCGTGCCGCTGTCGCGCACCACACCGCTCAAACCGTAGAGGAACTGGCCTTCGTCGTCGATCTTGCCGGTGCTGGCGAAGTTGATCTGGCGATGGTTGTCACTGCCGTATTGCACTTGGATTTCGCTGCTCGACTCGGCGCTGGGACGACGGCTGACCATGTCCAGCAAGCCGCCTGGCGGGGTCTGGCCGTAAACCGACGAGGCCGGGCCGCGTAGTAGGGCGAGGCGGTCGAGGTTCCAGGTTTCCTGTTTCGGGTTGGCGTACACGCCTTTTGGCAGTGGCAGGCCATCAAGGAATTGCGTCGGTTCGAAACCCCGCACGCGCAGCCAGTCGGCACGGGTGTCGCTGCCGTAACTGCTGGCGACGATGCCGGGCATGTAGCGCACGGCGTCATCGAGGCTATGCACATTGCGGTCGTCCATTTGCTCGCGGGTGGCGATCGAAATCGAGCGAGGAGCTTCGACCAGCGCGGTATCGGTCTTGGTGCCGGCGGCGGTGCGGGTCGCCAGGTAACCTTGCACCGGTCCCCAGGCACTTTCGGTGTTTTCCACGCCAATGACGGCGGTTTCCGGCAGGGCCATCACGCCTTCAGGCACGGCCACCAGGCTATAAGTGCCAGCGTTGCTTTGTTCCAGTTGCAGACCGGTGCCGCGCAAGGCTTCACGCAGAGCGCCGGCTGCGTCGAACTGGCCTTTGACCGGCGCCGAGGTCTTGCCCGCTGCCAGTGAAGGATTCAACGACAGCGCCAGACCCGCCTGGCTGGCGATCTGGTTCAGGGTGCTGGCCAAGGGCGCGGCCGGCAGGTTGTAGGCACGAACGCTGGACGCCTGTTCAGCGGCCATCAGCTGGCTGCTGGCCAGAGGGGCGCAAAGGGCAATGACAATCGCCAGCAAACTGGGGCGCAACACGGTGTCTAGCGAACGGGACATACAGCGGCTCCTGAATGGAAATATTTCTCAATTGCCTAGGTGCCGCACGAGAATCCGAAAGTGATAGGGCTGATTGAAAATAATTTCGATTCAGTGAATGCCCGCCTTTGTAGGAGCCGTGTAGGAGCTGTCGAGTGAAACGAGGCTGCGATCTTTTGACTTTGTTTTTTTAGGAGCAGATCAAAAGATCGCAGCCTCGTTTCACTCGACAGCTCCTACGGGTTTGACGTCAGCCTTCGCCACCGTCACCCACCACGGCGTGTGCTGTTCGATCTGCACCGGCAGGGTCGGCAGCAGGGCGCTCAGGGCCAGATCGGTGTCGTGCAGCGGGAAGCTGCCGGTGATCCGCAGGTCGGCAATCTCCGGCGCCACGCCCAGATGCCCGCGGCGGTAGCGACCGAGTTCATGAATCAGGTCCTCCAGCCGTGTGTTGTCCACCACCAGCATGCCGCGGGTCCAGGCATCGGCGCCGAGGTTGAGCGCGACGATCGGCCCGAGGCCATTGCTGCGCATCAGGACTTGTTGGCCTTCACGCAGAATCTGCTCTTCAGGACTCGACTCGGGATGGGCCGCTACCGCCGATTTCAGCACGCTCAGGCGCGTACCTTCTTCTTCGCGCTTGACCAGGAACCTTGTCCCCAACGCGCGCAGGCTGCCTTCGCGGGTTTTGACGATAAACGGCCGGGTGTCGCCATGGCCGGTTTCGACGAGGATTTCCCCTTCCTGGAGGATGATCAGCCGTTGTTTTTCGTCAAAACGCACATCCACGGCACTGTGGGTGTTGAGGTTGATCAGCGTGCCGTCGGTCAGGCGCAGGGTGCGTTGCTCACCGGTGGCAGTGCGCTGGTCGGCCAGCCAATAGTCGATCGGCAGGTAACGATCACCGGCGAACAACGCCAACCCGATCACCGCGACGATGCTGGCCACGCCGCTGCCGAGTTTGCGCACACGCCGGCGAATGCTTTCGCGCGATTGCAGTAAAGCAGTGCGAGCCGGGCCGCTGGCAACGCTGAAGCGCTGGTCGAGCATGCCCAGTTGGCGCCAGGCCCGCGCATGTTCTTCGTGGGCGGCGTGCCATTTGGCGAACTCTTCGCGCTCCACCGGGTTGCCGGAGTCCAGGGACAACTGCCAGGCAATCGCGGCATCCAGCACCTGCGCCGAGACGGGTTTAGAGCTGACCGGGCTCATACCGGCTCACCGTACAACGCGATGTAGCACTGACGAATGCCCTGGGCGAGGTACTGACGCACTCGGGGAACGGACACGCCCAGGCGCTGGGCGATTTCGGCGTGGCCGAGGCCGTCGAGACGGTTATAGAGAAACGCTGCCCGGGCTTTGCTTGAGAGCTTGCCAAGCAGGCGGTCGATGGCTTTGAGGTCTTCGAGAATCAGTTGCTGTTCCTCCACCGACGGTTGTTCACCTGCGGGGATCAGCATCAGTTCAGTGAGGTAGGCCTGTTCCAGCGCGGCGCGGCGGAAATAGTCGAACAGCAGACCCTTGGCAATCGCCACCAGAAACGCGCGCGGTTCGCGCGGCTCCTTCAGCTCTTCACGACCCAGCAAACGCACGAAAGTGTCCTGACTCAGGTCTTCGGCCCGTTGCGGGCAGGCCACATTGCGTCGCAGCCAGGCCAATAGCCAACCGCGATGGTCGCGATACAACGCACCAACGAGCTCACTTTGAGGGCTTTGGACTGACGACACGCAGCATCACCGATTGGGAAGTATTAACTAACGAGAATTGTTCGCGATTGTGGCAGAGGCGGGGGAGGTAAGCAATTGGCGCTGGTCGGGTGGAGGGTAACGTCTGCATATCGGCGCAAATCCCTGTAGGAGCTGCCGAAGGCTGCGATCTTTTGACTTTGATTTTTTAAGATCAAAAGATCGCAGCCTTCGGCAGCTCCTACAGGGGGGGCGGTGGCTGTCAGAAAGAGGGCGCTCGCTGTCTGCGCTTCCACTGATTCAACCGCTGCTGCAGATTCAACGGGCTATGAATCTGCAGCTGCCGCGCCCGGCTGAACAGAATCAACGCCAGCTCAGCGGTGGCCAGCGCATCGGCACTGGCATTGTGGCGCTCGAACACTTCCAGTTTGAACCAGTCGATCCACTGATCCAGCCCGGCATCGCGAATGTGCGCCTGGGGGCAAAGTAGCGGTGCGATTTCAGCCACATCCAGAAACGGATGCTGCAATTTGTAGCCCAGATGATCTTTCAAGGCGCGCCCGAGCATGTGCTGATCGAATGGCGCATGAAACGCCAGCACCGGGCTGTCGCCGACGAACTCCATGAATTCGACCAAGGCCTGAGCAGGGTCGCTGCCCGCGGCAATTGCACTCGGTCCCAGGCCATGGATTAACACGCTGGGAGCCAACTTCATGTCGGCGCATTGCAACGTGCGTTCGAACTGCTGACTGAAGTCGATGGCCCCGTCCTCGATCACCACCGCGCCGATGGACAACACCCGATCCCTGTTCAGGTTCAATCCGGTGGTTTCCAGGTCGAGCACCACCCAGCGCTGTTCGCGCAGGCTGCACTCGCCCAGCTCTGCCGCCGAAGGCAAGCGTTGCAGACGTTGTTGAAGTTCACCGGGAAGGCTCGGACCTGCCGGGCGCAGCCATGAAAACAGGCTCATAGCTGATACCGCAGGGCCAGGCTGCTTTGCAGGCGTTGTGCCTGGCGCAGGGATTCACGCAGGATCCGTCGATCCAGATGATTGAGGCTGTCTGGATCGACCCGGTTGGAGTAGGGCAAGTTCTCCCGAGTCTGTAGCTGATGTTGCTGCATGCGGGCTTGCTGGATGAAGTGATAGGCCTCTTCGTACGCCGCACCGTCCAGCCGTTCGATGACTCTTTTGTCCACCAGTTGGCGAAAGCGCTCCAACGTGTTGTTCGCCTCGACCCCATGGGCCAACGCGAGCAGTCGGGCACCGTCGACAAACGGCGTCAGCCCCTGGACCTTCAAGTCCAGGGTGGCTTTCTCGCCATTCTTGCGAGCCAGTACGAACTCACGGAAACGTCCTACGGGCGGACGGTTGCGCAGGGCGTTCTCGGCCATCATCCGTTGGAACAGACGGTTGTCATTCACCTGATCGAGAATGCCCTGACGCAGCTGCTCGCAGCCTTGCTCGTCGCCCCAGACCACCCGCAAGTCGAAATAAATGCTCGAACCCAACAGGTTCTCCGGCGTGGCCTCGCGGATAAACGCCGCAAAACGTCGTGACCACTCGGCCCGGGACAGACACAGCTCAGGGTTGCCGGCCATGATGTTGCCCTTGCACAGGGTGAAACCGCAGAGCGCCAGGCTTTGGTTGATCTGCTGGGCAATGGGCAGCAATTTGCCGCGAATCTCGGCGGCGTGGGCCGCGTCCCGGGCTTCGAACAGAATGCCGTTGTCCTGATCGGTGTGCAGCGTCTGTTCGCGGCGGCCTTCGCTACCGAAGCACAGCCAGCTGAACGGAATTCCGGGGTCGCCTTTCTCGGCGAGGGTGAGTTCGATCACCCGGCACACGGTGTGGTCGTTGAGCAGGGTGATGATGTGCGTGATCTGGGTTGAAGAGGCGCCGTGGGCCAGCATGCGCTCTACCAATTGGCCGATCTCGCCGCGCATCGCGACCAGATTTTCCACCTTCTGGGCGCTGCGGATAGTCCGCGCCAGATGCACCAGATCGACCCGTTGCAGGGAAAACAGATCACGTTCCGAGACCACGCCACACAGGCGATGATCCTTCACCAGACAGACGTGGGCGATGTGCCGTTCGGTCATGGCAATTGCCGCATCGAAGGCGCTGTGGTCCGGCGACAGGTAAAACGGCGCCCGGGTCATGTGGCGCTCGATGGCTTCGTTGAAATCGTTAGTGCCGTCGGCCACCACATGGCGCAGGTCGCGCAGGGTGAAAATCCCCAGCGGCGCTTTATGTTCGTCGACCACCACAATGCTGCCGACCTGCTGCTCATGCATCAGGGTCACGGCTTCACGCAGTGGCGTGGTCGGGCTGCAGGTGACCGGATGGCGCATGGCCAATTCGCCCAGACGGGTATTGAGCGAGTACTGGGTGCCGAGAGTTTCCACGGCTTTTTGCTGGACTTGCTGGTTGACCTGATCCAGCAGGCTGCTCACGCCGCGTAGGGCAAAGTCGCGAAACGCGTTGGAAATCGCGAACAGTTTGATGAACGCCAGCTTGTTCAGCTGTAGGCAAAAGGTGTCTTCGGAGGCCAGATGTTCGGTACGAGTCGCACGCTCACCCAGCAGGGCGGCGAGGGGGAAACACTCGCCGGTGGTGATTTCGAAAGTGGTTTCGGTGCCGCCCTTGGCCGTATGGGGGCGTTCACCCACGACCCGGCCTTGCTTGACGATGTAGAAATGCTCAACCGGGCCGTCGGCGGGCTTGAGGATGCTCTCGCCGGGCGCATAAAAACGCAGCTGACACTGTTCGACCAGGTACGCCAGGTGGGCGTGTTCCATTTGATTGAAGGGCGGGAAGCGCTGAAGGAATTGCAAAGTGCCCTGGATGTTTTGCAACACCGCGGTTTTCCCTGCCTGTGTGAAGGCGTCCTCTTTACTCATAACCATTACCGCAATCTTTTTTGAATTGTTGTTGTCGGATGACTCAGCCATGGTCGGCCCCTGCGCGCGGGGTGCCCATTGGACGTAAGTCTAGGTAGGCAGTGAAGCTGTCGGTATTTGGGAAATGTCTGACGCAACTGTGGGAAAAACCTCCTACATTGGCTATAGGAAAACTTTCCGACGAAGTGCACCCTGAAGGTCTGCTGGGTGATGTCACACGGAAGTGATAGCAATTGGATTGAAAACGTAGAGAAAGCTATGTCCGACCACGATATTTTGAGTGACGCCGAGCGCGAGGCGCTGAGTGCCGTCATGCTGGAACCTGACTTGCCGCCGCAGCGGGTGCTGATCGTCGACGACGATAAAGACGCGCGCGAGTTGTTGTCGGAGATTCTGGCCCTGGACGGAGTGCGCTGCATGACCGCCGCCAGTGGCGAAACTGCACTCAAGATGCTGGAGACGACGCCATCGATTGGCCTGGTGATTACCGATCTGCGGATGGGAAATGTCGATGGCCTGGAGCTGATCCGCCAGGTTCGTGAGTCGGTTCGGGCGGCAATGCCGATTATCATCGTGTCCGGTGACGCTGACGTAAAAGATGCGATCGCCGCGATGCATTTGAGCGTAGTCGACTTCCTGCTCAAGCCTGTCGATACCGGCAAGCTGTTGGCGCTGGTCAAGCATGAGTTGGGAATGGATGTGTAAATTGTTAAAGGATCAAAAGATCGCAGCCTTCGGCAGCTCCTACATGGGATTGCGTACATCTGTAGGAGCTGCCGAAGGCTGCGATCTTTTGACTTTGCTTTAAACGGAAAGGCCCTGATCTTTCGATCAGGGCCTTTTTTGTCCGGCGTCAGCGCTTAGTTACAGGCCATTGGCAGCCTTGAACTCGCGGCGGCGACGGTGCAGGACCGGCTCGGTGTAGCCGTTCGGCTGCTTCGTGCCTTCGACCACCAGTTCGACTGCCGCCTGGAAGGCGATGTTGCTGTCGAAGTCAGGTGCCAGCGGACGATACAGCGGGTCATTGGCGTTCTGACGGTCAACCACTGGCGCCATGCGCTTGAGGCTTTCCATGACCTGATCTTCAGTGACGATGCCGTGACGCAGCCAGTTGGCGATGTGTTGGCTGGAAATCCGCAGCGTCGCACGGTCTTCCATCAGGCCGACGTCGTTGATGTCCGGCACTTTCGAACAGCCCACGCCCTGGTCGATCCAGCGCACCACATAACCGAGAATGCCCTGGGCGTTGTTGTCCAGTTCGTTCTTGATCTGCTCTGCAGTCCAGTCTGGATTGACGGCCAGCGGGATGGTCAGGATGTCATCCACCGAAGCGCGCGCACGTTTGGCCAACTCGGCCTGACGGGCGAACACATCGACCTTGTGGTAGTGCAGCGCATGCAGCGCAGCAGCGGTCGGCGATGGAACCCATGCAGTGTTGGCACCGGCCATCGGGTGAGCGATTTTCTGTTCGAGCATCGCTGCCATCAGGTCCGGCATGGCCCACATGCCTTTACCGATCTGCGCACGACCTTGCAGGCCGGTGCTCAAACCGATATCGACGTTCCAGTTCTCGTAGGCGCCGATCCACTTCTCTGCCTTCATGTCCGCCTTGCGCACCATCGGGCCGGCTTCCATGGAAGTGTGGATTTCATCACCGGTACGGTCGAGGAAACCGGTGTTGATGAACACTACACGCTCGCTGGCAGCCTTGATGCAGGCCTTCAGGTTGACCGTGGTACGGCGCTCCTCGTCCATGATCCCGACTTTCAGCGTGTTGCGCGGCAGACTGAGTACTTCTTCGATGCGACCGAACAGCTCGTTGGTGAACGCTGCTTCTTCCGGGCCGTGCATCTTCGGTTTCACGATGTAGACCGAGCCGGTGCGGCTGTTCTTGCGCGAGTTGTTGCCGTTGAGGCTGTGGATAGCCGCGAGGCTGGTGACCAGACCGTCGAGGATGCCTTCCGGCACTTCGTTGCCCTCTTTATCGAGGATCGCGTCGATGGTCATCAGGTGACCGACGTTGCGCACGAACAACAGCGAGCGACCGTGCAGGCTCAATTCGCTGCCATCGAGGGCGGTGTAGTTGCGGTCGGCGTTCATGGTGCGGGTAAAAGTCTGACCGCCCTTGGAGACTTCTTCCGACAGATCGCCCTTCATCAGGCCGAGCCAGTTGCGGTAGATCACCACTTTGTCATCGGCATCGACGGCAGCGACGGAATCTTCGCAGTCCATGATGGTGGTCAGCGCGGCTTCCATCAGGATGTCTTTGAGGCCGGCAGCGTCGGTCTGGCCGACCGGGGTGCTGGCGTCGACCTGGATTTCGAAGTGCAGGCCGTTGTTTTTCAGCAGGATCGCGGTCGGTGCGGCTGCATCGCCGTGGAAACCGATCAGCTGTGCATCGTTGCGCAGGCCGGTGTTGCTGCCGCCTTTAAGGGCGACCACCAGTTTGCCGTCAACGATCTTGTAGCCGGTGGAATCGACGTGAGTGCCGGCAGCCAATGGCGCCGCTTCGTCGAGGAAGGCGCGGGCGAAGGCGATGACCTTGTCGCCGCGAACCTTGTTGTAGCCTTTGCCTTTTTCCGCGCCGCCAGCTTCGCTGATGGCATCGGTGCCGTAGAGCGCGTCATACAGCGAACCCCAACGGGCGTTCGAGGCATTGAGCGCGAAACGGGCGTTCATCACCGGAACCACAAGCTGTGGACCGGCCATGCGGGCGATTTCGTCATCGACGTTTTGCGTCGTTGCCTGGAAATCAGCCGCTTCTGGCAGCAGATAACCGATGTCTTGCAAGAAGGCTTTATAGGCCACGGCGTCGTGTGTCTGACCGGCACGGGATTGGTGCCAGCCATCGATACGAGCCTGGAAATCATCGCGTTTGGCGAGTAGGGCTTTGTTCTTCGGCGCCAGGTCATGAATGACCTTGTCGGCACCGGCCCAGAACTTATCGGCGGTGAGGCCGGTACCGGGAATGGCTTCGTTGTTCACGAAGTCGAACAGGACTTTGGCGACCTGCAGGCCACCGACTTGAACGTGTTCAGTCATTGCTTGCCTCACTCTGCTCAGCTATTTCGCTTTTCAGCTCTTCAATTTAACAATGAAGCCTCTGGCATTTAAACCACAAACCTTTCGACCAGTACATGCCATTGCGGGCGGCTGGGTTATGACCAATCAACGGCGTTGAGGCCTTGCTGACGGGGCTTTCAGGGTTGTGGCTGCACCTGCGGCAGACATCGATCCAGCGTTATGTAGTGCGCGCTGCGGCATACTACATGATGAATTGCGCTTGTGAAAATTAGACTAATTACGTCGTTCTGCGACGCCATGACGCATTGCGGTCACGACGGGGAACGGGATGTTCTCAAAAAACTATTGGATTGTTCCAGTTAAATATAAAAACTTGTACACGATTTGTTTTTCCTACTAGACCGGCGGTGCCCCATTCGCGAGCAGGCTCGCTCCCACAAAGGCCTGCGCGGATCCTGTGGGAGCGAGCCTGCTCGCGAAGGCGTCAGCCGATTCAGCGCAGCAACCACCTTTGCCTATACTTCTTTTTCTATAACAAAAGAGGGCTGCGCCATGGACCACCTCGTACTCACTGTATTCGCTCCGGACAAGCCAGGGCAGGTCGAGCGCATTGCCCAATGCATCGCCGAGCACGGCGGCAACTGGCTGGAGAGCCGCATGTCACGCATGGCCGGGCAGTTCGCCGGGATTCTTCGGGTGGGCGTGCCGGCCGAGGCTTACGACGAATTGGTAGATGCCTTACAGGCGTTGTCCGCCCATGGCATTCGCGTGCTGATTGCCGAAAGCGGCATCGAGCAATCTTGCACCTGGAAACCGATTGCCATGGAATTGGTGGGCAATGACCGCCCGGGGATCGTACGCGACATCACGCGTCTGCTGAGTGAACAGGGGGTGAACCTGGAGCGTCTGGTGACCGAAGTACGTCCGGCGCCGATGAGCAGCGAGCCTTTGTTCCACGCTGAAGCGATTCTCGCAGTGCCCTTGACGCTATCCTTGGACGTGCTGCAATCGCGCCTGGAAACCCTGGCGGATGATTTG
The DNA here is from genome assembly GCF_006438925.1 of Pseudomonas mandelii. Taxonomy (GTDB): domain Bacteria; phylum Pseudomonadota; class Gammaproteobacteria; order Pseudomonadales; family Pseudomonadaceae; genus Aquipseudomonas; species Aquipseudomonas mandelii_C. Next base: position 97,692 of record NZ_RCZA01000001.1, on the reverse strand, counting down.
ATGGTCGAATTGGTGCTGCGCAGTGAACCCTGAACAGGTTATCCAAGTTATACGTGCACCTGCCTGTGGATAACCTGTAGAGACCGTCCTCTAGGCCACGTCGGCCGGGACTCTTCAGGAACTGATCAAAAAACCAGCAGTTTCAGGGACTTGCGCACAAACGCCGGGGATCACGTTGTGGATAACCTTGGGAAGGATCGATGCAGGCCACGAGATTCGTGGCTTGCAGAGTTTTGTGCGTTTTTTGATCAGCTGCGGCGGCGCAGACTTATCCACGCGTCGATGCTGTAAACCGCCAGGCCCGCCCAGATAAAGATGAACGCGATGAGTGTGCTCGACGACAAATGTTCGCCAAACAGCAGAACGGCTTGCAACAGCACCAATGTCGGCGCCAGGTACTGGAGAAATCCCAACGTCGTGTAGGGCAAATGCCGTGCAGCGGCGTTAAAACACACCAGCGGCACCAGCGTTACCGGACCGGCCGCTACCAGCCACCAGGCTTGGGATGTGGTCCAGAACTCGGGCTGCGCACTGGCGGCTGTCTGATTGAACAGCAACCACGCGACGGCAATCGGCACCAGCATCCAGGTTTCCACCACCAGCCCTGGCAGCGCCTTGACCGGCGCTTGCTTGCGGATCAATCCGTAGAAACCGAAGGTCAACGCCAGCACCAACGACACCCACGGCAGACTGCCGACTTGCCAGACCTGTTGCGCGACGCCGACTGCTGCCAGGCCAACCGCCAGCCATTGCATGCGCCGCAGTCGTTCGCCAAGGATCAGCATGCCCAACAGCACGTTCACCAGCGGGTTGATGTAATAACCGAGACTGGCTTCGAGCATGCGCCCGTTGTTCACCGACCAGACGTAGGTCAGCCAGTTGGCGGCGATTAGCGTGCCGCTCAGGGCCAGGATCGCCAGGCGTTTCGGGTTATCACGCAACTCGCGCCACCAGCCCGGATGTTTCCACACCATCAGCAGCAAGGCGCCGAACAGCGCGGACCAGAGCACTCGGTGGATGATGATCTCCACGGCGGGCACGCTGGCGATGGCTTTGAAGTAGAGCGGGAAAAGTCCCCAGATGATGTAGGCACTCAGGCCCAGGATATACCCGCGACGCGGGTTGGCGGCTTGCATGCAGAATCCTTGCTTAGGCAGCTAACAAAGAGGGGATTGTAAGGAGAATTGTCTACGGATGTCCTACCTGATTAGGTTGGGCAATTGTGAACACAATACCTGTGGGAGCGAGCCTGCTCGCGAAGAGGACAGGTCAGTCGATATCAATGTCGTCTGACACACCGCTTTCGCGAGCAGGCTCGCTCCCACATTTGGATCTGTGTTGGTCAGAAGAGCTTCAGCGGTTCTTCGTTCAGTGCAGCCAGTTGCTCACGCAAGGCCAACACCTGGTCGCCCCAATACCGTTCACTGCCAAACCACGGAAAACTGTGCGGGAACGCCGGGTCGTCCCAGCGGCGGGCGAGCCAGGCGCTGTAGTGCATCAGGCGCAAGGCGCGCAGCGGTTCGATCAGCGCCAGTTCCCGCGGATCGAAATCGTGGAACTCACTGTAGCCGTCCATCAATTCCGACAACTGACCGAGACATTCCTGACGATCACCCGCCAGCATCATCCAGATGTCCTGCACCGCCGGGCCCATGCGGCAGTCATCCAGGTCGACGATGTGGAACATCTCGTCGCGGCACATCATGTTGCCGGGGTGGCAGTCGCCGTGCATGCGGATGTTCTTGTGCGGCGTGGCCTTGTAGACCTCTTCCACCCGCTTGAGCAGGTCGCGGGCGACGGACTCGTAGGCTGGCAGCAGACTTTTGGGTACGAAATTGCCTTCGAGCAATGTCGTCAGCGAGTCATGACCGAAGTTTTTCACGCCCAGCGCTTCGCGGTGTTCGAACGGTTTTGTAGCGCCGACGGCGTGCAGGCGACCGAGCAGTTGCCCCAGGCGATACAACTGATCGAGATTGCCGGGCTCCGGCGCACGGCCACCACGGCGGGGGAACAGGGTGAAGCGGAAACCGTTGTGTTCGTGCAGGCTGGCACCGTTGTGAATCATCGGCGCGACCACCGGCACGTCGCACTCGGCGAGTTCGAAGGTGAATTGGTGTTCTTCGAGAATCGCTTCGTTGGTCCAGCGCTGCGGACGGTAGAACTTGGCGATCAGCGGCTCGGAGTCTTCGATACCGACCTGATAGACGCGGTTCTCGTAGCTGTTGAGCGCCAGAATGCGCGCGTCGCTGAGAAAGCCGATGCTTTCGACGGCATCGAGCACGAGGTCTGGGGTGAGGGTTGCAAACGGGTGGGCCATGCTGACTCCTGCGCGCAGCAGGCTGCCGCGTCCGGCCAAGCATGGTAGCGCAGACGGGGGGTCTTTAGGGCCTGGCCTTGAGATGAGTGGTGTTTGGGCTGACGCTTTCGCGAGCAGGCTCGCTCCCACAGGAGATTTGCGGTGTGCCACAGATCCAATGTGGGAGCGAGCCTGCTCGCGAAGAGGCCCGATCAGGCGCCGACGATCCCACCGTCCTCACGGGAAATCGCCATCACCGAAGACCGCGGCTTGCCATTCGGCAAATGCTCAGGGAACGTCGACCCGCCGTTTTCCCCCGGATGCTGAATCCCGACAAACAAGGTCTTCTGGTCTGGCGAGAAGCTGATTCCTGTCACTTCGCAGCCCACCGGCCCGACCATGAAGCGGCGGATCTCCCCGGTTATCGGGTCGGCACACAGCATCTGATTGTTGCCCATGTCCGCGAAATCACCGGCATTGCTCGAATCGCCATCGGTGAGAATCCACAACCTTCCGGCCTTGTCGAAACCCAAGCCGTCCGGGCTGTTGAACATGTTCTGCGGTGTGATGTTCGACGAACCGCCCTTCGGCGTGCCGGCGTGGACGCCCGGGTTGCCCGCGACCACAAACAGATCCCAGGCAAAGCTTTTCGAGCCGTGATCGTCACGGTCAGTGCGCCAGCGCAAAATCTGCCCGTAGACGTTCTTCTCGCGCGGGTTCGGCCCGCCCACCGGTTGCCCGTCCTCGCCACGCTTGGCGTTGTTGGTCAGCGTGCAATAGACCTGGCCATCCTTGGGGCTGACGACGATCCATTCCGGGCGGTCCATGCGCGTAGCTTTCACCACGCTGGCTGCGAGGCGGGCGTGAATCAACACTTCGGCCTGATCGGCGAAACCGCTGCTGGCGTCGATGCCGTTTTTGCCGTGGGTCAGTTCGATCCATTCGCCCTGGCCTTTTGGGTGATCGGCATTGCCGTCGCCCGCATCGAAGCGCGCCACGTACAAGGTGCCGTGGTCCAGCAGATCGCGATTGGCCTTGGGGCTTTTGTGGTTGATCTTGTCGCGGCTGACAAATTTGTAGATGAACTCGCCGCGCTCATCGTCGCCCATGTACACCACCGCGTGACCGTCACTGGTTTCGGCCAGGGCGGCGTTTTCATGTTTGAAGCGGCCCAGCGCAGTGCGTTTGACTGGCGTCGATTGCGGGTCGAACGGGTCGATTTCCACGACCCAACCGTGACGGTTGAGTTCGTTGGGGTTTTTCGCCAGGTCGAAACGCTCGTCGTGTGGGTGCCAGTTGATCTCTTTACTGGCCGCCACCGCGCCGTAGCGTTTCTGTGCGGCGTCGAACTTTTGTTCGGCATTGCTGCTGCCGAAGCAGTCGGTGAAGTTTTCTTCGCAGGTCAGATACGTGCCCCACGGCGTCTTGCCGTTGGCGCAGTTCTGGAAGGTGCCAAGGACGTTCTTGCCGTGCGGATCAGCGCTGGTTTTCAGCAGTTCGTGGCCGGCGGCCGGACCGCTCAGGCTGATCGGCGCGTTGCCGTGAATGCGTCGGTTGTAGCGTGAGCCCTGGACGAAATGCCACTGGCCGTTCTTGCGCTGCACTTCGACCACCGACACGCCTTCACAGGCCAGTGCCTTGCGCACGTCAGCAGCCGATTGCGGCATGCCGCCGTGGGCGTAGAGGTAGCGATAGTTGGTGTATTCGTTGTTGATCGCCATCAGCGCCCGGTTATTGTCACCGGGAAATTCGAACAGGCTCATGCCGTCGTTGTTGTCGCCGAACTGGACTTCCTGATGTTCGGCCGTGCCGTTGCCGCTCGGGTCGAACGCCGGGCCGTTCTTCTGCAGGGGTTGGCCCCAACTGATCAATACCGAAGATTTGTAACCTGGCGGCAGGGTGATGGCGTCGCTGGTGGCGGCGGGAATACTGTCAAAACCCAACAGTTTGCTGGAGCCGGCGCTGACGCTGGCGGCCAGCACGCTGCGGCTCAGCAGGTTGCCGCCCAGGAACATTGCTGCACCGCAAAGGGCGCCGGCGCTGATGAAGCCTCGACGGCTGAGGCCGACCATGTTCTCGAGGTCGGTGGATTGGTTGTCTTCTAATAGGCTCACATCAGGCTCCCTGCGGGTTTTTGCAGTCACCTTAATGAGCGTTAATGACACTTGTGTTTCAAAGCGGTGTACCGAGTAAAACGTTGGATGGCGCGAACTGCACCCGCACCGGTTTATCGGCGGCCAGACCGAGGGTTTTCAAGTGCAGCGGTTCGGCCAGAGCACAGAGTGTCTGGCCGTTGGGCAGGCCGATGCGCACTTCGCTGGGGCCGTCCTCGGCGTCGAGAACTTCTTCGATGATGCCCTTCAGGCAGTTATTGCCGGGTGTTGCCACTTGATCGATGCCCAGTAACTCCAGCCAACCGGCCTTGATCAGAGCGACCACTTCGGTGCCGGTTTCGAGGTCCAGACGCAGGGTGCTGTCATGAGTGATCTGCGCATCGATGCTCAAGCCTTCGGCCAATTCAAGACGAATCCGGTCGTTGTGCCCTTGGGTATCAATCGCCACGACCTTGCCATGCAGTTGATTGCGCGCGCTGGTTCTGAGCATCAGTCGGCCGAGCAGGTCGAGATCGCTGGCATCTTCGGCGGCTTCCAGCACCTGAGCCTGCAAGGCTTGCAGCTTTTGATACAGGCGCAATACGCGCTGGCCTTCGCTGGAGAGTTTGGCGCCACCGCCGCCCTTGCCGCCGACACTGCGCTCCACCAACGGTTTTTGCGCGAGGTTGTTCAGTTCGTCGATGGCGTCCCAGGCCGCTTTGTAGCTCAGCCCCGCGCTTTTCGCGGCGCGGGTGATCGAGCCCTGTTCGGCGATGTGTTGCAGCAACGCGATGCGCTGCGGACGACGGACAATGTGCTGCGACAACAACGTAGGCAAGGACATGGCAAGACGCTTTGGGCTGTGGCGATGGGAAGGACGTTGGCGGCTTGGGGCTCGGGAGTCAAGTCAGGGCGCATCGCCGGGTTTGGGTGTGCGGGCCAGGCAATAGACGTCCACCCGAGCGGCGCCGGCGTCCATCAGCAGGCGAGCCAGGGCTTGGGCCGTGGCGCCGGTGGTGAGTACGTCATCCACTAGCGCCAGGTGACGACCGTTGATGAAAGCATCGGGTGCCAGAGCGAAGGCGTTGCGCAGGTTCTTTTTGCGGGCCTCGGCATTCAGGTCCTGTTGGGCGCTGGTGTCCTGAATCCTCAGCAACAGCGTTTCATCGCACGGAATGTCGAGGCTGGTGCTGAGCCAACGGGCGAGCATCGCGGCCTGGTTGAAACCTCGTTTACGCAGTCGTTTGGAGGCCAGCGGAACCGGGATGAGCGCATCGGGTCGATTCAGGTCTTCATCAAAGCGATGTTGCAGGAACTGAGTGAGAAGTTCGGCGAGCAGGCGGCCAAATGGCCACTTCGCAGAATGTTTGAAGCGCGTGATCAACGTGTCCACCGGAAAGCTGTAAGCCCACGGTGCGGCAACACGTTCGAAGGCTGGCGGTTGTTTCAGGCATTGACCGCAGGTCAGGCCAGCGGTGGGCAACGGCAGGGCGCAGGTTTGGCATTGATCGCCAATCCAGGGCAACTCTGTTTCACAGGCCATGCAGATGGGCGTGCTTTCATCGGCAGGTTCTGCACAGAGCAAACAAAGTTGGTTATTTTTTAACCAGATGTAAACCGGTCCATCGTATCGTGGTTGACAGCGCATGAGTCTTCCTTAAATATGCCGAACATCCGTGTCGCGTCTGTGGGTATTCCATCCCCCAGTCGCTTGCCAAAGCATAAAACAAAAGGAAACGCCCATGAGCGCCAGCACCACTGCAACCCTGCGTCATGACTGGTCTTTGGCCGAAGTCAAAGCACTCTTCGTTCAGCCATTCAACGACCTGTTGTTTCAGGCGCAGACGGTGCACCGCGCGCATTTCGACGCCAATCGGGTCCAGGTGTCGACGCTGCTGTCGATCAAAACCGGTGCCTGCCCGGAAGATTGCAAATATTGTCCGCAGTCCGGTCACTACAACACCGGCCTGGAAAAAGAAAAGCTGATGGAAGTGCAGAAGGTCCTCGAAGAGGCCGCTCGCGCCAAGGCCATCGGTTCGACCCGTTTCTGCATGGGCGCGGCGTGGAAACATCCGTCGGTCAAAGACATGCCTTACGTGCTGGAAATGGTCAAAGGCGTGAAAGCCATGGGCCTGGAAACCTGCATGACCCTCGGTCGTCTCGATCAGGACCAGACCGTTGCACTGGCCGATGCGGGCCTCGACTACTACAACCACAACCTCGATACCTCGCCTGAGTTCTACGGCAGCATCATTACCACCCGCACTTACAGCGAGCGCCTGCAAACCCTGGCCTACGTGCGTGAGTCAGGGATGAAGATCTGCTCTGGCGGCATCCTCGGCATGGGCGAGTCCCTCGATGACCGCGCCAATCTGCTGATCCAACTGGCCAACCTGCCGGAGCATCCGGAGTCGGTGCCGATCAACATGCTGGTAAAAGTCGCCGGTACGCCGCTGGAAAATGCCGACGATATCGACCCGTTCGATTTCATCCGCATGCTCGCCGTTGCGCGCATCCTGATGCCGCAATCCCACGTGCGCCTGTCCGCCGGCCGCGAAGCGATGAACGAGCAGATGCAGGCCCTGGCGTTCTTCGCTGGTGCCAACTCGATTTTCTACGGCGACAAACTGCTGACCACCGCCAACCCGCAGGCCGACAAGGACATGCAACTGTTCTCGCGCTTGGGGATCCTGCCGGAAGCGCGCGAAGAGCACGCTGACGAAGTGCATCAGGCCGCGATCGAACAAGCATTGGTTGAGCAGAAGAGCAGCGAGCAGTTCTATAACGCTGCTGTTTGATCGTGCCACTGATACCTCTGATTGAAATGCAAAACACTGTGGGAGCGAGCCTGCTCGCGATGACGGACTGACATTCAACATGAATGTCGACTGGACCAACGCCATCGCGAGCAAGCTCGCTCCCACAGGTTCTGCGACATCGCTTCTAAATTCTGATCCACGAGGCCTGCATGTCTTTCGATCTCGCCGCACGCCTTGCTACCCGTCGTGCCGAAAATCTCTACCGCCAACGCCCATTGCTCGAAAGCCCTCAAGGCCCGGAAGTAGTGGTCGATGGTCAGCCGTTGCTGGCGTTCTGTAACAACGACTACCTGGGCCTGGCCAATCACCCGCAAGTGATCGAAGCCTGGCGTGCTGGTGCGGCCCGCTGGGGCGTCGGCGGCGGGGCGTCGCATTTGGTCATCGGCCACAGCAGTCCGCATCACGCGCTGGAAGAGGCCTTGGCCGAATTCACCGGTCGCCCTCGCGCGCTGTTGTTCACCACCGGCTACATGGCCAACCTCGGCGCGGTCACCGCGCTGGTAGGCCAGGGCGATACGGTGCTGGAAGACCGGCTCAATCACGCGTCCCTGCTGGATGCGGGTCTGTTGTCCGGAGCGCGCTTCAATCGCTATCTGCACAACGACGCGGCGAGTCTGGCCAAGCGTCTCGAGAAGGCGACCGGCAATACCCTGGTGGTCACCGACGGCGTGTTCAGCATGGACGGCGACATCGCCGACCTGCCGGCGCTGGCTCGGGAGGCGAAAGCCAAAGGTGCATGGTTGATGGTCGATGACGCTCACGGCTTTGGTCCGCTGGGTGCCAATGGCGGCGGGATCGTCGAGCATTTCGGTCTGAGCCAGGAGGATGTGCCGGTATTGGTCGGCACCCTCGGTAAGGCTTTCGGTACGGCGGGTGCTTTTGTTGCCGGCAGCGAAGAGCTGATCGAGAGCCTGATTCAGTTCGCCCGTCCCTACATTTACACCACCAGCCAGCCGCCGGCGCTGGCCTGTGCGACGCTGAAAAGCCTTGAGTTGCTGCGCACTGAGCACTGGCGACGTGAGCATCTGAAAACGTTGATCCGCCAGTTCCGCCACGGTGCCGAGCAGATTGGCCTGGAGTTGATGGACAGCTTCACGCCGATCCAGCCGATCATGATCGGCGATGCCGGGCGTGCGGTTCGACTGTCGCAGATGCTGCGTGAGCGCGGTCTGATGGTCACTGCGATCCGTCCTCCGACCGTGCCCGCCGGCAGCGCTCGACTGCGGGTGACCCTGACCGCTGCGCACAGCGAGGCGCAGGTACAGCTATTGTTAAATGGACTGGCCGATTGTTTTCAACAACTGGGACCGGAGCCAAGCCATGCGTGATCGTCTGATTCTGCTGCCCGGCTGGGGCCTCGGAATTTCTCCACTGGAGCCCTTGGCGGCGGCGTTACAAGGACTGGATGAACACTTGCGGGTCGAAATTGAACCGTTGCCGGAACTGGAATCGAGCGATCTTGAGGAGTGGCTCGATGAGCTGGATTCGATGGTGCCTCAGGACACCTGGCTCGGCGGCTGGTCGCTGGGCGGCATGCTCGCTTCAGCGTTGGCAGCCCGGCGCGGCGATCGCTGCTGCGGCTTGTTGACCCTGGCGAGCAATCCTTCTTTTGTTGCACATGAGCAATGGCCGAGTGCAATGCCTGCCGAAACTTTCGATGCATTTCTGGCCGGCTGCAAGGCTGATCCTCGCATGACGTTGAAACGTTTCTCGCTGCTCTGCGCTCAGGGTGCCGAAGACCCGCGCGGGTTGTCTCGGCTGTTGCTCGGTGGCGCGCCACACACTTCGGCAGAGGTGCTGATGAGCGGCCTGGAGTTGCTCGCTCAACTGGATACCCGCCAGGCTTTGCAGACGTTCCGCGGCCCGCAACTCCATTTGTTCGCCGGTCTCGACGGACTGGTTCCCGCCGAAGCGGCGGGCGACCTGCTGATATTGCTGCCAGATGTTGAAATCGGTCTGATCGAACAGGCCAGTCACGCGTTTCTTCTGGAAGACCCCCACGGTGTGGCAGGGGCGATTCAGGCCTTTTTGCATGAGTCCGGTGATGACTGATTTATCCTTTCCCAGCCTGCCCGGCGGTTTGCCCGACAAACGCCAGGTGGCGGCATCTTTTTCCCGTGCGGCGGCAAGCTACGACAGCGTGGCCGAATTGCAGCGCGACGTTGGCAGTGAATTGTCGAGTCGTTTGCCAGAGGACTTCGTGCCGGGTGTCTGGCTGGACCTGGGCTGCGGCACCGGGCATTTCAGCCGTGCATTGGGCGAGCGATTTCCTGCAAGTCACGGGCTGGCATTGGACATCGCCGAAGGCATGCTCAATCACGCCCGGCCATTGGGTGGTGCAACGCATTTTATCGCTGGCGATGCCGAGCGCTTGCCCTTGCAGGATTCGACCTGCGATCTGATCTTCTCCAGCCTGGCGGTGCAGTGGTGCGCGGACTTCGCTTCGGTGCTCAGTGAGGCGCATCGGGTGTTGAAACCGGGTGGGATTTTCGCGTTTGCTAGTCTTTGCGTAGGCACACTGTTCGAGCTGCGTGACAGCTGGCGACAGGTGGATGGCATGGTGCACGTCAACCGCTTCCGCGAGTTCGGGGTTTATCAACAGCTTTGCGCGGACAGTGGGTTGAGCGTCGCGAGTCTGGAAACCCGACCGCACGTGTTGCATTACCCGGATGTGCGCAGCCTGACCCATGAACTGAAGGCGCTGGGTGCCCACAACCTGAACCCCGGTCGACCGGGTGGTTTGACCGGCAGGGCGCGGATCCTCGGTTTGATCGAGGCTTATGAGCGGTTTCGTCAGGCCGAAGGATTGCCGGCGACTTATCAAGTGGTCTACGCCGTTTTGGAGAAACCCTTATGAGCGCAGCCTATTTCATCACCGGCACTGACACCGATGTCGGCAAGACCACCATTGCAGCAGGTTTACTGTATGCCGCGCGGTCGGCCGGTTTGAGCACGGCGGCGGGCAAACCGGTCGCCTCAGGATGCGATGTCACGCCCAAGGGCTTGCGCAATGCCGATGCGTTGGCGTTGCTGGCGGAGTGCTCAGTGCCTTTGACTTATGCACAGGTCAACCCTATGGCGTTCGAACCGCCGATCGCGCCGCACCTGGCAGCGCGGGAGGCCGGCGTGGCATTGACGGTGCAATCACTGTTGACGCCCATGCGGGAAATTCTCGATATGCAAGCGGACTTCACCTTGATCGAAGGTGCCGGAGGTTGGCGAGTGCCGTTGGCGGATCAGGACAATCTGTCGGACCTGGCGATGGCGCTGGATCTGCCGGTGATCCTGGTGGTGGGCGTGCGCCTGGGTTGCATCAACCATGCGCTGCTGACGGCCGAGGCGATTGCTCAGGACGGTTTGCAGTTGGCGGGGTGGGTGGCCAATATCATCGATCCGAAGACTTCGCGCCTGGAAGAAAACCTTGCGACACTCGCTGAGCGGATCCCGGCGCCGTGCCTTGGGCGAGTACCGAAACTCAAGTTGGTAACGGCTGAAGCGGTGGCGGAGCATCTGCAACTGGATCTACTGGACTGAGTTTTCTGGCAGGGGTTTTAACTATGACGAGGCACTGTGCCATTAGTGTTTTTGTCGGGCCTTTTGTCAGTGGGTCTGGTTCAATGGCCGCTGTTGATCCTTTGTAGGACGAGTTCTCCCATGGAAATCTCAGGAAACACCGCTTTTTATGCCGGTCTGAGCACTATTCAGACAGGGCAGAACCGTGTCGATCAAGCCTCTGGGCAGATCGCCAACACGACGATCGAGCGTTCGGTGACCAGCCAGTCTTCCGAGGCTCAGGTCGATCGTCTGCGTTCGGTGGATCGCAGTCAGCAGTCGGACCTGGCCAGCAATATGGTCGAGATGTCCCAAGGCAAATTTCAGGTTGAACTAGGCGTCAAAGTCGCCAAGGCATCCGATGAAGTGCTCGGTACGCTGATTGATACCTACGCTTGAACCCTCGCTGAACCCGCCCCCTCAACGCCGCGACTAATTCGCGGCGTTTTTCTGCGTGAATCCTTGTCTCTCAACTAATCTTTCCTCCACCGCGAATCGCTCAGGCGACGGTGTTGCGTGGCTGTGGGTCTGGTATTTGCCTCAGGTGATGACGAACGGCAAAAGATCGGCGCTTGACAAGATTTAGGCGTAAACGTATGTTTCAAACAACTGTTTGACCGTCACAACAAATCAACGCGGTCGTTCATTCCCGGTTACATCAGCAGAGGTTTATCGCTATGCCTGACTACAAGGCCCCCTTGCGTGATATTCGCTTCGTTCGTGACGAACTGCTCGGCTACGAAGCGCACTATCAGAGCCTTCCGGCTTGCTCGGACGCAACTCCAGACATGGTTGACGCCATTCTCGAAGAAGGCGCCAAGTTTTGTGAGCAGGTGCTGGCTCCGCTGAACCGCGTGGGTGACACCGAAGGCTGCACCTGGAGCGAGTCCGGCGTTAAAACCCCGACGGGTTTCAAAGAAGCCTACAAACAATTCGTCGAAGGCGGCTGGCCAAGCCTGGCCCATGACGTAGAGCACGGTGGCCAAGGCCTGCCGGAATCTCTGGGTCTGGCCGTCAGCGAAATGGTTGGCGAAGCCAACTGGTCGTGGGGCATGTACCCAGGCCTGTCCCATGGCGCGATGAACACCATTTCCGAGCACGGCACGCCTGAGCAGCAAGAGGCTTACCTGACCAAGCTGGTTTCCGGCGAATGGACCGGCACCATGTGCCTGACCGAACCGCATTGCGGCACCGACCTGGGCATGCTGCGCACCAAGGCTGAACCTCAGGCCGACGGTTCCTACAAAGTCTCTGGCACCAAGATCTTCATCTCGGCCGGTGAACACGACATGGCCGACAACATCGTCCACATCGTGCTGGCACGTCTGCCGGATGCTCCGGCTGGCACCAAAGGCATTTCGCTGTTCATCGTTCCCAAGTTCATGCCGAACGAAGACGGTTCGGTCGGCGCACGCAACGCTGTGACCTGTGGTTCCCTGGAACACAAGATGGGCATCCACGGTAACGCCACCTGCGTGATGAACTTCGACGCGGCCACCGGTTACCTGATTGGCCCGGCGAACAAAGGCCTGAACTGCATGTTCACCTTCATGAACACCGCACGTCTGGGCACCGCGCTGCAAGGTCTGGCTCACGCCGAGATCGGCTTCCAGGGCGGTCTGAAATACGCTCGTGATCGTCTGCAAATGCGCTCCCTGACTGGCCCGAAAGCGCCGGAAAAAGCCGCTGACCCGATCATCGTTCACCCTGACGTACGTCGCATGCTGTTGACCATGAAAGCCTTCGCCGAAGGTAACCGTGCGATGGTTTACTTCACTGCCAAGCAAGTCGACATCGTCAAGTACGGTGTGGACGAAGAAGAGAAGAAGAAGGCCGACGCACTGCTGGCGTTCATGACGCCGATCGCCAAAGCCTTCATGACTGAAGTCGGCTTCGAATCCGCCAACCACGGCGTGCAAATCTACGGCGGCCACGGCTTCATCGCCGAGTGGGGCATGGAGCAGAACGTTCGCGACAGCCGCATTTCGATGCTGTACGAAGGCACCACCGGTATCCAGGCTCTCGATCTGCTGGGCCGTAAAGTGCTGATGACTCAAGGCGAAGCCCTGAAAAGCTTCACCAAGATCGTCCACAAGTTCTGCCAGACCAACGAAGGCAACGAAGCGGTCAAAGAGTTCGTCGAGCCATTGGCTGCGCTGAACAAAGAGTGGGGCGAGCTGACCATGAAGGTCGGTATGGCGGCCATGAAGGATCGCGAAGAAGTCGGCGCGGCGTCGGTGGATTACCTGATGTACTCCGGTTACGCCTGCCTGGCGTACTTCTGGGCGGACATGGCACGTCTGGCTGCCGAAAAACTGGCTGCCGGCACCACCGAAACGGCGTTCTACACCGCCAAGCTGCAGACTGCGCGCTTCTACTTCCAGCGCATCCTGCCGCGTACCCGTACTCACGTTGTCACCATGCTGTCGGGCGCTAACAATCTGATGGACATGAAAGAAGAAGACTTCGCGCTGGGTTACTAAGCTCCACGCTGTCGTTTCATAAAGCCGCTGCTTCCTCGGGAGCAGCGGCTTTTTTGTGCGCGATATCGACGCGTAAATATTCCTGACTAAAACGCTAAGAAGAATGCCTTTGCTGCCGTTAAAGAGGATGGCGATGTGACATGCCGCTCGAAGAGCAGGCACAATGCCATCTTTGTTTGCCGGGTCGGAGCTTTACCCTTGCCGCGTTCTTCCGCTGTACGTTTCAGCCATTTCCTGCCGTCATTGCTGCTTTTACTCGCGGGGCTGGCGGCTGCGTACGTGAAGGATCTGAACGTCTTTTTCACCTCGCTGTTCAACGTACTGCCAACCCTGGTGTTGTTGCTCGGCGGTGCTTACTGCGCGGTTTACCGACGTCAGCGTGAGCTGTTTCTGATGGTCACGGTGTACATCGCCTACTTCCTGCTCGACACCCAGACCGACTATTACCGCGACAACGGCAAGGTTCGTGAAGACGCGGCGGTGGTCTTCCATCTGTGCTGCCTGTTGCTGCCGTTGCTCTATGGCTTGTTCGCCGGCTGGCAGGAACGCACCCACCTGTTCCAGGACATGGTGGCGCGCTTCGCCGTGTTGCTGGCCTTTGGTAGCGTGGCGTTGGGGCTGGAACAAAGTTACCCACAGGCGCTGTTGATGTGGCTGTCGGAAATCCGTTGGCCAGCCTTGCATGGCGACTGGATGAGCCTGATCCAGTTGTCCTATCCCGTGTTCATCGCCTCGTTTGCGTTACTGGCCTGGCAATACTGGCGCAACCCGAGACCCTTGCATGCTGCCCAATTGGTGGGCTTGCTCGGGTTGTTCTGGATGTTGCCGAAAACCTTCATCCTGCCGTTCACCTTGAACATCATGTGCAGTCAGGTGATGTTGATGATTGCCGCAGCGGTCGCCCATGAGGCCTATCAAATGGCCTTCCGCGACGAACTCACCGGCCTGCCGGGCCGCCGCGCCTTGAACGAGCGGATGCAGCGGCTGGGGCGCAATTACGTGCTGGCGATGAGCGACGTCGATCACTTCAAGAAATTCAACGACACCCACGGTCACGATGTCGGCGACCAAGTGCTGCGACTGGTCGCCAGCAAGCTGTCGAAAGTCGGTGGTGGCGGTAGGGCGTATCGCTACGGCGGTGAGGAGTTTGCGTTGGTGTTCGCAGGCAAAACCCTCGAAGAGTGTATGCCGCACCTGGAAGTCATCCGGGAGTCCATCGCCACTTACAACATTCAACTGCGCAATCAGGACAGCCGTCCTCAGGACGACCAGCAAGGTCGTCAACGTCGCGCAGGCTCGGGCGCCTCAAGTGTGTCGGTCACCGTCAGCATCGGCGTGGCCGAACGACTGGAGCAGCGCACCCCCGAGAAAGTGCTCAAGTCCGCTGACGAGGCGCTCTACAGTGCCAAGGGGGCGGGGCGCAACTGTGTGGTGGCGTTCGGGCAGACCCGTCGTGGCGCGGTGCGCATGGACGCAGCCAATGATTGAGTGATGATGGCGCATTCAGCGTCTGGACTGTGATTGTGAGGCCGGGTGTGCGGCAGTAGGTTTGGGGAATCTGCTGCCGGAGAAATGACCATGCCTGAGTACAAAGCTCCCCTGCGCGACATGCGCTTTCTGATCGACCACGTCTTCGATTTTCACAGCAACTACGCCGCGCTGGGTGCCACCGATGCCAGCCCGGACATGGTCAACGCGATCCTCGAAGAAGGTGCAAAGTTCTGTGAGAACGTTCTCGCACCGCTGAACCGCAGCGGCGACGAAGAAGGCTGCCATTTCGACAATGGCGTGGTGACTACGCCTACAGGCTTCAAGCAGGCCTTCGCACAATACGTTGAAGGTGGCTGGCACGGTCTGGCGGCTGATCCGGTTTACGGTGGCCAGGGTTTGCCGAGCTCACTGGGGTTGGTCATCAGTGAAATGGTCGGCTCCAGCAACACCTCCTGGGGCATGTATCCCGGTCTGACTCACGGTGCGATGTCGGCAATCCACGCCCATGGCACTGAGGAACAGAAACAGACTTACCTGAGCAAGCTCACCGCCGGCCAATGGACCGGCACCATGTGCCTGACCGAAGCCCATTGCGGCACCGACCTGGGCATCATCAAAACCCGCGCCGTGCCTGCGGCCGACGGCAGCTATGCGATTTCCGGCAGCAAGATCTTCATCTCTGCCGGCGAACACGACATGAGTGAAAACATCATTCACCTGGTGCTGGCGAAACTGCCGGACGCTCCGGCCGGGACCAAGGGCATTTCACTGTTCATCGTTCCTAAATTCCTACCCAACGACGAAGGTGAGGCGGGAGAGCGCAACGGCGTTTCCTGCGGCTCGATCGAACACAAAATGGGTATCAAGGCCTCGGCTACCTGCGTGCTGAACTTCGACGACGCCAAGGGCTTCTTGATTGGTGAGCCGAACAAGGGCCTGAACTGCATGTTCACCATGATGAACCACGCGCGGCTCGGCACCGGCATGCAGGGTTTGTGTCTGGGGGAGGCGAGCTTTCAGGACGCGATCAAGTACGCCAACGACCGTCTACAGATGCGCGCACTGACCGGACCGAAAGCGCCGGAAAAAGCCGCCGATCCGATCATTGTTCATCCTGATGTGCGCAGGATGTTACTGACCATGAAGGCCTTCAACGAAGGCAATCGGGCGCTGACTTATTTCACCGCGCAGTTGCTGGACGTGGCGCATCTGAGTCCGGATGAGACGGCGCGTCAGGACGCCGAAGACCTGCTGGCGTTCCTCACGCCGATCTGCAAAGCCTTCATGACTGATACCGGGCTGGAAGTGACCAACCACGGCATGCAGGTGTTCGGTGGTCACGGTTTCATCCGCGAGTGGGGCATGGAGCAGCTGGTTCGTGACTGCCGGATTGCACCGATCTATGAAGGCACCAACGGCATTCAGGCGCTGGACTTGCTTGGCAGAAAAGTCCTCGGCAGCCAGGGGAAATTGCTGCGTGGGTTCACCAAAATCGTCCACAAGTTCTGTGCAGCAAACGCCGGACATCCGCAACTTGCCAGCTACGTGGCGCAGCTCAACGACCTGAATCAGCAGTGGGGAGAGGTGACCACCAACGTCGGCATGGCGGCGATGAAAAACCCGGATGAAGTCGGCGCAGCTTCGGTGGATTACCTGATGTACAGCGGTTACATCATCCTCGGCTATTTGTGGCTGCGCATGGCGCTGGTCGCTCAGTCGCAGCTCGATTCGGAAATCGGCGATGCCGATTACTGTCAGGCAAAACTGGCGACCAGCGAGTTTTACTTCAAGCGTTTGCTGCCGCGCACTGCCGCTCATCGCGCCGCCATCGAAGCGGGTAGCGATTGCCTGATGAAGCTGCCAGCGGAGTTGTTTGCGCTTTAATCTTTAAAACCAGTGACAAAGGAGCCCGCCATGTTGCGGGTTTTTTTGTGACTGATTAGTCGGTGACTAAAAATTACAAAACGGTCATTGGCTGACCCTATGTGTCGCAAAAGTTGTTGGGTTACACTCGGAGCCAACGAAAACATCACTCCTACGAATCACCTGTTTAGATCTTGTGAGGTTTGCCATGGCTGACTACAAAGCGCCCCTGCGCGATATGCGCTTCGTCCTCAATGAAGTTTTCGAGGTCGCCAAACTCTGGGCTGAGCTGCCTGCGCTGGCCGAGACCGTCGATGCTGAAACGGTTGAAGCCATTCTTGAAGAAGCCGGCAAGGTCACCAGCAAAAGTATCGCGCCGCTGAGCCGTGCGGCTGACGAAGAAGGTTGCCATTGGGCGGACGGTGCTGTCACCACGCCGGCAGGTTTCCCACAGGCTTATCAGACTTACGCTGAAGGCGGTTGGGTCGGTGTCGGTGGCGATCCCACCTACGGCGGCATGGGCATGCCCAAAGCCGTTTCGGCGCAGGTCGAAGAAATGGTCAACTCCGCCAGCCTGTCGTTCGGTTTGTACCCGATGCTGACCGCGGGCGCCTGCCTGTCGATCAACGCCCATGCCAGCGAAGAGCTGAAAGCCGCGTACCTGCCGAACATGTACGCCGGTGTCTGGGCCGGTTCGATGTGCCTGACCGAGCCACACGCCGGTACCGACCTGGGGATCATCCGCACCAAGGCCGAGCCTCAGGCCGACGGTTCCTACAAGGTCAGCGGCACCAAGATCTTCATCACCGGCGGCGAGCACGACCTGACCGAGAACATCATTCACTTGGTGTTGGCCAAACTGCCGGACGCGCCAGCGGGGCCGAAAGGCATTTCGCTGTTCCTGGTGCCGAAGTTCATGGTCAATGCCGATGGCAGCCTGGGCGCGCGTAACCCGGCGAACTGTGGCTCGATCGAACACAAGATGGGCATCCAGGCGTCCGCGACCTGCGTGATGAACTTCGACGAGGCCGTGGGTTATCTGGTCGGCGAGCCAAACAAAGGTCTGGCCGCGATGTTCACCATGATGAACTACGAACGCCTGGGCGTCGGTATCCAGGGCCTGGCCACCGGCGAGCGTTCCTACCAGAACGCCGTCGAGTACGCTCGCGATCGTCTGCAAAGCCGTTCGCCGACCGGCGCGCAGAACAAGGACAAGGTCGCTGACCCGATCATCGTCCACCCGGACGTGCGTCGCATGTTGCTGACCATGAAAGCCTCGAACGAAGGCGGTCGTGCCTTTTCGACTTACGTGGCCATGCAACTGGACACCGCCAAGTTCAGCGAAGACGCAACGACCCGCAAACGCGCGGAAGATTTGGTGGCCTTGCTGACTCCGGTGGCCAAGGCGTTCCTGACCGACCTGGGCCTGGAAACCACGGTTCACGGCCAGCAGGTTTTCGGCGGCCACGGTTACATCCGTGAGTGGGGCCAGGAGCAACTGGTGCGCGACGTGCGCATCACCCAGATCTACGAAGGCACCAACGGCATTCAGGCGCTGGACCTGGTCGGGCGCAAAATCGTCGGCACCGGCGGCGCGTTCTACAACCTGTTTGCCGACGAGATCCGTCATTTCACCGCGACCGCCAGCGCTGATCTGGTGGAGTTCACCAAACCGCTTAACGATGCGGTGACTACTCTCGACGAACTGACCGCCTGGTTGCTGGATCGGGCGAAAAACAACCCGAACGAAATCGGTGCTGCCTCGGTCGAGTACCTGCAAGCATTCGGTTACGTGGCGTATGCGTACATGTGGGCATTGATGGCCAAGGCCGCTTTTGGCAAAGAGGCGCAGGACGATTTCTACGCGAGCAAGTTGGGCACGGCGCGCTTCTATTTCGCACGTCTGCTGCCGCGCATTCACTCGTTGAGCGCCTCGGTGAAGGCCGGCAGCGAGTCGTTGTTCCTGCTGGACGCAGGACAGTTCTGACAATGTAACGTCATGTAAGCATTCTCTTACATGACGTGCTGCTCTTCTCCCATAGATGAAGATTGGATCCACAGCTAATCTACTTCACATGGACGTAGCGCAGGAAGCGCAAAGCAACAACACGGACACGTAGGATTCTGCCAGGACGGCGGAGTGAAATGGATGTCAGGGAAACAGTCTGCAAAGCCCCGCTTCGGCGGGGTTTTCTTTTGCCCGCAGAAAAGTGCTCAGCTCATTTCATCCAGTGTTGCCGGGCTGCTCAAACGCCCATCCAAGCCATTCATCACTTCTTCCAGCAACGTCCGCAATAAGGCCAGCGAGGCCTGTTGTCGCTGCACATCCCGACATACCAATCCAACTTTAAGCGGCACCCTCGGCTCGCTCAGTGGTTTCCACATCAGTTCCTTGTTGCCGTGTGCCTGTTGTGAGCGTCCGGGCAGCACCGTCGCCAGTCGTGTGTGCGGCAGGCTGTCGAGAATCCCCGCCATGTTGTTCAACTCGGCCTGCACCTGCGGACGTCGTCCCAGATTGGCCAGTTGTGCCTGCCAGATCTGCCGCACTTGAAACTCTTCGCCCAGCAGCAACATCGGCAATTCGGCGGCCTGACTCATCGAGACTTTCTTGAATTCCCGCAACGGGTGATCCGCCGGGATGACGAGGGTCAGCTCATCTTCGTACAGCATCACGCCATGCAACCCCGGCTGACGAGGTGGCAGATAGCTGATGCCGATGTCCAGCGAGCCGTTGAGCAAGCGCCGCTCGATTTCCAGCCCCGTCAGTTCATAGATCTGCACCACCAAATGCGGCTGCGCCTTGCGCACGCGTTCGAGCATCTGCGGCACCAGGCTGGTATGGACGGTCTGCAAAACACCGATGGCCAATGTGCGCAGTGCCTGGCCCTTGAAGTTGCCCAAGGCTTCCCGTGCCCGCTGCAATCCATCCAGCAAGGGCAGGGCGTGGTTGTACAAAGTGTGAGCAGCCAGGGTTGGCAGTAGCCGTTTGCTGCTGCGTTCGAACAGGCTCACATCGAGATTTTGTTCGAGGTGGCGGATCTGCTGGGACAGCGCCGGTTGAGAGATTGAAAGCCGCTCGGCAGCCCGGCCCACATGGCCTTCTTCGTAGACCGCGACGAAATAACGCAGTTGCTTGAAATCCATAAGGTGTGCTTATCGAAAATGCTGGGAAAACGAAATGGCTCAGGGCCTTGCCTGAGCCTAGTCTAACCGCATTCACAAGGCTTACAGGGCCACAGAGCGCGATGAATACCGTTTGTTTCGATGGTGTTTACATAGGTAAGGCAAAAAACCTCGCACGAGGTTTGATCAGATGAACTTGTTCAGCTTGCGGCGCAATCCGCCGAGTCTCGAAGACTTGGCCGTCGATGCCTTCTTGCCGTCCAAAGACGACAATCTTTCCAGCGAGTGCCTGATGCCCAGTGTCGAGCGACCGAAACAGATATTCGTGCGCGGCCAAGGCTCATGGTTGTGGGACAGTGATGACCGCGCTTATCTGGATTTCTCCCAAGGTGGCGGGGCCAATAGCCTCGGGCACAGCCCTTCGGTACTGGTCAACGCCATCGCGGCGCAGGCTCAGTCGCTGATCAACCCCGGCTTCGGCCTGCATAACCGCGGCATGCTCAATCTGGCTGAGCGTCTATGCTCCAGCACCGGCAGTGATCAGGCGTACCTGCTCAACAGCGGCAGCGAAGCCTGTGAGGCGGCGATCAAACTGGCGCGCAAATGGGGCCAACGGCATCGCGGCGGGGCTTCGCGGATCATCGTTGCCAACAACGGCTGCCATGGTCGTAGTCTGGGGACGATTTCGGCGTCGGACAGTTCGATTCTGACCAACCGATTCGAGCCGCTGCTTCCAGGCTTCAGTCATGTTCCGTTCAATGACCTTCCAGCCTTGCATGCGGCCGTCGACGCTCAGACCGTGGCGATCATGCTCGAACCGATCCAGAGCGAAGCCGGGGTGATACCGGCCACTGAGCATTACCTCAAAGGGGTCGAGTTCTTGTGCCGTGAGCTGGGCATTCTGCTGATCTTCGACGAAGTGCAGACCGGCATCGGTCGTTGCGGCACGTTGCTCGCCGAACAATCCTACGGCGTGCGGGCAGATATCGTTGTTCTCGGTAAAGGGCTGGGTGGTGGCGTGCCATTGGCTGCGTTACTGGCGCGGGGAAAGGCTTGCTGTTTTGAAGTCGGCGAAGTGACAGGTACTCATCATGGCAATGCGTTGATGACAGCGGCCGGTCTTGCCGTCCTCGACAGCGTGCAGGACAAGGGGTTTCTCAATCATGTCAGGGAAACCGGTCAGCATCTTTGCGAAGGTCTGCAGCGTTTATCCCATCGCTATGGTCACGGCGAGTTGCGCGGGCAAGGACTGTTCTGGGGCCTTGATCTGTCCGACGATTCGGCTGACGCAGTCGTTAAAGCGGCGTTGTACGAAGGTTTGCTGCTCAACGCTGCGCAGCCTGATTGCCTGCGCTTTACCCCGGCCCTGACCGTCAGTAAAGCCAACGTTGACGAAATGCTCCTGCGTCTGGCCCGTGCCTTCTCCCGTGTGCGCACTGCGCAACTGCAGTGCCGCAAAGGGATTGCCGTCTGATCAGACCCGCCCTACACAAATTCCCGAACCGTCTCGCGGTATAACGCATCGCCCCATGCCTGATTTTTTTGGCGTGGGGCGTTTTTTTGTCTGAGGGTTTTGCCGGAAAGGTTTCACGCTCGGACGTAATGGCACTGAACCCTGACGAACGGCACAGGTCGATTAGCTGTAGGGCTCACGCGAGCCAACTTCAAATCAGGAGCTGCCCCATGGACTTCATTCGCATCATCATCGCCATTCTGTTGCCGCCACTGGGTGTGTTTCTGCAAGTCGGTTTCGCCGGCGCGTTCTGGCTGAATATTCTGCTGACGCTGTGCGGCTACATCCCCGGGATCGTGCATGCGGTGTACATCATCGCCAAGCGCTGAGTTTCGCGGCGCCAGTTAGATCGCTTTCGCGAGCAGGCTCGCTCCCACAGGGGTTTCTGTACACCACAGATCTATTGTGGGAGCGACGGTGCGACGATTCGACCTGCTCGCGAATGGGGCGACACAATTCCTGCACGGGCAGCAGACTTCAGTCCGCCAACGCCATCACTCTTCGATAAAACAACCACTCCTGCTCCAGCGCATGGGCCTGATTGCCGGCCTTGCGAAAGCCATGGCGTTCGTCAGCGTAGTAATGCGCTTCAACCAGAATGCCGTTGTCCTGCAACGCCGTGACCATGTCGCGGGTCTGTTGCGGCACCACCACGGCGTCCAGTTCACCCTGAAAGAAAATCACCGGCTTACTGATGTTGCCCGCGTGCAGCAACGGCGTTCGAGCGGCGTAGCGTTCGGCATCCTGCACCGGGTCGCCGATCAGCCAATCCAGATAATCGCCTTCGAACTTGTGAGTCGTCCGGCCCAGCGCCACAGGGTCACTGACGCCATACAGGCTGGCGCCGGCGCGGAAGACGTTGTGGAAGGCCAATGCGCACAGGGTGGTGTAACCACCGGCACTTCCACCGCGAATAAACGCCTTGTTACCGTCGATCAATCCGCGTTTGGCAAGATGAGCGACGACTGCGCAGGCGTCCTCCACGTCCACTTCGCCCCAGCTCAAATGCAGCGCTTGTCGATAAGCCCGACCATAGCCACTGCTGCCGCGGTAGTTGAGGTCGGCCACGGCGAATCCGCGTTGCGCCCAGTACTGGATTCGCGGATCGAGCATGGGGTAGCAGGCCGAAGTCGGGCCGCCGTGGATAAACACCACCAGAGGCGGTTTTTTCTCACTGGTCATTGCTGGATAGAAGAAGCCGTGCGCCTCGCCCGAACCGCTCGGGTAACGCAGGGTTTGCGGGACGCTGATCTGCTCGGCAGGCAACGGTGCAATACCGCCAGCCAGTGTTTTGAGCTGCCGGGTCTGGCGGTCGATGGCAATGACTGACGACGAACTGACTGGCGAAGCGGCGATGCAGTAAATGAACTGCTCATCCAGTGCGAGAGAGCGGAAGCGGCTGTAATCGCCCGTGAAATCTTCACCGGCGTCACCACAAACACCCAGTCTGCCAAACCCGTCTTCGGTCCAGCTCGCCAGATAGCGGCCTTCGCTCAGCGGCAACCAGGTGCTGCCACCCAGCTGCCACGGCGCTGGCCCATGATCCGCTGCGGCACTCGGCAGCGGGCTAAGACCGTCTGCCGATTCCACCCAAGGCTGCCAGTAGCCGCTGCGATCAGTCAGGCAAAACAGACGGCCGCTTGTATCGAACCTCGGTTGTTGCAGCGATTCCTCAGCGTCTTCGCCTGCCACGCAACGCGGCGGAGCAAAACGGCCATCGTTCTGGCGTTCGGCGACCATCAGGCGAGTCGCGGTCCATGGTTGATCCGGGCGGTCCCACTCGATCCACGCCAGTCGTTGCGCGTCGGGACTCAACGTCGGCGCGGCATAGAAATCAGCGCCTTCGGCCAGCAGATGACGTACTCCGTCAGCCACATCGATAGCCACCAGGCGATGCCGATCGCGGTTTTCTTCAACCGCCAATACCTGCCCGTTAGCGAACTGCAGATCGCCGTATCGGCATTCGCCCAAGCTCAGTAACTCAGGTGTCTCGCCGGCCAGCGACTGTCGATACAGCTGTTGGTCCGCCTCGTTGACGAAAACGATCCCGTCATCGGTCAGACAGAACGCGCCGCCGCCGTATTCGTACACGCGACTGCGCACACTGAAACCCGCAGGCGTCAGGCAGTGCGCCTGGCCGCCTCGCCAATGCCAGATTCGGCAGGCGGCGTCCTCGGGGCGGTACTCGTTCCAGAACAAGCCATGTGGGCCGACCTGCAACTCGGCGAAGTCGATGCCGGCCGCAACAGCCTTGGCAGCGCTGAAGGGTTCAGCTTTTAGCGATGAGTCGTGAATTTCGTTCATTGCGAAAGGCCAGTTGTTCGATGGTCTGGGTCGCGTGCTCGGCTTCTTCGCGGGCCTTGAGGATCACGCCGTGATGTTCCGACTTGCTGCACACCGGGTCGGCGTTGCTCGCGTCCCCCGTGAGCATGAATGCCTGGCAGCGACAGCCGCCGAAGTCTTTTTCCTTCTCGTCGCAAGAGCGGCACGGCTCGGGCATCCAGTCGTAACCGCGAAAGCGGTTGAAGCCGAACGAGTCGTACCAGATGTGCTGCATGCTGTGATCGCGCACGTTGGGAAACTGCACCGGCATCTGTCGGGCGCCGTGACACGGCAGAGCGGTTCCGTCCGGCGTGACTGTCAGAAAAATACTGCCCCAGCCATTCATGCAGGCTTTCGGGCGTTCTTCGTAATAGTCCGGAGTGACGAAAATCAGCTTGCACGGATGCCCTTCGGCTGCAAGTTTTGCGCGGTATTCGTTGGTGATGCGTTCGGCGCGGACCAGTTGTTCCTTGGTCGGCAACAGACCGACCCGATTGAGCTGCGCCCAACCGTAGAACTGGCAAGTGGCGAGCTCCACAAAGTCCGCCTCAAGGGCGATGCACAGCTCGATGATCCGGTCGATCTTGTCGATGTTGTGCCGATGGGTCACGAAGTTCAGCACCATCGGATAACCGTGGGCTTTCACCGCGCGAGCCATTTCCAGCTTCTGGGCGAAGGCCTTTTTCGAACCAGCCAGCAAGTTGTTCACTTGCTCGTCGCTGGCCTGAAAGCTGATCTGAATGTGGTCCAGGCCGGCCTTCTTGAAGTCGCTGATTTTCTGTTCGGTCAGGCCGATGCCGGAGGTGATCAGGTTGGTGTAGAAACCCAGCTTGCGCGCCTCGGCAATCAGCTCGGCGAGGTCCTGGCGCACCAACGGTTCGCCGCCGGAGAAGCCCAATTGCGCGGCGCCCATCTCCCGCGCTTCGCGAAATACCTTGATCCACTGTTCGGTGCTCAGTTCTTTGCCTTGCTCGGCGAAGTCCAGCGGATTGGAACAGTACGGGCATTGCAGCGGGCAGCGATACGTCAGCTCGGCCAGCAGCCACAGCGGCAGGCCGATTTCCGGTTTGGGCGGTAACTTGTCTGACACGGATTCAGGCAAGTTCGATCCAGTGCTGAGCACGGGCGACCTCCATGAATTGCTCGATGTCGTCACCGAGCTCGGGTACGCCGGGGAACTGCGCGTCCAGTTGGGCGATGATCGCCGCGACATCACGCTCGCCGTCGATCAAACCGCCGATCAGTGCGGCGCTTTCGTTGAGTTTGATCATGCCTTCCGGGTACAGCAGCACATGACCTTTCTGCGCCGGCTCGTACTGGTAGCGGTAGCCGGTACGCCAGCTCGGGGTCTTGCTGCGATCAAAACTCATAAGGTGATTCCTTTATGCCAGACCCGTTGCTCGGTCACGCTGTGATACGGCGGGCGTTTCAGTTCGTAGGCCATGCTCATGGCATCGAGCATGCTCCAAAGAATGTCCAGTTTGAACTGGAGAATTTCCAGCATGCGCTCTTGGCCGGCCCGCGTCGTGTAGTGCTGCAAAGTGATCGCCAAGCCGTGTTCCACGTCGCGACGTGCCTGGCCCAGGCGGGTGCGGAAGTACTCGTAACCAGCCGGGTCGATCCACGGGTAATGCTGCGGCCAGCTGTCCAGGCGCGACTGGTGGATCTGCGGCGCAAACAGTTCGGTCAGCGAACTGCTGGCGGCTTCCTGCCAACTGGCACGGCGGGCGAAGTTGACGTAGGCGTCGACGGCAAAACGTACGCCAGGCAGTACCAACTCCTGCGAGCGCAGCTGATCCGGGTCGAGGCCGACGGCCTGGCCCAGACGCAGCCAGGCTTCGATGCCGCCGTCTTCGCCGGGGGCACCGTCATGGTCAAGCAGGCGCTGAATCCACTCACGACGAATCTCGCGGTCCGGGCAGTTGGCGAGGATTGCGGCGTCCTTGAGCGGGATGTTCACCTGATAGTAGAAGCGGTTGGCGACCCAGCCCTGGATCTGCTCGCGCGTTGCCCGGCCTTCATACATCGCCACGTGATACGGGTGATAGATGTGGTAGTAGGCGCCCTTGGCGCGCAGGGCTGCTTCGAACTCGGCGGGGGACATTGCGGTGTCAGTCATTTCGGTTCTCCGGGTACGACCGGTGGATTCTTTGGTGTCAGGACCAGCCTCATCGCCGGCAAGCCGGTCTCGCTCCCACAGTTGATCGCATTCCCCTGTGGGAGCCAGCCTGCTGGCGATAGGCCGCGCAGCGGTCTCGATTTCCTACAGCACAATACTCATGCCGTCATACGCCACTTCAACATCGCGCCGAACCAGCTCGGCACGCTCTGGCGAATCCTCATCAAGAATCGGGTTGGTATTGTTGATGTGGATAAGTACTTTGCGCTGGTTGGGCAGCTGTTCCAGCACTTCCAGCATGCCGCCGGGGCCGTTCTGTGCCAGGTGACCCATTTCACGACCGGTGCGGGTGCCGACGCCACGGCGCTGCATTTCGTCGTCATCCCACATCGTGCCGTCCACCAGCAGGCAATCGCTGCCGGCCATGATCTCCAGCAGCGGTGCGTCGACTTTGCCCAGGCCCGGTGCGTAGAACAGTTTGCCACCGGTGTTGAGGTCTTCAACGATCAGGCCGATGTTGTCGCCCGGGTGCGGGTCGAAGCGGTGCGGCGAGTACGGCGGGGCGGCGCTGCGCAGCGGCAGGGGGGTGAAGCGCAGGCTCGGGCAGGCCGCAATGGTGAAACTACGGTCGAGCTCGATCTGGTTCCAGGTCAGCCCGCCGTTCCAGTGGGTCAGCATGGTGAACAGCGGGAAACCGGTGCTCAGGTCTTCGTGGACCATGTCGGTGCACCAGACCTCGTGCGGGCAACCTTCGCGCAGGCTGAGCAGGCCGGTGGTGTGGTCGATCTGGCTGTCCATCAGGATGATCGCGTTGATGCCGGTATCGCGCAGGGCGCGGCCCGGTTGCATCGGGGCGAAGCTCTGGAGTTGGGCGCGGATGTCCGGCGATGCGTTGCACAGCACCCAGTTCACGCCGTTATCGGAAATCGCGATGGACGACTGGGTCCGCGCTTTGGCGTTCAGGCTGCCATCGCGAAAGCCGGCGCAGTTCACGCAGTTGCAGTTCCACTGGGGGAAACCACCGCCGGCGGCGGAACCTAGAATCTGGACAAACATGGCCGCTCCATCATTTTGAAAACTGAAAATAAAAACGCCTCGGCGAGCCGAGGCGTTGCACTGCGCTACAAAAAGATTAGCGGCTTGCGAAGTACATGGTGACTTCAAAGCCGATACGCAGGTCGGTGTAAGCAGGTTTGGACCAGGACATAAAAGCGCTCCTTCAGGTGATGGGACAGTTGAGACCTATACATATAGTCCACCTCCAGCCGGAGATGTTCAGATAGTTAGGTGGCTATGTTACTCAAAATTACAGGGCGATTGGCCGGGAATCTTTGAGAAAGCTAATTGCAGCACCGGTAATGATCATTTTGCCGCTTGCCAAGGCGAGCCCGGGCACAGACCGCTGGCCAGGCAGCGCCAACCGCCTTCGGCCTGACTCAGTCGTTGTGCCGCGGCCAGTAACGTTTCGCGGTCGATCTTCAGAATTGCCTGAGGCAGTTGAGTCAGATATTCCGACGAGCGGCCGGCCAGTTTGCCCTGCCAGAGCAGTTCGGCGGCCTGCGCATTGGGTAGCGCCGCGCTATTGAATTGATCGGCCAGGGCCTGGCGTTGGTCAATGAAGGACTGGTCATTGATGGCGTCGATCATCCCGGCCAATCCGTTCAGGAAGTGTTCGATGTGTTCCAGCAGATCCAGAGGGGCGACGCTGGGCGATTGCACGCCGAACAGCAGCCCGGTCTGCCCATGGATCTGCCGCAGGGCGCTGAACACCGCATAACCGAGCTGCAGTTCTACCCGCAGGCGTTGGTAAAACGGCGTCTGGCAGACGTGAGCCAGCAAGCGCCAGGCGGCTTCGTCAGCGATGTTTGCAGTTGCGGTCGGACAGAAGAGCAGCAGCGCGTGTTCGCTGGACCCGGTATCGACCGCGCTCCACAGATGCTGCGCGTTTATCGGGGAGGGCGGCGTCAGTTGATTGTCCGCAGTGCCGGGCACACGACTCAAGGCAAGGCCCATCGCCGCTTGTGTCTGGGCGGACAGCCCGGTCGCCAGACCATCCCAGCGTGCGCCCAACCAAAGCTGCATCAAATCGTCCGAGTCAGCGGTGCGCTCAAGGCAGTGATCAGGCAGCGCTTTAAGCAACTGTCGAATCGGCATCAACGCAACGCTCGGCGGTTCTTCTTGCGAGAAGCCCGCATCAGGTGTTGTCAGTTCTTTCAGCGCATGTTCGAGGACGGTCGGCATCGGCTCCTGTAGCCCGGTCACTTTCAGCAGCCATTCATTGCGCGATGCGCTGAAGGAAAAATCGACACCTGCCTGACGAGCGTCTTCACGCAACGGCTGAAGGCGGTTTTCCAGGCTCGTCTGAACGTTGCTGCGAGGTGCCGAGTCCAGACGCCAGCGCAGGTAAACGGCACCTTCGGTACTGCTATCCGGCAATGCCTGACTGAACTGCATGGGCGAACGTTCACGACGACCGCGTGAGCGATCCTGGGCAAAGGTCCGCAGGCCTCGGTGTTTGCTGGTCTGGCCGCGGATCAGTCCGGCACTTGGGGCCGGAGCCTCTGCGCGCAGAAACGGATTAGGTGTTGGTAGTTGCCATTGGCCGGTGAAGTTATCCACAGCGCCGATTTGTTTCAGGACGTCCTTGAGGGCAGCAATGCCCGATTCGGATAACCCGGTTTCACGCTGTGCGCTGTCCAGTCGGGCCAGTTGCAGGGCTCCGCTGACTTGCTGTTGGCGTTGCAGCAGGGCGGCGTATTCGTCGCGCAACCCGGTCCAGGGTTGCTGTGAGGCAAAGAATCCAAGCCAATCCAGTAGCCGCTCGCGGATCCCGGCGGGCGTCGCCTTGGCGGGCAACGTGAACTCGATGTGCAACAAAGCCTGGCCGGCGAATTGATACAGTGGCGCAGCTTTCAGGCTGTCAGCCAGTCCGTGCTCGCGCAATTGCGCCAGTAGACCTCCGGGTTTCGCGGCGTTCAGCCAATGACACAGGAACGCCAGCGCCTCGGGCGATGAATCGGGCAATGCGTCGACGGCAAACAACAGATCCAGTCGACGCGCTCCAGCCTGTTGATAACTTTTGTCCGAAGAATCCATCAGTGATGTAGGCGCCTGTTGCGGGACCTTTTCCCCTACGGGAATCGCAGCGCTAAAGCGCTGAGCCATCGCCCTCAACTCATCGAGACTTTGCGGCCCCGTCAGGCTCAAGGTCATCTGCCCGGTCTGATAAAACCGCTGATAAAAATCCTGCAAGGCTTGCTGAAATTCAGGATGCGGCACCGGCAGGCTGTAGCGGTTGCCGGCATGAAACGCCCGTAGTGGATGCGCCGCTGAAAGGCCGTCGAACAGCGCAAATTGCTGTTGAGCGGCCGTATCCCGCGACCAGGCGACAAATTCTGCGTGCAGCACTTCCCGTTCCCGCCGCTGATCGTCTGGATTCATACGCGGATGAGCGAGCATGTCCGACAGGCGCTCCAGTCCCCCGGCAAACGACTGCGGCGGTAATTCGAAAAAGTAGTCGGTGGTGCGTTCGCTGGTCCGCGCATTCACCTGACCGCCATGACCCTGGACGTAGGCCATCAGGCCTTGGCTTGCGGGAAAGCGCTCTGTACCGAGAAACAGCAGGTGTTCGAGAAAATGCGCCAGCCCGGGCCAGGCCAGCGACACGTCATGGCTGCCGGCAGCGACCCGCAACGCCGCAGCACTGCGCTTCAAATCGCGCACATGGCGCAACGTCACCCGCAGACCGTTGGCCAGGGTTTCAGTGTGAAGGTGGGGGTGATTCAGCGCAGGCATGAGCACTTCCAGAGCAGAGAAGTGCCAATGCTAGCGGATAACGGTTGATCAGCGCTTGTTAAGCTCGCTGTAAAGCTCGGGGCGGCGATCGAGGAAGTAGCGATTGGCGGCGCGGGATTCGACCATCAACTGACGATCCAGCTCGCCGACAATCAGTGCTTCATCGAGGCCGGCCTGGGCGATGCGGCTGCCATCCGGCGCGGCAATGCTGCTCTGGCCGCAATACTGGATCTCGCCTTCGTTACCGCAATAGTTGGCGTAAGCCACATAGCACTGGTTTTCGAAGGCCCGGGCGCGGACGGTGACGTCGGCGATGAAGTCGTAGGGAATCATGTTCGCCGTGGGCACCAGAATCAGCTCGGCGCCGGCCAGGGCCAGGCGTCGGGCGTTTTCCGGAAATTCCAGGTCGTAGCAGATCAGGAAGCCGAGCTTCCAGCCATTGAGTTCAACCAGCGGAAACTCATCCGGCCCGGCGCTGAACATCGAGTGATCGAGGTCGCCGAACAGGTGAGTCTTGCGGTAGTTGCACAACCGCTCGCCATTGGCGTCAATCAACTGCACGGCGTTGTAAATCTGCCCGTCCTCGGTGCGCTCGGGATAGCCATACAAAATGGCGATCCCGGCCGTCTTGGCGATGCGCGCGATTTGCTGCGCCGATTCACCGTTGTGCACTTCCGCCAGCACGCTGACGGCATCGATGCCGATGTTGTAACCGGTCAAAAACATCTCCGGCAGCACCAGCAAATCCGCGCCCTTGGCCTCCAGCGCCAATTGATGCAGACGTTGCAGATTACCCGCGACATCCAGGGGCAGCGGTGGACATTGGTAAAGGGCTACGCGCATTTCGGATTCCTCTTACTCGGGCAGGGCGATCGGACCGATCTCGTTGAACACATCTCCTGGACCCGGGTTCTCGGCGTGAGTTTCACCGCCGAAGTGTTTCATGATGCCCCACACCGCATTGAGCGAGGTCTGCACCGCGCCTTCGACCCAGGCAGGCGTCCATGAAACATCGTCACCAGCGATGAAAATCCCGCGCTGCTCGGCCGGCATGTCAGCCTGCATGAAGTGCGCGTACATACGCTGGTTGTAGCGATAGTGGCCGGGCAGGGCGCCTTTGAAAGCCCCGAGGAAATGCGGGTCGGCTTCCCAGGACACGGTGATCGGATCGCCGATGATCCGCGCAGCGATGTCGACTTTCGGGTAGATCTTCTTCAATGCATCCAGCGCCAGCTTCACGCGCTTTTCCACTGGGTGCGGGAGCATTTTCAGCGCGTCGCTCATCCACGAGTACGACAGGCAAATCACGCCCGGCTTGTCGTCGCCGTTGTCGAACAGGTAGGTGCCGCGAGTCAGGCGATCGGTGAGGGTCATGCTCATCAGATCGCGGCCGGTTTCTGGATCCTTGTCCTTCCAGAATGGTCGGTCGACCATCACGAAGGTTTTCGACGATTGCATGTAGCGGGTGCGGTCGAGGGCCATCCACATCTTTTGCGAGAACAGGGTTTCGTCGCATTCGATCTGGGTGGTCAGCAGCCAGCTCTGGCACGTGGTCAGAACAGCGGCGTATTCGCGGGTGTCGCCGTAGTTGTCGGTGACCGTAAAACGGCCGTTTGCTGCGTGGGCGATTTTCTTCACGCCGGAGCGTGGAGCGCCCCTGTGCAACGAACTGAGGCTGGTGCCCTCGGGCCAGTGCACGCAGCGCTCCGGCACATGACGCCAAATGCCCAGCGGCACTTGTTCAACGCCGCCGACCACCAAGTGCTGGTGATCGTCGCAGTTGGTCATGACCACGCGGAAGATTTCCAACATCGAATTCGGGAAGTCCGAGTCCCAGCCGCCGGTACCGAAACCGACCTGACCAAACACTTCGCGGTGATGGAACGAGAGCTTGGCGAAGGCTTTGGAAGTGGCAACGAAGTCGTAGAAGGTGCGGTCGTCCCACAGCGGAACGAGGGTGTTCCAAAGCTCTTTGAGGCGCGGCACATCACGGTCGCGGATCGCTTGCTGGATGTCAGAGAACTGCGAACCGGCTTCCAGCGCGTCGGCCCAGGCGTCGGCGACTTCCTGGAACAGCGCAGGAAGATCCGCCAGCTTCTGTGCGTAATGGGTCTGACCTTCGAGGTCGATCACCGTGCTGCCCGAGGCAGGTGTCAGCGGGTTCGGGAAAGGTTTGGTTTCAAGGCCGAGCTTGTCGACGTAGTGATAAAACGCGGTGGACGACACCGGGAAACGCATGCCGCCGAGCTCGGCGATGATGCCTTCGGCGCCATTGAACGCCTGCGAGCGCAGACGACCGCCCATTTTCGAGGCTTCGTAGACGACGGGTTTTAGGCCCAGTTTCATCAATTCATACGCAGCCACCAGGCCTGCGATGCCGGCACCGACGATCGCAACCTCAGCGCCTTGGTTGTGCGCAGGAATGCTGCCCAGGCCGGCCGGGTGCTCGATCCAGTCGTCGAAGGCGAAGGGAAAGTCCGGACCGAAAATGGTGACTGGTTTTTTACCGTCTGCAGGATGGCGATTGTTCTTGTTCATGGCTGACCTTGCTGGCGACCGGACGCGGAGTGCGCGTCTGAGTATAGGAAAAGATGGCAGCCATTCTAGTGAGCGTAGAACACGTTAATAAGACGCAATGTGTCGTCGTTTTGCTAATTGTTTGATCAGAATGACGATAGATTGCTACACACCGTCAATGTGGGAGCCGAGCTTGCTCGCGATGAGGCCCTCCCAGACACCAAAGAACTATCGGCAAACACTCAAACCGGCTGCCCCCGATCAATCTTGCTACTCAAGATGATCGATGTAGTCGTCTTCTCCACCCCATCCACGCTGCCAATTTGATCGAGCAACTGATCCAGCTGCTCAGGTGAGTCGGTGCGCAACCAGGCCACGTAATCAAATTCGCCACTGACCGCACACAACTGCTGCACCTGAGCCATCGCGCTGAGACGTCGCAATACTTCCTTGCCCGAGCGCGGTTGCACCGTGATCCCGACGTACGCCTGCAAGCCACCATCAACGACACGTTGACCCAAACGCACGCCGTAACCGGTGATCACTTTGGCCTTTTCCAGTCGAGCCAATCGCGAAGTGACGGTGGTGCGAGCGATGCCCAGTTGGCGTGCGAGCATGGCTACGCTCTCGCGGGCATTGATCTGCAGGGCTGCAATCAATTGGCGGTCGATTTCGTCAAGAACGGGTGAGCGAGTGTCAGGCAAAGGTCGTCTCCAGCGGTATAGATCAATGGGTTGGCATGTTACAGGCACATCTCGCATCGCGGATGGTTGATCTAGTCTCGGTACCGTTCATAGCGTTTTCTACATATCGGGTTCTTCTTTGGCTTGAGCAAGGCTTGATCGACAGAATGGACACCGACAGTCAGTCGTAATCGAATGCGAAATCGAGGGATGCGAGGCAATGGAAATGACAAACAAGATGCCTCCCGCAATGCGGGACCATGCATTGCAGATTGCACATCACGAAATGGGGCACTACGTCGTGGCCCGCGCCTTGGGTTTTGCAACAGGCGGCGTGAGTCTGACAGTGACCATGGACTTGAGGCATCAAGGGGGAGCTTCCATCACCTTGGCGCGGTCCATTTCTTCGATGGACGCGATGAAGGCGTATTTGGAAGCCCGGATGGTGGTGCTCTTGGCTGGCGCTATGGGGCAGACATTGGCTTCAAAACAATCGCCCAAAAAAACCGTCGATAAGTCGAAAGCGGCAGCCATCCTGAAAGGAGCGCTGGGGGCGGAACAGGATTACGCAAAAATAAGGGAGTTACGGCACTTGCTACGCAACATCGCCTACCCCGATACGGATCCCGCGTCGTCGGACGGCATAACGGCTGAGCTTAAAGTGATAACTGATCGTGTGTGGGGGCGGACTCAAAAAATCGTAGAGGAATTGGCCGATACGATTTCCGAATTAGCGGGGGCGCTGGTCGACGGCATGGTCATCGTGGAGCAGTGGGGTAGGGCGGCGGATACGTATGAGGTCGTGTTGACGGGTGAAATGCTTGAACGCCTGCGGGCCGTGCAGGCCATTCCGGCGTTAACTGTTGCTTCTGCAAGTTGAGGGCGATCAGCAGCGCCCCCAGCATCAGGGACCCTGGCCGCGTCACCGTGGCCCAAATCAGTGGTGTACGCGCGACTTCAGCGATCCGCACGCACGCCAAAGATTGCCGCCATTAACAGCACTGGGTGGATGTGATGGAGGTGGTTCGCAATCAGTGCGATTTGTTCCGGTTGCAGCAGCGCTTCATGACTAACGAATTAGCGTAAACGCATCATACAGTCACTATTGTTCGTCATAATGACCAATAATTCGTCAAATAAATGCACTTTGCGTCTTATCGTCGCACTCGCTTGCTTCTAGACTCCTCTCCCCGTGAGCTCTGCCTCCTTGTTCACCAGGAGCGCGAGCTGTTGGGTGTTACTTCTTCCAAAGTGACATACGAGCTCCATAACAGTACTCATGTGTCACAAGCGCTCATGTTGGTCTTTAGGAATAAAAACAATGAAAAAAACATTTCTGACCCTTTCCGCATTGGCTCTCTGCATGGCTGCCGGCTCCGCGCTGGCCAAGGAATACAAGGAGTTGCGCTTCGGCGTCGATCCGTCCTACGCGCCGTTCGAGTCCAAAGCGGCCGATGGCAGCCTGGTGGGCTTCGATATCGACCTGGGTAACGCGATTTGCGCTGAGCTGAAGGTCAAGTGCAAGTGGGTCGAAAGCGATTTCGACGGCATGATTCCCGGCCTCAAGGCCAACAAGTTCGACGGCGTGATCTCTTCCATGACCGCCACACCAGCCCGCGAAAAAGTCATCGACTTCTCCAGCGAGTTGTTCTCTGGCCCAACCGGGCTGGTATTCAAAAAAGGCGCCGCCATCGACGCCGATCCGGCCACGCTAAAGGGCAAGAAAGTCGGCTACGAGCAAGGCACCATCCAGGAAGCCTACGCCAAGGCCGTGCTGGACAAGGCCGGAGTAGAGACACAGGCCTACGCCAATCAGGACCAGGTTTACGCGGACCTGATCTCCGGTCGCCTCGATGCTTCGATCCAGGACATGCTGCAAGCCGAACTGGGCTTCCTGAAGTCGCCACAAGGTGCCAACTTTGAAGTCAGCAAGCCGGTCAAGAGCGAGCTGCTTCCATCGAAAACGGCGGTGGGCATCACCAAGGGCAACACTGAACTCAAGGCCCTTCTGGACAAAGGTATCAAGGCTCTGCACGACAATGGCACCTATGCCGCCGTCCAGCAGAAGCATTTCGCTGACCTGAACCTTTACAGCGGCAAGTAACGACCCTGCGCCCATCCCCGGATGGGCGCTTTCTTGATTGCCAAAGGGCTGCTCAATGTTCGAATACCTATTGCAGATTCTGGGGCTTTCCGGCTTCAGCCTTAAGGGCTTTGGCCCGCTGTTGCTGCAAGGCTCCTGGATGACTGTCAAATTATCCTTTCTGTCGCTGCTGGTGAGCGTGGTCCTCGGCCTGATCGGCGCCAGTGCCAAGCTTTCCAAGTCAGCTATGCTGCGCGTCCCGGCGCAGGCCTACACCACGCTGATCCGTGGCGTGCCGGACCTGGTGTTGATGCTGCTGATTTTCTACAGCCTGCAAACCTGGCTGACCAACCTGACCGAAGCGCTGGGCTGGGACTATATCGAGATCAACCCGTTCAGTGCCGGGGTCATTACACTGGGCTTCATCTACGGTGCGTATTTCACCGAGACCTTTCGCGGCGCGATCCTCGCCGTACCCCGCGGGCAGATGGAGGCGGCTACCGCCTACGGGCTGACACGCGCCCAGCGCTTTCGCTTCGTGGTGTTCCCGCAAATGATGCGCTTCGCCCTGCCAGGCATCGGCAATAACTGGATGGTGATCCTCAAGGCCACCGCGTTGGTCTCGATCATCGGTCTGGCCGATCTGGTCAAGGTGGCCCAGGATGCGGGCAAAAGCTCCTATCAGTTGTTCTTCTTCCTAGTGCTGGCCGCCTTGATCTATCTGGTGATTACCACCGCTTCGAATTACGTCTTGCGCCGGCTGGATGTCTTCTACGCAGCAGGCACCCGGGAGGCCGTACGATGATCGAACTACTGCAGGAATACTGGCGACCCTTCCTTTACCAGGACGGCAGTCACATCACCGGGTTGGCCATGACCCTCTGGTTGCTCAGTGCCTCGATTTTCTTCGGCTTCGTGATGTCGGTGCCGTTGTCGATTGCCCGGGTGTCGTCCAACGTCTGGGTGCGCTGGCCGGTGCAGTTCTACACCTATCTGTTTCGCGGTACGCCGCTGTATATCCAGCTGTTGATTTGCTACACCGGCATCTACAGCTTCGCTGCGGTACGCGCCCAGCCGGTACTTGATGCGTTCTTCCGCGACGCCTTGAACTGCACCATTCTGGCCTTTGCCCTGAACACCTGCGCCTACACTACGGAAATCTTCGCCGGGGCGATCCGCAGCATGAACCACGGCGAAGTCGAGGCAGCCAAGGCCTATGGCCTGCGCGGCTGGAAGCTCTATGCCTACATCATCATGCCATCGGCCCTGCGCCGCTCGTTGCCGTACTACAGCAACGAAGTGATCCTGATGCTGCACTCGACCACTGTGGCTTTTACCGCCACCGTGCCGGACATTCTCAAGGTCGCCAGAGACGCCAACTCGGCAACCTTCCTGACATTCCAGTCGTTCGGTATCGCCGCAATCATCTACCTGGCAGTCACTTTCTCTCTGGTCGGTTTGTTCCGCCTGGCCGAACGCCGCTGGCTATCTTTCCTTGGCCCGGCTCACTAATTCCGTAGAGGACGTTTGCGCACATGTACAAACTGACTGTTGAAAACCTGCATAAAAGCTACGGCAACCACGAAGTGCTCAAGGGTGTCTCGCTGAACGCTAAAACCGGCGATGTGATCAGCCTGATCGGCGCTAGTGGTTCGGGCAAGAGCACCTTCCTGCGTTGCATCAATTTCCTGGAAACGCCCAATGACGGCGCAATGACCCTGGATAACCAGCCGATTCGCATGGTCCATGACCGCCACGGTATGCGCGTGGCCGACGCCGATGAGCTGCAACGCCTGCGCACGCGCCTGGCGATGGTGTTCCAGCATTTCAACCTGTGGAGCCACATGACCGTGCTCGACAACATCACCATGGCCCCGCGCCGGGTGCTGGGTGTCAGCAAGAAGGATGCCGAGGCGCGCGCCCGACGCTATCTCGACAAGGTGGGGTTGCCGTCGCGCGTTGCCGATCAATACCCGGCGTTCCTCTCCGGTGGTCAGCAGCAACGCGTCGCCATCGCCCGGGCCCTGACGATGGAACCGGAGATCATGCTGTTCGACGAGCCGACCTCGGCCCTGGACCCGGAGCTGGTGGGCGAAGTGCTCAAGGTGATTCAGGGGCTGGCCGAAGAAGGCCGCACCATGATCATGGTCACTCACGAAATGAGCTTTGCGCGCAAAGTGTCGAACCAAGTGCTGTTCCTGCACCAGGGACGGGTGGAAGAGCAGGGTGTGCCCGAAGCAGTGCTGGGCAACCCGCAAAGCGGACGTCTGCAGCAGTTTCTCAGTGGCAACCTGAAGTAAGCCGCCATAATCCATGCACCTTTGAGCGACTAGTAGGTCGATCAAAGGTGCATGGATACTGGGCGTCCAGAAAACAGGATGGGGAGGGCGGACACTTTCCGTATTCATACAGAAAAAGCGGCTTCGAAAATCCAGGCCTCGAACACGAAAAAGCCGCGCATTGCGCGGCTTTCTTGTTTGGTGGGCCCAGTAGGACTCGAACCTACGACCAAGGGATTATGAGTCCCCTGCTCTAACCAACTGAGCTATAGGCCCTCAGTAGGCCGCGGATTATAGCGACGGTTTCTCCGCTGTGCTATCCGAAAAGTCTGAAATGGCTATACGAAGAAACGTCGCGGCAAATTCTTCCGGTGGCAAGGGCAGGCTGACGATATAGCCCTGGATCTGTTCACAGCCTTCGGCGGCGAGGAATTGCTGCTGCGCGAGGGTTTCGACGCCCTCGGCGATGATGGTGAATTGCATGCTGCGGCCCAGGGCGATGATGGCGCGAACGATGGCTGCGTCGTGGGGATCATCCGGCAGGCCGCGGACGAAAGACTGGTCGATCTTGAGAATGTCCAGTGGCAGACGTTTGAGGTAACTCAGGGATGAGTAACCGGTGCCGAAGTCGTCGATCGCCAGTTGCACACCCAGGTGTTTGAGTTGATGCAGCACTGCCAGCGCCTCTTCAGCCTGGCTCATGATGAAGTTTTCAGTAATTTCCAGTTGCAGGAAACCGGGTTTGAGGCGGTTGTCCTTGAGCAATTGTTCGATCCGACCTAGCAGGTTCGGCTGGCGCAATTGAGCGCCCGCGAGGTTGACCGATAGCGGGCCGACGGGTTCGTAAAGCTGATTCCACTCGAACATCTGCCGGCAGGCGGTTTCGAGAACCCAATCGCCGATTTGCAGGATCATGCCGTTTTCTTCGGCCAGGGGAATGAAGTGCTCCGGTGGAACATCGCCGAAGGTCGGGTGGCGCCAGCGAATGAGCGCTTCTGCGCCGACCAGGCGATGGTCGACCAGGCTGATCTTCGGTTGATAATGGAGGTGCAGTTCGTTGCGCTCGATAGCGCGTCGCAGTTCATGTTCCAGTGCCACTCGCTCGCTGGCTTGAGCGGTGAGGTCGCGGGTGTAGCTTTCGACCCGGTTGCGACCCTTGGCCTTGGAGCGGTACATCGCCGCATCGGCGTTCTTGACCAGCGTGGCGACGTCGCAGCCATCCTTGGGATACAGGCTGGTGCCGATACTGGCGCTGATAAAAAACTCATGCTCGCCAGCCTGGAACGGTGCGCTGAAGCAATTGAGCAATTTGGTCGCGATGTTGTCGGCATCACTGGATTGCTGCAGCCCGGGCAGCAAGATGATGAATTCGTCGCCGCCCAGGCGCGCCACGGTGTCGATGTCGCGCAACTGCTCCTTGAGGCGCACGGCAATGCCCTTGAGCAGCAGGTCACCGACCGGGTGACCCAGGCTGTCGTTGATGTGTTTGAAACGGTCCAGGTCCAGGAACAGTACCGCGCCCTGGCCGCCGTTTTCCTGTTGGTTGTTCAGCGCAGTCAGCAATCGGCTCTCGAACAGCGTGCGGTTCGGCAGCCCGGTCAGCGGGTCGTGGTGAGCCTGGTAGTCGAGCTTGGCCTGGGCGTGTTTGAGGCTGGAAATGTCCGCGAACACCGCGACAAAGTGGGTGATGAACCTGTCCCGGTTGCGCACCGCACTGATGGTCAGCCAGCTCGGGTAAAGCTCTCCATTTTTGCGCCGGTTGGAAATTTCGCCCTGCCAATGACCTTCGGCGGTCAGCTGATGCCACATGGCGGCATAAAACGCGCTGTCGTGCAGGCCCGAGGCGAGCAGGCGAGGGGTGTGGCCCAACGCTTCGCTCTCGCTGTAGCCGGTGATTTCGGTAAACGCACGGTTGACCGCGCTGATGTGCTGTTGGGTGTCGGTGATCAATACACCTTCGGCGGTGCTCTCGAATACCGTCGCGGCCTGTTGCAGTTTCTCCTGCATCAGGTGTCGCTCGGTGATGTCCCGGGCGATGGTCAGCATGCAATCTTCATCGCCGATCGGCAGCGGACGGCTGGACACCTCGCAAAGGCGGATCTGCCCGTCGCTGCGGCGTATATGGCAACTGAAGTCGCGGACGAATCCGTCCCGGTGCAGCAGATCGAGCATCTGTTTGCGTTCGTTGAGATTGACCCAGATTCCCAGCTCGAGGGCGGAGCGATCCACGGACATCGCGCTGTTGAAACCGGTAATGCGGCTGAAACCCTCATTGACCTCAATCAGTAAGCCGTCGCTCTGCCGGGACAATAGCAAGCCATCGGGAGAGGCATGGAAGGCCTTGGCGAATTTCTCTTCGGAGGTTTGCAGCTGTTTCTGGGTTTCCTTGAGCTGGCTGATGTCCCGCACGACCACTACCAGCGCAGGGGTTGTATCGAGGTCGAACGGTTCAGCGGAGATCAGGCCGGTAAACACTTGGCCATTGTTGCGGCGAAAGGGCATCTCCAGGTTACGGATGCTGCCGGCCTGCAACCGTTGCAACAAGCCTGGCCCGACGCCGGGTATGCCCCAGATGTTCAGGTCGGTGGCCGTCTGGCCGATGACGTCTTCGGCCTTGAGACCGATCTGTTCTTCGAACGCTTCGTTGACCTCCAGCAGGCAGCCGTCGGAGAGTCGCGCGATGACTAGTATGTCCGGGCATTGCTGGAACACCGAGGCGAACTTCTGTTCCGACAGACGCAACGCCTCTTCGGTGCGCTTGGCTTCGCTGATGTCGATCATCAGCCCGCGCAACACCGGTTCATGGCCGTGCTCAATCAGGCTGACAATATCGCGCACCCAAATGCAGCGGCCATCGGCGGTGATGACCCGGTAATCGAGACTGTAGTCGCGCCCGGCCAGTACTTCGTGATCGCAAAAGGTCTGGGCGCGGGTCAGGTCGGCCGGGTGAATGATGTTGCGCCAGAAGCCCGGAATCAGCCAATGAGACAGGGGGTAACCGAGCAGATCCTCGGCATGGGGCGATACGTAGCTGTAGGTGAAATCGCTGATCCGCGCTTCCCAGGCGATGGCCGAAAGGCTCTCCACCAGTCCGCGGTAATGGTATTCACTGCTGCGCAGTTCTTGTTCCAGGTCGACCCGGCGAGCGATTTCTGAGCTCAGTCGGCGATTGATCCGGATAACGACCACCAGCACGATGATCAGCAGGAGCAATCCCGGTAGACCGTAAACCAGCAGATCGGACCAGAAGGTTCGATGATCGAGGACGTTGCCGACCCAGTGCTCCTGGATGGCGCTTATTTCGTCCGGGGTCATGTCTGCCAGGACTTTATCCAGAATGCCGACCAGTATTTTGTTGTCCCGGGGCACGCCCATCGCCAATTGATAGCGATAGGGGGTTTCGCCGCTGACGTAGAGCCCGTCGAGCTTGAGCTGACGCAGGCTCCAGACGCTGGAGGCGAGATCGCCGACCACCGCATCCACTTCATCAGTTGCCAGCGCCTGCAGTGCTGAGCTGACGTTGGGCATCGCCACCAGATTGAGATCGGGATGGTGGGTGCGCAACAGTTCGTGGGGGGCGTAGTTTTCCACCACGGCGACTTTCAACCCGTACAGGTCTTCGAGTTTACGTGGCTGGGGGCCTCCGACATGGGCAAGGATGACAATCGGAAAGTCCAGGTAGGGGCGAGTGAACGACAGATAACTCTGGCGCTCCGGGGTCGACATGATGCCAGGCAACAGGTCGAGCTTGGCTTGTTTGGCCTGTTCCAGGACAACGGTCCAGCTGACGGGCTCGATGGGCGTGAGCTTGATGGCCAGGCGTTGACGGATCAGGTCGATATAGTCTGCTGCAAGGCCCTGATAGCGGCCCTGATCGTCGCGAAACTCGAAGGGTGGCCATGACGCATCGACACCCAGGCGCAAGTCCGGGTGGGCCGTAAGCCAGCTACGTTCTTCGTCGGTCAGAGTCAGCGCGCCAGCCGTTGCGGTCCAGGTCAACAGCGACAGCAAAAAAAGCACAGTCGGCAGTCTGGGCATAACGGTCTCGTTATGGCTCGGGGAATGTTTCGAGTGTAGACGGGCAATTCGGAGGGAGGGAGGAGCGGGGGATTTAATCTGTATAAAAGCAAAACCCCCGGCCTGGGCCGGGGGTTTTGTTGTTACTCGTCGAGGAAGGAGCGCAAATGCTCGCTTCTCGTCGGGTGGCGCAGCTTGCGCAGCGCCTTGGCTTCGATCTGACGAATCCGTTCACGGGTCACGTCGAACTGCTTACCAACCTCCTCGAGGGTGTGGTCGGTATTCATGTCGATACCGAAGCGCATGCGTAGAACCTTGGCTTCACGGGCAGTGAGGCCGGACAGAACTTCGCGAGTCGCTTCTTTAAGGCTCTCAACAGTGGCGACATCGATCGGCGACTGCATGGTCGAGTCTTCGATGAAGTCACCCAAATGGGAGTCTTCGTCATCACCGATCGGGGTTTCCATGGAGATCGGCTCTTTAGCGATCTTCAATACCTTGCGGATCTTGTCCTCAGGCATTTCCATGCGTTCGCCCAGCTCTTCCGGGGTCGGTTCGCGACCCATTTCCTGCAACATCTGACGGGAAATGCGGTTGAGCTTGTTGATCGTCTCGATCATGTGCACCGGAATACGGATGGTGCGGGCCTGGTCGGCGATCGAGCGAGTGATCGCCTGACGGATCCACCAGGTGGCATAAGTCGAGAACTTGTAGCCGCGGCGGTATTCGAACTTGTCTACCGCTTTCATCAAACCGATGTTGCCTTCCTGGATCAGATCGAGGAATTGCAGACCACGGTTGGTGTACTTCTTGGCGATGGAGATCACCAGACGCAAGTTCGCTTCTACCATCTCTTTCTTCGCGCGGCGGGCCTTGGCCTCACCGATCGACATGCGACGGTTGATGTCCTTGATCTCGGCGATCGTCAAACCGGTTTCGGTTTGCAGCGCGGTCAGCTTCTGCTGGCAACGAATGATGTCCGGTTGCAGGCGACCAATGGCTTCAGCGTATTTGCTTTTGCCTTTGGCCAGTGCGTCGGTCCAGCTTTCGTCGACTTCATTGCCCGGGAACTGGCGCAGGAAGTCGGCACGCGGCATACGAGCATCGCGAACGCAAAGTTGCATGATCGCGCGCTCTTGCTGACGCAGACGATCCAGGGCACTGCGAACACGCTCGACCAGGCCTTCGAATTGCTTCGGAACCAGTTTGATCGGCATGAACAGCTCAGCCAGAAGCACCAGCTCGGCAATTGCCAGCTTGTTGCCACGACCGTGCTTTTTCAGCGCCTTGCGGGTGATTTCCATCTGATCGGAGACAGCGCCAAAGCGCTGAGCTGCGATGACCGGATCCGGACCGCTTTCGGCTTCTTCTTCGTCGTCGGTGCTGGCTTCAGCGTCGTCGTCGTCGGTGTCGTCGTCCGCTTTCACGGCTTTCGGGTCGACAGGCGGCGGCACTTCTGCAGCAGGCGGCGCAATGCCGTCGTCCGGGTCGATATAACCGCTCAGGACGTCGGACAGGCGGCCACCTTCGGTGGTGACGCGAGTGTATTCGGACAGAATATGGTCAACCGTGCCAGGGAAGTGCGCAATTGCGCCCATCACTTCGCGGATGCCCTCTTCAATACGTTTGGCGATTTCGATTTCGCCTTCACGTGTGAGGAGCTCTACCGTACCCATTTCACGCATGTACATGCGCACTGGGTCGGTGGTGCGACCAATGTCGGTCTCGACCGCTGCCAACGCTGCTGCTGCCTCTTCGGCCGCGGCTTCGTCGGTATCGGCGTCGGCCAGCATAAGGGAATCCTTATCTGGCGCAACCTCGAATACGTTGATCCCCATGTCATTGATCATGCGGATGATGTCTTCCACCTGTTCCGGATCTGAAATATCCTCCGGCAGGTGGTCGTTGACCTCCGCGTAAGTCAGGTAACCCTGCTCACGACCAAGTGTGATCAACTCTTTGATACGAGACTGCTGTTGCGCTTTTCCGGACATAACACCCTATCCACTGAAGGTCTTGGCGGGCAAAAAACAAGCCGAGGATTATACCTGAGCTATGACCTCACGCGCCAGTTGAGGTCGGGCTTGTTGCGGAAACATTGCGACT
Organism: Pseudomonas mandelii; assembly: GCF_006438925.1. GTDB lineage: Bacteria > Pseudomonadota > Gammaproteobacteria > Pseudomonadales > Pseudomonadaceae > Aquipseudomonas > Aquipseudomonas mandelii_C. The sequence continues at coordinate 54,538 of NZ_RCZA01000001.1, read as the reverse complement.
TAATAGGTCGCGCAGTTGATTTTTCTCTTCGGCACTCAGTTCGCTTTGACGTGCTTTCCTGAGAAGTTGTTCCAGGTTTCGCTCGCGTTGGCGGGCTGACAAGCTAGTAATGGTGTCGAAAAACTGTTGTTCAAGGTTATCTCCGTCAATCAGCCATTCCTTTTCCGCCAGCGCCTTGAGCAAACGTCCTTGCTCCGTACCGTGCCAGCGTGCAATCAACTGAAATGAGTTTAGCTTGGGATTCTTCTGTACGGCTTCGAGAAGGGCCACCAGTAATTGCGTGTTGGTGTGATCCTCGGCAGCAAAGTGCCCGGCATCCTCGACTTTCTCGGCCAATTGTGGGTGATGCAATAGCGTGCGCAAGGCGGCCAGGGTCGGCGGCTCTACAGCGGCCGGCACCCGTGGCGCGCGGGGTTGATCGTGATCACCACCGCGTTTGCCGTTTTTGTCCCACGGTTTTTTGTCCCATTTTTTGCCGCCTGCGCCGGGTTTCTTCGGCGTCCATTCCTGCTGCGGCACATACATCTCTTGTGCCTGCGGCTGATGGTAGTCGCTGTAATCCGGCATGGCGTCGTAATCGATGCCCGGGTCGTACGCCGGCGGTGCTTCCTGAGGTGCGCTTTGTACCAGCTGGCTCACGGCTTCACCGCTAAGCCCGGTAATTTCAGTCAGGCGCTGACGCATCAGGATGCGCAGGTTCGCCCCCGGGACTTTGTCGATCAGCGGCGCGGCGAGGGTGGCCATGTGGGCCTTGCCTTCGAGCGAGCGCGGGTCCGATTCCTCGGTCAGCTGTTGAAAAAAATAATCCGCTAATGGTTGGGCGTGCTGGTTGATCCGTGCGCGGAAGGCATCAGTGCCTTCGGAGCGGACCAGCGTGTCCGGGTCTTCGCCTTCGGGGAGGAACAGAAAGCGTGCGCGCCGCCCGTCCTGCAGGCTCGGCAGCGCTGCCTCCAATGCCCGCCAGGCGGCATTTCGACCTGCCTGGTCGCCGTCGAAACAGAACAGCACGTTGGGCACGACGCGAAACAGGCGCTTCAAGTGCTCTTCGCTGGTGGCGGTGCCCAGGGTCGCGACAGCATTGCGCAGGCCTTGCTGGGCGAGGGCGATAACATCCATGTAGCCTTCGACGACGATGATTTCGTCGAGGTTGCGGTTGTTCTTGCGTGCTTCATAGAGGCCGTAGAGTTCCTGGCCCTTATGGAATACCGGGGTTTCCGGTGAGTTCAGGTATTTCGGCTTGTCGTCGCCCAATACCCGGCCGCCGAAGGCGATGATTCGTCCGCGGCTGTCGCGGATCGGGAACATCACGCGATCGCGGAAGCGGTCATAGCGTTTGCCGGTTTCGGCGTTCTCGATCAGCAGGCCGGCATCGATCATGGCTTTCTGTTGCAGGGTGTCGCTGCTCAAGTGCTTGAACAGATTGTCCCAGCCGGGCGGGGCAAAGCCGAGGCCGAAGTCTCGGGCGATTTCGCCGGTCAGTCCGCGACCTTTCAAGTAATCCACGGCTGCTTTTCGCGATGGATGGCTTTTCAGTGCCTGACGGTAAAAGTCGGCGGCGGCGGTGAGTAGCGGGTAGAGCGGCGAATCGGTCGGCTGCCGCGGTTTGTGCGGCCGTCCGCTTTCTTCGCGGGGGATTTCCATGCCGGCGGCTTTGGCCAGTTCTTCGACAGCCTGGACGAAATCCAGATTGTCGTGGTCCATCATGAAGCCGAGGGCGTTGCCACCAGCGCCGCAGCCAAAGCAATAATAGAACTGCTTGTCGGGGCTGACGCTGAAGGAGGGGGTTTTCTCTTTGTGGAACGGGCAGCAAGCGGTGTAATTCTTGCCGGCCTTTTTCATTTGCAGGCGCGAGCTGACCACATCGACGATGTCGGTGCGGTTCAGAAGGTCGTCAATGAAGCTCTGGGGAATTAGCCCGGCCATGGCGTTCTCGTCATCTGCGCTGCAATTGATCCGAAACGAAGAGCGGCTGAGCGCGGGTCGTTGTTTGAGGCGCGCAAAATGTGCGGCTCGACCAGTGTCGTCTGCGTAATCGCTGTCGGGAAGTGTATCTGCCGAAAATCCACTGACGTTAGTACCAATCAGTATTCGACTATTTGAAAGTGTTGCGCTGAATCCGGCTGCGGCCTGTCGATGGCCTCGGATAGCTCATAAGCTGGCACGCAAGAAGGTGCCTTGGGCTGATCGTCGTGAGAGGAATCAGTGGGTGTGCTCGTCAGTAGCCTTGGAAGGCTCGTCAGAAAAGACGTGCACCGCTGGCAAAAGAGCCAGGTCTGACGCTGTGAAGCAGGTTTGTCTCGGTCGCGTGTGCGGCTTTGACGGTGAAGCATCAAGCGTTGTCCGCAAATGCCATTAGCCCGGCTGAGGGCCGGGCTTGGCAGAAGCTTGCTACGAACGTCTGTGTATTAGTACAGACGAACGGCGCGGCGCTGTTCGCGCTGAACTTTCTTGGCGTGACGCTTAACAGCGGCTGCTGCTTTGCGCTTACGCTCAGAAGTAGGCTTCTCGTAGAATTCGCGGCTACGAACTTCAGCCAGTACACCGGCTTTTTCGCAGGAGCGCTTGAAACGACGCAGAGCTACGTCGAAGGGTTCGTTCTCTTTTACTTTGACGGCTGGCATCCAGAGCTACCTTCATTCATTACCGGGGTCAACATCCTCGTGGCAAAAGAGCACTTGAAGACGTCGGTTTTTAAGGGTTGCGGATGTTAACCCCTCATCGCTCGGAATGCAAAGCCTCTGATCGAAAACCGCTGGTCGGGGCATCACGTGGCGACTATTATGCGCGCCTTCGAATTCAGCCTAAACAAGGCGCAAACCCATGCTAGTACTGGGATTAGAAACCTCCTGCGACGAAACCGGTGTCGCATTATATGACAGTGAACGCGGCCTGCTGGCCGACGCGCTGTTCAGCCAGATCGACCTGCACCGCGCCTATGGCGGGGTCGTGCCGGAGCTGGCCTCGCGTGACCACGTCAAACGCATGCTGCCCTTGATTCGTCAGGTGTTGGCCGAAGCTGACTGTGTGCCGACCGAGATCGACGCCATCGCTTATACCGCGGGTCCTGGCCTGGTCGGTGCCTTGCTGGTGGGCGCCTCTTGCGCTCAGGCGCTGGCCTTCGCCTGGGGTATTCCGGCGCTGGGTGTGCACCACATGGAAGGTCACCTGCTGGCGCCGATGCTGGAGTCGCAACCACCGGAATTCCCGTTCGTCGCTTTGTTGGTGTCTGGCGGTCATACGCAGCTGGTTCAGGTCGACGGGATCGGTCAATACACGCTCTTGGGCGAGACCCTCGACGATGCCGCCGGTGAAGCTTTTGACAAGACCGCGAAGATGATGGGCCTCAATTATCCGGGTGGCCCGGAAATCGCTCGACTGGCGGAGCAAGGGGTTGCAGGACGTTTCACTTTCCCGCGCCCGATGTGCGACCGTCCAGGACTGGCTTTCAGTTTCAGTGGCTTGAAAACCTTTGCCCTGAACACCTGGCAGCAGAGCGTCAGCGCCGGGGACGACAGCGAGCAAGCCCGTTGCGACATCTCGCTGGCGTTCCAGCAGGCCGTGGTGGAGACTTTGACCATCAAGTGCAAGCGGGCCCTGAAACAGGCTGGTATGAGGCGTCTGGTGATCGCTGGCGGCGTCAGCGCCAACAAGGCACTGCGTACTTCGCTGGAGAAGATGCTCGGCGACATGAAGGGCGATGTTTTTTATGCTCGTCCGGAGTTCTGCACCGACAACGGCGCGATGATTGCCTTTGCCGGTTGCCAGCGTTTGCAGGCCGGTCAGCATGAAAGCCTGGCGATCAGCGTGCAGGCGCGTTGGCCGATGGAGCAATTGTCGGCGCTGTGATGAGCGGCGCTCATGCCCGGTAATTAAAAATGCCGTTCGCGCCCGGCAAACAGGTCGCGTAGATTGCCCCGATGACGCCAGACGATCAGCCCCGTGAGTGCGCTCATGGGCAGCAGTGCCGCCGGTTCTTGCCAGGCCAGCAGCGGCAGGGTCAGCGGTGTGGCGATCAAGGCCGCCAGTGAGCTGGTGCGAGTCAGGTAGAACGTCAGCAGCCAGGCGCAGACCGCCAGCAGTGCGGCGGGCGGGTAGAGGCCCAGCAACATGCCGGCAGCGGTGGCGACACCCTTGCCACCGCGAAAGCGAAAGTACAGCGGGAACAGGTGACCGAGCACGGCACAGACGCCGATCCAGGCCTGTTCTTGAAGCGAAAGGTCCGCAACGCCGGCAATCAGGACGGGTAGCAGGCCTTTGAAGAGGTCCCCGATCAAGGTCAGGACGGCGAGTTTTTTGCCGGCCAGGCGCAACATGTTGGTGGCGCCGGCATTGCCCGAGCCACTCATTCGCGGATCGGGCTTACCGGTCAGGCGGCTGAGCAAAATGGCGAAGGACAGAGAGCCGAGCAGGTAGGCGAGGGTCGCCAGTAACCAAAACATGCTAACTATTCCGGGCGAGGACGCCCTGATTCTAACGGCGCATTGCGCCCTTGTCGTGCAGCGGAGAAAAGTGCTTGGACAGAGTGTTTATCGAGGGCCTGGAAGTCGACACCGTGATTGGTGCCTACGACTGGGAGCGAGGCATCCGACAGTGCTTGCGTCTTGATCTGAGCTTCGCCTGGGATAATCGCCCGGCCGCCGCCGGTGATGACCTGACGCTGGCGCTCGATTACGCCAGTGTGTCGTCGCGTATCCAGGCTTTTGCCGAGCAGACGCAGTTCCAGTTGGTCGAGACCTTCGCCGAACGTCTGGCTGAAGTGCTGATGAGCGAGTTCAAGATCACCTGGATGCGCCTCAAGCTGACCAAACCAGGCGCCATCCCGGCTGCCACGGGTGGTGTGGGCGTGGAGATCGAGCGCGGATGTCGCTGACTCAGGTGTTTCTCGGGCTCGGTAGCAATATCGAGCGCGAATCCCATTTGCAGGCTGGCCTGGAAGCCTTGGCAGGTTTTCTGGTGGATATACGCTGCTCGGCGGTGTTCGAAAGTCAGTCGGTGGGGATCAAGAGCGGGCCATTCTTCAATTTTGTGGTGTCGGCTTTTACCGATTTGCCGCTGATGGAGCTGGATCGCCGGCTGAAATTCATCGAGGCGGACAACGGCCGTTATGCGCCGGATCGCAAGGGTTTGCCGCTGGATATCGACGTGCTGCTGTTCGGCGATCTGGTGGGCAACTTCGATGGCTTGATCCTGCCGCGGGCAGAAATTCTGAAAAATGCTTTCGTGCTGTGGCCGTTGTCGCTGATTGCGCCGGACAGAGTGCATCCGGGTGTAGGCAAGAGCTTTGCGACGTTGTGGCGTGAGGCGCAGATTGATCAGGTGTTGGCGCCCGTGGCGTTTGAGTGGCGCGGTGAGCAGCTGACCCCTTCAGCATTGTTGTGATGCGGATGACGCCTTCGCGAGCAGGCTCGCTCCCACAGGGATGTGCGCTGTCCCGTGTGGGAGCGGGCTTGCTCGCGAAGCTTTTCAGGCAGACGCCGCCTCTTTGTAGGCCTTCAGCGCCTTAAGCCGCTCTCGCTTGATCGCCTCACCCAGCTCCGGCCCTTTGAATCCCTTCTCCAGCAACGGCTGAACCGCTACGGTCCGAGCAGCATTCGCCGCCCCCCGCAAATAATCAGCCTGTGGATAACTTCGCTGCTCCAGCCCTTTACGTCCGCGCGCATCCATCTCGCACGCCGCGATAAATTCCTCGAACCGCTGCGGCCGACGGTAAACGTCAAAACTCTGCAGCAACTCCAGCAACGTCGACGGCTTCAGCTCCAGAGCGCGATGGCCGTGGGTGTGATATTCGCCCACCAGCAGAGCCAGCTCCTGACAGTCTTTCGGCGCCTTGAAGCGTTCGTTGACCGCTTTGATCAGTTTCAAGCCCTTGTGCTCATGAGCTATGTGTCGGGGCCACTCTTCCTTGGGCGTCAGTCCCTTGCCGAGGTCGTGCAGCAGACAGGCCCAGCGCACGGTGAGTGGTTGTTTGTGCCGCGCCGCTTGCTCCAGCACGCTCAAGGTGTGCGCGCCCGTGTCGATTTCCGGGTGGTGGGCTTCCGGTTGCGGTACGCCGAACAGGGCATCGACTTCCGGCATCAATACCTTGAGAGCGCCACACTCGCGCAGCACTTCGATAAACACCTGTGGCTGATCTTCCATCAGGGCGCGGGAAATTTCTTTCCAACTGCGTTCGGCGGTCAAGGCCTCCAGTTCGCCTGATTCGCTGAGTTGGCGCATCAGTTCCAGTGTCTCCGACGCCACGGTGAAGTCGAGCCCGGCATAACGCGCTGCGAAGCGGGCAACACGCAGAACCCTGAGCGGATCTTCGGCGAACGCGGGGGAAACGTGACGAAGCAGGCGCGCCTCGAGATCGCGCTGGCCGTGGTAAGGATCGGTCAGGTTCTGCTGATCGTCTTCGGCCATGGCATTGATGGTCAGGTCACGGCGAATCAGGTCTTCTTCGAGGGTGACTTCTGGGCTGGCGTGAAAGGTAAAACCGCCGTAACCGCGTCCGCTTTTACGCTCGGTCCGGGCGAGGGCGTATTCCTCACCACTTTTGGGGTGAAGAAAAACCGGGAAATCCGCACCCACCGGCCGAAAGCCTTTGGCGAGCATTTCTTCAGTGGTGGCGCCAACCACAACCCAGTCGATGTCGGTGACAGGCTTGCCCAGCAGGCGATCGCGTACCGCACCGCCGACTTTATAAATCTGCATAAAAAACCTCCGTTAGCCCGACAGAATAACCTTTGCGTCGAACCTCCGGAGGCAGAAACAGGATCAAAGATGGATGACAGCCAGGTCCAGCCGGCCGTAATCCCCTTCGCTGTGTTCACCTCTGGGCGGAACATGATGGGTTTTCATCACCTGGTCCCCTTGCAGGGTTTCCAGATGAATATCGAAGCCCCAGAGGCGGTGCAGGTGTTTGAGCACTTCCTCGGTGGACTCGCCCAGCGGTTTGCGGTCGTGTTGCTGGTGACGCAAGGTCAGCGAGCGGTCACCACGCCGGTCGATGCTGTAAATCTGCACGTTGGGTTCACGATTGCCCAGGTTGTACTGCGCCGCCAAGGTTTCACGGATGATGCGGTAACCCCCTTCGTCGTGAATCGCCGGTACCAGCAAGTCATCTTTCTGGTCGTCATCAAGAATGCTGAACAGCTTCAGGTCACGGATCACCTGGGGTGAAAGGTACTGCAGGATGAAGCTTTCATCCTTGAAGCTGCTCATGGCGAATTTGATGCTCGACAGCCAGTCGGTCCCAGCAATCTCTGGGAACCAGCGGTAGTCCTCTTCGGTCGGGTGTTCACACATGCGGCGAATGTCCCGGTACATGGCAAAACCCAGGGTGTAGGGGTTGATGCCGTTGTAGTAGGGGCTATCGAAGCCGGGTTGATAGACCACGCTGGTGTGGGACGTCAAAAACTCCATCATGAAGCCGTCGGTCACCAGGCCTTCGTCATACAGGTCGTTCATCAGGGTGTAATGCCAGAACGTGGCCCATCCCTCGTTCATCACCTGAGTCTGACGTTGCGGGTAGAAATACTGAGCGATCTTGCGCACGATCCGCACGATTTCCCGCTGCCATGGCTCCAGCAGCGGTGCGTGTTTTTCGATGAAGTAGAGGATATTTTCCTGAGGTTCGGCGGGGAAGCGCGCGTTGTCCTTGTCGCTGTACTTGTCCGCACCTTTTGGAATGGTCCGCCACAGATCGTTGATCTGTTTCTGCAAATGCTCTTCCCGATCCTTTTGCCGGCGACGTTCTTCTTCGGCGGAAATCGGATAGGGGCGTTTGTATCGATCGACCCCATAGTTCATCAGGGCGTGGCAGGAATCCAGCAGGTCCTCGACCGCGTCGATACCGTGGCGCTCTTCGCACTGCATGATGTATTGCTTGGCGAAGACCAGGTAATCGATGATCGAACTGGCGTCAGTCCAGGTGCGGAACAGGTAGTTGCCTTTGAAAAAGCTGTTATGCCCGTAGCAGGCATGGGCGACGACCAACGCCTGCATGCAGATGGTGTTTTCTTCCATCAAATAGGCGATGCAAGGGTCCGAGTTGATCACGATCTCGTACGCCAGCCCCATCTGGCCGCGAGAGTAGGATTTCTCGGTGCTGAGGAAGTGTTTGCCGTAGGACCAGTGGTGATAACCCAGCGGCATACCGACGGAGGCGTAGGCGTCCATCATCTGCTCGGCGGTGATCACTTCGATCTGGTTAGGGTAAGTATCGAGCGCATAGCGAGCCGCCAGACGACTGATTTCTTTGTCGTAGGCCTGAATCAGCTCGAACGTCCATTCGGAGCCGGTGGAAATGGGTTGGCGCTTCTGCTCTTTGGCGGTCATGTCACTAACCTGCGCTGGAAGAGTTCACGGAAGACCGGATAGATATCCCCGGCCGAGACCAGTTGTTGCTGGGCAAACGTGTCAGAGAAGGCTTCGGCGATGCGTTCGTACTCGAACCACAAGGCCTGATGTTCGCGCGGGGTGATCTCAACGTAAGTGTAGTACTGCACGAACGGCATGATCTGGTTGATCAGTATGTCGCGGCAGATCGGCGAGTCGTCGTTCCAGTTGTCGCCGTCGGAGGCCTGGGCGGCATAGATATTCCACTCATTGCTCGGATAGCGTTCGGCCATGATCTCCTGCATCAGTTTCAAGGCGCTGGAAACGATGGTGCCGCCGGTTTCGCGAGAATAGAAAAACTCCTCTTCGTCCACTTCCCGGGCACTGGTGTGGTGGCGGATGAACACGACGTCGATCTTGTCGTAGTTACGCTTGAGAAACAGGTACAGCAGGATAAAGAAACGCTTGGCGATGTCCTTGGTCGCTTGGGTCATGGAGCCGGACACGTCCATCAGGCAGAACATCACCGCCTTGGAGCTGGGGTTGGGTTGCTTGATGAGCAGGTTGTACTTGAGGTCGAAGGTATCGAGGAACGGTACGCGATGAATGCGCGCACTGAGTTTTTCGATTTCTGCTTCGACTTCCTGAATATCGCCGAAGTTGTCTGGCTCATCCCGCTTGAGTCGCAGCAGTTCTTCTTTGGCTTCGCGTAATTTTGCCCGGCTGCTGCCAGACAGGGCGATTCGCCGTGCATGGGCCGAGCGCAAGGTGCGGATGATGTTGATCCGCGACGGATTGCCCTCGTTACTGATCCCGGCACGAACGGTCTTGAAGGTGTCAGTGCCGGTCAGGTTGCGCTTGACCAGGTTCGGCAGCTCAAGGTCCTCGAACATGAATTCGAGGAATTCCTCCTGGGTGATCTGGAAGACGAATTCGTCCATCCCTTCGCCCGAGTTGCCGGCCTTGCCGGGTCCTCTGCCACCGCCACCTCCGGGCGGGCGGGCAATGTGCTCGCCGCTGGTGAATTCCTTGTTGCCCGGGTGCACGACGGTCTGCTTGCCACCGCGACCGTGGTGAAGCACCGGCTCGTCAATGTCGCGACCGGGGATACTGATCTGTTCGCCGTGCTCCATATCGGTAATGGAGCGCCGGCTGACCGCCTCTTCGACAGCCTTTTTGATGTGATCACGGTAACGCCGCAGAAACCGCTGACGGTTCACCGTGCTCTTGTTCTTGCCATTGAGACGTCGGTCGATCACATAGCTCATGACTGCTCCTTAGAAGCTGTCCTGAAAGGGGCGAGCGGTTATGCAGCATCGACGGTGCCAAGGGATGTTCACGCTCCCCCAAGCGCTTTTGGACGCTGACTGACCTCGCTACCGACTTTCGAACACCTTCCAGAGGTCTGTGTAACAGAAAATGCGTACACAGACCTCTGGCTGACGACAACCGGTCTGACCGGCAGCGGGTTATTGTGATTTTCTGACCCGCAGGTACCACTCGGACAGCAGTCGTACCTGTTTGTCGGTGTAGCCCCGCTCGACCATCCGTGTGACGAAGTCGTTGTGCTTCTGCTGGTCCTCTTTGCTGGCCTTGGCGTTGAAGCTGATGACTGGCAGGAGGTCCTCGGTGTTGGAGAACATTTTTTTCTCGATGACCACCCGCAGTTTTTCGTAGCTGAGCCAGGTCGGGTTCTTGCCGTTGTTGTTGGCCCGGGCGCGCAGCACGAAGTTGACGATTTCGTTGCGGAAATCTTTCGGATTGCTGATGCCGGCCGGTTTTTCGATTTTCTCCAGTTCTTCGTTCAGCGCTACGCGGTTGAGGATCTCGCCGGTTTCCGGGTCGCGGTATTCCTGGTCCTGGATCCAGAAGTCGGCGTACAGCACGTAGCGATCGAAGATGTTCTGGCCATACTCGCTATAAGACTCGAGGTAGGCGGTCTGGATTTCCTTGCCGATGAACTCGATATAACGCGGTGCCAGGTACTCCTTGAGGAAGCGCAGATAGCGTTCGCGGGTTTCCGCCTGGAATTGTTCCTGTTCGATCTGTTGTTCCAGCACGTAAAGCAAGTGCACCGGGTTGGCAGCGATTTCGTGCGGATCAAAGTTGAACACTTTCGACAGGATCTTGAACGCGAAGCGGGTCGACAAGCCGTTCATGCCTTCGTCGACACCCGCGTTGTCGCGGTATTCCTGGATCGACTTGGCCTTCGGATCGGTATCCTTGAGATTTTCACCGTCATACACGCGCATTTTGGAGTAGATGTTGGAGTTTTCCGGCTCTTTCAGTCGCGAGAGTACGGTGAACTGGGCAAGCATCTTCAGGGTGTCTGGCGCGCAGTGAGCCTTGGCCAGGGAGCTGTTGAACAAGAGCTTGTCGTAGATCTTCACTTCGTCGCTGACCCGCAGGCAGTACGGCACTTTGACGATGTAGATCCGGTCGATGAAGGCTTCGTTGTTCTTGTTGTTGCGGAAGGTGTGCCATTCCGATTCGTTGGAGTGGGCCAGCAGGATCCCGGTAAACGGAATGGCCCCCAGACCTTCGGTACTGTTGTAGTTGCCTTCCTGAGTGGCGGTCAGCAGTGGGTGCAGCACCTTGATCGGTGCCTTGAACATTTCGACGAATTCCATCAGGCCCTGGTTGGCCCGGCACAGTGCGCCCGAATAGCTGTAGGCGTCGGCATCGTTCTGCGGGAATTCTTCGAGTTTGCGGATATCGACCTTGCCCACCAGCGCCGAGATATCCTGGTTGTTTTCATCTCCCGGCTCGGTTTTGGCCACGGCGATCTGGTTGAGGATCGACGGATACAGCTTCACAACGCGGAACTGGCTGATGTCGCCGCCAAATTCGGCGAGGCGTTTGGTAGCCCATGGCGACATGATGGTGTTTAGGTAGCGCCGTGGAATGCCGAAATCTTCCTCGAGGATCGCGCCATCTTCGGTGGCGTTGAACAGACCCAGAGGTGATTCGAATACCGGCGAGCCCTTGATCGCGTAGAAGGGCACTTTTTCGATCAGCTGTTTCAGCTTCTCGGCCAGGGACGATTTACCGCCACCCACAGGGCCGAGCAGATAGAGAATCTGTTTCTTCTCTTCCAGGCCCTGAGCGGCATGGCGGAAATACGACACGATCTGGTCAATGCATTCTTCCATCCCGTGGAAGTCTTCAAAGGCCGGATAGCGGCGGATTACCTTGTTGGAAAAGATTCGCGACAGCCTTGAGTTGGCCGAGGTGTCGAGAAGCTCCGGCTCACCGATGGCCAGCAACAGACGCTCGGCGGCTGAGGCGTAGGCGCTGCGGTCGCTTTTGCACAGCTCAAGATACTCTTGCAGCGAGAGTTCTTCCTGGCGTGTGGACTCGAAGCGTTGTTGGAAGTGGCTAAAGATACTCATGACGTCACCTCGCTCGATACGTGGAGCCGACGCCGGATCATTCAGTCGATGCTGGCAGCGACCGAATATGCAGTCGCTGTTTACCCCCCAGAACTCCTTCGGAGCTGACTACCCCGAAAGCTACTCCCGATGACCCGCGCGCCGGTGTACCGGCTCTCCCCTGTTTTGGATGGCCTGCGCTTAAGGATAGTTGCTTATTCGGGAGGTAAAGGCGAGATACGTAATTAGTTGTGGCAGACCGTTCGTCTGCCACCGCGCGAGCCCGCGGGGACCGGGGCTTGCGCGTAACAAAAAAATTATTCGGAAGTGCCTTGCGCCGTTTCCGAAGGGTAAGTCGTACGCCACAGCTCAAAACCGCCATCCATGCTGTAGACGTCGGAGAAGCCCTGGCTGATCAGGTACGCCGCCGCGCTCTGGCTGGAATTACCGTGATAGCAGACCACTACCGTCGGTGCATCAAGATCGGCGGCACGGATGAAATCAGAGATGGAAACGTTGTCCAGATGCTTCGAGCCGGCGATGTGCAGTGCAGCAAAAGTTGCCGGATCGCGGACATCGACCACCACCGCGCCTTGTTCGCGCAGGGCCTGGGCCTGTTCTGGGGGGATACGTTTGAATTCGCTCATGGCGGGCTCCTGTGGCTCGGCTGAAAGCGCAGTCTAGCGCGGGGCGCTGGCTGACGATGGTTCGGGGATAAGTGCGGCGACTGGCGGCAGGGCAAGGCCATGCTCATCGCATTTGCAAGACAGACGTTCACCGCTGTCGACATTCATGAGGGTCAGGGCGCCACCCCAGACACAACCGGTGTCGAGGGCCGAGATGCCAGGCTCATTGCATCGGCCTTCCAGAGCGGCCCAGTGGCCGAAGATGATCTTCAGGCCCTTGGTCTTGCGCTCTTTGTGCTGAAACCAGGGTTTGTAGCCCGGTGGCGCATTGTCGAGGCCTTCCTTGCTTTTGAGGTCAAGCTTGCCCTCGGCGGTACAAAACCGCATGCGGGTGAAATAGTTGGTGATCACCCGCAGGCGTGTCACGCCTTTGAGGTCGTTGTCCCATTTCGCCGGATCGTTGCCGTACATGCCATCGAGGTAGGGCGGCAACAGGTTGTCATCGCGCAATGCAGCCTCGACTTCGGCGGCATACTTCAAGGCCTTGCGCAGTGACCATTGGGGCGGAATGCCGGCATGTACCAGGGCGACATCGCGCTGTTCGTCGTAATGCATGAGCTTTTGCTGACGCAGCCACTCCAGCAGTTCCGCGGAATCGGGCGCTGCGAGAATCTCGAGCAGGGTATCGGATTTCTTCAAGCGTTCGATGTTTTTTCCGGCAGCCAGCAAGTGCAGGTCGTGGTTGCCGAGCACGCATACCAGCGATTCGCGGATGCTATAGAGGAAGCGCAAGGTGTCCAGGGACTGCGGGCCACGGTTGACCAGATCGCCTACCAGCCACAGACGATCCCGTGTCGGGTCGAAGGCGACCTGCTTGAGCAGGCATTGCAATGCTTGAAGGCAGCCTTGCAGATCGCCGACGGCGTACGTTGCCATCAGTGCAGAGCTCCGGGCACCGCCAGACGGAAAGGGGCGATGATGGCGTCGAAGTGTTTGCCGTCGTCGGCAACCATTTCATAAGTGCCCTGCATCGTGCCGACCTTGGAGGTCATGACGGTGCCGCTGCTGTAGGTGTGGCTTTCGCCCGCGTCGATCAACGGTTGCTGGCCAACAACGCCGGCTCCGCGAACCTCTTCGACATGCCCGTCACCGTCGGTGATCACCCAGTGCCGCGACAACAGTTTGGCCGGTAGCTCGCCATTGTTGTGCACGGTGATGGTGTAGGCGAAGGCAAAGCGGTTTTGCTCGGGTTGCGATTGTTCTGCCAGATAGCGGGTGACGACGCTGACGTCGACCTGGTAACGAGGATCGGACATGCAAGAGGCCTTAAACGAAGCGGAACGCGGGGCGTAGCTGATGGAGATCAGTCTAGGCCAAGTATCGGGTAGTAAACCAGACATGGAGGCTGGTGTCCTACCCGATAACGCTCATAGCCTGTCAGTCGGCGGCGGGCTTCTGTAGGACTTGTTCGCTGAGCTTGTCGGCCAGGCGCACGAAGGCGGCCAGATCGAGCTGTTCGGGACGCAGGCTGCCATCAACGCCGGCGGCTTCGATTTCAGCGTTGCTCAGCAGCAGCTTGAGGGTGTTGCGCAGGGTCTTGCGGCGCTGGTTAAAGGCTTCGCGTACGACGCGCTCCAACAGCTTGTGATCCTTGGCCGGGTGCGGCAGTACCGCGTGAGGCACCAGGCGCACGATAGCCGAATCGACTTTGGGCGGCGGATTGAACGCACCCGGGCCAACGTTGAACAGATGCTCAACTCGGCAGTGATACTGAACCATGATCGACAAGCGACCCCAGTCACCACCACCAGGACCTGCTGCCAGGCGCTCGACCACTTCCTTTTGCAGCATGAAATGCATGTCGCGAATCAGACTGGCGTTATGCAGCAGGTGAAAAATCAGCGGCGTAGAGATGTTGTACGGCAGGTTGCCGACCACCCGCAGGCTGTTCGGCGCGGCGTTCAGGCTGGTGAAGTCGAACTTCAGCGCGTCGCCCTGATGCAGGTTGAAATTGCTCTTGCTGGCAAATTGCTGGTTGAGGATCGGGATCAGATCCTTGTCCAGTTCCACCACGTCCAACTGGGCGCCGCTGTTGAGCAGGCCTTGAGTCAGCGCACCCTGGCCAGGGCCGATTTCCAGCAGACGGTCTTCGGGCTTGGCGTGGATGGCGCGCAGGATGCGGTCGATAACGCCGGCATCGTGCAGGAAGTTCTGGCCGAAGCGCTTGCGCGCCCGGTGTTGGTAATGCTCGGTCATAAACGGGTCTCGGCCATCTGGTAGGCGGTTTCCAGGGCGACTTGCAGGCTGCCGGTATCGATTTTGCCGCTGCCGGCCAGGTCCAGGGCAGTGCCGTGGTCGACCGATGTGCGGATGATCGGCAAGCCGAGGGTCACGTTGACGGCCGCGCCGAAGCCTTTGTACTTCAGCACAGGCAGGCCCTGGTCGTGGTACATCGCCAGCACTGCATCGCAGTGCTCCAGATACTTGGGGGTAAACAGAGTGTCGGCGGGCAGGGGGCCACGAAGGTCCATTCCTTCGCCGCGCAGGCGCTCTAATGTAGGTTCGATAATGTCGATTTCTTCATGGCCCAGGTGTCCGCCTTCGCCGGCATGTGGGTTGAGCCCGCACACGAGGATGCGTGGCTGGGCAATGCCGAATTTTTCTTGTAGATCGGCGTGCAGAATTCGCGCGACCCGTTCCAGCCGCTCCGGCGTGATCGCATCGGCAATCTCGCGAAGAGGCAGATGAGTGGTGACCAGCGCCACGCGCAATCCGCGAGTGGCGAGCATCATCACCACTTGTGCGGTATGGGTCAGGTCGGCGAGAAATTCTGTGTGCCCGGAAAAGGCGATCCCGGATTCATTGATCACGCCCTTATGTACAGGGGCTGTGATCATGCCGGCAAAATGCCCATCCAGGCAGCCTTGGCCCGCTCGGGTCAGGGTTTCGAGAACGAAAGCCGCGTTGGCCTTGTCCAGTTGCCCGGCAGTGACCTTGGCGTTGAGCGGTGTATCCCAGACATACAGGCTGTTGGCTGGCGCGGGTACATCCGGCCAGTTGTCCGGGTTTACCGCCAGCAAATCGACCACCACCCCCAGCTGCACGGCCCGCTCAAGGAGCAGGTCGCGGCTGGTAATGGCAATCAGGGGGTGTGGCTGGGCTTGCGAGGCGAGCAGCAGGCACAGGTCAGGACCTATGCCGGCCGGTTCGCCGGGTGTCAGCGCGAAACGCTTGGGGTTCACTGCGCTGCCTGGTCTGCACCAGGGAGTTTGATCTCTACGTACGCTTCGTCACGGATCTGACGCAGCCAGGTTTGCAGCTCTTCGTCGTATTTGCGGTTACGCAATACGGTCATTGCTTGTTGCTCGCGGGCCTGGCTGGTGCTGTCAGTGGCACGACGGCCAAGGACTTCCAGTACATGCCAGCCATATTGGGTCTGGAACGGCTTGGACAGTTTGCCTTGAGGGGTCTTGGCCATCACTTCGCGGAACTCGGGCACCAATGCATTTGGGTCGATCCAGTTCAGGTCGCCACCGTTGAGGGCGGAACCCGGATCTTCCGAGAAGCTTTTCGCCAGTTCGCCGAAATCTTCGCCCGCTTCGATTCGGGTGTAGAGGGACTCAGCGAGGGCTTTGGTTTTTGCTTCGTCGCGGATCGGACTCGGTTTGACCAGGATATGACGCACGTGCACTTCATCGCGTGTCTGGGTCTCACCGCCACGCTTGTCGAGGATCTTCAGGATGATGAAGCCGCCCGGCGTACGCATTGGCTGGGTAATGTCGCCGACCGCCATGGTGCTGAGCATGCGATCGAACGGAGGTGGCAGTTGACCGGCTTTACGCCAGCCCATGTCGCCACCTTCCAGTGCGGTTTCGCTGGCGGATTTGGCAATTGCCAACTGACCGAAGTCAGCGCCTTGCTTGAGCTGCTGGTAAACCGCGTCTGCCTGCTTGGCTGCATTCTGAATCGCGTCGGAGTTGGCGCTTTCCGGCGTAGGAATCAGGATGTTGGCCAGGCGGAATTCTTCGGACAGCTGCATTTTGCCAAGGTCGGAAGCGAGGAAGTTCTTCACTTCCTGTTCGGAAACCTGGATACGCTCGGCCACACGACGCTGACGCACACGGCTGATGACCATCTCGCGGCGAATCTGGTCACGGGCGTCGTCGTAAGACAGACCGTCGCGAGTCAGGGCGGCGCGGAATTGATCCACGGACATGTTGTTGCGCTGGGCAATGGTGCCGACAGCCTGGTTCAGTTCTTCATCGGTAATGCGGATACCGGAACGTTCGCCGATCTGCAGTTGCAGGTTCTCGACGATCAGACGTTCAAGTACTTGCTGATCCAGCACGTTGGCCGGCGGTACGGCAGCACCGCGCTTGGCGATGGTTTGCTGAACTTCGTGGACCCGTTGGTCCAGTTGGCTCTGCATGACCACGTCGTTATCGACAATGGCCACCACTTTATCGATGGACTGTACCGCGGCGTTCGCCGCGGTACCCAGGAACAACGCGCCCAACACTAGCGGGCGCAGACAATCAGAAAGCTTGGTCTTCACGTTCACGATAACCTTGGATGCCTTTGTCGAGGAAGCTCTCTACTTTGGCGCCGGTGAGGCCGCCGAGACCTTTCAGAACGATTTGTAGGAAGACGCCGTGGTCGCCTTTTTCGTTTTGCGGAGCTTCCTGACTGAACTCGTCATAGGAAACCCAATAACGGTTGATCAGGCGCAGTTTCCAGCAGCAGTTGTCGTACTCGAAGCCACCGAAAGCTTCCAGGGTACGGTTACGGTTGTAGTCATACTGCCAGCGGCTAATTGCGTTCCATTGCGGCACGATCGGCCAGATCACCGAGAAATCGTGCTGCTCAATCTTGTAGTAGTCCTTCACGAAGCCAGGCTGCCCCGGGGTGCCGTAGTCACCACCGCCGACTTGCCATTTACCGGTGTTCTGGTCGTAACGGACCTGGTCATTGCGATAGCGATAGCCGGCGTTGATGACCTTGTTCGGGTTGTCTTCAGGCTGGTAGTGGAACATCGCGCTGCCCGAGCGAGGGCTGCGGCTGTCCGGGTCCCAGTTGTAATCGGCCGTGGTGCGCCAATCGCGGTTCCAGCGATATTCGTATTCCAGGGCATAAGGCGAAACGTTGGCGTGTGCGTCGTCGCGGGTTTTCGCGTCGATACCTGGCAACTGGACTTCGCGGTCCTTGAAGTACAAGGCCTGGCCAACACTGATACGTTGACGTTCGAAACCGTTTTCTTCGATCCAGCGGTTGGTCACGCCCAGCGACAGTTTGTTCTCGTCACCGACACGGTCGGAGCCAGAGAAGCGGTTGGCACGGAACAGCGAGGCGTAGTTGAAGGTGTATTCGGCGGTGTCGAAGACTGGAATGTCGGTCTGGTCTTTCTCAGGTACATAGAGGTAGTACAGACGCGGTTCCAGGGTCTGGCGATAGTTCTTGCCGAACCAGTTCGTGTTGCGATCGAAGTAAAGGCCGCTATCGATGCTGGCGATTGGCACGCCACGGCTTTGGTTGCTGCCGAAGGTGCCGTTGAGTCGATCGCCTTCAGCGCCTTGGCTGGCGATGTCAGCTTTGCCCTTGTTATCGAGATCCAGGTCGTACTGGGTGTATTGATATTTGAGCGACGGTTTCAGGAAACCATAAGACGCTTCCATCGGATAGCTGACAACCGGAGCTACGTTGAGACGATTGCCGTTGGCCCGGGCCAGGCCGAAAACGTTGGTATCAAGCCGTGGAGTACCGAAGCTGCCATCCGCATTGAGCGGCCCGCCATCTTCATCTGTGAAATTGCCGGTTTTCAAATCCCGATCAAACCGCACGATTTCCGTGTTGTAAGCGAAATCCAGGCCGCCCGGATGCTCCGGCAGCGCACCATCAAAGGTGATCTGCGGCAAGCGGTCATACGGCGTGATGTTTGAAACGGTCGCCAACTGGTAAGCCTGAGCGTTGATGCGAGCGGTGTAGCTGTCGCCACGATAGGTGACAGAACCCTGCTGGTTCACGAAGTCAGCGCTTTTCACACCGATCTGGTCAGTCTGCAGATCCTGGAAGTAATACGGATCGCTGAGCTTGGTGTAATCGACTTGTGTCAGAACGCGCGAGTCGAGACCGCCCTTGTGCTGCCAGTTATACATGTAGCGGTTTTTCTGGTAGTCGGTCTGCTTGCTGCGATCGGTGTCTTCGTCGTTGAGGTACGCGGCGCCGAACTGACCTTCGCTGGACGGGGTCAGGTAACGGAATTCGCCTTCCATCAACAGCCCGTGCTTGCTCATGTAGCGCGGGTACAACGTGGCATCGTAGTTTGGTGCCAGGTTGAAGTAATACGGTGTGACCAGCATGAAACCGGTATCGGTGCCGGTGCCGATGGTCGGCGGCAGGAAACCGGACTGGCGACGGTCATCGATCGGGAAATAGATGTACGGTGTGTACAGAACCGGAATGTCCTTGACCCGCAGTGTCACGTTGGTCGCGGTACCGAAACCGGTGGCCGGGTTCAAGGTGATGTTGTTGCCCTTGAGCTGCCAGGCGTTGCTGTCCGGTTCGCACGTGGTGTACGTACCATCCTTGAGGCGGATGATCGCGTTCTCGGCACGTTTGGCGTACAGCGCGTTACCGCGGATACGGGATTTATGCATCACGTATTCGGCGTTGTCGACCTTGGCTTCACCGGTGTCGAGCTGCACGTCGGCGTGGTCGCCAACGATCAGTGCGCCGTTGTCGCGAATACGGACGTTGCCGCTCAGTTCGCCACGGCTCTCGGCCTGGTACAGGTTCGCTTCGTCGGCTTCGACCTGCATGCTGCCCTGGCGCATGACCACGTCACCCGCGAGGGTCGCGACCTGCTCATCCTGCTTATAACGAGAGGCTTTGGCGCCGAGAAAGGTTGGAGCGTCACTTTTATTCGTCTTGTCATTCATGCCAGGACGAATTGGTTCGATATAGGAACCAGCGCAGTAAGGACCGGTTTCGGCCAATTGCGCTGCAGTGAGCTTCTCGCGCGGAACCCAGTCGAGGTGACTGTAGTCTTCGCTACGCGACTTCAGGCCACGGCCCTTGGATTCAGTCACCAGCACAGGCTTGGCGCCGGTGTCTTGACTTAAACCGCTGTCGGCCGGAGTCTCGCCGCTCGAGCTTACCGCCGCACTGCCGTCATGGACGGGGCGAGGTGGCAGCGCAGCTGCTGGAGATTTTGGCGCACAGTTCCAGGCACCCGAAGCAGAGACTGAGCAGTCATACTGTTCCGCGGCGACCACGAATGAAGTGGCTAGAGGTTGCAGGGCCAGCAGACTGCCGGTAACCAACAACGGAAATTTTTTACGAAACGCGGGGGATTTCAATGCCATCTTATTAGTCCGGGCTTCCTGCGTGCCATCTGCCCGCGGTGTGGGCCGCACGCCTCTCGATGGTCTGAAAAAGATGCTGGATAATAAAGCATGACCCGCTTGACGGCTAGCGCCGTCGGAGACCCTTGCAATGCCTGACCAAGATGTACGTTTGCAACACCTGAAAGTTTGGCTCGATGAGCAATTGGCTGCCCTCTTTGCAGAACAGGGTTGGGGTGCCGTACCCCCGGCCACGTTGACCGCGGCCAGTAGCGATGCGAGTTTTCGACGTTATTTTCGCTGGGAAGGCGAGGGCAGAAGCTTCGTCGTGATGGACGCGCCACCGCCCCAGGAAAACTGTAAACCCTTCGTGGATATCGCTTTTTTGTTGGCGAAATCCGGAATAAATGTTCCGAAAATTTATGCCGAAGACCTCGAGCGTGGTTTTCTTTTGCTCAATGACCTGGGCAACAAGACTTATCTGGACGTGATCGACAGCGAAAATGCCGACGATTTGTTCAAGGATGCCCTGCAAGCGCTGGTGGCTTTTCAGCAGTTGCCGATGGTTGCACCGCTGCCAAGTTATGACGTGGCGTTGCTGCGCCGCGAGCTGGAATTGTTCCCTGAGTGGTACGTGAAGCGCGAATTGGGCATCGAGTTCGACTCGGCGCAGCAAATGCTCTGGCAGAACGTGACTGAGCTATTGATCGACAGCGCACTGGCCCAGCCTAAAGTGCTGGTGCACCGCGATTACATGCCGCGCAACCTGATGCTCAGCGAGCCAAATCCCGGCGTGCTGGATTTCCAGGACGCAGTCTATGGTCCCGTGACCTACGACGTGACCTGCCTGTTCAAGGATGCGTTCCTCAGCTGGCCCGAGGAGCGTGTGCGCGGCTGGCTGCAAGCCTACTGGCAGCAAGCGGGCGATCTCGGGATCCCGGTTCAGCCCGACTTCGAAGATTTCCTGCGTGCCAGTGACCTGATGGGCGTGCAGCGGCACCTGAAAGTGATCGGCATCTTTGCCCGCATCTGCCACCGTGACGGCAAGCCACGCTATCTCGGCGATGTGCCACGCTTCTTTGCATATATAGATGCCGTGATCGCCCGCCGTCCTGAACTGGCCGAGCTGGATGTGTTGCTGATGAGTCTGCGTGCTGGAGCGAATGCATGAAGGCAATGATTCTGGCGGCAGGCAAAGGCGAGCGCATGCGCCCGCTGACCCTGACCACGCCGAAACCGCTGGTTCGCGCTGGCGGTATACCGTTGATCGAGTATCACTTGAAAGCCTTGGCGGTGGCGGGGTTTACCGAGGTGGTGATCAACCATGCCTGGCTCGGCCAGCTGATCGAAAACTACCTGGGTGATGGCTCGCAATACGGCGTACGTATTCAATACTCGCCGGAAGGTGAGCCGCTGGAAACCGGAGGCGGGATTTTCCGCGCGCTGCCCTTGCTGGGTGACGAGGCCTTTATGGTGGTCAACGGTGACATCTGGACCGACTACGACTTCAGCGTGTTGCACCAACCCATCACCGGGCTGGCGCATTTGGTGTTGGCGGACAACCCTGGCCATCACCCGACCGGCGATTTCAGCCTCATCGACGGGCAAGTACGCGACGGTCAACCGGACACTGCAACCCTGACCTACAGCGGCATCGCGGTCTTGCACCCGCAGCTGTTCGACGGTTGCTCCGCCGGCGCCTTCAAGCTTGCACCGCTGCTGCGCAAGGCCATGGCCGATGGACAAGTCACCGGCGAGCACCTGAATGGACATTGGGTGGATGTTGGCACTCACGAACGTCTGGCTGAAGTCGAAACCCTGTTAGAAGCGAGACGCTGACATGTTGTGGCCAGGGACTCTGATTGGAGCCGGAGCGGGCTTTTACATCGCCAGCATTCCGGGGGCCATGCTTGGCGCCTTGTTGGGGCAGGTGCTGGACCGGCACTTGCACTTGCAGAGCTGGGCGCACTTGCGAGAAAAACTCGGTGGCCGCTCGGTGCTGCGCAACGATGAACTGCTGTTTGTGTTGCTGGGGCGGCTGGCCAAGTGCGATGGACGGGTGGTGGAAGGCCACATCCAGCAGGCCCGTCAGGAAATGCGTTCTCTGGATATGACCGAGTCGGCCCAGCGCCGGGCCATTGCCGCGTTCAATCGCGGCAAGTCGGGAGATGACCGGTTGCGCGGTTATTTGCGCCGCTTGAGCGCTCAGCCCCATGCGGCCGAAGGCGTCTTGCGCGCCTGTTGGCGGATGATTTGGGCGGATGGCCGCGCCGGTAACGCTGAACGAGAGCTGATCAGGCAGTGGGGTAAATGGCTGGGCTGGACGTCACGACAGGTTCAGGCTCTGTCGGCCGATTACGAGCAGCACAAGTTTGCACAGGCCAGCAGCGCGTTGACCTATCAAGATGCTCTGCGGCTTTTAGGCGTTTCGGCGACCACCGAGCCGGCGCAGATCAAGCATGCTTATCGACGCCTGCTGAGTCGCCATCACCCGGACAAGATCGCCGGCAGCGGTGCGACGGCGCTGCAGGTGCGCGAAGCCACTGACAAGACTCGCGAACTGCATAGCGCCTACACATTGATTCGCGAACGACGGGATTTTCGGTAGTGGCCCGGAAGATCAAAAGATCGCAGCCTTCGGCAGCTCCTACAGGTGTACGCATAACCCGGTGTAGGAGCTGCCGCAGGCTGCGATCTTTTGCTTTTGCTTTTGCTTAATTCGCGTTCTGTGGATTCAACCAGCCGCGCACCCGACGGAACAGTTGCTCTTGCTCAGCCTTGGAATTACCCGGCAATGCCTTGAGCGAGACCTGACTGAACCCCGAAGTCTTCAACCGTTTGCTGGCCTGCAAGCGTTCCAGCGCCAGGTTGCGATCCAGCGGCTTGTCCATATAGAAGATGTCTGCGGTGGGCAGCTTCAGGGTCGGTGTCAGTTCGACCAGCTCTGGTTTGGCTTTCGCCGGCATCTGGGCGGCGACCATCACAAACTTCTCCACTTGCGGGGGCTGCTTCTCGCTCAGGTAGCGCGCGGCCCAGTAAGCGCCAGTACCATGCCCCAGTACGACAATGCGGCGAGCGCTTTGCTGTTCGGCGTAAGCAATCGCGGCGTCGATGCGGGCGAAGATTCGCTCGGCGTCGGCTTTGGCCTGTTCCTCGGTGGTTTCGGCGATCGCCTTGTCCGCCACCTCCGCTTCACCGCCCGCCGCTTGTTCGATGGGCGCTGCAGTGGTCGAGTCTTTGCTGCCGGTGTCAGCGGCTTTTGGCGTGGGTGCCACTTCTACGATACGCGGCGCAATGGCATCGCTTTGCAGGTCCGGCAAGGTGATACTCAGGCTACTCCACTCGGCGTCCGGCAATTTACGTCGCAATGGACCGATTGCTTGCGGCCAGTCAACGGTTTCGCCGGCGCCCGGGATGATAATCACCGCGCCTTTGGGGTCGGCGGTATTGGCCGGTTTCCACAAGGCCAGAAACGTGTCGCTGCCCGCTTGCAGTTGCTGCTGTTCCTGAGCAGGGATCTGTCGCTCAAGTGCAGACGCTTCTTCCTGACTACGCTCAAGCAGCGGTTGGCGCTCGACCGGTTTTTCTTCGGTGGGTGTTTCCGTAGTGGCAGGTGCCGGGTTGGCAGCCTCGACGGAAAAGGCGCAAGGCAGGATCAGCGACAGGCACAATGCTGGCAGTGCCAGGCGGTAGACAGGGGGCATCGGATATTCCAGGCCAGAAGTTATTCCGGCAGCCTAATGGGTTGGTCAGTATTTGTCAGTGTGTGAGACTTCGATGATGCGTTTTCGCTGCCTGTGGGTTATCGGCTGTTTGTGGTTTCCCTTGATGGGCTGGGCGGCTCCCGCGCCACCGGTGCACGTCGCGCAATTGTCCGCGGGCCAGCAGCAATGGCTGGCGCAACATGGCGAATTGCGCGTGGGGCTGGTGTTGCAAGTGCCCTACGCCCAATACGATCGCCGCTTGCAGCGTTTGTCCGGGGTCAATGTCGAGCTGATGAAGTGGCTGGCCAAGGCGCTCAACGTCGAGCTGAGCTGGCGCAACTTTCCCGATCTGGAGCAACTGGAAGCCGCCGCGCGCGAGGGTGAAATCGACATCGCTCCGGGGCTGACCCAAACCCCCGGTGGCCTGCGGCTCTGGCAGTTTTCCGACCCGTATATGCGGGTGCCGCAACTGGTGGTCAGCGACCAGAAAAGCACCGGCGTGGTAGAGCTGGAAAAACTCGACAGCCAGACCCGCGTCGCCGTGCGCATGCCCGGCGCCACCGCCGATTACCTGCGCAGCAATTACCCGCACCTGAACCTTCAAGGCGTCCCGATCGAACGCCAGGCACTGCAACTGTTATTGAGTCAGCAGGCCAGTTACGCCGTGGTCGACGAAGCGCAGCTGGGGCGTTTGTCCGCCGAACCGGAGTTCGCCGGGCTGGTGGTGGTCGGTGATATCGGCTTGCCGCAACTGTTGCGGGTGGCCACGCGCCGGGATTGGCCGGAACTGGCCGGCATCGTCGAAAGCGCGCTGCGGGCGATCCCGGCCAAGGACCTGGAGCAGCTGCACAACCAATGGCTGCAACCCAAATACCCGCGCCTGACCGAGTCCCCGGGTTTCTGGCAAAACCTCTGTCTGTTGTTGGCGGTGCTGATGCTCAGCAGCATGGCAATCGTGTTCTGGCAGCGTCGGCAGCAGCACAGTCTTGAGCATCGTTTGCGGGCAGCGCGCGAAGACATTGCCCTGCGTGCCGCCAGCGAAGAAGCCTTGCGCCTCACTCAGTTTTCCATCGACCAGAGCACCGTCGGCATCCTTTGGGTCAACTGGGACAGCCATGTGCGCTACGCCAATCGCGCGGCCGAAACCATGCTGGGTTATCCGGCGGGCGGGATCATTGATCGGCCGCTGATCGACTTCGAGCCCGGCTTGCACATGGATCGCTGGCTGAACCTGTGGAAACGCGCCCGGGCCAGCGAGGACGGTCCGCAAAGTTTCGAAACCAACTGCGTACGGGCGGATGGCAGCAATTTGCCGGTGGATGTTTCGCTGAGCTTTTTGCGATTTCGCGACAGCGAATACCTGGTGGTCTACCTCAATGACGTCACCGAGCGCCGTCGTGCATTGGCTGCGTTGCAGGAAAGCGAGGCACGTCTGCAAGGGATCGCCGCCAACGTACCAGGACTGGTCTTTCGTCTGGAGCGGGCACCGGTGACGGGGCAGATCGACTTTGCCTACATCAGTGAAGGTAGCGAGAGCCTGGTGGGTTACTCACCGGCCACCCTGGCCCATCGCGACAAAGGCCTGCGCAGCCTCGTGCACCCGGACGACAAGGCCAGTTATCACCAAACCCAGGACCATGCGCTGGATACCGACAGTGACTGGTCGTGGCAGGGACGGATTCTCACCCGTTCGGGCGAACAACGCTGGGCCGAGATCAAGGCCATCACCCGCCGACTCGAAGACGGCGCCTATGTCTGGGACGGGATCGTCTGGGACATCAGCGAGAGCAAGCGCATCGAACTGGAACTGGCCAGTTCTCGCGAGCAGTTGCGTGAGTTGTCCGCGCACCTGGAGAGCGTGCGGGAAGAGGAAAAGGCCCGCATCGCCCGGGAAGTACACGACGAACTGGGTCAGATGTTGACCGTTCTGAAGCTGGAAACGTCGATGTGTGAACTGGCCTACGCCCAGCTCGACCCCGGTCTGAACGAACGCTTGAACAGCATGAAGCGCTTGATCGCTCAGCTGTTCCAACTGGTACGCGACGTGGCCACGGCGCTGCGGCCGCCGATTCTCGACGCCGGGATCGCCTCGGCCATCGAGTGGCAGGCTCGCCGATTCGAGGCGCGCACGCAGATTCCGTGTCTGGTGCAGGTGCCGGAGAACCTGCCGGTGCTCAGTGACGCCAAGGCGATTGGCCTGTTCCGGATCCTTCAGGAAGCGCTGACCAATGTCATGCGCCATGCCCAGGCGCATACTGTCGAACTGACATTGGCGCTGGAAGGCGACGAGTTGTGTCTGACCGTCAGCGATGATGGCGTAGGATTTGTCCCCGCCACCGGTAAGTCGACATCCTTTGGGGTTGTCGGCATGCGCGAGCGAGTGTTGATCATGGGCGGGCAATTGTCGCTTGAGAGTGAACCGGGTGAAGGCACGACCCTGAGCGTGCGAGTGCCGTTGGATGAGGAGAAGTAAGTGATCCGTGTACTGGTAGCCGAAGACCACACCATCGTCCGCGAAGGCATTAAGCAATTGATCGGCCTGGCCAAGGATTTGCTGGTGGTAGGGGAGGCGAGCAATGGCGAGCAGTTGCTCGAGACCTTGCGTCATGTTCCCTGCGAAGTGGTCTTGCTGGACATCTCCATGCCTGGGGTTAACGGGCTGGAGGCGATTCCGCGGATTCGCGCGCTGAACAATCCTCCGGCGATTCTGGTGTTGTCGATGCATGACGAAGCGCAAATGGCCGCCCGTGCGTTGAAGGTCGGCGCGGCCGGCTACGCGACCAAGGACAGTGATCCGGCGCTGCTGCTGACGGCGATCCGCAAGGTCGCGGCGGGCGGGCGGTACATCGACCCGGACCTGGCCGACCGCATGGTCTTCGAAGTCGGCCTGACCGATTCGCGGCCGTTGCACTCGTTGCTGTCCGAGCGCGAATTCTCGGTGTTCGAACGCCTGGCCCAGGGCGCCAACGTCAACGACATCGCCCAGCAACTAGCCTTGAGCAGCAAAACCATCAGCACCCACAAGGCGCGGCTGATGCAGAAACTCAACATCACCTCCCTGGCGGAACTGGTGAAGTACGCCATGGAGCACAAACTCCTCTAAAGCACACCGTAATCCCTGTAGGAGCTGTCGAGTGAAACGAGGCTGCGATCCTTTGATCTTGTTTTTTTAAGATCAGGATCAAGATCAAAGGATCGCAGCCTCGTTTCACTCGACAGCTCCTACACAGCTCCTACACAGCTCCTACACAGCTCCTACACAGCTCCTACACAGCTCCCGCAGAGTTCCTACAGGCCTTTGCACGGGCATATCCATTTGCGACACGCCTTGAAAGCCACATTTGCCCTGTCTTGTGGCTTGCCGCTCGCAGCTTGCCACTGCGCTTGCCGAAACGCGCCATCCTTGTAGGGCAATCCCTACCCCCAACCTTCCATGCGGCTGAGGCCATTCTCTCCTGCGCCCCGATTTGCGTGGTCAGCAGCGTCCACTAGGCTTAGTCCACAGCAGTCATCACAACAAAGGTGTGGGTATGAGCCAGGTCGATTCAAGCGCAGGGGCCAGCGATATTCTGGTCAGCTTTCGTGGAGTACAAAAAAGCTACGACGGCGAGAACCTGATCGTCAAAGACCTCAACCTGGAGATTCGCAAAGGCGAATTCCTCACCTTGCTCGGGCCGTCCGGCTCCGGCAAGACCACCAGCCTGATGATGCTCGCCGGTTTCGAAACACCGACCGCAGGCGAAATCCAGCTGGCCGGGCGTTCCATCAACAACGTGCCGCCGCACAAGCGCGACATCGGCATGGTGTTCCAGAACTACGCATTGTTTCCGCACATGACGGTGGCCGAGAACCTGGCGTTCCCGTTGACCGTGCGCGGCTTGAACAAGAGCGATGTCAGCGACAAGGTCAAAAAAGTCCTGAGCATGGTTCAGCTCGACACCTTCGCCCAGCGTTATCCGGCACAGCTGTCCGGCGGTCAGCAGCAGCGTGTGGCCCTGGCCCGCGCGTTGGTGTTCGAACCGCAACTGGTGTTGATGGACGAACCCCTCGGCGCACTGGACAAACAACTGCGCGAACACATGCAGATGGAGATCAAGCACCTGCACCAGCGCCTCGGCGTGACCGTGGTCTACGTGACCCACGACCAGGGCGAAGCCCTGACCATGTCCGACCGCGTTGCCGTGTTCCACCAGGGCGAGATTCAGCAGATCGCGCCGCCGCGCACCCTCTACGAAGAGCCGAAAAATACCTTCGTCGCCAACTTCATCGGCGAGAACAACCGCCTCAACGGCCGCTTGCACAGCCACACCGGCGACCGCTGCGTGGTTGAGTTGGGACGCGGTGAAAAGGTTGAAGCCCTGGCGGTCAACGTCGGCAAGACCGGCGAACCGGTCACGCTGTCGATTCGCCCCGAGCGCATTAGCCTCAACGGCGCAAGCGATCAATGCGTCAACCGCTTCTCAGGGAGGGTGGAGGAATTCATCTATCTGGGCGACCACGTCCGGGTTCGCCTGGAAGTCTGCGGCAAGACCGATTTTTTTGTGAAACAACCGATTGCCGAGCTCGATCCCGCGCTGGCCGTCGGCGACGTAGTACCGCTTGGCTGGCAGGTCGAACACGTTCGCGCGCTCGACCCACTTCTAGAGGCGCATTGATCGCCCCCCCCTGCTTCAACAACACCAACCCTGCACGTGGAGAGAACAATAAATGTTGAGATCCCTGAAATTCACCGCTTTGGTCATGGGCATGATCGGTGCGGCACACGCAATGGCGGCGGGCCCGGACCTGACCGTGGTGTCCTTTGGCGGGGCGAACAAGGCAGCGCAGGTCAAAGCCTTCTACGCACCGTGGGAAGCGGCAGGCAACGGCAAGATCGTGGCAGGCGAGTACAACGGCGAAATGGCCAAGGTCAAAGCCATGGTCGACACCAAGAGCGTGTCCTGGGACCTGGTAGAAGTTGAATCGCCAGAACTGTCCCGTGGTTGCGACGAAGACATGTTCGAGCAGCTTGATCCGAAGTTGTTCGGCAAGTCCGAAGACTACGTCAAAGGCGCCATCCAGCCATGCGGCGTGGGCTTCTTCGTGTGGTCGACCGTGCTGGCCTACAACGCCGACAAGCTGAAATCCGCACCGACCAGTTGGGTTGATTTCTGGGACACCAAGAAATTCCCGGGCAAACGTGGCCTGCGTAAAGGCGCCAAGTACACCCTGGAATTCGCTCTGATGGCCGACGGCGTTGCGCCGAAAGACGTCTACAAAGTACTGGCCGGCAAGGATGGTCAGGACCGCGCGTTCAAGAAGCTTGATGAGCTCAAACCAAGCATCCAGTGGTGGGAAGCCGGTGCTCAACCGCCGCAGTACCTCGCTTCCGGTGACGTGGTCATGAGCTCGGCCTACAACGGCCGGATCGCTGCCGTGCAGAAAGAAAGCAACCTGAAAGTCGTGTGGAACGGCGGCATCTACGACTTCGACGCATGGGCCATCCCGAAAGGTCTGGATAAAGCACGCGCTGAAGCGGCGAAGAAATTCATCGCGTTCTCGGTGCAGCCGCAGCAGCAGAAGACCTACTCGGAAAACATCGCCTACGGCCCGGCCAACATTCAAGCCGTACCGTTGCTGGCCAAGGATGTCCTCAAAGACATGCCGACCACCCCGGAAAACATCGCCAACCAGGTGCAGATCGACGTCAGCTTCTGGGCTGACAACGGTGAGCAACTGGAACAGCGCTTCAATTCCTGGGCTGCCAAGTAGGAGCTGCCGAAGGCTGCGATCTTTTGATCTTGATCTTCAGCGGTCTCAAAGCCGCCAAAAGATCGCAGGCTGCGCCAGCTCCTACAGGGCTGGTGTTTGCTTCAAGAGTTGATGCAATGCGGCATCACGCTATGTGATGCCGCCCATCCAAAGATTTCCGGAGTACGCCATGGCCACCGCCATTCCCCTGAACGCGGGCACCGACCCCACCTTGAAGCAGCGGCTCAAGCACGCCGAGCGGATCAACCGCTGGAAAGCACAAGCCTTGATCGCGCCGTTGGTGCTGTTTCTGTTGCTGGTGTTCCTGGTGCCCATCGTGGCGCTGCTCTACAAAAGTGTCGGTAACCCGGAAGTGGTCGGCGGCATGCCGCGCACCGTGACGGCTATCGCCAGTTGGGATGGCCGAGGCCTGCCCGCAGAACCGGTTTACAAGGCGGCCAGCGAAGACCTCGCTGAAGCCCGCAAGCATCAGACCCTGGGCGATTTGTCCAAGCGCTTGAACATGGAGTTGGCCGGCTACCGCAGCCTGCTGACCAAAACCGCACGCGCCTTACCGTTTGCCACCGAACCGGCCTCTTATAAAGAAGCGCTGGAAGGTCTCGACGAGCGCTGGGGCGACCCGGCCTACTGGCAAGCCGTGCGCCGCAACACCAGCAGCATCACACCTTATTACTTGCTGGCGGCAGTCGATCACCGTATCGACGACCTCGGCGAAATCGCCCCGGCCACGCCCGATCAGGCAATCTACCTCGACATCTTCGCCCGGACGTTCTGGATGGGGCTGATCATCACCGTGATCTGCCTGCTGCTGGCGTATCCGTTGGCCTACCTGCTGGCGAACCTGCCGTCACGGCAAAGCAACCTGCTGATGATTCTGGTACTGCTGCCGTTCTGGACCTCGATCCTGGTGCGGGTCGCCGCGTGGATCGTGTTGCTGCAATCGGGTGGCTTGATCAACAGCGGCCTGATGGCGATGGGCATCATCGATAAACCGCTGGAGCTGGTGTTCAACCGCACCGGGGTTTACATCTCCATGGTGCACATCCTGCTGCCGTTCATGATTCTGCCAATCTACAGCGTGATGAAAGGCATTGCGCCGACCTACATGCGCGCCGCGATTTCCCTCGGCTGCCACCCGTTCGCCAGCTTTTGGCGGGTGTACTTCCCGCAGACCTATGCCGGTGTCGGCGCCGGTTGCCTGTTGGTGTTCATCCTCGCCATCGGCTACTACATCACTCCGGCCTTGCTGGGCAGCCCGAATGATCAGATGGTCAGTTACTTCGTCGCCTTCTACACCAACACCAGCATCAACTGGGGCATGGCGACCGCACTCGGTGGGCTGCTGCTGTTGGCGACTGTGGTGCTTTATCTGATTTACAGCTGGCTGGTGGGCGCCAGTCGCCTGCGCCTGAGCTAAGGGGAGAACGAAATGCTGAGTCCTTATATGTCGCCCATTGAGCGGGTGTGGTTCTACAGCTTGCGCATTCTCTGCGGGCTGGTCCTGTTGTTCCTGATCCTGCCGGTGCTGGTGATCATCCCGCTGTCGTTCAACTCCGGGAGTTTTCTGGTGTACCCGCTGCAAGGCTTTTCGCTGCACTGGTACCAGGACTTCTTCGCTTCGGCCGAGTGGATGCGTTCGCTGAAGAACAGCGTCATCGTTGCTCCGGCGGCGACTGTGTTGGCGATGATCTTCGGTACGCTGGCGGCCATCGGCCTGACGCGGGGTGACTTCCCCGGCAAGCCGCTGGTGATGGCGCTGGTGATTTCGCCGATGGTGGTACCGGTGGTGATCATCGGTGTGGCCAGTTACCTGACCTTTGCCCCATTGGGGTTTGGCAACAGCTATATCTCGTTGATCGTGGTGCATGCGGTGTTGGGCGTGCCATTTGTGATCATTACCGTGTCGGCGACCTTGCAGGGGTTCAATCAAAATCTGGTGCGCGCCGCTGCGAGCCTGGGTGCTTCGCCGCTGACGGCGTTTCGTCGGGTGACGTTGCCGCTGATTGCGCCTGGCGTGATTTCCGGTGCGCTGTTTGCCTTCGCGACTTCGTTCGATGAAGTGGTGGTGACACTGTTCCTCGCCGGCCCTGAACAAGCGACCCTGCCACGGCAGATGTTCAGCGGCATCCGCGAAAACCTCAGCCCGACCATCGCCGCCGCGGCGACGTTGCTGATTGCCTTCTCGGTGATCCTGCTGCTGACCCTGGAATGGCTGCGCGGCCGTAGCGAAAAACTGCGTACCGCCCAGGTCTGACACGGTCTCTGTAGGAGCTGTCGAGTGAAACGAGGCTGCGATCTTTTGATCTTGTTTCTAAAAAGCAAAATCAAAAGATCGCAGCCTCGTTTCACTCGACAGCTCCTACAGAGTTTTGTGTGGTTTTCGGGGTTGCGGGTCATTCATGACCTGAATAGCAGACAAACCCCAATCCCCAGCTACTCTTGTGCCCAGCTCCCCTATCTATAAGAGGCTGCGCACATGAGTCTTTCCTCTTTCAAAATCGCTCACAAACTAATCACCGGCGCAGGTGCCATCGAGCAACTGGCGGCTGAACTGACACGCCTGGACATCGACAACCCGCTGATCGTCACCGATGCCGCACTGGTCAAGTCCGGCACGGTCGAGCTGGCGCTGGTGCAGCTGGGCGACCGAACCTACGAAATTTTCGACCGTGTATTGCCAGACCCGGAAATCGCCATCGTCGAAGACTGCATGCGG
Organism: Pseudomonas mandelii; assembly: GCF_006438925.1. Classification (GTDB taxonomy): domain Bacteria; phylum Pseudomonadota; class Gammaproteobacteria; order Pseudomonadales; family Pseudomonadaceae; genus Aquipseudomonas; species Aquipseudomonas mandelii_C. Next base: position 22,711 of record NZ_RCZA01000001.1, on the reverse strand, counting down.
GTCTACCGCGAGGGCGGGCATGACGGACTGATCGGCCTGGGCGGCGGCAGTGCCATCGACATCGCTAAAAGTGTCGCGGCCTACGCCGGCTATCACGGCGCGCTGCAGGATCTGTTCGGCATCGATCAGGTGCCGCGCAAAGGCCCGCCGCTGATCGCCATTCCGACCACCGCCGGCACCGGCTCGGAAGTCACCAACGTGGCGATCCTCTCCGACAAGGTCGCGCAGCTGAAGAAAGGCATCGTCAGCGACTATCTATTGCCGGACGTGGCGCTCGTCAGTCCACAAATGACCCTGACCTGTCCGCGCAGTGTCACTGCCGCCAGTGGCGTCGATGCACTGGTGCACGCCATCGAATCCTATCTGTCGCTCAACGCCTCACCGATTACCGACGCGCTGGCCATCGGCGCCATCAAGCTCATTGCCAAGGCGCTGCCGAAGGCTTACGCCAATCCGTCCAGTCTCCAGGCCCGCGAAGACATGGCCACCGCCAGCCTGATGGCCGGTATGGCGTTTGGTAATGCCGGGGTCGGCGCGGTGCACGCTCTGGCGTATCCGCTGGGCGGCCGTTACAACATTGCCCATGGCGTCAGCAACGCCTTGCTGCTGCCGTATGTCATGACCTGGAACAAAATGGCCTGCGTGGAGCGCATGCAAGATATCGCCGAGGCCATGGGGGTGAAGACCGCTCATCTGAGCGCCAACGACGCGGCTGACAAGGCCGTAGAGGCGATGACCGAGTTATGCGCTGCGGTGGAAATCCCACCGGGCCTGCGCAGTTTCGGCGTTCCCGAAGACGCCATCCCGGCCATGGCCGTGGAAGCGGCGGGAATTGAGCGCCTGATGCGCAATAATCCGCGCAAATTGAGTGCCGTCGACATAGAGAAGATTTACCGAGCGGCTTACTGATCATCGCAGTCACGGTGCGCGGGTCAAAGCATGAGGTATACAATGCGCGCCATCGTGATTCTGCTCAAAAAAGGTGCGTCATGCAGCCCTTCGTAATTGCTCCGTCGATTCTCTCCGCCGACTTCGCCCGCCTGGGTGAAGAAGTGGACAACGTCCTGGCCGCTGGCGCCGACTTCGTGCACTTCGATGTCATGGACAACCACTACGTGCCGAACCTGACCATCGGCCCGATGGTATGTGCGGCGCTGCGCAAGTACGGCGTGACTGCGCCGATCGACGCGCACCTGATGGTCAGCCCGGTGGACCGCATCGTCGGTGACTTCATCGAAGCCGGCGCGACCTACATCACTTTTCACCCGGAAGCCACGCAGCACGTCGACCGCTCCCTGCAACTGATCCGCGAAGGTGGCTGCAAGTCGGGCCTGGTGTTCAACCCGGCGACCCCGCTGGACGTGCTCAAGTACGTGATGGACAAGGTCGACATGATCCTGCTGATGAGCGTCAACCCAGGCTTCGGCGGGCAGAAGTTCATCCCCGGCACCCTCGACAAGTTGCGTGAAGCGCGGGCGCTGATCGATGCTTCCGGGCGTGACATCCGCCTGGAAATCGACGGCGGCGTGAACGTGAACAACATTCGTGAAATCGCCGCTGCTGGCGCTGACACCTTCGTCGCGGGCTCGGCGATCTTCAATGCACCGAACTACCAAGAGGTGATTGAAAAGATGCGTTCCGAACTGGCGCTGACCCGCCCATGAGTGGCTTTGAGCAGTTGTTCCCGGGGTCTCTGCCGCGGCTGGTGATGTTCGATCTGGATGGCACGCTGGTCGATTCGGTCCCCGACCTCGCAGCGGCTGTGGATAACATGCTGCTCAAACTCGGGCGAAAACCTGCCGGCATCGAATCGGTGCGTGAGTGGGTGGGCAACGGCGTGCACACGCTGGTACGCCGGGCCTTGGCCAACCACATCGACGCCGAGGGTGTCGATGAGGTCGAAGCCGAGCATGCCCTGGAGCTGTTCAACGGCTTTTATGAGGACGGTCACGAGCTGACGGTGGTCTACCCCGGCGTGCGCGATACCCTGAAATGGCTGCACAAGCAGGGAGTCGAGATGGCGCTGATCACCAACAAACCGGAGCGTTTCGTCGCGCCGCTGCTGGATCAGATGAAAATCGGCCGTTATTTCCGCTTGATCATCGGCGGCGACACCCTGCCACAGAAAAAGCCGGACCCGGCAGCGCTGTTTTTCGTGATGAAAATGACCAACATCCCGGCGTCGCAATCCTTGTTCGTCGGCGATTCGCGCAGCGATGTGCTGGCGGCGAAAGCGGCGGGGGTCAAATGTGTGGCGCTCAGTTACGGCTATAACCACGGCCGGCCGATTGCCGAAGAGTCGCCGGCGCTGGTGATCGACGATCTGCGCAAGTTAATTCGCGGTTGCCTGGATCCGGCCGCTGAGATAACGTTGCCCGACGCTGTTCAACCCCCTTCTGGAAACGCCATCGTGGTGGTCACTCGCAAACTCTGGATGAAAGTCATCAAGGCCCTGGCCCGCTGGCGTTGGCGCGCCTGACTTGTTCCTGGCCGGCCTGCCGGCGCGTTTGCATACCTGACTGTTAGACCCTCAAGCCACGAGGCTACCCCATGATCCGCGAAGAATTCCTGCGTTTGGCCGCTGCCGGCTACAACCGCATCCCGCTTGCCTGCGAAACCCTGGCCGACTTCGACACGCCGCTGTCGATCTACCTGAAACTGGCCGACGAGCCCAACTCCTATCTGCTGGAGTCGGTGCAGGGCGGGGAGAAGTGGGGGCGTTACTCGATCATCGGCTTGCCGTGCCGCACCGTGCTGCGGGTTCACGACCATCACGTCAGCGTGACCCACGACGGCATCGAGATCGAAAGCCATGAGGCTGAAGATCCGCTGGCGTTCGTCGAAGCATTCAAAGCCCGCTACAACGTGCCGACCATCCCTGGCCTGCCGCGCTTCAATGGCGGTCTGGTGGGTTACTTCGGTTACGACTGCGTGCGCTATGTGGAGAAGCGTCTGGGCAAGTGCCCGAACCCGGATCCGTTGGGCGTACCGGACATTCTGCTGATGGTTTCCGACGCGGTAGTGGTGTTCGACAACCTCGCCGGCAAGATGCACGCGATTGTTCTGGCCGATCCCTCGCAAGACGATGCTTTCGAACAAGGTCAGGCGCGTCTGGAAGAGCTGCTGGAAAAACTCCGTCAGCCCATCACCCCGCGCCGTGGCCTGGATTTCAGCAAGCAACAGTCTGCTGATCCGGTGTTTCGTTCGAGCTTCACCCAGGACGATTACGAAAAAGCCGTCGACACCATCAAGGAATACATCCTGGCCGGTGACTGCATGCAGGTCGTGCCGTCCCAGCGCATGTCGATCGACTTCAAGGCTGCGCCGATCGATCTGTACCGGGCGCTGCGTTGCTTCAACCCGACGCCTTATATGTACTTCTTCAACTTCGGCGACTTCCACGTCGTCGGCAGTTCGCCGGAAGTGCTGGTGCGGGTCGAAGACAACCTGATCACCGTGCGCCCGATCGCCGGCACCCGTCCTCGGGGCGCCAACGAAGAGGCCGACCTGGCGCTGGAAAAAGACCTGCTGTCCGACGACAAGGAAATTGCCGAGCACTTGATGCTGATCGACCTGGGCCGTAACGACACCGGTAGGGTCTCGGAAATCGGTTCGGTGAAACTCACTGAAAAGATGGTGATCGAGCGTTATTCCAATGTGATGCACATCGTGTCCAACGTCACCGGTCAATTGAAGGCCGGGTTGACGGCGATGGACGCATTGCGGGCGATTCTGCCGGCGGGCACCTTGTCTGGCGCACCGAAGATTCGCGCGATGGAAATCATCGACGAACTGGAACCGGTCAAGCGTGGAGTCTACGGCGGCGCGGTCGGCTACTTCGCCTGGAACGGCAACATGGACACCGCAATCGCGATCCGCACCGCGGTGATCAAGAACGGCGAACTGCACGTGCAGGCCGGGGGCGGCATCGTTGCCGACTCGGTGCCGGCGCTGGAATGGGAAGAAACCCTGAACAAGCGCCGCGCGATGTTCCGTGCAGTGGCCCTGGCTGAACAAACCCCGGAAAGCTGAGTTCACGCAAAATCTGTGGGAGCGAGCCTGCTCGCGAAGAGGCCAGCACAGCCAACATTGATGTTGTCTGACCCACCGCTTTCGCGAGGAGGCTCGCTCCCACAACGACTTCACCAGCATAAAAAAACGCGGCACCTGTGAGGGAGCCGCGTTTTTTGTGCCTGCTGTTTGCCGGATCAGAAGTCCAACGCAACCCCAACGGTAAGCCCTTGCTGGGTAAAGTCATCATCCTTGCGGAGCGTATACCCACCGCGCAGCGCCAGATCGGCCGTCAACTTGTGGCTGACCCCCAGGCTCACGCGATTCAAGTGGCTTTGCGGTGTATAGCCGTCCAGTTTGAAGTCCAGGGATGGCAGGCTGTTGAGCGCGATGTTTACTTTCTGAGTGTCATCCTCGTATTCACGCTCATACGCGTATTCGCCGAACACTTGAGTCTGCGGGGTGATCTGATACTTACCCTGCAGACCGGCGCCCAGACGTTTTGAATCGCGAGTCTGATCATCAAAGGTCAGCGCCGTGGAACGAGTGCTGTTTTCCGAATAGCCGTCGACTTCCACTTTTGCGTAATCGGCGCTGATGAAGGGCGACAAGTGCCACTCGCTGCCCGGTTGCGCAATGTCGTAGCCAACCCGTGTGCTGAAGGCCCACAGATAGCCATCGGTATCGCCTTTTTCCGCTCCTTCGCTGGCACCCAGATCGAATTTGCGTTTGAGGTTGTCGTAATCCAGCTTGCCGCCGGTCAACGCGGCATCGGCCCACCAGCGATTCTGCTGGAACTGGGCGAAGGCGGTGGCCAGGTAGCTGTTGAGTTTGTAGTCCGAATCGTTATTGCCTGCTTCCAGGTTCTGACGATAGAAACCCGCCGCCACACCGACGCGCCAGGCGTCATTGAGACGATAGCTGCCGCCGATGTTCAGGTTGTAACCGCTGCCATCAGCGCTGGCGCCGCTGCTTTGGCTATCGACATCCAGATGCTGGCCGCCACCGGCGACAATCGCGCGCCATTGGCCGACCGCCTGCCAGTTCTCCCAGTCCGATTGCCATTGGCTGCGCAGTTCATCCTGGTGCGCACGCAAGGTAGCGTGGGCCATTTCCGGCAACAACGTCAGCTCCCAAGGTGCTGCCAGTAAGGAATAGGCGTAGTCGGAAATCAGTTTCTGCCCGGCTTCGGTCGGATGAACCCCATCGTTATAAATCAGCTTGCTGGGGTCCGGGGTGGCACTGTTGATGCCATACGTAGGGTTTTCGGTGCAGCTGTTACCGCTGAAGCAAGTCGCCGTCAGGTTCTGGCCTGTAGCAAAACCGAATCGAGCCGGATCGGCGAAGGTTTCCTGCAACAGCAGCGGAATGTTCAACGGGATGATTTCGGCATCGATCCCCGCGAGACGGGTGACCAGTTGCCGGTTGAAGGCAGAGCTCAGCAGTGAGGTGGGTGTCTGCTGGGGCGTGCCATTGATGGCGGGCGTCAAACCCAGGTCGGGCAGCAGCCAGACCACAATGTACCGGGCGCCGGCGGTTTGCAGAACCTGGACGCTGTTGGCCAGTCGATCCGCAGCGGCATTCGCCTGAGCGCCACTTTGTACACGTCCCTGAAGAAAATCGTTCCCGCCCCCGGAGATGTAATACAGCGCATTCGGATCGGCGCTGAAGTTGTTTGTCGGCAGATAGCCCGAACGCGTGCGTTCACCCGTGGCAGATGCGGTGGTGATCGAGTCGAGGATCTGGTCCGTGCGGTAACCGCCAACGGCCCAGTTGTTCCCGTCCGGCAGGCCCTGGTTCGCACGCGCCGCCGAGGTTGAAGCGGCCGTCTGGTCCGGTGAAAACCCGAGCCTTCCACCCAGCAGTTGGGTCGAGTTGGCGGAGTAGGCTTCGCCGCTGCCGTCCTGGTAAACCGGGCCGGTCCGGTTGGTGAAGCGCAGGGTCGAGCCGGGAGGGCCGCCCGAGTCGGTAAACTGCCCGGCATCGTTGAGGCTGTCGCCGAAGACGATGAAATTCGAATAAGGGTTGGGCGCCGCGATCGCCTGGGTGCAGGCTATAGCGAGCAGGCAGCCGGCAAGCGGTACAGCCAATGTCTGTCTGATCATGAGCAAGTCCGTTTGTTATTGTTGTAGTAAGCAAAACGACAGTGCCAAAAACTATAGAGGCTGTTGCCGTTCGGCGCGAACCCGTCAATTGTTTCAAGAGCTTCGATCGCCCCATATTGCACGCTCTGCCCAGCTAAGTTACTGTGCCGAGACGTATAAATGAGACCTTCCCCGTGTTGATCGTCAGCAAACTTCTGGATCAAGTCATCAAGGCACACGCCCGTTGGCGTTGGCGCGCCTGAATCCTTCTGCCGGCCCGGCCGGATCTTTACCGCTTTGCCTTCTTTACCCGCAAGACAAACCGCTTTGCAGCGCGACTCCAGCGACTGACAAAGTGCAGGACGCTGCGGGTAAATCATTCGAAGGCTGTATTAAAGTCAGTGAATTCAAGAGGTTCTTAACGCCATGTTGCTGATGATCGATAACTACGACTCTTTTACTTACAACGTTGTGCAATACCTCGGTGAGCTCGGCTCCCAGGTCAAAGTCGTGCGCAACGATGAGCTCACCATTGCCGAAATCGAAGCCCTCAACCCTGAGCGGATCGTCGTTTCACCCGGCCCTTGCACGCCGAACGAAGCAGGCGTGTCGATTGATGTGATCAAACATTTTGGCGGTAAATTGCCGATTCTGGGCGTCTGCCTGGGGCATCAGTCCATCGGCCAGGCTTTTGGCGGCGATGTGGTGCGCGCCCGTCAGGTCATGCACGGCAAAACCAGCCCGGTGTTCCACGAGGACAAAGGCGTATTTGAAGGCCTGAACCATCCGCTGACAGTCACCCGCTATCATTCACTGATCGTCAAACGCGAAACCCTGCCCGATTGCCTGGAGCTGACCGCCTGGACTCAGCTTGAAGACGGTTCGGTCGACGAGATCATGGGCCTGCGCCACAAGACACTGAACATCGAGGGCGTCCAGTTTCACCCTGAGTCGATCCTCACCGAACAGGGTCACGAGCTGTTCGCTAATTTCCTCAAACAAACCGGCGGCACGCGCTAAGGACTTTTCATGAATATCAAGACAGCCCTGAGCCGTATCGTCGAACAGCTCGACCTCAGCACCGATGAGATGCGCGATGTCATGCGCGAAATCATGACCGGTCAATGCACGGATGCGCAGATCGGCGCGTTCATGATGGCCATGCGCATGAAGAGTGAAAGCATCGACGAGATCGTCGGCGCCGTGTCGGTCATGCGCGAGCTGGCGGACAAGGTCGAACTCAAGACCCTCGACGGCGTCGTCGATGTGGTGGGTACCGGCGGTGACGGTGCGAATATCTTCAACGTCTCGACCGCTTCCTCGTTCGTGGTCGCGGCGGCCGGTTGCACCGTCGCCAAGCACGGTAACCGTGCAGTCTCGGGCAAAAGCGGCAGCGCCGATTTGCTGGAGGCGGCGGGTATCTACTTGAACCTGACCCCGGTTCAAGTGGCGCGCTGCATCGACAACGTCGGCATCGGTTTCATGTTCGCCCAGACCCATCACAGCGCCATGAAGCACGCCGCCGGCCCCCGCCGGGATCTGGGCTTGCGCACGCTGTTCAACATGCTCGGCCCGCTTACGAATCCGGCCGGCGTGAAGCATCAGGTGGTGGGCGTGTTCAATCAGGCGTTGTGCCGGCCACTGGCCGAAGTCTTGCAACGTATGGGTAGCAAGCACGTGCTGGTGGTGCACTCGAAGGATGGCCTGGACGAGTTCAGTCTGGCGGCGCCAACCTTTGTAGCGGAATTGAAGGATGACCAGATCACCGAGTATTGGGTCGAACCAGAAGACCTGGGCATGAAAAGCCAGAGCCTGCACGGTCTGGCAGTGGATAGCCCGGCGGCTTCCCTCGAGCTGATTCGCGATGCCCTGGGCAAGCGCAAGACCGAGAACGGTCAGAAAGCCGCGGAAATGATTATGCTCAATGCCGGCGCCGCGCTGTACGCCGCCGACCATGCCAGCAGTTTGAAAGAAGGCGTTGCCCTGGCGCACGATGCGCTGCACACAGGCCTCGCTCGGGAAAAACTGGAGGAGTTGGGTGCATTTACCGCGGTATTCAAAGTGGAGAATGAGGGATGAGTGTACCGACGGTTCTGGAAAACATTCTGGCCCGTAAAGTCCAGGAAGTCGCCGAGCGTAGCGCTCGCGTAAGCCTGGCGGAGCTGGAAAGTCTGGCCAAGGCGGCCGATGCACCCCGTGGTTTTGCCAAGGCATTGTTGGCTCAGGCCAAGCTCAAGCAGCCAGCGGTCATTGCAGAAATCAAGAAGGCTTCACCGAGCAAAGGCGTTATCCGCGAGAACTTCGTTCCCGCCGACATCGCCAAGAGTTACGAGAAGGGTGGCGCGACCTGCCTGTCGGTGCTCACCGATATCGATTACTTCCAGGGCGCCGATGCGTATCTGCAACAGGCGCGGGCGGCGTGCAAACTGCCGGTGATCCGCAAGGACTTCATGATCGATCCGTACCAGATCATTGAAGCCCGAGCGTTGGGCGCCGACTGCGTGCTGCTGATCGTCTCCGCACTGGATGACGTGAAAATGGCCGAGTTGGCTGCCGTCGCTAAAAGTGTCGGCCTCGATGTGCTGGTAGAAGTTCACGATGGCGACGAGCTGGAGCGGGCCTTGAAAACCCTGGACACTCCGTTGATCGGCGTGAACAACCGCAACCTGCACACCTTCGAAGTCAATCTGGAAACCACCCTCGATCTGTTGCCGCGTATCCCGCGTGATCGCTTGGTGATCACCGAAAGTGGCATTCTCAACCGGGCCGATGTTGAACTGATGGAAATCAGCGATGTGTACGCGTTCCTGGTTGGCGAAGCGTTCATGCGCGCCGAAAGTCCGGGCACCGAGCTGCAGCGTCTGTTCTTTCCTGAGCGTGGTATCGCGGTGAGCGGTTCTACACTCGACTGAACGTGACTTAATGAAGAAGCCGGCGATGCCGGCTTTTTTATACCCCAAACAAAGGATGTCTACTGCCATGACCCAGCCCATCGCCTTGACCGTCGAAGCCGGCCTGCTCGCCGAGCAGGATCTGTTGGCCCATGTGTGCACCGGCGATTCGGAGTTTGGGCTGTTGTTCTGGCAGCCCAATGACCGGGCGCTGGTCATGCCGCGACGATTGAATCGTCTGCCTGGGTTTGAGGCCGCGTGCGAAGTGTCGGCTGCGGCAGGTTGGCCGGTGTTGTTGCGTGAAACCGGCGGTGAACCGGTGCCGCAATCGGCCTCAACGATCAACATCGCACTGGTCTACGCGCCACCGCGTAGCGAGGGTGACCAGAACCGCATCGAAACCGGTTATCGCCGGCTGTGCGATCCGATTTGTCAGTTACTCGATGAACTGGGCGGCGTTTCGTCTTTGGGCGAAATAGAGGGTGCGTTCTGTGATGGGCGTTTCAACGTCAACCTTGATGGGCGCAAGATGGTCGGCACGGCTCAACGCTGGCGCCAGAGCAAGGGCGGTACGCGTCCGGTAGGGTTGGTGCATGGTGCTTTGTTGCTCGATAACGAGCGTGAGTCGATGGTGGCGGCGGTTAACCGGTTCAATGAAGCCTGTGGCCTGGAGCAGCGAGTTCGCGCCGAGAGCCACATTGCTCTTCATGAAAAATATGCAGCACCTGATGCGTTGGGGCGGCTCGACACGTTGTACCGCGAGTTGCTGGCAGACATGTTCAGGGTTTAGCGCGTACCGAAGACCACCATGGTCTTGCCTTTGACGTCCACCAGGTTGCGTTCTTCCAGGTCCTTGAGTACGCGACCGACCATCTCACGTGAACAACCGACAATCCGCCCGATCTCCTGACGGGTCACCTTGATCTGCATGCCATCGGGATGGGTCATTGCATCTGGCTGCTTGCACAGTTCCAAGAGGCAGCGTGCGACGCGGCCGGTTACGTCGAAGAATGCAAGGTCACCCACTTTGCGGGTGGTGTTGCGCAGCCGCTGTGCGATTTGTCCGCTGAGCACGTAAAGAATGTCTGGATCCTGTTGGGACAGCTCGCGGAATTTCGCGTAGCTGATCTCCGCGACTTCGCATTCGATCTTGGCGCGCACCCAGGCGCTGCGTTCCTGTTCCAGGCCGGCCTGTTCGAACAGGCCCAACTCGCCGAAAAAGTCTCCGGAGTTCAGGTAGGCAATGATCATTTCACGGCCATCGTCATCCTCGATCAGGATGGTGACCGAACCCTTGATGATGAAGAACAGTGTGTCCGAGCGGTCGCCGGCACAAATGATGTTGCTTTTGGCCGCATAACGACGGCGCTGGCAGTGCATCAGCAGCTTGTCGAGGTTCTTGATCTTGGGTGTTGGGGTAATAGCAACCATGGTTGTATCCCGAAAAGACTTCACGGTGTGTTTGGTTTTCTTATGAGTCGCTGAGGTTGCTACAAAGCTGGCTATGCGCCAGTGAATTGGCGCCAGCTTAACAGACACTTCCTGCAATATTCGAGAATTTACCTACAGCTCAGCGGCTTGCGTCGTAGGAAGGCGAGGCGTCGTCAATCAAGGCCCCTGTGCTAAGCTGGCGACCCTTTTTTATACAGTGGAGTCTTGGCGATGAAGGCACGCATCCAATGGGCTGGCGAAGCCATGTTCCTCGGCGAATCCGGCAGCGGTCATGTCGTGGTCATGGACGGTCCGCCCGATGCCGGCGGTCGCAACCTGGGTGTCCGGCCGATGGAAATGCTCCTGCTGGGTGTTGGCGGTTGCAGCAATTTCGACGTGGTCAGCATCCTCAAGAAGTCCCGTCAGGCCGTTGAAAGCTGCGAAGCTTTCCTCGAAGCCGAGCGTGCCACCGAAGATCCGAAGGTTTTCACCAAGATCCACATGCACTTCGTGGTCAAGGGCCGCGGCTTGAAAGAAGCCCAGGTCAAGCGCGCCATCGAGCTGTCTGCCGAGAAGTATTGCTCGGCGTCGATCATGCTTGGTGCGGCTGGCGTGGTAATTACCCATGACTACGAGATCATCGAGCTCGGTTGAATCGACATTCAACTATCATAAAGGCAGTGCAGACTGTGGCGATCCCAAGCTGACGTCTGCACAATGCGCCACTTTTTCAGGGTAGTAGCCCGTCCGCCGACAGGCCGCGCACCCGGACATACAACCAAAATCGACATTGCGAAGAGGTGTTAACCGTCCTACGCAGGTGCATCGTACGCATCTGACGGGCATGCTTGATCATGCGGCCGGGCCGCAATACATAGAGAGTTTTTAACGGTGAAAAGCAAACTCAAGCTCCACGGGTTCAATAACCTGACAAAGACCTTGAGCTTCAACATCTATGACATCTGCTATGCGGAAACCCCGCAGGACCAACAGGCTTACGTCGAGTACATCAATAAAGAGTACAACGCCAAGCGCCTGACGCAGATCCTCACAGAAGTTGTCGATATCATTGGTGCCAACATCCTGAACATCGCCAGTCAGGACTATGAACCCCAGGGCGCCAGTGTCACGATTCTGATCTCTGAAGAGCCGGTGACCCCTACCGACAGTCAGATCGAAGAGTCCCCGGGCCCGCTGCCTGAAATTATCCTGGCCCACCTCGACAAGAGCCACATCACGGTGCACACCTACCCGGAAATCCATCCGGACGATGGCATCGCGACATTCCGTGTGGACATTGATGTGTCGACCTGTGGCGTCATTTCACCGCTCAAGGCGCTCAACTTCCTGATCCACCAGTTCGATTCGGACATCGTGACCGTGGATTATCGTGTGCGCGGTTTCACCCGCGACGTGGAAGGCAAAAAGCACTTCATCGACCACGAGATCAACTCGATTCAGAACTACCTTTCCGAAGACACCCGCAACGCGTACCAGATGACCGACGTGAACGTTTACCAGGAAAACCTGTTCCACACCAAAATGCTGCTGAAGAACTTCGAATTGGATAACTACCTGTTCGGCGACGCCACCAGCAGCCTGTCCGCAGAGCAGCGTGCTCAGGTGACCGAGCGTGTGAAACACGAAATGCTGGAAATCTTCTACGCGCGCAACATGCCGAGCTGATTTTCTGCGAGCAAAAAGAAAGGGCGCTGAAAGCGCCCTTTTTTGTGCCCGGGATTTTTTTTGAGAGGGGGATCAGATCCGGTAAGTACTTTTGGTCATGACCTTGGCCATCAGGCTCATGCCGAACTTCACCGGTGCCGGGAAGCGGAAACCCCCAGCCTCCAGCGCGCTTTCGGCGTGGTGTTCTTCATCAATGCGCATCTGCTCGAGGATCGCCCGGGACTTTTCGTCCTCGGCGGGCAGTTGCTCAAGGTGTTCGTTGAGGTGTTTACACACCTGATGCTCGGTCGCGGCAACGAAACCCAGGCTGACTTTATCGCTGATCAACCCGGCCACCGCGCCAATCCCGAACGACATGCCATAGAACAGCGGATTGAGAATACTGGTGTGGCTGCCCAACTGTTTTATGCGTTGTTCGCACCAGACCAGGTGGTCGATTTCTTCTTCAGCGGCATGTTCCATGGAGGCGCGCACTTGCGGCAGCTTGGCGGTCAGGGCCTGACCTTGATACAGCGCCTGGGCACAGACTTCGCCGGTATGGTTGATGCGCATCAGACCGGCGACGTGCCGGGTGTCTTCGTCACTCATTTGCGCATCCGGCTGCACGATAGCGGGCGAAGGACGGTACGGCTGACCACTGAAGGGCAGCAAGGTACGCATCGCGGCATCGGCTTGCAGCAGAAGGCGGTCAATCGGCGAGTAGTGACGTTGGGTAGTCATGCTGACCTCCGGGAAGAATCTCGGCGGCCAGTTTAACCCAATCGGCCGGGGAAGGTTTGCGCTGGGTCATTACGACGCAGGTGCGTGTGGGCGCGGGATTGCCCGCCCCCACAGGGCTTACTGCAATCAGCCCGGCGGCCAATGCATCTGGCGCTGACCCAATACATGCATATGTATGTGATAGACGGTCTGCCCACCCAGTGGATTGCAGTTCATGACCACGCGGAAGCCCTCTTCGCAACCCAGTTCCAGGGCCAGACGCTGGGCGGTGAACAGAATATGTCCAGCCAATGCCTTGTCGTCCTCGGCCAGGTCGTTAAGCGTGCGCACCGCTTTTTTCGGGATCACCAGAAAATGCACGGGTGCCTGTGGGGCGATGTCGTGGAAGGCCAGTACCTGGTCGTCCTCGTAAATGATATTCGCCGGGATTTCCCGGTTGATGATCTTGGTGAACAGAGTATCCACAGCTGTTTTCTCCGTTGTTTGGGCTGGCCTGAGTGTAACCATGGGTTATGCCCGAGCCCAGCCTTTTACCTTGAGGGGCGATCAGCGCGGGCAATAAGCCTTGTTGACCATGCCTGCGATTGTCCGGGTCAGCCAGCGCGAGCCGAGCCGTGGCAGGAAGGCGCGCCAGCGGTTGCGTCGACCGGGAATAATGATGGCGCGATTTTTCTCCAGAGCCCGGACGGTGTAGAGCGCGACTTCCTCGGGGTTCATCAGTATTTTGCTGTCGACCAGTTTGGCAGTGTCCAATTGCGCGGTGCGGAAAAACGCCGTGCGGGTAGGGCCGGGGCAGAGCACCGACACCTTGACCGCGCATTTTTTCAGTTCGACGCGCAACCCTTCGGAAAAGTGCAGCACATAAGCCTTACTGGCGTAATAAGTACTCATCCACGGGCCGGGATAGAACGCCGCCACCGAGGCGACATTCAAAATTTGTCCGCCGCCCTGCAGCGCCATACTGTTGCCGATCGCGTGACACAGGCGAGTGAGTGCGAGGATGTTCACTTCGATCAGGTCCTGCTCGGTCATCCAGTCCTGAGCCAGGAAAGGGCCGCAGGTGCCGATGCCGGCGCAATTGACCAGCAAATCGATCTGTCGATCACCTTCCTCCAGCTCCAGCAGAAAACCGGACAGCCGTAGCGGCTCGCCAAGGTCGCAGGCTCGGAACAACACTTCCACGCCAAAACGTTGAGTCAGTTCAATCGCAATACTTTCCAGCTGATCACGCTGACGGGCCACCAGAATCAGGCTGCGGCCGCGCCGGGCCAGCGCTTCGGCCATCGCCAGGCCGATGCCGCTGGAAGCGCCAGTGATCAGAGCGTAACGGGTCATGCATTTCTCCATCGCAACAGCTCCGCGCCGGCGACGCAGGTGTCACGGGCGGGGAGCGCTGTTCATTCTTTCGCAGAGTCTACAGGGGGCTGGGCTTCTTCGGCTGCATCGTCGGCTGAATTTGGCGCTGGCTCTGCTTCCACGGCGGTTTGATCTTCGATCTCTTCGGTGGTCACGGAGTCACTTTCATAGCTGCTTTGGGTGGCGCTTTCGTATTCGCTCTGGAGGGTAGTAAGGCCACCGGTCAGTCCGCCGATGAACAGGATCGCGATAAACACCAGCCACAGTGACGACAGGATCTTGACCGCGGTGCTGTTGGGCGGTGATGGCGCACCGTATCGATTGGCGGTGTTATTACCCGGCGCGATCATCATCACGAACGGAAAGATGCTGCCCACGAACGGCACGAGGGTCAGCAGCCAGAGCCAGCCAGACCAGCCGATATCGTGCAGACGCTGGACACTGAACTGAATGCTGACGAACGCGAGCGCCACGAAGAGAATAAAGGCCAGTAAGCCACCGAGAATCAGGCCGGCGGTCGAGTCCGTAGTGATGAGGGCCAAGCCGAAAACAGCAAGTACAGCGCCAACACTAAGGGTCACCAGCGTCAGCGACATCGTCCAGGCCAGATAACGCAAGCGGCCGATCCGACCCTCGAAGCTGAACGGCTTGAGTGTGGAAAACGCAGGCACGGCTTCGCCAACGGGAGCCTGGGGTGGTGCGTAAGGGGATTCGGGATCTGCCGCGACGGCAGGGGCGTGTTCATGAACGTCAGCCAGGTTCAGCTCGATCGAGGGTTCGGATTCGATCCGGGCATCGATACCGGTTTTGGTCAGCGCCTGGAGATAAGTCTGCGCATCGGCCTGGGACAGGTCGCGTTTGAGTGCAACCGGCTTGCCACTGAACAGTCGCTCGATGGCAGTCACATCGCTTTTGAACAACTCGGCGAGATTGAGCTTGGCGGTGGTGACGTCAACACCTGGCAGCAGAGCGCCGTCGAACACGATCTTGAAACGGTTTTCGCTCATTGCGAGGCATCCTTGTCGCGAATGTTTTAGGGAGTATTGCGGATTGAGTGTAAAGCCAGCCGGAATGGGCTGGCCAAGTTTTCCTGTCAGCGTGGCCAGCGCTTGGGCAGCGCTGCCGCCAGCTCCAGTGCTTTGCGGTACTCGGCGTCAAGGCGAGCGACCAATTGATCGACACTTGGCAGGTCATCGATCTCGCCGACACCCTGGCCTGCGGACCAGACGGTTTTCCAGGCTTTGGCTTCATCGCTTGCGGGCTTGAGTTTGGAGCCGAAGTCCACCTCACCTTTGCCTTGCAGCGCTGCCATGTCGAAACCCGCTGCCTCAAGGCTCTGACGCATAAAGCTCGCGGGTATGCCCGACACCGCTGGAGTATGGACGATGTCCGCGGCTCTGGAAGTCAGCAGCATCTCTTTATAGGCGTCAGGTGCATGACTTTCGGTTGTGCCGATAAATCGCGTACCGAAGTAGGCCAGATCCGCACCGAGCAGTTGTGCCGCGAGAATCTCGTGGCCGTGGTTCAGGCAACCGGCCAGCAGCAGGGTCTTGTCGAAGAACTGGCGTATTTCGGCAATCAGCGAGAACGGGCTCCAGGTTCCGGCGTGTCCACCGGCGCCTGCTGCCACGGCGATCAAACCGTCGACCCCGGCCTCGGCGGCTTTCTCTGCGTGGCGACGAGTCGTCACGTCATGGAACACCAGACCGCCATAGCTGTGCACTGCATCGACCAGTTCTTTCACGGCGCCGAGACTGGTGATCACAATCGGCACTTTGTGCTCGATGCAGATCGCCAGGTCCGCTTGCAGCCGCGGGTTGCTGTTGTGGACGATCAGGTTCACCGCATAAGGCGCCGGATTCTCCAGTGTCGCCAACCCTGCTTCGATCTCTTCCAGCCAGGCCTTGAAGCCGCTGCTCTCGCGCTGGTTCAGCGCAGGAAAGCTGCCCACCACACCATTACGGCAGCAGGCGAGCACCAGTTGCGGGTTGGAGATCAGGAACATTGGCGCTGCCACCACTGGCAGACGCAAACGCTGTTCGAGCAGAGCGGGCAGCGACATTGGAAGTACCCCGGTGAGTTGTGCTTATTGGCGTTAGAACGGCCGAACGACGACCAGAATCACAATGGCCAGCAATATCAGAACCGGCACTTCATTGAACCAGCGATAAAAGACATGACTGCGGGTGTTCTCGCCACGGGCAAAACGTTTCACCTGGGCGCCGCACATGTGGTGGTAGCCGATCAGGATCACCACCAGGGTCAACTTGGCGTGTATCCACGCGCCTTGGCTGAAGATGCCGGGGTTGAGGGCGATCAGTGCGATGCCGAATACCAGGGTGGCGATCATCGCCGGGCCCATGATGCCTCGGTACAACTTGCGCTCCATGAGGCTGAAGCGTTCCTTGCTGACGGTGTCTTCGCTTTGAGCGTGATAGACGAACAGGCGCGGCAGGTAAAACAGGCCGGCAAACCAGCAGACCATGCTGACGATGTGAAGCGCTTTGAGCCACAGATAAAGCATTTTTAGTTATTCCCAGGTTCACGGTAGCCCGGATAGTAGAGGCTTGAGCCGCCGCACGTCACCTTGCCGGTTGTCGCAGGACGATACGCACCCTATTATCGACGGCTTTCCAGTGGGTTCGTTGAGGGCAGGTTTATGGTCAAGGTCGGTATCGTCGGCGGCACGGGTTACACCGGTGTCGAACTGCTGCGTCTGTTGGCGCAGCATCCGCAAGCAGAAGTGGTCGTCATCACTTCCCGATCCGAGGCCGGTCTGGCCGTGGCTGATATGTATCCGAACCTGCGCGGTCATTACGATGGTCTGGCATTCAGCGTTCCGGACATCAAGACGCTGGGTGCTTGCGACGTGGTGTTCTTCGCCACGCCCCACGGTGTTGCCCATGCGCTGGCTGGCGAGTTGCTGGCTGCTGGCACCAAGGTCATCGACCTGTCGGCGGACTTCCGTCTGCAAGACGCCGATGAGTGGGCGAAGTGGTACGGTCAGCCGCATGGCGCGCCGGAACTGCTGGACGAGGCTGTCTATGGCTTGCCGGAAGTCAATCGCGAGCAGATCAAGCAGGCTCGTCTGATCGCCGTGCCGGGTTGCTACCCGACGGCTACGCAATTGGGATTCCTGCCATTGCTTGAAGCAGGTCTGGCCGATACCACGCGCTTGATCGCTGACTGCAAATCCGGCGTCAGTGGTGCCGGTCGTGGCGCGTCTGTAGGTTCGCTGTACTCCGAGACGTCAGAAAGCATGAAGGCCTACGCCGTCAAAGGTCACCGTCACCTGCCGGAAATCCGCCAGGGTCTGCGTCGTGCAGCGGGCAAGGACGTCGGTCTGACCTTCGTTCCGCACCTGACGCCAATGATTCGAGGCATTCACTCGACGCTCTACGCAACTGTCGTGGATCGCTCGGTGGATCTGCAGGCGCTGTTTGAAAAGCGTTATGCCAACGAACCGTTCGTCGATGTCATGCCGGCCGGCAGTCATCCGGAAACCCGCAGCGTGCGCGGCGCCAACGTTTGCCGTATTGCCGTGCATCGTCCACAAGATGGGGATCTGGTCGTGGTGTTGTCGGTGATCGATAATCTGGTCAAAGGCGCGTCGGGTCAGGCGGTGCAGAACCTGAACATTCTGTTCGGTCTGGATGAGCGCTTGGGTCTGTCCCATGCAGGCATGCTGCCGTAAGGTTTATTCCGTTCAGCAAAAAGGCCCGTCTGACGGGCCTTTTTGCATTCCGGGCTTACGATTGGGTTGATTGATATACCGTAACAATAGTTGACCAATTTTCTAGGAGAAGCGGATAATGCCCGTCATCACGCATTATGGCGGCGTAACGCCGGGAGATAGTTAGCATGAGCGTCGAATCCTTCACCCCCACGGCTTTGCAATTCACCCACGGTGCCGCGCACAAGGTGAAGAGCCTGGTCGATGAAGAGGGGAATGATCGCTTGAAGCTGCGCGTATTCGTTACGGGCGGCGGTTGTTCAGGTTTTCAGTACGGCTTCACCTTCGATGAAGAAGTGGCCGATGACGACACCATTGTCGAGCGCGAAGGGGTGAGTCTGGTCGTTGATCCGATGAGCTTCCAGTACCTGGCAGGTGCCGAGGTGGATTATCAGGAAGGTCTGGAAGGTTCGCGCTTCGTGATCAAGAATCCGAACGCCAGCACCACCTGTGGCTGCGGCTCTTCGTTCTCGATCTGATCGCAATCACCGCATCACCAAGCGCCGCATGACCTCAGGGCTCTGCGGCGTTTTGTTGTCTGGGATTCGGTATGGCTAGTCAGGCAGGGTAAATGGCGCCAAGTACGCGCAGGCCACGCGCGCCGGTGACGCTCGGGCGATTGGCCGCGATGCCTTCGAGGCAGCAATGGGCGAGCCAGGCGAAGGCCATGGCTTCGACCCAGTCCGGGTCTACACCGTAAGCCGCGGTGCTGCTGACCTTGGTGTTCGGCAGCAAGCTGGCCAAGCGGTTCATCAGCGTGGCGTTGTGGGCGCCGCCGCCGCAGACCAACAGTTCCTGGGTATCTGATTGAGCGCTTTGCAGTGACTCGACGATAGTCAGGGCGGTCAGTTCAAGCAGGGTTGCCTGCACGTCTTCGGTGGCGAAGGTCGACAGTTTCGATAGATGCTGTGTCAGCCATGCAAGGTTGAATACTTCGCGGCCGGTGCTCTTCGGGCCTTTGGTCACGAAAAATGGATCACTCAGCAGTTCGTTCAGCAGAACCGGTTGGACCTTGCCGCTGGCAGCCCATTGACCGTCACGATCAAAGTTGTCGCCACGTTGCTGGTGAATCCAGGCATCCAGCAGAACATTGCCTGGGCCACAGTCGAAACCGGCTACGGGTTTGCCGGGCTCGATCAGGCTGAGGTTGCTGAACCCGCCAACGTTCAATACCGCGCGGATACCTGCTCGCTCTTCAAACAACGCTTCGTGAAAGGCTGGGACCAGTGGGGCGCCTTGTCCGCCAGCCGCAACATCGCGGCTGCGAAAGTCGCTGACCACGGTGATGCTGGTCAGCTCGGTCAGAAGAGCAGGGTTGCCAATCTGCACGGTGAAGCCGCGCGCCGGCTCGTGGCGAATGGTCTGGCCGTGGCTGCCAATCGCGCGAATGTCTTCGGGTTTCAGTTTTTGTTGGTCGAGAAGGGTGTGAATACCCTGTGCCGCCAGTTTCACCCAGTTCTGCTGGGCGATGGCGGAGCGGGCAATCTCGTCCGGGCCGCTGGCGCACAAGCCAAGCAGCTCGGTGCGCAGGGAGTCAGGCATGGGAATGTATTGCGTGGCAATCAGTTTGATTGCCGGGGTCAGCTCGACCAGGGCAATGTCCAGGCCATCGAGGCTGGTCCCGGACATCACACCTATATAGAGCGTCATGGCTTAGCGCTTGCTCGAAGCCAGCTGCGTGGATTTCTCTTGATCCATGCGCGCCATCAGCGGTTGGCTCTGCGCGAGGAAACGTGCGCGTTCAGCTTTGGAGATCGGATCGGCCATCGCCACTTTCTGGCCTAGTGGGTCGACGTGCACGCCATTGACCTGGAACTCGTAATGCAAATGCGGTCCGGTGGAAAGTCCGGTGGTGCCGATGTAGCCGATCACCTGGCCTTGTTTGACGCTACTGCCAGTCTGCACGCCTTTGGCAAAGCCCTGCATGTGGCCGTACAGCGTACGGTAGGTATTGCCGTGCTGGATGATCACGGTGTTGCCGTAGCCGCCACGGCGACCAGCCAACAACACTTTGCCGTCACCGGCTGCCTTGATTGGAGTGCCACGCGGCGCTGCGTAGTCGACGCCTTTGTGAGCGCGGATCTTGTTCAGGATCGGGTGCTTGCGGCCCATTGAGAATTTCGAACTGATGCGTGCGAAGTCCACCGGGGTACGGATAAACGCCTTGCGCATGCTGTTGCCGTCAGCAGTGTAGTAGCTGCTGTTGCCTTGTTTATTGGTGTAACGCACGGCGGTGTAGGTCTTGCCGCGGTTAGTGAAGCGAGCGGAAAGGATCGGGCCATTGCCGACAGCCTTGCCGTTGACGACTTTTTGTTCGTAGATGACATCGAACTCGTCACCCTGGCGAATATCCTGGGCGAAGTCGACGTCATAGCCAAACACGCTGGCCATGTCCATGGTCAGGCTGTGGGACAAACCGGCGCGTGCAGCGGACTGCGACAGCGAGCTGTTGATCACGCCATGAACATAGGCCGAGCGCACGGTAGGCTTTGCGGTAATGCGGTTGAATGCATAACCCTTGTCATTTTTGGTCAAAGTGATGCTTTCGACGTCGCTGACCTTGCTGTGAAGGTTGGTCAGCTGGCCATCGGGGCTCAGTTCGAATTCAAGCTTCTGGCCGTGCTTGAGTTGGCTGAACTGCTTGGCTTGCTTGTCGCTGGCCAGCACTTCATGCACCGAAGCTGCAGGAAGGCCGACTTTTTCAAACAGGGTGGAGAGGGTATCGCCTTTAGAGACGATCACTTCCCTGTGGTTTGGAGACTTTTTTTCTTCGATCACAGGTGCTGGCGCGGGTGCGGCCTGAGCGGTTTCCTGGGGTTCTTCGGCGCTGTTTTCGATCTGTGCAAAAGGGGACGCTGCTGGCTCATTTGTGGCTTGGACCGCTTCGGCAGCGTCTTGATCTTGTGTCAGTTGTTCAGCAGGGCTTTCCAGTTCAAGACTCAGGGTCGTTTTTTTTGCTTCAACATCACTGGAAGGAAATACCAGAAGCGCCAGGCTCAGAAGGGCGGCGATGCCACTTGCTGCGAGCAGGTGGGTCTTCGGGTAAAGCGGCGGCGCTTTAGACGATTCTTTGGTCATAGGTAATTTTGACTTTGAAAAAGATGAATTGGAAAAGATGAATGACATGATGAAGATGAAATAACTGTATAAAATATAACCAAATCATCCCTGAGGCAAGTCCGCGAACGCTGAGTCTGTGGATTGGTGTCCGTGCGCCGGGCAAAACTTGTATTTGACGCGCGATCTTGTATGGTTGGTTCCCTTTGAATTCGAGCCTTGCGGGTCTGTTATGAAGTCGGTTGAAGAGCAGCTAGCGCTGATTAAACGTGGTGCGGAAGAACTGTTGGTCGAGTCCGAGCTGATCGAAAAGCTCAAGCGTGGCCAGCCGCTACGTATTAAGGCAGGCTTCGATCCGACCGCGCCGGATTTGCACCTGGGTCATACCGTGCTTATTAATAAGCTGCGCCAGTTCCAGGAGCTGGGGCATCAGGTGATCTTCCTTATAGGTGACTTCACCGGGATGATCGGCGATCCGAGCGGTAAGAGTGCTACGCGTCCTCCTCTTACCCGCGAGCAGGTTCTCGAGAATGCCGAGACCTACAAGACCCAGGTTTTCAAGATTCTTGATCCGGCGAAAACCGAAGTTGCGTTCAACTCCACCTGGATGGATCAGATGGGGCCGGCCGATTTCATTCGCCTGACTTCTCAGTACACCGTGGCTCGCATGCTTGAGCGCGACGACTTCTATAAGCGCTACACCACCAATCAGCCAATTGCCATTCATGAGTTTCTCTACCCGCTGGTTCAGGGTTACGACTCGGTAGCCTTGCGCGCGGATGTCGAGCTGGGTGGTACTGATCAGAAGTTCAACCTGTTGATGGGGCGTGAACTGCAGCGTGGATATGGTCAGGAGGCTCAGTGCATTCTGACCATGCCGCTGCTCGAAGGTCTGGATGGTGTGAAGAAGATGTCCAAGTCCTTGGGCAACTACGTGGGTATTCAGGAAGCGCCGGGTGTGATGTACGGCAAACTGGTTTCCATTCCAGATGCGCTGATGTGGCGCTACTTTGAATTGCTCAGTTTCCGCTCCATGGATGAGATCAATGCATTCCGTGCTGATGTCGAGGCGGGTGCCAATCCGCGTGATATCAAGATCAAGCTGGCCGAAGAGATCGTTGCGCGTTTCCATGGTGAAGAGGCTGCGGCCAATGCTCACCGTGCGGCGGGTAACCGTATGAAGGAAGGCGAGCTGCCGGACGATCTGCCAGAGATTGAATTGACTGCTACTGAAGACATGCCGATTGCTGCTGTCCTTAATAAGGCAGGTCTGGTCAAGAACTCGGCTGTCGCGCGAGACCTTCTAGGTTCTGGTGGTGTGCGTATCGATGGTGAGGTTGTCGATCGCACCTTTATATACGTACTGGGTGCGACCCATGTTTGCCAGGCTGGGAAGAAGGCATTTGCGCGTATTACGCTCAAATCCGAATAAAGCTCAAATTAGGGGTTGACGGCAGATTCTGGAAGTCTATAATTCGCCCCACTTCCGGCGCAGTCGAAACGGAAAACTCCTTGGTAAACAATGAGTTACGCAGTTTTCGACAGCGAGTTGCTTCAGGTCATCGAAGCCCAGAAGGAGTTGAAAGAGCGAGGTTGTTTGGCTCTTTTAACGATTCGATCTTCTCGGTCGAAAGCGGTGTAAAAGAGGTGTTGACAGCAGCGAGTAACGCTGTAGAATTCGCCTCCCGCTAACGAGAGATCGGAAGCGCAAGTGGTTGAAGTTGCAAAGGAAACTTTGAAAA